>NZ_CP011803.1 GCF_001038625.1 Clostridium carboxidivorans P7
AAAAAGGTTGCTGTAGTAGGTGGAGGAAATGTTGCTATGGATGCTGCAAGAACAGCATTAAGATTAGGAGCAGAAGTACACATAGTTTACAGAAGATCAGAATCAGAACTTCCAGCTAGAGTAGAAGAAGTACATCATGCAAAAGAAGAAGGTATAATTTTTGATCTTCTTACAAATCCAGTAGAAATTGTAGCAGATGAAAATGGCTGGGTTAAAGGCATGAAATGTGTGAAAATGGAACTTGGAGAACCAGATGCATCAGGTAGAAGAAGACCTGTAGAAATTTCAGGTTCAGAGTTTGTAATAGATGTAGACACTGTAATAATGTCTCTTGGAACATCACCAAATCCATTAATATCTTCAACTACTAAAGGATTGGAAATTAATAAAAGAAAGTGTATAGTAGCACAAGAAGAAACTGGTTTAACTTCTAGAGAAGGGGTATATGCTGGTGGAGATGCTGTAACAGGAGCTGCAACAGTAATACTTGCTATGGGAGCTGGAAAGAAAGCTGCTAACGCTATTCATGAGTATTTAAGTAAATAAAGTGGTAATTAGGAAGATAAACTCCATATTTTTGTATGGGGTTTATTTTTTTGCAAATAAAAAATTTATTATGTATAATAGTAGTATAGTTTAAGAATAATATTACTTTTATGTATATATTAATATATATATACAATAAATTGTATTTAAGGGAGAATGTTTTGGTATGATAAAATTATCTGTTTTTGAATTCTTTTGTAGAGGTATTCCAGAAGCATTTATATTTGTTCTTGCAAGTTTATTATTTACAAAGAAGAAAATTGATAAAAAAAATTTGTTTATATCAAGCATTCTCTATGCAATAACTGTTTATTTAGTAAGAATGCTTCCAATTCATCTAGGAGTACATAGTATTATTCTTATTATGATTTATATTGTAATATCTGTTTTAATAAATAAGATAACCATTAATAAATCAATATTTTGTACATTGATTGAATTTTCAATATTATCAATTTGTGAACTAACAAATTTATTTATATTAGGCTGGTTAAAAGTTGATATGCAAGGAATGCTAAGCAATCCAGCAAAAAAAGTTTTATATTTTATACCTTCTTTAATATTATTTAGCAGCATACTAGCACTATTTTATATAGTGATATGTAAAAATAGAAAAACTTATTTAGGTGTGCAGAAGTGATTATATATAAGTATAAGAACTTTAATTCATTGAATCAAAGAGTTCTAATATATTTCATATTGACAAAATGTAGAATCTTAGTAACTATATCCATGGGATGAATTAAGTATTACTATACTTATTTATTAAAATTTTACTTTAAAAAAGTAGATAAAAGTAACTTTTTTAATTATAATATGACCTAATTATTCCTTTTATGAACAAATAATGTTATAATTATTATAAATTCTAAATAAGGAAGGATTAATAAAAATTATGTTACAATTAGTTCCGATGGAATTTTTTTTAAGATGCATTCCTGAATCCATTTTGTTGATTTTTGTAAGTTATTTATTTACTGATAAAAAAGTTAGTAAAAAAGCTTATTTTATATCAAGTATGCTTTTTGCAATAATTTCTTATTTAGTAAGAAAACTTCCCATTCATTTTGGGGTTCATACTATTATTATCATATTGATATATATTATGGTAAATGTATTAATAAATAAAATACCTATTGATAAAGCTATATCTTCTGTATTAAGTGGAGTTATAGTGTTATTAATTTGTGAATGGATAAACTTATTTATATTAAACGACTATTTAAAAGTTAACATACAAGTAATGGAAGATAATCCAATGATGAGAACTTTATATATGATGCCTTCTTTAATACTATTTGTATGTTTCATTTCATTGTTATATTTATGGTTAAAAATAAAAAAGAGGAATAAGGATGTTTTTAATTGAAAATTTATCAAATAAAATAGGAAACAAAATTGCTATAACTTTGAATTTAGATAAGGATTCTGAAGAAGTTATGGTTTATGGAGCTTTTAATCTCCTACAGATTTTATGGTCAACCTTATGGATTGTAGTATTTGGAACTGTTCTTAAGGTACTAATGGAAGCACTTATTATTTTTTTTACGATTAGTGCATTAAGAAAATATTCGGGAGGTGTCCATGCTAGTTCACCAGGAATATGTACCATTGTTGGAACTGTTGTTTCTGTTGGATTTGCTTTAATTATTGATAAGTTATATTGGATATTTAATATAACTAATGTGAGTCTTTTAGCTGTGATAAGTTTAATTTTTTCATATTATGCAGTTTACAAGTTGGCTCCTGTGGATAGCATTGCAAAACCTATTGTGAAATTAGAGACTAAAAAACAATTTAAAAGGAAATCTATAGTAGTGGTTGTTATTTCATGCATAATTGTATTGGTTATGATAATTTTTTACTTTAAATATAAAAATATATTTCTATTGAATAGTGCTATGTGTATATGCGTAGGTGATGCTTGGCAAGCATTTACACTTACAAATATAGGACATAAAATATTAACTAAACTAGATAACATATTAAAAAAACTTTGTAAGGAAGTGAAAGTATGAAAAAAAGTTTAAAAAAGGTTGCTGCAAATTTAAGTGCTAAAGTGCTTAAATCATTTGCACTTTCAACATCAGCATCAGCATGTGCTGTTGGTTTTTATCAACCTAAAGAACCAAAATGTCTTAGAGAAAAATAATATTTAAAATATAAGGATCAAATTTTTGATCCTTATATTTTTAAAATGTTTTTATGAATAATTTTATGGATGTGAAAAATATGTATAATATTGATAAAAATCGGCAACAAAATATATATAATATTGTATCTATTGTAAAATTGGCTTCATTGTGTTTTTGTGGAATTGTAATTTACAACGAATTTTTTATGAGAAATAAGGGTATTGCTAATGAAAATGATAATTATTTTTATATAATTGAATTAGGGTTGCTAATTTGTTTAATGTTTTTAATTTATTGGGGATGGTCATTTTTCTCTATAAGAATATTCAAGTCTAAAAATATAAAGAAAATGCAACTTATGGAAAATGCAGTATTCATTATGATATTTTCATTTTCAATTTTCTTATCTAACAGTTATACAAGTCAATATAAGTTTTTATTTTTGTTTTTAATTATAACATCAACCTTACAATCTGGTATGAAATATGGAATGAGTATAGCTTTAATTTCATCTGTAATAATATTAGCAATAGATTTAGTCTATGGAAGTAACAACAGCGTTAATTTATATTTTGAAAATGATTTAATTTTAGTTGGAGTTTTTATTTTAACGGCTTGGCCATTAGGACATTATGTTAAAATTGAAAAGGAAAATTTAAAACAAAAAGATATGCAGCTTAAAACATTAAACAGTAAATTAAGCAAGCAGGAAAAACATCGTAAATATATAGAAGGAATGCTTTTAAATAATGAAGCTTGTTATAATTTACTTATTGAAAACTCAAGAGATGCAATTTTTGTTCATCGTGATGATAAAGTGATATTTACAAATGAAAGTGCTGCAAAATTAGTTGGATTTACGAAAACAGAGGATTTAAATGAAAAATCAATTTTAGATTTTACTACTAGTAATGAAAAAGACAATGTTAAGGAAAAGTTTAAACAAATATATGATAAGAAAATAACCAGATTAGTTTTTGAAGAAAAAATAATGAGAAGTAATGGAGATATAGTTATTGTGAAAAATACTTCTACATATTTTATATATGAGGGAAAACAAACAATATTGAGTATTTTAAGTGATATAACCTCAGAAAAACAAGTGGAAAAACTTGAAAAAGATGTAGAGAAAAATATAAAATTATTAAATGAAACTCGTGAATTTAATAAAATGATAACGGAATTTTTTTCAAACATATCACATGAATTAAAGACTCCTTTAAATGTTATATTTTCTGCAGTGCAAGTATTAAATTTATATATTAACAAAAATGAAGGAGAAAATATAGAAAAGCAGCATAAGTACCTTAAGGTGGTAAAACAAAACTGTTATAGGCTTTTAAAGCTAATTAATAATTTATTAGATATAACTAGAGCAGATTCAGGATTCCTTAAACTTCACACTGGAAGGTATAATATAGTGAGTGTTGTTGAAGATATCACTTTATCTGTTGTATCATATGTAGAAAGCAAAGGAATAAATCTTATATTTGATACTGATGTGGAAGAAAAAGTAATAAATTTTGATGCAGATAAAATTGAAAGAATTATTCTTAATTTATTATCCAATTCCATCAAATTTACTAATCCTGGAGGAAAAATATATGTAAATATGAGTGATATAGGAAATGGTGTTACTATTTCTGTAAAGGATACAGGAGTTGGTATACCTGAAGATAAACTGCAAATGATATTTGAAAGATTTGGACAAGTTGATAAAACTTTAAGAAGAAATAGTGAAGGAACGGGTATAGGATTATGTCTTGTTAAGTCATTTGTAGAAATGCATGGTGGAACAATTGAAGTTAAAAGTAAATTAGGAGAAGGAAGTGAGTTTATTATTAAATTTCCGGAAATAATTACAGAACAACAACAGAGCGAAGAAAATTCTATGTATGAGACTAATACAGAAAGGATTAATATTGAATTTTCAGATATATACTCCCAAGATACATAAAATACTTTTAAATTTCCATAGAAAATGTATAAATTCAATCCTTGAGCGAAAAATAAGTATAAACTTAAGGAGATGATTTGATTGAAAAAGTTGTTGTATATTACTGCCAGCACAAAGCCTGAAGAAATGTCTACTAGTAAGGCTGTAGGTAGAGAATTTGTTGATCGATTTATGGAACAATATTCAGATTATGAACTAATGGAACTTGATATTTATAATGAATATATTCCTGAGATGAATTATAAATATTTTAAGTGTAGAGCGGAACTAGTTTCAGGACAGGAATATGAAGCATTGTCCCAAGATGATAAATTAGCGGTAGATAGAATAAATGAATTATGTGATCAATTTTTAAGTGCAGATGTTTATGTAATTGCAGCACCTATGTGGAGTGTGATGTTTCCAGCTAAATTAAAGACATATATTGATTGTATTATACTTAACAACAAAGTTATTAGTGTAACTCCTGATAAGGTTAAAGGCTTACTTGATGATAAGGAAAGAAAAATGATGTATATACAATCTTCAGGAGGAGTATATCCAAAAATTTTTTCAGGTAAAATTAATCATGGAGTAAATTACATTCATGATACATTTAAGTTTTTAGGAATAAGTAAGTTTGATAAAATCATGGTTGAAGGGGTTGACATGCCATCAATTGGAAGAGAAGCAGCAATAGAAAAAGCTGTTGAAGAAATGGATGATATAATATCTAATATGCAATAGAAGTATATAAATTATTAAATATGATGAAGAATAACGTATTTTATGAGCTTTATTTCGTAGACAGTCATCAGTTATAAACGAACTTCCATCTAAACCTAAGAATCACTTGATATGAAAAACAACAATTTTAAAATAAAAGACCTATTAATGAACATATTTTCATTAATAGGTCTTCATTTTATAAATTATTAAAATAATATTATAAGTTTTTAAATATCTGTATTGAAGTTTACAGTAAAATATTAAATTTATTTTACTATTAAATCAAGAGCTTGCTTTAGATCATTTATTATGTCTTCTACATCTTCTAGACCAACAGATAATCTTACAAGACCATCGCTTATTCCAGCAGCATGTCTTTCTTCTGCTGAATATGGTGAGTGAGTCATGGAAGCAGGATGCTCAATAAGAGTTTCAGCATCTCCTAAGCTTACTGCAAGAGTTGCTAGTTTTAAACTATTCATAACTAATGCACCTTCTGCCACGCCACCATTTAATTCAAAGGAAATCATAGCACCTGGAAGTTTCATTTGAGATTTAGCAAGGTCATGATATTCGAAATTTTCAAGACCAGGATAGTATACTTTAGAAACAGCAGGATGTGCTTCTAAAAATTTAGCAACCTTCATAGCATTTTCACAATGTCTTTCCATTCTTATAGGCAAAGTTTTCATGCCTCTTATAATAAGGTATGCATTAAAAGGACTAAGTACTGCACCAGTCATATCTTTTAATCCAAAAAGTTTAACTTGATCTATAAATTCTTTTGTACCTACTGCGAACCCAGCAATAACATCTCCATGTCCATTTAAGTATTTAGTTGCAGAATGAACAACTACGTCAGCACCTAATTCTAGAGGCCTTTGAATATAAGGAGTACAGAATGTATTGTCTACAAATACAAGACAATCCTTATTATTTTCATGAGCCACAGTAGATATTTTTTTGACATCATTAATTTTTAGTGTTGGATTTGCTGGAGTTTCAAGGTAAACAACTTTTGTATTTGGTTTTAATGCTTTTTTTATGTCTTCAATATTTGTTGCATCAACAAATGTTACATCAACACCAAATCTTGTAAGACCATGATTTAAAAGAGCAAAAGTACATCCGTATAAAGTATCTGATGCAACCACATGATCACCAGCTTTAAGTGCAGTCCAAAGTGCAGCAGAAATTGCTCCCATACCAGATGCAGTAGATACGGCAGCCTCACCACCTTCTAGTAAGGCTAATTTATCTTCAACTTCTGAACAAGTTGGATTTCCAAGTCTAGAATATATATAACCGTTTTCTTCGCCAGCAAATCTTTTTCCTCCTTGCTCAGCTGAATCAAATATAAAAGTTGATGTTTGATATATTGGAGTAGCTAAAGATCCAAATTGTTTATCACCAACATGACCACCATGTATTGCTAATGTGTTAAATCCCATTTTTTTAATATCTTTCATAAGAATTTTATCCTCCCTAAATGTTTTTATTTACTATGTATAAAAGCAAATTTTGTGCCAATGTTAAAAAAAGGGAGTTAGCAATGCACTGTAAATGTTTTCAACCACTTTTCCTTAGAAAATGTAAAAATTTATTTACACTTGTAAAAAAAACTTTACATATTTTAAGAATTTATACAAAAATTTATAGAATATTTAATGAAAATCTATTTTGTATTTATTTAATTTATTTATTATAGTAGTATGGGATACTCCAAGAGCTTTGGCAGCTTTTCTGCAACTTTTATACTTTTTTATAGCTGAAATAAGGGCTTTTTTTTCAGCAGCTTCAACCACATCTTTTAATTTAAAATTAAAATTGAATTCATAGTCATCTGATGCTGTTTCATAATTTGAATTTTTTTCAAAATCCATAATTAAGTTTTCTTCTTTGAGAAGACTTCCATGACATAAATTCATAGCTCTTTCTACAACATTTTTCAATTCACGTACATTACCAGGCCAATTAGAGTTTACAAGCTTTTCTATAAAAGCCATTTCAGCACCTTTTATGTTTTTACCCATTTGTTTATTTAAATTTTTTATAAAAAAGTTAACTAACATAGGTATATCTTCAATTCTATCCTTAAGGCAAGGAATATATATAGGTATTACATTCAGTCTATAATATAAATCTTCTCTAAAAGTATTTTTACTAATCATATCTTCTAAATTTCTATTAGTTGCTGCAATTATTCTTACATCTATTTTTTGCTCTATAGTACTACCTATTTTTCTTATGGTACCTTCTTGTAAAACTCTTAAAAGCTTTGCTTGAAGAGAAAGTGATAATTCACCTATTTCATCTAGAAATAAAGTACCATTATGTGCTGCTTTGAATAAACCATCCTTACCTTTTTCGATAGCTCCAGTAAAACTACCTTTTTCATATCCAAAAAGTTCACTTTCTATAAGATTGTCAGGAAGAGCTGCACAATTTATAGCAAGAAAGTTTTTACTGGATCTTGAACTTAATTTATGTATAGCCTTTGCATACAATTCTTTTCCTGTGCCGCTTTCACCACGAAGAAGTATAGTAGAGTTGCCATTTGCAACAGCCATGCATATTTTTCTCGTTTTTACCATGGAGGCACTATTTCCTATAATATCTTTAAAGGCTAAGTCTTCTTTGGAGGTAATAACATTTGTCATTTCTATAGCTTCATTAATATCTTTTAGGGATGCAACAGCAGCTAAAGTTTGTCCCTTATCATCTTTTACAGAACGTCCTGAAGTAATATAGTGAAAATTACTTTTAGCATTTTTCGTGAATATTTCAATATTATCATAATCCTTGCCAGTTTTTAAAAGATTAATAATAGGTGCATCGAAGCCTAAAAGTTGTCTTATATTCTTTCCAACTATATATTCTTTTTTCGTGTGAAATATTTTTTCACAATAATTATTAAAAAGTTCTATTTGTTCATTGTGATTTATGGCCAGTATACCATCTTGTACAGCATCAATAATTGCGAGAAGCTTCCTTTCGTTTTTTTCATAAGAAAGTAGTTCAACTTCCTGTACTTTTATAACACCATCTATGTTGAGTAGTTTTTTTATGATACTTACTTTTTTAGCTGATTCTTGCAAATTTTCAACCTTTATATATACTTTGTTTGGAAAGACTTCTAGTGAATGAATGCTTATATTATTTTCATAAAGTTTTTTTAAAATATCTAAAACCATTCCAATTCTATCTTTGGAGATTATTTCAAGCCTTAAATAATTTTTCATAAATATCACTATCCTTTTAATGTAGTAGAGAACTTCTATTGAAATATTGTTTATTCTATAATTTTACATTTAAATAAATGATTAATTCAAGTGAAAGTTAAATATTATGAGATAATAAAATAGATTCTATATGGAGTGTTTCAGCTTATTCACAAAATGTTTTTAAATTATAAATAATTGCGTAACTATTATGACACAGTATTGTAACAATTAGCATATATAATTATAATCATCCTAAGTTATTAAAACTTGGAGAAAAAATAAAAGATAATAAAGTCCCCCTTTATTATATATGCAACGTTTGAAAGCGGCCATTAGTTTAATAACTAATGGTTATTTTCATTTGAGAAACAAAAGTTAAATGCTATAATATTATTAAGTGAAAAAGCTAAAGAATAAGGGAGATGTAACATGAGAGAATTTAAATTTAAAATTTGGAATGGTTCTACAATTAGTAAACCTTTTTTTATACATGATGTGAAAGAATATATAAATGAAAAATGTGAAATATTGCAGTATACAGGTCTTAAGGATAAGAATGGTAGAGAAATTTATGAAGGAGATATAATTGCTATAAATAATGAAAAAATTTCATTAAAGCTTCCAATCAAGTTTGGAAAATATAGTTTTTCAAAGTATATTGGAGAATGTGGAGAACTTAGTGATTCCACTGATTTATATGGATTTTATGTTGAGAATGAATATTTATATATTCAAATGTTAAATGGTAATGTAATAATTGTAGGAAATATATATGAAAATTTAGAGCTTATAAGAAAATAGTAGAGGATTCTAATACTAAATTGATAAGTACATAAAAATAGTTATTTATATAAAATCTTATTTTTGGTTTGCATTATCTATATTATAAAAGATATTTAAAACGTCTTTTTATTTTTATATTAGTATAGAGTAAAATGTAGCAAAAAATGAATAAAAATGATATTATTTTAATTGAGGGTAAAATTATTTGATAAATTAATAATTACACCCTGTATTTATTTAAAAATTATTAAATTCAAAGAAATAAGTCACTAATAGAAAGGGGTATTAAATCATGCAAAACTTCAACTATTCAATTCCCACAAAGGTGTTTTTTGGAAAGGGACAAATAAAAGTACTTGGTACTAATATAAAACAATATGGATCTAAGGTTTTAATTGTTTATGGTGGAGGAAGTATAAAAAGAAATGGTATATATGATAAGATAGTTAATATTTTAAAAGAAGAAAATATTGATTTCTGTGAGCTTTCTGGTGTAGAACCAAACCCAAGGATAACAACAGTAAGAAAAGGTATAGAAATATGTAAGGACAATAATATAGATTTTGTACTTGCAGTAGGCGGTGGAAGTTCAATTGATTGTGCTAAAGCTATAGCAGCAGGATATTATTATGAAGGCGATCCATGGGATATTGTAATTAATCCTAAAAAAATAGAAAAAGTTCTTCCTATTGCGTCTATACTAACTTTAGCAGCAACGGGATCAGAAATGGATGTATATGCTGTAATTTCAAATACAGAAACTAATCAAAAATTAGGAACCTCTCATCCTGATATGGCACCTAAATTTTCAATTTTAGATCCTGAATATACTTTTTCAGTACCTGCCAGTCAAACAGCATCGGGAACAGCTGATATAATGAGTCATACTTTTGAATCTTATTTTACTAATACAAGAGAAACATTTATACAAAATAGAATATCAGAAGCTATCCTTAAGACTTGTATAGAATATGGTGTAAAAGCAGTTAAAGATCCTGAAAATTATGAAGCAAGAGCTAACTTAATGTGGGCTTCAAGCTTAGCAATAAATGGGTTGCTAGTATATGGAAAAACGCGTAACTGGGCTGTTCATCCAATGGAACATGAATTAAGTGCAGTATATGATATTACTCATGGAGTAGGACTTGCAATTTTAACACCTCATTGGATGAAGTATGTTTTAGACGAAAATACTGTAGGTAACTTTGTTGAATATGGAGTAAATGTTTGGGGAATAGACAAAAATCGAGACAAGATGTCAATAGCTAATGAAGCTATTGAGAAAACCAAGGAATACTTTGTTTCTTTAGGATTACCTACAACTTTAAAAGAAGTTGGTATAGGAGAAGATAGATTAGAAGAAATGGCAAAGAAATCTGTAAGTAGAGGAAAGATTGGTGTTATTAAAGCTTTAAATGAAAAAGATGTATTAAATATATTTAAAGCAGCACTATAGTTCACAGTACATAGCCTTTATTAATAACAATTAAAAGCTTAATCATAAATATGGAAAATACGTTATCTAAGAAAATTATGTTTTCTTAAGATAGCGTATTTTTATTTAGCTGAAGTATGGTTTTATAGTTAAGTACCTTAATAGAATCTTAATAATTTGTAATAAAAACTTAGCAGTATTAAAAGTCACTTTGTAATATTTTTTTACTACAATAAAAAACGTAGTAAAAGAAATTAAGAAGATTTTAAAAATCAGATTAATTAAGATTAGATAGCTAATGGTGGAGGAAGTAATAATGAAGGTATTAGAAGTGTCAAATTTACATAAGAAATTTGTAAAAAAAGAAATCATAAAAGGGGTAGATTTTTTTATAGAAGAAGGTGAGATATTTGGTCTTTTAGGTCCTAATGGTATTGGAAAGACTACTGTTATAAAAATGATAGTAGGATTTTTAAATGCTGATGAAGGCAGTATTTTGATAATGGGAAAAGATATTGAAAAAGATAGAGTAGAAGCACTTAAAAATTTAACAGCTATTGTAGAAAATCCAGAAATGTATCCATACTTAAGCGGTATGGAAAATTTAAAACAAATAGCTAGGATGGATAAAAGAATAAAGAAGAGTGACATAGAAGAAGCCGTAAATATGGTTGGACTTACTAAAAGAATAAATGATAAGGTAAAAACTTATTCTTTAGGTATGAAACAAAGGTTAGGATTAGCACAAGCTATAATGTCAAATCCAAAACTTATAATATTAGATGAACCTACTAATGGATTAGATCCTACAGGAATTATAGCACTTAGAAATACACTTAAAAATTTAGCAAGGGAAAGAAAGATATCTATATTGATATCTTCACATATTTTAAGTGAAGTTCAGCTTATATGCCATAGAGTTGTATTTATGGAAGATGGGCAGACAAAGTTAATGCGTACACTAAATAGTGATAATGATAAAAAAGAAGATAGAGTTATTATCGTGAGTAATGATAAAGAAAGCTGTAAAAAAGTACTTAAAACTATGGAATGTATTCATAACATTTCTTATAAAGATGGAAAGTTAATAGCATTAACAGATGAAAATTCAACACCAAAGATAATTAATAAGCTTTGCGCTGAAAGTGTAGAGATAAGTGAAATTTATAAAAAATATGAAACTGTTGAAGAAATGTATATGGATGTGGTAAATGAAGTCAAGCTATCTTCATAGGAAGGGTTTGAAAATCAATGGAAGTAAAGGAGAAAAAATTTATGATCGGATTAGTGAAAAATGAAATAATAAAGTTATGGTATAGAAAAAAGTTTTTAACAGCAATTATGGCATTACTTATAGTAACTATAGGAATGTTCATATTAATTAATAATGATAGTGGTGATAGAAAGGTAAAAAAAATACAATCTAATATTGTGGAGTTACAAAAGCGAGAAAAATTAGCTTCTCCAGATGAAAAAAAAGATCTTCAAAAAAGAATAGAAGATTCACAGTCACATATAAATTATTACAATGAAGATTTAAAAAATCCTAATACCTATTGGAAAGAAAAAGCAAAAGAAGACATTTATAAAGATAAACAAAATTTAAATTCTAATGATGTAAGTATACAAAGTTTAGAAAAAGAAAAAATGAAGTTAGATATATCAAGCAAACAATATTTACTTGATAACAATATTAGACCTTCATCAGCTATTAAGCCAGGATCAGGAGAATTGTTTAGTGTTTATTTAGAGGTATTTGGAATATTTGTTATATTTTTAGTATCTGTTATATTTACAGCAGATATAGTATCTAGTGAGTTTTCTCCAGATTATATTAAATCAACCCTAAGTAGACCTGTAAGTAAATTTAATATAATATTGTCAAAAGGATTAGCGGCTATAATTTCTGTTTTCTTAGTTATTAATATTATAGAAATTATAATTTTCATAGTTTTAGGATTTGTATATGGGTTTTCAGGATATAAGGAACCCGTACCTATATATCCTAAATTTAATTACAGCGATGTTATTTTCTCCAGCATAGATAAACATATAAGTCCTATTTTAAATACAGGATATATTATGCCTCAGTACAAATTTATACTTGAAGTAATAATGTTTCAAATTATATTTATAGCTGCATCAGTATGTGTTTGTTTAATGATTTCAACTATATTAAAAAATAATTCTGCTGCAGTAGGTGCATGTATTATATTGCAAGGTATGTTTATAATACTTACTAATCTAAGAAATGCAGGAAGTTCTATTGTTCCTATATTTTTCTCCTATGGAGATGCAGCTGAAATTATAAATAGGCAGTTTATTATGAAGACAGGTGCTTGTTATATGGATGTTTATAAGGCAGCTTTAATATTAATTATTTGGATTATAGCAAGTGTAATAATAAGTAAATTTGTTTTTAATAAAAAAGATATATTAATATGATGAGAGCGCATTATGCTTATATTAAACTAAAATTTTGTATGTGCCAAAGTTAAGTATATAATTAATTGAGAGATAGGGGGGATAAGTGTATGGAAAAGAGTACTATTTTAGTTGTAGATGATGATAAAGATATAAGAGATATGATTAATATATATTTGGTTAATCAAGATATGAATGTGCATACAGCAGCAAATGGTATAGAAGCTTTAGATATATTGGAAAATACTAAGGTGGATTTAATTGTATTAGATGTTATGATGCCCAAAATGGATGGAATGAAAGCATGTATGAAAATAAGGGAAAAGCTTAATGTTCCTATAATAATTTTGTCTGCTAAAATTGACGATGCGGATAAAATATTAGGACTTACTATTGGAGCAGATGACTATGTTGGTAAGCCTTTTAATCCATTGGAACTTTTAGCAAGGATAAAATCTCAGCTTAGAAGATATAAACAATTAAACAATAATTTTAAGGCTCTACAAGAGGAAGTAATACAAATTGATGAACTTTCTATAAATATATCAACCCATGAAGTATTTTTAAAGGACAAGCAGATTAAGTTAACACCTTATGAATTTAAAATATTAGTGCTGCTTGCACAAAATAGAGGAAAGGTTTTTAGTATAGCTTCTATTTATGAAAATGTATGGGAAGAAGATTATGTTGCTTCAGATAGGACTGTTACAGTTCATATAAGAAGAATAAGAGAAAAGATTGGAAGAGATTATATAAAAACTGTATGGGGAGTTGGATATAAAATTGAAAGTTAGATTTGGATTAAGATTTAAAATGATAATTATGTTTTTGGTATGTGCGTTTGTATCAACAATGGTATCCAATGTTATATTGAATTTACTTATACAAGATTCTGAAAATTATACACGCGATATTAGTTATGCTAATGTTAAATTTATTAAAGACTTAGAAAAGGTAACAAATAAAAGTGATGAAATAAATAAAGTTATAGAAAAGTATGAAGAAAAATATAATAAAAACAATATTAAAATATATATAGTAAATAATAAAGGAAATGTTTTATATCATGGAGCAAACAGCAGTGAAAAGTATATTGATTTACAGACATTTATAGATAAACAAATTACTCTGCAGGATGAAATAAGATATGATGGAAATAAAGGGGGAGTTGACTATTCAAAAATTTCAGCAGTAAAAGTTAATAATGAAATACTTAATGTACTTGTAAAAGGAAATACAAATCCAATGAATTCACATGATAATATTCGCGGCAGCAGGGGAGACATAGGATTTTTATTAATGATTATTATTTTTATAGGTATGGTAAGTTTTCTTACCATACCAAAATTAAAATATATAAAGAAAATTTGCAGTGGTTTAAATGAAATGGCTGGAGGAAACTTAAAGTATAGGATAAAGGAAAAGGGAAGGGATGAACTTCAATTAATATCAGTTAATGTTAATAAGATGGCAGGAGAGTTAGAAGAAAAGATAGAAAATGAAAGAAGAATAGAAAAATCTAAGCAAGATTTAATAACTAATGCAGCACATGATTTAAGAACTCCTTTAACTAATATTATTGGATATATAGAAATTATAAAAGAAGGAAATTATAAAGATGAAGAGCAGCTATTAAAGTATATAAATATAATAGCTAGCAAAGCTGATGGACTAAAAAAGATAACTAATGATCTTTTTATGTATACAAAACTTTCTTCAGGAAGCGTAGAATTAAATATTAGCAAGTTTAGTATAAATGAATTAGTAAAGCAGCTCATAGATGAATATGTAGATTTATTTGAAAGTAATAATCTTAAATTTAAAGATAATTTAGCTAATGAGGAAATTATAATTGATGGAGATCCAGACAAGCTTGCTAGGTTGTTTGATAACCTCTTTACAAATGCCATAAAATATAGTGTAAAGCCTTCTGATGTAAATTTAAAGCTATTAAAAAGTAACGAAAGAGTTTTAATATCTATAAGTAATAAGTGTGATAATTTAGAAGGAGAAGATATTAGCAATTTATTTGAAAGATTTTATATGGCAGATAAAGCTCGTTCTGAAAATGAGAATAGTTCTGGTTTAGGATTAGCTATTAGCAAAACTATAGCCCAACTTCATAAAGGAAATTTGACTGCTGACTATAAAGATAAAGTTATAACCTTTATTCTAGACATTCCTTTTTGATTTAATATAAGTACATTGAGATACAACTTTTCAGAGGACAGTGAAGGATGATTTTTCTCCGCTTTGCTACGAAAAATCTTTAATTAAACTTTTGATGACTCGTTTCGCTAAAGCGAAACATTGCTGACTAATATAAGTTTAAAGCTCATTTTGCGTTAGCAAAACAAGCTTTAGAAATAAATTAGTTTTCTGACATTAGGAGGAAAACTCACCTTCATTGTCCTTTGTCCTCTGTCAAATGTCCTCTGAAAATGTTATTCTGCATTTTGTAGTGTAGATTTATTTAGTGGCATTTTAATATTTTTTAAAGTTTCTTTATCGAATACTGCTACTAATAAAAATGTAGATAGACATGTTAACCACTCCATAAATATAACATGTGGGAAAATTCTTATTGCAGGTACAAGCTGCCATAAGAAAAGAGTTACTATTCCAACTATAATAGTACAAAATGCTGAGTTTCTTCTACAAAGCTTAGGTAAAAATATAGTAAATAAGAATGTAACAGTAAATGCTGTAGACAAACTTAAGCCTATGGATATGGTTTTTAGAATTCCACCTATAGATAAAGCCAATGCAAAGGTTGCTACTCCTAAGATACAAACAAGTATTTTATTTATACCTAAAAGTTTTTTATCATCAGCTTTAGGATTAATAAATTCCTTGTAAACATCATGGGAAATAAGAGTAGCAGAACCTAAAAGCATACTACAAGCAGATGACACATCTGCTGCCCAAAGTGCTGCAAGGGTTATTCCAGCTACTAATGGATTTAAAGACAATATCATTTTAGGTAATGCCATAGTAGCACTTACTCCAGGAAAAGCTGTTCTAGCTGACATTCCTATTAGAGCACACAAGAATCCTATAGGAATCATAAGTAATCCTCCAAGTATAAATCCATTTCTTGCAGTTTTTGCATCTTTAGCAGCAAAAGTTAACTGTACAGGACCTTGCATTGACATGGCTTGAGTAGTCATTATTAATATCCAACTAAGTACAACCCATATACCTGTTCCTTGTATGAAATTAAAGTAAGGAACATTATGAGGCAGCTGTTGGCTTAAGTTGTGTAAACCTCCTCTAGAGGATACAGCTAGTACTGTACATAGGATAATACCTATATATTTTAGAGGTACATTAAACAAATTACATAATCCAGCAGACCACATACCGCCTATAAAGGTTATACCTATAAATACACAAGCACTTATTATCATACCTGTTTTTAATGTAAACACTCCTGGTAGTAATGATGATAAAATTGCACCACCAGCAATGTATTGAAGAGACACAACTACAATTTGAATAATTATTTGGCAAATAACACATGCAACTCTACTTTTTTTATCATAAAATCTACCGAAAAGCTCTGGCACAGTTGAAACATTAAAATCTCTATATTTACCAGCTAAAGCAAGCCCCATTACTATAGCTCCAAAGCCCCAGGCTACATTGTACCATCCAGCTGAAAGTCCTAAACTATAAGCTTGTTCAGCAACTCCTATAGTGGAAGAACCTCCTATAGCAAGACCTATAAGTGAACAAGTTACAAGAGGTACAGTTAATTTTCTGCCTGCTAGAGTGTAACTTTCACCGCCCTTGCCAGCTCTTTTTTTAGCAAAAAAGCTTATTACGAAAAGTATTATTATATATAATGCAACTATGATTAAAGAAATATTCATTATGATAGCCCCCTTTTTATACTAGAATTTAATTTGTTAATGATTCCTAATTTAAATTTTGAAATAAAAAATCGCCCCCTGGCCAAGGGACGAAAAATCGTGGTACCACCCTAATTGATTAATAATGATATTTAATGAAAGTAAGGTTGCAGATAAAATAAAAAAGGTGCTGCCACAACCAAGGGACGAACTTAGTCGTGGTACCACCCTACTTTCAGATAAATAAAATATTAATCATCTCTTACTCTTAACGTGAGTTAGCGGCTCAGCCTACTAAAAATTCAGCTTACAGTTCAGGACTGTATTTCATTAAGTTTTTTGAACGATTTTCACCAACCATCGTCTCTCTGTAGAATACACTTAATTACTTATGTCCATCTTCACATTTAATAATTATTTAAAGAATATTATAGATAAATTTTTAAATAAATACAAAACCTGAAATTACTTCTAAGAATTAAATAACATTAAAATTCTTCAGTTTACTATAAAAATTTTTAATTTACTCTATTTTGCATATTTTATATATTTAGCTTTCATAATGAGAAATTCAACATGAATCTAAGCATCAATTGATTCTCCTATTATTTTTATGTGAACTTTTCTGTTTCTAGGACCATCAAATTCGCAAAAGTATAATCCTTGCCATATTCCAAGAAGTGGAGAACCATTTTGGATTATTATATTAGAACTTGCTCCCATAAGAGAAGCCTTTATGTGAGCATGAGAATTTCCCTCAATATGAAGATAATCTCCACTTTTGGGAAAGGTTTTGTTTAAGTTTACCAAAATGTCTCTAACTACATCGGGGTCAGCATTTTCATTTATAGTTATACCAGCCGTTGTATGAGGACAAAAAACTAATGCAATACCATCTTTTACTGAACTTTCTTTTATAGATTTTTTTAGTAAGTTGGTTATATTTATAAATTCATCAGATTTTGTTGTATTAATAGAATAAGTAAATAATTTTGACATTTAAATTACCTCTTTTCATATGTAATTTTAAAGTTGGGTTTATTTATAATTATAGATTTAATATAGAGTTAATTCAATTGAAAGCTTTTATTTTAAGTACAATCATATAAATTTTTTATAGCTTACAGTATTATAATAATAAACAATAAATATTTATTGTTTTTCGATAAAATAATATTGATTTTAAATAAACACATTGGTATAATTTAAATATAATAAAAAATAAAGCTCAATAGTAACACAAAATGCCACTTTGTAAATTGAAAAGCAATCTTTGTAACTGACAACTGAATATTTGTAAACGAAACGCCACTTTTGTATTCGAAATGCATGTTTTGTAAATGAGATGCAGCTTTTGTAACCAAAATGCAGTTTGATTTTTCACATTTATTGAAGTATTATATTAAAAATAAGCATGCTAAATGGAGGTCGACTCTCTCTCGATTTTTTTGTAATCGAAGAATCCACCCCTTAATTCCTTAGATAGGTTAGTGGTTGGCGACGCGCATTTTTATTATTTTTTTAGAAGAGTAGGCTTTAACGTGATGTCACTGGCGGCAACCGGTGCACATCCAAGTTTATGCAAAACTTCTTCTCCGTGATAAAAGCTGAATGTTTCGTATGGACTGCGATTATTCAGCTTTTTTCTTTTGTATGAATTAATATGATTCATCATTAGGTTGATATCTTCCTGGGTAAGGTTATTAAAATTTGTTCCTTTCGGAAGTATTCTTCGTATTAATTCATGATTTACTTCAATAGCCCCTTTTTGGTGAGGACTACCTGCATCACAGTAAAATACATTAGTACGCCAAAATGGTGTAGATTCCCGATATTCTATTGCTTTAGGATTTGAGAACTCACTCCCATTATCCGTAAGGATAACAGGAAAAAGCCTGCTGAAAGTTTCTTTTGTCAACCCTTTATCAAGCTGATTAAAGATATCAGTTACAGACTTTGAGGTGTTGGCATCTCTTAAGAATGCCAACATTAAACTGCAATCCACGAAGTGAATGGTCAAGAGACATTTACCCCCTTTGATACCAATCACAGAATCCATTTGTACAACTGAAATATCGGGGTTCTTTTCAATAAACACACAAAAGGCTTCATAATTGCGACCAATTCGACATCCTTTATCTACTTTGAATTCAGGCTTCTTATAACGCTCACGGAACTTGACTTTCCTTGGAAGATCAATATTCCTGACATCAAAAAGACACGCATCGATGTAATTATAAATTGTCTTTTCACTACACATAAGTTCGTCCTGATGATTAATGTAAATTTGATTTACAGATTGACCATTTTGAATAAGCGGCGAAATAATCTTATTCAATCTAGCGATTTCATCTTCAGATACACACAAGCCACTTCGTGATTGTGATATAGATTCATGTGCCTTGATGTGGGCATGCTCTGCATCATATATATTTTTTAAAAGTGTACATTTACAAATGATTCCGCAACTATTGCAAATATAAGGAACTCTGAATCTGGCAGTGCAAACTTCTTCAATAAACTCTAGACAGTTTGAATTACAAGAAGTACAAAGTTTACAGTAGATAGCAGATTTTCTGGTGCATTCTTTGCCACAGACTTTCTTATTTCTACAGTTAATGCGATTCTTACAAGCGTTGAATGGAAATCCAGGGTAACCTGTAGCAATTTTGGAACTATACTTTCGGACTTCTCTGGAAATGGTAGTTGGATTTTTTCCCAGTCTACGACTAATTTCTTTAAAGGAAAGACCATCTTTTAAGTATTTTTGCAATTCAAGTCTTTCTTCATAAGTGAAAAATTTAGACATATATATCCTCCATTCTGCCGCCAACAACCATAGGATATATAAAACAAAACTAATACGCAAACAAAAGACTGGTAATTAACCAATCTTTTGTAAGCTAGGATGCAACCACCTAGGGGATAAATATTTATTATTATTAATACAACCTAGTTGTTGTCAGAACGGTTGCATTTCGATTTACAATTAAGGTAATAAAAAATAAAAAATTAGGAGGTCAATATGATGAGAAATTATATGGAAGATGAAAAGAAATTTCAGTTTATTAATGTGGCTTTAAACGTATTATTTTATGTTGAGGTTATAGGCTGTATCATGTTTCCTATATTGTGGTGTACTTTTGATTTTAGCTTTAAATTTACACAAGCTAATATAATTATGACTATTTTATTTTTTATAGCATTTATAAACTGTATTATAATTACTAATGAGATTATAAAAATGAATAAAACTTTGATTGAAAAAAATCCATTTGTAATAAACAATGTGAAAAGTATGAGAAATATAGCTTTAAATATTTTTCTAATAGGTTTGTATATTTTTATAAAGGATAGACTTAAATTTGGACATCAAGTTTTTTTTGCTTTTCATTCTGATCAGTATGGACCTTATTGTGATATGGATTTTTTAATATTTATTATTATGAGTATTTTTATGATCATTTTAGCTGAAATGTTTAATCAGTCTATTAAAATAAAGCAAGATCATGATTTAACTATATGACAAGTTGTAAAAGAGGAGGGGTATAGGTGAAAATTACTAGAAATGATGCGAACTGGTGGAAAAGTTACTTCATTAATCCAAGTTTGAAATTTTTAACAATGTTATTAGGTTTATCTTTAGTTATGGAAATAATATCTTTATTAGCAATAATTTTAGCAGTAATATATGATATTTATAAAAATCATAATATGGGAAATAATTTAATGATTGTATTATTTATTATAACCTTTATTTGTATAATAATTATTACTTTCGAGTTAATGGAAATAATGAAAGCTTTCATTGATAGAGAAGTATTTATACTAAAAAACGTTTTGAGATTAAGAAAGGTAGGCTTTTCAACTATCATAGTTGGAGTATTTATATTTATAAATAACATTCTTAAGTATGGTCCTTGTGCTTTTACATTTTTAGATTTAGGAAATGGTATTACTTCAAGAATAGATACAGTTTTAGGTATCTTTATAGGAATTATTATATTGGTTTTTGCTGAAATATTTAAAGAAGCTGTAAAAATTAAGGAAGAAAATGACTTGATGATATAGGAGGAAATATATGCCTATTGTAATTAATTTAGATGTAATGATGGCTAAAAGAAAAGTATCATTATCAGAATTAGCTGAAAGAGTTGGTATTACAAATGCCAATTTATCTATATTAAAAAATAACAAAGCAAAAGCTGTTAGATTTTCCACTTTGGAAGCTATATGCAAAGAACTAAATTGCCAACCAGGGGATATTTTGGAGTATTCTGTAAAAACTCAAGGCGAAGATGATTTAAATGTTACGAAGTAAAAATATTGCGACACAATATTTTTAGTTAATAGTTAATAATGAAGAATTAATAGTTAATGTGGATTTTTTTCCGTTACACTACAAAAAATCTTTAATTAAGTTTTTGAAGGCTCGTTTTGCTAAGGCAAAACATTGCTGACATCTTATTTATATAAATTTAAAGATTTTTTGCGACAGCAAAAATCATCCTTCACTATTAATTCTTAATTATTAATTCGTAACTTGCGAAGCTTTGCTTATTTTGTAAAAAAATTGAATTTCATAAATATATATTCAATTTTGCCTTTGATTTAATAGAGTAATAAACTCAAAAAAGAACAAAATAAGACCATAAAGTGTAGTACAAATCTTATTAAAGAGGAGGAATATACTATGTCAAACAATAATAGAGTTTTAGTACCAGAAGCTAAAGAGGCATTAAACAAGTTCAAAATGGAATCAGCTGCTGAAGTTGGTGTAACATTAAAAGATGGATACAATGGAGATTTAACTTCAAGAGAGGCTGGCTCAATAGGTGGAAACATGGTTAAAAAAATGGTAGAAGCTTATGAAAAGAGTCTATAGTATAAGATAAAAGGAATCCTGTACTCATATTTTGGAGTACAGGATTTTATAGTTTTGCAATTTAATATTTATAATGATATATAATCATAGTAATAAAATATACTACAGGCATAAAAATTAAGGTAGCTATAGATAAATCACTTGCAGATATACTTAAGAAGTCAGTTCCAATGGTAGCAGCAAAAACAAACCAATAGGTTATCCAGAAAGCTCTATAACCAGTTTTGTTGCGTATAAAAATGTTTCTTTCCTCATTTTCTGCTTTTACACTTTTAATCAATTGAGTCTTATCCTTTCCAAAGATGTAAATCAACATGCCAATTATTCCTACAGGAGTAAAGCCAATTGCTATACCAGACATAGCATGCCTTTGAAAATTTAAAACATATCCTACAAATAAAGCTATAAGGCCAATAACGGCCATAATGCCATAGTAAAATATACCTTTTTTTATTTCTTTATTAACGTCCATTTAAAATTCCTCCTCTTCAAATATAAATATTTCTTCAATGGATAGATTAAAACTCTTAGCTATTTTATGAGCAAGTAAAATAGAAGGGTTATACTTGCCATTTTCTAGGGAAATAATTGTTTGTCTAGATACATCAACTTTTTCAGCTAGATCTTGCTGTGTAAGGTTAAAGTTTTCCCTTAATTGCTTTATTTTGTTTTTCAAAAATTACCACCTCCGTGTAAAGCTAACTTTACATTGACTGCAAAATATAACTTAATTATATTGGAAACACATTTAAATGTTAAGTAAGCTTTACATTCATTATACACATAAATATTATAAATGTAAAGCTTACTTTACTATAATTTGTATAAAATATTTATTGATTTTTCTATAAAAGTACTGTTGCATTTCTATAATTATTTGATATAATAAAAGTAAATAAGATATTAAAAGGTTTTCATAGGGGAAATTTACTAGGGTAATTTTTCTGAAATATTTGTAAGCTTTAATTTTGAACCTACAGCATTTGAACGGGAGCTTAATATTTAAATGTGTATTTGAGCTATAAGTCCAACATGTGTTGGCATATTCAAAGAAACATTTGTGAAAGCACCCACCTATCGTAGAGATAGGTGTCAAAATTAAAGTAACGGTATTTTGGAGTTATAAATTAGAAGTTTTGCTGAGATAAGCATAATTATAAAGGGAGGCATATACCTCTCTTTATAATTATGCTTAAATTTTTTTTGATTGAAGTATATAATAACATTTTAAATTTTACAACATATATATTAATCAGGAGGTGAATTTTTATGAGTAAATTTGCAATAGATCCTGGGCATGGAGATGTAAATGGAAGTTTAGGTGGAGATGGTGGAGCAGTTGGCTACCTAGTTGAACAGGATTGTGCTTTAGATATAGGAAATAGAGTTATATCTAAGTTGAAGTCCTTAGGATATGAAGCATGGAATGTAAGACCTTCCACTGCTTCAAATGTTACAGACAGCCTGCAGCGAAGATGTGATGGAGCTGTTAGTGCAGACTATTTAGTTTCAATACACTTAAATGCTGGTGGAGGAAAAGGTAGTGAAGTTTTTGCCATGAGCTCTTCAGGGAATACTTTAGCTAGCAGCGTATTAAGTTCACTAGTATCCTTAGGATTTGTCAATAGAGGAGTTAAAGATGGCAGTGGTTTGTATGTAATAAAGCATAGTAAACCAGTTGCTATATTAATAGAAGTATGTTTTGTAGATACTAAAAGTGATGCAGATTTATATAATCAGTTAGGATCAGAGACTATAGCTAATGCAGTAGTTCAGGGACTTACAGGACGACAAGTTTCAGATAGCAATATGAATCCTGATTTTATTAAATCTGTTCAGCATGATTTGCAGAGAGTTAGCTGCCTTCAGGCTGGAGAAAATAATGTTACGGGAAAACTAGATGATAAAACTAAACAAGCTATAACTCAGTTTAGGTATATAGTTGATTTACCTAGTGGAAATAGTATAGATGATGCTCTTGTTAATGCATTAAATACAATAGTTAACAAGCCAACTATAGGAGCAGGGTGGCCATCAAATCCTATACCTACTAAATTTATAAAATGGTATATTGGTATAACACCTAAAAATGAATTATGGGATTCTAATACAGTGCAAAAAGTTAAGGAATGGCAGGTTAAAGCTGGAATATGGAGTGCTCAAGGAGCAGATGGAGTAATAAGAGAAAAAGATTGGAATAAAATTTTAAAATAATAGCTGAGAGAGTAAAAAGAAGTATAACATTTTAGGTTTTACTTCAAAATTACTCTCTTTTAAATTTGTTGCTTTATTGTTGATTTTTCTAGAAATTTAAAGTTTTAAATGAATATATAATAAAGAATAATTTTGGATTTATAATTGTAAATAATTCATATCAAAATGTTTATAAAAAACATATAATGATATTAAATAAGAAGTCAGTGTTTAGAGTTTATTTATGAATTTTCATTAAAATAGAAATACCTTATAAGCATATAATTCATACACAGGTTTAATTTTCTTACTTTGGTTTAAGTATGAAGTTATAATGTGGAGGTGATATTAATGATGAATTCAAGTTTTGAGAATCTATCAAAAAACAATGAAAGATTGAATACAAAAGAGTCCATTAAAATGTTGGATTATTCTATAATAAAAGAAAGTAAAAAACTAATAGAATTTATTTTCACATGTGCTACTGCTCCTATGATTGCAGAGTTAATAGTGTTTATAATTATAATATAAAGTTTTTATTAATATTAATTTGTGAAAATATCACAAATTCTCAGCAGGACTAAATTTTATTCTGAGGATTTTTTTATTTGTTTAGGATAAAATATATAACAAATATTACTTAAAAAAGGAGTCATGTTTATGGATACAAAAAAGGCTGTTGAAATTGTGGAATCTTTAGGCGTAATAGAAGTGAAATATAATGAAAGACCTGTCTGGATACAAAATATTAATGAAAAAAGTAATACAGCTAAGGTTAAAGATATAAATACTAATGAAGAATTTAATGTAAATATTAAAAATTTAGTGGAAAGTTAATTGGAATAAATATTAATTTGACTTACTTATATAAATATATTAAAATAAACTAGAATTAAATAGAATAGCAAAGACAGTTCATTTGTACCATCCTGTCTATAAACAAAACTAGGGCCAAGCTACCGAGTAAGGTAGTTTTTTGTTTATGGGGCAGTTAAGCCCTTTTTTATTGCCCTTTTTTGCTAAGTGATGGTAAGTAACCTATAAATTATTAGGTTATATTAAGCAATATTCAAATTAAATATTAATTTAAAAATCATTAGTAAGGAGAGGCTAATTGTGAAAAAGATAGGTTTAACTACTACAGTACCAATAGAAGTACTTTTAGCTGCGGGATATACCCCTGTGGACTTGAATAATATATTTGTGATTTCAAAGGACTATACAAAATATATAGATATTGCAGAAAAAGATGGTTTTCCAAGAAGTTTATGTACATGGATTAAAGGAATATATGGAGCATGTCTACATAACAATATTAAAGAAATCGTTGGGGTTTTGGAAGGAGACTGTTCTAATACAAAGGCACTTATAGAAGTATTAAAATCAAAAGGTATTAAGGTATATCCTTTTTCTTTTCCTCACAGCCATAAAAAAGAAGATATAAAAGAAGCAATAAAAAGATTTATGGATATTTTTCAAGTTGATATAGAGGATGTGGAGATGGTTAGAAAAAGGCTGAATGAAGTCAGGGGATTAGCAAGAACTATAGATGAATTAACATATAAATATAATAAAATAAATGGGTTTGAAAATCACTTATATCAGGTAAGCTGCAGTGATTTTAATTCTAATATTGATGGGTTTGAAAATGAACTTAAGAAAGTAATTTTGAATGTAAAATATACAAACCCTATTTATAAAAAAATTAGATTAGGATATATAGGTGTTCCTCCTATGACAACAGATATATATGAATTTGTAGAAAATTTTAATGCATGTTTTGTATATAACGAAGTTCAAAGAGAGTTTGCATTTCCAAGAGGAGATAAAGCTTTGGATATATATGAACAGTATTATGATTATACTTATCCTTATGATGTAAACTTTAGAATTTTAGAATTAAAAAAGCAAATTGAAGAAAGAAAATTAGATGGAATAATTCATTATACACAAGCTTTTTGTTATAGAGCTGTTGAACACATAGTTCTAAAGGAAGAGCTTGATATTCCAATGCTAAATATTGAAGGAGACAAATTAAATGAATTAGATGCTAGAACTAAACTTAGAATAGAAGCCTTTCTTGATATGTTGTTGGA
Organism: Clostridium carboxidivorans P7; assembly: GCF_001038625.1. Classification (GTDB taxonomy): domain Bacteria; phylum Bacillota; class Clostridia; order Clostridiales; family Clostridiaceae; genus Clostridium_AM; species Clostridium_AM carboxidivorans. Next base: position 26,241 of record NZ_CP011803.1, read on the forward strand.
CTTAAGGCATCTTCAAAAAAATAATAAGTCCACCTGCTAGTCTATTTTGTGTCATGCGGCGTCGGCAGAACCTTTAGATAGGTTCAACTATCTGCGGAACCTGCCTCCTTGCCTGACGTAAAATATCTGTCACATTTGGACTAATTATTTTATTTCAGATGCCTAAAGGAGGAAAAAGTGTGAGAATTCTTGGAATAGACCTTGGAAGTAGGGAAGTAAAGATTACATTAATGGAAGAAGGAAAATTAATAGAAAACAAAAAAATAAGCACCATGTGTTTTTATAGGGATTATTGCAGCTATGATGGGAGAATTATAGTAGATTTAAATAAATTGAATATAGAAAAAGTAGATAGAGCAGTGTCTACAGGATATGGCAGAAATAATATTAATCTTAATACATTTACACCAATAAATGAAATTAAAGCTCATGTTTATGGTGCATTTTATCAAACAGGATTGAAGGATTTTATATTGCTGGATGTAGGTGGACAGGATGTTAAGGTAGTTAAAGTTGAGAAGGGAATAACTACAGATTTAGAACTTAATGAAAAATGTGCTGCTTCTTGTGGAAGATACTTAGAAAATATGGCAAATGTACTTGAAATACCTATTAATAATATGAGCAAATATTATGAAAATCCAGTGGAGCTAAATGCAACCTGTGCAGTATTTTCAGAATCAGAGTTGATTGGAAAAATAGCAGAAGGTATAAGTATGGACAGGTTATGTGCAGGTGTAAATTATTCTTTATATAAAAGGCTTCAGCCTCTTTTATCTAAATTTAAAGGTAAAAAACTAGTTTTGACTGGCGGGGTTGCCAATAATGAGTCTATAAGGCATTACTTAAAAAATGATTATGAAGAAATAATATGTGCTCAAGAGCCTCAATTTAATGGAGCTATAGGATGCTGTTATTATGGAAGTAAATTTTTGAAATAAAGTTTGGAGGAATTTAATTGTATAGTTTAAAAGTAGAACTAAGTTTTGATAGTGCACATTTTCTTGCTGGATATAAAGGAAAGTGCAGTAATATACATGGACACAGATGGAGAGTTGAGATTGAAGTTCAGTCAGAAAATTTGATAGATAGTGGACAAATGGATGGAATGGTAGTAGACTTTGGAGATTTAAAAAGTGACCTTAAAGAAATGGTAGATTTTTATGACCATGCATTAATCATACAAAAGGGAACTATGAGAGAAGAAACTTTAAAATGTTTGATTCAAGATGAATTTAAAATAATTGAACTTGAATTTAGACCAACAGCAGAAAATTTAGCTAAATTCTTTTTTGATACTATGAAAGAAAAAGGATATAACATGAAAAGAGCAGTAGTATATGAGACTCCTAGCAATTGTGCGGTTTATGAGTAGATGAGGTGAAAAAATGGGATTTAAAGTAGTTGAAAAATTTATAAGCATCAATGGAGAAGGACCTATGTCAGGCCAATTAGCTGTTTTTATAAGATTTGCAGGATGTAATTTAAGATGTAGTTATTGTGATACTCTCTGGGCTAATGAAAAAGACGTACCTTATGAAACATTTAATGCTAAAGAAATATATGAATACATAAAAAGTACAAGCATAAAAAACGTAACATTAACTGGTGGAGAACCTTTAATGCAGCAAGATATTATGGAATTATTAAAATTACTTTGTGAAGATAAAAATTTATATGTGGAAGTAGAAACTAATGGTAGTATAGCTGTAGATAAATTTTTGAAAGTAGAAAATCCACCTAGTTTAACTATGGATTATAAACTTCCATCAAGCAACATGGAAAATAATATGAATATGGATAATTTAAAATATTTAACGAAGAATGATACAGTTAAGTTTGTAGCAGGAAGTATTGAAGATTTAGAAAAAGCTAAAAATATAATATATATTCATAAATTAGTGGAAAAAACTAGAGTATATATTAGTCCTGTATTTGGTAAAATTGCTATGGATGAAATTGTTCAATTTATGCTGGATAATAAAATGAATGGAGTCAATCTACAAGTGCAGCTTCATAAAATTATATGGGATCCAGATAAAAGAGGAGTTTAGGAGGAATTTGTATGAATAAAGAAAAAGCAGTAGTTGTATTTAGTGGTGGACAAGATAGTACAACTTGTTTATTTTGGGCTAAGAAGAAATTTAAAGAAGTTATAGCAGTATCCTTTGATTATAATCAAAAACATAAATTAGAATTGGAGTGTGCAAAAAGCATTTGTAAAAAATACAATGTGGAGCATCATATTTTAGATTTAAATTTATTAAATCAATTAGCGCCAAACTCTTTAACTAGACAGGATATAAAGGTAGATAAAGAGGTTCCAAGTGGTGGACTTCCTAATTCATTTGTAGATGGAAGAAATATGTTGTTTTTAACCTTTGTAGCTGTATTTGCAAAACAAAGAGATATAAACAATATTATAACAGGAGTATCTCAAAGTGATTTTAGTGGATATCCAGATTGCAGAGATGTATTTATAAAATCTTTAAATGTAACTTTAAATTTGGCTATGGATTATCAGTTTGATATTTATACTCCATTAATGTGGATTAATAAGGCTGAAACATGGAAAATGGCTTATGATTTAAGTGTACTTGATATAGTAAAAAATGAAACATTAACTTGCTATAATGGAATTAAAGGCAATGGCTGTGGAGAATGTCCAGCCTGTAGGTTAAGAAAAAATGGTTATTTAGAATTTAAAAATAAGTATTTACAAAGTCAACAATAGAATAAATTTTACTTTTTTTAATATAGTTAGTATTAGAGTATTTTTTATAAATAAAATTTTTAGTATAAACTATAGGAAACATTATTAGAAATTGATATTTTTAATAATGTTTTTTTATGTGAATGTAATAATAAAAGAACATAAAAGAAGGATTTTTTGAAGCTTATGGAAAATATAGTTAATTAGCTTATATTTAAATATTTGATTTAGAAATAAAGAGGTGAGTATTTTTTATTCATTAAAATGTAAAAGTATATTAAAAATAACATATTGAGGAGGAAAAATATGAATAAAAATAATAAAAAATTAACATTGATCCCGTTATCATTAATGGTTGTTACATCAGTATTCATGTTTCCTAATGTCCCCAGAGCATTTTTGCTTATGGGATATGCTGCCATTCCTTGGTATATACTAGCTGCAATAACTTATCTTATACCATTTGCATTTATGGTGGGAGAGTATGGTGCTGCGTTTAAAAATGAGAAAGGAGGAATTTATTCCTGGCTAGAGAGAATTATTGGACCTAAATATGCATTTATATCTATATTTATGTGGTATGTTGGATGGTTGGTGTGGATAATTTTAACTTGTAATTCTATATGGGTTCATTTTTCAACTATATTATTTGGTACAGATACAACTTCAAAATGGTCATTGTTAAGAATAGGCTCAACTCAAACATTAGGATTGTTATCAATAATGTTTGCTATATTATTGACATTTATAGCAACTAAAGGTTTGGATAAAGTATCAAAAATAACTTCAGTAGGTGGTATTTCTGTTGCATTTATTAATATAGTTGCATATATTGGTGCGATAGTTGTGTTTATACTAAAGCATGGGAAAATAGCTCAACCTATTAATGCTCAAGCATTTTTAAATTCTCCTAATCCTAGCTATACATCAGCTATATCAATAATATCATTTATCTCTTTTGCTATACTTGCTTACGCTGGTATTGAGGTAGTTGCAGGAGTTACAGATGATACTGAAAACTCTGAAAAAACATTTCCTAAGGGTGTTTTAATGGGATCTATATTTATTGGAATTGGATATTCATTGGGCATATTTGCTTGTGGTATATTTACTAATTGGCAAAATGTACTGTCTGGAAAAGATGTAAATATGGTTAATGTAACAATTATAATGATGAATAATTTGGGATATCAGATTGGTCAGGGTTTATCATTAAGCCAAGCTGCTTGTGTATTAGTTGGTAATTGGGTAGCTAGACTTGTTGCATTATCAATGTTTTTAACTTATATAGGTGCTTTAATTTCATATTCATATTCACCATTAAAACAATTGATAGAAGGTACTCCAAAAAAGTTATGGCCTGGAAAACTATCAGAAATCAAAGATGGTATTCCTAAAAACGCTATGTGGATTCAATGTATTTTTATAGTTTTCTTTATATTGATATTAAGTTTAGGTGGACAGGGTGCTTCTAAGTTTTTTGATAAATTAGTATTAATGACAAATGTGGCAACTACATTGCCTTATATATTTATGTCAAGTGCTTTTGCTAAATTTAAAAATAATACAAGTATTGAAAAACCATTTGTTATATATAAGAGTTATGGTAGTGCATTGTTATGGACAATAATAGTTACATTTACTGTTGTAATAGCTAATGTTACTGTAGTAGTTAAACCTGCATTGAAAGGTGATATAGCCTCATCAATTTGGATGATAGCTGGACCTGTAATATTTTCAATAATTGCAATTGCAATGTATGCAAGATATGAAAAAATGAGTAAAACAACCATTGACAATAGTGTGCAGAAGTAGATGGTACAGTATGCTTCAAGGGAGAGGATGAGTTTTATGAAAACATTTGATTGTCATTCTGATATATTAATTGATATTACAAATAGAAGAATGAAAGGTGAAAAAGATATTTTAAAAAATTATCATATAAAAAGGTTACAAAAAGGAAATGTAAGAGGTACCATATTAGCAGTGTGGATTGATCCTAATTTTGTTAATGAACCAATGCAAAGAATGCTTAATATTTTGGGAGCGGCTTGTGATGAGTTTAGAGAATCAAAAGAGTGTGCAGCCATTGCGCTTAATGCTGAAGATATTAAGAATATACAAAATTCTGGAAGACTTGCTGTTATATTAGGAATGGAAGGGTTAAGTGGTTTAAAAGGAAATGTTGGTGTTTTGAGTATGCTGTATAATTTAGGTGTTAGACATGCAATGCTTACTTGGAATGAAGAAAATGAATTTGCTACTGGTGTAGCTAGTCCTAATAAGAAAAGAGGGGTAACTGAACTTGGAATTAGAGCACTTAATAAAATGGAAAGTTTGGGAATATTAATAGATTCATCTCATGGAAATGAAAAAACTTTTTGGGACATTTATGAAAACTCCACTAAGCCGTTTATTGCTTCTCATTCTAATGTATATAGTATTTGTCCTGTTAGTCGTAATTTAAAAGATGATCAAATTAAAGCAATTGCAGAACGTAGGGGTGTAATTGGTATGAATGCTTGGCCAGAATTTGTACATGAACAAAAACCTAGTTTGCAAAAGTTAGCAGATCATATTGATTATATTGCTGATTTGGTTGGAATTGATTATATCAGTTTTGGATTTGATTTTTGTGAATATTTAGATTCAGAAGCATTATCTTTTACCGAAAGTGATTGTTTGCAAACTCCAGGGTTAGAAGATGCATCTAAAGTACCTGATCTTTTAGATATTTTAGTTAAAAGAGGCTATGGAAGTGAAGATATAGAAAAAATAGCTTATAAAAATATAATGCGTGTTTTTAAAGAAGTTTTAAAATAAATATAAGAATGTAGTTTTTTATAAACTTTAGTTAATTTATAAAAAACTACATTCTTATATTATTCCTAAATTATGTTTTAGCGAATCTTTTTATTTGGTTGTATCCAAAGAGTATAATTTTCTTATCCATAGAGGAAATATTTCTAAATTGAAATTATCTACCATCCTATAGATAACATTAGCTAGCATTATACCAGAAATTAAATCTAAAATTACATGTTGTTTAATAAATTGAGTTGATAGTATTATTGATAAACCTACTAACCATATACAAGCTTTAATTAATAAATTTTTTTCTTCACTTTTCATAATGCCTTTAATCATAAGGTAGCTAGTTAAAACGTGTATACTTGGAAAACAATTAAAAGGGTTGTCTTTACCATATATAAATCTAACAACGTTTGTAAAAAAATCATTTCCTAGTAATTCAGGCCTTGGTGTAGCAGTTTGAAATATAAAATATACGATATAGCTTATGAGCATTCCTAAAAGTAAACTACATATAGTTTTGTAGTAAACCTCTCTATAATAAAAACATAAGTATATTAGAGTAAGTCCTATAAATGGATAATATAATAAATAAGGTATAACAAATACTTTTAGAAAAGGTATAAAATTGTCTATAGGGGTTACAAGATAGTGAACTCCTCTTAAAGAATTATTAAGAACTCCATAAATAATAGTTTCTATTGGAATTAATAACATTAAAGTTAAAGGAATTAAGTTTTTTTTCAATAATTTCATATTTTTATCACGCCCTTCTAAGTTTAAAAAGGAGTTTTATCTATAGCTTTTTAGAGATTTGCATACTCCTAAATACATTCATCTAAGTCAAACAAAACTATATTTAAAATTATACATGAAATATATTAATTATTTGTGAAAAAAATCATTAAAAATTTCTTAATTTTTTAAATAAAGTATATACAGCATAGGTTATATTAATAGAGATATTTATGTAATTAAAATTTTACTCAGCAGCATATTGAAGTTAACAATAATTACTACTGAGCAACATTAAAGTTCATTTGACTATATAATTATAACAGATTTTACACTATAAAGTGCATCTTGTCCACTAAATAGTATTAAGATAATTATTATTTTTTTAAATTTATTAGAAGTATTTCTTTAGAATGTTTTCTATTTTTTTTATCATTATAATAGAGAAATTTACACTTAGATACAATACCACTCATAATATGACCGGTGATAGTTTTTATATTTACTATTTCTCCTATATTACAATTACTTAAGCAATTTCCTCGTATAAAAACTTTAACATCTGGATAGTTAGCACTATAACTTACTTCTTCGATTTCTATTAAACTACCTTTTTTAATCATAGAGTTCCTCCTTATTTTTTTGGTTAGTAAATTATATGTAACTATGGAGGAAATATTTCTCGTTTTTGGAAAACAAAAAAACAGCAGCATTATCATAAACATTGGTTAATGCTGCTGCTATTTTGAATTTTAGTTAAAAGTATAATTTAAGTTTTATTTATAAATAGGATACTTAGCACATAAATCATATACTTGGTTTCTTATTTCACTTAAATCTTTATCTCTATTTTCTATTACATAATTTATGAAATAAGCAATTTTCTTCATTTCTTCTTCTTTAAATCCTCTTGTAGTTACAGCAGGTGTTCCTAGTCTTAATCCACTAGTTACAAAAGGACTTAGCTTTTCAAAAGGTATAGTATTTTTGTTAACTGTAATTCCAGCATCATCTAATAATTTTTCAGCATCTTTTCCATTTATGTTTTTATTTGTTAGATCTATTAAAATTAAATGATTGTCTGTTCCACCAGTAACTAATCTAAATCCGTATTTTATAAGTTCATCACCAAGAACTTTACAATTTTTTAATACTTGGTCTATATATGTTTTATAATCATCTTTAAGAGCTTCTCCGAAACATACTGCCTTACCAGCTATTATGTGCATTAAAGGTCCACTTTGAACTCCAGGGAAAACTGTTTTATCTATTGCTTTTGCATATTTTTCTTTGCAAAGTATAGCTCCACCTCTTGGACCTCTTAAAGTTTTATGAGTTGTAGTGGTTACAAAATCTGCATATGGTACTGGAGATATATGTTTTCCAGCAGCTATTATACCTGCTATATGAGCCATATCTACCATCATATAAGCTCCTACTTCATCACATATATCCTTTATTTTTTTAAAGTCTATTTCTCTTGGATATGCACTAGCGCCAGATACTATCATTTTAGGTTTATTTTTTAGTGCTAAATTTCTAAGTTCATCATAATCTATTCTTTCAGTTTCTTCATTTACTCCATAAGATATAAAGTTATAAAGTTTACCTGAAAAACTAGCTTTACTTCCATGAGTTAAATGTCCACCATGAGTTAAGTCCATACCAAGTACTGTATCTCCAGGTTCTAATACACTCATGTAAACAGCCATATTAGCTTGAGAACCTGAATGAGGTTGAACATTAGCATATTCTGCATTAAATAATTTTTTCATTCTTTCTCTTGCTAAATCTTCTACTATGTCTACAACATGACAGCCTCCGTAATATCTCTTTCCAGGTAATCCTTCTGCGTATTTATTAGTTAAAAAAGATCCCATAGCTTCCATTACAGATTTGCTAGTGAAGTTTTCTGAAGCTATAAGTTCTATACCTTTTTCTTGTCTATCTTCTTCTTTTTGAATAACATCAAAAACTGCTTTGTCTGTTTTTTCTAATTCTTTAAAATTCATTTGTTTGCCCCCTTAGTAATTAATTTATTGTAATTTTTTGTAATACTTATTGAAAATTAGATAATAAATAACCCTGTTTTTTAAAAAAACTTCAACAAAGTATTATAAAAATTATAAGTTCATTTTTATGTTTTGGCAACATATTATTTCATTAAATTTTTGTTAATATTTATACAAACTGTTAATTTGTTATGTTTATTTTTATGATATAATAACCATATGAATATGTGGATAAATTGATTTGTTATTTATATCAAGGAGCATATATATTATGGATGTTAATAGGATTTTAAATGTGGCAACTTATGCTGGCAAGATAATGTTAGAAAATGGAGCAGAAATTTATAGAGTCGAGGAAACAATAGTAAGAATATGCAGTGCTTATGGTATACATGGAGTAGACACATTTGTAACCTTGACTGTTATAATGGCTTCTGCGGATCAACCATATCAACAGACTCTATCAATTGTGAAAAGAGTTAAGAAAAGAACTTTAAACTTAGAAAAAATATCTATGGTAAACGATATATCTCGTAATATAAAAAATAAAGGATATACATTGGAATTTATGGAGGATCAGTTAAAACATGTAGATTCTACGAAACCTTATAGTAATAAGATAAACATATTATTTTCAGGTATGGTGGCAGCATTTTTTACTTTAGTCTATGGTGGTAATATGAGAGATTTTTCAGTGGGTTTTATAATAGGATGTTTAATTAGGATAACATCTGAAAAACTTAATTCATTGGAAACTAATGAGTTTTTTATAAATATCATAAGTGGAGCTTTAACTGCATTAATAGCTTTATTTACTACACATTTTGGCATTGCTGCAAACTATGATAAAGTCATAATAGGATCTATTATGTTATTGGTTCCGGGGCTTGCTATAACCAATGCTATTAGAGATACTATAGCTGGGGATTTAATATCGGGTATTTCAAGGGGAATTGAAGCTTTTTTAATTGCTATAGCTATAGCAGCAGGTACAGGAGTTATTCTTAAACTGTGGTTTAATTATTTTGGAGGGGTATAGATATGGTGCTTAATGTTTTGTATACTTTAATAGCCACTTTATGCTTTGGAGTTTTGTCTAATATAAGAGGAAAAAATTTAATTTTTGCTTCTTTAGGCGGAGGTTTAAGCTGGTCGGCTTATCTAATATCATCTTCCTATTTTCATATTTCTAATATTTTTTCTTTTTTTATGGCTGCACTATTAGCTGCAGCGTACTCTGAAATTATGGCAAGAGTTATTAAAACACCAGTTACAACCTTTATTATATGTGCAATGATACCGCTTGTTCCTGGTGGAGGTATGTACAATACTATGTTTCAATCTGTACAAGGAAATGCAAATGCATCTTTAACATTAGGTCTTCAAACACTGTATATTGCAGGAACAATAGCTGTAGGAGTGTTTTTTATATCTTCTATAGCGAAGATAACGACAAAGTTCAGCAAACAAAATATTTCTAAAACTAAAAAATAGTGCAAGGGAATGAGTTGCACTATTTTTAAATATTTAATATGAACTTTTCTATAATTTCACCAATACCACCATTATTGTTATTTTTTTCTGTTATATAGTTTGCATATTGTTTTAAGGAATTTCTTCCATTAGCCATAGATATACCAACACCAGCAGCCTTTATCATGCTAATATCATTTTCATCATTTCCTATAGCAATACATTGTTCTATAGGTATTTCATAATATTTAGCTAAAAGTTTTAGTGCAGTACCTTTAGAACTTCCTATACCCATTATTTCTAAATTATTTATTTCAGATTTTGTAGTTTCAATTTCGTTTAAATTATCTATTTTACACCTTAAATATTCTAAATATTTCACATCGTCATCCATTACTACTATTTTATCTATATTTGAATTGCTCCTTATTATATAGTCTTTAGCATCCTTTATAAGACGTATTTCCATTCTATATTTTTGGTCAACTTTTCTATTGAAATTATAAAATTTTTTTGCACTATATTCAAATTGTTCGCTACAAAAAACATTACCATCGTAAAAGTGATAATATGTATCTTTATCCTCTCTTAAAATATTTATAATTTTTATTAGGTTACTTTTAGAAATAGGGTTTGAGTAAATTATATTTTTGTTGTGGTCAAGAACTATAGCTCCATTAGCACAAATTATAGGCTGATTTTTTCCTATAGTTTCTTCATAAAATTTTAAAGTAGCAGGGACCCTTCCTGAAGCTATTACAAATTTAACTCCAAGGGAAGTGGCCTTATTTATCATAGCTAAATTGTAATTTGATATATTTTTATCATCATTTAATAGTGTTCCATCCATATCTGATGCTATTATTTTATATTTCATATTTAAATTTCAGGCCTCCTATATTAACTTATTTCAAATAAATATGACAGTAATAAATATTATCTTTATAACATAATTTTATTCTAGAGGTGATAATATTGAAAAAAATATGGCTTTACCTAAGTATGTCATTTATTATAGCTATTTTATTTGTAGGATGCAATTATAACTTAAGTAATATTATGTATAATAAAAATAAACCCAATAATTTTTATTATACTAATTTGTTAGCTAAGGATTTAACATTAGAAACTTCATACAAATGTATAGCTGTAGATACAAATTTGTCCAAAGAAAAGGAAATAGATGGTGAAAATAAGCTCATATTTAAAAATATGCTTAAATCACTTAATAAAAATAATTTTATCGCAAAACCTAAGGAGCTACCAGATAAACCTGCATACAAAATATTTTTTACGTTTAATAAAGAGAAAATGGTGATTAGTGTATATAATGAAAAATTTATTTCTATTTATCCTTGGGATGGCAACTATGACATGGATTATATAGATATGAATGGGGTACCTGTATCCTTAAATTTATATTCTCTATGTAAATTTATATTCAATTAAAAAACATAAGCTCATTGTATTAAAAATAAGTTGTACACAATGAGCAATGTTTAAGTAAATTATGAATTAAACAAATTTTCTATTTTATTAAAAACACCTTTCCAAGACATACTATCTATAACTTCTTTTACTTTTGGGTCTTTTTTATAGTATTTATTTTTAATTTTTTCTAATTGATGTTCTATAGCCTTGGAAAATTCCTCTTCAAAGTTAGGTAAATTTTCTTCAAAAGGTTCATCTAAACTTTTCAGAGAGGGCATTTTAACATATTCTATTAACCCTTTTTTATTAATGTAATCTCCGAAAAAATCTTTAACACCAGGCAAGTTTGTAGTTACTATTAACATGCCAGATGCAAGAGCTTCAGTTAATACCAAAGGGAGTCCTTCAAAAAAGGATGGAAATACAAAAAGATGACTTTCTCTAAAGAGCTTTGATAATTCATTTTGAGGAATTGAGCCTTTCAGTATTATTTTTAATCTGCTTTCTTCAGCCATTTTTTCAATGGCTTTAAATTGGCTGCCTGTGCCAGAGCCTGCCAAAATTAGCTCTATAGAATTTTTATCTATATCTAGTTTATTATAAGCTTTTATAAGGGAAGGAATCCCTTTTGCAAAATTTAATTTCCCGGCATAAATAAGTTTTATCTTATCCATGTTTTTTTCAGTATCATTAGTATAAAAAATGTTTGGATTAAATCCAACTCCGACTACAGTGATTTTATTTTTGTCTATTTGATATTTTTTTATTATCTCATTTTTTTGATCTTCATGTAGAGCAGCTATATTGTCTATATTTTTACAATAGTTAGATACATAATTATTAAAATTAGGAGCTAAATCCATTTGTCTTAAGTCTGTACCATGACATATTGCTATTGTTTTTATAAGTGGAAACATTTCTTTCACCATTGCTGAAAGTATCCACAGATGATGAGTTATTATTATATCAGGTTTAAATTCCATTACTGATTTTGTAAGAACTTCAGAAAAGGCATTTTTCCATTTGATTAGCATATCCTCATTTAATTTTCTATACATAGTACTTTTATAAGGCATTATGTCTGTCATACCTACTACAGGAAAAGGAAGATTTTCTGTTTCAAAAACTACAGGATAAAATTTAACATTTGTCTTAAAGTATGTATTAGGCTCATTTGCAGGGATACCTGCTATTACAGCTTGACAATAGCCTTTTTTTTCTCCTTGCTCTATTAAAGCTTGAAGATATGTACCACTGCCTGTTTTTTCAGGCCTTTGAGCTATTATATGTAGTATTCTTTTCAAATTTAACACCCGCCTAATTAAATTCATATTTACTAATTATAAAAAGGTGCTGTATATGTGAAAACACCCTTATGTCTAATGTAATCTCATACATTATAACATAAGGGTGTTTTTATAGGCTATATTATTGTTTAAAATAGAAAATTATAATATGTTTCCATCGGTAGAAATTGTAACTTCTTTGTAAGGTACAATTGTTTGGCTTTTAAGCATGGCTTCTTTTACGGCACTTACAATGCCTCCACAGCATGGAACTTCCATTCTTACTACAGTTATGCTTTTTATATTATTGTTTTTTATAATTTCTGCTAATTTTTCTTTATAATATTCATTATCATCAAGTTTTGGACATCCAATTACTGTTATGTGATCTTTAATAAAGTCGTTATGAAAATTTGCATAAGCATAAGCAGTACAATCAGCAGCAACTAAAAGATTTGCATTTTTAAAATATTGTGCATTAGGATTAACTAATTTTAGTTGAACTGGCCATTGAGATAGTTGAGATTGCATAGGCACATCCAAACTAATTTCTTTTGCTTTAACAACATTATTATTAGCAACATTTAGAGTCTTTCTTTCGATTTTTTTAGCCATAGTTCCTGGACATCCGCAAGGCATTGGCTTTGAAGAAGATTTTTCATTTGCTCTTTCAGCCATTCTCTTTTTTACAGCTTCCTCATCATATTCTTTACTTTCTCTTTCAATAATTTCTATTGCACCAGTTGGACATTGAGGTAGGCAATCACCAAGTCCATCACAGTATTCATCGCTTACTAGTTTAGCTTTACCATCTATAAGTTCAATAGCGCCTTCGTGACAACCTTCAACGCATAATCCACATCCATTACATTTTTTTTCATCTATGCTAACTATTTTTCTTTTCATTGTTGTTTCCTCCTAATATTATCTTGATTTTATGGTTTTATTATATTAAAATTTAATAAAATGTTCTGTAACTTATGTTACAAAAATAAAAAAATTAGTGGGGAGTAAAAATGAATAATTTTTCATCAGTGTTAAGTAAATGTATAATTTTTAAAGGTTTTTCTAAAGAAGATATAGAAAATATGATAAATAATATAGACTATAGAAAAAAATCCTTTAATAAAGGAGAAGTTGTAGCTGTAGAAGGTTCTGATTGCTCTAATTTAGGAATTGTTATATCTGGGAGTGTTGAAGTACAAAATATTTATGAATCTGGAAAAATAGTTACAATTACTAAAATAGAAGAAGCACATATTTTTGGTGAAGTTATAATATTTTCAAATCAAAATGTATATCCTGCAACTATTGTTTCTTCTTCCAAAACTGAAATTTTATTTATATCTAAAGAAAATATTTTAAAGCTTTGTAATTTAAATTTTGCATTTTTAAATAATTTTATGACTCTTTTATCTAATAAAATATTAATGTTAAATAAAAAATTAAAAAATGTATCACTGCAGACAATAAGGCAAAAAATATCAAATTTGATTTTAGAGGAGTATTCAAAACAAAAAAGCTTAACTTTAAATTTGAAGTATTCAAGAAAAGAAATGGCAGAACAATTAGGAATACCCCGTCCATCATTATCAAGGGAATTGGTTAATATGAAAGAAGAAGGTATATTAAATTTTGAAAAAAATAAAATTGAAATTTTAGATTTAAATCTTTTGGAGAATAGTCTTTTTTAATCAAGGGACTATCTCAAAAACAGAAATTTGGGATAGTCCTTAAATTTTAATATCCTAAGTTTTCACCAACTATTATAACTTTTATTCTTCCTTTTTGACCTTGTCTTCTTATTAGTACATAGTCGTTGCATACTCTTTCGTTACTATTGCAATCCATACAATATCCTACTTTAGTACAAGGAGTATTTCTATTTAATCTTTTTGCATTAGCTGGAGCTGAACAATTTCTATTACGTTCTATAGCTTCATCTAAATTGCTTACAATTTTATTTATACCTACAATTACAATTACTTTATCTGGTCCATAAAGCATAGCAGCTACCCTATTACCATTACCATCTACATTGTATAATTCACCTTGCTCAGTAACAGCATTGCTGCTTACAAAATATGCATCTGCCATAAAGGTTTTTCTAAAAATATCTTTTATATCTTCAGGTTTTAAATTATCTTCGTATCTATCGAGAAAATTAAACTTACCACATCTTAAGAAGTCAATAATTTTTGTTTCAAAAAGAGTCATAGATCCTCCTACGGATACAGTATCTCCTTCTTTTACAAATTCGTTTATTTTACCCATTAAAGCTTCTTTATCCTTTACAAAATAGGCTTCCATATTATTTTTTTCTAAGGCTTCCATGGTTCTTTTAATCTTCTGTTCTACGACCCATTCAGTATTCTTATCCATTTGATACACCCCCAAAATTTATTTTGTGCTTAAGTATAGTATATGAAAGTTATATCTATTTTTCAATATATAAAGAAATTTCAAAGATTTATATGAGGAATGGCATACAGTGATTAAAAAAGTAAAGTAGTATTTATACTTAATTTTAATATAAATATTATTTATGATTGAAATGGCAAATATTTAATAATATGATAATTAATTGACAGTAATCATTATGTAAGAATATAATGATATTTGAAGATAATTGTCAAACAATGGATAAATCAGTAAGCAGATATCATAAGGTAAGAATATGTTACTTACTTTTGGCAAACGTTTACTAATGCCCAGAAAGTTAGGTGGAATATGAAAATGATTAAGATTGAACATTTAAAAATGCAATTTGGACAATCTGTTATCTTAAAAGATATTAATATTGAGATAGAAAAAGGCGAGGTTATAGTATTAATTGGTCCATCAGGTACAGGCAAATCCACATTTCTTCGTTGTCTTAATTTTTTAGTAAAGCCTACAGAAGGTAAAATTACAATTGATGATTTTACTGTGGATGCTAAAAGTGCTTCTAAAAAGGATATTTATAGATTAAGGCAAAAAACATCCATGGTTTTTCAAAATTATAATTTATTGAAAAATAAAACTGCGATTCAAAATATCATGGAACCTATGGTAACGGTACAAAAGAAAAGTAAAAAGGAAGCTGAAGAGATAGCAGTTGCTTTACTTAAAAAAGTAGGACTTTTAGAAAAAAGGGATGCATATCCCAAAGAAATGTCTGGTGGACAACAACAAAGAATAGGAATTGCAAGAGCAATGGCTGTGAATGCAAATGTGATTTTATTTGATGAACCTACATCTTCTTTAGATCCTGAATTAGTTGGAGAAGTGTTAACTGTGATTAAACAATTAGCAGCAGAACATAACAAAACAATGTTGATTGTAACTCATGAAATGAAGTTTGCAAAAGAGGTTGCTGATAAAATGATTTTTTTAGAGGATGGTTATATTGCAGGAATGGGAACTCCCAAAGAAATATTTGAAAATTGTACAAATGAGAGAATTAGAAAATTTGTAAATACAGTGACAGCAAATAGTATGGAGGATAAATAAATGAATTTTGATTTTCAATGGTTTATTAATCTATTTCCAATTGTTTTACCATCATTAAAATTAACAATTGAAATATCCCTAGTATCTTTAGTATTTACATTATTGTTGTCTATTGTAATATCCATTGTAAGATATTATAAAGTATGGGGAATATCTCAATTATTTGGCGTATATATTACATTTTTTAGGGCAACGCCACTTGTAGCACAACTATTTATACTGTATTTTGGTCTTCCTTGTGTAATTCCAGCATTAAAATCTATGACAGCATTTCAAGCAACTGTAGTTGCTCTTACATTAAATACAGCTTCTTTTATGGCAGAAACTTTAAGAGCAGCCTTAGAATCTGTGGAAGTAGGACAACTTGAAGCTTGTTATTCAATGAGTATGACAAAATATCAGACAATGATGCGTGTTGTTTTGCCGCAAGCATTTGTTGTAGCACTACCTTCTCTTGGAAATCAATTTATTGGTATTATTAAAGGATCTGCATTAGGATTCACAGTAGGTCTTGCAGATATAATGGCAAAGGCAAAAATGGAAGCTGCATTAACTCTACGCTTTTTTGAGGCATATTTATGTGTAACTTTAATCTATTTAGTAATTGTAATCTTTGTGGAAAAAATTCAAAGATTATTAGAAAAAAGAATTCAAAAATACTGTTAAAAAATAAACTTACATAAATTTATATTAAAAAATAAGGGGGAAAAATATGAAAAACATTAAGAAAATACTTTCATTTGCAGTATGTGCTTGCATGATTTTTGGTATGACTGCATGTGGAAGTACAAAAAATGATTCACAAAAGAAAGAGGAAACTAAAGGTCCTGCAAAAATTATTGTAGCATCTGGTTCATCTTCAGTACCTAATTCATATGTAGAAAATGGAGTACATAAAGGTCATGAAGTAGATATTTGGAATGCTATTTCTGCTAAAACTGGTATTAAAGTTGAATTTGTAACTGGTGATTTTGATACTTTATTTGGATACTTGGATTCTGGTAAAGCAGATACAGTAGGAAATACCATTACAATTAATGCTAAACGTCAAGCTAAGTATGATTTTTCTGAACCATATGCATATATTCCAGAAAAATTAGTTGTACATTCAGATAAGACTAATATCAAAAAATTAAAGGATATATCTGGTATGACTTGTGGATTTTCATCAGGTTCAAATGGTGGAAACCTATTTCAACAAATTGCTAAGGAACAAGGAATTAATATCAAGTTAGTTACATATGATAGTTCTGATTTATTAAACGAAGCTTTTCGTCAAGGAAAAGTTGATGCTATGATTTACTCTGCAGGTGAAGTGGCATATAAAATTAAAAATCATATTCTTGATGCAAGAATGGTTGAAGAGGATGTTACAGTTGGAGCAAAGGCATATCCATTTGTAAAAGGCAATGCTAATTCAGAAAAATTAAATAAAGCTGTTACAAAAGCTATTCAAGAAATGAAGAAAGATGGTACACTTACAAAGATATATCAAAAGTGGTATGGAATGGACTTTAGTGAGAAACCAAAGGATGCTAAAATAGCTAATTAACATTTATGAAAATTATGAATATACTTTAGGCAGCATTAAGCAGCCTTTATCAGATGACTACCCGCTCTAAATACATACGTTTTTTAAAAGTGTATGTTATTAGAGCGGGTACGTCCATAGATAATGATTTCTAAAGATTATGCGAAAAGTGATATTTAGAGGAAGTATTTATCCGATCACTACCAAAAAATTCACATAATATTAAGGGCTGAGTTTATGAGGTAAATAGAATTATGAATAGTAAAATAAAAAGTATTTCAGAAGAAATACAAGATTTATTAATTAGAATTAGAAGGAATTTGCATGAAATACCAGAATTAGCATTTGAAGAATATCACACTTCAGAAATGATTATAAGTGAACTGAAAAAATTAAAGGGTATGGAGATTTCAGCTGGTTATGCTGGAGGAACTGGTATTGTAGCCACTTTACAGGGGAAGAAGGGGAAAAGTGATCAGTGTGTGATGATAAGAGCTGATATGGATGCTCTTCCCATTGAAGAAAATAATGATTTGGCATATTGTTCAAAAGAAAAAGGGAAAATGCATGCTTGTGGTCATGATGCACATATTACTTGGACATTAGGTGCGGCGATGATTTTAACTCAGCTGCAAGAAAGTTTTTCAGGAACTGTAAAATTTGTTTTTCAACCAGCTGAGGAAATTGCAGCTGGTGCTATAAAAATGGTTGAAGAAAAAGTATTAGAAAACCCAAAAGTAGATATTGTATTAGGTGCACATGGGTTTCCACAATATGACACTGGAAAAATAATTATTCCTCAAAAAAATGCATTTTCAGCTGCAAGACCTTTATGTATTAGGGTAATTGGAAAAGGCGGACACGGTTCATGGCCCCAGGATTGTGTAGATCCTATTGCTGTTGCAAATCAGATTTATATGAGCTTACAACAAATTATATCTAGAAAAATGAAGCCTGCTGATGCAGCAGTATTAACAATTGGTTCTATTCATGCTGGTCCTAAAGACAAAGGAAATATAATACCAAATGAGTGCATATTAAGAGGAACCTTAAGACATACCACTGTGAATGGAATGGAGTCTATGGTTCAATGGGTAGAAGGAATTTCACAGCATATTGCAGCAGCTAATGGTGCAAAAGTAATTGTACAATGTTATCATGGAGTAGAGCCTGTTATTAATGATAAATATTGCAACAAAATTTTTCAAAAATCAGCAGAAGAAATTGTAGGAAAAGAAAATGTAGAGATGTTAGAGGAGAGTAATCTTGGTGGGGAAGATTTTTACCATTATTCTCAAAAAGTTAAATCAGTTTACTTTTTTGTAGGTTGTGCGCCAAAAAATAAAGTAGGAACTTTTAGTTTACATAGTTCTAATTTTTGTATAGATGAAAGTATATTAGGAACTGTTGCAGCTGTACTTTCAAATACAACTATTAGTTTTTTAATGAATAATAATGTGGGGGGTAATTAATTTGTTAAAGTATATCGAAAGGAAACAAACAGATAGTACAAAGTGGGATGGACTGGAATCCATGTTTGGAGAAAAAGATTTACTATCTTTATGGGTGGCAGATATGGATTTTCAAGTATGTGATTGTGTTATTGAGAAGCTCAAAGAATATTTAGAATTTGGAGTTTTAGGATACTATAAAGAACCAGAAGGATATAAACAATCCTTTATTAACTGGGAAAAAACTTACCACAACTATGAACTTAACAAGGAATGGATTCGATATTCTCCAGGTGTTGTCCCAGCTATTAATTGGTTTATACAGATACTAACAGAAAGAAATGATTCAGTTATTGTTTTAACACCTGTTTATTATCCATTTTTAGATGCGGTGAAAAATAATGGCAGAAAATTGATAGAAAGCGATTTGATTAATGAACATGGAAGTTATACTATCAATTTTAAAGATTTCGAAGATAAAATTATAGAAAATAATGTAAAGTTATTTATCCTTTGTTCACCACACAATCCTGTAGGTAGAGTTTGGAAAAGGGATGAGCTTCAAAGTCTTATAAACATTTGTAAAAAACATAATGTGAAAGTGATTTCAGATGAGATTCATCAAGATATTGTAATAGGTAAAAATAAGCATATTCCAACTGCTGCTGTTAGTGATTATGATTCCATTGTTACTCTTACGGCTGGAACAAAAACTTTTAATCTTGCTGCATGCAAAAATTCATTTGTTATTATACCAAATACTGAAATTCTTAAAGCTTTTGATAATTTTGTACAATGTATTCGTATTCCAAGTGGAAATACCTTTGGATATATTGCAGTACAAAGTGCTTATGAAAAGGGAAGAGAATGGCTCAAAGAAATATTAAAGCAAATTCAGGAAAATTATTTATATATTAAAGAAACCTTTAATAAAGAATTGCCACTTGTAGAAATATCTCCACTAGAAGGAACTTACCTAACTTGGATTAATTTAGGCAGTTATATAGAGGGTGAAGATGTGGAAAGATTTATTAAAGAAAAATGTAAATTGGCTTTAGATTTTGGAGAATGGTTTGGCGGGGAACGCTTTAATAATTATGTAAGAATGAATATTGCTACTTCCAAAGAAAATGTAGCTAAAGCAGTTAATCAAATCATACATGAAATCCAGATGATGAAAAATAAATAGTATAATAAATAAAATTAATGAGGATAAAGAATTTTGATCTTTATCCTTTTAAGCATATGTAAGTTAATTTAGGGATACTAAGTGTGAAGTATCCCTTTATTTTGATGTATTGTGTGATTACATTTTTTGAACATTTGAAGCCTGCAGTCCTTTTGGTGTTTCTATTACATCATATTGAACTTGTTGACCTTCACTTAAATCTTTTCGTTTTCCTTCTTCTTTTATAGCAGAATAATGAACAAATACATCTGTCCCGTCCTCTCCTGATATAAAACCAAATCCTTTTTCATCATTGAACCATTTTACTACACCTGTTAGCATTATAAAAAACCTCCAAATTTTTAATAAAGTTATTATGTCTTTTTATTATGTGCATTATTTAATTAATAATACGGAAGAATTATAAAAGTGAAATCCTTTGCATAAATAAAAGTTTTTTTTAGGTATTGATTTTTTTAATATAAGTTGTTACAATAACATTATAAAAATTTAACAGTTTAGCATGGTAAATTGATAACGTAATAAAACGAGGAAGTGAAATATATGATAAGTTGGAAGAGATATATTCCAGAAGGAACAAAGGATACATTATTTGAAGAGTGTACAAGAAAAGTAGAAATAGAAAATATACTTAGAAAAACTTATACATGCAGTGGATTTTTAGAAGTTAAATCTCCTACTTTGGAGTTTTATGATGTTTTTAGTGGAGAAAGTTCTACTTTAGCTCAAGAAAAAATGTATAAGCTATTTGACAATCATGGGAGGATATTAGTACTTAGACCGGATATGACAACCCCTATAGCTAGAATAGCTGCTACAAAGTTAAAAGAAGTTACCCATCCATTGAGATTATGTTATACATCAAATGTATATAGAGTAAATGAGAGTTTAAATGGAAAAAATAGCGAAATTACTCAGTCTGGTATTGAAATTATTGGAGTCAAAAGTTTAAAAGCTGATGCAGAAGCTATAATTACAGGAATAACAGCTTTGATAAATTGTGGAGTAGAGGATTTTAAAGTAGAGCTTGGTCATGCTGAATTTTTTAAAGCTATCATAGAAGACGTGAATATAGATGATGAAGAAAAAGAAAAACTTAGAGTATATATAGAAAACAAGAACTTTACAGCTTTAAGTGAGTTTTTAGATAAAAATAGAAACAGTATGAATAAAGACACGTTAAAGATATTAAAGGAATTACCAAAATTATTTGGAAATATGGACATACTAGATGTAGTTTGTACTTTTACAGATAATGAAAAAGCATTAGAAGCAATAAATGATATAAAAGCAGTATATGAAATAATAAAGGATGCAGGATTAGGAGATTATGTATCAGTAGATTTAGGTATGGTACATTACTTAAATTATTATACGGGAATAATTTTCAGAGGATATGCAGAAGGTGTTGGAGGAAACATATTAAGTGGAGGAAGGTATGATAACTTAATAAAACAGTTTGGTGAGCAACAAGAGGCTACTGGTTTTGCAGTAAATGTAGATAGTATTATAAGTGCTTTGGAGAATTGTGGACAAATTAATGAAAGTAAAGTGAAAAAGATTTTAATTTATTATAAGAATGCAGATTTTAAGAAAGCTTATGATAAGGCTTTAAAACTTAGAGAAGATGGTAGTATTGCAGAATTAAGCTTATTTGACTCTCAAAAAGAAGCTGAAGAATATGCACAAGAAAAGGGAATGGAGTTTATTATAATTTAGAACAGATTGTGGAAATGGAGCGTTTAGCATGATAAATAGAAAAACAATTAAAATAGCTTTAACAAAGGGCAGAATTGAAAAGTGTGCTGTAGATATATTTCATAAGTCAGGTATAGATTGTAGTGATCTAATGAATAAGGGAAGAAAATTAATATTCCATAATGATAAGTTTAATATAGATTTTGTTCTAGTAAAGGCTCCAGATGTGCTCACATATGTGGAACATGGAGTAGTAGATATGGGCATAGTTGGAAAGGATACATTGTTAGAACAGAATAGAAATTTTTATGAAGTGTTGGATCTAAAATTCGGGAAATGTAAATTTGCAGTTGCGGGACCTAAAAACTCAAATTTTTATGAAGGATATAATAGAAAAAAGATAGCTACAAAATATCCTAATGTAGCTAGAAATTATTTTAGAAAAATAGGTCAGGATGTAGAAATTATAAAAATAGAAGGTTCTGTAGAATTAGCGCCAATATTAGGATTAGCAGATGCTATAGTGGATATAGTTGAAACAGGAAATACATTAAAAGAAAATGGTTTAGTTGTGTACGAGGATATATGCAGTATTAGTGCAAGATTAGTTGTAAATATAGCTAGTATGAAAATGAAGAAAAAGGAAATAGAAGAAATAGTGGATTTACTTCAAACTGAAATGAAATTAGGAGAATTAGTATTGGAATAATGGAGCCTAATTTAACATATTTTTAATTCATGACTTTGGAGGTAATAAACATGAGTATTATAAATACCATATATGGAAATACAAAGGCTGGCAAAGATTTTTTAAAAAGTTTGCGAAATAGAGAAGAGTCAGTACATCAAGAAGTAACTAAGCAAGTTGAAATAATCTTAAGAGATGTAAAAGAAAAAGGTGATGAGGCTTTAATTTCTTATACAAATCAGTTTGATAGTAAAAATGTAGATATAAAAAACATTTGTGTAACCAAAGAAGAAATAGATAAGGCTTATGAAAATGTAGATAAAGAATTTATTGATGCTATAAATTTAGCTGTAAAAAATATAAAATTTTTTCATGAAAAACAGAAAAGAAATTCATGGATGATTACAAATGAAAAGGAAGTTGTACTGGGACAACAGATAAGGCCATTGCAAAAGGTAGGAATATATGTTCCTGGAGGTACTGCAGCTTACCCTTCATCAGTACTTATGAATACAATTCCAGCTAAAGTGGCTGGAGTTCGCAGTATAACTATGGTAACTCCCCCATCAAAGGATGGAAGTATAAATCCTAATATTTTAGTAGCAGCAGATATAGCAGGAGTAGATAAGATTTATAAAGCAGGAGGAGCTCAAGCTGTTGCGGCATTAGCCTTTGGGACAGAAACTATAGAGAGAGTTGATAAAATAGTAGGGCCTGGAAATATATATGTGGCTATGGCTAAGAAAAGCGTTTATGGAAATGTAGATATAGATATGATAGCAGGACCTAGTGAAATATTAGTTATAGCAGATGAAAATGCTAATCCTAAATATATAGCAGCAGATTTGATGTCTCAAGCTGAGCATGATAAGCTGGCATCCGCTATATTAATAACAACGTCAGAAGATTTAGCAGAAAAGGTAAAAGCGCAATTAAAGCTACAGGTAGAAAATTTAAGTCGTAAGGATATAATATTACATTCTCTTAAAAATTATGGAGCTATTATAATAGTTGATAGCATAGAAAAAGCCATTGAAATGTCAAACGATATAGCACCAGAACACTTAGAGTTATGTATAAAGGATCCATTTTTAAGTTTAGGAGATGTAAAAAATGCAGGATCAATATTTCTTGGATATTTTGCACCAGAACCGTTGGGAGATTATATAGCTGGACCTAACCATGTGCTTCCAACTAGTGGAACTGCTAGATTTTTCTCACCTCTTTCGGTAGATGACTTTGTAAAAAAGAGCAGTTTTATACGATATTCAAAAGAAGCTTTGTTAGATGTAGGGGATAAGGTTATAAAATTAGCTGAAACTGAGGGGCTTACAGCCCATGCAAATTCTATAAAAGTAAGAATGGAAGATTAATATAATTAGAAAAAGTTAAGCATAGAAGGTGATAGGATGAGAACAGCACAAATAGATAGAAAAACTTCAGAAACAGATATAAGTATAGATATAAATTTAGATGGAAGTGGAAAATATGATATAGATACAGGCATAGGGTTTTTTGATCATATGCTGTGTCTTATGTCAAAGCATGGATTAATGGATGTTAAGATAAAAGCAAAGGGAGATCTTTATGTAGATCCTCATCACACTGTTGAAGATGTAGGTATAACTTTTGGAAAATGCATAGAAAAGGCTTTAGAAGATAAGAGTGGTATAAAAAGATATGGAACAGTATTTCTTCCTATGGATGAGGCTTTGGCTATGGTTTCTATGGATATAAGTGGAAGACCATATATAGTATTTGATGCTGAATTTAATTCAGATAAGGTTGGAGAAATGGATACAGAGCTAGTAGAAGAATTTTTTAGAGCAGTGGCTTTTAATGCAGGCATAACTCTTCATGAAAAAATACTTTATGGTAAAAATAGTCATCATATGATCGAAGCTTTATTTAAAGCTTTTGGTAAGGCTTTAAAAGAAGCTGTCACAAAGGATGAAAGAATAAAAGGAGTTATGTCCACAAAAGGAAGCTTATAGTGAAAGAGGTGTGAATATATTGATTTCAATTATAGATTATGGAATGGGAAATTTAAGAAGTGTTCAAAAGGCTTTAGAATATATAGGTGAGAAAGCTGTAATAACTTCAAATATAGAAGAAATACTAAAAAGTGACGGTGTTATTCTTCCAGGTGT
Organism: Clostridium carboxidivorans P7; assembly: GCF_001038625.1. Classification (GTDB taxonomy): domain Bacteria; phylum Bacillota; class Clostridia; order Clostridiales; family Clostridiaceae; genus Clostridium_AM; species Clostridium_AM carboxidivorans. The sequence continues at coordinate 50,901 of NZ_CP011803.1, forward strand.
AGGGGCTTTCCCCGATGCTATGGAGAATTTAAAAGAAAAATCTCTAGATAAGGCTTTAAAAGAAGCCGTGGATAAAGGAATACCTACACTTGGCATATGTCTTGGAATGCAGCTTTTATTTTCAAAGGGAGAAGAAGTAAGAGATTGTGATGGTTTAGGATTTTTTAAAGGAACTATAAAAAAGATGTATGGAGACATAAAAATACCTCATATGGGATGGAATGGTCTTAAAATGGAAAAACAATGTGCTTTGCTTAAGGGAATAAATGAAGAAAGTTACGTGTATTTTGTTCATTCATTTTATGCAGATATAGAAGAAAGTGGCATACTAAATGCTACAAGCAAATATGGAATAGATGTACCAGCAGTTGTAAGCAAAGGTAATTTATTTGGAGCACAGTTTCATCCAGAAAAAAGTGGAGATGTAGGTATAAAAATTCTTAAAAATTTTGCTAGTTTGATTTAGAAAGAGGTGTTTTTAGTGATAATACTTCCAGCTATAGATTTAAAGGATGGAAAATGTGTAAGGTTATATCAAGGAAAAATGGATTCTTCTGAAGTAGTAGCTAAGGATGTTGTGGAAACGGCATTGGAATTTAAGGCTTGCAAGGCAGAATATATTCACATGGTAGATTTAGATGGAGCAGTTAAAGGTTCTATGAAAAATATAGATAAAATTTTAGATGTAATAGATAAAGTGAAATTGCCTATAGAAGTTGGCGGCGGAATAAGAGATATGGAAAAGATAGATTATCTCATAACTAGGGGAATAAGCAGAGTTATATTGGGTACAGCAGCCTTAAATAATCCTAATTTAGTAACTGAAGCAGTTAAAAAACATGGAGAAAAAATAGCAGTAGGGATAGATGCAAAAGATGAAAAAGTAGCTGTAGATGGTTGGATGAATATAAGCAGCATAGATTACATAGATTTTGCAAAGGAAATGGAGAAAATAGGAGTTAAAACTATCATTTTTACTGATATAAGTAAAGATGGAACACTTCAAGGGCCTAATTTAGAACAATTAGGCAAAATACAAAATAGTGTAAGCTGCAATATAATAGCTTCTGGTGGAATAAAAAGTATAGAAGATTTAAAGATTATAAATGAAATGGGCATTTATGGAGCTATCACAGGTAAGGCTATATATTCTGGAAGCATAGATTTAGAAGAAGCTATAAAGATTTGTAAATAACTATTTGTTAAAACTGCATTTAATTAGAAATAGACAATCAGAAGTTAAAAGTTAATATTCAATAATTAATAGTGAAGGAAGTTTTGAATTATGAGCAAGTATTGGAGTGAAATTACGAAAAGTATAGAACCTTATGTTTGCGGAGAGCAGCCTAAGGATAAAAAATACATAAAATTGAACACAAATGAGAGTCCATATCCTCCATCACCTAAAGTGTTAGAAGCAATAAAAAATGCAGCTAATGGAGAATTGAGATTGTATCCAGATCCTGATTGTGATGAATTTAGAAAAGCTATTGCAGAATATTATAATTTAAGCAAAGATGAAATCTTTATAGGTAATGGATCTGATGAAGTTTTAGCTTTTTCATTTTTAACTTTTTTTAACACTAATGAGACTATTATCTTTCCTGATATAAGTTACAGCTTTTATCCTGTTTATGCTGGGTTATATAATTTAAATTATAGGCTTGCAAAATTAGAAGATGATTTCTCTATACCAGTTAGTGAGTTTGCAGAAAAAAATGGAGGAGTAATTATTCCAAATCCTAATGCACCTACAGGAAGGTGTCTTGATACAGATTCTATAAAGAGAATTTTAAATTACAATTCTAATAAAGTAGTTATAATTGATGAAGCTTATATAGATTTTGGTGGAAATTCAGTAGTTGGACTTATAAAAGAGTACGATAATCTCTTGGTAATACAAACACTTTCTAAATCAAGGTCACTAGCAGGAATTCGTGTAGGTTTTGCCATGGGTAATAAAGAACTTATACAAGGGTTAAATAGAGTAAAAAATTCTTTTAACTCTTATACCATAGATAGGGTGGCAGCAGCAGCAGCAGTGGCAGCAATAAAGGACAAAGAGTATTTTACACAGTGCGTAACAAAGGTAATAAACACAAGAGAAAGAATTATAAAAAAATTAAATTCTTTAGGATTTAATGTGGTACCTTCAAAGGCTAATTTTATTTTTATAACACATAAGGATTATGCTGCTAGTGATTTGTTTGCTAAGTTAAGAGAAAAAAGTGTGCTGGTAAGATATTTTAGTAAAGAGAGAATAAACAATTATTTAAGAGTAAGTATAGGGTCAGATGAGGAAATGAACTTCTTCATTGAAAAGTTGCAGGAAATTATGGATGAGATTTAATAGGTATGAAAAGAGGTGACAATTTTGCTTACAAAGAGAATAGTACCCTGTCTAGATGTAAATATGGGCAGAGTAGTAAAAGGAATTAATTTTGTAAATTTAAAGGATGTAGGAGATCCTGTAAGTATAGCAGAAGCTTATAACAAGGAAGGCGCAGATGAAATTGTGTTTCTTGATATAACTGCTACACATGAAGGAAGAAAGACTATGATAGATGTAGTTAGAAAAACAGCAGAAAAAGTATTTATACCTCTTACAGTTGGAGGTGGTATAAGAGATTTAGAGGATTTTAAAAATATTTTAAGAGCAGGTGCTGACAAAGTATCTGTGAACTCAGCAGCAATAAGAAATCCAGAACTTATAAAAAATGCAGCAGATAGGTTTGGAAGTCAGTGTGTGGTAGTAGCTATAGATGCTAAATTGAGGGAAGATAAAACAGGTTGGAACGTTGTTATAAATGGTGGAAGAATAGATACAGGTTTAGATGCTGTAGAGTGGGCGAAAAAGGCAGAAGGTCTTGGAGCTGGTGAAATACTTTTAACAAGTATGAATACAGATGGAACAAAAGCTGGATATGACATAATGCTTACTAAGGCCATAACAGATGCAGTAAACATCCCTGTAATAGCATCAGGAGGCTGTGGAACTTTAGAACATTTTTATGAAGTCTTTGCTAATTCAGGTGCAGATGCAGCATTAGCTGCTTCGCTTTTCCACTATAGGGAATTAAGTATAAAACAAGTTAAAGAATATTTAAAGAAAAAAAATATAGAAATAAGAGATTAAATTATATATTGGTTATTTGAAGAAATAATCTTATAAAGATTTATTGTAGCAAAGAGGTAACATTATGCAAAAGTTAGAAAAAATAGATAAGGTGAACTTTACAAAATTAAATTTTAGCAATGAATTGATTCCGGCAATAGTTCAAGATTTTGAAAATAATGAAGTACTTATGCTTGCTTATATGAATGAAGAATCCTTAAGAAGGACTCTTGAAACTGGAACTACTTGGTTTTGGAGTAGGTCTAGAAGTGAATTTTGGAACAAAGGAGCAACATCAGGACATTATCAATATGTAAAAGCTATTTATGTGGATTGTGATGAAGATACTCTTCTCATAAAAGTAGAGCAAATAGGAGCTGCTTGTCATACAGGTAACAGAACCTGTTTTTATAGAAATGTTTCCATTTAAAAAAATAATTTAAAAGGGGGAAATGAAAATGGAATTAAAGAACATAGTACAACAACTTTATGAAATAATAGAGGATAGAAGAGAAAATCCAATAGAAGGATCTTACACAAGTTATCTTTTTAAAGAAGGAATAGATAAAATTTTAAAAAAAGTTGGAGAAGAAACAGCTGAAGTTATTATAGGAGCTAAAAATAATAGCAAAGATGAAACAGTCTATGAGATAAGTGATTTGCTTTATCATGTTGTAGTTTTAATGGTGCAGCAAGGAATAAAAATAGAAGACATAACAACAGAACTTGAAAAGAGAAGACAAAAAATATGCAACAAAAAACCGGAAAGAAAAGAAGTTCAAAGTATACATTAGGAATTAATGCTAATGACCTAAGATTGAGTATAAAATCTTAGGTCATAAAATTTTATTAGAAATAAAATAAAAAATCATCCGATAATTCAAAAAATGTGATATTATGTAAATATGGCGATAAAAATATATATTAATGTAGGGGGAATTATAAATGGCAAGAAATTCTGAAAATAAAGATAAAAATGAAATAATATCAGAATTAGTAGAATTGGCGGCAAAGCCAATAGTAACAGCTAAAAGTTATTGGCATGAAAGTATTTATAATACATTAAGAGATAAAAAAGAAAAAATAAAAAGTGAAAAAGAATATTCAATTTATTTGGAGTCAGAGCTTATTTATTTTAGAAGCCTTTGGAACAAAGAGTTGGATTTTATGTATGCATGGGGAAAAGAAGAAAAAATTCCCGAACCAGGCAAGATTAATGATATTATTGTTTATATAGAACAACAGTCTGAAACTATTATAGAAAATGAAAAAATAATGTTTGAAAATGGCAAAAGTTTAGATAAAAATGATTTAGCATTTATAGAAAGATATACATCTATTACAGAACTACCTCAAAGGATCATTGCTTTAGAGGAAGACTACTTATATTTTAAAATTAGAGACTATATAACTTTAAATGTATATCAGTTCATATCACATAATGAAGAGTTAGCAGTAGATTTATTAAAGGATGATACTAAAGAAATGGTACAAAGAATTGCTGATTTAATTTCAAATTTTGCTGATGTGTGTATGTACATAGACTCCAAGGAAGAGTAAAAAGTATGTATGGTTATAGTAGTAACTATAATTCACGGTTTAAAAAGATGCGAAGCATTTTTTTAGAGGACAATTGACAGAGGACAGAGGACAGTGAAGGTAAGTTTTCCTCCCTACGTCGGAAAACTAATTTATTTTTAAAGCTTGTTTTTCTAACGCAAAAGAAGCTTGGAATTTATACAAGTCAACAATGTTTCACTTTAGTGAAACGAGTCATTAAAAATTTAATTAAAGATTTTTCGTAGCAAAGCGGAAAAAAATCATCCTTCACTGTCCTCTGTCAATTGTCCTCTGTCCTCTGAAAAAGTTGTGTCGCATTAGGTTTATATTAAATAAGAATTTTGTTTAATAATTAATATCATGGGGGGTAAGGTTTATGAAAGGAAAAATGAAGCTTCACACGCAAATTATAGCAATATTAATTTTTATGGCAATAATACCTCAATGTATTATAGCTTTTTTTAATTATTATTACGTAAAGAAAAATTTTAACAATATGTTTAATGATTATTTATACACTACTCTTGGAAAAATAGATGAAACAATTAAGTCTGTGGATCAAAGCAGCAAGGAGTCAGTTGACATGATATCTAAGAATACTAATAATCAAAATGTTCTTAAAGATACTAATGCTGCCAACTCAATTCTTGATTTTAACAATGTTTATGCGCAAAGTCATAAGGAAGTAAGTGCAGCCTATTTAGGTGCAAGTGATGGAAGAATGCTCGTACAGCCTAAGCAGAATTTGCCAGAGGGTTATGATCCACGAAAGAGACCATGGTATCCACAAGCAGTATCCAAAAATGGAGAAATATTTCTTACAGATCCTTATGAAGATGCCTTTAATAAAGGACAATATGTAGTCAGCTATGTAAAGTCAGTTAAGGACAATACTAGTGGACAAGTTATAGGAGTAGCTGGAATAGATATAAAGCTTACTCAAATTGCTCAACAAGTGGCTAATTCAAAAATAGGTGATTCAGGTTACGCAGCAGTAGTTGATGGAACAGGAACAATAATAGCACATAAGGATTCTTCTCTTATTGGAAAAAATTCTAAAGATCAAAAGTGGATAAACGATGTTGTTAATTCAGGAAAAACAGGAGTATTTGAAAAAATAAATGGTACAAATTATTTTGTATATAGTTTGAAAAATGCTGAAACTGGCTGGAAAATACTTGGCTTTATACCTGAAACAGAGTTTAATTCTAAAATAAATAGTATTCTAAAAATGATAGTTATTATAGGATTAATAGTTATCATTTTAGCAGTAGTAATTGGAAACTTATTTTCTAAATCTATTACTAAGCCTGTAGAGAATATTGAAAGAAGTTTAATTAAGCTTAGTAAGGGAGATTTCACAGAAAAAATAGATGAAGATGTAAAGTGTAGTACAGAAATACATTCTATAACAAAATCTTTGAATTTAATGATAGGTGAGGTAGTAGAAATAATTAGAGAAACCATAGAAAGTTCTAAACGTATAAAAGAATCTACAGAAGCTATGGTTAATATATGCAAACAATCTACTGGTGCAGGAGAAGAGATAGCTAAATCAATACAAGGTATTGCTAATGGAGCTTCAAATCAAGCACAAAATGTGGAAGATAGCTCTAAACTGGCTGAACTTTTAGGAGAAAAAGTAAAAGGATGTTTGGAGGATTCAAAACATATGCTAGAAGCTTCTAGTAGAGTTAAAGTTTCTACAGAAAAGGGTTTAGAAAATATAAATAAGTTGGTGGTTAGTTTTGATAAAACAGCTAAATCCAATGAAGAAGTTTTAGAAGAAGTAAACGTGCTTGCTGAAAATTCTAAAAAGGTTAATGAGATAACGGAAACTATAAAACAAATAACAGAACAAACTAATTTACTTGCACTAAATGCTAGTATAGAAGCAGCTAGAGCTGGTGAGGCTGGAAAAGGTTTTGCAGTAGTAGCAGAAGAAGTAAGAGAATTAGCAGAGCAATCAGGACAATCAGCAGAAGAAATTAATGCTATAGTAAATAAAATTGGAAGCAGTGTAAAAGCTGTTTTAAATAAAATTAATTATTCTACGGAAATAGGCATAGAAACAGGAAAGAGTGTACATCAAACTAATTCATCCTTTGAGGATATTGAGAGTGATTCAAAAATACTTAGAAGCAGCATAGAAAAAGTAAGCAGTGAATTAGAAGGTGTTGGTAAAGATAGAGAAAATATAGTAGAAGCATTTTTAGGTTTAGCTCGAATTGCTGAAGACACGGCAGCATCTACAGAAGAAGTTAGTGCATCATCACAAGAGCAAGCTAGTGGACTTAGTGAAGTTCTAGCATCAGCAGAAAAATTAAGCAATTTAACAGACGAACTGAATGCTGCAGTTAAAAACTTTAAAATTAATTAAAATTTTATTCTAGATTTTAGCCAGTGAAAATTGATCACTGGCTAAATGTTTCATATTATTTCGCTTTATTTTTTTTATATGAAAGTGTAAAATCTAATTAAAGTGTAATTTTATGAAAGAAGCAGTGATTGCAATGTCTATTGTGGTTATGTTTTTATAATAAAAGGAGGTATTTAAAATGTTTGATACTCATATACACACAAAAATTTCTTCAGATTCAAAAATGGAAATAGAAGATGCTATAAAATGTGCTAAAAGTAGAAATATATCCATGATAATAACTGAGCACATGGATTTAAAATTTCCTAAGGAAGGGCTGTTTTGCTTTGATGCAGCACAATATTTTGAAGAGTATGATAAATATAGAGGTGAAGATCTTTTACTTGGCGTTGAAATTGGAATGAAGAAGGATTGTATTCAAGAAAGTAAGAAGGTTGCCAAGAATAATCCTTTTGATTATATAATAGGATCTGTACATTTAGTGAATAATTTAGATATTTATTATGAAGAATATTATAAAGGAAAAAATAAAAGAGAAGCATATGAAAAGTATTTTATGTCCATGTTGGAATCTATAAAGACCTATGATTTTATAGATAGTATGGGACATATAGATTATATTTCAAGGTATGCTAAATATGAAGATAAGGAAATATATTATGAGGAATACTCAGATATTATTGATGAAATATTAAAGGTTTTGATAAATACAGATAAATGTATGGAACTTAATACTAGAAGGCTTAATGATGAAAATGCAGTAAAAAACATAATACCTATTTATAAAAGATTTAGAGAGCTTGGTGGACAAAATATAACTATTGGTTCAGATGCCCACAATACACTGTCTATTGGAAGTAATTTTAATGCAGCAAAAGACATTGCTAAATTGTGTGATCTAAAAATAGTATATTTTAAAGAAAGAAAGAAAGAGTATGAAAAAGATCAATAAGTTAATACGAGGAGGAATAAACTATGGATTTTACAAATGATTTAGATAGGGCTATGGAATGCTTACATAAGGGTGGAGCATTTTTAACTTGTAAAAGTGAAAATAAGTTAAATACTATGACTATAAGTTGGGGAAGTATTGGATTTATGTGGAAAAAGCCAGTGTTCACAGTAATGATTAGGGAATCAAGATATACTCGAGAGCTTATAGAGAAGTCAGGAGAATTTACTGTAACAATTCCACTAAACGACGCTATGAAAGAAGCATTAGCTGTTTGTGGTTCAAAATCAGGAAGAGATATAGATAAATTTAAGCAGTGTAATTTACAAGTAGAAGAAGGTAAAAGTACCTTTACTCCGGTTATAAAATGTAAGGCAATGCAATATGAATGCAAGATTTTATATAAAAATACTATAAGTTCTGATTCTATGGATAAAAATACGGAGAAGGAAATTTATAATGGTGAGAATTATCATACTATATATTATGGAGAAATTGTAAATTGCTATAAGGGTGAATAAAATCATGATAAATATCAAGAGCTAAATAGTTCTTGATATTTTATTTTATATCAATTGCTTGTTAAAAATAAATGATAATATTATTATTTATACAAGGAGTGATATTATGAGCCTTATAAAGAAAGTGTCAAAAATAAGCAATATTATAGCGAGTTCTACCAAGGAAAAAATAAAGTGCAGTTATTTGGAAATGAATATTAAAAGTTTAAATAAGAAACTTGAAAATATAGATGATAAAAAAGGAGCACATCTTATAATAAAAAAAGAAAATATACAGAAAAAAATAGAAGAGGAAAAAATAAATGAAAGTGAAAGAAGAAAAAAAGCAGCAGAGGAGCTAAAAAAACAAGTTGAAATTTCAAAAGTAAAAAGAAAAGAAGAAGTTAAAGATTTAAATAATATTCAAAAGGTAAAAAAAGAATTTGAAGAACTTCCAATAGCAACAGCAATAGATGATTTAGTTTCGGGAGTATCTGATATTGAAAAGGTACAAGAATTAGTGAAAAAGAGTCCAGAGAATATTTATGTTTGGCTTAATTTAGCAGAGACCATAAAATTTCATAAAAAAGCTTTTTTGATTATAAATGGAATAAAGGCACCTTGGGATATGGTTGGAAGTACTATTGATTTGACTATGGAATTTGTAGGAGGAGCAATAGAGGATAATGTAGATAAAAACAAATGGACTTATGAAAGAGCTATTAATCAAGCTATAAAATTAGGAGCCACAAGAAAACAGATAAGAGAGTTTGCAGAAAATTATAAAAAGAATCTAGTTATTTCAGGTATAAAAGGCACATCTCATATGATTTCGAAACAAGGTAAGAAGCTTACTAAAACTAGTGAGAGAGTCATAGATTTTGCAGTTGATAAATTTCTGCTAAAAAACAATAAGAAATAGAGGAGAGACACATAATATGAATCCTTTAGCCAATAAAATAAGACCTAAAAATTTAGATGAAGTAATAGGACAGAAACATTTATTAGGAGAAGGAAAAATACTTCAAGATATGATAAGTTCAGGTCATCTAATGAACATGATTTTTTATGGACCTCCAGGTACAGGAAAAACTACTGTAGCTAATATAATAGCTTCTGCTACAGGAAAAAAGTTTTATAAATTAAATGCTACGACAGATTCCTTAAAAGATATTAAGGATATCATAAAGGATTTAAATACCATAATGGGATATAATGGTGTAATTCTTTATATAGATGAAATTCATCATTTTACTAAAAGAATTCAACAAAGTTTATTAGAATTTATTGAAAACGGGCAAATAACATTAATAGGCAGTACTACGGAGAATCCATATTTTTATATATTTAAAGCTATTTTAAGTAGATCTATAGTATTGGAATTTAAGAAGCTTACTAAGGAAGATATAGTAAAAGGTTTGAAAAGGGCATTGGAACTTATCAAAGATGATTTTCCTGGGAAAATTATAAGCTATGATGAAGCAGCGTTAGATTATATGGGAGAACTATGTGAAGGCGATTTGAGAAGAGCTTTAAATATATTAGAGTTAATATTATATTCTAATTCTTTAAGAGAAGATAAAGTTCATATTACAGTGGATTCTGTAGAAAAGTTTTCACAGAAAAAAATATTAAATTATGATAGAGATGGAGATAGTCATTACGATATTTTAAGTGCATTTCAGAAATCTATAAGAGGCAGCGATGCAAATGCAGCAATATTATATCTTGGAATGCTTATAAAGGCAGGAGACTTAGCTTCAATATGCAGAAGACTTTTAGTTATTGCCTCGGAGGATGTGGGTCTTGCTTATCCTCAAGCTATATCCATAGTGAAAGCTTGTATTGATTCAGCATTACAATTAGGATTTCCTGAAGCAAGAATACCACTTTCAGAGGCTGTTATACTTTTAGCTACAGCACCTAAATCTAACTCAGCAATTTTAGCTATTGATTCTGCACTTAAAGACTTAGAAACCTTGGATGTTGGAGAAATACCTTTATATCTTAAAGATGGACATTATGAAGGTGCAAAAGTCTTAGGAAGAATGCAAAATTATAAATATCCGCATAATTATAAAAATAGTTATGTAGAACAACAATACCTCCCAGATAACGTAAAAACTAAACAATATTATAGCTTTGGTAATAATAAAATGGAGCAAATAAGCAAAGCATATTGGGATAAAATTAAAGAAAAATAAGGAAGCATGATTGTTCAATTTTTACAGTTTAAATGCATTTGTATAAAAAGATTTTAAAATAATAAAGTATAAATGTAAAATGGCAAACAATGATTATTTTGCTATTTTGTAAACATATTAAGATAGGAGAGAGGTTACATGAATAATGAAAAAGAAGATATTTTGAAAGTACTTATAAATAATCCGTATTACATAAAGTCTATTGATAATCCTACAGAGGAAATGCAAATGATAGCTATAAAAAAGGATGGCATGCTTTTAAAATATATAGCAAACCCTACAATTAAAATTCAATATGAAGCCTTAAAGTCCAATAAGTGGGCTATTGAATATATAAAGGAACCAACAGAGGAAATGTGCAGTTTTGTAGTGGAACAAGCTTGGAATGCAATTAAATATATTAAAAATCCATCTAAAGAAATTTTAGTTAAGGCTATAAAGCAAAAAGGATGGGCTATTCAATTTTACAAGGATCCACCTGAAGAAATTCAAATTATGGCAGTGGAAAAAGATTGGGATTCTATTAAGTATATAGAACAACCAACGGAGAAAGTAAAAGTTAGAGCAGTTGAAATGGAATGGAATGCCATAAAATATATAAAAGAACCATCTATGAAAGTTCAAAGAATAGCTGTGTCTAAAAATGAAGAGGCTATAACGTTTATTAAAAATATAACAGAAGAAACGTGGAAGAATTTTATTGAAGATAATATTAAGGTCCTAAAGTATGTAGAAAATAAAATTTCTCAAGTTGATATAGAAGAAATTATTAAAGATAAAATTAAAAAAGAAGATGTTAATAAGGATTATATTATAGATTTTATAAAAGATAGTACTTTAAAAATTGATAAGATTAAATTTATATATAAATATGGCAGCATGAAGGCTAAAGCTACACTTTTAGATTATAAGCTTTCAATATCAAATAATCTTTAATTAAAATGTTAATTTCCACGTTACAAAATCAAGTATGATATGAAAATTTGAATAAAAGAAAGGGGAAATAAAAATGAATTTTACAGATGCACTATTAACAGTAGAATTAGTTATTAAAAGTGACTCAGTACCTTTGATTGTAGGTGAAAGTGGTATAGGAAAAACTGCACTGGTTAAAAGTTTAGCACAAATGCATAATTATTATAGTATAGGCATAGATGGCAATATGCTTAAGGAGGGCGAAATTGGAGGGTTACCTACAGTTGAAGAATATAAGGTAAATGTGGATGGAAATGTAGAAATAAGAAAAAAGACTGTATACGCAATACATACAAAACTTTTAGAAATACACAATGTTTTGAAAAAGGATCCCAACAAAAAAATATTGTTGTTCATCGATGAACTAAATAGGTGTGAACATAGTGTACAGCAAGAGCTTATGAATATAATATTAAACAGAGAAATAAATGGGTATAGGTTACATGATAATGTAAAAGTTATAGCTGCTATGAATCCATCTAATAAATATGATAATTTTGCCAATACAGATTACCAGGTAGTAGATATGGATCCTGCACAAGAAGATAGATTTGTTTGGATTGAAATGGAAGCAGATGCCAGGTCATGGCTTCAGTGGGGAATGAAGAAGAACGATAAAAATGGACAAACTAACATACATGAAGAAGTATTGGAGTTTATAGCAAACTTTCCTGAATATTTGAGTACTCCAAATTCAAAAGAATACATAAAGGCTACCCCAAGAAGCTGGGAAAGAGTGTCTAAAGCTTATAGAGTCTACTTAAATAGTAAAAATGAAATACCTTCTAGAATATTTTATAATGTTGTAAAGGGAAATTTGGGTGCAAGCATTGCTCAAGATTTTTATAATTATTTAGAAAATAATAAAAATCCTCTAATAAAGCCAGAAAATATATTTATAGATGAGAATATAAGTGATGAGCTGAAAGAAAGAATAGAAAGTGAAAGCCATTCTAGATTATATCTTACTGCTAAAAATGCATTGAATTATCTTAATAATAAAGAACATGGAAAAAGAGAGATTAGGTTATTATCAGAATTATTGCAATGTTATCCTGCAGATTTAAAAATGAGTATAATGCAAGAAATAAAATGGAATTATGAAGATAGTTTATATAAGGAATTTTTAGAAGAGCCATCTTTTGTAGAAGGATACTTTGATGTATATGAAATGGTAAATTCTTAGAAATTTGAATGAAAAAGGGTGATTTAAATGGAGGAAGTTAATAAGTTTGAGGATTTGAGAATTAAATTATTAAATGAAGTAATTCAGTGGGACAACAAGCCTAATTTAACAAAAGAATTTAAAGAAAATTTTTTTAAATTACTAGAACTTTGTACATTTTCTATGATGCAGGATAAGGATAATTTTTTTGCTCTTTTTACAGTTCAAATGAAAAGAGAAATAAGACTGGATTTAGATACAGCAGTGGGTAATATGGCATCGTTAACGCATTTTAATATATACTTTAATCCTTATATTTTTTTACAATGTTCTATTGAAGAGATGAAAGCATTAATAAAACATGAAATCTACCATATCATGAACAATCATTTAAAAAGAGCTAAATCTATAAGAGGAAAATATAGTTCTGTAGCTATAAGCAAAGCTATGGATGTATCAATTAATCAGTACATAGATAAACTTCCAGCTTGGTCCGATAATTTAACTAATGTAAGTCTTACTTATAATATAGATTTAAAACCTAATGAAAATATGGAATACTATGCTAAAGAAATTCAAAAGGGTATAGATAAATTAAAATCCAATAAGGGTAAAGAAATTATTGAAAATAGAGATGATAAAAATAGTAAATTAGTAAAAAAGGAGCATGATAGTGCTCATGCTCATGATTTATGGTGGTATTCAGAGGATGATCTCAATTTAGAACAATTAAAGGATCTTATAAAAAAAGTAGCTAATAATGCTAACAAGGGAAAAATTCCTAGTGAGATTCAACAAATAATTGATGATCTAAATAAAATACCTGAAATATCATGGAAAGATTATTTAAAAAAGATTATAGGAACATTACCATCAGGTCACAAAAAAACTATTACAAGAAAAGATAGAAGGCAACCATATAGATTGGAATTGAGAGGAAAGCTTAATAATCACATAGCTCAAATAATTATAGCAATAGACATAAGCGGCAGTATAACAGATGGAGAGATAGATCAAATAATGACAGAAGTTTTTAATATTATAAAAAGTTATCCTTCAGAAATAACGATTATAGAATGTGACAATCAAATAAGAAGAGTGTATAAGGTGAAAAATAAAAGAGATATAAGAAAAAAGCTAGATACTAGAGGTGGAACTTCATATTCTCCTGTATTTGAATATATTTATAGTCATAGAATGAGGAATCATCTGCTTATATACTTCACAGATGGGGTTGGAGAAAAAGAGCTTACCTGTATGCCTATAAACTATAAAACACTTTGGGTAATTACAGGAAAGGGGGAGAGCTTATCATTAAATAACTCATATGGTGAAGTAAAAAGATTATCAAATATAAAAGTGGAAAAACCAGATCCCACATATGCTAAAGATACTATGAAAGATATGCTTGTAGAATGGCAAAAATAAAGTAAAGTTTATTGTTGACAACTTTACTCTGGTTTGATATTATATATTTATAAAGCATAGTAAAATACTCAACATTAAAGGAAGTGGTTAAGTGAAGCTATCAACTAAGGGACAATATGGAGTAAAAGCTATGGTTGATTTGGCTGTTCACTATGGTGAAGGACCATCATCCATAAAAAGTATAGCAGAAAGACAGAATATTTCTGAATACTACTTAGAGCAATTATTTTCACCTCTTAGGAAGGCAAATTTGATAAAAAGCATAAGAGGAGCTCAAGGCGGTTATGTACTTGAAAGAGAGCCAAAGGATATGACTGTGTTTGAAATAATGGAAGTATTAGAAGGACCAGTAGAAATATCTAAATGTATAGATGAACACAATGAAAATTCTTGTGGTAATATGGATTGTTGTGCTACTAGACTTTTATGGTCAAGAATAAAGGAAAGTATAGATAGTGTTATGAAAGCTACCACTCTTGAAGACATGGTAGAAGATTATAAAAAAATGAAAAGTAACAAGGTGAAAGGGGATAATATTAATGAATAAAAATGTTTATATGGATTATTCAGCTACTACTTATACAAAGCCTGAGGTACTAAAGGAGATGCTTCCATATTTTACAGAATATTTTGGAAACCCATCCTCATTATATTCAATGTCAGATGCGCCTAGAAAGGCTATAGATAAAGCAAGAGAAAGAGTAGCTAAAGCACTAAATGCTTCTAAAGATGAAATATTCTTTACTGCAGGAGGTTCTGAAGGTGATAACTGGATATTAAAAGGTATAGCCTTTGCAAATAAAAACAAAGGAAATCATATAATAACTACAAAAATAGAACATCATGCCATATTACATACAGGTAAGTTCTTAGAGAAAAGTGGTTTTGATGTAACTTATTTACCAGTAGATGAGTATGGACTTATAAGAATAGAAGATTTAAAGAAAGCAATTACAGATAAAACTATACTTGTTTCAGTAATGTTTGCTAACAATGAAGTAGGTTCAATTCAACCTATAGAAGAAATAGGAAAGATATGTAAAGAGCATAATATTTATTTCCATACTGATGCAGTGCAAGCTGTAGGACATGTGAAGATAGATGTGCAAGCTATGAATATAACTGCATTGTCTTTAGCTGGACATAAGTTCTATGGACCTAAGGGTGAAGGTGCATTATATTTAAGAAAAGGAACTAGAATAGAAAATTTAATTCATGGTGGAGCACAAGAAAGAGGAAAGAGAGCTACTACTGAAAATGTACCTGGAATAGTAGGTCTTGGTAAAGCAATAGAAATTGCTGTAGAAGAATTAGAACCAGAAGCTAAGAGATTAACTAAACTTAGAGATAAGCTTTTAAATGGTCTTGTAGAAAAGGTTCCTTATGTTAAAGTTAATGGACCAATAGGTGAAAAGAGAATGCCTGGAAATGTTAATGTAAGTTTTATTGGAATAGAAGGAGAAACTTTATTATTAGATTTAAATGATGCAGGTATATTTGCTTCTACAGGAAGTGCGTGTGCATCAGGATCATTAGATCCATCTCATGTACTTTTAGCACTAGGTTTAAAACATGAAGTAGCTCATGGTTCATTAAGATTAAGCTTAGGCGCAGGAACTACTGAAGAACAAGTAGATTATGCACTAGAAGTAATACCTAAAATAGTTGAAAGAAGAAGAGAAATGTCACCACTTTGGGAAGATTTTATAAAAACAGAAAATGCAAAGAAAGAAGGTAGATAAATATGATGTACAGTGAAAAAGTTATGGATCACTTTAGAAATCCTAGAAATGTAGGAGAAATTCCAGATGCTAATGGTATTGGAGAAGTTGGAAACCCACAATGTGGAGATATAATGAAAATATATATTAAAGTTGAAAATGATATAATTGAAGATGTAAAATTTAAAACTTTTGGATGCGGATCAGCTATAGCATCTTCAAGTATGGCTACAGAACTTATAAAAGGAAAAAAGGTTGATGAAGCTTGGGAATTAACTAACAGAGCAGTAGCTGAAGCTTTAGATGGACTTCCACCAGTAAAAATGCATTGCTCAGTTCTTGCAGAAGAAGCTATTCATAAAGCTATAAATAATTATAGAGAATCTCAAGGATTGGAACCTTGGGCAATGAAGACACATTCAGAAACTATTCATGAACATGTGCACGGAAATTAAAATATAATTTATAAAAATATAACCTTATTTTGAGGTTATATTTTTTTTGCCATTGCACAAAATACAGCAAAGGAAGTTATTCAAGTTTTATAACTTAATTATAAATAGAGGTGATGAAACTTGTATAGATCAAAAGATTTTACACTTATGGATGTTATAAATGTAAATGGCAAAAAACTCGGATTTATAAATGATTTGCTTGTAGATTTTTATATGAAAAAGATAATAGGATTTAGTATTGCTCCATATGGGCTATTGAAAAAAACTTTAAATGTACTTATAGAAGATGTAGTTAGTTTTAATTCGGTAATGGTTATTACAAAAACAACTTCAGCAGATTTTTTGCAATTTAAAAGTATTAAAGATATGGATGTGAGAGATGAAAAAGGCAATATATTGGGTATGGTAGAAGATATAATATTTGATAAAATGTCTTTCAAAATAAGTTCATTAGTAGTATCTATGGGTTTTATAACTAATTTTTTATCTGGTAAGAAAATAATATTGATTAAGGATATTTTAATAGGAGAAGAAAGTTTGTTGTTTAATGGAAGAAGTGAAAACCTAAGTTTTTGTAGTTTACCACATAAATTGTTTACGGAAGATGATTTGAATGAAAAAAGTTAAAAGAATATATAAGTACATATTAACTATTATAATTGTATTTTTAATAATACTTCTATGTTTAAGAAGTTCTGCTATTAGAGAAGCAATATATTTACTGTTCATTTCTTTTATAATTGCTTATACTTTAAGACCAATGAATAAATATATGGAGCAAAATGGAATAAGAAAAAAATTTGCAGCAGTAAGTCTCATATGCATTTTAATATTAATTACAATGACAATTTTTTTGCTAATTGTACCATCTGCTTTTAAGGAAAGTTTAAATATAAGTTATACAATAGATAAAATACAGAAAATTATAGATAATTTATATTTAAAGTTAAAGCCTATAAGTAACAATAAAACCATTTATGCAGTAATGAATAATGTATCCATAAAGATAAATAATCAATTAATTAGTTTATTTTCAAAAATATTTGATTCAGCCTTAAATATAGGTCAAAATATAGTATCTATTGCGGTTATACCTATAATATCTTATTATTTTTTAGCAGATGGAGACAATATAGCAAATAAATTATTAAATTTTTTTCCAATTAACAGCAGGAATATGGTAAAAAAAATAAGCAAGGATATAGATAAAATATTAGGTAGATATATAGTTAGTCAGCTGCTTTTATGTGCATTTATTGGAATTGTAACTTTTGCAATTTTAATATTTCTACATATAGATTTCCCTATAATTTTATCCATACTAAATGCCTTTTTTAATATAATACCCTATTTTGGACCAGTTTTTGGAGCTGTGCCTGCAATTTTTATAGCACTGATTAAATCGCCACAAAAAGCTATGTGGGTATTGATATGGTTATATTTATTACAACAAATAGAAGGTAATATATTATCACCTAAAATTACAGGGGATAGTGTAAATATGCATCCACTTATGGTTATAATATTACTTGTAGTAGGTGGAAAGATTGCCGGTTTTCTAGGAATGATACTTGCTATTCCAGTAGGAGTTATGATAAAGGTAATTTATGAAGACTTGAATTATTACTTATTTTAAATAAGTGTAATTCTAATTTATGTAAATTTTGCGATTTATTAGCTGATACTGTTGACATATGAATTATTTTTAATTATAATTTGTATCATAATTAGATATGAAGGCAATGATTGGAAGGAGTATTTATATTTCTACATAAAGAGAAGAAGTGGAAGGTGAAAACTTCTTGTAGGATATACTGAAGCAGTCCAGGAGTCATAAGCTTTAAAGAGACACAGCTTTATTTTAAGAAGTGATTACTGAACTCAAGTTTTAATTTTCATGTATTTATAAATTAAAACGTTTTAGCTGTGTAATTAGGGTGGTACCACGGAAACAGCTTTCGTCCCTTTTGGGATGGAAGTTTTTTTGTTACAAAACATTAAGAATAAAGGAGAGATAATTTATGAAAAAGATAGGTTTAAATGAACTTAGAGAAATGTATTTAAAATTCTTTGAAAGTAAAGAACATTTGAGATTACCGAGCTTTTCACTTGTTCCTAAAAATGATAAAAGTTTATTGCTTATAAATGCAGGAATGGCACCTTTAAAGCCATATTTTACAGGGTTGCAAGTGCCTCCTAAGACAAGAGTTACAACTTGTCAGAAGTGTATAAGAACGGGTGATATTGAAAATGTAGGTAAAACATCAAGGCATGGTACGTTTTTTGAAATGTTAGGTAATTTCTCTTTTGGTGATTATTTTAAGGAAGAAGCTATTCCATGGGCGTGGGAATTTACTACAGAGGTATTAAAACTTCCTAAAGATAAACTGTATGTAACTATTTATTTAGATGATGATGAAGCACATGATTTATGGGTTAAAAAGACAGATATAGATCCTTCAAGAATATTTAGATTGGGAAAAGATGATAATTTTTGGGAGCATGGGATAGGACCTTGTGGACCTTGTTCTGAAATTCACTTTGATAGAGGAAATGAAAAAATAAATACAGTAGAAGAATTTTTAAAAGCAGCAGATGAAGATAGAGTAGTTGAATTCTGGAATCTTGTATTTACACAGTTTGATAAAGATGAAGATGGAAATTATAATAAATTAAAAAATCCTAATATAGACACAGGTATGGGACTTGAAAGAATAGCTACAATTATGCAGGGAACAAATAGCATTTTTGAAGTTGATACTATAAGAGCCATACTAGATGAAGTTAGTAAAGTGGCAAAAATTGAATATGGAAAAGATGAAAAAAGTGATATATCTATGAGAGTAATAACAGACCATGTTAGAAGTGTTAGTTTTATGATTAGTGATGGAATATTGCCTTCAAATGAAGGTAGGGGATATGTTCTTAGAAGATTACTTAGAAGAGCTGCTAAGCATGGAAAATCTTTAGGAATAAATAATGCATTTTTATATAAACTAACAGATATGGTTATAGATAATTCTTGTGGAAACTATGCTGAACTTGCAGAAAAAAGAGATTATATTAAAAAGGTTATAAAATTAGAAGAAGAAAGATTTGATGAAACTATAGATAGTGGAATGCAAATTTTAAATGAATTTATAGAAAATTTAAAAATTAATAATGAAACTATTTTATCAGGAGAAAAAGCATTTAAGTTATATGACACTTATGGATTTCCAATAGAGCTTACTGAAGAAATACTTGAAGAAAAAGATATGAAAGTGGATTTAGAAGGCTTTAATAAAGAAATGCAAAATCAAAGAGAAAGAGCTAGAGCTGCAAGAGAAGAGACCAACTACATGGGAGCAGAAGATACTATATTAAATAAAATACCTTTAGAAATAGAAACAAAATTTAATGGATATGATACTTTGCACACTACTTCAAAGGTTAAAATTTTAATTAAAAATGAAGAATTTGTTTCAACTATGGTAGAAGGAGATAAGGGTGTAATAGTTACAGAAAATACTCCTTTTTATGCAGAAATGGGAGGTCAAATAGGTGATCACGGTATAATATCCACAGATTCATTTAAGGCAGAGGTTGTGGATTGTAAAAAAAATGTAGCAGGAAAAATACTTCATTTTGTAAAGGTATTGAGTGGAACTATAGGTGTAGATCATCAAGTAACTTTAAATGTAAATGAAGCTAGAAGAAATAATATAAGAAGAAATCATACTGCAACACATTTGTTAAATGAAGCATTGAGAAAAGTTCTAGGAGAACATGTTCATCAATCAGGTTCTTACGTAGATGATGAAAGATTGAGATTTGACTTTAATCATTTTGAAGCACCAAGTCATGAGGAATTAAAAAAAGTTGAAGCTTTAGTTAATGATGAAATAGTAAAAGTACTAAATGTGCAAACACAAAGCATGAGTTTAGAAGAAGCAAAAGAAACTGGAGCTATTGCTTTGTTTGATAACAAATATAAAGATGAAGTTAGAGTAGTCTCAGTAGGAGATTTTAGTAAAGAATTGTGCGGAGGAACTCATGTATCAAATTCCGGAGAAATAGGTTTGTTTAAGATAATATCCGAAGCTGGTGTGGCTGCTGGTATAAGAAGAATAGAAGCAGTTACTGGACCTAAAGCAATTGCATATGTAGAAGCTAAAAATGATCTTATTAAGGAAATTGGTAACAAGCTAAGATGTTCTGAAAAGGAGATAATTCATAAATTAGATTTGCAGGCTCTTGAACTTAAAGAAAAAGATAAAGAAATTGCAGAATTAAAATCTAAACTTGCAGGAAGTGCAGAAGATGAAATATTAAATGGTTTCCAGGAAGTAAAAGGAATTAAGCTTTTTACTGGTGTATTAAAAGATGTAGATGGAAATGCACTTAGAGATTTAGCAGATAAGATCAGGAATAAAGGTGGAGAATGTGTAGTTGTTCTTGGAAGTGTAGTAGAAGGAAAAGTTCAGTTTGTATCTATGACTACTAAAGAGGCAATTGCTAAAGGAGTTCACTGTGGAAAAATTATAAAGGAAGTAGCAGCTATAGCTGGCGGCGGCGGCGGTGGAAGACCTGACATGGCTCAAGCTGGTGGAAAGCTTCCTGAAAAAGTGGAAGATGCAATAGGAAGTTGTGTATCAATATTGGAAAAACTAGTTAAATAGTATACATTTTCACGAATATAGTCTATAATAGAATTAGTAGAATTACTAGCGGGGTGATATAAATGGGTAACGATAATACTATTCAGTTTAATATTCCTAAAGATAAAGAAGATTTGACTAAAGAAATATTAACTGAAGTCTATGATTCTCTAATTAAAAAGGGATATAACCCTGTAAATCAATTAGTTGGTTATTTAATTTCAGGGGATCCTACATACATTACAAATTACAATGGAGCTAGATCCTTAGTTAGAAAGTTAGAAAGAGATGAAATATTAGAAGAAGTATTAAAAGCATATTTAGGAATAAAATAAAATCTGTTCCAAATGGGTTTTTAAACTCATTTGGAACAAATTATGTCGATGAATGAGATTAAAATATAATTGTATATATTGCAATTTTGATAAAATTTGATTTTAACAATAACACATTGTACAATACGATAATGAAATTAGGAGAATGAAAATGAGAATACTAGGATTAGATGTAGGCGATAGGACTATTGGTGTTGCCGTAAGTGATCCCCTTGGATTTACAGCACAAGGTATAACTACGATAAGAAGAAAAAGCCAAGATGCAGACATAAAGGAACTTAAAAATATTTGTGATGAATATAATGTGGAGACTATTGTATCAGGACTTCCTAAAAATATGAATGGAACCTTGGGACCACAAAGTGAAAAGGTATTAAAATTTTGCGAAGTGATAAAAGAAAAAATAGGGCTTCCAATTAAAATGTGGGATGAAAGATTAACCACTGTAGCAGCACATAGAGCTATGTTAGAGGCAGATTTATCTAGAAATAAGAGAAAAAAAATAGTTGATAAGATGGCTGCAATATACATACTTCAGGGATATTTAGATAGTATTTCAAATAAATAAACAAATAAATGAGGTGAAAAACCATGGAAAATGATGTAACAACTATCATTCTAAATGATGAGGATGGCAAAGAGGTAGAGTTTGATGTAGTTACTAAAATGGATATAGAAGATAAAGAATACGTGATAGTTGCTCCAAAAGATAAAGAAGAGATAGATGAAGCGATAGCATTAAGAATAGATGTAGACGAAGAAGGTAATGAGGTATTAACTACTGTTGAAGATGAAGATGAATTTGCAATGGTAGAGGAAGCTTACGAAACTTTATTCAGTGAAGATCAACTTAATTAATGTTTAATGCAAAAGCTATGATATTCATAGCTTTTATAATTTTATATAAGTCTAATAAAAATTAATTTTAACGAATTAATTGATTTTCAATTGACAATCAATTAAATACGTATTAAACTATGGTTTGAAAATAATTATTGAAATGGGGTTATATAATGTCAAAGCTTTCACCTGAAGAAACAGAAAAACTTAAGAATAATTTAAAGGAAAAAGGCTATAAGTTTACCCCTCAGAGAAGAGCCATTATAGATATAATAATAAAGAATGAAGGTAGTCATCTTACAACGGAAGAATTATATGATTTAGTAAAGAAGGATTGTCCAGAAATAGGATTGGCTACAGTATATAGAACAGTTCAATTATTAGAAGAATTAGGTGTTATATGTAAATTAGAACTTAATGATGGGTGTAGTAGATATGAGTTGATTCATGAAGAAGAAAATCATCAACACCATCATTTGATATGTACTAATTGTGGAAGTGTTATTGAAGTTCAACATGATTTGTTGGATGATTTAGAACATGAAATTGAAGAAAAATATAATTTTAAGATTACTAATCATAGTCTGAAATTTTATGGAATATGTAGTAAATGTAAAAATGAAACTTAATTCAGGTAGTATATATATGCCATCTGAATTTTAGCTGAATTTATCCAGCCCATAGCAGTCGTTTTTTATTGCTTTTATAATCAAGTAGTATTATTAGGATAGCTATTGGATAAAATATTTTAAAAATTATAAAAAAGGAGGGAAGATTTTTTTGCGAAAGGAAAAAGAGAAAATAAAAATCATTCCATTAGGTGGATTAAATGAAATAGGAAAGAACCTTACAGCAATAGAGTACAAAAATGACATAGTAGTAATCGACTGTGGATTAAGTTTTCCAGACGATGAAATGTTAGGAATAGATTTGGTAATACCAGATATAACATATCTACAAAAAAATATAGAGAAGGTTAAGGGTATATTTTTAACTCATGGACATGAAGACCATATTGGAGCGTTACCATATGTATTAAAAGAAATGAATGTACCTGTATATGGAACAAAATTAACATTGGGTATTATTCAAACAAAATTAAAGGAACACAATTTGTTAAGTGTAGTAGAGTTAAAATGTGTAAAACCAAAAGATATAGTTAAATTAGAGAATGTATCTGTAGAATTTATAAGAACCAGCCACAGTATTGCAGATTCAGTAGCTATTGCAATTCATACGCCTATCGGAGTTATTTTACACACAGGAGATTTTAAAATTGATTACACACCTATTGATGGATGTGTAGCTGATTTAGCAAGATTTGCAGAATTAGGTAAAAGAGGGGTACTAGTTATGCTGGCAGATAGTACTAATGTGGAGAGGCCAGGATATACTATGTCTGAAAGTACTGTAGGAGAAACATTTGGCAGAATTTTCACTAATGCTAAAGGAAGAATAATTGTGGCAACATTTGCTTCCAATATTCACAGAATACAACAAATAATTACAGAATCAATAAAGTATAATAGAAAAGTTGCTGTTTCTGGAAGAAGTATGGAAAATATAATGGAAGTTGCAATGGAATTAGGATATATAGATGCTAATAAAGATGTATTTATTAATGTTGATAATATAAACAAATATCCTAATAATAGAATAACTATTGTTACGACAGGAAGCCAGGGAGAACCTATGTCAGCACTCTCAAGAATGGCATCTTCAGAACACAAAAAGGTAAATATAATACCAGGAGATAGAGTTATTATATCTGCTAGTGCTATACCAGGAAATGAAAAATTAATTTCAAAAGTTATAAATCAGTTATTTAAAAAGGGAGCAGATGTAATTTATGAAGCATTGGCAGATGTTCATGTTTCTGGCCATGCGTGTCAAGAGGAATTAAAACTTATGCATACGCTTGTAAAACCTAAATTCTTTATGCCTGTACATGGTGAATACAGACACTTGAAACAACATGCAGAGTTGGCTGTTAAATTAGGACTTCCATCAAGTAATGTTGTAATTGCTGATAATGGTGATGTAATAGAAGTAACAAGAGATTCTATTAGAAAAAATGGAACTGTTATTTCTGGTCAGGTGTTTGTAGATGGCTTAGGTGTAGGTGATGTTGGAAATATAGTATTGAGAGATAGAAAACATCTTTCACAGGATGGTATACTTACAGTAGTAGTTACTATTGAAAAAGAAAGTGGAAGTGTAATTGCTGGACCAGATATTATTTCAAGAGGATTTGTTTATGTAAGAGAATCTGAAGATTTAATGGAAGAAGCAAGAGAACTAGTCAAGGATGCCTTGAAAAAATGTGAGGAAAAACATATAACTGAATGGGCAAGCATAAAATCAAATATAAAGGAAGTTCTTAGAGTATTCCTTTATGAAAGAACAAGAAGAAAGCCAATGATACTTCCTATAATTATGGAAATATAATTATAGATTTAAATTTTATTTGGCACTTGTTTGGATTTTAAGTTAAAGTTCCAATTATAAATAAGGAGGAGTTTATTTATGAATATCTATGATAAGGCTCACGAATTTGCAAAAGAGTTGGGAAATTGTCCGGAAGTTATTAACCTTAGAGAAGCAAGTAAAGGCATTGAAGGCAATGATAATAATAAAAGAATGTTGGATGATTTTAGAAAATTGCAGATAGAAGCTTATTCACAGCAAATGCAGGATGGAAAAGTATCTGATGAAATAACAGAAAAACTTAAAAATTTAGGACCAATTATATCTACTAATCCTGCTGTAAGCAATTACATTCAGGCAGAGCAAAGATTCAGCATTGTATGGAATGATGTTTTAAAAATTTTAAATGATGCAATAGGTATAGATTTTACCTTTGGAATGAATAAATAAAATACTTCAAAAGTTGACTTTTTAATGTTATGATACTAAAATAGATAGGGTAAGCATAATTGGGTACTTTATAAGTATCCAATTTTTTTGAGTGCTTATTAGGATATAAGGTTACATTTAGTGATTTAAACAAAAAATTGGAGGAATAATAATGGAATTATTTACAAGAAACGATATAAGGAATGTGGCAATAATCGCACACGTTGACCATGGTAAGACTACACTAGTAGATGCACTTCTTAAGCAAAGCCATGTGTTTAGAGAAAATGAAAAAGTTCAAGAAAGAGTAATGGATTCAAATGATCTTGAAAAAGAAAGAGGTATCACAATACTTTCAAAAAATACAGCAGTTATGCACAATGGAATAAAAATAAATATAGTAGATACTCCTGGTCATGCTGATTTTGGAGGAGAAGTTGAACGTGTACTTAAAATGGTAGATAGTGTTTTACTTGTAGTAGATGCTTATGAAGGACCAATGCCTCAAACTAAATTTGTATTGAAAAAGGCTTTGGAGCTTGATCTAAGACCTATAGTAGTTATAAATAAAATAGATAGACCAGATGGAAGACCAGCAGAAGTTTTAGATGAAGTATTTGATTTATTTGTAGAGCTTGGTGCAAGTGATGAACAACTAGATTTTCCAGTAGTTTATTGTTCAGCTAGAGCTGGCTTTGCAAAAAAAGAATTAGAAGATGAGTCAGATAATATGGACCCAATGTTTGATGTTATAGTGAAAAATGTTCCAGCACCACAAGGTCATCTGGACATGCCGCTTCAAATGTTAGTTACAACTATAGACTATAATGAATATGTAGGTAAAATTGGTATAGGAAAAATACAAAGGGGAAGTATAAAAAAGAATCAGCAAGTAGCTTTAGTGAGAACAGATGGACAAATAGATAATGTAAAAATTTCTAGTCTTTATGTGTACAATGGACTTAAAAGAGAAGAAACAGATGAAGCTAAACTTGGAGATATAGTAGCAGTTGCTGGTATTCCAGATATAAATATAGGAGAAACTATAGCAGATAGCGCTAATCCAGAAGCTCTTCCTTTTGTTGAGATAGATGAACCTACATTAAGCATGAACTTTATGGTTAATGACTCACCATTTGCAGGAAGAGATGGAGACTTTGTTACATCAAGACACTTAAGAGACAGACTTATGAAAGAATTAGAAACTAATGTATCTTTAAGAGTAGAAGAAACAGAAAGTGCAGATTGTTTCAAAGTAAGCGGAAGAGGAGAACTTCATCTTTCAGTGTTAATTGAAACTATGAGAAGAGAAGGATATGAATTCCAAGTTTCTAAGCCATCAGTTATATTTAAAGAAGAAAATGGTAAAAAGTGTGAACCTATTGAATACCTTACAATAGATGTACCAGAAGAATTCATGGGAGTTGTTATGGAAAAGCTAGGACCTAGAAAAGGTGAGATGGTAAACATGACATCTGCTATTAATGGATATACAAGACTTGAATTTAAGATTCCTGCAAGAGGACTTATAGGATTTAGAAATGAATTTATGACTGATACAAAAGGTAATGGTATAATGAACCACGTATTAAGTGGATATGAACCATATAGAGGAGAAATTCCTGAAAGAACTAGAGGATCACTAGTTGTATTTGAAACAGGTACATCTATTGGTTATGGATTGTTTAATGCACAAGAAAGAGGAACATTATTTATAGAACCAGCTACAGATGTATATGCTGGAATGATAGCAGGACAATGTTCAAGAGCAGATGATATAGAAGTTAATGTATGTAAGAAGAAACATTTGTCTAATACTAGATCATCAGGTGCAGATGATTCTTTAAAATTAGTACCAGTAACTCAAATGAGCTTAGAGCAAAGTCTTGAATTTATAGGTTCTGATGAACTTGTAGAAATTACACCTAAAAATATCAGAATGAGAAAGAAAATATTAGATTCTGATACTAGAAAGAGAGCTTCAAGAAAAAAATAAATTAAAGCATAATGAAAAAAATGTTTTATTAAATCATATATGTAATTAAAAAATAAGTAGTGTATGAATAAAGCCAGAAGTATCATCTTTTTAAAAGATATGCTTCTGGAAAATTTTATATGCATATATTGAGAAAAATAATTGATTTTGATTAAATATTTTGGAGGAAATAATGAAGGGTATCACATATGATTATATGGAACAATATATAAGATCTCTTATAGAAGAGCATAATGAACCTTTAAAAGAATTAGAGGATTATGCTCATGAAAATAATGTTCCTATAGTACATAAAGAGGTTGCTAGATTTTTGGAGCTTATGATAAATATCAAAAAGCCTTTAAAAATATTAGAACTTGGTACTGCTATAGGATATTCATCTATCCTTATGAATATAAGTTCTAAAGGCAATAGTGAAATAACAACTATTGAAAGAGATGAAAAAATGATAGCAGCAGCCCAAAGAAATATTGAAAAGTATGGATTTGCAGATAAAATTAAAATAATCCAGGGTGACTGTCTGGAAGTATTAAAGCAATTAAATGATAAATATGATTTAATATTCATGGATGCAGGGAAAGGTCATTATAATCACTTTCTTCCTGAATGCATGAGATTATTGAACAAGGATGGCATAATAATAGCAGATAATGCATTATTTAGAGGAATGGTTGCTTCTGATGATTTAGTAGAAAGAAGAAAAATAACCATAGTTA
The DNA here is from genome assembly GCF_001038625.1 of Clostridium carboxidivorans P7. Classification (GTDB taxonomy): domain Bacteria; phylum Bacillota; class Clostridia; order Clostridiales; family Clostridiaceae; genus Clostridium_AM; species Clostridium_AM carboxidivorans. The sequence continues at coordinate 78,739 of NZ_CP011803.1, forward strand.
AAAGAATGAGAGAATATTTAAAACTTGTATCTGATAACAAAAGCTTTATAACTTCAGTTATACCTATGGGAGATGGAATTGCAGTTACAACAAGGAGGGATTGATTTGAAAAAACCTGAATTATTAGCACCTGCAGGAAATTTAGAAAAGTTAAAGACGGCCATAAATTTTGGAGCAGATGCGGTTTATCTTGGCGGTAGTAAACTTAATTTAAGAGCTTTCGCAGATAATTTTACAGATGATGAATTAAAAGAAGCATTAGAATATGCTCATGAAAGAGGAAAAAGAGTATTTGTTACTATAAATGTTTTTCCACATAATGAGGATTTAATTGGATTGGAAGAATATTTAAAAAAGTTATATGAACTAAAGGTAGATGCCATACTTGTATCAGATCCAGGAATTATTATGACTGCTAGAGAAACGGTACCAGATCTAGAACTTCATTTAAGTACACAAGCAAACAATGTTAACTGGAAATCTGCGCAGTTTTGGCATAAACAAGGAGTAAAGAGAATTGTTTTGGCTAGGGAGTTGTCTTTAACTGAGATTAAGAAAATAAGAAATAAACTTCCAGAAGATTGTGAGATAGAGGCTTTTGTGCACGGATCTATGTGCATGTCCTATTCTGGTAGATGTGTTATTTCAAATTATATGACAGGAAGAGATTCTAATAGAGGACAATGTGCTCAACCATGCAGATATAAGTATTATTTAATGGAAGAAAAGAGACCTAATGAATATTTCCCTATACTTGAAGATGAAAGAGGAACATACATATTAAATTCAAAAGATTTATGTATGATAGAATATATACCAGAGCTCGTTGAAGCAGGTATAAATTCTTTTAAAATTGAAGGTAGAATGAAGAGTCCTTATTATGTTGCTAGCATAGTTAAGGCTTATAGACAGGCAATAGATGCATATTTTGAAAACCCTAAAGAATATAAATTCCAGAAAAAGTGGATGGATGACCTTACAAAGGCAAGCCACAGAGTATATTATACAGGCTTTTATTTTGGAGATGCTAATAAACAGGCACAGGAATCTTCTAATTACATAAGAGAATATGATATTGTTGGAATAGTTAGAGATTATGATAAATCCACAGGTGTTGCTACTGTAGAACAAAGGAATAGAGTATTTGAAGGAGATACAGTAGAGATTTTTAGATCAGAGGGTGACAGTTTTGAAATATGCTTAAATGATATGAAAAATAGTAAAGGTCAAAAAATAGAAGTAGCACCTTCAGCTCAAATGATATTTACAGTTACCACATCAGTGGAACTAAAGAAAGATGATATGCTTATAAAGAAAAGAGATTAGTGTAATAAACTTGAGAGGGGGATACGAATGAAACGTCCAATTTTAATAGGTATTACTGGCGGAACTGGTTCGGGAAAAAGCACAATTGCTAAAGAAATATATAATAAGTTTGGTGAAGATTGTATAGCTATGATAGAGCAGGATTCCTATTATAAAGATCAAAGCCATCTTTCTATGGAAGAAAGAGTAAAAACTAATTATGATCATCCTAATGCTTTTGATACACAACTTTTGATAGAACATTTGGAGACACTTTTAAAAAAACAAGCTATAGATAAACCTGTTTATGATTTTGAGTCACATAACAGAAAAAAGGAAACTATAAGGATTGAGCCTAGAGAAATTGTGATAGTAGAAGGTATACTTGTACTTGAGGATGAAGAAATAAGAAATCTTTTAGACATAAAGTTGTATGTAGATACAGATGCAGATGTGAGAATAATAAGAAGAATACTAAGGGATATAAATGAAAGAGGTAGAACTGTAGATTCTGTTATAAATCAATACTTAAATGTAGTAAGACCAATGCATATGCAGTTTATAGAACCTACTAAAAGATATGCTGATATTATAATACCAGAAGGTGGACATAACAAAGTTGCTATAGACATTATAGTGGCTAATATAAAACAATTTTTACAAAGAGAAGAGTAAATTATTGAATAAAAAACCTCATTTTGGACAAAATTTTAGTTTGAGATGAGGTGTTTTTTTATGATGATAAAATTAAATAGGAATACGATAAAAAAGAGACAATATGTAATTTTTTGTATGTTTATAATATTTATTATAGGTATTTATGTTAGAATAGTTTATTTTCAGTATTTTAGCTCAAATAAACTAAGTGTTATGGCTAACTCACAGTATTCTTATAAAGAAGATATTACAGATGCAAACTACATGCTTTTTGATTCAAATGGAAAACAATTACTTGATTATAAAAAGAAGTATTATGTAGTTATATGTCCAGATATATTTATTAAAAATAATCAGGATACTGATTCGGATAAAATTTTGACTTTAATATATATATTGAGAAATTATAATAATGAGTACGACTTATCTAAGATAACTAATTTAAGCAGCAGCCAAAAGTTGTACTATGAAATAGATGAAAATACGTATAATAAATTGAAAAATGTGAAAGGAGTAAAGGGATTCTATACTTATACATATTCTTCAATAAATAGAGATGGTACCTGGAAAATAGAGAACTTATTAACTAGTACTAAAAAAACAGATAGTAATCAACTAAAGTCATCAAATTCATTAGAAATGCAGATTGCTGATAAAACTAAAAATAATAAAAAACCTCAAGTTATAATAGATAGAGATGTAAATGGAAATGTAACAAATGAAAAGACAGAATTGCCTGAAAAAAACATGAATGTAAGGCTTACTGTGGATAAAAATATAGAGGATAAAATTAAAGAGACTTTAAATGATGACAAGTATAAGAATTTTAGTCAAATAGGAGTAGTACTAATGGAGGCAAATACAGGAAATATAAAAGCTATGGTTCAAAAAAATGATAATCTACCTAATATAAATTTAGGTGCAGCAACTAACCATGGATTTTTTCCAGGATCCATATTTAAAGTAATAGTAGAAGAAGCTGGCTTGGATAGGAAAACATTAAGTCTAAATGATAAGTTTACATGTAAAGGACTATACGAATCGGAAGAACCACCACATGGTACTTTAAATCCAGCACAAGCATTAATAGAATCCTGTAATGATATATTCTTTCAAATAGGAAATAAAGTAGGATTTAATAATTTTTATGATAATGCTAAGTCTCAAGGTTTATTGGAAAAATCACTAGGTTTAGACTGTGAAAAGGAAGGAAATTTTGAAGTTAAAGATCCTAAGTATGGTGATGGTAGTTTAGGTGCAGCCTCAATTGGGCAGGGGATTAGAATAACTCCTATAGAAGCTATAAATATAGTTAACACAGTTATTAATGAAGGTGTTTATGTAAAACCTAAAATTTTAGATGCTTATGTTGATGATAACAATAATGAAATAGAAAAATTAAATTCTAATGGCCACCCTGTCATAGAAAAATCTACAGCTAATGTACTGAAGGACCAAATGATAGAGGTAATAAAGCAGGGAACTGGAAAAGCAGCAGCTGTAGACAATGTGGAAATGGGTGGTAAAACGGGAACCACGCAAAGAGTAGAAATGTCTAAATCATTAGCAAAGTCAGAAGAACATTCAGATGGATGGTTTGTAGGCTTTTTCAAGTTTAAAGGAAAATATTATTCTATGGTTGTATTTGTAAAAGATATAGATAAAGATAAAGAAAGCGGCGGTATTACAGCTGCACCAGTTTTTAAGGATGTTGTTAGTAAACTAGTATCTAAGTAACTATCTGAACTTCATGATAAAAGCATAATGCGACACAACTTTTTCAGAGGACAGAGGACAATTGACAGAGGACAGTGAAGGATGATTTTTCTCTGCTTTGCTACGAAAAATCTTTAATTAAATTTTGATGACTCGTTTCGCTAAAGCGAAACATTGCTGAATTATATACATCTAAAGATTATTTTGCTTTAGCAAAATAATCTTTAGAAATAAATTAGTTTTCTGACGTAAGGATGAAAACTCACCTTCATTGTCCTCTGTACTCTGTCAATTGTCCTCTAAAAAATGCTTCACATTTTTTTATATCATGAAGTAAAATTTGTTTGTACAGGCACTTTTTTTAATATTAGCTCATAGTATATTAATAAGCACTATTAGGAGGAGCATCCCGTGTTTTTAACCAACTGCTTATTAGATCTTGCAGGCAGCATGGTATTTCTCACTGCCTATATTACAAATAACAGTTCCTTTCCACAACCTTTAAACGATAAAGAAGAAGAATATTATTTAAAAAAGTTTAAGGAGGGGGATTTACTAGCCAAGAATATTTTAGTTGAAAGAAATTTAAGATTAGTAGCTCATATTGTAAAAAAATATTCATATCCAGGAAAAGAAGTAGACGATTTGATATCCATTGGTACTGTAGGACTAATAAAAGCTATAGATTCCTTTGATGCTTCAAAGGGAACTAGACTTGCTACTTATGCTGCTAAGTGTATAGAAAATGAAATACTTATGCTTATAAGAAATAATAAAAAAACTAAAGGTGAAATATATCTTCAAGATCCTATTGGAATAGATAAAGAAGGAAATGAAATTTCCCTTTTAGATGTACTTAGTAGTGATGAAGATTCTATAATTGAGATTGTGGAGAGTAAAATACAGGTAAAAAAACTATATGATAAAATGAATACTTGCTTAGCAGAAAGAGAAAAGAGTGTGGTAGAAATGCGTTATGGACTTTTAGAAGGAAAACCAAAAACTCAAAGAGAAATAGCTAAAATTCTTGGTATATCTAGATCCTATGTATCAAGAATAGAAAAGAGGGCATTAAAAAAGTTGTATAAAGAATTAAATTATGGTAAAAAGTGAAGATTAAAAATTAATGATTAAGATTTTTAGTATTCTTAGTCATTAATTTTTAGTTTTTTATAAATTTGTCTTTTGTAAAAGGAATTTAATAAAATTTGTAGAATATTAACTTTAAGGCAAGTAAGATTTAACTAATAGGTTACCAACTTCTTTAATAGTACATTTTACAAAAAATTAATCCAGATAACATATTGAATTTGCAAAATTATAATTATAGTAAGGATTGGCGAAAGGAGAACTTAAAGTGATATCACTAAAGGAATTATTGGAAATAACCATTAAAAATAATGCATCTGATTTACATTTAACTGTAGGAGTTCCACCAATAATAAGAATAAATGGAGAATTATCAACTGTTAATAGTGAAAAACTTCAACCAGCAGATACTGAAAGTTATAGTAAAGAAATTTTGAACGAAGACTACGAAGAATATATTAAAAAAGGTGAATTGGATACTTCTTTTTCCGTATCAGGATTAGGAAGATTTAGAATTAATTTATTTAAGCAAAGAGGAAGTTGTTCACTAGCTATAAGGGTTGTAGGACTAAAAATACCTTCAATAGGTGATTTGAATTTTCCATCTGTAATAAAAGAAATTACAAATAACAAAAGAGGTCTTGTACTAGTTACAGGTCCAACTGGGTCAGGAAAAAGTACTACATTAGCGGCAATGATAAATGAAATAAATTGTACCAGGGCAGCACATATTATTACTCTTGAAGATCCAATTGAATATTTACATAAACACAATAAATCTATAATAAACCAAAGGGAAATAGGAAAAGATAGCTTGAGTTATCATAATGCTTTAAAAGCGGTTTTAAGAGAAGATCCAGATGTTATTCTCGTGGGAGAAATGAGGGATTTGGAAACTATTTCTATAGCACTTACAGCTGCTGAAACAGGGCACTTGGTATTTTCTACGTTACATACAATAGGTGCATCAAAAACTATTGATAGAATAGTTGATGTATTTCCTCCATATCAACAGCAGCAAGTAAAAACACAATTAGCAGCAGTCCTTAAAGGAATTATATCACAACAACTATTGCCTAAAGTTGATGGTAATGGAAGAATAGCAAGTTTAGAAATAATGATAGCAACTGCAGCTATCCAAAATATGATAAGAGAAGGAAAAACTCATCAAATAGAATCTTCTATACAAACAGGAGCTAAATATGGTATGAAAACTATGGATATGTCTTTAGCTGAGTTATACAAAAAAGGAATTATATCATATGAATGTGCTTTGAGCTATGCTATGGATAGGGATATATTGAGCAGAATAATATCATTGTAGTTAAAAATAAAAATAGGACCTAAGTCCTATTTTTATTTATTAGAATATAAAGTAATCAAACATTTTTAGACAAGTTTTATTGGAATCAGAATCTAAATATACAGAAAGATCATCTTCAATTTGATGAGTACTTTCCTTCTCACTATCACATATATTCATAGTATCTACAGCATACATTTTTTCAAGCATGGCATCCATAAATAAACCTCCTTAAATTTTAAAATTTTTATTTAAAATTTTAAAGAGAATTTATCCAAAGGATTCATCTTTTTTATGAAGCCTTCGCAAATCAATATAAAAGATCAGTTCGTAGCGCCTCATAAGGCTCTACCCCCTTTTCAATTGCTGTACTATAACAGCGAATTTAATTTGTTATAATTATATAATAACACATGACAAAATTAATAACAAATCGTGTATATGCCATTAAAATAATTTAAAATTGAAAAAAATTTTAATATTCATTAATAAAATGATTTATGTACATTTTTCCTATGTATATCTCATGGTTAAGCATTTTTCCAAATGAGTGTAAAATATTTTTTACTTATTTATTACAAATTATATAGTAATTAATTTTTATTTATGCTAAAATAACTTTGAATTAGGGGGGATAAGTGGTGAGCATTTTTAAAGATATAATTCATGGCACCTCTAGTGTTTTTACCTGTATAGTATATGTTATAACGATATATTATTTATGTATATCATTTTTTGGTATATTGAGGAAAAAGAACGAAAGAGCCGTAGAACCAAAAAAAGTTTTTGCTTTAATTGTAGCAGCACACAATGAAGAAATTGTCATAGGTGATATTGTAGAAAGCTTAAAAAAGCTTGATTATCCTAAAGAACTTTATGACATTTTTGTTATTGCTGACAATTGTACAGATAAAACTGCCGAGAAGGCAAGAGAAAAAAGTGCTATTGTGTATGAAAGAACGAATAAGGAAAAAAGAGGAAAAGGGTATGCTCTAGAATGGATGTTTGATAAAATATTTAAGCTAGATAAAAAATACGATGCTATTGCCATATTTGATGCTGATAATTTGGCTCATAAAAGTTTTTTGAAAGAAATGAATAAAAAATTATGTGAAGGATTTAAAGTTGTTCAAGGATATTTAGATAGCAAAAATCCAGAAGATACGTGGATTACAGGAAGTTACTCTATATCTTTTTGGTCAAATAATAGGATGTTTCAAAATGCAAGAAGTAATCTGGGATTATCTACACAATTAGGTGGAACAGGTTTTTGTGTGGATGCAGAAATATTAAAAAAGTTAGGATGGGGAGCAACTTGTCTTACAGAGGATCTAGAATTTACATGTAAAATTGTGTTATCAGGTTACAAAGTAGGATGGGCTCATGATGCAATAATATATGATGAAAAACCTTTAACGCTTTCTCAATCTTGGTGGCAGCGAAAAAGATGGATGCAAGGATTTGCAGATGTTGCTAGTAGATATTTTTTCAAATTGTTAAAGAAATCTATAACCAACTTTAGTTTTACAGCATTAGATTGTGCATTATATAGCATACAGCCTATAGTAGCTATTTTAATAGGTATTTCTGCAGTAACAGGTATAATTCAATATTGTATGAAAGGACTTAACTTAATAAGCAACTTTAATACATTTATATATTCTGTTAACTTTGATTTGCTTCATATTACAATAGCATTATTAGCAATATTTCAATTTATATATACTCCATTTATTTTAGTATTAGAAAAAAAATTGAATAAAAAAATATTTTGGTATTACATATTATACCCAATATATGCTATTACTTGGTTTCCTATTTCGGTTCAAGGAATTATAGATAGGAATAAAAAAGAATGGAGTCATACTGCGCATACTAGAAGTGTAAAAATAAATGATTTAGATAAAGCCAACTAAAAAATGGGAAAGGTTCAAATCCTTTCCTTATTTTTGCAATGCTTACATTTAAAAACTATATTATTTAACTATATTTGAGATTTTATTAAAATATGATAAAATAATAAGAGGAAAAATAGAATTTTTGTTGAATATATAATTTTGGATGGTTCTCTAAGGGGGGAAAAGCACTTAATGGATGAATATATAGTTGGAATAGATATTGGGTCATCGAAAGTTCGTGCTGCTGCAGGAAAAGTTGATAGGTACGGCAAAGTACAAATTATGGGAGTTGCATCGGCAAAATGTAATGGAGTAAAAAAAGGAATTGTTGTTGATATAGATAATACTTCTGAAGCTGTAAAGGAGTGTATTGCAGCTTTGGAAAGAATGGTAGATATAAAAATTAAAGAAGCGTATATCTCTTTACCAGGGGGCATAAGTGAATTACTTTGGAATAAAGGTGTAGTAGCTGTATCTTCAGAAGATAGAGAAATAAGAGAAGGCGATGTAAAAAGAGTTTTAAAAGCATCTAAAATTGTTACGATTCCATCCGATAAAGAAATTATAGGAGTTATACCTGAGCAGTATATAATTGATGGTTATGATAAGATAAAAGATCCTATAGGTATGAGTGGGTTAAGATTAGAAGTAGATGCACAGATAATTTTAGCTCAGACCACTGTTGTTAATAATCTTTTTAAAAGTGTAATTAAGGCTGAAGTGAAAGTTTTGGGAGTAGTATTTCAACCTTTAGCTATATCACAAGCTGTACTTAAAGATGATGAAATTCAAAGAGGTGTAGCAGTGATAGATGTGGGGGCTGAATGTACAAATATTTATGTTTACGAAGGAGGAAATTTAGCCAGTATTCAAACAGCAGCCTTAGGTGGAAGTATTATAACCAATGATATTTCTGTATGCTTAAAAATACCTTTTTCTGAAGCTGAAAATCTAAAGAAAAAGCATGTTAGCTTAGGTGAAGATAACGCCAATTATAACATAAAAATAGAAGTTAATGCTGATTACAATAATAAAATTAAAGTAGATAATTATATGCTAAAGCAAATAGTTGAAGCTAGAGTAGAAGAACTACTGTATATAATAGATGAAAAACTAAAAAGTAGTGAGTATTATGAAAAAGTATCAGGTATAGTTATAGTTGGAGGAGGTTTAGGACTAATTAAGGGTATTGAGGATTTTAGCAAGAATATAATTAAGAAACCAGTTAGAATAGGAACTCCAGGCACTGTTGGTGCATCTAGTCCTTTATACGCATGTACAGTTGGTATAGTTAATGATGTTTCTTATGCTGTAAAGGGTAATAAACTTTCGGCTGATGTTGAAAAGCAACCAGAAAAGAAATATAAAGAGTATACTAAAAGTAAAGACAAAAAAGAAAATAGAAACGAAAACAAAAATGGAATTATGTTAAAAATAAAAGAATTTTTTACGGATTTTTTCTAATAAGGAGGTAGTATTGTGCTAGACTTTGATGTTGATGTTCAACAATTTGCTCAAATAAAGGTAATAGGCTGCGGTGGCGGAGGAAACAATGCTGTCAACAGAATGATAAGGGAAGGCCTTAAAAATGTTGAATTTATAGCTATAAACACAGATAAACAGGCTTTAATGTTATCACAAGCATCACAAAAAATACAAATAGGAGATAAACTTACCAAAGGATTAGGAGCAGGTGCTAATCCTGAAATTGGTCAAAAAGCTGCTGAAGAGAGTAAGGATGAAATATCCCAGGCCATAAAAGGAGCTGATATGGTTTTTATAACAGCAGGTATGGGAGGAGGAACAGGTACTGGAGCAGCACCTGTTATCGCTGAAATAGCTAAATCTATGGGAATACTTACAGTAGGTGTAGTTACAAAGCCCTTTCCATTTGAAGGTAGAAAGAGAATGCTTCATGCAGAATTAGGAATAAAAGATTTAAAGGAAAGAGTGGATACACTAGTTACTATACCAAATGAAAGATTATTGAGTATTGTAGATAAAAAGACCACTTTAATGGAATCCTTTAAATTTGCAGATGATGTTTTAAGACAAGGTGTTCAGGGTATATCAGATCTTATTACTATACCTGGACTTGTTAATCTAGATTTTGCAGATGTTAGAACTATTATGATAGATAAAGGACTTGCTCATATGGGAGTAGGTAAAGGAACTGGAGATAATAGAGCTCAAGAAGCTGCTAAACAGGCTATATCAAGTCCATTACTTGAAACTTCAATAGTGGGAGCTACAGGAGTTTTATTAAATATAACAGGCGGACCAGATTTAGGACTTTTAGAAATAAATGAAGCAGCAGAAATAGTTCAAGAAGCAGCAGATCCAGATGCAAATATTATATTTGGTGCAGTAATAGATGAAAACATAAAGGATGAAATAAGAATTACTGTAATTGCTACAGGTTTTGAATCAGAAGATATAAAGGGCAAACCAGAAGTTAGTCCAAAAGCTAACATAGAACAGCCTAAACATAATAATAATGTAAATGATTTTGATGGTAAAGATGAAGCTGCTACGTCTAAAGTAGAATATAAAAATTATGACGAAAGTAATCTTGAAATTCCAGCTTTTTTAAGAAGACAAAAAAGGTAATAGTATGATGGAATAAAAAACCATGTATAACGCATAATGGCTATACATGGTTTTTTATTTTATTTTTTGAGAAATTAAGTTGAAGATTATTTTTATAAAACTGAATTTATTGAAATAATATGGAAAATAAAAATATTACTTTTTATTAAGAAGTGACAAAATTTTAGAAAAAATAGGTATATAATAAGAATATAAAAATGGTAATAAATGGATGGAGGTGAGGCAGTATTTGATTGTATATTTAGACGTACTGATCTTGGAAAACTTAATAGTAAATTTATTTCTTTTGTATATAACGGCTCAATCATTGAGAGTAAGAGCAAAACTAATAAATATGATTTTCTCATCAGCTGTAGGAAGTATATATGTAATAACTTTACTTTATCCTAAACTAAATATTTTTTCACAGTTTCCATTTAAAATTTTAGTGGCTGCAATTATGATATTAATAATTTTTAGAAGAATAAAATTTATATTTTTTATAAAAGCTTTAGGAATATTTATCTTATATTCTATGGTACTTGCTGGAGCATGTATTTTTATAGAATATAGCAATTGTAGTAACTATATTAGTTGTTTTTCAATTATAAACTTTTCTTATAAGAAACTTATGATTTCAATCATGATAATATATATGCTTATTCATAGAACAATAATTTATATAAAGGATAGAAAAGATTTAAGATGTTTAATATATGATATAGACATTGTGATGAAAAATTCAGAAAAGACTGTAGAAGCTTTTTTAGATACAGGTAATGAATTAAGAGAACCTGCTACAAATTTGCCTGTAATAATAGTGGAAAAGTCAGTTTTTCAAGATATGGATTTAAATACTTATGATAAATTTTATATTCCTTATAGGGTTGTTAATGGTGCAAATGGTAATTTGCAAGGATTTAGACCTGAATATATAAAAATACATGGTTCAAAGGAAGAATTAGTAAGAGAAGTTATAGTAGCTTTTTGTGAAGAAAAATTAAGTGATTTTAATGAATACCATGCGCTTTTATCTAGAGGAGTTATGTAATGGTATCAAGTAATACATAGCTATCATAGATGAAGGACAACCATATTAATTATTTGGAGGATGAGTTATGATAAAACTAAAAATATTGCTGAATAGAATTTTAATTAAAATAAAGTTTTTGGCTGGGAAAATTTATTATATAGGTGGAAGTGATGTGCTGCCTCCTCCACTTAGTAAAAAAGAAGAAGATGATTTGGTATCTAAGCTTGATGGAGGAGAAGAGAAGGTTAGATCAACTTTAATAGAACGTAATTTAAGACTTGTGGTTTATATAGCAAGAAAATTTGAAAATACAGGGGTAAATGTAGAAGATTTAGTTTCAGTAGGAACTATAGGACTTATTAAGGCTGTTAATACTTTTGATCCAAGTAAAAAAATAAAATTGGCTACATATGCTTCGAGATGTATTGAAAACGAAATACTCATGTATTTAAGAAGAAATAGTAAAGTAAAAGCTGAAATATCCTTTTATGAGCCTTTAAACATAGATTGGGATGGAAATGAATTACTCTTATCTGATATATTAGGTACAGATAATGATGTGGTTTACAATTTGATAGAGGATGAAGTAGACAAACAATTACTTATGGTAGCCATGAAAAAACTTAATGATAGGGAAAAGGAAATAGTTAATTTAAGATTTGGTCTAAATGGACAAGGCGAGAAAACTCAAAAGGAAGTAGCTGATATGCTTGGTATATCACAATCTTATATTTCAAGATTGGAAAAAAGAATAATAAAGAGGCTAAAAAAAGAAATAAATAAAATGTTGTAAGGTTGTCTTTAGTATAAAATTTCGCTCCTTAGGAAACAATTAAAATGCGATATATTCTGAAGGGGCTGATAACTTTATGATAATTAATAAAGTTGAAATTTGTGGTGTAAACACAGCAAAACTACCAGTTTTAAAAGAAAAAGAGATGAAAGAATTATTACTAAGTATGAGAAATGGAGATGTAAGCTGTAGGGAAAAATTTATAAAAAGCAATTTAAGATTAGTACTAAGTGTGATTCAAAGATTCAATAACAGGGGAGAAAATGTAGACGATTTATTTCAAGTAGGATGTATAGGGCTAATCAAATCAATTGATAATTTTGACTTGAGCCAAAATGTAAAATTCTCTACATATGCTGTACCAATGATTATTGGTGAAATAAGGAGATATTTAAGAGATAACAATTCTATAAGAGTAAGTAGATCACTTAGGGATATTGCTTATAGAGCATTGCAGGTTAGGGATAGACTTATAAGTGAAAATAATAAAGAACCTACAGTATCACAAATAGCAAAAGAATTAAAAGTTCCTAGAGAGGAAGTGGTATTTGCTTTAGATGCTATACAAGATCCAGTATCACTATTTGAGCCAATTTATCATGATGGAGGCGATGCAATTTATGTAATGGATCAAATAAGTGATAACAAAAATATGGATGATAGTTGGCTTGAAAATATAGCCATAAAGGAAGCTATGAAAAAATTAAATGACAGAGAAAAACTCATACTTAATTTAAGATTCTTTGATGGAAGAACTCAAATGGAAGTGGCAGATGAAATAGGTATATCTCAAGCGCAGGTATCTAGGCTTGAAAAAACTGCTTTAAGACATATGAGAAAATATGTTTAAACATTAGTAATTATATTGTTTATAGATAAGTTGTATAGAATGCTGAAAATATAAGATTATTTAATATTTTCAGCATTTTTTGTTGTGGTAATTAATAATTAATATAACTCATATATTAATAAAAAGAGATAAAATGAGGTGATAAAAGTGGAAGATGAAAAAGGATTATACTCTATAAGCAATTTAAGATCCATGGAAATTATAGAGATAAATACTGGAGCAAAATTAGGTTTTATAAAAGATTTAAAAGTAGATTGTGATGAATCTAAAGTTATATCAATTATTTTGCCTTCTGGAAAAATGTCTTGGTTTGGTAAAAGTGATGATATAGAAATTCCATGGGAAAATATTAAAAAGATAGGCATAGATGTGGTTTTGGTAGAAACTAATGATTTTGGTATAAAAGATTAATAGTAGAAATTTATTAAAAAAAGTGTATAATGTATATATATTGAGTATTTTTAAAGCTAAGGTAAAAATTGATTTTAAAAGGACGTGAATAGATGTGAAATGCCCTTACTGCGGCTATGCGGAAAGTAAAGTTGTAGATTCTAGATCTACAGAGGACAATATGTCTATTAGAAGAAGAAGAGAATGTTTGAAGTGCAATAAAAGATATACTACATATGAAAAAGTTGAAAATGTACCTATACTAGTAATAAAGAAAAATATGAATAGAGAATATTTTGATAGAACTAAAATAATAAATGGTTTAATAAAAGCTTGTCAAAAAAGACCTGTGTCTAGACATCAGATAGAAAGCATAGCTGATGAAATTGAAAAGACAATAAACAATCAAATGCTGACAGAAGTACATTCTGAATATATTGGAGAAATGATAATGGAAAGCCTTAAAAATATAGATGAAGTTTCCTATGTTAGATTTGCATCTGTATATAGGCAGTTTAAAGATATAAATACCTTTATGGAAGAAATTAAAAATTTAATTAGTGATAAGTAGGTGGTATGCTGAATAAGTATACCACTTATTTATTATTAAATTTAAATTATTTTTATTAAAAGCATGCTGTGTTAAATTTAGGTTAAAACAACTAAATTTTTCTGTGTCTACAAAACAAACAATGTTAAAATGTAATTAACAGTTAGTTAATGGAGGAGTAAAATGGAAGAATTAAGAATTGAGAATTATAAATTTATAAAAGAGTCTTTAGAAGGAGCAGATATGATTTTTTCTACTGCAGAAGGTGGGTTAGATTTTAATAAAAATTCGTCTAATGGAAAAGAAAGTTTGCAAAATATAAAAAAATGGTTTGGAGTAAATGAAGTTGGATTTTTAAATCAAATACATAGTGATAAAATTATTGAGTACAAAAATGAAACAGAAGAAGGGGATGCTTTAATTACAGACAAAAAAAATACAGCAATAGGTGTATTTACTGCCGATTGTGTTCCAGTTCTTTTATATGATAAAAATAAAAAGGTAATAGCAGCAGTGCATAGTGGGTGGAAAGGAACCTTTGATTGTATAGTGTTAAAAACAATTGAAAAAATGGAACAACAATATGAAACTAAATGTGAGGATTTAATAGCTTATATAGGACCACATATACATGAATGTTGTTATGAAGTAGGATTTGATCTTATAGACAAATTTAAGGGTTTAGAAACATATAAAGATGTGAATATATGCAGTGGAAGGTATTTAAGTTTGAAAAAATGCATACTACATCAGCTAAATTTAAAGAATATAAATAAGAGTAATATAAAAGATTTAGATATATGTACCTTCTGCAGTAAAGAATATAAAACTCATTCTTATAGAAGAGACAAAAATCAAGGAAGGTTATTTTCATTTATTTATTTAAAATAGTTTTTAATGGAGTGGGAGGGAAAATTAGTGTCAGAAGAAAAAATACTTATTGTAGACGACGAAGAACACATAACAGAATTGATAAAATTCAATTTGGAGAATAGCGGATATAAGACTATTTGTGCAGATAATGGTTTAGATGCAATAAAGAAAGCTAAAAGAGATACTCCAAATCTCATATTATTAGATATTATGCTGCCTGGAATGGATGGATATGATGTATGTAAGGAAATTAGAAAAGATAATTCCATATCCTCAACTCCTATAATAATGATAACTGCTAAGGGAGAAGAATTTGATAAAGTACTAGGTTTAGAGTTAGGAGCAGATGATTACATTACTAAGCCTTTTTCTATAAGAGAATTATTAGCTAGGGTAAAAGCAATTCTTAGAAGAACTACAGCTAAATCTATAGATAAAAACTTTGGTTTTGGAAAAATTAACATAAATTTTGAAAAACATGAAATTTTAAAAGATGGCGTTAAATTAGATCTTACTTTAAAGGAATTTGAAGTATTGGAACTCTTAATAAAAAATAGAGGAAGAGTCATGACGAGAGATTTTTTATTGGATAAAGTGTGGGGATATGAATATATAGGTGAAACAAGAACTGTGGATGTTCATATAAGACACTTAAGACAAAAAATAGAGGAGGATGATAAAAATCCAAAATATATAGAAACTATTCGTGGAATAGGATACAGGTTCAATTCAGAAGAGTAGTTGGTGATTAAAATGAAAAAAAAATTAATGATAACAATGCTCATTACATTGCTTCTTACATTTTCCATAGTTACTACCTTATTTGTAATTATTGAAAATTATCAATATATGCAAAACACAAAGGAAAATTTGAGAATAAATAATCAAATTGTAGTAAATGTGTTAAAGACAGAAGGCCTTAATAATAAAAATTTTTCTTTCAAGAATAATTTTAAAAATGATGTTATTAGAGAAACATTAATAGATAAAAAAGGAAAAGTTTTAAGTGATACTATAGCAGATGCCGAAACAATGGATAATCATAATGAGAGAAAAGAAGTTAAGGATGCAAGAAAATATGGCACGGGGTATAGTACACGATATAGTGCTACCTTAGGAAAGAAGACTTTATATTTTGCTACAGCTGTTGATAATGGTTATGTGATAAGAAGTGCTATAGCCATGCAAATTATTAAAGGAATAGAAATGAGCTATCTGAAGTATTATATAATTGCTATGATGTTTTCAATTATGGTTTCTATAATATTTGCATCAAAGCTTTCTCATACCATAGTAAAACCCATTAAAGAATTAGAATTTACTACTTCAAGTATTGCTTCGGGAAAATTGGATAAAAGGGTAAAGATTAGTTCTAAAGATGAAATAGGTCAATTAGGTATAACCTTTAATAATATGGCAGATAAACTAAATAGTACCCTGAATGATGTTTTAGATAAACAAAATAAATTGGAAGCAATATTAAAGAGTATGGACAGTGGAGTTATAGCTGTAGATGTAAACTACAAAATTATTATGATAAATCCTTATGCAAAAAAAATATTTGGTATAAATGGAGACATTATAGGTGAAAATCTTATGGATAATATAAGAGATTTTGAGTTTGAAGATGTATTTAAAAATACTGATGAAGACTATGTAGAAATAAAGATATTGTGGCCTAAGGAAAGAAATTTAAGAATAAGAACTGCTGATATAATTAATGTTAGAGAAAAAATTGGTACAGTTGCTGTAGTACAGGATATAACTGATATAAAAAGATTGGAAAATATGAGGACTCAATTTGTAGCCAATGTTTCTCATGAGCTTAAAACACCATTAACGTCAATAAAGGGATTTGCAGAAACTTTGAGATATGTAGATGATTTTAAAAACAAAGAAAAGTTTTTAAATATTATAAATGATGAAGCTGATAGATTAACAAGATTGATCAATGATACCCTGACACTTTCGCATATTGAAAGTAGTATAGAGAATAAGGAAGAAGAGATAGATGTAAACTTTATTATAAAAGATGTATGTTGTTTAGTTAAAAATTCAGCTGAAAAGAAGAATATTAAGGTTCTTACAATAGGAGATAAGGTTCCTAATTTAAAAGGAGACAATGATAGATTTAAACAAATGCTTATAAATCTAGTGGATAATGCAATAAAATATTCTGATAACAATGGAATTGTAAAAATAGGCACTAAGCTTGAAAATGATAATTGCATAATATGGGTTGAAGATAAAGGTGTTGGTATATCAAAAGAACATATAGATAGAATCTTTGAAAGGTTTTATAGGGTTGATAAAGCAAGATCAAGAGCTCAAGGTGGAACAGGATTAGGCCTTGCTATTGTAAAACATATAGTTATGGCTCTTAATGGAAATATTAGAGTTGAAAGTGAGATAGGAAAAGGAAGCAAATTTATTTTAGAAATACCTATTGTATGATTTTTAGTATATTACTAGACCGATTGTTTATGCTTAGAATAAAAAATTTTAACGTTTATGTTAGCAATGTTAAGAGTTTGTTAAGTAAGTAAAATTAAATGATTTTGTTAAATATTGTGAAAAGAACCTTTGAATACAGAGTATTCAAAGGTTCTTTTGTTATATTTTTAATAAAAGTGGTAAAAATAAATAAATTCCTTATGTTAATTTTAATTAACCTATGTATAATAATGGGTTAACCTTGTAAAGTTATCATAGTATTCATAGGGAATAATTTAAAATTAATAAACGTTGAAAGTTTTAGGAGGTTCGTATTAATGAAGAAAAAGAGTTTAAAAATTATAATAGCTGCATTAGCAGTTACCATGGTAACAGGTGTATTTGCAGGATGTGGATCAAAAGAACAATCATCTTCAGGAGATACTAAAAAGGAAGTTTCAGGTTCAATAACATTGGCAGGATCCACAGCACTTCAACCACTAGCTGATCAAGCAGGAAAAAAATTCACTGAAAAAAACTCTAAAGCTACTATTAATGTACAAGGTGGAGGTAGTGGTACTGGAATAAAATTAGTAGCTGAAGGCACTGCTGACATAGGAAACTCTGATATAACAGCAGAAGCAGCTAAATTAGATGCACAAAAGGCAAAAGAATTAGTTGATCATAAAGTTTGTGCTATTGGTTTTGCAGTAGTTGTAAATAAAGAAGTTAAAGTTGATTCTTTAACAAAAGACCAGATACAAAAAATATTTACTGGTGAAATCACTAACTGGAGCCAAGTTGGAGGAGACAACCTACCTATAAATGTAATTAATAGAGCAAAATCTTCTGGTACAAGAGCAACATTTAAAGATACAGTAATGGGTGGAAAAGATGAAAAGGACGGACTAGGAACTACACAAGATTCAAACGGAAACGTTGAAAAAGGAATACAGTCTACAAAAGGTTCTATAAGCTATTTAGCATTATCATATTTAAGTGATAAAGTTAAAGAAAGTGTAAAACCATTAAAAATAGATGGAGTAGATGCAACTGAAGAAAATATAACTGCTGGAAAATATCCTTTCTGGTCATATGAGCATATGTATACAAAGGGAGAAGCTAAGGATTTATCAAAAGCATTTATTGATTACATGTTGAGCAGTGAAAATAGTGATTTAGTTAAAAAATTAGGATATATTCCAATGAGCGAAATTAAAAATAAATAAAGTTTTTTATGGGGCTGGCTGTTAATCAGTCAGCCATTAAATTAATATTGAGGTAGAGAGTATGGAGAATAGTATAAAGAAAAGAACCTTTTGGAAAAAGTTAAAAACTGAATATTTAGGAAGAAGTTTTGCCATATTTTGTGGAATGTTAATAATAATTTTAACTTTAAGTATAATAGGATTTGTAACTGTAAAGGGATTAAATACTTTTATAAAGCATGGATATTCATTAAAAGACTTTCTATTTACTGCAAATTGGAATCCAGATAGTGAAAAACCTAAATTAGGAGCACTTATATTTATTGTAGGTTCTACTTTAGTATCCATAGGTGCAGTTATTTTGAGTGCACCGATAAGTATTGCACTAGCAATTTTTATGAACTTCATTTCACCAAGAATGGGAAAGAAATTAGTTCAACCTGCATTAGAATTATTTGTAGGAATACCTTCAGTTGTTTATGGCTGGATAGGATTTAGTGTTTTACTACCTCTTATTAAAAAAGGTTTTGGAGGTATTGGATTTAGCTTAATAGCAGGTATTATAGTATTAAGTATTATGATACTGCCAACTATAGCTAGTTTATCAGCAGATGCTGTTAGAGTTGTACCTAAGAGCTATTTAGAGGCATCCTATGGATTGGGTGCAACTAGATGGCAAACTATAAGCAAAGTTATATTACCAGCAGCCAAAAGTGGCATATTAACTTCAATAGTATTAGGACTTGCAAGAGCTTTTGGAGAAGCTTTAGCTGTTCAAATGGTTATAGGTAATTCAATTAAATTTCCTAAAAATTTAGTAAGTCCAACAGCTACTTTGACTAGTATTTTAACTATGGATATGGGAAATACAATATCAGGAACAGCATGGAATGATGCGTTGTGGTCACTTGCTTTATTGCTTTTAGTTATATCATTTTTATTTATTTTACTAATAAGAGCCATTGGAAAAAGGAGTGAGCTTAAATAAATGGATGCTAAGTTAAAAGATAAAATATGGACAGGAATTTTATATGTTGTATCTGGATTTGTAATATTACTTCTAATGGCCTTAATAGGATATATATTATATAAGGGCGGAAATTCATTAAATCCTTCTTTCTTGTTTGGAAAACCTAAAGTAGGTGAAGCTGGAGGTGGAATAGGTCCTCAGCTATTTAATTCCTTCTACATGCTAGTAGTATCTTTAATAATAACTGTACCTTTTGGAGTAGGTGCGGGTATATATTTAGCAGAATATGCGAGAGAAGGATTTTTATTAAATATAATAAGGTTATGTATTGAAACTATGGCTTCATTGCCTTCTATAGTAGTGGGTCTTTTTGGTCTTTTAGTGTTTGTTGGTATGACGAATTGGGGGTTTACACTTTTATCAGGAGCATTAGCTATAGCAGTGCTAAATCTGCCATCTTTAACAAGAGTTAGTGAAAATGCTATAGTAGCAGCTGGTAAATCTGTGAAGGAGGCAAGTCTTGGGCTTGGAGCAACTAAATGGCAAACTATAAAAAAAGTTATATTGCCTTCTGCCATTCCGCAAATCTTAACAGGAGTAATATTGGCATCAGGAAGAATATTTGGTGAAGCAGCAGCACTTTTGTATACTGCAGGTATGAGCGCACCAGTACTTCCATTTGATAGCTTTAGTTTAGTTGGAAAAACATCTCCTTTTAGTGTAATGAGACCTGCAGAAACATTAGCAGTATACATTTGGAAGCTTAATTCTGAGGGGATGGTACCAGATGCATCAGCTATAGCAAATAAAGCATCAGCAGTGCTTATAATAATGGTTTTGTTATTTAATTTAACTGCTAGAATATTAGGAAAAAAAATATATGAATCTTATGCTGGTAAAAAATAAGGAGGAAGCTAAATGGGTATAATACAAACTAAGGCACTTGATTTATACTATGGAAGTACTCAAGCCTTGAAGAAAATAAATTTAGATGTAGAAAAAAATGCAGTTACAGCATTAATAGGTCCATCAGGTTGTGGTAAGTCTACCTTTTTAAGAACTTTAAATAGAATGAACGATTTAATAGACTCTGTAAAAATAGAGGGAGAAGTACTATTTGAAGGTAAGAATATATATAAGGATTATGATGAAATAGATCTTAGAAAAAGAGTAGGAATGGTTTTTCAAAAGGCTAATCCTTTCCCAATGTCTATATATGACAATATAGTATATGGACCCAAGATACATGGAGTAAAGGATAAAAGTAAATTAGATGAATTGGTTGAAAGTAGTTTAAAAGGTGCTGTACTTTGGGATGAAGTAAAAGATAGATTAAATAAAAGTGCATTAGGACTTTCTGGTGGTCAACAGCAGAGGTTGTGCATTGCAAGAACGCTAGCAGTAGAGCCAGAGGTATTACTTATGGATGAGCCAACTTCTGCATTAGATCCAATATCTACATTGAAAATAGAAGAGCTTATGGATGAGTTGAAGAAAAAGTATACTATAATTATAGTTACGCATAATATGCAGCAGGCAGGAAGAATATCAGATTATACAGCATTTTTTCTTAATGGAGAGATAGTTGAAAATGGAAAAACTGAAAGTATTTTTTATAAACCTCAGGATAAAAGAACAGAAGATTATATAACGGGAAGATTTGGTTAAAATTATATATAGATAAAAGTATATAAAATAATAATATAAACTTAATTTAAATAGAGGTGAGTATGAATGACTAGGACCGGATTTGATATTGCTTTAAAAGAACTTCATAATGATTTATTAAGAATGGGAAGCATAGTTGAAAAACAGATACATCAGTGTATAGAATCATTAGTTAATAAAGATGTTGAATTAGCAGATAACATAATAAAGAACGATGATTTGGTAGATGATCTTCAAAAGGAAATAGAAAATAAATGCATAAGATTAATAGCTAAAGAACAACCTTTGGCTATAGATTTAAGAACTATTTTTACAACTACTAAGTTAGTAACAGATCTTGAAAGAATGGCAGATTATGCAGTAGACATAGCAAAAATAACAAAAAGACTTAAAAATGAACAGTATGTTAAGGAACTTATAGATATTCCTAAAATGTCAGAGATAGTTAAGAAGATGATAAGAAGTGGGTTAGATGCTTATGTAGCTGCAGATGTGGATAAGGCCTATGAAGTGTGTAAAATGGATGATGAAATAGATAACTTATATAAAAATGTTTTTACTGAAATGCTAACTATAATGGCAAACAATAATCAAAATATAAATCAAATAACCCAACTTTTATTTGTGTGTAAATATTTAGAAAGAGTTGGCGATCATGTGACTAATATATGTGAATGGACTATATATTTAGTTACAGGAGAATTAAAAGATTTAAATGAATAAAACATTTTGAATTTTATAGAAAAATGAACCTTTGAAAATGATTACATGAATTATGATTTCTATAATATTAGGATGCCAGCATATGGATTGATATGCTGGCATCCATTTTTTTGAAATTTATTTTTTTGTTAAAGTGTGATTTGCGCTTGTTTAAATATTTACTTATAATTAGTAAATAGAAACTAGAAGCATAAAGAAGAAAAAAGCATAATAATGTAATATAATGTAGAAAGAATATTTGAAATAAATTTATACAAACACTGTATAAAAGAGTTATTGAGTAAAATATATGTTAATTTTCTGTTTTATTTTTGCAAAATCTATGGTATACTTTATAAGGTCGAAAATTTATACTTTTACATTCAGGAGGGATAAAGATTGTTTAGTTTGACTCCAAAAGAAGACAAATTTTTCGAATTTTTCGTAGAAACTGCTAATATAGCTTATAAAGCATCAAATATGTTGGTAGAGTTTCTAAAGGATCTTGACAATTCAGAGGAAAATTTAAAAAAACTTAAAGAGGTGGAACACGAAGGAGATAGAAAACAACATCAAATACTTGAACAACTTAATAAAACATTTATAACACCCTTTGACAGAGAAGATATTTACATAATAGCAAAGGATATGGACGATATTATAGATCTAATAGAGTCTGCTGCAAGTAGATTTGTTATGCTAAACGTGAATAATACCACAAAGGAAGCAATTATATTAGGTGATATGATTGCAGCAAGTTGTAAAGAAATTATTACTCTCATGGAAGAATTGAAAAATATGAAAACCAGTAAATATCTAAATAAAAAAATTATAGAAATTAATAGAATTGAAGAAGAAGGAGACAGAGTTTCAAGAAGAGCTATTGGTGATCTCTTCAGATCAAATATTGAAGTTATTGAAGTGATTAAATGGAGAGAAATTTATCAGTATTTAGAGGATACTTTAGATGCTTGTGAAGACATAGCTAATGTAATTGAAGGAGTAGTAATGAAAAATGCTTAGTAGTACTTTTGTTTTGATATGTATTATAGTTGTTACTGCTTTAATTTTTGATTTTATTAATGGCTTTCATGATAGCGCCAATGCTATAGCATGTTCTGTATCTACTAGGGTATTAACCCTAAAACAAGCGGTTGTAATGTCAGCTGTATTAAATTTTATTGGAGCCTTTGTTAGTGAAGGGGTTGCTAAAACTATAGGTAGTGGTATTGTAGATCCAAATCATATATCACAAACTGTAATTGTAGCTGCTTTGATCGGTGCAATAGTATGGAATATAATAACATGGTATTTTGGAATTCCAAGTAGTTCTTCACATGCTCTTATAGGAGGATTAATTGGATCTGCAATGGTTTTTCAATGGTCTTTCGGTATAGTTAATTGGTCAAACTTATTTTGGAAAGTTATAATATGGATTTTTTTATCGCCAATGATAGGATTTGTTATAGGATTTGTAGTTATGACTATTATGAATAATGTTTTAAAGATGATGGAAGCAAGACCTTCATCTGTTACTAAAGTTTTTTCCAAGGCTCAAATATGCTCAGGAGCGTTTATAGCTTTTAATCATGGCTGTAATGATTCTCAAAAATCTATGGGAATTATTACGATGGCACTTATAAGTGGTAATTTTATAACACAGTTTGAAATACCAAATTGGGTAAAGATTTGCTGTGCTTTAGCTATGGCGTTAGGTACAAGTCTCGGAGGAAAAAAGATTATTAAAACCATGGGTACAGGTATGACCAAACTTGCTCCTATTAATGGATTTACAGCTGAAATGAGTGCATCAACAGTAATGATGACTGCAACTTTGTTAAAGGCACCAGTAAGTACAACTCATATAATCACTGGTTCTATAATGGGTGTTGGTGCATCTAAAAGATTTTCTGCAGTAAAGTGGGTTATAGCCAAAGATATTGTAACTGCCTGGGTGATTACTATACCGGCAAGTGCTGTAATTGCAGCTTTAGCAATGTTTTTAATAAAATTACTTTAAAATGTGATTTACCCTTCTTAAATATGAAGGGTTTTTTTGTTCCCTTAAACAATAAAGCTAATACGTTGACTAAATAAACATATTAAGGTAATATTACTAAATGGATATTTTTTTAGTAACAGAGCCATATTGCGAGATGTCTATAGGTCAAAAAGGAGTTGTATATATGAAAAATCAAATAGCATTAGTAGAACCGGGAAGTATTGCAGAAGAAATGGGAATAGAAGTAGGAGACTATTTATTAAGCATTAATGGCAAAATTGTTAAGGATATTATAGATTACAGATTTCTTATGTGTGATGAATATATTAATGTAGAAATAGAAAAGAAGTCTGGAGAGATATGGGAATTAGAGATAGAAAAAGAGTATGATGAAAAGCTAGGAATACAATTTGCAGAGGCTATTTTAGATAAACCTAAAAGTTGTCATAATAATTGTATATTTTGCTTTATAGATCAATTGCCTAATGGTATGAGAGAAACTCTTTATTTTAAAGATGATGATTCAAGGCTTGCTTTTTTGCAAGGTAACTTTATAACATTGACTAATATGAAGGAAGAAGATATAGACAGGATAATTCAATATAAAATTAGTCCAATAAATGTATCTGTTCATACAACAAACTCTGAGCTTAGAATTAAAATGATTAACAATAGGTTTGCAGGAAATGTTTATGATAGATTAAAAAGACTATCTGAAGCAGGTATAAAAATGAATTGCCAAGTGGTGTCTTGTCCAGGAATAAATAATGGAGAAGAACTGCAAAAAACCATAGAAGATCTATATAAACTGTATCCACAAATTGAAAATTTAGCAGTAGTTCCAGTAGGTGTTACAAAGTATAGAGAAGGATTATATGAACTTAAACTATATGATAAAAAAACATCACAAGAGGAATTAGATAGAATTTCTGAAATTCAAAAGAAGTATATAAAAGAAATAGGATCTCCATTTGTAAGATTATCAGATGAATTTTACGTTCTAGCAGAAAGGGATGTTCCTTCGTCAGACTTTTACGATGGCTTTGAACAGCTGGAAGATGGAATAGGCATGATAAGAGTTTTTAGAGATACTATTGAAAGTTCTTTAAAAAATTTGAAGAAAGATATAAAGGGTTCTTTTACTGTTATTACAGGAGTTTCTGCTTATGAAGAAATAGTTAAGGGTACTCAAAAAATATGCAATGTTAATAATAAAATTAATATAAAGGTTGAAAAGATAATTAATGATTTTTTTGGCCATACTATAACTGTAGCAGGACTTGTAACTGGTGGAGATATAATCCAGCAGTTAAAGGAAGTAGAGATAGGAGAGTATATTATAATTCCTAATGTTATGCTGAGAAAAGGATATGAACTTGCCTCAAATAATGAAAAAGTATTTTTGGATGATGTTACTATAGAACAATTAGGAAAGGCTTTAAAGAGAAAAGTTATCATATGTGACTTCACAGGAGAGGATTTAATAAATATAATAAATGATCATTGTAAGGAGGAATAAAAATGGGAAAACCAATAGTAGCGATAGTAGGAAGACCTAATGTAGGAAAATCTACATTGTTTAATAAAATGGCTGGAAAGAGAATATCTATAGTTCAAGATACACCAGGTGTTACTAGGGACAGAATATATGCAGAGGCTGAGTGGCTTAAGTATAATTTTACTATAATTGATACAGGTGGTATAGAACCTGAAAATAGTGATATAATAATTTCTCAAATGAGAAGACAGGCAACAATGGCAGTTGAAACTGCAAATGTCATAGTATTTATAGTAGATGGTAAACAAGGACTTACAGATGCTGATAAAGAAGTAGCTCAAATGCTTAGAAAAAG
Source organism: Clostridium carboxidivorans P7 (assembly GCF_001038625.1). GTDB lineage: Bacteria > Bacillota > Clostridia > Clostridiales > Clostridiaceae > Clostridium_AM > Clostridium_AM carboxidivorans. The sequence goes on from NZ_CP011803.1 coordinate 104,621, forward strand.
TAAAAAACCTGTAGTACTTGTAGTTAACAAAATAGATAGTCTAAAAGATGAAGATAATGCATATGAATTTTATAATTTAGGAATAGGAGAGCCTATTGCTATATCAGCTTCACAAGCACTTGGACTTGGAGATATGCTAGATAAAGTTGTATCATATTTTGATGATGACAAATTAGATGATGAAGATGATGAGTATATAAAGATAGCATTTGTAGGAAAACCTAATGTAGGAAAGTCATCTCTTATCAACAAGCTTTTAGGAGAAGATAGGGTTATAGTAAGCGAGATACCTGGAACTACTAGGGATGCTATTGACAGCTATTTAGAAACAGAACAAGGCAAATTCACTCTTATTGATACAGCAGGTCTTAGAAGAAAAAGCAAGGTAAAGGAAGAAATTGAAAGATACAGTGTAATAAGAACTTATACAGCCATAGAAAGAGCAGATGTTTGTATACTTATGTTAGATGCTACTCACGGTATAACAGATCAAGATGAGAAAATAATAGGTTATGCTCATGAAATGAGTAAAGCTATTATGGTTATAGTAAATAAGTGGGATTTGGTTGAAAAGGATACAAATACCATGAATGCTTTTAAAAAGCAAATAGGAATGAATCTTTCATTTATGTCTTATGCTCCATATCTATTTATATCTGCAAAAACAGGACAGAGAGTTCAAAAAGTGTTAGATATGGTTAAGGAGTGCTATTCTAATTACTCTAAGAAAATAAAAACAGGTGTATTAAATGATGTAATAAGTAAAGCTGTAATGATGAAAGAACCTCCTATAGTGGGGACAAAAAGATTAAAGATATATTATGTTACACAAATAGGTACAAAAGCACCTACTTTTGTATTCTTTGTAAATGATCCATCATGTATTCATTTTTCCTATGAGAGATATATTGAAAATCAATTAAGGGAAAATTTTGATTTTACAGGTACAGGTATAAAGCTGCAGTTTAGGGAAAGGAAGGAATAAATATGAGTTCTAAAGTTGCTTTTTTAGGTGGAGGAAGTTTTGGAACAGCGTTATCTATAATGCTAGCTAAAAAGGGAACTAAGGTTAAAGTTTGGGATAGAAATAAAAGTGTAGTAGATGATATTAATATCAAGAAAGAAAATATAAAATATTTGCATGGAGCAGTTATACCTGTTGGTGTAGAAGCTTCAGAAAATATGGAGGAAGTAATAAAAGATAGTGATTACATAGTAATTTCAGTTCCATCTCATGTGGTAAGAACAATATCTAGAGAAGTGGCAAAGTTTATTAATAAAGATCAAATAGTAATAAGTATAGCTAAAGGAATTGAAGAAAAGACTGGTAAGAGACTTTCACAAGTTATAAAAGAAGAACTACCGTTAAATCATATAGTTATTTTATCAGGACCAAGCCATGCTGAAGAGGTAGCTCAAGACATACCAACTACTGTAGTTGCTGCTTCAGAAGATATAAAGTTTGCAGAGAATGTGCAGGATTTATTTATGACAAATAAATTTAGAGTTTACACTAATGATGATTTAATAGGAGTTGAAATAGGTGGTGCTGTTAAGAATATTATAGCACTAGCAGCAGGAATATCTGATGGTGTTGGATATGGTGACAACACAAAAGCTGCACTTATGACAAGAGGTATGAGTGAAATAATAAGAATTGGATTAGCTTTAGGTGGAAGAAGAGAAACTTTTTCAGGACTTACGGGTATAGGAGACCTTATAGTTACATGTACTAGTATGCACAGCAGAAATAGAAGAGCTGGTATACTTATAGGAAAAGGAACTGCTCCAGAAGAAGCTACAGAACAAATAGGAATGGTTGTAGAAGGTATAAAGGCCTGTAGGGCATTTTATGATTTAAAAGAAAAATTAGGAGTTTCTATGCCTATAACAGATGTTTTATATAAGGTACTTTTTGAAGGTAAAGATGTTAAGTATGGGGTTTATGAATTGATGACCAGAGATAAGAAAGAAGAAGTTTATTAAACAGTATAATTTTTATATTTAGTAATAAGTTGCCTCTCATTTTAATATATATATATTGTTAATATTAGAATATTGGGGGGTATACTTTGGAAAATTTTGATATATACAAAGACATAGCAGAAAGAACCCAGGGAGACATATATGTGGGAGTAGTAGGTCCTGTTAGAACTGGAAAATCTACATTTATAAAAAGATTTATGGAACTTATGGTATTGCCTAATATAGAAAATTCCTATAAAAAAGAAAGAGCTAAGGATGAATTGCCTCAAAGTTCATCAGGAAAATCCATTCATACAACTGAGCCAAAGTTTGTACCAAATGAAGCAGTAGAAATAACTTTGGATGAAAGCACTAGGTTTAAGGTTAGAATGGTGGATTGTGTTGGATATATTGTAAAAAGTGCATTGGGATATATGGAAGGCGAAGAGGCAAAAATGGTTACTACACCTTGGTATGATTATGAAATACCTTTTGAAGAGGCAGCTGAAATAGGTACTAAAAAAGTTATAAACGAGCATTCTACTATAGGACTGTTAGTTACAACAGATGGATCTATTACGAATATAAGCAGAGATGATTATGTAGAAGCAGAGGAAAGAGTAGTAAATGAACTTAAATCAATAAATAAACCTTTTATGATAGTTCTTAATTCTCAGCACCCATATGACCCAGAAACTATGACTATTAAAAAAGATCTAGAGGATAAATATGATGTTCCTGTTCAGACTATGGATGTACTTAATATGAGACAGGAAGATATAACTAACATATTTCAAAGAATATTAAAGGAATTTCCAATTAAGGAAATAAACATTGATATGCCTGAATGGATTGAAAAGTTAGAAGCAAAGCATTGGCTTAAGGTAGATTTTATTAATGTTGTAAAAGATATGTGTAAGAACATATATAAGGTCAGAGATATAAATAAGTCTGTGGATAGTTTAAATGATGTAGAATTTATAGGAAGATCAGATATAAATGAAATTAATATGGGAGAAGGCACTTCAAGGGTAAGTATAAATCCTAAGGAGGATTTATTCTATAGAGTACTCAGTGAAGTTTGTGACAGTGAAATAGCAGGAGAGAGCGATCTTTTGAGAGCAGTACAGGAGATGCATGAAGCAAAGATTGAATACGATAAGGTAGCAGATGCGTTAAGAGATGTTAGAGAGACAGGTTACGGATTAGTTGCTCCACAGCTTTCAGAAATGAAATTGGAAGAGCCAGAAATAGTAAAGCAAGGTAATAGATCGGGAGTTAAATTAAAAGCTAGTGCACCTTCATTACATTTTATAAGAGCAGATATCGAAACAGAAGTTTCTCCTATAATTGGTACAGAAAGAGAAAGTGAGCAAATGATTAAATCACTATTGGAACAGTTTGAAAATGATCCATCAAAGATATGGCAAAGCAATATGTTTGGTAAGTCTTTGGAAATATTGGTAAAAGAGGGACTTCAAAATAAATTGTATAAGATGCCTGAAGATGTTCAAATAAAAATACAAAAAACACTTCAGAAGATTATAAATGAAGGTAATGGTGGATTAATTTGCATTATATTATAAAAGTTCATATGTTAGCATATAATTTCATTAAAATAAGCCTGTGAATTTAAATTCACAGGCTTTGAAGCGTAATATGCAATAATTTAAAATAAATTTTCAATATTTCATTAAATATGTTTATACCTTATATTTTGTGGTATAATTTTTATAAATGTATTTTAATCTTCTTATGATATTAGTAATTGTAAATTTATCTTGAAATTATTATTAATATTTATGTATAATTAGTATGGATTGGTAAGGTAAACACGGAAGGATGAAAAATATGATAAAAAGTATGACTGGTTTCGGAAGGGGAAGTACAGACCAAGAAGGTGGAAGATTTACAGTAGAAATAAAAACTGTTAATCATAGGTACTTTGACTTAAATATTAAAATGCCTAAGGCCTTTATAGCTCTTGAAGACAGAATGAGAAAACTTATTAAGGAAAAGATTAATAGAGGCAAAATTGATGTTTTTATCACGCAAAACAATTATGAAAAACAAGGTGTAAATGCCGTATTAAATGAATCACTAGCTGATAGTTATGTGCAATGTTTAAACAAAATAAGAGAAAGATATGGTATACAAGAAAATATAACTGTATCACTTGTTGCAAAGTTTCCAGAAGTGATAACTGTAAAGCAAGAGGAAGAAGATTTAGAAATACTATGGGAATCTCTTAAAACTCCATTAGAAGATGCAGTGAATATGCTTGTTTCTATGAGAGAAAAAGAGGGAACAAAGTTACAGCAAAATATATTTGTAAAGTGTGACTATATTAAATCTCTATTGGATAAAATAGAGAAAAGATCACCACAAGTAGTAGTGGAATATAAGCAAAAACTTACTACTAGGTTAAGTGAGCTAATGCAGGATTGTTCAATAGACGAGAACAGAATTGCTATGGAAATTGCTTTGTTTGCAGATAAGGCTTGTTTAGACGAAGAAATTGTTAGATTAAATAGTCATTTGATTCAAGTGAAGGATACTTTAAATTTAGATGAACCTATAGGAAGAAAGTTGGATTTTATTGTTCAGGAAATGAATAGAGAAGCCAATACTATTGCGTCAAAGTCAAATGATTTAGAGATCACTAACCATGTATTAAATATAAAAAATGAAATTGAAAAAATTAGAGAACAAATTCAAAACATAGAGTAAAATTAGGAGGAAGCATATGGGTATAAAATTGATAAATATAGGTTTTGGAAATATAGTTTCAGCAAATAGATTAGTAGCTATAGTTAGTCCTGAGTCTGCACCTATAAAAAGAATAATACAAGAAGCTAGAGACAGGGGAATGCTTATAGATGCTACTTATGGAAGAAGAACAAGAGCTGTTATAATTACAGATAGTGACCATGTAATACTTTCAGCAGTTCAACCAGAGACTGTAGCACATAGATTGGCTTCAAAAGAAGAAGATGATGATGCAGTTAATGAGGTAGAGGAATAATGAAGGAAAAAGGGCTATTAGTGGTTATATCAGGTCCATCAGGGGCTGGTAAAGGAACTATATGCAAGGCTTTATTAGAAAAAAATGATTTTTGGCTTTCTGTTTCTGCAACTACGAGAAATCCAAGAGTAGGAGAAGTAGATGGCACAAATTATTATTTTTTGAGTAAAGAAGAGTTTCAAAATAGAATAAAAAGTGAAGGATTTCTTGAATATGCAGAGGTTTATGGAAATTACTATGGAACACCTAAGGATAGTGTTTTATCAGCAGTAGATAGTGGCAAAGATGTAGTGCTGGAAATAGATATTCAAGGGGCTTTACAGGTAAAAGAAACTTATCCAGAAGGAGTTTTCATTTTTATACTTCCTCCATCTATGAAAGAATTAAGACAAAGGATAATAAACAGAGGAAGTGAAACTGAAGAGTCTTTAATGACAAGATTTAAGGCTGCATATAAAGAAATAAATTATGTTTCCAAATATAACTATGCAGTTGTAAATGACACTGTAGTAGAAGCAGTAAAGAAAATAGAAAGTATAGTTATAGCAGAAAGATGTAGAGTAGACAGAGTTAAAGAAAATATATTAGATTCAAAGGAGGGTATTATTCATGAGCAACTCTATGATTAATCCATCAGTAGTAGATTTATTAAAAAAAATAGATAACAGATATACATTAGTTACAATGACAGCTAAAAGGGCTAGACAATTAATTGAAGGTGCAGAACCTATGGTAAGAATTACTTCTACTAAACCTGTTACAATAGCAATAAATGAAATTAGTCAAGGAGCAATTACTTATACTACAGTTAAAGAAGGTATTAAATAAACAATGACTAATAAAAAGACTATAGTTATAGGGGTAACGGGTGGTATTGCAGCTTATAAAGCTTTAGATGTAATAAGTAAACTAAAGAAAAAAGATTTTGAAATACATGTGATTATGACTAAAGCAGCTTTGGAGTTTGTCACTCCTTTAAGTTTTCAAACCCTAAGCCAAAATATAGTTAGTTTGGATATGTTTTCTGAACCAAAGGCTTGGGAAATACAACATATTTCTCTTGCAAAAAAAGCAGATTTAATGTTAATAGTTCCTGCTACAGCAAATATAATAGGAAAGGTTGCCAGTGGCATAGCAGATGATTTATTATCTACAACTATTATGGCCACTAAGGCACCAGTAATTTTTGCGCCTGCTATGAACACTAATATGTATAATAATCCTATAGTACAGGATAATATGGGAAAACTTATTAAGTTTGGATATAAGTTTATATATCCTGAGTCAGGAAGATTAGCTTGTGGTGATGAAGGCGAAGGTAAGCTGGCTAATACAGAACTTATATCAGAGTTTGTGCAAAGTATGATGTATGATATAAAAGATCTTGAAGGTAAAAAAGTTTTAGTTACAGCAGGACCGACTATAGCATCAATGGATCCTGTTAGATACATAACCAATAGATCTTCAGGAAAAATGGGTTATGCTATAGCAGAAGAAGCTAGGGACAGGGGAGCGGATGTAACTTTAATATCTGGAGATACTTATATTAAAGCTCCTGCTGGAGTAAATGTAATCAATGTTAAAACTAATGAAGAAATGCTAAATAGTGTTATAGATAACTTTGAAAAGCAGCATATAGTAATAAAAGCTGCAGCTGTAGCAGACTATAAGCCAAAGAATTATTCAGAAAAGAAAATAAAAAAATCTGAGGATGAGTTTGAATTAAAACTTGTTAAAGATGAGGATATACTTAAAAAATTAGGAACTTTAAAGAAAAAACAAATACTTGTAGGTTTTGCTGCAGAAAGTAATGATTTAATGGAAAATGCACAGAAAAAACTTCAGGTTAAAAATTTAGATTATATTGTTGCCAATGATATTACGGCATCAGATACAGGTTTTGCTTCTGATAACAATAAAGTAACCATTTTGTGTAGAGATGGAAGAAAAATTGATTTAGAAAAAATGTCTAAGAGGCAAGTTGCAAAGAAATTATTTGATTTAATAAATGAAAAATAAATTTTGGGGAGGGGTTAAAACTTACGATTTATCGTAAGAAAATACCTCTCCTATTTACTATTGGAAACAAAGGGTGATTAAGTGTACAGTTATGCAGGTATAGTAGTTAATAATAGTTCCTTACAAGTAGATAGAATTTTTACATATAAAATACCAGAAACATTAGTAAATAAAATAGATATTGGCATTAGGGTAAAAGTTCCTTTTGGTATGGGAAATAAAAAAATAGATGGATTTGTGTTAGAACTTTATGATGAATATACAGGTAATACAAGAATTAAAGAAATATCAGGAATATGCGATAAGTTTACCTTGTTTACCAGAGATGATGTAATTCTTATTAAAGAGATGAAGAGTAAATATTTGTCAACTTATTTGGAATGTATAAAAGTTTTTATTCCAACAGGTATTTCTAGTGGAATGAAAAATAAGACAGAAATACAAGTGTATACGGGAGAAGTAGAGCTAAGTGAAAAATTTCAAAAAGAACCCTATTTAAGTATATACTCAATAGTGAAAAAAAATCCGGGTATTTACAATAAAAATGCCTTAGCAAAAAAATTTAATATATCATTATCTTCTATAAATACAATGATAAAACATGGTTTTCTTGCTCAAAAAGAGAATATAGTAAATAGATATAATGTAAGGCAGTATGAAAAATACTCCAAAAAGATTTTAAATGGGGAACAACAAAATGCTGTAGATACTATATTGAATTCTCCCAAAAGTGTGTTTCTGATACATGGAGTTACAGGTAGTGGAAAAACGGAAATATACATGCATTTGGTGAGTAACATGATAGAAAAAAATAAAGAATCTATAATACTAGTACCTGAAATTGCACTTACACCTCAAATGGTAGAAAGGTTTAAAGGCAGATTTGGAAAGGATATAAGTGTTTTCCATAGTAAGTTATCACCAGGGGAAAGATATGATGAATGGCTAAGGGTAAAGGAAGGAAAAGTTAAAGTAGCAATAGGAGCTAGATCTGCAATATTTCTTCCTTTTAGCAATCTAGGAATGATAGTTATAGATGAAGAACATGAAGGAAGTTATAAATCTGACAGTAATCCTAAATATAATGCCAGAGAAATTGGAGAAATGAAATGTAGAATAAGTAATTGTAAGTTAATTCTAGGTTCAGCCACACCATCTGTAGAAACCTACTATAGATGTAAAAATAAAGATATAGAACTCATAACTATAAAAAATAGAGCTGATAATGCTATTATGCCTAAAATTGAAATTGTTGATATGAGACAAGAATTGCTAAACAATAATAAATCTATGTTTAGTAAAAAACTTTATGAATCTATAGAAGAAAGATTAAATAAAAAAGAACAAATAATACTTTTCTTAAATAGAAGAGGTTTTTCTACATTTGTTTCCTGTAGAAAGTGTGGTTATGTATTCAAGTGTGATAATTGTGATATATCTCTAACCTATCATAGGGATGAAGGAAAATTAGTGTGCCACTATTGCGGTAGCAGCAGAAAATCACCTAGTATTTGTCCTGAATGCGGAAGTAAGTATGTTAAGTATTTTGGTGTTGGTACTGAAAAGATAGAACAGGAAATAAAAAAGTATTTTCCTGAGGCTAGAACTTTAAGAATGGATTTTGATACCACCAGAGGTAAAAATTCTTATGAAACAATATACAACACTTTTAAAGAAGAAAAGGCAGATATACTCATAGGAACTCAAATGGTAGCAAAAGGATTAGACTTTAAAAATGTTACACTAGTAGGGATAATTGCAGCAGATTTATCTTTAAATTTGCCAGACTTCAGATCTAATGAAAGGACATTTCAGCTTATTACACAGGTTTCAGGTAGAGCTGGCAGAGGGGAAAAAAGAGGAGAAGTTATTGTTCAAACCTATAGCCCGGAAAACTATAGTATAATATGTGCAACTGATAATAATTATAAAGGTTTCTATGAAGAAGAGATAAAAGTTAGGAACATTATGGAGTATCCACCGTTTGTTGATCTATTTCTTATTAATATGAGCAGCAAGAACGAAAATATATTAATAAAAAGTATACAAAATGTTGGCATATTTTTAAAAAATGTATTAGAAAAAAATGATACAATTAAAATGTTAGGACCTTGTCCTTGTGAAATTTCTAAAATTAAAGAATTTTATAGATGGCAAATAATATTAAAGGGCAATATAGAAAAGGAAGTTAAGGAAAAAATAAGAAAACTAGTTTATGATTTATTAAAAAATGTTTATAATGATATAAGGGTAAGTATTGATGTAAACCCTAATAGTTTATTATAGTTAGTTAAATAAAGTTTGTATTTAAATTAGGAGGTAAAAGTAATGGCTTTAAGAAATATTAGAAAATATGGTGATGATTTATTAAGAAAAAAGAGTAGAAAAGTAGAAAATATAGATGATAGAATTGTAACATTGTTAGATGATATGGCAGAAACTATGTACGATGCTGATGGAGTAGGACTTGCAGGACCTCAAGTAGGTATACTTAAGAGAGTTGTAGTAATAGATGTAGGAGAAGGAATATTAAAGCTCATAAATCCTGAAATTATATCTACAGAAGGTAGTTACATAGATGAAGAAGGATGCTTAAGTGTACCTGGTGAACAGGGAAAAGTGGAAAGACCTTACAAGGTAAAAGTAAAAGCTTTAAATGAAAAAGGAGAAGAAATCATAGTGGAAGGTGAGGAATTACTTGCAAGAGCATTATGTCACGAAATAGATCATTTAGAGGGAATATTATTTGTTGATAAAATTTTAAAAACAGAAGGAGAAAATTAGGAGTATGAATATAGTTTTTATGGGAACACCGGATTTTGCCGTTCCTTCATTAAAAAAACTTATAGAAAAATTTAATGTGACAGCTGTCTTTACTCAACCAGATAAACCTAAGGGAAGAGGAAAAAAATTAGGTATGTCAGCTGTAAAAGAAGTAGCAGTACAATATGATATACCTGTATATCAACCAGAAAAGTTAAGAAAAGATATTGAAGCTTTAGAAAGCTTAAAAAATATAAATCCTGATTTTATAGTAGTAGTAGCATATGGCCAGATACTTACAAAAGAAGTATTAGACACACCTAAATATGGGTGTATAAACTTACATGCTTCGCTTCTTCCAAAGTATAGAGGAGCTGCACCTATAAATTGGGCTATAATAAATGGGGAAAAGGAAAGTGGAAATACAACCATGTTTATGGATATTGGTTTAGACACTGGTGATATGCTTTTAAAAAGTCATGTGGACATTACAGAAGATATGACGGCAGGAGAACTTCATGATATTTTAATGGAAGATGGATCAGAGCTTTTAGTTAGAACTTTAGAAGGTATTGAAGACAAAACTATAAAAAGAGAAAAACAGGGAGATTCAACTACTGCTTATGCAGCCATGTTAAATAAGGATATGGCTAAAATAGATTGGAATTTAAGTAATAGAGAAATAAAAAATTTAATTAGAGGATTAAATCCTTGGCCTATTGCATATACTCAATATGAAGGAAAAAATATGAAGATTTATGAAGCAAGCATATTAGATGAAAATAGTAATTACAACCCTGGATATGTAATAGATGTATGTAATGAAGGAATAAAAGTTGCTTGCAAGGAAGGATCTATACTTTTAACAAATATACAATTTCCAGGTGGTAAGCCTATGAAGGTTAGTGAATATATAAGAGGACATAAATTAAATAAGGGCATTACATTGGGAGAATAAATTACTTTTAATTTAAGTAATTGAAAGGAGAGTGTAGCTATGTTTTATTTTGATAGTAGTTTCATTATACTAATTCCAGCATTAATAATAGCAGCTGTAGCTCAATATAAGGTTTCTTCTACTTTTGATAAGTATTCGAGATTTGGAAATCGTAATGGATATACAGGATCACAGGTTGCAAGAATGCTACTTGACAATAATGGATTATATGATGTACCAGTAGAAGTTATTCCAGGAAAACTTACAGATCATTATGACCCGACTAGAAGAGTAATGAGGCTTTCAGAAGAAGTTTTTTATGGGAATTCTGTAGCTTCTATTGGGGTGGCAGCTCACGAAACAGGCCATGCTTTTCAACATAAAGAACGTTATGCGCCTTTAGTGATTAGAAATTCTATAGTTCCTGTGGTAAATTTTAGTTCAAATATTTCATGGTTATTATTTTTTGCAGGGTTTGTACTTGGCATAAAGCCTCTAATTAATTTTGGAATATTATTATTTTCGGCAGTAGTGATATTTCAACTTATAACACTTCCTGTAGAATTTGATGCTTCCAGTAGAGCATTAAGAATATTGGAAAGAAGAGGTATACTATATAGTGAGGAACTAAGAGGAGCTAAAGCTGTGTTAAGTGCAGCTGCCATGACATATGTAGCAGCAGCTATAACAGCTATATCAAACTTGATAAGATTAATACTTATTAGTAGAAGAGAAGATTAAAAATAATTGAAGCAGAGGTAATATAATGGATAGTGCTAGAAAAACAGCAGTTAAAATACTTAAAGAAGTATTTTATGGAAATTCATACTCTAATATGGTTATAGGAAAAGAATTAAATAGATCTGATATGAATGATAAAGATAAGGCTTTAGTAACAGAAATAGTATATGGAACCTTAAAATACAAATATACAATAGATACTATATTGAATTATTATATAAAAAGTGGACTTAAAAAATTAGATGTAGATATCCTAAATATACTTAGGATATCTATTTATCAGATAAGGTATTTAGATAAAATACCAGAGTTTGCTGTAGTTAATGAGGCAGTTGAATTGGCTAAGAGAAAGGCTGTGAAGACTGCAAGACTTGTAAATGGAGTGTTAAGAAGTTATCTTAGAAGCAATAATATAGATTATTATAATAAAAATAGTGATATAGAAAAAATGTGTTTTGATTACTCTTTTCCTAAATGGATGGTTAGTTTATTTAGTAACCAGTATGGAAAAGAAGAAACTAAAAAAATATTACAGGGATTAAATGAAGTTCCTGCAATTACAGTAAGAGTAAATAATTTAAAAACTAATTATGAAGAAGCTTGGGAAGAACTTAAAAAGAATGGATATGACATAGAAGAAGGAAAAGTATGCCCAGAAGCAATTATAATAAATAGAGGTAGAAATATAGAGAACAACCCTCTTTTTAAAAATGGATTAATCACTGTTCAGGATGAAAGTGCAATGATGGTGGCTCCTTCTATGGAGTTAAAGGAAAATATGACTGTTTTAGATTTATGTAGTGCTCCAGGAGGTAAAACTTGTCATATAGCAGAACTTACAAACAATCAAGGAAAAATATTTGCTTTTGATATTCATGAAAATAAATTGCCTTTAATAAAGGAAAATGCTAAAAGACTTGGAATAACGAATGTAAAATGTGGCACTTTAGATGCTTCTAAATATATGGATATATATGAAGAAAAAGGTGATAGGGTATTGATTGATGTGCCTTGTTCAGGACTTGGAATTATAAGAAAGAAACCAGAAATTAAGTGGAATAAGGATAAAGAGTCATTAGAAAGTCTTGTGAAAATTCAAAAGACAATTATGCTCAATGCAGCTAAATATGTTAAAAAGAATGGAAAACTTATTTATGCTACTTGTACTTTGAATAAGGAAGAAAATGAAGAAAACATAAAATGGTTTATAAAAAAGAGACCAGATTTTCAGATAGAACCAATATATTACGGAAAATTAGATAATATAATTTATCATGATGAAGGATATATAACCATATTGCCAAATAAATATATGGATGGATTCTTCATTGCAAAAATGATAAGACGTGGGTAGGTGTAATTAGTGGATAATATTTTAGACTTAAGCCTTGAAGAGCTAAAGCAGTGGATGAAGGATAATGGAGAAAGTGAATTTAGGGCTAAGCAAGTATTTCACTGGATATATAAAAATAATCAGTGGGATTTTGAGAAAATGGATAATTTGCCTAAAGGTACAAAAGAAAAACTTATAAAATGTTTTGAGATAGATATACCACAAATTATAGAAGTATACAAATCTGAGAATGATGATACACATAAATTTCTTTATGAATATAAGGATGGAAATATAATTGAAACAGTAGTTATGAAATATAAACATGGAAATTCTATATGTGTTTCTACTCAAGTCGGTTGTAGGATGGGATGCAAGTTTTGTGCATCTACTGTAGAGGGTATGGTGAGAAACTTAAGTAGCGGCGAAATAATAGCTCAAATTTTAAAAGCTCAAGAAAAAATAGGAGAAAGAATATCGAACATAGTTTTAATGGGAAGTGGGGAACCTCTAGATAACTATGAAAATGTAATAAAATTCTTAAGCTTAGTAAATGCTGAATATTGTCTTAACATTGGTCAAAGACATATAACTCTTTCAACTTGTGGCATAGTTCCTAAAATTAAAGAACTAGCAGATAAAGATTATCAAATAACACTAGCAATATCGCTTCATGCTGCTAATGATGAACTTAGAAAAACTATGATGCCAATAGCTAATAAATATTCTATAAACGAGATTATAGAAGCATGTAAGTACTATATAAGTAAGACAAACAGAAGAATTACCTTTGAATATGCTTTAGTAAAGGATGTTAATGATAGTGCTCAATCTGCAGAAGAATTAGTTAAGCTTTTAAAGGGGATTTTATGTCATGTAAATCTTATACCTGTAAATAAAGTACGGGAAAACAATTTTGAAAAATCTCCTACAAATAATATAAAAAACTTCTCTAACATTTTGATTAAAAAAGGTATAGAAACTACTATTAGAAGAGAAATGGGCTCAGATATAAATGCTGCATGTGGTCAGTTGAGAAGGAGCTATTTGAAATCTAAAAATTATTTAAGAGGGGTGTAAAAAAATGGTAGGGATGTTGTCAGATATAGGTAACGTTAGGAAAATTAATGAAGACTCAGTGGGATTTTATCAAAATGAGAACTTTGATATTTATGTTATTGCCGACGGTATGGGAGGACATAATGCCGGAGAAGTTGCTAGTAAATTGGCAGTAGACACTACTATTGATTATGTAAAATCATTTGTTAGTTTTATTAGTATAGAGAGTATGAAGGATACATTGAAATCAGGTATAAAATTAGCTAATGAAAAAATTTTTAGTTTATCTAAAAGTAACTCTGAGCTTAATGGAATGGGGACAACTATAACTGCATGTTTAGTTAAAGAGAATAAAATGATAGTAGCTAATGTAGGAGATAGTAGTTGTTTCATTATGAAGTATGATGGAATAATTAAAATAACTAAGGATCATTCATTAGTGCAGCAGTTAGTGGATGAAGGAAGTATTACTGAAGAAGAGGCTGTAAGTCATCCTAATAAAAATATAATAACAAGAGCATTAGGCACAAATATAGATGTAGATATAGATATTTTTGAAGCAAATTTATCTGATACGTTAAAAATAATTCTCTGTACTGATGGATTATCTAATGGAGTAAGTTTAAATGAAATGTATGATATAATAATGAATAATAATAATCAGGGAGCATGTAAGCAATTAATAGAACTTAGTAAGTTAAAGGGTGGAAGGGATAACATATCAGTTATTGTATTTGGAGGAGAGTGTGAAGATGATAGGAACCATGCTAGGTAATAGGTATGAATTGTTAGAAAAAATAGGTGAGGGAGGTATGGCATTAGTTTATAAGGCTAAATGTCACTTATTAAATCGTTATGTAGCAGTTAAAATATTAAAAGAACAGTATTCTGATGATAAAGAATTTGTTGAAAAATTTAAAAGAGAAGCAACAGCAGTAGCCAGTCTTTCAGATAACAATATAGTAAATATTTATGATGTAGGTACACAAGGTGATATAAATTATATAGTAATGGAATATGTTAATGGTAAAACCCTGAAACAAATAATTCGTGAACAGGGCAAGATACCTACAGCAAAAACTGCAAACCTGGCTATTCAAATAGCTAGAGCTTTAGATTGTGCGCACAGAAATAACATTATACATCGGGATATAAAACCACAAAATATATTGGTCACTAATGAAGGAGTAGTAAAAGTAACAGACTTTGGTATAGCCAAAGCTTCCAATTCAGTTACGATAACTAATTCCAGCAAGGTTATGGGATCAGCACATTACTTTTCGCCTGAACAGGCTAGAGGAAGTTTTGTAGACTGTAGAACAGATATATATTCTTTAGGTATAGTTATTTATGAAATGTGTACAGGAAGAGTACCTTATGATGCTGATAGTCCAGTATCTGTAGCATTAAAGCATATACAAGAACCAGTAATTCCACCAAAACAGTTAAATGAAAATATACCTGATAATTTAAATAAGCTTATATTAAAAGCTGTGGAAAAGGAACCTATTAAAAGATATCAGACAATAAAAGATATGCTAACTGATCTTAGAAAAATAGAAAATAATCAGGAAGTTGATATTTCTACTAGTGATTTTGATGAAGACATGACTAGAATAATGGATGCTGTAGTAGTAGATGATAAAGATAAGTATAATAGAAATAAATATGAAGATAGTAAATACGATAATAAGTATGCTAATGATAAAAAATATAATGATGATTATGATGAACAGTATAATAAAAAGAAAACAATGCTTGATCCTAAGAAAAGGAAAATATTAATGTTTGTTACTGCAGCAATATTAGTATTAGTTATAGGTGGAATTTCAGGATACTTTGCGCTTAATAAGGCATCTGCTAAAACTACAGTTCCTAAAATAGTTGGAATGAAACAAGAAGAAGCAAAAAAAGCTGTTGAAGATAGCAAGTTAAAATTTGTTTCTATTGGAAAAGAAAAAAGTGATAAGCCAGAAGGAACTGTGCTTAGAACTTATCCAGAGCCAGGAACAAGTGTAAGCGTAAATTCGGAAGTTAGAGTTAGTATAAGTGGTGGACCAGATAAGTTAGCAGTTCCTAGTTTAATAGGTATGGATTTAGATTCTGCAAAGGATGTTATAGAAAAAAGTGGGTTAAAGCTTGGAAATGTAACTCGAGAGTATAGCGATAGCGTGCCTAAAGGAAGTGTAATAAAGCAAGATCCTCAACCAGATTCAGATGCTACAGCAGATACTAAAATAAATCTTGTAGTGAGTAGAGGACAAGAGGTTAAGGATTTAACTGTTCCAGATGTAAATGGAAAAGGTATTGATGAAGCCTCAGGAACAATATCTAGTGCAGGTTTTAAAGTAACAAAATCAGCAGTAGATACATCAGATAAATCTCAAGATGGAAAAGTAATAAGTCAGTCTATTTCAGGTGGGGAACAAGCAAAAGCGGGAAGTACTGTTAACTTAACTTATTATAAGTATAAGGAACAACAACCTGCTCAACCAGATATTAAGAAGCCAGATCCAGGTACAGTGACAAAGCCAAATGATCAACCAGGTCAAAATCCAAGTACTGTGAATCCAGGAAAATCCGGTTCAGGAGATTCAAATAATAAAACAGATTCAGGTAACAATAATAAAAGTCAGTAATTATTAATTCAATAGGAGGGTGTATGGAAGGAACTATAATAAAGGGAATAGCAGGGTTTTATTATATAAAAACAGATAAAAATGTAGTTGAATGTAAAGCTAGGGGTAAGTTCAGACATAATGAACTTACGCCTATGGTTGGTGATAAAGTAGAAATTACAATAAAAAATGGAAAAGGTGTTATAGATAAAATCTACCCTAGAATAAATAAGCTTATAAGACCTTCTGTGGCAAATGTAACCCAGGCATTAGTAGTTTTTGCATTAAGAAATCCTGAAATAAATGAAGAATTGTTAAATAAGTTTTTACTTAGTTGTGAATACAATAATTTAAAGGCCATAGTATGCTTTAATAAACTAGATTTAGTGTTACAAGAAGAAATGAATGAAATTGTAGAAATGGTTAAAAGTGCAGGATATGAAACGCTGTTTTTGAAAGCCAAGGAAGGTTATGGAATTGATTTAATAAGAGAAAAGCTGCAGGATAATGTTACAGTTTTATGCGGACCTTCTGGAGTCGGAAAATCTACAATATTAAACTCCATAATGGGAGAAGAAGTTATGGCTACTGGGGAGATAAGTGAAAAGTTGAGACGTGGTAAACATACTACAAGGCACAGTGAACTCATAGACATTGGGAATGGATTTTTAGTGGATACACCAGGATTTTCTTCTTTAGAAATAGAGTTTATTTCTAAAGAAGATTTACAACAGTGCTTTCCTGAATTTGATTCATACATAGGTAATTGCAAATTTACAGGATGTTTTCACTATAAAGAGCCTGGATGTGCTGTAAAGCATGCTGTGGAACAGAAAAAAATAAATGCAAAACGGTATGAATTTTACATAAAGACATTGGAAGAAATAAACAATAGAAAAATTCAATGGTAGCTATTTTTAGTTACTTTAATTAAGGAGGAAAATACAAAAATGATAAAATTAGCACCTTCAATATTGTCAGCAGATTTTTCTAAATTAGGTGAGGATGTTAAGGCATTAGAAAAGTATGGAGCAGATTGGGTACATATAGATGTAATGGATGGAATGTTTGTACCTAATATATCTTTTGGGATACCTGTAATTAAAAGTATAAGAAACATTACCTCACTTACTTTTGATGTTCATTTAATGATAGAAGAACCTGCTAGATTTGTGGAAGACTTCGTAAAAGCAGGAGCAGACATGATAACTATACATTATGAGACAGATAGACATATAGACAGAACAGTGAATTATATAAAAAGTTTAGGAGCTAAAGTAGGAATAGCTTTGAATCCGGCTACACCTGTGGAAAGCATAAAGTATTTGATACCTAATTTAGATATGGTACTTATAATGACTGTAAACCCTGGATTTGGTGGACAAAAGTACATAAATTATTGTTCTGAAAAAATAAAGGAATTAAAAGAATTAAGCAATAAGTTTAATAAAAATTTGCTTATAGAAGTAGATGGTGGAATAGGAAAAGACAATATAAAAAGTGTAGTGGAATGTGGTGCTAATGTAATAGTGGCTGGATCTGCAGTTTTTAAGGATGGAAAAATTGAAGAAAACATAAAGATTTTAAAAGGGGATAGGTAAATGAAAATAGTAATTGTATCAGGGGGAGAAGCACCATCCTATGAGCTAATAAAAAATGAATTAGAAGATAGTTCTTTTTTGATTTGTGCAGATAGTGGTGGAAATTGCTTATATGAATACAATATATTGCCTAATTATTTAATGGGGGATTTTGATTCTATAGATAGAAAAGCTTTAGAATTTTTTAAAAAATCTCCAAAATGTTGTATAGAAACTTATCCTACAGATAAAGATTTTACTGATACAGAGCTTGTGTTAAATAAAGCATTGGAACTAGGTGGAACTGAAATTATTTTATTAGGCTGTACTGGTACAAGAATAGATCATCTAATGGGAAATATGGGTATGCTTTTGAAATGTTTAAAATTAAATATAAATGCTTATATAAAGGATGATCATAATTGTATCCAAATAGTAGATAAGCCTATAAAAATAAAAGGAAAAAAGGGTGAAACATTTTCACTTCATTGTTATGGTGAAAATGTAGAAAATTTAAGTATAAAGGGAGCTAAGTATAAGCTTCAAGAGTACCTTTTAAAAATAGGAGACCCTAGAACTATATCTAATGAATTTTTAGATGGGGAAGTTGAGATAAACTTTAATAGTGGAAATTTAATGGTGTTCTATAGTAAAGATTAGATATAATTAAATAGAAAGTATATAATGAAAAAAGTTCACAGATTCTAGTGGACTTTTTTATATTTTTTGAATTTATCAAAATATTAAGTAGTTAAAGGGGAATATTACATAACATATACATGATATTTAAAATCTTATAATTTTGGAGTGTTCAAGTTTGGGAAAGGAAAAATAAATAATGAATACATACGGTCTTATTGTTGATAAAAGTATTAAAAAAAATATAAAAATTTATAGATATATGACATTAGGTAAATTTATGTGCATGATGGAAAAACAAGAGATTTATCTTACAAAAATTAAGTCTTGGGAAGATAAGTGGGAAATACCTACTGATGAAATTGAAAATAAATATTTACATGATAATGATTTATATGGACAATGCTGGAGTTTAGAAGGAACTTCAGATGCCTTGTGGAAAATTTATTCATCAAATAAAGAAGGGATATTAATTGAAACTTCTCCGGAAAAATTTAAATTAATTTCTGATATTAAGTTTGGAATACTTTCACCAGTGATATATTATAATGATTTAGAAAAAGCACTATTACAATTAAAAAATATGAAAGGTGATAAAGCTATATTTGGAAGTGGATTATTAAAAAGGTCAGCTTTTAAACATGAAAATGAAGTCAGATTGATTGTTATAAATAATGAAAGATGTTTAGACAAAAAATATGAAAATTGCACACATATAAATTTAAAAATAGATCCATTTAAGTTTATAGAAGGTATAATAGTTGATCCGAGAGCCAGTGATTGGTATTTAGAAGCTATAAAATTATACTGTTTGCGATTAGGCTTCAATATTATTCCGATAAAATCAGATTTATATTCCCCAGGTGATTTCTAAATAATTAAAATTTTAAGATTATCAATATTTTTGTAACATTCTATTTTGCTGTTTCATATAATAATATAGAATGACTTTGGGGGATAATAATATGTCTAAGAAGGTGTGTACTAAAAGTTTTAAGAAAAAAGTTGGAATTGCTCTGGTATCCATTGGCTTGGGGATTATAATTACTGTTATTATCCCATTTTGGGGGTTTATAATGGTAGTTGGTGCATTACTCATTTGCCTAGGATTTAAGCTTATAGATTTTCATTAATTTGGGGGAGGAATATATATGAAATTTATTACCATAAAACTTCCTAGATTTATATCTAGAATCATAAAAGTCTTTAAGAAAAAAAAATAAGTTTATAGTAAAATAAATAAAAATGCAATTGTAAAAACAACTGCATTTTTTATTTATTAAATAGCACGTTGAACCTTTCCAGAACGAAGGCATCTTGTACAAACATGAATAGTTTTTGGAGTTCCGTTAACTATAGCTTTAACTTTTCTTATGTTTGGAGCCCATGATCTTTTAGATTGACGGTGTGAATGGCTGTATTGAACACCAAATACAACACCTTTTTCGCATATTTCGCACTTCTTTGACATTAAAAACACCTCCTTAAAAAACTGTGAAGAAATAATCTCCTCAATTCAAACATTTATTATTTTACCATAGAATAGGTTAGTTGCGCAAGTATATAATATAATTTAGTAGTATAAATAATGTTTTAAATTATATATTTCCTTGAATAAATTTATTATTTAATATAAAATATGTTATATGATGTTTAAAGTAGGGAGGATTTTATTATGATAGGTAATATCACCAGCGAAAATGGGTATATTAATTATTCAGAAGAAATTGTTGCCAACATAGTTGGAGTTTCAACTATGGAATGCTATGGTGTTGTAGGTATGGCTTCAAGAAATGCTAAAGATGGACTCTGGAAATTAATAAACGGTGAAAACTTAAGTAAAGGCGTAAAAGTTCGTTCAAAAGATAACGAGTTATTTATAGAGTTATATATAATGGTTGAATATGGAACAAAGATATCTGTGATAGCTAATAACATAATTCAAAAAATAAAATATAATTTAGAAAATTATACAGGACTTAAAGTATCAAGTATTACTGTAAATGTTCAAGGTGTCAGAGTCTAGGGAGGTAATTCATAAATGGAACACTTAAAAATAGATGGGCAATGCTTTTATAATATGGTTGTGAATGGGAGCAACTCCCTAGAAGAAAATAAGGAGTATGTAAATTCTTTGAATGTTTTCCCAGTTCCAGATGGCGATACAGGAACTAATATGTCTATGACATTTAGAACAGCTGTATCAGAAATACAAGGTATGCAAAATAAATCAGTAGGAGAAATTGTAAAAAAATTATCCAAAGGTGCACTTATGGGTGCAAGAGGTAATTCTGGTGTAATACTTTCACAAATATTTAGGGGAATCGCAAAATCATTAGAAACAAAAGAATATGTTAATTCTAAAGAATTTGCGGAAAGCTTAATGGAAGGGTCAAAGGCTGCTTATAAAGCTGTTATGAGACCTACAGAAGGTACTATACTTACTATCATAAGAGCAGCCGGCGAAAGCGCGGTTAAATGTGAGAGTGACGATATAGCAGTAATGTTAGAAGAAGTTTGTGACTACAGCAAATCAATGCTTAATAAAACTCCTGAAATGCTTCCAGTGCTTAAAAAAGCTAAGGTAGTTGATGCTGGCGGTATGGGACTTCTTATAATACTTCAAGGAATGTATGAAGTTGTAAAGAATAATATGGAGTCAATAGAAATTAAATCTCCTAAAAAAGTTGAAGTGCCATCGGTAATTCAAAACTTAGAAGAACATGATATAAAGTTTGGATATTGTACTGAATTTTTTATACGTTCAAACAATGTTGAAATTGATGATTTTAAACATACCATAGAAAAAATTGGTGATTCTATGGTAATAGTTAATGATGAAGATATAGTAAAGGTTCATATTCATACAAATGATCCAGGGAAGGTATTGTCAGAAGCCGTTAAGCTTGGAGAACTTTCTAAAATAAAGATTGATAATATGAGAGAGCAGCATAGAAATGTATTAGATATACATAATGAAGCCTCTATTGAAAAGGATGAAGAACAGGAAAATATTCAGTTAAAGAAGTATGCTTTTGTATCAGTTGCCATGGGAGAAGGAATAAAAAATATATTTGAGGATCTGGGAGTAGATTTTGTTATAGAAGGCGGCCAAACTATGAATCCAAGTACTCAAGATATATTAGAATGTATAAATAAAATAAATGCAGAAAATATTCTGGTTTTCCCAAATAATAAAAATATAATCATGGCAGCTAATCAGGCAGCAGAAATTTCTGATAAAAATGTAAAGGTAGTAGAAACTAAAACTATACCTCAGGGAATTACAGCTATAACATCATTTAATCAAGAATTAGAACTTGATGAAAATATAAAAGCTATGGAAGAAGGTATAAATAAGGTAACTACAGGTTCTGTGACTTATGCCGTGAGAGATACTGAAATAGATGGTAAAGTCATTAAAGAAGGAGATATTCTAGGTATTGTAGAAGGAAAAATAGAGGAAATAGGAAATGATATGTTTAACATATGCAATAATATTGTTTCCAGTATGGTGAAGGATGACAGTGAGTTAATAACTGTTTTTTGTGGAAAGGATTGCGAAAAAGATAAAGTAGATGAATTTTCAAGTAAACTTCAAGAAAAATATAAAGATATAGATGTACAATTTTACGATGGAAATCAGCCATTATACTACTTTATTGTATCTGTGGAATAAAATCTTAAATAAAAAAAGCCTTTAGGCTTTTTTTATTTGTAGATAAGCAAGTGTTTGGTAAGTTTTATTATGAGTTTTAAAAGTGGGTGGTTTTGTGGATGTATATAGTGACATAAGCAGCATAAAGGGAGTTGGACCTAAAACAGCAGACAATTTAAGAAAATGTGGTATATTCAATGTTATGGATTTACTTTTATATTTTCCAAGAGATTATGAAAGTATATCTTCTTGTGGAAATATAAATGGAGAAAAAACTAATAATAAAGTGATAATAAATTGCAAAACCATTAGAATTGAGAGAGATATAAGAACTAAAACAGGAAAAACATTAACAACTATAGTTTTTCATGATGGGAACAATATTTTAAAGGGAAAATGGTTTAATCAGCCTTATATAAAAAATAGCTTTAGAATAGGTAACATATATACTTTGATGGGAAAAATAGAAGAATTTAGAGGAGAAATGTTTATTGCTAATCCTAAATTGTTGAAAAACAATCAAAATATTTCAAAAGTAGAGGAAAAGATAATACCAAAATATCCTTTAAAATCTGGAATAACTAACAATTTAGTAATTAAGTTAGTAAATATAATATTAGAAGATGTAGTAATAGTAGAAAATCTACCTGATTATATAATAAATAAATATAAATTATGTGATCTAGATAAAGCTATAAGAGTTATACATAATCCTATAAATTTAGCTGAGTTAGACGAAGCTACTAAAAGACTTAAGTTTCAGGAATTATTTACGTATTCATTAAAAATATTGATGCTTAAAAATTATTTTAATGAAAATAAAAAAGGTATAGCATTTAGTATAGCAAAAGAACTAAATGCTTTAAAGGATAGGATTCCTTACCAGTTGACTAAGGCTCAAAATAGGGTAATAAGAGAAATATTAATAGATGAAAAAAAATCGTGTCCTATGAATAGGTTGGTTCAAGGTGATGTAGGAAGTGGTAAAACTATTGTAGCATTAATATCTATATTTAATGTTATAAAAAATGGGTATCAAGCTGTAATGATGGCACCTACGGAAATATTAGCCACTCAACACTATGATGAAGCATTAAAATTATTTGAAGGCTTTGGTATAAATATAAAATTACTTTGCGGGAGTGTATCACAAAAAAACAAGCAGGAAATAAAAAAAGAATTAGCCAGTGGAGAAATAGATTTAATAATAGGTACACATGCTTTGATTGAAGATGATGTGGAATTTAAAAATTTGGGAATGGTAGTTACAGATGAACAGCATAGATTTGGAGTAATGCAGAGAAGCAGGTTGACTAATAAAGGAGCAAATGTAGATACTATTGTTATGACAGCTACTCCTATACCTAGAACTTTAAGCCTTTATCTTTATGGCGATTTAAATGTATCAATTATTGATGAACTACCTCCAGGACGTCAAAAAATAGAAACTCAATATATTAAACAAGATTTCAAATATAAAGCTTATAATTTTGCCTTAGATGAAATAAGAAAAGGACGACAAGTATATATAGTTTGTCCACTAGTTGAAGAGAATGAAGAATTAAAATTAAGTTCTGTGGAAAACTTATACACGGAATTGAAAGAGGAGTATTTTAAGGACATAAGTGTGGAAATTCTACATGGTAAAATGTCTCCAAAACTCAAGGAAAAAATAATGAATGAGTTTAAGGAAGGAAAAACAAAGGTTATTGTTTCTACTACAGTTATAGAAGTGGGAATTAATGTTCCTAATGCTACTCTTATGATAATAGAAAATGCAGAAAGATTTGGATTAGCACAGCTCCACCAATTAAGAGGAAGAGTGGGAAGAGGAAAGCATAAATCCTACTGTATACTTATTGCAGATATTAAAAATGATATTATAAGAAAAAGAATGGAAATTATGAAAAGCAGTAATGATGGATTCTTTATTGCTGAACAAGATTTAAAAATTAGAGGAGCAGGAGAGATATTTGGTTTTAGGCAGCATGGCGAAAATGGACTCATACTGGCAGATGTAGTTCAGGATATAAATTTATTGAAATTAGCAAATGCAGAAGCTAAAAGACTTACAGAAAGTAAGGATGACAAAGATATAAATATTAAAAATGGAATTTATGATAAAATTGGTAAAAGTACAAAATATATTTGTTTTAATTAATTTTATATTTTCTATTAATTTAACAAAAAATAAGTATTTTGAGAATTCAAATTGTATTTCTGATAACGGAAATAAATTTTGTATAATGAAAGCATATATGTTAAAATATTATAGAAAAATATATAATTTTTAAACATCGTGCTAATTACAAGGAGGAAAAATTATGAGAATTATTGCAGGTCTTGCAAAGGGAAGAAAAATTATGTCACCAATTGGTATGGATACCACGAGACCTACTTTAGATAGAGTAAAAGAAGCTATGTTTAACATAATACAAAATAAAACTTATGGTTCAATAGCTTTGGATGTGTTTTCTGGAACAGGAAGTTTAGGATTAGAAGCTGCTAGCAGAGGAGCTAAACAATGTTATTTGGTTGACAGAAGTCCTGAAACTTATTCTTTTTTAGTTAAAAATGTAGAAAATCTAAAATTTCAACAAATTTGTAAGTGTATTAATATGGATTCATACAAGGCGCTAGAAGAATTTGCTAGGAAAAAAATAGTTTTTGATTTGATCTTTATAGATCCACCTTACATGAAAGATATGATTCCACCTGCAGTTGAAATTATAGAAAAAGAAGGATTGTTGAATAAAGATGGACTTATAGTAACTAAAATTGATACTAGAGAAGAATTATATCAGGGAACAGATAAAATAATTCTTGTTGATTATAGAAAGTACGGTAAAACAACAGTTTGTTTCTATAGGTACAGGGAGGATTAATTATTATGAGAACAGCAGTATACCCCGGAAGTTTTGATCCTATAACTAATGGTCATTTAGACATAATAAAAAGATCTTCAAAGGTTTTTGATGAATTAGTTGTTGGAGTATTAGTAAATCCACAAAAAAAAGGACTTTTTGATATAGAAGAAAGAGTTGAATTAATTAAGAAAGCGGTTAAAGATATACCAAATGTAAAGGTTGAAAGTTTCAGTGGATTACTAATTAATTTTTTGAGACAAAAACATGCTAAGGTAATAGTTAAGGGGCTTAGAGCAGTTTCAGACTTTGAATATGAATTTCAAATGTCACTTATGAATAGTAAACTGGATCCTAATATAGAAACAGTATTTATGATGGCTAGTGCAGGAAATTCTTTTTTAAGTTCTTCATCAGTCAAGCAAGTAGCTATGTTTGGTGGATGTATTCAAGGATTAGTACCAGATAGTGTAATGCCAGCTGTAATTAATAAGATAAAAAACCTTTAGGGGGAAAAGATTTTATGGATGTTATTAAATTACTAGAATATCTTAATGAAATTATAGAAACATCTGCAAAAGTTCCTATGACAGGGAAAGTTATAGTACACAAGAAAGAAACTTTGGAAATAATAGAAAAAATAATTAATTATCTTCCAGATGAATTGAAAAAAGCCCAGTGGATAGTTGAAGAAAAAGAGAGAATATTAAGTGAGGCTATTGAAGAAGCTGAAAATTTAAAAAGGGAAAATATTAATTTTTTAAAGAAGCAAATAGAAAATCATGATATAACAAGACAAGCAAAAGTAAAAGCAGAGGCTATTGTAGCTTCTGCTGAAAGAAGTGCTAAATCTATAAGATTAGGAGCCAGGGACTATGCAGATGAAATTTTAAATCAGTTAGACAATGAAATAGCTAATAAAAGTAAAACTATGATGATAAACTTAAAAAAGCAAATGCAAGATTTTGTAGTTGATTTAGAATCTAGCATTGATTTAAATTCTGATACAATAAGAGAAAATATTAAAGAACTAAGGGATATGAAATAGTTTCTTGATCTTAAAAGTAATCCAAGGTAGAATTATTAAAAAAATAATTGTTATTATAAAAGTATATTCAAGTGAATAAGTACTTATATAATTTATATTGAAGCTTTGTTTTGACTGATTGAAATACATAAGTTTATAAAGAATTATGCTTATTATAGAGCAACTTATACCTTGTAGTATCTTTCTGAAAGCATATTTTTTCATGGAAATATTAAATTTATAAGTGAAAGAGTAAACTTGTGAGATAATGGATAATCCGCTAAAGGTAAAAAGAAAACTTACTAGTGCTATTTTTAATAATATGGATGAATTTGATGCTGAAACTAAATTGCATCCATTAGTCATTTCTATTATTCCTAGCAGGAACCCCTGTAATATGTCTTGAGGAGTATTAAGTAATAGAGAAAGCTTATGTGAAAAACTGTTAAATAAATAATTGTTTTTAACAATGTTATTTACTACAGAAAAAAGAGTAACAAATCCGCCTATAGATAGGCAGGTTTTAATGGAATTTTCGATACTGGATTTAAGAACATTACCAATGTTTGAATTTGAGTAAGTGTGAGTTCCCTTAAAGCCATTTTTTTGTCCATAAATATCTGCAGGAAGAAAAAAACCCATAGCTATACATGAAAGAGCATTTGATAATAATAATATATATCCTATTTTAGAGTCTTTTAACATAGATATGCCTACAGATCCAAGTACAAATAGGGGACTTGCATTTGAAGCTATATTTAATAATCTTTCACAGGTTTTTAAATTTATTATGTTCTTTTCATATAAATCACAAGCATATTTTGCGCCTAAAGGATATCCACAAAGTAAACTTATCATTAATACAAAACTGCAGCTTTTTGGCAGCCTTAATGGCCTACATAAAGCATTGCCAAGGATTTTAGAATATATGTAGATGCCATCGTAAGCCATTATTACATTTGATACTATCAAAAAAGAAAATAGCGAAGGAAATACTTTATAGAAAAAAAGTAAAGCTCCAGATACTGCTCCATCTATACAAAGTTTAGGAGAAGCTATTATTTCTAGTATAATCAAAGAACAAACAATGGTTACAAAAAGATTTTTATTCTTCAGTAAAACAGCTAATAATATAATTATAAGTA
Source organism: Clostridium carboxidivorans P7 (assembly GCF_001038625.1). Taxonomy (GTDB): domain Bacteria; phylum Bacillota; class Clostridia; order Clostridiales; family Clostridiaceae; genus Clostridium_AM; species Clostridium_AM carboxidivorans. The sequence goes on from NZ_CP011803.1 coordinate 131,994, forward strand.
TTATCAATATGTATAATATAATTTTCAATCTTAACCACCAACCTTACATAAATCCATGATGTGGAAAAATTCCACAAACATTGCTAAGTTTAACTTGCTATATAATTATATTTGCAAATTTTACTAGTTATTCTAGTTTTATATAAGATGATATTAATTTGATGGTTTTAAATTTATGCTATAAAAATTACTTAATTATTATTGGGCTAGTTAAATAATCTGCATTAGGACTTATACCGTTATTTAATAGGCTGTAGACCCTAGTACCATGTATATCTAAGCTTAAAGTAGGAATTGAATCTTTGGGAAGCTTTGTATATATAGGTATAGTTGAGTTTTCCTTTATTGCTTTTAAAACTTTTGATCCTGTGGAATTAAAACCAAGAATTCTAGCATATGGACAAGGCTCCTTTCTTAAAGTTACAGTATCCCAATTTTCAAGTCCTAGAAAAAATTGACATAAAATTCTGTTTATACGAGTATAAGTATATCTTTTAGTTTTGGAATGTGATATTAGCTCGTTAAAATTTTCAGTATTTTCTAAGGCTTTGAATATTCTATTTTCAATACCTTCAGATACGTCTGGAAGTTTTGTTATAGAATCTTTATATAAAGTATATTTGTATTTTATGTAAGGGAACATTTCATCTTCAAAAGTAAAATGATAATTGTTTCTATTTAAATTTAGTAATAATTTATATACATTTTGTGGAATATAGTTTGTTAAAATATCAATATTTTTGTTATTATTCATATATTTTCTTATAGAAGAGGCACTGGAAAATTGTTCGTTAAAAACAGTGCTGTTATAGTTTCCACCTTCTCTTTTTATAGTAACAGGTAAAATGTTGCTATTTAATTTGACTAATTTTTTACAATATTCTAAACCTAAAATATTATTGGAGGAATTTAAAATTTCCTCAATATTTTCAAAATGTAATGATTTACTACTATTAACTTTCAAAAATTTTAATAATGCTTTACTTCTTGCAAGTGGATAGGAAAAACCTTCATTGAGTTCATCCTTGAGAAATTTTTTAAAATTCATAGGCTCTTCAGACAGTATTTTTGATATATATAATAAAGTTTCAATATCTCCACATTCACTTCCAAAACATATATTGTTTATCACTCCTAAATTATTCAAAAGGCTTATGGACCCGCCAGCGAAAAATTCAGCAGAAGATACGCTATAAACTAAAGGAAGTTCTATAACTAAATCAACTCCATTCATCAATGCCATTCTAGCTCTGGTCCATTTATCGACTATAGCAGGAAGTCCTCTTTGAACAAAGTTGCCGCTCATTACTGCAACAATAGCATCACAATTAGTTAGTGATTTGGATTTTTTTATATGGTGCAAATGTCCATTGTGAAAAGGATTATATTCAACTATAATTCCTGTAACTTTCATATTTTGCCCTCCAATTTTTTATGTAAGGTCTAATTTAATTATTATAATTTTCTTAATTATAAAATACTTATGTTTTTATAGATTATGTAAAATTAAATATTAATAATTATAATTTATTTATGAGTAATTTATGTAATATTAAGTATAACATTTTACATAAATTAATAAACAAATGTTATAAAAAATATTGTAAATTTTACGTTTTATAGAATTTTTTTTAGAAAAAATTAAAAATATAAGTTTTTTTTATTGAAAAATATATAAGAAAAGGATTATAGTATATAGTGTGTATACTTTTATTTAATTCTATATATTTGAAGGGAGCAATAAAAAAATGAAATTAATGGATGAGATTTGGAAAAAGGCAAAAGCTAATAAAAAAACAATTGTTTTGCCAGAAGGTGAAGAAGAAAGAACACTTAAAGCAAGTGCAAAAATAGCAGAAGAAGGACTTGCAAATTTAGTTCTTGTAGGAAATGAAAAAGTAATAAAAGAAAAAGCTGCAAGTCTTGGAGTTAGTTTAGAAGGAGTAAAGGTAGTAGATCCTGAAACTTCAGAGAATACTGCAAAATATGCTAATGGATTTTATGAATTAAGAAAGAAAAAGGGAATGACTCCAGAAAAAGCAGACAAAATAGTAAGAGATCCTCTATATTATGGAACAATGATGGTAAAATTAGGGGATGGAGATGGAATGGTTTCAGGAGCTATCCATACTACTGGTGACCTTTTAAGACCAGGACTTCAAATAATTAAAACTGCTCCTGGAGTATCAGTAGTTTCAAGTACGTTTATTATGAATATACCAAATTGTGAATATGGAAAAGATGGAATGCTTCTTTTTGCTGATTGTGCGGTTAATCCATGTCCAACTGCAGAAGAATTAGCTTCAATTGCTGTAAGTACAGCAGAAACTGCAAAAAATCTTTGTGGAATGGATCCAAAAGTTGCAATGTTATCATTCTCAACTATGGGAAGTGCTAGCCATGAATTAGTTGACAAAGTAACAAAGGCTACTGAACTTGCAAAATCAATGAGACCAGATTTAGATATAGATGGAGAATTACAACTTGATGCTGCTATAGTTCAAAAAGTAGCTGATTTAAAAGCTCCAAATAGTAAAATAGCAGGAAAGGCAAATGTATTAGTATTCCCAGATATTCAAGCTGGAAATATAGGATATAAACTAGTTCAAAGATTTGCTAAGGCAGAAGCTGTAGGACCAGTTTGTCAAGGATTTGCTAAACCAATCAATGATTTATCAAGAGGATGTAGTGCTGAAGATATAGTTAATGTTGTTGCTATAACTGCAGTTCAAGCACAAGCACAAGAAAACTAAAAGGAGAGATTGAGAAATGAAAGTATTAGTAATAAATTGCGGAAGTTCATCCTTAAAGTACCAATTAATTAACATGGAAGATGAAAAAGTACTAGCAAAAGGATTAGTTGAAAGAATAGGAATAGAAGGTTCAATATTAACTCAAAAAGTTAATGGAGAAAAGTACATTATTGAACAACCAATGAAGGATCATAAAGTTGCAATAAAATTAGTATTGGATGCTTTAGTTGATAAAGAACATGGAGTAATCAGTAACATGTCAGAAATATCAGCAGTAGGTCACAGAGTTGTTCATGGCGGAGAAAAATATGCAGAATCAGTGCTTATAAATGAAGATGTTATGAAAGCTTTAGAAGAATGCGTTAAATTAGCACCACTTCATAACCCACCAAACATAATAGGAATTAATGCTTGTAAAGAATTAATGCCAAACACTCCAATGGTTGGTGTATTTGATACAGCATTCCACCAAACTTTACCAGATTATGCATTCACATATGCACTACCATATGAACTTTATACTAACAATGGTGTAAGAAAATATGGATTCCACGGAACTTCTCATAGATTTGTATCAGCAGAAGCTGCAAAAATGATGGGTAAAGATGCAAAAGATTTAAAAATAATAACTTGTCATTTAGGAAATGGTGCTAGCCTTTGTGCTGTAGATGGAGGAAAGGCTGTAGATACTACAATGGGATTTACACCACTTGCAGGACTTGTTATGGGAACTAGATGTGGAGATGTGGACCCTTCAATACTACCTTTCTTAATGAAAGAATTAAATTTAAATGTGGATGAAATTAATGATTTAATAAATAAAAAATCAGGTGTATTTGGTGTATCAGGAGTAAGCAGTGACTTTAGAGATATTGAGAATGCAGCTAAAGAAGGAAATAAGAGAGCAGAACTTGCACTAAATGTATTTAATTATAGAGTAAGAACTTCTATAGGTTCTTATGCAGCTGCTCTAAATGGAGTAGATGCTATAGTATTTACAGCAGGTCTTGGTGAAAATTCAGGTGTAAATAGAGAAAATATCTGTAATGGATTAACTTATTTAGGAATTAAAATAGATGCAGAAAAGAATGCTCAAAGAGGAGAAGCAATGGAAATAAGTACTCCAGATTCAAAAGTTAAAGTATTTGTAATTCCAACAGATGAAGAACTTATGATAGCTAGAGATACAAAAAACATTGTAGCATCTGGTAAATAAGGAAAATCATAATTAAACAAGCAACAATAAATAATTCTTGACTTTTAATGCTCATCTTTATATAATAAATGTGGCTAATATGTAGAGGTGAGCATTATGAAATTAGATGTGTCAGATTTATTAAAAAGAGAAAAGGCCACAAAAGAGCTTCATCTTGAAATTCAGGAAGAAAGTTTTCATGATGGTAGAGAAACTATAAAATTTCTACAGCCAATTAAATTAAATGGAACACTAGATAAGATTGGTGATATGCTTACTTTAAATGGCACTATAAGCACCATGTTAGAGCTAACTTGTTCAAGGTGTCTTGAAAAATTTAGTTATGCTGTAGATATTACCATTGAAGAACAATTTACCAATAATGATGGAGCAAGTAGAGATGGCGATGTCATCTTTATTGATAGTGATACAATAGATATCACAGAAGTAATAGAAAACAATATAATTGTAGAGATGCCAATTAAAAGGCTTTGTAGAGAAGATTGCAAAGGATTATGTCATAAATGTGGTACTAATCTGAATTTTGCTACATGCCAATGCGAAGATGATAATATTGACCCAAGATTGGCAAAATTGAAAGACATGTTTTCGACTGATTAAGGAGGTGTTTTACTGTGGGAAATCCAGCGAGAAGATTTTCAAAAGGAAGAAGAGATAGAAGAAGAGCACAAACTTTCAAATTAAGTTTACCAGGAATAGTTGAATGTCCTCAGTGTCATGAAATGAAACTTGCTCATAGAGTGTGCAAGAGTTGTGGATATTATAATGGCAAAGAAGTTGTTTCAACAGAAAAATAACAAAAGAGAAAGTCATAGGACTTTCTTTTTTTTGACAATAATTAGTAAATGTTAGGGTTTATCAGCAGTTGCATAAAAAGGAAGTGAGAATATGATTATTGCAATAGATGGTATGGGAGGAGATTTTGCACCAGCCGCTGTGGTAGATGGATGTGTTCAAGCTGTAAAAGAGTACGATGTAAATATAATTATTACAGGTAAGAAAGAACTTATTGAAGAGGAATTGAATAAGTATAAATATCCTAAGGATAAAATTGAAATACTTAATGCTGAAGAGATAATAAGTACAAATGAAGCTCCAGTTATGGCTGTTAGAAAGAAAAAGGACTCCAGTTTAGTTAGGGCTTTTGAATTAGTAAAGGAAGGAAAAGCTCAAGGCGTTGTTTCAGCAGGAAGTACAGGTGCGATAATGACGGCAGCTACACTTATAGCAGGAAGAATTAAAGGAATAGATAGAGTAACTTTGGCGCCTATTATTCCAGGCAAAAATGGAGCTTTTATGGTAACAGACGTAGGAGCTAATGTTGATTGTAAACCTCAATATTTAATTCAATTTGCTTTAATGGGGAAAATATACTTTGAAAATATTTTGAAGATTAATAATCCAAGTGTAGGATTAGTAAATATAGGAGTGGAAGAAGAAAAGGGAAATGAACTTACTAAAAGTACTTATCAAATGTTTAAACTTAAATCAGATGAGTTCAATTTTGTAGGTAATGTGGAACCAAGAGATGTATCTAATGGTGATGTAAATATTTTAGTTTGTGATGGATTTGTAGGAAATACCATACTGAAAATGTATGAAGGGGTATCAATGAATTTGTTTAGCATGATTAAAGAAGAAATCATGAAATCATTTACAACAAAAATAGGTGCAGCACTGTTAAAACCTGTATTTAAAGGGTTAAAGAAAAAAATGGATTATTCCGAATATGGAGGATCTGTATTTTTAGGCTCAAAAGCAATTTGCATAAAGGCTCATGGCAGTTCAGATAGTAAAGCTTTCAAAAATGCAATAAAACAAGCTTATAATTGTTATGAAAATGCAATTGTGGATAAGATAAAAACTCAATTGGAAAAGTTAGCAGAAGAAAATAAATAATATATTTTTTAAATAATATAAATTTAATGAATTAATATAAAATAATTTAACATAATAAATTTTAGCAGTATTTATATTGACGGTGAAGTAGTTATGTAATATTATTTATGTATAAAGCTTTTAGGAGGTGACAATTATGTTTGAAAAAATTCAAAATTTAATTTCAGAGCAGCTTGGTATAAGCGCAGAAGAAGTAACTATGGAAGCATCATTTATTGATGATTTAGGTGCTGATTCACTTGATGTTGTTGAATTAATAATGGCTTTGGAAACAGAGTTTGATTTAGAAATACCTGATGAAGATGCTGAAAAAATAACTACTGTTGGTGACGTAGTTGAGTACATAAAAAATCATACTGAAGAGTAGAATTAAAGTCCCGCTATATACGGGACTTTAAATCTGTAAAATTGTAGTTTATTCTTGAGTTTACTTAAGTAAATAGCAACCTGAAGAATAAACTTCAGAAGGAGTTAAAACAATGCTTGTAAATGAATATGTAATAAATAAAAATGACACATTTGTAGAATTAGAACAAAAATTAGACGTATGTTTTGAAGATAAAGAATTATTAAAAATAGCATTAACACATAGTTCTTATGCAAATGGAAAGAAAAATATTAAGTTTAATGAGAGATTAGAATTTTTAGGAGATTCTGTACTTCAGATTTCTATATCTGAATATTTATTTTTAAATTATTCGAAAAAAACTGAAGGAGAACTTACTAAGAGAAGAGCACTTATTGTGTGTGAAAATTCTCTTTATGAAATAGCAAAGAAGTGGGATCTTGGAAAATACATAAGAATGAGTAAGGGCGAAGAGCTTACAGGTGGAAGAGAAAGGGTATCAATATTAGCAGATTGTGTAGAAGCTATAATAGCAGCTATTTATATTGATGCTGGCTTTGAAAAGGCAAAGGGATTTGTACTTACTAATTTTAAGGATACCATAGAGAAGGCAATAAAGAATAAAATAATATTAGATTATAAAACAAAGCTTCAAGAGGTAATGCAAAAAAATGGTGATGTAGACATACAATATGATCTAATGAAATATGAGGGACCTCCTCACAGAAGAAAATTCTATACACAGGTATCTGTAAATAATAAAGTTTTAGGCAATGGTACAGGTTATAGTAAAAAGGAATCTGAACAAAGCGCAGCAAAAAAAGCACTAAAGGGGTTGGAGAAGAATAATGGGTAAAAATCATTACATAATACCTATATTTGTACCTCATGAAGGTTGTCCACACAACTGTGTATTTTGCAATCAAAATACTATAACAGGAAGCAGCGGGAAAATAGATGCTGAATTTACTAGAAATACTATAGAAGAATATTTAAAAACTATAAAAAGGGAAAATTCAATAGTTGAGGTTTCTTTTTTTGGGGGTACATTTACAGCCATAAGTATGGAAAAGCAGAAGGAATTTTTAGCTGTAGCAAAAGAATATAAAGAAAAAGGATTTATAGATCTTATACACTTATCTACAAGACCTGATTATATAGATGATGAGATACTTACAAACCTTAAAAATTATTCTGTAGATGTAATAGAACTTGGTGTTCAATCCTTAGATGAGGAAGTGCTTTTAAAATCTGGAAGAGGACATTCACCAGAAGATGTAGTTAAAGCATCAAACCTTATTAAGGAATATGGATTTGTATTAGGACATCAAATTATGTTAGGTTTACCAGGTGATACTTTTGAAAAAGATATAGAAACTACTAAAAAATCTATACTTATGAAACCAGATATATATAGAATATATCCTGCACTAGTTATTAAGGATACACCTATGGAAAAAATGTATAAGAGTGGTATGTATAAGCCTTATGATTTATATGAAGCAGTAGAAATATCAAAAGTAATATATTGTATGCTTACTTCCAATAATATAAATGTTATAAGAATTGGACTTCAGCCAACAGAGGAAATAAATGAGGGAAAAGAGATTGTAGCAGGTCCTTTTCATGCTGCATTTAGAGAATTGATGGAAGGAAGTTTATATAATCAGTGCATACTAGAAGAGATAGATAAAGCTAAAGAAGAAAAGATTACGATTAAAGTTAATAGTAGAGATTTATCAAAAATATATGCAAATAAAAAAAAGTTTTTTCAAGACATTAAACAACAATTAATTACAACAAATATTCAAGTAAAACAGGATAATTGTGTGCAAAGAGGAAGTCTACTTTTTGTATATAGCGAAAAAAGTAAAAATGTATCAATTTTTGAATATATGAGGAAAAAGTATAAAGAAGGAAAATACAGGATTTTATAGAATTATATCCTTATAAATATATGCATATTTGTAGGGAGGAATTAAATTATGGAAGTATTAAAAGTATCAGCTCAATCTCAACCAAAATCTGTAGCAGGGGCATTGGCAGCAGTGCTTAGAGGAAATATTTCGGCAGAAGTTCAGGCTGTTGGAGCAGGAGCAGTTAATCAAGCTATAAAGGCTATTGCAATTACACGGGGATTTGTAGCACCAAATGGTATTGATTTGGTAGTTGTTCCAGCTTTCTCTGAAATAAAAATAGAAGGTGAAGAAAGAACTGCCATAAAATTTATAGTTGAACAGAGATAACCTAATTAATAAAAAGCCCTGTGTTAAACAGGGCTTTTATTTTTGCATTGATATTTTGATTCATATATTATAAACTATATTTTGTACTAAATATAAAAGTAAACTTAAATATTTCATTAATCTGTATAATGTCCTTCAAAAGATAAAGTATTAAAAAAGTTAATGATTTGTATGAAAATTTAAAAATTAAGAGAGGTGTTTTCTTATGAAAAAAGAGAAAAGAGAAAAAATGACTAAAATATTTGTAGTTTTGGTAGTAGTTATATTTGTGGTTAGCATAATTCCGCAGCTGTTTGGAAGATAAGGAGATACCTTATGTTTTTAAAGTCTATGGAGATAAGAGGATTTAAATCCTTTGCAGATAAAACAGAACTGGTATTTAAAAATGGAATTATGGGTATAGTAGGACCTAATGGCAGTGGTAAGAGTAATATTTCTGACGCAGTAAGATGGGTTCTTGGAGAACAAAGTGTAAAGAGTTTGAGAGGCGGCAAAATGGAAGATGTTATTTTTGCTGGTACTCAATTTAGAAAACCTGTAGGGTTGTGCCAGGTATCTTTAACACTGGATAATGAAGACAAAAAGCTTCCACTGGATTATGCATATATCACCATATCCAGAAGATTGTACCGTTCAGGAGAAAGTGAGTATTATATAAATAATACTCAGTGTAGATTGAAAGATATTCAACAATTATTTATGGATACAGGAATAGGAAAAGAAGGATATTCTATAATAGGTCAAGGTAAAATTGAGGCAGTATTAAGTGGTAAGCCGGAGGAAAGAAGAAGCCTTTTAGAGGAAGCAGCTGGTATAGTAAAGTTTAAGTGGAGAAAAGAGGATGCACAGAAGAAATTAGAAAATACTGAAAGCAACCTTGTAAGAATAGATGATATTTTAGAAACTTATAGTGAAAGACTAGAACCTCTAAGAATTGAGAATGAAAAGGCTAAGGAATTTATAAAGTTATCTGAAGAACTTAAAATTAAGGAAATAAATATTGCTGCTCACTCTATTGAAAAGGTTCAATGTAAATTGAGTGAAATAGAAAATACCATAAATAATATGAATGTAGATAATGAAGAGTTAAATAGAAGATGCAATGAAGCAAAGAAGTCCATTGGAAAATGGAATGAGCAAATTCAAGCAATAAATTTAAAAAGTGAAGATTGTAAAAGTGAATACTATAATAGTAAATCTAAAAAGCAAAATATAGAATCACAAACTTCTTTGCTGCACGAAAGATTAGAAAATTTGTCTCAGCTCATAGAAAAAAATTTCAAGGAACTTGAAATTGTAAAGAATAAGATATTGAATATGAATAAAATAGAGAATGAGGAAATTACAGAATTAGAATCTTTAAAAGCTGAGCAGAAAAATTTAAATAATGAAATAAATAATTATGAAAAGTTTATAGAAAAAGTAAATTTATCTATTTATGATAAAAATGATTTAGTTAAGAAATTAAAAGATGATCAAATAGAATATTTAAGCAGTATTGCTAATTCTAAAAATAGTTTGATCATGATAAAAAATGATTTGGATGAAACAAAAAAGAAAATACAAGAATTAAAGGATTCTTGTAATAGTTATGTGCATTCTATTACTATAAATCAAGGTACAAAAGAAACATTAGTATCTGAAATTGAAACAGTGAAAAGTAAGATAGAGGAATTTGAAAATAATATTAAATCTAATAAACAGCAAATTAATAAAATCAATAATAATTTGGGTAATAAAGATAGGGAATTTAAAGAATTAAATGTTTTGCACAATAAGCTAGAGGCTAATTGCCACATGCTTATTAATTTGGAAAAGCAGTATGAAGGATATAATAGAGCTGTAAAAAACCTTATGCAAGATGTAATAAAGGGTAAGGTAGCAGTGGAAAAGGATAGCTGTTCTGTATTGGGAGAAGTAATAGATGTAAAAAAAGAATTTGAAACAGCTATAGAAATAGCATTAGGAGGAACTATTTCTGATGTTATAACTAGAAATGAAGAGATTGCTAAGAAGCTTATAAAACATTTAAAAGATAATAATATGGGAAGAGCTACCTTTTTACCTTTAAATATAGTTAAAGGCAAAAAGGTAGCTTATGAAGATAGAGTATCCCAAGTTGATGGATACATAGGAATAGCAAGTAAGCTTATACAGTATGATAAAGTTTTTACTAATGCTATAGAGTATGTAATTGGCAGAACTATAATTTGTAGAGATATGGATAGTGCTCTTAAAATTGCTAAGGAGGTTGGCTATAGCCTCAAAATAGTTACACTTGCAGGAGAAGTAGTGAATCCAGGAGGAGCTCTTACTGGAGGAAGCATTTATCATAAGAGTGTTAGTATCATGGGAAGAAAAAGAGAAATAGAAGAGACTAAAATAAAAATACAAAGTACTGAAGAAAAAATAAATTTGTTAAGTGATGAAATACAAGGCTTAAGAACCACTTTAAAAAGTTTAGATGAGCAAAATTTAAATTTAAAAGATGCAGTTTATCATGAAAACATTGAAATAACAAGAATAAAAGGAAAAATAAGTACTATAGATAGTGAAAGCTTAAAAATTAAAGAAAATCTCAAGGTATCAAATAATGAAATAGAATTGCTAAATAAAAAAGCAAACAATATGATGAAAGAGATTGAGGAAAAACAAGAAAACTTAAAAGTGTTATCTGAAAAGCAGTTAAAAAATGATGATTCTATTATTGAAATGGAAGAGAAACTTAAAGATAAAAATAAAGAAGTTCAAGTTACCAAGGAAAAACTTGTTGGTCTTAAAATAAAAAAGGCTAGAGTAGATGAAAATACTGCTAATAGAACTAATACATTGCAAAAGTTAAGTGAAGACTTAGAGGAATTAAAGCAAAAGAGAATTCACATAGAAGAAGAAATTAAAGATTCAAATGAAAATGTATTTAAGTGTAAAAGTGAAATTGATTCCAATGGAAAAGAGATAAGCAAGATTAGTGAGTATATATTAAAAAAAGAAGAAGATATTAAAGAGCTAGAAGTGGAATTGATTGAAGCAAAGGAAAAATTAAAAATAAGCAATGAAAAAATGGAAAGTATTAATTTGTTAATTGGCAAAAAGGAAGATGAATTACATAGGATGGAAGTTTCTTCGGCAAAGCTTACTACAGAAAAAGAGGTGCTTTACAAAAAACTTAATGAAGAACTTCAAATTACATATGCAGAAGCATTAGAATATAAAGCAGAGATAAAGGATATAGATGCTTATAAAAAAGATATTTTAACCTTAAAAAATAGTATAAGTTCCTTAGGTATAATTAATTTAGGTGCAATAGAAGAATTTAAGGAATTAACTGAAAAAGTAAATTTTATGACTACTCAAAGAAATGATTTAATAAATGCAAAAGATGAATTAGTAAGTTTAATAAATGAAATGACGGATAAAATGAAAGTAGTGTTTAATGAGAATTTTAATAAATTAAGACATAATTTCAATGAAACTTTTATAGAGCTTTTTAAAGGTGGAAATGCAGATTTGGTTTTATCAAATGGAGATGAATTAACAGGAAATATAGAAATAACAGTTCAACCTCCAGGTAAAAAACTTCAAAACATAAATCTTATGTCTGGAGGAGAAAAAGGACTATCCGCTATAGCATTACTTTTTGCTATTTTAAAGATGAAGCCTACACCTTTTTGCATACTGGATGAAATAGAAGCGGCTCTAGATGATGCAAATGTTTCTAGATATGCTGAATTCTTAAAAAAGTTTTCTGGAAGTACACAGTTTATTGTTATAACTCACAGAAAAGGAACTATGGAAGCTAGTGATGCATTATATGGAGTTACTATGGAGGAAAAAGGAATATCTAAAGTGGTTTCCGTAGATTTAGAGAAAGAAGCATCTTAAATAACTTATAATTCATATAGGAGGAGTACAAATGTTTGGAGGATTTTTTGACAAACTAAAGAAGGGTCTTACAAAGACTAAGGATAATTTTACTGAAAAGATAACAGATATGTTAAGTGGTGCTATGACCATTGATGACGATTTGTATGAAGAGCTAGAAGAAATATTGATAACAGCAGATATAGGGGTAGACACTACACTTTATATAATAGAAAAGCTGAAAGAAAAGATAAGAGAAAAGAAGATAAAGGACCCTAGCCTAGTTAGTGATTGTTTAAAAGAGGTTATAGTAGATATACTTGGAGAAGAAAGCTCTACTATAAAACCTAATAAAACTCCAGAAGTGATATTGGTTATAGGGGTAAATGGAGTAGGTAAAACTACATCTATAGGTAAAATATCAGCTAAGTTAAAGAATGATGGATATAAAGTATTAATGGCAGCAGCAGATACTTTTAGAGCAGCAGCTATTGATCAACTTGAAGTATGGAGCAGCAGGGCAGCAGTAGATATTATAAAGCATCAAGAAGGATCGGATCCTGCAGCGGTTGTATTTGATGCAGTACAGGCTGCTAAGGCTAGAAAAACTGATGTACTTATATGTGATACAGCTGGAAGGTTACATAATAAGAAAAATTTAATGGATGAGCTTGGAAAAATTAATAGGGTAATAGATAGAGAATTTAATGAAGCGGAAAGAGAAACTCTTTTAGTACTAGATGCTACTACAGGACAAAATGCAGTAGAACAAGCAAAACAATTTATGGAAGTTTGTCCTATAGGCGGAATTATTTTAACTAAATTAGATGGAACTGCCAAGGGAGGAATAGTTATTTCAATAAAACATAGTTTAAACATACCTGTAAAGCTTGTTGGTGTAGGTGAAGGTATAGATGATTTGCAAGAATTTAATCCAAAAGAATTTGTAGAAGCATTATTTTAAAATGTGTTAAGTAAAAATACTTGACAGGTCATTAAATTTTTGATAAGATAAACATCGTTGAGTTAATAATAAATCGAGGAAGTGAATTTGCAATTAAAAATTGCAGTATATATCATGGAAGAAAGAGTTAAGCTTTCTATACTATTAGATTTATATGGTGAACTTTTGACTGAAAAACAAAAAGATGTTATGGATCTTTATTATAATGATGATTTATCTTTATCAGAAATATCAGAGCTTACAAATACTAGCAGACAGGCAGTTCATGATATTATAAAAAGATGCCATAAGCTTTTAGTTCAGTATGAAGAAAAATTAGATTTAATGAATATAAAATTTAAAATGAAGCAATTTAAGGAATGCCTTTTACAGGATATAAATGATTTGTTAATACAAGATAAAGTCAATTTAGAAAAATTAGAAAAAATGAAAGAATATATAATAGATAATATTTAGGAGGAATAGCTCATGGCTTTTGAAGGATTGGCTTCTAAGCTTCAGGAAACCCTAAAAAAACTTAGAGGTAAAGGTAAACTTTCTGAAAAAGATATAAAAGATGCTATGCGAGAAGTAAAACTTGCACTTTTAGAAGCAGATGTTAATTATAAAGTTGTAAAAGATTTTATTAAAAAAGTTAGTGAAAAGTGTCTTGGAGAAGAAGTCCTAAAAAGTCTAACTCCAGCACAACAGGTTGTTAAAATAGTTAATGATGAGCTCTCAAACTTAATGGGCAGCACTGAAAGTGGAGTGCAATTTTCCTCTAGTGGGTTAACAATGATAATGTTAGTAGGATTGCAAGGTGCAGGAAAAACTACTATGGCCGGTAAACTTGCACTTCAATTTAGAAAGAAAAATAAAAAACCACTTCTTGCAGCCTGTGATATATATAGACCTGCAGCTATAAAGCAGCTTCAGGTAGTTGGAAAACAAATAGATGTGCCGGTATTTGCTATGGGGGATAAGGTTAGTCCTGTAGATATATCAAAAGGTGCTATAGAATATGCAAAAAATAATGGATTGAATGTAGTTATAATAGATACTGCAGGTAGACTTCATATAGATGAAGAGCTTATGAATGAGCTCAAAGATGTAAAAGAAAATGTAAAGCCAGATGAGATATTATTAGTAGTAGATGCTATGACAGGTCAAGATGCAGTTAATGTGGCTAATAGCTTTAATGATCAGCTAGATATAAGTGGTGTAATACTTACAAAACTAGATGGTGATACGAGAGGTGGAGCAGCTCTCTCTATAAAAGCTATGACAGATAAACCTATAAAATTTGTAGGTTTAGGAGAGAAAATGAGTGATTTTGAAGTATTCCATCCAGATAGAATGGCTTCAAGAATACTTGGAATGGGTGATGTACTTTCTCTTATAGAAAAAGCTAAACAATCTATAGATGAAGAAGAAGCAAAAAAAATAGGAAGCCGTATGATGAGTCAGGAATTTAACTTAGAAGATTTCTTATCATCTATGAAGCAAATAAAAAAGATGGGGCCAATGAATAAATTATTAGAGATGGTTCCAGGATTAAATACTAAAGAATTACAAGGCGTAGATTTAAGTGGCAGCGAGAAAGAAATGGCAAAAATAGAAGCTATCATAAGTTCTATGACTGTAAAGGAAAGAAGAAATCCTTCATTAGTGAGTGGCTCACCATCAAGAAAGAAGAGAATTTCACAGGGGTCAGGTACTACAGTACAGCAGGTTAACAAAATTCTCAAGGATTTTGAAAATATGAAGAAGATGATGAAGCAAATGAAGGGAATGCAAAAATCTTTCGGCAAAAAGGGAATGCTTGGTAAATTACCTTTTAATGGTTTTAAATAGATTGTATATATTTTTTAAAGGAGGTGATACTAATGGCAGTAAAGATGAGATTAAAAAGAATGGGTGCTAAAAAGTCTCCATTTTATAGAATAGTTGTAGCAGATTCAAGATCTCCAAGAGATGGTAGATTTATAGAAGAATTAGGTTATTATAACCCATTAACTGAACCAGCTACTATAAAGTTTAATGAAGAAAAAACTATTCAATGGGTAAAGAATGGTGCTCAACCAACAGAAGTAGTTAAAAGACTTTTTGCAAAAACTGGATTAAATGAAAAACTTGCAAAATAGTGTTACTGGGGGTGTAATATTATGAAAGAATTAGTTCAAATTATAGCTAAATCATTAGTTGATAACCCAGATGAGGTTCAAGTTAATGAAGTTGCAGGTGAACAATCTATTATTCTTGAACTAAAAGTTGCACCAGATGATATGGGAAAAGTAATAGGAAAACAGGGTAGAATAGCTAAGGCTATAAGAACTGTTGTAAAAGCAGCAGCTATAAAAGAAAATAAAAGGGTTGTTGTTGAAATAATTTAAGAGTTAGGTGCACCTAACTCTTTTATTATATATAATTAAGGTGAATTTTCATTAATTAATTTAAGAAATTAGGAGGATTTATTCATATGAAGCAGTTTGTAACTGTAGGACAAATAATAAATACTCATGGTATTAAAGGAGAATTAAAAATATATCCTTTAACAGATGATTTAAGAAGGTTTAGAAAACTTCAAAAGGTTTATGTAGAAGGTGTAGAAAAAAATGTAGTTTGGTGTAAACTCCAAACTGATAAAGTTATATTGAAAATTGAGGGTATTGATTCCGTAGAAGAGGCTATGAAATATAAGGAAAAATACTTAGATGTATCTAGAGAAGATGCAGTTAAATTACCAGAAGGCAGCTATTTTATTGCAGATATAATTGGATGCAGTGTAGTAGGCGAAAATGGGGCTGAATATGGTAAGATAGCAGATGTGATTAAAACTGGTAGTAATGATGTATATTGGATAAAGGAAGGAAAAGAACTTTTAATTCCAGCTTTAAAGGATATTGTCATTGATATGGATATAGAAAATAAAAGAATTGTAATAAAGCCGGTGGAAACATGGCAGTAAAAATAGATATTTTAACACTTTTTCCTGAAATGTTTGATATATTTAATTACAGTATAATAGGAAAAGCTAAAGAAAAGGGTATTGTAAATATAAATACAGTTGACATAAGAGATTATACATTAGATAAGCATAAGAAAGTTGATGATTATCCCTATGGTGGTGGAGCAGGTATGGTCATGGCTGCACAACCTATAGTAGATTCCATCAAGAAAGTAAAAGAAAGTAATAAAGGAAAAGTAATATTTTTAGGTCCAAGAGGAAATAAATTTAATCAGGAGACTGCAAAAAAGCTTTCTAAAGAAAAGGAATTAATTTTTCTCTGTGGTCATTATGAAGGTATAGATGAAAGAGCATATAAATATATAGATATGGAAATATCTTTGGGAGATTTTGTACTCACAGGTGGAGAAATGGCCTGTATACCTGTAATTGATAGTATATGTAGAATGATTGATGGAGTTTTAAAGACTAGTGAAAGTTACACGGATGAGTCTTTTTATAATGGTGTATTAGAGTACCCACAATATACTAGACCAGAGTATTTTCAGGGAGAAAGGGTACCTGAAGTTTTAATTTCAGGACATCATGAAAATATAAGAAAATGGAGAAGATTACAATCTTTAAAAATAACTAGAGATAGAAGAATAGATTTATTTCAAAAGTTAAATTTATCTGATGAGGATAAAAAACTTTTAAAAGAGCTCTAGAAAAAATAGAATTTTATATTGAAAAATTTGTACACATATGATAAAATGAATTTTGTGCTACACAGGCGCTCCGCTGTCTGCTTACATAGCTGGGCATGAACGTCGAATAAATTTTAGGAGGTAATGCACAATGTTAGATATAATAAAACAAATAGAAGCAGAACAAATAAGAACTGATTTACCAGCATTTAATGTAGGTGATACAGTAAAGGTTCACGTAAGAATCAAAGAAGGTAACAGAGAAAGAATCCAAGTTTTTGAAGGAACAGTTTTAAAAAGACAAAATGGTGGATTAAGAGAAACTTTTACAGTAAGAAGAGTAGCTTACAATGTTGGAGTTGAAAGAACATTCCCTGTTAATGCTCCTATCATTGAGAAAATAGAAGTAGTAAGAAGAGGTAAAGTAAGAAGAGCTAAATTATTCTACTTAAGAGATAGAGTTGGTAAAGCTGCAAAAGTAAAAGAAATAAGATAAGTAAATTTGTAAGTATTACATAAGTTAGTTATCTGGTATAAGAAATACTATGTTGAAAATGGGGCTTAATTAAGTCCCTTTTTTGCATATTGGGGTGGTGTGAAAATTTTGGTAAAAGAGTTAATAGAACTTGGTAAGTCAGTAATCATAGCTATAATAGCAGCGTTTCTAATAATAACATTTGTGTTTGAGACTGTAAGTGTTGATGGTCATTCTATGGATCCAACTTTAGCTA
The DNA here is from genome assembly GCF_001038625.1 of Clostridium carboxidivorans P7. GTDB lineage: Bacteria > Bacillota > Clostridia > Clostridiales > Clostridiaceae > Clostridium_AM > Clostridium_AM carboxidivorans. Next base: position 149,643 of record NZ_CP011803.1, read on the forward strand.
ACAAAGATAGGTTAATAGTAGAAAAAGTAACATATTACTTTAGTAAACCAAAGCCTGGAGATATAGTTGTAATAAAATATCCAGCAGATCCAAAAGAAAAATTTATAAAGAGAGTAATAGGTATAGCTGGAGATAGAGTAAAAATAGAAAATAGTAAGGTTTATATAAATGATAAGCCTCAAGATGAAAAATATATACTTGAACAAAATATGCGCGATTTTAGTGAAGTAACAGTTCCAGATGGCACTATATTTGTATTAGGTGATAATAGAAACAATAGTAGAGATAGTAGATATTCAGATGTAGGGTTTGTAAAATATAATATGGTGGTAGGAAGAGCAGCACTGAGAATTTACCCATTTAGTAAATTCGGGAGTTTGTACAAATCAAAATAGGTGAATTTACACATAAGAAAGGATAAGATAAAATATGGCTATAAATTGGTTTCCAGGTCATATGGCCAAAACTAGAAGAGAGATAAAAGAAAACTTAAAATTAGTAGATGCTATAATAGAGATCAGAGATGCAAGAATAGTAAGGTCTAGTAAAAATCCAGATATAGATGATCTATGTGGTAATAAGCCTAGAATAATACTGCTAAATAAAAGTGATTTAAGTGAAGATAAAGTAACTAAGGAATGGATAAAAACACTTTCTAAAGACAATATAAGAGTTCTGACAGTAAATTGTATTACAGGTGAAGGATTAAAAAGTATTAAAGCAGTAGTAAATGAACTTTTACAAGAGAAACATGAGAGAAAGAAAGCAAAGGGTATTGTGAATATAACTGATAGAGTTATGGTAGTAGGAATACCTAATGTAGGGAAATCATCTTTTATAAATAAAGTTGCTAAAAGCAGCATAGCCAAAACTGGAGATAGGCCTGGTGTTACTAGAAGCAGGCAGTGGATAAAGACTAAAATAGGTATTGAGCTTATGGATACTCCAGGAATTTTATGGCCTAAGCTTGAAAGTGAGGAAACTCAACTGAATCTTGCATTTACAGGAGCAATAAAAGATGAAGTAATGGATATTGAAGAATTAGCATTAAAGCTTGTAGAAAGGCTTCAAGATAAATATCCACAGAAGTTAATGGAAAGATATAAGCTTAAAGAATTAAGTGAAACACCATTGGACAATATGGATAACATAGGAAGAAAAAGAGGAGCTGTAATAGCTAGAGGTGAAATAGATTATAATAGAGTGGCAGTACTGCTTTTAGATGAATTTAGAGGTGGAAAAATAGGGCGTATTTCTCTTGAAACACCCTAAAAATGCTAAAAAGTGAAAGATAGTTTATAGAAAGTGGAGATATTCAATTATGAATGAGAGCGTACAAGATAATCATAATGAATTTTATGGTATAGAACAAAAGATATTTACGGAAATTAGTAATTTAAAAATGAAGGATATTAAGTTTTATACTGACTATTTGAAGAAAAACTATTTCCATATTGAAAAAGATAGATTGGGTAAAGTACTAGAATGTTTAAATAGAGATGGCAGGAAAAATGTACAGCTTTTAGCGCAAAGTTTAAGTAAGTTTTCAGTTAAACAGGAAAATGAATTGATTAGGGTCAAATCTATGTACAGCTTTGATAAGGATTTCGGAAATTATGTATATATAGCTGGAGTAGATGAAGTAGGTAGAGGACCTTTGGCAGGACCAATAGCAGCTGGTTCAGTTGTTTTAAATTTAAGGTCTCACGATTTCAAAGATCTATTACTTGGTATTAAAGATTCTAAAAAGCTTTCACATGATACTAGAGAAAGACTGTCAAAACTTATAAAAGCTAAATCTATAAGTTATAATATTTCGGTTATAAATAATGCAGAAATAGATGAAAGAGGAATAGCATGGTGTAATAATGAAGTGCTTAGAAGAGCAGCTTCTGGATTAAAGATTACACCGGATTTAGTGCTTTCAGATGGTTATGCTGTAAAAAATTTAAATATAGAAAATGAATTTGTAATAAAAGGAGATGCTAAAAGTGCTAGTATAGCATGTGCATCTATAATAGCAAAAGTTTATAGGGATAATTTAATGCAAGAATATGCTAAGATATATCCACAGTATGGATTTGAAAGAAATTCGGGTTATGGTACAGAAGAACATATTGAGGCCATAAAGAAATATGGAATTTGTAAAATACATAGAAAAAGCTTTCTAAAAAATATTTTACCACATAATTGTATAATCTAATATTTAGAATGAAAAATTATTCTCCACGTCTATAAAAACATAGAGATTGTAAACAATATTAAGCATATGAATTTTATCATATGCTTTTTTACATTTGAAAAGCATCTTTAATAAGTCTTATAGATGGAATGTTATTGGAATTATTTAATATAACTTCTATAACATCAAATCTAAAATTAAATTTAAAAAGCTTCTTTTTCATTATATAAAGTTCTGCAGTTTTATATATTTTGTGCTGCTTGGAATAAGTTACAGCTTCACAAGGATTGCCATATAATGAACCATATCTAGTTTTTACTTCTATGAAGCAAATATAATTGCCATCACGTCCAATTATATCTATTTCACCTATTTTACATCTAAAATTTCTGTCTAATATGGTGTAACCAATTTGTCTTAGATAATTGTCAGCAATATCTTCGCCCAGGAAACCTATTTCCTTGTTAAAAGAATGCATAAATTTGCTCCTTTCGAAAAATATATTATATTGTTCATTTTAACCAATAAATTCATAAAAATCCATCTAAAAGTGCAAATACTAATGAAAAGAGTTTAAATTTTTAAATGTTGTAAAATTATTATATTTGTTGATGTGAAAAATTAATTTATTAAGATACATAAGTAAACTCTATATAAATTTAGAAATCACTTAACAAATTAATATATATTAATTTTAACAATATTAATTAGTGTTGTAAATATAATCTTTACAGTAAAGATTATACATTGAAAAAATGAATATAAATGGATATCAATGTTAATAATTAAGCTGAGGTGATATCCAATGACAATTAAAATAAATTCTGCCACATTTACTGGTATAGAAGGTGTAGTAGTGTCTGTAGAGGTAGATATTGCAAGAGGGATGCCATGTTTTAATATAGTTGGACTTGCTGATACTTCTGTTAAAGAATCTAAGGATAGAGTAAGAGCTGCAATAGTAAATTCAGGCTTTGATTTCCCGGTAAATAGAATAACTGTTAATTTAGCTCCTGCAGATATAAAAAAGGAAGGAGCTCTATTTGATTTGCCTATAGCAATAGGTATTTTAGCAGCTACAGAACAGATAAATTTTGAAGATGCTGAGAATTTTCTCATAATGGGTGAACTGTCCCTTTCAGGACAATTGAAAAAGGTTAAAGGAATATTACCTATTGCAATTGAAGGTTTAAAAAATAATATATATAGTTTTATCTTGCCAATTGAAAATGCGGAGGAATGTTCAGTAGTTAAAAAAAGCAATGTATATCCATTTAGTAATTTGAAAGAAGTTATAGGATATGTTATGTATAGGGATTTATTACCATATGAATATAAAAGCATAGGTTATAATAGAAAAAGTTTATTAAATTTTGAAGACATACTAGGTCAAGAAAGCTGTAAAAGAGCTGTAGAAGTTGCTGCAGCTGGAAATCACAATTTACTTATGATAGGTCCACCTGGTTCTGGAAAAACTATGATTGCACAAAGAATACCAAGTATACTTCCTCCTTTAAATTATGAAGAAGCATTAGAGGTAACTAAAATTTATAGTGTTTCTGGAAATTTGAAAGATGCTAAAGGGTTAGTAAGAGAAAGACCCTTTAGAAATCCTCATCATACAACCACATGTGTTGCCTTAGTTGGTGGAGGGAGAAACCTTATGCCAGGAGAAGTATCACTTGCGCATAATGGTGTTTTGTTTCTAGATGAAGTTCTGGAATTTAAAAAATATGTTTTAGAGGTTTTAAGGCAACCTCTTGAAGATAGAACAGTAAAAATATGCAGGGCTTCTGGAACCGTATCATATCCTTGTAATTGTATGACTATATTTTCTATGAATCCATGTCCTTGTGGATTCTATGGGTCAGATAAGCAGTGTGTTTGTAGTGAATACGAGAGAAAAAGGTATATACATAAGCTGTCTGGGCCTATGCTTGATAGGATAGATATATTTACTTTTGTAAAGTCCTTATCTTATGAAGAATTAAAAAATAAGCCTAAAGGTGAATCATCTGAAGTCATAAGAGGTAGAATACAAAAGTGCAGGAAAATCCAGCAAAATAGATTTAAAAATGAGAATATATTTTGCAATTCCCAAATGAATAGTAAGCTAATAAGGAAGTATTGTAAGTTAGATAATGAATCCAGCAAAATAATAGAGAAAATTTACAATAAGTACGCTTTGAGCACAAGAGCTTATACCAGAATTTTAAAAGTAGCTAGAACTATAGCGGATCTAGATGAAAGTGAATCTATTAAAGAAATTCACATTATAGAAGCGCTTCAGTATAGAAAATTTTTAAATAAGGAAATAATTTAACTTATAGCATAAGTATAATGCGAAGATTTGCTTCGCATTATACTTATTTTACAGACTATTATATGTTTCTTTAAGCAGAAGAGCATCTTTTTCTAAAATAGGGCTTTCACATATGATACAGCCTTTTACGTCAAATTTTTTTAAGGCTCTTAAGCAAGCTGCGTAATTAAAATCACTTTCTTGAAGTGGAAGATGGTTTCTTTCTCCCTTTGCAGTATAATTTATGCCAGATAAATGGATATGGATATCTTCTAAAGCGTTTCTTCCTAATTCATCTTCAATGTATTTAAGAATAGATTCAAAACCTTCATAGTCCTTCAAAATTCCATTAAATCTAGCATGAATATGTGAAAAATCTATGCACAATTTGCAGTGATTGATTTCTTTACATAGAGAAACTAATTCTTTTAAGTCACCAAATTGAGTGCCTTTACCAGTAGTTTCTAATCTATAATCCACACCTAAATAAGGCAACTTGGTTAAATTATTTTTTATGGTATTAAGGGTTTCTTCCTTTGAATCCTTTAAATAGAAACCTGGATGGAAAATTAGACTTCTACCTTCAACTTTTAATAGACCTTGAGCACCTTTAACTATTCTTTCCATAGATTGTTCTTGCTTTTCTTTTTCATCAGCATTTAAATTTATGTAATAGGAACCGTGAGCAGAAAGATAAAAATCATTATCTATTTTTGCTTTTAATATTTTATCTCTATTTTTATCTGTAACATTTACAGAGCGTACAAAAGGCAGTTCCATTGCATCTAAACCTATAGATTTTAAATAAATTATGCTTGATTCATAATTAAATTTTTTACTTCCATCGCCAATAGGTGTACCAGATATACCAAATAACAATTTCTCCATAGTTAAACCTCCTTAAAGCTTTATTATTTCTAGATCGTTAGGTACTAATATATTTCCACTAAAAAATTTTTTACCTTCTTCTGTATAAAGTTCTTTTTTGTTCATAAGATTTTTATCCTCAGAATGATATAAAATTACATTTTTAACATTTAATTTAGAGGCATTTTCACAAGCATCTTTTACTGTTGAATGAAATTTTTCATAAGGCTTGAATATATGCTTTTGTGAGTATAAACAAAAAGCCTCATGCAATAAGTAGTCAACTTTATAAGCGTATTTGAAGAGTGGATCCTTATAAGGTTCATCACCTAAGAAGGTTAAGGTTTTTCCATTTTCCAAATTTAAATTGAAGCCAAATTGTAACTGCTTGTTACTTCCAATATCAAAAAAGTTTACATCCCAATTGAGTATTTTAAAGAAACTATCATTTTCTATTTCTTTAAATAGGATCCTATTATCTATAAAGTTTGTAAATTTCTTTTGAAGAAGTAAATCGCAAATAGTTCGTATTACTTTTATTACTTCTTTATGAGCATATATGTATAAATTATTTTGGTAGCTTTCATTTAAAATTTTTTGAGCCACAGCTCTTATAACCCAAATAATACCTGTTATGTGATCATTATGACTATGAGATATAAAAACATGATGGATATTATCAATAGATATATTAGTACTTTCTAAATTGGATAAAATAGTATTACCGCCACCGGTATCTATTAGAAAATGTTCTTTATCATTTGAAAGAGTAAAACATGTATTATAACATTTTGTAACCATAGCAGAACCTGTACCTAATATAGTTAATTTTTCCAAAATAAAAATCTCCTTCCTTAAATATAAAACCTTAATAAATAATTGTTTCAAACAAATAATAATATAACATATAAATAAAAAAATATGAATAAAAATGTGTTTATAGATTTTTTGTGAATAAAAAATAAGAATTATGACAACAATTTTACATATTAATTACATGTTTTAAAAGGAGATAAAAATGAATGTTTATGATTTATGGTTTAGTTCTATACAATTATCAAATAGAATAAAACTGCTGCTATTAAAAAATATGATAAGTACTGAACAGTTGTGGAATTATGCTTTCTATGTAAAAGATAGTGTAACTATTAATGAAAAAATTAAATATTATTTAAAAAAAGCATGGGATAAAGTTCAATTAGAATCTTTATATACATATCTTTCAACTAAAGGAATTGAAACTGTAGTTTTTAATGAAAAAATATATCCTAAAAATTTAAAAAATATTGTGGATGCACCTGCAATAATTTTTTATAAAGGCAATATAAGTGGTGTAAGTGAAAAATTATCAGTTGGAATTGTAGGTTCTAGAAATTGTAGTGTTTATGGAGAAAATGTTGCAGAAATCATAAGTAAGGAACTTTCCATAGATGGAATGAATATAGTAAGTGGTATGGCTAGAGGTATAGATAGCTTTGCGCACAAAGCCTGTTTAAAGCAGGGAGGATATACTTGTGCGGTATTGGGATCTGGAATAGATGTAGTATATCCTAAAGAAAATAAAAAAATATACGATAAAATTTCAGAAAATGGTTGTGTATTATCGGAATTTTTACCAGGAACAAAACCATTGTCAAGAAATTTTCCAATAAGAAATAGGATAATAAGTGGACTTAGTGATTTGATAATTGTAGTTGAAGCTGGAGAAAAAAGTGGCTCTCTTATAACTGCAGAATTGGCTTTAGATCAAGGAAAGGACGTTGTAGCGGTTCCGGGAACAATCTTTTCAAATCAAAGTAAAGGAACTAATAAATTGATTAGAGATGGAGCGTACATATTTACTGGTTTTGAAGATTTGTTTCAAATATTAAATATGAAATATGTATGTCAAAACTCTAAAAAATTGAAACAAATGACAAGTATAGAAAAAAAAATTTATGATAGCATAACTGATACTCCGGCTCATATAGACGATATATTTGAAAGAACTAATGTTGACATAAAACAATTATATGAGGTATTATTTGAATTGCAGCTTAGAGATGAAGTAATATGTATTTCGGGAAATTATTATGCTAGGATAAATAAAGCGCTGTAAAAACATTAATGTAGCAAAATCAGGTATATTTATTTAGATAGGGAATAGTATTTAGTAAATGTAAAGAAAATAAGCAATATAAGTGTAGTTCAAAACGAGGGGGTGTGAAAACTCTGGTGTAAAACAATTCATCGGAGCACAAAATGGGACAAAAATTAGTTATAGTAGAATCACCGGCAAAAGCCAAGACTATAGGAAAATATTTAGGTAAAAACTATATAGTAGAGGCATCTATGGGACATGTAAGGGATCTTCCCAAAAGTCAATTGGGAGTTGATATAGATAATAATTATAATCCTAAATATATAACTATAAGAGGTAAAGGCGAATTATTAGATAAATTAAAAAAGGAAGCAAAAAAAAGTGATAAAATATACCTTGCAACCGACCCTGATAGAGAAGGAGAAGCTATTTCATGGCATTTATCTCATGTACTTAAATTAGACGAAGATGATAAGTGTAGAATAGAATTTCATGAAATAACAAAAAATGCTATAAAAAGTGCTATTAAAGAGCCAAGAAAAATAAATGTGGATTTAGTTAACGCACAGCAGGCAAGAAGAGTTTTAGACAGATTGGTTGGATATAAAATAAGCCCAATTTTATGGAGAAAAGTAAAGTGGGGATTAAGTGCAGGAAGAGTTCAATCTGTTACTCTAAAAATGGTATGTGATAGAGAAAAGGAAATAGAAAACTTTGTAGCAAAAGAATACTGGACTGTAGAATGTGAATTAGCTAAAAATAAAACTAAAAAATCTTTTAAAGTTAAACTAAGTACTTTTAACAAGAAAAAAATAGAAATAGGAACAAAAGAAGAAGTCGATAAAGTAATAGAAGAGCTTAATGGTGGAGAATTTATAGTTAAGGGTATTAAGAAAACGTCAAAAAATAAAAATCCATTAGCTCCATTTACAACCAGTACTTTGCAGCAAGATGCTTATAAAAAGTTAAATTTTGCAACTAAAAGAACTATGTCAATAGCACAGCAATTGTATGAAGGTATTGACATAAAAGGTTATGGCACAGTTGGTCTTATAACATATATGAGAACGGATTCAGTTAGAATAGCTGATGAAGCACAAGAAGCTTGTAAGAATTTTATTAATAAAAGCTTTGGTGAAAATTACGTGCCAAAACAACCTAGAGTGTTTAAAGGAAAGAAAAATGCACAGGATGCACATGAGGCAATAAGACCAACTAATGTTGAGATAACTCCTCAAATTGCTAAAGAAAATTTAAAGGATGAGCAATATAAACTATATACATTGATATGGAATAGATTTGTAGCAAGTCAAATGTCTTCTTGCATAATGGATATTACATCTGTTAGCATAGAAAATGGTAAGTATTTACTTAAGGCAAGTGGTTCTTTAGTTAAATTCGATGGATTTATGAAAGTATATGAATATGCAACAGAAGAAGAAAAAGAAGATATAAATTTACCTTTACTAGAAGAGGGCGAACTGCTTCAAAAAAAGAATATAGAAGGTAAACAACACTTCACTCAGCCACCAGCTAGATATTCAGAAGCTACTGTTGTAAAAACCCTAGAAGAAAAAGGTATAGGAAGACCTAGTACTTATGCTCCAATTATATCTACATTATTGGATAGAAAATATGTGGAACGTGAGAAAAAGACTTTAAAACCAACGGAACTTGGCTATATAGTAAACAATATAGTTAGTGAGTATTTTAAACAGATAGTAGATGAAGAATTTACAGCAGAGATGGAAGAAAAGCTAGATTATGTTGAAGAAGGAAAACAAAATTGGAATACAGTAGTAAATGAGTTTTTTACTCCATTAAAGGATGCTATAGATATAGCTGAAAAAGAAGTAGCTAAAGTTACTATAGAAGATAAAGTTACAGATATAAAATGTGAAAAGTGTGGAAAATTCATGGTTATAAAACATGGTAGATTTGGAGATTTTCTTGCATGTCCTGGTTATCCTGATTGTAAAAATACTAAAGCCATAGTGGAGGAATTAGATGTAAAATGTCCTAAATGTGGTGGAAATATTTTAATTAAAAGAAGCAAAAAAGGAAGAAAATTCTATGGATGCAGCAATTATCCAGATTGTGATTTTGTAAGTTGGCTTGAGCCTGTTTCCCAAAAATGCTCTGTTTGTGGAAATTATATGGTAAAGAAACATAGTAAGAGTAAAGGTGATTATTTGCAGTGTTCTAATAATGAATGCAAGAATATAGAAGATATACCAGAGAATCAGAGCAATAGTGAAAATAAATAAAGGTTATTAACTAAAATGTCGAAATTTATAAAATTGATGTTGAAAAGTAATAATTATTATGTTATCATGATTAGAGAATGGACAATAATTCTAAATATTTTAAAAAGTCTAAATTATTAATACAATAACTCATATTTGTTTAAGTCTTTAATAATTGAAGAAAAAAATTCATATAATTAAATTGAGCACAGATAGATGTATAAGTAATAATGGTTAGGACTAGTATAAAAATAAAAAAGGAGGAATACAAATGACATCATTGTTAAATAAAACAAGAATGTTAAATAAAATATTACAAAAATCAGGAACAGAACCAGTTGTTTTTGATGACATATGCAACTTATTAAGTGAAGTGTTATCTTGTAATGTTTATATAATAAGCAGAAAAGGAAAAGTACTTGGATATAACTTTTCAACAGGTTTTGAATGCGAAACAGTTAAAGAGAAAGTTTTAAGTGAAATGAGATTTCCAGAAGGATACAATAACAAATTACTTAATATTCATGAAACACTTTCAAATTTAACTAACCATGGTATTTGTGTTTATGATGAAAGTGAACCTTGTGCCATAAAAAATAAGCTAACAACTATAGTACCTATAAATGGGAATAGGGAGAGATTAGGTACATTGATGCTTGCAAGGTTTGATGAAAACTTTACAGATGAAGATTTAATATTATCTGAATATAGTGCTACCATCATAGGCCTTGAAATACTAAGAGCTAAACATGATGAAATAGAAGAAGAAGCAAGAAAAAAGGCAGTAGTACAACTTGCAATAGGTACACTTTCTTATTCAGAATTAGAAGCTGTAGAACATATATTTAATGAATTAGATGGCAGCGAAGGGTTACTTGTTGCTTCTAAAATAGCAGATAAACTTGGAATTACTAGATCTGTAATAGTAAATGCACTAAGAAAATTTGAAAGTGCTGGAGTTATTGAATCAAGATCGTTAGGTATGAAGGGAACACACATAAGAATACTTAATGAAAAGTTATTAGACGAATTAAAGAAAATAAAATAGTGAATAAAATATTTTAAAAACCCACATGAATAAATCATGTGGGTTTAATAAATGAATTATTTAAAATTTTGTGTATTTTGTGTATTGGTATAAAAATTCATAAATTTGAAAATAATTTTAACAGAAGCAATAAGATTTAAATGGTATATAAATTAAAATTTATTGTTGAATAGAGTCAATGCTTGTGATATACTACTAAGGTAAGAAAATACGCACATTATCCAATTTATAGAATAGTGCCTTGTTTTAAGGTGTTCTATAAATATGACGATAGTGGAGGTAAAAACTAGGAGGGAAAAATTTATGTCAGTTATTTCAATGAAACAATTATTAGAAGCAGGTGTTCACTTTGGACATCAAACAAGAAGATGGAACCCTAAAATGGCTCCATACATATTTACAGAAAGAAACGGAATATACATTATAGACTTACAGAAAACAGTTAAAAAGGTTGAAGAAGCTTATAATTTTATAAGAAGCGTTTCAGAAGAAGGAAAAGATGTTCTATTTGTTGGAACTAAAAAACAAGCTCAAGAAGCTATTCAAGAAGAAGCAAAGAGATCAGGAATGCACTTCGTTAATAATAGATGGCTTGGTGGAATGATGACTAACTTTACAACAATCAAGACTAGAATTGGAAAGTTAGAAGAATTAGAAAAGATGGAAGAAGACGGAACTTTTGAAGTTCTTCCTAAAAAAGAAGTTATAAAGCTTAAGAATGAAAAAGAAAAATTAGAGAAAAACTTAGGCGGAATAAAAGAAATGAATTCTGGAAATGTAGGAGCATTATTTATTGTTGATCCAAGAAAAGAAAAAAATGCTATATTAGAAGCTAAAATTCTTGGAATTCCAGTAGTAGCTATAGTTGATACAAACTGTGACCCAGATGAAGTTGATTACGTAATACCAGGAAATGATGATGCAATTAGAGCTGTAAAATTAATAACAGCTAAAATGGCAGATGCTATTATAGAAGGAAGACAGGGAGAACAACTAGCTGAGTAATTTGTGGAGGTAGATGAAGAAATAAGTTTTCTTCATTTACCTTTTAAATCAAGTTTGAATTAGGAGGAATTTACAATGATAACTGCACAGATGGTTAAAGAATTAAGAGAAAGAACTGGAGCAGGCATGATGGACTGCAAAAAAGCTTTAAATGAATCTAATGGAGATACAGAAAAAGCTGTTGAAATATTAAGAGAAAAAGGTTTAGCAGCTGCTGCTAAAAAATCTGGAAGAATAGCTGCTGAAGGTTTAGTAAAAACTTTTGTTTCAGAAGATGGAAAGCTTGCTTCAATAGTAGAAGTTAACTGTGAAACAGATTTCGTTTCAGTTAATGATGCTTTTGTAGGATTTGCTGATAATGTTGCAAAACAAGCAGCTAATACAAGTGCTACTACAATAGAAAGCTTCTTAGAAGAAAAATACATAGCAAATGAAGAAAAGACAGTTCAAGGTGCTGTAACAGACTTAATAGCAAAACTTGGAGAAAATATGGCAGTAAGAAGATTTGAAAAATTTTCTGTTGAAAATGGAGTAATTGAAAGCTACATCCACGGTGGCGGAAGAATTGGAGTTCTTGTAAAACTTGAATGTGAAAAAGATAGTGAAGTTTTAAAAGAAATTGCTAAAGATGTTGCTATGCAAGTTGCTGCAACAAATCCATTATTCTTAAATAAGGATTCAGTTGATAATGAATCTTTAGAAAAAGAAAAAGAAATATACAGAGTTCAAGCATTAAATGAAGGAAAACCAGAAAAAATCGTTGAAAAAATGGTTATGGGAAGAATTCAAAAATACTATAAAGAAAATTGTTTAGTAGAACAGGTTTGGGTAAAAGATTCAGATCTTACTATTCAAAAATATCTTCAAGCAAAATCAAAAGAAGTTGGAGCTCCAATAACAATAGCTTCTTTTGTAAGATTTGAAAAAGGTGAAGGTATAGAAAAGAAAGAAGAAAACTTTGCTGAAGAAGTTCAGAAGCAGATAGAAGGTAAATAGTAACTGAAAAGAGAACACTGCGTGTTCTCTTTTTTTAAGGTAGGATTCTATTAAGTTTTAAAAAGTTTATATAAAATAAAACTTAAAATTAAATAGTATGTAATTTTTTACAATTTGGAGGTATAATATATGTGTAAGCCTAGATATAAAAGAGTAATGTTGAAACTTTCAGGAGAAGCTTTAGCAGCAGACAAAGGTTATGGAATAGACTTCGATGTTACTAACAAGATAGCTGAAGAAATAAAAGCTTTAGTTGACATGGGAGTAGAAGTAGGTGCTGTTGTAGGTGCAGGAAACATTTGGAGAGGAAGAAGTGGTGAAGGAATGGACAGAACCACTGCTGATTATATGGGCATGCTTGCTACATGTATAAATGCTTTAGCACTTCAAGATTCTCTTGAAAATATTGGAGTTAATACAAGAGTTCAAACAGCAATAGAAATGAGAGAAGTAGCAGAGCCTTTTATAAGAAGAAGAGCTATGAGACATTTAGAAAAAAGCAGAGTAGTAATTTTTGGTGCTGGCACAGGAAATCCATATTTTTCAACAGATACTGCTGCAGCATTGAGAGCAGCTGAAATAGAAGCAGATGTTATACTTCTAGCTAAAAAAGTAGATGGCGTTTATGACAAAGATCCTCATAGATATTCAGACGCTGTAAAGTTCAATAAATTAAGTTACATAGAGGTATTAGAAAAAGGATTACAAGTTATGGATTCTACAGCAACATCATTATGTATGGATAATGATATTCCTATTCTAGTATTTGGATTAGATAATCCAGAGAATATAAGAAAAGCTATATTAGGCGAAGAAATTGGTACATTAGTTTGCAAAGAATAACAAAATAAGGAGGTATTTTCTATGATAAAAGACATAATGAAAAAAGCAGATGAAAAAATGAATAAAACTGTTGAAGCCTTAAAAAGGGAATTAGCTTCTATGAAGGCTGGAAGAGCTAATCCTGCTATGCTGGATAAAATAGAAGCAGAGTATTATGGAACCATGACTCCAATAAATCAGCTTGCAAACATATCAGTTCCAGAACCAAGGGTGCTTGCTATACAACCTTGGGATAAGGGATCATTTAAAGCTATTGAAAAAGCTATATTAAAGTCAGATTTAGGAATCAACCCATCTAGTGATGGTGAAATGATTAGACTTGTTATTGCAGAACTTACAGAAGAAACAAGAAAGAATATTGTTAAGAATATAAAAAAAGATGGTGAAGATTCAAAAGTTGCTGTTAGATCAATTAGAAGAGATTGTAATGATAAGATAAAGGTATTGAAAAAAGAAAGCGATATATCAGAAGATGAAATTAAAAAAGCTGAAGACGAAATACAAAAAAAGACAGATGCTTTTATTAAGCAAGTAGATAAAATTGTGGAAGCTAAAGAAAAAGAGATTATGTCATTATAATTGCTTAAACCTGCGAATCCGCAGGTTTTTATTAACATATTAAGTTTAATTGTTATATTATACTTATGAATGGAGAATAGAATATGTTAAGTTTTTTTAAAGTTAAAAAGAATAATGAAAATAATGATGAAAATGATAAAATAGAAATTGATATGAACAACATTCCAAAACATATAGCTATAATAATGGATGGAAACGGCAGATGGGCAAGGGAAAGAAACCTTCCAAGAACTATGGGACATAAAGCAGGGGTAGAAGCTATAAGAGAAATTGTTAAGGAGGCAAGTACATTAGGAGTAAAGTATTTGACTTTGTATGCTTTTTCGACAGAAAATTGGAAAAGACCTTCTGATGAGGTTGGTGCACTTATGAATTTACTTGTTCAATATTTAAAAAAAGAATTTAAAGAATTAAATAATAATAACGTTATTATAAAACATATAGGAGACATATCAAAATTACCATCAGCTTGCCAAAAAGAATTAATCGATGCGTATAATAATACAAAAAATAATACTGGACTAACTTTAAATTTAGCTTTGAATTATGGTGGAAGAAATGAGATAGTTCGTGCATTTAATCTTATATATGAGGATATAAAATCACATAAATTGAGTGAAGAATGTATAGATGAAACTGTTATATCAAAATATATGTATACTAGTAATATGCCTGATCCAGATTTAATAATAAGGCCAAGTGGTGAGCAGAGACTCAGCAACTTTTTGTTATGGCAGTGTGCTTACTCAGAATTTTGGTATTCAAATATAAAATGGCCTGATTTTGGAAAAAAGGATTTGCATAAAGCAATATATGATTATCAAAATAGAGATAGAAGATTTGGAGGAGTAAAATAAAATTTGAAATTTATCTAAATCTTGTTTGAACTGATAGTCATAGGATAAAAAACCTATAGCTTAGGAGATGATGGCGTGAATAATAGATATGTTGGAGCAGTTATATTAGCACCTTTTCTTGTATTTCTATTTTTAGGAGGAGTATATTTAAAGTTTGCAGTTATGATTTTATCTTTACTAGGAATGTATGAATTTTATAAAGTAGTTGAAGAAAAAAATATTAATGCTATAAGTTTAATAGGATACCTATTGTGTATAGTTTATTATATAAGTTTGAGTGCAGAGATCAATTTAAAGCTTACATTTTTTATGATTATAATAGCTGTCTTTATTCTAATGTGTATACCTGTGCTGAATTTAAAATATAATTTTATAGATGTGTCCATAACTATATTTGCTTTCTTGTATATAGCTGTATTTTTTAGTTTTATTGTATTAGTGGATAATAAGCCTTATGGAAAATATTTGGTGTGGCTCATATTTCTTGCTTCTTGGCTTTGTGATACTTTTGCCTATTACACAGGTAAGGCTTTTGGTAAGACAAAATTATGTCCAAAAGTAAGTCCTAAGAAGACTGTAGAAGGTTCATTAGGCGGGATTTTAGGAAGTACTATATGTTGTGGAATATTTGGATTAGTACTCAATTTAAAGGGAATTAATATACCTGTTTATAACTTTTTTATTATTGGTGCATTTTGTGGCAGTATTTGTCAGCTCGGAGATCTTACTGCATCGTCAGTAAAAAGGTATGTGGGAGTAAAAGATTATAGTAATTTAATTCCTGGACATGGTGGAATACTAGATAGATTTGACAGCATATTATTCTCATCTGTTGTTGTATATTATTACTTAACATTTGTAATAGGAATGTAATAAAAATATTGATGTTATAGTCACATATAAATAAAGTTTTTTGTATGTTAAAAATTAAAATTTTGATATATAGAAATTAATACATAAAGCATATTACAGTGTGGATTTTTATAGAATATTTAAAATTCCACTGTAATATGCTTTTTGTATGGATTATATTTTAAAATTTTGTAGACAATATTTATGATTACTTTATTTTGAGATATAAATATGATATAGTTAATCATGTTACTAATTGAAATTAATTTAGGTGATGTTTAGATAAATGTGAAAAAGAATTACTTTACAGTACTTATTTTAATGGAAGTTTGACATATGTAGGGAGATGATGGCATGAAAAATATAGCTGTGCTTGGAGCAACAGGATCCATAGGAACACAAACTATGCAGGTTATAAGACAACAAAGTGAAGAGTTTAAATTAATAGCTGTTTCAGCTAATACTAACTCACATAAAATAATAGATATTATTGAAGAATTCAAACCACTTTATGCGGTACTGATGGATAGAAATGCTTTTAATGAAGTTAGAAAATATTGCAGTGATAAAAGAATAAATACGGAAATACTAATTGGAATAGAAGGACTAAACACAATAAGTACATTACCAGAAGTGGACATGGTAGTTACATCTGTAGTTGGTATGATTGGATTAACTCCAACGCTAAAAGCTATTGAAGCAGGTAAAGATATAGCGTTAGCTAATAAAGAAACTTTGGTAGCAGCAGGTAAATTAGTTATGGCTGAAGCACAAAAACATAAAGTGAGAATATTACCTGTAGATTCTGAACATGGAGCTATTTTCCAATGCTTACAAGGCAATGACAAGTCGTCAGTAAACAAAATATTACTTACTGCTTCAGGAGGACCATTTAGGGGAAAAAGAAAAGAAGAGCTTTTAAATGTTACAGTAGATAATGCACTAAAACATCCAAGATGGAAAATGGGAAGAAAAATATCTATTGATTCAGCTACTCTTATGAACAAAGGATTAGAGGTTATAGAGGCCCATTGGCTTTTTGATGTAGATTATGATAATATTCAAGTTATAGTTCATCCTGAAAGTATAATACATTCCATGGTTGAATATATAGATGGAAGTGTCATAGCACAATTGGCTAATGCAGATATGAAATTGCCAATACAGTATGCTCTAAATTAT
Source organism: Clostridium carboxidivorans P7 (assembly GCF_001038625.1). GTDB lineage: Bacteria > Bacillota > Clostridia > Clostridiales > Clostridiaceae > Clostridium_AM > Clostridium_AM carboxidivorans. The sequence continues at coordinate 166,682 of NZ_CP011803.1, forward strand.
CCAAAACGCCAACAATGTGTAATAAAAAAGTTGGATTTTTATGATTTGAAAAGTTTAAGTTTTGAAAAGCCTGATTTAGATACTTTTAAGCCTTTAAAACTTGCATATGAAGCAGGTAGTACAGGCGGAACAATGTCAGCTATATTAAATGCTGCTAATGAAGCTGCAGTAGAACTTTTTTTAAATAAGAAAATTGGATTTTTAGAGATAGGAAACATATTAGAAGAATGTATGAATAAGTTTGAATCAAAGGAAAACTATGTTTTGGAAGATATACTAGAAATAGATTCTAAAGTAAAAGAATATGTTAGTAGTAAAGTATATTAAATAAAAAATAATTTATAGATAATTGCAATCTATAAAAGGAGGAATGTGTTTGTATATTATAGCCGCCATTATAACTTTTGGCATTTTGATTATAATTCATGAACTTGGTCATTTTACACTGGCCAAACTAAATGGTATAAAAGTAGAAGAATTTGCCATAGGCATGGGACCACAAATATTTAAAATAAATAGAAAAGAAACAGTATATTCAATTAGGATACTTCCTATAGGTGGATATGTAAAAATGTTAGGAGATGAAGGTGAGTCCACAGATCCTAGGGCATTTAATAATAAAAGTCCTCTTCGTAAGCTTAGCGTTGTTTTAGCAGGACCAGTAATGAATTTTATATTAGGTATAGTACTTTTTGCTATTATAGCTGCAGGAAAAGGTTATTTATCTCCAATAGTTGATAAAGTAGTTCCAAACCAACCAGCAGCTGTTATGGGATTAAAGTCTGGAGACAAAATAGTTAAAGTTAATGGATCAAAAATTTTAACATGGGAAGATTTTGTAACTGGAGTATACACTTCAGCAGGAAAAACTATGGATATAACTTATGTACGTAATGGTGAAACAAAAAGTGTAAAAGTTACACCAGTAAAGGATCCAAAGGAAAATAGATTTATTGTTGGAGTTTATCCTACAGCAGTTGAAAAACCAACTATGGGCCAGTCTATTTCTTACGGATTCACTGAAACTAATTCTTTAGTAAAACAAACCTTTTCTTTCCTTAAATCAGCTTTTAAGGGAAAAGTAAGTAAAAATGATTTTGGTGGACCGGTAACTATAATAAAACTTTCAGGAGCAGCTGCCAAAGCTGGAATTTTAGCTCTTACTGCTTTTGGAGCCTATATAACAGTACAACTTGGAATATTTAATCTTTTACCTATTCCAGCATTGGATGGTGGATATATATTCTTATTCCTATTTGAGCTAATCACAGGAAAAAAAGTAGATCAAAACAAAGTTGGAGTTATAAATTATGTAGGCTTTGCATTACTTATGGGATTGATGGTTTTAGTTACTATAAAAGATATACTTTATCCTATTAAGTTTTAGCAGAAATTAAGAGATATACAGAGTACTTCAAATTAGAATTTTATATTGGGAATGGAGACTATCTTCATTCTCAATTTTAAGTTTTTACATTATAATTTTTGTAGGAGATGAACATATGAACAGAGTAAAAACTAAAAAAATTAAAGTTGGAAATACCTTCATTGGTGGAGATTCTGAGATTGCGGTTCAGTCCATGACTAATACAGATACTAGAAATGTAGAACAAACAGTGAAACAAATAAAGGAACTTCAAGAAGCTGGGTGTGATATAATAAGATGTGCTGTACCAGATATGGAAGCTGGTGAGGCTATAAAAAAAATAGTTAAAAGTATAAACATTCCTTTAGTATCAGATATACATTTTGATTATAAATTAGCGTTGAAATCTATAGAAAATGGAGTATCAGCACTTAGAATAAATCCTGGAAATATTGGAAGTATAGATAGAGTAAGAGAAGTGGCTAAAGCAGCTAAGGAAAAAAATATACCTATAAGAATAGGAGTAAATTCAGGTTCTCTTCAAAAAGACATATTAAATAAATATGGTAAGGTTTGTGCAGAAGCTTTAGTAGAAAGTGCTTTAGAGCATGTTAATATTTTGGAAAGTGTAAATTTTGATGATATTGCTATATCTATAAAATCTTCAAATGTAATTCAAATGATAGAAAGCTACAGGATGATATCAAAAAAAGTAAATTATCCACTACATCTTGGAGTTACTGAAGCAGGAACTATTTGGAGAGGAACAATTAAATCCAGCGTTGGCATAGGAACTCTTTTGTCAGAAGGTATAGGAGATACTATAAGAGTTTCTTTAACAGGAAATCCTGTTGAAGAAGTTAAAGTTGGAAGGGAGATATTAAAATCTTTAGGTTATCTAAATGAAGGAATAGAGTTTGTTTCCTGTCCTACATGTGGAAGAACCAGAATAGATTTAATAAAAATAGCAGAAGAAGTTGAAAAAAGGTTAGGTAATTGTAATAAAAATATCAAAGTAGCTGTAATGGGTTGTGTGGTAAACGGACCAGGAGAAGCTAGAGAAGCAGATATAGGTATAGCTGGTGGTAATGGTGAAGGACTTATATTTAAAAAGGGTGAAATTATTAAAAAGGTAAACGAGAAGGATTTAGTAGATGAACTCTTAAAGGAAATTGAAAGTATGTAGATGGCTTATACCAGTTCTTAACTTTTTCTTGAAATAACCAAAACAGTGTGTTAAAATGAATTTGGGAAATCTACAGAAGTTTATTGGAATTGTAGAGTGGGTTTACAGCCCGCTCTTTCTATTTGTAAAAAACGCAGCGTTAGTTGCGTTTTTAAATTAGGACAAAAAAGTTATTTTTTATGAAAAATTGCAGAACATACAGATAAGGAGGGATTATGATGAATAAAAAAATTTTAATAGATGAACTTACAAATCTAGTAAAGCCAATAGTAACTGAATTAAATTATGATTTATATTATTTGGAATTAGTAAGAGAAGGAAAAGACAACTATTTAAGAATATATATAGATAAAGAAAATGAAGGAATATCACTACAGGATTGTGAAAAAGTAAGTAGGGCAGTTAGTGAGATGTTAGATGTAAAAGACCCTATTAAAGAAGGATATTATTTAGAAGTTTCTTCACCAGGAATAGAGAGAATTTTGCATACAGATGAACATTTACAAAAGTACACTGGAAATGATGTAGTAGTCAATATATCTGGATTATTAAATGGAAAGAAAAAGTACGAAGGACAGTTAGTAAACTTTAATAATGAAGAGTTAAATATTAAGGTTGAAGATGAAGAAATATCTATTCCTAGGGAAAAAATTTCAACAGTTAATTTAAAAGGTGAATTTTAAGGAGGTTAAATGGAAAAATGAATCAGGAATTTATTGAAGCCTTAAAAGAAATAGTGAAAGAAAAAGGAATTAGTGAAGATTTATTATTTACGACTATAGAGGATGCATTAGTTGCTGCATACAAAAAAAATTATATAAATCAAGGCGGAAACAATCAAAATGTTAAGGTTACAATGAATAGGGAAAATGGAGAAATTCATGTTTATTCTCAGAAAACTGTAATTGATGAAGTGTTTGATGAAATAAATGAAATTTCTTTAGAAGAAGCTAAAAGTATAGATCCAAATTATGATATAGATGATGTAGTTAGCATAGAAGTTACACCTAAAAAATTTGGAAGAGTAGCAGCTCAAGCCGCTAAGCAGGTTGTTATACAAAGAATAAAAGAAGAAGAAAGAAGAATTGTATACAATGATTTTATAGAAAAAGAAGATGACATAATAACAGGAGCAGTTATAAGAAAAGATAAAAACAATGTACTTGTAGACCTTGGTAAGACGGAAGCTGTTCTTGGACCAAATGAACAAATGCCTGGAGAAAAATATAATTTTAATGATAAAATAAAATTATATATTGTAGAAGTTAAAAATACTACAAAAGGAGCTCAAATAGTAATATCAAGGACACATCCAGGTCTTGTAAAAAGATTATTTGAACTTGAAGTTCCTGAAATATTTGATGGTACAGTTGAAATAAAATCTATTGCAAGAGAAGCAGGATCTAGAACTAAAATAGCTGTAAATTCAAATGATGAAAATGTAGATCCAATGGGAGCTTGTGTTGGACCAAAGGGAATAAGGGTTCAAAATATAGTAAATGAACTTAAAAATGAAAAAATAGATATCATCAAGTGGAGTAAATTACCAGAGGAGTATATAGCTAATGCTTTAAGTCCTGCAAAAGTAATAGATGTTACTTTAGATGAAGAAAACAAATTTGCTCAAATTGTAGTTGATGATAATCAGTTATCACTAGCAATAGGAAAAGAAGGCCAAAATGTAAGATTGGCAGCAAAACTTACAGGATGGAAAATAGATATTAAAAGCAAGTCTCAGGTGGAAACTGTTCCTGAAGTAGAAACTGTTTCTCAAGCAGAAGATATTTCTGATGAAGAAGATATCTAAATTTTAGGTGAGGTGGTTATAATATGAAGATGAAGAAAATACCACAGAGAATGTGCACAGGATGTATGGAGATGAAACCTAAAAAAGAGCTTATAAGAGTGGTAAAAAGTAAAGAAGATGAAGTGTCTGTGGATTTAACAGGCAAAAAGAATGGAAGAGGAGCTTATATTTGTAAAAGCAGCGAATGTTTAGAGAAGGCTTTTAAAAGTAAGAAGCTTGAAAAAAATCTTGAAACTAAGATAAGTGAAGAAATCTACAATAGATTAAAGGAAGAGATAGAAAATGGAAAATAAGTTTTTTCAATTTCTAGGCTTAACAAAACGTGCAGGAAAAGTATTAGAAGGATATAATAAATGTGAAGATGCTTTAAAGAGAAGAAAAGCATATCTAATTATAATATCAGAAGATGCATCGCAAAATACAGTGAATAAATTTCTAAATTATAGTGAGAAATATAAAATTCCTGTTTTACAGGGATATAATAAAGAAGATTTAGGAAAAGCTTTAGGTATGGAACAAATAAAAATTTTAGGTGTATCTGATAAACGAATGAGTGAAAGGTTACTTGTCTTATGGAAAGAATGTGAAAAAATTTAGTTTCGGGGGTGAATACTTTGTCAAAAATAAGAGTTTATGAATTAGCAAAGGAATTAGGAATATCAAGTAAAGAATTAATTGGTATTCTTTCCAGTGAGTTTGGTATAGAAGTTAAGAATCATATGGGTGTTATTGAAGATGAAGATGCAGAATTAATAAAAGAACTTTTTGCAGAAAAGGAGAAAGAAAAAGCGTCGGATCCAAGTGATATTGTAGAAGAGAAGTATGAGGATCTTGCTGAGGAAAATCTTAAAAAAAGCATAAAGGTAACTAAAGTTAAAAATAAGAACAAGGATAACAAAGGTCAACAAGGTTCTGATGAAGATAATGAAGGTAATGAAATTGAGAAAGTTATAGAAATAGATGAAACTATAACAGTAAAGGAAATATCAGAGAAAATTGGCAAACCTACTACAGAAGTTATCAAACAGCTTATATTTATGGGAGTAATGGCAGCTATAAATCAAGAAATAGATTTTGATACTGCAGAAAAATTAGCAGAAAAATTTGATGTTTTAGTAGCTAAAAAGGAAAAGGATATAGATAAGGAATCTGTAGAGCAAGAAGATGATGAAGAAGATGATGATGATTTACAAAAAAGACCTCCAATTATAACAGTTATGGGTCATGTTGATCATGGTAAGACATCTTTACTAGATGCTATAAGAAAAGCAAAGGTTACATCTACAGAAGCAGGCGGAATTACTCAGCATATTGGTGCATACACTGTAACTATAAATGGAGAAAAAATAACATTCCTTGATACACCTGGACATGAAGCTTTTACTTCTATGAGAGCAAGAGGTGCTCAAATCACAGATATAGTTATACTTGTAGTAGCTGCAGATGATGGAATAATGCCTCAAACAGTTGAAGCTATAAACCATTGTAAAGCTGCTAATGTTCCTATGGTAGTTGCTATAAACAAAATGGATAGACCAGGAGCTAATCCAGATAGAGTTAAGCAAGAATTAACTGAACATGGGTTAGTAGCAGAAGACTGGGGCGGAGATGTAATATGTGTACCTGTGTCTGCGCATACAAAAGAAGGAATAGATACATTACTAGAAATGGTGCTTTTAACAGCTGAAATGCAAGAATTGAAAGCTAATGCTGGTAGAAATGGTAAGGGAACAGTAGTAGAATCTAAGCTTGACAAAGGAAGAGGAGCTGTAGCTACATTGTTAGTCCAAAATGGTACTATACATGTTGGAGATTCTATAATAGTAGGATCTACTTATGGAAGAATAAGAGCCATGTTTGATGACAAGGGTAAAAAAATCAAATCAGCAGGACCTTCTATACCAGTAGAAATACTTGGATTATCTGAAGTCCCAGCAGCAGGAGATAGATTCCACCAGGTAAAAGATGAAAAAACTGCAAGAGAAATGGCTGATAAGAGAAAAGAAAAATTAAGAGCTGAGTACTTACAATCAACACATAAGGTTTCTCTTGAAGATTTATATAATCAGATACAAGAAGGAAAAGTTAAAGAATTAAACATAATAGTTAAAGCTGATGTTCAAGGATCTATAGAAGCTTTAAAACAATCTCTTCAAAAGTTATCTAATGAAGAAATAAAAGTTAGAGTTATACATGGAGCAGTTGGTGCAATAACTGAAACTGATGTTACTCTTGCATCTGCATCTAATGCTGTAATTATAGGATTTAATGTAAGACCTGATAATAATGCAACAGCAACAGCAGAAAAAGAAGCTGTAGATATAAAAACTTATAGAGTTATATATAATGCCATAGATGATATAAGAGCAGCTATGATTGGAATGCTTGAACCAGATTACAAGGAAGTAGTACTTGGAAAAGTTGAAGTAAGACAGGTATATAAAATATCTAATGTGGGAACTATTGCAGGATGCTATGTAACAGATGGAAAAATTGTTAGAAATAGCAGTGTTAGGGTTATAAGAGACGGTATAGTAATATTTGAATCAGAGCTTGCATCTTTAAAGAGATTTAAAGATGATGTTAAAGAAGTGGCATCAGGTTATGAATGTGGTCTTTCTGTTGAAAAGTTTAATGACATAAAAGAGGGAGACGAAATAGAAGCTTATACAATGGAAGAAGTTAAAAAGGATTCACTTTAATTTAAAAATATTAGGAAATTGAGAATTAAAAGTAGTTATGTCATATATACTATGTAAGAATGAGGTGATATTATATGGCTAAATATAGAAGTGGTAGAATAAATGAAGAAATGAAAAGAGAAATAAGCACTATAATTCAAAATGATATAAAAGATCCAAGATTAAGTGCTATGATAAGTGTTACTAAAGTAGATGTGACAAAGGATTTAAGGTATGCTAAAGTATATGTAAGTATTTTTGGAGATGAAGAATCTAAAAACAGCACATTTGAGGCTTTAAAGGGTTCAGCTGGATTTATTAGAAGAGAAATTGGGCATAAAATAAATTTAAGATATACACCGGAAATACTTATAGAATTAGATAATACTATAGAACAAGGTATGCATATAGATGCACTTTTACACAAAATAAAGGAGAAAGAGCATCATGATAATGAATAATATTTTAAAAAAAATAAAGGAAAGTAATAGAATAGCTATTACTTTCCATGAATCTCCTGATGGAGACTCATTGGGGTCTGCTCTTGCTTTGATGCAGGGGCTTAATAAGCTTAATAAGGAAGTTTATATACTTTCTAAAGAAAAAGTGCCAGAATCTTTTTCTTTTTTACCTTGTTCAGAAGAAATAGATGGATTAAAGCATGAAGTTATTAATGAAACCCAGTGTGTAATAGTTTTAGATTGTGGCGATGTAAAAAGAATAAATGCAAATTTGGATTTTGAAAATAGGAAATATACATTAATTAATATAGATCATCATATGTCAAATGAATTATATGCAGACTTAAATTATGTAGATACTAATGCTGCAGCAGTAAGTGAAATTGTTTATCAAATGCTTAAAATTATAGGTATAAATATTACTAAAGATATGGCAATGTGTTTATATACTTCATTGATTACAGATACAGGAGCTTTTAAATATTCATCAACTACTTCAGTTACACATACTATAGCAGGAGATTTAGTAAATACGGGTATTGACTTTAGCGAAATTCATAGAATTATATATGAAAATAAAAAGTTTGAGAGAATAAAATTTTTTGGAAAAGCTATTGAAAAAATGGAGTTAGTTGGAGATAAAATATGTGTAATAACTATTACAAAAGATATGTTGTTACAGAATGGAAATGCAAAGGATACTGATACATCTGATATTATAGCGTTTGCTATGCAGATAGATACTGTAGAAGTAGCATTACTTATAAAAGAAACTGAAGCATGTATAAAAGCAAGTCTTAGATCTAAGTCAAAAGTGGATGTGAGAAAAATTGCAGAAAAATTTGGCGGCGGTGGACATATAAAAGCTTCTGGTTTAGCTATGAATGATAAAACTTTAGAAGAAGCAAGAGAACTGATACTTAATGAAATAGAAAATTTATTATAAACAGAAAAAGAGTTGATATATATGAATGGAATATTAAATATTAATAAACCTTTAGGAATGAGTTCTTTTGATGTAGTAAGAAAAGTAAAATCTATTGCCAAAACTAAAAAAGTGGGTCACACAGGTACTTTAGATCCAGAAGCTTCAGGGGTACTTCCTATATGTATAGGAAATGCTACTAAGCTTGTAGATTATATAATGAGTGATTATAAAATATATAAAGTAGAATTAATGTTAGGAATTACCACAGATACTTATGACAGGGAAGGAAAAGTAATTAAAAATTCTCCTGTGGATTTAGAGGTTGAAGAGGTTAAAAAGGTTATTAAAGAATTTGAGGGAAATATAGATCAAATTCCTCCTATGTATTCTGCTTTAAAAGTTAATGGACAAAGATTGTATTCTTTGGCCAGACAGGGAATAGAAATAGAAAGAAAACCTAGAAGTATAACTATATACAGTATAAATATAATAGATATTCAACTGCCTAAAGTGATATTTGAAGTAAAATGTTCTAAGGGTACATACATAAGAAGCTTATGCTATGATATTGGAGAAAAGCTTAAGTGCGGAGGCACTATGTGGAATCTGCAAAGAACTAGAACAGGAAGTTTTAATATAGAAAGTTCAGTGGATTTGGATAAATTAAATATAGAAAATATTAATGAATATTTAATTCCAATGGAGAGAGCTTTAGAAAAATATCCTGCAGTTTACATAGATGAAAAATATGAAAAACTGGTGCTTAATGGAGTTACATTAAAGAATCCTATGTTGATTGAAAACATAGAAATGGATATATTGTATAGAGTTTATTTGGGAAAAGAAAAATTTATTGGCATTGGTATGAAACAAAATTTAGGATTTAAAATGATAAAACTATTAATTCAGAGGTAATTTAATATGATTATAATGGAGGATAACTTTAAAAAATATTTACAGTATAATACATATATTGCCCTAGGAAGTTTTGATGGTATACATATAGGACATGTAAGTCTAGTAAATAAAACAATAAAGCTTGCAAGAAAAAATCAAGCTAAAAGTATGATATTTACTTTTAAAAATCATCCACTTAGTGTCATAAATAAAGAAATAGCACCTAAGATTATTATGGATAATTCTAACAAAATAGAAGTTTTAGAATCTTTTGGGCTAGATGCAATAAATATGGCCAATTTTGATAAAGAACTTATGATGTTATCACCAGAAGACTTTATATTAAATTTAGTAAGTCATTATAGAGCTAAAGGCATAGTAGTAGGATTTAATAACAGGTTTGGATATAAAAATCTTGGTGATGTGGAACTGTTAAAAAAATTAAGTAAAAAATACAGCTTTGATCTTTGTGTGGTGGATCCAGTAAAATATAAAGCTCAAGTAGTTAGTAGTTCAGTTATAAGAAATGTTATCTCCGATGAGGGTGATATGAAAAAGGTAAGCAAAATGCTTACTAGACCTTTTATGCTGCAAGGTAATGTGGTTAAAGGAAAGCAATTAGGCAGAACACTAGGATTTCCAACTGTAAATTTGAATTATGATAAAAGATTTGTGCTTCCAAGGGGTGGCGTTTATTACACCGTAGTAAAGTATGAAGATAAGTTTTTTAGAGGAATAACAAATGTGGGATATAATCCAACTGTAGAAGACAATAAATTGAGTGTGGAAACCCATATATTGGATTTTAGCGAAAATATATATAATAAACATATAAAAATATATTTTATGGATAGAATAAGAGATGAAAAAAAATTTGATTCTGTGCAATTTTTAGCTGAACAGCTAAAGAAGGACAAAATATATGCAAAAAAGCAAAAAATAGAAATTAATTTTAAAAATTAATTTACAAGTGTATTTAGATTTGTTATAATACGTTTGTGATCCTTATGCTAAGAAACTCGACTTGCCGACGCTTTTCTTGGAATAAAGGGGATTAACATTTGGAGGTGTAGGTTTAATGGAAAAGGCAATAAAAGAAGAATTAATGAAAAAGTATGCAAGACATGAAGGAGATACAGGTTCTCCAGAAGTGCAAATAGCATTACTTACTGAAAGAATTAATCATTTAAATGATCACTTAAAGACTCATAAGAAAGATCATCATTCAAGAAGAGGTCTTTTAATGATGGTTGGTAAAAGAAGAGGTCTTTTAAACTACTTAATGAATCAAGATATTGCAAGATATCGTGCTATTATCGAAAAGTTAAATTTAAGAAAATAGTTTTATTAGAGCGGCTTAAAACCGCTCTATTATTTTAAACAATAATTTTAAGAATTATTGTAAATTCATAGTTGAATTAGTTTAATAATTGTATAATATATTTGATAAATAATGATAATAATATTATAACCATTGAGAGGAGGTTAATTTATTTATGAATCAAACACTAGAAACTACTGTTGCAGGAAGAACCCTTAAAATTGATTTTGGCAAAGTTGGAATGCTTTCAAACTGTGCTTTGCTTGTAAGTTATGGTGAAACAGTAGTACTTATTAATGCAAATGCTTCAGAAAAACCAAGGGAAGGGGTTGATTTCTTTCCTTTAAGTATAGAATATGAAGAAAGATTATATGCTGTAGGTAAAATACCAGGAGGGTTTATTAAAAGAGAAGGAAAACCTTCTGAAAAAGCAATTCTCCATGCTAGAGCTATAGATAGACCTTTAAGACCATTGTTCCCAAAGGGCTATAGAAATGACGTACAGGTAGTATGTACTGTAGTATCTGTAGAGCAGGATAATGCTCCGGACATATTAGCTATAAACGGTGCATCAATAGCTTTAAGCCTTTCAAGTATTCCTTTTAACACACCTTTAGGTGCTGTATCTGTAGGATTAGTAGATGATGAATTTGTAATAAATCCAACATTAGAACAAAGAGGAAAAAGCACATTAAACTTAACTGTATGTGCTACTAAAGAAAGAGTTATGATGGTTGAAGCTGGGGGATCTGAAATACCAGAAGATGTAATGTATGATGCCATCATGTTTGGATTTGAAGAATGTAAAAAAATAGTAGCCTTCCAAGAAGAAGCCATGGAAAAGTTAGGAAAACAAAAAGTAGAACCTAAATTATATAAGGTAGATGAAGGTTTAGAAAAAGAAGTTAGAGATTTTTCTTTTGAAATGATAAAAGAAGCTATGTACATAATGGATAAGGATGAAAGAAATGCTGCCATAGATTCTGTGAAAGAAAAAATTAATGATGAATTTGGAGAAAAGTATCCAGATAATGGTGCAGATATAGCTGAAGTAGTATATAAACTTCAAAAAGAAATAGTAAGAAATATGCTTTTAAATGAAAACAGAAGACCTGATGGAAGAGGTTTTGAGGAAATAAGACCTATAAGCTGTGAAGTTGGATTACTTCCAAGAACTCATGGTACAGGTTTATTTACAAGAGGATTAACTCAAGTAATGACTGTGGCTACTTTAGGTGCTTTAGGAGATGTACAAATTCTTGATGGAATTGGTTCAGAAGAATTCAAAAGATATATGCATCACTATAATTTTCCATCTTATAGTGTAGGAGAAGTTAGACCTTTAAGAGGACCAGGAAGAAGAGAAATAGGTCATGGAGCTTTAGCAGAAAAAGCTTTAGAGCCACTTATACCAAATGAAGATAATTTCCCATACACAATAAGACTTGTATCAGAAGTTTTAAGCTCAAATGGTTCAACTTCTCAAGCTAGTGTATGTGGTAGTACTTTAGCACTTTTAGATGCTGGTGTACCAATAAAAAGACCAGCAGCAGGTATAGCTATGGGACTTATAACTAGTGAAGATTTATCTAAGGAGAAAGTTTTAACTGATATACAAGGTATAGAGGATTTCTTTGGAGATATGGACTTTAAAGTAGCTGGTACAGAAGTTGGAATTACTGCTATACAATTTGATACAAAAATTCATGGATTATCAAATGATTGTATAAAGGAAACTCTAGATAAAGCTAGAAAAGCTAGATTATTTATATTGGAGAAAATAAATGATTGTATTAGTGGACCAAGAGAAGAGTTATCAAAATATGCTCCTAAAACTTATACAATGAGTATTGATCCTGATAAAATAAGAGATGTAATAGGACCTGGTGGAAAGGTAATAAATAAGATTATTGCTGAAACTGGTGTTAAAATTGATATAAAAGAAGATGGAAAGATATTTGTAATGTGTGATGATAGCACGTGTGCAAAAAGAGCTTTAAAAATTATAGATGATTTAACTAGAGAAGTAAAATCAGGAGAAATTTATTTAGGAAAAGTTACTAAGACAACAAATTTTGGTGCCTTTGTAGAAATACTTCCTGGTAAAGAAGGATTAGTTCATATATCTAAGCTGGATTTTGCTAGAGTAAATAAGGTTGAAGATATAGTATCTGTTGGAGATGAAATACTTGTTAAGGTAACAGATATTGATAATCAGGGTAGAATTAATCTATCAAGAAAAGATGCTATAAAGGATTCAGAGGAAAAAGAATCAAAGGAAGAAGAATCAAAGGAAGAAGAATAAAAATAGAAGGGCATTATGGTGCCTTTTTATTTTTATATATGGTACAAAAAATTATGTGATTCCTTAGGAGGAGATAATGTATAATTTATTTAAGTTGAATAATGGATTAAGAGTTGTTGTAGAAAATATAGATTATGTTAATTCTGTAAGTGTAGGTTTATGGGTGGAAAATGGTTCAAGAAATGAAGACAAAACTAACAGTGGAATTTCTCACTTTATAGAACATATGTTTTTTAAAGGTACAAAAAAAAGAACTGCACTTGAAATAGCTGAATGTATAGAAGATGTTGGTGGTCAAATAAATGCTTTTACAGGGAAAGAAGCTACTTGCTTTTATATTAAAGCTTTAGATTCACATTTAGAATTAAGTCTAGATGTAATATCAGATATGCTCTTTAATAGTAAATTTTCCACTGAAGACATAGAAAAGGAAAAAGGTGTTGTAATAGAAGAAATAAACATGAATGAGGATTCACCAGAAGATGTATTATCAGATCTTCACAGTGAAGCTATATGGGGAGAAGATCCTATATCGCTTCCTATACTAGGGGACATAGATACAGTAAAATCTTTTACAAAGGATCAAATAGAAAAATATATTTCTTCATATTATATACCTGAAAATTCAATAATATCTATTGCAGGAAAATTTGATATGTCTAATATAGAAAAGCTTGTAGAAAAATATTTTGGACATTGGAATAGTAATAATAAAAAAATTACTATTTATTCAAAACCAGAACTACAGCAAAATCATCTTTTTAAAAAGAAAAGTATAGAACAACTTCATCTAAGCTTAGGTATACCAGGAATTGAAACAGGAAATGACAATATTTATACATTATTACTTTTAAGCAACATATTTGGTGGAGGAGCTTCTTCTATATTATTTCAAAAAATAAGAGAAGAAAAAGGCTTTTGCTATTCAATTTATTCATATGTTTCAGCTTTTAATAATACAGGTGTATTAAACATATATACTAGTTTAAATCCTAAGTATGCAGCAGATGTAGTATTTACTATAAAGGAAGAAGTGGAGAAGTTCACCAAAACTGGTGTGAGTAAAGAAAAATTAGCTAAAGCTAAAGAACAACTTAAGGGAAGCTATATTTTAGGATTGGAAAGCACTAGTAGTAGGATGTTTAACAATGGAAAATCAGTTTTATTTTTAAATAGAATTAATACACCGGAACAAATTATAGAAAAGATTAATAAAATAGATGAAGAAAGTTTAAATTTTATTATGAAAAAAAGCTTCGGAAAAGGTATAATAAATTCAGCTTTTGTAGGAGAAAAGGTAGATTTATCTCTTGTAACTGATATAATCCAAAAGGATACTGTACCGTTTAAAAACTCCAAAAGTGAGCAAGTGTAATAACTACCTAATATAATTCATAGTATTAAAAATAAGATTAACTATAATTATATTAGGAGGTATTTAAAATGAGTGATAACGTAAAACTGTATAGTGAAATGGAGAGATATGAAATAATAAATGTAAATGATGGAGATAAGTTTAATTCATTAGGAAGTAATGATGTAGTTATTGACGAAGAAGGAAATTTAAAACTATTAATATTGAATAGTAGCAAATCTAAACTTGGATTGTTCGGAAAGACAGAATTTATAGAAGCACCATGGGAATGTGTAAAAAAGATTGGTTCTAAAACCATAATAATAGATGCGGATGAAAAAATGATAAAGAGATCTCATTAACATAAAAGAGGTCTCCTTAATATAATATTAATATAAATTTTTATGGAGGAAAAAATGAATATATTAGTACAAAAATTTGGAGGGACCTCTGTTTCTACTCACGAAAGAAGATTAATGGTAGTTGATAAAATATTAAAAGCTAAAGAAGAAGGATTTTCACCAGTAGTAATAGTATCTGCTATGGGAAGAAAAGGTCAGCCTTATGCAACGGATACTCTTCTTTCATTAATAGGTGAAGAATTTAAAAATAGTAATAAATTAGCTACAGATTTATTGATGAGCTGTGGAGAAATTGTAAGTACTGTAGTAATGAGTGAGGAATTAAATAAGAAAAATTTACAAGCAGTACCGCTAACAGGGGGACAAGCAGGAATTGTAACTAGTGATAATTATAATGATGCTTCTGTTTTAAGAGTAGACACAGATAATATAATGAATATAATAAAAGAAGGCAAAATTCCAGTAGTGGCAGGTTTCCAAGGAAGAAGTGAAAAAGGTTTTATTACTACTTTGGGAAGAGGTGGAAGTGATGTTACGGCTTCTCTTTTAGGAGTAGCATTAAAAGCTGAGGAAGTTCAAATATATACAGATGTAGATGGTATAATGACTGCAGATCCTAGAATAGTTTCAGATGCTTTATTAATTGAAAAAATAGGATATAATGAAGTTTTTCAATTTGCAGATCAAGGAGCAAAGGTAATACATCCTCGTGCCGTAGAAGTTGCAATGAAAGGAAATATACCTCTTGTTATTAAGAATACTCTTAACGAGTGCAAGGGTACTATAATAAGTAATGATGTAATACCCAATTCACATAACGTAATAACTGGAATAACTTCTATGGGAGATAGAGTTCAAGTTACGGTAGAATTTGCACAAAATAGAAATAATGAAAATTATCATATATTGTTAGATGAATTGGCTAATGATATGATAAGTATAGATTTAATTAATGTATTTCCAAAAGAAAAAATATTCACTATTGACGAAAAAGATATGGAAAATTTTAAAATAGTCATGGAAAATTTGGGATTAAAATATTCTTTTGTTGAGCACTGTACAAAAATTGCTGTAATTGGAAGTAGAATGAGAGGTATTCCAGGTGTTATGGCAAAAATATTAAAAGCACTGTTAATGAATAATGTAGAAGTGCTTCAAACTGCAGATTCACATACAACTATATGGTGTCTTGTAGAAGATAAGGATGCAGATAATGCTATAAATTCACTTCATAGTGAATTTAAGTTGGGAAAAGAATAATATTAAAATGAATATGTATCCTCTTTAATGCACAAAATAAACTTGTGTTAAGGAGGGGATTATTATGCCAGAAGAAAAGGATAATGAAAATAGAAATGAAAATGAAAGTGAAAATTTGGAAAGCATAAAAGAACTAGGCGTTATGAATAATGAAAAAAATAAGGATAAAATTCAAGTGCTCCCTATAATAGGTCAAATTGAAGGGCACATGATTTTACCTCCTCAAAGTAAAAGTACTAAATATGAGCACGTTATACCTCAATTGATAAATATAGAAAATGACCAAAATATAGAAGGATTGCTGATAGTTTTAAATACTGTAGGTGGTGATGTGGAAGCAGGACTTGCCATAGCTGAGATGATAAGAAGTTTAAGTAAGCCTACAGTTTCTTTAGTTATTGGAGGAGGACACTCCATAGGAGTACCACTTGCTACTGCTGCAGATTATTCTTTTATATCACCTTCAGCCACTATGATTATTCATCCTATAAGAATGAATGGTTTAGTTATAGGTGTTCCTCAAACCTTTGAATATTTTAACAAAATGCAGGAAAGAATAACAGAATTCATAGTTAGAACATCCAAAATAAAGAGAGAACAGGTGCAAAAACTTATGGTTCAGACGGATGAGCTTTTAAATGATATGGGCACTATATTAATAGGAGAACAGGCAGTAGAAGCTGGACTTATAGATCAGGTAGGGGGCATAAGTGATGCCATAAAGAAATTAAATGTTCTTATGGAGGAAAAATAGTTTTTAGTAAAAATCACCATAGGTGCTTCCTATGGTAATTTATATTTATAGAAAGTTTTGAAAGGAAATCCTTATTAAATGTAGAATTATTAACTGGAGGTGATAAGTTACATGGCTAGAAAAATGGCTAGGAAAAAGGAAAAATATGAATTAAATAGTGATATAAAAGGCATTTTATTAGTTACTATAGGAGTACTCATGGTAATTAGTGTTTTTTCTTCTGAAGCCTCAGGCATCTTAGGCAAGTTTGTAAGAAAGATATTAATAGCCATTGCAGGACTTGGAGCCTTTATTTTTCCTATTTTAATAATTTTTATAGGATTTTGTTGCATAGTAAAAAAAAATAGGATAAGTTTTAGTAAGAAATTTTATGGAATACTAATTTCTATAATAGATACTTTATTATTTATACAGATGATATTAATGCCTAATTATTATATAAATAATGATATAAGCCTAGGTATAAAAAAGATATATGAGACAGACAAAATAGTACATGGAGGAATTATAAGCTTTTTAATCGATATACCTTTATTAAATTTATTTGGTACTGTAGGTTGCTATGTGATTTTTATTGCTATATATATAATATGCTTCATATTAATGAGTAAAATTACCATATATGATATATTACATAATATTAAATATGCATTAAAAGATGATGGTGTGGATGATGAAATTATTCAAGAAAAAGAAGACATAAAAGGTGATCATTTAGAAAATAATGATGAAAAGCAAAGTTTTATAAAAAATATAAATAATAGGATAAAGATATTAGATTTTATGAAAGCAGGAGATAAGAAAACTGATGAAGAAGTAAAGGATATTGAAGTTAAAAAAGATGAAAAATTAAGGGACAAGGTTCCAGAAATGCAAATTCAATGTGCTGCAGATAAAGCAGTAGATGATTCAATTAATATGGAACTTGATAGACAGATAAAAATAGGTCATAATGTACAAAGTGTCAAATATAAAATTCCACCGATAGACTTGCTTAAGCTCAATGTTCAATCTAAATTAAATAAAGAGGATAAAAGGGAATTAATCAGTAATGCTAATAAGTTAGTTGAGACTTTAGCTAGTTTTGGTGTTGAGGCTAATGTCAATCAGGTTAGTAAAGGTCCTTCAGTTACTAGATTTGAATTACAGCCAAGTCCAGGAGTGAAGGTAAGTAAAATAGTTAATTTATCTGATGACATAGCATTAGGACTTGCAGCTTCAGGAGTTAGAATAGAAGCTCCTATACCTGGTAAATCTGCTATAGGAATAGAAGTACCTAATAGAGATTTAACACCTGTTTATTTGAGAGAAGTTATAGAATCACCTGAATTTGTAAATTATAATAAAAATTTAGTTTACTGCTTAGGAAAAGATATAGGAGGAAATTGTGTTGTATCTGATCTTAGCAAAATGCCTCATATGCTTATAGCAGGTGCAACTGGTTCCGGTAAAAGTGTATGTATAAATACCCTTATAATAAGTTTACTTTATAAATACTCACCAGAAAATGTAAAACTCTTAATGATAGATCCTAAAGTAGTTGAACTCAGTGTTTATAATGGAATACCTCATCTTTTGATACCTGTGGTTACAGATCCTAAAAAAGCTGCAGGTGCTTTAAATTGGGCTGTTCAAGAAATGACTAGAAGATATAAGCTTTTTGCGGAAAATTCAGTGAGAAATATTGAAGGTTATAATGAATTATTTGAAAAAGGTAAAATTGAAAGTAAACTACCTTTTGTGGTAATAATTATTGATGAATTAGCAGATTTAATGATGGTATGCCCAAACGATGTTGAAGATTACATAGGAAGACTAGCACAAATGGCAAGAGCTGCAGGTATGCATTTAGTTATTGCAACACAAAGACCTTCTGTTGACGTTATTACAGGAGTTATAAAAGCTAATATACCATCCAGAATATCTTTTGCTGTATCAAGCCAGATAGATTCTCGAACTATACTTGATACCACTGGTGCAGAAAAACTTTTAGGTAAAGGAGACATGTTATTTTATCCTGTAGGGGAGCCTAAACCTATAAGAATACAAGGAGCATTCATTTCAGAAAATGAAGTAGAAAATGTGGTTAACTTTATTAAAGAACAGCAGGGAGAACCAGAATATAAAGATGAAATAATAAATCAAATAGATAGTAGTACAAGTGAAAGCAATTCAGAATGTGATGAATTACTAGGTGAAGCTACCAGAATAGTTGTTGATGCAGGTCAAGCTTCTACATCGCTTTTACAAAGAAGACTTAGAATAGGATATAATAGAGCTGCTAGAATAATAGATCAAATGGAGGAAAGAGGAATTATTTCAGGGAGAGATGGAAGTAAACCAAGGCAGGTGCTTATAAATCGAGAAGATTTGTAATTAAATCTAAAAACTTACTTGTAAAATATAAAAAGTAGATTTAAAATAAAGTGTGTGTTTTTTAATTTTAACAGTATATATTCAGGAGGAAAAATAGTGGATAATTTAAAAGTTGGACTAATAAGTTTGGGCTGTGATAAAAATAGAATAGATTCTGAAATTATTCTCAGCAATATTAAAGCTAACAATGAAATAGTAAATGATGCAAAAAAAGCAGACATAATAATTGTAAACACCTGTGGATTTATAGAAACTTCAAAACAAGAATCTATAGATACCATATTGGAAATGGCTAAATATAAAAATAAATATAATTGTAAATTGCTTGTAGTAACAGGATGTCTTACTCAAAGATATGGTAAAGAACTTATGGAGCTTATGCCGGAAATAGATGTAATGCTGGGAGTTAATGATTATGATAAATTAAATGAAAGCATAGATAAGTGTATTAAAAATAGTGAAGAAAAGGTCTATAGCTGTGAATATAAAGATGCAGGAATAAATGAAGGAGAAAGAATTTTAACAACTCCATCTCATACAGCTTATATAAGAATAGCAGAAGGCTGTAATAATTTTTGCACTTATTGTATAATTCCTAAAATAAGAGGAAAATATAGAAGTAGATCAATGGAAAATATTATAAAAGAAGCACAAAGTTTAGCACAGCAAGGGGTTAAAGAAATAATACTTGTAGCCCAAGATACTACTAGATATGGAACAGACATATATGGTAAAAAAGCTCTTAGTGAACTTATACGTAAGCTTTCTAAAATAGAGAATATTCATTGGATAAGGATACTTTATTGTTATCCAGAAGAAATTACAGAAGAACTTATAGATGAAATAGCAACTAATACTAAAGTATGTAAATATTTAGATATTCCACTTCAACATATAAGTAATAATATTTTAAAAGCTATGGGAAGAAGAGGAACTAAAGAAGAGATATTAAATAATATAAATAAACTTCGAGAAAAAGTAAAAAATATTGTACTTAGAACATCTATTATAGTAGGCTTTCCAGGAGAAACTGAAGAAGACTTTCAGGAATTAAAAGATTTTATTAAGGATGAAAAACTGGATAAGTTAGGAGTATTTAAGTATTCCAGAGAAGATGGAACTCCAGCAGCTTTAATGAAAAATCAGATTGATGAAAAGGTAAAGGAAAGTCGAGAAGAAGAACTGATGAGTATTCAACAGGAAATATCAAAACAGATCAATAGCAATAAAATCGGAAGAGTGTATGAAGTTATAGTAGAAGGTAAAGAAGAAGAAGAATGGTATGGGAGAAATTATGAGATGACACCAGAGATAGATGGGTTAGTCTACTTTAACTGTGATAACAATTTGGAAATTGGTTCCATAGTTAACGTAAAGATTACTCATAGCTTAGAATATGATTTAATAGGAGTTGTATGTGATGAATCTTGCAAATAAACTTACGATATTAAGAATTTTATTAATTCCCTTCTTTCTAATATTTATAACTATAAAAGGTGTACCTTATGGTAAACTTATTGCCATCGCTATATTTATAATAGCTTCAATTACGGATAAGCTGGATGGATACATAGCAAGAAGTAGAAATCAAGTAACTAGGTTTGGCAAATTTATGGATCCTTTGGCAGATAAGTTATTAGTTACAGCAGCATTAATATCATTAGTGGAATATCGTATAATACCAAACTGGGTAGCTACAATAATTATTGCTAGAGAATTTGCAGTAACAGGCTTGAGAACAGTAGCTGCAGCAGAAGGGATAGTTATAGCAGCTAGTAAATGGGGGAAGGCTAAAACAGTAACCCAAATAATAGCCATTGTATTAGCATTGCTAAACTTGAATTATAATCATGTATCTTTAGGAATTATTAGAAGGTTTATTAATTATCCACATAAGTTTTTAAATATAACTACAGATATAGCAATGGGATTAGCGGTAATTATTACTATAATTTCAGGTGTGGATTATTTTGTTAAAAATAAGGAAGTAATGAGAACAGACAAATAGAAAATAAAATTTAGCATGATAAGTAAAATGTGATACAATATTTTAGTGGATATTTAATAGTTAAGGAAGTTACTTTTACAGTAAAGAACTTTCTTAACTGTTTATTAATTATTATTCATTTTGAAAATTGTATCTTATTTTTTTGTTTGTGGACTAGATATATGTAATACTGTCAATAATTATATTGTAAAGTTAAAAATGTTATTTTTAATTACATTTATGTAGTTGACCGTAAATGTAATATATTATATAATTAGTTTAGAACAAATGTTCGAATTTGTGATAAGCGAGTTTTATATTATTATATATTGTAATTTAAGAAAGGAAGTGACCCTTTTGGGAAACGTTAATGGCGAAAAGTTAAAGGCTTTAGAAGCTGCACTTGGACAGATAGAGAAACAATTTGGAAAAGGATCTATAATGAAATTAGGGGAACATAGTACTTTAGATATAGAAGCTATATCAACAGGATGTTTAGATCTTGATATAGCTTTAGGAATAGGTGGTGTTCCAAGAGGCAGAGTAGTAGAGATATATGGCCCTGAATCTTCAGGTAAAACTACTGTTGCACTGCACATAGTAGCCGAAGCGCAAAAAGCTGCAGGAGCTGCTGCATTTATAGATGCAGAGCATGCATTAGATCCAGTTTATGCAAGAGCATTAGGTGTAGATATAGAAAACTTAATAGTATCCCAACCAGATACAGGAGAACAAGCATTAGAAATAGCTGAAGCTTTAGTAAGATCTGGAGCTGTCGATGTAATTGTTGTAGATTCTGTTGCGGCTTTAGTTCCTAAGGCTGAAATAGAAGGAGAAATGGGAGATTCACATGTGGGATTACAGGCAAGACTTATGTCTCAAGCTTTGAGAAAACTTACAGGAGCTATAAATAAGTCAAAATGTGTGATTATATTTATAAACCAATTAAGGGAAAAGGTTGGTGTTATGTTTGGAAATCCTGAAACTACACCAGGTGGAAGAGCATTAAAATTTTATGCTTCAGTAAGAATGGATATTAGAAGAATAGATTCCATAAAACAGGGAGATTCAATTGTAGGTAATAGAACAAGAGTAAAAGTTACTAAAAATAAAGTTGCACCACCATTTAAACAAGCAGAATTTGATATAATGTATAATCAAGGAATATCAAGAGAAGGAAATGTATTAGACGTAGGAGTAAGAGAAGAACTTGTACAGAAAAGTGGAGCATGGTTTGCATATAAAGAAAATAGACTTGGTCAAGGAAGAGAAAATGCAAAACAATTTTTAAAGGAAAATTCAAGTATACTATATGAAATAGAAAATAAAATAAGGGAAAAATATGAGCTGCCTATTATGAAACCTAGTGCTAATAAAGCTGAAACTAAGAATGAAAATAAATCAAAACAAGAAGCTAATTCTGAAAATAAATAGTGTTTAGGTTATCGCAAGTTGTAAAAAGCTTGCGATTTTATTAAACAATTATTGGTGTAATTTATTGAAGTAATTAGTAAGGAAGGTAATAACTGAAATAATGCACATAAAACTTGACAATGGGCAAAATATAATATAAAATTAAGACAAATTCTGGTTTATCATGTATTAAATTAATTACCAATTGAATAAATATGTCACCTTTTCTATGCTTGCATATTTAACTAAAGGATAGATGCACAAAAAGCAAAGGAGGTGTTCATGTGAGTCCTATTATATATGAAATTATTGCTGGCGTAATAATAGCCATTGGTTTATTAGTAGAGTTTTATGTTGTGAAAAATAAAGCGCATGCTATAAAATCACAGGCTCAAGAAGAGTCTAATAGATTAAAAGAAGAAACAGAAAGAGATGCTGAGTCTAAAAAGAAAGAGGCTATACTTGAAGCTAAGGAAGAAGTTCATAAATTAAGATCAGATTTAGAAAAAGAATCAAGAGATAGAAGAAATGAAAGTCAAAGGCTTGAAAGAAGGTTAATCCAAAGAGAAGAATTACTTGATAAAAAAAGTGATATGTTGGAAAAAAGAGAAGAAAGTATAAGTAAGAAGCAACAAGAGATTAGTGAAATTCAAGCAAATGTAGAGAAATTATATGAAAAAGAAAGACAGGAATTAGAAAAGCTTTCAGGTTTAACAACTGAAGACGCTAAAGAAATTTTATTAGAAGAAGTTAGTAAGGAAATAAAACATGAATCTGCAATGATGATTAAAGAAGTGGAAACAAAAGCAAAAGAGGAAGCAGACAAGAGGGCAAGAGAAGTAATAACTTGTGCTATCCAAAGGTGTGCAGCAGATCATGTGGCTGAAACTACAGTTCATGTAGTTACTCTTCCTAACGATGAAATGAAAGGAAGAATAATAGGTAGAGAAGGTAGAAACATACGAACCCTTGAAACTCTTACTGGTGTAGATTTAATTATTGATGATACACCTGAAGCAGTAATTCTTTCAGGATTTGATCCAATAAGAAGAGAAGTAGCAAGAATAGCATTAGAAAAATTGATTATTGATGGAAGAATTCATCCAGCAAGAATCGAAGAAATGGTTGAAAAAGCTAAAAAAGAAGTTGAAAATGATATCAAAGAGGAAGGCGAACAAGCAACTTTTGAAACAGGAGTACACGGTCTTCATTTAGAATTAATAAAGTTATTAGGAAGATTGAAATATAGGACCAGTTATGGCCAAAATGTACTAAAACATTCTATAGAGGTTGCTTATTTAGCAGGTCTTATGGCTTCAGAACTTGGAATAGATCCAACTGTAGCCAAGAGAGCAGGATTACTACATGACATAGGTAAGGCTGTGGATCATGAAGTAGAAGGTCCTCATGCTATCATTGGGTCAGAAGTTGCCAAAAAGTATCGTGAATCTGGTGTAATAGTTAATGCTATTGCAGCTCATCATGGTGATGTAGAATCTATATCCTTAGAAGCGGTACTTGTTCAAGCAGCAGATGCAATATCAGCTGCAAGACCTGGTGCAAGAAGAGAAACTTTAGAAGCTTATATTAAGAGATTAGAAAAATTAGAAGAAATAGCAAACACATGTGAAGGCGTAGAAAAGTCATATGCCATTCAAGCAGGTAGAGAAATCAGAATTATGATAAAACCAGAAGAAATTGATGATGCAGGTGCTATTGAAATGGCAAGGAACATAGTTAAAACTATAGAAAATGAATTAGAATATCCTGGTCAAATAAAAGTTAATGTTATAAGAGAAACACGTGCCATCGAATATGCAAAATAGTTAAGATGATAATTATTCCTTTTGAATTCTGTAAAGTTTAAAGCTTTACAAAATTTAAAAGGAATTTTTAATTTTTTGTAGAATATTATAAAGTAGTAACAATAACTAATTAAGTTAATATAACATATAGGAGGTTTATTATGGAAGTATTAAAAGTTTCAGCAAAATCAAGCCCAAATTCAGTTGCAGGTGCTCTAGCAGGAGTTTTAAGAGAACGAGGAGCTGCAGAAATACAAGCTATAGGAGCAGGAGCATTGAACCAAGCTGTAAAAGCTGTGGCTATAGCAAGAGGATTTGTAGCACCAAGTGGAATAGACCTAATATGTATTCCAGCATTTACTGATATTGAGATAGATGGAGAAGAAAGAACTGCTATAAAGTTAATCGTGCAGCCAAGATAAGAATAATAAGATTTGTAAAAGGATTTGAATTTTAATTCAAATCCTTTAGTTTATTATAGATGTTAATTCAAATTATATTGACTATATTGTATGCTGTGCTAAAATGTAAAAGGTATATAATAATACAACCTTTGATTTTTAGGAGGAAAAAATGGACATTAAGGCAATTGTGAAATTATTGAGACCAAAGCAATGGATTAAAAACTTTTTTATATTTGCAGCCATAGTTTTTTCAGGAAACTTTTTTAATACACATATATTGTATGCAAATGTTTTAACTTTTATTTTATTTTGTTTTACATCTTCTTCTATATATGTATTAAATGATATAGTTGATATAGAAAAGGATAGATGCCATCCAGATAAAAAAAATAGACCACTACCAAGTGGAAGAGTATCAAAAAAGCAAGCAATTATTCTTGACTTTTTCATTGTTTGTGCTGTATTGTTTTTTTCATATATGTACTTAAGTATTAAAGTTTCAGCTATACTCATATCATATATGTTAATAAATGTGGCTTATTGTTTTAAGTTAAAAAACATAGTAATTATTGATGTTATGGTAATTACTTTTGGATTTGTTTTAAGAGTGGAAAGTGGAAGTCTTGCTACTGGAGTGCAAGTATCTTCATGGCTGTTCTTGTGTACAATTCTATTGTCGCTATTTTTAGCACTTAACAAGAGAAAAAGTGAAATTATAACACTAAAAGATAAGAGTGGTTCTCACAGAAAAATACTTGAAGAGTATTCAGTTGGTATGATAGATAAAATGTTGACTATAGTAACGCCATCTATTCTTATGGCCTATTGCTTATATACTTTTAGTTCTGTACAAAGTAAAACTATGATATTTACTATTCCATTTATTTTATATGGTATTTTTAGATATGAGTATTTAATGGACAAGAAGAACATAGGTGGAAAGCCAGAGGATGTTTTTGGAAAGGATAAACCTTTTCTAATAAATATAGTTATGTGGGGAATATCAATTTTAGCCATAATATATTTTAAATTATAATAAGAATTAAACTTACAGTTTTAGAAAGGATTTTATACATGGAAATCAAAAGTTTAAAAGAAAGTATGTATTACAAAGTTGTACTAGTTTTGGGCTTATTAGCTTCTATACTATGGGTAACTTTTGTAAATACACAGCCCTTTTCTGATTTTGACTATTATTACAATTTATCAGTCGATATAGCCAATGGACTCCCTTGGGGAGATACTTATACATCTGTAGGATATTGTATAGTATTAGGAGGCATATTTAAGTTGTTTGGGGCTAGCATACTTAAAGCAAAAATATTTAATATATTGCTTACCCTTGTAAGTAATATATGCTTTATTTCTATACTAGATAAATTGGGCATTAAAGAAGGAAAAAAGAAAATAATATTTGCTGTATTTGTATTTATGCCTAATAACATATTTTATAATAGTTTGCTTGCAACAGAAGTGCTGTTTACTACAATTTTACTTTTAATCACTAATATATATTTTGGAAGTGGAAAATTTAAATATTTATGGATAGGTATTTTAACTGGATTAAATACTATGGTAAAGCCTTTTTTTGCAGTATTTTTCTTTGCAATATTTTTAGTAGATTTGCTTAAAGAAAGGAAACTTATGAAATCTATTAAAAATTCTTTTGTGGTTCTTTTAGTCTCTACATTAGTGATTTCTCCTTGGCTTTATAGAAATACAAAGCTTGTGGGACAACTTACTTATGTATCTAATAATGGGGGAATAGTTTTATATATAAACAACAATTCTCAAAATAATGTAGGAAGATGGATGCCAGCAGAAGAAGTAGAAAATTCTATAGTAAAAACAGATGAATACAAGAATGCTAACATGACTCAGAAGAATAAAATGTTAAGCAGTGCAGCAAAGAAGTGGATTAAAGAGCATCCAGTACAATTTGTAGAATTAGGATTTAAAAGATTGTTTAATACATATTTTGTAGGAGATGATATTTCATATAGTACTTATGGAACTGGGATAAGCGAACATACTAAAACAACTATGTTAACTATAACTAATAATATAAGAAAATTAGTATTTGGTTTTGGTATTATATATATGCTAATTTACAGCCTATGTATTTTAAAAAGTATATTTAAGAAACAAACTGAATTGTTGAGTAAATTTGATTTGTATTTAGTTGTATTGTTCTTTATGTTTACTTCGGTTTATTTTGTAACGGAAGGTCAAGGGAGATATGCTTTCCCTGAAATATTTATAATGATATATAGCTTTTATAGCTTCATTAATGCTTTAATAAATGGATATAAGGAGTTGCGAGTATGATAGGTTTGATTTTAATTTCAGTTTTTTTAGGAGCTATTGGACAGGTTTTAGTTAAATATGGAGCAGTTAATTTACAGCTGAATTTTTCTGGTAGTTATTTAATACCTAGTATTTTAGGAATTTTGAAAAATGTACCAGTAATGTGCGGTATTATATCTTATGGAGTAAGTTTTTTATTGTGGATAAAAGTTTTAAGTAAAGTAGAGTTAAGTTATGCATATCCTATGGTTAGTATAGGATATGTACTAATCATGTTTTTTTCTTATTTTATTTTTAAAGAAAATATATCAATAATGAGAATAGCAGGTGTTGTTTTTATTATAATAGGTGTAATATTGGTGTCTAGAAGCTAAAATTACCAATTCGGGGTAATAATGAGTATCTTTAAGTAAATCTGAATATAGTTATTATGCATGAATGAAGTTTCTCAAATTGCAAAAAATAAAATATTTAATTGTAAACATGCCAATATGATGGTATATTATAACTAAACGAAATTTTTAAGTTGCAATTTAGTTAAATATTTAAAATTTACTATATATGGAGGAAGTAAAAATGATACTATCAAAAAAAGCTCAGCAAATTCAACCATCTATTACATTAGCTATAACAGCAAAGGCTAAAAAAATGAAGTCAGAAGGAATTGATGTAATTGGATTTGGAGCTGGAGAACCAGACTTTAATACCCCAGAAAACATACAAAATGCAGCTATCCAAGCTATAAAGCAGGGATTTACAAAGTATACAGCTGCATCTGGAATTACAGAATTAAAGGAAGCTATAGCTAATAAGTTTTATAAGGATAATGGCCTAAAATACAATGCTTCACAGATTATAATTTCTACAGGGGCAAAGCAGTGCTTAGCAAATGCCTTTTCAGCAACATTAAATCCTGGAGATGAGGTTATAATACCAATACCATATTGGGTAAGTTATCCTGAACTGGTAAAATTAGCAGATGGTGTACCTGTATTTGTAGAAACTAGCGAAGCTAATAATTTTAAATATGATATAAAGGATTTAGAAAAAGCAATAACAGATAAAACAAAAATTATACTTGTAAATAGTCCTAATAATCCTACAGGAACTGTTTATACAAAAGAAGAGTTAATAGCCATAGCGCAGTTAGCTAAGAAGCATGATTTAATAATACTATCTGACGAAATATATGAAAAACTTATATATGGAGATGAAAAACATATAAGCATTGGCAGTCTTTCAGAGGATGCTTACAATAGGACTATAACTATAAATGGAGTTTCTAAAACTTATTCTATGACAGGTTGGAGAATTGGATATGCTGCAGCTAATGAAGAAATAATAAAATTGATGTCAAGTCTCCAAAGTCATACTACAGCTAATCCTAATTCAATTGCGCAGTATGCATCTGTAGAAGCTTTAAATAGTGATGAAGTACAAATTGAAAAAATGGTAAAAGAATTTAAGAGCAGAAGAGATTATATGGTAAAAAAGATAAATGAAATAGAAAATTTATCTTGCACTGAACCTAAAGGTGCTTTTTATGTAATGATGAATATATCAAAGACATTTGGTAAAAAGTCTAATGGATGTGAAGTTAAGGATTCATTAACTTTTTCACAAGCACTTTTAGAAAAAGAAAAGGTTGCAGTTATACCAGGTATAGGATTTGGCATGGATAACTATGTAAGATTGTCTTATGCTACATCTATGGATAACATAAAAGCAGGATTAGATAGAATAGAAAAATTCGTAGCTGAATTGCAATAAGAATCATAAATTTAGTTATACTATTATATATAAATAAGTCGACACAAGTAAAATTTATTACAATGTAACCATTTTCATACAAAAATAATTGTTGAAACATCTGCAGAAAATGATATAATTGAATTGAAAAGTTAGTACAATGTAAAATTTTAAAATAGAGGTGAACTAAATGGTATCAAAAGAAGTTATAGTTAAAAGTGCAACTGGTTTACACGCTAGACCAGCTACATTATTAGTAAAGAAAGCGTCTTCTTTTAAATCAGACATAAGTATAGAATTTGACGGAAAAAAAGCTAATGTAAAAAGCTTAATAGGAGTTTTATCTTTAGGAGTTACTAAAAATGCAACTATTAAAATTACTGCATCAGGTGATGATGAAGCATTAGCTGTAGAAGAAGTTACTAAATTAATAGATTCATTAGATGAATAATATTTGATTTTTATAAATAAAAGGCTCTTTTAGAGCCTTTTATTTATTGGCCTAATATTTACAGTCCTTTTCATTCTAAAAAGAATAAGTAATATGTTAAGACCAGATACACCTACTAATATATAGATAAGCCTACCTATTAAATCAGCTGGTTCTCCTAAAAAAAGTCCTATTAAATTAATATTTGATAAACCTATAAGTCCCCAGTTAACAGCACCTAGTATTACTAATACGAGAGAAATTTTGTCTAAAATGCTAAACTTGTACATAAATTCTCATACCCCCAAATCTAATAAACTTAGTATAGTAAATTATATTAATTGCAGTACATAGAATAGAACAATTTATTGAAGTTAAATAATAAAAAATAAAAATACGAACATAATATATATGAAATGAATTAAACATATGTTATAATATGAATTAAAAAGGCACAATTATAAATTATATACGCATTGGAGGTACTTTTATTATGAAACAAAGAGATATATATAACACACCTTTAAATACTAGATATGCATCTAAAGAAATGAGTTATTTATTTTCTGATGAAATGAAATTTAAGACTTGGAGAAAATTATGGGTAGCTCTAGCTGAATGTGAAAAAGAGCTAGGTTTAAACATAAGTGATGAACAAATAAAAGAACTGAAAGAAAATGTAGATAATGTAAATTATGAAGTAGCAGAAAAGAGAGAAAAAGAAGTAAGACATGATGTTATGAGCCATGTATATGCATATGGTGTACAATGTCCTAAAGCTAAGGGAATAATACATTTAGGGGCTACTAGTTGTTATGTAGGAGATAATACCGATTTAATAGTAATGAAAGAAGCTCTTTTTATAATAAAGAAGAAAATCATTAATACTATAAATTCTTTAACTAAATTTGCTTTAGAATATAAAGATTTACCTACTCTTGGATTTACACATCTTCAACCTGCGCAATTAACTACTGTAGGCAAAAGAGCATCACTTTGGATTCAAGATCTTTATTTAGATTTAGAAAACATAGACTTTTTAATAGATCATATGAGATTTAGAGGAGTAAAGGGAACTACAGGTACTCAAGCAAGCTTTATGGAGCTTTTTAATGGAGATGAGGCTAAAGTAAAAACTTTAGACAGAATGGTTACTGAAAAGATGGGATTTAAAAAGGAATTCATGGTAACAGGTCAAACTTACACAAGAAAGTTAGATTCAACAATACTTAATACTCTTTCAGAGGTTGCTCAAAGTGCATATAAATTTAGTAACGATTTAAGAATACTTCAGAATATGAAGGAAATGGAAGAGCCTTTTGAAAAGAATCAGATAGGTTCATCAGCTATGGCGTATAAGAGAAATCCTATGAGATCAGAAAGAATAGGAGCTCTTTCAAGATATATAATAGTTGATTCATTAAACCCAGCAATAACAGCTGCTACTCAATGGTTTGAAAGAACATTGGATGATTCTGCAAATAAGAGAATATCTGTAGCAGAAGCATTCTTAGCATTAGATGGTGTATTAAATCTTTATATGAATGTATCCTCCAACATGGTAGTATATCCAAAAGTTATTGAATCACATGTTAAGAAGGAACTTCCTTTTATGGCAACAGAAAATATAATTATGGAATCTGTAAAAAAAGGTGGAGATAGACAGGAACTTCACGAAAGAATAAGACAGCATTCCATGGAAGCTGCTAAAATGGTAAAGGTTGAAGGAAAGGATAATGATCTTATAGAAAGAATAATAAATGATCCTTTCTTTAATATGACTTCAGAAGAAATATTATCACTAATAGATCCAGTAAAGTTTGTTGGAAGAGCACCAGGACAGGTAGTAGATTTTGTACAAGAACAAATAAAACCTATATTAGAGAAAAATAAAGATTTATTAGGAGAAGAAGCAGAAATAAACGTTTAATTAGAATATTAAAACATTTCATAATTGTAACGAAAAACTAGTATATGTGATAAAATATAATATATACTAGTTTTCTATACAGATATTTATGCATAATATATAGTTATCCTTAATATTTTTATAATAATATCAATATCGCGATACTATAATTATGGGGTGATGGAAGTGAGCACACAAATATATCAAAGTCCAGATTTTAAGGTTTATAAAACTGGTGATGGTTATATAGTTCACAATAGGCATAAAGATTTTAAGTATGGACATACTCATGTGAAAAAATATGATATATGTATGGTTATGATTAAATTAGTGGAAAAGAAACGGATGCCTAAAAGTCACAGTAAATATTTTATAGAAAGCCTTTTGCGGATAAGCAATGATAGAAGGTATATAAAAAAAATAAAACAATATGTTGGATAAAATTTAATGTTAGAAAAGTCTACTTTTGAGTAGGCTTTTTTTATTTATAAATTTAAGAAATACACATCAGAATAGTTTTAGATAATATTTTTCAATAACCCATAAAATGTGATATAAATCACGGAACAAAAAAATATACCATGATATACTTACAATTAATAGGAAAAAATATTCTTTTTTAAAAAGTTTAAGTTAAATAATTAACAATTTTTTGAAATAATTAATGATATAAATATGAATAATACAACCATTAATACTAAATTTGGGAAAGAGGGGTAGTCATGAAAAAAATTCAATCAACATGTAATTATTGCGCCTTAGATTGTAATTTAGACTTTTATGTTGAAGACAATAAAATAGTTAAAGTAATACCAACAAAAGGTTATCCAGTCAACAATGGTTTTTCGTGTATCAAAGGAATTTCATTGGATAAGCAGCAGACAATAGTAAGAGAATCAACATTACCTAGGCTTAGACAAAAAGATGGTTCTTTTAAAAGAATTCCTTGGGATGATGCATATAAACTAGTTGCAGATAAGTTTTTAGAGTTGCAAGAAAAGTATGGAAGAGAGAGTGTTGCAGGTTTAGGTACTGGCCAACTAGCCTTGGAGGAGTTTGCATTATTTGGTCACGTAATGAGAAATTACTTAAAGGCCAATGTGGATGGAAATACTAGACTATGTATGGCAACATCAGTAGTTGCTCATAAGCAGAGTTTTGGATTTGATGCACCACCATATACATTAAAAGATGCAGAACTTTCTGATACAATAATATTAATTGGAGCTAATCCAGTTTTGGCGCATCCTATATTATGGGGAAGAATAAAAGAAAATAAAAATAAAAAATTAATAGTTATAGATCCAAGAAAGTCAGAAACAGCACAGAATGCTGATTATTGGTACGGTATTAAGGGAAAGACAGATTTAATATTACTTTATGCTGTAGCTAATAAGCTCATAGAAAAAGGATACATAGATAATGAATATGTAAAGAATTATACAGAAGGCTTTGAAGATTTTAAGGAATTTGTTAAAGGATATACTTTAGCAAAAGCAGCTGAAGCAACAGGGATTAGTGAAGCCTCCATTTTAGAATTGGTAGAATTAATTCATAAGGGTAAGAGAGTTTCATTTTGGTGGACTATGGGAGTTAACCAAGGATATGAAGCAGTTAGAACTGCTCAAGCTATTATTAATTTGGCTTTAATGACAGGTAATATTGGCAAACCAGGTACTGGAGCTAATTCTATTACAGGTCAGTGTAATGCAATGGGTTCTCGTGCATATAGCAATACTACAATGCTTTACGCTGGTGGAGATTTTGATAATACGGATAGACGTAAACGAGTGGCAGAAGTCCTTGGCGTTAATGAGGATGTACTTGCAGATAAGCCAACACTGCCTTATAACGTTATTATTGAAAAAATAATTTCTGGAGAAATAAAAGCTTTATGGATTGTCTGTACAAATCCTCGTCATTCATGGACTAATAATGAAACTTTTAAAGAAGCAATAAAAAAATTAGAACTTTTTGTTGTACAAGATATCTATGGTGATACGGATAGTTCGAAGGATTGCGATATATATCTTCCAGCTGTTCCTGGTATAAAAAAAGAAGGCACATATATCAATACGGAAAGACGTATTTCTGCTATGCGACCAGTTCTTAAGAAATCAGAAGATGAAAGAAGTGACTATGAAATTATATATGGTATTGGAAAAGCATTAGGCATGGGAAATCTTCTTGATAAATGGAAAACTCCAAGAGATGCATTTAATTTAATGAAGGAGTGCTCAAGAAATATGCCTTGCGATATGACTGGAGTTAGTTATGATGGATTGGTAAATTCAAATGGAATACAATGGCCTTTTAGAGAAGGTGAAGTTCTTACAGATGACCAAAGACGTTTATATGAAGATAATATGTATTATACACCTTCAAAAAAAGCCAAGTTTATATTTGAAGAAGTGCGTGAAAATCCATTAGTAGCTACAAAAGATTTCCCATATACATTGAATACAGGTAGAGGAAGTGTTGGGCAATGGCATACACAAACACGTACAAGAGAAGTTGCATTTGTTGAAGATGTCAGTGTTAAAGATGCATATATCTATATCAATACTAAACTTGCGAAAGAAATTGATATTAAAGAAAATGAAATGATCAAAGTTTCTTCTGTAAATGGAAAGCATTCGAATTTCATGGTTAAGCTTACAGACAATGTTAGATATGATGAGCTTTATGCGCCTTTACATTATTTGGAATGCAATAATCTAACACCATCTTTATATGATTCTTACTCTAAAGAACCTTCATATAAGACTACTCCAATTAATATTTCCAAAATTAAAATGGGAGGAATCTAATTATGAAAAGAATAAAAATTGATAGAAGCAAATGTATAGGATGTTTAACTTGTGTTACTGCTTGTATTGTTAGCCATGAAAGTAGTGATTCAAGAAATCGTGTAACTATAGATAGTAAAACTAAACCTGCACCTATTTTCTGTCGTCATTGTGATAAACCAGAATGTGTTTATACATGTATGACTGGTGCTATGTCTAAAGATAGAGAAACTGGATTGGTTCAATATGATAAAGAACGATGTGCAAGCTGCTATATGTGTATAATGGCATGTCCTTACGGTGTATTGAAAAGTGATCGAATTGAATATAAGGAAATTATGAAATGTAATATGTGTGTTCATCGTACAGAAAATAATGAACCAAAACCTATGTGCGTGGAAAAATGTCCAATGGGTGCAATAACATTAGAAGAAGCATAAGGATTAATAATCCTTACGTGCTAATAAGGAATACGGGAGGGAGTTTTATGAAATATGTTGTTTTAGGTGCTTCGGCATCAGGAGTTAATGGAGCCCGCCAGCTTAGAAATTTAGACAAAGAAGCTGAAATTACATTAATATCAAAGGATGATAAAATTTATTCTAGATGTATACTTCATCATTATATGGAAGGCATTCGTGATGTTAAAAAGCTTGAGTTTGTTGAAGACGATTTTATAAATAAAAATAATATTGAATGGATTAGAGGCAATGAAGCTACTAAAATTGATGTGGATTCAAAGGAAGTTGTGCTTTTAGATGGCAAAATAGTGAAATTTGATAAATTGCTTATAGCAACAGGATCTAACACGTTCTTCCCACCTATACCAAATTTAAGAACTGCACCTAATGCTATTGGATTTCGTAATTTTGATGATTGTGAGAAGGTAATGGAGCTATCAAAAAAGTGTGACAATATAGTAATTATGGGTGCCGGACTTATAGGAATAGATGTTATTTCGGGTTTACTGCATACTGGTAAAAATATTGCTCTTGTTGAAATGAAAGATCATATGCTTTCAATTCAGCTTGATAAAAGAGCGGCTTCAGCTTATGAAAAAGGTTTTGAGAGTAAAGGTGTTAAGCAGTATTATGAAAAAGGAATTAAGGAATTAATTGTTGATGAAGAAGGAAAGATTACAGATATATTGCTAACAAATGGAGAAAAAATTCCTTGTGATTTATTAGTAGTTGCAGCTGGTGTTCGTGCTAATGTTGGATTTTTGGAAGGCTCGGGAATTGAAAAAGATAAGTTTGGACTTATTATTGATGCCTCTGGAAAAACAAATTGTGAGGATATTTATGGTGCAGGAGATGTTACAGGAAGAAATCCTATTTGGCCTACGGCTGTTAAAGAAGGAATTATTGCAGCAAGCAATATGGCAGGAGTAAAAAGTGAAATGACTGATTTTTTTGCCAGCAAATCAACAATGAACTTTTTAGGAATTCCTACAATGTCCCTTGGAATTAATGAGCCTGCAGATGAAACTTATACAGTTGAAATTGAAAGTGATGATAATGGAAATTATAAAAAGGTAATACATAAGGATGGCAGGATTTATGGAGCTATTCTTCAAGGAGATCTATCTTATGCTGGTATTTTGACTCAATTAATCAGAGCTAAAATTGATGTTTCAAAGGTTAAAAAGCCAATATTCAAAATAGATTACTCGGATTTTTTCAATATTAAGGAAAATTTTGAATTTACGTATTAGTTAATTGAGAGTAGTAAATGATCAAAGTTATGTCTTTAGTACACTCCTTGCAAATGTTTTAATTGTCAAATTGGAAAGGAAGTATAAATTGTGCTTAAGATAGAGTTAGAAAAGGCCGTTGAATTAATGATTAGAAGTATAAAAGAAATTGAAAGATTTGAAGAAATTAAGTTAATAGATGCAGGTGGCAGAATAATTTATGAAAATATTTATGCACCTATGGATAATCCCCCATTTGATAGGTCGCCTCTTGATGGATATGCACTTATGGCAGAAGATACAAAGGGAGCAAGTAAAGAAGATATAAGGAAGCTTACAGTTGTAGATTGCATATTTGCAGGTTGATATAGTGAAAAAACACTTAAAAGAGGTCAAGCAGCAAGAATTATGACAGGTGCAAAAATACCTAAAGGTGCAAATTGTGTTATAAGACAAGAAAAGACCAATTATGGTGAAGATGAAGTTGAAATTTATGATGAGCTTAATAAATATGATAATTATTGTTTTACCGGTGAAGATATAAAAAAAGGGGATTTATTAGTAAGAAAAGGTGAAGTAATTACCTATATACATCAAGGAGTTCTTGCTAGTATGGGTGTTTCAAAGGTTAAAGTTAAAATTAAACCAAGAATTGCACTTATTGTTACTGGTGATGAAGTTAGAACTCCAGGACAAACCTTAAAGGAAGGAAAAATTTACGATAGCAATTTACATTTGATATATTCTAGATTAAATGAGTTTGGCTTGCAACCAATTATTTCAGAAATAATTGAGGATAATGGAGAAAAAGTAGGAGAAAAGATACGTGAAATTGTTGATGATGTAGATTTGATAATAACAACAGGTGGTGTTTCAGTAGGACAAAAAGATATTTTACATGATACGATTAAGCTAATAGGTGCTGAAAGGATTTTCTGGAAGGTTAATTTAAAACCAGGAACACCTGTAATGTATTCTTTATATAAAAATAAGCCTATAATATCTTTATCAGGAAATCCTTTTGCAGCTCTTACAAATTTTGAGCTTTTAGTGAGACCAGTTTTATCTAAAATAAGTGGAAATAAAAATTTGCAATATAAACGGGTTTCTGCAATTATGGAGGATGAATTTAATAAGCCAAGTATGATGAGAAGATTTATACGTGCTCATTTTAATAATGGAAAGGTTAGCTTTATTGAAAATAAGCATTCTTCTGGAATGCTTGCGTCAATGCTTGGTTGTAATTGTCTAATAGATGTAAAAAAGGGAACTGGTAAGTTAAAAAAAGGTGAAGAAGTAGAAGTTGTTTTACTTTAAAATCTTTACTATTTATGCATATGAAATAAAATATATTATAATATCTATAATTTGATAAAATTAATATATAGTATTTATTAGAAAATATATAGTAAGGAGTTGTTTGTATTGACAAGTTTCATAAGTCAAGTTTTAAGTAAAATGATATTGTATTTTGATGGTGATGTCAAAAGAATAAATCATGCAATGAAAGTTCATGGTTTTGCCAAAAGTATAGGTGAACTCGAAGAAATTTCAAAAGAAAAGCTTGAAATTTTAGAAGTTGCTGCTATTTTACATGATATTGGAATTAAGGAAAGCGAAAAGAAATATTGTTCATCTGGGGCTAGATATCAGGAAATGGAAGGACCAGATGTAGCTTGTGATATTTTAAAAGAATTTAATTTAAATAAGAACTTTATTGATAGAATTATTTATTTAATAGGTAATCATCATACATATAGTAAAATAGATAGTGTTGACTTTCAAATTCTCGTAGAGGCAGACTTTATTGTAAATATTTTTGAAGATTGTTTAGGAAAAGAACAAGTACAAATAATTAAAGAAAAATATTTTAAAACTAGTAGTGGTATTTCCTTTTTAGAAAGTATGTATATTAAATAAGAAAAGGTAATGATATGTTTTACCCCATTGACATGTCATTACCTTTTTTCTTTATATAGAGTTTTTGGACATAATTGATAGTTTCACCATTTAAGAAAAAAATTGTTTTAAAAATCTAATAGAAAATCATAAAGCGTGATATAAATCACGGAACAAAAAAATGTATAGTGATATACTTAGCGTAAAAATAAATGGAATTCCTTTATAAAATGAAGTTAAATAATTAACAATTTTTTGAAATAAATATAATAAAGGGGGAAAAATAATGAATTCTATGAAATTAAAGGGAAATTCAAAACAAGGACTAACAGGAGCAACCACTGGTTTTTTTGTAGGGTTTGCTGCAGTAGCACTTTATGGAGCTACAATTGCTGTATTTAAACAAAGCTTTTCAACTCTTAATCCTATTCTACTAGCATTGCTTATTGCAATACCAAATCTATCAGGTTCATTGCTCAGAATTCCATTTGCAGCTTGGGTAGACATAAATGGTGGGAGAAAACCTTTTATCACATTACTTGGACTTTCAATAATTGGCATGACTGGTTTGTACATAATTATGGCATTTTTCAAACAAAATTTAAGTCAGTATTATTCTTTGTTATTAATTTTTGGAGCATTATCTGGCTGTGGTATAGCTACATTTTCTGTTGGAGTTAGCCAGGCATCTTATTGGTTTCCTCAGAGTAAACAAGGAGCAGCTTTAGGAATATATGGAGGTGTTGGAAACCTGGCACCAGGAATATTTACATTATTACTACCTAATGTTGCACTACCATTATTAGGATTATCAGGTTCTTACTTAGCTTGGTTAATATTTTTAATCATAGGAACTATAGCATATTGTATTATAGGCAAAAATGCATGGTATTTTCAATTAATTGATGCTGGAGTAGAAAAAAGTGAAGCAAAACGAATAGCATCAAAAGAGTATGGTCAAGAATTATTTCCAAATGATAAAGTAAGTGAAAGTTTAATGATTTCTGCAAGGACTTGGAAGACATGGGCGTTAGTATTAATATATTTTACAACTTTTGGAGGATTTTTAGCTCTAACAAGCTGGCTGCCTACTTATTGGATGAGCTTCTTTAAACTAAATATAAAAATGGCAGGTGTGCTAACTGCACTTTACTCAATTACTACGTCTGTTGTAAGAGTATATGGTGGAAAGATAGCTGATAAGCTTGGAGGCGAAAGAGTTTCTAATGTATCCCTTTTCATAATGCTTATAGGAACTATTTGTATGGTTATTGCTAGTTCATTACCAATAGCTATAATAGGAATTTTATTTTTAGCAGTTGGAATGGGTGTGACAAATGCTGCTGTATTTAAGATACTTCCAAAAGAAGTGCCACATGCAATAGGAGGAGCTTCAGGATGGGTTGGAGGAATAGGTGCTTTCGGAGGATTTGTTATACCACCTGTAATGGCATCCTTTATAGATAAAACTGGTGTAAACTTAGGTGGATTTTCCAAGGGATTTTTAGTATTTTCAGCATTAGCTATAGTATCGATTTTAATTTTAGCAATTTTTAGAATGGGCGCAAAGAAATCCCCAGTTACTAGCAAAGCTTAAAAAATTAACAAACGTGATGGACGTCACAGAGTTAAAAAAGAAGTTGTGATATATTTATCATATAGTGGGGTATGGAAAATAACATACGCCAAGATGCTTTCGCCCCACTATAAAATGCAAAACTGTAAATCATACTTTGTGAAGTCTAAGCAGCAGTTTGAAGTAAGCCCACAATTTATACAAACTAATTATGTTGATATGTAACACAGTATAAAAAATTTGAAAGGGTGGTAAATTTGTTTAGCGAAGAAATTAATAAACTTAGTGGAGCTGCAGTAAAAAAGGCATCATTTTTAAAGGAAAGTAAGAGCAGGTATTTGATTGCATCGGCATTAGCAGGTATGTTTGTAGGTTTTGGAATTATACTTATATTTACGGTAGGGGGACTGCTATCCTCTGTAAATTCACCAGCTACTAAAATTGCAATGGGAGTTTCTTTTGGAATCGCATTAAGTTTAGTATTAGCCGCTGGTTCAGAATTATTTACAGGTAATAATATGATTATGTCAATAGGTGCCCTGGAGAAAAAGGTTCCATGGAGTTCAGTCTGGGGAATATGGATTTTTAGTTATATTGGAAACGTTTTAGGTTCTGTAGTGTTAGCAGCACTATTTGTACAATCAGGACTTTGGAAAGGTACTACAGCTGAATTTATTTTAAAAACATCAACTGCAAAAATGACAGCACCATATATGGAGCTGTTTGTAAGAGGAATTTTATGTAATATTTTAGTGTGCTTAGCAGTATGGTGCTATTTCAAATTAAAGGATGAGGCTGCAAAGCTTATCATGGTATTTTGGTGTTTGTTTGCATTTATAACTTCAGGTTTTGAACATAGTGTAGCTAATATGACATTGCTTTCAATAGCTTTAATGATTCCACACAAAGCAGCAGTATCCATCAATGGATTTATGTATAACTTATCAGCAGTGACCTTAGGTAATATTGTTGGTGGAATGGTTTTTGTTGGCATAGCATATTGGTATATATCAAATAAGAAAGCTTGAAGAATTAGATAATAAAAATAAAGTAACATAAGGAGGATTAATATGGGATATAAATTAAACTCAGAAAAGTTTAATGATTTTTTAACCGCAATAGGGGATGAATATAAGGTTTATGCTCCTATACTTTTAAAAGGTAAAGGTACCTTCTCAGATACAGATACTGTTAGGTATGGTCAAGTTAGTAAGGTTGAGGAAATAGAATTTAATAAGAAATCTAATTTTTCACCAAAGGAAGTTATTCTTCCAATTACACAAACTATATTCTACTTTACAGAAGACAGCGTAACAGAACCTAAAGTAGAAGATAAGAAAGCGTTAATATTCTTAAGAAGCTGTGATATACATGCTGTTAAGAGATTAGATCAAATATATTTAAAAAATGGTGCAGAAGATCCATATTACAAGAGATTAAGAGAAAAAGTTAAATTTGTACTTATGGAATGTGAAAATAGCTTTGAAAACTGCTTCTGTGTAAGTATGGGAAGTAACAAAACAGAAGAATATGATCTATTTGTAAAAGTAGTAGATGGACAAGTTTTTGTTGAATGTAAGGATGAAAGCTTTAAAGGATATTTTGAAGCTTCTGAACAGTCTGAGGTAAGTCCAAAATTCGTAGAAGCTAATGAAAAAGAAGTAAAAGTTCCTGAAAACTTAGATACAAGTGTAAACAATTGGAGTGGGTGGAAAGAGTATTCACAAAGATGTATAGCTTGTGGCAGATGTAATACAGTCTGTGGAACCTGTGCTTGCTTTACAATGCAGGATATATTCTACAAGGATAATGAAAAGACTGGAGAAAGAAGAAGAGTCTGGGCTTCCTGTCAAGTAGATGGATTTACAGATATGGCTGGCGGACATAGCTTTAGAAAAGATCAAGGTGAAAGAATGAGATTTAAAGTTATGCATAAGGTTTATGACTTTAAAAAGAGATTTGGCTATCACATGTGTGTAGGTTGTGGAAGATGTGACGATGCCTGTCCAGAGTATATCTCACTTTCAAATTGTATAAATAAATTAAACAACGCTATGGAAGAGGTGAAGTAAATGGAGAATATATATTTACCAAAGGCTAGTAAGATAATTAGTATTACTCCACATACAGATATTGATTATACATTTAGAATGGAATTCACAGGTGATGTAAAGCCTGGTCAATTCTTTGAGGTTTCTATACCTAAATACGGAGAAGCTCCAATATCTGTATGTGAAATAGGAGAAGGATATATAGATTTAACAATCAGACGTGTGGGAGTAGTTACAGATGTTATTCATACTTTCTTCCCAGGAGATACACTTTTCATGAGAGGACCTTATGGAAATGGATTTGATGTAAATATATATAAGGGAAAAGAAGTTATTGTAGCTGCAGGTGGAACAGGACTAGCTCCTGTTAAAGGAATTGTAGATTATTTTTCAGCGCACAGAGATGAAGTTAAGAACTTAGATCTTTTAGTTGGATTTAAATCACCAGACGATATACTATTCAGAGAATCCCTAAAAAAATGGAGCAAAAGTGTAAATGTTACAGTAACTGTAGATAAAGCTGAAGAAGGATATACTGGTAATGTTGGCTTGATTACTACTTATATTAAAGATTTAAAAATCGAAAATATAGAAGAAGCACAAGTGGTGGCTGTTGGACCTCCAATAATGATAAAGTTTACTATAGCTGAGTTTCTTAAAAGAGGAATCAAAGAAGAAAATATTTGGGTTTCTTATGAAAGAAAGATGTGCTGTGGACTTGGTAAGTGCGGACATTGTAAGATGGATGATACTTATATCTGTTTAGAAGGACCAGTGTTTAACTATACTAAGGCTAAACATTTAATGGATTAAAGGGGGGGAAAGTATGTCTATAGATATTAATACAAAAAAGTTGAAAAAGAACGCATTTAGAGTTACAAAGGAAAGAGGAAAGACTGCAGTAAGAATAAGGGTTCCAGGTGGACATATGGAAGCAAAGCATTTTGAAATATTACAAAAAATTGCTGAAGAATATGGTAATGGAACTGTTCATATAACTATAAGACAAGGGTTTGAAATACCTGGAATAGATATGAGGAACATTCCAAAGATAAATGAATTGATTCAACCTGTAATAGAAGGTTTAGAAATAAATCAAGTTGATTCGAATACAGGATATGCTTCATCTGGTACAAGAAATGTATCTGCTTGTATAGGAAATAATGTCTGTCCTTTTGGTAATTATAATACATCTGCATTTGCAAAGAAAATGGAAAAAGCAATTTTTCCTAATGATCGCCATGTGAAAATTGCTTTTACAGGATGTGCTAATGATTGTATAAAAGCTAGAATGCAGGACTTTGGAATTATAGGAATGACTGAGCCACAATACGACAGATATAGATGTATAGGCTGTCAAGCTTGTGTTAAGAACTGTAAGAAAAGATCTACAGGAGCATTATCTTTTGAAAATTTTAAGGTTGTTAGGGACCATGATAAGTGCATTGGCTGTGGAGAATGTGTTGGTAAATGTCCAACAGGTGCCTGGACAAGAAGTGATGAAAAATACTTTAAGCTAGTTATAATGGGAAGAACAGGTAAGAAGAATCCGAGACTTGCTAAGGATTTTGCTAAATGGATAGATGAAGAAAGCATAATAAAAATTGTATTGAATACCTATGATTTTATAGAAGAATATATTGATAAAGATGCACCATTAGGTAAAGAACATATTGGATACATCATAGATAGAACTGGATATCAGGAATATAAAAAATGGGCATTAAAAGATGTAAAATTAGGAGATAAAGTGGAGATACAAGATAATATTTATTGGTAATAAACTAATTTAAGGAACGGGCATTGATGTCCGTTCTTTTAAGCATATTTTTGTAACATAAGTTACTGACAAATGTATGTAAAATTGCTAAAATAAAATTAAGAAAAGAGAATTTCATTTAAATAAATTAAAAGTATGGGGTTGAAGTAATAATGATTAAAGCCACAGAACAAGATTTTAATCAAATATCAATTTTTAATGGCATAAATGAAAGAACTTTAGAATTGTTAAAAGCTAAGGCTTTTAAAGTGAAGCTCAAAAAAGGAGAACTTTTGTTTTACGAAAAGCAGAAGGTCAATAAAATATATTTAGTTTTACATGGAAGGGTAACCATGTACAGAAACTCAGAAGAGGGACAAAAAAGAGTAGTTTATATTTTAGGTGATGGAGATTTTGTTAATGAAGTAATCTTTGATGATTTGCCTGCATCTATAAATTGTGAGGCTTTTCAGGAAAGTTGTATCTTATGCTTTTACAAAAAAGACTTATTAGAAATTATGGCTGGAGATTTTCAATTGACAAGAACTATAATAAATTCCATGGCACGAAAAATTAGAAGGCTTTATAGGCAGCTTAAAAATACTGTACCTATAAAGATGGATAAAAAGCTTTCAGCAAAGCTGTGGAAATTGTGTAAGGATTATGGAGTTGAAGTGGAAGAGGGAACATTAATTGATATGAATATAAGCATTACTTATTTAGCAGATATGTTAGGAAGCACAAGAGAAACTATATCAAGATGCATGAAGGGGTTTGAAAAAAGTGGTATGCTTAAATTTATAGGTAAAAAAATATTAGTCAGAGATCCTAAAGAGTTGTCTATATACTTTAGAGGCAGGGAGTAAATAGAGTTTATTTTGTAATACATATGAAAATGTAATCAATATTAAAATTGAATTTAAACAAATAATTCATGAAAACCAACATGTATTAATGAAGAAAACATTATGTATATGTTGGTATTTTTATTATATTTATAAGCACTTTCGTGGAATTATTTATAATTATTGAGTAATAATTGCAGCTAGAGCTTTAGCTTGCGGCAGTTACTTTATTTTTAATAAAATATTTATAACATAACACAACAATTTAAGTTATAATATACTTAAATTAAAGGTTATTCCTATACAAGGGGGTGTGGTTATGGAATTAAATGCAGCACAGATAAAATTAGTTGAAAATAAATCGTTAGGATATAATTTACTAAAGGGAGTAACAGGCTCGGGAAAAACTACAACAGCAGTGTATAGAAGCGTGTATTTAGAAAACTACTATTGTTTATATGATAAAGATAGAA
Source organism: Clostridium carboxidivorans P7 (assembly GCF_001038625.1). Taxonomy (GTDB): domain Bacteria; phylum Bacillota; class Clostridia; order Clostridiales; family Clostridiaceae; genus Clostridium_AM; species Clostridium_AM carboxidivorans. Next base: position 210,829 of record NZ_CP011803.1, read on the forward strand.
TTTTGATGATTGCTGGAGATAGTACACAAATTGAAGATATAAAAAGAATGTATGACAAAGCAAAAGAAAATACTAAATTTAATTATATAACCTTATTTTCAAAGTTAGATGATAAATTGCATATACATAGTATAGAGGACATTGTATATAAATATTTTCGTTATGACAAAAAATATAGTAATTATAATTTAATAGAAAGTAAAGAAGAAAAGGAATCAATATTAGTTCAGTGCATAAAAGAGGTTAAAAAGTCATATGAGAAATTAAAGATATTGAATAATAAGTATATAGAATTTATTATAGATGAAATAAGTTGGATTAAAAGTTGTAATTACAATACACTTGAGAAGTATCAAGATGCAGATAGAATAGGAAGAAGTAATAGTAAAATACAGGGACCTAGAAGATTGATGAAAAACTCTGATATAAGAAAAGCTATTTTTAAAATTATGACTTTATATAATGAAAAGCTTGAAGAAAAAAAATTAATTGATTTAGAAGATATGGCATTAATAGCATTGCAGCAGTGCAAAAATATTGTTGATGAAAGATATACTCATGTTATAGTAGATGAAAGTCAAAACCTAACTAGGGTGCAATTAGAGCTTGTAAGAGAGATAAATAGCAATGAGACTTATTCTAGTACTACTTATGTACTTAGTAAGGATAACTGTAAAAATTCAAATGGATGGTTAATAAAATCACGTAAGACTAGCAGTTTAGGATTACCATCAAAAGTAAAAGGACACATATTTACTAAAAAATATGAAAATTATGTAGAAAAGAAAAGGATTGAGTATTCTATGGAATCATTTAAGTATTGTGACATAAAGCATGGAAGAGATTATGAATTATCTAGAGATATAAATAATATTTCTGAAATAATAGTAAAAGATTCAGATTCGCAATATAAATATAGTGAAGAGGAATTAAAAAAGTTACCTGTATATAGCGATATAGCAGCAGGAGAACCAATACTCATGAATCCAGAAATTGAAGATGTTTTTTATGTTCCAACTTATTGGCTTAAAGGTATGAAGGATTGCTTTATATTAAAAGTTAGAGGAGATAGTATGATAGGTGCTGATATAGATAATGGAGATTATGTAATAATCAAAAAACAATATACAGCTCAAAACAAGGATATTGTAGCAGTTAATTTAGATGGAAATGCTACACTAAAAAGATTTGTAAATAAAAAAGAAGGAATATACCTTATGCCTGAAAATAAGAAATATGAACCTATTCGCATTAATGATGAAGGAGCAAGGATTATAGGAGTAGCAGTAGGAATAATTAAAGAAAATTAGACTAAACTTAATTTATACCTAACAGTATAATAATTTTAACTTTGGAGTTGTTTATAAATGAGTCAGAAAACTATTGAAAAGCAAGATACAAAAATAAAAATAAGAAAACCAAAAATGTATAAAGTAATTATATACAATGATGATTATACTACTATGGAGTTTGTGGTGAAAATTTTAATAGAAATTTTTAAGAAGTCTGTAGTAGAAGCTACAAAGATTATGTATGATGTACACAGGAGCGGCATAGGAATTGCAGGGATATATTCCTATGATATAGCAGCTACCAAAATCACACAAGCAATGAGTGCATCACGAGAAAGTGGATTTCCATTAAAATTTAGTATAGAAGAGGAGTAAAAATGAAATTAGATACTATAGTAAATGAAATCATTACAGCTGCATATAATGAAGCAAAATATTCAAAACATGAATATTTTACACCAGAACATATTTTATATGCTTCCTTATTTTTTGAAGAAGGAAAAAAAATAATAGAAAATTGTGGTGGTAATGTAGAATATATAAAAGAAGATTTAATAAAATATTTTAAAGATAATATGGATTTGATAGAAAAAGGAGAACCAACAGAAACTGTTGGAATAGGCAATATAGTGGCTTCAGCAGGACAGCATGTATTATCAGCAGAAAAGGAAATTATAGGTTTAGGTGATATATTTGTAGCTATGTATGACGAAGAAGAAAGCTATGCTAGCTATTTCTTAAAGAAGCAGGGAATTCAAAGATTAGATATGTTAGAGTATATAACTCATGGTGCTTCAGAATTTGATTTGGAAGAGATAGAAGAAGATGTTTATGAAGAGAACCATGAAAGACAAGAAGAAGGTTCGTTAAGTCAGTACACTATGGAACTTACAGAAAGAGCTAGAAATGGACAGATAGACCCTCTTATTGGAAGAGAAGATGTATTAGATAGAACTATACAAGTGCTTTCAAGAAGACTTAAAAATAATCCAATTCATGTAGGTGAACCTGGAGTAGGCAAAACTGCAATTACGGAAGGATTAGCCAAAATGATTGTAGAAAATAAGGTGCCAAAGCTTCTTCAAGGAAGTAAGATATATTCTTTGGATATGGGAACTCTTTTGGCTGGAACTAAATACAGGGGTGATTTTGAAAATAGAATAAAAAATGTGCTTAAGAATTTAGAAAAACAAGAAAAGGCCATTGTTTATATAGATGAAATTCATACTATAATAGGTGCTGGAGCAGTTTCAGGAGGCTCTGTAGATGCTTCAAATATACTAAAACCTTTCCTAGCTAAAGGAAATATTAAATTTATAGGTTCTACTACCTATGATGAGTATAAAAAGGTTTTTGAAAAGGATAAAGCTTTAGCAAGAAGATTTCAAAAAATCGAAGTAAGGGAACCTTCTATAGAGGATACCTTTAATATATTAGACGGGCTTAAAGAAAGTTATGAGCAATTTCATAATGTAAAATATACAGAAGAAGCCTTAAGAGCTGCAGTGGAGCTTTCAGCAAAGTATATTACAGACAGGTATCTTCCAGATAAAGCAATCGATGTTATGGATGAAGTAGGAGCTTATGTAAAGCTTCATTCAGAGAAGGAAGGTACTGTTGAAATACATGCTAAGGATGTAGAAAAAATAGTGGCATCCATAGCTAAAATACCTGAAAAAACTGTGTCAGTAGATGAAGCTGATATACTTAAGAACTTAGATGAAACAATAAAAAAGGAGATATTTGGCCAAGAAAAAGCAATAGAATCTATAGTTACAGCTATAAAAAAATCCCGTGCAGGCTTTAATGATGAAAATAAAACCGTGGCTAATCTGTTGTTTGTAGGACCTACAGGTGTAGGAAAGACAGAGATATGTAAACAGGTGTCAAAGGCATTAAATATTCCACTTATAAGATTTGATATGAGTGAATATCAAGAAAAGCATACAGTGGCAAGACTTATTGGAGCTCCTCCAGGATATGTAGGTTATGAAGAAGGTGGACTTCTTACAGATGCAGTAAGAAAAAATCCTTATTGTGTACTGCTGCTTGATGAAATTGAAAAGGTTCATCCAGATGTCCTAAATGTATTACTGCAGTTAATGGATTATGCAACTCTTACAGATAGTACTGGAAAAAAGGTCGATTTTAGAAATGTAATACTTATAATGACTTCTAATGCAGGAGCTAGATCTATCGGAAAACCTCTTATGGGATTTGGAGGAAGAACTGTAGAAAATGAAAATATAGATAAAGAAATAGAAAGATTTTTCTCTCCAGAGTTTAGAAATAGGTTAGATAATATCATAGTGTTTAATAAAATGAATGAGGATATGGCACTTTTGGTAGCTAAAAAGACTATAAGAGAATTTGAAGAAAAGTTAAAAACTAAAAATATAAAAATACAGGTTACAGAAAAGTGTTATAAGTGGTTAGCAAGTAAAGGATTATCTTTAGAATATGGTGCAAGGGAAATAATAAGAATCATATCACAGCAAATAAAACCTTACTTTGTTGATAAGGTACTATTTGGAGATGTAGATAATAAAAAGGTCATAGTCATAGATACAAAAGAGGATAAAGTTTTTATTAGCTAAAAAATATATAAGAATCTAAAGATAAAGTTTATAAGCTTGTAAAAAACAGTTTTGGAAATTCCAAAGCTGTTTTTTCTAAATTCAATTACATAAGTTTGCTATTTTCAAAAAAGTAAGAAAAAAATGATAAAATTATATAAATTATCCTTAAAGTATGCGATAATATAAATAATAAGTTTGGAAATATTATACCGAGGAGGAGGATTATAATGATTAATGGTTTAAATTGGAATTATCAAAACATTCCTATGATAGACAATACAAGTAGTGTTAGAAAATATAATACATTAGATGATCTTTCTTTAGCATACAATAGTATAAAAACAAATAATAGTGACTATTACTATAATATTAAAAATTCCTCTAGTAAAATATATTCAGTATCTACAGTTAAAAATGATGCTTCAGAGCTTTTTACTAGAGGTAAGAATTTAGTAGATGAAAGTAACAATGGATTATTTCAATCCAAAACTGCTGTTTCAAGTGATGATAAAAAGGTTTCTGCTTCAGCAAAAGAGGGCGCTTTAAATAAGACCTATAGTGTAGAAGTTAAAAATATTGCTAAATATCAAAGTAATAAGAGCAATGAGGTTAATGCTTATGACAAAGCGATGTTTAATGTAGGAAATAACACTTTTGCAATAAATCACAATGGACAAACTAAGGATATATCCTTTAAAGTAGATGCAAGTGATAACAATGAAAAAGCTTTAAATAGTATGGTTAATGCTATAAATAATTCTGATGCAGGAGTTAAAGCTTCAGTAGTAAAAGATTCTAAAACTAATTTAATGTATATGAAAATTGATTCAAAGGAAACTGGAAAAGTTAATTCTTTTGAAATTGTAGACAAGGTTGGTAATGCAGCAGCTGCATCTGGAGTTAGTAATAAAGTTCAGACAGCTGAAGATGCAAATTATAATGTAAATGGGGTAAACTATACAGCTAAAACAAATGATATAAGTTTAGATAATGGAAAAGTTAATTTAAATCTTAAGGAGAACACTACAACTCCAATTAATGTAAAAGTTAAAAGTGATACTAATAAAATAAAAAATGGTATTGAAAATTTTGTCAATAGCTATAATAAATTTTCTAGTGACATACAAAATAATGATTTAGATTCCAACATATTAAAAGCATCAACAAGTGCATTAAAGAGAAATGAAACTAGATTAAAAGGTATAGGAATAACTGTTAATGAAGATAATACTTTATCTATTGATAAGAAAAAACTTAATGAGGCAATTGAAAATGATGCTGATAAAGTAAAAAATATATTTTCAGGGTATACTGGAATTGGTAAAAAAATAACCAGTGCTGCTAAGGCAGTGGAAATTAATCCAAATATAGTTGTACAAGTTAATCAAAATATTGGATATAATAATAATTATGCTATTATGCAAAGTACAGCTCAGTATGGAAATTTTCTTAATTTAATCAGATAAAAATAATAATAAATTATAGATTCAAAATTATGGAGGTGTTGTATTATTAATAAAAATTTTAATTTAAATGAAGGTATTAGGGAAAATGAAATTAGATTGGTGGGTGAAGAAGAAAGTGTAATTATCAAAACTAATGAAGCTTTAAATCGTGCTAGAGATGAAGGATTAGATTTGGTAATGATTTCTCCAACAGCTAAGCCGCCAGTGTGTAGGATAATGGACTATAATAAATTTCTTTATGAACAATCTAAGAAAGAAAAAGAAGCAAAAAAGAATCAAAAGGTTGTTGATATTAAAGAGATAAGATTAAGACCTAATATCGAAGAACATGACATACAAATTAAGGCCAATAATGCTAAAAAGTTTTTATCTAGCGATAATAAAGTAAAAGTATCTATTAGATTTAGAGGTAGAGAAAACAATTATACTCATTTAGCAAGTAAGGTATTTGATGTATTTATTTCTAAATTAGAAGATACTGCAGTAATTGAAAAGTCACCTAAATTAGAGGGAAATAATATGATTATGATATTAGCACCTAAGAAATAATATATTTTTAGTAATTGGTTTATGAATTATTTAACTTAATATGAAATATATTACTATAATTGCATGAAATACATTTAAAATGTATTTACTAATTATAAGTTTTAGTGTATAATAGTTAATTATAAGTGAATAACTGAGATAGAGGCGCAAAATTTAAGAGTAGCACTGCAGAGGTAAGTACTATGAAGCAGTTTGAAAGGAAATTTTGCCGAAACTTATAGCAGATGCTTTAATGCTATATAGTTGGGCTTTGTATAGAATATGTACAGGACTGTCACAAAGTTTATTTTGTGGAGAGCTATCATTCATGTATTAATATGTATTAAATACGTATTTTAATGCTCTGAGTGTGTTCTCAGAGCATTTTTTATCTTAGTTATTTCACTTATCGGAGAATATTACCGATAAGGGGGAGAAAAATGGAACAAGTTAATCAAATTAAAGAGCAGGAGTCAGGTGGATTAAAAAGAACTCTAAAGGCAAGACATCTTAACATGATTGCAATGGGTGGTGCCATTGGAACAGGAATATTTTTAGCACTGGGAGATACAATTAAACAAGCAGGTCCAGGAGGGGCTTTAGTTGCATATGGTTGTATAGGTATTATGGTATATTTTTTAATGACTAGTTTAGGAGAAATGGCAACCTTCATGCCAGATTCAGGTTCTTTCAGTGTTTATGCAACAAAGTTTGTAGATCCAGCATTTGGATTTGCTATGGGATGGAATTATTGGTATAACTGGGCTATTACTGTTGCTACAGAAATGGTTGCAGGTGCTGTGCTTATGAAATTTTGGTTTCCAGGAGTTCCACCTGTTATATGGAGTGTTATATTCCTTACATTAGTAGTTGTGCTTAATCTTTTATCAGCGAGAGCATATGGAGAAGCAGAATTTTGGTTTGCAGGTATTAAAGTAGCTACTGTAATTGTATTTTTGATAGTAGGTATTGCAACTATATATGGAATAATAGGCGGACATTATGTTGGATTCAAGAATTTTACAGTTGGTGAAGCACCATTTGTAGGTGGACCTAAATCAATTTTTCTAATATTTTTAATTGCAGGATTCTCATTTCAAGGAACTGAACTTGTTGGTGTAGCTGCTGGTGAAAGTGAAGACCCTGGCAAAAATATACCAAAGGCGATAAATACAATATTCTGGAGAATTTTGCTATTCTATATGGGAACAATATTTGTAGTTGGAGCATTAATTCCTTACACAGATGCAGGTGTTCAGACTAGTCCATTTACTATGGTATTTCAAAGAGCTGGTATTGCAGCTGCAGCATCGTTAATGAATGCTATTATCTTAACTTCAGTACTATCAGCTGGAAATTCAGGAATGTATGCTTCAAGCAGAACCTTATATGGAATGGCTAAGGATGGAAAAGCTCCTGCATTCTTTGGAAAACTTAATTCAAGAGGAGTGCCTGTAAATGCATTAATAGCAACTACAATAGTAGCATCACTTTGCTTTTTAACAGGTCTTTATGCAGAAACAACGGTTTATGTATGGCTTGTAGCAGCTTCAGGACTTGCAGGTTTTGTTGCCTGGGTAGGCATAGCATTGTGCCATTATCGTTTCCGTAGAGCTTATGTGGCTCAAGGACGTGATTTGGGCAAATTGAAATATACAGCTAAATTATTTCCATTAGGTCCAATAATAGCTTTGGTATTATGCATAGTAGTTATTTTAGGCCAAGGATTAACTTATTTTCAAGCAGATACAATAGATTGGAAAGGGGTAACTTCTTCATATATAGGATTACCATTATTTTTAGTGTTATGGCTAGGATACAAAAAGAAACATAATACTAAGGTTATAAAATTGGAAGATGTTGATTTGAAAGTTAATAATGAAAAGTAAATATATATTGGTATTTTGTAGAAGTTTTGTTTATAATTGTTAAACAAAGTGCTATTTAAAATGCACGCTAAATTTATAAATTAGCGTGCATTTTTTATATGTATATATTTCGTTGAAATTTTTTCGTTTTACATGTATCATAAGTTATGATATAAAAAGCAATAACTATTAGATAAAATACGAATAGAAGTGGAGTCTAAACTAATGAAAAAATTTAAAAAGTTTTATATTGAAATTACAAATGTATGTAACCTTTATTGTGATTTCTGTCCTCGAACTCAGCGTTCACCTGAATTTATGAAAATGGAAACTTTTAGTAAAATATTGGACCAAATAAAGATGCATACAGATTATATATATTTTCATGTGAAAGGTGAACCTTTTTTGCATCCAGAAATAGATAGTTTTTTAGATTTAAGTTATGAAAGAGGTTTTAAGGTAAATATAACAACAAATGGAACTCTTATAAATACAGTTAAGAAAAAAATACTTATGAAACGTTCAATAAGACAAATTAATTTTTCACTGCATAGTTTTGATGGAAATGAAATAAATACTAGTAAAGATGAATATATTAGTAATATTATTTCATTTGTTAAAGAAGCTATTAAGAATACAGAAATGTTAATATCATTTAGATTATGGAATGTAGAAAAAGATAATGAAAACAAAGTAGAAAAAAATAGATATATCCTTCAAAGGATAGAGGAAGCATTTAGTTTACCTTACAAAATTGAAGAAAAGATTATTCCAGGTAGAGGAGTTAAAGTTTTCGATAGAGTATATTTAAATCAAGATTATAAATTTCAATGGCCTGGTTTAAATGAAAAAGAAGATAATAGTAGTAGTTTTTGTCATGGACTAAGAAATCAAGTTGCAATATTGGTAGATGGAACTGTAGTACCATGTTGTCTTGATGGAGAAGGTATAATTAACTTAGGAAACATACATCAGGTTGATTTTTCTGAAATAGTGGAAAGTGATAGAGCTAATAACATTTTTAATGGTTTCTCAAAGAGAAAAGTAGTTGAAGAATTGTGTAGAAAATGTGGGTATAAAAAAAGATTTAATATTTAAGAGATCTCTCCAGATGACTTTCACGATAACAAAAGATAATTATAGAAAACTAATATTTTTGTTTAAAATAAAAACTATAATAAAGAAGGGAATTAATCAACTATGAAAATTAGAGTTAAATATTTTCAAGGTTCAACTAAATTAAAAAAAATAAAGATGGGTAATTGGATTGATGTATATGCTAATAAGGATGTATTTATTAAAGTAGGAGAAAGAGCGATGATTCCATTAGGATTTGCATTAGAATTACCCCAAGGATGGGAAGCACATCTTGCACCTAGAAGTTCAACATTTAAAACATGGGGAATAATTCAAACAAATTCAGTAGGTGTGGTTGATGATACATATATAGGCGACAATGATCAATGGCATATGCCTATATATTGTTTGCAAGGCAAACATATAGAGTTTTTAGATGAAGTAGAACAAAGTGGTACATGGATAAGAAAAGGGGATAAAATAGGACAATTTAGAATAATGGAGGTTATGCCAGAGATAGAATTTCAGGAAGTTGAATCTTTTGGCAATGATAATCGTGGTGGATTTGGTACTACAGGGGTAAAATAAGCTGTATTTGAAACCTATTAAAATCTAATTTAATAAAAAAATGAGTACTTATAATATATAAGTACTCATTTTTTTATTGAACAGATACTTGAAATTGCATTCTGTAGCCTTGATTAGAAACCTTAATATTAGAAGTAACATCACTTGTTATAAATAGATAGTATGTTTGATTAGCAACATAAGGTTTCAAAGGGATAATTCTTATAGATTTTTTATCATCAGATAAAGATGCTTCAGTAGGAATTCTAGTCCCATCACTATCAACTACATATATATTCGTATTGTTTACATTTTCTTTTGAAAGTTCTTTATCATAATACAATGTCAATTGCATATTTTTGTCTAAGTTTTTTTGAAAGCTTAAATCTTGCCATTTTGAGTCAGTAAAAGAAGATTTATCAACAGGTAGTAATATCTCTGTTAATGGGAAAGAAGAATTATTATTATATTTTTGTGGAGTTCCTAATGCGTATTTTATAGTAACATTACTATTTAACTTTAAATCTTTAATTTTGTTTTCACTTTCTTCATTATCGTTAAGGTAGAAGAATTGGGATACTCCATTAGAATTTTGAATTTCTAAAAATATAAAATTATTTTCTTTATATATACTTTTTAAATTACCTGAAGCCCAGGATATACCAATTATAGGTTGAAAGCTTCTTTGAATATCATAATAGCTATAATTTTTTCCGTCAGAATTTTTTACTGCAATATTATGCAATGGAACATCTGCTTCTATTATAGTGTAAGGATAACTTGCTATTTGAGACAATGCAACAGTATTATCTGGAGAAGTTTCTTCAACTAATACATTTACTTGTTGCTCAGAATCTTCCACAGCCTTTACAGCGATTCCATAACCAGAAGTAGGCTTTTCTCCACCCATAACAGCTATATAGGACTTGTTAGAAGAGTTGTCAGTATAAGAAACAAAACCTTCATTGTTTTTATAAAGTTCAATTTTTTTCATTAAATCACTAGGAGCCTCATCCTGTGATATAGTATGAAAATTAACTTTATTATAAATTATAGAATATGTCTTTGCTTCAATAGAATTTGTGTTTTTAGACAAAACCGCAGCACTTACTTTGAATGGCATGTATACTAAACCTATGCCCAAAGCAATACACGTAGATATTAAAAATTTTTTTCTCATTAATGGGACCTCCCTGAAAATAATCCTTTAGTTAATTAAATACAAAATAAATGTATTTTTAAAATTCTAAATTGGTCAAACGCCATTTTAATAGGGTACAAGAAATATACCCTATTAAAATATAAATATATAGAACTTCCTCCGTATATTAAATTAGACGTAACCATAATATAAAATGTTTCAAAAATTTTTATATTTTTTTTAATTAATAGATTTAGCTATATTTATCAACGAATCCTCTGGCAAAGTACTGGACAAATAATATTGTACATTATTGTTTATCCATACTATTTGTGTAGTGGCAGACTTACTGTCCTTCATATAATTAATATAAGCTTTGTTACTATTTATATATACAGTTTTAGATCCGTCTAAATTGGATAAATTTTTACTCTCATATATTTCAAAATATGAAGAATCTGAGCTATATTTTAATTTAATACATTTTAATTTTGCATCTGGAATTGATATATCTGTAAGATTAAAACCATCTGGAATATAAGATGGAGTTATGATCTTACTTTCAAAATATTTTTCAGCAGTTGCCATATCTAAATTTTTCTGTGGTGAAGCTATACCTTGAAGTCCCTTATAGGATTCTTTACCACTAAAATTTTCACTTGGTGCCAAAGAGTTTTGTGTTGAACTTCCAGATGTAGAAGTACCACTTGAATCCTTGGAACCAGTAATGCTATCTACTGAATTGGTAGTATTAGTATTGCTTTTAGTTGCCTTATCATCTGGTTTATTATTAGCAGATGTACCAGATTCGCCTTTATTTTTTGAAGAATCATTTACAGATTTAGCTAAGTCATTATTACTTTTTGTTGTTGAGCTTTCTTTAATTTTTCCACTATCATTAGAGTTTTTATACTGTTGAGCATTATTATCTACGTAATTACGAGGTATAGTTGAATTATTAAAGAAATAATTATATGTAAATCCGATTATTAAAAAAGCTGCAGAAGCTACCATAGCAAGTATAGGTTTTATCCTATTCTTTTTTTGACTTTTACATTTTTCTAAAGTCATTTTTTTTAATTTTTCAGTAGCATAAATGTCTTTAAGGAGCAAATTTGATGCCTCTTTAAAATATTCCATATTATCCTTCATATTCAATCTTCCCATCTATATTAAATTTTAACATTTTTCTAGCACGAAAAAGCCGACTGCGAATCGTTGCTTCTGGTACATTTAAAATTTTACTTATATCCGTAGTAGATAATTCCTCGTAATAATAAAGTAGTATAGGCTCTTTATATTTATGAGGTAAATTCATAACTTCATTTAATAATTTTTCATATTGAATTGAGTTAATAACCTTATTGTCTATATTAGCATCTACATAATTGTCAGCTATTGAAGGGTTGTCAGTATAGTCAAATGCAAATACCCTCTTAAACCATGAATTTCTTAATATATCCTTGCAAGCATTCATGGTAATAGTCATAATCCATGTTTTTTCACTACTTCTCTTTTCAAATTTGTAAAAATTCTTATAGACTTTTATAAATACTTCTTGAAAAACATCTTCAGCTAAATACTTGTCCTTAAGGTACATATAAGCAATTCTTAGTACATCATCGCCATAGTCGTTCATTAATCTTTCTAGTTCCTTGTCCATGTTTTAATAATATCTTTTTTCAAGATATTTCCCCCCCATCACAAATACCAAATGTACTAAAATGTAATAGCTTAATTAATTTCTGAATTGAGCAACTAAAAATTAATGGATATAAGAATTTCATATTATATAATATCATATCACATTTTCCAGTGTTTGGCGTAGTTTTAAAATCAAAAAATATATGATATAACGATAAAAATAGCCAATTTAGAGAAATATTAAAGAAATAAATATATAATACTATAATTTTTACAACATTCCATAGTCAAGTATTAGTAAATTTCTGTTTTAATTTATATAGTAATAATTTAATAAACGCAAGCATTCATTTGCTGAACAATTTTGAAGAATTAAAATATTAATTTGTGTTTGATTTGATATTGTATTTTTTTATAAGTACGCTAATAATAGCATATTTTGCATTTGAAAAAAAGATGACAAAAAAAGCTTAGAAAAACTTCTAAACTTTAAAGTCTGAGAAAAATTAATAAGAATATTGAAGAAATTTATATACCATAAGGACCTGTTATACTATTACCAAATCCCATAGCTCTTGAAATAGAACAATCATATTTTAAAATTTTAATAGACTTATGTTTGGATAACATGTTTCCTATTTTAAGCTTTCTTATATCATAATAATCAAGGCAATGGGTATCTGAACCAACAGATATTTTTATATCATTTTTTTTCAAATGTTTAAATAATCGTTTAGTTTTCCAAGTATCTATGGATTTTACTATCTCATCAAAATACTCATAACCTTCATTTACATTTAGTTCCCAGAATAGATTATTTTCTTTTAATTTGCTTATTAAAAAATTCAATCCATAATTTTTATATAAGCGAAGCAAATCAGTGTGTGCCAAACCAATATTGCATTTTAAATGTTTTGTGTATTTATCTAGTTCACTAAGTTTTACACTATTTTTAAAGTAATCTATATATTCTAAAAGAACATAATCTAATTTATTAAATAGATCATAGGGTAAATTATTTAAATCGCATAAGTCCCTATTCATACATATTTCAATTCCAGAATATATTTTTATATTGTTCTTATATTTTAATTTTAAACCTTCTAAGTTTTCTATGTAGCTTTCTAAGTTTTCTATAAGTACAGAATTACATTTATCAGTTTGAAAGTGATCAGATATACCTATTGCAGTTAAGTTATGTTCTATAGCATTTTCAATTATTTTTTCTGGAGAATGAATTCCATCTGACCAAAGAGTATGATTGTGTAAATCCATAAAATCTATTGAACTTAAGTCCATTAAAAATACCTCTTTTCAATTTTAAGTATTTGTTATTATAAATTTTCTAATAATTTTTAATTTAATATATTTTCTATAAAACGATTACATTTACATGATATAATTAAATTAAAGAAATGTAAATGATATTTTAAACAGATCATATAGAAAATTAAATGAAATTTTGCAATTTTTAAATAAAAATGAATTAAAAATTTCTGTGTCAACTTATTGATTTATTAATATAATGAAAGTAAGCAAGGGATGTAAAGTGATGAAATTAGGATTATAAAGAGAGGTTACTATTAGAAAAAAAGTATAATATTAAGATATACTAAATTTTAATATACTATATTAAATTTTTATAATTAAAAATAAATACTATTGGTTTATTAAAATCTAATAAACCAATAGTGTTTTATCATATTTAACTTTAATATACAAATACCAATTTACCTATTTTAGCAGCTAATGGTTTGGACCAAAGCCATTGATTACTGCTACTATCATCAAAATAGTAGAAAGCTCCCTTAGATGGATCAATGCCATTAAGAGCATCCTTAGCAGCTTGTACACATTCTGCTGATGCAGACCTATCAATCCATCCATTTACAACTGGAGTAAATTGATAATATCCACCAGATTTTTCGTATATTACAGAAGATATAGTTTTTGGAAAACGAGGATCTTTAACTCTATTTAACACTACAGCACCTACAGCTACCTTAGCATTGTAAGATTCACCTTGGGCTTCAGCCATTATGAGTCTAGAAAGAATATCTAAGTCACTTGCTGTATAAGAGGCAGTTGTATTAGAAACTGCTGCAGCAGAAGTTGCTGTTATATTTAATGAAGTTATTCCAGGTAAAGTAAGCTTATCACCAATATTTAAATAGTTGTCCCATTTATTATTAGCTTGTCTTAAATTAGAAATGGACACACCATATCTTTGTGATAGTAGATATAAACTATCCCCACTTTTTACAGTGTAAATGCACCCAGGAACAGTAAGTGTTTTTCCTGGATATATTGCTGTGTTTGTAAGATTATTATCTTTCATGATAGACGTATAGGTTGTATTAAAAAGTTTTCCTATAGTATAAAGAGAATCTCCAGATGTTACAGTATAACTAGCAGCTTGTACTGGAGTACATATCATTAAAGATAAAGATGCAATTGATACTAAGTTTCTGATTTTTTTAAAATTAATCATAAAAATTATCCCTCCATTTTGCCTCCGAGGTTAGTTGACGGGTTCGGGTTGAGAGTCACCCTACTTCTTATTATAGAAGATTCACCCCAAGATAATTAATCCCCCGTACTCATTTTAGAGATTCGGCACAATTTGTTTCTAATTTTAACAGAAGTCTGATAATACATCTATGGTTGATTTATGGTTATTTAGGAAAATTGATGTTTGATGCATAATATTAATCATTTGTTACATAAAAAGTTAAAAAATAAAGTACAGGTAAGTTTTAGTACCTGTACTTTATTTTAATATTTTAGTTTGCATGGATTTCTCTTTTTTTACCTAAAAAGAATAAAGCCAGAGCACCTGGACCTCCATAAGCACCAACGACAGGCCCAACATAATTTATAATTACATCCTTAATCTTAAACTTGTTTAATATAAGTTTTTTTAGAGCTAAAGCATCTTCTATGCAATCGCCATGAGAAATTGCTATAATTTGATCTTCAGGGTTTTCTATTCTTTCAATAAATTTTTCAAAAAGAGTAGATAAGGCTTTTTTTCTACCTCTAATTTTTCCTATAGGTAAAACTTTACCTATATTGCTTATAGTTAAGAACGGTTTTATATTTAATAGCATACCTACAAAAGCAGAAGTTGCAGATATTCTCCCACCTCTTTTTAAATGATTAATATCATCTACAATAATATAAGTATTTAACTGCTGTTTAACGTTTTCTAAATAATCCATAATTTCCTTTAAAGTTTTACCTGATTTCTGCATTTCATAAGCTTGTAAGACCATGATACCTTGTCCTAAAGAAGCTGTTAAAATATCAATTATATGAATATTCGAATCAGGATATTCTTCTTCCAACATATGCTTGGCTATATGTGCACCATTAGTAGTTCCACTTAAGCCGCTGGAAACTCCAATATAAAGTATATCCTTTCCAAGTTCTAAAATTTCTTTAAAAGAGTTATAAAAAGCATGGCTGCTGGGTTGAGAAGTTTTAGGTATTTCACCTTTTCTCATATCTTCATAAAAGTCCTTAAAAGGATAACTCTTACCAAAATCATCTAGCACTTCCTTACCTTTACAATTGCAAGTCAGACTGACATAAGGTATTTTTAAATTATTGATATAGCTTATTGGTAAATCACAGCAAGAATCTGTAATGATTATAAAATCTTTCATATATACATTCCTCATAAATTTTATTTTTGTGTAAAAAATTTGTCATAATTCATTTTATAATGTAATCCTTTAAAATTCAATAGATAAGAGAAAAAATTAAGAATGATTAAATTTACAAAAATTCATTTTAAAGTATTTAAATATTACTCTATTAGATTAAAAAAATATATAAAAATAAAATAATTAGGCCGAATTTGATTGTGTGAATTTAATAAAGTTTAAATATTGAAAGAATTAAACATATATGATATAATTTACATGAAAAATTAAATAATCTAGGGGGGCCTATGTTATAGGCTGAGATAGAACTGTTAGTTCTGACCCTCATACCTGATCTGGATAATTCCAGCGTAGGGAAGAGCTTTATATGGTTTTAAAATGCAACTTTATGAGGTTGCATTTTTTTATTTATATAAAGATGAATATGAGGGAGATGTAGAATCTCCTCCTTTTTTATTTAACATAATTTTTGAAAAATATGTTAAGGGAGATGTTTTAAATGAATTACACAACACAAATGGATGCTGCTAAGAAAGGCATAATTACAAAAGAGATGGAGAGAGTAGCTGCTAAAGAAAACATGGAAACATCGCAATTAATGGAATTAGTTGCGCAGGGTGCAGTTGTAATACCAGCTAATAAAAATCATAATGCATTAGATCCAGAAGGTGTGGGACAAGGACTTAAAACTAAAATAAATGTAAATTTGGGAATTTCAAAGGATTGTAATTGCGTAGATGATGAATTGGAAAAAGTTAAGGTAGCTTTAAAAATGAAAGCAGAAGCCATAATGGATTTAAGTTGCTTTGGAAAAACTGAAGAATTCAGAACTAAATTAGTAGAAATGTCACCTGCTATGATAGGTACAGTGCCTATGTATGATGCAGTAGGATTTTATGACAAAGAATTAAAAGATATAACTGAAGAAGAACTTTTAGGTGTAATTGAAAAACATGCGCAAAATGGTGTGGATTTTATGACTATTCATGCAGGTATAAATAGAGAAACTGCAGCAGTTTTTAAGAGAAATGAAAGGCTTATGAACATAGTATCTAGGGGAGGAGCCTTGATATATGCATGGATGGAACTAAACGGAAAAGAAAATCCTTTTTACGAGTATTTTGATAAAGTTTTGGATATATGTGAAAAATACGATGTAACTATAAGCTTAGGAGATGCTTGCAGACCAGGTGCTATAAAAGATTCTACAGATGCTTCACAGATTAAGGAACTTATGACTTTAGGAGAACTTGCAAAAAGAGCTTGGAAGAGAAATGTACAAGTTATGATAGAAGGACCAGGACATATGAGTTTAGACGAAATAAAAGCAAATATGCAGTTAGAAAAGAAATTGTGTCATAATGCACCATTTTATGTGCTAGGACCTTTAGTTACAGATATAGCTCCAGGTTATGATCATATTACATCAGCTATAGGAGGAGCAATAGCTGCATCTTCAGGAGCAGATTTCCTATGTTATGTAACTCCAGCAGAACATTTAAGACTTCCAAACTTGGAAGATATGAAAGAAGGAATTATAGCCACTAAAATTGCAGCTCACGCAGGAGATATTGCCAAGGGAATAAAAGGTGCAAGAGACTGGGATAATGCTATGAGCAAGGCTAGAAGAGAGCTTAATTGGGAAAAAATATTTGATTTATCTATAGATCCAGAAAAGGCAAGAAGATATAGGGAAGAATCAAAACCAGAAGATGAGCATACATGTACTATGTGCGGAAAAATGTGTGCTGTTAGAAATATGAACAAGGTTATGGAAGGAAAAAATTTAAATGTTTTAAGAGATGATGATTAATGTGTGGAGTATTTGGTGTATATTTTAACAAAATTGTAATAAGTTATATATAGAAAAATTATGCAATCTAAATAGTTTAATTACCATATTTAGGAGCGTCGAAAGCTATTGAAAAGTAGTTTTTGCCGCTCCTTTTTATAAAAAATTTTAAAATTTAACAAATAGGATTGATATTAAAACCTATGATTATAAATATTTTTTACCTTTTACATATCTTCTTAGTGACTCTCCTTCTTGAGCAAGTGGAAAAGTATTTACTAATATTCCTTCCTTGTTTTTTATTTTGAGCCTTTCAACATCAAAAAAAGGAAAAGAATCTTTAACTAATTCATCTTTTATAGAATCTAAAGCACAATATATAACGTCTGTACATTCTTTATTAAGCTTAACGGTATACCTATTATAATCAATCCAATCGTGAAAATAAGGTATAAAGTATTTAAAATCAAAGCCATCTAAGAATTTTTTACAATCCTCTCTATTATTAAAATAATTTAAACTGTTAATTTTTAGCATCCCCTTTCTATGTAAATTTAGAATTTCCTAACTTATTGATTACATTATACTGTGAAGTTGCCTTATTGCCAATGTATATTTTATGTTATAAAAATATATTTAGAAATATACTAGATAACATTGAGTATTGTTAGCAATTAAACTTGATTTAAATACTTAATAAATTGTTTAAAAAGTTAAAATTTATGAAAGACTTATATTAGAAATGTAATGAATTTTTATAAAGTTGTGGTTGTATTTTAATGCTGAATTCTTTATTTGATATTGTAGAATAATTAAAAAACAGAGATATATACAAATATATTTATATATGCAAAGTTTGTGATATAATACTCTTACTTATTAATTGAAACAGAGAAAGGGGAAGTTAGTACATGATAATGTTACTTAATGTTTTTATTATATTTTTTCTTGTTTTTATGAATGGTTTTTTTGTAGCAGCAGAATTTGCTATGGTTAAGGTTAGAAAATCAAGAATAGAAACTTTATTAGCACAAGGAAATACAGGTGCTAAGTATGCTAAAAATGTTGTTAATAATTTAAATTCCTATTTGTCAGCATGCCAATTGGGAATAACCTTAGCATCATTAGGTTTAGGCTGGATAGGAGAACCTTCAATAGCTAAAATGATTATGCCACTTTTCAAGTTGTTTAATTTATCAGAGGTTGCCATACATTCAATATCTTTTATAATAGGTTTTACCATAATAACAGCATTCCATATTGTACTTGGGGAACTTGCACCTAAATCCTTAGCAATTATAAACACTGAAAAAATAGCATTATTTACTGCGGCACCACTTATACTTTTTTTAAAAATAACTTATCCTATAATATGGCTATTTAATCATAGTACTAATGCTATATTAAGTATATTTAATGTTTCTCTTACTGAAGAACATGAAGTGGCGCATACTGATGAAGAAATTAAACTGTTAGCAGAAGAAAGCTATAAACATGGACTAATAGATAAAACAGAACTGACCTTTGTGGATAATATTTTTGATTTTTCTGAAAAAACTGTAAAGGATATAATGATTCCAAGAACTGATATGATTTGTATTTTTAAAGAAGATTCTTTTGATGAAATTTTAGAAATGACTATGAAGGAACAGCTAACTAGATATCCTGTTTGTGAAAACAGTAAGGACGAAGTTATAGGATTTATACATATAAAAGATTTGTATAAACAAAAAATTGAAGGAAATGAGCAAAGCATAGAAAAAATCACACGAAATATATTATCTGTACCTGAATCTACATCTATTAGCGTACTATTTAAAAAATTTAAGAAAGAAAAAGAGCATATGGCGATAATAATTGATGAATATGGTGGTACTTCGGGATTAGTAACTATTGAGGATATTTTAGAAGAAATTGTTGGAGAAATTCAGGATGAATTTGATGAAGGATTAGAGGAAATTCAATTACTTAATGATGGAAGTTATATTGTAGATGGTAAAGTTATTTTAGAAGATATTGAAGATATTTTGAATATTCCTATGATAACAGAAAACATTGATACTATTGGAGGGTGGTTGTATTCAAAGGTTGAATTACCACCACAAGTTGGAAATAAAATTACCTATGAAAATTATGATTTTATAATAAGTAAATGTAATGGAAAAAGAATAACTAAAATTTTAATTAAAAATGTTTCACAGTAATAAATGTAGAAATATACTATATTTTTATATTGATTTAAAGCAAATAATAATTTAAAATTATTAATTGTTACAAAAGGAGGTAAATATGAATATACTAAAAAAATTTATTGATTATTATAAGCCTTATAAAGGCATGTTCTTTATGGACATGTTTTGTGCGCTTGTTTTATCAGCTATAGATTTAGCATTTCCACTTGTAGTAAGATATCTTTTAAATGATGTTTATACTTTAGTAGACAAAGCAAAATTACTTCATTATGTAATGCTTATAGGATTAGGATTATTTTTAACTTATGTAATAAGATATTTTTGTCAATATTATATAACTTCCTGGGGACATATAATGGGAGCTAAAATGGAAGCAAATATGAGAAGTGATATATTTAATCATTTGCAAAAGCTTTCCTTTTCATATTATGACAATACAAATACAGGAAAACTAATGTCAAGAATTATTACAGATTTATTTGATATATCAGAATTAGCACATCATGGACCAGAGGATATATTTATATCCATGTTGAAAATACTTGGATCTTTTATAGTTCTTTTAAGTATTAATGCTAAAATAACTATAATATTGTTCTTTATAACTTTAGTAATGATTTATTTTTCATATTTTTATAACAAAAGAATGAAATATATATTCAAAAAGAATAGGGAAAAAATTGCAAGTGTAAATGCTCAAATTCAGGACAGCCTTTCAGGTATAAGAGTAGTAAAGTCTTTTTCAAATGAAGGTGTTGAAAAATCAAAATTTCAAAAAGGAAATATGGAATTTTTACAAACTAAAGAGACAAGCTATTTTATAATGGGAAAGTTTTTTAGTGGAAATGGATTCTTTCAAGGAATATTATACTTAACTGTAATATTATTAGGAGGAATATTTATAAGTAATGGTGGGCTAAATGTTTCTGACTTAGTTGTTTATATACTATATATAAATGTATTTTTAAATCCTATAGATAAACTTGTAAATTTTACTGAACAATTTCAAAGGGGAATTACAGGATTTGAGAGATTTTTAGAAGTTATGAACACTGAACCAGATATACAGGATGAGCCTAAGGCTATTGAACTTAAAAATCCAAAGGGACAAATAGAATTTAAAAATGTATCTTTTGGATATAATGATGGCAACAATATTTTAAATAATATAAATGTAAATATAAAAGCAGGTAAAAATATAGCGTTGGTAGGTCCTTCTGGAGGTGGGAAAACTACATTTTGCAGCCTTATACCTAGGTTTTATGAAGCTGCTCAAGGTAGCATAAATATAGATGGTATAAACATAAAAAATATAAAGCTAAAATCATTGAGAAAAGTTATAGGCATAGTTCAGCAGGATGTATATATGTTTGCAGGATCTATAAAGGAAAACATAGCTTATGGAAAACCAGAGGCTTCTTTTGAAGAAATAGTTGAAGCAGCTAAGAGGGCTAATGCTCATGATTTTATAATGAATTTAGAGGATGGATATGATACCTATGTTGGAGAAAGAGGAGTAAAACTATCAGGAGGACAAAAACAGAGAATATCCATAGCAAGAGCTTTTTTAAAGAATCCACCTATACTCATATTAGACGAAGCAACTTCTGCACTTGATAATGAGAGTGAATATTTTATACAAAGATCTTTAGATGAACTTTCTAAAAATAGAACTACCATAGTTATAGCGCATAGATTAAGTACTATAAAAAATGCAGATGAAATATTAGTTCTTACAGAGGATGGAATAGAAGAGTCAGGAACTCATGAACAGTTACTTAATAAAGATGGAATGTATGCTTCATTGTATAATATGCAATTTGAACAAATTTCTTAGTGAAATAATGTAATTATGATATATAACGATATAAATATATTGAGGTAGCAAGTTGAATTTTTATTTAACTTGCTATTTTAATATATATTTGTATTATCAATCATATTTTATTATTATTAAAATAAAAGGGAGATGGTATATATGATAATGGTTAATATACCTGGATATAAAAGCATTGAAATAGAAAATGTTGTGTTTGATTTTAATGGTACTATTGCTGAAGATGGTATTTTGCTTAATGAAGTAAAAGAAAAGATAAAAGAATTAAAAAATAAAGAAATTAATATTTTTATCGTTACATCAGATACTTACGGCACTGTAATTGAACAATGTAAAAATTTGCCTGTGAAGGTACAGGTCTTTAATAAGGAGAACGCATCACAAGATAAAAAGAAAATAGTTGACAAACTTGGCTGCAGCATAACTGCTGCAATTGGTAATGGAAGAAATGATGTAGAAATGTTTAAAAATAGTGTTATGTCTGTTGCAGTTATAGGAAGAGAAGGATGTTTTGCTAAAGCTGCATTTGAAGCTGATATTATAGTAAATAATCCAATAGATGCCATAGATTTATTAATAAAACATAGTAGAATTAAAGCTACGCTTAGAACATAATAGTGAGCTCATTTTATAAATACTCTGTTATGATAATTATGTTACAAATTCCTAAATTATAAATTAAAAAAATTACTAAAGTCAGTTAGGATAGTTTTAATGATTATTTTAACTGACTTTTTTATATTGTTACATTAAATAAAAATTTAATATAGCAATGTTAACAAACTTTAAACATTAATTGAACATTAAATTAACATATATGATGCTTATAATTTTAGTATTCTTTTAAGTGCTTTATTTTGTGGATTACATTGGACTTAAAGGATTTTTTTTCCTTGTATTTAAGTGTAAAGAATAAAGTAAAAATATGTTGACGATAGTAATATTTAGGATTACAATAACTTTATTGAACGCTCGATGAATAAAATGGAGGAGAGTATGAGTAGTAGAAAAAAAATGACCAGTAGAGAATTGCAAGCTATTGAAAGAAAACAACAATTGCTTAAAACATCTAAAAAATTGTTTGCACAAAATGGTTATTGTAGTACATCTGTTCGATCTATTACTAAAAGTATAGGAATGGCCGATGGACTAATTTATCACTATTTTCCTAATGGTAAAATGCAAATCTTAAAAAGTCTGTTTAAGGAAGGAAATGAAACTTTAGACAAGCATTTATGTGAAACACTAAAAGGAATAAAAGATGAAATGACATTGAGAGAAGTAATGATTTATTTAGGTAATAATTTTAAAGAAAATTATAGAAAAGATGATGAATTTGCATCTATTATTTTTCGTGAAAAAGATTTATTAGAAGATGATGATGTTGATTTCCTTTCAGAAATTTTTAAGAAACAGCTTAACATATTAGCAGACTTTTTCAAAAAAAGAGCTGAAAAAGGTGAAATGAAAAAGTTGGATTTTGAAATGGTAGCATATCAATTTATGAGTACTATTATAACTTTGGTTATGATGGAGTATATGGGAATTCATCATATATGTGAACAAAATGATGTTGATGACATAGAAAAAGTAGTAGATTTTATGTTGAATTTGTGGGTGTGATCATGAGTTCAATTAGGTATCAATAAATTAAATATGTGACAAAAGTCATAGTGATTTTTATAACTAAAGTAACTATAATTAAGACAGCTTGTAGACTAATATATTCATGTAAATATGACTAAATTATACAAAGTAGTAAAAGTTAGAAATATAAAATGATTAATTTAGGGCTATCTATGTATTATGAATGTTAATAATGGATTTATGGGGGTGATTATGTAAAAGTTTTTTAACTCAGTAGTATTTGAATTTAGATATACTAAAGATTATAGTAAAGATTGTTAATGGAGGTAAAGCATGAGTGTAACTGAAATATCAGTAAAAAGACCAACTGCAGTGTGGATGGCTGTAGTATTAATACTTGCACTAGGTGTATTTGGTTATAAAAGCATGGGATCAAGCTTATTACCAGATATGAATATGCCTATTTTATCAATAATGACAACATATAATGGTGCAAGTGCTGAAGATATAAAGAAAGATATTGTTAAGCCTATAGAAGATTCAGTATCAGGAATAAGCGGCGTTGACACTATTAGTTCCACTTCCCAAGAAGGAAGCGGTTCTGTTATGATAAAATTTAAGTCAAGTGCTAATATGAATACGGCATACCTAGATGTGCAGAAAGCTATGGACAATGCATCTAGAAGACTTCCTAAAGATGCTGACAAACCGACTATATTTAAAATGGATACTAATGCTATTCCAATTCTAGTAGTTTCATTAAATGGAAATGCTAATTCTGATGAATTGTATAATGAAGGGGATACATTAAAGCAAAAATTAGAAAAAATACCTGGTGTAGGACAGGTTAGTATAATGGGCGCACAAAAGAAAGAGCTGGTTATAAGAATTGATAAAACTGCTATGGAGTATTATGGAGTTAGCACGAATACCATATCCAGTAAAATTCAAGCAGCTAATACAACTGTACCAGCAGGACAAATTAAGCAGGATAATATGAATCAATCAGTTAGAGTTATTGGACAATTTAATAATATAGATTCTGTAAAAAATATGTTAATCCCTACAACGGCTGGCGGAACTGTACGTCTTGGTGATATTGCTAAAGTAAGCCTAGAAGCTCCTGAAGATACATCAATAATGAGATATAAGGGAAAGAAAACTTTGGCAGTTGTAATTAGCAAGCAAAGTGATGCTAATGTAGTAGAAGTAGCAGATACTGTAAAGAAAGAATTGCAATCAATGAAAAAAGATATTCCAAGTGGAATTAATATGGATATTGCAATGGATACTACTACTTTTATTACTTCTTCATTGGTTCAAATAAAGCACAATCTTATTGAAGGAATTATAACTACTGCAATAGTGCTTTATTTATTCTTCCGTAGTTTACGTTCTTCTTTAGTTGTTTTAGTTGCAATACCTACATCACTTATAGCTACTTTCTTTATGATGTATGAATTGCATTTTTCAATGAATATGCTGTCTATGATGGGATTATCCCTTGTTGTAGGTACTCTGGTGGATGACTCTATAGTTGTAATAGAAAATATACAGAGGCATTTTGATATGGGAAAACCTCCTATAGAGGCAGCTATTGGTGGTCGTAAAGAAGTAGGACTAGCAGCTATAGCAATAAGTTTTTGTGATATGGTTGTATTTGCACCTATTTCACTTATGTCTGGACAAATAGGTCAGATGTTCAAAGAATTTGGTCTAACTATAGTTGTAGCTACAGTATTTTCGCTTATAGTATCATTTACAGTAACTCCAATGCTGTCAGCACGTTTACTTAAGAAGACAGAAGAAAGTACTAAAGAAAAAAGTGGATTATTTACTAAATCAATAGAAATTTATAGAGGTTTAATTATAAAATCATTACATCATAGAGGAAAAGTTGTAATTGCTTTTATTATAGGATTGATATTTAGTGTGGCTCTTATCCCAATGGGATTAGTAAAATTGGAAAATATGCCAAAGTACGACCAAAGTGAATTTACTATTGATATAAAACTATCAGCTGGAGCTACATTAAAGCAAACAGATGAAAAAGTGGCACAAGTAGAAAATTATTTAAATGGACTAAAAGAGGTAAAAAGCTACTATTCATCAATTGGAGCAAGTGGACGAAACTCCCAAGCAGCTTCAGGACAAATTACTGTTAACTTAGTTCCAAAGGATAAGCGTAAAAAAGGCCAAACTGAACTTGTAAGTCAAGTTCGTGATTTTGGAAGTAAAAATTTGACTGGAGTAGACTTTAATGTATCAGAATCAGAAAGTGGTTCAAGTGGTGCTAGTAAGCCAATTGCTATTGAGATAAAAGGTAGTAATTCAGATACCATAAAGGAATTGTCAAAAGAGGTTGAAGATATAATAAAGAAGGTTCCAGGTGTTACAGATATTGGAAGCTCGGCTGAGCAAACAGATAATGAAATTAAGGTAAATATAGATAATCTTGCTGCTTCTCAATATGGTCTTTCTACTTCAGATATAGGAAGTACTATTAGAGTAGCATTAGCAGGCAGCAGTGCAGGAACATATAGAGCAAATGATAATGAAAATGACATAACTCTTAAGTTCATGGATGGACAAATAAAAAGTGTTGAAGATATAAAGAATATGAAAATAGCAAATCAATCAGGTCAGCAAATAGCAGTAAGTCAGGTTGCTACTGTTGAAAAAGCAGATACTAAACAATCAATATCAAGGGAAGATAAACAGGACATAGTTACTGTTAGTGCTAACATTGCTCAAGGAAAATCCTTGGGAGAAGTATCAAAGGCTATTGACAGTAAATTAAAAGCAACTACAATACCTTCAGGTTATACTGTAAGCTTTGGTGGAGATAGAAAAAGTATGGATGATTCATTTTCATCTCTTGGAAAAGCTTTAGCAGCTTCGGTAGCTCTTGTTTATATGATACTGGTAGTACTTTATCAATCATATTTGACTCCAGCTATAAGAATGTTGTCCTTGCCTTCAGCTATAATGGGAGCACTTATTGCATTGGCACTAACAGGGCAAAGTATAAATACAATGTCGTTTATTGGTATAATCATGCTTGAAGGATTGTCGTCTAAAAATGGTACATTGCTTATAGATTATACTAATACTCTTATGGATAGAGGAATGAGTTTAAGAGAGGCTCTTGTAGAATCAGCAATTACCAGATTGAGACCTATAGTAATGACTACATCTACAATAATAGTTTCAATGCTTCCAGTTGCACTATCTCTTGGAGAAGGTGCTGAATTGAAAAAGAGTATGGGCATAGTAATAATAGGTGGTATGCTTATGTCAACGGTACTTACCCTTTTTGTAATACCAGTAGTTTACACATTAATGGAAGATTTTAAGAACTTTATTTTCAGAAAAAGAAAATCTAAGAATGTAGGGGGTAGAGGACAGTATGAAGTTTAAAGGTATTAAATTTAACGCTGCTAAGTTAAAAAGCTTACTAAAGAAAAGAAATATAATAATACTTGTAGTTTTGATAGTTGTTGTAGCAGTAGGTTCCCGGTTTCTAGGTAAAGGTAATAAAAAAGTACCAATAAAGCAGAATGTTAAAAACGTAAAAACAGAAAAAATAAAAGTTAGTTCAATATCTTCTGATGTTCAGTATGCATCAGCTTTAAAACCTATAAAACAGGTAGAGGTTTTGCCAAAAGGCAGTGGTAAAGTTGCCAGTGTAAATGTTAATGTTGGAGATAAGGTTACAGCTGGACAAACATTATTTACATTGGATACTTCAGAGCTTAGAGCTACTCTTCAGCAGCAGCAGGCAATGGTGGATTCTGCAAATGCTAAGTTACAACAAACAGGTGGTTCAAATTATCAAAAGCAATTAACAAGCTATGAGCAAGATCTTACTAGCAAACAAATAAAATGTAATGCTGCACAAAGAGATTATGACAATTACCAAAGGTTGTATAGTACAGGAGCTGTATCAAAAAATGATTTTGATCAGAAGGCAGATACATTCAAGACTGCCAGTGCGGATCTACAAACATCACAACAAAATTTAAATTTGTTCGAGAATCAAATAGGAGCTCAAGATACTAGGGTTGCAGCAGCTGCTGTTACACAAGCACAAGCAGGTGTGAGCACAGCACAAATACAAATAAACAACGCTACAGTTACAGCGCCAATTTCAGGAGTTGTATCTGTAAAAAATGTTGAAGTAGGTCAAATTTCAGGTGGACAATCTGGTTCAGTTACTATCATAGATTCAAGCAGTTTAAATGCAGAAATAAATGTTCCAGATAAAATAATTGGAAAAATCCAAGTAGGACAATCAGTTCCTGTAATAATAACTGCATTAGATGATAAAGAAATAAAAGGTACAATAGATAATATAAGTCCTAATACTAATTCAAAGGATAACTCTTATACTGTGAAAGTTAAGATTGATAATGCAAGTGGTGAATTAAAAGCTGGTATGTTTACTAAAGTATCATTACAGGCTGAAAATAAGAGCAATGTATTAATTGTTCCAAATCAAGCCGTAAAGGTAGAAAATGGTGTAAATTACATTTATGAAGTTAAAAATGGAAAGATAAAAAAGACAGCTGTCACTACTGGAATTTCAAATGATAAATCAATTGAAGTATTAGGTAATGTAAAATCAGATGATGATATAATCACAGAAGGTCAAAGCTTATTAAGTGATGGAGAAAAAGTTAATATAGTTAAATAAGATTTTATTTCATAAACGATGTTAAAATTAGATCCTCTAATAATAATGGTATTATTATTAGGGGGTCTTTTATATTTTAAGAAAAATAGTTATCTAATTTTAAAATATTATTGACATTTGAATTCGTATATCGTAATATATAAATATAGTAATTAATGAATATGAAAATAGATGATAGTTAAACTTAATAATGGAGGTAAAAATATATGGATATGGATAAAGATTTTTCTAAGTACAATGAATCAGCAGAATTATTAAAAGTACTAGCACATCCTGTTAGATTATGTATAGTTAAAGGTCTGCTGGAAAATGGCGGATGTAATGTTAGTCATATGCAAGATTGTTTGCAAGTGCCTCAATCCACTATATCCCAGCATTTACAAAAGCTTAGAGCAGTAGGAATTGTGGAAGGGAAAAGAAATGGTCTTGAGATTTATTACAGCGTTTCTAATGAAAAGGCTGTAAGATTAATAAAAGAATTATTTAAAAACTAAAATATTGAGGAGGTAATTTGTATGAATAAAAAAGTATTGATAGTTGGGGGAGTAGCTGGAGGTGCTTCAGCTGCTGCTAGGCTTAGAAGGCTGGACGAAAATTTAGACATAATAATGTTTGAAAAAGGACAGTATATTTCATTTGCAAACTGTGGACTTCCTTATTATATAGGCGAAAGAATAAAAGAAAGAGAAAAACTTTTGGTTCAAACTCCAGAAGCAATGAAGGAAAGATTTAATATAGATGTCAGAGTAAATAGTGAAGTGGTTTCTATAGATTCTAAAAACAAAAAAGTAACAGTATACAGCAAGGATAAAGGTGAGTACAATGAAAACTATGACTATTTAATTTTATCACCAGGAGCATCACCTTTAAAACCTCCTATAGAAGGTATAAATAGCAAAAAAATATTTACATTAAGAACTGTACCAGATACAGATAAAATAAAGGCTTATGTAGATGATCAAAATGTTAAAAATGCAGTAGTTATAGGTGGAGGCTATATAGGGGTTGAAATGGCTGAAAACCTTAAAGAAAGGGGATTAAATGTAGCATTAGTTGAAGCTGCACCTCATATATTAGCACCTTTTGATTCTGATATGGTTACTTTTGCAGAAAAGGAATTAGAGGATAATGGTGTTGGAGTTATTTTAAATGATGGAGTTAAGGCTTTTAAAGAAGAACATAATGGCATAAATGTAATGTTGAACAGTGGAAAATGTTTGTATGCTGACATAGTTATACTTGCTATTGGTGTGAAACCTGACACTGAATTTTTAAAGGATTCAGGTTTAGAATTTGGACCAAAAGGTCATATAGTAGTAAACAGCAATATGGAAACAAGCTTGCAAAATATATATGCTGTAGGTGACGCTGTAGAAGTAGTTGATTTTGTGAATCAGAGTAAAACTGCCATAGCATTAGCTGGTCCTGCAAATAAACAGGGAAGAATTGCAGCAGATAACGTATGTGGATTAAATTCAAAGTATAAAGGTACTATGGGAACAGCAATTATAAAAGTATTTGGAATTACAGGTGCAAGTACAGGAAATAATGAAAGAACCTTGAAAAGCAAAAACATACCTTATAAAGTTATATACATTCATCCACAATCCAGTGCATCTTATTATCCAGGAGCATCTCCTATGTCTATAAAGCTTATATTCAATGGAGAAGGAAAAATTCTTGGAGCTCAGGCTTTTGGATATGCTGGAGTTGATAAAAGAATTGATGATATAGCAGTTGTTATGAGGCTTAAGGGAACCATTTATGATTTAGAGGAATTGGAACTCGCTTATGCACCGCCTTATTCTTCAGCAAAGGATCCAGTAAATATGGCAGGTTTTGTAGCTGAAAATGTGCTAAACGGAAGAATGAATTCAATAGTTCCAGAAGATATAGACAATAGAAATAGAGATAACAGTGTGCTTGTAGATGTAAGAACGGATTTAGAATTTGACAATGGACATATTGAAGGCGCTTTAAACTTACCTGTAGATGACTTAAGAGAATTAAAAAATAAATTGGAAAAAGACAAGGAAATATTAATATACTGTCAGGTAGGTCTTAGAGGATACATTGCATCTAGAATTTTAACTGCTCATGGATTTAATGTAAAAAATTTAACTGGAGGATATAAGACTTACTCTATGAGTAAATTTAAACCTGCAGATGTAGTAATGAATAAAAATGATAAAGGCAGCTTCATTAATTTTAAAACAAATGTTATGGAAGAAGTAAGCTTGGAAAGTGATGGAAATGAGTATAATGAACAAAAAGAAGAAAGTTTTAATAAGACTTTAGATGCTTGTGGCTTATGCTGTCCTGGACCATTAATGCAAGTTGGTAAAAGTATTGAAGATATGAAAGAAGGAGAAGTTTTAAAAGTTACTGCATCAGATCCTGGATTTTATGAAGATATAAAATCTTGGTGTAAAACTACAAACAATGAATTGTTAAATAGAAAAAAGGATAAAGGAAATGTAGAAGCACTTATAAGAAAAGGTAAAAAAAAACTAATGAATAGTAATGATATGAACTCAAATAGTGAAGTATTACAAAAAGATAATAAAACTATGGTGGTTTTTAGTGGAGACTTAGATAAAGCTATAGCATCTTTCATAATAGCTAATGGTGCAGCTTCCATGGGTAAAAAAGTTACTATGTTCTTTACTTTCTGGGGACTTAACATACTTAGAAAACCTGAAAAGATTAAAACAGATAAAGGTCTTATGGATAAAATGTTTAGTATGATGATGCCAAGAGGAAGTAAAAAATTAGGACTTTCCAAGATGAACATGTGCGGCATGGGTGCAAAAATGATTAGAAAGGTTATGAAGGATAAGAATGTAAACTCCCTTGAAGAATTAATACAGTCAGCTATAAATTCAGGTATAGAAATAGTAGCTTGTCAGATGTCAATGGATGTTATGGGAATAAAAAAGGAAGAATTAATTGAGGGAGTAAAAATAGGAGGAGTAGGTTATTATTTAGGAGAAGCAGAGGATTCCAATGTAAATTTATTTATCTAGAAGATCTTTATAATATCTTCATAAAAAAATGCTATTATTACCTCAAGTAAATAAACAGGAGGTAATTAAATTATGAGTATTACACATTATATGTCTCTTTTAGCAGATAACCAGCCTTGGAATCTTATAATATTTATGGCAATACCAGTTATAATGGCTGAAACCCTTACAATTACAGAATTTTTTATTGTGTTTAACAGATTAAAAAGTGGAGGAATTAGAACTTTAAACAAAATTGTAGGTATTTTTGATGGATTTTATTTTACAGGTATCTTTATATATTTGTTTATGAATGCTGTATTACCATTAACTCAAAGTGGTGGATGGCATACTTGGGTGGATGTTGTAGCAGTAGGTTTCTATCTAAGTGGTGTTCTATTCCTTCTTCCAATAGCACTTATGGAGCTTGGAATTTTATTTAGAGGAAAAACCGATGAAGAAAAGATGAAGATTCATTTTATTTTAGTCAGTGGGTTTTTAGTAGTTGCTCATGTGGCAATGATATTTGGTATGGTAAATCCTGAAATAGTAGGAAGCATGTCAAACATGAAAATGTAGAAAAGTAATAAAAGAAGCTATGTTGTCTAATGTTTTTTAATCATTAGACACTATAGCTTCTTTTTATATTGAACTACATTTTTTAATTTTGTAATATTTTTTAGCTCTAAATACAACAATGAATTAAATTGCATTTAATATAAAAATTACTTCCATAATATTCATGAATATAATATAATTTATTAGAGTAAAACGAAATGTATCTAAATTTAGGGGGAATTATCATGTTTTGTACGAGTTGCGGTAAAGAGTTAAAACAAGGTGCAAAGTTTTGTACATATTGTGGAACGCATGTTCCAGGTAATGGCATCAAATCTAAGCACAATAATTTAAATAATGATGATTTAGATGTAAGTAAAAAACATAAAACTACTAATGAAAGTGTATATGCTAAACAAAATCAAACTAAACAATCTGAAAAGAATGGGAATCAGTTTAATGATTTAAAAAGTGAAAATGTAAATACTGAAAATGGCAGTAAAAAAATATATATAGCAATAGCATCTGTAGCAATTATTGGTTTAATTACAATTTGCGGTATGTTTTTTATAAACAATAATTCTTCATTGTTTGGAAATAAGAAAAATGCACAAACACAGAGTGTAAATGAAGATAAAAAGTTTTCTGGAAAGGATAACAATGATAAAAAATCTAATGATATAAATTTGGGAATAACTTCAGGAAACCTTATAAATTGCTGCTTTGTTTTAGAAGATAAAGGGACAATTTATTATTCTAATTTTTCTCAAGGATTTAAATTATATAAAATGACATCAGATGGACTTAATGTAAGTCAAATGAATGGTGAAGATTCAGGATATTTTACTCAAAATAGGGAGTATATTTATTATTCTAATGATACTGATGGAGGAAAAATTTACAGTATTAAAAAAGATGGAAGTGCAAAGACAAAGATTTGTGATGATAAAGCTTCTTATTTACAATTTGTAGATGATTTCATATATTATAAAAATGAAAGTGATGGTGGGAAAGTATATAAAATATCTTCAGGTGGAAATTCAAGACAATCAATTTCAGATTCCTGTGATATATACAATGTTTCTTCAGGATATTTATATTACCTTAAAGATGGAAAATTGAAAAAGAAAAATTTGAAGGATGGAGAAGAAAAATTAGTAGGATATTCTGTTTCAAAAATGATTGTAGATAATAATGAAATTTACTACACTGACAATGGAGAAAATGGACTTTATAAAATGGATTCTAGCGGAAACAACAAAACTCAAATATGCAGTGATAATGTTCCTATATTTAATGTAGTTGGAAATGAGATATTTTATAGAAATAAGTCAGATGATAACAAGTTATATAAAATTACTGTAGAAGGGAATGACAAAAAGAAAATTTCAGAGACACCAGTTGTACTTATAATTTCAGCTGGAGATTATATATATTGTAATGCAATGGACAAGACTATGTTTAAGATTAAAAAGGATGGAACAGATCAACAGGCTATATTAAAGTAAGATAATTACATTTTTATAATTAACAAATGAGGAATTAAAAGGGGGACAATTATAATATGAAAAGTAAGAAATTATTATCAACAATTTTACTTTTATCAATTTTAACATTACAAGGAGTCAATATAGGAGTTAATAAAGTCCATGCTGATTCAAACCAAGTTCAAGATATAACCAGGCTTGGAGGAGCAGATAGATTTGATACATCAGCTAAAATAGCAAGTTATGGATGGAGTCATTCAGATAATGTAGTATTAGCAGATGCAGAAGGTAATGACGCTTTTGCAGATGCTATAACAGGCACATCTTTAGCCTACTATTTAGATTGTCCTATACTCTTAACAAATGTAAATAGTACTCCAGATGTAATTAAACAGGAAATTACTAAGCTGGGAGCTAAAAATATTTACATATTAGGTGGAACTGGAGTTGTATCTAAATCACAGGAAAATCTTCTTAAGTCAAGTGGATACAATGTAAAGAGGATATCTGGTTTAGACAGATATGAGACTGCATGTAAGGCAGCAGATGAATTAAATTCTAAGTCGAAAATTACAAAAGTTTACATAGCGCCAGGAAACAGTTTTCAATATGCTTTAACTGCAGCACCATATGCTGCTAGAGAAAATGCTGCAATACTATTTGCAGATGGTAACAGTCTTAATAATATAACTAAAAATGAGCTTGTAAAATTAGGAATTAAAGATGTATCTATAATAGGCACATATAGTT
The DNA here is from genome assembly GCF_001038625.1 of Clostridium carboxidivorans P7. Taxonomy (GTDB): domain Bacteria; phylum Bacillota; class Clostridia; order Clostridiales; family Clostridiaceae; genus Clostridium_AM; species Clostridium_AM carboxidivorans. The sequence continues at coordinate 244,563 of NZ_CP011803.1, forward strand.
CATATACTATTGAGAGTCAATTAAAAACTTTAGGAATTAATTACCTTAGAGTAAATGGAACTACATGTCAAAGTGTAGCATCAAACCTTATGAATGTGAACGGCAATAATGTAAGTGGCATGGCTGTGGCTAGTGATTCAATATTTCCTGATGCACTTTCTGGATCTGTAATAGCAGCTAAAAATAATTACAGCATTCTTCTTACAGGTAAGAATTTTAATTACACTGTTAATGATAATATGAAGCATGCAATTATATATGGACAAGCAGGTGCGGTAAGTGAGTCTATAGAAAATCATATAAAAAATGCAGGGTATACTAAAGATATTTCCGATGATGAAATTTATCAGTTGTATGAAAATTCTCAAGTAGTAGTAGAAGACATATTTTTATCCATAGACCGTAAGGAAAAGATATATTCAGATAATGGTAAATTATATTTTCCTACTTCACAGCAATATAGCACTAAGGAAAAAATTGAAAACTCCATTTCAAATTATTATACTAAAGATTATGTGCCAACTATAATGAAGCGTATTCCATTTGCAACTATAAATGATAGAGGTGTACTTCCAGAAGGAAATATAGGCTGGATGTTTATAGATAGTAAAGAAACGTTGAAAAGCAGAAATAACATTGATAGTAACACTATAGAAGTTAATTATGCAGAAACTAGCAGTATGATGCTTAATATATCAAATATAAAAGTTACTCTAAAATTTGAGGATAACAGATGGAAAATATTCAATATTGAGCGATTTGATCAATAATAAAAAGAAAGTGGTACAAAAAATGTACCGCTTTTTTAAATGTACCATATAGGGCATATAGAATTATTGCCAAAGCACCTAAGATTGTTCAATGTAGATTTGATTAAATAGTATTTTTCAAGTCTTTCATTTACTATTTTCCAATTTATATTTTCTATAAATATTTGAATGTATTTTTTTCTATCTGTCTGAAAATCTATGAAATAAGCATGTTCATATACATCCATGACAAGTAGAGGATAACAGTTCCACAAGGCTCCAACATCGTGAGCATCAGAACCTATGATATGGAGTTTATTATCTATAGGATCTATGACTAAAATAGCCCAACCTCTCATGGAGAGCCCTACATTTGTTAAATACTCCTTGAAATTTTCAAAGCTTTTAAAATCTCTCGTTATTAAATTAAGTATTTCACCATAGGGTTTTTTAAAACTATTACATATATTTTCGAAATATAATTGGTGAAGGGTAATTCCATCTAAAGCATAAGTTTCTCCTAATTTAAGACTTCTCATATTGCTATAAGTTGAATTACCTTCACCGTATTTTCTAGCATCTACAGGAAAATTCCACAGTTCGTTTAATTTCTTTACGTATCCAGAATATAATTTATAATGCTGCATTAATTGATCTTCGGTAATACCTTTTACAGTAGAAAAATTAAAATTCATAGGCTCTAATTTAAACAATGAAAAAATCTCCTTAAAATTTCTTACTCAATATTCATACTATATATTTTATTAAAGTACTCAATAAATTGTGATATTTAATTTCCGATATATAGTTTTGCATCTAAAGGTTTAATAAAAAGATTAAGTTCATTATTATCAAAAGCTATCTTATCACATTTGTCTAGTAAGTTAGTTAAATTACTGTATTTATAGTTGTCCATATTTATTTTAATATTGCAGCCTTCAGTTGGACTCTTATTTACTAGTATGAGACACAAAGAATTTTCACAAGGAATATTAAATTCATCTTCATTATTATCTATATAACGAAAATAACCATATACATTATCAGAAAAGTACATTTGTTTCCATTTTCCTGTTCTCAAGGCTTTGTTATCATTTCTTATATGAATTAAGTTTTTATACCAATTTAATATTTTCTTATTTTCAAATCCCCAAGGATAGGTAGCTCTATTATAAGGATCTTTAAGTCCTTCAAGTCCTGCTTCATCTCCATAATATAAAAGAGGGACCCCTGGAAATGTAAATTGGATCAATGTTACTATTTTTAATAACTTAAAACATATATCATCCAAATTATTAAAGGAATTTACCATGTAATTATTAGCAATTTGTTTAAGTAATGTGTAAGTTCTTTCAACATCATGACTTCCAATAAGATTAACTAAGGAATAAAAATTATGGTGAGGATAATTTTCATATAAACTCATAAATTTATTGTGTAAAGTTTCAGCGTTTATATTGTTCCACAGAAAATTTAAAAGGCAATCTCTCATTAAATAATTAGTTACAGAATCCAGCTCTTTTCCTAAAAAGTATTCTCTTCTTTTGCTGTAACTTACTTTATTTGAAGCATCTTCCCAGACTTCACCTATAACTATAGAATCTGAATTTTTCTTGGAGCTTATCTTTTTTAATTCTTTTATGAATTCGTCAGGAAGTTCATCTGCAACGTCTAATCTCCAGCCTTTTACTCCAGCATCCATCCAGTGATTTATAACGCTATCTTCATCCCTTACAATATAATTTAAGTAATCCTCATTCAGTTCATTGACATTTGGCAAATCGGATACTCCCCACCAGCATTCATATTCATTGGGATAGTTTTTGAAATTATACCAGGAGTAATATTTAGAATCCTTTGATTGATATGCTCCTAAAGAATCATAATTGTTATATTTGTTAAAATATAAACTGTCAGAGCCTGTGTGACTGAAAACTCCATCCAGAATTATACTTATACCTCTTAAGGAAGCTTCTTTTACAAGTAGTTTAAATAAGCTTTCATCACCAAACATACTGTCTATTTTTTTATAGTTACCAGTATCGTATTTATGATTGCTGCGTGCCTCAAATATAGGATTAAAATAAATAACGTTCACACCTAAATTTTTCAAATAGTCAAGCTTTTTTAGAACACCATTTAAATTTCCTCCATAAAAATCCCATCTTAATATTTCATTGGTTTCAGGATTTCGTATATACATAGGTTTATCATACCAATTACCATAGATAAAAGTATTTTTTTTAGGATTCAATATAGAGTTATCAGCATTTCCATTAAAAAACCTATCTACAAATATTTGGTAAATTGTAGAATTTTTAAACCAGTTAGGTGTACTATATCCTTTTTCGAAAACTGTGATTTGATAAGGAAGAGGAGAGCTTTCATAAAGGTCTCCTTTTCCACCAGACAATAAAGAATTATTTCCATAATAAAGAACTTTATTATCTATCCACACTTCAAAATAGTAGAAAAGTAAAGAAGGATTAGCTGGAGTTTTTAAATTAAAATTAAAGACAGTTTTATCATTTTCTTTAAATTCAAAGTTCATAGGATAATAATTTTTATTATAATCATCAAATATCACTAGCTTGACAACATTAACATAAGAATTTGCAGTTATTTCAATTCTAAGGTGAATATCTTTGTCACATTCAACTGCACCAAAAGGACATCTAAAAAAGGAATCCCAGGAATTGTGTAAAATTGAAATTGAGTTCATTTAGTGTCCCTCCAATTTAATCAAGTGCTTGACTTTTTAAATACACTTTTTTTATATTCCATATTTCATCAGCGTATTTTGCTACAGTATTGTCACTAGAAAAAATACCTGAATTAGCAATGTTTATTATACTCATTTTTTGCCATTTTGCTTTATCCGTATAAAGCTGATTTATTTTATTTTGAGCATTTACATAGGCATCGAAATCTTTTAATACAAAATACTCATCATTTTTGAATAAAAGGTTGTCATATATATCATTAAATTCATAATTGGATACATTTAAAAATCCATTGGTAAGTTGAGTTAAAATTTTGTTGATTCTAGGATCATTATTAAAGATATCTCTAGAGTGATAGTTCTTATTTTTATAAAATTCAATTACTTCACTAGCGGTTAAACCAAATATTACAATATTATCTTCTCCAACAGCTTCTTTTATCTCAACATTTGCTCCATCTAAGGTAGCTATAGTGACCGCACCATTCATCATAAATTTCATATTTCCTGTACCAGAAGCTTCTTTGGAAGCTGTTGAAATTTGTTCACTTACATCTGTACAAGGAATAAGCTTTTCTGCTAAGGAGACACTGTAATTTTCAAGAAAAACTACTTTAATTTTATCTCCTATGCTAGTATCATTATTTATTTTATCAGCCACGCTGGTTATTAATTTTATAACTTGTTTTGCTAGATGATATCCAGGTGAGGCTTTGGCAGCAAATATGAATGTTCTTGGAACTATATCTAAATTTGGATTTTCTTTTAATCTGTTGTATAAATCTAAGATGTTTAGTACATTTAAAACCTGTCTTTTATAAGCATGAAGTCTCTTAGCTTGAACATCTAATATAGAGTTTGGGTTGACGTTAATATTGTATTTATTTTTAATGTAATTGGATAAAGTTATTTTATTATCTCTTTTTATATTTGCAAATTTGTCTTGAATTGAACTATCATGTGCAAAGCTTTCTAGTTTCTTTAATTCTAAAGGATGTTTAATCCAATCTGTACCTATAGTTTCATTAATTAAATTAGTAAGCTTAGGATTTGATTCCATAAGCCATCTTCTATGGGTTATACCATTAGTTTTATTGTTAAATTTTTCAGGATAAAAATCATAGAAATTTTTAAGTTCTTGATTTTTCAATATTTCTGTATGAAGCTTTGCTACTCCATTTACTGAGTGACTTCCTACAATAGCAAGATAAGCCATTCTTATAGTGTCATTAGATATAATGGACATTTCATTTACTTTATTCCAATTTCCATTATATTCATCAAAAACTTCTGCACAAAATCTTTTGTTTATTTCTTCTATAATCATATAAATTCTAGGAAGAAGTTTTTTAAACATATCAACTGGCCATTTTTCTAAAGCTTCAGCTAAAATAGTATGATTGGTATAAGCCATAACATTAGTAGTAATTTTCCAGGCTTCTTCCCAAGGCATTGATTTTTCATCAACCAATAATCTCATTAATTCTGCTATGGCAACAGATGGGTGGGTATCATTTATGTGTACAGCTATATATTCATCTAGTTTATTTAAAGGTAAGCCCAGTTTTTCATATCGTCTTAATATACTTTGAAGGCCTGCGCTTACAAAAAAGTATTGTTGTTTTAATCTTAAAATTTTTCCTTTTTCATTTGAATCGTCAGGATACAGTACTTGAGTAATGGACTCTACTGAATATTTATATTCTACGGCTTTTAAATAATCCCCATTACTAAAAGAAGAAAAATCAAAATCCTCATCAACAGTTTCTGCGCTCCAAAGCCTTAAATTATTTACAATATTATTATCATAACCAACAACAGGTATGTCATAGGGTACTGCAAGAACAGGTTCATAATTTTTGTATATTACTTTAAAGCTATCATTTTCTTTAATAAGATCAACAGTTCCACCCAATTTAACTATAACAGATTTATGAGGTTTTCTTGTTTCCCATACATAGCCTTCCTTAAGCCAATTGTCAGGAACTTCAACTTGATAACCATTTACAATTTTTTGTTCAAATAGTCCATGTTTATATCTTATACCACAACCATGACCTGCAATTCCAATTGATGCCATTGAATCCAAAAAACAAGCAGCTAATCTTCCTAGTCCACCATTTCCAAGACCAGCATCTTTTTCAACAGATAAAACTTCATTAAAATCTACTCCAAGGTCTGTTAAAGCTTCTTTACATACATCTCTTATACCAAGATTAATTAGATTACTTTCAAGAAGTCTTCCTATGAGAAATTCCATTGAAAAATAGTAAACTTGTTTTTGTCTATTATTTAAGTAATACTTATTTGTCTTCATTAAACCCTCTGAAATATAGTCTTTCACCAGGTTTCCTAGGGCTGTAAAGTAATGATACTTATTTAATTCACTTATATCCTCTGCATATAAACTCATTAATTTCTGCTTAAAGGCATACTTTATGAATTCCTTATCTAAAATCATTTTTAATCACCTCGTATAAGCTATGGAATAAATTATTATGTTAATGTTTTATACAAATCTATATAAGTTTTTGCAGAATTTTTCCAGCTATTATCTTCTAGCATAGCCTTTTTCATAAGTCTATTCCAGGCTTTTTTGTTATTATATATTTTTATAGCATATTTTATTATGTCTAGCATTTCATAGGCATTATAATTTTTAAAAGAAAAACCGTTCCCTTCTTCTGTGTATTCATTATAAGGAGTTATGGTATCTTTTAGGCCTCCTGTTTCTCTTACTATTGGAATTGTTCCATATCTTAGAGAAATTAATTGGCTTATACCACAAGGCTCAAAAAGAGAAGGCATAAGAAGCATATCAGAACCTGCATATATTTGTTGAGCTAAACAATTATCAAACTTTATATTAGTTGAAATTTTTGAAGGATATATATGCGAAAAATATTGGAACATATCTTGGAAACAGTCATCACCAGTACCTAATATTACTAGTTGAATATCCATAGCAAGTAATTGTTCAACGATTGAAGCAACTAAATCTAAGCCTTTTTGGCTCACAAGTCTTGATATTATGGAGATAATTGGTGTATTCTCGTTTTGAGGAAGGTTTAGTATTTTTTGAAGTTTTGTTTTATTTTTTACTTTATTGTAGGTAGTTGATGAATTATATCTATAGTGTATGTGGTTATCTGTATTAGGATTAAAAAGTTCATAATCTATTCCGTTGACAATGCCGTGCAGTTTATAGTCTTTACTGCATAATAATCCATCTAAATTTTCGCCATAGAAAGGAGTCTTTATTTCTTCTGCATAAGATTTACTTACAGTAGTTATTATATCTGAAAAGTTAATACCAGCCTTCATAAAGGAGATTGCATCGTAATACTTAACTGCATCTTCGTTAAAATATTCTTCTCCAAGGGAAAGTAAATCGCCTAAATTTTCCTTTCCGAAAACTCCTTGATATTTTAAATTATGAATTGAAAAAATAGTTCTAGTATTTATAAATTCATTTTTCTTTTTATAATGTTCATTTAGTAAAACAGGTATCATTCCAGTATGCCAATCATTGCAGTGTATTATATCTGGAACAAAATCACCCATGTATTTCATGGATTCTAAAACGGCTCTGCAAAAATATGAAAATCTTTCACCATCATCAAAAAAACCATAAAGATTGTTTCTTTTAAAATAATATTCATTATCTATAAAATAAAAAGGAACTCCATTAAATTCATAATATTCTAGTCCACAATACTTGTTCCTCCAGCCAACAGGTACATTAAAATTGTTTATATGCTTCATTTTTGATTTGAAATTTGAAGATATATTTGAATATTTAGGAATTATAACTCTAGCATCAATTCCTAATTCTCTTAAGGCTTTAGGAAGTGAGTAAGCTACATCACCAAGACCACCTGTCTTTATAAAAGGATGGGCTTCTGCTGCTGTAAATAAAATTTTTAACATATTGTTTCCTCCCTTATAAAAGATTTAGTTAGAATTTAAAACGCTATTTTTTTCTACAACTAACGGAAATTCACATGTTCCTTGAACCTTTACATTTTTTCGAACTAAAACATCCTTGTCCAGTATTACGTTATTTAAGTAAGTACCTTCTTCTATTGTACAATTTTGAAATATTATACAGTTTTTTATTACAGCACCTTTTGCTATATGTACTTGTCTTGAAATAATACTATTCTCTACAGTGCCTTCTATGACACAACCGTTGGCAATTAATGAATTAGATACAGAAGAGTTTTTTACATATTTTGTAGAAGGTTCATTTTTAGGTTTAGTATATATAGAACCATTCTTGTAAAAAAGTTCCTCAAGAACTTTAGGATTAAGTATATCCATATTAGCATCGTAGTATTGATTTATTGAATTAACGGACTTTACATATCCTTGAAATTCATAGGCATTTACAGTATATCTATCTATATTTAGATAGATGCATTCATATAAATTTTCATATACATCAGATTTTGCAAGTTCATATAAAAAGTTAAACAGTAACTCCTTTTTCATTAGTATTATATCCATGGAAATCTTAGCTTCTTTGTTAAAGCCAATGTTGTTTCGTATTTTGGATACTTTACCTTCTTTATTTATATTTATAATATTGCAGCCATGAATGTATGTATCCCCATTTTTCACATTTTTATAAACAACTGTAATGTCATTTTGAGATTCTTCATGATTTTTTATAACTTTATCAATATCAATATTGCATATCATATGTGATTGACATAATATAACATTTTGCTGTTTGCTGATGCTAATATATTCTATAAAATTTTTTAGTAAATTTTCATTTTGTTGATAACGGTATTTTGAATAAGAACTAAATATAAATAATCCGTCTACGTTTCTATTTAAATCCCAGGAACGTCCAGTACCTAAATGGTCAATTAAAGAACGGGAATTATTAGGTGAAAAAATGCCAACATTTCTTATACCACAGTTAACTATATTTGAAAGGATAAAATCAATGATACGATACCTTCCATAAATGGGTATTGACGCTAGAGGCCTATTTTTAGTTAAGCTTCTAATATCTTGCTGATGTTCATTTAACATTAATATTGCCATATATGAGTTTTTTATCATGTTTAATCACCCCTTATAGTTATAAATTTGCACCTATTTCTTCTTCTTCACCAATGAGGACAATTTCATTTGAATTTGCTACTATATTATTTTTCCTTATGATACTGTTATTTCCTATTATTGCTCTATCTACTATTACATTATCTTCTACCGTTACATTAGGTAAAATTACAGAATTAATTATCCTTGAGTTTTTACCAACATGTACACCTGGAAATAGAATAGAGTTTAATACATCACCTAACACTACACAACCATCAGAAATTAAAGAATTTTCTACCTTAACATCCTTACCAATGTATTGTGGTGGGAGGGTGGAGTTATTAGAATAAATTCTCCAGCTTTTTTCATATAAATTAAGCTGATTGTTTTCTTTTAATAAGTCCATATTAGCTTCCCAATAACTTTCAATAGTGCCAACATCCTTCCAATAGCCTTCAAATTGATATGCAAATAGTTTTTTCCCTTTTCTAAGTAAAGCAGGTATTATATTTTTTCCAAAGTCATTGCTAGAGCTTGGATTATTTTTATCTTCTTTTAAAAATTCCTTTATTAATTTCCAATTAAAAATATATATTCCCATAGAAGCCATGTTGTTTTTAGGTTCTTTAGGCTTTTCTTCAAATTCAACTATAGCGTTATCTTCATCGGTGTTCATGATTCCAAAACGACTTGCTTCTTCAAAGGGTACTTCTATAACTGCTATAGTTGCATCTGCTTTCTTTTCTTTGTGATAATTAAGCATATCTGAATAGTCCATTTTGTATATATGGTCACCAGACAGTACAATTATATATTCGGGATCATAATAATCTACAAAACTGATATTTTGATATATAGCATCAGCTGTACCATTATACCAATTCATTCCTGATTGGTTTACGTGAGGGGGAAGAATTGTTACGCCTCCATTCATTGTATCAAGATCCCATGGACTGCCTATACCAATATGATTACTTAAAATTAAAGGTTGATATTGAGTCAATATTCCAACTGTATCAATACCAGAGTGGGTACAATTACTTAAAGTAAAATCAATTATTCTGTATTTTCCTCCAAAAGGTACAGCTGGTTTAGCATTATATTTAGTTAAGTCCTTTAATCTAGTACCTTGTCCTCCTGCTAGTAGCATGGCGATAATTTCTTTTTTTATCATTAAAACCCCTCCTAATAGCATTTAAGCTAAGATGTATTTTGTTCATAGAGCATTTGTTTTTTAATAATTTTTTAGGCTTATTAACATCTTTAAATATTGGTTTAATAAAGATTACTGATAGTGGTGGTATTTTTATTTTTATGCAAAATGGTTTGGCATTCCATTTTTCCATCACTGGGTTAATAATTTCACTATTTAATTTATTTGAACCCCCATAAAGACTATTATCACTATTAAGAATTTCTTTATAATGAGTTAGTCTTGAAACTCCGATTTTATAATTGTTATATGAACTTGATGAAAAATTACATATAACAATAGTAAAGTTGTTTCCATTGAATCCCTGTCTTATAAAAGAAACTATACTTTGATTGTTATTTGAGGCATCTATCCAGTTAAATCCATGAAAATTGTGATCCTGCTGCCATAGTGAGCTTTCATTTTTATATAGATGATTTAAGTCTTTAACATATTTTTGCATTTTGGAGTGCATAGGATAAAGCAATAGTTTCCAGTCTAATGCAGAGTTAAATTTCCATTCATCAAATTGGGCAAATTCGTTTCCCATAAAATTTAATTTTTTACCTGGATGACCAATCATGTATCCATAAAAAGCCCTTACCCCTGAAAATTTATCTTCATAAGTACCTGGCATTTTATTTAAAAGAGATTTTTTACCATAGACAACTTCATCATGAGATATAGGTAGTATAAAGTTTTCTGAGAATGCATACATTATTGAAAATGTGATTAAGTTATGGTTAAGTTTTCTTTGCGACATGTCTAATTGCATATATCGTAAAATATCATTCATCCAACCCATATTCCATTTATAATTGAAACCAAGACCGCCAGCATAATCTGGGCTTGTGACCATAGGCCAAGATGTTGATTCTTCTGCAATTACAAGAGCATTTGGGAAGCGTTTAAATATGGCCCTATTAAGTTTTCTTAGAAAATCTACAGCTTCAAGGTTTTCTATTCCACCATATTTATTTTTTAAATTTGGATTTCCCTGTTTACCATAGTCTAAATAAAGCATACTTGCTACTGCATCTACTCTTATGCCATCTATATGATACATTTCAAACCAGAAAATAGCACTGGATATTAAAAAATTTTGTACTTGTGTTTTACCTAAATTGAAGTTAGCGGTTCCCCAACCACAATTTTCCCTTAAATCTTCATTATCATATTCATAAAGATATGAACCATCAAATTTATATAGTCCATGTTCATCTTTACAAAAATGTCCTGGAACCCAATCAATAATGACGCCTATACCATTTTGGTGAAATTTATCTATAAAGTACTTAAAATCTGATGGAGTGCCGAAACGGCTAGTTATAGAATAATATCCCGTTGCTTGATATCCCCAGGAAGCATCAAGGGGATGTTCTGTAATGGGAAGTAATTCTACATGGGTATAACCCATGTCCAATACATAAGGAAGGAGTAAATCAGCTATTTCTCTATAAGAGTAGAAATTGTTTTTATCACTTAGTTTCCATGAACCTAAGTGTACTTCATATATATTTAATGGAGATGAAAACGTATTTTTTTTACTTTCCAGCCATGATTTATCATTCCAAACATAATCATCTTTAATGTTCGTAACAATGGAGGCCGTATTAGGTCTTAGTTCTGAATAAAAAGCATATGGATCTGATTTTAAAACAGATTTACCATCAGGCATTAAAATTTCATACTTGTATAACTCTCCTTCCATGACATCTTCTACAAATAGATTCCAGAATCCAGTATTAGGTTGTTTTTTCATAAGGTGATTTTTCCCATTCCAACTGTTAAAATCACCAACAACACTAACCTTTACAGCATTGGGTGCCCAGACTCTGAATAAAGTTCCTGAAGTTTCTTTTAATCTTATAAATCTACTTCCAAGAAACTTATAAGACCTAAAGTTATCTCCATTATTAAATAAATATGTTTCATAAGAATTTACATTTGAATTTAACATAATTAAGTATCTCCTTATAAAGTGTTGTATACTATAAATAACACTAATACCATATTTTATCAATTATTCAGTTAAATAGTATTTTTATATATGGGTAAATAATACATATTTTTTGGATAATTGTCAACATTTTTCTAGAAATTGTGAATTCATTTCTAATAAAAAATATTGAGAAATTTAATAGCTTAAGTATGGAGTTGTTACTATGTGAAATTTAAGTTAATAATAAACAGTTCATTATCATAGATTATAAAGTATAATAAATATTATTAAGTTATAAAGGGGAGGAGATATAAATGCAAAGAAAATTAGTTTTATCCATAATAGCGATGACTATTTTAATGGCTATATTTTCTGTATCTGTGAAGATTACAGAAGATGTTAATAATAAAAGATTAGTTCAAGAATATACATATTCAACGAGAACAGTTGGAAACATTAATACATCCATTGCACCTCCAACGCAAAAAGCTATAGAGTATCATAATAAAAGAGTGAATTTATGGATTTTTAGTATAGCTATGAGTTTATTAATTCCTATAGTTTTTTTATTTTCAGGATTATCAAGCTTTACAAGAAATTATTGTGTAAGCAAGAGTAAAAATTTACTTATAGTAGTGTTTTTATATTTTTTAATATATTCTATAATTAATACCATTATAGACTTTCCCTTGGATTACTATAGCAGCTTTACTTTGAAGCATTCTTATGGACTTTCGGATCAAAGTTTTATCAAATGGGCAGTGGACTACTTTAAAAGTTTTGCCATTTATACCTTGGTAGGAGCATGTTTTATTTCTGTACCTTATTTACTTATAAAAAAATTTCCAAATTACTGGTGGTTTAATTTAGGATTGCTCTTAATTCCCATAATTGCTTTTGTAACCTTTATAAGTCCAATGTATATTGATCCTATTTTTAATAAATATGAAAAAATTCAAGATACTACATTGGAAAGAAAAATATATGAGGAACTTGATAGAGCATCTATAAAAAATTGTAAGGTTTATCAAGTAAATAAAAGCGTGGATACGAAAGAAATGAATGCTTATATGACAGGAATTTTTAATACAAAAAGAATTGTATTGTGGGATACTACTATTAAGAATTTAACTGAAAGGGAGACTCTTGGAATATTAGCACATGAAATGGGACATTACATAATGGGACATGTATGGAAGTCTATAGTGTTGGGTGGAATATTGAGTATATTCATTTTTTACCTTGTAAATAAAGGTTCAATTTGGGTTATAGATAAATCAGGAGGAATTTTTGGATTTACAGAATTATGTGATATAGCATCACTTCCTTTATTGATATTAATGTTAAATATATTTATGTTTATAGCACAACCAGCAATTAATACTTATACTAGATATACAGAAAAGGAAGCAGATAGATTTGAATTAGAACTTACAAAGGATAATGAAGCTTCAGCATCTGCTATGATAAAATTACATGAAACTAGTTTAGTGTTGCCTTCTCCAGGAATAATATACAAATTGTGGAATTATGATCATCCAACCTTTGAAGAAAGAGTGAAGTTTGCTAATACCTATAAACCTTGGGAACAGGGTAAACCTATTAAGTACGGAAAATATATCAAATAAATTTGTAGCATTGAAACAAGTGGTATTTTGTTATATCCTAATACTATATTAATTAAATAGACTTTATTAGCATAGGAGGAAAAAATGAGAATAGCAGTTATATCAGATATTCATGGTAATTTAGAAGCGCTAAAAACAGCATTTTGGGATATAGAGGAAAGAAATGCAGATACTATAATTTGTTTAGGAGATTTAACAGGTTATGGACCATATCCAAATGAGGTTATAGATTTTATAAGGGAAAAGAGAATAATAAGTATTTTAGGAAATTATGATGCAGCAGTAGTAGAGGAAAAGTTTAATTGTATAAGGCCTAACGAAGTTAATAAATTCTGTATGCCATGGGCTGCACGTGAGTTAACTCAGGATAATAGGGAATATCTGAAGTCCCTTCCACAAAATTTTGTAGTTAAATTTCAAGGTAAAGAAATAGTTTTTGTTCATGGAAGTAATAGAGACATGAATGAATATTTAAAGGAAAATTCAAAGGAAGCAGAAGAAGCTATGAAAGAATTTTCTGGAGATGTGTTAGTATGTGCTCATACTCATATACCTTATGAAAAACACTATGGAGATAAAATCTTATTAAATGATGGTAGCATAGGTAAGCCTAAAATAGGAAGGCCAAATGGTACTTACATTATTCTAGATATGCAAAATAATAGTTTGAATGTAGAGTTCATAGAATTTGAGTATGATTATGAAAAGACTGCAGCAGCTATGGAAGAAAAAAGAATACACTTAAGCTGTATAAATAATATAAGAACTGGAATTGAATAGAAGTTTTATATATAATAAAGTTAAGAATGTTTTACATTAATTAGTAAAATTAATAGGGAGTGATATATATGGATGGAAATACAAGTGCAGAGGGGCTTTATATGACTATTACTCTATTAGAAGATAGGGTGAGGATAGAAAAAAATCAAGGTTTTTCAAGAAGTTCTCAAGAACTATATGATGAAGTAATGCTTGATGATATAGATTTAAATCATGTAGAATGTTCTCAGGCAAGATCTATGCTTATACAAGGATACCTTCTTATTCCATTAAACAAAAAATTGGCATTTCCTAATACTTTTAATGGAAAAGCAAAAGAAATAAAATTGTGGTTTAAAACAGAAGGCAATGAAAGCTTCGAAAGGTTTAAGCAAGCTTTGATGGAAAGAAGATAGGAAGATTAAGAGGACAGATGACAATTGTCCTCTGAAAAAGTTGTGCCGCATTATACTTGTTGAGTGAAAGATAAAGTATAATGCGACACAACTTTTTTGAATTAAGGTTTTATTTTCTATAGAATTTTTTAATAGTTTCACATACAAAATCTACTTCTTCTTCTTTTATTTCAGGATATATAGGAAGAGCAAGTACCTTTTCGCATAGCTTTTCAGCAACAGGGAAGTCACCTTTCTTATATCCTAAATAACTAAAGCATTTCTGAAGATGAAGAGGTATTGGATAGTAAATGCTTGTGCCTATTTCATTTTCCTTTAAGAAGGCAGCAAGTTCATCTCTTTTTTCTGCTAAAGTATTAAATGCATAGTAAACAGGTTTTTGATCTCCTTTTACTACAGGTGTTTTTATATATTCACAGTCTGCAAGTTTTTCTCTATACCAGTTTGCTACAGTTTCTCTTTTCTTTATAGCTTCATCTATATATTTTAATTTAACTAAAAGTATAGATGCTTGCATTGAGTCAAGTCTTGAATTATAACCTATATAATCATAATGATATTTTTTAGATGCGCCGTGTACTCTGAACATTTTAGCTTTATTTGCTAAATTATCATCATTAGTTATTATCATACCAGCATCGCCATAGGCACCTAGAGTTTTAGTTGGGAAGAAAGAAAATACACCTAAATCCCCAATAGTTCCAGAATGTCTATATTCAGTACCATTACCTTTCCATCTCATACCAAAAGCTTCAGCAGCATCTTCTAAAACACTTATATTGTGTTTTGAAGCTACTTCCATAATTTTATCCATATTAGCCATTTGTGAGAAAAGGTGTATAGGTATAATGCCAGCAGTATTTGAAGTTATTTTTTCTTCTATTTTATTTACATTTATATCAAAAGTGTCTTCATCCACATCAACAAATACAGGTTTTGCATTGTGTTTTGCAATACAAGAAGTTGATGCAAGAAAAGTAAATGGAGATGTTATAACTTCTTTTCCATTTTCAAATCCAAGTATATGAGAACCTATTATTAATGCATCACTACCAGAAGCAACACCTATTGCATGCTTTGCTCCAGTATATTTTTTTACAGCTTCTTCTAATTCTGTAACTTTAGATCCCAATATAAAGCTTCCACTTTCCACAACATCAAATATGGCTTTATTAAATTCTTCTTTCTTCTCTGAGTATTCTCTTAGAGAAGTATAAAAATTAACCTTCATAATTTAAAATCCTTTCTTGATCTTTTATTTTCTAACCTGTTCTACAGCTTTAATAAGTTCTTTAACTACATATTCTGCATCTTCTAATGTAAGAAGAGAATAAAGTGGTAAAGAAATTTCATTTACATATTGTGCATAAGTATTTGGATAATCTTCAATTTTATATCCTAAATTTTTATAAAGTGTAAACATTGGTAATGGAGTATAATGAACATTAGTAGCTATGTCAAGTTCAGCTAAATTTTCTATAACTTCATTTCTCTGTTCTTCACCAAAACCTTTAATACGTAAAAGATATAAATGATAAGAAGTTACAGTGTCTCCATCTCCTTCTGATGGAAGTATAGCCCAATCTTTTTCAGCTAAATATTTACTATAAAGATCAAATATTGCCTTACGTTTTTTTAGCATTTCTTCATATCTTGTTAATTGTACAAGACCAATAGCAGAACCTATATCTGTAAGGTTACATTTAAATCCGTCTGTAACTATGTCATATTTCCATGCTCCAGCTTTCATTTTTGAAAGAGCATCTTTTGATTGACCATGTAAAGATTCTAATTTAAACTGTTTGAATAAGTCTTCGTGTCCTCTAAAATTATTGTTTGCAAAAGTTAAAGCACCGCCTTCAGCAGTAGTGAAATTTTTTACTGCATGGAAAGAAAATGCGTGAAAATCAGCTTGACTTCCAACTCTTTTGCCCTTATATTTTGCACCAAAAGCGTGAGCAGAATCTGAAACGAAAATTATATCCTCACGATTTTTAGCCTTTAAAACTTCACGAACTGCATCATAATCTACAGGTAATCCTCCAATATCTACAGTATAAATAGCTTTTGTTTTTGGAGTTATAGCATCAGCTATTTTATCAATATCTATTAAAAAACTATCTTTTTTAACATCTACAAATGTTGGTTTAATTCCTCTATGAATAGATACACTTGCAGTAGCTGTATAAGTATAAGGAGTAGTTATAACTTCATCTCCTTCTTTTATATTAAATGCCTTTAAAACAAGTTCTAAAGCTGCTGTATCACTATTTAAAGCTAAAGCTTTACCAGTTTGTAAATATTCTGCTACTTTTGTTTCAAACTCAGCAGTTTTAGGTCCTGAAGTGATCCATCCTGATCTTAAAACTTCAGTTACGGCTTTTATTTCCTCTTCTCCTACATCTGGTGGTGAAAATGGTATTTTTTTATTCATAAAATATCAATCCTTTCTTAAATTAAATTATTTGATTCCTTGAAAAAATCCTGTGTCTTTTGTTATATAAATTCCTCCTGTTTTTTTTATTTCTTCCTGCAAAAATTTTATAAGACTTTGAAGTTTATCTTCAGTAAAAATATCTTTTGTATTTCCAGGCATTGAAAATATGTAATCTACAAGAGGAATAGGGTCTGTTACAATTAAACTATCTTCATATCTTTTTAGTTTTACCTCTTTAAACCATTTTGAAACCTGTTTAAAACCATTTTCTAATTGAAAGTTTTCTGTTAAATCCCAACTCTTAGTAGTTATATTCTCAGAATTAAATTTTGCTACGATTTCTCTCATTTCCTTCATATGGTCCTTACCAACTGTAGAGGCATAGAATAAACCGTTATTTTTTAAAACTCGTTTTGCTTCTGAGAAAGCTTTTTCTCTGTCAGGTACATGATATAACATGTTATTAGCAATGATTACATCAAAAGAATTATCTTTAAAAGGTAATTTCTCAGCATCAGCTATTTTAAATTTAAATCTTGATGCTTTACTTGCCAAATTTTTTTTAGCATCTTTAAGCATTCCATTAGAAAAGTCTGTTAAGGTTATATTCCAATTACATGGGATATCTGAGAAATTTCTTTCCCATAGGCTTCCATCGCCGCAGCCAACTTCAAGTATAGAGGCATTGGAAGGTACATATAGGTTATTAAAAAACCAATTCATCCATCCTTGTTTATTGGTACTAAAAAGTTCATGTATTCTAATTCTTGATCGCAGGTTAGAAGCATTTTCATATTGTTCAATCCATTTTTTATCAGTATTTATTGCATTTATTATATTAACAAACTTATCCCAATTTAGTATATTATTGTTGTCTAACATATGTACTGCTTCATCAATAGCTTTTATAACCATTTGTATATGTTGTATTTTTTCTTCCATTATGGTTTTTTGTATTTCCAGAGGCTTTTTTAAATCTTGATCATTGTTGTCGTACTTTATTATATTGGCTATATCATCTAAAGAAAGACCTATAAATTTCAAGGTTAGTATTTTTTGCAGCCTTCCAAAATCCTGCTTACTGTATAACCTATGACCTAAATCATTATGATAACTAGGTTTTAGTAACCCTATTTTATCATAATATCTTAAAGTTCTTAAGGTAACTCCTGCCTTCTTTGAAAATTGACCAATAGTAAATAAGTTATTTTCATTTTGGCACATTTTATCACCTCTACTTAGAATATTTTAACACATTACGTAAGGTAATGGGCAAGAACTTTTTTTATTAAAGTAACATTTTTTATTTAAAGCAATAATATGGTAATAAACATAAGAAAAATTAAAAATTAATTTATTTAATTTTTAAAGTTTAGTAACGGTTAAGAGAATAAGGAGGGTTTAACATGTGTGAAAAATGTAAATGTCATAAACATCATAGATGTCATAGGCATCACAGGTGCCATAGATGTTGCAAAAGAATTCATATAACTATAAGATGCTGTGAGAAAAAGAAATGTAGATGTCATAAAGAAAAGAAAAAAAGATGTTCTAAAAGAATAACACATGACTGCTGCTGTTAAATATGAGTTGAGGAGAATCAATATTATTCTCCTCAATTTAGTTATATAAAATTGACAGAGGAATAAGTATTAATTAAAATCAAAATATAAATTAAAGGTTTAAAAATATTTTAATATATAGGGAGATTTTAATAATGTATACAAATTTAAAAAGTTTGCTTAAGGGAGAAAGATTGAGACTGACATCATTAAATGAAAAAGATATATTATCTATGGAACAATGGTACAATGATGTAGATTTTCTGCGATTATATGATATGACCATGGCTTTTCCCAAATCTTCAGCTCAATTATATGAAATGCTCAATGAAAAGAGAAAGTCTAATAATAGTTATATTTTTGCCATAAGAACCTTAGAGGAAGATAAGTTTGTAGGTGTTGCAGGTTTTGAAAATATACTATGGAATAATGGTACAGCAGTAGTTTTTATAGGATTAGGAGATGAAGAGTGTAGGGGAAAGGGATATGGCAAAGAAGCTATGCAAATGCTTTTAAATTTTGCATTTCAAGAACTTAACTTACATAGAATTCAACTAGATGTTTTATCCTACAATAAAGCAGCTATTAAGCTTTATGAAAGTCTTGGCTTCAAGAGAGAAGGGGTTTATAGGGAGTTTATACATAGGGATGGAAAAAGATATGATATGTACCTTTATGGACTTTTAAGATATGAAGTAGAGAATAATATGTAAATTAAAATGAAATTGACTTTATTTTGAGCATATGGTAAATTGATGTTAAAACGTACTAATAAGTTTAGGGGAGCACATAATAATGGGCTGAGAGTGGAATGATATTCCTTACCCTCATAACCTGATTTGGGTAATACCGACGTAGGGAGAAGAATTATAGATTTTAAACACAAATTCTCTATGAATTTGTGTTTTTTATTTATTGACACAAATTTTAATGAAAAGTGGTGGATAAGCTTTGTTTAATTTAAAGGAAGATAAAAAGATATATGTAGTTACAAATAGGCATTTAATAGATAAGAGCAGCAATCTGTGTGAAGTAATAGAAAAATGTGCATTTAAGGGTGCAGATGGGGTTATATTAAGGGAAAAAGATTTAGAGAATGAAGCGTTAAAGCATTTAGGTGAAAAAATTAAAATTATAACAGATAAGTATAATATTCCTTTGATTATTAATGGAAATATTAAAGTGGCTTTAGATATAAATGCTTATGGATTCCATACAGGATTTGAAAATTTTAAAAATATGAAGGGCAATGAAACTATTTGTGAAAAAATTGCTGTGGGAGTGTCGGTCCATAAAGTAGAAGAAGCAGTGGAAGCGGAAAAGCTTGGTGCAAATTATCTATTGGCAGGTCATATATTTGAAACAGATTGTAAATTGGGATTAAAAGGAAGAGGAATGGGGTTTTTGGAAAAAATATGTGAAAGTGTTACTATACCAGTTATAGCTATAGGAGGAATAAAGGAAGATAACATAAAAAAAGTTTTAAATACTAAAGCTTATGGGGTGGCTATTATGTCTTCAGCTATGAAAATAGGATAAAATTTAAATTTAAAAAAAGATAAAAATTAAATTAAAAAAAGTGTTGACATTTAACCATATGGTTGTTATAATTATAACTGTTCTTTGGAAAGATGGTCGAGTTGGTTTAAGGCACCGGTCTTGAAAACCGGCGTACGGGTGACCGTACCTAGGGTTCGAATCCCTATCTTTCCGCCAAGTAAAACACCTAACTTGTAGTTAGGTGTTTTTTTCATAGAATTATTTCGGCATAAATGTTACTATATTAGAAAGAGGTGAAGTAAAATGGATTATAACAAAATAATTAAAAATCTCCCTAAGGTAGATCTTCACTGCCATTTAGATGGAAGTTTAAGACCACAAACTATAATTGATATTGCTGTGAAGGAGAATATAGATATTCCAACTAAAGAATTAAAAGAATTTGAGAAGTATGTAAAGGTCTTTGGAGAATGTGATTCTTTAAAGGACTATTTAGATAAGTTTGAATTACCAATTAAAGTTATGCAAAATAAAAAAAATATATATAGAATAACTAGTGAACTTTTAGAAGATGTTTCAAAGGATAATGTAAAATACATAGAAATAAGATTTGCACCTTTTAATCATATTCAAAAAGGACTTAAAGCAGAAGATGTTATAGAAGCTGCTATTGAAGCTATGAAAGATGGAAGAAAAAAGTATGGAGTTATGTCCAATCTGATTTTGTGTGCTATGAGACACGAATCTGTAGAAAGCAGCAAGCGTTTAGTTGAAATAGGTAAAAAATACCTTGGAAAAGGAGTAGCAGCTGTAGATTTAGCAGGTAATGAGCATGATTTTCCTCCAGAAATTCATAAAGAAGCCTTTGACTTAGCTCAAAAATATGGATTTCACTGTACAATACATGCAGGGGAAACAGGCATAGAACAGAACATAATAAAGTCAATTGAAATGCTCCATGCAGAGAGAATAGGACACGGAGTATATGCTTTTAAGGATGAAAAGGTAGTTAAGTATTTAAAAGATAGACAAATACCTTTAGAAATGTGTATAACAAGTAATATTGATACTAAAGCAGTTAAAGACTATGAATTCCATCCTATAAAAAAGTATTTGGATGAAGGATTGGTGGTAACAGTAAATACAGACAATATGACAGTTTCTAATGTATCTCTAAATGATGAGTTTAATCATTTAGTTAAAGAACAAAATTTTACTTTGGAAGATATAAAGAAGGTAGTAAAGAATGGAATAGAAGCTTCTTTTGCTTCTGAGGATGACAAAGATATATTGAGAAAGCAGTATGAAAAGGCTTTGGAAATATTATAAGTAAAATAGAGGAGTTAATTTAAACTTCTCTATTTTAATTAACAAAGTTTTTTGCTTTAATTATAGAATTACAAACAATCTTAGAAAATTTATAAACATCATTAAAGCTTACTTTTTTATTAAGCAGTAGATATTGAAGTTTTTCTGATACGCTGCACATAATACTGCTGTGGCCTATTGAAGGCATGCTTTTTCCTAAGGCAGAACCTGGATTTATACCACCATTTTTTAATAATATCATTCCAACGTCATCTTTAAGGGATAAAATAGAATCTACAGCTAAAATATGCTTTTCCTTTTTTTCTATATGTGGAAGTTTACTTTTTATATTTAGAGAATTAATTGGAAAATCTAATGTGCCATATACTTTAATATTCAAATCTTTTTTATTTTCTTCAATAAGAGTGCCTGTAAGTGGACCGATTAAGTCTTCTATGCAATCATTTGTACCTAAGCATATTATAGCAGTGTCCTTATTTATAAGATTATTACTTATAAGTGCTTTGGCTATTATATTTTCAGCACAAGGAGAAGTTAATTTAACTTTGTCTACAATCATAAATATCACCCTTGTATAATAAAAATGTATATTTATTATTCCCTATAATATTTAAGTTATTAACAAGTACTTTATACATATATTAACATGTAAAAGTAATGCTTAACGGTATTTTAATTTGTAAATGATTAAAATTAAATTCACTGTTGAAAATAATGATAAAATTTACATAAAAATGTGTAAAGTTTGAGAAAATATTGACGAAATATACATTATGTGGTATATTCACATAGCAATAAAATATACATAATTTTACGGGGGGTAAATATGAAAAACTTAAAAAGAAATTTAGCAATATGTATGAGTTTGCTAATGATTCCTTTAATGCTAATGGGATGTAAGCCTAAGGTAGGCCCTGATGAAACTGCAAAAAGTTTGGTTGAATTTGCTATTAAAGGAGATCAAAGTGGCGTATCAAAAATTGGAGTATCTCAAAGTGAAATTAATAATGCTGTAAAGGCAGAAAAAGATGAGTTTCTTAAAGAAATAAAAAGTACTTTTACAACTTCAGGCTTAAATGTTACAGATGCTCAGGTAAACGAAATATATAAAGCAGTTATGGAAGATTTTAAAAAGGTTACAGTGACAACACAAATTGGTTCACAAAATGACAAAACTGCTGAAGTAAAATTAAAATCAACTTATGTGGATTTAGAAGCAATTTCTATGAAGGCTGCAAATAATGCCATTGCTCAATTTGAAAATTCAGGAATAACAGATGAAAAAGAGCTTAAAACAAAATTGACAGATGCTTTTGTTAAAAATTTGATAACAGAATTGAAAAATGCTAAACCATCGGAAGCTAAAGAGAAAACTTTTAAATTTGTGGTAAAGGATAAAGTTTGGTTACCAGAAAATGAAAGTCAATTCTTTTCAGATGTAGCTAAATTAGTTTCTGGTCAAAAATAAAATCTTATTATTTTTTTGAAGATGACTAAATATTAAGGGACTATCTTATACACATATTTTATATGGTATTAAGAATAGTCCCTTTAATATATACTAGTTAGCAGGTTTATCTAGCGATAATTGCCCTTTCATTATCATATAATTAAATATTTGACTAAAAAGATCTTTGGCTACCGGAGCAGATACTTGACTGCCATAGTAGTTTGATGGATCAGGTTCATCTACTGAAACTAGCAAAGTAATTTTAGGATCATCTGCAGGTGCCATACCAGCGAAGGAAGAAAAATACTTATCAGATTCGTAGCCACCGCCTTTTGGATTTGCCTTTTGAGCAGTTCCTGTTTTACCTGCAATGTGATAACCGTCAATAAAAGCATTATGTCCAACTCCTGTAGGCAAGCTTACAACTTTCTCCAAATAAGTTCTCAAAGTAGCAGCGGTATTAGAATCAAGAATTGATTTTTTACCAAGGTCAGTAAAGGTTTTATCTACTACCGGGTTATTATTTCCATCTGAATGAGTTATTTGCTTCATAATATGAGGTCTTATCCAAGTACCACCATTTGCTACAGAATTAAAAGCAGCCAAGTATTGGACTGCAGTAACTGAAAGACCTTGTCCAAAAGCTAAAGTAGCCAAGTCAACATTAGTTAATTTCTCAGGATTTTTAACTATTCCAATGGATTCTCCTGGTAAATCAATACCTGTTTTTTGACCAAACCCAAATAAAGAAACATAGTACCCTAAACGTCCTTTGCCTAGCTGTAATCCTAATTGAACAAATCCTACATTACAGGAATTCTTAATTATGTCAACAAAACTTTCTGCTCCATGACCATTTAAATCCCAGCAGTTAATAGGATGCTTATCTACTTTTACACTACCATTACAGTAAAATGAACTATTTTCATTTGCTACATTTTCTTTCATTGCTGCATAGGCAGTAATTACTTTAAATATAGAACCAGGTTCAAAAGCACTTTGCACAGCAATGTTTTTTACAGCATCATCAACAGACTTTACAGCATTTCCTTTTGAGTCTTTGATTGGATGGTTTGGATCGAAGTCCGGTTTATTTACCATAGCTAATATTTCACCAGTTTTAGGATCCATTACAGTTATGGTAACTGATTTAGCTTTATTATCAGTTAAAGCCTTTTGAGCAGCTTTTTCTGCTATGGATTGAATGTTCTCATCAATAGTTAAAACAACATCTTTACCATTAACAGGAGCTTTATAATCCGAATTGCCATAAGGTAATTGAGTACTATTTCTATCTGCTTCATAAGTAGTACGCCCAGGAGTTCCAGATAACTCTTTGTCATAATTTAATTCTACACCAGAAACACCTTTGCCTTCTAAATTTACATAGCCAAGTACTCCAGCTAAAAAGTTATTATTAGGATAATACCTTTTTGAATCAGAGGAAATAATAATACCTCTGATGTTTAATTCCTTTATTTTATCTACCTGAGGTTTATCAATACCTCTGGCTAGAATAGCAAACTTTATTGGAATTCCATTAGAGGTGGTTCTATTTAAAGTATCAGATAGTTTATCAGTGCTAGTGTTTAGTATAGTCGATAACTTTGCAGCAAGTTGTTCCATTGTCATTTTTTTATTTATTAAGCTTTCTCTTAATGTAACCATATCAAGATCCACTCTATATGCATTCATGCTTACAGCTATTTCCATACCATTACGATCTAGTATTCTACCTCTTCTAGCAGGAATCTCATAATCGTTTGTCCATTGATCTAAGGCTTTGGCTTTATAAACTGGAGACTTAATATGCATGATATAAAAAAGTCTTCCTATTAAACCTAAAAATGTAAAAATTAACATAACTAGTATAAAAAATGATTTTTTAGATGATTTGTTTTTTTTCTTTTGTACCAGAATGGTTACCTCCTTTTTAAATGATGGCTTTTTAGCAATCATGTAGTGTTATAAAACTATTATAAGATATAATCCACAAAAAAGCATAAAATATAATAAAAAATTTAATAAATTATACTGTATTAAATTTAAATTGACCATAATTTACTAAAGTGTTATAATATTAACATAATAAAATAATGAAATTTAGAGTGTGAGGGTCACACGAAGGGGTACACCACCATGGGTGTAATTCTTCGTGTGGCCTTTTTGCTTTATGTAAAAGAGGTGATTAAGTGATAAAACTAAATGAAAAAGAAATAAGTAATAGTACTGATATACTTTTGGACAAGCTTCTTATTAATGAAGGTTATTCACTTCAAAGAATTGCTGTTGAATTAAATGGTGATATAATACCAAAATCTCAGTATGTTAACAAAAAGATTAAAGATGGTGATTTTATCCAGGTAGTTAGTTTTGTAGGAGGAGGCTAATATGAATCTTTATGTAAATGGAAAAAATAGAACAACAGAATGCTGTTCATTATGTTCATTAAGAAAAGAGTTATTTTCAGAAGCTTCTAATATTATTATGATTTACAATGGCTTTCAAACAGAAAATGACATTATGCTTAATGAGGGAGACAGTGTATCTTTTATAGAAAAAGGTGCTATGCCTTCAGAAGATGAATTGGAAGCCTTGATGATGGCTAGACATACGCCATTTGTACATAAAAAAGTAAAGAGAGCAAGAGTGGCAATTGCAGGTCTTGGAGGTCTAGGTTCAAATGTGGCAGTGGCTCTTGCAAGAACTGGCATAGGTCATCTTCATTTAGTAGATTTTGATATAGTAGAGCCAAGTAATTTAAATAGGCAGGCATATAAGATAAGGCATTTGGGAATGAAAAAAACAGAAGCATTAAAATCAGAAATTGAAGATATTAATCCCTATATTAAAGTTTCTATTGATAATGTAAAAGTTACAGAAGAAAATGCTGTTTCTTTATTTCAAAATGATCCTATTGTTTGTGAAGCTTTTGACAGGGCTGAATATAAAGCAATGCTTATAAATACTTTATTGGAAAAGCAGCCGGAAATTAAATTGGTGTCAGCATCTGGTTTGGCAGGCTATGAAAGCAGTAATTCCATTACTACTAGAAAAGTTTTTAACAATCTCTATTTATGTGGAGATAGAAAAAGTAATGCAGAACCAGGAAGAGGTTTAATGGCTCCTAGAGTAAGTATTTGTGCTGGCCATCAGGCTAATATGATTTTGCGGTTAATTTTAGGTGTGGAAGAAGTTTAAAGGAGGATGTAAATAATGGAAAAGGACAAATTAATAATTGGAGGACATGAATTTTCATCTAGATTTATTTTAGGTTCAGGAAAATATAATTTGAATTTAATTAAGGCAGCAGTAGAAAATGCTGGTGCAGAGATAATTACTTTAGCAGTAAGACGTGCCAATACTAAAGGTAGTGAGAACATTTTAGATTACATTCCTAAGGGTGTAACTTTACTGCCTAATACATCAGGTGCAAGAAATGCGGAAGAGGCAGTTAGAATTGCAAGATTGGCAAGAGAATTAGGATGTGGAAGCTTTGTAAAAATTGAAGTCATTCATGATTCAAAATATTTGCTTCCAGATAATTATGAAACAATTAAAGCTACAGAAATTCTTGCAAAAGAAGGATTTGTAGTAATGCCATACATGCATGCGGATTTAAATGTAGCTCGTGATTTATACAATGCTGGAGCAGCTTGTATTATGCCTTTAGCATCACCAATTGGCTCTAATAGGGGATTGAGTTCAAAAGATTTTATAAAGATACTTGTAGATGAAATTGATCTTCCTATTATTGTTGATGCAGGAATTGGACGTCCATCTCAAGCTTGTGAAGCTATGGAAATGGGTGTTGCAGCTGTTATGGCTAATACTGCAATTGCAACTTCTGGTGATATTCCGGTTATGGCAGGAGCTTTTAAGCAAGCCATTGAAGCAGGACGTGCAGCATATCTTTCTGGTTTGGGACGTGTATTACATAAGGGTGCATCTGCATCTTCACCATTAACTGGATTTTTAGTAGAATAGGAGGAATATATTTATGGATGAACAACGTACAAATCATATGGAATACATGCCAGGAATGGAAGTATTGGAGTCAAATGTTATGGATCAAGTCATAAGTAGTATGCATGCTTATGATTACAATAAATATACAGCACAAGATGTAAAGAGAGCATTGCAGCATGAATACCGTACACCAGAAGATTTTGCAGCATTGTTATCTCCTGCAGCTGAAAAATTTCTAGAAGGAATGGCCAGGCTTGCAAAAGAGGAAACAAGAAAGCATTTTGGCAATTCTATTTATATGTTTACTCCAATATATATTGCTAATTACTGTGAAAATTACTGCATTTATTGTGGATTTAACTGTCACAATAAAATACGACGTGCCAGATTGAATTCTGAAGAAATAGACAGGGAAATGCAGGCTATAGCTAAAACAGGTTTAGAAGAAATATTAATTCTTACTGGAGAGAGCAGAAAAATGTCAGATGTAAAGTACATTGGAGAAGCTTGTAAAATAGCACGTAAATATTTTAAGTTGGTTGGTTTAGAGGTATATCCAATGAATTCTGATGAATATGAATATCTTCATGAATGTGGTGCGGATTTTGTTACTGTATTTCAGGAAACCTATAATTCCGACAAATATGAAACTCTTCATTTAGCAGGACATAAACGTATATTCCCATATAGAGTTAATGCTCAGGAAAGAGCTTTAAAGGGTGGTATGCGTGGTGTTGGTTTTGCAGCTTTACTTGGACTAGATGATTTTCGTAAGGATGCCTTTGCCACAGGAATGCATGCATATCTTCTGCAAAGAAAATACCCACATGCAGAAATAGCATTTTCATGTCCAAGGCTAAGACCAATTATAAACAACGATAAAATAAATCCTAAGGATGTTCATGAACCTCAGCTTTTGCAGGTGATTACAGCATATCGTCTATTTATGCCTTTTGCAAGTATTACTATTTCTACAAGAGAGTGTGAAAGATTTCGTAACAATGTAATTGGATTAGCAGCTACTAAGATTTCAGCTGGTGTTAGTACTGGAATTGGAAGTCATGTTGAAGAAGTAGAAGATAAGGGTGATGATCAATTTGAAATTGCAGATACAAGATCTGTAGATGAAGTGTATCAGGCAATTAAGGATCAAGGTTTACAACCAGTAATGAATGATTATGTTTATGTATAAAAGTTTATAATTGACAATTGATAGTTGACAGTTGTAGGATGGTTTTTCCTCAACTGTCAATTTTACATTGTAAATTATCAACTATTTATAACTTTTAAGTTTAAATAGCATGTAAACTATAATTTTTGTCTTTTTGTATAATGGGTGTGAAGAAGATCATGGGCTTTTTTACCTCCTACTTCTCCAATAAATTCTTTATATAGAGCTTGAACTTCAGGATTTTCATGAGATTTTCTTAGGGTTTTATTCCTATCCTCTTTATATATAGCTTCCATTCTTTTCTTTACAATATCTAAATCTCCAAAGTGATATGGTTGACCTCCTCCATCAATACATCCTCCAGGACAGGCCATTATTTCTATGGCATGATATTTTGATTCACCAGATTCTATTTCCTCAAGAAGTTTTCTTGCATTACCAAGACCATGAGCTACACCAATGTTTATTTCTTTTCCACCAATATTAACACTAGCTTCTTTTAGTCCATCAAGACCTCTTACACTATGAAATTCTACTTCTTTTAAAGTTTCACCTGTAATCCATTCATAAGCAGTTCTAAGGGCTGCTTCAATTACACCACCAGTAGTTCCAAATATTACAGAAGCACCTGTGGATTCTCCAAGTGGATTATCAAAATCTTCATCAGGAAGCTTATTAAAATCTATTCCTGCTTCCATTATCATGTCTGCAAGTTCTCTTGTAGTAACTACAAGGTCAACATTTTTTTCACCTTCATGTTCAAGTTCAGGCCTGCTTATTTCATATTTTTTTGCAATACATGGCATAACTGAAACTACTACAATTTTAGATGGATCAATATTTAATTTTTCTGCCATGTATGTTTTAGCTAAAGTACCAAACATTATATGTGGAGACTTACAAGTTGAAGGTATATCTAAAAGATCAGGAAATTGATGTTCTATAAATTTAACCCAGCTAGGGCAGCAGCTTGTGAGTATTGGAAGTCTTCCACCATTTTGAAGTCTATCTATAAATTCATGAGCTTCTTCTAAAATGGTTACATCTGCTGCAAAATCTGTATCACACACCTTATCAAAACCCAATCTTCTTAAGGCTGCCACCATTTTGCCAGTTACAATGGTTCCAGGTTCCATGCCAAATTTTTCACCTAAAGCAACTCTTATAGCAGGTGCAGTTTGAACTACTACATATTTATCAGGGTCAGCTATTACTTCCCACACTTTAGCTACATTACTAACTTCAGTTAAAGCAGCAGTTGGACATACAGATACGCATTGACCGCAAAATGTACATTGTGTATCAAGCATAGGACGACCAAATGCAGGAGATACTACAGTTTCGAAGCCTCTATCTACTGCAGAGTAAACTTGGCAGGTTTGCACTTCATTGCACATAGTTTCACATCGTCTGCACATTATACATTTATCTAGATTTCTATATATAGCACCACTGGAAGAATCTTTTTTATAATTAGACATAGCACCTTTATATCTTATTTTTCTTATACCTAATTCAGCAGCAATTAATTGAAGTTGACATTGAGTATTCTTTTCACATACAAGGCAGTCAGTAGGATGATCTGATAATAAAAGTTCTACCATAGTACGCCTTGCTTTTATTGCTCTGGGACTATTGGTTTTAACGATCATGCCTTCAAAAGCTTCTGTGGAGCAGGAAGGTGCAAGGTTACGTCTTCCTTCAACCTCAACTAGACAAACTCTACAGGAAGAAGTCCTATTTACCATTTTTATGTCATGAAGGTCAAGATAGCAAAGGGTAGGTATATTTATGTTTACTTTTTTTGCAGCATCTAAAATTGTAGTGCCTTCTGGTACTGATACTTTTATATCATTTATAGTTAGGTTTACCATTTTCATTTTTATAAACTCCTTTCTCAAAATTATTATTGCTTTGTAATAGAGGAAAATTTACAAGTACTACTACATGCACCACAATTTATACATTTTTCTTTATTTATTACGTGTGCCTTTTTAACTTCACCTGAGATAGCCTTAGTAGGACATACTTTTGTACAAGCTGTGCATCCAATACACTTTTTAGGATCTATACTATATTTTAAAAGTGCAGTGCAAACTCCAGCAGGGCAGTGTTTATCTTTTACATGAGATACATACTCATCCCAGAAGAATTTCATTGTACTTATAACTGGATTAGGTGATGTTTGACCAAGACCGCATAGGGAAGAATCTTTTATTACATAAGATAAATCTTTTAACCCTTCAAGATGCTCCATAGTACCTTTTCCATTAGTGATATTTTCTAAAATTTCTAAAAGTCTCTTGTTTCCAATTCTGCAGGCAGTACATCTTCCGCAGGATTCATCTACGCTGAATTGAAGATAAAATTTTGCTATATTTACCATACAGTTATCTTCATCCATTACGATCATTCCGCCAGAACCCATCATGGAACCTATTTCAGTAAGACTTTCATAGTCAATAGGAATATCTAAATGATCTGCAGGAATGCATCCGCCAGAAGGTCCTCCAGTTTGAACAGCTTTGAATTTTTTACCACCTCGAATACCCCCGCCTAAATCGTATATTATTTCCCTTAAAGTTATACCCATAGGTACTTCTACAAGACCAACATTATTTATTTTGCCTGCTAATGCAAAAACTTTAGTTCCCTTACTTTTTTCAGTACCTATAGAACTAAACCACTGTGAACCATTTAATATAATAGGAGCAATGTTTGCTAAAGTTTCTACATTGTTTATGTTAGTAGGTTTCTTCCAAAGACCTATTTGAGATGGGAAAGGAGGTTTTACAGTAGGCTCTCCTCTTCCGCCTTCTATGGAATTTATAAGGGCAGTTTCTTCACCGCATATAAAAGCTCCAGCACCATATTTTAAATCAATATGAAAAGAAAAACTGCTACCTAAAATATTATCTCCCAGCAAACCTAAATCGTAAGCTTGCTTTATGGCAATTCTTAATCTGTTTATTGCAAGTGGATATTCAGCTCTAATATAAATATAACCTTTATTTGCACCTATACAGTAGCCTGCAATAGCCATAGCTTCAAGTACAGAATTAGGATCGCCCTCTAATATACTTCTATCCATGAAGGCACCAGGATCACCTTCATCAGCATTACAAATTATAAATTTTGTATCAGATTGGGATTTTTTTGTCATTTCCCATTTTATACCCGTAGGAAATCCACCACCACCACGGCCTCTTAAACCGCTCTTTTTTATTTCATCAATAACGCTATCAGGAGTCATTTGTGTTAAAACCCTACCCAAAGCTTCATAACCATTCATTGCTATGTATTCAGTAATATCTTCAGGGTTTATAAGACCACAGTTTCTAAGAGCAATTCTTTTTTGTTTTTTATAAAATGGAATGTCCGTTTGTTTTGATATTTTATTTTTTGTATTTGGTTCGTTATATAATAATTCATCAACTACTATATTTTTTGCAATGTGTTCATATACAATAAGTTTTGCTTTTTCAGCAGTAACTTCAACATAAAAAACATTATCTGGTACGACCTTAACAATAGGACCTTTTTCACAAAATCCGAAGCAGCCTGTGGAAATAACATCAACTTCATTTTCTATACCTGCATTTTTAATTTCATTTTTAAGTGTGCTAATTACATCTAAACTTTTAGAAGCATGACATCCTGTTCCGCCGCATACAAGTATGCTTCGTTTCATATTTTTGTTTGCATTTTCAGTGGTACGATTTCCAATTTTAGCTTTATATTTTTCTTTTAAAGTTGTTAGTTCTTCAAAGGATTTTATTTTATCCATATATTTCCCTCCACATTAAATTTTAATATTTTAATTCTCAGTATATTGACTTAATATTCCTTTAACATCTTCAACTTTTACTTTCCCGTAAACCATTCCATCAATTACAACTACTGGTGCAAGACCGCAAGCGCCAACACATCTTAAAATATCTATAGTAAATAATCCATCTTCTGTGGAGAATCCATCTTTGATATTAAGTTCCTTTCTAAATTCCTCTAAAACGTTTTCTGCACCTTTTACAAAGCAGGCAGTACCCATACATATGCTTATTACATGTTTGCCTCTAGGTTCTATAGTAAAGTATGAATAAAAAGTAACTACACCAAATACTTTAGCTGCACTAATGTCAAGTTTATTAGCAATAAATATTTGCAATTCTTCAGGAAGATATCCAAACATATCTTGAGCTTCATGAAGCACGTTTATAAGTGAACCTTCCTTTTCTTCTAAATTGTCTATATAGGAGGAGAGTTCTTTTAGTTTTTCGTTATCTAATTTGCATACACCCATAATTTCCCTGCACTGCAGGTTTTTCACCATCCTTCTTTTTTATATTCTCAAAATAGTATGGGTATTATGAGGGATTTTTATTAGATAATGTATGTTGAAATATAAACTTTTTAATTATCAAGCTTACAGTACAATTAAATTAGACGAACTTGGAAACAATAATTATAAAGTTTCTGTACTAAAAAAGATGTTAAAAATGAAAAAAGTGTTTATGTATCACTTTGGTAAAAGTGGTGGCTTTAACAATAGTAGTGATAAGATAAAAGTGATATAATAGTAAAAAGTTATCTAGATGAAAGGATATACAATAATGAATAATAAAATTAGGGTAGAGATATTTGGTTTAAAATATAAAGAACTTCCTCAAGGCTGCGGCTGTAGTCATAAAAACAGTTCTTGCAGCGGTTGCGGCAGCGGAGAAAATAAAAATTGTGGAGGTTGCAGTGGTGGAGGATGTACAAAAACTGCTGAAGATAAGAAAACGAAAAATATAGGAGAAGTTTTTGAAGAATTAAAGGAATTTATTAATGACAGTGATGTTAAAGATAATGTGGAACTGGAATTTATAGATTTGGATAAAATTGATATAGAAAAAGAATATGAAAGGGTATATGAAACCATAAATAAGGGATTTGAGCCGCCTATTACGGTTATTGACAATATAATAAGATATTATGGTGGAGTATCTGTTGCTTTAATTTATAAGGATGTAAAAGAGTTGTTAGAATAGTGTAAAGTTATAACTCAACTTTTTCAGAGGACAGAGGACAATTGACAGAGGACAGTGAAGGAGGATTTTTCTCCGCTGAGCTGCGAAAAATCTTTAATTAATTTTTTGAACGCTCGCTTTGCTAAAGCAAAACATTGCTGATTTATATAAATTTAAAGCTTCTTTTGCATTAGCAAAAGAAGCTTTAAAATAAATTAGTTTTCCGACGTAAGGAAGAAAACTTACCTTCACTGTCCTCTGTCCTATGCCAATTGTCCTCTGAAAAAGGTTTTAAGAAAGAGCTAATTCATCACTTATAAAATCTTCACACTTCTTATTGTTGAACAAATCCAAAAGTTTAGTTATAGTTAGAGATTTCTTTTCTTCTCCGCTTATGTCTAAAATTATTTCTCCACCATGAAGCATTATCAATCTATTTCCTATATCTATAGCTTGATTTAAATTGTGAGTTACCATAAGAGTGGTTATATTTTTTTCAGCTATAGTTTTTTTTGTTAATTCT
This sequence comes from Clostridium carboxidivorans P7, assembly GCF_001038625.1. Classification (GTDB taxonomy): domain Bacteria; phylum Bacillota; class Clostridia; order Clostridiales; family Clostridiaceae; genus Clostridium_AM; species Clostridium_AM carboxidivorans. Next base: position 277,979 of record NZ_CP011803.1, read on the forward strand.
ATTATGGTTTCAGATGTTTTGGGATCTAAGGCTGCAGTATGTTCATCTAATAGTAATAAATCAGGATTAGATATGGTGGATATAAGCAGGGATAGAGCCTGTCTCTGACCACCAGATAACAATCCAACCTTTGTGTTTAAATTGTCTTCAAGTCCTAAAGAAAGATTAGATAATATTTCTTTAAAGAAGCCTGTATTTTTTTTACAAATACCTGAGCTTAGACCAAATTTTTTACCTTTATTATAAGCCATAGACAAATTTTCTAATATGGTCATAGAAGGAGAAGTGCCTAGAGCAGGATTTTGAAATACTCTACCAATAAATTTTGTTCTCTTGTATTCGAGAAGTTTAGAAATATCTCTTCCATTTAAGTTGATAGAACCGCTATCTGGTAATAAGGAACCAGATATTAAATTTAAAAGTGAGGATTTTCCAGCTCCATTACTGCCTACTATAGTAATAAAATCTCCTTTATTTATATGAAAGTTTAAATTTTTAAATACTGTTTTTTCATTTACTGTATCCTTATTGAAAACTTTTTGCAGATTCTTTATTTGAAGCAATTTTCACACCTCCTGAAGTAAAGCTTTTTAATGCCTTAAAGCCTAAATTTAATTTTTTGCCGTTTAAAGATAATGCGATAATAACAATTATACAAGTTATAAGCTTTAAATCTGTTGGAGGTAAGCCTAATTTTAAGGCAAGAGATAAACTAGCTTTATATAATATTGAACCTAAAATTGCAGTGGTTGTTGGAAGTAAAAAGTAAGCTTTTTTAAAAATGGATTCTCCAAGTATGACAGAAGCTAAACCCATTACTATAATTCCAGTTCCCATGCCCACATCAGAAAATCTTTGATATTGAGCCATCATGGAACCTGAAATTGCCACTAAACCATTTGAAAGCATAAGACCTACTATTTTAATAGTTCCTATGTCAATACCTAGGGAGGTTACCATTTGTGGGTTGTCTCCTGTAGCCTTTAACACAAAGCCAAGTTTAGTTTTTAAAAACAAATCCAATACAACCTTGGTTAAAATAGCAAATATAAAAATTACGATTACTGGAGAAATACTACTAGAAAAAATAGTGCTTTGTGCAAATAATGGTACATTTGCCTTTCCCATTATTCTTAAATTTATAGAATAAAGACCTATCATTACTAAAATACCTGAAAGTAGGTTAGTTATTTTAAGTTTAACGTGAAGTAGTCCCGTAACCCCTCCAGCTAGACAACCTACTATAAAAGCCAAAATTAATGACATAAAAGGATTTATACCTTTTAATAGGGAGGTGGCAGTAACTGCCGCCCCTAAAGCAAAGGTTCCATCCACAGATAGATCTGGAAAATCCAATATTTTATAAGTTATATAAACTCCAATAGACATTATTGAGAATATAAAACCTTGTTCCAATATGTTTATAATGAAGCCATCCATTACTTAGCACCACCTTTAACTATTTCTGCCTTTGATTTTAAGTCTTCTGGGATAGTGATACCAAGTTTTTGAGCTGTATTTTCATTTATTGTAAGCTTTGTTTCCTTTAAAGTTTGTACAGGTATATCGTTAGGTTTCTTGCCATTTATAATATCTACTGCCATAAGACCTGTTTGGAAACCAAGTTTGTAGAAATCTATGCCTTCAGTGGCAAGTGCTCCAGATTCTACATGGGCTTTTTCAGAACCTATTAAAGGTATCTTTTTTTCAATACATTTTGAACTAATAATAGACATTGATGATGCCACTAAATTATCTGTTGGTGTATATAAAACATCAACTTTAGAAAGTAGAGAACTTAAAGCTTGAGATATATCATTAGAGCTAGTAATACCCACAGCAACTATCTCTAAATTCATTTTTGATGCTTGTTCCTTCGCCATTTTTACTTGAAATTCAGAATTTGCTTCACTAGTGTTATATAATATACCTATCTTTTTACAATTAGGTACTAATTTTTTTATTAATTCAAATTGTTTATCAATAGGTGATGCGTCACTGGTTCCTGTAACATTTGTGCCAGGCTTATCCATAGACTTTACAAGTCCAGACTTCACAGGATCAGTTACAGCAGTTATAAGTATAGGAATATCCTTTGTACTGTTATAAGCTGCTTGTGCTGCAGGCGTTGCTATTGCTAATATTAAATCTTTTTTGTTTGAAACGAAATTACTTGCAATGGTTTGAGCTGTTGGTATATCACCCTGGGCATTTTGAAAATCAATTTTGATTTTATCTCCATCCTTATAGCCTTTAGAACTAAGAGCATCTACAAAACCTTTGCGAGCTGAGTCCAAAGCTGGATGTTCTACAAGTTGACTTATACCAATGTTTACCACCTTATTAGATTTGTTTTCACTTTTGCTATTGTTTGAAGAGCACCCTGTAAAAACAGAGACACCTAGAAATAGTGCGCAAGTTGCACACAATAATTTTTTTGCTACCATACTACCATCCTCCTAAAATATTAAGTTATAAAAATAAAAGCTAATTTTACAATTAAATATAGCTTTATTAAACGAAAATACTACCATACCACAATAAATGCCACAAAATATATTATTTATACTATGATTTTATTACTAAATTTGTTACAAGTATTTTGTAACAAAACTTAGTAAATAATTAAAAAACCATTATTAGAAATAATCATATAGTAAATCTTTTTAAATGTCAATAAGTTAGATGAAAATTATAATATTCCAGATAGTGTTAAAAAGATACAATCATATTAGTTTTTGAAACAAAAAAATCAGTTAATAAATATCTGGTATAGATCTATGTGCAAGACCTATGGTAACTTCATTTAAATGGAGTAACCCTATACTCAAAAATATGCATACACTTAAATGTTCACCGGATCTGGCTATACCTATTTTTCCTCCTACGTTTAATCCATTAGCTTTGGGTGCAAGTTCACATAAAGCTTCTTTAGTAGCACCAGCAACAGCACCATCATGTACATGACAGTCTTTTATAAGACCACTTCTTTTAGAAGCTACTAAGGCTCTTTCAATTACTTTTGTAGTAAATTGGGAAAAGTCACCACCTATATCTACTGCAGTAACAAGTATTCCTTTTTCTTTAAAAGCTTCCATGAGCTTATCTTCGCTAGCTCTTGATGATATAGCCATTTTTACAGAAGCTTTAGCTACTACTGTACTTTTATGATCCATAGATATCAATCCTCCTAATATTAATTATTTAAATTTTAAAAATCAATTTACCAATTTTTATATGAAGTATACCATAATTATAGGTTAAAGTACATAAGGTAAAGCTTTGATTCTTAACTAGTAGTATGAAGTTTGCCTATATTATTCCATGATAAAATGGTAAAATTAAAAGAAATAGATGATTGTGAAAAAATTGTAATGGTAATGAGAAGATTCATTAACGTATCAAGTGAGTCTTAGGAGAACTTATCCAGGCGCGTAGCATTGCTAATATCCCCAACTTGAAGAAGATGGGGGTATAATGGTAGAGATCGGATAAAAGGTATAGTCTAAAAAGAGAGGTAATGAAAAATGATTGGTATAACTAAGCTACTATGTAATTCACAAAATTTTGGCGATAGTATTCGTTATGTAAAAGGAGCAGCTGAAGAAAAATTTGGAGTGAGTCCTGGTAGAGGGCCTGTTGTGGTTTGGAATTGTACAAAAACTTGTAATTTAAAATGTATGCATTGTTATGCAGAATCAGATAACAAACAATATGAAGGAGAACTAAGCCTTAAGGAAGCAGAAAGTCTTATTGAAGATCTAGGAGAATTTAAAGTCCCCGTAATATTATTTTCTGGTGGTGAACCTTTACTTAGAAAGGATATATTTCACATATTGGATTATACAAAAAAATATAATATAAGAAGTACCTTGTCTACTAATGGAACACTTTTAGAAAAAGATACATGTAGGGATTTAAAAAGATTAAAAGTAGGATATGTAGGAGTAAGTTTAGATGGCATTGGAACAAAGCATGATGAGTTTAGAAAGACTAAAGGTGCTTTCGATAGTGCATTAAATGGAATTAGAAATTGCATTGATATAGGTCAAAAAGTTGGATTAAGATTTACTATAAATAATTATAATTACGATCAGTTAAATGATATTTTTAAATTGATAAAGGAAGAGAATATACCTAGGGTTTGTTTTTATCATTTAGTTTATTCGGGAAGAGGAACTGAAATGATAAAAAATGATATTAGCAAAGAAGAAACTAGAGCTGCCATGGATTTAATTATAGAAAAAGCTTTAGAGTTTGGAACTAAAGTGGAAATATTAACAGTAGATAATCATGCAGATGCAGTTTATCTATATATGAGAGCTAAAGAAAAATACCCTGAAATAGCAGATAGAATTTTAAATTTGATAAAAATTAATGGAGGAAATAGGTCAGGAATGGCTTTTGCTAATGTGGATTTCCAGGGAAATATTCATGCAGATCAATTTACCTGGCAGTATGCCTTTGGAAATGTAAGAGATAAAAAGTTTAGTGAAGTTTGGAAAAATGAGAATCATCCAATTTTAAATGGCTTGAGAAACAGAAAATCTTTATTAAAAGGACGTTGTAAAAGCTGCAAGTGGTTAAATATGTGTAATGGAAATTTTAGAAGTCGTGCAGAAGCTGTAACTGGCGATTTTTGGGCATCTGATCCTGCATGTTATCTTACAAATAAGGAGATAGGAGTAGAAGAAGGAGTGGGATTAGTTTAATATTTTTAGAGGACAATTGACAGAGGACAGGGGACAATGAAGGTGAGTTTTCCTCCTTACGTCAGAAAACTAATTTATTTTTAAGCTTGTTTTGCGTTAGCAAAACAAGCTTGGAATTTATATAAGTCAGCAATGTTTCGCTTTAGAGAAACGAGTCATCAAAAATTTAATTAAAGATTTTTTGCAGCTTAGCGGAGAAAAATCATCCTTCACTGTCCTCTGTCAATTGTCCCTTGTCCTCTGAAAAAGTTGTGCCGCATTATGCTCATATTATCAATTGCAGTTACTACTTAAACCTTTTATATTATAAACAATGGGGGTGCTTAGACATGATGATTGTTTCATGGAATACTACGAATAAATGTAATATGTACTGTAGTCACTGTTATAGGGATTCTGGGAAAAAGTATAAGGAAGAATTGACAACAGAACAAGGAAAAAAACTTATAGATGAAATTGCAAAAGCGGGTTTTAAAATGATGATTTTTTCTGGTGGAGAACCTTTAATGAGAAAGGATATTTTTGAACTTATACAATATGCTTCAGATTTAGGGGTAATACCGGTTTTAGGTAGCAATGGAACTTTAATTACCCTAGATATTGCTAAAAAATTAAAGAAAGCAGGAGCAAAATCCATAGGTATAAGCTTAGATAGCTTAAACGAAGAAAAACATAATAGATTTAGAAGTCATGAAAATGCATGGAAATATACAGTACAAGGAATGGAAAATTGCAAAGAAGCAGGACTTAAATTTCAGGTACATACTACAGTTATGAAGTGGAATAAGGAAGAAATATTGGACATTACAGACTTTGCAGTTAAAATAGGAGCATCAGCTCATCATATTTTCTTTTTGGTACCTACAGGAAGAGGAAATGAAATAGAGGAACAAGCTTTGGATAGCGAAGAATATGAAATAATGCTGCAAAATATAATGAAAAAGCAGCAGGAAGTAAACATTGAATTAAAACCTACCTGTGCACCTCAATTTGTGAGAATTGCAGAAAACTTAGGGGTTAAAACTAGATTTAAAAGAGGATGTTTAGCAGGTATTAGTTATTGTATAGTGAGTCCAAAGGGAAATGTTCAGCCTTGTGCCTATTTAATGGAAACGGCAGGTAATGTGAAAGAAAAAGCTTTTAATGATATTTGGAATGATAGTAGTATATTTAAAAATTTAAGATCTTTGGACTATAAAGGAAGTTGTGGGAAATGTTCTTATAAGGAAAGTTGTGGAGGATGTAGAGCTAGAGCTGCACATTATAATAATGGAGACTATATGTCAGGAGAAAATTCGTGCATATTAGGTGAGTGAATTGTAACTGAATTTATTTAATTACAAGAGGTGGATGTATGGATAATATAGACAAACAATTATTGAATTTGTTACAAGAAGGATTACCAGTAGAACATAGGCCTTTTTTGATATTATGTAAAAAATTAGGCGTTTCAGAAGAAGAAATTATAAGTAGAATAGAAAAATTAAAATCACAAGGATACATAAGAAGGCTAGGAGGAATTTTTAATTCAAAAAATTTGGGGTATTTTAGCACCTTGTGTGCTATGAAGGTACCTGAAAAAAGTATAATGCATACAGCAAAAATAGTTAATAGTTATGATGAAATAACTCATAATTATATAAGAGATGATGAGTACAATATGTGGTTTACTATTATTGCTCCATCAGAACACAGAATTGTTGAAATTATAGAAAACATTAAGAAGAAAACTTTAGTTGAAGATATATTAAATTTGCCTTCAAATAAGGTTTTTAAAGTTAAGGTGGCTTTAGATGTTATAAAGAATATTTAGAATATAATGGGACTGTCACATTAAGGATAAATACAACAAGTTGTATTTATCCTTAATACAATAGTCCCATAATTTATTATATATTTAGCGTATTTTAAATAACTTAGAAGTTTCCTTTAATTTAATAATTTGGTTTTTTAAATTTTCGGATTCTACAGATATAGATTCCATGGAAGCAGTCTGCTGTTCTGTGGAAGCTGACACTTCTTCTGATGAAGCTGCTGTTTTTTCACAAATGGATGATATATTTTGAACTGAATTAAGCATTACATTTTTATTGTTTTTAAGTTCAGAAAACAATTTACTAGATTCATCAATTTTGCTTGCTATGTTACATATTTTTTCAGATATAGTATCAAAGGCTTTTTCAGTATTTGATACAGCAATTGTTTGTTTATCAATAGCAAGTTCTACACTTTTAGCTGTATTTACGGAATAATGCATCTGGTTTTGTATTTCTCCAATTATAAATGATATTTCTTCAGCTGCACTTTTTGATTGACTTGCTAATTTTTTTATTTCATCTGCAACAACTGCAAACCCATTTCCTTGTTTACCAGATTTAGCAGCTTCGATTGCTGCATTAAGTGAAAGCAAATTTGTTTGTTCTGCTATATCAGAGATAGTATTTGTTATATCTTTAATATTTAAAGATTTTTTATCTAAGTTTTCAATTGCGTAAGTTAAGTTATTACTAAGCTTGCTTTGAGCATTATTTTTTTCTTGTAAATCTTTGACAATAGCTTTACCATTATTATTGGATTCTTTTATCGAGGAAGAATATTCATTTATTTTTAAATTCATTATTGAAGCAGTGTCAATTAATTTTCCAAATTTTTCAAATAAAGTGTAAGTATAATCAGTCTCTTTTGCTTGATGGTTAGCTCCTTTTGCTATGTTTTCTATTTCAAAGGATACTTGAGAAATGGATTCAACATTTTCTTTTGAAACTTTAGTTAATAGTTCCGCACCATTTATTACAATTAAAATTGCTTCATCAATATCTATAATTAGTGATTTTATATTACTTATCATTTTATTAAAATTAGCACTCAAATTTCCTAATTCATCTTTAGAGTGAAAATGTGAAATTACAGTTATATCACCATTTGCTGCTTTATCCATTAAACCCATTAATTCATTTATAGGCAAAGTAATTTTTTTTGAAACAACATAGCCTAAAAAAATAGATATCATTGCGGATACAGCAGTGGCAGCTAATATAATTTTAAGTAATAGATTTGCTGCTGAATTTGCTTCAGTGGCATTTTGCGTTACTGCAAATACCCAATCTACTTCTGGAACCAAATTATAAGACATAAGTTCTGTTATACCATTGATATTATAGCATCCAGTATCTAATTTAATTGTTTCACCTTTATTAATTCTTGATACAACTTGTAGAATTTTAGAATTTTCTATTTTTTTATTTATTTTTTCTTTTAGTGGATGAGATAACACTAATCCAGATTTATCTACTAAATATGCATATCCTGTATTGCCTATTTTTATATTTTTGAGTTTATCTGTGAAATAATCTGTATATACTGAGTCTGCCATAACGGCGATAACGTTTCCAAAATCATCTTTAACAGGATAAACAAAAACTATAATACTTTTTCCATTAGCTTTAGATATTATAGTATCGCTTATAGATGCTTTGTCTTTTAGTGCATCTTGAAAATATTTTCTGCTTTTTAAATCTAATTTTAATGATGAGGTATTACTGTCAGCAAATATTTCACCATTTAAATCTATTACAAATAAATGTTCATGATTTTTTAATGTGCTAGCCCTATTTTTTAAAATTGTGAATGACTTATGATTTATATAAGTAGAAAAAAAAGAATCGTCTGAATTTGATTTTCTACTTTTGGATATATCTACTATATCCTTTTGCTGTGATAATAGTTCAACTTCTTTTTTCTCAGAAACTATAAGTGAATTGATATCGTCAGTGCCTAAGTTACAATTAATTGTAACTTTGTTTAGAGCTTCATTTTTTAGCATTTTTGAAGTGAAAAAATAAACAAATAGACTGGTAACAATTAAAGAAATTGTTACTAGTATAGCTAAAAACAATGGTAATTTTTTTTGTATAGTCATCAACATTCCTCTTTTCATCATTATTTTATTATAGGATTTATATTTTATTGGGGAACGTTGTATATGAAATTTGAGAAGGGAAAGTTTATTCCTATATTACGTATAATACTATCAATTTATATATTTGTATATAGTTACCTAATTAATTTTCAAAATTTTAAATACAATATAATGTGTTTAATAGAAAATAATTTAACTTAGTTAAAAAATAATTATAAAAAGTGTAAATATTATATACATGTAAAATATATAAACAATCTGCATTTGACCATATTATAAGAACAAAGCTCAATTGAAGAAGAAGTGTAAAAATATTATACAGTAAAAATTATCGGGTAAATAAGAATTGTAGTTATAGTAATATGAATTTTAAAGGTTATAAAAAAATAAGTGCGTTTGGTATGCTTCTTGCTAATAATTTAAGTGAGGAGGGATAAGATGGGGTATGAAAACGTTGTTTTAGAGAAACAAGGTCATATTGCTACTTTGAGTTTTAATAGACCTCGTGTACTTAATGCTTTAAACAGTAATGTGTTAAATGAACTTGATAAGGTATTAAATGAAATTGAGGAAGATAAAGACATCTACGTAGTAATAATAACTGGTTATGGAAAAGCTTTTGTAGCTGGTGCAGATATATTAGAAATGAAAGATAAGACACCAGAAGAAAGTAGAAAATTTGCAGAATTAGGTTTAAAAGTATTTAGAAAAATAGAACTTATGGAAAAGCCCATCATTGCAGCTGTTAATGGATTTGCACTTGGTGGTGGTTGTGAATTGGCTATGAGTTGTGATATACGAATAGCTTCAGAAAAGGCAAAGTTTGGACAACCAGAAGTTGGACTTGGAATTATTCCTGGTTTTGCTGGAACTCAAAGACTTTCACGGCTTATTGGAATAGGAAAAGCTAAAGAATTAATATTCACTAGTAATTTAATTAATGCTGTTGAAGCAGAAAAGTTAGGGTTAGTAAATAAAGTTGTAGAACATGATCATTTAATGCTTGAAGCTATAAGTTTAGCAGAAAATATTGTTTCAAAAGCTCAATTAGCAGTAAGGTATTCAAAAACATCTATAAATAGAGGAATTGAAAGTGATATAGAAACAGGAATGTCAATTGAGAAAGATTTGTTTGGTTTATGTTTTGCAACAGAGGATCAAAAGGAAGGTATGTCAGCATTTTTAGAAAAACGAGAAGCAAATTTTAAGAATAAATAAGTAAATATACAATAAAAAAGCGTTAACTATATAGGTAATAAGTTTAATATTATTTAAAAGGTATACAGGGAGGTATCGATATGAAAGTATTTGTTTTAGGAGCAGGAACAATGGGAGCAGGAATAGTTCAGACATTTGCTCAATCAGGATATGAAGTAATAATGAGAGATATTGAAGAAAGATTTGTTCAAAGAGGTGTTGAAACAATCGCTAAGAATTTGGAAAAAAGTGTTCAAAAAGGAAAGCTTTCAGAAGAGGAAAAAAATCAAATTCTTGGTAGAATAAAACCTACAACAGACATGAATTTGGCAAAGGAAGTAGATTTGGTTGTAGAAGCTGCTATTGAAAATATGGAAATTAAGAAAAAAATATTTGCTGAATTAGATGTAATATGTAAGCCAGAGGCTATACTTGCAACAAATACATCATCTTTGTCAATAACGGATGTAGGAAGTGCTACAAAGAGACCAGATAAAGTTATAGGAATGCATTTTTTCAATCCAGTTCCAGTAATGAAATTGGTGGAAGTCATAAAAGGAATTGCCACTTCTGAAGAAACTAATAATACTATAATTGAAATAGCTAAAAAATTAAAAAAAGATGCCGTACAAGTTGAAGAAGCTCCAGGTTTTGTTGTTAATAGAATACTTATACCAATGATAAATGAGGCAATAGGAATTTTAGCAGATAATGTTGCAACTGCTGAAGATATTGATTTAGCAATGAAATTAGGAGCAAATCATCCAATAGGACCTTTAGCCTTAGCTGATTTGATAGGTAATGATGTTTGTTTAGCTATTATGGAAGTATTATATTCAGAATTTGGTGATTCAAAATATAGACCTCATCCTTTATTAAGAAAAATGATCAGAGCTGGATATTTGGGAAGAAAAAGTGGCATTGGATTCCACAATTATAATAAATAAGTTATTAAAAATTTCTTGAATTTTAATATTATAAGTACTAATTGAAAATTAATTGGAGGTTTAATAATGAGAGAAGTAGTTATAGCAAGCGCAGTTAGAACAGCTATAGGTTCTTTTGGTGGAAGTTTAAAAGATATCTCAGCAGTTGATTTAGGAGCTATAGTAATTAAAGAAGCAATAAATAGAGCAGGTATAAAACCAGAAATGGTTGATGAAGTAGTTATGGGAAATGTGCTTCAAGCAGGGCTTGGACAAAATACTGCAAGACAAGCCTCAGTAAAATCAGGTATACCAGTAGAGGTACCATCATTTAGCATAAATAAGGTTTGTGGTTCAGGATTAAGAGCAGTTAGTTTAGCATTTCAAATGGTAATATCAGGTTATAATGATATCGTAATTGCTGGTGGAATGGAAAATATGTCTAGAGCTCCATATTTATTAAACAATGCAAGATGGGGACAAAGAATGGGCGATGGAAAATTAATTGATGAAATGATTACAGATGGACTTTGGGATGCTTTTAATGGATATCATATGGGAATAACAGCAGAAAATGTAGCAGAAAAATGGGGAATAACTAGAAAAATGCAGGATGAATTCGCTTTACAATCACAATTAAAGGCAGAAAAAGCTATTAAAGAAGGAAGATTTAAAGATGAAATAGTGCCAGTATCAATACCTCAAAAAAAAGGAGAACCTAAAATATTTGATACTGATGAGTTTCCAAGGTTTGGAACAACAATTGAAGGATTAAATAAACTAAAACCAGCATTTAAGAAAGATGGAACAGTAACTGCAGGTAATGCTTCAGGTATAAATGATGGAGCAGCAGCGTTTGTTATAATGAGTGCTGAAAGAGCAAAAGAATTAGAAATAAAACCATTAGCTAAAATTGTTTCTTTTGGTAGTAAGGGAATAGATCCATCAATTATGGGATATGGTCCAGTAGCATCAACTAAAGAAGCTTTAGAAAGAGCAGATTTATCAGTAAACGATTTAGATCTAGTGGAAGCAAACGAAGCTTTTGCTTCTCAATGTTTAGCAGTGGCTAAGGACTTAGAATTTGATATGAATAAAGTAAATGTAAATGGTGGAGCTATAGCTATGGGACATCCGATAGGAGCCTCGGGAGCTAGAATATTAGTTACACTTATACATGAAATGATAAAAAGAAATTCTAATAGGGGTCTTGCAACTTTATGTATAGGTGGAGGTCAAGGAACAGCAATCATTATTGAAAGATAGAATAAATTATAATTTATAAAAAATTATAATTTAGCTATATATTTAAAGGGTTACAAGGCTGTAGACTTTTAAAAGCTGTGGACCAATAACCATTTAACAAATTACATCATTAAAACTTTAATGTATAGACTTTGTTGGAAAAATATACTATAGAGGAGGAAAATATTATGCAAGGTTTAAGTATTGATGAAATAAAATTAGGAGATAAAGTTTTTGTTGAAAAAACTATATCTGAAACAGATGTATACCTTTTTGCTGGAATTACTGGAGATTTGAATCCAGCTCATATAAATCAAGTTGCTTCAGAACAAACAATGTTTAAGGGAAGAATAGCGCATGGAATATTAGTAACAGGACTTATTTCTACTTGTTTAGGAATGTATCTTCCAGGACCAGGAACTATATACATGGGTCAACAGGTTAAATTTACAGCACCAGTTCATATTGGAGATACAATAAAGGCAGAAGTAGAAGTTATAGAAATGAATGTAGAAAAGAATAGAGTTAAATTAAAAACTGTGTGTACAAATCAAGCTGGCAAAGTAGTTATTGATGGAGAAGCATTAGTTATGCCACCTAAAAAGCAAGTAGCATAGTAATTTTAATTATATAAAGTTATTAATAAAAAAATCTTATTAAATTTTTACTTAAATAAAAGGAGGATCAATTATGGAATTTGGACTAACAAAAGAACAGCAATTAGTAAAACAGATGATCAGTGAATTTGTAAAAAATGAAGTTGAACCAATAGCTACAGAAATTGATGAGACAGAAAGATACCCAATGGAAACAGTTGAAAAAATGTCAAAATACGGTGTGATGGGTATGCCATTTCCAAAGGAATATGGTGGATCAGGCACTGATTATATAAGTTATATAATAGCAGTAGAAGAATTAGCAAAAGCTTGTGCTACATCATCTGTTATTTTATCAGGTCATACATCTCTTTGCTGTTGGCCAATATATGCGTTTGGAACAGAAGATCAAAAAAACAAATTTTTGCCAGACCTATTAAGTGGAAAGAAAATAGGTGCATTTGGATTAACTGAGCCAAATGCAGGAACAGATGCTGCAGGACAACAAAGTACAGCTGTACTTGAAGGAGATCACTATATATTGAATGGTTCAAAAATATTTATAACTAATGGAGGAGTTGCTGAAACTTTTGTAGTATTTGCAATGACTGATAGAAGCAAAGGAACTAAAGGTATATCAGCATTTGTAATTGAAAAAGGAATGCCTGGTTTTTCAATAGGTAAAGTAGAAGATAAGCTGGGTATAAGAGCATCTTCAACTACAGAACTTATATTTGAAGACGTTAAGGTACCTAAGGAAAATTTACTTGGAAAAGAAGGAAAAGGATTTGGAATAGCAATGAAAACTCTAGATGGAGGAAGAATTGGTATCGCAGCTCAAGCTTTAGGTATAGCTGAAGGAGCTTTAGATGCTGCAGTAGCTTATATGAAAGAAAGAAAGCAATTTGGAAAGCCTATTTCTGCATTTCAAGGATTACAATGGTATATTGCTGATATGAAAGTTAGAGTAGAAGCTGCTCATTATCTTGTATTTAAGGCTGCATGGAAAAAACAATCTGATATGCCATATACCATAGATGCAGCAGAAGCGAAACTTTATGCAGCTGAAACTGCTATGTATGTAACAACAAAAGCAGTTCAAATCTTAGGAGGATACGGTTATACAAAGGATTATCCAGTTGAAAGAATGATGAGAGATGCTAAAATAACTGAAATATATGAAGGAACTTCAGAAGTTCAAAAAATGGTCATAGCTGGTAGTTTATTAAGATAGGAGTGGTATAGAAATGAATATAGTAGTTTGTTTAAAACAGGTTCCAGATACAACAGAAGTTAAGATAGATCCGAAAACAGGAACTCTTGTAAGAGAAGGTGTTCCATCAATAATAAATCCAGATGACAAAAATGCATTAGAAGAAGCTTTGGTATTGAAAGAAAATGTAGGTGCAAAAGTTACTGTAATAAGTATGGGACCACCACAAGCAGAAGCAGCATTGAGAGAAGCTATAGCAATGGGAGCTGATGAAGCAATACTTATTTCGGATAGAGCATTTGCAGGAGCGGATACATTAGCTACATCAAATGCATTAGCTGGAACATTAAGAAAGTTAGATTATGACATAATATTTGCAGGAAGACAAGCTATAGATGGAGATACAGCTCAAGTAGGACCAGAAATAGCTGAACACTTAGGAATTCCACAAATTACTTATGTAGAAAAAGTAAGTGTAGAAGAAGATTCGTTGAAAGTTCAAAGAGCATGGGAAGATGGTTATGAAGTAGTAAGTGTTAAGACACCAGTACTTTTAACAGCTATAAAAGAGTTAAATAGTCCTAGATATATGCATATGGCAAATATATTTGAAGCGGTTAAGAAAGAAATAAAAATATGGAGTGCAAATGATATAGATGTAGATAAAAGTCTTCTTGGATTGTCTGGATCACCAACAAAAGTTAAAAGATCGTCAACAAAAGAACCAAAAGGACAAGGTGAAATAGTAATTTTACAACCAAAAGAAGCAGCAGCACATGCAGTTTCAAAGTTAAAAATGAAACATTATATTTAAGCAGGTGTCCAATTTTGATTTTATGTATAGTAAATTGCTAGAAGTCCCGTATAAAGAATTTAGGAGGTAATTACAATGAATATAGCAGATTATAAAGGTGTATGGGTATTTGCTGAACAAAGAGATGGAAAACTTCAAAAAGTGTCATTAGAATTATTAGGAAAAGGTAGAGAACTAGCTGATAAACTAGGAGTAGAGTTAACTGCAATTTTACTTGGAAGTGATATAGATGATATAGCTAAAGAATTAGTAGCTTATGGAGCAGATACAGTTTTATATGCAGACAGTAAGCTTTTGAAACACTTTACAACAGATGGATATACTAAAGTTATATACGATTTAGTAAAAAAGTTAAAACCAGAAGCACTATTGGTTGGAGCTACATTTATAGGAAGAGATTTAGGACCAAGAATAGCTGCAAGATTATCAACAGGACTTACAGCAGATTGTACAGGGCTTGATATAGATTCAGAAACGAGACATCTTCAAATGACAAGACCAGCATTTGGTGGAAATTTAATGGCAACAATAGAATGTGCAGCTAATAGACCACAAATGTCAACAGTAAGACCAGGAGTATTTGAAAAATTACAAAAAGATGTGTCAAGAACTGGGAAAATTGAAAAAATTAATGCAGATATAGTTGAAGATGATATTAGAACAAAAGTAATAGAAGTTATTAAATCAGCTAAAGATGTAGTAGATATTGGAGAAGCTAAAGTAATAGTTTCAGGTGGAAGAGGAATAGGAAGCAAAGAAGGCTTTGAAATGTTAAAAGAGCTTGCAAGTGTTTTAGATGGAACAGTAGCAGGATCAAGAGCAGCTATAGAAAATGGATGGTTGGATAAAGCATATCAAGTTGGACAAACTGGAAAAACAGTAAGACCAAATCTTTATATAGCATGTGGTATATCAGGAGCAATACAACATTTGGCTGGAATGCAGGATAGTGATTACATTATAGCTATAAATAGAGATGCAGATGCAGCAATTATGAAAGTAGCTGATATCGGATTGGTAGGAGATTATAAAAAGATAATACCTGAGCTTATAGATCAAATTAAAATAATAAATAACAATTAATATATATAATATACATTAAAAAATTCCCTTTTTTCAATGTTAATATAAATAATAAAAACATAGTAATATTATAAAATTTTTATTTATAATATTATTATGTTTTTTTTATGAATGGTTCAAATTACTTGTTAATAGAGCTAAATCTTTTATCAAAGTACATACTAGAAATTTTTATTTTAGATGATATTTTTCTAAGATGACAAAGTAATGTTATTGTTTACATTGAAATTGTAATGATGATATAATAGCTTAAGATAAAAATTATTTGTGATTATACAAATAATTATATATAATTTAATATAGGAAAGTTATTATTAGTAGATAATCTATAAAAATAACCACTTAACAGATGTTTTAGTAAATGAATCATTTAATATAAAATGGCATTATGTATCTCTGTTTAGGTGGTTATTTCAAGCTATAATTTAATTTAGGAGGAAAATTTATGTTTTTACAAAAATGCTTTGAAGCAGTAATTGAAAATATAGATGAAGCTGTAATAGCAATTGATAATAATGGACTTTTAATTGTTATTAATAAAATGGCAGAATGTTCTCTTGGAATTAATGCTGAGAAAGATATTGGGAAACATGTGGAAGAGGTTATACCTGAAACGAATCTCATTAGAATTTTAGAAATGGGAAAAATTGAATTATCACAAAAATTTCTAGCAAGTGGGAGAGAATTTATAACAAATAGAATTCCAGTAATTATAGATGAAAAAGTTGAAGGTGTAATAGCTATTTTTAGAGATGTAACTGATCATAAAAAGATGCAAAAGGAGTTAACTGAGGATAGGGTATATATAGACATTTTAGATACAATACTTGAAACTCTTAATGAATGTATAGTTGTAATAGACGGAAATGGTATTATTACAATGATGAGTGAATCATATAAAGAGTTTCTAGGTTGTAGCAATTCTGAGGGAAAATTCGTAGAAGATGTAATAGAAAATACAAGAATGTATAAAGTAATACAAACTGGAAATTTAGAAATAGGTGATGTACAAGAGATAAATGGAAATAAGATGGTTGCAATGCGTGTGCCATTGAAAAAGGATGGTAAGGTTATTGGAGCAGTAGGAAAGGTGATATTTAAAGATATTGGTGATTTTCATACATTGAGTAAGAAACTAAATAGCTTAGAAAAGGAAGTAGAATTTTATAAAAATCAACTAGGAAAAGAGAGAAAAGCAAAATACTCTATTAAAAATATTATAGGAGAATCCGATAAAATTAATAAGTTAAAAGCTTTAACAAAAAGAGTAGGAAATACAAGTTCAAATGTTTTAATAACAGGTGAAAGTGGTACTGGAAAAGAATTGTTTGCTCATGCAATTCATAATACAAGTAAAAGATGGCTAGGTCCATTTGTTAAGGTTAATTGTGCTGCTATTCCTTCAGATTTATTAGAGGGTGAGCTATTTGGTTATGAGGAAGGTGCTTTTACTGGAGCTAAAAAAGGTGGCAAAATAGGAAAGTTTGAGTTAGCAAATGGAGGAACTATATTTTTAGATGAAATAGGTGATATGCCTATGAATATGCAAGTTAAGATTTTAAGAACAATTCAAGAAAGAGAAATTGAAAGAGTAGGAGGTAATGTTCTAAAAGAAATTGATGTTAGAATTATTGCTGCTACTAATAAAAATCTTGAAGAAAGCGTGAAAGAAGGAAAGTTTAGAGAAGATTTGTATTATAGACTTAATGTCATGAAAATTGTTTTACCACCACTAAGAGAAAGAAAAGACGATATTCCCATATTGGCAAATTCTTTAAGAATTAAAATTGCTAAAAGATTTGGAATATATGTAGAAGGAATATCAAAAGAAGCTTTACAATGTCTAATTAATTACGATTGGCCAGGAAATATTAGAGAACTTGAAAATGTTATTGAAAGGGCAATAAATTTATTGGACTCAGATTTAATAATAAAATTGGAGCACCTTCCGGAAAAATTGACCAAATGTAAGTTTAAACGCTATATTAGCGATGGAAAATACTTAAAGGATATAGTTGAAGAGGTGGAAAAGGAAATTATTACTGAATGTTTAGAAAAAACTAATTGGAATAAGAATAAAACAGCTCAATTACTTGGTATAAGTAGAGCTGGATTATATAAAAAGCTAGAAGAGTATAAATTAGAAAGTTAGTTAAATAAACTTCTATGTAAGAATACGTAGAAGTTTATTTTTATAAAGGCACAAAATAGTAATAAGTTTTTTTGAAGAATAATGTAAAAAAAATGAACATGTAAAAAATATATACATAAAAAAAATTCAGACAATTCCACAATTATACTAAGCAAAGCATATATGTGTACATTAAATATACATTGAATATAATTTGCTTTTTTTTTATATTTAAATTTGACTATAAGTATTCATGAAGTAGTTGATATTTAAAGGTTTTCAAAAATTAAAAATAAATTAAAATGGTTTGAATTTGGCATGATTGTTGCTTTATATTAAGAATATAAAATAAAGATTGTATGAAAGGAGATAAAATATGAAGTCAAAGATTGTTTCAAAAGAACAGGCAATTGATTTGATAAAGGAAGGAGATACTGTTGCCATAGGAGGTTTTATAGGATGTGGTCATCCAGAAGAAATTACATTAGAAATAGAAAAAAGATATTTAGAAAGGCAAACTCCTAAAAATTTAACATTAGTTTATGCAGCTGGTCAGGGTGACAGTCAAGATAAAGGGTTAAATCATCTTGGACATGAAGGATTGGTAAGTAAAGTAATAGGAGGACACTGGGGGTTAGCACCAAAACTTCAGAAATTAGCACTAGATAACAAAATTAAAGCATATAACTTGCCTCAAGGAGTTGTATCGCATTTATATAGGGATATTGCAGCTGGAAAACCAGGTACACTCACTCATGTTGGTTTAAAAACTTTTGTAGATCCAAGAATTGAAGGTGGTAAGCTTAATAAGGTAACTACTGAAGATATAGTAAAGGTTGTCAATATAGAAGATAAAGAATATCTATTATACAAAGCTTTTCCTATAGATGTAGTAATTTTAAGAGCCACTTATGCAGATGAAAATGGAAATGCAACTTTAGAAAAAGAAGCTGCAATACTTGATGGAACATCCATGGCTCAAGCAGCCAAAAATTCAGGTGGAATAGTAATTATACAAGTTGAAAAAATTGTTGCAAAGGGTTCTTTAGATCCAAGGAAAGTTAAAATTCCAGGTGTATATGTTGATGCTATAGTTGTAGCAGAACCTCAAAATCATATGCAGACTTTTGGAGAATTTTATAATCCATCTTACTCTGGAGAAGTTAAATTGCCAGTAAATTCAATTGATTCGTTACCTCTTGATGAAAGAAAAGTAATAGCAAGAAGAGCTGCGATGGAACTTGTACCTAATTCAGTTACTAATTTAGGAATTGGAGTGCCAGAAGGAGTTGCTATAGTTGCAAATGAAGAAGGAATTGGGCATGAGATGACTTTGACTGTAGAAGCTGGAGGGATAGGTGGAGTACCTGCAGGAGGATTAAGTTTTGGTGCATCAACGAATCCTGAGAGTATATTGGATCAAGCAAGTCAATTTGATTTCTATGATGGCGGTGGATTGGATGTAGCTTTCTTAGGCTTGGCTCAGTGTGATAAAGTCGGCAATGTAAACGTTAGCAAATTTGGGCCTAAAATTGCAGGTTGTGGAGGCTTTATTAACATTACTCAAAATGCTAAAAAGGTTGTATATTGTGGAACTTTTACTGCTGGTGGTTTAAAGGTTAAAGTTGGAAATGGCAATTTGACAATAGAAAAGGATGGAAAGTTTAATAAATTTTTGAATGTTGTAGAACAAATTACTTTTAGTGGTGAATATGCATCAAGTGTAGGTCAAAATGTTTTATACATTACTGAAAGAGCAGTATTTAGATTGACTAAGGAAGGTTTAGTATTGGAAGAAATTGCTCCAGGAATAGATTTAGAAAAAGATATATTAGATCATATGGATTTTAAGCCAATAATGTCTCAAAGATTAAAACTTATGGATGAAAATATTTTCAAAGATGAACTTATTGGCATAAAGATTGGTTAAAAATTTATCAATAAGTAAAAATAATAAATTAATGGAGGTTTTTTATTTATGGCAGTTTTAGGAATTTTTATAAGCTTAGGATTATTAATGTTTATGGCATATAAAGGGTTTTCCGTTATATTCTTTGCTCCTATTTTTGCATTATTAGCTGCTTTATTTTCTGGAATGGCACTATTGCCGACATATACAGAAATATTCTTGCCAAATTTGGCTAGTTATGCAAAGGTGTATTTCCCATTTTTCTTATTGGGAGCTGTATTTGGTAAAGCAATGGAGGAATCTGGTGCAGCAAAATCTATTGCTAAGGCAATTGTTGAAAAGTTAGGAAAAAGAAATGCTATATTATCAGTTGTACTATCAGCAGCAATCCTAACCTATGGAGGTGTAAGTCTTTTCGTTGTTGCCTTTGCGGTATATCCATTTGCAGCTTCTATTTTTAAAGAAGCGGACATCCCAAAGAGACTTGTTCCAGCAACTATTGCTTTGGGAGCCTTCTCATTTACTATGGATGCTCTTCCAGGGACACCTCAAATTCAAAACTCAATACCAATGAAATTCTTTAACACAGATCTTTATGCTGCTCCAGTCTTTGGAACTTTAGGTACTATTATCATTTTAGCTGTTGGCATATTTTATTTGGAATTCCGTAAACGTAAAGCTCAAGCAGCGGGAGAAGGATATGGTGAAGGTCATACTAATGAACCTGTACTTCTTGAAGAAACTAGCTTGCCCAATCCATTTTTATCAGCACTACCATTAATTTCAGTACTTGTTGTAACTTTAATTTTACAAAAAGTTATTTTCCCACATTGGGATATCACTTCTTGGGTAACACAAAAACCTTATAGTATGGCAAAAGATGGAGTTGTAGGTACAATGAATAACTGGGCGCTTATAATTGCACTTATTTTTGGTACTATCCTTGCTTTTGTAATTAACCCAATACGTATAAAAGGAAATGTAGCCAAGGCTATTAATGCAGGTGCAATAGGTTCTTTATTAGCTGTTATGAATACTTCTTCGGAGGTTGGCTTTGGAAACGTTATAAAAACACTTCCAGGATTTAAATCTATAGCACATGCTTTAATAAATATTAATCCTCATGGTAGCCCGCTTTTATCTGAAGCAGTTAGTGTAAATGTTTTGGCAGGAACAACTGGTTCTGCATCAGGTGGTATGAGTATTGTATTAGATATGTTTGGTAAACATTATTTAGAGTGGGCTAAGACTTCTGGAATAAGTCCTGAACTACTACACCGTGTAGCTGCCATGGCTTCTGGTGGTATGGATACATTACCTCATAATGGAGCAGTTATTACACTTTTAGGTATTGCAGGTTTAACTCATAAACAATCTTATAAAGATATTTTTGTTATTACTTTACTTAAAGCTGGAACTTGTTTCTTTTTAATATTCATGCAAAGCATTTTACATTTTGTTTAGTTAATAATGAAATAATTAAATTTCATTTGAATTGAAAAGTAATTTATGATTAATTGGGAAAGTATCACAATTTAAATAAAAATATTGTGATACTTTCCCAATTTTTTGTTGTAGCAAATTTTTGTAGTGGTTAGAATTAAAAATTAGATAATTAATCTAAATGAGGGTGATTATTAAAATAATTATTTAGTAACTATTTCATTAAGAAAAATTTATATTTAAGCGGTTTAGTATAAGAACTAGAAAAAGTCTATAAAATAAAGATTAAATTAGGTTTAACAGAGAATATAATCCATTTAAGAGCTAAGGTGTTTTTAAAAATTACATAAAAGGTACTATAATTAAAATCAAATCGAATATTAAGTTTTAGGAGGTAAATTCTATGTTAGATAAACGAGAATTTAGTAAATGTGAAAAACTATTAGATAAATTATATAGTAAATGTACTTATAATGAATTTCTAGTAGCCTTTGATGTCGCTGTTAGAGCTTATCAAAGAATTTCCAAAAATGACTCTATATTTTATCGTAACAATTTTTATTTAGGAGTGATTAGTTGTGAGGATAGACTTATTTCTACAGTTTGTGATTACTATTTAAATGGAAATGGACAAAAAGAAAATTTGAATGAAGATATTTTTCCTATGATAAATATTTTATCAGGAAATAAAGATAGCATATTGGCTAAGGAACTAAAAAAATTATTTTTAAATGTATATAATAATTAGATGTGGAAGAATTCAAAAAACTTAGTGAATATATTCATAATGGCATATTTACAATTACAATTTTTAATTTTACCCTCTTATCCGTTAACTGATTGTAAATTCTATTCATTTTTTAATAAAAAATACGATACTTTACAGTTAGGATAAATTTAACAAGTTAATTTTAAAAATCAGAAAATATAAGTTAATTACTGATTTTTTTATTAATGAAAAGTTAAGGGGGAAAAGGTTTGGAACAAAATACTAATGAACAAAAAAATACAGACATTAAAAAAGAAAAGAGAAAAAAGATTATTTCTAAAATTTTATCAAGTGCTTTAATTTTAATGGGAACTTTAATGCTGTATCCGACAGTTACACAACGTAAAGAAGGATATAATGAAAATATTGAGATGTTTCTTATTAATGTTGCTGCAGTTTATTTAATAACTCTAATAGTATGTTTGATAAGAAAAAAAATAACTTTTAAAGGAAAGAAAAAATCTTCATTGCTTCTTTTTTCTTCTGTACTTTTCTTTATTTCATTATGTAATTTTACAAATGCTGTAAAGGAAAATTCAAAGGAATTAGCAGCTGAAAAGTATGTTATGGCAGTATGTGAAAATACTAGAGATGATAATGCACTATTTAAAAGTAAAGAAAAGAGTGATTATGGAAAGTTAAATTCTTTAATTGCAATTATAAAGGAAGATGCTGATAAAACTTATTCTATTAATAAAAATTTTAAAAGTGAATTTAAGCAAAAAACTTCAAAGAACCAAATAACTTCTAATGATGTTTTAAGAAGTGAAGATAAAATTAAAGAATTTAGAACTAGTTTAAGTGAATTAAATAAGCTGTTTGTTAAATATGAAGCTGATTTAAATAGCAATAAGGCAAATTCCGATAAAAAAATGTCTGGGTATAAAGGACAAGGTACTATATTTGAAAAGAATCTAATAAATGAATTTAATTTTTGGAGAAAAGAAAAGTATGATAATGCCATTAAAGATCTTAATAAAAAGAAAGTGTTAAGAGAAAAGATGGATAAATATCTTGAATTTATGGAATCTAAACAAGGAAGTTACAAGTTAATTAATAATAAGATAATGTTTGAAAATCAAAGTGATGTAGATAAATGCAATTCACTCATAGAAGAAGTAAAGGAAGCAGGTACTAGCTGGTAAAGCTTATGTAATTAAGAGTGGAGGTAGGAATAATGCTAAGTGCTCTAGATAAATCTATAATTAGAAAACTTCAAGAAGATATTCCGTTAACACCTAGGCCTTATAAGGCAATGGCTGAAGAAATAGGCATTACAGAAGAAGAATTATTAAATAAGATAGAGGATTTTCAAAGTAAGGGCATACTTCGCAGAATAGGTGGAATTTTGAATCATAGGGAAGCAGGATTTGAGGCTAACGCAATGGTAGTGTGGATGGTTCCAGAAGATGATATCCAGAAAGTTGGAAAAACTATGGCTTCACTTAAAGAAGTAACTCATTGTTACGAAAGAGCTACTAGCAACAAATGGCCATATAATATTTTTACTATGGTTCATGGACAAAATAAAAAACAGTGTGAAGATATTATAAAAAAAATTTCTGATACTATAAAAATTTCTGACTATAAAATTTTATATAGTACTGAAGAACTTAAAAAAACAAGCATGAAGTATTTTGAATAGCAGTATCAAGCAATAGATATATTAGCAGTGGTAGCAATGGGATAAATTAAATTTATTTTTGGAATTATATGGTAAATATGGTGTTTATATAAAAGGAGAAAAGAAACTATTGAGCGCAGCTTTGAAGATTCGAAGAATCTTCAAGGTTTGCGCTATTTTTATATGTATAGAAAAATTAACCAACATATTTTAACATATTTCGTCTTTATTTGACAAAATTAGAACAATGAAGGTATAATTATATAAATACAAATTTAAGGTATCATTGACAAAAAAACTGATGGCAGTGTTTCCTTTTTTATCTTATATTAAAGAATTTATTTTAAGAAAGGTTGTGAAATGAATAATGTCAGAATATTCGGCCTAGTGAATAATATTAAACAATTGATTTTAAAAATTTTTTTGAATAAGAATCGAATGGAGATTATTTGTAAGAAAGTGAGATGATAATATGACAGATCTAATTGAAGAAAGATTAGAAATTGAGGAAGATACTCAAAAAGGT
Source organism: Clostridium carboxidivorans P7 (assembly GCF_001038625.1). Taxonomy (GTDB): domain Bacteria; phylum Bacillota; class Clostridia; order Clostridiales; family Clostridiaceae; genus Clostridium_AM; species Clostridium_AM carboxidivorans. Next base: position 302,086 of record NZ_CP011803.1, read on the forward strand.
AGATTTTTAATGTTTTTGCTTGATAAGGAATCTTATGGAATAGAAATCAAGTATGTTACAGAAATTATAGGAATTCAACCAATAACGGAGATTCCTCAACTGCCTCAATATGTTAAAGGCATAATCAATCTACGGGGTAAGATAATTCCTATCATGGATGTAAGAATTCGCTTTAAAAAAGAACCGAGAGAGTATAACGATAGAACCTGTGTAATTATCATAAATATTAATAACATATCTATAGGACTTATAGTAGACAGTGTGTCGGAGGTAATTGCAATTTTTGATGAAAATATTGTTAAGCCGCCACAAATAAACAATGGTTTTAATAGTAGATACATAAAGGGAATTGGTAAAGTTGGAAATGATGTAAAACTACTGCTTGATTGTGAAAAGCTATTTACAGAAGATGAACTTCAAGATTTAGGAAAATCATTATAAATCACAAGTACTAATTATAAACATAGGGAGGAAATAAATAAATGAAATGGTTTTACAATTTAAAGGTTGCTACAAAGCTTTTGACAGGTTTCATACTTGTTGCAATTATTGCAGGTATGGTTGGAGTAGTTGGTGTTGTAAATATAAAAAAAATACAGATACTTGATGCGGATATGTATAACAGGCATACGGCAACTATGGATGATATGGCAATGATATTAGAATATTATCAGATGGAACGTGTGAGTTTAAGGGATGTAATTTTAGCTAAAGATAATTTGCAAAGACAAAAATTTATTAGTAAGTTTAGTGACATAGACAGGAAAATGGCTGCTAGTTTAGAGGTTTTTCAAGCAGGAATAAAAGATCCAAAGGTTCTTGAAAACTTTAACAATTTAAAGAAAGCATTAGATGACTTTAAAGCTTATAGGGATAGGGAAATAACTCTTGTAAATGCAAATCAAGTGGATCAGGCAATCGCAAGCTTATATACTGATGGGGTTAGTATAGCAAATAATTTGCAAACGGCTAGTGATAGCTTACTAATAAACAAAATAGATCTTGCAAAGCAAAGTGCAGATACAAATAAATCTACAGCTAATTTAGCTGTAGTAATGATGACTGTTATAATACTTGTTGGTGTAATTATAGCCATTGGACTTGGAATCTTCATATCCCGCATTATAAGTAAACCAGTAAATATGATAGCTAAAGCTGCTGATAAACTTGCAGTTGGTGATGTAAATGTAAATATTGAATTAGATAGAAAAGATGAACTAGGCAGTCTTGCAGAATCCTTTAAGAGAATGATAGCAAGCATCCAAGGGCAGGCTTTAGCTGTTGAAAGGATAGCTGCAGGTGATTTAACTGTTGAAGTTTCAGTTAAATCAGAAAATGATTTACTTGGAAGAAAATTATCTGAAATGGTTGAAAATAACAATGGGGTCTTAACAAATATCAGCACTGCTGCAGAACAGGTGGCTTCAGGTTCAAGACAGGTATCGGATTCAAGTGTAGCTCTTTCACAAGGTGCAACAGAACAGGCAAGTTCAGTTGAGGAGCTGACAGCTTCTCTTGAGGAAATATCTTCGCAAACAAAAGTAAATGCGGAAAATGCTAATCAAGCAAATGAATTGGCTGAAGCTGCAAAGGCAAACGCTGTGCAGGGTAATGCTCAGATGAATGAAATGCTTAAAGCTATGGAAGATATAAATGATGCTTCTAGTAATATTTCAAAGATTATTAAAGTTATTGACGAAATAGCATTCCAGACTAATATCCTTGCACTTAATGCCGCTGTGGAGGCTGCAAGAGCCGGTCAGCAGGGTAAGGGATTTGCTGTTGTAGCAGAAGAAGTAAGAAATCTGGCTGCACGTTCAGCAAATGCAGCCAGGGAAACAACAGATATGATTGAAGGCTCAATAAATAAGGTTGAAGGTGGTACAAAGATTGCAAGGGATACTGCTGATGCTCTTAATGAAATAGTAAATGGCGTTGAAAAGGTAGCCAATCTTGTAAATAATATTGCTATTGCTTCAAACGAACAGGCTGTAGGCATTGGACAAATTAATCAGGGAATTATGCAGGTATCACAGGTTGTTCAAAGTAATTCAGCTACTTCCGAGGAAGTTGCAGCAGCAAGTGAAGAACTTTCTAGTCAAGCTATACTTCTTAAAGAAATGGTTACTAAGTTTAACTTGAAGAAAAATATTAAATATTATAATGACCTAGGTGAATTAAATCCGGAGGTATTAAAAATGCTTGACAGAATGGCTGAAAAGAAGAATAGCAGATCAATTGCTACAAATAATGCATATGAAGAAGCTGTAGTTACAAAAGCTAAGATTGCATTAAGTGATAAGGAATTCGGAAAGTATTAGTATGATTTAGAAGGGGTGAGTTGAAATGCTTACCCTTTTTCTCACTGTCCTCTGAAAAAGTTGTGTCGCAATATGCTTAGTTATGAGTACGTTGATAACAAGTACTACAAATGCACTTTATGGAGTAGGTGTAATGCTCACAGAAATTCCATCATATGTATATATTGGAAGTAGAAAATGAAAAATTTCACAAAACCTATGGACAGGTTTATCCAAATTTTGTATAATTATAATTGAAGTAGCAGAGTAAATATTGTGCATTAAGTGTTAGAGAATGGGAGGTTGTCTCTAAACGAAAAGCAGCTGGGCTTATGATGCAATATTGCTTCCACTGTTACATTAAAGGGAGTTTGTATTTTTTATACCTCTTTTCTCTTTAATGTGACGTACATTAAAGAGAAAAGAGGTGTTGTATTTTACGAAATAAAACGTATACATTTTATTAATATTTGTATAGGAGATAATAAAATGAAAAGTAAAATGAATACAAAATTTCTTGTAACGACAGCTTTGTGTATCAGTATATCTATAGTTTTAAGATTCTTTTCTATAATGATTACTGCTGGTGGTGTTCTTACTATGAGAATAAGTTTCGGTGCAATTTTTTATATACTTCCAGGTTTACTTTTCGGGCCAATATATGGTGCGGCAGCAGGTGGTGTAGTAGATATAATTGGCACAATTTTAATGCCTATGGGTGCGTATATACCTGTATTTACCTTAACTAATATCTTAGCCGGTTTTTTACCAGCCGTAATTTGGAAGGCAATAAAAAATATTTCAATACAAAAGTTAAAAAGATATTATGTGGCTTTCTTTACAGCATTGACAATAGTAGGAGTTTTTAATACTCTAGTGATTATGAATATGCACAATTCTTATTTAGGAAAAATATTTATGAGTTTAGGTAAAAAAGCTCAATATCTTGGAGTTGGATTGATATTAATTGGAGCAGTGGCATTTGTTCTTCTTATAATAAATAATATAATAAATAAGCATAATGATATTAATTACAGTTATGTTTACAACAACTTCTTTAAACTGGTTATTGCTGTGGGAATATCAGGAATTATAGTGTCTACTATGAATACCTATTTTATATTGATTTTTACACCAGCGGTTGCAGCTAAGGGATTTATGGTTTTGTGGATTCCAAGAATAGTAGAAACATTAGTTTTGACTGTCATAAATTCCTATGCAATATCAATACTCATGTATTCTTATAGTGCTCTTTCAGGTAGAGTGCCTAAAAAAATATAAGATATGTAATTAAGAGATAACTTGTAAGTATACAACTTAATGTGTATATTGACTTGTTATTTCTTTTTATATTTACTATATTATAATAGGGATTAAATAAATTTCTAATAGATTTAATTAAGTTAATTGGAATGGTTCACATGTTAATTTGAGTTAAAATGGTAGTAAGATGAGGAGGAATTTAATTGAAAAAAGCTTTTGTAGTTGATTTTGATGGAACTATAACAGTACAAGATGTAGGATTTTCTATAATAAAGCAATTGGCAAGTGAAGGATGGGAAGAAATAGGGAACTTGTGGTTAAGCAAAAAAATAGGAACTGCCAAGTGTGGTAAGATGCAGTGGGATTTAATTAAACATGATGAAGAATACATAAAAAGTTTTGTTGGAAAATTCCCTATAAATAAAGGATTTAGAGAGTTTGTGGAGGAAATAAAGAAAAATTCCTATGAAATGATAGTAGCTTCTGATGGCTATGATATTTATATAAATGAAATATTGAAAACAAATGGTTTTGAAGGCCTGAAAGTTGTATGTAACAGTGCAAAATATGATAATGGTTGGAAATTATCTTTTTTAAATACATCTGAAGAATGTGGATTTTGTGGAAATTGTAAAAAAAGAATAGTAGATGATTTAAAAAACAGAGGATATAAGGTTTATTATATTGGAGATGGGCATTCAGATATATGTGCATCTAAAGATGCAGATGTAGTTTTTGCTAAATCTTTTTTAAAACAACACTATGAAAATAAAGAATTACCTTATCATAACTTCGATAATTTTTTTGATATTTTAGAATATATGAAGAAAAATTAAGCTAAATACATGTAGAATTACAATTGTTATTTGTGTTGAAGCAATTGTTTTAAAAAATAGTAATTTCAGAATATTATGTTGACATAATTTGAAAAATAATGTACAATTTTAATTGTAAAATTAAATAGTGAAGTGTTAGGTTTATAACGTTAATTAAAAGGGAAAGTGGTGAAAATCCATTACAGCCCCCGCTACTGTATACGGCGACAAATTCTATATCCACTGGATCCTATGGATTTATCTGGGAAGGAAGAAGGAGGAAGACCCGTGAGTCAGGAGACCTGCCTAGTGCTGTTTACTGCAATCTTTCGGAGGGAAAGAAGATGCATAAAAACTGTTATTTTATCTAAATTAACATAACCTAATTAAAAACATACAAAGAAATTAGTTATGTTTAGGATAAACAGTATGTGTGCTTTTAAATTTGATTATTAGGAACTTCCAAAAGAAGTTCCTTTTTATTTTTATTGGAATAGTTTTGGCAATTAGTAGAATTTTTAGTAGTACGAGCACCAATATCGTTTTATATGCTACGATTATTTATGTAATAAAAGGGGTGTAGTTATGTCAAAAAAATATCAAATTTCTTTAGGAATTTTTATTACAATACTATGTATTCCTAAAAATGTGTTTGCAATGCACATTATGGAAGGATTTCTTCCACCAAAATGGTGCATTACATGGGGAATTGTATGTATACCTTTTATTGTGGTTGGATTATTTTCTATAAAGGAAAAAATAAGGTTGAATCCTAAAACAAAAATGTTAATAGCTATGGCTGGGGCTTTTGCTTTTGTTCTTTCTGCTTTAAAAATACCATCAGTAACAGGAAGTTGTTCACATCCAACAGGAGTAGGACTTGGAGCTATACTTTTTGGACCTACGGTTATGAGTGTTTTAGGTGTTATAGTTCTTATTTTTCAAGCATTACTTCTTGCACATGGAGGGTTAACAACTTTAGGTGCCAATACATTTTCTATGGCAGTTGTAGGGCCTTTTGTGTCATATTTTACATATAAATTACTAAAAAAATTAAAAGTATCACAATCTATATCAGTATTTTCTGCAGCAATGCTGGGGGATTTAATGACATACGTTACTGCATCTTTTGAGTTAGCCTTAGCATTTCCAGATGCTACAGGTGGAATTGCAACATCTGTAATAAAGTTTATGGGTATATTTGCTGTAACGCAAATTCCATTAGCAATAAGTGAAGGGATATTAACAGTTATAGTTTTTAATCTTTTAAGTAATTACAACAAGCAAGAACTTATAGAATTAAATGTTATACCAAAGGAGGCTTAAGGGTATGCATGTACAAACTAAAAACAATAATTTATTGAAAAAAAATTTAATATTAGCTTTCCTTGTAGTAGCCATTACTGTAGTTCCTATGTTGTTCTTAAAGCATGCTGAATTTGGTGGTTCAGATGATCAGGCGGAAAAGGCAATTACGCAAATTAAACCTAATTACAAACAATGGGCTTCACCAGTTTGGCAGCCACCAAGTAGTGAAATAGAGAGCCTTTTATTTGCACTTCAAGCGGCTGTTGGCTCAGGAGTTGTATGTTATTATTTTGGATATATGAAGGGAAAATCTAAAAAAGACGGAAGTGAAAAATAATGATTTCTATAGATAAATTGGCATATGTATCAGAGCTTAGAAAAGTTAATCCTATGGAAAAATTTATGTTTTCTATTTTAACTATGATATTGTGTATATCTTTAAATAATATAGTATATTCAGTATTAGTAGTATTATTTATGGCGGCTATAACTATTTTTAAAGGTAAGATACCAGCTAAATCTTATGGGGAATTAATTTTAATTCCTTTAGTGTTTCTGGTTATTGGAATCGTTACAATAGCAATAAATACTGTTGGAGATAGTAAAGAAATATTATTTAGCTTTCACATTTTTAATATTAAACTTGGATGTACAAAAACAAGCTTTCTTATGGCTTCAAAAATATTTTTTAAAGCACTTGCATCAGTTTCATGCTTATATTTTTTAGCACTAACAACTCCTGTATTTGAAATTTTAACAGTGCTTAGGAAATTTAAGGCACCTAAGCTATTTGTAGAACTAATGGGTCTTGTGTATAGATTTATTTTTGTATTACTTGATACGGCTAACATGATTTTCATATCTCAGAATTCAAGACTTGGGTACTCAAAAATAAGTACAGGTTATAATTCTTTAGGAAAATTAGTTACTTCACTTTTTATAAGTTCATACAAAAGATCACAAGACATTTATACTGCTATGGAATCTAGGTGTTACGATGGTGAAATAAATTTAATAGAGGATAATTTTAAAATTTCATACAGGAATATATTTATTATAATAATTGTAGAAGTAATATTAGTAACTATAAGTTTGAGCAAGAATATTTTTGGGGGAATCATTTAATGAGCGAATACATAATTGAAACGAAAGATTTAAGCTTTAATTATCCAGATGGTACTAAAGCTTTAAAAAATGTAAATATTAAAATAGAAAAAGGCAAAAAAATATCTTTTATAGGTGTTAATGGTTCGGGAAAGTCCACATTATTTTTAAATTTTAATGGAGTTTTAAAGCCAAATAGTGGTGATTTGGTATATAAAGGTGATGTAGTAAAGTATAATTCAAAATCCTTATTGCAATTGAGAAAAAATGTAGGAATAGTATTTCAAGATCCAGAAAACCAACTTTTTTCAGCTAGCGTATATCAAGAAGTTTCCTTTGGAGCTATGAATTTGAAGCTTCAAGAAACTGAAGTCAGGAAAAGAGTTGATGGAGCTTTACAAAGTATAGGTATGTATGATTATAGAGAAAAAGCTGTTCATTTTTTAAGTTATGGTCAAAAGAAAAGGGTATCAATTGCAGATATACTTGTTATGAATCCGGAAGTAATAGTATTTGATGAGCCTACTTCCAGTCTTGATCCAAAACATTCTAGACAAATTGTTGATATATTTGATAGCATCAATGAAAAGGGAATTACAGTAATACTATCAACACATGATGTAGAGCTAGCTTATTCTTGGTCAGATTATATTTTTGTTATGAGAGATGGGGAAGTAGTTAAAGAAGGTACTCCTTATGAAATATTTTCAGATGATAAGCTTATAAGTGAATGTTATCTTCAAAAGCCTTTAATTCTTGAAATTTTTCAAAATTTGATAAGTAGTGGAAAAATAAAATTTCAAGAAAGTGTGCCTAGAAATAAAAAGGAGCTTTTGGAAATAATAAATTCAAACTAATTTATTTGTATAGTAGAATATGTGTTAAAAAAGGTTGTGAAGATATGTCTCACATTTCAAATAAAGAAGCTTATAAGAGATTGGAAGAAAGAATTAATAGATTTCCACAAGGTGCGCCGCCTTCAAAAACATTGTATAAAATATTGAGCATGCTTTTTACAGAAAAGGAGGCAGAACTGGTAGCAATGCTGCCTATAAAGCCTTTTAATGTTAAAACTGCAAGCGAAATTTGGAAAATGGATGAGGTTAGTGCTGAAAATATTCTTCAAAAGCTTGCTTCAAAGGCTATTCTTATGGATATTGACTATGATGAAAAAAAGGAATATTGTCTTCCACCACCTATGATTGGATTTTTTGAATTCTCCCTTATGAGAACTAGAGATGATATCGATCAAAAAACATTATCAGAGTTGTACTTTCAGTATTTAAATGTAGAAGAAGACTTTATCAAGGATCTATTTTTAGGGACAGAAACAAGGTTCGGAAAGGTTTTTGTGCAGGAAGGAGTTCTTTCAAGAGAAAATGAACTAGAGATAATGGATTATGATAGAGCCAGTAATGTGATTAAAGAAGCTAGATTTATTACTGTAAGTATGTGTTTTTGCAGACATAAGATGAAGCATTTAGGAAAACAGTGTTATGCACCTATGGAAACTTGCTTAACATTTGGAAATAGTGCATACACTCTAAGTAAAAATGGATATGGTAGAGCTATAGATTCAGTTGAGGCTTTGGAAATATTAAATATGGCATATGAATATAATCTAGTTCAATGTGGTGAAAATGTTAGAAATGGATCAGTATTTCTTTGTAATTGTTGTGGCTGTTGCTGTGAAGGTATGCTGGCAATTAAGAAATTTGGATATTTGACTCCTATTCAAACTACTGCATTTCTTCCACAATTTATAGAGGAAAGTTGTATTGGATGTGGTAAATGTGCAAAGGCATGTCCTATAGATGCTATAAAAATTGACCCTGTAACGAAAAAAGCTAGAACCGATGAAAACATATGCCTTGGATGTGGTATTTGTGTTAGAAATTGTCCTAAAAAGAGTATATATCTTAAACATAGGGAAAAACAGATAATAACTCCAGCTAATACAACTCATAGAATTGTACTTCAAGCTATTGAAAAAGGTAAACTTCAAGAGCTTATTTTTGATAATAAAGCTCTTTTAAGCCATAGGGCTATGGCAGCAGTTTTATCAGCTATTTTAAAACTTCCGCCTGTAAAGAAAGCTATGGCAAGTAAACAAATGAAATCAGTGTATTTAGATAAATTGTTAAGTGGAAAATAATCTTTGTAAATTTTACATAGTTCAAAATTGGATAGAATTATAAATGAAAAACTATTTTTAAGTTAGGAGAGGTGAGAGCCTCTTCTTTTATTATTAACAATATTCTATCTATATTTTCAAATTTTTTACCAATGAATAAATAAACTTCAAAATTCGAGTTAAAATGCCAGAGAAATGTGGAAAAATAACTAAAATTTTGTTAATATATTTATATAGCATTAAACTTATTTGTATCTTTAATGTAAATTAAGTTTATTACAAAGGGAGAATTTTATGAAAAATTTTAAATTAGTTATTCATAGGGTAACTTTTTTGATTATGTTATTGATTGTAAGTTTAGCTCTTTTAGGAGCTTTTATTAACAAAAATAGAGAAGAATTAAATAAAAGGCCTGTAGCTAAATCTGGTGTATTAGATTTAAGGGACTGGAATTTTAAAAAGCAAGGAATAGTTAAACTGGATGGACAGTGGGAATTTTATTACAAACAGTTGTTGACACCTGAGGATTTTAAAGTTGAACAGAAAGTCAAAAAAACAGGACTAATTAATATTCCAGGAAGCTTTAAAAATTATAAATTTGGAAATGAAAAACTAAATTCTCAAGGATATGCAACCTATAGATTAAAAGTAATTGTTAATGATTCAGAGGATTTATATGCTATTAAAACTCAATTCATTCAAGCAGCTCATAAGCTTTGGGTAAATGATAGGATAGTTGTACAGTGTGGAGAAGTAGGAAAGACTAAAAGTGAAACTGATGGAAAACTTGCCACAAGACTAGGTTCGTTTTACAACAATACAAATGAGTTTGAAATAGTACTCCAAAGTAGTAATTTTCAATATGGTGTGCCGGAAATTGATAGTATATTACTTGGCAGTGAATCTCAGATTAGTGAAGAGAGAGCTAAAAAAGTAGGGTTTGATTTATTTTTATTTGGAATTACTTTGGCAGCTGCTGTATATAACTTTATTTTATTTATAAGAAGAAAAAAAGACAAAGCTCCTTTATATTTTGCTGTGGTTTGTGTTTTAATTTGTTTAAGAACTTTATTGGTAGGGGAAAGACTAATTTACTGGGTATTTTCTAATATGAGCTATGTTATCAATGTAAAATTACTCTTATGGACTTTCTTTTTATATATACCAGTACTTATATTGTTTATGAGTAATTTTTATACTGAACTTATAAATGAAAAGGTAGTTAAATTTTCAAAGATTTTAGGTATAGCTTACTTTTTCATTATATTAATATTACCTCCAGTATATTATATTAACTTAATATTACCTGTTGAAATAATATCAGATTTTATGATTCTATATATTATAAGCAAAATGCTTTATATGCATATTATAAAAAAATCTAATAATGCAATTGTTATTGTTGCTATGATTATTTTTTTAGGAACAAGAATAAATGATATTTTATATGAATATTCGGTAATTGATACAGGGTCTTACGCTCCAATAGGAATTCTTATTTTTATTTTTGCTCAGTCATATGTAGCATCCGATAAATTTTCAATGGCTTTTTCAAAGATAGAAGAAATGACGGAGAGGCTTAAGTCAGTTGACAAGATGAAGGATGATTTTTTCGCCGCTACATCTCATGAATTGAAGGCACCATTAGATGGAATTGTTGGGCTTTCAAAAAGTCTTATAGATTGTAATTCAAATCAATTGGGTAATGATGAAAGAGAAACATTAATTTTAATTAAAAATAGTGCTAGGAGATTATCTAATCTAGTAAATGATATATTGGATTTTTCAAAAATAAAAAGTAATGATATAAACTTAATAATGAAGCCTGTAGATATAAGACAACTTATAAATATGGTGACAAAATCTTTTAAATCATTTATGAGCAATAAATCAGTTGAAATATTGAATAAAGTTGAAGAAAGTGTTCCTTATGTTTATGGAGATGAAAATAGAATTCAACAAATTTTATACAATCTAATAGGAAATGCAGTAAAGTTTACAAATGAAGGACAAATAGAAATTTCTGCTGCTGAAAAAGGTGATTATATTTTTATTACCATTGAGGATACGGGGATAGGGATAGATGAAAGTGATATTTATAAAATTTTTCAGCCTTATAATCAAGTTGAGGGTATAAATAAACAGTATCATGGTTCTGGATTGGGATTATATGTAACTAAAAAATTAGTTCAGCTTCATGGTGGTGAATTAGAAGTAAAATCTACATTGGGAGAAGGGTCTGAATTCACTTTTAATCTACCTAAATTATCTATGAATATTGAAAAAGATAATTCCATAGGTGAATTAGAAAATTATGATTGCAGCGAAAATTGTAATAAAAAATTAGAACAATGCAAAAGTAATGGCAAAATTCTAATTGTAGATGATGAATCTGTAAATATAAAAGTAATGAAAAATTTTTTATCAGAGGAAAAATATACGGTTATTACTGCTGCAAGCGGCAAAGAAGCATTGAATATAGCTTATAGTGATAAAAATATAGATATGGTGATTTTAGATATGATGCTGCCAGATATGATAGGGTGGGAAGTATGCAGTATATTAAGAGAAAAATATTCTTTACTTGATTTGCCTATTTTAATTGCAACCTGGGATAATCGTACAGAAAGCTTAGTACTATCTTTTAAAAATGGAGCTAATGATTATCTAAGAAAGCCTTTTGAAAAATCTGAACTATTAGCTAGGGTAAAAACTCTTATAGATTTGAAACACTTGGCAGGAGAAGTAACTAGCCTTCAAGGTAAAGTGGAAAGTACTACAAAACAGGTTGAAGAGTTAAATGAGGGCTTTGAAGAAAATAAAAAAATGCTTTCTCAAGTAATAAAAAATGATAAGCTAAAAACAGAATTTTTTACAAATATGTCCCATGAACTAAGAACTCCATTAAATGTTATATGGAGCACTATACAGTTAATTCAATCTATAAATGCAAATAAGTTAGCTGCAGGATATGATATGGACAAATACCTCAATATTATGAGTCAGAACACTTTAAGACTTTTAAGATTAATAAATAATTTAATTGATACTACAAAAATAGAGGGAGGATATTTATCCTTAAAACTTGCTAATGGAAACATAATAAGTACAATAGAAGAAATTACTTTATCTGCTGCAAGCCATGTTCAATCACAAGGAATAGAATTAATTTTTGATACAGAGGTTGAAGAAAAGTATATGGCTTTTGATGGAGATAAAATTGAAAGAATCATGCTTAATTTACTTTCCAATGCAATTAAATTTACAGAAGAAGGTGGAAGTATATTTGTAAATATTTATGATTTACAAGATAAGGTTAAGATTTCAGTTAAGGATACAGGCATAGGCATTCCAGAAGATAAGCTAGATAGCATTTTTGATAGATTTACACAGGTGGATACATCTTTATCAAAAAAACTAGAAGGCAGTGGAATAGGGTTAGCTTTAGTAAAATCATTAGTTGAAATGCAAAAGGGAAGAATATATGTCAAAAGTACTTTAGGTTATGGAAGTGAGTTTATTGTTGAATTACCAGCAGTAACGGTAAAAGAAAATGAAGAATTGGATCAAAATATTAAATCTAAAAGTTTTTCTAGATTTATAGACAAAGCTAAAATAGAATTTTCGGATATATATCATGAGTAAGACCAGTATCTTTTGTTTGAAGTAAAGCTTTTGTTCATTTGCATAATAAATTTGTAATAAAAATAAAACTGTTGACTGATGCTTATTTATATCAATTAAGCTATAATGTTAAGTATTATACATTTAATATTGCAAATGAACAAATAGTTTTTGCTCGGAAAGGAGATATGTTTATGAAACTTGTAAGACAGCTAAGTATAATTACTGCAATTTGCTTTTTAGGAGAACTAATTAAGCTATTATTTAAGTTAACTATACCTGGAAATGTAATTGGAATGATATTATTATTAATTTTTTTATGCTCTGGAATTATTAAAGTTGAAATGATAGAAGATGTTAGTAAATTTTTACTTGATCATTTACCCTTTTTCTTCGTTCCAGCAGGAGTAGGATTAATTGCTAGTGTCGCCACTATAAAAAATTGTTGGCAGTACATAATTCTTATAATATTTATATCTACTATTGTTGTTATGGCTGTTACAGGTGTGACTATTCAATTGATTAAAAGGAGATGGTTAAAGTGAAAAATTTAATTTCTACACCGCTTTTTGGAATAATGATATCTTTAATAACTTTTGAAATAGGTTGTATTATAAATAAAAAAACAAAGTTGGCACTTTTAAATCCACTTTTAATAAGCATAGCCTTAGTTATAATGGTTTTAAAATATGTTAATATAAGTATAGATGATTATAATAAGGGAGGTCAATTTATAACCTTCTTATTGACTCCAGCTACTGTAGTATTAGCAGTACCTCTTTATAAAAAAATAAAACTTTTTAAAGCCAATGCAGTATCCATATTTTCTGGAATTTTTATGGGGACTTTAGGAGGCATTACTACAGTAATAATTTTAGGTCATGTATTTGGATTGTCAAAGTCAATAGATTTATCAATGATTCCTAAATCTATAACTACACCTATTGGAATTGAAGTTTCAAAGCAGTTAGGTGGTATACCTTCTATAACTGTAGCTGTGATAATAATAACAGGTATAGTAGGAGCAATAATTGGACCAACTATTTTTAAACTATTAAAAATAAAGGATAAAGTAGCTATAGGAGTTGCTTTAGGTACAGCTTGTCATGCTGTAGGTACTTCAAAGGCCATTGAACTTGGTGAAATTGAAGGAGCAATGAGCAGTCTTTCTATAGGTATTGCAGGACTTATAACTGTTATAATTGCACCTATAATGGCAAAGATTTTTCAGGGATTAATTTAAAAAAGCATGTAAGAGAGGTACATCATGATTCGGTTATCAGAAGAATTAGCACAAAAAATTGTAGATAGGATGATGAAAGTAATACCTTATAATGTTATTATTACTGATGAGAACGGAATAATTATAGCTAGTGGAGATGTTAAAAGAATCCATCAGTTTCATTCAGGCGCAAAGCAAGCTTTAAACATAAAAGAAATAGTTGAAATTGATTGTGAGCATTCCCAAGGAGTGAGACCGGGAGTGAACTCTCCAATTTTTTTTCAAGGAAATCTATTAGGAGTTATAGGAATTACTGGAGTTCCTGAAATAGTTAAACCTTTTAGCGAGCTAGTGAGGGTGACTGCTGAGCTTTTAATTAGTCAGGAATATGTTTTGAAAAATCAAAGTATACAGGAACAAGAAAAAGAGAAATTTTTATATGAACTTGCTTATTTAAATGAAGGATATTCTCAAGGTTTTATTGAAAGAGGGCTTTCACTAGGAATAGATGTAACTGTTCCCGATATAGCAATAGTAATAAATTCTGAGGAAGAATCTTTAAAAAGTTTAAAAAATCATTTAAACTCTTTGCTGCAAAATGGTGAATATTGTTTTATGCTTAATCCGAATATTATTGTGGCGTTTATTAGTTTGAAAAAACCATTTTTAAATATTCTAAGAAAATCTTTAGAAAAAAAGCAATATGGAAATATAAAAGTAGGTGTTGGACTTAGTGAGCACATTATTTCAGTTTCTATGAATCAAGCTTTTAAAGCATTGCATATAGGAAAGCATCTTCAAAAAGATAAAAGTATTTATTTATACAAGGATTTATGCTTTATATCCATGCTTGCCAATATTAAAGAAGATTATAATTTAAAAGAAGTAGTTAAAATATTAAAATTGGAAGGAAATCAAGCAGATCTTTTAAACACTCTTATAGCTTATGTGTATAACAATGGAGAAATGCAAACAACTGCTCAAGCTTTACATGTGCATAGAAATACATTAAATTATAGGTTGGAAAGAATTAAGGAAGTGTCAGGAAAGGATCCAAGAAATTTTATTGAACTTTTTGAACTTTTTACAGCCTATGTGGTTTCAATGTTATAATTTAAAATATTTTGTAGTTATATATGCTCGCTTTATGGAAGATAGTTAAAGTAGTAAAACTGTCAACCATAAAGTGAGCATTTTAGTTATTTACAAAAATATATTTTTTAATACATCAATTGTCTCATCAATATCTTCTGTTGTAATACCTCTATGAGTTACAAATCGACAAGTTGTTGAATCAATTACTTTTATTTTTATACCATGTTTTTGCAGATCACTAGATATATAGTAAGCATCTTTTTTAATATTTTTAAGATTTAATTGTACTATATTAGTTAAAGTATTTTCCACATTAACTAGATTATTATTTAAATTGGCAAGTCCAATGGCTAAACGTTTGGCATTTAGATGATCAATTTTTATTTGGGGAATCATGGTTTTAAGAGCAACAATACCTGCGGCTGCCATATGTCCTGCTTGTGCCATTCCGCCTCCAATTCTTTGCCTCATTCTTCGTGCTTGTTTAATAAAATCTTTCGTACCAAGAAGAACACACCCCACAGGAGCGCTTAATCCCTTGCAAAGAGAAAATTGCAGCATATCAATTTCTTGACATAGGATTTCAGGATCAACTTTAAGAGCAACTGCAGCATTAATTATTCGAGCTCCATCTAAATACACCAGTAAATCATTTTTGTGAGCTAGTAAGGAGAGTTCAGACATATACTCTTTGGAAAGTGGAATTCCACGATTTAAATCGTAAGTATTTTCTAAACATAGTACTTTTGTTAAAGGAAATTGTAATCCACTTTTATGAATTGATTTTTCTACATTTTTAAAATCAAACTGTCCATTTTGGCTGTGAAGAGGTCTAGTTTGAACTCCCGAAAGAGCAGCTAGTGCTCCAGTTTCCATATTATAAATGTGAGATTCTTCACCTACCAGTACCTCATCACCAGGATGAGTAGATGTCATAATAGCTATTTGATTTGCCATAGTAGCTGAAATAACAAACATCCCATCTTCTTTTCCAAATATTTTAGCACTCATTTTTTCCAATCGATTTACGGTTGGATCTTCACCATTAAAATCATCACCTACTTCGGCATTTGCCATAGCTTGTCGCATTTCTAATGTTGGCAATGTTGCTGCATCACTTCTATAATCTTTAATTAAGCCCATTTTAACCTCCTTGAAATAAAACTATATTTCTACAATGTAGTTTTATTGTATTGCTAGTATTATTTTAACATTTATAGCTTGTATCTATATTAATAGTAACACTTATGCGAGAAAAGTGTACATAATTAAACAAGTCAAAATAAAAAAACTTACAAAGATAATGCTTAATTAACTTTGTAAGTTTTTTCACTAAGTAAAAGTATTAAAGGCTATGTGCAATTTTATTTAATTCTTCACATGTAGAGGTTATTTCTTCTATGCCTGCTGTAATTTCTTCTGTAGCAGCAGCTTGTTCTTGGCTAGCAGATAAAGAATTTTCACTTTTTTTATTTGATTCATCCACTTTTGCTATTATATCTTCCGTTAATTTTGCAATTTTAGGTATTGTAGTCTTTGATTGATCAGACAGCCTCCTAATTTCATTAGCAACAACTCCAAAACCTCTTCCAAATTCTCCAGCTCTTGCTGCTTCTATGGAAGCATTTAGTCCCAACATCTTAGTCTCATCTGCAATTTCTTTTATAAAATGCGATACTTCATTAATTTTTTCTGATAGAGCAGTTATCTCATTGATAGTAGTATTAAGATTTTGCTGGTTAGCATGTATTTGGGATGCAGATGCGGCTAATTCCTGGATAGTAGATGATATTCCTGTAAGATTGTTCTCCAGATTAGAGGACATGTTGCGCAGAGTTACAGCAATTTCCTTTGGTGTAGTAACACTAAAAGCAGCTACAACTTCATTGGTACCTTCATCAAACAATGGATAAGCTGATAGTCTAACTGGAACTCCATATTCTAGAGTATCGACTTCTTCTGCCTGAGGCTTTTTTGATTTTATTGCTTTACTTTCAATGGAATTTTCATTAAGAGAAACGCCTTCTTTTAAAGAAGGTATATCAAATTTTTGGGAGGATTGAGTAAGTACAATTTTATTTAGATCTGTTAATCTAAGCTGAACACCTTCAGAAAACATTTCAGATAACATTGGTGCAAAGTCTGGAAATGCTTTTACCACTGGATGCAATTTTGGAATTGCCATAGAAAAAGCTCCAATAGAATTACCTTGTTCATCTATGATGGGTATGGAAGAAATAGTTAGTCTTGTACCGTAAGCAGAACGAGGAACATTTTGAGACATGGCTCTTTTTTCACGAATGGCAGTCATAGTAGTACTATTATGATCTAGTTTAAGTCCCACATAAAATACATTAAGGTCAAGATTGTCAGAATATTTTACCCATGTCATGGTATCTCCTTCTATAATACCATAAACTACACCTCCAGGTATTAAGTTTGCTTCAAATTCAGTAAATGTTTTTAAAGCATCTAATGATTGTTTAGAAATCATAATGTCAACTCCTTTTAATTTAGAAATTTATTAACTGTAGTAAATTTTTAATATAATTTTGATCCTAATTTAAGTTAAATATAGCTAATTTTGAAAATATGTACTATATATTATCTCGTTTGACATTGTTAATACTTTAACCCCAATTATACATTAAGATTTGAATAAATATACAAAACACCGCAGAATTCTAAATTCTGTGGTGTCTTAATGTAAGTACATAAAATTTACAAACTAGGTTTAAATCCTTTTCCATGAATTTCGGAAGTATCTGAAATAGAAATAAAGGCTTTTTCATCTACAGAAGTAACTAAATTTTTCAATTCAGGTAGTTGAGAAAGTGGCACAATACAATAGAGTATCTTTTTAGTGTCCTTATTATAGGCACCTTCTCCATAAAGATAAGTAACCCCTCTATGAAGTTTTACCATTATGAGTTCGGATAATATTTCTTCTTTTTTTGTAATAATAAAAACAGCCTTTGATTGATTAAAGCCTTTTACCACATTGTCAAGGACAAAAGAAGTTATATACATAGCTATTAAAGTATATAAGGCACTAGGTAGTCCAAATATAAAAGCACTAATACTTACAATAATTAAATTTATACCAAAAGATATTTTGCCTATATTAAGGTTGGAATATTTTTTTCTGATTAACATGGACACTATATCAAAGCCTCCAGTAGACCCTCTGTGCACAAATACTAATCCAAAACCAATTCCATTAACTACACCGCCATACAGGCATAAAAGCAAATTATCATTTATATTTAAAATATTTGATATAGGGTGAGTTAATATTAATGATAAAGAAAATGCTAAAGTTCCTACTAAAGAATATAAAGTGAATTTTTTATCCAGTTTAATTATGCTTAATATGAATAAAGGAAAATTTAATAAAAGTATTACATATCCTGCTTGAATTTTAAATAAATATTGAAATATAAGTGCTAATCCTGTAACTCCTCCACTTAAGAGTCTAGCATGAATTAAAAACATGTTTACACCTATTGATCCTATAAAACTTCCAAGTATGATAAATAAAAAGTCAATTAAATAATTTTTATTTAAGAACTTTATATCCATTCTGAAATCTCCTTTTAATTATTTATTATGTTATTGTTACAATTTAGATTATATATCACAAAAATAAATAATCAATAAGAACTTCTCTATAATTTGAAATATTTAGATTAAATGATATTAATTAGTGATGTGGATTATATTGATAAAAAGTAAATTCAAATAATATATTTAATATATTTTGGAAAAAAACAAAAAAATATAAGTATACATATATTAGGAATAATTTTACTTTAATGGGAACAGGATTGAAAGGAGGGAAATGTATTACTAAATTCAAGAAGAACAAATAATTTATAAATTAAAATAATGTATAAGAGAAGAGAGTAAATTTTAAGCACTATAGTATAAGTTGTGAACTTTTAAAAATGGATGTTTTCAATTTACAGTTAATTATAAAAATAGAAAATGTTTTAATTATATTGAGTATAAAACCATGTATTGACAGTAGGCTTTTTAAGATTTAAAATAGAATAAAATAACATTTTAAATGGCATTTGAAATATCATTTGAATTTTAAATGCTGTTGAATATGGAAAATTTGGAGGAATATTTATGAATAAATTGTTTCATGTAGGTATTGATGTTGGGTCTACTACAGTTAAAGTTGCAGTTTTAAATAACTTCATGGAACTTGTATATGGTAAATATGAAAGGCATTTTTCTGATATAAAGAAAACAGTAAAAGAAATCCTTACTGACGTCTATAAAGAATTTAAGGATAGTGAAATAACAATAACGATAACAGGTTCTGGAGGAATGTCTCTTTCTAATTCCGTGGGTATAACTTTTGTTCAGGAAGTTATAGCAAGTACAAAAGCTATACAAACTTACAATCCACAAACAGATGTGGTAATAGAACTTGGTGGAGAAGATGCCAAGATTACTTATTTGAAAGATGGAATAGACCAAAGAATGAATGGTACTTGTGCTGGAGGAACGGGTTCTTTTATAGATCAGATGGCTTCCTTGCTTAAAACTGATGCTGAAGGATTAAATGAATTAGCAAAGAACTATAAAACAATTTATCCTATAGCAGCAAGATGTGGGGTTTTTGCTAAAACTGATGTTCAACCTCTTTTAAATGAAGGTGCCTTAAAGGAAGATATTGCAGTATCCATACTTCAGGCTGTTGTAATTCAAACTATAAGTGGACTAGCATGTGGAAGGCCAATAAGAGGTAATGTAGCCTTTTTAGGAGGACCTTTATTCTTTCTTTCAGAGCTTAGAAAAAGATTTATAGAAATGCTTAAGTTAAAAGATGAGCAGGTAGTTTTTCCTGAAAATTCACAGCTTTATATTGCCATAGGAGCAGCTTTAGCTTCAATTAATGAAAGAAAAATATCTTTTGATTCTCTTATGAATAGATTTGAAAATTTAAAGAATATTTCTATAGATGAATCTGATAGATTAAGACCTCTCTTCAAGGATAACGAAGAGTATGAAGATTTTAGAAAAAGACATGATGTTCATTCAGTAAAAAGAAAAAATTTATCAGATTTTCAAGGAGACTGTTTCTTAGGAATAGACGCCGGATCAACTACTACAAAAGCATCACTTATTGATAATGAGGGAAATATACTTTACACTCATTATTGCAATAATGAAGGAAGTCCTCTTAGATCTACTGTTAAAATATTAAAAGAACTTTATAGCATTATGCCTAAAGAAGCTAAAATTGTAAATTCTGCAGTAACAGGTTATGGAGAAGCTCTCCTAAAAACTGCCTTGAAGGTTGATATAGGGGAAATTGAAACTATAGCACATTATAAAGCAGCAGCTTTTTTCTGTCCAGGAGTAGATTTTATATTGGATATTGGTGGACAGGATATGAAATGCTTAAAAACAAAAGATGGAGTTATTGAAAGTATACTTTTAAATGAAGCTTGTTCTTCTGGATGTGGTTCATTTCTAGAGACTTTTGCAAATTCACTTGGTATGGGTATAAAGAATTTTGCAAAGGAAGCTATATGTTCACAAAAGCCTGTAGATTTAGGTTCTAGATGTACTGTTTTTATGAATTCTAGAGTTAAACAAGCTCAAAAGGAAGGAGCTTCTGTAGGAGATATTTCTGCAGGTCTATCTTACTCCGTTATCAAAAATGCTTTGTTTAAGGTGATAAAGATAAGAAATCCTAAGGAAATAGGGGAAAAGATAGTTGTACAGGGAGGAACTTTTTACAATGATGCAGTCTTAAGAAGTTTTGAACTTTTATCTGAAAGAGAAGTTATTAGACCAGATATTGCTGGAATAATGGGAGCCTTTGGAGCGGCTTTAATAGCTAAAGAAAAATATAAAGAGAGCTATATAACTAAACTTTTAAATATAGATGAATTGAATGGACTTAGTGTAGAAACAAGTATGGCAAGGTGCGGGTTATGTGCAAATAACTGTTTACTTACCGTAAATAATTTCGGTAATGGAGAAAAATTTGTATCAGGAAATAGATGTGAAAGAGGAGCAGGTAAGGAAAAGAAAAAAAATTTGCTTCCAAATTTATTTAAATACAAATATGATAGACTTTTTCAATATAAGCCTTTAAAAGAAGAAGAAGCTAAAAGAGGAATTTTGGGTATACCAAGGGTCCTTAATATGTATGAGGATTATCCATTTTGGTTTACCCTATTTACTGAACTTGGTTTTAGAGTAGAATTATCCTCTAGATCTTCAAAGAGGATATATGAAAAAGGAATTGAGACCATACCTTCAGAATCGGTATGTTACCCTGGAAAAATGGTTCATGGTCATATAATGAATCTTATAGAAAAAGGTATAAAAACTATTTTTTATCCTTGCATTACTTATGAAAGTAAAGAGCAAAAAGAAGCAGACAACCATTATAATTGTCCTATTGTAATATCATATCCTGAAGTAATTAAAAATAATGTGGATGCCATAAGAGAGCAAAATATAAAATTTATAAAACCTTTCTTGCCTTTGCATAATAAAAAGGTATTGGCGAAAAGATTGCTGGAGGAACTTAAAGAATTTGATTTAAGTGAAAAAGAGGTTAATTATGCAGTAGATAGAGCATGTAAGGAACAGGAAAGCTTCAAAGAAGATATTCGAAAAGCTGGTGAAGATGCTTTAAAATTTATTAAAGAAAAAGATATAAAAGGTGTAGTACTTTCAGGAAGACCTTATCATATAGACCCAGAAATAAATCATGGAATACCAGATTTAATTAATGGACTTGATATGGCAGTGCTTACAGAGGATTCCGTGGCTCATCTTGGACATGTTGAGAGACCTCTTAGAGTAGTAGATCAATGGGTATATCATTCTAGACTTTATGCTGCAGCTAGTTTTGTTGCTAATCAGAAGGATTTAGAACTAGTTCAGTTAAATTCCTTTGGTTGTGGATTAGATTCAGTTACAACAGATCAGGTACAGGAAATATTAAATGGTAACTCAAAGATATATACATCTCTTAAAATTGATGAAGGAAATAATTTAGGAGCTATAAGAATAAGACTTCGTTCACTTAAAGCAGCAGCAGCAGAAAGAGAAAATAGTGGCTTTAAGCTTAAAAAGGTTGAAAACAAATATAAAAGAATAATATTCACTAAAGAGATGAAAAAAAATCATACGATTTTAATTCCAGAAATGTCTCCTGTACATTTTCAATTTTTAGAGGAAGCATTTAGACAATCTGGTTATAATGTAGTAGTACTTCCATCCCAAGATAAAAAAGCTGTGGATGAAGGTTTAAAATATGTAAATAATGATGCTTGTTATCCAGCAATAATTGTAGTAGGACAAATCATAGAAGCATTAAAATCAGGTAAATATGATTTGAATAATACTTCAGTTATAATATCTCAAACTGGAGGCGGATGCAGAGCTACAAATTACATTGGTTTCTTACGTAAAGCATTAAAAGATGCTGGTTTTTCAAATGTTCCAGTAATATCTTTGAATGCTAAAGGCATGGAAAAAAATCCTGGGTTTAAAATTTCCTTGGGGTTACTTAATAGATCTATGATGGCACTTACTTATGGAGATTTACTTTCCAGAGTTTTATATAGGGTTAGACCTTATGAAATTGAAGAAGGTTCAGCTAACGAGCTTTATGAAAAATGGGTGGATGTATGTAAAAAATCCTTGAAAATGGCTTATAAAAGTACCTTTAAACATAATATTATATCTATAGTAAAAGAATTTGATAATTTAAAAATAAATAATAAATTAAAGCCAAAGGTTGGACTGGTAGGAGAAATTCTTGTTAAATTTCACCCAACAGCCAATAACAATGTAATAGATGTATTAGAAAGAGAAGGGGTAGAAGTAGTAGTGCCTGATCTTACAGATTTTCTATTATATTGTGCTAGTGACTCAGAGTACAAATATAAATATTTAGCAGGAAAGAAACTTCCTGAATTATTAGGAAAAGCAGCTATAGCTGTTATTGAATTTTATAGAATGACTTATAAGAAGGCCATAAGAAAAAGTAAAAGATTTACTCCTATTGAATCTATAAAATCTATAGCAAAAGGAGCTTCAAGTATTGTTTCTTTATGTAATCAGACTGGAGAAGGATGGTTTTTGACAGGAGAAATGGTAGAGCTTATACAAAGTGGAGTTAAAAATATTGTTTGTATGCAGCCATTTGCATGTTTACCTAACCATGTAACGGGTAAGGGTATTATGAAAGAATTAAAGAGGGTTTATAAAGGAACAAATATAGTTGCAATAGATTATGATCCTGGTGCTAGTGAAGTAAATCAATTGAATAGAATAAAACTTATGCTTTCCACTGCATTTGAAAATTTAAAAGAACTCGATTCTACAGAAGAACAATATACATCTAAAGAATATTTTAAATATAAATGTGGTTTAAAAGGAGCTATCAATAGGAGTGATATAAATGGATAGCAAATGGGGTTGTAAGCAGTCCACTAGAGAAAGAATATTAGATGCTACGTTAAATATAATAGGCAATGAAGGATTTCAAAATGTTACTATTAAAAAGATAGCAAGTTTGGCGGAAGTTAATATAGCAGCAGTTAATTATCATTTTGGCAGTAAAGACAATGTAATTGATGAGGC
Organism: Clostridium carboxidivorans P7; assembly: GCF_001038625.1. Classification (GTDB taxonomy): domain Bacteria; phylum Bacillota; class Clostridia; order Clostridiales; family Clostridiaceae; genus Clostridium_AM; species Clostridium_AM carboxidivorans. Next base: position 325,579 of record NZ_CP011803.1, read on the forward strand.
TATGAAGGTGTTCTCTAAAAGAATTATGAAATGCTTTGAATTATTAGAAGACAATGATGTTTTACCAGAGGAGAGATTAAAAAATTTTTTACAGAATTATTCAGATACAACTTTAGAATGTCCAGATGTATTTAGAAATATTGTAAATCATGGGGTAGGCAATTGTGATATTGAATCTGATTATATGAAGTTTTTAAAAGATGCTGGATATAAGAAAATTTTAGATACATTAAAGGCTGTGGGAGTAGAAGGAAGTGATGAGGTATTACTTATGAAAGTTTTCCAAGCTCTTGGTGCTTTAGAAATTCCTTTATTGCTTGGTAATTATACTGAAAAAATTTCTGGTATTGATTATAATGAAAAGCCTACTAGAAATGTGTATATAAATTTAATTTTAAAATCATTACTTTCTAAATAATAATAAATTAAAAATAGAGCATTGCAATGCTCTATTTTTAATTATGATACAACTAATTTTTCAACATATAAATCCTTTTCTTTTTTTAAATCGAGAAATTCTCCATCATCAAGCAATAGAGGATTTGTCAAGTCTTCCATTTGAATTTGTATAATTTTACACAAACGTTTATCGTTCAATTGTACAGTTTCACCCATAAAAAAGTTTACTACATGGTTTAAAAACATATTACAATAACTGGAATCAAGTTTTGTAAGGCTTTCTTCCTTAATAACTTTTAGAGCATCAAGGGGACCTGTAATTTTTTTAGAATGTCTATTGGAACTAACTGTATCAAATAAATCTGCAATGGCTATTATTTTTGCAAATTTAGGAATTTTATTTCCTTTAACTTGAAGAGGATAGCCAGATCCGTCTATTTTTTCATGATGCATTATTATTGAGCGGCTTATAGAAGGATTTATACAAGGAATTTGGTTTATAAAATGATAGCTTATAACAGGATGAGTTTTATAAATTTCATATTCTTCAGGAGTTAAAGAACCTTCCTTGTTCAATATATCCTTATCAATTTGAATTTTGCCAAAATCATGTAGTATTGCTGCGTAGGTTAATAAAGCTAAATCCTGTACATCAAGACCTAACCATTTACCTAATATAAAACTAATAGCAGTTACGTTTACAGTATGTCTATAAATTGGGTCGCCTGCGCTGCCGTAGAACAGTATATTCTTTATAACTACACCTGTTGATTTGAATTCTTCTTCAATTTTATCCATGAAATTTTTTATTTCAGATAACTTAGGTACTTTTAAAGAGGATATATCTGTAAAAATATTTTCTAAATTTGATGAAAATTCGCTAAAGGTAGTTTGAAGTTCTTTTACTGTTTTTACTTTGAAAATAAAAGTTTCATCAGAATCTTTATCTAATAGAACCTGTACTTTGTCAATAATATAGGCTTCTTTCAATTTATCTATAATGGGTTGAGTGATGACGAAACCTTTAGCTAATAATACTGTACCTTCAACTTTTATATCCATAGATGAAACCATTCCTGGCTTTAATTCGCTAATTGACAACAATTTTGTTTTCTGCATATTATAATCCACCCCATATTACTAATTTCTATTTAAATAAAATATTATTTAAACTAATAATATTACTAATTAGATTAGTAATATATAACATATATGTATAGTTTATCGTGATATTTTTATATTTCTAAATAGGTTTGACGAAAAAAACAATTTATTCGTGCGTTTTTTTTATTTAAATTTAAATTTGAATTTAAATTGTGAATTTGTTTTGTAAAGAACGTAAAAAAGCTAGTAAAGATTAGTGGAGGGTATCTTTACTAGCTTTTAATGAAGCATTAAATTATTGATAAGAAAATATTTATTGAGGTGTATAATATCCCTTTTTATACATGTAGTCAAATATTTGTTGTCCGTGTTCTTGTTCTTCTTTTTGAATATGATTTAGTACTTGACGAGCATTAGGGTCTTTAAACTCAAAAATTGTTGTATTGTAAGTTGAAGACACATATTTTTCTGTAGTAAGTGCATCTTGACAAAGATCGCAATCTTTTTGATTAAAGGCCATATTTGATTTATTTGTATTCATATTAACATTTTGGGTTTGATTTTGTTGTCCTTGTTGTCCTTGTTGATTTACATTTGGTACTTGACCACTTAACATAGTATTTATACTATTTAAATGTTGTTTTTCATGCTGGCCTAAAGTTGTGAATAATTGTTTTAATTCAGGGTCTTGTGCTTCATTAGAATATGTAGTGTATTTTTTTATACATAACTCTTCATGTGATTTTTCATCCTTTAATAACATAGTTTCTTTTTGTGTTAGAACTGGCATACATTTATCCTCCTCATATGATAAAATTATTATTTGTTTTCAAAATATAGTATTAGTTATATAAAGTAAAATATACTGACAAATTTCAATTATAATCGCTAAGCCTTACCAAATTATAAATTTATAGAAGGAATCCGATTTTTTTTGTAGAAATTATACATAAACATAAAGTTTTGTTATTCTATGATAATTGTTGAGAATATTAGGAGGAAAACAAAGAAATGATTGAAAATATTAACTCTGATATTGATGTAGATTTAATCGAAATAAAAGATGTTATTGATATTGAACTTCTCCAAACCTTTCAAGATAATTATGCTAAAAGCATGGATATTGCAAGTATAATTGTAGATAAAAAAGGAAATCCAGTAACCAGTCCAAGTTTCTATACAAGTTTTTGCAACGATTTTATACATAATACCACTGTAGGAGACAAAAGATGTGCAGAATCACATAGAAAAGGTGGAGAGGAAGCTGCACGTACAGGAAGACCTTACATTTATACTTGTCATGCTGGATTAATTGATTTTGCAGCACCAATTTTAATAGGAAATAAGCAAATTGGAACTATTCTAGGTGGACAGATTTTAATAAAAAAACCTGATGAAGGAGAATATGTACAAACAGCAAAAGAGATAGGTGTAGATGAAGCTGAATTTGTTAAATCAGTAAGAAAAATTAGAATTATCTCTGAAAAGAAGGTAGCTGCAGCTGCGGAAGTGTTATTTATAGTTGCAAATGCACTTTCTCAAATAGGTTACGAGGAACTAAAGCTTAAAAGAAATTCTAAAAGTTTAGAAAATGAAGTAATAAAGAAAAGTTTATTATTAGAAGAGTCTAATGAATACAATAATACAAAAACTCAACTTTTTTCAACTATATCACATGAGCTAAAAACACCAGTTAATATTATATATAGCTCGTTACAATTATTGGAAAGCCTTTATAAGGATAGCTCATTTACATATACTGATGATATGTTTTTAAAATATTCAAAAGTAATGAAACAAAATTGTTTTAGACTAATTAAATTGATTAATAATTTAATAGATATGAATAAAATAGAATTAGGTTTTTTTACTCTCAATTTAAAAAATAAAAATATTGTTAAAGTCATAGAAGATGTTACATTATCAATAGTTGAATATGCAAGATTAAAGGATATTGATATAATTTTTGATACGGAAATTGAAGAAAAAATAACAGCATTTGATGAGGAAAAAATTGAAAGAATTATGTTGAACTTGTTGTCAAATTCAATCAAATTTACTAACCAAGGAGGCAAAATATACGTTAATATATATGATGAAGATGAAAATATATTGATTTCAGTAAAAGATACTGGAGTTGGTATTCCGGAAGATATGTTTGATAAAATTTTTGATACTTTTACTCAAGTAGATGCTTCATTGAGAAGAAATGCGGAAGGCAGCGGTATAGGACTATCACTTGTAAAATCACTTCTAAAGATGCACAATGGAGAAATTGCTGTCAAAAGCAAAGTAGGTGTTGGCAGTGAGTTTATGGTTAAGCTGCCTGTAAAACTTATTGAAAGTAAGTCTAATTTACATGAACAAGAAGCTGGTGATTTAAAGAATATAATGGAAAAAACACAAATTGAAGTTTCTGATATATATTTCATCTAATATTTATTATGTATAAATGTATTTGGATTGAAATTGTAGTTATTGGATTTATTATTATGATAAAACATAATATTATAATCATTTGATACTTCCTCCAGGATGTCTTATGTTGTATAATAAGTTGTAATTTTAAAACAGGAGGATACGAATGAATAAAGATTATAGAAATATGGTAATTGTTTTTATAGGGTACTTTTTTTCTTCATTATTTTCTAATACATTATCACCTTTTATAACCACTATAAAAAATAATTATAATGTATCATCAAATACTATTGCTATATTGCCATCAGTAGTTTATTTTGCATCATTTGGAATGAGTATATTAGGTGCTAGGCTTATGCAAAAAATAGGCCTTAAGAAAGGATTGCGTACAGGGTTTTGTCTTACTATACTTGCAAGTTTAATAATTATAATTTCGAAGTCGTTTTATGTGCTCTTATTTGGATATTTTATATCAGGATTAGCAATAGGGATGATGTCTCTATTTTCTAGTACTATTCTATCAATACTTCCAGTTAAATATCAAAAATTTAGCTTTGCCAATGCATGCTTCGGACTAGGTGGAATTTTGATTTTGCCAATAGATAGACTTATATTAAAGAATGAAATAAAATTTAATTATACATATATTATACATATATTATGCATGTGTTTCCTGCTGATGCTTGTAAGAAAAATGGACATTCAATCATCATCTAACAGTAAGCATCATGTTAAAGTTTCTTTTGATATAATAAAAAATCCATTGGTGATGTTCTTTTCAATTGCAATATTCTTTTATGTAGGAGCGGAAATATCAACAACCAATTGGACAGGCGGATTTCTTGAAAAATGCTATGGGGTTACCAAAGAAGAGGTTCCTAATATTCTTTCTGGTTTCTGGATTTTGTTTACTATAGGAAGAAGTATAGGAGACAAGCTTCTGGAAAAAATAGGCCAATTAAAATTCCTTGCAATTTCCCCAGCAATATCTATTATGGGCATCATTATCATTTTAACTGGAACAAATAAAATTCAAGCTTTAGCAGGTCTTGCAATTATAGGCATATCTATAGCATTAATGTATCCAGCACTTCAAGGATATCTTATACAGCATGTTGGAAAAGAAAATGTATATTCAGCTTCTGCTATTATAATGATTTTTAACTATCTTGGAGCCACATTTTTAACTTATATAATAGGTTTTGCAGGCGGAATAAATATTAAGTATGTTTTTATAATTCAAATAATGTTCTATGTATATATAGCACTAGTTTCTGTGCGATATTTAACTTTTAAAACTAAAAATGTTCGTTAGTAAATGTTTTAAGTATAGAGCAAAAATTTATGGTTTTGTACAAATCGCTTACTCCTCTGAGGAAATGAAGAGGAGTTTTCAATTATTCTTTTGATTTAATTTTTCCAAAATCAAAGACAATGATTACTTCTTTAACTTGACACAAACCCAATTTACCTTAGATTTGATTTATTCCTTAACTTATATTAAAATTAAGCAATGTATCAATTGGCCTTTTTAGTAATATAGTTTATATTTAGCAATTAAAAGGAGTGTAATAACTTGAATAAAGGTAACTTAAGTCAACAAGCATATAAATATATAAAACATATGATATTAAATTTAGAAATAAAGCCTGGAGACCGTATCCCTGAAGAGAGTATTGCAAATCGGTTAGGTAGTAGTCGTACTCCAATTCGTGAAGCGTTACGTAAACTAGAAAATGATGGCTTGATTTTTTTATACCCAAAATGTTTTGCTGAAGTAGCACATTATGATGAAGATACTATACGTCATATTGGAGAACTTCGTTTAGCTCAAGATATTCTTGCTGCACAATTAGCATTATATTATGGTAGTAATGCTGATTTTTCAAATCTACGTCAATTAGCACAAAAATGTGAAAATGAAGCTCGTACTGGAAATATATATAATCGAATTAAATTAGATATGGATTTTCATTTGGGTATTGCACAAATTAGTAGAAATCAGATATTAGTTAAAAGTCAACAACAGCTTTACTTACGTATACATTTAATTCAAGTATCAAAATATACGGATATTCAAAATAGTCTAAAACAGATACAACATCATCAAGAAATTATTGAGGCATTAATTAATGGTGATTCTCAAAAAGTTCGAAAAGTCATTTGTGATCACTTAAAAGATTTTTTTAATATACCTAATTCAATAATTGAACAATATGATTTATCATGTTTAAAAAAATAAAATCCATAAGATTTGTAGAATAAACCAATATAGTATTATTTACAATTAAGAGGACATCTTTTTATGAATAAAGGGTGTCCTCTTAATTGTAAATAAATTTTTATACTGCTCAGGATTTTTCTGAGCTTTTTTAAAGTTTCATTATTCCACTAGGCTGAGAAGTCGAAATTTTATTTTACTTTATAGGTTATACAAAAATATTATTGTATACTATTTGATAAAATTGTATACGCGATATATAATAATCTTAAGAAATAAATAGTTAAGAAAGTAAATTACATAATAAAAAAATATGTATTTATGAAGGGAATGGTAATAATGGCTTTGATGACAGGAGAAGAATATGTAGAAAGCTTGCGTAAACTAAAATTAAATATTTATATGCTAGGAGAAAAGATTGACAATCCAGTAGACAACCCTATACTTCGCCCATCACTTAATTCAGTCAAAATGACTTACGATTTAGCTCAAATGCCAGAATATGAATATCTAATGACTGCCACATCAAAAATAACAGGAAACAAAATAAATAGATTTTTAAATCTTCATCAAAGTACAGAAGATCTAGTAAAAAAAGTTAAAATGCAAAGATTATTAGGACAAAAGACTGCTGCTTGTTTTCAAAGGTGTGTTGGTATGGATGCTTTTAATGCAACTTATAGCACTACTTATGAAATCGATAAATATTATAATACAAAATATCATGAAAATTTTAAAAACTTTGTAAAATATGCAGAAGAAAATGATTTAACAGTTGATGGAGCTATGACAGATCCAAAAGGCGACAGAGGGTTATCTCCAAGCAAACAAGCTGATCCAGATTTATATTTAAGAATTGTAGAAAGAAGACCAGATGGTATTGTTGTAAGAGGAGCAAAGGCTCACCAAACAGGTATATGCAATTCTCATGAAGTATTAGTATTGCCAACAATAGCTATGAGGCCACAAGACAGGGATTATGCAGTAGCTTTTTCTGTTCCAACAGATACAGAAGGTATAACAATGATAATTGGAAGACAGTCCTGTGATACAAGAAAGCTTGAAAAAGATGCTGACTTAGATGTTGGTAACAAGGAATTTGGTGGAGTAGAAGCTTTAGTAGTTTTTGATGATGTATTCGTACCAAATGATAGAATTTTCTTAAATGGTGAAACTGAATTTGCAGGAATGATAGTTGAAAGGTTTGCAGGTTATCATAGACAAAGTTATGGTGGATGCAAAGTTGGAGTAGGTGACGTTTTAATAGGAGCTGCTGCATTAGCTGCGGATTACAATGGTGCTGCGAAAGCATCACATGTAAAAGATAAGCTGATTGAAATGACGCATTTAAATGAAACATTATATGCTTGTGGAATTGCTTGTTCGGCTGAGGGGTATAAAACAGAATCTGGAAATTACCAAATAGATTTGTTGTTAGCTAATGTTTGTAAGCAAAATGTAACAAGATTCCCATATGAAATAACAAGGTTAGCAGAAGATATAGCTGGTGGATTAATGGTCACTATGCCATCAGAAAAAGACTTTAAAAACCCTGAAACTGGAAGTTTACTTGAAAAGTATTTAAAAGGTGTATCAGATGTATCCACAATGGATAGAATGAAAGTTTTAAGATTAATAGAAAATTTATGTTTAGGTACAGCAGCAGTAGGTTACAGAACTGAATCGATGCATGGAGCTGGTTCTCCACAGGCTCAAAGAATAATGATAGCTAGACAGGGAAATTTAGCTCAGAAAAAAGAGTTAGCAAAAGCTATAGCTAGAATAGAGTAATTCTAAAATGTTCTTATAGAAGATTCCTTTAAAAAGGGGTGGTACTTCACCCCTTAAAGAATAGGGGTGAAGATAATGATTGAAGAAAAAATACAAAAGGTAATTGAAGAAAAAGTAAAACCTTATTTAAGAGAACATAATGGAGATATCAAGTTTCTAGAAATAGAAAATGGTATAGTTAAAGTTAAATTACTAGGTCAATGTAGTGGATGTGTTTCAGCTAAATATACTGTAGAAAATATAGTGGAAGCAGCGATGAAGGAAGAAATTCCAGAAGTAGAAAGAGTAGAACTTATAAGCTGTATTAGCGAAGAAACTTTAGATATGGCTAGAAGAATATTAAATAAGAATAAATTTGAGAGGTAACTAATATGAGCAATTTAGATAAATTTAATAAAGTGATTTCGGACGCTCTAAATATAAAAGATACAGCTAATGTAACAGATGAAATGGGGCCTGATGAAATAGAGGATTGGGATTCTTTAGCTCATGTAGAGCTGGTAACTGGTTTAGAAGAGCAGTTCAAAATCAACTTTGATGTTGTTGATATATCTAGAATGTACACTATTGGTGATGTGAAGAAAATATTAAAAAAATATGGTGTTGAAATATGACATTTACAGATTATGTTTTTGAAAAATCATATAATCTTGAAAAAGCAGCAGTAATAAATAAAGAGCAAATAAGTTATAAAGAGATATACGAAAATATAAATTATGTAACAAATATATTAAGAAAAAAAAATTACACAAAAAAGGATAGTGTACTTGTAGTTTCTGAGAATTCTACTTTCTTTATTGAAACTTATTTTGGAATTATGAAAAACGGTAGTATCTGTGTACCTATAAATCCAGCGACTTCTGAGGAAGATATAAAATATATTGTAGAAGTGTTGAAAATAAAATTAATATTTTTACAAGAAAAATATAAGAAGAAAATAGAAAAGTTAGTGAGTAAAGAAGTTGAAGTTTATAGTAAAAGTGATTTAGAGAAATTGGAATGCAGTGGCAACTTAAATTTAGACAACACTATTGATATAAAAGAAGATGTAGCATTAATTATGTTTACTTCTGGATCTACAGCTAAACCTAAAGGTGTAATGCTTACACATTACAATCTAATGTATAATACTAACTCAATAATAGAATATTTAAATCTAACAGAAAAAGACAGAATAGAAAGTGTACTTCCTTTTTATTATTGCTATGGTCTTTCTTTGCTTAATACGCATTTTAGGTGCGGCGGTAGTTTAGTAATAAACAATAGATTCATGTTTCCACAAACAGTAATAGATGATATAAACAATTATAAATGTACAGGCTTTGCAGGAGTGCCAAGCACTTATCAAATATTACTCAGAATGACAGAAATTAAAAAATATAAATTCCCAGCTCTTAGATATATAACACAAGCAGGGGGGGAACTTCCAGAGATATTTATAACTGAATTATCAGATATATTAAAAGATGTAGAAATTTATATTATGTATGGGCAAACGGAAGCTACTGCAAGACTATCATATCTACCACCTTCACAAATTAAAAATAAAATAGGTTCTATTGGTAAAGGTATTCCAGGAACAGAACTTATGGTTCTAGATAAGAATGGGATTTTAGTAAAAGCAGGAGAAATGGGAGAAGTGGTGGCTAAAGGTGGAAACATAATGAAGGGATATTTTAATGATGGGGAAGAAACTGAAAAAGTTCTTAAAAACGGATTGCTTTATACAGGAGACTTAGCTGTAATCGACGAGGAAGGATATATATACATAGTTTCCAGAGAGAAGAATATCATAAAGAGTGCTGGAAACAGGATAAGCCCTAAAGAAATTGAAAACGTAATAGTTCAAATATCAGAAATAGTAGAGTGTGCTGTTATAGGTGTAGAAGATGATATTTTAGGAGAAGCAGTGAAAGCTTTTGTGGTATTGAAAAGCAGTAATTGCACTATAGATTCTAAATTCATAATTAAGTACTGCTCTGATAGATTACCCAGATTTAAAGTTCCTAAATATATAGAGTTTTTAAAGACGCTGCCTAAAAATTCATCTGGAAAAGTATTATTAAAATCGTTAAAGGATGAAGTAAAAATAAAGTGAAATAGGTGAATTATATATGGAGAGTATAGATTTAATAGAAGATATCATATTAGGTGATCAATTTAAAATACCTGAGAAGGAGAAAGAAAAGGTATTATTAAAAATATTTAAAGAACAATTAAAGAAGAATGAGATAAATCCTAATTTAAAAAGTATGTATAAAAAGAATAGACTAGATATCTCTAAAATTTCTAAACTTGAAGAAATTCCATTTATACCTGTAAACATGTTTAAGGAGTTTGACCTTTCAATTTGTGAAAAAGAACAGATAATAAGAATATTAAATTCTAGTGCTACAACCACAGGAAAGCCGAGCAAAGTATATTTGGATAAAGCTACCTCTGTGCGGCAATCACAGGCATTAATATCAACTCTAAAAAGTTTTTTAGGGATTAAAAGAAGACCGATGTTAATCATAGATAGTAAAGAAGTTAACGGTAGGGGTGGTGTTTTAAATGCTAGAGGTGCAGCCATAAGAGGAGTGAGTAGTTTTGCTAGTAAAATAGATTATGTAATGGATAAAGAAAATGATAACTTAAAAATTAATATAGATAGATTAAAAGAATTTGAAAGTAACTATAAGGATACAGAGATTTTAGTGTACGGATTTACTTATATAATTTGGTCTAAATTTGTAAAGGTTTTAGAAGACCAGAATATTAGACTATCGCTGCCTAATATGAAGCTTTTGCATAGTGGTGGATGGAAAAGATTAACCTTAGAAAAAGTTGAAAAGGAAGAATTCATAAAAAGAACAGCTAAAGTTTTTGGAACAAATTCGCAAAATATAATAGATTTTTATGGAATGGTGGAACAAGTAGGTGTAGTTTTTGTGGATTGTGAATATGGGTACAAGCATGTGCCAGACTTTGCGGAGATTATAATAAGAGATTTTAATAGTCTAAATGAAGTTGAACCTGGTGGATATGGAATTATAGAGGTCATGAGTATTTTAGGCTCTAGCTACCCATCTCAAGCCATTTTAACAGAGGACATAGGAGAATTAGCTGGAATAGATGACTGCAAGTGTGGAAGAAAGGGTAAATATTTTAAATTTAAATCTAGAATAGAAAAGTCTGAAATCAGGGGATGTGGGGATACCTTTGCGGAAAGGGAGTATGGTAAATGATAACTTGTTATTCGTTAGATGGAAAAATATATAGTGAAGGAGTAATTTTTGAAAACTTAGATATTATATATTTAGCTTTAGAGAATAACTGGAGTTTACTAAAATCTATACCTGTAGAAGTTGTTATTAGTATACTAGACGAATACAGTAAAAAATTACATCTAAATAGAGAACTTCTTAAAGTGGAAGGTGTTCCTTTTCTATTGTCTTATCTAAAAAGAAGCAATATTGAAAACTTAATAAAGAATAATATAGGAGACCAAAATTATTTGAATGAATTTATACATAAAGGCAATGGAAAGTATATAAAGGCTCAAGGCAGAGGAATAGCATGTCATTGGATAGCAGGTAATGTACCTACATTAGCATTTTATTCTATTTTTCAAGCATTGATAGCTAAAAATTCAAATATTATAAAAGTTCCAAAACAGAGTATTGATTTGATACTAAAATTACTGGAGCTTATGGACAATATAAAAGTAAATTATAAGTCAAAAATCTATTATTCAACAGATATTTTAAAAAATATTTCATTAATATATTTTGATAGCAATGATAAATTGTTAAATGAACAAATGTCAGCCAAGGCTGATGCTAGAATCGTATGGGGAGGAGAAGAAGCAGTAAAATCTATAAATTCCTTACCTAAAAAAAGCACCTGCAAGGATTTGGTTTTTGGACCTAAGTATTCTTTAGCCATTTTTGATAAAAGTGTTATAGAAAGTTGTGAGTGTGAGGAATTTATGAATAGATTAGTTATGGACATAGCCATTTTTAATCAAAAAGCATGCTCGTCTCCTCAAGTATTATTTATAGAAAAAAGTAAGATACCCTTTGATAAGTCTATAAAAAAATTAGCAAATGCTTTTAAAAAATTAGATAAGAGATATCCAAATATTTTAGATGAAAGTACTGCTGGAAGAATTATAAATGAAAGAGGCATATACAGTTTGAGTTTAGACAAAGATTTATGTTGTAGTAAAGGGCTTAATTATACAATTTTAATTAATAATAAAATAGTTTTGGAGGAGCCAATAGGGGGAAGATGTTTATTTGTAAAAGAAATAAATAATATGTTTGAAGTGAAAGACTTAATTACTCGTAGGGTACAGACAATAGGCATAGCATGTAAAGATAAAAATAAGACTTTGGAGTTTGCGGATAGTGTAACCGCTTTAGGAGTAGACAGAGTAGTGGATGTAGGGTTAATGAACATCTACGATTATCCATGGGATGGGTGTTTTATGACAAATGAACTTGTAAGATGGTGCTCAGTTAATATTAATTAAGCCAGTATTGTAAAGAAATAAAAATTAAATAATACAAAATAAACGGGAGGTCTTGAACATGAATTATTTATCAAATATAGCAAAAAATTATCCTGCCTCAGGTATCAGAAAAATGTTTGATTTGGCCCAAAAATATGATGATGTAATTAAATTAACAGTTGGAGAACCAAATTTTGATACACCTGTAAATGTTAAAGAGGCAGCTAAAAAAGCTATTGATGAAGGGTATACACATTATGCTCCAAATGCCGGATTGCCAGAATTAAGAGAAGCTATTGCAAAGGAATATACCAAATATTCAAAGGATTATACCCTAGATAATGTCATGATTACAGTGGGAGGAATGGAAGCAATTACAATGTGCTTGATTGCCACTGTAAATCCTGGTGATGAAGTTATAATTCCAGACCCAGGATTCTCTAATTATGTTGGACAAGTTATGCTTGCAGGAGCTGTACCTGTAGGTGTTCCTGTATTTGAAGAAAATGAGTTTAATATTAAATCTGAAGATATTGAAAAAGCAATTACTCCAAAAACAAAAGCTATTTTATTGAATTCTCCAAGTAATCCTTTAGGTTCTGTAATATGTAAAGAAGAAATACTTAAAATTGCTGAAATTGTAAAAAAGCATAATTTAATAGTATATTCTGATGAAGTATATGATAAGTTGATTTTTGATGGAATAGAATATTTCAGTATTGCTCAGGTACCTGAAGTTAAAGATCAAGTTTTGGTAATTAACAGTTTTTCAAAAGCTTATGCTATGACAGGATGGAGAATTGGATATATTGTAGGTAATAAAGATATTATATCTAATATGCCAAAGTTGCAAGAGGGATTAGTTTCTTGTGTATCCACATTCACTCAAAGAGCGGCTCTTGAAGCTTATACTGGAAATCAGGAAGCAGTTAAACAAATGCATGCTGATTATCTAAGAAGAAGAGATATATTAATTGATGGTTTAAATAATATACCAGGGATAACTTGCAAAAAATCACCAGGAAGTTTTTATGCATTTGCAAATATTAAAGCACTTGGAATAAGTTCAGAACAATTTGCAATTGATCTTGTAAAAAATGCTAGGGTGGTTGTGGTACCAGGGTCAGCATTTGGAAGTATGGGAGAAGGATATTTCCGTACTGTATTTGCAAATTCTGATGAAAATTTAATAGAAGCTGTAAGAAGAATTGATGAATATGTAACAAAAACATATAAATTTTAAGAATTATATAAATAATTTAAATAAATAGTAAGGAGAATTTAACATGGTAAAAAGAAGAACTGAAACTATGGACGGAAATACAGCAGCGGCTTATGCATCATATGCATTTACTGACGTAGCTGCAATTTACCCTATTACACCATCATCAACTATGGCTGCTGTTGTAGATGCATGGTCATCAAAAGGGAAAAAGAATTTATTTGGTGAAACAGTATTAGTAAAGGAGATGCAATCAGAAGGCGGTGCTGCAGGTACACTTCATGGGTCATTACAATCAGGTGCACTTACTTCAACATATACTGCTTCACAAGGATTATTATTAATGATTCCAAATATGTATAAAGTTGCAGGAGAGTTATTACCAGCTGTTTTTCATGTTAGCGCTCGTACCCTTGCATCTAATGCACTTAGTATTTTTGGAGATCATCAAGATGTTATGGCTACAAGACAAACAGGTTTTACATTACTTGCATCAAGTAGTGTTCAGCAAGTAATGGATTTAGGAGCAGTAGCTCATTTGAGTGCAATAAAATCACGTATACCTGTACTACACTTTTTTGATGGTTTTAGAACTTCTCACGAAGTTCAAAAAATTGAAGTATTGGAATATGATGAATTAGATAAAATATTAGACCATGATGCTGTAAAAGCATTTAGAGATAATGCACTTAGTCCAAATCGTCCTGTGCTTCGTGGAACAACTCAAAATCCAGATATTTTCTTTCAAATGAGGGAAGCAATAAATAAATATTATGATACTGTGCCAGGTATTGTTCAATCATATATGGATGAAATCAATAAATTGACAGGAAGAAATTATAAGTTATTTAACTATTATGGAGATGAAGATGCTGAGAATATTGTTGTAGCTATGGGTTCGGGGTGTGAAACAATTAGTGAAGTTGTAGACTACTTAAACAGTAAAGGAGAAAAAGTAGGTTTATTAGAAGTCCATCTTTATAGACCATTTGTACCAGAATATCTTTTGAAATCAATCCCAAAATCTGTTAAGAAGATTGCTGTTCTTGACAGAACAAAAGAACCTGGATCAAATGGAGAACCTCTATATATTGACGTTAGAAATGCATTTTATAATGCTGAAAATGCTCCACTTATCGTAGGTGGAAGATATGGACTAAGCTCAAAAGATTTCAAGCCAAATGATGTACTATCAGTTTTCAATAATCTAAAATTAGACAAGCCAATGAATGATTTTACAGTTAGTATCATTGATGATGTAACTCACAAATCACTGCCATTAAGTGAGGAGAGTATTAATCCAACTCCTGAAGGAACAATAGCTTGTAAGTTTTGGGGATATGGATCAGATGGAACAGTTAGTGCAAATAAGTCAGCTATAAAAATAATTGGTAATAATACGGATTACTATGCTCAAGCATATTTTGCATATGATTCTAAAAAGTCTGGAGGATTGACTGTATCCCATCTAAGATTTGGAGAAAGTCCTATTAAAGAGCCTTATGAAATCACTAATGCAGATTTTATAGCATGTCATAACCAGTCATATGTAAATAAGTATGAATTACTAGCAGGAATAAAAAAGAATGGCAAGTTCTTGTTAAATTGTATTTGGAGTGAAGAAGAATTAGGAAATCAATTACCTGCTAGTCTAAAGAGAGCTATTGCAAATAATAATGTTGAATTTTATATAATAGATGCTGTAGATATAGCGAGAGAAATCGGACTTGGTGGAAGAATAAACATGATAATGCAGGCTGCTTTCTTCAAACTTGCTCAAATTATTCCAGTTGAGGAAGTTGGAAAGTTTCTGAAGAAAGAAGTTGAAAAATCCTATGGAAGTAAGGGACAAAATATAGTTGATATGAACAATTTAGCTATTGATAAAGGTTTCGGAAGCATGAGAAAAATAAATGTTCCTGAGTCTTGGAAGACAGTGGAAGATGCTAAAACTTATATAGATCCAAATATGCCTGAATTTGTTGAAAAAGTTATACTTCCTATGAATAGGCAAGAAGGAGATAAGTTGCCTGTAAGTGCATTCAATGGACGTGAAGATGGTACATTTCCACTTGGAATTACAGCTTGGGAAAAACGTGAGATATCAATAACTGTTCCAAAATGGAATTCAGATAAGTGCATCCAGTGCAATCAATGCTCTTATGTATGTTCTCATGCAGTAATTAGACCAACACTGCTTACTTGTGAGGAATTAAAAAATGCTCCAGCTGGATTTGAAACTGTTCCAGCAAATGGATTTAAGAATATGCAATACCATCTGGCAATTTCAGCTCAGGATTGTACAGGATGTGGCATTTGTGTAGTTAGCTGTCCTGCAAAGGAAAAAGCTATAGATATGAATCCATTAGCAGAAAACAGAGATAAATATATTACTGACTGGGATTTTGCTAAAGGTATAGTTTCTAAAGATATTCCTAAGAATGTTGCAGCAACTGTTAAGGGAAGCCAGTTCCTTAAACCATTAATAGAATTTTCAGGAGCTTGTGCAGGTTGCGGCGAAACTCCATATGCAAAATTGGTTACTCAACTTTTTGGTGATAGGATGATGATTTCCAATGCTGCAGGCTGCTCTACTGTTTGGGGTGGATCTCCTCAAGTATCATATACTACAAATGAAAAGGGATTTGGACCATCATGGGGATTTTCACTATTTGAAGATAATGCTGAGTATGGCTTTGGTATGTATTTAGGGGTTAAAAAATTAAGAACTGCTGCACAGAATTTAGCACATGAAGCTATTAATAATGGAGTTAGTACTAAAGTTGAAGAAGCGTTAACAGCATGGCTAGAAGGTTTTGATGTTTCTGAGAAAACTAGAGAGCGTGCAGATAAATTGACAGCTGTTTTGGCAGAGGAAAAAGGAAATAATGAACTTTTAAATAAGATGTATGACAACAGAGACTATTTTATTAAGAGATCACATTGGATATTTGGTGGTGATGGTTGGGCTTATGACATTGGATATGGCGGTTTAGATCATGTATTGGCAGCTGGAGAAAATGTAAATGTATTGGTATTTGACACAGAAGTTTATTCTAATACTGGAGGTCAATCTTCTAAATCAACTCCTACCGCAGCGATTGCAGAATTTGCCTCAGGAGGTAAAAAGACTAGAAAGAAAGATTTAGGAATGATGGCTATGAGCTATGGTTATGTATATGTAGCCCAAATATCCATGGGTGCCGATAAAAAACAAGCTATTAAAGCTATAATAGAAGCTGAAAATTATCCAGGACCTTCATTGATTATTGCATATTCACCTTGTATAAATCATGGAATTAAGGTTGGTATGGGTAAATCTCAGATCCAGGCAAAAGATGCTGTAGAGTGCGGATATTGGTCATTATATCGTTATAATCCAGAATTAGCTGATGAAGAAAAGAATCCATTTATTTTAGATTCAAAGTCACCTACAAAGGACTTAAAAGAGTTTATGATGAGTGAAGTCAGATTTGCATCATTATATAAACTAGCACCAAAGCAAGCTGAAGAATTATTCGTCAAGGCACAGGCTGATGCAAAGTATAGATATGACAAATATGTTGATATGGCAAAAAGATAAAAAGAAATATTTTAAGTATTAGATTAGTTAACTGAAAAGCAAGCCAGCAAGAAGTTTGTTGGCTTGTGATTTTTTTTATTGGTATTGCTAACAATTGTCTAATAAAATTTCTAATCTTTTCTTTAACACATCATATACATCATCACATTCTTCATTAATTTTATATATTAAATGAATAGTATCCTTAATGTCAGAATTTTTGGGATGAACTACAGAGGAAGATGCTAAAAACTTTGCTGAAGTAGATAAACCTGAAGAAGTTTGTGAAAGCAAGTATAGAATGTTTAACAATGGATTTATGTTATTAGTAATATATTGAGATTCGCAGGGGTTTAAGGGTAACTTACACAATTCATCTTTAATAGAATTTATATTTTTTAAAGTATCTTCAGCTTTGTCAATATATTTATTTATAGAGTTTTCAGATTTTATATTTTCATCCTCTAATTCTTCATCATAGTTATCCTCAGTTGGAGGTTCAGATATTGGATTTGTTATTGGAACATGTTGACCATTCTGATTATCGCTCATAAATACCTCCTGCAACTAAAAAGCTTAATTTATATATCATAATTAACTTGCTTAAATTCAATTTAGGATAAAGGGTAGATAGCTGTCTATTTACTTTATGTAAATTAGCTATATTAGTAATACAATTATATGCTTCAACATTGGCTAATAGTAGAAATTTAAGTAAAACTAGAGTAAAATAACTAATTGTATAGAACAAAATGTATAGTATATAAAGGGTGGAAATAATGTTTAGAGGAATAGATAAAAAAAGGTTACTTATAATAAGTTACAGTGAATCAAGTGCAAATACTTATTATGAACAAATTAAAACTTTATTTTCTGATAATATAGTTTTGGAGAAGATTTGCATTGATAGCGAGAAAATTAAAAATGGTATAGAAGCAGATTTAGTACTGGTTCAATCACAGGATGTTTTTAGATTTATTAAGCCTTATATGCAGAAGAAAACAGATATAATTATAGCAACCAGGACAATTTCTAAAGCTGGTTTAGAAAAAGTTATGCAAATAGAAGAGGGGGCTTCTGTATTATTTCTTGATGAAACAAAAGAAATGGCAATGCAAATGATTTCAGTATTGTATCAGTTGGGAATAAGAAATTTGGATATAGAACCAGGATATCCTGGAAATAATGATCAGATGAATAAAGACTACATTATTGTATTGGGTACATCTGCATATAATAGTTACCCTTGTAAAAAGGTTATTAATGTAGGTAATAGTCTTTTAGAGCTTAATACTATAATTGATATTGGAACAAAACTAAATTTAAGTGATATTTTACAAAGGCAAAATATTAGAGAAAGTTATAGAGAAATTGTTACTACAAATATTGGGTTATCCAATGTAATGGGATTATCCAATAGATTTGAAAGCGAATTAGATATATTACTTCAAATTTTAGATGATGGTATCATAGGGATTGATGCTGAAGGAATAATACGTACATATACTGAAATGGCAGAAAATATAATAGGTTATAAGAAAAATCAGGTCATGAACAAACATGGTTTGGAAATAATGCCTGATATTCCATTTAAATTAGCATTAGAAAATTTAGAAGCAGTTAAAGAAAAGCTTATAAAAATAAATGGATATGATATAGTAGCATCCGTACATCCTATAATTCATTCAGGAAAGCTTTATGGAGCTGTTGCCATAGTTAGAAAGTTTAGTGATATAGAAAAAAACCAGCATAAATTGAGACAACAGCTTATTGGAAAAGGTCATATAGCTAAATATAACTTTCGAGATATAATAGGGGAAAGTGAAGCTATAAAAAAGTGTAAGAATATTGCAAAAAGAATGGCAAAATCGGATTCTTCCGTTATGATTACAGGAGAAACTGGAACTGGAAAAGAGATGTTTGCACAAGCTATACATAATAGTTCACAAAGGAAGGATTATCAATTTGTGGCGGTAAACTGCGGGGCTTTACCTGAAAGTCTTCTAGAAAGTGAATTGTTTGGATATGAAGAAGGAGCTTTTACAGGAGCAAGAAAAGGAGGTAAACCAGGACTTTTCGAACTAGCTCATAATGGAACTTTGTTTCTTGATGAAATTGGAGAAATGCCAATAAACCTTCAAATGAGGCTTTTGAGGGTTATTCAAGAAAGGGAAGTAATGAGAATAGGTGGCGATAGGTTAATTAAAGTAAATATAAGAATAATAGCAGCCACTAATAGAAATTTAAAGGAAATGGTTAGAAAAGGTGAATTTAGGGAGGATTTATATTATAGATTGAATGTGCTTCCTTTAAAAATTCCACCTTTAAGAGATAGAAAAGAAGATATATTATTTTTAATCAATGAAATGAAAAATGAATTTAAAAGTAATTTTCATTTTACAGAAGCATCAAAAGAAATGTTAATTAACCATAATTGGAGAGGTAATATAAGGGAGCTTAAAAATTATGTTGAGTATCTTGCTAATTTAGAATTGGATTCTATTGATGTAAAGGATTTGCCATTTAATGATGAGGTTGTTTTACATGAAGATATTTTAACCCATGATGAAGAAAAAATGGCAGAAGAATTTTTGGAATTAGCTGATGAAAAAATTGATAAATATATATTCATAATGGAAGAACTTAAAAAGAGCTATATTAATAAAACTAGAATAGGAAGAAGAACTTTATACAAAACTGCTAGAGAAAAAGGCTTTTTTATAAGTGAACAAGAAGCAAGATTAATATTAATTAATTTAGAAAAATTTCTTATGGCAAAAGTGCATAAAGGAAGAGGTGGGAGTGTAATAACAGAGTATGGAATAAGAGTGCTTAAATATTTAAAAGTAGAAGTACAAGATTCTAAATAAATATTTATTATAAATGGTATTAATGGGGTTTGATTTTCAAATGATTAATACCATTTATTTTCGGGTTAAAAAACAAAAATATTAAAAATAATAAAAAAGAGTAATATTTAATATATGGCATGATACTTGCTAATTAAAATATTTATTAAGTATTGCTATAATCAGGAGGGTAAAATAATGTACAAAATACTAGCAATAAATCCAGGTTCAACTTCAACTAAAATAGCTATTTATGATGACACAGAGGAATTATTTAAAACCACTATAGAACATTCTAGTGAAGAAGTGAAAAAATATGAAAACATAGCTGATCAATATAGTATGAGATATGAAGCTATAATGAAATTTTTAAAAGAAGTAGATTTTGATGTCAAAGCTTTATCTGCAGTAGTTGGAAGAGGAGGAATTCTGCCTCCAGTTAAATCAGGAGCTTACAGAGTAAATGATTCTATGGTAGAAAGACTGGCTAAAAGACCTGTAGTAGAGCATGCTTCAAATTTAGGAGCTATAATTTCATATGCAATAGCAAAACCTTTAAATATACCAGCTTTCATATATGATTCTGTAGCTGTAGATGAATTTGAGGATATTGCAAGAATATCAGGACTTGCAGATATAAAAAGAGAGAGTTTTATTCATGCTTTAAATATGAGAGCTGCAGCAATAAAAACAGCAAAAAAACTAGGTAAACCTTATGAACAATGTAATTTAGTTGTTGCTCATTTAGGAGGCGGAATATCTCTTACTGTACATAAAGGTGGAAAAATGATAGACGCTGTTACTGATGAAGAAGGACCGTTTTCACCAGAAAGGTCAGGTAGAGTACCTTGTAAGCGCTTAATAGAAATGTGTTATAAAAATGATGAACGCACAATGAAAAAGAAAATAAGAGGAGATGGTGGATTAATCTCTTATTTAGGAACTAATAGTGCATTAGATGTAGAAAAAAGAATTGAAAATGGAGATGCTGAAGCCAAATTAGTTTATGAAGCTATGGCATATCAAATTGCAAAAGCAATAGGAGAACTTGCAACTGTAGTAAAGGGAAAGGTTGATGCAGTAGTAATTACAGGGGGAATTGCCTATTCAAAAATGATGACAGGATGGATAAAAGAAAGAGTAGAATTTATAGCACCTGTAGAGATATTGCCAGGAGAAAATGAATTAGAATCTCTTGCTTTAGGTACGCTTAGAGTTATAAAGGGAGAAGAAAAAGCACACGAATATGATTTAGATTAGACTGGATTAGATAATGCATAGTCTTTTGAAAAGGGAGTTGTTAATAAGAAATCTTTTAACAACTCCCTTATTTTATTTTGGTAGTTCGTCTAAGCTTTTAAGCTCATATCCTTGATTTTTCCATTCTGTAATTACATCATCTAATATTTCGGCATTAGTTTTTGAAACTGCATGTAATAGTACAATGGCACCATTATGAGTTTTATCCATTATACGTTTTTTTGCAAATTCATGGGAAGGTTGTTTGTTGATTTCCCAATCCATATAAGCAAAACTCCAAAATATAGTTTTATAACCAAGTTGTTTTGTATTATATAGTGATAATTCGCTGTACTTTCCCATAGGTGGTCTAAAATACTTTGGCATTTTTTTACCACCAGTAACTTTTCCAAAAGCTTCTTCTACCTCAGAAAACTCACTATTGAATTTTTCAGTATTTGTTATAGAAGCCATGGAAAGATGGTGCGAACTGTGATTGCATACTAGATGACCTTCATTGACCATCCTTTTAATTAAATCTTCATTGGAATTAATATAAGGTTTAACAACAAAAAATGCTGCTTTTGCTTTATGTTTTTTTAGTACATCTAAAATAGGACCTGTATATCCATTTTCGTAACCCTCATCAAAGGTTAAGTATAAAACTTTTTTTGAGGTATCTCCTAAATGATAGCAGGAGTATTTAGGTAAAAAACTTGCTGTTTCCTTAGGAGGCAGTGGTGGATTTTTATCTTTACGTGGTTGGAAATACCAATTATATTCTTTAGTGCTAAGGCCATTTTCAGAATGGCTGATAGCATTTTTAAAAAATCTTGGTACATCCAATAATGAGTGTCTTTTATTTTCATAAATCGATTCATCATATATATTGGAATCTTTTAAATAAAAATCAGTTGTATTTTTGCTGAAATTAATTCCAGTTAAGCTATTAATAGTAAGCATTGATGCAAGAGCAGTACTTAATATACGCATACATTCACCTTCTTTTGTATAGACCAAATTTAAATATAAAAGTATTATGTGCAATATTATAGGTTAAATGAGCGTAAATATAGTACAAATGTGTATATTATTTGCAATCAATTTAAAAAAATAGGTTTTATATAATTTTTTAAAGTACTAAAAGGAATTTTAATTATAGGTATTTCTGATATATTAGGTGCAATTTCGTTGAAACCTAAGTATATTACAATATTTTCGTTGTCCAAATAAAAGGGTTGGTCATCTGAGATGCCTTTAAAATTAGTAACTGTACCAGGAATATATAACTCTTTGTTTTGAATTAAATATTTTTTTATTTCTTTATTGATGATTTGTTTATAAGAAACTCCTTGCTTGAATAAATCCTTTAGAGATAATGATTTGCCTGAATTTAAGTTGAAATTGTAAGAAGTTTTAATATATGAATGTTTTCCGTTAATAAACTCATAATAAAAAATAGTAATGCTTGCAATATTATTTTTATTATAAGTGATGCTGTAATTGGTGGAAATAATAAAAGGAATAAATTTTTTACCGACTTTTTCAGCTTGCATGCCATATTCGTTAGCTGATTCTTCCATTTGTTGTTTGAATTCCATAATATCACTTTTAATTGAATTGTTAATTTGATTTTCTATATTTTTATTTTTCATACCTTTCAATACTGGTATTTTTAAATCTTTTTTAATATATTTTTCTGTAGAGTTTATTTGCTGTGAATCTATTGCAATATTGTTTGAAATGCGCATACAATTAGTGAATGGACAATAAAATGGATATAAATTATACAATATAAAAACCACCTCTAAGATATTTATATGTAGTTAAGCTTTAAAAAGTAAGCATAATGCGAAGCTTTGCTTCGCAATGTGCTTATGTTGTAAATTTTCACTATAATAAAAGAACAACTTAATTTATTTTATGCAAAAGTTTAGAATATGGTTAATAAAAATTCTAGTTTTTAAAGCTGTGGATAGGAGCTGGAATTCTACCGCCTCTAGCTACAAAGGCTTCACTAGAAAATTTGCTTACTGCCATAACAGGAGCATGGCCTAGAAGTCCACCAAATTCAACTACATCACCTATTTTTGTTCCAGGAGCAGGAATAACCCTTACAGCAGTCGTTTTATTGTTTATCATACCAATAGCTGCTTCATCTGCAATTATAGCTGAAATTGTTGATGCAGAAGTGTCTCCAGGAATGGCAATCATATCAAGTCCAACAGAACATACACAAGTCATTGCTTCTAGTTTTTCTATATTTAAGGAGCCGTTGTTAACAGCATCTATCATACCAGCATCTTCACTAACAGGTATAAAAGCACCACTAAGACCTCCAACGTGACTGCATGCCATTACTCCGCCTTTTTTAACAGCATCGTTTAATAGAGCAAGTGCTGCTGTAGTTCCGTGAGTTCCACAACTTTCAAGTCCAAGCTCTTCGAGTATGTGAGCTACACTATCACCAATTGCAGGAGTAGGTGCTAAGGATAAATCTACAATTCCAAAAGGAACATTCAATCTGCTAGAAGCTTCCTTTGCCACTAATTGACCCATTCTTGTGATTTTGAAAGCAGTTTTCTTTATAGTTTCAGCGACTACATCAAAGCTTTCTCCTTTTACCTTTTCTAAAGCTCTTTTTACAACTCCAGGTCCGCTTACACCAACGTTTATTATAGTGTCAGCTTCTCCAACACCATGGAAAGCACCAGCCATAAAAGGATTGTCCTCAACAGCATTTGCAAATACTACTAATTTAGCGCATCCTAAACCTGATGAATCCTTTGTAAGCTCTGCAGTTTTCTTAACTATAATTCCCATTTCTCTTACAGCATCCATGTTTATTCCACATCTAGTAGAACCAACATTGACAGAGGAACATACAAGTTTTGTACGGCTTAAAGCTTCAGGAATAGATTGAATTAATATTCTATCACCTTTGGTATAGCCTTTATGTACTAAAGCTGAAAAACCGCCAATAAAATCTATACCTAAAGTAGCAGCAGCTTTATCAAGTGTTTCAGCATATTTAACATAATCAGTATCACTTGAACAACCTGCAATCATTGAAATAGGAGTTACGGAAACTCTTTTATTTACAATAGGAATGCCAAATTCATTTTCTATTTGTTTACCTACTTTTACTAGGTTTTCAGCACATTTAGTTACTTTATCATATATTTTAATTCTAGATTTTTCTCCATCGGAATCGCAGCAATCTAGAAGTGATATTCCCATGGTTATAGTACGAATATCTAATTTTTCTTCTTCTATCATCTTTATAGTTTCTAATACATTATTTACATTCATCGTTATTCCTCCTAAAGTGTATGCATTGAGTTAAAAATTTCTTCTCTTTGAATTTTTACGTCTACGCCTAATTCTTTCCCTTTTGATAAAAGAGCTTCTTTGGTTTTGTCAAAAGACACATTAGCTTTGGACATATCTACTAACATTATCATTGTAAAGAACTCTTCCATAATAGTTTGAGTAACATCTAAAATATTTATATTCAGATGTAAAAGCTCACTGCTTATACCTGCTACAATACCTACCTTATCTTTTCCAACTACAGTAATAATACCTTTCATAAATAACACCACTCCTATTTTAATATTTTGATATATAAAAAAGACTTATACTCAAGCAAAGGGACGAAAAATATTTTCCGCGGTTCCACCCTTCTTGACATAAGTCCATCTTTCTAAAAAATATTGCTCCAAAGTTCCCTTCATAATAAATTCCTAGTTGCTCACAGCAAAATGCAACCTCTCTTTAAAGAAAATAATTACTACTCCTCTTTATCACTGCAAATTATTAAATTTTGAATTGTATAAAAAAAGACCATACCTTAAGGGACGAAAATCATTTCCGCGGTTCCACCCTTTTTGGCATAAGCCCTGCTTTATCAGTTATCACTCCAAAGTTCCCTTCATAATAAATCCTTAGTTGTTTACAGCAAATACAACCTCTCTTTAAAGAAATTTAATATTACTCGTCTTTATCATAGCGACTTATAAAATTGTTTAAAGCTATTGTAACATAATTTGAGATATTGTCAATAAAAATATTTTAATTTTTATTTTCTGACAATAAATTTATGAGCTTTATGGAAATTTATTATTTAAAATATTATAATAATATAAACGATTTGTGAAGGACAAGTAAATATTTGGGAGGTATAATAATGAAATTTGTAACATATGAGTTTGAAGGAAAAGAAAGTATAGGAATTATGAGAGGAGATAAGATAGTTTCCATAGAAGATATTGCAAACTGTATGTCATGGGAAGAACCAAAAAATATGGTTGAATTAATAGAGAAATATACCGAAGATATGCTAGATAAAGTGGAAAATATTCTTGAAAAAAGAGGAGATTTTAAATTATTATCCTTAGATGATGTAAAAATAAAAGCTCCTATACCTTATCCTAAAAGAAATGTTTTGTGTTTGGGGAAAAATTATGTTGAGCATGCAAGGGAAATAAAAATAACTAGAATTGCAGGTACTGGAATACCTGAAGAACCTATATATTTTACAAAAGTGGCATCACCAGCTATAGGACATGAAGATGAAATAAAGTTTTCATATGAAGTAACAAAACAAGTTGATTATGAAGTTGAACTTGCAATTATAATAGGAAAAGACGGAATAAATATCAAAAAAGAAGACGCTGAAGACTATATTTTTGGATATACTATAGTTAATGATGTATCTGCTAGAGATTTGCAGGGTAAGCATAAACAATGGTTTAAGGGTAAGAGTTTGGATACTTTTTGTCCTATGGGACCTTGTATAGTACATAAAAAGGATATTCCATTTCCTGTAGAATTAAATATTAAATGCAGCGTTAATGGAGAATTAAGGCAGAATTCAAATACTAAAAATCTAATATTTGATATTCCGTATATTATAAGTGATTTATCAAAAGGAATGACATTAAAAGCAGGAGATATTATATGTACTGGTACTCCAAGTGGTGTAGGACTGGGATTTGAACCTATAAAAGTATTAAAAGATGGTGATACAGTAGAGTGTTCCATTGAGAAAATAGGGGAATTAGTTAATAAGGTGAAGGTTATTTAAAATTCTGTTGTATATTAACAAAACTAGAAAACATTTTATGGTCAATACCTTATAAAAGAAAGAAGGGTGTTACATGGAAAGTAAAATAATTCAAGGAAAAAGCATAAGGGAATGGAAAAAACAATATCCTTTAATGAACAAAATCATTTCAACTGAAGAAGTGTTTTGGACAAATTCGAAATATGGAAAGTTTGAGGATGCCATAAAAAAGGTTTCTTTGACAGAAGAAGATGTGAAAGATGCAGAGGAAAGGCTAAAAAGATTTGCTCCCTATATAGCTAAAGTTTTTCCAGAAACACAAAAAACAAATGGAATTATCGAATCCCCTGTTGTCAAGATTCCTAATATGCAAAGAAAAATTGAGGAAATGTTTAATAAAGAAGTTTTAGGAGAATTATTACTAAAATGTGATAGCCATCTTGCTATTTCAGGATCAATTAAAGCAAGAGGTGGTATTTATGAAGTATTAAAGCATGCAGAAGATTTAGCTATTGAAAATAATATGCTAACGATAGAAGAGGATTATTCAATTTTAGATAGTGATAAGTTTAGAAAATTTTTTTCTAAGAATTCTATTGCAGTTGGATCAACTGGAAATCTAGGTCTTAGCATAGGAATAATGAGTGCTCAACTAGGATTTAAGGTATATGTTCATATGTCAGCTGATGCAAAACAATGGAAAAAAGATCTACTTAGAAGCAAAGGCGTTACAGTAGTTGAATATGCTTCAGACTACAGTAAAGCAGTAGAAGAAGGTAGAAAACAAGCAGAAGCAGACCCGAATATGTATTTTGTTGATGATGAAAATTCAACTAACTTATTCTTAGGATATGCAGTTGCAGCTTATAGATTGAAAAAGCAATTAGAAGAAATTAACGTAGTTGTAGATGAAGAGCATCCTTTATTTGTTTATCTTCCATGTGGAGTTGGTGGTGGGCCAGGTGGAGTTGCTTTTGGCTTAAAATTAGTATTTAAGGATAATGTACACTGCTTCTTTGCTGAACCAACACATTCTCCATGTATGCTTATAGGATTAATGACAGATATGCATGATAAAGTATGTGTTCAAGATTTTGGAATAGACAATATTACAGCTGCAGATGGACTTGCGGTGGGGAGGGCTTCCGGTTTTGTAGGAAAAACATTAAAAAACTTAATTAGTGGAGCTTATACAGCAAAAGATGAGAAATTATATGTACTTTTAAGTACATTAATAGATTCAGAAAATATTTATCTAGAACCTTCTGCGCTAGCAGGAATACCTGGGTGCATTGAACTATTTAAAGATGAAGCGGGAAAAAAGTATATAGAAAATAATAATTTGAAAGATAAAATGAAAAATGCTTCACATATTGCGTGGGCTACAGGAGGAAGTATGGTTCCAAAGGATGTAATGGAAACTTACTATAAAAAGGGAAAAGAGCTATCATCTCATAAAATATAATCAAATCTTTTATTGAAAATCAAAGACCGTGTTTGAAAATACGGTCTTTTAATTTGAATAAACGTCTATTTTTCTCAAGTCAATTTCAAAACCAACCCAATTAGAACCATCCCACCTAAAGCCGCCAAGGTGAGATCCTGATATATATGAAATCCAGCACCAAAATTCACTCCCATCCCTGAGCCACATGTATATATGTTTGAACATAAGAGGCTTTAGCACATTTCCATGAACGTTTAAACCAGTTAAATCAATATTATTAATACCTTTAGATTTCACAGGAATGAAATTTGGCGGTGCACTGCTTGGGGGAGGTGAAATAAAATTTCCAATCATATCACCTACAGGTGAATTACATTGATAACCTCAACGTGAAATTGGCATAAGATTCAAGTTTACACCATTCATAAAATTATCTCCTTTAATATAAATTTTTAACTTATAAAGTTTTATAAGTTCGATTAGTATGAGTTGAAAAATTCTGATTATAATATCAGTTTATGAGTTAAACTAAAAAAAGCTCTTATCTATGTAAAATTACCGTTGATGATTGATTATGACTGAAACTTAAAAATAAATGATTATTTTTAAATAAAAATGATTGTTTTTCAAAAAATTTTATATTATAATGTCTACATAGATGTTAAAAAAGGTGGTGGGTAACAAATGATATGTACAGTAACTTTTAATCCATCTATAGACTATGTCATTAAAGTAGATGATTTTAAACCAGCAGCAGTAAACAGAGTGAATAGTGAAAATAAATATCCTGGTGGAAAAGGTATAAATGTATCAAGAGTTTTAAATAATTTTGGTATAAAAAATAAAGCTTTAGGCTTTATAGGAGGTTTCACAGGAGACTTTATAAAAAATTCATTACAAAATCAAGGTGTTTATACTGATTTTATAGAGGTTGCTGGAGACACGAGAATAAATGTAAAACTTAAATCTAAAGAAGAAACAGAGATAAACGGAGCTGGACCTATTATAAAACAAGAAGACTTAAATAAGTTGTTTGAAAAAATAGAAGCTTTAAACTCTGATGATTATTTAGTGCTTGCAGGTAATGTGCAAAAGTCACTGCCAGCTAATGTATATTCATTAATTCAAGAAAAATGTTTAGGTAAAAAAGTTAAAGTAGTAGTGGATACTACTGGAGAAGCTTTAACTTCAACATTGAAATATAAACCATTTTTAATAAAACCCAATAATCACGAATTAGGTGAAATATTTGGAGTGGAAATTGAAACTAGAGAAGAAATTATAAAGTATGCACAAAAGCTTAGAGATATGGGGGCAGAAAACATAATTATATCTATGGCATCAAAGGGAGCATTACTTTTATGTGATGAAGGTGTATATCAAGCATCAGCACCTAAGGGCACTGTAAAAAATTCAGTAGGTGCAGGAGATTCAATGATAGCAGGTTTCTTAGCAAGTTATTCTCAAAACTTAAATTTAGTTGAAGCTTTAAAATATGGGGCAGCATCAGGAAGCGCCACAGCATTTTCTATGGATTTATGTAAAAAGCAAGAAGTAGAAGCTTTGCTAAAGGAAATAATTATAACAAAAATATAAAATGATTTTTAATTTCTAAGTAAATTGTTAAATGCCATTTAGGCATTTAACAATTCTGGTAATTGAATAAAAATATGCACAGCATTTTAAAAGTGAATGATGAAAACCTTTAAATAAGAAGAGGGAGGAAAACATATGAAAATAACAGAGTTATTAAAAAAAGATACTATAATTTTAGACTTAAATTCTAGTACAAAATCTGAAGTAATCGATGAATTAGTAAATAAATTAAGCTATGCAGGAAAGTTAAATGATAAAGCAGAATACAAAAAAGCAATATTAGCAAGAGAAGAACAATTTTCTACAGGGATAGGTGACGGTATAGCAATCCCTCATGCTAAGACTTCAGCTGTTAAAGTTCCAGCATTATGTTTTGGAAGATCAAAACAAGGCATAGACTATGAATCTTTGGACGGAAGTGATGCACACATATTCTTTATGATAGCAGCTAGTGAAGGAGCACATAATGATCATTTAGATACTTTATCTAGATTGTCAAGTTTGCTTATGAATGAAGATTTTAGAAAAAAACTTATGGAAGCAAGTTCAGAAGATGAAATTTTAACTCTAATTGATAATCAAGAAAAAGAATATTTAAAAGAACAAGAACCAAAAAAAGAAGAAAGTAATACTAAAGCAGAAGGATTTATATTAGCGGTAACAGCTTGTCCAACAGGCATAGCGCATACTTACATGGCAGCAGATTCTTTAAAGAATAAAGCAAAAGAAATGGGTGTTGACATTAAAGTAGAAACCAATGGTTCTACAGGTGTGAAGAATAGATTAACAGAAGATGAAATTGAGAGAGCAGATGCTATAATAGTTGCTGCAGATAAGCAAGTAGAAATGGCTAGATTTGAAGGCAAGAAGGTAATTCAAGTTCCTGTAGTACAGGGAATAAAGAAACCAGAAGAACTTATAAACAGGGGATTAAATGGAGATGCTCCAGTATATCATCATAGTGGAAGCAATGAAGGTTCATCTTCTAAAAATGAAAGAACAGGCTTTTACAAACATCTTATGAATGGTGTTTCAAACATGCTGCCTTTTGTTGTAGGCGGTGGTATATTAATTGCTATATCCTTTATGTTTGGAATTAAAGCTTTCGATCCAAAAGATCCAACCTTTAGTCCAATAGCAAAATTGTTAATGGACATTGGTGGAGGTGCAGGAGCATTCTCACTAATGATACCTGTACTTGCCGGATTCATAGGTATGAGTATAGCTGACAGACCAGGATTTGCTCCAGCAATGGTTGGTGGTTTACTTGCTAATACTTCTGGTGCTGGATTCCTAGGTGGATTAATTGCAGGTTTCCTTGGTGGTTATGTAGTAGTATTACTAAAAAAAGTATTTGCTGGACTTCCACAGTCTTTAGAAGGCATAAAACCAGTACTTTTATATCCTTTATTTGGAATATTCATTACTGGTGCAATAATGTTACTTGTTATAGCAAGCCCTGTTAAAGCAATTAATACAGGACTTACAGCATGGTTAGGTTCTATGGGTACAACTAATAAAGTTATTCTTGGATTAGTTTTAGGTGGAATGATGGCTGTTGATATGGGTGGTCCAATAAATAAAGCAGCATATACATTTGGGTTGGCAATGATAAGTGCAAATAATTTTTATCCACACGCTGCTATCATGGCAGGTGGTATGGTTCCACCACTTGGAATTGCTATTGCAACTACTATATTTAGAAATAAATTTACAGAACAAGAAAGAGATGCAGGTAAAACTTGTTATGTAATGGGATTAAGTTTTATAACAGAAGGTGCAATACCTTTTGCAGCAGCAGATCCAGGTAGAGTATTACCTGCAGCGATTATAGGTTCAGCAGTTGCTGGTGCTCTTAGTATGATGTTCAATATAGGACTGCCAGCTCCACATGGTGGAATATTTGTAATTGCTATAGTTAAAGGAAGTCCTTTATTATATGCTTTAGCAATATTAATCGGATCAGCGATAACAGCAGTATTACTTGGAATTTTGAAAAAACCAGTGGAAGAAAAATAATAGAAAAGATATTTTAAAAATTGCAGCTAATTTTCATCATAAATGATGAGAATTAGCTGCAATTTTAATTTTTAGAGGATAACTGACAGAGGACAGTGAAGGTGAGTTTTCTTCCTTATTTATGCAAAATGTATTGACAAAAATAACAATAAAGTATATCCTGTTATAAATAGTATGATAATATCAAAAAGGTAAAAAGCAAACTTGAGGTGATAAGGTTGGAAGAGATAAATATTAAAAATAAACAAGGACTAACTGAAGAAGAATTTTTAGAACAATATGATGATAGCATATATCAAAAACCATCTTTTACTGTGGATATGTTGATTTTTACAGTGATGGATGAAGAAAAAGAAAATTACAGAAAGCTTCCAGAAAAGTCTTTAAAAATTCTTTTAGTAAAGAGAGGAGATCATCCATGTATTGGTAAGTGGGCACTGCCTGGTGGTTTTGTAGATGTTAATGAAAGTTTAGACGAAGCGGCTTTACGTGTATTAAGAGCTGAAACCAATATTGATGATATTTATATGGAGCAGTTATATACTTGGGGAGAAGTTAATAGAGATCCTAGGACTAGAGTAATAAGTTCTTCTTATATGGCACTTGTGGACAGCAGTTCATTAAGTATTAAAGCTGGTAGGGATGAAGAGGATGCAGCTTGGTTTAATGTTAGATATAATTTACTTCAAGAAAAAAAGGAAGTAGTGGAAAAAGGATATATTTACGAACAGATAGTACAAATAAAACTTTGGAATGAAAATGAGGAATTGTCTGCTAAGATAAAAGTTATAGAAAATCCAGATGGTAAAGTAAGTAGAGAAATTATAGGATCTGAGGGAATTGCATTCGATCATGATAAGTTTATTGAATATGCTATTAGCAGATTAAGAAATAAAATTGAATATACAAGTTTAGCTTTTAATCTTATGCCAGAATTATTTACGTTAACGGAACTTCAGAAGGTTTATGAAGTTATACAAGGAAAAGAACTTTTAGCGGCTGCCTTTAGAAGAAAAGTAGCAAACATGGTTATTGAAACAAATCAGTTTACAAAAGATGCTGGGCATAGACCTTCAAAATTGTTCAGATACAATTCAGGTTGGAAAAGAAACATATAAAGGGGAATTTATAAAAATGAAATACACAATTGATAATTTAAAACAGGACTTTCAAAAGGGGAAAAGAATTAAATATTTATTTTTTTGGGGACATCAGCCTTCTAGAGATGGCGGTATTACAAAAACTTGTTTAAGCCAGTGGTGGAAAGCAAATTTTGTTATTGATGGATATACTTATTGCTGTATGGAGCAGTATATGATGGCAGAAAAAGCTAGACTTTTTAAAGATAATGAAACTTTGGATGAAATAATGAAGAGTAGTCAGCCTAAACAGATAAAGACTTTAGGTAGAAAGGTGAAAAACTTTGATGAAGAATTGTGGATAAAATCACGATATTCTATCATAGTTAAAGGCAATTATGCAAAGTTTACTCAAAACGAAAATCTTAAAGAATTTTTAATTCAAACAAAAGATAGAGTTTTGGTAGAAGCAAGTCCATATGATAGAATTTGGGGAATAGGTATGTCTAAGGACGATCCTAATATAGAAAACCCTTTGTATTGGAAAGGATCAAATCTTTTAGGATTTGCTTTAATGGAAGTTAGAGATAAAATTCTTTCATAAGGTGTTTTTAGTTAAATAATAGTTGATAATATATATGTATGTAATAAAATAAAAAAATAGATTTCATTAAAATGAAGTTAAAGATGTATTTTAAGCTGTGGAAATGACCACAGCTTTTTTTGATGAATAAACAAAAATTTTCGCCTTACAGACATTAATGTTTGTGAGGCATATTTTTTACAATAAAAATTCCAAATATCTATTGACATTTGGAAAAATAAGATGTATCATCATATTAACAAATTGATATTAACAATATGTTAATATCAATTTGTTAATAGAATACATAGCAAATATATTTGGTATTTTTGCAAATATGTTTGTTTTTAGAAGAATTATAAAATTTTTAGGAAGAATAATAAAAAAGGATATTTTTTATTTTAGAGGAGGTTCAAAAATGATTTATTTTAACGGTGAGAAAGTAGAATTTAAAAAATTCCCTAATGGTGAAGCTATGATCCATAGTGAAAATTTAAAATTAAGAATAAATAATAATGAAATAAAAGTTAAGTTTGAAAATGATGAAGATATAACTCATTTAATATTTTTAAAAGGACACTTAGATGAATTAAAAGTAAAATGTAGTTTAATACTTCCATATATGCCTTACAGCAGAATGGATAGAACTGAAGGAATAATGATTTTTACTTTAAAGTATTTGTGTAAATTGATTAATAGTTTAAATTTTGAAAGTGTTACAATTTATGAGCCACATTCAGATGTATCTGCTGCATTATTAGATAGAGTTAAGGTAGTGAATATGTCAAAAATCCTAACTGAACATTTATTAAAAAAGTTGAACAATGGAAAAGAAGATGTTTACTTAGTTTATCCAGATGCAGGTGCAGCAAAGAGGTATGGAAAAGATATAAGTTATGAAAAAATTTTAACTGCAAATAAAGAAAGAGATTTTAAAACAGGATTTATAAAGAAATTAGACATTAATGGCAGCGTAAAAAGTAAAAATTTTAAAGCCATTATAGTAGATGATTTATGTTCAAAAGGAGGGACTTTTATGTTAGCTGCTTCCAGATTAAAGGAAATGGGAGCAGGGGAAATATACTTGGCAGTTACTCATCTTGAAGATACAGTTTTCCAAGGTGATCTGTTAAAAAATGATTTGATAAAAGCTATATATACAACCAACAGCATTTTAAGTAAAGAACATGAAAAAATTAATGTGTATGAAATTTAAGGGGGAAGTTTATAATGATAAATCCATTTTTATTAACAGATTTTTATAAAACAATTCATCACATGTGTTATGCAAAGGGAATGACTAAATTAGTAAGTTATTGGACTCCAAGAATGTCTAGAAAAGAAAATATGAATAAAGTTGTTATGTTTGGCTTGCAGTCTTTTATAAAGAAGTATTTAATTGAATATTTTAATGAAAACTTTTTTAATAAGGACAAGGAAACTGTAGTTTTAGAGTATAAAAGAATTATTTCTAAAACCATGGGGGAAATGGCAGCTGATACAAAACATATTGAAGCTCTTCATGATTTAGGATATTTGCCAATACAAATTAAAGCTGTAGAGGAAGGATTAAGAGTAAATATTAAAACTCCAATGATTGAAATTACTAATACACATAAGGACTTTCCATGGCTTGTAAACTATTTAGAAACGATTATGAGCTGCAATATATGGCAGCCAATGACTAGTGCAACTATTGCATATAGATATAGAGAAATAGTGGAAAAATATTTTAATCTCACTGTGGAAAATGGAAATGTAAAAAATGCTTGCGGCGATTTTAGTATGAGAGGCTTTAGTTCTGTGGAAAGTGCTGAGTTTAGTGGTGCAGCACATTTACTTTCATTTGTAGGAACGGCAACAATACCTGCTATTAGCTATTTAGAGAAATATTATAATTGCAATGTAGAGGAAGAATTAGTTGGACTTGGAACACCTTCTACAGAGCACAGTGTAATGTGCAGCTATGGAGAAGATGAATTTCAGGCATACAAAAGGTTGATAACAGAAGTATTTCCAAGTGGAGTTTTGAGCATAGTATCTGATACCTATGATTACTGGAATGTTATAACGCATATACTTCCAAAATTAAAAGAAGATATTATAAATAGAGATGGAAAGATTGTTATTAGAGGAGATAGTGGAGATCCAGTAAAAATAATTTGTGGAGATAAAGAAGCTGAAAAGGGCAGTAATGAATATAAGGGAACTGTTGAATTGCTGTGGGATATATTCGGCGGAGAAATTAACTCAAAGGGATATAAAGTTTTAAATAGCAAAATAGGTACAATTTATGGGGATAGTATAACTGTTCAAAGATGCGAAGAGATTTGTAAAGGGTTAGAGGAAAAAGGCTTTGCAGTAAGTAATTGTGTATTTGGTATAGGATCATATACCTATCAGTACAATACTAGAGATACTTTTGGATTTGCATTAAAGGCTACTCATGCAGTAATAGATGGTAAAGAAAAGTTCATCTTTAAAGCTCCAAAAACAGATAAAGATAATTTTAAAAAGTCACAAAAAGGAATGTGTTATGTGTATAGAGATGGACAAGATATTTTGTATAAGGATGAATTGACAATAGAAGAGCAGGAAAAATGTAAGGATAATTTATTACAAGTTGTGTTTAAAGATGGTAAATTGATAAAAGACTATTCATTATCAGAAATAAGAAACAAGCTCTATAAAAGCTTTTAAGCAGAAAATTCGAATTTTTATCCCAAATGTATGAAAGCAACATATTATGTACTACGATTTAATAGATTTAATCAGACTTAAATTTAATGAAGTGAAACTTGATTTAGACGCAGTTTGAACTTCAGAGCAAGCTTTGTAAAATGTTAAATTTGGGAGATGATAATTTTGTTAGAAATACTTTTCCCTATAGAAGATACTTGTATAAGTAAGTATAATGCAAAAGTTAATTTTGGAAAATCAGATTCTTTATTAATTGGAAGTTCTTCATCAGGAAATGATTATTATAAAACTCTTTTAAAGTTTGATATTTCTTCAATATTTTCAAAGGTAAGTATTTCAAGAGTATTACTAAGATTATATGTTTATAAAAAGGATAAAACAGGTACTCAAGAAGTAAGTGCATATAAGCTAATTCAGAATTTTAATGAAATGGAAGTTAACTGGAACAATCAGCCTTCCCATGAGGAATTAGGTTCAAGTTCCATTATAAGTGATGGTAATTTAAATGGATATTTTGATATAGATGTTACATCTATTGTTAACCAGTGGCTAAATGATAAAAATGAAGTTGTTCATGGAATAGAAGTAATAGCATCTCAAAGCGCTTCATCTTTTATATGGTTCAGGAGTAGAGAATATACAGAGGAATATATGTGGCCTAGACTTATTGTAGAGTATGATGATTCCAAACTAGTTACTGATAGTAAACAGGATGGAGATGTGTTAATAGAAAGCAGTAATTTATATCAGCTTGGTAATAATTTTTCAGCAGCTTATAAAGTAAAAAAAGTAGGAACGAAAGAAACTCTAGCTGTTTTGGAAATAAGTGATGATGGTTTTGTATGGTTTTCAGAAAAGGCTGTAGAAGTTGTTAATGGAGAGTGTAAAGTAATTGCTACTTCATCTTCGAGAAAATATGACAGAATATCATTAGTAATTATAAAAGAACCTGAATTATTCTTGCCTACAGGAAGTCCTGTTATGGCACAAAGCAATATTATAAATGAGAATTCTGCAGCCTTAAATTATACTTCTAATGATGTTAATATACCAGTGGATGAAAGTGGACAAATTATGATAAATAAAACTGGAACTGCGAATATAAGTGTAAATACTAGAGCGGTAATGTATTCTCCAAATATATCTTTTAATGTAGTTGGTCAGGTTAAAGATGATGAAGAATTATCTAATGCATTAGATGATGCTTCTATAACTAATATTAATATTCCAGCAGGTGATTTTACTATATTTAACCATAATATTGATGTTTCAAGAAATATCAATATTTCAGGAATGGTTGATAAACAGGGTAAGCCTATTACTAATTTAATTTTATCTGATATGTATATGTATATTTTAACTTTAGAAAATATAAAGGTTGAATTGAAAAATTTAAACATTATAGGGTTGACACCAAATGCAGAGGGTATTAATTTTGAAGGACAATTCTTATTAAATTGCTCAATAAATTTAAAAAATGTGCACATGATGAATTTTAATACTGCACTTAATTTTGGAAATTTATCTAATATAGATATTTCAGAATGTGAATTTACAAATAATAATGAAGCTTTAGTATTTGATGATGTTATAAATTGTAGAGTAACTAAAACTAAATTTAAAGATAACAGTGAGGCTTCTGTTACAATTGAAAACTACTGCAGCAGTATGGATATAAGTGCAGAATTTGAAAATTCACCTAATAACGATTTTATAGGTATTTCAATAATTTGCAGCTATTCTTCACCTGAAAATATAAATATTACAGGCAGCAGCTTTACAGGTTTTGATTTGCATAAACGTGTAGTATATGATAATGTTCCTGACTTACCGGAGTATTATGTAATATATGGTGTTTCTACAGAAAATGAGTTAAGAGATGTACTCACAAATTGGACAGAAATAGGTACTGTTAATATTCTACAAAGTGTATTAGATATATCCACTACAATAGAAATAAAAAGACCTGTTATATTAAGTGGAATATCCAGAGAAATCAAGATATCAGCAGCTTCTAATATAAGCAATTTAAGCTTTGCACCTTACAGCGCAGTTATTGCAGCAGACAGCAGCAATGTAACAATCCAAAATTTAACTGTAGATGGAAATAACTTTGCACAAAATGGTATATATGTTCACGGAGATAGCTGCAGTATTTATAACAATATAATTAGAAATATAGTAAGACCTGAAGGCAAAGCAGCTTGTGGTGATGGTATAATAGCGTACAAGGAAGGAACTACATCACTACCTTCATCTATTAACACTTTAAATGCAGCTTCAAATACTATAATGAATACAGCAAGACATGGTATATTTGTAGAAGCCTTCAATACTGAAACTAAACAATTGTTTGTGTCAACTAATATTAATGTTACAAATAATGTAGTAGATAATGTATGGAATAACCCACTTACTCCAATAGAAACACAGGAATCAAATGGTATATTTAGTGCAGCAGTAGAACTTCAAGGCCTTGAAAAATCTACTACTGAATTTAAAGATAATTTGATATCTAATGTAAAAAATAATCTAAAGAGAAGTTATATATACTTTAGCGATACCAATGAAACCCAAATAGATGGAGTGCTTAAAAGCCACAATGCTAATTTAAGTTCTATAAAAATAGCAACTTATCCAATAGCTTTAAATAAAGCTTTAATAACAGATACCAATCCTAATGGTGCTGTTTTAGAGGTAGGTGCTCAGACTACAACAGGTATTAGTATGACACAAGAAGAACCTAACGCAGCTGCAGC
Organism: Clostridium carboxidivorans P7; assembly: GCF_001038625.1. Classification (GTDB taxonomy): domain Bacteria; phylum Bacillota; class Clostridia; order Clostridiales; family Clostridiaceae; genus Clostridium_AM; species Clostridium_AM carboxidivorans. The sequence continues at coordinate 364,133 of NZ_CP011803.1, forward strand.
ACTGGAAGTAGTAAGAAATGGAGAAACTACTGTAATTGATAAAATACTATGGGATTCCTATGATTTCAATATTAATGATGTAATTTCGGTTAAATGCACATCTCAAGATAAAGTAGTAACTAATGTATATAAGATAACAATAGTTCAAAAGACATTACAACCTATTACTGTAAGTGATGAGCAGCAATTGAGAGCTGCACTTTTAAATGATTCTATAGGTCATATAACTTTATTAAATGATATAACACTAACTAGTGCTCTTTCTATAAATAAATATATTATTTTGGATAGTGAAGGAAATAATAAATTCACTTTAACAACTCCCAATACAGGTAATGATATAACATTTGGTAATGGTGCTGATGAAAATGTACTCAGAAGCTTAATTATAGATGGAGAGTTGGTTATAGATATAGGAGAACACGGAAGTATGACAATTGAAAAGGTGGATGTCAGTGGTGAAACAAAAATACTCTCAGGATCTACCAATAGTATTAATTTAAATGGCGTAAAGACAGACATAGTTCAAATTTCCTGTAATGCAAGAGTGGCAGTAAAGCCATGTTCTGCTTCTGCAGCTCAACCATCTATACCAAGTGACATTGTAAGAATTAATATGAATGCCCAAGAAAAACAAGCAGCGCCGCCACCAACACTTCAAGTGGCTAATTCAAAAGTTAAAGAGGTGAATGTAAGAACACCACGAGCAGTAGTTGCAGTTAATCCTGAAGCAAAAGTTGAAAGAATATCAGTAGAAGCACCTAAAGCAAATATTCAAGTAGCTGCAAAAGAAAAGGTTAAAACAGTTCAAGTTAATGCACAGGATACAACTTTGACTTTATCTGATGAAGCAAGTGTTGAAACTTTAAATCTAAATGCTAATAATCTAAATATTAGTGGAAAAAACATTGATAATATGAATATAGGAAGCGGAGTTACAGATATAAGCACTATTCATGTAGAAGGTTATGAGCAAACTAATACTGATACAGCTAAAGCAGGTAATTCTTCAGCAGTGGTATTTGCACTAACTCAAAATAACATTAAAAATATTATATTAGATGGAGTTTTTGAAGGTATAGCTATAAGTGGTAAAAGTATAACTAATATAAGTGGTGCTGTAGATGATAGAGAAGTTTCAGTAGATGATATTAAAGTATTAAAATATAGTTTACTTGTATATTCTATAGCTAAGATTAACCTATTACCAGGAGAATATGTATATGATGAAGCTTTAGAAATAAATAGACCTATAATTTTACAAGGAACGTCTAACGCTTCATTAAAGTCTAAAATAGAAAAGTCAGGAACAGCTATTAATATATTATCAAATAATGCAGCAGTTACAGAACTTCAAATTGATAATTGGGATATAGGAGTTAAATGCAATGAGAATTCATATAGTATAGATATTGCAGGCTGCGAATTTACAAATAATAATCAGGCTATAGTACTTCATGATGTTAGAAATGCTAGAATAATTGAAAATAAACTAAAATATAATATTCAAGCTTGTGTAGTAATTATTGGTGAATGTTCTAATATAATTATAAATTCACAATTTGAGCACTCTCTTGTAAATGGGACTAAAGGTATTTCAATAATTGGAGAGAATAATTCAATACCTAGGCGTATAAATATTACAGGCAGTGAATTTATAGATTTTGCACCAAACAAACGTATAGTATACACTGATATTTCTGATTTACCAGACAATCATGTGATTTATGATGTTTCTACAGAAGATAGTTTAAGAACTATATTAAGGGAGTGGCCAGAAGTAGGTATTATCAATATTCTATCGGATATAGAAAATATATCTAATCCAATAGAAATATTAAGACCAGTTATATTAGGTCACAATCCTTTAGTAGAATTAGTACAAGAAAATAAACAAATAACTGCAGGCAGTGATATAAGTAAGATAAGCTTTGCTGATTATAGTGCAGTCATTGGCATTAAGAGTAACGATGTAGTCATTGTAAATTTAACTGTAGATGGAAAAGGATATGCAGAAAACGGTATATATGTTTGGGGAGATAATTGTGGCATTTATGGCAATACAATTAAAAATATAGTAAGACCTAATTCAAAAGCAGCTTGTGGTTCAGGTATAACAGTTTATAAATCAGGAGATACAGATTCACCTGTATCTATTAATAGACTAAATATAATGGATAATAATATAAGTAACACGGCAAGACAGGGTATATTTGTAGGAACTTATAATACTACAACTAAACAATTCTTTATGTCAAATAATATTAGTGTCATATATAATACAGTAGATAACGTCTGGAATAACCCACTTACGCCAATAGAAATAAGTGAACCAAATGGAATGTTTAGTGCAGCAATAGAACTTCAAGGGGTTGAGCAATCAACTACAGCATTAGAAAACAATAGTATATCTAATGTAGGAAACAATTTAAAACAAAGCTATATATATTTCATTGATACTGATAAAACTCAAATAGATGGAGTACTGGAAAGTCACAAGGCTGACTTAAATTCTATAAAAATATCAAGCTATGATATAGACTTAAGTAAAGCTTTAGTAACGGGTTCAAATCCTAATGGAGTAAATTTAGAAAAGTGTATTGGTGAAACATTAACAGGTATATCTATAGGATTAGGTGAAGAGAAAGAGACTATAGTAGTAAAAGTAAATGATATAACGCTTAGTTCAGACAAATGGACATCAAATGTTTTCAATGTCGATGATAAGATTGTAGTTGAATCTAAATCTCAGGATACTGTAGTGATAAAGGTATACAAGATAACAATAAAATTAAAACAATCTTTTGTACAGAATGAGGCAGAATTAAGGAATGCTCTTCAAGATAATTGTGTAAAACAGATAATTTTAGAAAAGGGAATAACATTAACAAACTCACTTGATATAAATAGAAATATTATTTTAGATAGCAGTGGAACTGGTAGATAAGCTTTGACACTACCAGGAAATACTGCAGCAGTAAATTTAAAAAGTGGTTGTAGTGGAATTCAGGTGAATAATTTAGATATTGAAAATGGACAATTGAATGTAAATATAGGAGACAAGGAAAGTGTGTCACTTAATAATATAACTGCAGCGATAAATGACAATAGGAAGATAGATGTATCTATAGCTGGAGCAACTGGTGATAGTGTGTTCAATATAAATGGTATGTATACAACTAATCTTTCTATTACAGGTAGTGGAAAAGTTATACTAGGTAAATACAGATGGTTTGAAATGAATATAATAAGTTTAATTGGAAAAATTGATATTGATGCAAGTGCAATAGATGTTTACCTGGAAGAAGAAACAAAGGTTGTCAATTTAAATACAAATGGTATAACTACAAATATAATGATAGGGCGTGGAATAGTTCAGAATTTAAATATAAATGGTATAACTACAAATTTAGAGATATATAGTGGAATAGTTTTCAATTTATTCATAAATGGCATTACAACGGGTGCTACACATGTTTTGGCAAGTGCTGGAGGGTTTAAAACAGTACAAATTGATAGAGGAAATACAGATTTATATTTTGAAGATTCATGCACAATTACAAATTCAATAAATTTGAATTACAACAATATAACTATTACTTGTCCATATAGTTGGATACCTGACGGAAAATTTATTGTACAAGGTGGAGTTACAGATAAAAGTACTGTTAAAATAAATAAGAGACCTATTACAGAATATGGTTTATAGATAAAGTTTAGATTTTAATAAGGCCTGGGAACTTTGCAAGTTTGATTTTATTAAACATTGGAAAGTTCTTAGGCTTTTTTATATATAAAGAGGATAGAATTTTTAGGTTCTATATTATAATAGCAAATTTTATAATATCATACTCTAAAGTGTCATGCTATACAGTAATTTAGCTGCAATAGCTAAAGACATAGTTACAAAAATAGGCTTTATAATTTTAGAACCTTTTCTTAAAGCTATTTTTGCTCCTAAATGTGCACCTATTACCATAAACACTGCAACAGGTAAACCTATTTTATAGTTAATTTCTCCTCTTACTGCAAATACAATGATAGATGCAATATTACCTACAAAGTTCATTACTTTACAGTTTCCACCTGCTCTTATAAAGTTAAAATTATATATTTTTATAAGACCAAAAATCAAGAAGGTACCGACACCGGCTCCTAGAAAGCCATCGTAAAAGCCTAAGAATAGAGCAAGAATAATACCTAGAGTTATATTTTTTCTTGAAATGTTCTTAAATCTATCCTCCATTCCTATATTTTTTGAAAATAAGCTGTATAACCCAACAAATAGTAGGAGTATGGGTACTATAGTATTAAGATAACTTGTTTTTATACGCAGTACAGTAGTTGCTCCTAAAATACCACCAATAAAGCTAAAAGGGATTAAGTATTTTAATATATTAAAATCTACTTTTTTAGACTGTGCAAATTTAATTGAGCTGGAAAAGGTTGAACAACAAGAAGTAAACTTATTTGTACCTAGTGCTAGATGTGGTGGTATTCCTGCTAATAAATATGCTGGTAAGCTTATTATACCTCCACCACCAGATATGGAATCAACAAAAGCTGCAAAAAAACAAGCTGTACACAAGAAAATTAAGTTATTATCCAAGGATATCCCTCCTTAAAATTTTAGTTTTATAAAAGACAAAAAATATATTAGAAATTAAATAACTTAAATATTTGATAGTACTAGTTTTTAAGCATGCTTAACTTTTCATCTATTATTATAACAAAGAAGATTTCATATGAAAAATATATATAAAGTATTATAATCATACTTACAAAGTATAAATAATGTATGGGAAGTGATTGTTTGCATGGATATAAGACAATTAAAATATTTTCTTGCGATTGCTGAAGAAGAGAATATAACGAGAGCTGCCGAAAAATTACATATAGCTCAACCTCCACTTAGCCATCAATTAAAATTGTTGGAGTATGAACTAGGGGTGAAACTAATAGATAGAAGCACACGTAAAATACAATTAACAGATACAGGAGAAAAATTACGATATCGAGCTGAGCAGATGTTAAATTTAATGGAAACTACAGTAAGAGAATTAAAAGATATTAATGAAGGGGTTCAAGGAACTTTGTTAATTGGTACAGTACCATCTTCAGGAGCAACACTTTTGCCAGAGAGAATCCATAGTTTTCATGAGAAATATCCAGGTATTGATTTTCAGATATGGGATGGTGATACTTATAGGATAATGGAGCTGCTCAGTAGTGGAACAATAGAAATTGGTATTATACGAACTCCATTTAATTCTAAAATTTATGAATCAATATGCTTACCTAAAGAGCCAATGGTGACAGCTAGCAGCAATTCATATTCTTATAATAAACAAGGATCTTTAGAAATTGCTGAACTTGTGGATACACCATTAGTAATTGATAGAAGATTTGAGAAAGTTATAGTTGATGCATTTGAAAAAGAAAGAGTTAAGCCTAAGATTATTTGCAGAGGTGATGATGTTAGATCTATACTTCTTTGGGCAAGTACTGGAATTGGAGTAGCTATTGTACCTAAAGCTGCTACTGGACTTATTCCGAATTCTAATTTAAATTATAGGAAAATTAATCTAACTTCTGTAGAGACACAGACAGCTATAATATGGATGAAAAATAGATATTTATCATCTGCAGCTAGACATTTTTTAAAAACCTTTAAAGAGTAGTTCAAAATATATGGTGTTGCTAAACTATCCTTTAAAGAAGTTAATAAAAAAGATTAGTTTAGATTGTAAAACTTTTTTAAAATAGAAACTTTAACTAACAATATAGATTTTCGTGTAATATACTGACTAAATCAGTTATAAAATAACATACAATATAATCCATAATATACCTAAACATGATAATATTGGTCATGAAGGGAGGGATATTATGGATAGAGTAGAACAGTTATTGAAGAAAATTGAAGAAACTAGGACTTATATGAACGACTTAATAAAGGAGAAATCAGATTTGCTGGATCCGGAAGTAATAATCGTAAGCCAAATGCTAGATTCAATTTTGGATGAATATTATAAAATTCTCCAGCAAGAAAACATCAGGAAGTAGCTAAAAAACAGAAGAGGTAATAGAGAGACAAGCATGTTAAAACAGCATATAAAATACTATATAGTATAAAAAAGTTAAAATTGAAGGGGAGATTATTACCTCTTCTTCGAACAAAAAGAGTTGAGTTTTTATACATAATATATATAATATAAATAGTTGGATGTATGAAAGTTAAATATAAAGTGATTGAAGATTAATCATAATATATAGTGAAATAATTATAGCGTTGAGTTTGGGAGGAAATTTAATGATAAAACTTATAGCAAGTGATATGGATGGTACTTTGGTAAATGATGAAGGAAAGATAAATGAAAAAATGTTTGAATTAATAAATAATCTTCATGAAAAAAATATAAAATTTGCAGCAGCCAGTGGCAGATTTTATTCACAGCTGAGCAAAAATTTTGAAAAAATAAAGACAAGCATTATATTTATATCACATAATGGGGCACTAGTAAAATTCAATAATAAGGGACAAACTCTTTATTCAAGCTGCATTTCATCACAAGATATAGAGCATGTAGCAAATTTAAAAAGAGATTTTGGGGAGAAGTTATTTTTAGCAGCTGCGGATGATGCATATATGGTAAATCCATCACAGGCCCTATTAGATGAGTTTAAATTTTATGATATACCTTTGGTAATAATAAAATCCTTTAAGGAAGTAAAAAGTCCAATTTATAGAATGACTTATTATACAAAGGATGGTGTAAAGCCAGAAACTGTTGAATATTTAAAAAACAATTTAAATGAAAATCTTGAATTTGTAGTGTCTGGTGGGAAGTGGATAGATATAATGAATAAGGGTACCAGCAAAGGAAATGCCATAAAAATACTTCAACAAAAATTTGGTATAAATGAAAACAATACAATGGTTTTTGGAGATTATTATAATGATTTAAGTATGTTTAAAGAGGCATATTACAGCTATGCCATGGAAAATGCTCCAGAAGACGTTAAAAAACATGCTAATTTCATTGCGGAAAATAATAATAAAAATGGAGTATATAATGTAATTAACAAGTATGCTGCTTCCATTTAACTAATATTATTAAAAGGATTTATTTATAAACCGCACACTTAAATTTGAATAGGTGTGCGGTTATTTAACTTTTAAATAAATGTTAAAGTATAGATTTAAAGCAATTCCTTATGACATCTCCACGACTAATAATACCAACTAGTACTCCATTATGTTCTACTGGTAATTTTTTTATACTTTTTTTGGCTAATATAGAGGCAACGTTCTCAATGTCTTCATTCATGTTAACTTTAATAACCTTCCGTTGAGCTATATCCATAATGTTTAAGTTAAGTATTTTTTGAAGCCTGTCTTCAAATTCATCATCATCACCTTTTGCAGCAGAAACATAATATAAAAAATCTACCACCAAGTTTTCATGCTTTCCTATGTATCTCATAATATCACCATCGCTTACATAGGCTACAATTTGATTTTTGCTATTTGTTATAGGAATACCGCTTATGCGATATTTAATGAATTTCTTTATAACAGACCTTACTAGATCATTTTCATTGACTGTGTACACCTCAGTAATCATTATTTCATGAGCTTGCATAATCCAACCTCCTAGCATATATAATTTTTACTCTTTTGTTAATAAGTTGCTATAATTTAATTATATAGCTTGGTGGAAGGATGTCAATGATGTATTTACATAATTTAACATAATAGATATATTGATACCAATATATAAGAATAAGTTTGAGTAGTAAACAAATACATAAGAAAATGTGTTTTAAAAATCAATATAAGGTAACTAATTTGAAACTAAAGATTGACTTTGATAAAATAAGTAGAGTATTTGAAAATTTAACTGATGATTTGCTTAATAATCTAAAATAGAGGAGACATTACAATGAAAAGTATAGATAAAATTACTGCAAGTACATTATTTTTAGAAAAAAACTATTACAAATCAATAACAATGTTAGGTATTCTAATTTGTGTTATATGGGCTGCTGTAGTAAATACAAAACCATTTTCAGATTTTGCATATTATGATGAAGTTGCAAGGCAGATTGCCGCAGGAGGTGCCTGGGGAGACACATATACTTCTGTTGGATATTCCATTGTTTTAGGGGGCATATATAAAATATTTGGAAGCAGTTTGATAGTTGCAAAGATATTTAATTTAATTTTAACCTTTTTTAATTATATACTTATGTACAATATTTTGAAAAGTGTAGAGTTAAAGGAAAATAAAAGAAAACTAGTATATGCATTATTTGTTTTTTTTCCTGATAACATTTTTTATAATAGTATATTAGCAACAGAAATATTATTTACAACTATATTGCTTCTAATAACCTTAATATATCATAAAAATATTAAGCATAAATATATAATTATTGGAGCCTTAACAGGTATGAATACTATGATTAAACCATTTTTTATGATATTTTTCTTTGCTATATTTGTAATAGAGATAATTTTAAAATTTAAATTTATAAAGGTAATAAAACATTCATTAATAGTTTTAATCACTAGTGCCTTAGTTATATCTCCATGGATATATAGAAATACTAAGTTAATAGGACAGTTTACTTATGTATCAAATAATAGTGGTATTGTATTATACATAAATAATAATTCTCAAAATCATTATGGTGCATGGATGCCAGCAAGTGAGGTTGAGGATTCAATTGTAAATAAAAAAGAATATAAAAAAGCTAATATGACAGAAAAAAATAATATGTTAAGTGATGCAGCTAAGAAATGGATAAAAGAACATCCAGTACAGTTTGTACAACTTGGATTTAAAAGATTATATAAAACATATCTTATTGGATATTCTATAACTTATAGCTTTAATGGAGCTGGTTTAAATAAAATTACAGAAAATATTTTAACTGCTTATTCCAGTGCCATATCAATATTAGTAGCTGCAGTATCAATTATAGTGATGATTATGTATAGTAAAAAGGTAATTTGCAGCATATTCAATAAAGAAAAAGTTAATTCATATAGTGTTTATAGTTTAATTTGTTTTTATATGTTTTCTTGTATGTATTTTATTACTGAAGGACAGCCGCGTTATGCATTTCCAGTTATATTTATTATGATTTATTTCTTTTCAGATTTAATTGGAATAAAAAAATTTAGACAGGAAAAAATAGATAGTGACCACAACGCTCTGTTTACAAAATCCAATTTGTAAAACTTCATATAATATGGGTTTCATTTTCAATTTAAAAAGCTATAAAATATAGGATTAACCTAATTTTATAGCTTTTTATGTTTATATTATATATTTATACCTAAGCTAAAAAGATAACTTTTAGCTAAAGTGATAAAAGCTTTATCAACTTTCATTTTAACTGTTTACAATAATATTAAAAAGCATTATACTTATAATAAGATAACGTTTTTGTTATGTAGTTAAAAAAATAAATAAAGGATAATACCACTCCTAAAGTAAAAATTCAATATGAACACAAAAATTAGGAAAAGTGAGTATTACCCCTTAAAAGTTTTATATTTATTAGATAATGTAATTAGATTTAAAAAATAAAATATTTATAGTAATCTTTTTAGGGAGTATGGCATTAAATAAATGAAAAAAATAAATTATTTAAGCATTTACTTCATAAGTATCTTTTGTTACTCCCATTTTTTTACGTAATTCAGTATATTTTTGTGCTAGTTCCTTTTCAGCTAAGGCTTGATTAGGAAAAGGTTCTACTTTAATAGCACAATATTTGTATTCTGGAGTTTTTGATATAGGATCTAAATTATCACAAGTAAGTTCATTACAAGCTCCAATCCACCATTGATAAGTCATATAAGTATCACCACTTCTAACTCTATCTGTAACTAATGCTCTAGACATTACAGAGCCTCTTCTTGAAGTAACCTTTACTAAATCTCCATCTTTAATTTTAAGTTTCTTGGCATCTTCAGGACTCATTTGAATTTTACCAGGTTCATCTTCTAGCATTTTAAGAGTACGACAATTTCCAGTCATTGTCCTTACAGAATAATGTCCTATTTCCCTAACAGTACATAAGCTTAAAGGATATTCTTTATCTGGAGATTCTTCAGTAGGTCTCCATTCAGCAGCAAATAAAATTCCTTTTCCACTTGGTGTGCTAAATATATTATTTTCATAAAGTACAGGAGTTCCAGGATGATCTTCAGAAGGACAAGGCCATACTATTCCTCCTAGTTTTTCCATTCTTTCATAGGATGCACCAGCGAATTTTGGAGAAAGACTTCTCATTTCATCCCATATTTCCTTTGTATTATTATAGTGCATTGGATAGCCCATAGCAGTAGATAATTCGGAAATTATTTGCCAATCAGGTTTAGCTTCACCAATTGCTTCTACAGCTTTACGAAATCTTTGGAAGCCTCTATCAGCAGCACTGTATACACCTTCATGTTCACCCCAGGAAGTTGCAGGAAGTATTACATCTGCATGGAGAGCTGTTTTATTCATAAATATATCCTGAACTATTACAAGTTCTAACTTATCTAAGGCTTCTTTTACTTCATTTGAATTTGGATCACTTTGAACAGTATCTTCTCCCATTATATAGTATGCTTTTAACTTATTTTCCTTTAAAACTAGTTTAGGAACTTCAGTTAGATGATATCCGACTTTATCAGAAAGTTTTACGCCCCAGGCTTTTTGAAACTTTTCACGAACAGCTTTATCAGTAACCTTTTGATATCCAGGGAAGCAGTTAGGAATGGCTCCCATATCGCAAGAGCCTTGTACATTATTTTGGCCTCTTACAGGTCCTATACCAACACTAGGTCTTCCATAATTTCCTGTCATTAAAGCTAAAGCAGCCAAACCTTTAACTACATCTACAGCTTGACCAAATTGACAAACTCCCATACCATAGAGAATCATTGGGTTCTTTGCACTGGAATACATTCTCATGGCTTCTCTAATTTTTTCAGAAGAAACATTGGTTATATTCTCAACATATTCAGGATTATATTTATTTACCATAGCTTTATATTCATCAAAGCCTTCAGTATATTTAGAAACATATTCTTTATTATATAAGTTTTCGTTAAGAAGCACATTGGCAAAGCCGTTTACGAGAGCCATATTAGTCCCGCCCTTTAGTTGAAGCCATAAATCTGAAATTCTTACACTTTCTGTAACTCTAGGGTCTACGACTATAATTTTTGCACCTTTTTCCTTTGCTTTAACTACCCTTCTAGCAACTATAGGATGAGATTCAGCAGGGTTGTATCCAAAGATAAGTAATAAATCTGCATTTTCAATTTCAGGAATAGTGTTTGACATTGCACCATTACCAAGAACTGTAGCTAGTCCTGCTACAGAAGGTCCATGACAAACTCTAGCACAGTTATCCACATTATTTGTACCTATAACAGCACGCATAAATTTTTGCATTACATAGTTTGTTTCATTTCCAGGTCCTCTAGAACATCCAGTACCCATTATGGAATCCGCACCATATTTATTTTTTATATATGTTAATTTTTCTGCAGTAAATTTAATAGCTTCATCCCATGTAACTTCTACTAGTTGGTCATTTTTTCTAAGCATTGGTTTTCTTATACGAGCGGTTAAAAGTTGAGGATCATTTAGAAAATCCCATCCGTAGTATCCTTTTAAACATAACTCTCCTTCATTTGTTCTGCCATTTGCAGGTTCTGCTCTTTTGATTTTTCCGTCTTCAACTACTAAGTACAAATTACAGCCTGCACCGCAATAAGGACATACCGTTAAAACTTTTTCTTCCATACCTTAATACCCCACATCTTAATATTTTTAGATAAGCAAAAAAATATACTTATCTATTTTAAATATACATGCATATGATATACAATTCAAAAAATATAAAAAATTGCTATTACTCGAATTTCAATCTATAAGAATTTGTAATATAACATATAAGAATTTGCAATACGGTTTTCGTTCATTTGCAAGTAATAATATTGAATGCTAAGATTGTAGTATAATTCAAAAAGTTAAGGTGATTAAAATGAATAAAGAATTACGAAAGCTAGTTATTAAAACTTTTCACATTGAAAAGATAATGTTCGATGAAAAGACTTATATAAAAAATAATGTGCTTTTTTTAAAAGAAGGTTTAGAAAATCAAGCTGTGGAAAATGAAGATATTATAAAAAATGTGCATATAAAAATTATACAACCTGATGATAAGCAAGTATGGGTAAATTCTATAATGGACTTTTATCCTATAGCTACTAAAGTACAAGGAAGGTTAGGGGAAGGAGTAACTAATCTAATAACAGGTATAGTTGTTATGCTTACTGGTGCAGATGAACTAGGAATACCTCAAGGAAAATTTGGATGGTCACCAGGTTATCTTAAGGATATTGTTTATTTCAATAGAAGAGGTACCCCTTCCAGTACAGATATTATACTTAATATAGATGTAAATTTAAAAACTGGAAGAGGAATTTCTAGATCAGATATAACTACAGTGCATAGAGTATGTGATAAAATAGTTCAAGAAATAAGATATTACTTAAAAAATGTAGATTCAAGTTTATGTGATGAAGTTCATGAATTTGTAGATAAAGTAAAGACTGAAAAGAAGAAAGTTATTATACTAAAACAAGTAGCTGCACAAGGAGCCATGTATAATAATCAGTTGTTTCCCAAAGAGCCTTGTGGAGTTATAGGAAGTAAATCTATAATAGATTGTGGAAGTTTACCTGTAGTATTAAGTCCTAATGAGTATAGAGATGGAGCCTTAAGAGTGATGACTTAGTAAATGTTAATCATAAATTTTTATATAATACATAAAGAAAGGAACTTGGTAGTTTTGAAGGACAGAAAGATTTTTACAAACACAAAATTTGTTGCTGTTATTGCAACAATATGCTGCTTATTATGGGGAAGTGCTTATCCTGCAATAAAAATAGGGTATAAACTATTTAATATTTCTTCATCTAATATTTCATCAGAACTTGTATTTGCAGGATACAGATTTACTATAGCAGGTATAATATTACTTATTATTGCGCAAAAGTACAGAAAAAAAGTATTTGATATTTCAAAGAAGAATATATTGGAGTTGTCTTTATTAGGTTTTACGCAAACCACATTACAATACATATTTTTTTATATTGGAGTTGCAAATACCACTGGTGTTAAAAGTTCTATAATGAATTCTACGGTAACATTTTTTAGTGTTATTTTAGCACATTATATATATGTAGATGATAAATTAAATATGCAAAAAATAATTGGATGTACTGCAGGATTTATAGGAGTCATGATAGTAAATTTTAGTAGTGATTTATTAAATTTTTCTTTTAGTTTTCAGGGAGAAGGATTTGTTATAATAGCAGCATTTATTTTTTCTGCATCCGCTATTTATGGTAAAAAGCTTACTAAAAGTATGGATGTAATTATAATAACAGGTTACAGCCTTTTTATAGGAGGATTAATGCTTATACTTATTGGTGTTTTGTTTAAAGGAAGAGTTTATAATTTTACAGTAGAATCTTCTTTATTGCTTATTTATCTGGCATTATTATCTTCTGCAGCATTTTCATTGTGGAACTTACTTTTAAAATACAACAAAGTAGGTCCGGTATCTATGTTTAATTTTTTAACTCCAATATTTGGAGCAGTGCTTTCAGCTATTTTTTTAAAGGAGAGTATTTTTGAAATTAAAAATATTGCTGCACTAATATTGGTATGTTTAGGTATATGGATGGTTAATAGAGAAAAAATTAGCATTTTTCAAAGTCCAACTATTATAAGTAATTGTAAAAAATATTGATACTACTATTGAAGCAGCAGTACTAATATTTCAAAATGATTTTAAATAAAAAAGGAATTTGTATATAGTTAACTTCTATAGATAAGTTCCTTTTTTTATTTTTAATCGCTTTAATTACCAGTACATAATGGATATAAAATTTAAATTAAATTGAATAACTCATAGTGCTGACAGGGAAAGTTATATACTAAGAGACTAAAAGGAGCGTGATGAGTTAGCAATGATAAAAAGACATAAGCATGTGATATTCTTTATTTTAATTATTAGTTCTATTTTTGGATATAAAGTCAAATTTAATTATGCTAAAGGAATGCAGCTGAAAAATTCAACAGAAATTAAAGATGAAAAGTTAAGTTACAACATACTAAATGCAAATAAATGTAATCAAAAAAATATACAAATCAGTAATTTAGCAAGATACAAATTCGTTCAGTGCAATATTGAGCCTAATAGTGAAAATCAAGGTAAAACAGATCCTAACAAGAAAAATTCAATTGAAAATATTGATGAAAATCAATTAAAATCAGAAGTTGAAAGAATATACAATGCACGTTCAGCAGCATTTGTCTCTGGTGATGTATCATCTCTAAAAGAACTTTTTGATACTTCGCAGAGATATGGTAAATGGGCATTGGAGCATGAAATCAAAAGGGTAAAATATCTTAATGATTGGTCAAATGAAAGAAACATAACTTTTGGAAAAGTAACCTCTGCAGTGAGAATAAAAAAGATTTATCCTAAAGGCAATATAATAAAAATGGCTTTACAAGAATCATATAAGTTTGATTATGTTTATAACAATGATGATAATTCTCCAATTAATTCTTTTGGAGTTGGAATAAGACATACAACAAGTTTGATTAAGAAAAATGATAAATGGGTTATTTATAACGATTGGTATACTGATTGCTTTGAAGATGCACTACTTGGTTATTCTAATGTTGCTGATAGTATTTTAAGAATGCTCCCTAATATTCATGATTCAAATAATGGTCATGAAGCATTAAGTTATAGTAGACCATTCTATGATAGAGAGAAGGCTGTTGCTTATGCTGATAAATACTGTGGAGCTGCTTGGGGAAGTAGTAATAATTTTAAATACAACAAGAAATATAGTGATTATAATGGTATAGGAGGAGATTGTAGTAATTTTGCATCACAAGTATTAGGAGATAAAGAAGGCGGGGGTATGCCTATTGGTGGTTCTTGGACTCCAGGAAGTAGAGCTTGGTCTAATGCAGATGGTTTAAAGAATTATTTAACAGGCAGTGGAAGAGGAAGTGTAATTAGTGTTGGCACTTTTAAAGAGTTAACTGAATCTTCAGAAAGACTTCCAAGTGGTGCAATTGGGAAAGTACAGCTTGGAGATCTAGTTGCTTATGAAAAAGGTAGGGGAAATGTAGATCACTTTGGAGTAATAACAGGATTTGATAGTCATGGTTATCCATTAGTAAATTCGCATACTACAGATAGATATCATGTACCTTGGGATTTAGGTTGGGGCGATGCTAAAATTAGATTTTTCCTTATACACATAAATGGATAAGATAGATTTGGCATATCTTATCCTTTAATAATAATCAATATATAAAAATAAATGAGCTATCTCAAAATGATTTTAGAGATAGCTCATTATATTTACTTATTTTTTAGTGCATACCATGTCCCTGCTGATATTGATATCCTTGCTGCATTCCCTGTTGCCCCATTTGACCCTGTTGATTCATCTGATTCTGTTGGCCCATTTGTCCTTGCATTCCTTGTTGACCCTGCATTCCCTGTTGGCCTTGCTGACTCTGTTGAGCCATTTGATTTAATTGAGTTTGAACTTGGTCTATAAGTTGATTAGTTTGTGCAAGCGCATTATTTGCTTGTATTTGATCATTAGCTTCATTTAAAGAACACATAGCTTGTTGAATAGAAGACTGTAACTGTTGTTGAACTTGCTGCTGCTGCTGTTGAGCACGAGTTTTAAGTCCGCGAATTTCCTGTGTAAGTTCACTTGAAATTTGTTGATTATTTTGGGATTGTCCTTGAGACTGAGACGTTGCTTGCATTGAAGAACTTTTTTTGTTTAAAGTGCTTCCTAGTGTTGATTTAATTTCATTTAAGGTATGTTCTAAAGAATCCTGTTGATTTTTAACAGTATTTAATTCTCTTGCAACTTCAGTATCTGTCTTTTTTTCCTTAAAGCCTTTTAAAATTTCTTTGTTTTTTTCATCCATGTTTGTTCCTCCTCCATAATTCATTACAAAAATATATTTCCCTCTATAATTACATCTATACTTTATTATTTTAAAAAAAAACTTCCAAATTGTAGGGTGATTAAAAAATTTTTAAAGTCCTGAACTTTTGGATGATACAACTAGTGATATTATTAATAGATAAATGATTCTATATTTAGTTATACAAATATAGAAAACATGAAATCATATGGAATCTTTTGATGAATAGTAGTGTATGATATAATTTTACTGTGTAAGAATTATAATTTTAATTGAAATGTAAATTTGGAGGAACAAAAAAGTGAATGAAAAAATTCTTTTAGTGGATGATGAAAAGAGCATTTTAGATGTAGTTACTTATGCACTAAAAAAAGAAGGTTATTTTGTGGAAAGAGCTTATGATGGCAGAGAAGCACTTGATAAAGTGGAGGTTTATAAGCCGCATATAGTAGTTTTAGATTTAATGCTTCCTGTAATAAATGGATATGATGTCTGTAAAAGGTTAGAAGGTAAAAATATTGGAATTATTATGCTTACAGCAAAAGAAGATATTGTGGATAAGATACTTGGACTTGAACTTGGAGCAGATGATTATATGACTAAACCTTTTGATATTAGAGAGCTTATTGCAAGAATTAAGTCTCTTATAAGAAGGCTTGATAAAACTATTGATGAAGAAAAGGACAGTGGTGTTATAAATATAGGTGATCTCAATATTAATAAAAAGAAGAGAACTGTAAGTATAAAAAATTCTCTGCTAGAATTTACACCTATGGAATTTGATTTATTGTATTTACTTCTTTCAAATTCAGGTACAGTGTATTCTCGTGAGCAGATTTTAAATATAATATGGAATATGGATTATGCTGGAGGAACACGAACGGTAGATACACACATTCAGAGAATAAGGAAAAAGCTGGGTAATAATTATCAGGATTTAATACAAACGGTATATGGTATTGGCTATAAAGGGGTTGATGAATTAATTGAAAATGGGAATTAAATTTAAGCTAATATCTTTTACAGCTTCACTATTGCTTATTGTAATATTATTTTTAAACTTTTTTGTACTCAGTGGAATAAAGGAATATCAGGAAAAAGGGACACAGGCTATTTTATTTAAGCAAAAAGATATGTTTGAAGAATATTTTAGCGAGCGAATGAGGTTGAATAAAAATGATGACTATAGTAATAGTTTAGCAAGAGGAAGCATTTTTAACAAAACATGGTTAAGGACTATACCTGCTAATATATATAATACAAAAGGAGAACTCCTTTCAGGATTTAAGACAGATGCAAAATTAAACGAGAATGATAAGAAAAAAATCATGATAGACTATGCCAATAAAGATAAGGTTTCTTTTAAAGAAATTAAGGATGTAATATATTTCTATTCTCCAATTAAATATAATGGAAATACAGTAGCAATTTTAGAATTGGAATATTCAAACAAGGAAAATAACTTGTTTTACAATAATATAAAAAAATTATTTTATGGCATAGGTTTTTTGGTGTTAATACTTGGTATAGCTGTGGAAAGCTTTTATTTTTCTAGGTTAACCAGGGATATATATGAAATGAAAGATTTGGTGGAAGATATTCAAAAAGGTAAATTTAATAAAGTTCATAAAGTAAATCGAAATGATGAATTAGGTGAATTGAATAAAGGTCTTATATTTATGAGTGATACCATAGAACAAAACATTAAAGATCTTAAAGTTGAAAGAGATTCTTTAAGTAGAGCAGTAGAGAAATTAAAAGAGATGGACAAGCAACAAAAAGAGTTTATAGGAAATGTAACACATGAATTTAAAACTCCAATTACTAGTATAAAGGCTTATGCAGATGTTATTGGAATGTATAAGGATGATATGAAATTAATCGAAGAAGGAACTTTAAGTATATCTAAAGACTGTGAGCGGCTTTCAAGCATGGTAGATAATGTATTGAATTTATCTGCTCTTGAAAAATATGATTTTGAAATTGAAAAAAGTGAAGTTAATTTAAGAAGATTATTGAATGAAACCTGTAAAGCAATGATGGCAAAAATAAAGAAAAATGGTTTGATTTTAAAATGTAATGCTGAAGATATTGATGCAAATTTGGATGAAGAAAGTTTAAAACATGTTTTTATCAATTTAATTGACAATGCTATAAAATATAATAAGTTAAAGGGAAGTATAAATGTTGAATGTTATAAAAATGACAAAGGCAGAATAATTATAAGTGTTGCAGATACTGGAATAGGTATGAGGGAAGAAGTGCTTACTAAAATTTTTGAACCGTTTTACAGGGCTGATAAACATAGAAGCCGTGAAACTGGAGGTGCTGGATTAGGATTAGCTTTAGTTAAGAAATTGGTTGAAAAACAAGGAGGAACTATAAGTGTAAATTCTAAGTTAAATGAAGGTACTACTTTTTGTGTTGAATTTTCTCCATAAAGTTTACAAGATTGTGACATTTATTCATAACTTTGTGAAAAAGTTTTGATAACATTAATTTATCAATAACATAGGGGGTAAAATTCAATGTTAGGTAAGAAAATTTTGGCTTTGATTTTAGTGGTAGGGGTTATAGGAGGTGTAGGTATATTTAAAGTAACCAGTGATGTATCTGCTAAATCTACAAATAATATAAAAGTTATGGCATATAAGCCTTCTGCCAAAGTTAATGAAAATGGATATCAAATTGACAAGTATGAGAATATTGAGAGTGCAGCATGGATGAATGAAAATGAGGTTTTGACTTTAACTAAAAAAAGTGAATTTAAAAATCCTGATTCTACTAGAATTATAAGATATTGCAGTATATATAATTTAAATACGAAGAAATTTGAAGACTTTAAAAATGTTAATATAGATGAATTTTTAGGAGTGTCACCAGATAAGAAATATGTTCTCTATGCAGAAGCAAGGGTTATTCCTAAAATTGAAAGTGAAGAATGGAAAAAAGCCCTTGAATCAGGAGATCTTCTTCATAAAAATGTAAAATTATTAAATTTGTCTACAGGCGAAATTAAAGATGTAAATACTGAAAAATTAAATAGCGATGCTCAATTCATATGGGTAAGTAGCAATAAAATCTTAGCAAATTATTTCAATCATTGGTCAGTAATTGATATAAATGGAAAGGTATATGCTGATGGAAATTATAATGGTGAAGAACATGATGATGCATGGATATCCGGTATAGATGATATTAAAGATTTAGGAAGCAGTGTAGAAGGTAAGTTTTATTATACTCAAAATAAAAATGGTAAAGAGGGAGTAAAAGTATGCTCCATAGATGTAAAAACTAGGGAAATAAAGGATATTTATTTCGATAAATATTCTTCCCATGCAGATAAAAAAGGAAAGATAATTATTATGGATAAGTTTGATAATAATGGTGATGCAATTAATGGAGTCTATACAAATAGAACTTTTGGAGCACTTATACTGAATGAATCTGGTAAAATAATTCAAAATCTTAAATTACCTAAAGGAAGAATAAGCTCAGGATCATTTACATCTGATTACATACTTTCACCAGATGGAAGCAAAGCTGCCTATATAGAGAGTAATAATGAAATAAATAATAATAACAATAATGAAAAATCTGATGTGTCTGTTAAGGTTATAGATACCAAAACTGGAGACATAAAAGAGATAGTAAAAGCATCTAGTTTAAATGATAAAAATGAAGAAAATGATTATATTACAGTTAAGATTAAAGACAAGGATGGTAATATTAAAGAAAAGAAAATTAAAAGAGTGCCTTGTATTTCAAATATTTGTTGGGATAGCACAGGAACCGCATTGTCCTTTACCTATGGAAATTCTAGTGATGTGATTAACAAGAATAATATAAATACTTATGTAGTTACATTTGATAAATAATAAATTTATTTTGTAAATATGTAAAAATTAAGATACAGAATAATCTGTGTAAAATTTATAAGAATAGCATAATATTTTTATAGTTTTTATACAGATTACATTTTTTTTGATAAATATTTAGCATAAATTAGTATTACTTGATATGATTAAAGTTACATTCTTTCAACTTAAAAGTACTACCATAAATAAGCATTTATATAAGTTTTTGTTTAAATACATGGAATTAAATGGTATAATCTACTTAATATTTATATAATGAAAGGATGTGATTTTGTTTGAAAAGAAGTAATGCTAAAATAATCTCAACAACCTTTATAATTTTATTATCAATTTTCTGCTTTTTTAAAAGTACTCCAGTAAAAGCAGATTCTTTAACTGCAAAATATAGCATGGATATTGAACTTAATGGTGCCAAGAAAACTTTAGCAGGAAAAGAAAACGTTTCCGTTCACAATTCTAGCGGTGCTGATCTTAAAGAACTTGTATTTCATTTATATCCAGATTTATATAACAAAAGAGAAACAATGCCTTTCTCCTATACTAATACAAAAAATGTACCTTTAACAGAAGAGGAAAAAGGTGATATATCTATTGAAAAGGTATTGATAAATGGTGAAGACACAAAATTCACTGAAGATAATGAGATTCTTAAGATAAATTTAGAAAAAAATCTTAAGAAAAATGATAATGTAAACGTTTCTATACAATTTAGTTTAAAGATTCCAAAGGGAACTTCTAGACTTAGCTATTTTAATGATGTATATTCATTAGCAGATTGGTATCCAGTACTGTCTATTTATGATTTGAAAGAAAATAGATGGGATGAAACTAAATTCTATCCTATAGGAGAATCAAATTATAGTGATGTTTCAGAATATGATATAAATATAAAAGTTCCAAAGGACTTTGTAGTAGTTTCTACTGGAAAAGAAAAAGAAATATCTTCAACAGATAACAAAAAGGTTATAAATTTAACTGCAAAAAATGCAAGAGACTTCATAATAATGATAAGTCCTTATTTTAAATGTATATCGAAGGAAATAGATGGAATAAAGGTCAATAGTTATTATTTATCTACAGATGATAAATCACTTGTAGATATAGCTCAAAGTGTATTGGATGCTTCAGTAAATGCAATGAAATTTTTCAGCCAGCAATTTGGCAAATATCCTTATGATGAGTTCGATATTGTTGAATCTTATTATGAGGGTGGAGCCATGGAGTATCCTGAACTTATTCAAATGCCAAAGTATGTAACAAGTATTGAAATTCAAACTCCATCAACTAAAAGATATATTGATGCTAAACCTTCTATAATTCAAGGAGCTATTCATGAGTTATGTCATCAATGGTGGTATGTCACAGTAGGAAATAATGAGTATAAAGAACCTTTTTTAGATGAGTCATTTGCTACTTTTTTTACTGCATATTATTTTGAAAAATGTGAAGGACAATATTCTCCTAATGCTGTACTTCGAAGTTTAAGATATAGTTTTTCTAAACTAGCTGAAATTAACCCCAAGATATTAAATTTACCTTGTGCAGGTTCAAGTGTGGACAAGTTTGGAAATGATAAGACATCATATGTTCAGGCAATTTATGTTAGAGCACCTTTAATATTGGAAGATTTAAGAAAGATGGTTGGCCAGGATAGCTTTTTGAAAATAATGCAGACATATTTTAAAGAATATAAGTTTAAAAATTCATCTATAGAAGGATTTTTAAATATAATTGAAAAACAAGCTGGATCAAAAATTAGAGATTATATAGGTGATGAAATTTATTCAGGGGAATATAAGGCAGAAAATTTAAAGCCTACTGATGAGGAAATAAATCAAATTAAACATGAGACATTAAAAGAGAAAATAAAAGCTTCAGAACAGGCCAATGGAAGTGTTCTTGGAAGTTTACTTTTGAGAGTTGAAAATGGTGAAAAAGCAATAATAGTTAAACCTTCTTCTCTTACTAAGGAAGAGGAAGCTTTTGTTAATAGTAAATTAAAAAGTTATTTTGGAAATTCTTATAATAAGCTGTCAATTCAATCAGATAATAGTGTAACTGAAAATGAGCTTAAAAATAGTAATATTGTACTTATAGGAAACCCCTGGAACAATAAAATATTTAGCTTAATGGCAAATAATATTCCACTTTCTATAAATAAAACAAGAGTATTTGCTCAGAGTTTTTCAGAAAATAGTGATAGTGTCAGCGGAATATTTTCAGCAAAGAATCCTAAAAATGATCAAAATATTATG
The DNA here is from genome assembly GCF_001038625.1 of Clostridium carboxidivorans P7. Lineage (GTDB taxonomy): Bacteria > Bacillota > Clostridia > Clostridiales > Clostridiaceae > Clostridium_AM > Clostridium_AM carboxidivorans. The sequence goes on from NZ_CP011803.1 coordinate 386,327, forward strand.
CTAGCTATATTTTGGACAAAGGATGTATCAACAGATTTTTATTTTGATACCTATGCAAATCCTGAAAGTATAATGATAGAATCTCAGTTTATACTATCAATAGACAATAAAAGAATTGAAACAGGAAAGTTTTAGATATAGTAAATTAATCTTATTTAAAGATGAAATCTTTAATTTTTTAAATTAATCAATATTATGATATCTAGAGTCTTTTATAGTATAAGCTATGGAAGACTTTATATATTTCATTTCCTTTTAATTATATGCCTAAGTTATATTTTGCTCAAAAATAGTAATAAATATAAATCTTAAAAACAGTATAAATAGTATATAGAACAAATATAAAGGAGGTATAGGGGCATTCTTTATAAAGGCGTTCTCCTATACCTTTTTTTAATACATGACAAAGTACAATTTTATCTTATATAATAGTAACATGCTAAAAATTTTTGGGAGAAGGTTAAAAATAGTATGAAGAAAATAAATGAAATTTTTAGTGATTGTGAACTAGAGGGAAACATAAATACTGCCATTGTAGAATCTGTAGTCTTAAGCAAAAAAACCAAAACTCTGGAAATGAAAATTAGCTCAGATAAATATATTGAAATAGAAGAATTTGAGCATCTTAATAAGTTTATAAGACAAAGATTTGCTTTAAATGATTCTAGAATTGCTGTAAAGTATGCCGAGGGAACCGATAAAAAGCCTATAGAGAAAGAATTGAAGAATATAGTATTTTTTGTGGCAAACAGATATCCTGCTTTAAAAGCAGTGATGAATAGTAGTGAATATGAAGTGGCAGAAGATACTATAAATTTTAATTTTAAAATTCCAGTATCAGGCTTTTTAAAAACTATGGATTATGATAAAAAAATTCATAAAGTAATAAAAAACCTCTATGGTACAGATTACAAAATAAGTTTCGTTGATAAATTAAGCAGTGAAGAATTATTAAAAATGGCAGAGGATAAACGTGCAAGTGAAATGCTGTTTATTAAGAAAGAAATTAATAACAGCGTAATAGCTAAGGAGGAGACCCCTAAATTACCTAAGAAAGTTGTAGAAAAGAAACAGGAAGTAAAAGCAGAAGCTGCCATGAAAAAAGGAACTTCATGCTTGATATTAGGTAGAAATCCTAATATTAAGGAACCTATAGTAAAAATTACTGACATTACACCTGATGAAGGCAGAATAGCTATAGAAGGTGAAATATCAAATATAGAACCAAAGGAATTAAGAAGTGGAAAAACATTAATTTCCTTTGATTTGTATGATGGATCAAGTTCAATTACATGTAAGGTATTCTGTAAACCTGGTGAGGATAGTGGGGTATTATCAAGGCTTAAAAAGGCTAAGGGTGTTAGACTTGCTGGAAATTCAGGATATAGCAAGTTTTCTCAGGAAATTGAGGTTATTGCCAATACTGTAATTGAAACAGAGGGTATGAAGAAGGTTAAGAGACAAGATAAGTCAGAGATGAAGAGGGTAGAACTTCACATGCATACACAAATGAGTCAAATGGATGCTATGACTAGTGCTACTGATTTGATTAAAAGGGCCATGAGCTGGGGAATGAAATCTATTGCCATAACAGACCATGGAGTAGTGCAGGCTTTTCCAGAAGCACATAAGCTTTTAGGAAGGGATAATCCAGACATGAAGATTATATATGGAGTGGAAGCTTATTTGGCGCCTGATAAAAAGCCATCTGTAACAAATATAAAGGGACAGAGCATTGATACTACATATTGTGTGTTGGATTTGGAAACTACAGGCTTTTCTCCAGTAATAGAAAAAATTACTGAAATAGGAATTATGAAAATTAAAGATGGAAAGGTAATAGATAAATTTAGCTGTTTTGTAAATCCGAAGAAACCTATTCCACCAAGGGTTGTGGAAGTTACTAATATAACTGACGACATGGTAAGAGATGCAGAAACTATAGAACAGGTATTTCCTAAAATGCTTGATTTTATTAAAGATAGTGTTTTAGTTGCTCATAATGCTGAATTCGATATAGGGTTTTTAAAGCATAATGCTAGAGTTTTAGGATATGATTTCGATTTTACATATCTAGATACTTTGACCTTAGCACAAGAACTCTTCCCTGATTTTAAAACTTATAAATTAGGAAGAATTGCTAAAAACCTTGGTATAAAGGTGGAGGTTGCTCATAGAGCATTAGACGACGTAGATACCACTGTTAAGATATTTAATGTAATGCTTGAAAAGTTAAAAGAAAGAGGAGCAGAAACTCTTCAGGATGTGGATGTATATGGTTCTGATGAGGCTGCTAAAAAGGAAGAATACAAGAAGCTAAAAACCTATCATGCAATAATATTGGCAAAGGATTATGTAGGCTTAAAGAATTTGTATAAGTTGGTATCCTATTCTCATTTGGATTATTTTTATAAAAAGCCGCGTATATTGAAAAGCATGTACAAAAAATATTCTGAAGGCTTAATCCTTGGTAGTGCCTGTAGTGAAGGTGAATTATATCAAGCAATATTACTTGGAAAATCTGATGAGCAAATAGAGGCTATTGCACAGGATTATGATTATTTGGAAATACAGCCTTTAGGAAATAATGATTATTTGGTAAGACAAGAACAGGTACCAAACAAAGAATATCTAAAGAAAATTAATAAAAAAATTATAGCATTAGCAGAAAAATTCAATAAACCTGTAGTGGCAACAGGAGATGTTCACTTCATGGACCCTGAAGATGAGATATACAGACGTATACTAGAAGCTGGTCAGGGTTTTAAGGATGCAGATAATCAGGCTCCTTTATATTTAAGAACTACTGAAGAGATGCTTCAGGAATTCTCCTATTTGGGGGAAGAAAAGGCTTATGAAGTGGTAGTTACAAACACTAATAAGATAGCAGATATGTGTGAGCAGATTAGTCCTATTTCACCAGAAAAATGTCCACCGCATATAGATGGCTGTGAACAGACTATTAAGGATATAGCTTATGAAAAGGCACATGAGCTATATGGAGATCCGCTGCCAGAAATTGTTCAGACTAGATTAGATAAAGAGTTGGAATCAATTATAAAAAATGGATTCTCTGTAATGTATATTATAGCTCAAAAGTTGGTATGGAAATCAAATGACGATGGCTATTTGGTAGGTTCTAGAGGATCTGTTGGTTCCTCCTTTGTTGCAAACATGACTGGTATAACAGAAGTAAATGCACTGCCTCCACACTATAGGTGCCCTAGCTGCAAGCATTCGGATTTTTCAGATTATGGTGTTAAAAATGGCTTTGACTTACCAGATAAAGTATGTCCTGTTTGTGGAGAAAAACTGGTTAAGGATGGTATAGATATACCATTTGAAACTTTTTTGGGTTTTAATGGAGATAAGGAGCCAGATATAGATTTAAACTTTTCAGGAGAATATCAGGCAAAAGCTCATAAATATACAGAAGTTATATTTGGAAAAGGCACAACTTTTAAGGCTGGAACTATAGGTACTATAGCAGAAAAAACAGCCTTTGGTTATGTGAAAAAATATTATGATGAAAAAAATGTTCCAGTAAATAAGGCAGAAATAACCAGGATTGCAGTAGGATGTACAGGAATAAAGAGAACTACAGGACAGCATCCGGGAGGAATCATAGTTGTTCCAAAGGGGCGTGAAATATTTGAATTTTGCCCTGTTCAGCATCCTGCAGATGATTCTAATTCAGATATTATAACAACACATTTTGATTATCACTCCATTGACCAGAACCTATTGAAGCTTGATATACTGGGGCATGACGATCCCACAGTTATAAGAATGCTTCAGGATATAACAGGAGTGAATCCACATGAGATACCTATGGATGATAAGGAGACTATGTCCATATTCTCATCCACTGAGGCTTTAGGAGTAACACCAGAACAGATAAATTCAAAGGTAGGAACTTTTGGTATTCCTGAATTTGGTACTAAGTTTGTACGAGGAATGCTTTTAGATACAATGCCAAAAGCATTTTCAGATTTGATATGTATATCAGGACTTTCACATGGTACTGATGTATGGCTTGGAAATGCAAAGGACTTAATTGATCAGGGAGTAGTTACCTTAAGCGAAGCAGTGTGTACCAGAGATGATATTATGATTTATCTTATCAAAAAAGGTTTGCCAAACAATACTGCCTTTAAGATAATGGAGCTTGTACGTAAGGGAAAAGCATTAAAAGATCCTGCAAAATGGGCAGAATATGAAGCTTTAATGAGAGAACATGATGTTCCTGAATGGTATATAGATTCTTGTAGGAAGATAAAATACATGTTCCCTAAGGCTCATGCTGCAGCTTATGTAATGATGGCTTTTAGAATAGCTTGGTTTAAGGTTCATATACCTAAGGCTTATTATGCAGCATACTTTACCATTAGAGCAAAGTCCTTTGACAGTGAATTCATGATATTTGGCAAAGAAAAAGTTAGAGAAAAAATGAAGGAAATTGAAATGATGGGCAATCAAGCTACCCCTAAGGATAAAGATATGTACGATGATTTAGAAATAGTTTTGGAAATGTATGAGAGAGGTTTTAAGTTCCTTCCAATTGATTTATATAAATCCAATGCTACTAAATTTATAGTAGAAGAGGAAGGGCTAAGGCCACCTATAAATAGTATATCTGGAATGGGAAATGTAGCAGCAGAAGGTATATATAATGCGGCCAAGGAAGAGACCTTCAGCTCTATAGAGGATGTAAAGAAACGCTCTAAAATTGGTAATTCTGCTATAGAATTACTTAAAAAGTTTGGCTGTTTAAAAGGTCTTCCTCAAAGTAATCAAATGTGCTTTTTTGATGTAATTTAATTTTATAAGAAAGTACAATTTTTGAAATGATATCATGTGAGGAATATTAAAAAAGTAATATTAAGATTTTAAAAGCTGATTTCTGTATTGTACAGGAATCAGCTTTTATTGTTTATAGGCATAGAATATTTCTAGTCCTGAGCTTTATTATTAAAAGCAAGTTTAGCAAAATAGTCAATGGTAAATTGACGAAATAACCGTGCTGCCTTGGGAAGATATCGTTCTGCTTTATATGTTAGCGATATAGTACGCCTACATACAGGTTCTTCTATATGTAAAAGGACCATAGAAGAACCTGTAGAACCTCCCCAGGATACAGCAGGAATGAATGCTACACCTTGACCAGCTCTTATTAAACCACGTACAGTTGCTGGATCATCACTTTCGAAAATGACATGGGGAGTAAATCCTGCATAGCTGCAAAAAGTGTCAGTTATTTCTCTAAGTTTTTTACCACGTCTTAAACTTATAAAACCATCATTAGCAACTTCAGTTAGCTTTATACTGCTTCGTTTAGCTAAAGGATGTTCTATTGGTACTGCTAAAAAAATTTCTTCAGTTATTAAAGGTATACTGTCAATATCATTTAATTTTACAGGTGAAGATGATATGCATAAATCGAAGTCAGGTCGTGTTATTGAGTTTGAAAAATGCTGAATAAGATTAAAATTTATATGTGGATACTGTTTGCAAAATGAACTTAAAAGATCAGGAAGAAGATTGGAGGCTGCAAGAACTGCTAGTTTAACATCTCCAAAGGTTTTTCCGGATAAGTCATTAAGTTCGTGCCTCCCATCTTCTAATGCTGCTAGTGCTTGATCTACTCTCCTTAAAAAGGCCTTACCATATTGATTTAAATATATGTATTTTCCACGTCTATCAAATAATAAAACACCCAGATCTTTTTCTAAAAGAGAAATAGTCTTGCTAAGGGATGGTTGAGGAATACGAAGTTGTTCTGCTGCCCTTGACATATGCTCAAGATGGGCTACTGTTTGAAAATATCTAAGTTGCAATAATTCCATAACTTTATCCTTCCATACATTTAAATGTATATATATTATACATAATTATATATTAGACGTTATATATATATCAAGTTTATAATGAAATAAACAAGAAAATGGAGGAATAAATCATGAATCAATCTAGTTTAAATGTTGGTTCACAACGTTCATGGACTACTCGACGTGATAAAAAGGCAGGCCAAATTGCCAAAGTACAAAAGTTAGTAAATGGGCGAGTTATACCAACAGAAAAAATTGTAGAAGTTCTTGAAACACTTATAACATCAGGGGATTGTGTGGCTTTAGAAGGAGATAATCAAAAACAAGCATCCTTCCTTTCAAATGCACTTAATAATGTAAATCCGGATAAAGTTAATAATTTACATATGGTTATGTCAAGTGTATCCAGGCCAGAGCATCTTGATATCTTTGAAAAAGGGATTGCAAAAAAATTGGACTTTTCTTATGCAGGATCTCAAAGTCTTCGTATGGCTCAAGCCATTGAAGACAACATTGTGGAGGTTGGAGCAATTCATACTTATCTTGAATTGTATGGAAGATTATTTGTTGATCTTACACCAAACATAGCCTTGGTTGCAGCAGATAAAGCAGATGCTAGTGGTAATCTTTATACTGGAGCTAATACAGAAGAAACACCAACTATTGTTGAAGCTACAGCATTCCGTGATGGAATTGTAATTGCTCAAGTTAATGAATTAGTTGATGAAGTACCTAGGGTAGATATACCAGGTTCATGGGTAGATTTTGTTGTAGTATCCGACAAGCCATATCAATTGGAGGCATTATTTACAAGAGATCCTAGACAGATTACAGAAATGCATATTCTTATGGCTATGATGGCTATTCGTGGAGTATATGAAAAACATAATGTACAATCTCTTAATCATGGGGTAGGTTTTAATACAGCAGCAATAGAATTACTTCTTCCTACTTATGGTGAATCACTTGGACTAAAGGGTAAGATATGCAAAAACTGGACTCTTAATCCACATCCAACATTAATTCCAGCTATAGAGAGTGGATGGGTGGAAAGTGTGCATTGCTTTGGTGGAGAAGTAGGCATGGAAAAGTATGTTGCAGCAAGACCAGATATATTCTTTACAGGTAGAGATGGAAGTCTTCGTTCAAATCGTGCAATGTGTCAGGTTGCTGGGCAATATGCAGTAGATGCATTTGTTGGATCTACGCTTCAAATGGATGCTGATGGTCATTCTTCAACAGTTACACTTGGAAGACTTGCAGGTTATGGAGGAGCTCCTAATATGGGCTCAGATCCCCATGGAAGAAGGCATGCTACAGATGCTTGGCTAAACATGATAACAGAAGAAAGTTCAATTGCTCGTGGTAGAAAATTAGTGGTTCAAATGGTTGAAACCTTTCAACAGGGCAATAAACCTGTATTTGTAGAATCATTGGATGCAATTAAAGTAGGAAAAGATGCTAAGTTACCAATTGCACCAGTTATGGTATATGGTGATGATGTAACCCACGTAGTAACTGAAGAAGGAATTGCTTATTTGTATAAAGCTCAGAATTTAGAAGAACGCCGTCAAGCATTGACTGCTGTTGCTGGAGTAACTCCAATTGGACAGAGAAATGATCCGGAGGTTACAGAAAAATTGAGAAAAGCTGGAGTAATAGCTTTCCCAGAAGATCTTAAAATAAAACGTACCGATGCTAAACGTTCTTTACTTGCAGCAAGGAGTATTGATGATCTTGTAGATTGGTCTTCAGGCTTATATGAACCACCAGCTAAATTCCAGAGTTGGTAAGATGATGATAAATTAGCGTTTTTATATTAAATTAAAAGATTAAGATTTGGAGGTAGCTTAACATGGAGAAATTAACCTTTGAATATTCTGCAACAAAGTCTGTACCTAAGCGTGCATATGTTGGAGTAGTAGGTTCCGGGGATTTAGAAATTTTGCTAGAGCCAATAAAAGAAAAAAAGGCTTATGTTGTAGTAAGAACTAGATTTGATGGATTTGAACAGATATGGAAAGATATATTAGATAAATTTTTTCAAGCCAACGATATTGCTGCAAAGATTGAAATTAATGATTTTGGTGCAACACCAGGTATGGTTACAATGAGATTATTACAAGCTTTGGAGGTGAGCAATGATGATAAGGCTCAAAGATAGTTTTGTAGAACTTGGAGCACGTGATCGTGTAAAAGCATTACTTGATGAAGGAACTTTTAGAGAACTGCTTGGACCATTTGAAAGATTTGAATCACCGCACCTAGAACCACAGGGTATAGTGCCGCAATGTGATGACGGAGTTGTAGTGGCTCGCGGAACAATTTTAGGCGAAAGAGCAGTTGTTATTTCTATAGAAGGTGCCTTTCAGGGCGGCGGTATTGGTGAAGTTTCAGGAGCAAAGATTGCTGGAGCGTTGGAAATAGCAGTTAGTGATAATAAAAGAGGTGTAAAAACTAATGCAGTAATAGTACTTGACAGTGGTGGAGTTAGACTTCAAGAAGCTAATTATGGACTATTATCAATTTCTGAAATTCAGTCTGCAATTGTTGCATTACGTAATTATGTACCTGTAATTGGTGTTATACCAGGAAAAATAGGATGCTTTGGTGGAATGTCCATGACAGCAGGTTTATTTAGTAAAATCATTATTACTCGCGAAGGAAGAATGACACTAAATGGACCTGAAGTTATTGAACAAGAAGCAGGAGTGGCTGAATTTGATTCCAGTGATAAAAAACTTATCTGGAATACTATAGGTGGAGCTCAGCGTCAAGCAATAGGACTTGCTGATGTACTTGCTGAAGATGATATTACTGATATTGTTGAAGCAGTTAAAGCTGTGGTAAAGGAAGGAAAACCTTCTAAACTTAGAAGCAAACAAATAAATCTATATCTTTCGCGTATTAATGCGGTTGATACAACTAAGCCTTTAAACCCAATAGAAGTTCGTAAAATGTGGGGAAAGGAGTGTACTTCAGAAGAAGTTGAGAATGTAAAAATACAAAAAGTTGAACAAAATGAAAAAGTAATGAGCAGAGGAAGAATGTGGTTTGAAAAGTTGACAGGCATAGAAAATCTAAAGGTAGGAGATGTACCATCAATATTATGTGCTGATGTTAAGTTAGGGGATGAACTAGTTCGTTATATTGCTGTAGTACCTAATCCAAACAGCCGTTTTCCAAGAGCCCGCAAAGGAGAGGTTGGACTCGAAGAAGGTTGGACTATTGCTAAGTATGTAAGAGAAGCAATGGAAGAAGATGCAGATAAAGAAAAGAAACGTCCAATAATTGCAGTTGTAGACGTACCAAGTCAGGCTTATGGATATAAAGAAGAATTACTTGGTATATTTCAGTCTTGTGCAGGAGCTGTAGATGCTTATGCTACAGCAAGATATGCTGGTCACCCGATTGTTTCTTTACTAGTTGGACCATCTATATCAGGAGCATTTTTAACACATGGATATCAAGCAAATAGACTTATTGCACTAGATGATCCAGGAGTATTGGTACATGCTATGTCAAAACAATCTGCTGCTAGAATTACTAAGCGTACTGTGGAAGAACTTGATGAAGCAGCTAAAAAAGTTCCTTCTATGGCTTATGATATAGGCTCATATTCTACACTAGGAACCTTAGAGGAATTAGTAAGTGGAATTAATGCTGCAGAACCAAAAGCAGAAGATGTTGAAAACATAAAAGAAAAGTTATCTAAAGCTATAGAAGTAACTCGTACTTCTGGAATTAGAGATTTAAGTAACCGTCTTACTTCAGAAAAGGCCCTTGTAGGAAGAGCTGCTGGAATTAAAGTTCGTAATAGGTTGAAAGAAGAATGGGATTAAAGGTTAACGATTTATTAAAGATTAATGATGTAAGTGATCTTATTGGAGATTTTACGGATGCTTTATGGATTAATGAAGCAGTAAAACGGGCACCATTTGTGGTGGTGCGCCGTGCTCCATTAATAAATGATGTGGTTCCAGTAGGAATACGTGGTACTAATAGAAGTGAGCGATGTGCTGCCACTATTTTGTGCAGCAGTATAGTTGCAAACATAATGCCTGAACAATTAACAGAAGGTAAGCTGTGGAGGACTAATAAACATATAAGAGAAACACACATATTTAAAACGCTAGAAATTGTAGACAGTATATTAGAAGGTTATGGTATGGTTTGGGGACCTACAGGCAGTGTTGGATTTGAATTGGCTAGCGGAATAGAGACTGTAACTGATACTAGTGATCTAGATATTATTATTAGAGCAGAAAGTTTTTTATCTGTTAAAACAGCTCGAGATATTATAGAGGAGTTATCAAAAGTGACTGCTAAGATGGATATACAGCTTGAAACACCAAAAGGGAGTATGGCTCTAGCTGAATATGCAAGGGGTAATAGTCCTGTTTTAGTTAGAACTTTTAATGGACCTAAATTAGTTAAAAATCCATGGTATGAAGATGAAATTTTGGAGGGATAGTATGAGTGCTGCATTTTTATTTCCAGGTCAAGGTTCACAAGAGCCGGGTATGCTACATGAACTGCCTGAGCACCCAATGATAAGCAAAACAATCGAAGAAGCAAGCTCGCTTTTAGGGAGAGATGTACTTTTGCTAGATACTAAAGAAGCACTTTCCTCTACTATTGCAGTTCAGCTATCCCTACTTATTTCTGGTGTGGCAATAGCTAGAACACTAAAATCTGAAGGAGTGGTTCCTGATATAGTTGCAGGACATTCTGTTGGATCTTTTGCAGCAGCAGTTGTATCTGGTGCATTGGATTTTAGAGATGCATTGTCAGTAGTTGAACTTAGAGGAAAACTTATGGAGAATAGTTATCCTAAAGGTTATGGTATGGGAGTTATTCTTGGTCTTGATGAACTACGAGTAAGTTCTTTAGTAGATAAGGTAAATACAGCAGCTTCACCAGTTTTCATCGCAAACCTGAATGCTCGGGATCAAATCACAATTGCAGGTAGTCTTTCAGCAATTGAAGCAGTATTTGTCTTGGCACTTTCTGCAGGAGCACATAAGGCTAAGCTTTTAAAGGTTAGTGTACCCTCACATTGTAGGCTTCTTAAAAATGTCTCTGATGAAATAGCAAGCAAAATAGCTAGCATAGATTTGAAAGCCCCAAGGATATTATTTGTAGGTAATTGCAGAGCAAGGGTGCTTCGAAAAGGTGAAGAAATTGGACAGGACCTTTCAATTGGAGTTGCAAATCCAGTTCGATGGCATGATGCTGCTACATCAATGTTTGAACGTGGTGTTAGATTATTTGTAGAGCTTGGTCCAGGACAGACACTCACTAACATGGCAAAGAAAGCTTTTCCAGATGCCAGATGCATTTCTGCACTGAATAGTGGAATTGAATCTACTTGCATTCTTATGAAACGGGAAAGTGATAGGTAAGTTTGTTAAATTATCCTTTTACATATGTATACATATATACCATGTATGTTGATATTTACCGCGATGTGGTATAAAATTTAAATAATTGATAATTTTTCAAAACTGAGTTGATAATGTTAGAAAATAAGGATGGATTCTATTAAATGTTACAACTACATGATTCAAGGGGGATAATATTATGGATACTACTATTAATGAGTCACAGCTGCTTTTAAGTAATGAATTAAAAAAATTGGAACATAAAAAAACAAAATATGTTGAGGATGAAAAACAGTATTTTCAAGGTAAAAATAATTTTACAAAGGATAATGATGCTTTGAATTTTATAAAAAGTGATAATTTTAAAAGATTATGTATTGCTGCGTATTGCAATTTAGATAATAGCTTTTCGTATATTATGTATAATTATGAAAATCATAATGGTGTTTGGTGTACGGCACAAAGTGAACCTGAATTATTTGATAACAATAATAGTATTATGGCGTATATTCAAGATTTAATAGGTAAATATAATTTTGAAATTATAGATTTTATTAATACTATAGAAAGAGAAGAATATAAATCTTTTAATTTTGATTACTTTGTGGTAGATGAAACTAGTAAAGCATTGCGAGAAAAAATTCAAAGTTATTATAAATCACAACTTTCAGATATGGTAGAAGATTGTAATGATGAAATAAGTATGAATGTTACATTTAGACCAAGTGTTCCTTATGAAAGTTGTTCAGCCTACAGACAAAAGCAGGTGAACTTTGTAGAAGAAGCAAATAAATTAAAAAAGGAACTTAAAGAGAAATTAGAAAAGTTTATTTATAAAGTACCAGATAAGTTTATAAAAGAAGAAAGTTTAGAAAAAATACAGTCCTACTACTTAATGAAATTCCAGGAAAACCATGCTGAAAATAGATCTAAGGATATATTGAAGACTGAAGAAAATGAAGTTAATGAATAAAAACTCAATATATTAGTATATCAGCAGGTTCCGCCTTGATTTTAAGCGTTATAAGTCATTGTTAAATGTAATTAAATGCGTACACTTAAAGTTACTAGTTTGAATTTTAACTTTTATGCAGTGATGAAACACTTATCATATAGCACGGAGTAAAAGTTAAAATCCAAACTTCCACTGTATCCTTACATCGTATAATTTTTAAAATGTAATATAAAACTATATTCCACCTTTTATATAAAATATTCCTATAATGAATACAATATATAATACAGCATTAAATGATAATCTTTTTGCTGATAAGTGATGTCTTTTTAAGGTAGTCCATATTAATAAAATTGCTGCAAAAGTTATAATTGCTGAAATCATAAGGGATTTATCAAGCATCCATGGTGTAAAAATAATACCTAATGCACTTGGTACTGTAGCTTGAATCATCATAGACCCACTAATATTTGAAAGAGCCAAATTTTCTTTACCTTGTCTTACCCATATAACAGCATTTAAAGTTTCTGGTAATTCTGTTGCTACTGGACTCAATAGTAAAGAAACCATGTGAGGTGGAATTCCAAGGGAAACACTTAAAGCACTCAAATTGTGTACAAACATTTGTGATCCAATAAAAATAAATATAAGTGATCCTATAGTTTGAACTAAAATTAAGGATTTTTTAGGATTTTCACTTTTAGGACTGAATTTCAATGGTTCCAGTTCTCCAGCAACTTCCACATTGTCACTACTCATTTCTCTATAAAAGTAAACTCCATAAGCTACTAGAAATAAAAATCCCAGCCAAGGTTTTATTGCAAAGGCTATAAGGCCTAATCCAATCTTAAATACAAAAATGCACATAAACCAGACTTGATCTCTTGCTAGTTTCTTGCCATCAAATTTAATATGATCACCAGCCTTTCTCCTGCCGCTGAACATAACTATACTAATTCCAACAACAGCATAGGCAATTGTGCTTAAAACCAGAGGACCACCTAAAGCTGCTCCAATACCAATATCCTTTTGACTTGAACTTGCTCCAAATACTACAGCTATGAATGTAACAATACTTTCAGGTAATGCTGTACCAAAGGCTGCTAAAACTGAACCTACCGCACTTTGAGAAATATTAAAGGCTTTACCTACCCATTCAATTCCATTTACAAACAGTTCACAACTAAAGTAAATTAAAAGTGCTGCAGCAACCATTACTAAAATAGTTATTATCATCTTTTCTCCTCCTCAAGGTAAAAAATAAAAGACCTTTGGCGTATTAAAAAAACACGCCAAAAGTCTCGTTTCGCATTTTGCGGATACTGCCAGGTTTATCACCAATATGTTGACAATATCTATCAAACTACTCCCTTTTGTAAATATGTATTTATACATTATATTTATAAAGTATACTAAATTCGTTTTATGATGTCAACAAGCTAGTTTTACTTTTGAAATTTTTATAAAACATCAATGTTAATCTTCATCATCCTGCAATTCATTCATCTCATTTACTATTTCTCTTTTTTTATCTAAGTTATCGTTAGTTTCCATACCTTGATTGTTCATTTGTGTTAACTCATTTATAGGTGATATTGCAAAACTAAATGCACCCATAGAAGCTGCTTCAGCAATAGAATTTTGAAAATAGTTTTCAAAGCTATCTAAGTCCCTTGTATCCTTTGACATGATCTCACCTCTTTTAAACTTAGTTTTTGCAAAATAAACTATATTATTCCTTAATAAGCTTAAGTGTCATGTCCTATATATCTTTTGAATTTCAATGTGTTACGGATGGCAGCCATCGGATAAAATTTGTCATATGGGAAATCATATATAAAGTGAAATAAATTCTATCTAAATTATGATGAAATGAAGGTACATAAACAAATACAAGAAATTAAAAAGTAAGGGGTAGATGCAATAGTGCGTGGATTATTAAAATATTTAAAACCATTTATTGGACTTATTATTGCTGCAATAGCATTATTATTTGTGCAGGCAATGTGTGATTTAGCACTGCCAGATTATATGTCTAATATAGTAAATGTAGGTATACAACAAGGGGGGATTGAAAATGCAGTACCTCAAGCTGTAAGAAAGAGTGAAATGGATAAACTTACATTATTTATTTTTGGAAAAGATAAAGATGCAGTTATGAGTAATTATGTATTTGTAGACAAATCAAGTAAAGATTATGACAAGTATGTTAAAGAGTATCCTGTTCTTGTAAGTGAACCAATTTACGTACTTAAAAATGTAAGTAATACAGAAATTAATAAGTTAAATCCTATTATAGGAAAAGCACTTCTTACAGTTTCAGGTATTGAAAATATGAAGACCAATGCAAAAGGTGGTGTAATTAATTTTAATGGAAGGAAACTTCCTGCAAATACAAATTTATTTGCTTTGTTTGGAAGACTACCTGAAGATCAACGTGGAAAAATCATGGAAGAAGGAGCAAAGAAGTTTACAGCGCTAGGAGATAAGATGATTGTTCAGGCGGCCGCCAGCTCAGTTAAAGTTGAATACAAGGCTTTAGGAATAAACACAGACAAAATTCAGAATAGCTATATCATTAACATTGGAGTTAGGATGATTTTAATATCTCTTTTAAGTGCAGTATGCATTGTAGCTGTTGGTTTTTTTGCATCTAGAACTGCTGCAGGACTTTCAAGAAATTTGAGAAGTAGAATATTCGCAAAGGTTCAAAGTTTTTCAAATGCTGAGATGAATAAATTTTCTACAGCTTCACTTATTACAAGAACTACTAATGATATCACTCAAATTCAGATGCTTATTGTTATAATGATAAGAATGATATTTTATGCCCCAATTATAGGTATTGGTGGTGTTATAAAGGCTATGTCTCGAAGTACTTCTATGTCTTGGATTATTGCATTGGCAGTAGCAGCACTTTTAATAGTTATTATTGCTGTGATTTTCGTTGCTATGCCCAAATTTAAGATTATACAAAAACTTATAGATAAACTAAATCTTGTTACTAGAGAAAATCTTTCAGGTATGATGGTAGTAAGAGCCTTTAATACTCAAAAATTTGAAGAAGAAAGATTTGATAAGGCAAACAAAGATCTTACAGACACAAGCTTGTTTGTAAATCGTGTAATGGTAGTTCTGTTTCCTTTCATGATGCTTATAATGAATGGCGTAACAGTATTAATTATTTGGGTTGGTGCTCAACAGATTGCAAATTCCAGTATGCAGGTGGGAGATATGATGGCCTTCATGCAGTATGCTATGCAGATTTTATTTGCATTTCTCATGATGTCTTTTATGTTTATTATGATACCTAGAGCTTCTGTAGCTGGACAGCGTATAGTGGAAGTTTTGGAAACAGACACTGTAATAAATGATCCTAAATCACCCAAGAATTTTGACAATAATTTAAAAGGTATTGTAGAGTTTAACAATGTTTCTTTTAGATATCCTGGGGCAGAAGAAGATGTACTTAAGAATATTAGCTTTAAGGCTTTACCCGGACAGACAACAGCCATTATTGGAGCTACTGGCTCGGGTAAAACTACACTCATTAGTTTGATACCAAGATTTTATGATGTAACCGATGGTCAGCTTTTTGTAGATGGTGTTGATGTACGGGAGGTTACTCAACATGATTTAAGGGATAAGGTTGGTTATGTTCCTCAAAAAGGTAATTTATTCAGTGGTACTATAGAATCTAACTTGAAGTATGCAAAAGAAAATGCAGAAGAAGAAGATCTAAGAGAAGCTTCAGAGATAGCTCAGGCTATGGAATTCATAAATGATAAACCTGATGGTTTTAAAACAGAAATTTCACAGGGTGGAACTAACGTTTCTGGAGGACAGAAGCAGAGACTGGCTATTGCCCGTGCCCTTGTAAAAAAACCAGAAATCTTTATATTTGATGACAGTTTCTCAGCACTTGATTTTAAAACTGATGCTGCACTTAGAAAAGCACTTAAAGCCAAGACTAGTTCTACAACAGTCATAATTGTAGCCCAAAGAATTGCAACTATAAAAAATGCTGAACAGATAATAGTTCTTGATGAAGGTAAAATAGTAGGTACGGGCACTAATAAACAGCTTATGGAGACATGTGAGACCTATAAAGAAATTGCTTTGTCACAGCTTTCGAAGGAGGAGTTAGCATGAGCGATAAAAACAATAAGTCTGTAAACTCTGAAGGTAGAAGACATCGAGGTCCTGGTGGTGGCCCAATGGCTATGATGAAGGGGGAAAAGGCTCGTGATTTTAAGGCTACAATGAGTAAGTTAATCAAATATTTAAGTGTGTATAGAATGTCAATAATCATAGTCTTTATTTTTGCAATAGTTAGTGCAGCTTTAGGTGTAGCAGGTCCTAAGATTTTGGGAAGGGCAACTACAAAATTGTTCGAAGGAATAATGGCTAAAATTGCGGGTACAGGAAATATTGACTTTGATTATATCAGAAATATAGTTCTTATACTTATAGCCCTATATTTGATAAGTGCTTTTTTTGCTTATATACAGGGGTGGATTATGTCAAGTGTATCCATGAAAGTAAGCTATAACATGAGAAAGGAACTCTCAGAAAAAATTAATAAAATGCCTCTTAAATATTTTGACAGTACAAATCATGGTGAGGTATTATCCCGTGTTACAAATGATGTTGATACATTAAGTCAGACGCTTAACCAGAGCTTGGGACAGATAATTACATCAGTAACTACTGTAATTGGAGTTCTTGTAATGATGCTTACAATTAGCTGGCAGCTTACTCTTGTAGCGCTTGTTATGATTCCTTTATCTTTTCTTCTTATAATGTTTATTGTAAAGAATTCTCAAAAGTTTTTTAAACAGCAGCAAGATTATTTGGGAAATGTAAATGGACATATTGAAGAAATGTATAGTGGACACTTGGTAATGAAAGCTTTTAATGGAGAGAAAAAAAGTGTTGAAAAATTTGATAAATTAAATAGCAGTCTTTTCAGCTCAGCGTGGAAGTCACAGTTTTTAACAAGTATAATGATGCCTCTTATGAATTTTGTAGGTAATCTAGGTTATGTTGGAGTATGTATACTGGGTGGATATCTAGCTGCAAAAGGAAGTATTTCTGTTGGAGATATTCAAGCCTTTATACAATATGTACGTCAATTTACACAGCCTATTTCACAGATTGCCAATATATCCAATATACTTCAACAGACTGCGGCATCAGCTGAGAGAGTATTTGAATTTTTAGCAGAGGAAGAAGAAGTGCCTGAAACCTCTAATCCTGTAAATCCTGAAAATGTAGACGGAAGTGTAGAGTTTAAGAATGTACATTTTGGATATAAGCCTAAGACTACAGTTATAAATGATTTCTCAGTTAAGGTTAGAGAAGGACAGAGGGTTGCAATTGTTGGACCAACAGGTGCAGGCAAGACTACCATGATAAAACTTCTTATGCGTTTTTATGATGTAACTAAAGGTGCAATATTAATTGACGGACATGATATAAGAAATTTTACGCGTGAAGGACTACGTTCAATGTTTGGAATGGTTCTTCAAGATACATGGCTGTATAATGGCACTATAATGGAGAATATAAGATATGGAAAACTTGATGCAAGTGATGAAGAGGTTAAAAAAGCTGCAAGAGCAGCTCATGTAGATGGCTTTGTGCATACTCTTCCAGATGGTTACAATATGGTTCTTAATGAAGAAGCAAGTAACGTATCTCAAGGGCAAAAACAACTTTTGACAATTGCAAGAGCTATTCTTTCAGATCCAAAGGTACTCATTCTTGATGAAGCTACAAGTTCCGTTGATACTCGTACAGAAGTACAAATTCAAAAGGCTATGAATAATCTTATGAAAAACCGTACCAGCTTCATAATAGCACATCGTCTATCAACTGTTCGTGATGCTGATCTAATACTTGTTATGAAGCATGGCGATATTGTTGAACAAGGGAATCATGAAGAATTGCTTGAAACTGAAGGCTTCTATGCTAGTCTTTATAACAGCCAATTTGAATTAGCTGAAACGGCAATAGATGATAATCTTTAAAATTATAAAAGGATATCAAAGGATTGAATGAAGTTTATGACAGATGTATTTCTAGAGCATGGCTAAGTATTTTATAAAAATGTGCTATAATTAGATTTAAATAAAATATATGCTAGCATGCTGCACGAGATATTATTAGAAGGTGTTCATAAATGGAGAATAATTTAATATTAACAGAACTTGAAAAAGTAATCTTAAATAAAATACAAAATTACATTAATAAAAACGAGAAGGTTGGGATAGATACAGTAGCAAAGGAATGCTTTGTTTCAAAATCAGCAATTGTAAAGTTATCCAAAAAGCTGGGGTATAGTGGATATAGTGAAATGTATTATACTATTCTTGCAACTAATAATAATGCATTAAAATTAGATTTTACTCATAATAGTGATACTATGTGTATGGATGAACACTTAAAAAAGAATATTGATATACTTGTAGAAATGCTAAGAAAGTTTAGAAATGAAAAGATTTATTTAGATTCTTTAGGAATTTGTGATAGTGCAAAGGAATATTATTTGCAAAAGTTATTAATATTTGGATTTGATGCAGCTAGCAGTTATCATTATGAAGTCTTTAAAAATGTTAAATCCGGACTTTACTTTTTCTTTTCTCATTCTGGATGTAGATCAGAGATTATAGAAAAGGTTAATGAAGCTATTAAAAATAATTTTAAGGTTATATCCTTTACTTCTAATAAAGATTCACCGCTGGCAAAAATGTCTGATGTCGCAATTGAAGTAGCAGGAATAAAATCG
Organism: Clostridium carboxidivorans P7; assembly: GCF_001038625.1. Taxonomy (GTDB): domain Bacteria; phylum Bacillota; class Clostridia; order Clostridiales; family Clostridiaceae; genus Clostridium_AM; species Clostridium_AM carboxidivorans. The sequence goes on from NZ_CP011803.1 coordinate 405,284, forward strand.
GAGAGAGAACATTATTTGCCAAACTTTTTTACTGCTAATTTAATAATTTTGCTTGAATTAGCATTAAGCGAATATTCTAAAAGATACTTATCTAATGAGGATGATTAAGTATGTATCAATCTTGTAGAAAATTATATTGTGAAAATGAACTGATAATTCTTTTTATCAGTTTTTTTTATTTGTAACACAGTGAACTTTTTTACTATAGGTAAATATTTTCACAATGGTAGAAAGTGTATTGATAAGGGAAGTAAGCTGGATTATATTATACATAAATAAGAAAAGGAGAAACATAAAATGAAAAAGTATTCAATTTGTATTGTTGGCGGAGGAAGCCGTTATACACCAGATATGCTTGCAATGTTATGTAATCAAAAAGGCAGATTTCCTTTAAAGAAAATAGTTTTATATGATATTGAGAGTGAACGTCAGGAGGTGGTTGGAAAATATGCAAAAATATTATTTAAAGAATATTATCCAGAACTAGAGGAAGTAGTATATACCACTGATGAAAAAAAGGCGTTTCAGGATATAGATTTTGCTCTTATGCAAATTCGTGCAGGAAGATTAAAGATGCGTGAAAAGGATGAGAAGATTTCGCTTAAGCATGGTTGCCTTGGTCAGGAAACTTGTGGTGCAGGAGGATTTGCTTATGGTTTAAGAAGTGTTCCTGCTATTATAGATTTAATAAAGAATATTAGGACTTATTCTCCAAAGTGTTGGATCTTAAATTATTCCAATCCTGCTGCAATTGTTGCAGAGGCAACAAAAAGAGTGTTTCCTAAGGATTATCGTATTATTAATATTTGTGACATGCCAATTGCAATTATGGATGTTTATGCAAGTGTGCTTGGATTAAATAGAAGAGATTTAGAACCGAAATATTTTGGATTAAATCATTTTGGCTGGTTTACACATATTTTGGACAAGAAAACAGGAGAAGATTATTTACCTAAATTGAGAGAAATATTAAAAACTCCAGTAGATGTACAGACAGAACCTCTTTTTCAGGAGAAGTCGTGGAAATCAACCTTTGAATTTATGAGTCAAATGATTAATGACTATGATGAATATTTACCAAATACTTATTTACAGTATTATTTGTATCCAGAAAAGATGAAAAATAAAGAAAATCCTGAATACACAAGAGCTAATGAAGTAATGGATGGAAATGAAAAAGAAACCTATAATAGAATGAATAAAATTATATCATTAGGGAAGATACATGGTACAGAATATGAAATTAATAGTGAGGTTGGATGTCATGCTGAGTACATAGTAGATCTAGCAACAGCAATTGCTAATAATACAAATGAAATTTTTTTAATTATTACAGAGAACAATGGAGTTATTAATAATATTTCACCTGATGCCATGGTTGAAGTTCCATGCCGTGTTGGAAGTAATGGAGTAGAACCATTAATTGTAGGAAACATACCAACCTTTTATAAGGGACTTATTGAAAATCAATATGCCTATGAAAAGCTTGCAGTAGATGCCTGTTTAGAGGGAAGTTATCAAAAAGCATTACAGGCTCTCGTACTAAATCGTACAGTTATAAACACAGATACTGCTAAAGAACTGTTAAAGGATTTAATTGAAGTTAACAAAGGATATTGGAATAAACTACATTAAGTTTTAAACAGTTCATGGGATTATTGAAAAGTCTAAGAAAGTGGCTGGTGCACTAAGAATAAATACTACAATATATTGTATGAATTTCTTAATGCAACAGCCATTTTTGTCTTATATTATACAATAAAAGTTGTTAATATATCCCGTAATCTAATATGCATAGTTCTCTATTTTCATCATACCCAAAAGTACTTAGCTTTGAAAATTCATACTGGACAGCAGCAGATTTAAATACTAGTTTTTCTTTAAAGCTATCCAGAAGCAATAAAAATGTACTGCTGTTAGTAAAAGAGTTGTCTTCTTTAATGTGAGAATATATGGTATCAGGACAATCATCATTTTTGGCTAAAGGAACTACGGGTTTGTGTATGGTTAAATATATAAATTTGCTTTTATATATGGCATAAACAGGGCACAGTATTTTTTTAAAAGGCATTATAGAACCATCTTCGGAATGATATAAATTAAATTCATTAATACATTGTTCAGCACCAAAAGGTAAACCGCTTAAGGTTGAATCAGAGGATGTTTTTATTATTAGATTATCTACCAAATATACACATCTGGCGCTGCGTGCAATAAGGTTTTTTCTATTTAATTGTTTCATGAGTTTTTTACTTATGAGTTTATTCTCACCTAAGTGCATATTATAGCTATCTTTCAAGTATTTTTCAACTTGAGCTAAATTGTAATCCATAAAACACCTCCATTTATAAAAAAATGACCAAATATAAAAGATAAAATTCAATTATTGAAATATTCTATAATAAATAATATAATATGTATCGTTAAATGTCCAGATGTTTTATGTTAAAATTCTAATTAATATTAGAAAATACGTGGGATTTATACTTCCAAATTTATAAGATTATGTATTTGACATGATTATCATATTTATAATTTAATTTTGCATATTGAATATAATATGATTTTAACATTCAATATGATTTAAAGTAGTTGTAAAATTATGGATAAAGGTGTGAAATTTAAATACAATTGATTGAAATTTAAAAATTAAGTTTAGTTTAGAACATAATAGTTAAGAATGAAATTATAATTAAGAGTTTTTACTATGCTGTAAATAAAAATCTTAAATTTGAAAAGTTATGTGTAAACTTGTATAATAAAGGAAAGAATTTTAATATGCATATGTTTAACTGGAAACATGTGAATTTCTATAGCAATTGTAGAAAAAAATGCAGTTTTATGATATATTTATTTCATTGGAAATGAAAAAATTAAATTAAGTATATAGAAAGAGAAGTGGAATTCATGGAAGAAAATAACGTTAAATCCAATTTTATTAAAAATATTATTACAGAAGACTTGGAATCAGGAAAACATAAACAAATAGTTACTCGTTTTCCTCCAGAACCAAATGGATATTTACATATAGGTCATGCTAAATCTATAACATTGAATTTTGAGTTGGCAGATGAGTTTAATGGAAAAACTAATTTGCGTTTTGATGATACAAATCCTGTAAAGGAAGATACAGAATATGTAGAGTCCATAAAAGAGGATGTTAAGTGGTTAGGCTTTGATTGGGATGCATTATATTTTGCTTCTGATTATTTTGATGAAATGTATAAAAGAGCCTTAGTACTTATTAAAAAAGGTAAGGCTTTTGTATGTGATTTAACAGCAGAAGAAATAAGAGAGCATAGAGGAACTTTAACAAAACCAGGAGTAGAAAGTCCTTACAGAAATAGAACAGTAGAAGAAAATTTAGATTTATTTGAGCGTATGAGAAGTGGTGAATTCAAGGATGGAGAAAAAGTTTTAAGAGCAAAAATTGATATGACTTCACCTAACATAAACATGAGAGATCCTGTAATTTATCGTATAGCTCATTCTACTCATCATAATACAGGAGATAAATGGTGTATATATCCTATGTACGATTTTGCACATCCTATTGAGGATGCTATTGAGGGAGTTACACATTCAATTTGTACTTTAGAGTTTGAAGATCACCGTCCTCTATATGATTGGGTAGTAAGAGAATGTGAAATGGAATCACAACCAAGACAAATTGAATTTGCAAGATTGAATGTTACAAATACAGTTACAAGTAAGAGAAAACTAAAAAAGTTAGTGGATGAAAAGTTTGTAGATGGATGGGATGACCCACGAATGCCAACTATTGCAGGTATTAGAAGAAGAGGATATACTCCTGAATCCATTCGTAATTTCTGTAGAGAGATTGGAGTGGCAAAAGCCAGCAGTGTGGTAGATGAACAAATGTTAGAGCATTTTTTAAGAGAAGATTTAAAAGCAAAGGTTCCAGCTACTATGGCTGTTTTAAGACCACTAAAAGTTATTATAACAAACTATCCAGAAGGCAAAGTAGAAATGCTTGAAGCTGAAAATAATTCTGAAAATGAAGCATTAGGGGTACGTCAAATTCCATTTTCAAGAGAATTATATATAGAACAAGAAGATTTTATGGAAAATCCTCCTAAGAAATACTTTAGATTATTCCCAGGAAATGAAGTAAGATTTAAAAATGCTTATTTTATAAAGTGTAATGAAGTTATAAAAGATGAAGAGGGCAATGTAGTAGAAATTCACTGTACTTATGATCCAGAAACAAAATGTGGAACAGGATTTACAGGAAGAAAGGTAAAAGGAACTATTCACTGGATAGATGCAAGTCATGCTCTTCCAGCAGAATTTAGATTATTCCAGCCTTTAATATTGGATGAAGAATCAGAAGAAGATGATGGAAAAGATTTCTTGGATAAGGTTAATCCAAATTCATTAGAAGTATTACAGGGATTTGTAGAAGAAAATATGAAGGGCGTAAAGCCACAAGAAAAATTCCAGTTTATAAGAGTAGGATATTTTAATGTAGATGATAAATATAGTACTGATGAGAAACCAGTATTTAATAGAGTAGTATCATTAAAGAGTTCATTTAAAATAAAAAAATAAGTTAAGGTATATTTAAAAAAGTACCTAAAAAGATTAAATTCTGTGAAGCATTTGTAAATTGATATGGTACTATGAAATTAAAACTCCTGTCCTTTAGTTAGGGATGGGAGTTTTTTATCTGTGAAAAGATCAAAATTAGGAGGAATTGAGGTGATATCATTTTAATTATTAAAGAGCAAAAAAAGACAGGATTTATATAAAAAGTTAATATATAATATAAAAAAAGGCTAAAGGAGGTAAGCGTTTTAAAATGAATTATGATTCTTGTATTAAAAAATCTATTGAATATATTGAACACAATTTAAATAGAAAAATTGAGCTCAAAGATATTGCACAAAGGGTTTTTTTATCAAAATACCATTTCCACAGAGTTTTTCATGCTGCTGTTGGAAAACCTGTGGCTGAATATATAAGAAACAGAAGACTTGCAAAGGCAGCAGATGAATTGCTAAGTACAGACCATAAAATTGTGAATATAGCTTTAAAATATCAGTTTAGTTCTCAGGAGTCATTTACAAAGGCTTTTAAAAGAATTTATGGAATACCTCCTAGAGAATTTAGAAAGAACGGAAATAATGTAACTATGATTAAATCAAGAAAGAAAGTTGTACATTCACTTTCTATGGCAGCTTAATATTTTTGAGTTTTCAACTATGGTAATACAAAGGTAAATGGGTATATTGGGAAAAATAGTGATTTTAGAAAAGGGTGATGTTAATGAGTTATGTACCTGTGGTTATTGAACACACAAATTCAGGAGAGCGTTCTTACGATATCTATTCAAGATTGCTTAAAGATAGAATAATCATGTTAAATGGTGAGGTAACAGATGCAAGTGCAAGTGTAATTGTAGCGCAACTTTTGTTCCTTGAAGCAAATAATCCTGATGAAGATATTCATTTCTATATAAATAGTCCAGGAGGTTCTATTACAGCTGGAATGGCAATATATGATACAATGCAGTATATTAAATCAGATGTTTCTACAATATGTGTAGGTATGGCTGCAAGTATGGGGTCATTTCTTTTAGCAGCAGGTGAACCTGGAAAAAGGTATGCACTCCCAAATAGTGAAATACTAATACATCAACCATCAGTATATGGAGGTTTTCAAGGACAGGCTACTGATATAAAAATTCATACAGATTGGCTGCTTAAAACTAAGAAAAAAATGAATAAAATATACAGTGAAAAAACAGGCAAGCCTATTGAACAAATAGAAAAGGATATGGAAAGAGATTATTTTATGAGTGCTAAGGAAGCTGTAGAATATGGATTAGTGGATAAAATTCTTTCAAAATAGACTTAGTTTTTCTATTTAATATAGAGTTGTAATAATTATTTTAGAATTGCACAAACTATATCTAGCCTTCATTGTACAAATTATCTTACATGAATAAGACCTGTGCCTATTATGGTGCAGGTCTTGTTTTGATTTAAAACCATTCTGTAATTTCTTGCAATGGCTTTCGTGGTCGTGGGTATGGTGATTGATCGGGATATCCTATAGCTACGGCTGCCATAAGCTCATCTTTACGATCTAACCATGAGCATATTTCTTTATCACAATAAAAAATATCACAAATCCACAGAGCGCCTAATTTAAAATCCTGTGCTGCCAAAAGAAGTGTTTGTATAGATGCACCTATTGATTGAGTATCAGTAAGTAATCTATGATGATTATAGTCTTCTTCAAAATTAGAAAATGTATTGAATACTAAAACTACTGCCGATGCTTCATTAATTGAATTGGTACTTAATTCAAAACTTCCAATAGATTTGTTTTGGTTCTTATATAAGTTTGATACATTTCTCATAATATTTACTAGCTCGTTTTTCTTCTTATTTTGGAGAACAACAAATCTCCATGGCTGACGATTTTTACCTGAAGGTGCTTTGCTTGATAATTCCAGTAAATTTTCAAGTGTTTCTTTTGGTATTATTTTATTTTGAAACTTTCTTATACTTCTTCGTTCTTCTATTGCCTTTATTGTATCCATAGCAATCCTCCTGTAAGTGACTATTATAAGATATATTAACATATTCTATAATTTCCTACAAAATAAAAAAATCTATATGGGGTATATGAAACCCCATATAGATTTTTTTATTCTACTACAATTAAATCTTTTGTATAATGATTTAAAACTTCGCAGCCGTCTTCTGTTACTATTACAAGATCTTCGATACGAACTCCTACATCTCCAGGTAGGTATATTCCAGGTTCGATTGAGAATATTTGACCTGGTTGAACTCTATCTGTGTTTGAAGAAGATACATCACCAAAGTCATGACATTCAATGCCGATTGAATGTCCTAATCTATGAGTAAAGTATTTTCCGTATCCTTTTTCAGTTATGTAATCTCTAGCTGCTGCATCTATATCACAAAATCTGACACCTGCTTTAACTTTATCTATACCTCTTTTATTTGCTTCAAGTACAATGTTATATATTTCTTTACTGTGCTCTGAAACAGATTTGTAGAATACAGTTCTTGTCATATCAGAACAATATGAGTTTTTCTTACAACCAATATCAATTACAACACTGTCTCCTGGTTTAACTGTGGAGTTATCCATTACATGATGAGGATCTGCAGCATTTGCTCCATAACCTACTATAGGATCGAAAGAATGTCCTTCAGCACCAAGCTCTTCCCATATACCAGAAAGAAGTTGTCCCATCTTTTTTTCAGAATGTTTTTCAGGAACAAGCTTAATCATCTTGTCTACTGCAATATCATTTAATTTTGAAGCCTGTCTCATTAATTCTTTTTCATCTTCATCCTTGCACATTCTTACCATGTCAACAATTTCAGATCCATTTACAAATGCGCTTCCGCATTTAAGCTCCATTAAGCTTAAAAGAAATTTTGAAGGCCAGTTTTTATCAATACCCATAGGTTTATCTTTTTCAACATGTTTTGCTAGAATTTGTACTGGGTTTTCAGTATCATTAAACCATATCATCTCTGTTCCTAAATCTTCAGTTATTGGAAATAGTTCATTAATAAATAATTTGTTTTTTCCATTTAGATTTAAGTAAAGTACAAGCATTCTTTCACCAGGAAGAATCCACTTTCCTGTAAGATAGAAAATACTAGCAGGATCAGATACTATCATCTGAGGCAGCTTTCTCTCTTCCATAATTTTTAAAACTTTTTTTAATCTTTCCTGTATCATGAAAAATTCCCTCCTAAAAATAATATACTTTTAGCCACTTGCGGAATTCCGTAAGCATTAAATTAGTCTAACTTTTTAGTTGTTAGACGTTTATATTTTACCACACTATGAAATAATAAATGTTATCACAATAAAAATAAGCCACAGTGAGGATAATAAACATGCTTTATTTAGTAAATTCTATTTTTTGAAATATTTACTTGATTTAAAATTCAAAATGTTGAATTGTTTTCGTTTTCATGTTATTATATTATCATAATTATTACAGTATGTACATAATTAATTTTAGTTATACTGTAATCAAGCGTTTAGAATGTAATATTTGGAGGAAAATAATGATAAATGAAATAGCACAAAAAATACGTGATTTACGAAAAGAAAAAAATCTTACTTTAAAAGATTTAAGCAATGAAACGGGCCTATCAATAAGTTTTTTGTCTCAGGTTGAAAATAATTCTTCATCCCTTGCAATAACTTCTTTAAAAAAGATTTCAGATGCATTAGGTGTTAATATAAATTACTTTTTCGAGATTCCAGAAGTGAATAATTTTTTAGTTAAATCAGAAGATGAGAAACCTTTTAAAATAGAAGGTTCTAATTCAGAGTTTATAAGATTAAGTGGAGAGTTTCCAAACCGAAAGCTGGAAGCTATGATCACAACAATTCCACCAGAACAAATACATGGGAGTAACTTCAGTCATCCTGGAGAAGAATTTGTTTATGTGCTTGAGGGGACTCTTACTGTAGTAATTGATGAAAACGAGTATTATGTTAAGGCAGGAGATTCAATACATTATCCTTCAACTTCTAATCATGGATGGATTAATCCATCTAAACAAAGTGTGAAAATTCTTACTGTGCTAACACCATTAATTTTTTAAAAATTTGCTATTCTTTGAAAAGCAATTCTATTTTCTATTACAATGTAGAAAATATCAAATTGCTTTTCTAAAAATAAATTATGAAAGAGATGAACAAATATGAGTGAAGGTGTAAAGAAAATAATTTCAAAACTGAGAGAAATTATGGAACAGAAGGGCTTGGATGCTTATGTTATTCCATCCTCAGACAATCATCAAAGTGAATATGTAGGAGAATTCTTTAAGGCAATAGCTTATGTAACAGGATTTACAGGAGAGGCAGCTACAGCAGTTATTATGAAAAATGAAGCTGGACTTTGGACAGATGGAAGATTTTTTCTACAAGCTGAGTATCAACTTAAAGGTAGTGGGATTAAGCTTTTCAAAATGGGAAACCCAGGTGTACCTACTGTGTTGGAATATTTAGAAAATCAAATTCCATGTAATGGAAAGCTCGGATTTGATGGACGTCTCATGTCTATGCAAGAAGGAGGAGAGTTTGTTCAGAGACTTGCACGTAAGAGCGTGGTAGTTGAATACGACCATGACCTTGTTGACAAAGTGTGGGAGGGCCGTCCTAAATTGGCAAATGAACCTGTTTTTCTTCTTGAAGAAAAGTATTCTGGTGAAAGTACAGCATCCAAACTATGCAGGGTAAGGAAGGTTATGAAAGAATCAGGCGCAAATCATCATGTTATCACAACTTTAGATGATATCGCATGGTTACTCAATATTCGAGGCAGTGATGTCTTATACTCACCGCTAATACTTTGTTATGCAGTTGTTTCCATGGAAAAGGTAGACTTGTTCATTGAAGAAAGTCGACTTGATGCTAAAGTAAAGGAAGCTTTAGCTAAGGATGGTGTAGTATTAAAACCTTACAATGACATTTATGAATATGTTAAGAGTTTTAAAGATGAAGATGTAGTAATGATTGACCCAGAACGTGTCAATTATGCACTGTATAAAGATATTCCAGTTCACACCAGAAAAGTAGAAAGGGACAATCCTACTGTATTGTTTAAGGCCATGAAAAATTCTGTGGAACTTGCTAATATTGAAAACGCTCACATAAAGGATGGAGTTGCCTTTACAAAGTTGATGTACTGGCTAAAAACAAATGTGGGAAAAACAAAAATAACAGAAATTACTGTCTCTGAAAAACTAGAAGAACTAAGAAAACTTCAAGATGGTTACTTGTGGCAAAGCTTTGCTCCAATTTGTGCTTTTAAGGAGCATGCAGCTATGATGCATTATTCTTCTACACCTGAAACAGATGTGGAACTTGAAAAAGGTTACTTTTTCTTAATGGATACTGGTGGAAACTATTTTGAAGGCTCAACGGATATCACTAGAACAATAGCTCTTGGAGAAGTGAGCGAAGAGCTTAAGCATCACTTTACAGCTGTGGCTAGAGCTATGATGAATTTGGCACGTGCTAAATTTTTATATGGATGCAAAGGCTATAACCTGGATGTGTTAGCTAGGGAACCTATGTGGAATCTTGATATTGATTATAAATGTGGAACTGGTCATGGTGTCGGTTATTTGTTAAATGTTCATGAAGGACCTACTGGTTTCAGGTGGTATATAGTACCATCAAAGCATGAAACACACATATTTGAGGAAGGCATGGTCATAACTGATGAGCCTGGAATTTATATAGATGGATCACATGGTATACGTTTAGAAAATGAACTTATTGTTAGAAAAGGTGTTGAAAATGAATTCGGTCAATTTATGTACTTTGATGCTGTAACTTATGCTCCAATCGATTTGGATGCCATAGATACAGAGGATCTTAGCCGTGATGAGAAACTGTATTTAAACAGTTATCATAAACTTGTGTACCAGAAATTAGCTGATCACTTAAGTGATGCAGAACGTGAATGGCTAAAATTGTATACAAGAAAAATTTAAAAAAGTTAGATTTGGAGGGGGAAATTATGAGTGAAATGACATTAGAAAACAAACGACCTTTTGGTTTTTACGTTTGTTGTATCGCGTTCTTGTTTGAAAGGATGGCTTATTATGCTGCCAAGTATCTTATATTTGTTTTTGTTGCTGCTACAGTGGTAACAGGTGGATTGGGCCTTACAAAAGTTGAAGCTGCACTTATTCAATCAAATCTTGTTGCTTTTACCTATCTTGCACCTGTTATTGGTGGATTTATTTGTGACAGATACATTGGTGCAAGATATTGTATTCCAGTTGGATTGCTTTTGATGGCTGGTGGATACATAATGGGTGGAACTGCAACAAATGTTGTAGCAATGTATATAATGGTAACACTTGTAGCTATTGGTACAGGCCTTTTTAAAGGAAATGTTTCTGCAATTAATGGATCCTTATTTAAAGATGAATCACAACTGGATTCAGCATTTTCAGTTCAGTATTCTTTTGTTAATGTAGGAGCTTTTATAGGAACCACAGCAGTAGGCATTCTTGTAGCTAGTACTTTTGCACATGGTGGTGTTCAGGGTTTTAGACCTGCATTTAAATTATGTGGTATTATTTGTGTTATTGATGCTATATGGTTCTTATTTGGTATGAAGTTCCTTGGCGATGCAGGAAAAAAACCATTCAAAGCTGGTAAGCATATTGAAAAGAAGGCTGAAACTGAAGTTAAGCCTCTTACAAGAGTTGAGAGAAGAAAGGTATTCGCTATTATACTAGTGTCTATATTTTCAATTGTATTTTGGATTTTTTGGTATTTAACTTATTTAGCTGTTTATGATTATGGTGGTCAATTTGTTAACATGAATGTAGGTGGATTTGCAGTGCCACTTTCATGGTTTGATTCATTAAATTCCTTTGTATGTATTGCCTTAGGACCAGTTTTGGCTGTATTATGGTTTAAATTGTCTAAGAGACCTCAAGGCGATATAAGCTTGTTTAAAAAATTAGCTATGGGTCTTAGTTTCCTTGGATTGGCCTTTTTAATGCTTGTAGGAGCAGAACTTTCAAGAGGTGTAGGTGCATCAGCTGCATCAAAGGCAAGCATTGTTTGGATCATTGCATTTGGAGCATTACTTAGTATGGGGGAAATGCTTTTCTCACCACTTGGTAACTCTTTTGTTACTAAATACGCACCAAATAAGATGTATTCAGTGCTTATGGGGGTTTGGATTTTTGCTACTTTCATTGCTGGTAAATCTTATGGATACTTGTATGCATTTGCTTCAAAATTTCCAATAATGCAAGCCTATATTGTAATACCAGTTATTTTGTTCATTTGTGGAGCACTACTGTTTTTATTTGATAAGAAACTTGTAAGGTTGCTTGAAGATGAAGATCCTGATAAAAAAGCTAGTGCTGATGTATCTGCGTAGTAGTTTTTATCTTTAAAATAAAAAAGATGTCTTCTGTTAATTTACAGAGGTCATCTTTTTGTTTTAAATAAAAACATGCTATAATAAATTGTTGACAGTTTAAATTGATAATATTTGAATTTGTGGAAGGAGAGATATATGATTCTTTGCACTTTAGTAGGTAATCCTAATGTTGGACAAGAGATTGTATTTAATAAAATAGCAAGAGTTGAAAAGAATTCTGATGAGGAAGGAAGTTCAAAAATTGAGAAGCAGGAAGGATTTATAGACAACACAACTAAAATAGTAGCCTTTCCAGGGATATATTCCATGGATACAGATTCAAAGCTTGAAAAAATATTTAATGATTATATAAGTAATAATAAAGTGGATTTAATAATAAATGTGGTAAATGCTCTTAATTTGGAAAGAAATCTTTATCTTACTATGCAGCTGAAAAAGTTGAATATACCTATGGTTGTAGTTTTAAATAAGATGGATAAAGCAGAAAAAAGTGGATTATATATAGACTGTGAAAAATTATCTGAAATTTTAGGTTCCAAAATTATACCAATGAATAATATAAATGATAAAGAGGTAAAAAAATTAAAAAATTACATAAAAAAAGATAAATTTACAGTTTCTAAAAAAATGGACGATAACACAAATAATGAAAAAGAAATTTATGCTTATATAGAAAAGGTTATTAATTTAGTTGCTGTAAAAAAAGTAAAAAATCCAATTAGTGGTACAGAAAAAATTGATAGATTCGTTTTAAATAAATACTTGGCATATCCTATATTTATAGCTATTATATATTTAATTTTTAAATTGGTTTTTTCATGGATAGGAACACCTTTGTCTGAAGTATTTAGAAGTACACTTTTTAATTATGCAATACCATTTTTAAATAAGCTTTTACAAAATCAAAGTCCGTGGTTTAAATCACTTTTAGTTGATGGAGTTGTATCTGGAATCAGCTCAGTTTTAGTATTTTTACCTGTAATACTTACACTTTTTGCATTACTTTCTTTATTGGAAGACAGTGGATATATGAGTAGGGCAGCTTTTTTAATGGATAAAATTATGAGCTTAGCAGGAGTATCTGGTAAATCATTTATTCCTATGATTATAGGTTTTGGTTGTTCTGTTCCAGCACTTATGGCTGCAAAAAATATTGAAAGTAAAAGAGAAAGAATAATTACAGCATTAGTTATACCTTTTATGTCCTGTAATGCAAAACTTCCAGTGTATATGCTTTTTGCAACTATATTTTTTCCAGGAAAAGAAATTGTAATTTTAGGTTTAATGTATATTACAGGTATATTGATGGCATTTTTCTATAGCTTTGTGTTTAAGCTAATATTCAAGGAAAAAGAATATGAACCTTATATGGAAGAATTGCCTCACTATATTATGCCTGATTTAAAACTACTTTTAATGCACACGTGGGAAAAAGGAAAAGGCTTTTTAAAGAAAATAGGGACTATAATTTTTTCTATGTCCATTGTAACCTGGGTATTGTCTAACTTTAACTTCAGTGGTATGGTAAATATAAATTATAGCTTTCTTGCATCAGTTGGAAAATTTATATCACCAATTTTTAATCCACTAGGCTTTGGAAATTGGCAGAATTCAGTTTCTCTTCTTACAGGGCTTATGGGGAAGGAAGTTATAGCAGGAACCTTAGGAGTTCTATATGGTGGAAATTTACCTTCGGTTATTCCACATCAGTTTAATTTAGCATCAGCCTTAAGTTTTTTGATTTTTGTATTGTTATATACTCCTTGTGCATCTAGTATAATAACGATAAAAAAAGAGTTTGGAATGAAGCTCACTTTAGTTTCTATAGTGTATCAGTTTGCTACTGCATGGATAATTTCATTTTTATTTTTTCATATGGGAATGAGGTATTTTTATGGATTATAGAAAAATAATGGAGTTTATTATTGCTGGAATTATAATTGTTTTAGCTATATATATATTATGTAAAAATGTAAAGAACCGAAATGATAAATGCAGTGGCTGTGGAAGCTGCTCCAAAATGTGCCCTTATTATGAAAGTAAAAAAACTATTGAGGAAAATAAGAAAAAAACACGTTAAGAAATATTAAGTTAACGTACAATTACTTTTCCAAAGTGTCAATTTTCACTGAGGTGAAGTTTACACGATTTGAAGACAATAATTCTTGATATTTTTGGGGGAGATGTAGATGGGAAAAAAATGTGTGTTGGTTTCTGAATGTAAGATAGGGGATATAATTGCGCAAAAGATAGTAAGTAAATATGGTGCAACCATTGCTGTAGAAAATACTGTCATAAACAATTATATAATAAAGAAACTTGCTACATTTGAAACAAAATATATTTGGATTTATAGTATAGATAAAGATGAGTTACCTAAAATCGACAAAACTAGCTTTTCCGATGTAAAGAAAAATTATAAAACTAACATTATAGAAATAAATCAAGTGGTAAATGATTTATGTAAAGGAAAAAAGGTAGAAGTGAACAAAATAGATAAAATATCTAATTCAATTTATAAGAACATAAATGATGAATACTATATTGTTAAATGTCTTAGTGAATTGAGAGATTCTGAAGAGTATGTATATACTCATAGTGTAAATGTATCTTTTTATGGAATGCTTTTAAGTAAGTGGTTATGTCTGACTAAAAAGGATATAAACCAAATAGTTGTAGCAGGACTTCTTCATGATATAGGAAATGTGAAGGTGCCTATTGAAATTTTAAATAAAAAAGGAAAAGTGGATGTGGAAGAATTTGATGAAATTAAGAAGCACCCTATTTATGGATATAACATGGTGAAAGATACTAGTATTGTATCAGATGTAGTGAAAGAAGTTATATTAATGCACCATGAAAGAATGAATAGTACAGGGTATCCCCTTGGTAAAGACGGTGATGAATTAAGCATATATTGCAAAATAATTGCTGTTGTAGATGCTTATGATGCAATTACATCTGACAGAACCTACAGAAAGAGAAGAACTCCTTTTGAAGCTTTTGAAATACTTAAAAATAATAGCATGGAATACTTCGATATACACGTAATGGATACCTTTTTAGAAAATATAGCAGCTTGCTATGTTGGATCGAAGGTTTTACTAACTAATGATGAGGAAGGGGAAATTTTATATGTACCTCCTCATTGTATTACAAATCCTGTTGTAAGTATTGGGGAAAGATATATTGACCTCTCCAAAGAATCAGATATTAAAGTTAAAGCAATGCTGTAATTTATAAATATGTGTTTCCATATAATTATACAAAAGGCTTATTTTTACAAAAGTCTATTATTAGTATATATCATTTGCAAGATTTTGTAAAGATCAAAAGATAGAATATTATGTTTAGAAAATAACCTATAAAAGTAAAAAGCTTTTATAGGTTATTTTTATAAAAAAACTATGATTCGGAGTGTTTTTTACAGTATTCATTAAATATAATTACAAATGATGTTACATATATAAGTAATAATATTATTGAAGTGCAAAAACCATAGAATACGATATCTATTATTTCTAATTCCATAAAATCACCTCACAACAATAAGTAGTGTATTTACATGTATACTACTCATTATGTTTTAAATTTGCTTCATATATTATTTTAGACAAGTTATCTACAGGTTATACAAATATGTTAATTAATTATAGAAATATAAGATTATAGGGTGATATAGATAGTCAAGTGTTTAAATATATTTATAGGAATTGCAATGAGTTTATTTTTAATTACTAGTATAATTGAAAGGATTTTGTTAATTAATGACGAATAATAAATTAACAAGTAGTTTGCTTGGATAACTGTGGAAAAAACCGAAACGTATATATTTTTGGGAAGAAACATTAAGGAGTGATATTATGAAGAGTATTAAAGCAAAATTGTTAACTTATTTTGGTACATTGCTGATATGTGGCTGTATAATTCTTGGTATTATAGCATATGCGTCTTCAAATTATATATTAGGTAAAAATACGAAAGAGTTGTTAACGGAAACTGCGACGCAATCTGCAAAGTTAGTTACTAATCGTTTAGATTCTAAAAAAGCTATTTTAGAAACCATTGCTCAAAGAGATGATATAAGAGATATGAATATACCTTTTGAAAAAAAGGCTGCCATACTTAAAAGTGAAGTTTCAAGAACTGGTTTTAGCAGTATGGGGATTGGAAACTTAAATGGTGAAGTTAATACTTTTGATGGAGGACATGCAGTAATTAAAGATAGGCCTTATTATCAAGAAGCATTAAAGGGTAAATCTGTTGTTTCTGATCCAATAAAAAGTAAAACTGATGGAAAATTAATTATCAATGTGGCAGTACCTATTAATGATAAAGATGGGAAACAAGTAGGTGTTTTATTAGGAGCTACAAATGCAGCTGAATTAAGTTCTATTACTAATGATATTATAGTTGGTAAAAGTGGTAAAGCTTTCATTATAAATAAAGCTGGTGTTACAGTAGCTAATTATAATAAAGATTCGGTGGAAAAAGGTGAAAATGTAATTGAAGAAGCTAAAAAAGATTCTTCCATACAAGGATTAGCAAATATACAGAAAGAAATGATTAAAGGAGGTATTGGTGCAAGCGAATATATGTATCAAGGACAGCATAAATATATTGCTTATGCACCTATAAATAGTACTGGATGGTCTATTGGAATTAATGTTTTACAAAGTGAAATTTTATCTGAATTATCTACATTAAGGTTATTTATAGCATTAGGATCTATAATTATCATTATTATTGGAGTATTACTTGCTTATTTTGTATCAAAGGCCATTGCAAATAAGGTTACAAGTATTTCATCGCATTTAAAATTATTGGCAAAAGGTGATTTTAGTGTAAAGATACCTGAAAAGTTTTTGAATAGTAAGGATGAAATAGGAGATGCTTTAAGATCTTTAGCTAAAATGCACGATGATTTAGTTGCTTTAATAAAGGAATTGATAGGAAAATCTAAAGAGATGAGCAGTTCTAGTGAGGAATTATATGGAACTGTAAAAGAACTTACAAGAAAAGCGGAAAGTATAGAAAAAGCAGTAAATGATATAGCAGATGGAGTTCATGAAACAAGTGCAGTATCAGAGGAGATAAGTGCATCTATAGAAGAAGTAGATTCTAGTATTAATGAGCTTTCAGAAAAAGCTGCAGAAGGAACTAACAATGCAAATGGAGCTAAAGAAAGAGCTACTGAAGTTAGAAATAACAGCGAAGCAGCTATAAGAGAAGTCCGAAAAATGTCAGCTGAAAAGGAAAATAATATGATGAAGGCTATGGAGGAGGGGAAAGTAGTTGAAAATATTAAATCCATGGCAGATACCATAGCAAGTATTGCAGAACAAACAAATTTACTTGCACTAAATGCAGCTATAGAAGCAGCAAGAGCAGGTGAACAAGGAAAAGGTTTTGCAGTGGTATCAGAAGAAATAAGAGAGCTTGCAGAACAGTCAGCAGAAGCTGTAAAAAGTATTCAAGAAACCATAGTGAAAGTGCAAGGAGCGTTTAAAAATAGTACCGATACTGGAAAGGAAGTATTAGAATTTATTAATAAAGATTTATATGAGCAATTTGATGCTTATGCAAAAACTGGTAATCAGTATTACGATGATTCTGATTTTGTAAGTAAAATGTCTGAAGAAATTGCTGCTATGTCAGAAGAGATTACTGCCACAGTAGGGCAAGTAAGCAATGCAGTACAAAATATGGCAGAAACAGCTCAAAAATCTAATGAAAAATCAGAAACTATAAAGACAAATGTATATGATACCACAAAAGCTATAGAGCAGGTGGCATTAACAGCTCAAGTTCAATCTGAGCTTGCTCAAAAGCTTAATGAGATGGTGGAAAAATTTAAGATTTAATGATAAAGTAATATAGTATTCATACTAATTCATTTATGGGAGGATAAGAATATGGAAAAATCCAAGGTATATTTTACAAACTTAAGGACTAAGCCTGGTTTAAACTTATTAGATAAGCTGGAAAGATTAATAAAAAAGGCAGGCATAGAAGATATTGATTTTAAAAATAAATTTGTAGCAATAAAAATTCATTTTGGAGAACCAGGAAACTTAGCTTATATAAGACCAAATTATGCTGCAAAAGTAGTAAAGATTATAAAAGAACTAGGTGGAGTACCATTTTTAACAGATTCTAATACTTTGTATACTGGTAGAAGAGCTAATGCTGTTGATCATTTAGATTCTGCCTTTGAAAATGGTTTCAATCCATTAACAGTAGGTTGTAATATAATCATTGCAGATGGACTTAAGGGTACTGAATATAGAGAGATAGAGGTTGATGGTAAGCATTGTAAAACTGCTAAAATAGGTTCTGCCATAGCAGATGCTGATATTGTTATATCAATGAACCATTTTAAAGGACATGAAATGACTGGGTTTGGTGGAGCGCTAAAGAATTTAGGTATGGGTTCAGGATCAAGAGGTGGAAAACTTGAAATGCATTCTGCTTCACAGCCTAAAATAAAAGAAAAGAATTGTAAGGCATGTAAACAGTGTATAAAGAGTTGTTCACAAAAGGCTATAAATTTAAATGAAAATAAAGCAGCTTCTATAGATTACAGCAAATGTATAGGATGTGGACAGTGTGTTGCAGTATGTCAATTTAATGCAGCACAGGTTGTTTGGAATGAATCAGCAGATACAGCAAATGAAAAGATAGCTGAATATGCTTATGCTGTTATAAAGGGCAAGGAAAATTTTCATATTAACTTTATAATGAATGTTTCGCCAGATTGTGATTGCTTTGATTCAAATGATTTACCTATTGTACCTGATATAGGAATAGCTGCGTCCTTTGATCCTGTTGCGCTTGATAAAGCAAGTGTTGATTTGGTAAATAAGGCACCAATCATTGAAGGTTCTATACTTACAGATAAACATTATCATGAAGGTGAAGATAAATTTAATCATGTGCACATGAATACAAATTGGGAAACTGGATTAAAGCATGGTGAAGAAATAGGAATGGGAAATTTAGAATATGAATTAGTAACAGTATAGTGATAATATTTAAAATTGATAGTTGATAGTAAGAAGATGAACTATGTATAATTACAATGAAATATTTGATAAAAAGGGAGTGTCTAAAATGCATAAATATGCATTTTAGACACTCCCTTTTTCACTAATATAGTTTGACATGCTTAATTTATAAATGATATACTTTTATTAATAAGATAAACAAAAAATGCATTTAATGTAAAAACATAAAGTTTACAATTTAAATAAAACATAATACTATCTAATGTGATGTGTTCAAACATTAGAAGGTTAAAAAGGGAGGGTAAAAATGGCATATCAATTTTCACCTATAAAGTTTGATAATATGGGTTATATTAGAGATTCGGTATTTTCCATTTTACGTAATGCTATTCTTGATGGAAAATTGGAACCTGGTCAAAGATTGGTAGAACGCAATATTGCAGAACAACTTAGAATAAGCAGAACTCCGGTTAGAGAAGCAATTCGTAAACTTGAATTGGAAAAACTAGTTATTCATATTCCTCGTAAAGGGGTAGTTGTTTCTGGATTTACTAAAGATGATGTTGCAGAAATACAGTTAATGAGAGAAGCATTAGAATCCCTTAGCTGTAGTATTGCAGCTTCAAAAATCAAAGGCAAAGATCTAGAAAAATTAGAATCTGTTAATAACAAAATGTTAGAGGAATATGAAAAAGGAAACATTGATAAATCAATATCAGGCAATAAACAATTTCATGAAATTGTTTACAAAGCTGCAGAAAGTCCTCATTTATATTATTTTGTTAATACACTTCGTGCTTATATAAGTAAATTTACAAAATTAACATATACCAAGAGTGGTCGTATGAAAGAAGTATACAATGAACACAAAGAAATTATTGAAGCTCTACGTAAACATGATAGCAATAGAGCATATGATATAGCTAAAGCACATGTAGAAAGAACTGGTAGAGTATTTTTAGAAATGTCATATTCAGATAATACTTAATAAAAAGCTAGGATAAATTGTGTAACTTTAAATAAATTTTATGAAATTAGGTAAGTCTAAGTTATCTATTATACTAATAATAAATAGTTAAAGATATTGAGTTTATGGTATAATTCTAAATTTTTAAAATGTAAAAAATATAGTGAAATCAAAAAAAGACAAAAACATTTTATGTTAATTATGGAAAAGTATTGCAATTAAAAATGTATGTGCTATAATATAAGTAAAGACGGACAAAGCAGAACATTCAGAAAATTCTCTTCAAATTATTTGCTTAAAAAGTGTATTCAATATAAATAAAATGGATTGTGACATAATATAAAGTACAATTTTAATGAAAATTATTTTTTTCATTAAAATGGTATACCGTATACAATATACCGCTAGAATAATGATGCACTAAGATAATATTCTATTCTTTTTAAATATTACACTTAATAAAAATATAAGAAATCACTATGTAAATCACAATTTGAATTAAAAAATGTTTTGGAGAAAATGGTATACCGTATACCAAAATGAAGCTATTAAAAATAAGATTTTTCTAGTTTAATACCTACTAAAAATAGCAAAGAGGTGTTTAGGATGGTTGGAATCAATACTATTAAATTAAAGGTTAAAGAAGGATTAGTAGAAGATTCCCGTAAAGGCATAGTCCGAATAAATAGAGAAGATATGGAACAATTGGGTATAGATACAGGAGATGTGGTTAACGTTAAAGGCAAAAAAGATACTGCAGCTAAGGTTTATCCATCATTTAATGATATTTATGGAGTACCACTTATACAAATGGACGGAATTATTAGAAGAAATGCTGGTGCAGGATTAAACGAAGTAGTAACAGTTAGCAAAACTGAAGTAAAACCAGCAAGAGAAGTAGTACTTTCTCCAATAGATATGTTCTTTAAATGTAAAAAGGATGATGCAGTGGAGATAAAAAATTTAATAAAAGGTATTCCGATATTAATTGATAATGAAGTATCTTTAATGGTTTATGGACATAATGAAGTTGGGTTTCATATAACTGGAACAGCGCCCTCAGGTCCAGTTCAGGTAACTGAAAAAACTGAACTTGTTTTTATAGACTGTGAACTTGGAGGTTCAAAAACTAGAGTTACCTATGAAGATATAGGTGGTTTAAGTTCTCAAGTGAAAAAGATAAGAGAAATTGTAGAATTGCCTTTGAAATATCCAGAAATATTTAGAAGATTAGGCTTTGAAGCACCAAAAGGTATTTTGCTCTATGGACCTCCAGGCACAGGGAAAACTTTAATTGCTAAAGCAATAGCATCTGAAACAGAAGCTCACTTTATCCATGTCAATGGACCAGAAATAATGAATAAGTATTATGGTGAAAGTGAAGCTAAGATTCGACAGATTTTCAAGGAAGCTAGAAATAAGGCCCCAAGTATAATTTTTCTTGATGAGCTTGATTCTATAGCACCAAGACGAGAAAATGTTCACGGTGATGTGGAAAAGAGAGTAGTTGCACAATTGCTTGCTCTTATGGATGGTTTAGAAAGTAGGGGACAAGTTGTTGTAATAGGTGCTACTAATATACCTGATTCATTAGATACTGCACTAAGACGTGCTGGTAGATTTGATAAAGAAATTGCTATAATGCCTCCTGATAAAGATGGAAGGTTTAATATATTACAAATTCATACAAAGGGCATGCCTCTTGATGATGATGTAGAATTAGAAGAGTTAGCTAAAATAACTCATGGTTTTGTTGGATCAGATCTTTCGGCTTTATGTAAAGAGGCTGGTATGGTAGCTTTGCGCAGTTCGCTGGATAAAATTGGACTAGATGGCAAAATACCGCTATTCAAAATTTCTATGGATGATTTTATGAAAGCTTTAATGGAAATCGAACCATCAGCTACCCGTGAATATGCTACAGAAATTCCTGATGTAAAATGGGAAGATATAGGAGGTTTAGATGAAGTTAAGGATACCCTGAAAATTTTGCTGGAGATTCCACTTACAGATTCTAAGTTATGCAGGGAATATAGTTTTACATCTCCAAAAGGCATTTTGCTCACTGGGCCATCAGGTACAGGTAAAACTTTAATTGCAAAAGCCGCTGGAAATTCTACAAAAGCAAATTTTATCACTATAAGTGGTCTTACTTTAGCCTCTCACTGGAAAGGACAATCCGAAAAGATTCTTCATGATATATTTATTAAAGCAAAACAAAGTGCCCCATGTATTTTATTCTTTGATGAAATCGATGCCATTATCCGTTCTAGGTCTGATATGTCAAGTAATTTAACAGAAAGGCTTATAAGTCAGCTTGTATTAGAATTTGACAATTTAGAAAAAACTAATGGTGTTACAGTACTTGCAGCTACTAATAGAATTGATTTAATTGATTCGGTTTTAATAAGAGAAGGGCGTTTTGAATATATACTAGAACTTAATTTACCAGACATCCATGAAAGAGAATGTATTTTAAAAATTCATTCCCGAAATTTACCTATATCAGAAGATGTGGATTTTAAGTTATTAGCTGAAGCTGCAGATGGAATGACAGGAGCAGAACTAACTAACTTATGCCATAAATCTTCGTTTATAGCACTTACAGAAGCAATGAAAACAGGTTCAAAAGTAAAAATAGATCAACGCATTTTTAACCAGGCCATTGCTAATGTAAATGTTCAAAAACAACTTAAGGAGGTGGTCGCCCACAATTCTTAAGTAAGCACTAAATCAAAAATATTGATTATTAAAGGAAGGAAGGTGTAGAACAAAGTGATGAATAAAAATTTGTTCGCTGAACCAGATTTAAAGCAAATCACAGTTTGGGGAAGAGGAGTGTATGAAAACAAAGAAGCTCGTGACGTAGTTGTTTCTTTAACTGAAGCTGCAGCCTTAGAAGGACAACGTGTTCAAGCTTGGGAGAATTACGTTGATCTTCCAGATCGTATTTATGTTCCAGTAAGAGCATATGGAAAAATTAGTCCTAATGAAATTGAGTCAAAATATGTTTATGAAAATGAGGAACCAGATATAGTTGTCCTTACAGAAGAGACTCTTGTTAAAGGAGTAGACATATTGGCTGGAATTAGACCAGGAGCTATTTTGGTAATTAACACTAAGAGAGCACCTGAGTATTTGTTCAAATTCATAAAGAAAAATACTGAAAATCTTTCAAAAATAGTTACAATAGACGCTAATAAGTTATCAAAGTCTATTATTACTCTTTCAGGAGCAGAAGGTGCTACTGATGCATCCGGTATAGGTAAAGGAATGGGTGCTGCATTAGCTGCTGCTGTTGTTAAAGGTACAGGAATTGTTAAGTTTGAAAACTTGTTAGAAATTGTTGTTAATAAGAGTGCTGCAAAGAAAGCTTATGATCAAGCTGTTGTTGTAGATGTAAAGAGCTTACCTAAAGCTTCTGCTTAAAATATTAAGGGGGTGTCGTAAAAATGGCTGTACCATATGAAAAGATTCCTTTTGCAGGGACTGTCCCTTCACCACAAAAAGAAAATGAAGGAATGATCACTGGTAATTGGCGTACAAGAAGACCAGTACTAGATGCTGAGAAATGTGTAGAATGTCAAACTTGTTGGATTAGCTGCCCTGATTCAAGTGTTAACCTTATGACAAAGGATCATCCTATTAACTTTAATTTAAAGTATTGTAAGGGTTGCGGTATTTGTGCTGAGGTTTGCCCAGTTGGAGCAATAAGCTTAGTTCCTGAGTTAGATTTTGAAGATTAAGTTTAATATTAACAGGAGGTGAATTTAAAAAAATGAAAAGTAATATAAAGAGAATGTCAGGTTGTGTTGCAACAGCTAACGCAATCAAATTAGCTAATGTTGATGTTATTTGTTCATATCCAATACGTCCATACACTGGAATTATGTCAGAATTATCAAGAATGGTAGCAGATGGAGAGTTAGATGCTGAATTTGTTCTTGGTGAAGGTGAGCATGGACAATTAAGTGTTGTTTATGGTGCTGCAGCTGCAGGAGCTCGTGCTTTTACAGGCAGTTCAGGAGTAGGTGTAACTTATGCAATGGAAGTTTATTCACCAATATCAGGTGAAAGATTACCATTACAGATGGCAATTGCTGATCGTACATTAGACCCTCCAGGAGATTTCGGTTCTGAGCAGACAGATGCTTTATGCTGTCGTGATCAAGGCTGGATACAAGGATGGGCATCCACTCCTCAAGAAGCTTTAGATATGAGTCTTATGTATTATCGTATAGGTGAAGATCCTAGAGTTCTTTTACCTCAATATGCTTGCCAAGATGGATATTTTGTATCTCACATACTTGGTGAAGTTGATGTGCCATCACAGGAACAAGTGGATTCATTCTTACCACCATATAAGAATCATCATGTTTTAGATACAAGAAATCCTCAGATTATAGGAGCACAAATGGAACCTGAAATGGGTCCTGGTACTCAATATCAGCGTCATTTAGCTGTAGAAGGTACTTATAAAGTAATTGAAGAAGTTCATGATGAATTTGGTCGTATATTTGGACGTAAATATAATCCATGGTTAGAAGAATACATGACTGATGATGCTGAATGTGTTATCTTCATGCAAGGTGGACATGCAGAAACTGCTAAGAATGTTGCTAAACATTTACGTAACCTTGGAGAAAAAGTTGGTGTAGTTAGATTACGTACATTCCGTCCATTCCCAACACAGCAAGTAAGAGACGTTTTGAGAAAATTTAAGGTTGTGGGAGTAGTTGATAACTCAGTTAACTTTGGAATTTCCTGTGGATCAGGTGTTCTATTAACTGAAGCTAGAGCAGCTCTATATAACAATGATGAAAAAGTTAAAACAATTGGATTTGTTGCTGGATTAGGTGGATCAATGATTACTCATGAGGAATTCTATAAAATGTTTAACATATTAAAAGAAGTTAACAAGACAGGCAAAGTTGAGAAACAAAACTATTGGGCACCATTTGAACTATAAGTATGAGGGGAGGAAGTCAAGTGTTAGAAGAAATTAAATCTATTAAACAAGCACCAGTAGAGGAATATTATGTTCCAGGTCATCGTACATGTGCAGGGTGTGGTCCTGCTTTGCAGTATAGATTAGTTGCTAAAGCTGCTGGAAAAAATACAATTTTCATAGGACCTACTGGTTGTATGTATGTTGCAAATACAAGTTATGGTTGTGGTCCTTGGGCAGTTCCATGGATACATGCACAAATTACTAATGGTGGTGGAGTTGCATCTGGTATATCAGCAGCTTTTAAAGCTATGATAAGAAAACATAAAACTGATGCAGAATATCCAAATATAATCGTTATGGCTGGAGACGGTGGTACAGCTGATATAGGAATTCAAGCTCTATCTGCAGCTTTCTATAGAGGTCATAATATAGTATTTATTTGCTATGATAATGAATCTTACGCAAATACAGGAATTCAAGCTTCTCCAACTACTCCATATGGTGCATGGACTACGTTCACACCAGCTGGACCTGTAGTTCCAGAAGGTAAGAAGCTTATGCCTAAAGATATTACAAAGGTTATGGCACATGGTCATCCAGAATTAAAATATTTAGCTACTGCATCACTGGGATATCCACTAGACTTAATGAATAAAGTACGTAAAGCTTGTAATGCTGAAGGACCAGCTTTCTTATACATTCATGCTCCATGTCCAAAAGGTTGGAGTTTCCCAGCTGAAAAAACAGTAGAAGTAGCAAAATTAGCAGTTGATACAGGTATGGTACAATTATATGAACTTGTTGATGGACAGTATAAACTAACTGTTTCACCTAAACAATATAAACCAGTTAGTGAATATATTAAATACCAGGGTAGATTTAGTCATCTACAACCAGAGCATATAGAAAAACTTCAACAATTTGCAAATCAAAGATTGAAGGAAGTTGGAGTAGAGAATACTGTATCTCAAACAACAAAATAAATAATTTTAAATTAAAGTTGTACTTAATTTAATAAGGTAATTAGCAGAGTTTGCCTGCTGTGTTAACCCCGGGCCAATTTATAATTGATCCGGGGTTATAATCAAGTAAAAATATTTTTGGTTTCAACTTGTTGGTGCTTTTGCATATATGGTAATGATTGCAAACCTCCTCTCAGCCAATTGCTGGTTATTTACTTGATAGAATTGGTCCAAAGATGGTATCCATTTTATCAGGTATACTGGTTAGTGTTGGATGGAGTATGATTGGACAAACTCATTTTACTGCTGGTCTTTACTTTTTCTACGCTGTAGCAGGAGGAATTTATGGTGGAAGTGTTAGTACAGCAGTTCGATGGTTTACTGATAAACGTGGTCTCTGTTCTGGATTAATAGTTGCAGCATTGGTTCTGCATACATTACATTAGCAGTAACAATGAACTCTTTTGCTAATGGTGTTAGTAGATTTTTCTGGGGATGGATTTCAGATAGGATAGGACATTATAAAACTATGGTTATTGGTTTTGGTCTAAATGCAATGTTCTTATTTTTACTTCCAGTATAAGAAGACAACATGTAGAAAGTCATCCTGTACAAACAGCATGACCAGATCTGAATAATATTTGGTAAACAATTAAGTATGTGTTCTAACTTAATTAAGTCTACTTTTCGGGGAATGTATTTTGCCGAATATCTCTCCTTACTCTTGCAGTATATCACAATATTCAGAGTATTGCAATGGCATTTGGGATACCAAATACTATTGCAATATCCTGAATGGTGATATATTACAAGATATATAGAGTATTATCTTAAAAATATTTTTATTTTTAAGATTAACAAATTTCGTTACATTTTTTAAGATAAAATATGCTTGTTCTCCTCCTCTGTACCTTATTATTTCATTGTGGAGGAAAATATAAAAGTCTAACAGCTAAAATGTTAGGTGAATCAAGATTTGCGGAATTCCGCAACGGAGTAAAATTATTATATGAATAAGGGAGGTAATCTGTCATGTTAAAAAAGCTAGATGACAAAAATTTTGAAAGTTTTATAGGAGGAAGTTTTTATTCAACTGTAGGTTTTTATTATCCTTCTGTAGAAAATGAAGACAAAATGTTAGAAGTAATTGAGGAGTTTTCAAAAACACATGCTAATGTAGCTTGTGGTACAATGGATATTATTGGACAAGAAGTACCAGATGAATATGGTATCGGTAAAGATGAGAGCCCGGTTATAGTTGTATTTAAACAAGGTAATGCAATTAAAGCTGTAACTGATTTTTCAGTCAAAAATATTGAGGCTGCAATTACGCCACCAGGAAAAAATATAACTTTGCAGTAAAATTAGAGATCAAAATAGATTAAATTGACACATAAATTCTCTAAAAAATGATCGTTTTTATTTTTAGTAAGTAAATGAAGTGAAAAAAGGTATGTCGTACTACGAATAAATCTCACAACATATTGTATGTGAATTTCTTAGTGCGACAACCTAATTACATTCTTTTTAGCTTCAATGGTGTCAAAGGAATTGCATCTTCTTTAGATGGTGGCCTAAGAGTTTTATTAGCAAATTCCTTTGGATGGTGAATGTTACATTTAGTGAGATATACATAGAAGATAAGATTTACTTGACAAATGGTAATAAATGGTTTACATTACTTAAATTTCATGTTATACTTAAGTTGTTGAATATGGATATATAACTTGAAAACTAAATTATGTACAGTTAATAGTTGTTTTCGCTTTCCACATTTAGTATTATAAGCATACTTGGGTCATCCTTTGTGGTATTATTGCGTTTTTAGCGAAAGCATTATACCATAAAAAGGATGACTTATTTATGCCTTTGTTGATCAAAAATTTCAACTTCGTACAAGAGATTGATAGGGTAGCTTTACATAATGTTTAATATAAAATTGAATCTGGTATAAAAGTACCAACATTTAAAGTTGGTTGCTCACTGGTACATGCCTTTAATTGCAAAGGCTAACGTAAATTTTATAAAAGCAAATTTTATCATTATAGTGTATACTGTATACCATTTTATAATCAATAAATATAGGAATTTCACGGGTAATACTTAAAGAAGCAATAAAAATAGTTTTTAAAGTAAAGAGGGATCAATGAATTTTTGAATAGGAAATTGCTTTAATATATTGTATACGGTATACCATACGAAATATAAATTTTCAAAAATAACTTAAGGAGGTGGTTGAGTGCAATTATTAAGTCAATTCTAAATCAAAATTATTAATTATAAAAGGAAGGAAGGTGTAGAACAAGAGGTTACAATCAAGTGAAAATATTTAGTGATAAAAATTAATTTTTTGCACTAAATATGTAATAAATTAAAATTTAATATTTTTAGAGGAGGAGAACTGAATGTCTGATATTGATGACATGAAAATCAAAAATCTCAATGCTTATGGTCCATTTTGTGGTAATCGTTGGGTTCAATTGATTTCTGCTTGTTTAGCCATGGTAATGATTGCTAATCTTCAATATGCATGGACTTTGTTTACTACTCCATTAGTTAAATCACTACACTCGTCTTTAGTTGCTGTTCAATACGCGTTTACTTTGTTTATAATGTTTGAAACCTTTGTTCAGCCGGTAGGTGGGTTGTTACTTGATAAGTTTGGCACAAAACTAATGTTTGCCCTTGCTGGTGTACTAATTGGTGGTGGATGGGCAATGCTTGGTCAAGCAACTTCAGTTACTGCTTTGTATTTTTTCTATGCTGCTGCAGGTGTTGGAGCTGCAATTATCTATGGTGGATCTGTTAGTGTTGCTGTTCGTTGGTTCCCAGACAAAAGAGGATTGGCATCAGGTTTAATAGCAGGAGCTTTTGGAATAGGATCAATGCCTTTTGTTCCTGTAATTAGCAAAATATTAAAAGCCAGTGGCGTTGCACAAGCTTTTGGTTATACAGGAATACTTCAAGGTGTTATTGTTGTAATTATTGCATTCATTCTACGTTATCCTGTTGGCTCAAAAATGCCTAGTCAAAAAGAAAAAGCTGCTAAAGCTGATCCTGCAAAAATTGGATTCAGTCCTAGTGAAGTATTAAAAACTCCTCATTTCTGGCTGATATGGACAATGTTCTTTTCTATTAGTGTTGGTGGACTTATAGTTACAGCTAATACAAAACCATTTGGTACAAAATTAGGAATAGCTTCTTCAGTTATTATAGCTGCTGTTATGATGAATAGCCTTGCTAATGGCATAGGAAGAGTTTTCTGGGGAACTGTTTCTGATAAGCTAGGTCGTGCAAGAACAATGTTTATATCCTTTGGTTTAAATGCAATTTTCTTATTCTTGTTGCCTATGTTTGGAGGAAAAAGTGGTGCTGCATATGTAATTCTTTTAATGTGCGTAATGTTTACATGGGGTCAGTTATTTAGTTTATTCCCATCAATAAATGCTGATATGTTTGGCTCAACTTATGCTGCTACTAACTATGGATTTATATATAGTGGTAAAGGATTTGCTTCTATTTTAGGTGGTGGACTAGGAGCTGCACTTGCTGCTCACTATAGTTGGAATGTTGTATTTACAGTTGCAGCATTATTTTCATTGTATGCATCATTGATGTCTTTAGTTTTACCAAGAATACCAAAGCCTGTAAGAAGACAGAATACTATAGATAATTCTAAACCTACTATCCCTCAATAGTATTTGGTTTGTCCTTAAATATAGTATTTCGGTAAGCCGGTTCTTACTATTGGGAATATATTTCGTGGAATATATTCCCATCTACTTATTGTAGTATAACATAATATTTAAAGTATTGCAATAGTATTTGGTATACCAAACACTATTTTTAAAATAAAATTATGTGTTAAATACTCATGTTTTTTAATGAGCACTACATTAAAATTTGCCCTCTGCCCTATTGTCCTAAATAAGAATCAGTTGATATAAATTCAAAATGTAAATTCTGGATACCAAATGCTATTGCAATATTTTAAAGAGTATTAAAGTTATATTTTTCATACCTTAAACATTAATGAAAATTTTTCAAGGTTATCTGCACTATCTTTTATATGATGTACTTGTTCAACTATATAATTTGTCATTTCTACTACACTAGATGTTTTAGAAGCTATATTTGTAGTACCTTCAGCACCTTCATTTGAGGCTAAAGTTATTCCATTTAATGATTCGGTCATGTTTAACATTAGCTTTTGGATTTGTTCAGTTGCTATGCTAAAATCATTGGATAAATTGAAGACACTTTCTGCGTCCTTATTATAGGTTTCTCCTGTTTGAACCATTGTGATATAGTCATTATGTACTTGTTTGTCAACAAATTCCAATATTTCATTAGAGCTTTCTGTTAGATTTTTTACTGAGTTTAATACTATTTCTGTTATGTTTTGTATTTCACCTACAGTGGTTGCAGAGCTCTCTGCTAGCTTTCTTATTTCATCTGATACTACTGCAAATCCTTTACCAGCTTCACCAGCTCTAGCAGCTTCTATAGCTGCATTTAGTGCAAGAAGATTAGTTTCAGATGTGATTTGTAATATGGTATCAGATAGAACTTTGATTTGTTCAACTGCTTTTGATTTTTCTATTGCATTTTTTAAATTTTTATTAGTTGAAGAATATACCTCATTTGCACTTTTTTGAGAGGATAACGCGATTGATTTTACTGAAGTTGCTCTACTACTTATTTCCTTTGATCTTAGAGCAGTTTCTTTAGCTTTATAGGTAACATCCTCTATAGTGTCTTTTATTTGATGCGATGTAGCATTAATTTCTTGTGTGGATGCAGAAGTTTCTTCCATACCAGCTGAAAGCTGCTCTGTTGTTGCAGATACATCTTGTATATCCATATTTAGTTTTATTAAACTATTATCAGCGTTGTTGAGCATAGACTTAATACTAGAGGACTCATTAATTACAGATATTAAAGCTTCTCTTATAGAAATTTTCATTTTATCTATAGCCTGCAGCATTGTGCCAAATTCATCTTTACTGCTTAATAAGTTAGGTGGTATATCTTTAGTAAAATCTCCTGTAGCGAGTATTCCCAGATAGTTTGTTGCTGCATTTAATGAAAATACAATAGGTTTTACTATTAAAACTGTAAGCAAAGCACCCAGAAGTATAGCGATAATTAAAATAATTGTAGACATCCTTAGAGATTGGTTATAAGCTATTTGAGTTTGATTATATGTTTCATCAACTTTTTTCATATGGTATTTAACTAGAGCATTTGCTCCAGAACGAAAACTGTCTAAAACACTTGTGTTGTTAGCAGAAAAATAAGCATATATATCTTCAGATTTTACATTTCCAGAAGAAGACATATCTCTTATTTTTGTGCATACTTCAGTGTATTTTGGTAACTGTTTTTCTAGTTTATTCACAGAATCTTTTTCTGATTGAGTTAAATTAAGGGTTTTATATTCAGCAAGATCATTTTTTATTCCTTTAAACTTTGAATCTATTTCATCTAAGAAAGCCTTTTGATTTTGCTTATTTCCATTGTTTTGAATTAAATTAAGTAAATCATATTGTACAGTTCTGGACTGTATTCGCATGTCGTCCATTATATTTATAGCTTTAATATTTTGATTATGAATGTTAGATATGTCTTTATTTGACTTTCCGTTAAAATAATATCCTGTAAAACTGATAATAAAACAAAATGATAATAAAATAACAGATAATATTGAAATTTTATATAGCATTTTTAAATTTTTAAACATTTATATGCCTCCTACGCTATTTTAAATTTTATTTTCAATTGGGAAAATATAGAGGTTTATATAAGTTTTGTGAGTATTAAATAATAAAAAAATTATTTGTTTTAATATTAAGTTGAGTGTATATAAAAATACAATTAATAATCTTGCTAAAATTATACTATATAAGGATTTTAACGTCAAATTGTGAGAAAATAGAATATAATCAAACAACTATTTTGATATTATGGAAACTATAGTAAAAGTCTTTATCTATTATAAATAATTTTAATTATGAAAATAAGCTTACTTGTGGAGAATTTACGATCAATGAGGAGAGTGTTTGAAAATTAAAAGAACTTATTGATGAGTTTTAACTAAAAACTGATAAGTAATAGGTTATATTATAAAATTGGAGATATAATGAAAGGCTTACAGACAAAAACTGTGAGCCTTTAAATACTATAAATATCGGAAAACTCAATGTTGACTTTTTCCATGCAATCTTGATTTTCGTTTAATAGAGTAGAACTAGAAGTTGGTATTTTTTCAGGTATCGTTCTTATAGGAAATTTCATGGTAAATTCACTTCCTACACCAAGAGTGCTATTGACAGTTATTTTACCACCATGTTTTTCAACTAATGATTTTACTATGGCTAGTCCTACACCACTTCCTTCACATTCTCTTGATAGCGATTTATCAATTTGATAGAAGCGTTCAAATATAATTGGAAGTTTGTCTTTGGGTATTCCTTTTCCGTCATCCTTTACTGAGATAATTAAATGATCCTGTTTATCATATAAGCTGACCCATATATTGCCTTCAGGTTTTGCGAATTTTATTGCATTTGAAATCAGATTTAATATTATTCTTTCAAACTGATCTATATCAATAGCCATTATCTTTTCTTCCACATCAGTGTCAAAGGTTATTTTTATACCATTAGATTTTATATATTCTGCTACTGACAGCACAGTATTTTCAACTACTTCTACAACATTTAAATTTTTTAATTGAATATCAAAAAAATCTGAATCTATTTTCGTTAAATCAATTATATTGTTTACTAATCTTAATAATCTATAGCTGTTTTGTTTAATTATATCAATATACTTTTTTTCAGTATTTTCATTAATTTTTTCATTTAAATGTGTAGAGTTTTTTTCATTTAGTAGTTGTAATGCTGATAAAATGATAGTTAAAGGCGTCTTTAATTCATGCGAAATATTTGAAAAAAATTCAGTTCTTAGTTTATTATACTCTAGTGCTTCTCCTAGCATTTTATTACTTTCTTTTAGTTTAATTTCTTTTAGTTCTAATTCAGAATTTTTCAGTACAGACCATTCAGCTTCATTTTTTATTAAAGTGTATTTATGATTACGAATGACATCAGCAATTTGGAAAGAAGTACATTTCAATAAATTATATAGGCATATAATTGTAAAAGGAAGATTGCCAATAATATTATTAAGATGAGTTTCATAATCAGAAAAGCTGAACCATAAATTTTTATCAATCCAACCAATATCTCCAATAGCTTTTACTCCTGCAAAGCCTTTAGTCTTAGCAAATTCTATATATTTAAGCCATCTATTTGTCACTTTTTCTCTGTGAAAATTACCATCTTTAATATACCAATCAATATAAGGTATTAACAATAGCTGACGTTTCATGATATATTGTTCTATATCATTGATGGATTTTTTCAATATTTTTATAATCACATTTTTATCAATGCCACTATAAACCCAAATACATAGCTCGTTGTTTTCAAGCCCAGCTTTAATATAATTTATTAATATATCTGAGAAATCATCTCTTGATAAATAAAACATACACATATGCGTACCCCATGATATTTTTCCAAGACCCTTAATTCCTGATTCTCTTAGTATTTCCAATTTTATTCCCCCCATAAAATTTATTTTCCCCTATAAATGAGTATTTTATTTTGGTTAAAAATTAAACATATAAGTATTTTATTTTTAGAGTTCATCAGAAGGCTTGCAAACAAGCTAGTTGTATTTTTAGTACGCTTCAAGTCTAATTATTTTTTCTTAAAATTTATCCTAAAATATAAAGTAACGAATTATATATATAATACCACAATTAGTCATAAAATTCTATATAATGTATATTGTATCAAAAAAATACATAAAAGTTGAATATTCTAATCACTTTAAAATATTTCATGGTGAATTTAGACATATTAAACATTAAATGGGAAATATTACATGTATATTAGTGTAATCATTAACTACAATGTATACAATTGTAATGAAGTTTTAACAATCATGTATTAAAAAAACAACAAATGATAGATAAAAATCTTCGTATCACAGGAAAGACATAATTTAACATGTTTTCTGTGGTATAATCATCAATAATGAATAAAAATTAAAGGAGTGATAATGTGACAGGGAAATATATAGTGTCCCGTTTTATAAAAAATTATGAGGATACTAATGATATAAAGGTAAGAGAAAGGTATGGTATTTTAAGTGGTATTTTAGGAATAATAATAAATTTAATCCTTTTTATAGTGGAAATTATTATTGGATTTATAACGAATAGTATTGCTATAGTTGCTGATGCCTTTCATAATTTAATTGATGTAACAAGTTCTGTAATATCTCTTGTTGGTTTTAGATTATCAAATAAACCAGCAGATAAAAATCATCCTTTTGGTCATGGAAGAATGGAGTATATATCTGCACTTATAGTTGCATTTTTAATTTTAATGGTTGGATTTGAATTTGTTAAAACTTCTTTTGACAGAATTATGCATCCAGAGCCAGTAATCTTTAATGTTACCACCTTAATAATTATAGCTTTCGCCATACCTTTAAAGTTATGGCTCAGTTATTTTAATAAATCTTTAGGTAAAATAATTAATTCATCTACCCTTGAAGCTACAGGTAGAGATGCTTTAAATGATGTGGCAATATTAAGTGGTGTAATTATTTCATTATCATTTAGTTACATATTTAAAGTAAATATAGATGGATATGTCAGTATGATTGTAGCAATATTTATAATGCTGTCAGGAATATCCTTAATAAAAGAAACAATAAATCCACTTTTAGGCGAAGCGCCTGATCCAGAGTTAGTAAATGAAATAAAAGCTTCAGTACTTAAATATGAACATATTTTAGGTGTACATGATATTATAATTCACAATTATGGTCCTGGAAGGTCAATGGCTTCTCTTCATGCAGAAGTTCCAAGTAATATATCAATTATGAAAATCCATGAAATAATTGATAGAGGGGAAAGAGAACTTTCAGAAAAATATAATATGTTCGTTGTTATTCACATGGACCCAGTATGCCGTAATTCAAAAGAAATAATTGATGCTAGACATGCAGTTCAAGGAATACTTGAAAAATTTCCTGTTATAAGTTCTTTTCATGACCTTAGAATAATAGGAGAAGGCGAAAATAAGAATCTTGTTTTTGATATAGTAATAGGTTTTGATAAGGAGATAACAGAAGAAGCTGAAGAAAAACTTAAATTAGATATTGATACTGAAATTAAGGCTGAGCATGCTGGATATAATGTAGTTGTAACTATTGATAGGGATTATGCAAGTTAATTTGTGATGAGGTGAAATTAATTATGAATGTAATTACCTATTCTCTAAAAAGTGAAAATATCAATTCAGATTTGTATTATAAGGAAATATCATTAGTTTCAGTTAAAGTTCTAGAAAAACTTAAAAATTCAGTCCTTTCAATAATTGATGATTTTGAAGGCTTTATAAAAAAAAGGAATATAGAAGAATGTAGAAGTAATGAGGAATATATGTTAGAGTTTCTTACCATTGGGGTTTTACTTATTGTATACATGAATAGGGCTAGAAAATTGAATTTAGTTCCCCAAAAAGTGCTTTTATATTTATCTGTGTTTAGAAATAATATTAAGCCTTTCAAACCTGCATTGAATAAGCTTAAAGGTATATTATCAACAACCTTTCTTAGTGAAAATAGAGAAGAGAGTACAATTTCAGAACAAGTGTATTTTGGTGATTTTGTTAATTTGATCAAGTGGATGGAGGCTTCAGGTGATTTTAAGTTTTCCTTAGATAGGTTAATTAATTGGTATAAGTTTCTTAAAAGTAAACCTGAAAAGTATAGAAATGAATTTGTTAGTAAAGCTAATTTTATTGCTAAATGGTTTAAAACAGAAGGAAGTAGAGATCTTGGTAAATACACATCACAAGTAAATAATTTCTTAAATCAAAGTTATCCAAAGTACAAATTTAGAGAAGATATGATATTTTGTGGTAGAAAAGAAATAGAATATCATCTTAATATGGTTGGTGCTGAAATACTTAATAAAGCCTTTAAAGAGAATTTTATTAAAACAAAATATAAAATGGTTTTAGTGCCTTCTTGTATGAGGTTTCATAATGATATTAAGTGTAAGGCTAAGAAAACTGATAAAGGTTATTTATGTGCAAGCTGTACTGAAAGTTGCAGAGTGAATAAGCTTTCTCAAATGGGCAGTAAGCATGATTTTAAAGTATATATGATATCTCATGAATCAGAAGCTTTTTCAAAGGAAAAAATAAAAAAAGGAGAAATTGGAGTTGTGGGAGTAGCCTGTGTTCTCAACTTGCTTGAAGGTGGATGGAGAGCAAAAAGTTTAAATTTTGTACCACAATGTGTAATACTAGACTACTGTGGTTGTAAAAATCATTGGCATAAAGAAGGAATACAAACGGATATAAATATTAAGCAGTTAAAAAGGGTATTGCAAATTTTATAATCATGTACTATCCTCTTGGATAATACATGATTACTAAAACTCCAATAAGTGCAATAGCTCCTCCAATTAAGTCAAACTTGTCTGGAATAACACTATCTATTTTCCATCCCCATAGAATTGAAAGAACGATAAATATTCCTCCATAAGCGGCATATACTCGTCCAAAACTATTACTTGGTGGTTGTAATGTGGGTACTACTCCGTAAATTATTAGGCTTATAGCTCCAGCTAGACCGTACCATATGCTTTTGCCATCTCTTAACCAAAGCCACACAAAATAACCTCCACCTATTTCAAATACTCCTGCCAGTACAAAATAGAAAATTGATTTAAGTATTTCCATAAATAACTTCTCCTTTGTTTTTAAGCTAATATCAGCTATATCTATTTAACTTGTTTAGTAGTGTAAGTTTCCTTTGTCATCAAGTATGAAGGGTGATTCAGCCCTGTTGGTGAATAAAATTCATCATGGG
This sequence comes from Clostridium carboxidivorans P7, assembly GCF_001038625.1. GTDB lineage: Bacteria > Bacillota > Clostridia > Clostridiales > Clostridiaceae > Clostridium_AM > Clostridium_AM carboxidivorans. The sequence goes on from NZ_CP011803.1 coordinate 442,086, forward strand.
TATATACAAATCCAAGCTTTTTAAGCAATCCAGCAGATGCTGTGTTTTTAGGATTGTGTCCTGCAAAAAGTGCATTAACTCCAAGGGTATTAAAAGCATACTCTATAATTGCAGAACTTGCTTCTTTAGCAAATCCTTTCCCCCAATACTGTTGTTTTAAATGTATTCCCATTTCCCAAATATTGTTTTTAGGATCATATGGCCTCAGGCCACAGCATCCTATATTTTTATTAGTTTCTACGAGGTAAAGTGGAAAATATTGAACATTAGCATTAGTATAAGTTTCTATTTCCTTTTTGAGCCTTTCACATACTTGCTTTTCTGACATTTTACCATTTGATGTAATAAATTTTGTTACCTCTGGGTTTCCCCAAAGCTCTAAAGCATCAGATATATCTTCTTCGCTCCATAGTGAAAATCCTAATCTTTTTGTACTCAAAAAAAATTTTTTCATAATTATATCCATTCCTTTTCTTATTTTGTTTATATAATTTATTTTACATGATTTTAAAAGTTGTAACAATCTTAGTCTTAGAAATGCTGGCGAATGGAAAGGTATAATATGTTATTAAAATAACTTTATAAAGTGGATTGAAAAAGTTATTTTAAAATGTTATACTAAGTTTGATAATAAAAGAGGGAGTGATTGTGATGAAAGAGTATTTTTCTAATGTATCTAAAATAAATTATGAAGGATCAGATTCAAAAAATCCTTACTCATTTAAATATTATAATCCTGATGAAATAGTTGGCGGAAAAAGAATGAAGGATCATTTAAGATTTTCAATGTCTTATTGGCATACATTAACTGCTAATGGAACTGATCAATTTGGAGTAGGTACAATGATTAGGTCATGGGACAATGTAAACGATAAGATGGAACTTGCTAAAGCAAGAATGGAAGCAGCATTTGAGTTTATGGACAAGCTAGATATAGATTATTTTTGCTTTCATGACAGAGATATAGCACCTGAAGGAAAAGATCTTGTAGAGACAAATAAGAACTTAGATGAAATGGTATCAATTTGTAAAGAATTAATGAAAAAAAATAATAAAAAATTACTATGGGGTACAGCTAACTTATTTAATAATCCTAGATTTGTACATGGCGCTGGAACTACATGTAATGCAAATGTTTATGCATATTCAGCAGCACAGTTAAAGAAAGCAATAGAAGTTACAAATGAATTAGGTGGAGAAAATTATGTATTTTGGGGTGGAAGAGAAGGATATGAAACACTTCTAAATACTGATATAGGATTTGAAATGGATAACTTTGCTAGAATATTACAGATGGCAGTGGATTATGCAAAGAAAATAGGTTTTAAAGGACAATTTCTTATAGAACCAAAGCCAAAGGAACCTACAAAGCATCAATATGATTTTGATGTAGCAACTGTTTTAGGATTCTTAAGAAAATACAAGTTAGAAAATTATTTTAAAGTAAATATTGAAGCAAATCATGCTACTTTAGCAGGACATACTTTCCAACATGAAATATGTTTGGCAAGAAATAATAATGTACTTGGAAGCTTGGATGCAAATCAAGGAGATCCACATCTTGGATGGGATACAGATCAATTCCCTACAAATATATATGATGCCACTTTAGCTATGTACGAAATACTTAAAAATGGTGGTATAGCACCAGGTGGATTGAACTTTGATGCAAAGGTAAGAAGAGCATCCTTTGAACCAGAAGATTTATTCTTATCATATATAGCAGGAATGGATACATTTGCTAAAGGACTTAGAATTGCGTATAAATTATTACAAGATGGTCCTATTGAAAACTTTATTAAAGAAAGATATTCAAGCTTTTCTACTGGAATAGGTAAAGACATAGTGGATGGTAAAGTTGGATTTGAAGAACTAGAAAAATATGCTTTGAGCAATAATGTTATGAACAATAAGTCAGGCAGACAAGAATATTTAGAATCAATAGTAAATCAATATATATTTGAAGATAAATAGAAATTACTAATAATTTTATGAAAGAAGAGATTGATGTGAATTTTTTAGGAATTGATTTAGGAACTTCTTCTGTAAAACTTATCATAATGAATGAAAAAGGTGAAATTTTAGCAAGTGTGTCCAAAGATTATGACATAAGTTATCCTAAAGTTGGATGGGCAGAACAAAATCCTAATGATTGGTGGAATAGTACTAAAGCTGGTATTAAAGAACTTATAAATAATCATAATATTAAACCAGAAACTATTGATGGGATAAGTTTTAGTGGTCAAATGCATGGACTTGTAATTCTTGATAGTAATAATAAAGTTTTAATGCCTGCCATATTGTGGTGTGACCAAAGGACACAAAAACAATGTGATTATTTAAATAAAGAATTTGGACAAGATAAACTTTCAAAATATACTGGCAATGTGGCATTAACTGGTTTTACGTTTCCAAAATTGCTTTGGGTTAAAGAAAATAAACTAGATATATATGCTAAAATAGCACATATTATGCTGCCTAAAGATTATATAAGTTTTAAGCTTACTGGAATATTTGCATCTGATGTATCTGATGCTTCTGGTACGATAATGTTTGATGTTGAAAATAGAAAATGGTCAAAGGAAATATTAGATTTGTTTGAAATCAAAGAAAATGTTTTACCAAAAGTTTATGAATCCTACGAAGTTATAGGCAATGTTTCAAAAAAAGTGTCAAATGAAACTGGGCTTTCAACATCTACAAAAGTGATAGCTGGAGCAGGTGATCAGGCAGCTGGAGCTGTAGGTACTGGAACGGTTAATTCCGGGATATTATCTGTGGCGCTTGGAACATCTGGTGTTGTTTTTGCATCAAGTGAAAAATTCTATGTGGATAATGAAAATAGACTTCATTCATTTTGCCATGCCAATGGAAAGTGGCATCAAATGGGTGTAATACTATCTGCAGCATCAAGCCTTAAATGGTGGGTAGATAATGTAAGTGGAGATATATTTGAAAAATTGCTTTCAGAAGCAGAAAGTTCTACTGTAGGAAGTAATAAATTATTCTTTTTACCTTATTTAATAGGGGAGAGAACACCTTACAACGATCCTTGTGCAAAAGGAAGCTTTATTGGATTAAATATAACACATAAAAGAGGAGATATGACAAGAGCTATTTTAGAAGGAGTATCTTTTGCTCTTAGAGATTCACTTGAGATATTGAGAACTTTAAATGTTGATATGAAAGAAGTAAGAATCAGTGGTGGAGGTTCCAAAAGTAAACTTTGGAGACAGATAATTGCAGATGTTTTCAATTTGAATGTAAGTATTATAAATTCAAAGGAAGGTCCAGCTTATGGAGCGGCAATACTTGCAGCAGTTGGATGTAAACTTTTTAATTCAGTGGATGAAGCCTGTGAAGCTTTAATAAAGACAACAGATATAACAGAGCCTATAAGAGAAAATGTTGAAAAATATGATAAGCTATATAAGATTTATTCATCTTTATATACTTGCTTAAAAGATAAGTTTAGAGAAATAGATAACTTATCTGATATTGGTTAGCAGGGCAAACCCATGAGTTAATGAAATGTGAATTAGCGAATTTAATCAAAAATTTGTTGTATAATCATTTTAATTAGATTACACAACAAATTTTTTGATTTCTAAATAAGATTTTCAAAAATACTTTAGTTGTAATGCGCTGCAAAATTTAGATATGCTTAAACGAATAGCTTTAAATATTTTCTTTAAATAATATATGCATTAATGTTATACTAAGTTATTATAGTAATAATTTTAAATTTGATTGGTGGTACTAATATGAGTAGATTGAAATCAGTGGATCAAGAAACAATAAGAGTATTAAATCAAAAAAAAATACTGAATTTGATATATAGAAATAATACACTTACAAAACAGGAAATATCCCAAAAGCTTAATATAAGTATTCCAACAGTTATAAGCAATAGCAAGGAGCTTATAGAACAGGGTTTTTTAGAAGAAGCTGGTGTTGCAGAATCAACTGGCGGTAGGAAACCTACAATTCTCAAGTTTCTTCCATACAGTAGATATTCCTTTGGAGTGTGTGTTACTAAAGATAAAGTTAGAATTATATTGGCAAATTTAAACTTTGAGATAGTGCATGAGATGGATTTTAATATGCCAGAAAAATTAAAAGATTTTAATGATATAATTTGTAAAGTATCAGAGAATGTTGAGTATATTATAAATAAATTTAATATTCCATATGATAGAATACTTGGAATAGGGTTTTCACTGCCTGGTACAGTGGATGAAAAAAATTTACTCTTGAAAAATGTACCTAATTTGAAATTGAAAAATATATCTTTTAAAGAATTCCAGACTTGTTTTAAATTTCCTATTTTTATAGAAAATGAGGCAAATGCTTCAGCTTATGCAGAAACTTTTATTAATTTTAATGATATAAAAAGTAGTCTGGTATTTATATCTATTACAGAAGGTATTGGAACAGGTATAGTTATAGAAAACAATGTTTATAAAGGTTTTAATAAACGGGCAGGCGAGTTTGGACATATGACCATTGTAAAAGATGGCAAAAAGTGCAACTGTGGAAAAAAGGGATGTTGGGAGCTTTATGCATCTAAAAAGGCCTTGTTAAGTGAGTATAGAAATGCTTTTGATGATATGAATGGAACCTTGGATGATTTTCTAAAGAGAAGTAAAAATGATTTAAAAATAAAATCAATATTAGATATATATATTGATTTTTTAGCCGAAGGTATTAAAAATATAATTTTGGCTTTAGATCCTAAGAATATACTCATAGGTGGAGAAATATTTTCATATAAGGACTTTTTAGAAGAAGAATTAATTAAAAAAGTGTTTAAGGACAATAGTTTTTATGATGAAACTCAATGTAACATTATGTTTTCAAGTCTAGGAGAAAATGCAGCTGTGTTTGGTGCAGCATTATTGCCTATGGAAAGTGTATTTTTTTTAAATGACAATGTAATATAGAGAATAGTATGGTTAAACACATAAGTCAGGGATATATTAAACTGACTTGTAGTACTATGCTCTCATAAAATAAGAAATTTAAAGGAGGTTTTTATGATAAAGAATATAATATTTGATGTTGATGGTACACTATGGGATACAACGGAGGTTGTAGCCAAAGCTTGGAATAGAGCAATTTTAGAAGTTGGAGAAATAAATGCAGTTATGACTTCCCCAATACTTAAGAAAGAGTTTGGAAAGACCATGGATGTAATTGCAGATGATTTATTTCCTGATTTAAATAGTGAAAATAAAAAAATGTTATTAGAAAAATGTTGTGAATATGAACATGAGGATTTGAGAGAAAATACAGATGATTTGCTTTTTGCAAATGTAAAAGAAACTCTTATAAAATTATCGCAAAAGTGTAATTTGTTTATTGTGAGCAATTGCCAGTGTGGATACATAGAATTATTTATGAAAAAAGCAGGAATTGAAAAGTATATCAAAGACTTTGAATGCTTTGGAAATACAGGTAAGTGTAAAGGTGAAAGTATTAAAATACTTATGAAAAGAAATAATTTAGATGATGCAGTATATGTTGGAGATACACAAGGAGATTATGAGGCCACAGTACTTGCTGGAATACCTTTTATATTTGCCAAGTATGGTTTTGGTAATGTTGAAGACTGCTATTTGGAAATCAGTGATATAAAAGAATTGTTAAATTTATAGAAAATTTTAAAATATCATATACATACTTTAATTATAATCAATTTTTATAAGTTGACATTATTAAAAGCTATTTATATAATTATCTTGAATATAGGTAAATTTAATTTTGAGAAAGGGCAAGGTATTGGCAGAAATGAAAATGTAATTCACTTTTTATTTGTTTAATAAAATGAAAATTAAAATCAAAACAAAGACCTGGTGAAGGTTTTATTGTTATGCGTTTTATTTAACTTTGAGAGTGGATAGTGTTTTTGTAACTGTTGATAGTTTGTTTAAATATAGGTGTACAATATTATAACTGAATTTTATCATTTATTTTAATTAAATTTCAGATTTTAAAGTTGTATATGTATAATATGTGATTAATTTTGATTACTATAATGAGTCTTTTTATGATAATTAAAGCTTTATTTTACTATATTTAAGACTTATGTAAGTGTATTAAAGTTATTATATAGGCTAACACTATCCTCTCCAGGTTACAAGGAGGGGATTTTTTATGCTATTAATAGAAGGTAGTAATATTAAAAAATATTTTGGTGATAGATTAATATTGGATATAGATAATTTAAAAGTTTATTCAGAAGATAGAATAGGTATTGTAGGAGCAAATGGAGTTGGTAAGACTACATTAGTCAATATGCTTAGTAAAAGATTTGAACCTGATGAAGGCTTAATTAAATTATATGGGAAATATTCGTATATATCTCAGCTGGGGGAACCTGACAGTAAGATTATTAGTGATGAAATGGCTTCAAAATTTGGGGTTGCAGCTATGTGGAATGAAAAAATGAGTGGGGGAGAGAAGACAAGATTTAAGCTTGCTTATAGTTTAGAATGTAATAGTTCGTTGATATTTGCAGATGAACCTACCAGTAATATGGACATAGAGGGTATTGAGTGTATGGAAGAAAAGTTTAAAGAATACAAAGGTGCTCTTATTATTATATCTCATGATAGAAGTTTTTTGGATAAGCTTTGCAACAAAATATGGGAAATAGAACATGGAAAAATAAAAATTTATAATGGCAATTATAGTGATTATGCTTTGCAAAAAACTCAAGAAAGAGAAAGAGCTGAATTTGAATATGAGGAGTACGTAAAGGAAAAAGAGCGGCTTCAGGGTGTAATTATAGATACAAAGCAAAAGTCAAAGAATGTTAGAAAGGCACCTAAACGTATGGGAAATTCTGAAGCCAGACTTCATAAGATGGGAGATCAAAGATCAAGATCAAATCTTGATGGAGCAGTAAAAAATATTAATAAAAGAATAGAACATCTTAAGATTAAAGAAAAGCCTAATAAGCAGCAGGATATTAAGCTCAATATACCAGATTCAAACAAGCTTTATAGTAAAATAGTTATAGATGGTAGAAATATTGATAGAGTATTTGGAAAAAAAGTTATATTTAATAATGCTGAATTCAATATATATAATGAATCAAAAACAGCTTTGATTGGTGCTAACGGATGTGGCAAAAGCACCTTAATTAAAATGATAATGAATGAAGATTCTTCTGTAAAAGTTGCTGAAGGAGCAAAGATAGGCTACTTTAGTCAGGATATAAGCATTTTAAAAGAAAAACTCACAGTAATAGAAAATGTAATGGAAAATAGCATATATAACGAAACTTTTGCTAGATTATTATTAGCAAGGTTATTGATTAAGGGAGAGGATATCTATAAGAAAGTAGGTGTATTAAGTGGTGGAGAACGAGTTAAAGTATCCTTTGCAAAAATATTAGTACAAGATATAAATTTGCTTATACTAGATGAGCCTACTAATTATATGGATATAAACTCTCTTGAAGTTGTAGAAAAAGTGCTTAAAGAATACAGTAGAACTTTATTATTTGTTTCTCATGACAGAAGATTTATAAACTCAGTTGCAGATAATATAATGACCATAGAGAATTGTAAAATAAAGAGCTTTAATGGAAATTATGAAGAATATATGGCTAGAAGGAATACTAAATTGAATAATAATAAACAGGAAATTGAAAAAGAAATTTTGGTATTGCAAAATAGACTTTCAGAAGTTATAGGAAAACTATCTATGCCATCAAAACGGGATGATATATCAATACTAGATCAGGAATATTATAGTATATTGGCTAAATTGAAGAATCTAAAAGCTAGTATTTAAAAGATATAAAGAAGCCTTTTCCAACCCTCCCTCTAGGTTCCAGTCCATTTAGTAAGTATTCTATCGATACTTTACTAAAGACCAAATTATCTAGAGGGGGGCGGTTTATGTTTAAACGATATTTTGCAAGTTTAACAATATTCATTTTATTTATCGCTGTGTTTTCAATTGTTTTTGTACAAAAAGCTTATGCTTATCAGAACAGTGGATATTCCAATAATTTAAAGGTGGGGCTTTTAAGTATGTCCGCTAATACTATTACAGTCACATTAAATGGAGATTATACTTTAAATGGACAAGTATATCCATCTGGATCTGTTTTGAATATTGGAACAGATGGAACCAATATAACATTAAATGGAATAGTGCAAAATGATATTACTTTAAGTCCAAATAATAACTCTAATTTGGTAACGCTTGCTTCTGGTTCAATATCCAATAAATACTTAGGTTCATTTCTGATAAAATTTTATAATGGAAAAGTATTACCTATTAACATGATTGATACTGAAAGTTATTTAAAGGGTGTAGTAGGATATGAACTGGATAATAGTTGTCCAATTGAGGCCTTAAAGGCGCAAGCAGTAGCAGCAAGAAATTATGCTATATCCCGAATTGGTTATGCATCAGCTAATGGTTATGCATCAGCTAATGGTTATGATTTTGATGATACTCCAGCTTATCAGACCTATAGAGGTTATGATGCAAGTCTTACCAATGTTATTGCTGCTGTTGACCAAACTAAAGGACAAGTTCTTTTATATAACGACAAATTGGTTGAGGCTTTATATTCGGCTTGGCATGGTGGAATTTCAGAAGATAGTGAAAATGTATGGGGAAATTATGTGCCATATCTGCGATTTGTACAAGATTCCTTTGAAAATTTATCTTGGCCAAATGGCAATATAGTATTAACTAACGCACAAATACAAACAATTTTAGTAAGTAAGAAATACATAGCTTCTACAGATATCTTTGTAAATTTAGATGTAAATTCAATAACTAAATTTACAAGTGGTAGAGTATCAAATATTAATATTATTTATAAAGATGCAGCAGGAGCTGTGCGAACAAAATCTGTAACAAATGATTTTACAAGAACTTTTCTTGGATTGCCAAGTAATCTTTATAATGTAACTTATGATTCAGTAAATGGAGCTTACACTTTTTCAGGAAAAGGAAATGGACATGGCCTTGGAATGAGTCAGGTTGGAGCTAAAAATAGGGCAGCTGCAGGACAAACTTATGATGATATTTTAAAATTTTATTATCAAAATGTGTATTTGCAGAATCTTATTACAAGTGCCATATTAAATAATTTTACTCAAAGTACAAATGGCTTGCTTACTGGAAATACTATTTCTTTTAATACAACTGCAGCATCTGGCAGTGGAAATTATTTATATAAGTATGTTGTAATGAATGGAAGTAGTGTTGTATACACAAGGGATTATAATAATATTTCATCACTAGATTATGTACCAAGTGCTGATGGAAATTATACTGTGCAAGTTTATATGAAGGATCAAAATTCCACAGCTAATTATGATGATACAAAGACAGCTTCTTTTATGGTTTATGGAAATCCCGTTATAAGTACTTTAACTACTAATAAAACACAATATTTAACAGGACAAACTGTTAACATAAATACAACAGCTGCATCGGGTTCAGGAAATTACCTTTATAAATATGTAATTTCTTTAAATGGAACAACTTTATCTACTGTAGATTATAGTAATAATGTAAATTTACTTTATAAAGTTAATAGTGCAGGAAACTATAACATAATAGTATATGTAAAAGATTCACTTTCTACAAAAGATTATGAGGATATGAAAACCGTGAATGTTCAAGTATATGATCAGCCTTCTATGACTTATATCAGCACACAAAATTCTATTTTTATTGGAAATACTTTGAAGTATACTATAAGCGAAGTAAATGGTTCTGGAAACGCAAAATATAGGTTTGTGGCTATGAATGGAAGTAGCATAGTATCTGATAGTGGATATTTAGATTCAAACACTTTTAATTTCAAACCTGCAGCTGCAGGAAGTTATCAAATAGTTGGATATCTTAAGGATTCAGTATCTGAAAAAACTTTTGATGCTCAAGGTACTTTGAAGTTAAATGTATATAATCCTCAAATCAAAAATGTCAATGTAAGTGGATATTTTTATGTAGGAACTATGTTAAGCTTTTATGCTAATAGTACAGGGGTAAGTCCCTCTGGAATGAGCTATAGATATGAAGTATATAATAATGGAAATGTGGTGTCGTCTAGTACTTTTAGTACCTCCAGCACGTTTTCTTTTAAACCAGCTATAAGTGGAGCTTATACAGTTAAAGTTTATGGCAAGGATGGATTAAGTATAAAAGCTTATGATTCTATAAAACAATTTAATATTACAATAAATAGTAAACCTTTGTATATTGCTGCATTGCCTTTAAATTTAGGAATGACTGGCAGTGATGTAATATCTTTGCAAAATGCTTTAATAAAATTGGGATATAATATTTCTAGTGCTACAGGATATTTTGGAAGTCAAACTAAAAGTGCAGTAATAGCTTTTCAAACAAGTGCTGGAATACCAGCAACTGGAACAGTGGGAACTTGGACTTATAGTTCACTAAATGATGCTCTTGTAACAAAATCAGGAATAAAAAATTTAAGCTTTTAATGAAAACAGGAACTTTGATGTTTATTCAAAGTTCCTGTTTCCTTTTCTTATATGAAATTATAATTTAATAGTATTATCAGCAGAATTCATTTTTTCAACTATAGTGTACATATTTGTAATTTCACCTACAAGTAGCTTTTCTTTCAATCCATAAAAATCAAGGCAAGTTCCACAGTTGAATATATTTACGCCTTTTTCTTTAAGTGTTTTAATGCTTTCGATGCAGTCAGAACCTTCAGTAGTAAGTTTAACACCACCATTTAAAAATAGTATGTCAGAAGGAAGCTTATCACTTTCGCTTAAAGCATAGAAATAACTTTTCATTAAAGTTGTACCTAATTTGTCATCACCAACACCAAGCTTATCAGAAGAAACTACTATAACAAGATTTTTGTCATTAAAGTTCATAGGTTTGCAGCTGCAAGAATCTTTAGTAATATCTATATAGTAAAGACCTTCTTTTTCTTCAACTTTATATTTAAAACCATTGCTTTCAGCAAATTTTGAAACATTATTCTTTGAAACTTCATTATCTACTATAACAGTAGTTTGACCTTCATCTATTGAATCAAAAAACTTTTTTGTATTGATGACAGGTTGAGGACATTTTAATCCTTTACAATCAATTATATTAGTCATGTGTATAATTACCACCTTTCAAAAAATAAATAATTGTATATTTAAGTATAAAATAATACAATAATAATAGTATGATTTTAAATAAATTATAACATAACTAGATAATACATATTATAGTTTTTACAAATAGATAAAGTAACAACTATTTATAAAAATTATGAATAAGGCAATAAAAAGTTAACAATCAGAAAATTCTGAAATCAACACTGTGGTGAGAAATTTGTGGTATTATAGTATACGGTATTTTATACTTGGACATAACTAAAGGATAATATAAAAAGGAAGGATTTTTATAATGAAAGAATTTATTTCTATGATGGGAGAATTCGTTTATAATTTTGTTATTTGTGGCATAAATGTTTTTCAAGTATCAGTAATTATACTAACAATGTACTATTTGATCATCTCATTATTTGGCTTTTATAAAAAAGAGGATAAAGAAGCAGAAAATTGTAAACCAGAAAAAAAATTTGCTTTGTTAGTAGCAGCACATAATGAAGAAATGGTAATTGGAAAAATAGTAGATAGTTTAAAAGAATTGGATTACCCTAAAGATTTATATGATATTTTTGTAATTGCAGATAATTGTACTGATAAAACAGCAGAAATAGCTAGAAAACATGGTGGTAATGTATACGAGAGAAATGTTTCAGATAAAAGAGGAAAAGGATATGCATTAGAATGGATGTTTGCTAGAGTATTTAAAATGGATACTAAATATGATGCTATAGCTATTTTTGATGCAGATAATTTAGTTTCAAAGAATTTTTTAAATGAAATGAACTATAAATTACTTAAGGGATATAAAGTTGTTCAAGGTTATATAGATAGTAAAAATCCAGATGATTCGTGGATAACACAGTCTTATTCCATATCATTTTGGACAGCTAATAGGTTATTTCAATTAGGAAGGTCAAATTTAGGATTGTCAAGTCAGATAGGTGGAACTGGATTTTGCATGGATACGGAAACACTTAAGAAATTAGGATGGGGTTCTACTTGTCTTACAGAAGATTTAGAGTTTACTTGTAAATTAGTACTTAATGGACATAAAGTTGGTTGGGCTCACAATGCTATAGTTTATGATGAAAAGCCTTTAACGTTAAAACAATCCTGGAATCAGAGAAAAAGATGGATGCAGGGATTTGCTGATGTATTTTCAAGGTTTTTCGTTAGACTTATGAAAAGAGCTGTAAAAGAAAGAAGTTTTATTACTTTAGATTGTGCTTTATATACTATGCAGCCATACTTTACATTGTTTATGGCAGCTTCTGCTGTAATAAGTTTAATCAAAAGTTTTAGTGGTATAGATGTAATAACATTGGATGGGATTTTTAGAGACATTTTTTATAGTAGTCAAAGTAGTTATAGTCAATATGCTTGGATGATATTTAGTATAGGTCAATTCTTATTTACACCAATAGTTATGTTATTGGAAACAAAGTTATCTAAAAAAATGTTTGGAGTATTTGCTTTATATTCTTTAAATGCAGTAGTATTTTCAGAGATTTTCAGGTATTTAAGAGATAACGGTAAATATAAGGAATTTTTAATAACACATCATTTAGCTATTGAAAATGTAAACAAGGGCTACATAATTCCGTCCATTGAGTATACAGTTCTAATTACCATTATTTATATAATGATGTTTGTTATCATTATAGGAATGATTGATAGAAGATATTCGTTAAAGATATTTATATGGTACATGTTGTTTAGTATATATACTTTAACCTGGATTCCTATAACTGTTCAAGGAATTTTAAATAAGGATAAGAAGGAATGGAGTCATACTAAACATATAAGACAAATAAGTATTCAAGAAGTAGAATAGTAAAAAAATAGTGCTGAATGTCAAGGAAATTAATCCTGACATTTAGCACTTTCTATTTTTTCTGCTAGTTCATTTAAGTAAGTCCATCTATCCAACAAATAATCAAGTTTTTCTTGTAATTCTTTCTTTTCCTCAAAAAGCTTTTGAAGAAGTTCATAATCGCTGCCAGCAGAGTTTATCTTTGAATCAACAACTTGTATTTTGTTTTCTACATCTGCAATAACATCATCTATTTCATCAAATTCTTTTTGCTCTTTATAGGAAAATTTTAAAGGTTTATTTTTATTTTCTTTGTAGTTTGATTTAATATCTTTTTTACTTGGTTCCTTTATTTCTTCTTCCTGTTTTTCAATTTCACATTTATCCATGTATTCAGTATAATTTCCTGTATAATAATCTATGGAAGAATTGCCTTTAAAAATTAGGAGCTTTTTAAAAGCCTTATCTAAAAAGTACCTATCATGAGATACAGCTATAACTGTTCCTGAAAAGTCTTCTAAATAATCCTCTAAAACAGTAAGAGTTTCTATGTCTAAATCATTAGTAGGCTCGTCAAGCATTAAAACATTAGGGGCACTCATAAGTACCCTAAGCAGCTGAAGTCTTCTTTTTTCACCACCAGAAAGCTTTGAAATAGGTGTCCACTGCATTTCTGGAGTAAATAGAAATCTTTCCAGCATAATAGCAGCACTTAAGGTTTCACCATCTGATGCTTTTAAAAATTCTCCAACTTCTTTTATATATTCTATAACTCTCAAATTCTCATTCATTTCTTTATTTTCTTGGGAAAAGTATCCTATCTTTACTGTTTCACCAATGTGAACTTCTCCAGAATCAGGTTTGATTATACCTGCACATATATTCAAAAATGTAGACTTACCAATACCATTTGGTCCAATTATACCCACTCTGTCATTATTGGAAAATATATAGCTAAAATCATCTATTATCTTTCTATTTTCAAAGGATTTGTTTATATTTTCTAGTTCTATAACCTTTTTACCTAGCCTAGTACTTGCAGAGGATATTTGTACCTTATCATTAGCTTTATCAAATTCAGTATTTTTAATTTCTTCAAATCTTTGAATCCTTGCTTTTTGTTTGGTGCTTCTAGCTTTTGCACCCCTTCTTATCCAAGCTAATTCTCTGCGGAAAAGGTTCTTGCGTTTATCATCTAAAGCCTTGTTTAGTTCTTCTCTTTCTGATTTTTTTTCTAAGAAAATACTGTAATTTCCAGCATAGCTATAGAGATTTCCATTGCTTATTTCTAAAATTCTATTGGTAACTCTATCTAAAAAGTATCTATCATGAGTAATCATAAGTAGAGCACCTTTTCTATTGTTTAAGTAATTTTCAAGCCAAGCTACAGTATCATTGTCAATATGATTAGTAGGTTCATCTAGAATTAATAAATTTGAAGGTGTTATAAGAGTACCAGCTAAAGCTATTCTCTTTTTTTGACCTCCAGAAAGAGTCGCTACCTTTGCATCAAAATCAAAAATATTGAGTTTGGTAAGTATAGTTTTAGCATCACTTTCTATTTGCCATGCATTTAAACTATCCATTTTAGCAGTTAAATCCAAAAGCTTTTTTTGTCTATCTTCATCATTAGGATTTTTCTCCAAAGATTTAAGCGTATTTTCATATTCTCTTAAAACCTTCATTACTGGAGAGTCTCCTCTAAATACTTGTTCTAGCACTGTGGCATTTTCATCAAAGGATGTGTTTTGAGAAAGATAATTTACTGTTAAGTTATTTGAAGTTATTATGTTTCCACTATCATAATTTTCTGCTCCAGCAGTAATTTTTAATAATGTGGATTTACCTGTACCATTTATACCTATAACGCCTATCTTTTCTCCTTCATTTATGCCTAAAGATATATTATTTAGTATGATTTTTTCACCATAGCTTTTGCATATATTTTCTAAAGATATTAAGTTCATTTAATTCACATATCCTTTCTAGCTATTTTCATAACACTATTTAGTATATTAGCAAAAAACTTTTTTTTCAACAATACTAAAAATATTATTTAAAAATAGAATTTTATGAAGGATATTATTTTTTTTTATGGAATAAAATAATATATATATCTATGGATTAAAATGCAAAAAATTATAGATAAGGGAGGGTTGTCCATGGGGTATAGTATGAAGGAAATCAAAGGAAATTGTGAAGAGATGATATTAAAGAAAGTTAGCATAAATGGTAACATTTGTGGGGAATATGCTGAAATATCTATAAATCAGGTATATGAAAATAAAAGTAAAGGTGACATAGAAGGTGTATATGTTTTTCCGATACCTAAAACTGCTATAATATCAGGGTTTGAAGCAGAGATAGGAGGAAAGACTTTAAAAACTATAGTAGAGGAAAAAGAAAAGGCAATTAAAATTTATGAAAATGCTAAGGATAGAGGAGATAACACTGTATTTTTAGAAGAATTAAAGCCTCATATTTTTAAAATAGCTGTAGGAAAAATCGTAAGTGGTGAAACAGTTAAAATAAAATTATCTTATATAGATGAGCTTCAGTATAAAGATAAGAAGTTCAAGCTTACAATTCCAGCAATATATGAACCAACAAAAATGGATGAGAATTCAAAGCTTAATAATTTGAAGAATACTTTAGTAAATAAAATTGTAAAGAAAAAATCAGAAGATAGTGAATTCCAATTTAAAACTAATATTATAGTAGAGTCTTTGTGCAAATTAGATTTTGAATCTCCTTATCATAAGTTAAAAGTGGAAAGAGAAGGGGATACTGTAGCTAAAATTAATTTACAAGATGATTATGAAGCTATGGATAAGGATTTCATACTTATTATGAAGGAAAAAGATCCTTTAGAAGCTGATGGTATGATTTATGAATACAAAGAAAATGGAGAGGATAGAAGAGTAGTCTATCTTAGAATGATCCCTAAGCTGGATGACTATGAAATGGAAGATAAGGAAAGTTACGTTTTCCTTATAGATATTTCAGATACTATGAAAGGCGATAAGTTAGAACAGGCTAAAAATGCACTTCAAATGTGTATCAGAAATCTTGAAGAAGGGGATACCTTTGACATTATTGCAATGGGAGAAACTTTAAAGTATTTTTGGGATGAGGGAATGGCTGAGTTTAATTCTGAAACTTTAAAAAAGGCATCTCAGTGGATAGAAAATTTGACTACAGAGGATGATGCAGATATATTTGGAGCCATAAAATATAGCCTTGAAAATGAAGGTGGTCATAATACAATATTGATTTTCACTGATGATGAAGTTGAAGAAGAAGATGAAATACTAGATTATGTAAGGGAAAATTTAGGAGACAATAGAATATTTACTTTTGGCTTTGATTCAGAAACCAATAACTATTTTCTGAACAAATTAGCTCATGAGAGCTTTGGAAAAGCTGAGTTTATAAATAAGGGTCGAAGAATAGAATATGTAGTATTGAGACAATTTAAGAGAATTCAAAATCCAGAAGTGGATGATATACAAATAGATTGGGGAAATATGAAGGTTCAATCAACTTATCCAAGAACTATAGATTATATGTATGATAGAGAAGCTTTTTCTATTTTTGCCTATGTTATAGGTGAAGTAAGTGATGAAATAGTTATAAGTGGAAAGGTTGGTGATAAGGATTATATAAGAAAAGTAGATTTAGATAATTTTAATACAGAGGATAACGCTAACTTACTAAAAAAAATGTGGGCAAGAAAGAGAATTAAATCCATTGAGATGAATATGAAGTCACAGCGTGGAGACGTAAAGGAAGCTATGAGACAAAAAGTAATAGAACTATCTAAAAAGAATGGATTGATAAGTCCTGAAACCACATTCATTTTTATGGAACTTAGAGAAGAACCAGTACTTGGTATAGAACTTAAGAACATAATTCCAATTAGTGTTAAGGAAATGACTCTATCAGATGAATTTGAAGAGGAAAATTTTGATGTGGAAGATAAGACAGGATTTTTGTATAAAACATATGAAGGAACAATAGTGGAAGAAAAAATCCAAAAATTAAAAGGCGATAATTTATATCTAAATAGTAAATATCCTAGAAAGAAGCTTTTGAGAATAATTGCTAAGAATCAATTTGCAGAGGGAGCTTTTGTTGATTATGAAGACAGCAGCACAGAGGATAAGGTAGAAACTACTGCTATGGTATTATTAGCATTTATCTTAGGTGATGAGGATATAGACATATATTTCAATCAACTAAATAAATCTGTAGAATTTATATGTAATAAGTGTGTTGATGAAGATTTTGAAATGGAAGATCGAGTTGGAAAGATGATAATTTTAGCCTTAGAGCAAGCAATACAAAATGGAATCCTGAAGGAAAAAAATGCTCAGAAAGCTGAAAAAACCTTAGAGTATTTATATGATTTATTGAATAAAAGAGAAAGCGCTAAGGAAATGTTAAATAATCTTATAGAGTGTTCCTTAAAGAAAAATGTGGCGTCACTTTTTACAATAAGTGAAGATGGAAGCTGTATAAATGAAAAAATAGTAATTAGCGAAGAAAGAAATTCTATTTTTAATATGGCTAAATTAGCAATTCTTATGGTTTTAAAGGGTATGGATTAATGAACACCAATTATTAAAAAAACATAGGACTAGAGTGTTATAAAATGATCCTCTAGAATAGATAATTTATAAAAATCTATTCTAGAGGATTTTTATATTTTTGTATAAAAAAGCATATTGTAAGGAACATTGAAATTAAATAATATTAGGTTTAAGAAAAATATTATATAAAGATTATTGCATTGCAGTTATAATTGTTATATATTATATATAACAATTATAATTTAATTAGTGTGGAGGAAAAAGAAATGATAGAATTAAAAGCTTTAAATAAGAGCTATAACGGAAATATAAAGGCGGTAGATAATTTAAATTTAACTATACCTGATGGACAGATATTTGGATTTTTAGGTCCTAATGGAGCAGGTAAAACCACTACTATAAAGATGATTACAGGTATTATAAATGCCAACAGTGGAAATGTATTTATAAATAATATAAATATAAAAGAAAATTCCATAGAAGCTAAAAAGCAATTTGGATTTGTTCCAGATAATCCAGATATATTTTTAAGGCTTAAAGGTATAGAATATTTAAATTTTATGGCTGACATTTATGAAGTGGATAGCAAGGAAAGAATAGATAGAATAAAAAGTTTATCTGAAAGATTTGAAATGGATAAGGCACTAAAAGATCAAATACAAAGCTATTCTCATGGTATGAGACAAAAAATAGTTATAATGGGAGCTTTAATTCATGATCCTTCTGTATGGATATTGGATGAGCCTATGACAGGTCTTGATCCAAAGTCATCTTTTACCCTAAAAGAAATGATGAGGGAGCATGCAGGTAAAGGTAATACAGTATTTTTTTCAACTCATGTATTGGAAGTAGCAGAAAAAATATGTGATAGGTTTGCAATTATAAATAAAGGTAAAATTATGTTTAGTGGTACTTTTAAAGAGCTTAAGGAAGGATTTAAGGAAAATGAATCCTTGGAAAATATATTTTTGGAGATGACACAAAATGAGTAAATATATAATTTTAACAAAAGCTCTCTTGAAAAATGGGAATGGATTGTTAAATGACGATAAAAAGAAAAAAATAAAAGCTATTGCAATAGCAGCTGCCATTATTGCGGCTTGCATACCAACTATAATAGCATTTATTTATTTTATTGAAAGTGCTTATGATATGCTTTATAAGATAAATCAACAAGGGCTAATTTTTACTGTAGGTATAAATTTTACTTTCATTTTTATATTCTTTTTTGCCATATTTTATTCTTTAAATGTAATGTACTTTTCAAAGGATATAGAAAATTTATTGCCACTGCCATTAAAACCATGGCATATAATAGCTTCAAAATTCACTATAACGCTGCTATATGAGTATCTTACTGAAGCAGCCATATTATTACCTTTGTTTATAATATACGGCTTAAAAGGGCATATGGGAGCTATATATTATGTGTATTCTGTAATACTATTTTTAACTATACCTATAATACCATTAAGTATGGCTAGCATTTTGAATATATTAATTATGAGATTTACTAATATGGGAAACCACAAAGATTTATTAAAAATTATAGGTGGAATTTTAGCTATGGTTTTGGCTATAGTTTTTAATATGAAGATGCAAAAGCTAGGAACGTCGGGAATGAATCAGCAGCAAATATTGAATATGTTAAGTGAAGGAAATAACTCTTTGGTTGGTATTTCAAGCAAGGTATTTCCAGGGGTTTCTGAAGCTGTTAAAGCCATAGTATTTAGTGGAAGCTTTGTAGGTTTAAAAAATATAATATTATTTTTAATAATAACCTTATGTACTTTATTTATATTTTTAATAGCTGGAGAAAAGTTATATTTTAAAGGAGTAATAGGAATTTCAGAAGCACCTTCTGCAAGAAGAAAATTAAATAATAAAGATTTACAAAAAGTATCACGAAAAAGTTCACCTATTAAATCATTAGTGGGTAAGGAATTAAAAATACTGTTTAGAACACCTATATATTTTATGAATTGTATTATTATGAATTTTTTATGGCCAGTATTTTTGTTAATACCATTTTTTACTGAACCAGAAGTTTTTAAAAACTTTAAAAGATTAGTGCCTGTAATTAATGATACAAAGTGGATTGGGATAATTATTATAATATCGCTAGCAGCAGGCATATTTATAACTTCAAGTAACCTTATAACCTCTACAGCTATATCTAGAGAAGGAAGCAACTTATTTGTAAGCAAATACATTGCTGTAGGCTATGATGTTCAATTAATAGCTAAAGTTTTGTCAGGAGCAATTATGGGAATGGTAGGCATATTAGCTATGCTGTTAGTGATATTATTTTTAATGAAATTGCCATTGTATATGATTCTTATAGTTTTTGTATCATCAATACCTGGAATTTTATTTTCAGCTATGCTCGGAATAATTATTGATGTTGCCTTTCCAAAATTAAATTGGGACAATGAAGTAAAGGCTGTAAAACAAAATTTTAATGGATTTATAGCCATTATGGTTGGAATTGGTGTAAGTGTACTTATGGCAATTGCTGCTATAAACCTTAATTTTGATAAGTTTGTAATGAGTATCATTGCAATTCTATTGTTTTTAATTATAGACTGTATTTTATATAAAATCATAGTAACTAAGGGCGTAAGTTTATTTAGAAACATTGAAGTCTAATTAAAATTTATTTTTCAAGTTTTATTAGCAACTTTTCAGGTGGATTTTTAAATTCCGCCTGATTTTTAATTTACAAATATTTTCTTTTTTATGAATAATAAGGATTTAAAAATGGGTATATATGGTGTATAATTAAAATTAGTTGGAAATTTTAAGAGGGGGGGACAAGCAGGTGAAAAAGGAAAGATTATTATCGGTTTTTATGTGTGTATTTATAGTAATATCAATAATTTTTTCTGTAATTTTTTACAGCTTTTTCAATCATTTATTTCATAATGGGGGTAATCCAGAGCAAATTATATTATATAGCAGCATAATATTTACTATTTTTAATTTAATTATCATTATTATATTAGGAATAACATTTTTTGATTTTTTTATGAAAAGTTTTGCAGAAACAGATAATTTGTTATACAGTATATCTCAAGGGGATTTAACTAAAAAAGTAGATTTAAATAGAAAAGGTGTAGTACATAGTTTATATATTAATCTTAATAATTTAATAGTTAAATTTAGAGGTTTGGTAGCTCAAATAATGACTATGATTGATAAAACTATAAATTATACAAATGATTTAAATGAGGATGCAGAAAATGTAAAGCGTTATAATAAGGAAACCACCAGTGTAATAAATCATATATCTAAAAGAATGGAAGAACAAATGGTGTTTATAAAAAATGCCAAGGATTATTCTGTGGATGTTATAAGTTCAGCAGAAAATATAGCTGATAGATCTGAAACTATTAGTAAAATGACGCATGCAAATCAGAAAACTATAAATGATAGTTATAAAAATTTTGAAGATTTAATACTTAAAATGAATGAATCTGCAAAAGCAAGTATGGAAACAATTGATAGAATAAAAAAACTAGGGGAAAAGACTTCTACAATTCAAAGTATTGTAGATCAAGTAAGTGAAATAAGTGAGGAGACTAATTTATTAGCTTTAAATGCGTCTATAGAGGCGGCTAGAGCAGGGGAATCAGGTAAGGGTTTTGCTGTTGTAGCAGAAGAAGTTAAAGTTTTGGCAGAAAGTTCTTCGCAGCAAGCAAAAGAAATTCAATCCATTGTAGATGGTATAAAAAATGAAATAATCGGTATATCCTCTAGAGTTGAATATGAAACTAAGTCTATTAATGAATACATAGAAGTTTCAAAAATTGCAAAAGAATATTTAAATAAAATGCATGAAGATACTAAAGGTACTTTTACTGCATTTGCTGAAATTGGAGCAGAAATAGAAGAACAAGTAAATAAGGTTAATAAAATAGGTTCTATAGTTGAAAATGCTTGTGAAACCTTTGAAAGCATATCTGCTTCAACTCAGGAAGTGGCAGCATCTTCTCAAGAGCAATATTCCATTACTGAAAATACTGTGAATAGACTTGGTAAACTTTTAGATATGAATAAGCAGCTAGAAAATTATATATCTGGTTTTATAAAAAATTATAAAATAGATGAAAAAACTAAGAAATATATAAATAGCGGCATGGAGTCCTTAAAGAAATTAGCTAAAATACCTGAATTACAGACTATGGAATATAGGAAATGTACTAACATTTTAAAAGAAAAAATAAAAAATAATAGCTATTTTGAATTGATTGCACTGATGCAAAAGGATGGCTTAAGAAAAGCTATTACATTAGACTATAAAGAAGATCAAGTGTATGTTAACTTTGCTCATAGACCTTATTTTAAAGAAGCTATATTAGGTAAAGAGTTTATGTCTGAACCATATATATCTGTAGATACAAATAATTATTGCATTGCAATGTCAGTTCCTATAAGAAATGAAAAAGGTGAAATATTAGGAATACTTATGGCAGACTTGGTGCTTTAAATTATGAAAATTATGTATATTTTAATTTTTGTAATAAACTGTTATAATTTTATTTATAATGAGCTGTAATGGAGGAATTAAGTATGAACAAGGAAAAATTAGCACAGTTAAAGCTTGAAGGATTTATTAATCAAAGAGATACTAGATACTTTACATTAAGGATTATAGCTGTATCAGGAATTATGTCATCATCTGAAATGAATAATGTTTTAAGTATTGCAAATATATATGGAAGAGGATATATTAGCTTTACCACTCGATTAGGAATTGAAATTCCTTGGATAAGGGAAGAAGATATAGAAAGTGTAAAAGAGGATTTAAGAGCATTTAATTTAAGAGCTGGCGGCACTGGAAAAAAAGTAAGACCTATTGTTTCCTGTAAGGGTACAGTATGTACTCATGGATTAATAGATACACAAAAATTGTGTGCTGAATTGCATAAAAAGTATTTTGCACATGATTTACCAGCTAAATTTAAAATAGGTATAGTAGGATGTCCAAATAATTGTGCTAAAACACAATTAAATGACCTTGGATTTATGGGACAAAGACTCCCTAAATTTGAAGAGAGTAAATGTAAAGCTTGTGGAGCTTGTGTAAAGGTATGTAAAGCTGGTGCTTTAGATAAAGTAGAGGGTAAAACAAAATTTAATGAAGAAAAATGCTTAGGCTGTGGTAAATGTATCAATGCTTGTCATTTTGATGCTATGGAAACTAAAAAAGAAGGAGTAGCAGTATTTTTAGGTGGTAAGTTTGGTAGAAAATATAAAATTGGAGACAAGCTTCAAGCTGTATTTTCATTAGATGAAATAGAAGAAGTAACACAAAAGGTTATGGATTGTTATGCTGAAAATGGCAATGGCGGCGAGAGATTTGGAGATATGATAGACAGAATAGGAATAGAAAATTTAAAAGCTCAATTGCTAAATAAACTTTAGTTATAAAATGGAGGAGGAGACGTTTGAAATACATGTATTTATATGCTTTAGACATCTCCTTTTTATGTTAGTAAAGATTTAACTTGCTATTAGTACTTCAAGATCATGTTCATCTATAATTTCATTTTCTAGAAGTTTTTCGGCAATTAGCTGAAGCTTATTCTTATTATCAATTATATAATTTAAAGTTGAGTTGTAGATTTTGTCTAAAATTTGTTTTGTTTCCCTCAATATCAGTTCATTTCCTAAGGATATTTCTTTATCATCTAAACAAACAAGGCCCAATTTTTCACTCATTCCATATTTGGCTATCAAGGTTACTACCATTTTAGTTGCTCTTTGTAAATCATTAGCAGCACCACCTGTTATGTTTTCTTTACCAAATATTATTTCTTCAGAAGCTCTTCCACCTAATAATTCACTTACTTTATTCAAAATTTCCTTTTTTGTCTGAAACATTTTTTCATTTGGATTTATTATAGTGTATCCAGCAGCTCCCTTTGTAGTAGGAATTATAGATACTTTAGGCACACTTGATTTATTTAATAATTTAGCTATTAAAGCATGTCCGGCTTCATGGTAGGCAGTTATTCTTTTTTCAGTATCTGATATATTGGATCTGTCTTTCTTTTCATCTCCAGCTATTATTTTATTCATAGCTTTGTCTATGTGATTTAAAGTTATTTCACTATAGTTTTCTTTAATAGCATATATAGATGCTTCATTTATTACGTTTGCTAAATCTGCCCCACTCATGTAAACTGTCTGTTTAGCTATTTGAAATAAATCTACAGAAGGAGATAGTGGCTTATTTTTTGAATGAACCTTTAATATTTTATATCTTGCATTTAAATCTGGAAGACCAACCATTACATGTCTATCAAATCTTCCTGCACGAAGCAGTGCATCATCCAGCATATCAAGTCTATTAGTTGCTGCAACAACTATGACATTTTCCTTATCATTAAATCCGTCCATTTCTACTAATAATTGATTCAAGGTTTTTGCATCTTCACTTGTATCTTTGCCTGATCCTCTTTTTCCCCCAATTGCATCTATTTCATCTATAAATATTATTGCAGGAGAATTTTTTCTAGCCTTATTAAATAGTTTTCTTACTCTTGAAGCACCTACTCCTACGTATTTTTCTATAAAATATGAACCACTGGTTGGTATGAATTCAGAGCCTGTTTCACCTGCTAAAGCCTTGGCTAAAAGAGTTTTTCCGGTTCCAGGAGGACCATAAAGAATTATACCTTTAGGAATTTTAGCACCAAAATCTTCGAATTTTTTAGGGTTCTTTAAGAATTCAATTATATCCTGCATATTTTCCTTGGCTTCTTCACTACCAGCTACATCGCTAAATCTTATTTTAACGTCCTTTGATTCTTCAAATTCTACAGAATCCCTGTGCAAGTCAGCAGAAAGAGTTTTTTTGCTATAAAAGTTTGTAAGCAATCTAATAATAAATAGTAATACTATAGCAAAAGCAATAGAGCTCAATATCTTGGAGTAGGAGTTAGAAGATTCAACAATTTTTACTTTATGTTCCATTAGGTACTGCCTAAATTCAGGATTTTTAGGATTTTCAAAAGTGAAAGTTTTTTTAGTTTTATCTTCTGCTATAAGGATAAAGTCACTTTCATTATAATAAACAGTTTGTATTTTCCCAGTTTCTACTAAAGATTTAAATGAGTTTATACCTACATCAGCATCTGTATAATTAAATGCCATAGTACTTTGCAATTGTCTTAAGTTATTTTTATAATCGGGGCTAGATTTTGAAGCAAGTAAATAAACACCAATCATCAATGGTATTATAAAAATTAGTATAGCAAAGTACTGTTGTAAATTTTCACGTTTCATTAATAATATCCCCTTTCTAAAATTATTTTCAATAACAATTGTTACTTAAATGAAAATTCGTATAATCAAAAATTAAATTTTGGTATGCTTTTTTAACAATTTATTAAAAAAATACCGATGTATTTATTAAAATAATAATATTTTAAACAATATTATTAAAAAAGTCAATTCTTAAAATTTGCATTTTTCACTTTTATACAAGAATAAGTATAATTATATTCAAAATACTATATTTAAAGTTGAAAAATTATAATAAATAGAATTTAATGAAATGAATAATTCAATTTGAATATAAAAAGCTATGAATATGGTTTAAAAGAATATTTCTAAAATAAACAGTAAATTTC
The DNA here is from genome assembly GCF_001038625.1 of Clostridium carboxidivorans P7. Lineage (GTDB taxonomy): Bacteria > Bacillota > Clostridia > Clostridiales > Clostridiaceae > Clostridium_AM > Clostridium_AM carboxidivorans. The sequence goes on from NZ_CP011803.1 coordinate 467,257, forward strand.
TAAAATTACTTGTTTCTATTCATATTCTTTAAATACTTAATTCATAGCTTTTATTATTTTATGAGATTATTTTAAATACTCATCTAGATTTAGTATACATGCAATTATGAGTTTTGCTCTTTCAAATAAAGATTCTACAATGCCATATTCTCTAGGAGTATGATTCCACTCACCTTTAACTCCCATAGCGCATAGTGCTGGAACACCAGCAGTAACTATGTAGGATGCATCAGAACCACCCCCTGTTGTTTTAGAGTATATATCTCCAAGTCCAATTTCTGCAGAAGTTTTTTTAGCAAATTCAAATAATTTCATAACATCATCGGTGGTTTCCATAGGAGGCATATAACTTTTTACTTTAAGTTTGCTTTTTGTACCTTCTATATATGTTTTTGATGCAATGCTTTGTAGAGTATTTTCAATACTTGACTTTTCACTTAATTTTGTATATCGGACATCTATTTCAATTTTGGCATAGTCAGGAATAGCATTTGGTACAGTACCGCCAGTGATGGTTCCCACATTAAAGGTAGTACCATTTTTTAAATTATTTAAATTTTGTATGTCTATTATTTTATATGCCATTTCTTGAATTGCACTTCTTCCTTTTTCAGGTGAATTACCTGCATGTGCAGAAATACCTTCTATTTCTAAACTAAATTCAGCAACGCCTTTTCGTCCTACGATTACTCCATTGTCAAGAAATCCAGTTTCAAAATTGAAGGCAGCTCCAAATCCTTTTGATTCATTGATAAATAATTCATTGCATTTAGAATTGCAATGGCCAGTTTCTTCGTCACCTGAAATTATAACTTTTATAGGACGTTCGTTATATTCAATGGAATTTAGAGCCTTAATAACATAAAGAGCAATTATAATACCACCCTTCATATCTAAAACTCCTGGTCCATAAATTTTATCATTTTCTATTTTAAAAGGCATATTTTCTAGGGTGCCTTTTTTAAAAACTGTATCCATATGACCAGAAAGGATAACTCCTTTTTTACATTTGTTTGATGCTGATTCTGCAACAATGGAATTCCCAGAGTTTTTATATTCAACTATTCTTGTATTCATTCCAATGCTACAAAGTATTTCTTTCAACTTTTGAGCTAAGTTATCTACTGAATTTTTATTTCGAGTGTCACTTTCTGTAGTTACAAGTTCTTTCAGTAAACATAGCATTTCATCTTTATGAAGGTCTATAAATTCAAAAGCCTTCTTTCTTTGTTCTAGTGTCATTTTAAATTCCTCCCTGTACATTTTAGTGCATTTTATATGTATTGAAAATAAATATTGAAATTAATATTAAATTATAGTTCAAAAAATTAATATTTACAAATAATAATTTTTTAAATTTATATTTCAATGTTTTTATATGTTTTGAAAATAAAATAATGTGTTGAATTAAATTGAAACAACAAAAGAAAGAGATGTTTAAAATGAATGTACATTTTAAACATCTCTTTCTTTAATATTTATTTTAAGTCGGTAATATTTACAAAACAATCTTCAGCCTTTGGTTTCTGTTTTATAAGGCCTTTTTGATATAACCAATTTATGTGATCTTCCCAAACCTTCTTATTTTGAGTTAAAAATGGTTCTTCTTTTGAATCCATTTTTGGAAGCAATGTATCCATACTTTCTTTTTCAACTGCCTCTACAAGAGGAAAGTTTTCTTTTTGTTGATTATTCATTAGAATTTTTAATGCTTTGTCTGGATTTTGCTTCATAAATTCAAAACCTTTTTGTGAAGCTTTCATAAATTTCTTTAGAGTTTCAGGTTTTTCTTTTATTGTTTTGTCACTAGCTACAAAAATTTCTTCATAATAATTAGGAACTCCATATTTTGATGGATCAAAATAATTTAGTTGATGTCCTTCATGCTTTAAAACAGGAACTTCATGATTTATAAGTCCACCAGTTGTGGCATCAACCTTTTTAGTTGTCATAGAGGAAAGCAGCTCAAAACCTACATCTATAGTTTTTATTGAACTTGGATCTCCTCCATCAGCTTTGATCATGGTTTTAACATATTCTACATTTAAAGGATTTCCTGAAAAACCAATAGTTTTTCCAGCTAGATCCTTTGGAGAGTTTATGTTTTTTTCTTTTAAAGCAATAACTACATTTAAAGGTGTATGAACTATGGCACCAACAGATTTTATAGGAATGTTTTCATTAGCCCTAGACATTATGATATCAGGTTGATAATAAATTCCTATAGTTGCTTTGTTGGCAGCTGTAAGTGTCAATGGATCTGTTGCATTGGATGGAAATTTAATATGAACATTTAATCCCTGTTCTTTATAATATCCATTTTCTATAGCTGCGTATATGAAACTGTGTATTGCATTTGGATACCAATCCAATACTACATCAACATCCTCTAACTTACCAGAATCCTTTTTGCTGCTTTGAGTGCCAGCAGAGCAGCCTGTACCTATTAAACATATTAGTACTAATAATAAAGCTAAATACTTAAATTTTTTCACACTTCATTCCTCCATTTTATTAGTTTATTTTCTAAAATATCTATTATAAAAACAAATATTACTGCAATAAGAGATAAAATTACTATAGGTGCAAAGACTCCTGCACCATCTAGTTGAGTCATCATTCTTTTGCTAAAGTATCCAAGACCTGATTGAGCTCCAAGCCATTCACTAATGGCAGCACCTATTACACTAAGGGGTACAGATATTTTTAGTGCTGAAAAAAAGTATGGTAATGCTGAAGGCAATTTTAACTTAATAAATATATCTTTTTTGGTAGCCCCATAAGTAATTAACAATTCTTCCATTTCTCTCTTAGTGGATCTAAGGCCATCATATACATTAATTGTAATAGGAAAAAAAGTCATAAGTATGGTTGCTAATACTTTGCTCCATATGCTGTAACCAAACCAAAGTACAAATATAGGAGCCAAAGCTGTAATTGGTACAGTTTGAGTTATCACCACAAGAGGATATATTGCATTTTGAATTTTTCCATTTAAACTCATGAGTATGGCCAAGAATACTCCGAAAATCAATGATATAACAAGTCCTAAAAAAGTAACCCATAGTGTAGCAGGAAGATGTACTGTAAATAGTGGATCCCTTAGTTCCCAAGTTCTTTGTAAAATTTTGCTTGGGGAGGGCAGTATATACGCTGCATCTATTTTTCGTGCTATAGCTTCCCAAATTAGAAAAAATGAAATTCCTACAATTATTGATGATGTGTATTTTTTCATAGTTCAACCCTCTGTTTCAATTCATTTATAAGTTTTTCTTTTATGTCCAATATTTCTGGTCTGCTTAACATGTGCCTATCTCTTGGATAGCTTAGAGGAACTACTACTTCCTTTAACTGAGTTATAGGTTTTTGGGAAACCACTAATATTTTACTTGATAGAAATAAAGCTTCTTCAACATCATGAGTTATAAATAATATGGTTTTTTTAAACGAAGACCATTGAGTTAGCAGCCATTCTTGCATTGATAGTTTAGTTATAGCATCTAAAGCACTGAAAGGTTCATCCAGAAGCATAATTTCAGACCCGGTAAGCAAAGTTCTTATAAATGAAACCCTCTGTTTCATTCCGCCTGATAAGTCCTTTGGATATTTATATTTATAACTTCCAAGACCAAATGTTTCTAAAAATTTTTCTGCTTCCTTCTTAGCTTGTTTGGGGTTATTTTCACGTATTTCAAGTGGAAGTGAAGCATTTTCTAAAATGTTTCTCCAGGGAATTAATAAATCCTTTTGAGGCATATAGCCTATATAACCTTTTAAATTATTAATATCATTGTCATTTATGAAAATGTTTCCAGAATAGCCATGTTCTAAACCACAAATAAGCCTGAATATAGTACTTTTTCCACATCCGCTTGGGCCTATTATACTTATAAAATCTCCTCTATGTACTTTGAAGCTCAAGTTCTCTATAAGAGGAGCTGCATCATTTTCATATTTGAAATTAACATTGCAGAATTTTAACATAAAAAATTACATCTCCTTGTTATAGGCCATGTCCCAAAACATGAGTTCATATTTACTACAGTTTATAAATATTTCCGTTAACCTATCTAATTCTTTCTCTGACAAGTGTTTTCCAAGGTCATCTACTAAATCTAAAAGCCATTGTACTTCTTCCTTATAATCTTCTGAAATATAGCCCTTTATCCATTTGCCATAAAATTCATTGTCTAAAGAACCATTAATTTTACTTAAATTTGTAGCAATTTTTAAGTAACTCCATGCGCAGGATAACAATGAAACAGCAACATCTCCCAAAGAGCCTGCTTGAGAAACAGCAAGCATGTAATGTGTATATGAAGTATTGGCAAGTGATGCTTTAGTGTTTTTAACTTCTTCTGGCGTAATTCCTAATTCCTCCATATAAGAGCGGTGAATATTCATTTCACCATTTAATATACCATTTACTGTGCTGGAAAAACCCTGCATTACTTCTTCTGTTTCAGCTTTAACTACACCTAAAGCATAAACTTTAGCGTAATCTAATAGGTAAATATAATCTTGTATCATATAAAATTTAAATTTATCTTTATCTAAAGTTCCTTCGCCTATTCCCCTAACAAATGGATGTACGTAATAAGAATCCCAAATGTCTTTAACGCTTTTATATAGGGTATCTGAAAATTTCATTTTAAATCCTCCTCATTATTAAGTTTTGTTGAACTTGTATTTTATTTGAAATGCAATGTAGTTTATTGCTTAAAATTAAAAAGGTACAAACCAACAAGAGGTTTGTACCTATAATCCTTAATTATATAAAGCCTCTTCCTACGCTGGTATTATCCAGATCAGGTTATAGGGTCTAAAAATTAATATTTTTACTCTCAGCTGGTAACACCAGCCCCCCTGGGATTTCTGCTATTTAATTTTGTATTTACAAGTTTATGTTACTACAATATACTAATGTCGTCAATAGAGTTAAAGTATGTTAACTAAATATTTATTAACATTTATGTCAATAATATCAATAAATTAAATAATCTTCAAAATATTTCTTAATTAATTATAGATAGTATAATTAAAAAATATTGCAATAGATACTGCAAATTTTTAAGTTAATTGCAAGTTTTAGAAAATTTCCAAAGGATTTTATATTTTTATGACGAATATAGACAATAGAAACTCATGTGTAATATGTAAAATAGTAAATGGGGGGACATAATTATGAACAGAATAATAAAGTTTAAGTTTAAAGGGAAGATAATTTCCGTTATCACTTTAATGTTACTATTCTTGGCTTCGGCGATTTTATCTATTGTATATTATAAAATTAATGGCATTGTTGAAGAAAATGTAAACAATCAGCTTAAAATTAGTAACAATAGCGGTTATAGAATTTTAAATGAAAAATATCAAGGGGATTGGAAAATAGAAGGTGGGAACCTTCTTAAAGGTAAAAAGATATTAAATGAAGATACTGAATTGGTAGATAATATAAAAACTGATACTAATTCTATATGTACTATATTTTTAAATGATACAAGGGTTTCAACTAATGTCACGATGGATGGAAAAAGAGCTGTAGGAACTAAAATGTCTGACAAAGTTGCTGATGTAGTTTTAAAACAAGGAAAAGCATATGAGGGTGAGGCAGTTGTAGTAGGAAGTGTATATCAAACAAGATATACACCAATTAAAGATTCCAGTGACAAAGTTATAGGTGCTTTCTTTGTTGGAGTTGAAAAGGAAAATATAGTTTCCAAGGTAAGAAATATTATGGTAATAATTGTATTAGTATCTTTAGGTGCCATAGCTTTAGGTATTATTCTTGCCACTATTATGGTAAAACGCATATCTAAAAACATTAATAAAATACAAGAATTTCTACAAAATATTTCAAATGGAGACTTGAAAAGTACTTGTGAGATAAATTCAAATGATGAAACTAAAGAAATTGCACAGCATTTAAACAACACTACAGCAACTTTCAAGAAAATGATAGAAAATGTAATGGAGGAATCAGAAAATATTAAGCATGTAGTTGATGATGTTTCGGTAAAGGTTGATGGATTGAATTCAAATATAGAGGATGTGTCAGAAGATACAGAGGAGTTATCTGCAGGTATGGAGCAAACGGCAGCATCGTCACAAGAAATGAATACTACTGCCCAAGAGATTGAAAAATCAGTAGAATCCATAGCAAAGAATTCTCAAAATGCTGTAAATGAAGTTTTGGAGATTAGTAAAAGAGCAGTTTATACAAAAGAAAGTGTAAATGATGCACAGAGAAAGGCTTCTGATGTTTTCTTGAAAACAAAGGAAGAACTTGAAAAAGCTATTGAAAATTCAAAAATTGTAGAACAAATAAATGTTTTATCTGAGTCTATAATACAAATAACTTCTCAAACCAATATGCTTGCATTAAATGCAGCTATAGAAGCTGCTAGTGCAGGAGAGGCAGGAAGAGGGTTTTCAATAGTAGCTGAGGAAATTAGGAAGCTTGCAGAACAGTCAAAGAATACAGTTATGCAGATACAAAGTGTTACAGGAAAAGTTACAGCATCAGTTAATGAGCTTTCAAACAGTTCAAATAAGTTACTTGATTTTGTATCTAATGATGTGCAAAATGACTATAAAACGCTGCTTGATGTTGCAGACAAGTATAGCGAAGATGCAAAATTTGTGGATGAGCTTATTAAAAATTTTAATTCTACTTCAGAGGAATTATTGATTAGAATAAAAGATGTATTAAAATCTATTGATGGTATGGCTAAATTATCAGGTGAAGGAGTTAGTGCAACTACTGATATTGCACAAAAAGTAATGGATATAACTTTAAAATCCAACGATATTTTTAAGTTGACAAAGAAATCCAAGAATAGTTCTGAAAAATTAAAAGAACAAATTTCCAAATTTGATATTTAACCTTTAATAATTGCTTATAAGTTCATTATTATTGCAAAGCAATTATATAAAAAATAACTTAATTAAAGTAGAGAGGCGAAGATGAAAATAGATAAAAAATTATTACAATATTGTGTATATGCCGCGGCAACAGTGCTTTTTGTTTATGCGGTTATAATGTTTTTTAATAATGTAGGAGGTATATTATCCTTACTCAATAATATATTAAATAAAATTATTGGGGTTTTAAAACCATTTTTTATTGCATTAGTAATTGTGTACCTGTTGAAACCAGGTGTAAAAAGTGTTGAAAATTTTCTAGAAAAGAAAAAAATATTGAAAAAACCATCTAGTAGAAGAGCAATTGGAATTTTAGTAGTATATGCGTTAGTAACAGGGATTTTTGTAGCTGTTATTAGTGGAATATATATTATGGTTGGAGGAAAAGTTTCTAGTAATGTGACTATATCCAATATGGGAATGTTTCTTACTGATTATTTAAAGAATTCTACATTGTCTGTTACTTCTATAAATGAAAAACTAGCAAGTTTAAATATATCAATACCAGGTAATTTAAATGATAAAATTGCTGAAATAGTAAGTTCTATACAGTCATATTTTTCTGCCAGTATAGGTTCAATAACAAATTCTGTTGTGTCCATAGGTGGAAATATAGCTTCATTTTTTATAGCCGTGGTGTTGAGTATCTATCTAATACAGGATTTTGAATACTTTATGGATTTGTGGAATAAGATTTTTGATCTTATATTTGGAAAAAGTAAGGTAGGCAATAAATTAAAAGAAATATTAAATATTGTGGATGATACATTTTATAGATATATAAGAGGACAGCTATTGGAAGCTGGCATTGTAGGAGTTTTATCAGCTATAGTATTGTATTTTATTAAAATAGACTATGCATTAATGATAGGAATTATTGCAGGTATTTGTAATATGATACCATATATTGGACCTGTTGTTGGAACTGTTTTAGCAGTAATTATGGCATTATTAAGTGGAGAGCCTATTACAGCATTATGGGCGATTATTGGAATGCTTGTAGTCCAACAAGTGGACAATAATTTATTAGCACCTAAAATAGTAGGGGATAGTGTTGGACTTCATCCGGTATTTACCATGGTTGCAATTCTTGTAGGTGGAAATGTAGGTGGTCTTATAGGAATGCTTATAGCTGTACCAGCAGCGGCTTCTTTAAAAAGGTTAATTAGTAAGTGGTATGCTTATCACATGAGCCAAGTAACTGAGTGATTAGGGTAAGTTTCACAGTTGAAAAAATAATGTGACATAAGCGTATGTAAGCGAAGTAACTTTCAACTGGAGAACGCACGTAGCTTTGTGTAAATTTAAATTGATATGATAAAATTTATTTGGAAATTACTACTGGTATATACATCAGTAGTAATTTTTTGTCTTTTGGGAATGCTAAATAATGAGATAGTATAACTCGTATTTGTTATTATAGTTTGCAAAACTTTTATTTTTATTCACATTTATTTAAAAAATATAAGCGTAGCTTTCTATATATATTGTTCAAGCCTATCTTCAAACATTATGCTGAGTTGAGCCAATGTTAGAGACCAGTTCTGGCTAGGTGAAATCCATTTTTTCATAATCTGTTCTGTAGCTAAGTATAATGCCTTCATTAGTGAATCATCCGTAGGAAATGAAGTTCTAATCTTTGTAAATTTCCTCAATTGCCTATTGAATCCCTCTAATGCATTGGTAGTATATATTATCCTTCTAATCTCTGGTGGAAAATCAAAATAAGTAGATAAGTTTTGCCAATTGTTCCTCCATGATTGTATTACTATTGAATATTTTTCACCCCATGTATCTTCTAATGATTGAAGCGCATTTAAAGCTACATCCTCATTGGTGGCTTTATATACATTCTTTAGATCTTTCATAAAAGCTTTACTATCCTTTGATGCTATGTACTTTATAGAGTTTCTTATTTGATGTACTATGCAATTTTGTATACTTACATTAGGAAATACGGCCTTTATAGCATCAGGTAGGCCTTTAAGTCCATCCATACAGGCAATTATTATATCCCTTACTCCTCTATTTTTAAGATCATTACATACCGATAACCAAAACTTTGCTCCTTCCTGCTCTCCAACCCAAATTCCAAGTATATCTTTATAACCTTTAATATCTAAAGCCATACATATATAGGCAGCTTTGCTTACAATTCTGTGCTCTTCTTTAACTTTAAAATGAATTGCATCCATATACACTATAGGATATACACAGTCTAACGACCTATTTTGCCAGGCGATAGCCGTTTCCATAACCTTATCTGTTATTTTTGAAATCATCGCAGGAGATATATCTACCCCGTAAAGTTCATCTATTTCTGACTTAATGTCATCCACAGACATGCCTCTTGCATATAGTCCTATAACCTTTTTATCAAGCTCATTACAAACTGTTTCATATTTTTTCACGATTTTTGGTTCAAATTTTGAATTTCTGTCTCTTGGAACATTGACATCAACTTCTCCAAAGCTAGTTCTTATATTTTTTGAGCTATAGCCATTTCTATAATTCTTATTTTCACTAATATCTCTCTCATATTTCTCTCTACCGAGATGTTCTTCCATTTCGGCCTCTAGAAACTGTTGAATTATATCACCAAATAGACGCTGCATAAGTCCATTCTTACCGATTAAATCCTCCATACTCCTACATTTATTTAATTCTTTGTTAAAATCTATATCTGGTATTTGTAATTGCTTCATTTCATTTTCTCCTTTCATAAACCTCTATGTTATTTTTTCGATAAATACCAGTTATCTATGCAAAAAGAACGCAAATAGATTTGTAATTTACACAAATCTACTTGCGCTCCCTTCAACTGTACACATAATACTTATTATTTAGTTTAACAATATATCTACCTTGAAATTTAACTACATTTTCATGTCATCATGTGTAAGCAATTGCTTTTTAAACTAAATATATTAGTGCAATAGCATATTCAACATTAATTTTTGAGCATTATAAGTTAGTGGTACAAATATGCTTTTTGCTTACTAAAAGTATCTATAACAATGCAATTAGGTGCGTAAACATAAAGTTATTAGTTTGAATTTTAACTTTTATGCAGTGATATATGATAAGGGTGTCATCACATTAGCTAAATTGTTTTAGTATTATTCTTAGCTCAAAATTTTTGAAAGCCTTAGAACTTTAGTCCTGTTTGAGGGAACCGAGTTTGACAAAGTTCTTAGGCTTTCAAAAATTTCGAGCTTTAGAATAATTAAAACATTTAGCCGTGATGACACCCTTATCATATATCACGAAGTAAAAGTTAAAATCCAAACTTCCACTGTACCTTTACGTCGTAATATGCTTATATTTAGATAAAAATTATGTTAGTTAACTTTAAACTTAGTTATTTGTGTTTCTAACTGTTTTGCTAACATTTGAAGCTTGTTTGAATGCTGTGTAAAGTTTTCCATAGTAGCGGTTATTTCTTCTGTAGAAGCAGTAACTTCTTGTGAAGCAGAAGCTGTTTGCTCAGATATAGATGAAATATTTTCAATTTCAGCTACTGTAGATTGTTTTTTATCATTTATGTCAACAATAGACATTTTTACTTCATCCACTTTAACAATCATCGTTTCGATGGATTTTAAAATATTATTAAATATTTCTTGAGTCTTATTTACTGCTAAATACTGATCGTTTACTGCAGCTTCCGTTGAATTAATGGCACTTACTGCTGTTTCTGATTTTTTCTGTATAGCAGCTATAATTTTCTTTATTTCTTCTGTGGAACTTTGTGATTGTTCAGCAAGAGTTCTTATTTCTTCTGCAACCACAGCAAATCCCTTACCAGCTTCGCCAGCACGTGCGGATTCTATACTTGCATTTAATGATAAAAGATTAGTTTGTGATGTTATATCAGATATTGTTTCAGATATAATATTTATCTGCTTAGAACTTTCATTCATAGCACTAATTACATCATTTACTGATTTGGTAGCTATTTTAGCTTTATCTGATTTTTCTATTAAAGTATCTATCATAGAAAGTCCTTTTGAGCCTAATTCTTTAGTGTCCTTTGAAATTTCATCCATTTCTTTAGAACTAATATTAATTTTATCTAATCTAGCGGATAAGTCCTCCATTTCCGAAGCACCTTTTTGAGCATTTTGTGCTTGTTCTGTTGCACCTAAAGAAACTTCTTCTATTGCTTTTGAAACTTCAGTTATGGAAGATGTTACTTCCTCGGACATATTAGCAAGGCTTGAGGATGTATCTAGTACAGTTTTAGAGGAATTTGTTACATTATTTATAAGCTCTGATATATTTCTCATCATTAAATTGAATGATTCAGCTAAATCCTTGAATTCATCTTTTGTTGTAGCGGTTATGGATACTGTCAAATCTCCATTTGAAGCTCTAGCAAACACATCTTTTAACTTTTTAATGTTATTAGCAATTCCCTTACTTAATAATAAGGATAGACCCACTGCAAATAATACCATTACTAATGTTATTAAAGAAGTTATTTGTAATATGGCCATTGTGTCGCTAGAAAGTTCAGTTTCATTTAAGCAGGCTACTAACTTCCAGCCTGTGAATTCATTTGTTTTATATACTCCAAATTTTTTAGCACCATTATATGTATAATTTATAAAACCGCTATTTTCTGATTTTACTTTATCCCAAAAGGATAAATTAGCAGCTTCCTTTGTACCAACAAGTTCTTTGTTAGGATGAGCTAGAATAGTGCCTGATATATCAGAAATAAACACATATCCTGTAGTACCTATTTTTTGTGAAGATATTTTTTGTGAAAGAGTAGTTAATGAGCAATCCAGCCCAATAACTCCAACTACTTGTCCGTTTTTTTCTACTGTTTTTGCAAGCGTAACAACACTATTTCCAGTAGCAGCATCCTTGTAAGGAGGAGTTATTATAACTTTTCCTTTATTGTCTAAAGCTTGCTTATACCAATCTCTTTTGGTTGCATCATATCCATCAGGCATTTTTGCATTAGGGTATATTGTAAATTTTCCAGAGGAAGTTCCATAATATACTCCAAGTATATCTTTATCACTTTCCTTTACGCCTTTTAATATTTCTGATACAATTCCAGTATTATTGTCTGTATCAACATTTACAATGCCTGGATTACTCGCGGTAAGAGAAACTATATCTGAAAATCCATTGAAGTAATTAGTAAGACCATTTTCTATTTGTAAAATTGATTGAGAACTGGTAAGAGACAATTTTTTGTTAAGTATTGATTTTGATTCTACATAAGAAACGGCTCCAGATATGATTAAGGGAATTAAACAAATTGATATTAAACTAATAACTAATTTGGTGCGAATACTATTTAGCTTGAAATTTTTGAAGTTCATTTTAGTTGCTCCTTTTTTTATTATAGTTTTGTTCTACTTTTAATACAGAAAAGTAATTATTAGTTAATGTAGATAATTTTGACTAACTTCTGAATAAAGTGAATTTTAAGGCTTTTGAAAATTCAAAATTCACTTAATTTTGAATTTAATCACTTGTTTTGAAATTATCTGATACATAATATAATAAATTACATATTGACAAAAATCAACATATTTTAATTATTTTTTTAAATTAAAATAAAATATAGATATTATAAACAATGTAAATAGAAGTATTTATAAAAATAATAATATTTATAACAAATTAATGTCGAAAAATAAATAATTTTAATAAGAATAGAAATCAAAATAGTATATCTTTTATCAGAAGTTCATAATTACTATTTTGTTACATTTTTATTATATTTTTATTACATTTGTTAAACATGCTGGATACATTATTGACAATGATATAAACAAAGATTATCATAAAAAATGAGTAGAATTTTATATAATAATTATTTATGATAAAATGAAGTGTATAACTTTTTATATAAGACATAATATCCGATGAATGGAGGAAACATTAACTAATGAATAACGCATATGATTGTCTAGTAGTAGGTTGTGGATTAGCGGGTGCAGTTATATCTCGTGAATTAGCAGAACGAGAAGGCAAGAAGGTATTAATTATAGAAAAACGCAGTCATATAGGGGGTAACACTTATGACTTTTTTAATGAGGATGGAATATTAGTTCATAAATATGGACCTCATATATTTCATACTAATAATAAAAGAGTATATGACTATATTTCACGATTTACAGAGTGGAGAGATTATTCCCATGAAGTTTTAGCAAATCTTCATGGGAAATTAATACCAGTACCATTTAATCTGAATTCTCTTAATATGACTTTTAATACTGAAAAGGCAGAAATGTTGAAAAAAAAGCTTGTTTCTGTTTATGGTATGGGTACAAGACTAACTATTGCACAGCTTCGCAGTGAAACAGATCCTGATCTTCAGGAATTAGCTGATTTTGTTTATAATAATGTGTTTTTATATTATACTCAAAAGCAGTGGGGAGTTACTCCTGAGAATATAGATCCATCTGTTATAGCTAGAGTTCCTGTACTAATTTCACAAGATAATAGATATTTTCAGGATGAATATCAAGGAATGCCATCTGATGGATATACTTCTCTTTTTGAGAAGCTGTTGGACAATCCTAATATACATTTAAGAGTTAATACAGATGCAAATGAACTTTTTGAAATAAATGAAAATAATATGTTTTTTGAGGGTAAACCATTTAATGGAACTATAATATATACTGGTGCTTTGGACGAGTTTTTTAATTGTAAGTTTGGACGATTACCTTATCGAACCTTAGATTTCTTGTTTGAAACACATGATATGACTTGGTACCAACCAAAGGGGACGGTAAACTATACTGTGGATGAGCCATTTACAAGAATTACTGAGTTTAAGCATTTAACAGGTCAGAATATTTGCGAAAAAACTACTATTATGAAAGAATATCCAAAGGCATATGCAGGAACTGAAGATGAAATACCTTATTATGCTATCCTAAATGAGGAGAATTTAGGGCTTTACAAAAAATATGAACAACTTACTGAGAAATTTTCTAATTTTTATTTACTTGGTAGATTAGCAGAATATAAATATTATAATATGGATGCAATAATTGAAAGAGCATTAATTTTAGCTGATAAAATTATTTATGACGAGAAAGGAAACGATTAATGAAAATAATAACATTTACAGTTCCATGTTACAATTCAGAGTCCTATATGGAGCATTGCATAGAAACTCTACTTCCAGGGGGAGAAGACGTAGAAATAATACTTGTTGATGATGGTTCTTCCGATGGAACCGCTATGATTGCTGATAACTATGCTGCAAAGTATCCTAGTATAATTAAAGCAATACATCAGGAAAATGGAGGCCATGGTGAAGCTGTAAACACTGGTATAAAAAATGCTTCTGGTCTATATTTTAAGGTTGTAGATTCTGATGATTGGCTTGATGTACCTGGAATGTTAAAAGTAATATCTGTGCTTAAAGAGCTTCATGAACAGGGAAAAGAACTTGATATGATGATTTGTAATTATGTTTATGAGCATACAGTAGATAATACCAGTCATGTAGTAAGATATAAAAATGTTATGCCAGAAAATAGGGTATTTGGATGGAGTGATGTTGGTAAATTTAAGATGTCACAGTATATTCTTATGCATTCTGTAATTTATAATACAGAGCTTTTACGTGAATGTGGACTTGTACTTCCAAAGCATACATTCTATGTGGACAATCTATTTGTTTATCAGCCACTACCATATGTTAAAACTATTTATTATATGAATATTGATTTATATAGATACTTTATTGGAAGAGAAGATCAATCTGTTAATGAGAAAATTATGATAAAGAGAATAGATCAGCAAATTCGTGTGACTAAGCTAATGATTGACTTCTATTGTACTATTGGTAGAATACCTAATAAACGTCTGGATGACTATATGAAAAACTATCTTTCTATGATGATGACTATTTCATCAGTGCTTCTTGTGGTGTCTGGAACTGAAGAGAACCTTCAAAAGAAAAAAGAACTATGGCTATATTTAAAGAATGTAGATGAAAAGGTGTATTTCCGCATGCGATATCGTCTTTTTGGTATAGTATCTAATCTTTGGGGTAATCTTGGAAGAAAAATAACTAAGTATGCATATTATTTAACTAGTAGGAAGTATAAATTTAATTAGAAATTATTATGTTTTATGAAGAATTTTAGAGAAAACTATTATAAAAATAGGCGTGTTTTTTATCACGTCTATTTTCTTTTGGTAAATTTTCAATTAATACAGTAGTAAGAATATATAAAATTAAGTATAAATGAATATCCATAATAATAAACAATTCTTGTTGAATTTTATCAAAATTAATATAATATATACATATAAGATATTTGTGTTGAAAGATTGGATTATAATAATTTATTTGTTGAAAAATACATAAGTATATGTTTTTATGATAAAATTATGAATATTGAATTGTAAATAAGTTGAGCAGAATCTAATTTAATATAATGTAAATGGAGGTGTGTTATGTTTCAATGGCTGAGAGAAAAAATCTACTCAATTTTAAAAAATAATGACAAATATAAGTATGAATGTCTTAAAATATGCTTGATATATTTGGTTATAGGATTTTTATGGATTTATTTTTCAGATAAAATTGTATGTGAAATTGTTAAAGATAAGGATATGCTATTAATTATAAGTATGTCAAAAGGTTGGCTGCATGTTATTGTGAGTACAATTATTATTTATTTATTAATAACTACGCTTTTGAAAAAGGTTTATTTAACAGAAAATAAACTTAATGAAAGCTATAAGGAATTAGCAGCAGCTAATGAGGAACTTGAAGCTTATATACAACAATTAACTGCATTTCAAGAGGAAATAACAGCTCAATATGATCAGCTTATAGAAAGTGAAAAGAAATTAAGTAAAAGTGAAGAAAAAAATAAAGCTATTGTTAAAGCAATGCCGGATACTTTATTTATTGTTGACAGCAATGGATATTTTACAGATTGTATAGCAGATGATGAAAAAATTGTATTAATGCCAAAGGAAGATTTTGTGGGAAAAAACGTTTCGGAAGTTCTTCCTCGTGAAATAGCAAAAATAGCTTATGAAAAAATTAAATCTGTACTTAAGGATGGAGGCATGGAAAAGATTGACTATAAGATGGAAATGCCTAACAAGGAATATTTCTTTGAGTTTAGAATTGTGAAAAATAATGAAAAAGAAGTAATAGCCATATCAAGAAATGTAACTGTTGAAAAACATAATGAGTTGGAATTAAAAATAAGTGAAGAAAAGTACAAAGCTCTTGTAGATGAAATGCAGCAAGGATTAGCAATTTATGAAGCAGCTGCAGATGGAGAAGAAAAAGTTATAAATTACAGATTTTTGGAAGCAAATAAGAGTCATGAAAAATTAATGGGGATAAAAAATAAAGAGATATTAGGAAAACACATTTACGAAATATTTCCTAATATAAAAAACAATTCAATTGAAAAATTTCAACAGGTTGTAAAAACAGGAGAACCTGCATGCTATGAAAGTTATTTACAGGATAAGGATAAATACTACGAAATAATAGCATATAGACCGCAAAAAATGCAACTTGCAGTAATTGCTACAGATATTACTGAAAGAAAAAAAGCAGAAGAGGCTGTTAAGACAAGTGAAAATAACTTCAGAAACCTTTTTGAAAATTCATCAGATGCAATAATTATAATTTCAGATGATAAAATATTAGATTGTAATATAGCTATGGTTAAAGCTTTAGGATATGAATCAAAAAAATCTATAGTTGGTAAATCGCCAACTGAATTTTATCCAGAAAAGCAGCCTGATGGAGAAAATTCTAGGGAAAAAACTTTTAAAATGCGAAAAAGAACTATAGAAAATGGAAAGTGTAAATTTGAATGGTGGTACAAAAGAGTTGATGGGACTTTATTACCAGTAGAGGTAATGTTAACAACTGTTTTTCTTAATGGGAAAGAAGTTTTTCATTCCTTGTGGAGAGATATCAATGACAGAAAGCAAATGCAGCTTCAATTGGAATATTTAAGTTATCATGATCAATTAACTGGCCTTTATAATAGAAGGTTTTTTGAACAGGAATTGAAAAGATTAGATAAAGAAGAAAACTTACCATTAACAATCATTATGGCAGATGTTAATGGACTAAAGCTTGTAAATGATTCTTTAGGACATGGTGTAGGGGATGAATTACTAAAAAAAGTTTCTAAGGTTTTAACTAATGGTTGTAGATCTAGTGATGTCATTGCCAGACTTGGAGGAGATGAGTTTGTAATTTTGATGTCTAATACAAGTGAACGTGGAACAGAACAAGTTC
Source organism: Clostridium carboxidivorans P7 (assembly GCF_001038625.1). Lineage (GTDB taxonomy): Bacteria > Bacillota > Clostridia > Clostridiales > Clostridiaceae > Clostridium_AM > Clostridium_AM carboxidivorans. Next base: position 484,457 of record NZ_CP011803.1, read on the forward strand.
TTAAACGTATCAAAAGTATGGCCTCAAAGGAAAAAATAGGTGCTGTTGATATATCTATTTCTTTTGGTTATGAAATCAAGAAAAATATTAATATAGATATATCAGAAATTTTAAAGAAGGCTGAAGATTATATGTACAAGAAAAAGCTTTTTGATAGTCCAAGTATGAGAGGAAAAACTGTAAGTGCTATAATTACTACCCTTCATGAGAAAAATAAAAGAGAAGAACAGCATTCTCATAGGGTTTCTACGTTATGTGAGAATATGGGAAAAGTCCTTGGTTTGCCTGAAGATGAAATTAAAGAACTTAAAACTGTTGGATTGCTGCATGATATAGGCAAAATAGCTATAGAGGAAAATATATTGAACAAACCAGGAAGGTTAACAGTTGAAGAAAGACAAGAAATAGAAAAGCATCCTGAAATAGGATACAGAATACTTAATACAGTAAATGATATGGCAGAAATGGCTGAATATGTACTAGCTCACCATGAAAGATGGGATGGAAGAGGATATCCAAAGGGATTAAAGGGAGAGGAAATACCGCTTCAATCAAGAATTATAACCATAGCAGATTCTTATGATGCCATGATAAGTGAAAGAAGTTATAGAAGTGCGCTGCCAGAAGAAGTTGCTATAAAAGAATTAAAAGTAAATGCAGGTATCCAATTTGATCCGAAGCTTATAAGCATATTTATTGAAAAAGTATTAGATAAACCTTATGTATAAGTAAGAAGTCTACTAAAAACTAATTGTGAGTTTTTAGTAGATTTTTATTTTATATGAAGAATAGGATTTCTTATAAGCAAACTTTACATGAATTTGAGAATCATTTGGCATTCTCTCTTAAGAAAATGTGATTAGTAATCCGTTCTGCCCTCTGCAAATCCGTTCTATCACTTTTATATTGTTTTTGAAAATCATATTTGACATAATAAAAAAAGTAAATAAAAGTACTAGAAAAGGATGGTATTAATTTATGAAGATAACAATATTATGATAAAAAATAATTCTAAAACAAAATATGTTAACTCCATTCCTTTTGAGATATATTATTTCACTAAGGAGGAAAATATAAAATCTTAATGCTGAAAAGTTAGGTCAAAATAAAGGTTTGTTAAATTTCAAAAATGACTAAAATAATTTTAAAAAAAGGAGAGATGGCTAATGAATTATGATGATGATGATGAATATGTAGAAGAAGAAGGTGGTGGAGAAGAAGAAAGCGGCGGCGAAGAAGAATACGAAGAAGAAGAGGTTGAAGAAGGCGGCGGCGAAGAAGAATACGAAGAAGAGGAAGCTGAAGAAGAAGGAGAAGAAGAGGAATACGAAGAAGAGGAAGCTGAAGAAGAAGGCGGAGAAGAGGAATACGAAGAAGAGGAAGCTGAAGAAGAAGGCGGAGAAGAGGAATACGAAGAAGAGGAAGCTGAAGAAGAAGGCGAAGAAGAGGAATACGAAGAGGAAGAAGACGGAGAAGAAGGTGAAGAAGAGGAGTACGAAGAGGAAGAGGACGGAGAAGAAGGTGAAGAAGAGGAGTACGAAGAGGAAGAAGACGGAGAAGAAGATGAATATGAAGGCGAAGAAGATGATGAAGAATTTTCTCTAGAGCTTGATGATGATGTATTTGGAGATAGAAGTGAATATCCTGATGCAGAAGATGGAGACTTTGAAGAAGATGAAGGTGATTGGACACCAGAAGACTATGAAAGTTCAGCACAAGCATTCTTTGGAGATGGAGAATATTTTGGAGATACTGCAGAACAGCAGTATATGGATGATGGATATGAACTTTGTGAGAACAATGAACAATATCTAAGTGATTTGGAAGATGAAATAGAAGGAATATCTGATGTAATTCAATTTTATAGCTTAGATGACACTGTTGTTCCAAGAGGTTTTGTGTCAATGGAAGAACTTTCAACTATTAAAAAATTACATCCAGATGCAGATTTAAGCAAATTGCATACAGCTGTTCCAGTAAAGAAAAGTGGGAGTAAAAAAGCAGGAAAGTCCCGAAAATCCCCAATATCCAAAAAATCCTCTAAGAAAAAGTTAGCAGGGGCTGTTTCAAATATAGATTCAAAGGACACAGTAGACTTAAGAAAATACTGTTCACCAGTAGGTGATCAAGGACAAACAAGTAGATGTTCTGCCTTTGCATGGACTCATGCTATAGAAATGGCTTTAAAAATGAAAGGCGAAGAAGTACCACCTCTTGCCTGCAGTTATACAATGTTGAGCTTCCAAAATCTTCAAGGAGATATGCAGGATTTCGAATATGCATATTCTGGTGGAGAAGGAACACAAGGTGGACCAGAACCAGGTATAGAAATTATGAGTACAGGAACCTGTAGAGAAGAACTATGGCCTAATGATGCTGAAGAGCCAGAAGTTGACGTAGAAGATATGGAAGATGATGCCGGAAATTATTGTGTTGAAGATGTAGAAATTGAATCTATAGAACTGGAAGATGTAAAAAAGATACTCAGTGCAGGTGGATTTGTTCATGTTGGAATGAATACTGGAAAAGCCTTTAGTGAATTAGGTAGAGATGGAGTTATGAATGCAGCTGAAGCACCAAGTGGTCAGCATGGTAGACATGCCATGCTGATTGTGGGATATATTGGAAATTATTATATAATTAAAAACTCATGGGGAACAGAATGGGGGGATAACGGATATTGTTATATTCCAAAGAATGTTCTTGCTGAATCAGAACCAGATCTTTCAGCAGTATTAATTAAGGGAAATAAGGGAAATAAGGGAAATAAAGTAGATGACGAAGATGATGAGGATAATGGTAAAAAAAGAAAAAAGGCAAATAAAGAAGATAATGTTAGAAGAAGAAAAAGGGTAGACGATGAAGAGGATGAAGAGGATGAAGAGGATGAAGATTATGGTGAAAAAAGAAAAATAAGAAAGAGATAATATAAAAAATAATAATATAATTAAAAAACGGAGGGATAAAATGATGAATATTAATAAAAGTTTAGACAAGGCTTATGAAGGAAAATCTTTTAAAGAACTAGTAGATGCACCAGTAAGTGCACTAGAAGGAATAAGTGCTGAAGGTGGAAAAGTTTTGGAAGAAAAATTTAAGATAAAGACAATTGGAGATCTTGCTAAATTTAAATATGCTAAAATAGCAGAAGCAATTGTTCTTTTAGCAGCACAAGAAGAGTAATATTAATAGTTATAATTTATAAAAAATTTGAAAGGTGATGTTTTTTATTATGGGATTTGCAGAATGGTTAAATGATCAAAAGAAAAATTTAGGAGAATCAGTAGATTGGTTATCTGATAAGTTAAAGGAACAAAAGAAAAATGTAGAAGGATCCATTATGAAAGTTACAAATAAAGATTTTATGCAAGCAATTCTTGCAGGATGTGCACTTATAGCAGCTGCTGATGGTAAATTAGAATTGGCAGAAAAAGAAAAAATGGCAGATTTTATAAAAGGAAGCACTATAATGAGCTTATATAACATGAGTGAAGTTTTGGCTGAATTTAATAAATATGCTGAAGTAGTTATTGCCGATTATAATACGGGAAAGAAAGAGTGTATTGATACAATTTTGAAAATAAGATATGCCAAAGGAGAAGCTAAAGAAGTAGTTCGTTTCTGCAGTATAATTGCAGCATCAGATGGTTCAGTAAATGAAAAAGAACAAGCTATAATAAAAGAACTTGTTGAAACTTTAGAATTAGAGCCTAAAGAATTTGGTTTTTAATGAAGAGCAAGTGCTTAATTAAATATGTAAATACCCAAAAATCGAAAAGATGGAAATTCTTATAAAGGAATTTCCATCTCTTTTTTATAACAGTCCGTTCTGTCCTCTTTAAATCACGTCTATCACTTTTATATTGTTTTTTCTATTGTACTTGAGATAATGAAAAAGGCAAAACACTTAGAAAGTATGGTATTAATCCATAAATATATCAATATAATAGTGTGGCAAAAAGAATTGTGAAAATTAATTAATTGGAGGTAAAAAATGAGAAAGTTAAGCAAGGTTCTATTTACTTTTATGCTGTCATTAGCTCTGCTGATCTCATTTTCTATTACTGCTGAAGCAGCAGAAAAGAGTTATAGTTATGACAAGTTAGATGTTGACATAACTCTTCAAGAGGATGGAAGTGCTTTATTTACTGAACATTGGATTGGTACTTTTAAAGGTGGAACCTTTTCTAGATTCAAGAGAAATATTCCTTTGAAAGGCACGCATTCTATTTCTGATTTTTCTGTTTCTGTGGATGATGAAGAGTACAAGCAGATAGACAATTTTGATGCAAATAGACCAAAGGGGGAATTTGCTATTTCAAAGGACAATAATGGGCTAAGTGCGGAGGTTTATTTTAGTGCGAAGGATGAAAGTAAAAACTTTAAATTTTCATATAAAGTAAATAATGCTGTTAGTTTACACAATGATACAGCGGAATTTTATTGGAAGGTATTAGGAGAAGAAGTTGATATACCTATAAAAAATGTAATCGCAAAAGTCCATATTCCAAAGGGCGCTTCAAAGGAAGAAATTAAGGTATGGGCTCATGGACCTCTAAATGGAAATGTAACAAAAGACAGCGGCGAAATAGTTAGTTTAGCTGTGGATAAAGTTTCGCCTAATACTTATGTAGAGATAAGAACAACAGCCCCTTTGAGTTTGTTTCCAAAGGGAAAAAATTTTACAGGCAAAGATGCCCTTAAGGAGATATTAGCGGAAGAACAACAAAATGCAGATAAGGCAAATAAGGAAAGAGAAGCAAATAAAAAGGATAATCAGCGTTTTTTATTCTGGAATATCATATTTCCGATACCCGTTCTTATAGGTGGATTTATATTCATTAAAAAATTAAAAAAGAAAAACTTTAAAAGGCTTCAACCTGCGCTTAAACCCGATTATATAAGGGATTTGCCATCAAAGTTTACACCAGCTGAAGTTACGGATTTATTTTATTTTTATAAAAAACCGGATGTTTATTCGCAAAAATTCACGTCAACTATTTTAGATTTAAGTTTAAAGGGTTTTTTAGAATTTAAGCCTCATAAAGAAGAAAGAAAGACATTAATTAACATAAAGAGAAATAAGGATATCTCTATATTATGTGACCACGAAAAGATTATTTTTAAATTTATTTCCAAAAATGTAGCAGGTCATAATAATTGTATTGATAACTTTGAAATTAAAACTTATATTGATAACAATACAGAAGAGGCAAAGGCTATTTTTGATGAGTTTAATGAAAAGTCTATGGCAAGCTTAGAACAAGCAGACTTTATTGACACTTCAGAAAAAAAGCTTCCTAAGCAGATTAAAATGTTAAGAGCTATTTTAGTATTGGGGATAATTATAACCTTTTATGAAACTAATGTGTTACTTGCAGGAGCATTTGTAATTCTCTTTATAATTTCAATAACTGGTTGTTCATTGGAAAAGCTTACTCAAAAAGGTGAGAATGAATTAGCAATGTGGGGTGCCTTTAAAAATTTTCTTAAGGATTTCACTTTGTTTGATGAAAAAGAATTGCCAGAACTAGTAGTTTGGGAGAGATACTTGGTGTATGCTGTAGCACTAGGGGAAGGTGATACTATATTAAAAGCTCTGCCTATGAAATATCCAGAGCTTCAGAGGGATGATTATTATAATACTTACAATAGTGATTATTATACACTTTATATGATGTGTAATATGGCCAATGAAAGTAATAATGAAAGTAATAATGAGAACAGTGATATTTTTGATTCTATAAGAAAACTTGAAAGTTCAAGCAATGAAAGTTCTGGCAGTGGTGACGGCGGTGGCTTCTCCAGTGGTGGAGGCAGCGGCGATGGAGGTGGTGGTTCCAGCTGTGATTAACATTAGGTTTCTGGCAGTAGTATTAAAAAATTTATAATTTTGAAGGAGGATAATTATGATAATTTTAATTATTGCATTAGTAATTTTGATACCTATTATTTGGGGTGTTTCAGCGTATAACAAGCTTATAAAAGACAGGTTAAAGGTAGACAACCAATGGAGCCAAATTGATGTTCAGTTAAAAATGCGTTCTGATTTAATTCCCAATTTAGTTGAAACAGTATCTGGTTATGCACAGCATGAAAAAGAAACTTTAGGGGAGGTTACAAATGCTAGAGTACGTTACCTTTCAGCAGAAAATCCTGGAGATATTATGAAGGCTTCTGAGGAAATGTCAAAAACCTTATCTCGCTTGATGGCGGTTGCAGAAGCTTATCCAGATTTGAAAGCAAATACAAATTTTCTTGAGCTTCAAAGAGAATTATCCACTATTGAAAAAAGAATTGCAGATTATCGTCAGTTTTATAATGATACAGTTCTTCGATATAATCAAGAAATTTCCACTGTGCCATCTAATATTATTGCAAAACTTTTTAACTTCCATGAAAAAGAATTTTTAGAAGTTACAGATGAGGATAAGGTTAGACCAAATGTAAAGTTTACACATTAATGGTTAATGTGTGGATATAGAGGCAAGCTTAATTACCCCAAGGATAAAAAGTATTCTTGGGGTGTTTTATATATAAAAATTTCATAAGAAATTGCTAGTAATCCGTTCTGCCCTCTTTAAATCCCTTCTGTCACTTTTCTGTTGTTTTTTCTAGTGTATTTGAGATAATAAAAAAAACAAAAATAATTACATTTTTATGTAAGGAGACGATGAAATTGTGTTAAAAAGTATACGATTAAAAATTGTACTTGCAGTTACCTTAATAATATGTATTTTTTCAGTTGGTTTAGGTATTGCTAGTACAATGTTTTCAAAGAAGGTAATAGAACAACAATACTGTAAAGATTATATAAAACTTAATGATGAAACAGTAAAAATATTAATAAAAACTATTGAAGGCTTTGGAAGTGGAATCTCCACAGTAACTGAGAATTCAAATATGAAGGAAATTATTGTCCATCCTGATTTCAAATTGTATACAGTAGATGCGCTTAAAGCATTTCAGGTTTCTAACCCGGATATTGCCCTTGCGTATATTGGAACAGAAGAAGGTAAAGCCATTACATATCCTGAACTTGATTTAAAATTAGATCCAAGAACAAGGAGTTGGTATGAAGAAGCTAAAAAAAGTGATTCTGTTATTTGGACAAACCCCTATGTTGATGCTGCATCTGGAGGTGTTATTATTACAGGAGCAAAGGCAGTTCATAAGGATGGTCAGCTTGTAGGAGTTGTTGGAGCAGATCTTCAACTTGATTATCTAAATAAAATAATGTCAGAGGTAAAGTTTTCACAAACTGGAGTGAGCTATATCGTAAATAAATCTACTGGAAAAATAATTACGCATAAGGATAAAAAATTACTATCAACACCAATTGATAAAGACATATTAAAAGAGATAACCCAAAACCAAAATGGAAGCAAAATAATCTATGATAAAAACAATGTAAAAAAAATACTAATCTATAACTATATAAAAATCTTAGATTCAACACTTATTACAGAAATAAATTATACAGAAATCAGTCAAACAACAAATGATATTAAAAAAGTCATAATAATATTTGCTTTAATTATTACAATTATATTAATACTGATTGCTTATGTGGGTTCAGGGAAAGTTGTTAAGTATATCAATCTTGTGAAGGATGAAATGAAATATCTTGAAGGAGGAGATTTTTCTAGAAAAATAAAAAATATTAAAAGAAAAGATGAAATTGGTCAGCTGTGTAACAGTTTTAATTCCATGGTAGGAAATGTAAGGAAACTTATAATATCCACCCAAGGTGTTGGAAACGAAGTAATGAATGCATCTGAAAATTTATTTTCTTCTGCTGAGGAAACAAATGCATCTGCAGTTGAAGTTTCCCATGCAATTAGAGAAATCTCTATAGGGGCAGAAAAGCAAACTCAGGAAATTCAAAAAACTGTTAATATATCTAACGAACTATCTCAATCACTTGATCAGTTATTAAAAAGCAGTGATTTACTTAATAAAGAAATGGAAAATACTTTAATAGTAAACAAGCAGGGAATTAATATGCTTAAAGAACTTAGTGAACAAAGTGAAAAAACAAAAAAATCAAATATTGAAGTTGGACAAGCCATCGTGAAACTTGATAACAGCACAGAAACTATATATGAAATACTTGAAAGCATAAAATCTATTGCAGCTCAAACAAATTTGCTGGCATTAAATGTTTCAATAGAAGCTGCACGAGCAGGAGAAGCTGGAAATGGATTTAATGTAGTTGCGATGGAGATAAGAAAATTAGCCGAGGAATCAGATGCTGCAACTAGAAGCATTGACAAAATACTTGAAAGCACCAGGACTGAAAGTAAAAACACTGTTTCTATAATGAAAAATGTTAAGAGTATTCATATTGAACAAGAAAAAGCAGTAGAAAATGTAAGCATTGCCTTTGAACAGATATCAAGTTCAGTAGAAAAATCTGCAGGCAGAATAGAAGAAACTATTAATAAAATTGATGAATTAAGAATTCGAGAAAAAGCGATAAAAAATACAGTGAGTAGTATTTCTCAAATTTCAGAGGAAGCATCTATTTCTTCTGAGGAAGTTACTGCTTCAATGCAATGTCAGCTTTCAGCTGTAGAAAATATTTCAAAGAGTGCAGAATCGCTTACAGAGCTTGCGTTAAATTTACGAAAAAGTCTGTCAGAATTTAAATTGGAGTAAGTTTATTGCTAAATAAACAGAAAAAGCTTGGGTAGATTATGTGTCTGCTCAAGCTTTTTAGTTCTGTGTAAAGTTCATACAAAAATGGTTAACATTCCGTTCTAGCACTGTAATAGATTCTATGCATTCTATATAGCTAAAAGTTGTTTGAGTTTAATATGCTTTGGGATATAATAAAAGTAATAGAGAATAACCGAAGGAAGGTGTTTAAGTTGGTTAAGAAACTGCCATATGGAATAAGTAATTTTAAAAATTTGATAGAAGATGAATATATATATATAGATAAAACAGAATATATTGAAAAACTGGAAAATTTTCATTCGCCATATATAACTTTTCTAAGACCAAGACGTTTTGGAAAAAGTCTTTTTACATCGGTGCTTGCAAATTATTATGATATAAATGAAAAAGATAATTTTGAAAAGCTCTTTGGAGAGACTTATATAGGAAAGAAAGAAACCAAAGAAAGAAATAGCTATTATATATTGAAATTTAATTTTACGGGCTTAAATACAGATACAAAAGAAGCATTAGAAAAGAGCTTTACAAGAACGATTAAGGATTCCTTCGATAAATTTATACAAATGTATAATTTAAATATAAGTTATATAGAGGAAGGTTACCCTGCAAGTATATTTGAAAGTTTTCTCACACAAGCCAGTGGAAAAATCAAAAGTCCACTGTATGTAATAATAGATGAGTGTGATCATTTTGCAAATGAACTTCTAAGCTTTCAAACAGAGTTGTTTTCAAACATAGTTAGCAAAACAGGTTTCGTAAGAAAATTTTATGAAGTATTGAAAAAAGGTACAGAGTCAATAGTAAAAAGAATATTTATGACAGGTGTAAGTCCTATAACTTTAGATAGTTTAACCAGCGGCTTCAACATTTCAATGGATTTAACAAGGGATGCTGATTTTAATGAAATGATGGGATTTAACAGGGAGGAAGTTATAAATATAATAAATAGTGTAACTCCAAAGGTTTTAGAAGAAATTGAACTAAATGAATTGATGGAAATACTTCAAAAGAATTATAATGGATATTTGTTTGCAGAGGAATGTGAAACAAGATTATTTAATAGTGATATGATTCTTTATTATATGCAGAGTTATGAGAAGTCAGGTAAGGGGCCTAAAAGCTTAATAGATAAAAATATAGCTAGTGACTATGGAAAATTGGGTAGAATGTTTGAATTCAAAAATAGAAATGCTAATATGCAAGTTTTGCAGGATATATTAAATGGCGAGGAAATCACAGGAAGCATAACAGAGGGATTTTCTTTGGAAAAGAATTTTGATGAAGATGATTTTAAATCTTTATTATTTTATTTAGGGCTGCTTACTATAGAACAGCCTATATTAGGAGGGGTAAGTTTTAAAGTCCCAAACTATGTGATTCAAGATTTATATTTTGAATATTTTACTAAAAAAATTAATGAAGAATTGAATTATGAAATAAATGCATCTGAAATATCTAGAGCTATACGAGAAATAGGTTTAAAAGGAAAAAATGACAGTCTTATAAAAATAGTAGAAAAAACCTTAAATAGGATTTCTAATAGAGATTATATAAAGTTTGATGAAAAGTATGTAAAACTAATATTTTTAGCTTACTGCTTCTTAAGTAAAATATACTTAGTAAAATCAGAATATGAAGTGGATAACGGTTATATAGATATAGCACTTTTAAAACAAGCAAATATGGAACCAGACTTTTTTGCAATCTTTGAATTAAAATATATAACGAAATCAGAGTATGAAAAAGAAGGAGAGAAAATAATAGAGGAAAAGAAAAAAGAAGCGGTAGAACAGATAGAAAAATATAAATGTTCGGAGGAACTAATGGGGCTTCCGAATTTAAAAAAATGGGCTATTATTTTTGTAAATGATAAATGTGTGGTTAATTTGGAGATATAGAGGAAAGCCTAGTAAATTGGTAATATAAGTGAGTGCAGCATAGTAATTTAAGGGCAAAGAAAAGGAAAGCAAAAGTTGCATTAGATTGAGGATTAACTTCAAGCTAATGCAACTTTTTATTTTAATATTCCGTTCTGCCCTCTGCAAATCCCGTCTATCACTTTTCTATTGTTTCCCAGATTGAATTTGAGATAATGTAAAAGGAATAAATTATATAATCTGCTCATCTTATTTTGAAAGGAGGTAAAGGAATTTTGCTAAAAGATTCACTCTCCAAAATGGAGATACCACCATAAAATTGAAACAATATTATCAAGCTATATAGATCCAAGAATTAATTTTGACTAAAAGGAGGAAAATAACGTGCAATCAAAAATTGTAAGCAGAGTTCTTTCGGGAATCCTATCTGTCAGCTTATTAATGCTCCAGATAGGTATGCCGGTGGTATATGCCGAAGAAAGTAACCCAATGCAAGAAAGAAAAACCATTACAGCCTTTGCAGATTTGGCAGAGGCTGTAAAAAATATTACTGTTCCAATGGGTACAGCGGAAAATGAATTGCCCTTGCGTAGAACGGTAGCAGCAACAGTAGAAGGTCAAGGGAGTGATATTGGTGGACTGATGGTAAACAAAATTTTAGGAGAATATAGTACTGAGTCTGTAAGTGGAAAGACAAGAATTGATATTAAAAATGATGCAACATTAGAAATTACGGGAAATCCAGAAGAAAGTGCACAATCTTTTATTTATGTGTTTGGAGGAAATGTCAACCTTGTATTGGACAATGTTAATATTTCAAATGGAATTACAGGGTTAAGTGTAACTGGTAATAGTACTGTTTCTATTACATTAAAAGGCAAAAATACAATGAGCAGTACCACCACATTCGACTCAGCAGGTATTTACGTTAAAGAGGATTCCACTTTAATTATTAATGAAGACAGTACGGGTTCATTACTTGTAACTGGCGGTGAAGATGCTGCAGGAATTGGTGGTAGACAAAATGGTTCAGGAGGTACAGTTACGATAAACGGAGGTACTATTACAGCTAATGGAGGTAAATGGGGTGCAGGAATTGGTGGTGGACAATATGGTTCAGGAGGTACAGTTACGATAAACGGAGGTACTGTAACAGCTAATGGCGGTGAATATGGTGCAGGAATTGGTGGCGGAACCAATGGATCAGGAGGTATAGTTGCGATAAATGAAGGTACTGTAACAGCTAATGGTGGTCAATGGGCTGCAGGAATTGGTGGTGGATATAATGGCTCAGGGGGTACAGTTACGATAAAGGGCGGTATTGTAACAGCTAATGGTGGTGAAAATGGTGCAGGAATTGGTGGCGGAGATGATAGCGGATATCAGGGTACATTGCTATCCAATGATGATGGAAAGGCATGGATTAACGCAAGCAGTGTATCTGCTAATACAGAAAATTTTAAATCAGGTGTATTGTTTAAAGGAAATGAAGGAACTGTATATGGTAACTATTATTTATCCAAAGACCATGAAATTGAAAAAGAAAAAACTATGAATATTCCAGCTAATCAGTCGCTGAATATATCTGGCAACAACACACTTACAGTAAACGGGGAAATTGTTAATAGTGGTATTCTTACTTTCAACAATGGAGTGTTAAATGGCACAGGTATTATTTCTGGTACAGGTGAATTTAAGACTAATATGTTTACACCAGACGACATTCAGTCTATTCCAGATCAGACCTACACAGGAAGTGTTATTGAGCCAGCTGTAACTATTAACGATAAAAAGACCATATTAGGAAAGGCTTTTGATATTGACGCAAGCAGTTATGACAAAACCTATGAGGATAATACTAATGCAGGTACTGCAAAGGTAGTATTTACGGATAAAACTGATGGAAATAAAAAAGTAGAGAAAACTTTTAATATTGTAAAATCTGGAACAACCTTTGATGGCGGCATTAAAACCTATAAGGATAATACTGAAACAAATACTTTTACCTATGGCGATACCATCACCGCAAAAGTAACCCCAAAGGCAACAGGTACTGCACCTGTAACAAAGGGGTTGAAGGCGATGCTCAGTTTTTCTGCACCAACAGTGAACCAAATGGCATTGTTTGCTGGAGATACACAGATTTCTGATACAGTAAGTGCAGATTCAAACGGTGTTTACACAATGACCTATGACACCAAGTTTAAGAACCTTGTAATCGGCAGTAATACCATTACTGCAAAATATGTTGGTAACAGTAATATAGCAGATTACAGTGAAAACGCAACTATTACGTTAAATAAAAAGGCTATCACATCTGCAGGGGTTAATGCTTCTGCAAGCAAAGAGTATAATGGAACAAATAGTTTTATAAGTGTTGCACTGACAACTCTAACAGGTGTGGAAAGTGGTGATACTGTGTCAGCAACTGCAGATGGAACAGTAACAGATGTAAATGTAGGCACAGGCAAAGCCTTTACTGCAGCCAGCATTACTTTAGATGGTAAGGATGAAGTTTATTACAGCCTTGATAAAGCTGCAGTCAGTGGAAATGTATCAATAACACAGGCTGATATCACAGGAACGAAACAAGAACTGCAAGTAGTAAAAGGCTTGGAAAAGGAATATACCTTTGATTTAACTAAGCTGCTACCACAACTTCCTAAGGACAAAAGCTTTGGAGATATTAACTATACGGTAGAAACTGTAGACGATATTGACAAGGTTTTGACACAAAAGCCTACAAGCAGTGATATAAAAGAGGACAAAATCACTTTAAAGGTGGCAAATGTAACTGATAAAGACAAAACAGCAGCAATACAAATTAAAGTGACATCTAAGAACTACAAAGACTTTACTGCTGATTTAAACGTAAAAACCACAGATAAGTTACCACTTACCGTTGAAACTGTGTTTACAGGTGGAACCTATAACGGAAATCCTTATACTTACACAGGTACACCAACTTTCAAAAACGGTACAGAAACTGTGACAGGTATTACCTACACAACAAAATATGTGGGCAGAGATGGTACAACCTATGATGAAAGTGAAACTGCACCAACCAATGTAGGCTCATATAATCTGATTATATCAATACCAACAGACAATGAAATGTATACTGGTAAGATAGAAATTCCTTTTACAATAAGCAAAAAGGATATTACAGTAAAGGCAGATGATAAGTCTATTTATGTAGGAGGGAGTATTCCAGAAAACAGTGCTCTTACCTATACTGTAACTGGTCTAATAGGAAGTGATACATTAAAAACAGTGCCAACTTTGACACTAGATGCAAAGGCAGTATCAACTAGTGCAGGCACCTATACTATTACTGTTGAAGGTGCAGCGGTAGGAGACAACTACAATGTAATTATGAAAAATGGAACCTTTAATGTAACCCCAGCACCATATGTACCACCATATAATCCACCAACACCAACTCCGCAGCCCAAAACTGAAACAAGAGAAATTCCAGTAGTTGTGGACAATGGTGGAGCACAGACAAATGCAGTACAAGTTCCCGTTACAAGAGTAACAGATACGGATGGAACGAAGACAGACACTGTAAAATTTGACGAAGATAAAGCAAAAGAAACAGTAACAAAGGCTTTGGAAACAAAAACCAATACAGCAACTATTAATGTAACAGATATACCAGGAAACAATGCAGATAAGGTAGAAGTACAGGTTCCTCAAAGATCTATGACAGAGCTAGGAAGTAACAATATAGGATTAGATGTAAAAACAGAAAAAGCAGCATTAGAACTGCCAAAGGAAACTGTTTCAGGATTGAAAGATAAAGCTGCAAAAATTCAAATTAGTGAGGTAAAGGACAGTAGTAAAGTTGAAGAAACTAAAGGGCTTATTCTTAAATTAGCTTCAGGTTCAGAGGTAATTGCAGCTCCCCTAAAAATAGAAACAAATTTTACAGGAAGAACAAAAATAACGCTGCCAATAGATGCTTCAAAATTGCCAGCTTCAAAAGAGGCGTTAGATAAGTTTATCTCTTCTTTAGCTGTGGTAGTTCAGCATAGTGATGGAGAAAATACAGTGGATAAAGGTACCATAGTTTATGATTCAAAGGGTAATCCAATAGGTTTATCAATTTGGGTTAACAAATTCAGTACTTTCACACTTGTAGAACTTCCAGATAACTATTTTGATGGAAGAACTGCTATTATGCCAGATAAAGTAGCACCAGATAAAGAATGGCATATTACATTTACAAAGGAAGCAGATAAAAGTACATTAACACCTGAAAATGTATATGTACTGGATTCAGCAGGAAATAAGGTTGAGATAAAGATAAGCTATGGATCTGATAATATATTAAGAGTTGATCCTGTAAATAATTACAAATCAGGAGAAACTTATTATCTATATATTAGCAAAAAGGTTACTTCAAAAAATAAAACTCCATTGCCAAGAGCGTTAAAATTTCAATTTACTGTTAAATAATAATTCAACTTTCGCATTTTGCTTATATTAAGTCAAAAATTTATATGTGCGAAAGTGAGATAATAAGTTATTTTAAATCTGAATAATTTATGATATAATTTCATTATTATATTGTAGAAATTAGAGTGGATGGTGTTGATTTCCTTAAGCATAAGGAACATCAAACGGCAGAAGAGTTATTTAAATTAAAGAAAAACTTACAAATTATTAAGTAGCTAAAAAAGTTTTTAGCTGCAATATTTCAAATAGTATAAGTTAAAAGGGTTGGTATACTAATTAATTAGTGCAACAACCCTTTTACAGTGTGCTCATTTTAAATAATGAAGAGAAAGGTATTAAAAGATATGAAAAATAATTTTATTCAAAAAATTTGTTCTGTTTTTCTTTGTTTGCTTATTAGCATAAGCTTATTAGGATGTGCATCAACAAATAAAACTGTTACAAAAGAAAAACAAATTACAAAAACAGAAAGTGTAAAGACAGATTCCACAAAAAATCAAGATATAAAGAATAAAAAAATAATTAATGACTTTCAAGGAGTGGCAGATTATATACATAAAAATAGCCGTCTTCCTGACAATTTTATAACCAAGGCACAAGCAGCGAAGCTTGGATGGAATCCAGGTAAGGATCTTAACAAGGTGGCACCTGGTAAAAGTATAGGTGGGGACGTTTTTACTAACGCAGAAAAGTCACTGCCAGATGCTCCTAAAAGAGTTTGGCGTGAGTGCGATATTAATTATAATGGAGGACATAGGGGAGCGGATAGAATACTTTATTCCAATGATGGACTGATTTATTCAACTTCAGACCATTATAAAACCTTCAAACTTTTATATAATGGAAAGTAAATTTGATTTAAATGAGGTGAATAGCTTGAATAAAGTAATATTAGAAGGAAGTAAGTTTATAGATAAAGAAGCTTTACATGAAATTTTAAAAAGTGAATTAAAGCTTCCAAGTTATTATGGAGAAAACTTAGATGCTCTTTGGGACTGCTTAACTACAGATGTAAAACTGCCGCTTATAATTGAATGGATAGATTTTGAAACTAGTAAAAAGTTTTTAGGAGATTATGCGGAAAGCACATTAGATATTTTTCGCGGAGCTGAAAAAAGTACAGAAGGAAGACTACAGATACAAATAAAACTTTAATTTAAAGAAATTACAAATATGGATTTGGATTAAACTTATTTTTAAATAAACAGAAAAAGCTTGAGTATATTATATAATGCTCAAGCTTTAATAACTAATTTTAATATCCAATAGTTTGTTCCATTATTTTACATGTTGTTTTTTTAAATTATATTTGAGATAATAAGAAAGTAAACAAAAATACTTGAAAAGTCTGGTGTTAATTTATGAAGATAGCAATATTTGATGATGATAAAACAGATCGTGAACTTCTAAAAAAGTTAATACGTCAGTGCTGTGATAGTAATGTTTGGAATGCTAAGCTAGTGGAATTCTCTAATGGAGAATCATTGATGAATAGTTTTACTCCTGGCGATTTTAATATTTATTTTCTCGATATATATATGGGAGGAATGACGGGAGTGGAAGTAGCTAAAAGAATACGTGGGGATGATGAAAATGCAATAATTATTTTTACTACCTCCAGTGAAGAGTTTTATCGTGAGGGTTTTGACGTAGGAGCACTGCATTATCTAGTAAAGCCAATAAACTATACTAAGGTACAGGATGCCATGAATCGGTGTATTAAACCTTTAGGTGAGATTGCACGACAGATTGAAATTAAGGTAGGTAAGAACATAATTAAGGTAAGATTGATAGAGATTCAGTATATAGAAGTGCTTGGTAACGCTTGTCATATTCATATGGGAGAAAACAAAGTTGTAACTTATACTCCGTTAAATGACATAGAGAAGCTTATAAATGAAAAGTCATTTTTGCGATGCCACCGCAGCTTTCTTGTGAATATGCGTGCCATTGCTCAAAAGACGTCTGATGGGTTACTAATGAAAAATGGCGATTTGGTGCCTGTACCAAAGAATAATCGAACAAGCATTATGAAACAGATTGACAACTATAATATAGAAAGGATGTGGGAATGATTATGTTCAATTCAGCAATGGACATATTCTACATCCTGTTGTTTATGATACCCTGCAGCATGCTAAGATACTATCCATTTTTGGATAAGTTAAGAATTCCACTAAGAAATGTGGTTACTATTTATGGTGTTTTTATTACTTTGGAGGCAGGAGTATTTGCTTATATTATGAATAATGGAAGCATAAATGGCATAGAGATTCAGATTTATCGTATAAGCTGGGGCATAATTTTTGCAGTATATTCCTTTATTGTAATTAAGGAAAAGTTTTTAAAACAGTTTTTCTTTTATTTAATAGTAGCAAGCTATTCAAGTGTAATTTTTGGCACAGCAAATTTTTTAGAAGCACATATTTTTGAGGCTTTTTCAGAAAAACATCCATATACAATTACTAATGCTGCAGCCATTATACAAATTGCATTTACATTTCCTATAATGTTTAAGTTAATAATAAAACGGTTTAAAAAGTTTGCAGATTCAGTAGAAACAGATATTTGGAAAGTTATTTGGCTTATTCCATGTATGTTTTATGGTATGGGTTTTATTTTTACTGTAGATTTAAGGACTGCAGAAAGTTGGAAACATATTGTTACACGATATATGCTTGGTACGGGATCATTTACAGCTTGTTATATATTGCTTAAAACATTAAAACAGTTAGCTGACAATGCTGCTTTAAAGGAACGATTTCGTTTTATTGACCAGCAGCTTCAAATGCAGGTAAAACAGTATAGAGCACTTACTGAGAATATTGAACAGACTCGAAAAGCACGTCATGATTTGCGGCATCATCTTTTACTAGTAAAAAGATACCTTCAGGAGAATAGAAAGTCAGAGCTATTTGAATATTTAGAAGAACAAAGGCAAACTCTTCCTGTAAATGTGGAGGAAAATGTATGCGAAAATACAGCAGTAAATGTTTTAGCTTGTTATTATATTGGACTTGCCAAAGAAAAAGGTATAAATACTGATTTTAAAATCAGTATTTCCAGAGATGCAGGTATTTTAGATTCAGATCTTTCTATCATTTTTGGTAACTGCATTGAAAATGCACTGGAGGCCTGTGAAAGAATGAAAACAGGGGATAGGTTTATTCGTGTTCGAGCAGGTATGAAAATGGGGGAACTTGTCATTATCGTTGGTAATAGTTTTGATGGACATGCAATCTTAAATAATGGAGAATACCGTTCTATTAAACGTAATGGTGATAGAGGCATTGGAATTTCATCTATTCAGGCAGTGGTAAAAAAATATGGAGGAGAGTCTAATTTTGAAAAATCAGATGGAAACCTTTTCAAAGTTTCTATGGTTTTGAAGACTAAAGAGGAAAAAATAGCTCTATAAATTACGTTGCTTTTAAAAATTGTAAAATATTTAAAACTAAAAGCTTGAGCAAGATATAACCTTGTTCAAGCTTTTAGTTTTAGAAATACCTTTGATTTTTTCATGGCATAAGTATTTTCAAATCCGTTCTACCCTTTACAAATCCGTTCTATCACTTTTGTGTTGTTTTTCAAAATTATATTTGGGATAATAAAAAATAGACAAACATCATATTTGTTCAAAAGAAATTAGGCAAGTTTTATTAAGAAAATTAATAAATATAATATAGAAAGTATGTGTGAATGATTATGTTTAATAAAGTAATGGCAGTACTTTACATCATATTATATATTGCACCATTTAGTGTGATTCGATATTACCCATTTTTGGATAAACTGAGGCTTCCAATAAAGAATGTTATTACTATATATGCATCATTTCTTACTTTGGAGGCAGGTTTGTTTGTTTACATAATAGGAAAGGTAAGTATAAATAGTATAGAACTTCAGATTTATCGTATAAGTTGGGTTGTTATTTTCGCAGTGTATTCCTTTAGTGTAATAAAGGAGAGGTTTTTTAAACAGTTTTTCTTTTATTTGATAACCAAAATTTATGCAAGTATGGTTTGTGGGACAGCAAATTTTATTGAAGCAAATTTTTTTCTAGACTTTACTCTAAAACATCCATACACAGTTAATAATGCGGCTATAATTATACAGATTATATTCACATTTCCTATAGTTTTTCATTTAATATTACGGTACTTTAAAAAGTTTGCAGATTCAGTGGAAACGGATATTTGGAAGGTTATTTGGCTTATTCCATTTATGTTTTATGGTATTGGTGTTATTTTTACTGTAGATTTAAGCACTGCAAGCAATTGGAAGTATATTGCTGCACGATATATGGCATGTATAGGGGCATTTACTGTTTGTTATATCTTGCTGAGATCATTGAAACAGCTAGGTGATAATGCCTATTTGCAGGAGCAGCTTGATTTTATTGACCAGCAGCTTACAACTCAGAGAAAACAGTATAGGGCACTTACTGAGAATATTGAGGAAACTAGAAAAGCACGTCACGATTTGCGACACCATTTTTTACTAGTGAGAAGTTACCTTGAGGAAGATAAAAGGGCAGAACTTATTGGATATATGGAGGAACAGCGCCAAACTCTTCCAGTAGATGTGGAGGAAACTATTTGTGAAAATATTGCAGTAAATGTTTTAGCATGCTACTATATTGGGCTTGCCAAAGAAAGACATATTCGTACTGACTTTAAAATCAGTATTGCTAGAGATATAGGTATTTTAGATTCAGATCTTTCCATTATTTTTGGTAACTGTCTTGAAAATTCACTAGAAGCTTGTGAGAGAATGAAATCTGAGGATGCAGTTATTCGCATTCGAGCAGGCATGAAAATGGGAGATCTTATTATTGTAATTGGTAACAGCTTTGATGGACGAACAATGTTCAATAATGGAGAATTTCGTTCAATTAAACGTAACGGACGTAGGGGGATTGGCATTACATCTATTCTTGCAGTAGCAAAAAAATATGGCGGAGTCCCCAGCTTTGAGATAATAGACGGAAACTTTTTCAAGGTTTCCATGGTTTTGATGACTAAATAGTGTTACAGTAAAATCTTTATGAGAAAAGTAAAAAATCTACTAAAAACTAACTGTGAGTTTTTAGTAGATTTTTAGATTTATAGGATAAGGTTATTTTGTATTGTGAGCATATTGAAGGTTTATTAAAAAGTAAATAATATTGGTTATAATGAAAGTGTATTAATTGAGTCGTTGTTGATATTTTTTACCCAAATATTCACATCTTCAAAGCTGCCACATATATTACAATTATTTATCAATCTGCCTCTAAATTTATAACCATGTTTACTTAGAACTAGATTAATACCAGGACTTATTGCTCTAGCTAAACTATACAAACAAATAAATCCCATATTTTTAAGGTCTGATTCTAAAGAATATATAATATTTGATAATATACCTTTGCATCTATATTTTGGATAGGTTGCACAGTTGGTTATTTCAGCATTCAAATTTACGTTGTCCAAATCTGCTGAAGCTGCAGCAATTATTTTTCCATTGTCAACAGCAACCTTGTATAAAGTTTTTTTATTCATAGTTTTCTTTAAATAATCTTCATCATAAACAAGAGAAGGAGATGTGAAAAATGTATTGGAAAATAATTCAGCTATTTCTTTTGCATCACTTTCCTTTGCATCTCTTATTTGATATTTGAAATTATTGTTATATACAAAACTATTTCCAGCATTTAAACTTTCTACTAGGAATAGATTTTCCTTATTTAAACCCTTATGAAGTTTTCTGCTGCTTCTTATAAAATAAGACATACAAAAGGCATCTTCACCTTGAAAATATCCATCTATTTTGCCTTCCAAGTGAAACTTAGCGTTAACAAAGTTTTCAAAAGAATTAGCATCACAGTTGCAAACAACTTTTCCTAAGTTTTCTTTAGCAGCAAAGTGTACAATTCTATTTATATTTTGAACTGATATATGGTGAAAGTTAACTATTTTTGCACAGCTATTAGAATAGTCAACATATACTTTATATTGATAAATTTTTATGCAATAATTATCATCTAATTTATAGCTGCTTGTATTCATTATTAATGATCCCCCTTTTAATATAACATTGCTTTTTTGGCATTAGACAATATGAATAAAAAACATTTGTCATAAAACCTCCATCTGAATTATTCAAAAAAATAACAAAGCTGCAGAGAAGTATCTGCAGCTTATAAAGCATTGCTATTTATTGGCACACAAAATACACTATTCTGTATACCAAAACTTCTCTCCAACGCTTACGAGATTAGCTGACGGATTCGGGTTGAAGAATAACCCTACTTGCTCTTATTGGCAAGATTCACCCCAAAAATTGGTTCTCCCGTTCAAATTGATTCAGCGGTATAAATATTCTATTTTCATGACCCTGTGTATATAACCATATCATTATAACATATTTATGTCAATATGTATATATTACTAATGCGTTCCCCCTGCCCACATTCTAATAAAAAATTGCAAAACATTTTTAAATATGATACAATGATTAATATTAAAATTGCATATTTATAGCTAAGTGTTAGCTGTTTATTTTCGGTTGAACAAATTTTTATTTGATTTCAAGAGAATTTGACTTTTGGGGTGGGAAGTCCTTTATGGGGGACTTTCCACTTTTTTTGCCATTTAAAGGAGGTAAACATGGAAAAAACATTATTGAATATAGTATTAATTCTTATATTTACAAAAATAGGAGGTATAATAAGCAGAAAATTAAAAATGCCTGAGGTTTTAGGAGCATTGATTGCTGGTGTAATACTTGGACCAGTAGTATTAAATATTGTTCAGTATGATGATAATATTAAGCTGCTCTCAAATCTTGGAGTGATTATGCTTATGTTTCTTGCAGGCCTTGAAACTAATGTAGAAGAATTTAAAAAAGCAGGATTGTCTTCATTTATAATAGCAGTGGCAGGTATAGTACTTCCACTTGTATTTGGAACTTTAAGTGCATATATGTTTTTTAATAATTTTTGGGAAAATGTATTTGTAGGAGTTATTTTAACAGCTACTAGTGTAAGTATTACAGTAGAAACTCTTAAAGAACTTGGAAAGCTTAATACAAGAGCAGGTATAAATATTCTTGGAGCAGCTGTAATAGATGATATTTTAGGACTTATACTTATATCTGTAGTTCTTGCAGTGGCTCAAACTTCTGGTTCTGGAAATTCAGGGTCATTATCAATTGTATATGTTTTTATAAAGATAACTTTATTTTGTTTATTTTCTATAATAGGAATATTATATATACCTAAATATATAAATAAATTTAAAGATTATTTGAAACCAAGCAAAGAGTTTCTTACATTTTCTATAGCTCTTGCAATATTAATAGCATATATTGCTGAAAGCTTAGGTATAGCAGCTATTACTGGTGCGTATATATGTGGACTTATGCTTTCATCACTTTCTTACAAGGAATATCTAGAGAGAAATGTTAAAGCAATTTCATCTGGATTTTTGTCTCTAATATTCTTTGCAAGCGTTGGAATAGAAGCAAATTTAAAGGGACTAAATATGGAAGTGCTTTTTATAACCTTAGTGATGTTTATTGTAGCGGTAATTGGAAAAATATTAGGATGCAGTAGTGCTGCAAGACTTATGAAGATGAGCAGAAGTGAAGCAGTCCAAATTGGAGTTGGTATGATCTCAAGGGGAGAAGTAGCTATAATTACTGCTAATATAGGTCTTCAAAAGGGAATAATTTCAGAAGAAATATTTCTTCCGACTTTAATTGTTGTAATATTGACGACCATTATAACTCCTATTTTGCTTAAATTAGCATTTTCTCATAGGGTAGAAAAGAAAATTAGATAATCAATAGTAAATATAGAACAAAAATATAATTACAAAGAGGGTCTGTCGTATTAGGGATAAATACTACAATGCATTGTATGTAAATTCCTTAGTGCGGCAGTCTTTTTTGCAGTAATTCAGGTGAAGTTAATGAATAAAAAAGTTTTTATGTAAAGTATTATAAAATAATATTCATTAAGCAATTTGAAATTAGGTATAATGTGACAATAAAGTAAAAATAAAAGTGATACAATTATGTATATGACATCAATAAATCTTACTTAGGGTAAATATTACGGTAGACAGCCATAGGATAAAATATAAAGGATATTTTTATGGGGGGATATTAGTGGATTTTAAAATAATTGTAATTGAAGATGAATTTTCAATAAATGATATACTAACCTTTGCATTAAAGGGAGAGGGATATAAAGTTAAAAGTGCTTCTTCATCAAAGGAAGCCAGAGAGTTTCTTCAGGATTTTAAACCTAATTTAGTATTACTTGATATAAATTTACCAGATGAAAGTGGTTTTGAATTGTGCAAGTTTATTAATGCTAATTATAAAATACCAATTATCATGCTTACTGCTAGAAATGATATTACTGATAAAGTACTTGGTTTAGAACTAGGTGCAGATGATTATATAACAAAACCATTTCATATAAAAGAAGTGTTAGTAAGAGTAAAGATAGCTTTAAGAAGAGTTGACAAATATAGAAACTTGGATAATTATAATGATTTCATAAATCTAAATGATAGTATAAAAATTAAATTAGAAAATAGGATGGTAATTAAGGATGGAAAAGAAATTAAATTAAAACCTAAAGAATATGATTTGTTAGTATTTTTTATTAAAAATAAAAATAGAGTTTTTACAAGAGAAGAAATTTTAGATAAGGTTTGGGGTATAGATTATTGTGGTGAAATTAGAACTGTAGATATTCATGTTAGAAGGTTAAGAGCAAAATTAAATCTGGATAGTGGACAATCCTTCATTGAAACAGTTTTTGGTGTAGGATATGTGATGAGGTAGTGATGTGAAAAATAGTGTAAGATTTAAATTTATGTTAGGCTTATCAATTATATTTATAGTTGCAGCAGTTGTTTTAAATCTTTTAATCAGACAAGTATTTGAAAATAATTTAGAAAATTCTATAAAGAGCTCCATGAAGGATACAATGAAGAGTTCGAGAGAATACATTAAATATAATATGCTTCCGAAAGATTTGTATATGGAGGAAGAAGCTCTTTGTGAAAAATTGTGGAGTATACTTAATGGTTATATATTTACACGTAATTATGAGATGGAAATAAGGACACCTTCAGGAAAGATTAAAGCAAATACTATAAGTTCAGATTTTACTGGATTAACAGATAGAGGAACAAAGGAAGCTCTTAAAGGAAAAGCTGTGATAAATCTACAATATAGCAAAGATAATGTTCAAGCAGTATTATCTTATCCATTATATGATGGAAATAGATGCTTAGGAATATTGAATATAAGTAAAAGCTTTAGTGATTCTTATATTGAAAACAAAAGAATAATAAATATTATTACTTTGATAGAGTTATTTGTCTTTATATTTGTTTTTACAGCATCCTATTTATTTACATCAAGAATAGTACAACCTATTATAACATTAACAAAACAAATAAAGAAAATTGAAGAAGGAGATTATGAAATAAACTTAAATATTAGAAATAATGATGAGATAGGAATTTTACTAAAAGAATTTATTAACATGAAAGAAAAAATAAGAAATCAAATAGAGACTATAAGTATGGAAAAAGACAAGGTTTTAAATCTGGAAAAGGGGAGAAGAGAGTTTTTTAACAATGTAACTCATGAATTAAAGACTCCACTAACAGCTATTTCTGGTTATGCTCAAATACTTTCTGATAAAAATGTGAAGGATGAAGAATTTAAAACTAGGGCAATACAGAGGATTTATTTGGAAAGTGAAAGGCTTCATAAGCTTGTAATTAATTTGATAAATGCTTCAAAAGAAATAGATTTTCAAGAAGAACATAAGGAAAGTATTGAAATGAAAACTCTCTTAAATGATGTGTGTATTGATATGGCAAGTAAAGCTGAGAAGTATTCAATTCATATATTAACCAATTTAGAACAAGGTTTTATATTTGGTCAGGAAAATAAAATAAGACAGCTTATAATAAATTTATTAGATAATGCAATTAAATATTCTTTTTCAGGAGAAAACATCAATGTTAATGCTTTTAAAGGTAATGATCATTATAAAATAGAAATTTTAAATAAAGGCAATCCAATACCTGAGAGAACTTATAGTTCTATTTTTGAACCTTTTGTAAAGGGTATTAATTCCATTGAAGGTGGGAGTAGTGGTCTTGGTTTATATATATGCAGTGAAATAGTTAAAGAACATAATGGAGAAATACATATAGAAAATGGCAATATAATAAAGGTAATAATAAAAATTCCCTCTTTTTCATCTGGTGGAAACAATTTGGAAACAACTTAAACAAATTTAGAAAACACTAAGTGATATCATGTATATAAATAAAATAAATACAAGAAAGGAAGTTGTTCTTTATGCTTGCTTTAGTATAGCTATAGAACAAATGTCCAATTTTAAAGGGGGAAGCAAATATGATAAGAAAAAGTATGAAACAAATATCATTATTTTTAGCTTTAGTACTTTCAATACCATTAACCTTTAGTGCTTGTGAACAAAAACAAAAAGAAATTAAGATTTCTAGTGATGTTAAACAAGAGATGAAAAATGAGGAGAAAAATGCTTCTAAGATAGTGAAGATAAAAGATTTAGATTTAGGTAACATGATATACACACCAATATGCTGGAAAGATGATGAAAATATTGTAGTTACGGATGGAGGTTCTAAAAATAACAATGAAATAGATGTAGAAAATATTAATATGGGAGATATCAATGTTTATAATGTCAATATAAAAACTTCCAAGGACTCTAAGGTTAACACTATAAAAGATGCTGTATGTGGAGAAGTAGGAAGTAAAGATATGTATGGTAATTTTCTTTATATGAAGGATAACAAAGTTTGTATGTATAACGCAATAGAAAATACTGAAAAATCAATATATGACTTATCATCAATAATAAAAGAGCAAAAAGAAAACTTGAAAATTAAAGATGAAAAAGAACTATTAAAAAGAATATACTGTGGATTTGTACTTGGGAGTGATAAATGTATATATGTGATGGCACAAACAAGTGATATTAACTGTAGTATAAGGGTAATTAATACGAAAACAGGAAAAGTAACTGAAGGGTCTTTTCCTGTAGGATACTTTCCTAATTTAGGTAATGTACAAAGCTTATATTCATTGGCATATAACAAAAATAAGGATATATTTTATGTAACTTCAATTTATTATAATTTTATATATGAATGTAAGCTAAAAGGAGAAAAAAGCATTATTAGAAAACGCACTAATGCTGCAGGACAAATATTTGATATATCAGAGGATGGAAATGATCTTTACTTGAATAGTTTATACTATAAAAAGGGAAAAATGGGCATTATAAAATATGATATGGAAAAGGATAAGGTTACAGAAATAACAAGTGATTATATGGACAAAAATGGAAAAAGCCAAATTAGTCTCTTTGTAGATGTTGCTGCTAATTATAATAACAATATCATAGGGTATAGCATAAATAATACTGTATATGAAAAAGATAATAAAACTGTATCTAAAATTCAAGCTACTTCTTTTATAGGAGATTTTGATGGTAAAGAAATAAAAAATAATGTGATGCTTCCAGTAGAACAGATGGAAGATAAAAATAACAACAACAGAATTATGATTAATAAAAAGGGAGATAGTTTTATTTATACAGTTTTATATTCTGATTATAAGGATAACATTATTAAAATGTATAAAATGAAAAGTTATGTATATCAAGTTAAAAAGTAGGATTAGGGAAAAGGTACAGCTATATTTGAATAGAGAATATTCAAATATAGCTGTATTTTTAGGTTAAGAACTATTTTTTATAAAAGGACCTTTTTAAATAATAAATTTTGTTATTTATTAACATTAAGTTACATTTAAAACTTATTTTGTATTAAAAATTATAAAATAAATAAAGAAATATAACGAAAATTAAATAAATAATAAAAAATATATGCTATAATAATTTTATATTTTAGTATAAAATTGGATTTGTAAACGACTTTTGTAAATAAGTATAACTAAATATTAAAAATTCCATGTAATTTATAGAAAGATTTATTAGTTTAAGAAAAGATATATATATAGAACAAATTGTCTTCTAAATTTAATGTAAAATATGAAGGAGTGAGAAATTCTTGGCTGGGAAGATAAGAGAAATTATTAATGATATTATTAAACAAAGGTCCAAAGGAAATCCAGCTATTATTGAAATGACTAAAGCAAAATTTATATTAAAAGGTATTAATCCTGATAAATTTCATGTTGACTCTGAAGATGATCCAGTTATAATGGAAAAGCTTTTTAAAATTGCAGAACAATTAAATATAAAAAAATCAACATACGATGGTGTAAATATAAAATCTGCTTTTTCAAGGAAGTGTCTGGAGAATGAAGTTGTAGATGATATCAAAAATCAATTAGATTTATCTGGCATTAAACTTATAATATATTTTGCTGCTTCCAACTTTGATCAAAAGCTTTTAAGTAGTTTAATGCAAGAAACTTTTAAAGATTGCATAGTAGTTGGATGTTCAACTTCGGGAGAAATAGTTAGTGGAAAGTTATTAAAAGATTCAGTTGTAGCAATGGCTTTTAATTCAAATATTATCTCTGATGCAAAGGTTGAAGTAATTGAAAAAATGAAAGAAGGTTTAAATGTAGAAAGAGCATTTACTTCTTTTGAAAGATATTTTAATGAAAGTTTATATACAATGAATTCGAAAAAATATGTAGGAATAATCTTAATAGATGGTGTAAGCAAAAAAGAAGAAAAAATTATGGATTTGATTGGCAATAGGACTAACGTCTTTTTTATAGGAGGATCTGCAGGAGATGACTGTAGATTTGTAAAAACTCATGTTTGTGCAAATGGAAAAGCATATAATGATTCAGCAGTACTTGTAATGCTGAAAGTAAATGATGATGCAGAGTTTAGTATTATTAAAACACAAAGTTTTAAATGTTTAGATACTAAATTAGTTGCTAGTAAAGTAAATGAAGAAAATAGAGAAGTTATAGAATTTAATGATAAACCTGCAATTTTAGCATATGCAGATGCTCTGGGAGTCAGTTCAATTGAGGATGCAGAAAAATATTTTATGACTAATCCTGTAGGTCTATTAATAGGAAAAAATGATATATTTGTAAGAAGTCCACAACAAGTAAGAGGTACAAGCATGTTGTTTTATTGTAGCATATTGAAGGGAATGGAAGTTAAATTACTTCAAGCTACTAATATCATAGAAGATACCAAAAGGGCTATTGAAAATAAGATTCAGGAATTTGGAAAAATTGATGGAATTATAAATTTTAATTGTATAGAACGTACACTTGAACTAGAAAGAAAAAATCTTGAAGGACAATATGGAGAATTATTTAGAGATATTCCTACTGTTGGATTTTCCTGTTATGGTGAAGAATTTATAGGACATATAAATCAAACATCTACTATGCTGGCTTTTAGACTAAAGACAAATGCATAAATTTTAAAAGTTGCATATAAATAAAAGAGTTTGTATAATTTAAGAGATTGATTTTACTATATTAAGTTAGAGTATTCATGAAATTTTGACTAAAATATTTTTGAAATGGGGAAATAAGTCATGGATGATGTAGAAGATTTTTTAAATAATGCTAGTTTGCTTATTGTTGATGATTCTTATTATAACATTAAAATGTTATCTATGATACTTAGGCAAAAATGGCATAATGTAAGAAATGCTTTAAGTTATGAATTAGGTATGAAATCTGTTATGGAAAATCCTCCAGATATAATTTTACTTAAGAGCAGTGCAGATGGATGCAAAGTTTGTGAAACTTTGAAAGAACATGATAAACTTAAGAATATTCCCATTATTTTTATTAATAATAAAAATGAAAAAGTTGATATAGATGATTTGTTTAATGCTGGAGCTGATGATTATATAAATATGCCCATTAATTATAATGAAGTTATAGTTAGAGTAAAAACTCAATTAAAGCTATATTTTATGAATAAGCAAGCGTGGAAATATAGTGAAAAGAGCTATAATCAAATTAATAAGCTTAATGAAAAGTTGATGAAAGATAATAATGATTTAAAAGAACAAGTTAGGAAAAATAATCAGCAATTAGAAGAGATAACTGATGAATTAAAAGAATTTAATGTTATGCTTGAGGAAGAGATTACTGAACGTACTAAAACTGAAGAAGCTTTAAGGGAAAGTGAAAGGCAATTTCGTTATTCTATAGAAGAAGCTCCAGTACCTGTAATGATATATGCTGAAGATGGTGAGATAATGAATATCAATAAAACCTGGGAAATTATCACAGGTTATACAATTAAGGATATTCCAATAGCTTCTGAATGGGGAAAAGTATCGGATATATTTAAAGAAGACTCACAGTGCAGTGCAAATATACTATATAGTTTTGAAGAAGGACGAAATGATGGAGAGTATTCTGTAAAAACAAAAAGTGGGTATGTACGAATTTGGAACTTTTATTCAGGTTATATTGGTAGATTAAGTGATGGACGTAATATAATAATTAGAGTAGCTATGGATATAACTGAAAAAAAGCATATGGAAGAATTACAAAAAAGTATTGAAAAAGAAAGAATGAGATTACTTGAGATTAAGGAATATGATAGAATTAAAACAGATTTTTTTGCCAACATTTCTCATGAATTAAGGACACCAATTAATGTTATATTTTCTGCCATACAAGTGCATAAGCTTAAACTAAAAGATTGCAATTTTAATGATAATTTTCCAGATAAATATAAGTATATAAATATCATGGAACAAAATTGTTACCGTCTATTAAGGTTGGTTAATAATTTAATTGATATTACAAAAATAGACTCAGGATATCTTGTAATAAATGAAATTAATTGCGATATAGTAAGTCTTATAGAAGATATAACCCTTTCGGTAGCGGATTATATAGAGAATAAAGGTCTATCCGTGGTATTTGATACAGATATAGAAGAAAAAATTATTGCTTGTGATCCAGAAAAAATGGAAAGAATTATATTAAATTTATTGTCTAATGCAGTAAAATTTACGCTTCGAGGAGGCAGTATTTTTGTTAATATAGAAAATGGTACTGAAAGTATTTGTATAAGGGTAAAGGATACAGGAAAAGGTATTCCTAAAGAAAAGCTAGATTCAATATTTGAACGTTTTGTACAAGTTGATAAATCTCTTACAAGGGAAAATGAAGGAAGTGGAATAGGACTTTCGCTAGTAAAGGCTTTAGTAGAACTGCATGAAGGAACTATATCAGTAAATAGTAAGGAAGGTTATGGAAGTGAATTTATCATACATATTCCATGTAAATTAGTAGATGGTGGTGAATTTAATTACAGTTCTTATGAAGATACAATGAAGAAAAGTTATATTGAAAAAGTGAACTTAGAATTTTCTGATATATATAACTAAAAGCATTCATATAAATATAGTAGATCATTATTATAGGAGAATGTATGCCAGGAGATATATCAAAACACACTAAGTATATTGCTGATGGACCTTATCCAGAACCAAAGGTGGAAGGTAAAAATATTTTTTATGCTAACCTACTGCTTGAAGATTATGCAGGTATGGTTAGTGAACTTACAGCTATAAATCTTTATATCTTCCAACATATAGCTAGCGAAGGAAAGTATGATGACTTTGCAGAACTTATAGGTGGAATAGCTATGGCAGAGATGAAGCATCTAGAGCTTTTAGGAGATACAATTAAGTTATTAGGTGTGAAACCAGTGTATGCTAATTCTACCTGTCCATTTAGTAAGCTTTGGACTGCTAAATATGTCAATTTTACTACTGTTATAAAAGCTATGCTTGCAGAAGCCATTAGATCAGAAAAAAAGGCCATTAATCAATATAAGCGTCATATTATTTTGATTAAGGATGAATTTATAAAGAAATTGATTAACAGAATTATAATAGATGAGGAGCTTCATTTAAAGCTTTTAGAAGAAATGTATGAGAAATATTAAGATAATATTTTTTGAGAGGACAGAGGACAATTGTCCTCTTATTTACTTGTCTATCATAACCATATTGAATTGAGTATTGTAACTACAGTTGAAACCTGCTTTAGTTAAAGCATCTAGGCTAACATTTTTCTTAGAAGAAAGATCTTTTGAATTAAAGCTATAGGTTTGTTTATCTATAGTTAATTTCAATGATGAAGAATCATAAGTTCCACCTAAATACATAGCTATATAGAGTGGATTAACATAAGCTTTACCATTTGCTATTTCAGTTTGATTGCTTCCAAAGGCAATTGGTGTTCCATATATCACTAATCTTGGATCAGCGCCTATAGCTGCTAATTCTTTGTTATTCATATCGACATTATATGCAGCTGGAAGAACTACCTTTGTACTGTTTTGTGGATGATCTTTATCTATTGTGAAGGAGTCTACTAAAGTTCCATCCTGCTTATATGCGTTTATTGTAAGTACATTTCCTTTAACATCTGCTACTTCGTAAGAAGGCATATCTTGAGGATCAAAGAAAAATGCATCCCAAACTTTAGAAGATAAGTCTCCATAATATTTAGCACCACTTCTGCCAGTTACATAGTATACTGTTCCCTTAGAGTAATCTGTATAGTATTTACCATTATTTATAGGGAAGGTTCTAGACACACCATGATCATGCCCGTTAAGAACTACATCTACATGATGCTTTTCTATTATAGGTGATATTATATTTTTTAAGCTTACATTAGCTCTTGAAGCTTTATTGTAGTACGGAGTTTTGTGGAAGGAAACTATTGTCCAAGGTTGTTTATTTGCAGATAAATCTGAATCAAGCCAAGCTGCCTGCTGTTTGAAAAATTCGTCGTTATTTGGAGCTTCTTCTTCTTCCTGGCTGTCTAACATTACGAAATGAACATTTCCATAATCATAGGAATACACTTGACCCTTAAAACCTTCTGGTCCATTCATAGGAACCTTGAATTGATTTACAAAATATTTAGGCTTAGTTGAATCCCAGCCAACAGCATTGTAGGTTTCATGGTTACCTTGAGTGGGCATTTCCGGT
The DNA here is from genome assembly GCF_001038625.1 of Clostridium carboxidivorans P7. Classification (GTDB taxonomy): domain Bacteria; phylum Bacillota; class Clostridia; order Clostridiales; family Clostridiaceae; genus Clostridium_AM; species Clostridium_AM carboxidivorans. Next base: position 516,525 of record NZ_CP011803.1, read on the forward strand.
ACAGTATCAATAACACCTTTAGCAGCGTCAAACCAGTTATTCCAGTGTCTATAGTCTTGTCCTTTTTCAACTAAGTCCCCCATATTTATTATAAAATCGGCATCTTTATTTTTAGAATAGGCATTTTGAACAGTTTTATTCCATGGAGCATAATTTGGGACATCTGCATTTCCGCTTTGAGAATCTCCAAAAACAATAAATTTCACATCATCTTCTTTGGCAGTTTCTGTTTTAAAGGTGTTTTCTTCACTCCAATTTTGTCCATCCCCTACTTTGTAACTATATTTAGTATTTGGAGTAAGATTAGTTAGAGTAGCTGAAAATAGATTCATATATCCAGTGTTTATATCAGTGTTTGATGTTGAAAAATCTTCCTTAGCAGCATCAAAAGTTTTTGTCTCACCAGTAGTTAAATTTTTGTATTGAACTAATCCTTTAGTTACATTTGTACTAGTTCTCCAAGTAATGGTTTGTGTAGTTTTTGGATCTTTTGTCCATGTTAAAGTAACATGATCAGGCTTTACAGTAGAATTCAGGCTGGTATTAATAGTTGTACCATCATAGGCTGCTTGTACTGAATATATTGGAGATGCTGTTGTTGCTGCAGTAATGATAAGTGAAGCTATTAACATTGATAAATGTTTATTTTTCATAAATCTTTCACCTCTTAACTTAATTTTCCATGGCATAACGTAATTATATATTTATTAAGTTAAGAGGATATTATATAGAGTTAAGGATGTGTTAAGTTTATGAATAAATTAAAATTTTACAATATAAAAATATTGCGAAGCAATATTTTTAGAGGACATTTGACATTTGACAGAGGACAATGAAGGTGAGTTTTCCTCCTTATGTCGGAAAACTAATTTATTTCTAAAGCTTGTTTTGCTAACGCAAAATGAGCTTTAAACTTATATTAGTCAGCAATGTTTCGCTTTAGCGAAACGAGCTTTGAAAAACTTAATTAAAGATTTTTCGTAGCATAGCGGAGAAAAATCATCCTTCACTGTCCTCTGTCAATTGTCCTCTATCCTCTAAAAAGTTGTGTCGCATTATGCTTAAATTATAAATTTAGTAGCTTTTTAATCGCATAAGTAATATAATAACATAAAATATAATTTTAACATTAATATACTTGATTCAAATTGCAAAACTATAAATATTAGTTAAAGTTAATAAGTATTTACAGTAATTTATTATATATATTATCTACTTAATCAATGAACATATAATTTAAACAAGGAGGGATAGTATGAATATAGCAGCTTTTTTTGATATTGATGGTACTTTATATAGAGAAGGATTAATTACAGAAGTTTTTAAAAAACTTGTGAAATATGAAATAATTCCAACTGATAGATGGTATAAGGAAGTAAAACCAGAGTACGAGAAATGGGATAAAAGACAGGGAAACTATGATAACTATCTTTTGAAAATGGCAGGAATATATATTGAGGCTATAAAAGGTCTTCATAAATCCCAAATAGAATTCATAGCTAAAAATGTGGTGTCGCAAAAAGGAGATAGGGTTTATACTTTTACAAGGGATAAAATTAAGTGGCACAAAGAAAAAGGACATAAGGTGATAACTGTTTCAGGAAGTCCCATAGAGCTAGTAAGAGAAATGTCTATAAAATATGGTTTTGATGACTATAAAGGAGCAAGGTATGTAATAGATGATGATGAAATGTATACTGGAGAAGTAATTCCAATGTGGGATAGTGAAAGTAAAGAAAATGCTATTTATGATTTAGTAAAAAAGTACAATATAGATTTATGTAACAGTTATGCTTATGGAGATACATCTGGAGATTTTTCAATGTTTAAATTAGTAAGACATCCTGTCTGTGTAAATCCAACTAAAGAACTTCTTCAAAAGGTTGTAGAGGATGAGGAAGTTAGAAAAAAAATACAGATAATAGTTGAAAGAAAGGATACAATATATGATCTAAAACCAGATTACATTAATAATTTTAATTAGGACTTGCGAAGTAAGATAGCGAGTTAAAGATGTTAATATGTTTTGCTTAAGGCAATATTATGTAAAGCATATTCACGACTTTCTTGCTATTTTTTATGTTGGAAATTTACATTTGTGTTATATATATGAATTAAATTTCACTTGATTGCTAAAAAATGATATAATACTAAAATGGATGTTTTACATAATTAATTAGAAAAGAGTGGTAAAGTGATAGAAAGGCATAATGTTTTAGAAGTTGAAAAATTGTTAGAAGAAAATATGCTGAGCATAAGTGGAAAAAGTTATTTATTTAAGGATGCTTTGTTCTTTGATTTGGAACATTATATATATAAAAAACCTATTTGCATAGGAGTTTTTGGATGCTGTTATTTTGATGATATAGAAAATAAGCTTAATGTTACACAATATATGATAGAAAGTGGAAAAGATGCAAGACATATATTAACTCTTGCTAAGAATTATTTTCAAACTATGAGTTCAAAATATGGTAAGAAGTATTTAGTAACTTTTTCAGGTAATAATGATTTTACAGTAATTAATTATCTTTTTGAAAAGTATAATATAGACTTTGATATAGAAGCACATTTTAGACATATAGATCTTCAAAAAGAATATGAAAGAGAAAAAAAAGTTTGTATTGGACTTAAGGCATTGGAAAAAGAATTTGGTATAGTTCGCGAAAGTGAGGTTATAAGTGGCTCTAATTTAGCTAAAACTTTTAGTAAAATTGTAAAAGATAGTGGCTATGTACAGAGAATGCCTCAAGAGAAAAGAGATAAAATACTTTTATATAATGAACAGGATGTAGTAAGTTTATTTCAAATTTATGTAAATTGGAACATTGTAATGAAAAGAGACGAAATATTAGAGAGTTAGAGACTTTTTCTAATGCAGTTTAATAAAAAAGGGAGGTTTGATTTCATGTTCAGCCCGATAAAAAATACAAAGGTTTATGAACAAGTAATAGAACAAATTAAAAACATGATCATAGATGGCACATTGAAAAAAGGAGATAAATTACCTTCAGAAAGGGATTTGGTAGAACATCTTCAGGTTAGCAGAACATCTATAAGAGAAGCTTTAAGAGCTCTTCAAATTATAGGATTGGTTGAATGTAGACAAGGTGAAGGAAATTATATTAGGGAAAGCTTTGAAAATAGCTTATTTGAACCTCTATCTATGATGTTTATGCTTCAAAAAAGTAGTTCTCTTGAAATTATGGAAATTAGAAAGATTATTGAAGTAGAGACTACTGCTTTAGCATCTCAAAGAATTACAGATGAAGAATTGGATCATATGAAGATGTTACTTGATACCATTAAAAGTTCTGCTGATGAAGGTGATAAGGTAAAAGCTGATAAGGCATTTCATTATGGAATTGCAAAAGCTTCTAGAAATTATTTAATAATTAATATTTTAAATGCAATTTCATCCTTAATGGATGAATTTATTAAGGATGCAAGAAGAAGAATATTGGTGGAAGAAGAGAATAAAGATGAATTAGCTAAACAACATGATGACATATATAAAGGTCTTAAATCTCGTAATCCTAAAAAAGCATCAGAGGCTATGAAGAGGCATTTAGATTTCACTAATGAATATTATAAAGATTTTTAGAAGTATTGAGAAGAACTAAGAGAAACTGCTGCATTAAGAGAAAATAGTATATACATTGAGTTGGTTTATAATTTACTAAACAACCTATTGTATATAAATTACTTAATGCAGCAGTTCCTTTATTTATATAAGTTTAATAAGTTTTGTGTAATATAAAAGATTTACAAATTAGATTGTTATTTAAATAACTAATATTCTGATAAATTACATTTTGAAGGAAAATTCCAAAAATTATTCTTTTTAAAATATTATGCACAAAGGCTATTAAATCAATGTGTAACAGTAGGAATATAAAGTTTGAACTCAATGTTAATTAGATAACAATTGTAGAAATTAGTAAAATAGTGTGGTAATATTAAAACAACAACTGGTCATACCATATTACCAATTTAAATATAACAGCAAAATATTATAATAGCAAATGGTAATTCATCCAAACATTAATGTTAAATAAATAACCTCTTTAAAGCTATTGAGTGATATTTGAAAAAATATTTAAATATTTTTTATGTAAATGTTTTAATGTGAATGCTGTAGTAATAACGTTTACATGAATTCGAAAAATTGAATGCCTGGTGTTAATGAAATAACTATTGTAGAAATATTGAGAATATTATGCTAGAATTTAGTTATCGACTGGTACTACCATAGTACCATGTTACCATACTACCAATTCATTAACAGGAGGATAAAAAATGAATATGTATGTACTATTTTTTATTGCATTAATACCAATAGTTTGGCTTATGATTTCACTAGGAGTGTTAAAAACACCAGGTCATAAGGCAACACCAGTAACATTAATCGTAACATTAGTTTTAGCAATTGCAGTATGGAAAATGCCTATAGTTGATGCATTGAAAGCAGGACTAGAAGGTGCAGCAAGTGCAATATGGCCTATAATTATAGTCATAATTGCAGCGGTATTTATTTACAATTTGTCTATTTATACAAAGAGTATGGATCTAATTAAAAATATGATGACAAGCATTACCACAGACCAGAGAATTTTAGTTCTAATACTTGCTTGGGGATTTGGAGGATTTTTAGAAGCTATTGCAGGCTTTGGAACAGCAGTTGCAATTCCTGCCAGTATAATGGCTGCTCTTGGATTTGATCCAGTATTTGCTGCAATCATATGTTTAATAGCAAATACAACACCAACAGCTTTTGGAGCTATAGGACTTCCGGTGTCCACACTTGCTAAGCTTACAAATTTAGATCCTAACATTTTAAGTTATGCAGTTGGGCTACAATTAGCAGTATTGATTGTTATAGTACCAGTAATATTAGTGATGATAACAGGTAAAAGTGTTAAGGCAATTAAAGGCGTTTTAGGAATATCAATAGTTTCAGGACTAGCTTTTGCCATACCAGAAGTGTTGACAGCTAAATACATGGGAGCTGAACTTCCAGCAATACTTGGCTCTATAATTTGCTTAGCAGCAACTATAGGGTATGCTAAAGTATTTCATAAGGATAAGGCTTTCAAAGATGCTGAAAAAATATCCTTTAGCAAAGGAGTTATGGCATGGGTGCCTTTTATATTAGTATTTGTAGCTATAATATTTACCAGTTCTTTATTCCCAGGAATAAGTAAAGGTTTATCAAAAATAAGTACTACTGTTAAGATTTATCATTCGTATACGTTTACTTGGATTAATAATCCTGGTTCATTAATTATAATAGCAGGAATTGTAGGAGGATTAATACAAGGAGCTAAATTTGGTGAAATACTAAATGTCTTAGGTAAAACAATTAAACAAATGACAAAATCAGCTATGACCATAATAGCTATTGTGGCTCTTGCTAAAGTGATGAGCTATAGTGGAATGATTAAATCTATAGCAGTTGTTCTAGTTGCAGTAACTGGACGTGCTTATCCAGTAATAGCACCTATTATAGGAGCACTTGGAACCTTTGTAACAGGAAGTGATACTTCAGCTAATATATTATTCGGACAACTTCAAGTAGAAGCTGCTAAATCCTTAGGTTTAAATCCATATTGGCTAGCAGCAGCTAATACAGGTGGTGCTACAGCAGGTAAGATGATTTCACCACAAAGTATAGCAGTGGCTACGGCAGCTACAGGACTTGCAGGTGCAGAAGGTAAGATTTTAAATGCTACGTTGAAATTTTGTATAGTATATGTAATCGTTTTGGGAGTTATAGCTTACTTTGGAGGCGCGGCATTCAATTTATAATTATAAAGAATATATTTTATATTTATTATTGGGGGGTATAATGTAATGTCAAAAATTAAAATTCCTTATCACAAAAAAATGCTAGAAATCGAGATAGAAGATAAGAATTTAGCTGGAATTTTGGAGTCAAAGGCAGGAGAATACAGAACAGATTTATCTCAAGAAGAAATAGTTGAAAAAGCTTTAAATAATCCTATTGGAAGTGAAAGCTTAGAAGATTTAGTAAAGGGTAAAAAAAATATGGTTATTATAACTAGTGACCATACAAGACCTGTACCAAGTAAGATCACAATGCCTATACTTTTAAGGAGAATTAGAAAAGTAAATCCTGACATAGATATAAAAATACTTATTGCTACAGGATTTCACAGACCTACTACTCATGAAGAGCTAATAAATAAACTTGGAGAAGAAATAGTTAAAAATGAACAAATAGTAATACATCGTTCTACAGATGAAAGTACTTTGGTTAAGGTTGGAACTTTACCTTCAGGAGGAGAGCTTATATTAAACAAATTAGCCATGGAAACAGAGCTTTTAATAGCTGAAGGTTTTATAGAAGCACATTTCTTTGCTGGATTCTCAGGTGGAAGAAAGAGTATACTTCCAGGAATTGCATCTGCTCAAACTGTTATGGCAAATCACTGTTCTGAGTTTATAGCAAGTGACTTTGCGAGAACAGGAATACTTAAGGGTAATCCTATACATAAAGATATGCTTTATGCAGCAGAAAAGGCAAAGCTTGCTTTTATATTAAATGTAGTTATAGATAGTGAAAAGAAAGTAATTAATGCTTTTGCAGGTCACAGTCAATTTGCTCATGAGGAAGGCTGTAAATTTGTACTGGAGCTTTCAAAGGTAGATAAAATAGAAGCTGATATAGCAATATCAACTAATGGTGGTTATCCACTAGATCAAAATATATATCAATCAGTAAAAGGAATGACAGCAGCAGAAGCCACTTGCAAAGAAGGCGGAGTAATAATAATGGTTTCTGCCTGCAATGATGGACATGGTGGACAATCATTCTATGACAATTTAGCTAATGCTAAAAATCCTAGAGAGCTTTTAGATAGAATAGCAAAAGTGCCAAGAAATAAAACCGCTCCAGATCAGTGGGAATTTCAAATATTAGCAAGAATGCTTGATAAATTTACAGTTATATTTGTTACTGACATGTGTGATCCACAGATGATAAAAAACATGCATATGGAACATGCTTATACATTTGAAGAAGCATTAAAAAGAGCTTATGAATTAAAAGGCAAGGATGCAAAAGTAACAGTTATACCAGATGGGGTATCGGTTATAGTGAGATAGAAACTTAATTTCACATTTTGCTTAAATTACAACTTAGCTATATATTTTGAATTTTAATAAAGTAAACAATCAAATTTTATGGAGGTATTTTAAATGGAAATATTAGTATGTATAAAACAAGTACCAGGTACTTCAAAAGTAGAAGTAGATCCAGTAACAGGAGTTTTAAAAAGAGATGGTGTTGATTCAAAGATGAATCCATATGATTTATATGCATTAGAAACAGCACTTAGAATGAGAGCAAAGGTAGGAGGTACCGTGAAGGTTATAAGCATGGGACCACCACAAGCAGCAGAAGTTATAAAGGAAGCTTATATGATGGGGGCAGATGAAGGAGTTCTTCTTTCAGATAGAAAGTTTGGTGGAGCAGATGTTTTGGCAACATCCTATACTATATCTCAGGGCGTCAGAAGTATGGGCAAAGTTGATTTAATACTCTGTGGAAAGCAGACTACAGATGGTGATACTGCTCAGGTAGGACCAGAAATGGCAGAATATTTAAAAATACCACATATAGCTAATGTGAGAAAAATAGAAGAGCTTAAGGAAAAATCAATAGTAGTAGAGATGGATATGCCAAATACAATAGAAGTTGCAGAAGTTAAATATCCATGCCTATTAACTGTAGAGAAGGATATATTCCAACCAAGACTTCCATCTTACAAAAAGAAATTAGAAACTAAGGATAGAGAAGTTAAAATTTTAAGTTTTAAAGATCTTGAAGATAAAAATGAAAATAAGTATGGATTAAATGGTTCACCAACTCAGGTTGAAAGAATATTCCCACCAGCAGTAAATACCGATAAAGAAATGTGGAAGGGAACAGGAGAAGAATTATCAGCTAAGCTTGAAGATAAACTTAAAAAGATGAAGTTTTTATAATGTTTAAATTATTAAAGATATAACGATTAAAAATGTTTTTAAGGTAAATTTAAGGAGGAACGAGTTATGGGTAAATTAGTAGTAAATCAGGAGAAATTAACTCCTTCAGCTATAGAAGAATTAGTAAAAATATGTCCCTTTGGAGCTATGGAAGAAAAACAAGGAAAAATAGAAATAAACGCAGGTTGTAAGATGTGTAAGCTTTGTGTTAAAAATGGACCTGCAGGAGTTATGGAATTTGTAGAGGATAAAGTAGAAGCTATAGATAAAAGTCTTTGGAAGGGTGTAGCTGTATACGTAGATCATGTAGAAGGTGATATTCATCCAGTAACTTATGAACTTATTGGAAAAGCTAAGGAATTAGCATCAAAGATAAATCATCCTGTATATGCAGTATTTGTAGGACATGATATAGAAAAAAAGGCAGAAGAAATACTACATTATGGAGTAGACAAGGTTTTTGTATATGATGATGAAGAATTAAAGGATTTTAGAATAGAACCTTATACTAAAGCTATGGAAGACTTTATAAATAGTGTTAAACCTTCAACTTTACTTGTAGGTGCAACTACAGTAGGAAGATCATTAGCACCAAGAGTAGCAGCTAGATTTAGAACAGGACTTACAGCAGATTGTACTATACTTGATATGAAGGAAAATACTGATTTAGTACAAATAAGACCAGCTTTTGGTGGAAATATAATGGCACAAATAATAAATCCAAACCACAGACCACAACTTGCTACAGTAAGATATAAGGTTATGGATGCACCAGAGAGAAGTGAAGAAAAGTCTGGAGAAATTGTAACTTGCAGTATAAAGAAAGAAGAATTAGCTTCTAATATAAATGTATTAAAGGTTACAAAGAAGGAAATAGAAGAAAGTATATCTGATGCAGATGTAATAGTAGCAGTAGGAAGAGGCTTAAAGGCAGAAAAGGATATGGAAATGGTAAAAGAGTTTGCTGCTTTGATTGGAGCACAAATAGCAACTACAAGACCACTTATTGAAGCAGGTTGGGCAGATGCAAAAAGACAAATAGGATTAAGTGGAAGAACTGTTAAACCAAAGCTTATAATCACTTTAGGAATATCAGGAGCAGTACAGTTTGCAGCAGGAATGAATAATTCTGATTGTATAATTGCCATAAATAAGGATCCTAAAGCTTCTATATTTAATGTAGCTCACTATGGAATAGTAGGAGATATTTATGAAGTAGTACCAAAGCTTATAAGTAATGTAAAAGAAGGAAAACCTTTAACAGTTTAGTATCTTAATAAAGTTAGACTTGAGCAATTATTAAAAATTAAAACGAATTTGGAGGTAATTAGGATGGAATGTCTATGTAATAAAGAATATAAAAAATTAGATAAAAAGGACATTGATTTTTTAATAGATATTTTAGGTGAAGACAGAGTTTACACAGGAGAAAATATAAATGAAGATTTCAGCCATGATGAATTAGGTGGAATAAGTAAAATGCCAGAAGCAATGGTAGAAGTTTTAAGTACAGAGGAAGTTTCTAAGGTAATGACTTATGCTTATGAAAATAATATTCCTGTAGTAGCTAGAGGATCAGGTACTGGTCTGGTTGGAGCATCTGTTCCAATTCACGGCGGTATAATGATAAACTTAACAAATATGAATAACATACTTGAAATTGATGAAGAAAATTTAACTCTTACATTGGAGCCAGGAGTACTTTTAATGGAAATAGGCAAATATGTAGAAGAGCATGATTTATTCTACCCACCAGATCCAGGTGAAAAATCAGCAACTATAGGTGGAAATATAAATACAAATGCTGGTGGAATGAGAGCAGTTAAATATGGAGTTACAAGAGATTATATAAGAGGACTAGAAGTTGTTCTTCCAACAGGAAAAGTAATAGAAGTAGGTGGAAAGATAGTTAAAAACAGTTCAGGCTACAGCATAAAAGATTTAATTTGTGGTTCAGAAGGAACTTTAGGTATTGTAACAAAGGCCGTACTTAGATTGCTTCCATTGCCTAAAAAGGCTATAAGCTTACTTATACCATTCCCTAATTTGGAAACAGCAATAAATACAGTGCCAAAGATTATAAAATCTAAATCTACACCAACAGCTATAGAATTTATGCAAAGGGAAGTTATACTTGCAGCAGAAGAATTCTTAGGAAAGAAATTCCCTGACAACTCATCAGATGCATATTTACTTTTAACTTTTGATGGAAATAGTACTGCTGATATAGAAAAGGATTATGAAAAAGTTGCTAATATATGCTTAGAAGAAGGAGCATTAGATGTATATATTTCAGATACAGATGAAAGAAAAGAGGCTGTATGGTCAGCTAGAGGAGCCTTCCTTGAAGCAGTAAAGGCAACTACTACAGAAATGGATGAATGTGATGTAGTAGTACCAAGAAACAAGGTGGCAGAGTTTGTAAAATATACAGATGAGCTTCAAAAGAAATTCAATGTAAGAATAAGAAGTTTTGGACATGCAGGAGATGGAAACTTACACGTATATGTATTGAGAGATGATTTATCTAAAGCAGAGTGGGAAAAGAAATTAAGTGATGTATTTGAATGCATGTATAAAAAATCTCGAGAATTGAACGGGTTAGTATCTGGAGAGCATGGAATAGGCTTTGCTAAAAAGAGCTATATGTTTGAACAATATGGAGATGACTATATAGAACTTATGAGAAATATTAAATTAGCCTTTGACCCTAAAAATATATTAAATCCAGGAAAAGTTTGCGAATAGTTTTAAAGAGTAAAGTATACCAGAGGAATAGAACCTCTGGTATACTTTATTTTTTGCATATAATAATTGAGGCGCAAAATTAAGTTTTTAGAATAAAAATAAAAATACTTGTAAAAATAACAACATAAATAAATTTTAAGTACATAAGAGGAGGGTGAAAATATTGACGGTTGCTTCAAAATTAAAACAGACTATAAGCAGCTTAAAGGGAGCCCAAAGCACTTTAAGAATTTATTCACTTCAAGCACAGAATAAAGAACTTAAGGTTGTATATAGAAATGCAGTAAAAGATATTGATGAAGTCATCCAAAGTTTGAAAAAAAGAGAAAAAGCTATAGAACTTGAAGAACCTCAATATAAAAGTAATTAATTTGGAGGAAATAACGTATGAGTACATGGATATTGGTATTGTTAAGGTCTATAGGGTTATTTTTTTTGACTTTAATTGTAGTAAGAATATTGACCAAAAACTATTCAGTTAGAATTACTCCATTTAGGATTATTAATTACGGTGTAATTGCTATTTTAATTTCGTTGGTTTCAGTAAATGCTATTTCAAATTGGGTATTTGGAATTATTACTTTAGCAGTTTGGATTTTACTGCCAATAGTATTAGATTACATATCTATGAAGAGTAAGTACATATATAATTTAATTAACGGAAAGGAAACCATATTAGTTAAAGATGGTAAAGTCATGGAGGAAAATTTGACAGAGCTTGGACTTACAGGAGATGAACTTTTAAGAGAACTGCGTTCAAAGAATGCATTTAATTTAGCAGATGTAGAATTTGCTGTAATGGAGTCTACAGGAGATATGAATGTTGTTTTAAAATCAGATAAAAAGCCAATTACTCCACATGATTTAGGAATTAAGGTTTCTCCAGAAACAGCACCACAAACGGTAATAATAGATGGAAATGTTATCAATGAGTCCTTAAGTAATTTAAGGTTAAATCAAACCTGGCTTAATGAAAAGCTGGAAAACTTGGGAGTGTCTTTAGATAATGTTTTTGTTGGTCAGGTAGATTGTAATGGAGAACTATATGTGGATGTTTTTGATGATAGTATAGAACTCCCAGAAGCTAGTGTTAAGGAAATGCTTTATGCAAGTTTGGAAAAAAGTCAAGCGGATATAATTACATTCTCTTTAGAAACTGAAAATGTAGAAGCTAAGGATATGTATGTGAGAGAAGCTAATAGGCTTAAAACAATTATGAAAAAATTAGAACCATACTTATTACGTTAAGAAGGTGAAAAAAGTGGCTAGCAAGAAAAAGAAAAAATTAACACCAACACAACAAGAATATCAAGACTTAGCTAATGCAGTAGAGCCAAAAAGACCTGTCCTATTAAATTCAGTTAGAGCATTTATATCAGGGGGAATTATATGTACAATTGGTCAGGTTATTCAGTATATATTTATAAAATATTTTCATTTTAGTGAAACTACAGCAGGAAATCCAACTGTAGCAGTTTTGATTATAATATCTGTATTGCTCACTGGTTTTGGAGTTTATGATCACATTGCTCAATGGGCAGGAGCAGGAACTGCAATACCAATTACAGGCTTTGCTAATACCATTGCATCCAGTGCTATTGAACATAGAAGTGAAGGTTATGTTCTAGGTGTTGGAGGAAATATGTTTAAAATAGCAGGACCGGTAATTACCTTTGGAGTTTTTGCGGCTTTTGTAATGACAATTATAAAAATTACTATTAAGTGGTTAGGTGGGATGTAAATGATTACTGGTCATCAATCATGGGTTTTTAAATCTAAGCCAGTTATATTAGGTTCATGTGCTGTAGGAGGGCCTTTTGAAGCAAAAGGGGCTATAAAGGAAGATTTTGATATTCTTCATCAAGATATTTGGGTAGGTCAAGACAGTTTTGAAAAAGCAGAAAAGAAGATATTAGAAGAAGCTTGTCAGTTGGCAATTAAGAAATCTAATATTAAGAAAGATAAAATACAATTTTTTGTAAGTGGTGACTTAATGAATCAAATAATTACAAGCAGTTTTACTGCTCGTACTTTAGGAATACCTTATTTTGGAGTATTTGGTGCTTGTTCCAGTTCAATGGAGGGATTAGCATTAGCTTCTTTAATGGTAGAAAGCAAGGCTGCACAATATGTAATAACAGGTACTTCAAGTCATAATAGCTCAGCAGAAAAGCAGTTTAGGTATCCTACAGAGTATGGAAGTCAAAAACCACCTACTGCTCAGTGGACTGTAACTGGAGCTGGAGCAGCAGTAATAGGTCATGAAGGACAGGGACCTAGAGTTACTTCTGCAACTATAGGAAAAGTAATAGATATGGGAATTTCTGATCCTTTTAATATGGGAGCAGCTATGGCACCAGCGGCAGTGGATACCATTGAAGCTCATTTTAGAGATTTTAATATTGAACCTTCTTACTATGATGTTATTGCAACTGGTGATTTGGGAAAGGTAGGTCATAAAATTGCCAGTAATTTATTTGAAGAGCATGGTTTCAAAATGCCATCAAATATTTTTACTGATTGTGGGAAAATCATATATGAAGAAGATCAACCTGTTTTTGCAGGAGGCAGTGGCTGCGGCTGTTCTGCTGTAGTTACTTATGGCCACTTTTTAAAACGTATGTTAAAGGGTGAATTAAAGAGAATTCTAATAGTGGCAACGGGAGCGCTAATGTCACCAATGTCCTATCAACAAAAGGAAAGCATACCTAGTGTTGCACATGCAGTGTCTATAGAGATATGAAAAGAAGGGTGAATAGTATATGGAAAAATTCATGTGGGCATTTATAGTAGGTGGTGGTATATGTGTAATTGGTCAAATTATGATGGATGTATTTAAGCTTACACCTGCACATACTACAACAACTTTAGTAGTGGTAGGAGCAATATTAGGAGGCTTAGGCTGGTATGATCCTTTAGTTAAATTTGCTGGAGCAGGAGCTTCTGTACCTATAATGAGCTTTGGAAATTCTTTAGTAAAAGGTGCCATGATGGAAGCAGAAAGAGATGGACTTATTGGTGTACTTACTGGAACTTTTGAAATTACCAGTACAGGTATTTCTGCAGCAATTATATTTGGATTTTTAGCAGCTTTAATATTTAAACCTAAAGGGTAAGTATTAGAACTAGTAGTAATGAAATAAAAATTTCAGGCAAAGGAGGTGATGCTAATCAAGGCCACTAGGTTATTAAAAATGTCAAAAAATTTTAAGTAGCTGATAATTAAAAGTAAAGCTAGTAAGCAGCCTCTAGTTTCTTCTTACTGTTTCCTAGTAAATGCTAAATCATTATTGGTGAATAAACAAAAGAGGTGAAGAAATGACAGTAGGAACTCAAATGCAGCAGGCAATTGCAGGAATACAAAGTGCTGCTGCTACAATGAAAACATTTGCGCTTGAAACTGAAGATAAATCTGCAAAACAGGATTTTCAACAAATAGCTAAAAACCTTGATAGTGCTCTCGAGGTTTTAAAGGGAAGACAAGAATATATTGAAGAACAGGAACCTCAATATAAACAATGTTAATTTACATAAAAGCTGAAGGCTTTAGCCCTTCAGCTTTTTATTAAAGTTATTTAGAAATTGGATTATTTTGATGTTGTGCTGTTAAAATCATTATGGAATCAATTACAATGTTAAGAAAATTATGTTTACAATAGCACAATAAACCGTTATACTTATAATAACATAACGATTTGTAATAAATCTATACTTTTGTATTTTATTTGTTGAAATTTAGAATTAATTAAATAAAGATGTAGTAAATGATTTTGATTAGCAGTATTTTTATGAAAATTTATTATATAAGCAATTATAGTTGAAAGGGATGAAAGCAAGTGTCAGAACCATTAATACTAAATGATACACAGGAAAATTCAAAATTGAAAAATCATGAAAGAAAATTTGAACAAAGAAAAACAACTTACCTCATGATCATTATTGCTGTAATGCCTATAGCTGCTATTTTAATTTCATTAACTATTGGGAGATATTCAATATCCTTACCACAATTTTTTAGTGTTATATCATCAAAAATTTTTGGACATAGTGTAACTCAATCCAATACTATTGAAACAGTGCTTTTCAATGTTAGAGCTCCTAGAATTTTATCAGCATTAATGGTTGGAGCAGCTTTATCTGTGTCTGGAGCTACATATCAAGGACTATTTAGAAATCCGATGGTGTCCCCAGATATACTTGGAGCTTCTGCTGGTGCAGCATTTGGTGCAGCATTTGGAATACTTTTATCATTTAATGCTGTAAGCATACAAATTTCAGCATTTTTATTTGGGCTTCTAGCTGTAATAATAACATATTCAATAAGCAGCATAATATCAAAGGGTAATAATGTTGCTTTATTATTAGTGCTTACAGGAATTGTTGTTAAAGAGCTATTTACATCTTTTATTTCAATTACAAAATATGTGGCAGATCCATATGAAAAACTTCCAGTTATAACTTTTTACCTCATGGGTGGATTATCCTCTGTTACCATGAAAGATATCAAAATGTTATTGATACCAATGATTATAGGAGTTATACCACTATTCTTACTAAGATGGAGGTTTAATGTTCTCTCATTTGGAGATGAAGAAGCAAAATCTTTAGGTGTTGATACTTCAAAGCTAAGATTAATTGCAATTCTTTGTTCAACCTTAATTACAGCAGCGGCTGTATCAATTAGCGGTATGATTGGATGGATAGGACTTGTAATACCTCATATAGCTAGAATGATTGTGGGTCCTAATTTCAAAGTATTGCTGCCTAGTTCATTACTTATAGGAGGGACTTTTCTTTTGTTAGTTGATGATGTGGCTCGATGTGCCTTTAGCATAGAAATTCCTTTGGGAATTTTAACATCATTAATAGGAGCTCCTTTTTTTATTTACCTTCTAGTTAAAGGAAGGAGAGGATGGATATGAAGTTAGAGATCAAAAATGTAGTTTGTGGTTATGGAAAAAAGGATGTGGTGAATAATATATCCATGAATGTAAGTTCAGGAGAAATATTATGTTTATTAGGGCCTAATGGTGTTGGTAAGACTACTTTTTTTAAAACTATATTGGGTTTTTTAAAACTAAAAGGTGGAGAAATATTAGTAGATGGGAAAAACATACATAGTTGTTCCAGAAAGCAATTAGCCAAAATTATTGGTTATGTTCCTCAATCACATACTCCTCCATTTCCATTTAAAGTTTTTGATGTGGTATTAATGGGAAGGACTGCGCATCTTTCAATGTTTTCTTCTCCAAGCAAGGAAGATAGGAAAATTGTAGAAAGGGCTTTAGAGGATTTAAAAATAGATTATTTAAGAGATAAGATATACACAGAAATAAGTGGTGGGGAAAGGCAAATGGTTCTAATTGCAAGAGCTCTTGCTCAAGATCCTAAGATACTTATAATGGATGAACCAACTTCAAATTTAGATTTTGGAAATCAGATCAGGGTGTTAGAACAGATAAATAAACTTTCAGAGAGAGGTCTAGCAATTATTATGACTTCACATTATCCCAATCATGCTTTCTTATGTTCTACAAAAGTAGCATTTATGCAAAAAAGTAATGTGTTTACAGTAGGTACTGTTGACGAAGTTGTGACAGAAGATAATCTTAAAGAAGCATATGGTATTAATGTAAAAATAATAAATACAGTTAATTCTAATGGCAATAAAATAAAGGCTTGTATTCCTATGATCAATTGATTTTAATAGAGAAAGGGGATTAATATATTATGAAAAAGATTTTCTTTACTGGTGAAAGAGGAGTAGGAAAATCTACATTGCTAAAAAAGATTATTAAAAATGTGGATTGTTCCATAGGTGGTTTTATTCAAGAAAAAGAATTTATAGGAGAAACTAAAAAGTTTAAAGTAAATTCACTTTATAATTTAGAAGAAAGTTATACCATTGGAGTTTATGATGCAGATAAGCATGAACTACATTCAGATATGAATATGTTTAATGTTATATCTCAAGACGTACTGTTAAAAAGCTTAGACAATAGGGAATTAATAGTATTAGATGAATTGGGATTTATGGAAGAAAAAGCTCCATTATTCAAAGATACTGTTTTTAAAATACTTAATAGTGGTAAGCCTGTTATAGGAGTATTAAAGGAATGTGATGGAAACTTTGTACAGAAAATAGCAAGGAGAGAAGATGTACAAGTATTTAAAATTGATGAAAGTAATAGAGATTCAATGGAAGATGAAATTTTTAAAATTCTGCAAAAAAATAATGTAAAGTTAAAGAAAAAATTATAGGGGGGATAAAAAAATGAAAAAAATAGCTAAATTTTTAATTTTAGTACTAATTGTATGTACTTTTGGAGCCTGCAGCAAAAACTCAACAGCTACGCAAAGTACAAATAGTGCAGATAGCAATAAAAAAATTACTGTCACTGATGGAATGAAAAGAAAAGTAGAGTTGTCCAAGCCTGCTGAAAAAGTATTAACTAACTATCCTATAGCAGTTCAAATACTATGTGCTTTGAATAAGCAAGATAATATTTTAGGTGCAGATGGAAATGCTATAAAGAATCCTCTAACTTTTTCACCAAAGGCAGGTTCAAGCAAGACAGCTGCTAGTAATGATATAAATGTGGAACAAGTAATAGCTGCTAAACCAGATCTTGTTATCATATATAAAAAGAACAAAGAAATTGTACCAAAATTAGAGAAGTCTAATATTAAAGTTTTTGTTATAAGTGCAGAGAACCTTGATGAATTAAAATCTACTGTGAAAGATTTAGGAATACTTACTGGTAAAGAAAAGAAATCAGAAGAATTTATGGATTATTATACTAAAAAGTTAGATTCTATTAGCAACAAACTTAAAGCTGTAGATCAAAAAAATAAACCTAAAGTGTACATGGCAGGGGGAAGTATGTATTCAACTCCAGGAAAGAATATGTTCCAAAATTCATTAATTGAGTTAGCTGGAGGAATAAATGTGGCTGGTTCTTTAAGCAGCAATAAATGGTGTGATATATCTGCAGAACAGCTAATTGGTTGGAATCCTGATATAATAGTTCTTACACAATATTCTGGAGTAAAGCCACAAGATGTACTTAATAATGCTGCTTTAAAAGATGTGAATGCTGTAAAAAATAAAAAAGTTTATTTAATACCTTCAAAAATAAGTGCTTGGGATATGCCTTGCCCACAGACAATGTTAGGAATAATGTGGTTAACTATAAAGGCCAATCCTGAAGTATTTAAAGATACAAATATAACAAAAGAAGTGGATGATTTTTATCAACAATTTTATGGCACTACTTATACAAAACTTGGTGGTACTTTAGATTAATTGGATAAAAAATACCTCTCTGGCAATAATATTATGTGAAAAGCCAAATTATGATATAATTGATTTTGAAACTATTTTAAATGAAATTTTTAAATTTGGTTACTTTAGTGTATAATTGGACAAGTAACTTGTGAAAATGAATATTTAAGCATTAAGACAGAGAGGTTTTTTATGAGTAAAGCTTTATTTATTACAGAAAAGCCATCAGTGGCTATGGAATATGTTAAACTTTTAAATGTAAAAGGTACCAAAAGAGATGGATATATAGAATCAGACAAAGCCGTGTTTTCATGGTGTGTGGGACATATGGTAACTATGAGTTATCCAGAAGCCTATGATCCTAATTTAAAAAGATGGTCCTTAGATACTTTACCTTTTTTACCTAAGGAATATAAATATGAAATTATTCCAGCAGTATCAAAGCAGTTCAATGTAGTTAGTGGATTATTAAAAAGAGAAGATATAAATACAATATATGTATGTACCGACTCAGGAAGAGAAGGAGAGTACATTTATAGACTTGTAGATCAAATGGTAGGGGTACAAGGTAAGGAAAAGAAGAGAGTGTGGATTGACTCTCAAACAGAAGAAGAGATACGCAGAGGTATAAAAGAAGCAAAGGATATTTCAGAATATGATTCATTGGCTGATTCAGCATATTTAAGAGCTAAAGAAGATTATCTTTTGGGAATAAATTTTTCTAGACTTTTAACTCTTAAATATGGAAAAACTGTGGCTAATGCTACTGGAGATAAATTGGTGGTAATTGCAGTAGGTAGAGTTATGAGCTGTGTTCTTGGAATGATTGTAGATAGAGAACGAGAGATAAGATCCTTTGTAAAGACACCTTTTTATAAGATTTTAGGAAGCTTTGATGGCAATTCCAGCGGAGAATATGAAGAAGAAATGGTCTATGAGGGTGAATGGAAATCTGTAGAAGGTTCTAAATATAAGGATTCACCTCTTTTATATAATGAAGGTGGTTTTAAGAAAAGAGAAGATGCTGAAAAGTTTATAGAAGAAATAGGTGAGAAAATTTTTGAGCAGGAGCCTGTTATAGAGAATATAAAAAAGACTGTAGAAAGTAAAAATGCTCCTTTGCTTTTTAATTTAGCAGAACTCCAAAATGAGTGTTCAAAGAAGTTTAAAATAAGTCCTGAAGAAACCTTAAATAAAATTCAATCCTTATATGAAAAAAAGCTACTTACATACCCAAGAACAGATGCTAGAGTTTTGTCTAAAGCTGTAGCAAAGGAAATAGATAAAAATATAAGAAAGCTTTTAAAATACGATGGTGATAAAGAAATAAAAGGTATAGCGGAAAATATATTGAATAATAAATGGTATTCAAATTTGGAAAAAACTAAGTATGTAAATGATAGCAAAATAACAGACCATTATGCTATTATACCAACAGGAGAAGGTCTTCAAAGTTATAATGGTCTCACAGATTTGGAGAAAAAGGTATATAACTTAGTACTTAGAAGATTTTTGGCTATATTTTATCCTCCAGCCAAATATAATAAAATTGCCATTACAACTCAAGCTGGTGGCGAAAGATTTTTTACTACAGATAAGGTTTGTGTAGAAGAAGGATACCTTAATGTATTAAAAGAGTATAAAAAGAATAAGGAAGAAAAGAACTTAAAGTTTTTAAGCAAACTTAAAAAAGGACAAATAGTAGATGTAGTTGACATGGAAGTAAAGGAAGGGGAAACTTCACCTCCTAAAAGATACACTTCAGGATCAATAATTATTGCTATGGAAAATGCAGGTAAGCTTATTGAAGATGAAGAACTTAGAGAACAGATAAAAGGAGCTGGGATAGGAACTTCTGCAACACGAGCTGAAATATTAAAGAAGTTAGAAAAAATAGGTTATATTATGTCTGACAAGAAAACTCAAGTTATATCTCCAACTCAAAAGGGAGAAATGATATATGAGGTTATAATAAATTCTATACCTACACTGCTTAATCCCACACTTACAGCCAGCTGGGAAAAGGGATTAAAAATGGTGTATGGAAAGGAAATAGAACCTGATCTATTTATGAAAAAGCTAGAAGATTACACTAAGCTTAATGTAAAAAAGGTTATGGATAGAATGAATATGGGAGATATGCATGGCTTTTTTGAAGAAGTTAAGGGCAAAAATAGTAATGGAGTAAAAGCTAAAAGTTCTTCTAAAAGCAAAAAAAACTCAAATACAGATAAAAGTGAAAATGGAGCTAGAGAATCATTAGGTTTATGTCCTATATGTAAAACAGGTGATATTGTAAAGAATAGTAAGGGATATGGCTGCAATAATTGGCAAAGTGGATGTAAGTTTTTTGTATCAGAAATTTGTGGAAAAAAGATACCTGTTGAACAAATTAAAAATTTAATGAGTCATGGAAAAACAGATATTATAACTGGCTTTAAATCAAAAAAAGGCAATGAATTTAATGCAAGACTGATAATAAAGGGAGGAAAAATAGAACTTTCCTTTGAAAATTCATAAATAAATTAAAAGATCATGCTAGGTGAATCCAGCATGATTTTTTTATCCAATATCTTTTTTTGCAAAGCTTTTAACGCTTATAAATATAAAAAATACTAAGTATATGCATACATAAAACATCATATATAAACTTGGTGTGGTGGATTTTTCTGTCATACTAAAGCCTGATAGAAGGTTAAAGGAGCCTAAAGAAGTAAAAATAGCAGAAATCATTTTTCTATAAATGACTTCAAAGGGAGAAATTAAGCTTGAAATTATTCCAATGGTGGAAAGAGAGTCATTTTTTGTATATGCTCCTAATTGTTCCATCACTCCACCAATTAGTCCAAGTATATAGAGAGACATTATTAATATTCCATTATTTAAGGTTTTAAATTTAGTACTTCCATAAAGAGATACTGATAATATGGTTAAAGGCTGTAAAATAAAAAACAGGAATCCCTTAACTAAAGCACCTATTCCAAAGGCTTCTATAATAGATATTTTACTTACAGTGGAAATAATAATTACTGCTATGTAAAGGACAATGCTGTATAAAATAATTAGAATAGCTGTTCCTAAGTATTTTCCAAGTATATACTCACTTCTTCTAATTGGTTTTGTTAAAATGGTTAAAATTGTCCCATTTTCTATTTCGGAAGAAACAGTTCCTATAGACAGCATTATGGTTAGAAAACCTAAAAGCATGCTGGAAAAATAGAAGCCAACTATAGAAATAGTTGAAGAAAGATTTACAACCATATCTATCATGCCATTGTTTTGATGTAGATTCTTACCTATAAATCTAAAAATAATAGTTAAAAGAATAAGATATATTATAGTTAATATGCCTATAAAATGAAAAATTTTCTTCCTATAAATTTCTTTAAAAGTAGATTGAGCAATTGTAAGCATTAATTTTGACCTCCTTCAACAAGCTTTATAAACAGGTCTTCAAGACTATCTCTGTGTGGAGTAAGTCCATATAGCTTTCCGCCGCCTGATATAATTAATGATGCAATTTGGTGTATTTCAGCATCTTCCTTTACATGCATCTTGATGTTTTTTCCATTAAAAGTTAAATCTTCATCAAACTTTTCAAGCTTATTTAAAATTTCATTATTTATATCTTCTACATGAATATCCAGAATAGTATTTCCTTCTAAAAGATCATTCATTTTTCCTTGTTTTATAATATTTCCCTTGCTGATAATGGCAGCGCTATCACAAATCATTTCTACTTCACTTAAAAGATGACTGTTTAAAAATACAGTTTTATCCATACTCTTTAATTTTAACATAATGTCTCTAACTTCTTTTCTGCCTATGGGATCTAGAGCGGAGGTAGGTTCATCTAAAAAAAGAAGCTTTGGGTCGCAAAGAAGAGCACTGGCAATTCCTATTCTCTGCTGCATTCCTTTACTATAAGTACCTATTTTACTTCTTTCAGCACCCTTTAAATTAACAATTTCAAGAACTTCTTCTATTTTTGCAGAAGAAGTTTTTTTGTCAAGCTTGTATAATGAAGAATGGAAGGACAGGAGATCCAATCCTGTCATCCATTCTTGATATTTAAAAAGTTCTGGCAAGTAGCCTATCCTTTTTCTTGTTTCCATGTCTCCAATAGGTTTACCCAGTATCTGTGCAGTACCTGAAGTTGGAAATAATAATCCTACAACGGTCTTTATAAAGGTGCTTTTTCCCGCGCCATTAGGACCTAAAAATCCATAAATTTCGCCTTCAGCTGCAGATATATTTATATTCCTGCATCCTTTGTTATTTTCATATATTTTAGAAAGATTTTCAGTTTCAATTACCAAATTTATCACCTCATAGATTTTGCAATTTCTATTAGTTCATTTTTATCTGCATTACCATCAATGCTGATTAAAATATCATCCTTAAGCATTAAAATATAGGAATGTCTTGATTTATTGTCATTCTTACTAGTATCGAAGCATCCAATAGCTTTCATTCCATTTATAGTCATTTCTTCAGATTTATTTCCCACATTAGGAACATACAAGGTACTTTTCCAATCTTTCATTGATTTTAATTGCTTTTGCATATCATATGGAAGTACAGAAAGATCTGAAATAGCATTAAATATTTCATCCACATTTGCACCATCAGGTGCAATAATTTCTGGCATTTTACTTTCTGATACAGCTATACGGTTACTATTTGTAGGATCTTCATACAAAATGCTTAATGTTCCACCTGTATTCAAAGAAAAAGTTTTTCCATCTAAGTTTTTAGGAAACAGCTTTTTTCCTCCTAAGGATTTAAGAAGTTGATTTATATTTTCAATATTTAGTGTGAAATCACATTTTGAAGGTTTATTTATGAAAACATTTTTTGTATTTTTTGATGGCATATTTTTAGGATATAGTATTGTAAATGGCAATGCTTTTTTGGCTTCATCGATGGTTACAGTTTTTTGTTCACCGCCTTGGTATTTTACTTTACCTATTTTATCAATATTAATATCTGATTTATTCTTCTCAAGCTCACTTTTAAGCTTTTCAACATCATCCAATGAAATATTTACACTTTTAATATCATTTGCTCTAAAAATTGAAACTGCATTAATAACTGCTGCTCTTATAGGTTGAACTGAAACACAAGTTGTTATAGCAAGAGCAACACAAGCAGCTGCTGTTACCTTTTTATATCTTTTCATAATCTTAGATTCTCCTTTTCTATTTTTCATTTTAATATCCATATTTGCTGGTTTTATAGGGGTTATATTAAAATCCTTTTTATAATCCTTAAGCTTATCCATGGTAAAGCTGTTTACAGATTTTAATTCTTTATAAATTTCTTTACATTTTTCACATTGAAAAAGATGCATTTCTACTTCTTTCATTTCAATATCATTAAGTTCTTCATCAATGTATGCTTGAATAATTCCTTCATTTAGACACTTCATTTTTATTCACCTCTTCCTTCTAAATTTAAGTAGTTTTCCTTAAATTTTGTTTGTGCTCTTGATATAAGAGTGCCTACGGAATTTTTATCAACTCCGATTACTTCTGCAATTTCACTATATTTATATCCCGAAAACTTAAGAAGCAGACACATACGATCTCTAGGTGAAAGTATATTTAGTACCTTTTTAGTTAAATCTACTTCACAATTATTAATTGCAACTTCTTCAATTGAAACTACATTATCCATTTCTTTTTTATAAATCATCTCATTTTTTCCCTCATGAACTTTTTTATCTCTTATATAATTATAGGAAGTATTAGTGGAAACTTTATTTAACCATGCAGCAATGTTGTCATGAGCAGGTGGTGAATTATATAATTTTATAAATACCTCCTGTGTTAAATCTTCAGCTGCATGCATGTCACCAGTGAGGTAGGAAATTCTTTTAAAGATGGTGTCATAATATTTCTCATATGCAGTTTTAAAATTTTGTTCTTGTTTTTTCTTATTAAAATAACTAATAACACCCATATTTTAGTTGTCTTCCCCCTTAGGTAACTTTGTCCAAAAGCTTTTGATTAAAATATTCTAGAATATTTTGATACCTTTTCTCAATTTTGGTATCTATAATATTAACACATAAGTATTAGAAATTGTGACAGAGATTAGAAAAAAGTATAAATTTTCGTGTATTGTGCAAGTTTATATTATTAACCTACGTGAGTAAGATGGTATAAGGACTTTATAGAAAATAATTATCATGTTTAAGAAGGTGAAGTAATGAATTTGAAAAGAAAAGCAATTAGAGTAGGAATTGCTGCTTCCTTATGTATATTGGTGTCAAATTTATTAAAATTAAAATATCCTTTTTTTGTTGTGCTTCCTGCAGTTATGCCTATATCCACTTTTTTTGGTGAAACAATTAAGTTTGGAGCAAATAGGATTATTGGCAGCTTTATCGGGGCTCTAATTGGGGTTATACTTGTAACTCTTCAATGGCAAAATACTATTTTAATTGGAATAGGAGTAATGCTCATTATTTATATTTGTAGTTACCTTAAATGGGATAGTACTACATCTATTGCTTGCCTGGTATTTGTGTCTATTATGCTTGGGGTAAAAGAGGCTGGAGCTATTTTATATAGCGCCCACAGATTGTTGGATACATTAATAGGCATATCTATTACTACAATTGTAAATAACTATGTTTTCAATCCCAATATGATCAAAGTACTTAAAAATAGAGCCCAAGATATACAACAAAGTCTACTTAATTTAGTTAGCGATAAGGAATTTATAGAAGATAAGAGTGAATTAGATAATATTGAAAAAAGTATAAACAGTTTAAGGGAAACCTTCAATATATATTCTGAAGAAATTAAAGTTAGTTCAAAATTTTTGCCTGTAAAAAATAAATTAGATAAAATGTTGGATGTTTTTACTATTATTTTTCAACAGGTTGGAATAATTAATTATATCAACGTTAATGACGATTTTCATGATCTTAATAAGGAAAATATTAATATGATTATTAGTTTTCATAAGGATATATTTTTTCGTGAGATGAAAAATTTAAACGAAATTATAAAAAGTATTTAGGAAGTGTATATATTATTTACAAATATAAATTACAAAGTGTGATAAGTGACTCTATATAACTAACATGAATATTATACATATAAAAGTAAATAATATCCTTGTATAAAGATATTTTATGTTAATAAATGGTGCCACTAAGTTATATAAGGAGGAGTTCATAATGTCAGGTCCTATAAGTATAGGGGTAAGCATTCCGAGAAAGGAATCTTTAGATAAGGTTACAGGCGCAGCTAAGTATACAGACGATTCGACAACTCCGTGGATGTTATATGCAAAGCTGTTAACAAGTCCTCATGCACATGCAAACATAAAATCAATAAATATAGAAGCTGCTTTGAAATCTAAAGGAGTTAAATCAATAGTAACTGGTGATTATTTTCCAACACAATGTGGTGCAAACATTGAAGATAGACCTCCTTTAGCTAAGGACAAAGTAAGATATTTTGGAGAACCTATAGCAATAGTAGTTGCAAGTAGTGAAGAAGAAGCTGCCAGGGCATTAAAACTTATTAAGGTAGAGTATGAACAACTTCCAGTAGTAAATTCTGTTAACCAGGCAATTAAACCTGATGCTCCTCTAATTCATCCCAATTTATCTAAATATGCTTGTGTTGTTAATTTTGCAAACCCCAAAGAAAATAGTAATATTGCTACCCAGGTGAAAATTCGAAAGGGTGATATGGCTAAAGGATGGGCAGAGAGTGATGTGGTGATTGAGTCTAGTTTTACACTGCCAGAGTCAGATCATTTAGCTATGGAAACCCGCAATGCAAAGGCACAAATATTACATGATGGTCGTGTTATTATATATACTTCTTCACAAGCACCCTTTCATGTAAAACAGGTTATAAGTAAACATTATAATATACCTGAAGGTAATATTATAGTTCGTGTTCCTCTAGTAGGAGGTGCCTTTGGGGGTAAAGCATGTGTTCAATTAGAACTTTTAGCTTATCTGGCATCAAAATCTGTAGACGGTAAAATGGTTAAAATAGCAAATACAAGAGAAGAAGATATGGTTACATCTCCTTGCAAAATAGGTTTGGAAGCAAATCTTAAAATAGGGGCTTCTAAAGATGGAATGATAAAGGCATTAGAATGTACTTATTTAGTAGATTGTGGTGCTTACACAGACACTAGTCCAACCATGGCAAAAGCCATAGCAGTTGACTGTACAGGTCCATATAATATTGAAAATGTTTTTTGTGACTCTTTATGTGTTTATACTAATCATACTTATGCAACTTCCTACAGAAGTTTTGGGCATGTATCCTTTACCTTTTGTATTGAGAGATTGCTTGATAAATTAGCAGCAGCATTAAAAATAGATATGTTTGATTTAAGAAGAAAGAATGCAATTTCTCCTGGTAAATTTTCTCCTACACAAGTAAAAATAACTGAAAGCAATACGGGAAGCTTGCAAAAATGTCTTGATAAGCTAAAACAAGTTATCAATTGGAATCCTGCAAATATAATTGAGATTAATGGTGATATTGTTCACACAAAAGCCATTAGTTGTTTTTGGAAAACTTCAGATTCACCATCAAATGCTGTTTCCGGAGTTATTTTAACATTTAATAAAGATGGAAGTATCAATTTAAATTGTGGTGCTGTAGAAATTGGTCCTGGTATGAAAACTGCTGCAGCACAAATATTGGCAAAGAGAATGAATATGGATGTAAGTAGAATTCATGTTTTCATGGGAGTAGATACTCAAATTTCACCTGAACACTGGAAAACAGTGGCTAGTGTTACAACGTTTATGGTTGGAAAATCAGTTTTAAAAGCTGCTGAAGATTTAATAAAACAACTAATTAGCATAGCTTCTATAGTAATGAAATGTCCTGTAGAAGATCTAGAAGTAGCTAATGAAAAGGTTTTTTTAAAGGATGATCCTGATGTATACATATCTTTTAAAGATTTAGTACATGGTTTTTCATATACCAATGGAATATCCATAGGAGGGCAAATAATAGGAAAAGGCAGTTATATGGTGAGACACATAACCGAACTTAATAAAGAAAATGGAAAAGGAAAGGCCGGTCCTTTCTGGACAGTAGGTGCACAGGAAGTTGAAATTGAATATAACCGCAAAAATTACACCTATAGAATTTTGAAAGCTGCTACTGTTATTGATGCAGGCAAGGTAATTAACCCTAAAATAGTGAGAGGATTAATAATGGGAGGTATGAATATGGGGCTTAGTATAGCTACTAGAGAAGAATTTTTATACAATGATGAAGGAATTCTTCAAAATACAAGTTTACGTACATATAAACTCATACGTTTTGGTGAGACTCCTGAATATATAGTGGATTTTATTGAAACTCCTCAAATTGATGCGCCTTATGGTGCAAGGGGATTAGCGGAACATGGAATTATAGGTGTTCCAGCGGCTTTTGCCACAGCATTATCATTAGCAGCAGAAAGTGACTTTCTTAAAATACCTATTACACCAGAAGTTATATGGCAAGCTAAGACTGGAGGAAAACATGATACCCTTTGATTTTGAATACTATAAACCTGAATCTATAAACGAAGCTGTTACTTTATTTAAAGAATTACAAAGTCATGGAAAGGAACCTAAATATTATGGTGGTGGAACAGAAATAATAAGCATGGCAAGAGTTAATAATATTTATACAGGAGCTGTAATTGATATAAAAGGGATACCTGAATGTAATATGCATACACTTCAAAATGATAGTTTAATTATTGGATCAGCTGTTACACTTACAAGCATAGCAGAACAAGATTTTTTTCCACTGCTTAGTTTAACAGTAAAAAGAATAGCTGATCACACTATACAGGATAAAATAACTTTAGGTGGAAATTTAGCAGGCACAATAATATATAGAGAAGCTGTACTTCCGCTTTTATTAAGTAATAGTGAAGTAGTAATAGCTGGAAGCTGTGGTATAAAAAAAGTATCCATAATGGATATCTTCAATGAAAGAATACAAATTGATAATGGGGATCTTATTGTACAAATAGAAGTAAAAAGAAATTTTTTGGATATGCCACATTTACATGTAAAAAGAACTAAAAGTGACAAAATTGATTATCCTTTAATAACGCTTGCAGCACTAAAGGATAACGACGTTATTAAAGTTGCGTTTAGTGGATTATTTAAATATCCTTTTAGATCCTTTGAGGTGGAAAATATAATTAACAATAAAGCGTTAAATTTAAATCAACGTATAAACAATATAATAAGCAGTATATCATCTAATATCTATAGTGATTTAAATGGGTCTTCAGAGTATAGAAAGTTTGTATTACAGAGTATGCTTTTAGAGACAATGGAAGAACTTGAAGGGGGGACTTAAATGCTGCAAGTTTTGGAAAAATCAATAATTACACTAAATGTCAATAATGAAGATATAGAAGTAGTTGTTAAACCATCTGATATTTTATTAAATACTCTAAGGCTTCAACTTGGTCTTACAGGAGCAAAACCTGGTTGTGAAAATGGAGATTGTGGTTCTTGTACGGTTCTCGTAGATGGATGGCCTATAAAATCCTGTTTAATGCTTACAGTTGAGGCAATTGGTAAAAAAATAACTACCATAGAAGGTTTGAAAAATACTCCAATACAGCAAGCCTTTGTTGATAATTTCAGCTTTCAATGTGGATATTGCACATCAGGATTTTTAATGGTTTGTTATGCTTTAACTAATATTCATCCCGATACAAATGATTATGTTATTGCAGAATGGCTTCAATCTAATATATGTAGGTGTACTGGTTATGAAGAGATTAACAATGCTATTAAATCAGTGTTAAATACAGGTAAAAGCTAGATTTTAGTCTAAAAGAGGGTAACAGTATGAAACTGTTACCCATTGTTTATTAATAATAATTTCTTATTTTAAAAATTAAGCTTCAGAACATTTTGGAGAAGGGTCTACATCAGTATGAATGTTAGTTTCAACATTTTTGTTTCCGTGGTTTAAAAATGCATTTAATAATACGGCAACAACTGATGCAGAAACTATACCACTGCTGAATATAGATTTAAAAATTGATGGAGTATGATCAAGTAAAGTAGGTACACCTGTAATTCCAAGACCTACACCAATAGAACAAGCAACAACAAGCATATTGCAATTGTTATTAAAATCTACATCAGAAAGCATTTGAATTCCAGCTACTGCAACCATTGCAAACATTATAGTTGTAGCTCCACCTATAACAGGTTGAGGAATAATTGTAGCTATAGCTGCAAATTTTGGAATTAAACCAAGGCATACTAAAATGATACCAGAAGCAACTACAACAAAACGGCTTTTTACTTTGCTTAGTGATAAAAGACCAAGGTTTTGATTAAAAGTTGTGTAAGGGAAGGAATTAAAAATGCCTCCTAAGATTGTGGCAATTCCTTCTGCTCTAAGACCACGTACAATATCTTTTTCAGAAATTTCTTTATCACAAACTCTTCCAATTCCAAGAAAAGTACCTGTAGATTCAATCATTACTGTTAACATAACAAAAGTCATCATGATTATTGAGCCAATATCGAACTTTGGAAAACCAAAGTTAAATGGATGCACAAAGCTTATCCATTTTGCATTCATAACTGGTGAAAAGTCTACTTTTCCCATGAATGAAGCAACTATAGTACCTAGAATAATACCATTTAAAACAGAAATTGCTTGAAAAAATCCTTTGAAAAATTTATTTGATAGTAGAACCACAATCATTACAAATCCAGCTAATAAAAGATTAGATACACTTCCAAAGTCTTTAGCACCTGAACCACCACCAATGCTAGTTATACCTACATTTATTAGAGAAAGACCAATCATAGTAACAACTGTGCCTGTTACAACAGTAGGAAAAAACTTAAGTATTTTACCATACAGTGGTGCAATAAGTACTACAATAATTGCGGCCACTATTATGGAACCATAGGCTGCCTGCATTCCTAAATTTTTACCTACGATTATAAGTGGACCAACAGCTGCAAAGGTACAACCTAATATTGCTGGCAATCTAATACCAATGTTAGGGCCTATTCCAAGTGCTTGTATTAAAGTTGCAATTCCACAAGTAAATAAGTCGGCTGCAACTAAAAGTTCTAATTGAGCTGGTGTCAAACCTACTGCACCACCTATAATCAATGGTACAGCTACAGCGCCTGCGTACATGGCAAGTACATGCTGTAAACCTAATGTAAACAGTTGAGGAGCAGGAAGAACTTCATTTACCTTATCAACTGCATTCATTTTTTCATCTTCCATAATAAAAAAACCTCCTGTAAAATTAAAAAATAGTATATAATATTGCTTACTTGAGGAATTTTTCCACAAGCTTTTAAATACAAAATAAAAATCCGCGGCTAATTCATGGAGAATCTGCAGCGGAATTCGAAAAACATCTCATTAAACTGATAAAAGTTTAAAGTATATAGTTTCCTCAGATTCATCCATAGAAAGGAAATTACGGTTTCCTAGTAGAGACTCCTGAACCATTATTATCAGGATTATACGGATGACTTATTTAGTATTATGACATCATGTTAGCATAGTTTTTTAAAAATATCAATACAATTTATTAAATTTAAACATAAATATTCGTGTTTAATAGTATTTTTTTACATATAAGTATACTATAGTTCGTACTGTAACGAATTATAGCGTTTGAAATTTAATTGGGTTCTGTCAATTGTCCTCTTGAAAAAGTTGAGTCAATTAAATAAAAGCTGTGAAATTAAGGTAGAATTACCCTTATATTCACAGCTTTTTAATATCTATAGGTTTATTGTGCAGCTTTAAGTTTTTCAATACCTACTTGAATTCTTCTTAAAGTTTCTTCTTTACCTATTATTTCAGCTATTTCGTAAGCACCGCCTGGAGTTGATTTTTTACCTGAAACAGCAGTTCTTACAGGCCATAAAACTATACCATTTTTAACTCCAAGTTCTGCAACTAAATCCATACAAATTTTTTCTATATTTTCAAAAGTCCATGGAGTTAAAGCTTCAAATCTAGGCAATATTTTTTCTAAAACATCTAATGAATTTTTGTAGTTTGTTTTCATCTTCTTATGAACATAAAGTTCTGCTGAATGTTCTGGAAGAGCTTCAAAAAAGTCTACCATATCAGGTATTTCATTTAAAACTTCTACTCTTGTCTGTAGAAGTGGGCTTATTTTAGTAAAATCTAAATCTTTAGTTATAACCTTTTTATAATAAGGAAGAGCTAATTTATGAAACTCTTCTAATGGAAGTTTCTTTATATATTCTCCATTCATCCATCTTAATTTTACATCATCAAATATAGCTGGTGATTTATTTATATTTTTATAGTTAAAGGTTTCCACTAATTCATCAATAGTGAATATTTCTTTTTCACCACCTGGATTCCAACCAAGTAAAGCTATATAATTTAGTATAGCATCCTTTAAATAGCCTTTTGCCATTAAATCTTCAAAGGAAGCATCTCCATTTCTTTTACTTAATTTATGATGAGTATCCTTCATTATTGGAGGACAATGTACATATATTGGAACGTCCCATCCAAAAGCTTCATATAATCTGTTATATTTAGGTGATGATGATAAGTATTCACTTCCACGAACTACATGAGTTATTCCCATTAAATGATCATCTACTACATTAGCAAAATTATATGTAGGGAATCCATCTGATTTTATAAGTATCATATCATCCAATTCTGAGTTATCTACAGTTATAGTTCCGTAAATATCATCTTCAAAGCTTGTAGTGCCTGTTGAAGGATTATTTTGTCTTATAACATAAGGAATACCAGAAGCCAACTTTTCTTCTATTTCTTCCTTAGATAAACTAAGACAGTGTTTATCATATTTAGCAGCTGTATTATTAGCTTCAGCTTCTGCTCTCAAAGTTTCCATTCTTTCTTTAGAACAGAAACAATAGTAAGCCTCACCTTTTTCTATTAACTGCTTAGCATATTCTATGTATATATTAGTTCTTTCGCTTTGAACATAAGGACCTACTGGACCACCTATATCTGGACCTTCATCATGTTTAAGTCCTGTAACCTTTAATGTGTTATAAATTATATCTAGAGCACCCTCTACAAATCTTTCCTGGTCGGTATCCTCTATTCTAAGTATAAAGTCTCCATTTTCATGTTTGGCTATTAAGTAAGCATATAATGCTGTTCTTAAATTACCAACATGCATATAACCTGTTGGACTTGGGGCAAATCTTGTTCTAATTTTAGCCATTTTTACCACTCCTATATTTATTAAAATAAAAACCCTTCATCACAGTGACGAAAGGTAAACTAACTTAATATTACTACTTATAATAATATATTAACAATCAACTGGTGTCAAGATACGCTGGGAAAAAAGGGAGATGCAAGATATTATATAAGGAAAATTCAAAATTTCTAAAAAATTTAAATATAATTATGTAGAATAATTTATTATTATATTATTGATAAAAATTAAACAATAGAATATAAAGAAAAATATGTATACGTTTGTACAAAGTCGAAAAATAAAAAAGCAAAAGCGCATACGACATAAAAATACAAAAAAATCCATTAGATTTTGCCTAAAAATAGGTCAGAAGTTAAATTATATTTAATAGAACTCTTTAAATTAGCAGCAAATGTTAGTATACTATATTTAGTAACTGTAATTCATAACTTAAACTAATGTATAGTTTTTTTATATGTAGTATTATAAATAATTTATTATTGTGAGTTGCAGATAAATAAAATCAATTAGAAGAGGGGATAGACATGAAAATCAAAAGAAAACTGTTGTCATTTTTTGTATTAAGCTCCATAGTACCTTTTATACTAATAATTACATTAGTCTGTTTTATAAATAGTGGTTCAGGTGGCTATGATTTCACATGGAAACCTTCAAGTATAATAATTACTATTTTTACTATTATTATTATAATTTTGGCGGCTTTAGAAGGAAGGAATTTGCTGAAAGTTATTGAACAAACTAATGATGTTGAAAAGAACGGAAATGAAAATTCAACTAAGTTTGAAGCTGATTCATGGATTAAAACATCATGTGGACATTTAGAAGAAGTAGTATCTGGATTTTCTAGTAGGTCACATGAAATGCTAGCTTCAGCAAATGAAGTTGCAAATTCAATACAGCAAGTTGCACAAGGAGCTAATGATCAATCTAATGAAATTATGAAAATTGTAGAACTTTTAACAAGTTTGACAAAAGAAACGGATTTAGTTCAAGGAAAATTGTTCACTGTACATAAAAATACACAAGAAACTGAAACACAGGCAGTAGAAGGTGAAGGTAAAATATATGAGCTCATAGACTTTATTGTAAAAGTAAAGAACTCTTTTGATGTAGTCATGGAAAACGTAAATAATTTATCTGGTACTGTATCAGAAATAGGGAAAATCACCGATGTAATAAATGCTATATCAGAACAAACTAATCTTTTAGCTTTAAATGCATCAATAGAGGCAGCTAGAGCTGGAGAGCAAGGCAAAGGTTTTACTGTAGTAGCAGAAGAAGTTAGAAAGCTTGCAGAAGAATCTAAAGTTTCATCAGGAAAAATAGTAAATCTTGTAAAGTCAATTTCCCAAGGAACAGAAAGTGTATTAGATAATTCAAGTAAAGTTGGAGCATTACTAGAGGGGCAAGCTGAAGTAGCTAATGATACTATAATATCATTTGAAGATATTATAGCTTCAGTAAAGA
The DNA here is from genome assembly GCF_001038625.1 of Clostridium carboxidivorans P7. Lineage (GTDB taxonomy): Bacteria > Bacillota > Clostridia > Clostridiales > Clostridiaceae > Clostridium_AM > Clostridium_AM carboxidivorans. The sequence goes on from NZ_CP011803.1 coordinate 550,282, forward strand.
ACGTGCCTGTACTTATAAAAGAAACAGGAGAATCTTTAAATAAGGTTACAGAAAACAGTAATTCTGTTTTAGATAAGGTGAAAAAGGTATCAGAAGTATCGGAAGTAACCTCTGGAACTTCAGAAGAAATATCTGCATCTTGTGAAGAATTGGTGGCATCTTGTGAGGAAGTTTCCAAGTTAGCTAGCAAATTGGAAAATGAAGTAGAAGACTTAAAAAATAAAAATGATTAAAATAAACTTAGAATATTTTATATATTATCTGCCGTAATTTAAATACGGCAGATTTTTTTTATATTAAGCTATGATATTGGAAAAAAGAGTTATAGGGTGAAAATGAAAGATAAAATAGCATAATTTAAGTGGGAGCAAAATTGACACAAGCGTATATTATTGGTATAAATAATATAGCACATATGTGAAATATAACACATATATTAATAACAAAAAACCTAATATGCTATATTAATATTTTAACAATTAGGTATTAAGGATATAGGAGGAAATAATATGTCTATAAAAGTTGCTATTAATGGTTTTGGAAGGATAGGTAGAGCAGTGCTTAGGATTGCTCAAAATAGATTGGGTAGGGATGTAGAAATTGTGGCTATCAATGCTAGAGCAGATAGTGAAACTCTAGCTCATCTTTTCAAATATGATTCTTGTTATGGTAGATTTAATGGAAAGGTAGAAACTACAGAAAATTCAATTATAGTGAACGGTAAGAGCATAAAAATATTAAGAGAAAATGATCCAGAAAATTTACCTTGGGGAAAAATGGATATAGACATAGTAGTAGAGTCTACAGGAATTTTTAAAGATAAAGAAAAGCTCATGAAGCATATAAAAGCAGGAGCTAAAAAGGTTATATTAACAGCACCAGGAAAAGATGAAGATATAACTATAGTTATGGGAGTTAACGAAAAAGAGCTAGATGTTGAGAAACATTGTGTAATTTCAAATGCTTCTTGTACTACTAACTGTTTAGCACCTTTTGCTAAAGTTTTGGATGACAAATTTGGAATAGTAAAAGGATTGATGACTACTATACATTCTTATACTAATGATCAAAGAATATTAGATAAAAATCATAAGGATTTAAGAAGAGCAAGAGCAGCAGGAGAATCAATAATACCAACCACAACAGGAGCAGCAAAGGCTGTAGGAAAAGTTCTTCCAAATCTTAAAGGGAAATTAAATGGTTTTTCTGTAAGAATACCTACTCCAACAGTTTCACTTACAGATTTAGTTTGTGAACTTTCAAAATCTGTAACTGTGGATGAAATTAATAATACATTTAAGGAAGCAGCTTCAGGATATATGAAAGGAATACTTGGTTATTCAGAAGAACCACTAGTTTCTATAGATTACAAAGGAGATGAGAGATCATCCATAGTAGACGGGCTTTCAACAATGGTAATGGAAGGAAATATGGTAAAGGTAGTCTCATGGTATGATAATGAATGGGGATATTCTTGCAGAACTGTTGATTTAGTAAATTATACTGCAATGGAAATGCAAAAGCAGTGTGAATATAAAATGGGAATGGTTGTTTAGTGGAAATTTAGAAAAGTTAGAACTTGGGATTAAAAGTGGATATTTAGGGGAAAATATAAGGCTGCCAATTGTCAAATTGACAGCCTTACACTTGTCAAATTGACAGGCCCAATATTAATAATTTTGGCCTTTTTGTGAAGGAAAACATGAATAAGTGTAGAATTAAATAAGTAAAATGATTTAAGTAGTTGATTGGGGGTAATAATGTGGCTAATTTAAATGTAGATCTTCACGGAATAAAGATAAAAAACCCTATTATGCCAGCATCTGGACCACAGGTTAGAAATGCTGACTGCATGTTAGAATGTGTAAAGCAGGGAGTAGGAGCACTAGTAACTAAAACTATATCTGAAAAGTTTGTTAGAACTGCTAGACCTTGTATGCAGGAAACAAAGGATGGTGCTTTTTTAAATAGTGAATTATGGTCTGAACTTTCCGTAGAACAATGGGTAGAAAAGGGATATTCAAAATGTAAAAGCTATGGTGTTCCTTTTATAGTAAGTTTAGGTTATACTGCAAAGGAAATTGAAAAGGTACTTCCTATAATAACACCTTATGCAGATATTATTGAAATATCAACTCACTATATGGAAAAGGACTTGGAGTCAGTAGTAGATTCATTAAAAATAGCAAGTAAAAGTGATAAGCCTGTGTATATAAAAATAAGTCCAGGTATAACTAAAATAGGCTGGTATGTTAAAAGACTTGTAGAAGAAGGTGCAGCAGGATTTGTTGCAATAAACTCTTTAGGACCTTGTCTTCATATAGATGTAGAAACAGGTCTTCCTTACTTAGGTGGGGAAAAGGGTTATGGATGGCTTTCTGGCAAATCTTTAAATCCTATAGCATTAAGATATGTATATTCTATAGCTAATTCTGTAAAAGTTCCTGTAATAGGTGTAGGAGGAATATCCTCAGGAGAAGATGCAGTGGCAATGATAATGGCAGGAGCATCAGCAGTTCAGATTTGTACTGCTGCTATACTAGAAGGAAATGGTGTATACTCAAGGGTAAGTAATGAATTAAATAGTTGGCTTGATGCACATGGATTTGAAAGTGTTGAAGATATTAGAGGATTGACGGCTAGAAAGATGCAGGAAAGAAAGGTTATAAGAGAACCTATATTCCCAAAAATCAATAAGGAAAAATGTAATTCCTGTGGTAAGTGTGTTAAAAGCTGTGCATATAGCGCTATAACAATAAGCGATAAAGCAAATATAAACACTACTAAATGTTTTGGCTGCGGTCTTTGCTTAACTAGATGCCCAGAAACTGCAATAGAAGTTTAAAAATATAATGTAAAAAATAGACGTAGATGATTTTAGAAAAATTGTCTATGTCTATTTTTTATATTTGATGATTTAAAGAATCATATGTTTTACATTGACTCCTTTTACTTCTGTCAACTCTTTTTCCAAGGATTCTATTTCACTTGAATCTGAACAAATATGTAAAAGTATAAGACCAACTTGAGAACAAGTCTCAGTTTGAACTTCATGAAGGCCTAGTCTTGTTTTTATTATACAACCATATTTAGTTAGAATTGTTTGAACTTCTGGTGCATGAATGTTTCTTGAATCAATGGATATTGCCATAATTGTAGTTTGCATAAAAATCACTCCTTTTTTAATATACGTATATAGTATATACCTAATTTGTAAAATTAAACATATTTTTGTAGTAAAAAATATTAACAAAAAATTTAGTTTTTAGTAATAATGTTGTAACTTAATTGTCATATTAGTAAAATATAATTTTAATTGAAACAGTATGGGATGGAGGGATATTTTGTGAATACTTTATTAAGAAAAAAGCTGGGTGCAGTTCTTCTTTCTTGTGTGTTCGTATTAGAAGGTAGTTCTGCCTATGCTTCAGAAAACAAAACATTATCAACAACAAAAGTAAAAGGAGCAAAAAAAATAGTACAAGTCTCCAACAAATTCGATATAAATAGTATAAAGAGTTCTATATCGGGTGTGGAAGTTATAAGATTACAGGATGGAACATATATAATCATATCCAGTAATTTAAGTGATTCACAGCTTCAAAAGCAGCTTTCTAAATTTAAAGGCATTAAAAAAATACAGAATCCTAAAAATATAGGCATAGTAAAGCCTATACAGAAAACTCCAGTTCAAAATGTTAACCCACCAAGTACAAATACTAGTGGAGGAACAATACTTAATGATTCATTCTATAAATATGAATGGGATATAGGATATACTGAGAGTAATAAGGCATGGTCATTGGTAAATCAAAAAAGAGAAGTAAAAGTAGCAGTAGTAGATACCGGTGTAGATTATAATCATGTGGATTTAAAAAATAGAGTGTTAAAGGATTTAGGATATAATTTTGTAAATAACACTAGTGATGCTATGGACGACAATTCTCATGGTACCCATGTAGCAGGAATAATTGCTGCAGAGGCCAATAATAAGCAAGGTATATCAGGAATTACAGGTAACCTGGATGTTAAGATAATACCAGTGAAAGTTTTAAATTCTAAGGGAGAAGGACAATCTGATATTATAGCTAAGGGCATAGAATATGCTGCAGATAAAGGAGCAGACATAATAAATTTAAGTTTTGGCTGTGATGAGGAAAGCACAGATATAGAAAATGCAATACAGTATGCTAGAAATAAAGGGTCATTTATAGTAGCTGCGGCTGGAAATGATAATATAGATTGTGATAACAGCAGCCCGGCAGGAGAAGCAGGTGCGTATACAGTATCAGCAATTAATCCTTCATATATGAAAGCATACTTTTCTGATTATGGTAATTCAGTAAAGATAGCTGCTCCAGGAGTACAAATAGTAAGTACAGTACCTGGCAACAAATATGAAGCTTGGGATGGAACTAGTATGGCAGCACCAGTGGTATCTGGCGTTGCTGCAATGGTTAAAGCAGAAAATCCATCAGTTACACCAAGTGAAATGGAGGATGTACTTGACAAGTCTGCAGTGGATGTAATGCAAAAAGGAAAAGATAAGTATACCGGTTATGGATTAGTAGACGCTTATAAAGCTATACAATTGGAAAAGACTATGGAAAAATAAATAGCACACACAAAATTTTAGCTTAATATAATAAGCACATTGTGACACAACTTTTTTTAGAGGACAGAGGACAATTGACAGAGGACAGTGAAGGATGATTTTTCTCCGCTGTGCTGCGAAAAATCTTTAATTAAATTTTTGAGAGCTCGTTTCACTAAAGTGAAACATTGCTGACTTATATAAATTTAAAGCTTATTTTGTGTTAGCAAAATAAGCTTTGAAATAAATTAGTTTTCTGACGTAAGGAGGAAAACTCACCTTCATTGTCCTCTGTCCTTTGTCAATTGTCATCTAAAAATAATACTTCGTATTATTTTTAAATATCTTTTATCTCTTCTCTTATTTTTTCAATAAGAAGTTCCTTATCCGTTGAATCCAAATCTTCTATGGAATTTATAACTGAAAGGATTCTATTTCTAACTACGCTGAATTTTTCAGGAGTCAATTCAGGAGTAAATGTATCGCCGGGCTTAGCTATATAAGTAGAATATCCCTTTGATAAAAGCAGCTCATTGAAGCTTTCTTGAGCTTCAGTATCACCATGAACTAAAATAACCTTTTCAGGTTTAGCTTTTAAAGCTTCAAGCCATTCTACAAGTCCATCTCTATCTGCATGACCAGATAAACCATGTAAATTATATATCTTAGCATTTACTACTACTTCTTCTCCGAAGAGCTTTACTTTTTTGGCACCATCAACTATGCTTCTTCCTAAAGTACCTTCTGCTTGATATCCTACAAATATTATAGAACTTTCTTTTCTCCATAAGTTATGTTTTAAATGATGTTTTATTCTACCAGCTTCACACATACCACTAGCAGAGATTATAATAGCACCACTTTGAACTTTATTAAGCTTTGCAGACTCTTCAGGAGACTTAGTAAAGGTTAAACCAGGGAAACTTAAAGGATCACTTCCTTTGGACAGGATTTCCTGAGCTTCTTCATCATAATATTTATGATATCTAGAAAAGATAGCTGTGGATTCAGAAGCTAAAGGACTATCCACATAAACGGAAACTCCCTTTAAAATATTGTTTTCTACATAGTTGTTTAAGGTATATAAAACTTCCTGAGTTCTTCCCACTGCAAAGGATGGAATTATTACATTTCCTCCTCTTTTGAAAGTACTTTTAATAATTTTGGCAAGATCAGTAAGTTCTGATGATATGGAAGTGTGAAGTCTATTTCCATACGTAGTTTCCATAATCAAATAATCTGCATAATCAATTATTGTAGGGTCTTTTAAAATAGGTATATTCTTGTTACCTAAATCACCAGTATAGACTAATTTAATTTGCTTTTTGTTATCCTCAATAAGCATTTCTATTATAGCTGAACCTAAAAGGTGTCCAGCATCTCTAAATCTTATTTTAAATCCATCAAATAATTCTATCCACTGATCATATGGATATCCGTTAAATAGATACATAGCTACATTGGCTATTTTTTCTGTATACAAGGGTTCAAGTGGAGGAAGACCTTGACGTGCTCTTTTTCTATTCTTCCATTCAACTTCTGATTCTAGTATGTGTCCGCTGTCTGAAAGCATTACACTACATAAGTCCTTAGTACCCTCTGTACATATAACATCACCTTTAAAGCCTTGTTTATATAGAAGAGGTATTCTGCCACTATGGTCTATATGGGAGTGAGATAAAATAACGTAATCTACGTCTTTAGGATTAAAATTAAAGGTTTCATTACCCCTTTCTTTTTCATCCCTTCCTTGATACATGCCACAATCTAAAAGTATATTTTTATCCTTTACCTTTAAAAAATGACTTGATCCAGTAACACAACCAGATGCTCCATAAAATTCAATTTTCATTTAAAGTACCCCCTTATCCTGTGTTGTTGTTATCATTATACATTATATTTTGAAAATTTTAAATATTATTTTTACATAAAATAAAATATTATGAAAACATTTGTTTATTTTATAAATTAATGTATGTTTTTGTTATTTAGTGTTAATTATATCTATAAAATTTTTTATAATAAAAGCTGTAAATCCCCATAATACATAATCTTTATATTTATAAAAGTATTCAGGAACACATCCAACACGAAATTTGTAGTCTTTTCCATTTCTTATAAGTTCATAGGGAAATGAATTTTCCGGATTAGGAAGCAAATTTAACTTATATAGTTCTGGAGGATTTTCTATGAAAAATTCTATAGGAACTTCGAAAATATGGTCCACTTCATCTTTATTAGGTTTTATGTTGTCACAATTTAAAATTGCTATAAAAGGATACATTATAAAATTATAAGGGGTCACAACATAATCCATGTTTCCTACAAATTCTAAATTTTCTCTTTTTAAATTGAGTTCCTCCATAGTTTCTCTTATAGCGCCATCTATTGGCAATTCATTTTCTTCTAATTTACCTCCAGGAAGACATATGTCACCAGGCTGATGTCTCAAATTAAAAGCTCTTACTTCGAAAACTATATTGATTTTACCTTGCTTTTTATGAAGTAAAATCATTACTGCATTTTTTCTATAATGTCCCATTATACCTTCCTGTCTATGTTTGAATATAGTTTTTATGTTGTTTATCATATAAAATCCTCCAGTACTATTTAGTATTTATATATATATTTTGTTTACGTTTAAGCTTTGAAAAATGAACTCATATGAAAATTGTCAAATTCTCTTCTAGGTGTTATACTAATGGTTGGTATAATTTAATTATAATACTTTAATTCATAATATTATGCATTAATTAATTGAAAAATTAATAAAATTTATAATATTAAATATGGAAGTAAATGGAGAGATGAAATTTGAAAAAGAAAAAATTACCTTTATTATTATCACTTATTATTGCTTCTTCTTTAAATTTTAATGTATTAGCTGCAGAAAATTCTGCATCTAAGGAAATTGAACCGCAAATTTACGGTAAAGCTGCTATAACAGTAGATATGAAAACTGGAGAGATAATTTATGCTAAAGATATAGATAAACAAATGTATCCTGCAAGTACTACTAAACTTCTTACAGCATTGCTTCTTGCTGAAAATAAAAATAAAAATGATGCTTTAAAATATACAGAAAAAGCTAAAATTCAGCCACCATCTGCACTAAATGCAGATCTTCATCCTATAAATGTAGGGGAAACTATGACAGCACAGGACGTTATGGATGGATTGCTTCTTTATTCAGGTAATGATATGGCTTATGTAATAGCTGAGAGTGTAGGAAAAGATGATGTAGATTTTGCAAATAAAATGAATGAAAAAGTAAAGCAATTAAATTTGAAAAATACTCATTTTGTTACTCCAAATGGTTTACATGATCCAAATCATTATACAACTGCATATGATCTTAGTAATATTGCAAGTACAGCTTTTCAAAATCCATGGGTTAGAGAAACTATGGGAAAGCAGAAAAATACAATAAAGACTTCTAGTGGTACTAGCTTTGTTATAGAAAATAGAAACAAGCTCCTAGGTAAAAATGGATGTATTGGAGGAAAGACTGGATATACATCTGAAGCTGGAAAATGTCTTGTTACTGTGTATGAAAGAGATGGCAGAAAAATTTTAGGTGTAGTCATGAAATCCGTATATGATGCAACAGATATGGCAGTGTTTAATGATATGGAGAAAATAATAAATTGGAGTTATGCTGCCAAACCTGTTACTCTTTATAAGGCAGGGGATGTTGTTACTACAAAGTCTATAAAATACAAGCCTTTAATAATTGGACCTGAAAAGACTATAAATGTACCTATATGTACAAAGGAAGATATTGTATACTATGATAATTATATAAATAAGAATGAATTGAGTAAAACTGTTAATTTATCAAATATTAATACTTCTAGTATAAAAGGAGAAAGTTCTATTGGAAATCTAACAGTTAAAGAAAGAAATGTAACAAATAACTATAAATTATATTCTACTGTATCTAAGTCAACTTTTGCTAAGAATAATATGGCATATTATGCAGCAGCTGCAGCTATAGTTTTGTGTATAGTAGGTGTTGCAATATATGCTATAAAAAAAATTATCAGTTTAAATAGAAGAAATAAAAGAGGAAAATATATTTAAAGTTAAAATAAAGAATTGAGGAATTAACAAAGCCTCAATTCTTTATTTTTATGTAAGAGAATATTATTAAAGGGGTTAGAAAACTATTTGTGAATGATTTTATCACTGTGTAAAAATTCATATGTATACAAATTTAAAAAAATTCAGTAAATTCCTTTATTTTCATTAGTAAATATTGTATAATGAAAACCGAGATATATAAATTCTTGGGAGAGGGTGTAGGAATATGACTGAGTGTCCTTTTTTATCAACTTATGACAATAGTATAGAGTGTTTTAAGGAATGTGCTTTATATAATTATAAAGCCACAGGAGATAATTGTCCTTTTCAAAATTTGAATGAATATTTAATGGAAAAAGTAGATTATAAAAATGAAATAGAATCTGTTCAAAAAGACTTAATGTTTACTAAAGAATATTATGCAGAATTTCATAATCAATATTTGTAAATCGTAGTTTTATTTTAAAAAATCATCGTGCTAAAATGTGTAATAATTATTGTAGGATAAAAATAACTAGTCAAACATGGAGTATATTTTGTGCTATTTTTTATAATCATAACTCTTGGGATATTAATGATTATAAAATAGCACAAAATAATCTCACAACATTTGACTAGTTATTTAAATTTTTAAAATTATTTTTTTTATTATTCTTCATATGTATTGGAATACTTATGAAGTAAATCTTGTTTTAAATCCCATAGTTTTTTTGATAAATCTACATAATATGTATGAGGATTTTCAAACCTTAAAACTTCAGGCCACATTTTACTTGTTTCTTCTTCAACAACTTTCTTAATGTCCATAACATTAGGATTTTCGTATATAGGGACTCCTTTGTCAAAAATTTTAACCATTAATTCTTTTACATAATAATCTTTAATTTTTTTCTTTTTCCATGTAAAAACTGGATCAAATATTTCAATAGGTTCATTTAAGTTTAATTCTTCATCACGTAAAGTTATTAAGTCTGCAATAGCTTTATTGTCTTTTTTAGTATATATTCTATATATATTTTTAAAACCTGGATTGGTTATTTTTTCTTCATTTTCGCTTATTTTTATTTTAGGAATTATATTTCCTACTGGGTCTTCTATAGCAGATAGTTTATATACTCCTCCAAATACAGGTTCAGATCTTGCTGTAATCAGTCTTTCACCTACTCCAAGGGAATCAATGCAAGCACCTTGGCTTAAGACATCACTTATAATAAATTCATCAAGAGAATTTGAAATGACTATTTGTACATCGCTAAAACCTGCTTCATCAAGAATTTCTCTACACTTTTTAGTAAGATAAGTTATGTCTCCACTATCTATTCTTATACCCTTAGGTCTAAAGCCATTAGGAAGTAAAATTTCATTGAATACTTTTATAGCATTAGGCAATCCGGATTTTAATACATTATAAGTATCTATTAAAAGTACGCAGTTATCAGGGTACACGTCTGCCCAAGCCTTGAAAGCATCATATTCTGTTGGGAATAGCTGTATCCAGCTGTGAGCCATAGTTCCTACAGCAGGTATACCAAACATTTCTTCAGATATTGTGCAGGCAGTTGATGAACATCCACCAATAACAGCAGCTCTTGCTCCATAAATTGCACCATCATATCCTTGAGCTCTTCTAGAACCAAATTCCATTACAGGTCTATTTCCTGCAGCTCTACAAATTCTATTAGCTTTTGTAGCTATTAAAGTTTGGTGGTTTATTGTAAGAAGTATCATGGTTTCTACAAATTGTGCTTGAATTGCAGGACCTTTTACAGTAACTAAAGGTTCATTAGGAAAAACAGGATTTCCTTCAGGAATAGCCCAGACATCACAAGAAAATTTAAAGTTTTTTAAATAATTTAAAAATTCCTCAGAAAATGCGTTCTTATTTCTTAAATATTCAATATCATCTTCGGAAAATTTTAGATTGGATAAGTACTCTATCACCTGTTGAACACCTGCCATAATGCAGTATCCACCACCATCAGGTACTCTTCTAAAGAACATGTCAAAATAAGCTATTCTTTCACCCATATCGCTATGTAGGTAACCGTTTCCCATTGTGAGCTCGTAAAAGTCCACTAGCATTGTAAGGTTTCTTCCAGTTCTTATGTTGAAATTTTTAGTGTATTCCATGGTTAAATCTCCTCTATATGTTTTAATTAAAATAATCATGTTAAGAATTATAAGTGTATATACACATTGTAATACTTTAATAAAATTATTACAATAGTATAGGATTAACTTACATTAAGCAGTATATGCAATTAAGCTAATTATATAAAAAAATTAAAGTTAGGTGGATAAAGAGTGATTGAAGAGACATTAAAAAAAGAGTTTTGCTATTTAAGGGATAGAATTATTGAAAAGCGCTATAGATATCTTGACTTAATGCAGAGAGAAGCGGTTTTGAGTAATGAAAATAATTATGTTGTTATTGCTTGTCCTGGAGCGGGTAAAACTCAAGTTATTATTAATAGAATTGATTATTTGTGTACATTCGGTCCTATATATAAAACAAATTATGTTCCTCATTCCTTGCAACTAGGGGATTTGGAACTCATGAGGGAATATTTAAATAATGATAGCTCTGGGAAAAATACAATAATCATAAATAGGATAATACATATTATAAATGATTTGAGTATCAACCCTAATAATATGGTAGTAATAACTTTTACTAAAGCAGCTGCTGTAAACATGAAAAAAAGGTATATAAATATGACTGGCAGTAAAAGGACACCTTTTTTTGGAACCTTCCACGGGCTTTTTTATAAAATACTCATAAGGCATATAGGGAGAATTAATATAATAGATAGTTCAAAATCTTATAGAATAATAAATGAAGTTTTAATATCCTTTTTAGATTCAGTGGGAGACGAAAAAGTAAAGGAAGTAATAAATAATATATCTCTTTTTAAAAATAGTAAACAGGAATTAGAATATTTTAAGCCAAGCATAGATAAAGATATTTTCATAAAGTGCTTTAGGGTATATGAAGAATATAAAGAAGAAAATCAACTTATGGATTTTGATGATATTCAATTAAATGCACAAAAACTATTTTTAGAAAATCCACAGCTCTTAGAAGCATATAAAAAACTTTTTAAATACTTATTGGTGGATGAATTTCAAGATTGTGATGGCTTGCAAATAGAACTTTTACAGATGCTTGGGGAGAATAGTTCTATTTTTGCAGTAGGAGATGAGGATCAATGTATTTATGGTTTTAGAGGCTCAAGACCAGATTGCATGGTGAATTTTAACGAATATTTTAAAAATGGAAAAAAGATATTTTTACAGACTAATTATAGAAGTAATGAAAATATAGTAGATATTTCAAAAAAAATAATAGTAGGTAATAAAAATAGAAATAGTAAAATCATAGAAGCAAATAAGAAAACTAAAGGTATTATAAATTTTTTTAATTTGAGTGATGAAAGACAACAAGCATTAAGCATATGTAAGACAATAGAAAACTTGTGTGAAGATAACTCATATAATTTAGAAGACTTTGCAGTATTGTATAGAACTAATTTAGAAAATAGGAGTATTGTAGACCTTATGCTAAAAAAGGAAATACCTTTTAAAATACTGGATAAGCAGTATAATTTTTTTGAACATTTTGTATGTAGAGACTTAATAGCTTATTTAAAGTTATCCTTAGATATCACTGATAAAGAAAGTTTTGGAAGAGTAATTAATAAACCTTTTAGATACGTAAGTAAGGTTCATATTGAAAAAGTCAAAAAGAATATAAATAAAGAAAGTTGTTTTAAAATTTTAATGGAAATAGAGGATTTACCTATTTTTCAAATTAAAAATTTGGAAAGGTTGGAAAATGACATATTGAAATTAAATAAAATGAGTTTAAGAGATGCTTTAAATTTTATAACAAAGGATTTAGGTTATTATGATTATATTAATGAATACAGTGAAAGATTAAAAATGGAAAGTAGAGAACTCAAGGATGTAATAGAAGAATTTAAAGCCTCTGCTTCTGATTATGGCAGCATAATTCCATTTTTAGCACATATAGAAGATGTGGAGGAAAAGCTTAAAAATAAATCAAAAGAAGATAGTGGAGTCATATTAAGTACCATACATGGTGTAAAGGGAATGGAATTTAAAAATGTATTTATTATAAATTGCAATGAAGGGGTAATACCGCATATAAATAGCATTCCTAAAAATGTTGAAGAGGAAAGAAGGTTGTTTTATGTAGGTGTTACAAGAGCTATAGATAATTTAACTTTATATAGTACTAATATGTTTAAAGGAAAATCAGCACATATGTCAAGATTTATTGAAGAATCAGGGGTTTATAAGAGTATCAGAGAAGAGAGTACAGAAAAGCTAAAGGGAATGTTTAATATAGGTGATGAAATTACACATAAAACTTTTGGCAAAGGAAAAATAGTATCCTATGAAGGAAGTTATATAAATATTAGGTTTCATAATTCTATAGAAAGAAAATTTGATGCTTATGTGTTAAAAAATAGTGATTTGCTTGATTTATAGCATTAATCTTGTTCATAGAATCATATTATAATATAGGTGGTGATATATATATTAATTTATTGGAGGCAACATAATGACAAATTTGGAACTATTAGTTGAATCTATTAGAGAAGCCCAAAGAGGAAGATTTCTACATTATGATAATCCAAAAAATACTGATGAAAAAATAGTAATAGATATTGATACTAATGTTGTAAATATGGTAACAGTAAAAGATGAAATGGTTGATTCATGCACCTGTAAAGAAGTGAAGCCATGTAAACATATGGTGATAGTATCAATTAAATTCAAAATTGATATGAGAATATAATATATAGTTATTTGAAAAGAAAAATTTATGAAGTTATTTTATTTTTTTACTGAAAAATGTGTATTGTAATATTTTAATAGTTTATCATAAGTGTTTACATAATCATTTAGTTTATAATAAATAAAATCCCCATCATCAACATGTATATTCTTATATAAAAAATAACCTCTTTGTGCTTTGAATGATTTTATGATAAAAATTCACAAAGAGGTTTATTTTAATATTTTATAAGATCTATACCATTTCACAGCTTATTTCAAGTTTAGCATACATTTTTTCTTGCTGCTTTGTTGTAAATTGAAAATATATTTCTGTGTTAGAAACAGATTTATGGCCAAGCCACCACTGAAGCTCTTTTATGTCCATACCAGATTCAGCTAGATGTACAGCTGTAGTATGCTTTAAAGAGTGAAAATGATACTTGGTTTTATCAGAAATATTTGCAAGGGAACAGTATTTTTTTATTAAATAGTCAAGAGTTTGCCTAGAAATAGGCTTATTTTGTTGGCTTACAAATAATGGACTTGATTCTGATAATATCCTATATTTAGCTATATATTTATCTAAAACACTTTTAGTTTTTATATCAAGTCTAATAGTGTTATTGCTGCTTCCTTTTAGTCTTTTACAATAAAGTTCACCTTTTGAAGCATTATAATCTTCTAATTTTATTAAAGCAATTTCAGATGCTCTTAACCCACATCTATATGCAACTCTAAAAATTGCTAAATCTCTAATTGAATGAATGCCTTGAAAAGATTCAATTGCATTAAAAAGTTTTGCTGCTTCATTTTGAGTAAAATATTTTATCCTATTCTCGGGGCTACTTGTCATTAAAATATCTCCTTTTTGTACAAAATTAAACAAAATAGATATTTTGTCAGATTGTTCATAAACCCAGCATTTTTAAAGTGCTGGGTTTAATTTTGTCTTAAATATTTATGCGGTAGCATATAAAAAGAGAATGTTATCCATAAATTGGTTAGTGAATTCTTTAAAAATTGCAAAAATAGGTGCGATAGCACCCTGGCTATCTTTTTCATATTCTGAACTGCTGCTGTTAACAAACATTGTTCAGAAACTTTTTTAATTCCACGCATGCGACAATAGCGCAGACCATGGAGATTTTTTGAATCTGCAAAGCTACGCTCGATAGTTTCTTTTCTTCTTTTATATAGCCATTTTCCTTTATCAGTCTTAGTAAATTTGATTACTTCATCCTTGTAATCTTCCCAGACATGGCGATAAACAACTTTTCTTTTGCTTTTATCTGATAAGCAATTTTCTTTTTTATTGCATTGGCTGCAGTACTCGATTTTACATACATATTCTCTATAACCATCACGGTTAGTAGTTCTATATTCTAATGCTCTTAAATCTGGACAATAATATACATCTTGTTCTTTAACATATTGGAATCTAAATTTAGTAAATTTACCTTTTACATGAGGACTACGTCTATAGCCCATAACTGCTTTTAGTTCTCGTTCAAATATTTGTTTACAAATATTATTAGTAGAATAACCAGCATCGGCTCCAACATATTTAGTTTGCAAATTAAACTTTTTAATTTGAACATCTAGTCTTTCTATATAAGGATCTACATCATTTATGTTACCAGGCGTTACATAAACATCTGTTATTATGTTATACTTTCCATCTACAGTTCTATGATCTAAATAAAAAAATCCTTTTGGTTTTCCATCCCTATGCATATAGCCACTATCAGGGTCTGTAGTACTGGTCTTAATTTCTTTAGTTTTTTCTATTTTATCTTTTTTTTTAGAGGTTGTTTTCCATGAGCTACTCTATCCTTATTAATGTCTTCTTCTAACTCATTAAAATAGTCTTTGGTTGATTGTGTAATTTGTTCTTTTGTAAACTTGTTTTTATTAGCGTTAGCTTTCAAATGTGTAGAATCTGTATATAGAATTTTACCATCTACCAATTTTTTATTTATTGCTTGAAATACAAT
The DNA here is from genome assembly GCF_001038625.1 of Clostridium carboxidivorans P7. Lineage (GTDB taxonomy): Bacteria > Bacillota > Clostridia > Clostridiales > Clostridiaceae > Clostridium_AM > Clostridium_AM carboxidivorans. The sequence continues at coordinate 565,759 of NZ_CP011803.1, forward strand.
ATTATCGAAGATTTCTTGGTATATATTTGTATCCTTAAATCTTGTTATTCTATTTTGGCTTATAGTAGAATGACTTGGGATTTTATCTGTTAATGAAAATCCTAAAAACCAGCGATAAGCTACATTTACTTCAATTTCTTTCACGAGCTGTCGCTCTGATCTTATTGCAAATAAGTAACCTATAAATAACATTTTGAATAAAACTACTGGCTGAATTGCTGGTCGTCCATTATCAGGACAATAGAAGTCCTTAGTTAAATCTCTTATAAATGAAAAATCTATATATTTATCAATTTTCCTTAAGATATGATCTTTGGGAACTAAATTTTCTATATATACTAACTCTAATTGTTGCTGTGCAGAATTATTTTCTTTAATCATAATAGTTAACTCCTTAAAAAATCTGATATTATATTAATTCTACACAAAATCTTAAAATCCTTTTTGAATTAAAAAAAAGCCCTATCGGGCTAAAAATTTAAAAGGCTGCTGACAAAATATGTTTATCAACAGCCTGACAAAATAGATATTTTGTATAATTTATCATAATGTTAATACATTTTTACTTATAAATAATACAATATATATACATTAATACAAGAAACTACATTGACAAATCTATTAATTTATTTCATTTTATTCCATAATAATACACATTTTTCATAATAATTGGATTCACATCAATTTTATGTTATAATTAATTTGTACAAAATATCTATTTTGTTCTAATAAATAATATAGGTTAAAAAAAAAGATGTCAAAGGTAAAAAAAGTAATAATTTTATAGCTAATACTTAACAGGAATAAACTGTGAAAATTGATTGTAATAGAAGATATTGTTATAAATACGTAGGAAAGTGGTATTTTTCGCCAATTTAATACAAAATTTAAGTTATTTATAAAATATTCGATAAAATATTATGATTATCGAAAATTGAAAAGGAGAATTTTTATGTCAAAAATAGTTAGTAGTAATGATGTTGATTTAAATTTAATAGAGATAAAGGATGTTATTGATATTGATTTACTTCAAAGATTTCAGGATAATTTTGCAGAAAGCATGGATATTGCCAGTATAACCGTAGACATTAATGGAAAACCAGTAACTAAGCCAAGTTCTTATACAGATTTTTGTTTGAAGCTTACTCAATCTACTAAGTCAGGTGACGACAGGTGTGCTGAATCACATAGAAGAGGTGGTGAAGAAGCTGCAAGAACAGGAAGACCATATGTTTATACTTGTCATGCAGGATTAATTGATTTTGCTGCACCTATATTAGTGGAAGGAAGACAAATTGGAACAATTTTAGGTGGACAAATATTAACTTCTGCTCCAGATGAATCTAAGTTTAGAAAAACTGCAAATGAAATAGGAGTTAATGAAAATGGATATGTGGAAGCAGTAAATAAGGTAAAGGTTACTACTGAAAAAAGCGTAAGAGCAGCTGCAGAAGTACTGTATATAATTGCTAATGCTTTATCAAAAATAGGTTATGAAGAATTAAAGATTAGAAATATGTCCCAGGTGCTTTCAGAGAATTTTAGTCAGATTTCAGCTACTATGGAAGAATTATCAGCTTCTTCAGTTAATGTAACTAATAACCAACACGTTTTAAGTGAAGAAATAGTTAATGTAAAAAATATATCTTTGGAAATTAACACAATACTTGATTCAATAAAAAGCATAGCTGACCAAACAAAAATGCTGGGATTAAATGCAGCCATAGAAGCAGCTAGAGCAGGAGAAGTTGGAAGGGGTTTTGGAGTTGTTGCAACTGAAATAAGAAATTTATCTCAAAATTCTAAGGAAACAGCTTTAAAAATATCAGAACTTACAAGTAAGATAGAGAATTCTGTAGATAAAACTATGGAATCATCTGATTCTACATTGGAAAATACAGAGCAGCAATCTGCTGCAATTGAAGAAGTTACTGCAAGCTTACAAGAGATTACGGAATTTGTTGATGCATTAAATAAATTAGCAAGTTCTCATAAGTAAAATTAAAACATTAAGTTGCTCTTTATGAAAATGACATTCACTTTGAGTCAGGGTGAATGTCATTTTTGTATATAAATTTTTAAAATAGCATGTTGGATTTTTAGAGTATATTACAAGTTAGCTTAGTAAAACATAACATTTTACTTGTTGAAGTTGTAACGGTGTAAATTGTTTTTTAATATAATACAAAAAACACATTAAATACAAATGATGCAAGGGGATGTGAAAATTGAGAGATAAGTGTTTGAAAATGATAGTTGCCAGCTGTTTTAATATAAGATTGAATGATTTAGGAAGCATTATATTGAATTATAGATGTATGGAAGAAAGATTTAAAGAAAAGTTTTCAATAATTTTTATGGGAGATACTCATACAGATAAAATTTGTGAAGGGGAAGCAATAACAAACTTAGAAAAATACTCTCGTTTACTGGAAAAGGCAGCACAATGTGAAAATGTATTATGTATTATACATGGTGGAGATGGGACAAATAATGGAACTAAAGAAGGGTTAATGAAGTTTGTAAATAAAACTAAGGAGATACTATACGGAAATGCTGCACAGGAAGATTATATTCCTTTTTTTATGAATATTGGTAACCATGAATACACTAATTCTACAGTTAGCGAAATTAACTATATTGAATTAATAGGAAAAACAAATGAAATAATAAATTTAAGACCTCAAAGATTAAATATTATATTGCTAAATACAGGCTGTAAGTCCGATGGATTTTTTAATAAGCACAATTACTTTAAAAAGGAGCTTAATAAAATAGGTGAATATATAGATAAAGAAGGTCCATATATAAATTTTCTTATAGATATGCATATCCCGCCAAGTATAGGCAAATTACAGGATAAAGTTTTGAATAATAAAACATCACATTCTTTAAATTGCATGTTTACAAGTAATTTTAATGATTTTATGGATAAATATCATAATAGAATAATTGCTATAGTAACTCACCATCTTCATTGTTTTTATCAGGAAAACCCATGTATACCAGCTAGTAAATATAATGATAGGCCTTTTTATTTAACTGCTAGTGGTGGTCACTGCACCTTATGTGATAAAAAATCCTGCATTAGTGAATGTTTAAAGTTTGATTTTCAGTTGAAAGATGATTTAATTAATAAAGAGTTAAAGCTTATTAAGGTTAATAAGATAGCATTGTAAAAATAGTTATTGATATGAAAGTAGGGAATTGCTAAATAAGAATTTCAAAAAGTACTTGATAATTATGCAATATTAATTATCAAGTACTTTTGTATATCAAAACTAATCATTTTTAACAACACTTAAAATAAAGTTTGCAATATCTCTAGCAGCATTGGGATTATTATAATTCATTTGAGATCTTTTTATTTCATTTAATTTTTCTGCATTGTTTTTAAGTAAATCTTCTATAGTATCCTTCATTTTTTTTACATCTGTACATACTGCTGCTAGATTATAATCTTCAGCAAATTTTGGATTACCTTCTTCCTGGCCAGGTAAAGCACCAGTGATAATTAAAGGTGTATTACATGCTATGGATTCCATCATAACGTTTGGACTTCCTCTTGTAAAAGCAATATCAGAAGAAAACATTAATTCCTGTATGTTTTCCATGAATCCATAAATTTCAACCTTATCACCATACTTTTCTGATAAGGATTTGTTAAGTGAGTTTTTAAGCCTTGTGTTTCTACCTGCAATAATTCTAACAATGCAGTTAAAATTGTTAAGAAGAACTTCAGCTATTTTTCTCATATTTCCCACGCCTTCTCCACCACTCATTATTAAGCATTTTAAAGGATTATCTGTCTTATAATCACTATGTTCTCCATGATTATTAAATCTTGAACGTACAGGAAAACCTAAAACTTTTATTTTTTCTTCTGGAACACCAAACTCCATACATTTATCCTTTGCTTCTGTTGTTGGACTTATAGTATAATCAGCCCTAGGTTCTGCCCAAAGAGGATATATACTTACTAAGTCTGCTATTAAAGTAATAAATGGTATTTTGATTTTATTTTCTTCCAATACATTTATAACAGAACCATTGAAATTAGGGTGTACAGATAAAATTAAGTCAGGATGTACTTCTTCTATAAGCTTCATTAAATGATCTTTTATTATTAATTCAATAAATTCATTAACTAATACTGGTTTTAGTGTAGACATATTCCATACCAATTCCCATAAACTTTGAGATTTTCTTGTTATAGGACCATAAGATTTGCCTATCTTCAAAAGAGTATTACCACCTAATGAAAAGCCATCTACAACGTGAATGTTAACATCATTATTCTCAGAAAAAACTTCGCATAAGGATTCAGTTATGCTTTTATGTCCATGTCCTGTGTAATTAGAGGAAATAATAAGTATGTTTTTGGTCATAATAAATATCATTCCTTTCTTAAATAACATTCAGATATGTAAAAAACTTATTCTAAATTATATTGGGTGAAATAAAAAAACTTTTTATTTAATTATGTTACCTTAAAAATTAATTTTTTATGTAAATTTGGTAGAAACTATAGTTTAATAGATAACTATTTTGAATATGTATGAACTTATGAGAAGAGGTGAAGATTTACGAATAAGGAAAACTTAAAAATGATATATACCATATTTGTTTTTGTGGCTTTGGCTGCTTTTGATAATATTATTATAGGGTTATTTCCACCACTATTTTCTTCTATAGCTAAGGAATTAAATGTGAATTTATCTGCACTTGGAGTTGTTTCTGCTGTTAATATTCTAGTTACAGCATTTTCATCAATTTATTGGGGATATCTTTCAGGAAAATTTAAAAGAAAAGGACTTATTATTATAGGTACTATAATTTGGTCAATATCAGTATTTTTAACATCTATAAGCAGCAACTATTTACAACTTTTGATTTTTCAAATTTTTACTGGAATAGGACTTGGATGCATAGCATCAATTGGATTTAGTGTTTTAACAGATTATATTCCACACAAAAAGCGAGGTATGATTTTAAGCCTTTGGGGAATGTCTCAAGGTTTTGGTGGAATTGCAGGATCATTAATGGCTTCTCTTACTACTACTTATGCAGGATGGAGGAGACCCTTTAAGATTGTGAGTATAATAGGTTTTCTACTGATTATTTTATATCTTTTTATAAAGGAACCTGCATTAGGAGAAGCTGAACCTGAATTAAAGGAGCTTATTAAAGAAGGTTATGAATATAATTACAATATAGAATTTAATCATTTATATGAGCTGGCTTCAAAGCACAGCAATATCTTATTGTTTTTTCAAGGCTTTTTTATGAATATTACGACTGGAAGCTTAATATGGCTTCCAACGCTGTATATTTCAAAAATACAACACGAAGGATATGATAATAAAACAGCAATAATTGCTTCAGGTTTTCTTTTTGCTATATTTCAAATAGGTGGATTAACATCTTCGTATTTTGGTCACCTTGGAGATAAAGCACAAAGAAAGAATTATAAAGGAAGAGCTATATTAACTTCATTTTTTGTTTTTATTACTATGCCATTTTATATATTAATGTTTGTAATGCCAATGAAAAATTTATTATTGCCCGGGAATTATAATGCTTCTTTAATTTTTTTTAGTTTATTAAGAGAAATAGTTTTAAATCCATGGATTGCTGCAATGTTTATTTTATCTTTTTTTGCTTCAGCAGCACAATCTGCAAATACACCAAATTGGCTTGCTTTAATAACAGATGTCAATCTTCCAGAGCACAGAGGAACTTCCTTTAGTACAGCTAATCTTGCCAATAGTTTAGGAAGAACTCTAGGAAATGTTGGAGTTGGAACACTTTTAGCTGCTGTATCTAGATATTCAGGAGAACCTAATAACTATATAATTACTTTATCAATATTTCAATTATTTCTCATTCCCTCAGCTTTTTGCTATGTTAAGATGGCCAAGAGTAATGAAAAGGATATTAGTGAAGTTAAAGCAATTCTTTATAAACGATCAAAGTTAACATGATTTGGAATACTCTTTTGCTTGAAATGATTGTAATGAATTTATTTAAACTAAATGATATAATTTTCAATATATGGGTAAAAATTACGATGTGATTATAAAGTAATCATAGATTGATTTTAGGAATATAGTTTAAATAAACATTAACTAAAAAGTCAGCAAATGGGGGGAAGTATATATGAAAAATTTCAAAAGGTACCTAAAATTCTTATTTCCAATACTGTTTCTAATTGTGGTTTTATTTGGATGTGAAAGCATAAACATAAAAGCTGATGATGTACAACAATTTGATTTGAAAAGTAAGCTAATACCTTTAAAAACTACAAAAGCTGAAAATGGTTTTGATGACTTAAATAAGCTTCAAGAAATATTAAAAGATAAAAAAATTGTAGCAATGGGAGAAGCAACTCATGGTACTAAAGAATTTTTTGAAATGAAGCATCGTTTCTTTGAATTCTTGGTTGAAAAAATGGGATATAGAATTTTTGCTATAGAAGCTGAATCAGGTGGAGCTCAAGATGTTAATGATTATATACTTAATGGAACTGGAAACGCAAAGGATGCTGTTAAATCTATGAAATTTTGGACATGGTCAACAGAAGAAGTAGTTGATATGGTGGAATGGATGAGAATGTACAATAAAAATCCTCAGCATAAAAGAAAAATTAAATTTTATGGTTTTGATATGCAGTCTGCAGATAAAAACAGTACTAGAGTTTTAGATTATGTAAAAAAAGTTGATAACAATAATTTTCCTAAGTTCAAAGAAAAATTATCATATGTGAATAATCAAATGTATTCATTAAGTAGCGAAAGACTAAATGGCTTAGAAAAAGATACTGAAGAATTAAAAAGCATTTTTGAAAAAAATAAACAAAATTATGTTGAAAAGACCTCTATTAGTGAATATGAAAAAGTGTATCAGGATTTGAATATAATCATTCAATGTGTAAAATTTTCAAAAATAGCAAAAAACAAAGATGTAAGAGAACCAGTCACTGTTAGAGATTATTATATGGCACAAAATGTTAAGTGGATTTTAAATTATGAAAAACAATTTGGTAATGATAAAATTATGCTGTGGGCACATAATGGACATGTAACTAAAAAGTGTCCTATCTATAAATCAATGGGAGAAAATCTTAAGGATATGTTTAAAGATAATCTCTATTCAATAGGATTTGATTTTTATAAAGGCAGTTTTAGAGCAATACCTTGTAATAATACTGGAAAAACATTTGGTTATACAACAGCAAAATTCAAAGTGGATAAGTCAGCTTCAAATTCCTTTGCATACAGTTTTGAAAAAACAGGGATACCTTTGAGCTTTATGGATTTTAAGTCTGCTTCAGAGGATAAGGATATTGCAAGGTGGTTATCACAAAAACAGTTAACTCACAGCATTGGAGCTGTTTATAATGGAAATATTGAGCAATTTGTAATGCCTGAAGTACCAATAGAATCTTATGATGGATTGATATTTGTTAAGGAAACTTCAGCGGCTGTAGGTATTGAAGGGTATCAAACAGGTATAATTAATGGAGATACTATAACAGTTGTATATAGAAATATGTATAAGATTGTTGCAGGATCTGTTTTAATAATTATTTTAGTAATTGGCATGTATATATATAAGAATAAGAAAGCGTAGTTTTCATAATACTTTGTTGCTTAATTTATAAATTGTTATTGCATTAGAAAATAACTTTTTGGAAATTTAGTATATTCTACATCAGCAGAGTATGCCTTAAATTTTAAGCACTATAACTTATGATTAAGTATAATTTTTGCTTACTAAAATTACCTATAACAATGCAATTATGTGCGTACACTTGAAGTTTACTAGTTTGAATTTTAACTTTTATCATATATCATGGAGTAAAAGTTAAAATCCAAACTTCTACTGCAACTTACGTCGCAATGTACTCATTTTGCAAAACTTAAATCCACATTTTCTTTTTAAAGTATCTAATCATCAGTAATGTGATGATTACCACAATAACCCAAAAAAGACCATAACCATAAGGTAATTCTAGCTCTGGAATGTACTTGAAATTCATGCCATATACTCCAGCTAAGAATGTTATAGGAATAAAAATAGTTGATATTATGGTTAGAACCTTCATAACATCATTTGTCTTATTGCTTATACTGGAAAGATAGGTATCCAGCATACCAGACAGCATATCTCTATACACTTCTACGGTATCAATTATCTGTATGATATGATCATATACATCTCTTAAATATACAATAGTATTTTCAGTGAAATGGCAATTATCGCCTCTTATGAGTATACTTACAACTTCTCTTAAAGGCCATATGGAATTACGCAAAAAAAGCATTTCTCTTTTGAGATTGTGTATGCTTTTTAAAATTCCTTTTTCAGGTTTGTTTATTAGTTGATCTTCAACGGAATCTATTTTATTCCCAAAGTTTTCAAGCATGACAAAATAGCTGTCTACAATGGCATCTATTAAAGTATAGAGAAGGTAATCTGCTCCTAGTTTTCTTATATTTCCATTGGAAACTTTAATTCTATTTTTTATATTGTCAAAAACACCTATATCCCTTTCTTGAAAACTAATAATGCAATTGTCAATGAAAACGAAGCTTACCTGTTCAGACTTTATTTTCTTTAAATCTTTATTATAGGTAAGTACTTTCAATACAATAAATACATAATTATCGTAGTCATCAATTTTGGCTCTTTGGCCTGTATTTAATATGTCCTCAAGCAAGAGGGGATGAAGTTTAAATTGTCTTCCTATTTTTTCTATAATAGAAATGTCCTGAAGTCCTTCTATGTTTAACCATTTAACTTTTTCAGCATTAAAATGAGAAAAACACTTATCAATATTATTTGTATGCAGCATTTCTTCTGTTTCATTATCATACTGAATAAGTGTTATTTCTGACCTTTCCTTAAACTTGCTGCCAATATGCACAAGTGTTCCAGGGGCAGAGCCTACTTTCTTGGGATTAGTAACAATAAATCTGCTCATGTATTTTCACCACCATAATAACTAATAATTTAATTTTAACATTAAAAATTAAAATCTCAACTTTTGAAGAAAATTTTAGATTTTTCTTTCCGGTGTATGCCATATGGAAGTATTAACAGATTTATGTCTCAAAGCACTGGAAATAAAAAACTTATGTGTATAGCTGAAATTTATATTTGTAAACGATATCATAAAGAACAAGTATAAATAATACTGTCATTTATAAATTTAGTATATAAGCAGTTATGGTACAATTATAATCAGTGTTTTAGTTACGTTTTAAATTTTTTATTATATTTAAAAAAGGGAAAGGAATGATTATTATCATGGAAAACAAATCAAATATTCTTCCGTATATAACTGCATTGGCAATGAATTTTATTTTTGGATTAAGCTTTTTGTTTTCAAAGAGAGCATTAAGTGTAGCTGATCCTATAACGCTTCTTTCCTTTAGATTTTTAATTGCTTTTTTAGTTATGACATTGCTTATAGTTTTTAGGGTAATTAAGGTAAACTATAAGAATAAACCTATAAAGTGGCTTGTTATTCTTAGCTTCATTGAACCTGTAATTTATTTTATATTTGAAACCTATGGACTTCAAAGAACTGCATCTTCAGTAGGGGGGCTTATGATTGCTCTTATACCCATGGCGGTGACAATTTTAGCAGTGTATTTTTTAAATGAAAAGCCATCCATAAAGCAAACTATAAGTATAATGTTGTCTGTAGCTGGTGTAATCCTAATAGTTGTAATGGGAAGTTCGGATAAAAAGGAAAGTTCTATTTTAGGTGTGGTGTTATTATTAGGTGCAGTATTTTCAGCTGCGTTTTTTAATATAATATCAAGGAAGATATCAAGAAAATTTAATGCTATTGAAATAACATACTTTATGATGTTTTCAGGAGCTGTGTGCTTTAATGCAATTTCAATTGCTAATCTTTTAATAAATAAAAAGTTATCATATTATCTTCAACCATTAAGCAGTACAACATTTATAACCTCAGTATTATACCTTGGAATTTTATCATCTATAGTAGCATATTTTTTAGCTAATTATACACTTTCAAAAATGGAGGCTTCTAGATGTTCGGTGTTTGCAAATATATCAACTATTGTGTCTATTATAGCAGGAGTGATTGTATTGCATGAAAGCTTTTATTTTTATCATATTATTGGTGCAATAATGATATTAGTTGGGGTATGGGGGACAAATTATTATCATGAAAAAGCTGATTGATGTGAGTTAAAAGGAATAGATTAATGAATTTATTTATGTTAAATAAGGCACACTATTGTAGATAAATGTAGTTAAATTAAATTTAATGTTATATTTTATTGAGTAAATAGGTTTGACTTAAGCACAATATATGATATACTATATACATATATGTGAGAGTTAATTGTACGATTAGGAGGTATAATTTTATGGTAGCATTTAAAACTATGTGGAATGATGTATGCGGAAGTATTTCAAATAATAAAATTGAAGATATTGAGATATTAGAAGAATTTAAAAGCGGATTTGTAGTTAAAGATAAAGAAGATACTCATTTTGTAACTAAGGATGATTTTGTAGATTTTTGGTGTAATATGCTTTGTTTTAATAAAGTTGAAAAAGACAGTATCATAAAAGAAGAAAAACAAAAGTTAAAATATGTTTATGAAATTGTAAAAACACTACCTTATATAAATGAAAAAGAAGGTATACTAAGATTAAGCGAATAATTTTTTAGAGTTTGTATATGATTTTACCAATTAATCTATTAATATAGCTTAATTATTTAAATGTTGTATATAAATAATTAAAAATACTATTTAGTAACATTCCCATAAGCTTTGTTGTGTTTTTTAGTTATAGAACTAAAAAAACATAGCAAAGCTTATTAATCGTTATTTTAAAATTAATGAGCTTCACATAGAATAAAATTTATCATTTGTACCGTTGGTTACGGAATTAAGCTAAATATTATAATATACTTAAAACAGATAAAATAATATCAACAACTTAAGGATATTTTTTAGTGAAAGAAGGGAACTGTAATATGATGAATATTAATAATCTTGTGAGACAACATGAAGCAATACGTGAAAATGTAAAAACAATAGAAAGTTTAATTAACAAGAATAGTATAGAAAATGATTCTTTTGAAATATCTAAAAATATTAATTTACTAATAGGGGTATTAAAAGTTCATTTGCAATCAGAGGATAATTTCTTATATCCTGAATTATTAAATGGCGATGATGATAAGCTTAAAGATATGGCTAAACATTATATAGATGAAATGGGAAATATAAATGCAGAGCTTGAAAAATATAAAGCTGAATTTAATACTAAAACCAAAATTAATAACAATATTGAAAGTTTTAAAAATCACACAGCTGAAATTATAAAAGTGCTGAAAAATAGGCTAGATAAAGAAGATAAGCACTTATATCCACTTATAAAGTAACATAAATTGTTTATAAATGCTTTTTAAAATAGTGCTTTTTATATCATTTAAGGAAAAATATTTATGAAGTTTGTTTATAACTTTTTTAAAAATGAGAATATTTCATATAAAAAATCCTATTACTGAAAATTTAATAATAGGATTTTTTATATGAAGGTTATTTAATTATTTGGACCAATAATCTGGACGAGTTAAACTTGCAGGTATTCTCGTATTTGAATTACCTTTAGCTGTGTTGATCTGAGCTTGAGTGAGAAATATGCTGTTTGTAAGATTAGCACCACTGAGGTCAGCATCTCGTAAATCTGCACCAATCAAATCTGCACCACTCAAATTAGTACCTCTAAGGTTTGCTGCAATAAGACATGCTCCTCTTAAGTCAGCACCTATAAGATTAGTTTTTCTAAGATCTGCTCCAAAGAAGTCTAATGATCTAGAAATTGTTTTTTTATTTTTTAAATTAGCATTTCTTTTATTACATGTTTTAGTGCGTATAAGTTCACTAGTATTTCTAAGAAATATGTTAACTTTGCTTCTATGAGCTTCTATATCTAATGATAATAGAGAATTAATATCAAGTAAGGTGAGATTTTTAGTGTTTTCTAATAATGAACTTATTTCTTCCTTAAGGTTGGCATCCGTTTGAAGCATTAATGCTTCAGTAAGATACCATAACATTTCATGAAGCTGTCTCATAATTAAAAAGGCTTCAAACATTTGCTTAGCATGTTCTTGGCTTTCGTGCCAATTGACACCCTTACAAGTAACTTGAGATACCTTTTGACCAGCACCAAAACAATCATAAGCAGTGCAGCCTTTTAGGCCTTTACTTCTAAGATTTTTGTGAACAGAGCAGGTAAAGTCAGGTTGAAGATTTATGCAGGGCTTACCAGCTTCTTTGTCTGTTGGAAAACCTTCAGATGCTGAAAAGTATAATGCTGTACAGCATAATCCAAAACATTTTTTACATTCAATTTTTAATTCTTTATTGTTCTCATTTGTATGTACCATATTTATCTATCTCCTATTGATTACTAAAAAATACAAATAATTTTTACTTATAAATTGTATCATATACAGCTTATATTTCAATATTTACATACTCAATATTTAAAACTTGAATATTATAAAGTTTAATGTAATAATATCTATAAAAATGATAATACATAAATGTTAGAGGTAAAAATATGATATTTTTTGGACATGTAGGAATAACAACTGCGGCTTTTAAATTATACGAAAATATTGTTCCAGTGGAAAAAGTTAATGAAAATGAATCTTATATAGATTATAGGCTGGTTGCCATTGGATCTATACTTCCAGATATTATAGATAAGCCAATAGGAGCATATTTTTTTAGAAGCACATTTCACAATAGTAGGATATTTGCTCATTCTCTGGTATTTTCTATGTTTTTAATAATTTTAGGATCATATTATTTTAAAAGAAGTAAAAATAATGGTTTTATAACACTTGGAGTGTGCAGCTTAATACATCAAATATTGGACAGCATGTGGTTATATCCAGGTATATTGTTCTGGCCAGCTTATGGATTGAAGTTCCCTACTAGACCAGAGGGAAATTGGCTGGCTATGAATATTGCAAATTTACTAAGAAATCCAGCAGTTTATATGCCTGAAATAATTGGTGCAATTATTGTTGGGTACTATTTCATTATGTTAGTAAAAAATAAGAGAGTAAAAGAATTTTTAAAAAGTGGAAGGCTGTAGTTTAAATTAACTTTTTGTATGTAGAAAAGTTTGACTTAATATAAGCAAATTCCGGCACAACTTTTCAGAGGACAGAGGACAATTTACCTTCATTGTCCTCTAAAAATAATGTTTTATATTATACTTTTATACTAATTAGTGATAACATTATAAGTGAAACGAGGTGTAAAAGAATGATATTTTATCATTTTTCAAGTGAAAAGTATAGCAAACTAATTCCACAAGCAGGAGAAAAAAGACATTTAGGTAAGAGTAAGTCTATAGGGAAAAAAGTGACATTTTTAACTACTAATCCTAATATGTTTTATGAAAATGACAATGGAGGTAATTTCTTCGAGTATAGATATATTCTAAATATAGATAAGAATGATCCTCATCTATATGCTGATGATAAATTTAATAATATGATGGAGAAGTTCAATAGAACTTTTGGTTCGAGACGTGGAGTATTTAAGTGGTTTTTCTATGATAGTCCACTTGATTATATTTGTATATCCAAATGGAATGAGAAACTATGTAGATTTAGTTAACAATAAAATATTCACATGTTATAAAGGCTTATTAAATTAAGCCTTTTTTATTTGAAAATAAATATGTAGATAAAGTTTTATAATATAAATAGATTAGTTTACAAATATTTTATAATTATTTATAATGTTTATAAGGCAAAAAGGCCATATTTTTAGAACTATGAGCTTTTAAATTATAAAGATGAAGAGGTAAATATTATGAATGATACTAACATTAATCCACAAGATGTAATATTTGCATTAGATATAGGTACACGTTCTGTAATAGGTACAGCGGGTACAGTAAGAGATAAAAAATTTCATATAGTGGCTGAATATTGTATAGAGCATGAAGAAAGAGCCATGATAGATGGTCAAATTCATGATATAGGTTTGGTAGCTAATGCAGTAAACAATGTTAAAAAGCAGTTAGAAGAAAAGCTTAATATGAAAATGGAGAGTGTATCCATTGCAGCAGCAGGAAGATTTTTAAGGACTATGGTATCTAAAGCACAGCTTAAAATTGATTATGATAAGGAAATAGATAAGGATACTGTAAGAAGCTTAGAGCTTACAGCAGTAAAAAGTGCGGAAGAAAAAATAAATGAACAAAGGGAAGGAAAGCTTTATTGTGTTGGCTATAGTGTAAAAAATTATTATTTAAATGGATACATAATAAACAATTTACTTTCACATAAGGGAGAAAACATAGAAGCAGAAGTTATAGCAACCTTTCTTCCAAGATCAGTAGTAGATAGTCTTTATTCTGTTATGGAAAAGGTTGGACTTCAAGTAGCAAGTATGACTTTAGAGCCTATAGCAGCTATGGAAGCAGCTATACCACAAAATTTAAGACTTTTAAATTTAGCGTTGGTAGATGTAGGTGCAGGTACTTCAGATATAGCTATAAGTAGTAAGGATACTATAAGTGCCTATGGTATGGTTCCTTTAGCTGGTGATGAAGTAACAGAAGTCATTGCACAAAATTATCTTGTAGATTTCAATACGGCAGAATATATAAAAAGACAGTGCAGTACTAATGATAAATTAGTATATAAAGATGTTTTAGGATTAGAAAATGAATTGAATTCCGAAGATGTAGTGAAATTCATTACTCCAACAGTAAAAAAGATAGCAGATGAAATAGGAAGTAAAATTATAGAATTAAATGGAGATAAATCTCCTAATGCTATTTTTATAGTAGGAGGAGGAGCACATACTCCTAAATTAAAGGAGTTTTTAGCAGATAAGCTTAACATATTACCTCAAAGAATAGCCATTAAAGGTAGGGATGCTGTAACCGAATGTGTATGTGAGGATAATTCATTAGGTAGTACTGGTGTAACAGTTTTGGGAATAGCATTAGTTTCCATAAGAAGGCTTGGACATGACTTTATAGATGTAATTTTAAATGATAAAGTAATAAGCTTATTTAATTCACATAGACATACAGTGATGGATGTAATGATGCAGGGGGGGATGAATCCTAAAGTACTAATTGGCAGAAACGGAAAAAATATTAGATTCACTTTAAATGGAATTAAAAGAGTAGCCTTTGGAACTCTTGCTTCACCAGCAGAAATTATGCTTAATGGTAATAAGTCCAATATAGATGAGGATGTTAAAGAAGGAGATAAGGTAGAAATAAAATATGCTAGAGATGGAAATGATTCTGCACCTAGTGCTTTAGATTATGTTAAAAGGCTTTACTCCATAAGCTTTTTTGTTAATGACATAATAGAAAATTTAGAGCCAATAGCTTTAATAAATGGGGAAAAGGTTGATCTTAATGAAAAAATAAAGGAAAATGATGAAGTTGAAATACTATTTCCTGAAACTTTAACTCAATATAAAAAATATGTATCGGAAAACAGTGAAGAATATAAATACTATTTAAATGGCACAGAAATTTCAGATGACTATAAAATAGAAGAGGGAGACAGAATTTATAGTATAAAGAATGATGAAGCAGAAAAAGATGAGGTTATAGAAGAAGTTGTTGAACAAAAGGAAATTGAAACTAGTGAAGAAAGTGTTGATACCGTAGAAAATAAAACTACTGTAGAAAATGAAACTAGTGAGGTGGAAGCTGCTTTAGATAGTGAAAAAAGTGAAGAAAAAGTTGAAGCTTTAGAGGAAAATAAAGAAACAAAACAAGATGAAGAGTTATTAAAAAAGGAAAAATCAGAAGATGAAATTGAAGTAATAGTTAATGGTAAAAACGTATGTTTACAAGGTAAAAAGGAATATGTTTTTATAGATATATTTAATTTTATAGATTTTGATTTAACAATACCCAAAGGAAAGTTATATTTACGTTTAAATCAAAAAGATGCAGGCTATTATGATAAGCTTTCAAGTGGCGATATAATTGAAATTGGTTGGCAATAATATTGTAGATTGGAGAATTAAACATGGAATTAGATTTTTTAAAACTATCAGAGAATATAAAAGATGAAATTGTAAGTATAAGAAGAGATTTTCATATGAATCCAGAATTGGGTTATGAGGAGAACAGAACTTCTCAAAAGATAAAGGATTTTTTACAAAAGGAAGGTATAGAATATACTGAAACAGCTAAAACAGGAATTTGCGGAATAATAAAGGGTAATGGAAATAAAACTATAGGATTAAGAGCCGATATGGATGCTCTTCCACTAGAAGATAGAAAAAACTGTGACTACTGTTCAAAAGTAAAGGGAAAAATGCATGCTTGTGGGCATGATGCACATACATCTATACTTTTAGGTGCGGCTAAAATATTAAACAGTATAAAAGATAAATTAAATGGAAATGTAAAATTATTTTTTGAACCTGCAGAAGAAACCACAGGTGGAGCTAAAGTAATGATAAAAGAAGGAGTTTTAGAAAATCCACAAGTTGATAATGTAATAGGTTTGCATGTAGATGAAAATATAGAGGTTGGAAAAATAGGAGTAAAAAGAGGAGTTGTAAATGCGGCGTCAAATCCTTTTACCATAAAAATTAAGGGAAAAGGAGCTCATGGAGCTCGCCCACATACAGGAATAGATCCAGTAGTTATAGCAAGTTCAGTGGTAATAGCTCTTCAAAATGTTATAAGTAGAGAAATATCACCAACAGATGCAGCAGTTATAACTATAGGGACTATTCATGGAGGTACAGCTCAAAATATAATACCAGAAGAAGTTACAATATCAGGTATTATGAGAACTATGACTACAGAAAACAGAGCTTATGTAAAGAAAAGATTAGTTGAAGTAGTTGAAGGAACTGTGCATGCAATGCGTGGAGAATGTGAAATAGATATAGAAGAGAGCTATCCTTGCTTGTATAATGATGATGATATGTTAGAAAAAGTTTTAAGTGCTGCTGACAGCTTAATAGGAAAAGAAAATGTAAAAATATTGGAGAACCCAAGTTTAGGAGTTGAAAGTTTTGCTTATTTCTCCATGGAAAGACCTTCAGCGTTCTATTATTTAGGATGTAGAAATGAAGAAAAGGGAATAGTAAATCCAGCTCATGGAAGTCTATTTGATATTGATGAAGATTGTCTTCCAGTTGGAATAGCATTACAGTGTAAAATTGCATACGAACTTTTAAGATAATAATGAGCCTCAATACCTTTAAAGGTGTTGGGGTTTATTATTTTATATTGTATTAAAATGAATTTAGTTTTTATATTATCACAAATTTAAATATTTATATATTGCTTTTGACAATAATAGTGTTATATAATTAGATGTTGTTTAATTAGATAAAATGTAAATAATAACATAATAGAGAAATTTGATGTAGAAAGATATATAATACTTATTAGGAGTGATGATATGAAAATTGAAATAGGACCAAATGAAGCAGGACAGAGATTAGACAAATTTTTGAGAAAATGGCTTAAGGATATGCCTTTAAGTGCTATATATAAGAGCATACGAAAAGGTGATGTGAAGGTAAATGGCAAAAAGGCCAAAGAAAAGTATGCATTAATGGAAGGAGATTTAATAGAAACAAGAGATATAACTTCGAATCAAACAAAAAAGAAGTTTAATAGAATAGAAAATAGTTTCTTAAAAATAGCCTATGAAGATGAAAACATGGTAGTAATTGAAAAATGGCCTGGAGTTTTAGTGCACTCAGATGGAAAAAAGAAAGAGCACACTTTAACAGATTATGTACTTTCATATCTTTATGACAAAGGGGATTATACTCCAGAAAATGAAGTAACATTTACACCAGCTTCTTGCAATAGATTGGACAGAAACACTTCTGGTATAGTTATATTTGGAAAAAATTATGAAGCTTTAAAATTATTAAATGAAATGATAAGGGAAAAGAAAATACATAAGTATTATCAAGCTTTAATAAAAGGAAGAATTAAGGATGGCTTGTATAAGGCGTATATTCATAAAAATGAAAGTGAAAATATATCTCAGGTTTATGATGAACCTAGAAAAGATACAAAAGAAATTAGTATGAATGTAAAAAACATTCAAAGCTGTGGAACTTTTTCTTTAGTTGAACTTGAATTGTTAACAGGAAGAAGTCATCAATTAAGAGCTCATTTAAACCATTTGGGTAATCCGATATTAGGAGATACAAAATATGGTACAGCTAAATTAAACAGTTTTTTCTTCAATAAATATGGTTTAAATTATCAATTTTTATATGCATACAAACTTATTTTTAGAGATTGTACTGAAAAATTTATTTACATGCAAAATAAAACTGTAGCATCAGGATTGCCACCTGTATTGAAAAAGATTAAAAATGATATTTTTGATAAGTTTTAATCGTAGATCCAAATTTATATTTAAATATGTTATAGATGATTTATAATCAATATGGGGGATATAGATAAGGAGTTTTACTATGAAGGAACAGTCAACTACTAAAGGATTTGCAATACTTTCTGCGGCGGGTATGATGGTAAAGGTTTTGTCTTTACTCTACATACCCTTTTTAATAATGATAATTGGCGGCGAAGGATATGGAATATATGGAGCTACATATCAGGTATATACTTTTATATTTGTAATTACCAATTCAGGAATACCTGTTGCAATATCAAAGCTTATATCTGAACTTACAGCAGTTGGGAACTATAAAGATGCAGTAAAAAGCTTTAAAATAGCAAGATTCATACTTGTGATTTTGGGAATTCTTATGTCACTTGTATTGCTTATTTTTGCAAATCCTTTAGCTGAATTAGTTAAATTTAATAAGGCTTATTTATCACTTTTAACACTTTCACCAGCTATATTATTTACGTCTGTTGCATCTGCTTATAGAGGGTATTTTCAAGGACGTGCAAATATGACTCCAACAGCACTATCACAGGTTATAGAGCAGATAATGAATATTATCTTTTCTTTAGGCTTTGCTGTTTATTTCATGAAGTTTGGACTAGAAGCTGGTTGTGCAGGAGCTACCATAGGAACATCTGTAGGAGCACTTATTTCAGCTGTTTTTCTCATGTATTATTATGAAAGCAATAGAAGGTTTAAAGTGCCTAAAGGATATATAAATGAAGAAGTAAGAAGATTTACTACAAAGCAATTGTTAAGAAAAATAGTTAAATATGGTGTACCCATAACTATATGTGTAGGTATGACTTATGCTGGAAATTTAGTAGATGTATATAATACAAAATCAAGACTTATGGTAGGAGGAATTACTGAAGTTAATGCTAGTATATTATATGGATATTTAGTTAAATATCAATCTCTTTTAAATGTACCTATTGCCATTATATCTTCACTTTCAGCTGCAATTTTACCTGCTATATCTAGTGCAATAGCAGTGAAGGATAAGAAGCTTGCAAGAAACAAAATAAACTATTCCTTTAGATTATGCTTTTTGATTGCAGTACCTTGCGCTGTTGGACTTGCTTCTTTAAGTACTCCAATTTATGATATGCTGAAGTTCCGTGGAGGAGAATTTATTATGGCCTATGGTTCTGTAGTTTTAGTATTAATGGCTATTATGCAAATACAAACAACTATATTGCAAGGAATAGGAAAACTTTTTACTGCTACATTGTATTCTGTTATAGGGATAGTTTTTAAAATAACTTCTAATTATTTTTTAATAGCAATGCCTAAGATTAATATATTAGGAGCGGTAGGAGGAAGCATAATAGGATTTGCAATTCCTATAGTTTTAAATCATAGAATTATTAAAAAGTCTTTAAATTTAAAACTAAGTCTCTGGATTCATTCCATAAAGCCAATTATAGCATCAGCTGTTATGGGAGCTTTATCTTTTGGTACGTACTATATTCTAAGCTTAGTGCTTGGCTTCATACATAAAGGATATGTTACTAATACAATAGCTACAGTAATAGCTATTGGGGTAGGTGGTCTTACATATGGTTTTGGATTAGTAATTTTAGGTGGAATAAGAAGAGATGATTTAAATTTGATGCCATCTAAACTTACTAGACTTATTCCGCAGTTTGTATTAAATAAAATGAGATAAATTTTATAATGTAATTGCATTAGTATTGAACTGATGCAATTATTTTTTGTCAATTAAGCAACATGTAGTGTTTAATATTTAAGAATAATTCATAATTTACTAGAAAGTGCTATATATAAAATCCTTGTATGGAAAGCTATCTTTAATTTTCACTATCTGAAAACGATATAATTACTTTATTATAGCTTAAAATGAATAAAAATAATGTAATTTGAAGGAATTTTATAAAAATTGTAGAATATATAACAAGGAAAAAAATACAAAAGAAAAAGTCCACAAAATTATTTTAAGGAGGAATAAGCATGGGTTATTGTCACCAATGTGGATCAAAAGTTGAAGATGGGAGTGTATTTTGTACTAATTGTGGTGTAAAGTTAATTGAAGACTTACAAGAAGAAGAAATACAATCTAATGAAAATCAAAATTTTGTTCCAAAAGATACTTTTTTTAATTCTCAAAAAGAAGCATATAGCTCTTATACAAGTTTTAAAAATCAAGTGAATTTTTTAAGTTTAAGAAATATTTTAATTAAAATGCTATTTAAGCCTGTTTCAGGGGGGAAAGAGTTTGTAGAAAATGGTGAAAAATCTTCTGTTATTGGGTTAACAATATTTCTTGCAATTGTTCAAGGAATTTTAGGAGTATGGAAGGTAAATCAAATTATTTCTACAATTCAAAACATAGCTTTAGATTTAGTACAAAAAATATCAGGAATAATGAATTTAATACAGCCAGGTTCATCCAGAAATGTACCAAGTGCAAATGATATAATGGGTTTAACAACTGAAATCAATAAGGTTAAATCTCTTATAAACATACCTTATGGAAAAATATTTTTGCAAAATGGTATGTTGTTTTTAGGCGTAATTATAGTACTTTTTATAGTTATATATTTGGGCACTAATATTGTATCAAAGGATAAAAGAGATCCTTTTACAATATATAAAACGGTACTTATTATTTCAGTACCCACTTTATACTTTGAAGTACTTTCAATTTTACTTTCCTACATGTCGATTTACGTAGGTGCAGGTATATTCCTAATCGGACTAATAGTTTCACTAGCAAGTTTATCTATAATTATTAGGGAAGAATTATTTATAGATGAAAATCATTCAGTATTTATAATTGCAGTATCATTTTTAGCAGCTTTTATCGTGATTTTAATGTGTTTACAGAAATTTTTATCTTCCAATATATCCGATATAATAATGTCTGCAACTAATGTGATGAAGAATATTAGGTATTAAAAATAGTTTGGATAGAGGTGGGAAAATGAGTTTTTGTAGAAAATGTGGTGAAAAATTAGAAGAAGGACAAAAGTTTTGTGCTAAATGCGGCACTGAATTAAATGAAAATCAGGATAAATTAGATGAAAAAATTGCAGATAATGATGAATATATGGATGAAGATGATTATAATTATAATAACGAAATTATAGTTCCTACTAATAACGAGAGAAGAAATTTTGGAAGTTCTATGAAAACCAGAATAGGTATTGTGATAGCTTCAATTGTTGTAGTACTCTTAATTGGTTTATATGCAATTGGCAATTTAATGTCGAATCCTTCTAAGGTAGTTGCAAGGTTTGAAAATGCTGTTGCTTCAGGAAATAAAGGAGATTTGGTTAGTACACTTTATTGTGATGACAATAGATTGGAAATAAACGATAAGACAGTTGTGCCATTACTAACTTATTTTAAGGACAATCCTTCTTATTTAAATACAGTAGTAAATGGTTTGAAAAAGGATGCTGCAAATGCAAGTCAAACCAAAGCTTTAACTGGAATGAATGGCAGCGGCAGATCTGTTTTAACTCTTGCATATGCAGGAAAGAAATTTTTGTTTTTTCCTAACTATAAAATAGCTATAAAGCCAGGTTTTATTCAAGTTAAGACAAGCATAAAAGATGTAGTTTTTTCATTAAATGGTACGGAAATTGGGAAAAGTGATTCAGATAATTTTAGCAAAGAATTTGGACCATTTATACCAGGAAAATATACTATTTTAGCAAATTATAAAGGAAAATACACTTCTTTAAGTGATCCACATGATATTAATTTTATGGATGGTAGCAGTGATAAAGTTAATATAGAAACTTTTACAAATCTTAATTATGTAAAAGTGAAAAGTGATTACCCGGATGCTAAAATTTTTGTAAATGGCAAGGATACAGGAACTAAAGTTGCAGATGCAGGAAATTTTGGACCTTTAGATAACAATACAAAAATATATGGTGTCATTACTAAAGATGGCAAAATGTTAAAAAGCAATGAAGAAACAGTAGATCAGGGTGATAAAGACGTATATTTAAATTTTGCTCAAGCTGAAAGTTTAATTAGAAATCAAGAAAATCAAGTTCATAATTTAGTGTATTGGTATACTTATTATTTCACAAGAGCAGTAAATACTAATAGTTTTTACATGTTGGAAGATTTGCTATATCCAGGAAGTCAAATTTATGATGAACAAAAAGGTTACATTCCTGATACTTATGGTAAAGGAATAAAAGAAGAGATTATGTCCTTTAATTTGTTGTCTTACAAATTAAGTGATGATAATAAATCTGGTACCGTAAATACAGAAGAAGTATATAACATATATCAAAATGGAAGTTCTTCAATTAAAACCTTTAAATATACTTATACATTTAAGTACAATGAAGCAAAAAATGGTTATCAAATGCAGAGTATACAAGCTACTAAATAATATATATGATGAAATAAAAACTGCTGATATTTTTGTCAGCAGATTTTTTTGGATATGAAGTATATAATTTTATCAGCATTTGATTTGGTAATAAGTAGTTCTCGTAAACAAATTCCACTTGAGTTTAAGAATCACTTGATGTTATAATCATTAGAAGATATGTAGAGGAGGAATTTTTTATAATGCATTATTGTGTAAAATGTGGTACAAGATTATCAGATGAAGTTAAGTTTTGTACTAAATGTGGTTCACCGCAAAAGATAGATGGTAATCATGACAGTATTAGAGAAAAAAATAATTATAATAGCGAATACACTCAAGTAATACCTAAAATAAGGGAAGTACCAAATAGAATAGAGCAAGAAGAGAATTATAACCATTCAAATGAAGGGACTTTAAAGTCAGTAATGATAGGTGCACTAATAGGATTGGTTATTTTGACTGTAGGTTTTGGTTCGTATTATTTTTATTCTAAAAATGATACACCTTCAAAGCCGCAGGCATCAACTACAAATACAGTTGGTAATAGCAGCAGTAGTAGTACATCAACTGATGGAAACAGTACATCAAATGTTAGTGAAAGCACAGATAAATCAAAGGACAGCAGTAAAGATAAGAACAATGCTGCAAATACTAATAGTAAATCTGATGAATATATGTTTTCTAACAGTGGAAGTACAAAACTCACAGATGATCAAGTAAGTTCTTTAAGTAAGGAAAATTTGGCTATAGCAAGGAATGAAATATATGCAAGACATGGTTTTGTATTTCAAACAGAACCATTCAAAACTTATTTTAATAATAAAACGTGGTACAAGCCTAATACTGCTTTTAAAGGTAGTGATGAAGAATTAAGTTCAGTGGAAAAATCTAATGTAGATTTAATGCTTAAGTATGAAAATAAATAGAAACTTATTATGTAATATAAAAATTATGCTACGTAAGAGTGCAGTGTAAGTTTGGATTTTAACTTTCATTCCGTTATATATGATAAGGTTGTCATCACGGCTAAATGTATTACAAATTTATATGATTTTATTTAAAATTATATGTGAAAATAGGGCTATAATCAGAGCTCTATTTTTTTATTATTAGAAAATATTTCTGTTATATCAATAGGTATTTTATTAGTTGATAGCATAGAAAGAGTATTCATATAGAAAACTTGTATAGATTTTTAGGATGATTTTACAATTATCATATAAAAGCACTTTTTTCAATATCTATAGCAGTAAAAGCAATAAAAAATGTAAAGTTCTAAATTATAATATATTGTGAGATGAGAATTGGGAAAAGGATGTGAAATAAACTTGATTACTATAAGTAGAATAACATATGATGATTTAAATGATTTATCCAATTTATATGAACAACTTTTAGGAAAAAAAGCAAACTTTGAAAAGTTCAGAGATAAGTTTGCATTGATTAATTCAGATAAAAACTATACATTGATTGGAGCAAAGGATGATAATAACAATCTAGTTGGTTCGCTGTTAGGTATTATTTGTCAGGATCTTGGTGGTGATTGTAAGCCATTTATGGTCATTGAAAATGTAATAGTAAAAAATAACTGCAGGAGAATGGGAATTGGAAAAGTACTAATGAGTTTTATCGAAGGTATTGCTAGAAGGGAAGAGTGTTATTTTACAATGTTAGTATCGGCTTTTAGTAGAAAAGGTGCTCATAAATTTTATGAATCTATAGGATATGGCAACGATGTTGTAAAAGGATTTAAAAAATATTTATAATAAATATTCATAAGGAGAATAAAAATGAAGGATATTATAGATGCAGTATTTATTGATAGAGATGGAACTATTGGAGGAGGATGTTCGGCAGTTTATCCAGGTGAATTTGAATTATATCCCTTTGCAAAAGAAGCTATAAAACTTTTAAAAAGTTTAGGTATAAAGATTTTTGCATTTACAAATCAACCAGGAATTTCAAGAGGGGAAAGTACAATACAAGATTTTGAAAGGGAATTGTTAGGGTTTGGGTTTGACAAGGCATATATATGTCCACATGGTGAAGATGAAAAATGTTCTTGTAGAAAACCAAGTTCTGAATTACTGATAAAAGCTTCAAATGAATACAATATTGATTTGAAAAAATGTGTTGTGATTGGCGATAGATGGAGTGATATGTTGGCAGGTAGTAATGCTGGAACAAAGAAAATATTAGTTATGACAGGTGCAGGAAACGAAGCATTGGGAAAGTATAGAAGTAAATGGTCTAGTATACAACCAGATTATATAGCAGAAAATATTCTAGATGCAGTATCATGGTTGATGTTGTGATTGGAGGTTCTCAGGTTGCTATGAGTACAAACATTAAGGCAATTTTATTTGACTCTGGTCGTGTGCTGAATTACCCTAAGTCTGGAAATTGGTTTATAACACCAAGCTTTTTTAAATATGTTGATAAAGATGTATTTAATAGTATTTCAAAGAATAAAAAGAAGGTTGCTTTTAAAAAGGCATATAATTATATAAATTCATGTAAATTAATTAAAACGCAGGAAGAAGAATATGGCCATTTTATCAAGTATTATAATATATTTTTTAAAGAACTTCCTGAATTAGATTTAAAGACAGATGCTGTTAAAGGGATTGCTAAAGATTTAGTGTACAACCCACAAAAGTATATATTTTTTGATGAAGTGGTAAATGTAATCAGTATACTCAGTAAAAAATATAAATTAGGAATAGTATCTGATGCCTGGCCATCCTTAAATATGGTATTTGAAGCAGCAGAATTGAAAAATTATTTTTCCACATTTGTTGTTTCATCAATGTTAGGGGCTACCAAACCAGAAAGTATTATGTATCAAACTGCACTAGATGAATTGGGTGTGTTGCCTGAAAATACAGTGTTTATTGATGATAACTTAAAAAACTGTATTGGTGCGAATAAACTTGGTATTCATTCAGTTTTGCTATGTAGAATTAAATTTCAGTATGTTTTAAATAAAGTGTTCAGTGTTGGAAAAGGATATGATGTAATAAATAATCTTCATCAATTGACTAAAATAAAATGTATGAGAATTTCTATATGATGAATCTTACTTAGTGTGAGTGTTACAGTAGGTATCCATCAGATAAAAATAAAACTGCCAATGTGTTACATGGCAGTTTTGTTATATTACTAACTTAACTTTCGTTTTATGCTTATATTAAGCTTAAATTATGTATGTGTGAAAGTTGCTAAATTTGTCCTGTAAGCTTTAATACAAATTGTGCAACAAGAGAAGATCCTAAGAATGTACCTATAAAGGAGAGGCAGGATATTAATATAATTCTCCAGCCTGATTTAGCAAAGGATTCTAGGTCATTTCCTATGGATATACCTACATAAGCTAAAATAGGAGTTGTTAATGCCAAAAAGTTAACTTTACTAATATATGAATTTATAATAGCGGAACCTGGTACAGCAGGATATGTAATAATACAACCTAAAGTAACTACATATGCAACTGCAGGTATTTTTACTGGAATAATTTTTGCAAGTAAAATTCCTGCAATAGAAATTCCAACTAAAATCAACATACCTGGTATACTTGCTAGTATACTAGTTTTATAACCTATTAAATTTCCTACTAGAGATAATATTCCTATTAGAACTAAAATGAAAATGGAATTCTTTAGTTTCATGTTTATGCCTCCTTCTTTAACATTTGTTCATCTTCTGATGCAGGTTTTCTATATTTTATAAAATATAACTTCTTATATGCCCATTCTGTAAATGGTATTGCAATCCATAGTGAAATATATACTCCACAAAGTCCTGAGAACATGTTACCAGCAGCACCATAGGCTACAATGGTATCTTTCATACTAGGGAACATAGCAGATAGAGAACCTACTGCTGCGGTCATCATGCTTGCACTTCCAACACCTGATGCCATAGCTAAAGCATAAGGATGAAATGGTAAATATGCTGCAAACAAACTAGCAAGTATTCCATAAAAAATAGTTCCTAAAACTGTTCCACAAATATATACACCCATGACACCTTGACCTTCTGGACCATCTAATCCATACAGATCACTAATTAATGCTACATTAGGCTCACGACCTATAGAATGACCTGCACCTATGGTTTCTCGTTTTAATCCAATTAGAACTGCAATAGGTACAACACAAATTACTGATCCTAAGTGTCCAAATTCTTGAAAGAATAATGCTGGACTTGATTTTATAATTTTAGGTAAAGTAGGTCCTATTGTTGTGCCATATCTTGCCATTAAGAGCATTAGAGAAATAGTGATCATTCCTTTTGCACTAAGCATATCTTTATCATTTACTACTTTTAAAAATTTAGGACTTAACATAATTCCGAAAAATAAAGCATAAAGCATTGGTAATAGTACTACAATACCAGGACCAATTTTAAATTTTATTGTTCCAATTGCTTCTGCTATAATTACTAATATAAGTGCTATAGTGTGAATCTTCCAATTTTTCATTTATTTTTCCTCCTTACTTTTATTTATAGTACTGATTCATTGCTTTTACATATTCTTCTTTTGAGAATACAGGCTTAAAATCATCAATAACATTTTTAGCATTTTTAGCATTATTAACTAGCAAATCTACTACTGTCATAGCAAAGAATTTTGCTGGTAAAATACATGCAGCATGATAATCTTCAACTTTAAAATCTTTTGCATGAAGACATCCACTAACGCCGCCAACATAAGGGTGTATAGTAGGTATTAAGTGAGAAACATCTCCCATATCAGTAGAAGCATTGAAATGTCCTGGATTTAAAATTTTATCTTCTGGTAAAAATTCTTTACAATTTTCTTTAAATAAATTGTTTAAAGGTATAGAACAGCGAAGAGGTAAATAACCAGGAATAGTTTTTATTATTGTTTCAGCACCTATTGCATATCCACCTGCCATTAAGGCTCTATCAACCTTTTCATTTGTTTCGTTCATTGCTTTTATAGTTTTAGCTCTAACATAAGTTTCAACCCTTACATCATCAGGAACGCTGTTTACCACATCTCCACCTTTTGTAATTATAGGATGTACTCTAATACAATCTTCATCTCTAAAGGTCTCTCTTAAAGCATTAACTCCCATTAAACCAAGCATTGCAGCATTTAAAGCATTTATACCTTCATGAGGGGCTTCTGCAGCATGGGCTGTCTTTCCTATATATTGAATTGTCTTAGCTAAAAATCCATTGCTTGATTCTCCTATACCTACTGCTGGTTCAGGAGTATTTTTTGAAGAATGCATCATCATGGCTATATTAACATCATCAAATTCTCCTAAAGAGATTAATTCCTGTTTTCCACCGAAAAAATGAATTTTTCCTTCATCCTTAAGCTTTTGTCTATAAGCAACCTCAATACACTCTTCTGCTGGCACTGCCATAAAGGTTACATTTCCGTCCAAATTATCTTCTACACCAGATAACTTTAATCCTACAGCGGAACCAATCATTGCAGCTAATTGTAAATTATGACCACAAGCATGAGCAGCTCCAGTTGTTTTATCTGCGTCTTTGTGATCTTTGCATATAACTGCATCTAATTCTCCTAGTATAGCTACATTTATTCCATTGTTCTTATCCTTTAACTTTGCTTTTACTCCAGTTAAAGCAAGTCCTTCTTTACAATTCAAGCCTATTTCATTAAAAAACTTTGCTACTCTTTCTGCTGTTTCCTTTTCTTTAAATCCCAGTTCTGGATTTTGTCCAACTTGTTTTGCAAAGTCTATTATTTTTTCTGAATTATCATCAATAGCGTTGCATACTGCTTTTTTTATTTCGTCAATACTTTTCATTGTTGTAACTCCTTTTATATATTTAACGTTCATCCGGATGATGTCATGTAAATTATATTATTACTGAATAATATTTTTGTCAAATTATATGTTAATTTGAAGTTATATTATCTATGTGGCAATTCTCAAGTGACTTCCTTGGTGATTTTATATATTTTGTGAATTATGCATGTTGAATAATGACGCATTAGATTTATGACAATAGTTTAAATAAATATAATATTTCATAATTATGCATAATAACTGTTTGCTATGAAACTACCATTATTATTTTATGGTTATCATGTTTTGTATCACAGAATAGTTATTTATAGAATAATTGTGCGGTCTAATAGTAAAGTTCATAGGATTATTTGTGTTTGTTAGGTAAATAATTCATTTTTTTGTAGTTTTATTGATACATTTGATACGTATAGAAAGAAAGGTACAACTTAGAAAAAGTTGTACTAGTATATGGAAATGGATAGGAAAACAAAACGACATTACTATGCTTGAATTTTTAGAAAATAGAATATATAAAAATCTTTATTATTAAAATTATGCTGTTATTTATTTAAGTTTATAATGTATTTAGAAAAAATCCACTTAAATAAATGCGAAGTATTTTTTAGAGGACAATTGACAGAGGACAATGAAGGTAAGTTTTCCTCCTTACGTCAGACACTGTCCTCTGTCCTCTAGAAATATTGTTTCGCAATATTTTTACTTTATTACATTCATAATGATTTGATAAATAATTGGAATAAAAACTGCAGGAAGCAAATTTGCTACCTTTATTTTAGTCATGTTAAGCATGTTAAAACCTAACCCCATTATAAGAATACTTCCAACTGCAGTCATATCTGTAATTACTGACTGCGTTAAAAGTGGCTTTAAAAGAGAAGCTGCAATGGTTATGCTGCCTTGATAAATTAGTACTGAAAATGATGAAAGAAGTACTCCAAGTCCAAGAGAAGATGCAAAAATAATAGAAACTGTACCATCTAGTATAGATTTTGCAAAAAGTATTTTATAGTTACCGGATAAGCCACCTTCTAAGGCTCCTACTATGGCCATAGAACCTACGCAAAACAATAAACTTGAAGTTACAAAACCTTGAGATATATTTGAACCCTTTCCTTTAAACTTATTTTCTATTGTGTTTCCTAAACCTTCAATTTTTTTATCGATGTCTACCAATTCGCCTATAAGAGCCCCTAATGCAACAGATATTATAATAAGAATGAAATTAGACCCTTTTATTGCACCGGAAATTCCTATAAAAACAGTACACAAGGATAAACCTTGTATTATTGTAGTGCTTATTTTTTCAGATATGCCCCTTTTTAAAACCATTCCAATAATACTTCCAACTATAATGGCAAGGAAATTCACTATAGTACCAAACATAAAAAAAACCCCCCTAAAATTGATATAAATTCATTTTATCAAAAATAAATATTATTGTATACTAGCTTGATTTGCAACTCACCTTATAAAAAAATATATTAAATTGTAACATGCTTGTGACAGACTTTTAATATGATTAACTTATAAAGCTATTAATTGGTATATTTTTAATAAAGCTTCATATAAATTAAATAGTTACAGTAATATAACACTAAAAATTTTAGATAACGATAAAAAACTTGACTATCGAACAAGTGTTCGATATAATATAAACATAAAAGAAATTGAATTAAAAAAATTACCCAATGAAAAAATAGGGGGATTGATTATGGATAAATATAATGTTTTTGTAAGAATTAATTATACATCAGTAGAATCTGAAAAAGAAGAAGTTAAACCTGGTGGAACTAGAGTTAATAACGGAAGAGTAAGTGGAAATAAGTATTTGATAGGTGGAGGATTTTATAACAGAAAGGGAGGAACAGTTATATTTTCTGCTAAAAATTTAGAAGAAGTAAAACATGTAACTGTAGACAAACCTCTTTTAAAAAATGCATCTATAAATTATAATGTGGCTTTTATCCCAAAAGGAATTTAAATAAAGTGATTCTTAGGTTCAGTGGAATTTGTTTATAAGGATAATTTTCTATGAAGCAAAGTTTGCAAAATACCATCTAGTTTTTTACCCAGCTGAACCTTAGAAGAACTTATCCAGGCGCGTAGCAGTGCTTATGCACAACTTTGATATAAGGTTGGGTGTTAGCAATGGTAGCGATCGGATAAAGCTTTCTCATAGTTGACTACTTTATACATTAATTAATTTTTTATGAATTGGCTGATATTGCGTATCAGCTTATTTTTTTTATATTTTTTTAACAAAAGTTTAAGAAATGTGTTGCATAATTATAAAAATAATTGTATAATTATAAAAAAATAAATATTGGGGGGCATTTACATGAAAAAGAAATCAGCAGTACTTATTATAATAGCTGTTTTAGTATCACTATTGGCTGGATGTGGCAGCAGTAATGGAAGTACTAAAAGCAATGATACTAGTAAAGATAATTCATTTCAAAAAATAAAAGATGCAGGTACGTTGAAGGTAGGATTAGACGATTCCTATCCACCAATGGAATTTAGAGATGAAAAGAACAATTTAGTAGGGTTTGATATAGACCTTGGAAATGAAATAGGAAAAAAACTTGGGGTAAAAGTAGAATACATGCCAACAGATTGGAATGGCATAATTTTAGCACTTAAATCAGGAAAGTTTAATATGATACTTTCTTCATTAAGTATGACAGAGGAGAGAAAAAAGGAAATTGATTTTGCAGGTCCTTATCTTGAAGGTGGACAGATAATAGCTGTAAAAAAATCTAATAATGATATAAAATCATCAGCAGATTTAAAAGGTAAAACTGTAGGTTGTCAGCTTGGTTCTACTGGAGAGCAAGCAGCTAATAAGATTCAAGGAATTAAGGAACTTAAAAAATATGATAAAGGTACTGAAGCTTTTCATGATTTAGCTATAGGAAGAGTTGAAGCTGTAATTATGGATGGTCAAGTTGGAGGATACTATAATAAAAAAGATGGAGATGCTTTTAAAATTCTAGGTGAAAAGCTAACTAAAGAACCAGAAGGAATAGGAATTAAAAAAGAAGATAAAGAGCTTAAAGAAAAATTACAAAAAGCTTTAGATGAACTAAAACAGGATGGAACTCTTTCAAAACTTTCAATAAAATGGTTTGGATACGATGTATATAAAAAGTAAAAAATATATTTAATAAAGAATTTATTATGATAATACATTTCAAGGGAGGATACAAATTATGAATATGAAAAAAATATCAGCACTAGTTTTAACAGCAGTAATGGCTATGTCCTTATTTGCAGGATGTGGAAAATCTAACAGTGGTACATCCACTAATCAAAAAACAGATAATTCTCTCCAAAAAGTAAAGGATGCAGGGGTTTTAAAGATAGGATTGGATGATTCTTATCCACCAATGGAATTTAGAGATGAGAAAAATGAATTAGCTGGTTTTGATATAGATATGGGAAAAGAATTAGCTAAAAAATTAGGTGTTAAATATGAACCTGTAACTACAGATTTTAATGGAATAGTATTAGCACTTAAATCAGGAAAATTTGATGCTATAATAGCTGCTATGAGTATTACAGATGAAAGAAAGAAGGAAATAGATTTTGTAGGACCTTATATAGATGGTGGTCAGATAATTATAGTTAAAAATAGCAGCGCTATCCAAGGAAAGGCAGATTTAAAAGGAAAAACATTAGCAGCTCAATTAGGATCAACAGGAGAACAAGCAGCTAATAAAATTGAAGGAGCTAAAGAAGTTAAAAAGTATGATAAGGTAACAGAAGCTTTTCATGACTTATCAATCGGAAGAGTTGATGCTTTAATAGTTGATGGTCAAGTTGGTGGATATTATACTAAGAAGGAAGCTGGAACTTACAAAATACTTACTGAAAAATTAACTAAGGAGCCAGAAGGAATAGGTGTTAAAAAGGAAAATAAAGAACTTAAAGATGCATTACAAAAAGCTTTAGATGAATTAAAGAAGGATGGAACTCTTTCAAAACTTTCAATGAAGTGGTTTGGATATGACATATACAAATAAAGCGAATTAAATAATGAATGTTTAAGCTATTGGATATTGGTATCTTGATTTTTAGTAAAGATACACATATTCCAATAGCTTATTTTTGTTTAAAATAAGTGTTATACTATTTATAAATATTAGGTATTCTCAAAGTGTATAAATTATACTGTTAGGAGGTGGGAAATCTTATGATGGGCCAAATTAAAGGTGAGCTTCAAGAAATTGCTGAAACCATAAAGGCTGTAATTGGTATTGATATAACTATTATGGATAAAAACCTACTGAGAATAGCAGGAACGGGAAAATTTAAAGCTAAAATTGGACTTCAAGGACCTGAGAATTCTGTGTTTGAAAAATGTATTATCACAGGTCAGCCTTATTTTATTGAAAATCCTAAGTTGTGTAGTGAATGTACAATATGCAGTTTTAGGGAAGAATGCGATGAAAAAGCAGAAATTTGTTTTCCAATTATAATTGAAGATAAAGTAGAAGCCGTTATAGGTATGATTATTTTTGAAGATGAACAAAAGGAAGCTTTTCTAGAAAAACAGGATATTTATAAAGATTTTGAGAAGAGGTTAGGAGAACTTATATCATCCAGAATGAGAGAAAAAACTTTTAATAACAAACTGGAATATAAGTCAAAGGAGCTTTTAACTGTAATTAACTCTGTAAATGAAGGAATAATTATAATAGATAAAGAAAACAAGATATTGAATTTAAATACATATATTGTAGATAAATTTAATATAAAATTTTCAGATATAATTGGAAAAAACATAAATTCCATACTTCCAAATAAATATATAAATAAATTTGTCAAAGCAAAGTATTCATTAGAGGAAGAATCTGTAGGAGTAAGTAAAGGAAACTTAAGATATAATTTTCTTGTAACTTGCAAATCAATAAAAGTAAATAATGAAATTTCAGGAGCTGTAATAACCTTTAAAGATTTCAATAAATTGCAGCAATCTGTATTGAAAATCAGTGGAAATCATTCTGTATTCACTTTTGAGGATGTTATTGGTAACAGCAGTGTATTTGCTAGTGTGAAGGAGCAGGCAAGGCATGTAGCAAAACAGAATGTACCTGTGCTGCTTTTAGGAGAAAGCGGTACGGGTAAAGAGCTTTTTGCAAGGGCTATTCATTTTGAAAGTGAAAGAAAAAACGAAATATTTATGGCTATAAATTGTGGAGCAATACCAGATAGTTTAGTGGAAAGCGAACTATTTGGATATGAAAAGGGAGCTTTTACTGGAGCTAGCACCAATGGCAAAATGGGAAAGTTTGAAATAGCTAAAGATGGAACTATATTTTTAGATGAAATAGGAGATCTTCCACTTCATATGCAGGTTAAGCTGTTAAGAGTACTTGAAGATAAAGAGCTTATTAGAGTAGGAGGAGTAAATAACATAAAAGTTAATCCTAGAATTGTAGCGGCTACTCATAAAAATTTATACAAAATGGTAGAAAGAAATGAATTTAGAAGGGATTTGTTTTATAGGTTAAATGTTATACCTATAAATATTCCTCCGTTAAGAGAAAGGCCTTCAGATATTTTAAAACTGTCTATGTACTTCTTAAATAGATATAATAAAATATATAATAAAGAAATAAAAGGCTTTTCAGAATCAGTTCAAAATGCTTTAATAACATATTTGTGGCCAGGAAATGTAAGAGAATTACAAAATTTGATTGAGTATGCCATTAACTTTGAAAAGTCTCAATATATAACTGTAGAAACAATTAGAAAGAGAATGGCAGGAGATAAGGATGTATCTATAGAAAATAGAGGACTTAAGGAAATGGTAGATGAATATGAGAAGAAAATAATAAATAAGTTTATAGAGCATTATGGATGTGACACAGATTCAAAAAAATGATAGCAAAAAAATTAAAAATAAGTACTGCAACATTGTATAGAAAATTAGAAGAATAAATAATTCTTCTCAAAAACAATAATTTATTATCATTTTTGAGAAATGATAAGTATTATGTTTTAATGTTTTAGAATTCACAATGCTTAGCGAAAATTAACTGATTATTTAGATAAATTCAAATTTTATTTTAATTTGGTTTGATGTAATAAAGAAATTTATGTACTTTTAATTCTTATTTTTGCGAAAATAAATAACGTAGGGATCTAAAAATGTACAAATTAGTACTTCCTAAATGTTGGAAATGCCTAATTGTCATATTTTTTAATAAATAAAAAAGTATGGCATGGTATTTGCTTGATATATAAGCATAAACATTAGGAGGTATTTTAGTATGAAAAATGATGAATTATTAGTAAGCATTTTGAAAGATCAAGTGGTACCAGCTCTTGGATGCACAGAACCAACTGCCGTTGCTTATGCTGCAGCTATGGCTAAAGAAGTACTAGGAGAACAGGTAGAATCACTAGATATTTATGTGGATAGAAATATTTTAAAAAATGGAAAAGAAGTAGGAATACCAGGAACTAGCGAAAAGGGTAATGTGGTTGCAGTTGCATTAGCTTTAATTGTAGGAAAATCAGAATATAAACTTGAAGTTTTAAAGGAAGTTACAAATGAAAGCTTGGATGAAGCATTAAAATTAATAGATAAAAAAATGATCAATTTACATTTAAAGAAGGATGTTTCAGGCCTTTATATTGAAATAGTGGCTAAGGGGAAAAATAATACTTCAAGAGTAATTATAAAGAAAACACATTTAAATGTAGTATTGGTAGAGAAAAATGGTGAATGCATTTCTAAAAAGGATGAAAAGGAAGAAGCAGCAAAACCTTCTTTGCGAGATAGAATAAGAGAATTTACTGTAGCTGATATGAAGAAATTTGTAGATACAGTAGATTATAGTGAAATAGAATTTATAAATGAAGGAATAATAATGAATAAAAGAGTTGGTGAGGATGATTTAAAGTATAATTTGGGAATAGGTATTGGAAGCATGCTTAATGAAGTCAAAGGAGATTTAGAAGCATATGCCAAAGCTATAACTTCAGCAGCTTCAGAAGCTAGAATGACAGGACATCCATTACCTGTTATGAGCAGTGCAGGAAGTGGAAATCATGGATTAGTAGCTATACTTCCTATAGCAGTTATAGGAGAAGGTGAAAAAATAGAAAGGGAAAAAATAGTTAGAGCCGTATCTTTAAGCCACTTAGTAACTGTTTATATAAAAAGTTATACAGGAGCATTATCACCAGTATGTGGCTGCGGTGTAGCTGCAGGAGTAGGTGCGGCAGCAGGACTTACTTATTTGTGGGGTGGAAGCTTAAAACAAATAGAAGGAGCAATTAAGAATATGTCTGCAGGTATTACAGGTATGATTTGTGATGGAGCTAAAATAGGATGTTCTTATAAGCTTTCAATATCAGTAACAGCAGCATTAGATGCAGCTAAAATGGCAATGAAAAATATATTTATACCATGTAATGATGGAATACTAGATGAGTCCGCAGAAAAGACAATACAAAATTTAGGAAGAGTATCTAATGAAGGAATGTCTAATACTGATGATGTAATTTTAGATGTAATGATGAAAGTATGTAGTTAAAAATTATATGACATAAGGGTGTAGTGGAAGTTTGGATTTTAACTTTTACTCCGTGATATATGCTAAGTGTGTCATCACGGCTAAATGTATTAAGCAGAGAGCCAAAATCTAAGATTTTGTGCGAATCGCTTACTCCTCTGAGGAAACGAAGAGGAGTTTCCAATTTAAAATAAAGCTCAAAATTTTTGAAAGCCTAAGAACTTTGTCAAACTCGGTTCCCTCAGACAGGACTAAAGTTCTAAGGCTTTCAAAAATTTTGAGCTAAGAATAATACTAAAACAATTTAGCTAATGTGATGACACACTTAGCATATATCACTGCATAAAAGTTAAAATCCAAACTAATGACTTCAAGCGTACACATATAATTACACTGTCATAGGTAATTTAAAATCATATTTAAACATAATTTATAACCCTTAAAATTAAGGCGGAGCCTGCTAATGTAATAATATATTTAATAATTAACAAATATATTATTTTTGCAGGCTACGCTATTTTATGAAGGTTGAATATTTAATTAATACATAGGTTTTATGAACATTTGAGTCCAATAACACTGACCATTTGTATTTTTTGCAAGTCCTACACCTATTTCACTGTAGGAAGGGTTTAAAATATTACTTCTATGACCTGGAGAATTCATCCAGGAATTCATAACTTCTTCAGCAGTTCTTTGACCCATAGCTATATTTTCACCAGCTGCAGAAAACTTTATACCAAAGCTTTCTATCATATTAAATGGAGAACCATAAGTTGGTGATGTATGTGAAAAGTAATTTTTATTTATCATATCTTGAGACTTATATCTTGCAATTCTTGAAAGTTCCCAATTAGTTTTAAAAGGCTGCAAACCAATCTTTGATCTTTCTGCATTTACCAAGGATATAACTTTATTCTCGATAGTTTTTATATCCTGAATATTTGGTATAGTAAGCTTTTGTCCTGGTATAATCATAGCAGGATTTTTAACTTGAGGGTTTAAGGATATAATTTCACTTAAACCAACTTCAAACTTTACTGCAATTTTCCACATACTATCTCCTGGAACTACAGTATAAGTTGTATTTTCAGCATGAACTTTACCGCATCCCAGCAGTAGAAATAGGAATGTGCTTAATGTAATTAACTTCTTTTTCAAAAAAATCACCTACTTTCACCTATATATTTTGAATATAGGTGAGTTTTTATGGCATGTATATAGTGTAAATAATGCCAGTAGAAAACTCAATTAAGCATAATTTGTGTGCAAATACAAATATATTGTGTAAAAATTTTTTATTTTGTATTATAATAGTATATTGTAACAATAAAATGTTAAAAAATTCAAAATTCGGATTTTTTAAAATTAAAAGTCGAAAAGGAGATAAACATACTATGAAGAAAAAAACCCTTAGAAAAAGTCTCATAACTTTATTATGTTTTTCTACTTTAATACCATTATTAATAGTAGGAATTTATAGTTATGTATCCCAAAGTAAATCATTTCGTGATGATTTCGACACCATACTTAAAAATAACTCTCAAGAGATAAGTAGTGTCATAAAAAAGGAAAACAAAAGTTATAAGGAATCTTTAGAAATGATAGCTAATGAAGCTAGCGTTAATAATTCAACGACAAATGCAGAGTATAGTAAGTTGTTATTACAAAATTTAGATCAGTTTGTAAAATCTCATAATGATATAACTAATGCTTATGTGGCAACTGCTTCAGGCAATATGATATTAGCGCCAATTCAACAGCTTCCAGAAGGATTTGATCCAAGAAAAAGAGATTGGTATAAGGATTCACTAAGCAAAGATGGACAAGCCATTGTAACAGATCCATATGAAGATGCTGCTAAAAAAGGGAACTTTGAAGTTACTTTTGCTAAAACTGTAAAAGATGCTTCTAGTGGACAAGTACTAGGAGTTGCAGCCATGGATATAAAATTGGATAATTTATCAAGCTTAATTTCGGAAAAGAAAATTGGACAAAATGGATATACATTGCTTTTAGATAATAAGGGGAATATTATAGGAAGTAAAGATAAATCTATGTTAAAGAAAAATACCAAGGATTTACCATGGATTTCTAAGATTATGTCCAATGGAGATAATAATGTATATGAAGACACTATAAATGGCTCAAGCTTTAGAATATGCACTGTTAAAGATAGTACTACTGGATGGATAATTGCTGCACTTATACCTAAAAGTGAATTAAGTGAAAGAGTCAATCATGCAAGAAATGTTACAGCTTTAATTTCCTTAATTGCATTTTTTATTGTATCTATACTAGGTAATTTATTTTCAAAATTTATAACTAATCCATTTGCAGAGTTAATAAAAGTACTTAATAAAATGCAAAATGGAGATTTTTCAGAAAAGGTAAGTAAAGAGAATAATTCTATATATGAAGTTGAAATGATAACGGATAGTGTAAATGTGCTTAGAGATGAAATGGTAGAGATGATAAGTAGTATAAAAAATGTTTCTGATAATATAAATACATCTTCAAATGACCTTAAGCAGATATCACAAGAGTCCCATGTATCAGGAGAGGAAATATCAAAAATAGTTTCTGGAATATCTGAAGGTGCAGTTGAACAAGCACAATCTATGAATGAAAGTGAAATTTTGACAACTAAGCTTGGAGGAGAAGTAGAAAATTCATTAAAAAGAGCTAATGATATGGTAACTATAGCGAAGGGCGTAAAAGAATCTACTGACAATGAAGCTAAAGTAATTCATAAATTAAGTGGTAGTTTTGAAGCAACTGCTAAATCCAATAGAGATGTAGCTGAACAAATAAAAAGATTGTCAGAAAAGTCTAATGAAATTAGTATTATAACAGAAACTATAACGTCAATAACAGAGCAGACAAATCTTTTAGCTTTAAATGCTAGCATTGAAGCAGCACGCGCAGGAGAAGCAGGAAAAGGTTTTGCTGTAGTTGCTGGTGAGGTTAAAGATTTAGCAGAGCAGTCTGAAGAATCTGCACTTAGAATAAGTAAGGTTATAACTGAAATAAAGGAAAATATAAGCCAGCTTTTAAATAAGATGGGGAACACAGTGGTACTTGGTAAAAATGTTGATGAGGCTATGGGGTTAACAAATGAATCCTTTAAAAGCATATATAATTCTATAGATAAATTAGAGGAAAGTGTTCTAATTGTAGATAGTTCACTGAAACAAATGAATAAACATAAGGATTCAGTTTTATCTCAAATACAAAATGTAAATTCTGTATCTCAAGAAATAGCAGCAACTACAGAAGAGGTAAATGCCTCTGTTCAAGAGCAAGCATCAGGACTTGAGAAGGTAGTAAAGGCAGCGGGTGAACTAGAAAATCTTGCTAGTGGACTAAATTCATTAGTGGATAAATTTAACATTTAAAAGTAAAATTATTATATAAAATTCATTAAGGGAAGTTAAATAACTTCCCTTAAAAATGTATAATAATTAAAGTTAAGATTCAGTCCTAAAAATTGTGTAGTAAATATGATAGATTGGTAATATCACTTATTGTCTATTTATTATAGTTTTTAGTGATTAGAATTATGTTTATTTGCTGAATTATTTTCTTTATTATGACCTTGATTTTCTTTTACATTATTTTCTTTATTATTTTTAATTTCCTGACCGTTATTTTCTTTTGATTTTACATTGGTTTCAGTGCTAGTTGTAGCCTTAGCATCAGTTGTTGTAACAGTAGTATTGTTGTCAACAGCACCTTGAGTAGTAGTGTTGGTTGTATTATCAGTAGTATTAGTAGTATTTGTGTTTTCATTAGTTGTAGTAGGTTCAGGTGTTGTATTAGTATCTCCTGAAGTAGTATTATTTGTTGTGGAATTTGTTGTATCCTTAGGTTGGTCCTTTTTAGCTTGTTTTTTTAGTTGACCTACTCCACCTTTCATGGCTTCTTTTTTTGCTGCAATTGCTTTAGTGAATTTTTCATTTTCAGAAGCTAAAGCTGTTTGGGCTTGTTTTAAAGTATCTTCAGCAGTTTTTATTGCCTGCTCATCACCAGCTTTTTTAGCTTGCTCTAATTTAGTTTCAGCTTCTTTTACTGCTTTTTTAGCTTGAAGTAATATTTGTTTTTCTTTAGCAGCTGCTATTATGGCTTCCTTTTTCCTTGTTTGCATTTCTATAACTTGTGCCAAAGTTACCTTGGCATTTCCAGAAACTTTGTTTTCTATACTTTTTAAGACTTCTATAGATTTCATTTGTGTATTTGTTATTGATGTTTTTAATTTTTCTAGCTTTTCTAATTTGTCAGCATCATCAGTAGTGTTAGTAGATACTTTATCTACAGCATCATCTATTTTGTCTTGAGCTTCAGTGATTTTATCATTATATTCATTTAATGTTTTAGATGAAAGAACAGTGTTTTTCTTATCAGTCATTAATTCACTTTCACCAAGTCTTTCTTCTGCCACATCTGCTAAGGCTTCAGCTTTTTTATCATCTCCAGAAGCCATACTGATTTTTAAGTTATCTAAATTTTTATCAATAGAATATAATACAGTATTATCAGGTGTTATACCTGCTTTATCTGTAAATGTTGCAGTGCTGGCATCTGCTAAAGCTACTCCTCCTCCTATACTTAATGATACAGCTAGAGCTGTTACAAATAATGCTATCTTTTTCATGTGTATTATTCCTCCTCGAAATTGTTTATTATATTGT
Organism: Clostridium carboxidivorans P7; assembly: GCF_001038625.1. GTDB lineage: Bacteria > Bacillota > Clostridia > Clostridiales > Clostridiaceae > Clostridium_AM > Clostridium_AM carboxidivorans. The sequence continues at coordinate 606,624 of NZ_CP011803.1, forward strand.
TTTCATAGATATATACGGAATATATTTTAATTTTTAAGGGGGTAGATAAAAAAATATATTAAAACCTGTAAAAAGTATTTTATATAAATGAATTCTCCTATTTGTAATTATAATGAAATTATTAAAATATAATTGAATATAATCCAGTTGGTGTAATAATGTGAATTATTTGTACGTTGAAAGCAGACAAATGAAGATATATACTGTAAAAAAAGTAATCTTAGGAAGACTTCATGAAAAATAGAAGTCTATTTTTCTACATATTATCATCAATAGCATCTAAAAAAGAAAGATCTATTGTAAATTTGAAAGGAGAATTTGGATGAGATTTTTTATAAAGTCTAAGGATATAGGAATAGATTTAGGAACATCAAATACTTTATTGTATGTAAAAGGAGAAGGTGTTATATTAGAAGAGCCTTCAGTAGTAGCTATAAATACTACAAATAGACAAGTTTTAGCAGTTGGCGCAGATGCTAAGGATATGATAGGAAGAACGCCAAAAGGTATTGAAACTATTCGACCCTTAAAGGATGGGGTAATTGCGAACTTTGATTTGACACAGCAAATGTTAAAAAACTTCATTGAAAAGATTAATGGTAAAGGTGTTTTTAAAAGTTCCAAAATTGCAATTTCCCATCCTTCAGGAATTACTGAGGTTGAAAAGAAGGCTATTAATGAAGTAATAAATCAAATGGGTGTACGTAAGATTATGCTAGTTGAAGAATCCGTGGCTGCTGCTATAGGATCAGGATTACCTGTGAATGAGCCAGTTGGTAACATGATTATAGATATAGGAGGAGGTACTACAGAGATAGCAGTCATTTCTCTTCAGGGAATTGTTACAAGTAAAACATTAAGAGTTGCAGGAGATGAGTTAGACGAAACAATTATTGATTATGTAAAAAGAGAGTTTAATTTAATTATAGGAGAAAGAACAGCAGAGAAAATTAAAATAGAACTAGGTTCTGTATATGTAGATGAAGAAGAAAGAAATATGGAGATAAGAGGAATAGATTTGGCAACTGGACTTCCGAAGGCTGTCACCATCATAGATAGTGAAATACGAGAAGTTTTGAAAGAGTCTGTAGCTTTAATAATTGAAGCAATTAAAGCCACCATTGAACAAACTCCACCAGAGCTTGCAGCAGATATAATGGACAAGGGTATAATGCTTTCAGGCGGTGGATCACTTCTAAAAGGCTTAGATAAACTTATATATAGCGAATTAAATATACCTTCATATATTGCAGAAAACCCTCTTCAGTGTGTTGTTCTTGGTGCAGGTAAAAGTTTGGATATGTAAAGATATATATTAAATGTTTAAAGGAGATACCTAAATGGAACAAAATTTAAATGAAAAAATTAAAGATAAACTTACTAAAGTGTGCTTATGCAAGGCTATATCAAGAGCCTCTATCAAGAATGCAATAAATAGTGGTGCCACTTCTGTTGAAGAGGTAAAAAAAATTACAGGTGCTGGTACTGGATCTTGTAATGGAAAAAGGTGTGAGCATAAAATTCAAGCATTAATAGATCAATTAACAAAGTAAAGTAAGAAAGAGTTTTGTTAATAAGATATGTAAAAAATCCTATAATTTAAATTATAGGATTTTTTACAGGCTGTTGATAAACATATTTTGTCAGCAGCCTTTTAAATTTTTAGCCCGATAGGGCTTTTTTTAAATTCAAAAAGGATTTTAAGATTTTGTGTAGAATTAATATAATATCAGATTTTTTAAGGAGTTAACTATTATGATTAAAGAAAATAATTCTGCACAGCAACAATTAGAGTTAGTATATATAGAAAATTTAGTTCCCAAAGATCATATCTTAAGGAAAATTGATAAATATATAGATTTTTCATTTATAAGAGATTTAACTAAGGACTTCTATTGTCCTGATAATGGACGACCAGCAATTCAGCCAGTAGTTTTATTCAAAATGTTATTTATAGGTTACTTATTTGCAATAAGATCAGAGCGACAGCTCGTGAAAGAAATTGAAGTAAATGTAGCTTATCGCTGGTTTTTAGGATTTTCATTAACAGATAAAATCCCAAGTCATTCTACTATAAGCCAAAATAGAATAACAAGATTTAAGGATACAAATATATACCAAGAAATCTTCGATAATATTGTATTTCAAGCAATAAATAAAAAATTGGTAGATGGTAAAATTCTATATACAGATTCTACACATTTGAAAGCTAACGCTAATAAAAACAAGTTTACAAAAGAACAAATTACACAATCAACCAAAGACTATTTTAATGAGTTAGAAGAAGACATTAATAAGGATAGAGTAGCTCATGGAAAACAACCTCTAAAAAAAAAGATAAAATAGAAAAAACTAAAGAAATTAAGACCAGTACTACAGACCCTGATAGTGGCTATATGCATAGGGATGGAAAACCAAAAGGATTTTTTTATTTAGATCATAGAACTGTAGATGGAAAGTATAACATAATAACAGATGTTTATGTAACGCCTGGTAACATAAATGATGTAGATCCTTATATAGAAAGACTAGATGTTCAAATTAAAAAGTTTAATTTGCAAACTAAATATGTTGGAGCCGATGCTGGTTATTCTACTAATAATATTTGTAAACAAATATTTGAACGAGAACTAAAAGCAGTTATGGGCTATAGACGTAGTCCTCATGTAAAAGGTAAATTTACTAAATTTAGATTCCAATATGTTAAAGAACAAGATGTATATTATTGTCCAGATTTAAGAGCATTAGAATATAGAACTACTAACCGTGATGGTTATAGAGAATATGTATGTAAAATCGAGTACTGCAGCCAATGCAATAAAAAAGAAAATTGCTTATCAGATAAAAGCAAAAGAAAAGTTGTTTATCGCCATGTCTGGGAAGATTACAAGGATGAAGTAATCAAATTTACTAAGACTGATAAAGGAAAATGGCTATATAAAAGAAGAAAAGAAACTATCGAGCGTAGCTTTGCAGATTCAAAAAATCTCCATGGTCTGCGCTATTGTCGCATGCGTGGAATTAAAAAAGTTTCTGAACAATGTTTGTTAACAGCAGCAGTTCAGAATATGAAAAAGATAGCCAGGGTGCTATCGCACCTATTTTTGCAATTTTTAAAGAATTCACTAACCAATTTATGGATAACATTCTCTTTTTATATGCTACCGCATAAATATTTAAGACAAAATTAAACCCAGCACTTTAAAAATGCTGGGTTTATGAACAATCTGTAAAAAATCCTATAATTTAAATTATAGGATTTTTTAATTTTATTAGTGAATTTGTACTGGTTTTTTTATAATGTAAAGTCCATAAATTATAGTTAAAATTGCAGCTGCATTAGGAATTATAACTCCAAATACATTAGGTATAAATGAAATAAGTTTGTCTTCTAAAATCATTTTAAAGGCTGTGTGAGCAAGAATTGCGCCTCCTATGTATGTAACAATAGGGTATCTTTTCATTAACCTTGATACATATTGACTCCCCCAAAATATAATAGGTATGTTAAGTAGAAGTCCAAATATAACAAGTACTATATTACCATCAGCTGCTCCTGCAATGGCAAGAACATTATCTAAACTCATAGTAGCATCTGCTATAATTATACTCCATATAGCACCAATGAATTTATTAGATGGGCTTATACGTGCGTTTTCGTTTTCATTATTTGGTTTTATGAAGTTCCAAGTTATTTTTGTGAGGAGTATACCTCCAACTAGTTTAATAGGGAGCCATTCTATTAAAAGAATATATGTCATAAAGCATGTGAATACAATTCTTAGTAGAACTGCAGCAAATACTCCTATAGCAGAGGCTTTTTTTGCATATTTTTCAGGTAAATCTTTAGTGGCTAAAGCAATAACACCTATATTATCACCACTAAGAACTATATCCAAAAGGGTAATTTGAAAGGCTCCAATTATACAGGTTATTAAATTATCCATTTTTATCACTCCATTTGTTTACAATTATTGGTTAATAACTGCGATACTATAGATTGTAACATAAAAATGCTAAAAAAAGAATAGTTAATAGTCTACTAGTATTATTCATAATTGGATAAAAAGTAATATTTGAAAATATTTGAAATTTGTTTTAAAATTATATAAAGATTATAGTGCAAGTTTGCGAAAATAATTATGGGTAAGAAATAACTATGAAACTAAAGGAGAAAAACTTTATTATGGGTGTACTAATAGTGGATGACTCTATGTTCATGAGACATTTAATAACAAAAATACTTAATAAGCATGAAATAAATATATTAGGAGAAGCAGCTAATGGCAGGGAAGCTATAGATAAATATAAGGAATTAAAGCCTGATGTAGTTACTCTGGATTTAATGATGAATGAAATGTCAGGATTAGAAGCTTTAGAGGAGATTATGAAAATAGATCCTGAAGCACAAGTAATTATATGTTCATCTATGGGACAAAAAGCTTTTATAAAAGAAGCAATAGAATTAGGTGCAAGAGGATTTGTAATAAAGCCTTTTGATGAAGATTCTCTAGTAGATGAAGTACAAAAAGCATTAATATCTAAAAAAGATAAATAATCTATAAAAAATAAATAAATAGATAAATGAAGCTTTAATATTGCGAAAATTATTTATTATGAAGGAATTAGAAAATTTTTATAGAAATATTTATTTAATGGATATTATACAATTCATTACAAAACTAAAGAATAGAAAAATGACAGGGGGGGATTTTCATGATGTTAGCAAATTTTTTTAATACTATGTACAATATGTTTATGTTCATAGCATTATGTGTCTTATTCATTTATTTGATAAGCAGGTCTATGAAGATAGTAAGACTTATTGTAGCACAAAAAAATGATATGATTGGAACTATATTTCTAACTATAGTTTTTAGTATTCCTATTATTTTGGCTTCAAAATATGCTTATACAATAGGTGATGCAAAGACAAATGTAAGGGATTCAATAGCAGTATTATCGGCTATAATTGGAGGACCAATAGTAGGAACACTTGTTGGTATAGTAGGAGGTGTGTATAGGTATACATTAGGAGGATGGACTACTTTAGGATGTACTACTTCAACTGTTTTATCTGGAATTATAGCTTCTATTATTGTATATAAAACCAAGTTTACTCTTAAGAAGTTGGATAATAAAAGTATTACAAAATGGGCTATATTTATAGCGCTTTGGGAAGTTATACATATTCATATCTTAGTGCCTATTTTAGGAGAAAAGCCTTTTATAGAAGCAAATCAAGTATTGTTCAATACACTGTCTATTCCAATGATTGTAATGAATGCTTTTGCCACAGGAGTATTTTTAATAATTGTCAAGGATATGATTGTAAACGATAGCAGAATTATAGTGGAAAAGCAGCAAAAGATGATTACTGAAATACAAGATTCAAAGCAAAAAATAGCTATGGTAAATGGTAAGATAAATGAAATAGTGGGAGAACTTTCTAATTTGTCTCAGAATTTGTTTGAGGACATGAATAATACTCTTGTATCAAGTAAGCATATTTCGGATACTATAAATAAGGTTACAGCAGCAGTTTCTAGTCAGGATAAAGAAATACAAAATGGAGTAGGAATGATAGAAAACTTATCAGATAAAGTAAATAAAACTGTTACAATAACAGAAGGTATGGCTGAAACATCAAGTAAAGCAGAACAATTAAATAAACAAGGAATGGAAGCTGTAAAACTTTTAAAGGATAAGACAAAAAGTAGTGATTTAACTATAAAAGCTGTAGATGAAAAAGTTACTAATTTAAGTAAGAGTATAGATAGAATTGACAAGATAATAGAAACTATAACAGGGATTTCTGAGCAGACCAATCTTCTAGCTTTGAATGCAAATATAGAAGCAGCAAGAGCAGGTGAGGTTGGAAAAGGATTTGCTGTAGTAGCAGATGAAGTAAGGAAACTTTCAGAGGAAACATCTTCTTCAGCAGTGGAAGTTAAAAAGCTCATAAATGAAATAGAAAATGAATCACAAAATATAGTGAATTTTATGAAAGAGGTTAAAAGTATAGTAGAAGTACAGAATGATGCTGTTGATAATACAGGAAGTATTTTTAATGACATATATAATTCTATAAATAATATTTTAACATCTGTAGAAAGTAACAAGGATAATGTTTTTTATATAGACAAGAATAAGAATGAACTTGTGAAATTAATTAATAATGTATCGGAAATATCAAAAAATACTTCAACAGGTGCTGAAGAAGTAAATAGTACAATTAAACAAACTGCAGCTTCCATGGAAAAAGTATCTGATGTAGTTAATAAGTTAAACAAAATGATTGCTGAATTAAAAAATATGAATGAATAAATAATAAAAGAGAATGGAAAAAACTTTCCATTCTCGAATTTTTTTAGGCACAATTTGACTCTTTTAGAAATGGACCTTTGACACTGCCAGAAGTATCTCTCATAGTGCAAAATTTATTATAGCAGTTTTCACAGGAATGATCCTTACGATTAAAAGCTATGCTTTTATCAGCACCATATACATATGACATAGATTTTGAAGGATAAATCATGTACTTATCAATTATACTTATGCCATGAATATCTTCATTACCAAATTTGTCTACTATATCTTTTTGATATTCCAAATCGATTTCTCCATCCCCTGGAGCAATTTTACAAGTAAGACCCAAATTCATATCTTTAGCAGTTTCATATATAGTATTAAAAAACTCTGAACTTACACTAAAAAGATAGGAACTAGCCATAGCATCTAGTAATACAGCTTCATAAAATTTACCTTCTTCAAAAAGACTATCTACTTTTTTTACAGAACCTTCTCCAATAGTTACTAAAGCATAAACTACATGGGAACAGTTATTGATTATAGTTGAATTTATTTCTCCAATTTGATTATCTATTTTAAGAACACCAATAGGTTTGGAAATTTCTCTTAATGTAGGAAGTAAGTTATCATAGATTTTGCTCAATTCCTCATAATGAGGTGTTTGGCAATAAGACTTAACCGCATTAATAATTTTGGTTTTATTTAATTGAAATTTAAAATCAGAAACAATGTACATAAGCCTCACCTCGTATTTATATTTATCATAAGTATATTATAATTAAATAAATACAAAATTGCAAGAGCATATACTCATTATTTCAAAAAATACTAAAAATATATGTTTAAAAGGCCAATTTAGGTGCCAATAAGGTTCAGATTGGACTTGAACTTGCAAAATGCCATTGCGTACAATAATGCCAATTCTTATAAAAATGCATAAACCTACACAATTATGCATATGGTAGTACCTTTATTTAAAGTGCTTTCCACATATATATTGCTTCCATGAGCATCTATTATTTGTTTGGAAATTGCCATGCCTAAGCCAGAACCTTCAATTGATGTATTAGTATTTGTACCTCTATAGTATTTCTCAAAAATATAATCTAAATCTTTTTTAGCTATACCTTTACCATTATCCTTTAGTGTAATATACACTTTTTCTTTTTCATAAATGGATATATCCACTTGAACCTTTTCATCATTGTGAATTAAGGCGTTAAAGATTAAATTGCTTAATGCTCTTTTAAATAGTTTTTCATCCACAAAAGCTTGTATATTTTCTTTTTCAAAGTGAAAATTTACATTTCTATTGCAATAGCAGGGATGATTTAAAATGCTTATAATTATATTTTGAAGTAAAAGGGTAATATTTATTTTCTCTTTTTTTAAAGGAATTACCTTATTTTTTAGTTTGTAAGTAAAATTTAAATCTTCTATTAAAGTTTGAATGTATGAAGATTTATTGTATATTATTTGTGAATACTCAACAATCTCATCATTGGAAAAAATGTAATCAGGATCTTTCATGATTTCGGAATATCCTTTTATAGAAGATAAAGGTGTTTTTATGTCATGGGATATAGAAGAAATCCAGAGTTCACGCATTTTTTCTATTTCTTCTCTCTTAGCTTTATTTTCCTTAAGAGTTTTGCTTAAATTATTTAAATTGGTAAATACGTTTTTATAAACTCCATATTCTGAATAACTTATTTCATAGTCTCCTTTAGAAAGTGTGTTAATGCCATCTATTATAGTATCAAGAGGTTTAGCCATTCTTTTTCCAAATATAAAATAGGAGGTTACTACTGCAATTAGTATGTTTATAGCCATTAAAATAATAAATTCACCTCCTAAAAAGCTTTTAATCTTGCTTGGATTAAAAGTTAAAGTATATTTTGCAACACGATTAAAAGGAAACCCTATAATATAGGTAAAACTTTTGTCATTATACTTTTTTTCACTTATAAATACAGAACTATTTGCTATATCATAGGTATGAATATGAACTATATCTATTGGTTTATAGATAGAAGGAACTTCCTTTGGCTTTTTAAAGGAGTAGACTTCCTTAAGATTTTCATCTATTATTTGAATCCAGGTATTATTATCTGAAATTTGCTTTTTTCCATCTTCAATTACAAAAGGCTTGTTATCCTTAAAATCTATATATTCAGAGAAGTTCAATGTAAAATTTTTAGGACTAAGTGTATTGAAATTTTTTTTGGTATATATAACTGTGAATCTAAGAAAAAGAAAGTTTATTAAGAATTCAATTATAAGTATAAAAACTAGTGTTGCTAAAAATCTTGTTGTAAGGGACCAATTAGTTTTAATTCTATTTAAAATTTTCATATATTTTCACCTCAAAGGTTAAAGTAAAATTGGACTTTTTAAAAATACAATTGGACTTTTTAAATGGATGCGTAATTTTTCTTATCATAATTAAGTTATTATTGTTTTGATATACGTAGTTTGTATCCAAGTCCTTTAACTGTAATAATATATTCAGGATTAGAAGGATCTTTTTCTAGTTTTTGTCTAAGTTTTCTCATATGAACCATTATGGTGTTGTCATATCCTTCATAGTCGTCATCCCAAACTTCATTACATATCATTTGTTTGGTTAATATTTGATTAGCATTTTGAGCCATATAACGTAATAGATGATATTCTTTAGGGGTGAGTACTATATTTTCGCCAAGTTTTAATACTTCTCCGTTTTGAAAATCAATAACAATATCACCAAAGGAAATTTTTTCTTCCTTTACAGAGAGTTCATTTTTTATGTATATATTTCTTCTTAAATGTGCCTTTATTCTGAAAGCAACCTCCTTAGGACTAAAGGGTTTAGTTACATAGTCATCTGCACCCAAACCAAGAGCAAGAATTTTATCAACATCGTCGGATTTTGCAGATAAAAAAATAATTGGAACAAAGGAAAATTCTCTAATGCGTTTGCATACATCAAAGCCATCTATATCAGGCATCATAACATCCAAGACTACTATATCTGGATTTTCTATCTTACATGTTTTTATGCCATCTGTACCGTTTGCAGCTTTAGATATTCTTCTAAAACCTTCCTTTTTTAAAACTGTTTCCATAAGTTTTAATAGTTCTATTTCATCATCAATTAAAAGGATTTTTCTATCTAAAATATTATACATGCATATTTTAATGAGAATAAGTATTCCATTCTCACTAAAATTCACTTCCTTTCGTTTCATCCTATTTTTCATAAATTACATTAATAAATTATAAAAGCTATTCCATGATTATTAGTGGCTTGTATTATTTTCTCTGTAAACAAATTTGTAGTATAACATTGTTCAATTCTAATTAAATCACCAATTATAATTACTACAATTATAGCATTGTTTACATATTTTTTAATTAAGTAGAAAAATTTTAAGGTTCCGTTAAGGTTGCCATAAATGAAATTTAAGCTTGGACCTTTAGTATATAAACATAACTTAATTGAAGGAGGAGCGGGAATGTCAGAAAAAATTATAGAAACAGCAAATTTGACAAAGAAATTTAAAGATTTTAAAGCAGTAAATGGCATAAATTTAACAGTTAAAAAAGGAAGGGTTTATGGTTTTTTAGGACCTAATGGTGCAGGAAAATCAACAACTATAAGAATGCTTTTGGGACTTATAAAACCTACAAAGGGGCAAGTTAAGATTTTTGGTATGGATTTGAGAAAAAATAGAATAGATATTTTGAGAAAGGTAGGCTCCATGGTAGAAGCACCATCCTATTATGGAAATTTAACAGCTTATGAAAATCTTCAGGTAACGGCAGAACTTTTAGAACTTGACCATAAGTATATTGATGAAGTTTTAGAAGTGGTAAAGCTTACTGAATGGAAAAATAGACAGGTGAATAAATTTTCATTAGGTATGAAGCAGAGATTGGGAATTGCGCAGGCTTTAATATCAAAACCTGAGCTTTTAATATTGGATGAGCCTACTAATGGACTTGATCCATCAGGAATTCATGAAATAAGAGGACTTATTAAGGAACTTCCAAAGCTTTATGATATGACAGTAATTATATCCAGCCATAATTTAAGCGAAATTGAACTCATAGCAGATGACATTGGTATTATAAATCGAGGAAATATATTGTTCCAAGGAACACTTGAGGAATTACATGCAAAAAGTAAGGGGCAAATTTGTATAGGCTCAAAGAATTTACAGGGTACTATGAATACATTAAATAATTATGGATGCAAATTTAAGTTAAAAGATAAAGATATTTTCTTGAAGCCTGAAGGCAGGGAAGCAGATGATATTTTAAAGCAGTTAGTATTAGATGATAATAAAATATTCAAATTCGTAGAAGTGCAAAAGTCACTTGAAGAAATATTTCTGGACCTTACTGAAGGAGGAGAAATTAAATGAGCTTCACATCAATTTTAAAATCTGAGTTAATGAAATATAAAAGATCAGTATTGTGGAAGGGAGTTTTTTTAATTCCGATTCTTTCATTTGCTATGTTATTTGCAGATTTACATATTAGAGTTAGTTTTTTAATGTCAAATGATCATATAAAGCACCTAGCTGAGATTGGAATTTATAGTAAGCTTCAAGCTTTACTTTATGAAAATCATCTTGCTACATTGTGGTTTATACTTCTAAACTTGTCTATTGTTGTAGTAGCAGTTATTGTAAATTATACGGAATACAGCGAAAACACCTGGAAACAAATAATAGCAAGACCAGTTGAAAGAAGACGAATTTACATATCAAAATGGATTATAGTATTAATGGCTGCAATTATTTTAGTAGTTTTAAATGGAGTATCCATAATGGTTGTAAAAAATTTCTTTGGTATTAATGGTGACTCTACATTGATTTTTAAATATAAAATATTAGAGATGTGTACAGTTTTAGGTGTAGTAAGCTTTCAGCAATTTATAAGTTGCTACATGAAAAATTCGCTGGTATCAGCAGCTGTAGGTTTTGCAGGGAGCATAGGAGCTTATATGTTTGCACAAAGTAAATTACTTTCATATATAATTCCCTATGCTAATGTTATATTAGCACTACCTTCAGAAGGAAATAAGGATGCGCAAGCAGCAGCTTTTTTTGGAATAGCATCTGGTGTCTTATGGCTTGTAATAGGAATTATAGAATTTAATAAAAGAGATATTAAGTAAATAATTCTTATATTTAGATAAAGTGGAGGTTAAATAAAATGAAAAATGTATTTAAAGTGGAATTACTAAAGTTGAGACATTCAAAAATATTGAATATAGTAATGTTTCTTCCACTGTTTTTTGTAATATTGGGTTTTACAAACTTTTTAAGATATAAAGAGCTTTTTACAGAAAAAGGTCAAAATGTATGGTCACAGGTGTATACTCAAAGTTCTATGTTTTATGGATTATTTATTATAGCATTATTTATTACTATTGTTATAGCTATTTTAGTTAGAATAGAAAATGCAGATGACAATTTCAAAAGAATACTCACATTACCTATAAAAAGAAGTGATTTATATATAGCTAAGTTATTTGTGGCAATTGCTATAGTAGCATTAAATCTTATTATTTTGATGTTGCTTACTATTTCTGCAGGGGTAATTATAGCTCCAAGTAATCAAAGTATGCCAATGGAACTAATATACGCACCAATACTTTGTATTATAGCTTCGCTGCCTGTTATAGGAGTTCAATACTACTTAAGTATGAAGTTTAAAAATATTGCTGTACCACTAGGAGTTGGTTTAGCATTTTCTATTCCATCTATTCTTATTAACAACACTAAATATTGGATGCTGTTTCCCTGGACTTATCCTGGTAGAGTATTATTAAATGCTGGAAGTACAAGCTTTTATTGTCCAATGTATATGTATATAATATCAATTGTTGTGTTTATAGTTTTTACAATGGTTGGATTGTATGAATTTAATAATAGAGATGTTTAGATTAAGAGAAGGTAAAAGTTATCCTAAATTATAAAATTAACTCAATTAAGGTTTGTTTGATTCTAACCATATTTGTTAATATTTGAAATATGATTTTGGTAAATATATAATATTTATATATTAGTTAAAAGATTTTTTTATATTAAAATATTAAAAAAGGTTAGAAAGGAAGATGAATATAATATGAAAATTAAAGTAAAAAATGCATTTGTAAGTGCAGCAATTGCATCTTTAATTTTAGTTACAGTTCTATCGACTAATTCGGTTAAAGCAGCTGTAGAAAAAGTAACCAGGACAAGCGGAACGGATAGGTATAGTACAGCGGCTTCAATTGCTATGTTTAATTGGGAAAATGGTAGTAATAATGTGGTGTTAGCATCGGGAGAAGGATATGCAGATGGGTTAAGTGCTTCAACATTAGCTAAAAAGTTAGATGCACCAATACTTTTAACTACATCTGATACGTTAAGTAAAGATACAGAAAATGCAATTAGTACGTTAAAGCCAAAGAATATATACATTGTTGGTGGAACTGCATCAATTTCTGAAAAAATAAGAAACAATCTTAAAAATAAATACAACATAATAGAATTAGCTGGAAACACAAGATATGAAACCAATGTAAAAGTGGCTAACAAATTAGTTGAATTAGGTGTTAATCCTGACAATGTTTTAGCTGTTTCTGGTGAAGGATTTTCAGATGCAATTTCGGCAGCACCGGTAGCTGCTGCAAAGGGAGAAATATTATTATTAGTAAATAATGATGAAGCTTCAATCAAATCAACAATTAGCTTTTTAAAGGGGAATAAATCAAAAGTTACAGTTATTGGAACTGATAAAGTAATAAATGATAAAATTTATAATGTTCTTGGAGCATCTGAAAGAATAGATGGAGGAAAAGATAGGTTTGCTACTAACTTAAATATATTAAATGCATTTTGGAGAGACTTAAATTTTGATAAAATGTATATTGCAAGTGCCCAATTTTCAGAGCCAGATGACATGTATGCAGATGCACTTGTAGCTTCAGCTATATCTGGAAAATATTCAGCACCTCTTGTATTAGTAGATAAAGACTCTTCTGATGCAACAGATAATGCTGTAGCTTATATTATTAAAAATAATACATCAAATGCTGATATACTATTGATTGGTGGAACGGAAGTTATTTCAGAAAATATCGAAGATAGAATAACTCCAGTATATAATCCTCTAGATAATTATTAAAAAATCCATCAAACTATGATAATGTAATCTAGGCTTGCAAAAGGCCTAGAGATAGAAAGTTATAGGTTTAATTTTACAATATTATTGAAATCATATATTTAGCCTCAATACTTGTTATCCTTTGGAAAGTATTGCTTGATAATTTCAGTTTAATATTGTTATCCAGCATATCTAGTATATTCCAATACATGTATAATTAAATGCTAAAGTAGTTCGGATTATTAAGATAAGATTAAGAAAAAATTATTGTATATTATTACTTAGAAATGGAGAAAGCGTATTATTGTGAAGATTGATAGATTACTGGGGATTTTAAGTGTCCTTGCAAATACGGAGCGGATTACAATACAAGAATTAGCGGAAAGGTTTGAAGTTTCTAAACGCACAATTTTTCGAGATTTGGATACACTGAACCAGTCGGGAGTTCCTATTGTTGCTTATTCAGGAATTGGTGGAGGAGTATCTCTCCTTGAAGGATATAAACTCAAAAACAATATTCTTTCCAAAGGTGACATAAAAAATATCTTTACTGCACTTAATGGATTAATGAGTATTGATGAAAGTAATGATTTAATTAATCTAATGGCAAAGCTAATCCCGGAAGAAACAAGCATGGTATTTTCAGAAAGTGATTATGTAATTGATCTGTCATCATGGTTTCAAGACAGCATTACACAAGAAAAGGTATCTAATTTGCATAAAGCAATTAAAAATCGAAAATGTATTTATTTAGAATATATATCAAAAAGATCACGGCGGGTAAGAATCATTCATCCTCATAAATTAGTTTTTAAACAAGCATATTGGTATTTATATGCTTTTTGTGAGGATAATCAGGAGTTTCGATTGTTTAAGGTAAACAGAATTGCTAATTACAAAATTATGGATACAAGTTTTAGTTATAAGACAGTTGAAAAAATAGATTTCAAAAAGGATTTTGGTATTGGCTTGTTTTCTTCAGAAAATCAGAAATCATTGTTTGAAGTTATACTAGAATATGATATTACTAATGAATTTTTCCTAACAGATAAAATAGATGCGAAATTTTTTCATAGAATGAGCAGTACAAAAGATAAGGGGCAGATTATATTTTCTGTTTCTTACTTAGAATGGGCTGCTAATTTAGTTTTTAGTCTGCAGGACAAAGTTAAAGTTATAGCTCCTTTTGAATTAAAAGAAGCAGTAAAAGTCAGAATAAAAAGAATAAATGAACTTTATAAAGATGACATATAGGTGTCATCTTTTTCATTGTACAATACTTAAGAAAGGAAGTGTTACAATGAAAAAAGAAGTACTTGTGTTTATTTTTAATGGATATGCAGATTGGGAAAGTGCCTATATTTGCTCAGAACTCAATGAAGCAGAAACGGATTATATTGTAAAAACTTTAAGCTTGGATAAAGAACCTAAAATTTCTATGGGTGGTTTTCGAATTATCCCTGATTATGATGTAAGTGATTACCCAAAAAATTTCAGTATGCTGCTTTTAATTGGAGGTTATGCTTGGATGAAACAGAAAAATAATGCCATTTTGCCTGTGGTAGAGTATGCTGTAAAGCATCATATTCCAGTAGCAGCAATTTGTAATGCAGCTAATTTTATGGCAGAGAACGGGTATTTGGATAATATCAGACATTCTGGCAATATGCTAGAGTATATGAAATCACAAGCGCCGCACTACAAAGGCGACATCAATTTTCTTGAAAAACAAGCAGTTTGTGATTCAGATATCATAACTGCAAATGGTACAGCCTCTTTAGAATTTGCTAGAGAAATTATGCTGTATTTAAAGCTTAAACCTGTAGAAAAAATTGATGAATGGTATAAATTTAACAAATTGGGGTTTTATAAAAAGTAAAGCAGTACAATCTGCAGAAAATCTTTATTATATTAAATTAAAATTTTTAATGTGTTAAATTTGATTTACTAATAAGTAAGTAAACATTTTAACATATATGCACATTGATCAACAGCAACTTCCTTATTAAGACCTGAATTATGAAAAAAAAGTAATTCATGGCAAAGGTTATCAGCAGTGTTTAATGCAAGAAACATTTTCTCCTTTGGGTTATTAATAATAATATTTCTTTCCTCTAATTGCTCGAATATTCTAATTGTTATTTGTTCATGTTGATTTTTAAAATGATTTTTTATATCTTCATCCAGAAAACTTAAAGCCATAATTTCATTATGAAGATTTTTAGATAAATTGTGGGATTCAATTAATATGTTGATGACTTCTTTAATTACATCTAATAAATCTTCTTCCATAGGTATCTGATTAAATTTTGTGATTACAAGTTCTTGCATAATATTGCTGTATTTGTGCAAAGCTTGAATAAATATATCTTTCTTATCTTTAAAGTAGGCATATACAGAACCTGTAGCAATGCCTGCTTCTTTTGCTATATCCACAGTAGTTGTATTATTATATCCTCTTTCATTAAATACTTTATAAGCAGCATCAATAATTTTATTTTTCTTTTCAATGGACCTCTTTTGACGAGGTATTCGTATCTTTCTATCCATTTTCATCACCTAAAATGATTTTAATATAAAAAAAATATTGCGTCAAGAATAATATGAATATGAAAAAAGTTTCATATTTTTCTTGACAAACATGAAACATATTTCATATAATTCAAATGTGAAATATGTTTCAGATTTATGTTTAAAATTTAATTTAATATTTTTGTTTAGAAAGAAGTGTTAGGAGGTATAAAATGAAAAAGGTAATATTTATTTTAGTATTTTCTTTATTATTAGGCGGCTGCAATAGTGTAAAGACAGAAGTAGGTGAAAATTATAAAACTGAAGCAGCTCCAAGAGAGGTATTTATCTTTGCAGGTAAAATTCAGTCTAATGATTCAATAAATTTAGCTTCTAAAATTGCACCTACTAAGGTTTCAAAGGTTGCTGTAAATGTAGGGAGTAAGGTTAATGCAGGAGATCCAATTGTTTATTTAGATACTACAGATTTAGACAATCAGGTAAAACAGGCAGAAGCAAAAGTAAATACTGCAGTGGCTGGTTTAAGCAAGGTTGAAAGTTCAGCTAGACCTGAGGATATTGCCATAACAGAAGCTAAGATAGCTAGTGATAACAAAATTCTTCAAAATGCTGAAAGTAGTTATAATCGTGTGAAGCAGCTTTATGATAAAGGATATGATACAAAACAAAATATGGAACAGGTAGAAGCAACTTTAATTGCAGCCAAGAATACATTGACTTCTGATAATGAAAATTTGAGCAAGTTAAAGAATGGTTCAACACAGCAGGATATAGCTGCATCTCAAGCATCAGTGAAGGAGGCAGAAACTTTAGTAGATTCTTATAAAAGTCAATTAAGCAATGGGGTAATTAAATCTCCTATATCAGGTGTAGTAAGTATTTGTAATATACATGAAGGAGAAATTGCTGCTACAGGTGCTAATTTAGTCACTGTAGTAAACAATGATGAATTATACATTGATGGATATGTTCCAGAGGATATGCTTTCAGAAATTAAGATTGGACAAGCAGTGATTATAAAGCCATCAAATATGCCTGAAAAAAGGTTTAAGGGTGAAATATCTGTTATAAATCCAATGATGAATTCTAATGATAAAAATGTAGTGAGAGTTACAGTAAAAGATGAAAGTCATATTTTAAAAACAGGCATGATTGCTCAAATAGGTTTTAGTAAGTAAAAGAAGGTGAATATTGTGAAATCAAAAAGAAAGATTGTAATGATTGGTATGCTGCTTATAATGGTTATATGTATGGCAACTATTGGTATATATTATTGGTATAATAGTACATATTTTGTTTCTACAGAGGATGCAAAGGTGGATGGAGATTTATATAAGATAAGTTCTCAAATATCTGGTAAACTTTTAGAGTTTAATGGAGAAGAAGGAACTATGGTGGATAAAGAACAAATAGTTGGTCAGCAGGAATTAGCTGGACAACCTGAATCTAATTTAGATACTTCTGTTTTGCGTGCACCTATAAAAGGTACAATTATAAAAAAAGCAGTAAATGTAGGTGAAATAATAACTGCTGGTCAGGTGCTTGCTTATGTAGTAGACCCGGATAAAGTTTATATTACAGCCAATATAGAAGAAACAAAGCTGACTAAATTAAGAGAAGGCGAAAAGGTAGATATTTCAATAGATAAATATAAAGGTAAAAAGTTTACTGGAGTAATACAGTCTATTGGTGAAGCTTCAGCTTCTGAATTTTCATTACTGCCAACCTCTACAAGTGCTAACTTTACTAAGGTTGTTCAGAAAGTACCTGTAAAAATCAAATTAAATAGTTATGGAAAAGTTAAATTGTTACCTGGAATTAATGCAGTAGTAAAAATTCATATCAAATAATAATTTTGGAAAGTCAGGTGTTTACAGATGGAAGAGAAAGAAGCAGCTTCTTATAAATGGCTTTGTTTAATGGTAATCATTATAGGAACCTTTATGGCATTTCTTGATACTAGTATTGTAAATATAGCATTGCCTAAAATAATGTCTGTTTTTTCAACTTCTTTAGATACTGGTCAATGGGTTTTAACTGGCTATATGCTTGCAGCAGGAGCGGTTATACCTTTAACAGGATATTTAGAAGAGGTTTTAGGTTATAAGAAAGTATATATATTTGCAATAGTGGTATTTACTATAGGTTCATTTTTGTGCGGAATATCTTGGAGTATAGATGTATTAATATTTTCAAGAATTTTACAAGCAATAGGTGGAGGTATGATTATGCCAGTTGGCATGTCTACACTCTACAAAGTAATTCCAAAAGAAAAAATTGGATTAGCAGCTGGCATATATGGTATATCAATAATGGTAGCTCCTGCTATTGGACCAACCTTAGGAGGATATATAGTTCAATATTTAAGCTGGAATTTAATTTTTAACATAAATGTACCTATTGGCATTATAGGAACAATTCTTGCTGTAGCAATATTAAAGGAAGATGTAAAAAAAGTTGACAAAAAATTAGATGTTATTGGAGTTTTAACTTCTACATTGGGACTTATAAGTGTTCTATATGTAATAAGTGAATGGTCTAAAATAGATTGGGGAGATATAAAATATCCATTACTAATTGTATTTGGAGGTTTTAATCTTGCAATATTTATATTTAATGAGCTTACTATAGATAATCCACTATTGGAGCTAAGAGTTTTAAAAATACTTCCCTATTCAGTTAATACAATTTTAATTAATATAATAGTATTTGCTATGTACGGGGTGCTTGTATTTATACCATTATTTTTGCAAAATTTATCAGGACTTAATGCTATGCAGTCAGGTATTATTATGTTGTACTATGCAATAGGTTCAGGACTTACTATGCCCATAGCTGGGAAAATGTCAGATAAAATAGGGGGTAAACCCTTTATTATTGTAGGTATAGTTTTAATGATTATATCAACTTATGAATTATATTTTTTAAGTACAGAAATGAGTAATTCAACACTTAAATTTTTATTGTTTATAAGAGGAGCTAGTGTAGGATTATGTATGATGCCTGCCACTACTATGAGTATGGAACAGGTACCGCCAGAACTTATAAGTAGAGCTTCAGCTCTCCAAAATACAGTAAAACAGGTGGCAGGTTCACTAAGCACGACTATACTTACAGTATTTTTACAAAATAGACAGAGTTTACACTACTATAGATTAGCTGAACAATTAACACCTTTTAACCCTGTAACTTCAAATTTTATTAATAATGTTCAAAGCTACATATTGCAAAAAGGTGCAGTAGTCGCAAATGCTAAAACAGGAGTATTGTATTTAGCTTATAAATATGTATATACAGAATCCTATATGAATGCAATAGATGATGTATTTATGTTAACTTTAATTGTTGTGGCAGCAACAATACCTTTAATGTTTATGGAGAGAATAAAAAAACAAATTAGCAAAATATAAAAAATATCTTCTATTTTTCAATAATACAGGTCATTTTCATCAAAAAAGTTACATAAATCCTATATTAGAACTTAATTTTAGCCAAAATTTCTAAGTAGCTTAAGAAAATTAATGCATTTTAAATTAAATTTAAAGAATATATTGACAAAAAAAATATAATTGCTAAAATATAGTTAGCACTCAACATCAATGAGTGCTAACAAAAGCAATTTAAAAATGCATTTTGAAACTTTAAATGATATAAAAATTAAAAAATCGGGAACCTACAGAACATATTCTTAAGTCTTACTTATTATGAAAAAACTATAGTTGATTAAGAGTAGGAAAGTGGCTTGATTAATTTAAAAATAACCGCACCTACTTTGATAGGTGTGGTTTTAATATGTTAAAAATTTCAATGAAGGGAAATGATATAAATGGCTACAAAACAATTTAAAGCAGAGTCTCAAAGACTACTTGAATTAATGATTAACTCAATTTATACAAACAAAGAAATATTTTTGAGGGAACTTATATCAAATGCAAGTGATGCAATTGATAAGAGTTATTATCGTTCACTTGTTGACAGCAATATAAGCTTCAATAAAGATGATTTTTACATTAGAATTACAGCAGATAAAGAAAATAGAAACCTTACTATTACTGACACAGGTATTGGCATGACAAAGGACGAACTTGAAAATAACCTTGGTACTATTGCTAAAAGTGGTTCGTTAGCATTTAAAAATGAAAATGAGGAAAAAGAAGGCGTAGATATTATAGGTCAATTTGGAGTTGGCTTTTACTCAGCTTTCATGGTATCAGATGTAGTTACTGTTATAAGTCGTTCTATAGATTCAGAGGAAGCATATAAGTGGGAATCAAAAGGTGTAGAAGGTTATGACATTGAACCTATAGATAAAGAAACAGTGGGAACTGAAATCATATTAAAAATAAAAACAAATACTGATGATGAAAACTATGACGAATTCTTGGATGAATATAGATTAAAAGCTTTAATTAAGAAGTATTCTGATTTTATCAAATATCCAATTAAAATGATGGTGAAAAAGAGTAAGGAAAAGGAAGGCAGCGAAAAAGAAGACGGCAAAAAAGAATATGAAGATTATTATGAAGATGAAACTTTAAACAGCATGGTTCCAATTTGGAGAAAAAATAAAAATGAATTAAAACAAGAAGATTATGATCAATTCTATATGGATAAGCACTTTGGTTATGAAAAACCTTTAAAATCAATCCATACTAGTGTTGAAGGATTAGCAAGCTACAATGCTTTATTATTTATTCCAGCTAAAGCACCTTATGATTTCTATACAAAGGAATTTGAAAAAGGTTTAGAGCTTTATTCTAATGGTGTTTTAATAATGGAAAAGTGCTCAGATTTATTGCCAGACTACTTCAGCTTTGTTCAAGGTTTAGTTGATTCTGCTGATATTTCTCTTAACATTTCAAGAGAACTTTTGCAGCAGGATAGACAACTTAAATTTATTGCAAAGAAAGTAAAAGATAAAATAAAAAGCGAACTTTCATTAATGCTTAAAAATGATCGTGAAAAGTATGATGAATTCTTTAAGAGCTTTGGAAGACAGCTTAAATATGGTGTTTATTCTGACTTTGGAACTAATAAAGAAGTACTTCAAGATTTATTGATGTTCTATTCTTCAACAGAGAAAAAGCTTGTAAGTCTTGATGAGTACATTTCACGTATGAAAGAAGATCAAAAATTCATATACTATGCAACTGGTGAAAGTGTAGAAAAGATAGAAAGGCTTCCACAAACTGAGTTAATCAAAGATAAAGGCTTTGAAATATTGTATTTCACTGATGATATTGATGAATTTGCAATTAAAATACTTATGAAATATAAAGAAAAAGAGTTTAAATCTGTTTCCAGCAAAGACTTAGGTATTGAATCTGATGAAAAAGAAAATGAAAAGGAAACACAAGAAAACAAAGATTTATTTGATTTCATGAAGGAAGCTTTAAGTGGAAAAGTTAAAGAAGTTAGAGCATCAAAGAGATTGAAGACTCATCCAGTTTGTCTTGCAAATGAAGGTGAACTTTCTATTGAAATGGAAAAGGTGCTTAACATGATGCCAAATAATCCAAATCTCAAAGCTGATAAGATTTTAGAAATAAATACAAATCATGAAATGTTTGATGCTATTAAAAAAGCATTTGAGGAAGATAAGGATAAAGTAAAAATGTATTCAAATATTCTATATAATCAAGCATTATTGATTGAAGGTCTTTCAATAGAAGATCCAGTTCAATTTGCAAATGATATATGTAATTTAATTAAATAAGATACATGTAAATGCTGAATTAGAATATTAGTTGTATGTTTCAAGGTTGAAAAAATGTATTTAACTTGAATTTCAAGAACGTATATGGATTGTGTAAATCTATATACGTTCTTTACTTTAAAATACTTGAGTTATATGTTTTATATGATGTATTATTATACTTGGGAATAATTCACTTTAGTTAAAAATTAATATGATTTAATGGATTTGTATAAAGTGGAACATTTTATCAAAAAACATTTAGATAGGAGAAGTAATTTGATATCAATATTAAAGGAATATGAAAAGAGAAAAACTAAATATAATTTATTATTAAAAAAACAAGAGAAGCGTATAAGTAATTTAAGTAATTTAAGACTTGCCGCTTTTCTACTAGGATTTGTAATTTTAATAAGAATGTACACCTTAAAATTGTATTTCATGTTTGATTCTGTAGTCTTAGTTATGATTATTTTGCTTTGTTATCTAGCTCATTTACATAAGGACATAGAAAATAAAAAGAAATATATAAATGCACTTAAGGAGATAAATGAAACTTCAATAAAAAGATTAAAGGGAGAATGGAAAAGCTTTAAGGATAGTGGAGAGGAATTTATAGATGAGAACCATAATTATTCCTACGATCTTGATATTTTTGGAAAAGGTTCTTTGTTTCAATGGATAAATACATGTCGTACTTATATTGGAAGACGAAGGTTGAAGCAAATATTAACGGAAAAACCTGAAGATGAACAGAGTATACATGATAGACAGTGTGCAGTTATAGAACTTGGACCTAAAATACATTTTAGACAGAGGCTTGAGGCAGAAGGAAAAATAATTTGTAATGACAAACAGGATACCAAGGAACTTTTTTCATGGATAAAAGAAAGAAATGACTATATATTAAAAAATAAAATAATTTGGATTTTAAGAATTCTTTCAACGGTGACTGGAATAACTAGTTTAACGTTAATAGTTAGAATAATTGATTATGTCATAGCTGTTTTACTTGATACTAGCAGAAGTGCACCAAAAATATTTTATATAATTCCATACTATATTCCTATTTTTTTAATTTTTATTCAATGTATTATTTTAAGAATAAAAAGAGAAGATAGAATGAAAAATTTAATTATTGCAGAAAAGTATAATTATAACGTAAAAACATATAGAAACATGCTTAAGCATATAGAAAAGCATAAATTTAAGTCAAAGTACATTATAGATTTGTGTAAAATACTTTATGATAATGATGCCAAAAGCGCATATAAACAAATAGATACTTTTTCTAAGATTTGTGAATCTATAGTAAGTAGACGTAATGCTTTATATCCCGTTTTGAATTCAATTCTCATGTTAGAATATCACTGGACCATTTCTATTGAAAGATGGAAGACAAAAGCAGGTAATGACTTTGAAAAGTGGCTTAGCATAATAGGGGAACTAGAGGCATTATGCAGTATTGCAAATATTAAATATGACAATCCTCATTGGAGTATGCCTGAAATTGTAACTGGAACATCAATGATTACAGCAAAAAATATGGGTCATCCTCTTTTAGGAGAAAAAAGGGTATGTAATGATTTAAATATAGAAGAACCATATCAAGTTATGCTTATAACGGGGTCTAATATGTCAGGAAAAAGTACATTTATGAGGACTGTAGGAATTAACGTTATATTGGCATATGCTGGAGCTCCTGTATGTGCATATCAATTTTGCTGTCCTATTATGGAGCTCTATAGTTGTATGAGAACAAGTGATGATTTAGGGCAAAGTATATCTTCCTTTTATGCAGAAATATTAAAAATAAAAAATATTGTTAAAGCCTCAAAGGAAGGTAAAAAGGTACTATTTTTATTAGATGAAATCTTTAAAGGAACTAACTCAAAGGATAGACATACTGGAGCTATGATTTTAGTAAAACAATTAAGTAGAACTGGAAACTTAGGATTTATATCCACTCATGACTTGGAACTAGGCGAAATGGCAAATGATAAAGATTCAAAAATTAAAAACTACCATTTCTCTGAATACTACAGAGATAATAAAATTTATTTTGATTACAAATTGAAAGCAGGAATTTCACCTACAAGAAATGCTTTATATCTAATGAAATTAGCTGGAATTGAAATAGAAGAAAATAATGAGGGTGAATAGAGGGTTTTTATTATTAATTATCCAACTTTTAAAATAAAATTAAACAGATAAATTAATGAAATAGAAATCTAAAATACAAGTTTTAATAGAGCTTTGTGTTTTAGATTTTTTTCGTATAAAGAGCTGTCATACTAAAAATAAAAAATAGCATTGACAATGCTTGAAATTTCCATTATTATATACATAGTTTAATAGTTTTATATTAAACTATGTAATTTGAAATATCAATTAAAGATAAATTTAAATTAGAAAGGTGTGTGCAAATGAAATTTTGTATTAATAAAAAAGTAGATTTTCCTATATATCAACAGTTAAAAGAACAAATAAAATACTTTTTATTAAGTGGCATGTTACAAGCTGGTGAAAAAGTTCCTTCGCCAATGGAATTAGAAAAACTTCTAAAAATAAATCGTAATACAGTAATTTCAGCTTATAAAGAATTAGAAAAGGAGGGGTTATTGGTGGGTAAAAGGGGACAAGGTACATATGTTTCAGACAATATTAATGACTATAATACTAAAAAACATAACAAGGAATTATTAACACTTGCTGAGGAAACTATAGAAAAAACAAAACAATTAGGGTTTAAACCAGAAGAATTGTTTACAGTAATTTTTAATTATACTGTTTTAGGAGTAACTGATTCAAAGCAAACATGTTTAAAAGCCTTGCTCACAGAAAGTGCTATTCAAGATTTAGAGTATTTTAGAGATGTTTTAATAAAAGAACTTGGTATTAATATTGATATCTGCCTTTTGTCAGAACTTCAAGATAACATAGATTCAGAAACAGTAAGAAATTGTGATTTTATCATAACAGGTTTTAATCATGTTGAAGATGTTAAAGCAATTATTGAGCCTTTAGGTAAAGAAGTTATTGGACTTATGGCAGCACCTCGCATTCATGCTTTTATGAGTATTGCAAAATTAAGTTCTGGTACAAAAGTTGGTATTGTATGTGGAACTACACATGGAGCTTTGAATATGAAAAAAGCAATTGAGGATGCAGGGGTTCAAAATATTACAATTATTACTTGTGGAACAGAAAACAAAAAACAATTGTTAGATATGCTTAAAAAAGTTGATGTTGTTATAACCTCACGAGCAGCTTTTGACACTGTGAAAGCTTCACTTCCGCAAGGAGTTCAGCTTTTAGAGTTTTTTTCAGAACTAGATAGAAATAGCTTACAAATGTTAAAACAGTACATTAATAATAAAGCAGCTTTAAAATAAAAAGAAGGTATAAATAATGATTGATTCTAATGAAATAAAAAAATTTTTATATGATTTAGGAGCAGAGATATGTGGTATAGCGCCTATTGAAAGATTTAAAAATGCTCCAGATGGTTTTCATCCAAAAGATATTTTTCCTGAATGTAAGTCGGTAGTAGTTTTTGCAAAAAGAGCACCATCAGCAAGTATGCTTAGCGGCAATAGAGTGGTATATACACAGGTTACTATATCTATTTTCAAGGAGCTGGATAGAATATGCGTAAATACGTGCTGTTATTTAGATAAACTTCATGTGGGTGCAGTGATGATACCAGCAGATAACCCATATGAATATTGGGATAATGAAAAAAAGCAGGGAAAGGGCATATTATCTTTAAAACATGCAGGAGAATTAGCTGGTATTGGAGTTATGGGGAAAAACACTCTTTTAGTAAATGAAGATTTAGGAAATATGATGTACTTAGGAGCTTTACTTATAGATAAAGTTGTAGATTATGATCCAATGATAACTGAAAACTATTGCTACGATAAGTGTAAAGTATGCATTGAAAATTGTCCTAAGAAGGCACTTAATGGTGTAACTGTAGATCAGTCATTATGCAGAAGTAATATAGCTGCACAATCAGCTAAAGGGGACTGGTTATATAACTGTAATAAATGCAGAACTTTATGTCCTAATGTATTAGGACATAAAAAATAATGTGAAATGTTTTTAACTAGGGAGGTTAAAGTATTGAATAAAAAAACTTTGTCTGTTGTGATTGCTTTAACATTAGCAGCAACAATTAATGGAAGTGTTTTGGCAGCACCATCAAATGATAATACACAAATAGCTCAAATTCAACAGCAAAAACAAGATTTAGAAACAAAAGTGGAAAAGTTGGACAACCAGATAACAGAAATAATGAAGCAAATAGATGGAAATAAAAAAAGTATTGAAAAAACTACAGCTGATATAAAGGCAACAGGACAGGAATTAGCTAATGCAGAAAGTAACATAAAGGGACAGCAAGATGTATTTAATAAAAGAATAAGAACTATGTATATAAATGGTTCAAATAGTTATTTAGGTGTTATATTAGAATCTAGTAATTTAAGTGATTTCATATCAAGAATGGATACTATTAGAAAAATAGTAGGTTTTGATGAAAAAGTAATAAATGACTTAAAACAAAAGAAGGATATAATAACAAAGAAAAAAGAAGCTCTAAATAATGAAAATAATAAGCTTTTAGCTTTAAAGGCAGATAATGAAAAGAAATTAGAGAGTTTTAATATCAATAAAAGTGAGCAAAAAAATTTAATTGCAAGCCTAGACTCTAAAGAAAAAGCTCTTAAAGATGCAAATGCTCAAAGTCAAGTTGAAAAATATAGTGCAGCATCACCAGCGTTGTCAAGAGGCTCATCATCAGCTAGTGCAGTAGTTGCATATGCATCAACTTTCCAAGGAGTGCCTTATGAATGGGGAGGAAATGGTCCAAGCTCCTTTGATTGTACTGGTTTTACTTGTTACGTTTTTGCACACTTTGGAATAAGTTTGGAAAGAGTAGCTGATCAGCAGCAACAGCAAGGAACTTATGTATCAAGAGGCGAGCTTCAACCAGGGGATTTAGTTTTCTTTGGATCACCAGCTCATCATGTTGGAATATATGTAGGTGATGGATGTATGATTCATGCACCACATACGGGAGATGTAGTTAAGATTTCTCCATTACATTCTGACTTTAGTGGAGGAAGAAGAGTATTGAAGTAGAATATTATTCTATAAAAAAACGCCACGATAAATGTGACGAATTTGTAAACTTTTCATTCTTTATGTCATTATTATACCACAAAATGGATAAAAAGTCAAGTATTGCAGTGTTGTTGCAGGTGTTGTATATATTATTAGAGGTGATAATTTTATGGAACAAAAAAGCATAACAGCACTAGTAAGTGCATTTTCAAGAGCATACCATTCAACACAAAATTCAGAGAAAATATTTGATGATTATTTGGCAAAGAAAATATTGACGGAGGATGAATATGAAGAAATAGCAAATAATATGGCAAAAGGAATATCTTTTTTTAATCCATCTTTTTCAGGTACACAGGAGGAAGCTTTGAGGTGGGTCGTTGATAATCAATTATCACCAACTCCATTGAGTAGAGGAGCATTTGCGGAAGGATTACTTAAAAATGCTGTACAAAATGGTGCAAAACAGTATTTAATTTTTGCAGCTGGATATGACACATTTGCATATCGCCAATCTGACTGGGCATCAAAAATTGAAATTTTTGAAATTGATCATCCTGCTACTGCTGCAGACAAGCAAAAACGTATTAAATCAGTGGTATCGGAAAAACCAGCAAATCTACATTATGTGTCTGCGGATTTTAGGGAAAATAACTGGCAAAGTAATTTACTTGAATGTATAGAATTTGACAAAAGCAAAATTAGCTTTTGTAGTTTGCTTGGAATAAGTTACTATTTGTCTAAACAGGTATTTGCAGAAACACTTAATATAATTTCAGGCTTTATACCAAAAGGTAGTAGTATTGTTTTTGATTATAATGATGAGAAGGCTTATACAGATAAAGCAGGAGAACGAGCTAAAATACAAGTAGCACTGGCTGGTGCTTCAAATGAAAAAATGCTTGGAAGTTATTCTTATATGGAATTGGAGAAACTATTGTCTGAAAGTAATTTCATGATTTATGAACATTTGACACCGGATGAAATAACAGAGAAGTACTTTACAAAATATAATAAGGAGAATCCCAATCATCAAATGACAGCTTTTGATAATGTGAACTATTGTCTTGCTGTTAGAAAATAAATGTGAAAGTTTTTCATTAAGGTGGCATAGATTTTTAATGACTTTGAAATTTAACAAGCACAACAGATTAAATTACTAATAAAATAATATTGAATTAATAATTATGGAGCTGCATATATGTTTTTTAGATTTCCTGAGAATTTGATACAAAACAAAAATAAAGTATATATTGTAGATAAAAAATTTGCAGATGTGAATGGTGATGGTTATATTGAAACTTTAATAATTACAGGAAAGAAACCTTATGGAGAAAATGGTTTTATAAAAGATATAACTCTTACTGTAAAAAATGAAAAAACGGGATTGAATATAAAAGTAAAGCCAAAAGAAAATTCAGGTTATGAGCCTAATTTATTTATAGGAAGGTTTGATGAAAAAAGTAGCATACCATATGTATTTTTATCTATAGCTTCAGGAGGTAGTGGAGGATATTATTTTAATTATATTTATTCCTTTAAAAGAAATGTAGCAGAAGTTGTTTTTGATTATGATAAATTTAGTATTGAAAATGTATATAATGCTGTATATGAAAATTTTTATAGAGTAAGTGTAAAATCAGAAAATAAGGATTTGAAAGGCATAATAGATCTTAAGTCCATAAGAGATGAGGAGTATTTGTCCAAACTTTATAATAAAGATGGAACTCTTAAAGAGCCTACAGCGGCAGGGGTATTGTTTCTTTCTAATCTTTCACCCTTAAGCATAAATGGATCTGAGGTTTTTAAACTTTTAACGAATCAAAGAATAATAGGAATTTATAATGCAGATACATTAGGTTATGTAGAATCTATTTTAAAGTGGGATAAAGATAAATTTATACCTTTAGTAACTAGGTTAGTAGTATCAATGTAATATAAAAACCAATTGCAAATATAACGTATTTACAATTGGTTTTTATATAATTATTTAGTCTTTATATTTTTTTATAATGACCATCTATTTTACCATAAGGAATTAAAACAATTGGTTGATTTGCAGGTGTAAATAATTCTATTCCTTCTTGGTTTTCGTCTGGTCTGAAATATTTTTTCCCTAACTTTTCAACTATCCATCCTGTAATTCCTTTAGGGATTGAACCAAAATTACCGTTTTTTTCAACTGATTCAAAGGATGGCATTGCAGTACCTGTTCCATATAGAGGAGAATAGTAGCATCTTTCTGTAATTTCAATTCTGTATAACTTTTTTGTTTCTAAAAAACTCATTAAAATCCCTCATTTCTTTAGTTAGTTCCATCTGCTCTCCAAGTTCTAAGTTTAGCTTTTCTTGCTGCATCTTTTTGCTGTGCACTAAGTCCCCAGTAACCAGAAGCAACAGCTGGTTCCCAGTCACCATAGGATGGATTTGGAAGAGCAATAAATTTAGTTCCAAAGGAATCTTTATTTTTATCTGCAGAAGCGTTTCTCTGATCTAAACTTACACCATAAGTACCTATAGGCATGTCATTTTCATTATCGCCCATATAAGTTACAACATTATAATCTTTTGCAACAGCATCAAATCTAGGCTGCTTATTGCCTTTATCTGTTTGAAGAAGAAGATGTTTATCATCTACATTAGGGAAGCCTAAATCTTTCAAGTTTTTCATAGTTCCTTGCATTCCGTTTTTTGCATCTCTATTAGTAACATAGAATACTTCTACTCCTTTGCTTGAAAGGTATTGTAAAAGATCTTTAGCACCAGGCATAGCACCAGCTTTTGCTGCATCAACCCATTTTGCCCAGCTATCATTAGCGTAAGCATCATTATAGCCTGTATGACCTGCATCATAAGCAGTGTTATCTATAACTGCTTCGTCACAATCTGTGATTATAGCTAAAGGTTTATCACCTGATTTATGATTTTTAAGAGCTTCATCTACTTGCATTTTAGTTAGATTATAAGCTTGGTAACATAATTCTTTATATTCTGCAGCAGTTTGCATCCATAATAATGCCATTACATCCTGTTCGTTTAAATCCTTTTGAGAATAAGCAGCAGGAGCTGGCTTTGGTACTGGAGCTGACTGCACTGTTTTTGGCAATAATTTTATTGTCTGTCCAACATAGATTAAATTAACATTGGAAATATTGTTGATTTTAGCTAGTGCTTTGAAATCCATAGAGAATTTCAAACCTATTCTAAATAAATTATCACCAGGTTTAACGACATAAGTGTCTTGAGTAGTAGTTGTTGTTGGAACAGCTGGAGCTTGAGCAGTATTTGAAGCTGAAGCACTTTTTACAGCTGGAGCACCATCTGCTCTCCAGGTTCTAAGTTGAGCCTTTCGTGCTTCATCCTTTTTAGCTGCGCTAAGACCCCAGTAACCAGAAGCTACAGCTGGTTCCCAGTCGCCATAGGATGGGTTTGGAAGAGCAATAAACTTAGTTCCAAAGGAATCTTTGTTTTTATCTGCAGCATCATTTCTCTGCTGTAGAGTTTTACCATAAGTATCTACAGGTAAGTCATTTTCGTTGTCACCCATATAAAATACAACGTTATAGTCTTTTGCAACAGCATCAAATCTAGCCTGTTTATTTCCTTTGTCTGTTTGAAGAAGAACATGTTTTTCATCTATGTTAGGAAAACCTAAATTTTTTAAGTTTTTCATAGTGCCTTGTAATCCTGTCTTAGCATCCCTGTTAGTAACATAAAAAACCTCTACTCCTTTATTTGAAAGGTATTGTAAAAAGTCTTTAGCACCAGGCATAGCATCAGCTTTTGATGCATCAACCCATTTCCCCCAACTATCATTGGCATAAGCAGTATTGTGGTCTATGTGACCTGCATCATAGGCAGTATTGTCTATAACTGATTCATCACAGTCTGTAATTATAGCTAAAGGTTTATCACCTGATTTATGATTTTTAACAGCTGCATCTACTTGCATTTTTCCAGCATTATAAGCTTGATAACAAAGCTCTTTGTATTCTGCAGAAGTCTGCATCCAAAGCAGAGCCATTACTTCCTGTTCATTTAAGTCCTTTTGAGTATAATTTGATTTAACTGTTGCTGATGTTACTGTGTCTGGCTTTGAAGCAAAAGCTGGATTTGCAGCAAAAGTAACAATAGGTGAAAGTATGAGTGAAGTGCTTAAAGCAAGAGATAAGAGAATATTAATTTTCTTTTTTAACATAATTTCTAAGTCCCCCTTTGAAATTTTGTAATTAATAGTCAAGCTGACACTTTAATAGTTAGGTTGGCTATTTATGTAATATTTTATTATAATTATATTGAAAATATAATGAATTGTAAATACAATATGGTTATTAAAGAAAAATAAATATTAACAGAAAGATATTATGATGCGATTTATTAAGGCGTAAGGGAAAATGTAAATAAAACATATTATAAAAACTTTAAATCAGGAGGCGGCAGATTGAACAGTAAATTTTTAGAATCAGAAAGATTAATTTTAAAGCCATTATCCTTTAAAGAATTGGTATATATTAAGGATAATGATATTAGTAATATTGAAATAGAAGCAGTATCTAATTCTGTTAAGTCAGCAGTATCAAAGAAATTGAGCAAAATGAAATATATCGGTTCAGAGTTTCATGAATGGTATACATATTGGTTAATTATAAGCAAAAATAATGAAAAAGGGATAGGCTTCATTGGCTTTAAAGGACTACCAGATGAAAATGGTTATTTAGAAGTGGGATATAGTATTTCACCTAATCATAGAAAAAAGAGGATTATGACAGAAGCTTTAAAAACATTAGTTACATGGGCTTCTGAATTTCAAGACTGCAGGGGAATAAT
This sequence comes from Clostridium carboxidivorans P7, assembly GCF_001038625.1. Taxonomy (GTDB): domain Bacteria; phylum Bacillota; class Clostridia; order Clostridiales; family Clostridiaceae; genus Clostridium_AM; species Clostridium_AM carboxidivorans. Next base: position 638,263 of record NZ_CP011803.1, read on the forward strand.
TGCCAGGGTTTTAAAAAGCAATATAGGGTCTCATAAAGTGTTAACTAATTGCAATTTTAAAGTAAATAGTTCTAATGAGGAAGAAAATAATTATACTCTTAAATTAAAATAGAAATGTAACATGATAAGTATAAAAGAATTAGGTTTTACCGAATATTGGTTGTAATACTTTTATTTTATATAACAAGATTGAAAAAGAAGGTAAATTTAGCTAATATAAGAGTACATGATAAATTATAATATAAGAAAAAGTTCGCTGTAAGCTGCATTTTTTTATTAAGTTTTGTGCTTTGAGCGAAGCAAAGGGGATGGATATGAATATGAAAGAAGTAAGTAAAATACATAGTACGTTTTTGGCAATATTTTCTATAGTATTTATTTGGTCTGCTATTTACCCTAAAGATTCTTTTACTTGGGTTTTAGAAGTTTTTCCAGCAGTTATAGGAATTATAATTATAATATTTACGTATAAAAAATTTAGATTTACTACTTTTGTTTATGGCTTGATTCTAATTCATGCAATTATATTGTTAATAGGTGGACATTACACTTACGCAGAAATGCCTTTGTTTAATTGGATAAAAGATAGTTTTCATTTAAGTAGAAATTACTATGATCGCTTAGGGCATTTTGCTCAAGGGTTTATACCAGCTTTTATTTCTAGAGAGATATTAATTAGAAAATCTTATTTAAAAAAAGGTAAGATGTTATTATTTATTGTTATATGTATTTGTTTGGCAATAAGTGCAGCTTATGAACTTATAGAATGGTTGGTAGCCGAAGTAACAGGTTCTGCAGCAGATGCTTTTTTAGGAACTCAAGGAGATGTGTGGGATACCCAATGGGATATGTTTTTAGCTTTAATAGGTTCAATGTCAGCTGTATTTATGTTTTCTAAAATTCATGATAAGTGTATAGAAAAATTTAAATAAAATAAATTTAAAGGGGATGTTTTAGACATTCCCTTTTAAATTTTATAACTAAAAATCCTATTTTGTATTTTGAAAATACCATATGAAGTTGCAAATTTTAAAATAAAACTTATTGTATAGTTTATCTATCTTGAGAGTGTGAATTTTAGAAAAAGCTATGCAAAGTTTCCATTTATAAATACAGGAATTTCTTTACCATCCTTTGTAATACCTGTAATACTTAAATCTTTTGTACCAATCATAAAGTCTACATGCTCAAAAGAATCATTTACACCTGCATTTTTTAAATCTTCCTTACTCATATTTTCACTGTTTTTTAAACAAGTAGGATAAGCTTCACCTATAGCCAGGTGGCAGGAAGCATTTTCGTCAAATAAGGTATTATAGAATAATATATTTGAATTGGAAATTGGAGAATCAAAAGGTACAAGAGCAACTTCTCCAAGGTAATGAGTACCTTCATCTGTTTCTATTAAGTTTTTTAAATTATCATAACCTTTTTCACAAGTAAAATCTACAATTTTTCCATCTTTAAAGGTAAGAGTAAAGTTTTCTATAAGATTGCCATTATAATTTAAAGGCTTAGAACTTGTAACTTTACCATTTACACCGAACTTATAAGGTAAAGTAAATACTTCTTCTGTAGGAATATTAGCCATAAATTCAGTACCTTCTGGTGTAAAAGAAGAGCCACCAAGCCATAAATGATTTTCTGGAAGTTCTATTTTTAAATCAGTGCCCAGGGAATTTTTATAAACAAGATATTTAAAGTTATTTTTATTAAGAAAATCCATAGACTTTTTTAAATTATTCTGGTGATTATTCCAAGCTTCTATAGGATCATCTTTATCAGCTCTTACAGCTTTAAATATAGCATTCCAAAGCTTTTCTACTGCCTCATCTTCCGAAACATCCTTAAATACCTTTTTAGCCCAGGCTTTTGTTGGAACAGAAGCAACACACCACACATTTTTGTCTGCCATAAGCCTTTCTCTATATTCAGACAATGCAGCACTTTGAGCCTTATTAGACCTCATTATTCTTTCAGGGTTTACGTCCTTCATAAGTTCAGGATTTGAAGCAGCAATACTAAAAAAAGCAGCCCCTTTTTTAGCACAAGATACGAATAAATCTTTTTGCCAGCTAGGAAATTCATCAAATATTTCATCTTTTCCATGTAAGTATTTTATTTTAGAGGAAAGTTCATCTCTCCAATTTATTATTACTTCTCTAGCCCCTTCTTTATAGGCAATTTCAGAAATAGTTCTGGTAAAGTCACCGCATTCTATAGGTGAATTTATAACTAAAATTTGATTTTGTTGTATGTTCAATCCTGTTTTTACGATAATTTGAGAATATTTTTCTAAATAATCTTTATGCATCTTAAAACATCCTTTCATAAAAAGATATTATAAGTATAACCAATGTAGTTATATTTTACAAAAAGGTTTATATTAACTTCACATCTAATTTTTTTAATTTTTCTTTAATATCATCATTAATGTCTGAATCAGTGATTATAACATGGAGTTCATCTAAAGTAGCAAATTTATATATACTATCTAAATTGAACTTTTCTTTTTCAATAAGCAAGAATACTTCTTTGCTGTTGGAAATTACAGTTTCTTTAAGATTACCATCTTCTAAGTCAGTGGTGCCTGCGCTGTTAGTAATTAAATTTACACCTGAGCTCCCTAAAAAGCTTTTATTAAAAGTATATTTAGATATACTTCTAATTGCCTCTGAACCAAAAACTCCACCAGCTTTATTATCATATATTCCTCCTATACATATTAACTTAACATTTTTATTATCATTAAAAAGAGGTGGAATTGTTGGCATGTTAGTTATCAAAGTTACTTTTTTATTACTATTAGCAATTAGTCTAGCTAACAGAAAATCAATACTTGAAGGTTCTAAAAAAATCACATCTTCATCTTCTATAAGATTAAAGGCTTTCTCAGATATTACCTTTTTACTGCTTAAGTTCAACTTCATTCTATCAGTTATAGGACTGCTTTTAGAAATTCTTCTGCTTAATATAGCCCCGCCATAGGTTCTTTGAATAGCACCATCTCTTTCTAATCTTTGCAAGTCCTTCCTTACCATACCTTCTGAAACATTAAATCGTTCACTTAGTTCTTTTACCTTTACCCTACCATTTTCGTTAAGTATACTTAATATTTGTTCTAATCGTTCTTCAGTAAACATTTAAGCACCTCATTAATTATCAATGTTTATCATTATTGATTAATATTATAACATTACTATTAAAATTCACAAAATATCTTGAATAAAATTTTAAAATGATATACAATGATAATAAATGATAAACAATAATAATAAATGATATTAATTGATAGAACTGTTTTAAAGATCATATGATTTAGCGTAATAGGGTAATGCCTAGCGTGATATTTTATATGTTTAGGCATCTTCAAAAACTAGGTGTAGTATTGTTTTTTTGAAGATGCCTAATAAATCAATAGTAGAGGAATATCTTGGGAGGTAAAATATGTACAAACTATTAGCTGTTGATATGGATGGTACATTATTAAATAGTAATAGAATTATTTCAAAAGCAAATAAGGAAGCAATTAGAAAGGCTGTAGAAAAGGGTGTTAATGTTGTTATAACATCTGGAAGAGGGCTTAAGGGTGTGGATAATTTTTTGGACGAAGTTCATTTAAGAGGAGAGAATCAATACCTTATTGCAAATAACGGGGGAACTATATATAGAACTAGTAATTTTGAATGTGTTGCATATAAAGGATTAAGAGGCAGGGATTTGATAAAAGCACATACTTTAAGCAAGAAATTTGGACTTAATATGATTGCATATACTCATGAAGGTCCTATTGCAGCAGAGGAAAGTGAATTTACAAGATTTGAAGCAGAATATGTTGGAACTCCTGTTAAAATTATTAATTTTAAATCAGATATTGAAGATAATGATGAAATTACAAAGATATTATTTTCTCAGACAGAAGAATTGTTAGACAAAAAAATGCTTGAGTTGCCAAAGAAATTTTATACTGAATATAATGTGGTGAAAACTATGCCAATAATTTTGGAAGTTATGAATAAAAATTGTAACAAGGGTTATGGTGTAAAAGTTTTAGCAGATAAATTAGGAATAAAAAAAGAAGAGGTAATGTGCATAGGTGACCAAGCAAATGATGTTGAAATGTTAACTTATGCTGGTCTTGGGGTTGCAATGGGAAATGCCATTGAAGAGCTTAAGGATATAGCTCAATATGTAACCTTAGACAATGATAATGATGGAGTGGCAAAGGCTATTAAAAAATTTATATTGTAAACTAATTGCTTTGTATCAGAAACTGCTTATATGGACAGCAGCACATAAGCAGCTTTTGTTTTAAACTTACCCTATACATGTAACATCTAATTTATTACGATCTACTAATCTTTTATATTTGTATTTAGGATATCCAACCATAAGAGCACCTGTGATTACTTTATCCTTAGGGATATTGAATAAATCTAATAATGGTCTATAATTTAAAAATGCACAAAATTCAAATAGTCCAGCCCAACAAGAACCTAATCCTAATGTAGGTGCAAATAGTTCCACATAGGATAATGCAGAAATGCTGTTTTCTCGTCCATTTTTAAAATCCTTTGGTGCAGTTGCGAGTATAAGATGAGGAGCATCACGTAAAATTGAATCTATGCCATTTTTTCTATAATTATTTACATGTCTTGAAAAACTCCAGTGAAGATCAATGTTATCTTCCATCCACTTAACTATTATTTCAGTAGATTTTTCTAATATTTTTTTATCTTTTACGATAATATAGGATACTCCTTGTGAATTGCTGGCAGTAGGGGCAAAACGTGCAATATTAACTAATTTTAATAGTTCTTCATATGGCACAGATGTATTTTTATAACATCTTATTGACCTGCGTGATCTAAGAAAGTATTCAGCAGTTTTTGAATCCAAACCTTTAAAATCTTCTATTTCTACCTGACTATTTAGTGGTGTTTTAACATTGTCAAGTGCACCACAAGGGCATACAGCAGCACATTGTCCACAGGCAATACAAGAATTGTTATTGTTTTTTGGACCATCTTCTTTCATATACAAAGCTGTAGTTGGACAAACTTTTGTACAAGCTCCGCATTTTACACATAATGATTCATTTACTTTAATTAAATTCATTAACATTCACCTCTTAAATTTTATGATTTACAAATTCAGTTCCTATATCAAATGCTTTAGCACAATCTTTAGGAAAGATTTCTTTATGTCTTTTTAACTTTTTTTCGTGATCAAACTTATCTGAAACTACTTTTGAATAATCGTTAAACTGATAAGTATCAGTACAATATAATGTTTTGCATTTTCCAAAGAATTTTTTAAATAGTAATTCATTAGATTCAAGATATTTATCTAAATGTATATTTTTCATTTTTTCTTCAGATATGTTCATCGTATATATTAATGCTGTAGGAATGTTTCTAGGTAGAAGTGTAGGGTGATTAGTATACTCTATTAGTGGAAAAAATAGTCTTTCCATAAATGATCTTGTTTCACCTGTAATGTTGTTTAAATATATAGGTGAACCTAAAACAACTGCATCTGCTATATGCAGCTTTTTCAGTACAGGGGAAAGATCATCTTTAATAATACATTTACCATAATTTTTACCTTCTTTTAATTTACATGTAAAACAGCTGATGCAACCTTTGAAGTTTAAATCATATAGATGAATAATCTCTGTTTCAGCACCTTGGGAGGCAGCTCCTTCAAGAACCTTATTTAATAAAGTTGCTGTATTATGATCTTTTCTAGGACTGCCATTAATAGCTATTACTTTCATAATATAAAAACCTCCTATAAAATATTATTTTTTATTCAATAGAATTTCATATTTATGTTGCATTTTTAAATTAATATTGTAAAATGTTTTACAAGAGATAGTATATACTGTACTATTATTTTTTGGAAGTAGGTACTTTTAAGTAGTATAGTATCTATTTGTATACTATAGAGAGAAAAGAGGTGGATTTTAGTGATGTCAGTATAGCAACAAATAGTTTGATATATTTCATCACTAAATATAATGAATGTTAAAATTTAAAGGTAATGAATACAGCTGTTCTATGGAATTAACTTTAGATATAATAGGTGGCAAATGGAAACCACTTATCATATGGCATTTAGGCAAGAAAACTATGAGATTCAGCGAATTAAAGAAAACTTTGCCTAATATTACTCAAAAAATGCTTACTCAGCAGCTTAGAGCATTGGAAGAAGATCAATTAGTGAATAGATTTGTTTACACTCAAGTGCCACCTAAGGTGGAATATTCTCTTACAGAGAGAGGGAAAACTCTTTTGCCTGTTTTATCAACTTTATGTGAATGGGCCATAGGATATTCTAATTCCTTAGAGGACAATTAACTCAGTTCTTTTTTGAATTTGTACTAGTACATTCATGATATAATGAGGCATTAAACTCTCCACCCAAAATTACAATGATAGAAATTAGAAAAAGCCAGGTAAGTAGGACAATTATAGCTCCAATGCTGCCGTAGATAACTGAATAATTAGCAAAGTTATTTACATAGTAGGCAAAGCCGGTAGATACAAGTATAAGATGAAGTATTGCAAATAGGGAACCTGGCAAAACCTCAAGCCAGGTAAGCCTTTTACAGGGTGCATAGCGATAAAGAGAAGTAAATATAAATACAGCAGTGGATATAAATATAAAATATCTAGTTAATGTCCATAGAATAATTAACCTATGAGCAAAACTTAATTTATAAGCTGTATATTTCCATATGATATGTCCTAGTATCAATAAAAACATCATAATTAGTATTATAAAAGCCATTCCAATTGTGCAAAGTATTGAAATAATCCTAACCTTAATGAAGCTCCTTGATTCAGGAACTCCATAAGCTTTATTGAGACCTTTTATAATTCCTGTAAAACCAGAAGATGCAGACCAAATAGTAAGTATTAAACTAAAGGACATAAGCTGGCTGTGTTTTGTGGTGATTACTTCAGAAACTGTAGTACTTATAAGATTGAAGGCACTTGCCGGCATAATTTTACTTAAAGCTAGTAATATTTCATTATTGTTTAAGGAAGTATGTCCTATAAGTGTCATAAGAAAAATTATAAAGGGAAAAAAGGATAGGACTAAATTATATGCAAGCTGGGAACCTAAAGCAGGAATATCATCATTGTTGAATCTATAAATCAAATCTAATAACAATCTTTTCATAATTATAACAATCCTTTTCAATACTCCTTTTTATTATATTGCATAGGCTTGAGTTATATGATTTAAAAAGAAGAAAATGAAAGTGATTTTTATGAGAAAATAGTTTTAAAATTAACTTTCTAAGTTAAAATTTTCTATTTGTAAAAATTGCGGTATAAACAGTAAAAAAATAGCTTGACCATTTTTAACTATAATGTAGTATAATATTTTTTAGAATGCAAAAGGAGGGTAGTGAAGAGAATATGGAAATTTAAATGAGTAGAGGATAATTTTTGTATTTAATCATTACTAAAATATAATAATAGATGAGGAACGTAAGAGATGACAATGGAATTAGAAAAATACTACAATAAATTTTGTGAAGATAAAAGGTTAACGAGAAGATATGGACAAGTTGAATATATCACTTCCATGAAGTATATTCATGAATATCTAGGAAATAACAAGAATGCAAAAATATTAGATGTTGGTGCAGGAACAGGCAGGTACTCTGTACAACTAGCAAATGAAGGATATGATGTTACTGCAATTGAACTTGTGAAACACAATCTAGGTGTTTTAAAGTCAAAAGGAAGTGCAGTAAAAGCATATCATGGAACAGCATTGGATTTATCAAGATTTTCAGAAAATACTTTTGATATGACCTTGGTGTTTGGACCTATGTATCATTTATATCAATTTGAGGATAAAGTAAAAGCACTGCAAGAGGCAAAAAGAGTAACCAAATATGGAGGTTATATTTTAGTTGCATATTGTATGAATGAATATAGTGTAATAACCTATGGTTTTAAGGAAAATAATATTCGTGAATGTATTGATAATGGAAAACTTACTGATGATTTTCATGTTATATCCGAGCCAATAGATTTATATGATTATGTAAGGATTGAAGATATTAATAAGTTAAATGAAGAAGTAAAACTTAAAAGAATAAAATTAATTGCAGCAGATGGACCTGCTGATTATATGAGGCCTGTTTTGAATGCTATGGATGAAGATACATTTCAAATTTTTCTTAAGTATCATTTTTCTACCTGTGAAAGACCAGAGTTACTGGGAGCAAGCGCACACACAGTAGATATTTTGAGAAAAGAATAAGTAAAAGATAGGAAGTCAATTACAGATAAGTCATTTATATATGCTGGGATATTGATAAATTAGAAGCATTTTGAATATTATATTAGTGGTTATTAATTTTCCTTAGAAGGGGTTTTTATGGATGCAAAAATATTTATGTCAGTATCGCAGTTAACTAAGTATATTTTTTTGATTTTTCTATTGGGAGCCATACTTGGTGGTATATTAGGAGGACTTATGGTTTCAAAAATTAAAAATGGCTTTAAAGGGAATAAAAACAGATTTCATAAAAATAAGTAATATCATAATGAAAAAGTAAGGAGTTAAAAAGTACAGCTCCTTACTTTTTTAGTTTGAATTAATGAAAATAAGTTTTGAAATTAATATTACAATGGTTTTGCATTTTAATATAATTAAAAATTGGTTTTGAAATAACCTGATAATATATAGCCTAATCGTATATATTGACAAATTATAACACTGTAATATATAATTAATTTCGAATTAAAATTTACTATGTCTTGGGAAATTATGAGCTATATACTTAATTTGGGCACTTTGTATATAGGGAGTTATTAGTGCAACCGGCCGAATATTTATTTGGTCGATTTTTTTATATATTTATTATTTTTGAGGTTAAGCTGTAATTGAAAGGTGAATTATGAAAAGAAAGAATATCTTTATTATAATTTTATTAGGAAGCATTTGTATAGGTGCGTATACATATAAAAATTATAAGGTTAATACAAGTTCAGGAAAAATAATTATAAGTAAAAAGAGCAAGTATGATGCATCAGAGGAAATAAAAAAAGCATTGAGTTCATTAAATAATAGTAAAAAGGCAGACGTTATAACAAATGTAGATGCATCAGCAAATGTGGTAAGTTTATCATTTGATGGCCTTAGTGATAAGGATACTATGAATAAAATAGTAACTATGTTGAATGAACATGGAATTAAAGCAACATTCTTTGTTCCGGGAATTGAAGCAGCTGAGGATTCCAGTATAGTGAAAATGATTCAAAAATCTGGACATGATATAGGAAGTGGAACTCTATCTTCCACTAAGAATATGGAAAAGCTATCCTCAAAGGAATTAGTTACGGATTTTTGCAGAACTAATAAAATTTTAAAAATCATAACTGGAAAAAATCCTGTTTTATTAAAGTGTAATTCCACAGTTTATAGTGACAGCATATTGAAAGCAGCTTATGCATCAGGGAATAAATATGTGGTTGAAAGCAATTATTATTTAAATTATCAAAGCTTTAAAAATTATGATCAAGCGTATAGGTATGTAAATAGTTTAAAAAGAGGAACTATAATTTCTATAAAATTGGAAGGGGTTCTTGATAGTACTGAATATAAAGGAAAAGAAGAGAAACCTGCAATAGATAAACAGGCTAATGTGAATATAGATAATAAGCTTGGTATAAGTGAGGAAAAAAGTGAAAAGGAAAAAGAGGACAATATTGTACAAATTGTAGGATGGCTTTTAAAATCAATGGATGAACAGAAAAAGACTGTTGCTAAAGTATCTGAAATGCCAAATGTTGAAAAATATAATAAGCTTCAAAGAATAAAAGATACAATAGCTAGTAAGTATACTAAAAAGGATGCATTGAAAACTAAACCTAATAAAAATAGTACATTGGTAAATAAAGCAGAAGGTACTAAACCTAAAGATAGTAATAATACCAAAGATAACATAGATTTAATAAATTTTAAGGAATTAGTAGAAGAAAATAATAAGAGACAAGCTCCTGTTGTATCAGAGTTTTATACTACTCAAAAGGCTTTAGCTTATACCTTTAGAGGATTAAGTAATGAAACTAGCTTGAATAATGTACTTATAGAACTTGATAGGGTTAATGCTAAGGGGACATTTTTTGTAACAAAGGATGAAATATTAAAGTATCCAGACAGAATAAATAGGATATTGAGCAAAGGGCATGAAATTGGCAATGGTGGAATAACAACCAATTTAAATTTACTAAATAAATCACCAGAAGAAATTTGCAAAGAAATATATGAAGTAGATAAATTATTAAAGGAAAGAGGAATAGCCACAAATGCATATATGCCTGGATATGGATATGTAAATCCTAAAATTCAAGAAGCATTATCAGCAGCAAATAACATTCCTTCTCTTAAAAATTATGAATTGTTTACTTACACAAAGGCACCTATTACTAATAAATATAAAGGTATGAGTGCCGAAGACATTGTACATAGTTACTTTAATGTAAATTCATATTTATCACTTAGAAAGGGAGAAATAGTTTATTTTAGATTAGATTCAAATTTGTTTAAAAATGATAATGCTGTTGCCAATATGGTTGACATATTAACTAAAAATTATGTCCAGAATGGTTATGTAAGTAAATATAATGAAAAAACCAAGGATTATGATTTAGCCCAAAAGCCATTAGGATATTCACTAGTAACCTTAGACAATCTACAAAAAACTATTGAAGAACCATCACAATATGGAAGATATAATATTATAAAAGATCAAGTTCCCATGAAAAAGAGAACTTATGAAGAAGCTTTATCAATGATGAAGACCAATTATATAGGAAATGAATATGTAGATTTAAGTGATTTTACTGAAGAAGAAAAAACATCTCTTGATAAAAGTGGAACTATTGATACAAAGGGAGAAAGTGTTATATTTTTTACCTTTGATGACTGGGGAGGAGATCCTGTAGTAAATGCTTTGATAGATGTTTTAAATAAACATAAGGTTCATGCAACCTTCTTTGCAATATCAAAATATGCAGATGTTAATGCAGGAATATCAAATGCTAATCCAAATTTACTTAGAACAATTGCTTTAAATGGTAATGATATTGGAAGTCATAATTATAACCATGAACTTTTAGGAACTAATAGACAAGAGCTTGAAGAGTCTTTAGTAAAATCTTATGATGTTATGGAAAGTGTAATAGGAGATTTAAATTCACTTAAACCATATTTTAGGCCACCCACCCTGCTTTTAAACAAAGAGGGATTGGCAGCTGTATATGAAAGTGGTTATAAATATTGTGTTAGTGGAAACATAACAACTCATGACTATGAGAGACCTTCAGCACAAAATATTGTTGATTATATACAGCAGGGCTTAGTTAAAAATAAGGGAAATGTAGTGGTAATGCATATGAATGATCAAACTTATTATACTGCAGAAGCTTTGGATATATTTTTAACTAATAATGAAAAAGGAGTGTACGGAGAAAAATATAAAATCGCAAAATTAAGTGATTATTTAGGAAAGTAACTTTGTACAAACTAGGAGTTTTAGAAATGCTTACACAAAAGAAATTAAAAAAATACGAAAGTGAAGAAACTGATATACTTTTAAATCCACGTAAGGATAGAAGATTATTAGCAAATGTTCCAGATAAAGAAGCTATAAGAACTACAGTTGATAGAAGAGGAAAAAAGGTAATAGAAGATTATAGTGATGACCCTAATTTGTTTATAAAAAGTAAAAAAGCTGGAATAAGATATGTAATGAAAACTGATGTTAAAGTAAGATGTGGGAAACACAAGGCAATCAGCAGCTTTAAAGCTAAATCCATAGATGTTTCAACTACAGGAATTTTATTAGAACTAAAGGATAAGAAACAATTAAACATAATCGTTAAGGCTGACAATATTAAATTAAAATTTAAAGTACTGCCAGGTGCTATGCCGGAAGGGTATGAAATGAATGTTAATATTAATGGCAAAAAGGTTAGAGATGCTGTTAATGCAGATGGAAAGATAGTATGTGGCATAGAATTTCTGGAAAGTTTATCTGAGTATTCTGGTAGGAAAAAGGACAGATATGTATTAGCTTCTTCCAGCTTATTACTATTGTTTATAAGTATATTTATCATACTAATGAGAGCAGAAAGTATTATTTATTTTGAATTTAACAAGTGGATATATCTATATAGTATTATTGCAGCTGTATTTTTATTAAGTAGGTATTTATTTGGAGTTTTGTACAAACCTATGCCTATGGATATTGATTATACTCCAGGTGTAACAATTATTATTCCTTGCTTTAATGAAGAGGAATGGATAGAAAATACAATTTTAAGCTGTATTAATCAAGATTATCCTATTGATAAGCTTGAAGTTATAGTTGTAGATGATTGTTCAAATGATAAATCTGTAGAAAAAATAAAAAACACCTTAGATAAGCTAAATAATGAAGCAGAAAGATTTGATGCTGCAAATAGGGTAAAATATTTTGTTCAAGAAAAAAACATGGGAAAAAGAGAGGCTCTTTGTAGAGGCGTTTTAAATGCAAAGCATGATTTAGTAGTATTTGTTGATTCAGATAGCTTTTTAGATCCCTTTGCAATAAGAAATCTGGTGCAGCCCTTTAAAGATCCTAAAATGGGTGGAGTATCAGGTAGGACAGATGTTGCAAATACTTTTACAAACACTTTGACTAAAATGCAGTCTGTTAGATATTATATTGCCTTTAGAATTATGAAAGCAGCAGAGGCTTATTTTGATGCAGTTACATGTTTATCAGGACCACTTTCATGTTATAGAAAACAAATAGTTATGGACAATATGAATGGGTGGATAAATCAAAAATTTTTAGGTCAAAGGGCAACCTTTGGAGATGATAGGGCTATGACTAATTTTGTATTAAATGGACATAGAACTAGTTATCAAGATACAGCAATTTGTTCCACTATTGTACCTAACAGTTATAAGGTATTTCTTAAGCAGCAAATGAGATGGAAAAGGTCCTGGCTAAGGGAGTCAATTATTGCAGGAAAGTTTATGTGGAAAAAAGAACCCTTTATGGCTGCTTTCTTTTACATGGGAGTATGTGTTCCTATTGCTGCACCTGTAATAGTTATTTATAATTTAATATACGTACCTATTGTACATAAAATATTTCCTACCACATTTCTTTTGGGACTTTTAATGATGTCACTTATGATGAGTTTTGCTCAAATGTTCTTTAGAAAAAGTACTACCTGGATTTTTGGAATGCTATTTTGTATTTATTATGAAGCTGTACTGCTTTGGCAAATGCCTATAGCTTGGGTAACCTTCTGGAAATCCACTTGGGGAACAAGAATGACTCCAAGTGATATAGAAGCTGAAAGAAAAAAGAGAAAAGCATTTAATATTTTAACAAAGAAAGGGGAGAATGTAGTTGAAAAGTAAAGAATTCTCTCCGGAAAGAAAAGATAGAATTAAGAAAATAAGAAGTATATTTCAAGGAATAATTTTATGTGCAGTATTAATATGTATTGCAAAAGTACTGTTTACAATTTCAACATATAAACCCTATAGTTCAAATATTGTTTCTAAAAGCAGAAAGAGTGGTTTTATCTCAATATCCTATTTTGGTGTAGATAGAACTGGAGATGATACACTAATAAGCACTGATGCTTTAGAAAAACAATTAAAAGCATTAAAGGATAATGGATATGTAACTATAACACAGCAGGACATATTGGATTACTATAAAAAGGGAAAGGCACTGCCGGAAAAATCCTTATTTCTGTTGTTTGAGGATGGAAGAACAGATACAGCAATATTTTCTCAAAAAATTTTAGAAAAATATAACTATAAAGCTACAATGTTGACCTATGCAGATAAATTTGAAAAAAATGATCCCAAATTTTTAATGCCTAAGGATTTGATGAAACTGAAAAATAGTTCTTATTGGGAATTAGGTACTAATGGGTATAGATTAGAATTTATAAATGTTTTTGATAAAAATTCAAATTACTTAGGAAATTTAGATTCAGTTCAATTTTCAAAGGAGGCTCCTAAAGTCAATAGAAAATATAATCATTACCTTATGGACTATATTAGAGATGAAAATGGAATACCTTTGGAAAGCTATGATGAAATGAAGCAGCGTATTGATAATGATTATAAAAGCTTATCAAATATATACAATAAAGATATAGGATATGTACCAGCTTTATATGCACTGATGCATTCAAATACAGGAAAGTTTGGCACTAATGATAAAGTCAGTGAAATAAATGGTAAATGGATTGAAAAAACTTTTAGTATGAATTTTAATAGGGAAGGATATTCATTAAATTTGCCAGACAGTTCTATTTATGACTTAACAAGAGTTCAACCACAGGCTTATTGGAGTACCAATCATTTATTAATGAGAATTTGGGATGATACCAAAAAAGATGTTAAATTTGTAGTAGGAGATAGAGAAAAAGCTAAAAAATTTGAGAAGATAAAGGGACAAGCAGAGTTTGTAGACGATAAAATTATATTGACATCTCAGCCAAAGGAAAAAGGACTCATAAAGCTTGAAAACAGCCAAAATTATAAAGACATTAAAGTATCAACACTGCTTAATGGGAATATAATAGGTTCCCAGTCTATATATTTAAGATCCAATGAGGATGGAAGCAGTAGTATATGTGTTCAGCTTATTAACAATACAATTAGTGTTATTGAAAATTCAAATGGAACTAAAAATGTGTTGTATTCATCAACTTTAAATAAGAACAATAGAGAAATTGATATAAAGGAATCTGGAAGTAAAAAAGTGGATATAACATTAGCTTCCCAAAAATTAACTTTAACTATTGATGGAAAGAAGATAGTAGAAGATTTAAAAGTGAGTAAGGAAAAGGAAGGAAGTATCCTTCTTGAGTCTGCGTGGGGAAATTATGGATATAGTCAAAGAAACATTGCAGATGATGTATATGATGCAGTGTTTAAAAGTTTTAAAGTGACTAATACAAGTAACAAGGTTTTATATGATTCATCCTTAAAAGGAATGGAAGCTGTAATTTATAATACTAAAAATTATTTTAATGAAGTTGTAAATTGGTTCATTAAGAATTTATAGTTTGAGAGAGGTTAATATGAAAAAAAAGTTGTTTTGGATTGTACCTATAGTATTGTTAGTATTATTAACACCAATTATATATAAAGGTGTTAATTCAAAAGAGGCTGATTCTAAGGACAATAAGGTCGCAGCAAAGGAAGGTTCAAAAGCATTTGGTGGTGATGTAAATAGTCTATCTGCCTGGGTTGTATATTGGGATTTAAGTGCTGATAAAGAAATTAAAGCTTTAAACAATAAATTAAAAAATGTTTCCTATTTTTCAGCTAACTTTGACTCAAACAGCAAACTAGTGATGCCAGAAGAATTAATTAACTATTATAATGAAACAAAAGGTTTTAAGTACGATAAATATATAACTATTGTCAATGATAAGGCAAAAGGTGATGGAAGCTATTCATTAAAGGATACAAGCTTGTTAAAAACTTTATTAAATAATGAAGCTTCAAGAATAAGTCATATTGAAGATATTATGAACCTGGCAGTTAAGTATGGTTTTAATGGTATAGAAATTGATTATGAACAAATAAAAAATGATATGGGGCTTTGGAATAACTATATATTATTTGTAAATGAACTATACAAAAAGGCTGAAAGCAAAGGTTTAAAACTGAGAGTTGTACTGGAAACTAATACACCTTTTGATAAATTGAATTTTGCTGAAGGACCAACCTATGTACTTATGTGCTATAATTTGCATGGCGGCTTCAGTAAACCAGGTGGAAAAGCAGATGACAAGTTTATTAGAAGTTCAATAGAAAAAATGAGTAAAGTTCCAGGAAAGAAGGATTTTGCCATTGCAACAGGAGGGTTTAACTGGTCATCCAATGGAAAAACTACTTCTGTTACGGAAGAGGAAGCTAACGGTATATTAAAGAAGTACAAGGCTAAAGTACGACGTGATGATGACAGCAAGTGTTTATATTTTAGCTACAAGGATGAGAATAATTTGAACCATGATATATGGTATGCAGATAAAATTACCTTGAATTCATGGATGAAGGTTATAAGTGAAAAAGGTTATGACATTAGCATTTGGAGATTAGGTGGAAACTTATTTTAATAGATAATGAAAAAGACAAGATGTGTTTTAAAATACACCTTGTCTTTTTTTGAAATTTAATTTTAAAATTTAATCTTTTTAGAAACAGTCATCATATCGTAAAAAGTTGCTTCAGCTTCATCTATGTAGAATATTTCGAAAATTCCATCGCCTACTTTATATATATTTTTAAGCATAGGCATAATATTTAAAGCAGCTTCTTGTGATTCTTTTGTTGTATTAAAAACTACCTTTCCATTTAATCTAAGCCACTTTCCTTCTGGAGAAGTTGCACTGATTTGGCATTTTGGGTTAGCCTTTAATTGTTTGTATACATCCTTTGTATTTCCGGTACAAAAACATAGCTTATTATCATATTTCATTACAAATCCAAAAGGACGTAATGCTGGATTATCTCCATTTACAGTAGCAAGATAAAAAACTTTGTTGTCAGTTAAAAACTTTAAAACTTCATCCATAATTATTATCTCCTTTATCCATAAAATATTTTGTTAAGTTAAATTTGCTCAAAGAATAGCTTTTAATACCCTAAATAAAAGGGTAGTCATAGGGCAAATGTAACTAATTACATTTTATCACAAAAATTATAATACACAAATTATATAGTAAATTTTTCTATTGATTGCTGAAGCTTACTTGAAAGCTGTGAAATTTCATGGTATAATTTACTTAAAAAGGGGAGCTTGTTTAAGCAGGCTGAGAGGAAGTGTATACTTCGACCCATAACTTGATTCGGATAATACCGACGTAAGGAAATATTTGATTTATACTTTTTATTATTTTGCAAGTGTAAATGGAATGTGCCTTACTTACAGGTATATTCCATTTTTTATTTTTTTAGAAGCAGCGGGGGAGCTCCCGAAGCTTTATACCAAAAGACAACTAAATAGCGAGGGAACTTGTGTTTCAAGGTGAGAGGAAGCTTTTGAGCTTCGACCGACCAATATGGCTACTTGTCATATAGGAAATTGCTATTTAGTTACTCTAAAACTATGCCTAAATGATGGTGTTTATTTCCTATATGATTAGAAAATAAATATTATTATGGAGGTATTTTATTATGGAAAGAAACTCAAAATTATTAAAAAAACTTATGCTGGCAATGCTTATAGCAATGGGGGTTGTAATATCACCAATTCTTCGTATAGAAGGAATGTGCCCTATGTCTTCAGTTATAAATATTACATGTGCAGTTGTTCTTGGACCTTGGTATGCACTACTTTGTGCTGTTTGCATTGGAATTATTAGAATGTTCCTTATGGGAATTCCACCTCTAGCTTTAACTGGTGCCGTTTTTGGAGCCTTTTTATCAGGAATTTTATACAGAGCATCTAAGAATACTTTGATTTTTGGAGTTTTAGGTGAGGTTATAGGAACTGGTATTATAGGAGCCATTGTTTCAGCACCTATTATGACATATTTTTGGGGTAAAAAAGGACTTTCATTGATGTTTTATGTTCCTTTATTCTTTACTGCTACAATTATAGGAGGAGCAATTGCCTTTATCTTCTTGGGGGCATTAAGTAAGAATGGGATGCTCATAAAGATTCAAAAGAGCTTGGGGGTAAAAGTTTATGACAAATCAACAGAGGTTAATAGAGAGGTTATTGCAAATAAAACACAGTGTTAAAGTTAATAAACCTCTTATTCACTGTATTACAAATCCAATTTCAATAAATGATTGTGCAAATGTAGTACTTGCTGTTGGAGCAAAACCTATTATGGCCGAACATCCTTTAGAGGTTTCAGAAATTACTTCTGTTTCTAAAGCATTGGGAGTTAATCTTGGAAATATAACAGATGCTCGAATGGAATCCATGATGATTTCAGGTAAAACAGCTTTTGAAAAGAAAATTCCTGAAATAATTGATCTTGTAGGTGTGGGCTGTAGTAATTTAAGATTAAACTATGCAAAAAAATTTATTTCAGAGTGTCATCCAAGTGTTATTAAGGGTAATATGTCTGAAATAAAGGCAATTTGTGATATAAAGAGTAATGCAAAGGGAATAGATGTAGGTGAAGGCGATGAAATAACAGCTAAAAGCTTTGATGAAAATATAAAAATAATTAAGGAATTATCACTTAAAACTGGTGCTGTTATTGCAGCTACAGGGGTAATAGATATAGTAGTAAATGGTGAGGATGCTTATTTAATAGAAAATGGCTGCGAAATGCTTTCAATGGTAACAGGTACAGGCTGTATGGTTACTGCCCTTATAGCAAGTTATATTTCCTCATTAGATATATTAGGTGGTACTATTTTAGCAGTGGCACTTATGGGAATATGTGGGGAACTGTCACAGCATGTTAGTGGGATAGGAAGCTTTAGAACTGAAATTATAAATAATATATTTACAATTTCTGATGATACTATTGTAGAAAAAATAAAATGTAATTTGAAATAATATAAAGATCATAAAAAATTTCATATAAATATATTAATCATGAAAAAATAAGACAGAAAGGCTTAAACGTACTTCTGTCTTATTTTTCTTAAGTTATAAGCTTATTTAAATAGAGTTTTAACTTTGTTATATATTGCAATATAATTATTTTAGTACATATTCAGCTAAAACGCTTTGAAGCTCATATATATTCAAGCTTTTGTTAAATTGTTTTTCTATAGGAGCTGGTGTTCCTGATATCCATATTTTTAACTCTGCATCTAAATCAAAATGTCCTGATGTTTCAATGCTAAAATGAGTGATGCTTTTATATGGAATTGAGTGATATTCTACTTTTTTTCCAGTTACACCTTGTCTGTCTACTAGTATAAGTCTTTTGTTTGTAAAAATAAACATATCACGAATTAATTTATACGCTTTTTCAATGTTCTCTGAAGATGACAATATGTTATTAAGCTCTTTTTCAACCTCTTGTATGTTTACTTCTGATGCATTTCCCATTAGGCCATCAAATAATCCCATTTATATAACCTCCAAACATTATATTTAAGTCTATATAATGTTATCATAAATAGCTTAAAACTCAAAGAAATATATTTTTTAGGTAAGATGACAAAATTATTTTTCAGCAATATATTTTATGATGAGATCTACTGTAGCTAATAATGCATCCACATGAGTTCTTTCATAAGCATGAGATGCAAAAACACCTGGACCTATAAGTGCTGCTCTAACATCCCAACCAGCAGATAGTGCTGCAGAAGCATCTGAACCATAATGAGGATATATATCAATCTTATATGGAATATTATTTTCCTTACATGTATTTACTAATTTTTTTCTGAGATCATAATCATAAGGACCAGAGGAATCTTTAGCACAAATACATACAGTATATTCTGAAGAGTTTTGTTCACATCCAGGAGCCCCCATGTCAACAGCTATAAATTCTTTAGTGTTTTCAGGTAAAGCTGCACTGGAGCCATGCCCAACTTCTTCATAATTACTTATATAAAAATTAGTTGTATAAGGAAGCTTTAGGTTGTTTTCGTGAAGATATTTAATGACATACATGAGAACTGATGCACTAGCTTTATCATCCAGATATCTGCTTTTAATAAATTCTTTTTCAGTGATGGTGGTTCTTGTATCTATGCATATATAATCTCCCACATCGATACCAAGAGCTTCTACGTCACTTTTAGAGAATACCTTTTCATCCAATATTACTTCCATATTTTCAGGAGTCCTTTTAAGATTACGAGCATCATCACCACTTATATGAACAGATGGCTTTGTTGTTTGAATAGTACCAGAATAACTTGCATCATCTAAAGTTTTTATAGTGCAATTTTCACCTTCCAAAGTTGACATCATATAACCACCAACAGGTACAAAAGAAAGAGCACCATTTGCTTTTATACCTTTAACCATTGCACCTAATGTATCAATATGTGAAGTAAAAGTTCTTTGATAATCATTATTTGCTCCGGAAAAAGATATAACAAGAGCACCTTTATTTGTAGTTTTATAAGGTATGTTCAGCTTAGTGAGTTCTCCTTTAAGATACTGCATTACTGAATTAGTATATCCTGTTGGACTTGGTATGGAAAGAATAGTTTTTAATTCATTTAGAATAGCATTTTTATCATAGTTCATAATTTAATCCTCCAAAGTATAAGTATATTTTATGTAACTGTTTTCGTATTTATTCTATGATTATAGCTAATATAAGTCAATATAAGTATGTAAAGTAATGACAAAACAAAAATGGTTAATTATCCATTTGGAATTTGATTTAGTATTATACAAAATGAGTATAATATGTAGCAAATCTTGAGATGTATTTTCAAAAACTTAATATGTTTATAATGGTATAAAAAAACTAATATTGACAATATACATGGAAGAACTTACTATATAAATAGTAAGTTTTGTTGAAATGTGTAGTAAAATGGAATTTATTATTAATATTAGTAATATAAAAATAAATTTTAAATTAAATTATAGGGAGGACACAAATTATGATTTCTGAAAATGGAGTAGAGTACATAAAAGCTATGTGTGAAACTCAGGCGAATATGATACCAGGAGGTGTTATTTATTTAATTAGTGATGGAAATACATATACCTGGAGAAAAGCATCTAATGAATTTGATTTGAATATTTTTCAAGTTGGTGAAAAAGTAAATTCTAAAGGCGTTACTAGTAAGGCTATGAGGGAGAATAGAGTTAGTATAGAAACTGTTCCAAGATCCTTATATGGAGTTAGATTGAAAATTGTGGCAGAACCAATAGTTAATGAACAAGGACAAGCTGTTGGAGTATTTTCTACAGTATTCCCAATAACTAATCCTGTATTAAAATCATTTAATGATTTTGCACCAGTTTTAGCTGAAATGTTTCCAGACGGAGCTGTAGCATTTGCCACAGATTTATATAAATATGCTTGTATTCAAAATTCAAAAAAATTCCAAATTCCTACAATAAAAATGGGGGAAAGCTTTAAAGAAGATACTGCTTGTGCTGAAGTAATAAGAACTAAAAAGCCAGTTTTATTAAAAGCTGATGCTAGTAAATATGGTGTACCAGTTTTGATAATCTGCCATCCATTATTCAATGAAGATAGAAGTGAAGTTGTTGCAACTTTTGGTTTAATCGTTCCTAAGATTGTAGCCGAAAATTTGATAGGAATAGCTGGAAATTTGGAAAATAGTCTTGAAGAAATATCTTCTACCATTGAACAATTGGCATCATCAGCAACGGAAATACATAGCAATGAACAGAAACTTAATAATAGCATAAATGAAATAACTGGTTTATCAGTACAAATAAATGAAGTATCTTCATTTATAAGGGAAATATCTGATCAAACTAAAATGCTTGGATTAAATGCTTCTATAGAAGCAGCAAGAGCAGGTGAAGTGGGGCAAGGTTTTGGAGTTGTAGCTCAACAAATTAGAAAATTATCTGAAGAATCTAAAGGTACAGTTCCTAAAATAAAAAAATTAACTGATGAAATTAATTTTAAGGTAGCTGAATCTAGTGAGAAGAGCCATAATTCTTTATCTTCAGTTCAAGAACAAGCTGCAGCTGCCGAAGAGATAACGGCAAGTATAGAAGAAATAACTGCTATGGCAGAAGAATTAAATAAAATTGCTAACAAACTTTAAAAATATTTTATATTTTTAAAAGTTGAGCATATTATAAATGAAAGGGTGTGAATAGGATGAGTATAGGATATGCATGTTTGACAATAGGGGTTTCAGATGCCAATTTAAAAAGTTGTATTGCTAAAAATTTATCCAATGAGAAGTTATTGGATATAATAGAGCATAATTTAAAATCCCTTAAAAATATCATTTATTATAACATCAAAAATAATATACACCTTTTTAGAATCAGTTCTGATTTAATTCCTTTTGGCTCAAGTTCTTTAAATAAGCTGCACTGGTGGGAGATATTTTCTGAAGAATTTTTTGAAATTGGTGAAGAAATTAGAAAGAATAATATTAGGATATCAATGCATCCTGGACAATATACTGTACTTAATTCACTAAAGGAGGATGTAGTAAATAGAGCAATTGAGGATTTGAATTATCACACTAGGGTTTTAGATAGCCTTGGAGTTAGTGAAGAAAACAAAATAGTGCTTCATATTGGTGGAATTTATAATGATAAAGAGCAGGCAATAAATAGATTTATGAATAACTATGAAGCTTTGGAAGATAGGGTAAAACAAAGGCTTGTTATTGAAAATGATGATAAATCTTATAATATAAATGATGTGCTCAAAATAGGAACTAAATTAAATGTACCAGTTATTTTTGATAATCTGCATAACGAAATCAATCCACATGTTGAAGAAAAAAGCGATTTGTATTGGATAGATGAATGTAAGAATACATGGAAAAAGAAGGATGGATATCAAAAAATCCATTACTCACAGCAGGATATTTTAAAGAAAACAGGCTCACATTCAAGTACTATAGCAGTAGACAGATTTATTGATTTTTACGAAAGCTTAGGAAGAGAAGATATAGATATAATGCTTGAAGTCAAGGATAAAAATCTTTCAGCAGTAAAATGTATAAATTGTGTAACTAAGGATAAAAGGATTAGCAAACTTGAAGAAGAATGGAGTAAGTATAAGTATACCATTTTGGAAAATTCACCTAGAATTTATTTAGAAATAAGGAATTTGCTTAAAAATAAAAAACAGTATCCTGTTGTACAATTCTATAATTATATAGATGAAGCTATGAAAGAAGAAGTTACCATTGGAAATGCAGAAAATGCAGCACTTCATGTATGGGGATATTTTAAAAATATAGTAGACACTAAAGAAAAAGAAAGCTTTCTTAAAAGCATGGATAACTATAAAAAGGGTAAAGTATCTATTAATGTGATTAAAAATAAGTTATTGAAGATGACAGTTAAACATAATGAAAAATATCTTAAGAATTCATATTATTTCATACTTTGAGGTTGTTGGCAAAGAAAATTAATTAAAGGGAACATAAATAGGATTGCAAGTTAAAGCCTATTTATGCTCCTTTAAATTATATAAGTGCATTTTGTTTAATTAATTCACGCCTTACTTCATCAGAAGATGCTGAATTTGTATTACTGTAAATTGCAGCTGCAGCTCCTGCAGCATGTCCTGTAGCCATTGCTGTTCCAGTAACCCTAATTGATACAAAAGTTAAAGTGTCACAATCAATAGTTCGTCCAGCTGCCCAGAGGTTATTGATGTTCTTAACTTTTATGCAGCCAAGGGGAATATCATAATATGAATAGTTATACACTGGATATAAATCATTTGGCATACCTGGTTTGTTATGTGCCTCACTCATCCAAGCAGCACGAGCAATGGAATCTTTATAATGTCTTCCTTCTTTTAAGTCTAAAGCTGTAAGTTTGTATTCACAAATAATGTGTCTTGTTTCACGTATACCGATTTTAGGTCCTGTTTGAATTATATAACACTTCTCACCTCCAGGAAGAAATCTGCGTAAAGCTTCAACATAGGACCATGCTTGTTCACGTGCAGATATTTCACCACGAGTCAAGCTTAAAGCATCAACTCCATTTATATTTTCATCTGCAACATTTAAAAGCACATCAGGTGAAAAAGGTAGTTGGAAGTTATCTCCAATTTCTTTAGTCAAGTGTTTTATTCCAGCTTTTTTACCTTTAATAACAGCTTCTTTTATTTTTTCAGGGCTTATATCAACTTCTGAAGGTATTCCACCTATACGAATCATAAGTGTTGAGGCTTGAAAATTACCATAAGCATCCCCCATAACATAACTTCCTCCAGCCATTGCAGTAAGATTTGCATCACCACTAGCGTCTACAAAAGCAGAACCTGTTATTGTAAATTTACATCTGTCATCTATACAAGTTATAGATTCAATATGTCCATTAATTTTATTTGCTTCTATTACTTGAGCATGCAGCAGCACATCTACTTTTGCATCACTTAATACTTTATCTAGTGCATATTTAAATGATTCAGGTTCAATCATAACAACAACAGGGCTATTAGGTTTATCATCACATCGTATAGGTTTATCATATCTTCCTAGTTCTGAAAGTTTGTCTAATATTTTTTGTGCTGATCCTTTAACTGCTTGTTCATAGGGGGTACCCTGAGTAAAAAGCCCACATATTGCAGGAAGTGTACAGTGTGTTAATTGACCTCCAAAATATGGATTCCTTTCAATTAATAATGTATGAGCTCCAGCTTCAGCAGCACCTAATGCAGCAGCTACACCTGCAGTGCCACCTCCAACAACAACCACATCATATTTAAGATTTTGTCTTGATAATTCCAACAAAATTTTTTCCTCCCTTTGACTAAATTTCAATTAGATTATACCTAGTGGAATTATTTACTACAATTCATAATTGTGATAATATTATTTCGTTATAGGAATATATCTATTATTAAAATGGAGGTATTGATGTGAATATTGATACTTTAAAGTATGTATTAGCTCTAGCAGAATATCAGAGTTATTCAAAAGCAGCTGAAGAAATGCATATTTCTCAATCTTCTCTTTCGAAACAAATAAGTAAATTGGAAGGTGAGCTTGGTGTTAAATTGTTTGATAGAACAACTCGTCATATTTGTTTAACTGTTGCAGGCAGTGAATTTTTGCGTCATGCTGCAAAAATTCTAAATGATATTGATGAAGCAGAAAAAGCAATGCAGGAATATTGCATAATACAGCGAGGGGAACTTGTTATAGGTACAATTCCAGTAATATGCTATTTTGGTCTAGCATCACTTATTGTTTCTTTTCAAAAAAAGTATCCTGGAATAAAGTTAAAATTAAAGGAGGCTGAAACTAAATTATTAATTCAGCTTCGTAAAAATTTAAAAATTGATGCTGCCTTTGTTACATTCACAGATGATACTGAATTGAATAGCACATTTGAACTTTTCCCCATTATTACTGATCATATAGTTTTGGTAACACCACAATTTCATCCTTTAGCTGCATATAAATCTGTGGATTTTAAAGATATTGCTAATGAAAAATTTGTTTCTATGACTAATAATTCACTTGCAACTGAGATATTTATTAATGCTTGCAAAAAAGCAGGGTTTACCCCTGATATCGTATATGAAAGTGATCATATTGATATGATTGTGGGATTTGTATCTGGTGGATTAGGTGTATCCTTGTTAACATCACAAATTGCTAAGAAGTTTACCAAAGGAAACAACATTAAAATAGTAAATTTAAATGAAAAAATTAATATTACAATAGCTTTGGCTATACCAAAAGAAAATAATTTAACACCTGGCATAAGAACTTTTAAAAAATATACCTTAGAATGGTTTAAAAAATGATAAAAAGAATTTAAATTTAAGCTTGATAAAGCAACATTGTTTGTTCAAGCTTTTATTAATAATATACGATAATATGGTTAATTATAAATATATTGGTTAAAAAGTAGAATTTTAAATAATGATATTGAAAGTTATATAAATGCTAAATAAACATTCAAATTAGGAAGGGTGTTATTTTGGAAAGTAGTAAAATATTAAAAAGAGAACGGATAAATCGTATTTTATCAAAAGTATATGAGTATCCTCTTACAATTATTGAAGCTCCAATGGGGTTTGGTAAAACTACAGCAGTTAAAGAGTTTCTTCAGTCTGAAAAAAATCTGTATATTTGGATTACATTTTTAAATTCTTCACAATCTCTTAATTACATCTGGAATCAGTTTTCGGAAGAAATAAGTAAATTAGATGCAAAGTCAGGAAAATCTCTAAAAAGCCTTGGATTCCCAGTAGACGTGCCTCAGAGTGAAAAAGTTTTGTCTGTATTAAATAATATTGATTATAAGGAAAAAACAGTTTTTGTTATAGATGATTATCAACTTTGTCCAAATCCTAAAATGAATAATTTCATTACTAAAATTGTGAAGGAGAAAATAGATAACTTTTATATAATTATTATTACCAGAGATACTACAAAAATTAATTTATCTGAATTCCTTTTTAAAGATATGTGTCAGATAATATCCCAACAGCAATTGAGGTTTACAAAAGAAGAGCTAAGGGAATATTGCTTGATGATGAAGAATAATATACCTGATGATGACCTAATAAAAATTAATGAATATACAGATGGATGGATATCCTTAGCCTATATGATACTTTTAGGCTTGGAAAAAGGTATACCTGTAGGTATGAATAGTACTATTGATGATTTGGTAGAAAATACATTATTCAATATATATGGAGAAAACATTCAGAATTTTTTGTTGAAACTTTCTGTAATGGATAACTTTACAATTAACCAAGCTTTTTATATTACTCAGGAAGAAAAAACAGATGAAATTTTAAAAAAGCTTCGCAAGGAAAATGCCTTTGTTTTTTACGATGAAGCTTCAAAAATATATAAAATACATAATGTACTGCTGGATTTTCTTAGGATAAAGTTTAGCTTTAAAGCTAAGGAACTTAAAGAAGTGTATAGACGTCTTGCTGAGTGGTATATGGAGAAAAGAAGATTTCAAACTGCTTTTGGTTATTTATATAGAGCAGGGGATGAAGAAAGAATCCTTTTAGAACTTAATAAGCCTGAGAATGCATATAATGAATCTTTGTTCGAAGGATATTTAGATATGTTCAGTAAAATTTCTGAAGAGCTGATTTATAAATACCCTGTAGCATATTTGAGGTATATGCTGTGTTATATTGTAGCTGGACAGGATATAGAAACGTGTATGCAGAACTTAGAAAGGCTTCAGTTATTTTATGAAAAGGCTGATAATATAGAAGTTGAATATAGGGATAGAATTCTTGCTGAAATATTAATTATTAAAAAATTTGCAGTATTTAATGATTTGGAGAAAATGTGCATTATTAGTGATAAAGCTAGAAGTCTTTTAAAAGGAAAGCAATCCTATATATTGCTTAGAGAAAATGAATTTACTTTTGGATCTCCTCATTTGCTATACATTTATTTTAGGAAAGAGCAAACATTAAAAAGAGTTTTACAGGTTGTTGTGGAAAGAATGCCATTACATGCAAAATTGGCAGATGGTAATGGAACAGGCTGTGAATATTTAGGGCTTGCAGAATATGCACTGGAAACAGGTGATTTTGAAGCTGCTGAGATAAATAGCTTTAAGGCCATTTACAAGGCCAAAACTAAAACACAGACAGGCATTATAATAAATGCTTATTTTAATCTCATGAGGCTTTATATATTTCAGGGAAAGATAGGAGAAGCTATCCAAAAATTAAATAAACTTCAAGAGAAAATCGATAAGCTAAATCATTCTATATATAATACTACTATAGATTTATGCAGAGGATATATTTATGCCTGCATAGGGCAGAGGAAAAAGATTCCATACTGGCTGCAGATAGGGGATATGACTGCTGAAGATTTTGTTTATCAAGGCATGGCTTTCAGTTATATAGTTTATGGTAAGGCAGTAATGCTGTCTAAAAATTATATTAAGCTTGAAATGCTTGCTGAAAGCTTTGTTGAGCCTTTTTCTATATTCAATAATGAATTCGGTTTTATACACAATTCTATTTTTGATGCAGTAGCAAAATATAATCTCTATGGCATGGAAGAAGGTGTAGCAGTACTTGAAAAGGCGTTACTTAAAGCTCAATCAGATAATATTGTAATGCCCTTTGTAGAAAATGCATCTCATATTATGAGTATGCTGGAAGTAATATTAAATAGAAACTTGAAAAACAAGTATATAAAGCGAGTTATTGATTTAAGTAAACAGTACAATGAAAACATACTAAGCAGTAATGAAGAAAAGGTAAAATTATCACAAAGGGAGATAGAAATTCTTACACTTACTGTAAAAGGACTAAAAAGAAGTGAAATAGCAGCTAAACTCAACATATCTGAAGGTACAGTAAAAACACACTTACAAAATATTTACAAAAAACTTCAGGTTAGTGGGAAGTTTGAAGCTATAAAAATTGCACAGATGTATGGAATAGTTTAAGGTATCCGAAAGAAAAAATCAAAAAATACTCCGTTTGGCGTATATTAAAATAAAAAATTCTCTATTACAATTAAAATTGTATGGAGAATTTTTTTATTTAAAAAGATATTCTAAAGCTTTGATTTGGCCATAGTCGTTTAAGCAGAGATATGCAAAATTTGTGATTTTGATATGGCTGCTCATCTTACGTAAGGAAAGAGAGTTTCATTTGTTAAGGGGGGAGGAATTAAATGAGAATACTAAAGGTTACACCAAATGATGATTACTCAATTCTAATAGAATTTGAAGGCGGCGATAATATTTTGTTTAATATGCAGAGGCTGGTAAACACAATACGTTACTCAAGTTTAAAGGATATTGAACGGTTCAAAAATATAAGAATTGAGGATAAAACAATTTTTTGGCAGGAGGTGGATAGTTCGAAAGAAAATATGATGCCTATAATGCTTACTTTGGATAATATTTTGTTTGCACTGAGGGATTAGAATAAAGGAGTTTTGTTTGAATTTGATAAAAAACTTTTATACTTTTAAGTGTAGGGATTTTTTATGTGGATTTAGAAAGGGAAGAATATAACTTGAAAGGAATGATGGAATTTTTGGACAAGGAATATAAAATTGTTAGCATAATTAAAAATATAGAAAAATTTTTATAAGGGGGACAGAATAAATTGGAAAAATGTTTAAAAAATGTAGTAAGGATAATTACTATTTTGTTTATTTTAACTACATTAAATTGGAAACCGGGTGTAATTATCAGTAAAGTTTATGCAGCAGCATCGCAGGGACCAACAGATATAAGTTTAATCAATGCATCCATTGAAGATAAGGCTTCAATTAATGATATTATAGGAGCGTTAAGTGCTACAGATACTGATTCCACAACTTTTACCTATTCATTTGTAGCAGGAAATGGAACAAATTATGCAGATAATGAAAAATTTACAATAAGTGGAACTACTTTGAGAATTAAAGAAGTACCAGACTATTCTGTAAAAAAAAGCTATTCAATATGTATAAGAGTAACAGATGGTCATGGACTAACTTATGATAAAGCATTTACTATAAGTGTGGTTAGGAGAACAGCAAACTTTGATAAGTATGCAAATTCATCGGACTATAAAGATATTCAGGTGAATATGGGCGTATCTGGTGATATGCTAAGCAATATCACAAATGAAAGTTTAGTCCTTAATCCAGTAAGCCAGTACACAGTATCAGAAGATAAGCAAATTATAACAATAAAGAAGGAATATTTGTTAGGATTAAGTAATGGGGTAGCAAGCTTAACCTTCAATTTTAGTGGGAGTATACAAAAGACTTTAGACATAATAATAGATGATACAACACCAGCAGCAGTAACTAGTTCACCTAACCCGTCCATTTATGGACAGTCAATAACCTTTACTGCCACTGTTCCAGGTGGAGCTACAGGAATAGTTACTTTTAAAGATGGAACTGTGACACTAGGAACAGGAACGATAAGTGGTGGAACAGCTACCTTTTCAACATCTGCTTTGACAGGTGGGGCTCATACTATCACAGCAGTTTATGGTGGTGATGCTAATTATAGTGGAAGCATTAGCAGTGCATTTA
The DNA here is from genome assembly GCF_001038625.1 of Clostridium carboxidivorans P7. Classification (GTDB taxonomy): domain Bacteria; phylum Bacillota; class Clostridia; order Clostridiales; family Clostridiaceae; genus Clostridium_AM; species Clostridium_AM carboxidivorans. The sequence continues at coordinate 667,951 of NZ_CP011803.1, forward strand.
CACAAGTAGTTAATACAGCAGCAAGCACAACTACGTTAGGCAGTTCAGCTAATCCGTCCTTTTATGGACAGTCAGTAACCTTTACTGCCACTGTTCCAGGTGGAGCCACAGGAACAGTAACATTTAAAGATGGAAGTACAACATTAGGGACAGGAACGTTAAGCAGTGGGACAGCTACCTTTTCAATCTCTGCGTTGGCAGTAGGCTCCCATTCTATAACTGCAGTTTATGGTGGTGATGCTAATTATAATGGAAGCACTAGCAGTGCACTTACACAAGTAGTTAATAACACAGTAAAACCAGCAAAAACATTAACTTCAGACACAATATATAATGATGTAGATCATTATATAGATATAATCTTTGGAGCAGATTCAGATTTTGAAGGAAAAATAACAGGAGTAAGTTTTAATGGAAATGCACTTGAAGCAAGTCAGTATGGTGTTTCAAGTGGAAAGGTAACCTTAAAACCATCAGCAGCAACAACAGATTCATCAAAGCAAAGCTATTTAAGAACACCTGCAGCAGGAAATGTAGTAATAACAGCAACAGGTTACGATGATTCAATAGTATTGCAGACAATCAATGCAGGAGAAGTGGCAAGCCTTGTGGTTAGCAGACAGCCAGCAGCTGGAATCACAAGTGGAGATGAATTTGCAACACAGCCAATAGTGACTTTAAAGGATCAATATGATAATACTTGCTCAACAGGAGTGTCAAGCACAGTAAACGTAGTAGCAAGTGCAAAATCAGGAACAGGAACATGGACAATAGGAGGAACAGCAACGAAGGCAGCACTAGCAGGTACAGCAACTTTTACAGATTTAACATGCAGCCTTACAGCAGCAGGAAATGGAGCAATTCACTTTGCTAGTGGAACACCTGCAGTGGACAGTAATACCTTTACAATACCTGCAGCAACTGTACCAGGGTCACCAACAGGAGTAAGTGCAACAGCAGGAGATGGCCAAGCCACAGTAAGCTTTACAGGACCAGCATCCGATGGGGGAAGTGGAATAACAGTCTATACAGTAACATCAAATCCAGGAAATATTACAGGAACAGGATCAGCAAGTCCAATAACAGTGAGCGGATTAAGCAATGGAACAGCATATACTTTTACAGTAACGGCAACCAATGGAGTGGGGGCAGGAGCGGCTTCAAGTGCATCTAGTAGTGTAACACCAACAGCACCAGCACCGTTGCAAACAGCAGCACCAGTAATAACAGGGACTCCAACAGCTGGAGATACAAGTATAAGTGGAACAGCAGAAGCAGGATCAAGTGTAATACTCAGTGTAGGAGGAGTTGCAAAACCAGCAGTAACAGCAGTAGGAGGAATTTGGACAGTTAGTGGATTGACATTAACAGCAGGGCAAAGTATATCAGTAACAGCACAAGCAAGTGGAAAAACAATAAGTAGTGCAGCGACAGCAACAGTAGCACCACCAACATATACTCTTACTTATACAGCAGGACCATATGGAACAATATCAGGGATAAGTCCGCAGAATGTAGCTAGGGGTAAAGAAGGATCAACAATAACAGCAGTACCAAATCCAGGATGTCACTTTGTAAACTGGAGTGATAGTGTGTCTACAGCTGCAAGAATAGATAGAAAGGTTCAAAATGATATAACTGTGACGGCTTACTTTGCCATAGATCCACCACCATATATACCACCAACTCCACAGCCTACAACTGAAACTAGACAAGTTCCTGTAGTAGTTGGTAATGGAAATCAACAAAGTACTGCAGTGCAGACAACTATAACAAGAACTACAGATACGCAAGGGGTAAAAACAGATACTGTAAAATTTGATGAAAACACAGCAGCAGAAGCTGTAAAGAAGGCTTCAGAAGCAAAAAGTACAAAGGCAGCTATAGACATTTCAAATACATCAGGAAAGAGTGCAGATAAAACAGAATTTCAACTTCCAGCAGTTTCAATGGGTGAACTTGCAAAACAAAATATGTCTCTAAGTCTAAAAACAGAAAAAGCAGCCTTAGAGATACCAGCAGTGACAATAAAGAAATTAGGTGAACAGGATGCAGGGGTAAAGATAAGTGAGGAAAAAGATGGAAGCAAAATTGAAAATAATAAAGCACTTGTATTAAAATTAGCTTCAGGTGCACAGATAGTTGCAGCACCACTTAATATAGAAGCTAATATTACAGGAAGAGTAAAGATAACTATTCCTATAGATTCATCGAAGATTCCAACTTCAAAGGAGGAGTTAGACAAGTTCCTTTCTTCCTTAGCGGTTATGGTTCATCACAGTGATGGAGAAGATGTGGTGGATAAAGGAACTATTATATATGATGAAAAAGGTAATGTAGTAGGTATTTCTATATATGTGAATAAATTTAGCAGCTTTACTTTAATAGAAATACCAAAGGACTATTTTAATGGTAAAACCACTGTTATGCCAGATAAGGTAGATGAAAACAAAGAATGGCATCTCAAGTTTACAAAGGCAGCAGATCCATCTACAGTAACATCAGATAATATATATGTAACTGATTTAAAGGGAAACAAAGTAGATGTAAAGGTAAGCTGTGATTCAGATAATATAATTAAGGTATCACCTGTAAATCCATATAAATCAGGAGAAACTTATTATATTTACATCACCAAGAAGGTTACTTCAAAGTATAAGGAACCACTAACAGAAGCTTTAAGATATGAGTTTACTGTAAAATAAATATTTTTAAAGGTTGCAAAAATAGAATACTATAAAAATGTAATAAATAAAAACTGGCCTTTTGGACAAGGACATTTTGTAAAAAATCTCTATACTATATTAAGTGTAGAGATTTTTTATATCTGTATTGAGAGCTGTAGATGTAAAATTTCGGCTGTGAAAGTATTTTTAATGCTTTTGTAGGAATTTATAATCAAAAAATTGTTGTTGCATATAAAAGTAGTATATAATATAATGATAATTATGCATTGATATAGTTGAGTATGCAACCATACCAATGCATAACATTTATATGGAGGGAAATGTATGAACAAAACAAACGAATTAGGTACAGAAAGTATTGGGAAGCTTTTATTAAAATTTTCAATTCCTTCGGTAATTGGAATGGTGGTTAATATGCTTTACAATATTGTAGATAGAATATTTGTCGGTAGAGGAGTAGGTTCTATAGCGCTTTCAGGAGTTGCAGTAACATTTCCAATAGTTAATGTAATAATGGGTTTTGCAATGCTGGCTGGAATTGGTGCAGCAGCTGTAATTTCAATAAAGCTTGGTCAGCATAAAAAAGAAGATGCTGAAAAAGTATTAGGAAATGCATTTACCTTACTTGTTATATTTTCATTATGTATAACTATTTTTGGAATATCATTTCTAAATCCAATTCTTAAGGTGCTTGGAGCAAGTAATGAAACTTTACCTTATGCTAGAGACTTTAGTTTTATAATTCTTTTAGGTGTAATGCTTCAAAGTGTAAGTATGGGACTTAATAATATCATTCGTGCAGAAGGTAATCCTAAAACTGCCATGCTCACAATGTTAATAGGTGCGGTACTTAATTTTATAGCAAATCCAATATTTATATTTGTACTTCATTTAGGAGTAAAAGGTTCTGCTCTTGCAACTATTGTTTCACAAAGTGTTACTGTGATTTGGACATTGCAGTATTTTACAGGTGGAAAAAGCTTATTAAAATTAACCAAGAAAAATATGAAGTTGGATAAAGTTGTAGTAAAAGAAATAATATCTATTGGTATGTCACCATTTGCGATGCAAATGGCTGCAAGTTTAGTTACTATTACTTTTAATAAAAGTCTTGCTATATACGGAGGAGATATTGCAATAGGAGCATTTTCTCTTATAATGAGTGTAACTATGCTTATACTTATGCCTATTTTTGGAATAAATCAAGGTGCTCAGCCTATAATTGGTTATAACTATGGAGCTAAACAATATGACAGAGTAAAAAAGACTGTATTTTACGCATCAGCAGCAGCTACAGTAATAACTACTTTAGGATTTATAATGGTTCAGTTATTCCCAGTACAAATAATAAGTATTTTTAATACCAGTGATAAAAGTCTTATAAGCATGGGAGCTAGAGGACTTAGAATAGATCTTTTGTTCTTCCCAATTGTAGGAAGTTCAATAGTTTGTACCAACTATTTTCAAGCAATAGCTAAAGCTAAGTTATCTACAATATTGAGTCTTTTAAGACAAGTTATAATGATTATACCACTGCTTATTATACTTCCACCATTTTTTAAATTAGATGGTGTATGGATGGCTCAACCTATAGCAGATGTATTGAGTACAGCAATTACATTGATTCTTGCAGTAAAGCAGATGAAAACATTGGGACATTCACAAAAAATCACTGAAGATAGAGCTGTATCAGATGCAGCGCGTTAGTTAAGCAGAGAAGTTTCATAATTAAAAATAGGAAGTTAGCAATGGTAGTGATGGGATAAATTAAAGTTAGAAACTAACATGATTTTAATTGATTAAGAGTTAGCATAAGATTAAAATGTTATCCAAAAATTACCGGTATATAATAAACACAAAAAGGTTACTATAATAGCATAGGGTATGTAACAGTTGAGCCAAGATTTATATGTGCTTTGAATAGAGGTATATATGAATCGGCCAACGATTATATATAGGTTATTGTGAAATAGCTTATATGTGGTTAGAGGGAAGATTTTATATTGTGGGGAAAAGCTTTAGTATAGTCAACAAAATTGATTATATTAGGGTTCCAACTTATGATATAAGGTCGAGCTAAGATTATATGGAGTGTTGAAATGATTATATACAGCCGAGAGGTTGTGTGTAGTTGTGTAGATATTTTATATAGTCGAAGGAACCATTATTATAGGTAATGAACTGCTTTATTATGGTGGGAACATCATAGTGAGGTAATATATGTTATCTATAGTGGTGCAACTTAGATTATTACGTGCTCTGTTTATAGAAGAACTATAAGTGGATTTTTAATACAAATCTGTTTATAGTTCTTTTTCATTTTAATTATAGAATAGTTCATGAATTTATAGCTGAACAAATATGAATTGTTTTTTTGTAATCACTTATCTTTATATAAATATTTATTATATTGCATTTAACGTAATGTTTTTGATAAAAAAGTGAGAATAAGTTATAATATGCACATATATTATTAAAATTTTAAAATATTAACTAATTATTTAAAGGAGAGTCATATGGAAATTATAAATAATTCATCTTCTGTAATAATAGTATTACATGAAATATATGGAATTAATCAGCATATACAAAAGGTTTGTGAAAAATTTTCTATAAAAGGATATGATGTTATTTGTCCAAATTTAATTAATGTGAACAAGCCTTTTAATTATAATTTTCAAGAGGAAGCTTATAAATATTTCACAAAGAGTATTGGATTTGATTCGGCAGTTTGTCAAGTGAAGCAGCTTCTTATGGAAGCAAAGCAGCAATATAAGCATGTATATTTATTGGGGTACAGTATAGGTGCAACAATTGCATGGTTATGCAGCAGTGAAAAAAATATATGTGATGGCATCATAGGATATTATGGTTCACGAATTAGAGACTATATAGATATTACTCCCAAATGTCCAGTCTTGCTAATTTTTCCTAAAAAAGAAAAATCATTTAATGTACAGGAATTAGTTATAGCTTTGAAAAAATTAAATATTGATATTTATATGTTAAGTGGAAAACATGGATTTAGTGATCCGTTTTGTGAAAATTATAATGAGAAGTCATTCCAGGAAGCAGAAATATTAGTAGATAATTTTTTAGAAAAGATAAATTTTATTTTTTAATATAGAGAGTTGAGATTCGTAAAATTATTTATTTTAATTAAAGTTGGAGGCTGCTTGTAACACAAGTCAAAACACAATTAATGTAAAAATTATGTTGAAAGTTAAGCATAAATGTAAAATTTATGCATGAAAATGTTGAAATAACATTACACTTGATGTACAATATTCCATAAAGATGTATAAAGTTATCTAAAATGGAAAGGGGCTGATTAATTTGGGGCATAATGGTAATCAACATTCTTGGTTGGATGAAGTCGAATTAAAAGATTTGATAGATTTAAATCTTTTGCAAAAATTTCAAGATGATTTTGCAAATAGCTTTGGTATAGCAAGTATAACCTTAGATAAGGATGGAAATGCGCTAACTAATGGTAGTAATCTTACAGATTTTTGCATGAAATATACTCATGGTTCTAAGTTAGGAGAAAAAAGATGCTTGGAATGTGATTTAAAGGGACTTAACGAGTCAATAAGAACTGGAGAAGCTGTTACATATGATTGTCATGCAGGTCTAGTGGATTTTGCAGCACCAATAATTGTTAATGGAAAGCACTTAGGTGGAATATATGGTGGTCAAATAACAAATAATGAACTAGATGAAGAAAAAATTAGGCAGTTGGCAAGGGAATTGGATATTAATGAGGACCAGTATGTAGCTGCTTCTAAAAAAGTGCATGTTATTTCAAAAAAAGAATTGAAAATTGCGGCTGAAGTTTTACATACAGTTGGTAACACTTTAGTTCAAATTGGTGTCAAACAGTATTTGTTTAAAAAAATGTTTGAAACGTTAAAAGAAAATGTTGAACAAGCTTCTTCTTTAATAGATAATTTAGCTTCTTCTTCTGTAGAAATATCAACAAATCAACAGCAGCTTAATAATGAAGTAAAAAAAGTAGAGAATTTTTCAAGTGAAATACTTAATATATCAGAATCTATAAAGCAAATTGCCAATGAAACCAATATGCTGGGTTTGAATGCTGCAATAGAAGCTGCAAGAGCTGGAAGTGCTGGTGCTGGTTTTGGTATAGTTGCTGATCAGATTAGAAAATTATCCTTGAAGTCAAAAGAAACAGCAAATGGCATAGCAAATGTCAATTTATCTATAAAAGAATCTGTGGATAGTTCAGTTCAGATGTCTAATGGTACTTTATCATTGACAGAACAACAGGCAGCTTCACTTGAAGAAGTTAGCGCTAATTTGGAAGAACTAAAAGAATTATCACAAAATTTAAATACACTATAATCTTAACTACATGAATAAAAGGGCAAACACTTAAAATTTTACATGTGTTTGCTCTAAATTATTTATTTTTACTATTTCATCATGAGAAATAGTTTATTTAATACTTTTATACCACCATTACTATTTGAGCTATTGAGGGTTTTCTTGTTTTCACCATTTATATCCTGTCTATAAATTGTAGTATCCTTATCCTTGACTTTATAATATATGTAATTATCTATCCTTTGAGCTTTTGAAACACTGCAAGCTGTTAATTTTGTTATATTTAATGTTTCTATATTAAGCATATAGAGCATGTTTTCTACATATTTAGCTTCTATATCAGTAAAGCCTTCATAAGTAAATAGAACATATTGCTTAAATACCCCGAGTATATTATTACACTGATTAGTTTCATAAACTTTTTTTCCAGTTTGTAAATCTTTTATAACTGCTAAACTAAGATTTTTGTCCTTGTATATAATGTAATTATTATAAAAATAAACATCTTTACAAAAAGTCTCAACTACAGATTCCTTATTTTTATAATTTATATTAAATTTTTTTAGCACTTCTTCTCCTTCATAAGGGTAGTTTTTTCTTTTATAATATATATTATCTTTAAAATAATGGAGATCAGAAATACATCCAATGGATTCATGTAATATAGAACTATTCTTATTGTACAATGTCATTGATTTTATGTAACTTTTGAAATTATGATTTTCACAGTAATATATGACTTCATCATTGATGCAGTAAGCATTAATGTAAGACAAATTATTATATATTATATAAGTATCTTTTCCTTCTAAATTACACTTAATTAACATAATTTCATTTTCATGTTTTATAGTATAAAATATACTATCTTTTACTATTACAGCATTTTCTACTTTAGAATCTACTATTAATTCTCTTTTTCCATCATATTTAGAAATTCTATATAATTTATAGTATTGTGAAGAATCAATATAATAGATAAATTCGCCTGTGTCTACATAAGTATTTATATTAACTTTATCATAAATATCAGCTATATTCTCTGAATCATTTACGGTCAAAACCGTTTTATCCAAATTTTTCATGGCAATCTCCTCGTTTTTATTTATCGATTAAAATATTATTATCTTTTCCAGAATTCACTAGTCTTATGTAATGGGAATTAATTGAGGTACAATACATATTATCTATAGTAGTGCAATTGAATTAGTATAAAAGAACTATATTGAAAAAAAGAAATTAAACTTTCATTAACAAAAATTAAAGAATGTTAAAAATCTGACGTATCAAATGCTGTAGAATATGTTCGAAATAAAAATATTGAGATTAAATATGTAGAATATTCATAAAATGAGCAAAATTTTTATATATTATTTAAATTGAATGTGTTTGATTATAAAATACCATAACAGTTTGATGTATTAGAATTTTAATAAGTGGGATAGGTTGAAAAACAGAGCTAAAGCTATATATAACCTTTAAATACAAAATATAGAATTTCAATTAATGACGGTATTGCTATTTACAAACCATTTTAATTCTTTTAATGAATAATTTTTTTTATTTATAAAATTAAAAAAGTGTATTTTTAGCAATAATTATGGTATAATCTATTTTATAATTATAGTTATACTATAATGAATTGCAGTGTTACCATAATTATAAAATATAAAAGGAGGTACATCTTATGGATAAAAAATTATCTAAAGATGCATATGGTGGCGTAGCGGGTAAAGACTACGTTCCTTACATTTCCGGTGGTTCTAAATCTGGTGGAAATGTTGCTGTATTAACAATCGGTATTATTTTAGCTGCATTATTTGCAGCATCTACTGCCTATTCAGGTATGAAATCAGGGCTTACAGTTGCTGCTGGTATACCTGGTTCAATAATAGGTTCCGCATTTATAGCTATATTTGCTAAACAAAAAGGTATTCTTGGCAAAAACTTAGTTCAAGGTATGTCAAGTGGTGGTGAATCCATTGCTAGTGGTATGATATTTGTTTTGCCAGCAATACTTTTAATAGGTTCAAAAGTTACTTTCTTAGAAGGTTTTATTGTTGGTGTTGGTGGAGTTTTATTTGGTGTAGGTGGAGCTTCACTTGTTCATAATTATTTAATGATTGAAGAACATGGAAAATTAATGTACCCTGAATCAATGGCTATATCTGAAACACTTGTTGCTTCAGAAGGTGCTGGTGAATCAATGAAGTACATGGGAATAGGCTTTGGAATAGGTGGTGTTATAACTGTTATAACTAGTTCATTTTTAAATGTAACTAATAACGTTATAAGCTATGTAAACGAATCTTTTTATAAATGGAAGCTTGAAGTTGAAGTTAACCCTTTATTATTAGGTATAGGCTTTATAGTTGGTATGGATGTTTCTTTAATGATGTTTGCTGGTTCTATACTATCTAACTTTGCTGTTTTGCCTTTAATAGGTTATTTTGTTTCTCTTGGTCAGGGAAGTGCAACTGTATGGAATAATCCTCATGTTACTATAGGTGCAATGCAAGTTAAAGACATAGCTGGTAGTTATGTAAAATATATAGGAGCAGGTATGATGCTTTCAGGTGGTTTAATAGGTGCTGTAAGACTTATACCAACTATAGTATCTTCTATACAAGAAACTCTTAATGCTAAATCTTCAAATACTGGCAGTTCATCTGTTGGAAATTTTATAATAATTGGAGGTATAGTAGTAGGCTTTATAGGTGGTTTCGTGGTGTCTGGTGGTAATATAGCTATGGCAATATCTGGAGCTATTTTATCAATAATTTTATCATTACTATTTGTTATAGTTTCTGGTCGTTTAACTGGTACTATAGGTACTTCAAACCTTCCTGTATCAGGTATGACTATAGCTTCTATAGTTGTTGTAACATTATTGTTTGTTGTAATGGGATGGAAAACTCCTGAAGATAACAGATCATTACTTTTATTTGGTACTTTTATAGTTACTGCAATATCTGCAGCTGGTGGATATTGTCAATCACAAAAAGTTACCTTTATAATTGGTGGTGACAAAAATGAAATGCAAAAATATTTTACTATAGCTGGTATAGTTGGTGTTGTAATAGTTACTGGTGTTATATTAGTACTTTCTAGTCAGCTTGCAATGACTGGTGACAATGTGCCATTTGCATTACCTCAGGCTAACTTGATGTCAACATTAACTGCAGGTATAATGTCAGGTAAATTACCTTGGGTTATGATAATTGTTGGTGCCGTTATGGGATTGTTCTTATACTTATTAAAACTTCCTGTAATGACAATTGCTATAGGATTTTACTTACCAATATCTACAAACTCTATAATATTAATAGGTGCTTTCATGCGTTTATTTGTAGAAAAAATGTCCAAGTCTGAAAAAGTAAAAGAAGCTAGGGTTGCTAATGGTATAAGCTTATCTTCTGGACTTGTTGCTGGCGGTTCTATAATAGGACTTGTAGGTATAATACTTATAAATGTAGTAAAAGTTATAAAAGTAGGCGAACCAAGTGGATTTGCTGCTTCTAATGGAATGGCATATATAATACTTATAGCTTTAATAATAGCTTCTGTAGTGCCTATATTAAACAGTAAGGTGAAAGATGCTGAATAACAACGAAGATGTTTTAAATATAATATTTAAAATTGTTGATAATTTAGAATATGAAGTGGACAAGGACAATATTGTGACTATACTTGAAAAACAAGATCACAAGATTCAAAGGTTCTTTAGAAAACTTAAATTTAGAATTCCAGAATATAAAAAAACTACTCTGGATGAATATGCAAGTTATGTGTTTTTACAAGTAGATGGCAAGAAAACAGTAAAAGATATTGGAGAAAATCTAGAAACAAAGTATGGTGACGAAGCTCACCCGACTTATGAAAGATTACTACTATTTTTAAACCATATCGATGTTAATTGTCACTACATAGAAAAAACAAATTTGTAATGAAAAAGATGGTACTATAATATAAGTGCCATCTTTATTTTTTTATTATATTTTCTATTTCAAGGCCATTCTTATAAAGCTTAATAAGCTGATCTTTTTTAATGATTTTCATATTAAACCATCCTTTTAATTAGCATAGTGTATTTATATTATCTTGGGCAATAAAGCATTCAGAATTAAAGAAGAAAATTGATAGATAGTTAAAAAGAATACTAAATGTATAGAAAATTTGAGAAATGAGGACAATATTTCTTGAAGGAGGTGTTTTTTTATGGATAATAAGTTATCTAAAAATGCATATGGTGGAATAGCTGGTAAAGAATATGTCCCTTATATTTCAAAGGGCTCGAGGTCTGGTGGAAATGGTGTTGTACTAATAATTGGTATTATTTTAGCTGCACTATTTGCAGCATCTACTGCTTATTCAGGTATGAAATCAGGGCTTACAGTTGCTGCTGGTATACCTGGTTCTATAATAGGTTCTGCATTTATAGCTGTACTTGCAAAACAAAAAGGTATTCTTGGTAAAAACTTACTTCAAGGTATGTCAAGTGGTGGAGAATCAATTGCCAGTGGTATGATATTTGTTTTGCCAGCAATATTTTTAATAGGTTCTAAAGTTTCTTTTTTAGAAGGATTTACTGTTGGAGTAGGTGGGGTTTTATTTGGTATAGGAATAGCTTCGCTTGTTTATAATTATCTCATTGTTGAAGAACATGGGAAATTGATGTACCCTGAATCCATGGCCATATCTGAAACACTTGTTGCTTCAGAAGGTGCTGGAGAATCAATGAAGTATATGGGAATTGGATTTGTAATAGGTGGTATTATAACTGTTATAACTAGTTCATTTTTAAATATAGCTAACAATGTTATAAGCTACATAAATGAGTCCTTTTATAAGTGGAGATTTGAAGTTGAAGTTAATCCTCTATTACTGGGTATAGGATTTATAGTTGGTATGGATGTTTCATTAACTATGTTTGCAGGTTCCATATTGTCTAACTTTGCTGTTTTGCCTTTAATAGGCTATTTTGCAGGTTTTGGAAAAGGTGGAGCTAATGTATGGAACAATCCAGGTGTAGCTATAAGTGCCATGCAGGTCAAACATATAGCTGGTAGTTATGTAAAATATATTGGAGCAGGTATGATGCTTTCTGGTGGATTAATAGGTGCCATAAGGCTTATACCAACTATAGTATCTTCTATACAAGAAACTCTTAATGCTAAGTCCACAAATGGTGAGGGAGGCTCATCTGCAGGAACTTTAATATTATTGGGTGGTATAGTGGTAGGTTTTATAGGTGGATTTTTAGTATCTGGTGGCAATATGGTAATGGCAATAACTGCTTCTATTTTGTCATTATTCTTATCAATGCTATTTGTTATAGTTTCTGGTCGTTTAACTGGGACTATAGGAACTTCCAACCTTCCTGTGTCTGGTATGACTATATCTTCTATAGTTCTTGTAACATTGCTATTTGTCATAATGGGGTGGAAAAATCCTGGAAGTAATAGATCGTTACTTTTATTTGGTACATTTATAGTTACTGCTATAGCTACGGCTGGTGGTTATTGTCAATCACAAAAAGTTACTTTTGTAATTGGTGGAGATAAAAATGAAATGCAAAAATATTTTGCTGTGGCTGGTGTGGTTGGTGTTGCAGTAGTTACTGGTACCATATTAGTACTTTCAAGCCAGCTTGCAATGACTGGTGATAAAGTACCATTTGCACTACCTCAAGCTAATTTAATGTCAACGCTAACTGCGGGTATAATGTCAGGTAAGCTTCCTTGGGTTATGATAATTGCTGGTGCTGTTATGGGAATAGTTTTATTTTTATTAGACCTTCCTATAATGACAGTTGCTATAGGATTCTATTTACCAATATCTACAACTTCTATAATATTAATAGGTGCAATAGTTCGTCTGCTTGTAGAAAGAGCTTCTAAATCAGAAAGGGAAAAAGAAGTTAGAGTTTCTAATGGCATAAGTTTATCTTCAGGACTTGTTGCCGGTGGTTCTATAATAGGACTTATTGGTATAATATTTCAAGTATCAGGTGTTATAAAAGGAACTGAGCCCAGTGGATTTGCTGCTTCTAATGGAATGGCATTTGTAATATTAGCAATTCTAATAATAGCTACTATGATACCTATACTGAACAGTAAAATAAAGAATGATGAATAGCAACGAAGATGTTTTGAATACAATAAGCCATTGCTTAATAGTGCGAAGCAATGGCTTTTTAATTTTGATGATTATATACTGTACTTCCACTAAGTAAGACTCATTGATTTTTAGACTTACTCTAAGTTTGTATTCCAATCTAATGTATTCCAAGGACTTTCTTTATCTATAATTAAATTTTTAATCTTGGAAACTTGTTCTTCAGCGGAATCTGCAGACATGTTTTTTAACCAGGTTTGCCTTCCTGCAATGTAAGCTAATCCATATTCCCTCCAGCTGGAGTAGGCCTTTTGTGCAAGTTTAGCAACTTTAAGCATAAGATTCCAAGCTTCTTCGCTGGATATATAATTAAGGAAAACTCCATCTCTACATAAAAATATATATCTACCATAATCCCATGCGATTACGCCTGCATTAGGAGTAATTTTGTCATAATTTTTGATAAGACTGTACTGAATGTATTTTGAAGAATTCTTATCAAGTCTGTTCAAATATGTGTTTTGTTCAGTTTCAGAAAGAGTAGAAAAAAAGTACCTTTCCTGTAAAAAATCAATTCCATGACCATCCTTAAGAAGCCAGTTAAGAGATCCTAGAAGGTCGGCTTTATTTGATATACCCCAATCACGTTTCATCATATGTCTATTATCTTCTATTAGTTCAGGTGTTTTTTCACATCCACATAAAGTATCATGACGATAATCGTTTTGTTCACCTAATACTGAACTTAAAGCTATCATCCAAAGTTGAGCCTCGCTTAAGTTATCTGGGTTATAAATCTTCTTCATAATTTTCTCCTATACTAATATTTAAAGTAGGTAAATTTAAAGGGTAATGATCTAATGGTTTAGTAGAAGGCCAAGCTTTTTGTGAAGACGGATTTGTTTTGAACATTAAAAATCCTTTTCTGCACTGATATTTTAGAATACCTTCATAACGAACTTTAAAATCTTCATTAGAAGGATCAGTATCTAATGCCTCTTTAGCAAACTTAAGTGCATTTTTCTTGTTGCCTGATTCATAATAAACCATACTTAAATAACTTAATAAATCACCACTTTTTAATCCTAATTCAAGTGCATTTTCAAGATTGTAAATAGCAATTTTGCATAAGCCCTTTTTGTATAAAATTACACCATAATGGAATTCAGTGTATGGATTTAATTTAATATCATGATTTTTCTTCACAAAGCCTTCATAATCTGAAGAAGCACTTCCTCCATTTATAAAATCATTGAGTTCAGCACAAAGCCAAATAGAGTTAATATATGCATCTTCATCCTCTTTATTAATCTCTAATATTTTCTCATAATATTCAAAAGCCTTTTTGAAATCCTGTTTATATGAATAGCAATATGCTAGAAGTTTAAGTATTTTGCAGCTGTCAGGTTTTAATTCATAAGCTGTAAGATAGTCTTTAAGGGCTCTTGATACATCTCCAGTAGCTCTATGGATATCTCCTATTAGTATGAAACCAAAAGGATCTTTAGGATTAGCATCACAATAAAGCTTTATCTGCTTAAGAGCAGCTCTCAAATCTTTAAGTTTAAAATGAGTTAAAGCTAGACGCAAATGTATATCCTTAATAGATGTATGCCAGTCTAATGCTTCTTTAAAAGAATTTGCGGCCTCCTCATATTCTCCTAATTGAAGATGACAATAACCTTTTCTATACCATGCGTTAGAAAAAGAATATCTATGATCTACAACTACACGATGATCATCCCTTGCTTCTTTGAAATTTTTCAAAGCATAGTGAGCAATTCCTCTAATAGAATAATATATCCATTTAGATGGATTAATTTTAATAGCTTCATCACAAAATTCTACAGCCTTATGATGATCACCATTACATCTATAAGCATCACCAAGGTTAGATAGGAGCTCAGCATCATACCTATTTATTTTTAGAGCAGCTTTAAAATCCTTTAATGCTGCATCAAAATCTTGTTTTAATTCTAAGAAGAATACTCCTCTGTAGAAAAGTGATTCATAACCATTTTTACCTTCTTCATATGACAGTGCTAGGGCTTTATCAAAGAATTTTAAGCATTTTTCCTCTTCTTTCATGTTATATAAAGCTCTTGCTAATAATAAATACATATCAGAATTTACATCCACATTTTTAGGCAGTCTTTTAATAGTATTGTAGCATTGTTCAAAATAATCCATTTCAAAATAGATTTTAGCTAATTCGTATAATATGCTAATATTTTCAGGATCATTAGCTAACTTTTCACTATATTCATCAATTAACTTAGCATTTATTTCAAGTATACATGCACGAGAATCAACATCATAAGGGCATGTTTCAGATATTTGTTCATATAAAATTTTTGATTCTAGTAGGTTATTAAAATGGAAATAACACCTTGCAAGTCCTCTTAAAGCTGATACATTGTCAGGCATTAAAGTAAGAGCTTGTTGAAAATCATAATAAGCACTATTTATTTCTTTAAGCTTTAAGAATATATATCCTCTATTTAAGTATCCATCAATTTCCTTTGGAGCAACCTCTATTAAATGAGTAAAAGTTGATTTTGAATTTTGTAAGTTGTCCAACCTCAAATAGTATGTACCTAGCATTCTAAGTAAATCAGGATCATTAGGGAATATCTCCATAGCGGCTTTTAAAGATTTTTCAGAAGCTTCTAGATTATTATTTATTAGTGCATTAAAAGCAGTTAAACGAAGAGATATAAATTCATCATAATTACATTCATAATCCTTTTTAAAGAATTCATAACGTAAGCTGCACGGAGAATAAATCTGACTCATAATGAAATTTATAAAAGATTCATCAAATTGTTTATATAAATCATTTTCTTCTTCAGTCCAGAAAAAGTATTCATTTAATAAAAGCCAAACATCATGTGGAAGATTATAGTTATCCATTAAAAATTCCAGCATATTAAAACTTAAGGCTTTTTTTATATCTAATACCCAAAAGGTTTCATCTTCCAATAATTCTCTCCAATTGTTGATGTCAATTCTCTTAAAGAAGTCATTGTATATTGAATGAACTCTATTCATAAATTTGTCTACTAAGTTTTCAGAAACATTTGTTGGTTCATTTTCATTAAAATCATTATAAGTGTTAGGAAATTTAGTTTTTAATGTTATATCTTCATTTTGTAAAACTGCTTTTTCATCTTTAACAATATTTGAAGATTTAACTTCTTTTATATATTTTGCTTCTTTTAAGGCAGATTCATAGGCTTCTCTAAGCTTTTGAAAGCCTTCCGGGTCATCCTCAGGGTGATATAATTTTAATTTACTAGCATAAGCTCGTTTAATTGCTTTTATATCAACTGTAGGTTCAATATCTAATATATTCCAATAATTCATTTTAAAACTCCTGATATTTTTCTATTTGATCTAATTTTTTCTTTAATACATTGGCAGCTTTTCTTATTTCATCATTATTTTGACGCTTCAATATATACTCAAAATCTTGAAGCATGTTGTCAATTAAAATTCTGTCGTTTCCTAGATATTCTTCATAAAGACGTTCTCCTCGAGCAATAAGTAGTTTATTTTCCATTCTGTCTCTTGGATGAATCTTTATACTTTCTAAAGCTTTAAGCCTCTTTGTAATTTCTTCTTCAGACATCATACCTGGATTTTCTTCAATAACTATTCTCTTTTTTAATCCAGTTTCAACAGCAGTTACTTCTACCTCCAAAATTCCATTAATATCATAGGTGTATCTTACAGCAATAGCCTCCATGCCAGCGGGAGCTTGTGGTACATCAATGTTTAGTTCTCCAAGTTTAATATTATTTTCTATAAGACGGCTTTCTCCTTGATATATCCCAATATTTATGGATTTTTGGTTATCATATATTGTATACAAAAGTTCTTGCTTACTTGCAGGTATTACAGTGTTACGTTCTATAATTGGAAAGAAATGTCCTGGCTCAAATTTGCCGGAAGTATCTCTAACTACTACATCAGTACCAAGAGTATACGGACAAACATCTGTAAGTACAACTTCTTTTAATACAGAATTTCTTTCTTTCATTGCAGATTGTATTCCTGCTCCTAAAGCAACTGCTTCATCAGGATTAATACTGCAGCAAGGTATTCTGCCAAAGAGTTTACTTATAAAACTGCTTATTAAAGGCATTCTAGTAGCACCACCAACTAGGATTATAGAATCAAGCTCATCTGGATTTATTGAAGCATCTTTTAAAGCTCTTTCAATAGGATTTCTAAGTTTATTAATAAGTGATTTAGCTGCAACTTCAAATTCCTGGCGGGTTATGTTAAATTCTAAAACTTGTCCATCTATGTGACAGCTCATAAAAGCAGAATTGTTTTCCTTAAGATTTCTTTTGCAAATTTCTGCCTGCTTTCTTAAAGCAACATATACTTTGAGATCTAAAGTTTCTTTATTTAATTTGTGGTGTTCAATAAATAGGTTAACAAGAACTTCGGTAAAATCTTCTCCGCCTAAAAAGTTATTTCCAGATACAGCTCTTACTTCCATTACATTTTCAAACAATTCTAATATAGAAACATCAAAGGTTCCACCACCTAAATCAAAAACTAAGAAGTTTGATTCTGTTTCTTTTTGGTGAAGCCCATAAGCAATTGCTGCAGCTGTAGGTTCGTTTATTAATCTTTCTACCTTTAGTCCAGCCAATCTACCAGCTCTTTGAGTAGCTTTTCTTTGAGTATCATTGAAATACGCAGGTACACTAATTATAACTTCTTCTACAGGTTCACCTAGATATGCTTCAGCGTCCATCTTTAAAGAACGTATAATAAAGGATGAGAGTTCTTCTGGTAAAAACTTATGATCTCCTATATGAAAGGCTTTATTGGTTCCCATATAACGTTTAAAAGCAGCAACAGTGCAATGAGGATGAGTGATTAAACGTTCCTTTGCCACTTGTCCTACTAATATTTCGCCATTATCATCAATGCTTACAACAGAAGGTGTTAACTTGCTGCCTAGGGCATTGGGTATTATTATGGGACCATTTTCTGTGAAATATGATATTAAACTATTTGTAGTACCTAAATCTATTCCCAAAATGGCCATGTTAAGTCCTCCTAAATTGATCTATAACTCAACTTTTACACATATAAAATTTTCAGTAACCATTAACTAAAAGCATTGAGTCCATTATGATTAAATTGCGAAAGTTGAATTTTGTAATTTTAACTGTTTATTTTTCTATTTTTATGAAACATATATAATTATAGTAGAATTTTGCCAAAAAATAAATAGATTATGAAATATTTGAAGGAAGAAGAGATCTAATGATATCTTACTGGCAGGTAGTTTTAGTAGAAATTTTTTAATAATTGAATTTGTTCTACTGTTTTTTCATAAGTTATTGCTCTTCTTTTATATTTTCAATATTATAATACTGAGGGTGGGGCTATTTAATTATATATTGTGCTAAATAATAATATATAATTAGATTGTAATAGAGTATATTTATTAAGAGGAGGTATCACATTTTGGGAATGGAAGAAGTAGAATTTTTACCATCAGGAATTTTAACCTGTTTATTAAATGACAGAGAAGTACGTATATTAAAAATATCTCCTAAAAAGTTAACTGTGCGTTTGGCTGATGAAATAGATAAAATAGATTGTTTAAAAGTAATATTTTATATATTTGATGAAGGCAGATATGAGGAAGTAATAATAAAAAATTACAACATTATAGAAAAAAGAAAAGAGGAGTTCAGTTTAACATATGTTTTTTCTATTGAAATGGATGAATATTCAAATAATGTAAGAAATATTTTTAAAAACTATTCAACATATGTTAGGTTAAAAGCTTTTGGTGATGATAATGAATTTTCAAAGGAAATGGTTGGATATCCAGCAGAATTGGATTATGAATTTTATAAGTATTATCTAGAACAGAAAAGAGACTGGATGTCAGGGCTAAATTATTCAGAATGGAATGAGAACATTATTGATTCAATAGAGGTAGCTATTGCTTTAGATAATGATATTTTATATAAGAAGTATATGAACAAGGATATCAGGAGTTTTAAAAATGATTATTTAAAAGAGAATTTTGTAGATAATCATAAATTGTTTCAAAAAGATATTACCAGGCTTTATATTGGAAATGAATTTTGCCATAATTTATTTCCACAAATGAAAATGTTAATGAATATGATGCAAAAGGCCAAAGAAGAAGAACTTCAGATAACTTTATGTTTTACATATATGAGAGAGTGTTATATAGAAAAAACGAGAGATGTTATAGATAAAGTATATAATTGGTGTGATGAAAATAATGTGGTAATAGAGATTATAGTAAATGACTTTGGAATGCTGAAATTGGTTGAGAATAAAACAAATTGTTTTAAGTTGTCCTTAGGGGTTTTATTGAATAAGAGAAAAAAAGATCCAAGATATATTTATAAGAAGGGATATATGGAGAACAAGAAACTAATGTCAGAAAACAACCTTAATAGTTCAATTTTTAATAAGTTTTTGAAAGACTACAAAATACAACGATATGAATACGAAAGCTGTGGATATAAAATTTCTATTGCAGAAGGCTACCATAGTATGCATATTCCTTTTTATCAAACAAACACATCACAATATTGCCCACTATATGCAATGTGTACAACCATGGACAGGGGAAATCAGAAGCTTGTTACTGCATGCCCAAAGTATTGCAATGATTATGTTTTTTCTTATCCCAAGCATTTAAAAATGGTTGGAAGGTACAATTCTTTATTTGCTTTTGATGATACTTTACTGAAAAAACCAAAGGAAGTAGAGTATTACATAAATAGTGGTATAGATAGATTTGTTTTGAATTTTATATAGCGTAAGATATGAGCAGGAAAGTAAACCAATAGGCGCTTGTATTGTACTTAGGAGGAAAATATGATGAAGATAACAGCAGGACTAGGCTGTATTGATGATTATAAAACATTAGTGAAAGCTGGGGCAGATGAAGTATTTTGTGGATTTGTACCCTATGAGTGGAATAAAAAATATGGCAATCTGTTTCCTTTAAATAGAAGAGAAGTGCTTTATTATAATATTCAGATAAGTTCTCTGGAGGATATGAAAATACTTAAAAGGATGGTTGATATATATAAGGTGCCAGTGAGTATAACTTTTAATTATTTATACTACCTTGAAGAACAATATGAAATGATAGCCAAAATAATAAAAGATTTAATAGATATTGGTTTTAATGAATTCATTATAGCAGATATTGCACTTATATTATATTTGAAAGATAAGAATATAATATGTTTCATACATTTAAGTGGAGAATGTGCTGAATTAAATCGTTTTTTCATTGATTTTTTTAATAAACTCAATATATCCCGTTACATATTCCACAGGAAAAATTCAATTGAAGATATGAAATCATGTATAAATAATAATAAAATGAAAAACTTAGAGTATGAAGCATTTATTTTAAATGAAAGATGCCATTATACTGGGGCTTTTTGTAATTCTCTGCACTGCGATGAAATGATACATTTGTGTAAAATGCCATATCAGTTATCAAAAGTAGATGAATATGCAAATAACTTTAAAGAAGTAGATAGAAGGCTTGAGCTATATTATAAAGATCTGGAAAATAAGTATAATGAAGAAATTTATATGGAAAATCAATGTTATACAGGAAATGAAGACGAAATGAAAGATTCATATGTTTTGGGTAAGACAGGCTGCGGATTATGTTCTTTAAAAGAACTAAAAAAGGCTGGTATTACACATTTAAAAGTGGTTGGAAGAGGAAATTCCATTGAGAATATGGAGAGAGATGTACGAAATTTAAAAAAAGCTGTAGATATGTTGGATGATATTGAAGATAGCAAGAGTTATGAAAAAGTAGTAAAAGATAAATTGCTACATGGAAAATGTAATGGGGAATGTTATTACTCAACTAGGAGGATATAACTTTGGATATAAAAGAAAAAGTTAAAAAACTGCCTTTTTCACCAGGAGTATATCTTATGAAAGATTCACTGGATACTATTATTTATGTGGGAAAATCTAAAAATCTAAGAAATAGGGTTGGGTCTTATTTTATAAATTCTAAATCACATTCTCCAAAAGTAATAAAGTTAGTGAAAAACCTTAAGGATTTTGATTATATCTTAACAGATACTGAATTTGAAGCTTTACTTCTTGAATGCAAATTAATCAGAGAAATTAAACCAATATATAATAGACAAATGAAAAATACCAAAGGTTATTGTTATATTAAAATAAATATGAATGAGAAATATCCAGATATTGAAATTGTCAGTGAGACTAACAATTCTGATGGAAATCTTTATTTTGGGCCTTATACTAATAAAAATACTATAGAAAAAGGGCTTTATGGTATAAAGGAACATAGCAAAATTTTATGTACTAATAGTTCTCGAAAGGCCTCAGGCTGTATAAAGTATTCTAGAAATTTGTGTATTGGTATGTGTACAGCTAATCCTCCTAAGAAGCATTATTTTGCTTTAGTGGAAAAAGTGATAAAGCTTCTTAATGGAACTGATTTTACTATTCTTGAAGAAATGGATCAGGAAATGAATAATGCTGCTGAAAACTTTGATTTTGAACGTGCAGCTAAATATAGAGATTATATAAGGGCAATAAAGCATTTGATAAGTACTGCGAAAATTATTGCATTTACAGAAGCCAATAAAAATATTGCTTTAGTAGAGTTTTTAAATGATAAAGAAATTAAGTTTTTTTTAATAAGATATAATAAGGTAATTTTCAGTGAAAAATATAAAATTAGTGATTTTGGTGTTGATGAAATAAAGAACAAATTGAAAAGTAATATTATATCCTATTTTGGTAATGCTTTAAAAACTTCAGTTAATATTGGCAAGAATGAAATAGATGAAGCTCATATAATATATAATTATTTAAAAGGTAAAGAAAGTACATGTAAATATATAGTGATTCCAGAAGGATGGATTAGTGAAATAGGTAGTTTAAGTATTAATAGAACTGTTGATAAATTTATTTTAGATAACTTATTTAATATACAAAAATAAGAAGTTTGTAATATGGTAAGAAAAATCTTAAAGGATACTAAGTACTGACAAATACTTAGTCAAGGCAAGTTGGACGATAATGAATACACTTAATGCATTGAAAAGATTTTTGTATCATATTTAAATTTAATGGCTTCATTATCACTGTCCCTCACTATGTTGCGTTGATACACTGTTTATTTTTTGTTAGTATTATATCACCAAGACAGAACATTAAATATTAAAATATTGTTTAAAGATATAACAATATATCCAAGTAAGGCTTCATATTGCAGGTGAATATATGAAAAAAATTATGGATGAAAAATTAATTTATGAAATACTTTCCGTTGTGGAAGAAATCCCAGAAGGGAAAGTGGCTACGTATGGACAAATTGCTGGCCTTATTGGTAGAGCCAAAAATGCGCGACTTGTCGGGAAGGTTCTTAGCCAAGCAGAATTTTATGGGAGATATCCATGTCATCGTGTGGTAAATCATGCTGGAAGGTTGGCACCTGGGTGGCAAGAACAACGATTTCTGCTATTAGAAGAAGGTGTATCCTTTAAAGATGCGAATCATGTTGATATGAAGGAAAATCAGTGGGAATGTTAGGATGCAGATTAAACATGAATGAACAGAATTATTTAAATTCCATAAACTAAAAAAGAAAGGTAATTTTCCATATTTGATTATAATTATCAACTTATTTGTCTAATCAAGACATTTGCTATTAAACAAGATATAATATATATATAAGTTAATACCAAAGTAAAGGAATTGAAATAGATCATGAAAAAAATAGTAGTAGGAATATTAGCACACGTAGATGCGGGAAAAACAACATTATCAGAAAGTATGCTATATTTAAGTGGAAAAATTCGAAAGCTAGGAAGAGTAGACAATAAAGATGCTTATCTAGATACCTATAGGCTCGAGAAAGAAAGAGGAATAACCATATTCTCAAAGCAAGCCATATTTCAGGTGGATGAAGTACAAATTACTTTGCTTGACACTCCAGGGCATGTAGACTTTTCAGCAGAGATGGAAAGAACACTTCAAGTATTAGATTATGCAATATTAGTCATAAGTGGTGCTGATGGAATACAGGGTCATACCCAAACTTTATGGCGTTTATTGTCTATATATAAAATTCCAGTGTTTATATTCATTAATAAAATGGATCAAGTAGGCACTGATAAGGAAAAGCTTATGAAAGAGCTAAAAAATAGATTAAATGATGGATGTATAGAGTTTCAAGAAAATGATATGGATATTTTTTATGACCAAATTGCAATGTGTGACGAAAAGGTTATGGAGAATTTTATAGAAACAGGTGAAATCAAAAGCGCTCTGATTTCTGAACTAATAAAGAGTCGTAAGGTTTTTCCATGTTATTTTGGATCTGCACTTAAATTAGAAGGTGTAGAAGAGTTTATTAATGGAATAGTAAAGTATTCTGAAAGACCTTTATATGTGGAGGAGTTTGGTGCAAAAGTATTTAAAATTTCTAGAGATGATCAAGGAAACCGTCTAACCTTTATGAAGATAACTGGAGGAAGCTTAAAGGTTAAGACAGCTTTAACCAATAAACCTACAGACATAGAAAACAGTACATATAATATTTGGGAAGAGAAAGTAAATCAAATTCGAATTTACTCAGGTCAGAAATTTGAACTTGTAAGTGAAGCAGAGGCTGGATCAATATGTGTGGTTACTGGACTTACAAAAACTTATCCAGGTGAAGGGCTTGGCGTCGAAAGTGCATCTTCTAAACCACTGCTTGAGCCGGTATTGTCATATCAGGTTATATTAAAAGAGGACTGTGATCCAAGAATCTTGCTTCCAAAGCTGCGTGAAATAGAGGAGGAGGAACCTGAACTTCATATTATTTGGGAGGAGAATTTGCAAGAAATTCAGGTTCAAATAATGGGAGAAGTACAAATTGAAATTTTACAAAGTATTATAAAAGATCGTTTTGATATTGATGTAACATTCGATTCTGGAACTATACTTTATAAAGAAACAATTTTGAATACTGTAGAAGGGGTTGGTCATTTTGAGCCTCTAAGACATTATGCTGAGGTACATCTATTGATGGAGCCTGGGGAACTTGGCAGAGGCTTACAGTTTTTTATGAACTGTAGTGAAGATTGTTTGGAAAAGAACTGGCAGAGATTGATACTGACTCATTTAGAAGAAAAGGCTCATAAAGGTGTTTTAACTGGATCAATGATAACAGATATGAAAATAACATTAGTTGCAGGAAGGGCCCATAAAAAGCATACTGAGGGTGGTGATTTTAGAGAAGCCACTTATCGTGCAGTGAGACAGGGGCTTATGCAGGCAAATTCTATATTGCTAGAACCATATTATGAATTTCAATTAGAGCTGCCGGAAAAAATGGTGGGAAGGGCCATGACGGATATTGAAAAAATGCATGGAACCTGCGAAATAACTGGGGTAAATGGAGATATAGCAGCAGTTGTAGGAAGCGCCCCTGTGGTTACCATGAGAAACTATCAAAGAGATGTGATTAGCTATACTAAAGGCAAGGGAAGATTATTTTACAGTTTAAAGGGATATGCACCTTGTCATAATTCAGATGAGATTATAAAAAGCATTGCATATAATCCAGAAAGAGATACATCAAACCCTACAGGTTCAGTTTTTTGTGCTAATGGTACTGGTTTCTTAGTGAATTGGGATGAGGTTAAAAATTATATGCATTTAGAAAGCTATTTGCAGAAAGAAAAAAGCACTAGTTCACAAATAACAAAAAAATCATCCCAAGCACAGGAGCAGTCTATAGGCTTAGATGAAATTGATGAGATTATAAGTAAAACCTTTTATGCAAATCAAGGTAAAAAATCTATTTGGAAAAAAAGAAGAACTGCCTTAGAGAGCCATTATAAAACTGATACTTATAGCAGTGTAAATAATATATCAAAGGAAAACTACCTATTGGTGGATGGTTATAATATTGTTTTTGCTTGGGAGGGTCTAAGGGAAATTGCAAAGGATAATATTGATGCAGCCAGGACAAAATTACTAGATATTTTATGTAATTATCAAGCTATTAAAGAAAATAAAATTATCGTAGTTTTTGATGCTTACCGTGTTCAAGGGCACCAGGTGGAAATATATGATTATAATAACATTCATGTTGTTTATACAAAAGAAGCGGAAACTGCAGATCAATATATTGAAAAATTTGTTCATCAGAACCACGGAAATTACAGTATAACAGTTGCCACTTCAGATAACTTAGAACAGATAATCATTAGAGGAAACGGAGCAGCCTTATTATCTGCTATGGAGTTAATGGGCGAAATAGAGTGGGCTAATAAAAAAATGATGGAAGAATATAGTGAAAAACATAGGATGGAACATAATGTTTTATCTGATACGTTATCTGAAGAAAACAAAGAACAATTTAATAAATTTTTAAAATAGTGGAATGGCAAATGGAGTATATATATTTGCACAACTTGTAATAGGAGGGCACATGGTTCATATAATAATTATTTTACATTTTCTATGTTTTTCATTAGGCGTAGGATGTATTACATTGAGTTGGTTAGTATATAAAAAGCATAAAAAAAGTATATTGAAAGACATAGTCATAGGAGAAACTATTTTTTCTATATGGTTTTTAATAGACACGCTATTCATTTATGTTAGAAAAATATTATCAGAATATAATATAGAGAATATTGTTAAGGTAGTAAGTTATTTTCTAGCAGCAGCAGTTATTTTTTATGCATATAGAATTATTAAGAAGGTTAAGGATAATGGATTATATAAAAAAATAAATGTGCAGATAAAAATCATTATAGGATTAATAATAGTAACATTTATATTATTTTTATTTAGTTATAAGATTATATTTCTCAAAAATGTACCTTACTTATGTTTAATATATATACTTCAATGTATATTAGGAATAATATGCTGTATTAAAGAAGAAAGAGAAATAGTGCAGGAAGAAAAAAAGGATTTAAAATGTCTTACTAATAGGGAAAAGGAAATTGCTGGTTATATTTGCATGGGGTTAAGCAATAAGGAAATTGGTGAGAAATTATTTATATCCGCTAATACTGTAAAAAATCACGTTTATAATATTTATAAAAAAGTAAATGTAAAAAACAAAGTAGAGCTTATAAACCTTATAAATAAAGGGGACTAGTACTAATGTACTAGCCCTTTTTTGTAAAATGGGAGCTTTAGACTATATATAAATAAAAAAAGAATTATTATACTCTTCTCGTACAGTAAGTATTAGGAGGAGAAGGTATGAAAAAAAGAAAAATTATAATTTTAATGGTATGCATTTTATCAATTTTAATAGGATGTATAACAATGTATTATCCAAATTCAAAGGAGAATAGTAGAGAGTTTTCCTATGTGAGGGCAAAGGAGGATTTAAAGGTAATAACCAAAGAGCCACATTCAACTCTATTTCATCAAGAATCATTAAAAGATGTAAGACAATATTTAGTTAATGAACTAAAAGAATTAAATATGAATCCAAAGGTTTTCAGTTATAAAAATATAAAAAATGATAAAGGGCAAGCAGCTGATTTAAATAATATATATGGGAAAATCGATGGTAAAAATGGAAGTTACATATTACTTGTAGCCCATTATGATTCTGCGGGAAGTAATCCTCAAAATAGCGGGGGATATTCTTTTGGAGCATCAGATGATGGATATGGTGTTGCAACAATATTAGAAACATTAAGAAGCATAAGAAACAGTGGAAAAACATTAGAAAATGGTATTAAGGTATTAATAACAGATGGAGAAGAGATGCATTTAATTGGATCAAGGGAGGAATTTAATAATAATTTCTCTTTATACAAAAATGTATCATACGTTATTAATTTAGAAGCTAGAGGGACTAGTGGACCTGCAATAATGTTTCAGACAAATGAAAAAAATAATAGAGTATTGGATTTGTACAAAAAAGCAAAATATCCTATAACAACATCATTAATTACAGATTTATATAAGGATTCAGGTAGATCAGATTTTTTAAATATTAAAAAGAAAGGATTAGCAGGCATTAATTTAACTACATTAGATAATGTAGAGTACTATCATACTCCAGAGGATTCTTATAAAAATATTTCTGATAAAAGCTTTATGCATTATGAAGAGCAGGTATTACCGATAGTTAAAGAATTTATTTATTCTGATAAATATAATGACTCAAGTTATTTTAAACAAGGAAATGAATCTATATTCTTTACCATATTACCTAATGTGATTTTAGATTATAGTGTTACTTTAGGAAGAATATTAGGCAGTATAGTTATAATTGCAGCTATAGGAGTAATGCTATGTAACAAGGACAAGCTCAAAGGTACATTAAAATCAGCAGCGAAAAATTTGATTCATAGTATAGGTGCAGCAATATTAGGTCTGATTATTAGTTTTGGTCTAGCAACTGTTTGGAGAGTTAATTTTACTTTAAACCATATGGGGAAGGTTCCAGGAGATGATATTTTAGTTATTGTTTTGCCAATAGTGTTATTAGGATTTGTGTTTAAAATAGAAATGAAAAAGAAAGATAAGCTATGTGAAAACTTTTTAGCTGGAGTATTAATTCAAACAATATTATTGTGTATATCAATGATATATTTACCTGGTGCTAGTTATTTGACTATGATACCATTGATGCTAACTTTTCTCTCATTAGGAATAATAAAATTAACTAATAATGAAAAAGCAAAATATGCTTTGCTGCTAACTACAGCAGTAATGATTATATTATATATTCCATTAATGAATATATTCCATATGGCATTCTCTATAGCAGCTTTACCATTTATATTTTTATTTTTGACCATAATGAAATCTTTATTGTTCCCAACAATAAATAAAATGATAAATTAGTTTACTAAGAATATCTTCTTTAAGGGTATTTATATTAAATATAGTTATTCTACGGAAGTACCCACAAAAAAGTAAGTAATTTACTTTCTATTTAATGCTTCTATAATGTAATTATAGATATGAAGTAAAATAAGATAATTAATTTTTACAAGGTTTATTGTAATTGAGAGGAGCATTATTCTATGGAGAAAGTTTTATGTTTTATTTATGAAGACATGGTTGATTTTGAAATGACATTAGCTTGTCACTTGGTTAATAAAGAAGTAATTCCAATTGCATATGAAATTAAAATAATAAAAAGTAATTCTGGTATGTGTTATTATCCTATGGCTACAGTTAAAGAAGCATTGAAATATACAGATGTGGCAGGTTTGATTATACCAGGTGGAGAAAATGATGAGCAAAGGCCAGAATTAACAGAACTCATAAATAAGTTAAATGATCAAAGTAAGTTATTAGCTGCAATATGTGCAGGTCCACAATATTTGGCAAGAGCAGGAATATTAAAAGGTAAAAAGTATACAACCGAGTTAACACCAGATAAGCTTAAAGAATATTTTCCGAGTGTACTAGAAGACCCCTTTCCAAGAGATACATATGTTAATGAAAATGTAGTAAGGGACAACAATATCATTACAGCAGTAGGAAATGCGTTTGTGGATTTTTCTGTGGAAGTAAGTGATTACTTTGGAAATTTTAAAGATGAAAAGGAAAAGAAAGCGTATTCCAGTCATTACAAAGGTACAAATTATACTGGGTAATAGAAGTTATTTTTTTAATTAAGGCCATAATAAAAACCACCAGTTTGGTGGTTTTTATAATTTCTTATTGATTAGTTGTTGTTGTGGATTGAGCTGCATCATGAGCTTTTGGAGCAGGCATTGCAGCTTTAATAGCATCAGCCTTATCTTGAGATATAATTCCAGCAGTTACAAGTTCACTAAACATATCAGTTTTTGCTGTAGTCTTTTTACTTTCAAAGTAAGCTTGACGTTCAGCTTCAGTCATATTTTTAACTTTATCCATTTCAGCTTGTCTTTCAGTTTGCTTTTCAGTAAAGTAGTTTAGTATTTTAGTTTCTTCATCCTGAGTAATAGTTCCAGCAGTAACTAGAGTGTCAAGTTGAGTTTTCATTTTGTCAGCAGACATACCGCCGTCTTTTTTGCCTTCTTTTCCATCATGACCTTGAGGAAGTGCACTCTTTATAGCATCAGCTTGAGTTTGAGTTAAAGTACCATCAGTTACAAGAGAGGCTAAAAAATCAGTTTTTTCTGAAGTTTTTTTGATTTCAAAGTAAGCTTGACGCTCAGCTTCAGTCATATTTTTAACCTTATCCATTTCAGCTTGTCTATTTGTTTCTTCCTGACTAATTTTATTTAATATAGTAGTTTCTTGAGCTTGAGTAATAGTTCCAGCAGCAACTAACTTATCAAGTTCTGATTTCATCATGTCTGATTTGCTTCCCTTATTCATTCTAGCTTCCTGTTTAGTAGTGTTGGTATTTGAAAAGTTTTTAGTACTATTTGCAGCAAAGACAGCAGTTCCAGTTGAAATTAGTACACCACCAGCTATTACTGCAGTTATTATTTTACTCATTAATTTTTTCCTATTCATTTTAATACACTCCTTTAATTTTTTTTATGTTTTCGATTTTTTTAATTTCACAATTTGTTTCTTGGTATGTCTATATAATAAATCTTTTGTATTACAAAAATGTTACAGCTTGTTAAAAGTTTTGTGTCAAATTTAGTTTGTAATTATATAACCACACATAAAGTAAAATATGTTATAATTTAACATATGAGGTGAAAATAAATGAAAAAATTCCCAATATTTATAAAATACACATTATTTATTTTATACTTTATAATAATGAACGGGATACTTCTAACCGCTCTCAGAGAGCCAACTATTATTGATGAGAAAATCAAACCTAAAATAACACTAATTAGCCATGTGTACTCGAATCCTTATTGGAAATATATAAAATTAGGTGCAGAAAAGGCAGCCAAACAGAGAAATGCTGTTATTGATTTTCAAGGACCAGATACTGCAAGCGCAGGGGAAGGTATAAAATTTATAAATATGGCTTATGCTGCTAAAGTCAGCGGGATTATTACATATGTTCAGGATGAAGCTATGTATAAACCTGTTATCGACAAAGTATTAGCAGGTGGAATTCCCATTGTAACAGTGGATTCCGATGCAGAAAATAGTAAACGTTTAGCTTATGTAGGTACTGATAATGTTACTGCAGGCAGAGTTGGCGCTAAGGAAATGATTCATCATGTTGGCATCTATGGCAATGTAGGAATTATTATGGGTGGAAAAAATGTTAAGAATCAAATTGAAAGAGTAAATGGTTTCACTGAGTATATAAAGAGTAATTCAAAACTTAATATATCAGAGATTGAGTCCTCAGATTCATATCTTTTGGAAGCAGAGCTTGCAACTAAAAAAATATTGATAAATAACAAGGATATTAAGGCTGTATTTTGTACTTCAGCACTAGATGGACAAGGTGCAGCTAAAGCATTAATCAGTATGGGAGCTGCAGAAAAAGTCAAGATTATTTGTTTTGATGATTTGCCTGAAACCCTTG
Source organism: Clostridium carboxidivorans P7 (assembly GCF_001038625.1). Classification (GTDB taxonomy): domain Bacteria; phylum Bacillota; class Clostridia; order Clostridiales; family Clostridiaceae; genus Clostridium_AM; species Clostridium_AM carboxidivorans. The sequence continues at coordinate 698,614 of NZ_CP011803.1, forward strand.
ATTATATAAAAAATGGAACCATTACTTCTACAATTGTACAAGACCCCTATGGTATGGGATATAAAGCAGTAAATATAATAATGGATATTATGGAAGGTAAAGATACTAAAGGTGTATTTCTTACAGATGTTATTGTAGTTAGTAAAGATAACATTGATGAATTTAAAAAAACACGAGGAGAGTATGATAGTGAAAAGCAGTAGTTTAAGAAGAAAGTTTATAATATTTGTCCTTATCACGATTATTCCAATAGCTACCAATAGTATTATATCCTTTATTATAAGCAAACAAATAACCTATTCATATGATAGTATGCTAAATAAAATGAGTGTAACAAAGGAAGTTAAAAACTCACTCAATGATTCCTTTACTAATTTTAATAAATATATGATTGAAAGTTCTAAAGAAAGTAAAGAAAAGTATGAGACAAGCTATGATAAGGCTATGAAAAATCTAATCTTACTTGAGGAAAAGTCTGACATTCACAGCAAATATATTTTAAGGGACCTGCAAAATTCTCTAAGAAGTTATAAAAACTCTGGAGATGCTGCTATTGAAATATCTTCGAAACAAGGTGGAATCGATGTATATTATGACCATTATATTTTCACCAAAGAAATTTTTTCTTATAGTAACACATTCCTAACACAGCTCAGTGAAAGTTATCTAAGTTATAATAATGAAATTTATAATAAGCTTAAAGAAAAAGAAAAGACCATATATAAAGTATTACTATTTTACATCATAACTGCTTTGATAATAAGTATACTCTATACGCTATTCTTTCTTAAAAATATATTGGAAAAACTTCGCGAATTGGTGGATGCTTCTAAAAGAGTATCCTATGGTGATTTTTCATTTTATGAAGGGAAAAAAACTTTTATTTATGAACTGGATATATTATCTGAGGCTTTCAGCAGAATGATTCATGATATAAAAAAACATATAAACTTTATAGAGGAAAAAGCGGAATTGGAAATGAAGCTTAGAAATGAAGAGATGAATTTATTAAAATATCAAAACGCTCTTAAACAATCCAAGCTAAAAGTTTTACAATCTCAAATTAATCCACACTTTCTATTTAACACTTTAAATTGTATTAACCAGACTGCAATAAGAGAAAATGCTCTGCAAACAGAAAGTCTTATTACATCGGTTTCAGGAATACTTAGGTACAGTCTCCGAATGATGGACAGAAATGCTTCAATGGAAGAGGAGGTTACTGTGGTTAAGCAGTATATGTTTATTCAACAATTAAGATTTGAGGATAGGATTAAATTTAATCTCCACGTAAGAGGAGATTTATCAAAAGTATTAGTTCCTGGAATGACGCTTCAGCCCTTTGTTGAAAATGCATTTATACATGGTATAGAGCCTAAAGAAGAAGGGGGCGTTATAAATATTGATATTTTGGAGCAGGGAGATGTATGTACGGTGCTCATAGAGGATACAGGTTGTGGTATTGATGAGAAAACCTTAAATAAAATCATTTCAGGAGATGTTGGACTTGAGCATACTGGACATACAACAGGAATGGGTATAAGAAGTGTAGTTCAAAGGCTTGAATTAATTTATGGACAAAAAAACATTTTTAGAATAGAGAGTAAAAAAGACTTTGGTACAAAGGTTTACTTAAAAATCCCTATAAAGGAGCTGAAAGATATATGTTAAAATTGCTTATAGCTGATGATGAAAAGTATGATAGAGACTCAATGATTAGTATACTTACTGCTGCATTTGAGGAGCATCTTGAAATAAGTGAAGCTAAAAATGGAAGAGAAGCAATAGAAATAGCAGAAAGGATACGACCGGATATCATTATTACAGATATAAAAATGCCTGGTATCAATGGACTTAAAGCGGTACAAGAAATTAATAAGTTTCTTCCAAATACCTATTTTATCATTCTCACAGCTTATGATTATTTTGATTTTGCAGTGGAAGCCGTTAAAAATAATGTGAAGCAGTACATTTTAAAGCCCTTTAGTAGGACAGAAATTATAGAAAAGATAAAGGAAGCAGTGAATTTTGTTAACAGTGAGAAAGAGAAACGAAGACTGGAAATTGAAAATCAGGAAAAGCTTTATACCCTGCTGCCTATTTTGGAAAATGAATTAAGCTATTCTATTATTAATGATACCCTTTATTTAACTGATTACCAAACTTACAAGGGCTATCTTGGTTTAGATTTTAAAAATGGGTATTCCATTGTTGCACAGTTAAAAGAAGCGCCTAAAGATGAAAACTTTAAATTTCAGATTGGAGAGTATGTAAAAGAATATATTAATCATAGATACAAAGCAATTGGAAGTTATCTCTTTACATATAAACTAGTTTATTTTATTCAATTAAAAAACTTGAAAGAAGAAATGAACATAGAGATAAAAGCGGAAATAAAACAGAATGCAGTTGTGCTTGCAGTTGACATCAGACGGGAAGTAAAGAAAATCTTTGGTGTATTTCTGCATATTGGCATTGGAATGTGTTATGAAGGTTTTGAACTCCTTCACAAATCCTATGAAGAAGCCTGCAGCGCTTTGGAATATAAATCAGGGGACAAGGGCATTTATTATTTTGGTGATATAAATATTGCTGGAAAGTCTCAAAATATTGACAGGGAAAAAGTTGCTCTTTTTAAAGCTGTAGAGCAATATATTACAGATAATATTCAAGAGGAAATAGATCTTGAAAAAACAGCAGCAAAGTTTAATTTAAGTCCTTATTATTTTAGTAGAACTTTCAAGGAAATACTTGGCTTTAATTTTTCTGATTATATAAACATAGTCAGAATCAACAAAGCAAAAGATTTTTTAATAACTACTTCTATGGCTATTAAGGATGTATGTTATTCGGTAGGATACAGCGAACCTAATTATTTTAGTAAAGTATTTAAGAAGTATTCAGGGGTAAGCCCAACAGAGTTTAAACACAATAAACAGAGTTCTTGGAATCAGATGGAATATTAGAGCTAGTAGTGATCGGATCAAACCTAGGGTAGTATTTTTTTGCGCTGCCCTAGTATTTTTTTGCATAAAAATTGCGCAATATTTGATTATCACTAGGCAAATAATTACATTCAGGTAAACGTACACATGTTGTACTATTAAAATATACCAAATATTTGAATTTAGGGGGGACTAAAATGAAAAAATTACTTTCTACAATGCTAGTAGGAGTGCTTGCTCTTAGCTTATCAGCATGCGGTAGTAAACCTGCGGCAACGACTTCATCAGCAGATGATGGCGGAAAAACAAGTCTCATCGGTGTTGCTATGCCAACTCAATCTCTTCAACGTTGGAATCAAGATGGTGAAAACATGAAGAAACAGCTTGAAGCTAAGAAGTACAAGGTTGATTTGCAATATGCAAACAATGATGTAAATGCCCAAGTGCAATCTATTGAAAACATGATTACAAAAAAATGTAAAGTTCTTGTTATTGCATCCATTGATGGTGCTGCTCTTACAGATGTTCTAAAAAAAGCATCAGATAATGGAATCAAAGTTATCGCTTATGATAGATTGATTATGAAAAGTCCAAATGTAGATTATTATGCAACCTTTGATAACTTTAAAGTAGGTGCAATTCAAGGTCAATATATTGAAAAAAAACTTGGACTTAAAGATGGAAAAGGTCCTTTCAATATTGAATTGTTTGGTGGTTCACCAGATGATAACAATGCAACCTTTTTCTATAAAGGCGCTATGAGCGTACTACAACCATACATTGACAATGGCAAACTTGTTGTAGGCAGCAAACAAAAAGATTTTACAACTATCGCTATTCAAGGTTGGGATTCAGCTAAAGCACAAGCAAGAATGGACAATCTAATTACATCAACTTATGCAAAAGGAACAAAGCTTGATGTTATTCTTTCTCCAAACGATAGTTTAGCAATTGGTATTGTTGCTGCTCTTAAAAATGCTGGTTACGGTACTGCTGCTAAGCCATATCCAGTTTTAACTGGTCAAGACTGTGACAAACCAAACGTACTTGCAATGATCCATGATCAACAGTCAATGTCTATTTTCAAAGACACAAGAACACTTGCAAATAAAGTTGTTGAAATGGTGGATGCAATAGTTCAAGGTAAACAAGCTGAGGTAAATGATACAAAAACATATAACAATGGTTCAAAAGTTGTACCATCCTTCCTTTGTGATCCTATTTATGCAGACAAAGACAACTACAAGAAAATCCTTGTAGAAAGTGGATATTATAAAGAATCTGATTTGAAGTAGAAATTAAACACAGTTGTATTTTTAAAGCCGAAGACCTTTTATTAGGTATTCGGCTTTCAGATATCAGAATGATGTTAGGAGATGTAGGTATGGATGAATTTATACTTGAAATGAGAAATATTACAAAGCTTTTTCCTGGTGTAAAAGCCCTTGATAATGTAAATCTTAAAGTTAAGCCTGGAGAAATTCATGCTCTAATTGGTGAAAACGGAGCTGGGAAATCAACTCTTATGAATGTACTCAGTGGAATATATCCATATGGTACATATACTGGCGAGATTATATATGAAGGTAAGGAATGTATGTTTAAGGAAATAAAAGATAGTGAAAAAACGGGAATAGGTATCATTCATCAGGAATTAGCTCTAATCCCCTACCTTTCAATAGCAGAAAACATATTCCTTGGAAATGAGCAAGCAAAGCATAATTTTATTAGCTGGGATGAAACCCACGCAAATGCAAAAAAATTAATGAAAAAAGTAGGTCTAAATGACGATTCTAATACTCTGATTAAAGATATCAGTGTTGGTAAGCAGCAGCTTGTTGAAATAGCAAAAGCGTTAGCAAAAAATGTAAAACTTTTGATTCTTGATGAGCCTACCGCTGCCTTGAATGAACAGGATTCAAACAATTTATTAGACTTATTATTAGAATTAAAAAAAGAGGGAATTACTTCTATTCTTATTTCTCATAAATTAAGTGAGATTTTAAAGATTGCAGACTCTATTACCATTATTCGTGACGGTGGAACAATAGAGACTTTAGATAAAATGGACAAGGATTTAAGTGAAGATAGAATCATTAAAGGTATGGTAGGCCGTGAACTAACAAATCGATTTCCTATTCGTGAATCCAAAATTGGGGAAATCGTATTCGAAGTTAAAAATTGGACTGTATATGATCCTTTTATTGAAGATAAAAAGATCATTGATGATGTAAGTTTTAAGGTTCACAAAGGCGAAATCGTAGGTTTTTCAGGTCTAATGGGAGCTGGAAGGACGGAGCTTGCCATGAGTATATTTGGCAAAGCCTATGGAAAGCGTATAAGCGGGAAAATTATAAAAGATGGCAAAGAACTTGTTCTTAAAAATGTTCGTGAGGCCATAGATAATGGTCTTGCATATGTTACAGAAGATCGTAAAACAGCAGGTCTTGTTCTTATGCAGGACATTCGGAGAAATATATCTCTCGCAAATCTTAATAAAATAAGTAATAAACAATTTGTGGATGACCATAAAGAAATTCAAGTAGCTGAAGAGTACCAAAAAAAATTAAATATTAAATCTCCAAGTGTTTTTCAAAATGCTGGGAATCTATCTGGTGGAAATCAGCAAAAGGTAGTGCTCAGTAAATGGATCTTTGCAGATCCTGAAGTATTAATATTAGATGAGCCTACTAGGGGAATTGATGTGGGTGCTAAGTTTGAGATTTATACAATTATTAATAAGCTGGCAGATAGGGGAAAGTCCATTGTCTTTATTTCCTCAGAACTTCCTGAAATACTGGGGATGTGTGATCGAATTTATGTAATGAATGAAGGCAAAATTGTGGGTGAGCTTTCCCGTGAGGATGCATCACAAGAAAGTATAATGAAATGTATAATGAATAGCACAAATAGTAAGGTACAAGCAGTATGCCAGCAAGATAACAGGGAGGTAAAATGATGGAAGTATTTAAAAGAATGTTCAAAAATAATATAAGACAATATGCAATGATTATTGCTTTAGTACTGATAATGGCCTTTTTCCAAGTTGCAACAGGTGGGGTCCTTTTGGTTCCTATGAATGTAACAAATTTAATACTTCAAAATGGATATGTATTTATTTTAGCAATTGGTATGACTATTGCTATTTTAACAGGAGGTAATATTGATCTTTCTGTAGGATCTTTATGTGCTTTAATTGGCGCTGTAGCTGGTACGCTTATCATAACTATGAAAATGAGTGTTGCACTTGCTATATTAATTGCCCTTCTACTTTCAGTGATTATTGGAATATGGCAAGGTTTTTGGATTGCCTATATACGAATACCATCCTTTATCGTAACTCTTGCAGGAATGCTTCTTTTTAGAGGACTTACCATTACAATGCTCAAGGGATTAACTCTTGCACCATTTCCTCAGAGTTTTCAAAATATTAGTTCTGGATTTATACCGGATATTTTCGGTGGATTTGGGACAAAGTTAAATTTTACGGCTATTCTTGCAGGTATCATTATATCTATTGTATATATAGTTCTACAGTTAAAAAAGAGAGCAAAACAACAAAGAAATGATTTTCCACTTAGCCCGTTACCACTTTTTATAACTCAAATCGTAGGTATAGTAGCTGTAATTAATTTGTTTTTCTTCTGGCTTGCGTCTTATAAAGGCATTCCAATTGCCTTGCTCTTTATAGGATTTCTTATTTTAGTCTATTCCATATTTACAACAAATACTGTTCCTGGACGTTACCTTTATGCAATGGGTGGCAACGAAAAGGCTGCAAAACTTTCTGGTATCAATACAAACAAGGTGCTTTTCTTGGCCTATGTGAACATGGCTGTTTTATCTGCAGTGGCAGGTATGATGTTTGCCTCCCGAATTAACTCCGCATCTCCTCAGGCAGGTTTAAACTTTGAACTAGATGCAATCGCAGCCTGTTTCATAGGTGGTGCATCAGCATATGGTGGTGTAGGTACAGTTATGGGTGCTATTATTGGTGCTTTGGTTATGGGTGTTCTCAATAATGGTATGTCCATACTTGGAGTAGGAAGTGATATGCAGATGACTATTAAAGGAATTGTACTTTTGGCAGCTGTTGCCTTTGACGTAATCTCCAAAAACAAATCAAAATCTTAGGAAAAATAGGAGCGTACATAGACTTGTGTAAATCAAGTTTATATACGCTCTTTTATGAGAGAGACTACTTATTGTTTTCAACATAACACTTTAAGGCTTCTCCAATAAATTTAGATGCACCTTCGCCGTAGTTCTTGTCCATTGCTTTTTTTGAAATAGACTCTGACAAATACTGATTTGCCTGATAGCCCCAATAATTTTCACCTACTTCTATTTCTAAGGCTTCATGCTGTTTTTCTGTTTCATCTACTATTTCAGAAATAATTTTTTGAATTTCATCTGATAAAGGATCTTTACTTAAGTCAGCTGTAAGTCTTTTATATAGTGTTTCTATTTTAGGCTCATAATCTCCTAAATAAGTTTTTAAAGCTTTTCCAATAAACTTTGCTGCACCTTCTCCATATCTTTCATCTATCCACGCCATACCAACTCCGCCATTTTCCTTATCAACTTTTTCTAACTCTTTAGGAAATGTTGAATAAAGTCGCACAATAGTAAGCCAATAATAATCTCCAAGCTCATTTTTAAAAGCATCATAATCTCTTTTAGCAACTTTAGTTATTTCACCAGCAATTTTTTGAATCTCACCTGATGCAGGATCTTTGTTTAAATCAGCTGTAAGTTTTTTATATAGCTCTTTTAGTTCAGAATTTCTTTCATAAAAACAATCTTTTTTAAATTTATCAATTTGTTCAGCTTTAGTTATTGCCACAGAATTATTCAAATTTTTCTTTACAGCTTCAGCATATTTTTTTATGCTTCCATATTCTTCTATAGCCATTTTAGCAAGCTTTGCTTCTGTATCAGTACCTATTTTAAGCAGTTTATCAAATTTATTTACACTTCCAAAGTGCTTAATTACCTTATCCATATTTTCTTTCTTAAATTCTTCCAGTACATTATAATATTCACTCATATCAAATTCTTTAAAACTCATTGTATTCGCTCCTTTTAAGGTTTTATTTATAAGCTCTATCAAATCATTTAATCTATCTCTTTTTAAAATGATTAGTTTCTTATGATTTTTTAGTGCTTCCATCTTATTAAAGTGAGGACTGGTTATGATTTCTTTAATTTCCTTTAGTGGTAAATCAAGTTCCTTAAAAAATAGAATTTGCTGCAGGGTTTCAAGAGCTTCATCATCATAAAGTCTATAACCTGCTTCTGTCAATTCAGTTGGTTTTAATAGTCCAATTTTATCGTAGTGGTGCAGCATACGCACACTTATTCCTGTTAAATCCGAAACCTGTTTTACTGTTCTCATAACTTCACCTCAAACTTTGATTTTAGAGCTTTAACACTGCCTGATACTCTGCCGGCATGAGTTTTGTTAGTATTTTTAACCCTTGATTATATATTACACTATGACATAATGTTAGGGTCAACACTTTTAATAAAATTAAAGCCAAATATATTTTTTAGATATATTTGGCTTTTCCATTTTTCTTTTTATACTGCATAGGAGTCAGACCTGTAATTTTTTTAAATGTTTTTGAAAAGTGTTTTTCATCAGAAAAGCCAACTTTTTCAGCAATGTTGTAAATTAGTTCATCACTTGAAGAAAAAAGTTCTTTGGCTTTTTCTATTCTATAGTTAATAATATATTTTATAATGCTTATACCAATTTCCTTCTTAAATATCTGGCTTAAATATGAATTGCTAATATTTAAGCTGGATGCAATAAGATTTACAGTGATATCTTCCATATAGTGAATATGTATAAAGTTTAATACTTGAATAACTATAGAATTTTTTATCATGTATTTATCGGAAAGTTCAGACCTAAGTTGATTTATAGAATCGATAAATTCACTGCATTTATCTTCTATAGAGGTAAAAAATACTTTTTTGTGCGGTGAACTCTCTGGCAATATTTTTTTATATAGATTGCTATACCTGTCAACTAATTCCGATGACAATGAAGTGTGGCAATAATAATAAAGATTGTAATCAAAACTTGGTTTTATAATATCTAAAAATAGTTCATGTATCAATTTATTTAATTTAAGATTGAAAATATCATAATTTATAAGTTCTTTTATTTCTTTTATAGTGTTATCTACTAAGGTATAGTCAATTTCTTTTTTTATTGAATTGATATATTTTTGAGTAAGTAACTTAGCATCAGAACAGAAAAAGTTATATGTTTTTAAATAATGGAAAGATTCATAAGCATCTCTTATATTTTCAATATTTTTAATATAGCTGCTCATATATCTGAATGCAGTTTTAGAATTTGTTACGCTATTCAATTTGCTAGTAATTTCAAAAAGTTTACACTGCTTGCTGGCAATACTTGTACAATTAAAATCATTGATAATTATGCACAGAATATTTGGATTAATATAAAAAACTTCACCTCCGCTGTATTCATCAAGAACAGCTTCACATTCTTTAATAAATTCTTCTCCAGTTAGGTAATAAATATTTTTATTCAAATAGTGGTCTGAATATTCGATCTCCATAAGATTGCAAATGTATACATAGTAACCATAATAATTTAGATTTAAGTTTACCTTTTTTTTATAATATAAAAATTCACTTTTAATTACTCCGCGTAAAATATCTTTTAGATATTCGGTTTTTTCTAGTTTGCTGATTCTGAAGTTCATTACTAGGTTTGAATCTTTTTCTTCACCAATATAGTCAAAATGACAAGTGTATTTTTCACTTAAAGACCGGGTAAAAAAGGATTTTATTTTATTAATATAAGTAATGTCCTTGTGACTTGTAATAGAGTATATAATTTGATTTTCTGAAATAACATTAAAAATTAGAACCACTGGATATATATTTGACATTGCTAAATCGTAGAAAAAATTATGAACTTTATATACAGGGTGTTTAAGTTGAATAATTATAACTTCAGCATTAAGTTCTATTGCTTTTTCAATACTGTTTTTATAAGAATTAGCAATATAAGAAATGGAAAAATTATTTTTAGTTGTCCTATAGAAGTTATATATCATATTAGCAATTTTATCTTCTGCATATAAGACAATCTTAGAAAACATTTACATTGTACCTCCAAAATACCTGAATCACTAGTATATATAGGTTTTTAACTATGATTTTATTGTATATGTATATTAAAATTTTGTAAATATCATTTTCCAGATATATGAAAAGGTTATCTGCTTAAAAAAATTATACATTACTAAATTAATATAGAAAAGTACACTTTTTCATAAAAAAAGCACACGTAAGTTGAGAATAAATGATATAAAATTAGTAATCAAGAGGTGGTAAGTAAAAAGGAGGAGTTAAGCTTTTGGACTATGTCATTTTATTTGGAAGGTGGATTTTGTAACCGCTTACTAAAATTAAGGTTATTGGGGGGAGGTTAAAAATTGTAAGACATTCTGTATTCTGATTTTATGCTGTTTAATTTGATAATACAAGTATAAATTTGAAAAGGAGTTGATGAAATGGAGGCAAAAACAATAAATTTGTATGAAAAAAGTGGTGATAATCCTGGCTTTTATAAACTTCCTACCAAAGAAGTAGTGGGATATTCCCTTGTAGATGGTGGAATGAATTTAGTTTTTCAGTCAATTTTAATGTTTTTGACATTTTATTATACTGATGTTTATGGATTAACTGCTGCAGAAGTTTCTGTTATGTTTCTTATATCTAGAGGATGGGATATGATATGGGACCCTACCATGGGTATTATTGCAGAGAGAATGAATCCAAAGCATGGTAAGTACAAAAGTTATCTTATTTATGGAGCTGTTCCTTTTGCACTTGCAGGTATTTTGACTTTTACAGTACCCAATTTGGGACATACGGGCAAATTGATATGGGCATATGCTACGTACAATTTACTACTTACATTATATACTTTCATCATTAATCCATATGTATCTTGTACAACTGTCATGACAGCAGATCCTATGGAGAGAACTAGGCTAAATTCCATAAGAATGATGTTTGCTCAGTCAGGTGGTGTAATAGTTGCTCTATTTATTCCTATTTTATCACAGGTTTTCGGCAGAGGTGATTCAGCAAAAGGTTATCAGATGACTATTATTTTACTTTCTGTTATTTGTGCATCCATATTGCTTTATAGTTATACTACTTTGCATGAACGTATCAGAGTAAAATCTCATTTAGATCCAGTTACTTTCAAAGGGTTTATTAATCAGATTACACATAATCAGCCAGGTGTCATATTATTTTTACTGTTTGTAGGTGTTTATGCATTTTCATCTATACAATCAGCTTCAGGAATTTATTATATGACTTATAACGTAAATAGAAAAGATTTAGTTGCTTTATTTTCTATGTTGAACGTTTTACCTTCAGTCGTGGCAGTTCCTTTTGTGCCTGCGCTTTTTAGACATATCAAAAAGAAAAAAACTGTTGTACTTGGTTTGAGTTTAGGTGCCCTTGGATCAGCAGCTTTATATATCATTCCAGTTTCACAAATTACAGTAATGATGATAGCTAAATCAGTAGCTGCATTTGGCTATGGCATACTTATGGGCAGTTTGTGGTCAATCATTCCGGATGCAGTTGAGTATGCTGAGTACAATACTGGCAAAAGACATGCCGCAGTTGTGTACTCACTTATTACTCTTGGATTAAAGGTTTCATTAGCAGTAGGGGGAGTTATACCTACATTGATATTAGCTAATGTTGGATATATTCCTAATGTAACTCAAACTGCAAAATCGTTGAATGGAATTTTAATTATGACATCTATTTTGCCAGCTGTTGTCTGTGTAGTTACATTGCTCATATTCATGATATTCTATAATTTAACAGAAGAAAGAGTAGCTGATATAATGGCTGAACTAGATATAAGACATAAAAATGATAAAGAAAATTGTTTGGTTGAGTTAGTAGAGGAAATCCCTGACCAATCAATAAAATTATAAATATAGGAAGGTGTTATTATGGGAAATAAGCTTAGTGATTTTTCAATGAATGCATTTTCACTTAAAGGTAAAGTAGCTGTAGTTACAGGTGCAAATCAAGGTCTTGGTATGGCTTATGCAGTTGCTTTTGCAAAAGCAGGTGCTGATCTTTTTATACCTCACTTTACAGATGATGTATCCGAAATTAAGAGTCTCATAGAAGAAACTGGTCAGAAGGTTAAGTTTTTGAAAGGAGATTTAACGAAAAAGGACTATATTGAAGAAGTTGTTGATACTTGCTTGAAAGAATATGGAAAAATTGACATCCTTGTGAATAATGCAGGTGGAAGTATGTTTGCCGAATTTTTAGAGTACCCAGATTCAGCATGGCAAAAGCTTATTGATATTGATTTAAATTCTGTATACTACCTCAGCCACAGGGTAGTTAAAGAAATGGTTAAGCAAAATTCTGGCAAGATTATAAATATTGGTTCAGCATTATCCTTTACTGCGGATAAAAAATGTCCACCATATACAGCAAGTAAACATGCTATTCTTGGTTTAACAAAGGTATTTGCTAATGAGGTTGGTCAGTATAATATTCAAACCAATGCTATTTGCCCTGGATTCTTGGCAACTGATGTTAACAAGGACTTGCGTGCTGATAAAGATTTTTACAACAAAATTACAAATAGAATCCCAAGTGGTCGTTGGGGTGAACTTAATGATTTAATGGGAACTGCCATATTTTTAGCAAGTAGTGCATCAGATTATATTAATGGATGGTATATAAGTGTTGATGGTGGATTCCAGACAACATTATAAAATAAGGAGGCGTTAATTTATGAAGACTATTGCTTGTGTTAAGGTAGGAAGTTTAAAAGATCCTGATGTTAATAAGAGGGGACGTGTTCAGGTTATAGATATGCCCGAGCAGGAAATGGGAGATGAGGATGTCAAAATAAAAGTCGCTTACTGTTCAATATGTGGTTCTGATCCACACCTAGTAGAAGGAATTTTTGGACTTGAACCTCCCTTTGGAATAGGACATGAGATTTCAGGTACTATTGTGGAAATTGGTAAAAAAGCTGTTAAAAAGGGATTAAAAGTAGGGGACAAGGTTGCAGGAAACTTTTTAAGATTTTGTGGTACATGTTATTATTGCCGAAATGGTCAGGAGCAGTTCTGTGAATATCCGGATAATAAGCCTGGTATGTCTGAATATGTAGTATGGCATGAATCTCAGGTATTTAAAGTTCCAGATGATGTAAGCTTAGAAGAAGCATGCCTGTTAGAGCCTGTGTCAATTGCAGTTAGAATTGTGGACAAAACAAATATGAAGATTGGTCAAAGGGTTGCCATTTCAGGAGGAGGACCTATAGGATTATTGGCACTTCAAGCAATGAAAATGTTTGGAGCTACGTCATTGACACTTATAGAACCTATTAAGGAAAGACAGGAACTTGCCAAAGAATTTGGTGCTGATTATATTATCAATCCTTTGGAGCAGGATGTATGTGTAGAATCCAATAAAATAACCAATGGATTGGGTTTTGACTTGGTAATAGAAGCTTCGGGATCACCTAATGCTGCACCAGCAGCTAGTGAAATAGCTGCAAAAGGAGGAACTGTTCTCTATATTGCAATGTTTCCAAAAAACTATGATATGCCACTGAATCTATATGACAAATTGTACAGCAAGGAATTGACTATTTCTAGTATAAATGTAGCTCCATATGCATTTCCACGTGCTGCTGAGATTATGCCTAGAATGAATTTGAAACCTTTTATACAGAAAGTTTTTACTATTGATCAGGCAGAAGAAGCTTTTGCTGCTCAAATTAGTGGGAAATATCCAAAAATACTTATTAAATGTAATGATTTTTAACAATTTTTATAAATGAGAAAAGGAGATGCCTATTATGTATTGTAATGTTGATATGGAACAAGTTAAACAATTAGAAGATAAGGCAGTAGAGATTCGAAAAAAGTTATGCTCATTTATCTATGAAATAGGTATGGGTCACCTTGGAGGAGAATTGTCTATCGTCGATATGGCTGTTGGTCTCTATTACAAGTACATGAACTACGATCCTAAAAATCCTAAATGGGAAAAAAGAGACAGATTGATTTTAAGTAAAGGTCATTGTGGTGAAACATTGTATACTATATTTTCAGATCTAGGCATGTATACAATGGAATATATGGTAGAACATTTTGAAACCTTAAATACTGCTAAATTTGGTATGCATCCTAATAGAAAGTATGTTCCTGCCATTGAAGCATCAACAGGTTCTTTGGGACATGGATTATCCATAGCTACTGGTTTAGCATTAGGTGCTAGAATGTCAAAGTCCTATTGGAGAACTTTCTGTATCATAGGAGATGGCGAAATTGAAGAGGGTTCAAATTGGGAAGCCTTTATGGCAGCAGGTCATTATAAGCTTGGCAATCTTGTAGCAATTGTTGATAAAAACCGCCTACAGATGACTGGTTTCACAAGGGATGTAATGAATGTTGATCCTTTAGGAGATAAAATAAAGGCTTTTGGATGGGATGTTATAGAGATTCAAGGTAATGACATGTATGAAGTTTGTAGTGCCCTGCAATCTCTTCCACCAGCAGATCCAGAAACTAGAAGAAAGCCAATATGTATTATTTCAAATACCACTAAGGGCTGTGGTGTTTCATTTATGGAAAATAATGCAGTATGGCACGGCGGCGGAATTGCTAAGGAACAGTTGGACGAAGCACTAAAATCAATAGAAAATAATAGAAAGGTGAGATAAATTATGGCAGTTGAAACAACTTTCGATTTTGATCAGATGTTATCATCCGCAAGAGAAGCTTATGGGGTCGAATTAATGAAAATGGCAGATGAAGGATTAGAATTTGCATTTACTTATTCTGATAATGTTGCACCATCTACATCCACGGGAAAGTTTATAAAAAAATATCCTGAACGTTGTTTTAATATTGGCATTGCGGAAGCCAACCAGGTTGGTATATCTGCGGGATTAGCTCTTTCTGGCAAAATTGTATTTTCACAAGTATTTGGACCATTTCTTCCTTTGAGGGCAGCAGATCAGATACACACAGATATTGCTTATAATGATGTGCCTGTAAGATTGATTGGAACTCATTCTGGGGTTACATCTGGAGGAGGTCCTACCCACAATGTTATTGCTGATTTGTCATTTTATAGAGCAATACCAAACTTAACAATTTGTGTTCCGGCAGATGCAGGGCAGTGTAGGAAATTGGTAAGAGAGTCAATGACTTATAAAGGACCTATGATTATTCGTATTGCAAGAGGTGCGGAGCCAGATGTATATAAAGATAATGATTATGAATTTAAAATTGGTAAAGCTATTACTGTAAAAGAAGGTAATGATTTGACTTTAATTGGCACAGGTAACAGCGTGTATTGGTCTCTTATGGCAGCAAAGGAACTTGCAGAAACAGGTGTAAATGCCAGAGTTATAGATATGCATACTATTAAACCCTTTGATGTTGATATAGTTTTAAAATCTGCAAAGGAAACAGGTTTTGTTGTAACCGTTGAAGATCAGAGCATTAATGGTGGTCTTGGTGGTGCAGTAGCTGAAGTTATAGCAGAAGCTGGTATACATTGCAAGTTTAAGAGAATTGGGTTACCTGATGAGTTCAGTGTTATTGGTGCTGATACTGCTATCTATAAATATTATGGTTTGGATTCACATAGTATTGCTGAAACAGTGAAAAATATGCTTTAATTTTGTAACATAATCTGTAATGATTGCAGAGGATTGATGCTTGGGTATTAAACAAGCATCAATTTAAATTTTACTAAGTCCATCACAATGTTTGTCATTTCTTCTGGTGTTTCCTTCATACCAGAGCTTATCCATTTTGATACCACATTCCAAACACCGCCTGTGTTAAAAGCTAGAGTATAAGCTAATGCAGTTTCATTATGCTGATTAGGGAAATTAGGAATTTTGTCTATCATCATTTGGTGAATGATGGGAAGTGAAACATTCCATTCATCCAAAAGAAACCCTAGCATTTTGCTGTTATGTAACCCTGTCAAAAATGATTTATTATTACTACATAATTTAAAGATTTGATATGAGCAAATATTAGGTGTTAAAATTTCATATGTAGATATATGTTCAATAAATTCCTGAATTAAATTTTTCAGATAGGATTCTAATACATCTTCTTTTGAAGTAAAGTTCCGATAAAAAGTTCTTCTTCCTAAATCTGCATGAGCAACTAGTTCACTAACAGTAATTTCGTGAAACGTTTTTTTATTCATCAGTTCTATTAATGATTCCATAATCCATTTTTTTGATTGTAAAGCAATGGGATTTTCTGTTTGATTCATAGCTCCTCCTATATGGCACAAAAATGTAATTTATGTAGCACTTACATTAGATTTATTGACTATTAACTAATTAAATTGTACCATGATAGTAAATAAGGCACAAGTGTGTCAGGATGCGCGCTCCAATGAAAGGAGAATAATTATGCAAATGTTAAATGAAATGAATTTTAAAACAATTATGTGGATAATTCCTATTATTTTCTTTATTCATGAAATGGAGGAGTGGAATATTCTTGATTGGTATCATAGTACTTATGTAACACCTCCACCATCAACAAAATTAAGCTGTAGATTATGGTTATGGGCAATTAGTATATGGGGATTTTTAATGACTACTATTGCTTATGTGATACCTAATGAATCTATATCAGCCATGGTTCTTTTAATTCTTATTGTTTTTACTACATTCAATGGGTTACAGCATATTTATTGGACGTTTGCATTTCATAAATATGCACCAGGAGTTATCGGTTCTTCAATTGGTATTGCAGCTGGAGGTATTATTACAGTGGCTATATTAGTTCAACATTTAGTTAGTCCAATTTATGTTATTATTTTGTATATTATTACGGTACCACAAATGATACAGACCATATGTGCAAAGAATACATTATTAAAAACATTCTATAAACTTCATCTTTTAACAGTTAAGATGGCAAATTGTTTTGAAAAATAGTTGAGCTTTAATATTGTTGAAATAGAAACAAAAGTTTAATATAATATTGTTAATGTGTCAACAGACGGGAGGACAAACCATGAACAAAGAAGAACAGGTCATAATTGGTTTTAGAAAATTATTTAACAAGATGGCTTGGCTTAATAAGTTTAAGATGGAAGACAGCCTTAAGGGTTATAAGTCTTCTGAAGTACATTATATCGAATACATTGGAAAAAATGTGGATTCCAACGTAACAAAACTTGCAGAGTCCTTTTATATGACTAGAGGGGCCATAAGCAAAATGACCAAGAAGCTCATAAAAAGAGGTGTCATTGAAAGTTATCAAAAGCCAGAAAATAAGAAAGAAATTTATTTCCGGCTTACTGAGAAAGGACAAAAAATTTATAAAATTCATGAGGAACTACACAAAGAATTTCAAGAGAGGGATAAAGTCGTATTTGAGCAGGTAACCGAAGAACAATTTGACAGTATGCTTAGCTTCATGGAAAAGTATAATAGGCATTTAGATGCAGAAATAAAGAAACTGGATATAAATATTAAGTCGAAATAAATTTGAATAATGAAAATAAAACCATAGGCAGCCATCCTCTATTGAGAATAGGCTGCATTTTTATTAATATTATTTTGTTGACAAGGAAACAAAAAGATGATACAGTAATTATGTTTCCAGGGAAACAAAATAATGATTTTTGAGAGGAGAATTTAAATGTTTAAATTTAGATCATACAATGGACAGAACACAGAACAAATCGTAGATAAAAAGGCTTTAATATTTGGTCTTATGTCTGTGTTTCTTTGTGGAATAGGCTTCAGTATTATAGCACCTGTTGTCCCATTTTTAGTGAAGCCTTATATAAGCAATCCAGGAGATCAAGCTATAGTTGTTACGCTTTTGACCTCTGTCTATGCAGTCTGCATGTTTTTCGCGGCTCCTGGACTTGGGGCTTTGAGTGATAAATATGGTCGTCGTCCAGTGCTCTTAATATGTCTTTTGGGTTCTGCAATTGGGTACTTGATTTTTGGTATAGGAGGAGCTCTATGGGTATTATTTTTGGGGCGTATAATAGATGGAATAACGGGTGGAACCATAAGCACTATCTTCGCATACTTTGCAGACATCATTCCTCCAAATCAGAGAACCAAATACTTTGGGTGGGTGAGTGCAGTTGTAGGTGTAGGCAGCATTATTGGCCCAACCCTAGGAGGATTGCTTGCCAGGTTTGGTTACTCTGTACCAATGTATTTTGGAGCAATAATAACCTTACTAAATGTTGTTTATGGATTATTTTTTATGCCTGAGAGCCTTGAGAAGAATAATAGACTAAAAGAAATTACTTTTGTAAGGCTGAATCCGTTTATACAGCTTATAAACGTGCTTTCCATGAAAAATTTAAAAGGGCTGCTTATCTCAGCATTCTTACTTTGGATACCTAACGGCTCTTTACAGGCAGTTTTTTCACAATTTACAATGGATAATTTCAATTGGAAACCTGTAGCAATAGGAGTTATGTTTTCAATTATGGGTTTCCAAGACATCATTTCACAAGGTTTCATAATGCCAAAGCTTTTGGTAAAACTTAGTGATAAACAGATAGCAATTGTGGGAATGGTTTCAGAGATTATAGGCTACGGTTTTATTGCAGCATCAGCTTTGTTTTTATTCTATCCTCTTTGTATCGTTGGAATGTTTATATTTGCCTTTGGTGATTCCATATTTGGACCTTCATTCAATGGAATGGTCTCTAATTCCGTTAATTCTAGTGAACAAGGAAGGATTCAAGGAAGTAGCCAATCTATTCAAGCTTTAGCAAGAATAATTGGTCCTATCATTGGAGGTCAAATCTATGCATCACTTGGACATGCTGCACCTGCTTTTATGGGTATGATCCTTATAGCAGCGGCAATACCAGTTTTGTATAAGGGTATGTATGTAAATGAGCAAATATTTAGCTAACGTGGAATTATAATTCTAGATATTCCAGAAATTTAACGCTTTATATTTTCTATGTAAATTTTAGAATTTATGCTATGCTATTTTAAGTAAATGAATATTTAAAAGAGGAGAGTTTTTTACATGAATGAAAATGTAAATAATGTTTTATGGGTGAATCTCTTAAAAAGTAATGATATTTTTCTTGATGAGGAAAATATTGCTTTATTGAGGAATGTTTCTAAGCCTAAGGTATTAAAAAAGGATATGTTCTTTTTACAGGAAGGTGAAAAATCTACTGAAATAGGTTTTATTATTAAGGGTGTATTTCGATCTTATTATATTGATAAATCAGGCAATGATGTAACAAAATATTTTTATGCAGAAGGTGGGATATTATTTTCTTATGCGGCATATCTATCTCAAAAAGAATCTATGTACTGTATACAAGCATTAGAAGATAGTGAAATTCTTGTAGTTAAGATTTTCGATTTTGAAAAAATAGTGGAAGGAAATTATCAATTACTTTTATTTTACAAGAAAATGATTGATAAAACACTTGTTATAAAAGAAGAGCATGCAATTAGTTTTAAATTATTAGACAGTACAAAGCGTTATGCGCAATTTCTTGATACATATCCTGATTTGGAAGCACGTGTTAAGCAATGTCATATTGCATCCTATTTAGGAATAACTCCTGTATCTCTTAGCAGAATAAGAAAAAAATTAAATATTAACAAATGATAATGCAATAAATCTCCAGGTGATTTATGATGTACCTAAGTTTTACTACTGGAGGTTGATTGTTATGAAAAATGAAATAGTTATTTTAATTACTGGATGCTCTACAGGAATTGGAAGAGAGCTTTGTAATATATTATCTCAGAAAGGATGCACGGTTGTTGCAACAGCAAGAAATGTGGAAGCTTTAAAAGATTTATCCGCATCTTTAAAATTATCCCTGGATGTTACCCAAAAAGAGTCTATTCATAGGGCAGTAAATGAAGTGATATCAAAATTTCATAAAATTGATATTCTTATAAATAATGCAGGGTATTCACTTAGAGGAGCTTTAGAAGAAATTGATGTAAATAGGTCTAAAAGTATGTTTGATGTAAATGTGTTTGGTATAATTAATATGGTTCAGGCAGTTGTTCCAGAAATGCGTAAAAAACGATGTGGTAAGATTATAAATATTGGTTCTATTTCAGGAAAATTTGCTCAACCTATTAATGGGACTTATTGTGCATCAAAATTTGCAGTTGAGGCATTAAGTGACACACTACGTTTAGAATTGCACAGTTATAATATTCAGACCACCGTCATTGAACCGGGACCTATGAAAACCAACTTTTTTAAGGCGTTAGTGGATAATTCAGGCGATGTTATAAAAAATGAAAAATCTTGCTATTCACATTTTTATAAATCAGATGCCCAATATAGAAATAAGCAAAAACGAGCTGATTCTAAAGTAGCAGCACAAGCTATTAGTGATACAATTTTGAAAAAACGACTTAATGCCCGTTATAAAGTTGCTGTTCCATTTACATATAAGATGGTTACATATTTCCCGGATTTTCTAAGGGAATATTTTATGAAAAAAAGATAAATAAATTTTAACTATGTATTGATTTATTTCCAAAATTTGTGATATACTTGTTAAGTGAGTGGATTGCAGTATTGAGCAATTTGCTTATTGTACTAAAAATAATTTTGTCTAGATGCAATAGGAAGCTTGGCAGAGCTACTTATTGCATTTTTCTTCTTTTTTGTCCAGATTTAATGTGATTTCAGAGGAAACCTCATCTTTTTTCAAAGTGGTTTTTGATTGGAACAAAGCTTTCATTAGCTCTTGTTTATAGCAAAAACCAAGAAGCATAGCAACAATTCCTAGCATTGTAATACATAGAATAGTGATAATAAAATTTAGATTCACAAGACCACACTCCTTTTATACATTTATAGGTGCAATCCGCTCACTTTATGAAGAGAGTTTAGAAAATAATATGTGCTTGTAAATTAATTGTAGCATACATTATTTTAGAATACGTTAAACGTTTCATTAAAACCCCTATTTTTGTTATTAATTTATGTAAATATTTAATTAAGTTTAATAAAATATTGAATTTGTGGAAAGGTATTTCTGAATTAATATAGAATATCTAATTAATGATAAATAAATATAAAGGGGTATGATAACTATATGTACAATATATTAATTTTAGAAGACGATCATATTCAGTTAAAAACCCTATCAGAGATTATAAAACAATTAGGTGATATGTATCAAGTATATGAAGCCACAAATACTACAGAAGCCTTTAAAATAGCACAGCAAAATGTGATTGATCTTTTTTTTGTGGATATTAATTTGAAAAATGAATCAGGTCTTAAATTTGCTCTTGAAATAAGGAAAATAAAAAGATATAGACTAAACTGGATAATATTTGTGACAATTTATAAGGAATATATGCTTTCAGCTTTTAAGAAAATTCACTGTTACGATTATATAGTAAAGCCTTATAATAAGAAAAAAATCCAAAGAATGACAGAGCTTTTGATGTCAGATGGCAGAGCACAAGTTGCTGTTACGGAAATTAATGAAAAATTTATAATTGTTCCTATAAAGAACATTGAAGTAAAAATATTTGTTAATGAAATAATTTTTGTGGAAGTTTTTATTAGAACTTCAATAATTCATACTATAAATGGTTCCTTTACCATAGATTATTTATCCCTTAAGAAATTGAATTCAATGATAAATGATAAGAATATACTTCAGAGCCATAGAGCTTATCTAGTTAATATAAAATATATCAATAAAATTGAAAAAACTAATAATAAAACTTCTTACAAGATTTATTTTTATAATACTGACAAAACTGCATTACTCGGAAACAACTATAAGAAATGTATTATGGAAAGGTTTAATAATGTTGTAGGTGAGAAAATAAATGGATAATTATAAGATGTTCATCTTAATATTTATAGAAGTAGGAAGTTTTATGCTGCTTTGGAATATGTTTAATAAAGAATGTGAAAAGAGATTATGTAAAAGCTTACTCGTTATACTTTTTACTTCATTGGTATTTCTAATTACAAATTACATTTATATGCCTATGCAGTTTTTAGTAAATTATTTTTTTTTACTTCTAGCAATTAAATTTATATTTAAAAAAAATATAAAGGATTTGTTATTAGAATTTGGGTTGGTTATAGTTATTTGTGGTATAATGCAGCTTGCTATAATAATTATGTTTAGATTGTTTATTCCAAGCTTTATGGTGAAGGATAATTTCATATATTCACTTATTGCAAATTTTATTTGCATATTTTTAAGCTATTGTATTTATAGATATATATCTTATGGAAAACTAATAATTTTTTTAAAGCAGAAAAGTTCTAAAATATACTTTTTTTCTATGAATCTTCTTATATATGTGATTATTTCAAAGTGGATATGGGGTTTTAAAAGACATGAATTTTTGAGTGATAGTATAATATATCTTATGATTCCATTAGTATTTATTATAGCAAATTTGTTTTTATTTGATTATGAAATGAAGAATAATGAAATAAAGAGGTCACTTGAAAATTATAAGAAATACTCTCCTGTAATATCCCAGCTATTGGAGGATGTAAGGAGGAGACAGCACGATTTTAAAAATCATTTAAATACTGTTTACAGCCTTGTTCTAGTATCCGATGAAAAGAATTTAAAGGAAACCATATTACAATATATAGATTCTCTTGATATTTCTCTGGAAAATATGGAAAAGGTACTTCAAATAGATAATACAGTGGTAGCAGCCATTATCTACAATAAAATGAATGAAGCTGCTAAAAATAATATTGAATTTAAATATGCTATTGAAGGGGATTGTAAGCTTCCTTTTAAAAACTATGAACTTTCAGAAGTTTTAAACAACCTTTTAGATAATGCTTTTGATGCTGTTTTAAATTCAAAAAATAATTTAAAAAAGATATTTTTAAATATAGGGTACCTAGAAGAAAATTGTATTATAGAAATTGGGAATACAGGTGAAAGAATAGAATTTAATGATATTGCAAAGATCTTTAATGCAGGGTATTCTACTAAAGAAGGAAAAGACCGTGGATATGGATTATATAATGTAAAAAAAATAGTTGAATCCTATGAAGCTAGAATTCAACTATCCTTTGAAAATAACTATACAGTTTTTAGTATTAAATTATACAATTAATGTTTTTTTAAGCATTCTGGAATTTCAGGCTCTCCAATATAAATAAAACAGTTAGGCCATTTTTCAGTTAAAAATGAACCTAAAAATAGGGGAAGTACACATAATATTGATTTTACCTTGAAACTGTTAAATAATTTTTTCATAATATCCTCCTTGTTTTATATAAGTTTACTAAAAAATTTATAATGTGGGCTTTTTAGCCAGCACAAGTTGTACACCTTGTACTAATATAGTGCTGAAGCCGCAGTTAACATAGGTTGTACTTTCCAAAAATAATAAAATAATAGTCCATATAGCTACAACTAGAGCTGCTGCAAATTTATATTGCAGCTTTGTTTTATTATCTTTTATAGGTATCCTTACACTACATATTGGAGCTCTTACTAAAACTATCACTAAACTAATTATGCTTACGAGCAAATAGCATGCTGCTGGCAATTTAGGTGCTGAAGGTGCCAAAACGCTAGTTAATATAAACAACAGAGTTGTTGCAATTAGGCAGTTCAAGGTACCTTTTAAATGTAATCCACCAGCAAACAGTCGAGTGGATAGAATTATGAGTAAGGAAAAATAGAAATATTTCTCCTTATGTATTATATTAAAAAATAGTAATAGAAAAACAGTTTTAAATCCTTCACTTAAAAGCACAGTTAAGCCATATTGTATTCTTGCTCTGTCTTTAGTATTGTTGTAGATTTCTGTACAAATGAGTGAAGTAAGCTGTAAAGCTAATTTATTTATCATTTTTAATACACCACCTGTAATTTTAAAATACATTTATCTTAAGAGGCTTGTTTATATAATACTATGACTTAAATTGTAAATTTATTACAATGTGAATCTAAGTTTCACTAGGTGATACAAAATTAGCTTATCCTAGATAAAATGATAATAAGAGTGCTATAATTTAATTACACAGTATTCATTAAAAGGGGTATGTTTCCACGAAAAATAATTATAAAATATTATCTTTGATATTAATATGTAATTTAATTTTGCCAACTTATGCATATGCTAAAGAGTTTGGAAAACAAGAAAATGTGGCAAGAAACAAGCTGTGGACTATAAAATTTAATAGTGTGCTTGATACAGAATCATTAGAGGAAAATATAAATGTAACAGATGCTAAAGGTAATATAGTTGAAGCAACTATAAGTATAAGTAGTGATAAAAAATCAGTTACATTAATACCTAAAAAAGAATATATTACAGGTGAAACATATACTTTGCATATAAATGAAGGCATAAAGTCAGTTGAAGGTAAAATTTTAAAAGAAAGTGCGACTAAAGAATTTAAAGTTAATGGGGATGAGAAAGTTAACGAAAATTTAAATTTTCCTATTAAAGCTGAAAATGTTGATTTTGTGACCTTGGCAGATAACAATTTTACACAAGTTATATCAAATGGGATGGAACCACTTGAAAGAGATGATGCTAGAATTAATGAAGTAGTATCAATGGTAAATACATCTACTAAAATAATGGAATCTACTGAAGATGAAGTAAAATCAATTGGATTTAAAAAATTTATTCCGCTTACTTTAGCAATGAAAAATCTTAAGAGGTACGTTCATATTTGGCCACTAATAAAGGAAACTAACACAACAAATACATTTCAAGGTAAAGAAACAATTAAAGTGCCTTTTACAGATCGGTATATTATGGCTTTTGATAACAGTGGTGATATAAAGGGTAATCTAAAATATTATACAGTTTACTCTAAAGTACTTTCCGAATATTTACTTCAACAAATAAATGAAGTACCTAGTTATATAGGAAATTATTTTACAATAACTAAAACTGCTAGCAATGGTGGAACTACACAAAGTGAAAATGTATTGAAGGATAATGTTGAAATCAAAAATGGGGATAATTTGATTTTTTCAGGTATCGGGTGTAGTAATGGTGATATCGATGTTTATATAACCGATCAAACAGGAAATGAGAGATATCACATCTTAAATGTAAGCCCATTTTTGGGAGAGTGGAGTGTAGAAAAAACTATTTCAAATAAAATGAAAACTTATGATGGTAAGGATTTGACATTGGATAAAAAAGTTTATTATTTAGAAATAGATTGTACTAAGGGTTATAAGTCTTGGGGACAAATTGTTGACCTACGATAAATAGTCTTCAATTAAAGAAGACAGTTTTTTTCAATGAGATATTGATGTCCTAATTCTATTTGAATGAATTAGATAAAAGCAATAATAATTTGTTATAATGTTATTAATACTTAAATATTGGAGGCGTAATATGAAAAAATATCCATTAATTATAGATTGTGATCCTGGTGTTGATGATGTTCTTGCTATTTTGGTAGCTCATTCAAAACCAGAATTTGATATTAAAGCTATTTGTTCAGTATCAGGAAATGTAGGAATTGATTTGACTACTCATAATGCTCAGCTTATGGCTGGACTATTAGGCTTAGACTGCATAGTAGCAAAAGGAGCTGAAAAGCCAATTATTAAAAATGCTCAGCCTGCTACGGCTGTACATGGTTTAGATGGATTTGGTGGCTGTGCAAGTGCATTTAGTGATGATAAATTATCAAAATTAAGTGATTTAAGTGCAATAGAGATTGAAAGAAAAATATTAATGGAGAGCAGTGAACCTGTATACATAGCTGCTACTGGACCATTAACAAATATAGCATTACTCTTGTCAGCTCATCCAGAAGTAAAAAACAAAATTGCTGCAATTAGTATAATGGGCGGTGGAATAAATATTGGAAATGCAACTCCATGCAGTGAATTCAACTACTTTACAGATCCAGAAGCTGCATATATTGTTTTTAACAGTGGTGTTAAATTGATGATGTGCGGCTTGAATGTTACATTAAAGGCAACTTTAACAGATATTGAGTTAAATGAAATGAGAAAATTCCATAACACAATATCTGATACTATAGTTGAAATCATTTCAACATATGCAGCTAATGATGCTGCAATTCATGATCCATGTGCCATACTTGCCATTACAAATCCAGATATGTTTGAATACAAGGATCAATATGTTCAAATTGATATAAGGGATGGTATTACGCAGGGAATGAGTTATGTAGATGAAGTACATAATTTAAATAAAGAACCTAATTGCCGTGTTTTTTATGATATTGAGAAGGAATTCTTTAGAAAAGCTATTGTAAATTCTGTAAATATATAATTCAGCATTTTTTATAAGCTTAATATGTACTACAATTCATAATGTAAAAATAATGTGGCACAACTTTTTTTGAGAGGACAATTGACAGAGGACAGAGGACAGAGGACAATGAAGGTGAGTTTTCCTCCTTACGTCAGAAAACTAATTTATTTTTAAGCTTATTTTGCTAGCGCAAAACAAGCTTTTAATTTATATAAATCAGCAATGTTTCACTTTAGTGAAACGAGCCATCAAAAATTTAATTAAAGATTTTTCGCAGCAAAGCGGAGAAAAATCATCCTTCACTGTCCTCTGTCAATTGTCCTTTGTCCTCTGAAAAGTTGTGTCGCATTATGCTTATATTACTAATTACAGTATGTTTAAGTTTCTTAATGCAACAACTTTATTTATGTTATAATGGAGAATTAAATATTACAAACTTCAATAATCCTTCAGACATAGAACTAATGTCAGTGCTTGAGATATTTGATAAATCATGTACATTGCTGTTCAAAGTAATCAATTCTACTTTGGCATGTTCTTTAACACATTTATCATAAAGTTCTTTTGAACTCTTGTAAGGAACCATAGGATCAAAGCTGCTGTGTATTATTAATGTATTTGGTATTCCCTTACTAACATAATTTATAGGGTTCAATTCTTTTATTACAGTATCCTTATCTTGTATTGAATTAAAAATTTTTGTTAAGTCATAATTTAAATCACTTGTATTTAAAAGACTTAAATCAGTTGGACCTGCAAAATCAATTAAATATTTAATTTTAGATGAATACGTACTTAAAGCTTTGTCATCAGTAAAATTATCATTGCTGCTGTAACTAGCTAGAAGCGAAAGATGAGCACCTGATGAAACACCAATAACTCCTATTTCATTTGGATCGAGATTATAAGTAGATTTATTTTTATATATCCATCTTATAGTATCCTTAATATCTGCAACTTGTTTATTGAAATTAGCTTTATTCCTATTGAGCTCGTAAGAAGTACTTATAATTGTATATCCTTCTTCTCTGAAAGTATTAAGTACGGGACTTAATGCATCGGGAATACTTTTATCACCATAAACCCAGCTGCCGCCGTGAACATATAAAATTACTGGAGATGGATTATTACTCTTTTTTAGTGAAGAATAAATATCCAGTGTAAGCGGAACTCCATTAGTATTTTTATATATAATATCCTTGTAATTCATTGATTGAGACATTTTTAATCCATTAATCTTTGGAGTTCTCATATTATCATTTTTCACAGAAATATATTTATTAACTAGTGTATAAGTTAATATAATTCTTTTATGAAATATAGCAATAAAAATAATCAGTGCAGCAACTAAAATAATCAAGAATCCTTTCAAAAATTTTTTCATTAAATTCCTCCGTACCTAGTAGTAAAAATTAGCTTAAAGTTTTATATTAGCTAAATAAACAGCATAAAAATTCTTCTTTTGTAACATTTCCTAAATAGTCATTTACGTCAGTATCTTGTAAAGCCTTTTTTACTTCTTCTTTATCATACTTTATGCTTTTTAATTTTTCTTCTAAAAGTTCTATATCACATTTACCAAAAAAGTCACCATATATTTTACAATTTTCTATTAGTCCATTTTTTACATCAAGTCTAACATCTACACATCCACCTTTAAACCTGTTATATCCTTTGTAGTTAAACTTAGGTGAATTGCCAAAATTCCATTCCCAGGTGCCATATTTCCCATCTACCATTTTTTGTATGGCTTTTTTATCATCTTCAGTTAATTCATATGTTTCTATAGGTTCATTTAAATATGCAAATATATTTTTTAACAATAGTTCTTTAAATTTTAATACATCAACATCATATTTAACATGAGGTTTAATATTAGTAACTCTGCTAGATACAGATTTTATACCCTTTGATTCGATTTTATCTCTTTTTACATTTAATCCTTTAGACAATGTATCTAATTTAGAATCAAAAAGTAATGTTCCGTGATTTAATATTCTTTCTCTTGAAACGCTTTGAGCAATTCCAGAAAATTTCTTGCCATCTATTACAAGATCGTTTCTGCCTGATAATTCGCATTTTATTCCTAAGTTTTCTAAAGCTTTAATTATAGGAACGTTATATGTCTTAAAGTCTATTTTGACATTATGTTCTTTAATTTTTGTAATAAATGAAAAATTTAAGTTACCAAGATCATGATATACAGCACCGCCTCCTGTAACCCTTCTAACAACATTAATATCATTTTGCTTTACAAATTCCATATTAATTTCTTCTACTGTATTTTGATGTTTTCCAATAATGATCGATGGGCAGTTTCTCCATAGCAAAATATATTCACCCTTTAAATTTCTAAATGCATATTCTTCAAGAGCTAAGTTATAATGTGGATCTGTTGAAAGATTTTCTATAAATTTCATTAAATGCATCCCCTTTATTAATTTATGTAAATTGGGTCTATAGGTAAAGTAAAGTGCCAGTTTTATTCTATCAATTTTATGAAGAAAAATAAACATTAAAAGTTAGGAAACTCATTTTATTTTTGGTATTGACTCTAACGTAACGTGATAGTATATAGTATAACTATACTAAAAGAAAAGAGGTAATAAAATGATATTTTAAAGGAGGTACAGGATTTTTGGAACTGAAAATTAACGAGGTTGCAAAATTAACAGGAGTTACTGTGAGAACTCTTCATTATTATGATGAAATAGGTTTGCTTAAGCCAAGCAAGGTTTCTGAGGCTAGCTATCGTTTATATGATGACGATGCTATTGAGCTGCTTCAGCAAATATTATTTTTCAAAGAGTTGGACTTTCCGCTTAATGAAATTAAAGAAATTGTTAAAAGTGCATCATTTGATAGAACAGAAGCACTAAAAAAACATAAAGAGCTTCTTATTAAAAAACGTAAAAGAATTGATAAGCTAATAAAGCTTGTAGAAAAAACAATAGAAGGAGAATGTAATATGAGTTTTAAAGAATTTGACAATATTGATTTTGAAAATGCAAAAAAGAAATATGCAAAGGAAGTTAAAGAACGCTGGGGAAAAACTGATGCTTATGCTGAAAGTGAAGCAAAGACTAAAAATTATGGTAAAGAACAGTGGAAGCAGGTAAACGAAGAAGGCGGCAAGATTTTAAAGGCTTTTGCTGAGAATAGGGAAAAAAGTGCTGACAGTAAAGAAGTTCAAACACTTGTTAAAGAATGGCAGAATTACATTACAAAAAGATTTTACAAATGTACTAATGAAATTTTAAAGGGCCTTGGACTTATGTACTTACAGGATGAACGTTTTAAAGAAAATATTGATAGTTATGGCAAGGGAACGGCAGAATTTATGTCACAAGCAATTGCAATTTACTGCACAAAGTAAATGAAAGTATACAAAGTTATTTTTCATATTTAAATGTGCACTAACTGAAAATAAAGACTATATTTTTAAGATTTTTGAATGAGGAAAATATTAAGAAAAAAGTCAACAAGTACCATAAAGCACTAAAAGTATTAAATTTCACAACAAGAAGTGACTATGAAGAGAACATAATTGTTTCTTACTGTGAAATTTAATGCTATTTTTTGGAGTTTCAAAGTGAGTTAATTTAGTTTAAAAAACATAATTAAATGAAGTACTCTTATACTAGTTTTTTATATTATTCGGCACTTAATCCTGCTAAATTCAATAAATTCCAAGGTTTATTGTAATGTGGCTGGAAGAAGAAATCAACAAAAGCCAGTTCATCTATAGTCATTTTATTTTGAATACACACTGACATTGTATTTATGGATTGAGTTAAATCTGCCTTTGAAACAATTTGAGCACCTAAAATTCTTCTAGAATCTTTTTCATAAACTACTTTTAGTTGTGCTAAATCATAAGTAGGCATAAATTCTGGACGGTAGTTATCTTCAACCATTACTGTTTTCACATCTATTCCATATGTTTTAGCGGAGTTTTCAGTTAAGCCCGTAGAAGCTATGTTATAATCATAGATTTTAATTCCAGAAGTTCCTTGAGTACCCATATATTTTGTAGTTGGCTTAACTAAGTTTCTAGCAACTAATGTACCCATACGAACTGCATTTGTAGCCAGTGGAATATATTCTTGCTTTTCTATTGGATTATATTTAACAGCGCAGCTATCCCCAGCTGCATATATATCTTCTTTGCTGGTATGCATATATTCGTCTACCACAATAGCACCATTGCCTAACATTTCAAGCTGTCCTTTAAATAGTTCTGTGCTTGGTTTGAAACCAATAGAAAGTATAACTAAATCTGCTTCATATTGGCCCTTATTTGTAATTACTTTTGAAACTTTTCCATCTACGCCCTCAAATCTTATAACTGTTTCACTTAAAGCCAATTTTATAGCATGGTCTGATAAAGCTTTTTCTGCTTTATCTGTAAATTCTTTATCTAAATATTTACTTAAAATACGATCCTGACTATCAATTAGCGTTACCTTTTTATTATTCATTTCAAAGGCTTCTACCAGTTCAACACCTATATATCCTGCTCCTATAACCACTATATTGTTAGCTTTTTGGGATTTTTCAATTATGGTGTTTGAATGGTAATAATTTTTGGATATCAATATATTTTCTAAAGTGCTTCCATCAACCTTGGGAAGTATTGGCCATGAACCAGTTGTTACTATTAATTTATCAAAAGTATCTTCAAACTCTTCTTTTGATTTTAAATTATGAACCTTAAGTTTTTTTTCAGATATGTCAACGGATACTACGTCATGAGACATTTTAGTGGATACGCCTAATTCCGCTAATTTTTCTGGTGAACTATAAAATAATCCCTTAGGGTCTTTTATTATTCCTGCTACATATAATGCTATTCCACAGGATAAAAATGAAATTGTATCATTTCTCTCATATACAGTTATTTTTGCATCTGGATATAATTTAGCACAATTTACTATAGCTGCAGTTCCAGCATGTGTACAGCCTATAACAACTATTTTCATTATGTTTCCTCCTTAAAATTTCATATGTTTTTATGATGCCCTACCATTTTATGTCCTACTCATGATACTTATGTATATGTTATATAATGATCAATATCTATTGTTTTTTAGAATTAATTGTGAATAAGGGCGAATTAAAATTATGATTAAATCAAAGTCAGGGGATTGAAACAAAAATGAAAGTGATAGTTGATTTATACTATCAAATGAAACTTAATTTGATTATAAATTTTCAGGAGTATAGTAGAAATGTTCTAAACTACGTCAAAATTAGTAGTATAATGTAAATACACTAAATTAAAATATTAATAAGTGAATTATGGACAAACATTAATATAATGAAAAAAGCAGGAAAGGTGATTTGGATATATGTTTGAATCTGCTAAATTTTATGTAATAATCAGTAATAAAAGCTTTATTATTAAAAAAGAGAAGGAGAACTTAGAAAATATAATTGATTTTGCATCCTTTGTACCTAATGTACCTTTTTATCATCATTTATTTGATGAAGATAAAAATTATATGGAGAATATGAAAGCAGTAGTTAAAAATCTAAAGATAAGAAATTTAACTATTATTGTTCCAGATGACTGTATAGACCTTACAGTGGATAAAAGAATACTTAGCGAATTTTTTACACTTTGTGGAGTAAGAAAGATTCAAATAGAGGCTCAATGCTTTTTTTTAAGTTTAGAGTATAAAAGGTATGTATCTCTTTCTAAAACCACAAGAAATATGGTTTTACAGTATATTGTTAATGGTAAATCTATTGCTAAAAAGTACTATGACAAAAATTATGAGGATATTAAACAAATTTCATTAGACATGAAGAGTATTCATACAGATTGTGAGTATGAATATGTACCTGTATATATAAATAATATGAATAATAACATGGATAGCTTTAGCCGCATTGGAAATTTAGTTTCATTAAATGATATTACTAAAAATATTATGAAGTACTAATGGTGATAGGAGAAAATTTAAAACATGAATATTAACCTTATTGTTAAAACAACTAAAAAAGTACTTGGTGTTATTTCTCTTATAATACCATTAATTATTTTACTATTTATATTTAATGCTATAAAGATTCCAGCGCTGGAACATTTTCATGGCTTAATATTTTTTATTTCACCGTTTGTAGGAATAGTAGGTTGGTTTTTATGCCGTTCAGCAGCGAAAGAATGGAAAAATAGCTTTTTTAAAGTTGGCTCTATTATTAATCTCGTTATGGTAGTTGTGAATGTTTTTATAATAATTTCTGCAGGAATAATTTTTTTGTAGAAATCATTATATAAATTCCAGAAGTTGCTGTATTAGTGATTTTTAAGGTTGTCATGAACAACTTATTTATGGTTCAAAGAATAATATTATAACTAAAATTATTTTTCCTGTACCTGGTTTATTTATCTATACCAGGTACATTTGGAATATAAATATATCCAATATAATTAATATATATGGATGCATATCTTGCTGCAAAACTGATTCTCACCGCTGCTATTTAACAGATATAAAAAATCTCATTTTAGAATGTCCTAGATCTTCTATCAATAAAAAATGAGATATCTAATAACTCCTAAGTCTGATATTTTTAATTACCACTGAAGCAACTGTCAGGAAAATTCCAATAGCTAAAAATATAACTGGAATATGGCATATTGCAGCCTTTGGGGTAAGTCCAAGAAAGTCTAAATTTGTTAAGCCATTTAATATACCTAGATACCATAAAATAATATAAGTTATTTCAAAGGCAGTAGAATTTCCAGCAATGTTTCCAATAAAAATTCCTAAGGTATTTACAAAGAAAGCTCCAATTAAAATATAAAAAATTCCTAAAAAGTTATGCAGCATCAAAAACTTTATTATAACAGCTATATTTATAAATACAGTGAATAAAATTCCAGCAGCAGCTGAATTTAAAGGCTCTGCATTTCTATAGTTTTTATAAGTCAAAAGATAATCTTCCATATTAAAAGTTCTTTGAACAGTAGATAATTTAGACCATATGAAAACAGGCAAAATCCATATCATGGGAATTAAAAATTTATTTAATTTA
This sequence comes from Clostridium carboxidivorans P7, assembly GCF_001038625.1. Classification (GTDB taxonomy): domain Bacteria; phylum Bacillota; class Clostridia; order Clostridiales; family Clostridiaceae; genus Clostridium_AM; species Clostridium_AM carboxidivorans. The sequence continues at coordinate 731,950 of NZ_CP011803.1, forward strand.
TCACCATCTGCAAAAAATATTCCTATAGAGCAGAAAATGATGGCTGCATACCAGTATAAACTAGGTGAAACAACTATAATTTTAAGATTGCTTTTTAGTATGCTGAGGTTATTCATATAAGTTTTGTTTTCAAAAATCTCAGTCAAAACTGTTTTTTTACAAGGAATATATTTTGCTTCTTTTGTAAGCTTATTAGCTATTGTAGATGGTTTTGTTCTAATAAGAGAATTACTTTTGAAAAACATGGAGGCTAAAAAAAGTAAAAGAATTCCTATAAAAATCCAAAATAATCTTTGGAATAATATGTTTAAACCAATGTTTACATTGTTCATCATAAAAGTTTTAATATTTCCATGAAGAGGTCCACTTGTGCCAAGACTGAAAGAATCTATATTAGCAAATTCTTTAAAAGTATGCTTTAATTGTTCTGATATTATTTTGGCAGCAGTATTCATTCCAAAAACATCTGCTAAAGTAGAGGTTCTGTTTTGAATAGAATATATGATTATTCCAGACCAGGTAAAGAAGTATACTACATTTCCAAAAGAGTTCCTTAGAAAAGGAATGATTTCAAAAATTATTGCTATAACTGCTGTAATAAAGCAAGCTGGTACTGCTAATATTAAAAATGGTGTTAAAAGCTTAATTGGCTGCAAATAATAGCTTTCACCTCTAGCAAATTGCATTAAAACAGTGATTGCAACAACTACAAGCATTTGAGTGAGAAGAAATAGTAAATTGCCAAAGGCTTTTCCAAATATAAATACCCAGGATTTTGTTCCTATAGAAGCTGTTATTTCACCTATTAAAAGTTCTTTTTCTCTCTTTATAGAATTTCTAACAAAGTAAAATCCAATCAAAGTTACAACACTAATAAAGGCCATAGTAGAAACCCAGCCAAGCCATACAGAATTATAAATTCCTCTATAAAAATATCCTTCAAAAGAATAGGTTAAGGTATAATAAAAACTGCTGTTGTTTTCTGGAAAGAATAAATAGCATATATACATCATTAAAAGAGTTATAATAAGTGTGGTTTTGCTTCTTATTCTATCTAAAAAATCAGATATTCCTATGTAGTAAATTCCATATATACTATTCAATGTTTCCACCTCTTTTTCTTGAGGTATAATAAATATAAGCATCTTCAAGAGTAGGGGACACACTTGAGGCATTTAGTAAAGGTTTTGATTCTGAGATTACTCTTATAACCATTCCTTCACTTCTTCTTATTATATTTCCTGTTATATAATTGTCCTTTATTTCTTTAAGGTGACTTTCTTCAGTTAAACATTCCCATACCATTCCCTCTAATGAATTTAAAAGCTCTTCATTTTTACAAAAACACATAAGCTTACCTTTATCAATAAGAACTATTTTTTCAGCTGAAGCTTCTACATCAGACACTATATGGGTAGATAAGATTATTATTTTATCTTTTGATAAACTATTAATTAGATTTCTAAAGTTCATTCTTTCATTGGGATCTAATCCTACGGTAGGTTCATCTACTATAAGAATTTTAGGATCATTTAAAAGAGCTTGTGCAATACCTATTCTCTGCTTCATACCACCAGAATAATTTCCAATACTTTTATTTGCGGCATCTCTAAGATTTAGTAAATCAATAAGTTCATTTATTCTATTTACTGCTTTTTTCATGTTAAGTCCTTTTAAAGCTGCCATGTATTTCAAAAATTCAACAGCAGTTAAATTAGGAAATACCCCAAAGCTTTGAGGTAAATATCCTAAAGCATGCCTAAGTTCATCACCATTTTTATGAATGTCACATCCATTCCAGGTAATAACACCTTCTGTTGGCTTTGAAACTGTGGCTATCATCTTCATCAGTGTTGATTTGCCAGCACCATTTGCACCTAAAAGACCTACTATTCCTCTTTCTAATTCAAGATTAAAATTTGAAAGAGCTGTAAAATTATTTGAGTACTTTTTTGAAACATTTTTAATTGAAAGCATAATATTTCCTCCTAAAATTAAATTGTAAAATTATCTAAGGATTATCCACATTAATAATACAAGTTACTCTATAAAAGTAACTATGTAATATCTCCTTATTTTAAATAGAAGCAAAGATTGAAATTACACCTTAGATAAATTCACTTAAAATAATAATAGATTAGCCTTAATATAAAGCTAATCTAACATTAATAAATTCTAAAATTTAAGAGGAATAGAGATAATAAATAAATTATTTAGGGATTCACGAGAAGTAAGACTAATATCTCCACCATGTTTTTTTATAATTTTTTTCGTTATAGCTAGGCCCAGACCACTTCCACCAGCACTAATTTCTGATTTTACGAAGGGTTCAAATATTGTATGTCTAATTGATTTGTCAATATAATGTCCATTATTACCAATTTGTAAAATTACATTATTATCTTCTAAATAACAAGAAATCTTTAATCTTGTGTAATCTTCATTATGATTTAAAGCATTATTAAAAATGTTGGAGATTGCCCTTTTCATAAGCTTTTCATCAAATTTAAATATAATAGGATAATCACTTATGTTTAGTTCTAAGTTAAAGTGTTTATTTTGAAATTCTTCATAGTATTCTACAATAAGACGTCTAAGCCATTCAGTAAAGTTAAGCTTTACTAAAGAAGGGCTGTAATCTGAATCTTCCAGTTTTGAAAGTGCAAATAAATCTTCAATGAGTGCTGTGGAGTATATTGCTTTATTATGTATTATCTTTAAGAATTTTTCTTTCTCCTCAAAGGTTACATTCTCCTCTAGCAAAAGTTTGGAGAATCCCTGAATAGAGGTTATAGGCGTTTTTAAATCATGAGATATATCGACTAAAAGTCTTTTTTTACTCTCATCTATTCTTTTATTTTCTTCTTTGACTTTTTCAAGTTCTATTACCATTTCATTAAATTCAGTTTCAACATCTTGAAGCTCTTTTAAACCTTTTACATTAGCTCTAGTACCATAATCCAGCTTTTTTAAGTTTTTTATGCTGTGAATAAAGTTTTTAAGGGGATTTGTTATAAATTTTGAGCTTATAAGACTGCAAATATATAAACCTATTAACAAATAAATAAATTGAGTTAAATATAGTATCCCATAAACCTTAAAAGAAAGAAGGCTGTCAGCTTTAGTATATAAATTAGGTTTATAGGTAAAAGAAAGTGTGAGTTTCCTTCTATCAATTTTATAAAGAAAGAGGCAGGGTTCACCATGTTTTCCTTTTACTGAAAATATTTCTCCATAGTAAGGATTTTCAGATGAGCAATTTCCAACAGAAGATAATCTAAATAGTTGTTCATCATTGTATTGCATTATACTATCTTTTTTTTCACCTTTTACATAGATTACTTTCTTATCTTCATTGAGAACTTCTTCCCACCCACCTATTTCAGAAAGGAAACCTAGTTTGATTTTATCAAAGTCTTCATTATAATAAGAAGACATTGATATATTATTGATTTGCTCATTATTAAAAACAAGCTTTTTTACTATAAAGGCTGAGGATTTATATGATAACTGTATAATTACATACAATACTAAAAAGGTTATTAAACAATTTATTATAAGAAAGTTTTTTACACCTAATTTTTTCTTAATAATATTAAAATTAAACTTCATAATTTAATCACCTTGAAATATATAACCAAGGCCTCTTATAGTCTTGATAAAATTAGGTTCTTTAGGATTGTCCTCTATTTTTTCTCTTAACTTACTTATATAAACCATTATAATTTTTTCATCTCCAAGATAACATTGTCCCCATACCTCTTCATATAATTGACCTTTAGTGAAAACCTTATTTCTATTTTTCATAAAAAAGCATATAAGTTTATACTCAAAGGAGGTCAGCTGGATTTCTACATCATCCTTATATACTTTACAGCTTTCTTCATCCAGCTTTAGATGCTTATTAATAATTGTGAGGTTGCTTTCTTCCTTAGTGTTGTTAAATATGGTACTTCTTCTTAAAAGTGCTTTAACTCTTGCAATAAGTTCTAGAGTATTAAAAGGCTTGGCAAGATAATCATCTGCACCAAGGAATAGACCATCAATTTTATCGATATCTTCGCCTTTAGCAGATAAGAATATTATAGGAGTGCTGCTTTTTTCTCTAATTTTTCTTAAAACTTCTTTTCCATCAAGGTCCGGCATCATTATATCTAGTATTACAATATCTATTTGCTCCTTTTGAAAAATTTCTAAGGCTTCTTTACCATTAAATGCTTTATAGGTATTGTATCCATTATTCTTCATATAAAAATCTATTAACTCTACAATTTCCTTGTCGTCATCTACAATTAAAATTGAATTCATATTTTTAACTCCCCCTATAATCTTTAGTATTGATTTATCCAATTACTAAGATGTTAAATACATGATTTTAAGTTTCCACTGAAAAAAATTTCACCTAAACCTAATAATCATTTGATGACCTTCTATATTAAGTAGTTTAATATCCCTATTAATTTACGTCAAGTTTTGGAAGTAAGGTATTAAAGTGCTGCCAAAGCTTGTAAGAATGTGCTTATGAGTAGAATAACCCTTCAATGCATATTTCTGTAAGGACAAAAATTATCATAAAATTAAACTCCTATTAATTTTACATTAATAATACATTAATCCTAGCAGTATATACTCATATTAAGCTTGAAAAATTATCATGTGGAATAAAACTAGAAGCTTGAAAACATATTATATGGAGGTACTAATCATGATAAAAAAAGTATTATTAATTTTTGTATTAATTTTAGTTGTGGCAGGAGGTATATTACTTTTCTCGCCAACTAAAGCTGAGAATTCACAAAGAATCTTTACTTCAAAAGAAATAGAAAATTTAAAGGAAATATCATTAGAGGGAGATTTTGATGTTAATATTACAGCTTCTGATTCAAAGGATATAAAATGTAGCTTTTCTAAGGTTCAAAAAGGATTTATATTTGGAGCTTATAACTTTGAATCTGGTATAGAAAATGATGTTTTAAATGTTACTTCAAGCAGTAAAATAGGTACAGTTTGTCTTGGTGGCTATGAAGGATTAAGTTTGAATGTTGATATACCTAAAAGTTATAAAAATAAGCTATCTATAAAGTCTAAATTGAGCAAAATAAAAATAGTGAATTCAAGTTCAAAGAATATACAATGTGATGTACATGATAGTGATATCAAAATTTCATTAAATAATATATGTGGTAATATTACTGTAAATTCAAACTTAGGAAACATAAATTTAAAGCTTCCTAAAGATGAAAAATTTAATTTATCTGCTAAGACACATATGGGAAAGGTAACTAATAATCTTGACTCAAATGTAGATCATTCTTTAAAAGAAAAGAATATTAAGCTTTTATCTTTAGATGGTGATATAAATATAAGTGGGAATTAGTGAAAAATTTTTTGGGGGAACAATATAGAAGCAAAATGAAAACATAAATACAAATTTAATATGCATATTTATTTGTTTTAGATGTTTATAAAGTAGTATACTAATAATTAAATACAACTGAAATAAAAGGAGGAACAAATGAATAATATTGTATTTCTTAATTCAAAGAGAATAGATTTTGATAACAAGCTTGATTTTTCATACTTAAATAGCTTAGGTAAAGTTAGTAAATATGAGCATAGCAGTAATGAAGAAATTTTGGAAAGAGTAAAGGATCAAAATATCGTAGTTACAAAAGAAATGACAATTGATAGGAAGTTAATTGAACAATTTCCACCTTGTGTAAAGTTGATTTGTGAAGCTGGTACTGGATACAACAATATTGATATAAAAGCAGCAAAGGAAAAAAATATACTTGTATGTAATTTACCAGGCTATAGTACAGAGGCAGTTGCACAGTTAGTTATTACCTTTATGTTGAGTTTAAGTTCTTCATTATCAAATCAGCAGAGAATGATTGAAGGCAAAAATTATGATAATTTTACTAAATGTCTTCAAGTTCCTCATTTTGAAGTACAAAATAAAATACTTGGAGTTATTGGAGCAGGGGCTATTGGTCAGCAGGTTATGAAAATAGCAAGGGCTTTAGGAATGAAAGTACTTGTATATAGCAGAACCAATAAAGACTTAGGAGATTCAAATATAAGATTTGTAAAGCTTGAAGAACTTCTTAAAGAAAGTGATTTTATTACGCTGCATTGTCCACTTATGCCTGAAACAAGACATCTTATTGACAAATCCAAACTAGAACTTATGAAGCCATCAGCCTTTATTATAAATACTTCCAGAGGGGCTATTATAAAAGAAATAGACCTGATTGAAGCCTTGAAAAGTAAAAAAATTGCAGGAGCAGCACTTGATGTTCAAGATCCAGAGCCTCCAGAATTAAATAATCCACTTTTTAATATGAAAAATGTTATAATTACTCCCCATATAGGGTGGAAATGTATTGAATCAAGACAAAGACTTATGGATCTTTTGGGTAGAAACATTGAAGCGTTTATTAATAAAAAACCTATTAACATTGTTTCATAATATGATATAAAAACAAATTATTTTGCTTTTATAGTTAAAAGATCAAATTTAGTGTTATTAATTATTGAAGCATTGATTTATAGGTTCAAGGAATAGATTGCAAAATGCCAACTTTCTAAAGTTGTTATGAAGAATATAATTAGAAAGTTGGCTAGTACAATTATTTTTTACTTTTTAATCTCCCCAAATAGATAACTGTTTTAAGTTTAGAAGATTTTCAAAACCATTATTATCTTTAAGCTGTACTTCACTTAATTCTAAAATCCTAAGGTTAGGCATATTGTTTAAAAAGCCTAGAGAATAGATATCTGAGCATACTGATAAACGCAGTTCCTCTAAATTTCTAAAGTATTTTAGATCTTCACTAAATATTATATTATCTTCTGATTCATCATCATCATTTTCTGAAATATAGTCTTCATCCTCTACTTCAACTAATTCTCCTATATTAGTTATAGACTTTTCAAATTCAGAAGTCTCTATTTCTACTTTTTCAGCAGTTTCATCTTCAACATCTGCTTCTTCGTTGATTAAGGCAATGTTATAGATATAATCATACTTGTCTATTTTTATTAGATTATCTAATTTTTTTGAATTTTCTACATTCCAGTCACAGCAATCACACCATTGATCACCACTATTAGGATGTATAACTCTTTTAGGTGGAGTTTCTAAACTAATCATGCATTCTTCATATGTAGAACTAAGGTGTAAATATTTGATTTTATCTAAATCCTCTTGTGAAATCACTTCTTTGTTAAAAAATTTCATTAAACACTTATTAAGCCAACTTGACTTTAATTTTATAGGTTCCATGCTGCATTCCTCCAATTTTGAATTTTTGTTGCTGGTAACTCTTACCTTTATTAGATTATTATCTTTATTGATTTGTGTCAAGTTAAAAAAGACAAGTGTTTAAATTATATGTAATTATGGTACAATGTGGATATAATATATAATTGATTATAGATCTTCAGATATATAGTATTGAAATATTTAAATCGGATGAAACAATGTGAAAATAATAGAAATTTATTGTATAATGAAAAAAGAAATTTATAAAAAAATGGGAGTAGGGATATGTATAAAATTTTGATTGTTGAAGATGATATGGCTATTGCAAAATCAATAAAAAATTGTCTCAGTGGCTGGAATTATGAAACTGAATTTATAACTGATTTCAAAGATGTTATTGCAGAATTTATTAGGTTTCAGCCACACCTTGTGCTTTTGGATATATCACTACCATTTTTCAATGGCTATCATTGGTGCAGCGAAATTCGCAAATTATCAAAAGTTCCTATTATTTTTATTTCTTCCATGTCTGATAGTATGAATATCATTATGGCTGTAAATATGGGGGGGGATGACTTTATTTCTAAACCCTTTGATTTAAATATTCTTGTGGCAAAGGTACAGGCATTAATAAGAAGAACATATTCTTTTGGTGGGACCATGGATATAATTGAGCATAATGGTGTTGTGTTGAATTTGAACAACGCTACTATTGAATATGAAAATAATAAGATTGAGCTTACAAAGAATGAATTTAAGATACTTCAAATTTTACTTGAGAATGTTGGCAAGGCAATTCCAAGGGATGTTATTATGACAAGGCTTTGGGAAAGTGACAGCTATATAGATGATAATACTTTAACTGTTAATGTAACCCGTCTTAGAAAAAAACTTTCAGATGCTGGTATTTGCGACTTTGTTAAGACCAAAAAAGGCATTGGGTATGTGGTGGAATAATATGAAAAAAAAATCTTTTTTACAGATTGTTTTATGGTATATTAGAGGTCATAAAAAAACAATAATAATGGGAAGTATTTTTATTGGAATTTTTGCTGGGGTATTTTCATTATACTCTTTAGAGCTTGAACCAGTTTTATATGCTTCTTTTTTATCAAGCATTACAGCTTTTATATTTATTACTTATGATTTTATTAAATACTATAAAAAGCATAATGAGCTGTGCATCCTTGAAAAAAAGATAAATATAGGGTTAGATAAATTGCCAGCAGCTAATAATTTAGTTGAAGCTGACTACCAAAACATTCTGCAGACACTTTATAATCAAAGTACAGAGCTGATTTCTAAAATGGATATTAAGCAGACAGAAATGATAGATTATTATACTCTTTGGGCACATCAAATTAAAACACCAATTGCTGCAATGAGATTGATACTGCAAAGTGAGTATACTGAACAAAACAAGGAACTATTAGAGCAAGTCTTTAAAATTGAACAGTATGTTGAAATGGTGCTGGGTTACTTAAAAATTGATAATAACTCATCGGATTTGGTGCTTAAAAGCTATAACTTGCTTCAAATTATAAAACAAGTTATTAGAAAGTATGCACATGTATTCATTAGAAAAAATATAGTACTTAATTTAAAAGAAATGGACTGTATTGTGCTTACAGATGAAAAGTGGCTGGTATTTGTAATTGAACAAATATTATGGAATGCATTAAAATATACAAGCAGTGGGAAAATATCAATATATATGGAGGATACTTCTAAGAAGGTGCTTGTGATTGAGGATACGGGCGCAGGTATTGCAGAGGAAGATTTACCAAGAGTATTTGAAAGAGGTTTTACTGGATACAATGGACGTATGGATAAAAAGGCAACAGGGATTGGTCTTTACCTTTGTAAAAAGATATTAGATAAGCTTTCACATACAATAAACATTACTTCTAAGGTTAATGTAGGAACTAAAGTAAAAATCAATCTTTCTTCTGTAAAAACTATAATTGAATAATCCAATGTTACAAAGATGTAAGGTTAAAATGAGAAATGTAAGCTAAAGTTATGGCTTAGCATTTCTCTTTTTTTTATAATTATAGTATAGTCAAAGTGAACAAGGGAGGAAGAAAATGAAGTTATTAGAAGTAAATAATTTAAAGAAAATATATTCATCAAGATTTGGAGGAAATCAAGTTCAAGCTTTAAGCAATGTAACCTTTTCAGTGGAAGAGGGTGAATATGTAGCAATTATGGGAGAGTCAGGTTCAGGAAAAACTACATTACTCAACATACTAGCATCCTTAGATAAGCCAACTAGTGGTGAGGTTTTACTTGAGGGTAAGAATATTGTTGCAATTAAAGAAAGTGAAATCACTGCATTTCGTAGAGAAAATTTAGGTTTTGTATTTCAAGATTTTAATTTGCTTGATACCTTTTCTTTAAAGGACAATATCTTTTTACCACTTGTTTTATCCAGAAAATCTTACAAGGAAATGAAAAAAAGATTGAAGCCTATTGCAGAGAAATTGGGCATAGAACAAATATTAGAAAAGTTTCCTTATGAAGTATCAGGGGGACAAAAACAAAGAGCAGCTGTTGCCAGAGCTTTAATTACAGATCCTCAGCTTATTTTAGCAGATGAGCCAACAGGAGCTCTTGATTCAAAATCAACAGATCAGCTTTTAAAATTATTTTCAGATATTAATAATGAGGGACAGACAATTGTTATGGTTACCCACAGTACTAAGGCAGCAAGTCATGCAGGAAGGGTGCTTTTTATAAAAGATGGGGAAGTGTTTCATCAGCTTTATAGAGGTTCAATGTCAAAGGAGGAGATGTTTGAAAAAATTTCAAATACACTTACAGTGATTACTACTGGAGGTGCAGCAAATGAGTAAGTTATTTTATCAGAGGTTAGCAGTAATAAATATCAAAAAAAATAGTAAGACTTATTTTCCGTTCATACTTACTTGTATATGTACAATTATGATGTTTTATATAATGTATGCAATTTCAACAAATAAAGGACTGGATGGAGTCAGTGGTGCTGCTAGCCTAAAGTCAATTCTCTTTTTAGGAACAATAGTAATAGGAATATTTTCAGCTATATTTCTTTTTTATACAAATAGTTTCTTGATTAAAAGACGTAAAAAAGAAATTGGACTTTATAATGTACTGGGACTTGAAAAAAAGCATATTGCAAAAATACTATGTTATGAGTGTATTTTTACTTCTGCTGTCAGTTTAACAGTTGGACTTATTTTCGGTATTATTCTAAATAAGCTTATGTTTCTTTTGCTAATAAAAATGCTTAATTTTAAAGTACCTTTTGGATTTTCGGTTTCAATACCATCCCTTATAAAAACCTTAATTGTTTTTTGTAGTATCTTTTTTGCAACCTTGTTATCAAATTTATTTCAAATAAAAATATTAAAGCCTATTGAACTTTTAAAAGGGTCTGCACAGGGAGAAAAGGAGCCAAAAACAAAATGGATTATGACTATTATAGGAGTGGCAGCTCTTTGCAGCGGATATGGAATAGCATTAAATGTTAAATCACCTCTTTCGGCTTTGAATTTATTCTTTGCTGCAGTTATTCTGGTTATGATAGGAACTTATGCAATCTTTACAGCAGGAAGTATTGCAATATTAAAGTTTCTTAGGAGACAGAAGAACTTTTACTATAAGACAGGGAATTTTATATCTATTTCTGGTATGATGTACAGAATGAAGCAAAATGCAGTAGGACTTGCAAATATTTGCATCTTAAGCACTGCTGTACTTGTTATGCTTTCAACTACAATTTCTTTATATGTGGGCATGGAAGATATGCTAAAGCTTCGCTATCCAAGAGATATAATTATAACATCCAAAGAAACTAATAAAAATCAAATACAAAGGCTGGATGAGATTTTAAATGCTGAATTAAAAAATAATAAAATAGATATGAAAGATAAGCTCTATTATACTGATAATAGTCTAGAAGCTGTGAAAAAAGGTGGTAAATTTTTATCTGTAAGTAAAAACACTGATAAGTTAAAGGTTTCTGTTATAGAGGTTATTCCTATTTCAGATTATAATAGATTAGAAGGAAAGAATATTACTCTTCATGATGATGAAGTAATTTTGTTCTCAAAAGTAAAGGATTATATTGGTAATACAATTAATATTGATAACAAAACCTTTAAAGTTAAACAAAGATTGGATAAACCTATATCTGATTTAAATAATGCTATGACAGATATAGTAGATACCTATGTAATATTTGTAAATAATATAGATACTGTAGGAAAGAATGGATTTAAGGAATATACAATTGGCGTTAATATTAATGGCACTAATAAGGATATACTATCAATTTCTGATAAATTAAATAAAAATTTTGTGCAAAATAAAATGAAAGCTAATGCTGAAAGCGCTGTATCTGGCAGGGAAGGATTTCTTTCCTTATATGGTGGGTTGTTCTTCTTAGGCATATTTTTAGGTACATTATTTTTAATGGCAACAGTGCTTATTATTTACTACAAGCAGATATCAGAAGGATATGAAGATAAGGAACGTTTTGAAATTATGCAGAAAGTTGGAATGGATAAAAAGGAAATAAGGAAGACAATAAGAAGTCAAGTGTTAATGGTATTTTTCCTGCCTCTCGTTTTCACAGTAATCCATATTGCCTTTGCATTTCCAATGATTACAAAGATGCTTGCTCTTTTAGGTTTGAAAAATATAAATTTGTTTATACTTTCAACCATAATGACAATACTTGTTTTTGCAGCAATTTATACAATTGTATTTTCTTTAACTGCCAGAGCATATTACAAAATTGTTGAATAAACTATTTTTAAATAAAATCTGTAGAACTTGTAAATTAAAAATGACTATTTCAAATCTAATTAATTAGTTTTGAAATAGTCATTTTATAATTACTAATTATTAATCAATATAGTTGAATGGATAATTAAATAGATTAGCTAAGAAGTTTAGTAGGCTCCTTTTTACTTAATCCAGTTGCATACCAAGCCACAATTAAAAGTAGTATCCATAGAACTCCAACTATAGCTGGAATTCTTGTATCTGCTCCCATACACATGGAAACAAATACGCCAACTAAGAATATCATAGTGATAATGCCTGAAGCTGGATAAAGTATTGTTTTAAATTTTAACTTATCAACTTGTTCAGGTGTAAGGCTTTGTCTGAATTTAATCTGAGTATAAACAATCATGAACCAAGCAAATATACCTGCAAATGTTCCTACACTTGTAACATAAGTAAATGCTTTACCAGGAGCAACATAGTTTAGGATAACTCCAACTAACATAAAGGCTACTGAAACAAGTATTCCATTTTTAGGAACATTAGTTGAGCTAAGTTTTCCAAGGGACTTAGGTGCCTGACCTTGCAGTGCTAAATTATACACCATACGTCCAGTTGTGAATATACCTGAGTTACATGATGATGCTGCTGCTGTAAGTACAACGAAGTTTATTATACCAGCTGCTGCAGCTATACCAAGTTTGGAGAAGGTAAGAACAAATGGACTTCCTGTTGTTCCTATACTATTCCAAGGATAAAGTGACATTATAACAAACAATGCACCAATATAGAATACCATTACTCGCCAGAAAACACTGTTTATAGCTGATGGTATTACTTTTTCAGGATTTTTTGCTTCTCCAGCAGTAACACCAATAAGTTCAACTCCTACGAAAGCAAAGGAAACCATAGTTAAAGTTGATATAGGTCCCATAATTCCTTTAGGGAAGAAACCGCCGTGAGCAGTTAAATTTGAAATACCGATTGGTACTCCTTTATTTCCTAATCCAAAGGCTATCATAGCTATACCTACAGCAATCATAATAATTATTGTAACAACTTTTATAAGTGCAAACCAGAATTCGATTTCTCCGAATGCTTTTGCTGCAGTTAAGTTTACAGCAGTAAGTACGCAAACAGCAACAAGTGCTGATACCCACTGAGGTACGCTTGGAAACCAGAAATTGATATAAATACCAACTGCAGTAACTTCTGCCATACAAGTTACAACCCACATTATCCAGTATGTCCAACCTGTCAAATATCCTGCAAGTGGACTTACATAATCGTTTGCATATGCACTGAATGAACCTGCAACTGGATGCTCAACAGCCATTTCTCCAAGAGCACGCATAATAAAAAATATAATTATTCCTGCAACGGCATAAGTAGCCAATATAGCTGGACCTGCAGCCTTAATAGCTGTTGCTGACCCTAGGAACAAACCAACTCCGATAGCTCCACCAATTGCCATCATTTTAATATGTCTTTCTTCAAGACCACGCTCTAGGTTTTCGCCTGTTTGAGTGTCAACTTTGTTACTCATTTTACTTACCCCTTTCTTATAAGAAAAATTAGATACTTGTGAAACCTTAAATCCAATTAGGATTATAGAGTTTCTAAGGTATATCAAAAAGGATTTCTTTCACCTACCATTGAATATGAATTATCATACTTAAAAATATATATTGTGAAGTATCCTTAATGAATTTAATTTGTGATAAAATAAGTGGCTTCGACTTTTCAGAATATTCAAATTGAATTTAATTATTTGCATTCTTGTTTTTAAAGTTTACAATTATTCAATTTATATAATATTCTTTCTTTATTTTATATAATCATTTCAATGTTGTCAATAATTATATAAATAATAAATAAAATATCGTTTTATATATAACTACATCGAAATACATGTGCCTTTAGTAATATAAACATAATTTTCTCTATAATACAGGCTTTTTTACTTGATTTAATAAAATTTAATTTGAAATTTTATTGCAATTAATCGAGAACTAATTTTGGTATATCATGGCCAATTGTGAAAAAAATGATTTTTATATTATAACTAATATCATAATATAAAAACTGAAATTAAATAGGCAAATATATTTCTACTCTTTATCTTACACATAGGTTTTTACATTATACATTTATCTGATTATTTTTATATATAGATATTAAGATTTAGTTTTGAGAAATAACTAAAAAATACCTAAAAATATTGTTAAATAAAGATGAATAGAATAAAAGAAAGTAAGGTTTTATTTCAAGAATAGGATGGAATATAGTTAAATACATAAGGAAAAGACAGATCACAAAAAGGTAAATCTAAAAAAGAAAGAACTTAAGCTTGGAATAACTTACCGATACTATTATTGCAGAAATATATAAACCACCAATTGGTAATAATTTTTTAAATCAATTGGTGGTTAGCTGTAATATATACAATTTTAATATACTTGATACTTTTCTTTAGAAATATGAAGAGCAAGTCCTTTTATTATATATTGCATAAGCAAAAATTCCACAAAGTAATGCTAAAGCACTAAAATTAAATAACCATTCATAGCCCAATGAGGAAGCAATAGTTCCTCCTATCAAAGGACCTAAGCCTTGACCTAAGTTGGCACCAATGAAAAATGTACTTGAAGCTAGTCCTTTTTTTTGACTTCCCAATGTATGAAAACATTCTGCCTGCAGTGCAGGTTGAGCAGTTCCCTGTCCAAATGCTTTGAAAATAGCTGCCAAAATTATCATCCAAAGAGCACTTGCATGAGCTATCAACAGTGCTTCTATGATGCTGAATAATAATGCTGGATACATAACAGTTGAGAGTCCATTTTTGTCATACAGTTTTCCAGACATTGGCCTTGTGAAAATAAGGAATAATGCATTTACTGTAAAATACATTCCAATTCCATTTATGTTACGCTTTTCACCTAGTAAAACTAAAAATGAAGTGGCAAGACCATTTCCCATAAAAAATAAACCGCCAATTAAAGATAGTGGCAATATTTCAAATGCAATAATATCTTTTAAATGAAGGGCATGTTTTTGCTTTAATGTATTTTTTACAGGTATCTGATTTTTGTTTGGTAAAAAGTTCATACACAATGATGCTGTTATGATTAATGCGGCTGATACTATAAAGGTTTTGGACATTCCAAATCGATTAGCAGCTTCTATTCCTATTTCGGGACCAAAGGCAGTTGCAATAATTTGACTGATTCCAAGATAACCTATACCTTCTCCCATTTTGTTTTTCGGTATGAAATCTGTTGCCCAAGCAACACTAGCTGCACTGGTGATGCTGAAACTGGCACCATGTATTATTCGAAAAAAAATTATAAATGCAATATTAGGTGATAAGCCATAACCTAAGGTTGTGATTCCATTTATAAAAGTACCAATTATCATTACATATTTTTTGCTGGTTCTATCTGTCAATATTCCACCAAATGGACCAATAAACAATGCTGTAATTGAAAATAAACCTACAATTATGCCTGCCATGCTTAGAGAAGCACCTAAATTTGAAGTGTACTTTGCTAAAAGTGGAAAAACAAGATAAAATGCCATAAAGGTAAGGGTGTTAATCCCTAATAAAATAATAAAATTGAAATTCCATAGTTTCATATTTTTTTCTGTTTCTTTCATTTTATAATTTAATTCACCTCTATTATTACGTAAAATGATTGTTGTTTTTTATGTGAGAAAGCTCAGTTAATTATTATTTAGTTTCTCGTTAACAATTTTATACTTTGTTTTTAATGTATACAAATAATATATAACTATTCCAGCAAACAATAGGGCACCACAAATGTAGAAAACAGAAGTTAAACCAAATTTACCTGCTATGGTTCCCCCTATGATTGGTCCTAGCCCTTGACCAGCATCATAACCAATAAAATAAGTACTTGTGGCAACACCTACTCTACTGGGTCCTAGTCTTTTAACACAAGTAGCTTGTAGTGCTGGTGAAAGTGAACTTTGTCCAATTCCATAGAGAATTGCTACCGCGAGTATCATCCAAAGAGATGTGGAAATTGCTAATAATAGTGCTGCTGCCATAGCCATAATAAAAGCAGGAAATGCTATAATTGATAAACCTTTATTATCAAGAAGTTTACCTGAAAGTGGTCTGATAATAAGAATTACAATTGCATTTATTGTAAAATAATAACCAATATTTGAGATATGTCTCTCATCACCCAGCAAAGCTAAAAAGCTTCCTATAACTCCATTCATAAAAGTGAATAGGCAAGCAATAATGGCAAAGATAACTAGTTCCTTGGCAAAAAAATCATTAATTTTGATTTGAAACTTATTTGCAGTTAAATTTTTTTTGTTTGGTGGATTATATGGAATCATGGTCATAAGAGCTACTGCAATCATAACAATAACACAAGATAAATAAAATACATATTTAAATCCAAATCGTGTTGAAATTTCCAGTCCAAGATTGGGACTTATTGCAGTTGCTAAAATATATCCCAAACCCATGAAGCCTATTCCTTCACCAATTCTTTTTTTTGGCATATATGACGTAGATAGAGCATTAATTACTGTAACACTTATTGAAAATGATATACCTTGAATAATTCTAAAGAAAAAAAGAGTAGATATACTATATGAAATTTTTAAACCTAATGCGGAAATTGCCAAAAAGATGGTTGAGACAATTAATAAATGTTTTTTGTTGAATCTGTCAGTTGCAAATCCAGCAAAAGGACGAATAGTAATAGAAGTAATTGCAAAAACACCAGCAACTAAACCTGCGATGGACATTGCTGCACCTAAACTAATTGCGTACTTAGGTAATATTGGTGTCATCATAGTGAAACCAATAAAGATAAGTGAATTTATCATTAACATTAGAATAAATGAAAAGTTCCACAATTTTTCTTCTTCTTCTGATTGTTCCATAAAAATCACCCTCCGATATGACTTGATTTATATATATATTATACCATAAACTCTAAAATGAAGTATTGTTGGATAGAACTAGTACCACATATTGACAGTATGTATGATATACCATAATATTGAATTAGATACTAATTATACATAAAAATCATGATAAAGGGGGATTCCATTTTGTCAAGAAATAAGTATAACTATATAATTTGCGTTTTTTGTACATGTTTATTTTTACTTTTTACTTCTAACGCATATGCATCAAGTGATAATGAACCCACAGTAGATGCGTATAAAGTTTGGGCAATTAGATTTAATCAACCGATAAATTTTAATAAATTGACTAAAGAAAGTATTCAGGTTAAAGATAAAAATAATAATTTAGTAAATGTTAGATTACAAGAGGGGTCTTGGGGGGATTTAGTTTTAGTTATTCCACCTGAAAAAGGCTATAATTTGGGAGAAGAATATACTTTAGTTATAACTAAACAAGTATATTCAGAGAAAAACAAACAAATCAAAGAAGGGAAAACTTTTAATTTTAAAATTAAAGAGACTTCGGAAAAACCTATAGTTTTTAAAGATAGTGTTTTTGAGAGACTTATAAGAAATAAGATTCAAGTGAACAAACCAGACTGGGAAACTCTTAACAAAAGTGATGTGGAGAATATAACAGAACTAATGGAGCAGAATTGCGGAATAAAGAGTGATAATACCATAAAGTATATTAATGGAATAGAAGGTTTAGTTAATTTACAATCTCTTACTCTAACCTATTGTCAAATTGAAGATATATCTCCGTTGAAAGGATTAACTAATCTTAAAGAACTTATGTTATATGATGATAATATAACTGATATAAGCCCATTAAAAGGACTAACAAATTTAGAATTTCTTGAGTTATATGGTAATCAAATAACTGATATACCATCCTTAGAAGGATTGACTAAATTGAAAGATATTGATTTAGGAAACAATAAGATACATGATATAACTCTATTAAGAGAGTTGTCCAATTTACAAGAACTTAATTTAGTTTACAATAAAATAACTGATATAAGTTCATTAAAGGAGCTAACTAATCTAAATTCTCTTGATTTAGATAATAATAATATAAGTGATATTAGTCCATTAGAAAAATTATCTAATTTAAAAAGTCTTAGTTTGGGTAGCAATAAAATAACTGATATCAGTTCGCTAAAGGGATTAACTAATCTAAATTCTCTTGTTTTAGATGATAATAATATAACTGATATCAGTCCATTAAAGGGATTAACTAATTTAAATTTTCTTAATTTAGGCAGTAATAAAATATCTGATATTAGTCCCTTAGAAGGATTAACTAATTTATCAACTTTATGGTTAAAGGATACTCCTACAAATGAAGTATATAAAGAAAAGTTAAAGAAGTATTTACCTAAATGTGATATAAGGTTAGTTAATTAATTAAGTTTTATTTAAATAAAGAATTATAGTAGTGTTAAGTTCCGACTTGCCATTTTTCATGGCTTTAGGTAAACTTTATATAGAAAATAGAATAAGCATAATTTAAACATATATAAAAAATAGCAGCTTCAGATACGGAAATGAAGTGCCAAAGTATGAGGTGGCTGAGTATAATAATCCTATAGAACCTTTAAGTCATTTCTTTGCAATAAGAAGAAAAAGACAATAAGGAGGAATATTATGTGTAAAGTGAATGATAACTATTTGAAGCTGCAAGGAAGATATTTATTTTCAACTATAGGAAAAAAAGTAGCCAAATTTAAGGAGGATAATCCTGATAAAAAGGTTATTTCTTTGGGGATTGGTGATGTAACTCAACCACTAGCACCAGCTATTATAGATACATTACATTGTTCAGTTGATGAAATGGGACATTTGGATACTTTTAAAGGATATGCACCAGATTTAGGTTATGAATTCTTAAGAAGTGCAATTATAAAAGGTGACTATAAATCTCGCGGGGTTGATATTTCAATAGATGAGGTATTCATAAATGATGGAATAAATAGTGATGCAGGTAATATTCAGGAATTATTTAGTGTAGATAATAAAGTTGCTGTTTGTGACCCTGTATACCCTGTATATGTTGATTCAAATGTAATGGCTGGAAGGGCAGGAACGTATGATGAGGATACGCAAAGGTGGAGTAATGTCATATATATGCCATGCACTCCAGGTAATAATTTTGTACCAGATATTCCAAAGGAAACACCAGATATCATATACCTCTGTTTTCCTAATAACCCAACGGGAACAACAATTACAAAGGATAAGCTCCAAATTTGGGTTGACTATGCAAACAGAATAAACGCAGTTATTATATATGATGCTGCTTATGAAGCATACATTTCAGAAGATAATACAGCTCATACAATTTACGAATGTGAGGGTGCAAAATCATGTGCTATTGAGCTTAAGAGTTTTTCAAAGAGTGCTGGATTTACAGGATTAAGGCTTGGATATACAGTTGTTCCAAAGGAACTTAAATACTCGGAGGTTTCTTTAAATGCACTTTGGGCTCGGCATTATGGAACTAAATACAATGGTACACCTTATATAGTTCAAAGAGCAGGAGAAGCTGTTTATTCTGAAACTGGAAAAGAACAGATAAAAAAGCAGATTGATTATTATAAGAACAATGCAAAAGTAATGCTAGAAGGATTAAAAAAAGAAGGTTATTCTGTGTATGGAGGCGTAAATGCACCATATATATGGTTAAAGACACCAAATAGCATGACTTCATGGGAGTTTTTTTATTACTTATTAGAAAAAGCAAATATTGTAGGTACACCAGGAAGTGGCTTTGGACCAGTAGGGGAAGGATATTTTCGGCTTACAGCCTTTGGAACTTATGAAAATACATTAGAAGCTATTGAGAGAATTAAGAAACTTTAGAAATAAAGTTAAAGCACAAAAATAGATAAAAAAGTGAGTGAAAGATATGAATGATTTAAAAAAAGCGATTAACGAAATAATAGAAGAAGAGATTATAAAGATAGTTATTAGCAATAAAATTAATAAAGATGTTAAATACAATAAAATAACTTTTGCCTTAAAAGAAAACAAGGGAAAAAAATATTATCAAATAGAAAAGTTTACTGATAAGCAGGTTTTTCATGAAAACATTGATATGAATATGTTAGAAGAAAAATTGGCAGAGTGTGTACAAGATAATTATAGACAGCTTTCTGCCTGGTCCAGCATGCATACCTTTGATTTGAAAATATCTAAGAAGGGTAAAGTATTTTTAGGTAAAAAGAAAGGGGAAAATACAAAAGCATTAAACAAAAGTCATAACAAAGAGAAAAATTATATTCTAAAAGAGGGTATGCTTATAGAACCTTTTATTGATTTAGGAATTTTCACAAAGGAAGGTAAAATTGTTAATTCAAAATATGATAAGTATAAACAAATAAATAGATTTATAGAAATTATTGATGATGAAATTAAGAAAAGTGATTTTAAAGAACTTACAATATTGGACTTTGGATGTGGAAAATCCTATTTAACCTTTACACTATATTACTATTTTGTTGAAATTAAAAAAATAAATGTAAATATTATAGGATTGGATCTTAAAGAGGATGTTATTAAAAAGTGTAATGAAATAGCTAAAAAATATAACTATGAAAATTTACACTTTGAAATTGGGGACATAAATGGATTCAAGTATAATAACAAGGTTGATATGGTAATTACATTACATGCTTGTGATACAGCAACGGATTATGCTCTGTACAATGCTATAAAGTGGAATACTAAGATGATTTTTTCTGTTCCTTGCTGTCAACATGAGCTCAATAGCCAAATGAAAGCAGAAACATTATCTATACTTACAAGGTATGGCATAGTACAGGAGAGGGTGGCAGCACTTATGACTGATGCTGTTAGAGCCAATTTATTGGAATGCTTGGGTTATAAAACTCAGCTTTTAGAGTTTATAGACATAGCTCATTCCCCTAAAAATATATTGATTAGAGCAGTGAAAGGGAATGTGTCTGAGGAGAAGAGAGATAAAGCTTTAGATGAGGTTAAAGATTTAATTAAACAGTTTAATTTTGATCCAACATTGTTTAAATTATTAAGGGAAGATAACTTACTTAAAATATAATATAAACATTTCTGGTGGTTATATTTATTATAAAATTGATCTTGATTTTGGTGCAACACATAAAATTAGAATTTCAGAAAACAGCCTATAATAAGGCTGCTTTTTTATTGTACATCTATTAAAAAGTGTCAATTTTTCACATTATGCAGTTGCTTTATTTTTATTAACCTATAATTCTTTGAAAAATTTATGGAAATATATGTACATATGTAAATAAATATAATATAATGTAATTATTCCTGATAGTATTCCAAAAATTTAAAATATTCAGCTTAGAGGAGGGGTTATATTGAGTATGTTTTGTTATCAATGTCAAGAAACTGCAAAAGGAACAGGTTGTACAATTAAAGGTGTATGTGGTAAAAGTGATGAACTTGCCAAGCTTCAAGATTTATTAATTTATTCTCTAAAAGGCATTTCAGAGATTGTAGTAAAGGGAAATCTTGATGTGAAATCTTTAATTGAAGTTAACCATGAAGTATTGAAAAGTCTTTTCATGACAATAACAAATGCTAATTTTGATGCTTCTGCGTTTGAAAAACAAATTAGCAAAATATTATCTATAAGAAATTCCTTAAAAAATCAGGTTTGTAATGTTGAACTAAGTGATGCTGCTTTATTTTGTGTGGAAAATAAAGCTTCTATGATTGATAAAGCAGAAAAAATTGGTGTTTTATCAACTGAAAACGAAGATATAAGGTCATTAAGAGAGCTAATTATATACGGAGTTAAAGGTATGGCTGCATATACACATCATGCTCTTAATCTAGGAGAAGAAGATACGAACATATATGCATTTATTTATGAAGCTTTAGCAGCAACATTAAATGATAAATTATCAGCTGATGAGCTTGTTGCATTAACTTTGAAAACAGGACAATTTGGTGTTACTGCAATGGCTCTTCTTGATAAAGGCAATACATCAAAATATGGAAACCCTGAAATTACAAAGGTTAATATTGGCGTTAGGGACAACCCTGCTATATTAATTTCAGGACATGATTTGACTGACCTTGAACAACTGCTTGAACAAACAAAAGGAACAGGGGTTGACGTATATACACATAGTGAAATGCTTCCAGCTCATTATTATCCTGCATTTAAAAAATACGATAACTTCGTTGGGAACTATGGAAGCTCATGGTGGAAACAGATTGAAGAATTTGAAAGTTTTAATGGTCCAATTTTATTTACAACAAACTGTATTGTACCTCCTAGAAATGAAGGGGTCAGAGGAAGAATATTTACTTCTGGAGCAGCAGGGTATCCAGGATGTACTCATATAGAAGCAGATGAAAATGGAAAAAAAGATTTTTCAGCAGTTATTGAAATGGCCAAGAAGTGTAAGACGCCTACAGAAATTGAATCAGGCAGTATTATTGGTGGATTTGCTCATGAGCAGGTTTTTGCTCTGGCAGATAAAGTTGTTGATGCGGTTAAATCTGGAGCTATAAAGAAATTTTTTGTTATGGCAGGCTGTGATGGAAGAATGAAATCAAGAGAATACTACACTGAGTTTGCTAAAAAACTTCCAAAGGATACAGTAATACTTACTGCTGGCTGCGCAAAATATAGATACAACAAGCTTTCACTTGGAGATATTGGAGGTATTCCAAGAGTGCTTGATGCAGGGCAATGTAATGATTCATATTCTTTAGCATTAATAGCGCTTAAACTTAAAGAAGTATTTGGACTTGATGATGTAAATAAGCTGCCTATAGCCTATAATATAGCATGGTATGAGCAAAAAGCTGTTATTGTTTTATTAGCTCTACTTTATTTAGGTGTTAAAAATATACACCTTGGACCAACACTTCCAGGATTTTTATCACCAAATGTAGCAAAGATTCTGGTAGAAAACTTTGGAATAGCTGGAATAGGAGAAGTAGACAAGGATATAGAATTATTCATGGCATAATATAGTATGATAAATTTTACAGGTTTAAGAAAATATGCTAAGTTAAATTAAAATATAAGTAGTTCGGGTGAACACCTACCGCAAACAAAGGTTTTTTGTTTGCGGTATTTTTTTTACAAGGAGGTATATATGATTAATTTATTTTGGCCTATTATCATTGTTGTAATAGCAAATACTCTATATAATATCAGTGCCAAATTAATACCTGCTGAAGTACATCCTTTAGCATCGCTTTCTATAACCTATTTTACTGCAGCTGTATTATCTATAATATTATTTTTTATTACAAGTGAGAACAAAAATGTAATCACTGAAATTCAAAAAGCAAATTGGACTGCTGCAGCTTTGGGTTTTTCAATCGTGGGACTTGAATTTGGGTATATTTACATTTACAGAGTTGGTTGGAATATTAGCACAGGTTCGCTTGTAGCGAATATAAGTTTAGCCTGTGTTTTATTAATTGTTGGTGTTTTTGTATATAAAGAGAATATTTCATTACATCAAATTTTTGGAATGGCTTTATGTATAATTGGTCTCCTGTTAGTAACTAAATAGTTCAAAAATAATAAATAGTAAATTTGTTGAAAATGGGATAATACATTGTTAATAATTTTTGTGCTTAAATATACGTAATGGATTAATGTTTACAAAAAAGGTATAATAAGTATAATCATTAATAATGGAGGATATATAAATTGAAAAATAAGTTTATTAGGGCAACTTTTTTTAGTATTTTTCTATTATTTTCACCTAGTGTACGAGCATCTGATTTCACTGATTATCAAACAGTAGATTTTAATCCGACATTATGCAAATAATGTCGGATTTTTTAATTTAGATAAATTAACCTTCAAGAGCAGCTGCCACCATTGTCTTTACATTTTCAACTTTAGCATTTGATGGTACAAACTGCAGCCTGAGGACATAATAAGTCCCTGTGGTGAGAATTCGCCAATTAATCATCAAAAGCAATTGAACTTGGAAAAATTTTGTCATCCTGAACTATGTTCGTTAATTCAATATGATCATAAAAATAATACATAGAGAAATAATAATTTATCGATATAAGAATTACAAATCATTTATATAAGATGAAATGGAGAAAATTAATATGAGTGTTTATGAGATTAGTGATACAAAATGTTTAGAAAAATTATTTCAAGGTTGGCAGGAGACATTAATTTGGTCATGTATGCAAGGCTGTATGGGAAGAGCATATGCAGATGATATTACTAATCCTAAATCAGCTCAGATAGTGATAGGCGACTTTTGTTTTTTTGCAGGTAAGGCAAATAAAGAGCTTGTGTGGAATAAGCCAGATGATTGTAAATCAAATTTTATAATTATGATTCCACAAAATAATGAGTGGAATGAGCTAATTGAGCAAACATATAAAGAAAGTGCCACAAAAGTATATCGCTATGCCATTAAGAAAGAACGGAATATATTCGATATTGTGAAATTAAAAAAAGTGGTACAAGATATAAAGAAAACATTTAACATTAAGATGATAGATAAAGATATTTTTAATCAGGTTATTAAGAATACATGGTCGCAGGATTTATGCTCACAGTTTAATGATTACGAGGATTATAAAAAACGAGGCATTGGAGCTGTAGTATTAGAAGATGGAATCGTTGTTTCGGGAGCATCTTCGTATATTGTGTACAACGAAGGAATAGAGATAGAAATTGATACTAGGAAAGATTATCGAAGAAAAGGTTTGGCATTAGCTTGCGGAGCCAAATTGATTTTGGAGTGTTTGAACAAAGGGTTATATCCAAGTTGGGATGCACAAAACAAGGGATCTGTGGCTTTAGCTGAAAAACTAGGATATCATTTTGATAAAGAGTATATAGCATATGAAATCGTAGACTATTAAGTTATATGAGAATTTTATGTAGTTTGTTTGTGGTGTTAAATTCTGATTTTAAGTTGATTATTATAAACAGTAAATTTGAAAATTAATATATGCAATAAAGAAACTCAGAAAAAACATTAAGCAAAGAATAACAATAAAGTTGTTTAGTTTAGATTTGTAGATTGGTTATGGTTATGGATTAGCATAGTAAAAAGGGTTATAATTATATTTAAAGGAAATAAATGGGGGATGGAAATGAAAAATAAATTTATAATTGGAACACTTTTTAGTATTTTCTTACTATGTTCGTCTAATGTTAAAGCAGTAAACTTTACAGATAATCAAACGGTAGATGCTAATAAGACATGGACAATAAAGTTTAATAATGAAATTCAATTGGATGATTTAACTAGGCAAGACATATTCGTAATTGATGAAAGAGGTAATGCAGTAGATGTTAGTCTAAAATTAGGACAAGATGGCAAATCTGTTATAGTAACAGCTCCAGAGTATGGATATGGAGGAGGAAAAAGTTACACATTACATGTTGCAAACAAAGTACATTCTATTAATGGAAAGACATTAAATGATGGCTGCTGTTTAAATTTTAATGTTAAAAGAAAGCCTAATAGTGGAGGTATAGTAACTTTCAAGGATAAAAGCTTAGAGCAGGAAATAAGAGATGAAATAGAAAAGCCAAGTGGGGATATTTATCAAAGTGATGTTGATTATATAACTGAACTATATATGGCAAATAACAAAATAAAAGATTTTAGTGGAATAGAAAATTTAACTAATTTGAAACAACTTAATTTACGTGAAAGTGAAATTAATGATATAAGTGAATTAAAAAATTTGGTTAAGTTGCAATCTATTGATTTAAGTTACAATAAAATAAGTGATATAAGCGCATTAAAAAACTTGACTAATTTGAAAAAGCTTAATTTAGGTAATAACAAAGTGAGAGATATAAGTGTACTAAGTAAATTAACTAATTTACAGGAACTTAATTTAGGGTATATCCCATATCATGACTTTGAAACACCTGATCCAGAAGCAAATTATAATGAAATAAGTGATATAAGTGCATTGAAAAATTTAACAAACTTGCAAACACTTAATTTAGGATATACAAAAATAAAGGATTTAAATGCTTTAAAAGGGTTGAATAATTTAAAAACACTTGATTTAAGCGGCAACCAAATAAGTGATATAAGCAGTATAGTAAATGTATTAAAGGAATTAACTAGTTTAAATGACCTTAATTTATCTACTAATGAAATTAGTAATATAGATGAATTGAATAAATTAACTAGTTTAAAAATGCTTAAGCTAAATAGCAATAAAATTAGTAATATAAATAGATTAAAGGGATTAAGTAATTTACAAACACTTGATTTAAGCAGCAATCAAATAAGTGATACAGCAAATACATTAAAAGAATTAAATAATTTAAATGATCTTAATTTATCTAATAATCAAATTAGCAATATAGGTGAACTTAATAAGTTGACGAATTTAAAAGCACTTAATTTATATTATAATAAAATAAGCGATATAAGTGCATTAAAGGGATTGAGTAATTTACAAATGATTGATTTAAGTTACAATGAAATAAGTGATATAAGCGTATTTGAAAATTTAGCTAACTTACGAGAGCTTATTTTGCTTAGTAATCCAATAAGTGATGTGGATATACAAGCTTTAAAAAATGCGCTACCTCAGTGTCATATTAATGAGATTCCAGTCAAAAAACCTAATATATATTTGTATCCACAAAAAACAGAAGAATTGTCAGTACAAGTTACTCCTAAGGGGAGGATAACTAAATCAATTCCAGAATACAATGGAGGATGGAAGGTAACAGTTGACCCAAGTGGAAAGATTGATAATACTTATAATTTCTTATTCTATGAAGCTTTAATTAATTATAAATTTACTTTGGATAAGGGCTGGATTGTAAATAAAAGCAGCTTTAATGAAGAAATGAATAGTATACTTACTTCCATAGGTTTAAATTCAAAGGAGAAATCAGATTTTATTGAATACTGGTCAAAAGAATTGAACTGGAAAAGCAGTAGGTATGCGGTTTATTACCTTGATCCTAAAGAAATAAGTGAAGCAATAAAGTTAAATTTATCTAAAGAACCAGATTCAATTTTAAGAGCTTATTTTTACTTTGTACCTCTTAAGGATAATGAGAATTTAGAAATTAAAAAGCCTGAAATAAAACAATTTAAACGTAATGGATTTACTGTTGTAGAATGGGGCGGAATTGGTAAATAAAATTATATGCAAAATATAGATTGGAGTGATATATATAAATGTTTAGAAAAGTTTTTAAATATTTTATATGTATGGAGATTATATCATTATTTTTAACTACAATTTTATTAGATAATCCAGCTAAGGCAGAAGCAGGAAGAGTAACAAGAATAAGTGGTGCTGATAGATATATTACAGCAGCACAAATTGCTACAACAAATTGGAGAAATTCAGATAATGTTGTATTAGTGTCTGGGGAAGGATATGCGGATGCGGTAAGTGCTTCTGTATTAGCTAAAAAATTAGATGCTCCTATATTATTAACACCAAGTAATGCATTAGATGCAAATACTAAAGAAGCCCTAGCCGAATTGGAAGCAAAAAAAATATATATAATAGGTGGAAATGCTTCCATTTCACAGAATGTAAGAGATTGTTTAAAATCTAAATATACACTAATAGAATTAGGTGGATCAAATAGGTATGAAACAAATATATCTGTTGATAAGGAATTAATTAGATTAGGAGTAGACCCGACCAATATTATAATGGCTAGTGGCGAAGGATTTTCAGATGCTTTGTCTACAGCACCAATAGCTTCAAGTGAAGAACAAATTCTTTTGTTAGCTAACAATGATATAAATTATATGAAGTCAACAATTAATTTTGTAAAATCAAATAACTCAAAAGTTACAGTTGTTGGAACAGAAGAGGTAATAAATGATGAAATATTCAATGCAGTTAATGGCACCTTAAGAGTTAATGGAGGAGCTGATAGATTTGATACTAATTTAAAGGTATTATCAAAATTTAGTTCATCATTGAATTTTAATAATATGTATATTGTAAATGCAAGTAGTGACGATGGATATGCAGATGCATTAGTGGCATCTGTATTAGCGGGAAAGAATAAGTCACCATTGATATTATTAGATAGTGATGGTGCTTCATCAACAACTAATGCAATAAAGTTTACACGTGATAATATAAATAGAATGTCAGATATAACTGTTATAGGCGGAACAGGAGTTATTTCAAATAATATATTTGATCAAATAAATAAATGCTTTCCCTGCATTTATTAAGTACTAATTTTTAAAGATAGAAATTAGAGAAGTCAAAAAAATGTTGTACTAACGAATTGCCATTTTAAAGAATGTAAAATATATGAGAACGTAAGTAGATTTGTATGAAATTCAAATCCATTTACGTTCTTTAAATTACTTATCTTTTTATTTAATTGAAAATTTCATTATACCAGTTTTACTCATTTTTTTCCCTGAATCAGAAGAAATTTTTTTGTTTATAACTAGATAATAAGTTTTGCCTGAATCATAATTTTTTAAAGGTTCAACTATTAAAGTATCTTTATTTACATCAAACTTTAAATTAATATCTACTTTATTATTAAATTCATCTAATACATATACATTATCTTTGTTTAATGAAGAAGTAGATATATTTTTATTAAACTTTATTTTCCAGGACTTATCTTTATCTACATTAGTTCTTTCTTGTAATTGTGTTGAATCATTAATATCTGCTGGGTCTGCAATTTCATTAGTTACTGTCACAACACAAGTATCTTTAAAATTTCCATCATCAGATACTGCATTTATATAAACTGTACCAGGTTTTACGCCTTTTATAGTTTTTCCATCAAAATAAATTACTCCTTCTGCATTGAAGTTCCACTTTATAGAATTGTTAGAAGCATTACTTGGTAAGACAGTAGCAGCGAGTGGAGTAGTTTCTCCTATTTTCAAGGTTATGTTATGCTTGTCTAATTCTACAGCTTTAATAGGAATATTAGTAATACTTAAATTGTATTTTGTATTAGCGAAGGGGTACTTTAACATTTCCCAATCATGATCCTTTGCTAATTGATCATCTGTTAAATTATAGTAATCATAACATACTTGATTGGGGATATCTGGTACTGGGTCATCCCATGTACAATCTAAATGATACCAGTTTCCATTTATATTTACTAAGTTCCATATATGGTTGTTGATGGTGCTATTGTCTACCTTACCCAAAATAAGTAAATTTTCTATGCCTGCTTTATTTAACATTTTACATGCTAAAAGCGCATAACCTTCGCACATTGTGCTTCCATCATGTAAGGCATCATAAGGATTGTTTTTTTTAGCAGTTTCATCATAAGTAACATTTGAAATTATGTAATCATGTATAGCCTTCTCTTTTTGATCCTGCGTCATAGAATCTCTTATTATATTTTGAAGTATAGAATCAACTTTATTATCTACCCAATTTTCTTCATCACGTGTTAATAGATAAGTTACAGTGAAACTTATATCTATATTCTTGTCATATCCGTAAGAATGTGTATCACATGTGTTAACAGAATACCCTGCATAATTATCATATGCAATAACATAAGTCATTACTTTATTTGGTAAACCTGATAAATCTGAAAGGTTTCCTGTATAATGTATTAAAAAATTTGTGTTTTTATTAAGTATATTGTCTTTAGTCAATTCTTCTAATTGTTCTATAGTATTACAATTGTTATTATTATATGAAAATAGTGTTTTATTTATCTGTTGTTTATTATGAAGTTTAAAAGGTTTTTTATTTTTGGCAATAATACTTTCATTGTAATATTTTTTATTTATATCATTCACTTCAGTACTATAACTATAATGTTCAATTATGTTTTTGGTTTCAGATGCTTGTACAAAAGTAGGTGAAAGAATAATAAAAAATATAATTAATATGCTATATGGTAATTTAGTATTTATTTTCAATTATGCCACTCCTTTTGATATCAATTAAAGTAAATACGATACAATTAATTATATCATATAACTTACTTTAATTGATAAATTATATATAGATGTAAAATTATGTAATATAAGAGTTCAGTGGAAGTTTTGATTTTAACTTTAAATGTACCCATATATTCAATGAGGACTTCACCTAAAAGCTGTGTTGAAATGTGCTTAAACTGTGAAAGTTAAGTGAATTATAATATTAGACAGGATATCTAGAAAAAACAGCAAATAAATAGTAACATAGTACTTGTAAAGAAATTGGGGGGGATAAAGCTATGAGTATGAATGAGCAGCAGGAGCTGTTGATAAATGAACTTGAAAAAAATGTTATATTACTTGCATCAGCAGGTACTGGCAAAACAGAAACTTTGTCCAAAAGAGTTGCAAATATAATTGACAAGGGGAAGGCTGAGCCTTCACAAATATTGTGTATTACTTTTACAAATAAAGCCTGTAAGGAAATTAGAGAGAGAATTGAAGGCATAGTAGGTGCTTCAGCAAAAGACATTACAGTAAAAACATTCCACAGCTTTTGCTTTGATGTAATTAAGCAGGAAGCTAAAAAAGGAACAGATGTGTTTACTGACTTTACAATTTTTGATGAGGAAGATTGTAGAGAGCTTGTAAAATACTGTAATTATTTTGATTTTTCAGTTTCAACATTGCAAAAGTTTATTGACACTGTAAAATTGACCATTGCAAAAAATAATATTTATAGTGATGATATTATGGAAGATTGCAGTAGGGCTGTTAGTGCTGTTTTTAAAACAAATGAGGATAAGATAAATCAAATATGTACTGAAAAAGGTAATTTGAATTATAGATTAAAAGAAATCTTAAGAGATAAAGGAAGTATTTTTGTTAATTCTTATAATTCCTTACTTTACCATAATCATGGTCTTGATTTTGCAGATTTAATAATTAAAGCTAAGGAATTATTTAATAACCCGGAAGTAGTTAATTCCTATATAAATAGATACAAATACATAAATATAGATGAAGTTCAAGATACAAGCACGTTGGAGTATTCCATAATAGAAAAATTGTTCAAAGGAAATAACGTTCTAATATGTGGAGATAAATTTCAGACAATTTATGGTTGGAGAGGTTCCGAGCCTAATAGGATATTTAAAAGCTTTAAGGAAAATTATGATCCAAAAGAAATCATATTCACTATAAATTACAGAGCTACAAAAAATTTAACAGAAGCTTCACTAAAATATCTTGAAAATGCCTTTCCAATAGATATGAAGGATACATATAAAGAAGGTATTCAGTGCGAATCAAAGGATGCTGGAGATAAGATTTCATTAAAGATAGCAGATAATTTAAGAGAAGAGGCCAGATTTATATATAATGAGGTAATAAATTTAGAAAGAAAAAATGGAAGTGCAGATAATATATGTGTACTCACAAGAGATAATAGATATAATATAAATTTAAGTGAACAATTAAAAAGTATTATGAAACCTGAAGCTGTAAATTTTGAATTTATTTTAGTGGATCAATTTAAATTTTTTAGAAGACAGGAAATAAAGGATGTAATAGCTTTTTTAAAGCTCATTGCAAATAGATATGATTCTATCAGTTTAAAGAGAATAGTGAAGAGACTTCCAACAGGTGTAGGAGATAAAACTTTTGAAGCTATTGAATCGGAAAAATATAAAAAGTTAGGTATATCCTTATCAGATTTTATAGATGACAATGTGTTCAAATACGGAGATAAATATTCACTGCTTATAGATGAATTTCAAAAAGACAATATTATAGTATTTGATGTGGAGAGTACAGGAGTTGATGTGACTGAAGATGAGATTATTCAAATTGCAGCTATTAAGGTAAATAAAAATGGACAAGTAACAGAGAAATTTGAAAGATTTCTTAAGAATAATAAATCAGTCAAGAATTCAGAGCATGTTCATGGTTTTAGTGATGAATTCTTAAAGAAAAATGGAGAAGATAAAAATACAGTTTTAAAAGAGTTTGTCAAGTTTTCAGAGGATTCAGTGATAGTTGGGCATAATGTTCAGTATGATATCAATATATTGACTAGTGAACTTCAAAGAGCTGGATTGGGTGAACCTAAATTTAAAGCTTTTTATGATACGCTGGATATTTACAGAAGATTTCATCCTAATTTGCGAAACCATAAGCTTGAAACTTTAAGCCATATATTTGAAACTGAAAATAAACCAAGTCATGATGCAATGGATGATATACAGGCTACGAAGGATATTCTTGTAAGAGCCATTAAGGATGATATTGTTCCTACTTCAATGGAGAGAATAGCTTGTATGTCAAAATATTTAAAGGCATTTAACAATATAGCTGACAAGTTAAATAACCTTTTTAAAGAAGCAGAAGGAAGCAGACCTCATGATATTGTAAATAAAATTGTAAATGGCTTTAGTTTAAAAACTTTATATACTGGTGATGAAGGCAAGGAAAAGATTGAAAGGCTTAGAGATTTTTATGTACTTTTAAGGGAGCTTGACAATAAAAATAAAAACAGCAGAGATTCATTATTGGATATTATCAGAATAACCTCTCTTTCCAACGGCGAGCTGGAGTCACTTGTTATTAATAGGACTAAAAAGCCTAGAATACCAATAATAACAGTTCACCAGGCAAAAGGGTTAGAGTATGAAACTGTATTTATATCAGGTGCGCAGCAAAATACATTTCCATCATATATGTCAATAAAATCAAATAACCTGGAAGAAGAAAAGAGAACCTTTTATGTGGCCATGACAAGAGCTAAAAAACAGCTTTATATTACCTGCAATACTGATGGAAGGTATAAAAGAACAACAAAAAGTGAGTTTATAGATTTAATACCATGGAGTTATATAAGTATAGTATGATAAGTACATTGTGACACAACTTTTTTCAGAGGACATTTGACAGAGGACAGAGGACAATGAAGGTGAGTTTTCCTCCTTATGTCAGAAAACTAATTTATTTTTAAAGCTTGTTTTGTTAACACAAAACAAGCTTTAAATTTATATAGGTCAGCAATGTTTCGCTTTAGCGAAACGAGTCATCAGAAATTTAATTAAAGATTTTTAGCAGCGCAGCGGAGAAAAATCATCCTTCACTGTCCTCTGTCAATTGTCATCTGTCCTCTGAAAAAGTTGTGCCGCATCATGCTTATATTGCCAAAATTGAGTTAATCAATATTATCATCTGATTTTTTAAATTTATTCTTTCTAGACAAATATACAGGATAACCTATTATAGTAAGCACAATACCTATTCCAGCATTCATTGGTTGAGTAAATAAAGTATTTAATATTATATAAGCTCCTCCCAAGATAGCTATAGCTGGTACTATAGGATATAATGGTACCTTGTATGGTCTTGGAAGATCTGGTTTGTTTTTTCTAAGTACAAACACTGCAAGGAATGTCATAACATAGAAAATCCATATTACAAAAATTAAAAGGTCTGTTAATTGGTCAAACTTACCTGAAAATACTAATAGTATTGATATAATAGTTAATAATATGCCTGAATTTATTGGTGTTTTAAATGTAGGATGTAATTTTGCGAGCCAAGCACTTCCTGGTAATTTATTTTCTACAGCCATTGCATATGGAATTCTCATTCCTGTTAATATATATCCATTTAATGCTCCAAATATAGAAATTAATATACCTACAGTTATAAGCTTACCGCCTGCTGGTCCAAAGATTATAGTTGCAACATCAGCTGCTGGTGTTTTTGTTCCTGCAAGAGCAGTTGCTGGTAATACAAATAAATAAGCTACATTTATTAATAAATAAACTGCCATAACTAATGATAATCCACCAACAATTGCTTTAGGTAAATCTTTACCTGGATTCTTCATTTCTCCTGATATGGCTCCAACATTTATCCAACCATCATAAGCAAACATTGTAGCTACCAAAGCTGAACCAAGACTTGTGCCTATAGGGTGATTAACAGCTGTCATTGGGAATAATCTTGCTGCACCACCACCACCTTTCATGAGTCCAACTACTATAATTGCAAACAGTGGTATCAATTTACAAACTGTAGCTACAGTTTGAATAGCTCCACCTGTTTTTGATCCCAATGAATTCATACATGTTAAAAATATTATAACTATAATTGCTATTATGTTTAACATTGAGTCATTTAAACCTAATAATGATATAACCTGTGTGGAAAATATTATGGCAAGTGCAGCTATATTAGCTGGAAAATATATAACCGTTTGAGCCCAACCTAAAAGATATCCCCAAACATCTCCATAAGTTTCCTCTAAGTATGCTACCATACCACCTGTTCTAGGTATTGCTGCAGATATTTCAGCAGCTGTAAGTCCGCCTGCTATAGATATAATTCCACCTAAAATCCAAGCCATCATGCCTAAGCCTGGTGCTCCAGTTGATGAAAATACTGCCCTAGGTTTAAAGAATACACCTGAACCGATAACCATACCGATAACGATTGCAAGAGCAGGAACGAGACCAATCTCCTTTTTTAATTCGCTTTTGTTCATTTTTACATTACCTCCTTAGAAATTTTAGATTGCGATAATTTCTTACCGCAGTAAAATATTAATATTATTTTTACCTTGAATTAAGATGTTATAACATTAGTATTTGTTTAATCATCTTAAAATAACAAAGCAAAATAATTTGGATAACTTGTTTCGCTTCATTGGTTAGTCTACTCTAGTTTTATATTGTGTATTCATGCAGCATTAATAATTTTAAACAATAAAAAAGGACATGAGAGCAAAACTGCCACACATGTCCTCTGTATCTTTACCTGAGAGCTTCGATAATTAATTATCTTACACCATGGGTTCTGTTTAAAACAGTATCTTCAGAGTTTCGTCTTATATCGCTCCTGGTACCTGAAAGTTTCTGATATAGCTGTGGAACTATAGCATTGCTTCTTCGGTTAACAAATGTTATCTCACGATATAATCATTCGATCCATATTAATTTATCGTAATTATATCATCAATTCAAACAATTTGCAATATTTTTATTCAGTAGTTTCAAATTGATCTTTACCTACACCACATAATGGGCATACCCAATCTTCAGGAATACCTTCAAAAGATGTTCCTGGAGCTACGCCATTATCAGGATCACCTTGTTCGGGATCATAAATATATCCACATACAACACATACATATTTTTGCATAAAAATACCTCCTTGTTTAATTCGTAATATTAACAGTGTTTCACAATTGGGCAAAATAATACAATAAATTTGCAATAATCAATGTCATTTTATGCATTTTATTCCATTGGGGATTTTAGAGCTTCAGCCATGGAAATTTTATTTATTTTTTTCCTGCTTAATAACTTTGAGAGCTTATAAGTTAAATATATAATAATAAAGCCAACTATAACATAAATGTAATTTATAGTTACTGGAAAGGATACATTCATATCTTTGGTCATTGACTTAAAGAGAGCATGCATAGAGGCAAGAAGCAGCGGTACTCCAATAATATAGCCTAGTACAACTATAAAAGAAGAACTGTTTAAAATTAGAGAATAAACCTCTTTATTTCTATAGCCTAGAACCTTCATAAGAGATATATTTTCTTTATTTTCCTCTATTGTAAGAGCAGTAACAACATATATTACTATAAGTCCAATTATAAAGGACATAAAAGCTATACCACCTACAACAGCCTGAAGTGGCTTTGTCATTGTGTTAAAGGCATTTCTCATATCATCAACTGTTACAAAGGCCAGCAGTTTGTTTTCTGGAATAGACAATCTTTCTGTACTCCAAAGTCCAGTATAACTGCCAGGAGGAAACTTAAGCATGGCATTAAGCTTATCAAGAGGTATATAAATATAGCTGCCTACATAGGTTTCAGCAATATCATCAATAGTTATGCTGTATTCTTTTGAATCAAGCCTGTTAATAGTCTTAATAGTCTCCTTTGGATTTATGTTAAGCTTATCAGCTAGGGGTCTTGTTATAATAACTTTATCCGATTTCAGTAGATTTCCTGCTTTGTTTTTAAAGTAAATATACTTAGAATCAGAACTTACTCCATAGACTGTAAAAGTTAGATTATTATCTGATTTAAGTGTAAAAGGTACTTCAGAGAAGGCTTCTCCTTTCTCTGGTTTGCCATTTTGGACAGAATTGAACACATACTGATAGTTATATTTAAAGGCTTCACTAAAGGAATTTTTCATAAGATAATCTAAAGAACTTTTTGCTGTAAAACCCATTAAAAGCAGCATAGTTGCCATAATAATGCCAAGCATAAGAAATATACTTCTTGGTATGCTTCTAAGTAATTCTCTTATTTGAAACTTAGTATTAAAACCTAATTTATCAAGTTTTATATTTTTTTCTATAAAGCCAACCTTATTCTTTTCTCTTCCACCTCTCATAAGCTCAACTGGTGAAGCTTTAAGTGATTTGTTTACTATAAAATAGCTGCAGATAATCAAAAAGACTACAGGAAGCAGAATACTCATTATCAAATAACTTATATCAAAGCTTAAAGAGCCTACAGGTATATTAAAGTAGGATACATAATAGGAAATCATAGGTTTTAAGGTTATTATACCAAGTATAGTTCCAAGTATACCGCCTAATAATGAGACAGCTAAAGGATACATAAGATAATGTTTCATAATTTCTCTTTTTCTATAACCTAGTGCATAAAGAGTTCCTATAATAGCAGCTTCTCTTTTTAACATTCTTAGCATTATTATACCAGTTAGAATACAGGTAAGGATTAGTATACTCATAGGCATAGAAGAGCTCATCTTATCAATTCCAGAAAGCTTTGCAGTCATATAAGTCACTCTTGGATTATCAGTTACGTTCATCCAGCTTAAAATAATAATATTTTTGCTTCTTAGGTAATCCTTAAGCTCAGATGTTTTTTTGCTTAAATTACTTCTATCGCCGTTAAATCTTACAGCATAAAAGCTATTTCCTCTGTTTATATTATTAAAATCATATTTATCAATTACTGCAATACCAAAGCTATTTGGATTATTCATAATATCTGACTCTGATTTTAGAGGATATATATAATTTGGCATAGACATAAAACCAGAAATAGTAAAATTCTGATTATATAGTTTTATAGTGCTGCCAATATTCAACTTATTAGCTTTTGCATAAGAGGGATCAATAAGGATACCCCCATTACTTAAATTTTTGCCTTCAATTATTGCAGGTATGTTAACTTTGGTATTTTCCCTAAAGATTCTTAAGGTTTTATGTTCTGATATGGAATAATCAAAGGACTTTGTCTCTTCAAGACTCATATTAAACCTTGCTTCTAAGGATTCTGGATTGTCTAATTTTTTGCTTGTCATAAAGGTTGCATCTTCTTGCTTATAGTCTCTTTCAAAAGAAGATAATAATACTGATAAATTTACAGAAACCAAATTAAACATTGTAAAAAGTAGACAGCTAAAGATAATAAGCAGCAAGGAACCAAGGTATTGAGATTTACTTTCCAGCATGGTTCTCTTAATTTTTTTATTTATAATCATTACCACTCAATCCTTTCTGCAGGAATAATCTCTTTGCTCACTACACTATCTACGATTTCTCCACTTCTTACCCTATAGACTCTATTTGCCATAGAACTGATTGCATTATTGTGTGTTATCATAAGTATAGTTGAACCAAAATCCTTATTAATTCTCTGAAGAAGTTTTAATATGTCCCTGGAGGTTGAAAAATCAAGGGCACCAGTTGGTTCATCGCATAGTAAAAGCTTTGGATTTTTAACTATTGCCCTTGCAATAGAGATTCTTTGCTGTTCACCACCGCTTAATTCTCTTGGAAATCTATATTTTTTATCAAGCATACCTACGGCTTTTAAAACTTCATCAGTATTAAGTGGGGAACTGCTTATATTTGAAACAACCTCTATGTTTTCTCCTGCAGTTAGATTAGGTATTAAGTTGTAAAATTGAAATATAAAACCTACATTTTTTCTTCTGTAGTCCGTAAGTTCATTATCATTTAGTTTAGTAATTTCAAGATTATCTACTAAAACAGTACCAAAGTCACATTTATCAATTCCACCTATAATATTGAGAAGAGTTGATTTGCCAGAACCAGAAGGACCAAGTATAACTCCAATTTCACCTTTATCTAAATTCATTCCCACACCATTCAAAACAGTGGTAGTTATATCAGTTGTTTTATAGCTTTTCTTTAAATTTTCCACTATTAAAAACATCTATTTTATTCCTTTCATCATTTTCATTGTTATTAGTTTAAACATAGGAGGGAGTTTTATTCTACACTAATTGATCATATTGACAGTAACTTATAAGTAACATAAGATTCAAGTCTGAAGATTTTGACATGTGAACAAATTTAACTTTTCTTCATAACACCTACATAACTTTAGATTATAATTAGAACATAATTTGTAGGAGGTGTTGAAATGATAGGACAAGCTTTAGCTCAATGCATTCATATGTGTGGTATGTACGGACAAGATTTAGCCAATTGCATCTCAATGATGTTAGGTTTAAAATAAGGCTTTTTATGAAGGCTCGTGTTTTAAATTAATAACATGAGCCTTTTTATTATTTAGCTTATTCCACTTGGAATTTTATGGCTTCAATCATGGAAATTCTATTTATTTTAGTTCAGTATGCTTGTCTGATGTTAGAATATATAGCACATCAACCAATTGTTTTTGCATAATTTGGCAAGTACATTCATCATCATTACATATAAATCCATTAGACTCATAAAAATTTCTTGCATTAATATTTTCTTTTAGTACCCACAAATAAAAATTTTTATAACCCTCTATTTTCATGTCAATTATAGCGGTCTGTAATAATTTTTGTCCATAACCTTTTCTAAAATAATCTGGGAGTAAATAAATAGAAATTATTTCTCCCCAATCAGTAAATTTATCATCTCTTGCTTTACCGTAAGCAACACATCCTACTGGTAGTGCATTTTCATAGATAATTTGTGCTGTTATTAGATTATTTTTTATACGATTTTCAAAGGATGATACCCAAAAATCAAGTTTTAATTCATCTAAATATTTTTGTGGTACTATACCTTTGTAGGCGGACTTCCAACTTAGAGCATATATATTACTAATCACATTTGCATCATTTAAAGTTGCTTTTTTTAATGTAACATCCATTTTATCACCTTCTAAGTTTTCTTGACACTTAATATGTCATACTTGTCTACAATTGTCAATTTGTTTGATTAAATATAATATAAAAAGTTAAAGAATATTTGAAAAGAAGGCTATATTTGTACAGCTAATCTAATATTTGTAAGCTATATTATTATCCAGTATAATTATATTAGTGTAAAATAGTAATTTACTATGAAGAAAATTCATACTAGGTGAAAGGAATTTGTATGATGAAAATTGAATTTGTAAAAGCAACAATTGATGATGTTAACAAATTAATTGATGTGCAAAACCAGAGCTTTTATGATGATTTTCTCAAATATGGACAATGTCCAGGATATAATCATTCTAAAGAAAGTATGACTGATATTATTCTAAATAAAATAACATATAAGATAATTTGTGATAATCAAATAGTAGGTGACATTATTATTAGAGATAATAATGATGGCAATTATTTTCTTAAGGGCCTTTGTGTAATACCGGATTATGAAAATAATGGAATTGGACAAGAAGCCATTAAGTTTGTAGAAGGTCAATTTCCAAGTGCCACTGCTTGGACTTTAGAGACACCTGCAGATAAGGAAAGAAACCATTATTTTTATAAAAAAATGGGTTATACTATCTCAAAAGAATATATGGATGGTTTTGTCAAAATAGTACTATTTAAAAAAGCAATGGAAAGATTTTATAGAAAGTAAATATTCCAATTAAAATAATTAGTGTATAATGAAATATATACCATAAGACTTTTGAAAGGGATGAGCAAATGAAACCAACAATTTTATTGTTTAATATTAAAGATAAAACTCGATATGATGGTGTCATAAAAGCTGCATTACCACTTAGAGTTAAAATTAAGAAAGTAGACAAAGAGGAATATCTGCAGCCAATTGGTTATTTAGTTGGCAAGAAGGATATTGATCCTATTGTGGAAAAGTATGAGGGGCCTGAACTTGGTGATGAAATGCTTTTGTTTTCAGACCTTGCAGGTACGAAATTAAATCAATTATTGCTTTCTTTGAAAAAGTCAGCTGTCAGAATCAATCTTAAAGCTGTTTTGACTCAGAATAATGAAAAATGGAACACCATACAGTTATATGAGGAGTTAAGCAAGGAACATGAAGCATTGAATAAATAACTGTACATAAGAAAGATGTGTATACAGAGCAGTAATATGCTACTGTATACACATTTTTTACAGACTTTTATGACTTTATCTTATCTAAGAAATTATCATAATATATTTTTTCTGCATCCTCTACCTCTAATGGTTTACTAAACAGGTATCCCTGAATATAGTGGCAGCCCGCTGATTTTAGGCGTTTATATTGAGCAACATCTTCTATACCTTCTGCTATCACTTCTAGATTTAAGCTTTTAGCAAGGAAAATCAAACTGTCTATTACTTTTACATTTTCAAATTCTAAAAATTTGTCATTTAAGGATTTATCTAATTTTATTTTATCTACTGGTAAAAAGGTTAAATAATTAAGAGAGGAATAACCTGTACCAAAATCATCTAAAGAAATTTTTATTCCTAATGACTTTAGTCGATTAATAAATGCTATATTTTTTTCCTTTTCCTCTAAGAATATACTTTCTGTTATTTCTATTTCTATATATTTAGCTTCCACACTCACTTCTTTTAATGTATTTTCTAGAAATTCAATGTAATTTAAGTCATTTAACTGTTTTGGAGAAAAATTAATAGAAATAGGCTTTATATCTAATCCTTTCTTTTTCCACCTGTTTATTTGATTTACGGCTTCTTTTGTAACCCATCTTCCAATTTCTATAATAAGCCCTGTTTCCTCAGCTACGGGTATAAACTGTGCTGGAGAAATATGTTTATCCTTTAGTCTTAAAAGAGCTTCAAAACCTACAACTTTTCCTGTAAAAGTACATACCTGAGGCTGATATAATAGCTTTAACTTTTCTTTTTTTATAGCATCTCTTAAAATACCTTCTACCTTAATTTTTTCCTGTAGTTTTTCTGTCATTTCTTCATTGAAGAACATATAATTGTTTTTTCCTTTATTCTTTACTTTATACATGGCCATGTCAGCATTCATAAGTAACTGACTAACTTTATTACTATCAAAAGGGTATAGGGTAACTCCCATACTGCAGCTTAGATAAATTTCCTGTCCTTCAATTACTAATTTATTTTTAAATACATTTATTATCTGATTTGCATAGTTCTCAATTATAGCAATATCCTTTTCATCTTGAATTAAAATAAGAAATTCATCTCCGCCAAATCTTGATATAAACATTTTTTCATCTTTAATATATTGGAGTTTTTCTGAAACCTTTTTTAATACTTTATCACCATATAAATGACCTAAAGTATCATTAATACCTTTGAAGTTATCAAGGTCCAAGAGCATCAATGCACCATATTTATTTTTACTTATATCGTCTTCTAATATTTCCATAAGTTTTCTTCGATTAGGCAAATTTGTTAAGGAATCATGATAAGCAATATATCTTATATATTCTTCCTGTTCTTTAATTGAAGTTATATCCAACACAATACCATTTATAAGCTTTACATCATTGTTGTTATCAAAAATACCTTTACCTCTAATTAATACCCATTTTAAATTGCCAAGATTATCCTTAATCTGTACCTGGATATGTATTTCCTTTTTTTCAGTGTGTATATATTCAGATACCTCTTTTATTAACTTCTTTTCATCTTCTGCACTTAAAAGTTTTCTTAAAGTTTTATAAATATTTTCTTTTTTCTCAATAGACTTACCTATAATGTTTTTAAATCCTTCTAAAAAATATATAGTTTCATCTTCCATATCAAATTCCCATACAGCACTATTAGTTCCTTGAATAGCAATTTGATATTTTTGTCTTAAGCTTTCTAATTTTTCTGTGTAGCTTTGTATTTCATCATATTGAGCTCTAAGTTCTACCTCTGATGCTGCCAATTGCTGATAGGTTGCTGATATTTCTTCATTTGATGACTGCAATTCTTCTTGATTTTCTTTTAGCTCATAAAAGTAACTAGAGGTTTTGTCTAATATATTGTTTATGGAAGAAGCTACACCAAAAAAAGTATCATTTTCTGTTAAAGGAAGTCTATATTCTAAGTGCTTCTCTATATCAATTCCGTTAATGGATTTATTTAATCTATTTACAGGCTTAGTAATATTTCTATTTTTTATCCATGAAAGCAACAAAATCATTATAAGAGCTATGATAGATGACTTTATGGCAAGCATATAAATAGAGTGATAAACTTTTTCTGTGGAAAGGCTTAATACAAGAACATTATTGACCTTTCCGTTGGTAACCACAGGAGCATATATTGTCAAAGCCTTTATATCTGCTTTATTATAATAAGAATCTTTTTTAGCTATATTTCCTTTAAGCGCTTCCTGCATTTCTGGTTCTTTATCCTTATCATATACAGTTCCAATATCTTTTTTATCTGAATCTGCAATGGTTTTTAAGTTTTTGTCAACAAAAATTACATGAAGAACATTTTCTCCTGAGGTCAATTTTTCAACTAAAGCTTCATAGTCAAATTTTCGTGTAAGATTTTCCACCTCATTGGCAGTTATACCTATTTGAATAAATGTGCCATCAGAGTTTCTGAAGTATCCATACTTTTTATAGTCAAATGATTCTGTATCCATTCTTATGCCTTCTATATATTCGCTTTTACCGCTTAATCTAAAGTTTTCTACAGGATGATTTTTGGCTGGTTTCCATCCTAAATAACGGTCAATATTTGTATAAATAATTGTACCTTCTGGTGAAAACCAATTTATTTCGGATATATTAAGATCATTTCCAACTTTTTTTAATAAGTCGTTACTCAAATTATTTTGATCCATAAGTACAACTTTTCCAGCTTTTCTAATTTTATCATCTATCAATTTGTTTATTATTT
Source organism: Clostridium carboxidivorans P7 (assembly GCF_001038625.1). GTDB lineage: Bacteria > Bacillota > Clostridia > Clostridiales > Clostridiaceae > Clostridium_AM > Clostridium_AM carboxidivorans. Next base: position 774,921 of record NZ_CP011803.1, read on the forward strand.
CCAGTGAATTGGCATTTCCTTCTATCTGTAATACGGTTTGCTTAGCTAGGTTTACTCCATTTTGTTTCGTTTGTGCTAACAGTAGATTTCTACTTGTGAAGTAACTTATCAGACTTATTGAAAATATGGCAATTAATCCAATGAACAATGGTATATAAATTAATTTATATTTGTTTACTATAGTGTTTTTTGCTTGATGTTTTGAATTACCCATAACCTTCTCCTTAATGTGATATAAGATAGTAGTTGAATTACTGTAATTTATTCGACATAATCATTTAAAATCCTTTGATTTATGAGACTTTTTTTTAGCAATTTTATATTTGAATATTGCTTGGGTAATTAACTTGGAATATTGTGGGAACAACATGAATAACGGAAGTGTTTTCAAGTAACTAGAGGTTATTTTGAATCTTGACAAGGAAAGTAATAGGAGATAGAATTAAAACAAGTTTTATACATTGTGTAAAATTACTCAATGTATATAATTGCGCAATGCATAAAATAAGTGTTGTACAAAATATACTGGAGGTGTAAAAATGGATGCTAAGGAAATATTGGCTGAAAGCCGAATGGATAGAAAGAAAAGAGAGACCAGACAGAAAATTGTCAAGGTTTCTATGGATTTATTTCACAGCCAAGGGTTTGAAAATACAACAATGGAACAGATAGCAGAAAAAACAGATATTGCAAGAAAAACTCTATATAACTACTTTTCAGTGAAGGAGGCTATTGTTGATGAATATGTAAGAGGAATTTCACAGGAATTAGCTAAAGAAAATTTTAAAATTATACAGAATCTTACAGATACTAAGTCTCGCCTTATGGCTGCCCTTAATCATTCTTATGACTGGGTTGAAAAGAATCCTGAAATTACAGGAATATGTATTAATTACCGCTTAGGAAATATGGTTAAGGAACCAGGATATAAAAGCACTGAAACTGGTACTCAGAGTATTTTGGAAAAAATTATAAGCCTGGGGCAAAAGGCAGGTGAAATAAAGCCTGATATTTCAGTTGAATTGTTGGTAAGACATATGGATCTTCTTAGAAGTACAATGACCTTTGAATGGCTTAATGATCCCTCAAAGTTTGAACTCCATGAAGAAATATCCAAATTGGTAGATTTATTTCTATATGGTGCGGCCAGCAAGGTAGATAGTTCTAAAAAATCTGATATAAGTAAGGGAGGCTGCTTAAGATGAAGTATCTTTTGAATTGGAAAGAAGCTTTTGAATCGGGTGTATTAATGGTTGGAGGTAAAGGCTGGAATTTAGGAAGGTTAGAACAATATGGTTTCAATGTTCCCCAAGGATTAGTGCTGACTGCCCAGGCTTATGATGAATATATCAAGTACAATGAATTACAAAAAATAATTGATAATGTTGCTTCGGTGACTACTATGGACAATTTGGATGAAACTGATGTGAAATATAGATTGGAGCAGTTAAGAGAAAAAATCATGAGAGGATCAATACCACCAGATATTATTCAGCAATTATCTACATATATCAATAGCTGTGGGAAATTAAAAAAATCCTGGGCTGTGAGGTCCTCTGCAGTTGCGGAAGATTCTGAAAAGGCATCCTTTGCTGGCATACATGATTCATTTTTGAATGTTTGCAATTTAGAGGACATACTGTCAGCAGTGAAAGGATGTTATGCTTCCTTGTGGTCTCCTAGAGCGGTGGCATATCGCAAAAAGATGAATATAAGTGATGATGATGTAAAAGCAGCGGTAGTTATCATGGAGATGGTGGAAGCTAAAGCTGCTGGAGTAGGTTTTACTTGTGATCTTTTATCAGGACGTCAGGATGTTATAGTGATTAACGCTAATTTTGGGTTGGGTGAGTCAGTGGTGTCTGGCACGGTGGAGCCAGATACATATTATCTAGAAGCTGAAGCTGTAAATGCCAGTCCTCATTTAATATCAAGAAAAATTGGACACAAGCAAGGGATGGTCATCAAAAGTGAAAATGGTGGAACTCAATTTATTAAGTTAGAGGAAATGTCTTTACAGCAGGTACTACAGGATAAGGAAATTGAAAAGCTTGGCAGGCTTTTACTGAGAGTATTTGATGCCTTAGGTAATGGTGATCAACATCAGGATGTGGAATGGGTTTATGATGGAGGAAAGTTTGTCTTGGTTCAGGCTAGACCAATAACCACTATTCCACGAAAGACATTTCCTGATTTGCAGAACAAACCGGACATATGGTCCAATGGCAATTATAGAGATGCTGTTCCCATGGTTCAGTCACCTTTAAATCGGCGCTTAATGAAAAATATTATTGATACTATGCATCAAGGCTTTTTTACTGGAGTGGGTTATGACTTTCCTCATGGGTTGCAATTTTCCAAGTTTTTCAATGGAAGGCTTTATTGCAATATGTCAGTTCAGCAGTGGGGAAATTATGATGCAATGGGAGCACTGCCTCAAGGTTTTGGCGTCTTTTGGGGTGGTCACCAGAAGGATATGGAAATAGAAGACCCTGATCCCTATGGTGGAGTAATTGGATTAAAGAGAAAAGAACGTGTAGTTAAGAACATGGACTTGGTTAAACAAGGCAAGGAAAACTCTGCTGAAACCTGGAGTCAGATTACAGCTTCAGTAAAGTCAATAACCAGTGAAGAGTTTAGTAAGTGGACAGATCAAGATTTTATTAGTAAGTATAATGAATTAGGCAGCATCGTCAAAGGAATGGCTAAAGAATTTATGTTTTTAAGTGCAGCAGGCAGCATGCCAATTATGTACTTATTAAACATTCTTACTGGGTATTTTTCAGATAAATCACTAATGGTGATAAATGCATTAATGGTTGGAGGAACAGCAGATATAACCAGTGCTGATCAAGGCTATAGGTTGGTTGAAATGGCTGAGCTGGCTCGTAATGACTCTGATGCTGTTAAATATTTTAATGATGCTAACTTTGATCCTATGAACTGGGAAGTAAAGCTGCCTGAAAGCTCTCACTTTAAGAAGGCCTTTCATGAGTTTATACAAGAATATGGTCATCGGGCAGTTTATGAGCTGGATATTATAAACCCTAGATGGAGAGAAGATCCATCTTATTTACTGGGGATTATACGTAGTACTATAAATACTGCTGACATTGGGAGGCTTAAGAAGGAGCAAAAAGAGAAATTAGAACAGGTATGGGTTGAAATTAAAGAAAAAGTACCTACTTCTAAGCATTCTGAAATAAGAAAACTTGTTAAAGAATGTCAGAATGGGGCAGCAGTGCGAGAAAAGAATAAATCCGTATTAGCATTGATTATGGATGCATACAGAACAATTGCCATAGAATTAGGTCATCGCTTTTATGAAAGAGCTGTAATTAAAGAACCAGATGATGTATTTTTTTGTACATGGACAGAGCTTTTTTCAATATTGAGTGGTGAATGGGATGGTAGAGGACTTCAATTTATAATTGCTGGAAGAAAAGAATGGAAGAAAAAAATGGAATTGCTTGCTCCACCAGATGTAATTTATGGAGAAACTCCAAAGTTTACAGAATCAGTTACAGAGGGTTCCAGCAATTATCTCACTGGAATACCAGTTGCTGCTGGAAAAGCTTCTGGATTAGTTAGGCTGATAAGCAATCCCAATGAGGGAGGACTACTTCAGCCAGGAGAGATCATGGTAGCACCATCCACTGACCCAGGATGGACACCATTGTTTTTAAAAGCAGGAGCTGTTGTTATGGAAACAGGAGGATTTTTATCACATGGAGCTATTGTAGCCAGAGAATATGGAATTCCAGCAGTGGTAAATATATCAGGAGTAATGGGTATGCTGAAGGATGGACAGAAAATACTAGTGGATGGAGATAAGGGTAAGGTATTTTTTGTAGATGAAAATATTAAATAGCATAGAGAGAAAGTTTACAATAAATTGGTGCATGATAAAATACCACGGCTAATAGAAACTTCATGTAGAAAATTTGATTGATAATTATTTTAAACTTATTTTATAATTCTTTATAAAATTTTTAAAATTGCTTTAAAGGATTTTTAATCTCTGTCTTTATAATGAACTCATAACAAGCAAGAAATTAAAAATAACAGCCTTGCAAAAATATTAGGAGGTCATATTAATGAACAGGATTAAAATTTTATATGATGTATTTAAAACTATGCAGGAAAAGGAAGAATTTAATGTAAAGATTAAATTAGATGCTGCAAAAGGAGAGACAAAAGTATTGTCCCTTTCTAAGGAACTTAGCACTAATACAACTACTGGGGAGTGTAAAGCTAAAATAAACAGTGAGTTTGATTGTGATGGAAAAAAAGCAAAGCATGAAAGCAATACAGAGTTTAATATGAAGGATTGTGGACATCATGGATTCCACCATCACATAGGCAAAATGGCTCATATGGATCATCATGGTATAGGATGTTGTGAGCATAAAGGCATAAAGGGAAAACTTTCAAAAATCACTTTTATACTTAATACGCTAAATAATCTTAAAGTGGAAGAAAAGGATGAAATATCAATATTGTCTCTCAACTTGAAGGATATAATTAGTGAAATCAAAAATCATCATAAAGATTTAGGAGAGACTCATAAAAACTTCCATTTTGAAGGTATGGGTGAACAGCATAAGTGTCATGATTTTATGAAAGAATTACTTTGCTCTGAAAATAGCAATGCTGATTTAAATGTATATGTCAATAAAAATAATGAAGTTGAAAAGATAGAAGTTACTGCTAAAGGTGAAAATAGTTTAAATGCTTTAGTAAACTTCAGTTGGTAAAGGTCTGTGGGTGTAAGCTTAAATTTTACACCCATTTTTTTATTTTAAGTGAGAATATACTGTGGTAATATTAATTGTAACTAAATTTTAAAGGTGGTATATATGGGTATTTTAAAAAAGAGTAAAAGTGAGCTTCACAAAGAGTGGCATGAAAAACACCATAGATGGCATGATGAACCTCATGAACATTTACATGGAATTCATGAGATTCACCATAGGCATAAAGATGAATTTCGCTTATGTCATAAATATTTAATTTGGCTTCGCCCTATGGCCTTTTTGATTAATATACTTATAATATACTTCATCTTTAAGGTTGTGGGGATTAAGGCTATAACCATTTTTTTTGCAGCAATATTTACTGCTAAGGAAATTGCTCACTTATACATATATTGGCGATTAGAGAAAAGAATTATGAAGCCTATTGAAAGTCTAAAAACTGGAGTAGAGCAAATTGCTAAGGGAAACTATGAGGTTAGAATTGAAAAAAAAGTTTATAATGAAATTGGTATTTTAATAGATGAATTTAATAAAATGGCAGAAAAATTAGAGCAGGGTGAAAAGTTAAAAAAAGAATATGAGGAAAATAGAAAGACTCTTATAGCAAACATATCCCATGATTTAAAAACTCCAATTACCTCAATAAATGGATATGTTGAAGCTATATTGGATGGTGTTGCACATTCACCTGATACAATAAATAGCTATCTTAAAACAATTCATAGTAATATAGATTATATAAACAGACTTATTGATGATTTATTTTTGTTTTCAAAGCTTGATATGCAAAAGGTAGATTTTAAATTTGAAAAAGTAAAGATAAAACCTTTTATGCAGGATCTGATGGAGGAATTTGCCTTTGTCTTAGGTGAAAAAAATATTAAATTTAGTTTTACCGATAAAATAGAAAGAGAAATAGAAGTTAACATAGATGGAAAAAGAATATATCAAACTACGAGAAATATTATAGGAAATGCTGTTAAATATGGTGATAAAGAAAATTTAGCTATTTCCATTGAATTAATAAATGAAAAAGACCATATAAAAATTATCATAAGTGACAATGGTCCTGGAATAGCCCCAGATAAGATCCCTTATGTATTTGATAGATTTTACCGTATAGATACAGAAAGAACAAAGGACTTAATGAGTACAGGGCTTGGACTGGCAATTGCTAAGGAAATGGTGGAAGCCCACGGAGGGGAAATTTCCGTTCAGAGCATTTTGTCAGAAGGCAGCACTTTTATAGTAGAGCTTCCTATAGTAATTTAATGATAATGGTACAAAGAAGGAGAGATTTTTGTGAAACAGGTTTTAATAATTGAAGATGATAATAATATTGCAGCTTTAGAGAGAGATTATCTTCAATTGAATGGATATAAGGTGGATATAGAACAGGATGGAATATCAGGATTAAAAAGGGCTTTACTTGGTGTTTATGATGTAGTTGTAGTAGATTTAATGCTTCCTGGTAAAGATGGATATGAAATAGTAAAAGCAATTAGAGATAAATTTGAAATTCCCATTATAATTGTATCAGCTAAAAATGAAGATATAGATAAAATAAGAGGTTTAGGCTTTGGTGCAGATGATTATTTAACCAAGCCTTTTAGTCCAGCAGAATTAGTTGCAAGAATAAGATCTCACATTATGAGATATGAACGTCTATCAGGTAAAAAGGTTACTTTAGAGATTATCAGTCATAAGGCTATGGAAATTCAAACAGATTCTCATAAAGTATTTGTAAATGGCAAGGAAATTTTTCTAACAACTAAAGAATATGAATTATTGGTATTCTTAGCGTCAAACCCTAATATAGTTTTCACAAAGGATCAAATATTTAGCAGCATTTGGGGAGAAGATTATTGTGGGGATACAGCTACTGTAGCAGTACATATACAAAAACTTAGAAAGAAGATAGAAAAAGACTCTGGAAATCCTGAGTATATTGAAACTATATGGGGTACAGGATACAGATTTAATTCTTAATATTAAATAAATATAAGCTTTATTTAACTTTTAATTATAAAAAGCTTGCATTATATAGTATAATGTGTTATTCTTATCAAGAACTTAAATTGGTAGTAAATAATTTAACACAAATATATTTCAATGAGTACTTATAATAATATAGTATAATGATATCGAAATTTTATTAGTGGATTATTACAATGAATTTAGGAATAATAAAATTTCGGAGGTACGCATTATGAATGGTACAGTAAAATGGTTTAATGGAGAAAAAGGATTTGGATTTATAACAGGAGAAGATGGTAAAGATGTTTTTGTACATTTTTCTCAAATAAAATCAGAAGGTTATAAGTCACTTGAAGAAGGTCAGGAAGTTTCTTTTGATGCAGTTAAAGGACCAAAAGGACTACAAGCAGAAAATGTTACAATTCTTTAATTAGTGAATGTTTTACCCCTCGAATAGTTATTCTATTTGAGGGGTTTTTAGTTGTTTATAATTTGTATTACATAATATGTTAATATTTTCGAGGTGAGGTGATAGTAATGTACGAGTTAGTAAAATATGGTTCTGTCATAGTATGTATGATAATAATAGCAGCTGCTGTATATCAAGTTGCAACAGGAAAAGCTAAATTTCAGCAAAAGAAAAAATAATTGAAAAGGTAATTATTATATTGAGGAGATAAATTATGAAAATACCAAAAGAGTGGGAGAATGTACTAGAAGAAAATCAAGAAATAAAAGAAATGTTTTTAGAACAGGAGAATATGGACATATATGATGATGAACCAGTACCCCCATTTTTCTTTCATTACTTTAGACCTAATAAATATGATAAGTTGAAGGAATTTTTTGTACCATTTTCACATGGCGAAGAAATGTTTAAAAGATTAAAATTGATTTATGATATAACTGCAGATGAATATGAAAAAGAAGATGGAACAATAGCTGGTTATTTTATTCCTAAAAAGAATATTATGATATCTAGATCAGAACTTGAAAACATTGCATTAAAATATGCAGAAGGTATTAATGAAATATTAACAGATTTGGAAGAGACAAGCCTTATTGATTGTGATAATCTTGAAATTAGAATAATGGATAAAAGAGAATTTGAAGATAAATACGATTATTATGAGATACTAAATTGTGATTTGTATGATATGCAAGGTGATTGGTTTAGAGACTTAGAGGAAGAAGCTTCAGAAAATCCACTTATCTTATTTAGTGAATCCTTGTATAATATTGCTTGTGATTATGATTTAGCAAGATATGTTATGTGGCCACTAATGGAGAAAAATGATATAAAGGATCCCTATGAAGCTTATTTTAGCTTGTGGAAATATGGATACCGACCAATGTTTGTAAATGATAAATTACTAATACTTTGTTGAGATTTCAGTAAGCCATTTTTCATACCATTCCATAAATGTAAGACCAGTAAAAAAAGGTCTTAATTCAGGTTCTACATTCCAGTCCATGTAAACAATCTGTCCTCGTCACCCATTGCATAATCCCACATAGCGTCAGTCAATCCTACATCAATAAAAGCTTTCTTGGACATACAATACTTCTCATTTTCCATTATATCTTCTAATGGAAAAATTCCGTAATCTGGACCTGCTCCACCATTACCAATCTTTGTTAGGAAGAAACGATATTCTTCTGGTAGTATAATTTGATGTTCTTTTTCGAAGTTTTTTACTTGTTCTTCGGAAATAATAGGATTTAATTTATATTGATGGTTACGTGAACCAAATATCTTTCTTTCAGCATCATAGTCTGATGCCTTATTTAGTAAATCTTTAATATAATCTGCATATTTATCATCTAAAATCATGTATATAACTCCCTCTTTTCTAACAAGAATTACCTCTATCATAGCATATGATTGTACTTCAAGACAGACCAACTTATAAATTGCTTCTTATAATCAGAGAATTTATCACTGCCTTCAAAATATAAATCACCAGATTATGCTATAATACTTTTATTGATTAAGTTGTAACTGTAAATTAATGTGACATATAAATTATTTATATAATAAAAAGATAAATAAGAATTTGAGGAGAGATAAGGATGAATAAAATATTAGTTGTAGAGGATGATCCTAAAATTAATAAAATGGTACAAACCTTATTGAGAAAAAATGAATATGAAGTAGTAGCTGCGTTTTCTGGTACAGAGGCGCTTTTATTATTAGAAAAAGAGTCTTTTGATTTAATTTTATTGGACTTAATGCTGCCAGGATTAAGTGGGGAAGAAATTTTAGCGAAGATTAACGAAGAGTTCCAAATTCCTATTATATGTGTATCAGCAAAAGATGATTTAGGCACTAAACTTGAATTGATTCGAGACGGGGCAGATGATTACATAACAAAGCCATTTAACAATGAAGAATTAATTGTTCGGATAGGTGCGGTATTAAGAAGAATGAATAAGGGTAGAACCATAGATAAAAGCAACATATTCGGATTTAAAGATTTAATTTTAGATAGTGAAAATCATATTGTAACTATTAATGATGAGCCTATTGAACTTACTGTAAAAGAATATAGTATATTAGAATTATTAATTAGTAGTCCCAGGAAAGTATTTACCAAACAGAATATATTTGAGAGTGTTTGGTCTGAAGAATATATTATGGATGAAAGAGTGGTAACAGTACATGTTAGTAATTTACGTAATAAATTGAAACATGGAGAAGAATACATAAAAACAGTTTGGGGAATAGGATATAAAATGCAAGACAATTAATTCATAAAACTTGATACTTTCTTGATAAATTCTAAATTCTATTTTAATACCTTTCATTTATTATTTAAATGTAGCATTAAACAATGCTTTTATAGGAAGTAGGAGGTAAAATATATGAGTTTAGTATTACAAACTAATGATTTAATTAAAAGATACGGAAAACAAATAGCTGTAAATAAAGTTAATCTTAATATTAAGAAGGGCGATATTTACGGTTTAATAGGAAAAAATGGTGCAGGTAAAACAACAATCATGAAAATTGCTTGTGGATTGATTTATAAGGATCAGGGTGATATTCAACTGTTTGAAAGTAGCAATTTAGAAAAAGCCAGGAAAAGAATAGGATGTGTTATTGAACAGCCAGCACTTTATCCTAACATGACAGCAAGAGAAAACCTGATTTATTATGATAAGCTACTTGGTATTACAGACTATGGTAATGTGGATGAGGTTCTAGGTTTGGTTGGTTTACAAAATACGGGTAAAAAGAAAACTAAAGCTTTTTCTCTTGGCATGAAACAGCGTTTATCCATTGCAATTTCCTTATTAGGTAATCCTGATTTTCTTATTCTAGACGAGCCCATTAATGGATTAGATCCCTCTGGTATCAAAGAGGTTAGAGAATTACTATTAAAACTAAATAGTGAAAATGAAATTACTATTTTAATTTCCTCTCATATTTTAGGAGAACTTACTAAGATTGCAACAAAATATGGAGTAATAAATAAAGGGGTACTTATTGATGAATTTCAAGCAGTAGAATTGGAAGAACGCTGCAAAAAGTGTCTTACCATTGTGGTGAATAATTCTGAAAAAGCAGCCTACGTTTTAAAAAATAACATCAACAGCTCAGATTTTAAAGTATTTAATGAAGGAAAAATTTGCATTTATGATTACTTGGATATACCAGAACAAATTAATAAAGAATTGGTTGAGAATGGTGTTTTAGTATCAAGGATTTGCTTGGAAGGCAATGATATAGAAGGATATTTTGTAAAGTTGATGGGAGGCTAAGCAATTGATAATTGTTTAGGTCAGGATAAGGAATACAGGAGGGAATCAATAATGATGAATGTAATTTTTAGTGAATTTTATAAAATATTTAGAAGCAGGATTTTTCATGCTGTCTCAGTTATATTGTTAGCAATGAATGTTATTGCCTTTGTTTCTATATTTATAGAAAGATCAACTTCTCTTTCTACTGGGATAAAACATCAGATTTTGGAAACAGCAATTTCTAGCTATCAAAAATCCTATAGTGCAGATTTTATTTTCTATATGATCCTCATATTTGTGGCTTGTATAATTACTGCTGAATATTCTGGTGGGAATATACGACAAATGACTTGCCATGGAATAGCCAGATGGAAATTAGTTCTTGGACAATATATAGCTATATCTTCTGTCATTACAATAATTCTATTAGGTTTTGGCATTTTAAATTTATTATCAACTATAATGCTATTTCAACTAGGACAAGTTAATTTGGCTGCATTTATTCGAATGAATATTGGAATGGTTTGCATGTTTTGGGGTACTGCAGGAATTGGTACTTTTTTATCTTATCTATTAAAAAACGAAGGTATTACAATTATAATTTCTATTTTGTTAGTGGCAAGCAGCAGTTTCATAGTAGGTCTGTTTACTTTGATAACAAAAAATGATACTTTTAAAAGGTATTCTCTTACAAATATGCGTAGTACCATAGTTAATTTAAATTCAAAACCAGAGGATGTTGTGAATTATTCAATTGCATTTTTGCTAATTGGAATAGTTACAATTTTTGGATCTGGTTTATTATTCTCAAAGAGAGATGTAGATTGATTGACAAGTAAAGGAGGTAATATGGAAAGCATTTGGGTAGTTACAACTTTTTTGTTTATGTTTATCATACTTGTTTTTTATCATCTGTATTATCGCAGCAATATTAAGCATATTACGAAACAATTAAAGGAAATCATGAACCTAACAGATACAAATCAGTTACTGACAGTAGTAGCAAAACAAAAGGATATTACAAGTCTTGTTAATCAGCTTAATAATTTACTACGAGATATAAGGCTGTCCCGTATACTAATTAAAAGGCTAAACAAGAATTTTAGGCAGAGTATAACTAATATTTCACATGATTTACGCACTCCGCTCACAACTGCTAGTGGGTACGTTCAAATGCTCCAGACAAGTGTTACAGAGAAAGAACACCAAGAGTACTTAGCAATAATATTAGAACGTCAAAATATGGTTAAGATGCTGCTGGAACAATTATTTGAGTATGTACGTATTGAATCAGGTGAGATTACTTATGAACATGTGCTTATAGATGCAAAAAAAATTTTGGTAGATACACTTGCCATGTACTATGATGATTTTTATAAAAAGGGGCAAGAACCAACTGTTCATTTGCCAGAGAAACCGTGCATGATATTAGGGGATGAACAAGGAGTGAAAAGAATATTTTTAAATATTTTATTTAATGCAATTGTACATGGTAGGGGAGAATATTGCTTTGAAATTCAGGAATCAGATGACTATACATTTACTTTTTCTAATCTCAGTGAACCTATGAGCAAGGATGATCTAGATTATATATTTCAACGTTTTTATACAAAGGATAAGTCTAGAAATAAAAACACTACAGGATTAGGCTTGGCAATAGCTAAAGAAATTACTAAACGGTTAAATGGAACAATAGAGGCTTTTTATAATAATGGCAAATTCTCAGTGTCTATTTCATTTAAATCTGCTTGAGCTTAATGCAGCTATAGTATGTATTCAAATAGCTGCTAAAGTATTGTTAATAAAGAATGGAAGTTTATCGCATAATGTATTTTAAGTCTCCTAGACTTGATTATAAAAATCTATAAGTGCTACAATTTATATATTGTAAATACATGTATTAAGTAAGTAGAAAAGGAGACAAGTAATGGAAAGCAAACAGTATAATTTAAACCCTTACGAATTGTTAAGTAAGTTATATAATAACAATGTTGAAGGATTTTCAGAAGAAGAAATATCTGAAGCTGAAAAACGCTTGAATATAAAATTACCTAAGCCATTAAAAGAATATTATTTACATTATGGCAAATTAAGCATTAACACCTGTTTACATAGAATTTTTTCCCCAGAGGAGCTTGATTTTTCTTATAATTATTTAATGGAAGAAGTAGAAGACGAAGATGAAGAAACTACATTGGAGAACTTGAAAAAAACAAAAAATTATTTATTGTTTTGGATAGAAAATCAGGGATGTTGGTATCAAGGAATAGATGTTGAAGATATAAAAAACGATAATCCAAAGGTTCATATAACAACTAACGATGATTTATTTGAATGGGATATTTGTTCCAATTCTTTTTATTCTCATATATTAAGCATGATATATGAACAACTAAGTGCCAGTGATTTAGAATATGAAGATATACCTAAAGAGGATATTGCAGCAATTTTAAAACAAAACGAAATTGATATAAAAAAATTGATACCTGCTGTAAAACCTTATGATTGTGTACATGTTGTTACTTGCTGGGATGAAGATAAGAAAAAGTTATTTTACTTTACAAGAGAAAAAGAAGAACTGCAAAGTTTAAATATTATATCAGCTGAAGATTAATGAATAATAAAGATACTTATATAAGTACAGTTTTTCCAGATATGTCTATAAACCTAGAAGATATATTTAAGTTCTAGGAATGCATCTTCGCTAAAAAATTGTTAGCGTTTTATAGTTATCTTTTGCCAAGAAAACCTGGATAAGAGATTTCTACCCAGGTTTTCTTGTTAGTAAGCCTCATTATTTAGCCTATATAACATTATAAATCAAAAGATTCAAAAGCTTTAACTGATTTTTTATAAACCACATGTGTAAGAAAAGCATAAATTATTATTCCTGCTGCTAATACAATTAACTTATAAGTAAGGTATTGTGGGTCTTTTGTATTCAGATAATCTCTTACAAATGGTACAACATGTGCACAAGTTTCCGCAATTACTATATAAACAGATATTGCAATAGTTGATTTTACAAAAGCAGTTCCTACCTTGTTAACGTCTTTGTAGTAAATTTTAAAGAAAATGTAGTTAAATAAGCCAAGCATTATAAGTGAAATGCCAAACAAAGTAATATTTGCATTCATACCAACCTTATTACCAGGTACCGGCAGATTTTGGCGTATGATTGCAAAAGGTATTGCTATAATTATCTGTGCTAGTTGCAGAAGAATTACAAAAGCAAAACGTGACTTTACAATATCTTTTTTAGCAATAGGAAGTGTTAGCGTATAAAAAACATCATTGTTTTCTCTGCCGTTCAAGCATGTGAAAAACACAGCTAATCCTGTATAAAAGAACACAACATAGTACGTATAGTTGGGTATGATAAGCATCATGGAAAGAATAAGAAAAATAGGTGCTGTAGGATGCATAGAAAGCAATAATTCTTTTCTTAAAAGATTTCTCATTATTCACTCTCCTTTTCAAGATGAACCATGATTGACTCTAAATCGGCATTTATATAATCTATACCTAAAGATGAAATATCCTTTGTTCTGATGAGTGCTGAAAAACCATTTTTGCTTCTTTTACAACCAATTAGGTTTGGTTGTAAATTTTCGGTTAATTGATTTTTTGTAAGTTCTAAAACCTTATAGCTATCTACAAATGATTTGATATCGGATTCAGCAAAAATCATACCGTTTTTAATATAAATGATGTTATCAGCACACTTATCAAGGTCAGAAGTGATGTGAGTTGAAAACAATATGGTAATTCCGTTGTCACAAAGTTCCATAAACACATCAAGCAAATCATCCCTTGAAATAGGGTCAAGTCCACTTGTAGGTTCATCAAGGATAAGTAGTTCTGCATTATGTGACAATGCAAGAGTTAGGGCATATTTGACCTTCATGCCTGCTGATAACTGTTCAGGTGTTTTGTTTTCATCCAATTTGAACATAGTCATATATTTGGAATAGGCAGTATCATCCCATTTATCATAAAAGGATTTAGTAATAGATGTAATTGTTTTGATTTTCTTCTTTGAATAGTAATCAACTCCACCAGAAACAAAACCTACACGCTGTTTGATACCAAATTCATTGTCACAAAAGTTATTATCAAAAAATATAACCTCACCATTATCAGGATGCACAAAATTAAACAGTGATTTTAATGTTGTGGATTTGCCTGCTCCATTTCTGCCTATAAATCCTGTGATTTTTCCCTTTGCAAGAGAAAATGATACGTTTTTCAGCTCAAAAGCAGGGTATTTTTTACACAGATTTTTTACTTCAAGTACACTCATTTTTCACTATCATCTCTTTTCGGAAGATCTTCGTTAAAAATTGTTTCGGCCAGTTTTGTAAACATTGATTTTGGAGGGATAGCAATCCCTTTCTCCTCATCACCAAGAACTATAATAGTATCTCCGGGCTTGATGTCAAAAATATCTCTGGCTTCTTTAGGAATAACAAATTGTCCTTTTTCACCGATTTTTACTGTCCATGCATATTTGCCATTTGGATGTTTCATAATTTTTACTCCTTTCATTGTTAGTAATGTATGAAAAGTATGATTTGTATAACTACATTATACTCGGTTGTTTATAAAAATCAAGATAATTAATAAAAATTTACCAAATAATCAGGTAGTTTTTTTATGAAACAAAAATTATAAATCGAGCTGTGCTTGCAATAAGTGCTAAAAAATTATGAAATAAAAATATTTGCAACAAAAAGATTGAAAATTTTTAAAATATAGAATATAATGAAAATATAGAAGATGTTCAGGAAAAAGTTATACCCTTAATGATGACTAATAAATTTTAAATGTCCTAAGGAATCAGAACCTTAGAGAAAAATAAAATCTATAGTAGTACATATAAGGTATATTTTAAAATAAACACTTAGGTAAGACTAGGTGTTTATTTTGTTTTTTACATCCTCCTGCATAATTTGCATAACTTTTTCAGGTTCTTCAAACATTGGGCTGTGGGCAGATTGTTTAAAGAGATAAAAACCTTTTACAGGTGCTTGAATTTTCTTTAGATAGGCTTCTGACATGGAATGATTTACAGTATAATCGTATATTCCTGAGAAGAAATATACTGGAATATCAAGCTTTGTTACCTTGGTAGTTAAATCTGTACTATAAAGATCCTTACTTAAAACAGTAGAGCTTGAGAATGCTTTTCCACGCCATATATTTATCTTTTCTCCAAGGGTATATTCACTATTTTGCATAACCGGCATAAATATACCTGTGACTACAGAGTTCATATTATGAGTGGTGCCAATTCCTGCTCTATGCATAACACCATCCCTTACACGATTATATTCTTTTGGCATATGATCCATTGTTTTAAAGGATAATTTCTGAAGCTTATCTACAGTTTTTTCATCTCCTGCTGCTTTATAATACTTAAGCATATAGTCATAGGCAATTTTTTCAGACTCCATTTGATTTGATATTTGTCCAACTCCAATATAGGCATGATATAATTGAGGTGCTTTTGCTGCGGCCTGTATACCTATATAAGAACCCCAGGAGTGAGCCATAAGGTATATCTTATCTTGCCCAAAACGGCTGCAAAGATATTTAGATATTTCTATAGTATCAGATACAAACTGTTCCGTTGTCATTTTTTCTTTTGGCATACCACTTTTATAAGATAATCCTGAGCCCCTTTGATCCCACCATACTACTGTAAAATGATCTTCAAGGCATGTAGGATATTTTTCAGTAAAAGGATACTCAGGCATACCAGGGCCTCCATGAACAAATAGAAGTACTGGATTTGAGGCATCTTTACTTTTAATAATCATACCCATGTTAACTCCATTAATTTTTACATAGGCCTTTTCTGAAATACTGCCCTTAATAACACTTCTGTTTTTATCCACCAATGGTTTTACTTTTCCGGGGCTTTGTATTAATAAAATAACTACTAATGTAATTATGCAGAAAATAAGTACCGAAAGTAAAATTAGCATTATTTTTCCCACCTTTCTCATTAAAGCTCCTTGAAAAAAAGTAATTGTTTTATGTTTTTTCATTTTTATAGTCCCTTTCACTAGCATTGATTACATAGCTACATCCTAACATTTACATATACTACCTGCAATAATGTTAGTCATGTGTTACAAATACGCTGTTATGAGTTACAAAAAAAGCCGCCATCTGGCAGCCTTTACTATTTTCTAATATTTAATTATCATTTCCTATATTATGTTTTACTCTTTTTTTTCTGTCTTCTAATCTTTTATTGATGTGATCAGCATCCCTTCGCGCACCTAACAATCGCAGCAAATATCCAACTGCATATACAGGTATTGTGTAAATAAATGCAAACCACTCTGAACCCTTTGGATACCAGTTAAACTTTGTTCCAAATACAAAAAATAGCAGAACCACCACTGAGTATTCAGCAAGCATGGAAATCACAGGCTTATTATCTAATAGTGATCTAATTATAATCTCCACTAAGCATATTATAAAAGCATAGGATACTATAGAGATGATGATTTTAAAGTTTGACCATAAATGATAATAAACAGCATCGATGCAGAATACCCAAAATACAATAAGCATACTTACTGCAAGGCTTGCAATAACATAATCTCTAATAATTTTTCTTTTGCTCTTCATAGCACTCTGCCTCCCCATCAAGCCATTTTTTAACTTCTGGAATATAAGTTCTTGTAATAATAACATTTTCGCCGTTAATCAAGGTGGCTTTTAATCGGCTATTAAGGATAGTTTTTACGCTGTCTAATACATCCATATTCATAATACAGGATTTATTTATTTGAACAAAGCCAAATTCTTTCAATTCATCAAGCAGTTCATATAGTTTTTTATTACTTCTAAAAACCTCAGCCTTTGTATATATAAAGGTTTTTCGATCAACACTTTCAATATAAAAAATATCATAAATATTGAGTAAAACATTTTTTTCATTGGCACTTCCGGCTATTTTTATATCAAGGCTCTTAATTTTTTGTATAAGCTGTTGTACTTGTGAATTCATACCTGGATACTTGATTTGTACCTCCAAGCTACTGTCCTTATCTTCTACAAGTATAATATCCAATTTGAGCTCCTTTCTAAGTAAAAAAACAAGGCAGTATAAGCCCTGTATAACATTTTAAACATAGTTATAGTTGCCAATTAATGTGTAATCATCCATTCAATATTATACCAAGTATAGAAAAATAATTAAACTCTTAAACTCATCATAATTTTTGGCTCAAATTAAGTTGAACTATGATAAAATAATGATATAGAGTGACCAGAGTGTTATGGAATAAGAGTGACATATGGTTTAATTAAATATTAGATACAATAGCTTGAATTAGAAAACCATGAATGGAAAATTATCAGCACATTTTAGTGTGAATATGACTTTTCTAAAGAAGAAATGTTATAATGAGCATATATTTATTATAATTTTAAGTCAAGAGGTGATTCAAAATGAAATGGGAAGAAGTCAGGAAACTTTATCCAGAACAATTTGTAAAATTTGAAATAGTAGAATCACATATACAAGATGACAAAGAATTTATTGATGAAGTTGCAATTATTAAGGCAATTGCCGACGGTAAAGAAGCTATGAAGGAATTTATTAATTGTAAGCCAGGTCAACTGGTATATAGCACAAAGCATGAAAAATTAGTAGTACAATTAGTTAAACATGTTGGAATTAGAAGGAGTGTATAGAATTGCATAAATTAGTAATTAAGAATGGGCTGCTATATACTTCCGTGATTCTTAAGCATGAAGGAAAATCAGTTATAGTAAATGATGTAATAATAGATACAGGGGCATTTCATACAATCATAGCAGCTGATTATTTGGAAAGCATGGATGTTGGTTTTTCAGATGAGGATGAATTAGTTAAAGCATCAGGTTATGGTGGAACAGTTTGCTATTCAGTAAGAAAGAAAATAGATTCAATCGAATGTGGAAATATAGTTGTTAACAATATTAAGTTAGATTTTGGTGAGATAGACCCCAATGAAAGAGTTAATGGGTTAATAGGATTAGATTATTTAAGATCAGCAGGTGTCATATTAGATTTAGTTGATCTGATAATGTATATTAAAAAATAGAAAGTTCAAAACCTAAAGTAGCTATTGTTTTAAGTGCAATAGCTGCTTTAAGTATTGAAATAAATGTTTGTAAATTAAAAGGAGAGGATTAAAATGACAGATTGTATATTTTGTAACTACAACAAATCAGAAATAATAGCAGAAAATAAGCTTGCTTTTGCTATAATGGATAAATTTCCTGTAAATGAAGGTCATACCTTGATAATACCAAAAAGGCATTTCCCATTTTTATTTGAAGCTTCAGAGGAAGAAATAAAAGCTATATACAGCCTTATGCATGAGGTTAAGGAAATGTTAGATATTCAGTATGAACCAGCAGGATACAATGTAGGAGTTAACATTGGTTATTATGCTGGACAGACAATAAAGCATTTGCATGTTCATCTAATTCCTAGATATAAGGGCGATGTAGACAATCCTAGAGGGGGAGTTAGAAACTTAAAGAAGGCCTTAGTTGAGTATGATGGGTAAAAAGTTCAGAAAAGGTATAACAGTTTTGCTATGCCTTTTCTTCTGCTAATTGCATAGCAGCAGGAACATCTGCAGGAGCCCACTTTAAAGAAAGTAAATTTTCTCTTTTTAACCATATAAGTTTAGAATGTTCATTAGCAGTGGGTTTGCCAGATGCCAATTTGCATTTTACAGTAATCAAGTTTACTATAAAATTATCATATTCATGGGTATTTTCATTAAAAACATCAAAAGCTTTGATATTACAATCCAATTCTTCTCTTATTTCTCTTTCTACAGCCTGCTTTAAGTTCTCACCTTTTTCAACTTTTCCACCAGGGAATTCCCACATATTTGGAAGGGACATGTTTGGAGAACGAAGAGCACACAGTATTTCATTATTTTCATTTTCTATAACAGCGCCAACAACTTTTAGTAGTTTTTTCATTTTAGTTACACCTCTTTTCTAGACAAGTTTAGCATAAATAAGTTTGATAAATCAATTTTATAATTTTAAATGATTAATTTATAGGCTATAATACAATTAGGAAAATACAATATTTGTAACGTTGAGGTGAAAGCATGTATAAAATAATGACAGTAGAGGATGATTTAAGGCTTTGTGAAGAAATACAAGAAGCTCTTTTAAAGTGGGGCTTTAATCCTGTTAAAGTTAAAAATTTTGAAGATATACTTAATGAATTTGTACAAAATAAACCTGAGCTAGTTATTATGGATATAAATTTGCCTTGTTTTGATGGATTTTACTGGTGTCAAAAGATAAGAGAAATATCAAAGGTACCAATCATATTTTTATCTTCAAGAAATACAAATATGGATATAATAATGGCAGTACAAATGGGTGGAGATGATTTTGTCACAAAACCATTTTCTATAGATATATTGGTGACCAAGCTTCACGCCATGCTTAGACGAACATATTCTTATGGAGAAAATTTAGGAGATGTACTTGAGAGCAGGGGAGTTATTTTAAATATAAATGACAGCACCTTATCCTATAATGAAAACAAAATAGAATTAACAAAAAATGAATTAAAAATACTGCTTCTTTTGATGAAAAATATAGGAAAGATAATATCACGAGATAGGATTATGAGAATTTTATGGGATGATGATACTTTTATTAATGATAATACACTTACTGTAAATGTAAATAGGCTTAGAAAAAGGCTTGAAGATATAGGCATTAAGGACTTTATAGAAACTAAAAAAGGACAAGGATATGTAATATTATGAGTTTAAAAGTATATTTGAAAAAGTCTATATGGGCAATTATACATTTCATTATTATAATCACAATAGTTAATTTAGTATTAATAGGAACCACAGAATTTTCAAAGATTATGTATGACGTTATATACATGAATATTTTAGTTTTTTCTGTTTCTATATTCTTTTTGATATTTAGATATAGAAAGTGGAAAGAATGCTATAAAGATTTTTATGAAGGATTGATTCAGGAGAAGAGTGTAGATTTACTAATTCCTAAAGAGGATGGTTTTGAAGCAAAGCTTATTAAAGCTACAATAAAATTAAAAAACAAGGAATTTTATGAAAATGTAAATGAGTTAAAAGAAGAACTTGATGAGTTAAATGAATATATAACAAAATGGGTTCATGAAATAAAGATTCCTATTTCAGTATGTGAATTGATATCGGACAAGTTAGAAGATACTATTGATACAAATAGTGATATTCCTGAAAGTTTAAGAGGTGAACTTGCAAGAATAAAGTTTTTAGTTGAACAGGTACTTTATGCAGGCAGAGCATCTAGTTACTCACAGGATCTTTTAATAAATGAAGTGAATATAAAGCAAGTAGTAAATGAAGCTGTTAAAAAGAATGCATTTTTTTTCATTTCCAAAAGGATAGATTTAAGATTAAAGGAATTACAATTTAATGTGTTAACAGATAAAAAGTGGCTTTCTTATATATTGGAGCAGGTTTTAAACAATGCTTGCAAATATGTAGGTGAAAATGGAATAGTGGAAATTTATTGTGAAGAAGATGAAAAAGCTATAAGATTATGTGTAAGAGATAATGGAATAGGAATACTGCCTAAAGACATATCCAGGGTATTTGATAAAGGTTTTACAGGAAGTAATGGAAGAAAAAATGGAAAATCAACAGGAATGGGATTATACTTTTCTAAAAAGATGGCTGAAAAGCTGAATCATGATATAAAAGCTGTTTCACAGGCTGGAAACTATACAGAATTTATTATAACCTTTTATAAATTATCTGATTATTTTAAGGTATGAGTTTAATGCTCATGCTTTTTTTTGCTTAAGGCATCTTCAAAAAAATACTTAAGGTTACGAAAATGTCACATAACACTTTAAAATGTCATGTAATGTGATGGAGAAGAAAGAATAAAAAGATTAAAATTAATACATAGGATTAAGGAGGCCCCTTAAAGTATATTGCAAGGAGGAAAATAAGCTTATGCTTAAAATAAAAAGAAAAATAGCAGCTGTATTAATGATAGGTATAATGTTTGCTTTTTCAGGGTGTGATAACAGCAGCAAGTATGTTTGTAAAAGTGGAAATAGGGTAGAAGCCTGGCAGAAGGATTTGGATTATCTTAAGGAAGAACTTCCTAAAAAACATAAGAACTTATTCTTTAAATTGAGTAAGGAGCAGTTTAACAGTGAAATTGAAGGGTTAAAGCAGTCTTTAAATAAAATGAATGATGATCAAATTCAAATGGGTATAAACAAAATAATGACTTCTATTGGTGATGGTCATACAGGCACTAACATAAGTTCAGAAAAAATGTTCCCATTAGATTTGTATTGGTTTAATGATGGCATTTATGTTATCAATACAACAGAGGAGTACAGCCAAATCAAGTACAAGAAGCTGGTAAAAATTAATGATAAACCAATAGAAGAGGTAATTAAAAGTGTTTCACAAATAATTTCTCATGATAACGAACAGGGTATAAAAAGTCAGATAGGTTATTATATTGCAATGCCATCAGTACTTCACGGACTTAATATCATAGAAAATATGGATAGTTGTAAATTTACCTTTGAAGACAGCAGTGGGAAAGCATCAGATATCAATTTAAAACCATTAAGTTTTAGTACAGTATTTAGTGCTGTAATTGATAAAGGAAAAGAAGGAGAGAAGACTCCTTTGTATATGAAAAATCAAGATAAAGCTTATTGGTATGAATATTTAAAAGACAGTAAAACAGTTTATTTTAGTTATAATAAATGTTCCGAAATGCAGGAAAAAAGTTTTAAACAATTTTCTAAAGAACTTATGGATGTAATTAATAAAGAAGATGTGCAAAAGCTTGTTATAGACTTGAGGAATAATGGAGGAGGAATTTCAACAATACTCAATGATTTCATTAAAGAAATATCAAAGAGCAAGTTAAATCAAAACGGAAAGCTTTATGTTATTACAGGTAGAAAGACTTTTTCATCTGCAGTATTAAATGTTATAGATTTAAAGAAAAACACTAAAGCAATTTTTGTTGGTGAGCCTACATCAGGAAAACCTAATCATTATGGTGAAGTTAAAAAATTTAAGCTTCCAAATTCGGGATTAACTATCAAGTATTCAACAAAGCATTTTAATAATTATGATAAAGACGATTCTGAATTTGTTCCAGATAAAGAAATAACACCATCAATAAAGGATTATGTAAATAATGTTGATCCTGTAATGGATTATATAATTAGAAATTCAAATTTTGCAGTTAAAAAATAACTAACTTTGATTAAAAGGAGTAGATAGAATGAGTACAGTAATAGAAACTAAGGATTTAGGGAAAATATATGGTTCAAAAGCAGTGGCTTTTACAGCACTTCATGGTATTAATCTTAAGGTAGAGGAGGGTGAATTCTTAGGGATTATGGGTCCTTCTGGAGCAGGTAAAACTACTTTGTTAAATTTACTTTCAACTATAGATATGCCAACCACAGGAAATATTATATTTAATGGTAAGGATATAACCCAATTAAAAAATAAAGAGTTATCGTTATTTAGAAGGGATAAGATAGGTTTTATTTTTCAAGATTTTAATTTGCTGGATACTATGACTGTAGAAGACAATATAGCACTGCCTTTAGCATTATCCAAGGTGAATCATAAAGAAATACAAAATAAGGTTAAACAATTAAGTGAGTTTTTTGGAATTGATAAACATTTAAAAAATTATCCATATGAGCTTTCAGGAGGACAAAAGCAGAGAACAGCAGCAGCAAGAGCTTTGATAACAGAGCCTTCTGTAATATTTGCAGACGAGCCTACAGGAGCTTTGGACTCCAAATCCTCTGCAGAACTACTTCAGTGCTTGAGTAGTATGAATGAAAAGTTCAATAAAACAGTAATAATGGTAACTCATGATGCTTTTGCAGCAAGTTACTGCAAGAGAATATTATTTATAAAAGACGGAAAAATTCATGCCAGAATTGATAAAAATGAATCCAGAAAGGAATTTTTCCAAAGGATAATTGAAATGCTAGCCGCTTTGGGGGGTGCAGTTAATGAACTCCTTTAGTATAGCTTACAATAATTTTAAACATAATATAAAAACTTATGCTTTAAACCTTATGGCAATGATTTTTTCTGTGGCAGTTTATTATAATTTTATAGCTTTAAATGATAATCCACAAATTGTTCAGCTTAATCAAATTATGAATATTGTTAGCTCAGCATCAACTTCAACAGCAGTGTTACTTCTTGTATTTTTAATATTTTTCATTTGGTATTCAAATTCCTTTTTCCTAAAGCAAAAGAAAAAGGAAATAGGAATTTATGCTTTTATGGGCATTGACAATTATAAAATAGGATTAATTTATGCCTTAGAAGGATTTCTACAAGGAGTTCTAGCTATAGTTATTGGCAGTTTCGTTGGAGTATTATTTTCAAAACTATTTATAATGCTTTTATGTAAAGTTGCCTTTTTAGATGTAAAAATAAACTTTTTTATATCAGTGCATGCATTGATTGAAACAATTATTACATTTTTAATCATATTTTTTATAATTTCAGTTTTAGGTTATTTTAATATAGTAAGAAGTAAATTAATAGATTTATTTAATGCTTCAAAACAGCAGGAAGGACTTCCTAAGTTAAGTAAATTTAAAGCAGCAGCTTCAATTATAATAATTTTAATAGCATATGGTATGTGCATAGGGTTGCCCAAATTAGCGGTAATTGGCAGCGTTCCTATTATAACTATAATGGTTATTTTTGCAACTTACTGGCTCTTTGGTTCTTTCTTTTCAATGATAATGAGATATCTTTTAGATAAAAAACAAATTTTATATAATGGTACAAACATTGTAAGCATATCCAATATTGTTTTTAGAATTAAAGGAAATTACAAAACCCTTGCAACTATTGCTATTTTGATTGCATCAGCAATTACAGCTTTAGGAACAGCAACTTCAATTAAATATAACACAAAAATAGAATTAGACCTTCCTTATTCTTTTACTTATGTATTAGATGGCAACACAGGAGATGAAATTGAACCTAAAGTTAATAAGACCATTACATCATCAAATCACAATATTTTATTAAAAGAAAAAGTGAATTTTATTTTTGTAAATAAATTCAAAACTGATGAGAATTTCTCAGGAGATGAATTTATGGTAGTTAAGGCTTCTGACTTTAAAAAGATAACAAAAGACTTAAAGGTTAAAGATGCAGAAGAACTTTTAAAAAAATCAGAACTTGGAAGTGGTGAGGTAATTTATGTACAAAGACCTAAAACTCTTGTACAAGCAAATAAACTACAAAACATTGAAATTAGCAATTTAAAATATAATGTAAAAATGGATTTAAAAACACCTTTATTTGGTGGAATAAAAAATGATCCTTGTTTAGTGGTAAATGATAAAGATTATGAAAGTATAAAGAGTAATTTTAAGGAAAGCAAATTTTACGGCATTATAGTAAATGATCAGAAAAACACATTAGATTTGTCTGCAAAGTTAGGAACTATAAGAGTTTTAGACAATAACTTATATTCCTATGCTCAAAAATATAGATCTGGTTATGAACCTTATGGAGTTATTTTCTTTATGGGATGTTTTTTAGCACTAGTTTTTGTAGTAGCTACAGGAAGCATTATTCATTTTAAAATTTTAAGTGAAGCTTATATGGACAAAGAAAAATATAAAATTTTATTAAAAATTGGAATGACCGAAAAAGAACTGAAAAGAACCATTTCAAAACAAACTGCAGTATATTTCATTTTGCCTTTGCTTGTAGGTGTAATTCACAGTTCATTTGGTATAGCGATATTAAGCAAATTAATGGAATGTAACTTAGTATTGCCTACAGCTATAAGTATTGCAACTTTCATTGTAATTTATGGAATGTTTTATATCTTTACTTTAGGTAAGTTTAGAAAAGTTATTTAAGAGGATGCTTTTAATAAATGAAGCATTGAACAATTAGGGTGTTGGGATTAAGTCAGTTGACTATTGGAAATTCAGAATAAAATAACAAATCAGGTGGTGGCGATTTAGCGCATCACCTGATTTGTTATCTATATTCATATCCTAGGTATGGTGAATAAATATATTTAAATTGCAAATGGTAAAAATTGCATAGTGATTTATGTAAAATTGCTATACAATTTTTATATGTAGAGTATCATTTCAGGTATTAATTTAGGAATTTTGAAGAAGCAAATTTGGTAGTGATTAAGAATGACAGCTAAGGAGAGGGATAATTATGATAACTTCTATAATAACTTTTGTATTAACGCTAATAGTAATTTGTATCATAGGTTTAGATATTACTAAAAAATTAAATGTATTAAATAAAAGCTTTATGTATATATTTTTTATTTTTGCTCCTCATATTGTTTTATTAGGGCATTTTTTTAGTGAGCATACTAAATTTGGACAAGATAATTTTATATGTAAATGGATTATTTTAACGGCGATGATTGTTTTCATCTCTTATCTT
This sequence comes from Clostridium carboxidivorans P7, assembly GCF_001038625.1. Classification (GTDB taxonomy): domain Bacteria; phylum Bacillota; class Clostridia; order Clostridiales; family Clostridiaceae; genus Clostridium_AM; species Clostridium_AM carboxidivorans. Next base: position 800,923 of record NZ_CP011803.1, read on the forward strand.
TGGATGAAAGTAAACATAGCTCCACATACAAAAAAGCAAATTGTAAATTTAAGGTTAAGGGTGATGTTAGGTGGAAGACGTATTGTTCTATATGGCTTATATACAGCTCTTATTCAAACGGTAATATATTTAACATCACATGCTGCAATACAAAACTTTGGAATTCCTAAAAAAATTGTAATCATAGATAGTATTATTGTTGTATTAATTATTATTACTTTACTTGTAAATGGAATGCTCCGAATTTTGTGTACTTCAAGGAGATTAAATATTGTGAAAAGACTTATAGTAGGATTTTGGAGTTTCATTCCTATTATAAATATTTTTATAATGTTATATGCTTGTCATATTGCAGAAATGGAATATGATCATGAGTGCTATAAAGTAATTAATCATGAAGCACGGGTTGATTCAGCAGTTTGTAAAACAAAATATCCTCTAGTATTAGTTCATGGTGTTGGGTTCAGAGATTTAAAATACATTAATTACTGGGGAAGGATACCTAAAGAATTAATTCGAAATGGAGCAAAAGTTTATTATGGGAATCAAGAAGCTTGGGGAACAGTTGAGTACAATGCAAAGGACATTAAAAATAAAATACTTGATATATTGAAAGAAACAGGCTGTGAAAAGGTGAATATTATTGCACATTCAAAAGGCGGATTGGATGCACGTTATATGATTAGTAAATTAGAGATGGGGGACTATGTAGCATCTCTAACTATGATATCATCACCACATAGAGGCTGTAAGTTTGTTGATATTGCCTGTAAAATTCCTGATAAAATCTACAAAGCTGTTGCTAGGTTTTTTGATAAACACTACAAGCTTTTAGGTGATAAGAATCCTGATTTTTACACTGCAAGCAGACAGTTCTCAACCTATCATAGCAAAAAATTTAATGAAGAAGTAAAGGATGTAGAGCAAGTATATTATCAAAGTTATACATCAGTAGTGAAGAATATCTTCAGCGATTATGTAGTAGCAATACCTTATATTTTTGTAAAGCTTACAGAAGGTGAAAATGATGGTCTAGTAGCAATTGATTCTGCAAAATGGGGAGAATTTAAAGGAATATTTAGAAATAAAGGAAGGCGTGGAATCTCTCATGGAGACATTATAGATTTAAGAAGAGATGATTATAAGGGATTCGATGTAATAGAAAAATATGTGAAAATCGTATCAGAGCTTAAAAATAAGGGATATTAGGATTATTTACGAGAATGGGAAAGTAGTAAATAATAGAAAAGTTGATATGATGGCAATTTAACACATTATCATGTCCATATGCTAGACGCAGTGAATAAATATATTTAAATTGTAAATAGTAAAAATTGTATAGTAATTTATGTAAAATTGCTATACAATTTTTATATGTAGGGGAGTATTTTAAGTATTAACTTTAGAATTTTAAAGAAGTAAATTTGGTGGTGATTGAATATGAATGATATTATAAATAAGGCTAAGATTTTTATATCAAATATGAAAGATAAATATAGTATAAAATTTGCATATATTTTTGGTTCACAAGCAACAGGGGAAGCTTCAGAAAATAGTGATGTAGATATAGCCATATATTTTGAAAAAAGCTATGAGGCTGTGGAAGAGGCTTTTATAAGAGGAGATATAATAGAAGAAGGAAAGGCATTTTTTAAGAAAGATATAGATGTAGTTTCATTAAATAATGCTTCATTATTGATGAAATATGAAATAATTCATGATGGGATAGTAATTAAAGATGATGATGAAAGGACAAATTTTGAATCCTTATCATTAAGAGAATATTTTGGTTTTAAATATTATTCTGATATATATGATAATGCGGTAATTGAAAAAATTAAGCAAGGAGAGGTCTTTGGAGGGTAAGCTTATGGTAAAAAGAGAAATTGTAATTTCAAGAATAGATAAATTAAATGAATATATAAATATATTGAAATCCGTAAAAAAATATGATAAGAAAAAATATATTGATGATCCACTTATATATGGCTCATCAGAAAGATTTCTTCATTTAAGTATAGAATGTGTTTTGGATATAGGAAATCATGTTATATCAGATATGAGATATAGAAAACCAGAAAATGATAAGGATATATTTTTAGTTTTGTATGAAAATAAAATAATAAATGAGAAATTAAAAAACAATTTATGCAATATGGCTGGATTCAGAAATATTTTAGTTTATGACTACATGAAACTTGATAGAGGATTGGTTTACGATACAATAAATAATAACTTAAAGGATATAGAAGCTTTTGTGAAAATAATAGTAGAATATATATAAAATAAAACATCCTTATAAAGAAGGAAGGTGCATTAATGAAGAATTTTATGAAAATTTAATAGTAAAATGGTTTCAGGAAGCTATGACTAATCAAAAATATGAAGAAATGCTAAATAATTTAGTTACTGGTGATGAGGTGATTTTTATGGATGAAAAGACATTGGAATTTACTATCTTTTGTATTGAAAGTTTAGCGGAGAGATTAAAAATGAGTTCAAAAGAAATATATAAATTAATTAATTCAGATACAGATATTCTTAACAGCTATATAATTCCTTGCTATGAAGCGCTGCATTCACAAAGTAAAAACTATATAGTAGAGGATTTAATAGAAGTATTAAAGGAGAGAGGGGCATTAAAATGATAGTATATCATGGTTCCTATTGTTTAGTTGATAATCCTCATATATCTTTCTCAAGGGATGCTTTAGATTTTGGAAAAGGTTTTTATGTAACGGGAATTGAAGAGCAAGCAGTTAATTGGACAAGTAAGTTTAAAAGAAGAGGAAAAAAAGGCTATTTAAATATCTATATGTTGCTACTAGAAGATATTAAGGAAAATTATAAAGTAAAAGAATTTTTAAGTTATGATATAGAGTGGTTAGATTTTATATTAGAATGCAGAGAAGGAAGCAATATTTATTTAAACTATGACATGATTATAGGTGGAATAGCAGATGATAGAGTATATAATACTATAGAGCTTTACAAGGACGACTTGATTGGAAAAGATGAAGCTCTTAAAAGATTACAGTACTATAAACCTAATCATCAAATTTGTATTATTAATCAAGAAATTATTGATAAGTATTTAAAATATAAAGAATATAGGGAAGTGTAACTATGAAAGCAAATAAAATATTAATGCAGTCTTTATATAAAGATATAATACTTGAATTTTCAAAAGAAACTGGTAAGAGGTTGGATGAAAGTGTTAATTTATTCTATAATTCTGAAACATATGAATTAATTAGTGAAGGCATAGCAGATTTACACTGTAGAGGAGCTAAATATTTAGCGCAAGAATTAATGCTTGAGTATGGAATTATGAAGCATAAAAGCTATCCAAAGGATTTGGTTCATTAAAGCAAAAAATGAAAAAGTATTTATAAGATTAGATTATTTGATATAGTATAACAAATTAATGTTTATTAATCTTGAAAAACACAAAAATACAAGGCAACTTGGGAAGAATGTTATACTTGAATTAAAAAGTTTAAAGAATAGCAATTCTTATAGTTGATAATGTAATTTATATTTATAGTGAGGAGCTTATAAATTGTGGGGTTAAAGATGTAATAAAGATTGCTATTGTGTTTAAGGGTAAGGAAGTAATGATTTCCGAGACAAAGTAGCAGTTGCAACCCAGTTTGCTAAGTTTATCCGATGGCTACCAGCTGTAATACCCCATCGCACACAGCGAAAGCGACTATCACCAAATCAAAGATTTGGGATATCTGCTTTTCTTATAAAGTGGGGGGATTACGGCTGCTACGCCCCTGGATAACGATTTCTAAGTTTCAGATGGAGAAAAAAACTCCACCTGAAACCAAGAACTCTGTTTATTTCTGCTTATATAATCCAAATCCAGTTATAATCAATTTATCCCAACCAGTTTCTTCATTATTAATCCAACTATATTCAATATTAAGTTCTTTCAACCAAGCATTAAGTCCATTACTTACTTTACTTACATTTGGCGATTTTCTTCCAAATTTGTCTTTTATGGTTTCAAGCAATTCAACTTGGTCTTCTTTTTCTAATTCTTTATCTAACATTCCTTCTATGACTTCTCGGCATTCTGAATAAGAACTATGATCCTCGGCATATATTTCATTGGCTAATAATTGTCTTTTGTTATTTAAAGTCTCTTTTACTTCATTTATTTCTTCTACATTTGATAAGTACTTTTTAGCTATGTTCATAGCAGCAATTTCATTATCTATTTTGATTATTGTTCTTTCTAATCTTTCATTTCTCATTTTAATAATCTCACTTTACATTTTTTATTTAGTCATTGTTTAACGACAATAGGTAATTATATCATAAAACTACTTATCATACAAAATTTTAAACCTATTTAGAGGTAGGTATTAGTATATACCTTATTTTTGATAAAAAGGTAAGAATAAGTTATAATATGCACATATGAATGTAAATTGGAAAGTAGCAGGGGAGTGTCAACCATGATAAAGGATGGGGTCTATGAGCAGGTAATATATGAAGATCTTAAAAATAAGATAAAAGAATTAGATTTAGATAAATATGTTCTTGAAAAAGAAACTATAGATGTAGAAGAAGCTAAAACTATACTCACAAGTTACATATCTTCTGTAGTTAAAAAGTGTTTAAGATTTATAAGGGAAAGTAATAAAAAGAATGATAAGGAAGCTTTGATTTCACAAATAAAGGCTTGCAATGAGCTTATAAAAAGTTTAAGCAAATTAGCCCATGAGAAAAACATTACTGGGTTAAAAATTGATGAAGAAGGGGAAATGCTTACGGCCTTGTATTCAAAAATAAATAGCATTAAAGCTGTTAAGGAAAATAAGGCAGTAAGACCAGTAACTCCACTTTCTCAAAGTTCACTTTTCACTGGTTCAAAGCAGGAGCCAGACATGATGAGTGAAATAAAAAAAGAAATATTGTGCTGTGATTCTATTGATATGTTGGTGTCCTTTATTAAATGGAGCGGTTTAAGATGCATAATTGAAGAGCTTAAAGAGTTTACAGAAGGGGAAGATCATAAGCTTAGGATTATTACTACTTCTTATATGGGAGCTACTGATTATAAAGCTATTGAAGAACTCAGCAAGCTTAAAAACACTGAAATAAAAATATCCTATGATACTGATAGAACAAGGCTTCATGCAAAGGCTTATCTTTTTAAAAGGGAAACAGGCTTTACTACAGCTTATATAGGATCTTCAAATTTATCTAATGCGGCACTAACATCCGGACTTGAGTGGAATATAAAAGTTACGGAAAAAGATTCCTTTGATATTATTAAAAAGTTTCAGGCAACATTTGAAAGCTACTGGAATGATGATGAGTTTAATAGTTTTAATGGAGAAGTTGAAGGGGATAAGAAAAAGCTTATAACTTCTTTAAAAAAGGAAAGTAAAATTGATAGTAATGATAATACTATATTTAGTTTAGATATACATCCCTACTATTATCAAAAGGAAATATTAGAAAAACTTAAGGCTGAAAGAACACTATATGGAAGATGTAAAAACCTTATAGTAGCAGCTACAGGAGTTGGAAAAACAGTTATAGCAGCCTTCGATTATAAGGACTTTGTAAAAGAAAATAGAAAAGAGAAAAATAGGCTTTTATTTATAGCTCACAGAGAAGAAATATTAAAGCAGAGTAGAGACACCTTCAGAGCCATATTAAAGGATAATAATTTTGGCGATTTATATGTAGGTGGAAATATACCAGAGTCTTTAGATCACCTGTTTATGAGTATACAAAGCTTTAATTCTTCAAGGCTTTATGAAAAGACTACTTCTGATTTTTATGATTTTATAATTGTAGATGAGTTTCATCATGCAGAAGCACCTTCCTATAAAAAGCTTTTAGATTATTATGATCCAAAGATACTTTTAGGATTAACAGCTACTCCAGAGAGAATGGATGGTAAAAATGTACTGGAACGTTTTGATGATAGAATAGCAGCGGAAATGAGGTTATCAGAAGCCATAGACAAAAAACTTTTGAGCCCATTTCAATACTTTGCAGTATCAGATAGTGTGGATTTATCTAAGCTTAAATGGACTAGAGGCGGATATGATAAAAATGAGCTTGAAAATGTATATACCAGTAATGACATTAGAGTAAGTGGAATAATAAGCAGCTTGTATAAATATGTTACGGATATTGATGAGGTTGTGGGACTAGGCTTTTGTGTAAGTGTAGAACATGCTAAATATATGGCGGATAGATTTAACAGCAGATGTATTCCTTCTATAGCAGTACTTGGAGAAAGCAGCAGTGAAGAAAGAAATAATGCTAAAAGAAGACTTATATCAGGTGAAGTGAAGTTTATATTTACAGTAGATTTATATAATGAAGGTGTAGACATACCAGAAGTAAATACAGTGCTGTTTTTAAGGCCAACAGAAAGCTTAACAGTATTTTTGCAGCAGCTTGGAAGAGGTCTTAGATTATGTGAAGGAAAAGAATGTTTAACAGTACTGGACTTTGTAGGTCAGGCTCATAAAAACTATGATTTTGAGCAAAAATTTAAAGCACTCATTGGTAAATCAAAGCATTCAGTAGAATATAGTATAAATAATGGATTTTTAAATTTACCTAAAGGCTGCTATATACATTTAGAAAAACAAGCTAAAGAGTATATATTAAGAAATATAAAGGGAGCTAAATTGACAAAAGCAAGCCTTATAAGTAAATTGAAATACTTTGAAGGTGACTCTTACAAAAAGCCAACACTTGAAAACTTTTTAGATTATTATAATTACAGTTTAGTTGATGTTTATGGCAAAAATGGAGACAGAAGTTTTTCTAGAATGAAGGTTGAAGCAGGATTAATAGATGACTATATAAACAAGGATGAGGTAGTTCTTACAAAGAAAATGAAAAACCTATTTCATATTAATTCAAGAAAACTTATAGAGTTTATGATAAAAGTGTTAACTTTAAAATCTAAATTTGACACTATCAATTCAGATGAAGAAGAAAAACATATGCTTGGAATGTTATATTACAGCTTTTATATGGAACCTCCAGAAAAAATAGGTTATGAATACTTTGAAGAGGCTTTATATAACCTTTGTTCTAATAATAAGGAATTAATAGGAGAAGCTGTAGAAATTCTTAATTATAATTACTTGCATATTGATTTTGTAGATAAAACTGTGGATTTAGGAGGCACTGTTCCATTAGATTTACATTGCAATTATTCTATAGATCAGATTATGGCTGCCTTTGGATATTTTAATGAAAATAAAAAGCCATCCTTTAGAGAAGGAGTAAAGTATTTTAGAGAAATGAAAGTAGATGCCTTTTTTATAACCTTAAATAAAACAGAAAAGGATTATTCTCCTTCCACTCTTTATGAGGACTACGCTATGAATGAGAGATTGTTCCACTGGCAAAGTCAAAGTAGAACCAGTTTAGAAAGTGAAACAGGACAAAGGTATATTAATCATTTCAAAACAGGTAATAAAATAGTTTTATTTGTTAGAGAAAATAAGAAGAAGGATGGTTTAGCTGCACCTTACATTTATCTGGGAGAGGCAGAGTATGTAAGTCACAGAGGAAGCATGCCTATTAGCTTTGTGTGGAGATTGAAGGAAGAGATGCCTGCTGGGATTATGGGAGCAGCTAATAAGGGAGTAGTTTAAAAAGTTATGAAAGCATTTATAACCAGCAACATTCATATATTCGAATTGATATAATATGTTTTTATAATTTTAAATAACTAATTTATAGGCTATAATACAATTAAGAAAATCATTAAGGAAAAATAAAAACATCTTTATAAAGAAGGAAGGTGCATTAATGAAGAAAATACAAGTTGGAACATCAGATTTTAAAAAGTTAATAGAAGGCAATAACTATTTTGTAGATAAAAGTTTATTAATAAAGGAATTTATAGAAAATGGAGCAGATATAATATTGACACCAAGACCTAGAAGGTTTGGAAAGACATTGAATTTAAGTATGCTCAAATACTTTTTTGATATAAGGACTAAAGAAGAAACTAAAGATTTATTTAAAGGCTTAAAAATAGAAAAGGAAAAGGAAATAATGAAGCTGCAGGGAGAATATCCTGTTGTTTTTATTACTTTTAAAAATGTAAAATATATTTCCTATGAAGATTTTAAAGATGGTATTGAATTCCTTTTATCCAGTTTGTATAAGGAACATGATTATTTACTCCAAAGTGATAAATTATCGGAAACAGATAAAAAAGAATATCTGGAGATGATGGAAAGAAGAGCTTCAATAGCTTCCTTAAGTAATGGTATTAGTTCTCTTATGGGTTATATGAACAAGCATTATGGAAGAAAGGTTATGCTTTTTATAGATGAATATGATGTGCCAATACAAGAAGGATATCTTAGAGGATACTACAATGAAATGATAGTCCTAATAAGAAATTTACTAACAGCAGCTTTAAAGGATAATCCATATGCTGAAAAGTCATTAATAACAGGTATTCTTAGAGTGGCAAAGGAAAGCATCTTTTCTGGTTTAAATAATTTAAAAGTATATTCTATATTGAGCTTTAAATTTAGTGACAAATTTGGATTTACAGAAGAAGAAATGAAAGATCTTATAGAATATTATAATTTAAAAGACAGCACAGAAGGAATAAAAAATTGGTATAATGGATATATTTTTGGCGGAAAAGTAATATATAATCCATGGTCTGTTTTAAATTATATTGATAATAATGAAGAAGGCTTTATGCCATATTGGATTAACAGCAGCAGTAATGATCTTATAAAAAGGCTTCTATTAAAAGGGGATAAGGAAATAAAATTAGATCTGGAATACCTTATTGAAGGAAAATCTATAAATAAAGTAATTGATGATACTATAGTTATGGCAGAGGTTGAAGATTCCAACCAAAATATATGGAGCTTTTTACTTTTGAGTGGTTATTTGAAGGCGGTAAAGACAGAACTAATAAGAGGAAGATTAAATTGTGAACTCCAAATTCCAAATGAAGAGGTTCATATATTTTATGAAAATTTAATAGTAAAATGGTTTCAGGAAGCTATGACCAATCAAAAGTATGAGGAAATGTTAAGTAATTTAGTCACTGGTGATATAGAAAACTTTGGCTATGCTTTTCAAGAATTTGTAATAAATAATTTGAGCTATTTTGATGTATCAGGAAAAGAGCCAGAGAAAGTATACCATGCATTTGTACTTGGAATGCTTGTTTCTATTTCAAACACTCACAAGGTGAAGTCAAATAAAGAAAGCGGTTTTGGAAGATATGATGTAATGATAATTCCAAAGGATATCTCAAAGCCAGGAATTATTATTGAATTTAAGAAAATAAATGTGCTGTCAAAGGAAACAATAGAGCAGGGAAAAGTAGAAGCATTAAAGCAAATAGATAAAATGAAATATGATGAGGAACTTATAAATTGTGGAGTTAAAGATATAATAAAGATTGCTATTGTGTTTAAGGGGAAGGAAGTAATGATTTCTGAGTCATAGGAAAGGTTAAAGAAAGAATATAGGTTTTGTAAGATTCTTATCTATATATACAAAATTTTTATCCGATGGCTACCATCCGTAATACTCCCATCCTCTTAAGGTGGGAGATAACGGCTGACACGCCCCTGGATAAGTTCTTCTAAGACTCAGATGGAGAAAGTATTCCTCATAAGCAAACTCCATCTGAGTCTAAGAATCACTTGATAACTTGAAGACTTTGACTGACTTTATAATTGGTCGAAATATAATAAGGAAAAATATTTACGCTTTTCCTTATTAAACTTTGTATTTTTCTAAAAAAATTGCACATATTAATATCATAAGGGACATAACAGTTGAACGCAGACTTCTATACGCTCCTTAAAAGCGGGGTATATACAGGTCGACCAACGATTATATGATGGTCATTAAAAATGGCTGTTATATAGTCAGAGGGCAGATCTTCTAGGGTGGAGAAAAGTTTTATTATAGTCGACATCGATCAATTGATTATAATGGGATTCCAATTTATTCTATGAGGTCGAGTTAAGACTACTCAGGGTGCCGACGGATCAAATAAAACACAATTCATTATGGCTTTAACCATAATTTTGTAAATTTTATTTTATTCCTTTCGATCCTATACAGCCGAAAGGTTGTATAGGGTTGAGTAAGTATTCTGTTTGGTTGAACGAACCATGATTATAGGTTGTGATTTGCTTTATTATGGTGGCAATATCATAATGAGGTGATAAGCTATCTATAATTGTGCAAGATAGATTGTTATATTCTTTATATGAATTACTGGAGTTTTATAGTGAATTCCAGTTAAAAATAGAAGAGGTCATATTAATGGTAAATATACTATTAATATGATCTTTTTTATATTTAACCATTTTCTGGTTAATTTAGTAACAAAAATTGACCTCTCTGTTTTCAATTTTTGCAAGGTAAAATCTCTTTGATGATGAATATTAAGATGATTTTTAAAAAGATAAAATAGAATGAAATATGTTATAATTTTTACAGATGAAAACACATTGGAATTTACTATCTTTTGTATTGAAAGTTTAGCGGAGAGATTAAAAATGAGTTCAAAAGGAATATATAAATTAATTAATTCAGTCTTTATATAAAGATATAATACTTGAATTTTCAAAAGAAACTGGTAAGAGGTTAGATGAAAGTGTTAATTTATTCTATAATTATGAAGCATAAAAGCTATCCAAAGGATTTGGTTCATTAAAGCAAAAAATGAAAAAACAGTTTAAATTGCTGGTATACTTATGGAGATAAGATAGTTATTTTTACAGAAGAAAAGGTATGGCATTTTGCTATGCCTTTTCTTCTATGAGTTGCACAGCGACAGGAATATCTACAGAATACCATTTTAGAGGAAATCTATTCATGTGTACTTGTAGTTCTAAACACCTGTCCCATTTTTGAAAGTTTGGAGGCTCTTTCAACTATATATTCTATGACTACATTAATGTCTTTTTGCCTGTATATCCTTCCATTCAAATCAGGAGTGTATACTTTAACTATATTTATTAGCTGCTCCAATTTAAATAATTTTAGCTGTGCTCTTAGTTTAGCTTCGCCCATATCTCTAAAGGCAGTTACTGGATTTAATAAAGGTATGTTATTACTAATTGAATCAGGATTACAGCTATTTACACTAATTGAAATATTAACATTGATATTCAACTTATCACATTTTTTTTGCAGTTCTTCAAGTATTTCTGCTAGCTTCTTTATATCATTTACATTAGTCTTTTTATTAGATGCTTCAAAATTTCTTAAAACTTGTTTAACATATTTTTTATTAAAACCTTTTTCTATTATAGTATTTATATCAAGGCCATCCTTGTAAAACTTAATAATCTGACTTTTTTTAGTGATTTTCATATGAATTCTTCCTTTACAAATTACTTCTACTCATAAATTCTATAGTTAAATTCTTGTAGTCGTTAAAGTTGTCTCCATATTTCTTTTTAACTGTGTTGATTGTTTGGCAAAAATCAGCTATGTTTGAGGAAGCATCCCTTTGGTATATTATTGATTCAAAAAGTTTAGGAACATAACTAGAATCCTTTCTAGGTTTAGCTTGTCTAGAACGTAAATCCTCAAGAGTACGTTTATGCATGCCGCTTTTTTTTATCATTTTATTAATGATTAGTCCTAATTCTGATAGATTATAGGAAGGATTTAGCCTTTTAAGCTTCCTCTTTGAGGATTCTATTTTATTGAGCATTTGAGGTATACCATAGGTAGATAAAATATCAGGAATCACTGGAATTACATAATGATCACTGACATAAATACCGTTTAAAGTGATAAGACCTAAGTTTGGAGGGCAATCAATTAATACATAATCATATCTATTTATCAATTTTTGTGTTAAGTACTTTGATAATATAGGTATTGAATTATTATTTATCTCATGATTTTTATCAAGTTCTGATAATCTGTCACTTAAATCAATCAAATTGATACTTGATGGAAGTAGATGCAGATTATTGTTACCACCTTTAATATTTGAAGTTCTTTTTATTATAGCTTCTTCAATATCAAAAGCCTTAGTTCCATTTAGTTCATCAAAAAACATTTGGTGGATAGTTTTATTATTTTCGTTTGCCTTCTTCCAAGTGTCTTGATCAATAAGCAAGATAGTGGCATTAGTTTGAGGATCTAAATCTATTACCAATACCTTTTGATTAAATTCATAAGTAAGAAATTCAGCTATTGCAACTGCAGTTGTGGTTTTACCCACACCGCCTTTTAAATTAATAAAACTTATAACTTTTCCCATAATGTCTCCATTTAATTAATACAGTATATTTATATTATTTTGGAGGATGAAACATTCAGGATTGGGGAGAAAAATGGATAGTTAAAGCATTAAAATGGAGTTTTAATTTTACAAGTATTGATAATAAAGTATATATAGAATTTACAGTGAAAAATATATTGTGAATTAAAAGTTGATCTTTAAATATTACTTATGGTAAGATCTGATCGGTTATTATAAGTAAATAGAAACCTAACAGAAAATATAATTAATTTTACAAAAGAATAAATTTACAAGGTGAGGTAGGTTATAAAATGAAAAATGGATTAGCTGATTTTATACATCAATGTTTTAAAAACAAAGATTGCTTTACTTTAAAGGATGCATATGAAAGTATTGTAAATAAGCCAAAAGAAACTGTAAGAGCTAGGATATATGATAATTTAGGAATAAAGTTTGAACGTATAGAAAAAGGCATATATAAAACAATTAGTGGAAATGAAGCCTGTGTTGTTATAGAAGGGGATGGAAGAGATTTATCTATAATAGAGGATAATTCTATTGATTGTATTTTAACGGATCATCCATGGCTAGATACTAAATCAAATAAAGGAGGTTCTAGATCTTTTAGTGATTATGATTGTTTTAGGTACAATATAGATGATTTTAAAGAAAAAGCTAGAGTGCTTAAGCCAGGATGTTTTTTAGTTGAGATTATTCCAAGTGAAAATGAAAATAACTTTGAATATTTATATGAAATAAAAAAATATGCTAAAGAATGTGGATTGATTTATTATTCTAAGGTTACCTGGAAGAAGGGCAACTTTGTAAGCAACACTGGAAGAAAGGCTAAAAATTCACAGGATGTAATGATTTTTTCAAAGGGAAAAGCAAGGGCAATGCGAATGGATCAAAAGAAAACCTTGAAGACAGGAGAAAATTGTTATATGAGTGGCTGCAATGGTATGCTTCCTACTATGTTTGATGTGCCTCCAGTATCAAAAAATAAAAGGATTCATCAAAGCGAGCTGCCAACTTCTTTGTGTGAGCAAATCTTAGAATTTGTCACCTATGAAGGAGAAGTGGTATTAGATTCCTTTGCAGGAAGTGGAGCTGTAGGCGAAGCTGCACTTAATAAGAAAAGAAACTGCATATTAATTGAACTGTTAAGGGAAAATGTTGTTAAGATAAAAAGTAGATTGAGAGATAAGATTTATTTTGATGTGGTTTTGGAGTGAGAAATATAAGATTCAATAAAAAAATATGCTTTAGAATAACATTAAAAGTGCAGAGGTTAAGTAATAATTTTAAACACACCAGTGTGTGTGTTTAAAATATTACTTAATCTCTATTTTTTTTCTTTAAAAAATACCCAATGTGTTATAAAATAACAGTATAATTTGAAATTTTATGTCAGAGAAGTAATTAATGTAACTATAATAATTAAATTTGACAAGTAGGTGAAATGATGGAAGGAAGAACAGGGGGATGGATAGAAGCTACTGGAGAAGATTTACTAGGAAAAAAACTAGTTGATAAATCGATTTTTAGACATGGCACTACCTTACCTAAAGATGAAGCATATAAATATTTTAGTGTTATAAACAGAGATCATTTGGAAAGAGGAGAAAGTGAAGTAGTTACCTTTTTAATTGATGGAAAAGAGTTTAAAGCTTTATTTAGAAATGTAAAATCAGATAAAAGAGATAATACATATCAATTCCTTTTTAGAAAAGAACTTAAAAATTACTTAAGAGAAACATTACCAAAAAGCTATAAATACATATTTGAATACAAAGAAACCTCCAACATAGAAAAACCTCAAGAGTACATAGAGTTTTACAAAACTGACAAGATTAATACCTTTAGGGTTGAGCTTATTGCTGATGATAGTTACAGCTTTAAAGATATACCTAATGAAGAAGAAAATGATTTTAAAGATGTTGAAAAAGCTGTTTTAGAGAACAAAAATGAATTAAAGAAAAAGTTTTTTACTTACATTGGAGATAAGGAAGAGAACCTTGGAAACAAGTATCAAAAAAGTTATAAGCTTGTTTTATTAATAGCTCTTTTAGAATTAGCAGATTTTGAAGGAAAAGCTGTATTTGATGATGTTTGCTCGCATATTATGAATGCTTATATAGAAAAACATAAAAAAGGCTTACTAGTAGAGACTTCAGATTCAGAAATTCAAAAAAGCATAGAAAGTTTATCCTTAATTATTGTGAGAAGGGTAATGAGCGGAAATCCATATGAAGCTATAAACAGAGATAACTATATATTTAAGGAATATGTAGAGGATGTTGAATATTTGAGTTTTAACACAGAACTTTGGGATAAACTTACTGAGGAAGATAAAGAAAAACTAAAGGATATTTTAGAGTTTAAGCTTAATAAATATTATTCAGAAAAAGTTTTGGGAGAAAATGAAGAGTTACAAAGTAGGGAAGAAAATGCATCTGCAAATGAAGAAACTAATATGATTGAAACAGTAATATCAAAGAAAATTTCAAGATTAGAAAAAGATTTTGATAATAAAGCTGTAATTGAATTTATTCATAATTACATAACGGCAGAAGGTTATGAATATAGCAAGGATATTATAAAAAATTTATATCTGTCATTAAAAACTAAACCTTTTGTTATTTTATATGGAATTTCTGGAACAGGCAAAAGTAAATTGGTGGAGCTGTTTGCTAAGGCTTTAGGAGCTTCAAGAGAGGATGAAACTTATAATTTAATACCAGTAAGACCAGATTGGTCTGATGCATCGGAACTGATAGGGTATAGAAATATAGAAGGAAATTTTCAACCTGGAATACTTACAAATATAATCAAGAAAGCTTCAGCTCATAAGGAAATACCTTACTTTGTATGTTTGGATGAAATGAATTTAGCCAGAGTTGAATATTATTTCAGTGATATATTATCCATAATGGAAACAAGGAATAAGGAAAATATAGAAATAAAAACAGATAAGCTTATAAGAAGAGAGCTATTTGCTGGAGATAAAGATGCTGTAGAAAGCTTTGAAGATTTATATATACCAGAAAATTTATATATAATTGGTACAGTAAATATGGATGAAACAACCTTTCCTTTTAGTAAAAAAGTGCTGGATAGAGCAAATACTATAGAATTTAATGAGGTTAATTTAGATTATGCTTTTGATAGAGAAAAAGTTGAGGTACCACCTAAACTTTATCCTAATAAGCTTATACTTTCAGAATATATAAAGATATCTGAGTGTAGTGAAAAGAAGGATACAGCTAAGGAGGTTATAGGAGAACTTATAGAGATAAATAACATTTTAGAACAATGTGACATGCAGTTTGCCTATAGAGTCAGGGATGAAATAGTTTTTTATGTAATTTATGCAGTTAGTGAAGGAATAATGGATTTTCATGAAGCTTTAGATTATTCAATAAAGCAAAAGATATTGCCTAGAATAAGCGGCAGCAGTAGTGAAGTAGAACAATGTTTATTTACACTATTTAAAGTTTTTTCAAATATGGATACAAGCAGTTTTAATGCTGATTATATAGATGAAGAAGCTTTAAAGAAAATGAAGAGTTATTTAGTAGATGATGAGAAAAAGCTTAAAGATGGCAGCAGAGAAAAGAGTGTATGTAAATATCCTATATCTTCTGAAAAAATATTAAAGATGCTGTGGAGGTTTAACAAAGATGGATTCACAACCTTCTGGTAGATCAAAAGAAGAATTATTGTGCTTTGAAACTGATAAAATATACTTCACTATAAAAGGAAAAAATAGAAACTCTGAAATAGATGAGAAAGACACAGATAGCAGGGGATATTCAATAAGCTATTCAGAAGAAAAAATTACTGGTATGGAAAAAGCATATTTCTTTGAATATGAAAATTATGAATTGATAATAGAAAAGAAGGATAGAGATATAGATTTAAGCTTTCATCATGAAAATAAAGATATAAGAAACAAAATAACTAAAAATAGAAGTGGCAGTTTAAGCGGCATTATAAATTTTAAAGGGGAAATAGGTTATTCTGATTTAGTAATAAGAATCAATGGAAGAGATTATCTTATTGTAACAGTAGAAGTATTTCCTACAAAAATAGATTATAGAAAAGATTACACAGCTATTCGCAATGATGTAAATGAAGAAATTTATAATTTAGCCTTTGATTTTCTTAAAAGAACTTATTCTCTAAGTGGTCTAACTAAACACAAAGGAGATTCTTTAAGTGAATACTATAGTATTTTAAATTATATTTTTGAAAAGCTAAAAAAAGCATTAAAGGTTATTACAGCTATGCCCCATCATTCACTGATTAATGGAGGTCAGATTGTTCCTTATCATAAATTAAAGAATGTAACCAGTGAAACAATAAAGTGGCTGGAAAAGAGACCAGAAAAACTTGTAAAAAAGAAGGACAAGTTTCTTCCTATAGAAGCTTTGCAGATTAGCAAGAAGATAACCTTGGATACTAATGAAAATAGATTTTTGAAGTTTATAATTAAGAGTATTTTATTTAAGCTTAAGGAACTTAAAAAAAGTTATTTGAAGCTTGGAAGAACATCAGACAGCTCCTTTATTTCAAAGCTGGATGGTTTTACAAGAACCATGAATAATTATTTGACTTCCACCTTTTTAAAGAACGTAGGTGAATATGAATTTAGAGAAAATTCATCTATGGTTTTTAAAATGGCTGTAGGTTATAAGGAGGTTTATAAATATTATTTGATGCTTCAAAAAGGACTGACTTTAAAGGGACAATTATTTAAGCTTAATATAAAGGAGCTTCCCCTGCTTTATGAGTATTGGTGTTTTATAAAGATAAATGCATTACTTAGAAAACACTATAATTTAATATCAAATGACACAGTAAAAGTAAATAACAATGGAATTTTTGTATATTTGAAAAAAGGCAAGGAATCTAAGGTGGTTTATGAAAATCCTGAAAATGGTGAAAGATTCGTTCTTTCTTATAATTTAAATATGCATTCAGAAACTGTAGGACAAAAACCTGATAACGTTTTATGTATAGATAAAATAGGTGAAAAAGCAACTTATAATTACATATTTGATGCTAAATATAAGCTGGACAGAGCTGTAAAAGGCAGCAGCTATGAAAAACACAATAAAACTCCAGGGCCTAAAGAGGAAGATATTAATACTATGCATAAGTATAGAGATGCTATAGTGCGTAAAAATGAAGAAACAGGAGCATATGAAAAAGTTGTAGCTGGAGCTTTTGTGCTGTTTCCTTATGGGGATGAGGAAGAGTATTCAGAGCATCCGTTGTATAAGAGTATAGGAACTGTGGGCATAGGGGGGATTCCTTTTTTGCCGAGGGGGACGGAGTTGATGGAAGAGTTTTTGAGTGAGATTATTTGGCATAATTATAAATGAGATTTATAAAGAAACAGAAGATAGTTTTAAATTATATTAAGTTATAACAGCAATTACTAGAAAAATTAAATGATTACACTGTTTATAAAAATAAATAATTGATACTAAGGTTATAAAATAAAAAATTAGAAAAGTGTTTTTTTATGGGGCTAAAATTAAACAGTGCATAAAAAGAATATAGTAAAGGAGTAACAATCAATGCCTGGATTTACTAAACATATGTATTTGAATGATTTAAACAAAATCAAAAGTGACTTTAGTAATTATATAAAAAATATAATTCAAATTTTATCTGAAGAGTATAATTTAGATTCAATAATGTATATTTTAGAGAAATATTATCCTTATGAATGTCAAATATTAAATGAAAAGTATGATTATTATTGTTTGAAGGACAAAAAATTAATTCCACTAAATAAAAAAGTAAGATATTTAATGCCTAAACCTAAGAGTATAATTAGAGGATTAAAAATAACTAAAAAAATATTGTCAAAAACATATAAGGATAATTACGCTTTGAATTTTGATAAAAATTTGCAATTAGAAAATGAAGAACTTTTAAAAAAAGAAAGAGAACCTAAAATAAATAAAATAAAAGAAAAGATAGATAAAGCTAAACTTAAAGCACAAGAAGTTGAACCGTCTTTTTTAGATGAGTTAATGGGATTATATGAAAGGAAAAGAACTACACAGAAAGACAAAGTATATATTTTTAAAGAATTGGAAAAGTATTATTGTCTTAAAGTTATATCTTTTTTTTAGGAAAAAAATAGATACAGAATATAATAGACAGTTACGATAGATGGCTTTCTTCCATTTACAAGGATTAAAACATTTTGTTGTATTGAGAAGACAAAAATACATGAGAATACCTAGTAAGAATAAAAGGAGAAGAAAGTTTTTAAAAGAAGTCTATGAAAATCAGAGATTTGATATAGCTGCGATTCCAAAAGAACTTGAATATAGAATTGATAATTCAAAAGAACAAAAAATAAAGGAATATGATTTTTTTATTTCTCATAGTAGTGCTGATTTTGTAGAAGTTCAAAATATGATAAAAGCTTTAAATCATGATAAAAAAAATGTTTATTGTGATTGGATTAATGATACAGATTATTTAAAAAGACATTTAGTAGGAAATTCAACTAAAGCGGTTATTGAAAAAAGATTAGAGCAATCAAAAAATGTTTTGTTTGTTAGATCAGAAAATTCGTTAAAGTCTAATTGGGTAAGATATGAGCTGAATTATTTTTATTCGTTAGGTAAGAAAATATTTGAAATAAGTAAAGAAAATGTTATAAAAGGAAGGTATGGATATAAGGTGCTAAGTGATTTATGGTTTTATGATGAAAACTATAATAATATGAATTTATTCTAAGGTTAAGAAGTAATTTGATTAGCTAATGTTGGCAATATTCGAAGTAAATATATCTATAGTCTATAATGTATAATTTATATATTAAATATTTATATTTTTTGTATAAATGTTAATCTTTAAAATGCTCTGAAACAGTATTGTTTTGTTGAGAAATTTTTTGTTTCACTTTAAATTACGAATTGCAGATACGGTTAATTTTGAAGACTTATATTATAAAATATGATAATATATAATTAAATGTAATAATATATAAGTTAATGTAATAATTTCATGTTATGTATTGAATATTCAATAGAGTATGCAAAATAATTTATGCTAAATTTAAAGTTTATAGTTAGATTTAATATTATTTGTAATGTTGTCAAGAATTTTGGATATTATAATGTAAACTAAATTTTGGAGGGTTGTATGGAAATTTTATTTATTTCACCAAATCTTACAATGAAGGAACCAGGTAAAGGTAATGTATTTTTAAATGCATGTATAAAAGAAATAGAAAATTATTTATTTGATATTCCTGTTATTCGAAATTTAAACCATGCATCATCTGTTATGTCTAAATTAGATAAAGATGTACTAATTATCATTTTTAATGATAATTTAGATAAATATCCAGATGAAATAGTAAAATTAATAGATGTTGCAAAGGAGAAAAAAATTGATATATGGCCAGTAGCTATAAATAAAGATATTAGGGATCCGATAGATAATATTGGTATCAAACAAAGTTATGATGTTTTTGAACAATTAAGATGTAGAAACTTAAACGATGAATATCTAGAGACGATTGGAATAGTTTTTGCAAGAAAAGCTATCTCAAAGGTTTTACCGAATTTCTATAGTGATAATAGTTTACTGTTTATTAGTCATAGAAGATTAGATGGAGAAGAAATAGCAGCTAAGTTTTGTGATCAATTGTCTATTCAAGCAAGAAATAATAAAAGTTTTAGAGATGTAACTAATGTTGAAGTAGGGGAAGTAGCACAGAAAGTAATAGATTCTTCATTAAGTGAGAGTGATGTATTAATATTTATACACACAGAAAAATCAGCAGAATCTGATTGGATTCAAAAGGAACTAATATATGCTGTATTAAATAGTATACCTATAATTTGGATAAGAGTAGATAAAGCGAATGAAGAAAAATTGCGAATAAAGCCAAGTGATAATCCTCATATAGAGTGTAAAAGTGAAGATTTTTATGATCAAAATAAATTAATAAAAATTATTGACAGTGTTTTGCAAAAAAGTTTTGAATTAATTATGCTAAGCTCAACTAGTGTTTATGATAGAATAAATACATTTGAAGAGTTATGCGAATCTTCAAATTTAGAATTAATTGAGGAAAATAAAAGATATCTTATTTACAATTTAGTATCACCACGAAAGGGATATATATATCCTCAAAGAAATATTAATCAATATATTCAATATTTTGGTAGAAGATGTAAAGAAGAAGATTTTACTAAAATAATTAAATTTCTTGAAGATAAGAAACTTAACGAGCATCAATTATATGATTCTGCGATATTATTATCAGATAAGGTTAAGGTAAGAAAAATTAATGAGAATATAGTAGAAGATAACTATGATGATTTTTATAGTACTTGGCAGGAGTATATTAATGGTAAAGCTTTTTCTAATGATGGTGAAATTATTATTTCAGGAGCATTTCCCAATTGTGATGAAATATATAAACAATCATTATATGATGCAGTAAATATATTTGCTAAGGAAATTTTAAAAAATGGTTTTACTTTAACATTTGGTTCTCATCCCACATTTAAAAATATTATATTTGAAATTGGAAAAAAGTTTAGGCCAAGGGATTATAAAAATGCAATTAATATGTTTATTTCTAAATTTTTTGAAAAATATTATGATATATCAACTTTGAAAATGAATGCTACAGTAACAGAAATTGATGTGATTGACGGTAATAATGATGATGAGCGTAAATTAAAAAGTTTAACTGAGATGAGAGAGAAAATGATAAGTAGGACTAATGTAAAAGCGCTAATTTGTTTAGGTGGAGTAATTAGAAATGGCGATACTAAACAAGGAATTGATGAGGAAATTAAAATCGCTAGAGCAAATAATATTCCTGTTTTCATAGTTGGATCTGTTGGAGGAAGATCATCTCAATTAGCTGCTGAATATAGAAAAAAAGGAAATTGGAGTGATATTAATAAAGAATCAGTAATTTTGAATGAAGAATTAGCAATAAACTTGGATTATAGAAGTTTAGCTAACAAGGTTATTAGTGCAATAGGAAATAAGAAATAGGTATTTGAAGGGAAGTGTACAGGCTATGGGACACAAAATCTTTGTATCATATAAATATGCTGATGATAGTATATATAATTTAACTTCAAATGAAAATTCAACTGTAAGAAATTATATTGATGAATTTGAATCTAAACTTGATGAATCAGATGATATTTATAAGGGAGAATCAGATGGTGAAGATTTATCTCAATTAAGTGAAGAAACAATTTGGCAAAAGCTTAAAGATAGGATATATGATAGTTCATTAACTATTATATTTATTTCACCTAATATGAAAGAAAGTGGAAAAGCGGATAAAGATCAGTGGATTCCATGGGAAATCTCATATTCTCTTAAGGAAGTTAGCAGAAAGAATAAAAATGGAGATCCGGTTACTAGTAAAACAAATGCTATGATTGCAGTTATTTTACCAGATGATAATAATTCATATTCCTACTATTTAGAAACTAAGAGTTGTTGTGCATCAGGGTGTACTATGCATAATACTAATAAGTTATTTGATATAATTAGAAAAAATAAATTTAATTATAAAAATGGAGATAAAGAAGAGTGTGATAACAAAGATACTATTTGGCATGGTGAATGCAGTTATATTAAAGCTGTAAAATGGGATGATTTTATAAATGATATAAGTGGATATGTAGATGAAGCTTATGAAAGACAAGATAATATGTCAGATTATGATATATATAAAGAAATAGAATAAATTTTAGTAATTGATTATCTCTAAAATATATCTAAGAAAATAAATACATGAAGATGAAGGAGGCAACTGTGAATTTTGATAAAGAAGATTTTAAAGCATATTTAACAATGATTGAGAATGTAATATCACGTATGGCTACCAATTCTTTTATAGTAAAAGGTTGGACTATAACCATGATTTCAGCAATTTTGGTTTTGGCAGTATCAAAAAAACTTAAATTACAAAGTATATATCATTGCAATTGTAGCAGATATTTCATTTTGTTTTATAGATTGTTTTTATCTCAGAACAGAAAAATTGTATAGAAATATGTATAAGAGTGTTCTTGGTTTTAAAAATAACTTAAAACAAATTAATTTTTTTGATTTAAATGCAAGTGAATACAAAGATAAAAATACTAGTCCAATAAATGTATTTTTATCTTGTTCAATTTGGCCATTATACTTAGTTATTTTAGCAAGTATAGTTTTTATAGCATAGTTTTAAATAAAACATAAAGATTAAATTTTATATTTGTTTGCCTATAAAAAAGAGTTTAATTCAAAAGTTGCCTTAATAGGTTGTTAGAAATTATAAGAAGAGTAAGTAGAATAGTTTCTAAGTTTTCTTTTGCAAAAAATAAGAAATATTTTTATGAAGAATGAAAAGGGAGTGTTATTATGGCAAAGAGACAAGTATTTTTCAGCTTTGAGTATAACAAAGACTGTTGGAGAGCAGGTCAAGTTAGGAATATGGGAAAGGTTGACGATAGTTCGACTTTTTCAGATAATGATTGGGAGGAAGTTAAAGAAAAAACAGATACAAAAATTAAAGAATGGATAGATACGCAAATGTCAAAGCGTTCATGTTTAGTTGTCTTAATTGGAGAAACTACATCAGGACGTAAATGGATTAATTATGAGATTGAAAAGGCATATGAGTTAAAGAAAGGTATTGTAGGAATATACATACATAACCTAAAAGATAAAGATGGTAATCAAACTAGTAAAGGAAATAATCCGTTTTATCAAATTTATATTGGTGAAAAAAACGAACGATTGTCTAAATATGTTACTTGTTTTGATTCCGGCTACCAATCAAGCAAATATGTGTATGATGATATAAGCGAAAATATTCAACAGTTAATAGAAGATGCAATTGAGAATAGTGGTGATTACTAGAAGTTAGGAAAATAATAAAGTGGTACATGCTTTAAATATATTGTGTGAAGTAAAAAGTAATATAGCATCTAAAGAAGCTACTGATATAATAAAGAAAAGTTAAAAGATAAAAATATTATGTATGCACGATTTAACTTAAAAACTAATGGAGATTTTAGTGAAGTTGGAAATTTAAAATACTCACCTAAATCAGAACTTACAAATTTTTTAGTAGAATATGTAGCTGATTTAGATGAGTGGGATGAAGAGGTTATAGATATGCAGATATGATCTGGAGTATATTACTATTTTAAAGATAAAGAAATGTATGAGTTTGTAAAAAATCAAATACATGAATCGTTACAGTCGTGCATAGGCGTTAATGAGGTAGCTAACGGGTCTAAACTACAGGCTGATTGGTTTCCTAGTGTTAAATTAGATAAATTTCTGTCTAATTCACATAAAGATAAAAAACTGGCTATTAGGCTTGCTAGGTGATTATATGATAATTTTAATTTAATAACTTTTATAGATTCTTGTATTTGGGATTATTCAGATAAATTAATTAGAGAAATAGATGAGAAATATTGCAAGATTATAATAATACAACTTACAACTATAAAAAAAGAAATATATCTACCACCTATGTACGCATGATGCTAATGGATTCATTAATAAAAGGGATAGACAAAAGTGAATGTGTATTTTTTCTTAATACTGGTAAATCTATAATAAAAACTGAAAAAGAAATACTAAAAAATAAAAATAAGACATATTCTTCTTGAATTTATTCAGAAATAAATGAAACTAATTTAATTAGAAAGAAGCCTCTTATTCCACTAGGGAGAAATAGAGAATTTGTTTTTAAATCGTTAAATGAGTCAACTTTTTATAATTTTTTAGCAAACTATAGTATAGATTTAAGTGAAATGTATGAAATTGATGACAATATTTTATACTTATGGAAAAAAATAATACGCATTTAGATGAAGGATTAAAAGGAATAAGATGAGTTCTGAAAATAATCTAATAATTCGACAATATAAATTATATTGCAAATCAATTTTATATTAATATTTGTATAATTAGCAAAAAATAAGAGGTTAACAATTGATCAATTTGGTGTTAAATTAAGATATTATAATATAAACAAATATTATGGGGGGGGACACATAAGCATGAAATTAGATACTAATGCATTAGATTTATTCCTTTATGCAGCTCAAAACAAAACAATATATTTTAGAAAGGAGATCAATTCTCAGTTATATGATGAGGAAGCATACATATTAAAATCTCATGATATCAAAGAATTCACAAAAGACAGTATACTTTATAGTAATTTAATAATTGATGTCCAAAATTCCAATAAGGACATAGAAAGAATCGTTATTAATAATATTAAGAATATGGACTACAGTATAGGAGAGAATTCAGTAAATGAGTTTAGAATATGGATATTTCCAATTAATATTGGAAAGCCCAAAATTCATAGTCAAGCTTATCAAGAAGAAGATACTAACATAAAAGCATCATACAGATTACGTATTTATCCAGATCTATATTTTTTAGATAATAGTGGGAGAAGTGGGGGAATAGAATTGATACAATTTATGAGAATTAATCCTATTTTTATAGATAGAGATTTTAAAAGAGATTATGATAAAGTATTTATAGCTATGCCATTTAAAGAAGAAAAGTATACTGAAATATATAGAAATCATATAAAAACACAATTAGATAAAATGTATTTAAAAGCAGTTAGAGTTGATGATGAGCACTATTCAGGAGATGTTATGGAGTTTGTTTGGAGAGAAATTAATGAATCTGCGTTTGTTATTGCAGAAATTTCAACAACAAATCCTAATGTCCTATATGAAATAGGAGTAGCACATACATTAGGAAAGCATGTAATTATTCTTACTGATGGAACAGAGGAAGTTCCATTTGATTTAAAGAAAAATAGGTATATAGAATATAATATGGATAACTTAGAAAAATTGGAATCAGAGATATCTTTAGTTGTTGAGAATATTGTTAAAGAAATTAATTATGCAACTATAAATGATAGGCAAATTTTAAGTGGCAAAGAACTTAAAGAGTTAGGTAGTAAATTAAAATTATTTGAAACAGTTATCATACAAAAACAATTTAATCTTGCATTAATAATGAAACAAGAAAATGACCTAATTAAAGAATTTAGAGAAACAGAATCTTTAGGTCAAAGTGTATATTTAGATAATAACAAGCTTATAGTAGATTTAAGTTTATATAATGAAAAAAATTTAGCTTTTACAATTGATCTTTCCAATAGCGAATATATTAAGATACTAAATGATATAGTAGAAGGAAAGGCGGTTTGTGAGATATATGTTATAAATGATAATTTAAGCGATATGTCAATCAAAAGAATATTAGATTCAGATATGACAAAGCTTCAATTATCCAGACAATTGAGAATGATAGAGTAGTGATTTATTTGTAAAGTTTAGCTTATAGCAAGCTCCGGCAAATATTATCAAACACACCAGCAGGTTGTGCGAAAATATAATAAATAAAATCTTAACTATTTAAATGTTTTATACGCAAAGTTAAGCAAATTTTATGAATTTTCTTAGCATTGTAATATAACTCAATATATTTAAAGATTTCTTTTTGAGCTTATTCAAGTGAATCGAAATGTGTATCCTGAATAAGCTCTCTTTTTATAGTAGTATAGAAGGATTAAATTATTGCATTGTCATAAGGGTTTACATTTCTGCTTTGACTATGAATAGCACCATATTTTTTAAATAATGTTTGAAATCATCCTCATATAAATTTAGGATCTTGATCTGTATTTATAATTAGATCATTTGTTGGATAATCTTTTCTAGTTGCTAAATCCTCTTGAACTATTTCCCATTAGGTAATAAAATAATATCATGGAAAATTATGTAGAAACTTATTAGAAATGGGTAAGGCATACTAAAATAAATGATTGAAAGAAGGATCGTATATTCCTATTTAGGGTTGATATTAGAATAATAAAAATTATAAATACAAAGGGTTTAAAAGGGTGATAAAATGAATAACTTTACATTCTTAAAAGAAAAATGGCCTATCCTAGAAAATCTAGGAAGATTAGCAGAAAGAAATCTTTACATAGATTCAAATACTACATTTATAAAATGTGGTATGTTTGGTGAAATTGTAGTTCGATATATGTTTTCAATGGAAGATATTGATACTAATTTAATAGCTCATGATAACAGTCATAATAATAGAATAAAGCTATTAAAAAGGGAGGATTTGATTCCAGAAGATATTGATAATATACTTCATATGCTTAGAATAAAACGAAATGATGCAGCTCATAATGGATTTGAGAATGTTGAAAAAGCAAAGGTTCAATTGGAGTTAACATTTAAATTAGCTGTTTGGTTTATGCAGACTTATGGAGAGTGGAGTTTTGAGCCTAAACCATTTGTTATGCCTGATGAAAAGGAAAATGAGCATATAGATAATGTTAATGAGATATCCAAAGAATATGAAGAAAAGTATAAAGCTTTAGAAGATGAACTTAATGCTTTAAAGGATCAGGAAAAAGATAAGGAAGAGTTAGAAAAGCGCAGAGAACAAGGTAAAAGAGCTAGTAGAAGAATTGAACTTAGTGAAGCTGAAACAAGAAGAATTATTGATGATCAATTAAAATCAGCAGGATGGGAAGCTGACACCATTAATATAAGATATTCAAAGGGGGCAAGACCTCAAAAAGGTAGAAATTTAGCTATAGCTGAATGGCCTACTTATTCAGAGGAAAAAGGCAATGGTAAAGTTGATTATGCATTATTTATTGGAGAAAAATTAGTTGGATTTATAGAAGCTAAAAAATATTCTAAAGATGTAGCTGGAACTATGATTGAAGCTAAAAATTATGCTGTAGGAGTAAAAGAAGAACATGACGCTTATGTTATTTCTAAATGGAATGATTATAAAGTACCATTTTTATTTGCAGCTAATGGCAGAAAATATATAAAAGAAATTGAAGATAAGAGCGGTGTTCATTTCTTAGATTGCAGAAATGCAAGGAATAATGATAAAGTCCTTCAAGGATGGTATTCTCCAGAAAAGCTTGAAGCTATGCTTGAGGAGAATATTGAAGAAGCCAATAAGAGCTTAGATGAATTAAGCTTTGAATTTTTAAAATCAGAAAACAGCATAGGTCTTAGAGATTATCAAGTTGAAGCAATAAAAGCTGTAGAGAAGGTTATTACAGAAGGAAAGAAAAAATCAGCTTTAGTAATTATGGCTACAGGCACAGGAAAAACAAGAACTGTATTGGGGCTTGTTTATAGGCTTATAAAGACTAATAGATATAAAAGAATTCTATTTTTAGTTGATAGAACTTCACTAGGAGATCAAGCCTTTGATACTTTTAAGGAAGTAAAAGTAGAAGATTTAAAGACCTTAAATCAAATTTACAATATTAATGGTCTTGATGAAAAGCTTATTGATAAGGAGACTAAAATTCACATAGCAACAGTACAGGCTATGGTTAAAAGAATCATGTACAATGAAGATGAAACCAATGTTCCGTCTGTTGGTGATTATGATTGTATAATAATTGATGAAGCACACAGAGGATATACATTAGACAAAGAAATGACTGATAGTGAAGTTGAATGGAGAGATGATAGAGATTTCTTAAGTAAATATAAAAAGGTAATAGAGTATTTTGATGCCTTTAAAGTTGCACTTACAGCTACACCAGCCCTTCATACAACAATGATATTTGGAGAACCTGTATATAACTATAGTTATAGAGCTGCAGTTATTGATGGATATCTTGTAGACCATGAACCACCTCACCTTATACAAACTGAACTTACTAGAGATGGAGTTCATTATAATAAAGGTGACAAGGTTGCTAAATATAATAAATTTACTGGTGAGCTTATTAATGGAGCAGAACTGGAAGATAATGTGGATTTTGAAATAGATCAGTTTAATAAAAAAGTAATTGTAGAAGCTCATACAAGGGCAGCTCTTGAAGAAGTTGCAAAGTACATAGATCCTGAAAATGATAAAGGAAAAACCTTAATTTTTGCAGCTAGTGATGCTCATGCTGATATGATAGTCAGATTATTAAAAGATATCTACAAGGAAACTATAGGTGGAGTTGATGATAATTCAATTTTAAAGATAACAGGCAGCATAAAAGATCCAGAGCTTGCTATTAAGAAATTCAAAAATGAAAATTATCCTAATGTAGCAGTTACAGTGGATTTATTATCTACAGGAATTGATGTTCCAAGAATTGATAAGATAGTTTTTTTAAGAAGAGTAAAGTCAAGAATACTTTATGAGCAAATGTTAGGCAGGGCTACAAGATTATGTGATGATATACAAAAAACACACTTTGAAATATTTGACTGTGTAAGGCTTTATGAAGCTCTTAAAGATATAACAAATATGAATCCAGTTGCTGCAAATGGAGCAGCAAGCTTTAAAATATTAAAGGAAACCTTAGAAAGATCAGAAAGCATTGAAGAAAAAGAAGCTGTAGTTAATAAGGTAATAGCAAAATTACAAAGAAAAAAGAAATTAATAGATGAAAAGGAAAGATTAATTTTTAAAAGCCTTTGTAATGATAAAACACCAGAAGAATTTATCAAGGAATTAAGAGGTGTTGATGCCGAAAAGGCTGCAAAAGAAATAATCAGTCATAATTCTTTGGTGGAATATTTAGATGAAAAATATAGTAATGAAGAAATAATAATAGTTTCTGATAAAAAAGATAGGGTAATATCACATACAAGAGGATATGGCAAAGGTAAAAAGCCAGAGGATTATATAGATGAATTTAAAAAGTATATTGAAGAAAATAAAAATACAATTCAAGCTTTAGAAGTAGTATGCACAAGACCACAAGATTTAACCAAGGAAGCTTTAAAGCAGCTTAAAGCCATATTAGATGACAAAGGCTTTAATGAGGAATACTTAAATACTGCATGGCAAGACTTAAATAATGAAGAAATAGTAGCAGATATAATTGCTTTTATAAGGCAGCAGGCACTGGGAAGTCCTTTAGAATCTAATGAAGAAAGGGTAAAAAGAGCAGTTTCTAAAATAAAGAAAGAATATTATTTTACAAAACCTCAAGAAAATTGGCTAATTAGAATAGAAAAAGTGATGTTAAAGGAAGTAGTTATAGATAAAGAAACATTAAACACAGGAAGCTTTAAAGCTCAAAGCGGTGGGTTTGACAGATTGAATGAAAAGATGTTTAATGGTAACTTGGAAGATATAATAAATAAATTAAAGGCATATATGTTTGAAGATAAGGAGATTAGCTAAAGATGAATACACAAGAGATAGTAAGTAAACTTTGGAACCTTTGCAATGTACTAAGAGATGATGGAATAACTTATCATCAATATGTAACAGAATTAACTTATATACTTTTCTTAAAGATGGCAAAAGAAACAGGAGCTGAAGAAAAAATTCCTGAAGGATATAGATGGGATGATTTAAAATCCAAGAATGGAATAGAACTTAAAAAATTTTATAAAGAATTATTAAATTATTTAGGAGAAAAAGGTACAGGTACAGTACAGCAAATATACCAAGGTTCTGCTACTAATATAGATGAACCAAAGAACTTAGAGAAAATAATTACAACTATAGATGGATTAGACTGGTATTCTGCTAAAGAAGAAGGTCTTGGTAATCTTTATGAAGGTTTGCTTGAAAAAAATGCATCAGAAAAGAAATCAGGTGCAGGGCAATACTTTACACCAAGAGTATTAATAGATGTAATGGTTAAATTAATAGATCCAAAACCGGGTGAAAAATGTAATGACCCAGCAGCAGGAACTTTTGGATTTATGATTGGAGCAGATCACTATTTAAAACAAAAATATGATAATTATTTTGATTTAGATACAGACCTACAAGAATTCCAAAGAACTAAAGCATTTTCAGGCTGTGAATTAGTTCATGAAACTCATAGATTGGCTCTTATGAATGCTATGCTTCATGATATAGAAGGAAATATAATTCTTGGAGATACACTAACTAATGAAGGTAAGAAGATGAAAGATCTAGATGTAGTGCTTTCCAACCCACCTTTTGGAACTAAAAAAGGTGGTGAAAGAGCTACAAGAGATGACTTGACTTTCATGACCTCAAATAAGCAGTTAAATTTCTTGCAACATATATACAGAAGCTTAAAAGCAGATGGAAAAGCAAGAGCAGCAGTAGTATTACCTGATAATGTTTTATTCCAGGAAGGTGACGGAACAAAGATAAGGGAAGATTTAATGGATAAATGTAATCTTCACACAATATTAAGACTTCCAACAGGTATCTTCTATGCTCAGGGAGTTAAAACTAATGTGTTGTTCTTTACAAGAGGTACTACAGATAAGGATAATACAAAAGAAGTATGGTTTTATGACTTAAGAACAAACATGCAAAATTTTGGTAAGACAAATCCGTTAAAGGAATCACATTTTGATGATTTTGTAAAAGCATATAAAGCTGAAAATAGAGAAGAAGTTAAAGATGAAAGATGGAATAAGTTCACTAGAGAAGAAATTAGAGAAAAGAATAATAATTTAGATTTAGGACTTATAAAAGATGACTCAATCTTAGATTATGAAGACCTACCAGATCCAATAGAAAGTGTAGAGGAAGCAGTATCAAAATTAGAAGAAGCAACTGACTTACTTATGAGCGTTATTAAAGAATTAAAAGCTCTTGAAAGTGAGGGCAGATAATGGCTAAGAAGCAATTGACGTTGGAAGAAAGATTAGAAGAGGCTATTATTAAGGATGGGCCTTATGAGGTGCCGGAAAATTGGGTATGGATAGAGATTGGAAGAGTAATAGAAGTTGTAAGTGGTGGAACTCCCAAATCTAATGTTAGTGATTATTATGAAAATGGAGACGTAGCATGGATAACACCAGCAGATTTATCAGGGTACAGTAATATTTATATTTCAAGAGGAAAAAGAAATATAACTAAATTAGGGTTGGAGAAAAGTTCAGCAAAATTAATGCCCAAAAATAGTGTATTAATGTCGTCAAGAGCACCTATAGGATATGTGGCTATTGCTAAAAATGAGATTAGTACTAATCAAGGATTTAAAAATTTTTTGCCTTCTCCAGTATATTTACCAAAGTACTTATATTTCTATTTAAAATACAGCAAGGATTTAATAGAAACATATGCCAGTGGAACAACTTTTTTAGAGATTTCTGGTGCAAAAGCCAAATTACTTCCTTTTCCAATTGCACCACTAAAAGAGCAACAAAGAATTGTTGATAGAATAGAAAGTCTTTTTGAAAAGTTAGATAAGGCTAAGGAATTAATAGAAGAGGCTAGAGAGGAATTTGAGAAGAGGAAGAGTGCTATTTTGGAGAAGGCTTTTAGGGGGGAATTGACTGAAAAGTGGAGAGATGATACAAAAATTAATAGTTTTAAGGATACAAAGTTTGAAGAATTATTTGCTTTTATTGGAGGTGGCACACCATCAAAGGCGAATAAAGAATATTGGAATGGAGAAATTAATTGGGCTTCTGTAAAGGACATTAAAAATAACTATTTATATGATACAATTGATAAAATAACAGAAGAAGGGGTTAAAAATAGTTCAACTAATGTAGCTAAAAATGGAGAAATAATATTAGTTACTAGAATATCACCAGGCAAGGTAACAATAGCCCAAAAAGATATAGCTATAAATCAAGATTTAAAGATAGTTAGACCTAAAATAGAGGAAATAGATTATAAATATATGTACTACTTATTTTTATATAAGGAAAAAGATTTAATTTCTAAATCTCAGGGAACTACTGTCAAAGGTATTACAATAAATGAACTAAATAAAATACAGATAAGCTTACCAGTATTAGAAGAACAAAAAGAAATAGTTAGAATTTTAGATAAGCTTTTAGAAGAAGAATCAAAAATAGAAGAGC
Source organism: Clostridium carboxidivorans P7 (assembly GCF_001038625.1). Taxonomy (GTDB): domain Bacteria; phylum Bacillota; class Clostridia; order Clostridiales; family Clostridiaceae; genus Clostridium_AM; species Clostridium_AM carboxidivorans. The sequence goes on from NZ_CP011803.1 coordinate 833,050, forward strand.
TTACTCAGTTAGAAGATCAAATTGAATTAGTAAAGAAATCAATTTTAGCAAAGGCTTTTAGAGGAGAGCTTGGAACAAACTCAGAAGAGGATGAAAGTGCTTTGGATTTATTGAGGGAAATATTGAGTAAAGATATATAGAAGATATTTTTATATAACGTATTTAAATGTACCTATAATCAATATATATCATGTAGATAATAAGTTATTAACATGGATTTGGGAAATTAAAATTGCGTTATTACTTAATGTTCCATGTGAAGAGAAGGAAAAAACTAAAAGGCTTGGAATTTGAAAGTTACGAATATATAAAAACAAAATAAAAGTTAAGATGGAGGGTAATTCCAACCTTCCTTTTTTATTTCAGTTAGTTTTCTATGATAGATTTTCTATACTATTATAAGATGAATTTTGATGAAAAAAATTGGTAATGTTTCTGATATTATCAGGTGTTTCGTTAAATGAGCCTTCAAATATATATAGAAAGTTTAGGCAAGCCTTCAAAGAAAAACTAAAATTTAATTAGTCAATGAATTTTCATTGGCTAATTTTTATGTTCTAATTAACTTAAATTTTATTCTTACTTATCAAGGATTTAGTAAGGCAGCAGTAATAGAAAAATAAAAATTAGATACATCCATATTCCTACTAGTAAATTCAATCTCTATGACACTATAATAATTTCTAGCAGTATTCTCCAATTAAATACTATATATTGAGTTATATCATATATAATGATATATTATGTATGAAAATAGCGTATTAATAAAAAATATTATCTATATTTAGGGAGAAAAGACAAAAAGGAGACCGTTATGAATGATTTAGAAAAGAAGGGTTTATGGAAATTCTCATGCATTCCAGGCATAGAAGAGTCAACCTTTAATAAGGTACTAGAAAAATTTTATGATCTTGGAATAGCAGGTCTTACTAGAGAAAATGTACAAAACTCTTTAGATGGGAAAATACCTGGGAATACTAGTCCTGTTATTGTTACAATAAAAACAGGGAAAGTAAAAAAGGAATTTATTCCAGGGATTGATGAAATAAAAGATAGGATTTTATGTCTTGAAGGACGTAATGATTATACAAAAGAAACTATAGAACATATGCAAAATAAGATGAATCAGGAAGAAGTGGATTATATATCTTTTGAGGATTCAAATACAAAAGGGCTAAAAGGTGCTAAAAATGGACAAAGTGATTCCAAAGAAGATACCTGGAGTATATATGCATATAACAAGGGAGTGCACTCAGAAGAAGAAGATACAACTTTTGAAAAATTTAGAGGCGGTTCACATGGTATTGGAAAGATAGCATCTAATGCAGCATCAGAGTTACACATGATGTATTTTGCAAATTGTGATGAAGAAGGAAACAAGCATCTGGGGGGAACAGTACAGCTTATAGAGCATAAATATCAAGGAAAATACTATCGTTCCACAGGGTACTTTACAGACGTAGAATACATTAATGAAAATATAACAAAATTTTATCCCTTTGAAAATCAGTTCCATGAGATATTTGCAAAAGAAACTAGAGGGCTTAAGATAATTATTCCTTTTTTAAGAGAACAGTTTAATGACGAAAAAGAAATAATAAAAAGTATATGTGATAGCTTTTTTGTTGCAATTGTTCAGGAAAAATTAGAGGTAGTTATTAACGATAACAGAATAAATAGTAAAACAATAAAAAACTATATATCAAATAAAGATTATTATACTCAAGATATAGTTGATATGAAGAACGAATTTACACCGCTATATTTTAACACTTATATGACTAAAAAACCTATTCAAATTAAAATTGCTGATTGTGAAGCTGGGTATAATTTTAAATTGTATTTTAATTATAATGAAGCAATTCCAAAAGGACGAGTTGCAGTTATAAGAACTATAGGCATGAAGATAGAGGATAAAAAAGTTAAAGGAAATGTAAACAAGCCTTTTAATGCTGTCTTAATACCAGAGTCCATTATAGAGGATGCTTACTTAAAATCTCTTGAAAATGAATCGCATACAGAGCTTTCTTTTGAGCATATAAAGAATCAAAAGCTGCAAAGGAATGCTAAGAGATTCATAAATAATATATCAAGGGAAATATCGAGGATTATTGAAGAAGAGATCAAAAAGAATAATCCAACAGATGGTTTGATGGATACAAAGGATATATTATATGTGGTTGAAAATCAATTTAAACAAGATCTTTCAAAAGCTGCAGCCACAGTGAAACTCAATAAAGGAAGTAAAGAGCTGACAATTGTTAAAGTTGAAGCAGATATTCCTAAAAAAGAAGAACCTAAAGTTAAAGATGAGAATAAGAAGAAAAAGAAAACACTAAAAAAAGTAAAAAAGCGTGAAAAAAATAATGAAGGCAATGAAGAAAATGAGAACAGTCAAGAAAAGCAAACAAGATATAATGCGCATCCAGATATAGTAGAAAGACTAATTATAGGAAATAAAGAGTTTGTTAAATTTGACTTTTCAGATAGTGTAGAGTTGAAAAAGGTAAAGGTATGTGATATATCATTATCCGTTGTTGATGGTATGGGAATGGAGTATTCCAATGAATTTAGCATGAGCAATAATTATAAATCTGCAGTTGATAAAGCTACAGGAAAACAATGCAAAATAGAAAATAACGTGATAAAAGATATTCAAATAAAGAAAGGTATTGCACAAGTTGAATTAGAGTTAAAAGAACAATTTAATAAAGCTTTAAAATTTGTGTATTATGTAGAGGTATAAGATGATTTATAAGAAAGATGCTAATTTCCCATATCCTTTATTAACAAATACATCTACTAGTTATAAAAACTGCAATTTTATACTGGATGTGAATTTACAAGAAAATACACATAATTATAGATTTGAAATAGATTATCAGATAGATTCAGCATTTATCACCGAACTTTTAGAGTCTGGACAAGCACAACTTGTTTTAGTCATTCAATCAAAGGACAACAAGTTCTTTAATCTTAATTTTGGAGATAAAGCTAAAGAAATTTCTAAATCAAGAATATCCTTAAGTAAAAGAACAACAGTTCAATTACTTATACAATCAAAAGAAGAGATAAGTTTTAAAGATAACAATGATCTTAGCTCTTTTTATAAAGAATTTAAAGATGAGATTGTAGTACCTAAAAATTCCGTTTTAGGCTTCTCTAATAGTGTAATATTTGAAGGAAGCAATGCAAAGCCTTTGGAACTATTTGAGAAAAAAGTAAATCCAAATATTAAGTCAGATATAAAAATTGAACTTGGTAATGAAACTATTATTATTAACTACAAAAATGAGGAGTTACAATTTAGTGATTCGCCAGTAAGTGCTGCATTAAATAATCCTTATATCTATATGGGGCTTCAAAAAGCATTATATAGATTTATAGTGAATAATGGTGAAGATGGTGAATTAGTGGATCTTGAAAGCATAGATCCTCCAGCAGATGGTCTTGATTTTAAGCTGTATAATCTTATGAAGAAAAAAATGATTAGCGAGTTAAGCATAGAGAATATGGATGAAGTTATTTGCTCAATATCAGATAAAATATTAGAGAGATATAATGCTGCTGTAAGGAGGCTGTATTCATAATGGAAATTAGACTGTTAAAGAAAGGCTATAAAAACAATGAGCAGTTTTATAAAGATTTTTTAACTGGTGAAATTAAAGATGAATATTTTTCAGGTGAAGTAGTGCATATAGATGCGGCTCCAGATTTCCCTATATATATGGGTGTTGGGTATGAAAAGCAGAGGAGGGAGCTTTTTCTTCAGGCTTTTGATATTATTTCTAAATATTATCTTAATACAGATAGGGATATTCATTTTGATGAAGTGTTCTGGCACTCTCTATTTTGTGTTTATAAAAGGGAGTATTTACTTGAAACATATCCAGAGATAAATAATGGAATTAATAATTTTAATAATATTGTAGTGAAGAAATTTGACTGGGAAAATTATATTTACAAGTGTGTTTTAGGTGCACAGTATATTAATGATAACGTAATTGATGATAGTGAAAGAAAAAGATATTATGATCTTATAATTGATAATCTTGATTTATATAATTATATTATAAAATATGAAATCTTTAGAAACGATAAGTTTTTGATTAATATATTAGATATTACAGATGATTTGGGCTTAACTAAAATACTAAAGTCAAAGATAAAGAGTAGAGATGGCTTAGGAAAAGATGAACGTGTGGGTAGAAGAGTTATTTTTGAATTTAACAAGAGTTACCCTATAATTATGTCTCCTATGCTGGAAAAGAAAGAATTACAGGAAATATTTTTAAAGTATCTTAGTTATTATTATGATGAAGTTCAGCTGTAGCAGATAAGATCAACAAAAAGTAGCAAGTTCAGACAAGCCTTCGCAAGAACCTGCGAGGGGTGTTAACAAATTATTTTGCTCATAAATTAGTGCCTAAGGAAAGATGTTTTATTTAGGTACTAACTTTCATATATATGATGTGTAGCAATAAATTTGGAGAGAAGTAAGTATGAATTGGATACAGAGTAATTCTGTAGCGGATTTAAAGGAATTAGGATCATTTAAAGAGGTAAAACAAACAATTAAACAATCTACGTCTAATATTATAGAACTAAAGGCAAGAGGATGGAATGAGCTTTATAAAAAGGTAGCTGCGCTGCAAGGGGTTTTAGACTCATTAGGTGTAAGCATAGCAACAATAAATGATAAAAGTTTTTTTACATCTGAAGCAAGTGAATATATTTTTTATCTACTAGAGCTTGATGGAGAGGCAAGATTAAAAAAATTAAAAGTTACAAAAACTCACTATTCAAATAGAGAAAAAGCTACAAAATGGAGAAATGATATTATTAAAGTAATACATTCTGATAAATGTCACCATCCAAAGGCTGATGAGGCAGTAAATAAGTTGACAGAGATATACAAGGGGATGTTAGGTAATGAAAAATAATGCCTTAGTTCCTTATAAATATTCTGTTACAGAAATTAAGTACAATACACCAGAAATAGATGAAAAGTGTTATCCAAGAACAATTACAGAAATCAATAATGCTTGGAGGAATTGTTCTTTTTTAGATGATAGTGGACATGTATGGGTGGCTGTAGATAAAATTCATTCAATATTGAGAACTAGCAAAGGTAATGGAAGGTATCACATTGAAGGTGTAGAGGAAAGTGCAAAGAAAACTATAAATAATACAACATATATTATGGGATATAAGTTAGGGGCGTTAATAGATAGATTTATCCAGGAAACTGGTGAAAGTAGTAAGAGCAGATATCTAAGATATTCGGAAGAACTATATCGTGCCATACGAGATAGTGATACTGCAAAGAAGTTAAGGCTAGAATTTGCATTTGAATTATCAGACTCTAGAAAAGGTTTAAAAAAAGCTAGAATAAAAACACATAAAATCATTAGGGATGAAGTGACAGGGGGACAGCTTATTAAGAAAACCTGTGAATTTTCGCATATAAGGAGTTTTGCAATATTTCCACAGTTTGGTGACAATATAGAAAATGGTTTAATTGTTAATAAAGATATTCATGAAATAATTACTAATGCAGGAGTAAATGATGAGGAAGAACTTTATGATCTATGTGTTAGCAATAAGTGGGATATTTCTTGGTATGACAAATTTAAAAAACACTTTGGGTTAGTACTGGATATAAAATGAAGATACTTGCTTTTTATTATATATTAAATATCTTGTAATTAGGAGAAAACAAGATAGTAAGAAGAATTTATAAGGATTACCTTGATGGAAAAGATTATTGTAGGTTTGCCTGATGGCACAGAGATAGAAGTTGTAATTGAATAATGGATTTTAAAGAGCCAGTTGAGGATAATTTAGTCATTCTTAACTGGTCTTTTTTTTCTTATGAATAAAAAAATGTAGAAATAGTATATAAAAGCAGAGGAGTTGAATGATTAATGTAGAATATTAATATATTATATTTTCTTATTAAAAGTAATTAAAATAGAAAATGTTTTTACAATAAAATATAACATAACCAAGTTACTAAAAGCTCAAGAGGAATGAGCAGTTCATAGCAAACGTAAAAGTGGTCAGAAGCGAAGGCTTCTATCAGTAGCTTGCTGAATACAGTGCTAATATAAAAATATAAAGCCTGCAGATTGCCATAGATGGATTCAAGAGATACTTGAAGAAGGCAATGGTGCAGTATGACTAAGGAGATACAAGGATGGCATTAATTGAATCGCAGTTGAAAATACTTACAGTTAAGGAATTGTTTGAAAAGCAGTTATATTTGCCAGAGTATCAGAGACCATATAGGTGGTCTACAGAGTCTGTAAATATTTTGTTTGATGACATATGGTCTGCTCTTAAAACATCTTCGGATGGTGAGTATAGACTTGGATCCGTGGTGCTTCATAAGGAAAATACAGGCATATATAACATCGTGGATGGACAACAGCGTATAACGACATTGGCAATACTGTTTAAATGGCTGATAAAAAAAGATGATGCAATTCTTAAAAATGTAACAGATCTTAATTATACAAGAAATTCGTCTGAAGCATTGAAGAAAAACATGAATCTCATAAAAAGTCGCGTAAATGAGCTTGGAATTGGCAAGGATAAGTACCTAAATTTCGTCAAAAACAATTGCACATTTGTTAGCATTGTTACAGACAGTCAGTCAGAGGCTTTTCAGTTTTTCGACTCTCAGAATCATAGAGGAAAGGAACTGGATCCACATGATCTTTTAAAAGCTTTTCATCTCAGAGAAATGCGAGATGAGAATGAACAGACAAAGATAGATGTTGTTAACAAATGGGAAAATTATAAAGAGGAGAATCTAAAAATTCTGTTTAGTTATCATCTGTATCCACTTACACAGTGGTATAGGGGAAGAGATGGTATAGACTATTCCAGTGCAAAGATAAAGCAGTTCAAGGGTGTAAAAAAGGATTTGGCTTATGATTATATCCTTTATCACAAAGCTGCCAATATATTTGTAGAGGATATGAATAAGTATTCAAGGGAGTTTAATCGTAAGGAGGTTAATCAGTTCCAACTTACGCAGCCAATACTCTCTGGAACTAGATTTTTCCGCTATGTAACTCATTATATGGATCTTTTGGAACAAGTTGATGAGATTATTGAAAGTAAGACACCTGATGATTCAGGAATCATTCCTAAAGATGGCAATGGAAACAAGTATGTTAACAGACTTTTTCAGAATGCTTTGATGTTCTATGCGGATAGATTTGGTATTGAAGCAATTACTGATAAGGCTTATAAGAAGCTCTTTAGTTTTTGCTATAGCATCAGGCTGACAATGCAAGCAGTATATCAGCAGACGATTAATAATTATGCATTGGGATATCATAGAAACAATGTTGATGGCATCAATATATTTGAAAGAATCTGCGAAATGGCAACTCCAGAAGAAATAAGCATGATTGTAGTCAGCAAACCAGAAAACATTCTTGAAGGATTTGTATCTTCAGGTGGCAAATTTGAAAAGCTGTATAGCACTGTAAGCGAATACTGTGGATGGGGTGAATAATCATGTTGAAGAATTTGGAAAACATTAAAAATATCGGAGTTGAGAAACTTTTTGATGATAAATATGAGGTGCCAATTTATCAAAGAAACTATGCATGGAAAAGTAAACAGATAGAGCAGCTTATGGATGACGTTTTAGATATTAAAGAAATAAGTGAATCTAATTATTACATTGGAACATTGATAGTAAATAAGCGCGGTGATGTATATGAAGTAGTTGATGGACAGCAGAGACTAACCACGATTTTTTTGATTATGTTATATCTCGGAATGAAGATTGACGAGGTACTGCGTTTTGAAGCACGTGAAAAGTCCAACCATATTCTGAGAGAACTATATTCAAGTCAGAAAAAAGATGAGATTGTCAAAGGTGATGATCATGAGATAAGTATTGGATACGAAACAGTTCATAAACTGTTTGATAACAAAGGTATAGATAAAGATACTTTTAAAGAAAAACTTAAAAAGGTACGTATTGTAAGAGTACAGGTACCTATTAATGTGGATTTGAATCATTATTTTGAAATAATGAATACCCGTGGCGAGCAACTTGAACTTCACGAGATCGCAAAGAGTAAGTTTTTGGAGAAGCTTTCTGATAAGGATAAGGTTGTTGCTAGCCTTATCTGGGAGTCCTGTATGAATATGAATTCATATATCCATATGAATATGAATTCAAAGCATAAGTCTATCATTCTAACTGAAGATAGAGATGAATTTGCAGATGGCATAGAATCATTTGATACATTGGTAGCAAAGCTTGAGGCGAAAGAGGAGGATAACGGTACTTTCTCTTTGGGGGATTTCTTCAATAATCCAGAAGAATATAAAAAGAAAAAAGAAGATGGAAGCATTTATGAGGATGAAGATCGCGGAAGTAAAAGATTCGAATCAATCATTGGATTTCCTCAATTCCTGTTACATGTAAATGCTGTGATGAATAACGAGGATGAGAATGAGAGTAGCCTGGATGATAAGAGGTTGCTGGTGATACTAAAACCTCGTTGGGAAACTCCAGAAACTACAAAGGAATACATTTTTAATCTCCTGAAGTATAGATTATTATTTGATAAATATATAATCAAAAGAGATAAGAAATTAACCGAAGAAGGTAAGTGGTCTTTAATGCGTTCTAAGAAGTATTCGAAGAAAAACAGTGTCTACTATGCCGGAACATTTAATGATTCACAGATAGATGATGAGACATTGAATGAAAAGTATGATTCTATACAGATCGCGAAAAACTATCTTACGTTACAGTCAGCACTTAGAATTACATATACATCTCCAAAGATGATGCATTGGATCACAGTGATCCTCCATGCATGTGGAGAACGAAAGACGGATGTAAATTCTTTGCTTACAGAACTTGAGAATTATGCTGTTTCTAAGGTAAAAAAATCTAGATATGGAGATAAAACTAATTGGTTTGATTATCAGAGAATTGTATTCTCGTACTTGGATTATGTTTTATATCGAGATGGATACAGCTATGAAGGTAAGGAATATATCAGGAAGCAGCCTGATTTTGAATTCCAATTTAGAAGCTCTATAGAGCATTTTTATCCGCAGCATCCGGTAAATAAGCCTGTTTGTCCAAATGAGATCCTGAATGATTTTGGAAATCTTGCCCTTATAACGATATCAGGAAATTCAAAGATATCTAATTTGGATCCTGTATCGAAGAAGAACACCTACAATAATGTCATTGAACAGAGTCTTAAGCTTAAAATTATGGCAGAACTTGTAGGAAACGATTCGGAAAGCTGGATAGATAATGCTTCTGGCGATAATAATATTGCGAAGAAGCATGGTCAGGAGATGTTTAAAATACTTGATTGTGAGATTGCAGATCATTAGCATTCAGTTTATAGCAAGCTCAGGCAAGCCTTCGCAAATACCCAAGAGTTGTAAATTTTAATTATGTAGTTAGGCTAAATTTAATATAATTAAAAGGGATTTATTATGAGGTATCATCAGAATGTAGATGTTTTGAAAATAATTCATAAAAATAGAAAATCAATCTAAGAACAAACGTTTGTATATTAATTGGTAAAATAGACCATACTATATCTATAAGCATTGGAGGGATATAATATGGTCTATTAATGTGTTAGAAAAGAAGATCTTATGATTTTAATAAGAGAAGAAACTAAAAGCTATGGAAACAAAAGTGAAAAAAATCATATTCAAATGGATAAAATTTTAAAAAGATTATTTACTCTAAAAAACACTAAACCAATAATAGATTTTCTTAATTCAGCCTAAGCCTATAAAGACAACATAGTTATAAGAGATACCTTAAAAGCTATAGATTTATCGTATAATAATAATAAGATAATCTTGGAAGATTATGATGAAATGACATCTGCAATAGAAAATATAAATTCATATTTTTTAAGTATGTATGGAAAATATACGAATTTCGATGAGGAGGTTAAAGATATGGTGAAGAGTTTTTATGATCCTAAGGTTGAAGAAAGGGGTGTTCAAAAGGGAAAAATGGAAGAAAAGATAGAAACAGCAGCGGAAATGATAAAAGAAGGAGAACCTATAGAAAAGATCAAGAAGTACACAAAATTAGATGAAAATAAAATTTTAGAATTGATAAAGAAAATTGAAAATAAAAAGGATCAGTAAAATATGGCTAATTCATCCATATTTTTGATATTTAAGTTAAGATTAGCATTGAAATGATTTACAAAAATTAACATTTAAAGGGTGATGTATCTCTATGTCAAATACATCATCATTAACAAAAGAAATTTATTCTTATGTACTTAAGGAAGTAAGTAAAAAAACTGGAATAAAATTAAAAGGAAAGAGCTTAGTTTTAAATACAAATACTAAAAACAATATTTTAATCAATCAAAATACAGAATTAATATGAAAATATATCATGCCTCTAAAAATTCTAAAAGAGCATTCTTGTTCAGTATAAGTATTTTTTTATATTTAGTATAAACCCATTTATATTTAGAGAATTTATTTAAAGTTCTACTTACAGTAATTCTACTTACACCTACAGATTTTCCAATATCCTCATGGGTACAATTAATGGGATAGCTTGTATATCTATTCATCCTTAACAGATATTGAGCTATTCTTTTTTCGGCTGATAAGAATGAAATATTATCAATTTCATTTGATAACATTCTAACTTTTTGTGATAAAAGCTCTATGAAATTTAGAGCAAGAAAAGGTTCTTTTTGAAAGTACGACATAATATCAGTTTTATTAATGGTGATAATTTCTGAATCGGAAAGAGTTTTAGCTGATGACATTCTTGGAAAACCATCAAAAAAAGAAGCTTCTCCAAAAATTTCACCATTTTTATAAATTGTTAAGATTTTTTCTAAACCATCTGAGGAATTTACAAAAACTTGAACTATTCCTTCTTTTAAGTAGTAAAAATTATCAGCAATTTCTCCTTGTTGATAGATTAATTGATTATTTTTAAATATTCGTGCAGGTTTTGTTTTAAAAATTTCAAACAATTTAGTGGGCATATCTATTTTGTGGTCTAAAAATAAAATCCCTTTATCCAAGAAAAACACCTCCGTTGAAATAATGTTTTTCTAATTGTATCATAGTTTACATTCTTCATTAAAGTTTTATGTAATAATATAATAAAAAAATTTATGGAGGTAGTAAATTATGAAATGGAATAGTAATCTATATGATAATAAACATTCTTTTGTGGCGGAATACGGTAAATCTATGATTGATTTAGTGAATGTGGAGAAGGACCAAAAAATTTTGGATTTAGGTTGCGGTACTGGGATACTAACAAATGAGTTGGCAAAAGAAGGGGCAACTGTTATTGGAATAGATTCATCAACAGATATGATTAAAAAGGCAAAATTAAATTACCCAAACTTAAATTTTCAAGTGGCAGACGCAACAAATTTAGATTTTGAAAATTATTTTGATACTGTTTTTTCTAATGCTGTTTTTCATTGGATTCCAAATCAAGAAAAATTATTGTATTCTATTTATAATTCATTAAAGGACAATGGAAAATTGATTTGTGAATTTGGAGCAAAGAATAATGTGCATAAAATTCAAACTGCATTTGAAATAGTACTAAAGCAACATGGATATTCTTATTGTTCAGAATTTTTCTTTCCTTCAAAAGAGGAATATAAAATATTATTAGAAGAAGCTGGTTTTGAAATAGAACATATAATTGAATATGATAGACCAACGCCACTTGCTGATGGTGAAAAAGGATTAAGTAATTGGAGTTGTCAATTTTTTGCAAACCATATATCAAATGTTTCATATAAAGAAAGGGAACAAATCTTATTTGAAACAGAAAAAATTTGCAAAGATAGTTTATGGAAAGAGAACCAATGGATAGCTGATTATAGGCGTATTAAAATTATTGCAGTAAAAAATAAATAGATATTCCAACCTATGAAAAATGGAGGTAATAGATAATGATAATTTCTGAAAGTAAACAAGAAAATTATTGTACAGAAATTTCAAATGGTAACTCAGTTATTTTTTCTGATGTAACAGAAGAAAAAGGAGGAAAAGGACAACATTTAAGACCACATGATTTGCTATGTGCGGGATTTGCCTCATGTATTAATATTACTACAAGAATGATATTAGAACGTAAAAATATAAAATATGAAAAGGTAATTGTTAAAGTAGATTTAGATAGAAGTGATGAAAATAAAACAAAATTTCTTTATGATATTGATATTTTGGGTGATATTTCTAATGATACAAAGCAACTAATAATTAGTATGGTTAGAAATTGTCCCGTAAAAAAAACTTTATCCAAGGAAATAGAATTTCAAAGTATAAGCAAACTCAGATGAAGAAACAAGCTGTGGAATAGCAGCTTGTGGAAGTAAGTCTATGACACAGGCAATTGTCAGTGTCATAGCTGAACCTGTTGCCATTCATTACATCTCAAGACACTTTACAATAATTTTTGCACATTCCCTAGCTCCCTTTTCAGTTGCTATTTTTTTGCTCAATGTTTTAGCGTTTGCTGCGATTTCATCAGTCAAAGCAAATTTGATTGCATCAGCAAGTTTATTAGAAGATAAATCTTTTTTAGAAATAGGTTTCGAACCTACCCCTAAGTCATAAGCCCTGTGTGCCCATGCAAATTGATCATTGGAAAAAGGTACAATTATGCTTGGGACTCCTGCTTTAAGGCCAGCTGCTGTGGTGCCAGCTCCTCCATGATGGCATACTGCTGAAACCCTTTTGAATAGCCATGAATGAGGAATGCTATCAATTTAATAGTGATTGTCGGGATAAAGAAGAATTTAATAATCTGAATCTAGATAAAAATAAAGTACATTTACTAATTTATAGCGGCAGTAGAGGTTTAGGAGAACATACTTTAAGAAAGCATATTGAACAATACAGCTGTCAGAATGGTTTGCTAGAGGGTAGTGAAGGTTTTGAAAGCTACTTAAAAGATTATGAAAAGGCAATACTTTTTGGTTTGCCTAGTACCCACGGGGTGCATTGATAATTTGTTAACAAATTGTTTTGCTATAAGAAAAGGTGTATTATAAACTTATATTTAATAATGTAAGTGAGGGATTAACAATGAGATTTTTGCCATTTATCAATGGGAAACTTTTTTTAGTGATATATGGGATTTATGCAGTGGCATTAATAATATTATTGTCAAAGAAATTAAAAGGTAATGATGAATATTATGTGGCAGCAGGTTTAGATGAAGTACAATATTATGTTTTAGATAATAAATATAGTTTGGAGAATATGTTTTACTATATAACGTACAGGCTATATGCTAAAAGAATTCTATTAAAAGATGAAGAAGAAAAAACTTTTTATGTAAATAAGTCTGTTTCCATATATCTATCAAGTATTGAAAAAAAAGTATACCATTTATATTTAGAAAAGTTTGCACCAAAGGATTTTAAATCAAGTATGCTAAATGAAAATCAATTTAAAGGGTATTATTATAGCATTTATAATGAATTAATAACAAAGGGATTAATTAAAGATAGTGATATGATAAAAAAGAATAAATCTACTTTAAAAATGGGAATGCTTATTATATTTATTCCAGGGGTTTGGAGACTTATTGGAGGAATAGAAAGTAATATGCCAGTAACAGCCCTAATAATAGAAATTATTGTGACTTTTGTTATAATAAGGGCTGTATTATCTAGTCTGGTTAATGATAACTTGACCAATAAGGGACATGCTTCTAAAAGAGCATTTGAAAAGCAATATAATTCAATAATTAATGATTCTGACAGCAGCTCTAACAGTAATGTAGGTTATGCAAATACTATGCAGGAGTTTTTAATTGGAGCAGCATGGATGAATTTTTTAGGTGTAAATAATATATATAGAAATAGTGGTAGTGATACATCTACTTTTTTTGACAATGATAGTAGTTTTGATTCTTCTGATAGTAGTTCTGATTCTTCGGATAGTAGTGATTCGGGAAGTTCTTGTTCTGCATGCTCATCTTGTGGAGGCTGTGGTAGTGGAGGAGATTAATTTTGAAAAGATTAATTTTGCAATGGCATATTACTGCAAGGTGTAATAAAAGATGTAAGCATTGCTATCAAGAAGACTACAGTGGGGAAGAATTTACAATAGAAAAATTAAAGGAATTAGGGTCTCAATATTTAGAACTTTTATATGAGTATAATAAAAATTGTAATGAAAAAATAAAGGGACAAATAAATATAACTGGGGGAGAACCATTTATTAGAGAAGATATTTGGGAGCTTTTAGACTTTTTCAAAAAGAATGCTGATTATTTTAATTTTGGTATACTTACTAATGGTTCACTTTTAAATGAGGAAAATGTTATTAGATTAAAAAGCTATAACCCTAAAATGGTACAAGTAAGTTTAGATGGAAGTAAAAAAGTTCATGATGAAATAAGGGGCGCAAATTCTTATAATGAAGTTATAAAAGCATTAAAACTATTAAGAAAATACAATATAAAATCATTAGTTTCATTTACTGCAAATAATAAGAACTATAAAGAATTTAAGAATGTAGTAAAGGCAGCTAAAAAGTGTAAAGCATATAAGGTCTGGACAGATAGAATGGTTCCAATTGGATCAGGAAACTGTGGGGAAATTAAAACTTTAAGTAAAAAAGAAGTGGTTGAATATATAAATATAATACGTAAAGAGCAATTAAATGTATTAAATAAATTTACTAAAACTAAAATTTCTGGTGAAAGAAGTCTCCAATTTTTAAATGGAATTAGTGAGTGTTATAAATGCAGTGCAGCAGATGGACTGGTAGTACTTCTTGAAAATGGAGATGTAATGCCTTGTAGAAGATTACCAATTGTAGCAGGGAATATACAAAATTCAGATTTAAAAGAAATTTATTTTAATTCCAAAGTATTTAAAGATTTAAGAGATTTTAAGGAAAAGCCTAAAGGCTGTACAAAGTGCAACTTTTTTAATTTATGTAAAGGTGGAGCTAAGTGTATAGCTTATGGTGTATATGGTGATTATAAAATTGGAGATTATGGCTGCATTCTTAAGAATGAAGAATGTGGCTTGGATGATATTTGCCACAATACATAAATTAGTTGCTACTAAATATTGACTATGGATAAATTGTAATGTTATAATAAAAATTATTAAAAATATAGAATAAGAGGAAAATTATTATGTAATTAAGTAGATTTATCTAAGGAAAATTAAAAAGGGTATTTGTATTCATTAAAAAATTTAATGAGTTTATTTATGTGCTCTAATTTAATTTTAAAGATAATTTACTTTTTATAACCATAATAATTGCCTTAAAAAGAATATCTCTTTTAGGTTTATTAGTGTTGTGAAAAGTTAAGCTTCGCAGCACTTTTTTGCTGCGTAAATTTAAAGGAGATGATTATATGGAAAGAATTTATAAATATCCAAGAACTCCTCATATTGAAGGATCAAGATTTCAACAGGGGGACGAGGATTTAGATAGTATAAAGTTTGAAAGAATTAAAAATAGATTTTGTGTACTTGAAGAAAAGGTAGATGGGGCTAACTGCGGTATTAGCTTTGATAAACAAGGAAGAATGTATTTACAAAGCAGAGGGCATTTTTTAAATGGGGGATATGGAGAAACTCAATTTGATATGTTTAAAACCTGGGCAAATACTTTTATTTATAGGCTTAGAGAAATTTTAGGTGATAGATACATTATGTATGGAGAATGGCTTTATGCAAAGCATACTGTGTATTATGACGAACTTAACCACTATTTTATGGAATTTGATATATTTGATAAGCAGGAAGAAAAATTCTTAAGTACCAGGAGAAGAAAAGAAATGCTTAAAAGCTATCCTTTTATAAAGTCTGTACTGGTTTTAAAAGAGGGAATGCTAAAGTCTAAAGATGAAATTACAACACTTTTGGGTAAATCAAATTTTAAATCACATAACTGGCAGAGAAGTTTAGAAAAAAGCTGCAGTGAGCTAGATTTGTCCTATGAAATTGCTAAAAAACAAACAGATACAACTGATTTAATGGAAGGTATATATATAAAAGTAGAAGATGAAAACTATGTACTTAGCAGAATGAAATATGTAAGAGCTTCATTTTTAAATACAATTATGGATTCTGAAACTCATTGGGTTAATAGACCTATTATTCCTAACAAATTAAAATCAGGAATAGATATTTTTTCTGAGGAGGCGTAGTGTAGTTATGAATATAGAAAAATTTTTAAGGGAAAAGAACTACGACTTTAAAGACATAGTGGAGAAATTTAAATTTATAGATAAGTTTAAAGAAGTTAAGCAAAATCCTAAATTTCATGGCGAAGGAAATGTTTATGAGCATACTAAGTTAGTATGCAGCGAAATTTTAAAGCTTGAAGAATGGGAATATTTAGAGGATAGAGAAAAGGTAATTTTGTATACAGCAGCACTATTTCATGACATAGGTAAGGTTATTACTACAAGGGAAGAAGATGGGCAAATAATTTCACCTAAGCATGCTGTAAAGGGTGCAAAGATGTTTAGATACTTAGCCTATAGAGAATATGAATTTGATAAGTCTATAAGAGAAGAAATAGCGGCACTTATTAGATACCATGGGCTGCCTCTGTATTTTATTGAAAAAGAAGATATAGATTACCATCTTATAAAAGCAGCTGAGATTACTAATATGAAACTGCTTTATTTATTAGGAAAATGTGATTTGCTTGGAAGGTACTGTGAAGATAAGGCAGCCTTGCTTGAAAGGGTTTTTTATTTTAAAACCTATGCAGAAGAATTAGGTTGTTTTTATGGACCTAAGAAATTTAAGAATGACTATACAAGGTTTTTGTATCTTACAGGAAATAAGGTTTATCCTGGAGCAGAGATTTTTGATAATAGAAGCTTTGAAGTAATAATTATGATGGGACTTCCTCTAGCTGGAAAGGATACTTATATAAAGTGTAATCTTAAGGGGGTAAAAGTAATATCCTTAGATGATATTAGAGAAGAACTTAATATTTCACCTTCTAAGGATTTTGGAAAAGTTGGAGCGGTGGCCTTTTCTAAAGCAAAGGAATATTTAAGAAGAAAAGAAAGCTTTGTCTGGAATGCTACGAATTTAAGGAGAGAGAATAGGCAAAAATTAATTAGACTATGCACAGCTTACGGAGTAAAAGTAAAGTTTGTTTATTTAGAGGTGCCTTATAGAGAGTTGATTTTAAGGGATAATAAAAGAGAAAGATATGTACCTATTAAAGTAATAGATAACATGATAAAAAATATGGATATGCCTGAAGCAGAAGAAATTTGTTAGTTAAGTAAGCTTAAGGTAAAGCGTGAAGTAATTATATTCTAAGATGGACTAGCTTGGCATTAATACAGCAAGCTAGTCTGTTTTAGTTAACCTTAAAAAAGAAAGAAAGTTTACTAATAACAAGCTCAAGTAAGTCCTTACAAATCCCCTCAAGATGTAAATTTTAGAAGCTAAGTAAAGTTTATAGAGAAAAATTCGATATAAATAAAGCATATAAAAAGTGTTATATAAGCATCAAAGGAGACAGCTTTAGATTATGAATAATATTAAAGATAAATTATTTAGAATAATGGCAATTATATTGAATACTATATATGTTATTGCGATAGTGCCAGTTGGATTTGCGTTCCTTGTAGCAGGTGCAATGATATTTGATACACCAAAGTCAGCTGAAGATCCGATGGCATGGTTATTCTTCTTTCTTACTTTATCAATACCAGTAGTAACATTTTTAGCATGTGTAAGCTCCATTATCTTAGTATCTAAAAAATCCAACACTAAAGCGTTTTTATGTAGTATATCACCAATAGCATACATTTGTATTATTGTGTTAATTAATTGGTTATTTACAACTATAAGGGGGTAATTTAGTTACTTCTACTTCAACCTATAATTATTCTCCTTACCGTGTATTTCTACAGTGAAATTTTTGCACATTTCTAAAATTCTGCTGCCTATGCTTTCATCAAAGTATAAGAGCTTTTCCACAGTAAATTCTGAAGATATTATTATGGGCAAATTTTTCATGTATCTGTAATTTATTATTTCAAAGGTTATGTTTATATCTGCCTCAGTAAGCTTGCCTTTATAGAGATCATCTATTATTAAAACCTGTGCTGTTTTGAACTTTCGCGTACAGGCTTCATAATATTCTTCATCTAAAATATTTTGTTTTAATTTTAGTATTTGTTCTCTATAGGACATATAAATTACGGGAATGCCCTTTGATAGAAGGTTTAAACCTATAGCTATGCTCAAATGGGACTTACCGCTGCCAACTTGTCCTAAAAAAGCTATACTATTTTTTCTGGTATTTCTTATTTGTTTAAAGCTTCTAAAGTATTTGATAGCAGTATTCTTTGCTTCTTCAGTGGCTGTATTATAGGCATTGTAGTTTTTGAAAGTAAGTTTATTTTTTTGAGTTTCTATGCCTGAAAAACTCCACATCCTCTTAAGCTTATCCATTTCTCTGCACTTGCAAAAGGCAATGGTATCTTGAGCATCAGGAGAGTGTTTTATAATATATCCTTTTCCACCACAAATAGGGCAGTTTTCTAAAGCGTCAGCTTCAGATGAGTCCTTCCATGTCTCCTTGATACCACTCTGTTTTTGCTTCTTTTCCTTCATATTTTCCAGATTCTTTTTCCTGAGTCTCTGAATTATATCCCCAACTCTTTTCATAGTTTCCCCATGTTGTTCCAAAGCTTTTCCCTCCTTGCAGTTTTTTATAATCATCAAGAAAATCACTGTTAGTTTTAAAGTTATGAAAACCGTAATAACTCTTATGTTTTTTATAATTATTTAAATAATTTATGACCTCTTTTTCATCTCTTAAACCTTTATTTTTCCAGCTGTAAAGCACCTTTTCAATATATCTTAAATTTTTGGCATTGCTTTTTAATGCCTGCTTCATTCCAAGAATAATTAGGTCCTTGGAATTAAAGTCCTCCATAAAGTTTTTTAGTTGGTCAATTTCATAAGGACTGGCACAGCTTATATTGTCACTGTAAAAATTTACAACATCGGTGAACCCTTCTTCTTCTTTTTTTAAGTAAGTCTCTGTAGTAATCTCTGGTATTGCTTTATTAAAATAGGCATTATCCATTTGACTTTTTGACTCAATGGAAGAAGGAGAAAGGTACTTATTGCTGGACTTATTTACATCATCTAAATTTTCATAAGCTTTATCATCGTTGTAATAAATATTTTGATCCATAGAAATTTCATTTGCTTCTAAGTTATCAGGAGCTTCTAGTTTTTTATCATCTTCAGAAATGTCAGATGAATTTTCACCTGGCTTTCCTTTAGTGTCAATTGTTGAATTAGTACCATCTTCAAAAGAATCACATAAGCTTTCAAGTTTTTCATAATCTATGGTGTACCATTTAGTTTTGTCCATTTTTGATTTATTGAAATTAGAGCTTAAAACAACTCCTGAAGTTTCAAGCTTTTTTATAGCTCTTATTATGGTTCTCTTACATAAAAAGCTTATTTGATTGTGCCAGGCTTCATAGCTGTTATAAATCCATGGTGTGCCATTTATTATGTGATTGCTTTTTAAAAGCCAGTAGTGAATTTGCTGAAGTATTATACTTTCTGTAACTCCAAAAATTTCTGCAAGCTTAGGCTGAAAAACCATAGTGATTTCATTTTCCAAAAGTACTTTTTTCATAATTAACATCAATCCTTTACTTATTGATTATTTGCTTCAGCTTCTCAAGTGCTCTTGCATGCCGCTTTTTTGCAGCTGAATATTTTATATTTTTAAATTCTGCATATTCCTTTAAAGATTTTTCCTTAAAATAGTGCCAGTATATAATTTCTCTAAAGTTGTCAGGGAGAAGTTTCAAGGCTTTTTCTAAAGTCCTAACATCTTCTTTTAGTAATATATCCTCTTCCACATTATCATCACTGAGAAGTATGTCCATAAATTCAGTGTCTTCATCCATAGTATTATTTAAGCTGAATTCAAATTTTTCTCCATTTTTCTTATTTAAATAACTTCTAAGTTCATTGCATGCAGCATTTTTAATAGCAGTAGTGGCGTAGGTTGTAAAAGCATTTTTATATTCACAGTTATATTTAAATACAGCATTAATTAAAGCTATAGCTTCTATTTGTATTAGATCTTCTATTTCGTACCCATTTATGTAAATAGAACTAGCAGTTTTATACATAAAGCCTTCAAAGTTTTTGATTATAGCTTTAAGAGATAATTTATCTCCATCTTGGGCCTTTTTTACTAAATCTAGAAGCTGTAATATTATAAGCACCCCCCAATAATACAGGCCATAAATAAGAATAAACTGTGTTTCAATTCTAATAAGGATTTGATTTTTTTATACTCTATTTTTTTACGCATTCTGAAAAAGGTGGATCTTACAGAGGAATAATTTAGGTTGTGAGTTTCAGCAAAATATTTTAGTGTTTCTCTTTTATAAAAAATACATTCAAACAACTCAATTTCTAAAGAGTTTAACTTATCCCTTAGATAGCGTATCAGATCTTCCTTGAAAAAAATATTATTAAAAATGGAGGTTTCACCGGAAGCCAATGTTTTTTCTATATACTTTAAATCGTCTTCATTATCTAGATATTTGTAATTATATTGAGGTTTACAGTTATCCCTAGAAACTTTTTTTAAACAATTAGATATGGTTTGACACATGTAATTTCTAAAGCTGCTTTTAGTAGTACCATTAAAATTCAAAACTGCATTGAACATTGATATGTTTAAATCACTTAAATAGTCTTGAAAATACTTGTTTCCATAAGAAGTTCCTATTTTGGAATTATAATGTTCTAGAATAAAGCCTTCAAAATTTTTATGCAGCTGTGTTATAGCTTGCTCATCTTCATTCCTTATTTTTTCTATGAAATTTTTTAAATCACTATTGTAAAAATTCATATTATCACTTCTTTCTTATTTTTTCCCTTTAATAATAAAGTTCCATTTTATGCAGAAAATGTTGCATATTAATAAAAAAATGACTTTACTTATTTATACAACTTTTTTATATAATTTCACTTAATTTAGTGATATATGATAAACTTTCATATTTATTATAGAATAATTTGATTTTTTAGTGAGGAAAAGCCTCTAATATGGTAGATTTACGATGAAAAAATTTCATGCTAATATTTTCTAAAACTGAAGAATTTTAATCAATATTTTCAACTTTGATTTTTATTTTTCATTTTTGAAATTTAGTTTTAGCATTGTATGAGACTTTGTTTTATTATTACAATAATTAAAGAATATAAAAAAGTTCTGATTGGAAAATTTCAATCAGAACTTTTTTGAAGTTAATTATTTTGCATCAGGGACCATTTGATTTCTTTTCATCCCTTATCATTTGGTTTATAGCATTGGATAAATTATTTATGCTGCAAGTTAAGTTTTCCATTTTGCTTTCGATTCTTACTAAGAGGTAAGCAGATACCGCAATGGGAAACCCTAAATTGCCTATTAAGTTTACAAGATTTGTTTCCATGTTCTAAACCTCCAAGTTAATTTTGAAAATAATGCGATAAATGGACAATTAAACTTGATTTAACTGTCCATTTGTAAATTATGGGTTTGAAAGTTTCATTATTTTACTGTTAAGCTGGAGCTGTTTCTTTCTACTATGTGAGCAGAGTCTTTTGATTTTAAATCTAAACCACCTGATGTAAATATGTTTTTAGCTAATATTACATCCATAGCTGCTTTAACCTCAGCTTCAGTAACATCTTCTTTAACATTATTTAAAGTTATGGAAGATTTTTTACCTTCCTCATTTAGAAAGGTCATAGATAATGATTTCGCCATATTAATACCCCCCTTGTTTTTTTTATTATTTTGGAATAGTTGAGTGACTAATCTTTGTAGTTTGAGCATAATACGAAGCATTTTTTAGAGGACATAGGACAATTGACAGAGGACAGTGAAGGAGGATTTTTCTCTGTTACACTACGAAAAATCTTTAATTAAATTTTTAATGACTCGTTTCGCTAAAGTGAAACATTGCTGACTAATATAAATCTAAATATTATTTTGCTTTAGCAAAACAATATTTAAAAATAAATTAGTTTTCTGACGTAAGGAAGAAAAGTTACCTTCACTGTCCTTTGTCCTCTGTCAATTGTTCTCTAAAAATAATACTTAGTATTATTTTTAAGCGTTAGTTATTCCGTTCTGGTCTTCTCTTACAAGTTCATTTAAAGTTTTTCCAAGTAGTGTTTCAAATTGCTTTGCTACATCAAAAATATCCTGATCTGCTGCTGAAGTTTTCACTTTTGAAAAACTTTGTTTTTTGATTACATCCTTTCCATTTTTGTCTACACCATCCTTGTACTTAAGAATCATTGCAGTTTCAAGCTTTGTTGCTTTTGCAGCCATGCTTATCATCTCCTTTCACTTAATATATAGGGGGAATTAAAAAAAAGGAGACAATATTCTTAAAAGTAGGATTAATGGAAAATGTTTTAGCAGCAATCTCGGGCAAGCCTTCCTTAAACTTTATCTTAATGATTAACTTATAAATAAATAGATTATGTTTAAAAATTAATATTTTCAGATGTTTTTAGAGTATGGATAGACAAAATAAGAACTTATGTTTGTATAAAGTCTGGAAATTATACCAATACTATAGTTAAGTAAAATTTGGTATAATTAGAGGAGAGTAATTATGGATTATCAAAAAATTGAGGATTCAGTTTTAAAAAGTGCTATGGACTTTTTTAGACAAAGTGCAGTTAATTTCTTTGGAATAAATACTAAAATAATTGCACCAGCGGAAACAGAATTAAAAGATATTAAAATAAGTACAAATATTATGGATTATACCTTTTATACAGAGGATGGTAATTATCTTCATTTTGAATTTCAAACTACTAATAAAGAAGAAGACATAAGAAGATTTTTATTCTATGATGCATCTTTATATTATAAAAGCAATAGAAAAATAAAAACCATAGTTGTATATTCAGCAGATATAGAAAATGCTAAAACGTATATAGATGCAGGTAATATCAAATATAGCATAGATGCATTTTATATGAACAATATAAATGGAGATGAAAAGTATGATATTCTAAAAGATAAAATTGAAAACAATGAAGAACTTACTGATGAGGAAATATTAAGTCTTACATTTATACCTTTAATGAAGGGAAAATTAACTAGAACGGAGAGAACTTTAAAGAGTATAGAATTAGCAGATAAGATAGAATCAGGAGAAAAGAAAATAAAGTGT
Source organism: Clostridium carboxidivorans P7 (assembly GCF_001038625.1). Classification (GTDB taxonomy): domain Bacteria; phylum Bacillota; class Clostridia; order Clostridiales; family Clostridiaceae; genus Clostridium_AM; species Clostridium_AM carboxidivorans. The sequence goes on from NZ_CP011803.1 coordinate 856,307, forward strand.
CTTACAATATTGTATGCATTTTTAGAAAAGTTTGGAGATGAAGAAAGTAAAAAAAGGTTTAAGGAGGTTTTCAATATGACCGAGATAGGGAAAATGATATTAGAAGATGGAATGGCGAAGGGAATAGAAAAGGGTATGGAAAAAGGGAGAGCTGAAGGAAAATTAGAACTTTTATTAAAGCAGTTGACCAAAAAATTCAAAAAGATACCAGAAGAATATAGAAAAAAGATAAAAGAATTGTCAGATGAAACACTGGAAATAATAGGACTAGAAATATTTGATATGAAAGATATTAAAGAACTTGAGAAATATTTCTAAAAATATTATCAAGCTCAGTCAAGCCTTCATAAATACCCCAGATGTGTAAATTATGGCAAGTAAGTAGTTGATTATTTGGAGCAAAAACTATTAGTTTTCAGTTTGAATTCTAATAGTTTTTATTTTATTAACATTTCTTACAGGATATTTAAGAAAATTGTAGAATTATATTTAGAAGATGACATGACTTATATATAAGTAAGTTATATATTCTATAATATTAGTCTAAAATAATTAATTGCAGTTGTTTTAGGCTTTTATTTTTATACAGAAAAGAAGAATATATTTCAATAACAGGTAGATTGGAGAAAATTAGCTAACAAAATTTGAAATTGCGAGGGAATAAGTATGGGAAGATTTTTTATTGATTCTGATTTTGAAGCTTTTGATGGGAGGTTTGGTGCTAGCGACAATGAAAAAATAATCGCAAATAGGGTATATGTTGTAAATAATAGATTTAAAGTATTGCATGAAACTAATCTTAAGAAGTTTTTCTTAAAATATGATTTACATGCACATTGTAAAAGAGCATGCTAGGGATAGTGTTCATAATGATGAAAGTATTGAAAAATACTTAGAAGAAGAATTTACAAAATTAGTGCCATTATATAAGTTTATGAGCTGGCATCCTCAAAATAATAATTATATAGGTTTGTAGTTTGTCTTGAAATTCTTGTGTATTTGACAAGTGAGCATCATAAATTTGAAAGATACTTACAAGGAAATATTAAAGTACTATTAGGAAATTATAAAAAGTTTAAAAGAATGAAACGGAGATATGAAAATGGCAAAAATCAATTGGACGGATATTACCAGGGAAGATGTCATAAAAGCAATTGAGATTTTTTATACTGAAAATCCAGAGTATCCAAGCTCAAAGTCCACATTTCTTATATATAATGGACAGAAGCTACCTGCTAAGCATATTCGTGGAATGGCATATAAGGTAGCATATGGAGAAGAAATTAGTAAGAATGATTTTGGTGGTGGCATGGAGACGGTGCGTTTTTTTGAAAGATTGGGATTTGAAATGTTTTATACAGGGAAATGAGAGCATATAGCTGCAAAATCAGTTATAAAGCAAAAACAATCAAAAAAGAAAGTTGAAAAACAGTTATCAGCCTTTAAGATTAAAATTCCATCAAAAGCTGTAATAGAGCAAAAAAATGAATTACAGCTGCTGCTTAATAGAATGTTCAATGGAGACATTGTATGTGAAAAAACATTTTCTTGGTTGAAAACACCAGATATAATTGAAGAGGATTATGAGAAGCTATACAAATCACTATCTGAATATAGAGGGAATAAAACATTTGCAAAGAGGAATGTTCAATTAAGATGTGACTTCGTTTGTGAAGGTGAAAAATTGATTATTGAGTATGACGAAAGGCAGCATTTTTCAGAGGCAAGAAAAATATCATTATTGTCTTATCCAGATATTTCAGTGTGCTTTGATAGACAATTATGGATACAGGCATGTAATGATATAAAAGCAAAAGATGGACAGCCAGTAAATAGGGATGAAGTAAGAGCTTATTATGATAGCACAAGAGATATTGAAGCTAGTAAACATGGATACAAACTAATTAGAATAATGCATGGACAAATAGATTTTGAAGCTGTTGGAGCAGAGGAGCATTTGAAAAAGCTGCTGAAGGAATATATGTTTATAAAATAAAATATATAAATGTTGTATTTTGTTTGGTTAAAGAAAATGATATTCTGAAACCAGAAAAAGTCTTATCCTTACTATATGATGATGAATTAAAGAAAATTGGAAATAAGAGATATAAAGGAGAAAGCAAAATGTGGTTAGCTGAGAATCAAATTTTAGTTGTTACAGACATAGATTTAGAAAGTGAAAAAATATACTATAATGGTGATAATGAGGTGCAAGCTTATAAGAGATATAAAGAAGTGCAGCATCTCAACAAGCAGATAGTAAGAGCCAATGTGAAAATGTGTAAGGTGCGGGGATATGATTTTATACATAGTTTTGAGGTCATAGAAAGATTGGTATGATAATTCTATATAATGATGTAGGCATTTGGAAAATAATCTATAAAGTAACAAATTTATTTTTATAATAACTTGTAAATATGGAGTTTTAGTCACATATAAATATTTTAAATTGCAATAATATTTTATATAATTAAAGAAGAGATATTAAAGGGAGGAATTAGAATATGAAATTCTGTTGGAGTACATTAACAGTTAAAGATCTAGAGGAATCCTTAAAGTTTTATGAAGATATTGTTGGACTTAAGATTCAGCAAAGATTTAAAGGTGGACCAGGAATGGAAATTGCCTTTGTAGGAGAAGGAGAAACAAAGATAGAACTTATATATAACTCAAATGTGAAAGAAGTAAATTACGGTGCTGATATTTCCCTTGGCTTTGAAGTGAATTCAGTAGATCAAATGATGGAGCTTGTTAAGTCAAAAGGAGTAGCTATACATAGCGGACCATTTCAGCCTAATCCACATGTTAAATTCTTTTTTGTGTTAGACCCAAATGGATTGAAAATTCAATTTGTGGAGAATATGTAGTAAAAAAACACTATGTTGTGAATTAAACTTTATAGCTTGGTGTTTCTTTAAAAATTAGTATAGGTTATTATTGACAGGAAAAAACGACAATGATATATTAATGGTAAAGTTATATAAAGTATCCTTCGGGGTTGGGTGAAATTCCCTATCGGCGGTACAGCCCGCAAGCCATTTGGCAGATTCGGTTAAATTCCGAAGCCGACAGTATAGTCTGGATGAAAGAAGGTGAATGAATAATGTTGTATATTGTTAAATTTAACAATATGTTTATTGTGTTTACGAACCCCTAGGAAAACCTAGGGGTTATTTTTATGGTTAAAAAAGTTGTTATATAGAAATTTATTTTTTACTCTATAGATGTTTTATCCGATCGCTACCATTGCTAATACACCCAACTTTTGTATGAAACTCCTTCTCCTATTGTCGAAGGAGTAAGTGATTCGCACAAAATCATAGATTTTGGCTCTCTACTTAACTGGGGGATAAGCACTGCTACGCGCCTGGATAAGTTCTTCTAAGACTCAGATTAAGAGAGGCGTTCCTCACAGGCAAACTTCACCTGAGTCTAAGAATCACTTTATGTAGCTTGATATCAATGTAGACAATACTTTATGTAAGGAAAAGAGGTGAATTTTAGTGGGAGATTACTATGTTTAAATATCTTCTGCTAAAAATTAAAAATGGGACATTATTATATTGGTTTTGATGCAGGTACTCAAAGTGTAAAAGTAGCTGTATATGATGAAAATATGAAATGTATAGTAAAATCATCAAATAAGACAACTTTAAAATATCCACATCCAGGATGGGTTGAGATGGATGCAGATGAATATTTTTTACTTACAAAATTAGGAATTAAGCAGTGTATAAAACAATTGAAAGATAAAAAAGTTGATCCTAAACAAATCAAAGCAATCATGGGTGATGGAATTATCTGTGGAGTTGTTGGCATAGATGATAATGGAAAGGCAATTACACCTTATATAAATTACCTGGATTCAAGAACGCAAGGTGATGTTGAAAAACTTAAAAAATTAGATCTTGATATTTGGGGAAGAGAAACTGGTAATGCTGATCCAAGCTGTATGTTTCCTGCATTACATGCACGATGGATTTTAGAAAATATTAAAGAATTTCAAGAAAGAGGAAAGAAGTTTGTTCATAATGCTCCTTATATTTTAATGAATCTTGCAGGTTTAAAGAGCAGTGATGCCTTTATTGATTGGGGAACCATGTCAGGTTGGGGACTTGGATATCGTGTATATGAAAAGGAATGGTCTGATGAACAGCTTGATTTATTGGGAATAGACAAAAGTTATATGCCTAAGATTGTAAAGCCTTGGGATATTATTGGTACTTTGTCAGAGAGTGTTGCAGAGGAAACTGGATGCCCTTATGGCATACCAATTTGTGCTGGAGCGGGTGACACCATGCAGTCCATGCTTGGAAGTGGAATACTTGAAGCAAATAAAGCTGTGGACGTTGCTGGAACTTGTGCTATGTTTTGCGTTTCAACAAATGGAATTATTCCAGAGCTCAGTAAGAAGGGGAGTGAACTGATTTTTAACAGTGGTACTTTGGAAAATACATATTTTTATTGGGGATTTGTTAGAACTGGAGGTTTGGCACTGAGGTGGTTTAAGGATAGTATTTGCCAAAAATCTGATGATGATAGTTATTATAAAGTACTTAGTGAAGGGGCAGAAAAAGTTAAGCCTGGATGCAATGGTGTGATTTTTTTACCATATTTAACTGGTGGATATGGCGAATTTTCAAATGTTAATGGCTGCTTCATGAACATGAGCTTAGATACTAACCAATTTGTCTTATGGAGATCTGTTCTAGAAGCTATTGCATATGATTATATGGAAATTACAAATGATTATAGAAATGCTGGAATTGCAATAAATAGAATTACAATAACTGAAGGTGGAAGTAGAGATCATCTTTGGAATCAAATTAAAGCAGACATTATGGAAAGTGAGGCAATTACATTAGAAGTTTCAGGGGGTGCTGTACTTACAAATTGCATTGTTGCTTCCTATGCAGTGGGTGATATACAGGATTTAAAGAAAGCCCTTGCAGGTAACTTAAAAATCATAAATAAGTATACCTCTGATATCAATAATTCAAAAATTTATAAAGATCATTATAAACTTAGAAAAAGTGTATTAAATAATTTAGCTATAAAATTATAAAGAGAGGAATTAAAATATGAAATTTTGTTTCTACAATATATTTCTTTAAAATTCAACCTTATTAATAAATAAAGCATTTTATAATCAATTTATAGAGAAAATAACCGATATATGTAATATATAGAATAAAATTATATATTTAAGTATATTATTTTTATTACTAATAAAATTGTATTAAAATAGAAAGTATAAGGGGGAATTTAATATGAATATAGGAGACGAAGAATTTTTTAATTCATTAAAGACAGTATTTATAGTATTACCACAATTGTTCTCTTCTGATGTGGCAATGACACTTACTAATAAAGAAGAGTATATTTTATTTAGGCAAGCAAAAACTTTTCAATTAAGTGTTTATGAAGGAATGACAATACCACAAGGAGGAGTTTCAGATAAAGCAATAAAAACTGGGCAAATCAATTCACTGCGTTATCCTAAAGAAACATTTGGTTTTCCAATAGTAGCTTATGGAGTACCCGTTATTAATCCCGGTACTGATAATGTAGTAGGAACTGTAACATATGCTATTTCTTTAGAAAAAGAAAATTTAACAAGTGAAATGGCAAATGAATTACTGAAATTTTCAGAAGAACTAGCAGCATCTTCTCAAGAGTTAGCAAGTTCTACAGAAGAGTTATCTAGTAATAGTCAAAATGTTAATCATTTAATAAATGAGACTCAAACAGGTATTACAAGTATGGATGATATAATTAAGTATATAAAAAGTATTGCAGATACTACAAACTTGTTAGGACTTAATGCAGCAATTGAAGCAGCAAGGGCTGGAGAGCAAGGAAAAGGTTTTTCAGTAGTAGCGGGAGAAATAAGAAAACTTGCTACAAATAGCAAAGATTCAACGTCACAAATTAATGAAACTTTATTTAAAATTAAGGAAGATATAAATAGTATTATAAGTGTTTTGAATGGGTTTTCTATTACAAGTGAAACTCAGGCCGCACAAGCTCAGCAGATAGCTGTTGGAAGTCAAAAATTAAGTGAATTATCTACTAAACTTTTAAAACTATCTGAGGATATTTATAACTAAAGTTTAGTGTTTCTATCAAAACAATCTTTTATATAAGAAGTTGAAGAAGTAAATATAAATGTTTTCTACATAATTAATAAAATATATATTAATCTTTGGCATATGTGATATAATAAAAGGTACTGGCAAAAATAAAGTATAGATTTGACAGCAAGTTAATAAAAGAAAGAGGTGCTTACCATAAAAAGCAAATATGAAACAAAAGCCAATGAATATGAAATAAAAGAAAACATTGCATATGTAAAGTTGAGAAAAAAAGATGGTACATTTATTGATACAAAAATAGATGCTGAGGATTTAAAAGCAGTTTTAGAAAAGGGAACATGGTTTGCAGAGTGGAATAAAGAATTTAATAATTACTTAGCTCTAACTTTAAATCACCAATCTGTAAAGGGGAAAACTGTGAAAGAAAAGCAAACCTTACATTCATTTATATTAGCTACACATACTAAAACTCCTATTAGACATCTTAATGGAGATACTTTAGATAATAGAAAATGTAATATAGAAATATACAATCAAAACACTGTAGTTAATGATTATGAAACTGTTGATTCAGAGAGTGTTTATATTATACTTAGAGATAAATATGGTAGAAAAAAAGAAAGAGTTTTAATTGATAGCGAAGATTTAGATAGAGTGATAAATAGCGGTAATTCATGGGTTTATTACATGAGCCAAGGAGAACATTATGCTGTAGCAAATACTCCTAATGGTAGAATTTATTTGAAAGATTTTATAATGAATACTCCAGAAGACATGATTATAAAATGCATAAGCCACAACACTTTGGATAATAGAAAGTGTAATTTAGAGAGTGTTTCTGTAAATGAAGAGTCTCTAGAAGATGATGAAAGTAAAAACTTGACAACTTAAATTATTAATTTTATACTATAAACGAAAATTAAATAACAAAACCTTTTAGGACGTGGATTTTTCTAGAGAAATTCTATTTTCGCCACACAATTATTAACGTGATAATTGTGTGGCTTTTTTATGTTAAAAGAAAGGGGTAAGATTTTTGAAAAATTGGTATTATGCATTAGCTGTTTTTTTAGGCGGATGCTGTTATGGAGTATTATCAACATTTGTTAAACTTGCTTATTCAGCAGGCTTTTCATCACCAGAAGTAACAGGAGGTGAATATTTTTTTGGAACAGTACTTATTTGTATGGTGGTTATGTTCACAAAAAAGGAAAAGTTAAATTTCAATCAAATTTTTAAACTAATATTATCTGGAATTCCATTTGGTTTAACAGGTTTATTTTATTATCAATCACTGAAGACACTTAATGCCTCATTAGCAATAATCTTTTTATTTCAATTTGTCTGGATTGGTACACTTTTTGACTGGATATTCAATAAGAAAAAGCCTACAAAAGAAAAGCTTATTTCTATATTCATTCTAATAGTTGGTTCAGTTTTGGCTGCAAACATTATTACACAACAGAGTGATGTTATTTCTTTGAAAGGGACAATCTGGGGATTACTTGCTGCTTTAACGTATACAACTTCTATTTTTCTCAGTAGTTCAGTTGAGAAAGATACTTCTCCAGTGTTAAAAAGTGCTCTTTTTTCCATTGGTGCTTTAATAGTTGTTTTTGCATTGTTCCCACCAACATTTTTATTGAATTTATCTACCTTAAAGAGATTGACTCCATATGGATTAATTCTTGGTATATTTGGAGTGGTTCTTCCACCACTCTTATTTTCAATTGGAATGCCACACATTGGACCAGGGCTTGGCACTATACTATCTGCTTCTGAACTTCCAGTAGCTGTTACTATGTCCTTACTGTTTTTATCTGAACATGTGAACTGGATTCAATGGATGGGAGTGTCACTTATATTAGTAGGAATTATAGGTAGTAATATAAAGATAAAGAAAGATAAGGTAGATGATGTTAATCTGAAAAAAATTGCTTAATGCAATGAATTGATTTAACTGAACAAGTATTAAAAGTTAAAAATAAAGTAGAAATTGATATCAAATAAAATAGTGTATATTCATTAATAGGTAAATGCTTGAATGCTAAATAACCGTACACTCCTATATAATTTGAGTGTACGGCTAAAAGTAAAGGATAGACTACATATTAGTATATTTGAAAAAATGGAATGGTATTTCTCAGAGCTATTTAAAAAATCTATTGTTTTCAAAATTTCCTATAGAAACCTCAGAATTTGAGTGGAGATATATACCGCTGCCATTTCTTACGTCATCCTTCCAGTCACCTATATACTTATCACCATCTGACCAGTTATGAGTACCTTTGCCATGGCGCATATCACTTTTCCAATGGCCTATATAAGTTTCACCATCTGACCATGTGAATATACCAAATCCGCTTTTTTCACCCATTTCCCATTGGCCTTCGTACTTGTCACCATCTGGCCAAGTGTAAATACCATAACCATGCTGCATATCATTTTTCCATTGGCCTATGTATTTTTCACCACAAGCCCAGGTAAAAGTACCTTGACCATTCATTTCATCATTTTCCCAGTCGCCTGTATACTTACTGCCATCATTATAGAAATAGATGCCTTTACCATGCATTTTGCCATCTTTACGTTCACCTGCATAATGCCCACCATGGACATGCACACTAGTGTCTTGTTTAATATTTAGTTTTATGCTATCTAAAGCTGATTCAGATATTTGAAGTTTTTTCATTTGTAACTCTCCTTGTATATAATATATAATTATTTTTTCTTAAAGTAAGTTTTGATAGAAAGAAAATGAAAATCATTATCGTTTAAAGACCTAAGTTGATTATATCATATAAAAGCCTATAGTCTATATTATTTATTAAATTCTTTAATATTTTTTTGCATAATCCATAATAAAAGAATTGTAAGATAATTTTCTGGTTTGCAGCTGCACTTATAGATAAAAGTATAACAAAGATATATAATTAAATTGTAAATTTTTATTTTATAAGGAGGATATTACCTTGAACTTAAAATATAAAATAATAGCGTTATATTTAACTTTAATTTGCAGTTTGTTATTACCAAATTGTACACATGCTAAAGATTTGAGAACTCAGAATAATGTTACAACTGATAAAACATGGTCTATAAAATTTAATTTTCCAATTGATACCAAAACATTAGATAGTAATATAAATATAACAGATAGTAAAGGAAATGTGATTAATACTGTCTTTAATGCAAGTGCAGATAATAAAATAATTACCGTAATACCAAAAAAAGCATATATTCCCAATGAAACATATACTTTAAATATAAATCAAAATATTAGATCAGTTAGAGGCAAATCTTTAGAAAAATCTTCAACTAAAAGTTTTGCAGTTTCCAATATGTATAGCATAAATACTGAGAATGAAAAAATTATAAAAAAAGCACGTTCTTATTTTTATACAAATGATGAATTAGAAAATATGAAAATTAAATATTTAGGAAATGTTGAGGGATATTTTATTTATTATGTTCCTTTGAAGCCAGTAGTAGAGGAAGGTAGTGATTACACGGCAAAAGGATATGTATTTTCGGCAAGAAGCATGCAAAGAATTGTAGGTATTAAAGAGGGTAAATTATATACATTAGGAAACTTAATATTTGAAACATCATTAAGGGAACATGTAGGAGAAGTATATAACTTACTAATAGATGAGTTTAAAGATCTAAATAATATACCTTATGAAATATAATGTATACAGTATTTTGTCATTATTAGCAAGCCTATGGAATTGGTAATGGTGATTATTTTTGTTTGAATGTAAAGGAATGTCCTAATTCTAAGGTATATTACTATTATCATGAGGACTCGAGGGTAGAGAAGTATAATGATAGCTTTGAAGAGTGGATTAAAGATTTACCAAATTTTCTAGGTTAAAAATAACATATAAACTGAATACAAAAATACGTACTATTTTAGAAAGGAATTTAGAAGAATGATTAAAAATATAATTAAGACCCAATATGGATTAGAAGGGAAAGGACAATATGAAACATACTGTACTTTGAAGAATTTACCAACCATAGATATACTTAAAAAGAGGCTTATTTCTATGTCTGCCTTTGATATCATTTTTAGTGAAGAAGAATGGTTAAGAGTATACACTTGGAGGCCTAATTGGGATGAAAAAAGCTCTTTAGCTGTAGTTGACAATGGTGGCGGAGATACAATGCACATAGTATTTTCTAAGGATGGATGTATTATTAAAGGTTTTGACCATGAATCAGAGTTATCCCCTTATGCTCAAGAAGAATTTGAGGTATGGAAAGGCATTTATGAAGATGTTCCCAAAGTATTATTAAACTTGCTTGATGATGAAGCAATTGAGCAAGATGATGTTACGTTTTGTATTTGGCAGGATAACAATAATAAGCAGTGGCAAAAGGGAAAAGTGGAAATCCCAGAAGGATGTAGTGATGGTTCTGATTATATGCTTAGTAGAATATTTTCGGCAGAGGACTATGTAGATTGGTCAAAAGATTATTGGGAACCAAAAGAAGAATTATCCATTGAAGATGTAGAAAAGATATTTGATCATCAGCCAATTACAGAAGAAATGATAAAAAAATTAAATCCAGATAGAAATATCAAAGCAGCAATGGAGGAACTTAAGAAAATTAATTATCCCGTAGAATATAGTTTTTAATTAAGTGAGGATATTATAATAAATGTTTGAATGGCATCCATATAACTTATTTTAGAAAAATGAGCTATATGAATGCCATCTTTAAATTATATTAAAATAACTTACTGCATATACTGTTTGGCCTTCTCAAGTCGCTGCTTCAATTGTAGGATTTTACCTCTTTCACTACCTAAATATTGGGAACTGCCAGCTAGGTTATAAATAGACTTAGATATAAGTTCCATTCTATCTTTTATTTGTTTCTTATAAGCAGCAGAGCCTTTGGGATAGATACTTGGAAATTTACTATTCCTAATTAATGAATCAATTGATGATACACAGTCAGAATAATCATTATCAATCTTTTGCATATTGCTATGCTCTATTTGTACAGCTTTTATATACTCAGACTTTAAGCTTTCCAATCCATCTGGGCTTTGTAGATTCAAAATATCTTCCGTTACCCCTATAGCTCCACCCAAATTAGCTAAGTTACTATAATTGTTGCTAAATTCATCAGAAAAAAAATTGCGAACAGCTTCAACTGATGGAGCAGGCTCAGAGGCATTTTTGTTCATAGCATCTTCAATAGCTGAAAGCACGTAACTAAAATCTGAAAGACTTTTAGAAACTAATGAAGTATTATTTAACATGTCATCACAAGATTTTAAAAGTATGTTTATATAATCTTTTTCAGCCTGACTTATTTTTTCAGGATCTTTAAAGGAGTATTCAATAGGAAAATCTATAGAACCTAGTCCTCCAAGTAAAACTATATTTGAGTAATTTTGAGTATTTATAAAGCTTTTCTGACTTTCTATGTCTTGTCCATCTGTAAGTATTATAGGGGCATTAAGTTTAGCTGCTAAAGCAGTGCCAGAAAGAGCATCAGGGAAATTTGTACCATTTGCAATTATGGCTGTGTCAGTATTTAATTTAAAGTATTTGGCAATGTTAAGTGAGGTTTCATATCTATCATCACCAGCTACTCGGATTATTTTACTATCATCTAAGGTTGGAACTAAATTCTTTAGCTCTCTTACTATTTCAGATCCTACAACACCAGTTCCACCAACAATATATACTTCACTTGGATCAATGTTTGAAATAGTGTTTTTTATTTCAACAGGTAGAGCTTTCTTTTCAGTAATAAATATAGGGTACCCTTTTGCTGCTGCAATGCTTGAAATACTGAGGGCATCAGCAAAGCCGTCATAACCGTTAGTTATAACAATTGGAGTCTTTTTTTCTATATCAATGCTTTGAACAATAACCTTATTTGTTTCAGCTCTGTTTATACCACCAAGTCTTATAATGTTACTATAACCAAGATTCTTCATGTACTTTACAAAATCTTCACTTATAGAGCCGCTGCCACCTAAAATGTATATAGTACCGCTTTTATCCAGATGATTAATAACATAATTTATGGAATCTGTACTTTCATTTACTGTATTATTTAATAACAATATGGGTGCAGTGTATTTTTTAGAAAGTATACTTCCAGTTAAAGCATCAGGAAAGTCTTTTCCACTTGCAATAATTACGTTTTGTATTTTTCCATTACTGAAGTTATTAGATATATTTACAGAAGTTTTATACCTGTCTACGCCGTATAATCGACTTACATTATATCTAGTTTCAGCATGTGCAGTAATAGAAGCAGTTGTTATAATGCTAGAGGCAACAATTAAACTTAATATTTTTTTCAAATTGTTTACAGCTCCTTTATAATTTTATAATTTAATTTTATTAAATAAGTGTTAGGATTTCTATAGTAGATGAATGGAATTTTAATGAGCATAACTAGTAGTGTTATCATAATACTATAAATTTACAGATATTGTTAGAATAGGTTTAAATAAAAAGCTGATTGACAATAGTAATTGATAATATTAATATATCTATGAAAATAATAGATAGGAGGAAAGAACTTATTAATAATTAAGATACATAATACAATTACAGGTTATTCTTTTGTGAATATATGTGGATTGATAGTCAGGGAGAAAGTTTAAAATTGTACAACTAAATTTAGGAATAAAGAAGATTTTAATTATGAATAAATTTGAAGGAGTGATTAGATGGAAAGGTCATCGCCTGCGGCAGTAAATTTTTTTAGAAATCGTTTTGTTCAAGTTATTATGATTTCAGGTATTTTGCTACAAATAGGAATATGGGTTCGTAATTTTGCTATTCTATTGTTTGTAATGGAAAAAACGAACAATGATGCTTTTGCTGTTTCAATGATTTCTGTTGCGGAATTTGCTCCAATATTTATTTTTTCATTTATAGGAGGAACCTACGCAGACCGCTGGCCTCCAAAGCGTACAATGGTTTGGTGTGATTTATTAAGTGCTATTTCGGTGCTATTAGTATTGCTTACAATAATTTTTGGGACTTGGCAAGCTGTATTTTTTGTAACATTTATTTCTTCCATTCTTTCACAATTTTCTCAACCATCTGCTATGAAGTTGTTCAAAATTCATGTGCCTGTTGAAATGCTTCAGATGGGAATGGCAATGTTTCAAACATTGATGGCAATTTTCATGATTATAGGACCAATGCTAGGGACGTTTGTATATCAAAGATTTGGTATTAATATTGCAATTGGAGTAATGGCAGTAGCATTTTTACTATCAGCATCGGTATTGACATTTCTACCTGCTGACAATAAAGAAGAAAATAAACAAGCGGAGACAAATTTTTGGCAGGAACTAAGTGACGGTTTCAGATATGTATGGGAAAGAAAAGTACTTACTATACTTGGTGGAGTTTTTGCTATAGCAGGTCTCGCAGTAGGCATTATTCAACCTCTAGGAATTTTTATTGTAGTGGAAAAATTGGGTTTGCCAAAGGAAAATTTACAATGGATACTTGCAACAAATGGTGCAGCAATGCTTATAGGTGGTGGTATACTGCTTAGTTTTTCAAAGAAGACTAGTCCACAAAAACTCCTTGCCCTTGGTATGTTTGCCAATGCTATATCAATTATGGGGATTGGAATATCAACAAATTGGATAATTACTCTTGCATTTGAGTTTTTAAATGGATTGTTTATGCCTTGTATTCAAATTGGAATCAATACTCTTATTCTACAATTTACTGAGCAGGAATTTGTAGGAAGGGTTAATGGTGTTCTAAACCCACTTTTTATGGGAGCAATGGTAATCACCATGAGTTTAGCAGGATGGTTAAAGGTTCAGTTTTCTCTGGTAATTATGTATATGCTTTCTGGTGCTCTGTTCTTTTTAGGAATGCTTCTAACTGCAAAGTTATTTAATAAAGAAAACAAATTGATTGCTGGTGGTGAATAGGTGTGAACTTAAGTATAGAATAAAAAAAGTAAGAGTGTTACAAAGTACTGTAGAAAGTATCTTTGTGACACTCTCTTTTAATTTTATTGTAAAACATATTTAGCCTATTGACCAATATGGTCAATAGTTTTATAATAATATTGACCAGCATGGTCAATAGACATTGGGGGTATACATTATCTGCATAAGTTAGACTTAGAAGAGAGATGTTAGACCATTTTGTTCCTATAAATAGTTACTAAGAGAGAAGGTTAATGATATGTTTTCAAAATTTCTAAGTATAGATATAGAAAAGCAGAATCGCATTTTAAATGCAGCCATGAAGGAGTTTGCAAAGAAGGGCTATGAAAAGGCCTCTACAAATGAAATTGTTAAAGAATCAGAGATATCAAAGGGCTTGCTATTTCATTATTTCAAAAATAAAAAGCAGCTGTTTTTATATTTATATGACTATTGTGTAGGGTTGAATATGAATGAGTTTTATAAAAAAATTAACTTGAACGAATCAGATTTTTTTATAAGGTTGCGTCAAACTCAGTTGATTAAAATGGAGCTTTTAAAAAAATATCCTGAAATATTCAGGTTTATTGAAACTTCATATTTAGAGGATTCAAATGAAATAAAGCAGGAGTTGGAAGCCAAAAACAAGGAATTAATGAATAAGGGTGTAGATGTATTATTTAAGGGTATTGATATGTCTAAATTTAAAGATGGCATTGATATAAAAAAGGTTATAAATATTGTTGTATGGACTTTACAAGGCTTTGCTGATGAAGTGATGACAAGGAAAAAGCTATCCTCATCAAATCCAATTAATTATGATAATGCCTTTTTGGAAGCAGATGAGTATTTAAACATGCTTAAAAACTGTTTTTACAAGTAAAAGGAGGAGCTATTATGGGAGATATGGTGAAAGGGTTTAAAGAATTATCTACTGAATTTCAGCTGTTGGCTGGTGGTAAGGGTGCTATGCTATCAAAAATGTTTCAGGATGGTTACTCAGTACCGGATGGTTTTGTAATTTTACCGTGGGCTTTTCAAAATGAAAAACTGAATGATGAAGCTTGGAATGAAATAAAGGTTCATTTGAACAGAATAAGAGAGAAACATAAAGATTCATCCTTTGCAGTGAGATCTTCTGCTTTAAGTGAGGATTCTGCACAGGCCTCCTTTGCAGGAGAATTTGAAACAGTTCTTAATGTTGTAAGTGATGAGAAGATTTTTGAAGCTATATATGAGGTTTTTAAGTCAAAGTATTCGGATAGGGTAAAAGCATACAGCAATGTACATGGCATAGAGCAGGCTCATCAGATAGCTGTGGTGGTTCAGCTTATGGTTCAGTCTGAAATTTCTGGAGTATTGTTTACTGCTGATCCAATTACAGGTAGTCACGCTGGTATGAGTGGTAACTATGTATATGGATTAGGAGAGCAGCTGGTATCTGGTGAAGCAAATGCATATGCTTTTTCTTTGACAAGACCTAAGGGAAAATATGAAGGCCCAGATGAATTCAAAAAATATGCTTTAGAACTATATAAGTATGCATCAAAGCTTGAAAAGAAATATGGAGGTCCTCAGGATATTGAATGGGCTGTAGGAGAAGGAAAACTATATATACTTCAGGCAAGGCCAATTACAACCTTAAAGACAGGCAATAGGGATACCTATGAATGGAATGATACCCTAGATGGAGATTATTTATGGACAAATACAAACGTTGGAGAGGCAATGTCAGATGTTTTTACTCCGCTTAGCTGGTCTATAATAAGATTGCTGGATGAAGAGCAGATGACAATTCCCGGATACTATCTATTTTCTGGTAATATTTGTGGAAGAGCCTACACAAACCTTAGTTATGCTTTATCTCTATATCCTGCATTTGGTAAGGATATAAAGCCACTTTTAAAAATAATGAGTGAGGTTTTTGGACAAATGCCTGAAGGGGCAAGTATTCCTATATATCCATTTTCAAGATTAGATTTAATAATGTCAATGGCACCTAAATTAAAGCATCGTTTAAAAAATATTATGAAGGCCTCTAAAGAAATACCACATCACTTGAAGGAGTCATCAGAATTGTGCGGAAAGATTACTAAACGCATTGAAGAAGTGAACAATAAAGAAGAATTGCTGTCCTTATGGGAAAATGAACTTATACCTCTAAATTTTAAGGCATTATGGGTTGTTCTTGCAGGTGGTCGTAAAATGGTTCTTGCTAATAAATTAAAGGATGAACTTACAAAGTTAGTAGGAACTGAAGCTACAAATACACTAATGTCAAACTTCAGAGGAGACTCAACCCTTGAAAGTCTTGGACCAGTTATAGGTATATCAAAGATTATTAAAGGGCAAATGAGTCGTGAGGAATACAAAAGGCTATATGGTCATCGAGGACCACACGAGTTTGAATTGTCCATACCTCATCCTGGGGAGAAGGAAGCATGGCTTGAAAAGCAGATAGAGGAATTTAAAAAGTCAAATACTGATGTATCAGGACTTCTTGAAAATCAGCAGGAGCAATATGAAGAGGCCTTTAGAAAATTAGATCAGCGTTTTCCTAAAGAAGCTAAGCGTATTAGAAAAAAAGTAATAAAGGTAGCTGAAGCTGCTCGTCTTAGAGAAGCTGTTCGCTCTGAATGGACGAGAGCATTTAGAGTTAACCGTTATTTTGCTGTAAAGGCAGGGGAACTTACTGGATTAGGAGAGGATATATTTTTCCTTTATATTGATGAAGTTTTAGCTTTGCTTTCTGGAAAAGACTTAGAAATTGATAATATATCAGTTAGGAAAGAAAACTATAATAAATATAAAGCTCTTCCACCACTTCCATCAATTGTAAGAGGAAGATTTGATCCATTTAAATGGGCAGAAGATCCAAATAGAAGAGTTGATTACTATGATTCTACTATGCCTGTTGTTGTTTCAGCTGATTCTGAAACCTTAAAAGGATTTGCTGGGGCAGCAGGTAGAATTGAAGGAACTGTTCGAATTCTTCAAACTTCAGAAGAAGGGGAAAAATTTCAGGCTGGTGAAATTTTAGTAGCATCCACAACTAATGTAGGATGGACACCACTTTTCCCAAGAGCTGCAGCTATAATTACTGATATAGGAGCTCCACTTTCACATGCAGCTATAGTAGCTAGAGAACTTGGAATTCCTGCTGTAGTAGGGTGTGGAAATGCTACATTAAGATTAAAAACAGGAGACAGAGTTATTGTTGATGGTGGACAAGGTGTAGTGGAGATATTGAAATAGCAGATACTAGGGAATATAAGAAAGCTTTCAATACACTTGATAAGGCTGCCTTTTATAAATAGAATCAACGTTGTTATATCTGTAGGCTCATAATGAACATTGAGCTATATATTAAGAATTTACTCTATGCTAAACATCAAAATATGCATAATATCACAAAAAAATAAAAGCACTAAAGGTTTGCAAATAAACCTCATATGGGTAAATTGTCTATATGAGGTTTATTGTAAGCGTGCTTTATTTGCTATAACTAGACTTTTTAATTGATGATATAATTAATTTATTTACATATGATATCATTAGAAAACAAATTGTTAATAATCTTTAGGAGAAGCTAATGGACCATGAGAGATGCTTTGCTATTTAGTACAAAAATTCTCTAAGTTCTTAGCTGAGCTGTAACATATCTCTCCATTTACCATATGAATTATACGATTTTTCTTATCTATTTCTGAAATGTTATCCTTATTCACTAAATAGGCTCTATGAAATCTTACAAAACGTTCATCTAAAGTTTCTTCTATATCTTTCATTTTACCGTAAAATTCAACTTGTCTATTAATTGCGTGTAATATTATCTTATGAATTGTATCAGAGGTTTCAAAGAAAAGAATATCTTTGTATTTTATATTTATAACTTTATCTTCTTTTCTTATAGTGAAAATTTCACCATCATCTTCATCACTCTTTAAATATCTCTTTTTAGTTTCTAAAATGCATTGTTTAATTTTTTCAGCCATATTTGAATAATCATCTTTAATTATATAGTCCATAGCCTCAACCTTGTAGGTAAAAGTCAAATAACTCATTTCCCCATGAGTAGTTACAAATACTATGAACCCTTTTTCGTCAAACTCTCGAATTTTACTAGCTAGGGTTATACCGTTAATATCAGAATTTAAGCCCACATCTAAAAAGTACAAAGAAACATCCTTATCATTTTCTTTTGCTTTGTTTAATACCTCCATAGGATTTGGAGATGCTATTTCAATTGTCATATCTAATTCTTCTTCTAGTATAATATCTTTAACTATCCCTCTTATCCTATTTCGATGCTCTTCAATATCTTCACAAATATATATTTTTATCATAAACTTATTCTCCTATTTATAATTTCAATGTTTTGGATAAATAAATTATCTTCTATACTGGTATCAAGAATAGTATTGTAGTAATTGCCAAGTATGCTTTTTAGATTAGCAAGTCCTATTCCTCGCCCAGTTCCTTTAGTTGAAAATCCCCTTACATATATTTCGTGTATTTTAGGCGTTTCTCCTTCAAATGAATTAATCACTATAAAGCTAATAGATCTTTGTTTTTTAATAATCCCTAGCTTTAAAACTGGATTATCACATAAAACTGCTGCTTCAATAGCATTATCTAGTAGAATACCTAAAATTCTGCACAAATCAATAGTATCCATCTCTATATCTTCAATAGGGTCCGCGACATCTATAAATATATCTATTCCTTCTGACTTTGCTTTTAAAACCTTTGAAGAAATAAGTCCTTTTATCTCTGGGGTTTTTATATTTGAAAGTAAATTTAGTCTTAAAGAGTGCTTATTTAAATTATCACTAAGCGGTAATATTTTATTAAGAAAAAAATTTTTTAATCCAGCAAAATTATCTGTATCTAAATATCCTCTTATACAAGATAGTATATTTACAAAGTCATGCTTAAAAGCTCTAATATCTTCATTTAAAACTTCTATATTATTTGTGTATTCTGTAAGTTTTTCCAGTTCTAATTGCCTAAATAATATTTCCTCATGTCTTTTGCTTAAATATATGAATGCTAAAGTTATTCCAAAGAAAATAACAATAGTCACTTCGTTTAAAATCAATAATGCATTAAAGATAATTTTGTTAAAAGATAGAATTGAAATGGTATATGCTGTAAATCTGTCAATGATTAAAGCAAAAGAAAATAAAGATATTATGCTATAGTATAAAAAACTATTTTTAAATATATCTTTGATATTATAATTATTCAGTTTACTATATTTTTTTATTAAGAATATCATAACTACTGTGTATAGATAACTTACAAGGGTTGATATAGGCATAAAATAGATATTATAAATTAGCTTATCGTAATTAAAAACACTGATAAAAATTATTTTAACTAAATTTACTGCAAAGCTATTAACTATAAATAGTATAAATACTGAAAATAGTGCTTTTTCTAGATATTTAATTTTTTCCTTATGATACGCTGTAGAAAAAGCTGCAATTAAACCTATACTTAAAATGAACCTTGTATCTAAAATACAGCTAATATAATTTAATTTATCCTCAAATATTAAAAATAACATCATAATACTAAGAACACTTATGCTTATGATTAAACATTTTTTAACTTGAAATTTGAATAATCCCAGGAAGTAAACAAAATATATACTTATAAGGCAAGTGCATATATTCAATATATAAATCATAAAAGCATCAACTCCAGATAAATAATAGCCAAACTTATTATACATAAAATTACAGTTAATTTATATATAATAGATATAATTAGCTGTAATTTTAGTATTATTAGATACTTATTCTATGGTTTTAATTTTTTTAATCTTGAAATATAGGCTAGTAAAACCTATTGTGGTAAATGAATCAATAACAGATGCTATAATTATATTCACTCCTGATGATATGGATGAATTAAATAAATGTTTTAATAGCCTTAATAATGCTTGATCATTAATTAAAGTCATGGTTATAGAAATTATAACCATACCAAAAATAAAATTTCTAAAACCCTTGCTAAGACTTATACTATTTTTTATAGAATCTTCTATTCCATTATTTTCAAGAGTAAAGACTTGAAGATAAAATGCTGAATATACACAGAACAATATTCCTGGTATAACTAATGCTAGCGTTCCCAAAATAGTTATAGTATTCACTATTAAATATAGAGCTAAAGCACTAAAACTTCTTGGCATTAATTCTTGAATAATATTTTTTACATCAACTTCTTCTTTTTTATATTTTTTCTCCACTATTTTAATTATTATCATCTCTCCAATACAAAGTATAAACTCACCAAGAACATAAAAAATAAGTTTTTTGATCGTAAAATTATTATAGGGGTCGTAAAGTGTATATATAGCTGTTCCTACTAATACAAAGGTCATAGTTGCAATTAAAATTTCTTTGTTTTTGAGACTTCTAAGTGACTCTTTTAGAATTTGTAAAATTGATATTTCCTTATTAATCTCCATTTTGTAATCCTCCATATTTAGAATACATATTCAATAAACTTTATAACTTTATTCTAAATAGAAACAACCTATATTTCATTAAAAAAGTAATGAAATATGAATTATTTGTAGTGAAATGTTAAATTTATTCAAATTGGTAATTTTATTATATAATTATATGAGCTTGAATTAAGTAAAAATAAAATTATCAACATAAGTGCATTGAAAGACTTGAATAATTTACTATCAAGCTCAAGTAAACTTTTGCAAGAATTCTTAGGAGTCATTTATAAAGTGTATAAAAGTACATAATAAAAGAGAAACCTAGTGCAGCCTTTGAGAATTTGGGCTATAATATAAGTAATGGTTATTACATTATAAAAATGATAGGTGAATAAAAAAATGCGAATAAAGAAAGAAATGCATCACATACATGATAAGAGCTATAAGGACTTATTTTCAAATAAAGAGCTATTAGTAGATATGATACAAAACTTTGTTAAAAGTTCATGGATAAAAGAAATAAAAAAGGATAATATTGAACTAGTAAACAAGTCATATATACTTTCAGATTATGAAGAGTTAGAATCAGATATAGTATATAAAGCAACAATAGATGGTAGAGAAGTTATATTCTATATATTGTTAGAATTTCAGTCCTATGTTGATTATAGTATGCCTATAAGACTATTTTTGTATATGTCAGAAATATGGAGAGAAGTTTTAAAAAATACAAAACAAGCAGAAGTAAAAAGTAAAGAGTTTAGATTACCAGCAATAGTACCTTTGGTTTTATATAATGGAGAGTATAAGTGGACTGTAGAGAAAAAATTTAAAAATATTATAAATAAAAGTGAGTTATTTGGAAATAACATAATTGATTTTGAATATATACTTATAGATATAAATAAGTATGAAAAAGAAGAACTGATGGAATTGAAAAACTTAGTATCAGCAGTATTTTTATTAGATCAAAAGGTTGATATTGAAGAGTTTATAAGTAGAGTAAAAGATATAGCTATAGATTTCAACAACTTAACAGAAGAACAAAAAATGATGTTAAGACATTGGTTAAGAGTAACTTTAAGTGATGAACTGAAAGGTAACTTAGGAGAAAAGATAGAAGATATTTTGATAGCAAAAAAAGAGGAGGTTAATCGTATGACTTCTAATATTTCAAAAACGATAAAGGAAACTTTTGCAAAAACTAGAGAAGAAGGAATGGAAAAAGGAATCGAAGAAGGAATAGAAAAAGGAATAGAAAAAGCTAGACAAAAAGATGTGGAAATAGTCTTAAAGTTGCTTACGAAAAAGTTCGGAGCTTTAGATGATGTACTTAAGAAAAAAATAGAAAAATTAGATAGTGATAAGTTAAGTTCCATTATTGAAAATATTTTAGATATAGAAAGTTTACAAGAAGTTATTAAAAGCATATAACACTAATCGATGCTGATATTTTACCAAGCTCAGGCAAGCTTTGCCAAATGCTTCAGGGGTGTAAACTTTGGAAGTTGAGGAATATTTATAACTGATTTTATTTACATCATTCCTGTTTTTTATATTGTATATAAAAATAATTAAAAATGTGGTTAATTTGACCACATTTTTAATTATTATATTAATTCAGTACTAACTTGATTTGTTAGTGTACCAATATTATCTATTTCTAATCTTATAACATCACCCAAATTAAGTAAATGACCATTTTCCATTCCACAACAATTAGGAATTGTTCCAGATGCCATAAACTCTCCTGCATAAATCTGCTCACCTTTAGAAGCATAAGCAATAGCTTTTCCAATGGAATGATAAAATTCATTTAGTTGTCCTTCAGCAGCTAATTCTTCATTAATAAATACTTGCGTTTTTAAAGTATTGAGTACTGGTAATATTTCATCTGCTGTTACAACTACATTAGATATGGAACTAGCAAAATCCTTTGCTTTACATGGTCCAAAGCCTGTTTTTCTCATCTCATCAAGCTGAACATTTCGAGCGCTGAAGTCATTAAATACACAGAAAGCACCTACAGCAGCAAGACCTTCTTCTTCTGTTGCATTAAGAAGATCCTTGGTAATGATCATACCAAGCTCTAATTCATAGTCTTTAAGTGTTGCATAATGTGGATAGCTTACTACTTCACCATCTCCAATAAATGATAGAGTATTTCCCTTATAATATACAGGATTATCATACCACGCCTTTTTAGGCTTAAAAGCTGGAAATGGATGTCTGAATATAGCTTCGTAGGCTCTTACTATGGGGTATACCTTAGGCATAGTATATTTTGTAAAAAGCCTACCGCTGTTAATTACATGTCTTTCACACAGCATAAAATCACGGTAAAGTAGGGGACGAAAAGGCATAATTTCTTTCATATTCTCAGTTTCACGGACAACTTTCGAATCAGCTTTTTGTAAAAGGAAATTTAAATGTTCTTTATTTTCAGGAAGTGTCTGTAAAAATAAAATAAGATCTTTAGAAACAGACTTTATTTTTGAATATTCTTTGCTGTTATCTGCCTCAAATTGTTCCAGGAGCTTAGATAGTACAATCCATTGGCCTTTGTATAAAATAGCAAGTGAAACTTCATTTTCCTTGGAATTTATTTGTAATTTCTTGATTTTCAATTTAATCTCTCCCTATATACTAATTTTATTTAAAAAATTTATAGAAGTTAATATTGCTTGAACATGTTCAAATGAAGCTAATTTAATACCCGAAATGATAGCCATATCGGGTTATTATTATCTATTAATATTAGTTTTCTGCTATTAACAATGCAAAATCTTTTATTTCATTTTTTAATTGCAATATATGTTCTTTTACTTGATAGATTTCAGTTTTTGGCACATTATAAGTTTGCAGGCTAAAATCTAAAATCATATCAATTCTTTTTTCAAGAGAAATTTGCCTAGTTAAATACTGATTAGCAATAAAACTGCGCATAGCACCTTTGATTGCCAAGGTTCTTATGTAATAATCCTCAAACTCAAAATCAGGATTATAATTTTTAAAAAGAAGTTGTGACCTTTTAGCAGCAGCATCTACAAGTCCATCAAAAATACTTTTTAAACTGTAAGCTTCATAATAGATTTCACAGATGCATTCGTCTTCTTCTACTGCTGTAAGTTCAATAGCACAGGATAGTCCATATCGGAGAACCGGGTCTAAATTTTCTCCAAAATAATTGCAAATGACCTCATCACTCTTCTTAAAGGTTTCAAGAATAAGACTTTTGAAGATTTCTTCTTTATTTTTGTATAGGTAATATATACTGCCAATTAACACACCAGATCTTTCAACAATTTGACGAATTGTGGTCTTTTTGTAGCCCTGCAGTATAAAAAGCTCTTTTGCACTCTGAAGTATTTTGCTTCTAGTGTCTTCCATCATAGTCACCTCAAAAATAATCTTTCTTTAACATGTTCAACAACTAAATAATACCACTGTGAAAATAAAGAGTCAATAATAATTTTAACATGTTTAAGTAGAATGTTTTTTAATAGAATAAAGGAAGGATTTTTCTTATATAATTTTTATGAGTTTTGTAACAAATTAAATAGTATGTAAATATTATTTATTAATAGGGAACAAATTTTAGCCTTTTGTAGAATTCTGCAAAAAGCTAAAAAACAACGAATAGGAGGAAAAAGTTATGTCACATCATAAAGATGATATTAGAATTGATAAAGCAGAAGATACTCCTTTGGAAACAGAAAACATTTTAATAGGAGCAGGAGCATATAATAGCTCATGCAAATCATCAGATAATGGAAAAGGTGTAGGCGTAATGTACCAGCAACAGGGTGCTGTAAAGATACACAATGGAAGAATAATAGGTTGTGATAGTAATGGTTATATAGTAAAACACTGCTCAGATGCAAGTAAGGGAAGTCCTTTTAAATTTGATAAATTCTATTTTTATAGTGAAAAGTATTTTCATACCCATAATATCAATCATTCTCATGCATATGCTTTCATTGATATTGGTATAAGAGACAATAAACATGTATTTTGTTATTATGGAAAGGAAAAGGATGCTAAAAACCTTCATACTCATAATGGCGTATTTCATTCTTTTACCTATAAAGATCCTAAAACTAAGAAGTCTATAACCAGCAGTGATTTTAGTACTTTTTTAAGTTTTAGCACTTCACCTCATTTAGTAAGTAAGATAGTTTACTATCATTATGTTGAAGAATATGATAATAAAAAACATCAAACTGTTTTAAGATATGTAAAAACTTCAGCATCTGATATAAAGCATTACGGAGAAGTATCAAATAAATAATATATTAGCAAAAGAGCAATTTTAAAAACTTTACCTGGAGTTAATGGTGAATATGTTTCTAATAGTAAGTTCAGGCAATCTTTCCTAGGTATCTCAGGAGTATAAAATTTGCAAAACTAATTTATTTTTTAAAAAAGTTTGATATTATATAAATAAGAAATGCTTAGTGCTAGTAACACCAAGCATCTTTTTGTGATAGCTTAATTTGCCTGCTCTTATTTCAATCTGTAATTATTTCCCTTTTCACGCGTTTCTACAATGAAAAATTTTCACATTTCCAAAATTCTGCTTTCTATGATTTCATCTAATTTTATCCATATAAATTTTATTTGATTCTAACTAGTCTTTATATAAAGCTCAGGTAACTACTAATTAAATTCCATAAATAAAGGTTTATTCATGATAATGTAGAATAATTTTAAAAGAAATTTATTTGTGGGGGATTTAGAAATGATAAAAAGTAAGAACTATATGTGTGTTGGGATTGATGTGTGCAAAGGTAAGTGGGTGGCAGTAGCTTTAACGGAGAAAAGTTTTGAAGTTAATAAGTTTAATAGCATAGAAGAAATATGCGAGAAATATGAAAATGCAGATAGTATAATTATAGATATTCCTATTGGTCTTCCAGAAAATATTGATGATATACGTCCAGAAGTTGAAGCGAGAAGATATTTAAAAGGAAAGGCGTCAAGTATATTTAATGTTCCATGTAGACAAGCAGTTTATGCAGAAAATTATACAAAAGCAATTGAAGAAAATAAAACAAATCTTAAAGTGAGTTTAAGTCCATTATCTTATGCAATATGTAAAAAGATAAGGGAAGTAGATGAATTTTTAAATAAGGTACCAAAATGGAAAAATAAATTATTAGAAGGACATCCAGAAATATGTTTTTGTAAATTAAATGATGGACATGCAGTTTTGGAAAATAAAACAAAACCAGAAGGGCAGCAAAGAAGATTAGAAATACTAAAGAGATATTATAGTGAAAGTGATTTGGTAATAGATAAATACTTAAAAGACGTGCCAGCAAGAAAGAAAATAGATGATGTGATAGATGCATTAGTGTTGGCTGTTTCTGGAGCTATAGGTCTAGAAAATAAATTTGAGACAATACCTAAAGAACCTATGAAAGATAGAAGAGGAATAAAAATGCAAATGACTTATGGAAAGATATGAATGATTTTTTATAGTGGTTTGCTTAAGTAGGAATCATAGGTGTATTCCTACTTAAACAATTATATTTTACAGAATTAAATTTGGTAATTTTCTTTCAATAATGGAGTACAGTTGCCTGAATAATATATGCGCAAAATATGAAGAGCTCTGGTACAAGCGGTATATAGCAGAAGCCTTTCCTCCTCGCAGCAATAATTTTCATCTCCTGCATTATATATAAGAACTACATCAAATTCTAATCCTTTAGCAAGATATGCTGGGATTACCAAGGTATCACTTACATATTCATCATCATCCTTCAATATGGCTTTAACATGAACCCTTTCTTTTAAAAAATTATATACTTCATTTGCTTCTTTTACAGTCCTTGTTATAATACCAATGGATTTATAACCCTTCTCTTTATACGCTTTTATATCTTCGATAAATTTTTCTTTTATGGCTTTTTCACCTGAAAAACCAAGGATTAAAGGTTCAGCTCCACTTCTTTCTACACATCCATCAGTAATCTCCTTGGCAAGCAGCTTTCTGGAGAACTTAGTAATTTCCATGGTTGATCTGTAACTTTTGCTTAAATTTATTATGCAGGTATTATCTTTAGGAAATATATGAGAGATGTTGCTATAATCTCCTACATTCATAAATGGATTGATGGATTGATTAAGGTCACCCAGTATGGTTATATTAGCATGCTTAAAAAGCTGATAGAAGATTTCATACTGCAATGGCGTATAATCTTGTGCTTCATCAATAATAACATATTTTATTTCTGAGGTTTTGGGAATTCCTTCTAGTGCTCCTTTGAGATATAGAAGAGGAGGTTGATCCTCATAATTAAGCTTTTCAGACCTCAAATTCCCCAAAGTATAGCTTTTTATTTCGTCAATTTCCTTTTTGCTGTATCCAGTATTAAAATTTGCAGAAAAACATTCCAATTTCATAAAAAGCTTTTTATAAATATCCATTAAATCAAACTCTGTTATTTTATTGATTTCAGAATATATATCCTTCATTTCATTTTTTACAATAGCTATACTACGATTTCTAGCCTCTGTTTTATCTATATAAGAATCTGACTCCTTAAGTTCACTGGTTACTTCTTCAACCCAATCTTTTTCATAAGGTTCCATAAGAAATAATATTCTTTCTCTTATCTTTTGGAGTCTTCTTTTTAGTGGAAGCTGTATATAATCTTTAAAAAACAGCTCCTGCAAATCCTCAGAGGAGATTATTAACTTGTCTCTCACAATAATATCTTTAAAATTTCTATCTTCTTTTTCAGTATAGTCTACATATTTTTTTAATATATCTATAAATTGTATGGAAGATTTATATTTTATACTCATTATTCTTTTTTGATACATTGGTTCATTCTTAGCTGCAAGAATATTTTCCATCATTTCACTGTAATCTTCCTTTTTAAAAGTAGATTCTAAGACCTTTTGCATATATTCTTTAAATGTAGTTTGACACATATTGTCTTCTCCAAGCTGAGGTAATACATTGGAAATGTACTCATTAAAAATTTTATTTGGAGAAAATATTATTATATTTTTTGATGCTATTTTATCTCTATGCTTATATAAGATGTATGCAATTCTATGAAGAGCAATGGAAGTTTTTCCACTTCCAGCAGGCCCCTGAACAATCAAATTTTTATAATCCTCATTACGAATTACTTTATTTTGTTCTCTTTGAATAGTTGTCACTATATTCTTCATTTTACTATCAGTACTTTTGCTCAACATACCTTGAAGTATTTCATCATCAATATTTAAATTGCTATCAAACATATACTCAATTTTGCCATTATTAATTTTGTACTGTCTTTTTAAAGTAATTTCACCATGAATTTTTCCTTCAGGGCATGTATAATTAGCTTTTCCAATTTCATAATCATAGTACATGCTAGAAATGGGTGCTCTCCAATCATATACTAGAAAATCAAAATTGTCATTGATAAGATTGAAGATTCCAATATAACACTTTTGAGTTTTCTCATCTCCTTTTTCGAGAAAATCCATCCTCCCAAAGTAGGGAGATAAAAGTATTTTTTTATATTTTTCTTCAAGCTTTCTGACAAATTCATGTCTTTTTTTCTGTATTTTCATAGTTGTGATGAACTCCATAAAGTCTACAACTTGATCCAACCCATTAGTTATGGACAAAGAGCCTACATCCTGCCAAAGTTGCCTTTGTGTTTCAATAGAATCCTTTCTAAATTTTTCTTTAAAATCATGTTCTTCGTTAAATTGTTTTTGAGCTTCTTTGAGCACTTCTTGCAGCCATTCATTTTCCAGGTTCCATTCAAAGTTGTTCAATTAACCCCATCCTTTCATTAATAACAAATAATTAAGTAAGGTTACCATAAAAAAACATTGACATTGCTTTAAGAAAATAGTATAATATAATTGAGAAAATATATTATACATGAAATATAACGCTAGTAAATCTATATTATCATTTTTGTTTTGGTGTGTCAATAATTATGCACCTTTTTTCGTTAACTTTAATTATTAAAAAATCTTGCTCGTTATAATGTGAGCTTCTAGTCATACATTCTCTATTTCCAATACAATAGGTACAATGTAATTTATTAGGCAGTTCTTTTATTCACCCTTTAAACATGCTTCATAAACTAGTATAGAGATTATTATTAACAAAAATTGTTTCGGTTTTTGTAGAACATCAGACACTCTACAAAAACTGGAACAATTTTTTGTTGTTAAAGGCCGGCAAATATTAATTAAATTGCATAAATAAAGGTTTATTCATAATATACCTAGTGTGACAGCCCTATCCTAAAACGGAAGTAGATATTCGTAATTTTATATTTGTTGCTAGTCGCTTTTGGACATGAAAATTTTAAAAAGATTATTTACTCTAAAAAACACTAAACCAATAATAGATTTTCTTAATTCAGCCTATAAAGACAACATATCTTATGGAGCGAAGTTGTATTATGCCGATAATGATACATGTATATAATGAGTTGAAAATAGTTATAAAAGATACTTTAAAAGCTATAGATTTATCGTATAATAATAATAAGATAGCACTGGAAGATTATGATGAAATGACATCTGCAATAGAAAATATAAATTCATATTTTTTAAGCATGTACGGAAAATATACGGATTTCGATGAGGAGGTTAAATATATGGTGAAGAGCTTTTATGATCCAAAAGTTGAGGAAAGGGGAATAGAAAAAGGAAAGATAGAAATAGCATCAGAAATGATAAAAGAAGGAGAGCCTATGGAAAGAATTAAGAAGTACACAAAATTAGATGAAAATAAAATTTTAGAATTGATGAAGAGAATAGAAAGTGAAAAAGTTCAGTAAAATGTGGTGAAGTTCATCACATTTTTATTTTAAAACAACTTTATTTAAGGCTTTTCGGCGGGTTAACAAAGTGTTTTGTTGTAAAACAACAATATTAATGGTATATAATTTAAATAGTAATATAAATTTGGGGGGATTGTCTATGCATGAATTAACACAATTAATTAAAAATGATATGAAGCCTGCATTGGGAGTAACAGAACCAGGTGCAATTGCCTTTGCAGTAGCAAAAGCAAGAAGCTATACAAAAGGAAATGTGGTAAAAATAAATGTAGCAATGAACAGTGGTATGTATAAGAATGCGTTTACCTGCGGTATACCAAACAGCAGCGAGGTTGGTAATGTCTTTGCTGCAGCGCTGGGTTATGTGGCAGGGAATGCTGATAAAGGTCTTGAAGCATTAGAAAATGTAACAAGGGAGGATAACATAGAAGCTGATAAACTGGTAAAGGCTGGCGTTGTCACAGTTGAACTTAGGGGAATTACAAGCAAAATATTTATAGAAGCTGAAGTTATTACTGAAAGTGATACAGCTGTTGTTACCATAGAGGATTCACATACCAATATCACAAAGATTACTGTAAATGGGAAAGTAGAAATGGAACAAAAATGTCAAAAAGGCAATGACGCCGATGAGCTGCTAAATGGAGTATTTGATATACATAAATATACTCTTCAGCAATTATATGATTATATTACAACTGTTGATATTAAAGAAATAAGTTTTATAAAAGAAGCTTATAAGGTTAATCTGGAATTATATAATGAAGGGTTAAAAAACCCTAGAACAACATTTGCCAGACATCTTTTGAAAAACAATGAAGGAAAGGAAATTTCTAAAAATGAACAGGCTACTGCATCTTTGCTGTGTAATGCGGCAATTGAAGCTCGTGTAATTGGTTTGGATAAGCCAGCAATGAGTATTACAGGTTCTGGTGCCCATGGAATTATAGCTACCATGCCTTTGTATGCAGCTTATAAAGTAAATGGTTATACTGAAGAACAGCTGCTTCGTGCTACTGCGCTCAGCTATTTAGTTTGCATGTATATCAAAGAGTATTCTGGAAAGCTTTCAGCTTTTTGCGGTTGCGCAATAGCGGCAGGTTCTGGAATGGCATGCGCATTAGTATATTTACGAGGCGGAACTGTAGATATGATGTCCCATGTGCTGAATAATATAGCCAGCAGTATTACTGGTATGATATGCGATGGAGGAAATCAAGGCTGCACCATGAAAGGAATTGTTGCTGTAGATGCTGCCTATAAAGCTGTAGATTTTGCAATGAATGGTATATATATTGATAATGTACACGGCATTAATGGTAAAACTCCTGAAGAAACCATGAAGAATATGGGCTGTATTGCATCTCCAGGAATGATTGGCACCGAAAAAACCATTGTAGAGATTTTTGAAAACAAAAGGAAAGGTTATTAACCAATTGGACTTAAGTGATACAAGAGTGCAGTGGAAGTTTGGATTTTAACTTTTATTCCGTGATATATGGTAAGTGTCTCATCACGGCTAAATGTTTTAATTATTCTAAAGCTCGAAATTTTTGAAAACCTAAGAACTTTGTCAAACTCGGTTCCCTCAAACAGGACTAAAGTTCTAAGGTTTTCAAAAATTTTGAGCTAAGAATAATACTAAAACAATTTAGCTAATGTGATGAAACACTTACCATATATCACTATATAAAAGTTAAAATTCAAACTAATAACTTCAAGCGTACATATATATAATTAAATTGTCATAAGTTACTTTAGAAATTCAAAATTATATTTATCAATACCTTTGGATTGTTGAAAAATCTAATATGAAAATGCATAAATGTTTCAAATGCAGTTAATAATCAACAAAAGCACTGTTTTTACAGGATAAGCAATTTTTTATATTAGAATTACAGCAGTTACTACACAACTTTTTAGGTGGAGGGAGCTTTTAAGATATAGTGTATAAAAGCTTTTGAGTGAATTTAGGGGCTCTTATGTCTAAAATTTAAAAAATCTCGTAATTTGAATCAGGACGATTCAAGCCGCGAAAGTCCCAGGACGGGACATTTGAGCGGGTAGAGATTTTTTGAATTTTAGGCATTAGAGCTCCTTAATGAACGGCTGGCTTTTATACACTATATCTTCAATGCGGACTCCACCTAAAAAGTTGTGTCGCAATGTGCTTATATTAACTTAAAATAAATTACTATTATTTATTCTTTTTATAATGATTCATACTTAAAAAAATGTAAGACACTCCTAAAAGCATAAAAATAATTCCTGTAGAATATTTTTTATCAATCAATTCCATTGTTCCTGCAAATAAAAAACAAATACTTGAAAATAACCATAATTTCCATGATTTTATATTCAAAATTGCATCCCTCCTAAAGCTTAACTATTTGTTTGTCGATTAATTATACCACAACTCAACTTTTGCACGTACAAAGCTTTAATTTTCGCCACAAAAGTCGTTCTGTTTTTTATGGGGTACCAGATTCCATGAACGTAACAAGGATAATCTACAATAGTTATTGCATTATCAAACTCAATCATCCATATTCTATCAAGTATTTGCTCTCTTATGAGCACGGTTTCTTTGAAAATGACCAAATACAATCGTCTGTAGTCAGTATCGTTCATAATCAATTAAAAACATTCAAAATTTTGTTGACATTATGAATTGAATCGGTTACAATTAAATAAATCAATCAAAAACGTTTACAAAATGATTGATTTTGGAATGTATATTAAAAATAATTGAATGAAAGTGATGATTATATGTTTGCAGAGGAACGTCAAAAAAAAATATCAGAATTATTAAAGGAACAAAGTAGTTTAAAAGTAATTGAATTGACAGAAATATTCAATGTTTCTGAATCTACTATAAGAAGAGATTTACAAGAGATGGATGAAAAAGGTCTCTTAACCAGAACTCATGGAGGAGCAGTTAGCATACAAAGTACTAGTTTTGAACCTTCTTTTAAAGAAAAAGAAATAGAAGGTCATGATGAAAAAGTTATTATAGGAAAAATTGCAGCTTCCATGATAAAAGATGGAGATACAATTTTACTGGATTCAGGAACCACAACTTTA
This sequence comes from Clostridium carboxidivorans P7, assembly GCF_001038625.1. Lineage (GTDB taxonomy): Bacteria > Bacillota > Clostridia > Clostridiales > Clostridiaceae > Clostridium_AM > Clostridium_AM carboxidivorans. The sequence goes on from NZ_CP011803.1 coordinate 888,707, forward strand.
GAAGTAGCAAAGCACATAACTGCACATAGAGTTACAGTTATAACAAATTCCATAGATATATCAGCTGTTCTAGCAAATAATGAAAATATAGATCTTATTGTTACTGGTGGAAGTATGAGATTTACTACAAGAGCTATGGTTGGTTCTATAACCGAAAATGTATTAAAAAATTTTAGAGTTGATAAAGCTTTTATTGGAACTAATGGTATATCAATAGAAGAAGGTGTCACAACCCCTAATTTTATAGAAGCTCAAACTAAAAAAGTTATGATGAATGTATCAAATAAAGTTATTGTTTTAGCTGATAGCTCTAAATTTAATAAAGTATGCTTTTCCGTTATAAGTCCAATAAGAGCTGTATCTTCTATTATAACAAGTGGAAATTTAAACAAAGAAACTTTAAAAAATTTTGAGGATGCTGGTGTTGAAATAATTTGTACTGAACAGGAGGAATAAATGTGATAATAACAGTAACTTTAAATCCTGCTCTAGATAAAACTATTACATTAAATGGATTAAGTATTGGAAATGTAAATAGGGCAATTACTACAAGACAAGACATTGGCGGAAAAGGCATAAATGTCTCAAAAGTTTTAAAAAACTTTCATGTAAATTCTTTATGTACAGGTTTTTTAGGTGGCAACCTTGAGAATGTGTTTATCCAAGATTTAAAAAAAAGGGAACTAAGTAATGAATTTATCCATATTAAAAATGAAACAAGGACAAATACTAAAATAGTGGATAGTTTAAGTAATACAAATACAGATATAAATGAACCAGGTCCAAACATTAGTGAATACGAACTTGAAGCATTTATAAATAAATTTAAGTCAATATGTAACAAAGGAGATATTGTAGTTTTATCAGGTGGAGTAAGTCCATCCTTACCAGATGATATATATCTACAGTTAACAAAAATAGCAAAAGCAAAAGAAGCACTAGTAATTCTAGATGCAAGTGGAAATCTTTTGGAACAAGGCATAAAGGCTTGCCCTGATATTATTAAGCCTAACGATCATGAACTACAAAAATTGTTAAACTTAAGTGATGTCTCCGATGAAAGCATTATAAATGCAGCTAAACAACTAAACAGCCAGGGAATATCAAAAATTATGATTTCACTTGGAGAAAAAGGCGGAGTATTTGTAACAAAAAATGGTGTATATAAATGCCATGGACTTAAGGTTCCAGTAAAAAGTACTGTAGGTGCTGGAGATTCAATGGTAGCAGCTATAGTGTACAGCTTATTGAACAATTATGGTGATGAAGAAACTTTAAGATTTGCAACAGCCTGTGGTGCAGCTTCAGTATCACTTGAAGGTACTCAAGCTTGTACTTTAGAACAGGTAAAGAAATTATTAATAGATGTTAAATGTGAAATTAAGGAGGAATTTTAAATGGCAACAAAAGACATGTTTTCAAAGAACAGAATATGTTTTGATTTAAAAGCAACTAATAAAGATGAGGCTATAAAAGAGTTAATACAAGTTTTATATGATGATGGCAAAATAACTGACAAAGAAAAATTTAGACAAGCTGTTTTAAAAAGAGAAGAAGAATTTTCAACTGGTATAGGTATGGGAATTGCAATACCACATGGGAAAAGTGATGCTGTAAAGGAACCTTCTATAACTTTTGGAAGAAGTAATAAAGGTATAGATTATGAATCTATGGATGATAAACCAGCCTACTTATTTTTCCTTATATCTGTTCCAGAAGAATCAAGCGATATTCATTTAAGGGCATTAAGCGAAATTTCTAGAAAACTTATGCACACTGAAATAAGAGAAAAGTTATTTAAAGCACAGAGTTTTGAAGAATTCATAGAAGTTTTTGAATAAATAATAAAGGGGGAAAAAATTATGAAATTAGTAGCAGTAACGTCTTGTCCAACTGGTATAGCTCATACTTATATGGCAGCGGAAGCCCTTCAAATGGCAGCAAAGGAAATGGGGCATGAAATAAAAGTTGAAACTCAAGGTTCTGTAGGTGCTGAAAATGTAATTACAGAGCAGGAGTTAAAAGAAGCAGATGCAGTTATAATTGCAGCAGATACAAATGTTGATATGTCAAGATTTGTAGGCAAAGCAATGGTAAAAGTTTCAGTTAAAGATGCAATTAAGGATTCTAAAGACCTTATAAACAGAGCTTTGGCTGCTAAACCAGCAGAAAGAAAAGCTGATACAAAAATGCCAGTAGTTGAAAAGAAAGAGAAAACAGGTGTGTACAAGCACTTAATGACAGGTGTATCCTTCATGATACCATTTGTTGCAGCTGGTGGTCTTTTAATAGCTTTAGGTTTCGCACTTGGTGGAATTTATGTTTATAACTGCCCTGGAACTCTAGCAGAAGCGTTGTTCAACACAGGTAAAGGAGTATTTGCTCTTATGTTACCAGTTCTATCAGGATATATTGCTTATTCAATAGCTGATAGACCAGGTATTGCAGCTGGTTTTGTAGGTGGTTCTCTTGCAAGTGGAGCAATTTATAGTGGACAATTTTTAGCTCATCCGCCAGCAGCTGGCAGCAGTGGATTTTTAGGTGCTTTAATCACAGGTTTCTTAGCAGGTTATATAGTTTTAGGCTTAAAGAAGATTATTAAACTTCCAAAAACATTAGAAGGTTTAATGCCAGTTTTAATATTACCATTACTTTCAGTAGCACTAATTGGTTTAATATACTTATTTATCTTAGGCACTCCTCTTATAGCTATAAATACAGCTTTACTAGCTTGGTTAAAAGGCTTGGCAGGTGCAAATGCAGCAGTTCTTGGTTTAATTCTTGGATGCATGATGGCATTTGATATGGGTGGTCCAGTTAATAAAGCAGCTTATGTTTTTGGTACAGGTACAATAGTAGCAGGTGGTTCTCCAATAATGGCAGCAGTTATGGTAGCTGGAATGACTCCTCCACTTGGAATAGCTTTAGCTTCAACAGTACTCGCTAAAAAGAAATTTACAGATGCAGAAAGAGAAGCAGGAAAAGCAGCTTGGGCACTTGGATTATCCTTTATAACAGAAGGTGCTATACCATTTGCAGCAGCAGACCCATTAAGAGTAATACCTGCAAACATGGCAGGTTCTGCAGTTGCAGGAGCACTATCAATGATGCTTGGTTGTAAACTTGCAGTTCCTCATGGTGGGGCATGGGTTTTAGCAATTCCAAATGTTGTAACAAACCTTGGTGGATACTTAATTGCTTTAGTAGCAGGTACTGTAGTAACAGCTGTGATACTTTCAGTAGTTAAGAAAAATATTGAATAGATATAAATATTAGTTTTAAGAACTGCCTTACAATAGAAAGTAATTTCTAAAGTAAGACAGTTCTTGCTTGTTTTGAACTCAACTTTCGCAAATATAATTTTGACTTAATATGAGCATGATGCGATGCAACTTTTTTAGAGGACAGAGGACAATTGACAGAGGACAGTGAAGGATGATTTTTCTCCGCTTTGCTACTAAAAATCTTTAATTAAATTTTTGATGACTCGTTTCGCTAAAGCGAAACATTGCTGACTTATATAAATTTAAAGCTTATTTTGCGTTAGCAAAACAAGTTTAAAAATAAATTAGTTTTCCGACGTAGAGAGGAAAACTTACCTTCACTGTCCTCTGTCCTCTGTCAATTGTCCTTTAAAAGTTTGTTTGTGAATATAATAGAAGATTACCATTTCAATATCATTTAGTCCTTGTTTAAGCAGTTCATAGGAGCCTTCGTGAAGGCACCAATCGTAAATTGTACCTCTGGATATTCTAAGCAGCGTATCTGTTATTTCTTCTGCTGAACCTCTGAATTCATTATTATCAATGGATGTCTTGACTACCTTAAGTAGAGCCTTATAAAAAAATCTATTTTTATTTAAAATGTATTTTTCTTCATTACTAAGTTGATTTTTAAAAAACTGAGTTGCCAAAATAGAACTATCATTTTTAAGCATCAAAAGTTGAGTAGACATTAGAAAACGAATGGTTTCCAATGTTGATTTTTGAGTATAAGAATCCCACTCTTCCTTTAATTTTTCATCTAATGCGTTAAAGGCTTCATTAATAATGCTTTCCTTTGACTGAAAATGATGATAAAAAGCTCCAACAGAAACATTTGCAGCTTTACATATATCACTTATCTTTACTTTTTCATAGGACATTTTAGCAAATAGGTTTACAGCACAACAATATATTTTATTTTTAGTTTCAATAGATTGCTTTTGTCTTGTTGTTAAGTTATTCATAATTAAAGTTCCTTATTTAAAAAAGATTTTTCCATCACTACCAGTGCTAACCCCTCATTTTTTATCAAAATGAGGGATAAGCACTGCTACGCGCCTGGATAACGCCTTCTAAGTGCTAAAGACACTAAGAAGCCTGTTAATTTTAAATATAGCACTGATTGAAAATCAAGTCAATTTTGTGGTTATTTCAAGTTTGACATCTTAAAATTCCAGTGTTACGATTTATACAGAATGATATTCGGTGAATTTAATTCTATAAATTGTATGAGAGGAAGTGTACATTTATGTCTAATAAATATTCTAATCTATTTCAACCTATTAAAATTGGAAATATGGAAGTGAAAAATAGGATTGCTATGATGCCAATGGGGGTATTTTCTCCAAGATTAATGAATAATGATGGCAGCTATTCTAAAGATGGTGCCGATTATTACATTGAAAGAGCTAAGGGAGGTACAGGTTTAATCGTCACTGGTTTAGTACCAGTTGTTAGTATTCGTAAAGGAATGCCCTGTATAGTTAATAATCCAGAAACTTATGTTAAAAATCAGAAGTATTTAACTGAAGGAATACATAAGTATGGCAGCAAAGTTGTTATTCAATTAAGTGGGCTAACAGGAAGAGCTGGCGCTCATGGTACAGAACCTGTGCCAGCAGAAATACAAAATGTGTGGGATCCAACAAAAAAGAATCCTGGAATGACTAAAGAAGACATCAAACAGTTGATTAAAAGTTTTGCTCAAGGTGCTTATCTTGCTAAGAAGGCAGGAGCTGATGGAGTGGAAATTCATGCTGTACACGAAGGATATTTGCTAGATCAGTTTGTTATTGCTTCTATGAATTACAGAACTGATGAATACGGAGGCTCTTTGGAAAATAGATTAAGGCTTCCAATAGAAATTGTACAAGCTATTAAAGCTGAATGTGGTAAGGATTTTCCTGTGCTGCTTAGGTTTAGTGTAAAAAGTTATATTAAAGCCTTTAATCGTGGTGCGCTTCCAGGTGAAGAATTTGAAGAATTCGGAAGAGATATAGAAGAAAGTAAAATCATTGCCAAAGCTTTACAGGATGCAGGTTATGACGCTTTAGACTGTGATAATGGAAGTTACGATTCATGGTTTTGGCCTCATCCACCAACATATATGCCAAAGGCATGTAATTTAAAGGATGTAAGAGAAATAAAGAAAGTTGTTGATATACCAGTAATTTGTGCAGGTCGTTTTGATGATCCAGAATTAGCAGATAAGGTAATTGGTGATGGCGAAATTGACATGATGGGAATGGGTCGTCCATTATTAGCAGATCCTTATATAACACAAAAGTTTGAAAATGGTGATTTGGATAATATAAGACCATGTATATGCTGTCATCAAGGATGTCTTGGACGTGTATTTCAGGGAAAAGATATTTCCTGTGCTTTAAATCCTGCTTGTGGAAGGGAAGTAAGTTATGAGATTAAGAAGGCAGCTTTAAAGAAAAAAGTTTTAGTTGTTGGTGGTGGAATTGGAGGTATGGAAGCAGCTCGTGTATCTGCCTTAAGAGGCCATAGTGTTGATTTATATGAGAAGAATGCAAATCTTGGAGGAGTTTTTACTTCTGCTGCTGCACCAGATTTTAAGGATGATGATAAAAAACTATTAAGCTGGTATAAAAAGCAGATAAGGGATTTAAAGATAAATGTTCACTTGAATGCTGAAGTAACTGAAGAGTTTATTAAAAATAATAACTATGATGAAGTATTTATAGCAACTGGAGCTAAAGAAAGAACTTTACAGGCAGAAGGTTTAGAGGGAGATAATGTTACCTATGCAATTGATACTTTATTAAAAGGAAATGTAAAAGGTGAAAGTGTATTAATTATTGGAGGTGGCTTAACTGGATGTGAAATTGCCTATGATTTAAGTAAAAAGGGCAAAAAAGTTACTATTATTGAATTAAGTGAAACTATATTGAATGTTATGGGGTTGTCTGCAGCTAATTATAATATGCTTATGGAATTACTTGATTATTATAAGGTAGATGTAATTAAAAATGCTTCACTTATAAAATATCAAGATGGAACTGCTGAAATAAAAGTAATACAGAAAAATTATCCTAATAGCAACAATCGTGCAAGGTTCCCTTATGCTATAGGGCCTCAGGGAATAGCAACTACTGTCAAACTTCCAGTTGATCATATTGTAGTTTCAATAGGTTATATAAGCAATAATAGTCTTTATGAAGCTGTTAAGGGTGACAATGTCTATCTTATTGGAGATGCAAAGTTCCCTACAAATGTAATGGAAGCTATATGGTCTGCTTATGAAATTGCTATGGAGATATAGTTAGGAGGAATATGTATGGAGAAGTATAACATGGAACTTACTTTGGAGGAAAAGGAAATTTTAGACGGAAAACAAGGTAAGGTTATGAAAAAGATACTAGAGTCTGTAGTACTTTATGGTGAAGCTTTTGGAGCAAAAAGACTTTTGCCTATTGAAGGTCCTGCTCATATTGTTACTTCCTTCGGAAGGTCTGGATTAGATACTGTATTTGATATTATGGATGAAATTATTCAGTCAGGAATAAAAGTAAAGCATCCTTTTACAGTAGATCCAAAGCCTATGGATTATGAAAATATTGAATATACTGAAGCAGAGAAGGAAGCACTATTAGAAACCTATTGTAATCAGGATAGATATATAAAACAATTGGAAAAGCTAGGACTTAAAAATAGCAATGCTTTCACCTGCACTTGCTATATGAAGGAAGTTGGAAATAGGCCTAAAATGGGACAAGTAATTTCCTGGGCTGAATCTTCGGCAGTAGTATATGCCAATTCAGTTCTTGGTGCCAGAACCAATAGAAATTCTGGTGTCATTGAGCTTTTATGTGCTCTCATAGGAAAAGTTCCTGAGTTTGGACTTGTAACAAATGAAGGGAGAAAAGCAAAATGGCTGATAGAGGTAAGAACTTCTACAAAACCTAATGCACATCTGCTTGGTAGTGCTATAGGAATGAAGGTAGTAGAAGAGGTACCATATATTATTGGGCTTGATAAATTTTTAGGTAATAAAATTACCCCAGTTGTTTCAGATTATCTTAAAGATATGGGAGCATCTAGTGCTTCAAATGGTGCAGTAGGTTTATATCACGTGGAAAATATAACTCCAGAGGCAGCAGATGAGGGAAGAGGTCTTTTAGTTCCTAATTATAAGACCTATGTGATAGATGATAGTGAGCTTGAAAGAGTGATGAAGGCTTATCCAATGATGTGGAAGGATATAAATGCTAAACCAGATATATGTCTTATAGGATGTCCTCATTTGTCACTGGAACAAATATATGAATGGGTTGAAAATATATCAAAAGCTCTAAAGAGTGCTGGCAAAGAGAAAGTAGCCTTAACTACCTATTTGTCAGCAGCACCAGATGTAATCAATAAGTTTAAAGAGGATGAAGAAAGTTATAATAAATTGCTTCAATGCGGATTGACACTTAACTATTTGTGCCCGCTTATGTATCTTGGTAATACCAAAGGTTCAAAACAATTTCCTGTAACAAATTCCAATAAATTAAGAACTTATTCAAAAGCAAGGTTTTTCTTGGATGATGAAATTCTAAAAATTATTGTCAGCGGCAGTATTTAGGGGGTGAAAGTTTTGAGTAGAATTTTTAAAGGTAGAGTTGTTTTAGCAGGAAATATAGAGGGAGAAGGTATTGTAACTCATCAAGGCTTAAATATTATTGCATCTTACATTAAAAGCTTTAATAAGGATAAAGCCATATGCTCTGATCAAAATAATAAAGACTTATATAATAAAGATTTAACAGGAAAAATAATATGTCTTCCACAGAGCATTGGATCTACTACTGGTGGAATGATTTTGCAAAGTGCTGTTAGTTTAGGAATTGGACCTAAGGCAATGCTTTTTTCTGAACATATAGATTCATTAGCTGTTGCTGGAATAATACTAAGTGATGTTTGGAATGATAAAAAAATTGTTACTATAGATCAGCTTGGCAGCGATTTTTTAGATTATGTTAAGGATGGAAATCTCATTACAATAAAGGAAGATGGAACGGTTATAGTGGAATAGAGCAGGTAACAATGTCAGAAGAACTTGGTAAATACAAAAATTTTCTAGAAAGAAGGATGCAGATATAGATTGTCCACATATACTGCATCCTTGTATATTATCTTTAGTGTTTTTTAATATGGAAGTATGTCTAGTACATATAAGCATTTAATATAACACTTTTATATTCATCCAGCAGAGGAAGTTTATTATCAATTGCTATATTAATAATCTTATCTGTAGGGTAACTAATTCTTCTATTTGTTAAATTAACTCTATCTTCAACAAAATCTAAAACTCCATAGGATATTCTATTATCGCCATCAAGTGAATTGCCTATACTTCCCACATTAAATATGATTTTATCATCCACTTCACCAATAAAAGAAGTATGAGAGTGTCCACTTAAAATAATTTGTTCTTTCACATCTTTTATTGCTTTTTTAATTTCTTCTTCTGGTACACTGTTATCTATTGCTTCAACTATGGATTGAGGTGTTCCATGAACACATAGTAGGCTAATTCCATTTAAATTAATTGAACATTGTAATGGCAATTCTTTAAGAAATGATATTTGATCTTCGCTTAAGTTATCCTTTGCATATTTATAATATGAATATAGTTCCTTTTCTCTTTTTGTTGAAGGCATCCAAACATCTGTAATTTCTTCAAGCCATAAATCTGTATTTCCTTTAATCCATGCTATAATTTCTAAATCCGTATCTTTTAGCATTTGAAGAGGCTGTGAAGGCATAGGACCTTTCATCACTACATCTCCTAAAATAATAATTTTTTTAATACCTAAACTTTTTAAATCATTTATTGCATATTGTAATGCTATTCCATTGCCATGAATATCAGATAAAACTGCTACCTTCATAAAAGTCCTCCTTGATTTATATTTTAGTTAATAGGTAAGAGCGAATAATTAATAGTTAATTAAGTGAAAATTGTATATACGAAAGTTGAGCAAATAATAGTTTGTCTATATAATAAATTATAGCATACAGATAATAAAATGAATGAAAGAGGTTGTATTATGTCACGAAAGGAAATTTTAGATAAATTAATTTTAAGGAAAACAATTGCCCCTAATGTAGCAGAGGCTTTAAAAAATAATATTGATTTTGGTGATTTGCTTATATATTTTAGTAATGCAAGTAATGCATACTGCTTGGTTAATGGTTTTCGTTATGAAATAAGACTAGATGAAAAACCAATTGTTTGGGAACGTTATGAGATGGGGGAAGATTTATTTTTAAAACATGCAGAGAATTTTTCAAATAACTACTTTGAACCAAAACAGGAGTTATTACTAAAGATTCCTAAGATTATGTGGGAGTTTCTTGCTCCACTTAAATGGATAGAAAGTAATATTGAAATGTTATCAGACATTGAACTAGGCAGTACATTGGTTAGAATTGGTGAAATATTACTTCGCGAAATGAAACAGAAGAAAAATGCAGCATCAAAGTTATCAGATGATAGTTTGTGGGTGGAAGTTGTTGAAAGAACTCTTGAAGTGTGCAAGAAATTTGTACAAGGAGAAGGTGTTACAACTGATGAACTTTATCCTCTTTTAGATAGTGAAGATTGTTCAGATATTGTTGAGCTTTCATGTCAAGTAGAAGATAAGGATATTATATTACTTATAGGTCATATAAGCAATATAACATCATATATACTTACACTTGCTATTTACAAGGAAGAAGGTAAAGATTGTCCACTTCCTGAAATACTTGATAGTTTCCAGGGAGAAAATATGTCAGAGATGTTTATAAAATTTTTGCTTTATATGATACAGGATAAATTAATTAATGAAGAGAAAGTACTTATTTGTTTAGGTTTAAATAATTTATAATTTCAGTGCAAAAGTTGGTTGATTTTAGCAACAAAAGCTGTCTTATATTAGAAAGTGATTTTATTGTAAGACAGTTTTATTTTTATGTTAGAAGCTTAATTTGTTTACTCTTATTCAATTTTAGGAAAGCGACTTTATTAAAATATTACATTGCAAAGTAGTTTTTAAACAGCCTTCTAAAGTCGGTAATTGTAAAATAAAGTCGTTTGATATATAATTATATTATTATTAAGAGAATGGTATAGCATTATGGGAGATTTGGCGTTTTAATAAGCAATTTGTGACTAGTTTAAGTGGAAGGAATGAGAACCATGATGAATAAATTAAGTTTTTTTAATAAGTCAAATTATGCCTTTACAAAAGAACAAAAGTGTAAAATTAACCATGATCTTAATGCAAGTAATATTACACGAATAAAATTATTTCTTGTTTCATATATGATATTTGAACTTGTATTTATATTATTTAATGATATACCATATATGATGAATCCTTCTTTTCATGCAGTTTGGAATGATAATAGGTTCTTCATTTTACATCTAATAATATTATTTGTATCTATTATTGGAATAGTACTAATAAAAATCTTAGGAAAATATGAAGAATGTAGAGTGGAAAAAATATATAAATTATTAATTCCAATTTTGACTAGTTTACTTTTAAGCTCCATGGCTATAATTAATGGCTTAGATCTAGCTGTACATGGGAACATAACCAGTGTTTTTATAGCTAATCTTATTATATTTAGTGCTGTTATATTGATGCGTTTTCCATTAAACTTAGTTGTGTACTCAATTCCGTTTTTAGTTTATATAGGTGGATTGGTAATATTTCAACATAATGTTAATTCATTAATTTCTAATGGTGTAAACGGATTAATTTATTTTTTGGCAGTTATTCTGATTTCAACAGTTATTTATAATAATTATTATGAGAAAATAGCTAAAAATATAATTTTAGAAGAGACTATTTTTAAGTTAGACTATTTATCAAATCATGATATTTTAACTGGACTTTTGAATCGAAGATGTTTTAGTGCCCAAGCCTCTGAAAAAATGAAAATTTTAACTGAAACAAAAAAAGCAGCAGCTCTTATTTTAGTGGATATTGATTATTTTAAAGATGTAAACGATAAACTTGGCCATCCTATTGGAGATATTGTGCTTAAGGAAACAAGCCGTATTTTTATGGAGCATATAAAGCCCAATGATTTAATTACTCGTTGGGGTGGTGAAGAATTTCTTGTTTTTCTTTTTGATACTTCAATTGATGAAGCTTATGTTATAGCTGAAAAAATTAGAGTGGCAATTCAGGATAATGTGATAGTTACTGATAAAATTCAAATAAAGATAACTGCAAGCTTTGGTATTTCTCTATTAAAAGACAATTTTTCAGAATCCTTTGATGCTTCCTATAAATCAGCAGATGTTGCCCTTTACCAAGCTAAAGAACAAGGGAGAAATAAAGTTGTAATAGCTTCATTGGATATGTAAAAGTAAAAGAATAAGATTTCTTTAGTGAATGAATTGAAGTATCAATTTGTTGTTAAATAATTATAAAAAAGTTATTCGGAATAATTTGTACTTAAACGAAAAATTCTCTTTACAATTATGGTTGTATAGAGAATTTTTTTATTTTTCCATTTATTTAAAGGTAACTATCCAGTAGAAAATCCATAACAAATACATAGTGAAGTTTTTATAATAATTTTTAAAATTTATCATAAAAATACTCCAAAAGGGGTATATCACATAAAAAACTTTTAAATTATAATAAAAACAAATTTCAAACAAATTAAGATGATTTTTTTACATATTAGCTTAGTTTGGTAGAAGATATTTTTGTTCGTAGGCTATATTGAAACAGAATTAGATGTAATTGCTGATAATAGACTTGCAGAAATAAAAGTTATATTTAAATAAAAAACTGGCCATTTGGCCAATGGTATTTTATAAAAAATAACTATACTATTTGAGTGTAAGTATTTTTATGTGGACATTTATCTATATAAATTTTAAAAATTATATTTGTGTGTTAAATAGCAATAAAATATCTATAGAAAATTATGATTTGCAAAATTGTTTGACTTTATCATTAATGATAGCAATATATAAAGAATTTTCACAAAAATAGAAAAATTGCATAAAAATTTATTTATATAAAGGTATTTGGTGAAAGGTGAAGAATATTATATTAATACAATATATTGGAAATGGAATTCGTTAGGATTGATGAAGTTACAATATATGCTAACGTGAGTAACACAAGATAAGCAAGGTTGAATATATTTATGTGATAAATGGGAATGGTGGATTCATGCACAAATTAGCAACCTAGAATATAAGGATTTTTTGCAAACAGGAGGAAGTTTAATTTTATGAACAGTTATAAAGAAAAATTGAAAGAGATAACTAGAATTTTGCTTGAAGAAGAGGATGAGTATGGAAAAATAAAAGATACATGTGATGATTTATTCAGACTTTTTCTAGCTGCATCAGAGTTGAAGGAAGATGAGTATAGTAGAAAAGAATACTATCTTCCAAAAGGAAAGGCAATTGGTACGTTTTGGGCAGGGGTCTGTGTGAAGGAATTAATGAGAACAAAGAGATTTATTAGGGGGATTTTTTATGGAATAAAAAAAGCTCAAGAAAAGTTTCCTGATAGAACAATACATATTTTGTATGCAGGTACAGGTCCTTTTGCAACACTAATGCTTCCGATGACTACTGTTTTTTCAAGTGAGAAAATAAAATTCACCTTGCTTGAAATAAATCAGGGAAGTATAGAGGCTTTAAAAAAGATAATTAAAGTTTTTGAAGTGGAAGAATATGTAGAAGAAATTGTCCAATGTGATGCTACAGAATACAAGATTGATAAAAGTAAGCCTGTTCATATGATTATTACAGAAACCATGCAAAATGCACTTAAAAATGAACCACAAGTAGCTATAACTCTTAACTTAGTTCCTCAAATGGAGATAGAAGGAATTTTAATACCACAAAATATAGATATTGAAGCTGTCTTAATAGACCCCAAGAGGGAAATGGAAAGAACAATGGGAATTGAGGGGGCGGAAGACGATTTCTATTATCCTCTGAGTAAAATATTTGAGTTGAATAAGGAGGGTGTAAAAAGAGTAATGAAAAATAAAAACTATGAATTTCCTGAAATAGAGATTGAGCTTTCACATACCATAGAGAAACGATATAAAAGGTTATGTTTACTTACCACTATACAAGTTTTTGAAGGAGAGCAATTAACCTACAACCAATGTTCTTTAAACTTACCTTATAAAATAATGGATATAGACTGGAGAAATAATAAATGGAAAGAGTTAAGGTTTCAATATGTAGTTAGTGAAAAACCAGGCTTTTTATATAAATTACAAGTGTGATTATTTAAGAATTAATTTTAAGTATAAAAACTCACCTAATGGATGATATGAATTAAAAATGTACAATTATTCTATAGGAGATAAATGCTGAAAGGAATGATTATAAACATGGATAATAACGAACAAAAGTCTAGTATGAATACTGAGGAAGAGATTAATATTTCAATAGAAGTGCTAGAAGCTAAACATGAAGACATGCTGTTAAAAATATTTAAGGAAAGTCGTCAAGATTTGACATGGATTAGTGGTATAACTGAAGAACAAAAAGAAAGTATTATAGCACAACAATTTATGATGGAACAGCAACAGTTGATGGAAATGTATCCAGAAGCACAGCTGAATATAATTACGATGCATGGAAAGCCTATAGGGCGTCTTTATATTTATTATGGTAAAACCGTAGACCGAATTTTGGAGATTGGGTTGTTAGAAGAATACAGAGGCCGAGGTATTGGGAGAAAGATTGTTACGACAGTGATAGAGAATGCTGTAGAAAAGAAAAAAACAGTATCGCTGCAAGTTGCTTGGTTTAATCAAGGGGCGTATGCATTTTATGAAAAACTTGGATTTAAGGTTGTAGAAAACAAAGGAATTGCTTATGAAATGAAGTGCATTCCATAGTATTAAGAATTTTATGAAAAGGTATAGTCCAGTGTAGCATTGCTACATTGTTGATTATAAATAATAAAAAAACAGGAGGAATTAAAAAATGGACGCTTATATTGGAACTATTTTAGCATGGGCAATGAATTGGGCACCAATGGGGTGGATGTTATGTCAAGGGCAGTCAATTCCGATAGCTCAAAATTAAGCACTCTTTGCGCTACTTGGATACAATTTTGGAGGTAGTGGTAATAATTTCTGTCTGCCAGATTTAAGAGGACGTTTTCCTATAGGGTATGGAGTAAATCCAAACAACAAAGTAAGTTATCAGTTGGCGCAGTGTGTGGATAATGCTGAAGCTGTAACACTTACAGCAAATAACATACCAGCACATATACATCCGATTACAAGCAACGTTACTGGAGGTGGAGGTACTACACCAGTAAATGTCGAGGTGAAAATACCTGTTAATACTGATGCTTATAATGCTGCTACAGTATTAAACACGCCAGGTAACACCTGTACGCTTGGAATTGCTAAAACTTCAGGAGGACAGACTGCCAATATTTATACTACCAACAGTCCAACAACAGGAGCAAATTTAAAACCATTTAATGTACAAGCTAATATTACTGTTCCAGCACCTACAGTAACATCAACATGTAATGCTAATGTTCCTAATCCTTTTAGTGGAGTTAGAGTTATGCCATCTTATTTATGTGTAGGTTATATAATATGTGTTCAGGGAATCTTTCCCTCAAGAGAATAACAAAATAAGGAGTTATAAGCAATGTTAGAGAATTTTACCATAGGTACATTTAGTGTAGGGGATGTATTTAAGGTCTTTTATGGAGAAGGGCAGCATGTGGAAATTACCCTTGTACAGGTATCTGCTTCAAAGTTTAAAATTCCAAATTTGAAAAGAGAACCATTTTTTTTAGTGTTTTCAAGCAATAAAGAAATATGGATTGAGACGGGCTGTTATAGTATGGAGCAGGAGAAAGTAGGAAACTTTGAAATGGCGATTACTCCTACAGCGCCATTAGATGGAAAATTTAATTATTATGAGGCTGTTTTTTCGTAGTAAAGCTTTTGTTTCATATGTAGTTTAAAGATAAAAGAGTTACAAGGAGGATTTTAATGTGAAAAAATTTTTGAAAAAGGTATCGATACTATGTACACTTTTGTTTATTTTAACAATTTTTCCAGGCCCCATGGGACTAGGGAAAAATAAGGTTTATGCAGCAACTACGCCTCAATCTGAGAGTTTTGAATCAAGTTCATATTCTGTTGGGCAATATAGTGGATGTAAAAGTATTGGGGATTGGACATATTGTTTGCTTAAAACAGATGGAACTGATGATACAAGAGATATTAAGGATGCTGGAGGAGTTCAACAGGCGCCTATGGTTGAAATTGCGGACCCAAGTAGTGGTTATAGTGGTCTTATTACTAACTATTCGAAGGCAATTAGTTTTATGGGGTTAGCACTAGAAGATAACGGTGTAAGAATTACTTCTACAAAAGGTAATTTTAAATTAGTATCCTTTCAAGCAGAGGATAATTTTACGGATGTAGATACTAATGATCCTAATGTAGTATTTACAGTAACAGGATATAATGGGGGAAGTGCTGTTTTAGGTGCAATACAAACATTTACTGCTCCAAATGGAACTGGGCAAACAGTAACTTTGTCAAGTGCTGGTTGGAATAATATAAATGAGTTCAGAATTAGCAGTAGTACTCCTACCCCAAATTTATCCATTTTTATGGATAATATTGTTGTATCCGATCCGATTCTACCAGGAAAGATCTTAACAGCAGCAACAATAAACAATGATGTAGATAATGATATAGATGTAACCTTTGGAGCAGATCCAGCCTTTGAAGGAGCAATAACAGGAGTAAGCTTTAATGGAAAAGCACTTGAAGCAAGTCAGTATAGTGTTTTTAGTGGAAAGGTAACATTAAAACCATCAGCAACAACAACAGATTCATCAAAGCAAAGCTATTTAAGAACGCCTGCAACAGGAAATGTAGTAATAAAAGCAACAGACTACAATGACTCAACAGTATCGCAGACAATCAATGCAGGAGCAGTGGCAAGCCTTTTGGTTAGCAGACAGCCAGCAGCTGGAACAGCCAGTGGAGATGCATTTGCAACACAGCCAATAGTGACTTTAAAGGATCAATATGGTAATATTTGCTCAACAGGAGTATCAAAGACAGCGAATGTAGTGGCAAGTGCAAAAGCAGGGACAGGAACATGGACAATAGGAGGAACAGCAACGAAGGCAGCAGTAGCAGGTGTAGCAACTTTTACAGATTTAACATGCAGCCTTACAGCAGCAGGAAATGGAGCAATTCACTTTGCTAGTGGAACACCTGCAGTGGACAGTAATACCTTTACAATACCTGCAGTTGCGGCAACTGTACCAGGAGCACCAACAGGAGTAAGTGCAACAGCAGGAGATGGCCAAGCTACAGTAAGCTTTACAGCACCAGCATCCGATGGAGGAAGTGGAATAACAGGCTATACAGTAACATCAGCTCCAGGAGGTATTACAGGAACAGGAACAGGAAGTCCAATAACAGTGAGTGGATTAAGCAATGGAACAGCATATACTTTTACAGTAACAGCAACCAATGGAGTGGGAACAGGAGCGGTTTCAAGTGCATCTAGTAGTGTAACACCAACAGCTGCGGCAACTGTACCAGGAGCACCAACAGGAGTAAGTGCAATAGCAGGAGATGGCCAAGCTACAGTAAGCTTTGCAGCACCAGCATCCGATGGAGGCAGTACAATAACAGGCTATACAGTAACATCAAATCCAGGAGGTATTACAGGAACAGGAACAGGAAGTCCAATAACAGTAACTGGATTAACTAATGGAACAGCATATACTTTTACAGTAACAGCAACCAATGGAGTGGGAACAGGAGCGACATCGGTGCCTTCCAGTTCTGTTACACCAATGGCTTCACAGACAATTACTTTTATTGGTCCAGGAGCACAGAATTTTGGAACAAAACCTACAATTTCAGCAACAGCAAGCTCAGGGCTAACAGTAGTGTTTTCATCTAGTAATACTAGTGTGGCTACCATTACACCTAGTGGAACACTTACTTTTGTTGGTACAGGGATGGCTACAATAGATGCAGATCAATCAGGAAATGCTTCCTATCTTGCAGCACCAAGAGTTTCAAGAAGCTTTATGGTAAATGCAGTAGTACCAGGGGTACCAACAGGGGTAAGTGCAACAGCAGGAGATACCCAATCTACAGTAAGTTTTACAGCACCAACCTTCAATGGAGGAAGTGGAATAACAGGCTATACAGTAACCTCAAATCCAGGAGGCTTTACAGGAACAGGATCAGGAAGTCCAATAACAGTGAGTGGATTAACCAATGGAACAGCGTATACTTTTACAGTAACAGCAACCAATGGAGTGGGAACAGGAGCGGCTTCAAGTGCATCTAGTAGTGTAACACCAACAGCACCATTACAAACAGCAGCACCAGTAATAACAGGGACTCCAACAGTTGGGGATACAAGTATAAGTGGAACAGCAGAATCAGGATCAAATGTAATACTTAGTGTAGGAGGAGTTGCAAGACCAGCAGTAACAGCAGTAGGAGGAGCTTGGACGGTTAGTGGATTGACATTAACAGCAGGACAAAGTATATCAGTAACAGCACAATCAAGTGGAAAAACAATAAGTAGTGCAGCCACAATAGTAGTAGCACCAGCACCATTGCAAACAGCAGCACCAGTAATAACAGGGACTCCAACAGCTGGGGATACAAGTATAAGTGGAACAGCAGAATCAGGATCAAGTGTAATACTTAGTGTAGGAGGAGTTGCAAGACCAGTAGTAACAGCAGTAGGAGGAACTTGGACAGTTAGTGGATTGACATTAACAGCAGGACAAAGCATATCAGTAACAGCACAGACAAGTGGAAAAACAATAAGTAGTGCAGCCACAGCAGCAGTAGCACCAGCACCATTACAAACAGCAGCACCAGTAATAACAGGGACTCCAACAGCTGGGGATACAAGTATAAGTGGAACAGCAGAATCAGGATCAAGTGTAATACTTAGTGTAGGAGGAGTTGCAAAACCAGCAGTAACAGCAGCAGGAGGAATTTGGACAGTTAGTGGATTGACATTAACAGCAGGACAAAGTATATCAGTAACAGCACAGTCAAGTGGAAAAACAATAAGTAATACAGCGACAGCAACAGTAGCATCACCAACATATACTCTTACTTATACAGCAGGATCATATGGAACAATATCAGGGATAAGTCCACAGAATGTAGCTAGGGGTAAAGATGGATCAACAATAACAGCAGTACCAAATCCAGGATGTCACTTTGTAAACTGGAGTGATAGTGTGTCTACAGCTACAAGAATAGATAGAAAGGTTCAAAATGATATAACTGTGACGGCTTACTTTGCAATAGATCCATCACCATATATACCACCAACACCACAGCCTACAACTGAAACCAGACAAGTACCAGTGGTAGTTGAGAATGGGAATCAAGAAAGTACTGCAGTTCAGACAACTATAACAAGAACTACAGATACGCAAGGGGTAAAAACAGATATTGTAAAATTTGATGAAAATACAGCAGCAGAAGCTGTAAAGAAGGCTTCAGAAACAAAAAGTACAAAGGCAGCTATAGATATTTCAAATACAGCAGGGAATAGTGCAGATAGAACAGAATTTCAACTTCCAGCAGTTTCAATGGGTGAACTTGCAAAACAAAATATCTCCTTAGATTTGAAAACAGAAAAAGCAGCCTTAGAGGTACCAGCAGTGACAATAAAGAAATTAGGTGAACAGGGTGCAGCAGTAAAGATAAGTGAGGAAAAAGATGAAAGTAAAATTGAAAATAATAAAGCACTTGTATTAAAATTAGCTTCAGGTGCACATATAATTGCGGCACCACTTAATATAGAAGCTAATATTACAGGAAGAGTAAAGATAACTATTCCTATAGATTCATCTAAGCTTCCAATTTCAAAGGAGGAGTTAGACAAGTTTCTTTCTTCCTTAGCAGTTATGGTTCATCACAGTGATGGACAAGACGTGGTGGATAAAGGAACTATTGTATATGATGAAAAAGGCAACGTAGTAGGTATTTCTATTTATGTAAATAAATTCAGCAGCTTTACTTTAATAGAAATGCCAAAGGATTATTTCAATGGAAAAACCACTGTTATGCCAGATAAGGTAGATCAAAATAAAGAATGGCATCTTAAATTTACAAAGGAAGCAGATCCATCCACAGTAACATCAGATAATATATATGTAACGGATTCAAAAGGAAACAAAGTGGATGCAAAGGTAAGCTGTGAATCGGATAATGTAATTAAGGTATCACCTGTAAATTCATATAAATCAGGAGAAACTTATTATATTTACATCAGCAAGAATGTTACTTCAAAGTATAGTGAGTCATTATCAGAAGATTTGAGATATCAATTTACTGTAAAATAAAATACTCATAATAAGAACAAAATGTTTTGTTTTTTGTAAGGTGGTTATCCACCTTACAAAAAATTAGATATTAAGCAAAACACAGAAAGTATTAATATCAATATAATTATAACTATTGACTTAGCTTGGTTATAATACAAGTTTTTTCACATGTACATCTTTTGTTTCTGCTAAATTTATAAACTCAGATCCAACAGAAATTAACGGACATGTCAAATTGTTATAGTCAATTTTTAAAATTGTACCTATCTTTTTTGTATTCAATAGAACTTTCTCACCAACATAAAAGCTGCTAATATTTTCAATGAATACTTTACAAAAGTTGTAATCCAATTTCCCTAAACTTTCACTTTTGATTGTTTCAAGAGCTTCAAAGGGAGATCTCCTTTTTTTATATATTCTATTAGAGTTTATGGCTTCAAATATATCTGCTATTGCGATGATTTTCGCAAAATTATGTATTCTTTCTTCTTTAAGTTTTAGTGGATAACCTGAACCATCCAATCTTTCATGATGCATTAGTATCCCATGAAGAACCTCTTCAGGAATAGAAGATATTTTTTTCATAAATTCATATCCTAGTATTGGATGCAGCATTATATGTTTGAATTCTGATGGAGATAATTTTGTACTTTTATTTAAGGTTGAGCAATCCAATTTGGTTTTTCCAAAATCATGTAATACAGCTGAATAAGTTAGTAATTCTAGATCTGATCCACTTAATCCTAACCACTTACCAAGCATAAAAGATAGTACAGACACATTAACAGAATGCCTGTATAAATAATCTCCTCCACTTCCATAAAGAACTATATTTTTCACAACTGGTGCTGGATAATGGAGATCCGTCTGTATATCCATTGAAAGTTTCTTTATTTCTTTTATAACGTCATCAGCTTTATAATTTATATTTGTAAATAGTTCTCCAAGCACTCTTGTATATGCTTGAAAATACATTTCAACTCCTAAAACATTTTGATTTGATCGTACATTGACATTTTTAGATTTATTATGTACAGGGAGCATAATGTCAATGTTTTTATACCTTTCTGGATTAAATATTTTTACATCGCCTTCTATACAAAAATCTTCTAATAATTTCTTCAATTTTTCTATAAGTTTTTCTGTAAGTTTTACATCTGAAGCTATGAAAACCTTATCATTTAATTTAATCTCTTCTGCAACTACCATGTCAGGCTCTAATTTATCTATAGGCACAGCTATTTTACCAGGTATCTTATCCAAATCCAATTTTCCCATCTCCTTCTATCCACTACAGTATATTTGAAATCTTATTCTCATAAGTAAATTGATTACTAAAATGTATACTATAATTATTATTATACTAAATTTCGTCATTTTTTCTAGCGTACTGAAGGACATTGTTATAACTTTTTTATAAAAAATATGATTTACAATTCTTCAACTTTTTCTTTAAAGGAGCAGGTTTCAAATAAATGATAAAAAAGTGATGTTTTTTTTATGGAATTATGAAAAAAAGCAGTTTATAATCAATATATAGTTGGCATAGTGGAACGGAGGAGAAAAAATTATGAAAGTTATATTTGAATTTAAGGATACAAGTGGAAAAGCACTTACAGATAATACTATAGAAAAGGAATTAACTAATGATGAAATACTTGTAATATTGAATAGCAAAGAAGTAGATTATCCAGTTAATAATGGATTTTTATTCACTGTCAAACATTGTATAGTTGAAAATTCTGCATATGATATGTTTACAGAGCCATATAAGCTAAAAATAACTCTTATAGAAAAGTCAAAATAGCTGCATAAAGGAAAAAATCCACCCTGGATTCTTTAGTGATTGTTTAAATTGAGCTAAATTGTGATAAAATAAAAGCTAGGATGGTGAGAGATGCATGAAGAAGAAGTTTAATATAACAGGTACCTGCGTACCTAAAATGCATTACATGGTAGACACATCAAATAAGATAAATAAAATAATAAACTTAATTGAAAATCAAGAATACTTCATAATAAATAGGCCTAGGCAATATGGAAAAACCACCACTTTGTTTGTACTGGAAAATAAACTTAAGAAATCAGAAGAGTATCTTCCTATATCCATTAGTTTTGAAGGTATAGGGGACTTAATATTTGAAGAAGAAGAAGCCTTTGCAAAAGCTTTATTAGAAATATTAGGAGACACTTTACTTTTAGAACATGAAAGTTTATCAGTTTTCTTAGAAGAAAGTAAAAAAGATGTGGAAAACTTTAAAGATTTATCTAAAACTATAACTAAGTTTATTTTAAAGTCTCAAAAGAAAGTGGTATTAATGATAGATGAAGTGGACAAAAGCAGCAATAATCAATTGTTTTTAAGCTTTTTAGGCATGCTTAGAAATAAGTATCTACTAAGAAATGTTGGAAAAGATTATACATTCCATAGTGTAATATTGGCAGGAGTGCATGACATAAAGACATTAAAATTAAAAATAAGGATAGATGAAGAAAGAAAATATAATAGTCCTTGGAACATAGCTTCAGATTTTGATGTGGACATGAGTTTTTCAAAAGAAGAAATAAAAACCATGTTAGATGACTATGAAGAAAACAAAGGAGTAAAGTTAGATAAAGAATATTTTTCAGATAGGCTTTATTACTATACTTCAGGTCATCCATTCTTAGTAAGCAAGCTTTGTAAAATTATAGACGAAAAGATAATGCCAGAAGGTAGTTTTACCTGGGACAAAGAATACATGAATTTAGCTGTTAAGGAGATTCTAAGGGATAGCAATACTAATTTTGACAGCCTTATTAAAAACATAGAAAATAATAGAGAACTAAAACAAATGGTTAAAAATATTATTATAGACGGAAATAAAATAACCTATAATCATCTCAATCCAACAATTAATTTAGGAATGATATATGGAATTTTTAAAAATGAAGATATGTATTTAAAAGTCAACAATAGGATATACGAACAATTATTGTACAATTACATGAGTTCAATAATAGAAACTGGAACTAACATAGGTTGGTACAATCAAAGGAGTGCTTATATAAAGGAAGATGGCAGCTTAGATATAAGAAAAATACTTGTTAAATTTTCAGAATTTATGAAGCACGAGTACTCAGAAAAGAGAGAAGCTTTTTTAGAGGCAGATGGAAGACTTTTATTTTTAGCTTTTATAAGCCCAATAATAAACGGCACAGGCTTCGCTTTTAAAGAAGTGCAGGGTGGTGAAGAAAAGCGCTTTGATATAGTAATTACCTATAATAAAAAAATGTATATATTAGAGCTAAAAAGGTGGAATGGGGAGGAATATCATAAAAAAGGTTTAATACAATTATGCCAATATTTAGAGCAGTATAACCTAAGTAAAGGTTACCTATTAATATTTGATTTTAGAAAAGAAAATAGAGAAGCAGGTAAAATAGAAGAAAATACTGTGAACAATAAAAGAATAGTAGAAGTTTTCTGTTAGGTATTAACTATTGAAGGAATAAAAGTAGAAAACAAATCAATTCATGTTGTATTTAGCATGAATTAATTTGTTTTTTGTATATTGATATTATCTAAGTATATCATTAAGTTCCATCAAATTAGAAATTTCATAAGTAGGTTTAAATTTTGTTGTGTTTGCAATTTTGTTTGAGTTAAGCCAGCAGGTGTCAATACCTGAATTTATACCGCCCTGTATATCAGAGGTTAAGCTATCACCTACTATTAATACTTTGCTTTTGTCAGTATGCTTTATATTATTTAAAGCAAGTTCAAATATCTTGGAATCTGGCTTGGACACTCCTACTTCTTCAGATATAACTATATCTTGAAAATATTTTGCTATAATGGATTTCCTTATTCTTTTATTTTGCACATCTGTAAGACCGTTAGTTACTATACTAAGCTTATAACTTTTATGCAAACTTTCTACAAGAGGTATGCTGTCATCATATAAAAAGGATGCATTAGCTAAATGCTTCATATATGATCTGGCAAATTTAACTTCATCAAATTTAAGGTTCAATTTATCAGATAATCTCTTAAATCTTTCTACCTTTAATTTTTCTTGAGTAATTAATCTTTTCTCAAATTCCTTCCAAATGGCTTTATTTATATCACTGTATATTTTTAGGTGATAATTTTCATCATATTCAATATTAAATTCAAGCATGGCATTTTTAAAAGCATATTTTTCAGATTTTTTAAAATCAAATAAAGTTTCATCTGCATCAAATATTATTATTTCATATTTCATAATTAATCCTCCAATTAATTAGTTTTTATCTCATCCCTACCATTGCTCAGGTAATAGGTATCCCTCACAGGCAAATTCCATATGAGTCTAAGAGTCACTTGATAATTGTAACATATATTAAAGCACTCATATAAGGAACATTCTGTTAAAGAAAATCATTATAGAGTTCTCCTTTGCTTTACATTACTTTAAGGATAAGTTACCATATTGATATAAATTATGATATGACATATGTCCTGTTAAGGAGGGTTTATGGATAGAATTTCGAATAGCGAACTTTTGAAGTATTATTTTGTTAAGTATGATATAAAAAATATATTTGATGATAATATAATAAATTATGCACAGCTTCATTTCTATCGTAAGGATGAGCTTATACTAAAAGCAGAATCTGAACTTGAATATTACTATTTGCTTGTTAAAGGAAAAGTTAAAATATCCTATCTTTTTGAAAACGGGAAGTCAATGCTTTTAAAGTTTTACAAGGAATTTAACATTATAGGAGACATAGAACTTCTGAAAGATAAGCCTATACGCTGCAATGTTGAAGCAGCAGAAGATACCTATTTGATTGCGATACCTTCAACTATACTGAGAAAAAAGTATATGAATAATGTTAACTTTTTACATCATTTAGTAGATTCTTTAAGTGAAAAGCTTGAGGCAACTATTAACAATACATCATATAACTTTATATATCCGCTTATTAATAGATTGGCCAGCTATTTAGTTGAGCATATAACAGATAAAAACAGCATAGTTTTAA
This sequence comes from Clostridium carboxidivorans P7, assembly GCF_001038625.1. Taxonomy (GTDB): domain Bacteria; phylum Bacillota; class Clostridia; order Clostridiales; family Clostridiaceae; genus Clostridium_AM; species Clostridium_AM carboxidivorans. The sequence continues at coordinate 913,356 of NZ_CP011803.1, forward strand.
GTTCATCTTTTAAAGAAATAGCTCAATTTCTAGGAACAACCTATAGGCATTTAAATAGAACCTTTAAAGAACTTGAGGCTGAGAAAATTATAAAGTGTGAGAATACAACAATATATATTTTAGATGAAGCTAGACTTCGAGAACTTTCTAAAAATTTGTATATGACATCTATATAATTAGTTGAGAGATGTTAAATATTAAGGTTAGAAGTCTAATGCTTACTTTACGAATTACAGATTATATAAAGTTAATATTGAGATGATAATTTTTTATGTGGTATAATCTATTAAATATAAAATTAAAAGTTTTTTATACACTAATTCTTTGAGCATCATTTTTAAAATACAAATATGAAAAACTTGTGAAAATATAAGGAGGAATAGTTGTGGAAGTTTTTAGATCAGTTTGTCCCTATGACTGCCCTGATACCTGTGGTCTTATTGTTCATGTTGAAGATGGAAAAGCTGTAAAGGTACAGGGAGATCCTGAACATCCTTTTACAAGGGGAACACTTTGTCCAAAGATGGCTCATTATGAAAAAACAGTTCATTCTGAAGGACGTATTTTAACACCACTTTTGAGAAAGGGTGCTAAGGGTAGTGGTAACTTTGAGCCTATATCCTGGGATGAGGCTATTGAACATATTAAAACAAATTGGAAAGAAATTATTAAAAAATATGGAGCAGAAGCAATACTTCCATATTCATATGCAGGAACTATGGGAATAGTTCAGCGTAATTCAGGTCATCCGTTTTTTTATAGTTTAGGTGCTTCAAGACTTGATAGAACTATTTGTGCACCAGCTAAAGAGTGTGGATGGAATGCAGTTATGGGAGAAACTATGGGGCCTCACACGAGTGAGATACAGGAAAGTGATTTAATTATTTTATGGGGAATCCATGCAGTAGCAACGGATATTCATATTATACATGATATAAACATAGCTAAGAAAAAGGGAGCAAAGGTATGGTTAATTGATACATATGAAACAAGTACAGCTAAAATTGCTGACAAAGTTATTGTAGTTAAACCGGGTACTGATGGCGCTCTAGCACTTGGAATGATGCATGTAATGGCAGAAAAAAATTTAATTGATAAAGATTTTATAAATGAATATGTACAAGGATATGAGAAACTTAAAGATACCGTTTTGCCAGATTACTCACTAGATAAAGTAAGTGAGATAACTGGAATTGATGTTTCAGTAATTGAAGATATGGCAGTGCAGTATGCAAAAGCTAGAGCACCATTTATTAGACTTGGTAGTGGTTTGTCACGTTATGGTAATGGAGCAATGACTGTAAGGACAATTACCTGTTTGCCAGCACTTGTTGGTGCATGGGGAAAAGCTGGAGGAGGCTTACTTACATCTGTATCTGCATCTCATGCTTTTGATAAGAAACTTGTAACTCATGAAGAATTTCAAGAAAAAACAACAAGAATTATAAATATGGTTGAATTGGGTAATGCTCTAAATGAATTGAATGATCCACCTATAATGAGTTTATATGTATATCATTCCAATCCAGCAGCAGTAGCTCCTGATCAAAACAAGGTACTGCAGGGGTTAGCTAGAGAAGACTTATTTACAGTAGTTCATGAGCGTTTTATGACTGATACAGCAAAATATGCTGATATTATTTTGCCAGCAACAACTTCTCTTGAACATAGTGATTTATATAGTGCTTATGGTTATTATGCTGTACAGAGGGCTTATCCAGTAGTACATCCAGTAGGTGAAGCAAAATCCAATTTTGAAGTATTTAGTTTGTTAGCAGATGCAATGGGAATAAACAAACCTTTCTTTAAGCAGTCGGCTGATGATTTAATAAATACTATACTTAAAAAACCAACTTCATGGCTTGCAAGTACTAAAATTGAAACATTAATTGAAGGGAAACCATTAGAGTTACCACTGCCTGATGGGTATAAGACTCAATTTAAAACCTCTTCAGGAAAAATTGAAATCTTGAATTTAAATGAGGACGAGCCTTTACCAGGATATTTTAAACCTCATGGAGATGATGCAGAATTTTGGTTAATAAATGCTCCAGATCCACGATTATTAAACTCTTCCTTTAATGAAAGAGAAGAACTAGTAAAAACAAATAAAATGATTTTACAAGTAAATCCAGAGGATGCTTCTAAAATAGGATTAGAAGATGGTGAACTTGTTACTGCCTATAATGAAAGAGGAGAAGCTGATTTCAAGCTAAGTATCACAACTAAAGTTCCAAAAGGAGTTGTTGTTACTGAAGGAGTTTGGTGGCTGAAAAATACACCAGGAAATCGTTCAGTTAATACGCTTACTTCCCAAAGGCTTACTGATCAAGGAAAAGGAAGTACTTTTTATGATGTTAAGGTAAATATTAAAGCGCATCAAAAGAGTATGAGCAAGTAATTTAAAGGGTGGATTATAAATAATCTAGAGAAAGAAAGTGAAGTGGAGCTGTCGCATTAAGAAATTTACATACAATATATTGTTTTGAAGATTAATGGTAAACACAATATACTGTAGTATTTATTCTTAGTGCGACAGCCCCCTTAATTATAGTTATTAGGGATAGCTTGTTAGTAATTTTACTAATAACTTTTGTTTCATAATATAAGAATTTTGCGACGCTCCATTTACATTTTAAACTTTATTTTGCTTTTGGCTCTATTAAAAATTAATTACCATTCCAATGATAGATTAGTTGTACAACGCCAGAAGAGAACGTTCTTGTATTAACCATATTTAAATTCAATCTCTGTTTTATATCAATAAACAATGGTTTTCCTTCTCCTAAAATAACAGGGTGAATAGATAATCTAAATTCATCAACAAGCCCTAAATTTATAAAAGTTGTAATAAGACTTGCTCCTCCATATAGCCAAATGTCTTTACCAGGCTTATTCTTCAATTTATTTACTTCTTCAATAATATTTTCATTTATAAATATTGCTTGATTATCAGTATCTATTTGTGCTCTGGAAAATACATATTTCTCTTTACTATGAACCAATTTCCAAATTTCTTTTTCACTATCAGAATCTTCATCTTGGGGAATATATTGTCCCCATAAATCGTAACTTTTTCTACCATATAAAATAGTGTCAATTTCATTCAAGAAATTAATGAACCCCATATCAGCGTCCATAATGCACCAATCAACTTCTCCATTTTTTCCTTCAATAAAGCCATCTAAAGTAATTGCTAAATCTAAAATTATTTTTCTCTGTTTTACGTTATTTGGCATAATTCTTACTCCTTCTTATGTTCTTTCTTAAAAAACTTTAATTGTGATACAATGTTTTACAACTGCGAAGCACTTATATATGATAAATTATACTACTATTCCCATGTATTTATATATCTTTATAAATATAAGCATAGGTAATTTTAAATAGTTTTCTTAATTGCTTTGAAAATGATTTAGCAATATGTTTAAAAATATTATTATGTGCTAGAATGTTTAATAGAATACAAGGCATCTTCAAAAAATAATAAGTCTGTCTGCTAGTCTAATTATTTTTTGAAGATGCCTAAACAGGAGTGAATAAATTTGTTTGAAATAAATGAAGAAGAAATAAGACCAGTAATAAAAAAAAATAGTAAATTAATTCAACAATTAAAGGAAAGTCTAATATCCTCTAAGACAAACATAGAAACTAAGACTTTAAACTTACAGTATAAGCTCCAATTTAATATTGCCCGCAGAGTAAGTGAAGCTTTTTTAGAATTAAAGGTGGGAGAAGAAAAGCTTTATGTAGTAAAGAATATGAAGAGTTTTTTAGAAGCAGTTATAGAACAAAATGATCTGGAATTTGGTAAAAATTTTACATATAGCTCATATTTACACAGGTTTAAGGATGAAGACAAATTTATTCTGAGTATGCTTAAAGATCTATATGAAATAGATAGGGCTGCAGAGGGGATGATAATGTATGGTTATCGTTATAGCAAAACACCAAGATTTTTAAGTGGAAAAAAGGCAAGGCTTACGGAAAATAACTTGAAAAAGTTTCTTGATAATATAGGAGAAACAGCTATAGATTTGGTCATAAATGATGATAACTACAGTGAAGTTAAAGTGGTAAGAGAAAATTTTCCTTTAGAATTTAAATTAGATAGCAAGGAAAATAATATAATTTTATCTCAAATTTCAAAGCTGCCTAAAGCTTTAGTGAAAAGTGGAAATTATTTTTATTATAATAACAAAATATATATACCAACAAATGAACAGGTAAGGGTTTATAAAGCACTTTACAATACTTTTACTGAACAAAGAAGTTCTGAAATTACTTTTAATCAAAATGAAAGTGAAGAAATAGCTTCTTATATAATTCCAGCCTTAAAAAAGATAGGTACAAAGGTAACCGTGAATAACAGTATTAAAGAGAAATTTTATGAAGAACCTTTAAAGCCATGTCTTTATTTTGATAAGGATAGGGAGGCTGTAATTTGTGATGTAATATTTAAATATGGAAACATAGATATAAATCCCTTAAGAGATAATGAGGCAAGGGAAGATGGTAAGGTATTGGTTAGAGATATTGAGGAAGAAGCAGCTGTAATAGATACCTTGACTGCCTTTCAATTTGAAAAAAGGGAATTTAATTTTATTTTAGAGGATGAGGATAAAATTTTAGATTTTGTGGGAGAAGGCTTAGAAAAACTTCAGGAATTTACAGAAGTTTACTATTCAGGAGCATTTAAAGATATAAGAATTTACACCTCCCAAAGCTATAAATCTAACATAAGATTAAATGATGAGGATCTTTTGGAATTTACCTTTAATATTGATGGGGTAAGTAGAGAAGAATTAAAGCATATATTTGAAGCATTAAAGCAAAAGAAAAGATATTACAGACTTAAAAATGGAGGCTTTATTCCTCTTCAGACAAGAGAGATTCAAAAGATATCAGATATGATAGATTATTTAAATATAAAGACTTCAGACCTTACAAAGGATCAAATAGTTCTTTCTAAATATAATTCTGTTTACATAGATACAAGTCTTAAGGAAAATAACATAACTTTTGTACAAAGGAATAAGAAGTTTAGAGAGCTGATAAATAATATAAAGGATATTGGTGACATTGATTATACAATTCCAGAAAAACTGGATAAAATTATGAGAGGTTATCAAAAATTTGGATTTAAGTGGTTTAAAACTCTTTCAAGCTGTGGCTTTGGAGGTATTTTAGCAGATGAAATGGGTCTTGGAAAAACCCTTCAAACTATAGCTTTTATAAAGTCAGAGGTAGATGAAAATGAGAAAAAGCAGCCTTCTTTGGTGGTGTGTCCTACATCCTTAGTATACAATTGGGAAAGTGAAATAAATAAATTTCAGCCGGATTTAAAATGTTTAATTGTATCAGGCAGCAGGGATGTAAGAGAAAGTCAGTTAAAGGAGATGGAGGAAGCGGACATAGTTATAACCTCCTATGCACTTATTAAAAGAGATATAGAAGAATATAAAGCTATAAAATTCAGACACTGCTTTTTAGATGAAGCTCAAAATATAAAAAATCCTAAATCTTTAAATGCTCAAAGTGTAAAATCAATTAAAGCTGGCAGTTATTTTGCACTAACAGGAACCCCTATTGAAAATTCCATTACAGAATTATGGTCAATTTTTGATTTTATCATGCCAGGATATTTGTTAAGTCATGGAAAGTTTAGTCAAAAATATGAAACACCAATTATAAAAAATGGTGACAAAAAAGCTTTAGAGGAATTGAATAAACATACTAAACCTTTTATTCTTAGAAGACTTAAGAAAGATGTTATAAGAGAACTGCCACCTAAAATTGAACATAATATGGTGGTGGATATGACAGAAGATCAAAAGAAGGTATATGCAGCTTACCTTCAACAAGCTAAAGAGGAAGTAAATAATGAAATAAGAGATAAGGGAATTAATAAAAGCAAAATAAAGATACTTTCTATAATCACAAGACTTAGGCAAATATGCTGTGATCCCTCTACCTTTATAGAAAACTATGAAGGTGATAATGGAAAAATGGAAGCTCTTAAGGATATAGTACAGAATAATGTAAATGATGGTCATAAAATATTGTTATTTTCTCAATTTACCTCTGTGCTTAAGAATATTGGAGAGATGTTTAAAAGTGAAAACATAAAGTATATGTATCTTGATGGCAGTGTAAAAGCAGAAGATAGAGGGGAAATAGTTAGAGAGTTTAATGAAGGGGAAATTCCTATATTTTTAATATCTCTTAAAGCTGGCGGAACGGGACTAAATCTAACTTCTGCAGATATAGTGATTCATTATGACCCTTGGTGGAATCCAGCAGTAGAAAATCAAGCTTCGGACAGGGCTCATAGAATTGGACAGAAGAAAACTGTAGAGGTTATTAGACTTATTGCTAAAGGAACCATAGAAGAGAAAATACACAAAATACAGGAGAAAAAGAAAGAAATAATAAATGATGTTATAGAAGAAAATGCTGGAGAGGAAATTTTGCTTTCCAATATGGAAGGAAAGGATATCGAGGAGCTTTTCGGTTAAATAAAGAATATTTATCTATATATATGTGAAAAATAAATTTATATCTAAAATCGTATGAATGTATAATTAAGAAAAAGCTTATATTTAATAAAGAGTTGAATTCAGATTATTTTTATGATACAATAATAATAATTAATAGATAATTATTATTAGTTAAAACTGTAATAAAGTTTTAGTAATTAAAAATAATATTGTATGGAGTGATAATATATGAATAAAGTAATTGAGACAATGAAAGAACATAGATCTATAAGGAATTATACAGACAAGGAGATATCTGAAGAAATAATAAATGAGCTTGTTAATGTAGCACAGGCAGCACCAAACTCAATTAATGGGCAGCAAACAAGCTTAATAGTTATTAAAGATAAGGCTACAAAAGAAAAACTTGCAGAGCTTACTGGAGGACAATCATGGGTTGCTGCAGCTCCTGTATTTTTTATATTTATAGCTGATTTCTATAAAATAAAAATTGCTTCAGAAATAACTGGTCTGCCAATGAATATAACTGAAAGCGTTGAATCAATAATGGTAGCTTCAGTTGATGCAGGATTGTCTGCACAAAATCTTATGACAGCAGCTGAATCACTTGGACTTGGAATTGTTCCAATTGGTGGAATTAGGAAAAATCCAGATGAAGTTATAAAACTTCTTGGATTACCTAAATACACATTTCCAATTTTGGGCATTGGTGTTGGATATCCTTCAGGTAATTCAAAAATAAAGCCTAGAATGCCAAAGAGTGTATACAGACATGATGAAAAATATAACAGTGAAAATATTAAAGAGGATATACTTGAATATGATAAAGAAATGGCTTCTTACCTTGAGGATATTGGAAGAACTCAAGAGGTAAACTGGAGCAGCCAGACAATGAATATTTATCAGAATGTCTATTACCCAAAGGTTTATCCTGTTTTAAAAGATCAAGGATTTGAAAATTGCAAATAAAGATAGGTTATTTTAAAGCAAGCATTTAAAATACTACCTAAGAATGTATATATACTTCCTAATAAAGCATTTTAGTGCTTTATTGGGAAGTATGTTTATTTAATTACTAATTTTCTTGTAATTGTGGATATTTATGTTCCAATAAATGTATAATGTATATATTAAAACAATATGTCTTTGTACTTTTATATACAAAATATATTAGGGAGATGGATAATATGATTTTAGGAATTAGTGTAAGTGGCAGAGAAAATGTTAATGGCAGATGCAATTGTTTTTGGTGCACCTAATTATGGAGGCATTATAAATGCTCTTGGTCATGCATGCTTAGAAAGAACTTTTTGCTTTCGACATAGAGGAGTTTTTAGTTTATCTGGAAAAATTGGCATAGCAGTTAGTACCAGTTATATTGGGCAAGGAGAGGATTTAGTGAGCATGATTATAAAAAAAGCTATGATGTCTAATAAAATGTCAGTAGTTGGTGCTGTATCTGCTCACGGATATGCTCAATGTTATACATGTGGATTTGGTCACAAGTGTAGTGTAGGGCACATGGTTAAGGAACATGGTCCTTTGGACAAAATTGAAAAAAAGCATCTTCCACCTAGTTTTGAAGAGCAGGAAGATACAATTCTTCAAGTCAATAAGATGGGAAAATTATTAAAATCTTTAGGAGTGTAAATGGAAAGTATAATGAAACATTTCCAATGTTTTGGTAAAGAAATAACCATTTAAAATAGTAAAGAGGAGAGATTTATGTCTGATTATCTGTCAGTGGTGAATTTGCTTATAGAGTATATTGAAGAAAATCTACAATCAGATTTATCCTTGGAGAGCTTGTCAAAATTAGTGAACTATTCAACATATTACACTCAAAGAATCTTTTCTACTGTCACTTGTATGTCTATACATGATTATATAACAGAAAGAAGATTGATAAGGGCAGGAGAAGAAATACTGAATGGGGGTAAAATTATTGATGTAGCATTAAAGTATGGATATAGTTCTCATAATGGTTTTACAAAGGCTTTTAAGAAAAAGTTTGGATTACTTCCTTCAAAGGCTGATGAATGTCTTGATATTACAGTGGATAAGCCGTTGAGAATATTGGAAAGAGATTTTTATAATAAGGATGGAAATTTGTGCATTTGCCACAAATTGATTTATTTAGAAGAGTTAGTACTTTGGGGAAATATTTTTGTTGTTAATTTAAAAGACTTTTGGAATGATGATAATATGATACGATATGTAGAGAATAAAGTTATTTCATTTATAAGAGCAAATGAAAGCAGCAGCACATATTGTATTGGGATTCTCTGCAGCTCGAATTTGGAGGTCCAATACTTTATTGGAAAAATAGTTCATGAAAATACTGCTGATGTATGCAAATGCAATAGAGGAAAAAAGTTGGTTATACCAAAATCACTGTATGTGAAATTTTCATATAGAGGAAATATTAAAGAAAATCCTAATATAATTATAACCGATGCACTAAAATGTTTTTCTACCTGCGGAATTACACCTTATCAGGAAAAAATAGATCATATAGAGATTTTTACTAAGAGCTATCTTCAAACTAAAATATTTGATATTGTAGTGCCTATAAAGAAAGCATGATTGTTTGAGATAAAGCTGGTAAAACAAATTATAATATCACTTAAAGGAAGTGATATTTATGATTGAAAAGTATAAATTAATCTTTACCACAGTTATAGGAATCATTATATTGTCAATGGTAATTGTAACAGAAATTCAAATCAAAAATGAGAAATTAGTTAATATAAAAACTGCATTTATAGTTATTGCATTGTTAGGTTTTATTATGTGCTGTATTGGCAAGGCAGTTCAAATAAATGGCTGGATGAATCCTATTGTGATTATTTGCATTTTGCTTGGAATAATTGCATTATTGTTAATAGGAGTATTTCTTACAGGAAGGCTTAATATTAATAACAAGATGGCATTTAGAATACTGTATTGGATAATAATAATAAAGTGGGCATTAACAACAATTCACCATATGATAAACTTTATGAAATAAAATCACATTGACATATATGTTTTTTGAAAAGGAATGTGCTTATCTTTTCACAGGTGATTTAGTCTATAAAGATTCTAGGAAACCGCATTATTCAATTAAATAATGCGGTGTTTTTGTGTTGTATCTCAAAGATTAGAAAAGTAAATTAATAAATGTAAGTATATGCTTGCTAATTATTCAATAATATTGATATATTCAGCTGTAGTATCCTGTAATCCATGTAATACTCCATTTTCTTTTTGAAGCATACTAATATATTTTACCATATCTTCTGTTAGCCTTTCTCCTGAAACAACAATTGGAATACCAGGTGGATATGCCATAACAGTTTCTCCACTTATTTTACCCACAGAATCATCTAATTTTACAGATACTTTATTTGAATAAAATGCATCTCTTGGAGAAAGGATAATTTCAGGATTTGTAAGTACACTATCAACCATTTTAACTTTTTCATTTTTTCTATATTTCACAGATATGTCTTTTAAAGCTTTAATTAAAGATTTAAGGTTTTCCTTAGTTTGGCCAATACTTAATATGGCTAATACATTATACATATCACTAATTGCAACTTGTATATTATATTTTTTTAATAATATATCATAAACTTCAAATCCTTTAAGTCCAAGATTTTTTACGCATATACCTATTTTTGTTTCATCATAATCATAGACTCCAGGAGTTCCTATTAGTTCTCTTCCGTAGCAGTACAATCCATCTATTTTATTAATTTCGCTTCTTGCCCATCTCGATATTTCTAATATATTAGTTAAAATTTTTTCTCCTTCTGTAGCTAGTTGTTTTCTTGCTATATCAAGACTTGTTAGAAGTAAAAATGAAGCACTTGTAGAGTTTATCATATTTAAATAGGTTCTAACAGTTTTTTCTGTTATTATACCATTATTCAATAATAATATTGAACTTTGTACAAAAGAACCACCAGTTTTATGTGTACTCACAGCACACATATCTGCGCCTAACGTCATAGCCTCCCCAGGTAACTCTGGATGAAATTTAAAATGAGCACCATGAGCTTCATCTACCAAAACAGCCATATTATTAGCATGTGCAATTCTTGATATTTCTTTTATATCTGATACTGCTCCATAAAATGTAGAATGGATGATAAGAACAGCTTTTGCATCAGGATTTTCCTTTATTGCATCTTCTACAGCTTTAGGGGTTATTCCCATAGCTATACCTAAACCTGTATTGATTTCGGGTTGTATGAATACTGGTATAGCTCCGCTGTATATCAATGCAGTAATAACTGATTTATGAGCATTTCTTGGTATTATTATTTTTTCATTTGGTTTACAAACACTCATTATCATAGCTATTATACCTGATGAAGTTCCATTTATTAAAAAGAAGGCATGATCTGCACCATATGCTTCAGATGCTAATTTTTCTGCTTCCTTTATTATTCCTGTAGGTTGAGAATACTTGTCTAACATTTTAAAACATTCATGGACATCAAAGTTCACTACTCTTTCCCCAAAGAATTCAGCCATTTCAGGAAGCCCTTTACTTCCCTTATGACCTGGAATACCCAAAGGTACTAATTTTTTCTTCTCTAATTCCTTTATTCCGTCAAAAATTGGTGTTTTATATTGATTTAAATTCATTCTATTAATCATCCTTCTCTTACAGCCTAAATTTTTCGTCAAGAGGTTTATACATAAGCATACATTCTGAAGCTATATTTTCTGGTATACTGTTAAACATTTCATTATCTTCATATCTAATGGAAATAGGTTTTTCATGTATATCGTCTATTGTGTAGAAACCTAATAATTTACTAGCAAGCATTTGAGACCTAAAATTAGTTGCTTCTACAATAGCTCCTTTAAAGCCTTTTTCTTTTGCAGTATCAAGTATTAATTGAACAAGGCTTGCTCCAATATACTTTTTATCTCTTTCTGTTCTTACACCCAACATAAGTGGATGTACATATTCTCTTACTTTCATTTCCTGATTTGTTTTAAATTCAACAACTTCTATAAACTTTTTATCTAATTGCCAAAGGAATTGAGTTATACCATTAATTGATTTTAATTCTCCTTTCAAAATTGGGGGCTCTTCCTTGGGATTGAAGTTCTCACAAGCTATAGCACCTACTAATTCTCCGGTGCGCGTATCTATTGCATAAGTACTCAAACCATCTTCTGTAACATATTTTAAATATTCTATAACAAATTCGGTCAAAGCTTCCTTGGATAAGTTAAGAGCAATTGACATAGGCTCTTTTATAAATGTACTACCTACTTGTACTCCTGTAAATGTTTCTGCAAGGCATTTTGCCATTTCCACTATTGTTTTTTCATCATTTGGACTGCATACTTCATATTCATAATTTTCATTAAAGTTCATATGTTACTGACTCCTTTCTTTATCACTAGTAGTTTCAATGAATAAAATTTCAACATTATATAATGATCTTATTATTGTTCATTAGATTAAAGTTGAGTATAGTACTTATTATAGCACATTTTGAAAAAATTACATATATTATGCATATAATGGGAAAATTGTTGGGGTTTTTAGGAGTGGAAATAGAAAATATAATGAAATAAAAACTTTATTTTTAAAGATACGTATATATATAAGTGATATTCTAATGCTCTGGTAAAGATATAACTATTTAAAATAGTGAAGAGAAGAAATTTATGTTTGATTATCTGTCAGTGGTAAATTTACTTATAGAATATAAAGTTTAATGTAGTAATTAGTAAAAATTCAATAATGAGATACATATGTGTTATAATTTAACAGTAAGTAGATTGAATTTTGTCATGATTTTATTTAAAGATTCAAGGAACGTGGTTATCTTTTTACAGGTGATTTAGTTTATAAAGATACTTTATTTGCTTATTATCCTTCTACTGATCCTAAAGCTTATTTGAAATCAATTGATAGAGTTGCATCACTTCCAGTAAAAAAGGTTTTTCCAGCGCATCATAGTTTGGATATACATCCAGAAATACTCATTAGAATGCGGGATGCTTTTAGACAACTAGAATCGGAAGGTAAATTGCATCACGATAGTGGTATTTTTAAATACAAAGATTTTGCCATATGGATATAATCGCAAGTTGTAAAAGACAGCATGAGTATAGCAAAAACTATAAATTTCAATTTATAGTTTAACAATATAAATTTGTTAAAAATTGTATAAAACTCAACAATCTTAGAAATGGTAATAATGAATAGTAGGAGTGGTTGTATTGTTTTCACAAAAGTTAAAAAAGTATAGAAAAGAATTAGGACTTACACAAAAGGATTTGGGCAAAAAATTAGATTTATCAAAAGAAAGTATAGGTCAGTTAGAGACTGGTTTGAAGGAACCCTCTAAGGCATTGCTTGAAAAAATATATAAATTCAGTGGTAAAAACATGAATTGGTGGCTTGATAAAAATGAACAATTTAAATTTAGCCAAACATTTAAATATACAATTTATCCAGCTAATAAATACAAAGCTATTTTTCCCATATTATTTTTAGCTATTTTTTCGACAGTGTTAATATTTGCATTAGCTGATAGTCCTAATACTTTAGAAGCATGTATTACATTTATTATATTACTCTTATGCTTAATATTTACTGCTTACTATACTGTGTTAGCTTACTATTTATTTAAAAATAAAATTTATATTACTATAGAAGACAATTATATAGAAATAAAAAAAATTTCTACAACCAAAAGGGTGAATATAGCAGATATAACAGAAATAGAGTTTATTGCACGTTCTAGAGGCAGTTACCCAATGGTAGTAATTAAGTGTGATAATAGCACAAAGTACTACTATAAAGATTTATATTTTCCTCAGTCATGGTTTGATAAGAAAGATATTAATAGTATAGTAGACAACTTGAAGGAGAGTAATGAAAATATATGGATTATTGGACGAGGGGATCTGTAAGAGTAAAGTAAGTGTTAAAACACAAATAATAGACAATATATTGACAAATTCACAAAATGCTATTAAACTACAATTAGACAATATATTGACTAACGGAGGAAAAATTTTTATGGATATATACAGAGAGATATTTTTAATGCAACAAACTTATGCAACATTATTTTCGCTGGCAAATAAACTTCAAGTGAAGGGAGATGAATATCTGGGGGATTTGACCTCAAGGCAATATATGACTATGGTTGCAATTGCTCATTTAACTGAAGGCAAAGCTACTTTCAATAATATTGCAAGAAAGCTTGGAACAACTAAACAAAATGTAAAACAAATTATTACCGCTATGGAAAAGAAAGGGTATATTGATGTTATACCTAATCCTGAAGATAGGCGCGCAGTTAATGTAATAATTACGGAAGCTGGAAAGCAGGTAGTGTATCAAGTTTCAGAAAGAGGAATATTTTTTATGGCAGAGCTTTTTAAGGATTTTTCAACTGAAGAACTGGAAAATATTTGGAAAATGCTCAAAAAGCTTTATCGATTTGATGGTGAAGAACAGGATGGCTTTGAAGAAGATAGTAACTTAAAAGCAGATGAAAGTCATAAGGAGGATGTAACAAGGATATTAAAGGAGTTTGAAGAGATAAGAAAAAATCAGAAAATGGAGAGAGAAAGCTATGAAGAATAAAAATAACAGACCAATATGTACTTCTGAATATGTAAGGATTAATGGAATAGATCAATTCTTATTTCATTTAGGAACAAGCTTTGATAATCCTGTAATGCTATTTTTGCATGGAGGGCCAGGTTCAGCAGAATCCTTATTTACAGGGTTATTTCAAGATAGATGGGAAGAAATATATACTGTGGTTCATTGGGATCAGCGGGGTGCTGGTAAGACTTTGACTAGGAATCCAGATAAGCTTCCTACAATAGAGTTAATGCTTCAGGATTTGTTTGAAGTCATCCAGTATCTTAAAAAAAAATATAACAAGAAAAAGATTGTTATATTTGGACATTCCTGGGGAAGCGTTTTAGGGTCAATATTTATAAAAAAACATCCAGAAGAAGTAGAATATTATATTGGTGCTGGACAGGTCGTTGGTATGGTGGAAAATGAGCAGGTAGCCTATAACAAACTTAAAGAAATCATTGAGCAGGCAGGTGATAAAAAATCATTGAAGAAGCTTGAGAGTGTAGGTGAATATCCTGGCAGCAAAATTGTTTTTGACAAAGAGTTTTTGAAGAAATGTAATATAGTTCATAAGCTTCTTGGTAAATATAAATTAGGTATGGAAATAGGCATTGATATATGGATAGCTATGTTTAAAAGCCCTATTTTTAAGTTTTCTGATATTATAGCATTTATGAAAATCTTTAAGGCAAATTCAAAAGTTCATAGTTTTCTTGGTGATTTCAATCTCCGTATAGAATCGAAAGAATATAAGGTGCCAGTATATTATATTTTAGGAGAAAGGGATTGGCAAGCTCCATGTGTTATAGCTGAAGATTATTTTAAAGATATAAAGGCACCAAATAAAGAAATATTCATCATTCCTGATGCAGGACACTTTTTAATGATGGATCAGACTGATCTTGTGTTTGATGCATTGTCAACAATAAATAAAAAAGAATCACTTGATCAACAGGCATTGGTTATATAAGGCTAAAATATGACATGATGAGTTACTATTAAGAATCTAAAGTAGAAAATTTATTTGAGTATGGGAACTTTGCAGCGTACATGTATAGTTCCTAATTTTTTATAACTAATTTCTTTATTTTGAACTAACTATTGCCAATGTAACAATGTTATGTTATACTGTTTTTGTAAAACAGTTGAAGAGGGGAATGAACATATGGAAGAAGAAAACTTAATTTCTAAAAAAGAATTGCTTAAAATAACGGATATATCCTACGGGCAATTATATAGATGGAAGAGGAAAAATCTTATACCTGAGGAGTGGTTTATAAAAAAATCCAGCTTTACAGGGCAGGAAACATTTTTCCCAAGAAAAGAAATACTAGAAAGAGTAGAAAAAATTAAAAGTTTTAAAGAAGATATATCTTTAGATGAGCTAGCAAGAATATTTTCTCCAAATCTTTCAACAGTATTTTTAGAAGAAAGTGATGTACTGAAACAAAACATTGTTTCACAGATTGCGATAAATCTATATAAAACTGCTCATAAAGAAAGTACTGGGTTTTATTTTAACGAGTTACTATTTATGAGCATTGTAGATAGATTTATCAAGTCTGGTAAGGCAAGTTTAGAAGAAGGAAAACTGGTGCTGGATACTTTAGAAAAAAACTACAAAAATTTTGATGGTAGATATTGTGATGTAGTGCTTATAAGAAAATTTGGAGTAGGATTATGTTTTTTAATGCTAATACCTAATGAAATATACATTGAAAGTGAAGCTGTACTTGTATTAAAGATAAATGCTGGAGAATGCGTAGAAGAGTTAAAATCAAAAATAAATTTGTAAATGAAGGGAAGCTTTAAAATGGAAGAAAAATTAGTTGATATGAAAATTTCTGGATCAGGAAAAATCAGCGGTGGAAAATATAATGAAGTGAAAATCAGTGGTTCAGCTAAAGTTGAAGGAGATATAGAATGTTACACTTATAAGTGCTCAGGCTCCTCTTCTGTTAATGGAAATGCAAAGGCTGAAACAGTTGGAATTAGTGGCAGCACTAAAATAACAGGAGATCTTGATACTGACGAAATAACTGTAAGCGGATCTTTACACATATTAGGTGATGTTAATGCAAGAAAAGTGAAAATAAGTGGATCTTCTGACATAGGAGGCAGTTTGCATACAGAAGATATACAAATATCAGGGTCAGTTTCTATAGATGGTGACTGTGAGGCAGAAAATTTTAATGCAAGAGGTGGATTTAAAATAGGGGGACTACTAAATGCAGGGAATGTTGATATAGAGATGTATGGAAACTGTAGAGTAAAAGATATAGGAGGAGAAAATATAAAAGTAAGATTAGGAAAAGGGCATTTTTTTGGCAAAATGCTAAATCTTTTTATGGATAGTAAGGGACTTGAAGCAGGTACAATTGAAGGTGATGATATTTTTCTTGAAAATACTACAGCAAAGATAGTAAGAGGAAATAATGTTACAATAGGAGATAACTGTAGTATTGAAACTGTAGAATATAGAAATAAAATAAATATTGATAGTAATTCTAAGACAGTTTGTAAAAAGATAGATTAAATTTATGAAACATCTGTAGATTTACACAAATAGAGAAAGCGTACTGGATTTTTTCAGTACGTTTTTGTCTATCTTTCTATAGAACTTTAAGAATCATCTGGTGATACTTTTCAATAATTATAATTTTAACAAGATATTTCATACAACAAAAACTGTTCCTATTTTTGTAAAGAGTCTGATCAGCTAAGGTTTTGTAGCTTTAAACAACTACTACAATGAATTATAAGAAAATATACTAGCATATAAGCTAAAAGCTCAAACATGCTATTTGAAACAGATAAATAGAAAGCTTTAGCTTACATGATATAACATTAGGTAATGTGTTGTAAAAATATTCTATATAAAAAATAATATAAATGATTTCAATATAATAAGGGAAAATGTGAAAAAAATAACAAATGGGAGATATTAAGTATGCTATTGGGATAATCGCCTCAAAAGACCATAAATGGTATTTGATTGGATAAATTTAGAGGTATATAATTAACTCATAAATTGATTGATAAAAAATTAACAATATGTAAGGGAGAGGGTAACAATGAGTAAATACAAAGTTGGAGATGAATTAATAATAATACAAAATCAAATGGAAGATGAAAAAAATTTAAGTAAATTAACAAGTTTAAATGTTAAAGATGATTTTGCACAAATTTCTTGGGGATTAAAAATACTTGATGTACAGTATGATAAGCCAAATGTTACTTTAACTTATAAAAATCCAAGTGGAGTTACTAGTAAAGTTTTTGCAGTTTGTAATGATATAGAAAATTTTGATCAGCAAAAGGTTTTGGAAAAAGCTTTATTAAAGGCATTTCAATCAGAAATAATAAATATTAGTGTAATAAAGAATGAAAAAGGCCGTAGTATGTAAAATAAAGTTTTTAATTAATATATGTTTATTATAGAGATATATAGTTAAGATATATTATATATCTTTGTTTTTTGCTTACATCCTTATATGATTTTAGTTGTTGATAATTATTAAATACAATGTTAAAATAATACAAAAATTCAAAATATTCAATAACATATCTATGAGGGGGTAAAAATATGACACCAATGAATAATGAAGAGTATCTACTAAAATTACAGTTTTCTGATGAATTAAAAGAATTGGAAGCTGCAAAAAAGGCATCTGGCTTAAACTTTGAACAACTTGCTGAAAAAATTGGGGTAAACAAGGTGTGGCTTGCATCTACATTAAAGGGCCAGCAGTGGGTTCCTGAAGAATATTGCATAAAAATTGCAAAGGCTCTTGGTATTAGTGTTGAAAAAACCATGTTTTTAAACAATCATCCATATAAAGGAAACACTGATCCCATATTATACAGACTTCACGAAGTACTTGATACCTATGGTCCTGCTATTAAAGATATTATACATGAACAAGGCGGAAATGCTATTATGAGTGCCATCGATTTTGGTCTTGATGTTGACGTTATTGAAGATGCAGAAGGTAATCATAGAGTAATTATAAAATTTGATGGCAAATTATTACCTTATGCAAAAAAAGGTAAATATCCATGGTAATCAGTAAATTTATTTGTTCAAGTGATTCTTAGACTCAGGTGGAGTTTGCCTGTGAGGAATACTTCTCTTCATCTGAGTCTTAGAAGAACTTATCCAGGCGCGTAGCAGTGCTTATTGGGGGTATTAGCAATGGTAGCGATCGGATAAACTTAGTGAAATAAGGTAGAGGAGTATAATAAGACACTCTACCTTATTATTTTATATTTATATAAGCTTAATACAATAACTTTTACCATAGCGTACAGGGGAACAATAATAAAAGCGGCCATAGGGCCTCCGTAGGAAACAGCTGTTACAACTAAAAATATATCTGTAAGAGGATGTATTTTTAGTGTAGATGACATAATTAGTGGAACTACTACTCTTCCTTTTAATGTTTGAACAGTAATAAATACTATACTAAGCTTTATTATCATATATATACCTTTGCTTACAGCTATAATTGAAGGAATTATCATAGATATAAAAAATCCTATAAAGGGTATAAAACCTAAAATAAAAGTAAATAAAGCCCATATCAATGCATTTGGCATACCTATTATTTTATAACCTATATATATCATAATAGCTAGGGAGAGTGCTACCATGAGCTGGCCAGTTACATAGGCATTTAATGCTTTATCCACATTATAAAGTGTTTCGGATAAAAAATTTTTATATTTTTCAGGAAACAAATCTATAAATTTATCTTTAAACTTAGAAGCATCCTTTAAAAGAAAAAACAAAATTAAAAGTACCAATAGTATTTTAGAAAATGCATCAACAATGTCATTTATATTTTTATATAGGCTGCTTTGAAATTTTTGTGTATAATTGATCATCATATTATTAGCTATTTTAATTAATTCGTTAATATTAATAGACTTATAAATTTCACTAACAATCGAATTTATAGGGTTTTGGCTAGTAATAGTGTTAGTATTAGGGCTAAGATTATGTATATTTTTAGCTAATCCATTAAACTCCCATAGGGCATATCTAATAAAAAAATATAAAATTAATAAAGCAGCAATTAGGCTAATAATTAGAGTGAGCAAGGAGGAAATACCCTTACTAATACCTTTTTTATTAAATATATTGTTCAAGGGTTTTAATATATAGTATAAGAATACTGAAATAATTATAGGAACTAAAATGCATTTATATAAGGTTCTTATTATCTTAAAAATAAAATGTATTTTGCTAAAAAGGATTATGGATAAAAAAAGCAGATTTATAATTATTAAAATCTTGATTACCTTATTGTTTAATATAATAAATCATCCCCTTAAAATTGTGAATTAATAGTTGTTTGTAAATATATTATGGATATAATTTATGATATTTATTTAAAGTACAATATGATAAGCTTATTATTACTCAAGAACAAGTTAATGGTACAATTGTAAAATAATTACAAAAAATGTTATGCATGTAATTTGAAAATAAAGAGAAAAAGGAAATAACAAGAATAATACGCATGATAATTACATATTCTAAATTATTAGCAGTAATTATACTTATTGCATTATTATGTATACTAATCCATAATTTAATCATTACGTCTTAAGGGGGACTTTATAATTATGAAAAAAACATTAATTTTAGGTTTAACAGCATTAATTGCGTTAGGTAGCTCTGCATCGGCTTATGCAGATAATGGTTACAACGTTTCAAGATTATCTGGAAATGACAGATATAAAACTTCTGTTAATATTTCAGAAAGCTTTAACAATGGTACTATACAAACCGTAATATTAGCTAATGGTGAAAACTTTCCAGATGCATTGTCTGGCAGCTTGCTATCAAAAAAATATAATGCACCTATTTTACTAGCAGGCTTAACGCCTAGTACAAGTTCTGATGCTTTCGAATATATAAAAAATCATTTAAGCAAAAGTGGAACTGTGTATGTTTTAGGTGGTACTTCTTCAATAAGTGATGATTCAATAAATTACATAAAGCAGCTGGGCTATAATAATGTAATAAGACTAGGTGGTCAAAATAGGTTTGATACAAGCAAGGTAATACTAAATGATATAAAAGTTCAAAAGGGAACCCCAGTTATACTTGCTAATGGCTTTGGTTTTGCGGATGCTTTAAGTGCATCAAGTATAGCTGCCATTAAGGGATATCCAATATTGATGACTGATTCAAAGATTTTGCCTGCTGAAACTAAAGATTTAATAAATGATATACAACCTAGTCAATTGTACGTAATAGGTGGTACTGGTGTTATTTCTGATAATGTTGTAGCAGAAGCTAAAGGTACAGCTAAATCATTATCCAGCGATAATGTATTTAGAATAGCTGGTAATAACAGATATGATACTTCTATGAATATATGTAAATATTTTAATTTGGATTCTGATACTGCAGTGTTAGCCAGCGGTGAAAATTTTCCAGATGCTTTATCTGGCAGTGCTCTAGCAATAAAATCAAAGGCACCTGTAATACTTACTGATGGACAAGATATATCGTCACAAAAATCTTATATGAGTACTAAAAATTTTAAAAATATAATTTTACTTGGTGGTGCTGGATCAATAGATGTAGTTGCAGAATATAAATTAAAGAGAGCAAGTGATATTTCACAGCAAGAAAAAGATTTTACAAAAAATCTTTTAATTTACTGTGGTAATTTTTATGACAGTACTGAAAGCTTTGCAACTAAGTTTAGTCAATATGGAGAAAGTATTCAAAAAATTTCCGCTAACTCAAATTCAAGCAGCATACAGGATGCGGAAAATTCCTTAAATCAAATTTTAGGTGTTTTTAATAATATGACTTTAAGTTTAAATAATTACAAGCAGACTTTACTTAGCGTGAAGAATGAAGTTTCAAGCATGAATGCTCCAGAAAGCTTAAATTGTTTAAAGACTGATTTAGTTAAAAACATTAATTCACAAATTGGAAATGTTGATAAATTTACTGGACTTATCAATAATTATTCAAGTTTAGTTAGTTCTCTTAATAATGCTGTAAAGGCAGGAGACTATCAGAAAATGTACAGTATAGTTGCTCAAATAAAAGGAGCTAATAACGAGTTATCTAAATTCAATACTCAAAATGCAATTTTAGATATGAATAAGTTAAGTCAAAAGATACTTACTATTAAAGGTATTATGAACTTTTAATTTTAATAAATTTAAATGACAAGATAAAAGCCAATGCTTAATAACTAAGCATTGGCTTGAAATTTCTAAACAATATCCAAAATATCGGTACTCTAATTTTGACACCTATGTCTCCATAGGTGGGTATCCTCATAAATGCCTCAATCGCCTTCAATGCAGTAAAAGGACTCACAAGAAAGTACATTTCTTCATCTAATTATTGGATTCCCTTAAATTAAATGTAGGTTCAAAATAAGAGCTTAGCGAGTATTTCAGAAATATTATCTATGTATATCGTGCACCCACTGTTGACAAATAATCTACTAACGTTACAAATCTAGTTAGCTCGAACCAGGTTGTTCCACGGCACTCAGAAGTTATCACTTACCGCTGCTTCCTTCCGGATCTGACGGAGTTTGCGAGCTTCTGCTGCATGGGACCCAATTCTCAATACCACTTTGATCAGGCAGACTAAGCAGATTAAAGCCTATAGTGGGAATTCGATCCTGCTGTAGCGGATTTCAGGTTACAGGGCACCGCTAGCTCCCCATCTAGCACGAATTTTATTTTTAATTTTGTTATTCTCTTGCTGTGAAAATATAATAACATAATCTAAATCTTTATTCAAGGGATATATATATGGTAATTGTAACCTGTTCAACTTTTGTAGTTTAAAAATAATGCGGTGCAACTTTTTAGAGGACAGAGGACAATTGACAGAGGACAGTGAAGGATGATTTTTCTCCGCTGCACTACGAAAAATCTTCAATTAAATTTTTGATGACTCGTTTCGCTAAAGCGAAACATTGCTGACTTATACAAATTTAAAGATTCTTTTGCGTTAGCAAAAAATCAACATTCATTGTCCTCTGTCCTCTGTCAATTGTCCTCTTAAAAAAGTATTATTATATTAAGTTAAAATTTTGTATGTGCGAAAATTAAGTTACTTAAACTTAACTTTAAATATTCGTAGCTGCATCTCTTGCATACATATCACAAAGAGAGTTTTCAAAGTGGTTGGAGTGGCCTTTTACCCATTGAAATTCAATATACTTTCCATTACAGATGTTGTCAAAGAGAAGCCAATTTTCAATATTTTTAACAGGCTCTCCATTGATAGTTTTAAAATCATTTAATTTCCAGCAGGGAATCCATTCAGTCAGACCTTTTCTCACATACTGGCTGTCAGTTACTATTCTTATTTTTTCTACATCCTTTAGTAATTGAATAGCTTTTATAACTGCTGTAAGTTCAGCCTGGCTGCTGCCTATTGCTTGAACTTTTTCTGTGTATAGCTTATAGTTTCCTTCTAAATCTTCTATTATAAAAGCAAAACCACCATATTTTTTATTTTCAAAATAACAAGCATCTGAGAAGATTTTATAAATTTTTTCTTCACATTTATTTTCATCTATAACATAACTATAATTATTATCATTTCGCTTGTCTAAAACTACTATTTTACTTCTATCATTAAAAGCTGCCACATCTTTATTGGATCTTAAAACAAGCTTCACTTTAAAACCAACATAATAAGTATCTATACGCTTATTGTGAAGCATTTTTCTAAGTTGATATTCGTTAGTCTTAAGACAATCAGTTAAATTATTATTGAGAATAAAGTTCAGGTCTTTTTTAAAAGGGTCAAATTCTATTAAAGTAGCTTCTATATCATTACTTATCTTGATTTTATAACTATTATCATAAACATCTATTATTTCCATTTTAAATAGCAGCATTTTCATAGGAAATGTATTTCACACCTTTCAAGCCATGTTTTAAATTGGTTCATTTCTTATTTTTATTTTAATACTTATTAGAAATTTTCTCAATTTATCTTGTTTATTTTTATTTTAGCAGAAAGGTATCTTAATATAAAAAATTTTTTACTATACAAATTTATTATACAATAGAAATATAATATGACTATATTATAAAAATTATATTAATAGTAAAAAGCCTGTATCTTTATTTAAGATGCAGGCTTTGCTTTATATTACATAAGGTTTATTTTAAAATTTTTTCAAGTATCGCAATATGACTAGCCTTATTATTAATCATGTTAGATAATATTTCATATGTTTTTGTATCTGTGTCACGGGTACTTTTAACAAACCTGCCTTGTAAATCAATAATTAAAGAATACACATCTTTTTGAAAACCAAGTGAAAACTTTAGATATTCTCTAGTATTAATAATTTCTGCTACATATACCTTTTTATTGAACTCATTTATTAAAAAAGACATTTTATCATATATTCCAAAATCAATTTCATCAGGATTTAAATCACCTAGTTCTTTTTTTAGGCATTCATTGTGCTGAATATTCTTATCAACTTCTTGTATTAAAATCTTTGACATTATTTTTATTGATGGAATATTACATTTTTCTTTTCCTATGTTTTCGTATAGAGTCTTTTCTTTAATTCCAATATTTATAGCTTTATCAATTAAATCTATAACATTATAACCCATAATATTACCACCTTAGAATTTAAACTAAATGAATTATTTTACATAATAGTAACTAACAGTATATAGTAAATAAAAAGTTTTTTCAATAGCTATTGGAAAATTCAATTAGATGGTAATATTTTCTTATCTTTAGTCTGTTAAGATTGATTCGTCAAGAAATAACATTTCTGTTATACTGGCATTAACAGGAACAGGAGGGGATTATATGTCAGAACATAAGTGTCAGGAAGAGTACATACGAAGAATTCATAAAGTACAGGATTACATAGAACATCATTTAGGACAGTCCTTGTCCATTGAGGAACTTTCTGGTGCCGCTGGATTTTCAAAATATCATTTCAGCCGGATATTTCAAGGTATGTTACATGAGCCGTTAGCCCATTATGTGAACCGGATTCGCATAGAGAGGGCACTTTTTTTGCTGGCACACCGGGAAGATAAAAATATGACAGACATTGCTTATGAACTGGGATATACGGATTCAGCTGTATTTTCCCGAGCATTTAAGAATTATTATGGTGCAAGTCCAAGAGAATACCGGAAGGAATATAGCAAGAATTGCAAAGATTCTTTTTTATTGTCTGAGTATAATAAGAACACAGCAAAGAAAGAATGGGCAGGCGATCCGTTCCCCGTGACAGGTCAGATTACCATAGAAAATCTGGAGGAAAAACAGGTTGGTTATGTGAGACATACAGGTACTTATGAGACATTAGCAAAAGAGTATATCAATCTGATACAGGCATTATTTGATTATGCAAGAAAGCAGCACCTTCTTGTGGATGGTCAAAACTGGGTGCTTGCCATATATCATGACAATCCAGAATTTGGAGAGGAGAGTCAGTTTCGTACCAGTTTGTGTCTGACAGTGCCAGAGTATATTCAGATTCAAGAAGATGGAATCCTTGGAACCATGAAATTAGAAGGTGGTTTGTATGCGGTGGGACATTTTCAAATTCAGCAGGAACAGTACAGCGATGCTTGGAATTACATGTATCAAGAGTGGCTTACAGGCAGTGGTTATGTTCCAAGAAACTCCTATCCATTTGAAGTGTATCGCAACGATCCCTATGTAAGTGAGAGTCATATCCACAAGGTAGATATCTACGTTCCCGTTGAGCCCATTCTTTTCTAACATGCTGAAAATTTATTCAGAGGTGATCATATGAATCAAAGAAAAAAGCTATGCTTAGAAAAGATAGTAAACAGCAGCTATAACAATACTGCAGGTATAATTGTACTGAAAGACGGTAAAACATTATATGAAAATTACTTTAACGGATATACAGCTGCTAGCACCCTTCATGTTTTTTCAGTAACAAAAAGTATTATTTCCATATTGATTGGTATTGCCATAGATAAAGGTTATATCAAAAGCATAGATCAGAAAGTACTAAATTTTTTCCCTGATTATGAAGTTAAAAGAGGAGAAAAAACGATACAGAATGTTACACTTAAGGATATGCTGACTATGACAGCTCCGTATAAATATGAGTCAGAACCCTATACAGAATATTTTACAAGCCATAACTGGGTAAATAGTGCACTTGATTTGTTAGGAGGTAAGGGAAAGATAGGAGAATTTAAATACACTCCTGTTATAGGGCCAGATATTTTCTCTGGTATTCTTGTAAAAACAACTGGACAATCCGTGCTTGATTTTGCAACAGAAAACTTATTTTCACCACTTGGCATTAATGTTTGTGGCAATGTAGTTTTTCATAATAAGGAGGAACAACTTGCCTGGTATGAAGAGAAAAATGTTAAGGGCTGGGTTGCCGATCCTCAAGGAGTAAATACGGCAGGATGGGGTCTTACCTTAACACCTATGGATATGGCAAAAATAGGACAGTTGTATTTAAATAAAGGAATATGGAATGGTAAACAAATTGTACCCACATGGTGGATAGAGGAGAGTATAAAAGAACATAGTAAATGGGGCAAGCTGTCTTATGGCTATTTGTGGTGGATTATTGATCATAAAGAACATATCTATGCAGCTTTAGGAGATGGAGGAAATACGATTTATGTCAATACAAAGAAGAAAATGGTAGTTTCTGTTGCTTCTCTTTTTATGCCACAGGCTAAAGATAGAATAAAACTTATTAAAGAGTATATTGAACCAATGTTTGAGGATTGTGTTGTATAGTTTAAGCATAATGCGACTAACTGAATATAAAATAAAAAGGAATTGAAATAAAAACTTCAATTCCTCTTTTATTTTGCAATAGCTGCAATTAATATTTCTAATTAAAAAATCTAAGATTACTACTTTGTAGTTCTTCCTGGATATTTTTTTAATCCTTCTTTTAAAATATTCATGGATTTTAACAAATCAGACTCATTAAGAATATAAGCTATTCTAACTTCATCTATTCCACGTCCTTCTGTTTCATAGAAGCCATCTGCTGGTGCCATCATCAATGTTTCTCCATCAACATCAAATTCCTCTAAAAGCCAAATTACAAATTTTTCTGCATTATCTACTGGAAGTTTTACCATGTAATAGAAAGCTCCTTCTGGTTTTCTGCATACTACACCTTCCATGCTGCTAAGGGCTTCAAAAACTATGTCTCTTCTCTTTTTATATTCTTCATTAACTTCTTTTAGATAATTTTGTGGAGTTTTGTATAAAGCTGCTGCTCCTATCTGTTCTAATTCAGCAACAGATAATCTTACTTCACAAAGTTTAAAGGCATTTGTCATAAACTCTTTGTTTCTGCTTACGATCAAACCTACTCTAGCACCACAAGCACTATATCTTTTAGATATGCTGTCTATTATTATAACATTATCTTCTATATCCTTTATAGTTCCAAAGCTTGCATAATCCAAATTATCATATACAAACTCTCTGTAAACTTCGTCAGATATTATAAATATACCTTTTTCTTTAGCAACAGAAGCTAATGTATTGATTTCTTCTCTTGTGTAAGCTGTTCCTGTTGGGTTTCCAGGATTTGATATTAGTATAGCTTTTGTTTTAGGAGTAATAATTTTTTCAATTTCAGCCTTTGAAGGAAGATGGAAACCTTCCTCAACCTTAGTGCTTATAGGAACAACATTTATTTCTAGCACTTGAAACATGCTCTTGTAATTTGCATAAAATGGTTCAGGAATAACTATGTCATCACCTTTATCAAATAATGACATAAGTGTGAATAATAAAGCTTCACTTCCACCATTAGTTACTAATATATCATCCTTTGAAAATTCCATACCATAATTTCTATAGTAAGGAATTACAGCATCAATTAATTCAGGTATTCCGTTAGATGGTGAGTAAGTTAAAATTTCACAATTAAAGTTTTTTACAGCATCAAAAAATTGTCTTGGTGTTGCTATATCAGGTTGTCCAATATTTAAATGGTAAACCTTTTTACCTTTTTCTTTAGCTTTATTAGCATATGGTATTAGTTTTCTTATTGGAGAGCACTCCATTGCAGTTATTCTGTCAGAAAATTTCATTTATAGTCTTCCTCCTCTTTAGCTATATAACACTTAATTTTATTAAGTGCTTATATGCTTTTATCTAGTGTTTTTTTCATAGCTATTAATTCAACTTTGGCACACATAAAATTCTTATGTAATAAAAGCATAATGCGACGAAACTTTTTTAGAGGACATTTGACAGAGGACAGAGGACAATGAAGGTGAGTTTTCCTCCTTACGTCAGAAAACTAATTTATTTTTACGCTTGTTTTGCTAAAGCAAAACATTGATTTAGCAGTTAGCTAAAATCTATGATTTTCAGATAATTTTGTTTGCTTAGAAAGCATTTCTTAAAAACAAAAAAACGTGAGTTTTTTTAAATTAAAGATTTTTCGTAGTGAAGTGGAGAAAAATCATCCTTCACTGTCCTTTGTCAATTGTCCTCTGTCCTCTGAAAAGAAGTTGCATCACATTATTTTTTAATTGCGAAAGTTGAGTAATTAATATATAGGGCTATGTTAAAATTTAAACGTATTTTGTTAACCTTTTCACTGTTTTATTATATTACTCTAAAAAGTCAAATGCAATAGTTTCATGAATATTTTGTTTCATTTGTATCATTTCTGAACTTATACAATTATTGAATTTACATTTATGAATTTTTTTATTTATATGATAAACTTACTCAATAGATAAAAAGCCAATACCTAACAACTAGGCATTGGCTTAAAATTTCTAAAAAGTTTTTTAAGAAACTTATTATTAGTTTAATTTGAAGATTTTTATTGATTCATTAAGAGTGGAGGACATTTTATTTAAGTCTTCTGCCAGTGCTGTTACTTCCTCCATAGCTGCATTTTGTTCTTCTGTTATAGCTGAAACATGCTCAGAAGATGCTGATAGAGTTTCAGATACTTTTGCTGCATCTTCCATAAGTATAAGTAGTTGATCTCTACTAACAAGTACATTATCAAGGCTGGATGCAGTAGTAATAATTTTGTTTACTACATCTTGAATTTTTGAGGAAATTTCATTAAAGGTTTCACCAGTATATTTAACTGCATCATTTTGTTTTTTTACTACAAGTTCTGCTTGAGTTATGGCCTCTTTGGCTTTATTAACATCCTTTTGAACATTGGATATAATATCTTTAACATTGTTACTTGAGGAAGCAGTATCTTCTGATAACTTCCTAACCTGATCAGCAACTACAGAGAATCCTTTTCCAGCGTCCCCAGCTCTTGCAGCTTCTATAGCAGCATTTAAAGCTAAAAGATTAGTTTGTTCTGAAATTGAAGTTATAGTATCTGCTATATTTCCTATTACATTAGCTTTTTCGCTTAGAGAATTTACAACTACTGCTATATTGTTTATAGAATTATTATTTTCTTTTGCAGCAGTTTCTAAGCTGCCAATAATATTAACTCCTTTAGTGCTGACAGTATATATTTTTTCAGCAGACATCTTTCCTTCGTTCATATAATTGGTCATGATAGAAATTTCGTCTGACAATTTTGTAGTTGTATCAAGTCCAGTAATAGAATTTGAAGTTTGTTTTTCAGCAGCAGCAGCAACATCTGAAATATTTAAGGTAACTTGGTCAATAGATTGAGAAGTTGCATCAGTGTTAATTGCTAAAGTTTTAGCTGAATCTGTTACAAGGTTTGAAGTATTGCTTATATTGTTAATAAGATCCCTAATTTGAGATACCATACAATTAAAGTTGTAGCTTAAGTTGCCAATTTCGTCTTCACTTTTATGGTTACATTTAACTGTTAAGTCTCCTTCAGATGCCCTTTTCATTAAATCTACTAGTTCAAGAATGGGTTGTGTAAATTTTTTAGCCAACAAATATATTAATATGGCAATTAGTATTAATAATCCTAAGGCTATAAAAGTATTCTTAAGTTGAGTAGATTTTAGTACTGACATAGCGTAGGCTTTGTTTTCAACTGTTACTACTGCCCAACTTTGTGATTGACCAGGAAGCTTTATTGTAGTATAGGCACCTAACATTTCTTTTTTATTATTATCTGAGTATTCAACAACACCAGATTCTCCCTTTAGTGCTTTTCCAACGGTTTCTTTAAGGGTTTGAGGAATAGCTATATCTTCAAGCTTAGTTTTTAGATTTCCTGATGCATCTTTTTCTACATTACCAGAGGCATCTTTAACTAATACTGTTTTTTTCAAAGTTTTATAATTATAAAGTTCTGAAACTTGAGTTTTATCAGGATGAGCAATTACAACACCTTCACTATCCAAAATAAATGAGTAGACATTTTTACCATCCGAATACTTGTCCACAAGTTTTTGTAATTCATTTAATTTAAGATCGGCTCCAAATATTCCTAACATATTAGAATTTTTATCAAAAATTGGGTGAAATATTGAAGTCACAGCCATATTTCCACTTGCAGAGTAATAAGATTTACTGACAAAAGGTTTTTTATCCTTCATCATTTGAGTAAACCACCATCTATTAGATCTATCTCCTAATTCTCCAGAGGAACGAGCTGTTTGTTTCCCAGAAGTATTTTGAATATAAAGTAAGTCAAAATAAGGATTCTTAGCTAAAGCGTTTGTAAGCATTTCTTTCTGATTTTCCTGATTGAAATCAATAGTTGTTTTGTTTTGGGCCATTTCTTCAGTAAGTGTGTAGGCTTTATCTATAAAATCCTTAACACCATCAGATATTGTAGATGAAAGTTTTTTGTTGTTATCGATTACGTTAGAAGATATACTGCTGGAAAAATAGTAATAACATACAAAATTAGTAATTAGAACTGGTAATAATACTAATAATACTGCAAAAGTAATTAATTTGTTTTTAATAGATTTCATAGAATATTCTCCTTTAAAATTAATGTTTATAAGGGGGAATTATCTTATACCATATTTGTCTGCTTTTATAAAATATTTTAACATAACTAAATGAAACCTTCTAGTATTATTATGATAATATATTACAAAATAACTTAAAATTTTTAAAAAAATTATAATGTCCCAAAAACAGGGTATAAATTGAATTTGCAACAATTTGTGTAAAAGTTGGAGTAAACAAAGTTTAATATAAACAAATATTTAAAAGTTATACCAATGCTATTATAGTTAACCAAAACTTGTTATAATTATAAAAAGATTTATTATGAATTATACTTTTACAGGAGGAGATAACCATGGAAGAAGCAGGTAAGATATTGTCAGAAGAACAAAATGAAATGAGGTCAAGACTAGACAAGGCATTACAAGCATTTAAAGGAAAACAAATTACAATAGATACTAATGAGGACATAATGACAAATCAGCTATATGAAAAATTTGATTATAATTTCTTTAAAAATTGTGAAGAAGAAGCTTTGCTGGATTTTCAAGATGAAGATAATGATTCTACTCCTACCATTTGTATAAATATAGATGATATTTGTAGTGTTAAAATTGATGAAGATGTGGATACACATTATGTCAAGGAGATAGAAATTGAACTTAAAAATAAATTTGTAATGAATTTAAAAAATTATTTTCTTTAACATGTATTTTTACAGTAAAGTTTTAAAAGGAGTTGTTCATAACTGCTTGTTATATTTAATAAACTTTTTAAGATATCATATTATTCAGAAATGGATTTTATGGTATCTTTATTTTGTAATTAATTTACAAAATTCAATTTATAGCATTGTGTTAAAGTATAATGAAAATAAAGTTAGTTTTACAGATTATAAAAAAATTTAAATTTAAGTGAAAATAAAATGAACCATTTAGTATATATATCCATCTAATTAGTGTAAAGCAAAAAAGTAGCGCTACAGTTTGCAAAGAAAGGTAGGAAGTCAATTGAATAAAGAAACATTTATAGCTAATGTCCTTGAAGCTGAATCTACTTTATATCATGTATCTAAATCAATTTTGACTCATGATCAAGATTGTGAGGATGCAGTTCAAGGGGCAATTTTAAAAGCCTATGATAAAATAGATACACTTAAAAAAGAACAATATTTTAAAACATGGTTGATTAGGATACTCATAAATGAATGCTATGATTTAAAACGCAAAGAGTACCCCGAGGTACCTTATGAAGAATACTTTGAGTCTGCTAAGGCTGAGGATAGAAAGGACTATAGTGAATTATATTTTGCCATTCGCAATTTACCAGAACGTATTCGTGTTACAATTGTTCTTTATTATGTAGAAGGATATTCAGTAGAAGAAATTAAACAGATTTTAGAAATACCTTCAGGAACTGTAAAAAGTAGATTGGCAAAAGGACGAAAATTATTAAAAATAAAGTTAGAGAATATGGAGGCAATTTATGAGTAATTATGATTGGAATAGAGTCTTTCCAGATACACCTGAAAGTTTTAAAAATAAGGTAAGTGCAACGTTAAATAGTTTACCAGATAAAAAGGAGATTGATAAAATGGAAAATGTTAAAATGTTCAAAAAAGGATCAATTAGGAAAAAAATTATAGGTGCATTAGTAGCTACTATGGTAATAGGAACAACTGTATTTGCTGCAGGAAAAGTAACTTCTATAACTTCAAGTTCAAGTAGTAAACCAACATATACTACTATACCTACAGTAGAACAAGTGAAGAAGGATTTTAAATCTAATCCTAAATTAGTTAATAAATTTGATAACGGATATACTTTTGTAGATGGAAGTATTGTAAATAATAAAGGAACTGATGATAAAGGCAATTTTGCAGGAAAAACAAAATCACTTGATTTTACTTATTCAAAAGGAAATGATAAATTAAATCTTTATATAGAAAATGGAAGGTTAGGTGAAAGATCAAAGAAGGAGACTGTTGTTGCTAATTATAATGGTATAGATTTATATTATTGTTCATATGCTGACAAATTTGAGCCAGAAAATTATAAAATGACAGAACAAGATAAAAAGGATAAATTATCTGGTAAATATGTATTTAGCTTTGGATCTGATTCTGATAAGGAAAAAATCTCTCAAGTTCAATCTTTAAATTGGATGCAAGATGGAATTTACTATTCTTTCTTAGGAATTGATTCTAATGCATCAAAAGATGAATTAGTTAAAATGGCGCAACAGGTTATAAGTACCAAATAAATAGAGTTCTTGGATAGTTAGATTTTGTATATAAAGCATTAGCCATAATGAATTTTAAGGTCATTATGGCTTTCTTTATTCAGTTCTTCAGATATGATAAATATTTTAATTATTTTCGCAAATATTTACTTGACCTTAAGTTTGCTTCAGGGCTTATAATTATATATTGCAAATATTTAAAGATAATAGTTGTGAAAATATATATATTTCTGGGAGGAACCATATATGAACATAAAAGAAGCTGCAAGGATAACGGGTATTTCTATTGATAATCTTCGTTACTATGAAAGAATAGGTTTAATTCCTGAAGTTCCAAGAACTGCATCTGGAATCAGAAATTATGATGAAATGTCATTACATTGGATAGAATTTGCTATGCACTTTAAAAGAGCAGGAATGCCGTTAGATTCAATTACTGAATACATTCAATTAGCTTTAAAGGGCGAAGCAACAAAGGAAGCCAGGAGGGAAATTCTCTTAGAGACGAAAGAAAATTTGGAAGAAAAAATGAGTGGGATACAGGAAAGTTTGGATGCTATTAATTATAAGCTGGATAATTATGACAAGAAATGTGAATCTGTTACCAAAGAATTAATAAAAGAGTGGAAAACAAGTAAACACAAAGAGAAATAATATAATAAGTACCAATACTGAAAGGTATTAAAGTAAATTCCTCTTTATGATTTGTATAGATACAGGAGATTGCGAAAAAATAGGTATTTTTGCTGATAGCTCGTGGAATTTCATCTGCGGTTTAGTGGAATCTATAGAATACCTTTTATCATATCCTCCTACAATGCGATCATAAGGAGGATTTTTGTAATGTTTTTTATGAAGAAAATTTAAAAAAGTACTTGACTTTGAGTTAACTTAAGGGTTTATAGTCAATATATCAGGAAAAATGATATAGATAAATATGTTTAAAGGAGAAAAATATTTATGAAGATAACAGTAATAACAGGAAGTCCACATAAGAAAGGTACCACTGCTTTATTGGCAGATAACTTCATTGCAGGAGCTACAGAAGCTGGACACGATGTATATCGTTTTGATGCAGCATTTCAGGATGTAAAACCGTGTCTTTCATGTGGATATTGTGAAAGCCATAAATCTGAATGTGTATATAAGGACTCCATGCGTGAACTCAATGAAAAACTATTTGAATCAGATGTTGTAGTATTTGTAACTCCGATTTACTATTACACCATGTCTGCGCAAATTAAAGCTGTAGTTGATAGATTCCATGCAAATAATGCAAAACTGTCAGGAAATAAAAAAGCTATGATTTTTGCAGCTGCCTATGGAGCAGATGATGGAACTATGGAAGGGCTCCAAAAAACCTATGAAGCTATCCTTCGCTATTTGAATTGGAAAGATACAGGTGTATTGTTTGCAAAAGGATGTCCCACAAGAGAAAGCATTGAAGAGACAGGTTATTTACAGCAGGCGTATGAGATGGGTAAAGCCTTAGTATAATGAAATAATTATGATTGGAGGTAATTAATATGTCTAAAAATATACTTATTGCATATTTCACACATTCAGGAAATACTGGCATAATAGCAAATCTTATTCATAATATTGTTGGAGGGATTACTTTTGAAGTACAACCAGAAGTTTCCTATTCTAATTCCTATAACATGGTTGTGGAACAGGCAAAGAAAGAAATTAAAGCTGGTTATAAACCAGTTCTTAAAACGAACCTTGACAGCATTGAAGTTTATGATACTGTATTTGTTGGTTCTCCCAACTGGTGGAGTACTATAGCACCTCCCATTGCGACGTTCTTGTCCGATCATGATTGGTCAGGAAAAACCATAGTGCCTTTTTGTACTCATGGCGGCGGCGGTCAGGCACAGGTCATAAAAGATATTGCCAAGCTTTGTCCTGGAGCAGCAGTGTTAGACGGTTTTGATGTGTACGGTAGTGGCTCGGCAGGAGACACACAGGCCCAAATATCAGCATGGCTGCATAAAATCTCAGTTATCTAGTAGGCTATATTGGGGGCATCATTGGTAAATTATTATAAGGCAAAGTAAAGAATAGAGGAGAGAAAAATAATGGAATATTTAGGTGAACAAATTAAAAAGTTAGGTTTTGGATTGATGCGTTTGCCAAAAGAAGGTGAAATCATCGATATTAAGCAGGTGAAAGATATGGTAGACCGATTCCTTTTAGAGGGATTTACCTATTTTGATACAGCATGGGCTTATCCTGGCAGCGAAGATGCAATCCGTCAGGCACTTGTGGAACGTTATCCAAGAGAAAAATTTCAGTTGGCAACTAAGAATGCAGCATGGATCAACTGCAAGACAAGGGAAGAAGCAATTGACCAGTTTGAAACTTCTTTAAAACAGACAGGAGCAGGATATTTTGATTTTTATCTGTTACATAATCTTGGAGAGCATCGTACAAAGTTTTTTGATGACTTTGATATGTGGAGTTTTGTGCAGGATAAGAAGAAGGAAGGCATGATCAAGCATATAGGTTTTTCATTCCATTCCACACCGGAAGAATTAGAAGATATTTTGAACAAGCACCCTGAAATGGAGTTCGTGCAGTTACAGATTAATTATGCAGATTGGGAGAGTCCATCCGTTCAATCAAAAGCATGTTATGAAGTTGCAAGAAAGTATGGAAAGCCAGTTGTGATTATGGAGCCAGTAAAAGGTGGTATGCTTGCAAATCCACCAGAACCAGTGAAAGAGGTTTTTAAAAAGGCAAATGAAAAGGCTTCTTATGCATCATGGGCAATTCGTTTTGCTGCAAGTTTGGATGGAGTAATTACAGTTTTGTCAGGAATGAGTAACAGAGAGCAGATGGAAGATAACCTATCTTATATGAAGAATTTTACATCCTTATCAAAGTTGGAAAGGGACACTTTACAGGAGGCACAAAAGGTTTTAAATAATATTCCATTAATTCCATGTACATCTTGCAACTATTGTGCAAAAGTCTGTCCAAACAACATTGGTATTTCAGGCTCTTTTACGGCAATGAATTATCTTACATTATACAAAAATGAAGAATCAGCAAGGACACAGGAAAACTGGTTAGTTAGTGGACATGGTAAGAAAAGTGCATGCGAATGTATCAAGTGTGGTAAGTGTGAGGAAGTTTGTCCGCAGCATATTGCAATTAGGAAAGAACTAGTAAAAGTTAATAATGCTTTTGCTAAGAAGTAAGTATTTAACTTTTGCAGGTTGAGCATGATACGACGCAACTTTTTTGAGATGACAATGGAGGTGAGTTTTCTTCCTTATGTCAGAAAACTAATTTATTTTTAAAGCTTGTTTTGTTAACGCAAAACAAGCTTTAAATTTATATAAGTCATCAATGTTTCACTTTAGTGAAACGAGCAATTTAAAATTTAATTAAAGATTTTTTGTAGTGTAACAGAGAAAAAACATCCTACACTGTCCTCTCAAAAATATTGTATTCTAATATTTTTGCATTAAATATATAAATTAAAAATCTTATTATCTATATAATTGTATTAATTTTTATATTTTGTTTTAATTCTCTTTCTTGTGCTAGTGGTTCAGTTGGATATCCTAGTGCAATACCAGAAATAGGAACAAAGCCTTCAGGCAAATCTAGTTCTTTAAGTAACTCTTTATCTGCATTAAATGCACATAAGGCTCCTAAAATATATACACTTCCTATGCCAGCATCTGTCGCAGCAAGAGTCATATTTTCTATTATACAAGCTGCATTAGCAATTTCAACATTAGGAAATTGTTCATTTGGTATGCCTGAAACTATTATTAATGTTGGTGCACCATATAATGGATTAGAATTTGGAGCCCCAAACATATTTGCAGCAGTTTTTGCTATCTTATTTAGTAGATTAGAATTTTGGATGACTGTTATATGAATTGTATCATAAGCTCCATTACCTACTGGTGCAGCACATCCAGCGCTAATTATATTGTTTAAAGATTCATCACTGATTTGTTCAGGTTTATAACTTCTTGTAGACTTACGCATTGCTATTACTTTCATCATTTCCATAGTTATTATCTCCTTTTCAACACATCATTTACTCAAGTAAATATACTTGGTATAATTATTATACTTGCACTGTTTTATACTAACAAGTACGCAGAATTTTGTTATCAGGTACTATTTTTCGTACCAGGGAGGGATCAAAATGGCCAGCAAACAAGAATTGGATGAGTACTTGAATATACTCAAAAAATCAGAAAGTAATGAGGAATGTCCTGTAAAATGTACATTGGAGATAATTGGAGGTAGATGGAAACTGAGGATTTTATCTCAATTGCTAAAAAATGAAGTAAGTCGTTTTAATGAATTGAAAAGAGAGATATCAGGAATAACCAATACAATGCTTTCCAGTTCATTACATGAACTGGAAAATGATAAATTAGTTAAAAGAGTTCAATACAATGAAATGCCTTTAAGAGTGGAATATTCTCTAACTGATTATGGAAAAAGTCTTTTGCCTCTATTCTATGATATAGCTGTTTGGTGGAATAATTATAACAGTTAAATTATAAAGGAGTTGTTTAGGATTAAAATTGATCGTTTACTTTGAATAATAACTGTTCTTTTAAATAATATGTTGTAAGGAGAAGATAACTATGATAGTAAAAAGTGTAACACTTTATGTTAACAAGAAGCATATAGAGGAGTTTATTGAAGCAACTAAAGAAAATCAAAATAATTCATTAAAAGAAGCAGGAATTATAGGTTTTGACTTTTTTAGGTGCAAAGATGATTCATCAAAATTTTTGCTTTATGAAGTTTATAAATCAGAAGATGATGTAAATAAACATATGGAAACTGATCACTTTAAGAAATGGATAAGTACAGTAGAAAAGTGGTTTTCAAAGCCAAGAGACAGAGCTACATATATTCCTGTTTCTTAGATTAAAGAAAGCTATAATATGATTATATAGAATTAGCAATGGTAGCGATCGGATAAAAATCAAAGAATGCTTTATAATAGGAAACAAAGATATAAAAGGAGTGATTTTATGTCACAAAACTATAAAAAGCCAAGTAAAGAAGAATTAAAGGAAAAGCTTGATGAACTTCAGTATAAGGTTACTCAAGAAAACGCAACAGAGAGGCCTTTTAATAATACTTACGACAACCATTTTGAAAAGGGCATATATGTTGATATTGTTTCTGGTGAACCACTATTTGCTTCTGCTCATAAATTTAATTCTGGCTGCGGCTGGCCTGCATTTTCAAAGCCTATAAGTAGAAAGTTTATAAAAGAAAAGGCTGATTTTAGTCATAATATGCATAGAATTGAAGTTAGAAGCAAGAATGCTGATTCTCATCTTGGCCATGTTTTTAATGATGGTCCTACAGAAGAAGGAGGATTAAGGTATTGTATCAATTCTGCTGCCTTAAAGTTTATTCCATTTGATAAAATGAAAGAAGAAGGATATGAGGAATACATTTCTTTGGTAGAGGATAATAACCATAAGAATCATATATAATTTTTTGCGATAAATTTAATCCTAGCAATATTTGCAATAGCATTATAAATAGATGCTTTTTGTATATTTAAAATTAACATCCATATATTTAGTTTTAAAATCAAAAATACAAGCATATTTTAAATTAGTTATTATATTTAAAATATGCTTGTATTTTTTATGAAAGGTATAAATTCATATGAGAAATATTAATGTGAAAAAGTTCTTCAAAAGTAAAGATAAAGCAAATATTGCTATTCTGATATTTTCAATTATACTGATATATTTACTTATTTCAGTATATTTTACTAATCATTTCTTTTTCAATACAGTAATAAATGGAGCAGATGTCTCATTAAAGTCATATGATGATGCTAATAATATAATTAGAAATTATACTAGAAATTATAAACTTCAGCTAGTAGAGAGAAATGGGCAAATAGAAGAAATAGTAGGACAAGATATAGGGCTGAAATACAATGAAACAAACAATGTTTTTAAAATTTGTCACAAGAAAAGTTCATTTAAATGGGTTATTTCTTTATTTAAAAATCAAAAATATTATGTAAATGATTTGTTTATTTATAATCAAGACAGCTTGGAAAATAAGATAAATAAATTAAATTGTTTGAATAAAGCTATTATAGAACCTCACAATGTGAATTTTAAATATTCAAATGGTTCTTATAAGGTCATTAAAGAAGTATATGGAAATAAGATAAATAAAGGTAAAATGAATGAAGCTATAAAAATGAGTATACTAGAAGGAAAAACAAAATTAGATTTAAACAAAGAATTCTGTTATGAAAACCCAAAGTACACTCTAAATTCTAATAAAGTTTCTAAAACTAAGGATTTACTAAATAAGTATGTATCAACAAAAATCACTTATATATTTGAAAATAAAAATGAAATATTAGATGGGAATATTATAAATGAGTGGCTTAGTGTTGATGAAAATTTAGAAACAGTAATAGATGAAAAAGCAGTTGATAAATATGTGCAGGGATTAGCAAAAAAGTATGATACAGTTGGAATAGCAAGAAAATTTAAAACATCTATAGGAAAAATAGTAGAAGTTGAAGGTGGGCTTTACGGATGGAAAATCAATTGTACTGCTGAAACAAAAGTGTTGTTAGAAAACATAAGGTTTGGTGAAACTCTAGAAAAAGAACCTATATATATTCAAAAATCTTTACCCAGAGGTGAAGATGAAATAGGAAAAACTTATGTAGAAGTTAATATAACAAGACAGCATTTATGGTTTTATAAAAATGGAAGGCTTATATCTGAAGGTGATATAGTAACTGGAGATCCTAATAGAGGATGCTCTACTGTGCTTGGTACTTATATGCTTAATTATAAACAAAATGGAGCAACTTTAAGTGGGCTAAATTATGAAACTGAAGTAAGTTATTGGATGCCTTTTTTTGGAAACATAGGAATACATGATGCAACCTGGAGATATTCTTTTGGAGGAGATATATATAAGAGAAATGGAACTCATGGCTGTGTAAATGTTCCGTTAGACTTGGCTAAAGCAATTTTTGATAATATAGAAGAAGGAACTCCTATTATTTGTTATGAAGAACAGGAATGAAGATAGAAATAGCATTTTTAAATCAATTGTATATGTTATAAAAGTCTGGACTATTTTTTAGGAGGTAGAGTTAAATTAATAACTCTACCTAATTTAATGCAATTTTTTCCATTTAGAATATTTGTCAGGGTATTTATTTTTTATTAGTCTAAAGAATATATTTAAATATCCAAATTTCTTTAATGTTTTTAGTATACTTACAGGATATTTTTCAACAATTTCAAAGTTTTTTCTAGGATCTATTACTTTAATAGATTTATCGGCTTGTACAAAAATATGAGGAGAACGAATATTTAATCTTGTAAATCCTAGTAGTTCAAAATTGTATATTAATTCTACTAATTCAAATGCTATCTTTTCATCTAAAGAATTATTTTTCAAGTATTCCTTAAGATTAGGTCCAGGTACATAATCCATAATTATAGAGTCGTCATCATAATTATATATCTTAGTAAAAAACCTACTTTCTTGTGCACACTTCAAAATATGAATTTGATCTTTGAAGGAATAATCATTGAAAAAAACTTTTATTACTTTGTCTGGCGGCAAGAAATATACTTTACCTTGACTGCCTTTTCCAATAAACTTTAATTTACTTACATCTATGCCACAATGGTAATTCTTGTGTAGCTTATTCATAACAAATACCTCGCTTTGTAATTCTTTGTCATGCGTAAATTATTTTATATTACAGTATATTATTAAAGTAATAATATGTTACTTATATACAAAAAGGTATGGATTTTATCAAAATAGTTATCATAAAAAAGTTTTAATAATATATACACAGTTTTGACACAATTTTGTTATACTAGTGTAACATTTCTAATATATTATTAAGCTATTAACTAAATTAAAAGCACATTATATACATATTATTCTAGTGTAGGAAAAGGAGTAAAATATGAACAGAGATAGCTTTAAAGATTATTATAAAATATTGCAAGTAGATAGAAATGCTTCACAAGAAGTAATTACCATGTCTTATAAGGCTTTAGCAAAGAAATATCATCCAGACTTAAATTTGAATAGTAACTTAAATGAAGCAAATGAAAAGATGAAGGATATAAATGAAGCATACAACATATTAAACAATGTAGAAAGCAGAACAAAATACAATGTAATTTATGATTCATACATGAAAGATACCATTAATAATATTAATATTGACAGCAGTAATATTAGTAATGTTAATAATGCGTATAATTCTTATATGTCAGAAGAAATTAGAAAAGAAGGTACAAAAAAAGAAAAGATTAAAATAAGCAGATTTTTAAAGTTAAATAAAAGGAATATTGTTATAGCAAGTATTATAGCAATTTTATTAATATATGGAGCTGTAGAAAGAATGTTAGTTAGCAGCGATTATACTTCAATTCATAAAATTCAGAGGGATATAAGTACAAACATAGTACAAATGGATAGAATGAAAGCCGGTATTGATGGTAAACATGTAAATTATTCAGATGATCATTCTGAAAATCATGATAAAAAAGTATATTCTCATCACAATATACAGATAGATGATACATCGAAACAAGATGAAATATATTCGGAAAAAGTTAGCCAATTGGAGTACCTAACGGAAGAAGTTCAAGCTCCTAGTGCATTAATTCATAGATTGTTTAATTAACTAGATAAAAATGTACTAAACAGAGATGAATTTGAAAAATTTAATATATTTAGAAATAAAATATATTCAGAACTGTTAAAAACAACTCATGAAATAAAAAGAATGTAGTAGATTTGTTTGAATAAAACCTAACTACATTCTTTTTTATATGTTTTTTTATTTAATTGTATTAATTTTAATGATTTGTTTTAATTCTTTTTCTTATTTTAAATTAAATTTAAAATAAGAAAAAGGATTTTAAGTATATATAATATAACATTGATATAATATAACATTGATATAAGTTAATATTGTGTTATAAAAATGTTTCAAATCTTTTTTACAAGGGAGGTAAAAAATGTCTACTAAAAAACATTTAATAAAGTTTCTACTGATTACTTTTATAGCTCTTATTATTAATTTAGGTATATGGTATTACATGGGTCCTGAAAAAGCATTAGAATTTCTTGGAGGTTATATTATTGAGCTCAGCCTTAGCGTTGATAATTTATTTTTGTTTTTGTTAATTTTCTCAAGTTTTGGAATAGGTTCTAAATACCAAAAAAGGGTTTTGAACTATGGAATTATTGGTGCTATTATATTAAGGCTTGTATTTGTAATATTAGGGATTGCCATTGTAAATAGTTTTAAATGGGTACTGTACATATTTGGAGTATTGCTTATTATAAGTGGTGTTAAAATTGTATTAAATAAAGAAGAAGATGTATCTTATGAAGATAGTAAATTAATTAAGCTCCTGAAAAAGATGATACCAGTTACAGAAGAACTTCATGAAGAAAAATTTTTTGTTAGGATAGATAATGTACTACATGCCACTCCATTATTTGCACTGCTATTTTTAATAGAAGGTTCAGATATAATTTTTGCAATAGATTCAATTCCAGCAATATTTGCAATAACAACTAATCCATTTATTATATATAGCTCAAACATTCTTGCAATATTAGGACTTAGAAATTTGTACTTTCTTTTAGAAAAGTTACATAGTACCTTTGAATATGTTAAGTATGGAGTAGGAGTAGTACTTATATTTACTGGTATAAAGCTTGGAATATCATTTAAATATCATATACCTGTGGCAGTATCTATTCTTGTTATCATTTCTATATTGGTAATAAGTGTTTTAGTTTCTATAATTATCAATAGAGGAAAAAAGGTTAAATCGTGACATTATTAATAAATTAAGAGAATAATTTTTTATATTTATGTATAAATTATAAGTGGGTTCATTGAACTAACCCACACGCTCAATTACATGAAGCCTGTACCTGTTTTAGGTGCAGGCTTTTAAAATAAAAGTTGAATGAAAATACTTTATTAAATATTTTCATATAACTTTAGTAATAATTATTTTAAAATAGTATAAACTAAAAGCATCCTCTATTCTCAATTGTAATAAAAACAATATAACAAATACACAAATTTAATATAAATCTTACACTAGGTTAAAATTCTAGAGTAAGATTTATATTTTCCTTATCTTTTTTTTACAAGAGAGGTAGAAATATAGTTTTTTATA
This sequence comes from Clostridium carboxidivorans P7, assembly GCF_001038625.1. Taxonomy (GTDB): domain Bacteria; phylum Bacillota; class Clostridia; order Clostridiales; family Clostridiaceae; genus Clostridium_AM; species Clostridium_AM carboxidivorans. Next base: position 955,836 of record NZ_CP011803.1, read on the forward strand.
TTAATTTATTATATATTTTGCATTAAGAGATAAAGGAGAATTAGAATATGAAATTCTATATGATAAATAAACATAAATCCATGGTTGTAAGAATTGTAATATTAATTATTGTATCTTTACTGATATATATAAGTCATACTACTCAAGTATTAGGTAGTAATATTGATTCTAAAGAAGAAATTGCAAGTTCTATAGAAAAAATTTTTCAAAATAGAAATAAAGCTATATTAGATAAAAATTTACAAATGATAGAGCCTATTTATGATAAAAGTACTAAGTATGGAGTTTGGGCTTATGAACATGAAAAAAAGAAGATAAACTATATTGAAAGTTGGGAAGAAAAGCAAGGAGTTAAGTTTACTGACATTTTATCTAAAATATTAATTAAAAGTATTAAAGGCAAGGAGGACAAATATACAGTAAGTTTGTTATGTTCAATGGAATATAAATATATATATGAAAATGAGCCGCAATTAGTAAATACATCTAGAATAGGAATGCACCATTTGTTAAATATTGTTAACAAAGATGGAGTGTGGTTAATTACAAAAGAATGGTATGAAGACCCCTTTGCAGATTCTCTAAATTTAGATAGCTTAAAAGCGGATTCCATTAGACAATATATATCATCACAAACATCAAGGGATATTTCTAATATAAGTGAAAGGAGAATAAAGGCTGTAGAATATGCTGATCAATATAGTGGAGCAGCTAATGATGAAGTATATGGATTTAAATATAATAAAAAGTATAGAGATTATAATCCCATGGGAGGAGATTGTGCTAATTTTGCATCCCAAATACTATTTGAGGGAGGAGGATTTAGAAAAAATTCTGCTTGGAATTACGATAATATCGGAGCAACCCGAGCTTGGTTAAATGCTGATGGATTTAAAGCATATATGCTTCATAGTGGTAGGGCATCTGTTATTGCATATGGAAACTATGAGAAGGTATATAAGGATTCTTATAAGCTGCTTCCAGGAGATTTTATTGCTTATGAAAAAAAAGGTGATATTAAACATATTTCAGTTGTAACAGGTGTTGATTCAAAAGGATATCCTTTAATTAGCTGTCATAATACAGATAGGAACAGAGTACCATGGGATCTTGGGTGGAGTAATAAAAATATAAAGTTTTGGTTGATCCATGTAAATTATTAATATGCGAAATTATAAAAATATATTTATTTTTCCTTGAAAGTAAAAGAGCAAAGGTGTCATTTAACCTTTGCTCTTTTTTAAAATGCATATCTTTTAATTTTGTCTTTAATTAAGGTTTATAATGTACTTCTTATCTAGGTCTTCTATACTCACAATGTCCCGGTACCCAGCGGCGTTCCCAATGTCCAGGAATCCACCATCCATTAGGACCACAACGTTGAGGACGGGGACGTTGTGGAGGGTAATGCTGAGGTCGCTGACGGGTCATACCATAATCCATCATATCATCATCCATCATTGAATAAAATGGCATGTATGAGTAAGGTGAATAATAGTTTTCATCAGTGTCATAGTTATAATACATGTATATACCTCCATAGTAATTGACTACTATATTATTATATGCAGCAGTTCAGAAAAGGTGCATTTACTTATATGTGTTATATTACCATTCAATTTGTGTTATTCAATACAAGAACATTTTACTATAGTATATTTAGGCTATATTGCAGAATTCATGATTTGAGAAAGTAGTATGTATCTTTATAAACATTATTAAGGATTATTAAAGATAGTATGAGAATAATGAAGAATGTGGTATTTATGACTATTTACAGTATGCACAATAACTATAATATGGGATTATGAATGTTGCATTGCATGAGATTTATGATAAACTAGTATTAGATATTAAGCAATTATTTAATGTAGAATTAGAAATTACGGAAGGGGATAACAATATGCCAGATTTAAGCCTCTTTATGATGAAGGCTTTTCAAATTACTGTTATGGACTTAGTTTTAAGTGGTGATAACATAGGTGTTATTGCACTAGCTACTAGAAATTTACCTCCAAAGCATGCAAAATTTGCATCCTTTATAGGAATATTTGCAGCAATGCTGTTAAGAATTATATTTGCATGCTTTTTAGTATATATTTTGGCCATACAATGGCTTCCTATACGTCTTATAGGTGGGCTTCTGTTAGTAAAAATCACTTATGATTTCATAAAGCCTGAATCAAATGAAGAAAATAAACCTAAATTAAGTGAAGAATGTGCAGTGGAATCAAGTATAGAAGATACAAATATACATGCTTCAAATAAATTTATGAGAGCTGTATTTAGTATAGTTGTAGCAGATATTACTATGAGTTTAGATAATGTTCTTGCAATAGCAAGCTTGGCAGATGGAAGTATAGTACTTATAATATTGGGATTGATTTTAAATGTACCAATTATATTCTTTGGAAGTCAATTGGTAGCAAAACTTATGAATAAATATCCTATAGTTACTTATATAGGTGCTGCAATACTTGCTCATACATCCTTCAAAATGATTTTTGAAGATAGGTTAACAATAAATTTAGTAGCTCCTGTTGTAGTACAAATAATAAGCTATGGAGCAGCATTATTAACTATAATTTATGGAATTTATATTGTAAAAAAACAGCAATCACCAGTTAACTCTTAAGGAAAAGAGTAGATTATATTGGGAAGCTGGAAAGAAAATAATTGAGGCAAGCATCATCAAGGTGCTTGCCTTAATTGCTTTATTAATTGATTTTGTTATTTAGATGAGAGTTTTTGAGTATTCTTTATTGCTAAAACGAGGGCATCTATGCAAGCTTTAATATCTTTTTCGGTTGAAAAATCATTTCCAATCTCAATAAGTACTGATTTGTTAGATAAATCTTGGTTGAAGTAAGTGTTTCCCTTATTAAAGTAGATCATATTTGTTTGAATTTTACTCGAACGTTTAATGTTATCTACTATACAATTAGCAAACTTAAAGTTGTCCTTATAGTATGGACTTTCTTTAGCAAATACAAAGGTTATGGTTTTAGCTTTATCTGCCTCTGCTTCGGATAAACCTATAATTCCATGTATATCTATAAGAACTGTATTAGGGTAATTTTTTACATTTGTTTTTATCAAGTCACGTGAATTACAGTAGGATTTTGCATACTCTTTAGGTGCGGTGCATGAAAGAAATTTGCTATTTAAGCCTTCTTTTACAAGTTTATCATTGATTAAGGCACCTAGTTCACTTACTTTTATACTAGATGCTAATTTATAATCTTCATCAGGATGACTATTATAAATAACTATATCAGCTGAAAATGGTACTATAGTATTTGACTTATTGATTTGCAGCGATTTTATGCTATCTGATAGCTTGTCATTAGATATACTGCTAATGTTGCTTTTAGTAGTAATTTCTGATGCTTTTTCATGTATCTCTGCAGCTTTAGAATTGTTACATAAACCAATACTTGAAGTGTTCACTGTAATGCTTAATCCGCCTATGATAGTTATAACTATGCCTCCCAGCAATATGTTCTTAATACTTGGCTTTTTATATCTTGAAATCATAATAATCCTCCTTTTTATTTCAGAACTATTCATAACCATTGGTGTAGTTCCAATAAGTCTCTTATTTTTTCCAATTAACTTTAATACTCTTATTATTGTGTTTCCATATTGTATATTTTCACCTTGGCTTAAATTAGAGATTACTTGATAATCGCAATAAATTTCGCAATTCTCCCTGATTTTTTGAAAGCCATATAGCAAGACTGGATTAAACCAATATATAACTGATAGCAGAGTTATAAGTGAATTTATTATTATGTCTTTATTTTTGAAGTGGCATAGCTCATGCATTATGATGTATTTAAATTCTTCATCACCAATATTATCTGCAACAGTAATTGGAATTAATATCTTTGGTTTAATGAATCCACATAAGGAAGGACTGCTAATTTGAGAAGAATAGAACAATCCTAAGTGGGATCTTATGTTCATAACATTTTTACAATCATGTAGAATTTTTTTGTGAGAGTAGTTTATATCTTTTATAGAAACACTAACAATTTCTTTCAGTTTTTTATAGCCAAGAACTAATATTCCTGTTAGTAATATAATTACAAGAATCCATAAAAAACATAGTCCATTTTCAATAGTAGAACTGTTTTTTGAAAAGATATTAACAACGGTGTTAGTATTACTTTTATTTTGAAAATGAATAGTATTTGCTAGTGTTGAATAATTTATATTTTCATTTTCAAGCTTCACAGGAGATTTGATTTGTGTTTTTTGTGCATTTTCATTTGTATTAGTTTGTATATAAATGCTTTTGTGAATATTGGGAAAAATTAAGTGAGGTTGAGGTCCAAAAGGAATCATTAATTTTAGAATTAATATCATCCATACATAATAATGAAAGGTAGAATTTAAATTGTTTTTAAATACTCTTTTAATAACTAGTAACACTAGTACTAGTATACTGCCAATGAAGGATGAGAGTACAATCATTTGAAAGATACTTGTAAAATCCATATATATCAACCTTTCATTTTATTTGGTTGGTTTAGTATTTTTTTTAATTCTTCTATGTCTTTTTTAGATATTTCATTTGATTCAACAAAGGTTAGAAGCATAGATTTAATAGAACCATTGAATACCTTGGTGATAAAAGAATTACTTTCTAATTTTATAGATTCATCTTCTGATATTTTTGGAATTTTAAACATGTAACTTTACCTCCTGGATTACAAAAGTAATTTATAACTTTAGTTTACAACCGTAATCTTAGAAAGTCAATACTGTTTTGGAATTAATTGTAAAAAACCAAAAATGCAGAAATTGTGTTTTGCTAAGTTCATCAATAATTATTGGAAAAGTGAAAAACCTAAGTGATAACTAAATAGAAAGATTAAATAGAGTAAAAGAGGAAAAAGGATGGTGAAGACTAAGTAATATCAACATGTATTAAAACAGGTAGTCCAATTCTTATTTGAACTACCTTTCAATTATATAAGTTTTTAAAAAAATGAACTCACTAGTGATGATATAATCATTAAAATGATGAATATTATGGATAATGCTTTTCCTGGTTTAGCTAAATAATCGTTTTCGTATTTGTGTCCAATAAATATTGATATGCAAAATAAAATCAAAGAAATTATTGCTACAGGAAAAGATATTTTAAGTACACCTAAAATATGCTCTCCTACACATTTTCCATTAAAAAAAGTAAATGAAAACATAATAGAGAATATAGAAATTATTAATGATGAACTTCCTATTCCCCATCTTTTAGAATTAGTTAATTCCAACATAATTATCCCCCTATAAATTTACTAATATGTTTTAATAGAATTTTATTCTATATTATCCCTTGTACACATTATACCATAATTGTATTTATTTTCAAAATATTTATATGTGCTTGCCTTAATTGAACTATTATGTTATATAAATTATAATAAAGTTAAAGATAAATAATATAGAGAGGATTTATTTCATGATACCTTTTAGAGAAGAAATTGAAAAAATAAAGAATCAAATAGTTAAATTATATAATCCATATGAAATAATACTTTTTGGTTCATGTGCTAGAGGAAGAGCAAGGAAAGATAGTGATATAGATATATGTATAGTATTAGATTTTGAAGATAAGAGAGAGTTACTCTTAGATTTAACCATGAAAATAGAAAGTACTAGAGAGATTGATTTTATAGTATATACAAAAAGTTCATGGGAAAAAAATATAGCGGACACAGCATCCTTTGCTAGCTTAATCCAGAAAACGGGAGTGAAAATTTATCCGATGACTACCCGCTCTAATACTCCTGCTTCTCCAAGCGGGAGTAAAGAGCGGCTACGTCCCTGGATAACGATTTCTAAGCATCAGGTGAAGTTAAAACTCCATCTGATGCCAAGAACTCTGTTTATGGTTGATACATTAAAATACAATGAATGGTTTATAATGGGAAATAAAGATTTAAAAGGAGCAAAGATTCTTTATGAGTATGATGGAGATTTGGGACTTGTATGTTTTCATCTTCAACAAGCAGTAGAAAAGTATATGAAAGGTTTTTTAATATACAAGACTGGAATACTGCAGAATGGACATAACTTATTTAAATTATGTAAAACTGCCTCAATGTATGATAAAGAATTCAATAAATTCTTAAAAGATAGCGCTTTTCTAAATGCCTATTATATAGAAACAAGATATCCAGCAGAGGAACCACTGGTGGCAGAAAAAGAAGATGTTCATGAATCATTAAGAATAGCAGAAAATATAATTGAGTATATAAAGAAAATAGAAACTGATAAATAAAATGTGGTGAATTTCATCACATTTTTACTTTATGTGGGAAAATAGTGCGTAGTATATTTTTTATAAAATCACAATATGCTACAATGTGTGTATTAATATAAGAATAAAGAGAAGGGAAAATGAAATGTTTTTAGACAATAAATTAAAAAAGGAAATTGTAGAAACAAAATATCTATCTGTAGATAATACCTGGCGATACAGGCCAATAATAAGAATAATGTTTAAAAACTATGAAAAAATGAACTTTTGGCTTTTAAAAGAACAAATTTATGAAGAGCTTATAAAGTATGAGGATTTCAAGAAATATGATATGGAAACTTTAAAGCAGGATCTAGAAGTACTGGTGAATTGGGGGAATCTACTCACCATGTATGATACGAGAAAAATGAAAACGCTGGAGGAATTTAAAAATAAGCAGTATAAATATCAAGTATCACCTTATACTGTTGAAATAGAGAGGATGCTCATTAGACTTGAAACTCTAAAGGAGGAAAACAGGGGGTCCTTGGAGGCTACTTTGGTAGAAAGATTTAAAGAAGAACTTAAAGAGATAAATAGTATGTCTTCAAAAGAAAATGTTAAGGTATATGATTGGTGGAAGAGATTAAACAGAGATTTTAAAATCTTAAATGAAAATTATCAAGATTATATAAGTAAGTTTTATTCACCTAAAAGTGAAGAATTGATGAAAACTACACAATTCTTAATTTTTAAGGAAAACTTCATATCCTATTTGAGAGATTTTATAAAGGGGCTGCAAGTAAATGCAAGTGCTATTCGAGAATTTTTGCAAAGGTTAGATGAAAACGCTATAGAAATTGTAATACAAAAATCTTTAGAGCACGAAAAATCTCTTCCAAGATTGGAAGGAGAGTTAAATGAAGAGTTTTATATTGAAAAGAATAGAGGTAGGTTTTACAGTATTAAAAGCTGGTTTTTAGGAGAAGGACACAAAAGTTCTATGGCAGATCAGCTTTTAGACAGCACAAATGAAATAATAAGAAAAATCACAAGATATGCAGTGCAGCTTACAGAGATGAGATACATAAGTGGCAACAGAAAAGAAGAGTATAAGAAAATTGCAGAGCTTTTTTCAAAGTGCAGCACTATAGAAGATGCTCATAAGCTTTCATCAGTAGTATTTGGTGTTTTTATACCAAAGCATATTAAAGGAAATCCTGTTAGGGAAACGGAAAGCATAGAAAGCAGTATATATGAGGAAAAACCTTATTATGTCACAGTAAAGCCTAGAATAAGGCAGTATAGAGAGAAAACTGCCAGTAGAGTTGCAGTGAAGGATAGAAGTGTAGAAAAAAGGATAAGGCTTGGAAAAATAATAGCTAAAAGAGAAGAAGAAAAAAAGTTAGTAGAAGGTTTAATAGTAAATGATAAAATTACTTTTTCTAAGCTAGGAAGTATATCCAGAAATCAAAGGGGAATTTTGCTTAGATGGCTTTCCAAAGGAATAAATAACAAAAAGGGTATTGGTAAAACGGAATATGGCAAGATTTATAATGTGGTACAGCATGAAAATAAAGAATATATAACGCTGCATTGTGATGATGGTGAATTTAAAATGCCTGACTATACGCTTGTTTTTAAATAAGCTGATAAGCATAATATGACGGAATTTTTAGAGGACAGAGGACAATTGACAGAGGACAGTGAAGGAGGATTTTTCTCCGCTCTGCTGCGAAAAATCTTTAATTAAATTTTTGATGACTCCTTTCGCTAAAGCGAAACATTGCCGACTAGTATAACCTTAAAAATAAATTAGTTTTCTGACGTAAAGAAGAAAACTTACCTTCATTGTCCTCTGTCCTCTTTCAACTGTCCTCTGAAAATACTTGGAGGTGAAAGCGTGAAGGAACTTTTAGCACTACTAGAAAATTATATTATTTTAAAGGAAAAAAACAGGGAGCTTTATTATCAAATAAAAGATAATTATGATAATTTTAAGGATTTTTTAATTGAGAAACTGGGTTATAATTTGATTTTTCATGAGGATTTTGTGAAGCTTGAAAAGATACCAGGCAGGGCAGAAGGCTGGATGGGTATAGAAGGCTTTACTGATATAAAGGAGTATATATTTTTTGTGATACTTTTAATGTATTTAGAGGATAAAAATAAAGAAGAACAATTTGTATTGTCCTTTGTAACAGAGTACATATCAAATCAATACCAGAATGAAAAGATAGATTGGACAAAATACAGTAATAGAAAATCCTTGGTTAAGGTTATAAAGTTAGCATTAAAATTAGGAATTATGAAAAATAATGATGGTGATGAAGATGAGTTTTCCAGTAATGAAAATGCAGATGTACTCTATGAAAGTACTGGTATTTCAAGATATATAGTGAGAAGCTTTTCAAAGGATATTATGGAATGTGAAAGTCTTGAAGAACTTATGCACCACAACTTTGAAGGAGTGGAGCAGGATAAGGGAATGCTAAGAAGAAATAGGGTTTATAGGAGATTGCTTTTATCACCAGTTGTCTATAATGGTGGAACAGAAGATAGTGACTATGATTACATAAAGAAATTTAGAAGCAGCCTTCAGGAGAATTTTGAAAATAATTTAGGCTGGGATTTACATGTACATAAAAATGGTGCTCTTATAGTTTTAAGTGATGATAACAAAATAGGTGATTTGTTTCCAAGTATGAAGGGAGAAAGTGAAGCTATACTTCTATTTGGAAAGCTTATAAGGGAAAAGCTTGAAGAAGGAAAGCTTGTTTTAAATTTAAATGATGAGATAGTTTTAAGTAGGGAAAATTTTAATGAGCTTTTATTAGAGTTAAGAAATAAAAAAGGAAGCGGCTTTAAAAAAGAACTTAGAGACAGTAAGGATGAGTATTTTATAGATGTGTTGTTAAATTATATGAAGGATTTCCTTATGGTAGAAGAAAGGGAAGCTTCTATAGTGATACTTCCAGTACTAGGTAAGGTTGTAGGTGATTACCCAAAGGATTATTTAGCAGAGGAAAATTAGGTATATCTAAAAATAACTAAGAAGCTAGTATTGTTGTATAATACTGCTTTGCTTTAACAAAATGGAGGAAGAAATGAAGGAAAGATGGATTGCAAATAAGTTTGGCCTTTTTAATTTTTGGTATTATGATGAAGAGGAATTTCAGCTTTTAAATGGGAAAATTCTTTTAAGAGGAAGCAATGGAAGTGGAAAATCTGTAACAACACAGAGCTTTATTCCACTGCTTTTAGATGGAAATAAAGCACCCAGCAGGCTTGATCCTTTTGGTTCTACTGCAAGAAGAATGGAAAATTATCTTCTTCATGATAATCATGAGGACAGGATAGGGTATTTATATATAGAATTTAAAAAGCCTGAAAGTAACTTATATATAACTATTGGAATGGGAATGAGAGCACAAAAATCTAAAGCTATGGATTCTTGGTATTTTATTTTAAAGGATGGAAGAAGAGTAAATAAGGATTTTAAGCTTTATAAAGTTTTAGGAGAAAAGTATCCTCTTACAAAGCAGCAGTTTAAAAATTCCTTAGGTGAGGGGAATTTCTTTACTGAAAGTCAAAAGGAATACATGTATAAGGTAAATGAGCATCTTTTTGGTTTCAGTGACATTGAAAATTATGAGGAACTTTTAAAGCTTTTGATTGAAATAAGAAGTCCAAAGCTTTCTAAAGAATTTAAGCCTACTAAAATATATAACATATTAAATAATTCTCAAAAGACTTTATCAGAGGATGATTTAAGACCTATGGCAGAGGCTATGGATAATATGGATTCTTTAAACATGAAGCTTATGTCCTTTGAAAAAAGCTTGAAGGCAGCGGAAAGTCTTAAGGAAAGCTTTCATAATTATAATAAATATATACTCTTTTCAAAGTCTAAGGATTATTTGGAGAAAGAAGATTATGTAAGGGCATTGACAAAGGAAAGAGAAAGCTTGCTGCTTGACATTGAGGAGTTAAAAGATGAAAAAGATATAAAAAAGAAGGAAGCAGATAACTTAAAAGAAAAATATGATAAAGCAAGAGTGGAATATGAGAAACTCATAAAAAATGATATTTTTGCTACTAAAAATGAACTTGAAAATTTAAAGATAGAGATAAGTGAAGAAGAAAAAGAGGTCAGTGCTTTAAGAACTTCCCTAGATAAAAAGAATAAAGATTTAAAAGAGAAGGAAGGCAAACTAGAAGAAATAAAAAAAGAAGAAGAATACATAGAATCACAGATAATAAGAGAATTGGATGACATAGAAGACTATGGAGAAGAATTTAATTTTGAAGAAGGTGCTTTATTAAAAAAGGAACTTTTGAAGGGTATAAAGGACTATGATTTTACATTTATAAAAGAAAGCTTAAATAAGGAAGAAAGAAAATTAGAAAATGCTTTTAAATTCATAAAGACGTATGAAGATATAAAATCTGAAAAAGAAGAATGTGAACTAGAAAGAGACAAAACAGCTAAAATTGTAGAAGGCTTAAATAGTGAACTGAAAGAAAGCTATGAATATTTTACCCATATTAAAGAAGAATACATGGAAAAAATAAATATTTATAATGGAAATAATAATGAGCTCATTTTAAAGGATGAAGAGCTTCAAAAGCTATTTAAGTTGGTAAATGATATAGAAAAAAGAGGGGATTTGGAAAACCTGAAGCCAATTATAAGTGATGCTTACAATAATTTTAGAGGAAAACTTTTAGTAGAGAAAACAGGACTTCATGAGAAAAGGAAAAGCTTTTTAGAAAGCATTAAAGAATTAGAAAAACAGATAAAAATATTGGAGCAGGAAAAAGAAGCTGAGTTTATATTGGAGGAGGAGGTAAAGGTTAGCCGTGAAAAGCTTGAAGAGAAGAAAATACCTTTCATACCTCTATATAGAGCCTTTGATTTTACAGAAAACTTGTCAGAAGAAGAAAAGAAGCTCATTGAAAGTTCTTTAATAGATATGGGTATGATAAATGCCTTGATAGTACCTAATAAATATAAAAATGAATTGATGAATATAACTGCAAAGGATAGATATTTATTTGCTGGAGAGGAAAAGAAGAGCAATAATCTTTCATCATTTTTAAAAGTAGAACATGGGGAATTTGCTTCACTTTATAAAGATGAATTAGAAGCAGTGCTTAGTAGTATATCTGTAGAAGAAGGAACATCTACATATTTAAACAACAAAGGTATTTATAACATAGGTATTATAAAGGGAAAAACTTCCTCCAATTATGAATTGAAATATATAGGAGAGGAAAGCAGAAAAAGACATAGAGAAGCCTTAATAAAAGAAAAGCTTCAGGAAATCCAAAGCATAAGGCTGCAAGTGGATTCTTTAGAAGATGGCTTAAAGTATTTAGAGAAAAAAATGGTTATTCTGCAAAAAGAGTATGAAGCTTTTCCTTCTAAAGAGGATTTAAAAACCAATCTGGAGCTTATTGAAGAAAAGGAAGATGAGGTTAGAAGTCAGGAGAAAAGCTTACTTATTTTAAAGGAGAAATATGCTCAGTTAATTAAGAGGTTGGAACAGGCTAAAGTAAAAGTTTTTGAAGAAACAAGTGAAATAAGCTTAGAAAAGAATTCAAAGTCTTTTGAAGATGCCTTGGATGCTGCAGAAGATTATAGAAAAACTTTAAGTAAAATAGAAATTAGTGTAGAAAAGTTTAAAAGCTGCAGCTTGAGAATAATATCAATAGATGAGCAAATAGAATATCTTAAGGAAGATTTGGATAGACTTTGGCAGAATGTAGCAAGCTTAGATAAAAAAATAAAGAATAAAAGTATTAAGGTACAAGGGCTTCAGGAAGTACTTATAAAGGCTAATTTAAGTGAAATAGAAAGAGCCATAGAAGAGGCTAAGCACATAGTAGACAGCTATCCCTATAAAAGTAGTGAAATGAACAAAGCAGTAACTACTATAGCCAATAAGATTGAAAGCAATATGGAAAAAGAAAAGGAAAAGGAAATAAAAATAAAAAGGGAAAAAGAATTTCTCAAAATATTAGAAGAAAACTTATTAAAAGAAATTGAACTTAATTATGTAGAGATAAATGCAGCAGATACCTTAAAGGAAAAAGCTGAATATGTGGTTACTAATTATAAGGAAGACAAAAATAAAGATGAAAGAACCTATGGAAGAGAGCTTTTTGAAAGCGTACAAAGATATGAGGGAGATTTGAGAGAGTACAATTTAAAGCATATGGAAATCTTTGAACTAGAGGAAAATATAGAAGATGAGGAAAAGAAAAGGCTGTATATGAAGGGAAAAAGATATGATATTGTACTTAGATTTAATGGGAAAGTTTCCATTTATAATTTAACTCATCTTTTAAGGGAAGTCATAGAAGAACAGAAGTTATTTATCAGTGAGAAGGAAAGACAAATTTTTGAGGAAACTTTGATAAATACTATCAGTACTAAGATAACTGGAAAGATATATCAAACTAAGATATGGGTAGATCAAATGAATGATTTAATGGAGTCTATGAATACTTCAAGTGGGCTTAAATTTAGTTTAAGATGGGTTCCTAAAAAGGCAGATAGTGAAAATCAAATGGATGTTTCAAGCCTAGTAAACATTCTTGAAAGAGGTGCTGTAGTAACAGAAGAAGATATAGATAAACTATCTAAACATTTTAAAGAAAAGCTTAAGCAGCAAAAAAGGGATCTTGAAGCTAGTGGTGAAGTAGTAAACTATCAAAGTATTATAAAGGATATTTTAGACTATAGGCAGTGGTATGAATTCAGGCTTTATTATACAAAGCCTTTAGAAGGAAAGAAAGAGCTTACAGATAATGAATTCTTTAAGTTTTCTGGTGGAGAAAAAGCTATGGCTATGTATGTTCCACTTTTTGCAGCAGTAAATGCAAAATATAATGGAGCGGATAAAAAGGATTGTCCTAGAATTATAGCTTTAGATGAAGCTTTTGCAGGAGTTGATGAAAATAATATAAGTGATATGTTTAAGCTTTTAGAAAAGATGAATTTAGACTATGTATTAAATTCTCAGGTTCTTTGGGGAGATTATGAAACGGTAAAGGAATTGGCTATTTGTGAATTAACGAGAGATAACGAAGATGATATTGTTGTAGTTGAGAGATTTCAGTGGAATGGAAAGGAAAAGGTTATAGTTATATAGGATTACAAGGTGAAAGCTTAACTTATGCTCCGAAATTCTATATAATTTGAGTAATTTTGAACTTAAGGGAGAATGGTATGTTAGAGAAGGAAGCGGTGAAGTTTTTTCAGGACAGGAAGGAATATGAAAGGATACTTACTGCAATATTTGAAAAGTATAAAAGTATTGGTAAGCTTTCTGGAACTTTTCAATTAAAAGAGCTAAATGATGATGAGCGAAGAATACTTGCTCCTATTCATCATAAGTATTTTGCTGCTAAAGAAGCTAAGGTATCTGTGAAAAAATTTCTTGATCATTTTTGCAGTGGAAGATTTGAAGGTTTGGATTTTACAAAGGTTTTAGCAATATATTTTAAAGATAACCTTACAACTTATAGAGAAGAAAAGGAAGGTAAGAAAATAAAAAAAGAAGAGTTTTTTAAAGAATTAATCAATATAAATAAAGGAACAAAATCAGAATTATGGCTTCAGGAAGCACTAGAAAACAAAGGCTTTGGATACAATATATTGATAAAAAATTATGAAGCTTATAGTAAAGATAACAAGTTAGAAGATTTTAAGCTGCTTTTAAGTGCTGTATTAAATGGGATTAATTCACTTACCTTTAGTGCTAGTGCTTTAGAAAGTCTTCCTATATTTTCTTCTAGAATTACAAAAGATCCTCACTATTTTGATATGAATACTACAGCAGGAAAAATTTTAATACATGGTATATGCTATATATTAAAAACAGAATTTCCAAAAGATGCGGAAGAAACTGCCGAAATACTATATTCTGCAGGACTATTAAAGGATGAAATATCCAGTTATGTTGCAACCTTTGGACTTAAAGCTTATAAAGAAGAAGGTGAACTGGAATTTGTATATGGTTTTACAAATATGGGAGAGCCTCTTATTTTTACCTTAGGAAACTTGTCTAAAATAGATAGGTTTATTTGTAATAAAAATAGATTATTTATTTTCGAAAATCCATCCTTGTTTAATGAGGTTATAAAAAGAACAGCTGAATTTAAACCTTCTATTGTATGTACAAGTGGACAATTAAAGCTTGCTTCAGTGGTTTTGTTAGATAAAGTAGTTCAAGAAGTAGAAGAAATTTATTATTCTGGAGATTTTGATCCAGAAGGAATTTTAATAGCTAATAAATTAAAGCTAAGATATGGAGATAAATTAAAGCTTTGGAGATTTGATGTGGAGGATTATTTGAAGGTTATATCAAATAAATTCATATCTGATATCAGCAGAGCAAAGCTTAATAATATTCAAAACAGCGCTTTAGAACCTTTGATAAAAAAGCTTGAGGATATAGGAAAAGCTGGATATCAGGAAATGTTGATTGAAGAGTATGTTGAGGATGTTATAAAAGTAAGCTCAACATGAGTTCTATTAAGTGGGAAGATGTAAGGAAACAAACTATCATAAGATGTTTAATATGGTAATATGTTAAAAATTTTTGAAAGGAATTCAAAGATATTATGGGAATTTTAAAAGATGTTTCTAGTATAATAACTAATAAGTTGACAATGTTAAGCCTACGTAATATCAACAATCCTAATAAAAAATACCCTGTAGCAGATGGGTCATTTATTCAAGCTGATATGGTGGAAAAGTGGAATGATTCAAAATGGCAAAGTGAATTTAATTATTTAAAAGAAGTTAATATGCATTACGTTATTATGGGCACTTCTATTACTGAAAATGATTTAACCAAAACTATCTACCCAACCAAAATTCCTGGAGGACAAATGGAATATCCAGGTGTAGATGTTGTTGACATGTGTCTTAGAAACGCAGAAAAAACAGGTATGAAGATTTTTTTAGGTATTAATTTTAATAAGGCTTGGTGGGAAAAAGGGCCTAGAGATCCCAAATGGCTTTATGATCAAATGGAAAGAGCGAATATGATAGCCGACGAATTATATACTAAATACCATGTGGAATATCCTAATGCTTTTCATGGATGGTATTGGGTATATGAGGTAGATAATTTAAATTTTAAAACAAAGGATGATTTTTTTGTACTAGCTAAAGCAATTGATATTAATTTAAAACACTTAAAAGAAAAGAATCATCGATTACCGTTGATGTTATCACCTTTTATGAATTCTATTTATGGAACAGCTGAAGAATATGCAAAAAATTGGGCTTATTTATTTCAGCATACGGATTTAGAAAAAGGAGATATATTTTGTCCACAGGATTCCGTTGGCGGTGGTGGACTAAAAATAGATGAAGTAGATCACTGGTTTGCAGAATTAAGAAAGGCTGTAGATACTAAACCAGGGTTATTATTTTGGGCTAATACAGAAACCTTTAATCATTTAAATTGGTCTAGTGCCCCTCTTAATCGATTTATAAGACAGATGGAAATTGAAAAACCATACGTAGATAACATTATAACTTTTGCATATTGTCATTACTATAGTCCTAATAATATTGATAAAGGTTTCCATGAAACTTATTTAAAATATGTTAAAAGCGGTCGGTTAGAAAATCGTAAACCAACACTCCCAAAGAAAGTTACAGTCAAAGAGGTGGGGAAAAATGAATTTTTAATCTCTTGGGACCCTGCCCGTGATAACATTGGGATATATGGGTATGAAGTCTATAGAAATAAAAAATTAATTTTCACTACTAATGTAGATAGGATTTTCAAAGGAAAAGAAGCAAAAAAGGAAGAACTTGCAATGAGTTATATAGATAAGATACTCTTAGAAGATAAATTGAAAGAGCTTAATTATGAAGTAAGAGCAATGGATTTCGTTGGAAATATATCAAAGCCTAAAAAAGGAAATACTAACTTCATATCTAACTTTTCTAAAACCTTTCAGAAGTAAGTAGTAAAAATTCATTTATAGGTGCAATTCAGGATAATTCTATGGAGAAAAAACATGATTGAAAGAGGAAAGCTATGATATAATTACAAATAAAACCTAATAAAAACTAGGGGAGATTTAATCATGGAAAGAAAAGTTTATATGGAGAAGCTTTTTTCAAAGCGAAGAGAAAAACTTATAGATATGTGTATTAAACTTCAAAAACAAGGGGAAAGATTTCTTTACATAATGCCTTCCAGTGTTGCTATAAAAGAAGTAAGAAAAAGGCTGTTAAATGAAAGCTGTGGACTTTTAGGATCTAAAGTAATCGTTTTTGATGATCTAGAAATGGATATAATAAAGGAAGAAATTCCTCAGGATAGAGTTATCTTTGAACCTGTGGTGAAGGTAATTATTTCTGAAATTTGCAGTAATCTTAAGGAAACCGGGCAACTTAATTATTACGAAAAATTGTACAATAAAAAAGGTTTTCATAGTGAAATTGCAGCACTAATTAGAAGTTTAAAAAGAAATTGTATAGATGAAGAAAAGTTTTCAAAGGTTAAAGAAAATATAGAAGATGAAGTTTTAAAAGCTAAGATGGAAGATTTGCTTTTAATATATAGGTTTTACAATAAAAACTTAAAAGAAAATAACATTTATGATAGAAATGACATTCCATTAGAAGCTATTAGGTTAGCTCATAACTTTAAAAAAATAAGCAAATATAATTCCATTATAATAGATGGTTTTACAGATATAGAAAACATAAGTATAGAGCTTATGGAAGAAATAGCAAAGTACAGTGATATAAATATATATGTAAATTGTCCTTATGTAAATTCTTTTATGGAGGATTTCTTAGAGGAGGAAATAAAAAGTCCCTTTGAAAAAATGGGCTTTGAAATAGTGGGAGAAGATGGGGAACTTTATGATGTAAAAAATGATTTTAAGGAATTAGGAAGTAAATTTTATTGTGGTGAAAGCTTAACTTGTAATGTGGAAGGACTTAATATAAAGGCTTATCCTTGTATAAAGACGGAAATTAGGGAAACTGCAAGAGATATAAAAGAAAAGCTTATGGCTAAAATTAATCCAGAAGATATTGCTATTTACATAAATAATAGGGAAGATTACTCTCCATATATCATTGAAATATTTGATGAGTTTAATATTCCTGTGGCTTTAAATTATGAAATAGCCCTCAGCAGCTCGGAGCTTATTAGAAAAATGGTTAAAGGTCTTTTAGAGTATGAAAAAGACAGCTGCTCTGGAGAAGAGTGGTTTGAAATATTGTGCCAGCAGATGGAAAGTAAGAAAGACTATATGGCAGGGCTTATTTATAAGGTGTTTAATTCAAATATTGATAATGATGATAAATTTGAGATTATGGCTTTTGAAGGATTTAAAAATTTAATTTATGAACTAAAGCTTAGCTTTGAAAAAAGTGAAATTCTTAATAAGGACATATTAAAAGAGGATTTTGTTCAGCTTTTAAGTGATTGTATTCAAGGGATAACTTTCACTGTAAAGAAGGGAAATAATGAAGGAGTAAGAATTTTAAATACAGCTTTGGCTAAAGGAGTATATTTTAAGCATGTGTATATTTTAGGCTTAAATGAAGGAGAATTGCCAAAGTGTGTAAAGAACAATGGTTTGTTTGACAGCTTTGAAACTTCAATGCTTTGTGAAAATGGTATAAGATACAAGGATTATTTATGGGAGCTTAATAGAGAAAAAATTAGGTTTAATCTGTCCATAGCTTCAGCAGAAGAAACTTTAAATCTAAGTTACAGATCTGCTGGTGAGGATGGTAAGTTTGCTATTGCATCTTCCTTTATTGATGAAATTAAATTTATGTGCAGAATAGATAAAATAAATAATCTTACCATGAGAAATAGATTTGAAATAAAGTATGATGAAGTTATGAGCAGCTATGAACTTCAAGCAGTTTATTTAAGAAGCTATTTTCAAAGCAAATATTTAAATAATGAAACTGACAGCTTCAAAAAAAATTTGAGCCTTATGGAAAAAGAGGTAAATAAAATTATAGATAAAGGTCTTGTGGAGTATCATAGAGAAAAGGAAGAGGCTTTTAACGAATATGAAGGAATTTTAGGAAATGACTTTAAGGATATATCAGAAACATTATGCAGATTTTCTCCTTCCAGTCTTAATGAATATTTAAAATGTCCTTTTAGATATATGATGAATACACTATTTAACTTAGGAGAAGAAGAGGAAGAAGAAGAGTTTTCAAGCCTCGAAATAGGAAGCTTTTATCACAGTGTACTTTATAGATATTACAGTAAAGCACAGCAGTTTCAATGCTTTGATGAGGAAGTTTTTGAAGCTGTATTTAAAAAATCTCTTGGAGAATTGAGAAAGATAGATATTCCTAAAGAAGAGTTAAACTTAATATTTAATTATCTCTATAGAGTGCTTAAAAATTTTATTACTGCAGATATAAAGAGAATGGAAGTATTTGCGGATGTAACTAAAAATTCAATTTTAAAGCCTTATCTTTTGGAAAAATTCTTTGAAGAAGAAGAAGTTTTTGGAGTACCTATAAGATGTAAAATTGATAGAGTTGATTTGGAATATAGAAAAGAAGGAAATGAATTAATTCCTACAGGAAGATATGTAATATATGATTACAAAAAGAGCGGTATTTTAGGAATGAAGGATATTGTACAAAATAATGATTATCAAACAGCTATTTATTATTATGTGGTGGAAAAAGAACTTAAAAAGCTTTTAAAAACAGATAAAGTTGAATGTATGGCTTTATTATATTTAAGTATTGAAAAAACAGAAGATACTGTTGAAAAGGATGGAATTTATAAAACAGAGTATAAAAAGCAGTTGGATTTTGCTAGAAAACGTTCTGATATAAAGGGAGACAAATTTACTATACTTATGGAATATATTAAAGACTCTATTTTAGATACTATTGCTTCAATAAAGCAGGGTAAGTTTAATTACAAACCCATGTGCAGCTTTTTTGAGGAGTATAGTACTTATCCATGCGACTTTGAAAAACTTTGTAGATACAGTACAAATAAGATGAGAGCAATTATGGAAGGTCAATTTACGGTTCAGGAAAATGGCAGTGATGAGAAAAATGTACTTATGGAGGGAAAAAGATGAGCAGCATTTTTGGA
Organism: Clostridium carboxidivorans P7; assembly: GCF_001038625.1. GTDB lineage: Bacteria > Bacillota > Clostridia > Clostridiales > Clostridiaceae > Clostridium_AM > Clostridium_AM carboxidivorans. Next base: position 975,225 of record NZ_CP011803.1, read on the forward strand.
TTAAGTGAAGAACAAGAAAAGGCAGTGGATATAACCAAAAATATAGCAGTATCTGCAGGAGCAGGTTCAGGTAAAACTAGAGTGCTTACCAATAGATATTTAAGGCTTTTAGAAGGAGGTCTTCAAATTGAAGAAATAGCTGCTATAACCTTTACGGAAAAAGCTGCCTTAGAAATGAAGGAGAGAATTAGAAAAGCTATTAATGAAAAGATAAGCTCATCAGATTTTGACCATAAGAAACAATGGATGAAACATTTAGATAAGTTAAATAGAGCTAACATAAGCACTATTCATGGCTTTTGTTCTAACATTGTAAGGGAAAATGCAGCTTTTTTAGGTGTAGATTTTAGTTTTTCTATTATAGATGGTATAGATAAAGCTATGTTTTTACGAGAAGCTTCACAAAATGCTGCAGAGCACTGCATAGAATTAGAGGAATATGAGGAAGCTGTAGAAAAACTTAAAAGTGTCTTTGGTGAAGAATATTTGCAGGGAACATTTACTGAAGAAGCTTTAAGAATTAGAAGTTGTGTATTGGAAGAAGGAAAGTCTATAAAACAGCTTTGTGAAAGTAGTGAAGAAGGCAGTATAAGAAAATTTTGTTTAGCTGTAGCACTTAAAATTGAAGAAGCTTATTTAAACTACAAATTGAAAAAGGATCTTTTAGATTATGATGACCTTGAAACAATGACACTTAAGGTGCTTAGCATTAAAAATTTAAGGGAGAGGTACAGAAATAGATATAAAACCCTTTTAGTGGATGAATTTCAGGATACTAATGGCATACAGAAAAATATTTTGTATAAGATTGCAGCAGATGATAATGGCAGGCTTATAAATAAGAAGATTTTTATTGTTGGAGATTTTAAACAGAGTATTTATGGCTTTAGAGGTACTGATTATACTATTTTTAAACAGGTTTCCAAAGACATAGAAAATGAAGTGTCTTTAAGTACCTGTTATAGAAGTAAAAGTGAAATAATTAAGGGGATTAACTCTATTTTTAATGAATTAATAGATGGATACCAGCCTTTAAAATGTCCTAAGGATGAAGAAATAAAGGAAAAAAGAATTAAGCTTTTAACTTATGAAAAAATTAGAAGGACTTCAGATAATGTTTATACTGAAGTGAAAAATATGCTTCAGGGTAAGGAGTCCAAGAAGTTTGAAAATATTCAGCAAGCTTTAAAGGCACTTAAAGACAGTAATAAGGATATAACTGTAAAGAAAAATAAAGAAGGTATGGCAGTTATAAAGGCTATAAAGATTTTAAGGGATAAAAATTTGGAGTTTAAGGACATATGTATTTTGGTGAGAAGCAGGTCTGTGATACCTGATATAGAAGAGGAACTTAAAAGAAGAAATGTGCCTTACTGCATAATTGGTGGGGTAGGCTTTTACCAAAAGGCAGAGGTAGACGAAATATTAAACTTATATAAAGTTATTGTTAGAGGTTTTTCTGGTGAATTTACCTATGAAGAAAATAAGAATTTTATACAGGTTCTTAGAGGAAGCTTATTTGAAATATCTGATGACACTTTACTTAAAATGAACATTGAAAAAGAGGAGAGCAGCTTGGAAAATCTTTATGAAGCTTTAAAGGTTTATGAAGATGGTATGCATAGTGAAAAGCTATTAAATACTGTTACTATTTTAGAAAAATTAGCTGGACTTAAAGAAAAGCTTAGTGTGGTTCAAATAATCCAGGCTATTATAAAGGAATGCAATGTTTTTGAAATTATGCTGTGTCAGGATAATGGACTGCAGAAGTTTAGAAATATAGAAAAGCTGCTGCAGGAGGCAGAAAAGTTTGATAGAGAGCAGCTGTTTACTTTAGAACAATTTGTGAATTATATAAATTTATTAGATGAAGAAAATGGTGATGATTCTGAAGCAGCACTGGATACAGAGGATTCTGAGGCAGTTAAGATAATGACTATACATCAATCTAAAGGGTTAGAGTTTAAAGGAGTAATAATACCTAAGATTCATTCTGATTTGCTTTCTATGAGTAAAAAGGATAAGCCTAATTTAGTTTACAACAAGAACTCCATAATACTATCAAAAGACTTAGAAAATGTGGAATTAACAACTCCTGAGTATGAAGAGTACTTAAATAGTAAGCTGGAAAAGGAAATAGAGGAAACTGAAAGGCTTCTCTATGTGGCTATGACAAGAGCTGAAGATTATGTAATTCTCACAGGAGGTGATGATGGAAAAGATCCTACTCCTATAAAAGATGAAACAGATAAGATAAAAGAACTTAATAGCTTTTTAAAACAGCTTAAATATTCGTTTACTGTAGGAAATGCAGATAAAGAATTAATAGAATTTATTAATTCAGATGATATAGAGGATCTGGAGGTCATAAAAAGAAAAATATCAAAAGTGCAAATAGATAAAGAAAAACTTCAGGAAAGTTTGAATTATAAAGGCAATATAAAGAACTATGCATCAGTAAGTGCTACAAGGTACATGAAATATTTAAAATGTCCAAGAAGGTTTTATTTGGAAAGTGTTTTAAATATAAATGGGAAGGATTATATAGAAAAGGAAAATAAACATGATATAGCTGAATTTTTAGCTGAGGATACAGCAAAGATGGAAGTAGAAGATATTGAACAAAAAACAGAGTATAAGCTTAGCCAGTCTATCAGTGCTAGTACCATAGGCACAGCTGTGCACAGTATAATTGAGAATTTAAATAATGAAGTAAGCATTGATGAAAAAGACATAATAAAAGCTGCTGCAGAAAAATATGAATTAAATTATGTGGATGGAATTGAAAATAAACTAAAGCACTATGTTGAAGGCTATAAACTTTTGGAAAAAGAAAAGTCTTCTTATGGAAGCTTGGTTTCTAAATTTAATGAACTGGATTATTCATTATCACAGATGGAACATAGAAAAACATCCATATCAGGTTTTATTGACAGATTAGAGATATTTCAAAAAGATGGTAAATATACAGCAGTAATAACGGATTATAAAACTAATTTTATATATGGAAACAGAAAAATTAAGGAACTAACAGCAGCTTATGAACTTCAAATGCTTTTGTATGGCAAGGCTGTTAAAGAACTTTTATATGTTAAGGGCTTCAAAGTAGAAGAAATTATATTGGAATTGTATTTTTTAGATGTGCCTGAGAGGGTGCAGATAGTTTATGATGAAGCTAAGGTAAATCAGTATATTGAAAATATGGATTGTATTTTTGTAAGAAACTTAAGTACATGTAAAGCTTCAGACTTTCCTAAGGAAAAAAACAGTGAATGTGATAAATGCTGGTATAGTGGAGTTTGCAACAATAGTGTAATGTAAATTTCTATTTTATGCAAGATACCATCAATAATGGCAGAACTAACAATAATAAAGCCTTTCAGCTTTTAACAACTTATGATAATGTTTTTTTGAAGGCTCTAATTTTTGTTGAGAGATTAACATATATGTTGGAGTTAGTAGTACAAATTAATTTAAAAAAGGGGATTTAAATTGATGAAGAAAAATAAGTTTATGGTGAGTTTATTACTAACTACTATCATTGCTGGAGGGATGTTTTCAAATGTAAAGGCTGCTGATGTGAGCCAGCAGAGAATATTTGGTGAAGATAGATATCAGACTTCAATAAATGCAAGTAAGACCTTTTTAGGTGATGAAAAGCCTAAAAATATAATTGTTACATATGGTGAAAATTATCCAGATGCTTTAAGTGCCGGACTATTAGCAAAAAAATTAAATGCTCCAATTATATTAATAAGTAACATAGATAGTCAGGATAAAGGTACTTATGATTATCTAAAAAGCATATATTCCAGTGATGCAAAAGTAACCATTATTGGTGGTACTGGTGTTGTTAGTCCTGTTACCGAAAGTAAAATTAAGGATATAGGTTATAATGTTGATAGAATTCAGGGTACAGACAGATATGCAACTAATAGAAAAGTTATACAAAATTGTGCAGTTGCAGAGGGTACACTAGTGGTAATTACTTCAGGAGAGGGATTTGCCGATGCTTTATCTGCTAATAATATAGTTTCAAAACTAGGATATCCAGTATTTATGACTGCAAAAGACAGCATAGATCAGCAAAGTGTAGAATACATTAAGGAATTAAAACCTTCTAAGATTATTGTTGTTGGTGGACCAGGTGTAGTGGCAAATAATGTAGTGCAAACACTATCTGACCAAATTACTACTATAAAAAAAGATAAATTTATAAATTTAGATAGATGGTTTGGCCTTGATAGATATGAGACTAGCAGTGTTGTCTTAGAGAATTTATATCATTCAAATTATAATCCTGAAAAGGATTTAATAGTAGCTTCTGGTGAAAACTTCCCGGATGCTTTAGTTTCAAGTCCTCTTCAAAACAAATTGAATGCACCATTAGTATTGGCTGCCAATAATGGACAATCCAGCTATGTAGCTACAGGTTTTAATATTAATCCTAGCAGCATAAATATATTTGGTGGTACAGGTGTTTTAGGTGATAGCTCTGTCACTCAACTAAAGAATGATATTTCTAAGAATATTAATGGTATAGAGGAAGCCGGCAAAAAGTTTACTTATGAAATGGCTAACAGAATATATAATTTAAAAGATAGTGTTTATAATGAAGATTACAGCGTTATAGAAAATCTTTTAGACAAAAGTTCAGCAAATTATAATGCATCTGTTACTGCTTTAAATAGCTTTAAGGATATGGTGAATAAATCAAATACTGTACAAGATGGTGATAGAAAGAATATAAGCATAGATGTTTTGGAAGATGATGGCTCAGGTAATATAATGGAAGCCAAATATCAAAATGAATACATTATAGATGGTAAATCAGTAAGTATTGTATATACATTCTTAGTAAATAAAAATGATTTAACAAAGCTTCAAATAAATAAACTAGAATTTATCCAAAACTAATATAAGCAAATTTAATTAGGCTTGAAAAGCAAGTAAGGGAATCACTTGATTCTTTTACTTGCTTCATTTTTGTATAGGAATTTTCTATTTTTGCATAAAAAATATGTTTAAGGCATTGAAACTAAGTAGTTAGTAGATTTCAAAAAAATCTTTGACTAAAGTAGAGCCTTTCTATCGATTTTACCACTGGAGTTCAGTTTTAAATCTTTTACTATTTTTATTTTCTTTGGCTGCATATACGATTCAAGATTATTTCTGCAGTAATTTTTAATACTTTCAACAGTAACTATATCAGTTTTAGGTACAACTACTGCACATATTTCTTCTCCCTTTATTGGGTCTTTTACACCATATACCACGGATTTTAGCACATCAGGATTTGAATCCAGTACCTTTTCTATGTTATAAGGAAGTATTTTTACACCACCTTTATTTATAGTGTTATTTTTTCTTCCTAAAATATATAAATTTCCTTCTTCATCGATTTTTCCTAAATCATAAACAGAAGATCTAGGCTTAAAGTCAGGAGCTATATAGGGGCTTTCCACCCATATGATCCCATCCTTTAGCCAAAGCTTTACTTGTGGAAATGCTTTTCCAACACTGTCGGTTATATTACTTTCTCTAAAGTTTATATAGGATATATGACCTAATTCGCTTGCACCATAATATTCGCAGATACTAGCATTTGGAAATCGCTTTTTTAATAAATACACTGTTTCACAATCGAGTTTGTCTCCTGCACTTAAAATGGAGTTTACACCTTCAAGATCATTCTTAAGTTCCTTCAACAATATTCTGTAACGTGCAGGTACCATAAATATGCTTGTAACATTATTTTGTTGAATCTCTTTTATCCATATTCCAGGATAAATACTCTTAGAAAATACTATACTACCGCCTTCATTTAGCATATGTATTGTGCTGTTGAGATTTCCTGTATATGAAAGTGAGCCTACAATGAAAAGTACATCACTAGAGCTTATATTAAATACTTCACTTTGGTATTTGAAGGCACTTGACCAGCTGCTGTGGTCTCGCCATATAATTTTATTGTGTCCTGTAGTTCCAGAACTCAAAGCTCCAAGAAAAATATGTGAGTCATCAATATAAGGCAGCTTTGAATAATCTTTTTCTTCATATTTAAAACAAAATTTGTCATCTATAATACAGCTTTGTTTAACTTTTGCTGTTATTTGCTGTAATTTAAATGAAGTTGTTTTAGCTTCTACTGGAATCGCAATTAGTGCTGCTCTGGAACAGGCTAAAAAATTAATTACCGCATCTATTGGGTTTTTATTTTTTATTATTATTTTGCTTGCTGGTTCATATTTTCCTGCTAAAAACAATGCCTTTTCATCTATATTTTTTACAAGTTCTCCATATGTAATATTTTTTTTATTAAAAGTCATACATATTTTTTCTGGATTCAATTCTGCATTCTTGAATATTCCTGAAAAAATTAACATATTAAACTAATCACACCTTTCTATGATAGCGGATTCTCCCAATCCTCCAGCAACTCCTAATGTTGCCATTCCTCTTTTTTTATTGTTATACTTTAAAGCTTCTAAAAGATGAATCATTATAATACCTCCTGATGCTCCATAAGGATGTCCATATGCCAAGGCTCCTCCAAATATGTTTACTCTATGCTCTGGATAATTAAAGTACTTTAAAAATGCCAGCACCTTTACAGCAAAAGCTTCATTTATCTCTATAAAATCCATATCATCAATGTTAAAATCATATAATTTCAAAAGTTTTTTTGAAGCAGCAATAGCTCCAAGTGGAAATAGGTTTGGATCAACTCCTGAACTTTCTCCATCAATCCATAGGGCTTCAGGATGCAGGTTATATTTTTGTACTGCTTCTTCAGAGGCCATAATTATAAGAGCTGATCCATCATTGGTACTGCAAGCATTTCCAGCAGTTATAGTGCCGTGAACTCCTAAAATTGGCACAGTTCTTTCCATAAGCTTTAAGGAAGGATTTCTTCTAATGTTTTCATCATCTTTAATGATTTTTTCATCAGTTTGTATACTGCAGATTATATCTTCAAGTTTGTTTTCATTTCTTGCCTCTAATGCTCTTATATGACTTTGAAGTGCCCATGTATCCATAGCCTTTCTGGTAATATTGCAATACTTTGCTGTATTTTCAGCACCTTCTATCATATCAGGATCGCCAATTGAGCAGGGGGAAAATTGTGCTCTTTTAAAAAAAACATCTTTTCCTTTATACCTAGAATCTCTTGGATTATACTGCTTGTTAGGAGCTAAGCTTGTACTTTCTACTCCACCTGCTAGAACAATATTTCTCTGACCAGATCTTATTAAATTTCCTGCTAGGTTTATAGCTTTTAGTGAAGAACCACATTGAAAATCTATGGTTGTACCAACTGTATTAAAGGGCAAATCTGCTTCTAGCAAGCTGAGTCTTGCAATATTACCACCTGGTCCTATAGCATTTCCAAGAATGATTTCCTCTATAGAATCTCTTTGAAGCTTGTATTTATGTATAAGGCTTTTAATTATAAAGGCTGCCAGTTTTTCAGGAAGAAAATCCTTTAAACATCCATTAGTTTTGCCTATTGGTGTTCTGAGTCCTCCTATTATATAAACCTTTTTTTTCATTAAACCATTTCTTTTAGTACTAATTTCTTTTCAACTCCTTGTTTAATCTTGAGGATATAAAAGTAGCAACTATGGCTTTTAATAAATCTCCTGGTAAAAAAGGAAGAGAACCTGTTATAAATGCTTTTTTTATTCCAATATTAGTGATAAACCCAAGCCATGCTGCACCAATAATATGAACTAATACTATTCCGCCTATAACACAGCCTGCAAACATACCTGTAAAAGATTTGTTTTTTCTTGTGAGAATGCTTATGATGATAGCACCTAAAAGATATCCGATAAAATATCCACCAGATGGTCCTAAAAGAGTTCCAATTCCTGCTCTTCCTCCTGAAAATACAGGTATACCAACACATCCAAGGAGTAAAAAGGTGAACATGCTAAGTCCAGCTTGAAATGGTGTCAGAACACAGCCTGCAAGCATCACTGCCAGAGATTGTCCTGTTATTGGAATAGGACTAAAGGGAAGTGGAATAATAACATAACCTAGAATGGAAATAATTGTGGCTAATAATGAGGAATAAATAATATCTCTTATAGTTAATTTCTTTTTCAATTTAAATTCTCCTATCTATTATGTGAATTTTAATCATTTGTTTGTTATACCTAAAAAATATCACATTTTACATTCCCTCCAGTTTTAAAAAGTTTTTCTAATTTTGCATATGAAAATAATAAATCAATTATCAAGTATTGTCAACTGAAAAAATATAAATGGTTGACAATAGTTCTGGTTTAAAATATATCAATGATGTTTCTTGGAAGTTAAATAGGAGCAAAACTAATTTAATTTGTGGGTTTGCCAGAAAAAAGGCTGTTTTACTAAGAAGTTTACATACAATATGTTGTAAAACTTATTCTTAGTGAAACAGTCTTTTGAAAAACTAAAATTAGTAAGTTCAAAAATCACTAATGGAATTGTTCAATTTGCTTTATGCATATTCAAAAAAATAACAAGTCCATATGCTAGTCTATTTTTTGTAATACTGCGTCGACAGAACCCTTAGATGTCAGTTCTATATTTTTGAGATGCTAGGTAAGTAAAAGGTAATAAAGTAATTATAATAAAGATATATAACCATGGGAGAATTTCATAAGGGGTAAAAACTTTTCCATGAATATCATATAACGTAAATGCTGTTATCAATCGCCACCCAAGCATCAATTGATGCGGCATTACACTTAAAATCTTTTGAAGAATACCTTGCACTCCAATTGATTTATCTAAGATTGCTGGAACCATCATAATTAAAAAAATCAAAATAATTGTAAAAAAGGAGCTTTTCACTTTTGAGGAAAGAAACATTGAAAGTGTACCAATAAATAAGCAAGCTATGTAACCCAATAATACAACCATCCCAAATGCCTGACTGTTGGTTATATGATAAAAGCTTTTCCATCCCCCCATATAAGCCTGCAGAGGGCAATTTCCTCCTTCAATTCCAAACATGAGAAAAATAGGTAGATTAGCTAGGAACATAAACACAAAATACACTAAAGTAATAGATAACAAGCCTGCAATTAATTTGTAAATAATTGCTTTTTTCTTTCCATGTTCTGTAGAAAGAAGAATTGCTGCTGCTCCAGTTTGATATTCAAATGAAAATATAGGTGCTAGAAGTATACAAATAACAAATGCCAGAGCATAAATAACTGCAGCACTATATTCCAATGCTATTGACCAACCATCAGCATAAGAATACTCAAAAGGTGTATTTAACGTTTCTGCAGAATGAATTAAATACCTTTTTTTTCCTGCTGAAAGTTGGTTGGCTTCCTGGCTTTTAAGCCATGTTTTTAACTGATTGATTCTGTTAGAATAAAATTTGTTAGAATTATTTACATCTAACTTATCCATTAAATCGTAATCATAAGAACGAAACTCTGAATAAGAGCAGCAAATCAAAGCTTTAATATCATTAAATTCCTGTTTCTCTGAATACTGCATGTTTGAAAGCTTTGCATCAGAATCCGAAAGTTTAGTGTTAGAGTCAGCGTTTTTTATACTAGCATATTTACTTTGGGAATTAATGGTTTGATTCTTTTCTAGTACCGTTCTAATTCTTTCCTCTGTCAATGGCCCATTCCATGTCATTTTCGCATTTTTAAGCAGTTTTATAGCTTTAATTCCTTTTATATCTGTACCATCAGCGTTAACATATGTTATATATGGTGTACCTTTTATATTAAAAAACAACATAGCTGCAAGATAAAAGGTTAGCACCACAAAGCTGATTAGAACACTTTTTTTACAAAAAATTTTTTTGAATTCATATTTCAAAATCTGCAATTTCATTCACCTCTCCAAAATAGTACATAAATAAGTCTTCTAGTGTAGGAGTAATCTGCCTGGCAGATATAATTGGCTTTTCGCTAGAAATAATTCTAAGTTCTATATTTTCTCCAATGTTTTTCTCATTACTAATCACATACTTTGCACGCAACTGTTCTGCTTCTTTTAATGATGCTTCACAAATCCATATACTATTTTTTATTGGTGTTAGCAAACTTAATACATCACCCTGGGCGATAATACTTCCTTCCTTCATAATTAGAATTTCTTTTGCAATGGAGTCCAGGTCTGATACTATATGTGTGGATAAAAGCACGATCCTTTCTTCAGCAAGGTGGCTTATAAGATTTCTAAAACGTATCCTTTCCTTTGGATCAAGCCCAGCGGTAGGCTCGTCTAAAATTAAAATTTCAGGCTCATTAATTACAGCTTGGGCAATTCCAAGTCTTCGCTTCATTCCTCCTGAAAAAGTTTTGATTTTCTTTTTACTAACTTTTGTTAATGAAACTATCTCTAATAATTCTTTTACACGCTTTTTTGCTATTTTCGGTTTTAATCCTTTTAGGGATGAAATATATAACAAATAATCTTCTGCTGAAAATTCAGGGTAATATCCAAATTCCTGTGGTAGATAACCTAATATCCTTCGATATTTTTCATTAAGTTTTTCAATATTTTCTCCATTATATTGTATTTCACCATTAGTTGGAGTAAGAAGAGTACAAAGCATTCTCATAAGTGTTGTTTTTCCTGAGCCATTGGCACCGAGCAAGCCATATACTCCTTTTTCCAATGTAAAATTAATATGATTCACTGCCATATTATCTTTAAATTTTTTACATAAATCATTAACTTGTAATTGCATTTATATACCTCCAAATTACATCTGTATTTCACAATAATATCTGCTGTATTCTATAATTTTCTTCCCTGCAAAGACCATATAGCAAAAAGAAAGAAACAAAAGTAAATACCAAATTTTCATCTGCAGCATGGCATAAATATGATAATTATTCACTAACACATACCATAAAGCAGCCTGAATAATACATATTCCCAAGGCTAAAACCTCTGAACAAAGCCTTTTTTTCCCGCACAACAAAGAAAAACAAATACAGCTGGTAAAGTTGAAAGGAACAAAAAAATAAATAACAGCCTCATATATGGAAAACTTAACTATGTTCACTGCTGCTATTACTAAAATGGTTGCTATTATTAAATCCAGCATTCCCACAAGAAGTAATCTTGCAAAGTATACCTTTCGCAAATCAAAATAAGTTGTATTTTCTACTTCGTATGCACCAGCTGATATATTTTTCCACAGTTCTGGTATTGCAAAAATGATTAATAGGGGAGTGAGTATAGCGCAATAAGCGGCTTTATTTCCTATAAAATTATATTGATTCATCACTACTAAACTGCACACAGCTGCAAAAAATACAATAATTTGTGTTAGCCAGTAATTTTTACTTAAATACTGCATTTGCTCAAATAAAAATTCTAAACTGCTTATTGGTTCTGAAATTACTTGTTTTAAGTATTGCTTCTTTGAAAGCTCTATTGTTCGTTTCATTTTTTCTTTATCATAAGTAGGTATTTTATAGTCCCAATTTTTATTCATAAAAATCCTCCTTATCCATACTGTTTTTAAGAAATTTTTTACCTTCAGAAAGTCGATATTTAACCAGTGAAAGCTTTATATCAAGTATTTCAGCAATTTCACGTAATTTTAAATTCTGAAAGTAGTGCAGAAGAACAACTTCCTTAAAATCTTCTGAAAGCCTTGAAATTTCTTGCATAATTCCTTCCTTCAGCGTAAGCTCGTCCTGTTCCACTTTACTATTTGTCAATTGTTCTTCCATCAGATCAATAGATTCTTCTTTATGTTTCTTATACTGATTCTTACATAGGTTTCCAGCAATTACATAAAGATAGTTTTTGGCTTTTCCTTTATGAATATAATTGTTAAAATGTCCAAAAAAACGTGTAAAGGTATCCTGTGTAATGTCTTCGGCCAGCCATTTATCATTTAATTTGTAATAACAATATTTATAGATTTCACCATAGTACAATTTTACAAAATCATCTACTGCAGCTTCATCACCCTGTTTCATTCTTCGTATTATGAAAAAATCTTTGTCCACTTCTGCACCTCCTTTCACCAAGTCGAAAAGTACTTTTCATTTAGTATAACAATTTATCTAAGGAAAAAGTTAGAAAAAGTTTTATCTTTTTTATCCGATCGCTACCATTGCTAATACCCCCATCTTTATATGAAACTCCTTCTCCTATTGTCGAAGGAGTAAGTGATTCGCACAAAATCATAGATTTTGGCTCTCTACTTAACTTGGGGATAAGCACTGCTACACGCCTGGATAAGTTCTTCTAAGACTCAGAGAGGTATTCCTCACAAGCAAACTCCACCTGAGTCTAAGAATCACTTGATAAAAGACTATTTTACCAATTTTTGTTTGAACTAGCATAGAAAAAGGGAATCTAAATGATATAATGGTTTTAATGCATAATTTTTACTTAAAAATATACTTTTGAAAAGTGGAGGTTTTTATGAGAACTTTAAAAAGAAGAACTGTACCATTGGTTATTATTTTTATAATTAGTATTTTTTTAGTTGGTTGTGGTGAGACAGCATCAAAAGAATATAAAGAAGAACCTGTAGAAATTATTACACAAAAGGTGGTTAAAGTAGAACCTATAGAATCTGTTAGACAAAAGGTAACAGCACATTTGACAGCAAAAGGCTGCAAAGAAGGGGATTTTAAGCTAACCGTTGAGTATAATAAAGATAATATGAATTCATATAAAGGACCATACTCTATAAATGTAGTTTTTAATGATGAACCAAATGTTATTTATAATTATAGATATAATTATGATTCAGAACTTAAAGATATAGCTCAAACAAGTATATCACCAACGAAAGATAAAAAAGATAAAAACTTTAAACATGCTGAATATTAAAAATCCACTATCTTAAATATAATAAATCAAATTAAAAAAATGAATAATTTATTAGAACACCGCATTATCTATTTAAATTTTGTGGTGTTTTTTTTATAAGTAAATTTATTTGCATATAAATAAAACTACAATATAACATCTTATGCTTAATAGTATTTTTAGAATAATCTACTCATACTAGGGAAAATTATTAAATAATACACACATTATTTAATTTGCTGGGGAGGAATTCTTATGTTTAGTATAAAACCAAAGGATAATATGTTTTTTGATCTTTTCACACAAGGTGTAAAAATTTCAAATTCAGCTGCAAAGGAATTGCGTACACTTATGGACGAACTTGGTAATCCAGATAAAAGGCTTGCAAAACTAACAGATCTTGAGCATGAAGGTGATAAAGTCACTCACAGCCTTATAGAATACACAAATAAAATGTTTATTACACCACTAGATAGGGAAGACATAATTACTATTACTAGAGAAATAGATAATGTTACAGATAATATTGATGCAACGGGACATAGGTTTTATATGTATTACATGGATAAGCCAACAAATGAAGCAATGAATATGCTGGATAAACTTGTAGCAGCTACAAAAGAACTTGTAGATATAGTGTCTGAATTAAAGAATCTTCAAAAGAGCACTACTATGATTGATAAGGTAATATACGTTAATACAATTGAGAATGAAGCAGATCAGATATATAGAGCTGCTGTTAGAAAGCTCTTTGAAAATCCATCAGATGTACTTTATATAACAAAATGGAAGGATATATATAAATATATAGAGGATAGTATAGACTCCTGTGAAAAGCTTGCAAATCAAATAAGAGGAGTTGTTATGAAATATGATTAGTACATTTGTCATAGTTGTTATAGTATTGGCACTGACTTTCGACTACATAAACGGGTTTCATGATACTGCCAACGCCATAGCAACCGTAGTTGGTACTAAAGTATTGACTCCTACTAAGGCGTTATTGATGTCTGCCACATTGAATTTTGTAGGAGCCATGTTAAATACTGAGGTGGCTTCAACTATAGGTAAGGGAATTGTGAAGGAAGGCGTAGCTACACCTGAGCTGATAACTATGGCTCTAATTGGAGCTATTGCCTGGAATCTGATTACCTGGTATTTTGGAATACCAAGCAGTTCTTCACATGCACTCATAGGTGCACTTATAGGAGCTGCAATAGCCTTTCATAAGTTCGACTTTGGTGTTATCAAATGGAAAGGTTTCTTTAATAAAATTATTATTCCTCTTATTACTTCACCTATAGCAGGTTTGATATTTGGTTTCTTGTTTATGATAATTTTAATATGGCTTTTTCATAAGGCTTCTCATACTAAAGCTAGTGGAATTTTTAAAAGGCTTCAGATTGTATCTGCTGCACTCATGTCCTACAGCCATGGTTCAAATGATGCTCAAAAATCTATGGGTATTATTACATTAGCACTAGTGGCTGGTGGATTTTTAAAAAATTTTCAGGTTTTATGGGAAGTTAAACTTGCTTGTGCTGCAGCCATGGCCTTTGGAACTATGTCAGGCGGCTGGAAAATCATCAAGACTATGGGTGTAAATATGATTAAACTTGAACCTATAAATGGTTTTGCTGCTGAAACTGCTGCAGCCATTACTATACAGACTGCAACCTTTATGGGAGCGCCTGTTAGTACAACGCATATTATTACTTCTTCTATTATGGGAGTTGGTGCAGCTAAAAGAATTTCAGCTGTAAGATGGAGTCTTGCAAAAAATATACTTGTGGCTTGGGTGCTGACAATTCCTTGCAGTGCTGCAATAGCTGGGGTGTGTACTTTGATATTTTATAGATAGCTTGTAATAGGATTATTAAATTTATACTATACTCTTTTATAGTTGGTGAAAGTACATTATGTTTATTGACCATGAAATGCACTGTAATCTTTAAAAGTAAAGAAATTATGTTGTAAGTGTAAAGATAAAAACTTAAAACGGGTGTAAATTTAAATTAGGAAGAAGGTAATTTATATGAATAAAGGTAAATTACAAAGGGAATTGTTGAAAGCAAAGTTTAATTTACTTAAGGATATAGAAACAGACCAAAAACAAAAACTTCCGCAACCGCTGCTTCAAAAGTCCGTGAAAGAAGATGAAGAAATAATTATTCTTCCAAAAGTAGATAGGAATGTTATAGTAAAAAGAGATATTTTCGATTGCATAATGGATAGAAGCAGCAACAGAGTTTATACAGAAGAAAGTCTATCATTAGAAGAACTTTCATTTTTGTTATGGAGCACTCAGGGAGTAAAAAAAGTTGTCGGAAAAGTAAATTTTGCGACTTTTAGAACAGTGCCTTCAGGTGGAGCAAGGCATCCTTTTGAAACTTATTTAGTAATAAACAGGGTAGAGGGATTAAAAAAAGGAGTATATCGTTACTTGCCATTAGACCATAAAATTGTGTTTTTGTTTGATAAAAATAATATGGAAGAAGAAGTAACAGAAGCTTTTTCTGGCCAAAAGTTTATTGCTAGCAGTGCAGTTGTATTTATTTGGAGCTGTATACCATATAGAAGTGAATGGAGATATGATGTAGCTGCTCATAAGACAATTCTTCAAGACTCAGGTCATCTTTGTGAAAACCTATATTTGGCATGTGAATCTATAGGTTGTGGAACCTGTGCAATAGGAGATTATAATCAAGAAATAATAGATAAATTTTTAATGCTTGATGGTGAAGAGGAGTTTGTTATTTATGCGGCACCAGTAGGAAAGGTTAAAAATGAATGATAATAATACATAGTGAATAAACAACTCAAAGGATACCTATAGAGTAAATTTTTAATTAAGTAATTGTTGTTTTAATATTAATAAAAATCGTTAAGCAATTAAGATTGTTTAGCGGTTTTTTTGTTATATTCTTTATGGCAATTCACCAAATACAAAATTACTATTAAGTTTTTTAAAATATTCTTTACCATCTGTATATTCAATGAATAGCATTATTTTAAATTTAGTATAGGTTGGAAAAATTTTTGATTAGTAAAATTAATAGTATAAGTAGCGGTATATATGAATAAAAAGATGATTATAGACTGCAAAATTTAGAGCGATAAGCCATAAAAAAACTGTAAGTAGGTTTGTAATAAATTATAAAAGTTAAGAAAAAAGGTATAAAAGTTCAAAAAGTAATAGATAAAAAGAAGGGATTTAGAAAAATATGTAGAATATACTAACCGTACATTTGTAAACACCAATGTATATACAATAATGCAATGAAGTAATTTATTTATCCAAGGAGGAACAAAAAATGAGCAGAAAAAGTTTTTTAAAGAAAGGAATTGCACTAGTTTTAACAACTTTTATAACAGTTGCTTTTACAAGCTGTGGTTTAAAATCAAATCAAGCAAGTGGTGATCAAAAAAGTACTAGTGCTGCAAAAACACTTGTGGTGGTTAACTGGAAGGATTATGGCTCTGATAAAGCAGATGTGGTGAAGGAATTTGAAGATAAGTATAAATGTAAAGTTCAACATATTTATATGTCTTCAGAAGAGGAGCTTTTAACAAAGTTAAGAACTGATGGAAAAGGTAAAATAGATGTGGTACTTCCTAATGCTTCAGTACTTCCAGTGGCAGAAAAAGAAGGTTTACTTGAAGCAATAGATACCAGCAAATTAGAAAATTATAAAAATATAGTAGATAAATTTAAAAGCTTACCTGAAAATAGTATGAATGGAAAGACTTATGCAGTTCCATGGGTTTGGGGTTCTACAGCGTTAGCTTACAATACAAATACAATTAAAGAAAATGTTGATAGTGTTAATGTTTTATGGGATGCAAAGTATAAGGGACAGATTGCATTTAGGGATGACTTTAATGATGCAGTAATGACTGCTGCCATTGCACTTGGACAAAATCCAAATAACCCAAGTGATTTAAATGCAATTAAGAATAAGCTTATTGAACAAAAGGCATTAAACAAGACTTACTGGAAAACTGGTGATGAGTGGTCAAAATTATTTGCAAATAACCAAATAGCTGTTGGGGTTATGTGGAGTGGACAAGCTGCTTCTATGAAAAAAGAGGGCCAGCCAATTAAGTTTGTTGTACCAAAAGAAGGAGCTATTGGCTGGGTTGATAACTGGTCTATAGTAAAGAATGCACCTAATCAGGATTTGGCTTACAAATTTATAGATTTTATGACTAGTAAGGAGTTTCAGCAAAACTGGGCAAAATCAGGTGGACCAGCTCCTACAAATAAGCTTGCCATAGCTGCTCTTGATCCAAAATTAGTTGAGGATAATTCTATGAGCGAAGCAGTATTAAACAAATTAAATTTCATATCCTACCATGACGAAGCAACAAAGAAGGCTTGGAACGAATTATGGCAAGAGGTTAAGGCAAAATAATCTATTTATAGGAGAGTTTCTATATCAAAAGTTAACTCTCCTTATATAACTATACATTGGATGAAAAGTGAGATGAATGGAGGGGTAAAATGAAGAAGAGATATTTGCTTATGAGTCCTGCACTTTTTATTCTAATTGCCTTTGGTATTGTACCATTGTTCATAATGCTTTATTTTAGTTTTTTAAGTGATGGGCAAACTGCAAGTTTTACATTGAAAAATTATATAGATTTTTTTTCAAAGGGATTATACATAAAATTAACAGTAAAAACTATAAAGATAAGCCTTATTGTAACTAGTAGTTGTCTATTGGTAGCTTATCCTATGGCATATATTATGGCTAAAATTGTGCGAAAAGGAAAAGGCATTATGCTGCTTCTTATTATCATACCATTTTGGACAAGTGAACTTGTACGTGCTTATTCCTGGGTAAATCTTCTAAGGGATGGAGGAATATTAGAAATATTTTTAAGAAAACTTCACATTATTGGAGGAGGAAACTTAGGCATATTGTTTACACAGGCAGCAGTAATAATTGGGCTTACACATATTTTTTTCCCATACATGGTTATTACAATTTATATGTCTTTGGAGAAGTTAGATGATTCTATTATAGAAGCTTCTAAAAGTCTTGGAGCTACCAGTTTTAATACCTTTAAAAATATTACTCTTCCCTTGAGTAAAGTAGGAATTTTGACTGGAGCTATTCTGGTTTTTGTACCATGTCTTGGAAGCTTTGTTGAGCCTAGAATATTAGGTGGAGTAAATGGTTCAGTTATAGGAACAATCATTGAAGATCAATTTTTTGAAATATACGGATGGAATTTTGGTGCGGCAATAGCTTTTATACTTCTTGCTTTGGTATTAGTATCCTTAGGCATATTTTCCAAGTTCAACAGAGAGGTGTAATTGATGAAAAAGAAAATTTTTGGATGGACTTATGCTCTATTGGTATTTATATTCCTATATACACCAATAATTGTACTGGCATTGATGTCCTTTAACAAATCAAGATATAACACACTTCCTTTTAACTTCAGTACGGAGTGGTATTTGGAGCTTTTTAATGATATAAAGCTTATAAATGCAGCAACAAATAGTGTGTATATTGCCTTTATTACAGCTATTATTTGTGTGGTTTTAGGAACTGCTTTGATGCTTGGAATACCTGAAGAAAGGAAAAAAGTAAGTAATATTGTAAATTCAATAGTACTTATGCCATTGACAATTCCCTGGATTATTATGGGGTTGTCTTTATTACTATTTTTAATGAAGCTTGGTTTAAATAAAAATCTATTTGTATTAATAATTGGACATGTTATTATTTCACTGCCTTATGCAGCATTGGTAATAGGAGCTAGAATTTCGGATATGGATAAGTCAATAGAGGAGGCCTCATACAGCCTTGGAGCAAATGAATGGACAACTTTTAGAAGGATAACACTGCCTGCTATATTGCCAGCAGTCATTGCAGGAGGCTTTTTGTCTTTTATGATATCCTTTGACAATTTTGTTATTTCTTATTTTCTTATTCCTACAGGTAATAGTACTTTGCCAATTGAAATATATTCTTCAATCAAATTTGGATTTACCCCAGAAATTAATGCAGTAGCAACAATTATTTTGGTTGTTTCCCTGGCAATAATTATACTTATTGCCCTGCTTATGAAGTCATCTCTTAAGAATATATTTAGGAGGAAAGCTTAAATGTCATATTTTCAGATAAAAAATTTAAGTAAAAAATACGATTCCAATACAGTTTTAGATAAAGTAAATTTAAATATTGAAAAGGGAACCTTTTTGTCTTTACTTGGACCTTCCGGATGCGGAAAAACTACAACTTTAAGAATTGTGGCAGGTTTTGAAAGCTCAGATGAAGGAGATGTAATAGTAGAGGATAAAGTTATCAATAAAATTCCTGTGTATAAAAGAAATGTAGGAATGGTTTTTCAAAGTTATGCATTGTTTCCTCACATGAATATTGAACAAAATATTGCCTATGGACTTGAGCAGAGAAAGGTATCAAAAAGCGAAATTAAAAAAGAAGTATCAAAAGCAATAGAAATGGTACAGCTCACTGGCCTTGAAAAGAGAAAACCTAAGCAGCTATCTGGAGGACAACAGCAGAGAGTGGCCCTTGCTAGAGCATTGGTAATTAAACCAAGTTTACTGCTATTAGATGAAAGCTTAAGTGCACTGGATAAAAAGTTGAGAGTTGATATGCAGGTTGAATTACGTCAAATTCAGAAAAAAGTTGGGATAACGACAATTTTTGTTACACATGATCAAGAAGAAGCTTTAACAATGTCTGATAAAATAGCTGTCATGAACAAAGGAAAGATTATGCAGCTAGATACCCCTCATAATATTTATGAAAGGCCAATCAACTCTTTTGTAGCAGGATTTTTAGGACAGTCAAATTTCTTTAAAGGAGTAATAACAGACATTAATAATGATATTTACAGTATTAAAATGGAAAATGGTCACAATGTAAATATAGAAACAGAAGATAAGCTGAATTTAAATCAAAATTATATTTTTTCAATTAGACCAGAGAAAATTAGTATTGAAAAAGAAAAACCTGATAATAAAACTTCTTTAATGGGAGTAATAAAATTCATTACTTATGCAGGTAATTTATCAATATACAGGGTTGATGTAATGGGGCAAGAAGTCATAGTACAGCTGCAAAATTTCTTTGGAGAAGAAAAATTTAAAAATGGAGATAAGGTCTATTTAACTTGGGATAAAGCAAGTAGTGTTATTTTAAATGAGTAATGTAGGTGGTTTTATGAAAGCAGATAAAGAAAAGAAAGTACTTGTCATGGGAGGTTTAATAGTTGATAAATATATTGTGACAGACAAATATCCTCTAAAGGGAGAAGATGTTTTAATTACAGATTCCTTTAACAGAGTTGGCGGATGTACAATAAATGTTGCATCTACGCTGAATAACCTTGGAGTTGATGCATATCCTGTATCTACTATAGGTGGAGATGAAAATGGAAACATAATAGAAAAATATCTGCTGGAAGCTAATATTAATAAAAATTGTGTAATTGTAGAGAAAGATAAAAATACAGGTTACTGCTTGGTGATTTTAGATGGTACATCAGAGAGAACCTTTATGACTTATAAGGGATGTGAGGAGGAGTTTTCTTGCAACCTTATAAATCGTGATTTGTTGAAAGAAATTAAATTTGTTTATTTAACAGGGTATTATCTTTTAGGAAGTTTTGCAGCAGAAATATTAAGCTTTATAAAAGATATCAAGGAACTAGGTGCTTCTATTATGTTTGATCCAGGTCCATTAGTAGATGAAATTCAGTCAGAAATACTACAATTAGCTCTAGATTTATGTGATATTTTTATACCTAATGTTAATGAAATAGAAAAAGTTAAAATAAAGCTAAATATAACTCAAGAGTTTGGTGAATTGGCAGAAAAAAATAAAATACAATATGTGATTATTAAAAATGGAAGTAAAGGAGTCACTGCTTATAAAGGAAACAAAAAATATGAAAGGTTAGCTTATAGTGTAAAAGCAATAGATACTACAGGAGCAGGAGACAGCTTTGCAGCAGGATGTATTTATGGATTTTTGAATGAAATGGAATTTGAAGAAATATTAAATGTAGGCAGTGCATGTGGTGCTTTAAATACTACTTTTATAGGACCAAATGGGAAATATGGTATAGAAAATATAGAAAGGCTTATGAAGGAGGAGAATGACAATGCTTGATAGGGCATATGGAACTTTAATAGGTTCAGCTATAGGTGATGGAATGGGAATGCCTGCATCATTTATGACACCTGATCAAATAAAAAAATCCTATGGGAAAATTGTAGGATTCAACAAACCGTCATCAGAACAGATAGCACATGGTTCATTAAATGAAGGAGAAATAACGGATGACACCGAGGAAAGCATTATTATAGCATCAGTTTTAATAGAAAAATTCGGCTTTCATAGAGAATTATTTGTAGATAAAATGAGAGAATGGGCAATTAAAAATAAAATGCTGGAAACAACAGTTATTGGACCAAGTACAAGAAGATTTTTAACTTCTATTATTAATGGAGAAGACTATATTAAGGCAGGGAGGCTTGGAGATACTAATGGAGGTGCTATGAGGGCAGCTCCTATAGGAATTTTTCATCATGGAGATATAAAAATGGCCACAGAGGATGCCTTTGAATCGGCTGTTGTATCACACGGGAGCAAGCCAGGAGCAGGTTCTACTTGTGCAATAGCAGCAGCAGTGGCTTGTGCTGTGGAAGGAAAGGTTTCAATTGATGAAGTAATGAAATCAGCAATTTATGGAGCACATTATGGTGAAGAAAATGGATACGACATACCAGCACCTTCTATCGAAGAAAGAATAAAACTTGCCATAGAGGTTGCAGATAGAAATAAGGATAAAAGTTTAGATGAAGTTTCTAAAATGTTATATCGTTTAATTGGAGCTGGTATGAAAAGCTATGAATCAATCCCTTTAAGTTTGGGTGTTTTTTATGCAGGTGGTGGAAATTATGAAAAATGCTTAACTGCAGTAATCAATATTGGTGATGATGCAGATACTAATGGATCCATAGTTGGTGCACTTTGTGGTGCCTTCAAGGGTGCTTCAAATATTAGAGATGAATGGAAATCATATATAGAAAATACTAATCACATAGATTTTTATAAGATGGCTAAAGACATTCTTTCTGCCAGAAACAAAATTATAAGAAAAATTTAAATAAAAGAGTTTAATTCAGTTTTAAACGTGAATTAAGCTCTTTTGTATTAAAAAAGTATTCTAATAGAATATATCTTTCAAATCTACATTTAAATCACTAAATATAGCTGAAGAAATTATATCATCCTTTAAATAGACCATTGGTTCATTGTAAGACTGAATATCTTTATTAAAAACAAGTTATAAATTGAGAGGGAGAACAGAGATTTCTATTGAGTGCTAGGTAAGCAATAAAAAATGTTGCATAAACTTAGTCACGTGTGTCTCTATATTAAATAGAGAGTATATTGTAGCATATAGCATAATTAATAATATTATCTTCAATAAACACATGTGTTACTAAATTTTTTATATATACTTACATGATAACATATCACTTGTCGCTTGAAGGAGCGGCAAACAGAAACAAAATGTGCTTCAATGTAATAAATAATGACGCGGGGTGGAGCAGTTGGTAGCTCGTCGGGCTCATAACCCGAAGGTCACAGGTTCAAGTCCTGTCTCCGCAACCAAAAGTAAAGATGGCAATTTAATTTGCTTGATATTATTTTTAATCTTCATTATATATCTTTATATTGAGTTTGTTATTACTAAGTTGGTAGTAATTTACTGATTGACAGATAGCAATAAGCATGTTAAGATGTAAATCCAGTCGCTGATAGCGGCAAGATCCTTGAAAATTAAACAGAGTGAAAGTAAGATATAAATCTTATTTTAAATAAGCCAGTATTAGTTAAACTAACAAGTTTAACATCAAGAAATTTGAGTACAGATTGAGCTTTTAAATTGAGAGTTTGATCCTGGCTCAGGACGAACGCTGGCGGCGTGCTTAACACATGCAAGTCGAGCGATGAAATCCCTTCGGGGATGGATTAGCGGCGGACGGGTGAGTAACACGTGGGCAACCTGCCTCAAAGTGGGGGATAGCCTTCCGAAAGGGAGATTAATACCGCATAACATTAGTTTTTCACATGAATTACTAATTAAAGGAGTAATCCGCTTTGAGATGGGCCCGCGGCGCATTAGCTAGTTGGTGAGGTAACGGCTCACCAAGGCCACGATGCGTAGCCGACCTGAGAGGGTGATCGGCCACATTGGAACTGAGACACGGTCCAGACTCCTACGGGAGGCAGCAGTGGGGAATATTGCACAATGGGCGAAAGCCTGATGCAGCAACGCCGCGTGAGTGATGAAGGCCTTCGGGTTGTAAAGCTCTGTCTTTGGGGACGATAATGACGGTACCCAAGGAGGAAGCCACGGCTAACTACGTGCCAGCAGCCGCGGTAATACGTAGGTGGCGAGCGTTGTCCGGATTTACTGGGCGTAAAGGATGCGTAGGCGGATGTTTAAGTCAGATGTGAAAATCCCGAGCTTAACTTGGGAACTGCATTTGAAACTGGATATCTAGAGTGCGGGAGAGGAGAATGGAATTCCTAGTGTAGCGGTGAAATGCGTAGAGATTAGGAAGAACACCAGTGGCGAAGGCGATTCTCTGGACCGTAACTGACGCTGAGGCATGAAAGCGTGGGTAGCAAACAGGATTAGATACCCTGGTAGTCCACGCCGTAAACGATGAATACTAGGTGTAGGAGGTATCGACTCCTTCTGTGCCGCAGCTAACGCAATAAGTATTCCGCCTGGGAAGTACGATCGCAAGATTAAAACTCAAAGGAATTGACGGGGGCCCGCACAAGCAGCGGAGCATGTGGTTTAATTCGAAGCAACGCGAAGAACCTTACCTAGACTTGACATCCCCTGAATTACCTGTAATGAGGGAAGCCCTTCGGGGCAGGGAGACAGGTGGTGCATGGTTGTCGTCAGCTCGTGTCGTGAGATGTTAGGTTAAGTCCTGCAACGAGCGCAACCCTTATCATTAGTTGCTACCATTAAGTTGAGCACTCTAGTGAGACTGCCCGGGTTAACCGGGAGGAAGGTGGGGATGACGTCAAATCATCATGCCCCTTATGTCTAGGGCTACACACGTGCTACAATGGTGAGTACAGAAAGATGCAAGACCGTGAGGTGGAGCAAAACTTTTAAAACTCATCTCAGTTCGGATTGTAGGCTGAAACTCGCCTACATGAAGCTGGAGTTGCTAGTAATCGCGAATCAGCATGTCGCGGTGAATACGTTCCCGGGCCTTGTACACACCGCCCGTCACACCATGAGAGCTGGCAACACCCGAAGTCCGTGAGGTAACCGTAAGGAGCCAGCGGCCGAAGGTGGGGTTAGTAATTGGGGTGAAGTCGTAACAAGGTAGCCGTAGGAGAACCTGCGGCTGGATCACCTCCTTTCTAAGGATTAAAAGTCTAAATGACTTTTAATGAGTAATTTAGCCATTAGGCGGTAAAATTACTCTGGGTCGTTAGACTAAAAGCTTGCACTTAATTGTGTAAGTGACTGGAACTGTTTAATAGCTCTGTTTAATTTTGAAGAATCTAATTCTTCAAATTGTTCTTTGAAAATTGCACAGTGAATATAACTTTTAAATAAAAGTAAAGCTAAAGGTAAAACTACTTATTATATAAGTAAAAAACCTTTGTAGATTTTAACTAAGAAAATTAGTTAAATGAAATTCCACAGTAAAACTGCGGAGTGCAATTTGGACCAAATTATCAGGTCAAGCTACAAAGGGCGCATGGTGAATGCCTTGGCACCAGAAGCCGAAGAAGGACGTGATAAGCTGCGATAAGCTTTGGGTAGGCGCAAATAGCCTGAGATCCAGAGATTTCCGAATGGGGAAACCCACAATGCTAACGCATTGTACTGTAAGCTGAATACATAGGTTTATGGAGGTAAACCCGGGGAACTGAAACATCTAAGTACCCGGAGGAAGAGAAAGAAAAATCGATTTTCTAAGTAGCGGCGAGCGAAAGGGAAAGAGCCCAAACCAGGAACTTGTTCCTGGGGTTGCGGATAGATCATAAATACTGTGATTTCTTAATTGAAGAGAGCTGGAAGGCTCCGCCGTAGAAGGTAACAGCCCTGTAAGTGAAAGGAAATAGCAGTCAGATCTACTCCAGAGTACCACGAGACACGTGAAACCTTGTGGGAAGCAGGGAGGACCACCTCCCAAGGCTAAATACTAACTGGTGACCGATAGTGAAGCAGTACCGTGAGGGAAAGGTGAAAAGAACCCCGGAAGGGGAGTGAAATAGAACCTGAAACCGTGTGTCCACAACCGGTCGAAGCACTTTTATGTGCGACGACGTGCTTTTTGTAGAACGAGCCAGCGAGTTACGGTATGTAGCAAGGTTAAGTACTTAAGGTACGGAGCCGAAGGGAAACCGAGTCTGAATAGGGCGAAAAGTTGCATGTCGTAGACCCGAAACCGGGTGACCTATCCATGGCCAGGATGAAGCGGAAGTAAAATTCCGTGGAGGTCCGAACCACGTTGGTGTTGAAAAACCATGGGATGAGCTGTGGATAGCGGAGAAATTCCAATCGAACTCGGAGATAGCTGGTTCTCCTCGAAATAGCTTTAGGGCTAGCGTTGAGATTGAGTAGTGGAGGTAGAGCACTGAATGGGCTAGGGGCTGACAACAGTTACTGAACCCTATCAAACTCCGAATGCCATATACTTGTATCTCAGCAGTCAGACTGCGAATGATAAGATCCGTAGTCAAAAGGGAAACAGCCCAGATCATCAGCTAAGGTCCCAAAGTGTAAGTTAAGTGGAAAAGGATGTGGGATTTCTAAGACAACTAGGATGTTGGCTTAGAAGCAGCCACTCATTTAAAGAGTGCGTAATAGCTCACTAGTCAAGAGATCCTGCGCCGAAGATGTCCGGGGCTAAAACTTACCACCGAAGCTATGGGCTCGAAAGAGCGGTAGAGGAGCTTCCTGTATGGAGTGAAGTCGTACCGAAAGGAGCGGTGGACTGTACAGGAGTGAGTATGCTGGCATAAGTAGCGAGAAATAAGTGAGAATCTTATTGGTCGAAAATCTAAGGTTTCCTGAGGAAGGCTCGTCCGCTCAGGGTTAGTCGGGACCTAAGCCGAGGCCGAAAGGCGTAGGTGATGGACAATCGGTTGATATTCCGATACCACCAACTGACGTTATTACAAATGGGATGACGCAGGAGGATAGGATGTGCACACTATTGGATGTGTGTCTAAGCACTTAGACAGATCAGACAGGCAAATCCGTCTGGTTAATGTTGAGGTGTGATGGGGAGTGGCTTTATGCCGCGAAGTATCTGATTCCACGCTGCCAAGAAAAGTCTCTATGGAGGATGTTGGTGCCCGTACCGCAAACCGACACAGGTAGATGAGGAGAGAATCCTAAGACCATCGGAAGAATTGTTGTCAAGGAACTCGGCAAATTGACCCCGTAACTTCGGGAGAAGGGGTGCCTATGAAAGTAGGTCGCAGAGAATAGGCCCAAGCAACTGTTTAGCAAAAACACAGGTCTCTGCTAAAGCGAAAGCTGAAGTATAGGGGCTGACGCCTGCCCGGTGCTGGAAGGTTAAGGGGAATACTTAGCGCAAGCGAAGGTATGAACTTAAGCCCCAGTAAACGGCGGCCGTAACTATAACGGTCCTAAGGTAGCGAAATTCCTTGTCGGGTAAGTTCCGACCCGCACGAATGGCGTAATGACTTGGGCACTGTCTCGACAACAAATCCGGCGAAATTGTAGTGCAAGTGAAGATGCTTGCTACCCGCGATTGGACGGAAAGACCCCGTAGAGCTTTACTGCAGCTTAGCATTGAGTTTCGATATTGTCTGTACAGGATAGGTGGGAGACTGCGAAACAGGGGCGTCAGCTTCTGTGGAGTCATCCTTGGGATACCACCCTGACAGTATTGGGATTCTAACCGGCGGCCATGAAACTGGTCACGGGACATTGTTAGGTGGGCAGTTTGACTGGGGCGGTCGCCTCCAAAAAAGTAACGGAGGCGCCCAAAGGTTCCCTCAGAACGGTTGGAAATCGTTCGAAGAGTGCAAAGGCAGAAGGGAGCCTGACTGCGACACATACAGGTGGAGCAGGGACGAAAGTCGGGCTTAGTGATCCGGTGGTTCCTCGTGGGAGGGCCATCGCTCAACGGATAAAAGCTACCTCGGGGATAACAGGCTGATCTCCCCCAAGAGTCCACATCGACGGGGAGGTTTGGCACCTCGATGTCGGCTCGTCGCATCCTGGGGCTGAAGTAGGTCCCAAGGGTTGGGCTGTTCGCCCATTAAAGCGGCACGCGAGCTGGGTTCAGAACGTCGTGAGACAGTTCGGTCCCTATCCGTCGCGGGCGTAGGAAATTTGAGAGGAGCTGTCCTTAGTACGAGAGGACCGGGATGGACTGACCTCTGGTGTACCAGTTGTTCCTCCAGGAGCATGGCTGGGTAGCTATGTCGGGACGGGATAAACGCTGAAAGCATCTAAGCGTGAAACCCACCTCAAGATTAGATTTCCCATAGCGTAAGCTAGTAAGACCCCTTGAAGAACACAAGGTTGATAGGTCAGAGGTGTAAGCATGGTAACATGTTCAGCTGACTGATACTAATAGGTCGAGGGCTTGACCAAAATGTTTTATGAAACTCCACAGCTGAAGCTGAGGAGTACTGATTTGTTACCAAAATCAAAGATTTTGACAAATCAGCACTGTGCAATTTTGAGATAACAAAATCTCTAAAATTAAATAAATCTGGTAATTATGACATAAAGGTAACACCCGTTCCCATTCCGAACACGATGGTTAAGCTTTATAGTGCCGATGGTACTGCAGGGGAGGCTCTGTGGAAGAGTAGGTCGTTGCCAGGTAATCAAAAGGTGACTAAGTAATAATTTGCTTAGTCATCTTTTTTTTATACATATAAAGTCACATTATACAAATAATAATCTATAATTATTAAATATTATAGGTGGTTAAATGAAAAATAAAAATAGCAAAATTACAAGTATATTATCTAAAATTTCATATAAAAAACCTAAGCATGATGAGCAATTTTATATACCAGAATTAATTCCAGAAGATGACAAACAGAGTGCCAAGAAACAGTATGCTAATGGACAAAAGAATGATGCATCAAAAAATGATAGTTCACAAAATAAAAATAATGAGGAAAGTGGTATTCCAAATAATATTGATGACAACTTAAAATATATGAAGAAAAGCTTTAATTATCCTTTAAATAAGGATATAAAAATTCGTGAATTCAAGATATTTGGAAATATAAGAGCATTTATTATATACATTGATGGTATGGTAGATAGAAATATTGTGAATAGAGATATTTTAAGGCCATTACTGAGAAATAACTCATCAATAAATCAGGAAGAGTGCACTGTTGAGAACATACTAAATAGTGTTATAGAAACAAATGAAGTTGAAAAGGTAACTAACATGGAGGATGCTATATATGGTGTGCTTTTAGGGGATACAGGAATATATGTAGATAATTGCAATTACTATATTTTTTGTGAAACGAAGGGTTATGAAAAAAGGGCAGTTGATAAACCACAGGTTGAAAATGTTATAAGTGGATCGCAAGAAGCTTTTAATGAAAACTTAAGAACTAATACTGTTTTAATTAGAAGAATTGTGAGAAATAATAATCTTGTAACAGAATTTTTAAAGGTTGGAGAGAGAATTAACAAACCTTGCGCCATAATGTATATAAATGATTTGGTAAACCCTGCATTAGTAAAAGAAGTAAAAAGAAGAATTAGCAGCATAAATACAGATTTTATTACTGGTGATGGAATGTTAGAACAGCTTATCGAAACAGAGTCAAAGTCGCTGCTGCCAACCATTTTAAGCACTGAGAGGCCAGATAGAACTGCTGCCAGTCTTGTGGAAGGAAAAGTAGCTATAATTTCTGATGGAGAGCCTTTTGCATTAATAATTCCTGTTACTGTAACTGAAATGCTTCATTCTCCAGAAGATATGAGTGTAAGACCTTATTATGGAACATTGTTAAGGTTTATAAGAATATTTGCCCTTTTTGTTGCTACTCTTTTACCAGGGTTATACATTGCAGTGACAAACTTTCATCAGGAAATGATACCTACTGAACTTTTAATAGCAATAGGCACTGCAAGAGAAAATGTACCATTTCCAACTATACTTGAAGTTTTACTTATGGAAACTTCCTTTGAACTTATAAGAGAAGCAGGCGTGAGAGTTCCTGGTACTCTTGGTACAACTATTGGTATTGTGGGAGCATTAATATTAGGGCAGGCAGCAGTTCAAGCAAGTTTAATAAGTCCTATATTGATAATTATTGTTGCTATAACTGGACTTGGAAACTTTGCATTGCCCAATATACCATTTGCTTTTGGAATAAGAATAATGAGAGTAATGTTTATAGCTGCTGGAGCAACTTTAGGCTTTTATGGAATATCACTTTTAATAGTAACTTTATTAATATTAATGATGGATATGAAATCCTTTGGAGTACCTTATATGACGCTTATTGAACCAAAAGGAAGAAAAAGTCATGATATTTTAAGAAGAAGACCTGTATGGCAGCAGGAGTTTAGACCAGACTATACCAATCCTTTAGACATAAGAAGACAGCCTGAGATTTCAAGAAACTGGACTACTGAAAAGCCTGAATACAGCCATAAAAGAGGAGATAGTAATGAGTAAAGGTGGTAAATTCAGTACATATGAGGGAATATTATTTATGACCATTATTATATTTTCCAAAATACTGTATACCAGCCCAGCTGTAGTAGTTAAACAGGTTGGAACTGCATGCTGGTACTCTACGCTAATTTCCTGTGCTGCAGCTATAATTTCATTTTTGCTGGTATGTGTGTTATTAGGTAGGTTTCCAGGAAAAAGCTTAGAAAAAGTTTTTGAGGCTGTTTTAGGAAAAGTACTAGGAAAAGTATGTGGATTATTATTTTCCTTATACATACTTTTTTATGCTGCTTCAAGTTTAAGAGAATTTCTTGATGTAATAAAGGTATATAATCTTCCAGACACACCACCTAGTGTTATAATGATAACTTTTATAGCTGTTTCTATGTTAATTGCTTATAAGGGAATTGAAAGTATTGTTAGAGCTTCATGTATAAGCTTTTATTTTATTATATTTGGATTGATTATTATTTTACTTATGGCAGCTCCATATTATAACTTTGACTATATAAAGCCTTATTTTGGTTATGGATTAAAGAAATCTCTCTATGTAGGCTTACTTAGGAGTTCAGCTTATGAGGAAGTATTAACACTTGCTATAGTTATTACATCTCTTCATAGTGTAAATGATTGTAAAAAGATAGGAGTTACAAGCTTAATCCTTACAGGAATCATATTCAGTATTTGTTTTATATGTTACTTAGCTACTTTTCAGTATACCATGGGTAGTGAAAACTTGTCTGGAATGTTTCAACTATCTAGAACTATATATTATAGCAGATATGTACAGAGAATAGAATCCATATTCCTTTTTATTTGGGTGATAGCTTCATTATTAACCACATCAACTGCTTTTTATCTTTCAATAAGAGTTTATTGCCAGAGTTTTGATATAAAAGATCATAGACCTTTACTGTTACCTTTTGCACTTTTGATGTATGTAACAGCACTTCAACCTAAGAATGTATCAGAACTAATAAATATAAATTTATTGTTTATTAGACAATATAGTTATTATCCTAACTTTGGTATACCTATTTTAGTACTAATAGTATCATTGATATTAAGAAAAAAGGAGGGAGGAGGTAATGCGTAAAGTAGTTTCTACTATTCTAATTATACTGACATTCTCAAGCTTATTGCTAACAGGATGTAAAGATTCTTCAGAGGTTGATGATAATGTGTATGCTGTAGTAATTGGACTTGATAAGGGTATTAATAATAAAGTTATGGTAACAATACAATATCCAGTTTATATGCAAACTAATGGAGAAGGTAAAGGATCAGGAATGGGCACTAATGGAAGTAATGCAAATGTGCATTCTGTTGAAGGCCCTTCAATGCTTGAATGCATAAATTTAATGAATATGGCAATATCACGCAGAATTTCATTAGTTCACACAAAAATGCTTGTAATTTCAGAAGACTTTGCAAAGGAGGGAATAGGAGATTTTCTTTCTCCTCTTGCAAGATTTCGTGGAGTGAGAAGGACTATGTTTGTTGTAGTTACTAAAGGAACGGCAGCATCCTTTATACAGGAGAATAAAACCAATATAGGACCAAGTCTTACAAAATCTATAGAATTAATGATGGCACAATCAAAAAACACTGGATTTTTTCCCCCAGAAAATTTTCATAATTTTTATAGAGATATACTTTCTAATTATGGTAACTCCGTTGCAATTTATGCTGGATTAAATGAAGGGAAGAATATACAGCTAGAAGGGGGTAAAAGAAAGTCCCAATTGGTTATAGAAAAAGATATAAATCCAGGAGAGATGCCAAGGATAGGAACATCTAAAAGGGAGTTTGTAGGTAGTGCTTTATTTAATGGAGATAAAATGGTGGGAAGTTTGAACCCTTATGAAACAAGGTATACGATGATGGTTAAGGGACAATTTCGTCAGGGTATTATGACTATTGAGGATAAAAAATCTCCTGGCGAGGGGATAATAGTAAGCATAAGAAATGGAAGACCCCCAAAGATTAATGCTAGGTTTGAAAACGGGAAGCCTGTAGTTGATATAAATTTAAATATTGAAGCTGATATTGGAGCAGTTCACAGCAGAATAAATTATGAAAGTTTAAATCTTATTGAAAATCTGAATAAACAGCTTCAGGAAGAGATAAAGGATGGTGTGGAGAAGGTTATTGAAAAGACTAAAAAAGAGTATAAAACTGATGTATTTGAATTTGGTAAAAAATTTGCAGGATATTTTCCAACCATACCGGAATGGGAAAATTATCATTGGCTTTTTCATTATCCAGAAACAAAGGTAAATGTAAATGTAGTAGTTAATGTAAGGCGAACTGGACTTATGTTGAATTCCAGTCCTATTATGGAAAGACCTAATATAAAGTAGGAGGAGTGAATTTTTATGAAAATTATGCTATCCTTAATTATTATTGCAGCTTGTTATTATAGCTTTTCCTATGGCATTTATTTATGGAAAATTGAAAAAGAAAAGCTTGCTAGTTTTGGAGTATTGCTGCTAACTTTTTTGGGGACTGTGATTCCTATAGCAGCTGTATATATTATATTGTAATAGTCAAATTTATTTGATAAGATTAACACATGACTTATGTAAAATTTCAATAAGCAATAAAGTATTTGAGGAATTAAAATATGATAAAAGATAATAATATTGTTCAAAAAAACTTTGTTCTGAGTAACTCTTTAGTATTAATTATGGCTGCAGCTAGTGGCATAACTGTTGCAAATTTATATTATATTCAGCCTTTATTGGGAGACATTGCAAGGGCTTTTCATGTACTGCAAGGAAGCATAGGTGCTGCAGCTATGCTTACGCAAGTAGGTTATGCTCTAGGAATGTTCTTTTTTTTACCACTAGGTGATATAAAAGAGCGCCGATCACTTATTACTTTAATGTTATATTTCACTGCTGCAGCTCTTATAATAATGGCTGTATCTTTTAATGTTAAAATGATTTTTATAGCTTCCTTTGCAATTGGTTTTACCTCAATTGTTCCACAGCTTATTGTTCCATTTGCTGCACAACTGGCCAAACCAGACGAGAGAGGTAAGGTGATTGGAAATGTTATGAGTGGTCTGCTTATAGGAATATTGGTATCTAGAACATTTAGTGGATTTATAGGGGCAAACTTTGGATGGAGAACTGTATACAAAGCTGCAGCTGTCATGATGTTTCTTTTAGCAATAGTACTTAAGAAATTGCTGCCTGTGAGTCCTGCTAATTCAAGCATAAAATATAGTAAATTAATAAGTTCTCTATGGCAATTGATAAAAAGCGAGAAGGTGTTGAGGGAAACATCTCTTATTGGAGCCATGATGTTTGCAACATTTAGTGTATTTTGGACATCCCTAATTTTTTTACTAGAAAGCCCAATCTACAATTTAGGGACTGAAACTGCAGGACTATTTGGATTAGTTGGAATTACAGGTGCTGTAGCAGCAACGTTTGTTGGAAGAATAGCAGATAAAAAAAGTCCTAAATTTACAGTAGCAGTAGCTATTTGTATTTCTACTTTGTCCTACATATGTTTTTGGACCTTTGGCTTTAAAATGTTGGGACTAATAATTGGGGTTATTTTATTGGATATTGGAGTTCAATCAGCTCAGATTTCTAATCAAGCTATAATATATGCTTTAAATCCTGAAGCACGTAATAGATTAAATACGGTGTACATGGTTTCCTATTTTATAGGTGGTGCATCAGGGTCCATATTAGGGTCATATGCATGGCAGCACTTTGGATGGAGTGGAGTTTGTGTTGTTGGTCTATTGTTTCAAGCAATAGCAATTATGACATGCTTATACGAAAAAGTAAATAATTAGTATAGGAGAGGGGCTGTCGCATTAATAAATTTATATACAATATATTGCCTCGTAAATAAATGACAAGCACAATATGTTGTAATGTTTATTCTTGGTGTGATAGCCCCATCATTTTTTGTACCTTAGGGGTATTTTTATTCTACTGGTTCTAAATGTATTATTAAATGTATATTTAAATCCTCGGAAATTTCCTTTTCTGCTTTATCTACAATTCTATGAATTTCTTTTAATGAAACATCTTTAGGTACTTCTGCATGAATGGAAGCTAGAATTTTTCGTGGACCATAATTATGGATTACTAACTCATGCACTCCTTTGATGTATTCATATTTCTTAACTTTGCTGGCTATGTTTTTAACTAATTCAGGGTCTGGAGCTTCTCCAAGCAATGGGTTCAGTGTGTCCTTTATTAATATATAACCTGAATATAATATGAATGCTGAAACCAATAAGCCTATATAGCCATCTATAACTAAGCTAGTATACCTTGATAGAATTAATGAAAAAATTATACAGGTAGAGATAATTACGTCTACAAAAGCCTCAATTGATGATGCTTGAAGAGCTGAAGAATTAATTGATTTTGCTATGGTTTTATTGAATTTACTTATCCATATTTTTATTGCTATAGAAAATAATAAAACCACCAAGTAAATCCATTGAAATTCAGTTTTAGCAGGATTTATTATTCTTTCATAAGATGATTTGACAAATTCAACTCCTATGTATAATACAATAAATGAAATTAACAAACCGGATATATATTCAATTCTTCCATGCCCAAAGGGATGTTCTTCATCTGCTGGTTTTGATGAAAGCTTAAATCCTACAATGGTAATAACAGATGAAGTTGCATCTGATAAGTTATTCATAGCATCTGCAATAAGGGAAATACTGTTTGATAATCTTCCAATTATAAATTTGGCACCAGCTAGTAAAATATTGGTTAAAATGCCTATAGTACCGCCTAAGTATCCATATTTATCTCTGACCTTAGGATTCTCTATGTCTTTATAATCTTTTATAAATTTGCTAATTAAAATTTTTGATAGCACCATATTACAATACCTCTTAAAATTTTAATTTATCCGATCGCTACCAGTGCTAATACCCCTGCTTCCTTTGTATGAAACTCCTTCTCCTATTGTCGAAGGAGTAAGTGATTCGCACAAAATCATAGATTTTGGCTCTCTACTTAACTTGGGGATAAGCACTGCTACGCGCCTGGATAAGTTCTTCTAAGACTCAGATGGGTAAAGTGCATAAATGGCATTTTACGAGCTTTTGCTCAGGTAAAAGGTATTCCTCGCAGGCAAACTCCACTTGAGTCTAAGAATCACTTGATTACTTTTAGTATTACCTTTTTGGCATAAGAATAAACTCACAATAGTAAAAGATATTATCCAGCCACAAGAGGAAGTTTCAGATACAAAAAATTAATAATTTGTTTCTTTAATAAAGTAATTAAGTGTGGTATATTATAATGACTATACATACCGGCTAGGACGGTGTGTTAATCTTATGAAAGTGTAAAATACTTGTTAAGGAAACTATCAACAAGTAAATCCTAAGGAGGAGAATTATGTTACAGAAGAAAAAAAATTTAGCTAGTTATATTGTAGTTACTTTAATTATTACGTTAATGATAAATGTAGTTATAACCTGGTTTGCTAAATCTTCTTTTAAAGAAATAGACTATGGTACATTTCTTACAATGATTCAAAATAAGCAGATAGAATCAGTGAAGATTCAAGATGATAGAATTTTAATAACTCCAAAAGCTAATCAAAATGCTTCAGTTAGCGATAAGAAAATTTACTATACAGGAACTTTAAATGATCCTCAGCTAGTAGACAAACTTCATACTGCTGGAGTAAAATTTTCTACACCGGTTAAAGATATGCAGTCACCTATTGTAAACTTTTTACTTACATGGATATTACCTTTTGCCATGTTCTATTTTCTAGGATCATTTATAATGAAATCTCTAGGAAAGAAAATGGGTGGGGGTGCCATGTCCTTTGGAAAAAGTAATGCAAAGGTGTATATTGAAAAGAAGACCGGTGTTACTTTTAATGATGTAGCTGGACAAGAAGAAGCAAAGGAATCACTTAATGAAATAGTGGACTTCCTTCATAAACCATCAAAATATACTGAAATTGGAGCAAAACTACCTAAAGGAGCACTATTAGTAGGCCCTCCTGGTACAGGTAAGACCTTGCTTGCTAAAGCAGTAGCAGGAGAAGCAAATGTGCCATTCTTTTCACTATCTGGTTCAGATTTTGTAGAGATGTTTGTAGGAGTTGGTGCTTCCAGGGTTAGAGATTTATTTCAACAAGCTGAGAAAAATGCTCCTTGTATCGTGTTCATTGATGAAATTGACGCAATAGGAAAAAGTCGTGATAGTAAGATGGGTGGAAATGACGAACGTGAACAAACATTAAATCAGCTTTTGGCTGAAATGGATGGCTTTGATTCTTCAAAAGGTGTTGTTATACTTGCAGCAACTAATAGACCAGAGATTCTTGATAAAGCTCTTTTAAGACCAGGAAGATTTGATAGAAGAGTTATTGTTGACAAGCCTGATCTTAAAGGTAGAGAAGAGATACTTAAGGTTCATGGAAAGAATGTTAAACTTGACAGCGATGTTAATCTTGGAGAAATAGCATTGGCTACAGCAGGTGCTGTTGGAGCGGATCTTGCCAATATGGTAAATGAAGCAGCTTTAAGAGCTGTAAGAATGGGCAGAGACCTGGTTAAACAGGAAGACTTATTTGAAGCTGTAGAAACTGTCATAGCAGGCAAGGAAAAGAAAGATAGAATTATGACAGAGGAAGAAAAGAACTTAGTTGCTTTTCATGAAGTAGGACATGCACTTGCAGCTGCATTACAAAAGCAAACACAGCCAGTGCATAAGATTACTATTATCCCGAGAACTATGGGAGCACTAGGCTATACAATGCAGATGCCAGAGAAAGAAAAATTTCTTATATCCAAGGGTGAATTAACAGAGCAAATAGTAGTTCTTTTAGCTGGTAGAGCAGCTGAAGAAATTGTATTTAAAAAAGCAACTACAGGAGCTTCAAATGATATTGAAAGAGCTACCCAGATTGCAAGGCAGATGGTAACCATGTATGGTATGTCAGATAAATTTGGTATGATGGGACTGGAATCTATTCAAAATAGATATTTAGATGGAAGACCAGTTCAAACTTGTTCTACTGAGACATCTTCGGAAGTTGATAGAGAAGTTCTTCAAATTATAAACAATTGCTATGAAAAGGCATTAAGTCTTTTAAAAACTAATATGGAAGCACTTTCAAAAATATCATCTCACCTTCTTGAAAAAGAGACTATAATGGGTGATGAATTTATGGAAATATTAAATTCTGTACCTAGATAAATATGAACCTAGCTTAGTATTATGATATTAAGCTAGGTTTTGTTGTTTCTAAGAAAACCACCTAGTTATTTTTCAATTTTCACCTTTGATTGAAGAGCTTTAGCTAGTGGTATTGCAATTATCATGCCTAAGGTAACCTGCCCTATGTTACTTTGAATACCAGCTAATGCTATGGCAAGAGCTTGATTGAAGCTGCTAGCTTTAACTATAATATACTGAACGATTACTATCTTGGCTAAAAAGTATCCAAATACCATCCATAAACCACCAGCAATAAAACCAAATAGGTTATTTAACATATTTTTGCCTTGGTAAGTGCCTCTATAAGCAATAGATGCAGCAATATAAGCCATAATTGCTTTAATAATAAAAGTAAAAGGAACATAATAAGCATATCCAAGTAAGAAATCTGCTAAGCTCATACCTACTGCAGCGGTTATAGCACCTTTTTTCCTTCCAAATAAAATTGCACCTAAAAATACCATGCTGTCTCCTAAGTGATCATATCCAACCCCAAATAGTGTGGGTACTTTAATAACCATAGTAGATACACAAGTTATTGCTATCATAAGTGCCATTTGAACAAGACTTACTGTTGATAAACTATTTGTCCTGCTA
Source organism: Clostridium carboxidivorans P7 (assembly GCF_001038625.1). Taxonomy (GTDB): domain Bacteria; phylum Bacillota; class Clostridia; order Clostridiales; family Clostridiaceae; genus Clostridium_AM; species Clostridium_AM carboxidivorans. The sequence goes on from NZ_CP011803.1 coordinate 1,012,608, forward strand.
TTTAAAATATTTTCTTGTTTCATAGAAAAATCCCCTCCATAAATTAACTATTATTGATCAACATAGTTTAATAGGTTTGTTGGTATAATAACTCTACTTTTGTATTATATTCCAATATAGTATTATATCAAAATGTATCCATACATTTTGATGGGATGTGTCAAATTATTTTTAAGTCAAAATTTTATAAGGTTACTAATTGATTGATAATTTGTTGTCAATGTAGTAAAGTAATATATGTTGATATTTTTAATTATTTAAGGGGGATGAACCAAATATGCACACTATGGAAGAATTTGAGGGTATGTATTTACCAAAGTCAACAATATTTTGTACTTGTCAGGACAGGTATGATAGGATTGGCGGAGAGTTTAATTGTGAATTAGACAATGTAAACAAAGCTCTTATAAAAGATGAATTCTTAAATGAGGTTAATATAGAAGGAATTATATATCCGTTTATATATAAGGATGTATATCAATCAGGAGTATGTTATGTGATTGTTGCTTTAGAGAAAGAAAGAGATTTAAAAATAGCTAAGTACATATATAACATAGCAAAGAAAAAAGACATATTGACAATTGGAATAGGAATTAAACCATCACTTTCACAAAATAAGGAGTTCAGGGAAATTTGTGATTCTCGAATTGAGATGTTAAAAAATAATTTGGATTCTTTAGTATTAATAGATAATGAAATTTTAGAAAATAGTGAAAATATTATTTTAGATGACATAGAAAAACAAAGCAATGATAATGTGATAGCTACTTTAAAATCTATGATTTATCCAATATCTTTGCCAGGTGTAATAAATATTGAAGTATCAGATTTAAAATATGTAATGAGTGGAAATACAATAGCTTATATTGGATTTGGAAGTGCAAGTGGAGATAACAAAGCAGAAATAGCTGCAGAGCAGGCAATTAATAGCAAGCTTTTAGTAGAGCCTTTGAAAAAAGCAGCTAAACAGCTATTGATGATAGAAGGCGGTCCAAGTATGGATTTAATGGAAATATATAAGGCAACTAAGAAGATAACAGATGTATCAGATTGTGATACAAGCAATATTTTCTTTGGTGCAGTTATAAATGAAGATTTAAAGGATGAAATTCGGGTATCTATAGTGGCATCTGGATACGATGTTGAAAAATAAAGAATATAAGTTTTAAAGAAAGTATATAGAGCATAAAAAAATTTTTATTGTACATATTTAAAGCTTAAAAGATGAATAAAAGAAGACATAAGATTATGTAATCATCACGTTAAAAAAATACCATGTATTTTTTTAACGTCCTATGTAAAATTTGATAAAATGCAAACGATGCTAAAATCGATAGTAATGTAGAAAAAGGTATAAACAGAAAAAAGTTTTTAAAATATGTATATGCATCAAAACTGTATTCCATTTTCATTACAAAATAAGGTATATAAATCAGTCCTGTAATAATGACACTAGAAGTAGCTATTACTTCTATGGCAACTATTCTCACTAGATTAAGTATCAAAGGAGATATAATATTATCAGTTAATGCTCTAATATTTTCTTTATTTATATGGTGAAATTCTATGAAGGTTAATAGTGAAAATAAACTTCCACTTACTAGTATGGTAGATGTATAGAAATTCATAATGAAATTTTGGGATGGAACTTGATTATGTAAAGCTTCTTTTAGAGTGAAGCCTATTGCTGGAGAAAATATTATTAGTAGGATAACTACATAAACATTTTTTAAATGAAATATACGATTTAATTCCACTATAAGATAAGAAAACAAATTCATAGGTTCATCGACTCCTTTTCAATTAATACCAGGACCCTCCATTTCTATAGAAACATCCTTTAATACTTTTTTATTTTTTGGGGATATCATATTTAAATTTTTAACTGAAATCTTTATAAACATTATTGCCATCCTTGTAGTTAAAGGGGTAAAGTATTTTTTTATATTTGTGTATTGAAATCCTTACAAAATAACAAAAGCAATATATCATTATAAATATTTCTGGAAAAGCATATCTTCCCTGTCCTTCTGTTACAAAATATACAGCTGTAAACATATAAAACAGTATTACATTATATAAAGTATATTTATTTAAAAGCTGTGTTTTGCCTTTCCGTATATATCTTAGAATCACAATACTGTAAATAAGTATATATATTATAGCCATCACAAAAATTGTACTTCTAATATCATTGGTAACAGTAAATATAACAGCTTTAGAAGAATCACTTAATGCACTTCCATTTGTGCTATAAAGTAAATCATCTCCCCAAAAATATGTATTAAATAATCTTTTAAAACCTAGTTCTATAAACTGTATTGGGTGAGATTTTATCCATATTTTGGCTTTACTCGTAAGCATCTTATTTTTTTGTGTCATATTTGCCTCTTTGTATTCTTCTGTTTTTACAATAGAGTTTTCTACTTGATCTGCAGGCATCCATCTTCCTAGCTTATTTTGAGAATTATTATTTATATATAAAACAATCCCTCCATTATTGGACACATAAGTAGGCTGACCTACAAGTTTTGTGTTTCTATATATCCATGGTGCTATAGTAATAGCACAAACTACTAAAATTATTAATGAATTTTTTATAGATGTGATAATTTTTTTCTCTATTAATAATTCCACTAAAAATATAGCAAAGAAATATAAAATAAAAAAAGGTTTTATCAATGTATTTAATCCTACAAGTATACCTACATAAACATACTTATATTTAATATCACTAAAATATATAAAAGTAATAAAAATAAGTATAGTAGTAAACAATAGTTCTGTAGCTACCAAACTATTATAAAATATGTTATTAGGCATAAGAACAAATAATGTAAATATTATTTTTCTATCTCTTTCTTTTAAATTTACTCTTTTTATAACACCATAAAACGACACATAACTTGCAAAAGTTAAGAACAAATTAAGAAGCTTTGCCTTAAATAAACTTGCCCCAAAGAGTTTAAAAAATCCTCCAAGCAGCATACAGTATCCCACTGATGTATAAGTATCTCCCCAAGGAAGACCACTAGCTATGTCCACAGATAATCTATAATAATAATCAAAATCCGAAAATGGCTTGGTGTCTACAATAAGTATCCACAATATACATAACACCATTCCCAAGCCCATCATAATTTTATAATAATTTTCATTTTTTAAAATAAACCTTTTCACATTCAACCTCCTTAGTATTACATATTCAGGTGATTTCATCTTTTTTCCTTGAAACCATATTTTTTCAAAAATTAAACATCTTATACGTATATATTAGTTATCTTTGTAAGTTTAAGCCGCAGAGCAGCACAATATTAAACTATTAAGAACTTTCTTATACCAAGAATACTTCCTATAACACTCATAATTATTCCAATAAGTATAAAGCTCCATGATATAGTTGTTAATATAAAAGACGGATCTATAAAACTAATAGACATCATGACCAAATAAGGAGTTACTTTTCTATATACAAAACTATATAGAAAATAAATTACTATTACTGCAGATACTGCTCCTAAAAAACCGATTATAATTCCCTCAAAAATAAATGGCCATCTTATAAACCAATCTGTTGCACCAACATATTGCATTATAATAATTTCATTACGCCTTGGATATATAGCCAGTTTTATTGTATTTTTTATTAAAAAAGATGATGCTACCATAAGTATAAGAAAAAGTACTACTCCTATCCATTGAAGTGTTTTAACAATTACGAAAATTTTCTTCGGAATACTTTGTTTACTATTAATTTCATTTATACCTTGTAAGCCATTAGTTTGAGAAATTATTTTAGGTATATCTTCTGACCTATTCACTTTAATTATATATGATGCTGATACAGGAGTATCATTTTCAAAATCAGCTAATAAGCTTTTGTTTCTATTATCTAATTTCTTTTTCACATTTTCTGAAGATTGTTTTTTATTTCCAAAAGTAATATCCGTTACACCCTTTGCCGCTTTTATTTTATTATATATATTTTGCTGATCTGTAATCTTTATATCATCCATTAAAGTCACCTGTATTTCGAATTGGGAATAAATACCAATGAGTGCCGATTTAACATTCAATAAAAATATCAAAAATATTCCTAAAATAAATAATGTTGACATTACTGTAGCAATGGAAGAAGTGCTAATAATATAATTTCTTCTAAAACTTTTTAAAGCATCTTTTAAAAATAAATTTAAGACATTATTCCTCATAATCATAACTATCCCTTTCTTCCTTTCTTGCTAACATTCCATTTTATATAGCAATAACTCTCTTTTTCATATCATTAAACATATCTCTAGCATAATGTCTCCTAAGCATTGTAGTTCTTCTCTATTAATATCACTTTATAATTTTCATTTTTAAAAATAGATTTTCTATACTCAATTATCTCACCATTTTTTTAGCCCCAATATAAGTAATCCAAAAGTATCCTCCGTAGATTATGATGAAAATAAGTGTGGTTATTAAAAGCTGCTCTGCAACATTATTCGTTCCAAGGCAATTTACTATTACCTTAGCGACCTTTAATCCAACAATAGAGTGAATTAATGCTAAAAATAGCGGCATCATAAAATAAATTGCTGTTTGTTTAAGTATTGTTTTATTTAACATTTCATCATCTACACCCATTTTTTTGAGAAGCTTATATCTTTCGATGTTATCTGCCGACTGAGATAACTGCTGAAGGGATAATATTACTGCTGATATTATTAAAAATATCAATCCTATATAAAGAGCTAAATAAGAAACTATTCCAGCCCTTCCAAAAGTACTCGCTATTAATTGTTCTCTAGTTGAACATATACAGGTTGTTCCAGTTTCTTTGTTATCATCAAGTGTATTTATTTCCTTTAAAAACTCCTTCTCTTTCTTAGACTTATCTCCTTTAAAATTAAGATTTAAAAAGCCTAAAGTTGGAGTTAATCCACCTATTAGCTCGTCTCTTACTATAAAGGTACAAGAATTTGTTTTAGCAGGAATAGCATCCATAGTAAACTGCATAACAGGTTGTTTAGAAGGTATTAAATCTTGTCCATTTACTTTAATTTTTGTTTTTTTATCCATTGCTTTCTGAATAGAAGGTAATAGTTCCTTTATATCTCCAAATGCTGCATACTCTCCCTTATTTAAAGTTATACCTTCCTTTTTATAAAATTTCATAATCCTATTAAAATCAGACAGCTTTATTATTGTTATTAAATCATTCTTTGCAACAGTTGCATATGAGCTTTTTTTCTCACCTTCATCCTTACCAATATAAGTTTTAATCCCTAATTGCTCATTTTGATTTTTGTTATAATATTCATAATAAGTAACGTAATCTTCTGCATAATAATTTAAATATATATTTTTATTTAAAAACTCATTTATTGGAGGTTCACCAACATAAAGTAAACTAATATCATATTGTGGTGAATCATCTATATTTTTGTTTAAAGTTTTGCTAATGCTAAACCCACCTGCTAACATACATATTGACATAAATATCATTAAGCATGCGAAGGACAAGGACACAAATGTAGTGTTTATTTTACTGTTTATTTGTCTTAGTAAAAACGTATTTAATTCTTTTAAATATACTCTTTTACTAATTTGAACTAGCCTTAATAAAAAACCAGATAAAGAGAAGAAAAGCAGAAAAGTTCCAATTACAGCCAGTGTTATAGGTATAATGATAGTTCTATTTATAAATATTATTCCTGAATTTTTATCTAGAATTATAAAATAAGCTACTGCTATGCAAATAATACTAATAATAAATATTATCATTGAAGTTTTTAAGTTCTTTACTTTTATCTTTTCATTTTTTCTTCCATCAGTTAACAGGTCAACAGGTTTCAGCTTTGTTATGGATATAACATTAAATATAAATACAACTAAGTATATTACTGCAAAGTAAGCTATAGTTTTTATAAATGCTCCACTAGAAAATATAAATCTAAAACTCTCCATTTTCACATGAAATAGCTTTGCTGTAAAAATTGACATGCCTTGAGATAAAAATACTCCTAATAATAAACCTAGGCCTAAAGAAAATACTCCAATTAAAATAGTTTCAATTAGTAATATATTGGATATTTCTCTATTTTCCATGCCAAGAGTTAAATATATCCCAAATTCTTTTTTTCTTCTTTTTATAAGATAGCTGTTTGCATATATTATTAAAAATCCAAGTATACATGATATAAATATAGATACTATAGCCATTAACTCATCTATTTTCTGAAAACTGTGAACCTCATATTCATTAAGCTTCATCATGATCTTTTGAGAACCAATGGAATTAAAGGTATAAAAAATACATACTCCAAACACTAGGGTTAAAAAATATATAGTATAAATTTTTAAACTTCTTTCCATATTCCTTTTTGCCAGCTTAATGTACATGTCTTGTGTCACCCCCAAGAAGAGATACTACTTCTATAATTCTATTGAAAAATTCTCCTCTAGAATCCTCTCCTCTTATGATTTCATTAAATATCTTACCATCCTTAATGAATAATATTCTTTTTGCAAAGCTAGCTGTAAAAGGGTCATGTGTTACCAAAATTATTGTAGAATTCCTAGTTTTATTTAAGCTTTCTAAACTTTCAAGAAGGACTTTAGCTGCGTTAGAATCCAGTGATCCTGTTGGCTCATCTGCCAGTATTAAAGAAGGATTTGTTATAATTGCTCTAGCTGCTGCAACTCTTTGCTTTTCTCCTCCAGACATTTCATAAGGATACTTATTTAAAATAGCTGTTATATTAAGTGTCTCAGCAACTTCTTTTACTTTTTTATCAATATTTTCACTATCTATTTTCATTATACTAAGTGCTAAAGCTATGTTTTCATAGGTTGTTAAAGTATCTAATATGTTAAAATCCTGAAATATAAAACCTAATTCTTCTCTTCTAAACTTAGCTATTTCTTTTTTATTTAGCTCAGTGACATCCTTATCTTCTATATAAATATGTCCACTAGTTACCTTATCTATTGTTGAAATGCAATTTAATAATGTGGTTTTACCGCTGCCAGAAGCCCCCATAATCCCTATGAAATCTCCCTCACATGCTTGAAAACTTATATTATTGATTGCTTTTGTAACTACGCCACTATTACCATAATATTTTTCTACATTTTGAACTTTTAATATTGTTTTACTCACAATTTCCTCCTCAGAACCTTATTTTATCCGATCGCTATCATTGCTAATACCCCCATCTTCTTCAAGTGGGAGATAAGCACTGCTACGCGCCTGGATAAGTTCTTCTAAGACTCAGAGAGGTATTCCTCACAAGCAAACTCCACCTGAGTCTAAGAATCACTTGATCCCCTGTCTATCATTTTGCTAATACTCCATCTTTTTCAAATGTAGGTTCCTTATATGTATATATTAACTTCTTTTATAACTACAAACCATAGAATAACATAACATAAAACTAACAATTTTGTCACTTAAGCAGCGAACCCAAATCTATGATTTGGTGTGAGTCGCTTACTCATTCGACGATAGGAGAAGGAGTTTCATATAAAAAATATGCAAATCTATGATATATGGTAAGTTAATAAAAAATTTTGCAGAAATTAAAACGAAACCATATAATAGATTGTCTAATAGGTGAAAAAGTTATTACCGGTGATAACAGAATATCTTACTTGGAGGAATAATACTATGGTCATTGAAGAATTGGTTAATGAAGCAAAAAATGGAGATGAAAATGCCTTTTGTGAACTTATGCAGATAAATAAAGAAATTCTCTATAAAACAGCTTATGCTTATACTAAAAACCAGCATGATGCTTTAGAAATATTGGATAGCACTGTTTACAAAGCTTATATATCTATAAAAAAATTAAAGGATACAAAATATTTTAATACCTGGATTATGAGAATACTTATAAACAATTGCATTAACTTTCTAAATAAGAAAAAACGAATTATATTATTTAAAAAAAATGATGATATTATAAAAGAAACTCAATTTATTGAAAATAAGGAAGAAATATTAGATTTATATGAAGCCATTGATAATTTGGATAGTAAATTAAAAATAATAATTATACTTAGATATTTTCAAGATTTAACCGTTCCACAGATAGCTGAAATAATGGACTACCCTCTTGGTACAGTTAAAACCTATATTCATAAAGCTTTAAAGCAATTAAGAATTAAATTGGAGGTAGAATAAAATGGATTATAAGGATAATTTTAAAAATATAGAAGTTCCAATGGAAGCAGATTTGGTTATTAAAAGAGCTATAAAAAGGGCTAAAAATAGACATAAAAAAAGATTTTTAAAAATTTCCTCAGGCATTGCTGCTGTTTTGGCTTTATCAATACTTCTTGGAAAAACCTCTCCTGCTTTTGCTGAATATATAAATAATGCTGCTATTCCTGTTAAAAACTTATTCAGCCATTTTGAAAATAAAGGCATTGATAATGCAGTCAAAAACGGATTTGTTCAAGAAACCTCAAAGAATTCAAAAAACTCTGCTTCCGATAAAGGAATTACGGTAACTATTGATCAAGTTGCTGCAAGCGGAAATGAAATTATTATTGGATTTACTTTAAAAGCAGATGAAAAATATACCAATTGGAAAGACTTAAATATAGATAGATTTAAAATTATAGGTGATAATGGAAGACTTCTTTATGATAGAAGACCTGATGAAGAAATAAAAAAAGATGCTAAAAAAAATAACATTAATCCTAGCATAGGAGAGTTAGATGGTTTTAATACTAAATATATAGATGAAGAAAGTTTTAAAAATACCAAAATAAAACAAGGAGTATTTAAATTCCTCTCTCATAACAGCAAAATAGATAAAATACCTAATAATATTACTATAGAGTTTTATGATTTTTCAGATATTGTAGGCGGCTATTTCTACAATAGCAGTCATGGATTCTTTTATAAACTAACTCACAAATCTCCAAAATTTGTTAAAGGCACCTGGTCTATTCCTCTAAAAATTGATGATAAATTTAAAAATGCAAAAGAAATAAAATATGTTAAAGCAGAAGAAACAGCTAAAAATTCAAATATAAAAATAGAATATGTAAATGTATATCCTACTACTGCAAATGCTAAAATCTTACTTCCATATGATATGATTATAACCAGTATGCACTTAGAAGATGAAAAAGGCAATAAATATAATCAGAAGGGTGGGACAGGATACCAAACTGATACTATTAATGCATCATGCCCAAGTTTTGAAAGTCTCTACTTTGATAAGGTAGGAAAATTGTATTTAGTATTTGATGCTAAGGAAAATGGCAAAAATAAAAACTTTAAAATAGAACTTAAAAAACAGTAAACACATATAATAATAGGGTAGTCCTTATATTCACAAAGAATTACCCTATTATTCATATAATTTAATTAAGCTAGATACATATTATTTTTAGGGAACAATATAGATACGGTAGTACCTACCCCTTCTTTAGAAGTTATACTAATGCCTAATCCCAAGCTATCACAAAGTTTTTTACTTAAGTAAAGGCCAAATCCTGTGGATTCTCTAAATTTTCTACCATTCTCACCGGTGAAACCTTTGTTAAATACACTTGCTAAGGATTTTTCACTTATTCCAATACCTGTATCGCTTATATTTAAAACTATCTCGCCATTATTATTTTTACATTGAAATAGAATTTCGCCTTCGGTTTTTTCTATATATTTAATAGAGTTGCTTACTATTTGGTGTAAAATAAACTCAATCCACTTTTTATCACAAAAAACAAATTCCTCACATTCCATAATCTTCACCCTTATATGCCTATCAATAAGAGTATTAGAATTTCTTATAACTACATTGTTGATACACTCCTTGAGATTTAGCTTTTTAATTATATAATCCCTATCCACCTGGCTGCTTTTACTATAAAAGAGGGACTGATCTATATAGTTTTCTACCTTCTCTATTTCATTTAAAATATTAGAAGTTACCATTGATTTATTGTTATCTATGATTAATTTAATAGCTGCTATAGGCGTCTTTATTTCATGTATCCACATTTCTATGTATTCTTTATATTCCTGTTTATCATTTATAAATCTTCCTATTTCATCGTTCATTGACTTATTAGTTTGAGTTAAAATATCATATAAGATCTTGCTCTCTAAAAAATCCCCCTCAGAAATAAGCTCTGAAAGTAAATACTTTTTATCTAATGAATCTAAATTATCATATACCTTTTTATAATACTTACTCTTAGTAATGTAATCATACATATAAAAACCCATAAATGCTGCAAAGTTTAAAATGACTATAAAAATAATAGCATATAAATCAACACTTAAAGCCTTTAAAATCATGGCTGTAAATATTAATATAAGAATCTCAATTATAATAAAAATGGCCTTTTCCTTAAGATAATCTCCTATTCTCATGTTAAAATATATCCTTGTCCTCGCTTAGTTTGAATATAGCCCACTGCTCCCAAATCTTCTAATTTTTTTCTCAGTCTATTCACATTAACAGTAAGTGTATTATCATCGACAAACTCCGCTTGCTGCCATAAACATTTCATAATTTCGTCCCTTGAAACAATTTTTCCACTATTATTTATAAGGATATGTAAGATTTTACTTTCATTTTTAGTAAGCTCTATTTTACTGTTATTAAACTCTACCTGACTGGCAGCTATATTGTAAATAATTTCTCTGTACCTTAAAAAATCAGCTTGCGCATTTCCGTAGGTCCTTTTTAATACAGAAGTAATCCTTGCTAATAGGATTTGTAAATTATAAGGCTTAGTTATAAAATCATCCGCACCTAAATTTATACTCATAAGCTCATTTAACTCATCATCTCTACTAGTAACTACTATAATTGGTACCTGTGAAACCTTCCTAATTTCTCTACATACATAATGACCATCGAAGTATGGTAAATTAATATCTAATAAAATAATAGATGGATTTTCCTTTATAGCTTCTTCTACTATATTTTTAAAATTTATTGAAAATGAGCTTTCATATCCATATCTAGTAAGAAAGGTACAAAGTTCATCTCTTATTCTTGAATCATCTTCTATAATAAATACCTTTTTCATATGATTCCTCCCTATTGAAAAATTCAATTCAATATATTTATTATACCAAATATATGAAAACAAAAATTGTTATTTTATAATTGGTTTTATCAAAGGATTTATGAGTTATATAAAAACTGAAAAATGATAAAGAAGAAGAGGTTTGCAGTGATTTGATTCTGTAAAATGTTTGATATAATGTTAATAAAGAAAAAAATAATAATAAATAAGCTGCCGAAATTTTTTATAGTTGGCAGTTTTGTATAATTTTTGAATATAAAGGAGATAGGAAGTTAAGATGATATTTTATTTTTCGGGAACAGGAAATTCACTGCAAGTTGCTAAAAATATTGCACAGGAAAATAATGAAGAGATAATTTCCATTGCAGCTATGATGAATAGCAAAGAGGGTAAGTTTGAATACAGCCTTAAGGATAATGAAATAATAGGTTTTGTATATCCAGTATATGCATGGGCTCCACCAAAGATGGTATTTGATTTTATTCATAAGCTAAAGCTAAATAATTATAGAGATAATTACATCTTTTCTGCTGCAACCTGTGGTGCCAATATTGGAAATACCATGAAGGTTTTAGATAAAAGGTTAAGAGAAAAGAATTTACATCTGGATAGTGGTTTTTCTGTTATCATGCCAAGTAACTATATAATAATGGGAGATGTTGATTCTAAGACTGATCAGGAGAAAAAGCTTTCAGCTGTTCAAGAAAATTTAAAAAGTATAAACAGTATTATACAGAAAAGAGAAAAAAACATTTTTAAACTTGTAAAAGGAGCTATGCCGGGAATTCGAACTAGCATAGTAAATCCATTATTTAATAAGTCAGCCATGAACACTAAAAATTTTTATGCTAATGATAATTGCACAGGCTGTGGCATATGTGAAAGTGTATGTAACTGTCAAACTATAAAAGTTGAAGGGAAACCTAAGTGGGGAAATGAATGCAGTCAATGTTTAGCTTGTATTAATCTTTGTCCGGTTAAGGCAATTCAATATGGTAAAGCTACGGAAAGTAAAGGAAGATATAAGAATCCTGATGTAACTGTGGAAGAATTGAAAATCAATAATAGAAGCTAGTAAATTCTTATCTATAGTAGTAGACAAGGCAATTATATAATTCTAAAAAATTAGAATGAAATTAGATTGAATTATAAGATAATTAAGGTTATATTCAAAATATGAATATAGCCTTAAAAATTTTTTGAAAAGCAAAAAAATACAAAGGAAATTTATATTATTTGTAGAATAGTGTAAAAATATAAATCTTTTTAAAGTCAACAGCAAGATGAGGTGTATTGTAGTATATGTAAAAGGAAGGAGTATGATTATAATAAGACGTAAAGTTTTTATCATAGTATTTTTTATAATTTCAATTTTTTTATTAGATAACAATTTTGGAAAAGTAGTATTTGCTGATAATAAAAAAGGTGTGAATGTAAGTAAAGAAGTTGTTTATAAGGTGTCGAGCAATAATGAAAAAGAAGCAGATAGAACAATAACAATAGGTGATGATAAAGATTATCCACCTTACAGCTTTATAGATGAAAAGGGTAATCCATCTGGTTTTGATATAGAACTTGCTAAGGCTGCAGCAGAGGCAATGGGATTTAAGGTAAAGATTAAATTAGGTGTTTGGAATGATATTAGGAATGAGCTTGAAAGTGGTAAAATAGATGCCATAGCAGGTATGTTTTATTCTAAGGATAGGGAGAAAAATTACTCATTTACCACAAAGAGTACAATAAGTAGAGCTGATGTATTCACGAGAAATGGTAAAAGTGTAAAGAATATAAGTGATTTGAAAGGAAAAACAGTAGTAGTTGAGGCAGATGAAATATCAGAGGAATATCTAAAAAAACAGAATCTTGGAATTAATTTTATTGAAGTTAGTTCATCTGAGAATGCACTTAAACTTGTATCTATGAACAAGTATGAATATTCAGTAGTTCCTACTGTAATAGGAAATTATTTTATAAAAAAAGATAATCTTTCAAATCTAAAAAACAATGGACTAGTTATTAATCCTGATAATTATTGTTTTGCTGTAAAAAAGGGAAATGATGATTTATTATTTGCTCTTAATGGTGGTCTGCAAATACTTAAATCTACAGGAAAATATGATGAAATATATAATAAATGGTTAGGAGTTTATGAAGAAAAAACCTTTTATGAGACAGTAATGAAAAATATTTGGTTAATAGCAACAGTATCAGCAAGTATATTTTTATTATTATTGTGGAATATAACTCTTAAAAAAAGGGTTGTTGTACGTACTAAGGAATTATTAGAAACAAATGAAGCTTTGAATAAAAATAAACAGGAGCTTTTGGCATCAAATGAAGAAATAGAAGCTTCCTATAATGAATTACTTGCAATAGAGGAAGAACTTCGACGTCAATATGAAATGCTGATAGAAAGTGAAGACAATTTAAAGAAAAGTGAAGAACGAAATAGGGCAATAGTAACTGCTATTCCTGATATTATATTTGTTGTAGATGAAAATGGAGTTTTTAGAGATTGTCAAACAAGAGATACTTCTGTTTTAATAAAACCTAAAAATGAGTTCATAGGAAAAACTCTTTGGGAAGTGCTTCCACCTGAAATAGCTGAAATTGGTTATATTAAAATTAAGGTTGCTCTTGAAAACAATTCTTTGGAAAGCTTTGAATATGAAATTGATACATCAGTAGGCAAGAAACATTATGAGCTTAGAGTAGTTAAATGCAGAGGAAATGAGATTATTGCAATAAGCAGGGATGTTACAGTTGAAAGAAAAAATCGAAAGGAAATTGAATTTTTAAGCTATAATGATCAACTTACAGGACTACATAATAGAAGATTTTTTGAAGAAGAACTTAAACGATTAGATAATAGTGAAAATCTTCCTTTTACTATTGTTATGGCTGATGTTAATGGATTAAAACTAATAAATGATTCATTTGGACATGCTGTTGGTGATGAGTTGTTAAAAAAGGTTTCATCGGTAATGCTTAATGGTTGTGGTGATAATGGAATGATATCGCGTGTAGGAGGAGATGAATTTATAATATTGCTGCCAAGAAAAAATGCCCTTGAAACGGAGGAAATACTTAAGTATATTTCAGAATTAGCTTCAAAGGAAGAGGTAGCATCAATAAAGCTTTCAATTTCTTTTGGATTTGCCACAAAGCACCATGATGAAGAGGATATATTTGAAATATTGAAAAAAGCAGAGGATTTCATGTATAAAAGGAAGCTTTTTGAAAGTCCAAGCATGAGGGGAAAAACAATTGCCGCCATTATAAATACGCTGCATGAAAAAAATAAAAGAGAGGAGCAGCATTCTCATAGAGTATCTGAGTATTGTAATTCTTTAGGCAAAGCCATGAATTTGTCAGATGGTGAAATACAAGAATTGAAAACTGTAGGTTTATTACATGACATAGGAAAAATTGCTATACCTGAGGATATTTTAAATAAACCAGGTAAGCTTACTAATGAAGAGTGGGAAGAACTAAAACGTCATCCGGAAATAGGATATCGTATTTTAAGTTCTGTTAACGATATGTCAGAAATAGCGGAATATGTTCTAGCACATCATGAAAGATGGAATGGAAGTGGTTATCCTAAAGGTCTTAAAGGAGAACAAATTCCATTAAAATCAAGAATAATTGCAGTTGCTGATGCTTTTGATGCAATGATCAGTGAGAGACCTTATAAAAATTCTTTATCAAGGGAAGAGGCTGTAAAAGAGCTTATTAAGAACGCAGGTGTTCAATTCGATCCAGAACTTGTAAAGATATTTGTTAAAAAGGTAGTTTGAATTTTACATATTAATAGCACCATAAATGGAATATAATTTAATTTTTTTATATATTATGTATTGCATATAAGTTATTTTTGTTATATAGTATATAACATATAATAAAACGTATAGCACATATTGAAAAATAAAGTATTTACATTAGGGGGTTACTATTTGTATGGAAACTAGAAAATACGTATATCTTTTTAACGAAGGAAATGCAAATATGAGAAATTTACTTGGCGGGAAAGGGGCAAATCTTGCCGAGATGAAGAATTTAGGAATGCCTGTTCCAGAAGGCTTTACATTGTCTACAGAAGCTTGTACAAAGTATTATGAGGATGACAAAAAGTTATCAGAAGAAGTAATGAATCAAGTTTATGAAGCACTTATTAAGATTGAAGAAACAACTGGTAAAAAGTTTGGAAGTGTACATAATCCTTTACTTGTTTCAGTTAGATCTGGAGCTAGAGTTTCTATGCCGGGAATGATGGATACAATATTAAACTTGGGATTAAATGATGAAACTGTGGAAGGCTTAAGTAAGCTAACAGGAAATGATAGATTTGCTTATGATTCATATAGAAGATTCATTCAAATGTTTTCTGATGTTGTTATGGGGATTGAAAAGAGAAAATTTGAAGATATTCTTGATGAAGTTAAAGCACTTAAAGGAGCTAAATTTGATAATGAATTAACTGCAGCAGATTTAAAAGATGTTGTTAATAAATATAAAGATTTATATAAGAAAGAAATGGGAGTGAATTTTCCACAGAATCCAAAGGAACAGTTATTAGAAGCCATAACAGCTGTATTTAGGTCATGGGACAATCCTAGAGCTATAGTTTATAGAAGACTAAATGATATTCCAAGAGAATGGGGAACGGCTGTCAATGTTCAATCAATGGTATTTGGCAATATGGGAGAAACTTCAGGAACAGGAGTTGCATTTACAAGAAATCCTGCTACTGGAGAAAAGGCTGTATTTGGTGAATATTTAATAAATGCACAGGGAGAAGATGTAGTTGCAGGTATAAGAACTCCTCAGCCAATATCAAAATTAGAACAGGATTTACCAGAATGTTATAAACAGTTTATGGAAATAGCAGGAACCTTGGAAAATCACTATAAAGATATGCAGGATATGGAGTTTACCATTGAACAAGGAAAACTATATTTCCTTCAAACTAGAAATGGAAAGAGAACGGCTCAAGCTGCATTAAAGATTGCTGTGGACCTAGTAGCAGAAGGTCTTATTACAAAGAAAGAAGCAATATTAAAGGTTGAGCCTAAGCAGCTAGATTCCCTTTTACATCCTAGTTTTGATCAAAATGAATTAAAAAATACTGAGATTATAGGAAAGGGTTTACCTGCTTCACCAGGTGCTGCTTGTGGTAAGGTTTATTTTACTGCAGAGGATGCTAAGAGACATCATGAAGAAGGTGAAAAGGTAGTACTTGTAAGACTTGAAACATCGCCAGAAGATATAGAAGGAATGGTAGCAGCTGAAGGTATACTTACAGCAAGAGGAGGAATGACTTCTCATGCTGCAGTTGTTGCAAGAGGAATGGGAACTTGCTGCATAGCTGGATGTGCTGATTTAAAAATAAATGAAGTAGATAAGACCTTTGAACTAAGTGGAAAGCTATATAACGAAGGGGATTATATATCCTTAGATGGCAGTACAGGAAATGTTTATGGTCAAGCTATCAAAACTACTGGCAATGAAATAAGCGGAGACTTTAAAACCTTTATGATTTGGGCTGATGAAATAAGAATACTAAAGATTAGAACCAATGCGGACACTCCTAGAGATGCTGAAAATGCTGTTAATTTTGGAGCAGAAGGTATAGGACTTTGTAGAACTGAACATATGTTTTTTGATGAAGATAGAATACCAAAAGTTAGAGAAATGATAGTTTCAGAAACAGAAATGCAGAGAAGAAAAGCACTTAATAAATTGCTTCCAGTGCAGAGAGAAGATTTTATAGGAATTTATGAGGCTATGGAAGGCAAACCGGTAAATATAAGGTTATTGGATCCACCACTTCATGAATTCTTGCCTCAAGAAGATGAAGATATAAGAGATTTAGCTAAGGAAATGAAATTGGAGTTTGAAAGCTTAAAAGCAACAATTGAATCCTTACATGAAGTTAATCCTATGATGGGTCATAGAGGCTGTCGTCTTCCTGTATCATATCCTGAGATAGCGGAGATGCAGGCAAGAGCTATAATAGAAGCAGCTATAGATGTTAAGAAAAGAAAAGGCTATGATATAGTGCCAGAAATAATGATACCTCTTGTTGGAGAAATAAAAGAATTAAAATTTGTAAAAGATATAGTTGTAAGAGTTGCTGAAGAAGTAATTGCCAGTGAGAAAATAGATTTAAAATATTTAGTAGGTACCATGATAGAAATACCAAGAGCGGCTATTACAGCAGATGAAATAGCTAAAGAAGCTGAATTCTTCTCCTTTGGAACAAATGATTTAACTCAAATGACCTTTGGTTTTTCAAGAGATGATGCTGGTAAGTTCTTAGGAGACTACTATGATAAAAAGATATATGAATTTGATCCATTCCAAAAATTAGATCAAATAGGTGTAGGTAAACTTGTTAAGATGGCAGTAGGACTTGGAAAACAAACAAGGCCAGATATCCATCTTGGAATATGTGGAGAACATGGTGGAGATCCATCTTCTATAGAATTTTGCCATAATGTTGGATTAGACTATGTGTCTTGTTCACCATTTAGAGTTCCAATAGCAAGACTTGCAGCAGCACAAGCTCAGGTGAAAAATCCAAGATTGTAGAGTAATAAATCCAGTATTACAAGCATGGATTAAAGAACTTTAAAAAATGGACATTTAATACTATATGTATTATAAAAAATATAGGGTATTGTAAATTTAAATCATTGTTGATTTAAACTGCAATACCTTATTTATATTTAGTAATCTAAGATTTTATGCTTTTTACTTGGAATATAATTTTTAGGTGCATTTTTATAGCAGAAAAAACTATTAAACTTGGTCAATGCGGAAAGTTCAACATTTAGGGTTGTTTGTTTTCTTTTTTTTATGAATACTAAATAGTCTTTATAATTATTAATTATCTCCATATTTAATTTCAAAAGCTTTTTACCACTGCTGATATAGTACCAATCAATAAATTTTTGTATACACCTTGAATATGTTTTAATTGTACTAAAACTTTTATGTTCTTTATATAATAGATAGTTTTCAAATTTTTCTAACACGTATATTACCTCCATTGTGAACAAACATTATATGTCCGAGTTATTTTTGTTTTTAAAAATTGTCCTTTCAATATAAAGCAAATAGTTTATCAACGTTTTGTTTGAAATTTTTTTTAATAGTTTTATTGTTAAAGGTCGTACCGGTCATACCAATTATTTATTTGAAGTTAGTTTATCACGTTTTGCAGCATATTGCAATAAATAAAAAAATATATCATTGCAATGCATTAAAAAAAGTGGTAGACTAGCATTAATATTTAAAGTGGTATGACCGGTATAACCACTCGTGCGTAAAAATTATAATAATAAGATAAAAAGCTAAAAGTATTTTATTTTGGAGGAAATTTTGAATGCTTAATAAAACAAATAATACCAAGGTATATGAAAAGGTAATAGAAAAGATTAAAGATTTAATAGAAAAAGGTGAATTGACATGTGGAGATAAATTACCTTCTGAAAGAGAGTTGTGTGAACAACTTAATGTGAGCAGAACATCGGTAAGGGAAGCTTTAAGGGTTTTAGAAATATTAGGAATTATTAAATGCAAAATAGGTGAAGGAAATTTTATAAAAGACAGTTTTGAAGATAGTTTGCTTGAACCACTTTCCATGACATTTATGCTTCATGGAAGCAAAACAGATGAAATTTTAGATTTAAGAAAGTTTACTGAACCTGGAATGGCAGCATTAGCAGCAAAAAACATAAATGATAAGCAGCTTAAAGAAATAGAAGAACTAGTTAATTTATTAAATATCACAGAGAATGAAGAGGAATGTGCAGAACTAGATAAAAAAATGCATTATAAAATTGTTCAGGCATCGGGAAATTACTTGGTTTCTACTATGATGTTTGCAGCATCAACTTTGGTAGAAACATATATTGAAAATGTGTTAACTAATATGTTTCGAAATGTAGAGAATAAAAATATACTTAAAAAACAACATGAAGATATAATTCAAGCTATAAAAAAGCATGATTCTGCGGCTGCATCTATGGCTATGCTAAAGCATCTGGAATATACAGATGGTTATATTAGTAAAATAATCAAAAATAAATGATACTGAAGAATCAAGTGATTCTTAGACTCAGGTGGAGTTTGCCTGTGAGGAATACCTCTCTACATCTGAGTCTTAGAAGAACTTATCCAGGCGCGTAGCAGTGCTTATCCACAACTTGAAAAAGATGGGGATATTAGCAATGGTAGCGATCGGATAAAAGAGTTGCTTATAAAACTTGATAACTATTATGGTTGAAAAAAGAATGAATCAGTTAAGAGATTAACATTTAACAAGTTCTGTACAATGAGCATATCGAAGGGAATGAGTATAAATATGGAGAATGATAAAAATTTATCAGAAAATAAAAATTCAATTAGTAGATTATTGAGTTCAATTGATAATTTACTACGGGATGAGAAAGAAAGAAAATTTAGGATTAAATTAGGAAATAGAATAAAAGACTGTATTTTTACTGATGAGATTATGGCAGAGTTAAATGAAAGTGATTTTTCAGGATTAATTGATGAAGAAGAAGAAATAGTATTCCTTTTTTCTATGTTATTTCCAGTATTTGTAGAGAAGGAGGGAGTTACATTTAGATTATATAGACATAAAATTGAAGTTGATTTATCTGATGATATGAGGGATAGATATATTTATATATTTTCCGATGGTAGGTTGACATCAGGATTGTTTGAAAGTTTTAGACTTTATGATGATGAATATGTTTATGGAATAAAACGAATAATTAATGTAATTCCGCTCCTTAAAAAATCAATTAAAGAAGCATTAATTGATTTTGAAGAAAATGGAGGCCAACCTAAAGAAAAGATACAACATCTTAAAAATAAGGGTATAATAGCTAAAAAAAATTTCGATGAATTATCTGAGATGTTAAGAAAAAATATCTAATTTTATATATGTTAATTTTACTATAAATCTTTCATTATTCTCAGTAGGGGCATTACTTTTTGCTCAAAAAACTGTCGCACTAATTTTTTAGTGCCACAGTCCCTTCTTTTTTTATAAATTGTTTTTGGTATAAGATTGCAATAATTTGATTAAAATGTTAGTATAAATATGTATCATATATTCTGTAAATTATATTTATATTTTTAGGAGGGGATTGTTATGAATAAACCAGTTTTATCAGCACATTTTGAATCAAGAACACCATCAGATGTCAGATTGGCACAAATGAAGTATGATGAGCGTGAGGTTAAACCTGAAGCTGTAATAAATGTAGGTATTGGAAATGTTTCACTTCCAACAAATCCTGCTATGCAGAAAAGAATGTTTGCACTTAATGCTCCTGAAAGCCCATTTGCAAAGGGTGTTGTAAGATATTCAGGAACTGCTGGTTTTGAAGAATGCCAGAATGCATTTAAAAATATTCTTTCATGTGAAGGCTTTGATACTAGTAAATTATTAGTTCAAGTAACAGACGGCGGATCAAGTGGTATGGAATTAGTATTACTTGGTGTTTGCGGACCTGCAGGTACTGATGAAAAGCCTTTTATGATGATAGACCCAGCATACACAAACTATATTTCTTTTGCAGAAAGAATAGGACGTAAAACTGTTACAGTAAAACGTAGTTTAGGTGAAGATGGCAAGTTTAGTCTTCCAAAGCTTGATGAAATTGAGCAAACTATTAAAAAGAATAATCCTGGAGCACTTCTTGTTATACCTTATGATAATCCTACAGGACAGCTTTATGACTATGAAACACTTAAAGGACTTGCTGCATTATGCGTAAAATACAATATGTGGATGGTTAGTGATGAAGCTTATCGTGAACTATACTATACAGGTGACAACAGCCTAGTAAGTATCTGGGGAATTACTGATGCAGATGTACCTGGTATAGAGGGAAGAAGAATAAGTTTAGAGACAACATCAAAGGTATGGAATGCCTGCGGTTTAAGAATCGGTGCTGTAATTACTGATAATCCAGAATACAATAATCGTTCAATAGCCGAATATACTGCAAACCTTTGTGCTAACGTAATCGGTCAGTACATATTTGGAGCATTGGCACATGAAAGCAAGGAAAGTATTATTGGATGGTGCAAGAGTCTTCGTGAATACTATAAAGACATTATATTCAAAGTATATAATGGTTTGAAAGAGCAAGAACCAGGCTTAATCGTTTCCAGTCCTGATGCATCTATATACTCAGTAATTGACGTTAGAAACGTTGTAAAACCAGGATTTGATGCAATTGACTTTGTTCTTTACTGTGCACAAAAAGGAGCTGTAGATTGCAATGGAGTTCAAACAACTCTTCTAGTAGCACCTTTAAAAGGATTCTATGATATTCCAGCAGGAGAGAATAATCCAGGAAGCACTCAGTTCCGTATTTCATTCGTAGGAACTCCTGAAGACATGATGAAGGTTCCTGAGTTATTTGTTAAACTTTTAAGACAGTACGAAGCAAGCCGTTAATATAACATATAAATAAAAAAACATGTTTTTCCCTCAGACTAAGTTAAGTCTGAGGGAATTTTTGGTGTTCAGAAAATTTAAAAGATAACTGTATAAAAAATAATATAGAAAATTATAATTTATAATTTAAAATCTAATATTTATACAAAAACTTTACATATTTAATGTATAAATATTAGCTTATGAATTATAAGTAGAAAATAATAACTTATGAAAAAAAAGAAATTTAGTGTATAATGGAAAAAAGGTTTGACAAACAGAAGCTAATAGTGAAAGCTGTCAGAAAAGATTGATAGTAGTATATATACTTTTAAAGGTAGAAAACATATGAAAAAGGGGGGAAGATAAATGCGTAACGAAAAGACAGTTGGTGTGATATATGCAGTTGCAGCGTATACATTATGGGGTGTTTTGACTATATATTGGAAGTTGATAGATGGTGTATTTCCAATAGAGATTTTATCCAACAGAATTGTATGGGCTTTTGTATTTACAGTTGCAATTATTGCAGCAACTAAACAATGGGGAGAGTTAAAGCGTATAGCCAAGGATAAGAAGCAAATGCTTTATATCTTTATTGCATCTATTCTCATTGCTTTTAATTGGGGATTATACATTTGGGCTGTTAACTCAAATAGGATTATTGATGCAAGCTTAGGATATTACATTAATCCATTGGTTGCAGTAGCTCTAGGAGTGGTTATTTTCAAGGAAAAGTTGAGTTTGTGGCAGGGAATTGCCCTTTCTACTGCTTTTTTTGGAGTTATAATTAAAACATTGCAATATGGTAAAATTCCATGGATTTCATTAGGACTAGCTATTTCCTTTGGGTTATATGGTGCAATGAAGAAGTTTGTTAAAGCTAATTCCATAGTTGGGTTAACATTAGAGACAACCATGATTACTCCAATTGCAGCAGTATACATAGCATCAAGGCAATTTAGTGGGGTAGGTGCTTTTGGGAGAGAAAGTGCAGTAGTAATCTTTCTACTTATAGGGTCTGGTATAGTTACAGCTGTTCCACTGCTGCTTTTTGCAAGTGCAGCAAGAAGACTACCTTTGTCAGTGATTGGATTTACACAATACATTTCACCAACCATAAGCTTGTTTATTGGAATTTTTATGTATCATGAAGGTTTTACAAGTATAGATATGGTAAGCTTTGTATTCATATGGTCAGCACTAGTAATGTATTCTCTTTCACAAATAAGTTTAAATAAAAATTGACAAGCTATAAGATTAATTAACTAAACTTTTTCAGAGGACAGAGGACAATTGACAGAGGACAGTGAAGGATGATTTTTCTCCGCTTTGCTACGAAAAATCTTTAATTAAATTTTTAATGGTTCATTTCGCTAAAGCGAAATATTGCTGACTTATATAAATTCGAAGCTTGTTTTGCTTTAGCTAAATAAGCTTAAAATAAATTAGTTTTCTGACGTAAGGAGGAAAACTCACCTTCATTGTCCTCTGTCCTCTGTCAATTGTCCTCTAAAAATATTGATTGGCAATATTTTTAAACTGTGAAAGTTGAATAATTAACACAGAGTGTAAAATTGTATGTATTCAATATGAGGTGAATGATATGGAAAATTATGAAGAATTTATAACTTGTGCTTGGAATGAATTTATTAATAATGGATATATAAATCCTAAGGTAAGATGGGAAATAGCAGAGTCGTGGAAAAGGTGTATGGGCTATGAAGTAAATCCTATGGATGGAAAGGGAAATGATAAACATAAGGCCTCAGAAAAATTAAAGGTTGAAGAAAATGCACAATTAATTTCAGTGGCGCATCCTATAATTGAGAATATATACAACATTGTTCAAGGCTCAGGCTTTGCCATAATGCTTGCTGATAAGGATGGATATATAATGGACATAATTGGTGATGATGACATTATGAAGATGGCAGATGAGCTGAACTTTGTTAAAGGACAGCTTTGGACAGAAAATGTTGTGGGGACTAATGCAATTGGAACAGCACTATTTTTGGATAAGCCAGTGCAAACTATAGGAGCTGAACATTTTGGAATACATCAACACAGTTGGACTTGCTCTTGTTCACCTATTCATGATGAAGAAGGTAATATAATAGGATTTATTAATATGTCAGGAAATGTTCATAGTGCTCATTCCCATACGCTTGCTATGGTTACATCTGCAGCTCAGTTAATAGAAAAGCAGATGGCACTGACTATTTCAAATAATCTTATGAATATTACTTTTGATTCTATATGTGAAGGTATGATTGTTATAGATGAAAAATTAAATATCAAAAGAGTAAATGATAGAGCTGTTGAAATATTGGAGATAAGTTATAAAGAAATAGTGAAAATGAATATTAAACAGTTGATGAGTAGTGTGAACTTTAGTGAAATAATAGGTAAAAATATTACATCTTATAATAATGTAGAGTGTGATTTTTATATAAATACGAAAAGAGTGAAGTGCATCATAAATGCTGTACCAATGAAAGTAACAGATAAGGTTATAGGAATAGTTATAACCTTTAGAGAAGTGCAGGATGTTCATAAATTAGTAACTAAAGTAATTGGCTACAGTGCTTCTTATAATTTTAATGATTTTATAACTGAAAATGAAAGAATGAAAGATATAATAAACTTTGGTAAAAAAATAGCTAGAAGTCACAGCAATGTTCTCATTGAAGGAGAAAGTGGTACAGGTAAGGAACTCATAGCTCAATCCATTCATAATTATAGTGAAAGAAGAGAAGGACCTTTTGTTGCTGTAAATTGTGCTTCTATACCTAGAGAGTTAGTGGAAAGTGAACTCTTTGGATATGAAAAAGGAGCTTTTACTGGGGCTTCTAAGGAAGGTCATCCTGGAAAATTTGAAATTGCAAATGGAGGTACAATATTTTTAGATGAAATTGGAGAGCTGCCTTTAGATATACAAAGCAAATTACTAAGAGTATTGGATAATAATAAGATTATAAGAGTTGGTGGAACCTATGAAAAACAATTGGATATAAGGGTGGTAGGTGCTACTAATAGAAACCTAAAAGAAGAAATAAAAAGGAAGAATTTTAGGGAAGATCTTTATTATAGATTAAATGTGATGAGTGTAAAAACAATACCTTTAAATGAAAGAAAAGAAGATATAGATGTGCTAGTTAAGTATTTTGTAGAAATTTTAAATGCTAAAAGTAAGGATCAACATAAGAAAGTAAATAAAAGTTATTTAGATAAATTAAAAAAGTATAATTGGCCAGGTAACGTAAGAGAACTTAGAAATATAGTAGAGAGAGATTATTATTTAAGTGATGAGTATTTTGTTACTTCCTATAATGAAGAAGAGATGACATCTATTAAGGATGTGGATGTACAGGATAAAAGAGAATCAAGTATTATTCCAATGCAAATATTAGAAAAAGAAACTATTGAAAATGCCATTAGGATTTGCGAGGGTAACATAGTAAAAGCTGCAAATTATTTAAATATAGGCCGATCTACCTTGTACAGAAAAATAAAAAGATACAATATTAACAATGGTTAAATAAAAGTGTGCCAAAATGGGAAAAACAATTTTTACCTGTCAATATGACACAGTTTTAAATGTGTCAATATGATACACTTGGAATAAAAAGAGCTTGATAATAAGCTCTTTTTATTTTGGCATGATATTTGCTAAATATATCTGTGAATGAATTAACAATTATATTGAATTTGGAGGTATTATTATGAAAGCAGCATTATGGTATGATAAGAAAGATGTTAGAGTTGAAGAAATTGAAGAACCAAAGGTAGTAAAGGGATCAGTAAAAATTAAGGTTAAATGGTGTGGAATTTGTGGTTCTGACTTACATGAATATTTAGGAGGCCCTATATTTATTCCAGTAGGACAACCTCATCCTCTAAGTGGTAATACAGCTCCTGTAGTTTTAGGGCATGAATTCTCAGGCGAAGTTGTGGAAATAGGTGAAGGAGTTACAAATTTTAATGTTGGAGATAGAGTAGTTGTTGAACCAATTGTAGCTTGTGGTAAATGTCCAGCATGCAGAGAAGGAAAATATAATCTTTGCTCATCTCTAGGTTTCCATGGACTTTGTGGAAGCGGTGGTGGATTTGCAGAATATACTGTATTCCCAGAAGAATTTATTCATAAAATTCCAGATAATATGTCTTATGAACAAGCTGCATTAATAGAACCTATGGCAGTAGCACTTCATTCAATAAGAATTGCTAATTTTAAAACTGGAGATACAGCTCTAGTATTAGGATCAGGTCCAATAGGACTTGCAACTATCGAATGTTTAAAAGCAGCTGGTGCTAAACTTGTAGTTGTTTTACAGAGAAAATCAGTAAGACAGGAATATGCAAAAAGAGCTGGTGCAGACGTAGTTCTAGATCCAAATGAAGTTAATATAGCTGAAGAGGTTAAAAAGCTTACAGGTGGAGTTGGTGTTGATGTGGCTTTTGAAACTACGGGCGCTAAGATAGGTTTTGATACTGGACTTGACTCATTGAAGTTTGAAGGAACTTTGGTAATAACAAGTATTTGGGAAGGCGAGACAAGCTTCAATCCTAATGTTTTAGTATTCTCTGAAAAGAAAATAGTTGGAACACTAGCTTATAGACATGAATTCCCAGCAACAATTGCACAAATGAGTGATGGAAGAATAAAGGCAGAAGGATATATTACAAAGAAAATTCTACTAGATGATATAGTAGAAGGAGGCTTTGGTGCTTTAACTGGACCAGAAAAGAAATCACATGTAAAAATAATTATAACTCCAGATAAATCACTTTTATAGGAGTTTTA
This sequence comes from Clostridium carboxidivorans P7, assembly GCF_001038625.1. Classification (GTDB taxonomy): domain Bacteria; phylum Bacillota; class Clostridia; order Clostridiales; family Clostridiaceae; genus Clostridium_AM; species Clostridium_AM carboxidivorans. The sequence goes on from NZ_CP011803.1 coordinate 1,038,926, forward strand.
TATTTGCTAGTCAGGTATTTATGGGGAAAAGCAAACCGCCGATTGTTATATCGGCGGTTTTTATTAATCTAAGAATAAATTTCTATTCTCTTTTTTGTATTATAAAAGAGTTTAAAACTTGTTTAATATATCCAAGTGTTTTTTGTGATACATCCTCTATTTTTAATTGATTTTCTGAATTTAAAACTTTTACCAGCATTCCATTATATAGCAGTATTGTCATTTCATTAACATCATTTAAATCTGACTTGTTTAAATAACCCTCTGATTGAATTTTTGATAATAATACTAAATTCCTTGCATATAAATCAGTACTTAAAAGCATTGGCATTAGTTCCTCTAGCTGTCCAACCAGTTCTTCAGGAAAAATGGAATAATACTCTTTAATTATCTGCGATATGGAATTATTGTGCTTTCCAAAAAAAATATTGTTATATATTTGAGGGCGTGAAAAAGAGTATCTGCAAAAACATTCCCATATCTTATAATACCTTTCAAGGCTGTTATTTGCTGATTTTATGTATTCTTTTAAGTTTAAGATATATTCTTTAAGATGCCTTATTGAGGCAAATAGTATAAGTTCATCTAGACTCTCAAAGTAGTTGTAAAGTGTAGCACTATTATATCCTGCCAAATCGGCAACTTTTCTTATGGTAACAAATTCAATTCCTTCCTCATCCATGATCTGAACAGCAGCATCAATAAAATAACTCATATTTCTATACCTTTTTAGTTCTCTTTTATCCATTTTGTCCTCCACAAATGTTTAATTGATATATTCTATTATAACATATAGTAAGTGTATTACTCAATCTTATAGGATGTATTTCAAATTTCTATAGCATGAAATCTTCAAATGCAGGCAATGCAATCCTTTTCAGCTTTATTTAAATTTATAATAGAATGAATTTGATAATTTAATAACAAACAATCGCGATTATTAAGCAATCACGATTGAAAAAACAAACATGATGTGATACTATTTATTCAAATAGTACTATTTAGACAATTTCAACAATTAAAAAATAATTTTTTATGGTAGAGGAGGTCCAATAATGAAACTTGAAATTGGAAATTTTCATGTTAAGGATATTGTTTTTGGCAACTCAACAAGTTATAAAGAGGGCATTTTAACAATTAACAAAAAAGAAGCTTTAGATTATGTATTGGAAGATGAACATATTACTGAGGCAGATCTCTTAATTGTAAAGCCTGGAGACAAAGTTCGTCTTGTTCCTGTAAAGGAAGCTATTGAATGCAGAGTTAAGGTTGATGGGTCTACATTATTTCCAGGTGTAACTGGAGATGTAATTCCAGTTGGAGAGGGTCGTACACATGCACTTAAAGATTGCAGCTTGCTTGTAGTTGGTAAGCATTGGGGTGGATTCCAAGATGGATTAATAGATATGAGTGGTGAAGGTGCAAAATACACTTACTATTCTCAGTTAAAAAACATAGTGCTTGTAGGCGATACAGATGAAGATTTCGAAAAGCATGAGCAGCAGAAGAAAAATAAGGCTTTAAGATGGGCAGGACATAAACTGGCCGAATATATAGGAAACTGTGTTAAGGATTTAGAGCCTGAAGATATTGAAACTTTTGAATTAGATCCTATTATGAAAAGGCCTGAAAATGTTCAAAAACTTCCAAGTGTTGTATTTGTTATGCAGCCTCAATCACAAATGGAAGAAATGGGATATAATGATCTAGTTTATGGATGGGATGCAAATCATATGGTTCCAACATTTATGCATCCAAATGAAGTATTGGATGGAGCTGTGATTTCAGGAAGCTTTATGCCATGTTCATCAAAGTGGTCCACTTATGATTTTCAGAATAATCCAACTATTAAAAGACTTTATGCAGAGCATGGTAAAACACTTAACTTCTTAGGAGTTATAATGTCAAACCTTAATGTAGCATTAGAGCAAAAGAAACGTTCAGCTTTATTTGTAGCTCAAATGGCTAAATCCTTAGGTGCAGATGGAGCCATCGTAGCTGAAGAAGGATATGGAAATCCAGATGCAGACTTCATAGCATGTATAGTAGCTTTAGAAGATGCTGGAGTTAAAACTTGTGGAATTACTAATGAATGTACAGGAAGAGATGGAGAATCTCAACCTCTAGTTTCTTTAGATATAAAGGCAGATGCTATTGTATCTACTGGAAACGTTTCAGAGTTGATAGAACTACCTGCAATGGAGACTGTTATAGGCGAACTACAATCTTTAGCTAGAGATGGTTTGTCTGGAGGTTGGTCAAATGATGAAATATTAGGACCTTCAGTAAGAGAAGATGGTTCAATTATTATGGAAAACAATGCTATGTTCTGCGGAGATCAGGCTGTTGGTTGGTCACCAAAGACAATGAAAGATTTTTAAGGAGGTGCAGTTTAGATGAAAAAAGCAATTTTATATTTGAACCAATTCTTTGGACAAATAGGTGGAGAAGATAAAGCAGATTTTCAACCAGAAATAAGAGAAGGATTAGTTGGACCAGCTTTGGAATTAAACAAAGATCTTAAAGATGCTGAAGTAACTCACACAATAATATGTGGAGATAACTTTATGGGTTCCAATGAAAAAGAAGCAGTAGAAAAAATACTAGGATTTTTAGAGGGAAAAGAATTTGACATATTCTTTGCAGGACCTGCATTTCAAGCAGGTAGATATGGAAATGCTTGCGGAGTTATATGTAAAGCAGTAAAAGAGAAATTTAATGTACCAGTAATATCATCTATGCACATTGAAAATCCTGGTGTTGAGATGTTCAAAAAAGATGTTTACATCTTTATAGGTGGAAATAATGCTGGAAGAATGAGAAAAGATGTAAAGGCAATGGCTAACTTTGGAAATAAAATACTTAGTGGTGAAAAACTTCTTTCTGCAGAAGAAGAAGGCTACTATGGAAGAGGCAAAAGACATCAAGTTTGGCTTGAATCAGGTAAACCAGCTGCTGATAGAGTAGTAGAAATGATGATAAAGAAATTAAACGGTGAAAAATTTGAAACAGAACTTCCTATTCCTAAAATGGATAGAGTTCCAATAGCACCAGCTATTAAAGACTTAAGTAAGGCAACTATAGCTTGTGTAACAACTGGAGGTATAGTTCCTGTAGATAACCCTGATAGAATTCAATCTGCTTCAGCAACAAGATGGGGTAGATATGATGTGTCAAAGTTAGACAGATTAGAAGGTGGAGTATTCAAGACAATCCATGCAGGATTTGACCCAGCAGCAGCAGATGCAGATCCTAATGTAATAGTTCCATTGGATGCTTTAAGAGCATACGAAAAAGAAGGAAAAATAGGCAAGCTTCATGAGTATTTCTATTCTACAGTTGGAACTGGAACTACTCAAGGAGAAGCTGCTAGAATGGCAAGAGAAATTATTGTACATTTAAAGGAAGCCAATGTAAACGCAGTTGTACTAACGTCCACCTGAGGAACTTGTACACGTTGCGGTGCAACAATGGTAAAAGAAATTGAAAGAGCCGGATTCCCAGTTGTTCAAATGTGTAATTTAATTCCTGTAGCAACAACAGTAGGATCAAACAGAATAGTACCAACTATTTCTATTCCATATCCACTTGGAAACCCTGCAGATTCTAAAGATCATCAGTGGAAATTAAGATATCACAGAGTAGGTGTAGCTTTAGACGCTCTTGCAACTGATATTGAAGAACAAACTGTTTTTAAAGTAAAGATCTAAATCAGTTAGACAGAGAGCCAAAATCTGTGATTTTGTGAGAATTACTTGCTCAATTTAACAAAAAGAAAATGAGTTTTATATAACTAAATAGGTCTTGTTAAAATGAATGAGACCTATTTAGATTAGTTTTGTGAAGGAGGAAAATTAATCATGTCAAATGAACAAAAGTCAAAAGACCGCTCAGTTCTGTATGTCTCTGCAGGTATAGCTCTGGTATTTGTAGCATTTAGTATAATCCTGCCTTCTCAAATGGCTAAAACATCGAATGGTGTGTTATCATTTTTAACTACTAATTTTGGTTGGCTATATCTTTTATCAGTATTTATATTTACAATATTTATATTTGTTATCGCTCTCAGCCGTTACGGTAAAATTAAGCTGGGGAAAGATGATGAAAAACCGGAATTTACAACTTTCCAGTGGTTTACTATGCTATTTGGAGGGGGAATGGGAATCGGAATGGTTTTTTGGTCCATTGCTGAACCAATGATGCATTATGCAGCACCACCTGTAGCAAAGCCAGGGACTCCACAAGCTATGCATGATGCCATGAGAATTGTATTTAATGATTTCGGTATTCATGTTTGGATTATTTACGGGGTTTGTGGTTTAGCTCTAGGCTATTTCCAGTATAGAAAAGGTCTTCCATGTTTAATCAGCTCAGCTTTCTATCCAATTCTTGGTGAGAAGGGTATTCGCGGACCTATTGGCAAAACTATCGATGTAATAGCGGTATTTGCGACTATGTTTGGCGTAGCTACTAGTTTGGGACTTGGGGCTGGTCAGATTGCAACAGGAATGCAATATATCTGGGGAATTAAAGCAACTCCTGGTCTTACTGCTATTGTTATCGCAGTCATGACAGTGATATTTACACTAGCTACTGTATCCGGACTACATAAGGGGCTGCAGGCTGTTGCTGACATAAAGATATGGCTTTCAATTGGATTTATGGTATTTATTTTCCTATTTGGTGGAATGGTATTTATACTAAATACTTTTACTCATACCCTTGGTGATTATCTTCAAAACTTTATCGGACAGAGTATGTGGATGGGCAATATTGAATGGACTAAAGCTTGGCCTGTATTCTACAGAGCGTGGTATATTGCATGGGCAGGATTTGTAGGTCAGTTTATAGCACGTGTTTCCAGAGGCCGTACTATTCGTGAATTTATACTTGCATCAGTATTCTTGCCTTCTGGTTTCTGCTTCATATGGCTTGCAATCTATGGAGGAGCTGCATTTAATCTAGATGCAATATCAAACGGTGCTATCTCGGCAGCTGTTAAAAACGATATTTCGACTGCTCTCTTTGTAACATTGCAACAAATGCCACTATATGCTATTACTGCACCGTTGGCACTTATCCTAATCATTACATCCTTTGCAGGAGCTGCTAATTCAGCTACGTATGTATTGAGCATGTTGACATCTGGAGGAGATGAGAATCCAAGTAAAAAATTATGCGGATTCTGGGGAATTGCTCAGGGTGGTATCACTATAATGCTTATTCTAGTAGGAGGTACTGCTGCGATAAAGACACTTCAGACCGCTTCCATTGCTGCTGCCTTCCCGTTCATGCTGATTATGCTCGCTATGTGCTATACCATATTTAAGGCTCTTAAGGAAGAGAAAGTTTAAAGAAGAAATATTAGTATGTAAAAAGTGGTAAATAAAAATTAGATTTATCTTAATAGTAAATAAATATTATTAAAATATTATTTAAAATATTAAGTAAAGAAGGTGCAATATGAATAATATTTATGATGTTATTATAATCGGTTCCGGTCCTGCAGGACTTTCTGCAGCTATATACTCAGCAAGAGCTAGACTAAAAACTTTGATACTAGAGAGAGTCAAAGTAGGCGGACAAATTGTAATTACAGATGAAGTAGCTAATTACCCAGGATCAGTTCAGCATGCTACAGGACCAAGTTTAATTGCTCGAATGGAAGAGCAGGTTGAAGGTTTTGGTGCTGAAAGAAAAAAAGATAACATAAAAGAAGTTGATTTTAGTGGAAAGATAAAAAAATTAAAAGGTGAGAATGAAGAATACTATGCTAAATCTGTAATTATTGCTACAGGAGCTAACCCTAGAAAAATTGGTTGTCCTGGAGAAAATGGACTGATAGGTAAAGGTGTATCTTACTGTGCAACTTGTGATGCTGAATTCTTTGAGGGCTTAGAAGTTTTTGTAGTAGGTGGAGGAGATTCAGCTATTGAGGAAGCTATTTATTTAACAAAATTTGCTAAAAAGGTTACTATAGTTCATAGAAGAGATGAATTAAGAGCTGCAAAATCAATACAAGAAAAGGCTTTTAAAAATCCTAAAATTGAAATAAAGTGGAACTCAGTAATCACTGAAATAAAAGGTGATGGAATAGTAGAGTCAGCAGTATTTAAGGATACTAAAACAGGCGAATTGAGCGAATATTTTGCAGATGAAGAAGATGGAACTTTTGGAATATTTGTATTCGTTGGTTATTTACCTACAAATCAATTAGTTAAAGAACTAGTTGATACTAGTGAAGCAGGATATATTATAACTAATGATAAGATGGAAACTAATATTGAAGGTGTATTTGCAGCAGGAGATATTAGAGAAAAACCATTAAGACAGGTAGTTACAGCTGCTGCTGATGGTGCTATAGCTGCTGTACAAGCAGAGAAATATATAGAAAAAAATTTTGAAGAATAGAAGGTGAAGTTAATATGATAATTTTAGACAAAGAGACATTTAATGGTGAGGTTTTAGAATCTGAAGGTTATACACTTGTCGATTATTATGGAGATGGTTGTGTACCTTGTCAGGCTTTGTTGCCAGATATAGAAGAATTATCAGTTAAATTTGAAGGAAAAGTTAAATTCTGCAAGTTAAATACTACAAAGGCTAGAAGATTAGCTATTTCACAAAGAGTACTGGGACTCCCTACAATTATACTTTATAAAGATGGACAAAAAATTGAAGAAGTTATAAAAGAAGATGCTACAAAAGCAAACATTGAAGCAATGATAGTTAAACATATTGGTGCTTAATTAAGTATATTATACAAGGAGGAAGAATAATGAGTTTATTAGAAGGAAAAAAAATAATTGCAATAGGTGACAGGGATGGAATTCCAGGTCCAGCTATCGAAGAATGTGCTAAAAGTGCGAAGGCAGAAGTTGTATTTGCTTCCACAGAATGCTTTGTTTGAACAGCCGCAGGTGCTATGGATCTGGAGATCCAACAAAGAGTAATTGATTTAACTTCAAAATATGGTGCTGAAAATGTGATTGTGTTAATAGGAGGAGCTGAAGCAGAGGCTTCAGGACTATCAGCAGAAACTGTAGCTGCTGGAGATCCAACTTTTGCAGGACCACTTGCAGGAATTGCATTAGGTCTTGGAGTGTATCATGTAGTAGAACCAGAAATTAAAGATGAATTTGATGCAGCTGTTTATGATGAACAATGTGGAATGATGGAAATGGTTCTTGATGTTGATGCAATTATTAGTGAAGTAAAGCCTATTAGAGATGAATATTCAAAGTACAATAAATAGTTATAGGCAACTTTAACGGTCTAAAAATGGCATGCAGAAATGCATGCTGTTTTTGAATATACAATAACTGAACATAATGAATGGAGGTTTTAAAAATGAGTTTTCCAGTAATAAAAAAAGCGGCTTATGTATTAGTAAATACACCAGATATGATATTGCACAATGGTACTACTCAAACCTTAGAAAGAGAAACAAATCCAGAATCAGAATATTTAAAGGAGATACCAAATCACTTAAGATCTTTTGAAGATGTTGTTAGTTATGCACCAAATCAAACTTACATTGGAAACATGACTCCAGAAGAATTAAGTGAAAGAAAAAGACCATGGTATGATGAAAAGGTTGAAGGTTTATCTAGATTTGGTAAGTTTGGTGAAATCATGCCTCAGGATGAATTCTATGGTTTGATGAAGATAAGTGATGTATTTGATCTTGTTTTATTAGAGAAGAATTTCACAGAGTCTGTTAGAGAAAAGTTTAAGTCTCATGCTGTTTTAAAGATTAAAGCAGATGAATTAAAAGAAGGAATTGACTTATCTGAAATAGAAAAGCTGTTAGAAAATCATGTAGCTGAAGGATTATATGATAATGGCAAGCTTGTTGGTTGTGTAAAAAGAGCTCATGAGTTTGATAAAAATCTAACTTCACATATTATTGTTGAAAATTTAGCTGTTAAGGCTTCAGGAGTTCTTGCATTAATGCATCTGGTAAAGAATTCAGGAGTAGATGTTAATGAGGTAGAATACCTAATTGAATGTTCAGAAGAAGCTATAGGTGATATGAATCAGAGAGGCGGCGGAAACATAGCTAAGGCTTGCGGTGAAATTGCAGGAATTAAAGGTGCTACAGGCTCAGATATGAGAGGCTTTTGTGCTGGTCCTTCACATTCAATAGTTGCAGCAGCAGCATTGGTTAAAGCTGGAATTTATAAAAATGTAATAGTTTTTGCTGGTGGAGCTACTGCTAAGCTTGGAATGAATGGTAAAGATCATGTTAAGAAGGGATTACCTGTTTTAGAAGATTGCTTAGGAGGATTTGCAATACTAATATCTGAAAATGATGGTGTAAGTCCAATATTAAGAACAGATGTAATAGGAAGACATAGCATTGGACATGGTGCTGCACCACAAGCAGTTTTGGAAGCATTGGTTTCGGATCCATTAAGTAAGAATGGACTAAAAATTACAGATGTTGATAAATTTGCTCCAGAACTTCAAACTCCAGATTTAACAGAACCAGCAGGAGCAGGAGATGTTCCAACTCAAAACTATAAGATGATAGGAGCTTTAGCAGTAAAGAGCGGGCAATTAGAGAGAAAAGAGTTAGCAAATTTTGTTGTAAAACATGGATACCCAGGATATGCACCAACACAGGGTCATATACCATCAGGAGTACCTATAATTGGTCATGGTATTGAACATATAATGGCAGGAAAATTAAATAACTTTATGTTAATAGGAAAAGGAAGCTTGTTCTTAGGAAGAATGACTAACTTGTTCGATGGAATTTCAATATTAGTTGATAAGAATACTGGCGCATCAGAAAGTGACGAAGCTTCAGTTTCAAAAGAAGAAATTAAGAACATGATAGCTGAAGAATTGAAAAAATTTGCATCTAAAATGATGGAAGAATAAAGAATGGTTCATGTAGATGAAAGAACGTTCTTGATTAATTATAGATATAATTAATTATTGAATAGATGCTAATAAAAAAGGAGGGAGCAACGTGGAGCAAACTAAAAAAGTAATTGCAGAAGTATTTAGTGAAATAGCTGATGGAATTATAAGTGGAAGCTTCGGAAAAAGAGTTAAAATTGGATTAACCACTTTTGGTTCAGAACATGGTGTTGAAGAGATGGTAAAAGCGGCAGCACTTGCCAAGAGCAAATATGGTGATTTTGATATAGTTTTAATTGGACCTAAAGTTGAAGGTGACTTTGAGGTAGTTGAAGTTAGTGATGCTGAAGAAGGACATAAAAAAATGGTAGAATTATTAGATAATAAAGTAATAGATGGATGCGTCACTCAGCATTTCGATTTTCCTATAGGAGTATCAACAGTTGGAAAAGTTATTGCACCAGGTTTAGGAAGAGAAATGATAATTGCCACAACTACAGGAACAACAGCCACTCATAGAGTTGAAGGAATGATTAAAAACACTATAAATGGAATAGCCGTTGCAAAAGCCTGCGGTATTGAAAATCCTAAGGTTGGCATATTAAATGTGGATGGAGCTAGAGGTGTTGAGAGAGCACTTAAAGAATTGCAAAGCAGAGGATATAAGTTTACTTTTAGTGAATCCTTGAGAGCTGATGGAGGTTCAGTCATGAGAGGAAATGACCTGCTGGCAGGAACACCTGATGTTATGGTTTGTGATTCATTGACAGGAAATTTATTAATAAAGATATTTGCTTCATATACAACAGGAGGAAACTATGAAACTACTGGATATGGATATGGTCCAGGAGTAGGAGAAGGCTATGGTAAGATAATTAATATAGTATCAAGAGCATCTGGAGCTCCATTAATTTGTGAAGCATTAAAATATTGTGCACTTTCTGCAAAAAATAATTTAGTACAGCTTGCTGATATTGAGTATAAAAATGCTAATGCAGCAGGTTTAAAAGAAGTAATAGGAAAAATACTTGAAAAAGATAAACCAGCAGCTGCAGCAGAAGAAGTTAAGATGCCACCTAAAAAAGTAGTAACCTACGGAATACCTGGAATTGATATTCTTGAGCTTGAAGATGCTTGTAGATCACTTTGGAAGGAAGGAATATATTCTGAGAGCGGAATGGGATGCACTGGTCCAATAGTTTTGGTAAGTGAAGATGAAAGCGAAAACGCTGTTAATATACTTATAAAGAATGGATTTAAGTAGTCCTAATTTAAGGCCTTTTATATTAAGGTGATTTTATGGGAGAAAAAATAAAAATATGGACCAGACAAGATGCAAGCATTCTTGACATTTTAGAAGATGAAGGAAGATATATTGCAAAAAGAGAATATATAGAACGTAAAATGGAAGATTGTGCAAAATATTATCTTGAGGTGTATTCTTGGTACACTAGGAAAGCAAGTGAAATAGTTGATAAACCTCAGGATGTAAAATATCCTATATGGGTTTCAGTAACTTCTGATTTTATGCTTCAACAGACGCCTGATACGGTTATATTAGAGCTTTTAGTGGATAAGAATTTGGTTATTGTAACGGATTCAGAAAAATGGGGCAGAATAGTTAATTTATGGTATGTTCCGCTAAATAAGAAGGATGAAGATGCATATGATAAAAAACTTGAAGATTATGGAATATCAAATCACTCAAATGCATATATGAGCAGTTTTTATCCTCAACTTAAAAGTGAAATAATAAAAAGCTGGAACAGACTATTTGATAATTCTTATTCATTGTCAGATTTGAAGCAGGGTACAATTTGGGAGGTGAAAAAAGAATGGGTGCAAAGAGTGATAAGATAATATTGTATACTTCCCAAAGTCCCATAGTTATTAAAACTTTACTTGAACAGAAGGTATGCCATGTAAAAAGAGAATATATTGTAAAAAAGTATCAAGAGGTTTCCAGTATATTTTTAGAGGCATATAATTGGTATATAAATAAAGCACAAAATATTGTGAAAAAGCCTGAACAGGCTGAGTATCCATTTTGGACACATAATAAAATAGATTATGCTGGATGGTATCCAGGCAATTACCTGCTTTCTTTGGAAGTGCCTGTAGAAGAATGTGTTTTTTTTAGAGCTGAAGATTGGAATAAGATTTTAAATCTAAAATATTTAGCTGCTGATGAAAAAGATGAAAGAATACACAAAGATATGTTGACAAAGTTTAATATTTCAATTGAGTCAGACATATTTACCAAGCCTTTTTATCCAAATTTGAAATCAGAAGTAAAAAGAAGCTGGGATAATTTATTTAAATATCATGAGTTAATAAAGTTTGGAGACATGCAGGAAAAAAATTTACAAGCAGGTTTATGGGAACTTAGAAAAGAGTGGATTATTGATATTAAAGAAAATAACCTCTAGATATAAAGTTTTACATAATCTATTGATAATTGTTTAATGATGAAATGACCACTAAGCAATTATGAGATTAAGTAATACTTGCAAGATTTTTAGTTGAGAATTTACAGTGAAGAATGGTTTGACTTGAAAAACATTTAGCTTATTAATCGCTGTTAGTTCTCAACTATTTATTTTTAAATTTATTGCATATGGTAAGTTAAATGAAAGCTAGGATTCGATGAGCTTTTAAAATGCATGCTAAGTTTTGGGGATACTAATAATTCAAGAAATATAATCGGAGGAATAGGTATGTTTAAAATTATTGAAAAGAAAATGTTAGCACCAAATATCTATCTAATGGATATAGAAGCTCCAAGAGTTGCTAAGTCTTGTTATCCAGGACAATTTGTTATAGTAAAAATGGATGAAAAAGGGGAGAGAATACCCCTTACTATTTGTGACTATGATGCTAAAAAAGGAACAGTAACTATAGTATTTCAAACACTTGGAGAATCAACTAAGAAGATGGCAGAATATGAAGAAGGTCAGACTTTTTCAGACTTTGTTGGCCCACTCGGTCAGCCATCAGATCTTGTTCATGAGGAACTAGAAGAGTTTAAGAAAAAGGACATAATATTTATAGCTGGCGGAGTAGGTACAGCACCGGTATATCCACAGGTTAAATGGCTGCATGAAAATGGAGTTAATGTAGATGTTATAGTTGGAGCAAAATCAAAAGAACACCTCATACTTGAAGAAGAAATGAAGGCAGTATGCAAGAACTTATATATTGCTACAGATGATGGAAGCTATGGATATAAGGGACTTGTTACAAACCTTTTAAAAGAACTTATAGATAAAGAAGGAAAAACATATAATCATGTGGTAGCAATAGGACCAATGATTATGATGAAATTTGTAACTAAGCTTACAAAAGAATATGGTATTAAAACTATAGTAAGCTTAAATCCAATAATGGTAGATGGAACAGGAATGTGCGGTGCCTGCAGAGTAACTGTAGGAGATGAAGTGAAATTTGCCTGTGTTGATGGACCAGAATTTGATGGACACCTTGTAAACTTTGATGAGGCTATGAGAAGACAGACTATGTATAAAACTGAAGAGGGAAGAAAACTTCTAAAAGAAATAGAAGGAGATACTCATCATGGAAAAGGCTGCGGCTGTGGAGGACATAATGACTAATAATCATTATGTGTGCAAAAGGAATGCAAAGGAGGATAAATAATGGATAGAATGAAGAGAACTTCAATAAAAGAGCAGGATTCAAAGGTAAGGGCAACTAATTTTCAAGAGGTTTGCTTAGGTTATAGTAAAGAAGAAGCAATGCAGGAAGCTTCAAGATGTTTAAATTGTAAAAACCCTAAATGTGTAGGAGACTGTCCTGTAACTATAAGCATACCAGAGTTTATTCAGCAGGTTAAAGAAGGAAACTTTGAAGAAGCAGCTAAAATTATAGCTAAATCTAGTGCACTTCCAGCAGTTTGTGGAAGAGTATGTCCACAAGAAAGTCAATGCGAAGGAAAATGTGTACTTGGAATAAAAGGAGAAGCAGTAGCTATAGGAAAGCTTGAAAGATTTGTAGCGGACTGGTCAAGAGAAAATAATATAGATTTATCAGAAACAAAGCTTAAGAACGGTAAAAAGGTAGCTGTAATAGGAAGTGGTCCTGCAGGCCTTACTTGTGCTGGAGACCTTGCAAAGCTTGGTTATGAGGTAACGATATTTGAAGCACTGCATGAAGCAGGTGGAGTTTTGGTTTATGGAATTCCTGAATTCAGACTTCCAAAAGAAACAGTTGTTAAGCATGAAGTTGAAAATGTTAAAAAGCTAGGAGTTAAAATAGAAACTAACGTTATAGTTGGTAGGACTGTTACTATAGATACGCTCCTAAAGGAGGAAGGCTTTGATGCTATATTTATAGGCTCTGGAGCAGGACTTCCTAAGTTTATGGGAATACCAGGAGAAAACTTAAATGGAGTATTTTCAGCAAATGAATTCTTAACAAGAAATAACCTAATGAAAGCTTTCAAAGAAGAGTATGATACACCTATAAAAGTAGGTGAAAAGGTAGCTGTTGTAGGTGGTGGAAACGTTGCCATGGATGCAGCAAGAACAGCATTAAGACTTGGAGCAGAGGTTCATATAGTATACAGAAGATCAGAAGAAGAACTTCCAGCAAGAGTAGAAGAAGTACATCATGCAAAAGAAGAAGGTGTAATATTAGACATACTTACTAACCCTACAGAAATCATAGGAGATGAAAATGGATGGGTTAAGGGCATGAAATGTGTAAGAATGGAGCTTGGAGAACCAGATGCATCAGGAAGAAGAAGACCCGCTGAGATAAAAGGTTCAGAATTCATAATGGATGTGGATACTGTAATAATGTCACTAGGAACTTCACCAAATCCATTGATATCTTCAACTACTAAAGGCTTAGAAATAAATAAGCATAAATGTATAGTAGCAGAAGAAGAAACTGGTCTTACATCAAGGCAGTTAGTATATGCTGGAGGAGATGCAGTAACAGGAGCTGCTACAGTTATTCTTGCTATGGGAGCAGGTAAGAAAGCTGCTAAGGCTATTGATGAATATTTAAGTAGTATGCTTTAATCTCTTGTACGACTTGGATAAAGTAGTACGCAGTTACTATGCTTTATTACTTTGGATGGATTAATACTATTCCAGGTCGTATGCTTATGTTAGCTGCTATTAGATGGGCTGTTGCTAATTCAGCTTATGTTATTGGCTTGGCAGCATCTGGTTCAATTGTTGTTTATTCAACAACCTAATTATAAAAAATAGTGTAAGAAAACTTGAACTAACAAATTATGCAAGGGGAGATAAGTGTGGAGAAACAATCAATTAGTATTAAAAAAGTAGCAATTCTTACAGGAGCATTTTGTGCGTACATGATTGGATCAGGGTTTTCAACAGGACAGGAAGTTTTACAATTCTTTTCAACAAGTGGTCCAGTCAAAGGGATTATTGCAGCATTGGTTTATATGGTTTTTATGATGTTCTTTACTTACATCTTGTATGGAATAGGACAAAGAGAGCAATTTAATAATCCATATGATGTTTTTGAATATTATTGTGGAAAATATATAGGTAAATTTTATACATGGTATAGTGTTGTATTGTCGTATGGTATATATATAGTAATGTTGGCAGGCGCAGGTGCAACAATTCATCAGTATTATGGAACTTCACAATACATAGGTACTTATGCAATAGCACTTGTTGCATTGGTTACAGCATTATTAGGAGTTGAAAAGCTTATTGAGATAATAGGTATTATCGGACCTGTTGAGATATTATTTATGATAATAATGGGTATAGCTGCTTTAGTTACTCTTGCTGGACAACCGAATTTGTTGACGGTTAATGGTGATCTTATAGTAACATCAGGATTTAAGACAGCTTCTAATAACTGGTTATGGGCGGCAATACTATATTCATTACTTGGTCTTATGTTTGGTGTAGCATTCTTTGTTATTAATGGACAATCTGCAAAAAGTGTAAAGGAAGCAAGAATTTCAGGTATGATTGGAACTGGTTTTTATACTCTTGCAATTATCTTGCTTACTATAACTGAAACTGTTTATTTAGATATTATTAAAGGTCAGCAAGTGCCTACATTAGCAATAGCTAAGCACATAGCTCCTGTCTTAGGATTGATTTTCGCAGTAATAATAGTATTATGTATTTATGCATCAGCTTCTTCTATTCTTTTGCTTGTTACTAGAAACTTTGCTGCTGATAAAACTAAAAAGTTTTATATTATTGGAATAGTTTTAACTGCTATAGGCATGTTCACCGGCACATTGCTACCATTTGATCGATTGATAAATATTTTATATCCTATATCAGGATATTCAGGTATTGTCTTTCTAGGATTTGTAGTTTATAAAGAATTCATAAATAAGAACGCCTTTTCTATGGATAAAAGAGCTAATGTTGATGAAATGATAAAAATTAATGAATAATCTAGACACTCTTTACTAGTTTGTAAAAAATTGTCTTGGAATGTCCATAGTTTCAAAAAATACATTTAAAAATTATATATCCTTAGGATTTATAAAAGAAAGTTATATAATAAATATTTCTCTTAAAAGATATATTTATTTAGTTATTAGCTCTAAGAGACCCCTTACTCCCGCTGCAAATGCTTTTTTTACTCTATGTAAGAGTCAGTATAAATTCTAATAAATAGATGTTATGAGCTTTAGTGGAGATAAGATGCTTGGAGGACCACAGGCAGGAATAATTATAGGTAAAAAAATATATATAGATAAAATGAAAAAGAATCAACTTACAAGGGCATTGAGAATAGATAAGATGACACTTGCTGCATTAGAAAAAAATTAAGAGAAAATAAAACTTCTATAATAATTAGAATTTCAGATAATGAAGTTGTTTTAGATGTAAGGACTATTTTTGATAAGGATTTTGATATAATAGTGGAGGCTTTTATGATATTAGATTAAAAGAGGGGTGGTAAGATTGTGAAGTATATTGTTGCATCATAAAAAATGATACAATTAATCACATAAAGTGATAATTGGGTTTACTTAAAGACGTTGACATAATAACTTGCATACTTTATAATGTTTTATGTAATCAAATATGGGAGTAGATAGGTTCTGGTGTTCCTGACGGTCTTCAAAACCGTTCTGCCGTGCTAAGACCACGACGGGTGGGTTCGATTCCCACATATTCCCGCCATTAAATAAAAGCGAGGCCCAAAAGTCACGCTTATTTTATGTAAAAAAACAAATGATACTAGCGTACCTATAAAACTCTAGTGTGAGTTAGATCCTTAGATTAATTTTTGAAAGAAGCAGTTATTTGTTTAATATACCTTAACATTGTTTCCGAGCACTCTTCAATATTTAAGGTTTCTCCACTATTTAATATTTTAGTAAGCATTCCATGATATAACAGTATGGTCATTTCATTAATATCATTTAGGTATTCTTCTTTTAAATATCCATAAGCTGCTAATGTTTTTAATAAAATTAGGTTTCTTTCATATAAATTGCTCTTTAAAAGCATAGGAAGCAATTCCTCAGAATGGTCTCCCAATTCTTCAGGAAAAATTGAGTAGTATTCTTCAATAATATTTGATATAGAATCGCTATGCTTCCCAAAAAAAATAATATTATATATCTTAGGACTTGAAAAAGAGTATTTACAAAAATATTTCCAAATTTCATAGTACTTATCAATGTTATTGTGAAGAGCGTTAAGATATTGAGAAAGGCTAAAAGTATACTCCTTTAAATGCCTTATAGAAGCATAAAGAATAAGTTCATCTAAATTTTCAAAGTAATTATATAACGTCGCACTATTATAGCCTGCTATATCAGCTACTTTCCTTATTGTTATAGCTTGCATTCCTTCTTCATCCATAATTTTAGAAGCCGCATCAATAAAATAACTCATATTTCTATGTTTCTTAATTGTTTTCTTAATCATTATTTATCTCCAATGTTCAAAATGTTAGTTTTTACTTAAGTAATGAAATCAAAATTTCATTGTGATTATTTTACTTCACGATTTTACAGTTATTTATTATAACATAAAATACTAGAGAGCACAATAAATGACAGTTATTGTCAATATCACTTTCTTTAATAAAAAGAACTATAAAAATAACAAATAAGAACTATCACAATTTTCAATCATGATTATATTATAATCATGATTGAAAAACAATCGTAATTGTGTTAAAATTAAGACAAATAGCGCTATCAAATTATGTAAATTGAGAAATGATGTGGAATAATAATTAATTTATAAAAGGGGGTATAAATATTGAAGTTAGAAATTGGTAACTTTCATGTTAAGGATATCGTTTTTGGTGAAAAGACATCTTATAAAGATGGAATTTTAACAATAAATAAAAAAGAGGCTTTAGATTTTGTTTTAGAAGATGAACATATAACAGAGGCAGATTTGGTAATTGTTAAGCCAGGTGATAAGATTCGTTTGGTACCAGTAAAAGAAGCCATTGAGCCAAGGGTGAAAGTAAACGGTAACACTTTATTTCCAGGTGTTACAGGAGAAGTAATGCCAGTAGGTGAGGGAAGAACTCATGCACTTAAAGATTGTAGTATTTTAGTTGTTGGAAAGCACTGGGGTGGATTCCAGGATGGATTAATAGATATGAGCGGTGAAGGTGCAAAATACACTTATTATTCACAGCTAAAGAACATAGTACTTGTAGGTGATACAGACGAGGATTTTGAGAAACATGAACAGCAGAAGAAGAACAAAGCGTTAAGATGGGCTGGACACAAATTAGCTGAATTTATTGCAAATTGTGTTAAAGACTTAGAACCAGAAGAAATAGAAACTTTTGAATTAGATCCAGTTACAAAAAGATCTAAAGAAGTTCAAGAATTACCTTCTGTTGTATTTGTAATGCAGCCGCAGTCACAAATGGAAGAGATGGGTTATAACGATCTAGTATATGGATGGGATGCAAATCATATGGTTCCAACCTTCATGCATCCAAATGAAGTATTGGATGGAGCTGTGATTTCAGGAAGCTTTATGCCATGTTCATCAAAGTGGTCAACCTATGATTTTCAAAATAACCCAACTATTAAAAAACTTTATGCTGAACATGGAAAGACACTTAACTTCTTAGGAGTTATAATGTCAAATCTTAATGTAGCGTTAGAGCAAAAGAAGCGTTCAGCTTTATTTGTAGCTCAAATGGCTAAATCCTTAGGTGCAGATGGAGCTATTGTAGCTGAAGAAGGATATGGAAATCCAGATGCAGACTTCATAGCATGTATAGTAGCTTTAGAAGATGCTGGAGTTAAAACTTGTGGTATTACTAATGAATGTACAGGAAGAGATGGAGAATCTCAACCTCTAGTTTCTTTAGATATAAAGGCAGATGCTATTGTATCTACTGGAAACGTTTCGGAGTTGATAGAACTACCTCCAATGGAAACTGTTATAGGCGAACTACAATCTTTAGCTAGAGATGGTTTGTCTGGAGGTTGGTCAAATGACGAAATATTAGGATCTTCAGTAAGAGAAGATGGTTCAATTATTATGGAAAATAATGCTATGTTCTGTGGAGATCAGGCTGTTGGTTGGTCACCAAAGACAATGAAAGATTTTTAAGGAGGTGCAGTTTAGATGAAGAAAGCAATTTTATATTTGAACCAATTCTTTGGACAAATAGGTGGAGAAGATAAGGCAGATTTCCAACCAGAAATAAGAGAAGGATTAGTTGGACCAGCTATGGAATTAAACAAAGATCTTAAAGATGCTGAAGTAACTCACACAATAATATGTGGAGATAACTTTATGGGTTCCAATGAAAAAGAAGCAGTAGAAAAAATACTAGGATTTTTAGAGGGAAAAGAATTTGATATATTCTTTGCAGGACCTGCATTTCAAGCAGGTAGATATGGAAATGCTTGCGGAGTTATATGTAAAGCAGTAAAAGAAAAATTTAATGTACCAGTAATATCATCTATGCACATTGAAAATCCTGGTGTTGAGATGTTCAAAAAAGATGTTTACATCTTTATAGGTGGAAATAATGCTGGAAGAATGAGAAAAGATGTAAAGGCAATGGCTAACTTTGGAAATAAAATACTTAGTGGTGAAAAACTTCTTTCTGCAGAAGAAGAAGGCTACTATGGAAGAGGCAAAAGACATCAAGTTTGGCTTGAATCAGGTAAACCAGCTGCTGATAGAGTAGTAGAAATGATGATAAAGAAATTAAATGGTGAAAAATTTGAAACAGAACTTCCTATTCCTAAAATGGATAGAGTTCCAATAGCACCAGCTATTAAAGACTTAAGTAAGGCAACTATAGCTTGTGTAACAACTGGAGGTATAGTTCCTGTAGATAACCCTGATAGAATTCAATCTGCTTCAGCAACAAGATGGGGTAGATATGATGTGTCAAAGTTAGACAGATTAGAAGGTGGAGTATTCAAGACAATCCATGCAGGATTTGACCCTGCAGCAGCAGATGCAGATCCTAATGTAATAGTTCCATTGGATGCTTTAAGAGCATACGAAAAAGAAGGAAAAATAGGCAAGCTACATGAGTATTTCTATTCTACAGTTGGAACTGGAACTACCCAAGGAGAAGCTGCTAGAATGGCAAAGGAAATTATTGTGCATCTAAAGGAAGCCAATGTAAATGCAGTTGTACTAACTTCCACCTGAGGAACTTGTACACGTTGCGGTGCAACAATGGTAAAAGAAATTGAAAGAGCTGGATTCCCAGTTGTTCAAATGTGTAATTTAATTCCTGTAGCAACAACAGTAGGATCAAACAGAATAGTACCAACTATTTCTATTCCATATCCACTTGGAAACCCTGCAGATTCTAAAGATCATCAGTGGAAATTAAGATATCACAGAGTAGGTGTAGCTTTAGACGCTCTTGCAACTGATATTGAAGAACAAACTGTTTTTAAAGTAAAGATCTAAAAATAAGATATGGTGCTGGAAAGAATAAACCAGGACTAATAAGTAGTATATTTATTCTTTGGAGTGTTTTCTAATTAAGATATGATATATAAAAAAACAACCTAAAATTTGTGCAAAGAAGGTGCAATATGAATAATATTTATGATGTTATTATAATTGGGTCTGGTCCAGCAGGGCTTTCTGCAGCTATATACTCAGCGAGAGCTAGACTAAAAACTTTGATACTTGAGAGAGTCAAAGTAGGCGGACAAATTGTAATTACAGATGAAGTAGCTAATTATCCAGGATCAGTTCAGCATGCTACAGGACCAAGTTTAATTGCTCGAATGGAAGAGCAGGTTGAAAGCTTTGGTGCTGAAAGGAAAAAAGATAACATAAAAGAAGTTGATTTTAGTGGAAAGATAAAAAAATTAAAAGGTGAAAAAGAAGAGTATTATGCTAAATCTGTAATTATTGCTTCAGGAGCTAACCCTAGAAAAATTGGTTGTCCAGGAGAAAATGAATTGATAGGTAAAGGTGTATCTTACTGTGCAACTTGTGATGCTGAATTCTTTGAGGGTTTAGAAGTTTTTGTAGTAGGTGGAGGAGATTCAGCTATTGAGGAAGCTATTTATTTAACAAAGTTTGCTAAAAAGGTTACTATAGTTCATAGAAGAGATGAATTAAGAGCTGCAAAATCAATACAAGAAAAGGCTTTTAAAAATCCTAAAATTGAAATAAAGTGGAACTCAGTAATCACTGAAATAAAAGGTGATGGAATAGTAGAGTCAGCAGTATTTAAGGATACTAAAACAGGCGAATTGAGCGAATATTTTGCAGATGAAGAAGATGGAACTTTTGGAATATTTGTATTCGTTGGTTATTTACCTACAAATCAATTAGTTAAAGAACTAGTTGATACTAGTGAAGCAGGATATATTGTGTAACTAATGATAAGATGGAAACTAATATTGAAGGTGTATTTGCAGCAGGAGATATTAGAGAAAAACCATTAAGACAGGTAGTTACAGCTGCTGCTGATGGTGCTATAGCTGCTGTACAAGCAGAGAAATATATAGAAAAAAATTTTGAAGAATAGAGGAGGAAGTTAATATGATAATCTTAGACAAAGAGACATTTAAAGGTGAAGTTTTAGAATCTGAAGGTTATACACTTGTTGATTATTATGGAGATGGTTGTGTACCTTGTCAGGCATTGTTACCAGATATAGAAGAATTATCAGTTAAATTTGAAGGGAAAGTTAAATTTTGCAAGTTGAATACTACAAAAGCTAGAAGATTAGCTATTTCACAAAGAGTACTGGGACTTCCTACAATTATACTTTATAAAGATGGAGAAAAAATTGAAGAAGTCATAAAGGATGATGCTACAAAAGCAAACATTGAAGCAATGATTATTAAACACATTGGTGCTTAATTAAATTTAAAAGGTAATTTGTGAGCGGAGCGAATGGGGTTAATTACCCCGCGTTCCGACTAAAAGGAGGCCAAAGCCCTAAATGGGCGTTGGCGGGTAATTCATGAGCGGGAGCGAATAGGGTTAATTACCCAGTGTTTCCGACTAAAAGGAGGAAAAAAATTATGAGTTTATTAGAAGGAAAAAAAATAATTGCAATAGGTGACAGGGATGGAATTCCAGGTCCAGCTATCGAAGAATGTGCTAAAAGTGCGAAAGCAGAAGTTGTATTTGCTTCCACAGAATGCTTTGTTTGAACAGCCGCAGGTGCTATGGATCTGGAGATCCAACAAAGAGTAAAAGATTTAACTGAAAAATACGGTGCTGAAAACGTGATTGTAATAATAGGAGGAGCTGAAGCAGAGGCTTCAGGACTATCAGCAGAAACTGTAGCTGCTGGAGATCCAACTTTCGCAGGACCACTTGCAGGAATTGCATTAGGTCTTGGAGTATATCACGCGGTAGAACCAGAAGTTAAAGATGAATTTGATGCAGCTGTTTATGATGAGCAGTGTGGAATGATGGAAATGGTTCTTGATGTTGATGCAATTATTAGTGAAGTAAAGCCTATTAGAGATGAATATTCAAAGTACAATAAATAGTTATAGGCAACTTTAACGATCTAAAAATGGCATGCAGAAATGCATGCTGTTTTTGAATATACAATAACTGAACATAATGGATGGAGGTTTTAAAAATGAGTTTTCCAGTAATAAAAAAAGCGGCTTATGTATTAGTAAATACACCAGATATGATATTGCACAATGGTACTACTCAAACCCTAGAAAGAGAAACAAATCCAGAATCAGAATATTTAAAGGAGATACAAAATCACTTAAGATCTTTTGAAGATGTTGTTAGTTATGCACCAAATCAAACTTATATTGGAAACATGACTCCAGAAGAATTAAGTGAAAGAAAAAGACCATGGTATGATGAAAAGGTTGAAGGTTTGTCCAGATTTGGTAAGTTTGGTGAAATCATGCCTCAAGATGAGTTCTATGGTTTGATGAAAATAAGTGATGTATTTGATCTTGTTTTGTTAGAGAAGAATTTCACAGAGTCTGTTAGAGAAAAGTTTAAGTCTCATGCTGTTTTAAAGATTAAAGCTGACGAGTTAAAGGAAGGAATAGACTTATCTGAAATAGAAAAGCTAATAGAAAATCATATAGCTGAAGGTTTATATGATAATGGCAAGCTTGTTGGTTGTGTAAAAAGAGCTCACGAATTTGATAAAAATTTAACTTCACATATTATTGTTGAAAATTTAGCTGTTAAGGCATCTGGGGTACTTGCATTAATGCATCTGGTAAAGAACTCAGGGGTAGATGTTAATGAGGTAGAATACTTAATTGAATGTTCAGAAGAAGCTATAGGCGATATGAATCAGCGAGGCGGCGGAAATATGGCTAAGGCTTGTGGCGAAATTGCAGGAATTAAAGGTGCTACAGGTTCAGATATGAGAGGCTTTTGTGCGGGTCCTTCACACTCAATAGTTGCAGCAGCAGCATTAGTTAAAGCAGGCATTTATAAAAATGTAATAGTTTTTGCTGGTGGAGCTACTGCTAAGCTTGGAATGAATGGTAAAGATCATGTTAAAAAAGGATTACCTGTTTTAGAAGATTGCTTAGGAGGATTTGCAATACTAATATCTGAAAATGATGGTGTAAGTCCAATTTTAAGAACAGATGTAATAGGAAGACATAGTATTGGACATGGTGCTGCACCACAAGCAGTTTTAGAAGCATTAGTTTCAGATCCATTAAGTAAGAATGGACTAAAAATTACAGATGTTGATAAATTTGCTCCAGAACTTCAAACTCCAGATTTAACGGAACCAGCAGGAGCAGGAGATGTTCCAACTCAAAACTATAAGATGATAGGAGCGCTTGCTGTAAAGAGCGGACAATTAGAGAGAAAAGAGTTAGCAAATTTTGTTGTAAAACATGGATACCCAGGATATGCACCAACACAAGGTCATATACCATCAGGAGTACCTATAATTGGTCATGGCATTGAACATATAATGGCGGGAAAATTAAATAACTTTATGTTAATAGGAAAAGGAAGCTTGTTCTTAGGAAGAATGACTAACTTGTTCGATGGAATTTCAATATTAGTTGATAAGAATACTGGCGCATCAGAAAGTGACGAAGCTTCAGTTTCAAAAGAAGAAATTAAGAACATGATAGCTGAAGAATTAAAAAAATTTGCATCTAAAATGATGGAAGAATAAATAATGGTATTATAGACATTAGAAAGTATTGAATAGATGCTAATAAAAAGGAGGGAGCAACGTGGAGCAAACTAAAAAAGTAATTGCAGAAGTATTTGATGAAATAGCTGATGGAATTATAAATGGAAGTTTCGGAAAAAGAGTTAAAATTGGATTAACCACTTTTGGTTCAGAACATGGTGTTGAAGAGATGATGAAAGCTGCAGCACTTGCGAAGAACAAATATGGTGATTTTGATATAGTTTTAATAGGCCCTAAAGTTGAAGGTGACTTTGAAATAGTTGAAGTTAGTGATGCTGAAGAAGGTCATAAAAAAATGGTGGAATTGTTAGATAGTAAAGTAATAGATGGATGTGTCACTCAGCATTTTGATTTTCCTATAGGGGTTTCAACAGTTGGAAAAGTTATTGCACCAGGTTTAGGAAGAGAAATGATAATTGCCACAACTACAGGAACAACAGCCACTCATAGAGTTGAAGGAATGATTAAAAACACTATAAATGGAATAGCCGTTGCAAAAGCTTGTGGTATTGAGGAGCCTAAGGTTGGAATATTAAATGTAGATGGAGCTAGAGGTGTTGAGAGAGCACTTAAAGAATTGCAAAGTAGAGGATATAAGTTTACTTTTAGTGAATCCTTGAGAGCTGATGGAGGTTCAGTCATGAGAGGAAATGATCTGCTGGCAGGAACACCTGATATTATGGTTTGTGATTCCTTAACAGGTAACTTACTTATAAAGATATTTGCTTCATTTACAACAGGTGGAAACTATGAAACTACTGGATATGGATATGGTCCAGGAGTAGGAGAAGGCTATGATAAGATAATTAATATAGTATCAAGAGCATCTGGAGCTCCATTAATTTGTGAAGCATTAAAATATTGTGCACTTTCTGCAAAAAATAATTTACTGAAGCTTGCTGATATTGAGTATAAAAATGCTAATGCAGCAGGTTTAAAAGAAATAATAGGAAAAATACTTGAAAAAGATAAACCAGCAGCTGCAGTAGAAGAAGTCAAGATGCCACCTAAAAAAGTAGTAACATACGGAATACCTGGAATTGATATTCTTGAGCTTGAAGATGCTTGTAGATCACTTTGGAAGGAAGGAATATATTCTGAGAGCGGAATGGGATGTACTGGTCCAATAGTTTTAGTAAGTGAAGATGAAAGCGAAAATGCTGTTAATGTACTTATAAAGAATGGATTTAAGTAGTAATAGTTACCTAATATATATAAAATATAAAGGTGATTTTATGGGAGAAAAAATAAAAATATGGACCAGACAAGATGCAAGCATTCTTGACGTTTTAGAAAATGAAGGAAGATTAAATATGATAAGTTAATAAAATCAGGAGTTATGCAGGAAGAAGATTTTCAATCAAGCTTATGGAAGCTTGCAAAAGAATGGATTATTGATATTAGAAAATAGTTGGAACACTAGTTTATAGAAATGAATTTCCAACAACAACTTGTATAAAGAACTCTCTCATGTGTTTAAATATGTATAAGCAAGGGAACTTAAAACGTTCCCTTGCTGTATTTTGTTTACAAGAATGTATTTGTAAAACCCTAAATGAAGTCTAGAAGTTTAAGGTTAAATACATTTTCATCTGTAATTCTTTCCATCGAAGGAGATAAAACTTCTACGAATACCATCTCAATTAGAAATTGAACCTTTCCACTGATAAAGTGACTGGTGTGTGCTGTGGCTGAATTAAGTCTGCTTCCAATGCTTATATGAAAATGTGGAAGTATTTTTCCAGTTTCTTTATCATAGGCTATTGTGCCGCAGCCAAAGGTTTCTACATTTTCAAAATATGCTGGTGAATTTAGCATTGGTGCTTGAGGATTTTCCATTTTGCCGCAGGTACCAACTATATTTATTTCACTAAAATCTCCAGAGAAGAATGGCACGTATCCTTGTTTTATATTGTTTACCCTGCAGAATTCTTCAAGTTCAGTCATAAAATCTTTCCCATGCTCAAATCTGATTCCAAAAGTTCGTCCTAATTTTAACTCCGAGTATATCATTATTATCACTCCTTGGATATTGTATATAATTTGTACAGCAATTAATTTTTTATATAAAATGATTATACTACATTATTCCAATATTTTTAAAGAAAAAAATATTTGACAATTTAGAAAAAAGATACTATACTTAACAACATATTAATAATATAAGCTTTGATGGAGAAAAAAGTATTTATTGTATTAACTTAAGAGAATCAACGGTTGGTGTAAGTTGGTGTTAATTTAAATATGTAATTAATCACTCCGGAGCTTCCAATTAGAAAGGCTTTTGCCAAGTAAATGAGGACGTATACCAACGATATATGGTTATGGTTCATGTTAAATAAAGTTTTTTATTTAAAGTCGACCTGAAATTGAGAGGTAATTAGTATATCTAATTGCAAATAAGGTGGTACCACGGAGATCAATCTTTCGTCCTTATGAATGCATTAAATTGTGTTTATAAAGATGAAAGATTTTTTTATTTATAAAAATATATACAAATGAGAAAGGAGGGTAGTTTTGTATTGGAATATTAAAAAAAATTGGGGCAAATTACAATACAATAATATGATACAAAAGTAAAAAAGGGGGCTAAAAGTTATGACAATTGAAGGTAGTCTAACTAAAAGAAAGTATTTAAATGTTATCTTGCCTTTGTTTATTGCTTCAATGCTGGCATATATTGATAGACTCAATATATCCTATGCAGCTTTGACAATGAATAAAGACCTAGGATTTAGTGCGCAGGTTTTTGGAATGGGGGCAGGTATTCTATTTTTCGGATATGTGGTATTCGAAGTACCTGGTACAGTATTTGCAGAGAAACGCAGTCCAAGTAAATGGGTTGTTAGAATTATGATTACTTGGGGTATCGTTACTGCACTTATGGGTTTTGTACAAACGGAACTTCAGTTTTACATAGTTCGTTTTTTGGTAGGAGCTGCAGAAGCAAGTTTCTATCCAGTTTGTTATTCAGCTATTGTTCCTCGTTGGTTTAATGCAAAGGAGAGGCCTAAGGCACTTTCAATATTGTTAACTTCTATGTTAGTTTCAAGCATTATTGGTTCTCCTCTAGCAGGAATGATATTAGGTATTACAGCTTTTGGACTAAGAGGTTGGCAAATGTTATTTATTTTAGAAGGAACTATGGCGTTTGTTTTTGGAATCATTCTTATTTTTTGGTTGAAGGATTGGCCTAAAGATGTTAATTGGTTAACTGCAGAAGAAAAAAAATCATTACAAGAAGAATACGAAAAAGAGATTGCTGCAAAAAATTCTATAAAGAAATATACATTATGGGAAGCATTGAAGGATAAGACTGTACTTAAATTATGTTTTATATATTTTATGTGGGTTACAGGATTTTGGGGCTTTGGTTTTTGGCTGCCAACAGTACTTAAATCAATTTCTGGATTGAGCAACTCCAGTGTCAGTTGGTTAATTATAATACCTATGTCAGCAGCACTTATTGGTTTCATAATTAATGGTAATTCTACATCAAAGACAGGGGAAACCAAATGGCATATAGCTCTTCCACTTTTTATTGGAGCTGTAGGTATGGCTTTAGGAACTTTGGTATCTAATCCTGTATTGAGTTTCATATTTACCTGTGTTACTGCTGTAGGTGTATATGTAGGAATGGGAGTATGGTGGACAGTGCCTATATCATTTTTATCTGGCCCAGCAGCAGCTGGTGCCACTGGTTTAATTAACTCTGTAGGAAATTTAGGAGGCTGGGTTGGACCTTATTTGGTTGGATTTATTAAAACTAGTACAGGATCTTATTCAGCTGCATATGTTTACCTGGCTGTGTCACTTATAATTGCAGGCATTACCATGCTTACACTTAAAGAAAAAGCTCACGTAAATATGTCATGCAAACAGGAAAATGATGATTTGAATAAAGTTGAAGTTGAATAAATAATATTACAAAGCATTATCATTTAGAAATATTTGATAGTGCTTTATTTTCTTTAATTTCCATACCTTTAAAAGCTTATATGTGAATAATTCTAATTATATTAAAACATACTAAATCTATAATTTAGTTGCTTTAAAGGAGGTTTTATTATGTCAATTTTCAAGTATTTTCATAAAGTGAAAAAAAATAAAACTGAACAAAGGCATGAAAAAATTGAAGAAAAATTGCAGCAGAAGATAAAACTTTCCTTGGATTTAGATTCCAACATTAACAAAATAAAAGAAAAAGTGGGGTTTTCAAGTGATGTAACAGTTAGAAAATTTACTGTTGCTCCAGGAACTGAAATGAAGGCAGCAGTTATTTTTATTAAAGGTTTAGTTGAAAGAGAGGTTGTTAATGAACAAGTTATTGGAGCATTAATGTTAAATGATAGGTTTAGTGGTGCGAAAGATAATGTCGAGTTTTTTCAAACTATAAAAGAATATGGCATACCTAATACTTATCTAAATGAAGAATTTGATGTTGATAAAATAGTGAGTGAATTGATTGATGGAAACACTATCCTTTTGTTGGATAAAATGGACAAAGTGCTCATAACAGGAAGCTCAGGATGGAAAGATAGAGCAATTTCTGAACCAACCTCTGAAAATGTAGTAAGAGGACCAAAGGATGGTTTTACAGAAAACATAGAAAATAATACTGCACTAATAAGGCGTCGTATAAAAAGTCCTAATTTAAGAGTTGAATTATTTAGAATAGGTACAAAGACTAAAACAATGGTATTAATAGTTTATCTTGAAGGTACAGCGAAGGAAGGGGTAGTGCAGGAAGTTAGAAAACGTTTGGGAAGGATTGAAATTGACGGTATACTTGAGAGTGGTTATATTGAAGAATTAATAGAAGATACTCCTATGTCTCCATTTCCTCAAATAGAGCATAGTGAACGACCAGATAAGGTTTCAGCGTCAATATTAGAAGGAAGAGTGGCCGTTCTTATAGATACAACTCCTTATGTACTTATGGTTCCTACAATCTTTTTTCAGTTTATGCAGGCAGCAGATGATTATTATGAACGTTTTCCAATAGGGTCCTTAACAAGATGTGTTAGGATTGTGGCTTATTTTGTTTCAGTTACTTTTCCTGCAATGTATATTGCATTAACAAGTTTTCATCAGGAAATGATTCCTACCACATTGGCATTATCAATTGCAGCTTCTCGTGAAGGAGTACCTTTTCCCAGCATAGGAGAAGCATTTATGATGGAAGGTACATTTGAGATTTTAAGGGAGGCAGGTTTGCGTTTGCCTAGGCAGGCAGGTCAGGCTGTAAGTATAGTAGGAGGTCTTGTTATAGGTCAGGCTGCAGTTCAAGCAGGTATTGTTTCACAAGCTATGGTAATTGTAGTATCCATAACAGGAATAAGTTCTTTTGCCATTCCAGCTTTTAATGCAGCAGCTTCAGGTCGTTTGCTTAGATTTCCTTTGATGATGCTGGCCTCCATACTTGGACTGCCTGGAATACTGGCAGGATTGAGTATAATAATTATTCACTTAAACAGCTTGCGTTCTTTTGGTGTAAACTACATGGAGCCTTTTGTATCAGCAAATAAAAATGAATTTAAAGATATTTTTATTAGATCTCCATGGTGGAGAATGAATCGACTTCCTAAGTATATTGCTAGAGGAGGAATTAGAAGAGAGATGCCTAATATGAAGCCAGAGCCAAAGTCAGATTCTGGTGGAGGTAATGATAACAAATCAAGTAATTCTTAGGTTCAGATGAAGTGCTTATCATCCAATTTGATAGAAGATTGGATGGAGAAATCGGATAATCTTGTTTTAGAGCAAAAGGAGAGGTGAAGATGAGGAAGATAGCCCTTGTACTAGTTCTTATACTTTCCATTTCACAAACTGGCTGTTGGAATGCTAGGGAAATTGATGAACTTGGTTTTGTACTTAGTATTGCCTTAGATAAAACTAGTTCTGGATTTAAGGTAACGGCACAAATGGCAAGCCCAGAAACTTACAGCAAGACACCATCAGGTACTGGTACTCAAAAGCCTAAACCTTTTTGGGTAATCACAAGTAATGGCAAAACCATCTTTGAAGCAGTACGTAATATGGCATCTGTATCTTCCCGTCGTATTTTTTGGTCTCATATTAAGGTAATAATTATAAGCGAGCAGCTGGCAAGAGGAAATACCCTTGAGATATTTGATTTTTTCATTCGAAATCCTGAACTTCGTTTGAGAACTTTAATTGCAGTTACTCCAGAGGAAGCGTCAAAGCTTATTGATGTTGTACCTATAATGGAAAAAGATCCAGCACAATACTTGGAAAAAATAATTAAGAATCAAAAGTTAACTGGTAGGTCCTATAGTATAATGTTAAAAGATTTTATGGAAGATTATCTTGATCCAAGTGTAGGCCCAGTAACTTCTAGAATTGTTTTTGATAAATCAAAATCAGAACCAGTTTTAAAAACCAGTGGCGCATATGTTTTTGATGGCAATAAATTGTCTGCTGTGCTTAGGGAAGAGGATACAAGAGGACTTTTATGGATTAAAAATAAAATGGATGATTCTGTGATGGTTGTAAATTGTCCATATGATAATAATCCTGTAACATTGGAAATTAAAAATGCTAAATCATCTATTAAAAGTTACATGGAAAAGGATGTCCCCCATTTTACGATTAATGTTAAAGCTGATGCTATTATTACTGAACAATCCTGCCTTACAGATTTTAATGATAGACAGAAACTTCATGAACTGGAAATTGCACTTGGAACAGCTATTTCAAAGGATATACAATCTACCATAACAATGGCAAAGAACATGCAAGTAGACTTTCCAGGATTAAGCCGCACGTTACATAAACAGCATAAAGAGCAGTGGCATCAAATATCTTCTGAATGGGATAAACTTTTTAGAAATAGTGAAGTTGCTGTTGATGTAAAAGTGAAAATTCATCATGTATCTTTGGCAAAGCCACTAGAACCAATAAAAACTCAAAAGAAAAATGCACAGTAAAGGAGCAATAGGTAATATGATGAAACAAAAAGAAGTAATTAACAATAAGCAGTTTAGAGATATTATTATTGCCTTTATGTGGCCTGCAACAATCAATTATGGAAGTGGTATTTTAGCTAGAGAAGTGGGACGTGACATGTGGATAAGTGGAATTATAAGTGTGCTTACTGTACTGTTGTTTGCTTATATTGTCATTTATGTTGGAAATAAATTTCCAGATAAAACAATGGTAGAATACAGCCATAAGCTTTTAGGACGTGTATTTGGAAAAATTTTAGGATTGATGCTTACAATATATTTTTTCCTTATTGCAGCTAGTTCAATATCAATGTACGTACACCATCTTAGTGATTTTTTATTACCTCAAACACCTTTTTTGGTGGTGTCTATACTACATATTTTTGTGATATGTTATTTAGTATGGAAAGGACCTGAAGTCATTGCAAGAACAAGCGTCATTGCTTTTGGTGCAGCTATAATTTTTTATTTATTAGTTTTGATGGCTTCTTTAGCTGAAATAGATATTAACAGAATTACACCAATCTTTGACTCGGGAGTTATACATGTATTTAAATCCAGCTTAAAAGGGGATACATTTGTTGGTCCTTCTCAAATGCTTATAGCAATGATTTTCCCAATGATTAGTGATAAGGAAAAAGCTTATGGTGCAGCTGCTTCAGGTTTATTAATTGGAGGCTCGTTCTTTATTTTCTATTTTATTGTAGAATTGATGGTCATGGGACCTCAAGTGGTAGCCTTAATGCGTATTGCCAGCATGGATTTTGTAAGATCTATTCAGATTACTCAATATCTACATCGTTTTGAATCATTTATGGTAGCTCTATGGTATTGGAGTATAATGAATCAAGCAGGAGTTATGACATTTTGTTCTTTAGAGTCTTTTAATCAAACTGTTGGAATAAAGAAGAGAAATCCATTTATTATTATTGCTTTTGGTCTAATTATGATAATTGTTACATATTATATAGGTCACGATAGAGTATTATTTTTAAAGTTAAGAGAACACATATGGCAGTACATTTCTCTTCCAGTTGATTTTGCAGTGCCTTTAATACTCCTTTTAGCATTGGTTATTAAAAAAATGCTTCTATCTTCTAAAGATAATAAATAAACACATACCAAATGGGTTTAATACCATCTGATATGTGTTTATTTTTTAAGGTTTATAGATTAAAAAGTGCAATCCTCACCTGTAAATGTGCACTGGAATAATTTTTTCATTTGGTCAAAATCTATTTCTCTTGGGTTAGAACCTGTACATGCATCTGTAAGAGCATTTTTAGATATAAAGTCTACATTTTCATTAAAATCTTCTTCGGTTATACCATAATCTTTTAATGTTAATGGAATATCTAGCTGTTTATTCATATCTCTAATCATAGCTACTAACGAATCTGTTAAGTCAGCATCAGTATTTCCATCCAATCCTAGAGTTTTAGCTATAACAGCAAATCTGCTTTCAGAAGCTTTTCTATTAAATTGAATTACATATGGAAGATATATGGCATTAGCACAGCCGTGTGGAATATGGAATACAGCACCACTTTTATGAGCCATACTGTGTACTATTCCAAGTAAAGCATTTGAAAATGCCATTCCAGCTAGGCACTGAGCTATATGCATTTCATTTCTTGCTTCTTTATCTCCACTATAGGATTTAATTAAGTGTTCTCTTACCATAACTATTGCCTGCATTGCAAGTGGATCAGAAAAGTGAGATCTTGCAGATGCAACATAAGCTTCAATAGCATGAGTTAAAGCGTCCATTCCTGTGTGAGCAGTTAATTTAGGAGGCATTGTTTGAGCCAAGGCTGGATCTATGATAGCTACATCAGGAGTTAAATTAAAATCAGCTAAAGGATATTTTATTCTTGCTTTGTAATCAGTAATTACTGAGAAAGCTGTAACTTCAGTAGCAGTTCCACTTGTTGATGGTATTGCTACGAATCTAGCTTTTTGTCTTAATTCTGGTATTCCAAAAGGAATTACAGCTTGTTCAAAAGTAAAGTCTGGGTATTCATAGAATATCCACATAGCTTTAGCAGCGTCTATTGGAGATCCGCCACCTATTGAAACTATCCAATCTGGTTCAAAATCTCTCATTACTTGAGCACCATTAAAAACAGTTTCAACGGATGGGTCTGGTTCAACACCTTCAATTAATTTAACTTCCATACCAGCTTCTTTTAGGTAGTTTTCTACTTTTTCAAGAAAACCAAATTTTTTCATTGAACCGCCACCAACAACTACTACAGCTTTTTTTCCCTTTAAATTTTTTAGTTCAGCTAAAGAATTATCTCCGAAATAAAGATCCCTTGGTAATGTAAATCTTGACATTTTATACCCTCCCTTATTTTAAAAAAAATTATAATTATGTATTGAAAAAAACAGTCAATATTATTATATCACAATTTTCAAAAAAATGAATATAATAGTCGAAAAAAATATTATTTATATGAATATTGCGATTAAACGGTAAACTTGTTTACCATTTGTGAAATTTTTTGTGAAAGTTCAGCTTGACTTTGTGAAGATAATGATATATCTTCAATTGCCTTAGTAACTTCATTTACACTTCCAATGATTTCTTCAGAACCAGATGCAGATTGTTCTGCTGTAGAAGCTGCATCGTCAATGGCTGTATTCACCTGTGATACTACTTCTTTTATTTGATTTAAGGAATTATTTATACCATTTGACATATCATTTATAAATTCGGCGTCCTTTTCATATTGAATTCCTGTATCCATGAGTAATTGATAATTAGGGGTAACTACATTTGCTATATAATCAAGTATGTCATTACCACTTTTAGATATATTATTAAAAGCACTTTCTACAGCAATTACCATTTGGCTTATACTTTTAACTGACTTTGAGGATTCTTCTGATAATTTTCTAACTTCTTCAGCTACAACAGCAAAGCCTTTTCCTTGTTCGCCAGCCCTTGCAGCTTCAATTGCTGCATTAAGTGCAAGAAGATTTGTCTGTTCTGATATACTTGCAATAGATGCTGACATAGTTTTAACTTCAGAAACAATCTTTCCATCTTCAATTGCTTTTATAATATTTTTCCTCTTTTCATCATATATTGTTTTGCCTTCTTCTATACTGCTTGAAGCCTTTTCTTTTATACTAATTGCACGTTTTTTTATGTCAGCTGAAGAATTTGCTGCTTCATTTGCCTTAAGGGAAAGTTTAGTTATGTTTTCATCTATTTCTTGAGTTGATGCACTTATTTCCTCTGTGACACTACTTAAGTTTTGAGAACCTTTAGCTATTTGGTTTGTTGATTCATTTACAGAAGACATCATTGACGAAATTTCTTCTGTAGTTGCAGATAACTCCTGGCTTGAAGCATTCATATGATCTGTACTCTGCATTATTTCTTTTACTAAAACTTTTATACTTTCACCTGCAATATTAAGCTTTTCAGCTATCATACCTATTTCATCCTTGCTAGTAAGTTCTATAGATTTATTTAAAACTCCATTACTTATATCCTCACTGAATTTCAAAATCTTATTAATTTCCTTTAGTGCAGAATTTGTAATTTTAATACCTAATAATGTTGATATAATAAAACTTATTAAAGTAACAGAAATTATAACTAAAAGTGAGCTTTTGTATGTGATATAACTTGAATTATTTCTATTATCTGCTCTTTTTACAGTAATACTAACTAATTTTTCAATAGTTGTAGTTAATTTTTCTCTATAGGATGCTGCTTTTTTATTCAGATTAGCTGCTTCATCATATTTTCCTTGAGACATAAGATTTAGTATGTCATTGCATATATTTCTCCAGTCCGTTAGTTCAGTATCCAGTTCATCTACTAAATTTTTTTCTTCAGGAGTTAAATTTAATTTTTTATATGAGCTTAAAAGTTCATTATTTCTATTTTTTAATGTATTACTAGTATTTATAGTATCTTGAGCCTTGCTGGCATCTCTACTTTCTACAAGATTTATTATTTCAAGTCTCAAATGAAGAGTATTTGTATCAAACTCATTTAAAGCTTGTAAAGTTTTCATGTCACTATTATATAATTCATTTGACACTGCATTTATTTTCTTCATGCCAACTCCACCAATTATGCCTGCAACTAAAACAAACAGTGCTGCAAATAAAAATCCTGATAATAATTTTTGCTTCATTTTTAAATTACTAAATAACTTCATAATAATCCTCCTAAAATTAAGTTTTTGTTAATTTTTATTAAATACTATGTAATATTTATTATTAAATAATATATTTTATATTATACACCATAATGTAGAAGAAAAAAAGTATAAATTTTCATATTTTAAATAATTAATGTATCAACAATAGAAAATCTCCTTATTTTCTAAAAGCATATTGACATGTATATCACGCTGCGATATAATATGTCACATCAAGATATATCACGTTACGATATATCGAAGAGCGACATGAAAGGATAGATAGTGATTATGAGTATAAAAGATTTTATTCCTATGAGTGAAACTGCTTATTACATTCTTTTGTCATTAACTGAGGAGCGGCATGGATATGCAGTTATGCAATATGTTTCAAAGCTTACAAATGAAAGGATTAATTTAGGGCCTGGTACTTTGTATGGAACATTATCTAAGCTTGAAAAAACAGATTTAGTTATGATTACAAAACAGGAAAATAAGCGTAAGTATTATAAAATTACTGAACAAGGAGAAGAAGTATTGGAAGCTGAAATTCAACGTATTGAAGAACTTTATACAAATGGTAGGGAGGTATTTAGTAATGGAAGAAAATAAAAAGTATGTTAGAAAGTCTTTTTTAGTTCATCAATATGAGAAGGAAGAAGAATTTTTATCTAATATGGCTAAAGAAGGATGGCATTTTGTAAAACTTCATAAGGGGATACCAACAAAATATGAATTTGTTAAAGGGGAAAAAGTAGATTATATATATCAACTTGATTTTGTGGCAGCAAAGGAAGATGCAGAAGATTATCACCAGTTATTTGAAGATGCAGGATGGAACGAAATTTATTCTTGGACTGGAATTGGAGGTAAGTGGTATTATTTTAGAAAAGTTCATTCTGAGGGTCAAGTTGAAAGAATTTTTACTGATTCTGAGTCAAAATATGATATGTATAATAAACTTTGGAAAAAATTTGGACTATATTTAATGTTTTCAATAATTATTGAGTTAAATGCAATATTAATATGTGCAGATAGGCTAAAGCAAGTTGGTTTAGTATCAGCAGAAGGTGCCATTTTGACTGTAATGTGTTGTCTTTTAATA
Source organism: Clostridium carboxidivorans P7 (assembly GCF_001038625.1). Lineage (GTDB taxonomy): Bacteria > Bacillota > Clostridia > Clostridiales > Clostridiaceae > Clostridium_AM > Clostridium_AM carboxidivorans. The sequence continues at coordinate 1,074,652 of NZ_CP011803.1, forward strand.
TTTTTTATAATACTGTTTGGCTCTGTTATCATGGGAATAATATCAGAAAAAAATAAAATAAAAAGAAGATTAGGCGGAATGTTATAATAATTAAACAATTGTTAATTATCATGTATTAATTGGGGGAGAAATTAATGGTTGAAAAAAATAATGATACTGAATATGAAGTTTTCTATATGCTAATAGGCATGTCACTTGGAATGTGTTTAGGAAAAGCTTTTGGTAATTTAAATATGGGCATGGGGCTAGGTATGTTATTAGGTACGATGGTTGATTCATTAGTATATTCTAATAAAAAGAAGCAAAAGAAGTGATTAATAATATTGTAATGAAAAGTTATTTGGAGTATTAATCATGGAATTTTATATTGAATATTTACAAATATCAACATTACTAATATAATTTTAATGTACCAAATATAAGGGGGATTAAATTATGAAGCTATTTAGAAAAGTTGCTGCTGTGGTAACAGTATTTGTTGTAATGTTAAGTTTAGCAGCATGTGGTCCTAAACCAGAAGAAACTGTTAAAAGTTTTTTTGATGCAGCTAAAAAATCTGATATTGCTACTATGGCTACATACATGAAAAAGGATGGAGACAAGGGTAATTTTAAATTTGATAACCAGGAACAAGAAAAAATTGTAAAAGCAGTTTTTGCAAAATTGAGTTATGAAAAAGTTTCATCAAAAGAGGATGGAAAAAATGCTACTGTAAAGGTAAAGGTTACATCATTAGATTTGCCACAGATATATGGTAAGGTTGTGACTAATATGCTTCCTTTGCTCATTTCTTCAGCTATGGCAAATAATTCAAATGAAAATGATGCAAAAAATCAGTTGCTGCAGGGATTCTTAAATGCTATAAATGATCCTAATGCACCAAAAACAACAACGGAAGTTGATATTAAGCTAATAAAATCAGATAAATCATGGCTAATAGAGCCAAATGATGATTTATTAAATGCTTTAACAGGAAATTTAAGTAAGGCATTATCAAAGACAGGTAATATAAATAACAATAAAAATTAATAAAAAGTAAATGGAGGAAGTCATATGTCAAAAGTTGAAAAAGCTGCTGAGAAGCACGGTAATGGATATAATTGTGCACAAGCAGTAACGTGCTCATTTTGTGAAGAAATGAAAATTGATGAGAGTACAGCAAAGGAAATTTCTAAAAAGTACGGAGGCGGGGCATTTAAGACTTGTGGTGCTGTTATGGGAATGTACATAGTGAATAATTTTATTAATGGAGAAAGAGACTTAGATGATCCTGCGGAGTGGAAAAACAGTAATAATGAACAACTACAGAAGCTGGAAAAAACATTTAAAGATAAAAATAACAGTGTTATATGTGCTGAATTGAAAGGACGAACTGGAAATAAAGTATTACGTTCTTGTAGAGGTTGTGTAGAAGATGCTGCTATGATATTGGAAAAATACTTAGAAAATCAAAAGTAAGCTGATAAAGGGTTCCTAGTTTGGAATCCTTTATAATTTGTACTAAAATAAAGGAAGGTAATTACAATGAAGGATACAATAAAAAGAATTAGAAAATTTAGAACTGATAGAGATTGGGAGCAATTCCATACACCAGCAAACCTATCTAAAGCAATTTCAATTGAAGCTGCAGAACTCTTAGAAAACTTTTTATGGGATGAAGAAAACTATGACAAAGAACATGTACTTGAGGAGCTTGCTGATGTTATGATTTATTGTATACACATGGCAGATTCTCTAGAGGTTGATTTAGAAGATATTATGAATAGTAAAATGGATAAGAATGAAAAGAAGTATCCAGTTGAAAAAGCTAAGGGAAATAGTAAAAAATATACGGAATTATAGGAGGAATAGTTATGTCAATTAAGTTTCCAGAAGGATTTTTATGGGGAGGAGCTACAGCTGCTAACCAGTGTGAAGGCGCATATAATGAAGATGGTAAAGGTTTGTCAACTCAGGATATAGCACCAAAAGGTATAAAGGGACCTATAACTAAGGAACCAACAGAAGATAATATGAAGCTTATTGGAATAGACTTTTATCATAGATATAAGGAAGATATAAAGTTGTTTGCTGAAATGGGCTTTAAAACTTTTAGATTATCCATTGCATGGTCAAGAATATTTCCTAATGGTGATGATAAAGAGCCAAATGAAAAAGGACTAAAATTTTATGACAATGTATTTGACGAATTAGCTAAGTATGGAATTGAACCTTTAGTTACAATTTCACACTATGAAACACCACTGGCACTTGCTAAAAATTATGATGGATGGGTTAACAGAAAACTTATAGGATTTTTTGAAAACTATGTGAGAACAATATTTACAAGATATAAGGATAAGGTAAAATACTGGCTGACCTTTAATGAAATAAACTCAGCAACTCATGAGCCTTATATGAGTGCAGGTATTTTGACGCCAAAGGAAAAATTAAGCAAGCAGGATTTGTATCAAGCAATGCATCATGAATTAGTGGCTAGTGCATTAGCAGTAAAAATTGGTCATGAAATAAATCCAGAATTCAAAATTGGATGTATGATTCTCGGAGTACCAAACTATCCATTAACTCCAAAGCCAAGTGATGTACTTAAAGCCATGGAACAGGATAGACAAAATCTTTTCTTTGCAGATATTCATGCAAGGGGACAATACCCAAGATATATGAATAGATTTTTTAAAGAAAATAACATAGAAATTAAGATGGAACCTGGTGATGAGGAAATATTAAAAAATACAGTTGATTTTATTTCCTTCAGCTATTACATGAGTGCTTGTGCAACTTCAGATCCAGAAAAGAATAAAAAAGGAGAAGGCAATATTATTGGTGGAATACCAAATCCGTACTTGAAAGCTTCAGATTGGGGATGGCAGATAGATCCAGAAGGATTAAGATACATACTTAATTTGTTATATGACAGATATCAAAAACCATTATTTATAGTTGAAAATGGCTTAGGTGCTGTTGATAAATTAATAACTGATGAAAATGGCAATAAGACTGTAAATGATGATTATAGAATTAATTATTTAAGAGATCATTTAATTCAAGTAAGAGAGGCCATTGAAGATGGTGTTGAACTTTGGGGATACACTACTTGGGGATGCATAGATTTAGTTAGTGCATCAACTGCTGAACTTAAAAAGAGATATGGCTTTATATACGTAGACAGACACGATGATGGGAGTGGGACTTTAGAAAGATATAAGAAAAAGAGCTTCTATTGGTACAAGAAAGTTATTGAAACTAATGGTGAAGAACTTTAAAAAGTACAAAATTTTGAAATATTGATTGTTAATTGTATCTGGAATACTCGTGTATTTTGAGATTAGAACTTTTAATAGGGGTTGCTGCATTAAGTTTAATTACTACAATATATTGTATTGCTTTTTAATTTGCAAAACAACGTATTGTATATAAATTACTTAGTGCAGCAGCCCTTTTTGTAGAATAAATCATAAATAAGTCGTACAAAAACATGTGACCAGGTATATCAATTTTAACCATTATATAGTATAATATTACTATATAATGTAAAGTACTATATATAATAATATGTGTAATAAAATGATTTTTCTAAGGGGGTTAAAGTGTTGCAGTTTGATAAAGAAATATTGAAAGGATATATTGACACAATAGTATTAAGTATTTTACAAAATGGTGATATGTACGGGTATGAAATTGCCAAAATGATAAAAGAAAAATCAAAAGAAGAATTTGAAATGAAGGAGGTTACTTTATATGTATCTTTAAAACGTTTAGAAAAAAAGAACTACTTAAAAGGTTATTGGAATGATAATAAAAGCAGTGGAGGTGGAAGAAGAAGATACTATACAATTACTGAGGAAGGCAGAAATTATTTTTCAATCAAGGTAAAAGAATGGAGTTTTTTAAAATTGTTGCTAAATAATTTTATGGAGGCTATATTAGATGAATAAGATTGAAGAGTATATTGATAGTATTTATGGGAATTTTGACAATTCGGATAAAGATGCAAAAATATCAAAAGAAGAAATGAGAAATTATTTGTATGAGGAAGTGGAAGAATTAAAGAAACAAGGGTTGAGTGAAGAGGAGAGTATATTTAAGGTTTTGCAGTGCTTTGGACAAGAAAATACTGTGGTAGCTGAAATGAACAGCATATTAAAGAATCGTAGTATATTTACAAAAATGCTTATAAAAGCTGGTGCTATTGTTTTTATAATAGGGATATTTTTTCAAATTATTGGGATATTATGTAATAGTGAAAATATTCAATATTTTAATGAAGATTTAGTTAAAAATGGATTTAAAAATATTTCGTATTTAATATTTATGATTTCTCTAGCAATTTGGGATATAGCATTTTATTATTACTATTTTATTAAAAAGCTTGAATTGGTTTTAACAGCATTTATAGTTTGTGATTTTGTTATATGTGTACCTTTAACTTTTGTATGGATTTATTTTCCTCATCACGTTATAGGAAGTTTGGCATTTATATTGGGAATTACCTTTGTTATAACTTTACTTTTAAGAATATATTACATTAAAGTTAAAAGATAGAATTAAGCACAGTACGAAAAGCCTATATGTTATTTTTTAAGTTAAGGTAGAGCTGGAAGTTTGTGAAAGTCTAGGAACTTGATGAAATTCGCTTATTTAAACAGGGCTAAGGTTTTCGCAAACTTTAAGCTAAAACAATAAGAAACAATAGCTGATGTGATGAAAAACTTACCATTGTTTATTTAAATCTAAGTCCTTCAGGAAGCATATTAATGAGCCAAGCTAAAATACGCCATCTTTTAGAAACGTATATTTTTTTCTTCTTGCTTACTATAGCATCATATATTTGATCAGCTGCTTTATCAGCACTGATAGCCCAGAAAACTTTTGACATATCAGCATTTTTAGTCATTTCAGTATATACCCATCCAGGAAGGACCTCTGTTACATATACATTTTTATTTGATCTATTAAATAGTATTCTTAGTCCTCTCAAATAACTTGATATAAAAGCCTTTGATGCACAATAGGCATTAGTTCTATCACTGTATGTAATTGCAGACATAGAAGAAATACCAACTATATGTCCATGATTCTGATTAGAAAAATATTGAGCAGCAGCATTAGCCATGGATGAGAAGCCTGATACATTTGTATCTATAGTTTCTTTATCTTTATTCCAATTGAGTTCAATATTTGGACTTACAATGCCAGGGCATATTACAATTAAATCTAAGCCTCCAATTTCTTTTATAAGATCTTTTAAAAGGTAAATTGCTTCATCGGTTTTGGAAACGTCTATTTTCTTTATAAAAGTTTTAGTTGCTATGGATTTTTGAACTTCTATAAGGCGTTCTTCTCTTCTTCCAGCTAATCCAACTTCATAACCATTTTTAGCTAATTTTTTAGCTGTTTCTTTTCCGATACCTGATGTAGCGCCTATTACAATAGCTTTTTTCATTTTTACTCCCCCAATTATTCTATTCCTTTACTAATTTTATCTAGCAAATTAATTAATGTATCTCTTTCGGAGTCTTTATCTAAAGCTCCAAGCACCTTTTTCCACAGTTGGTTTTCAGCATCTTCATGTAGTTCATTTATTTTAACACCTTCTTGTGTTAATTCTAATGAATAGGAACGTCTATTTTTTGAGCTTATAATACGTTTAACCAAATTTCTTTTTTCAAGTCTGTCAACTATGCTGGTAAGCGTACTCCCTGGTACATTTAGATATTGACTAATTTCCTTTAAAGCTGCATCAGGATATTTATTAGCTATTTTTAATACACTTAGTTCATTGCTTGTTATTCCACTAGGAAACATTGTATCTATATCCCCATGTAATTGTCTCAAGCGTTTATATATCTTGTGCATAACAGCATCAAATTTTTGAAATTGTTCTTCATTTACTTTATTCATATTAATTACTTCCTTTTAGTATTATTTCGATATCGTATTAATTCAACAACGAAATAATACTACATTTAACAAAATAAGTCAAGTAAAATTTGATTTAATAAAAGATGAAAAATGATGTATGCTATAATGTATAAGATATGTTATAATAGACACAACATAAAAATACAACATTGAGAAAGGCTGATATGAATTGAACGATCCAACATATAATATAGGCTCTGTTTTGAAAAGAGTAAGATTTGAAAGAGAATTGACTTTAGAGGAAACATCAAATTTAACAGGTGTAAGTAAAGCAATGCTTGGCCAAATTGAAAGAGGGGAATCCAATCCAACAATATCGATATTGTGGAAAATTTCTACAGGTTTGCGTATTTCATTTTCTGAACTTCTAGGAAGTGAAAATGATGATTACAAAGCAGTATCCATAGATGATATTGAGCCTGTATATGAATCAGATGGCAAAATGATATTGTATGATGTATTTCCTTTTAATCCTTTATCAGGGTTTGAATATTTTTACATTAAGTTACTTCCAGGTGCACATCATGTTTCTACGCCTCATCAGAGTTCAGTAGAAGAATATATTGTAGTAACAAAAGGAACTTTAAAGCTTACTCTAGGAGAGCAAACATTTGAACTTACTTCTCCAGCAGCATTAAGATTTAAGCCTAATAAAAGTCATACTTATAGTAATCCATATGATGAAGAAGTTATATTTCAAAATGTAATTAAATATTAAATATATATTTTGGACTAATTTTAAAAATCTTGTATGTTATAACATAAAATATATGTTATAACATAATATAAATATAAGTGGAGGGTGATAATCATGGTTACAGAAAGAATTGAAAAGGCAAGAAAAAATTATATCAATGCAAAGCCTGCAATTTCCTATGAAAGGGCAAGAATTTGGACAGAATCTCACAAGAAGACAGAAGGTGAAGCAATTCCAATAAGAAGGGCTAAAGCTTTTAAGGATACTTGTGAGCAAATTGATGTTAATATTTTTGAAGGAGAACTTATTGTTGGTGCTATTGGTGAATTTAGAAAATGTGGTATATTAACTCCTGAGTTCTCATGGACATGGGTAGATAGGGAAATGGATAACTTTGATAAAAGAGTTCAAGATCCGTATGTTATGACGGATGAACAAAGAGCATTTGTTAGAAAAAATATATTTCCTTATTGGAAAGGCAAATCTTTAGAAGAATCCTTTTTAGCACAGCTGCCAAAAGAAACTGCAAAGGTGGCTGTTGATACTGGTATAGTTGACAATGATTCAAAATGGAGACAGGCAGTTGGTGAAATAACACCTGATTATCAGGATGTTCTGTTTAAAAAAGGTTTTGGTGGAATTATTAAAGAAGCTAAAGAACATATATCAAAACTTTCTCTTACTTCAGTAGAAGATATAAAAAAGAAGGATTTTTACAATTCAATTATAATTACTTCTGAAGGAATTATTACTCTTGCCAATAGATATTCTGAAAAGGCTAAGGAAATGGCAGAGGCAGAAAGTGATTCTATAAGAAAAGCTGAACTATTAAAAATATCTGAAATTTGCAGTAAAATTCCTGAAAATCCTCCTGCAACTTTTTATGAAGCTATTCAATTTGTTTGGTTTACACAAGTTGGTGGAATATTAGCTGAAAATCCATTAGCACTTAATATAGGAAGATTCGATCAGTTTATGTATCCATATTATAAATCAGATATGGAAAAAGGAATTATGACAAAGGATGAAATTGAAGAACTTATTGAAGCTTTTTGGATAAAGTTATCAGAGTGGGTTTGGACAATTTCTGCAAATACTGCTGAATTCTTTGCTGGATATAATCAATTTCAAAATTTAACAGTTGGCGGAAAGACAAGAGAAGGAAAGGATGCTACTAATGATCTTTCTTATATGTGTTTGAGAGCAACTGAAAGAGTAAAAACACATCAACCAGGATTAAGTGTTAGAATTCATCAAGATTGTCCAAGCAGCTTTTTAGATGAAGTTACTCATTTGGTGAGCAAGGGTACTGGTTTCCCAGCAATTCACAATGATAATGCAGGATATCAAATGCTTATAAATGCTGGTTATGAACCAGAAGATGCTAGAGATTGGAACAACTGCGGTTGTGTAGTTCCTCATTTCCGTAAGACAGGTGAATGGACTTCCGCAGTAAATGTTAATTTTACTGCAGCTTTAGAATATGCTTTAAATAAAGGCGTAAGCAGAATTACTGGTGAAAAGATAGGTTTGGATGAAAAAGATCCATCAACCTTTAAATCCTATGAAGAAGTTGAAGAAGCTTTTTACAAGCAATTTGATAATTTAATTGGGCATTCAATTACAGCCACTTTGGTAGCACAGAGGATTCATAAGGAGATCGTTCCAAGACCATTTTTATCTGCATGTATAGAAGATTGTATGACAAAAGGAAAAGATTTAGTTGATGCTGGTGCTAAATACAATCTGGGTCCTGTAATCACTGGAATTGGACTTGCAGTTACATCTAACTCCCTTGCTGTAATTAAAAAGCTTGTTTTTGAAGATAAGGTTACAAACATGGAAACTTTAGTAAAAGCTCTTGATGCAAATTGGGAAGGCTATGAAGAGCTTAGAGGACTAGCTTTATCAGTTCCAAAGTACGGAAATGACATAGATTATGTAGATGACATTGCTATTAAGATGGCAAATCACTATTATAAAGAAGGGCACAAATATAAAGATATTAATGACAATAATTTTAACACTGCTTTTATGGGTATTTCTAACTATTTGCCAACAGGAAAGGTAGTTGGAGCTACTCCTTGTGGAAGAAAAGCTAAAGAGCCATTGTCAGAAGGTGTATCTCCTTTTGCAGGATCTGATACTTCTACACCACTTGCAGCTATGCGTTCAGCAGCAAAGGTTAATCAGGACGTACATTCAGGTGGAACATTATTAAATTTAAGATTAAATGAGGATTTGGTAAATACAAAAAGAGGTCAAAGTAATTTAGGAGCCATGATACAATCTTTCTTCTCATTAGGAGCTTTTCATGTGCAGTTTAATACAATATCCACTGAAACATTACTTAAAGCACAAGAACATCCTGAGGATTACAAAGATTTATTGGTTAGGGTTGCAGGCTACAGCACACAATTTGTAAATCTATCTAAATCAATGCAGGATGCAATTATTGCAAGAACGGCTCATGAAACTTATTAAGGGGATTCATATGGATAACTTACGTGGATACTTTATGGAGCCGCAGAATTTTTCTGTTAATGATGGAAATGGAATAAGAACAATAATCTTTTTTGCAGGGTGTCCTCTTAGATGCAAGTGGTGTTCTAATCCAGAAAGTCATACAAGCTTTAAGAAGGTTGCTCATTATGAAAAGACCTGTGTGAAGTGTGGAAGGTGTGCTCATATATGTCCTCAGGGAGTAGGTATAAATTTAAATACTCCACTTGAACAGGAAAAATGCAAGGCTTGTGGAGCTTGTGTAAATGAATGTCCAACTAAAAGTAGAAAAAATTTAATTTATGACTATAGTAGTGAAGAAATATTAAAGATAATTGAAAAGCAAAAGATATTTTATAGACATTCAGGTGGTGGCGTTACCTTTTCTGGAGGGGAGGCAACTATGCAAGTAGGTATTCTTAGAGAACTTGCATATAAACTTTATGATTCAGCTGTGGATTTAGCCATTGAAACCTCTGGCTATTTTGAGTTTGAAGAGGTAAAAGATATTTTGGAAAAAATGAGTTTGATATTTATAGATATAAAACATATGGATGACAGCAAACATAAACTTTATACAGGAGTCAGCAATGAAAAAATATTGAAAAATATATGCAGGCTTAATGAATTAAAGGTACCAGTAGTAGTCAGAATACCAGTAATTGAAGGTGTTAATTCAGATGTAGAGAACATAAGACAAACGGCTGAATTTGTTAAAGAAAATATAGAGATGCCTAAGATAGAGTTGCTGCCTTATCATTCCTATGGTGACAGCAAATATGAAGCTTTAGGTCTAGAAAAACCATCAAGACAGTTTAAAGCTCCTTCAGAAAAATACATTAAAGAGTTGTATGGGATAATTGAAAATGAAGGAGTTCAGGTAGCCAGTTATAAATAGACCTGGTGTTATTAAACAGCTTCCCAAATATAGCATTAAAATTATAAGACATATGAAAAGTGTATAAAGGGACTGCAGCATTAAGAATGAATATTACAACATATTGTATGTAAAGTTCTTAATGTGGCAGTCCCTTAATTTTATCAGTATTACATTAATAAGGTTTTATGGAACTTATGTTAATTAATATTGATAAACTAAGTTCACATTTGCTCTTATTTTATAGGTTCCTGAATTAATAGCTGTAGAAGCTGAGGAATTATTTAATGATGCTTTGTCGTATAATGGAACAGGATAATCATTAGGAACTCCACTTGAATTCTCTGTTATTTTTACAGGTGTTGTAAGTTTTGCACCTAAAAAACTGGAAATTGATTGTGCTTTACTTTGTGCATTTGATAGTGCATTTTGTAAAGCTGTATTATAATATTTCTCATAATTACTTACTCCAAAACTTATGCCATTAGAAATATTTGCTCCATTTTTTACAGCCGTATCAATTACTTGTCCAGCCTTACTGATATCCTTAACAGTAACTTTTAGAGTATTTGATACAGTGTATCCAGCTAGAGTACTTGCTCCTGTGTTTTTATCATAATTGTATTTAGGACGTATGCTATAATCATCTGTTTTTATGTCTTCATTTTGTATGCCTTCCTTTTTAATGGCAGCAATAACATTGTTCATTTCAGTAGAAGCAGTATTTTGAGCATCAATAGTCGTAGACTTGTCTACAGTTACTCCTAAATATAAGTATGCTATGTCTGGAGTTGCAGTTACTTCACCATCTCCTGTAACATTTATTATTCTTGCTGTATCAGCAGAAGCCACGCTTGAATCTGCAGCAAGTACTTTTGAAGCTCCAAATTGAAAAGCTAGGATAAAAGCAAATGCCAGTGCAAGAATGAATGAGAATTTTGGTCTTAATAAATTATTAGTTTTCATAAATCTAATCTCCTTTATAATTATTTTCATACATTAGACGAGCCATTATACAAGTCCGCTCCATAATTTAGTAAATTTTCAACTATTGATTGTACCTAATGCAGCAGATGTTAAAAAAACTAATTCTTATGGATAGTTATGAGATTAAGAAAAATATATTTTTGAAGAATTGAATAATAGAGTGTATTATATAGTTAATGTAATTTAATATGTAATATGTTTAAGTATAAATTACTTATTATAAAGTTATGAAAATTTATTTGGAGGAATTATTATGTCAGAAGAACATCTTTTATGGATACGAAATTATTTAAAGGAAATTTATGAAGCTCCTGTTCTTGAAAATTTTCTTGGACTTGAAGTTGTTGAAATTACTGAAGGAAAAATTGTCTATCGTACTAAAGTTATAAATGAACATTGTAATATGTATGGTTTTGTACATGGCGGTACTTTAGCTTCAATTTCTGATGTAGCAATGGGAGGTTCCTGTATAACAATTGGGAAACGTGTAGTAACTATTGATATGAACATTAGTTATATAAAAAATGTACCTACTGGAAGTATACTTACCGCAGTTGGTAAGGTTGTTAGTAGAGGAAAAACTATTATTAGGGCGGTATGTGAAATATTCGATGAACAACAACAGCTCCTTATTAGCTCACAGGCTTCATATTTTGTTACTGGGAAGTTTTTTGAGGACAGCCTTCCTCAATCTAATTAATTAATTAATGTAATAACTAGAAATGGGCACCTGGTTAGCTCCAGGTGCTTTATTCATAGAATGTTTTAAAAATATACATTAAGAAGTAACAAAGATTAAACAAAATTGTGACAAAAACCCTGTAATATAATAAGTGTTCTAAGAAAATATATTAGATAAAATAGAAACAATTATTTGAAAGGGTGAGTATAATGCGTAATTTTCCGGATGCTACTATAACTTATAGTACAAATAAATTAGAAGATATAGAAAATAAAATAGAAAAAATGAAACTGGAACATGAAAAGTTAAATAGAAATTGTGAAATTGAAATAGTACCCAAACCTAATCCTAAAACCATTATTTTTGATGAGAATACAAATATACCATTTCAATTATCTATATATATCAGGCATTTAAGTACTAACTAAAAATTATTTATGTAAAGTGGATTACTAAATACATTTTATGATATGAAAATGTATTTAGTTTGAATTTAAGTGGTTTGTTCATAGAATGTTTTAAAAATATACATTAACAAGTAACAAATATTACACAAAATCGTAACAATTACTCTGTATAATAATAATTGTTCTAAGGAGATAGACCTAGAGCAAAAGTTAAAAGAATATAATAAGTCCCCCTTATTATATATATTTGTTTTAGATAAGCACTAGTGAAAACTGGTGCTTACTTTTGTATTATCATTTATTTTTAAAAATAAATAATGCATGAATTTACTGGCAATAAAAAGTTTTTTATCATAGTTGAATATCTTGGTAAATTAGAAGAAAAAATAGCTCGGAAGATATATGAAAAATAATATGATATAATTGGAAGTAAGGAAAATTAGTAATTAGGATTAAAAAGGAGGGCTATTTATAATGTACAGTTTTAAAAATGATTATAGTGAGGGTACTCATGAAAGAATATTAAAGGCTTTAATTGAATCAAATTTAGAGCAGACAGAAGGGTATGGGGAGGATGTTTATACCCAGAAAGCTATTGAACTAATGAAGGAAAGAATAGGACGCAGTGATGTTGATATACATTTATTTGTTGGAGGTACACAAACTAATCTGACTGTGATTTCTGCTTTTTTAAGACCTCATGAAGCTGCTATTGCTGCAAATACAGGACATATTTTAGTTCATGAAACTGGAGCTATTGAAGCAACAGGACATAAGGTTATTTCCATAAAAGTAAATGACGGTAAATTAAGACCTGAAGACATCAAACCTGCTTTAGATGCACATACTGATGAACACATGGTGAAGCCTAAAATGGTGTATATTTCAAATCCTACAGAAATTGGTTCCATATATAGCAAGAATGAATTAGAACTTTTAAGTAAGTTTTGCAGGGAAAATAAGCTTATTTTATATGTAGATGGTGCAAGATTAGGGTCTGCTTTATGTTCAGAGGAAAATGACATGGAACTTTCTGATTTGGGAAAATTAGTAGATGCTTTCTACATAGGCGGAACTAAAAATGGCGCATTAATGGGGGAAGCACTTGTAATTTGCAATGATTCTCTTAAAGAAGATTTTAGATTCCATATTAAACAAAAGGGAGCACTACTTGCTAAAGGAAGGCTTCTTGGCATACAGTTTTTGGAACTTTTTAAAGATGATCTATATTTTGATTTGGCAAGAAATGCTAATGCAATGGCTAATTTATTGAAAAAGGAAATAACTGCAGCTGGATATAAATTTTTAACACATTCACCTTCAAATCAAGTATTCCCAATTTTACCTGATAAGTTAATTGAAAAGCTTCAAGCTGAATATTCCTTTTACATTTGGGAGAAGGTTGATGAATATAATTCTGCTGTAAGACTTGTAACTTCTTGGGCAACAAAAGAGGAGGAAGTTTTAGGTTTTATTGAAAATTTAAAAAAGTTTACTGTAAATAAATAACAATTTATTTTGTTGATAAAAGTTAAATAAAAGCTGTGGAATTAAGTAATATACTTGTATTTCACAGCTTTTATTAATGCATTAATAAGGAAATTGTTTGAGGAATATTTAACCTTTATAGTAAATTGTATGAGAACACCAGATTAGTAATATAAATTCATGTAATTTAAACGTTTTCAATGAATAAAAGTATGAAATGCTATTTTTGATATGATAGAAAAAGTGTTATTATACAAAAAGTGAGACAAAAGTGTCACACTAGTTACATTTTTGCCTCATATTTTGCAAAACAAAGTTAAAAAATATTAAAACATTATTGGGGGGATAAGTAATGGCTCAATTAACTACAAAAAAAGTAGTTGAAAACATTCCTAAAGGTTCTGAAAAAAAAGGACTATTAATATTTTTGTTATTAATTTTTATAGGTGCAGCTTTGATTTTAATACCTAGTATTAATCACAATGTGTCAATGGGAATATCAGCAATTAATGACCAAAGTTCTAAAGTAAACACAAATGCTGCTCAGTATAGTACTATTTTTGATACGTTAAAGTATGAAAGATCTATTCATATTTTGGCTATGCTGCTTGTGGGTTTTGGATTTCTTATGACTTTTGTAAGAAACCATGGATACACTTCATTAACAGCAACATTTCTTGTTGTAAGTATAGCAATTCCAATGTATGTGATTATAAAAAGCTTTGGTGGTGAAAGCTTTGCTAAATCAACTATAAGCATAGATACTTTAATATATGCAGAATTTGCTGCTGCAAGTTTACTTATAGCAATAGGAGCTCCATTGGGGCGTTTAAAAATGGATCAATACATAATAATGGGATTGTTATTTGTACCAGCTTACATATTTAATGAATGGCTTCTACTTGATAGCGGAATGTTTAAAGGTTTTCTTGATACTGGAGGTTCAATTGTTATACATGCCTTTGGTGCATATTTTGGATTAGGAGTAGTGGTATCAACTCTTTCTAAATTTAAGAAGAATCCTGTTTGTGAAAATACTCCAAACTCTAATCAATTTTCTTTGCTTGGAAGTATGATATTATGGATTTTTTGGCCATCTTTTACTAGTGCAATAGTGGCACCAGAAAGGGTAGTACTTACTGCAATAAATACAATTTTTGCTCTATGTGGTGCAACTTTGGCAACATACATATTTACAAAATTAATCAGAGGTAAAATAGAAATAGAAGATATTGCTAATGCTGCTTTGGCTGGAGGAGTTGCTATTGGATCAACTTGTGATATGACAACTCCAGGATATGCTATGCTTATAGGAATAGCAGCTGGAGCATTAAGTGTAATTGGATATAGTATTATAGCTCCTAAACTTGAAAACGTTATAAAGGGAACAGATACATGTGGAATCAACAATTTACATGGAATGCCAGGAATACTTGGAGGATTAGTAGCAGTGTTTATAACTGGAAATGTTGGAATTCAATTATTAGCAATAGTTATTAATGTAGTAATAGCTTTTGTATGTGGAAGAATTACTGGTTCATTTATAAGTTTACTTGGTAAGAAGCAAGAAACATACAATGATAAGGATGAATTCTTTGTTGAAAAGTTAGGGGCATAGAAGTATTTTAGGTTTAAATTATAGGAAATGTATTTCTGTAAAATAAGAATAATGTGACACAACTTTTTTAGAGGACAGAGGACAATTGACAGAGGACAGTGAAGGATGATTTTTCTCCGCTTTGCTACGAAAAATCTTCAATTAAGTTTTTGATGATTCGTTTCGCTAAAGCGAAACAAGCTTAAAAAGAAACTAGTTTTCTGACGTAAGGAGGAAAACTTACCTTCACTGTCCTATGTCCGCTGTCAATTGTCCTCTAAAAAATGCTTCACATTTTTTTTATATTTTATAATTTTCTTCTTCTAGCCCATACAACAATTCCCGCTATTAGAATTACGCCAGGTATAACAACAACTGTAAAAGCTGATGCTGTTAATCTGCTTAATGCGCTTACCTGTAGTGTATAATTGTCTAGATTTTTAGGCCTAACTGATATGCTGTCCTTTTTTCCTTGAGCCCAGCTAATTGAATTCATGAGAAAATCCAAGTTAGCATTATTACTTAAAGATATTACTTGTGAGTTAGTAAAAGTTGCATTGGCAATGACAACTATTCTTGTATCACTAACCTTAGGGCTTATGGATTTATCAGTTACAGCCACAGCTATATTAAAAGGACCAGTTAGATCACCAGATTGCTTTTCTAATGTGTCACTTTTTAAATTAGTTTTACCCCAGGAATTGCTGGTAGTTGTAAGCAGTGGATCAATTGTTAATGAACTTTTTTTGTTACTGGATATTTGTATGCTTTGAGCACCAGGAATGAGCACTCTTAAATTATCAGTGATCAATGAGTTCATAATGTCATGATTTTTTTGTTCAGGCAAAAGATATATAGGATTTTGAGAAACGTAGCTGTTGTCACCTTCAACCGAAACAGCTCTCTGCAGTGATACACCATAGCTATTTAGTACTGCTTGGAAGTTTGGCAAATCATTTTCAGTTACATCCATTAAAAATAAAGCTTTACCACCTTTAGAAAGGTAGCTTTTTATGGTATTTGCTTCTGGCTGAGATAAATCTCTCTTTGGAGATACTACAAGTAATATGGAATCTTCTTTCATGCTAGCATCTTTAAGGGATAAATTAATAGATTGCACAGTATAATTTTCAAGAGATAACTGCTTGGATATTTCTGAAGAAACATCACCTTCGCCTTGACCCTGCAGTGTATATATAATAGTGCTTTTGTCAGAAGTTACATATAATATGCCAGAAGTTATACTTTGCTCCACTGCAAGAGATTGAGTTGTTGAAGCAGATGGATTAGAAGTATCGCTAGCACTAGAATTCAAAAAAGAATTTTGGTCTAAAACCTTAAATTTTGATCCATTTTCAACGACTATAGAACCAACATCAACTTTACTATTATCTTTATTAAATTTTTGAGCAAGCTGAGGATATTTTGAAGGATCCCTATACAATATTTTAATGTGTTTTGAGTGAGCAGCATATTGATCCAAAATAGTTTTTACAGTATAGTTTTCCTGACCGGATTTATAAAATCCATATATTGTTACATCCTGCTTCAAGCTATCTAAAATTTTATAACTTTGATCAGATAAGGTAAACATTTTGCTCTTAGTTAAATCCTTATTCCAATTTAATTTTCCAATACCTAAATTTATTCCTATTAAAACAGCTAAAGCTAATACTAATGTTAGTACAGCTATGCTGCCTTTTTTAGATTTTTTGCTATTAAAAAGATTTTTTATATTTTTCATATGCTATTTCACCTCCCTAGCTCCATCTTCTTCTATCAATAACATTTATAGTTAGAAGTATGAAAAATGCACAAAATGATATATAGTATGCTATTGAACCTGCACTGAGCATACCCATATTGAAGGGTTCATAGCGTTTTATTAATGAAAACCAATCAACAAATTTTACTATAAAACCATCGAATAGACTTTTATTTTTTATATAAATTCCAAGAACTATTAAAGATCCTATAACTAAACTAGAAGCACTTATAATTATGTTTTGAGCATTATAATGTAAAAATAGGGCTATAATAGCAACTAAAATTTCTGCAAAAATAACTCCAGATAGAGTAGAAGTAGGTAATCCACTGCCTATCCAGTCAAGTATCCATATGATAAACAAGGTACCAAAAGTAGCTACCGCAGCAGTAACTTGATTTTCTGTTAAAGCTGAAATAAAAATACCTATTGAAATAAAGCAAAGTCCAACTAGAACAAAGCCAATATATGCACCAATGGTTTCACCTACGGGGAAGGAGCCTAATTTTTTTAGTATCAAAGGATATATAAAAGTTATTAGTACACCTATAAGAAAAACTATAGTAGATGCTAAAAATTTACCAACAACTATTTCCCATATTCTTAATGGTGAAGTTAATAGCAATTGATCTGTTTTTTCATGGGTTTCATTTGCAATTATCCTCATGGTTAAAATAGGCACAAGAAATAAAAATACAAATATCATTGAATACACTATATCAGTATAATAGCCATTTCCAGGCATTAGGTTTGACAATGTGAAAAATACTCCTGATATTAATAAAAATACAAACAAAAAAATATAAGAAGCAGAAGAATGGAAATATGATTTCAATTCTTTACTTAATATTTGCAACATTTGAAGATACCTCCTTTGATTCATCTGTTACTTCTAAGAATATTTCCTCTAAGGTTAGATTTAATGGTTTCATCATAAGTAGAGGAATATTTGCTTTGCTAAAAGCATTAAATAAGTCCTCTCGCAAATCATAATCTTCTTTACCTTCAACTATCAGATCTATAGTATTAGGTTCTTTAATACCATCATCAGTTATAGAATTAATATAAGGTATATTCTTTATAACTTCATCTGCTTCAGCTTTTGAACTCTTTATCCTTAAGGCTATCTTTGTTCCACAGCTTAGCTTATGTGATAAATCTTCAGGAGTACCTTCTGCAACAATAGATCCTTTATTTATAATTACAACTCTATCACATATTGCACTTACTTCTGAAAGTATGTGAGAACTTAGGATAATTGTATGCTCTTTTCCAAGCTTTGAGATTAAGTCTCTAATTTCAATAATTTGTTTTGGATCTAAGCCTACAGTTGGTTCATCTAATATAAGAACTTCAGGATTTCCAACTATAGCTTGTGCCAATCCAACTCTCTGTTTATAACCTTTAGAAAGATTTTTAATAAGCCTTTTACGTACATCAGTTAGTTTAATTGATTCTAGAATTGTATCAATATGTTCCTTACTTTTATTTTTTTCCACCTTTTTTAATTTACTTACAAAAATTAAATATTCTTCAACGGTCATATCTGTATATAAAGGAGGAATTTCAGGTAGATATCCTATTCTTTTTTTAGCCTGAATTGGACTTTTTAATATATCAAATCCATCTATTGATACTGAACCCTCTGTAGCAGATATGTACCCAGTTATTATGTTCATGGTGGTGGATTTACCTGCACCATTTGGACCTAAAAGACCAACAATTTCACCTTTCTCTATTTCTAAATTAATAGCTTTTACAGCTGTATGATTACCGTAATTTTTCCATAGATTATCGATTTTTATCAAGATTATCACCTCTCAGTATTTTTGCTCTACTTGAAATTTATAACAAATGAATATGTCATTTCTATGGCAATTTAATTACAAAACTGTAAAGTTATTGTTAACAAGCATGAAACATAGATTCTTCAAAAAAACATAAAAGTGTTATTTTAGAGCATTAAGCTCTAAAAATAACACTTTCTTTACTAAACATATATCTTGCAAATAAAATTGAAGCAATTATGTATAATATCATCCAAGCAAATGTTATACCTATGTGTGTATAATTGTGTATTCCAACTAAAAATTCTTTCATAAGGCAAGAAGCATTGGCAATAGGTATGTTAAAGAAATAAGTTTCTATGCTCTTGCCATCCTTCATCATTGTGGCATAAACGAGTATCATTGCTACTATTGAAACGGGGCTTAAATAGGTTTGAGCTTCCTTTGATGATTTTGCATAAATACTTATGGACAGACCTAAAGCTCCAAAAACCATTGTTAACATTATAGGTAAAATCATTATTAAAGCAATTGTTCCCACACCAATATTAACATCCTTTGCATTTTGAAAAATTCCACCAGTTTGATTTATTGCAATAAGTAAGCCTGCAATGTTTGCTAAGGATACTATAAGCCCCATTATGGTAATTGCAAGAAATTTACCCCAAAGTAAAGACATTCTGTTTGCTTTTGTAGTTAAAAGTGGTTCCAAAGTGCCTCTTTCTTTTTCGCCTACACCTAAATCTAATGCTGGTGCTACTGTATTACCTACACTTCCTAATATTAAAAGTAAAGGTACCACTACGTTAAGCAGCAGCATTCCCATACCACTTTCCTTTTTTTCTATGGTATCCTGCACTACATTTATTGGATTTAATATTTTAGAATCAATATTTCTTTTTTCTAATCTTTTTGAAACTATATCCTTTGAATACTTTTCTATATAAGAATTTAATATTTCAGAAGCTTGTGTACCATCACTGCTAGAGTTATCATAAGTTAATGTAATATTTTCATTCATGTCCTTATTTATATTTTCATCAAAGCCCTTTGGTATAGTTACTGCTGCTAAAATTTTACCGTCTTTTACATCCTGCTTTATATTAGTGGATTCAGTTATTTTAATATTTTTTTGTGATTTTAAAAAGGATTTAAAGTTACTATTCCCTTTATCTACTATAGCTACTTTTAAGTTATTTTGTACTTTTTTTTCACTGCTGCTAGTAGCCATACCTATAACAAATGAAAGTATGGGTAAAATTAAAATTGGAATTAATATACTCATAATTATTGTTTTTTTATCTCTAAACATATCTAATAATTCTTTTTTTAGTACTACTTTTATAACATTATTTTTCATTTGAATCACCTACTAAACTCATAAATATTTCTTCCATATCATTATTATTATATTTACTTTTTAAACTTTCTATAGTCCCTGTTTCTATAATTTTTCCTTTGTGAATTATTATAATTCTATCACAAAGCTTTTCCACTTCAGCCATACTGTGACTTGAAAATATAACAGCTTTATTATCTGCTTTGCACTTTTTTATAAAGTCTTGTACTATTCTAGCTGCTGTAACATCAAGTCCTGATGTAGGCTCATCAAATAACACTACGGAAGGGTTATGAACTATAGACCTTGCTATGGAAATTTTTTGTTTCATTCCTCTTGAAAATTTACCTACTCTTCTATCTAAGTATTCTTCCATTTCAAGATTTTTGGCTAAATATTTTATGCTTTTTTCAGTTTCTTCCTTTGACATTCCATTAAGCTGTGCAAAATAACTTATATTTTCTCTTCCAGTTAATCTATCATAAAGACCAACTTCTCCACCGAAAAGTATTCCTATTTCGCCTCTTACGTTTTCAGGATCCTTATTTACATCATAATTATTTATTAATGCGGTGCCTGATGTTGGCCTTAGCATAGTTGCCAGCATTCTAAGGGTAGTTGTTTTTCCTGCTCCATTTTCACCTAAAAGCCCAACTATTTCTCCATTATTAACTTCAAAGCTAATATTGTCTACAGCTGAAATATTTTTAAATGTTTTAGTCAATGCTTGAACTTTTATCATTATCTTTCCTGCCTTTCTTTTATATTAATAGTACAACTTTCTCACATATAGTTTTGTATTTAAAAAGTAGTATGAAGCTTTTTTTAAAACTGCGAAAGTTGAGTTAATAATCATTATAATATTAACTATTGCTTGCAAAATGAATATTTAGGCTGCAACTTATACTTTTTATTGTACCAGTTGTCATATTTTAAGTATTACAATTTATCCATAAATATCATTATAGCTGTTATAAATGTGAAAACAAGTAATTACAATGTAAAATTTACAATAATTTATGATAAAATGCAATAGGATACATTTATGCAATGATATTATGTTAATTTTTACGAATACTTGCAATTTAATAATGTTATTAGATTTAAGTTATTATATGTGGTTAACAATCCGTATATTATGTGAACTAATTTCTAAAGTAAACTAAATAATACAAAAATTATAAGATTATAGAAATAAATAATGAGACAAAAACTTTCAAAAATTTAATTTATATGACATAATATAATAGGCATCAAAGGAGGGGTAAGTATGGTAGTAATGAATGCAGTAGGAAGTGTGCTAAGTATAGTTATTATGATATCTATTGGGTATATATTAACTTCAAAAAAGTGGTTGGATGAAAAAATATCTAAGGTTTTTGCAAAGTTAGTTTGTAATTTAGCATTACCTTGTCTTATGATATCGGACTTAATGACTAATTTTGATAAGGAAAAGCTTGGACATTTGGCTAAAGGCTTGGTAATTCCTTTTTTATCTATGGCAGTGTGTTATTTAATAGCTATAGCTGTAAGTAAAATAATAAAGGTAAAAAAAGGGAGAATAGGCACCTTTAGATCCATGTTTTTTGTTTCAAATGCAATTTTTATTGGACTTCCAGTAAACATGGCTCTCTTTGGAAGTAAAAGTGTACCTTATTGTTTATTGTACTATATAGCCAATACTACATTTTTTTGGACTATAGGAGCTTATGGAATTTGCAAGGATGGACAAACTTCTAATGGAAAATCTGTATCAGGTATATTTTCTAAAGAAACATTAAAAAGAATAATGTCACCGCCTTTAATGGGATTTATAGTGGCTATTGTACTTATATTATTTAATATTAAGTTACCTAGATTTATATTAGATACCTGCAAATATATGGGGAATCTTACAACGCCATTATCTATGCTGTTTATAGGTATAACAATTTATTCTGTTGATAAAAGTGAAATAAAAATAAGTAGGGATATGATAGCTATAATTTTAGGAAGATTTTTAATATCTCCTCTATTAATTTTTGCCATGGCTTATTATTATCCAGTCCCTTTGCTAATGAAACAAGTATTTGTAATACAAGCAGCTATGCCAGTTATGACAAATACAGCTATAGTAGCTAGAGCTTATAATGCAGATCATAAATATGGTACAGTAATGACTGTAATTACTACTGTGTTAAGTTTGTTGTTCATACCACTATATATGGCTTTAATTTAAAAAATGGTATTTAAATAGATTTAAATGAAAGAAGAACTGTGAAATTGATATATTTTACAGTTCTTTTTTTATGCAATTAAAAAGTAAAATGTATGCAGGTACGAACAATATGAATTTTGATATCATAAAATATTGTGAAAAATGTATTGAAAATTAATATAAGCAGCTTTACTAATATATAGTTTAGGGGGATTCATTATGTGTGGCATTTTATGTGTGGTATCAAAGAAAAATGAAAAGTTAAATAGAGAAGATATTGTTTTAATGCGTGA
Source organism: Clostridium carboxidivorans P7 (assembly GCF_001038625.1). Lineage (GTDB taxonomy): Bacteria > Bacillota > Clostridia > Clostridiales > Clostridiaceae > Clostridium_AM > Clostridium_AM carboxidivorans. The sequence continues at coordinate 1,097,192 of NZ_CP011803.1, forward strand.
TAAAATGGAGCATAGAGGACCAGATGATGCAGGATTATTGATGGCAAGAAATGATAGAGTTGCACTGGCACATAGAAGATTATCAATTTTAGATTTAAGTAAAGCAGGGCATCAACCAATGAAATCTCAAAAGGGTAATTATATTTGTTTTAATGGAGAAATATACAATTATATGGAACTTTTAAGTAAGTTTTTAATCAAGAAAAATATTAATTCAAAAACTGATACAGAAATTCTTTTGAATATGATTGAAAGCTATGGTAGCAGTTGCTTGAATGAGTTAAATGGTATGTGGGGTTTTGTTTATTATGACACTGAAAAACAGCAGTTGATAATTTCAAGGGATAGATTTGGAGTAAAACCATTATATTATTATGAGGATGACGATATATTTATTGTTTCATCTGAAATTAAGCCAATCTTAAATTCACCATACTATAATAAAAAACTAAATAAGAATTCAGCAAATATATTTTTGCAAACTGGTTTGGTTGATGGGATTAAAGATACATTTTTTCAAGGAATAAAGAGATTTCCTGCAGCTCATTACATGATTTATTCTCTAAAAGACAACAATAGGATTTTAATGAGATATTATAATTTAAAGGATTCAATATATGAAGTAAGTGATAATTATGAAGAAAATATAAAAAAATTTAGAGAGTTATTTATTGACAGTGTGAAATTAAGACTTAGAAGTGATGTTCCAGTAGGAAGCTGTTTAAGTGGAGGTTTGGATTCAAGTTCTATATATTCTATAGTTTGTAATATTTCAAAAGGTGAAGTTCACTCATTTTCTTCAAAATATGTAGAAAAAGAATGTGATGAAAGTTATTTTTACAAAGCTGTAACTAAAATGTATCCAGGGATAAATCACGAAACAACTCCTATATATAATAATTTCGAAGATAAATTAAAAAAGATAATGTACTATATTGAAGAACCATGTAAAGCTTATGGAATAATTTCCATGTGGAATGTTATTGAAATTGCTAAGCCACATGTAAAAGTCATTTTGGATGGACAAGGTGGAGATGAAATATTGGCAGGGTATGACTTTTATTTATGGTATTACATTTTAGATTTATTGGAAAGTGGAATCAGTGATGCTGAGGTATCAGAAAAGCTTCAAGAAATAGAAGATATAAAAGGGTATGAATTTACTAAAGAAATTAATGATAGCTTAAAATTAATAACATCAAGTGGATTAGAAAAATTTAATAATTCCTATTTGAATGAAAGATTGTTTGAAGATCTTACTGCCTATATGCTGCCTGCATTTTTGAGATATGAAGATAAAATAGGTATGGCATTTTCTATTGAAACAAGATTTCCATTTCTTGATTATAGATTAATTAATTTTATTTTTTCTTTGGGAATAAGCAATAAAATCAGAAAAGGCTGGTCAAAAGCTATATTAAGGGATGCAATGAAGGGAATTTTACATGAGGAAGTTCGTTCAAGAAAGGATAAAAAAGGATATCCTACACCAATTAAAAATATATTATCAGCAAACCCTTCTATGAAAAAATATATTCCAGGCAATGTTCAGGATAATGATTGGATTAAATGGAGATTTATTTCATTTAATGTTTGGAGAGAAGTCTTTGGTTTTGATAATTACGCATAGATGAATTGAAATTTGCATTATAGAGTAAATTTGATATATTAAGCATTTTTAATATGGAAAGGTGTATATTATGAATGAAAATTTAATTAAAAAAATTTTATTTATTCAAAATGTGCCCTGTATAAGAACAAATAAGGTTGCAAAGGCATTGACTAATAGGGGCATACAAGTAGACATGTTGTATTTAGCAGCACATCCTTCAATAGTTTATAAAAATTTAAAATTGCCATATAAAAATATTTATCAATTAAAAGATATAAATGAAATGATAGATTTCATCAATAATAGTGATTATGATATTTTGTATAGTTCTAATGAACCTGATTATTTAACTGTACTATTTACAGCAACTAATAAACCTATAATTCATGATACCCATGACATGATGTCTTTAAGGTCGGATATAACAAATGAAGAAATAATTTTAGAGTATATTGCAAATGTAAAAAGCTCTGGAAATATATATGTAAATCCTATGATAAGAGATATAGCTGTAAGTAAATTTAATTTGAAAAATAAACCTGTTTTAACCTTGCACAGTTTTATAGAGGAAGAACAATTAACTTCAAAATATTATGAGAAGTTAAGTAAAAAGGATGGCGAAATTCACTGTGTTTTCGAAGGGGGACTCTATGGCACGAAAGGTCACCATAGATATTTAGAACCAATTTTTCTTAAACTTGCAGAAAATAATATTCATGTTCACTTGCATTGTCCTGTAGATGAAAATTATATAAAACAGTTAGTAAGAAAGTCAGAATATATACACTATGAAGGTGTTACTTCTCCAGAAAATTTAATTACTGAAATGACCAAGTATGATATAGGGTTAGCTATATTTAATTTAACGGAAAGAAATAAAACATTTCTTGATACTGCATTTCCAAATAAAATTTGGGACTATTTAGCGGCTGGATTGCCAATAATGTTTGCTGATCTGTTATCATTTAAAAGATTTTCAGAAGAAAGTAAGGTAGGGAAGGTTTTAAATTTAGAAGGTAATATAATTGAACAATTTAAAGACTTATTGAATATAAAAATAGATAAAAACTTTTTAAAGGATAATAAATGGACCATGAATGAAGCTGCTGATGATATAATTAAATTTTTAGTTCAGGTTAAAAATAACTACTACAATAATAACAGTAGAACGAATATAGTTAATACAAGAAAATATTCTAATATAATAAATGATATTAGAAAAACTTATAATGAATTTAAACTTTCCAGTATAGAAAAAATTATGCTGATTGGAGATTTTAACAGTATTGAAAAAGATATTGAAAATTTTAATTCGTCAATAATTAATGGAGTATGTGTTGTAGATAAAGAAGTGCAATATAAAAATTATAAAATGGTTGATTTAAATAGCGTAAATACTATTAATTATGATTATATAATTATAGATACAGAAGATGATTTAATTTCAAATGAAATAAAAAATAAGCTTATTAATTTGTGGGTTCCTGAAAATAAAATTGTTTTATTGAAAAATATAATTCTGGGTTTATTAAATATAGAAGGATTTCATTGTAAATTAAAAAATTATATAGAAGGAAATAACTTTGAAGCAATTATAACTGGCTTATCTTATGCAGAGTCAGGAATTGATACTAGTTATTTAAAAAAACCAACATTTAATTTTGCTCTTTCAGGACAGGATATGTATTATGACTATAAAATATTAAAATATATTTTTGAAAAAAGAATTAATGTAGATAATTTGAAATATGTTATTATGAATCTAGCTTATTACAGCTTTGGGTATGACTTGTCAAAAGGTAATAATAAATATAGGGTTCAAAGATATTATAATATATTAAAAGACACACATAATAACCATAGTATAAATGAAGTAAGATTATTAAGTAAAATGTATTCAAAATGTGAAAATAGTTTGAAGTATGAAAATTATTGCAAGACAGCATTTAACTGTACTATTAATAAAAATTTAGTTGATAATATGATGAATGAAATAAAAAAGCAGGGTAATATGATGTATCAAGAAACTATAAAAGAAAATAAAGATATTTTTGAAAAGATTTTAATACTTCTTAATCATAATAATATAAAACCTATTTTAGTAATTTTACCAGTTACTAAAGAATATCAAAATGTTTATGATTATAAACAAAGGGATGCATTTTATAGTATTTTAAATAGTTTCAAAGATAGATATTCATTTCAAGTTAAGGACTATTTTGAAAATAGTGATTTTGAAGATGATGAATTTCACGATTTTTCACATTTGAATTTGAAAGGAGCTAAAAAGTTTACAATTTTATTTAATGAGTATTTAAATAAAAAATAGTGTTGCTTTTTATTTAAAACTGAGTATATTTTAAAGGCTAAAATTTTTATAAGACAGTTTTACCATTAAGATTAAATTAAATTTAGTGAAAATTGTCGTTTCTTTTATCTTACTATCTGAATTAAAAGGACTTAACATTGATTTATGTTTTTATGAGCATTTTGAATTAAAAAAATAATATCATGATAATTATGAATAAAAAAATGCATAAAAATGCATAAGACATATTAGCATGTTAGATTGAATTTTAAATTTTATTCCATGATATAAAAATTATGCGACACAAAGATGCAGTTGAAGTTTGGATTTTAACTTTTACTCCGTGATATATGGTAAGTGTGTCATCACGGCTAAATGTTTTAATTATTCTAAAGTTCTAAGTTTTGGAAAACCTAAGAACTTTGTCAAACTCGGTTCCCTCAAACAGGACTAAAGTTCTAAGGCTTTCCAAAACTTAGAACTAAGAATAATACTAAAACAATTTAGCTAATGTGATGACACACTTATCATATATCACTGCATAAAAGTTAAAATCCAAACTAGTAACTTCAAGAGTACACATATAATTATATTGTCATAGGTAGTTTTAGTAAGTCAAAATTATATTTATAATCATAACTTATAATGCTTAAAAATTAAGGCATAGCCTGCTGTTAGGCTACTATATTTCATTTAAAAGCAAGTTACTTCGTTTACATATGCTTACGTCACAATATGCTTATTTTGTGTTACATACTTGAAAATTTTTTAGAATTTCAATGCTTCAGCACCTACAGAAGAGTTAAATTCCCTGCCTACTTCACCATCTATTGTATCAATAATTATTTCACCTATGATATTAATTACAGCAGAATGTAAATGACCTCCTATTGTGGAATAATCGCTGCCAGAAAGGCATATATGAGCGTGAACAAATGGTTCACCATTAAGATTTGTTATATTGCCAAGCAATGAGGATATTTCATAGTGTCCTGAAAATTCTTTTTCTATGTGAGTTTGAGTCTTACAATCAAAAACACCTAGTACAGCTTTGTCACAAGCTCCAATTCCAGTTATGTTTCCAAGAGATACTTTTGTCTGTTTACAAAATTCAGTAATAGAGTTTAGTATTTCATCTCCTTTGTCCAATCTGACTACATATTTGCTTCCAAATTTTTTGAATTCCATGTATAAAGCCTTCTTTCTAATGTTAAGTAAATTATATTTTTGCAATAAAAAAACAGATCTTCACCCTAATCTGGGGCGAGGTCTGTTCGCGGTACCACCCAATTTTTAACTTCATGATAATAACGGCAAATGCCGGTGCAGCTTACTATTTTAAATTCAGCTTACAGCTCAAGGGTGATTTTCAGCAAATTTATGTTTACGGGCTTTCACCTTGTTCCCACTCTCTTTAAAATATAATATATGCATACTCTTCCCTGTCATAGCTTTTTAATTAAGTTTTACCACATTATACTACAAAAAAAATTTTCTCGTCAACTAAATTTTAAAATTTTTTCCGTAGGAAAAAGAATTTAAAAAATCAAAAAAATAAAAATATGATTTTTTTCATTCAAGTATATTTTAGCTAACATATATATGCTTTGATTTTTTGTATTTAAGACCATAATATATTAAAAAAACATTTTTCAAAATTTAAAAAAAGCTATTGACAAATATAAAATAAAAACTTATGATATGTGACATAGCAGTTTTTAAGAACCCCAGAAATGAAAAAATTGGAGAATAAAAAAAACTGTTGACAAGTTTTAAAAAGTATAGTAGATTATAAAAAAAGGTTTCAACGAGAAACTTAAAATTGATTATTAAAACTAAATGCTATGATATGGGAAGAGTAAATAGTGAAAGATTTTTTAGAGAGTGAGGGCAGGTGAAAGCTCACAAATTGGAAGCTGTTGAAAATCACCCAGGAGCAGCAAGCTGAAATTAGTAAGCTATGCCGGCGTGAAGTCGTTATTAAAATTAAGTTATAAATATGGGTGGTAACGCGATCAAACCTCGCCCCAAATGGGAAGAGGTTTGATTTTTTTTATACTTTTTTCTGTATAAAAAGTGCATATGACCTAAAATTATACATAAAAAGGGGTGCTATAAATGAAAAACAAATTTGCAAGTAGAATGAAGGGCGATGGTCCAAGTGAATCAGATGAGAGTATAGCTCTTATAATGAAACTAACTGGGATGCCTGATGTAATATCTTTTGCAGGGGGTTTACCAGCTGGGGAGCTGTTTCCCATAGAGGAAATGAAAGAAGTTTCAAAAAAGGTATTAGAGCAAGATGGAAAAAATGCTCTTCAATATAGTTCCACAGAGGGGCAAATGGAACTAAGAGAAGCAATTGCAGATCAAATTATGAAAGCTTCAGGAGTAGAAACTAAAGCAGAAAACATACTAGTAACTTGTGGTTCACAACAAGCTTTAGAGTTCTCAGGAAGAATTTTCTTAGATAAAGATGATGTAGTTATTTGTGAAAGTCCAAGTTATTTAGGAGCAATAATGGCATTTAAAGCTTATGGTCCTAAATTTGTAGAAGTAGCAATGGATGAAGATGGAATGATCATGGAAGATCTAGAAAAAGCTTTAAAAGAAAATCCAAAAGCAAAATTTATATATACAGTTCCAGATTTTCAAAATCCAACAGGCAGAACTCTTCCAGTAGAGAGAAGAAAGAAAATGGTAGAACTTGCTGAAAAATATGATGTACTTATATTAGAGGATAATCCTTATGGAAACTTAAGGTTTGAAGGAGAAAGACTACCAGCTATAAAGAGTTTTGATAAAAGTGAACATGTAATTTATCATGGAACTTTTTCTAAAATATTCTGTCCAGGACTTAGACTTGGATGGGTTTGCACAAATGATAAGGAAACCTTCAATCAATATGTATTAGTTAAACAATCTGTGGATCTTCAAACTAATACAATGTCACAAAAAGAAACAGCATTATATATGAAGATGTATGACATCAATGAAAATGTAAAGAAAATAAATAAAGTTTATAAGGTAAGAAGAGACTTAATGATAAAGACTATGGAAGAGGAGTTTCCTAAGAATTGTTCCTTTACACATCCAGAAGGAGGACTTTTCATATGGGTAACTTTACCTGAAGAAATGGATGCTTCTAAAGTGTTAATGAAAGCTATGGATGAAAAGGTTGGATTTGTACCAGGTGTAGCTTTTTATGCAAATGAAACACATAAGAATAATTTCAGACTTAACTTTTCAAGTATGCAGGATGAAAAAATAGTAGAAGGAATTAAGAGACTAGGTAAAGTTTTAAAAGAATTTTAGCTCTAGGTGCCTTCAAAGGGCACCTACAAAAAATTTTTTAAACTTTTACAGTAAATAAATTCAATAAATTCAAAAATATTATAATTAAAGAGGAAATTTAGGAGGAATATAAAATGGAAAGATTAAAGGTTTATTATGATAAGGATGCTAATTTAGAATTATTAAAGGGAAAAACAGTAGCTGTTATAGGTTATGGAAGTCAAGGTCATGCTCATTCTTTAAATTTAAAAGAAAGTGGAGTAGATGTAGTAGTAGGTTTATATAAAGGAAGTAAATCATGGAAAGTGGCAGAAGAAGCAGGTCTTAAGGTAATGGAATCTGCTGATGCTGTGAAGGCTGCAGATTTTGTAATGATGTTAGTTCCAGATGAAAAACAAAGCAAACTTTATAAAGAAAGTGTAGAACCAAATCTTACAGAAGGAAAAGTATTGATGTTTGCTCATGGTTTTAACATTCATTTTAATCAAATAGTTCCACCAGCAAATGTAGATGTTATAATGGTAGCACCAAAAGGACCAGGACATCTTGTAAGAAGAGAATATCAACAGGGAAAAGGAGTACCTTGCTTAATTGCAATGCATCAAGATTATAGTGGAAAAGCTATGGATTATGCACTTGCATATGCAAAAGGTATAGGTGGAACAAGAGCAGGAGTACTTAAAACTACTTTTAAAGATGAAACAGAAACAGATTTATTTGGAGAACAAGCAGTACTTTGCGGAGGAGTAACAGAACTTATAAAGGCAGGCTTTGAAACTTTAGTTGATGCAGGTTATGCTCCTGAAAATGCATATTTTGAATGTCTTCATGAAATGAAGCTAATTGTAGATCTTATGTATGAAGGTGGCTTAAGCCGTATGAGATATTCTATAAGTGATACTGCTGAATATGGAGATTATTGTGTAGGAAAGAGACTTATAACAGAGGAAACAAGAAAAGAAATGAGACAAGTTTTAAAGGAAATACAAGATGGAACATTTGCAAAGAACTGGCTTCTTGAAAATCAGGTTAACAGACCATCTTTCTATGCTAAGAGAAGACAAGAACAAAATCAACTTATCGAAACAGTTGGAAAAGAATTAAGAGCCATGATGCCATGGGTTCAAAGTAAATAAGAAAGTTTAAGGGGGCTATCATTATGAAGTTAAAGGGTGCACAGGTATTATTGGAATGTATAAAAGAACAGGGTATAGACACAATATTTGGTTATCCAGGTGGTGCAGTTCTACCAATTTATGATGCCCTGTATTCTACAGAAGGGTTAACTCACATACTAACTGCGCATGAACAAGGGGCAACACATGCAGCAGATGGTTATGCAAGATCTACAGGTAAAATAGGGGTTGTAATCACAACCTCTGGGCCTGGAGCTACAAACGCAGTTACAGGTATTGCTACAGCTTACAGGGATTCAGTGCCTTTGGTAGTGTTTACAGGACAGGTACCTCAGAGTCTTTTGGGAAAGGATTCCTTTCAAGAAGTAGATATTACTGAAATTACAGTACCTATAACAAAAGAAAATTATATAGTTAAAGATCCAAATAAACTTACAGATACAATAAGAAGAGCTTTTAAAGTAGCAAGCAGCGGACGTCCAGGTCCGGTAGTTGTAGATTTACCTAAAGATATTCAGGTGGCTGAAATAGAATATGAATGTGTTGTAAATAACCAGGGGGCTTTAGATACAGAAAAAGAACAGATAGATGAAAATGCTATAAATAAAGCATTGGATATGATTAAAAACAGCCAAAAACCTGTAATATACGCTGGTGGAGGAGTTATAATATCAGGAGCAAATGTAGAATTGAGGGAATTTTCAGAAAACATAGATGCACCTGTATCATGTTCACTTATGGGAATGGGGGCTTTCCCAGGAGATCATGAAAACTATATGGGTATGCTAGGTATGCATGGAAGTCATTGTTCAAATTATGCAGTAACTAAATGTGACCTTTTAATTGCAGTAGGTGCTCGTTTTAGTGATCGTGTAATAAGCAAAGTAGAAGCTTTTGCACCTAATGCAAAAATAATTCATATTGATATTGACCCTAAAGAATTTGGAAAAAATGTAGACATAAATTTAGCATTAAAAGGTGATACAAAAGAAGTTTTAACTTTACTAAATGAGAAGCTTGAAAAACAAAGACATGAAGAATGGCTTTCTCAAATCAGCAAATGGAAAGAGATAAAACCTGTGAATGGCCCAGTTGGAAGCTTAAGTCCAAAGTTTATAATAGAAAAACTTTATGAACTTACAAAAGGAGATTGTATCATAACTACAGAAGTGGGGCAGAATCAAATATGGGCTGCACAATATTTTAAATATTTAAAACCAAGAACTTTTGTATCTTCTGGTGGACTTGGAACTATGGGCTTTGGTCTGGGTGCAGCAATTGGGGCAGCTATAGGCAATCCAGATAAAAAAGTTATAAATGTAGCAGGTGATGGAAGTTTTAAAATGAATTCTACAGAATTAGCAACTGTAGCAAAATATCAAGTACCTATGATTCAATTAGTACTTAATAATCAAGCTTTAGGTATGGTACATCAGTGGCAGGATTTATTTTATCAAGGAAGATTTTGCAATACAAAATTGGGGCCTGATGTAGATTTTGTGAAGCTTGCAGCTGCTTATGATATAGAAGCATTTAAAATAACTGAAGATTCACAAGTAGAGGATGTACTTAAAAAGGCATTGAGTATGAACAAACCAGTATTAATAGAGTGTGCTATAAATAGAGATGAAAAGGTATTTCCAATAGTACCTCCAGGAGCAGCTATAAGCGAAAGTATTGGATAAAGGTATTTTCAATATTTGATATTTGGACTTTGCTATTTAAAAATAAGGGCTATATGTCAAATTAAGATTTTTAAAAGATTAATTTTGTGCAATTTTGGGGCTGCACAGAAATAGGGTTTAGTACTAAAAGTAAAATTAACTTTAGTACTAAACCTTTTATTTTTATATTATAGAGAACTTTATTCAACAAATTGAGGTATATACTAAGATAGAGAATACTAAATTTATGCTATAATAAGGTTAGTATGTTAATTTGCAATTTATAGTATATAAAGAAAGAAGGAATACTTTTGGATAGTATAAAATGTGAACGTAGAATATATAATTCTAAAATTAGTACACATACTCATGAATATGGGCAATTAATTTTACCACTTCTTGGTATGCTTTCTATAGAAACTACTTATAAGAGATTAAAGTTAAAAGATGATTCTTTATTCTTTCTTCCTCCAGATTGTGAACATACTTTTAATGCTTATAATAGTAATGAATTCTTGGTTTTAGATATACCTGATAAAATGCTCAATGAGTATGATATGAAAAAAATGCGTGGTGGAAAAGATTTTTTATTTAATGAAAAATGGAAAGCTATACGATATTTATTATTAAGCGAAACTGATAATAACAAAAGCTCTAGCTCCATAAATAATCTATTCCTCTACTTTTATAATTTAATTACTATGGAAAACTTTCCTAATTCTATAAAATATATAAATGAAAATTTTACTGAAAATATAGATTTAAAGAAATTATCAGATATAGAGCATTATAATGTTAGTTATTATAGTGAATGGTTTAAAAATAATATGAATGTTTCCCCAATTGAGTATGTACAAAATCTAAGAGTAAAAAAGGCAAAAGAATTTCTTCTAAATACAAACTTAACAATTTTACAAATTTCTCAAATGGTAGGTTACGAACACAATTCATCATTTACTAAAGTATTTAAGCACATAGAAAAAATATCACCTTCAGAGTTTAGAAAAAAAATCAAAAAATAGACTAAAAAGTAACTGTATTTTAGCAAAGACTTGTCTAATTTAAGAGATATAATAATATATAGGTAACATTTTAAATGACTACTTGAAAATATTCCTTAATAAGAAGAAAGGATGTGCTTTTTTGTGAAAGAAAAAATCACTGCTAAGATACGTGACTTTGTTATGGACTACCAACAGAAAATAGATATTTCAACGAAATGGGGTGAGCCTTTGGTAGGCTTTGCAGATGCAAAACATCCCTATATTTTAAAGTTGAAGGAACTAATTACAGCAACTCATGGATTGCCTACTGAAGTGCTTCCCGATGCATCAATTGTAATAGCGTATTTTGTGCCATTTACCGAGGAATTAGCAAATACTAATAAAGTCACTGGTGATATATCGTCGCCTGAATGGGCATTAGCCTATGAAGAAACCAATGCAATGTTTAACAAACTTAATGAATATATAATAAAGTCATTAAGAAAAATGGGATATAAGGCAGATGTTTCACCTGAAGCTGCTACCTTTGACCAAAAAGCATTAAAAAGCAATTGGTCTCACCGACATTTTGCAAAAGCAGCGGGTATGGGAACTTTTGGTATCAATAATATGTTGATAACCAAGATTGGATGCTGCGGGAGATATAGCACCATTGTAACAAATCTTGATATTGAGCCAGATGTGCCCTTGAAAGAAGAATATTGTTTATATAAAAAAAATGGAAGCTGTGGTGTATGTGTAAAGAATTGTCCAGCAGGTGCTTTAACTTTAAATGGATATGATAGACAAAAGTGTTATGCTGTAGCTAGAAAAAATGCAGAAATATATACACAGTTTGGAAGTTCCTATACTAATGAATCAGGAGAACAGCCAAACAGTGTGGGTAGTGAAGTATGTGGAAAATGTGTAGTAAATACACCATGTGCCTTCAATAGAATAATATAAAATGTATAACTATACAAGGTAGCTACTTATTTATCAGCTACCTTGTATTTTAAATATACTTTATATTTAATCAGGTGTATATCTATCAGTATTCTTTATGTAATTTTCATAAATGTACTGGAAGCCTTCTTCTTTTACTTTAGATAAAATTTCAGATCTTTTTTTACGCATATTTAAGAAACCATCATGAATACGGGGATTTCCTTTTATTGCATCCTTCAAATCCTTATTGAAAAGCTTAATTTTATTTTGTCTTTCAAGTTCATGTAAAAGTGAAAGACCTTTAATATTATTTCCAAGTACTACAGAAATTCCACGCTCATCCATTAAATCTTCTGATATTTTCCAGAAATCACCCATAGTTATGTCACCAGTACGTGGAACAGCTGCAAATTTGCAGTTGTAGCAAGATAAGTTTAAATAAAGATCACATATGAAACCATGGAAAAATGGGTCCTGTCTTGTAATGCATTCATAAGGTTTTGCTTTGTCTATGTTCATTTTTACTTTATATTTTGACCATCCATTACTTTTATCTCTAAAGGTATATAAATTTACTTTATGTCCTTTAGCAATGGAATTTATGTATTCATCAAATATGATTTTAGAAGGAACCCCATGACAAAGCACATCTGCTGTAAATAAATTTTCACTTTTAGTAAAAGTTTTTAATGCAGCTACTTGGCAAGGGGTACCTGTAAATAACACTTTTCTGCCTTGATTTTCAACTAAGTCTACAATTGTTGAATAAATATTATCTAAATTGCTTTGAATATATTTTGAACTTCTAAGCTTTGAAAGATTCTCTTTGTTATCTACACATATATGTTTTACAGTTAAATTTTCTCCCCAGGCAGCACCAAATACAACACCACCTTCTTCAATGAAGCTTTCTGCAATTTCAGTAAAAATTCCACCAGAAGAGCTTGCAAGTCTTGTAGTATCATTTGTAGAAAAGGCAGCATAAGTTTTTATTTCTTCTTTTGTAAAATTATTTGACTCAAAGCTTATAACAGGACAATTTTTAGAGCAAAGACCGCAATTAACACATTTATCTTCTATAATTTCTGGTTTGTAAAATCCTTCCTCGGAAATTTTAATTTCAATTGCATTAAATTTACAAGCATTAACACATCCAAAACAGCTTGTACATTTTTTCAAGCCAATTATATTAATAGCAGGTAATTTGCTATTAATATGGTTATCATCATTAATCATTTATTTTTACCATCCTCAATTTCACAATTTATAGTTTTATTATAATACTTAGAGTGAAAAAATTCATTACATAATAATAGTAGAAACTTTTTTATATTATAGATATACAACATAATTAAATTTTACTTAATATAGTAAAATTAAGATTTTAAATTTGAATGTTTATAGTTATGTAATAAATTTTTAAATCAATTAATGAAGTGGCTTCTATTGTGCAAATAAACAAAAAAAATCGTTAAATAATCAATATTAAGTCATTAATAAATATATTAAAATGATTCAATAAGGAGAAAATAGAATGGCAATTATTCATTGGAGTGGAGCAATAATTGGACTAGCTATTGCAATAATATTAATTTTTAGAAAGGTAAATCCTGTATATACTCTTTTGGGCTGAGCTATTATAGGTGGAGTTGAGGAGGCACTATTAAAGAAACAGATATATCAGAAACTGCTGCAACAACTGTTAAGGAAAAACCAAGCTTTGCTAAAGAAATGCTGGGTATTGTATCGTTATCAATTAGTCCTATTGAATGAAAATATTGCTTACTTCTGATAAAAATAAATAAAGGAGAGATGCTAAATTGAAAATAGTTATTTTAGATGGATATACTTTGAATCCGGGAGATTTATCTTATGCAGAGCTAAAAAAACTGGGTGAATTAATAGTTTATGATCGTACACCAGAAGATAAAATCGTTGAGAGAATTGGTGACGCTGAAATAGTATTTACAAATAAAACACCAGTAACTAAAGCAACTTTAGAGGCTTGCACAAATATTAGGTTTATAGGTGTACTAGCTACTGGATACAATATTGTAGACACAGAAGCTGCTAAAGTAAAAGGCATTCCAGTAACAAATATTCCTACTTATGGGACAGATGCTGTTTCGCAGTTTGCAATTGCACTTTTGCTAGAGCTTTGTCATCATATTGGAAGCCATTCAGACGCTGTTAAAAATGGTGATTGGGCAAACAATGCAGATTGGTGTTTTTGGAACTACCCACTAATTGAGCTTGCAGGAAAGACTATGGGAATCATTGGATTTGGTCGTATAGGCCAAGCTACAGGTTATATTGCTCAAGCATTGGGAATGAAAGTAATAGCTCATGGTGGTCATCGTAACCCCGATTTAGTAACAGACACTTGTAGATATGCAGAAAATCTTGATGATTTACTTAAGAATTCAGATGTAATTTCTTTACACTGTCCTTTATTCCCTGAAACACAAGGAATTATTAACAAGGATAACATTGCTAAGATGAAGGATGGAGTGTTAATCATTAATGATTCTAGAGGACCATTAATAGTAGAGGAAGATTTAAGCGATGCTTTAAATAGTGGAAAAGTTGGTGGAGCTGCAGTTGATGTAGTGTCTACAGAACCAATAAAAATGGATAATCCATTATTATCTGCGAAGAACATAATCATTAGTCCTCATATTGCATGGGCACCAAAAGAATCCCGTGAGAGATTACTCAATATTGCAATAGATAATTTAAAACACTTTATCAATGGTGAAGCTATAAACATAGTAAATAAGTAAATAATTTAATTACTATTTAGAATAAAAAATAGAGCTAAAGAAAAGGATTGGAATTTTCTTTAACTCTTGATTTTAAGCCAGAAGTATTATATATAAGTTTAGAATTAAGGTTTTTCATAGGTGAATCATCTGGAAGAGCGATATTGATTTTTTCACAAATATCAATAACTTTAAGAACCATTAAATCAAATAAATTAGCAAGATCACTTTCAAAAGTAGTTTTAAACCTACTAAAAAAAGATTCATCAGGTACATATTTATAAAAGCCACAGAATTCTCTTAATTCATCAGAAAATATAAGAAAAATTGTTAATAAGGTAGTAGTAGGTATATGAAATATTTGCATGATTATTAGTGCTGATAGTACAGAAAAAAGTTCATATTCTCTATCTTTTCCTAAATCATAATAGTAGTGTTCCTTAAATGGATTAGGGATAAAGGTATTAATATGAAAATTTTCCGCAAGCGACTAATTATGAATCTTGTCTAAGGGAGGAAATATAAATGAAAGATCCAATTCAAAAATATTTTCAAATAGGAACTATCCAATGGATGAGTCATCCGCCGGTGAATTATAATTTGTTAGATTCGATTAAAACAATTACTTGTGATGAGTATTTTGGAGCATTAGAAATTACAAAAGTTTCAGATCCAGAAATAAGAGCAAAGGTGAAAAAAATGCTAGAGCAATCTCATCTAAAAGTTTGTTATGGTGCACAACCAAGATTACTAGGACCTGGATTAAATCCAAATGATATAAATGAAGAGGGTAGAAAAGCTGCAGAAGCAACATTAATAGAAGCTGTTGATGAAGCTGAATACTTAGGAGCAAAGGGAATTGCCTTCTTATCTGGAAAGTGGAAAAAAGATACTAAAGACCAAGCTTATGCACAATTACTAAAAACCACTCGTTCAGTATGTGATTATGCAGCAACAAAAGGCATGATTGTAGAACTTGAAGTCTTTGATTTTGATATGGACAAGTGCTCTCTTATTGGACCAGCACCTTATGCAGCACAATTTGCAGCTAATATGAGAACAACACATAATAACTTCGGATTAATGGTTGACTTATCTCATTTTCCTACAACCTATGAAACATCGAAATTTGTTGTACAAACACTAAGACCATATATTACTCATTTCCATATTGGAAATGCTGTTGTAGAAAAAGGATGTGAAGCTTACGGAGATCAACACCCAAGGTTTGGATATCCAAATAGTGCAAATGATACTGGCGAATTAGTAGATTTCTTCACAGTTCTTAAAGAAGAAGGATTCTTTAATGCAAAAAATCCTTATGTGCTATCTATAGAAGTTAAACCATGGGGTGACGAGGATGGAGATATTGTTTTAGCTAGCACTAAGAGAGTTATCAATAGAGCTTGGGCTCTTGTAGAAGAATAAAAGCTTAAAAAGATTTTGTTATTAGGGTTCTATACAAAGAGATTGCTAAAATTCATCATCTATAATCAAATTCTTAGAAGAATCTGAAGATACTTTAAAATTTAGTAAGGGTTTAAAAACTGCAAGAACTCAATTAGAGGCAGAAAAAATAACTTCCATTTATCATAAAACTCAAGCAGGAGAGTCTCTTGATGCCATTTTAGAGCTTTTTAATGCTGCATAAGATATCTCTTTAGTTATCATGCTGGAAAAATTTGTTGGGAATTTCGCTCATTTATAGTTAAATATAAAGGTTTTACAATCAATTTAAATTGATTCAATAATTATACTGCCACTTGCAGCAATAATGGTTCATACAGGAGCAACAGTTATCGATCACTTACCACATGACAGTTTTTTCCACACGACAGCAGATTCTGTAAAGATGAGCATTAATAAACGTATGAAACTAATTCCATATGAATTAATAGTTGGTGGATCTATGGCTATTGTAGCAACAATCATATACGGATTCTTAAAATAATGAAAATTTTAAGTTATGGTTTTAATGATGGAAAAAATATAAAATCAGGGTAGGAGAGTTAGATATGAAAAAAGATTTAGTTATTGTATTAGCACCGGATTCCTTTAAGGAAAGTATGACAGCAAAAGAAGCTTGTGAAGCAATGGAAAGAGGAATAAAAAAAGTAGATAGTAATATTAGTTGTGTACATGTACCAATGGCTGATGGTGGTGAAGGAACTATGCAGTCTTTAGTAGATGGCACAAATGGAAAAATATATTCCTTAAAAGTAGTTGGACCACTAGGTAATGAAGTGGAATCACAATATGGTATTTTAGGAGATGGAGAAATAGGGGTATTAGAGATGGCCAATGCTAGCGGAATACATCTAGTACCTTTAGAACAAAGAAATCCTTTAATAACTACAACTTATGGTACCGGACAGCTTATCAAGGCTTGTTTAGATCATGGAGTGAAAAAATTATTAATAGGTATTGGAGGAAGTGCTACAAATGATGGTGGAGCAGGAGTTGTACAAGCACTTGGTGGAAGATTACTAGATAAACAAGGAAAAGAATTAGGCTTTGGCGGTGGAGAATTAAGAAAACTGAATTCCATTGATCTAACTAATTTTGATTCCAGATTAAAAGAAGTTGTAATAGAAGTAGCTTGTGATGTTAACAATCCACTTTGTGGAGAAAGAGGAGCTTCAAATGTATATGGTCCACAAAAGGGTGCTACCAAAGAAATGATAGGAATACTAGATGACAATCTAAAACACTATGCAGATATAATCAAAAAACAACTTGGAAAAGATGTATTAGATGAACCAGGAGCTGGAGCAGCAGGTGGATTAGGGGCTGGACTTATGGCATTTTTAAATGGTACTTTGAAGAAAGGTATTGAAATGGTAATTGAATATTCAGGCTTAGAAGAAAAGGTGAAAAATGCAGACATGGTTTGGACAGGGGAAGGAAGTATAGATTTTCAAACTCAGTATGGAAAAACTCCTTTAGGTGTAGCAACAATTGCTAAAAAGTATAATAAACCAGTAATTGCACTAGCAGGAAGAGTTGGTGAAGGTACAGATGTATTATATAACATGGGTATAAATTCAATATTTGGTATTATGAGAGGGGTAGCTTCATTGGAGGAAGCTCTAACAAAAGGACAGGAAAATATTGAAAAAACTTCTGGAAACATAATAAGATTAATGAATTTATTATAAGTTGTGGTAGTACGAATAAATTCTATAAAATCTAAAATTTTTGTATGAGGTTTGGCTTTAGTCAAACCTCATATTAGTAAAAAAAGATTTTTTCTAACTCAAGTTATTGGATACTAAAAAATATATTGTGCTCTAAAGGATATGAAAATTTGCCAAAATTATTAAAGTATTTGGTGATATAATGATTGCAAGAGTTAATTTAGAATTAAAAATCCAATTAAAAGAAGTATTGTTCCTGTGAAAGAAGATTATAAGAATTAAAAGGATGTGAGTAATGTGGAATTATCTAAATTTACAGCACAAAAAATTGTCCAGAAGATGATGGAGGTAATTCCTTATAACATAAATGTTATGGATGAAGATGGAATAATTATAGGTAGTGGTGATATTAAACGTGTTGGTGATGCTCATGAAGGAGCTAGAAAAGCAATAGAGAATTGTGCTATTAATGAAGTGTATGATGATAAAGAAGGAATGAAGCCAGGGGTAAATGAACCTATTATTTTAAAGGATAAAGTAATTGGGGTAATAGGAATTACAGGGCATCCAGATGAAGTAAGAAGATTCAGCAAGCTGGTTCGTGTAACGGCAGTTCTTTTGATTGAGCAAGCTAAAGCAAATGAAGAAGTTCAAAATAAAAGATTGAATATGCAGAAATTTTATCAAGAACTTGCTCATAGAAAAAATGAGTATGATGAAGAGTTTTACGAGAAAGCTAAAAGTTATGGCCTTGATATTACAAAAAAGTGCCAGACTATTGTTGTGGATGGTGATTTAAATTCAAAGGAATTTAAAAGAATATGCCAAGGATATTCTAATTATTTTGATTTGGAAAACAATAAAACTGTATTTTTTATTACAAACGATCATGAATACAATACAGTACTAAATAATTTGAAAGATAGTAAAGTTGTAAATAAGATAAGTTTAGGTGGACAACAGGATATTGCTGCTGTTTCATTAGAAAATGCCCAAATGGCAATGGAATTTGGAATGAAAATGAAACCATCATATAAAATATATAACTATGAAGAGTTTAAATTCTTTATTCATTTGTCTTATGATAATAAAGAATCGCTGGTTTCTTTATTTGCAAACCTTGATAAATCTGGAAATAACATAGAACTTATTGAAACTTTACAAGCATATATAGAAGAAAATGGTGATATTAATAATGTAGCTAATAAACTTAATATACATCGAAATACATTAAATTATAGATTAGAAAGAATTCATAAATTGACTGGTAAAAATCCAAAAACCTTTTTAGAGCTATTTGAGCTATTATATGGATTAATATGGAGATGATTTTCGCTGTTGAATTAAAAAATTTCACATAGAAGCTTCATAAAGCTGGATATTTTTTTAAAAATAACTATATTAAGATTTAGAAATATTAAAAAATATTTAAAAATTAATACAAAAATTATTGCTTACTAATTATATCTATGCTATAATTACACATGTTGGAATCAAATATGATTAACCAATGAAATAAGAGATTTAATATAATTAAATCTTAATCTGAATCAAAGAGGAGAAATGTTTAAAATGGCAGATAAGACTTTAGTATGTAAAGATTGCGGAAAAGAGTTTGTTTTCACAGAAGGAGAACAGGCTTTCTATAAGGAAAAAGGTTTCGAAAATGAACCAGTAAGATGCCCAGAATGCAGAAAAGCTAGAAAACAACAAAGAGGATATCAAAGATAATATTATCTTTAAAAAAAGCTGTAAGAAGTAATTCTTACAGCTTTTTTAGTCGATTAATTTTCATAGTTTGAGCATATTGCGAAGCAAAGCTTCGCAATATTTTATATTAAGCCAAAATTTTATATGTGTGTAAGTTATAACAAATTATTATTAATTGTAGCATATTTATTAAAAAAAGTAATATATAAAGCATATAATTGTATTAGATGATAGAATGATATCATAAGTAATATATTATATATACATATTAAGGGGGATTAACTTATGAAAAAAAGTTCAAGTGTACTTTTAAGCTTATTTTTAGCTGCGGGTATGACATTTGCAGGATGCGGAAGTCAGAAAACTTCACAGAATAGCGGAGATTCCAAAGAAACAAAAATAATGTTTAGTGGATCTTCTACAATGGCACCAACTATTTCGAAAATAGGAAACAACTTTACGGAAAAAAATAAGACTTGGAATAAGGTTGACAGCAGTTTACCAGATAAGCCTATACAAATAACAGTATCTTCTGGAGGTTCAGGAACAGGAGTTAAAGCTGCAGTTGAGAAAACAAGTAATTTTGGATTGATATCAATGGAAATGCCAAAAGATCAAAAATCTAAAATGACTAAATATAAAGAATTCAAAATAGGTATGGATGCACTTACTATATCTGTTAATCCACAAAATTCTATTTTGCAAAAGAAGAAAGGTTTAACTAAGGAAGAAATACAAAAAATATTTTCAGGAGAAGCAAAGCTTTGGAGTGATGTAGATCCGTCATTACCTGCCAATAAAATAGTAATTGTAGTAAGAGATGCAGGTGGTGGTGCAGGTGAAGTTTTTGATAAGAGTATAATGAATGGTAAAAAAATAAGTAAAGAAGCTATACAAGCACCTTCCATGGGAGCGTTAGGTCAAAAAATTATGGAAAATAAAGATGCTATTGGATATGCATCAGTAGGTATAGTAGATCAAAATAAAGGAAAAATAGTTTCTATGGATGTTGATGGAGTGACTCCAACATCTGAAAATATACTATCAGGAAAATATAAAATAGCAAGACCTCTTCTAATAATAAAAGATGGAGATTTAAATGTAGAAGAAAACGCTTTTATAAAATATGTAACTTCAGAGGAAGGATTAAAAGTAGTTAAGGAATTAGGATTTGTACCTGTAAGTAATTCTAAACAATAAATGGACAAACTCCTCGGGATTATTACCTGAGGAGTTATTTTAATTAAAAGGTGAGTTAAATGAAAAATAGAAGAAATAAAATGGAAAGAACCTTTTGCATTTTAGTAAAATTTATAGCTTTTCTAGCTGTAAGTATTTTAAGCTTAATACTAATATTTATACTAAAAGAAAGCATGGGAGTTTTTAGCAAAGTATCTTTTATAAGTTTCATATTTGGAACTGAATGGCAGCCGTTAAATTCTAATAAGGTTGGAATAATGCCATTTCTTTTATCAACTTTATATGTATCATTTATAGCAATTTTAATTGCCATGCCCATAGGTATAGGTTTTTCTGTATTTATGTCCATTTTAGTAAATCAAAGATTGAAATATGTGTTAAAAGCTTTTGTGAATATGTTAGCAGGTATACCTTCTGTAGTTTATGGATTTATTGGACTTTCAGTTATAGTAAAATTTTTTGAAAAATATCTTTTCTTTTCTACAGGGGAATCTATATTTTGTGCAGCCATACTTTTAAGCATTATGATATTGCCTTACATAGTTTCAAGTTGTGATGAAACCATGAGTAAAGCTTATGAAAAATATGAAGTTTATTCAAAGGCACTTGGAGTATCAAAGTGGTATATGATTAGCAACTTGATACTGCCTGTTTGTAAAAAAAGCATATTATGTTCAACTATACTTGCTACAGCAAGAGCAATGGGAGAAACCATGGCTGTTATGATGGTTATAGGAAATAGTCCTATAATGCCAACCTTATTTAGAAAGGGAGAAACAATACCTGCACTAATAGCTTTGGAAATGGGATCAGCCCAAATAGGAAGTCTCCATTATCATGGACTTTTTGCTGCGGGACTTGTACTTATGTTGTTGATTTTGGTGATAAATGTAATTTTTTATAATATAAATAGGAAAATTCAAATTTAAAGAAGGAGCATATATGAATAGAGTTTTAAAAAATACAGTACTTGGGTTATGGTATTTTATAAGTAGTTTTATTGTAGTTTCCGTAATTATATTTATATTCTCTTATATATTTATTAAAGGATGTACTTCTGTAAATATTGGATTTATATTAGACAGTCCCAAGGGTACTCCTCTAGGTATGGAGGGAGGAATATTACCAGCCATACTTGGCAGTCTTTCTTTAATGTTTTTAGCTTGTGTGAATTCTGCAATCTTAGGAATAGGTACTGCTGTGTACTTGTGTCTATATTGTAACAATAAAAGAATTGAAAATTTTATACATTTGATAGTGAGTTCCATTGCAGGAATACCTTCAATTGTTTTAGGGCTTTTTGGATATTCTTTTTTAGTTTATTTTTGTAATTTTGGAGTAAGTCTTATATCAGGAGGTATTACTCTTGGAATAATGATTTTTCCATACATAGAAGTGTTAAGTGAAAAGTCTATTAGAGAAGTAGATAAAAATTTAATACTTTCTTCTTATGCACTTGGAATAGATAAATCATATACTTTTATTCACATAATATTGCAGCAGTGCAAGGGAGAAATTATATCGGGAATTATAATGTCAGGAGGATTTGCCATGGGAGCGGCAGCACCAGTTATGCTTACTTCAGCAGTGGTAGCTGCACCTAATCCAGACTCTCTTTTTTCTCCAGTAATGGCACTGCCTTATCATTTGTATATACTAATAAGCCAAGGAATTTCGCTGCAAAAAGCTTATGGAACTGCTCTTGTACTTATTGTAATGCTCATATTATTAAACCTTTTAGCAGCTCTTTTAAGTAAAAGAAAGAGAGGATAGATATGGATAATATATTAAAAATTAATGATTTAAATGTGTGGCTGGATGATAAGTTAATACTTGAAAATTTAGATCTTTCTATAAAAAAATGTAAGATAACAGCAATAATAGGTCCTTCAGGATGCGGAAAGTCTACATTATTAAAATCTATAAATAGGATAATAGATGAAGAGAAGAATTCTAAGGTGGAAGGAATTATTGAATTTAAGCACCAAGATATTAGAAAAATGGACAAAAATGTTTTAAGAAAGAATATAGGATGTGTTTTTCAGGCACCAACACCATTTCCTTTTTCTATATATAAAAACATGATATATGCACTAAAGTATCATGGTATATATAGCAATGATGATATTAAGAGTGTTGTTGAAGAAAAGTTAAAAATGGTAGGTCTTTATGAAGAAGTAAAAGATTATTTAAATATGTCAGCTCTTAAACTATCAGGAGGGCAGCAGCAGAGACTGTGTATAGCTAGAACTCTTACCATGGAACCAGAGATTATTTTAATGGATGAACCTTGTTCTGCATTGGATTTAAATAATACCATAAAAATAGAGGAAACACTTAAAAAATTAAGTGGAAATTATAGCATTGTAATAGTAACGCATAATCTAGCTCAAGCTAGAAGAATATCAGATTATACAGCTTTTATGATGGATGGACATATAGAAGAATATGAAGAAACAGAAAAAATTTTTAAAAATCCTTTAAAAGAAAGTACACAAAAATATATTGGAGGATTAATTGGATAAATTTATTAGTGGAATTTGAGAGGAGAAATACAAATGATAGAAATAAATATACCAGGAAGAGAAGATTTAAAAATAGAAAATGTTGTTTTTGACTATAATGGTACTGTAGCAGTAGATGGGGTGATGAACGTAAAGGTTAAAGAAATGATTAAAGAACTAAGTGAGTATTTAAATGTATACATAATAACTGCAGATACCTATGGAAATGTAAGAAGTCAATGCGAAGGACTACCAGTTAAGGTGGAGACTTTTTCAAAAGGTAATGCAACTTTTTATAAAAAGCAGTTTGTAGAAAAAATAGGGGCAAAATTTACTATGTCTGTAGGTAATGGACTTAATGATGTGGAAATGTTTAAAGTATCAGCCTTATCAGTAGTAGTCATTGAGGAAGAAGGATGTGCTTCGGAAGCTATAATGCATTCCAATATAACTGTAAAAAATATAAAAGATGTATTTAATATGATAATGAAAAAGGCTAGAATAAAAGCTACTTTAAGAGATTAAACATTATTATTTAATTTAGTATAAAAAGTCCATATTTAAAAGGAACTTTTAACAAATGCGTTTAGAATCATTAAAAGTCGAAAAATGTAATAAAAATCAAAGCTGTGAATTAAAATATTGTATTTATATTCACAGCTTTTATAATTAAAATAAAAAAATATATAATTTATTAAATTATACAAACAAAATTGGACTTTAAATAGTATCAATTTTTATTTATTTAAACAAAATTCTATTAAAAAATTAATATAATTATCCAATTTTTAAAAAATAATATTATTGGAAGATATGACAAATTGTGATATTATGGTATAGTATTGGTTAATATCAAGTTCAAATAATATAAATTTTAATTATGAATGGATGGGAATAGGGATGAAAAATAAGATTAAATTAAGTGTAAAAAAACTACTGATGACGTTTATACCATTATTCGTAATAATTCCTATATTTATAATTTCCATTTTTAATGGAATTAAGGTTAAAGACAATGAAACCAGGAATTTTTATGATTTAATGAGTGCAAGTAATGGAAAGATATCTAATATAATAGCTGATATGTATACTAATAATAAAAAGACTATTGATATGTTTTCTGTAAATGATGATGTAGTAGGTTTAAAACAAAAACCAGAATTAGAAGCATCTATGATGAAAACTTTTAATGATTATATAAAATATCATGAAGAGATAAGAGCAATTTACTATGGAGAAGCTTCAAAAGTTCATCACACAACTTCTGGAAAACCAAAACCTGGGTATGATCCAACAAGCAGACCATGGTATACAAAAGCAGTACAGGAGGATGGAAAGGTAGCGTTAACTGATCCTTATGAAGATGTAGTTAAACCAGGGACTTATGTAGTTACTTTGGCAAAAACGGTTAAAGACCCTAATACCAAAGAAACTTTGGGAGTAATAGGAGGAGACATACCATTAGATACTATAAGCAAGGAAATTTCCAATATAAAAATAGGAAATAGCGGATATACAGCTGTGGTAGATCAAACGGGTACTATTATTGCACATAAGGATAAGAAACTTGTAAGCAAAAAAAGCAAGGATTTAAAGTGGCTTGATGAAATAATTAAATCAAAAGATAGCAGCAATATAGTAAATATAGATGGACA
The DNA here is from genome assembly GCF_001038625.1 of Clostridium carboxidivorans P7. Classification (GTDB taxonomy): domain Bacteria; phylum Bacillota; class Clostridia; order Clostridiales; family Clostridiaceae; genus Clostridium_AM; species Clostridium_AM carboxidivorans. The sequence continues at coordinate 1,122,105 of NZ_CP011803.1, forward strand.
AAAATACTTAACCTTAAAATCTCAAAATAGTGAAACTGGATGGTTAACAGTGACTTTTGTACCTAATCAAGAATTAAGTGACAAAATTAAATCTTTAATTATACCTAACATTATGGTAGGTTTGATATGTGCAATTTTGGGTATTATAGTTTCATTGTTTATATCAAAATATTTAATAAATTCTATTTATGAAATTATAGAAATTCTTAAGAACATAGGTAAGGGAAATTTAAGTGTACAAATAGAATGCAGAGATAATGAACTAAAAGAAGTATCAATGATAAAAGAAGAAATTAATGTTATGAAAAAAGAAATTGTATCTATTACAGATAAAACTATAGAGGTTTCTGAAAAGCTAAATGAATCTGCAAAGCATTTTGCTTCAGTTACTCAGGAGGTTAGCTCATCAGCAGAAGAAGTTTCTGGTTCTGTAAGTCAAATAACAGAAGGAGCTGCAAATCAAGCTGATCACCTGCAAGAAAGTTCAACCAGTGTGGAAACTCTTGGAGAATTAGTAGATAATACATTAAAAAGTGCTAAAAGTATGGAAGAAACTTCGGGTGAAGCTAATAAAGTTATAGAAAACAGTATGAAATTAGTTGATAACTTAAAAAACAATCTTGAAGAAGGGTTCCAGGTTAATGAAGAATTAATAAAAGAAGCAAAAGTGTTAAATAGCAATTCACAAGAAATAGTTGGTATAATAAATAATATTAAAGACATAGCAGAACAAACAAATTTATTAGCATTAAATGCTGGTATTGAAGCTGCAAGAGCAGGGGAATACGGAAAGGGTTTTGTAGTAGTTGCTGAGGAAGTTAGAAAATTAGCAGAACAGTCCACTATTTTTGCTGATGAAATTGAAATAGTAATAGGTAAAATGAAAAATAGCGTAGGAATGGTAACAGAGAAGATAAAAAATACAAAAGAAACTAATATGAACACAAAGGAAAATATGGTTACAGTAGATAATGGATTTGTAAAAGTAGAAAAAAATATAGATGAACTTAAAAATCATATTAACATTGTAGTTGAAGCATTAAAAAATATAAATGAAAATAAAAAAGTTGTAGTTACAAAGATAGAAGAAGTAGCAGCTATTTCAGAAGAAGCTGCAGCAGCTACGGAAGAAGTAAATGCAGCATCAGAAGAGCAAGCTGCAAACCTTCAGGATATTTCAAATTCAACAGAAGATCTTTTATTATTATCTGAAGAATTGAAGAAATCAATAAGCTTTTTTAGCTGTGATAAGTCAGTTTAAGTTTTTTTGAATAAGTAAGCACAAATATTAAGGCTGTGCTAAAATCAGCAATTTTGATTTTGGCACAGTATTTTTGCATTAAGTATGTAAATTCAAAAACTTGGCAGCCATATATATTAATGATAAAATAATAATACTGTGTTTATTTATATATGATATTTAAATTTAGCATAAGGAATATAGAAAGGAAGTATTGTCAATTATGGATTCTAAGAAAAAAAGTATAATTAGTGCACTGATGGTTTCTATGTTTCTTGCTGCTGTAGAAGGTACTGTAGTGACTACTGCCATGCCAACCATTGTTAAAGATTTAAATGGATTTCAGCTTATAAGTTGGGTGTTTTCTTTGTATTTGCTTACATCAGCTATTAGTACTCCTATATATGGAAAACTATCAGATTTATATGGAAGAAAAAATATTCTTTCTATTGGAATAATAATTTTTTTAATTGGTAGTTTTCTTTGTGGATTGTCTGGAAGCATGTACCAACTAATATTCTTTCGTACAGTTCAAGGGCTGGGTGCAGGATCAATATTTACTGTTACTTATACTATTGTAGGAGATGTGTTTACTCTTGAAGAAAGAGGAAAAGTTCAAGGGTGGCTGGGTACAGTTTGGGGAATAGCCAGTTTAATAGGACCTTTTTTAGGGGGATTTTTAATAGATAATCTTTCCTGGCATTGGATCTTTTTCATAAACATACCTTTTGGCATATTTTCTATAATTCTTATTCAAAGAAATCTTGTTGAGGAATTTGAAAAAAAGAAGCATAAAATAGATTATGCAGGTGCAATTACATTAAGTTTGGCTATTATGGCTCTTTTATATCTCTTTTTATCAATGGGAAAAAGTGAAGGTGTTTCATTATACGTAATTATAATGTGTATTATAGCAACAATAATCTTCTTTATTGCTTTCTATTTTATAGAAAATAAAGCTTTAGAACCTATTATACCTTTTGACATTTTTACAAAAACTAATATTTTGGTTAATATAATCAGCTTTCTGATTTCTGCCTTTTTAATGGGTATAGATGCATATATGCCTATTTATATACAAAATGTTTTAGGATTTCAACCAACTATTGCTGGAATTGCTTTAGCTCCAATGTCCTTATCATGGCTTATGTCTTCTATTATTTTAGCAAAGGCTATACCTAAATATGGAGAAAAGGTGATATCCAGCATATCTACAGTAATTTTGATAGTAAGTACTGCTCTTTTACCTACATTAACTACAAATTCATCATTGTTTACAGTTATAGTTTATGGATTCATAATGGGATTTGGCTTTGGAGGATGTTTTACAACGTTAACCATAGTCATACAAGAATCTGTAAATTATGATAAAAGAGGAGCAGCCACAGCTTCTAATGCTTTGGTTAGAACATTAGGTCAGACTATAGGAATAAGTGTGCTTGGAGGAATATTTAATTTAACTATAGATAAATATTTTAAAAACTTAGGCATTAAGGGAGTAAATTCAAGCAATTTATATAGTGCTTCATCATCATTAGCAGCATATTCCAGACATATAAAAGCTTCAATATTTTCTGGAGTTCATATATTGTTTATTATATTTATTTTAATTTCTATAGTTTGTTTAATATTAGCATTAGCTCTTCCTAATAATTTGAAGAAAAGAAAAAAACAAGCATAATGTTGTTGCATTATGCTTGTTTTGTCAAAGTTTAGAAGCATGTCTTATTTTAAAGATAATCTTTTAAAAACTTCCCTTGAAAAATTGTTTATTGTCTATAGATATTGTAAATTGAGAACCTGTATACCAATCTAAATCTGTATAAATTGAGTTATCCTTTGTCCAGAATAATACAAATATCAATTTATTAGCATTTTTAGGATTTTTAACAGTAAATGCTCCATTTATGTTTTCTCCTTTAAAGGAAAAAGCACTGGAAGAAATACCATCTTTGTTTATAGTTACAGGAAGAGAATTCTTCATAGAATCAAAAGCTTTATTTTTCCATGGGTTTCCAAGAAGTACTATGTTGTTATTGCTTATATCATTATCAGTTAAATCTTTATCTTGTTTTAATGATATGTTGCTGCTGTCAAATATTTTATTTTTGGTAATAGCATCTATGGATTTCTTTTCATCATCAGTTAAGTTAGATGGTGTTACTAGTATAGTTTTTTCACCATTTAATTGTCTAAGCAATATACTTCCAAGAATCAATCCTTTATTCTTTTCCAAGTTTTTAAGCCTATCTTTTTTTTGCTGATCTGCCATTTTTTGAATTTGATCATCTGTAAGCTTTAAGTTGTCTGCAGTATAATTATCAGAATTTAGAGAAGCACGAATAGCATCACTTACACTTTTTCCTGATACTTTTTCTATTACACCTAAGAAATCATCTATTGATGCATTTTTAAATTTATATTCTTTAAAGTAAGTCTGCATTATATTTAAAAAAGCAGCATCTCCAACTCTTTTTCTTAAATCTTGCATTAAAAGAGCACCTTTACCATATATAACTAGGTTATATCCTGCACCAGTAGAATCATTATCAAATTTATCTACTCCTGAAGCTATGCTTGGAAACTTATATAGAGATGCAATTCTAGCAATATTTGCACCATTATAAGAACCAATCATAGGAATTATACTGTTTGATGAGTATTCACCTGAAGTTTTTTCAAAATAGTAAGCAGTAGAAAAAGCAGTAAAAGATTCATCCAAGAAAGGTTCTTTAAATTCATCATTGCCTACAGTTACATACCACCACTGATGGCCTACTTCGTGTACTGCAGCTTCTGATATAAAAGAATCTTCATATGAAACATCATCATCTCTAGAGGCACTAGTAGAATTTTGTATTCTTTGAGCATACATTGGCATTTGAATTATTTGAGGATACTCCATTGCTCCACCAGATAGATGAGTTTCCATTAAATCTAATTCATCATAAGGATATTTGCCAAATTGCTGACTGAAAAATTTTACTGCACCTACAGCTGAATCAAGAACATTTTGAGCTGTAGCAGAATCATCTTCGCCTGGTTTAGAGATGTAATAACTGTTTACCTTTATTCCATCTATTTCTTTAGATAAAACTTTATAATTAGGACTCATTATGATAATGAAATCTCTTACATTACTAGCATTTAAATTCATTACTTTAGTGTCCTTTTCAGAAGATTTTTCAGCTTCTTTTCCAGTAGATGCAACTACATAGTTTTTAGGAACTTTTAAATTTACAGTATAGTCTCCTACATCACTGTAATTTGATTCTCCTACTACGTTGAAAGTATTTTCATCCCATTTATTTTCCTTTTCATTGTACATTGAAAGTATAGGATACCAGTTAGTCAATGAAACATCATTATCTATGTAGCCTAGTCTTGAAGTGCTCATAGGCAATTTTAATTTAAATTCGATGTATACCTTCATGTCTTCATTGCTCTTAAAATTGTTATCTAAGCTTAATTTGAGTACTTGATTATCTTGAGTAAAGTTTACTTGTTTATCATTGACAAGAACTTTACTTATGGATATGTCCCCCTTTTGAGCTTCGGTTAAGTTTTGAGTACTAGATATTCCAACTTGAGAAGGCATAGTTTCTTTTTTATTATAAGAATCTGGATAAAGATGGAATACAATATTTTTTAAGTCTGTACTAGTACTATTTTTAATGTTAACTTCTTCACTTCCAGTTACAGTTTTAGTATTTGCATTAAAGTCCAAATCCATATTGTACTTTGCAGGAAGAGCTGAAGCTTTGACAATTCCACTGTTAATTAAGCACACAGTGAACAAACTTAGAAAAAAGGTAAAAATAACATTCTTGACTTTTTTTAAGTTCATTTTAATATCACATCCTTTCTAACATAAATATGTTGTATGTAAATTATACCATAAAATATGGAAATAAAATCTTAAATAAATCTTAAATGTTAATTTCAAGTAAATTATGGAAAAGGATTTTTGTAAATTGAATTATTGAAGCGGATAGTTTTTGGATAAAGATGTTAAATAACTAAGGTATTTATAAAATTTAGTATGTAACTAAAATTTTTATATAAATTAATCTTAATTCTAGTTTTAGCCAATGTTAAGATATTAATTCATGAGAAAATTTAAAAAATATTCAAGTACATAATATAAGAGGTTAAATGTGGTTATTCAGTTTGCCTTTGTCAATTGTCCTCTAAAAAATGTGTTGCATTATGATTATTATATGAAATTTATGTTATAATTTTGTATAGTAAAAAAACATTGATAACAGCGTTATTAAGGAGGACAATATGGAATTTAATTTAATAAAGGAAATTTTGACAGGTTCAATAACAGGATATATAACTAATGCTTTAGCAATTAAAATGATATTTAGAGAATATGGTATTGGAAAATTTAAAGTGGGAGGAATGGTAGTAAAGACTAGAAATGAATTTATAGACAATGTAAGTTCGTTGGTTGAAAATGATATAATAAATTTTCATACTTTAAAAGGAGAATTGGAAAAGGAGTCTTTTAAACAGAGTATTAAAGGATTTTCTAATGATTTGTTAAAAAATAAAATTTATAAAAATACTTTGAATTTATCCTTAGGTGAAATTAAAGGATTTAATTCTACAATGGATAAAACAGAAAATTATATAAGGGAACATGCAGATGAAAACTTTTCTAATATATTTGAAGGTGTTTGCAGAAATGTTAGTTTAAAAGATGTATTAAATGATAAACAAGTTGAAAGTATAAGTGAAAATGTATTTAAATATGCATTAGACAAATTAAACAATTATGATTTTATAGAAAAAGCTATAGTAGATTTTTATAATGAAAATAGATTTTTAAGTTTTCAAGAGTTTCTTGGAGGCAAAATAGTAGAATGCTTAGGTGAAAGCTTTGAAGATAATCTCAGCAATTTTCATATGGATTTAAAAAATAATTTTAGTGAATCTATAGATAGTGCTTTTGAAAATACAATTGAAACTTTAAAAGTAGATGAAATCTTAAATAAATTACAAGAAAAAATATCTCAAAAGACAATTGTGGATTTTGTTAAAAGTGAAGATATCAATAATTTTTCAAGAAGTTTAAGCACTAAAATAGAAGAATTATTAAAAGGAAATGAAGGAAAAAAATTAATAGATAACTTTATCATTGAATTATTTAGTGCTATAAAATCTATGGATAAATCCATTTATGATTTGCTTTCAGAAAATGCAGAAGAAAATATAGAAATTTTTATAAAGGATAAGCTTCAATGTGGAGTAAAAGAATTAATACTTTGGATACAAAATAACAAGAATGATATAGAAGGTCTAGTGGAAAATGCATTAGATGATACTATAAATGCTATAGATGATGATATGAAAAAAGGAACCTTAAGTTCACTTAAGGATAAGTTTTTAAGTGGTTCAGCAAGCAGATTTGGTATGGTATCAAAGATAACAGGATATTTAGATAACAATTTAGATATAGATTCTGTAAGCACAGAAATAACAGATAAAATAATCAAGTATGTTAAAGAACAAAAATTATCTAGTGCTATAGAAAGCTTAAGAGAAAATAATGTATTTAATGGAGAAACCATTGAAAATTTTATAAGCTGCAGTTTTAGTAAGTATATAAATGAAAGCTTACAGGCATATGTTTTAGAAATTTCCAATAAAAAAATAGGTGATATTTGCACATTGGATTTAGTGGGTACTTTTAAAACGTATATTAAGAAGCCTTTATTAAGCACAATAAAAAATAAATATGTATATTCAGATAATATTACTAAATTAGTAAAGAATGAAGTTATTAAAGGGTTAAACAATATTAATGCTTTAAAATTCAGTGAGATTATAAGTGAAGAAATTGTTCATGAAAATAGCAGTATTATTAAAAAGTCAATAACAGAAAAACTAAATGATAATAAAGGATATATAGTAAATTTAATTTCTAAACAATTGGTAACTTCCATAGGAGATGGAAATTTATACAACAGTTTAAATGAAAATGAAAGAAAAAACATATTAAGTGAAGTTGTAGATAACATATTACATAAAGCTAATGATGCCATTGATGATTTGAAACAATTAGAAGTTAAAAAGCTTTGTGATGGTATAAATAAAATAGAAAATATAGATGGAATTTTAAGCAATAGTATTCAATTGTGGCTAAATGATAATCTGGAGTACGTTGTAAAAGGAAATATAAAGGAGACAATTTCAAAAAATTTATCTAAGCTAAAGGATGAAGAACTTAAAGTAGCTGTTGAAGAGTTTATGGGAAAGGAAATGAAGCCAATTACAGTAATTGGTGCACTTCTTGGAGCAATTGCTGGTATACTCATGTATTTTTATGATAAATCTACAGTAGGCTATAACTTTTTAACTGTAACTATTATTAATTTAATTGTATATGGATTTGTTGGATGGATTACAAATGTTCAGGCAATAGCAATGCTTTTTAGACCTTATACTGAAAAAAGAATTTTTGGTATAAAAATACCTTTTACCCCTGGTGTAGTGGCTGCAAGGAAACCTAAATTTGCAAAATCCATGAGTGCTTTTGTTGATAATAGCTTATTGGATAAAGATAGCATGAAGTATTTATTCAATAAAAATCAGGATACTATTTACAAAAAACTTGAAGAAAAGGTTTCTGAAAATGATTATAAAATAGCTGCAGATGTTTTAAATAAGTATTCAGACACTATAAATGATATGAGTTACAGCTATATTAAAGAGTTTATTAATAAAAATAAAGAAAAAATTTCAAATTCATTATTACAGGAATTAAGCAATTTTACACCTTCTACAGTTTCTTCTTCTCATATTGAAGAAAAAATAGTAAAAGAAGCTTTGGAAAAAATAAAGGAATCGCATAAAGTAATAAGCAGCAGCTTAGAAGAGTTTTTAAAATCAGAAAAGAGTATTTCAGAGGTGATTCCAGATAGCTTTAAAACATTATTAAAAAATAAATTAGATCACAAGGTTCAAGAAGAAGTAAATAAGTTATCAAATTATTTTAATGAAGAAAATGATTTTATGAATCAATTTCATAGTGAATACAATGAAATAGTAAATAAGCCAGTTAATGAAATAGTAGACTCTAAATATATAATAAAGTGGAATGAATTTTTTGGTGAATTAATAAAAGATAAACTATCTTCTAGGGAAACTGAAGATAAGATTCTTAATTTTATTGAAACTGTTATTTCTAAGGAGATTTCTTCCGATAAAAAAATAAGTGAATTATTTAATGGCTTCTTTGTAAAGATGTTAGGATATAAATTTAACTTTATAGTGGAAGGTATAATTGCATATGCTTCAAAGAAACTTACAGATAATGAGCAAATTATATCAGAAAGTGCTTCAGCTACAATTCAAGAAGGTTTAGGCTTCTTTGAAAAGTTAGGGTATAATATGCTAGGTGGAGATGCAATAGTAGCTGATGTAGTTAGTAATGTGATAAATAAACAATTTCCACATTTTATAGAAAGTAAAAAGCCTGAGTTATATCAAGTAATAGCTAACTTTGCAGGAGACAAAGTTTTAGGCAGTACAGTTTCTGACTTAAATGTTACTGTTGAAAGCAAAAAAGTTTTTAATATTGTGAGTAGTGAAGATTGTATGGGTGCAGTACAAAATAACTTGATGAAGACTGCAAATGAAATGCTTAATTCTTTAACGGAAACTAAAATAGAAAGCTATTTAAAGGATATATCCATTAACAATATAAAAGATTTATGCAGTGTGTTTGAAGAAGAAATTAAATTTATAGATAAAGAAATGGCAAATAGTATAAATGAACACAAGGATTTAATTGTAAGTGAATATAGTAACCTTGGTTATAAAGTTTTTCAAGATTTAATTTTATCAAGAAAAGTTAGTAATTTTACAGGAAAAATTGAAACTGAATATGTAGAAGATACAGCTAAAAATTTAAGCAATTTAGCATTTACAAGCAGTGCTGTACAACAAAACTTGCAAAGCTTTATAGAAGTATTGGCAAACAGTGCAATAACTGAAAAAGGTATTAGTGAATTCTTTGACTTAAAGGAATTTAATAATTCTATACTGTATGTTATAGAAAAACTTATAGAAAATAAAGAAATTGATGAAGAGCTTAAAAAATCCATTGCACATATAATTGAAGATGTTACAGAAAACAATTTAAATATTGTAGATAGTGATACTAAGAAGGATATACTTAGTATAATAATTAAATCAAGTATAGATGCAGCAGAAGATAATTTTTCAAATGTAATTGCCAGCGTGGATTTTAAAGGAATTACAGAGAAACAAATAAATAAAATGAATGCTAAGGAAATAGAAGATTTATTTAATTCCTTTGCTAAAAAATATTTTAACAGACTTAAATTATATGGTTTTGGTGGAGCGTTCTTTGGATTACATTGGGCTATAGGAGTTATTTCTTTTGTGATATATAAAGCTTCAGAATTAAAAGATAAATTAAAAGGTTAGTTATAAGATGGAGCTGCTGCATTAAAAAATTTATCTAGAGCACTTTTAGAGGACGTTTGACAATTGGCAGAGAACAGTGAAGGAGGACTTTTCTGCGTTAGCAAAAAATCAACCTTCACTGTTAATTGTCCTCTGAAAAAATGTTTTGTGTTAAGGAGATTTGTATGAAGAATATTTTACTTGTGGAAGATGATGAATCCTTAAATAGAGGAATTAGCTTTAAACTAAATAAGGAAGGTATGAAGGTTTTTGCTGCTAAAAATTTAGAAGAAGGAAGAGAAATATTTAATAACACATCATTAGATTTGATTATATTAGATATAGGGCTTCCTGATGGAAATGGTTTTGAATTTTGCAGTGAAATAAGAAAGCAAAGCGGAGTTTTAATTATATTTTTAACTGCTTGTGATGAAGAAGTGGATATAGTTACTGGTCTTGACATGGGTGCAGATGATTATATTACAAAACCTTTCAGCTTTATGGTTTTAATGTCAAAGATAAATGCACTTCTTAGAAGAAATAGCAGTAGTAACAGTTCTAAAATTGTTTCAGGAAGCATAGCTTTTTATCCTGAGGAGATGAAGGTATTAAAGGATGAAAAACAAATTGATCTAAGCAAAACAGAATTAAGACTTTTAAAATACTTAATGCTCAATAGTGGACAAATTATCAAGAAGGAACAGCTTTTGAATGAATTATGGGATTTAGATGGAGATTTTGTGGATTCAAACACAATTGCTGTAAACATAAGAAGGCTTAGAGAAAAGATAGAGGTGAATCCTTCAAAACCTAAGTACATTAAAACTGTGAGAGGTATAGGGTATATATGGTCTGAGGGGTGTGTGAAATGATTGATTATATAAAAAAAGAACCTTTACTAAAAAGGCTGCTTACCACATTAGTGATAAGCTTATTTTCCATGTGTTTTATTTTTCTAGCTGTGCAGTATTGTTTTTTAGAGCAAATCCACAGAAATCAAATTCAGTTAAATCAAAATGTAGTAGGAAAGCTTGTAAGTTTATATCCAGATAAGGAAGTAGAAATAGTAAAAACAGTGATAAATAAAAATGATGAAAAGTTTGTAAAGACAGGAAACGAAACTTTGATAAAATATGGATATGATATGAATACAAGAGCTTTTCAAGATGATATTTTTAGGGACAGCTTTTATAAATTTGTAAAATTCAACATTGCTGCTTTTTTAATTATAATTATGTTAAATGTCATTTTATTTTTGAAGGGAAGCAAATGTTTTGAACAGAAATTGGAAGCTTTTTCAAGTAATATAGATAAATTAATGGATGGAGATTACTCAGTAAATATATGTGATGAAGAAGAAGGAATATTGTCAAGAATTTCTACTCAGTTTGAGCAGATGTCAAGAAGACTTAAAATAAGTTTTGAGTCTTTGGAAAAAGAAAAGGAAAATATAAAATCTTTAATAACGGATATATCACATCAATTGAAAACCCCTCTAGCATCTATAAAGATGTTCAATTCACTTTTATTAGAAGATGGTGTAGGAAATTCGGAAAGAATGGAATTTTTAAATAGAAGTAAAGAAGATATAAAGAAATTGGAATGGTTAACTAGTTCTTTAGTAAAGTTATCCAGATTAGAAGCAGGTATGATTAATTTGAAAAAGGAAAAATGGAATATAAAAGAAACTATATTTAGAGCAGTTAATGATGTGTATTTAAAGGCAGCAGATAAGGATATAGATATAAGCTTAGGAGAGAGCAAAAGCATTTTTATTTTTTATGATTGTAAATGGACAAAGGAAGCAATTATTAATGTTATAGAAAATGCAATTAAATACACAAAAAAAGGAGGAAAAATAAAAATTACTATAAATAAAATGGAAACTTGTACAAGAATAGATATAAAAGATAATGGAATAGGCATAGAAGAAGAAGAAATTAATAATGTCTTTAAGAGATTTTATAGAGGAAAATCGAAAGCAGTACAAGCATCAGAAGGTTCTGGCGTAGGATTATATCTCACAAGAAAGATACTGGAAGAACAGGGGGGATGTATAACAGTTCAATCACAAAAGGGCATAGGAACTACCTTTAGTCTTTTCTTACAAAATTGTTATGAAAGTTGAAAGCAAGATGAAAGAATAAGATGCTATGCTTTAATTATAGATATAAGCTAAATTGATTGCAAATCTATAATGTAAAGTTGGAGGTAATATTATGGAAATATTAAAGACAAGTGAATTGAAAAAATACTATGGTAAGGATGAAAGCTTGGTAAAAGCTTTAGATAATGTAAACTTAGATATAAATGAAGGCGAGTTTACAGCTATTGTTGGAACTTCAGGTTCAGGTAAGAGTACACTTTTGCATTTGTTAGGTGGGCTGGATAGACCAACAGATGGCAAGGTGTTTATTGATGGTAAGGATATTTATTCAATGAAGGATGATAAGCTTGCTGTATTTAGAAGAAGAAAAATAGGCTTTGTTTTTCAATCCTTTAACTTAATTCCAGTTTTAAATGTATGGGAAAATGTGGTGTTTCCAATAGGGTTAGATGGAAAAGAGGTGGATGAAGCTTATATAAAAGAATTAATGGATACTTTAGGTATTTATGATAAAAAGGATATGCTAACTAATGCGCTGTCAGGAGGACAACAGCAGAGAGTTGCAATAGCAAGAGCGTTATCAACCAAGCCTTCCATTATTTTAGCTGATGAGCCTACAGGAAATCTTGATTCTAAAACAGGACAGGAAGTAATAAATCTTATTAAGCTTTCTGTAAAAAAGTATCATCAAACTTTGGTTATGATAACTCATAATGATAAAGTAGCTCAAATGGCAGATAGAGTAATAAGAATAGAAGATGGAAAAATAGTGGGAGGTTTGACAAATGAATAGTTTATCAAATCTTTCAAGAAAGAATTTAAAAGTAAATAAGTTAAAAAATGTACTAGTTATTATAGCTATAATGCTGTCTACTTGCCTAATAACTACAATAGGTATTTTATCTTACAGCATTCAGCAAATGCAAATAAAACAAATTGTAGCTCAAACTGGTGATTTGCATGTAGAGTATGAGAATGTCAGTGAAGAGCAGGTTGAAATGCTAAAAAATAATAAGAAACTTACCTCGGTAAATGAATATATAGGATTAGGATTCAATAACCGGTATATACCTTATTCAATTGAAATGTGTTATGTAGATAAGTCTACAGGGGATACAACTGATTATTTCAGATTGAAGGAAGGTAAGTGGCCTGAAAAAGAAAATGATATAGCTATGCCTAAATGGATGCTGGAAAAAATGGGTATTAAACCTAAAATTGGAGAGAAGGTTAATCTTTCTTACAGCCAGGAAAAGAAGAAATATAGCTATGAAGGTAAAGGACAATTTGTTCTTTGCGGTATTTTAGAAGATAGTGAACTTATGAGAACACAACTATATAAGGCAATAGCTGTAGTTTCAAAGAATTATATTTTAAAAGATGTAAAACCTGAATATAGATTTACACAAGTAACTGCCAAGATAAAGGGGAGAAACATTTCAAATACTGCTTATGAAGTAGGTCATGATGTAGGACTTAGTGACAAAAATATAAGTGTAAATAAAATGTATATAAATGCATTAGGACTATCTAAGGATGTTCTTATACCTGCAGGTATTGCGGGAGTTGTAGTAGTGCTGGCAACGGTACTTGTTATATATAATATTTTTTATATTTCTATTAAAGAAAGAATAACTCAGTTTGGATTGTTATCCGCTTTAGGAGCAACTAAGAAACAGATCAGAAGACTTATATTTAGAGAAGGATTGATGTTAGCACTTATAGGAATTCCTGGAGGCATTATTTTAGGGCATCTTTTAAGCTTGTTTATAATACCTTTGATTCCTTTGAATGTAAAGTTAACATTAGAAACTTCACCATATATAGTTATACTATCTGCTTTGGTAAGTTTAGTTACAGTAGCAATGTCCCTTAGAAAACCAAGTAAAGTTGCAGCTAAAGTATCTCCTATTGAAGCAATACGGTATAGTGGAGTAGAATTAAATTCAAAGAAAAAAGAAAGAAAGTCCAAAGGAATAATTACATTAAGAAGGTTAGCTTATTTGAATCTTTGGAGAAGTAAAAAAAGAACTATTACTACTATAGTGTCGATGTCATTAACAGGCATACTATTTATAGTGTTTTTTTCAATGTTTTCTAGTTTAAAGAACAATCAAGATAATTATATAACTAGTGACTTTGAGCTAACTTCATCTAGATTAACCCTTCATGGAAGAGATGATGGGAGTGACCCTTTAAATAAAGATGTATTAAGTAAGGTAAAGGCAATAAAAGGAATTGAAAAAATAAATATACTTAAGCATGAACAACTTTTTACAGCAGATAAAAGGATCCTAAATAAAGTTAATAATGAAGTTAAAAGTGATGATATGAAAAATTTTTCTGATATAAATTGTGACTTTTTTGGTTTTGATGACTCTATGCTAGAGGAGTTAAAAAACAATCTTTTACAAGGTGAAATTTCTAAAGAAAATTTAAAAAATAAAGATGAAGTTGTCATGGTAAATTATAATAAAGATAATCACACTACTGGAAATCCTCTTAAAGTTGGAGATAAGGTCATATTAGAAGATAAAAATGAAAATAATTCAATAAAAAAAGAATTTACTATAGCAGCTATAGTTAGTTATAATACAAGATGGCTTGGATATACTGCTGCTGGACCACAATTTATAGTTCATGAAGCAGCTTATTCCAAGGTGCTTAAGGATGATAGAATAGGAAAGATATGTATTGACATTAATAATGGAAGTTACAGTAGTGTAAAAAAGAGCTTGGAGAGTATATCAAAGGGAAATGATAATGCCATATTTTTTGATAGAAAAGAGTATAAACAAAAACAGGACTTAGAGTATAAGGGGATGGGACTTGCTGCTGTTAGTTTAATATCCATCATAGGTTTAATAGGAATTTTAAATTCTATAAATACTATGTTTACAAGCATAATGGCAAGAAAAAAAGAATTTGGAATGATGGAAGCTGTAGGTCTTTCAAGCACTCAGCTTAGAAAGTTGCTGCAAATAGAAGGACTTTATTATTCAGGTATAAGCATAATAGTATCTGTTATTTTAGGAATTTCACTTTCTTATGTGCTTTATTTGAATATGGAATTTGCAAAAAGCAGCGGATATAAATTACCATTCGTACCTGTAATATTAGTTGTTATGGCATTTATATGTATTCAAGGTTTCATAACCTATATTGGAGAAAGATCACTTAGAAAAGAATCTGTAATAGATAGAGTTAGATATAACGAGTAATTACACGCCCATATGTTTTTAAAATATATGGGCTTATTTTGGTTCAAGAAATTAAAATTTGATACACTAGTATATTTATTAAAAGAATTCCTTAAAATAAATATACTATTATAAAAAATGGTGGTGCATCAAATGAGTAGAAGATTAAAAACATCTTTAATTGTTATAGGAGTATTGCTAATTATATTTTTACCTTTAATAGGTAGTTATAATTCCATTGTAGGATTAGAGCAGAAAGTTAGTGCAGCACAGGCTAATATTGATACTCAGCTGCAAAGAAGATCAGATTTGATACCAAATTTAGTTGAAACTGTGAAAGGTTACGCAGCTCAGGAAAAAACAATATTTACAGATGTGGCAAATGCACGAGCTAGGCTTGCTGGAGCACAGACAGTTACTGATAGAGCAAATGCAGATGCTGAGCTTTCATCAGCACTTTCAAGACTTTTGGTAATTGTTGAAAGATATCCAGATTTAAAATCCAATCAAAACTTTAAAGATTTATCTGTTGCCTTAGAGGGTACAGAAAATAGAATAGGAATTGCCAGGCAAGATTATAATACTGCTGTTAATAACTATAATACATCCATAAGAAGGTTTCCAAATTCAATAATTTCAGGTATGTTTGGTTTTTCTCAAAAAACATATTATAAGGCTAGTCAAGGAGCACAGGAAGTTCCAAAGGTGAATTTTACAAGGTAGTTTAGATTACAACCTAAGATTTATTGATTGATAGACTAGGTTGTAAAAAAGCTATTTTAAATAATCTAAAATGGAAAATTTAAATGAATAAAGTAAATAATAAGTTAAAGGTGATTTTATCATCTTTAGGTATAATAATTTCTGTGCTAATTTTGATTTTGCCTTGTTTTGTAAAAGGAGCTGTAAATATACCTGTACCAACTAAATTAAAATATGTAAATGATTATGTAGGTATTGTTGATGAGAATTCTAAAGATTATATTGTATCGCTTGGTAGTGAATTGGAAAGTAAGACTGGTTCACAAGCAGTAATTGTTGTAATTAGTTCACTTGAAGGAAAAGATATAGAATCTTATTCTAATGAACTTTTCAGAAATTGGGGAATTGGACAAAAAGGTAAGGATAATGGGCTTTTAATATTGTTATCAATAAATGATAAAAAGTGGAGGGTGGAAGTAGGAAGAGGACTGGAAGGTGTAATTACAGATATATATTCTTCTAGAGTAATGAATAGTGAAGCAGTTCCACTCTTTAAAGAAGGAAGATATGGAGAAGGTTTAAAAAGTGCATATTCAATCTTTGTAAGAGATATAGCCAAAGAATATAATGTTAGTTTACAAGGGAGTAATCAAATTGCACAAGAGCAAAAATCAGTTTCTATAAATCCAGAAATAATATACTATATTCTAGGCGCTTTTGTATTGGACATTTTACTTAACAAAGCAAGGATAACCAGGTTTTTATTTTATTTGATGTTTTGGAATTCCTTTTGGGGAGGTCCAAGAGGAGGCAGCGGAGGCTTTGGCGGAGGTAACCAAGGCGGATTTGGAGGAGGAAGCTCTAGTGGAGGTGGTTCTTCAGGAGGTTGGTAAAATTAATAACTTATGCTTATTTCAAGGTTTCTTATAAATGTATTTTAAAATAAGCATAAGTTAATTTTTATTATCCCAATATTAAAGTAAATAAAATTATGTATAATATAATAGGTTTGTAATAAAAGTGTGGTATAATAAATTCAAAAATTACTTGTAATGGAAATTCTTCATAAATTTCATAAGAAAAACAGACATTAAAAATTATAGAAAACTGATAAAGTTAAACTTTATCAAGATAAATCATTATGTCAAGTAACGTATAAACTATTTATTAAAAAGGAGTGAAAACATTGGAAAATGCAATATATATGCTTCAAAAAAAGTTGAGACAATCAAACATTGAATTCATATTTTCAGGAACATTTTCTCAAGGATTAATAGAAGAACTTGGACTAGCCCTAAAGCAGAGAATGCAGCTTCAACAGGCTAAAAAGAGTAAAATTAGTTCGGTTTTTTTTACTTTTATTGAACAAACACAAAATATTAAGCAGTATGAAGTGTCAAAGGAAAACACAGAAGAATTTTTAACTATAGCAGGCTCTGGTGTAATAGCTATCTCAAAAACTGAGTCTGGATACTGTATAAATTCAGGAAATATTGTCCTAAATGAGGACATTTCAGGTTTGAAAGAAAAGTTGGATAAAATAATAGCAATGGATGGTGCAGAACTTACTAATTATTTTAGAGAGGTATCGAGAAGAGAAATTGATATGAATAAAGGGACATGTGGTCTTGGCTTGATTCAAATTGCAAGGAAATCTACTGAAAAGATTGAATATAACTTTGAAAAGATAGATGATGTTTATTCTTATTACACATTGACTGTTAGGATATGAGGTGGAAAATGGATAATTTTGTTATTGAAAATACTAAAAGCACTCCCTACGTGGAGTTTGACCCAGAACACAATAAATTGATTTTTAAAGGTGAATCTTATCCAGAAAATGCTTATGGTTTTTATGAACCTATTTATAAGTTGATAGATGAATATTTTGTTGAATTTGAAAAAATGACTGCAGATATTCAACTTTCCTATATAAATACTAGCAGCATAAAATGTTTAATTATGTTATTTGACAAATTAAATACTAATTATAATAATGGAAAAGATATCATTATAAATTGGTATTATGATGAAGATAATGGATTTGATTATGACATGGGACAAGATTTTAAGATGGACATAGATATTCCTTTTAATTTTATTTCAATTAGTGATGAGGAATAAAAATGAAAGAAAAAGAAACACCTAAGGAATTTAGTGAGTCTTATATAAAAAATATTTTTAAAATACTTCTTGTATCCAGCATAATTATATCCTTTGCAGTAATTATCACAGCGTTTTTAGGATATGAAAATACAAAAAATTCTCTTATAAGTAAAGCTAAGTCTCAGGATATTGTTTTTATGGTAAAATCAATGGCAGCTAAAATAGATGGACGTATTAACAGAGCTGTTGAAACTTCTTACATTTTTTCAAGAGATCCTTTAAATGTAAAATGGATAAATGGAGAAGAAAAGGATCAGGAGCTTGGAAAATTAGTTTTAAGTAACCTAGAAAATATTGAAAATTCTTATGATTACAATTATGCGTTTATAGCAGGAGTGAATACCAAACATTATTATTTTAGACAGAATTCCAATAAAAGCAATAAAAATTTTATGGTTTTATCAGAAAGTAACCCTGATGATAGATGGTTTTATCAAATGCTTAAATCTAAGAAACCAATTACCTTTAATATAAATTATGATATTGCGTTGGATGAATCATTTCTTTTTGTAAATACAATTATGGGAACTGTAGAAAATCCTATTGGTATAACTGGGGTTGGTTTGAATCTTAACAGTATAACAAAGGAATTTAAAGAATTTAAGGTAGGTAAAAAAAGTAATCTTTGGATGGTGGATGAAAATGGTGTAATCAAACTTTCTGATAAAAGAGAAGATATAGGAAAAAAGGTTCAGGATTTTTTACCAAAGGATGTAATTGGAAAAATTAAGGATAAACATTTAAATGAAGTGGGTAAGGTTAAAGTAGAGCAATACTACGACTTTGATAATGAAATTAATGATTATGCTTATTGTAAATTAAATTCAACTGACTGGACTTTATTTTATAAAATTCCAAGAAAAGAAAGCATATCTTTAATTGATTCATTAAGAGTGAATACCATTATAACTGTAATTTTAGTTTTATTATTTTTTATGTTATTATATTATTTTATTTCTAAGAAAATTGCCAATCCATACAAACAAGTTATGTTACTAAATAGTGAACTTGATTACAAGGTTAATATTAGAACTAAAGAGTTAAGGGAGTCTAATGAAAAAATAAAGGACAGTATTGAATATGCTAAAAGATTGCAAGAATCTATTTTACCTTTAAATAATGAAATAAAAAAAGCATTTAAAGATAATTTTGTAATTTGGAAACCTAGAGATATAGTTGGAGGAGACTTTTTTTGGTTAAGACAAACTGATGATGTAACTATATTAGCAGTAGGAGATTGCACAGGACATGGTGTTCCAGGTGCACTTATGACTATGACAGTAAATGCAATACTTCATAATATAGTTAGTAATATAAATAAAGATGACCCTAGTATAATATTAAAAGAACTTCATACTAGACTTAAAGAAACTTTAAACAAAAGCTCTAATCCAGAAAGTGTCGATGATGGATTGGATATAGCAATTTTTTGCATAAATAAAAAATCTAATTTGCTGTACTGTAGTGCTAACTTAGAACTGTATATTAAAAATGGTGAAGAAGTGAGAATTTTTAAACCTCAAACTAAAGGGGTTGGATATAATTACATAAAATTGAAAGAAAATTTATGCAATGAAAATATATCAATTGAAGAAGGGGACATACTTATAGTTACTACCGATGGTTTTATTCATCAAAATGGAGGCCAAAAAAATTATCCTTTTGGAAAGAAACGTTTGTATAATATGATTCAAAAATGTGAAGCTAAAGATTTAGATTCAATGAAGGTTGAATTTGAAAACACTTTACAGCAGTATATGAATGGTGAGGAGCAAAGAGATGACATTACTGTTTTTGCATTTAAAATTAAGTGATTTTTAGAAGGATTTAATCAGCTGTATATTACTTGCTATCTTATGATAGTGTTAAGGATAGCCGCTATCAGATAAAATGATTATAGTATTGGAGGGAAAATGTAGTGTCCATTGATTATGATTTTTTTGAAGCCGAAAAGACACTAATTAAAGAAGCAAAAGAATTAATTAAAAGTGGAAAAAATGA
This sequence comes from Clostridium carboxidivorans P7, assembly GCF_001038625.1. GTDB lineage: Bacteria > Bacillota > Clostridia > Clostridiales > Clostridiaceae > Clostridium_AM > Clostridium_AM carboxidivorans. The sequence goes on from NZ_CP011803.1 coordinate 1,141,963, forward strand.
TGAGGAAGTTTTGCTTGAAAATTTTTCACAAGTTATTGAAAGATTCGACAAGATGATAAGGGATGCTGAAAAGATAATCAAAATTAGTGATGGTCAGCAGGAATATCTTCACAGAATTCAAAGTGATTTAAAAAAGGAAATTGAAGATAGGATAAGAGCAGAGGAAAAACTGAAATATTTCGCAGCTATAGATACACTTACAGGTTGCTACAACAGGGGCATGGGAATAGCTCTTTTAGATAATGAAATAAAAAATATAAAAAGAAACAAAGGCATTTTTTCTATTTGTTATATAGATGTGAATGGATTGAAATATGTAAATGATAATTTTGGCCATTTTGAAGGTGATGAACTCATTGTAACCATGTGCAAATCCATTAAGAAAGCTGTAAGAGAAAATGATATTTTATGTAGGTTAGGCGGAGATGAATTTTTAGTTCTTTTTTCAAACAGTGAAGTTGAAGATGTAGAAAAGATTGTAGAAAGAATTAAATTTAATATAAATGTAGAAAATGAAAAGAAGTTGAAATCTTATTATATTTCTTTCAGCTACGGAATATTTGAAGTGGATTATAATAGTAATTTAAGCATTGATGAAATTATACGAAAAGCAGATGCAAAAATGTATGAAAATAAACAAAAGTATAAAAAGTTAGGTTTAGTCTATAATAACTAAAAATTAATGCAGAGTATGCTATTATGCTGTGAAGGAAGATTAGAACTTCTTAATGAAGTGAGTTTTCCTTCACAGCATATATCAATTTGAAACACTTCCCATCCTTGTTTTATTTGCCGATTAGAATTTTATTCATTTGCTTAACAAATTTATCACTTTCATTAATCCAAGGACTATGTCCAGAATGCTCAAACCAAACAATTTCTTTATGTGGAGCATCTAAAACATTGTAATAGTCTTCAATTAATGAAAGTGGAGCATTAATGTCGCGCTTTCCTATAAAAAAATAAACTGGTATTTTTATTTTGGCATAATCTTTTCTTAAATCAATATTATAAAGTTGAGGGTAAACATGATTGAAGGTATTAATAAGTCCCCTCATAAAGTTAATCTTATCTATAAGATCATATTCTGGTGAAAAAATATCTCTCCATGTATTAAATCGGGAATTATATATTTCTGGGTCTTTTTCCATATAAGAGCTTAAGTAATTTAAATACTCTGCACTTTTCCAAGTAACATCTGTTCCATAATATGGTGGATAGCCATTTGATCTTAGTCTTGAAATCTTATTAGTATTATTTTTAATCTTAGCTATTTCAATGGCTTTCTTATAATCTAATTCTTCTGTTTTAGAAAAATCAACCATTTGCCCTGTTCCAATAAAACTGTAATACTTTTCTGGGTATTTTTCAGCCAAAAAGATACCAAGTGCACTTCCCCATGACTCACCAACTAAATAGATTTTGTCCTTTTCAAATGTTTTACATAAATATTTAGTTAGTGCATATCCGTCTTGAATATAATTATTTACATTTAAACTTTTGATATTTGCAGCATAATAGGATTTGCCAGAACCAGGCTGGTCCCAATTCACAACAACAAAATCTTTCTCAAGTTTTTGAAGATTATAGCGTACTGCGGCCATTTGAGTCCCACCTGGGCCTCCTGCCAAAAACAATAATACTGGATTATTTCTGTTTTCTCCTCTTATGCTAATCCACTCTTGTTTACCATTTAATTCTACTTTTCTTAATTCAGCAATGCTTTCTGGCACAGTCTTTCCGTTCTTATCCACAATTGAGGGAGTACTAGCTGAAAAATGACTAAATGTTATTAATATAAGCATAAATATAAATAAACTTCCTAAAATGATGGTACTTCTTTTTAATTTTAAGATTATGTTATTTAATGGAACTTTTTTTCTTATCTTTACTATCCACAATACTCCAATGATAAGTTCCGTTATAAAGTTTCCAATAATTGAAATAAGAAGTATTACAAAAATAATTATCTGTATCATAAAGGTCACTCCTATAAAAATATAAGTTGAACTAATTACATGGTAATTTTTGTTAATAATAAATTCGACCGCTGGTCAAAATTATACATTATTATAGCATTTAGTACTAAATATGAATTGAATTTTTCCTGAATTCTACAGGAGAAATATTTTTATATTTTTTAAAAAGTCTGCTGAAATAATTTGTATCATTGAAACCACAGCTTAAGGCTATTTCAGTTATGTTGAGGCTGCTTTCATGTAAAAGATCTATAGCCTTGTCTATTCTTAATTTATTTATATAGTCTATGGTAGATTTGCCAGTGATTTGTTTAAAAAGTCTGCAAAAGTGATAAGTGCTTACATTAGCCATAGATGCAAGCTCACTAATGGTTATTTTCTGGGTAAAATTATTTTCTATATATTTTAATATATCACTAAAGCGTCTTAAATTATTGATTTGAGAATTGAATTCTTCCTTAGTAAGAATTTTTTCTATGTAGCCTCTAATTAATAATACAATCAGTTCATATATATATGATTTTACAGCTAATTCAAAGCCAATTTCTTTATTAAAGTACTCTCCAATTATTTTATTAATACAATTCAATATATCATTGTCATTACGCACTAAAGTTTTAAATAAAATTAAGTTTTGTGATAAAGGAGCTATAAATTTAGTTTGGCAGTAATCTATTTGGTTGCTAAAAAGAAAAGGTAAACCAACTCTAATAACATAATAGGATAAATAATCATGCAAGCTTTCAATATAATGCAGCTCATTGCTATTTATAATTACTATATCTTGAGCTTTAACATTTATTTTTTTAGAATTACAGTTAAGTATGCCTTCACCTTCGGTAATATAAAAAAATTGAATATGTTCATGCCAGTGAATGTCAAAAGCAGGTCCAGTATTATGATGTTCTTTTTTAAATATATCCACAAAAAAGTTTTCATCAGGCATTTTTTTATAAAAATAATTTGAGTAATCCTTCATTAAAACACATCCTTATCAAAATAGTGCTAATATCAAGCAATATAATTCATGAAATATACTGTGTATATTGATATTATAAGATTACCAATTTAAATTGTAAATATCAATAATGTGCTCATTAGTATTATGAAGAAAGGATAAATTATGAAAGAAATAAATAAAGATGTATATAAAAATAAATGGCCTATTCTGTTTGTAGTTGTATTAATGACTTTTATGGCTTGTATAGATTCTAGCATTGTAAATGTGGCACTACCATTAATGTCAAAAAAGTTATCAGCTTCTATGGCGTCTATAGAATGGGTAATAGTAAGTTATGTAATGACTATTTGTTCAATAATTTTAATATTTGGAAGGTTAGGGGACATAAAGGGAAAAATAAAGGTATTTAGGTGGGGTATAGTTATTTTTACACTTGCATCCTTTATGTGTGGATTTTCAAATAATTTAGTAGAATTAGTGTTCTTTAGAATAATTCAAGGAATTGGTGCAGCAGCTTATATGGCTAATAATCAAGGAATCATTACTCAGGTATTTCCTAAAAATGAGAGAGGTAAAGCTTTAGGAATTTTGGGATCCTTTGCAGCAATGGGAACACTTATAGGTCCTCCTGCAGGAGGGTTTATAATATCCATAATGGAGTGGAATTATATATTTTTAATTAATGTACCTTTAGGTATTGCTGCATTTATATTAGGTTTAAAGGTGTTTCCTAAATCAGAAAGCAATAGTGAAAAAATTGATATGAAAGGAGCAGTTCTATTTTTTATAGTAGTTATATGTTTATTTACAGCTTTAACCTGGGGACAAAAAATAGGTTACAATAATCCTATAATTATTTTAGGCTTTCTACTATCCATTATAAGTTTTGTAATATTTATTAAATTGGAAGATAAAATAGATAATCCTCTTTTGCAGTTGGATATTTTTGAAAATAATGTATTTTCTATAAGTTTATTTTGTGCCTTTATTTCTTTTATATGTTTAAGTGCATCAGGCATTTTAATACCTTTTTATCTTCAGGATACCCTTAAATTAACTTCAAGAATGGCAGGAGTACTTATGATGGTGCAGCCTTTAATTATTGCAGTACTTTCTCCATTAAGCGGCAACTTGTCAGATAAAATTGGATCAGAATTTCTAACTTTTTTAGGATTAATATTTACAAGTATGGGATTTTTACTTATGTCATTTTTAAATGAAAAATCTTCAATAATGCTTATAATAGGTTTCGTAAGTGTAATAGCAGTAGGAAATGCACTATTTCAACCATCTAACAATTCTTTGATAATGTCTTCTGTTCCAAGAGATAAGTTAGGTATTGCAGGAAGTGTCAATTCACTTACAAGAAACTTAGGACAAATTTTTGGAGTTACATTAGCTACAAGTTTTTTATATGTTTGTATGAGCTATAAAATAGGTTATCATGTTGTAGATTATATTGCAGGAAGAGATGATGTATTTATATATGGTATGAGATGGGTATATGCTATTTTGGTTGTTATATGTGGAATGGGATGGATGCTTACTGCTTTTAGGTTACACAAAAGTAAAGTTAAAACAGATTTAAATACAGAAAATTATAAAAAGAAAGTCAGCCATTTATAACTATAAAGAAAACTACCGGCTAAAGCCGGTAGTCATTATAAAAAATTATTTTCCTATCATGATATTAAGAATTTCCACATCAGTGGATTTCATGCCTTGACGTCCCATACGACCGATGTTTTGAATTGTCTTTTCATAATCTTCTTCAACAATTCCTTCTCCAAATGGAAATACTAAATCATGTTTTGCCATTTCATAACCCATGATTCCAGCATCTACTGAGCTAGAGATTTTTGCTGCACAGGAAGCTTTAGCTCCATCACATACAATACCACCAACATTACCAACGGAATTGATTATAGTTTTACCAATTGTATCATAATCAGCACCATTTAAATAAGCAATACCACAAGCTGCAGCTGTTCCTGCTGATACAGCTCCACAGTAAGCAGATAAATTTCCTATATAACGTTTTTGGTGTAAGGATATAAGGTTAGTTAAAACAAGAGCTCTGTAAAGTTTATCTTCATCTGCTCCCATATCTTCAGCATAGACTAAAACTGGCATAGTACAAGTGATTCCTTGATTACCACTTCCTGAGTTGATAACTACTGGAAGAGCACAGCCATTCATTCTTGCATCAGAGCCTGCTGCTGCTGCTGCTCTTGCTTTAATACGAACATCATTACCACCAAATTTCATAAGTGTTTGTCCAACTTGAGCACCCCAATTATGAGTTAAGCCTTCTTGTGATATAGCAGAATTATATTTAATTTGTGTGCTTATGACGTCTTTTACATCATCCAAGTTTACTTCATTGGCAAACTGAAGTATGTCTTTGATATTAAGCTTTGACTTATCTCCGGATTGCTGAGTTACAATATCAGCTTGCTCGAATATTACCTTACCATTTTTTTCAATTTTAGCAATGTGGTTATGTTTTTTTCTAACTTCTACAGCTGCCACATCTTGTCCAGCTGTTAATTCAGCACGTATGAAAAGATTTTCTTCTCCTTCTTCTAATTCACAGCTGCAGATTCCTTTTTGATATAATTCTTTAGTCTTATCAATGTCTTCTTGTTGTACTTCGCTGATAACTTGAAGCTCTAAGTCTGCCTTTCCTGCTACGGCACCTAAGATAGCTGCTACTTCTACGCCTTTTTGTCCACCAGAATTAGGTACAATAACGCCCTTTACATTTTTAATAATATTTCCGCTGCAGCGAACAACCATTTTTTCTGGCATCTGTCCAAGAACTTCTCTTGCTTTTGCAGCTGTAAAGGCAATGGCAATAGGTTCTGTACATCCCATAGCTGGAATTAGTTCCCCTTTTAATATTTTAACGTAATTATCGTATTGAATTTTATTCATTAAAAAGACCTCCTAATATATAATACTTAATTATTTTCCTTGCTAATATGATTACAAGAATATTTAATATAGTAAAACAGTAGTAATCACTGTTTTGCATTATGTAATTTCATACTTTAGTATGCATCCTAATCATATCACAGGGAGATGCAATAATCAATATTATATGTCGTATTTGTAAAATGTATTTGATTACATTGGGTATATAATGAAAAAATTGAAATTTAATGTAAAAAAAGATGATATATATTATTTTGTGATATGACCACAAATAGTAATCTGTTTGCTGTTTATGAAACTAAGTTTTATATTGACTTACTTTCTTTTTAAATGTATAATAACTTGACAATAATATTGGAATAAGGAGGTCGTTTTATGAGTGAAAAATCTTGGGTACATTAAAAAATCAAATTTATAATGCTTTATTTTCTGATATTATTAATGGAGTATATCCTCCAGATACCATCTTAACAGAAAAATTTTTGATTGAAAAATACGGCGTTAGTCGTGCACCAATACGTGAAGCACTTACACAGCTTATTGGAACTCATATATTGGCCAGTATTCCAAGGCAAGGATATAAAATTATTCAGCCAAGTGCTCATAAATTATTGGAAATTACAAAATTTCGTTCTGCTCTAGAATGTTCTTTTTTAGAAAATTATTGCATGTATATAGATGAAGCCTCAATCAAAGAATTGAAAAATATTTGTATGGGTCACACCAACTGTCCAGATAACGATTTTATTGTTCGCTGGAACTATAATTGTCAATTTCATTTAAAATTGTTCTCTTTTTATGGCAACCATTATGCATATAAACTTTTGGAAGATGCCATGAATATTCAAACTATTTGTTTTGTACAGAGAAAGCATTACAGCAGAACCAGTTTGCATATGGTTTTAATTGATTATTTGGAAAGAGGGGAAATTGAAATGGCTGTGAACATTTTGAAGGCAGATATTGAGAATCTTATGATTCCAGATATTGTTCCTATTCCAATAAACAAGGATAAAAAAGAAGATATGTCATAAATATGTTTTTAGTTGAGAATTAAATAAAACAATATGAGTTAAGTAAAAATAAATTTAAAAAACCAAGAATTTTTGAAGGTTTATCATTAAAACATCAAAAATTCTTGGTTTTAATATTTTCTCTTTGATTATGACCTTTCAGATAAAATTAATAATGTTTCTGCATTTAACTTGAAGTTAAACGTTCATCCTTACAATAATGTAACTTTAGTTAATGAATATTGTAAGGTAAATAAATGGCTCATACTAAGGATGTTTTTTATAATTTATTTAAAGGTTAAAGTTAAAGAATATGTACAGTTCTAAACTTGAAACTTTAAATAAGTAGTCTTAAGAAAAATACTAGTTAATTTCTTAATATGTTAAAGCTATGGAGGAACATGAGCATGTGTTATGAAAGATCTAAAAAAAATATAAATTTCTTGAAAAATAAGCTAATAAAACGGATATTTGCAATTATATCAATGTTTATAATATGTTTTGGGAACAGTATTACAGCTTTTGCAGAAGCTAATTCAAATGATGACTTGTTAAGTAATAAAGATGATTTGAAAGCATTTATGGACACTACTTTTCAAAAAAAGATGGAAAAGCAGCACGTTCCAGGAGCAGTAATTACTGTTGTTAAAGACGGACAGGTTATTTTTAGCCAAGGATATGGATATGCTGATTTAACAAATAAAGTACCTATGACAGCAGATAAAACATTAATAAGAATAGCATCTGTATCAAAGCTTTTTACTTATACAGCAATGATGCAGCTTTATGAACAAGGCAAGGTGGATTTAAAAGCTGATGTAAATAAGTATTTAAAAGGTTACAGTTTAAAAAATGAATATTCAAATCCAGTAACAGTGGAACAGCTTCTTACACATACATCAGGAATAGATGATAACAGAATAGCAGATTTGTCAAAGGATAAAAAAGATTTGGTGTCCATGAATGATTTCTTAAAAAAACATTTGCCTAAGGTGGTAAGAAAGCCAGGAACTATTATAAACTACAGCAGCTATGATACAGCACTGGCAGGAGGAATTGTTGAACAGATTTCAGGAAAACCTCTTAATAGTTTTATTGAAAATAACATATTTAAACCATTAGAAATGAACAATTCCACATTAAATAGGGATATGAATCCAAAGGGATTAGAGTGTGGTTACAATTATGAAAATGGTAAAATTTCAAAGGCTAAAGAAGTGGAAGGATATTTCAATAATTATGCCATTGGAGGCATAATATCAACTTCTGAAGATATGGCTAAATTTATGATAGCACACTTAAATAATGGGGCATATGAAGATGAAAGAATATTAAAGGAAAGTACAGCCATTAATATGCACAGTCAGCATGCAGCCTTTGATAAAAGACTTCCAGGAATGGCTTATGGATTTAATGAAAAAATTATAAATGGATATAGAGCTATTGAACATCTTGGATATTCACCAGATAATATATACAGTGATATGACTTTGTTTCCAGAGGAGAATTTAGGTGTTTTTATATCCATAAATCAAGGAATGAATAATGTACCTGATGAAATAGTAGGGGAAATGGTTAAAAAATATTTTCCACAAAAAGAAGTAATAAAAGATAATAAAAATGTTTCTACAGGGAAAAGTGATTTAAAGAATTTTGTAGGTACTTATAGATTTAGCGAAAACCCTGTAAGTACTTTTCATAAAGGGGATGCCTTTCCAGAAGGTGAAGGATTAACTATAAGTCTAAAGAATGAAAAAACTTTGACACTTAAAGGTAAAGATGTTTTTGTAGGAAATGAATATACCACTAATATCACTGAAGTAGAACCATTAGTATTTAAAAGGGCTGACAATGGGGAGTATGTGATATTTAAGAAGAATGAAGCTGGAAAAGTTTATTATTTAGCCCAGCAGCAAGACAGCTGGCATGGTACTTATGAAAAGCTTAACTGGTATGAGCTGCCTAAGGTGCAAATAGGAGTAGCTTTATTTTCTTTAATAGTGTTCTTAATTGTAGTTATATACTCTATTGGAAGGATAATTTATATTACAATAAAGAAGAAAAATGGTGAACTAAATCCTTTGAAAAAAACTAATTTTTACATGGCTTTTGTAATAAGCTTATTAAATGTTTCTTTCTTTATTGCAGCATTATTTGTACTGGGAGAACCAACACGATATGGTATAAGTATGGACGCCAAATTGTTACTATGTGTGCCAATATTGAGTTTGATTTTAAACTTACTCTTTTTAGTTTTTATAGTAATGGATTGGATGAAGAAAAACAGTAAATTATATTTTAGACTATATTATTTGCTCGTAGCTTTTACAGGAATACTATATATGTGGTTTTTAAATTATTGGAATCTTTTTGGATTTAAGTATTAATAGAGGATTATACATTCTTGATAAATGGTTGGTTTTTATATACTATATATCTAGAAGTGCGAATTCAACTTAAAAGGTTGTACGGATTTTATTGTGTGTGTTTACAATAATATAATTACTCAACTTTCGCAGTTTGAAAATGCTTCCATTTTGCTTATTATATTAAGTTTAAATTTTGTATATGTGAAAGTTGAGATAATTAAAAATAACGAAATAAAAGGACACGCCTGCTTAAGCCGAAAGGAGACTTAATATAGTGAATATCATATTAAAAACCAGCAATTTAACTAAAAAATATAAGGACAAAGTAGTGGTAAATAAGCTAAATATGACTATAAATAAAGGTGACATATATGGATTTTTAGGACGAAATGGGGCAGGAAAGACTACTACTTTAAAGATGATAATGGGACAGGCTACTGCAAATAGCGGTTCTATAGAAATATTTGGAGAGACAATAAGCAGCAGTGATTATAAATACAAAAGCAGAATTGGCCTAATACTGGAAAATCCAACATTTTATCCTAAGCTTACAGCAAAGGAGAATTTAGAGGTTTATAGAAGATCCATGGGTGTTCAAGATAAAAAAAAGATAGATAAAGTTTTGGATTTAGTGGATTTAAGTGATGAAGTAAATAAGAATGTAGAAAAGTATTCATTGGGAATGAAACAGAGATTAGGAATGGCAAGAGCACTTCTTAACAATCCAGAATTTTTAATTATAGACGAGCCTACAAATAGTTTAGATCCAGTAGGCATAAGTCAAATTAGAGAAATTATATTAAAGCTTAATAAGGAACGAAATACTACTGTACTCATATGTAGTCATATTTTAAGTGAAATAGAACTGATGGCAACCAAAATAGGTATTATTCATAAGGGGAATTTAGTAGAAGAAGTTCTCTATAAGGAATTAGAAAAAACAAATAAATCTTACCTTCAAATTAAAGTAAATGATCAGAAAAAAGCTTCTATTATTTTAGAACAGAAATTTGGAATAAATGAATATAGGATTTATGAAGATAATATCATTCGAATTTTTGATAATTCATATGAACCTGAAAATATCAATAAACAAATGATAGAAAATGAGGTTTTAGTAAAGGAATTAAAAGTAAATAGTGAAGCTTTAGAAGATTATTTCTTTAGATTAACAGGAGGTGAAAAAAGTGTTTAATTTGGTGTACTCAGAAATATTGAAGCTTAAAAAGTCAAAAACAATTTTATTTATAATTTTAATCAGTATATTTTTTCCTGTGTTAGGTTGTGTTATTACACCTTTTAATACTGAAGGACAAATATGGTTAACCTATGCTGGAGGGGCAGAAGATTTGACATTTGGTTTTGTGGGTACAATAGCTTTTATACTTTTATCATCACATATTTTTATTAGAGAATATTCATATGATACTGTAAAATTAATGTATAGTTATCCTTTAAGTAAAATATCAATATTCGTAAGTAAATTATTGACCATATACATAATAATAGCATTAATATATATTTTGCATTTTACAATATTATTTGGTGGAGGATTGCTTGTAATACATAAACCACTAACGAAAATATTTTTCTTAAGTCATGCATCGGCTTACATAGTTTCTATGATATTGGAATTTTCAATAGTACCTCTTATAATTTTTCTCATTAACATATTAAAAAATACAGCAGCATCAGTTTTTATTGCTGTAGTTACTTCGGTCTCAAATTTTTTTATGTATCAAACTAATAGGTGTAACTATTGGCCATTAATGCTGCCATATATTCCAATAAGAAAACTTCAGGTTAGTAAATTTATAGATTTAATGCCAGCGATAAAGTTAGGCGTGATAACAGTAATTATTGGAATACTGTTGTGCATATTTCAATTATCAAAAGAAAAAGATATTTAATAGTATAAGCACTGAAATTGTATTTTTAATATGATTTCAGTGCTTTTTTCATCAATAGTTTTTTATAGTATCAAGGTAAGAATTTATGATATGAATTTTAAGTTGTTTATAAAAATCGTAAGAAAATCGTAAGAAATACTAAAGTACATTGTAAAAATTAATCTATATAATTATGTCTTGTAAGTAAAAGTTAGTTAGGAGTGGACATATGAATAATCAGATAATACGTAATAAAAGAAGTACAGGTAAAAGAAAAAAGTTTTTGACAGGTATTAAAAAATTCTTAAAAGGTATGGCAGTAGTAATAGCAGTAATACTGATAATGGGATTTGCATATGAAAAATTTGGTCAGTATTCTGATAGTAAGAAATATAAACCTGTAGGTAAAATAATTAATGTAGATGGACATAATATGCATATTTTTGCAAAAGGAAAGGGAGATGCTACAGTGGTATTTTCATCTGGTTGGGGAACTCCATCTCCATATGCGGATTTTTACCCATTGTATAATGAAATATCCAAGCATACAAGAGTAGCTGTTTATGATAGACCAGGATATGGATGGAGTGATGTATCAAAAACCCCTAGAGATATTGATACAATAACAAAAGAGATGCATGAATTGCTTGTTAAATCTGGGGAAAAAGCTCCATATATACTTGTTGGACATTCTTTGGGTTCACTTGAAGTGGTAAGATTTGCTCAGATGTATAAGGATGAAGTAAAAGGAATTGTTATGATAGAGGGAGGGAATCCAGAGTATTATTCAAATGAGAAACAAGAGGATGTAAATGATGTATTGATTTCATCACTTAGCAAATCTGGAGCTTTCAGAGTACTATTTAACATACCAAGTTTAGCTTCTTCTATAAATGCACCAAGAAATAATCTTGCATTAGTACCAAAGGATTTAAAAGAACTTGATAAAGCAATGTACTTGAAAAACATGACTAATAAAAATAAAAATGATGAGTTAAAGAATGCAAAAAATAATGCCACTGAAGTAGTATCAAATGGTAAATTAGGAAGTATACCTCTTAGAATATTAACTTCTGAAAGTGAAGCTAATGGAGAACTTAAGTGGAAACAGAGTCAGCAGGCTTTTAAAAATTGGTCCACAGACAGTAAACAGATAATAGTTCCTGGTGCAGGTCACTTCATACATCAATATAAACCTGAACTCATAAATGAACAGATATTAGGAATTTTAAATAAATAGCGGAGTAGAAAGAAAGGGCAATTAGTTTTATGAGAAAAAGAATGGGTATGAAAAAAATATACAGTGTATTATTGATGATGTTGATTTTGTTGAATTTCAATTATACTTCTCTTGTATATGCAAAAACAACTGATTTGAGTACAGATAAAAAAATAACTGATTATATTGATGGAAAAGTTAATGAATTAATCAAAGATAAGAAATCCAAGGGAGCTATTGTGTCGGTAGTTAAGGATAACAATGTACTTTTAAGTAAAGGTTATGGTTATGCTGATGAAAAAAATAATATTAAGGCTGATGGTGAAAATACGGCATTTAGGATTGGTTCAGTGTCAAAGACTTTTGTAGCATTTGCAGCAATGCAAATGGTTGAACAGGGGAAACTTGATATGAATGCACCTATAAGCAAATATCTTGGAGAAGATTCTCCAAAATTAAAGTATCCTGTTACTATGCATGACTTGCTTACACATACTGCTGGATTTGAAGAAAAAAGTTCAGGACTAGCTATATGTCAGAATGCTAAAGAAGAGACACTAGGATCTGTACTAAAAAAGTATCTTCCAGCACAGGTTTTTAAACCAGGAGAAGTTGAAGCTTATTCGAACTATGGGGGTGCACTTGCAGGTTATGTAATTGAAAAAATATGTGGAAAACCTTTCAGTAAGTATGCAGAGGAAAATATATTAAAGCCGTTAAAAATGGACAGTTCTACCTTTGACCTCCATAAATCATCTGCATCATTAGTTTCAAAAGGGTACAAATTAGATGGCAGAGAAGGAATAGAGTCATTAATTAATATATATCCCGCAGGTTCCATGACATCAACAGCAAGTGATATGGCTAAGTATATGAATTTCTTGATGATGGATGAGGATTCATCCGTTCTTGGAAATAAGGCAAAAGAAATTATGTTTAGTCAGCAGTTTAAAATGGATAAGAAATTTTCATCTAGTATAGGTTATGCATGGGGAAGAAATGAGAGGAATGGACATTTTATATATTTGCATGAAGGTGGAACAGATAATTTTTCTACAATTGTTTTTATTATTCCTGATCAAAAGCTTGGAGTTTTTATATCAGCTAATACACAGTGTGGTGAGTTTAGTGAAATTATAAATACTGTGCTTAACAACCGATGTGGAGCGGAGCAGAAGAAAGAACCTTATAGTGGAAAAAATCAAATTGATATTAGTGGAAATTACATTTCTGTACGAAGCAGTTTTAAAAGTGACGAAAAGTTCTATAATCTTTTGAATACAGAATCAGGGTTATTACATATATCAGGTAATGTTAATAAAGGTTTTATCTTGAATGGCAAGAAGTTTACTTCTATTGGAAGAGATATGTATTGTCATCCTGATCTTGGAAATATAAAACAAATTGAAAAAAACGGGAGAATCTATATTACAAATGATGATGGACAATCATTTATAAGAGTACCATGGTATGAGGGCTTTACATGGCAGATTTCAGTTTTGGGATGTTTTGTTATTTTAACAATTGTTGTATCATTCATTTCTGCTGTTTCTTTAATAAGAGGTATTGTAAAGGGGAAAAAATCAGTAAAATATTCTTTGCTTGCAGAAATTCCAGCATTGTTTGTATTTGCAGCAGCAGCTTATACGTTTATTCACTTGTCTCTTTTCTTTGATAACGTTGTGTATTCAATGGCAGAAGAAATATTTGCTTTCACAAGAAAGGCATCTGAATTGATTAGTATATTGGGATTTTTGGGCGTATTATCTACAATACATTTCTGGTTAAGAAAGAGAAATGTATTTATCCGCTTGTTTTATGCAGCTTGGAGTATATCGTATATTTTGTTTTTAGTTTGGTTGATTCAATCGAACCTTTTATTCTAACTTTTTCAAAAGATAAAAAGTTATTTTATGATAAAATAAGTGGTGCAAGGTTAATAATAACAGAATAAATTAATCTAATGATTATAAACTATTATATGTTAAAATAGTCATTAAGAGGTGAGTTATTGTGAATGCTGTAAGTAACATAAAAATATTGGTAGTTGAAGATGATAAAGAGATTAGTACTTTAATTAGTAAGGTGCTTGAAAAAGAAGGATATGAAATGGTACAAGCATTTGATGGTAGAAATGCTATGGATAAATTTAATTTTGACGGAGAATTTCAGCTAATAGTGCTTGATTTAATGGTACCTTTCGTAGATGGCTTTGAAATAATAAGAAGAGTTAGACAAAAAAGTACTGTACCTATACTTGTAATATCAGCAAAAAATACAGAAATGGACAAGATATCAGCTATAAGCATGGGTGCAGATGATTATATTGTAAAACCATTTTCATTAAACGAGTTTGTAGTTAGAATAAAGGCTCTTATACGAAGATATATATACTTTAATAGTGAGCAGGAGATGCATGAATCTGCTATAAATTATAAAGATTTAGTAGTTGATATAGAAGCTCATACTATATTAAAAGGAAATCAATTAATAAAAGTTACTCCTATAGAATTTGAAATATTAAAGTTATTCCTTTTAAACCCCAATAAAGTTTTTACTAAATCTCAGATATATGACAGTATTTGGGGACAAGATGCTTTAAGAAATGATAATACAGTTATGGTTCATATAAAAAGACTTAGAGATAAGATTGAGCATGATGCGGACAGCCCCGAATATATATCAACAGTATGGGGAGTTGGATACAAATTAGGAGAGTAAATATTATGTATAAAATATTTATGATTTTGAGCATAGCAATAATTATAATTTTGTTTTTTATAATAATTTCCACCAGAAAAAAACTAAAACATATCAAAGTAGTTTTGGATGATGTACTTTCAGGTAATGTAAATAGAAGAATTACCTTAAATAACAGTGAAAAATCTATAGCGGATTTAGTTAATAGCATAAATAATATTGTAGATAATATGTGTGAAATTGAAAATGAAAAGAATAAGAAAGCTAGTGCCATGTCTAGAATGATTTCAAATATATCTCATGATTTTAAGACTCCTCTTACATCTTTAATTGGTTATATTGAACTCATAAAACAAAGCAATGATCTGAGTGTAGAAGAGCTGCGTGAATATCTAGACATCATTCATAGTAAAGCATATTATTTAAATACAACTTTAGAAAATTTCTTTTATTTATCAAGATTGGAATCAAATGATGAAAAACTTAAGATAGAAGAAATAAGTCTGACGGATGTAATACAAGAGCAGATAGTATTTTTCTATAATGATTTTATAGATTTAGGAATAACTCCAGATATAAAAATACCTGAAGAAGATATGTATGTTTTGGCAGATAGGATTTCAGTAAATAGAATAATAAATAATCTACTATCCAATAGCTTGAAATATGGAAAAGACGGAGATAAAGTTGGCGTATTAGCTAGAGAAGATGATAATTATGTTTATGTAGAAGTATGGGATAATGGCAAAGGTATTAGTGATAAAGATTTAAAATTAGTATTTGAAAGATTATATACTGTGGAAGATTCAAGAAGTGCTATGATAAGTGGAACGGGTATTGGATTAAGTATAGTTAAGCAGTTAGTGAAAGCTAATAAGGGAACAATAACTGTTCATAGTGAGCCATTTAAAAAAACGTCATTTACATTTTCACTGCCTAAAAGTAAAAACTTTAATAATGATTTTTAGTGAAATGGAAGGTTGAAGAGAGATTTAATCCATCTGAGTCTAAGAATTACTTGATATCCTTACATTAATGTAACATTGATTTGCTCATATTGTAAGGTAAAGAAATGGCGTATATTATAAATGCTTTGTATAATTTATTTGAGAATTGAAATTAAATATTAAGGAGATACACAATATGAAAGTATTAACTGTACAAAGTATAAAAAAAGTATATGGCGGACGTCATGGAGGAAATGTTTCAAATGCATTAAATGGAATTAGTTTTGAAGTGGAAAAGGGAGACTTTGTTGGGATTATGGGGCCATCAGGAGCAGGAAAGTCCACACTTTTAAATGTTATAGCTACTATAGACAAGCCTACTTCTGGTAATGTAAACATAGGAGGCAAAGATATAGTGCATTTAAAGGAACCTGAACTTTCAAGGTTCAGAAGAGAATGTTTAGGGTTTATATTTCAAGATTATAATTTGCTTGATACCTTAACTTTAAAGGAAAATATAATACTGCCTTTAACGCTTTCTAAAGTTAGTGTTAAGAAAATAGAAAGAAGTGTAGAGAAAATAGCAGAGGCTTTAGGTATAGAAAGTATACTCAATAAATATCCTTATGAGGTGTCAGGAGGTCAAAAGCAGAGAACAGCTGCAGCTAGAGCCATAATAACTAATCCAGAACTTATACTGGCAGATGAACCAACAGGTGCTCTTGATTCTAAGTCATCAAGAGAAATGCTTAACTGTATGAGTGAATTGAACAAGGAGGAAAATGCTACAATTTTAATGGTAACTCATGATGCTTTTGCAGCTAGTTTTTGTAGGAGAGTTATATTTATAAAGGACGGTAGCTTGTTCACTGAAATAATCAGTAATGGAAATAGAAAAGAATTTTTTGATAAAATTCTAAAGGTATTATCAGCACTTGGAGGTGAAAACAGTGACCTTCATTAATTTAGCTGTAAATAATGTTAAGAAAAACTTCAATAATTATATTATGTACCTTGTAAGTGCTGTATTTTCAGTAATGATATTTTATATTTTTTGTTCTATTGCTTTTAATGATGTATTTGTAAAACTTGCAGATAATAAGCCTACAGTTAAGCTTATATTTAAGGCTTCGGCTATTATAGTTGCTTTATTTTCTTTTATATTCATATGGTATTCAAACAGTTTCTTTTTAAAGAATAGGAAAAGAGAAATAGGTATATATTCTATGATTGGTATGGAAAAAAAGCAAATTGCAAAAATGTTATTTTATGAAAATTTAATTATTGGCAGCTTATCAATAGTTTGTGGAATAATTTTAGGAGTGATGTTTTCAAAATATTTTTCGCTTATGCTCATTTACTTAATGAGGGAAACTCTGAATATAAAATTTGCTATTGTTTTTAAAGCTTTTTACATAACTATTTTAGTATTTTTTATACTCTTCTTATTAAATTCTATTCACAGTTACAGTACAATATATAGGTATGAGGTAATAGAACTTTTAAGTGCACAAAAGCAGGGAGAAAAAACTCCAAAAGCATCATGGTTTATGTCGGTGTTATCCTTAGTATTTATTTTATCAGGATACTTTATGTCTTATAATAAAACTACAGTACAGCTTATAAGACTGGGTATACCAATAGTTATTTTAGTATCTATAGGTACATATATGCTTTTTAATAGTTTAATTATAATATTTGTACAAGCTATTAAAAAGAATAAAAGGTTTTATTATAGAGGACAAAATATGTTGTCTACAGCTCAAATCCTCTATAGAATAAAAAGTAATGCAAAAACTCTTTGTATTATTTCTCTTTTAAGTTCAGTAACCTTGACTTCTATTGGAGCAGCTTATTCTTTTTATAAAACCACAGAACAAGATATAAGCAGGAGTATGCCTTTTTCTTATGAGTTTATGAATACAAATAAAGAATTAAGTGAAAAAATTGAAAGTGTGATAAATAAATATAATGATAATAAATTGATTTCAATAAATAATTTAAAGCTTATAAATGCAAAGATTAATTTGCCTATGCTGCAAAAAGATGATTTTGAAGGGAAGATAATATCACAAAGTGATTACAATAGTGTAATTGCTATAAAAAATAGAGAAAATAAGATATATTTAGGAGATAATGAATGCTTACTTATTAAATCTGGTGAAGTATCTAATAAAGAAAAATATTATATCAATAGTAAGACTTCAATTAAATCAGGCAGTTCACAAATGAATTTTAATATTAAAAAAGTTACAGATCAGCAGGTAGTAAGCTATTTTATAACAACAAAAACTATTATAGTTTCGGATAAAGCCTTTAGTGATTTAAGCAGTAAGGGTGAAGTTATTAATATAACTGGATATTTAGTTCAAAATCCAGAAAGATCAAAAGAGCTTACTAAGGAATTAAGCAAAGTTGTTCCACAAGGAATATACATAGATTCCTATTACGATACTTATCAAGGATTTTATAAGGGCGGAGCTGTATTTATTTTTATTGGAATTTTTTTAGGAATATTATTTTCTCTAGCAACAGGAAGTATAATTTCCTTTAAACAATTAATGGAAGCAGCTGATGATAAAAAGAGATATTTAACTTTAAGAAAGATAGGAATGAACAAGAAAGAAATAAAGAAATCCGTAGCAAAACAATTATCAATAACTTTTGGAATGCCTTTAATAATTGCACTTTGTCACAGCACAGCAGCTTTAATGGTATTTCAAAGATTAATGAATGAAGCAATAATGAAATATTGTATAGTGATAATGCTATTTTATATATGTATTTACTTTATATATTACATTGCAACAGTAAACTCCTATACTAATATTGTGTGGGGGAAAGAATAGAGGTTATATATAGTACATTTTTTTAAGGAAAGGAAATATATAATGAACTTAGTGCATGTTCATTAGGTAAGGTGCGTTTATGTTTAAAATACTTGTAGTTGAAGATGATGAAATCATAGGAGAAGAAATAATTACTGCTTTGAAAAAGCAGGGATATGAGAGCAAAAAAATAGAAGATTTTAATATGGTCATAGAAGAATTTATAAAATATAAGCCAGATTTGGTACTCATGGATATAAACTTACCAGTTTATGATGGCTTTTATTGGTGCGGAAAAATAAGAATGCTTTCAAAGGTACCTATAATTTTTATATCTTCAAGAACTGAGGAAATGGACATAATAATAGCAACAAATATGGGTGGAGATGATTATCTTACTAAGCCATTCTCTATAAATATCTTACTTACTAAAGTAAATGCGCTGCTCAGAAGAACCTACGCTTATTTTAATGATTTGGAGTCAG
The DNA here is from genome assembly GCF_001038625.1 of Clostridium carboxidivorans P7. GTDB lineage: Bacteria > Bacillota > Clostridia > Clostridiales > Clostridiaceae > Clostridium_AM > Clostridium_AM carboxidivorans. Next base: position 1,161,290 of record NZ_CP011803.1, read on the forward strand.
ATGTAATTACACATAAAGGCTTAATACTAAACTTAAAAGATGACACTATTATGTATAATGGCAAAAGTCTCCAGCTAACTAGAAATGAATTTAAAATACTTCATATACTTATGAAAAACAAAGGTTCCATAGTAAGTCGTGATAGAATTATAAGAAGTCTCTGGCAGGATGAGAGCTTTGTTGATGATAACACTTTGACTGTAAATATTACAAGGCTCAGAAAAAAACTTAAGGATATTGGACTGGAAAATTACATTCAAACCCAAAAAAGTATGGGGTATATAGTATGAGTTTAAAAGAATATTTAAGGGATAGAAGAAGTTTAATCATTTTCTTTATTACATTAATGATATTTATAGGTGGAGTAATTTTCTTTGATAAATCCATAAGAATGTTAAAATCCAATGCGGAATATTTAGTTACAGTTTCTTTTTTGATGTTCTTAATATATCTTGCAATTGATTATAGTATAATTGCTTGTCATATAAGTAAAATCAAGAAGATACCTAAGGAAGGATTAGATTGGATTTACAGCTTACCTTCTCCTTTAAGCTGGGAGCAAAAAATTTATTTGGATACAATAAATAAGTTACATGAAAATGCTAATATACAAATAGAAAAGCTTATTGACAATAACAATGAAAGTGTTGAATTTTTAACTACTTGGGTTCATGAAATAAAAACTCCTATTGCAGCTTCCAAGCTTATAATTGAAAACAATTTAAATAATGACAATGAAAAACTACTATATGCAGTAGAAATGGAAATAGAGAAGGTTGAAGATTATATTCAAAGGGTATTATTTTATTCTAGGATAAATGATTTCTCTAAAGATTATAGAATAGATACTGTTAAAATTGAACAGATTGTGAAAGATAGCATAAAAGGTGAGGCTTCTTGGTTTATAAATAAGGATATAAAATTGGAAGTAGAAAATTTGGATATAGAGGTTAATTCTGATTACAAATGGCTTAAGTTCATAATAAAACAGATTTTGGACAATGCCATAAAATATACAGCTAAAGGTGGAAATATAAAAATATATGCTAAGGTAGAACAAAAGGAGAAAATTCTTTGTATAAAGGATAATGGTATAGGTATAAGAAAAGAAGATATTGAGAGGGTTTTTGAAAAAAGCTTTACAGGTTACAATGGAAGGGTAAAGCAGCACTCAACAGGAATGGGACTTTATATAAGTCAGAAGCTTGCAGGAAAGCTAGGAAATTATATAACTATAGATTCTGAATATGGCAGCGGTGTGGAAGTTTCAATTCACTTTCCTTTTATGAGTTATATGTAATTTGAACAAAAGCTATGTATATAATGAAGTTTGTTTTCATATTTATACATGGCTTTTGTTTTTGTATAGAACTTTTATTACAGTTCATTATAAATCGTTCATAGCTTGATAGCGTATCTAGCTATAAATAGGCTAATTTTTTAGCTAGCTTGTTTTTTAAAATGGGGCTTTTTTATAAGATAGTAGCTTATAGAAGTAATGCAGCCTACAATTGCAATTACAGCTAATGTTAAGTAAGCAGCAGACATATTTGCAAAATCAATGATATTTCCTGCTAAAAGGGGAAATGTTGTCATACCAATTGCATAGATTGCCTGGAAACATCCCATTGCTGTAGACTTTTTATCTGCACTTATGCCATCCATAGCTTGTGCAGTAAGATGCGAGAAAAGGATTCCTGTAGACATTCCAGGTAAAATTTGAAACATACAAATTAAATAGATAATATGAAGGTTAGGAACAGCAGCACAATATACTGCTATAACACAAAATACAAAAGGAATCCAAAACCTTGGGCCTTTTTTTGAACAAAGCTTTGAACTGGCAAAACCAGCCCAAAAAACTGATGATAGCATGTAAATAATTGAAGATAATCCCACAATAAATGAAGAAGCACCTAATCCTTTAATTATTTGAGAAGTAAAGGACATAGTTGTTGTCATTTGAATACCTTGCTGTATAAGTGCTAATAGAGAGAAAAATATTAATTTTCTATTTAAGCATACTGACAGCAAGCTTTTAGTGGATGGAGAAGAAGTACGAGCATTATTTCTCTCTTTTATAAATAAACTTAATATAACACCTAATATTCCAGCAGCTACACTGGTTGTACAAATAAAATTCATACCAAGCTTATCATAAAATAAAGTACTGGTAATAAATCCACACAACATACCAAAATTATTTGCTAATATGATTTTACTAGTAGCTTTTTGCTGTTCCTCTCTTGAAAAAAAACTCATATAAAAAATCATGAAACAAATCCACATTGCAGAGGCAAGTCCAGAAAAAATGTTTGCAATTAAATAACCCAATCCATTTGGCATAATAACACGAAATATAGAGGCTGCACCTGAAGAAAAGGCACCAATCATGATAAAACGCTTATGTTTTCCAATCTTATCAGCCATAATGCCTACAGGAAGTCTTAATAATAATTGTGAAATTCCATAGGCACCAACAATAGTTCCAATCATGGAAGAAGTTACACCAATGGAAGCAAGATAAGGTGTTTGATATGGAATATAAACATACTGTCCAAACCAAAATAGTGAAACAATTAAAAGTAATAATTTTTTTTGGATAGACTGTTCGCCCTCATTCATAAAGTTAATTCTCCTTTGTTAAAAAAATAATAAGCCCCTCCAAACATCCTTAGGAGGGGCAAACACAACATTTGATACAATTTAGGTTAAATTATAGTACAAGTATTTTTCTTTGTCAAGGTGAGCATTATGTTAATTTTTATTACTTCTAGCTCTATTTTTTTTACTGAGAATTAAGGACAATATAAAACCTATTCCAATTAGTAAAGCTGCAATTGTTATAGAATGATTAAAACCAGTGTATATTGCATTTACTTGATTGGTGGAAGCTGAAGCATCATTTATATTTTTCAAATAGATATTCTGATAAGCTGTCATAATGCCTACAAATAAAGCTGAACCTAAAGCACCAGCTATCTGCATTGCAGTATTTACTATAGCAACACCATCTGCTTGATTTTTACCAGATAATTCACTAAGTGCAGTGGTTTGGCTGGTTGACATCGACATAGATATTCCTATCATTATAGCACAATATATAAGGGTAATTGTGCTTATAGGAGTTGATGGTGAAATATGTGATAACACAAAAGTAAAAATACATGCTACTGCGAAACCTAATGGAATGATTATATTTCCGCCTATTTTATCATAAATCTTACCAACAAATGGAGTTAATACACATCCAAGAAGAATTGGTGGTAATATAGCCATTGCTGATGTGAAAGAGGATGTATTTAAGCCGTTTTGCAGCAGTAGTGGTAATATAACATTTATTGAAAAGTTGAACATTTGCATTAATATAATCAGTAGTGTACCTATTGCAAATACAGGATGTTTAAATGATCGTATTTCCAATATTGGCTGCTTTAAAGATAATTGGCGTTTTCCAAAGAAAATTAATGCTATTAGTCCAATTACAAAAATAGCAGCAGTAGATAATAAACTTGAAGTACCAACTGAACTTACAGAATATATAATACCAGCAAAGCCTATAGTTGATAGTAGTATGGATAAATAATCAATTTTAGGTTTTGTTATTACAGAGATATTTTCTAAATAAATATAACCTCCAATAATACAAATCAATAAAATTGGAATTAACAGCATAAATAATGAGTGCCAACTAAAATGCTGAAGAAGTAAACCGGAAACTGTTGGACCAAGTGCAGGTCCCAATGTGATTATACAAACACATAATCCCATTATTGAACCACGCTTTTCTGGTGGAGTTACTACTAAAGCTGAATTCATCATAATAGGTATGAGCATACCAGTACCTAAGGCTTGAATTATTCTTGAAATTAATAGTGCTGTAAAGGTATTAGAAAATACAGCACATAGTGTTCCAATTAAAAAAATTATCATTGCACTTAAAAATAGTTGTTTTGTAGTAAAAGTATGAATAAGGAAAGCTGTAACTGGTACAAGAATTCCAACTACTAATACATAACCTGTGGTAAGCCACTGAGCCGTAGTAGCTGTAATGTGCATTTCTGTCATTAATTTAGGAAATGCTACATTTAGTATTGTTTCATTAAATAGTGCTATAAAGCTTCCAAGCAGTAATACAAACATAATTGCTTTTGCATTGTACTCAGGCTTTTCTTCTGTATAAATTTGTTTTGCTTCCATAAAATATAATCTCCTTAAATTTTTCTGTAGACCAGTCTATATATTAGGAGCATAAATAAGCACTTTAAAAATAATGCTTATTATAATAAGTTAAAATTTTATATTTGCCAAAATTAAATTATTTAGCATTTATGTATGAACTTAATAAAATACCAAGTTGTTTACCAACTGTTAAGAGAGCTCTAGGATTTTTTTCTGTAACTGATGCTGTAATAGCTCCTTCAATGGAAACTTGAATAAAGGTAGCCAGTTCATTTACCACTTCTTTGGAAAGTTCACTTTCCATTAGCTTTTTAGCATAGATATTTTCTATGGTTAAAAATGCTGATTCACAAGCTTTTCTCAAAGATTCAATTGATAAATAAGTTTCTAAAGCTATGAGACTTAAAGAAATATCTTTTAATTTTCCATTGTTTTCTAAGTCCTCCACGATATTTTTGATTACGGATTGTACAGCTTCAATTGGATTTGAGTGTGCATTTAGTGTGTTTTCTAATCTTTTTTGGATGGTCTTACTAGTAAGGTTTATAGCTTCTAAAGCTAATTCTTCTTTTCCACCTGGAAAATAGTAATATAAAGAACCTTTAGGTGAATCACTTTCCTTTAAAATTTCATTTAATCCTGTAGCATTATATCCTTTAATTTGAAAAAGCATTGCTGCTGCTGTGAGTATTTTTTCTCTTGAATCAGTTTTATTTTTCATTGAATTAATATCCTTTCTAATAATATAACGACTGGTCTATATATATTATATAAATATAATTTGAAAAATGTCAACAGTAAAATGAAATTAAAACATTTTGAAATATTTGTATTATAGTACATTATGTAAAACTATTAATTGAATTGTTGATTAACATAAATGTGAAATAAGCTCCACTGACTATAATTGATTATAGTTGGTGGAGCTTATTTTTTATAAAGTTTATTTTTTTAAATTTACTCTTATGGCATAACCACTTTTTATTTTATATACTCCTTTTAAAGAAACAACATTTTTATTTAAAGACTTAAACTCAGAAGTATTGTTTTGTGTGTTATATTTAATAGAAAAATCATCCTTACCATCATCATCAAAATCTATACTTTCAGAAATTATAGTAGGTGTGTTTTTGCCTGCATAATCAACTTCTACAAAACCTTCAGATCTATCAGAAAAAAGTCCTTGGAATACAGGTTTGTGTATTTTTATTTCAGCATCTTTAGAAGTAAGTGTTTTATATATTTCACCTCCAGTAAATAAAGGAGAAACCTTTAATGAAGTTATATTGACAAACTCTTTGGCTAAGCAATCATTGGCTATGAAAGTAGCTAATACTACAAACAAAGCTAAAACAGCAGCAAAGTATCCTAAAAAAGCTTTTAATTTAATCATTTCATTCACCTTCCTTTAAAAAAAACTGCCTGTAGTTATAAGTTTTAAAATTCTATATAATCCTTTAACTATTGCTCCACCACCAATTGTGAGTGCAAAAATATAGGCAGGGTAAAGAAAAAGATATCTGGATAAATTAGTCTTCACTCCTATTTTTGTTCCTTTTATATGATAAGATACAGCAGAAGAAGGACAGATATCTATACATTTTCCGCATTTAGTACAGGTTATTAAAGCCTTTCCATTTGAAAGACTACTTTCATCTATTGAGTAAGTTGGACATTCTCTTACACATTTTTTACAATTTAAACATTTATCCTTATCTATTCTTATTTCAAATATATTTATTTTGTTAAAGAGAGATTGAAAAGCTCCAAAGGGACAAAATAGTCCGCATTGAGTTCTTTTTCTAGTAAGTATAGGCAGTACTATAACTAAAATTAAAAATAAAGAGCAAAAAACTATAGTTTTAATTAACACTATTGTAGAAGTTATCTGTTCTGCTTCTGTAACTGCTTTAAAAGGACAAAGCCAATCACAGTAAACAGGAGAAAGAGTAGCTGCCGATAACAAAACAATGGATATTAAAATAGCAAATGGTAGATAAGTCCACTTTCTATTTATTTTTAACCTTGGCTTTTTGCATAGGGAAGAACATCCCTCATCAAGTCCTCCATAAAAACAAGCCCAGCTGCAAAAGCCTCGTCCAAAGGCTAAAGTAGCTCCAAGCCAAATAACTATCATACTTGCAATGCTGGCAAATCCAGTTAAAAGAGAGCCAGGGAAAATTATAGTTTTAGTTAAAGCAGCAGGTATTATGATCATTGGAATTACCATGTGGCAAAAAGGGGTTTCTCCATTAATAAAAGTAGATTCATTATAGAAAATGCTGCCTCTTACTTCTATTAAATTAGTCATAAAGCTGACTGCAAAAAGCAGCGCATAGGTTACAAAAAATATTTTCCTGTATTTATAGGTTTTCTTTGTGTATACCATAAGAAAAAATAATATGTTTATGAAAATATAAACTATGAAAAAGGAAATTTTCATTAAAGGTTCCTTTGGAAGAGTAATGCCTCCGTTCATTAAAACAATACTTAATAATAACACTGGTATACAAGCCATTATTGATTTTATGATTTTTTTATTCTTACTTGTTTCTGCTATTTTTTCAGTTTCTAAATTATTCATTTTAAAATCATCTCCTTAAAAAGCATTATAATTCCTGAATACATATAAAACACTCCAATTACTAAAGAGCACATTTGACCTACTAATTTAATTTGTTTTCCTTTTAAGACACCTATAAAAGGAAGTGGCATAAAGTAAATAGCAGTGCCTATAAAAAAGGCAGCAAAGTACAAAATACTGCTTATAACATTGGAAAAGAAAGCAGCATCAGAGAAAGCTAAAATAAATGGTGGACATACATTTATGCCAGTTAAAAATCCTAAAAGTAGTATAGTTGCAAAGTTTTTTTCCTTATTTGAGTTATTAAAAAATTTACTAAAATATTTAATATTGCAGACTCTATGAGACTTTGAAAATGTGTAAATTATAAGAGTAAATGATAAAAATATATAAGATACAGCAAATATAAATTCTTTATAGTGTGATTGTTTTATTATAAAGTTTCCTGTAATCCACGCTAAAAGAGCAAATAATACATAACCAAGAAGTCTTCCTAACATAAATTTTGATAAACAAATAAAATTCCATTTTGTCTTTTTATTTTCACTTAAAATATATGGAACAAATACGGGAATACAGGAAGCAAGACAATACCCCCCACTTGAAAGTCCTAAAATAAATCCTTTCAGCATATATAAAGTACCTCCTTTTCTCTATAATCCCATTGTAGTTAATTTTATGAACATAAACTATAGATTGCTTTTAACATGCAATATTGAGTATGTAAGATGCATTAAAATAAATCTTAAGGTTTTCTTAAGGTTTCCTTTAACATTTTTTGAATATTTTTTTTTAATATATATGTACAAGGTAAATATTTTAAGTGATAATAAAATTAAGATGAAATGGTGGAGGAAAATATTATGAATATAGAGATAAAGGAAAAAGCAAATTTGATGGCAGAAAATTACAAAGAACTTAAAGGAAACTTTAAATGGGATACAGGTATATTAAAACATTTTTGTGCAATGATGCATGCTGTAAGAGGAGAAAGAGTAAATGCAGATAAAATTAAAGAAATAAAAAATTATATAAAGGAAGAAACAGGTTGGACATCTGATTATAGAGGAAACAATTTATTGATTATATCTACTCTCTTGTGTTTTGAAGAAAATTATAAAAGCTTTTTTAAGAATATGGTAGAGGTTCATGAAAAAATGAGACAATATGGCTTTAGAAAAAGTGAATATTTGCCATTAGCTACCTATACTATGGTAAAAGATGTGCCTGAAGAACAGTGGAATTGTAAACTTCAAAGAATGGATGAGTTTTACAAAGGCATGAAGGAAAAGCATTTTTGGCTAACTTCTACTGATGATTATGTTTTTGCTGCAGTACTTGCTGCTACAGATTTAGATGTAAAGGAAACTATGAAAAAAGTAGAAGAGTGCTATAAAGCTTTAAATGAAGAAGGATTTGGGAAGGGGAATGATCTTCAAACATTGTCTCATATTATGGCACTTGGAGAAGAGTCTGTTTATGAAAAATGTAAAAAGGCAAATTCACTTTATAATAAACTTAGAAATGAAAAATGTAGGCTTAAATATAGTGGACTCGCAACTCTAGGAGTTTTAACTCTTATTGGAGGAAATGAAGATCAGATAGTTAGAGAAATAAAAGAGGTTAATGATTTTATTTATGAAAAAGATGGATATGGTATGTGGAGTTTAGATAAATCTATGAGAACTATACTTTCAGCTAATTTGGTTTGTGATTTTTATATAGATGAAATGAAAAAGGGAGTACTTAAGGTAGCACTGGCAAATAGTATTAATGCTATTATTATTGCTCAAGAACAAGCAGCAATTGCAGCTTGCATTGTAGCAAGCACAGCAGCAGCTTCATCATCAAGTTCATCATAAGAAAGTAAATATAATTATAAAAGTAACTTTCACAGTTTAAAAATTATGCGATGTAAAGATGCAGTGGAAGTTTGAATTTTAACTTTCATTCCGTGATATATGATAAGGGTGTCATCACGGCTAAATGTTTTAATTATTCTAAAGCTCGAAATTTTTGAAAACCTAAGAACTTTGTCAAACTCGGTTCCCTCAGACAGGACTAAAGTTCTAAGGTTTTCAAAAATTTTGAGCTAAGAATAATACTAAAACAATTTAGCTAATGTGATGACACCCTTATCATATATAACTGCATAAAAGTTAAAATTCAAACTAGCAAATTCAAGTGTACGCACATAATTACATTGTCATAAGTAGTTTTAGTAAGTCAAAATTATATTTATAATCATAACTTATGATGCTTAAAAATTAAGGTGTAGCCTGCTGTTAGGCTAATATATTTCATTTAAAAGCAAATTGTTTTCTATATTTATAAAAATCTTAAGAAAATCTTAAGGAATACTAAAGTATATTGTAAAAATTAAGCTATATAATTGTATCTTGTAAGTTATGAGAGGATGTGTTTAAATGTCAGAATATATTATTCCAATAAAGACAGCAGTGATTACTTTTCCGATTTTTGCAGCACTATTTACACTTCCATTTTTGATATACCAATATAGAAAGCATGGATATATAAATTATTACAGAGCACTATTTTTATACTCTTTCTTGTTATATTTGATAACAGCATATTATCTTATTATACTGCCCTTACCTAAAACACATGATGTACTGAGTTTACAAAAACCTGGAACCAAGCACACCCAGTTAATGCCATTTACATTTGTGCTAGACATTTTAAAGGAAACAAAGGTTCAGCTAGTAAAACCTTCAACTTATTTTCATTTATTTAAAGAAAGAGCTTTTTTACAAGCAGCCTTTAATGGAATTTTGCTATTACCACTGGGAATTTATTTAAGCTATTATTTTAAAAAGAGTCTTAAAAAGATTGTATTAATATCATTTTGTGTTTCTTTATTTTTTGAACTTACTCAGCTAAGTGCATTATATGGTTTTTACAATGCACCTTATAGAACTTTTGATGTAGATGATTTGATGTTAAATACTTTAGGTGGATATTTAGGATATATGACATCACCAGCATTCATGAGATTATTACCTAATGTTAGTAAGTTGGACGAAAGTGTTCAGCTTGAACAGATTACTATTGGTTTTATAAGAAGATTCTTAGCCTTTATATTTGATTGGGGTATTTTTATCATTTTATCAATAATTACATTAGGACATTTAAAAATATATATATTTGTATTCATCTATTTTATATTAATTACTTATTTTACTAATGGTAGAACTTTTGGAAAATGGATTCTTAGAATAAAGATTATAGGTAAGGATAAAAAATTAAAATTTAAAGAGGTATTTATAAGATATGGTGCATTATATTATGGTTTTTTTGGAGTAAATTATATAATTTTTATTGGTAATATATTAAATCGCAATATATTAAGCAGCTGTCTTAATTACATTTTAATGATTTTAGTGTTTTTATTAAATTTAGCAGTCATACGAAATTTTACAATACACTTTTTTTCAAAGGATAAAAAATTATTTTATGATAAAATGAGTGGGACAAGGTTAATAGTGGCAGATTAAAATAATCTAGCCAGTGACATTAAAGTTATTCACTCGACTTTCGCAGTTTAAAAATAATAAGAAGTATTATTTTGAGATGACAATGAAGGTAAGGTTTCCTCCTTCACTGTTCTCTCAAAAAGTTGTGTTGCAACGTGCTCGTTCGTTATATTAAGTTAAGCTTTATTTTTTACTTTTGTTATTTTAAATGAAGTTATCAGCAGTTGGATGCCTATTACTGCAAAAAATACGCTAAAAACTTTACATAACATATTATCATTGAGTGAATTGGCGAAATTAGATCCAATAAAGCCTCCAACAATTCCACCAATAGCCAGATAGATGCCTACTTTGTAATTCAGTAGACCATTTTTATGATGTTTTGTAGCACCTACAAAAGCTGTTGGAATAATAGCAGCCAATGCAGCAGCCTGGGCTGTATGCTGAGAAATATGTAATAAAGATACGGTAATCGCCACCATAATTGCACCGCCACCAATTCCTAACATTCCACTAAGTATACCTGTTAATATACCTGTCAATATTGATAACACGATAAACATTTAGAAAACGCCTCCCATCTTTAGTGCTGTAATGATACATAATAGTGCAAGTATGCGTTTTAATATCACAGCATTAACGTGAGGCATTAAAGATGATCCAATATACGCGCCTACCATACCACCAATTGAGAGTAGACAAGCCAAATAAATATTTAAATTACCATAACTGTTATAAACTATGGCACTTATTAGTGCAAGAGGTGCAATAGCTGCCAAGGAAGTAGCTTGTGCTTTATGCTGTGATAATCCTAAAAATAATATCATACCAGGAATCATTATGATTCCACCTCCAATACCAATCAATCCAGCACCTATTCCTCCAGCTACTCCAATTGATATAGATTTAATTCCATCTTTCATATTATACATACATCCTTTCTAATATTGTTATCTTTTAAGGTTGACTTTCATTTCGTTCAAAATTTCTGATATCATTTTGACAGCTTGATGCTCATTATCTTCTTTTTTTATAAGACGATTAATAACAATATCATGAAAAATATAATCTTCAAGTAAATAAATATGAGTAGGATCGTCAGTGTAAAAAGCATTGCCATTAAGTTCCGAAGAATGACCATATAATAATTTCTTGCTGTCAACGGAAAGAATGAACCAAGGTTTTTTTTCAATAGTATTATGTAGTTTACTTTTTCTATGTTTATCCAAAAAATTTATTGGATTGTCTACTTCAAAAGTCATTCCAGAAACCTTGCAGCCTCGCTCAATGCATAATTGTAAATCTGGTAACAATTCTGCATACATATGATTCCAAATAGAAATAACTATTTGATTCTTTGCGTCATGCATCAAATTTTTGCAAAAAGCTAAAATATTTTTTTCTCCTTTTACTGTTGAAACATAAATGTCTTCTTTTTTATCTTTATCTTCTATTAATTTAAGTTCTTTTTCAACATCATTGTAAGTACTGCTCCATTCTTCACGTATTCTTTCAAGAAATACATTACTAGGTAATGCGGTATAATTTTTAATATTATCACTTGTTTCTTCAAACATAATAATGCCGCGATTAGTAATAGACTCAAGAATATCATAAATACGTGAACGAGGTATTCCTGATGCTTTACTTATACTATAAGCATTTGCTGTTCCAATACTTAATAATGCTACGTAGGCTTTAGCTTCATATTGATTCAATCCGAATTTTTGTAGTTTTGTAAACAAAGAGTTTTTTTCCATTCTTATTTCAATCCTTTCATGAATAAAAATATTTTTATCAAATTTAGTACATACGATATAGTTACTACCATAGTAGTAACTATATTAGAAAAAGTAATTTATGTCAATAGTTATTTTATTGGAGTTGGCGCATTAAGAAATTTACTATAATATATTGGAAGATACATTTAAAATATTGATGCATAGTGTTTTTTATTATAATAAGTTTTTAGATTTTTTATAATTATATCCTCATGTCAAAATTGTGCTAAATTTGAGCAATATAATTCAGGAATTATATTGTAAATAGAGTTATCATAGTACAGGTGCCTTTTATTGGTAACAGCAAAATTATTCTAATGATTAAATTGGAAATTTTAAATGAGGTGATATAAAAATGAATAAATCAAAAGTAGAAAAAGTAAATTTTTATAGTAATATACTAAATAAAGAGATGTCAATGCTTGTATATTTACCTGAAAGTTATGATATTTTTACTCCACTACCTGTATTATATTTTTTGCATGGAAGAAGTGGAAATGAAAATATAATGCTTGAACTGAATATAAATATCAAAGCTGATGAAATGATAAAAAGTGGAGAAATTAAGCCTATGATAATTGTATGTCCAAGAATTGAAAACAGCCGTGGGTTGAATTCATCTTTAATATGCAAAGAAGTATCTGATTCTACAGATAACAATAGAAGTATAAATTTAGGAATGTATGAAGATTATTTTATAAAAGAAGTAGTGCCAACCATTGATAAAACCTTCAATACCATAAAAGATAAAAAAGGAAGATATGTAGGAGGAGTTTCTGCTGGTGGTTATATAGCTCTTCACAATTCTTTAAGACATCAGTATATGTTTTCAAAAGTAGGAGGACACATGCCTGCCTTGGAGCTGAAGCTTGAAGATGAAGACAAACCCTATTTCAAAGATATGGAGATATGGGAGAAATATGATCCAATAAATATTGCAAGAAATAATAATATTTCTTCTCACATTGCTGTCTATCTTGATGCTGGAGATAGGGATGAAGGTAAGTTTTACGAAGGCTGTTCAATTCTACATAAAATATTGAAAGAAAAGGGGATAAACTCTCAAAATCATGTATTTTCTGGTAATCACAGTATTAAATATATACAATCAAATATTGAAAAATATCTAAAATTTTATGGATGTTAATGAAAAGGCAATATAAGAATATATAAAAAATTATTTTTAATTATGCTGTCAGCATGCTTTTAAGTATAAAATATTCATATTTTAAAATAATAATTATAAAAGCAATTGCATAAAATTTTTGATGGTAAAGAGCCTTTTGTAAGATCACCTTCTTTACCAGATAGGAGTTTAGATGGTAATGAAAAATAAAAGTAAAGTAAAGGTAATTCCATTAGGAGGTCTAGGTGAAATTGGCAAAAATATGACAGCTATAGAATATGATAATGAGATAATTGTAATTGATTGTGGCTTAGGTTTTCCCGATATGGAGATGTATGGTGTTGATTTAGTCATACCAGATATAACTTATTTGCTAAATAATAGAGACAAAGTAAAAGGGGTTATGTTGACTCATGGACATGAAGATCATATAGGTGCTCTTCCCTATGTTTTAAAACAACTAAATGTACCGGTATATGGAACAAGGTTGACTTTAGGACTTGTGGAAAGTAAATTAGAAGAACATGAAATGCTTTCTAACTGTACTCTTCTTGAAGTTAAAACAGGAGAAGAGGTTAAAACTGAAAATTTCAGAATAGAATTTATACGAAGCTGTCATAGTATTGCAGATGCCTGTGCACTAGCTATACACACTCCAGAAGGTGTTATAGTTCATACAGGAGATTTTAAAGTAGATTATATGCCTATAGATGGGGATGTAATAGATCTTCATCAGTTTGCAAAACTAGGAAGCAGGGGAGTACTATTATTAATGGCAGATAGTACAAATGTTGAGCGTCCAGGTTATACAGTTTCGGAGAGGATTATAGGAGATAATTTAACAGGAATTTTTAGCAAGGCAAAGGGGAGAGTAATTGTTGCTACCTTTGCATCAAATACTAATAGAATTCAACAGATTATTAATTCATCTTTGTTTTATGGAAGAAAAGTTGCATTTAGTGGAAGAAGCATGGAGAAAATTTCAAGTATGGCTATGGAATTAGGTTATATGAAATTATCTGAAGATCAACTTATAAGTGTGGACGATATTAATAAATATCCTTCTGATAAAATAACTATTATAACCACTGGAAGTCAAGGAGAACCAATGGCTGCACTTTCAAGAATTGCATATTCAAACCATAGAAAAATTACTATTGAAAAAGGTGATGTTGTAATTATTTCTGCTTCACCAATTCCTGGAAATGAAAAACTTATATCTAAACTCATAGATGAACTTTTTAGGAAGGGAGCAGAAGTAATTTATAATGCTTTAGAAGAAGTTCATGTTTCAGGTCATGCTTGTCAAGAAGAGTTAAAATTGATGCATACTTTGATTAAACCTAAATTTTTTATGCCTGTGCATGGGGAATATAGACATTTGAAGCAGCATGAATTACTAGCTGAAAATCTTGGTATGGATTCGAAAAACATCTTTGTATTAGAAAATGGTCAGGTGCTGGAGTTAAATAGAAATAGTGCTGCAAGGTCAGCAAAAGTTACTTGTGGAACAGTTATGATAGATGGACTTGGTATTGGTGATGTAGGGAATATAGTACTTCGAGATAGAAAGCATTTATCACAGGATGGAGTAGTAACAATAGTAGTAACAATAGATAAAGCATCCTTTAGTATACTTTCCGGACCAGATATTATTACAAGAGGATTTGTTTATATGAAAGAATCTGGAGATTTAATAAATGAAGCAAGAGGAGTAGTAAAAGCAGAGCTGGATAAATGTATGGAAAGTAAAATTAAAGATTGGTTTACTATAAAATCCAACATAAAATATTCCTTAGGAGGATTTTTGTATAATAAAACAAGAAGAAGACCTATTATTTTACCAATAATCATGGAAACTTAGGAACAATTAATTATACATGCATAAAAGTTAAATCAAGTGATTCTTAGACTCAGGTGGAGTTTGCCTGTAAGGAATGCCTCTCTCCATCTGAGTCTTAGAAGAACTTATCCAGGCGCGTAGCAGTGCTTATCTCCCACTTTGAAGAAGATAGGGGTGTTAGCAATGGTAGCGATCGGATAAAAAATAGTAAGAAATCTAGGAGAGGAAGAAAAAAGCCTCTCCTTAAATTTTATGATATACTAAAATTAGTTATCAAAAAGCAATGAGGGTTGTGTATTATGATTACAAATAAATTAGTAAATCAAAGTATTGATTATATCATGCGGCATTTAGATGAGGAGATTTCTATTGAAGATGTTGCAGATTACTGCCATTTTTCAAAATATTACTTTAGCAGAGTTTTTAAGAAAGAAACAGGAGAAAGCATTTATGCTTTTATCAAACGCTTAAAAATGGAGCAAAGTGCTTTAAACCTCAAAATTGAAAAAGACAAATCAATTACTGACATTGGATATGATTATGGATATAGTCCATCAAATTATAGTTCAGCATTTAAGAAGCACCATAATATTTCTCCAGCGGAATTTCGAAAAAGTAAGAACACAACATGTGTACCTCATCCTTTTTACCAGGACAAGCTTGCTAAGTTCCAATCCTTTGAAGAATATGATCAACGGATACTTATACAGGAATTGGATGATTTTGTGGTTATCTATGAAAGGTATATTGGAAACTATATTGAATTGGGGAAAAATTGGTATGATTTCACAGAAAAATATAAAGATTATTTTAAGGAAGATACGCTTTTAATTGAAAGGTTTTATGATGATCCTTCCATTACAAGCCTAGATCAATGTTTATATGATATATGCATGACGGTTGATAAAAATTGTTCACTAGACAATGTTACAACTATTCAAGGAGGTAAATTTGCACTTTGTCGTTTTGATGGATTGATACAAGATATTTTTGCTGCTTTTCAAGGGGTATTCAATATTTGGTTGCCAGACAGCGGCTATGAAATGGATGAAAGGTATGGATTAGATATTTATCGAGCTATTGACTGGGAAAGTATGCATGTTGTAATGGATCTATGCATACCGATTAAATAGAGCAAGAATTCAGAAGTGAAAAAACAGGCGCCCTAGTATAATAAGAACTGTAACAGGGATATAGTTCGAGTTGAAAGGAGTCTGTTTTATGTTTTTATAAATTCACAATTCATAGTTAAATAAAACAAGAAAAATGGAGTGATTTGAAAATGTTTGATATAAGGAAAATTCAAGAACAAGTAATTTATGAAGCTGTAAAAAATGCCAGTAATGATGAAATTGCAGGAGAAATAGTATATGGAAAAGATAAGCTGGCTAAAACAGAGGATAATCCCACATGGGTGAAATCTACAATGAAGAGATTAGAAAACCATTTTGATAAGTCAAAGGTTAAGCATATTAGAGCACACTGTCAATGTGGATATGGTATGGATGACAAATTAGCATTGGTTAAAGAGTTGATAGAATCATCTTCAAGTATGGAGGAGTTTGGAAATTCAGATAAGGCAAAAGCAGCAGGACTTTCTTATGAAAATGGAGAACTATATCTGCAATTTCATTTTTGTCCATGTCCAATGCTTACAGATGTGGATAGATTAGATACCAATACCTGGTGTCAATGTACAACTGGGTATAGTAAAGTTCTTTTTGAAAAAGCCTTTGAGTGCAAAGTAGATGTGGAGTTGTTAAAAAGTATAAAAATGGGTGATGAGATATGCCTTATGAAAATAATTCCACAAGAATCTATATGGAAATAGAATATTTAAGTAGCTTGTGTCAACGACCCTAGAAAGTCGTTGACACATTATTTTTTTAAAGCTTATAATTAGTCGTTTTTATTCAACCATTTATTAAGTATTTTTATGTATTTTTCATTTTCTTCTACAAATGGCATATGCCGGCTGAATTCAAATAATTCCCATTCTGAATTAGGAATTTTATCATACATTGTTTTTGCAACAAGCGGTGAGCAAAGATCAAGCAAACCACTGATGATTAAACAAGGTTCTTGAATATCTTCAATTTCTTTCATGAAATCAAAGTTTTTTAATGTGCCAGATGGACTGAATTCATTTTGTCCCCAGGCAGTTATGTAAGCTTCTGTTCCAGCAACCTTTGGACGTCTTAAACATTCTGGAGAATCTGGTCCTACTTTACCTGCACAATGACGAAGCATGAATTCTGCTTCTGCCACTTGATATTCTTTTGAAGAATAATCTCCAGTTTTTTCTGCATTAGCAATGGCATCCTGCATTTCCTGTGGAAGGTATGCAACTCTTCTACGCTGTTCTTTTTCCCATAGTGCAGCAGATGGTAAAGTACTGGATAGGATATAGCTTTTTATTCCTTCAGGTTTGTATTCGCAAGCATATTCAATTGCCTGCATTCCTCCCCAAGATTGTCCTAATAAATGAATTTCATCTAAGCCAAGGTGTTTACGTAACTTTATTAATTCTTCAATCCATGTCTTAGCACACCATAAGTCAGGACGGGAAGGTGTCGCAGATAATCCACATCCTAATTGATCATACATAATAACTGCACGTCCATCTTCAGCAATCTTATCAAGTACTTCAAAATAATTATGTGTAGAACCTGGACCACCGTGTAATAAAACCAACGGTTTCTTATTTCCTATACATTCACCCACTATACGGTAGTAAGTTTTATATTCTAGATATGGCATATAGCCTTCAGTAATTTTCATAAGCAGTCTCCTTTTCTATACAAATATAATACAAACATAATAATATACTTATATGTAAACCTTGTCAATTTATAAGCAAACTGCGATTGTTGACAAATTGTTATTTAACTGCAACTAAATTGTAACAATTAAACGGTAAGATATATACATAAGCTAAATATTGAAAAACAATTGTAAATGTTGTTGATAAATTTTAATAAGCGGAAAGGGTTAGGGAAGTGAAAATGAAAAAGATAAAATTTACAAAAGAAACTTTTGGATTGGTAATGATTTTAATAATGTCTTCGGTATTGAATTTGGCAAATTTAAGCATAGAGGGATATGGAAATGAATATTATGCTGCAGGTGTAAAGAGTATGACTATGAGTCTGAAAAATTTCTTCTTTGTATCTTTTGATCCTGCAGGATTTGTAACAATTGATAAACCACCGCTGGGCTTTTGGATACAGGCTATATCTGCTAAGATATTTGGATATAGTGGATGGAGTATAATTCTTCCACAGGCTATTGCAGGAGTGATTTCCGTTTGGGTTATATATCGTGTTGTAAAAAGATCCTTTGGAACTGCTGCAGGACTAATTTCAGCATTATGCCTTGCAGTTACACCAGTTTTTGTTGCAGTAAGCAGAAATAATACTTGTGATAACTTGCTCGTTTTAACTTTACTCTTAGCTTGCTGGGCACTTTCAATAGCAGCTGAAAAAGGAAAATTAAAATACCTTTTGTTAAGTTTAGCACTTGTAGGAGTTGGCTTTAATATAAAGATGCTTCAGGCATACATGGTAGCACCAGCTTTATATATAACTTATCTTCTTTTTAATACAGTTTCTATAAAAAAGAGAATAGTACATCTTATTGCGGGAACAGCTATTTTATTAGCAATATCATTTTCTTGGGCTGCAGCTGTAGATTTAACACCTGCTGCCAACAGACCTTATGTAGGAAGTAGTGGAAGTAATTCAGTTATACAACTTATAGTTCAGCATAATGGCTTGGAAAGGCTCGGACTTAGCAGTGGTACATCAGGTTCTGGATCAAAGGGTAATCCAGGTGGTAACCCTCCAGGACAAAGCAGCAAGACACAAACGACGTCTAAAACACAAACAGATGCTACTTCTAGTGCAACAAAAGGACAGTCTACTCAAGGTAATAGTAAGCAAAGTACTTCTAATAATACTTCTGGACAAGTGGCACCTCCTAATGGTGGTGGTCCAGGACAAGGCACGCCTCCTAGTGGTGGCGGTCCAGGAAAAGGAGGCAATAGAGGAGGCCAAGGTGGAGGAACCTTTGGAGGACAAGAAAAATCAAGTATTACAAGGTTATTTTCCAATAATAGTTTATCAGATCAGATAAGTTGGCTTTTCCCACTTTCAGTATTTGGATTTATAGCAGCTGCAATAAAGGAAAGAAGACAAAAATCCTCTGATAATAAGAGAAAAATATCATTGGCACTATGGTTTATATGGATGGTTCCAGAATTTATATACTTTAGCTTCACAACAGGGTTGTTTCACCCATACTATTTAACTATGCTTTCTGCACCAATTGCAGCTTTAACAGGAATTGGAGTTGTATCAATGTGGAAGTTTTATAAAGAGGGTGGATGGAAGTCATGGATTTTACCAGCAGCACTTATTGCAGATGGGTTAGTTCAAATGCTTCTTATATCTTATTACTATAGTTCATCAAGTGTTGCAAAAATTATAATGATAATAATGTCAGTTTTATGCTTTGGATCTTCATTAATATTAATTGCTTTTAATTTACTAAAAAATAAAAACATAAAGTTAAAAAAAATAGTATTAGCTACTGCACTTACAGGACTTTTGGTTGCACCTACAGTTTGGTCAAGTACTGCTGCCTTTTGTAAAATGTCTGGAAGCTTCCCATCTGCTAGCTTGTCATTAATGACTAGTAAACAAGCGAGTATAGGAAGTACAAGTTCTTCAAACAGCAGTAATTCAAAGCTGATAAAATTTTTACAAAAAAATAAAACAAATGAAAAATATATCCTTGTAACATCATCTACTAATGGATATGCTTCAGACATAATAATTAAAACAGGCGAAGCTGTAATGACCTGGGGATTCTTTGGAAATGATAATGCAATTACACTAAGTCAGTTTAAGGAATTAGTGAATAAAGGTGAAGTAAGATATGTTATGGTAGGTGGTCAAGGTGGCAACAATGAAATTATGAACTGGGTTAAGTCAAATGGTAAAATTGTTTCAGAAAGTGAGTGGAAGGATTCAAATTCTAAATCTCAAGGTTTTGGAGGAGGAAATTCTGAGCAGCTGTACGATTTAAAGGGAGTTACTACTACTTCAACACCACTTCAACAAAATAAATAATAATTAAAAGAGGTGTTTTAAAGCTAAGAAATTAGTTCTAAAACACCTTTTTATGATTACTTATTTTGAATTTTACTCTTCTTCCCAGGTAAGCTTTGCCATTGGAAAAACTTCTAAAGCTCTATCAAATATGCCTTGAACATAACTTATTAAAACACCATAGTTTACAATAGGTACTTCAGCATTTTGAGCTTGCTCAATTCTATAAAGCATAGCTTTTCTATTGAGCATGCAGCCACCGCAGTGAACTATGAGAGCATAATTTTTTATATTTTCTGTAAAGCTTACTCCAGCTGCAAAATCAAATTCAAGCTTTTTGCCAGTAATTTGTCTAAGCCATCTTGGTATTTTAACTTTTCCTATATCATCAGATTGTCTGTGATGTGTACATCCTTCTGCAATTAGTATTTTGTCACCATCTTTTAAATTTTTTATAGCTTTAGCACCTTTAACAAGTTCTGTAAGATTTCCTTTGTTTCTTGCAAAAAGAATTGAGAAAGAAGTCAAAGGAATATCCTTTGGAGTATCAGCAGCTACCTTTAAGAATACTTGAGAATCAGTAATTACCATTCTAGGCTTTTTACCTAAATTAGCTAAAGTTTCCTTAAGTTCATATTCCTTTGTGACGACAGCTATGGCATCACTTTCTAGAATATCCCTTATAACTTGCTGCTGAGGAAGTATAAGTCTTCCCTTTGGAGCAGCTTTATCAATAGGTGTAACTAAAACAACAAAGTCACCAGGAGATATGAGATCTCCAACAATTTTAAATTTATCTTCGTCTTCAGGTACAATTTTAATGAGTTCATTTTTTATCAAGTCAATGCCTTTATTGGAAACAGCAGATACAGGAATTAATTTTAAATCCAGCTGATTTTGCATTTCAGAAAGAGCATCAGCATTTATGTTATTAATATCTGTTTTGTTTAAAGCTCCTATAACGGGAATCTTTCTTCCTCTAATTTTAGATAATATATCTTTATCAAAATCAGTAACACCAATTTCAGCATCAATAACTAAAATAGCCACATCTGTTTTTGTTAAGACCTCCATGGCTTTCTTTTTTCTAAGTTCACCTAATTCACCTTCATCATCAAGACCAGCAGTATCTATTAAAACTACAGGACCAATTGGCAAAATTTCCATTGCTTTGTATACAGGATCTGTGGTGGTTCCTTTTACCTCGGAAACAAGAGCTATTTCCTGTCCTGTAAGAGCATTTATGATACTTGACTTTCCAGCGTTTCTCTTTCCGAAAAGTGCTATGTGTAATCTGTTTGCACGTGGAGTTTCATTTAAATTGCTCATTATTTTTTACCTTCTTTCATTCCAGGAATTCCTGGTTTTGTTATTTCATAAGGGTTCAGTATTTCATTTAGCTTTTCTGGAGTTAAAATTCCTTCTTCCAGACAAAGCTCTTTAATAGTTTTATTTTCTCTTAGTGATTTTTTTGCAATTTCAGAAGCTTTATCATAACCTATATGGTGGACAAGAGCCGTAACTACAGAAGTAGAAGCTTCAAGATTATGACTGCAATTACCTTCATTAACTTCTAAGCCATTAATGCATTTTTCTGTAAATATGTTTACTGCATTGGTTAATATTTCAAGAGATTCTAAAAGTGATTCAGCAATTAAAGGACCAAAGGCATTTAATTCTAACTGACCAGAAGCTGCAGCATAGGTAATAGCAGCATCATTGGATATTACCTTCATAGAAGTTTGAGCAGCCATTTCAGCTATTACTGGATTTACTTTCCCAGCCATAATAGAAGAACCAGCTTGAACTTTAGGTAATGAAAGCTCTCCAATTCCACCTCGAGGACCAGAACCCAAAAGACGTATATCATTGGATATCTTTATCAAATTAACAGATGCAGACTTTAAAAGACCAGAAACTTCTACAAAGACATCCATGTTTTGAGTGGTGTCCATAGGATAGTCACTGCGAGCTAATCCAAGTCCAGTTAAATCTTGAAGGATGTCTGTCATGAGAAATATGTATTTTAAAGTTGCATTCATGCCAGTACCAATAGCAGTACCACCTATATTTACTTCACGAAGTCTTTCTTCAACCTTGTACAATCTCCATCTATCCCTGGAAATTGCTCTTGCATATGCTCCAAAACCTTGACCTGCCATCATTGGAAGTGCATCCATAAGTTGAGTTCTTCCGAGCTTTAATACATCTGCAAATTCATTTTCTTTTATTTGAAGAGCCTCCTGAAGATTAGCAAAAGCCAAACTTAAAGGCCTTAATAGTTTTATAGCAGCAATTCTTATAGCAGTGGGATATACATCATTAGTTGATTGTGACATATTCACATGATGAAGAGGATGAACAAGAGAATAATCTCCTTTTTCGCCTCCAAGTAATTCTATAGCAACATTTGCAATTACTTCATTTACATTCATATTAGTAGATGTTCCAGCACCACCTTGCAGAGCGTCTACTACAAATTCAGAATTAAATTCATCTTTTAATATTTTATCGCAAGCTTTTATAATTGCATCTGCTTTTTCTGGCGATAGCTCTTTTAATTTCTTGTGAGTAATAGCAGCAGATTTTTTTATTGTAACAATTGCTTTAATTAAATGTAAGTTGACTTTTTTGGAAGATACATTGAAATTATCTAAAGCCCTTGCAGTATTTATACCATAATAAGCATTGCTGCTTATTTTTTTTTCTCCAAGTAAATCTTTTTCTACTCTAAAGTTAGTATTTATAGCCATTATTTTTCACTCCTTTATATAAGTGGGTAATAATAGAATCTTATATTATATTATAAATTTTATAACTAAAACAAGCAACTTTTTAGAATTTTATTCATATAGAGCTAAAATAAAAATAAAATGGTTGAAATTGTCTGAAAACATGATATAATAGTATCCATTAAGAAAAATATTGATAAATTATCAATTTTACTTAAATAAATTTGCGCTTTTGTCAATTATTCTTCTTAAAAACTAATTATTGGTAATTATTAAGAATATTCAGTAATTAAATTAAAGGGGGCTTACTATAATGAAGAAAAAATTTTTATCCGCTATAATGGCTGCATTTTTAGCTGGAACTTTTTTAACTGGATGCGGCGGGGGGACTGCTTCTCAAAGTAGCAAATCATCTAAAACTTTAGTTTTTGCACAATCATCGGACCCTAGAGGATTGGATCCTGCTTATGCTGATGATGGGGAATCAGCAAAAGTAATGTGTAATGTATATGAAGGACTTATTGCTTACAAGGAAGATTCCACTGAAATTCAGCCTTGTCTTGCAGAAAAATGGAATATAAGTTCTGATGGAAAAGTTTATACTTTTAATCTTCGTAAAAATGTAAAATTTCATGATGGAACACCGTTTAATGCAGATGCAGTAGTTTATAACATAGAACGCCAGCTGCCACCAAAGGCAAAGGATGATATGCCATATGCTTCCTTTACTTTTGGAGAAGTTGCTAAAGTGGAAAAGGTTGATGATTATACTGTAAAAATAACTTTAAAAGAGCCTTATACTCCTTTCCTAGCAAACCTTGCTATGTCTTTAGCAGCACCAATGGCTAGTCCAACTGCTTTAAAGAAATCTGCAGATAAGATAATGGAAAATCCTGTTGGTACTGGTCCTTTTAAATTTGTTAAATGGACTAAGAGTCAATCTATAGAATTAGAAAAGAATAATGATTATTGGGGCACTAAAGCAAACTTGGATAAGGTTGTATTTAAATTTATAAAGGAAAATTCTGTTCGTGCCAGTGAACTTATATCAGGTTCAGTGGATGCAATAGACGGTATAGATCCTAACGATATAAAGAAAATAAAAGACAGCAAATTGAGCCTGTTCCAGAGCAAAGGTATGAATATTAACTATATGGGCTTTATGTGTTCAAGAGCACCATTTAATGATCCAAAATTGAGAGAAGCACTTTCTTATGCTATAAATAGGGATGAACTTGTTAAACAGTTATATCAAGGTTATTCTGAAGTTGCTAATAGTCCACTGCCATCCTTTATTCCTGGTTACAATAAGGATGTTAAGCCTTATGAATACAATCCAGAAAAGGCTAAAGCAATGTTAAAGGAATTAGGAAAAGAAAATTTAAAGATAAAAATACTTACTTATTCAGTTGCAAGACCATATAATTCTGTTAATGGACAAAAGTTAGCAGAATCTGTACAAGCGTATTTGGCTAAGGTTGGAGTTACTGCTACTATAGATGCATTCCCTTGGAAAGAGTATAAAGATAAGCTTTTCCAAGGAGAAGGTGATATGTTCTTCTATGGCTGGATTGGTGACAACGGTGATGCGGATAATTTCTTATCATTATTTGATACAAAGGAAATTAAATCAACTTTAAATTCTGCAAAGTATAGTAATGCTCAAGTAGATGAGTTACTTGCAAAGGGAAGAACTACTCCAAATGGTGATGAAAGAAATAAAATTTACAGTCAAATTCAAGATATAACAGCTAAAGATGTACCTTGGCTTCCAATATCTCATGCACAAGCTTTAGCTGCTTATTCACCAAAGGTAACTAACTTTAAGGTTCATCCTACAGGTTCAATATTCTTTAGTAAAGTAGATAAAAATTAGTTTGTAGTATACAGCCAAATTTCATTATAACTTAAGAAGGAAATGCCTTTTAGGTATTTCCTTTTCCATATAACACTAGTACAATTGATTAATTTTAAGGGAGGAGTAAAAATGATAAGATACGTATTAAAAAGATTGGCTCTTTTACTACCTGTTTTAGTTGGAGTATCTATAATAGTATTTGTAGTCATGCATGTACTTACCACTGACCCTACTTCTATAATTTTAGGTCAGCATGCTTCTGCAGATCAAATTGCAGCTCTTCGTAAGCAGCTTGGATTGGATAATCCTTTATATATTCAGTATTTAGATTTTTTAAAGGGACTTTTGCATAGAGATTTTGGTAATTCACTAATAACTCAAACTTCTGTATGGAGTGAATTAACTACTCGTTTACCAGCCACAATTGAACTAGCCTTTGCCGCTATAATAATTGCTTCAATAGTGGGAGTAACTATGGGTGTTATATCTGCTATAAAACAAAACTCTATAGTAGACTATATAAGTATGGTAGGTGCTCTTCTTGGAGTTTCTATGCCAATATTTTGGCTTGGACTTATATTGATAGTAATTTTTTCACTTCAACTTCATATTCTGCCTGTTTCCTCAAGAATACAAGTAGGCATGGAACCAGCACATATTACAGGTTTTTATATATTAGATAGTATACTTACAGGAAATATGGCATCTCTTGCAGATTCAATAAAACATCTTATACTTCCAGCTGTAGCACTTGCTTCATATTCCACAGCTATAATAGCACGTATGACAAGATCAACTATGCTTGAGGTTATAGGTCAGGATTATATAAGAACTGCTCGTGCTAAAGGCCTTGCAGAAAAAACAGTAATAATAAGACATGCTCTTAAAAATGCTTTTATACCTATAATAACGGTTATAGGACTTCAACTTGGTTCATTACTTGGTGGTGCCGTACTTACTGAAACAGTATTTGCATGGCCTGGTATAGGAAGTTATACCATAGATGCTATTTTAAAGGCAGATTATCCTGTAGTACAAGGAGCAGTAATGCTTATGGCAATTATATTTGTTACAGTTAACCTTTTAGTAGACTTAATTTACGGTTTAATAGATCCTAGAATTAAATATTCATAATATAGGAGGTATTATAAATGGAATGTGAAAGCGCAAAACAAGCATCTCAAATAGAAGTTAAAAGAAATAACTTTTTCTTTTTAAAAAATGCTTTTGAAGTAATTTTAAAAAATAAAGCAGCCACTTTAGGCTTATGCATAATATTGTTTTTAATACTAATATCTATATTTGGTAAGTTTATAATGCCTTATAATCCTTATTTAGGAAACTTATCTGATAGTTTAAAAGCCCCATCAGCTGCACATTTATTTGGAACAGATGAACAGGGAAGAGATATATTAAGCAGAATAATTGATGGTACCAGGATATCCCTTAGAGTAGGAGTAGTTTCAGTGGCTATAGCATTGTCATTAGGTACTGTTTTTGGTTCTTTAGCTGGATATTACGGCGGTAAAGTGGATTTAATAGTAATGAGATTTATGGACATGATACTTGCGTTTCCTTCATTATTACTAGCTATAGCTTTTATGAGTGCTCTTGGAAAAGGTATTGATAAAGCAATAATCGCAATAAGTATAGTTACTATACCTGAGTATGCAAGAATAGTTAGAAGCTGCATATTATCTGTAAGAGATAGTGAGTACGTACAAGCTGCTAAGGTAATAGGAAATAGTGATTCAGCTATAATATTTAAACACATATTACCTAATATATTGTCACCTATTATAGTTAGAGCGACGTTAGGAATATCTACAGCCATTCTCGAAACTTCTGCTTTAGGTTTCTTAGGACTTGGAGTTCAGCCTCCTTATGCTGAATGGGGAAGTATGCTTGGTTCTGGTAGAGGGTACTTCTTTAATGCACCTTATTTAGTGTGGTTTCCAGGAATCGCTATTACAATAACAGTATTGGCATTTAATCTTTTTGGAGATGGACTAAGAGATGCATTAGATCCAAAATTTCGTAAATAGTTAGGAGGGATTATATGTTACTTGAAGTTAAGAATTTAAAAACTCAGTTTAAAGTAAAGGGTGGATTAGTTAATGCAGTAAATGGAGTAGACTTTGACATAGATAAAGGTGAAGTAGTTGCAATTGTTGGTGAATCCGGCAGCGGGAAAAGTGTAACTTCACTTTCTATAATGAGCCTTATTCCAAATCCTCCTGGAAAAATAATAGATGGAGAAATTTTATTCAATGGAGAAGACTTGCTTAAAAAAAGTAAAAAGGAATTTGAACAAATCAGAGGTAATAAAATATCCATGATATTTCAAGAACCTATGACTTCGCTTAACCCGGTATATACTATAGGCAAACAAATATGTGAAGCTCTTATAAAACATAAAGGTATAAATAAGAAGGATGCTGTAAAGGAAGCTATAAAAATGTTGGAGTTAGTTGGTATACCTTCACCGGATAAAAGGGTTAATGATTATCCTCATCAGCTCAGCGGTGGAATGAGACAGCGTGTCATGATTGCTATGGCTCTTGCTTGTAACCCAGAGCTTCTAATAGCAGATGAGCCCACTACAGCTTTAGATGTTACAATACAGGCACAAATACTTGATTTAATGCTTAAATTAAAGGAAAAGTTTAATACTTCAATTATGCTCATAACTCATGATTTAGGAGTAGTTGCAGAAGTAGCTGATAGAGTTGTAGTTATGTACTGCGGAAAAGTAGTTGAAAAAGCTTCTGCATATGAATTATTCGAAAATCCAATGCATCCTTATACTGTAGGACTTTTAAAATCCATACCAAAGATAGATGAGGATGCAGATAAATTATTTATGATACCTGGTATAGTACCTAATCCTCTAGAGATGCCTGAGGGGTGTGCTTTTAGTGATAGATGCAATAAATGTATGGATATATGTAAAAAATCTATGCCATCTCTATTAAAAATGGAAGGCAAAGAAGTACGATGCTTTTTATATGATAAGAAAGGGGAGGATTAGTTATGGAAGCTTTATTACAAGTTAAAAATTTGAAACAATACTTTCCTGTAGAAAGCGGATTTTTTTCTAAGAAAAATTCTTATGTAAAAGCAGTAGATGATATTTCTTTTGATATATATAAAGGGGAAACTTTAGGTCTTGTTGGAGAGTCTGGTTGTGGAAAATCTACCACTGGGAAAATGCTTGTAAATCTTTTAAAGCCAACTTCTGGAGAGGTCATTTTTCAAGGCAAGGATATATCTAATTTAAAAGGTACTCAAAGAAGAAGCTTATCTAAAGAAATACAGATTATATTTCAGGACCCTTATGCTTCTTTGAATCCAAGAATGACTATTGGTGATATAATTGCTGAACCCATTAGAATAAACAATATATATCCAAAAGAAGAAATAGAAAAGAATGTACTTAGATTATTGGACTGTGTAGGACTTGCTTCCTATCATAGAAACAGATTTCCACATGAATTCAGTGGTGGACAGAGACAGAGGGTTGGTATAGCGAGAGCTCTTGCAGTAAATCCAAGTCTTATTGTATGTGATGAGCCAGTATCTGCTCTTGACGTTTCTATTCAAGCTCAGGTACTTAATTTGTTAAAGGATTTGCAGAAGGAATTTAATTTAACTTATTTATTTATAGCTCATGGACTTAATGTAGTAAAACATATTAGTAATAGAGTTGGAGTTATGTATCTAGGAAAGCTTTTAGAATTAAGTGATGATAAAAATTTATACAGTGATCCTAAGCATCCTTATACTCAAGCTCTTTTATCAGCTATTCCAGTTCCTGATCCAAAAATAAAAAAGAACAGAATTATATTAAAGGGTGATGTTCCAAGTCCCTTAAATCCTCCAAAGGGCTGCAGATTCCATACTAGATGTTTTAAATGTATGGATATATGTAAGGAAAAAGAGCCTGAGCTAAAGACTTTAGATAATGGGCATCAAGTAGCTTGTCATTTGTATTAGAGCAAAAGTGTGGATTACCACACTTTTTTGCCTTATAATAAGGACATGATAAAATATCGCAAATATTAATAGGGAGTATCTTTCTTTAATATAGGTTTGAATTATAGAGGTGTTAATACTGATGAAAAGAATATCAAAGCATTTAATTGTTGTATCTTTTGATGGATTGTCAACTTTAGATTTTGAGATTATACAATCGCTGCCTAATTTTAAAAAATTTATTGATGAATCATCTTATTGTAAAAATGTTTATAGTGTGTATCCTACACTTACCTATCCGGCACATGTCACAATAGTTACTGGAAAATATCCTAAAAATCATGGAATAATAAACAACACATTGCTTCAGCCAGGAAGAAGGTCTCCGGACTGGTACTGGCAGAGAAAGTATGTTAAGGGAGAAACCCTTTATGATATTGCAATAGATAGTGGAATGAAGGTAGCAGCACTACTTTGGCCGGTAACTGCTAAATCAAGTATACAATACAATATGCCTGAAATATTTGCAAACAGACCTTGGCAGAATCAGATAATGGTTTCTCTTTTTAATGGTAGTCCTTTATTTCAAATTAGCCTTAATAACAGGTTTGGAGCTTTAAGAGATGGGATAAGACAGCCAAATCTTGATAACTTTACTCATGAGTCTCTTTTATATACAATAAAAGAGAAAAAACCAGATTTAATACTTGTTCATTATACTGATTTGGATACTATGCGCCATCATCATGGTTTTAACTCTAAGGAAGCAGAAGAAGCGCTAAAAAGACATGATAGAAGACTTGGAGATATAATAGAAACCTTAAAGAAAAATAACATTTACGATGATAGTACAATTATAGCTTTAGGAGATCACAGTAGTATTGATGAAGATAAAATTATTAATCTAAATATATTACTAAAAGAAAATGGATATATTAAAGTTGATACATCAGGAAATATAATTGATTATAAAGCAATTGTTAAAAACTGTGATGGTTCAGCTTATGTGTATGTTAAGGATATACAAAATAAAAAGCTTATTTATGAAATTAGAGATTTAATAGATAACTTTAACAAGGAACATAAATGTATAGAGGCAGTTTTAACAAAAGATGAAGCTAGAGGACTAGGAGCAGACCCTCAGTGTGCAATGATGCTTGAAGCAAATAGAGGGTATTATTTTTTAGATCATGTGGAAGGCGAAATTATCAAGAATATTGAACCACATGAAGCTGGGCGAATACCTGATGTTACAAATGCAACCCATGGATATTCTCCATTTAAAGAAGAATATACTACTGTTTTTATGGCAGCTGGATGTGGAATAAAAAAGGGTGCTGCTATTGAAAAAATGAATCTTGTAGATGAGGGGCCAACTATGGCAAAATTATTGGGCTTGGAACTAAAAGATGTGGATGGACGGATTATTGAAGAGATTCTTGAATGACATACTATGATATTAAAAGGAGTTTCATAGAATAAAAATTTATAAGGTATTTTTAAATAAATTGGGGGCGGAAAAATGAGCAATATAATACTATATATAATAGGTACTTTTTTTGTGCTTGGGGGAATTGACTATATTTTAGGTAACAAGTTTAAATTAGGGGGGAAATTTGAAGAAGGAATAAAATCAATGGGAGTGTTGGCTCTTAGTGTGATAGGAATTTATTCTTTAACTCCAATAATTTCAAATGGATTAGGTGCAGTTATTATTCCTTTATTTAAAATGCTTCATTTGGATCCTTCAATATTTGCAGGTTCTTTGCTAACTACGGAGATGGGGGGCTATGTAGTGGCAAAAAACTTAGCCTTAAACACTAATATTGGATTATTTTCAGGAGTTATTTTGGCATCTAGTTTAGGTACTACTATAAGTTTTACAATACCAATAGGTATGGGAATGATTGATAAAAAGGATGAAAAGTATTTTTCCATGGGAATTATGGCAGGAATGATGACAATTCCTGTAGCGTGCATAGTTGGTGGAATATGCGAAGGGTTAGGTTTTAAAGATTTAGCATTGAGTATTTTACCGGTTGTGGTATTTTCACTTATCATTGGCATAGCAATTTTAAAAGTTCCTAGCACTTTGATGAAAATATTTAATGTTTTTGGAAAGTCAATAATATCAATTAGCATTATAGGCTTGATTATACAAGGAATAGGAGTTATATTTCATGTACAAGTTGTTTCTGGATTAGTTTCTTTTTCAGAAGGACTTAATCTTTTAGGTAAAATGACAATAGTTTTAGGAGGATCCTATCCTATGCTTTTTGCTATAAATTATTTTTTTAGAAAATATTTTGATAAACTTGGTGAAAAGATAGGCATAAATGGCGCGTCTGTAACAGGATTGATTGGAAATTTAGCCAATAATTTATTAGTATTTTGTACATTTAAGGATATGGATGCAAAAGGAAAAGTTCTTTGTACTGCGTATGGTGTAAGTGGTGCATTTATGTTTGGAGGACAGTTTGGTTTTGTATCAGGTGTAGCTCCTAGAATGGTACAAGCATTTGTTTTATCTAAACTTGTAGGAGGTATTTGCAGTGTACCTGTGGCTATATGGATATATAACCGTGAAGTAAATAGTAAAGCTAAGAGTTCAAAAAATGCAGCATAAATTATATAATTAGTAGTTTAAAAATATTGGGAAGCAACTTTTTCAGAGGACAATTGACAGACACTGTCCTCTGTCCTCTAAAAAAGTTGTGCTATTTATATTATTAGTGGATTTATATCTGTTTTATTAGCTGATTCAGTTAGCATATTTTTTAATATATATAGTCCTTTTTCTAATTCACCAGTATCATTAGGTGAAGAAAGAGACACACGTAAAAATTGCTTTTCGTGGTTGTTTCCCACTAAAAATCGATCAGAATGATAAATGTGAATTCCCTTTGATAAAGCATTTTTTTCAAATTGATTTGCATTGAATTTTTGTTCTAGTGGAAGCCAGCGAAAAAAGCTCATAGGGTTTTCACTTGAATTTTCCATTTTAAAATACTTTTCATAGATTTCATTACGTTCTTTTGAAATTAACAATTTATCTTTAACTACTTTATCTGCAATCCCAGTATTGATCATTTCAGCAATAACTTCTGCATTTAATGAAGAAGTCTTTAGATTTATGTTATATATTCCTCGAGTTATACTTGTGGAATATTTTTCAGGATATACTATAAAGGCTACTCTTATTCCAGAGCATAAAGACTTTGAAACACTGTTTATATAAATGGATTGTTCAGGTATAAAAGAAGTAATAGGAACGTAATTTTGAGGAGCAAGAAAATAATAAATATCATCTTCTATTAAAATAAGATCATTCTTTTTTATAACCTTTGCAATTTCCTGTCTTCGTTCCATATTCATTAAAATTCCTGTAGGATTATTACAAGAAGGCATAAGGTATATACCTTGGATATTATTTAGTTTGCATTGAGAATCCAATTCTTCGGGTTTCATTCCAAAAATATCCCCTCTTATTGGAATCAATTGAATGTTTAACATATTTGCAAGTTCTATAAAATTAGGATAGGTGTATGTATCTACTGCAATTTTATCTCCTGAGTGGAAAAGTGAAATTAACGTCACTGCAAGGGAGTTTTGGGCACCTGAAGTAACTGCAATATTTTCCACATTAGTATCTATATTATATTTTTTTAGCCATTTTTGAGCAGAAATTTTATGATGCGGACTTCCTAATGGATGGTTATAATTTAATAAATTTTCTACATATCCCTTTGACAAGATACTTTTCATTATGTCTGCTGTAATATAATTAGTTTGGTCAATGGGATTTATAATTCCCAGTTCTATGTAGCTTTTTTCTGCTTTACCATCTATTATTGATATTGTTGCACCTGCATTTGGTGAGACAAAAGTTCCTTTCCCAGTTGTAGCATAAATCAATCCTTTTAATTCACACATTTTAAATGCTCTTGTAATAGTGCTAAGATTAATATCCAGATAATCTGCAAGTTCTCTTTGAGGGGGCAATTTTGTGTTTGGAGCAAGATGCCCATTTACAATATCATATTCTAATAAATTTGCAATTGAAAGGTATAGTGGTGTTGTAAGTTGGGATTTATTGGGTTTCCATGACATTGGATAATTTTCAAAAGAATTTACAGGCATATAGACCTCCTAAAGTTTCTTATTTATGTATAAAAATTATTAATCCTTATGTTTAACATAATTGTAGTACATACAATTATAGCATTGAAACCATACAATCACAATGCTATAATTTGCTTAATGCATACATTGTATGTGTGTTGTGCCGGCAAGTATTATGAATTAGTTAAGAATAATAGGTAGTGCTGCCATTGATGTTTTATATGGTAAATTAGCATATTAAGCTTACATTTAATAAAAAATAAATATAATGGAGGAGTTAAAAATGAGAATACCAATTTATCAAGTTGATGCATTTACAAATAAGCAATTTGGAGGCAATCCAGCTGCAGTATGTCCACTAGAGCAGTGGATCGATGATGAATTGATGCAAAAAATTGCAGCAGAAAATAATTTAGCTGAAACTGCTTTCTTTGTTAAAAAGGACAGTGAATATGAATTACGATGGTTTGCTCCAAAAGGGGAAATAGATTTATGTGGGCATGCAACATTGGCTACATCTTATGTTATATTCAATTATATTGATAAGAATGCTTCGTCCGTAAAATTTAATACTAAAAGTGGTGTTTTAGAAGTTTCAAAAGATGGAAATTTACTTACAATGATTTTTCCATCAAGAGAAGCAGAAAAGTGTGAGGTACCAGAAGCACTTATTAAAGGCTTAGGTAAAGCACCAGTGGAAGTATATAAAGCTAGAGATTATATGGCAGTATTTGAAAAGGAAGAGGATATTTTAAATCTTCAATTAAACATGGAAGAACTTAAAAAATTAGATTCTGTAGGTGTTATAGTAACTGCAAAGGGAAATGAAGTAGATTTTGTTTCAAGATTTTTTGCTCCTAAGCTAGGAGTAAATGAAGATCCAGTAACTGGTTCTTCACACTGTACATTAATCCCTTATTGGTCCAAGATTTTAAATAAAAAAGAACTTAAGGATTTGCAGTTATCTGAAAGAAAAGGAAAACTGTATTGTGCTGACTTAGGTGATAAGGTGAGAATATCAGGTGAAGTGGCATTGTATTTAGAAGGAAATATTTTAGTCTAATGTAATAAATTCAACTTTTCTGTTGTCTTTTTACAGATTCTGTTGAAATAATCTCACACATATGTATAATTTTCAAGAATTAGGCAAAAAATAATAAAGATATTTTATCAAAATTTTAGATAATAACCAAGAAATAAAAGAATTTCATAAAAAGGCCTTGCAAACCAGTATGAATGTGTATATAATGATACATGAAATACATATTAAAAACAGTGATAATAAAAGCTACGATTTATAAATTTCTCAAGAGAGCCGGTGTTTGGTGAGAATCGGTGAAAGGTTAAATCTTTCCACTTTTGGAGCTGTCGGTGATGAACCGAAAGGTTGGTATACTTTATAATACTATATCGAGAGGCTAGTGTTTATTACATACTAGCAATTTGGGTGGTAACGCGGATCTACTTTCGTCCCATTGTTATATTTGGGATGGAAGTTTTTTTATGTTTAAAAAAGACACAATAATATTATACATTTAATTTTAGGAGGTAAAATTATGTTAGATTTAAGATTTGTAAGGGAAAATCCTGAAGTTGTTAAACAAAATATAAAGAATAAGTTCCAGGATAATAAGTTAGGTTTAGTAGATGAGGTAATTGAGTTAGATACTGAACTTAGAAATATAAAGAAGGAAGCAGATTCTTTAAGAGCTGATAGAAATAAAATTTCAAAACAAATTGGTGGATTAATGGCTCAAGGTAAAAAAGATGAAGCAGAAGAAATGAAGAAAAAGGTTACTGAACATTCTGAGCACTTAGCTCAATTAGAAGCAAAAGAAGATGAATTAGAAAAGAAAATAAAAACTGATATGATGACTATTCCAAATATAATTGATCCAAGTGTACCAATTGGTAAGGATGACAGTGAAAACGTAGAAGTTGAACGTTTTGGTGAGCCTGCTGTACCAGATTTTGAAGTTCCATATCATACTGATATTATGGAAAAATTAAATGGTATCGATTTAGACAGCGCAAGAAAAGTTGCTGGTAATGGATTCTATTATTTAATGGGTGATATTGCTAGACTTCATTCTGCAGTAATTTCTTATGCTAGAGATTTTATGATAGACAGAGGTTTTACATATTGTATTCCACCTTTCATGATCAGAAGTGAAGTTGTAACTGGAGTTATGAGTTTTGCTGAAATGGATGCTATGATGTACAAAATTGAAGGTGAAGATTTATATTTAATTGGAACTAGTGAACATTCTATGATTGGTAAATTCATTGATACTATATTACCAGAAGATACTCTTCCAAGAACTTTAACTAGTTATTCTCCTTGCTTTAGAAAAGAAAAAGGAGCTCATGGTATTGAAGAAAGAGGAGTTTATAGAATTCACCAGTTTGAAAAACAAGAAATGATCGTTGTATGTGAACCAAAAGACAGTCCGATGTGGTATGATAAACTATGGAAAAATACAGTAGATTTATTCCGTTCTTTAGATATACCAGTAAGAACTTTAGAGTGTTGCTCTGGTGACTTAGCAGACTTAAAAGTTAAATCAGTAGACGTAGAAGCTTGGTCTCCTAGACAGAAAAAATACTTCGAAGTAGGAAGCTGTTCTAACTTAGGTGATGCACAAGCACGTCGTTTAAAAATCCGTGTAGATGGTAAAGATGGAAAATACTTTGCACATACATTAAACAATACAGTAGTAGCACCTCCAAGAATGTTAATTGCATTCTTAGAAAACAACTTAAATGAAGATGGTTCTATAAACATCCCAACTGTATTACAACCATATATGGGTGGTAAAAAAGTAATTAAATAGTGATAAATTAGGCAGCGTATTGAATTTTTTAGTTCATACGCTGCCATTATTTATATATAAACATGATTAAATTTTATATTTTTAATGAAAATCAAAATTTAACTTTGATTTTATAGCAAAATTAAGATTTTGAAGTTAAATATTTATAAATAACACAATATTAAAAAAATTAAAAATATGGTATAATAAATATGTAAAACATAATAAAGGGGGTCGTTGTGTGGAAAATTATAGAGGGTACGAAATAACAGTTATAGAGAATAATGAAAAGGATTACCCATTTAAAGCAATTGCTAGAAAGGAAGACAAAGAAATTAAACATAAGGGCCAAACAAAAACCCAAGCAATGGATTTTGTTAAAAACAGTATCAATGTTATTATGGAAAGACAAAATCAAAGTATAGTCTAAGGTGAGAAAGTAAATTTGTTAAAACTATTTAATTCTCATTAATGAAAAACAATGCTTTATTAAAATTTAATAATTAAAAATGAGCTTAGGATACAAAGTTTATATTCTAAGCTTATTTATTTAATCAAATTTCAAAACAAGAAGATACCTTTATTCAAATGCAATAAGAGTAAATAATAGAAAAATAATGATAAGGAGATTTTAGTATGGGGGAAGAAAGAGAAAATAATTATAAGCTTTGTTATGAAAAGATGTGCAGAGAATTCTATAAATATAATCCGGAGGATACAGCTCAAAGAAGTAGGGCTTATTATGATTCTGAAAAAAAGCAATTTACATTAACCTATTTCAATAAAGAGTACTTAATTTCTTATCCAGATGGAAATATTGTGCTAAAAAATGGTAATGAAAAGAATATATCCAATAATGAAAATAGAATATTAATTCATAAAATGTTGATTTTGAGCTATTTATACCGAGCTGCTAATAGTGGACTTACAAATAAGTGGGTACCCTTTAGAGAATTAGAAGGAGTAGGTTATGCATATCATGGATTTGCTAAGAGTGGCATAGATAAATTAATTGAAATCTTTGGAAACAAAGGAGAGCTTTTTTTAAAAGCAGGTTTTAAACTAGGGGGAGAAAAGGTTAAAGTTGGCGATGTAGGAATAAAAATTGATGTATTACCTAATGTTCCTATGATTTTTGGATTATGGCTAGCAGATGATGAGTTTCCAGCTGATGCTACTATTCTTTATGATTGTTCTGCGGTTAAAGAACTGCATGTAGAAGATTTAGCAGGATTATGTTCTATAGCTGTTGATGAAATAGTTAAAAATGCTGAGTTAGTTTAAATATAAGTATTGATGTTATAGAAATCTTTGTTACCTAAGATATGGCTATTGCATAAATTAATAATCAGTAACTTTGCATAAAATCCCACATATACTGGAATAGGCTATATGTTGTTTCCTATAAAATTATACAAGGGGGATTAGATATGTATAGTAACGAAGTTTTTTCTACTGGAGTATTAGCTAAAAATACAACTAAGTATGCAGTAGCCAATATTGCCAATATAGGTACAAGAGAAACCTATGAAATTACTGTTGAAGTATGGGATTGGTCAAGCTATAGTAATCCTGTTAAATTACCTGTGTTAATTGGTGAAAATGAGAAAGTTATCTTTCCATATAAGCTTAAACCTAATCATTTAACTGTTATGTATACTAATATAACATCAGCGAGTATTAAGTTTTATGAGATCCGTGTTATTTATCCTAGAAGTAAGGATATAGTAATAAAGTGCTACTAGAAGAAGTGATTTTTAATTATATTAGTTATAGTATAATTTTATAATATTAATGAAATGTTATTTATGTTTCATAATTAAGTATAAAAAATAAGAATGTATTATCATGTAAGTGTTATACATTCTTATCTTTTAGTTACTATTGAAAAAATTTAGTTATTTAATATTTAAATTTATTGTTCCTGTAAAACTGTTATCTGATATAAGAAGATTATTACCATCCCTTTTTTCGTGCCTGTTTTGCAGCTTTTTTAGAAGCTTTTTTTAGTTTAATAGAATTTCCAGTGAAATGAAGCAAAAGGGTGGAAAAAAACAGTGAGATTCCTATACTTAAAAGGTTCAATAGCATATTCCAATGTATAGAAGAATCGTAGCTTCTATATTGAATTATGCCAAGACCTGCAGTAATTGGACACAGATTTGCAAGCAGCATATTGCCTGAGGACAACATACCAACATAACCATATACAAAAGACACAATAACACCAGCTAGAAAACCATTTGTTAAATGGCTTGTTATGATGATGATGGGCATCACAGCAAGATATAGGAAAAGATTAACTAATGTAATTTGACACAGAGCTTGTACTGCTAATTCTAAAGAAAAGTTTGGAAAACCAGCAAGGATTTCTGCTATAATTGTAAAAACAGTACAGGCAATACCAAGAATTAAAGACAACATTCCACATACAATCAATTTGCTCATAAGAAGCTGTTTAAAGGAAATAGGAATTGTCAAAATATTTTTCAAAGTGTCATCTCTTTGTTCACGGGTGATTATATATCCAGCAATCAAAGTAATACACATTGGAAAAATGGTGGACATATTATTTTTGATAACCTGTTCTATTAAATATCTAAAATCCCATACAGAACCATCCTTTGCCATAGAAGTAAATAAAGTTAACAATACCGAAAGGAGCATAAGTGCAATTCCAGCCCAAATAATATTATAGCGTTTTAGTTTCCAAAGTTCTGTTTTAACAATTCTCCACATTTTTATCACTCCTCCCATTTTTTATATAATCTAATTATCAAGTATATAGAAATTACAGCCATAATGAACAAAATAGTGACAACACAAAATGTTGATGGAATAAGTCCTGATAGTTCAGATAAATTCATTTTGGTATGACGTGCCATAAAATCTGCACTCCAAAGTTCAGTAAGTGACATGGGAATAAGCCATAATATTGATTTTGGAAGCGTGTCATAAAGAGATGTAACACTCAAACTTAATATACTGTAAAACACACAAAGTAAAATAGAGAAAATGTATGTTTTGCTGAAAAAGACCACCAGTACAATCAGTGGCAATGTTCCTGCTGCTATAAAGATTCCCATTTCAACAGACATAAGCAGTTTGCATAACATTCCATTTACCTTAAATACCATCATGCCGCATAGTGCCGTGGCTATTGTAGAAGTTACACAAAAGATAATGCTAAATATAAATAATACTGAAATTTTAGCAAAAATCATCTGTTCAATAGTAACTGGGATTGTCTTCAAACTTTTGAATGTATTACTGTCACGTTCCATAAAGAAAAGTATAGCTGCAATTATACCAAGTACAGAAGGTAAAAGAAACTGCATTCCAAAGCCAAGTACATCATTAAATAATCCATTAAAGGCATCTGCAGGACCATTGTATCTCTGCATAACTGATGGTTTGATAGCATAATATGTCAAGGGAATAGGAAACATAAAAGCGGCAGCAATTACCAGTTGAATAAATTTTTTTCGTTTGAGTTTCCAAAATTCGCATTTTATTAGTTTAAGCAATTCCGGCACCCCCAGTTACTTTTTTGAAGTAGTCCTCCAAGGTATCTTCACAGAGATGAGATTCAGAAACCTCCAATCCATTTTGCATAAAAGATCTATTAATTGCTGCTTGTGGTAAGTTGGTATCATAAAGCAAAATATTATGATCATCAACTACTCTAAAATTTTTACTCTTAAATACAGATTCTAATATGCGTGATGCCTGTGAGGTGTCTGAAAGCTCAAAGTGAATATACTTACTATTTTTATTTTCTAATTCTTGGAGACTTTCTTCTTCTAGTAGTACACCATGGTCAATAATTCCAATATCATCTGCCAAAAGGGAAATTTCTGAAAGAATGTGGCTTGAAATGAGGATTGTTTTTCCTCTTGTATCACATAAATCACGGATAAAGGTACGTACTTCTGCAATACCAATAGGATCAAGACCGTTAATTGGTTCATCTAAGATCAATAACTCTGGATCATGCATTACAGCAAGAGCAATGGACAAACGCTGCTTCATACCAAGAGAATACTCTGAGAATAGTTTTTTATCCTTATAAGGCAAACCAACTAATTTTAGCGAATTTTTAATTGAATCACGTTTGGGAATTCCTCGTAATTCTGCAAAGATACGCAAATTTTCTGTACCAGTGAGATTTGGATAAAATCCTGGTGCTTCAATTAGAGAACCAATGCGTGGAAGAATTCTTTTTTCATTTTTTCTAATATCTTTGCCAAAAATGAAAACTTCTCCAGAAGTTGGCTGGGTAAGGTTTAAAAGCATTTTCATAGTAGTTGTTTTTCCAGCACCATTTCTTCCTAGCAGTCCATAAATACGACCCTTTTTTATATGAATATTTAGATCAGCAACAATTTTTTGAGTGCCATATTGTTTAGTTAAATTTTTAGTTTCTATAACATAATCATTCATTTGTTCAAACCTCCTTTGTAGTTACAAGAAAGAGTATAACACGTGAACCTTGCATTAACCTTGCATTAGTCTTGCACAAACCTTGCTTTTTGAAAAAAGGTAAAAATCACAGCAAAAATGGGAATTTACTTATTAGTTTAAAGGAAATTTTATGATAAATGATGTGTACTTATCTGGCTCACTCTGTACGGAAATTGTACCATTCATATTTTCTACAATTTGTTGTACAATAGAAAGACCTAGGCCGCTTCCTTTTTCAGATCGACCTTTATCGCATTTATACAGTCGTTCAAAAATATGTTT
The DNA here is from genome assembly GCF_001038625.1 of Clostridium carboxidivorans P7. Lineage (GTDB taxonomy): Bacteria > Bacillota > Clostridia > Clostridiales > Clostridiaceae > Clostridium_AM > Clostridium_AM carboxidivorans. The sequence goes on from NZ_CP011803.1 coordinate 1,201,657, forward strand.
AATATCTTCTTTTGATATTCCTTTTCCATTATCAGTAATACATATTTCAGCTTGATTAAGTTTGCTTAAAACAGAAACTTCAATATGGCTTGCATTGCTGTGTGTCAGAACATTTTGCACCAGATTATTGATAACACGAGTATATCCTTCTGAATCCACTGTTACTATTAGGGGGCTTTCAGGAATATCTATGTCATAGTTAAGCATCTTTTCCTCAAAAATAGGTATCCAGTCTTTTAATATATCCCTTGTCAATTCTGAAATTTCAAAAGGCTGAATAGAAAAAGTTTCTTCATTAGAATTTAATTTGAACCAATCGAAAAGAACATCAATGTAATCTTTTAAATCATGTGCTTTGCGTCTAGCTGTTTCTATGTAAGTTTCTCGTTCTTTTTCTTGAACGATTCCTTTATGTATTGCATCTAAATAACCAATTAAAGTAGTCAAAGGAGTCCGTACATCGTGGGAAAGGCTTGTCATAAGCTGTTTATTGGTTTCAGCAGCTTTTCGAAGAGAAGCAAGCTGCTTTTCATAACTATAAACAATATCGTTCATTTTATAACAAATAACAGCAGTTATATCATTAGGACTTGCTAAAATTTTATGGTTTCCATTACCTGCTTGAATATCGTTTAAGATCTCTAAAATGTCTTTTAATTTATTTTTTACTTGAAGTAACTTCATTAAAAAACTAAAAGCCAATATAAGTGAAATAATTGTAATAGCAGCAAGCATTAACAAAGTAGATGAGTCCATTTACTATACCTCCTTATTAAATCGATATCCAATTCCTTTTACTGTTTGAATAAAAGTAGGTTTGCTTGGAGTTTTCTCGATTTTTTTACGTATCCTGCTTATAAGAGCCATAATATTGCTGTCATCATAGGCATAGGGTTCACCCCAAACTTCTTCATAAATCTGTTTTTTTGTTAAAATTTTTCCTTGATTTTTTGCACAGTATAAAAGAATATCAAATTCTTTTGGTGGTAGTTCTAATGTTTCGTTATGAATCATAATGGTTCTGCTATCTAAATCTATTATTAACCCATCATAATCAAGCTTTGAAGCTTGTACACCATTAGGGTTGAAACGAGTATAACGTCGAATCAGTGAAATGACACGGGCAATAAATTCATCTATATTAAAAGGTTTTGTAAGATAGTCGTCAGCTCCAGCTCTCAGTCCTCTCACCTTGCAGCCGTTGTCATTTTTGGAAGTCAACATAAGAATAGGAACACTGCTTTTTTTACGAATTCTTTCTAGTGTTTCAAAGCCGTCTATTCCAGGCATCATAACATCAAGAACAACTAGTTGGTATTCACTATTTTTAAGAGCAGACAAACCAGCAGTTCCAAAGTGGCAGCAGTCTGCTTCTATGTTTTCACTGCTAACGCTTTTTTGGAGCAGTAAGCAAAGTTCTTTATCGTCATCTATAATTAAGATTTTGTTATTCATAGTTGTATTCTCCTTAAATTTTGTTTTGTCATTCTCTTTTAATAATTATACGATTTTATAAATTCAACATCAATTTTTTAAACTGAAATAAACACTAATGTTTATTAATATCTAATAAAAAACTATTGATTTCCATGTAAAATAATACTATAATTTAACCTATATTAATATTTAACATACATTAAATATTAATATAGGTTAAATTGTAATGCGTGTTAAATATTAACAACTTTATGCTAGGAGGATAAAAATGAAGATAACTGAAATATCCGTAAAAAGGCCGGCAGCAATGTGGATGGTAGTAATTTTATTAGTTGCACTTGGTGCTTTTGGCTATTTAAAAATGGGAGCAAATTTACTGCCTTCTATGAACAACCCTGTTATAACAGTTAGTACAATTTACAGCGGTGCGGGTGCTGATGACATTAAAAAAGATGTTATAAAACCAATAGAAGATGCAGTGTCAGGAATAAGTGGTGTTGATACAATTAATTCTACAGCAAAGGAAGGTTATGGTACTGTTACAATAACTTTTAAATCTAGCGCTAATTTAAACACTGCATATTCAGATGTTCAAAAAGCAGTTGAAAATGCTTCATCGGAGCTTCCTGAAGATGCTAATAAACCTACTATACTTAAGATGGATACTAATGCTATACCAGTTTTAGCGGTTTCTCTAAATGGAAATGTAAGCTATGATCAATTATATAATGAATCTGATATATTAAAACAGAAATTAGAAAAAGTGCCTGGTGTAGGAAGCGTAAGTTTAATGGGTGCTGATAAAAAGCAGTTAATGATAAAGCTTGATAAAACTGCTATGGAATATTACGGAATAAGCACTAATACTGTAATGGGCAAATTAAAGTCAGTTAACCTAAATGTACCTGCTGGTGAAATTAAGCAGGACAAGCAAGATCAAGCTGTTAGAGTAATTGGTCAATTTCACAGTATAGATGATGCTAAAAATATGCTAGTGCCTACAGCAAATGGAGGAAGTGTACGTCTTGGTGAAATTGCTCAAATAAAGCTAGAAGCACCAGATGCAACTGCACAAATAAGATTTAATGGTAATAAAACTATGGCAGTTGTAGTTGGAAAGCAAAGTGATGCCAATGTAGTAGAAGTAGCAAATAGTGTAAAAAAGCAGTTAGAATCAATTAAAAAGAGTATTCCAAGCGATATTAAAATTGATATTGCCTTTGATACCACTACTTTTATTACCTCTTCATTAAAGCAAGTACAGCACAATCTTATAGAAGGAATTATAACTACTGCAGTTGTACTTTACTTATTCTTCCGTAGTTTCCGTTCTTCTTTAGTTGTTTTAGTTGCTATACCTACATCACTTATAGCTACCTTCTTTATGATGTATAAGTTTAATTTTACTCTCAATATGCTGTCTCTTATGGGATTATCCTTGGTTGTAGGTACACTGGTGGATGATTCTATAGTTGTAATAGAAAGCATACAAAGGCATTTAGGTTTAGGTAAAGATCCTATAAGAGCAGCTATTGATGGACGTGATGAAGTAGGAATGGCTGCTGTAGCTATAAGTCTTTGTGACATAGTTGTATTTGCACCTATTTCTCTTATGTCTGGTATGATAGGACAGTTATTTAGAGAGTTTGGACTTACCATAGTTGTAGCTACAATATTTTCTCTTTTAGTATCTTTTACAGTTACACCAATGCTTTCATCTCGCATACTTAAAAGAGAAAATAAAGAAAAAGAAATCAAGAAGGATGGCTTTTTTAGCAAGGTCCTAGAAAAATATAAAAGTACTCTCATATGGTCCTTAGAACATAGAAAAAAGGTGTTATCTGCTGTTATTGTCTGTATAGTACTCAGTGTTGCTCTTATACCAATGGGAATATTAAAATCTGAGTTTATACCTACAGCTGATCAAGGTAGTTTTACTATTGACCTTGCTCTTACGCCAGGTTCTACCTTAAAGCAAACAGATGAAAAAATTACTCAAGTTGAAAAATATTTAAAGAACATGAAAGAAGTAAAAAGCTACTTTACAATGGTTGGCTCAAATGGACAAGGAACTTCAGATAAGGCTACAGGTGAAATTATGGTTAATCTAGTTCCTAAAAATGAACGTAAAAAAAGCCAAACCAAGTTAGCAGCGCAAGTTCGTGACTTTGGTAAAACCATGACTGGAGTAGATTTTACTGTAACAGAATCACAATCTGGTGGTGGAAGCAGTAAGCCTGTGTCTATTACCATAAAAGGAGATGATCAGAGTACCTTAGAGGATTTATCAAAGCAAGTTGAAAAAATAGTAAAAGCAGTGCCTGGAGTTATTGATGTAAGTAATTCTTCTAATATAAAAAGCAGTGAACTAAGAGTAAATATAGATAGTTTAGCTGCTGCACAATATGGAGTTTCATCATCTGATATAGGAAGTTCTGTAAGAACTGCCTTAGCAGGTACCAAAGCAGGAGTATATAGAGCAAATAATACAGAAAATGATATAACAATTAAATTTATGAATGGTCAGATAAAAAATGCTGAAGATATTAAATCTATAAAAATTACAAATGCATCTGGACAGCAAATACCATTAAGTGAAGTTGCTTCAATTGTAAAAGCGGATAGTGCACCATCAATATCTAGAGAGGATAAACAGGATGTTGTTACTATAGGTGCAAATCTTCAAGGTAGAGTTCTTGGAGAAGTAACAAAGGACATAAAAGCTAAGTTAAAACCTCTATCTATACCTGAAGGTTACAGTATAAGCTATGGTGGAACTCAAAAGAATATGGCAGATTCCTTTAGTTCTCTTGGATTAGCCTTAGGTGCTTCACTATGTCTTGTTTATATGATACTAGTGGTACTTTATGAATCTTTCTTAACACCAGCTATAAGAATGGTATCTCTGCCTTTAGCTATAATAGGTGCCTTTGGTTTGCTGGCATTAACAGGACAAACTTTAAATTTAATGTCAATGATTGGGCTTATAATGCTTGAAGGTTTATCATCTAAAAATGGTACCTTATTAATAGATTATACAAATACATTAATGAAAAAAGGAATGAACTTAAAAGATGCACTTATTGAATCTGGTGTTACCAGATTAAGACCTATAATAATGACAAGTTCAACAATGATAGTTTCAATGCTACCTGTAGCTTTATCCATGGGTGAAGGAAGTGAAATGAAGCAAAGTATGGCTATAGTAATTATAGGTGGTATGGTAGCATCAACTATACTTTCTCCAATAGTAATACCAGTGGTTTATACATTAATGGATGATTTAACCAAAGTTGTATTTAAGAAAAAGAAAAGTCATAAGGAGGCTGTGAAGTATGAAGTTTAATATCAATGGTTTAAATAAAAAGAAGTTAATAGTTGGTGTAGCATTAATACTTGTTGTTATTGGATGTGTTTCTATTTTTGGAAAAAGCAAAAAAGCAGAAGGAAAGCAAGACGTTAAAAATGTAAAAGTAGAAAAAGTAGCTGTTGGTTCAATATCTACTGAGTTAGAATATGCAAGTAAATTAAATCCTACTCAAGAGGTAACAGTTTTACCTAAAGCTGGGGGAAAAGTGGCTAGTGTAAATGTAGATATAGGAGACAAAGTTACAGCGGGACAAGTATTGTTTACACTAGATGCAGCACAACTTCAAGCACAACTTCAATCTCAACAAGCAGCCTTAGCAGCTTCAAATGCTAATTTAGCTAAAACAAGTGATTCTGGACTTCAACAGCAAATAACAGCTGCTGAACAATCACTTCAAAAATCACAAATAGCCTATAATGATGCTCAAAACAACTATGATAAGATGCAGAAACTGTATGCTTCAGGGGCTATAGCTAAACAAGATGTAGATAATGCAAAAGTTAAATATGATAATTGTTCTGCAGATTTAAAGGCTGCTCAAGATAACTTAAATCTTATAGTTCAAAAGTCTGGTCCTCAATCTACACAAGCAGCAGCAGCTCAAGTAGCACAATCTCAAGCAGGGGTAAATGCTGCACAAATTCAATTAAATGATGCTTCAATTACTTCACCTATTAATGGAGTAGTATCTGCTAAAGATGTTAAGGTAGGTCAAATTGCTGGTGGTCAATCTGGCTCAGTTACTATAATAGACAGCAGCAGCTTTACTGCAGAAATAAGCGTACCAGATAAGGTAGTTGGAAAAATTCAAATTGGACAATCTGTACAAGTAAGTGTAAGTGCATTAGAAAATAAAAAAGTAACTGGAGTAATAGATAAAATTAGTCCTAATTCTAGTTCTAAAGATAATTCTTATACTGTGAAAGTAAAGGTTAGTAATTCAACAGGGGAACTTAAAGCAGGTATGTTTGCAAAAGTATCATTGCCATCTGAAAAGAAAGATAATATACTAACAGTTCCAAATGAGGCGCTTAAAATTGAGAATAACGTAAACTATCTTTATTTAGCTGATAATGGAAAGGTTAAAAAACTATCTGTGGATGTTGGTATTTCTGATGAAAAAGTTACAGAAATAACTGGCAATATAAAAGCAGGAGCAGATGTAATTGTAGAAGGACAAAATTTATTAAGTAATGGAGATAAGATTAATATAGCTAAGTAAGTACTTAACAAAATGCGTTGATCTTGCAATTATAAAATCAACGCATTTTTTAATTAAAATTATAAGGGGGGAAACATATGTGTAATAATCCTGTGGATGCCTTAGCTGAAAATTTAATCACCTTTCTTCCAATGATGTTAAAAAAAGTTATAAGGCTTGATACAGTATATATTAAAAATCTTCCACATACAGAACCCATTAAAATTCTTCCATTAAATCAATTAATGGTGTTAGGAATTCTTCATGAAGAAGGAGGTTTACCAATTTCAAAACTATGTAAAAAGTTAACTATTTCTAGTCCACAAATGACAATTGTTATAGATAAATTAGTTGATTTAAAGTTGGTTTATAGGGTTCATAATGAACAAGATAGGAGAACAATCAATATTAATATTACTGAAAAAGGTGAAGAATATAGTTTAGAAATATTACAAATTGCTAAGGAAAATTTAAAAAATAAACTTAAAAATTTATCATCAGAAGATTTATTAATACTGCTAAATTCAATAGAAGTTACTAAGAGTATATTTAAAAAACTGGAATAGCAAAATAGCTGAAAGCGAGTCCAATGAGAAGCTTTCAGCTATTTTTTTATATATAGGAATTAGTATTCAGTTTTGTTTACATCTATATTTAATTTGCCTAATTTTTCATAAATAGAAGCTAAAGTTTCCAATTCATCAGGTTCTAAATAGGAAAGATAGCTTTTTAATACTCTGCGACATTTTTCCTCAAACTTACTTATTAATATTCTTCCTTCATCTGTTATGGAAACTAATACAGCCCTTCTATCCTTTTCACCATGCCTACGGCAAACTAACCCATTATTAGTCAATCTATCAATCATTGTTGTTATGGCGCTTGGCTTAACTCCCATTCTTTCAGCTAAATCCGTAACTTTGAATGATTCTTTTTTTGATAATAAATCCAACATATTAAACTGTGTTTCAGTTATTCCAAATTCAGTTAAATCTCTAAGGTTATCAGCAATTTTTATACTGGTATTCCATAATGCAACTTGTGCACGAGAAACATAATCTTCTTTACTTTTCATAAGTATTTTCCCCCTTGAACATCTATCTTGAATAATATAATGAAACAAATAAAAAGTCAAGAACTTACAATGATAGTATAACTTGCAGTTAAAAAATATTATTACTAAAAGTTCTTTTTTTATCAATAACGGAGAATATTGGATTTTAAGAATAATTAAAAGTTTCTTTAATTGTATAATAAGTTTTTGTCATGGAAATATTAAAGTTTGTAGGCATTAACAAAATAATTTATAATGAGTAATATTTTTTATATTACCTATGATATAAGAGATAGGAGGAATTTTTTATGCAGTTAGCAGCACATGAAGCATATGACTTACATGAATTGACTATAAGTTGTGTAAATTCTATAACAAATATGGCTATGTTTATAAATGTAGCACAGGATCAAGAATTAAAATCCATGATACAGGCACATTTTCCAGCACATATTCAAGATTATAATATGAAAGTTCAATATTTAAGTAAAGCTGATGGCGCTACTCAAAAATTAAATGTTCCTAAGTTACCTAACAATTTGCAGGATTATACTAAGTCACCAACTAACAATTTTCCACCAATCACACCAAGAACTGATGTACAGCAGATGAATGACAGAGAAATAGCAACTGCATATCTTTTAACTTTAAAAAGAGCAGGAAGAGAATATGCATGGTCAGCAATGGAAGCAAGTAATCCAGGGGTAAGAGAATTTTTAAAGGATGCATTTACTATGAGTTGTAATCATTCTTATGAAGTATGGCAATATATGGTCAAGAAAGGGTATTATCCATTAGAACCAGCAAATCAAAGCACATTGGATACAATGTCAAACATATATAAAGAAGTTCGTGAACCTGCTTTAGTATAGAATGAAAAAATGGATGTTTTAAATTGCGTTAATATGCATTTTTGGGCATCCATTTACCATTTTTGTAGATATTTAAATATTATATTATAATGTATATATAATTGTAAGATAATTTGATTACAAAGTGGATTAGGAGAAAAAATTATGAAGCTAAAAGTTTTGGTAGATAACAATACTTACATTGATCAGTACTATTGCGGTGAACCTGCTGTTTCATATTATATTGAAGATGAAGATACAAGCTTTTTGTTAGATGTAGGGTATTCTGATTTATTTATGAAAAATGCTAAAGCATTTAAAATAAACTTGGACAAGATAAGCAGTATAGTTATTTCTCATGGACATGATGATCATACAAGAGGATTAAAATACTATTTTAATGAAAATACAAGCAATAATATTTCTATTATTTCTCATCCAGATGCATTTAAAGAAAAAATAATGGAAAATTTAAAAATTTGTTCTCCAATTTTAGAGAAAGAGTTGAAAGAAAAATGCAATTTAATTCTTTCAAAAGAACCCATTAAAGTTAGTAAAAATATAATCTTTTTAGGTGAAATACCTGAAACAAATGATTTTGAAAATAGAAAATTTATAGGTAAACAAGCTGTTTGTGGTACCTTCATTGATGATTATGTAATGGATGACACTGCATTGGTATATAAAAGTGAAAAAGGTATTTACATTATTACTGGTTGCTCCCACAGTGGAATATGCAACATAATAGAATATGCAAAAAAAGTATGCAATGATACTAGAGTATTAGGGGTTATAGGTGGATTTCACTTATTTGAAGTTGATGGAAGAGTTAATAAAACAATCCAGTATTTTAAAAAGAACAACATAAAAGAATTATATCCTTGCCATTGTACTTCGTTTATTGTTAAAGCAGAAATACATAAGGTTCTGCCTATAAAAGAGGTTGGAGTAGGATTAGAAATAAAATGGTAAGTGTTCATAGATTTTACAACTTGGTGACAAGTGAAGGACGGCTTTTACATATCTCTAATATATACTTTATGTTGTAGTGAGGATGCTTAGCATTCTAAACAACTAAATACAATTTTGGAGGTATTTATCATGAATAGAAAAAGAATATTAGTTTGGGTACTGGCTTTACTAGTGGTAGGAGGTGCTTCAGGAATTACTTATGCAAGTCAAAAAAATGATACTACTAAAAATGTAGTTGTAGCAGCAGAAAGTAAGAGTAATAATAGTGTTGTTAGACAGCAGGGAACTATTAGTGATGAAAAGGCAATTAAAATAGCTGCGGAAGCTATGAAAAGCTATATGGGAAAGGATGCAAGCTACTTTTCGTCAACAAAAATACACAGGTCATCTGATAAAAGAAAAGAGTTAGAGGAATTTAGAAAAAAATATGCAAAAGAACATCCAGAAGAGGCAAAAAAGTTTGAAGAATCAAAGAAAAAATTTGCTAAGGAGCATCCAGAAGATGCAAAGATAATAGCAGAAAATACAGCTAAATTGAAAAATGAGAGCATAATAGACGTTGATTTTACCCCTAAAGATTTTGATAAAAATAAGGTGTGTTCAAATTTTGTTTCCATAAATGAAAAAACTGGTGAAGTAATAAATGTAACAGCTATAAATGGTTTGGATGAGAATTTAAAGTCTGCAATTGATGACAATAAGGTTAAGGATGCAACTTTAAGCTTCTTTAAGAAAATAGGAAAGAAAATTTCAGGTAATACTATAAGAGCTGATAAGGAAATTGATTTAGGCAGATTATTTCTAGATTGTAAGCTGGAGGATGGAAGAAATGCTGGAATTGAAATAAATCTTACAGATTATTCTGTAATACATTATGAGATAAAGGATAATGATATTAAGACTTTGCCTTCGATGAAAAAGAATAATGATAGTCAAACTAGAGAGATTAAGATTAATTAGTAAATAAAGTTATTAAGAGCGCAGGAAGTTTATTGGGTATTATTAAGTGAAGAACTATGGCTTTGCATAAAGTTAAAATGGAGATAGTCAGAGAGAGTTTATTCAATCTGATTATTTTCATTTAAGTAAAATATTAAATTACTACAAAACTAAAAAGTAAATGGTTATATTGAGAAATTGATATTATGAAAATTTAATGATTATGGGGGACAAGTAGGTAATGATAAAAATATTAGTTGTTGAGGATGAATTGCCAATATCGAACTTAATAAAGTTGAATTTGAATATGGCAAATTATGAGTGTAAAACAGCTTTCAATGGGGAAGAAGCTTTAAAGGAAATTGAAAATGACAGTTTTGATTTAATTCTTTTAGATGTTATGCTTCCTAAAATTGATGGCTTTACACTACTTGAAAAGATAAAGCCTCTAGGCATTCCAGTTATATTTTTAACTGCTAAAACTTCTGTTACAGATAAGGTGTATGGTCTTAGAGCTGGAGCAGATGATTATATAACAAAACCTTTTGAGGGTATTGAATTATTAGCTAGAATTGATAATGTGCTTAGACATTATAATAAAAATACTAATGTAATAAATTTTGAAGATGTAGAGATAAATTTAGAAGAAATGACAGCTAGGAAAGCAGGTGAAGCTGTAGAGCTTACTTTAAAGGAATTTGAATTATTAGTGGTTTTAGTACAAAATAAAAATGTTGTATTGACCAGAGAAAAATTAATAGAAAAAATTTGGGGATATGACTATGTTGGAGAAACTAGAACTATAGACAACCATATACAAAAATTGAGAAAAAAGCTTCAGTGGAAGGATAAAATTAAAACTGTATTTAAATTAGGATACAGGCTGGAGGGTTAAATGAAATTTTGGGAGAAGATATTTTTATGCACATTGGTTATATTTGAAATATTTTTTGTTCCTTCATCAATATATTTAATTAACAGCAATTTTAAACTGAATCTTAATACAGAAATTAATTCTGGAATAAATGAAGAGCAGAGATTTTGTTCCTTTGTAGAATCAAATTTATTTTTATTTAAAATTCAAAAAGAGTCTAATTCTTACAAGACTGAGCTTGATAAACAAAGTATAGATTCAATGATTAATACATATTTAAATAATTTTGGAAAACAGGATATATATATTGAGGTAATAGATAATAACAATAAAGTTATTTTTACTAATTTAAGTATGAATATATCAGATAAAAGAGAGGAACTTAATGTTCAGCTTAATAAAGTGAAATATATAATACGTGATATTGATGAAAAAAACTATTTATTCATAAGCAAAAAAATAAATTTAGATAATAATTACTATAAAATTTCTTATGTTAAGGATGTTTCAAGTATTTATAAAAATAAAAAATACTTGTTAAATCTTCTTTTAAAACTAAACATATTTGTATGTATAATTTTAGTTGCAGTAACCATAGCATTAAGTAAATTTATAGTAAATCCTATAAATAAATTAATTAAAACCACTCAAAAAATAGCTGATGGAAATTTTAGTGAAAGAGTAAAAGTAATATCAGATGATGAAATTGGATTATTATCAAAAAATTTTAATGATATGGCAGATGTTATAGAGGATAAAATTGGAGAACTTAAAATGGCTTCAAATGACAAGCAGAGATTTATTGATAATTTGGCTCATGAACTCAGAACGCCTCTGACTTCTATAATAGGATATGCTGATTTTCTTAGAACCACTAAGTATGATGAAGAAACCTTTATAAATTCATTAAGCTACATATACAGTGAAGGAAAGAGATTGGAAAAGCTAGCTTTCAAATTAATGGATTTAATAGTTTTGAGAAAAGAAAATTTTAAAAAGAAAAGTGAAAATACTTCAGAATTGCTAATTGAAATTAAAAATTCTCTACAGCCGAAATTGGAGGAGAAAAATATTCATTTGGAAATTTCAGCTGAAGATTTAAATTTATTAATGGACAAAGAGTTAATAATGGTAATGATAACTAATTTTATTGATAATGCTATTAAAGCATCTAAAATTGGTGATAAAATATACTTAAAAGCATATAAAAATAGCAGTTCTAATATAATACTAGAAGTTAAGGACAGCGGAATTGGCATTCCAGAAGAGGATATATCAAAGGTAATGGAACCATTTTTTATGGTGGACAAATCCAGAGCAAGGGCTAATAATGGTGTAGGACTTGGACTCTCTTTATGTGCGGAAATTGCTAAAATTCATAATGCTAGGATTGATATAGAAAGTAAGGTTGGAGAGGGTACCGCAATAAAGGTAATTTTTTAAGAGAGAAAATATTCCATAAAAAAGCAAATAATGCTATAATGAATTCATATTCTGTAGATATGGCTGTGGCGTTTGTATATTTTTAGTTTATGTATTTACAATCTTCTTGTTAAAACAAGAAGGTTCTTTTTTTAGAAGAGTTTTGATACTTATAATACCATGTTTAAGAAAGAGAGGTAATTAAATTAATGACAAAAATACATATAGATCCAACTATCTATACTGGGAAACCAGTAGATTCTAGATTATCTAAGGAAATGGCAGTTTACGATTTACTTGATAAGATTCACATCCCTTATAGTCGTATAGATCACGATGTAACAGCAAGCATTGAGGATTGTTATGATGTAGAAAAGCTTTTGGGTATTACCATTTGCAAAAACTTATTTTTATGCAACAGCCAGAAAACTGAATTTTATTTGCTTATGATGCCTGGTGATAAAAAATTCAGGACAAAAGAGTTGTCTAAGCAGATTCAATCTTCTCGTCTGTCTTTTGCACCAGCAGAGTATATGGAAAGATATCTTGACATCACGCCAGGATCTGTGAGCGTTATGGGACTTATGAATGATAAAGAACAGAAGGTAAAGCTTTTAATTGATGAAGATATAATAAAGGAAGATTATTTGGGGTGTCATCCTTGTATTAATACTTCCAGTCTTAAGATTAAAACCAAAGATATTATAGATAAATTCCTTTCATATACAGGACATATTCCAAAATATGTGCAATTAACAGGAGAATAGGTGTATCGTATTTATATAATATTCAGGGAAGTTTATAAGCTTCCCTGAATAATAAATCTTATTCAGTGTAATCAGTTACAGTTTCAGTAGTTTTAGAAGCCCATTCTTTTTCTTCAGGAAAATTAGGAAATAATGAGTTCTTGTCATCTTCGGATGCACTTGCAGATTCAATAGTTATGTTGGAAGAAGTTGATATTCCACGAGACTGTGATGTTGATGATGAATTTAATATTCTGTCATTTTTATTTGAATTATTCTTTTTCATAAAAACACCTCCAAGTGTATTATGTACAACTGAATTCAAATTATTAATTGTGAAAATTTGTGAAATTATGTATGTAACTATAGTATAATTATCAATATATTTGTGTGGGAGGAATAGAATTTGTTCTTTAATGATATTTTGGTAAAGAAGCATTTAAAAATAAAAGAAACACCTAACTATATATACATAGCTCCTCATCCTCTTCTTAGAAAATATATTGCACACTATACTATATTATTTCCAAACCCAAAGGAAATGGGAAAATGCAGTGATAACATTAATGATTTAACTTTAATACCTGACTGCAGTGGTTGTATCATATATACTTATGAAAACAATGATTTTTCATTAAGGCTTTGGGGTGCAACAACAAAAACAGTTATAGTAAAAAATGATGTGAACTTAAAAAAAATAAGATTCTTTATTGAGTTTATACCTGGAGGATTACATGCTATTACAGGGATAAAACAATCAGAGCTGTGTGATATTCAGACACAGGTAGATGAAGTTGACAAGCATTTACATGATTCTTTAAGGTGTGCTATGGAAGTTTCAAATAATGTAGATGATATGATTTCAATGATTAATATGATTTTGTTGAGATCAGTAGAGAAAAATAATAAACAACATGCAGTAATTGATGCTGCCTTAGAAAGAATTAAGATTGCAAGTGGAATATTAACAGTAAAAGAGTTATCGTCAAGTGAATATATAAGTGAGCGTCATTTAAATAGGCTGCTTAATGAATATATTGGAATAAATGCAAAGACGTTTTTAAGAATTTCCAGAGTAAACTATTCAATAAATATGCTAAAAAAAGCTGAATATAAAAGTTATATAAATGCAGCTCAAATCTTAGGCTATTTTGATCAATCACATTTTATTCATGATTTTAAACAAATATGTGGAATTTCTCCTAAAGAATTTTTCAAAAACATGTCCGATTTTTACAATGAACTTTTTAAATATTGATATATAATAAATAACGTTAAGAAATTATAGATAGGAGAGATTTAAATGAAATTTGTATGTCCACTTATAGCTGTTAGTGATATTGAAGCTTCAAAAAATTTTTATGGAAAGGTGCTTAATCAAAAGGTGACAATGGACTTTGGAGCAAATGTTACTTTTGAAAATGGTTTTGCAATACAAAAGGGCTTTGCAGAACTTATTGATATAAATGAAAATGAAGTTGCACATAGGTCAAATAATTTTGAACTCTATTTTGAAGAAGAAGATTTAAATGGATTTGTAGAAAGGCTAAAAAGCTTTGATAATATAGAATATGTTCATGATGTTAAAGAACATCCATGGGGGCAGAGAGTCATTAGATTTTATGATCCTGATAAACATATTATTGAAGTCGGGGAGAGTATGGTAAGTGTTATAAAGCGATTTTTAAGCCAAGGTTTAACTCCTGAAGAAACAGCTAAGCGTACTATGTTTCCTATTGAGTTTATACAAAAATTAGTTTAGGTACTTGTTTACAGGATTTTGCTGCATAAAATAAATAAAAAAAGAGAGGAGCATTCATATCTAATAAAAGATGATGAATGTTCCTTTCTAAACATAGTTCCGTAAAGAGAAACTTTTATTATTGAATTTAAAAATTATAAAGTTATACATTTTATCTAATTTAGTATTATTTTAATTTTTTACCACAATTGATACAAAAAACATAATCGTCTTTAATTTCTGCTCCACATTCACAAGTTTTAATTTTCTCTGAACTTTCTGGAGGATTACTATTTAAAATATCGTTGATTTTATCAAAGGTTTTATTTGCTACTTTTTTTGTTTGATTTTTTACATTATTAATAATTTCTTCTCTTTTTTGCTTAGCGTCTTCTTCCTCTTTAACTCTAATTTCTTGTTCTTTTTTAAGCTTGTCTTTAGAATACTCTCCTGAGATTACATATTTTACTCTTTCAAACTCCTCTGAATTTAAAATGTTTTCTTTAATTAATGGAGATAATGCTTCTAAAAATTCAGTTTCATTATATACAAAATTTAAATTCTTTAAACTTTCAATCCAACTGTTTTTTTTCAATATAAATTCTTGTTCGCTATAAATTTCATCTTTATATAATTTGTAAATTTTATCCAATTCGGAAACCACCTTACACAAACTATTCTTAGTGGAATTTTGTTGTAAAACAGCTTCATCTACTTTATTTTCAATATTACTTATTTTTTCTTCTGATATTTTTGGCGTAATACTGTTATTTTCTAAACTCATGTTGTAATTATCTAATTTTTTATTTATGGACTCAAGCAAGGATACAATTTTATTTTGTTTCCAATACCAACACCAAAATTCTCTAGCTATAAGTGTTATTATAATTATAATAATTAAAATTGTAAAAATACTGCTATCATTCATTTTAAGTAATTCTCCTTTTTATAAAATTTAATAAACTTTTTAGAATGGAAAGTATATATTGAAGATACTATGTATAACTCTAATTGAAGAAATTAATATTATTTAATGAAGTATAATTGCTAAAAATAATGCTAAAAGTAAAAAATAAATAAGGGCTTGTTTAATTTTATATCTAAGCAAAGATCTAATAAATAGAAAAAATAATATTATAATTACGAAAAACTTGTAAAGATAGTTCATTTTAATACCTCTTTCACCCATTATTTATACTATTTTGGTTAATATTTGTTAAGTTATTCGTGGCATTTTGATTATATTATACAATAGATACCTATATGTAGCAAATAACAGACATACCTTTCGTTTTTGTAGAAATAGTGGAAAATGCATGTGTTTTTATTTATAATTACATTGTATTGTTATAAATACTTTGTATTATTTTAGAATAAATAATATCTTTGAAAATTTTGCTTTCTAGAAGGCTTTTATGGGGGAGGGGTAACTATATGAATATAAAAAATAAAAATTTAATACAAATTCATTTTGCTGTTTTTTTATTCGGCTTATCAGGTTTGTTTGGAAAGTTATTATCACTGCCATCGATGATAATTGTTCTTGGAAGAGTTGTCTTCTCAAGTATATTTCTATTTACTTTAATGTTTTATTTAAAAAAGGATATAAAGCTAAAAGAAAAAAAGCATTATTTTTATCTGATAGTAATGGGCATAATTTTGGCTATTCACTGGAGCACCTTTTTTAAATCCATACAGACAGCTACAGTAGCAATAGGACTGCTTACATTTTCTACTTTTCCTGTTTTTGTTACTTTTCTTGAACCATACTTTTTCAAGGAGAAAATTAAGTTAAGAGATATTGTAATTGCAGTTATTACATTTTTAGGAGTACTTTTTGTGGTTCCAAAGTTTCAACTTGGAAATAATCTAACACAAGGAGTTCTTTGGGGAATAGTATCAGGCTTTACTTATGCTATTCTTTCAATGATGAATAGAAAATATGTAAAAGAATATTCCAGTTCATTAATTGCTTTTTATGAACAGTTTGTAGCAGCAATTGTATTAATGCCTTCATTATTTTTCGAGAAGCCTGTTTTTAGCTCTAGAGATATAGTGCTGCTTATAGTATTAGGTACAGTTTTCACTGGAATTTCTCATTCTCTATTCATAAATGGCTTAAAGAATATTAAAACCCAGACAGCAGGTATTATATCCAGTCTTGAGCCAGTTTACGGTATTGTATTTGCTGCTTTTTTACTAGGAGAAATACCAACTTTAAGAGAAATATTAGGTGGAATTATCATTTTAGGCACTGTTTTTTATTCAACTATTAAATGCAAATAGATTGATTCTTGATTTTTGGAATCTAGTCAAAATAAAACAACAACATTATAAGAATAAGATATAAATATTTTAAGAGTTTGGACTTAGTTCAGGCTCTTTTAATTTTATGAAAAAGAAAATGTAAAATGGATCTAAATTATTATGAAAAATTATGTAAAAAAACATATAAATAATGTACTATTTAATATTACGTAAACCATGATATAATTACCATAAGTCAAATAGAAACAGTAATATTTTTTTATCCAAAACCATGAAAATAAGAATTTTTAGGCAATCTTATGGTGAAACAGTAGTACTTTATAGCTTACATTATATTTACATAAGATAATTATAAAAAATAGAAAGGGGATTAATAAATTGAAAAACAAATTTTTAGCAGTAGCTTTTCTTAGTATTTTTCTATTGATTTCCCATAATGTACAAGCAGCAAATTTTATAGACAATCAAACAGTAGAAAAAGACAAAAAATGGACTATTAAATTTACAGGTGATGTTGGATTTGATGATGTAAGCAAACAAGGTATAACTATAACAGATAGTAATGGTGCTTTGGTGAATGTAGGAATTGTGGAAGGAGAAGATAAGAAAACAATTATAGTAACAGCTCCAGAAGATGGTTATATACAAGGAGAAAGTTACATATTAAATATTGGATCTAAGGTGCATTCTGCTGAAGGTAAGGCATTAAAAAAAGAATATAAGATACACTTTAACATAAAAAAAGAAGTTTTAGAACAACAATCATGCAATGGAAACTTACTTAATAAATCTTTTGTAGCAAAACAAGGTGATTGGATATACTATCGTAATCTTGATGATGGATCTAAATTATATAAAAAGAATGAAGCACAGGAAGCAGAAAAGATTAAATTGAGCGATAGATCAGCTTCTAACATAAATGTAGTAGGTGATTGGGTATACTTTATAGATTTTATAGATGATTTTAATACTAAAATTTGCAAAGTAAAAACTGATGGTAGCGATGAAACGATAGTATGTAAAGCTAATTATGATTCAGGACCTTATGCTAATGATGATAAGTGGGATATGACAGTAGTAGGTGACTGGATATATTATCATGATGATTATTATGCAGGCGATGGGAAAGACAGTATATATAAAATTAAAACAGATGGAACATGTAAACAAATGGTATGTGATTGTTTTACAGACAGTATGATTGTTTATGGTGATTGGATTTACTATAGGGATGCACTAGATTGTAAAATTTATAAAGTGACTACTGATGGTAAGAACAAATCAAAGTTAAATGATGATGGTAGTGTGCAGGCATTTAAAATAGGCGGTATAATAGATGGATGGATATATTATTCGTATTCATCAGATGTTTACAAGGTAAGAATAGATGGTTCTGAAAAAACGAAAATTTTTAACATAGAGCATGATAATAAAGAATGTGTAAGCAATATAAATGTAAGTAATGGATGGATGTATTATCGAATACAATGTGCAGTTTCTCCTAATAATAGTGATGTTGACGGAAAAGTATTTAAAGTTAAGCTGGATGGAAGTTGTAATACTAAATTATTTGATGGTGGATTTGATGTGATTTTTATGAATGTTATAGATGATGTGGTATTTGTTACAAATGAAACTGATGTTTTACGTAGTGATACTGGCAATACATTCAAAGTATTTCCGCCTCCTAAGCCTTGGACAAGAATATCACCAAATAATACGGTAGTCATAGGTTTGTCTCAATACTCGTATTTTGATTATTATAAAATTTATGTAGGAAATACTTCAGAGCAAGGTCCTTTTGCAGAAGCAGTTAATAGTGATTGGAACTTAGAAAATAAATGGAAATTAGATTGTTCTTCTATAAGCTTGCCTTATTTTGGACCAAAAATGTATATAAAATTAACAGGTGTAAAAGATGGTGTAGAATCAGAAGAAAAAATTATTAGTGTTTATAAATAATGTTAGTAACTGAGAGGTACAATAAATTGCATTATTATAATTATACATTTATTGCACAACTTTTTTGAGAGGACAATTGAGTGATAGCAGATGACAACCCACTAAGTTTAGATGAATTGATTTTTAAAGCTTCTTTTGATAATGCAAAGGAAGCTTTAAATTTATATAGTTGCATGATATATAAAATGTTTTGATTATTCTGATATATTTGCTTAATGGATTTTACATTGTAAGTATTAATTAAATAAATATTTTTAAAATAAAACTTGCAATTATAGTTTACGATATGTATAATATATCTAACGAATCGTAATAAATAAGTAACGAGTGTAAAATATAATTAACAATATTTAAGTGCTTATTTAACAGGAGGTCTAATATATGAATTTGAATCCAATAATTGCAGAAAATCTTAAACGTTTGAGGTTGGAAAGAAATTTAAGTTTAGGACAATTGGCAGAATTATCTGGAGTGAGTAAAGTAATGCTTTCACAAATTGAAAAGGGAGATTCAAACCCAACTATCAATACCGTTTGGAAAATTGCAAAGGGCTTAAATGTTCCGTATACAGTGCTAATTGATAAACATGAAGATGAAACTTCTGTGGTAAAAAAGTCAGAAGCAGAATATCAGAATAGTGAAGATGGAAGTTATCGTGTTTACTGTTATTATGGTAATACACCACATAGAAATTTTGAATTATTTTTACTTGAATTGGATTCAGAAGCAACCTATACTTCTGTTGGTCATTCTGAAAAATCTCAAGAATATATCAGTGTTATTCAAGGAGAACTTGTACTTACAACAAACAATGAGGATTATTTGCTTAAAAAGGAAGATTCCATTTGTTTTTCATCAGCAAATCCTCACACTTATAAAAGTTGTGGTAAGAGTACTCTTAAAGCTATAGTTGTAAACTTTTATCCAATTTAATAATTTTAAATAAAATTTAGGAGGAATGAGAAATGACTGAATTAATATTTCAAAAGGACAGTTACATAAAGGAATTTGAATGTAAAGTTATTGGTGCAGATGAGGCTGAAAATGCTGTTATTTTAGATAGAACAGCATTTTATATAGGGGGAGGTGGTCAACCTTGTGATGTTGGAGTATTGGAAACAGCTAAAGATAAGTATGTTGTTAAAAAGGTTAAGAAAAAAGGAAATGACATATATCACTATATTGATGGAAAACTTCCTGAAGTCAATGAAATGTGTACAGGAAAAATAGATTGGGAACACAGATATAAATTAATGAGAACTCATACAGCTATGCATATTTTATGTGGTGTTGTATGGAGAGATTATAAGGCACAAGTAACTGGTGGAGACATGGATTGCCTTAAAGGAAGAATGGACTTTGAGTTTGAAAACTTTGATAAGGAACTAGTAGAGGAAATTGAAGAGAAGGTTAATAAGGAAGTACAATCTAAAAGAGAACTTAAGGTAAATATTTTAGAAAGGGAAGAAGCTTTTAAAATCCCTGATCTAATAAGGACTAAAATAAATCTTTTGCCAGAAGGAATTAAACAAATAAGAACAGTTGAAATTGAGGGATTAGATCTTCAAGCAGATGGAGGAACCCATGTAAAAAATACTTCTGAAGTTGGAAAAATAAAAATAGTAGACTATAAAAGTAAGGGAAAAATCAATAAGAGAATATATGTTGAAATAGAAGACTAGTATAGAATGTTTTTTTTATAGAATATATAGGATTCTTATTTAATGTTAGGATTAATAGTTATAAAACCATAAAATTACAGTAACATTATTAACGTTATTACTCCCCTTAAGATAAACAGGTTTAGAAATAAAATCTGCTAGTGGAAAGGGGAGTATTTTTATATCAAAAAAGATGGAGTATTATTTTAAGAAATATAAGGATTAAAGGGGGCATTTATATGAAAGGAGCAATTAAAGCAGCATTTCCAATTACAATACCAGTTATGCTGGGATATATTTCTGTTGGAATGGCTTTTGGATTGTTATTTGAAAAGTCTGGATATAATTTACTATGGGCAATTTTAATGAGCATAATTGTATATGCAGGTTCTATGCAGTTTATAGCTATTAATTTATTAACAGGTGGGGCAGGTTTAATAGAAATAGCGCTTATGACTTTGTTTGTAAATATCAGACACATGTTTTATGGTTTATCTTTTATAGATAAGTTTAAAGAAATGGGAAAGAAGAAAATATATATGATATATTCTCTCACTGATGAGACTTATTCATTGTTATGTTCTTCAAAAGCACCTGAAGGTGTTAACAATAATTTATTTCTTTTTTGTATATCATTTCTCAATCAAGTATATTGGATAATTGGAACGATTATAGGATCAGCTTTAGGTTCATTGATTAAATTCAATACAAAGGGAATTGATTTTGCAATGACGGCCTTGTTTGTAGTTATTTTTATTGAACAGTGGTCATCCTATAAAACCCATATTCCTGTTATAATTGGTATTTTATCAACCATTATATCACTTTTAATTTTTGGAACTGATAATTTAATTTTGCCATCAATGATACTTATAACAGTAACTTTGATGATTTTTCAAAGGCAAATAGATAAGAACAATTATGAGGAAAGCAGAGGGGAGGATGTTGGTGATGCATGTTAATAGTAGTTATACTTTAATTGCCATATTAGTTATGGGAGCTGTAACATTTGCTATAAGAGCAGCAGCATTTGTTTTGTTTGGAAAAAATAAAACTACACCAAAATATGTAGTGTATATAGGTAATTATTTGCCTCCTGCAGTAATGGCTATGCTCATAATTTACTGCTTAAGAAATATTAATTTGCATGCATTTCCCTTTGGAATTCCTGAAGCAATTGGAGTTGCCACAGTAGCAGTATTGCATATTTGGAAGCGCAATAATTTGGTTAGCATATTGGGTGGAACAATAATATATATGATGGGAGTACAGTTGATATTTGTGTAATCTTTCATATTGAAAAATTAATAGAAAAGTGAAGTTAACTAAAGTAATATAAATAATTTAAGAGAGAATCTTTTAATTAGTATTAGAAGATTCTTTTTTAAATTGCTTATATTTAAATAGATGAATTTAAGTTATTTTTGGATATCTATTAAAAAACTATTGACTAATTATAGTTTTTATATAATAATAAATTTAAATTAGTTAGTAAATATAAGAATGTATAATAATTAATCAATTATGTAAGCTAAAAATAATTAATCAATAAATGGTGAAAATAATTGATGTGAAAAATATTTAAAATTATTAGAGAGGAATGATAATATGGGAAAAAATTTTTATTCTGCCGTAGCAGACAGACGTACATTTTATGGAATTAGTAAAGAAGCTGTAACTTCTGACGAAAGAATTAAAGAAATTATTGAATATGCTGTAAAACATGCTCCATCAGCATTTAATTCTCAAAGTGCAAGAGTAGTTTTGCTACTTGGAAAACACCATGATAGACTATGGGATATTACAAAGGAAGCTTTAAGAAGGATAGTTCCAGCTGATAAATTTAGTTCTACTGAGAATAAAATAAATTCATTTCAAAGTGGATATGGTACAGTTTTATTCTTTGAAGACAATAGTGTAATTGAAGGGCTTCAGGAGAAGTTTCCTGCCTATAAAGATAATTTTCCAATTTGGTCACAACAATCAAGTGGTATAAATCAATATATTATATGGACTTCATTAGAAATTGAAGGATTTGGTGTATCATTGCAACACTATAATGAATTAATTGAAGAGGATATTAAGAAGGAATGGTCTATACAAAATAATTGGAAACTTATCGGACAAATGCCATTTGGAAAGCCAACAGCACAACCTGATGAGAAACAGTTTGAACCTTTGGAAGATAGGGTTAAAGTATTTAAATAGGAAATTAATATTGATGCTACAATTATTTAATAAAATGTATTAAAATTTTAAATCATTGAGTTGTTTATATAATTAGCAAAGGACTTAAATCTCAATTTTACTGAGAATTAAGTCCTTTTTTATTGGAAAATTAAAAATTCATCTATTATAAACTGTAATTCAATAAAGTATATTGACAATAAAATGTATAAATGTTACAATGAACATTACATAATATATCATTTTAATCATAACACATTTAAAACAAAAAGTCAATACTTTTTTGAAAGGAAGTTTTGGAAATGAAAAATTCTATTGATTTGTTTCAAAATGAATTATTAGAAAAGCAAGTTTTTAATGACATAATTCAGTGTAACGAATCTACAAGAGAATATGGATTAAAGCTATCTTGTGAAGATGTTAAAGAAATCATAAACACAAGGAATATAGCGCTTGAAAAAAGTGGAAGAATAGAATTCAATGGTCAAATCATAAGTAAAATTATTGAAGCTTTTTGTGATTCACCATATATATCCCAGTATAACTATAGTGATACAATAAACGAACTTGTAGAAATTTTTTATAATTATAAAAATGAAACTTTAGATTATATAAGTGATGATGAATTAATAGAAATTATGGAGGATAAATTTGATAATTATTGTCAAGGATCATTAGAACTTTTAGAAGGAAGGGTATTGTATAAAATTGCTGATAATATAAAAAATGGTTTTAAAGATTATACAAATCTTGATAATGAAAAGGATTGATGAAGTATGGGTAAGAGTAATAGTATTGAAAAATATGATTATTTTGCAGGAGAGAACCTTGATGAGGAAAGTTTTTTAAAAGAGATTTTAGGAATTTGTTATCAGAAAAAATTACTAAATGATAATACCTTAAGAAAAGTATACTATGAAAGAATGGAGCTTTTAAAGGAGAAATTAAAATATTACACAAAGGATGAAAGCAGCTCGGTTAGAGTAGAGACAGTTGAAAGCATTTTGAAATGTATTGATTATACTATAGGGAGCTATTTAAAAAGCTTTAACAATATGGAACTTGTAATCAAAGAAATAAAGAATACTAGCCTATTTGAAATGTTGAGTAAAGGACAGGATTTGATTAGTAAAAAAGTATTATATAGTAAGAAGCTATTATACCAAATTAGTAAAAATAAACTTAAAGTTGATAATTACTCTTATAACGATACTATAGATTATGGAATTCCGTTGTTTTTTAAAGAATATAATAGTTTTTTTGCAGCTCATGAAGGTTCAGGATCAATAGATTATCAGCTTCACATTGATAATATGAACCGTACAGGTATTGAATATATATATAATTATTTAGAGACTTTAAGTTTAGAAAATGAGTTTTGTAATAAATTTTGTATTAGTGAAATTAATAAGTTGTTAAAAGCTTATGACAAAAACTGTGAATTGTTGTTGATAAACATATTTGAATTGGTATTTATTAATTCATTAGGAATGATTATTTGTGGTAAGGAGCCAAATAACCTTAATATTAGTAATTTGGATAGGAAGTGCATAAAAAATAAATTAGAAAAATTATCTTTGGAAGAATTACAATTAGAATTGTTAAAGTGTGTGAAAAAGTGCTCGGAAGTTTTGGATATTAAAAATGAGGCATTGATAGCTTATATGAAAAAATCTGCATTGAAAGCAGCTTTATTGATAAAAGAAAACGTAAAAATAAATAGATTAGAATCAGTATTTCTATCTTTTAAAGAAGATAATGTGGACGAAATGATTCAATACAATGATGGTGAAAGTATGTCAAACGCTCAATTTAAAAAATTAAGTGAAGAAATTAGAGATTGTTCCTCAGTGGAAGATAAAATATCATTAATTAAAGATAACATTAGTAGTTTGGAAGATTTATTTGATATATTAAGTGCTGATTGTCTATTTGAAGATGAATATATTACTTATTTTAAAAGCTTATCTCAAATGGAAGTAGTTCTTTTATCAAGATATATATATGATTTAAGTCTTGAAAATGAATATGAAAAGCAATGGTATCAGGAATTTAATAAGTATATTTTAGGTTTAAATGAGAAAGAACAAAAGGAAATAAAAGAACTTAGGGATAGAATACAGTTGTAAGTAGCAAAATTAAAGCTGTTATATCAGTATGTTTAAATACTTGATATAACAGCTGTATTATTTTGTAACGTGTTTACTTAAAATGATGTTTATTTTTAAAATTGGCAAAATTCAATATATTATCCTTGTGCAAATCATCAAATTTATCACTTTTGACTGCCTCCATTATTATATCTGCAATTTTATTAGCCATGTGTAGTACATCATTTAGACGAATATCGGAGAATTTAACATCATCATTACTAACTGCTATGGTTCCAACTATAGATACATCTCCTGTACTTGGTAATTTTTTGTTTACTCCAGCACCAGGATGAATAGGATAGTTTCTTAAATGAATTTGAAATTGGGATTCTTTGTTGCTAAAGCAAGCATCAATGGCTATAAAAAAACCATTAGGATGATTTTTCTTTATTTCTATTAAAGAATGTGATATATTAACTGCATGAATAGGATTTTCTATTGTGCCATAAATAGGAAGGCTAAAGCCTCTTGATTTTAAAATGCTTCCAACAAAAGGTGCCAAACTATCAAATATGCATTTATCTGTGCCAATACAAATTACAACTAAATTACTTAAATTGTCTTTTATAAGTTCATGGAAAAATGCAGCCCCATTGTAGTATGTTTCATTTTTTTCTACGATAAATTTTTTTGATGATTTTGTTTCAGTATAAGAAGATTCTAAAGAGCTTGTATATTCTTTTTTTAAGATTCTACTTTGGTAAATACTACTAAAGAGCCCCATGATATCACACCTCTCTTAATTATAAATCTATTCATAAAGTTTATACATTTACTTACATTTTAACATATTTTATTTAATTGTTTAATAATATCATGAAAAAATCTTAAAGAATTCTTAAAAAATCTTAGAAAGGAAAGTTAAAGTTAATAAGCTTTAAAAAATTGATTAAAAAACTGAGAGGAGTTTATTATTTTCAATAGTGTTATAAATATTACACAATTCATAGTGTGTTATTTAATGCGTTTATTTGGAAATGTAAATAGAGATATGATAGAAGAAAATAAATTAATTGTATAATAAAAGGTTTTGTGAGTATTGGGAATATAAATAAATTATTATGAAATTTAAATTTATTTACATTCCCCAATTGTTAGTCGTGCATATAAAATCACCCTTTGTTTTTGATTTAAAATATACTTTTGTACATAATATAGTATTGCCACATTTTATGTTACTATATAACTATAAATTTAAAAAATTATGATTTTGGTACATTCCATCGTAATGAATACACTAATAACATTGGAGGATTTGATATTTCCCAATTTATTACTCCATTATTGTCAAAACTTTTTTCGCATTTATCCAAGGCAATACGACTATCTATAATAGGAAATATTTCAGCATTTGCTGAACCTTTCCTATAGTTTTCTGATATTTTAATTTTTAATCTGAGAAGCTTTGTTGGTTCTACTATAGTTGAAGATATGACTGGATTAGCTTTATTTTCATTATCTTGCAATTCAAAAGTCAAGTGTAGGTTTATAATATCACCTTTCTTATAGATTTTGCCAAAATGAACTTCAAATTGTTGAAATGAGTCTCGTTTGGTTGTTAATATGATTATATGATCTTTATCAGCACTGTTAATTTTAGTTTTATCGCTGCCAGTCCAATTATATTTATCATAGTATCTATCAATACTTTTGCATAGAACCTTTAGTTTAATCTGCTTTTGATATATTATGTGGTGCATGTCTATATATTCATAGAAGCATTCTTTTTCTAAAAATATATATTTAAAATCGGTTTTAGTATATACATTGTATATAGGGCTATATTGTTTATATGCAAATAATCCTAATAATCCCATAGCTGCTGCAGCAATAATGGCTATTATGATTGAATAAGGTATCAAATAATCAACGCTAGAAACAACAATATGCATTGCTAGCCCAGTAATCCCAGTAATCACTATGAAAATTAAATACTTAATAATGTCATAAATTCCTTTGCTTAAAACGCTTTCTAATATTTTTTTTATACTTCCTGGCATTTTACAACCCCCGGAAATGTAGAGCTTTTACCATATAATATTCTTATTAATCTTCAAATATGACATTACAGTAAAAAAACATATTATATCTTCCTGTGATGTTAAAATGAGTGGATTATATATGGGGTTGTTGCAAATATAAATTTCTTAATGCTACAACCCCACTATTTAAGGCATATTCAAAAAATATTCGTCACATATGGATTAATTATTTTCTTTCAGATGCCTAATATTTAAAAATAAAACTATTTAAATGCACCGTATTTTACTAAAATACCCTCAATTTTTTCATTTTTGCAAAGAGCTAAGGGCGTTAGGCCTAAATCATTCTTTGAATTTATATCAAAACCCAAATTTAATAATGTTTTTAGAAATTCTTCAAAATGTTCATCAAGACAATTTACATAGTCATCATGAAGAAGTGTATTTTTATATTTATCCTTTATGTTTATATCAGCTCCATATTTTATAAGGAGATTTAATAACTCTACAGAATAACTAAAATTGCAGTAAAATACAGGAGTTTTACCAGATATATTGACAGCATTAACTTCAGCGCCTTTTTGTAATAGTATAGTTATTATATCAATATGAGGTACTGCTCTTGCACAAAGTTTATGAAGAGGAGTTTCTAAAAATTTGCTGTGATGGTTGTTGATATCAATGCCGCTATTCATTAAAAGTTTAATTGTTTCAAAATAATTATTTTCACAGTTGTCAATAGCATAATGAAGTATACTTTGAAGTTGAAAATCGGAATTTAAATTGTTAGAGCCATTTAAGTAATCTTTTATGTCATCTATATTTCCTTTTCTAATAGCTGCGTAAATTGATTTGTGGTTTGAAGAAAATATGCTGCTAAGTATACCCAAATGAGTCACCTCCTAAAAATAAAATAATGCCTAAATAATTAGTATTTGTAAACTTGTATAAGAATATTTTAACTTAATTATATTTGTTCTATATTAAATTTATCTATTGTTGTTTGAATGTTATTAATCAACATGCTTACATGATATCCATCAGCTGCTGCATGTGATATTGTAACCGTAAAGGGCATTAACCATTTTTCATTTTCTTTATGATATTTTCCGTATGTTATAATTGGCATTAGTGATGGATTGGAACCATTACTATATGTGGAATATCCTGTGAAATTTAACCATGGTACACATGATATACAATAAAAGTTTTCAGGTTGATTTGGCTTGATTTTTACTCCTTTAACATTTGAATATTTTTCAATATCCTTTTTATAATTATCATAAAATTTATGAAAATCATCTGTATACTCTGACCAAATATCTGAAAAGGTATGATCATCTTTATGAAAAATGGTATAGTTAGGATGAACAATATCGTACACAATTAACTGATTATTTTCTCTAAGTCTCATACAAAATTCTGGCATGGAATTTATGTTATAAGTAACACAATATATAAATGAAGGGTAAAATTTTAGATTATTCTTTTTTAATGATTCCTTAAATGAAGTAACATCAAGATTTGCAGTAATACTATAACCACACTTAATTTGCTCAGTATAGTACTTAAAGTGATCTTTTCTTTCCCATTTTTCCAAATCAACTATATGAAACATAAATTAATTCCTCCTTAATATAAAATATTAGTTTCTACATATATAGTAATTATATCAATACAATATGTTATATGTAAAATTTGATCAATAGGAGGAATCTTGTAAATGCCCATAAGAATGGTGTGAATTGGATTGAAGGTGGGTGAATTATATTAAGATAAAATTAAAATGAATTTATATTAAAAAATAAATAGGATATGTATTTTTGTGATAAAAAGATATTAAAAGGGGGCTATTGTAATAAGAATAAATATTACAATATATTGCTTAATGACGTAGCCCCATTTTTATATTATCGAATTATTACATTAACTACAGGAGTTTCTCCAGCAACTAATTCAGTAACATCATCATTCCATAATAATACAGTTTTATTTTTAGGAGCATTAGTTATTGTAGTTACAATTAAAGAACTATGTGCTTTTTCTTTTACAAAATCTAAATCAAATTTTAGTATATCTTGTCCTTTTTTTACAGTTTGATTTCCTGCTATTAAGTATTCAAATCCTTCTCCTTCTAATATAGCTGTTCCTATACCTACATGAATTAAAACAACATAGTTATCTTCTGTTTTGATTCCTACAAGATGTTTGCTTTCTGCAGTTGTTACGATTTTACCGGAAACAGGTGCTTTTACTATGCCGTCTGCTGGAATAACAGCAAACCCATTTCCTACTAGACCCTGGCTAAATAATGGATCAGGTACTTCAGTTAATTCCACAAAAGTACCATTTGATGGTGATACTATAATATTTGCTTCACGTTGTTCTTGATACATTTTAAACATAAGAAAAAACCCCTCTCGCTTTTAGTTTGCCTCGCTGAAAAAGCATAAAAACTAACTAAATTGTAGCTAATGAGCTTAATAATGTCAACGATTATGCATGTTCTTTTAGTGTATCTGTATGTTCTTTTAGTGTACTTTTATATTTTTGCTTAAAAGATATGTAAATCTATAAGTTATTGGATCCTAAACATTTTTTTGAAATTTTAATAAATTCTCGTGCATATTTAGATAAAGACTCTTTGCTTGAATAAGCAGCAATTACATCTGTAACTGTAATAGGAGAACCAATAGAAAAAAATACAGGTGTCTGTGGACAACAAATATGTTTAATGTGACTTTCAGAAATAAAGGTTAATCCATAACCTGAACTAGCAAGTCTTATAGAAGCTTCAATATTTCTGGTTTGCAGCATAATTGGAGGATTTATATCTGCTTGGTTAAAAACATGTCTTTCCATTTGTCCCGTAAATTGATATGGGAATTGAATAATAAATGCCTCATTCTTGCAAAGACGAATATCCATCCAAGGATAACGTAAACCTTCAATTTTCATTCCTTTTTTAGCTAAAGGGTGATCTTTATGCATAACAAGCAGCATTTCTTCTTGATGAATGACTTCATATTCTAAAGATAATTTACGATTAGGTTTATTAAAAATGACTAAATCACTTATACCATCCTTTACATTTTTTTCGATTTCAGCAGAATAACCTTCTGATAACATGATGTCTATATTTGGAAACTTTTCATGGAAAAGAGGTAAAATTGCTGGAATTAAATAGCTTCCCCTAAGTATAGGAATTGATAGTTTTAATTTTCCTCTTTCTGAATCAACTGATTCATTTAGCCTATTCAAAAGTTCGTTCCTTTGATGAAGTATTTTTAGCCCTTCTTCTATAAAAATTTCTCCCTCATAGGTTAAATTTATTTTATTGCCTTTGCGTTTAAATAGCACCAATCCTAATCTTTTTTCCATGTTTTTAATATATGTACTAAGAGTAGGCTGCGTTATATAAAGAAATTCAGCAGCTTTTGTAATATTATGATATTTTGAAATTGCATAGGCATATTCTATATCTTTAAATTCCAAAAAAACACTCTCCTTTTTGTGAACTATATGCTTTGTTATGCACTGTTGTGGTTATGATTACCAGTGCAATAATTTAAGTTGATTATAGCACGAAAATATAATAATACAAAAGTAAATTATTGTAATAGACTATAGAAAATACATATAACTATAGCTTGCGACTATGAAAAGTATAAAAATAAGCAATTTGAATAATGTCGAAAAATATCCTATAATGGCTTCATACACTTTGTTAAGTTGTAAACAATACCATTTTCCTGTGGGCCCTAGAAAATATATATGTTTTATGTATGGTGTATTAATAATTAAAAATGTTTTTGGAGGTATTAATAATGGGAACACTTATGGGTGCTATACTCATTTTTATATTCATTGTTGCAATTTATAAAAAGGCTCTTAGTCCATTTGTAGCTTTAGTTGCTGTTCCGTTAGTTTTTGCTATTTTTTATTGCTTAATAACTAATCAAACACCAATGAATGCTTTAAATTGGGTTACTGAAGGAGTATTTTATAAAGTTGCTAAAGGAAAAGTAACTGCAGGAACTTTTAAATCTGCATTAATGGTTTTATTCGCATGTAGTTATTTTACTTTAATGATGCAGGTAGGTTTATTCGATCCACTAGTTATAGCTATCATAAAATTAGTTAAGGGAGATCCCCTTAAAATCATAGTAGCTTCTACACTTACTGCTGCAATGGTATCTCTTGATGGAGATGGAACTTCTACAGTACTTATTACCACTGCTGCTTTCATGCCTCTTTATAAGCAATTTAAAATTAAGGGGATTTATCTAGCACTTCTCATAGCTTTACCGACTTCAGTATTTAACATGACTCCATGGGGAGGACCGCTAGCTAGAGTATTATCAGCCCTTAACATAGATGTAGCAGAACTTTTTCCAAGATTGTTGCCAGGTATGGTAGTGGTTATGATCTATGCCATTGTACTTGCATACTTTATTGGTAAAAAAGAAAGAGCAAGATTAGGATATGATCCAGCAAAAGCAGTTAATATTTCTCAAGAAGAAATGGAAAAAATGTTTGATGCTGTTAGAAAGAATGATCCAGAATTAAAAAGACCAAAGGCTTTTTGGTTCAACTTGATATGTACCGTTATTATAATGGTTATGTTAGTAGATGGTATGGCAAATAGTGCTATTTTATTCTTAATTGGTTTAGCGCTATGTCTTGTAGTCAACTATGGATTTAATTTTAAGGAACAAAAAGATAGATTAGCAGGAGCTATGGAAGAAGGAATGCCAGCTGCTGCAATGATTATTGGTTCTGGATTTTTTATGGGAGTTTTAAATGGAAGTGGTATGGGAACAGCTATTGCTACCACTTTAGGAGGCTTAGTACCTGCTGGAATGGGTAAGTTTATTCCGATTTTTACAGCAATACTAGGAATACCAGGACTTATTTTCTTAAGTTCAGACGGATATTACTTTGGAATATTACCAGTACTAGCAAAAGTTGCAGCTGGATTTGGAGTTACTTCAGTTACAATGGGTGTAGCAGCAATGATTCCACTGGCAACTTATTATGCAACACCACTTGTTGCTTGGATATACATACTTATTGGAAGAACAGAAGTTGAATTTGTTGATTATCAGAAGGGAATCTTAGCAGTAGGACTTCCAGCATTTGCACTTTATGTTCTAGTATTCATTTTAACTGGATCAATTCCATTGTAAAATTAAAAATACATTTACAAATAAAAATTATTATTTGAATATTTACACTGCTGACAAACCCACTTTGTCAGCAATTTTTTTGTTAGCATTTTTATGCATAAAGTTACAAGAAATATTGAAAGTCCTTAGTGCTAAATTACAATATTTATATATGACTAAAAAGTTATTTCTTTAATTCTGCATTATATACAGCCATAGCGGCTTGAGCTACTTGCATGTCTTCTTCAACAGAGCCGCCGCTTACCCCAATGCCACCTATAATTTTCCCATTATACTCTAATGGATAACCTCCACCAAAAATAATCATTTTTGAAACGTTTTGAACACCATATAAAGATGTTCCAGGTTGTGAAACTTCAGCAACTGCATCAGTTGGAAGTTTAAGAGTAGCTGCTGTATATGCTTTATTTAATGAAATTTCTCTACTTACAAGTAAAGCTTCTTCCATTCTTTGTTCTAAAATTAAATTAGCACCTTTATCTACTGCAGAAAACCACATTGGAACTCCTATTTCTATAGCTTTTTTCTCAACTGCAATAGCCATTTTTCTTGCTAGTTCAAGATTAATTCCATAATCAGTTATTTCTGTATCGGTTATATTTTTAGAAGCTTCTGATTGTGTTATTACTGAATCACTTCCTAAGCTTTCAGCAATTTCTTTATATTTTTTCAAACCAGCTTGTGCAACGGACATATCTTCTTCTACAGAACCACCGCTTACACCAATAGAACCAATAACCTGTCCATTTAATACGAGAGGAAAACCTCCACCAAAAATAACTATTTTGCTATCATTTTGGATACCATATAAAGCTGTTCCGGGCTGAGATAAAGTTGCAAGAGTGCTAGTTGGCATTTTTAATGCAACAGCAGTATATGCCTTGCCTTGTGATATTCTTTCACTAACTAAAATTGCTCCTGCCATCCTATTAATAGAAATTAAATTTGCATCAGCATCATCAATAGTGATATACATAGGAACTTTTATCTCTTTTGCTTTCTCCTCAGCTGCAGCAGTAATTTCCTTTGCAAGTGCTAAATTTACAATGGATCTTGCCACTTTAATATTAGAGTTTTGAGCTTCAAAAGTTTCAGGTTGAGTAGTATTTTTTCCCATTAATAAAACTCCTTTCATATTATATATAATTTACTTAAAAATTTCAAAGACTATTTTTACTTATAATATAGCATTTAAAATTTCTACTACTATTGATAGCTAAATTTCAATTAAATCACTTGTTTGAAGTTTGGTTTTTTCCATTGTTTCTGCAAGTAAACGTGAATACGTTTTCTAAAGTTTGAACTCATTTTATCTTAGAGCTTTACTATATGTCAATGAATAAATTTTCCATATACCTGAAAATGTAAAAATGGTATTTGGATGTATATTACAGAGAGTGAAATCATTGCAGATGTCCCTAAATATAGAGTATAGAGTATAGAGTTTTGATTTTATACTGAACTTATACTGAACTTATATTAATTAATTCTGCATCTATGCTATTATCATCTATATTTAATATTGCCATACTTATAGGTAAATTGAATCTTTTAGGACCAGCACTTCCTGGATTTAAAAATAATACATTATCGTGTCTTACTTTCAGTGGTCTGTGAGAATGACCGCTTATGACAATATTGATACCTGACGTTTCTAAATCTATATCTAGTTTATCAATATCGTGAAGTACATATATTAATATGTTTTCCACTTCTACCAATTCTGTTTTATTTAATTCATATGCAAAATTACCTTTGTCACAATTACCTCGTACTGCAGTAACAGGAGCAATTTTTTTCAGCTCCTTTAATATAGTAGGATCTACTACATCTCCAGCATGTATAATTAAATCACATCCTTTTAGAATTTCTAAAACTTCTTCTCTTAAAAGACCGTGGGTATCAGAAATTACTCCAATTTTATATTTCTTCATAAAAACCTCTCCTTAGTGCATTATATTGATTTTTTAATATCTTCATATGTGTTATGGAATAAAAAGCTAGTTATTCATACTATTAAAAAAATATATTTTTATATTGATTTCAATCAAACATAGTATAAAATTTTATATTTTAAAATATTATACTACAATTATATAGTTTTGAAACTATTTAAAATTTATTAATCCATTTACTGGTGATAAATAAAAAAATTTTTAAACTAAGTTGCAACAATAATTATCAAGTAGTATAATAAATTATATAAATATTACAAGTAATTGATAAAAATTACTTGTTAGACGTTACTTAGAATATATGGAAATAGCAAATATGTTAATTAGATGACTTTTAAAGAGGGGGGAATTAAAAGAGTCACCTGAATTTAAGAAGATTTCATTGATATAGTTCATTAAGCAAGGACATACATGAAAATGTTTTAATTTTGGGGAGGTATATTTATGTTTTTTAAAACTACAGAACAGCATGAAAATTTGAGGACAAAAATTAGGGAATTTTCTGAAGGAGAAGTTAAACCTATTGCATTTACACTAGATCAGGAAAATAAATTTCCATCAGAAGTAATTAAAAAGTTAGCTGATATGGGGATGCTTGGAATTCCATATGCAAAACAATATGGTGGAGCAGGTTTAGATGTAATCAGTTATGCCATTGCCGTTGAGGAATTATCAAGAGTAGATGGTGGTACAGGTGTAATTCTTTCTGCACATACATCTTTAGGCACATATCCAATTGCTGCTTATGGAACAGAAGAGCAGAAGCAAAAATATTTGATTCCACTGGCAAAGGGAGAAAAGCTTGGTGCATTTGGACTTACAGAGGAGAATGCTGGCAGTGATGCTGGTGGTACTGAAACTACTGCTGTTTTAGAAGGTGATTATTATATTTTAAATGGAGAAAAGATATTTATCACCAATGGAGGCGAAGCTGACACTTATATAATTTTTGCAATTACTACACCTAATATAGGCACACATGGAATCAGTGCATTTATTGTAGAAAAGGGATGGGAAGGCTTTAGTTTTGGACAACACTATGACAAGATGGGTATTCGTTCTTCTGCAACTGCAGAACTTATTTTCAACAATGTTAAGGTTCCTAAGGAAAACTTATTAGGAAAAGAGGGGGAAGGCTTCAAGATTGCCATGTCAACCTTAGATGGTGGACGTATTGGTATTGCAGCACAAGCTCTTGGTATAGCTCAAGGAGCTTATGAAAATGCATTAGAATATTCAAAAGAAAGAATTCAATTTGGTAAACCTATCTGTAGACAGCAAGCCATTGCTTTTAAGTTAGCAGATATGGCCACAAAGCTCAGATCAGCTAGATTGCTTATTTACAGTGCAGCTGAGCTGAAGGAAAATCATGAGCATTATAATATGGAAGCTGCTATGGCAAAACAGTATGCTTCAGATGTTTGTCTTGAAATTGTAAACGATGCTCTTCAAATATTTGGAGGAAGTGGTTATCTTAAAGGTATGGAAGTTGAACGTGCTTATAGAGATGCTAAGATTTGTACAATATATGAAGGAACTAATGAAATTCAACGTGTAGTTATTGCAGCCAGCATTCTTGGTAAAATACCCAAAAGTGAGCACACAGCTAAAGTCCAACATGAATCTGGTACAGGTTATCGTAAGAAAATTATTTACAAGGATGGGACTGCTGAAGAAAAAGTAAATGCTCTTGTGGAAGCTCTTAAGAAGGATGGTTATGATTTTACAATTGGAATTCCTACAGATACTGCTATTAGTAAAGCAGAAAGAGTGGTTAGTGCAGGTAGAGGTATAGGTGAAAGAGAAAACATGAAACTTATAGAAGAGTTGGCAGTTCAAGCAGGTGCTGCTATAGGTTCCTCACGTCCGGTAGCTGAAACTCTTAAATATGTACCAATGGATCGTTATGTAGGAATGTCTGGTCAAAAATTCAAGGGAAATCTTTATATTGCTTGTGGAATTTCTGGTGCAAGTCAACATCTAAAAGGTATAAAGGATGCTAGTACTATTGTTGCTATAAATATAGATTCTAATGCAAAAATTTTCAAGAATGCAGACTACGGTATTGTTGGAGACTTAGTTGAGATTCTACCTCTTCTTACTGAAGCTTTAGATAATGGAGAAGCAAAGAAGGAAGCTCCACCAATGAAGAAGATGAAGAGAGAGGTTCCAAAGAAAGTTGTTCCAACTTGGAAGCATTATGTATGTAATGGATGCGGTTATGAATATGATCCTGGAATCGGTGATCCAGAAGGAGAAATAGCACCTGGAACCTTATTTGAAAATATACCTGAAGAATGGACTTGTCCTGCTTGCGGTGAAGAAAAAAATGCTTTTATAGAAGTTTAATATAGATGATATGTTTTATTTATTGTTTTATTTTAAAGGAGGATTAATTAATGTATTGTGTTAGAAAAATAACTGAAGATCTTTATTGGGTTGGAGGTAATGATCATCGTCTTGCCCTATTTGAAAATGTTCATCCCATTCCAAGAGGGGTTTCTTATAATTCATATGTACTTTTAGATGAGAAAACAGTACTTTTTGATACAGCTGACTGGTCAATTTGCCGCCAGTTTATTGAAAATATTAAAGGAGTTTTAGGAAATAGAACTTTGGATTATATGGTAATTAATCATATGGAGCCAGATCATGCAGCATGTATTGAAGAGATTGTTCTTCGTTATCCGGATGTAAAAATTATATGTACTGAAAAAGCATTCATGTTCATGCATCAGTTTGATTTCCCTATAGATGACAATGTAATACAAGTTAAAGAAGGAGATACCATGTCCTTTGGAAAACATAATGTTGTATTTGTATCAGCTCCAATGGTACATTGGCCAGAAGTTATGGTAACTTATGATACTACAAATGGTGTGCTATTTTCAGCTGATGCCTTTGGTTCCTTTGGCGCTTTAGATGGTAAATTGTTTAATGATGAAATGAATTTTGACCGTGATTGGATTGATGATGCCAGGAGATATTATACAAACATTGTAGGAAAGTACGGTCCTCAAGTTCAAGCACTTTTGAAAAAAGCCAGCAGCATTGAAATTAAAACTATCTGCCCATTACATGGACCAGTATGGCGTAATGATCTTGGGTACTTTTTAGACAAGTACGATAAATGGAGTCGTTATGAACCAGAAGAAAAGGGTGTAATGATTGTCTATGGAACAATGTATGGAAATACAGAAGCAGCTGCTACAGATTTAGCAACTAGACTAGTAGAAAAAGGAATGACTAATGTAGTTATGTATGATGTTTCAAAAACTCATGTATCTTATTTGATTTCTGAAACCTTTAAATATAGTCATGTAGTACTTGCTTCTGTAACTTATAATTTAAAGATTTATCCACCAATGCTAAACTATATAATGGATATGAAAGCCTTAAATCTTCAAAAACGTACTTTTGCTCTTATAGAAAATGGTACTTGGGCTCCTCAATCTGCTAAATTAATGCGTGAGCTTTTAGATGAAATGAAAGATATGACTATTTTAGATGGTGATATGACAGTGAATTCAGCATTGAAGGAAAAAGATGTAGATTCCATGGATGCTATTGCTGATAGTATTATAGAATCAATGAAGTAAAACTTGTTTCATTATTTTAATTAAAAAGCTGTGAAATTATAGATATAGCCTTATAATTTCACAGTTTTTTATTTTTTAAGATAGCTTAAATTTTTTCCTTATTATCTTATATAAAATTTCTGCTGTACCTTTAACACCAAACAAACTACTGTCAATCATTATATGTTTATGTTCAATATCTTCAAAAGAGTATCCAGCATAATGTCTATAATAATTTTCTCTTGCTTTATCAACCTCTGCAATCATACGAACTGCTTCTCCTGGATCCATTTTTAATATGTTTACACAGTTATTAAAACGAGCTTCCCTAGGAGCATATATGAATACATTTAAGCAGTCTTTATAATCTTTAAGGATGAAATCTGAACACCTGCCAACAATAATACAGGATTCTTTGTCAGCTAAATTTGATATTATCTTTCTTTGAGTATCAAATATCTTATTTTGTTTATCAAGTGAACTATCTCCTAAGGGAAACAGCATATTAAGAAAATTTGAGGTATAGCTTGTTTCTTCATGATCACTAATGGTGGATACTGGCAGATTCAACTTTTGCGAAGTGGTTTCTACTATATCTCTATCATAATATTCTACTCCAAGTATTGTAGAAAGTTCTCTTGCAATTGGTCTTCCCAAACTTCCAAATTGTCTATTGATTGTTACACAATACTTTTGCATATATTATCATCACCTACTATTCTTGCAAGGAATGTTCTCGTACGTTGATTTTTAGGACTTGTAAAAATTTCTTCTGGTTTTCCTTCTTCAACAATATATCCATCCGCCATAAAAATTACTCTATC
The DNA here is from genome assembly GCF_001038625.1 of Clostridium carboxidivorans P7. Taxonomy (GTDB): domain Bacteria; phylum Bacillota; class Clostridia; order Clostridiales; family Clostridiaceae; genus Clostridium_AM; species Clostridium_AM carboxidivorans. The sequence continues at coordinate 1,240,023 of NZ_CP011803.1, forward strand.
TGAAACTTCCCTAGCAAATTGCATTTCATGAGTTACTACTATCATAGTCATGCCTTCTTTTGCAAGATCACGCATTACTTCAAGCACATCTCCCACAAGTTCGGGGTCTAATGCAGAGGTAGGCTCATCAAAAAGCAAAGCTCTAGGTTCCATTGCCAGTGCTCTAGCTATGGCAACACGCTGCTGTTGACCACCAGATAATGTAGTAGGCATTACATTTGCTTTTGATGACAAACCGACTTTTTCTAGAAGTTCCATTGCCTTTTTTTCAGCATCATCCTTTGATTTCTTTTTGGTTAAAATTGGTGCAAGTGTTATATTTTTTAGTACAGTTTTCATAGGAAACAAATTGAATCTTTGAAATACCATACCAACTTCTTCTCGATATTTTCGTAAATCATTTTTTTGAGCACAAACATTTTTATCTTCATAATATATAGTTCCACCAGATTGGAGTTCTAATTGATTAATACAACGAAGCAAAGTACTTTTGCCTGAACCAGAAGGTCCAATGATACATATAACTTCACCTTCATTAACATCAACATTAATATCCTTAAGCACTTCCAGATCACCAAAGTTTTTAGACAAATTTTCAATTTTTATCAAACTTTTCATGCTTTAACCCTTCTTTCAATTTGTTTTTGAATAATAATGAGAATTGAGATTATCACCAGATAGAATACTGCACCTGCACTATAAGCTTGTATGGTATCAAAGGTAACTGCAGCATAATTTTGAATTTGTTTTGTTATTTCATTTACTACTATTACAGAAAGTATTGCCGTATCCTTAACTGTAATAATAAATTGGTTGAATAGAGCTGGTAACATTGATTTAAAAGCAGGTGGAATAACTACATGCCATAAAGTTTGAAAAGGTGTTAGACCAAGAGATACTCCTGCTTCTTTTTGACCTAGGTCGATTCCTTCTAAAGAGCCACGCACTATTTCAGCAATAAATGCACCTGAATTTAAAGATATTACTATAATTCCTGCAGCATTGCTCTGAATATCATGTCCAGTAATTTTTGGTATAACAAAGTATACATATAATGCTTGAACTATTAATGGTGTTCCACGAATAATCCATAAATAAATATTGGCAATAACCTTTGTAATTTTATTTTTGCATTGAAGTGCAAAACCAGATAAACATCCTATTAAAAATCCAAAAAAGATTCCGAACATTGAAACTTCTAATGTTATTTTTAGTCCATCTAAAAGCATGGGCATAAGAACTTTTAAAAAACTTAAATCCATAATATCATCCCTTCCTAGCACAAAACTTGCTACAATAGTAGTTATAATCATAGAAAAATAAATAGTGAAAGCTTCCTTTGGTTAATTCATATTCAATCAATGTGCTGCATTTATTGTAACAGTCTGAATAATCAAAGGAAGCTACTTGCATAAAGTTTATTATTTAGCAGCTTTACACCACTTATCTTCAAGTTTTGTTATTGTACCATCGTCATGTAATTTTTTAACTGCTGCATTTAAAATACTCATTAATTGAGGATTGCTTTTAGCAGCTTTAAATGAAACTGCAACTGCATATTGTGATTGATCCTGTGCAAACCATTTTCCAACCATTTGAAGTTTTGTATCCTTTTTAGTTGATATATAGTATGCAGTACCAGGAGCATCATGAATTACAGCATCTACCTTACCATCTTCAAGTGCTTGAAGAGCTGTTGTAATAGAATCATGTATTTGAAGATTATTTTGAGGTACATTAGCAGCAGCTAAATATAAATTACTGGCAGTTCCTTTTTCTACAGCAACCTTATATTTACCACTCTTAATACTGTCAATTCCAGTTATTTCTTTTGGACTAGTATTTTTATTAGTAACTACTGTTAATCCTGCATTATAATAAGTATCAGTGAAATTCATTACTTTTTTTCTTTTGTCTGTTGCACAAAGAGCTGCTACAACAAAATCAAGTTTACCTTCAGCAACGGATGTAGTTAATGGACTATAATCCATAGCTTGTAACTTGTCACCTTCAATTTTAAAGCCTAAGATTTTTTGTAATTCCTTAAGAAAGTCCATATCAAATCCTATTAAAGTTTTTCCATCCTTATCATAATAGGAAAATGGAGCATAAGTACCAGAAGTTCCTATTTTAAAGGTATAATCTTTCAAAGCACCTTGAAGTTTATCGGCGCTAACAGTAGTTGTTGTAGGAGCTGCTTCCTTTTTTGAAGAGCTGTTACCGCATCCAACTAGTGATACAATAAGAGTTAAAATTGTTAATACTGAAAATATTTTTTTTGTTAATAATTTTTTCATGTGTAATCCCCCCAAAAATTTAGTAATCAGTGATTTGTTGTATTCAGAATAGCACCTGATTAACAGATTGTCAATAAATAATATGTTTTTTTACGTTTTTGTTAATGAAATAATGCGTTTTTGCCATTATGTTAATTATCTTATTATTCTTTATTTTCAAGATGTTAAAATGTTTACAATAATTCTTTTGTATATTCAATAAATTTTTTGGCAGCAGGTGAAAGATATTTTAAAGATTTTACTCCAATACCCAAACTCCGAAATGTATATGGCTTAAGTGGCAAGGCAGTAATTAATGCTGACCAATCTTTTACAATTAGATTTGGAAGTATGCTAATACCAAGATGATTTGCAACCATGGAAATAATGGTGTGGTCATCTGTAGATGAAAAGTGTATGCATGGTGTTACCTTTGCTTTTCTTAATGCTAGGTGTATATCATAATCAATTCCTAATCCATGAATTATAAAAGGCTGATTTTGAAAATCAGAAATTTCATAAACCCCTTTTTCAGGAATTGAAAAATCTTTTGGCAAAATTGCCATAAGTGGATCATCTTTTAGGGGTATCCAGTCAAATTCTTGAGAATTTCTCTCACTGCAAAAACCAAAATCTACGGTACTATTTTCAATCCAGGATTCTATTTCGTCAATACCGCCTTCTCTTATATTTATATTAATGCTTGGAAAATCTTTTTGAAATTCATATATGATTTTTGGAAGCCAGTTTATAGCAATACTTGAATATGTACCAATGGTGATAGAACCTGTAACTAAGCCATTTATAGCATTTATGGTTTGCTCCAGATGAGAGTTATTTGCTAAAAGCTGTCTTATAAGAGGGAGAATTGTTTTGCCATTGTCTGTAAGAGATACTCCGCGTCTTGTCCTGACAAACAATGAAAACCCAAATTCGTTTTCTAATCCCTTTATTATGTGGCTAACTCCAGATTGAGTATATCCAAGTTTATTACCACTTATTGTGAAATTGCCACTATCAGCTACATCAGAAAAAAGTTCGTATTTTTTTAAATCCATTTTACATCTCCTCCTTAAGGCTAAGTATCGAATATCTAACTTAGAAATTTAATTTATGTGTGATATAGTGATAAAAATATATGATTAAATATAAATTAAGCTTGAAATTTGGAGGCCTACGGGAATACTGATTTTACACAATGAAAACGTATATATAATTTTTAGGTATGAAAAAATGTAATGTCTAACATACAAAAATGTAATTTTACTATTTTCAGAATATGTATTATTATAGTCAAAACGAATGAATAATACAAATATTGAAAAAAAGTTCATAAAGGATAACTTTGTAAGAAAGGAGAAACAAATTTTAAAACCACTGCAGACTAGGGGGGAGGCAATTATAGTAAATGCAGTTAAAGGAGAGTTTAACCTTACTTAATAAAACTGTTATGATATAAAAATTTAATTCAGAATATTCACATTTATGAATGAAATACTAAAATTAATTATCAAAAGAATTGCTTAAGTGCCCATAATTATATTTTATATGAATTTTTTATGGCAAAAAGGCTTTAACAAATAGTATTAAAACATGTATAGAGTCTTTCATTAATGCAATTGAGAAAGCTTTTTAAATTTAAATTAAGAAAATTTATAGATAAAGGGGAGTATGAATATGAAATTAAAAGATAAGAATTTAACTGAAAAAGATGTAAAGGCATTAGTAAAAAAGTATATGATTGATACGTATGAACGTTATGATTTTGTTTGTGAACGTGCAAAGGGTATGTATCTTTACAATGATAAAGGGGAGGAATATCTTGATTTTTATGGTGGTATTGCTGTAAATAGTGCAGGAAACTGTAATGAAAAAGTTGTTGCTGCTGTGAAAGAACAAGTCGAAGATGTAATTCACACATTCAATTATCCATACACGGTTCCTCAAGCACTTTTAGCAGAAAAAATTTGCAAAACTATTGGCATGGATAAAATATTTTATCAAAATTCAGGAACAGAAGCCAATGAAGCAATGATTAAAATGGCTAGAAAATATGGTGTAGAGAAATATGGTAAAAACAAATACCATATTATAACGGCAAAGAACAGCTTTCATGGAAGAACTTATGGTGCATTAACTGCTACAGGACAACCTGATAATGCTTGTCAAATTGGCCTTAAACCAATGCTCCCAGGATTCTCTTATGCTGATTTTAATGATTTGGAATCCTTTAAAGCATTAGTAACAGAAAATACTATTGCAATTATGATTGAACCAGTCCAAGGAGAAGGTGGAGTTATTCCAGCTACTCAAGAATTTATGGATGGTATTAAAGAACTTTGTGATGAGAAAGGTTTGCTGCTTTTATTAGATGAAGTTCAAACAGGATGGTGTAGAACAGGTAATGTTATGGCATATATGGGTTATGGTGTAAAACCAGACATAGTTTCTATGGCAAAAGCTATGGGTGGAGGAATGCCAATTTCAGCTATTTGTGCAACTAAAGAAGTGGCTAAGGCTTTTACTGTAGGATCTCATGGGACAACTTATGGTGGTAATCCAGTATGTTGTGCAGCTTCACTTGCTCAAATTAATGAATTATTAGATAAACATTTGGCAGAGAATGCTAAAGAAATAGGTAACTATTTCATGGATAAATTAAAGACACTTCCGTATATTAAAGCTGTTCGCGGCAAAGGACTACTTGTAGGTGTTGAATTTGATGAACCTGTAGGTAAAGATGTAAAACATGGATGTTTGGATAGAAAGATGCTGGTTACTTTGATTGGAGATTCTGTAATTCGTATGGTTCCACCACTTATTGCAACTAAAGATCACTGTGATAAAGCATATGAAATTTTAAAAGCATCCGCAGAAGAAGCATATAGAACACTTGAACTTAAAAATGTAGTTTAGAAAAATTATCCAATGAATATGATAATTGTAAGGCTGCTGATAAATGTATTTTTATTAGCAGTTTTTTTATATAATATGTTGACAATGATATGAGCTTGAAATTTACATAGTATATGATTATACATATTGATGAAGTTTAAAGCAGGATGAAATTGATTGCTTCGTTTAACATATTATAAAAAATGATATAAATTATTAATAAATTAATAATATATAAGTGTATTATTTATTAATATTGCAATAATCCTAAAAATAGTATATAATATAATTGTCCTAAGTTAGTATATAGATGGTTAACTTTAAAACTAAACTAATGATAAATTTTAAGGCTGAAGGATTATTAACTTGAAACTTGTAAATTACATAAGTTAAATTGAAGAGTTAACAATCTATATAACTTAGAGGAAACAACTAAAAGATTTAAGTAGGTTATGAAATCAATTTATTCATTTCAGCAGCTATGTCCTTTAAGTTTTCCGCACTGCTTGTCAATTCTTCACTTACTGCTGCAGTTTCATTTATTGATTTATCAACTAAATTGAAATTTGATATGGTTTCTTTCATAGTTTCATAAATGTTATTGTTAAATGTAACAACATTTTTAGTTTCTCCTAGAAGGGTAGTAGTCAATTGACTTATTTCATTAATATCGCTTCCTGAGTCCTTTAACTCAGTAATCATAATCTTTATATTTTCAACAGCGTTATTTATAATAGTGTCGCCATTGTTTACTTTTTCTGAGTTATCAGTCATAAGATAGTCTACTTGAGCAACTCTTTCTTTAACATCTTTAGTGATTAAAGAGGCATCATTCAATGATGTTTTTGTATCTTCAGCAAGTTTTCTAATTTCATCTGCAACAACTGAAAATCCTTTTCCGAATTCACCAGCTCTTGCAGCTTCAATTGATGCATTTAGTGCAAGAAGATTAGTTTGTTCAGATATTTGTTTTATTATAAGAAGTATTTCATCAATTTGTTTAGATTTTTTTTCAAGTATTTTTGTGGCATCAAGGGTATTATCTATGCTGTTTTTTATAGAATTTATGATATTTAGAGTTTCATTTAGATCTTTTTCATTTTTAGTAGATAAGTTGATTAAACTTATAGAATTAGTTTCCGTATTCTTAGCTTTTATAGATATAGATTTATTAGCATCTAAAAGTTGATTAAGTACTTTAGTATTTTCGGAAGAGTCCTTTAACATTTTATCTGTATCCTTAGTAATAGATTGAGTAGTGCTTGATATTTCTTCCATTGTTGCACTTTCTTCTGAAGCTATGGATGCTAAAGCTTCACTTGAATTTAATAAATCTTTGGCAAATTCAGAAGTTTTATTAAATAAATTGCTTATATTCTCATTATTTATTCTAAGTTCATTTTCATTCTGTTCAATAGATTTTAATAATTTAGATGCAAACCATGTAAAAGCAAAAAGCCCAAATGAAACTAGGAATATAGAAGTTATTCTAAGTATTAATTCTCTTAAAAAAAACTCATTAGGTAATGTATATGGATTTAAAGTAAATAGAATAATTTCACAGATAATACTCAATATAATGGAGGCTATATTAATTTTATTATCTAAGAATAGAGAAGTTAGAGTAATCATATAGAAAACAGTTACCCAAAGTTCTCTCGAAGGAATGGTAAAATTCATATAAAAATAGTTTATGTAACAAACAATAACTGTAGTTATCTTCATGTTTTTAAACATTTTGCTATTTAAATTTCCATCTACCACTGTTTGCTTGTACATAATTTTAAAAAAAATCATTTCTAAAATTCCTATTAAAAATAAACCCAGTAAATAAGGCCATTTAACTTTTTCATATAATCCTAATAGCTTCATTACTGAAAACATAGAACCTGCTAGTAATGCGCTTATGGAATATATAATTATTACAAATTTTAATGTTTGTACTTGATATTTAACTATACTGCTTGTATTAGTATTCATATTATAAATCAGCTCCTTAATTTATTGTCATTGAAAACAAAGAAATTTTTGTAATAGATTATTGTAATATTTGAATTATAATATAAATTATACTATAATTTTCATTAAATTCAATAAGATGCTTATTTTTATTGACAAACTAAGTGGAAAAACTTATACTTACAAGGGTACAAAAGTTCAAATAAAATTAAATATGGATTGTTAGGTGAGGCTCCTATATTAGATACATGCTACTGCCCAAAAATATCGAGAGATGCCAATGGGTCAACAGGTATTACCGAATTAAGGTTTTACTTAATGTAGCTGAGTTTAACTCAAAGCTATATAGTGCTAAAGCTCAACGAAGGATGGTTTATAAGAATATTTATTTATTCGTCTTTAGAGTTTTTTTTGGGAGCCTTTTTTAGGGCTCTTTTATTTTTATATAGGAATTTTCAGTTTCTCTACAAAAATTATGGCATGAAGTATTTAATTAAATTTCACATAGACTTGATTACATAATATGAAAGGTGGCGGTAATTATAATGAGTACTGAGGATGGTGATAATTATTGATTAGCGAGTAAAAATTAGGGAGAGTGATTAGAATGAAATTAGAAAAGACAGTTGTAAATAGAAAACTTGGAGTACTTGATATAATTATATTTTTAGTTATTGTATCAATATTATATTTGGCAATTGCTCCAGGTATAAAAGGAAATGTAAATACTAGTGGGATACAAGTTTCAACAGATATAAGGAATCTTCCAATATATGTTTTGAAATCAGTTGGCAGAATGACAGCAGCGTATATTTTATCATTGATATTTACACTTATATATGGATACATAGCTGCACATAATGAAAAGGCAGAGAAGGTAATGATGCCAATATTAGATATTCTTCAATCTATACCCGTATTATCATTTTTGCCAGCAGTAGTTTTGGGACTAATAGCGTTATTCCCTAGTCATAATATAGGTTTGGAATTATCTTCTATTATATTGATATTCACTGGACAAGCATGGAATATGACCTTTAGTTTTTATCATTCTATAAAAATATTGCCTAAAGATTTAGAAGAAGCTTCAGGAGTATTTGGATTAAATAAATGGCAGAAATTTAAAAGGCTAGAAGTACCCTTTGCTGTTATCGGATTAGTTTGGAATAGTATGATGTCTTGGTCAGGTGGATGGTTCTTTCTTATGGCTTGCGAAATGTTTACATTAAAAGGTAAGGACTTTAGGCTTGAGGGGATAGGATCTTTTTTGCAAACTGCTGCAAGTCAAGGAGATAAGAAAGCATTAGCTTGTGGTATAGCTGCATTAATATTTGTTATTGTGCTCTTAGATCAATTAGTTTGGAAGCCAGTAACTGTTTGGGCAGATAAGTTTAAGATGGAGCTTACTGAATCTGGTGAAGCACCTCATTCATTTGTACTTACACTTTTGAGAAGATCGGTGATTGTTGACTTTTTAGTTAAAAAAATATATGAACCTATTGCAGAAAATTTAAATGAGGCTATAGATAGATTTGTTGTGAAACTTGCCAGTAAAGAAAAAACTAAAGAAAAAGGAATAGGAATAGGTTTTATAGTTAGATGGATAGTAAGAATATTAATTTATGGAGTGCTTTTATATTCAGGCTTTAATGCATTTAAATTATTAATGCAGCTTTCAAAAAATGAATGGGGAAGAATACTTCCATCTGTAGGTTACTCATTTTTAAGAGTCGCTGCAGCTCAAGTTATAGCATTAATATGGACAGTACCTGTAGGAGTAGCTATAGGTATGAATAAAAAAGTAGCAAATGTTTTACAACCAATTATTCAGGTTGTAGCATCAATACCAGCAACTGCACTTTTTCCTGTGATTTTGATATATTTTATGAATAAGCTTGGTGGACTCAATATTGCATCAGTGATTTTAATGTTAATGGGAACTCAGTGGTACATATTATTTAATGTAATTGCAGGAGCAATGGCTATTCCTGAGGATTTAAAAGCTGCAGCTAAAACTTTTGGTATTAATGGATGGAAAAGGTGGAAAGTTCTTATACTTCCTTCTATATTTCCTTATCTTTTAACAGGAATGGTAACAGCTACAGGTGGATGTTGGAATGCAAGCATTGTATCTGAATATGTTAATTTTGGTGGAAGAACCGTGTCTACTGTAGGACTTGGAGCTCTTATATCAGAGGCTACAGAAAAAGGAAATTATCCTTTGTTACTTATAGCTACAATCATCATGTGTGTTGTAGTAGTTGGTGTCAATAAGACACTATGGAAGAGATTATACGTATTATCAGAAGAAAAATTTAAAATAGAATTATAAAGGGGTGGGAATATGAAAAATGTAAAAGAATTTATAAAGGTTAAAGGAATTACAAAATATTTTGGTGGCTCAGATAAGCCTACTTTAGAAGATATAAATTTAACTATAAATGAAGGTGAATTCATAGCTATATTAGGGCCTTCTGGATCAGGCAAATCAACACTACTTAGAACTATAACAGGATTAGTAAAGCCAGATTGTGGTGAAGTGATTTTTGATGGTAAGAAGGTAACTGGAGTAAATCCTTATGCTTCTATAGTTTTTCAAACCTTTGCACTTTATCCATGGCTTACTGTTAGTGAAAATGTAGAGCTAGGTCTTAAGGCTAAGGGATTTCCAAAAGATTATACAAAAAGAAAAGCTGAAGAACTTATAAGTCTTATAGGTCTTGATGGATTTGAGGAGGCGTATCCAAAGGAGCTTTCAGGAGGAATGAGGCAAAGGGTGGGGTTTGCTAGGGCATTAGCAGTAGAACCAAGGCTTTTATGCTTGGATGAACCTTTTTCAGCATTAGACTTTTTAACTGCTGAAAATTTAAGAACGGAGTTAGTTGAATTGTGGCAGGAAAAAAGGATGCCTATAAAAAGTATAATAATGATTACTCATGGTATTGAAGAGGCAGTACTTATGGCAGACAAAATTGTAATGCTCAGCAGAAATCCTGCACATGTGGTTGCTGAGATTAAAGTAGATCTTCCTCATCCAAGAAACAGAAAATCACCTGAATTTGAAAAAATAGTTGATAGTGTTTATAAGTTATTAATTCAAGGTAAAACTGCTAATAATGAAGAAAATAAATTAAGCAAAAGTGTAAATTTAGGTAAAGAAAAGGGAGAAGGTGGAGAAAAGCCTATTCAAATTCCTGATGCTCATGTTGGTGTGATGTCTGGTCTACTTGAACTTATAGATGATAACGGTGGTAAGATGGATATATATCAGCTAGGAGGAAATTTAATGATGGAAATAGATGATCTTCTTCCTAATATAGAGGGCATATCTATGCTTAATTTTGCGGAGGTAAAAGAAGGAGATATTTTTATAACTGAACTTGGTAAAAAATTTGTGGAGTTAGATAAAGATGAAAGCAAAGAACTATTTAAAAAACAGCTAGAGGGTATATCTACATTTCAATTAATAATGAATGTATTAAATAATAAAAAAAATCACACAATGAAGGAAGAATTTTTTAAGGAGTTATTGAAGCAGCATTTTCCACATCATGAAATTGAAGGAATGATGGATATTATAATTGATTGGGGTAGATATGCTGAATTGTTTACTTATGATCATGATTCAGAAGAGCTCTATTTGGATTTAGAGGAAAAACAAGTAATTTAAATATTTTTGAAGGGTCAATGACAAAATGGTATAATTATCTAGATAGCAGTGTAAATTTTGTATTTTACAGGATATGATGGGATATTAGTGAATTGGAGGAACTAAAATGAAAAATTTTGTAACAACTTATTGGTTAAAGAAACATATTGAAGATGCCAATTTAATAATTGTAGATTGTAGAGGAGATTTACTTGATGAAAATTATGGCAGAAGGGTTTATGAACAAGGACATTTAAAAGGAGCCAAGTTTATAAATTTGAGTAAGCAATTATCCTCTGCAGCTGGTGAACATGGTGGAAGAAATCCGCTGCCTGAAATTGATGATTTTAAAAACACAATTGAAGGCTTGGGGATAAATAATGATACTGTAGTAGTAGCTTATGATGAATATAAAATTGCAGGTGCTGCAAGATTTTGCTGGATGCTAAGACATATAGGACATCAATGTAATTATGTTTTAGATGGTGGAATAGATAAATGGATAAGTGATGAAAATGATATTTCAACGGATGAGTTAGAAGTATCAAAAAAAGGTGATTTTAAAATAAGTATAAATGAAAATTTAAAAACAAATATGAAACATATAAATGAAGTAAAATTAAATCCTGAAACTTTGGTAATAGATTCAAGAACGGAAATAAGATATAGTGGAAAAAATGAGCCAATAGATAAAATAGCAGGACATATAAAAGGCGCTCTAAATTACTATTGGAAAGACAACTTAAATGATGATAATACCATTAAAGATATATCATATTTAAAGGAAAGGTTTAAAAATTCATTTGGCAAAAAAGAAGTTATAGTATATTGTGGTTCTGGCATAGATGCTGCTTTTAATTTTTTGGCATTAGATGAAATTGACGTAAAAGCAAAACTTTATGTTGGAAGCTGGAGTGATTGGATAACTTATAAGAAAAATATTTAGGAGATAAAAAATGAGAAAAAAGTTCTTTATAATATTTTTAATTTTCATTTGTTTAAGTATTATAGGATTCAAATTTTGGGCTCAGAAAAGCGCATTTTATAGTAAAAATACAAAAGAAGTACAAACTAAAAGTACAACTAGTGAAAAAAAACAAGAAACAATTAATGAAAAATTAAAGAAAGAAATTGCAGTAATAAATTCAGATAAAGATAAAAGCGTTATAAAAAATCGGGAAGCTATAGTTGTTGGGGCAAGGAAGGAAGCAGAAAAGAAAGTAAAATATAAAAGTGAATATTATGTAGGTGGATATCCACCAGATAATGAAGGAGTATGTACTGATTTAGTATGGAGAGCTTTTAAGGATGCAGGATACAATTTGAAAGATATGGTAGATGAGGATATAAGAAATCATCCTGGTGACTATAAAAGAATTGAAGGAAAACCAGACCCTAATATAGATTTTAGAAGAGTACCTAATCTTTATGTTTATTTTAAAAAATATGCAACAAGTATTACCACTGAGTTGAAACCTAACGATATAAAGAATTTAAAGGAATGGCAGCCAGGAGATATCATAACTTTTGATCACAGTGAACACATAGCTATAGTTTCTGATAAAAGAAGGACGGATGGTGTTCCCTATATAATACATAATGCACCACCTTATGCTAGAGAAGGTGATGAAATTATGTATTGGATGCCAAGAATAACAGGTCATTTTAGGTTTCCTAAATAAGGACAACCTTTGGGGATACACCTAGTATCTCCAAAGGTTATTACAGAAACCATAAAGCTTTGTTATTGATTATGTAATTTGAATATTAAAAATATAAAGAATATATTGACAAACACTATACATCACATTATAATATTATCAAGATAACTAATTAGTTACTAAAAAATATTAACCAAAATGTACTTTTAGTTTTTACAAGTAGGTATTTTAAAACTGAAAGTAAATAAAAATGAAAAGGGGTGAGTCCACCAAAACAGTAGGTTAACCAAATGTGTGATTAAATTAATTTTTAAGTCAAGATCTCAAGTTAAATCTATTTTTAAAAAATTCTAACTCGATATTTTAGTTCTTAGTTTAATTAAACTTATGTGTCTTTTGTTTATTTAGAAATTTAATAGTTAAGTATGGATTCTAGTTCAATGAGTTTAGTCTTAAGAATTTAGGTTAGAAAGAAAATTAAAATAGTCAGTAAGCTTTAAATTTAAGTTAATGAGAGTTAAGTGTAAATGTATTATAAAAATTTTTCTTACTATAGTGAGGATTGAGTTACAAAGTTAATTAGTCAAATTAAATTGAAAAATTTAGATGTCACGTTTAGGAAAATGTTTAAGGTGAGTATTATTTGAAAAATGAGTTGGTAAAAGGATAGAAACCAGAATACCTAATTTATATTATAGGTAATCTGGTTTCTGTTTTGTTATTTTAACTTTTAAAATGCTTTGCTTATATTAAGTACAAATTTTGTATATGCGAAAATTGAGTAACTACTTATTATTTGTTTTGTGATTATTATTTTTGCCAGTAGCATTGTTATCAGTATTTAAGGAATGTATACTAGTGCTATTTCCCATATTTTCTATAGCTTTGTTCATTTTTACATTTTTATCTTTTTTATTTCTATTCATAAATTTATACTCCTTTCAATAATAAAAGTTATTAATGTATATTCATTATACACTATAGGATTTACATATTAGCTATGAATATGTATGTTAGAAGAAATTACATATAATCCAAAATTATGTGTTGACTCTCCCGTTACAGGAGAATATATACTTATTAAATGAATGGAAAATAACTAGTAATTATGCTAGTTATTTTCTTTCAAATGCCCAAAAGATACATTAAGAAAGAAGGATTATTTTATGCATATTCATTTAAAAGGACTTAGACAAAATAATTTAAAAAATATATCTATAAGTATTCCTAAGGAAAGGATTGTGGTATTTACAGGTGTTTCGGGATCAGGAAAATCAAGCATTGTATTTGACACAATTGCAGCAGAATCTCAAAGACAGATGAATGAAACTTATCCAGCATTTATAAGAGGTAGACTTCCTAAGTATGAAAAACCTCATGCAGATTATATAGATAACCTTACAGCATCAGTTATTGTAGATCAAACAAGGCTTGGGGGAAATGCACGTTCAACAGTTGGAACGATTTCAGATTTATATGCAAGCTTACGACTGCTTTTTTCAAGAATAGGAATACCAAAGGTTGGAACTGCATCATATTTTTCTTTTAATGATCCCAAGGGTATGTGTAAAAAGTGTGCGGGAATTGGTAAAGTTACTGTAATTGATATGGAAGCCATGCTAGATAAGAGCAAGTCATGGATAGAGGGCTGTGTAAAGGATTCTTTGTATGCACCTGGAAGCTGGTATTGGAAGAAGTACAAAGAGTCAGGAATATTTGATATGAAAAAGCCTCTTAATGAATTTTCAAAGGAGGAATATAATCTTCTAATGTATGGTTCAAGAGATGGAAAGAGTGAACAGGAATATCCTCAAATTGAGGGATTATATAATCATTATACTCGTTTATATTTAAAAAGAGATACCAGCAATATGAGTAAACATACAAAAAAGAAGTCAGAAAACCTTATAAAAGAAGAACTATGTCCAGTCTGTAGGGGAAAACGACTTAATGAAGAAGTGTTAAATTGTAAAATAAAAGGATATTCCATTGCAGATATGTGTGAAATGGAATTTATAGAACTTTTAAGAGTACTTAAAACTGTTGATGATAAAAGAACGGCTACAATAGTACAATCTATATGTAGTGGTTTGAAAAGAATGATAGATATAGGATTACCTTATCTTCATTTAAATAGAGAATCTTCTACCTTATCAGGGGGTGAAGCTCAACGTGTTAAGTTAGTTAGATATATGGGAAGTAGTCTTACAGGAATGACATATATATTTGATGAACCAAGTACAGGACTTCATCCAAGGGATGTAAATAGAATGAATCAGCTGCTAATAAAATTGAGAGATAAGGGAAACACAGTGCTTGTAGTGGAACATGACAAAGATGTAATTTCTATTGGAGATGAAATAATTGATGTAGGTCCATGTGCGGGAAAAGAAGGTGGAAATATTGTATTTCAAGGAAGTTATAAAGAATTATTGCAGGCAGATACGTTGACTTCAAAAGCCATGAAAATAAATGTACCCCTTAAGGAAAAAGTTAGGAAGGTGCAGGGATATTTTCCTATTGAAAATGCAAAATTGCACAATCTTAAAAATATAAATGTTAATATTCCAAAGAATGTAATGACTGTGGTAACAGGTGTGGCAGGTTCTGGAAAAAGCACTTTAATATCTCAAGTATTTGCTGAAATATATAAGGAAGATGTGATAAAAGTAGATCAAGGACCAATAACAGCTACAAACCGTTCTACGCCAGCTACATTTTTAGGTTTTTTTGATGAAATTCGAAAGCTATTTGCAAGTGAAAATGAAGTAGATGAAGGGTTATTTAGTTTCAATTCAAAGGGTGCATGTCCAGTTTGCAAAGGGAAAGGTGTTATTGTAACTGAGTTAGTATTTATGGATCCTGTTATAACAGAATGTGAAGCATGCAGTGGGAGCAGATATGGTGAGAAAGCTTTATCTTACAGATACAAGGAAAAGAATATAGTAGAGGTACTATCTATGACAGTGGAGGAAGCACTAATATTTTTTGAAGATAAAAAGATAAGAAAGACTTTACAGGCAATGAAAGAAGTAGGATTATCATATATGACATTAGGGCAGCCACTTCAAACATTATCTGGTGGTGAAAGGCAGCGCATGAAGCTGGCAAAATATATAAACAAGAAAGGGAACATTTATATACTAGATGAACCAACTACAGGTTTGCACATTTCGGACATTAATAAACTGCTGCAGCTTTTTGAAAAAATGGTTGATAGGGAAAATACAGTTATTATCATTGAACATAATATTGAAGTTATGAAACAAGCTGATTGGATTATTGATATAGGACCAGATGGAGGCAAAAATGGTGGTCAGGTAGTATTTGAAGGAACTCCAAAGGAAATGTTAGAGAAAAGTAATACAATTACTGCTAAATGTTTAAGAAAAGAAATAGCTGGTTAAAGAATAAGCAGATTTGAATTTCATTCAAATCTGCTAAGTTTCTTGATAGGTTAATTACTTGTTGTAGTTCCAGTTGATCCTCCACTAGATGTTTTTTGGTCTGTGTTTCCAGTTGATCCTCCAGTTGAGGTTTTTGAACCTGTATTTCCACTTGAATCACCAGTAGATGCCTTTGAATCTGCATTTTTGGTTGTTCCTTCAGTAGATGCCTTTGAATCTGTATTTTTACTTGTCCCTTCTGTAGATGCCTTCGAACCTGTATTTCCACTTGAATCACCAGTAGGTGCCTTTAAATCTGCATTTTTAGTTGATTCATTATTAGCTGCTTTTGAATTTTCAGTTGCTTTTTCATTAGATGTCTTTGAGTTTGCATTCCCAGTTGACTTTCCATTAGATGTTTTTGAACTTGCATTTTTGGTTGATCCTCCAGATGAATTTTTAGCATCGATGGATTGAGAAGGAACTATAGTTTTTTCATTAGAACTTGATGCATTATTAGGTGTTCCTTTAAAGTAAGATTTTGCTAAAACTCCAACAAATACAAGTAAAGCAATAGAAACAACAACTATTATTCCTTTTTTACTTTTACTAGGTTTTTTATTTTTATAAGGTGTTTTTCTATTTCCTCTGTTTAAGTTTCTCTCATCAATTAATGGTCTATCCATAATCATTGTAAAGTCATTTTTTTCATTAGGAGCCATTGGCTCAGTTTTTTTCGACGTATTAGACATTGAATTACTTATATTTTTAGGTATACTAAACAGCGTATACAATAATCCATTTTGCTTTAAAGACTCTATCTGTTTAAAATTTTCAGGTGATCTTAGTATAATAGCTGGCTTATTCATTTTATATTCATTATCGGAATATACTGTAACCGAAAATTTATCATCCTTACTTAAAAAAGGAATATATATATCCAAAGTGTTATTATTTATTGAAGAATCGAATTTTAAACCCTTTGTTATTTTTGCATTTGTAAATCTCAAATTAGCTTGAGAACTTTGTATATATAGTGTTAAATCATGAATTGTCTTATTTGATACATTACTAACATTAACAATATATGCACAAAGTTTTTTATTACTAATTCTTACAGGCATAGAACTTTTTATAGCACACAATATTCTAGGTGCCAAGTTTTTATAATACTCTAACAGTAAACCAGATATAAATGATATTATTATAGTTATAATTGCAGTCTTTATAATGTTTGCCATATTAATTTTCGCTTCCTTACTTTTTAATTACCTACTAAATTATAAAGTAGATATATATTTGTGTCAAACTTAAAAATTACTTATAATATGTCTAAAAATTTGTATATATCACAAATAAAAATCTTATAGCTAAGATTTAAAATCAATACATATATTTTTTAAGTTCTTAATACAGTATATATGTATTGAGATAAAAATAGAAGTTAAAGAAGCTGTTGCTTAATTTATATAATAGAGTTCCTAATATGTTTTTTTACCAATTCTTTTATCATTTGCATTGTTTCAGGTATATTTATTGTTTGAGGGCATTTTTTTATACATGACATATCTGTACACTTTTTACATAGTTCAGCACTTTCCTGTATATTGAGATCAAGTTTTCTAAGAGCCCAATAATCCTTACCAAGAAAATAGTAATTATACTGCCTAAAAATTATATGTATTTTAGTGCCATATATGCATCTGCATTTTTGACATCTGTCACATGGAATTGGAACAAAATTCTTTTCAAGCACTGATATTACTTGTGAAAAAGTAGGACAATTATAATCTTCAGGTTCTTTTAGCATTACTGCATCGACTTGTTCATCAGTTCCTATACCTATTAATGCACTTGATATAGGATATGAAAGAACACCAGACAAAAGAGTTTTAACAGGGAAGAAGGCTGGAAGTATTCCTGCTGCGTATACTTTATTTAAAATGAATCCTTTTTGTTTAAATAAAGGTTCTAATGCTATTCTATCAAGCATGCCTCTTTCAAGAATGTTTCCACTACCTTGAAGCACATCTACTCTCTTGTCTTTTGCACCTCTTAACAGTATGTCATAATAGTGAGTAGCAACTCCTGTAAATTTAATTTTACCTTCTGACTTAAGTTCATTTAATGCATCGATAGCACCATATTTTCCAAAGGTAATATCCTCATTTTCTTCATCTACCTGATGTACAAAATAAATATCTACAAAGGTACCAAGATTTTTGCAGGACTCATGAACTGCATTATACATTTCATCTCCGTTGAAAAATCTAGATTTGTCTGATATAATAATTTTTTCTCTTCCTACTAAAGCTGCAAATTTGCCTAGTTTTATTTCTGCATCTCCATATTCAGGAACTATGGCAGTATCAAAAAGGTTACAACCAAGTGTAAAGGCATAGTTCATTATGTTTATGGCAGTTTTTTCATCAGGGCTAAAATAGTCAGGTAGTACAGGAACATTTCCACTGAGTATAGGAATTGTTCCAAAACCTATTTCGGATACCTTAAGTCCAGTACCGCCTAAAATTCTGTACCTCATGATTCCCTAAAACTGAAGGTATCATCCTTCACTGAAACATGTTCTGGAAGATGTTCAATATCTATTTTTGAGCACCAGGCAAAGGCTCTTGAATCTATTTTTTCAAGGTTTTCTGGAAAATTTATTTCTGTTAGTTCATAACAAAAAGCAAAAGCTTCTTTTCCTATATTTTTAAGAGTGGAAGGCAGGGAAACCTTTTTTAAATTTTTGCATCTGTAAAATGCTTTTTCTGGAATTTCAGTAATACCTTCTGGTATCTGAATATTTTTTAATGAGGAATATTCAAAAGCCCTCATTCCTATATACTGAAGGTTATTAGAAAATTCAATGCTTTCTAATATATAGCAGCCTGAAAATGCAAATTTTTCTATCTTTTTTATACTACCTGCATTTTTTACAGAAACAAGCCATTTACAATTTTTAAAGGCACTTTTACCAATTGTGACAGTATCTTTGGTTAAGGTTATATGTGTAAGTAAATTACTATCCTCAAATACATTATCATAAATATCGGTGATGCCTTCTGGCAAAACCAGATTGTTGATATTTCCTGTACATTCCACAAGAACATTGTTTTCATCCGTTTTAAAGCAATTTAAACAATCCATAAAAATTTGTTTTACATTTTGAGGAAGCATTTCATTTTCTCTATCTTGAATTTTTGTTAGTCTATATTCTCTTCCATCAGCCAAGGTTACTTTTTTAAAATTAATGCAGTTCCTAAAAGCATATTCTTCTATAATTGTTTTTGAAGAAGAAAAGGTGATTTCTCTAAGATCATAACAATTAACAAAAGCCCATCCAGAAACTATTTTTACATACTCTGGAATTAGTACATTACCATGACAAGAAGAAGCATCAATTAATATGTTATTTACAATTACTATAGGTGTAATAGACTTTTGTTTTTCTAACCACATTGTATTATAAAAAGCTCTTTCACCAATATATTCTACATCTTCAGATATATATACTTCTTTAAGATTCATTGCATCTTTAAAAACTTCACGTTCAATTCTTTTAATTCCTTTTGGAATATGTATTAAAGAACCTTTATTTATATATCTAAATAGTGAAAGATTTTCATCTATATTAAAGCAGCTCATTGCACTATTATATATGGATTTTACTATGTCTGGAATATTTCTTTTAAAAATCACTAAATACTCATCTGTAATATACTTTCTATTGCCAATATATATTGCATTAATAGCAGTACAACCTGAAAAAGCATAGCTGCCATATTTCAAGCCTTCACCTGATAAAATTATTTCTTTTAAGTTTGCACAATCTTCAAAAGCATGGGAAGCAGCATAAGTGTTTTCGTTTAAGTAAATATTTTTAAGAGAATTACAGCTGGAAAAGGCACTAACACCTATGAATTTCACATTGGAAAAATCAAAAGTTTCTAATGCAATACATTCATTAAAGCAATTATCACCTATATATTGAAGTTCATTGCATTCACAAGTTTTAAGAGCAGCACAGCCGCAAAAAGCTTCCTGCTTTAAAGATACTGTTTTATTAAGTATAACATCTTCTAAATTTGTACAGTAGGAAAAAGCTCCTTCTCCTATAATTTCAGCACAGCCACTGACCTTAGCAAGTGATACACACTTTTCAAAGGATTTTTTTTCAATAGATTTTATTGAAGGTAGAACAAGTTCCTTTATACTTTTGCATCCACTAAATGCTCCACTACCTATAATTTTCAGGCTTTCTGGAAGTGTTATACTGGTTATATTATCGTTTCCTGAAAAAGCATAAGGAGAAATGCTTATTATTCCTTCGGGAACAATAACATCACCTGTACAGCATTTACCGTCTACCAAAGTATTTGATACTATGATAAGTGATGAATTAACCCTTAAGCCATCTAAAAAAGCAGTATTTCTAAAAGCATCTGCTTGTATGTCTTGGCAATTTAGCTGTATATTATCAAGCTTTTTACAACCATTAAAGGCATTTTTACCTATATGTATGGCATTTGAAGAAGGAACTTGTTTTATAGCACTGCACCCATAAAATGCATTATCTGATATATATTTAATTTTGCTTTGTGATTTTACACTTTCTAATGAAGTGCAATAGGAAAAAACTCCTTCTTCTAGTACGCTTACACCACTAGGAAGTACTATATCTTTAAGTGAAGTACATCCACAAAAAGCTCTTGAACCAATTTGTGCAAGAGAGTTAGGGAAGTTTACAGAGGTAATTTTTGCATTGCCATAAAAGGCACCTCCAGCAATGGCAGTCATTCCATCAGGAAGTACAATATTTCCTGAAAGTTCACTTCCATCTATAAATATATTAGATGCTGTATTTTCCATAAGTTCTTTTATATAAATGCTATCTTCAAAGGCATTTCTGCCAATGTACTCAATGGTGGAAGGAAGATTTACATATTTAAGAGAAATACATTTAAATGCAAATTTGTCACCAATATTCTTAACCCCTTCACCAAAAGTCAGTTTTCTAAGCTTGCTGCATTCTGAAAATACATCTGTTCCACATTCTTTTAAATCACAATTTACTGATGCTGATTTTATACCTGAATATGTAAAAACATTATTACCAAGCTTAACTAACGATTTTGGAAGCGTTATTTCCTTTAAAGAAACACATTTATAAAAGGCCATATCACCTATACTTATGAGTTTTTCTGGTAGGTGTACATTTTTTAGGGAATTACATCCATAAAAAGCTAAGCTAGCTATTTCTTTAATATTGCTTCCAAATAGCACTTCATTTAAATTTTTACATCTATTAAATACTGAGTTTTCTATCTTATTAAGTGATTCTGGCAATTTTACATGTATAAGCTTTACACAGTTTTCAAAGGCTGATTGACCAATATACTCCAGACCTTCTGGAAGTGTAATAGTTTGTAAAAGAACGCAATCAACAAAAGCTTCCTCATGAATTTCTTTTATAGAAGCTGGTAAAATAACTCTGCCAATTATCTCATTACCTGCAAAGGCCTTTTCACCAATTACTGTTATACCTTCTGGTATTACTACTCTTTCTTCCTTTCCCCTATATTGCATTAAGGTTGTTCCGCTAATAAAAAAGTTATTCAGTATTTGAGAATGAATTGTATGTATTATTTCAGGAAAATTTTCATTATATTTATCTGGAAGCCCTTTAAGTTCATAGGTGTTTCCATTAGATAATGTGATATATTTTAATGTCGTACAGTTTTTGAAGGCATCTGCATTTATAGTTACATCTTCACTAGCAAATTCCACTTTTTCTAAATTGATACAATTTCTAAAGGCTTTACTCCCAATATCTTTTAAAGTTTTAGGTAGTTTAACAGACACTATACCTTTTTTATCAAAAAAACAACTTTTAGAAATAGTAGTTATTCCATTTGGTATTTCTACATCTTTAACATTTATAAGAAATCTTAACAGCATAGCATCTTCAATTTTCATCATTCTATATATATCAGCTGCAATTGTTTTAATTACTGGATGTATATTAGAATGTGAAGATATAATATCAATGACACTTTCAATATTGTAAGTTGTTCCATTTGATAAGGTTATTTTTGAAATTTTACTGCAGCCTGTAAATACATCGCAAATGCATGACAAGTTCAAGTCATTTGAAACTTCTATTTCTCTTAAATTTGTGTCATTTGAAAAAACTTGCTTGCCAAGTTTTGTTACTCCAGGCATAGAAATTTGTTCAAGATTATCACAATATAAAAATGCACAGCTTTCAAGATATTTAACTGTAGAAGGCAATTTAACACTATGCAGTGAATGACATCTATGAAAAGCATATTCTCCTATATGAGTAAGCTTTGAAGGAAAGTTGATTTTTTTTAATTTTCTACATCCTTTAAAAGCATCGTCCATAATGTCTGTTACAGTTTCAGGGAGAGTAATTTGTTCAATAGATACACATCCTTTAAAGGCACCTTTGCCTATTATCTTCACTTCATTTGGAACTTCAACTAAGTTTTCTCTAAGTGTATATGCTTCTAGAACTCCATTTTGAATAATAAATTTATCTTCCATTAATCTTTCTCTCTCTCTTTGCAAAAAATTTCCTCTAGAATATCTCTAAGTTCTGGTATATTACCAGATTTGTATAGTTCTGTTTTATATTTATTATTTCCTTTTTTACCTCTCATTAAAAAAGAAGCAAGTCTTTTGATATAAGAAATTGCAAATGTCTCATCATAGCATTTGGTTGCCAAATCAATTTGTTCAAATATTATGGTGTGCTTATCCTTTTTAATTTTTTTATGTGTAAGTTCACTGAATATAAATGGATTTTCAATGGCATATCTTGCAATCATAACACCATCTGCTCCTGTAAGCTTCATCATTTTATCAGCATCTTCTTTTGAAAAAATACCACCATTTGCAATTACAGGTATCCTAACCACCGATTTTGCTTGTTCTATTTGATCAAAATAAGGAGTACCATGATACATCATATTTCTAGTTCTGCCGTGTATAGTGATCATATCTGCTCCTGAAGCTTCACACATTTTTGCAAATTCTGCTGCGATCATTTCATCTTCCTTAATTCCTACGCGGAATTTAACAGTAATTACTTTTCCGCTTTTTTTACAGCCTTTAATTATAGAGGATGCTTTTTTTAGATCTCCAAGCAGTGCACTGCCTTGGCCACTTTTAAATACATTTGGCACTGGACACCCCATATTAATGTCTATTATATCAAATTTTGAAAAGTAATCACTTCTTGCCATTTTCTCCATTATTCTTGGGTCAGAACCTATTAACTGGGCAGCTTTTATTTTTTCTTCTGGTGTTGTAAAAAGTAGTTTCTGTGTCGCTTTATCCTTATATTTAAGTGCATTGCAATTTACCATTTCTGTATAGCATAGTCCTGCGCCTAGTTCACTGCACAAAATCCTAAAAGGATAGCAGGTGTACCCAGCAAGTGGTGCTAGAAGAACATTGCAGGGTATAGTCATGTTTCCAATTCTTAATTCTTTTATCTCCAAGTGCTACTATCTCCCTTATGAATATATTTACTTATTTATTTTTTATAAAATGTTAATACTTATACTTTTTATTTTCATCTCATAGGAATTTTGTTTCATAGTTTTTGCTTTTTAGGCAATTAATATTTTATCACAAAATTAATGGAAAAATTTCTTTGAAAATTTTTTGGGGAATTTTTTAATAGTTGTAATCTTACCATTTAATAATGTATAATTATATATATTGTAATAATTATTATGTAATAATAAATTAATGAAAAAATGCCAAGTAATAAATAATTAGTATTTTATTGTGAGCTTAAAATGTATTTGAAGGGAGATAAGACTAATGTTTAAAGAAAAAATTAAAATTAAGAATATTGAAAAAATACTTGAGGAATATTCAGAAAATAGCAGCGATCCTGTTAGGAGCATAAAATATAAATTTAAAGCTGTAAATAAGGTAGCTCCTTTGATCAGGAACATGATAAAGGGCGTTATTGATGTAGCTATTAACATTAGCAGTTTTAATTTAAAGCTAAAATATAGATCAAATGAATTAACAGCTAAATCTAAAAAATTAAATAATTATACAAATGAAATTAAGGATGTAATACATGAAGTAAATGAAAATATGATTGAAATATCAAATAATACTACAGAGTATGCTTCATCAGTAGAAGATATATCATTTCAAGCAAATTCATTATTAAATTTAAATGAAAAAAATAATAAATCGTTAGATAAAGTCAATGATTTAAAGGATGATGTACTTAACTATTCATTATCAATGGAAAGTGATATAAATGTGTTATTTGAATTTATAACTAGCATGGAAAATACTGTTGATGGCATAAAACAAATATCAGAACAAACCAATTTATTGGCTTTGAATGCAAGTATAGAAGCAGCAAGAGCTGGAGAGCATGGTAAGGGATTTGCAGTAGTAGCTGAGGAAGTAAGAAAACTTGCTGATGTTACAAAAAAACAACTTGTTTTTATAAGTAATTTAATGAACAATATTAAAAAAGCTTCAGCTAAGAGTAAAGATAGTATATCCGAAACAAAAACTGTTATATTTAATATGAATGATTCAATTAATAGTATGTCTGAATCTATTAAGGAAAGTAGAGAAAGTATTAAATTAGTTTCAAGCAATATTGTTCAGGTAGCTAGTACATCACAGGAAATAAGTTCATCTATTGAATTTGTAAGTGATGAAATTCAAGCTTTGATTAATAATACTGATAATATTAATGATGTATCAGAAGAAGTTAATATGGAAGCAATAGAAATTAGTAATATGGGGGATTACATTGCTAAAATTGAAAATGATGTTTCAAGTTTAGCAAAACTTAGCAATGGTATTTTTGATGAAAACAATTTCAAATTGGATAATATTACATTTATAAATGTAATGAATAATGCAATTTCAGCTCATATAGATTGGATTAATCTTCTTGAAGATATGGCTGATAAAATGTATATAAAACCATTGCAAACAGATGGGCATAAATGTGGACTTGGACATTTTTATCAATCAGTAATGCCAAGAGATAAGGATATTAAAATTATATGGGACAAAATAGATTCTATACATATAGAATTACATCAAATTGGGAATATAGTTATTGATAAGATCAGGTCTGGAAATAGAGAAGAAGCTGTAAATAATGCTAAAAGAGCAAAAAAAATATCATTAGAAATTATTGAAATGCTTAATAAAATAAAGAATAAAGTAAGTGATAATGATAAAAGTGTATTCTAATTTAATTTATATTTTCTACATAAAGAATATATGATAAATTATACATAAAATAAAATTCAAATTCTAAATTACTTGCAAAGTGGTGTATTGTTAATAATTTTTAATTATTATTTATAAAGTTTAATTTTAATCTCCTTTTTATTTAATAAAGTTTTTTTACAATTATATTATATTAAAAGAACTGAAAGGGGATTTAAAAATGAAAAAAACAATAATATCCGTTTTAACTGCTTCATTAATATTAGGAACTTCTACAATTGCATTAGCAGCAGATAATACAAGTGTTTCAAGTACAAACAATTCTATATCAGTTACACAAACTGCAGGACAAACTTCAGCTAAAAAGCAATTTTATTCTACAATTTATAAGGATAAGATGGCAGCTATAACAGATTTGAGAACTCAAACTAAAAATGCATTAGCTTCAAATAAAGCTGTATCAGATAAAATAAAAAGTGCAGTGAAATCAATGAGCACTACTAGTGATTTACAAACACAGGTTAAATCAGGAAAAGAAAAATTGAAAAATGATTCAGCGCAGCTTAAAACTTTAGTTCAACAAAGAAATACTTTGCACAGTCAGTTAGAAACCGCTAAAAAAGCTAAAGATACATCAACTATAAGTAGTTTACAAGCACAAATAAAATCATTAAGTTCACAAATAGAGACTGCAAAGCAACAGTATCAGACAGATAAATCAGCAGTACAGCCTTTAACAACACAATTAAAGACTGCTAATAATGCAAGAAAACAAAAACTTCAGCAATTACAGCCTTTAATACAACAGAATAAAGATTTACATCAGAAAATAGCACAAGAAGAGGCAGCTAAGAATAAATTATGGGAGTCATATAAGGCACAGGTAAAATCAGGAGATTTTACTTCAGCAGGAAATACTCTTCAAAGCATTATAGATGCCAAAACTCAAATACTTAATGACATAAAGACTAAAGGAGATACTTTGAATCAATTGATTAGCAGCATAAATTCTTTAAATGGATCTCAACAATAAATAGTATTTGATATCAGCCTCGGTGAAAATAAGGGGATAAATGTATTAATAATATATTTATTCCCTCATTTTTTTATAATAACTTTTTTATGATATTAAGTCCTTTTAGAATTTAGGTATTTTTTTCTAAAATCTAATGATATAATTTTAAATTAAGGAATAGTGCTAAACATTAATTTATGTATCTATAATAAAAGGAGTGCTTAATATGAATAAAGGAAAAATTCTTATAGTAGATGATGATAAAGATATTGTAAATTTAATAACTGATATTTTAGAGGATGAGCTGTATCAAGTGGACAAGGCTTATAGTGGTCAGGAAGCTATAAACAAGGTAGAAAAGGAAAGTTTTGATTTAATTATTTTGGATATAATGCTGCCAGATATTGATGGTATAGATGTATGCAGAAAAATAAGAGATAAGTTCTTAGGAACAATAATATTTTTAACTGCTAAGAATAGAGGCGTAGATAAAATAGTAGGACTTGAAATTGGAGCGGATGATTATATAACTAAGCCATTTGATGATGGTGAACTATGTGCAAGAGTAAAGGCACATTTAAGAAAGCAAAAAAGGTTAAACAGCTTGAACTTAAAAAATGATGAAACAATTAGGTATAAATCCATAGAAATAAATAAAAATTCTTTTGAAGTTTTTGTAGACAGACAAAGAATAATTTTGTCTACAAAGGAATTTCAAGTACTTTACTATATGATTGAAAATCATAATATAGTTTTGACTAGAGAACAGATATATAATAGTGTGTGGGGATTTGGAGATTTTGGCGATATAAATACTGTTACGGTACATATTAAAAAGTTAAGGGAAAAGATACCTGGCTGTGATAGATTTATAAAAACCGTATGGGGAATTGGCTATAAGTTTATAGGAGAAAGGCTATAATGCAATATTTTTTTATTTAAAAGGATGGGCGTCAAAATGAAAAATATATATCAAAAGATAGCTTTATTATTAGCCTTTGGATTCTTTGTTCAGCTTATAAGTTTTGCAATTTTTTATAGACAAGTTGTTATAAATAGGGTAATTACAGAAATAAATTATCAAGAAAATAGAAGACAATCCATTTTACAGAAGGCTATTGACGATGTGCAAAAATATCGTAAAAAAACAGATAAATTAGAAAAGGTTATGGATGAAGCATCTAAAAAATATAATACTAATTTTGTAGTTAAGGATGTAGAGGAAAATACAATATATGCTTCTAAAAAACCTAAAAGATCAAGTACTAGTATAGAAAAAGAGGGATATTTAAAAATATCAGGAAAAGTAGAATATATTGTTTATGGATATTTTCCGGCTAAAATATATGATAGTGATATTGCTGTAAAAGGACAAAATATTAGAATCTTAATAGTTACAGTTATACTAGTCATTTCTTTAGTAGTTCTTTTTACAATATATAGAGTTATAGCTAATCCATTGAAGAAATTAAGCAAGTCTGTTAAGGGAATACAGTACGGAAATACTTTGGTTAAAATTCCTTATTACGGCAAGGATGAATTAGGTCTTTTGTGCAGAAATTTTGAAGATATGGGAAAGAGACTTAAAGCATCAGAAGATAATCAACAAGAGCTTATTCAAGCTATATCTCATGATGTAAAGACACCTTTGACTTCTATTATGGGATATTCAAAAAGACTCACAGAAGGCAAGGTTAAAGAAGAAAAACTAATAGATTATTATGAAATTATTTATAAAAAATCAACAGATTTAAAGTTGCTTTTAGAAGAATTAGAGGATTATTCTAACATAAATTCTTGCAGTAAATATAATAAAGAATTAATAAATTGCAGTAAAATGTTTGAGAACTTAATGCTGGATTTAAAAACGGAATTACAAAACAAAAATGTTAAATTTGATTATTCAAATTTAATAGATAAGAATTTACTTCTAAAATTTGATATGAATAAAATGAAAAGACTTTTTGTAAATTTAGTAGATAACTCAATTAAATATGCAGGTGAAGGATGTATTATTAATATAGCAGGTACTAGTAGTGAGAAGGTATTGAGATTTGAAGTTAAGGATAATGGAGAAGGAGTTAAAGAAGATTGCATAGATAAAATTTTTCATAAATTTTATAGAGTAGATTCTTCTAGGTCTAGAGAAAAAGGTGGAACTGGATTGGGACTTGCTATATGCAAAGACATTGTAGAAAATCATGAAGGCTTAATAAGAGCAGAAAATTTACCTGATAAAGGATTGTGCATACTGATGGAGTTTAAAGTGGAATGAGTAGTTAAGTGTAATTTATAATAAAAAATAGTTTTATTATTAGGATACTGTTATATAAGATTATTAAAAGGGCTGTGGTATTAAGTAATTTATATACAATAATATTGTTTTCTAAACAAAAACTCAAAACAATATACTGTATTATTTAAGCTTAGTTCCACAGCACCTCTTAAATTAAAGCCTCATTAGTGCATATATTTTTCTACTAATTCGTAACATCTAGATCTTGTTGTAGCTGCTAATGAACCAGTATACAATACTGATTCCATTGAGCCGCCTTTCATTTCTGATGCTGATTTTTCAGCTTTAGCATCTCTATTTGATATCCATTGAATTTCTTCGCTTTGCAAATTTTTCATATCGTTAGCTGATAGTTGCCCCTTCAGTACACCATAAATTTCATTCAAAGCGGCGTCCCATTTCTTATATCTTTCATTAACAGAAGTTCGCATATCTGCTGTTGTTCCAGAAGCTTCTTTTTCATCTAAATATTTTAGAGAATTTTCAATGTTAGCTAATTTATTTTCATATTGTTGTTTTTGGCCTTGCGGCTGTATTGCATTTTTACTTTCTTCTGTTTTAGCTGATTCTGAATCAATTCTTTCTTTTAATTTGTTAACAGTAACTTTTTGAGATTCACTGAGATCGTTACTATTTAATTTTTGCATCAATGACTTTGCATCATCATACTTCTTTTCATCAATTAAGGTAACCAATTGACCAATGATGCTATCCACATTATCCTTAGTACTTTTTTTATCTTCTACTTTAGTATTTGAACCATTAGCATTTCCTTTTGTTGATTCACTGCTTTTGCATCCTACTAGTCCTAGCGCTAATAGCAAAGCTAAAATTCCTGCTATTTTTTTCATAGTTTCCATCCTCCTATAACAAAATCATGATTTGTAATAATATTTTGATTTTATGAAAGATTAATTTTTTAGTATTCATAAAATAATCAATGAGGATTTTTTCGCTTTTTAACATTGAATTTAGCTACTAGTAATTATATCATAATTTTTTTCAGTGGTATCGTAAAAAATGTCGCAAAATTCAATTTTGAAATATGTATAATAATTGTAGAAGTTTTTATTGACTTAAAAGGGTAGGAAAATAGTAAATATTATAGAAGATTCATTAAATTTTGACATAAATATATGCATATTGGTATAATAAAGTAAATATTTTAGAAGTTTCTCAAAGTAGGAGGGATTTTATGAAGGTTGTAATTATAGGTGGAGTTGCTGCAGGTATGTCAGCTGCGTCTAAAATTAAGAGAATTGATAAAAGTGCTGAGATTGTAGTTTATGAAAAAGGTTCATACTTATCTTATGGTGCTTGTGGACTTCCTTATTATGTAGCAGGTATGAATGAAGACCATACTAAGATGATAGCAAGAACTAAGGAAGAATTTGAAAAGTCAGGAATGAAGATAAATATTAAGCATGAAGTTATCAAGATTATGCCAGAAAACAAGGAAATTTTAGTTAAGGATTTAGAAGATGGAAGAGTATTTGCAGATTCTTATGATAAGCTCATGATAGCTACAGGTACTATACCAATAGTACCTCCATTAAAAGGCAGAGGTTTGAAAGGCGTTTATGTACTTAAAACTTTAGATGATGGATTAATATTAAAAAAGGCTGTGGAAGCTCCAGAAGTGAAAGATATAATAATTGTTGGTGGAGGATATATAGGTATAGAAGCAGCAGAAACGTTATCCACAAAGGGTAAAAATATTAGAATTGTAGAATTGGCACCAAGAATAATACAACCTTTTGATGCTGAAATAACTGAAATGGCATCAGAGATTATGATGCAAGGTGGAATCAAACTTAATTTAAATGAAAAGGTTGAAGAAATAATTGGTTCTGAAAAGGTTATAGGAGTAAAAACAGACAAAGGAAGTTATGAAGCAAATTTAGTTATATTAGCTATAGGTGTAAAACCAGCTACAGAATTTTTAAAAGATTCTGGGATTGCACTAGCTAAAAATGGTGCAGTTGTTATTGATAGAGAAATGAGAACAAATATTGATAGCATATATTCAGCAGGAGATTGTGCAGAAGTATATAATAAGGTAAAAGAAGAAAATTCCTTTATACCATTAGGAACTAATGCAAATAAATGTGGAAGATTAGCTGGAGAAAATATTACAGGTAAGCATAATAAGTATGTGGGAACCCTTGGAAGTACAGCTATTAAAATTTTGGATTATGAAGTAGCAAAGACTGGTTTATCAGAAAGTGAAGCAAAAGCTTTGGCTATTGATTACAAAACTGTATTTGTTAAGGCAAGTGATCATCCAGGGTATTACCCTGATTCAACACCTATTTGGATTAAACTTATATATGAAGAAAAAAGTAATAAAATTTTAGGTGCACAGGCCATAGGCAAAAAAGGAGTTGTACTGAGAATAGATATGTTTGCAATAGCAATTCATAATAATATGACTACAATGGATTTAGGCATGACAGATTTATGTTATGCACCTCCTTTTTCAGGAGTATGGGATGCAGTTCATATAGCATGCAATGCAGCTAAATAGCAGCAATATAGTTAATAGTTAAGAATGAAGAATTAATAGTTAATGTGGATATTTTTTTGTTACACTACAAAAAATCATCCTTCACTATTAACTCTTCATTATTAATTTTTAACTTGCAAAGCTTTGCATAGTGTTATGCCAATAAGCATTAATAATAAAATTATAAATTTACTCTAATTATAATTAAATTGCTTTACATATTTTATAAAGTCATCAATAATAAGGGGTTTACTAAAATAATATCCTTGTAATTCATCACAACCTTCATCCATTAGTCTGTTAGCTTGTTCTTCTGTTTCTACTCCTTCTGCAACTGTCTTTAGATTAAGAGTTTTTGCCATAGAAATAATATTTGAGGTTAGGTTTTTATGGTTTGTACTTAGAATATCATCTATAAAGGACTTATCAATTTTTAAATAATCTACAGGTAAACGAGCTAAATAGCTGAGAGAAGAAAAGCCTGTACCAAAGTCATCTATTGAAATTTCAATTCCTAGTTTTTTTATTTCTAGTAAACTTTGAATTGCACTTTCAGTATCCTGTAATAAAAAACTTTCCGTTATTTCAATTACTAAATCAATGTTTTGAGAATCATTTTCTTTGAAAAGTTCTTTAATTTTTGAAACTAAGTTACCATTTTCAAATTGTTTTGATGAAATATTAATTGATAATTTAATGTTAATGCCATTGTCTTTAAGTACTTTATCAATTCTAAAAATTTCTTCTAATATCCAGTTACCAATAGGTATTATCATTCTATTAGTTTCAGATACAGGGATGAACTTATCAGGTGTAAATATTTTACCATCTATTGTTTTCCATCGGATAAGGGCCTCAGCACCAATTATTTTAAATTCATTTTCAGCAAAAATAATTTGTGGCTGAAGATATAAATTGAATTCATTATTATCAAGAGCCTTATTAAGCTTTATTTGCATTTCAAGAATTTCATGGTTTCTTCTTTCGATTTCGTCTGAGGAAAATGAATATTTTCCTTTTCCAGATTCCTTTGCATCATACATAGCTGCATCTGCTTTTCTAACTAAACCTTCAACAGTGGATTCATCATAGGGTGATAGTGCTATTCCTATACTTACTCCTAAAGTTATTTCACGTCCAAGTATACTATAAGGAAGCAATATTTTTCCAATAATGGATTCTGCAGCAGCTTTTGCATCTTCATGGTTGTTCACATTTTCAAGAATTACAGTGAACTCATCTCCTCCTAATCTTGATACAGTATCGGATCTGCTAATACTAGATTCAATTCGAGCTGCAACCTCTTTAAGAAGTAAATCTCCAGCTGCATGACCCAAGGAGTCATTGATAACTTTAAATCCATCTAGGTCCATAAAAAGTAAAGCTACTGATCCTTTATTATTATTTGCCCTTATGAGTGCATTTTCAAGTCTTTCATAAAATAAAGTCCTATTTGGTATTCCAGTTAATAAATCATAATAGGCGAGACTTTGAAGTTTATCTTCTGTCTTTTTTATTTTAGTGATATCTGTAGAAATAGCTATATAATTTTCTATTATACCACCTTGTTTTTTTAAACATGTTATTGACATCCATTTTGGATATAACTCACCATTCTTTTTTCTATTCCAAATTTCACCTTCCCAATAGCCATAAGTAAGCAAATCATTCCACATATTCAAATAGAAGCTCTTATTATGGTGTCCAGATTTAAGTACTCTTGGATTTTTGCCAATTAACTCTTCGCCTTTATATCCTGATATTCTTTCAAAAGAATTGTTTACTTTGATAATGTTTCCTGAACTATCTGTTATTAATATACCTTCCATTGCAGTACTAATTATTCTATCTGAAATTGATAATTCTTCATTTAGTTGTTTAAGATTGTTGGTATATTCTTGTATCTTTGTTACATCGTGAAACATGAATAATCTTCCAATTTGTGATTTATTTGTATCCAAAATAGGAGATTTATACATTGTAAAATAAAAAGTTTTGCCATTAAAATTAAAAGAAACCATGGATTCATTTCTTGAATCCTTTGTTGCAGCAGAATATTTTATATCTGGTAAAAAATTTAGTATTTCATGAATTTTTATTCCTATAAAATTTATTTTTTGTTCAGTATTAATTTTTTTATTTTCATGTCTTAAAAATTTTATAAATTTAATGGCTGCAGGATTTATATCAATTATTTTGTTAGAAGAATCCACCACAATAATAAAGTCTTTAATATTTTCTACTAAAAGATCTCTAGCAATTGGTACTACTATTGATTTAGGCATGTAGAATGATCCCCAGTATAATATAATCAAGGTTAATAGTACACAAATCGAAGTGGCATCTATAAAAATTGATTTAGATTTAGGGCTAATAAATAAAAAATTCATTGAAATAGATATAAGTGTGCCTATAAAAATGAATGTACTTTGCCTGCGGTATAATTTTGGAGACTTTATTGCTACCATCATA
Organism: Clostridium carboxidivorans P7; assembly: GCF_001038625.1. Classification (GTDB taxonomy): domain Bacteria; phylum Bacillota; class Clostridia; order Clostridiales; family Clostridiaceae; genus Clostridium_AM; species Clostridium_AM carboxidivorans. The sequence continues at coordinate 1,273,393 of NZ_CP011803.1, forward strand.
AGAATATAACATCCAATCAAGATACTTGAATAGGAATAAATGATATGAATGTAAAAACCCACATCTGGAGAAAATAAAAATATTGGAATATCTTTAGCATAGTATATACTAACGTTTGACATAAATTTATAGGGTATTTTGTTAGAAATCAATGATAGTAATGATAATATTGGTACAATAAAAATTAATAATGTGTAGTAAATGCTTTTTTTATTTTTGGCAGCATATTCTCTTACTATTAAAAGGTAAAGTGGAGAAGCAAATATAATGCTTATGAACTTTGCTTTCTGAAATAGTATTGCAATTTCGTTTATTCTAATACAATAGCTAAGAATTTCCATAAGGATCCAGAAAGCAACAAGTATAGTACATTTGATTAATAACTTTGCAATATTAACATTTCTTACTTTATATAAAAAAACTAATAAAATTATAGAAATTATAAAACTTACATCGAATAAAACTTCATACATTGCTGCACTCCTCTAAACTAATCCAATTATTATTCATAAACTATTTAAAGTCATATTATGTATAATTTCAACATTTTTGTACAATTCATATTTATAAATATGCTGTAATTTGTGTAATCATTTAATATATATAATTATAACAAATATGTAGTACTAATTAAATTGTCAATTAAAATATAAATTTCTAAGTTTATATTTACATTTTCATAAAGCATATAAATTGTATATTAAATGCTGTTTTCTGAATTTTTATAAAAATATATCTAGCTACTTCATAATGCCTGAAAAGTATTTAAAAAGAGATGTTTAACGAAGACAATACAATTAATGAATATGTGTAAGAAAATAAATTATATATTAAAAAATGAATTGTAACATTTAAAATAATGCAAAAAACAATTTTAATTAGTAGCTTTATAATATATAATATAATAAATGTAGTATTTTGAAGGTAAATGAATGTTTATGTAAAATTGTTGCAAAAATTCAAAAATAACTATAATTTTGTAATTTATGCGTAGGAGGGATTTAAAAATTATGAGTAGACTTGGTTTAAAAGTTCTTAGACTAGTGTCTATAGTAGTTGGAATTGTTGTATTAATATCTTTTATAAGCTATGGTATTATATTTAAGAATGTGGAGGTGAAGTTGAAGGAGAGTGCTAAAGCATCTATTGCAGAATCAATTAATGTTGTTGATAAAGATAAAATAGAAAAGGTATTAAAAGATAACTCTAATAAATCTAAAGAATACAAAGAAGTATTAAATTCAATGACAGTATTTAAAGCAAAAAAAGATATAAAAAACTTTTATATTTATATAAAGAAAGATGATAAAAATGTTCAATTTCTTTTTGATGCTTCACCTGAGCCTGCTGAATATATGGAAAACTATGAAATGCAAAAGGAAATTTCTAGTGCTTTTGAGGGCAACATTGTTGTTAGTGACAAAGCATATTCGGATAAGTGGGGAACATATGTATCAGCCTATGCACCAATAAAAAGTTCATCTGGACAAGTTATAGCTATTATTGGAGCTGACGAGGATATTTCAACTTTTCAAAATATTAAACAGTTGTTTTTTAGGATAGCCATTTTAGAAATCATAGTTGCTATTATCATATCGTTATTATCAGTATGGTTATTTTCAAAGAAATTAAAGTATAATATTGGCATAATTCAAAACAAATTAGAAAATATGAGTAAAGGAAATTTGCAAGAAAATATTGAGATAAAAACAAAGGATGAAATTGAAGAAATAGCAAGTTTTTTAAATGACTTTAGATTAAAGGTTAATGATATGTTAATAAATATAAAAAATGATGTAAGTACTGCACAGGAAAGTTCAGATGGTTTATATAATACAGCTAAGGATATAGCATTAGCTTCAGAGCATGTTGCTTCAATTACGCAGGGAGTGTCGGAAAACTCCGTAAAACAAACATCAGATATTCTTAGCATAAAAGAGAACTTCAATGAATTTGGAAGGGTTATAGATAATACTGTAAAAATAGTAAGTGAATTTGATACTATGGCAAATAATATTAAAGAAAAATCTAAGGAAAGCAGTAAGGATGTAAGTTTGTTAATAAATTCAATAAATGATTTAAATATTCACTTTAAAGCTGTTATAGAGAAAATTCATGGATTAGGTTCTAGTATTGACAAAATTAATGATATTACAAATTTAATAAATGATATATCAGATCAAACCAATTTACTTGCGTTGAATGCTAGCATAGAAGCAGCAAGAGCTGGGGAATCAGGCAAGGGATTCAGTGTTGTAGCAGAGGAAATTAAGGTGCTTGCAGAACAATCTAAAATATCCTCTAAAAACATTAGTGAACTTTTAAAAAATCTTTCAGAGCAAAGTAATATGGTTGTAATTAATACTAAAAATGTAGATTCTCAATTTTCAAATCAAATTACAATTGTAAATGGCATTGCTAGTTCTTTTGGTGGAATAATTGGTGATATGGAAAAATTGCTGCCAGGAATAAATTTAGTCAATAACTCTATGATTGAGGTAAATAGTAAGAAATCTATAATATTAAGTAATTTATCAGATTCATCTTCTGCTTCAGAGGAAATTTCAGCATCTTCAGAAGAGATAAGTTCTTTATCTGAGGAATTAAATGGCTCAACAGAAGAAGTTAGTAATGCTGCTGAAAAACTATTAGGTATGGTTAACGATGTAATGAATAACGTAAATAATTTTAAAACAGAAGGTAAAAGTTTAGATTAATAAAAAAATCCTACGGTTTAAGGAATCGTAGGATTTTTTTATAGTAGAATAGTAAAATAAATTGATTTCCCATCATCACTTTTGGCAGAAATTTTTCCGTGATGAGCTTGCACAATGGATTTGGCAATGGAAAGACCTATTCCATATCCTCCGCTTTCTCTGGATCTTGAGGAGTCTGCACGATAGAATCTGTCAAATAATTTATCTAAATTTTCTTTATCAATTTTATCAGCTGTGTTATATACTTCAAGTTTTGATCCTTTTTTTGTACAGGATAAAGAAATTTTGATGGTTCCTTCTTCATTAGAATACTTCATAGCATTGTCAACAAGGGTAGAAATGAGTTGGTTAATACTGTTTTCGTCTCCATGTAATTTTACTTCTGGCCTAATATCCATTATAAGCTTTTTGCCCTGTGTTTCAGCAATGGTTTCAAATGAACTTGTTATTTTAAAAACTGCATCACTTAAATCAAAATCAGTAAATATCAGTTTAATATTTCCTTCATCCATTTTGGAAAGCGTCAGCAGATTTTTTACGAGCTTATCAAGACGAGTAACTTGATTTCGAGTGCTTGTAATCCACTCATTTTTACCTACAGTTAATTCTAGTACATCTGCATTAGCTGAAATAATGGCAAGTGGAGTCTTAATTTCATGTCCTGCATCTGTAATAAACTGCTTTTGTTTTTCCATGTTTTCAATAATAGGATTAATGGCTTTTTTAGAAAGAATAGATACAAGAATGAATACGAGCAAAAGAGTTATTAGTGCAACTCCACAAGAAGTCAGTAAAAATAAAGTAGCCATTTGGATTTGACTTCTACAATCCATGAATACAAGCATATAACCATCTGGAGTAGAGACTACTGAGTATTTATAGATATCTTTATAACCATTACTTTTATTGATGTTTAGTATTTTTTTAGCATATGCTGCTGCATCATCTGACGAAACAGCAGCAATATGACTTGTATCAATTTCCCGAATACTTTTGTCTTTATTAAGTTTCACTACAAAATATCGTGTTTCAAATGGAGTTTCTTCATTCATTTCAAAACCAAAATGCAGATCATTAACTGGAAGTTTTCCTTTTTTATATGTTGGAAACCTTCCTTGATTTTCCGAAAGGATTTTAAGAGCACCATTAATTTTACGGTCTATCTGATAAAGATTAGCTGTATTAATGGAACCAAGAAGAATTACCATAACCAAAGCTAATGAACCCATTGTAATCATAATAAATTTTCTCTGTAATTTTTTTATCATTTAGTTTCCTCCAATGTATATCCAATACCTCTTCCTGCCTTGATTTTTATATTAGCATTTAAGGATGCTAATTTTTTTCGTAGGTAAGAAATGTATACCCATACCACATTGATTTCAGCTTCAGCATCATATCCCCAAATTCTTTCCATAAACTGTTCTGTAGAAATCAAACATTTTGGATTGCTCATTAACATTTCAAGCATTTGAAATTCCTTATTACCAAGTCTTAGAGAGGATTTTTCATTTGATAGTTCATAGTTTTCCTTGTTAAGACTGATGTTACCAACTTTAACTAAGTTTGGTGTAAATTCTGATTTTCGTCTGGTCATAGCACGAACTCTAGCTAGTAATTCCCCCATAGCAAAAGGTTTACTTAAATAATCATCTGCTCCTGCATCTAGTCCAACAATTCTATCCTCAATTTCAGCTTTTGCAGTAAGCATCAAAATAGGTGTATGTATTCCTTTTTTTCTTAAGTTTTCTAGTGTCTCAAGCCCATTCATTTTTGGCATCATAATATCTAAGATAATCACATCGTAATTTTGTGACAATCCATATTCTAATGCATCAGCTCCATTATATACAGCATCCACTGAATAATTGTTATGTTTTAAAATGGCAACTAAAGCATTTGACAATTCCTTCTCATCTTCAGCAAGTAAGATTCTCATAAGTATCCTCTCCATTTTCATGTTGTATTTCTTTTATCATATCTGAAATGGTCTGTAAATTCAAATCTGTTGAGGCAATTTCATCTGCACATCGTTTTAACTCTTCAGCAATCATTTTTTCATTAGGAATATTTTTCTTGTATTTTAACTGATGCTCTAAGCTTGCCCAACAATCCATTGCAATAGTACGTATTTGAATTTCACAGTAAACCATTTCAATTCGGTTTTCCAAATGTAATGGTACTTGCAAGATCATGTGATAACTACGATAGCCATTGGGTTTAGGATTGCGAATATAATCCTTTTCCTTAATAACCTTAATATCCTGCTGATTTTTTAGCATATTTACAATCCAATAGATATCATCTAAAAATGGGCAAATGACGCGGATTCCAGCTGCATCATAAATTTCCTTTAAAGCACTATCCACTGTAACAGGCAAATTTTTTCGTTTTAATTTTTCCTTCATACTGCTTGCCGATTTAATTCTGGCCTTACAGTGTTCAATAGGATCTTTACATTTTTGTGCTGCCTTATATTTTCGAATAATATCTAATCTAGAAAGGACTTCAATAATTGCTCCTTCTAATAGTATATAAGATTCTTTATAGAATTCATGCTCTGGTGATAGTGTTTCATATTTTATATCATAATTATGTTGTTGCATTAGGTATTCCTCCTTGCAGAAATAATTGTTTTTAACTCTTACTATAAAATATACCATTGCAACCTTAAATATACTTTAAAAATTATAATATAAAACAATATGTTATATAATTAATTTAGCTTCATATTATCAACTAATGTTTGTGAATTATCAGTAATTTGTTCTACTGTTGCAGATACTTCTTCTAGTGAAGCAGCTTGATTTGATGCTATTTCTCCTAATTCATTTATAGTATCTATTAATGCTTTCATGTTGTTACTCATTTTAGCAAGTGCGGCTGAAATTTTTTTGGAAGATCCACTGCTGTTTGATGCCAGTTTTCTCATTTCACCTGCTACTACCGAGAAGCCTTTTCCGTATTCACCAGCTCTTGAAGATTCTATTGCAGCATTGAGTCCAAGTAGATTGGATTGTTTTGATATACTTTCAATTAAATCGATAGCTTCATTACTTTCAAATATCAATTTTTTTGTTACTTCAGTGTTTTCTATAACATAATTTAATTTTTCAGACAATTTAACAGCATCATTAGTAATTTTTGATATTGTTGAACTTGTTTCCTGAAGAGAACTCTTTAATTCTGATGAGGAATTTTGGATTTTTAGTACGTTTTCTATATCTGTTGACAAACATAATACCCCAACAGCTTCACCATGCTTATTAATTGCAGGAATTAGGGTGATCTTGGCATCTATGCCATGTTCAGTTTTATTAAATATAGCTGTAAATGTTTCTTTCTTATTAAAGATAGTATCAATAGCACCAATATTTTTAATAAGACTCATATTAGACTTGTCTCCAACTTTAATAGTAGATTTCTTATTTTTACTATCTAAAGAGTATATACATTGTTCTTTATCCCAAATTGTGATAACTACATTTCCTTCAAGTGCTTCGCTTATGATTGGTGCTGTATTAATCAATGATTGAAAAATTTTTTCCAATTATAATCCCTTCTTTCATATTTTTTAGAAATATTTTATTAACAATATAACACAAATTTCTACTTTTTTCTACTTTTAGAAAGGTCTGATGAATAAGAAGAAGTTAAAAAATTTGTTAAAAAAAATTTAAAAAAGGTATTGAAAGAATAATAATGCTTTGATATAATAAACACATAGCAAACCAAGTACAGTATTTTAAAAAGATTCTGAAAAGGTTTGCGAATTATAAAAAATAAATATTAACATTTGCGTGTTACTGATTCGATCAGGCATGAGCAAAGGTTGTTTTAGATTATATTATATCTATTTATACTAGTCGAATAGATATAATATAGTTTTAATTACCTTAGCTCATGCCTTTTGTGTTTTGTGGCACAATAAGAATAGTTAATTGATTAATTTAAATTATGAAATAAAAATAATTACAATTAGTTAGTGTAAAAATAGAAAACGAAGGGGGACAATTATATGTCTAAAAAAGGTAGTATTTTTGGTAAGTTACAACAAATTGGTAAAGCGTTAATGCTTCCAGTTGCAATATTACCAGCTGCAGGTATCTTGCTTGCATTTGGTAACATGTTTCAAAATCCGGCTTTCTTAAGCCATGCAGCATTTTTAAATAATCACGCATTCCAAACTTTTGCTAAAGTTATGGAGCAATCAGGAGATATTATTTTCGGTAATCTTTCATTATTATTTGCAGTAGGTGTTGCGGTAGGACTTGCAGGTGGAGAAGGCGTTGCAGGACTAGCAGCAATCGTTGGTTTCTTAATAATGAACAAGACTTTAGGAATAGTAGCAGGAGTTACTTCACAGTTAGCAAGTGGCAATAATCCAGCTTATGCATCAGTTTTAGGTATTCCATCATTACAAACAGGTGTATTTGGTGGTATCATAATTGGTATTGTAGCAGCGCAGCTTTATAAGAAATTCTACAATATAGAGTTGCCTTCATATTTAGGTTTCTTTGCAGGAAAAAGATTTGTTCCAATTGTAACAGCAGTAACATCTATATTTATAGGAATTATACTTGTATTTGTATGGCCACCAATCCAATATGGATTAAATACATTTTCACACAACATGATTGATGCAAATCCTACATTGGCGGCATTCGTATTTGGAGTTATTGAAAGATCATTAATACCATTTGGATTACACCACATATTCTATAATCCATTCTGGTATCAATTTGGAGAATATGCAAGTAAAGCAACTGGTCAAATTGTAAGAGGAGACCAAACAATATTCATGGCTCAATTAAAAGACTTCACTCAATTTGGTCAACTTAGCAACGGCGGCACACAATTTACAGCAGGTACATTTATGGTAGGTAAATTCCCATTCATGATGTTTGGATTGCCAGCAGCAGCACTTGCAATGTATCATGAAGCAAAACCAGGAAAGAAGCTTATCGCAGGTGGTATACTTGCATCAGCAGCATTAACTTCATTCTTAACTGGTATAACAGAACCAATAGAATTCTCATTCTTATTCGTTGCACCAGCACTATTTGCAATACACGCTGTATTTGCAGGTTTATCTTTCATGACAATGCAATTGTTAAATGTTAAGATAGGTATGACCTTCTCTGGAGGTTTAATAGATTACATGCTATTTGGAGTTATACCAAATAGAACAGCATGGTGGTTAGTAATACCAGTAGGTTTGGTTTTTGCAGTAATTTACTACTTTGGATTTAGATTTGCTATAAGAAAATGGGATCTTAAGACTCCAGGACGTGAAGATGATGAAGAAGAAGTAACAACAACTTCTGTTCAAAAGTCAGAACTACCAGCAGCAATATTAAAAGCATTAGGCGGAAAAGAAAATATAACTAATTTAGATGCTTGTATAACTCGTTTAAGAGTAAGTGTTAGTGATATTAAAAATGTAGATAAGGCTGAACTTAAGAGATTAGGAGCAGCTGGCGTTATGGAAGTGGGAAATAACGTTCAGGCTATATTCGGAGGAAAGTCTGACCAGTTAAAGACTCAAATTAAAGACATTATGGCTGGAAAAACTCCTGTAGTTGAAAATGATTCAGTTAAAAAAGAAGTGGCAGTAACAAACTTAGATGATAAAACTTTTGTAGCTCCACTAGATGGAAAGATATTGCCTATAACAGAAGTTCCAGATGAAGTTTTTTCACAGAAAATGATGGGTGATGGATTTGCTATAGAACCAGCAAATGGTGAAGTTGTATCTCCTGTAAATGGAGTAATAACAACTGTTTTCCCAACAAAACATGCTATTGGAATAACTGCAGCTAACGGAAATGAAATATTAATTCACTTTGGTATAGATACAGTGAATTTAAAAGGTGAAGGACTAGAAGCTTTAGTAGAGCAAGGAGCTGAAGTTAAAGCAGGTCAGCCTATATTAAAAGCAAACTTAGATTTAATAAAAGATAAAGTTCCAACACTAATTACTCCAATTGTTTTTACAAATTTAGCCGAAGGTCAAACAGTTTCAGTTAAAGCTGGAAGCCAAATAAAACGTGGACAAAAGAATATAGTAACTATTAAATAGTAAACTTAAAAAGCCAGTGTATACTTAGTGTATATACTGGTTTTTTAGTTAAGATGTTATTTTATAAAATATATAACTTGAAGGGCATTATCAAAAAATGTTATAGTTATCATACACAAAACAAATGAAAAAGGAGTGTTACTATGAATCCAATAGAAAATATTTTAAAAGAATTTTCGCCAATTATTTTAGATGGTGCATTAGCTACAGAACTTGAAAATAGAGGTTGCAACATCAACGATGCCCTCTGGTCGGCTAAAATACTTGCTGAAAATCCTAAGATGATAGAAAAAGTTCATTATGATTATTTTTGTGCGGGTGCTGATTGTGCTATTACTTCAAGTTATCAAGCTTCTATTGAAGGCTTTATAAAAAAAGGTTTTTCAAAAGATGAAGCGGTATCACTTATAAAAAGGTCTGTTACAATTGCTAAGAAAGCAAGAGAAGATTTTTGGAAAGAACCGTCTAATAGAGTGAATAGGGCATTTCCGTTAATTGCTGGTTCGGTAGGCCCTTATGGAGCTTATCTTGCTGATGGTTCTGAATACCGTGGTTACAGTAGCATTAATGAGGAAAATTTGATTAATTTTCATAGACCAAGAATGGAAATTTTAGTAGGAGAAAAAGTGGATATACTTGCTTGTGAAACATTGCCTAGTCTTTTAGAGGCAAAAGCTATTGTTAAATTACTTAAAGAATTTCCTGAAACTTATTGTTGGATAAGCTTTAGCTGCAAAAATGCTCTTGAAATAAGTGATGGAACTCCAATTTCTGAGTGTGCAAAATTTTTGGATAGCTGTGAACAAGTTGCTGCAATTGGAGTAAACTGTACTGCACCTCAGTATGTACAATCCTTAATTGAAGAGATTAAAAAGAATTCTAATAAACCTGTAGTAGTTTATCCAAATTCAGGTGAAGAGTATGATGCTAACTCCAAAACATGGCATGGTAATTCATCTTGCAAATCCTATAGCTGCAATGCCAAAGGTTGGTTCGATAAGGGAGCTAGTATTATTGGTGGCTGCTGTAGAACTACTCCAGAAGATATTAAAGCTATTGCTAAATGGGCTAGATAGTTGTATGGAAGGGTAAAATGCTTATAATGAATTAGCATAGGATAGAATATCATAACTATCTAAAATACAAGATAAGTGAACTAGGGATTGGTTAGAATATGCTAGCCAATCCCTTTTATAAGTAAAATTATTTAATACAATCTAGAGCTTGTGAAATATCAGAAATTAAATCTTCTTTATCTTCAATTCCACAGCTGATACGGATTAATTCTGCTGGAACACCAGCTTCCTTTAATTGTTCGTCATTCATCTGACGATGTGTACTTGTTGCAGGATTTAGACAGCAGGTACGAGCGTCTGCCACGTGTGTTTCAATGGCTGCAAGCTTAAGATTTTTCATGAATATTTCAGCTGCTTCACGACCACCTTTTAAACCAAAGGAAACAACACCACAAGAGCCATTTGGAAGATATTTTTTTGCAACTTCATAGTATTTATCACTTGGTAGACCGCAGTAGTTAACATAGGCAACCTTTGGATGCTTTTGAAGAAATTCTGCAACAGCCTGACCGTTTTCACAATGACGTGGCATACGGACGTGAAGGCTTTCAAGTCCTAGGTTTAGGATGAATGCATTTTGTGGTGATTGGATAGAGCCAAGATCACGCATTAGCTGGGCAGTACATTTGGTAATAAAAGCTCCTTCCTTGCCAAATTTTTCGGCATAAGTAATACCATGATAACTGTCATCTGGTGTACAAAGCCCTGGAAATTTATCAGCATGAGCCATCCAATCAAAAGTTCCAGAATCCACAACGGCTCCACCTAGTGCAGCACCATGACCATCCATGTATTTTGTAGTGGAGTGGGTAACAATGTCAGCACCCCATTCAAAAGGACGACAGTTAATAGGAGTTGGAAAAGTATTATCCACTATAAGTGGAACACCATGTGCATGAGCAGCATTTGCAAATTTTTCGATATCCAATACAGTAAGAGCAGGATTAGCAATTGTTTCACCAAAAACTGCCTTTGTGTTAGGCTTGAAAGCAGCATTTAATTCTTCTTCTGTACAGTCAGGAGAAACAAATGTAGCAGTAACACCCATTTTGGCCATAGTTATGGAAATTAGATTGAAAGTACCTCCATAAATGCTGGAAGAAGCAACGATGTGATCTCCACAGTTACAGATATTAAAAAGAGCAAAGAAATTGGCAGCTTGCCCTGAAGAAGTTAACATTGCAGCAGTACCGCCTTCCATATCGGCAATTTTGGCAGCTACATAGTCATTTGTTGGATTTTGAAGTCTGCTGTAGAAATAGCCAGTAGCTTCCAGGTCAAACAATTTTCCCATATCCTCACTGGTATCATATTTAAAGGTTGTACTTTGAATAATAGGAACCTGACGTGGTTCTCCGTTGCCTGGTCTGTAACCGGCTTGTACACATTTTGTATTCATTTTATAATTTTTCATTTTATTACGTCCTTTCTGAAAATAATAATATAATTATTATAATTTTAATATTTTATCAATTCAAGGGGGAATTAGTATAAAAATTAATAAAAAGGTTATAAATATTATTTATAATAATGTTTGATAGAAGATTCTTAGTTATAATTGCAAAAAGAATTATGGGCAACTTAAGGGAAAATAGTAACAGTTATTGACGTAGAATTTTAAATAGTGTAAACTTATGTTAATAATTCGATGTTTATCAAAGTGTTAGGAGCAATTATGGATACAAAAGAGTTAGCAAGGATATTTAAAGCTCTTTCTAATGAAAATAGATTGGAATTATATTTTCAAATAGTAAGGAGTGCTGAAAAAAGTTTTGATACAAATTGTGAATGCTTTATAAATGATGTTATCAGTAAATTAAATATAGGTGCACCTACCATTTCACATCATTTAAAGGAATTAAGCAATGCAAATTTAATTTTTACAGAGAAAAAGGGTAAATTTTTAGTTGCAAGAGCAAATGAAGAATTGTTAAATGAAATTTGTAGTATATTAACAATTAAAAGAGATGAAAAAAAATAAATCTCTTTTATTTTTAAACAATACTTTGATAGTTGTCGAAATATAAAAGTAATTAGTGGCATTAAAAGTATTTTAAGATTGTTTTTTTAATGTGCTGAAGATAAATAAAAGCTTATAGGAGGGTTATAAAGTGAACAAGAAAACAATTATTTTTTATTTTAGTCAGTCAGGAAACTCTCTTTATGTAGCAAAAAAATTGGTTGAAATTATTGAAAATACAAAATTAGTATCAATACCAGAAGCTATCTATAACAATCAATATAAATATTATAACTATGAAAGAGTTGGTTTTATAATACCTTTATATTTTATGAGTATGCCAAATATGGTAAAAGAATTTATTTCAAAGTTGGAAATTTCAAAGGATAGTTACATTTTTTCAATTGTAACAAGAGCTATTACCAAGGGAAGAATATTTCATGATATTGATATATTATTGAATAAAAAGAATATTAAAATAAACTATGGGGAATACATAACCTTTCCGGATAGCTATATCAAATGGGCTGAAGCTCCTAAGGAGAAAACTATTCTTAAAGTATTTCAAAAAGCAGAAAAACACATAGATTTAATTGCAAATAATGTTCTAAAGGAACAAGTTTATAGAGAAAGTGAAGGATTTATTCTTAAATCAATCTCATCAGTTGTATATACTATTTGGAAGAGCAAATTAAAATCAATAAGCAAAAGTTTTAAGGTAAACAATTTTTGTATTGGTTGTGGTATATGTGAAGAAACTTGTCCTGCTGCAAATATTAAATTAGAAAATAGCATACCTATATGGTCAAATAAGTGTGAAGATTGTATGGCATGTGTGCAGCATTGCCCTAAAAAAGCAATTTATTTCAATTCAAGAACTATAAATAAAAAAAGATATATTAATCCTAATATAAAATTAGAAGAGTTACTTTCTAAAAAAAGGATAAAATAAATAATTATAGTTGAATATTCAATGATGAAAATTTAAAGGAGAGATTTTTTATGAAAAAGGTATATTTTAAGGCTGTAGATTCATATTTAAAAACACAAGATATAAATGAAGCAACAAAGGTGCTTTTGAATCGTTTGGTGGAGGACGAAAGTATTACACTGGAAAAGTATATACCACTAAAGGTTCATTTTGGTGAAAAAGGCAATAAGACATATATAGAATCCAAAAATTTTGAGGGCATATTAGAATATTTTAAGGAAAGAGAAATAGAAAGTGCTTATATGGAGACAAATGTTCTTTATAGAGGGGAGAGAACTACGTCAAAAAATCATATTAAGCTTGCTGGAGAACATGGATTCACTCAATTACCTATTGTAATTGCAGATGGTGATCATGGAGAAAATTATGAAGAGGTAGAGATAAATAAAAAGAATTTTAAAAAGTGTAAAATAGGTGCGGAAATTGCAAAACAAAAACAAGTTATGGTTATAAGTCACTTTAAAGGACATGCTTTAGCTGGTTTTGGAGGAGCAATTAAGCAGCTGGGAATGGGATGTGCTTCAAGAGGTGGAAAGCTTGCTCAACATGCTAATTCCATACCTAAAATAAGTTATTTCAAATGTAAAGGCTGTGGATCATGTGCTAAAAATTGTCCTGAAAAAGCAATTGTTATGGGATCAAAGGCTAAGATTAATAAAGATAAATGTGTTGGCTGTGCTGCCTGTATGACAACTTGTAATTTTGGAGCAGTTTCAAATAGTTGGCTGGCATCACTTTCAAAAAGTTTTAATGAAAGACTTGCTGAATATGCCTATGCAGCTTCAAAGGATAAGAATAACATTTACATAACTTTTGCCTTTAATATAACAAGAAATTGTGATTGTGATGGTCACAGTATGAAACCTGTGGCAAAGGATATAGGAGTATTTGCAGCTACAGATCCGGTTGCTATAGATCAGGCTTGTCTTGATGTACTTGACAAAGTTAACGGGAGACGTGTATTCAGAAGAGGCAAATATACTCTTGATTATGCAGAAAAGATAGGCTTGGGAAGCAGAAAATATGAACTTGTAGAAATATAACAAGATGATTTTTGTAAGCAGATGAAAATTTATTATCAAATATAAAGTGATAGAAAATAGCATTTAGTTATGTATATACTAGGTGCTTTTTTTATGTAGAAAAATTAGGATCTAAGAATATAAACAATAGAATAAAACATCTCATAATTAATTATGAAATATGACATACAGTTGTCATGTTACTTTTGTTATACTATAAAAAAGAAAGATCAAGAAGATCATTACATAGTGCAGATTTGAAATCAAATGTATTAAGAATCAATCATTATAAATGTTAGTATAAAGGAGATAAGTAGCATGAAACATGAGTGGAGAAAACATGAAAAAGAATTATATTTGCCAAAAGCAATTCCTGAGTTAGTTAAAATTCCAAAACAGAAGTTTTTTATGATAAAGGGCAAAGGAAACCCCAATGATGAAGATTTTTCTGAGCGAATAGGAGTGTTATATACTATGTCATATGCTGTTAGAATGATGCCTAAGAATGGATTTACACCAGAAGGATATTTTGAATATACAGTATATCCACTAGAAGGTTTATGGGACTTGACAGAAGAAGGTAAAAAAGCAGATGCTTTAAATAAAGATGAGCTATTATATACTATTATGATCAGGCAGCCTGACTTTGTGGATGAAAATGTTGCAGAAAAGGCATTAGCAATTACTCGCAAGAAAAAACCTCATCCACTATTAGATGAAATTGTGTTTGATGAGGTAGAGGATGGCTTAAGTATTCAAATGCTGCACAAAGGTTCTTATAACAATGAGCCAGAAAACTTTGCAAAGATGAAAGAATTCATGGATAATAGTGGCCTTCAAAGGAAATCAATGATTCATAGAGAAATTTATCTTAGTGATGCCAGAAAAGTTGAGGAAGACAAATTGAAGACAGTATTACGATATATGGTAAAATAAATTCATGAGGAGGATATGATGGAACTGATAAAGGTTACAGAGGAAAATATAGAGGAAGAACATATTTGTTGTGCAATTTCAAGCAATAAGGATTGTCAAGTTGCATCAAAAAAACAATGGTTGAAGAAACGTTTTAAAGAAGGCTTAGTATTTTTAAAAGGAAATGTCAGGGGAAAATGTTTTATAGAATATGTGCCAGCAGAAAATGCATGGTGTCCTATTGAAGCAAATGATTATATGTTTATTGATTGCTTGTGGGTATCAGGGAGATTTAAAGGACAAGGATATTCAAATGAACTTTTGAAGGCTTGTATTGCTGATAGTAAGAAAAAAGGAAAGTTAGGATTGGTAATATTGTCTGCCAGAAAGAAAATTCCCTATATTTCAGATCCCAAGTATTTAAAATATAAGGGATTTAAGCTAGCTGATACTTCAGAGCCTTTTTATGAATTATTCTATTTACCCTTTAGTGAAAATGCACCTAAACCTTGTTTTATGAAACATATAAAATCACCTTTAATTAAAGAGCAAGGTTTTGTTTTGTATTACTCAAACCAATGTCCATTTACTGCAAAATATGTACCTGTCATTGAAAAAATTGCTCATGAGAAAAAAATTCCCTTTAAATCAATTAGAATTGAATCCACTGAAGAAGCAAAAATGGCACCAGCTCCTTTTGTTACCTATAGTTTATTTTATAATGGTGAATTTGTGACAAATGAAATTCTTTCAGATAAGAAGTTTGAGAAAATAGTAAATGAAAAAATGTAATAGTTATTAGGTGTTTTTCATTTAAATAAGTTTAACCTATGATAGAATATAGGTATAGAACAATGAGAAAATTATTGGAAAAGGATTTGATTTAACAGTAACTTGGATATTTGGGGAAGTGATTACATGAAAATAGATAAAAAATCTTTAAAAAGAATTCAAAGCCTTGTGGGTAATGTAACACAAGAAAATTTGAAGTATGTAGATTGTTACATATCTCAGAATTTAAGTATGTTTATACCTAGTGTTGGATTTTGTGAATATGCTATCACACCTAATCACACCCATCCAGCTTATTCTTTTGTGTTATTCTTTTCTAAAGAAAAAAGTATAGTGCCATTAGAAATACAAGTGTTACCAAATCATTATTTAGTTGCAGCAATGTCACCAAAAATTAGTCATGAAGAAAAAGAAACAGATAATTTTACTAGATATATTGCTATTTTTATATCCAGCGAATTTTATGAAAAATATTATAGTATATATAGTGATAAAAGTCCTGAAAGGTACTTTTGGAAGCAATTTTTAATCAAACAGGATTTTATGGTTTATATAAAGAAATTCATGAGTGAGTATGAAAATAAACAACCAGGTTATGAAAGTATTCTGGAAAGTCTATCAACTATTATTACAAATGAACTAATAAGAAGTATTCTTGAAGTGCCTGCTTCATCAGATTTATTCATAGAAAAATTGGAAACAGAAAAAGCTATAGAATATATGCATCAGAATTTTGGTTGCAAATTGAAAGTGGAGTATTTGGCAAGGCTTGTAAATATGTCTGAATCTCATTTTATACGTACATTCAAAAAAGAAACTCAATTATCCCCAATTGAGTATTTAATTAGACTTAGACTTGATAAGGCAAAGAAGCTTATAAGGGCAAAATCAAACACTATTACAGAAATTGCGTTACAATGTGGATTTAATAGTTCCCCTCATTTTTCTTCCTGTTTTTTAAAGCAGTATGGAATTACTCCAACAGAATATCAAAATTTATATTCAAAATAAGATGTTCTCAAAAATATTAAGGACATTTCTATTTCCTAATTTTTTAGATGCTTAAAGAGCAAAATTATGAAATATGTTGATAATATTTTGAAAGAAATCCTCTTAAGTTTTTTGTATATTTAAATATGTAAAAAGCAAAATTAGGAGGTTAAAGTCCTAAATTGACTTTAACGAGTAGTTCACAAGTGGAAGCGAGTAGGATTAACTACTCAGTGTTTTCGACTAAAAGGAGGAACATATATGTTAAAAGAACAGATTTTTGAATTAATGAGGAATAATCCAGTATTTTTTTTGGCTACTGTAGAGGAAGACCAACCAAGAGTTAGGGGAATGCTGCTTTATAGAGCTGATGAAGATGGAATTATATTTCATACAGCTGTAACAAAGGATGTATATAATCAGGTACTAAAAAATCCAAAGGCTGAATTATGTTTTTGTGAAAATGGAACTCAGATACGTATAAGTGGAAAGTTAGAAATAGTAGATGATAATAAGCTTAAAGATGAAATATCAGAACATCCAACTCGTAAATTCTTAAAACCTTGGAGAGAAAGTGGTGACTTGAAGGATTTTTATAATAGTTTTGCAGTATTAAAATTAAGAAATGGTGTAGCTACTATATGGACTATGGAAAAAAACTTTGCGCCTAAAGAAATGATTCAACTTTAGAGTTTATGAATGTTGAAGGTTAACTTTTAGTATTTGATTTTAGAAAAATAAATAATGAAAACTAAAATTAATTTAATGTATAAAAGGTCATGTTAAATCAATTAAAATTTAACATGACCTTTTTATATTTAATCAAAATTTATTTTCTAAGAATTTCAATTTTATTTTTACTTCACTTTAATACAAATTTAAACAATCTTTAGCAAATTTAATGTAATAAATTATAAGTTTGTGTTACATATGGTATAATTGAAATATAAATTTTATAAAATATTATTTGATATTAAAATTATAGAACAAAATATTTAATACCCCGGGGAGGAATAGTATGGAAAACAGTATGATTAACTCTTTAAAAAATGTACTACCAATTTTGGAAGAACTTATTCAAGAAGATGTATCTACATGTATTACTGATAGGGAAAAATGTATTGCAGTATTTATAAATGATAAGGTTCCTGTGGCTTTTAAAGAAGGGGACAAGGTTCCAAAAGATAACCCATTATTTATGGCTATGGAAAAAAATAGAGTGTTTTCTGCTGTAGTACCTAAGGAAGCCTTTGGAGTTGATTTTAAAGCAATTGCTTATCCAATAAGAGATTCTAATGGAAAAGTAATTGGGGCTGTAGGATTAGCTAAAAGTTTAGACAAACAAGTAAGTATAGAGAATTCAGCTAAAAATTTATTCACTTCTCTTGGACAAACAAGTGAAGCAATTGAAGAAATTGCTGGAGGTTCTCAAAAGCTATCTAATGTTATTAATGATATATTATCTGCTGCTAACGATACAAATGAGAAGATTAATGAAACTGATTCGATAATTACTTCTATTCAAAGCATAGCTTCACAATCAAATTTATTAGCATTAAATGCTGCAATAGAAGCATCAAGAGCTGGAGATGCAGGCAAAGGCTTTTCTGTTGTAGCTCAGGAAATGAGAAAGCTATCACAAAACAGCAGCGAATCTTCTAAGAAAGTTATGGCCGCCCTTGTTGAAATGAAAAAATCTATTGATGCTATAGTGGGCCAAGTAAATGAAGCTAATGCAGTTGCTGGAAATCATGCTGCAGTTACAGAAGAAATGAATGCCACAATAGATGAAATAACTACAATTTCTAAAACTCTTGTTGATGAAACAAAAAATTTATAATTATAGTAAAAGAATTAATCTTATATTTTACCTATAGGGTTAATTCTTTTGTTTTATTTTCAATCTTTTCATCTAACTCAGTCTTACTTAAAGGTTCTGTAATTACCTTATTTATTAGCTATGTAACTTCATCCTTGGTAAATTCCATCATTTCATTAAAATCGTCATGTTTTGTTAAATCCACTAGTTAAGCTGTCTAAGGTTAGTTTTAGTAATTAGCCAAGTATATAGGTAAAAAGACTTTTCTCAAAACGTTTTGATCTTAAAAAGTTATATAAGTTGAATCATGATTTTTGAATTTTTTAATGGAGTTTGTTTTATCTACATATATAGCTATTTTCTACTATGATTTTATAATTACTTTGACCATAGAGAAGCTTTTTAGGCATAAAATAAACCTCACTTTTAATTTACTTCAAGGATGTGGAAGTTATATTTTTATATTTATTATATCCTAAAGTAAATAAAACTTAAATATAACAATGGAACCTTGTTTGTGAGTACAAATATGTAAACTAATTTTGGTATTTTATACATTATAGCCATAATTTAGAGGAACTTTAGTTTTTTTGTAGAAATATTAGGTAGATGGTTTTAATGTATAAAATGTCTATAACGCGAAGTTGAGATGGTTTACAATATAAAGAACACATAGGAGTTCAACGAGGTTCGCCTCCACCATTGAAACCCACGAAAATCTAAAATTTGGATTTTTGCGGGTTATTTTTATTGTGAAATTTAGTTTCGTGAATTTATGGGAGTTGGGAATATACAAATTTTTTATTTATAATTTCCAACAAATATATTTTATAACAAAATTAGAATGTTATTATGATAAGGTGACAATATATTAAAATAAATATGTAAACATTGTTGATGCGTAATTATTTGAAGTTTTAGTAATAAGAAACGTGACAAGAACAATGTTTGAATGAAGCCAAGTTTAATGCGTTTGGAAGATAGTAAAAGAAAGGATACATGTCTTTAGTATAAATATTGATTACATTAATAGTTAGCTAAATAGATTTTTATTATATATATTATAAAATTTCATATATGATGAGAATATGGTAAAATATTAATTATACGGAAAACGTTTGTAATAAAAATGAGGTGAATTATGAGCTTAGAAATTAAAGTAATGAGAGTTGATAAAGGGGACTGTATGTGGCTTAGATATGGAGGAGAAACTAAGACTAATATAATAATTGATTCTGGGACAGCAGGAACTTCAAATGAATTTAAGAATATTATAGATTCTGTTGAACAGCTTAATGAGGTAGTTGATCTGCTTATTTTAACACACATAGATGGTGATCATATTAATGGATTTAATAAATATATTGAAAAAAATGATTGTGAAATTATAAAAGAAGTATGGTTTCATGGAAAAGGAGCAAAAGCATATTTATCTTCAGGAGCACACTCGCCGAGAAGTGCTCCATTGTTATTGGATAAAATGAAAGATAAAAAAATAGAAATTACGGAAGTTTATAAACATGATAAATATATTATAAATAATGCAGAATTTTATCTCCTTACGCCTACTAAAGAGGCGGTAGTAAAAGTGGGAGAGGTTATTGACAAAGTATATAAACCACATGTAGGTGAAATTCATAATCAAGATTTGGATTATATTTATGAAAAAGACAACTACGAAAAAGATACAAGTGATACAAATGCTGCATCTATATCATTTTTGTTTACTTATAATGATAAATGTATAGCTTTTCTGGGAGATGCTCATGCTGAAGATATTATAGATGACGATAATGAAATTTTAACAAAAGCACATATTGATTTTGTTAAATTACCGCATCATGGAAGTCCTTATAATGTTTCAGAGGAATTAATTAAATTTTTAGGATGTAGCAAATTTATAATATCAACAAAACAAACTGTTGAAAAGAAGACCATTGCTAGAATTGTACATGCAGTAGATAAGTGTACAATATATTGTAATTACGCTTGGTTTAGCAGGAACAGTTATTTTACAAATAATGATAAAGAAAAATACATTAAAACAGGAAAGCTTATAATGAAGGAACTAATCAGGGATGAATTTTGGAAGATAGGGGATGAGAATGACTAATGTCTGTAGAAAGAGAACTAAAAGTGCTTTCAGTAAGAATTGAAGCTAAAACAGGTGATAATCAGGGAAATGATATTTTGGGAAGCGGTATTTTATGGGCTTTGGATGATTCAAGTAAATATATGTATGCATTTACTGCTGCACATGTAATATTTGAACATGATAATCTGGTTATAAGATACTGGGATAAAGATGATGTTTCAGGTGAAATTTATATAAACCAAAAAGACAACATTGCATTACATGAAGATAATAATTGTGATAAATGGAATTGTGATAAATCAATTCTTTTACGAAATGATGTGGCAGTTATTAGGTGTTTGCATAAAAAAATTGAAGGACTTGCATATAAATTAAAAATAACTAAGGATATTAATGAAAATGAATCATTACTTATAATAGGTTATCCTAAGATGGTGTGGAACAATGAAAATTCAAATACATCAAGAAGAAAATTAACTGCACAATTTGATGAGCCAGATAATATTCATAAATTTTTTAACTATAGGATAACTTCAGACCTGAATCCTCAAGATAGGAATGAGGATTTATTAGGTTATTCAGGTTCCGGAGTTTTTGAAAATAATAAGCCACTAAGGATGATTGGTATACATTCTTATGGGGATTTTGATGTGCATTTAAATACGGTAGTTGGTATGCAAGCTTGTCTCATTCGTGAAGTATGCCAAAGTAAAAACTGGGATTTACCACAATATGATGATAATATGGCACATACTAAACCTGATATGAGTAAATGGTTTAAAACTGATGATACATTTTTTAATGAGCATAAGAAATGCTCAAATGATAGTTTAAAAGATTTTCTGAAGGGAAAAAACTGTGTATGGAGCTTAATTAGTAATGGCTTTATTGTTAAACGAGAAGTAACTCAAGAAGTTTTAAAAAAAATTAGTGATAACAGCATGATTGGAATTTTAGGTGCTGGAGGAGAAGGAAAGACGACAATTTTAATGCAGGTATGTTATGAACTTAATAATAAAGGGTATACAGTTTATTGGAATGTAGAGCAGATTAACAAAACATTCAATATGGAACTAGAATTAACTACTGATGATGTTGTATTTGTTATAGATGATGCTAGTGGTGATATGAAATTTGAAAAATTTGCACTCGAAGCATCTAAAAAAGGATATAAAATTATTTTTGCAGCTAGAGAAAATGAATGGAATATGGATCGACTAAAAGTAGGTGGTGCTGAGATTGAAAGAGATACAGAATTTATTAGATTAAAGTCATTTGCTGAAGGAGAGCCTTATAAGTTTGCTAAATTGATAAGTAGTACAATGAACATTGATAAAAGTGAAGAGGAAATAAGGATAATATTTGAAAAAAATAGTGAGGGATTTTTATTAGCAGCTATGCTTATAGCTGTTTATGGTAAGCCACTTGAAATAATCATTAAAGATATGCTAATAAAAATAGGAGATGAAAGAGAAGAAATTTTAAAAGTATTATCAATAATTTGCTATGTGGAAAGTTTAAAAGAAAGATCTTTAACTAATTTAAGTATTACATCAGATGTATATAAAATTTTGTATGAATATTATAGTATTAAGACAAAAGAAATAAAGGGAATTTTATGTAATGAAGTTAGAAAGGGGAGTGCAAATACAATACGGACAAGACATCCAGAGATATCTAAAATAATATTAAAATTTTTACTTACAGAAGAAGGTTCTAGATTTGATATAAATGAGATATTAGATGATTTCATAAAATCTTTTTATAATACGGCAAACAATAAAGGCAAAAGAACTATTCCACAAGAAATTATAAAGAAAATTTATCCAATAATGATAGCAATAATGAACGATATTTATAATAATTTTAATGACTTTGAGACAGAATATATTGCTAACAATATTGCTGATATATATTCATATAGGGAAGATATATGGTTATTATGGGGTAAACTTGAAATTAAGCGAGGTAATGTAGGACAAGATTTTAATGAAGAATTTACAGCAAGATGGATTTTTAAAAGAGCAATAGAAAAATGTCTAAATTGTGCGAATGTTTATATTAAAGCAGCTGAACTAGAATTAGATGTAGGTAATACTGGAGAAATAAATAAGGAAAATAGTGCAAGATGGATTTTAAAAAAAGGAATGGAAAAATGCCCAAGTTATGAAAGTATATATATTAAAGCAGCTGAACTAGAAATAGATGCAGACAATATTGGAGAAATAAATCAAGAAAATAGCGCAAGATGGATTCTTAAAATTGGTATGGAAAAATGTGAGAGTAGCGAAAATATATATATTAAAGCGTCAGAATTAGAATTAGATGCAGGTAATATTGGAGAAATAAATCAAGAAAATAGTGCAAGGTGGATTCTAAGAAAAGGACTAGAAAAGAGCCCCAATACTGAAAATATATATATTAAAGCGGCACAATTGGAATTAGATGCAGGTAATGTTGGAGAAATAAATCAAGAAAATAGTGCAAGATGGATTTTAAAAAAAGGACTAGAAAGATGTTTAGGTGATGCTAATATTTGTATTAGTGCAGCACAATTAGAAGTAGAATCAGATAACATTGGAGAAATAAATCAGGAAAATAGTGCAAGGTGGATTTTAAAAAGAGGACTAGAAAGATGTCCAAGTACTGCAAGTGCTGGAAGTATTTATGCTAAAGTAATAGAAGTTGAGATAAATAAAGATAATATTGGAGAAATAGATATAGAAAATAGTGCCAGATGGTATATAAATCAGTATCTAAACTTAAATATTAATAATAGTAAGGATTATATTTTATCATTAGCTGCATTGATGGAAGCACATAATAATAATTTTAATAATACAGAGAAATACTTAAAAATATTATTAAAAATAAGTGGAAAAACACGAGATTATTATGTAGCTTATTTATGTTATAAAATGTGTAATTTGGAAGAAGTGGCTGGATGTTATAAAAAAGAATTGTCTTATGAGGATATAGAAAATTGTAAGAAAGAAAGTTTTATTCAATTTAAACTATGGGAAAAGGGTTGGATTGAAAGAATGAGAGAGGAAAAATTATAGTATTATGCTGAAATAAGTGAATCTGATAACATATATTAAATTAGGATATGTATACCAAGAGAGATATTTACTGTTTAAAGATATCATTATAATTTTTATTTTGTTTTATAATAATAAAATTAAAAATACAAGTATATATTAGCTAAAAGTAAAAAACTTGTAAGGAATAGAGTTGAGGCAATGAGATTTTTAATTCATTATTTGGTTTTAAAATAGAGGATTTCAAAGGTCGCGCTTCACCTCCACCAATGAAACATAGGAACACATATGACCGTATTGAAGAAATACGGTTTTTTAATTTTACTATGATTTAGAATTATGAAAGATGAATTGTATTATAAAAATAAGTTGAGATACTTAAATAGAATTGAATAGTCTATTAGTCAACTTCCAATTAGGCTAATAATGGGTAGTTCAATGTCTTGAAGGTGCCATTTAATAAAATTTAGCAAGTGACACAATAGTAAAAAATTGCGAATTAAACTGGAGGGAGATTAAGTTGAAGTTAAAGAAAGAGATAACAATTGCTTTAATTGTTATAATGGCTTTAATGATTTTTACTTATGCAAGGCATTTGGGTATTGTAGGAAATAGTTATCTAAAAATAAGTGAAGATACTAAAGAAAAAATCACTTCAATTATTAAAAAGAGCAAAGGGGAAATTCCAAATCTACAAACAGATAATTGTAAAGAAAGTTGGATTAAAGAAGCACATATTAAACAAAAAGAAATGATGGATAAAGTTTTAAATACATTAACTGTTGTAGGTGAATCAAGAAAAGGTAAACCAGATAAATTTATAATCGCAACTTTCTATGATAATATGCAAGTATATATTCCTTATAATAAAAAAGATGCCCATAACAATATTATAGTTGAAATAGATAATCATTATTATATTGCAGTTGCAAAAGAAGATGATATTAAAACAATTATCAATTACATGGAAAAACAGGGTGTATTAAAGGAATAATCTAAATTAGAGATTAAAGAAATGTGACACAATTTTTTTAAATTATGACATAACTCCTGAATGCGTAATGGGATTAAAAGAACCTAATATAACTCTCAATTATTCACATAATTTGGAGTGCTATTATCATTCTCATAAGGCTAATAATGGGTAGTTCAATGCCTTGAAGGTCCCATTTAATAAAATTTAGCAAGTGACACAATAGTAAGATAATATGAACTAACCTATATTTTGAACAATATAGATCCGCTTTCATCTCTTGGAAAATGTAAGCGGATTTACTTTGATTATTTTTTAATTTTCAAAATAATATTTATTAACGAAACAATGACACTGCACAATAGACAAGTAGAAGCGCCATAATAGTGTTAAAGACTTTATAATGTTTTACAAGAACTTTCTGAAATACAGAGCCAAACAATGACCAGCAGCAGGTTCCTACAAAGCCAAGGAAAGCAAGAATCACAGAAAAACTTGTAAGCATGAACACAGATTTGTAATATGGTACGATGAATGTTGAAACGGTTGCAAGTCCATAAATAATAACATTCGGATTGACAAACTGCAAAAGTAAGCCGGATAAAAATGTATTTGTACGCTTTTCAGGTTTGTCCTCACTGTTAGGTTTGCTCTTGTAGGTTTGCCATGCAAGCCACAGCATATACGCTGCACCAACATATGACATAATTGATTTGATTGATGGGATAAAGCTGTAAAGCGCTATACTAAAAATACTACTTAAGGAAAATAGAATAAAAACACCAAAGAATATGCCTACATTAAACATTATGCTCTTCTTAAATCCGTATCGGCTTGCATTTGACATTGACATAATAGTATTTGGTCCTGGACTAAAGTTTGCAATAAGGACATAGGATAAAAATGCTGTAAAATTTGGCATGGATATTTACCTCCTAACTATTGTATGGTATAATGCACAAAAAGGATAATATATTATACTGTGCAATATAATAGTACTATTTGTGCAGTATAATGTCAATAGATTGGAGAGGATTTTTTTGGAAAAACTTAATTTTATTATTGCTGAAAACTTAAAAAAGCTTCGTGTAGAAAAGACGCTTAGCCTTGACAATGTCTCAAAGTTGACCGGTGTAAGCAAAAGTATGCTAGGCCAAATTGAACGTTGTGAAGCAAACCCTACTGTGTCAACGGTATGGAAGATTGCAAATGGGCTTAAAATATCATGTACCCAACTTATGAGCATGCCAGAGGCTGACTTTGAAATCGTAGATAAGTGTCAAGTGCAACCACTTGTTGAAGATAACGGCAGGGTTAAGATATTTCCTGTGTTCACCTTTGATAGCGTAAGGCGGTTTGAAATGTATTCTATTGAGATTGACACTAACGGTTATTTATCTTCAGAAATTCACCAACAAGGTACACAGGAATTCATTACTGTATTTTCTGGCAATCTTACTATGAGTATAAATGGTAAAAATTTTGTTGTAACAACAGGTAATTCCATACGATTTAAGGCAGACTGCCCTCATGCTTATCAAAATACCGGAGATGCAATTTGCTCATTAAGTATGGTTATTTACTATCCAATGTAGAAATCAATGATGTAGCTTTAGAGATCATTTTGAACAGATATTTATGGGGATATATTTTGCGATGTTATAATTTATTAAGTGTTGAGGTACTTGGTTTATAGCAAATATATAAAAACTAAAACATAAGCTCAATTGATTCGCATTTTTCATAAATTATGACATAACTCCTGAATGCGTAATGGGATTAAAAGAACCTAATATAGCTCCTAATTATTCATATAATTGGGAGTGCTATTATCATTCTCATAAGGCCAATAACAAGAAGTTAAGGCATATAAATATTTTAGCTGTGTTGTTAATATAAATTAATACTGATCATATAACTTATAGATAAATAGTAATTTTGCAAAGGAAAATACATGGTGACGAAAATGAATGATAATAAATGTGAATTAATACAAAACTTAGATAAGCTGCACACAACCGAGTTGGGAGTTGGACGAATTAAAAACAATCTTTCTTTAGATGTGGATGATGTAGTAAAATGGTGTAGCAGCAAAATATTAAAGTCCAATGCCATAATAGTTAGAAAGGGTAAAAACTGGTATGTAGACATAGATAACTGTGAAATAACAGTTAATGCATATAGCTATACCATTATTACTGCTCATAAGATAAAAAAATAGATTGAATTTCTCAATTACATAATAAAACAAAAGGCCATTGTTAAATCATTTAAAATTCAACATGGCCTTTTTAATATTTAATCTATGCCATATTTGTTTTCTATGAATTTGAACATTTCAAAACCTAAATGATAAGAATTTATTCTTCCCATGCTTGGGGTAATGACATCATTATGTCTTTTAATAAATTCAATATGATTAGCAATACATATAAAATTTATGCTAATAATTATGTTTATGGAAAAGTATAGTAACTAAGAGTATAATTGTAACTATGCTAATTTTATCCCATGGATTCTGAGTCTAAGAATCACTTGATTAGCTGGTGTAGTTACTTTTGATTTAAAAGTAAAATTATAATTATAGTAAAAATATTGGAGAGAATAAGATGAATATATTGGATATTGAAAACTTGGAAAAAAGCTATAAATTTAGCAAGAAAGATAAGGTTAAAGTTTTAAGTGAAGTTAATTTGAAAGTAAAAACAGGAGAATTGGTTGCAATTATGGGACCATCTGGTAGCGGAAAAACTACATTATTAAATATAATAAGTGGAATAGATTCTGCTGATGGGGGAAGAGTTTTATTTCATGGAAATGATTTAATTAATATGAGCAAATCACAATTAGCGTTGTTTAGAAGACATAAGATGGGAATGGTTTTTCAAGAATTTAATTTGATTGACAGCTTAAATGTAAAAGAAAATATAATGATGCCAATGATTTTGGATAAAAGGGAAATGGAAGAAATGGAGGCTAAAACTCAAGAACTTACACAGCTGCTTGGAATTTCAGATATATTGAACAAAAATGTATATGAAATTTCTGGAGGACAAAAACAGCGTGCAGCTATATGCAGAGCTCTTGTAAATGAGCCAGATATAATATTTGCAGATGAGCCTACAGGAAACTTAGATTCTAAATCAACAAAGGATGTTATGAATTATTTGAGCAAAGTAAATGAAAATTTGAGGACAAGTGTGTTGATGGTAACACATGATTCTTTTGCTGCAAGTTACTGCAGTCGAGTGGTTTTGTTAAAGGATGGGAAAATCATTTCAGATATATCAAAAAAAGCATCTAGAAAAGAATTTTTTCATGAAATATTAGATGTACTTTCTTTAATTGGTGGTGATTTTGATGAATTTTAATAAGATAGCTTTAAAAATGCTTAAAGTAAACTTTAAACGGTATTTATTGTATTTTATATGTAATACCTTTTCTGTTATCTTGTTTTATTGTTTTGCTGCTTTATTTACAAACAATTCATTTATGAAGAATCCATCAGTAATTGATACAAGTATTTCAAGCAATATTATAGCTCCAAGCCTTCTTGTTTCAATATTTATTGTATTATTTGTTCCATATTCTCATAATGCATTTCAAAAGCTTCGCAGAAATGATTATGGAATTTTGATGACACTGGGAATGACAGAAAAAGAGGTCTTAATCAATATGTTGTTTGAGAATGGAATAATTGCTTTAATTTCTGTTGTATCTGGATTGTTTATAGGAACTTTTATTTCTATGGCTTTTTATGAAGTTATCATAAAATTTATTGGCATTTCAGCTTTAAAGTATCAGATGAATATTAAAGCTTATGGGGTTACAATACTTTTTTATGGAGCAGTATTTATAATTACTGTAATAATAAGTATTTTTCAATCATTAAAAATGAAGATTATAGATTTAATAAAGGAACGATATAAAGCAGATAAAGAGAAAAAAACTCATAAGGCAATATTTTATATTGGTACAGTTATGTTAATCACTGCAGTAACTATTATGATAAGAAACTATAAAGCAGGACATTCTACTGATGTGTGGTTTTACAGTATGCTTTTATGCCTTATAGGAACTTATTTCATTATTGGTAATTCGGATATTATTATACTATGGTTAGAAAGAAATAATAAATCATATTATCTGAAAAATAGTTTGTTTTTTTCTGATTTAAAGTATCATTTTCACTCCACTAAGAAAATTTTAACTTCAATGGTATGGTTGTTTGAATTTGCCATATTTTTTGTTGCACTTTGTATGATAACATATCCTAGTTTTACTAAAAATGCTGTTACATATACTCCATATGAAATGGAGTTTGCTCAAATGGGCAAAATAAATCAAATTTCTGATAAAGCTTTAGAAGAAATATTGAATAGTGGAAGTACGAAAGTAACAGAAGAAAAATCAATGGAATTCTTGAGAAATGGGGCATTTAATATATTGTCGGAATCACAGGTGAATTCTACTTTAAAGCGAAATTATAATATAAAAAAGGGTACTTTCATGACAATATTTATGTATGATTTAAAAGATGGTTATGCACATGATTTAAGTGCTCCAGAGAATATGCTTTTTACATGCAGTGACAAAGAATTAAATCTAAAATCGGCAGGAAGCAAAGTAGACATATTGGTTGATAAAAATTATATGGCTGATAGAACAATAATAGTCAATAATGATGATTATGAACAAATTAAAAATACTTCTAAGGATTATCAAATTGTGGTTTCAAAATTATTTAACTTTGAGGATTGGAAAAAATCAGGAGATATAGTGGAAACACTACAACAACAATTAAATAAGTTAAACCATGAAGATGGTTCGGAGTTAAAGCGTTATAAAATTAGTTCAAGAATTGAGCAATATAAAACAGCTGAGCAATCATCATTGTTTTTGACTGTTACTGTAGCTTTTGTGGTGATTTTGTTTTGGTTTTCAGCAAACATAATACTGCATTTAAAATTACAATTAGAATTTGAAGATGAATATAGGAAATATAGGGACTTGTATAAAATGGGGATGCAGGAAGAGGAAGCTAAACATTTGATTTTAAATAAGCATTATTTTATGTTTATGGTTCCTGTATTTATTGGAGCTATCATTGCTATGTTTTATAATTATTCCATCAATACTATTTGTGATTATGGATGGACAGCTGCGAAGTATTGTGGCATAGTTTCAATAATAGTTATCATTATTCAGATTGTATTTGTAAAAATTTATACAAATGTTTATTCAAAAGGATTATTAAATAAGGTATTAAATAATTAGTTACTATAAGTTGTTTTATATAATCAAAACAATTAGAAATTCAAGATGCTTAATATTAGCTAATCTGAATTTCTAATTGTAAATAATTTAAATTACAAATTAATAAGATTTTCCTAAATATAAATTTGTTTAAGCTGATTCTTTTACATTAGCTCTTAATCTGACAAATAAGTAGAGTGGAATACCACCAAGCATAAGTAAAAATCCCCACATAACAGATTCAGATCCAGTTCCATATATTGTATATAAAGCATAGATAAATGCTAGAAGTGGTACAAGTGAATTTTTGATAAAACTAAATATTGTAATTTTATTACCTTGTTTTCTAGCAATTACAATATCAGCAGCTGCAACAAATACATAAGGTGGCAGTGCTACCATTGTTGCAAGTAACATAACAAATTCATAGGCTGCATTAAGTCCCTTAAAATAATTCATTGAAATTAGTATTAATGAAAATATACTGCTGATTATAATAGAAGCAGAAGGTGTATTGTATTTCTTATTTAATCTTGAAAATATTGGAGGAAATAAATTATTTTGTGCAGCTGAAAAAGCTGAACGAGATGCTACTATTATTCCACCATTAGCACATCCAAGTGTAGAAATGACAACACCAGCTGCAATAAATAAACCACCCCAAGTTCCACCTGTCATTTTGTTTAACATATCTGCAATTGGAGCTTTTGATTGTGCAAGTTGATCTTGTGGCAATATACCTGTAGAAAGGATACTGACTAATAAGTAAACAACCACTAAGCCTAACGTTCCAAAAATAGTTGCTCTTTTTATATTTTTTTCAGGATCTTTGATTTCACCACCTGCTGTTGTTGCACTTTCTATTCCTGTAAATGACCACATAGTAATTGCTATTGCAGCTGAAAGCGAAGAGAGGCCATTTGAACCATTTTTTTGAACAGATACTTGTGAAACAGTATGAAAGTTCGCAGGGTCAAAATGGAAAATTGCAAGTAATACAAATAATGCTAAAGGTAATAACTTACAAATGGTTGTTACTGTTGATATCATCATGCCTTGCCTTATACCTCTAATGTTTATATAAGTTAATGAACAAAATATTACACATCCAATGACAAATGCCAGTAAATTACTATCTGCAATTACAGGAAAAATTTTGCTCATGTATCTTAAACAAGCAATAATAAGTGCAGCTCCTCCAGTGGATTGTCCAATCCAATAAAACCAAGCTACAATAAAAGCAGCAAATTCACCAAAAGCAACACGAGTATATTCTACACAACCTCCTGTCTTAGGAATTTTAGCAGCAACGCTAGCAAAACTTAATGCGATCATAATAGCTCCTAGGCCAGTAATAATCCATGCAAGAATTGAAACACCAGGTGATGATGATTTGGCTAAATTTTGTGGAGCCATGAATATTCCTGATCCAATGGTGCTTCCGATTACAAAAAGTATAGCCACTCCAAGACCAACTTCTCTTTTTAATCCATCTTCATTATTTTCTTTTTTCATTTTAAAACCCCCCTATATCGGCTGATTTATTATTATAGTTGCTTACGGGATTTCACAAATAATTAATTTATGTAACCTTTTAGGCATTAAAATTTTACATTTTCTTCAACTATTAAATAATAAATGTTACCAAATTATATATCTTCTTATTATAATATACAGCAAAACCCCTGTAATTGGGAAGTGTTACACAGATTGTAATTTTTTCATTAAATTAAATGAAGTGCATTTAATAGTCAATAGAAGCCTGCTGAAAGCTTCTGTTTGATAAGCTGAAGCGTATAGTATATACTTAGTAATATACAAATAGTAGGAGGTGGATTTTAATGGAGCCTTTATTTAAAAATGAGAAAGTGTCCTATGAAAAATATTTAGAGCTTAAAGAAAAAAGTGATAAATTACTAGAATATATAGATGGTATAGTATATATGTCACCATCACCATCTACTAAACATCAAAGAATATCAAGCAAGTTACATGCTAAATTGTATAATTTACTTGAAGGAAAAGATTGTGAAGTATTTCATGCTCCATTTGACATATTATTAAAAAATGATGATATTGAAGGGGAAAAATTAGTAATACCTGATTTATCAGTAATATGTGATAAAAGTGGATTTACAGATAATAAATATATAGGAGTACCAAGCCTCATAATAGAGATATTAAGTCCATCAAATCAATCTCATGATTTAGTTACAAAATTGAATTTGTATATGAAATATAGGGTAAAGGAGTATTGGATAGTGAATCCTATATTAAATACTGTAATGCTATATACATTAAATGCAGATAATATGTATGAGCAGAGTATAGTTAAAACTGAAACTGGAATTGTAAAATCAAAAATTTTCGAGAGTTTTGAAGTAGATATAGAAGAATTATTTAGGTAATTTTACAAAGTAAAGAGAGTTACAAATGCACATATAAAATTTAGGCTTAATATAGCACATTGTGACACAACCTTTTCAGAGGACATTTGACAGAGGACAAAGGACAATGAAGGTGAGTTTTCCTCCTTACGTCAGAAAACTAATTTATTTTTACGCTTATTTTGCTAAAGCAAAATATCGCTTTAGCAGGAAGCTAAAATTTATGATTTTTAAATAATTTCGCTTGATTAGAAAGCATTTCTTAAAAACAAAAAAACGTGAGTTTTTTTAAAATTAAAGATTTTTCGTAGTGAAGCGGAGAAAAATCATCCTTCACTGTCCTCTGTCAATTGTCCTCTGTCCTCTGAAAAGGTTGCGTCGTATTATTTTTAAACTTCGAAAGTTGATTAATTTATTATATAAATTTAGGTAAAAAAGTAATTTGGTTGGTGATAAGAATGCAGAAAAAGATTTTGATTATAGAAGATGATTTGGAAATTTGTAGTTTACTTAAGGAATTTTTGGAGGAAAGCGGATACGATATAAAAGTATCTCATACTGGAATAGATGGCATGAGGGAACTAAGGACTTTAAATTATAATTTAGTTCTTTTAGATTTAATGCTGCCATTTAAAAGTGGGGATGAAATATTAAGAGAACTTCGTTCTTTTTCAGATATTCCTGTAATAATATTATCTGCTAAAGATATGGTACATACAAAGGTGGATTTATTACGTTTAGGTGCAGATGATTATGTGACCAAGCCCTTTGATTTAAATGAAGTACTGGCAAGGATAGAAAGCAATTTAAGACGCTGTAAGTCAGATACATCAAGTACAATTGAAAAAGAGCCAATTTTAACTTATAAAGACATTACTTTAAATGAAGAAGAAAAAAAGGTAGTAGTAAATGGAAATACATTAGTGCTCACATCGAAGGAATATGGTATTTTGTTGTTATTATTAAGTCATCCGCAAAAAGTTTTTTCAAAGGCTAATTTATTTGAAAGCATTTGGAAAGAGGAATATTTTAGTGAGGATAATACATTAAATGTCCATATAAGCAATATTAGAAATAAACTTAAAAGTGCAAATCCTAATGAAGAATATATAGAAACAATTTGGGGAATGGGCTATAAGTTACATGAATAAATTATATACTAATATAAATAAGCAGGAACAACACCTGCTTATTTCTTATGTTGAAAATTATTTAAGGTTTTCTTTAGAATTGATTTAAGTTTTTCTTTATATAAAATTTTTAAAATGAAAATATAGAAAAGCAAAGGAGATGTAACTATGACTTACGTTTTAGAAACTAAAAACTTAACAAAAAAATATAAAAATACACAAGCATTGGATGGTATAAATATAAAGCTTGCCAAGGGAAATACTTATGGTTTTGTTGGACAAAATGGAGCAGGAAAAACTACTTTAATAAGACTTATTACTGGTTTATCTTTTCCTACCTCTGGTGAGTTATATTTATTTGGACAAACTGGAGAAAAGCAGCTTCAACAGCAGAGAAAGCGTATAGGCTGTATGGTTGAAACTCCAGCTTTATATCCTAATATGACAGCTTATCAAAATTTAGAAATTCAGCGTATTCAAAGAGGTATTCCCGATAAAAAGGTTATTTATGATACATTAGAATTAGTTGGATTAAAGGATACAGGAAAAAAGAAGGTAAAGGACTTTTCACTGGGAATGAGACAGCGTTTAGGAATTGCTCTTGCTTTAATTAACGATCCCGAGTTTTTAATTTTGGATGAACCTGTAAATGGACTTGATCCTATTGGGATTGTGGAAATAAGGGAACTTATAAAAAGATTAAATAAGGAAAAGGGAATGACTATTCTAATTTCCAGCCATATCTTGGAGGAACTTTATCAAACTGTTGATCATTATATTATCATTTCTCATGGTGTGATTTTAGAAAATTTAACTCAAGCAGAACTAAATGAGAAATGTAAAAAGCATATTTCAATTAAAGTAGATGATGTATCAGCAGCAGCAGCTATTTTGGAAGAACAGCTTCATACAATGAACTATCAAATTATGCCAGATAAATCAATTCGTTTATATGATTATTTGGAAGATATTAAATCTGTTTCAACAGCATTATCAAGAAATAATTTAATAATAACTGGAATTTCTTTGGATGGAGATAACCTTGAAGATTACTTTATTCGTAGAATTGGAGGTAATAAATGTGATTAATCTTTTTCGCATAGAGGTTTATAAATTATTTCAAAGCAAGAGTTTTTGGATAATATTTTTCATAAGTACATTCATTGGAGTCACTATACCTTTAGATGGTCATGGCTACACTACACAATATGAGAATATTGGTGCCAGCTTTTATAATACATGTTTACTTATGATATTTCCTATATTACTTGGAGCATTATCTTTTGGAAATGATTTCGTAGAGAGAACTATAAATAATGCAGTTTGTGCAGGACACAGTAGAGCAAAAATATTTATTTGTAAGGTTTTAGCTTATCTTATTGGAGTGAATATTGTTCTTTTGTCAAGTCCAATTATTAGCAT
The DNA here is from genome assembly GCF_001038625.1 of Clostridium carboxidivorans P7. Classification (GTDB taxonomy): domain Bacteria; phylum Bacillota; class Clostridia; order Clostridiales; family Clostridiaceae; genus Clostridium_AM; species Clostridium_AM carboxidivorans. The sequence continues at coordinate 1,308,061 of NZ_CP011803.1, forward strand.
AATTGCTAATAATGCATCTCACAGATATACTTCTTATAATTTGATAAGTAGTGGAAGTGTTTTAGTAAAAACTTTTTTAGTAATATCTTTACTAGGAATGGCTATATCAAGTATAAGTGTATTTATTACTTTTATATTTAAAGACATTGGAAAGTCTGTTGGATTTTCTACTGGAGTATATTTGATGAGTGTTGTTCTTTTAAATTCAACACGTGACATAATGGAAAATCCCTTTAAAATATTACCACTAGCACAAATGCGTCTTATTTTATATAGACCAATAGTGCCAAATCAATTTGAAAAAGCAGCATTAATTGGATTTATCACAATAGTACTTTTTTTAACAGCTTCATATTTATGTTTTAAAAAGTCAGAACTGCATTAAAAGGAAGTGTATAAAATGAAAAGATTATTAAAAATGGAAATGTATGAACTTACACACGATTATATTTGCTTATTAACTATTGGAATGAATTTCATTCTTGGAATTTTTATGGCAAGCGGTTATTTGGAGAATGATTATTTTAATTTACCTTTAGGTGGATACCAAGTATTTATTGCAATGATGCATGATTCTACAGGGTTTATTATATTAACTAGTGTTTTTATAGCATTGTTAATGGGAAAAAGTTTTTCAAATAGAATAATAGCATTAAAAATAATGTCTGGAAATAGTAGAAGTAATGTTTTTTTATGTAAGGTGTTTTCAATACTTGCTGTTTCCACTATAGCTATGCTCATTTTTCCTATTATGGGAGCTATAGTTATCACATTAAGGTATGGATGGAATGCACCAATACTACAATCCATAGTTGCTTTATTTAAAATATTAGTTTGCAGCGCATTACTAGACTTTGTTATTTTTTCAGTTATAATATTCTTTGGAGTAATATTTAGGGATACAGTAAGAACAGTTGCAGCATCAGTTATCACAATATTTTTTAATGCATTGTATTTGGCCTATGCTAATGATTTAAAAGTACCAATATCTATGCATCCAATGCGTTTATTAAGAACTGTTTTAACAAATAATTCTTGGTATCAATTTGTAATGTTTTCTCTATATTCAATAGTATTATTAAGTGTTATATTATTAGTAAGCTATAATATATTTCGTAAATGTGAATTAAAATAAGTTTATTATATGAGGATGATCATAATGGCTACTATACTAATATTAAGTCTTTCTGTTATTTTATTAATTTCTTATGTATTTCATTTGAAAGTTCAGATAAGAAGTATAGGAAAACAGTTAGAAAATATTTTAGAAGGTAAAACAGAAAAGAAAATAGACATATCTCTGCTAGATAAGGATATAGAATATCTTGCAGGTAATATTAATAGAAATATCAATTTTCAAAAGCAGCTGAGAATAGAGGTTTTAAGGGATGAACAAAAGCTTAAGGATTCCATTGCAAATATATCTCATGATTTAAGAACACCCCTTACCTCTATAATGGGTTATCTTCAATTATTAGAAAAAAGTGAGCTATCAGAAAAGCAAAGAGAAAAAATAAATATTTTAAAAAAGAAATCAGAAACATTACAAAATCTTGTTACTAGTTTTTTTGAAATAACAGTTATTGAAAATAATAATATACATATAAATTTAGAAAAAATTAATTTGAATAATTTTCTTTCAGATGCTTTGCTGCAGAATATTGTTTCCTTTAAAGAAGCAGGAATTGAGCCAATTTTTGACTTGCCAAATACTACGATTTTTATTGAAGCAGATAAAATAGTTTTACAACGAATTGTTCAAAATTTAATATCTAACATATTAAAATATGGCTCAAGCTATGTTAAAATTTCACTTACAACAAAAGAAAATGTTGAACTTAGCTTTGCAAATAAGGTTAAGGACCCTGAAAAAATAGATGTAAACTTATTATTTGAAAAATTTTATATAGCTGACAGGTCAAGAAGTTCAGGTAGTACAGGTTTAGGTCTTTCTATTGTAAAATTACTTGCTGAAAAGATAAATGCTAAAGCTTATGCAGAAATTGAAGAAGATATTTTAACATTGAAAATTGTATTTTAATATTTAACTTATTTATCAAGGAGAAGATATGAAAACATATAGTGTACTAAATGATGTAATATTTTTAGATATAGAAACTACACATACGGATAATAAAGTTATAAGGATATGTGCTGTTAAAATAAAAAATAATGAGATTTCAAGGTTTTCAAGCTTGGTTAATCCTGATAAATTAGTAGAATTAAGTGATTCTCAGCTTTTAAGAGGAATTACACAAAAGGAACTGGATAGTTCTTGTAACCTTAAGGAAGTGCTTAATAAACTACAAACTTTTATTGAACAAATTCCATTGGTTTGTTTTGATGTAACTTTTAAAGAAAAGCTTTTTAATATACATAATGAATTTTTAGATATAATAGAACTTCTTGCAATCCTTTTTCCAGAGCTTAGATCCTTTGAACTTCAATATTTATTAAAGAAGTTTATTCCTGATTACAAGAAAGATAATTACACAGAATTCAGTTATGTAGAAGACATAATACTTATGGCTAATTATGCTATAAGCCATTTTTATTATGAAAATGGTTATTCACTTCCTATGAGCATTACAGAACTGGAAAAGTGGAATTGGTATAAGCATATTACAAAGGTAAATATGGAGGATGTAAAATGCTTTATAGAAAATAAAGCTGTTGAATTTGAAGAGAAAGCTAATGAACCATATCCTGTTTTTGCACTGAAGGATTATGAAAAACTTTTTGAGCATAAAGAAATATGGAGAAGAAATGGGAGAAGTTATACCCTAAGACCACAACAGAGGGATGCATCAAAATTTATAAGAGAAGGATTGGAAAAAGGTAAAATTACCATAATGGAAGCACCAACTGGACTTGGAAAAAGTATGGCATATTTACTTCCAGCAGCTATATATACGCATCTCAAGCAGCAGAAAGTTATTATATCTACTAATACAAAGGGATTACAAAATCAGCTGGTTGATAAGGATATTCCTAATCTTTTAGAAGCATTAAATTTGAAAAGGGATGTAAGCTATACTCTGATAAAAGGGAAAAGTAATTACCTCTGTTTTGACAGGTTTGGTGATATAGAATATCCTGTGGATATGAAAACTCTCGTTGGATATGTCTATTTAAAAAGACTAATGATGGAAAAGGGTATTGGAGAAATAGAGGAAATAAGTCCTGCTATAATGGAAAAGTTTAATTTAGGTTTCTTGATAAATCAGTGTAATTGTGATTCGGAACTTTGTGATGTGGGAGCTTGTAGATATAAAGATCGATGTTATTATGCAGCAAAGGTTGAAGCACTTAAGGAAGCTCAACTCATTGTGGTAAATCATTCTTTATTGTTAAAGTGGCCATATAAGAGTATAGTTCCTCTTGAAAATATTGTAGTGGATGAAGCACATAATCTCACTCAAGAAGCCTATGATGCTTTTGAAAATGCTTTAGTTTCTTATGAGTTTGAAAAGTATCTTAAGGAAATATATAATAGCCCGGAAAAAAGCGGATATCTGTATTATTTATCAAGGAGAGCCAAAAAGGATACTTTGCCTTTAAGCGAAGTAGAATCCTGCATAGAGCAGTGTATAAGACAAATGGCAAATATTAAAGCTTCCTTTGAAAACTATATAACTCAAAGTGGAATAAGTAAGGATTATAATATAAAGGATCATTTAAATATAAACAATGCTAAAATGTCATTTATAATAAGATATTTAGAGTATCTTAAAGAAGATTTAAGCAGTTTGAACATAAGCTTGGAGAAGGCAGTTTCTGTTTTAAAGGATATATCTAATCTTCAAAAAGATAAAAGGCTTAAAATATTAATGGAAAAAGTAGAAGGAATAAATAGTTATAGCAGACTTTTAGAAGCTGTGATAAATCAAAGTGAAGAAGGATATTGTTTTTATTTTGAAGTAGATAAATTTTTTAAATGGTGGAAAATATCCAGTATTCCTTTAGATGTATCTGGTGCTTTTTATGAAAAAGTTCTAAGCAGTGTTAAGAGTTGTCTTTTTATATCTGCAACATTAAGTACAGATAGTGGTTATAATAGTTTGAGAAATACTCTAGGAATAAACATTGCAAAGTCCCAAAATAAAGAAATAGTAGAGGTTCCGCCTATAAAGCCTGTGTTTGATTATAAAGGTAAAAGTGTAATATATGCTATGGAGAATATTGATCCTAACGATATAGGTGCTTTTTCAGAAGAAATGAAAAAATTTGTTATAAAGCTTTTACATAATGTTGAAGGAAATATTATTATTCTATTTACCAGTAGAAAAAGGCTTGATGCCTTTAAAGAAGAAGCTACAGAAAGTTTAAGAACTTTAGGAATAAAGGTTGTATATGGTAAAAAGGACATAGAAAAATTGAAATCCAGGGATGAAAGATATATTCTACTAGGGTCAAAGGGATATTTTGAAGGAATAGATATTCCAGGAGATGCCATGACTACAGTGATTTTAGATAAAGTTCCTAATATCAATAGTAAGGAACCTTTTTATAAATCCTTAATAGAAAATCAAGTTGAAAGAGGAAAAAACTATTGGCAGGCTTATGCAAAGGTTAATTTTCCAATTGTGTCCATAGACTTAAAACAGATTTATGGAAGAATTATAAGAACTGAATATGATTATGGTGACTTATTTATTATGAGCAAGTTTGACAGCGTTAATCCTACAGTAAAAAAGCTTGAAAGTCAGCTTCATGATGTTTCTATTATAAGAAAAAATGAAAATGAAATTTTTAGAGATTTAAATATTAGGGTGGCAAGGTGGAAGCAAATAAATCTTTATAAGATAATGAAGGAAGTTAAGCCTTCTTTGAAAAAAACTATTTTGGAGAAAAAAATGCTTAAAAATAGCATGTCACTAAAAGAAATTGAGGAGATTATAAATGAATTTATGTCTTTAGAGTATAGAAAAAGAAATTTGAAATATGACGTAAATATTTACTTAGCTAGTGGATTGAATATTTATATTGATGATAAAGTGCTAAAATTAAATACAACAAATAGAGAAAAAATAACTCAATATTTTAATGATATTATAAAAGTTTAAGGAGAAGGAAAAGTTAACCTTCTCTTTTCTATTTAGTGGAATTTAAAACTTTAGTATTTATAAGTATGTATATCAATCGTAAAAATGGAAATACTTTCTTGACAGGTTTGGATTACAATGGTAATATTAAATTATTAATTACAATTGTAATCCAAGTTAAAAATAAATAGTTCAGGAGGTAAAGTATGTTAGAAAGTATTAAAAAACTGAGTTTAAAAAAGAAGATACTTTTTTTTATTGTCATTATAATAGGAGCATTTTTAATATTTGCTTTCAATTTTCCACTAGGCCAATATACTGATTATAAGGTAAATGGAAATACTGGAATAGCTAGGGTGCCTAAGGCTTTAGGTTATGGAAGAGGAAAGCTTAAAAAGCTTCCTAAATATGATGAAAACTCAGAAAAAGGTTGGCAGGTAGATTTAAGAAGTTATGACTTATCAGAACTTAATGTTAAGGATAATTTAAAAGATTTAATGCATGCAGATTTTGATAATAAGACAAAATGGCCTTCTGATATGCCAAAAGGGTTTGATACTCAAGCAATTATGGAAATGGGAAAGAATCCAGGGTTAAATATAAGAAAGCTTCATGAAAAAGGAATAACTGGAAAGGGAGTAGATATAGCTATTATTGATCAAACTCTTTTAACTGATCATGAAGAATATAAAGACAGATTAAAGTTTTATGAAGAAATTCATAATCCTAAAGAAAACAGTGCACAGATGCATGGACCAGCAGTTGCATCAATTGCAGTAGGTAAGAATGTAGGAGTTGCACCAGAGGCAGATTTATACTACATTGCTGAAACTCATGGAAAATTTACTTTAAGCAGCATGTTAGGTGACTTTCCTTATGATTTTAAATATTTAGCTCAATCTATAGATAGAATTATAGAAATAAATAAAACTCTGCCTAAAGAAAAAAAGATAAGAGTTATTTCTATGTCAATAGGTTGGAGTGAAAATCAAAAAGGGTATAAAGAGGTGGATGAAGCAGTAAAAAGAGCTAAAAATGAAGGGATATTAGTGGTTTCTACAAGCTTTGACAAGTATTATGGAGTAGATTTTTGGGGACTTGGAAGGGATGATATGAAAAATCCAGATGATTTTAAAAGTTATGAACCAGGAATGTTCTGGGAGAGTATGTTTTTTAAAGACAATAAAAAATTTGATATAGAAAAGAATTTTATGGTACCAATGGACAGCAGGTGTACTGCATCTCCTACTGGAAAATCAGATTATGTATTTTACAAACAGGGTGGACTTAGTTGGACAGTTCCTTATGTGGCAGGTTTATATAGTTTATGCTGTCAGGTAAATCCCAATATAACTCCAGAAAAGTTTTTGAAAGCAGTGATGGATACAGGGGATGTGGTTCAAATTGATAAACAGGGTAAACAATATAAATTAGGTAAAATAGTAAATCCAGAAAAGCTTGTGGAAAAGGTGTCTTTACAAAAATAAAATGAATCATTATATTAAAGTCTTATAGAAAAAGTTTGATCTATTGGTATTTAGTATGGTTATAGAAAAATTATTATTGTAATGATAGAATTCAACTAAGGACATAAATTAAGGAGTTGATATCATTGATTAAAGAAGAAATGACACCAAAAGAAAGAGTACAAGCTTTTTCTAAAGGAGAAGAAATTGATAGAATAGTATGTGTTCCTGATATGGGAGTTACCATGACACCTTTTATTGGAGTTAAAGCTAGTGAATATTATCATTCAGCACAACTTATGGCGGATCTAGAAATAGCTTTATTTAAAAGACTTCGCCATGATGGTGCAAGTATATCAACTAGTCTTAGAGGAGTTGCTGAAGCTATGGGAGCCAAAATAGGATATCCTGATCACGGCATCTCCTATCTGATAGAGCCAGCAATTAAATCTGTAGAGGAAATAGAATCTCTTAAAATTATTGATCCTTTAAAAGATGGTAATTTGCCAGTTTTAATTGAAGCTATAAAACTCACTAAAAATGCACTTATGGATGAAGTAGATGTTGGGGCTGCTATGTCAGGACCTTTTAGTGTTGCGGCTTCAGTAGTTGGAACAGAAAATCTATTAAAATGGATAATTAAGTGCCCTGAAAAGGTTCATACTTTAATGGATATAATAGCAGAATGTAATAATAGATATATAGACGAAGTGTCTAAGTTAGGTGTATCTATTGGATTTGCAGATCCAGTTTCATCTACTAGTCTTATAAGTCCAAAACAATTTAGAGAGTTTTCATTACCTTCTCTTAAGAAAAATATTGATAGAATAAAAGAAAAAACAGGAAGTTCTCCTGCAATACATATCTGTGGCAAAAGCAAGGGTATCTGGGAAGATGTTGTAAATGCAGGTATTTCTAATTTTAGTATCGATAATTACGAAGATTTAGAAGAAGCTAAAAAAATAATGGGAGACAGAGTGGTTATTACGGGAAATGTTCCACCAGTTGAGGTTATGTATGAAGGAACAAAAGAAGATATTTTTAACTCAGTTAAAGAATGTATCAGAAAAGGACATGATTCTAAAAAAGGTTACATTTTGAGCACAGGCTGCCAAATTCCAATGAATACACCAATAGAAAAAGTTGAAATGTTTATGGAAGCTGGAAAAACCTATGGAAAATACCCTTTAAAATTATAAATTAAGAAAACTTAACATTATGGATATTAGTTAAATATTTTGTTATAATACCCTAGATGATAAAGTGATTTTACAAAGGAAGAGAAGTTATGAAATATGAGATTAGATAAATTTTTAGCAGAATCATCTGTTGGAAGAAGGAAAATTGTTAGGATTTATATCAAAGAAGGTTTGATTGAAGTAAATGGAGAAGTTATAACAGAACCTTCAATGGACATTAACGAAAACTCTGATGTCATTAAGTATCTTGGTAAAGTAGTTTCTTATACTGGAAAAGTGTATTATATGTTTAATAAACCGGCTGGATGCATTACTGCAAGAAAGGATAAAGATCACAGAACAGTATTTGATTTTTTTGATGATGATAAAATGAATGGAGTATTTCATGTTGGAAGATTAGATAAAGATACAGAAGGGTTATTGTTACTTACCAATGATGGTGAATTTGAACATAAATTAATGCATCCACAAGAACATATCGAAAAAACTTATTTTTTTTGGGCTTTAGGTTCTTTAGACGAGGAAAATAGGAAGCAATTAGAGCAAGGAATTTACATAGGAAAAGGTGAAATACTAACAAAACCTGCAAAAATAGAAGTACATAGATGTGGAATGTATAAAGACTTTAAACATGAAATGCCTATTGACAATTTAAACAATATAGATTCAAACCAGTATAATCAGCCAGTTGTCTCTGGATATCTTACTATTACAGAGGGACGCAACCATCAAGTAAAGCGTATGTTAAAGGCAGCAGGTTGTTATGTGGTATATTTAAAAAGGGTTTCTATCGGAGGATTAATGTTAGACGAATCAATGGAAAAAGGTCGGTATCGACTCTTGACAGAAGTGGAAATTAAAAAGCTAGGTATTGGAAGAGTAATTTAGGCATCTTCAAATAAATAACAAGTCAATATGCTAGTCTATTTTACATCTTGACTTGTTATTTGTTTTTGGATACCTTAAATAAAAATACGCATGAATATCATCCATTTCTTTTATTATCTGAGTTCTGTAAGGTGAGACCAATATCTTTTAGGCATATAGTGGCTGCGTAGTTTTAGATTTTCACGTTCTTTTATATTAACAGAGTTATAAAAAGTTTTCCAAAGAGCTTCAAATTCTCCATCTGGTGAAGAGAAAATTTTAGAATCTTCTCTTTTAAATTCAGTTATAAGTGCTTTTTCTCTATTATATATGATTGCCAAATTCCTTTTTAAATCATGAATTATAAAGTTTTGGTCAGAAAATCTTATTGTAAAATGATTAAGTATTAAAGGTAAAATGTTATGATCAGGTTCTATGGAAGCATAAAAGCTTAAGGGTGCTATTTCTTTAAATCTTACAAATCCAGTGAACATATGAGCTTCATGGGTAACCTTTTTAGTATATTTATCAACTAAAATTATAATATCATTATTTTTAGCTAAGTTAATATTTGTACCATATTTATAGCAAAGCTTAAGATATTTCAAAGCAATAGAGCTAGAATCTGGAATTCCGCAAAGATATAAGTAGTATATATTTGTTAAAATTTCAGTATTTAGTTTTTCTACAATACTTTTATAAACTCTATTGAACTTATCATATTCAGTGGTAATATTTAAAACCTCATTGAGAAATGAGGAGGTATAGTCACTTGATTTTGTTATAATACAATCTTCTTTGCAGCTGTAAGCATAAAAAATGGCAGTAAGCAAACCTTCAAAAGTGTTATCATATATGTATTCTTTCACACTAAAACCTCCTATAGTTCACCAGTAATTGAAGTGGATTTATCGTTTAATAAAAGCAATTTATTATTATTTGAAATACCTTTAGGAGCAATTAAATTACTTATATTGTTGTCAAAAAAGCTTAGTTGATGAGCACCTTCATCTATTGAATTCAAATCAAATTTGGGAGTAAGAGCTTTTCTAATGCGCATATCATCAAAGGCTACAGAACCATAATATTTACCTTTGCAGGTAATGAAATATTGAGCTCTTTTCATAACTATACCGAGCTTTTTTAGATCATGAAAATCTAATGAGCTAATTTTACGAGCACTTATTATTTTATATGCACCACGTACTCCAATACCAGGTATTCTTATAAGAGTATTGTAAGGAGCTCTATTTATTTCAACAGGAAATAGGTGAATATTATTTAAAGCATAGGTTGTTTTTGGATCAAGATTAATGTCAAAGTTGGGATTTTTTTCGTTTAGTAATTCCTTTGCTTTAAAGCCATAAACTCTTAACAGCCAATCACCTTGATATAGTCTATGTTCTCTAAGAGTAGGGGGAGTCTTAATTTCAGGAAGATTTTTGCTGTTATTAACAGGAACATATGCTGAATAATAGACTCTTCTTAAATCAAATTTATTATATAGGCTTTCCGTTAGATTTAGTATGTTTAAATCATTTTCTTTTGTGGCTCCAACAATAAGCTGAGTACTTTGACCACCAGGCACAAATATAGGTGATTTTTTGTATTTCATGCGTTCATATTTATTTACAACAATATTATTCTTAATATCACCCATAGGCTTTAAAATATCATCTTTATTTTTTTCAGGAGCTAATAATTTAAGTGATTTTGATGAAGGCAGTTCTATATTTACACTCATTCTGTCAACAAGGGAGCCAGCCTTTTTTATAAGTTCTTCATCAGCTCCAGGAATTGCTTTTAGATGAATATAACCTCTAAAGTTATGTTCATTTCTCAATTTATCAACAACTATTGTAAGGAGTTCCATAGTGAAATTAGCATTTTTTATAATTGAAGAACTTAAGAATAAGCCTTCTATATAGTTACGTCTGTAAAAATTCATTGTTAAATTTACAATTTCGTCAGCAGTAAAAGAAGCTCTCTCAATATCATTAGATCTTCTATTGATACAATAAGAACAATCATATATGCAATAATTTGTTAAAAGTATTTTTAGAAGGGATATACATCGTCCATCTGGAGTAAAGCTGTGACATATGCCACTTCTATCTACAGAGCCAATATTACCTTTCTTTGAACTTCTATTTGAGCCAGAAGATGAACAAGACACATCATATTTAGCTGCAGAAGATAAGATTCTTAACTTTTCATCTATTTCCATACTTCATCACCAATCTTTGTATTTTTATGAATTTATTATAACTCATTTTTTATCAGAGAACAAGTGTTCGCAATAAAGATGATTTAGAAAAATGTATATATGATGAATTTGTATAATAAAAAAATATTGACATTTGTTTAAAAAGTGGTATTATATTTCTAATAGTATAAATTAAATAAGAAAATGAATTTTTAATAATAGTTGATTAAAAATAGTTCTTGAAGGTTATGTTTACTATTTAGATGAATATAAAAATAAATAATTGATAAGGCAACGGTGTCTTAAGAAAGAAAAAATTATAATTTTTTCTTTCTTAGTGGCACCTTTTTTTATTATATGAAACAAGTAAAAGCATTACTTAAGTTCTGTTTTTAAAAAAATATTATGTATAGAGTCATTTATCTATTATTTGTAGGAGGTAGTATTTATGTTTAAAGATCTAATATATGTTATACCAAAAGAAAAGCATTCCGAGGAGGATTTAAGGGATATATTAACTTCTCATTCTGAAATAAAGTTTGTGTCTCTAATTGGAATAGACCTATCAGGAAATGATACTGATGAAAGAATTCCTATGAAGGTTTTCTTAGAAGACATTTCTGGTTTTATACAGGGAGCAATTCAAACAGATGGATCATCAGTTGTTCTTCCAGGAATAGCAACATTAAATAACGCTAAAGTTGATATGATAGCTGATACAGATGTTAACTGGTTTGTAGACTATAATTTTGAGTTTATAGATGAAGAAACTAGCAAACCAATAGGTACAGTAAGAATTCCTTGTTTCTTAATACATGAAGGTAAAGCCGTAGATTCTAGACATATTTTAAAAGCGGCAACAACTTATGTTAAAGATACATTATTTGATTCATATAAGAAGTATCCTGAGCTATTAGCTGCATATGGAGCTGCATTTGACGATGTATCTGATGTAATAGCTACAGCTGCTACTGAACTTGAATTTTGGGTAAAAACTCCAGAAGACAAAGCTGAAGTTCAAGAACTTTTTACATCTCAAGTACTTCAAGAACAATATTGGACTAGAACTAAAGGTGTTGTAAGATCAGCTCTTGAAGAAACTTTATTATTAATGGAAATGTATGGTTTAGATCCTGAAATGGGTCATAAAGAGGTTGGTGGGGTAAAGGCTCATTTAACTGAAAGTGGTAACCTTACTCATGTTATGGAACAACTTGAAATAGATTGGAAATATGCTGATGCATTGCAAGCTGCGGACAATGAACTTTTTGTTAGAACATTAGTAAAAGAAACCTTCAGAAGATATGGGCTTGATGTTACATTCTTAGCTAAGCCAATTGATGGGGTAGCTGGAAGTGGAGAACACACTCACTTGAGTATTGCTTTAAAATTAAAGAATGGTAAAAGATTTAATTTATATGCCTCAACTGATAACAATTTCTTAAGTATATATGGATATGGTTCCCTAATGGGTATATTAAAGAATTACGAAGTTATAAATCCAATTGTATCTGCAACTAATGATTCATTAAGAAGATTAAAACCTGGATTTGAAGCTCCAGTATGTATAGTTACATCCTTAGGACATTCAGTTGATGTTCCTTCAAGAAATAGAACTATATTATTAGGTGCTATTAGAGATCTTAATAACCCAATGGCAACAAGGTTTGAACTTAGAGCTCCAAACCCATTTACAAACACTTATTTAGCATTAGCAGCGTTATTTGTTACTTCAATTGATGGTATAAGCTATGCTATATCAAATAAGAAAACTGAAGCTGATTTACTTGCTGAGCTTTCAAAGGCTGATGGAGAAGAAACTGCATATCTTGAAAAAGATAGAGCTTATAGAAGTGAAGAAGATGTATTTGAAGATTATTCTGATGAAGAAAGATCAAGATTATTTGGTAAAGCACCAGCTACAGTTTATGAAAATGTACTAGCATTAGATAAGTATACTGAAAAAGTTGATGTGCTAAAATCTGGTAATGTATTTACAGAAGAGATACTTAACAGTTTCCGTATTGGTGTAGAAAGAAGATGGTTAACTGAAATTGACTCAAGAATAATTTCTGATTACACTGATGAAATTAGAAGCTTCAAGAAACTTCATTGTGTTGAGAATGCTTTAGACCTTGATGTAGCTAACTGGCAAAAAGTTAATGATTTAAGACAATACTTGTTAAAAAATAGCTATTCAACAAAGAGCTTATTCACAAGTGTAAAAGATGCTATAAATGCTGGTGATTATGCAACAGTTTCAGAACTTCAAATTAAAATGGATGCCAAGATAGCTGAACTTAGAAGCTTATACAATGAATACAAGAATAACTTATTAGATATCTAATTAAAGATCAAGTGATTCTTAGACTCAGGTGGAGTTTGAAGGGTATGCCGCATTAAGAATAGATATTACAATATATTGTATGTAAATTTCTTAGTGCGGCAGCTCTTTTTTCTATTATACTGATAAGGATTTTATTATAAATAAAATGATTATTCAGTTTTTTTCTTATTGATTTCACCAGCATACTTTGCTGCTAAAGAAGCACAATATCCAATGATTTGCTGGCAGTTTTTCTTCCTTTCTCTGCTTTCAAAATCACCATGTGGTGCTGAAAGTTCTTTGCAAATCAATGTTCCATAATGGTTCTCAATTTCATTAACCATATCAGCAAAAGGAGCATAAACCTCTTTAAGTTCTTGTGCTCTCTCTGCAGGTGTTTCTTTTTCAAAAGGATTCTTTCTTCCTTTAATAGAACCTAATGATAATACAGCACCTGTTACAGCACCACAGGTATTTCTCGTATGTCCCATGCCGCCTCCAAATCCAGAAGCAAGGCAAATGGTATCTGGTGATAAATCTGGTTGATACAAGTCTAAAATAGTGCGGTAAACACATTCTGAACAGTTTAAACCTTGTCTAAAATAATTTCTAGCAATAGTCTCAGCTTCAGTCATAACATCTTTAATGTCTTTTTTAATGTCTTTATTTTGTTTTATATCCATGAAAACGCCTCCTTACACTTCCAAGTTTGTAAATTAAATCATTAACTAATTATATCATGAATTGAAGTATAAGGAAGTATATTTCATTCATTATACTTATATATGCATAAGCCATAACAGTGCTTTACTAAATCTTTTTGTAATTTCAGTAAAATGACCTCCATTATTCCATTCCAGCATTATGTTTTGTGAAGACACAAGCTGTTTTGACAATATAGAAAAAGTCTTTTCAGTGCAATCTCCAACTTTAGCCATACGTTGATTTCTACTGCGTTCTTCACTTTTTCCAAGAGAAAGGTATACTTTTGTACTAGTATTTATAGGAGAATTACAACTCATGAATTCAATCCAACTATCATACCATAATGAACCAGATAAACTTCCTACTTTTCCGAAGGTTCCAAATAGGTAAAGGCTGTATAAAGTTGCAAGTCCACCTAAGGAATAGCCAATTAGTGTAGTATTTTCAGGTTCAGTTTTTGTTTTGTAGTGTGCGTCTATAAAAGGCTTGATAACATTAGTGAGGTTGCTTAGATATTCGTATGCACCTCCACTAAAGTCTTCATTATTTTTGGTTAAAGCTGGTGCAGGCCATGGAGAAAAATCATGATTCCAGTTTTTAGATTCAATACTTACAAGTATAAAAGTGCTGCAGTCCATATTAAAATGAGATTCTATAGAATTTAGTATTTCTTCTATATTATTATCTCCATTCATATATACAACAGGATAATTAATATCAAATGTATTGTAGTTAGGCGGAAGGTATAGTGAACAGTGATGCTCATTGATCCGATGGCTACCTACTGTAACACTCCCACTTTTATCAAAGCTGGAGCTAACGGTAGCTACGCCCCTGGATAATTCATCTAAACTTAGTGGGGGAAACAAATCTCCCACTAAGCAAGATTCATTGATATTTAAACTTTGTATAGTTCCTTTCATGTCTTCACCCCTTAGAATAATTTGGATTGATAATTATTAATTTACAGCAAATTATGGATAAGTACAAATTTTTTTGCTTATCCAGTAAGCAGATAAGTAGTTAAGGATTGACTCACACTGCAGAAAGAGAGTTATAAAAATTAAAAGTTTCTCCTTTCTTTTAAATTTTCTATTGTGCCTAATAGGAATGACGTTCCTTTGAGGTTTTCTCCAATTACTCGATTAGCATCTTGTTTTGCCAATGCTACCATATTAGATAAATATATCGATGCATAAAAATCTTGTGCTATTGCCATTGATGATTTCCTTTTTATAGATAATATTTTATGGTTATACCTACATTAAAATATGTATATAAATCCAAAGATATTAATAAAATTCAAGGATGCCTAAGTTTCAATAAGAATTCAGAAATAAAAGAAATTTGAAGTTTTATTGGCGGTATGAAAAAGGATTATAGCAGTGTTGAAAATTCATTTATATTTAATGAGAGCAACATGACTTTGGAAGGAAATATAAATAGACTAAAAATGATTAAAAGATCTATGTTTGACAGAGATAGTTTTGACTTTTTACCAAAGAAAGTATTGCTTAATTTATAAGAAGTCATCTGTGATTTGATGAATTCCATCAAATTTGAGGAAGAATCAATATTAATTGTAAACCAATAACTAAGGAAAGAAAGAAGAAATATATACATATATTTGTAAAAAAGGAGTATTTTGAAGATATGCAGAAAATTGAACTGTGTATGATAAATCTTAATTAAACTAACAAGAGAGCTGAGAAAGCTGGATTTTAGGATGCTTTTTAGAAAAAAATGTAAATGTAGGATATTTAAGTTAATCGATGTTTGGCAATAGAAATATTAACAGATTTTTTTATGGCTAATTATGTAAAAATACAATATATATGTTATTATATATATATGCCTTCAAATGGAAAAGCATCCAACTTTGGGCATTATGAGAGGTAAAGTAAGTTTGCTAGAAAATTAAAAGGTTGCTAAAATATTGTTGGTATTTGTGGCACAATTATACTGTTTATATTAGGAAATAGATAGTGATTTTTTAGATAGTGTTATATAGTTGATTTATATCAACATAAGTAAAGATTGATTTTAATAAATAAAAGTATGTGATATGAGGAACAACATGAAAAATAATTTGAATGATAAATTTACCAATATAATAAATTATAATGAAATTAAAAAACTTGATAATATGTACTGTGGAGATTGTGTTAGAGACGCAAGTAGTGGTATTCGAGGTTTCCTTTTTCAGGATTTGGTAGCATTAAATTATTTAGTAGATGAAAAAACAGAATACATATGTTCTGAATATTTAGAAGATGTTGATGTGTTTTGTAAGGATAGTATTATTAAAGTTATGCAAGTAAAGTATTATCCTAAAACATCACCAAATAGAGAGGAAATAATGGGAGATTTGTACTATCAATATCTTCGATTCAAAGTATTAAAAAGTACATTTAATCCTATGCCAGTTCTAGTAATACACAGAAGTGCCTATCCAAAGGAAACTACTTTCAAAGAAATGCAAGATAATATCGTGAGAGTTAAACGCTCAAATAAACCAGAAGAAATAGTAGATCCAGAGGATTGGTTGAAGAAAAAAGTTTATTGTTTTGAAAAAAAAGAAAAACAAAAAGAAGCATTATTTGAAAGAGCAGCATATGATAGTTCAATATATGATTTTTTAAATATATTTAGAATTATTCATGTTAAAGAATCAATAAAAGATTATAAAATGCAAGTGGCTAAAAAAATTGATTCATGCATAATAGATAAAGGTGAGTTTGAAGATGAAGATATACGACAACAAGTTTTACTTGGATTGTCAATGAATTTTATACAAAAGCGTTATGATGAAAATACTAAATCAGGTTTAGATGAATTTAAATGTAATAAAATTGAATTAATTAAGTATCTCAGCCAGCATCTAAAAATAAAGAGTGAGGAATGTATTACTGCTTATCTGGCAACTTTGGTGAATGAAAGCTTTATAGATATTGTAGAAGATAATATAGAATTGACGGATGAACAGATTTCAATGCTTGATGTTATTTATAAAAATACACAAGTATGGATTTGTAAGTTAGCCCAAAATGTTGATGGGCAGTATAAGTTACTAAATACTATTAGTTTTTATACAAAAGATAAGTTAACGCAGTTTAAAAAATTAGATGTAAATAGTAGATATAATAAAATTATCGCGCAGGAAGATAATATATTTTCGTTTTTGTACTATTTATGGAAAATTATGATGAATTTAAATACAGACTTATTAAAGAATACATTTAATCTGAACGTTGAAAGCTTAACCCCTGAATTTTACATTGATAATAGTGTTGGCGAATATATTAGTATGAAATTTAAAGGGGATACAGTGGATTCAAGTATAATTATTCCAGAGATAGCAGCAGGTCGAGAAAATAAAAAACATGATGATATTTATTCACGTATGTTTGAGGTAAAACCTAAAAAATGGTATATGTCAGGCTCTTTTGGAGGAAATTATGAATATACATTTAATGTCGCAGATACAGGAGACGGTACATCAGTTTTTGATGTGGGAAAAGATAGTTACAGAATTGAATGCATGGAATGCATAGAAATAGATAAAGGAAAGTGGTATAAGGCTGAAGAATGTTCGAAATGTATTTTTACTAATAATTGTGTTAAGGGGAAGGATTATTAAATGTTGTTAAAAGATATTTTTAGAAATCATGGGTATCGAAGTTTATTAGATAATAAAATAGCAGATAATTTGAATTTATTTATAGAAATATTTCAAGAGGATGAAGCATTTCCACAGGAACTAAAGGAAATATATATTAGTCAGAAAAATGATGAAGTGTTTTTTGTTTTAGATCCAATGAATCTTGATATTAGCCAAATGAGTGATTTTTGGAATCGAAAAATCAGCTCATTTCTTATATTCGGGTCAAATGATAAAGATATTTTAAATAAAATAAAATATAATATCACGCAAATAATACTCGATTATACAAAAATCGAAGATAAAAATTTGGAAAGTTCATTAACTATATCAAGAAAAATTTTTGTTCCTTGTTTAAAAGATAAAGACAACAATTATTATATTGAAGAAAAAGATGTCTTTCTTTTACCATTTATACTTGTAGAGCCAGGAGATTATCATCCAGATGAAAGTATGGTGAAAAAATTAAAGGAATGTTTGCCAACTGATTCAACACTAGATTTTCTTGATTTTAAGATAAAAAAAGTTAAAAAAATAAAAACTGATAATAGTATAAAAAAAAGTTTAGATGAAAATCAATTTAAAATGATTAGAGGATGGTTGGAAAAATGATTATAAGCTCTGTGATAATAGAAAATTTTAGAGGAGTTGAAGGGAAAAAAACTTTTGAATTTGAAAATAGAAATTTTATTCTTTTATCAGCCTCAAATGGAAAAGGAAAAACTACAGTTATTGATGCAATCGAATGGTGCTTAACTGGCGATATTGGTAGACTTTCAAGTTCATATGATATTAGAAGTACTAATAATGAAGAAAGAAAAAAAAATGTTGATGGGCTTTTGAAAAATAAGAATTGTTCAGATGATGTAGCAGTATCGGTTACTACGAAGGTTGAATTTGAAGGCTATAAATATTGTATTCAAAGGATACAAAAAAAAGATGTTTTAAAAGAAAATGAGAGCAGAGTGATTGTAAATGGAAATGAAAAAGATGCAAAGAAATTTCTTAGTCAGTTTGTTGATAAAAACTTTTATAATTATTATTTTTGTGATGTACAAAAGACATTTAATTTACTAAGCAAAAAGCGTGCAGATTTACCAGAATTATTTACAGAGTTTATTTCAGATTATTCAAGAGAAGAAACAATTGCACAAAATCTCAATGTATTTCAAGACGATATAGATAGAAAAATAGAAGAACTAGAATCAACAAAAACATCTGAAAAGGAAATAAGTTCTTATCATAAAATTTTAGAAAGATATACAAAGGCACCTGATATAGTACCGTATAATAAGGAAAAAATGTATGAAGGAGAAAAAATAGATTGCTCGGAAATGAATTTAGATGAAATGTCAGCACAATTAGATGTGCTATATAAATGTGGATATTGTAAAGTAAATGATATATTGAAAGAAGTTAATTTGAATGAAACCAATAAAAATTTCATTCAGCAATTAAAATATATGTTGGGCATTGTTGAAAAAAAAGGAGATAAGATAAATGAAGCTATAAAATTAGGATTTCAAAAGGGTTATAGTAAAATAACTGATATAGAAGTTGAAATTAATAAATTAAAAAAAATAGACCTAAAGACTACTAATTTTCAATTATATATTCAGACATTAATTAATCTTAAAAACCCCAAATTAACACAATCTGTATATGATAAAAAAAATGGCATTATACAGGAGTTAACGAAAAAAATAGAAAATCTAGATAAAGAAATAGGAACTTTATCGAAAGGAAATGCAATTATAGAATCACTTTCTACACTTGCAAGCAAGAAGGAAGGAGTTATTGAATATAGAGATAGAATTAAAAAAGATGGTGAAATAGCAAATTGTCCTCTATGTGGTTCGTCGACATTTGATAGTTTAGATGAAGAGAATGTTTTTAAAATAGCAAATGAATATATAGGTGAACATAATCAGTTAATTGTTGATAAGAAGAAAGAAAAAGAAAATATAATTAAAGTTAAAAACACTAATTTTGAAGATTTAATAAAAGTAGGAAATGAGATTATAAAAGTTCAAATTGATGTTCTTGAAAAAAATTATTGTTTATTTAATGATTTAAAAAATGAAACAGAAGAATTTTTAAAAAAAGCATTTGAAATTACAAAGAAAAATCCAAATAAATATACAATACAAAATCTTTCTTCGGAAGAGTTCCTGTTACTTGAACTTAATTTATTAAAAAATCAAGTTCAAGTAGAAGAGTTAGTCGAAAAAAAGAGAAAAGAATATCGTGAAATTTTAATGTTGTTAGGATATACTTACGGTGAAAATGAAAATGAAAATGTAACCTATGCTAGAGTAAGTTCATTAGTAAAAGAGTGTCCAAAAGTTATTAGATTTTCTATTGACATTTTAACTGGAAAAATTAATTCTTTAAGAAGTTTAATTTCAAATAATGAATATTTGATAATTCAAAAACAATTAAAGGACGCATTGACGAATAATAAAGTTATAAAACAAGAGGTAGAAAAATTAACTAAATTAAAGGTTAATGCACAAGAACGTGCAGAGAAGATCTTAAATATAGTGATGGAACTTAAGCGGAATGAATATGAAAAGGTTGGTCCTTTTTTACATAAATTTTATTGCAAACTATCAAGGGTAGAGTCTATTAAGGATATATCAGTTATTAATGATAGTGGTAAAATTTCTCTTCATGATGAAAAAGATAAGAGTCTTTTAAATGTATTAAGTAATGGCCAATTAAGCGTATTTATGCTTGCATATTTTTTGGGAGGGGCTGTTTCTAGAAATCAAAGTGATAAATTTAAAATATATTTTATTGATGATTTAACTGCTTGTATGGATGATATAAATATGTTAGCATTTATTGATTTTTTAAAATATTTATTAATTGAAAACAGTGGATTTATGGAACAAATATTTTTTGTTACATGTGATGATAGAGTACGTAGGTTGATTCAATATAAAATGAAAGGTGGAGGAATTGAATTTACAGAGTTAGGAGAAGGGGCGTTTGCATAATTTGCAGTCATTGACCATTTATGTAATAAGAAATAAATTTTTTCTAGACTTTTGGTAATGAGATGGCTATAATTCAGCTCGAGAGCGTCTATAATTTGTAAATGCTGGAACAAACAAAATCATGTAAAATAATCTCTCATTTGATATACTTTTAATAAAGTAAAGAAATGGAGGGTTTTATTTTGAAATCCACAATTTAAAAAAAGCTACAAGTTTTTCAAAGTAACTAAATTAGTTTTTTGGAGGTACTAATGGATAAAGTTACTCATGAAATGCGTTTAATTCAGAGGACAAATATTGTGCTACAGCCCGTTTATTATTCATTTATGTAGAACCTTTTTAAAAAAATAATGAATAAGTTAATCGTCTATATCTTATATTTTTACCAAGTATTATGTTTTGAGTATAATTATTTGATATAATATTAAGTAATAAAAATTATAATTATATAAGGTGGTGCTAAATATGAAGTGGGAAGAAGTAAAAAAAATTTATCCTAATCAATTTGTTAAACTTCAAATTTTAGAGTGGCACATGGAAGGAAATAAGAAATATATAGATGATATGGCTGTTATTAAGGTAATAGAAGATAATAAGGAAGCTACAAAAGAATTAGTAAGGTCAAAAGAAGATGTACTTGTCTATCATACAGGAAATGAAGATATTGTTCTTGAAGTTAGAAATATAAAAGGTTATAGAGGTATAATGTAATGAATATAGAGTTTAGAGACGGATTATTATTTACTTCTGTAGAAATTTTATATAAGGGCAATTCAAAACAGATAGATAATATTGTAATAGATACTGGAGCAGCAGAGTCTATAATTTCACCAGATATAGTCGACGATATAGGAATATATGCGGAATTAGGTGATAGAATTATATCTTTCTATGGCGTGGGAGGCAGTTTGCATAATTCTTTTATAAAAGTTATTAATAACATAAAAATAGGTTCACATAGTATTAAAAACTTGGAAATAGATTTTGGAATAATTGACACAAAGGGTGAGATTAATGGACTGCTAGGATTAGATATATTAATGAGAGCAGGGGCTAATATTGATTTGAAAAATTTAGTATTAGAACTTAGCGATGAATAGTTATTTGCCACTGACAAGAAAAAATATAATCAGCATAATTTTAAAAAGATAGTAAGTACCTTCTTCTAAGGCTTTGCTATCTTTTTTTATGACAATAATTCAAGCTGAGTAATTTCATCTTAAGTCAAATAAACTTAAGATGAAATTAAGATCATTTTAAATCCACCTTAAACTCATACATATACAATCTAACTGTAGTCAAATTTAGGAGACTAAAGGATTGATAATCCTTTAGCACAATATGAGGAATACAGGAGGAAATTTCTATGAATATAATGGAAGTTAGAGATGTAAAAAAAGAGTATGGTTCAAAAAATGGAGGAAGTAAATCAAATGCACTAAATGGAGTGAGCTTTTCTGTTCAAAAGGGTGAATTTCTTGGAATTATGGGGCCTTCAGGAGCAGGTAAGTCCACATTGTTAAATGTAATATCAACCATTGATAGTCCAACATCAGGAACAATTACGCTTGGAGGAAAAAGTTTTTTAAAGCTTAATGAAGATGAATTATCAATGTTTAGAAGAAAGCAGCTTGGATTTATTTTTCAAGACTACAATCTTCTTGATACTTTAACCTTAAAAGAAAATATTATTTTACCACTTTCTTTATCTAAGGTAAATGTGGCGTCCATGGAAGAAAAATTAAAAAAAATTAGTGAAATCTTGAATATTGGAAACATATTAGGAAAATATCCTTATGAAGTTTCAGGAGGTCAGAAGCAAAGAGCTGCAGCTGCAAGAGCTATAATAACTGATCCAGAAATAGTCTTTGCAGATGAGCCTACAGGAGCACTGGATTCAAAATCTTCAACAGAGCTTTTAAATAACCTTTCTTTATTAAATAAGGATAATGAAGCAACAATTGTTATGGTAACTCATGATGCATTTGCAGCAAGTTACTGTGACAGAATTATATTTATAAAGGATGGAATGCTTGATACTGAGATTGAGAAAACAGGAAGTAGAAAAGATTTCTACAATGAAATATTAAGAACCCTTTCTATTGTAGGAGGTACTGAAAGTGAGCTTGCTTAATCTTGGAATAAACAATGTTAAACACAATTTTAAAAGTTATGTTTCTTATTTTATTAGTACTGCATTTTCTGTTTTCATACTTTTTGTGTTTTTTTCTATTTATTTCAATAAGCAAATGGAAAGTTATAGTAGTGGAAGGTTAAAATTATATACTGTATTTAAAGTTGCTTCAATTATAGTAATAATTTTTTCAGCTCTTTTTATTTGGTATGCTAACAGTTTTTTTATAAAAAGTAGAAAAAAGGAAATGGCTATATATTCCATTGTTGGCATGAAAAAAAGAGAAATAGGAGTTCTCTTATTTTGTGAAAATATGTTTCTTGGAGTATTAGCAATAATTATAGGGGTACCATTAGGTGCTATAGCTTCAAAATTTCTTTTTCAGCTTCTTGTTAATATGATGAAAACTAGTGTTGTTGCATACTTTACTTTAGACATAAGGGCAGTAATTGCTACAACTATAATATTTATGGCTTTATTCGTATTTAATTCAATTAAGGCGTATAGGGTAATATATAAATTTAGCCTTATTGAACTTTTACACGCAGACAAGGAAGCTGAAAAGGTGCCTGAAGGTTCAAAAGTAAAGGCACTAATATCTATCGTTATGATTTTGCTTGGATATTTTATTGCTTCCACTAAAATTCTTCAAGGTGGAAGTAAAATGATGTATTTTGCAATTCTTGTATTGATATTGGTAATTTCAGGAACATATATTTTGTTTAATAATTTTATTATAGTAATGCTTAATAAGCTTAAAAAAAATAAAAAATTGTATTATAAAGGAGAAAATCTTATAAGCATTTCTCAGATACTATATAGGATAAAAGCAAATTCTAACATTCTTGCCACTATAGCGATAGTGTCAGCGGTTGCACTTACTGCAATAGGTTTCACATTTAGTTTTTATACAACTTTGCAAAAAACGCCTTCGTATATATCACCTTTTTCATTAATGTATAAAGGTGGAGATGAAGATTTAAACAATAAAGTAGAACAAATAATAAATAAGCACGGTGAAGTAAAGGTTACTCACAAGTCAGATATAGAACTGATTAATGTGAAATCACTTACGTCAAAGTATAAGGGACCTTATGGTGTGGATTTAAAGGCACCTTTTGATGCATATATAATGTCTAAAAGTGAATATAACGAAATTATGAATAATTCGGAAATGAGCAGGACTAATTCCGTTGATGGCTTTCAGGTAGTTAAAGGTTTAAACTTTACAAATGATAATCAGTGCTTTTTTATTGAGGTTACTAATGAAAGTCAACATGGAAGGCTTAAAGGAGAGAAAGTCAGTGTTCAAGACATTAGTAATAAATTTAATTTAAATATTGTAGATTCTGATGGTAAGGGTGTTGTGGGAAAAAATTTTGCAAAAACCATGATTGTTGTTACAGATAATACGTTCAATAAATTACTTAATAGCAATAAAGATAATACTACTAAAATAAGAGGATATATGTTAGATAATCCTCTAAATTCTGAGAAGCTTGTTTCTGAATTAAGTCATGTAATTACTAAGGATAGATACTTTGATTCATTCTATGATGCCTATAGTATTTCTTATAGATTATATGGATGTTATGTGTTTATTGGTGCGTTTCTTGGAATTTTATTTATACTTTCAACAGGTAGTATACTTTACTATAAACAACTTATGGAAGCATATGAGGATAAGGAAAGATACAGTATATTGAAAAAAATAGGTGTTAGTAAGAAGGAAAAAAGACATACTGTTGTTAAGCAACTTGCACTAATATTTGGATTGCCTGTTTTAGTGAGTTTGTTTCACAGTATTGCAGCTTTATATATATTTATTGCCTATGCCAGCGAAGCTAAAATTATCGTAGAATGTGTTGGGGGAGTAGTATTAGTTTATATTGCAATTTATTTATGCTATTATATGATTTCGGTTAAATCATATATGAAAATCATCAAGTGATTCTTATATTCATATGGAGTTTCATACAAAGAATGGTGGGGGTAGCAATGGGATAGAAAGTGCTTAAAAGCAGAAAGTAACTAGACACCATATCTTTAAATATAATAGGAGGTACTGAAAGTGACACTATTTAATCTTGGAATAAACAATGTTAAACACAATTTTAAAAATTATGTTTCTTATTTTATAAGTACATTAACTTCAATTTTCATTCTCATGATATTTTATTCTATGTATTATAGTAAACAAATACATTCATTTAGTTCAGATAAAGTTAAGGTTGGAGCTATTTTTAAAGCGGCAGCTTTTGTAGTTATAATATTTTCAGCCATTTTCATAGGTTATGCTAATAGCTTTTTTATAAAAAATAAAAAGAAAGAAGTTGCTATTTATTCAATGCTTGGTATGAAGAAGAAAGAAATAGGAACACTGATGTTCTTTGAAAATATCTTTCTAGGGATATTAGCCTTAATTGTTGGTGTACCCTTAGGAGCATTTACCTCCAGGTTCTTCTTAAAAATACTTAATGTATGCATGAAATCAAACAAGCCTATACAGTATACTTTTGATATTAGATCTATATTAATGACAATTCTTGTTTTTATGATTATATTTTTGTTAAACTCCATAAAAGCTTACAGGATAATATATAAGTTTAGACTTATAGAGCTTATACATGCGGCTAAGGAAGGAGAGAAGAAACCTAAATTTTCTAAGGTTCTAGCATTATTATCATTAATAATGGTGATTAGCGGATATATTGGTGTATTAAAAATGAATTTGGAGTCTGGTGGAGCCCAAATGCTGTACAAAGGTCTCCTTATAACGCTGCTTGTTATTGCAGGAACTTATATATTGTTCAACAATTTCATAATTTATATCTTTAAGCTATTTGAGAAAAATAAAAAAGCTTATTATAAGGGAGAAAATCTAATAGGAGTATCTCAAATAATCTACAGAATTAAAGGAAATTCTAATCTTCTGGCAACTATAGCGGTTGTATCTGCTGTTGCTATTACCGCATTATGTTTTACATTTAGTCTTAATTTGACACTTGATAAAATTGCACCAAGTGGATGTCCTTTTTCAATAATGTATCAAAGCGGCAGTGAAGGATTAAATAAAAAAGTTGAAGCTGTTATTAATAATCATAAAGAAATTAAAACAACTTATAAAACAGATATTGTAATGATAAATGGAAGTGGGCTTACACAAAAATATAAGGGTCCATTTGAGAAAGATTTAAAGGCTCCTTTTGATATGTTTATAATGTCTGCATCTGAATACAAGGATATTGTAAATAATTCAGGTTTTAATGATGGTACAGATGTTGTTGATAGAGCTAAGGACATTAAAATTAACAAAGAAAATCAATGCTTTTTCATTGAAGTAAGTAATTCACTTGAAGCAAGAGGAAGACTTGCGGGTGATGAACTTAATGCAACTATTGGAGGGAAAGCCTATAAAGTTGATATCTCCGACTCAAGTAAGAAATGCGTTTTAGGAGTTAAATTTCAAAAAACAACTATAGTAGTACCAGATACATTTTTTAATAAGCTTTTAAATGATAATAAAAATAATACAACTGTTATAAGAGCATATAATTTTGATAATGTATTAAAAAGTGGAAGTGTTGTTGCAGAAGTTTCACAAATGATGCCAAAAGGCAGAATTTTTTCTTCTTACTATGACATGTATACTGAGGTTCATACTTTGTATGGAAGCTATGTGTTTATAGGTGCATTCCTAGGTATTCTCTTTGTTGTTTCCACTGGAAGTATAATGTATTATAAGCAATTAACAGAAGCCTATGAAGATAAGAATAGATACTCTGTACTTTCAAAAATAGGTTTAACTAAAAAAGAGACTTTAAGAATTATATCAAAGCAATTGGGATTCATTTTTGTAATGCCACTTCTATTTGGTATTCTTCATAGTATATTTCCACTTATAGCCTATATGAAATATCTCTGCGGCTTTTCAATAACACAGCTGGAATGGATGGGTATGACAATGGGAGTATATGCAGTAATTTATTTATGTTTTTATCTTCTTTCTGTTAAATCTTATATGAAAATTATAACAAAAAATGTTGTATACTAAATATATAATTTAAAAATTAGATTCCAAGTTAATAGAATGCTTGGAATCTAATGATATAAAGAGGTGTTTTGGGAGTGAATTTAGTAAACAATGCAGATAAAAAAATATTACTTATAGATGATGAAGAAGATATAACAGACTTAATAGAAGATATTTTGTTAAAGGAAGGCTTTAAGAATATCAAAAAAGCTCACTGTGGTTTAGATGGTATAAAGATATGTGAGGATGAAAAGCCTGATATAGTAGTGCTGGATATAATGCTTCCAGATATTGATGGAATAGAGGTATGCAAAAAAATAAGGCAGTTTTCTTACTGTCCAATTTTATTTTTATCTGCAAAGAATAGTGATGTTGATAAAATCGTTGGGTTGAGCATGGGTGGAGATGATTATGTTACTAAACCTTTTAGTCCAAAGGAAATTGCCTTTCGTATTAAGGCACAGTTTAGGAGACAGCAGTATGATGGTATAAAGGAAGTAAGTGATAATAAAAATGAGAATATAAAAATTAGTAACATTAATATTGATAAGCTGCACAGCCAGGTATATAAAGAGGATATAGAGGTAAAGCTTACAGCAAAAGAATACAAGCTTCTTTTATACTTAGCAGAAAACTCTAACAAAATAGTTAATAAGGAAAGATTATGTGAAGTAGTATGGGGAGATGATTATATTGGATATGATAATACAATTTCTGTTCACATAAGACATTTAAGAGAAAAGCTTGAGAAGAATCCTTCTAAACCAGAAATTATAGTTACTGTAATAGGACTTGGGTACAAGCTTGTAAAAGGGAATGAATAGAATGAAAAAATCAGGATATAAAATAATATTTAACTTATATTTTAAATTTTTTATTGGTCTTCTTATTTTAATTTCAATTTTTATGGGAATAGTATTGTATATATTAAATGTTAATATGTATAGTGAAAACAGTTATGCTAACTGGAGCAGCTGGCCTGGATACTTTACATCAAATTTCTATAAAAAAATTAGTTTTGAAGAAGGCAAACCAAGGCTTACAGATTCAGCAGTAAGTCAATTGAAGGAGTACAAGCTTTCTTTTCAAATTGTTGATAAAAATGGAGATGCAGCGTTAGAATATAATGAACCTAAAGGAGCTTTAAAACACTATTCTCCAATAGATATAGTTCAATTGTACAAAAATGGATACAGTTCAGGGAATTATACTATGTTCGTTGGAAGTGTTAATAACAGAGGAGAAAAATGGACGTATATTATAGGTTTTCCTGCGAAAATATCGAAAATTACTATGTATGTGAATTATGATAAGTTTTCGAAGATTAAGTTTATTATATTAAGTTTATTTATATTACTTATACTTCTTGTTGCAGTTTATGGTATATGGATGAATCATATATTATCTAATATAACAACAGGTATAAAAAGACTTGCTTCAAATGATTATATTCCTATGAAGGAAGAAGGAATGTATAAGAATGTGATTTACAGCCTTAATATTTTAGATAGTAAACTTAAAGCTAGTGAGGAAGAGAGAAAAAGAAATCAAACTTTGAGAGAAGAATGGATAGCTAATATTTCTCACGATTTAAAAACTCCATTATCACCAATAAAAGGATATGCAGAAATATTAACTGATTCTAAATATGATGTTAGCCTTTTAGATGTAAAAAAGTATGGAGAAGTAATACTTAGAAATGCAGAAAATGTGGAGGATATAGTTGAAAATTTGAATTTTACATATCAATTAAAAAATGGAATGCTTCCTATAAATCGCAGTGAGGAAAATTTAGTGCGTTTGTTAAAGGAAGTAATTATAAACATATTGAACCATCCTAAATATGAAGAAAGAAATATTATCTTTAATTGTATAGAAGACAGGATAAACTTTAATTTTGATAATACACTTTTGAGAAGAGCTTTTACAAATTTGCTATATAATTCAGTAATTCATAATGCTCCAGATACTATAATAAAAGTTTCTGTAAGACAAGAGGACAAAATATATATAACCATAGAGGATAATGGAAAGGGTATGTCAGAAGAAGAAGTGAAAAAGCTTTTTGAAAGATATTATAGGGGTACAAAAAGTTCGGTAAGTGTTAAAGGTTCAGGTCTTGGAATGGCAATTGCAAAGCAAATAATAGAGGCACATGGTGGAAAAATTAATGTTAAAAGCAAACAGAATTTCGGTACATGCATACAGATTGAGTTGTAAGCTGATTAAAAATATGAATGAAGGATCATGATTGTATGATTCTTCATTCATTTCAAGTAAGGTTTATAGGATTATTTTATTACCCAGTTAAGATTGGCTTTATGTTCAACATATTCAACTATTGTACCGTCAAAATGTTTTACAGTCATATTCATTCCTGAGGGTACTATTTTTAAATCTCTAATAATAGCAGCACCATTATTTAATAAAAATTCTTTAAATTCAGTAATAGAGTCAACTAAAAATGTTGCTTGAGTGTCTTTAAATGGCTTTAATGCTTCATCAGAACCACTTATTATTAAAATATTTCCAACTGTAGCTAATTCTAAGCTTGCTTCAGAATATTTAAATATATTGCTGCATTTTTCATTTAAGATTTTTTCATAAAACTTTATTGCTTTTTCCATGTCATTTACATAGAAACGATTTAAAACTTTTTTTATTTCCATTTGTAATCATACTCCTTTTCAAAATTGATTTCTGATTTATAAGCTACTATAATATTATGGTAATAGATGTAATCATTCAAGTACGTACTTTTTTATTAGATACTAACAAAAATAGTACTATTGAGGAGGAAAGAGGTTTTAATGGGAAGAATATTAAAAAATCCCCAGTCTAATAAATCATGTCCAATAGCAACAGTACAATATTTGATTTCTGGAAAATGATAATATTATTTCATTTAAGTCAAAAAACAAGGAGATTTAATGAACTTCAAAGATTATGCAAACAGATTTCTCAACCAATTCTCGCGAAACAGTTAAGGAAACTTGAAGATGATGGAATGGTTCATAGAGAAATTTATAAGGAAGTACCTCCAAGAGTAGAATATTCATTAACAGAAATGGGACATTCTTTTGTTCCTGTATTGAAAACTATGGGGGAGTGGGGGAAAGTTTATATAAATTCTATGGAAGAAAATGAGTAATCATTTTCAGAGGACATTCACTGGCCTCTCAAAAAAGTTGTGTCGCAATGTGCTCATATTAAGTAAAAATTTTATATGTGCGAAAGTTGAGTTATTAAATTTATAATAGTATTTATAGTATAATGGTACTAGAAGGAAGTGATATTATATGAGAATTTTAGTTGTAATTCCATTAAGTGAATATGAAAAACAAAAACTTAAATCAAAGATGCCAGAAGCGGAGTATATTTTTATATCAACTAGAGAAATTAGTGATGAAATTGTAAAAAGCGCTGATATAATTATTGGAAATGTTCCTCCAGAATACATAAAGGGAAGTAAAAAGCTTAAATGGCTTCAGTTAAACAGTGCAGGTACTGATGGATATTGCGAAGCTGGTGTAATTCCTGAAGGAGCATACCTTACAAATGCATCAGGTGCCTATGGTCTTGCAATATCTGAACATATGCTTGGTATGTTATTTGAAATTAAAAAGAAGTTGAATTTATATTATATGAATCAGAAAAAACATATATGGAAGGATGAAGGAAATGTTACCTCAATAGAAGGAAGTACAACATTAGTTGTAGGTCTTGGTGATATTGGAGGGGACTTTGCTAGGAAAATGAAAGCACTTGGAAGTTATACCATAGGAGTGAAGAGAACCAAAGGACAAAAGCCAGAATATATTGATGAATTGTATACAATGGAAGCTTTGGATGAACTTTTGCCTAAAGCTGATGTAGTGGCTTTAAGTGTTCCTGGGACAAAGGATACTCACCATTTGTTTAATAAAGATAAATTTAATTTAATGAGAAAAGATGCAATCATTCTTAATGTGGGAAGAGGAAGCTGTATATGTACTGAAGATTTGTGTGATGCTCTTGAAAATGGAATCATTAGTGGGGCAGGTCTTGATGTAACAGAACCAGAACCGCTGCCACCTGAACATAGATTATGGGATGCGCCAGGGGTTGTTATTACTCCTCATATATCAGGATTTTTTCATCTTCCAGAAACTTTAAGAAGAATTGTTAACATAAGTATTGAAAATCTTGAATATTTTAAAAATCAGCAGCCATTGAAGAATATAGTGGATTTTAAAACTGGTTACAGAGTTAATAAGAAAAAAGTTTAATAGAAGTATATTAAATTATTTATAAAGTCATAAGTAAAAGATATTAATAAATATAATGCTGAATAGAGTGATAATGGTATTTATAACTGTTTATCACTTTTTTATTATAGTAAAATGACTCAAAAAGAGATCTTACATCTGAATTTTTTGAAGATTTTATATCAGATGCTAAATTGTTAAGGATTTTTTGAAAAATTAATACCTTTCAATTTAAGCAAATTTATTAATGAATTTGCAGTGTAGTATAAGTTAGAAAAACTTGGATTGCTATCATATTCAGTGTGCATAGAGGATTTAGAACTTACTTTCTGAACTTTATCCTCAGAAGAATCTGAATTAGGAGACGAACTTGTACGTGTACTTGTAATATATAATTGAGGGTTTGAAAGGGCATTTATCTGATAAGCTTGATTATAATAGCTATAATTATAGTAATTAGAAGAAATGTTCATAATTTTACCTCCAAAATTCCATTTATTTTCTATATTAATTGAAAATTTTGCATGTACGAAAGTTGAGTTATGATATAATATAAAGGATTATATAAAAAATATATTATTGGAAATATGAGGTTATGCAATAAATACAAAATAATATACAATAAGATTAAGGGGTTAGATTTATGAAGTTTTCAACATATGATTTTATTTCCATGTCAGAGGATAGAGTTAATGAGGATATTGCCTATGCAGAGAATAATTATGGCTGGGTTATAGATGGTGCAACAGGACTTAACAAAACTAATCTGACAGGTTCTAAAGGTGATGTGTATTGGTTTGTTAATGAATGGAATAATTATCTTAAAGACAATATTTTAGATAAATCAAAAGATATTAAAGAAATTGTTTCTAAAGGAATGGATTTTATAGGTAATAAATTTAATAAAATTTCTTCAACAAAATATCCTGATAAAGTTGATTTGTCAGCTGCTTCTATAGCTATAATTAGAATTAACAATAATAAAGTAGAATACTTTTTACTTGGAGATTGTACACTTATAGTTGAGAATAATAATGGAAAGTCAAGTATTATTAAACAGATGTTGCTTGATAAACTAGATAATATAGCTAAAGCTGAAATGAACAAGTTAATGTTGAATGAAGGAATAAGTTTTATTGAGGCTAGACAGAGAATAAATCCACTGCTTATTAAACATAGATTGCTTAAAAATACTCCAGAAGGTTACTGGACATTAGGATTTGATAAAAATGCAGTAGAAAATTCCCTTTATGGGTATTTGGATTTGGAAGAATGTAAAAAGGCTTTATTAATGTCAGATGGGTTTTCAGCAATTTTTGATAATTACAAATATATGCAGGCTGATGACCTTATTTCAATTATTGAAAAACAAGGATTGCATCAAGTATATAAGACTATAAGACTCATTGAAAATGAGGATGCAGATGTAGTGAAATTTCCTAGATTTAAAAAAAGTGATGACTCATCTGCAGTGATATTTTTGCAATAAGTTCAAGTAGTATTGCGCTACAAAATAAAACTTTAATATTTAAACTGAACTCATACATTTTTAAGGGAAGCTAGTAGCTTCCCTTGCTTTGCTTTTTTAGATAGAAAGATTTGTTGTCTATAGCCCTCATTGTAGCTAAAATGCCATCAAGATGATCATATTCATGCTGTATCAATTCTGATAGATTGCCTTCAAACTTTATTGTTCTGTCTATAAAGTCTATATCTTTATACATAACAGTACATTCCTTATAACGGTTAACTTTTACTAAAAGATTTGGAAAGGACATGCAGTCATCCATTACTTCCATGATTTCCTTGTTGTCAAATTTTAATATAGGATTAATAAAAACTATAGGCTTATCAATATACATATATATTAATCTTTTAAATACACCAATTTGTGGAGCAGCAATTGCTCTTCCCGCATTATATTTTTTGCGAAAGTCAATTAAAGTATCATGCAAATCTAAAACAGTTCCTTTTATTGAATCTAGTTCTTCCTTTTGAACAAGTAAGCTTTTTTTATACAAAGCATCATTTCCAAGTAACAGTATTTCTTTTAACATAATATAACCTCCCTATTAATACTTTTGATTTAGTCTTCTATATCAACATATATTCTCTTATTGATTTTTCCTTTGCTTTTATAATCTACTATTTTTATTTTTCCAACTTCAGAAGTATTTTTTACATGAGTTCCTCCATCTGCTTGAAGATCTAATCCCTCAATTTCAACTGTTCTTATTTGTTTAATTCCTTCTGGCAAAAGATTTATTTTTGTTCTTATTAAGTCAGGAATTTTTAAGGCTTCTTCCCTTTCTAAAATATTTACCTTAATATCTCTTTTGCATTGTACTTCTTTGTTAACCTTCTCTTCAATTTCCTCTACTAATGCCTTATCAAAGTTTTGAAACTCAAAGTCCATTCTTCCTTTAAGACAATCCATATCTCCACCAGTTACCTGTGCTTTATAATCTCTCCATACAACACCACATAGAATATGCATAGCTGTATGAGTTCTCATTAATTTATACCTGTGATCCCAATCTATTTTTCCTGTGCATATTTCATTAACTTCAGGAAGTTTTCCATCAATATAGTGATATACATCATTTCCTTTTTTCTTAACTTTTTTAACAACATACTTATTTACATCCGTTTTTAATACTCCAACATCACAAGGTTGACCACCTCCCCCTATATAAAATGCTGTTTTATCCAAAATAACGGCATTTTCAGCCTCATCTGTACTAATAACTTTACATTCAAATTCCTTTATGTAACTGTCTTTTTGAAATATTAATTCAGTCATTTATCATTCCTCCTAAAATTTGTTTAATATCATTAAATTAAAGTTTGCAACTATGTTTTTAAGAATATGCTATCCATAAATTTTATAGGCGTCAGGATTTGCTGATGAAAAGCAAATGGAATCTTATTTGTAAATTTGATAAAATAATACTATAAAATTGTAACTATAAAAAGGTACGATTTTTATAAAATTTATGGGGATGATTTTTATGGAAATACCAATATTTATTGAAAGACATAGTGAAAAACCACTGTATATTCAGATATATCAATTCTACAAAAAAGCCATACTGGAAGGAACACTTAAAAAGGAGGATAAGCTGGAATCCATAATGCAGCTTAAGAATAGGCTTGGTATAAGTAGAAATACAGTTCAGGCTGCATATGATCAATTATTATGTGAAGGATATATTTACAGTAAGAATGGAAGTGGATATTATGTGGAGGCTATAGAACATCAAATAAAAACTATTAGAAATGAAAATAGACCTTTGAAGCTTAAAAAGTTAAAGAGTATTCATACAGATGATAAAGTATATACTTACAATTTTAAACCTGGTTCAGTAGATCAGGAAAGTTTTCCATTTACGACCTGGAGAAAAATTGAGCAAAGTGTCATGAAAAAAGAAAACATAGATATACTAGCTTATTCAGATCCTAGAGGTGAATTTGAACTAAGAAATCAGATTGCAGAATATGTTAAAAATTCAAGAGGAGTAGTTTGTTCATCTGAACAGATAATTATAGGTGCAGGAACTCAAACCTTAATGGCAATATTATGTGATTTATTTAGTGAGTCAAATAATAAGAATATTGCTTTTGAAGAACCAGGGTTTTCAGCTGTAAGAAAGGTTTTTCAATGGTATGGATATAATATAGAGCCAATTGAATTAACAAAAATGGGAATGAATATAGAAAAACTTGAAGATATTAAAATAAATCCTAAGTTTATATATGTAACACCATCTAATCAGCATCCTTTAGGAATGTCTATGCCTGTTTCAAATCGTATAAAACTTCTTAATTTTATCAATAAGTGTGGTGGATATATTATTGAAGATGACTATGATAGTGAATTTAGATATAATGTAAATCCAATACCTTCACTGCAAAATTTGGATAGTGAAAATAGAGTAATTTATCTTGGAACTTTTTCTAAGACTCTTTTTCCTGGAATGCATGTTGGTTATATGATTTTACCTGAAAGTATAATGAATATTTTTATTGAAAAGGGAAGCTTTATAAATCAAACTGCATCAAAAATTCATCAGCTTACCATTGCAGAATTTATGAAAGAAGGTTTATTTGAAGCTCACCTCAGAAAAATGAGAAGTATATATGCTAAAAAACAGCACTTTCTTATAAATTGTATAAGAAAAGAATTTGGAAATAATGTTGATGTTTATGGTGAAAGCTCAGGAGTTAATATTGCACTTCAGGTAAAAAACAATTTAAATGAATTGGAACTTATAAATAAAGCTTTAGAAAATGGAGTTAGGGTTTATCCTATATCATTTTATTATTTTGATCAAAATAATTATAAGAAACCTAATATGGTACTAATGGGATATGGACATTTGAGTTTTGAGAAAATAGAAAATGGAATAAAGCTTTTAAAAAATTCATGGTTTTAAGTCTTCGAATTTTATGGAAACAAAAACTAAGTCTAAATTGCAATGAAATTGTGATTAAATTGTAACATTTACAATTTAAAATAAAATCATTAAATGGAGGTTAGATAAGTTTTCAACTTTTAGACTAAGTTTCCATAAAATTATGCAAATGAAATGCGAGGGGGATTTAATATGAATTTTATTAAAAACTTAAAAATTGTACATAAAATCAGTTTACTTTCTGCTAGTTTCTTTATTTTTCTTTTATTACTAGGTGTTACTTCAATATTACAAGTATCAAAGGTCAATTATGGAATTAAACAGTTAAGTGAATCAAGATTGACACCAATTGTAGAATTAGAAAAAGCCAAATCCAATATAGAGTATATTAGAACTAAATCTAGTTCATTAATGGATGCAACAGATGATAACACAAGAAAGACTGTAGAAGCTGATCTTACAACTCATATAACTGCTGTAGATAAAGCTTTAGAAAAGTATAAAAGTAATAGTGAATATAAAACCTTACTTGATAACTATGATAAATTTATATCAGCTGAGGAAGCTTTTATAAAAACAGCTGAATCTGGAAATATTACAAAGCAAGGACCTCCTACTGAAGCAATTAATCTCGATAAAGCCAAAATTTCTGTTGTAGCATCTTTTGATGAAATTATAAATAAGCATGTTGCATCAGCAAATTCCACTTATGAAATGAGTAAAAAAGTTTTTGGAAGTACAATGATTATAATAATATCACTTGTAGCTATATGTTTAATTATAACAGGAATTTTATCCTTGATTATAATTAAAGAAACTGTTGTTCCAATTAAAAAGGTTACTGAAAGATTAAAAGAAATTTCCAATAATAATGGAGATTTAACTCAAAGAATAGGTTATGAAAGTAAAGATGAAATAGGAGAGCTTAGTTCAAATTTTGATATGTTTATTGATAAGCTGCATGTGATTATTAAAGAAATATATGGTTCTGCCAATACTATTTCAGCTTCAAGTGAAGAATTAAGCATGGCAACAAAGACTACTGCAGAGTCACTTGATACTATATCAAGCACTGTTGCAGAAATAGCATCCAGCACTTCTGATGGAGCAGCTGTTTCCGAAGAGACTTCAGCCCATCTTGCAGAAGTTGCAAGGTTTACTGAAGCAACTTCTTTAGCAACTAAAAATACTACAAGTAATAGTAAAAGAGCAAAAAGAGCAGCAGAGGATGGTTCGATTAAAATATCTGAAATTGTTTTATCTATAACAGACATAGCAGATTCTTCTAAACAAGTATCTCTTATGATAAGTGAATTAGATAATTCTTCAAAAAAGATAGGAGATATTATTCAAATTATAACAGGTATATCAGAACAGACCAATATGCTAGCACTAAATGCAGCAATAGAAGCAGCACGTGCTGGGGAAGCTGGAAAGGGCTTTACTGTAGTAGCTGATGAAATAAGAAAGCTTGCAGATGAAAGCAATTCTGCAGCTAAGCAAATATCTGATTTAATAAAAGAAAATCAGTTAAAATCTGCTTCAGCTGTAAGTTCAGTTAGTAAAGTAGAAGAAAAAGTATCTCTTGGAGTTAACAAAGCTTCTGAAGTTGGACAAATCATGCAGAATATAATCGAGAATACACAAGAAATTGTAAGTGAGGTAGAAGAAATTGATAAATCTACAGAAACTCAAGTTGAAGGTACCAAAGAAATGGAAATGGCTATAAATACTATAGCTGCTAACTCAAGTGAAATAGCAGCAGGAACTGAAAATATAAGTGCAAGTATTGAAGAACAATTGAGTATTGTGAATGAAGTTGAAAGAACTACAGAGAATTTATCAGAAATGTCAAGAAAATTAAAAGAAATAGTTTCTGGATTTAGAGTATAATAGAAAATGGATAATTATATATCATAACGATAAGTAAGTATAATGAATGATTTCATCAAAATATGTTATGAGCTATGATAAATAAAGAACCTTGTGGTTTTGTAATAAGATATGTTATCTTAAAAAATCACAAGGTCCTTCTATTTATTATTCCAATAAACTAATATAAGTAAATGACTATAGAAAGAATAGATTTAATAATGAAATGGAAGTGACAATTTATAACAAGTTTAGTTAAGAGATTATCCATAAAGGTGATTGTTTAACGCTTAATGAAAATATATTTTATAAATAAAGGAATTAAGGCTGAATTGTAGAATTTATTACAAGTGCAACAAATTATATGATTATTATATAATTTGTTTGTTTTTACATTTAAAATAATCAGTATTAAGAGCGTATTTTTAGTATAATAATTAAATACAGTTCCATTGGATGCTGCTAATACCTATACTTTAAAAACTGCACAATAAAATTATATTATACCTAAATTTTTAGTATAGAATATATTTTTTATAAGAAATTTTCATTATATAGAAAAATTTAATTATTTCATTTGGAGGTATATATGAGAGTTGTTAATGTCTCTAGCCTGAAGGGGAATGAAGTCCTTGGAAGGCAGATTTACGATGAATTAGGCAGAGTTTTACTTAATGTAGGAGTACAATTAAAGCCTTATTATATAGAAAAAATTAAAGAACTTGGAATTATTTCAGTATACATTGATGATGATATATCAAAAAATGTGGTTATTGAAGAAAGTATTTCCGAAAAGACAAGACAGATGGGTAAGAACGCTGTCAAGGAAATGATTGGAAAATATTGCCGTGAAGGTAAAACTGACGATAGTAGTGTTATGAATTCAGTTAATTCAGTAATTGAAGATGTAGTATCAAATAAAGATGTTTTGATAAATGTTGCAGAAATAAGTTCAAGCGATAATAACATATATTCACATTCTGTAAATGTTTGTGTATTAGCTACAATAATAGGAACTCATATGGGATACAGTCCATTAAAGCTCAAAGATATAGCAGCTGGTGCGTTACTGCATGATATAGGTAAGATAAAAATTTTGAATGATAAGAAGCTTTTATCAGAGTTCAAAACTAAAGAAGAATTGGATAAATATATTACACTTATGCATCCAAGAGTTGGTTATGATTTTTTAGGAGAGCAGCATATTTGGAATGCAACTGTAAAGGTAGTTGCGTTAATGCATCATGAAAGAAGCGATGGAAGTGGATATCCTTTAAAATTACAAGGTGATGAGATAAATCAAATTGCAAAAATGGTATCCATATGTGATGTATTTGATAATTTGATATCAGGAAGAAATAATGGGGAAGCTAAAAGTGTCAGTGAGGTTATTGAATATCTTGTAGGCACCAGTAACACTTATTTTGATGTAGAAATGGTTAGAAAATTTACTATGAACATAGCTGCATTTCCAACTGGAAGTGGAGTTATGTTAAGTTCAAGTGAAAAGGGGTTAGTAGTAAATCAAAATAACTCAATGCCAACGAGACCAGTGGTAAAAGTTATATATGACAAAGCAGGAAATTTACTTTCAGAGCCTTATGAAATAGATTTATTAGAGGAATTAACTCTTTTTATTTCAAAAACTTGTGAGCTTTAAATTTAGGGGGGATTTTATGAATGGTGAAGATAATTGTATAAATATTGAATGTCTGAAGCTAGTTAATAGTAATTTTCAGAAATTCTTAGATATACATAGCACTAATTATCATATTGAATTAAAAAAATCATTGGAGGAAATAGGTTTATTTTTTGATTTGGATAGAATTTATATATATTATTTTTCCAAAGATCCTACTTTTATGCAAATAGAATGTCAATGGAATAGGAAGGAAGTAAGACCTAAAAGAGAATTTAACGAGGAAGAGGTAGTTTATGCCTTGCCATGGTTAATTCGGAAGATCAAAAATAGCAATGATGTTGTAATAAATAGCATAAATGAGATTCCAGATGAAGCAGTATCAGAAATAGAAGCTTTTTCAAAGGAAGGAGTAAAATCTTTTCTTATAATTCCGCTAAAAAGTGAAAATAAATTAATTGGATTTATAGGATATGAAAGCTTGTTAAAGTCTATAGTTTGGAAAGAAGGTCAAATTAGGATATTAGGAGATATTTCAAAAGCATTTTCACATACAAAAGCAAGAATAGAGAAGGAAAAAGTATATGAAAAAGACATTAATGGACAATCAATTTTGCTTAATAATTCTGAATCACAAATTTGGGCTTTAAGCAATGTTACTTCCTATGCAACTGCAAATGAGGCTCATGCAAAGTTTTTTGGAAAGACAAAAAGTGATTTAGAATATCAAGATTTATACGATATATTTGATATAGATACTGCAAATAAGCTTTCTAAAAGTAATTGGGAATTATTCCAAAAGGGTGAACCAGCAGAAAAAGAACTTGAAATTAAAAATTTTAAAGGTGAAAATAGACTGCTTAAAATTAAAAGTAGACCTCAAAGAGATGATAAAGGTAATATTCAGTATCTTATTTGCACTGCTAATGATATTACAGAACAAAGGTTGGCAGAAAAAGAATTGTACAAGGCAAAAGAACAAGCAGAAGCAGCTAATACAGCAAAAAGCCGATTCCTTGCAAATATGTCTCATGAAATAAGAACACCTATGAATGGAATATTTGGATTTCTTGAGCTTTTGCAAGCAACTAATTTATCCTTGGAGCAAAAAGAATTTATACGTGAAGCAAAATCTGCTTCAGAGATATTATTACATATTATTAATGATATATTGGATTTTTCAAAGATTGAAGCTAAAAAGCTAACTATGGAAAAAATCAAATTTAATTTGAGGAATTCTATTGAAGATGCAGTTT
This sequence comes from Clostridium carboxidivorans P7, assembly GCF_001038625.1. GTDB lineage: Bacteria > Bacillota > Clostridia > Clostridiales > Clostridiaceae > Clostridium_AM > Clostridium_AM carboxidivorans. The sequence continues at coordinate 1,348,134 of NZ_CP011803.1, forward strand.
CATTGCTTGCTCCCAAGGCTGCAGAAAAAAATCTAGAGCTTTATACCATGATTAATCCTAATGTTCCTGAAGAGGTTATTGGTGATCCATCAAGGCTTAGACAAGTTTTAAACAATCTAATAAGTAATGCAGTAAAATTTACAAGCAAGGGTGAAATTTCTGTCAAAGTTGATTGTTTAAAAGAAGAGAATAAAATAGCGTTTCTTAATTTTGAAGTAAAGGATACTGGAATTGGAATTCGTAAGGAACATATTAACACTATTTTTAAATCTTTTAGTCAAGCAGATGCTTCTACTACTAGAAAGTATGGAGGAACAGGTCTTGGACTTGCTATATCTAGTGAGTTAGTAAAGATGATGGGCGGTAAAATCCAAGTGGAAAGCATAGTAGGGGAAGGATCTACATTTAAATTTGATGTAAAGTTAAAGATTGTAAAAGGAGCTTCAGTGCAGAAATTTGACTTTGAAAAGCTTCGTGGTATGAATGTTTTAGTTGTTGATGACAATGATAATAATAGAAAAATTGTAGTTTCATATCTTCAAGAAACTGGACTTATGGTATTTGAAGCTAAGAATGCAGCTGCTGCTATTACTACAATTATTTCAAAAGCAAATACAAAAAATAAAATAAATACTGCTATCATAGATTATCAAATGACAGATATGAGTGCATATGAACTAGCAACCACATTAAAAACAATGCCTTTTGCAAAGGATGTTAAGTTAATACTTCTAGCCTCTGTAAATCAAAAGGGAGAGACAAAGAGTTCAAAAGAGTATGGTTTTTCATGTTATTTAGGAAAACCTGTGAAAAGAGATGATTTACTTAATTGTATTGCCATGGTGCTTGGACTTAAAAAAGAAGATGAGGAAAAATGTGAAGTTGTAACCAAACATATAGTTAGAGAAGTTAAGAATGAGTTAAAACCTAAGATTTTATTAGTTGAAGATAATGTAATGAATCGTAAAATAGTTATAAATATACTTAAACTACATGACATGACTTGTGATGTGGCAGTGAATGGAAGTGAAGCACTAAAAGCAGTATCAGAAAAAGATTATGATGTTGTTTTTATGGATTGCCAGATGCCAGTAATGGATGGTTATGAATGTACAGCTAAAATAAGAATTTTAGAAGGAGATAAAAAGCATACTACAATTATTGCAATGACTGCCAATGCTATGGAAGGTGACTCAGAAAAATGTATTGAAGCTGGAATGGATGCTTATATAAGCAAACCTATTAATTTTGATACTATGTTTAAAATGATAGAGGCGAATACTAAAAAGAGAGAACTTGTACCAGATTATAATAAAATAATAGATGACAATATTGATTGTTTTGTTGAAACTACAGGGCTTGAAAAAGCTGATGCAAGGGAAATACTTGAAGAATATACAAGATGTCTACCTGATTTATTGGCAGATATTAACCGTGCCATAGATGACAAGGATTTTGATAAATTGGCAGGAGTGACTCATGAGTTAAAAGGTTCTTCTGGAACTTTAAGGATAATGTCTATTCATGAATTGGCAATAAAGTTAGAAGCAGCAGCTTTCAAACATGAAGAAGATGAATGTGGTAGACTTTTTGCTGAAATAAAAGCTTTGTTTTACTAGAAGAACTTTAAAAATCAGAGATATAAAGGAGTTTTTGATATGAAAAAGGTATTAATAGTTGATAATTCGTCATATATGAGAATGTTTGTGAAAAAAATTATTGAAAAAGGAGGCTTTCCCAGCACCTTTGAAGCATCAGGGAGAGAAGATGCAATAGAAATATTCAAAGCTGAAAAACCAGATATTGTACTCTTAGATTTGAATATGTCGGAGTTTAAAATGGATGGTATGCATGTATTAAGTGATATAATGGAAGCTGATTCTGAAGCAGTTGTAATTATCATGTCAGCAGTAGGACACGAAGAAGTGAAGGATGAATGTATAGCAGCAGGAGCTAAAGGTTATATTAAGAAACCTTTTACTACTGAAACTTTATTGAAGGCATTAGAAGAATATAAATAAAATTATATATAATCAATAAAAGTTATATAGAAAAACAAAGGCCATGTACGAACAGGAAAAAACTTCCTAATGTGCATGGCTTTTATTTGTGAAAATATATTTAGATTTCATCTAGAGATTTTTGTTTTGTTTCAACTCCTAAGGTTGCAATAATTAATGCTACTATTATGAGTAAAATGCCAAGTGCTATAAAAACAACTTTAGTATCATAGTTTTTAAGTATCCATGCTACTCCATAAGGAGTAAAAATAGTTGCAAGCCTTCCTATTGCATTACAAAATCCTGATCCCCTAAGTCTTATGTTTGTAGGGAATAATTCAGGTACATAAATTGCAAGACCAAGTGTAAGTAATATGTATATGATGACGGTTAAGAAAAATCCCATAGTAAGTATTACCCACATGGTATTTTGTGAAGCATATGCATAACCAAGTACACCTGCTGCAAGCATAAATATAGTAATACACCATTTACGCCCGAATTTATCTACAATGAAACTACCAAGCAAAGCTCCAAGTGGTGCGCCTATCATCATTATAGTTGTGTATCCTAGAGATTTAGAAATATTTATTCCTTTTCTCAAGAAAAATGTAGGTGCCCAACTTACGAATGTATATATCAAGGTGTTTATTGCAATTAATACAACACATCCAACTATAGTTCTTGAAATCATATTTTTATTAAATAAGTCAGAGAAGTTTCCTGAATTCTTATATTCACTATGTGCTTTTTTTATAACATATGGTTGATTTATAGAATTACCTGACTCTATTTCTGCTTCTTTATAAAATATGTTTATTACATGTTCTGCATTTTCCTCCATACCTTTTGATTCATACCATCTTGGAGATTCAGGCATGTCTTTTCTTAAAATCCACACAATGAGAGAAAATATTCCTACAAATACAAACATCCATCTCCAGCCGAATCTAGGTATTATGAGATATCCTAAAAATGCAGCTGCTGGTGTAGATACATTAGTTATGAGAGAAAGCATGGAAACCCATTTTCCTCTTGTTTTTGCAGGTACAAATTCACCAAGAAGTGCATATCCAGTAACAATTTCAGCACCAAGACCAATTCCCATTACACCTCTGCATGCTATTAAAAAAATCATATTAGGAGAAAAGGCAGCAACTAAAGATGCTCCTCCAAATATTAAGAGGTTCAGTTGATATGAAAATTTACGTCCTAGACTGTCTCCTAAAAATCCAGTTGCTAGAGAACCTATTAAAAGACCTATAAAAGTTACAGATATAAAAGTAGCATTTAAGCTCATAGTTGACCATTTACTTTTTAAAAGAACACCTAAAACTCCTCCTGCTAGATATACATCAAATCCATCTAAAAATATTCCAAGACCTATAAGCCATAAAATTTTATAATGTAATTTAGATATTGGAACATAGTCCATTTTTTCACAAATACAATTAACTTCTGACATTAAAAATACCTCCAATCGATAAATAAAAACTGAATATTACAAATATTTGAAATATTGTATAAATATAATTTTACTGGCCAGTAAAAATTACTTACTAAAAATGGGCATAAAAAATAGACCTTCCTATGGGGCGAGGTCTATCGCGGTACCACCCAAATTTATTACTCATGAAAATTTAACGACTTTATGCCGGGGAATCCTACTAAACAAGCGTTCAGATTGCAATTTAAGAGTGAGTTTCAATATAATATAAATGTGGATTTTCACCAACTTCCACTCGCTTTGAATTATAGTTATATCTACTTATTCTCTATCATAATTTTTATATTATTAAATTGTTTGTAAAAATAAAAAAGCAGCATTGATCCTCTTGGAGCGAGAAACAATACCGCGGTACCATCCAAATTTTTTCTTACAAGATAACGGCTTTTTAAACCGACACAGCTTACTATAGTTTCAGCCTGTAACTCTAGGATGAGTTTTCAATATATAGACATTATGAATTTTCACCAACATTCACTCGCTTTGAATACCATATATTTACTTGATTCCTATCAATGTTTTTTTTATTTATTTTTTACCATTATACAATTAAGTTATTTTATTGTCAAATTTATTTTGTATTTATAATTAACGAATGTTATAAATATAAAATCTTCTGCTAAATTCGTCATAGCTTCTTTTATTAATCGTCTATTATAGAATTATATAGCTTCTGTATAGCAGAACTTGGCTCGATTCCTAATTCAGCTTTATATAGTTCTTGTACGTATTTATAATGATTTATAAACGATATTCTGTCCTTAAGGATTAAATGTAATTTTAAGCATATTTCATTTGCATGTTCATCTAAAGGATATATTTCTAAAACATTATGAATAATTCTTTTAGCGTCAATATAGCTTCTTTTTTTCATATAGTAATCTATTAAGTGCTTTGCTAATTTATGATATCTTATTGAATATAATTCCCTTTGAGAAAAGGCCCATTCAAAGTCATTTCCCTCTAGATAAGGATTTTTATACAATAAAAATGTTTTCTTATATTTCTTTATCGTATCATCATTTATAATCATATCGGGAATTACAACAGAATTAAATTCTGAAACATCAACATATGCATCAGGAAGACAAAACCAGTAGCAGCCGTTCACAAATTTAATATTAAAGTTTATATTAGCTGAATTTAAAGTTTTTTTCATTTTATATAAGGTTGTATGTAGTCGATTATTAACTTTATTAGGATCGCATTCTGGCCAAAGAGTGTCACAAATTTTCCATTTACAAATTTCTTGTTCTCTATTTTGCAGTAAATAGGTAAATAGTTCTTCAGATTTTTTGGTACGCCATTTAACAGGAGAATTACTATTGCTTCCATAAACTAACAATTTGCCAAAGCAGTATATTCGTCCGTTAGGAACATCTAAAACCTTATGAACATTATTAAGTAAACTTTCTAACTTATAATTAATTTTATTATTTGAACTTTTCTTGTGACCTATATCCTGCGTTATACCTAATATATTTAAATTGTTTGATTCTCTGTTGAAGATAAATCTAATTGCGATTTCTACTTTTTTTATTGAGCCATCCTTACAATATTGATTATAAGTGTCAACATTTGATTTAATTTCTTCATTTCTAACTCCATCTAAAAATTGATATAACATACTGATACATTGAGACTTCAATTTTTTCAGTGATTCAGAAGTAAAGGAATCTTCAGGCTTTTCTTTCAGCGCTTCTTGTACAGTTAATCCTCTTAAATTGAAGACAGATGGACTTACGTACTTTAAACAATTACTTGCTAAATCGAATAACCATAGGCATTCAACTGAATCGTCTGAAGTTAATCTGCATTTTTCAATTGATTTTAAGTATTCTTTTATATTATTAAAATTATCCATAGTGTTCACCTGTTCTATATGTGTTATTTTATTAACTAATATTTGGTCTACTGCAATATTATTAAAGTTAGCTCTAAATATTTATTGATTTTATATTAATAATGAAATTTATCTTATATAAAGTTAATTTTTTATTATAATTTCAATTCATACATAAATAATAAATCCCATATTCAATAATTGCAACAATATTATTATAAAATTGTAAATTATATTTAATACAAATTGTAGAAATTGGTCAGAATATGGTCAGAATATGCTGATATAATAAATACTGCAATTTATTAATTGGTGAAAAATATGAAACTGAATATGTTAAAAATTATCTATTTTGCATGGATATATTCAAAATAAAGTTTAGTGTATTTTTGGAGGTTTTTTATGTTAAAAACAAATAATGATAGAGATGTTGATTTGAATTCAATAGAGATTAAGGACGTTATTGATATTGATTTGCTTCAAAGATTTCAAGATAATTTTGCGGAAAGTATGGACATTGCCAGTGTAACAGTAGATATTAATGGAAGGCCAGTAACTAGACCAAGTTCTTATACAGATTTTTGTATGAAATTTACTCAGTCCACTAAGGCAGGTATGGACAGATGTGATGAATGCCATAAAAAAGGTGGAGAAGAAGCTGCAAGAACAGGAAGACCTTATGTTTATACTTGTCATGCAGGATTAATTGATTTTGCTGCTCCTATATTAATAGAAGGTAGACAAATTGGAACGATTTTAGGTGGACAAATATTGAATTCTAGCCCTGAAGAATCAAAATATAGGGAAACTGCAAGAGAATTAGGTGTTAGTGAAAATGGATATGTGGAAGCAGTAAATAAAATAAAAGTTACTAGTGAGAAAAGTATAAGAGCAGCTGCAGAGGTGCTATATATTATTGCTAATGCATTATCAAAAATAGGATATGAAGAATTAAAAATTAGGAGTATGTCTCAAGTGCTTTCAGATAATTTCAATCAAATTTCAGCTACCATGGAAGAATTATCGGCAGCTTCAGTTAATGTAACTAATAATCAACATACTTTAAGTGAAGAAATAGTTAATGTAAAAAATATATCTACAGAGATTAATGCAATACTTGATTCAATAAAAAGCATAGCTGACCAAACAAAAATGCTTGGATTAAATGCAGCTATAGAAGCAGCTAGAGCAGGGGAAGTTGGAAGAGGTTTTGGAGTTGTTGCAACTGAAATAAGAAGCTTATCACAAAATTCTAAGGAAACAGCTTTAAAAATATCAGAGCTTACAAGCAAGATAGAGAATTCAGTAGATAAAACTATAGATTCATCTAATTCTACATTGGAAAATACAGAGCAACAATCTGCTGCAATTGAAGAGGTTACTGCAACTTTACAACAAATTGCAGAATTTACTGATACACTAAATAAATTAGCAAACTCTCATAATTAAAAAATAAGATTTTTATTTAATTGGGATTTGTAAAAAATTAAAATCAGCAATGTGTTAAATAAAGACAGCATTCGCATGAAAATTAAAGTTTTATGTGAATGTTATTTTTTATAATAATATTGAATAAATTAATTTGAATTTTTTTCTATATATTATATAATATTAACATAATATATGTCAGGGAGGGTTATTCTCATATGAAGAATATACTAACACAAGAAAATATCGATAAATTAAAGGAAGAACTAGACTATAGAATGACTGTAAAAAGAGCTCAGATAGCAAAAGAAAAATTGGTAGCTGCTGCACATGGTGATAGGTCAGAAAATGCAGAATATAAGGAAGCTTGTGCAAATTATAGAGAAAACGATAATAGAATTCAATATTTATTAACTATGATTTCAACTGCAATTGTAGTAGATGATAAGAGCCAAGATAAATCAGTTATAGGAGTTAATAGTAAATTTAAAATTAAATTTGTAGATGATGAAGACGAAGAAGTTGTATCATTAGTGACTACTGTAGATGCAGATCCAGAAAATATGCTCATAAGTGTAGAATCAGATTTAGGTAAAGCGTTAATGAGCAAAAAAGCTGGAGATATAGTTGAAGTTAACGCTCCAAGTGAAAATTATACAGTGGAAATATTAGAAATATTATAAACTTATGTTTAATGGGCTCTAATTTTTGTATGAATATAGTGAAAAAGCACTGTACTAATAGCATTTAAATTTTTTAATGCTAGTACAGTGCTTTTTCATTAAATTGCCTTAATATTTTTGCCTATGTTATAATAATTAAAAAGATAGTTGTTTTTAGTAGTATTTTGAATAAAAGTGATATATATATGATAAAATAGAATATATTTCTGCTTTTATTAATATTATAATTTTTACGAATTTTACAAAAAAGGAAGGTTATGATTAAATGAAAGAAAATACCAATTTAAAGCTTAATATTAAAAATAAACTAATTGTATGTTTTGTTTCACTAACTGTAATTTCATTACTTTTGATGGGTACAATTGTTTATTGGAAGGTAGTTATACAAACAAAAAATGATTATATGAATTCAGTAAATAAACAATTAACTGAAGTAAATACAGGGGTAGACAATTATATTTCATTAATTCAAGAAGATACCCGTATGTTAGCTAAAAGTGAATTGCTTAAGCAAGCAGATTCAAGAATAACTTCATATGTGGATAAAAAAGATCCATCAGGTTCAGTTCAAATGACACCACTTACCAATAATCCTTATGAGGCAGAAGTATATAATACTTTTAAAAATTTTAAAGATGCCCATCCTGAAATACAAAGTGTTTCGTTAGGTGTTGAAACAAATGGAGGGTATGTACAATATCCAGCTTCAGCCAGAAAAAATGGCTATGATGCAAGGACAAGAGATTGGTACAAGCTTGCGCTTGCAAATCCAGATAAGGCTGTTTTAAGTGATGTATATTTTTCTTCAGATGGCTCTAAAAGTATTGTTTCTCTTTCTTTAATAAAAGATGCGGCTGGTACGGTTAAAGGTGCAGTAACCATGAATATTGATCTTGATAAGCTTACAAAAATCATTAAAGGTATTAAAGTTGGAGAAAATGGATATATTGTTTTAGTTGACAAACATGGTACTATTTTAGCAGATGCAAAAAATCCAAAGTTAGTTTCGAAAAACGTAAAAGAATTAAATATAAGCAAATTAAATGATTCTTATAACAAGGATACTTCATTTGAAATGAAGCTTCAAGATGGAAAAAAATATTCTATAAATGTTGAAAAACAATCAAAGTCAAATTTAGATTGGAATTACATATGCTTTATAGAAACAAGTGAATTTATGAATAGTGCTAAGATTATAGGAAGAATTTCTTTTTCAATTATATTGATATTTACATTGTTAAGTATTGCTATAACAATTGCTTTATCAAGAAAAATTGCAAGCCCAATAAGCAGTATAACTGAACATCTTAAATTAATGGGAAAAGGTGATTTTTCTAATGAAATTAATTCAAAATATCTTCATATTAATGATGAAGTTGGAGACATTGCTCAATCAACTAGTAAAATGCAAGCTGCTTTAAAAGAAATGTTTATTAAAATAAAAACGCACTCTCAATCTATTGATGAAAAAGCTGAAGATTTATATAGCTCTGCTCAATTTGTAGAAAGCTCATCTGGTGAGGTTGCAAATGCAGTTCAAGAAGTTGCAGCAGGAACAGAAAAGCAAGCTCATGAACTTGTGGAAGTAACTAATATACTTACTGAGTTTGGAAATTCAATACAGGAAATAACAAAAACGTTAGTTGAAATTCAAAAAAAATCAAAAGCAATTGATAATGTTGCAAATGAAAGTAATAACAATATGAATGGTTTAGCCAAATCAGTTGAAAATATTGATGGAACCTTTAAGAAATTTGGTCAAAAGCTTAATATTTTAGGTGAAAATGTTAATAAGGTAAATAATATAATAACTTTAATAGATAGCATTGCAGAACAAACAAATCTATTAGCTTTGAATGCAGCAATTGAAGCAGCAAGAGCAGGGGAGTCAGGTAAAGGATTTGCAGTAGTTGCTGAAGAAATAAGAGAACTTGCTGAACAAAGTAAAAATTCCTCTAATGAAATTACCCAACTGTTAGGCAATATATCTAGTGATACCAAAACTATTTTAAATGATAGTGGTAGTATGAATGATGAATTAAATAATCAGATGACTTCTATAAGCGAAACAATTAAGTGTTTTAAAGAAATTGTAGACAAAATAGAAAATATAATTCCTGAAATAGATAGAGTAAGCTATTCAGCTAAAAATATAAACAAGCAAAAAGATTCAATTTTAATGAATGTAGAAAGTACTTCATCTATTTCACAACAAAATTCAGCTTCATCTGAAGAAATAGCAGCTTCATCTGAAGAAATGAGTTCAACTGCTCAAAACTTATTTTCAACTGTTGAGAAGTTAAGAGATATGGCTAAGGATATGACAGATGAGATAAGTAAGTTTAAATTGTAATATGTAATTTGCCAAGGATAAAATATAATATTTTCCAGGAAATAATTAACAGCTTTCTGGATTACCCAAACAAAATACTAATGAAGGTATTTTGCTTGGGTAATATGAGAAATATTATAATCTAGCGTTTTGTTACATTAAAGTTATTTTCTATAAGCAGCCAATTTTGAGGAAAAGAAAGACCTAATTTCCAGTAGCTTACACCTCGTAAACCTAATTCTTTTACAAGATTAAATTTTGCTTGAATTGATCTTGCATCTTCGAACCATACTTCATGCTGTCTTCTAGCCTCATCTGTATAGTTGAAATGAGGAGCCTGTGCTTTATAGTCATATTTAATTGGTACATTATACTTAACAGCAAGCTCAATAGCTTGTTGAGGACTAACTGCTTTTGCAAATTTTCCTCCAGGTACAAAAGGTAATGTCCAATCATATCCATATAAATTTTGGCCCATCATAATTTTAGAAGCAGGTATTTCAGTTAGAGCATATTCTAGTACATTTCTCACAGGACCTATTGGCGATACAGCCATTGCTGGACCACCACTGTAACCCCATTCATAAGTCATTATTACAACAAAATCTGAAATTTGTCCATGAGCTTTATAATCATGAGCTTCATACCAAGCACCTACTTGGGTGGCACTGGTTTTTGGAGCAAGAGCTGTTGACATTAATAATCCTTGTGAAGATAATCTTGCTTTTGCCTTTCTTAAGAAGCTGTTATAATTTTCTCGCAGTTCAGGAGGTAAAAATTCCATATCAAAGTGTATGTCTCTAAAATTATATTGTTTTGCAAGTGCAATGATATTATTAAGCAAACGATTTTGTATTTCCGTATTTGTTAAAATGATTCTTCCAAGTTCTGCACTAAATTTTCCTTCCTCAATATTAGTAACTACCATTATTAAGCTTGCATTATTTGCTCTAGCTATGGCTGCAAAATTATTTAGAGGAGGTGGTTCCAAAGTTCCATTTCGTTGAATACGGAAACTGAATGGTGCCAGATATGTGAGAAATGGTGCTGCACTTCGAGCTGACTGCTCCAATTCAGGGTCAACTTTTCCTCCTATTGGTTCAACATATGCATTTATTTCTGCATTTCTTTTAGGACGTGGTGGGATGTACAATCTTAATCCAACTTTTAGAGGGGTACCAGGTGAAATTCCATTAACCTGTGCAAGTCTTCGATAATTGATACCAAAGCTGCGTGCAATGCTATATAGGCTATTTCCTGGTTGAACCCAATAATAACTTCCAACTATAGGTATTACTAGCGTCTGTCCTACAACTAATTGGTTAGGGTTTGGCACTTCATTGGAACCTACAATTGCTGAAACTGTAGAGTTGTATAATCGGGCAATATCAAATATAGATTGTCCTGCTTGAACAACGTGGATTTGCATAGTATACTTCTCCTTATAAAACTTATACAATATCATTATATGGTATAGAAAAGGGAAATGTACTATGAAAAAGACAGTAATATGAAATTGTTAAAACATCTATTTGTATCTTAAAGTTAAAGATACTATAATTAAATGGTAAATATAACCTAGAATCAATTATAGTAATTTTAAAGAAGGGAATTATGTATTATGAAATTAAAAAAGAAAAGTTTGATTTTTATAGTAACAGGTATAATAGTTATAGCTGCAGCAGCAGGTATTTATTTTTATAATGCTATGTTTAATAGAACCACTAATTCACCTGTACTTAATACTTCAAATAGAAATGAAAAGTGGACATCAGACTTAAAATTTGTAAAAAAAGAATTACCTAAAAAACATAAAAATTTATTTTTTCCCAAGAGTAAAACTGAATTTTATAATCAAATGGATTCACTTATTGGAAAAGTTAATAAATATAATGATATGGAAATTAAGGGTGAGCTTGCAAAAATAATAAGTTCTATAAACGATAGTCATACAACAGTTGACATTCAAGGAGATTCATCGTATCCAGTAAGTTTTTTTCAATTTGATGATGGAATTTATGTAGTTGATTCGTCCATTGAATACAAAGAGCTATGGGGAAAAAAATTAACTTCGGTTAATGGATATTCTATGGCACAAGTTCAAGAAAAAATTGATCCTTTTATATCTAAAGATAATAAAGCTATTATAAAGAGCCAAATTTGTACTTTATTAAGATCTGTGGAAGTGCTTAAAATTGCAGGAATAACTAAGGAAGATAATATAGTTTTAAATTTTGAAGGTTATCCAAACAGTGTAAATATACAACCTTTAAAAAAATCAGATTACAAAAATGTAAAGTTTTTATCAGATAATATCGAGTACAGTAAAAGGTTTCCAATTTCAAAACAAAAGCAGGATAAAAATTATTGGTTTGATTATATCCAAAATAGTAATTTACTTTATGTAAAGTATAATAGTTGTTCCAATATACCTGATTATTCTTTTTCACAATTTACAAAGGATGTTTTTAATACCATTGATAGCAAAAAAGTTAAAACTTTAGTTATAGATTTTAGTGATAATGGTGGTGGGAATTCTAAGCTTTTTGATAATTTTTTAGATGAAATAAAGAAAAGGGATAGTATTAATAAAAAAGGAAATTTGTTTGTTATAGTGGGAAGAAAGACATTTTCTTCTGCAATATTAAATTCTATGGATTTGAGGAATAGCACAAAAGCAATACTTATTGGTGAACCTACAGGAGGTAAACCAAATCATTTTGGTGAGGTAAAGGTAATACATTTATCAAATACAAATGTAAATATATATTATTCTAGTAGTTATTTTAAAACCACTGATAAGGAAACGGATTCTATATACCCTGATGTTAACATTCCTCTTAAAGCTTCTTCATACTTTAATGGTAAATATGATTTCTTGGATTATGTTTTAGATAAAAGTAATGTTAAATAATAGATATAGTTAAGAAGGTGATTTTGTTGATAATTGATTCGCATATACATATTGCGCATAATAATTTGTTTAAAAAAAGTCAGTGGAGTAATTCTCCAATTGAATTGCAAAGACAATGGCTTACTGAAATTTTGAGGGAATATAAAAAGAAAGATGTATGTGCTTTAAGGGATGGAGGAGATGGAATATTTGCTTCCTGCTTAGCACGGGAAATTGCAAAAGAGGAAGGAATAATATACAGAACACCTATATTTGCAATTTGCAAAAAAGGCCATTATGGATCATTTTTAGGAAGAGCTGTTGATGGAATAGAAGATTTTAAAAGAGAATTTCATATTTTAAAGGAGAATAAATTAGATCATCTTAAAATTATATTAACTGGAATAGTTAATTTTGATAAATTTGGTGATGTGGGAAGTGTGGCATTTTCATATGATGAACTGGAATATATGGTGAAAAGTGCAAAGGAATATGGAGTTCCAATTATGGTGCATGCTAATGGTAAACAGGGGGTATCTCAGGCTATAAAGGTAGGAGTTAATACCATAGAACATGGATTCCTTATTTCAGATAAGGAGATATATGAAATGGCAGAGAAAGAGATAGTATGGGTACCTACTCTTTCTCCGCTGGGGAATATACTTAAAAGAAATGATAGTAACTTTAAAGATCAGATGGATACAATAAGAAAAGTATATACAGTGCAGATTCAAAATATAGTAAAAGCTTATGAAATGGGTGTTAAAATTGCACTTGGAAGTGATGCTGGTGCATATGCTGTGCCTCAGGTTACTGGTATTTTCGATGAAATAAATCACTTTGAGAATATTGGATTTAGCAAAAACGCAGTATTAAAAATGTGTTTGGAAAATGGTTCATCTTCACTTAAACTATAGATATGCTTTATTAACTTTCAATTTTGGCAAATAAAACTAATCTACAAAAATTTGATAATATTTAAATTCTTTTTAGATAGTAGATTAGTGCTCTATGAGGGTTAATAGAAAAGCTATATTTGAGAGTGTAAGATTTGTGGTTCATAGACTTCTGCAACTGCTTTAATAATAAAAATAAAACAAGCAACAAGAAATATTATGGTTACAATTAGAAGTACATATTGGTAAGCAAATTTTCCAAGTACAAATCCATAAATTAATGATCCAAAAGGGACAGCTCCTTGACAGAATACACCAAGTATAGCAAAGAATCTTGCTCTCATTTCATTTGGCACCATTTTTTGAAGATTTACATTTATAGGTGTGTTTATTCCTGAATTGAATAATCCACTTAGTAATATTACTATTGCTAGTATTATAAATAATTTAAGATCATGTCCACCAAGATAGTTTATGAAATTTGGATATACTGAAAATGTAAGAATGAAAAGCATAGCTGCTTGAAGTAAAATTGCAACCTTTATTACTATTTTTGTACTAAAGCTTTTTAAGTAAATACCTATGGCTATGTTCCCAAGAAGTATTCCAACAGTAAAGCATGAAATTAAATAACCATATTGCTCAGAATTGAAACCTACACACTTTTTTAATACATAGGGAAATACTATATCAAAGAATGGTGCAACAAGAAAATTAATTAATAAGCAGAATAGGAATAGTTGATTCAGAGCTTTATTTTTCGTTATAAAGCTGACTACACTGGCATTTTCTATGAAAAATGATTTTAAAGTTATTTTTCCTTCTTTGTCATTTGCGTTTTTATAAATTATGAGAACTGAAGAAACTGCTGATAATATAAAGGATAAACCATTTAAACAAAATACTGTTTTTATTCCCCAAAGTCCATAGATTATGCCTCCAAGAGAAGGTCCTATAATCATGGAAATTGCATCACTACCACCTCTCAGGGACATAGCTTTCATAAGTTCTTCTTCTTTTATAAGTTCTGGAAGAATTGCTGTAGATGATGCTGAAAAGATACTATCCATAATAGAAATAAATATTTGTATTAAAAACAGTATATAAATATTCAAGCTGTTCCAAGAGGCTAAAAGACCTAAAGTTAATATTAAAACTCCTCTTCCAATATCGGTTATTACCATGATATTTTTTCTATTTTTTCTATCACCTAAAATACCTGCGAAGGGTAATGTAATTACATTAGGTAATAAATTAAGAGCAGAAAATATTCCCATCATAATTGCGGAGTGAGTTATATCCAATATATAGAGTGGCATTGCTATTTGCTGTATTCCAGTTCCAATATAGGATATAAATCTTCCCAACATATAAAATGATAAATTTTTTTGAAGTTTCATTTTGTCTCCTTATATATTAAAATTACTCTTTTAAATTTATTTATAAAGTTATGGTAACATGGCTTCCATCTTTAGAGTGTACATCCACAATTTTTAAGCCTTTGTACTCTCTTAAGATGTCAATAGAACTTGAAAGTTCCTTCCAGTTAATCATATTTACATACTTTTTATCTTTTTCAGATATATGTTTTTGAATAAATGGGGCATCTACAATTGAAATTCCAAATTTTAAAAGTACATTAGGAACAGGTATTGTAAATCCCATTTTGCCTGATTTAATATATATTTTCATAATACATCCTTTCTATTCTATGCTAACTTCTACTAAATCGCCATTTGCACTTTTAACATCTACTATTTTTCCAGAAAGGTTATTATCTATTGCATCTGAAATAAGATTTAAATCTAAATTTTCCATTCCTTTAATATTATCAGTTATTGGTATTTTACCTATAGTTTTTAGCATGGTTTTTATAAACTTAATTGGAAGATTAACATTTACATCGTCTCCATCGTGAGAAGTAACCTTTATTTTAAGCATTTTATTCATAATATCTGCATCATTTGAAGTACTTTGAAAGGTCTCAATGGATTTATTTTTAGGATTAAGTGATTCAATAAGCTGTCCTGCCTTTTCAGAAGTTATTTTACCTTCTTCTACCATTTTTAATATTTTTGATATTTCTTCATTCATTTTAAAATCTCCTTTTTATAATCTTTAAATTTTTTAATATATGTACTTGCTTTTAATTAACATACTATTCATTTAGCATCTTAATTGCTTGATCTGGAGTTATTTCTCCTTTATCCAGCATATCTACTATTTTCTTTTTATCTACTGAAGGTTCCTTTGCTACCTTGTATCCAAGAGCAGTTATAACTTCATCTAATTTTGCTCTTACTGTTGGATAGGAGATGCCAAGCTCCTTTTCAACATCTTTTATATTTCCTCTGTTTTTTAAAAATACCTCTATAAATTTCAGTTGTTCTACTGAAAGATATTCAAACTTTGACATTTCAAAATCATTTTCAATTATAGTATTGCATTTAGAGCATTTTAGTTTTGAAATGAAAAGCTTAGAAGAACAAACAGGGCATTTACTAATAACTTTATATGCCAAATTATCACTTCCTTTCCTGTGTTTATAATATATCACTTTAAATTAAATAAATCAATACTAAAATTAAAAAAATTAATATTAATTTGCTTATAATTTAATATTATTAAGTTTTTTGTTTATATTTTAAAGTTTAAAATTAATATTTTTAAGTTCTGAATTAACATTTTTAATTTGATGTTTTAAGTTTAGGCTGTGTTATAGTTGAGTAAATAATTAAAATATACTAATCTTTAATTATTTGTCCTTGAAAAACCTTATATGGGTCCATTCCTATTCTAAAATTAATATTTAGTTTTTTTATTTTATCAATATCTTCTTTACTTATTTCAAAATCAAATAAGTCTGCATTTTCTTTTATTCTTGATGGACTAGTTGATTTAGGAATAGTAACAATACCCATTTGCAAATCCCATCTTAGTACAATTTGAGAAATTGTTTTTTTATATTTATTTGAGAGCTCTTTTAAAAGTGGAATTTCAAAGACTTTTCCACGCATTAAAGGTGACCAAGCCTCTAATTGAATATTATGTTTTTTACAAAATTCTATTAAATTATTTTGAACAAGATAAGGGTGGAATTCAACTTGGTTTACCATAGGTAGTATTTCGATGCTTTGAAATAATTTTTCTAATTGTTCAGTTGTGAAATTGCTTACACCTATAGCTTTAATATAACCTTCTTTATAGAGCTTTTCTAAAGCTTTCCAGGTTTCTTTACTTAAAGGTTGAGGCCAATGAATTAAATATAAATCAAGATAATTGGTTCCAAGCTTTTTAATAGTAGTTTGAAAAGCCTGAAGAGTTTTTTCATAACCTTGATCTGAGTTCCAGACCTTACTTACTAAAAATATTTCTTCTCTAGAAATTTTGCTTTCTTTTATTGCAATTCCTACACCTTCTTCAGTATTATAGAAAGGAGCTGTGTCTATATGTCTGTATCCAATTTTTAATGCTTCCTTTACCACTTCAACAATACTGTTTTTGTCATCAGCTTTGTAGGTACCAAAGCCAAGCCAGGGCATTTTTACTCCATTGTTCAAAATTGTATAACTTTTAATGTTCTTCACTTTAATCATCCTTTCGAATTTGATAATTGAAATTAACTATATTATAATATATAAATGGTAAAATTAACTTAATATTTGATACTATTTATTAATAAATATATTTTAAATAAAATGAAATGAAAGGAAATTTATATCATATGAAAATGGACAATACAGATATTAAAATTTTAATGGAACTTCAAAAAGATAGCCGTTTATCTATAAGAGAATTATCAAAAAGAATTAATTTATCACCTCCATCTGTAACAGAGAGGATAAGAAAGTTGGAAGACAGTGGAGTGATAGAAGGGTATACTATAAAGATAAATGAGAAAGCTTTGGATATGTCTATACAATGTATAATTCAAATCGATCTTAAAAACAGCAAATTTGATAAGTTCAAAGAATTCATTTATAATCACCCACGCGTAATTTTTTGTTATAGGATAGCAGGACATTCTTGTATACTTGTGAAATTAAGTACTAAATCCATTTTAGAAATTGAAAAGTTTGTTGATGAGGTTTCAACACTAGATGCTACTACATCTACTAATATCATATTTTCAGAAGTCCCTATAAATAAAAGTGTGGGAAAGTTTTTTTCGTTTTTTGAAGATTGAGTATAAGTATGAGAAGTTTTGTATAAAATTTTGTAACACATTTTAAATATAAGCATATTATATAGTTAGTGAAATAATTGTGTTGGAGGATACAGTTGAAGTTTAGTAGTATTGAAGAAGTGGCATTATTTGAACATCAATTTTGGCTTCAGATTTTAGGAGACCATTCTCGTTTTATTTTGAATTCACTTTCTCCAAAGGAAGAAGCTTTTATTCAGCAGGCACAAGAATTTATAAACTTATTTGATAATTTGTTGAAAAAATCTAGAGAGCCATTGTCCAGACCTTATTTCCCTAAGCTTAATCAACAAGCATATAATGCAGCGATAAAAATTAAAAAATTTAAGCTTCATATACTTAGTAAACATATTACAGGTAAAATTGCTATGTCGATGCCGCCTACCTTTATTAATCATATGCTTAACGAGTTAGATGAATATATATTAATTTTAAATGCTTTAATAAGAGGTAAGATAGCTAATGTGGGTGTCATTCATCTTCATATTTTATGGCTTCTTGACGGATCAGGTCATGCTTTAACTATAGCTAGTAATCTTGATAGTACAGAAAAAGAATTAATTAAGAAGAGTAGGGAATATTCTAAGGAGTTTGATAATTTGTACTCAAAGAGCATGGAATACAATGGATATACAAGAACTGGCATTTTTGATTTCCCTGCACTTAGAAAACTTAATTATAATGCAGACAAAATAATGACGTATTTTAAAGATTTTTTAGATGAATTAAAAGAAGAAATAGTAGAAAAAAAAGTACTTGGTACACTTCAGCCTCTAGCAGCTGATCACATGTCAAGAGAAGAGTGTTATTATCTTACAAAGCTTTCAATGTATTCTGATGTAAAAGAACCTAAATGTGATCCTACAAGACCAAGAATACAATATTAGATTTTCAAAATAGAACAAGAATTTGTATAAAGCAGTGTAAAGTTAATACATGGGATTATTAATTTAGAAGTTACTACAAGGTATAGTCTAGCATACCTTGTAGTAACTTTTTTTCTTTAAATATTGTACTAGCTCCAAAGAGAACAAATATAATATACAATTTCATTAATATTATTATTATTAATTAAATGCAAATCACAACAGTTTTTGTAGCTTTTGTATTTTTCATGAAAATGTTCCTTAAGATTATGAATTTCAGCTTTTAAAAGAGTTCTATTATTAAGGACTTCTTCATCTTCTATGATTTTTTCTACAGGTTTATCTATGAAAATTACAACTCCATTTTCTTTTATAGAAAAACATTTTTTTAATGTGTCTACTTCAGTGGAAATTATAGAACATTGTCCACTTGAAGCATTTGGAAGCTTAGATGAAGATTTATCTGCATCTTCATTTGTATCAATAAATTTAAATCCAAGCTTTTTAGACAAAATTTTACCTATAGTAATTTTTTCAGAACCGGGCATACCTATTAAAATTATATTTTTATTTAATTCTCCCATTACAATATCTCTCCTTTATAAATAAATTTTATTTAATTCTTAAGCAGTGAAACGAAATTTATGATTTGGTGTCAGTGGTTTAGTATTAAATATATAATCAAAAACTTCTTGCGCGCTGTAGAGATTTTTAATTATATATTAGATAATTGATGCATTTTACATAAAATTAGGTAAAAAAATAAGGCTCTAATGAGCCTTATTGCGTAAATCAAATTTATAATCTTATACGTATAGAGGTTTCTTATACGAGATAAATTTTGACTTATTAAACTCATTGAAAATTGGAATAAATATTTTTTTGCAGAAAAAATAACCAGCGCTAAAATAAAAGTAACCCCAGCTAAAATAAAAATAATATTTTCCGCTTATTCCCTTTCCAATGATATTTTTCATAATTTTATCCCCCTAAATATTTTTACTATAGATGAATTCTATAGATTATTAGCATAAATTCTATTTATATGTATTATATCATCTACTTTTTTTATGTCAATATAAAATTTCATAATTATCACTAATTTTTAGTACATATATAGTATTAAAATAGATATTAATATGTCCGCTTGCAGATTTTAAGCGTAAAGTCATAATAGTATTATTAAAAACTATACGAGGTTAATACATAGTATATATTTAGCTATAAAGAATAAATATATTATAAAGTGTATTTTTTAAAGGAGTTAAGAATGTTTTATTTTAGTTATCCTGATAATTGTAACGATTTATTTTATGAAAAAGATGTTTTGACTTATAAAAATAGCACTCATAATTATAGAAATTTTAGAAAAGCTATAAATTTGAAAACTCAAAACTTAATGCCTCCTAAATTTAAAATTTCATATCCAGTAATTGAGAATCCAGATTCTAAGAAGAGTATAACAAAAGTTAATAATATAATTGCAGACGAAGTAGATAAACTTTTTGGTATTCAAGTATTACGTCCTGAAGTTATGGATTTTGAAGAGGTACTGGGAACTTATGAAGTAACTTTAAATAGAAACAGTATTTTAAGTATACTTTTTGCTTTATATGTTTATGAAAGAGGAGCAGCTCATGGATTTACTTTATATTCTTCCATAACAGTTAATGTAGAGAATGGTGAAGTTTATAGTTTTAATGACATGTTTAATCCTAAAATGTATTATATTCCTATCCTCAATGAATTAGCACAAAAGTATATTAAAGAAAATAATATTTTACTGATAAATAAGTACAATGGGATAACCAGAGACCAACAATATTACTTAACGAACAATAGTTTAGTATTATATTATCAAGTTTATGAATATACACCTTATGCTTATGGTTTATTTAAAATAGAAATTCCATATAGCAAAATAAGAAATATAATAGGTCCAATGGGCCCTATATCTAAAATATTATATTAATCTATCATTTATAGAAAGGGATGATATGATGAAAACACTTATTGTTTATTATTCCTTAGAAGGTAATACCAGGTTTATTGCAGAGGCTGTAGCAAAATGTGTTAATGGGGATATATTAGAACTTAAACCTGAAAAGGATGTACCAAGTAAAGGTTTTTTAAAATTTGTACTTGGTGGAAAGCAAGTTATTTTTAAAGAATGTCCAAAGTTGAAAACTTTACAAAAAAGTATAGAAGATTATGATATGATTTTTTTAGGTTCTCCTGTATGGGCAGGAACTTTCACACCTGCTTTTAATACGCTTTTTTCTAAAAAGAAAATAGAAAATAAAAAGATAGCATTATTTTGCTGTTATGGTGGTCAAAGTGGAAAAATCTTTGGTAATTTTAGAAATCACTTAACTAAAAGTACAGTAGTAGGGGAAATAGGTTTTAAAGAACCATTAAAAAATGATAAAGAATTAAATAAAAGTAGAGCAGAAAAATGGGCCAAAAATATAATGAATAAATTATAAATCTAATTTTATATAGAAGTATTAATAGTAAAAAACATGTATATTATGAAATGATAATTAAATATTAAAAAATAAAATCAACTGTAAATGAAATTGAAAATTGCTTCATTTACAGTTATTTTCATTTAAAATAGTTCCATTAACATAGGAGTACAATTCTTGATTGTGTTTTGTCAAAGTATATATTGTCAGTAACAAAAACTAATTTAAACGACTAAAGTTCTAAGATATACTAGGCTAAAGTCGTTTAAATTAGAATAGTTGAGAGTGGAAGATTAATACTATTAAATTAACTAAGAGAGTCATTTTCCATAACATATAACTTACCATTTCTAGCTTTTATAAAGTTATGTCCTTTAAATCCTTTTTTTCTAAGTATTTTTCTTATTTCATATAATGCTCCAGCATGACTTACAATTAGAATGTTTTTATCTTTTTGCTGTAATATTTCATCAACTATTTCATTAAGTCTTTTTAAAGTTTTTGTTCTACCTTCAGGTTGTGAAATGTGATTTCTAAACCAAGCAATTCTATTTAGAAATGTCCAAAAATAATAGGGTAGAGGAAGCTTGGTATTTATTCTGGCTGTAAAGGATATTTCTACTAGTTTGTTTGTTATTATTATGTCACCATGATATATAGTTTTTGCAGTGGTAATAGCTCTTTGCATACTACTGCAGTAGCATTTATCCCAGTTCTTATCTATAACTAATTCATTAGGAATAACTCTTGTTTCTTCATATTTATTCATGTACTCATTATACATTTGCGATGACATAAAGGAACTTCTTTTTAAACCTACTTTAAAGTGTCTTACAAGTCCTATTTTCATGTTAATTCCCCATTCTATATAAATATTTCAATTTATATAATTTGCAGAATTAAAAATACTATTCATAATTAACTATTAACTAAAAATATTTAAAGTATAATAAAAGCATAGGATTCTAAATAAAGAACAGAATCCTATGCTTTTTCATCTAAACTATTTAATAAGTTTTTTAGCTTATCTTTTAAATTTGAGGCTTCTTCCATAGAAAGACCTGTACTGCAAAACACTTTTTTAGGTATTTCTAAGGCCTCATCTCGCATATTTAAACCTTTATCGGTTAATTTAATATATACATTTCTTTCATCATGAGTATCTCTTATTCTTTTTAATAATTTCATACTTTCAAGCTTCTTTAATAAAGGCGTAAGGGTGCCAGAATCCAAGTGAAGCTTTTTTCCAAGCTCTTTTACAGTTAAGTTATCCTGCTCCCAAAGTACTAGCAAAGTAATATATTGAGTATAAGTTATACTAAACTTATCAAGAAATGGTTTGTAAATTCGAGTTACTTCTTTAGCACAAGCATATAGTGCAAAACATAATTGGTTATCCAATTTCAATGATTCATAATTCATATATTATCACAACCTTGCAAATTAATAATGATGTAAAATATTTTCTATAATATTTTACATCATTATCAAGAAGTTTACAAATTTAAGTATTCATCTATTTTATCTTTATCAAATCCCACAATTATATTACCATTTATATTTATTGTTGGTATATTTTGTTCCTTTGATATTTCAAGCAATTCCTTCCTTCCAGCTATATCTTTTTCAACATTTATATCTATATAATCTATTCCTTTAGTGTTAAGATAAGCTTTTGCTTTTTTACACCAAGGACAATCAGGCATTGAATACACTTTTACCATAAAATCACCTCATTTTTAAAATTAATACTCATTTTTTATATATTTTTCTGCCATTAATGCGGCTGTTGTTCCATCACTTACAGCGGTTGTCAATTGTCTAAAAGGCTTAGTTCGCACATCACCAGCTGCAAAAACACCTTTTATATTAGTTTCGCAAGTTTCACCTGCTTCAATGTTGCCAGAGCTATTAAGATTCAAATAATCTTTATACAAATCAGTTCTAGGAGCTGTTCCTATATATACAAAGATACCATCTAAGTCTAATTTGTAAGTTTCTTTTTCATTTTCAATAAGAACAGATTCTAATTTATTATCTCCAATTGCATGTTGTATTTTAGAATTCCATAGAATTTCTACTTTTTTATTATAAAATAGTTCCTGTTGATTTTTTTTATCTGCCCGTAGGTAATTTCGTTTATGGATTAATGTTATTTTTTTTGCATATTTAGATAAAAAGTTAGCGGCTTGAAGTGCTGAATTTCCACCACCTACAACTGCAATATGTTTGCCTTCATATAAATGGCCATCGCATAGTTCACAGTAATGAATTCCTTTTCCATGGAATTTTTCTTCTTCAGGTATTGGTAATTCTCTTTTTTTAGCTCCGGCTGCTATTATTACTGCTTTAGGCTTATATATATAGCTTTTAGTTTCAATAACTTTTTCACTATTTGTAAGTTTTACAGATACTATTTTATCAAATTCGTCTATTTCCACACCACAGTTTATAGCTTGATTTTGAATTTTATCAATTAATTCTGATCCACTTATGGAAATAAAGCCAGGATAATTTTCAACTGTATATGCATCTTTTATTTGCCCACCCACTAATTCATCTTCAAGAATTAAAGTTTTAAGTTTAAGTCTTGCTGCATAAATAGCTGCTGTTAGTCCTGCTGGTCCTGAACCTATTATTAAAAGGTCTAATTTTTTTTCTTTTTTAATCATTTTATCACCGGCCTTTTAACTTTTTATAATAGTTTTTCTATTTCAGAAATCATGTCTAAAGGTTCGGTTGTAGGTTCAAATCTACCAACTACATTACCTTCTTTATCTATTAAAAATTTAGTAAAGTTCCATTTTATAGAGTTGCCTATCAAATATTCAGGAAATTGTTCCTTTAAAAAGTTATATAATATTTGTCCGCCTGGGTGGTTTAAGTTTAAGCCTTTAAAAGGAACTTCTTCACTTAAGTATTTAAATAGAGGATGTGCTGAAGAACCTCTTACATCTATTTTTTCAAATAGTGGGAAGGATACCCCGTAGTTAAGCTGACAGAAGTTTTTAACTTCTTTATTATTTCCAGGTTCCTGTCCAGCAAATTGATTGCAAGGGAAGCCTAATATTTCAAGACCTTGCTTATTATATTCATTGTAAAGTTTTTCTAAGTCTGCATATTGAGGTGTAAATCCACATTTGCTTGCAGTATTTGCTATTATTAATACCTTTCCTTTATATTTTTCAAGAGATATTTCCTCTCCATCTATTCCTATAACTTTGTAATCATAAACTGACATAAATTTTTCCTCCTTTTATCCCGATAAATATATTTTATAAAATCATTTAATGTACAATTAAATTGTGTACAACTATTCTGTGATTTAAATTTATCATGAAAATTAAGCTTTGTCAATAGTAATTATTAATAAAATAATTTTGAAAGTGATAAAAAGAAAATATCAACCATTTAATTTTTTTCATATATTGATTATAGAAAAATACTTAAGGAGTGTATTATTACGAGTATAATAAGTAAGATATTATATAAAATTTCAATAGAGGGTGGAGCAGCAGTTAAAAGGAACTTTGACATAGAAACTGAAAATTCCAGGGAAGTAAATGAAAAAGTGTTATTTAAAATATTGAAGTTAAATTATAAAAGTGAAATTGGAATTAAGTTTAATTTTAGGAATATTAAATCCATAGATGATTTTAAAAAACAAGTTCCATTAACGGAATATCTTTATTATGAAGATTATATAGAACGAATGGCAAATGGAGAAAAAAAGGTCTTAATAAGTGACAAGGTTGAATATTTTGGACATACCTCAGGAACTACAGGTAAACAAAAGTTAATTCCTTGTACTAAAAGAAGTAGAAAGATTGCTTCAAAGTATATGGCACTGCTTATTAATAAATATTCTTATGATAATTTTAAAGAAAATTGGAATTATGGAAAAGGATTGATGATAGCTGACATGGTCATGACTACTTATACTAAGGCAGGAATTCCAATATGTTCTGCTACGTCTGGAGGAATGAATGGTATAAAACGCATATTACCTTATTTATATACTTCTCCAATAGAGGTAATGAAAATAAAAGATAGAGAAGCTGCTCTTTACCTTCATTTACTATTTGCACTAAAGGAAGTTGGACTTTTATATATAGGTGGAGTTTTTATTTCTAACATATTAGATTTATTTAGAGTATTAGAAAGTAAACATGAAAGCTTGGTAAGGGACATAAGAAGAGGACGTATAAGTAATAATTTAAATATTGACGAAAGTACTAGGTGCAGCTTAAATAAGCTTCTTTCACCTAATGCAGGTAGAGCTTATCAGTTAGAATGTGAATTTAAAAAAGGCTTTAAGGGGATAAGTAAAAGGATATGGCCTAACTTATTATATATTATAACTGTAACAGGGGCAAATTTTTCTATATATGATGACAAAGTAAATTATTATACGAATTCTCTTAGTATTTATTCTCCAGGCTATGCTGCTACTGAAGCTATGATGGGAATTAATCCTTATGCAAAAAAAATAAGATATATAATTATTCCTGATACTGTTTTTTATGAGTTTATTCCAATTGAAGATGGAAAGGCAAATATCAATCATACCTATCGTTTAGATGAATTAAAAGTAGGAAAAAAATATGAGATAGTGATTACTAATTATGCTGGACTTTATAGATATAGAATTGGGGATGTTATTAAAGTAGTTGATTTTTACAATAACTGTCCGGAAGTTGAATTCTTATATAGAAAAAATCAAGTACTTAATATGGCGGCAGAAAAGACTAATGAAGAACATTTAGCCAATTCTATAAGAAATACCATGGGAAATTTGAGTTTAAACTTAGTGGATTATACCACAATACCTGATAATTCAGTTACGCCTGGAAGGTACATTTTTTATTTTGAATTTAAAGATGTTATTCCAGATTATAAAATTCAGTTAATAGAGAAAACTTTAGACAGTGAACTTAAAAAGTCAAATTCAGCTTATGATAGAGCTAGAAACAATAAAAGATTGGATAAAGTAAAGGTAATACTTTTAAAACCAAATACCTTTAATTTGATAAGAGAAGCTTTATTCAATAAAGGAATATCTAAAAATCAAATTAAAATTCCAAGGGTCATAATTAACAATAAAACTATATTAAATATTGTTAACAAAAATATTTGTAGATAGATTTTTATCTGTATATCCTAAGCAATTTATAATAATTAAATATTTTGATGATATTTTAAAGAATAAATTTGGTAAAATTGCATAATATAAAAGATAGATTAAAAACAGGTAAAACTTTTAATTTAGAAAGTTTACCTTTATTTTTTATGTAAGTTTTGTATTAAATTAAATTTGGTGTTTTATGAAAAAAGTAATGGGTGCACACAAAATAGTGCATATTACAGTGTAAGTAGCATACACTATATATTGAAAAGTATATACTAAATGTTATATAATATATACTATATAGTGATCGGTGAATATTATGTATTGAAATGTTTACATTAAGAGGAGTGCTGTTTTATGGAATGCAAAAAGTATGTATACCTTTTTAATGAAGGAAATGCAAAGATGCAGAATCTGCTTGGTGGAAAAGGTGCCAACATTGCTGAAATGATAAATTTAGGAATACCTGTTCCACAAGGCTTTACGTTGTCTACAGAAGCTTGTACAAAATACTATAAAGATGACAAAAACTTATCTGAAGAAGTAATAATTCAGATATATAAAGCATTATTTAAAGTTGAAGAGTTAACTGGCAAAAAATTTGGAAGTCCACACAATCCACTGATTGTTTCAGTAAGATCTGGAGCTAGAGTTTCCATGCCGGGAATAATGGATACCATATTAAACTTAGGTTTAAATGATGAAACTGTGAAGGCTTTAAGTAATTTAACTAATAATGAAAAATTTGCATACGATACCTATAGAAGATTTATTCAAATGTTTTCTGATATTGTCATGAAAATAGAAAAGATAAAATTTCAGGATATTCTTGATGAAGTAAAAGAAAATAAAAAAATTAAATTTGATAATGATTTAGATTTATATGATTTAAAAGAAATAGTGGAAAAGTACAAAGCTTTATATAGAAAAGAAATAGGAAGGGAATTTCCACAAGACCCTAAAGAACAACTACTAGAAGGAATAAAAGCTGTATTTAGATCCTGGAATAATCAAAGAGCAGTGGCATATAGAAAATTAAATAACATTCCAACAGAATGGGGAACAGCTGTTAACGTTCAAGCAATGGTATTTGGAAATATGGGGGAAACATCAGGAACAGGAGTTGCATTTACAAGAAATCCATGTACTGGAGAAAAGCATATATTTGGGGAATACTTAACAAACGCACAGGGAGAAGATGTGGTGGCTGGAGCAAGAACTCCTCATGAAATATCAAGATTGGAGCAGGAATTACCAGACTGCTATGAAGAGTTTATAAATATATCAGAAAGATTGGAAAGACACTACAAGGATATGCAGGATATAGAGTTTACCATTGAACAGGGAAAACTATATTTTCTTCAAACAAGAAATGGTAAAAGAACAGCTAAAGCTGCACTAAAAATTGCTGTTGATCTGGTAAAAGAAGGTCTTATCTCCAAAGAAAATTCTATGTTAATGGTTGATGATGATCAATTGGAGTCTTTTTTACATCAAAATTTTGATGAAGTAAAATTAAAAAGTACTGAAATTATACCTAAGGTTTTTCCAGCATAGTAGATGCTTAATATAATAATAAGCACATTATGACACAACTTTTTGAGAGGACAATTGACAGAGGACAATGAAGGTGAGTTTTCTTCCTTCACTGTCCTCTGTCAATTGTCCTCTTAAAAAAGTTGTGGTGCAATATTTTTAAACTGAGAAAATTGAGTTATAAGTAAAAAATTTCCTTGACAAATTTTATGAACTGTTTTAATATTATTACGTAATCAAAATATTACGAAGTAAGGAAGAAATGTACTATGATAAATGATGAAGATATTAAAATTGTTGATGCTGCTATACATGAACTTATATATAAAATGATGAGCAGTAAGTTTATGAACGAGTACTCTGATTTAACCAAAGGAATATCAATGGTTGATTTTAGGGTTTTAAGAGTAGTAGCAGAAAATCCGGGAAAACAGATAAAGGACTTATTGAATATATTAAAAATACCTAATAGTACATTGACGAGTGTTATAAATCGTCTTGAAAAGCGTGGAATTTTGAAAAGAGTTATAAGTCCTGAAGATAGACGTTCTTTTAACCTTGAAATTACTGATTTAGGTAAAGATATTCAAGAAGAACATATGAAATTTGACTATGCTGTTGCTAGAAAATATTTAGAAGCAACAGAAAGTGAAGAAGAAAAAAGGTTTCTTATTAAGTTCCTTAAAAAACTAGCAAGTTCTATATAAATAAGAATAGAAGATTTGGCATGAATTCAAATATTTAATTTAAAGATATTTGAATTCGTCCAAATTTTTTTAATAACATATTACGAAGCTCGTAAATTATATGATTCGAAAATTATTACAATCGGAGGTTTTGAAATGAAAGTAAAAGTATATCGATTTGAACCAACAGTAGAAAACAGTGAGCATTATGATTATTTTGATGTTCCAGTAGTTTTTAAAGAAAGGTGGACTGTAATGAATATTCTTGATTATATACAGGAACATTGTGATAGTGGTCTTAGTTACTACAAACATAGTACCTGTGGCCATGGAATTTGTGGAAGATGTACACTTATGGTTAATGGTAAGCCTGTTCTTGCATGCACGCATGTAGTAAAGGATGATAAAGAAATTGTCCTTGAACCTTTAAAAGGAAAAAAGTTAATAAAAGATTTAGTTACTCGATAACTATTAATTTTTCTTTTTTAATTATTAACTAAAAAAAGATGGAGGGAAATAAAATGAGTAATTTAAAAAGTAGTGAAAATCCGGAAGTGAGATATGCAAAGCTTATGGCTGAACTATATTATTTTATGGCACATGAAATGGTTGAAAGAATGGGGAATGAGAATGGAAGTGAAGCAATTTCATCTGCAATAAATAAATTTGGTGAGGCAAGAGTAAAGGCTATGAAGGCTGAAGCAAAGGAAAGAGGATTGGATGAGGATGATATAAAAACATATGCTGCTGTAAGGGATATGCCATCGACAGGATGGAAGCATTCAGATAATAATCCTTTAGAGATTACTTATTGTCCTATGGAGGATATATGGTCACAGTATGGAAAAGCTGGTATGGAGGTAGGACATTTGTATTGTGATATAGACAATATCTTATTTGAAAGTTTTGGGATGAAGTTAGAAAGACCTTATTGTATTGCAAAGGGTGATAAAGTTTGCAAGTTTAATTTAAAAAAGTTATAAGAATAAGGAGATAATTAAGATGAAAATAGATAAGATAATTAATATGGATATATTAGTTGTTGGTGGTTCTGGAGCAGGATCAATGGCAGCTGTAACAGCTGCTGAAAAAGGAGCAAAAGTACTGCTTGCAGTAAAAGGAAAGCTTGGGAAAAGTGGTAATGCCATTATGGCAGGAGCGGGATTTTCAATGGATGGAGAAACTGCATATTATAAATATGGAATCAAGGAAGCAGATCCTAAAAGTACAAAAGAAGACTTATTTAAAGAAATTGTGAAACAGTCTTTTTACCTAAGTGATCAAAACATGGTTGAGCAGTTCGTTAATGATTGTGGTGAATGCTGCTGGAAACTCAAACAGTGGATTGAAAAAGCAGGACATAAGGTTGCATTTTTTGGAGAAGAAGGATATATAACATCAGGTAAAGCTGTTGCAGATGGATGCCGATATGGAGTTTCTGAGGCAGGCAGCATTGATGTTATACAAGATTTTATGGTTGCAGATGTTTTGATGGAAGATGGAAGAGCTGTAGGTGCAGTTGGAATAGATATATATTCAGGAGAGATTATTGAAATTAGATCAAAGTCAGTTATTTTGGCAACTGGAGGATATCAACCTTATTCCTTTAAGTGTACTGTTTCCGATATGACTGGCGATGGCATGGCTATGGCATATCGTGCAGGAGCAAAGCTTGCAGACATGGAATTTTTATTGTATATACCAGGAGTTGCTCTTTCACCATCGGTATATAAAGGTTCAATTTATCCTTTTTTACACTCAAATATGCTTATGCCTATTGTTAAAAATGGTAAGGGTGAATGCATTTTAGACAATATACCAGAAGAATTGATTAAAATGAGCAAAGAAAGTGAAATGGGAAAGCTTATATTTACCTACTATTTTGGAGAAGAAATTGCAAAGGGAAAAGGTACTCCAAAGGGTGGAGTATATTTTGATTACTCAAACGTGCCTTTCGAGACTTATGAAGGATTTCTAAAACAAGTTGAGCCATTAATGAGTATGTGGTATGGAAAAGGATTTTATCAAGGAAATAACCTAGATACTTTCGTTGAAAATATTAAAAAAGGAATTCCATGGGAAGTAGGTCTTGGATGCGAGTACAGCATGGGTGGTATTGAAGTAGATGAAAACATGTATACTGGAGTACCAGGACTTTATGCAGCTGGTGAAACTACAAGTGGTGTGTTTGGAGCTATGAGAGTTGCAGATGGACTTATTGAAATGCTGGTACAGGGATATAGGTCAGCATTATCAGCTTGTGAATATATACAAAATGCAAATGATTCAACTATGAAAAATACAAACATTGATAGTATAATTAAAGACATACTTTTACCTCTTGAAAGAAAAGAAGGAATAAGCCCTATAAAAATACACAGAAGTATAGAAAAAACAGCTGATGCTGGCTTTAATTTTAGAAGAAATGAAGAAGGACTTACAAAAGCTTTAGATGAAGTTTTGAAAATGCAAGATCATGCTATTAACGAAATGAGTACTAAAAGCAAAAATAAGGTTTATAATTATGAATGGCTAGAAGCAATACAATCTCGAAATCTTTTAACTTGTGTAGAAGCAGGTGTAAGAGCTGCTCTTATGAGAAAAGAAAGTAGGGGAACCCACATACGTGATGATTATGAATTTGTAGATAATGATAACTGGCTTTTAAGAATTATGAGTTCAAAAGGTGAAGATGGAAAAATGAAAATGTCTACTAGAAAGCCTAAAGTTACAACAATGGAGCTTATAGAAGGTAAAAATAAGAACATTCCTGATTATATGATTTCAATTTTAAAATAGTAAAATTGATTATTAGAACAAAATAAAATTACCAACAAAGGGGAAATGAATTCTCTTCTTTGTGGTAATTTAAATTAATTATGTATTAAAGCTACTATTTCAAATATGAATTATTATACTTCCGTATACTTATTTAGATCACTTTTACCTACACGAAGGTCACCAAATTGAGGAACTATTCTTTTAAAGTGTTCAGTATTATTATGATTTTTAATTGCTTCTTCATCTCTCCAGTCTTCTACGAAGGTAAGAATCAAAGGATTATTTATGTCTTCAAATAGATGATAAGCTATGCAGCCATCTTCTTTTCTGGTTTTTTCTATTAGTTCTTTTGTTATTTTTAAGAATTCATCTCTTTTTCCATCTTTTAATGTGTTTTTAGATATTATTCTTATCATAATTTGTCACCATCTCTTTCAATAAAATTAATAATTTAATAATACTACATTGATTGTTAATTTTAAACTTAATTTTAAAATTAACAATCAATGTGCAAACAGAACTTTATAATTCACTAGGATTAAGGTATAATTAACATCTAAACAGCTAAATGCATATATAAAGGCTATTAAATATGCACAAAATTTTGAGGTGTTTTATGAATAATGGATTAAAAACTTGTTTTTTAAATGTTAAACAAAAGGCTAAAAAAATCAAGAAAGAGATTGGGGCGTTATATTTAGCATATAAACGTGATGATGTACCCTTTTATGCAAAATTAGTCTCAATACTGGTAGTAGGATACGCTCTAAGCCCTATTGATTTAATACCTGATTTTATACCTATACTTGGATATGTTGATGATTTGATTTTAATACCACTTGGAATTATGTTTGCTGTAAAGCTCATACCAACACATATTATGAATGAATGTAGACAACAATCAGAAAATGTTTTTAAAAAGGGAAAACCTAAGAATTGGATTGTTGGAGGCATTATAATATGTATTTGGGTCATTATAATTGCTTATATTTTGCTAAAGTTTATTAGAGTAAAAATTAATGTATAAAGTTTACATTAATAATTGGAGTAAAAGTATGTTGTATTTAGACATAAAAGTTTTTATATGGTATAATTTTTATGGTTTTACAATATCTATAACAAATTAGGAGGATAAACATGCTTTCAAAACGTAAAAGAACATTAATTGCTGCTGTAGCTATGGTAGTTAGTTTGCTTGTAGGATGTAGCAATGATGTTGCAGATAAGGTTTATGATGACAATTCTAAAATATGTAAAGAATATGATACTTTTGGTATGGATAACAGTAATGAAAAGGTAGAACAAGGTTTATATAAAGCAAACTTAAAAATTAGTGGCGACACAACAATTTGGGAATATAAAAGTGATAAAGATTTTGATTTGAAAGTTCCATATAATTTGTCTGTAAAAAGTGGTAAGGGAAAAATTGTTTTAATATCTCCAGATAATAAGGTTACCACTCTAGTAGAAAAAAGTAGTAAAGCAGATAATGGAGGAAAAGAATCTATGATGTTGTCAATTAAAAAGGGTAATAATCGTATAAAATTAGTAGGTTACAAAAAAGCAGATATGAATGTTGAAATACATCTAGATAAAGGTAATTTTAAAACAAATTCTTAGCGAAACATTAAATAGCAAATATACATATTAAAAACAATAAGTATCTAAATTTTTAATTTGATGCTTATTGTTTTTTTAGACATAAGGCAATTTGAAATAGGGTTAGTCAAATGGGAAGAACATAAATTAGTTTTTTGCTATTTTATTAAGTAGTTTCATATTTATTATTTTATATCCATTCGTTGTTTTTTTGAGTATACCTGATTTGCAAAAATCAGCAATAACATATAATAAATGACGATAACTTACTCCCAAATATTCACACACTTCAGAATGTTTTTCAACATATAATCCATTACTATTTGTTAGTAGAATGAAAGAAGCTAATCTATTTTTTAGAGGATATGCTTGATTTTGCGTATAATTCGTTGTATTTTCAATAGCTTTTTTACTAAGAAAAAAACAAAGATACTTTAAGAAAACTTTATCATCTAAAAGTAATTTGCTGCACTTTGATATATCAAAGGAAAAACAAATACAGTTACATAAAGCTTGCACTTCATTAGTGCATTGTTGAGCTTTGATTAATTCCATTTCTCCAATAAAACAGGGTGCTTTTAAAAAGTTTATAAGAGATACTTTACCATTTTTATGGGTTAGATAAAGCTTGGCATTTCCTTTTATCATGTAAAATAAATAAGAAGGCAAACTGTCTTCTTTGTAAATGAAATCTCCATCATCAAATTCTACTAAACTTAAAAAAGGAAGTATATTTAAAGAAAAATATTGCTGTATAGGATATTCTTTAAGATATGACATTAATAAGTTTCTATCATGATATTTCATTTTCTTATACCTCCATTAAAAAACAGTATGATATTTCTCATATTATTGTACCGAAATTGATGGTATACTTCAATTAATTTGCTAGAAAAATTAGGAGGAATAATGAAATGAAACAAAAAGTATATTGGAATAATGTTGCTTATAAAAAAGAGTTTACAACACCATTTCATTTTGAAGCTTTTGAAAAAGTTGTTGGAAAGGATGCTTTTATTTTAGATATTGGTTGTGGTTATGGTAGAACATTACAACAATTATATAAGCATGGCTATAGTAATTTAGTAGGTATTGATTTTTCTGAAAAAATGATTGAACGTGGGAAAAATCAATATCCATATTTAGACTTAAGAGTTAAAAATAAAAAAGAAATTGAATTTGAAGATAACAGTTGCGATGCTGTTATACTGTTTGCAGTCTTAACTTGTATTATTGATGATAAAGAACAATTGGATTTGATAAAAGAAATAAAGAGAATTTTAAAGCCAAATGGAGTTATTTATATAAATGATTTTTTACTTAATTCAGATGAACGTAATTTGAAAAGATATAAAGAATTTGAAAACAAATACGGAAAATATGGAGTATTTGAATTACCAGAAGGAGCTGTTGTTAGGCATCATAGTATTAAATGGATTAAAGAACTATGTGATTTTTTTGAGTATATAGCTTTAGAACAAGTTACATATACGACTATGAATGGAAACAAGTCTAATGGATTTTATTTTTTAGGACGAAAATAAGTAATGAATTAGAGTTGAGTAAATTAGAATTACTAGAAAAAGTATAAAATTATGATTTCAATATTTACAAAAATATGATTGAAGTAATATTATATATCTAATGGACAAAATTTTAGATGTAGAATTTAAAGATTATAAGTAATATTTATACAAATTATTAAAATTATTAAAATTATTAAAGAAATATATGGAGTTGATAAGGTGAAAAGAAAATTTTGTAAGATTTGCTTTGTTTTTGTAAGTATAATATTAATTGCTTCAATTTGTATTAGTGAACATAAAAAAAGTTTACCAAACAATATTAATCAAGCTATTTTACTTAAGAACTCATCTAATAAATTTAAAGGTGAAAAAAGTTATTTAAATAATAACACATTAGAAGTGCAAAATGTAAAAGTAATTGCCCATAGAGGACAGTGTTCTGGAGAACCAGAAAATTCTTTAAAAGCAATTCAAAGTTCAATAAAATATAAAGTGAATTATGCAGAAATTGATGTTCAAGAAACTGAGGATGGAGTAGTAGTATTGATGCATGACAGAAATCTTAAGAGACTTACTGGTTTAAATAAAAATGTGGATCAATTAACTTTTAATGAAATTGAAAAATTAAATATAGAGTCACCTTCTCACAAAAAAGATGTAGAAAGGATTCCAACGTTAGATGAAGTGATAAAAAAATGTAATGGAAAATTAGATTTAATAATAGAGATAAAGCCTTATGGGAATACTGAAGATCTTACTAATAAAGTAGTTAAAATTATTGATGACAATAATTATGTTAGTCAATGTAAAGTTCATTCAGTAAATTATACAATTTTACTAGATGTAAAAAAGTTAAATCATAATATACAAACAGGTTACATAATTAGTAGACCTATGAATAATTTAAGTTTATTAAATGTAAATTTTTATAGCATACAGGAAAATGCTATAAATGAAAAAATGGTACGTGATATTCACAAGGTAAATAAAGAAATATATGCATGGACTGTTGATAGGAAAGTAGATATGAATAATATGATAAAGTTAAATGTTGATGGAATTATATCAGATAAACCTCAGATGTTATTAAATATTAAAAAGGAGAATAAAATCTTTAAATTATAAATTAAAAATGTTGTCTGATTAAAATTGAAACTTTAAAAAGTTATTTTATTTTATCAATAGATATATTAAGGCGATAATTTCCAAAGTCTAAAATTTTATTTAATAAGCACATAAGATTTTCTTCATTAGTCACATTTGCCTTTATTAAATAACAGCCATCTCCACTTATCCTGTGGCATTCAACTATTGCTTTATTACTTTTAACAAATTGTATAAAAGCAGGATGGTTAGAGGTTTTCATAAAAACAGTTATATATGCACTTAGACTTTTACCAAGCTTGGAGTTATTTGAAATTATAGTATATTTTTCAATAACTCCACTTTGTTCCATTTTTTTAATTCTGTTTGCTACTGCCTGTCCTGTTAAATGAACTAATTCTCCAATTTCACGCCATTGGAGCCTAGAATTCTCCTTTAATAAGTTTAAAATTTTTATATCTGTTTGATCAAGCATAATTATAAACTTCCTTTCATGGTGTAACTGAAAACATACAACTACTTTCTCCAAGTAAAAGCAGTATGACATATAATTAATATATCATATAAAAGGAGGAAAAACTATGAAAATTCAGCTTATACGTCATGCAACCATAAGGTTAACTATAAATAATAAGGTGATTTTAGTTGACCCGGTGCTTAGTAAAAAAGGAACAATGGATTGTATTCCTAATGTTTCAAATAAAAATAAAAACCCTTTGGTGGAATTACCAATTGATGTTAATACTATTACAAAGACTGATGCAGTTCTTTTAACTCATATGCATAGTGATCATTTTGATGAAACTGCAGCAAGGTTAATACCTAAAGATATACCTATATTTTGTCAAGCCGAAGATGAGATGAAGGTGAAAGAAAAAGGATTTCGATGTATTAATGCAATTGAAAAAGTTTGCTCTTGGAATGATATAACTTTTAACAGAGTAGGTGGACAACATGGTAAGGGTGAAACTGCAAAAGAAATGGGAACAGTTTCAGGATATGTTATTAAGACTAAAAATGAACCTTCTTTATATATAACAGGTGATACAATATGGTGTTCAGAGGTAGAACAAGCATTAGAAGCTTATGTACCTGAAGTAATTATTAGTTTTGCAGGGGCTGCTCAGCTGACAGAGGGAGGTATTCCTATTACTATGGACAAAGAAGATATACTTAATATTTGTAATAAGGCACCAAATTCCAAAATGATAGTTGTTCATATGGAAGCTTGGAATCACTGCGGACTTACGAGAAAAAAATTAAGAAATTTTTTAAAGGATAATTCACTTTTGACACAAGTATTTGTTCCAGAAAACGGAGATTATATAGAGTATTGATGTGTTTTGAAAAGTTTTAAATTTATAGGCAGTAAATTAAACATTATTTACTGCCTATAAATAATGTTATGTGGAAAGATATTATTTTATTTTTTTGTGTAGACAATTAATTGTTTGTCCATAGAACTTATTTCCTCTATGGATGCATTCCCTTCTTTTGTAATAGAAGCCTGTAATTGTTTTTTATTATAAATTATGATATAATTTTTTTAAGATGACTGGTCAAAATAAAATAAATGTACATTAGGAGGAATTATATGCCTAAAGTTGGAATGGAGCCCATAAGAAAAAGTCAAATAATTAATTCAACATTAGAGTGTATTTGTATGGTAGGAATAGAAAAAATGTCACTAGACATGGTGGCAAAAGAAGCTAATTGCTCAAAGGGGGTTATCAGCTACTATTTTAAAAGCAAAGATACTCTTATTCTTGAAGCTTTTAGAGCATTTTTAAGTTACTATAATACAAAGATAAATAGTGAAGTTAGGGAGGATATGAAACCTTTTGAGATTCTTCAAATAGTTCAAAAGAATGCTCTGCCGGAGTACTACAATATTGATAAGGAAGCTGAACCTAAAATAAATGTGTCTGAAATTCGTGGAGTAGAAGCAATGAATATACCTCCAGCTAAAAAAGCTAAATTGTTTGTAAGCTTCTTTTCAAGAGCAATGCTGGATACAAATTTGCAGGCAGTTTTGCAAGAGGTATATAAAGGTGATTATAAGGGTATTTTATCAATTATTTCTTATGGAAATGAGATTGGTATTTTTAAAGAAACAGATGCAAGCAAATCTGCTTATGCAGTAATGGCATTGTACATAGGAATAAGTATGCTTAGAGTAGTTGGTTTTAAACCAGAGGAAGTTAATGATGATGTTGATGTATTTTGGAGTGTTGTAAATAGTATGTTTGGTAAATGATAAAGGGGGATTATTATTTATGTGTAAATATCTTATTCATTATTTTTCAGGAACAGGAAATACTTATCACATGGTTAAGACAATAGAAAGCCAATTAATAAGTAGGGGCTTTGAAGTAGGTTTACTAAATATTGAAAAAGATAAAATTAGAAAATTAAGTGATTATGAATTTCATATATTTTGTTTTCCTGTTTATGGCTTTGGAACTCCTTCAATTATGTTAAAATACATTTTAAAACTTAAAGCTTCTGTTGAATGTAAGGCGGCTGTTTTGTGCACATCTGCTGGAGCTGAAGGACAATCCTTAAGTCATGTCAAATATATACTAGATAAAAGAGGATTTAGAGTATTTCTTACTGATATGGTTATTTATACTTATAATTTCACTCAAATTTTAAGTCCTCAAAGTAAAGAAGTAGAAGAAAAAGTGTTTAAACATGCAGAGATTAGAATAATGGAAATAACAAAAAGAATAATTAATAATGAAGAAAGTTTTAAGAAACTAAACACTATAGCATTAGCGGTGAGCTGGGCTGTTTTTATTATGTTTATTAATTTAGGAAGAAGGATTTTGGGAAAAACGTTTATAGCAGATGACACATGTATTGGATGTGGTAGATGTGAAAAAGTTTGTCCGGCAAAAGTAATAAGTATGCACAATGGAAAACCTAAGTGGAGCAGCAATTGTGAAAGCTGCCAAAGATGCATCAATACATGTCCACAAAAATCAATCCAATTGTCCGTAATAAAGTTGACTATCTTTCTAATTTCAGAATTGGCACCAATCTTAATAATAATGGATATAAATAAATATATGCATCATTTATCTATATTAGTAAATATAATTTTATACTTTGTAATGTTTGCAGTAGGTACTTTTATAGCAAATCTATTAATTTCTATAATGGAAAGGTTATGTATATTTAAAAAAATACTTAATATCAGTTATACTAAAGGTTATAGAAGAAATACAGCAAAGGGGTTTAATATTAAGTAATATTTTACTATAAATAATTAAAAAAGATAAGGGGATGTTTTTATGCTTGAAGAAAATATAAAAAAAATATTAAACAATTTTATGATTGATTATTATGGAGTTGCAGATATAAGTGAATATGAAAGTGAAATTGTTAAATATGGTGGAGAGCTTGTAGCCGGTTATCCAAGAGCTATTTCAATGGGAATTGTGTTTCCTTCTACTATTGTTGATCATTTAAATGATTCTAATAACATCGTAAAAATAGAATATGATCACTGTTATGAAGTTATAAATAACAGGTTGGATAATATAGCTTCAGTAATAAGCTCATATATAAATAAAGAAGGGTATAGAGCACTTCCAATATCTGCAGCAGAAAGAGTAAATAGTGATTATATAAATGCATCATTTTCACACAAGCTTGCAGCAAGGTTAGCTGGACACGGATGGATAGGCAAGAATTGTTTGTTAATAACTCCTGACCATGGCCCAAGGGTAAGATGGATAAGTGTGTTAACAGATGCACCTTTGAATATTACGGGTAAAAAAATGGAACAAAAATGTGGAAGCTGTATGGCTTGTGTGGAAATATGTCCAACTAAGTCACTACATGGTAGAAATTACAAAGAAGGTGAAGAACGAGAAGAGAGATTTGATGTAAAAAAATGTGATAGATATTTTAATGAAATGAAAAATAATGAAGAAGTACCTGTATGTGGTATGTGTTTGTATGTATGTCCTTATGGAAGAAAAAAGATTCATTCATAAAATGTTAAAAAAATATACATAAACAATCAACAAAAATTACACAAAGATGTAACAATTGAGATATATAATAATAATTGTACTAGATGAACAAAACATAATAAAGTTTAATATAATAAGTCCCCCTTATTATAGATAAATTTTGTTTAAATAAGCACTGGTGAACAACACTGGTGCTCATTTATTTTAAAACTAAGTTTTCATTTCTACGTTCTTATCACAAATATCATATTAATGTTAATTTATTCAACAGTATTTTTATTATAATAATGGTACTATTTTTGGAAAATAATATAATTGCAGATAAAGATGTGGAAATATTGTGAAAAATGAAGAATTTTTAAAAAAGTATAGTATTATATATATTAAATATTATTAACTCAACTTTAGCACATACAAAATTTTTACTTAATATTTTTAAATTGAAAAATGAAATATTATTTATAATACAAAAGTTACAAGGAGTGATTATCATGAAAATATTATATTATGATTGTTTTTGCGGCATAAGTGGTGATATGAATTTAGCAGCATTATTAGATTTAGGAATTCCTAAAGAATATTTAATAGAAGAACTTTTAAAGCTTAATTTAGATTCAGAGTATGAAATAAAAATTAAAAATGATGCAAAGCTAGGAATAACAGGAACTAGGGTAGATGTTATAATAAATTCACAATCAATTAATAAAGCAGAAGTTTTACATGACCATAATGGTGATCATCATGTTCATGATCATATTCACCACAGCAGTGAAGAACATCATGCACATGAGCACTGCAATCATGTACATATTAGCAGCAGCACTCATGAGCATCATCATAGAAATTTAAAAGACATAGAAAATATAATAAATTCAAGTGATTTAAAAGATAATATTAAGAAACTAAGCTTAAATATGTTTATGAAGGTAGCAGAAGCAGAGAGTAAAGTTCATGGAAAAGCTTTATACGAAGTGCATTTTCATGAAGTAGGAGCTATTGATTCTATCATAGATATAGTAGGAGCAGCTATTTGTTTAGATTATTTACAAGTTGATAAAATCATTGCATCTCCAGTTCAATTAGGAGGCGGGTTTGTTAAATGTGCTCATGGTATTATACCAATACCTGCACCAGCAACTGTTGAAATATTAAAAGATATACCAATTAACATTGGAAGAGTGTCTTTTGAAACAACTACACCTACAGGGGCAGCTATATTGGCAGCTAATGTTGAAAAGTTTACTGAAAAAATAGGCTTTTCAATAAAAAAAGTAGGGTATGGAATTGGTCATAGAGATTTAGAAATCCCAAATGTTTTAAGAGTTTACTTAGGGGAAAAAGATAATTTTGAAGAATAGATACTTATTTATGTTAGATTTATAAATAAATATGAATAATTTTATATTATAAAAAGTGAAATGATTTTTATATGAAAGGTGAGAGAATATACATGATAAATAATGACAAGTATAAAGAATTAATAAAATATCTGAAAAGTTTAGGAAAAGTAGTTTTGGCATTTTCAGGTGGAGTAGATAGCACATTCTTGCTTAAAGCGTCTAAAGAAGCATTAGGTGATAATGTAAAAGCAGTGACAATTTTATCTCCATATATTCCAAAATGGGAAATAGAAGAAGCAAAGGAATTGGTTAAAGAATTAGGTGTTAAACATGAGATCATAGAAGCTCCAATTATTGATTCTATCAGATATAATCCAGAAGATAGATGTTATCTTTGCAAAACAGCGGTATTTAGTATGATATTGAATGCAGCTAAAGAGCAAGGATATGATTGTGTAATTGATGGAACAAATTTTGACGATATAGGTGATTATAGACCAGGTCTTAGAGCGCTAAAAGAATTAGAAATAAAAAGTCCACTTTTAGAATGTAAATTGACAAAAGCAGAAATAAGAGCTTTTTCTAAAGAATTAAAGCTTAACACTTGGGATAAGCCTCCATATGCATGTCTTTTAACAAGAATACCTTATGGTAATGAATTAAAAGAAGAGGATTTTGTAAAAATTGAAAATGCGGAAAAATATATGATGAGCATAGGATTTAGAGCTATTAGAGTGAGATGCCATGGAGATTTAGCAAGAATTGAAGTGAGTAAAAATGATAGAAGCAAATTATTTAATGAGGAACTTTTAGATACTATTGCAAATAAAATAAAAGAATTTGGATTTAAATATGTAACGTTGGATTTGCAAGGTTATAGAGTAGGAAGCTTTAATGAAACTATTGGAAAATAGATTTAAGTATACTAATTTTAAAATATCTTTTTTAAAATAACAATATTCAAAATAGAGTGACCATAAATAAATATATATATAGTTTGTATAATAATGTTAAAACAACCTGTAAAAGGTTGTTTTTTGTTGCATAAAAAGTAAAAAAACAAAAGATATTATATATTTTTAAATTTCATTTAAAAATATAATAAAAACATATAAAGCTTTAGATAAATAAAGCGAAAATATTAATATATTCTTATAAAGGAGGAATTTTCCGTGGTAAAGAGTAAAATTTTAGTTTTGTCAGTGGCACTAATGGTGTCTTTATCAAGTACTACTGTATTGGCAGCTTCTGTGAATAGTAAAGGTAATGGGTTAAATCACACTAGTCATAGTGATGCAAAGAATAGCACTGGTAAAAGTGTAAAGAATAATGGTGATAAGAAGTTAACAAAACAGATTTATTTAGTGTCAAATAGGATTGATAAGATAGAATTATCACTAAATCAAATTGAAAAATCTATAGACAAGTATTTTAGTACTACGCCAACAGATACAAATAGCACTCAGACTGGTACGGATACTTCACAAACTAATACAACTGATAATTCAACAGACAGTACAACTAATTCCTCTGGAGATACAACGGCTCAGCCAGGAAGTACAAGTGACTCAACATCAGGTACAGATAGTACTAACTCTACAACTTCATCATCAAGTACAGAGACTAGCACAAATAATACTACTAATTCCACAACAGATACCACAACTCAATCAGGAGATACAAGTAATACAACAGGTGGAGATAATACTACCACAACAACTCCAACATCAGATACAACCAATACTACGACTACATCAGATGAATCAACAAACAGTGGTACCCAAGATACAGCTGTTGATAATCAAACAGATGGATCTAGTGGCGATAACACTGATATAACTGGTACAGAAGATGAATTAAGTGATGAATTCGAAAAGGAATACGACAGTGAAGATAATTCAAGATATAATAGCTTTATTGGTAAATTAAATGCTACAAATAATAAGTTGAATACAGTAGAAAAAAATATTTCTAAGATTAAAGGTATGAGCGACAGCCAAAGTAGCGAATTGAAAAATAAAATAACTGCATTAAGGGAGAAAATTGTTAGTTTGCAAAAGAAGGTAACTGATAATGAAGCTAAAGCATTAGACAAAGTGAATAAATACTCAGCTAAAAAAGTTTTGCCAGATCAAGAAATAAATGATAAAAAGACAAGTTGGAATATGAGTTTTACACAGGCAGTAGATGAGCAAAGTGTAAATTCTACAAATATTATGATTAAGGACAAGGATGGAAACCTTTTAGATACGGAAATTTCTTTAGATTCATCTAATAATGTAAAAATTAGTACTAAAGATGGTTTTGTAAAAGGCGAAGAGTATACCTTAATAATAACTGGGGACTTGAAATCAAAAAATGGACAAAAATTGAATAAAACAGTGGAGAAGAAATTTGTAGTGAAATAGTAAATTTTAAAAAATGGGCAATTAAATATAATTTAGTTGTCCATTTTTTTGTTGTCTTAAGGTTTAACTATTATACATTAGATAGTTAAGTTATTTTCATATTAAAATAAAGTTAGTTGATTTTTTGAAAAGAGGTGTACTAATTAGTAAATGTGTATTATACTTATATTTATACATAAATTTGCATAAATAAGGGGGCTAACTTTAGTGAAAACACAAAAAATTAAATTCAATTTGTTACTTTTACTTACAGCTTGCATATGGGGATTTGCATTTGTTGCCCAAAGAGTTGGAGGAAAATATATAGGAGCTTTTACTTTTAATGGTGTAAGATTTGCACTTGGAAGCATATCTTTAATTCCGCTTATTCTCTTTTATAATAGTTCTGGTGAAAAACATGAACATGCTAAGGAATTTAAAAAAGCATTTTTACCAGGAGTTGCTGCAGGAATTTTTATATTTTTAGGGTCATCATTTCAACAAGTAGGAATAATGCATACTACAGCAGGAAAAGCTGCTTTTATAACTGGTCTATATATTGTGGTTGTACCTATTTTGGGTATATTTTTGAAACAACGTATTGGTATTAATACCTGGATTGGCGCTTTAATTGCTGTCATGGGATTATATTTTTTATGTATAACAGATAAATTTTCAATATCATATGGTGATTTTCTAGAGCTTATATGTGCTTTTTTCTTTGCAGTTCAGATACTTTTGATAGATAATTTTGCTAAAAAAGTTGATAACTTAAAATTGGCATTCCTTCAATTTGCTACATGTTCAATACTTAGTTTAGTATGTGCTCTATTTGTAGAAAAAATAGCTATAAGTTCAATTATTATGGCGATTATACCTATTTTGTATGGAGGCATTCTTTCATCTGGGGTTGCATATACGCTTCAAATTGTAGCTCAAAAAAATGCTGAACCATCAGAGGCAGCTATTATAATGAGTATGGAATCAGTATTTGGAAGTATAGGCGGTTTTTTAATTTTAAATGAAAGCTTTGGAACGAGAGGAATCTTGGGATGTGTGCTTATGTTTATAGGGATGCTTTTAGCACAGGTTCATATTGAAAAAGAGAATAATTTTATTTCTAATTTTACAAATAAAAAGTTTAAAAATAAAAATAGTATGTCCTAAATTTATATAAATATATCCTATGGAGTAGATTTTTTATTAATACACTCTATAGGATATATTTTATTTTTAAATAATTTAGCTATTGCTATTTTCTAAATGATGCTTTTTTACTTTTTTATCAATAGTCCATACGCCTTCAGGATTATAACTTATTTTAACATAGGACATAACACTTGGAGCGCCTTGCTCTATGCATATAAGTTGGCATCTTTTTACGATGTTCATTAGTTCATCATAGTCACCTTCAATTGTAGTTTCAAAAGGACCAACAGACATATTTAATCCAGTACTTCTAATATAAGCTATGACTTCGTCTACAATACGGATAGTTTCTTCTCCTTCCACCTTTGGTAGTACTTGAATTGCTACACTTGCATTCATTTCTTAAATCCTCCTATTTTTTATTTATAAATTAAGAAAAGCATGAAAAGTTAATGTACCTGTAATAGTACATCTATCTTAATACTTTTTTAATTTTAGCACATATTTTATAAAAGTAAAAATTGCATAAAATTACAATTTTTTTTAGTTGATAGCTAATAAAAGTGTGTAATTATTAGATATTAA
This sequence comes from Clostridium carboxidivorans P7, assembly GCF_001038625.1. Taxonomy (GTDB): domain Bacteria; phylum Bacillota; class Clostridia; order Clostridiales; family Clostridiaceae; genus Clostridium_AM; species Clostridium_AM carboxidivorans. The sequence goes on from NZ_CP011803.1 coordinate 1,393,058, forward strand.
AACAAATTTTAATAATTTGGAAGTTATATATCTAATTTTATAACTAATACTAAAAATATAAGAAATGATTTATAAGTTTAAGTAAGAACTTTAATATGCATAGGAGGGGAAAATAACATGACACATAATAAGTCCAGTCACTATTGGAAAAATAAATTAATTCATTTTATTTTTTTCGGAAGCATTTATCTAAATGTAGAAATAATAACAAGAGCTTTTGGTGGTTCATTAGTAGGTTATAATGGAATATCAAAATGGAGTTTGTGTGGATGGACTTCCTTGTGGATGTTTTTAGTAGGAGGGTTTTGTGCAGCAATTGTAGGTTCTTTAAATGATAAACCTAGATATTATAATTTAAAAATGTGGCAGCAGGTAATTATTGGTGGTTCCTTAATTACTGCGGTGGAACTGCTTGCAGGTATATTTTTTAATTTATACTTACATTTAAATCTATGGAATTATTCATCAATTAGGTTTAATTTTTTAGGACAGCTGTGTTTACATAATTGTATAGCATGGTATTTGCTAAGTGTAGTAATTATATGGCTTGACGATGCTTTATCTCATTATTACTATGATGATGAAAAACCAGATACATTGTTTAGTTATTTTGTAAAACTATTCAAATTACAATAGATTAGAAAAAAAATTTAGTACATTAGTAAAAATAAAGAATGTTTTTAAGGACAAAATATGATATAATGTGGTGTATCATGCAAGAAACTCGTATATATTCGGAAATATGGTCCGAAGGTTTCTACCTGCTACCGTTAATTAGCAGACTACGAGGTATTGATTTTAGTTTTTAGGTATACTTATATCTATTTGTCTGAAATATAACACCTCAATGCGAATTGAGGTGTTTTTTTTATAATACTGAAAATTATAGTTTGCCAGGTTACATGTATGATAAATATTTCTTAAAGTACAGACAAGAATGTATGGAAAAGTTAATCTCTAAGTCTGCAAGGTTAAACAAAAATGTATGAGGTGATAATATAGTGGAAACATTGTGTAAAAGAATTTTAGAAGAAGGACGTGCGTTGTCCTCAACTGTATTAAAGGTGGATTCTTTTTTGAATCATCAAGTAGATCCAAAATTAATGTATGAAATAGGAACTGATTTTAAAAACTATTTTAAAGATAGAGGTATTACTAAAATATTTACTATTGAAAGTTCAGGAATAGCTCCAACAGTTATGACAGCAATGCAAATGGATTTACCCATGGTAACATTAAAAAAACAAAAAGGAAGAAATTTAGATGGGGATGTTTATCAAACTACTGTGCATTCATTTACTAAAGGCAGCGATTATGAATTAACATTATCTGCAAAGTATATTACAAAGGAAGATAATATATTAATTATTGATGATTTCCTAGCAAATGGAGAAGCAGCACTTGGAGCAGCTCGTTTAGTTGAGGAAGCAGGTGCAAAAGTTGCAGGAATAGGAATTGTAATTGAAAAATCTTTTCAACCTGGACATGATATGATAATGAGTAAAGGATATGACTTGTATTCCTTAGCTCGTATTTCTAAGTTAGAAGAAGGTTTAATTGAATTTGTAAAATAACCATTAGTATTAGATAAAATACTAATAATATAATTTTAAAAACATAAATTATTAAAAAATGGACATAGGTAGAAATACCTATGTCAGATTGTTCATAAACCCAGCATTTTTTAAAGTGCTGGGTTTAATTTTGTCTTAAATATTTATGCGGTAGCATATAAAAAAAGAATGTTATCCATAAATTGGTTAGTGCATTCTTTAAAAATTGCAAAAATAGGTGCGATAGCACCCTAGCTATCTTTTTCATATTCTGAACTGCTGCTGTTAACAAACATTGTTCAGAAACTTTTTTAATTCCACGCATGCGACAATAGCGCAGACCATGGAGATTTTTTGAATCTGCAAAGCTACGCTCGATAGTTTCTTTTCTTCTTTTATATAGCCAGTTTCCTTTATCAGTCTTAGTAAATTTGATTACTTCATCCTTGTAATCTTCCCATACATGGCGATAAACAACTTTTCTTTTACTTTTATCTGATAAGCAATTTTCTTTTTTATTGCATTGGCTGCAGTACTCGATTTTACATGCATATTCTCTATAGCCATCACGGTTAGTAGTTCTATATTCTAATGCTCTTAAATCTGGACAATAATATACATCTTGTTCTTTAACATATTGGAATCTAAATTTAGTAAATTTACCTTTTACATGAGGACTACGTCTATAGCCCATAACTGCTTTTAGTTCTCGTTCAAATATTTGTTTACAAATATTATTAGTAGAATAACCAGCATCGGCTCCAACATATTTAGTTTGCAAATTAAACTTTTTAATTTGAACATCTAGTCTTTCTATATAAGGATCTACATCATTTATGTTACCAGGCGTTACATAAACATCTGTTATTATGTTATACTTTCCATCTACAGTTCTATGATCTAAATAAAAAAATCCTTTTGGTTTTCCATCCCTATGCATATAGCCACTATCAGGGTCTGTAGTACTGGTCTTAATTTCTTTAGTTTTTTCTATTTTATCTTTTTTTTTAGAGGTTGTTTTCCATGAGCTACTCTATCCTTATTAATGTCTTCTTCTAACTCATTAAAATAGTCTTTGGTTGATTGTGTAATTTGTTCTTTTGTAAACTTGTTTTTATTAGCGTTAGCTTTCAAATGTGTAGAATCTGTATATAGAATTTTACCATCTACCAATTTTTTATTTATTGCTTGAAATACAATATTATCGAAGATTTCTTGGTATATATTTGTATCCTTAAATCTTGTTATTCTATTTTGGCTTATAGTAGAATGACTTGGGATTTTATCTGTTAATGAAAATCCTAAAAACCAGCGATAAGCTACATTTACTTCAATTTCTTTCACGAGCTGTCGCTCTGATCTTATTGCAAATAAGTAACCTATAAATAACATTTTGAATAAAACTACTGGCTGAATTGCTGGTCGTCCATTATCAGGACAATAGAAGTCCTTAGTTAAATCTCTTATAAATGAAAAATCTATATATTTATCAATTTTCCTTAAGATATGATCTTTGGGAACTAAATTTTCTATATATACTAACTCTAATTGTTGCTGTGCAGAATTATTTTCTTTAATCATAATAGTTAACTCCTTAAAAAATCTGATATTATACTAATTCTACACAAAATCTTAAAATCCTTTTTGAATTTAAAAAAAGCCCTATCGGGCTAAAAATTTAAAAGACTGCTGACAAAATATGTTTATCAACAGCCTGACATAGGTAGAAATACCTATGTTTATTTTTTTTAGTATAAGTTTCCAATGTAACACTATTGTAACTTTAATGAAACAATTTTGTAAAAAGTATTGTGTAAAATAAATATTAATAAGGAGTACAATTGTTAAAAAAAGATTGATTTACAAATAAAGTAAATGGTATAATTTGGATATGAGTTAAATTGAAAAGGTGGTAATGTTATGGAAGTAAGTAAAATATCCAGTATAAGAAAATTAGAAATAAACCAAAAATTAAATGAACCTTATGTAAAAAGAAAACAAAAAAAAGGAGAAAAACAATTATCCTTTTCAGAGGTACTGAATTTAGTGAATAAAAAGTAAGGGAGTTGTAAATAATATTAAAGGCACAAGTTATAATATAATAAAAAGCTAGAAAGTAGATTAATAATTAAGTATTATATAGAATAAGTTTTTATATAATACATTTTATAAAATCACTTTCTAGCTTTTTTATAGTTTTAATGTTATATAATAAGTGAGAAAAAGGTAAATATTCTAAAAAAGTATACTATTATGTAGAATTGTATTGAATTATATGTTAAGTTAGTATTATATTATAAAATTAACCAATTTCCATATTATATAATTATTAATTAAATTTAATAGGAATGGGAGGAAATATGAAAAAGGTTCAAAGTAAATTAACATTACAAATTTTTTTATTGGTTTTAATAATATGTGGAGTTCTAAGTTTTGGAACTTATTATATTTCATCAAGTTCATTAAATGAAACTGTAAAAACAAACTTAATAGAAAGGACTGATGATGTTTCTAAGCTTTTATCAAATTATATGAAAAATGAACAAACTGCACTAAATGGGCTTGTAGCTTTAAATGAAGTAAAGTCAGGAAATTGGGAAATTCAAAAACCTATATTAATAGAGGAAAGTAAAAAATTTGGTTTTGAAAAATTAGGGATAGTAGATTTAAACGGAAAAGCGCATACCACTTTAAATGACAATGAACTAGATGTATCAAAGATAGAATATGTAAAAAAAGCTCTTAATGGTGAAACAGGTTTTTCTGATGCTACGAAAAGTAAAGTAAACGGATCACTCATTATGGATGCATATGCTCCAATAAAAGGAAGTGATGGCAAAACTATAGGTGCCATGATTGGAACATTAGATGTGCAAAAGGTGAGTACTTTTTTACAAGGAATGAAATTTTCTAATTCAGTATATCCTTATGTGATAAATAAAGAAGGAACAGTAATTTTACATAAAGATATAGAGGTAGTAAAAAAAGAGGATAATTCTATTAAAAATGCTGAAAAAGACTCTAGTTATAAAGAACTAGGTAATTACATCAAAAAAGTAATCACTGGTGAAACTGGATATGGAGAATATAAATACAAGGGGCTAGAAAAAATTATTTCTTATGCTCCTGTAAGTGGATTAAATTGGTTTATAGTGGTAGAAGCTGATAAATCAGTATTATTTAATTCCATACAGCACTTAAAATTAATGGCACTCATTGCTACCATAATTTTTATATTGGTAGGATTAATTTTTGGATTATTTATAGCTAAATCCATAACAAAGCCTTTACTAAAAATTAGAAATTTAGCAGAAAGGCTTTCACAATATGATTTTTCAAATGAAACGCACATGTTAAGAAAAGATGAATTTGGAGAAACTGCAGCAGCTCTTAATACTGCTCAGGAAAATATAAAAATATTAATTAAAAAGATTATGGACGGAGCACAGGATATGAGCGCTGCTAGTGAAGAATTATCTGCAACTTCTGAAGAACTTGCTTCAAGATTTGAACATATAAATATGTCAACTGAAGATATAGTAAAAATAGCCCAAAAAGCTAACTCATCAACAGGAAATGTTACAGTTTCTATAGAAGAAATAGATTCCAGTATAATGAAACTTTCAAATAAAGCAATGGATGGAAGTAATAATTCAAATGAATCTAAAGATAGAGCTATTTCAGTACAAAAAAATGCTAAGAATGCTATATCTGAAAGTAGAAATATTTATAAAGATAAAGAGGAAAAGATTTTAAAAGCTATAGAATCAGCAAAAGTTGTAGGAGAAGTAAAGACAATGGCAGATGCAATAGCAAGCATTTCTGAGCAAACTAATCTATTAGCATTGAATGCAGCAATAGAAGCAGCAAGAGCAGGAGAGCATGGTAAAGGTTTTGCTGTAGTTGCTGAAGAGGTAAGAAGTTTAGCTGAACAAACTTCAGAAACCGTTTATACGATACAGGATACTATAGAAAAGGTACAAGAAGCATTTAAAAATCTTGCTGATAATGGCAGTGAGTTGTTAAAATTTATTGATGAAAATGTAAATAAACAATTTGACTCATATTTAAATACAGGAGAACAATATTATAAGGATTCAGAATATGTGTCAGGAATGGCTGAGGATTTATCATCCATGGCTCAGCAGATTACAGCATCAGTAAATCAGGTAACCAATTCAATTCAAAGTATGGCAGAGGATTCAGAAAAATCATCTGCAAGTACAAATGAAATAAAAGATAGTATACAGGATGCATCACTTGCTATGGAACAGATAGCTAAAACAGCACAAAGTCAAGCTCAATTAGCACAGGAACTTAGTGGAATAGTTCATAAATTTAAAATATAACTAGATTTTTTAAATAATCATCAAAATTTAAAATAAGGCAGGTGAAAACTGGAGTTAGGCATATGGCGAAAATATGTCTTAGTCAGTAAATTTTATTGTAAATGTAGAATTACTGATTTATGATCCAGATAAATGTATGAATGTAATTATAACAGGACCAAAGGGTAAAATGGGAAAACTTATTGTAAAAATAGCTAATGAAATGAATGAACTTAATATTGTAGGAGCTTTAGCACCAAAAGGAAGAGATTATATTGGAAAGGATGTGGGATTGGTTTCTTCCATAGGAATTGAAGTAGGAGCAGTTGTGGTAGATAATATTGAAAGTATCATAAATAAAACTGATGTAATCATTGACTATACTACACCAGAAAGTTCTATGAGTATAATGGAAAAAGCACTTGAATATAAAAAAGCAGTGGTTTGCGGCACTACTGGATTTTCTAAAGAACAGTATGATAGAATTGTAGAAATTTCAAAGAGCATTCCTGTGGTTTTTGCAGCCAATACATCTATGGTTGTAAATCTTATGTATAAGCTTTTAAAAATTTCAGCAGAAACTATAGGAAAAATGTCTGATATAGAAATAGTAGAAATGCATGATAGGTATAAAAAGGATGCTCCTAGTGGAACTTCTAAGGAAATGGGAGAAATTATAGCAGAAGCATTAGGTGAAAATTTAAGTGATATAGCTGTATTTGGAAGAGAAGGAGAAGGTGCTAGAAAAGAAGGTACAATAGGTTATCATTCTTTAAGAGCAGGGGATATATCCAGCAGTCATACAGTTATGTTTGGACTAATGGGAGAAAGATTGGAAATTACTCATCATGCACATAATTGGGAGTGTTTTGCAAATGGTGCTTGTAAAGCTGCATTGTTTTTAGAAGAAAAGACACCAGGGCTTTACACAGTTAAAGATGTACTAGGGTTATAGTGATTTTCAATAAATATATTTAGAAAAACTAATGAACATAATTTTTATAAAGTTTAAAATAAAGGGGATAGTACTAAAAATCATAATACTATCCCATTTTTTTATTGATATATAAAATGGACTAAGAAATATCCAAGTTTATAGAGCTTTTTCTCTTCATGACTCTATATTTGTGAGGAGATATTCCTTCATATTTTATAAAAACCTTAGTGAAGTAAGCAGGGTCTATATATCCAATATCCATAGATATTCTACTTACACTTTTATCAGTAGATGCTAGTAATTTTTTTCCTTCTTTTATTCGTACTTTTGATACATACTCTGTGAATTTTATTCCTGTATTATTCTTGAAATATCTACTAAAATATTGAGGATTTAAATGTACGTGATCTGATACTGATTCAAGACTTATGTCTTTATTAAAATTTTTATTTATATATTCTAGGGCTTCATGAATAGAGTCTTTTGTATAATTTACTTCTTTTGAAGTTTGTGAATTTATTTTTTCTCTTTGCAATAGTGATATGACTTTGCTAATGGATTCATTCAATTCTTCTGGTTTTATTGGTTTTAATATATAATCAACTACACCAAGCTTAATAGCATTTTGTGCAAAATTAAAATTATCAAAGGCTGTTAAAATAATGGTCTTTATATTGGGGTTAAATTGCATAATTACTTGCTGTGCTTATAAACCATTTTTTTCTGGCATTTTAATATCCATGATAATTATATCGGGATCATGTTTTTTTGCGAGTAATATAGCTTCTTCACCATTAGTAGCATCTCCTATTACTTTTATATTGGAAAAACTTTTCTTTAGCATAAATCGAATAACCTTACGTTCGAAAGCTTCATCATCAACAATTAACAGCTTATACATGATTTATACACCTCCTAAAAAGTTTTAGTCGACAAGTGGAAATTTAATGTATACAGTTGTACTTATATTAGGAATACTTTCAATTTTAATACCAAATTCAGGTCCAAAATAATATATTAACCTATCATGAACAAGTTTGATTCCAATGCCTCCATTAATAGTAGTGGAATTGAGTTTGTCATTTATGATGCTTAACTTTTCATTGCTTATGCCTACTCCATTATCAATTACTTTAATTTCTATAAATTTATCAGGAAGCATTTTACCGTGTATTTCAATTTTTACTGGATCTTTTTTAGGCTCTAAACCATGTATTATGGCATTTTCAATAATAGGTTGTAAAGTCATTGATGGAATTTTATATTTGAATATTTCCTGTGGAATTTTTATATCATAATTAAGCTTGTCACTATATCTGGTTTTTTGAATAAATAAATATTTTTTTATGTTTTCCAATTCAGTTTCTATTTCAACCATATCTTTTGAGCTTTTAATACTATACCTCAATATATCTGAAAGAGAATATATTAAATTAGCAGTTTCATTACAGCTTTCCATAAGTGCCATTCCAGCAATTGTATTTAAAGTATTGAACAAAAAGTGAGGATCAAGTTGAGATTGAATGGATTTAATTTGAGTATCTTTAGCCAGCTGTTGAAATTTCATTTTTTCTTCAGTTTCCTTTAATAGTTCAGTGTGAGTTATATTGGCAACTCCCATTTTTGCAATTAAGTTTGTACATAAAGAAAGAAAATCAGCAGATGCTATTATTCTATTATATTTTATAGATTTTACTTGTTTTAATGCAGCTTCAAGCTTATCAATAGGGAGTTCCAATTCTTTAGATAGTCTTTGCAAATCAACAGCTTCTTTATTATCCTTGTCCTTAACAGCAACTTGACCAAAAAGCATTGAACCAAATTCAATATCGTTTACAACAATTGGTGCACATAAATCTGTAAGTCCAGCATGACAAGTATAAATTGCGGGATTCTTTTGCAAAGTTGAATGCAAACCACCTTTAGCATCACAGTTCATACAACGCCTATAACCTTCTTTAGAAGTTCTTATTAAATTGCAAAATTTTGAGAAGCTGCTGGGCTTCGTTATAGGAGTACCAGTTTTATCAACTGTTATAGAAGCCATATTTGTCATTTCAGAAAATTTATCTTGAATACTTTGTAGAGACGATATGTCGATAATTTCATCTAATGTATACTTATTTAAGTTACTCATAAAAACACCTCATAAGTTAGAATTGCAAAAAAACTTATTATATAGATTTTATTATACTTATAAATGCATACAAAAAGCAATTAGCAATTAGTATTAATTAGGAAAAATATTATTTTTTTGGAGTGATTATATTAGCTGATGTCGAAAAAATACATAAGCAGGTACAAAAAGTACAATTTCAAGAAGTTGATTTTGACAATAAAGTAGTCTAAATATTATAAAAATTGTTGAGTGTATTAATATAAAATATAACCATAACAACAAATAAAATTATTTTAATATTTTTAGGAGGTATATTTATGGGACAAGAAGCATTGGGAATGATAGAAACAAAAGGTTTAGTTGCAGCAATTGAAGCTGCTGATTCAATGGTTAAAGCTGCAAACGTTGCATTAGTAGGATATGAAAAAATAGGATCAGGGCTTGTAACTGTTATGGTTAGAGGAGATGTAGGAGCAGTAAAAGCAGCTACTGACGCAGGTGCTGCATCAGCTAAGAGAATTGGCGAAGTTGTATCTATACACGTTATTCCAAGACCACATACAGATGTAGAAAAAATATTACCTAAATTATCTGAATAGAAAAGATGCGAGGTAAAAGTTTATGGATAACGCGTTGATTGAAAAGGTTTTATTGGAATTAGGGAATAGGATAAATTTGCAGAGTTTAGATAAAGAACAAATGAGTAAAATTATTGAAAGTGCAGCACAAAAGATACTTGATAAAGAAGCTGTACAAGTAAATGAAAAAGAAAATGTGGTAGAAGAAAAAAGGGAGGTATTATCTATGAGTGCACCATCAGCAATAACGGAATTTGTAGGAACAACAGAATTGGGAGATACCATTGGTTTAGTTATAGCTAATGTAGATTATTTTCTTCATGAAAAAATGGGATTAGATAAAAAATATCGTTCTATAGGAATAATTAGTGCAAGAACAGGGGCTGGTCCTCATATTATGGCAGCAGATGAAGCTGTAAAAGCTACTAATACAGAAGTAGTAACTATCGAAATGGCAAGAGATACAAAGGGCGGAGCTGGACATGGTTCATTAATAATCCTAGCTGCAGAAGATGTATCTGATGCAAGAAGAGCAGTAGAAGTTGCTCTTAAAGAATTAGACAGAACTTTTGGAGATGTTTATGGAAATGATGCTGGACATATAGAACTTCAATATACAGCAAGAGCAAGCTTGGCATTAGAAAAAGCATTTGGCGCTCCACTTGGAAAGGCTTTTGGAGTAATTGTTGGTGCTCCAGCAGGTATTGGTGTAGTAATGGCAGATACAGCTATGAAAACTGCAAATGTTGAAATGGTAACTTACGCTAGTCCAGGAGCAGGTACAGCACATTCAAATGAAGTTATAATAACAATTACAGGAGATTCAGGTGCTGTTAGGCAGTCAGTAATTGCAGCTAGAGAAGTTGGTATATCCTTATTAGGAAATATGGGAGATGAACCTAAGTCAACTACTCAACCATATATTTAACAGGGGGTGATGTTATAAATGAAAAGATCTAAAAGATTTGAAATATTAGAAAACAGACCAGTTCATAATGATGGATTCGTTAAAGAATGGCCAGAAGTAGGGCTTATAGCTATAGGAAGTCCAAGTGATCCAATTCCAAGTATTAAAGTGGAAAATGGAAAAATAGTTGAAATGGATGGAAAAAAGAGAGAAGATTTTGACTTTATTGATAGTTTCTTAGCTAATCATGCTATTAATATAGAAAATGCTGAAAAGGCTATGGCAATGGATTCTTTATCCATAGCTAGAATGTTAACAGATATAAATGTTTCAAGAGATGAAATAATTAAAATAACTACTGCTTTAACACCTGCAAAGCTTGTTGAAGTAGTTGACAAATTAAATGTAGTTGAAATGATGATGGCTGTTCAAAAAATGAGAGCTAGAAGAACTCCATCAAATCAATGTCACGTTACTAACTTACGTGATAATCCAGTTCAAATTGCCGCAGATGCTGCTGAATCAGCTTTAAGAGGCTTTGATGAAATGGAAACAACAGTAGGTATAGTAAGATATGCTCCTTTTAATGCTTTATCACTTTTAGTAGGGGGACAGGTTGGTAGACCAGGAATATTAACTCAATGTTCATTAGAAGAAGCTACAGAACTTAAGTTAGGTATGCTTGGATATACTGCTTATGCAGAAACTATATCTGTTTATGGAACTGAGGACGTGTTTGTTGATGGTGATGATACTCCTTATTCAAAAGCATTCTTGGCATCAGCTTATGCATCTCGTGGTCTTAAGATGAGATTTACATCTGGTACTGGATCAGAAGTTCAAATGGGATATGCAGAAGGAAAATCTATGCTTTACTTAGAAGCAAGATGCATAATGATAACTAAAGGTGCAGGATCTCAAGGATTACAAAATGGTTCAGTTAGCTGTATAGGTGTTCCAGCAGCAGTACCAGGCGGAATAAGAGCCGTACTTGGAGAAAATCTTATCACTACAATGTTAGATTTGGAAGTTGCTTCAAGTAATGACCAGACATTCACTCATTCTGATATAAGAAGAACTGCAAGAACTATGATGCAATTCTTACCAGGAACTGACTTTATATGTTCAGGATACAGCTGTACACCAAACTATGATAACATGTTTGCTGGTTCAAACTGGGATGCTGAAGACTATGATGATTGGGTAATCATGGAAAGAGACTTAAAAATTGATGCAGGTCTTGTTCCAGTTAAAGAAGAAGATGTAGTAGCTATTAGAAATAAGGCAGCAAAAGCAATTCAAGCAGTATTTAGAGAATTAGGCTTACCTGCTATTACTGATGAGGAAGTTGAAGCAGCAACTTATGCTCATGGTAGTAAAGATATGCCAGCTAGAAATGTTGTAGAGGATTTAAAAGCAGCTCAAGAGTTATTAACTCGTGGAGTAACAGGACTTGATATCGTTAAAGCTCTTCACAAAGGTGGATTCCAAGAAATTTCTGAAAGACTTCTTAATCTGTTGAAACAAAGAATAGTAGGAGACTACCTTCATGCATCAGCTATTTTTGATGAAAATTACAATGTTATAAGTGCAGTTAATGATATTAATGATTACATGGGACCTGGAACAGGATATAGACTTGAAGGCGAAAAATGGGAAAAAATTAAAAATATAACTAACGCTTTAGATCCTGATAAAATGTAGGGGAGTGATTTATATATGGTAAATTCAGTATCTAATGAAGAACTAATAGAGCTAATAACCAAACAGGTTTTAAGTAAATTAACAGAAGGTATAAGTTCAAATAGTGTTAAATCTAGCACTGTACCTGCAAGAGTCGGTAAGATGAGATTAGAGGAAGTTGGTACAGCTGAAATTGGAAAAAGAAGCGATGAGGTTGTTATAGCATTAGGTGCAGCTTTTGGAAAAACTCAAACTGAAACTATAGTTGGAATACCTCATGATGAAGTATTAAGAGAAATTTTAGCAGGTATAGAAGAAGAAGGAATTACTCCAAGAGTAGTAAGAGCTTTACGTACATCAGATGTATCTTTTATGGCTAATGATGCTGCTAAAATAAGTGGATCAGGTATAGGCATAGGAATACAATCTAAGGGAACTACAGTTATACATCAAAAAGATTTACAACCATTAAATAACCTTGAATTATTTTCACAAGCACCATTAATAGATAGAGAAACTTTCAGAGCTATAGGTAAAAATGCTGCTAAATATGCTAAGGGAGAATCACCAGACCCAGTTCCAGTTAGAAATGATCAAATGGCAAGACCAAAATATCAGGCTAAAGCAGCAATACTCCATATAAAAGAAACAGAACATGTAGTACCACATGCTAAGCCTATAGAATTAAAAGTAATTTTCGAATAGGGGTGAAGTTATGGAAAATAACGCTTTATTAGAACAAATAATCAATGAAGTTTTAAAAAATATGACAACTAGCGGAGATAAGTCTGCAGAAAAATGCGAAAAAAATTCCTCTGGAAGCTTGACTAAAAATGATTATCCTTTAGCTCAAAAGAGAAGCGATTTAATAAGAACTAAAAGTGGTAAAACCTTAAATGATATAAATATTGAAAGTGTATTAAATGGAAGTGTATCTGCAGAAGATATAAAAATAACTCCAGAAGTTCTTATATATCAAGCTGAAATAGCAGAATCTATAGGAAGACATGCATTTGCAAAAAATCTTAGAAGAGCTGCAGAGTTAACAGCAGTTCCAGATGATAGAGTTCTTGAAATCTATAATGCATTAAGACCTTATAGATCAACAAAGCAGGAATTACTTGATATAGCAGATGAATTAGAAAATAAATATAATGCAAAAATAAGTGCTGCACTTGTTAGAGAAGCTTGTGAAGTATATGAAAAGAGAAATAGACTAAAAGTTTAGGTAGGTGATACAAGTGAAACTTGTAGCAGGAGTTGACATAGGAAATTCTACCACTGAAGTTGCCATTGCTGATTTTGATGCTGATTTAAAATTTGTGACTAGCAGTATGGTTAAGACCACAGGAATTAAAGGGACCACTGATAATGTGGCAGGAGTGCTTCTTGCTTTGAAAGAAGCTTGTAATAATATAGGTACCCCCGTAGAAAAATTGCACACTATATGTATAAATGAAGCGACTCCAGTTATTGGTGATGTAGCCATGGAAACTATAACGGAAACTATAATTACAGAATCTACTATGATAGGTCATAACCCTGATACACCAGGAGGCCTAGGAGTAGGTACTGGTAAAACGGTTTTCCTTGATGAACTAGAATACCTTCATGCAAATGAAGAAGTAATATGTATAATTCCTAAATCAGTGGATTTTGAAACTGCAGCTAAGAAATTAAATGAAGCATTTAAGAGAAATGTTGAAATTACTGGGGCAGTGGTACAAGCAGATGATGGAGTAATAATATCAAATAGGCTGGACAAGAAAATACCTATTGTAGATGAAGTGGCTTATATTGATAAAGTTCCTATGGGAATGCTTGCAGCAGTTGAAGTAGCGGCATCTGGAAAAACTATAAAGGTGTTATCTAATCCTTATGGACTTGCTACTGTATTTAAACTTTCACCTGGAGAAACAAAACATATAATCCCAATTTCAAGGGCTCTTATTGGCAACAGGTCAGCTGTTGTCATAAGAACCCCAGAAGGGGATGTAAAGGAGAGAGTTATACCTGCTGGAAAACTAATTCTAATGGGAACAAAACAAAATAAGATTGGGATAGAACAAGGTTCCAGTGCAATAATGGAAAGTTTAAGTGAAGTGTGGCCTTTAAAGGATGTAACTGGAGAGTCAGGTACAAATGTAGGCGGCATGATTGAACGAGTAAGACAGATAATGGGAGAGTTAACAGCACAAAATATAGAAGATGTAAAGATTCAAGATATTTTGGCTGTAGATACATTTATACCTCAAAAGGTTCAAGGTGGTCTAGCTGAAGAATTTGCACTAGAAAATGCTGTAGCTCTTGCAGCTATGGTAAAGACAAGTAAGCTTCCAATGGAGACTATTGCTAAAAAACTGCAAGATGAAACTGGAGTAAAAGTTTTAATTGGTGGAGTAGAAGCAAATATGGCAGTACTTGGAGCGCTTACAACTCCAGGAACAGATAAACCTCTTGTTATATTGGACATTGGAGGAGGTTCAACGGATTCTGCATATATAAGCAAAGAAGGAATTGTAAAATCAATTCATCATGCTGGTGCTGGAGAAATGGTTACAATGCTTATAAAATCTGAATTAGGACTGGAAGATTATAATTTAGCAGAGGATATAAAGAAACATCCTTTAGCTAAAGTAGAAAGTCTTTTTAACATAAGATATGAAGATGGAAGTGTATGTTTCTTTCAGCAGCCTTTAGATGCATCCCTATTTGCAAGGAATATAATAGTTAAAAATGAAGAAATGGTTCCTATTCCAACTAAGCATGCATTAGAAAAGATAAAAATGGTTAGAAGAGAAGCAAAAAGAAAGGTCTTTGTAACTAATGTTATTAGAGCACTAAAAGATGTTGCACCTAATAATGATTTGAGAAGTATTGACTTTGTTGTACTAGTAGGTGGATCTGCATTGGATTTTGAAATTCCTGAAATAATTTCTGATGAATTATCTCATTATGGTGTTGTGTGTGGAAGTGGTAACATAAGAGGAAATCAAGGACCTAGAAATGCAGTTGCAACTGGACTTGTAATATCTCATTACAATAGCTTGAGAGGTAATTAAAATGATAGCTAATAATTTAGAAATGCCTTGCATTTTTGTATGTGTAAAAAATTTCAAAGAAGCTCTTCTAAAAGAAATTCTTGCTGGAATAGAAGAAGAAGGCATTCCTTACAGTGTAAAAAATATGAGCCTTAGTGAAGACAGTATTTTGAGAGAAGTTTATGTTAAAGCACAGGAATCCAGGATGGGTATAGCTATTGGAGTTATGGAGGATAGAATAGTACTTCACTATAACAAGCTTAAGGAAGAAAAGCCTCTTATTGATATGAAATTAAATTTGTATGAGAAAGAAAAAGCAAGAATAATTGGATGTAATGCAGCAAGACTTTATAAGACAATGCCTTTCAAAAACATAGAATCAGTTAATATGGAATTGATAGAGAAAATTAGAGCATCAGTTATTTCTGTTATTGATAAATTAAATATAAAAATTACCTGAGAAAAATTGGAAGTATGATTAAGTTGAATTTTTAAGGAGGGGTTTTAATGAATAAAGAAGCCCTCGGTGTTATTGAAACCGTTGGAATGGCTGCAGCAATACAGGCAGCAGATACTTGTGTTAAATCGGCCAATGTGGAATTAATAGGGTATGAACTTACTAAAGGATCTGGGCTTGTAACTATTAAAATAAGAGGAAATGTAGGAGCAGTGAAAGCTGCTATTGAAGCAGCAAAAGTTAGTGCAGCTAAAATTAATCAGGTGTATGCAACACTTATAATACCAAGACCAGCTGAAAATATAGAGGGAATTATTGAATCTGAGGAAACTATAGGTATTAAAGCTAAAGAAGCTGAAATAAAGGATACTATTGAGGAAGAAAATAAATTAGAAAATACAGTTGATATGGAAGAAAAGATTGAAGATAAAGTGGAAGATAGTACTAATGTTGAAACAGAAGAAAAGGTAGAAGATAATGATGCCAGTTTAGATAGTCCAAGGTCACCTGAAGTTTTTCAAGAAGAAAAAGTTAGTAATGAGAAGGAGCAGGATAAAGAATCCACACATAATGATAGTTATTTAAATGAACAGGAAAATAATGAGGTGTGCAACATATGTCATGATCCTGCTTGTACAAGAAAAAAAGGGCAGCCAAAAACTTTATGTATTAACTATAAAGGTAATAGAAGGTGATAGGAATGATAGATATAAATGAAAATCTAATAAAAGATATAGTATTAGATATTGTGACAAAGAGTGAAATAAAAAATAGAGATTTTTCAATACCTGTAGGTATATCTAATAGACATATTCATGTTACTCAAGAAGATTTAGAATGCTTATTTGGTAAGGGGTATGAACTTACAATAAAAGGTAAAGTAAAGCAGCCAGGACAATTTGCTGCCAATGAGACAGTAACTATTGCAGGACCTAAAGGTTCTTTCCAGAAGGTAAGAATTTTAGGTCCTGTAAGAAAATACAGCCAAATTGAAATATCTAGAACAGATGCCTTTGCGTTAGGAATAAAGCCACCAGTTAGAAACTCTGGAGATTTGGAAAACTCAGCAAGTCTTTGTGTTATTGGGCCAAAGGGTATGTTGACTTTTAACAATAAGGTTATTTGTGCTAAAAGACATATTCACATGGTTGCAGAACAAGCCAAAGCTTATGGAGTAAAAGATGGAGATCTTGTAAATGTAGAAACTGCTGGAGATAAGGGATTAATATTTAAAAATGTACTTATTAGAGTTAGTGAAGCATCAGCTCTAGAAATGCATTTAGATACGGATGAAGCTAATTCAGCAGAATTAAAAAATAATGAATTTATTAGGATAATGAGTAGAAGCAGGTGATGGATATGGTAGGAAACACTAGTACAGAGGATATACTAAATAGAGCCAATATGTTTATTAAACAAATGGAGGATACTATTTCAAAACCTAGTGAAATAGATGAAAAGGAAGAAATTAAAGTAGGAGTTGATTTAGGTACTTCAAATATTGTTATAACCGTATTAGATAAAAATAATGTACCAGTAGCTGGAGAAATTTATCCTGCAAGCGTTGTAAAGGATGGAATAGTAGTTGAATATCTAAAGGCTGTTACAATAGTTAGAGAATTAAAAAGTAAGCTGGAAAAAACTTTGAACAGAACTTTGGATTATGCTGCTACAGCTATACCACCGGGAATAAGCAAGGGTAATGTTAAGGTTATTCAAAATGTAGTAGAAGCAGCGGATTTCATTGTGACTAATGTAATTGATGAACCTACTGCTGCATCTGAAGTTTTAAAAATAAAAGATGGTGCAGTAGTGGATGTAGGTGGAGGTACTACTGGAATATCCATATTAAAAAATGGTGAAGTAGTTTATTCAGCAGATGAGCCTACAGGAGGACACCATTTAAGTTTAGTAGTAGCTGGAAGCCTGGGAATAGAATATGAAGAGGCTGAAAAATTTAAAGTTAATCCTGATAATTATAATACTGTGTTTCCTGTAGTTAGACCAGTAATAGAAAAAATGGCGGATATAGTTTTAAGACACGTACAAGGGCATGATGTGGAAACCATTTATCTTGTAGGTGGAACCTGCTGTCTTAAAGATATAGAAAAGGTAGTTGAAAAATACACAGTTATTAAAACTATAAAGCCATATAATCCATTACTAGTAACACCAATAGGAATATCTATGAATAGTATCAGATAAGAGAGGTGAGTAAATGGATATTGAAGATTTACTAAAACCTATTATTGCACAGATAATAAATATGATGAACAAACGAGTTCTTTTATTTGTATCTGGTGGTGCAGTAAATTTAAAAAGTATATTTGAAACATTAGCTTCCATGAAAATGCTGCAATATGACGTAGTAATGACAGAAGCAGCTAAAAAAGTTATACCAGAAGAATACATCAATAATTTAAATGGAAGATTAATAGACTGCAAAGTTGAATTGACTAAAGCTGTAAAAGAAGATGACATAATATTAGTACCAATGATGACAAGAAACACTTTAGCTAAATGTGCTACAGGTATTCAAGATAACTTAGTTACTACAGGAATAGCCGAAGCTCTTATGATGAACAAAGAGGTAATTGCTGTTAAGGATAGTTTTGATCCGCAAAATCCTAAGAATATATCTTTAGGTTTTAGCAAAAATCCAGCATACAATAAGTTTGTTCTAGGATATCAAGATGTACTTACTAACTTTGGAATGAAGTTTATTGATGCAGATGGTATAAAGAAGGCTATAAATGGTAGCTTTAATATTAATAATGAAATTATTCCAAACATAGAACCAATAAATAAAACTATAGTGAAAGAAGAAAATGTTACCCCTATAGTTAATAAAGTTACTGTGAGTGGCAAAGTATTATCAGGAGTTTTGACAACAGAGGATATTATAGTAGCTGTTAATAGGTCTAAGGAAATTTGTGTTAAAGAGGGTGCTTTAATAACTCCTCTAGCAAAAGATTATATATATAACAACAAGATTAATGTTAAATATTGTTAGTTAAGGAGTGTAATTATGTTTTTAGGAAAGGTTGTTGGAAAAGTTGTCTCTACACAAAAAGATCCAAAGTTTATTGGAAGTAAGCTTCTAATAGTTAAAAAGATAGACGAAAGTGGAAAAGTATCAGGAGAGCCTATAGTTGCAATTGATACAGTAGGTGCAGGTATTAGCGAAACTGTAATTGTAGTTACAGGAAGTGGTGCAAGATATTTAGATGCTACAGATAAGGTTGTACCTGCAGATGCTTCAATTATGGGTATTGTTGATTCCGTTGAATGGGATTCAGATTGCTAGGTGGTGATAAAGTGAAAATATACACCAAAACTGGAGATAAAGGAACTACTAGCCTTGTTGGTGGAGATAGAGCTGAAAAGCATGATTTAAGAGTATGGGCTTATGGAACTATAGATGAAGTAAATTCATCTATAGGTGTAGCAAGAGCTTATATTAAAGAAAAAGAGTTTTCAGAAATACTTTTGAAAATTCAAAAGACTCTTTTTGAAGTTGGGGCTGAACTTGCTTCTCTTGGAACAGATTATTACAAGGAAAGAATAAAAGATGAGGATATAACATTTCTTGAAGAAACTATAGACAAACTAGATGGACTTAAGCCCTCCTTTAATGGATTTATAGTACCTGGAGGAACTGTAGAGTCAGCACATCTTGATATTGCAAGAACAGTTGTAAGAAGAGCTGAAAGATGTATATCTGAGCTTAAAAATAACTATGAAGTTAGCAAAAATTTAATGAAGTATACTAATAGGTTATCTGATGGTCTTTATGCTGTAGCTAGATATTTTGATTACAAAGATATAATGGAAAAGACCAAAGAAAATATAGAAAAGTTTAATCAAAGTGGCAAAATGGAAGATAATTGTCATATA
Organism: Clostridium carboxidivorans P7; assembly: GCF_001038625.1. Classification (GTDB taxonomy): domain Bacteria; phylum Bacillota; class Clostridia; order Clostridiales; family Clostridiaceae; genus Clostridium_AM; species Clostridium_AM carboxidivorans. The sequence continues at coordinate 1,412,558 of NZ_CP011803.1, forward strand.
GAAGAGATTAATAAAACCATGCTTAATATGACAGTTATTGATAGAGAAACTGCTAAATATATAGCTGAAAAATGTGCAGAAAAATCCCATGAAGTTGGTGTACCTATGGTTATTTGCATAACAGACTTTAGTGGAAACATTACATTGCTTGAGCGTATGGATGATTCTCTACTTGCAAGTATAGAAATAGCCATGAAAAAGGCATATACGGCAGCAGCGCTTAAATCTCCAACTCATGAATTAAGAGAAGCATCATTGCCAACTGGTGAACTTTATGGAATTAATAACGTTGAAAAAATAATAACCTTTGGTGGAGGATTTCCGCTAAAAATAAATGGAAAAATAATAGGTGCAATAGGAGTCAGTGGTGGTACCGTTGAACAGGATATGAAAGTTGCACAATATGGATTAAAAGCTTTTGAGGGGGTTTTGACAAATGGAATTACAAAGTAATGAATTATCACTTATAATAGAAAAAGTTTTAAAGGAAATGAATAAAAAGGAATTAAAAGAAGAAGTTAGCGATGGAGTATTTGACACTATGGAGGAAGCTATAGAGGCAGCATATGAAGCTCAGAAAAAGTTCTCAAGCTATACAATTGAACAACGTGAAAAATTAATAGCTGCTATGAGAAAAGCAATAATTGATAATGCTATGGAGATAGCAAATCTTTGTGTTAATGAATCAGGAATGGGCAGAGTTGATCATAAATATTTAAAGTTGAAGTTAACAGCAGAAAAGACACCAGGAACTGAAGTGTTACAGACCACAGCTTTTACAGGGGATAAAGGGCTTACACTTGTGGAAAATGGTGCTTTTGGTGTTATAGGATCAATTACACCATCTACCAATCCAGCAGCTACAGTTGCATGTAATGGAATAGGAATGCTTGCAGGAGGAAATACTGCTGTATTTTCACCACATCCAGGAGCTTTTAGATCATCTTTAGCTATGCTTAGAGCATTAAATAAAGCAATAAAAGAAGCAGGTGGACCAGACAACTTACTTACATCAGTTAAAAAGCCATCAATAGAAAGTACAAATTCAATGATGAAAAATGACAAAATAAGAATGGTAGTTGCAACAGGTGGACCTGGAATAGTTAAAATGGTTCTTTCATCAGGAAGGAAGGCTATAGGTGCTGGAGCAGGAAATCCTCCAGTAGTAGTTGATGAAACAGCAGATATCAAAAAGGCTGCAAGAGATATAATTGCTGGCTGTACTTTTGATAACAACTTACCTTGTATAGCAGAAAAAGAAGCTTTAGTAGTTGAAGCAGTTTATGAAGAGTTAATAAAAGAAATGAAAAATAATAGAGCAGTATATGAATTAAATGATGAGGAAGCTGCTAAAGTAGCTGAATTAGTATTGGTTCATAATAAAGAAAAAAATACTTATTCTATAAACAAAGCTTTTGTAGGAAAAGATGCTAAATATATATTACAAAACATTGGCAAAAATGATGCTGAAGGAGTTGAATGCTTAATATATAGAGCAGAAAATAGCCATCCTTTTGTTCAAGAAGAACTTATGATGCCTATTCTTCCTATAGTTAAAACAAAGGATTTCGAAGAAGCATTAAAGCTTGCTGTTCAAGATGAACATGGAAATAGACACACAGCTATTATGCATTCTAAAAATGTAGACAATTTAACTAAAATGGCTAGAGCAATAGATACAACAATATTTGTTAAGAATGCACCATCCTATGCTGGAATTGGTTTTGGCGGTGAAGGATATACTACCTTTACTATAGCTGGACCTACTGGAGAAGGGTTAACTAATGCAGTTTCCTTCACTAGAAAGAGAAGATGTACTATGGCGGAGTCATTTAGAATAGTGTAATACAGTATATTATGGACAAAGTATTTTGTTAACTTTTGAAGATACAAAACTTTTTTAGAGGACAGAGGACAATTGACAGAGGACAATGAAGGATGATTTTTCTACGCTGCGCTACGAAAAATCTTTAATCAAATTTTTGATAGCTCGTTTCGCTAAAGCGAAACATTGATGATTTATATAAATTTAAAAATTCTTTTGCAATAGCAAAATAAGCTTTAAAATAAAGTAGTTTTCCGACGTAAGGAAGAAAACTCACCTTCATTGTCCTCTGTCCTCTGTCAAATGTCCTCTAAAAAATGCTTTGCAATATTCTTAAACTACGAAAGTTAAATAAATAATAATTGTCAATTTTAAACTAAAAGGGGAGGTGTAATTGTGGACTTGCTTGAAAAAATTCAACAAGCTGGAATTATAGGTGCAGGTGGAGCTGGTTTTCCTACTCATATTAAGTTAAACTGCAAGGTTGAGTATTTCATAGTAAATGGATTAGAGTGTGAACCATTACTTCAATCAGATAAATATATGATGAGAAATAAAAGCGATGAAATAGTACAAGCAGTAGAAGAAATAGGTAAAGCTATTGGAGCAAAGCATTTAGTAATAGGATTAAAAGAAGAGTATAGAGATGAAATACAAGCATTAAAAAATTCTATAGAAAAATTTAATTCTAAGATAAAACTTCATTTAAGTAGAGCTTTTTATCCAGCAGGAGATGAACAAGTTTTGGTCTATGAAGTAACTGGAAGAACAATACCACCAGCGGGAATTCCACTAAATGTTGGAGCTGTGGTTTCAAATTCTGGTACCATACTCAATATATTTGAAGCTATGCAGGATAAGGCTGTTACTTATAAATTTGTTACTGTTATAGGTGAAGTAGCTAAACCTTCCATTGTTAAAGTACCTATAGGCACAAAAGTAAAAGAGGTTTTAGAAAAATGTGGTGGTGTGCTTACTAAAGACTATGCAATAATAATGGGTGGTCCTATGATGGGAAAGAGAATGTCAAAGGATCAAATAGAAGGTAGAGTTATTACAAAAACTGATGGTGCAATTATAGTACTGCCAGAGGATCATTATTTAGCTCAAAGAGAACGAATGACCATTGAACATATAAAAAATCAAGCTAAGTCAGCTTGCATACAATGTCATTTCTGTACGGATATGTGTCCTAGAAATCTTATAGGACATCCAATAAATCCCCATAAAATTATGAGAAGTATTGCACTAAAAGAACAGAACGAGGAAGTACTTAAGCAAGCAATGATATGTTGTGAGTGTGGAGTATGTGAAATGTATGCTTGCCCTATGAGATTATCACCTAAGCGTATCAATGTTTATGTGAAAGGAATGTTAAGAGAAAGTGGAGTAAAATGGCAGAATACTACAAATACATTTACACCTAATATACTAAGAGACTATAGAAAAGTTCCTACAGGTAGATTAATAGCTAGATTGCAGCTTGATAAATATAGAAAACAAAGATTGCAGGAAGGTGAAGGGATAAATCCTGCTGAAGTGAAAATTCCTTTAAGGCAAGGAATAGGTGCAGGAACAATTCCTGTTGTCAATGTTGGAGATACTGTGGAAAAAGGACAGCTTATAGGAAAAGTTGAAGAGGGAAAAATGGGAGCCAATGTTCATGCTAGTATTAATGGTACAATTTCTGAAATAAGCGATAGTATAGCTATAAAAGCTATTTAAGCAGAGGTGATAAAATGATAAGAACTATAGGATTGATAGAATTAAATAGTATTGCTCATGGAATACAAGTTGCAGATGAAATGATTAAATCTGCAGAAGTAGATTTACTTTTAGCTAAAACTGTTTGTCCGGGTAAATATATTATTTTGATTACAGGAAATGTGGGCGCTGTTCAAGCAGCTATTAATCGTGGAGAAGCTGCAGGAAAAGAATCTGTAATTAATAAATTATTAGTTCCAAATGTGCATCCGCAGGTAATTCCTGCAATTAATGCAGCTAATAATGTTGAAAAATTAAAAGATTTAGGAGTGTTAGAATTCTTTAGTATTGCGTCTGCTATTATTGCTGCTGATGCTGCTGTTAAATCAGCAAATGTAGATTTAATAGAGGTTAGATTAGGAGTTGGAATTGGAGGAAAGGCTTTCATAACACTTACTGGTGACATAAGTTCAGTTAATAATGCTGTAACAGTGGGAGCAAATACTGCTCTTGAAAGTGGAATGCTAGTAAATAAAGCTGTAATAGCTGCTCCAAGAAAAGAATTACTTCAAAGTTTATTGTAACTTCTTAATGAGTTTAAAACTGTTGGCAATTTTGCTGTTATAGTGGTTATTGTACTATTAGAACATTATATATTATACGAAAAAGAAGGGATTATATGAATACGTTTAGCGTTAAGCCTAAAATTTATTTTGATAATGGATCAGTAGAATATTTAAAAAATATAAAAAATAAAAAAGTGTGTATAGTTACAGATCCATTTATGCTGAAATCAGGTGCTGCAGATAAGATAATTAGTATTTTAAAATCTAATAAAGTGGAGTATGAAATTTTTTCAGAGATAAAACCAGATCCGCCAATTGCAACTGTTGCTGCAGGAGTAAATAAAATGATAAATTTTAAGCCAGATGTGATAGTTGCATTAGGTGGTGGTTCTTCAATTGATGCTACAAAAAGCATTATACTATTTACTGTTAAAATACTAAATGCCAGTGGAGATGAATATTCTAAGCCATTATTTATAGCTATTCCAACTACTAGTGGTACTGGATCTGAGGTTACTTCTTTTTCAGTAATTACTATGGGAAATGCAAAGTTTCCTCTAGTTGATGATGAAATGATTCCAGATATAGCTATAATAGATGCAGATTTTGTTAAAACAGTACCTGCACAAATAACAGCAGATACCGCAATGGATGTTTTAACTCATGCTATTGAAGCTTATGTTTCCACAAATAATTCTGATTATACAGATGCTCTTGCTGAAAAAGCTGTAAAATTAGTATTTGAATATTTACTCAAAGCTTATAAAGATGGAAACAATGTGATAGCAAGGGAAAAACTCCATAACGCATCTTGCATGGCAGGAATAGCATTTACAAATGCAAATTTAGGAATAAATCATAGTATAGCTCATACTATAGGAGGAAATTTTCATATTCCTCATGGTAGGGCAAATGCAATTGTTTTACCTTATGTAATTAAATTTAATGCAAATCTTGAAGCACAGGAAGAAACAGAAACAGCAAAAAGATATGCTGAATTATCTAAAGTATTAGGTTTACCATGTTCATCAATAGAAGAGGGAGTTAATAGCCTTATTTGTGCAATAAATATACTTGGTAAAGAAACAAATATTCCTAAAAATTTAAAAGAAGCAAGTATAGATGAAAATAGCCTATTTAACAAGCTGGAAAATATGGCAGATGCAGCATTAAAAGATAATTGTACAAAAACTAATCCAAGAATACCTACTAAAGAAGATATAGTAAACTTAATTAAAGAAATTTATGGTGAGTAAATTATATTAAAATATGAGGGGGAAATTATTATGAGAAATAATTTATTTGGTGAATGTTTAGCGGAAGTTTTAGGAACCTTTGTCTTTATGTTTATAGGAATAGGAACTGTTGCTTCATTAGTTGCAGCAGGGACAAACATAACCTTTTGGGACTTATCCATATGTTGGGGACTAGCAATAACCATATCAGTATTTATATTTGGAGTTATTTCAGGTGCACATTTAAATCCATCAGTTACAATAGCACTTGCAGTATGGAAGGGTTTTGATAAAAAGAAAGTTGTTCCATTTATTATATCTCAAATAATAGGAGCTTTTTTAGCAGCAGCATTAGCTTATGCATTATATGGATCAACTATTACAGCTTTTGAAAGCACTAAAAATATAGTTAGAGCATCAAGTGCAGGTTGGGCTACAGCTGGAATATTTACTACTTTTCCAAAGGCAGGTCTAACAATGGCTAATGCATTTTTAGTAGAAATGTGTATTACTGCATTTTTAGTATTAGTTATATTTGCAGTGTCAGATGGAAGAAATGAAGGATGTCCTAAAGCAGGATTTCCAGCAATAGCTATAGGTTTAACTGTAGCATTTATAGGAGTTTCTTTTGGACCATTAACTGGTTTCTCAATGAATTTAGCACGTGACTTTGGACCAAGATTATTCTGCATGTTAGCAGGATGGGGACCATCAGTGCTTGGACCTAACTCATATGGACTTATTGTACCAATGTTTGCACCAATTATAGGTGGACTTATTGGAGGAGGCATATATGAAAAATTAGTTGCACCTTATTTACCAAGTGCAAAATAGTATCAAAGCAATATAGTACTATTTAAAATTTTATTATGAAATAATTTATAAAAAATAAAAGCTAAGTTTATAACTTGGCTTTTATTTTTATACGTATATAGTAAGCATAATGCGACACAACATTTTCAAAGGACAATTGACAGAGGACAGAGGACAATGAAGGTGAGTTTTCCTCCTTATGTCAGAAAACTAATTTATTTTTAAGCTTGTTTTGCTAAAGCAAAACATCGCTTAAGCAGGCAGCTGAAATCTATGATTTTTAGATAATTTTGCTTGATTAGAAAGCATTTCTTAAAAGCAAAAAAATATGAGTTTTTTTAAAATTAAAGATTTTTCGTAGTATAGCGGAGAAAAATCATCCTTCACTGTCCTCTGTCAATTGTCCTCCGTCCTCTGAAAAGGATGCATCGTATTATTTTTAAACTATGGAAGTTGAGCTTAAAATTATGATTTCGACGAAGTTTTATTTACATAAAATTTCCTTAATTGCAAATAATATTATAAAAGCATTCTTTAGTTTTTTTAGTAAACAAAATCTTAAAAAATAAATAATTAAATAAGGTGAATATGATTTATAACCTTACTTTAAATATGTACGATGCAAAATCAATGTGCTAAAATAAAGTTACATTAAATGATGAATTCATTATTTCATAGCAAATACATAATAAAAAGGAGTAGTTCGATGAAAAAGGTAATTATAATATTTACTGGTGGAACAATATCCATGAAAAAAGATGAAAATGACGCAGCAGTACCATCTATGGGTGGTGGAGATATACTTGAGTTAACTCCGGGTATAGAAAAAATTGCACAAATAGATTTTTTAGATTTTGGCATGGTTCCAGGGCCTCATATGACTCCAGAAAAAATGCTAGAGTTATCTAAAATAATAAGCAAGAAAGTTGAAATTGAAGGCTACGATGGAGTAGTAATTACTCATGGTACAGATTCATTAGAGGAAACTGCATATCTTGTAGATTTAACTTATAATGGATTAAAGCCTGTAGTATTTGTTGGTTCAATGAAAAATAGTTCTGAATTTGGATGGGATGGTCCTTCCAATTTAATGGATGCAGTTAATACTGTAATATCTGAAGATGCAGTTAATAAGGGTGTAATGGTAGTTATGAATAAAGAAATACATTCTGCTTCTCAGGTAACTAAAACTAGCACTTATTCATTAGATACTTTTAAAAGTATGGATTTTGGACCTATTGGAATTGTTGATAATAATAAGGCCAATTTTTATTACAGCTATGATAAAAAACAATATATTCCTGCAGATAAAGTTGATGGAAATGTAGCACTTATAAAATGTGGTTGTGGTATGGATGATAGCATTTTAAGATTTTGTGTGGATTCTGGAAGTCATGGAATAGTAATTGAAGGTATGGGAAGAGGAAATATTCCTCCTAAAATGGTATCAGGTGTGGAATATGCTTTAAGTAAGAATATAGCTGTAGTTTTAGTTTCAAGATGCCTTAAAGGAAAAGTTTCAGCGGATTATGGATATGAAGGTGCAGGAAGAGAACTTACTGAAAAAGGAGTAATTCTTGGAGACAACTTACCTGGTCAGAAGGCTAGAATCAAACTTATAGCAGCTTTAGGTTTTACAAGAGATTTAAATAAAATAAAAGAAATATTTGAGAAGAAGTTTTATTAAAAAACATCTTTTTAGGAGGTGTGTTTTATGGATATTACTGATTATAAAATAATTGAAATACTTCTTGAAGATGGAAGGATATCTATGAAGGAACTGGCACAAAAGGTATCCTTAAGTGCACCAGCAGTGGCAGAAAGAATGAAAAGGCTTGAAGATGCAAATATTATATCTGGTTACAAAGCTATTATAAACTATGAAAAACTGGGAAAAAATATTAATGTACTTATAAATTTAGATATGAAAGTGCAAAACACTAAAAAGTTTATGGAATTTATAAGTACTGAAGAGTCAATAGTAGAATGTCATCATGTTACTGGGCCTTATTGTAAAATTCTTAGAGCAAGATTAGGAAGTATTGAAGAGTTGGAAAGACTAATTGAGAAAATACAGAGATTTGGAAACACAGAGACATTTATAATACTTTCTTCAATGGTAAAAGATAAAGTTGAGCTTGATGTGGAAGAGGATTAAGTACAGTGCTGAAAAATATTAAAATTATATAGCAAAATTTTCAAATTAAAGATGAATTAATCAGGAGGAAAAATTATGAATAACTATAATCTTCAACGTGAAGAAATAGAAAGAGTTTATGGAAAAATTAGCCCTTTTGAACTTAAAGATAGATTAATAAGTTTAGCTGAAGAATGTAAGGAAAGTGGTGCACATTCACTATTAGACGCAGGTAGAGGAAATCCTAACTGGATTGCAGCAACACCTAGAGAAGCTTTCTTTACATTTGGTCAGTTTGCTGTAGAAGAAAGCCGCAGAGTATGGAGTGATAATGATTTAGGTGGCATGCCTCAAAAATCAGGAATTAGAGCTAGATTTTTAGAGTTTTTAAATAAAAATGAAAATGCACCAGGAATTGAACTTTTAAGAAGAATGATTAATTATGGTGTGACAGTAAAAGGTTTTGATGCTGATGATTGGATATATGAACTAGTAGATGGAATTATTGGAGATAATTATCCAGTACCAGATAGAATGCTTAAACATGTGGAAAGTATAGTTCATGATTATTTAATTCAAGAACTATGTTATAATGAGCCTTTACAAAGAAAGTTTGATTTATTTGCAGTGGAAGGAGCTACTGCAGGAATGTGCTATATTTTTGACAGTTTAATTGCAAATAATATACTATCAAAAGGAGATAAAATAGCACTTATGGCTCCAATTTTTACTCCTTATTTAGAAATTCCACATTTACCAAGATACAATTTTGAAGTAGTTGAGCTTTTAGCAGAAGAAGTGGGTGAAAATGGAACACATACAGGTCAATATTCTTATTCAGAACTTGAAAAACTTTGTGATCCAAGTATAAAAGCCTTATTTATAGTTAATCCAAGTAATCCCCTTTCTGTAGCAATGAAGCCAGAAATAGTAAAGGATTTGAAGGAAATTGTAGAAAACCATAATCCTGATCTTATGATTATTTCAGATGATGTATATGGTACTTTTGTAGATGATTTTCATTCATTAATGGCAGACTTGCCTTATAATACCATTGGTGTATATTCATTCTCGAAATATTTTGGAGTAACAGGTTGGAGACTTGGAACAATTGCACTATATGAAAATAATGTATTTGATAAGCTGCTTAGAGAACTTGATGATGATAAAAAAGAAAGAGCAAGAATACGTTATTCTGGAATTTCAACTAACCCTGAATCAATTCCTTTTATTGATAGAATTGTGGCAGACAGCAGGCAGGTAGCTCTTAACCATACTGCAGGATTATCTACTCCTCAGCAGGTGCAAATGGCATTTTTCTCATTATTTGCTTTAGTGGATAAGGAAAATAGATATAAAAAGTTAACTAAAGATATTTGTCATCGTCGTCAAAAATTATTGTTTAAAGGATTAGGATTGAAACTTACAAAGGACCCATTTGATGCTGCATATTATACTCAGTTTGATTTATTAGAATGGGCTAAATATAACTATAGTGAAGAATTTGCTAATTACTTAAAAAATAATTATAGACCAATAGATGTTTTGTTAAAGCTTGCAGAAGAATCTTCTATTGTACTTTTAAGTGGAAGTGGTTTTCATGGACCTGAATGGTCTATAAGAATATCTCTTGCAAATTTAAGTGATGAATGTTATTCAAAAATTGGAGAGGTTATTCGTAAAATATTAGAAAACTATGCTGAAGATTGGAAACAAATAAAGGGTTAAAAATGAAATAAAACATTCAATAAAATGAAAAAAGTTAATATTATGAAAATATATTTTTGTATTGACAATAGAAAATATGAATGTTAGAATTAAAAAAATCAAGAAAACAAAACAGTTTGAAAAATAAATTTTCAAAAATATTTAAAAAATGTATTGACAGGAAATAAAATCTAAGGTATACTCATATACAACATTAAAAACTGTGATAGGGACCAAGTAAATATGGTTAATATTTTAAAGAGAGTGAACGCTTTGGTGGAAGTTCATAAATGTTACATATTGAAACTCACCCTGGAGTTGCAAGCTGAAATAATAGTAAGCTGTGCCGGTGCAAGCCGTTATATAATTGAGTAATAAATTTGGGTGGTAACGCGACAGATCTTCGCCCCATAGCGGAGGTCTGTTTTTTTTATACAAATTATTTGGACTATATAAAATAATATAAAAGCTTAGATAGGGATCAAGTAAATATGATTAGTGTTTTACAGAGAGTGGAAGTAGGTGAAAATCCACAAATACTGCATATTGAAACTCACCCTGGAGCTGCAGGCTGAAATAATAGTAAGCTGTGCCGGTTATGCCGTTATAAAATCAAGTGAAAAATTTGGGTGGTACCGCGAACAGACTTCTCGCCCCATGGTGGATGGCTGTTTTTTTTATACCTAAAATTAATTAGATATAAATTTCCAACTTATCATTGGAAACTTATTATATATCCTTTGTAAAATAATGTAAAATATGTAATTGAAAGGAGGGAAAATAATGTCAAAATTTCAAGGCAAATCACAATCAGTAAATTTTAAGGGGGTTAATTCAATGGTATCAGAATGGAATAAAAATAGTTCAGTAAATGATTCAGAAGTTTTAGTTTCTCAAAATAATAGTGCATACTATGAATATTTAAGGGAAATGAAAAATGGAGACTTCAATGACACTTGTGATTATGCAGCATCTTTTATGACATTTTAAAAGTTAAAAGAATTATATTAAAAAGGAGGTTAAATCAATGTCTGAAGAATGGAATAAAAATAGTTCAGTAGATAATACAGAAGTTTTAGTTTCTCAAAATGGTGGGGCATATTATGAATATTTGAGAGACATGAAAAATGGAGATTTCAATGATACTTGTGATTATTCAACATCTTTTATGACATTTTAAAAGTTAAGAAAAATTGTATTAACAAAAGTATATTAAATAAAAAAACTCATGAATAAATTAGGGGGAAACGGAAATGGCAAAAATGTATTACGATAAGGACGCAAATTTAGAATTATTAGCAGGAAAAAAGGTAGCAATTATAGGTTACGGAAGTCAGGGACACGCTCATGCACTTAACTTAAAAGATAGTGGAGTAGATGTTTGTGTAGGATTATATAAAGGCAGCAAATCTTGGGGCATTGCAGAAGAAGCAGGACTTAAAGTAATGGAAGCTTCAGAAGCAGCAAAAATAGCTGATTTTATAATGATATTAATACCTGATGAAAAACAAGCAGCACTTTACAAGGAAAGTATAGCACCAAATCTTACAGAAGGAAAAACTTTAATGTTTGCTCATGGTTTTAACATCCATTATGGACAAATAAAACCACCTGCTGATGTGGATGTATTGATGGTTGCTCCTAAGGGACCAGGACATACTGTAAGAAGTCAGTATAAAGAAGGAAAAGGAGTACCTTGCTTAATTGCAATGCACCAGGATTATAGTGGAAAGGCAAAGGAATATGCTTTAGCTTATGCAAAGGGAATTGGTGGTTCTAGAGCAGGAGTTTTGGAAACTACATTCCAGGAAGAAACAGAAACAGATCTTTTCGGAGAACAAGCAGTATTATGTGGTGGAGTTTGCGAACTTATAAAGGCTGGATTCCAAACTTTAGTAGAAGCTGGCTATCAACCTGAAAGTGCATATTTTGAATGTTGTCACGAACTTAAATTGATTGTAGATCTTATAAATCAAGGTGGATTAGGCTATATGAGATATTCAATAAGCGATACAGCTGAATATGGAGATTATGTAAGTGGAAAGAGAGTCATTACAGAAGAAAGTAAAAAGGGAATGAAGGGAATTTTGAAGGATATTCAAGATGGAGTTTTTGCTAGAAACTGGCTTCTTGAAAATCAAATAAATCGTCCAAATTTCAATGCTGTTAGAAGACAAGAAAAGCAGCAGCAAATAGAAACTGTTGGTGAAGAACTTAGAAAAATGATGACTTGGAATAAAAAGTAGTAAATTTAGCACTATAGGGAGGTCTTTTTATGGATAAGAAAATATATATATTTGATACAACTTTGAGGGATGGGGAACAAACACCAGGAGTTAGTTTAAATCTTCAAGAGAAGTTAGAAATAGCAAAGCAGCTTGAAAAATTAGGTGTAGATGTCATTGAAGCAGGGTTCCCCCTTGCTTCAAAAGGAGATTTTGAAGCAGTTAAAGCAATTGCTAAGAATGTAAAGGGACCTGTTATTGTAGGCCTAGCTAGAACATCAAAGAAAGATATAGATCGTGCTTGGGAAGCTCTTAAATATGCTGAAAAACCTAGAATACACACATTTATAGCTACTTCAGATCTTCATATGGAGCATAAATTAAAAATGGAACCAGATGAAGTATTAAATACAGCTGTAGAAATGGTTAAGTATGCCAAATCATTGTGTCCAAGTGTGGAATTTTCACCAGAGGATGGAACAAGAACAAGACCTGAATTTTTATACAAGGTATTAGAAGCTGTAATAGATGCTGGAGCTGATATACTTAATATACCTGATACTGTAGGATATTCAACACCAAATGAATATGGTGCATTTATTAAGGGAATTAAACAAAATGTTCCTAATATTGAAAAAGCAATTATAAGTGTTCACTGTCATAATGATTTAGGTTTAGCTGTGGCAAATTCTTTGGCAGCTATTGAAAATGGAGCAACACAAGTAGAATGTGCAATAAATGGATTAGGAGAAAGAGCTGGTAATGCAGCACTAGAAGAAATTGTGATGGCTATCAAAACACGATCAGATAATTTTAATTGTTATACAGATATAGTTACAGAGCAAATAAGCAAAACTAGCAATTTAGTAAGTCATATGACAGGTGTAGAAATTCAACATAACAAGGCTATTGTAGGAGCTAATGCTTTTGCTCATGAATCAGGTATACATCAACATGGAGTATTAAATTGCAGGGAAACTTATGAAATAATGACTCCAGAATCCGTAGGCTTAAAGAAAAACTCTATAGTGCTTGGTAAACATTCAGGAAGACATGCTTTTGAAGAAAGATTAAAAGAATTGGGATATGCTAATTTAAGTATGGATAAGATAAATGAAGCGTTTATAAAGTTTAAGGATTTAGCAGATAAGAAAAAATCTGTTTCAGATGAGGATATTGAAGCTTTAGTTATACAAGAAGCTTTTCAAATTCCAGAACTATTTAAGCTTGAGTATTTTCAAATTTCCAGTGGAAACAGTACTTTAGCTACATCCACAGTGAAGCTTGGATTTGAGGATAAAAAGCTTGAAGAAGCTTCCTTAGGTGATGGACCAGTGGATGCAACTTTTAAAGCTATTGAAAAAGCTATTGGAATTGATGTGATATTAAAGAATTATTTCTTAAAGGCTATTGGTAGTGGAAAGGATGCATTAGGAGAAGTGACTTTGAAGATTGAAAAAGATAATAGAATCTATTCTGGTAAGGGAATTAGTACAGATGTTATTGAATCCAGTGCAAAAGCTTTTATAAATGCTATTAATAAAATGCACTATGAAATGAATTATGACACCAATGAACTTAATCCAGTGCAATAAAAATGAACATGTTTATATGAAAACTATAAATCATTTATGATAACTTTCATTAACTATAAGTTGTTAATAAAATTGGATTTTTACACCTATAAATAGGTTAAAAAATACAATAAAATAAGTTTTATAATATTATTTAAAATACAAATGTTAACTTAAACACATAGATAGGGGGCAAATAATATGGCGATGACTATGACACAGAAAATTTTAGCTGCTCATGCAGGAGTTGAAAGTGTAAAACCTGGACAATTGATAAAGGTAAAATTGGATTTGGTATTAGGTAATGATATAACCACTCCTGTGGCTATTAAGGAATTTGACAAAATAGGAGTAAAAAAGGTGTTTGACAAGAAAAAAATAGCTATTGTTCCAGATCATTTTACACCTAATAAGGATATAAAATCTGCTGAGCAGTGTAAGTGTACAAGGGAATTTGCGTGTAAAATGGAAATTGAAAATTATTTTGAAGTTGGACAAATGGGAATAGAACATGCACTTATTCCTGAAAAAGGTTTAGCTGTTTGTGGAGATGTAATAATTGGTGCAGATTCTCATACTTGTACTTATGGTGCTTTAGGCGCATTTTCTACAGGTATTGGAAGTACTGATATGGGAGCAGGTATGGCTACAGGAGAAGCTTGGTTCAAGGTTCCAGAAGCTATAAAGTTTGTATTAAAGGGAAAGATGGCACCTTGGGTGAGTGGAAAAGATGTTATTCTTCATATTATAGGAATGATAGGAGTAGATGGTGCCCTTTATAAATCTATGGAGTATACAGGTGAAGGTTTAAAAAATTTATCTATGGACGATCGTTTCACTATGGCTAATATGGCTATTGAAGCAGGTGCTAAAAATGGAATTTTTGAAGTAGATGATAAAACTATAGAATATGTAAAAGAACATTCAAATAGAGAATATACTGTTTATACTGCAGATGAAGATGCAGAGTACAGCAAAGTTATAGAAATAGATTTGTCATCCATCAGACCTACAGTTGCATTCCCGCATTTACCTGAAAATACAAGAACTATTGATGAAGTTGGAGAAGTTTTTATAGATCAAGCAGTTATAGGTTCTTGTACTAATGGAAGAATAGAAGATTTAAGAGCAGCAGCTAAGGTCTTTAAAGGAAACAAAGTTAATAAAAGAGTAAGAGCAATTATATTCCCTGCAACTCAGAAGATTTATCTTGAAGCTTTAAGAGAAGGACTTTTAGAAATTTTTATAGAAGCTGGAGCAGTGGTTAGTACACCTACTTGTGGACCTTGTCTTGGAGGACATATGGGAATTTTAGCCAAAGGAGAAAGAGCTATTGCAACTACTAATAGAAATTTTGTAGGAAGAATGGGACATCCAGAAAGTGAAGTATATTTAGCAAGTCCAGCAGTAGCGGCAGCATCAGCAATTACAGGAAAAATTTCATCTCCAGAGGAGGTAGCAAAATAATGATTAAGGGTAAAGCAATTAAATATGGAAATAATGTGGATACAGATGTTATTATACCAGCAAGATATTTAAGTACAAGTGATCCAAAAGAACTAGCAGCTCATTGTATGGAAGATTTAGATAAGGATTTTAAAAATAAAATATCAGCTGGAGACATTATGATAGCAGGAAAGAATTTTGGATGTGGTTCTTCAAGAGAACATGCACCTATTGCTATTAAAGCATCAGGCATAGGATGTATTATAGCAGAAACTTTCGCAAGAATATTTTTTAGAAATTCAATAAATATAGGACTTCCTATAATGGAATGTACTGAAGCAGCAAAAGATATTGAAGAAAATGATGAAGTATCTATAGATGTTTCTACAGGAATAATAACTAATATTACTAAGAATAAGACTTATACTGCAGTGCCTTTTCCAGAATTTATGCAGAAGATTGTAGATGCAGATGGACTTATAAATTATATTAAGCAAGAGGTGAATGAATAATGAAAATAGCAGTAATGCCAGGAGACGGAATAGGTAAAGAGATAATTAAACAAGGAATAAAGGTAATAAAGGCAATTTCAAATAAATATAAATGTGATTTCGAAATTAAAGAAGCATTAATAGGTGGAGCTGCTATAGATGAAACAGGATCTCCACTGCCAGATGAAACTATAGAAGTTTGTAAAAATAGTGATGCAGTGCTATTAGGTGCTGTGGGTGGACCTAAGTGGGATAAACTTCCAGGAAATTTAAGACCTGAAGCAGGTCTTTTAGGTATAAGAAAGACTTTAGGAGTGTTTGCTAATTTAAGACCAGCTATTTTATTTCCTCAGCTTAAATCTGCTTCAAATTTGAAAGAAGAAGTATTGGGCAATGGTTTAAATATTATGATTGTTAGGGAACTAATTGGTGGTGCTTATTTTGGAGAAAAAAAGAGAGTAGATATAAAAGAAGGACAAAAAGCTTGGGACACTATTGTTTATTCTACTCCTGAAATAGAGAGAATTGTAAAAATGGCCTTTCAGGTTGCAAGAAAAAGAAACAAAAAGCTTACATTAATAGATAAAGCTAATGTACTTGAAAGTTCAAGGCTTTGGAGAGAAGTTACAAATAAAATATCAGAGGATTATAAAGATGTAGAGTTAAATTATATGTATGTGGATAACGCAGCTATGCAGCTTATTCGTGATCCTAAGCAGTTTGATACTATAGTCACTGAAAATATGTTTGGGGACATTTTAAGTGATGAAGCATCTATGCTTACAGGATCTTTAGGAATGCTTCCTTCTGCAAGTTTGGGAGAAGGAAAGGTTGGTATGTATGAACCTATTCATGGCTCAGCTCCAGACATTGCAGGATGTGATAAAGCTAATCCTATTGGAACTATCATGAGTATTGCAATGATGTTTAGATACAGCTTTAATATGGAAGAAGCAGCAAGAGATATAGAAAATGCAGTTTCAAAGGTTTTAGATAAAGGTTATCGTACATCAGATATTATGGAACAAGGAAAAGTATCAGTAGGAACAGAAAAGATGGGAGAACTTATAACACAAGAAATTCAATAGAGCGGGTATAAAATGGGATAAATGAAAAGGGGGCTTTTCATATATAACTTGGGGAATTTCCCTTATACCTTAAGTGCTAATAAATGTATAGATAAGGGGGTAAACTAATGAAAGCTGCAGAAGCCATTATTCAATGTTTAATAAAGGAGAATATAAAAACTGTATTTGGGTATCCAGGTGCTACAGTAGTAGCTTTGTATGAAGCTTTAAGAGAATCAGAAATTGAACATATATTAGTTAGACATGAACAGGCAGCAGGACATAGTGCCAGTGGATTTGCAAGAGCTACAGGAACTACAGGAGTTTGTATTGTAACTTCTGGTCCCGGTGCAACTAATGTTATAACTTCAGTTGCTACAGCTTATATGGATTCTATACCAATGGTTATTATTACGGGGCAAGTTAAATCCAATTTAATTGGAAAAGATGTTTTTCAGGAAGCGGACATTACTGGGGCAGTGGAATCTTTCACAAAGCATAATTATTTAGTGAAAAGTGCTGAGGATATTCCACGTATTATAAAGGAAGCTTTTTATATAGCAGGAACGGGAAGACCAGGACCTGTATTAATTGATATACCATCAGATATTCAAGAACAGGATATAGATTTTGAATATCCAGAAGAAGTAAACATTAGAGGATATAAACCTACAGTTATTGGGCATAAGGGGCAAATAAAAAGAGCTTTAGATAAGATTAAAAGTAGTAAAAAACCTCTCATCTGTACTGGGGGCGGTATTGGATGTGCTAAAGCAGAAAAAGAATTAATGGAATTTGCTAAAAAATCTAAGATTCCAATTGTACATACTCTAATGGGCAAAGATTGTGTGCAGGGAGATAATCCTTATTATATAGGGCTTATTGGATCTCATGGATTTAGTTACGCAAATAAAGCAGTATCTGAGGCTGATGTTTTAATACTTATTGGTACTAGAATTGCAGATAGAGCTACAGCAGGATCTAAATATTTTGGAAAAGATGCAGAAATTATTCATATTGATATTGATCCAGCAGAAATAGGAAAAAATTTAGGAACTAATATTCCTGTAGTTGGGGATTGCAAAAACATATTAGAAGAATTAATTAAGGGGATAGAACCGTTAAAAACAGAGAAGTGGATTGATGAAATAAGAAGCTGGCAAAAAGAAAAAAATATGTGTAACTTTGAAAACAAGGTTAATCCTAAATGCTGTTTAAAGATTTTATCGGAAATTATAGAAGATGATGCAATTGTTGCAGCAGATGTAGGTCAAAATCAAATTTGGTGTGCTAGAAATTTTACTGTAAAAGGTGAAAGAAGATTTTTAACTTCTGGAGGACTTGGAACTATGGGATATTCTCTTCCAGCAGCAGTAGGTGCAAAAATAGCGGAGCCTAATAGAAGAGTAGTTGCTGTTATGGGAGATGGATCATTTCAAATGAGTTTATTTGAGCTTGGGACTGCAGCTCAAAACAATGTGAATTTAATAATAATATTGTTTAACAATTCAGGACTTGGAATGGTTAGGGAAATACAAAACAGAATTTATGAAGGAAACTATGGAGTTGCCTTAAGCTGTAATCCAGATTTTATTAAAATAGCTGAAGCTTATGGTTTTGCAGGAAGAAAAGTTAATTCTAATGAAGCTTTTGAAAAAGCTCTTAAAGAGGCTATGGAATCTAATAGGACCTTTGTTATAGAATGTGAAGTTGATCCATTGGAAAGCACTTTTTAAAGGGGGCGATTATTATAAATAAGTATGTATTATCAGTACTGGTAGAAAATCATTCCGGAGTTTTAAGCAAAATTTCAGGATTATTCAGCAGAAGAGGCTATAATATTCACAGTTTAACAGTAGGAGTTACAGAAGATCCTGAAATATCACGTATGACCATAGTTATTATAGGTGATGAATATATGTTAGAGCAGATTAACAAGCAATTAAATAAACTTGTGGAGGTTATAAAAGTAGTAGAATTGGATACAAATAAATCTGTTTATAGAGAACTTGCTTTAGTAAAAGTAACTGTGGATATGAATACTAAATCGTCTATTACGGAAACAGTTAATATATTTAGAGCTAATATTGTAGACTTGAATAATAAAAGCATGACTATTGAA
Source organism: Clostridium carboxidivorans P7 (assembly GCF_001038625.1). Lineage (GTDB taxonomy): Bacteria > Bacillota > Clostridia > Clostridiales > Clostridiaceae > Clostridium_AM > Clostridium_AM carboxidivorans. Next base: position 1,431,470 of record NZ_CP011803.1, read on the forward strand.
ATAACTGGGGATGAAGGAAAAATATCAGCTTTTATTAATCTTATGAAGCCTTATGGCATTAAGGAAATTGTGAGAACAGGTGTAACTGCTCTTGAAAGAGGATGTAAATCCATAGATATAGAAGGGATTGAGTGTAAATTTGCATAAGAGCAAATTTACATTCAATCCTTTTAATTTTGAAGAAAAGAGTTAACAAAATTGTAACCAATCTGATATTAAACTGACACAAAAAAATGTAAAAATGTGTACATATCTATAAGAAGTAGAAAAGATAATTAGTTAAGTTAGATATAAAAATTAATTAGTTTATTTTTTATAGACTTAAGTAAAGTATATATTGCAATAGTTTAATTGAGGAGGTAATGGGTTTTGAATAAAAAAATAAAAACTACTAAGGAAAACTTAGCTATATCAGTTATATTAATTTTTTCAGCAGTATTGAATTTTGCCAATATAGGTATAGAGGGTTATGCTAATACCTATTATGCTGCTGGTGTAAAGAGCATGCTGATGAACTTAAAGAATTTCTTTTTTGTGTCTTTTGACCCATCTGGTTTTGTAACTATAGACAAACCACCTTTAGGTTTTTGGATACAAACCATATCGGCAAAAATATTTGGTTTTAGTGGATGGAGCATAATTTTACCTCAGGCACTTGCTGGAGTAATTTCAGTTTGGCTTATGTATTATTTAGTTAAAAGAACTTTTGGGAGTATACCATCATTGATTGCAGCACTATGCCTTGCAATAACACCTATATTTGTAGCTGCAAGTAGAAATAATACTATAGATAATTTATTAGTTTTAGCTTTATTAGCTGCTTGTTTAGCTGTTTCAAAAGCAGCTGAAGAGGGTAAATTTAGCTGCCTTATATTGAGTTTAGTATTTGTAGGTATAGGCTTTAACATCAAAATGGTGGAAGCTTATATGGCAGCGCCAGCTATATATATAACATATCTTCTTTCTTCTAAATTATCTTTAAAAAAGAGAATACAGCATCTTGTCTTAGGAAGTATAGTACTTTTGGCAGTATCATTTTCCTGGGCTTTGGCAGTGGACTTAACACCTGAAGCAAATAGACCTTTTGTAGGCAGCAGTACTAATAATTCAGTTACGGAGCTCATAATTGGACATAATGGTTTAGAGAGAATTGGATTAGGAAAAAGTTTGAAAATAGGAAATTTGTTTAGTTCAAAAAATAAAAATACATCGGAGAAAGCATCTAACGAATCGAAAAAGTTACCAGAAAATTTTTCAAGAATGGAAAGTAATAATAAATTTAATGATAACTCTAACTTGAAAAATAGAAAAATTCCAACAAATAATATGAATTTTGGTGGTATGGGAAATGGTTCAAAAGCTGGTATTGTGAGATTGTTTTCTTATAATAATATGTCTGATCAAATATCATGGTTATTACCTTTTGCATTGTTTGGTTTTTTAGCAGCAGCAATAAAAGAAAATTTAAAAGCACCTTTTGATAACAAAAGAAAATTATCATTGATATTGTGGATAACATGGTTAATTCCTGAATTTATATATTTTAGCTTCACAAAAGGATCTTTCCACACATATTATTTAACTACCATGGCACCATCAATTGCTGCTTTAACTGGAATTGGACTTTGGTCCATGTGGAAATTATATAAAGAAGGCAGCAAAGCAGCATGGCTTTTACCAATTGCATTTATGATAAATGGTATTGTTCAAATAAGATTATTAAGTTATAACTATAAAATAACAAGTTATAAGATAATAATCATAGCCATAGGAGTTTTGTGTATTTTGAGCTCATTAATTTTAGCAGTACTCCAAATAATCAAAAATAAGAATTTGATATTAAATAAAGCAGTAGTTGCTATAGCCTTTATAGGTATTTTAGTAGCACCAACAGTTTGGTCATTTACGCCAATGTTTTATAAGATGAATGTAAGCAGTCCTTCAGCAGGATTAGAACTTTCACATAATAAGCAAGTTGGAAACTTTAGTTCAAGTACTAATTCAAAGCTAATAGAATTCTTGGAAAATAATAAAAACAATGAAAAGTATTTAGTGGCAGTACCTAGTGCTATGAATTATGCTTCGGATATAATACTGAAAACTGGAGAACCTGTAATGACAATAGGTGGATTTAGTGGCTCAGATAAAATAATTACTTTGGATCAATTTAAAAAATTAGTTAAAAGTGGAGAAATAAGATATGTTATTGTAAATGGAACTATCGGTGGAATTGGTGCATCAAGGAATGGTTCCAATAGTGATATAATGAGTTGGGTTAAGGAAAATGGAAAACTTGTTCCAAATACTCAATGGCAAAATAATGTTTCTTCAAAAAATCAAAAAAGTAATGGTAAATCTAATATGAATGGACAAAGAAATTCAATTGAATTATATGATTTGAATAAAAATTAAAATCATTGTTGTAGAAGGGATTGAAGATAAATTGGCATGAAAACCAATTTATTTTCAATCCCTTTAATGTTCAATAAATTGTTTTAAAAACTGTATTTTAAAATTTGGAATTCATTTAATAAAAAGAAACAAAAATAATTTAATAGAATATATTGACAAATAGAGACTACAAGTGTAGTATGGAATTATAAAGTGAAGACTACATTTGTAGTACGTAAAGGAGGGAAAAACATTGAAGGAAATGCCTAAAATATCAGATTCGGAATGGGAGGTGATGAAGGTTTTATGGAAGAAGTCTCCAATTACTTCTAGTGAAATAATTGAAGCTTTAAAAGAGTATATTTCATGGAGTCCTAAGACTATTCATACTCTTATTAGCAGATTGGTAAATAAAGACGCCATTGAAGTAAAAAAAACAGAACCTTTCTATTTATATTCTCCTAAGATATCTGAAGATGAATGTAAGAAAGTGGAAACAAAGTCTTTTATTAAAAAAGTTTATGATGGTTCAATACACTTATTGATTTCTAATTTCTTAAAGGATGAAAAATTGTCAGGAGAAGAAATAGAAGAATTGAAAAAAATATTAGATGAGAAAAAGAAATAGAAGGAGGTGATTTTATATGGAGCTTTCTTCTGTATTTAAAATGGTGATTTTATCATCAGCTACAGCTAGCATAATTGCAATTATAATTTTAATTGTAAAAAAATTATTTAAAACAAAACTTAACGTTACATGGCAGTATTACATCTGGTTTTTACTTATTATAAGATTGATTGTACCTAGTAGCTTTGAAACTCCAATAAGCAAATTTAATATGGCTGCAGTAACTGAAAGGGTTGAAATATCTCAAAGTTTATTAAAAAATAGTAATAATCAGCAATATAATACCCAAGACAGCAATAAAGTTTCAAAAGTTAAGACGGAAGCAAAAAGTGATTTAAAAGAAACAAAGGATAAGGATTTCAAATACTACTTTAATATAGCAAGTATAGTATGGATTATAGGAGTTGTTTTAGCTTCAGTTGTCATATTCTTAATAAATGGATTACTTTTTGTAAAAGTAAATAAACAACCTATTTGTAAAGACCCAAATACAGTGAAAGTATTTGAAAAATGCAAATCCATTATGAAAATTTCTAAATTTATACCAATTGTTTATGATAGATATGCAGGTACACCAGCACTTTTTGGATTAATTAAACCTAAAGTTTTAATTAACCCAGATTTAATAAATAAACTTTCTTTTGAAGAAAAAAAATTTATTTTTCTGCATGAACTTTCACATTTTAGAAGAAAAGATGTATTTACAAGTTGGATAATGATATTTTGTGGTGTAGTTAATTGGTTTAATCCTATAATATGGTTTTCTTTTCATAAAATGTGGGAAGATTGTGAGTTAGCTTGTGATGCTTATGTACTGTCTCATTTAGAAAATGAAGAACAAAAACAATATGGAAAAACAATTATAAGTTTAGCAAGCTTTGTTTCTCGTAATAAATGGATTCCTGGAACTACAGGAATAATAAATGGTGAATCAAATATAAAGAGGAGGATAATTATGATAAAAAATTTTAAAAGAACATCATATAAATGGACAGCAATACCAATTTGCATTTTGGTAGCTTTGGGTATGATAGGTTTAACTAATTCACCTACTAAGGCTACCACCTTGAAAAATGAAGGAAATTTATTGCAAACCAAAGAAAGTAAAGAGAATTATGTCAATATAGTTAAAGAATTTTTGCCTAAAAATTCAAATATAGTAACTACAGAAACTACAAAAGAAGCTGACAATGTTTTTGTAAAGGATTTGGATAATGATGGTAAGGGTGAAATTGTAAGTGCTTACAAATTAGCTGGAGAAGATGAAAAAATAAATGTAATAGTTTTGAAGAAGACAGGAAAAAGTTGGGCTAAAATTTTAGATGAACCTGCAGAAGGATATAAAATAGAATCAGTTCTAACTGCAGATATAGATGGAGATGGCAAAGATGAAGTACTTATAAGTAAGAGAGTTGGAGGAACTTTAGCACAACTTTCTGTATACAAATTGAAAGATAATTTGTTAAATAAAATTTCAAATGAAGATGTGCAATATTCTAAGTTAGATATACTAAGTATTCCAGGGAAAAATTCAAAAGCTATAGCTACATGGATGCATGATACTGGAGAGGCTTATATAGTAGATGTTTTGAAATGGGATGGAAAAACCTTTGTTCCAGCACAAGATCTTTATGATAATTATTTCAAACAATCAGTTGTACCTTACTATGAACAAAAGGTAAAAACAATGCCTGAAGCAGGATTTTATTGGTACTATTTAGCAGATGCGCAAATAAAGGCCAAGGATAAAAAAGCTGCACTACAATCAATAGAAAAGGGATTAAGTTTAAATAAAGGATATCCTTCAACGAAAGAATTCAATAAACTTAAAGAAAAAGTTGTCCAATAGTAGTATAATATAATGTATATTAATGAAATTAATATAATTTGATGGAATTTTACCTATAATTTTCAGTAAAATTCCATCTGAATTGATTTTTAATTTGTAGGAGGAATTGTGGCAATAAATGGTAGAAAGTATGGACAATAACGGTAAAAGTGCTAAAAAGCCAAAATTGAAGATAAATAAGAAAAAAATGGCAAGATCTTTGTGTATACTTGCTGTATTAATTTATATTATACGTATATCATGGATACATTTTTGGGTTAATAAGTATGATAAACTTATATATCCAGGGGTTAAAGTAGAAGGTATAAAGTTAAGTGGAAAGACTAATGAAGAAGCTGTAGCTGCATTAAAGCGTAACTATGTAAATGAAATATTTAAGAAAAATATAGTAATTAAAATTGAAGATAAAGTATATACAATAAACTATTCAAAGCTAAACATAAATTATAATATAGAGGATACCGTAAAAGATGCCTTTAAATATGGAAAAGACAAAGGTACTATTAATGACAAATATAAAATCATAAGAAGTGCTAAGGAAAAGCAGTTTAGCTTAAAGTATAATTATGATAAAAAAGAAATTGAAGATACTGTATCTAAAATTCAACAACAATTTGATAAAAAACCAGTAGATGCTAAGATAACTAAGGATAAAGATGATGAATTTAAGATTACTGCAGAAAAAGATGGGCAAGAGGTAGATAAAGACAAGCTTATTAAGGATATTGATGCAGGAATCAGCAACAAGGCCATTAAGGATGTAGTAGTTAATGCTTCATTGAAAAAAGTACAACCATCTGCAAAAAAATCAGATTTGCAAAAAATCGATACAAAAATATCTAGCTTTACTACTAATTTTGCTTCTTCTTCAGATAGTAGAGTTAATAATATTAATGTAGCTGCAAAGGCTTTAGATGGAACTACTATAATGCCAAAGGAAAAGTTTAGTTTTAATAGCATAGTAGGAGAAAGAACAGAAAAAAGAGGCTATCAAGCTGCAACTGTCATTGTAGGTGACAAATTAGAATCGGGTCTAGGTGGAGGAGTATGCCAAGTATCAAGTACTCTTCATAATGCTGTAGTAAGAGCAGGTATAACACCAACAGAAAGGGATCATCATAATATACCTGTTAGTTATGTAGGGCTTGGAATGGATGCAACTGTGGATTATGGGAATATAGATTATAAGTTTAAAAATACATTGGATTATCCCATATATATAGAATGTATAGTAAAGGATAAAGATATAACCTTCAATATTTACTCTAATTCAAAATTAAATGATAAGACCTATGATCTTGTAAACAGTGTTAAAACAGCAAATAAAGGTAATAAAACTATATGTACGGCAAAAGCATATAAAGTTACTTATGTAGATGGAAAAGAGGTTTCCAGACAAGAAATAAATAGCGATGATTATGTAAAATAAGATTTTGCATAATGAAATAGGGACTTTGAAAGATTTTTTTGTTAAAATTTATCTTTCAAAAGTCCCTTGATTTATTAAAATCCCATTAATCTTTTTACATTATTACAATTTTCCTTGGAGGTAAGTAATTCTAAAAGCTTAAAAGCTACATTAAAAGCAGTGGAAGGGTTATAGGAAGTTATTATGTTTTTATCTATGACAATTGGCTTATCAGGAATAACATTTACCCCAAATTCAGATAATTGCTTTTGCCTTTTACCTAAATTATAGGTTGTGGCATTCCTACCATTTAAAACTCCACTTTTTCCAATAGGTAGTGCAGCAACACAAATAGAAGCTATTATTTTATCTGCTTTGTCAAATTCTCTTATTAAATTTAAAAAATCTTCACTAAAAGCATCTTCATAAAAGCCAGCTTCTTCAAACCCACCTGGAATAGCAACAGCATCAAACTCCTCTACATTTACTTCACTTAATAGCATTTCAGGAATTATTGTGAAGTTCCAAGTACATTTTAATCTTTCTCTCATTCCTGCAGTTACCAAAGTTGTAGTGCCATCACCTTCAAATTTATTCCATCCAAGAACATCTGTAAAAACGCTAGCTTCTACTGCTTCAAATCCATTGGCTAAAAGTAACAATATTTTTTTCATTATAAAACATCTCCTTAATAATTTACTATATTATGTGAAGATCATGATCTAACATGGGTAGAGTATAACACTATATATATCATCAGTAAAATTGAAATAATTGAAGTAAATAATCGAAATATATGATACTATAGTATTATAAAGTTATAGTATATATGGTAAGGGATGAGGATAGATGGAAATAAGACAATTACAAACTTTTTTAACTATTGCTGAATTAGGTGGATTTACAAAGGCTGCTGAACATTTGGGATATGCTCAATCTACTATAACAGCTCATATTCAAATATTGGAAAATGAATTAGGTATAGTAGTATTTGATCGTCTTGGAAAGAAAATTGTTTTAACTGATGCAGGTAAAAGATTATTACCTAAGGTAAGACAAATGTTAGAAATTTATAAAGACATTGAAAATATATCAGAAAATAACAATTGTATATCTGGGGATTTAGTTATAGGAGCAGGGGAATCCTTATCCATATATAGATTAGGAGAAATTTTAAAGGAATATAGAAGAACTTTTCCTAAAGTAAATATTATTTTAAAAAATTCAATTTGTAGTGATTTAAGAAAAAGGTTGCACAATGGTGAACTAGATGTTATTTTTACTATTGAACAGCAAATTAAAGATGAGGATTTAGTGATTAGAAATTTAAAAGATGAGAAGATGATGTTTATTTCAGCACCAGAAGTAGATTTAAGTTTCTTATATTCCAATGCTAAAAATAGTAGGGCAAAAGAGCCTATTATATTCAGTGAAAAGGGGTGCAGCTTTAGGATATTTTTTGAGAATTATTTAAGGCAAAATAAAATTAAATATGCAAACCCATTAGAATTTTCAAGCATAGAAGCTACAAAGAAATGTGTTATGAATGGTCTTGGAATATCATTATTGCCATTTTATGCTGTTGAAAGTGAAATTGAGCAAGGAAACCTTAAAGGAGTGGAACTTCCGAAGTCCTATAATGATTTCCATACTCAACTTATTTATCATAAAGATAAAAAAATATCTCAATTAATGAGTAAACTAATAGAAATTACCTTAAAATATTGTTGTAATTGGTGATTTTTTATCCAGCCCATCTGCACAGAATAATACCATTGAAATCACTAATGTAGTTTTCATTTCCCATAATTAAAATAAGTCTAGGCTGCTCTATTTTAAATTTATGGTTATGAAGCAAATGAGTACAAATATCATAGTTGTAAGTAGTACAATCTATTGATATACTTTTGTAATTTATGCTTTTTGCATATTTAATACAGTGATGTAGTAGAGAATCTAAAGCATCCTTATAGTTAACATCAGAACTTATGCAAAGAAGGATTATCTCTAAACAATCAGTGGTATCTTCTCTTATGCTTTTATGATGACACAAAGCAAAGCCTTTAATTTCATCATTTTGTTTTAATACAAAAGCAGTTCCAAAATCGTTATGTTTTATTAAGTAAAGCTGAGAAGATAAATCCAAACCATTGGATATTTTATTGGAAAGAGCTTTTATATCTTTTTTCAATTTTAAATAATTTGATTCATTAGAAACATCTATATTTGTTATTTCATATTTAGGATAGTAAGAATAATTACAACAATCATCAAGTTGTTTTTTCATGTTTAAAGAAAGTTTAAGTGGTTTAAACCCCATACTCATATATAATCCCACATTATAACTGGATTCAGGCATGGTGTACAGGCCAATATTTTGAACTTTTACATCTTCTTTTAAAAATTTTATTGTATGATTGAGCAGTTCTTTACCAATACTTTGTCCGCGATATAAAGGATCAACTCCAAAACTACCAAACCATCCAAAGTTACCCCAAGTATGTATGAAATTATAGCCTACAACTTTATTATTGAGCTCATATACAATGCTAGCACGATTACTTTTTTCTATATAGGCTTTAATTCCTTCAACGCTTCTTGGAGTACTAGCTTTAAAACATATTTTATCTATTCTTTGTATTTCAGGAATATGATCAAAATTCATCTTTTTTATCATAGAATAGACTCCTTTCATTAACTTATAAAATATTTAAATCTTTCATCATATTTTGTAGGTAAAAATTCAACTATTTCATAATGAGCAATTTTTTGTGAGTAAAAAGGGTCTTCTTTTATTATTTCATTTACTTCACTGAGACTTTTTGCATTACATAGTATGACTCCACCTGTTCGTGGATTTTGTCTTCCAGAACATATAAACTTTTTTAGAGAATAATATTTTTCTAAATAATTTATATGAGAATTTAATGCTTTTTCAACTTCTTCAATAGGTTTTATATATTTTAAAAGTAAAATGTACATAAATTTAGTACCTCCTTTAATGTTGACTTTACCAATTTTCATAATGCACTATTTCTTCAAGTTTTTTTCTTGGACGGGGTTTAGGTTCTTCATCTGCATACCCAACAGTAAGAATACTAATTACATATTTATCAGAAGGTATATTTAGTATTGTTCTAATGTCCTCTTGAGTAAACCATGCTACCCAGCAAGTACCTAAATTCAAATTGGCAGCTTGAAGTGCAATGTGTTCTATGGCAATAGAAGTATCCCTGATTATTTGTTTAACTTCTTCCTCAGTGCTATTTTCGTTTAAATGCATGTGTGTACTTTCTTTTATTCTACAATTTATATCTGCAGCACATACAATAAAAACAGGAGCAGACATCATCCATTTTTGATTGTGGGATGCTTCAGCTAATTTTTTTCTCATGGATTCAGATTTTACCACAATAAAATGCCAGGGTTGAGTGTTACTGCCGGAAGGTGCAAGTCTTGCACTTTCAAGTAATTCAATAATTTTTTCATCTTCAACAGGTTTATCTAGATATTTTCTTATGCTTCTGCGCGTTTTTATTTCATCAATCATTGTTACACCTCTCTATTTAAGAAATTAATAGTTTTTATAAAAAATCCATATTTTTTATAAAATTCTAATACAGTTTCATTTTCTACAGGTACTCTTATTATTTTTATAATGTGGTACAATTAAAGTGTAAAATATAATTAAATATAATACAATAGATGAAAATAATGATTGTACTGGTACAAAATGCAGAGGAAGGTGTGTAAATGAGCAAATATAATGATATTGTAAATTACATAATAAGTGAAGTTGAAAACAAAAATTTGAAATACAAACAAAAGCTTCCTACAGTAAGAATGTTATCTGAAAAATTTGATTGCAGTAAAGCAACAGTAGTTAGAGCTTATGCTGAACTGGAAAAGGAACACGTAGTATATTCAATACCACAAAGTGGATATTATTTAGTGGAAAATAATGATGAATTAAATAGAAGCGTGCACACTGATATAATAAACTTTTCTTCAGCAGCTCCAGATAAAGGAATATTGCCTTATGAGGAATTTCAACACTGTTTAAATAAAGCAATAGACATATATAAACAAACTCTTTTTGATTATTCAGATTCCAAGGGGCTTCCAAATTTAATAAGTGTACTTAGAGGGGAATTTCAGGAATATCAAATATTTTGTAGGGAGGAAAACGTTTTTATAACTTCCGGTTCTCAACAAGCAATAAATATTTTATTTAACATGCCTTTTCCCAATGGAAAAAATAATGTACTTGTAGAACAACCTACTTATAATGGTGCATTGAAATCATTGGAATTTAGCAGTGATCGTATTATTGGTATTCAGAGGAGCTTTAAAGGTATAAATTTAGATGAACTTGAAAGAAGGTTTGCAAATTGTAATATAAAGTGCTTTTATACCATACCAAGATTTCATAATCCATTAGGAACAAGCTATTCTGGTGAAGAAAAAAAGCAAATTTTAAAACTGGCAGAAAAATACGATGTATACATAATAGAAGATGATTACCTTGCTGATTTAGAAATTAAGAGCAATTCTTATCCTATGTATTATGATGATATTTCCTCAAGAGTAATATATTTAAAAAGTTTTTCAAAAATATTACTACCAGGACTTAGAATTGCAGCAGTAGTACTGCCTAAAATTTTAACAAATGTGTTTAAAGAATATAAAAAGTGGGCAGATTTAAGCACTTCAGTATTATCTCAAGGAGCCTTGGAAATTTATATAAAAAGTGGTATGTTTAAAGCACATGTTAAAAAAATTAGAAAAACTTATTCTGAAAGAATGAATTTAGTAAAAAAAGAATTAGCACAGGCAAATATGCCTTATTTAAAATGTCATGTGCCTGATACTGGATTTTTTGCTTGTATTGAATTAATAGAGAATGTAAATGTAAGTAATATTATTAAAGAGCTTAGATACAGTAGTAATATATATTTAGAAGATGTAGAAAAAAATTATTTAAAGGATTATTTCAATGATAATATTCTAAAAATAAGTATAGCAAGAGCTAATTCAGAAAATATAAAATCTGGAATTCCAATTATTTTAGATAAAATATCTAAAATAAAAGAAGAAAAAAGTTTTTATAATGATGTTTTTAATATTTAAAATTTAATTTGAGATAAAGTCTAAATTGGCTGTAAATCTTGTTTAGATTTATACATAAGAAATGGTGTCTATTGGATGAATTTTTTGCAGCATAGTCTGCAGTATAGGGGGATAAACATAATGATTTATGAAATTATTAAAAAAGAAAACCATAAAACCAGTGAATGGTCAGGAGGAACAACAACTCAGCTTTTAATTTATCCAAAGGAAGCTGTATATGGTGAAAGAAATTTTAAATGGCGTTTGAGTTCTGCAAAGGTTCAAATAGAGGAATCTACATTTACACATTTACCGGGAATATCCAGGATAATAATGATTTTAAAGGGTGAACTTGTTCTTAATCATGAAAATCATCATAATACTGTATTAAAAAAATTTGATCAGGACAGCTTTAGTGGAGATTGGAATACCAAGAGTTATGGAAAAGTAACAGATTTCAATTTAATGATGGCTGAAGGCTGTAGTGGAAAAGTGGAAGCTATTGAGATTAGTACAGAAGAAGCTAAAGAAATAGTGCTAGAAAAATTACAAAGTAAAGATTATTCTATGTTAACAGAAGTATTTTATTGTGTGAGTGGACAAGTAGAAGTTTATGAAAGTAGCGGTAAGAATTTTAATTTAAGTGAAGGTGATTTATTGGCAGTAACAAAAAACAATGAAGAATTACAAGGTACACTTAAATTTACTAATGTGTCTGAAAAGAAAAGTGAAATAGTTAGAACTATAGTGTATTACTAAAAGATTAAATTGAGTCTTTTAAGGAATGTTTTTATTGAAATGTAATATAAATTATACTAAGGCAAAAATGAAATAAGGTGTGATAAAAGTGAATAATATCAAATTACCATGATTTATAGTAAAGTAAGTAATTAAAAGGGTTATGGAAATATGATTTGGAAAGGTATATTTAGCAAGGTAATGAAGGAGAGACTTATAAAATATGTCAAAAATGATTTTGTATATAGTCTCAAATCTTGAGTCATCTGAAATAACTAATCAACTATATAATATATTGAGAAACATTAATAGAAGAGAATTTAGACCTAAAATTATTACTTTATTAAAGGAACCTGAAGATAGTGTATATGAAGATTTTGAAAGGCTAAAAATTGATATTTATTCTTTAGGTTTATCAAGAACAAAATTGTGGTTAAAAGGGAAAAGGATTTTGGCTGTGACTTGTGAAGAGCTGCAGCCAGATATTATACACACCATAGGATATGATGCTGATATACTCGCTGTAAAGTATTTAAGCAAATTTAAGCATTGCAGTACAATTTGCAATTTCCCATATGAAGAATATACTACGGCATTGGGTAAAATAATAGGAAAAATTAGAGATAAGAGATATGTTAAATATCTATTTAAAATGAATTGTCCTATTGTATCCTCATATAGCTTAAGAAGAAAATTAAAAGAATGCTATGATGTTAATGCCTATACCATACCAAATGGAGTAGACGAAATATATTTTTCACCAGTAGATAAATTAGAAATATCAAGACGTAGAGAAAAGCTGGGATTAGATACTACAAAGAGAATTTTTATTTCAATTGCATCAATGAGTAAAATTGAAGATCCTCTTACAATAATTAATGCATTTCAAAGAGCTAATATTTCAAATTTTGCAACTCTTGTTTTACTTGGATATGGACCACTTTTAAAGAAGTGTAAAAAGTATAATAGTGAAGGTATTGTGATAAAAGGCAAGGTTGACAATTTAAGAGAATTTTTAAAGTGTGCAAATATTTTTATATCTTCATCTAAATCTGAAAAGTTATCAGTATCTGTTTTACAAGCACTAAATTGTGGGCTTCCAGTAATTTTATCAGATACTAAATGTCATAGAGAAATATTAAACAAAGATAATACAGTTGGTAATAAGTTTAGTGTTGGCAGCATAAGTGAATTAAAAGAGTATTTTAGATATTATACAAGATGTAGTTTGGAATATAAATCTAAAAAAGCGAGAATAGTTGGAGAAACTTTTTATGGTTCAAAAATCATATGCAGCATTTATGAGAGAATGTATACACAAATAATATCACAAGGAATCATATGAAGATTAATAAAAAAATAAGTGTTGAATTAAGATAAATTAATTCAACACTTGTTTTTTTATATAACATATTTTAAAACGCATATATAGTGACTAAAACTTCCAAGTAATACGAATATGTGAAATATTTCATGAAATCCTAATAACTTTAAGTTCAATTTTGGCCATTTAGCAGCATATATAATGCCACCAACAGTATAGAATATACCACCAAGTATCAGCCATGCTACTCCACTTATAGAAAGAACTTTTGAAATAGGTGATATAACAAAAATTGCAAGCCATCCCATACCTATATAAAATGAAGTGGATATCCAGCGAGGGAGATTAAACCATATCATTTTAAACATTATCCCAGCTACGGCCATTGACCATACAGTGATAAATAAAACCCATCTTAATGTACCACTTAAAGCGATTAAGCATATAGGTGTATATGTTCCAGCAATAAGTATAAATATCATTGAATGATCTAACCTTCTTAAAAATTTAATTACTTTTTCTGAAGAATTTACTAAATGATAAACAGAACTTGCTGTATATAAAAATATTAAGCTTAATCCAAATATTATAACCCCTGTAAGTTTAAGAGCGCTTATGGATGGGGATGAAAATATAACTTTTACTATAAGCAAAATCAACCCTACCAGTGATACAACGGCTCCAAATACGTGGGTAAAACCATTAACAGGTTCTCTAAAAATTTTATTCATAACATTACCTCCATATAATGAGCTTGAAAATATTTATTAAATTCGTGAACAAATGTCACTTAAATTAACTTTAACATATAACTTTATTATGTGTCATTATATATATTATATAACTAATATATATAATTTCAATTTAGAATAGACATGAAAATATACGTTGATTAATTATTTATCAATAAATTTCTCAAAAATGCTTAATAATGCTATAAATATAAATATAATAATATGTAGTTTTTAAAACTACGTGAAATTACGCAGCAAAAATAGAGGGATATCATATTCTGAAAATTTAAAATATAAAAACATTAATCTTTTTAAATTTTTAAGATATCTATGTAAACCCAGAAAATAGCAGGTTATTTTCATATATTTAGAATAAAATAAAAGTATAAATATACAAAAATATAAAAAAAGTAGTTGACTAAGTGAATATAATTTGTTAAACTCCTAAGTATACCAGATGAAAATAAAAAACGAATATATAAACAATGTGACATAGAGGCCGCGGTTGTTATAAGTACTGACTACAGGAAAGGAACACCCGCCGAAATACATAAAATTTAATTTTATGTATTGGGATTATACTGAATAAGTATAGTACTGTCTTTGAAAAATTGCCCGATTTTTTAAAGGAGTGCTTGTCATATTGGGGCAAAAGGTTTGTTGTCATACACAGCAGTTGTGAGTGCCTTTTGCTCACAACTGTTTTTTATTTACCCAAAAACACTAAATTTAATATAGACAATATGGTACAGAGGTTGCGGTTGTCATAAGTAATGTATATTTAAAATACAAGAAAGGGTCATCCGCCGAAGTTTACAAGCTTTAATGTTTGTATACTGGGACTATGCTGAACAAGTATAGTACTGTCTTTAGGAAATTGCCCGATTTTTTAAAGAAGTGCTTATCATATTGGGGCAAAAGGCTTTGTATTGTACATGCAGTTGAGAGTACCTTTTGCTCACAGCTGCTTTTATTTTACACAAATTTAATATATTGATAATTAAGCAAAAATTTACATATTTAAAATTAATGAAAAGAGGAAGATAAGATGAAATTATTTGGAACTATGAATGTGAATAGTAAAGGACATTTAGAAATAGGAAAATGCGATACCACTGAACTAGCAAAAGAATTTGGAACTCCTCTATATGTGGTAGATGAAGATTTAGTTAGAAGCACTTGTAGAGAATTTAAAGATAATTTTGAAATAGAAGGTATTGAAAGTGAAGTTATATATGCATCTAAAGCATTTTTGAATTTGGCAATTGCCAAAGTTATCTGTGAAGAAGGATTGAGTTTAGATGTGGTATCTGGTGGAGAACTTTATACAGCTTTAAAAGCAAATTTTCCTGTAAGTAGAATTTATATGCACGGGAATAATAAAACAGAAGGCGAATTAAGCATGGCTATTGAAGCAGGAATAGGAAGAATAGTAGTAGATAATAGAAATGAATTAGAAGTAATTGAATATTTATGTAAAAGCTTAAATAAAAAAGTTGATGTTTTATTAAGAGTAAATCCAGGTATAGAAGCTCATACTCATGAATATATCCAAACTTCAAAAAACGATTCAAAATTTGGAGAATCTATATTTGATGAAGATATGTGTAAAATTATAAACAGATTTCAAAATAGTGAAAGTGTAAATTTTAAGGGATTTCATTGTCACATAGGATCTCAAATTTTTGAAGAAAAATCATTTTACTCAGAAGTATCAGATATGATTAAGTTCTTAGAAAAAATAAAAAATCAATGCGGATTTAGTACTGAAGAGTTAAATCTAGGAGGAGGTTTTGGAGTATATTATTCTGAAGGAGATAAACCTGTTAATTTAAAGAGTTGTCTTAAAAACATGCTTTCAATACTTAAAGAAGAATCACAAAAATCAGGTTTAAATATTAAAAAAGTTATGATAGAACCAGGTAGATCAATAATTGCCAATGCAGGTACTACTCTCTACAATGTAGGAGGTACTAAAAAAACTTATGGTGGTAAACAGTATATTTTTATAGATGGAGGTATGGCAGATAATCCAAGAACAGCATTATATGATGCAAAATATGAGGCTGTAGTTGCAAATAAAGTTAATTCCGAAAATAGTGAAATATATACTATTGCAGGAAAGTGTTGTGAATCTGGAGACATAATAATAAAAGAAATTGAACTCCCAGAAGTTGAAAGAGGAGATATTATGGCAGTTCTAACTACTGGAGCTTATAATTACAGCATGTCTAGCAATTATAATAGAATACCTAAGCCAGCAGTAGTATTTGTTAAAGAAGGTGAAGCAAAAATAGCAGTAAAAAGAGAAACTTATGAAGATATTATTAGAAACGATATATTATTTTAATGAAGGGGGTAATGAATTTGGCTACAATAGTACAAAAATATGGCGGAACATCCGTAGGAACTATAGATAAAATAAAGGCTGTTGCAAAGAAAGTAATAGAAAGAAAAAAGGAAGGTAATGACATTGTAGTGGTGGTTTCTGCTATGGGTAAGACCACAGATAAGCTTATAGATATGGCAAAACAAATTTCTGATAATCCTAATAAGAGAGAAATGGATATGTTAATATCAACTGGAGAGCAGGTGACAATTGCACTACTATCTATGGTATTTCAAGAAAGTGGATATGATTCAGTGTCATTAACAGGATTCCAAGCTGGAATAAAAACAGGAGGAGTTCATACTAAAAATAGAATATTTGATATAGAGATTCAAAATGTAGAGAATCATTTAAAGGATGGAAAAATAGTAGTAGTTGCTGGATTTCAGGGCATGAATGAAAATGGAGATATAACAACTTTAGGAAGAGGTGGCTCAGATACCACTGCTGTAGCATTAGCTGCAAAGCTTAATTGTACCTGCGAAATATACACAGATGTAGATGGAATATATGGTGTTGATCCAAGGGTTTGGCCTAATGCAAAGAAGTTGGATTATATAAGCTATGAAGAAATGATGGAAATGGCAAGCTTAGGAGCTGGTGTCATGGAAACAAGAGCAGTGGAAATAGGATGTAAATATAAAATTCCTATTTATGTAGCATCAACGCATGGAAATCAAAAAGGAACTTATATAAAGGAGTATGATGAAACAATGGAAGAAAAAGTAATAACAGGCCTTTCAATTAGTGATGATGTTCTTATGGTTACAGTGAACAATGTACCATATAATTCTAAAAATATATCGATAATATTTGACAAATTGGCTAAACATCATGTGAATATTGATATGATAAGTCAAACAGCACCATTTAATGGATATATAAATGTTTCCTTTACTGCATCAAAGGAAGATGTAAGTACAATCAATGAGGTTGAAAAAGAATTAAAGGCTGAAATACAAGGTATTAAAGTTTCTAAGGAATCAGATATTACAAAATTATCTGTAGTTGGAATAGGTATGATGAAGCAGTCTGGAGTTGCAGCTTCTATATTCACCATATTTGCAGAAAATGATATTGAATTTAAGCAAGTAACTACTTCAGAAATAAGTATATCTTATACTTTAGATTCAAAAGATAAACAAAAAGCAGTAACAGTTTTAGCACAAAAATTAAACTTATAATTATTAACTAAAAAATATATATGAGGTGATTGAAATGAGAAATGCGAATATTGCTATCGTTGGAGCAACAGGAATGGTTGGAAGAACATTTTTAAAAGTATTAGATGAAAGAAATTTCCCTATTGATAATTTATACCTTTTTGCATCAAAAAAATCTGCTGGAAGCAAAATGGAATTTAGAGGTAAAGAATATATAGTAGAAGAACTAAATGAAGATTCATTTAAAAGAGATATAGATATAGCATTATTTTCTGCTGGTGGAGATATTAGTAAAAAGTTTGCTCCTATAGCAAAAGAAAATGGGGTAACAGTAGTAGATAACAGCAGTGCTTGGAGAATGGATAAGGATATTCCTTTAGTAGTACCAGAAGTAAATCCAGAAGATGTAAATTGGAATACAGGAATTATTGCAAATCCTAATTGTTCTACTATCCAATGTGTAGTACCACTTAAAGTATTGCATGATGCATTTAAAATAAAGAGAATAATTTATTCTACTTATCAGGCAGTTTCTGGATCGGGAGTTGGTGGAATAAAGGATTTAGAAAATGGTATAAAGGGAGAAGCACCTAATAAATATCCTTATCAAATAGCTTACAATTGTCTTCCTCATATAGATGTATTTATGGAGAATGGATACACAAAAGAAGAAATTAAAATGATAGAAGAAACTAAAAAGATATTAAATGATTATGATTTAAAGATAACAGCAACTACAGTTAGAGTTCCAGTAAGATATGGACACAGTGTTTCTATAAATTTGGAATTTGAAAAACCTTTTGAACTAGATAAGGTATTTGAAATTTTAGGAAATGCTGACGGAATAATTTTACAAGATGATGTTAAAAATACGGTTTATCCAATGCCAATAAATGCTGAAGGAACTGATGAAGTTTATGTTGGAAGAATAAGAAGAGACTTTAGCATAGAAAATGGGCTTAATTTATGGGTTGTAGCTGATAATATAAGAAAAGGCGCAGCTACAAATACAGTTCAAATAGCAGAAGTATTAGTTAAAAATCTTTAATTTATTTTAGGAGGGTTATTTATGTGTTTATTTGAAGGATCAGGAGTAGCTATAGTTACCCCATATACAGAAAGTGGTATAGACTATGAAAAATTAGGTGAATTAATAGATTGGCAAATAGAAAATAAAACAGATGCAATAATTATATGTGGAACTACTGGAGAAGCTGCAACTATGACAGATGCAGAAAGAAAAGAAACCATAGAATTTGCAGTTAAGAGGGTAAATAAGAGAATACCAGTTATAGCAGGTACAGGAAGTAATAACACAGCTTATTCTATAGAATTAAGCAAATATGCAGAAAAAGTGGGAGTAGATGGAGTATTGCTTGTAACTCCTTACTATAATAAAAGTACTCAAAAAGGTGTTATAGAACATTTTAAAGCTATAGTGGGTAGTATAAAAGTTCCAGCTATTTTATATAATGTTCCAGGAAGAACTGGAATGAGTTTAAAGGCAGAAACAGTATATGAGCTATCAAAGGTTGAAAATATAGTAGCTATAAAAGAAGCTAGTGGTGATATAGTTTTGGCAGCTGATATTGCTAGATTGTGCGGAGAAGATTTTTCTATCTATAGTGGAAATGATGACATGGTAGTTCCTATATTATCTCTTGGAGGCAAAGGTGTAATTTCAGTAGTTGCTAACATATTACCAGAGGATACTCACAACATGGTTATGGAATATTTAAATGGCAATGTTAAAGAAGCAAGAAAGCTGCAGCTTAAAATGAATGGAGTTATACATGCATTATTTATAGAAACAAATCCTATTCCTGTTAAGACTGCTATGAATGTTATGGGAATGAACGTTGGAAAATTGAGAATGCCTTTAACTACTATGGAAGATAAAAATAAGAAGGTATTAATAGACAACATGGAAGAATACGGTATAGAAGTAAAGGAGAAATAAGATGTTAAAGGTAATAATAAGTGGATGCAATGGAGCTATGGGACAAGTTTTGACTAAGACTATAGAAGCAATGGAAGATGCTGAAATAGCTGCAGGCATAGATAAAAATGTAGATAGATGTAAAAATAATTATGAGGTTTACAGTGAAATATCTGATTATAAAGGAAATGCAGATGTCATCATTGATTTTTCTAATCCAGCTGGGTTAGAAGGCTTGCTGAATTATGGAATTGAAACAAAAACTCCAATAGTAATAGCAACAACAGGGCTTTCTTCTGAAAATATGGATAATATTAAAAAAGCTTCTGAAAAAATAGCTGTATTTCAATCAGGAAATACTTCGCTTGGAATTAATGTGTTAACTAGTTTGGTAAAAAAAGCAGCAGCTGTTTTAAGTGAAAGCTTTGATATAGAAATTATAGAAAAACATCATAATAAGAAGGTTGATGCACCTAGTGGAACTGCCTATATGATAGCTAATGCAATAAACAATGAATTAAATAACTCAAAAGAGTTCATATATGGCAGAGAAGGAATAAGAAAAAGAGAAAAAAATGAAATTGGTATACATGCAGTTCGTGGAGGCACTATAGCAGGTGAACATACTGTTATATTTGCAGGCATGGATGAAATAATAGAAATAAAACATACTGCAATGTCAAAAAATATATTTGCTCAAGGAGCAGTGAAAGCTGCTAAATATCTTGTTAATCAAGATAAAGGATTATATAATATGGATGATTTATTAAGCTAAATTAAATCACGTATATTTAAAAAATGAGGATGTCGTACTAAGAATGAATATTGCAACATATTGCATATAAATTTCTTAATGCGGCAATCTCATTTTTTTATGTCTTTTTTAAAAACATTTTAATACTAAAGCATATCAATAAAAAACCAACAATTATATTTAAAGTTTGTATTATCTCCATAGGTAGAAAGCTATTTGCAAAGTTTCCTGCTAAAGAAATTAAAGTTAAAAAAAACATTGTAGATAACAGTGCTCCAAAACCAAATAGGTAAATATCTGTTTTTTTCATATTTTCTTCTGTAATTTTGGATAAAAATACACCAGACCAAAAGATTATAGTAAGTGGATTTGAAGCAGTAATTATAAGTGAATGGAAAAATGCATTATTTGTATTACTAGTATTTTGTATGCTTAAGCTTGGTAAAAAGTCTATATTAAACTGGTTTAGAATTGTGCTAAGTCCAAAAATAAATAAAACTACAGCACCAAATATCTTTAAAATGAATTTTATATTTTTCCTTTCAATTATAGAAGATATACCAATAGTAGCAGCAAAAATGAATAATCCATCAATTAAAACAGCACCTAATACACCTGTTTCTGCAGTGTAAAAACCTTTTGATGATGCCATTTGGAATATAAAGATGCAGACAGGACCTATGGCAAATTGCAACAACATACCAAATTTAAAACCTTTAAAAATCATTTTAGCACCTCTTAAATATTTATGTTTTCTTTTAAGGAAGAAAGTACAATTATTGTATTTGATTTAAGTACACCTTTAATTTTCTTCAGGGTATTTGATAAAAAATATTCTAGAGACTTTGTATCTTCTACTAATACTTTCAAAACATAATCATATTCACCAGCAACATGATGGCATTCCAGTACAGAATTATATTGAACTATAGACTTTCTGAAATTTTCTATGTTTTCTGTTTTGTCAATGTTTACGAAAATGAAGGCTAAGAGTTTATAATTAATTTTTTCTCTATTGATTTTTATAGTGTATTTTTCGATTATATTTCCATCCTCAAGCTTTCTTATTCTTTCAGCTACTGCAGGAATAGAAAGGTTTACTTTTCTACTTATTTCTGAAGAAGTTGACCTACTATTTTCCTTCAAAGCATCAATGATTTTCAAATCTATGATATCCATAAATGAACCTCCTTTTTTACTACATTAATGTAATTTTACATATAACGTTAAATTAAGTAAATGATTTTTCAAAATACATTAAAATATTAAGGAATTTGTTTTTAAATTTTAAATAATTAAAGTTTGAAAACAAATATTAAAAGTAAACTTAAAAAATAAAAGTGCATATTTTAATATTGAAAAAGATTATTTATAATATTAACTATTTAAAATAATGTTAATTTTAAATAGTTGATATTATAAAAATTTAGGGTATCACATACAATTGAATTGTATGAATAATTTATAGGGGTTAATTTAATAATGAATTTTATATTTGATTTAATGCTTCTTGCTTTAGTTATGATTCCTATCATACTAGAATGTATTAAAACCAATAGAAAACGTAAACTTCTTCCAATTCTTATTTATTTTAATCTTATAATAATATCCTTTTTTGAAAGACTAAGTGTAAATAGCCATTTAATAATACTAGCATTATGTGTTAATTTGTTTTTTGCAATTAGATTTATATATGTTGAATATAATGATGAATGTAAAAGGAAAAAGTAGATATACTAAGATATTATATATTTTGAAATATGCGCCTTGGTGTGAAAAATTCCTCAAATTATCTTTAAAATAATTTGAGGAATTTTTTACAATACACCTATTGACCATGTGGTCAATAGGTATTATAATATATTTATCGACCATGTGGTCAATAAAGTAAAATTTTTGGAGAGTGATAAAATGTACGAGAATTTTGAAAAAATATCAGAAGAAAAAAAGAATAGAATTATTAAAGCAGCTTTAAAAGAGTTTGCTGTAAAAGGCTATGAAGAGGCATCTACTAATAATATTGTAAAAGAAGCAGGTATATCTAAAGGAATGATATTTCACTACTTTGAAAATAAAAAGAATTTGTATTTATACATTTTAGACTATTGTGCTGAATTATATTTTCAAAAGACAAAAGAAATATGTGAAAAATATCATAATAGTGCATTTGAAAAGTTTAATCAATTATTGGAAGAGAGAACAGAATGGCTTAAAGGTGAAATGTATTTAGGAATTATTATTTCAAATGCACTTTTGTGTAATTTACCAAATGAATTACAACCTATAGCAGCTGAAAAAACTCAAAGCTTAATACAAAGAATGAAAAAAGTTATGCTTAATAACATAGACACATCAGATTTTAATGAAAATGTGGATTTAAATAAGGTATTTGATATGTTTTCATTTATATTTCAAGCACTTACAATGAGATATTTAAAAAAATATTCTTTTATTCAAAGTGAATTAAAGGAGGAGGAAGTTATAAAAGAATTAGAAATGATGAATAAAGAACTTGTATGTTTTATGGAAATAATAAAATATGGTGTTTGCAAGAGAGAGTAAATATGTTTTTAAGAGGAGGGATAAAATGAAGAATCATATTAAAAAATTAATTCCGGTATTATTTATAATTCCAATGTTATTAAATGGATGCAGTTATTCTAAATCAAATGAAAGAGAAAGTATTAGTACAGCATCAGCTCCAAGGGAAGTTTTTATTTTTGCTGGAAAAATTCAAGCTGATAATTCCGTAAATTTGTCTTCTAAAATTTCACCTTCTAAGGTTACAAAAGTTAATGTACAAGTGGGAAGTAAAGTTAATGCTGGAGATTCAATTGTATATCTAGATACTACAGATTTAAAGAATCAACAAGATCAAGCAGAAGCAAAAGTAAATACAGCTAAGGCTGCTTTGGATAAAGTGCAGAGCAAAGCAAGACCTGAAGATATATCCATAGCAGAAGCAGCTATAGATAATGATAATAAAATTTACGAAAATGCTCTTAATAATTATAATCGAATAAAAAAGTTATATGACACTGGAAATGAAACAAAACAAAATTTAGAGCAAATGGAAGCAAGCTTAAATACTGCAAAGGATAAGTTGATTTCAGATAAAGGTACTTTGGATAAACTTAATGATGGTGCTACAAAACAGGAGATAGCTTCTTCAGAGGCTTTGGTAAATGAAGCACAAGCTGCAGTGAATTCAGCTGCAAGTCAAGTAAATAATGGAATCATAACTTCACCAATATCTGGCACAGTAAGTGAATGTAATATACATGTAGGAGAAATTGCAGGAACAGGTGTTACTTTAGTTAAAATTGTAGGTAATAATCAGCTTTATATAGATGGATATGTACCTGAAAATGTGTTTAAAAAGATTAAAGTAGGTGAAGAGGTAGTTGTTAAAGCAGATGATATACCGGATAAAAGATTTAAAGGTGAAATATCTGTAATAAATCCTACACTTAGTTCTAATGGGAAAAATGTAGTTAGAGTTACTTTAAAAGAAGGAGCTGACATATTGAAACCAGGAATGATTACAGAAATAGGGCTTAAAGAATAGAGGAGATGAAAAAGCATATGAAATCAAAAAAGAAGATAATAATGAGCAGTATATTAATACTTATGATGGTAACTATAGTAGGAATAGTAGGATATTACTGGTATAATAGTACTCATTTTGTTTCTACAGATGATGCTAAGCTTAATGCAGATTTATTAAAAGTAAGTCCTCAAATATCTGGCAAACTTTTAGAATTTAGTGTTGAAGAAGGAGATAAAGTAAATAAAGATCAAATAATTGGAAGACAGGATATAGCTGGACAAACTAGTGATACCTTAGAAAATGCTATTATTCGTTCTCCTATAGATGGAATAATTATAAAAAAGCAAGCAAATGTAGGAGAAATGTGTACAGCAGGTCAGACACTTGCTTATGTAATAAATCAGGATGACATATATGTAACAGCTAATATAGAAGAAACAAAATTAACTAAATTGAGGTCAGGTGAAAAAGTTGATATTACTATAGATAAATATAAAAATAAAAAATTTACTGGAAAAATAGATTCTATTGGTGAAGCATCTGCTGCTACATTTTCCTTACTTCCAACGTCAACCAGCGCTAACTTTACAAAAGTTGTACAAAAGGTACCAGTTAAAATTAAATTAGATAAGTATAGTAATGTTAAACTTTTACCAGGTATTAATGTAGTAGTTAATATACACATAAAGTAAAAGAAAGGATTATAAAGGTAGGTGAATAGTGTGGAAGAAAAAGAATCTCCTTCTTACAAATGGTTATGCTTGGGAATAGTAATTATTGGAACTTTCATGGCATTTCTTGATACTAGTATTGTAAATATAGCCGTAACAAAAATAATGTCTTCTTTTGGATCGACTCTAGATAGAACTCAATGGGTTTTAACTGGATATATGTTAGCATCAGGAGCAGTGATACCTCTCACTGGATATTTAGAGGATACTTTTGGAATGAAAAAAGTGTATGTATTTTCTCTAATTGTTTTTACAATTGGATCATTTATGTGTGGAGTTTCATGGAACATAAATGTATTGATATTTTCAAGAGTAGTACAGGCAATAGGTGGAGGAATGATCATGCCTGTTAGCATGTCTATGGTATATAAAATAATGCCTAAAGATAAAATTGGAATAGCTACAGCAATTTATGGAATAGCAGCAATGGCAGCACCAGCTATTGGACCAACTTTAGGTGGATATATAGTTGAATATTTAACTTGGAATTTGATTTTTACAGTCAACGTCCCTATTGGAATTATTGGAACCTTTTTAGCCATAGTGATTATAAAGGATAGTAAAGGAATGAAAGGACAAAAGTTGGATTATATTGGAGTAATAACTTCAACTTTAGGATTAGTAAGTATTCTCTATGTCATAGGTGAGGGATCTAATATAGATTGGGGAGAAATAAAATATCCATTATTAATTGCATTTGGAAGCTTTAATCTTATACTTTTTGTTTTACAAGAACTCACTACAGATAATCCTTTATTAGATTTAAGAATATTAAAAATATATAAATATACTTTAAGTTTAATAGTAACAAGTATTATAATGTTTGGTATATATGGTTTGCTGCTTTTAATGCCATTATTCTTACAAAACTTAGTAGGCCTAAGTGCTGTGAAAACTGGTATTATGATGATGGCTTATGCATTTGGATCAGCTTTATTTATGATGATAAGTGGCAAAATTTCAAGTAAAATTGGAGGTTTACCTTTAATCATTTTAGGCATGATTTTAATGTCAGTTTCAACTTATAAATTATATTTCTTAAACTTGGATACAAGTAACAGCATTTTTACTTTATTAGTATTTTTAAGAGGGGCTTCAGTAGGAATGTGTATTATACTGATTCAAAATGAGGGGATGAATGCCTTGCCTAAGGAATTAGTAGGAAGAGGATCTTCTCTTCAAAATACAGTAAAACAAGTAGTGGGATCTTTAAGCATAACTATACTTACAATATTCCTTCAGCATAGGCAAAATTTGCATTATTATAGATTAGCTGAGCAGTTTAATAGTATAAGTCCTATAAGTTCAAATTTTTTAAATTCAGCTAAAGAGTATATATTAGGGAAAGGTTTTGATTCAATAAATCCTCAAACTGGAGGTTTGTATCTTGCCTATTCATATTTAGGAAAAGAAGCTTATTTACATGGAATAGATGATGCTTTTATGCTAACCTTATTTATCATGTTAGCAGCTATACCATTAGTATTTTTGTTTAAGAAAAGTGTTAAATTAAATGATAATCCATAACCATACTGCTTTATCAGTACGGTTGGATTTCATTTACAATTTAATGATAAGTTTTAGTATAAATTGTATTTGATAATTTACTTTCTGAATGTGAAGTCATTTCTTCTAGAATATCTAAATATCTTTGAGATACTTCAGGACATACTGTTAATATAGTATCTATAACATAGTCGATATTGCTATCATCAATTTTTTTTGCATTGCTATCTTCATCACAAATCATATCTGTGCTGCTTAAAGAATTATATATAACATTTGTTATTGGAGATTCCATAACGTCATCGCCTTCTATACATTTTTCTGAAAAATATAAAGAACCATCTATTGCTAAAAATTCTCCATACACATATTCTTTTGAAGTATTATCTGAAGGACAATCATATTTAGTATGTTCAACATGTTTTAAATCAAGTATATTTTCTTCCTCTTTTCTTGTTAAAACACATCTTACTTCTAAATCTAATAGTCTTTCCTTCATATGTTCAGAAAAATTTTCTCCGAATTCTGAAATAAAGTGTTTTACTGATATAGTTTTTTTTATTTTATAATTTTTTCTCATTAATAAATCCTCCTTAAATTACGAAAACTTTTTTATTGAAGTTTCTCAGATACAAAATAAAGTAAATGCTTTAGCCTGAATAATCTAAAACATAAAAAGAATTACACGCGGCATAAGAACTCCAACTGCTTAAGCAAAAGAGTTCTTATAGCAACTTTAAAAGATATATATTAAGATGAAATTAAAATATAGGGTTAAAAGTTTTATAAGATAAAAAAACACCTTGTAAAGGTGATGGAAAATTTAATGTAGATAAAATATTAAGATTTCTAACATTTTAAAGTTCTAACCTTTTATGATGTTAAAAATTTTAAAATCTTTAATTTTTTCTACTCAAAAATAAACCTAGCATTCTTAAATATTAAATGGTATTAGTAACATTTCGCTTATTCTTCTAGTATACCACAATAGTTGAAAATTAACAAAATTTTTTTATTCCTTAAAAATAAAAAATTATAAAATAGTAAAAGTATGCATTTGTAACACAGTTGACACAATTGGCTTTTATAATTAAAAAAGAATTTACATAATACTTTAAAAAGGAGGCTAAAAAATGAATATAACTGAGATATCTGTGCGAAGGCCTGCTGCCATTACAATGGTAATAGCTTTCCTTATAGGGTTAGGTATATTTGGGTATAAAAATTTAGGTGCAGATTTAATGCCATCTATGGATGTACCCGTAATTACTATAAGGACTACATATACTGGTGCAAATGCTGATGCAATAAAGAAGGATGTGGTAAAGCCTGTTGAAGATGCAGTTTCTGGTATAAGTGGAGTGGATACTATATCATCTACTGCTAGAGAAGGATCTGGACAAACTGTAATACAATTTACCAGTGAAACAAATATGAATACAGCTTTTCTTGATGTGGAAAAAGCAGTAGAAAAAGTACAAGGAAAACTTCCTACTAATGCCGATAAACCAGTATTATCTAAAGTAGATTTAAATGCATCATCAGTTTTAACTCTTTCGCTAAATGGTAACGTTCCTTATGATCAACTGTGTAGTGAAGCAGATAAGGTACAACAAGCTATGGAAAAGGTTCCTGGTATAGGTAATGTAACCTTGCAAGGAAGTAATCCAAAACAATTAACTATAAAGCTTGATAAAAATGCATTAGAATATTATGGAGTAAATATAAATTCACTTTTAAGTAAAATTAAAAGTGACAATGCAAACATACCAGCAGGACAGATTAAACAAGAAAATATGAATGAAACATTGAGGGTTATAGGAGAATTTGAGAATATAGATGACATAAAGAATATAACTGTTCCTACTGCCAATGGAGCAATTATCAGATTGAGAGACATAGCTGAAATTAAATTAGATTATCCAGATGAAACTCAATTAAGAAGAATTAATTCTAAAAGCACTATAGGAATTGATCTTCAAAAACAAAGTGATGCAAATGTAGTTGAAGCTGTAAATAATGCAAAACAGCAAATTGCAAAAATACAAAAACAACTTCCTAAAGGTGTAAATTTAATCATAGCAGATGATACCACTACAACTATAACTTCATCACTTTCAGAGATTAAACACAATCTTGTAGAGGGAATAATTACTACTGCCATAGTGCTTCTTTTATTTTTACGCAGCTGGCGTTCATCTTTAGTTGTTTTAGTAGCCATACCAACCTCTCTTATATCAACCTTTTTTATGATGTATGAATTGCATTTTACTTTGAATATGATGTCTCTAATGGGATTATCTTTATGTATAGGTATACTGGTGGATGATTCTATAGTTGTACTTGAAAATATTCAAAGACATTTAGGGTTTGAAAAAGATCCTAAAATTGCAGCAATAGAAGGCCGTAACGAAATAGGTATGGCTGCAATTGCAATTACTCTTTGTGATGTAGTAATATTTGTGCCTGTAGCATTTATATCTGGTATGGTAGGAAAATATTTTAGAGAATTTGGATTAACTATTGCAGTTGCTTCTTTATTTTCTCTTTTTGTATCTTTTACCATTACCCCTATGTTGGCATCACGTTTGCTTAAGAAAAAGGACTCAAATTTGCAAATTGGATTATTTAGAAAATTTAGAAACAATCCTATTTCGAGAATTTTTGCTAGATTTTCAGTTTTCTTTAATAAAGTTACTAAAGCTTATAGTAAATTTCTTGTTTGGTCTTTGGATAATAGAGGTAAAGTTTTAATAGTGACATCAATATTAGTAATTTTAAGTATTTCATTAGTAAAGTTAGGAATTATAAGTACAGAATTTATGCCTCAATCAGATCAGAGTAGATTCACTGTTAACTTATCTCTTAATCCAGGATCTACTTTGAAGCAAACAGATGAAAAAGTAAAGCAGGTAGAAAAAGTTTTGCAAAAGATTCCAGGAATAGAGAGTTATTCTTCAACTGTTGGAGGTAATAGCGATACTGCTTCTGGAAATATAGTTGTAAGGCTTAAACCAAAAAATAAACGTAATAAAACTCAAACACAAATTGCAAGTCAGGTACGTGCATTTGGTATGAGGATGACAGGTGTAAGATTTTCTGTATCAGAATCAAGCGGGGTACCTGGTGCTGGCCGCGGCGGCGGAGGTGGAAATAATTCACGTTTGTCTATCAATGTAGCTGGAGATGATTTGAATACTTTAAAAACTATTGCAGATAAAGTTGAGAGCATACTTAAATCTGTTCCAGGTGTTACAGATGTAAGTAATTCAACCACAACAAGTCAAAGTGAAATACAGGTTAAAATAAATAGGCTTGCTGCTTCTGAATATGGGGTTTCTACATCGGATATAGCATCAGTTATAAGAATGGCTGTTCAAGGTTCAACTACAGGAACTTATACTCAAAATGATATTGATTATGATATCAATGTAGGATTTGCAGATGGACAAATAAAGAGTCCGGCAGATATTGCATCTATAAAAATTTTAAATTCATCAGGACAATTAGTATCACTAGGGCAGGTAGCTTCTGTTACACAAAATGATAGTCCTGTTACTGAATCAAGACAAGACAGAGAGGATGTAGTTACTCTCTCAGCTAATATGCAGGGAAGAGCATTAGGCGATATTAATAATGAGATTAATACAAGATTAAAAGCATTAACATTGCCAGAAGGATATTCAATAAAATTTGGCGGAGAACAAAAACAAATGGCACAAGCATTTACTCCTCTTATAGAAGTTTTATTTGCTTCTTTTATATTAGTTTATATGATATTAGTAGTACTTTATGAATCTTTCTTAACACCATTTATAAGAATGATTTCTCTTCCATGTGCAATGATTGGAGCCTTTGGAATATTAGCATTAACAGGCAAAACTTTAAATATGATGTCCATGATAGGATTGATTATGTTGGATGGCTTGGCTTCTAAAAATGGTACTCTGCTTATTGATTATACCAATACTCTTATGAGTAGGGGACTTAATTTGAGAGAAGCACTTATAGAAGCTGGAACAACTAGGTTAAGACCAATTATAATGACTACTGCTACAATGATTGTGGGAATGCTGCCATCAGCATTAGCTTTGGGAGATGGTAGTGAAATGAAATCGGGAATGGCATGGGTAGTAATAGGAGGAATGATTACATCAACGTTGTTATCACCTATTATATTACCTATAGTGTATACACTAATGGATGATTTAAAACATTTTATTTCTAGGAAGTATAAACAAATATTACAGATAGAGGAGGCGTAGAACTTTGAAGTTTGATATATCTAATGTATTAGTAGAAAGAAAAAAGTTGTTAATAGCTATTGCTTTAATTGTGATAGCAGCATTATTAGGTTATAGAAGCTACAGCAGTTTAAGCAAAAAGAAAACATTACAAAATAGGAATCAAACAACCAATGTAAAAACAGTAAAGGTTTCTCTTGGATCAATATCTTCAGAAATAGAATATGCCAGTAAATTAGTTCCAAACCAAGAAATATCTATTGCACCTAAAAGTGCAGGTAAGGTTGCTGCTATAAATGTTAAAGTTTCTGATAAAGTTACACAAGGTCAAATTTTATTTACGTTGGATTCATCAGAATTGAAAGCGCAGTTAGATCAACAGCAGGCTAATTTAAATCAACAGCAAGCTAATTTACAAAAAACACAGGATTCTTCTCTGGCACAGCAAGTAGTACAAGCTAATCAAACATATCAAAGTTCACAATTAACATATAATGATGCAAAAAGTTATTATGAAAAGATGCAAAAGTTATATGAAACTGGGGCTGTATCTAAGCAGGATTTAGATAATTCTGCACTTAAATTCAATAGTGCACAAGTAGCTTTAAATGCTGCTCAAGATAATTTGAATTTAATACAGCAAAAAGTTGGACCTGAATCAGTGTCTGTAGCTCAAGCTCAATTACAGCAAGCTCAAGCAGGAGTGGATTCAGTAAAGACACAGATAAGTAATTATACAGTTACATCACCTATTACAGGTATAGTATCTGCAGTAAATGTACATGTAGGAGAAATTTCTTCTTCAGGAACATCAGCAGTTACTGTTATAGATCCTAATTCATTATTTGCACAAATAAACGTTCCTAGCAATTTAGTATCAAAAATTCAGGTAGGACAAAGTGTTACAGTAAAAATAGCTGATTCATCTGAAAAAACTGCAGCAGGGACTATAGAGACTATAACACCTGAAGCAGATAGTAAAACTCAATCCTATTTAGTAAAAGTAAAAATTGATAATTCAAAGGGTGATTTTAAACCTGGAATGTTTTCAAAAGTAGCACTACCTTCTGACACAAAAAATAATGTAATAACAGTACCTAATGAAACTATAAAATATGAAAGTGGAGTAGGTTATGTTTATACGGTGGTAAATGGAAAAGTTAAGAAGAATTTAGTCACTACAGGTATATTTAATAGCAAGTACACAGAAATAACATCTTCTTCAATTAAAGCGGATGATGATGTAATTACAGAAGGTCAAATTTTCTTAAAGGATGGGCAAAAAGTTAAAATAGCTGATTAAAATATTTAAAGCACTGCTAGATTTTAGCAGTGCTTTAAGTTTATTAATCAATATAAGCTTGTTTTAATTCTTCGTAAAAATTAGCCTTTGAAGTTTCATAATAAGGTGAAATCCATATAAACCCTATTCCTAAAGTTAATATTCCTAGTAAAAACCATCCAAAGAAACTTAATACTAAACAAAATAATCTGCTTTTATGTCCATCCATCATTTTAGTACTTAAATCTATAGCATCTGTAACACTTAAATCAGGATTATCAATTATTATATAATAAGCCATAGAATACTTAAGAGATGCAATGATTCCAGGAACTATTAAAAGTAAAGTCCATAAAATTATAAATAGAGATTTTATAAGCTCTAATAAAAACAGTTTTCCAAAAAGATTAAAGCTTTTAAAACCATATAACAAATCTTCAACTAAAGCATTTTGGTTTCTTATTAGTTTTAGGAAAAATAAAGAGGAACCTGCATATAATGCACCACTAAATAAGAAACTTACAAAAGTAAGTATATTGTCAGTTGATGAATTGTCCATAAAGTTTAAGTGAATGTGATTATTTAAGAAAGAAATGTGCTGAATTCCATCATTAACATTTGATATATTTGAGAAAGAATCAGCAACAAACCAGCATATGAAGCAAACAAGCATAGCTTTAAGCCAATTTTCTTTTAGTTTTTCTCTAGCCAATTCCCTTAATTCTTTAGAATTTTTAAAAATGTAATTATCTACAGTCATAGATGACTCCCCCTAAATTATTAATATTTTTATCACTTTATAGGTTATATAATACTATTTAACATAATAGTTGTCAATACGTTTTATAATATTTATTATAACATTTTGCGACATAATTTTACTTCAAGTGTAATATTTAAATAAGAAATTTTAAGAAACATTATGAGTATTTAGTACATACTAAAATTATCTTTATATTAGTTTTTTGACATAAGGAAGAAAACTTACCTTAATGTCCTCTGTCCCTTGTCAATTGTCCTCTATAAAAGTTGAGTAATTTGTTTAATGCTGTGCGGCGACAATTGAACACATAATATGTATAATTTAACAGTATTGTATTTAGAAATTAGAAAAAACTAGTATAATATATAATTAATAAGATTATTCCAGTTTTTACAAGGGGGATTTAAAATGAATAAAAGGTTAAAGTCTATAATTGCGTTAACAGTAGTAACAATGCTGTCTTCACAGGCTTTTCTTATGGAACTATCAAACAATGTGAAAGCAGAAGGTTCTAATGTGCAAGTAAGCAGTACTATTAATGACTCCTTAGGAGGATTTCAATTAGTTTCTAAAAAGTGGATTGAAGATTTAAAATCCAATGTATGTATTTATAAACATGCCAAAAGTGGGGCTCAGCTTATATATTTACAAAATGATAGTGATAATAAAATGATGTGTGTAAATTTTAGAACTCCTACAAAGGATAACAAAGGAGTTAATCATGTAATAGAACATTCAGTTCTTTATGGTTCTAAAAATTATCCTGTTAAAGATGTTTTATCTGAAATGGCTAAGCAGTCATTAACTACATATTTGAATGCTGTGACTACAGGTGATAGTACATTATATCCTGTGGCAAGTAAAAATGATAAAGATTTTCAAAATTTAATGGGGATATATTTAGATGCTGTTTTTTATCCTAATGTATTAAAAGATAAAAAAATTTTTGAGCAAGAAGGTATAAGATATGAATTAAACTCTCCCAATGATGATTTAACATATAATGGTGTAGTATATAACGAAATGAAGGGAAATTATTCTTCACCTGATTGGGTGCTAAATAGAGCTGTAAATCAATCACTTTTTCCAGATACTTCATACAAATATGAAGCTGGAGGTGTTCCTGATGAAATGCCTAACTTAACTTATGAGGAACTTTTAAAAACTTATAATGAAAATTATAACCCTGCAAATAGTTATTTCTACTTATATGGAAAAATGGACATTGATAAAACATTAAAGTTTATAGGAGAAAAATATTTAAATAATTTTGATAAAAAAGATGTAAACACTGAATTAACACTCCAAAAGCCTTTTAATCAAAGTGTAGAAAAAACTGTAGAATACTCCTTACCAGAAGGAGCAGCTACTAAAAATAAAAGCTATTTGAGCTTGAATTATGTAATTGACAAAAATACAAATAAAGATGTAGTAGAAGCCTTCTCTTTCCTTCAAACTTTACTGGGTGGAATACCATCTTCACCAATAAAAAAAGCATTAAAGGATAATGGTTTTGGTGAAAATGTCAGCGTTAAATTTGATTTTTCAGGAATTCAACCAGTTTTTAGTATAATTGCAGAAAATGTAGATGAAAATCAAAAGGATAAGTTTAAGCAGGTTGTAAATGATAGCTTAAAAAATATAGTACAAAATGGTTTTGATGATCAATTGTTAAATTCAATTTATAAAGTATATGAACTAAATAATCGTATGGTAAAAGGTGATTATGCTCTTGCTTATGATTTGCTTATTATGAGGAGCTGGATGCATGGAGGAGATCCTACTGCTTATTTAAATGTAGATTCTGATATTGCAAATATAAAAGAAAAAGTTAAACCTGAACATTTTAAAGAGCTTATAAAGACTTATCTGTTAGATAATAAAAGTTCATCTTTAGTAGTTTTAAAACCAGTGACAGGTCTTGAAAATAAGAAAGAAGCTGAGTTAAAGTCTAAACTTGCAGCATATAAAGCATCACTTTCTAAAGATAAACTTGATTC
Organism: Clostridium carboxidivorans P7; assembly: GCF_001038625.1. Taxonomy (GTDB): domain Bacteria; phylum Bacillota; class Clostridia; order Clostridiales; family Clostridiaceae; genus Clostridium_AM; species Clostridium_AM carboxidivorans. Next base: position 1,465,972 of record NZ_CP011803.1, read on the forward strand.
ATTAGTTAAAAGTACTCAGGATTTAAAAAAGTGGCAAAATACACCACCTACTAAAGAAGAACTAAGCACCCTGCCAACTCTTACTCGAGAAGATATAAGTACAAATACAAAAGAATATAAAACAGTGGAAAAAACGGAAAGTGGAGTTAAGGTTTTAGAACATCCTGTGTATACTAATGGTATAGATTTTACTACATTATATTTTGATACTAGTACAGTACCTCAAGACAAACTTGGATATGTTTATTTGTTAAGTAATGTTCTTGGTAATATAGCTACAAAAAACTATTCTAAAGATGATTTAAGAGAACAAACTTTAATTAATAGTGGAGGAATTACTCTTTCTCCAGGATGTGTAGTGAATCATGAAGATAGTAATTTGTATTATCCAAAGATGACAGTTACATTGATGCCTTTAAATGAAAATTTAAAAAATGGTTTTGACATTTTAAATGAGATGATATTCAATAGTAATTTAAATGATAAAGCTCGTTTAAAAGAAATAATAAACAATTTAAAAATTCAAAGAGAGCAGCAGTTAGCATACAATGGAAATTTATTAGGTAGAGAAAAACTTTTATCATATATGTCTGAATCTGGTAAATATAATGCATATAAAGATGATGGATTTTACTCTTTATTATGTGACTTGGATAAAAACTTTGACAGCAAAAGTGATGAGATTATAAAAAACTTGAAACAAGTTAGAGATCTTGTATTCAACAAAAAAGATTTGATAGTTAGTTTTACTGGCAATGAAGAAAATTATAAAACCTTTGCTGATAATTTAAAGCCTTTTTTATCTGATTTGAAAAATGAAAATCTTGAAAAATATAAATATAGTTTTGATAGTTCAACAATAAATGAAGGGCTAATTATTCCTTCAACTGTTCAATATGTGTATAAAGGTGGAGATCTTAAAAAATCAGGTTATAATGAAAATGGTAAATTTAAGGTCCTTGAAAATATATTAAATATGGATTATTTATCTCCTATTATAAGAGAGAGAGATGGAGCTTATGGAGCTTATATGGGAGTAGACAATGGTAAAGTTGTATTTTTCTCTTATAGGGATCCTAATCTTCAAAAGACCATAGATACCTTTAATCAAACACCTGAATTTTTGAAAAATTTCAATGCTGATGAGAAACAAATGACTAATTATATAATAGGTACAGTAGGACAGGAGGATAATAAATATAGCGAATTAGATCAATATTATGGAGCTGCTGCTGACGGAGTTATAGCTGATGACTTGTATTTAACAGGAACTAAGCAATCAGATTTAGAAAAGGAGAGAAAAGAGCTTATATCTACAACAGCAGAAGATATAAGAAATTTTGCACCAGTTATGGATGCAGTTTTAAAGCAAAATTATCTTTGTGTTGTAGGTGGAGAAACAAAGATAGAAGAAAGCAAGAAAAATTTTATGACTATAAAAAATGTATTAACTTCTAAAGAAGAAAAAGGGAATATAATAAATATGGAGAAGAAAGAAAATGTAGCTTCAAATAAAACATGGACATTTAAATTTGCAAAAGATTTAGATGAAGTAACAGTAAACACTGCTAATGTATATGTATTAAATGATAAAAATCAGCAGGTTAAGGTTAATGTATCTTATGATAAAAATAATAAGGCCATTAAAGTGGCACCAGTTGATTCTTATGAAAAGGGTAAAAAGTATACCATATTTATAAAAGATATTCAGTCTGTTCAAAAAGATAAAACATCAGCTAAGCTTATTGCTCCTGTAAATATGGAGTTTGTAATTGAAAAGTAGATAAAGCTTATAATTTAAAAGCTTATATAATAAGCGTAATGCGATGTAAAGGTACAGTGGAAGTTTGGATTTTACCTTTTATTCCGAGATATATGATAAGGGTGTTATCACGGCTAAATGTTTTAATTATTCTAAAGCTCGAATTTTTTGAAAGTCTAAGAACTTTGTCAAACTCGGTTCCCTCAGACAGGACTAAAGTTCTAAGACTTTCAAAAATTTTGAGCTAAGAATAATACTAAAACAATTTAGCTAATGTGATGACACCCTTATCATATATCACTGCATAAAAGGTAAAATTCAAACTAATAACTTTAGGTTTACACATTTAATTACATTGTTATAGTTGATTTTAGTAAGTGAAGATTGTATTTAATTATAAGTTATAGTGCTTAAAAATTAAGGCATAGCCTTTTGATGTTTTAACAGAGATTTAGCATCTAAATTCCAGTGAAAATTTTATTTTTATCGGAATTGTATTTTTTACACTTATTTAAAGGGCTGGTAAGCCCTTAGACCGGTAGGTCGTAAAATTGTTACGCATTCCCCTGCTTCAAAAAATCTTAATGCAAAGTTTCCAGTTTTTATTTTAAAATTATGTCTTTATGAATAGTGGATTATCCCAATCATCTTCTATAGTAAATCTTTCATATTTTCAATAACATCTATTTGAAGCATGAATCCAAATAATACTACAAAAGCTATTGTTGAAACTTTTACTTGAGATTTTGTTATTTTATCTTTTAAACTATTGATTTTTTCATCTATATCATATACTTTGTTAATATAAGTAAGTAATTGTTTTAAATAACTTTTACTTAGTTTATCAGCATCCTTTAATTTTTAGTTTATAGCAAAACCATAATAAAAATGGTGCTTTCATTATGAAAATTTTACCTATATAATTTCCAGTAAAAATCGGAATCTATTAATTCTACTGTAAATATTCATAAGGCTTTATAATTCAAAGGACTACCGTCCTAAAAATTTTTTAAGTGCTAAACTTCTGATGTTTTAATATGTTAGATTTAAAAATAAGTTATTTCTTTTTTTAATATTAATAAGTGAAGAGAACACTACAGCTGAAGTGTTGCTGTATGTATAACATAATAAGTCTTATTACTATAAAAACTAAAATATAGTATAATATTATTACAGAATGCGTTATTTGTGTTTTAATTTTAACAACTGTAAATTAAATACAGTAAAAATCCTTGGGCTAATTTATCAAATATATGTAGCGTTAAAAATGTGCTTATCTATGAATAATGGAGGTAAATCTGTATAAAATTAGTGAAATAAATAGGATTAGATGGGGATGATAAAGTGTTTAATAGTCTAAGCATAATTCAAATAAACAAACTTTTAGAAAGTAGAATGGAAAAATGTGAGTTAATAAGCGATTTAAGCCTCTCAAGAGGTGAGTATGTGCAATTACTGGAAAAAGTTATAGATTCTTTAGAGTATGCATATAAGAGTGGCAATTTAGATTTATTAGTTAAGAATAATCAATTAGTATTTGCAACTATACTAGTTTATATTGCCATGTATGAATACGAAGGAAACTATTGGGACAAGGCAAAAGAAGTTTTACAATTATCAGAGTTATCCCAACAACGTAGAGATATTTTAGGGGATAATGTTTTAAGGATAATTAATAAGTATAATTTAAAAAAGTTTGATAATGGTGGATATAAATACATTACACCTATTATATGTCATGCTGGAATACCAAATAAAAGCTTACCTGGAATATTTGATATTATGTTAGATAATTATGATGATAATACATTAACGGCAGAAGCATTAATAGATAATATTAAGTATTTTATTAAGTATAAAGTAGATAAAACAGTATATAGATTTATAACTTTTAATGAAGATAGGGCTATAACTTTTTTACATGATTTAAGAGACTTAGTCACTATTGTTGAAGATAATGAATTAAATTTGTCTGAATTATTAGATAAGTTCAGTTATTTGGATGAGAGAATAATAACTCAGTATTGCAAATGGAGAAAGGAAAAGAAGGTAGATAAAGAAAAGAAACGAAACAGAAATAGAATACTGTCTCCTAAAATTAAATTTGATGGAATTTCATTAGGAGTCTATTTACATTTACCATCTCAGCATATTAGCAAGCAATATAATGATTTTGTTGAGTGGAGTATAGAGTATGATAGTGGAGAAATAATAAATGTAACAGGGGACTTGTATTATCAAAATAGAGAATGCATTACAGATGAACAAAATATAGTCTTAAAGCCATCTAAAACCTATAAAATAAATTTAAGTTACAATGATGAAGTTTTAGGTGAATGGGTATTTGATGGTATAAATGGAGATCAACATTATATTATATTTGATGAGGATGATAATGTTGTTAAGGGAAACAATATCTCTACTAAGACAATAACGTGCATTTTAAAAGAAGATTGCAAAATAGCAGAGAAAGGATTAGTAGTAACCTACTATAATTTACCCAACAAACATTGGTTTGATTTCAACTGTGTTGGTATCACACTATTGGATGAGTGCGACAGTATAAGTCTGATATCTACAAATGGAGAAGTGAAAATTCAATATAAAAAAGTTAATATAATAGAGCTACAGGACGGAAATTTTCTTTTTAATGAAGGTTGTAAAAGAGATGAAATTCCAATATATTCTGGTGTACTACCTAAAATATCGTTAGAATATGAAAATAGTTTTTATAAGAACATAATGATAGATACATATTCTTTAACCATAGTGAATTTAAAAGAAAACATTAATTTGCTTCAAAACTTAAAGTCGTCTGATTATGAAATAATCAATAATAGAATAATAATTGATTTAAATGAAATAGAAATATTTAAAAAAATTATTTATGGAGAATATGAGATAAGAGTATTAGACGGAAGGAACATAAAGAGAGTTTTTACACTAAGGTATCTTCCAAAGATTAGTATTAGTGAAAACAATTTAGGTAAGTGGCCTAAGGACAAAAAAGGATATGTTAACAATAGTTTCAAGGTAATATGCCAAAATAATGTAACATTTAGTTTTTCAGATTGCATACAAGAAGAAGTAATTGATGGGAGCATGAAGAATATTTCTATAGAATCATTAACACGATCAGAATATTTAATAGGCACTGTTGAGATTATTCAATTTAATAAAGCTATTACTTTTCCATTAAAAAAGAAGATAAGAAATCTTCAATGGTCTTTAATAAAAGAAGGGGAGCAAAAGGTACAATGGGAAAAAGATCCTAATACATTATTTATTAGTCAACTAATGGATAACAATTATAATTTAGTGCTGAAAATAAATGATGATATAAGTGATGAATATACTATTAAACTTTTTTTATTAGATTATAAGGACAAGATATATCAAGAAAGTACAGCTAAATTAAGACGTGGTAAATTACATGGAATAGCTTTAAATCAGTTTTTAGATACTCTTAAATCAAATGATATTAATAGATATTTTATAAAAATAGAGGTTTATAACAATTATAATTATTTGCTGTGCAGCTTCACACCTTTGATAATAAAGGAAAAAGTAACTACACAAATAATGAGTTATAAGAATAATGAATCTGGAATTGTGTCAATTACATGGAAGCAAGATGGAAATATACACAGAGAAACTATGATACTAAAGCTATATAATATATCTAAGCCATGGAATGAATATATTAGTATACCTTTGAACAAAGGTTATTTTAGTTCAGAGAATAATATTTGCAGTTTACAAATAGATAGTGGCGAATTTCTAATATCAGAGGATGGAATTTATTTATTTGAGATTGAAGATAACTCTAGCAGTGAAGATTTATTTTTTGATGAAAATGAGATTTATAAGCCTATTAAAATATTAAACAGTAGTGTTTATAAATACAGAAATAATTTTGAAGACATTGTAAATAACATAGAAATTAATAGTCTCAAGGAATCAATTTTTTATTTTGTATATTGCTTTGAAACAAAAAATATAAAAAAAGTATATGATAAAATTAAAGAATTAAAAACTTTAGAAGCTTATGATATAAGCCTGTTAAAATCCATCTACACTATTTACAGAAATAGAAAATATTTTATAAATAATTGTCAAGAGGAAAATAAAAAGGTAGTAAGAGAAATAATAATAATGCTTATGGCTATGTTTGGAAATAAGTACAATTCATTCAGGATACTAGAAGATTTAATTGATATTGATGAAACTTTTATAATGGATTTCTTTAAATGTATAAAAAAGCATAGTTTTAAAGTTGATAGAGAATATATAATACCAACAGAAAAAAGATCTATATTATGGGATTTGGATAAAGAAAAAAGTTTTATGATAGAAACTAGGAGTGGAAGAATTTCTAAAAATATATTAACTAATAATATTATTGATTGGTTAAATATTCATAGCTTTAAAGATATACTTTTACATGGAGAACAGTGTAGATCATGTAGATTATTGAATAATAAGGGATGCTTAAATAAATATCTTAAAGGTAAATGCCAAGGGAGAACCTTAAACATGTCTCCAAAGCTAATAGGGTCCAAAGATGAGTATAATAAATTGTTTAGTAATATAGATATGACAGATAGGAGAAAACTAAATAAGTTGGATTCAATTAACTTATTAGAATATTTTGAGGATGACGGAATTAAATTATTTAATAAAAGCTATGTAGAGATTGTATATACCTGGAGTAATGAAAACGGTGCAGAAGTTAGAAACAAGATATATGATGACATAAAAGAGTATATAAGCATATTAAATACTTATATAAGAAAAGAGGTTGTTAATACAAAATTCAATAAGTTGTACAATTCATTTTTAAAAAGAAAGGATAGTAGTGAAAAAAGTTGCAATACACTAACCTATTACATAGGAACAGTTGTATTGATTACAGCATTAGATAGTTTTGGAAAGTTAGAAAATAAAATGAATCATCAGGAGAAAAAAGCTGTTAATAGACTATATAACAAATTTAGAGAAGAATTGAAAGAGTTATTTATTAGAGACTTAGTTTTAGTTGAATTATACGTTACGGGATTGGGGGAATAGGGATGTCGATGAATCCAGTAAAGACAACAGAGTACATTAGTGATAAATATATTGAATACTTAGAATCAATATTGACAGTAAAGGATAATGACATTAGAGAAAAAGCAGTTGATAAAATAAAAAGAGAAAATAAGTTTATTAAAGGACCTTTTGTAGAGATAACACCGCCATTTGTTGCGGGAAAATCTATTAGCCAATTAGTAGAGGAAGGTATTTTGAGCAGTGAATTTAAATATATTGATGGAGCTTTAAATAATAAAAGAAGCTTATATAAACATCAGGAAGATGCTGTAAGAAAAATTGTTAGTCAGAATAGAAATTTGGTTGTTGCTACAGGAACAGGCAGTGGAAAAACAGAATGTTTTTTAATACCTATAGTTAATTATTTAATGGGACAAAAAGAAAATGGAAAATTAAATTCAGGGGTAAGGGCACTGCTTTTATATCCAATGAATGCTTTAGCAAATGATCAAATTAAAAGGTTGAGAAGTTTACTAAAGGATTATCCTGATATAACTTTTGGTAGGTATACTGGAGAGACTGTTAAAGAAACAGGTAAGGCTCTTCAAGATTATAGAACCCAAAATAATGGTGAAGCTCCAATGCCCAATGAATTAATCTCCAGAGAACAAATGAGAAAAAATCCACCACATTTTTTATTAACTAACTATGCTATGCTAGAATATTTGCTTTTAAGACCTGAGGATAATGATTTCTTTGATAAAGAATACAGCAATGAATGGAAGTTTATAGTTTTAGATGAGGCACACAGCTATAAAGGAGCTAATGGGGCGGAAGTTGCTTTATTGTTAAAAAGGCTTAAAGAGAGGATAAATAGGGGAGAGCAAGGTAAAATCCAGTGTATTGCAACAAGTGCTACATTAGGAGGTGGAAAGGAAGATTATCCTAAGGTAGCTCAATTTGCATCAGATCTATTCAGTGAAAAGTTTTATCCAGAGGATATAGTAGAGTCATCAAGGGTAAATATGGCTTTAAGAGAAAATATCAGCATATATAGAAGTTGCGATTTTTACAATAATTTAAAGGATGACTATTACTTATTTTTGGATGGAAAGAAAACGTTTGATGAGTTTAAGAATAAATATAACATTGATATTAGAATCGATAATATAGATAGAGCCTTATATGAGATTCTGAAGGATGATGAAAATTTGATAGCTTTACAAAAAGAATTAGGTCAACAAACTCAGTCAGTAGATAAGGTAGTTGATTTAGTGTTTAAGAGGGATGCAGTAGAATACAGAAAAAAAGAAGAAGGTTTAATTAGTTTAATAGATATAGCTTCAAAAGCAAAAGCAGATAAGGAATCTAAAGCATTACTGCCTGCTAGATATCATCTATTTGTAAGAGCTTTGGAAGGAATGTATGCATCATTTTACCCTCATAAAGAGGTATATTTGGAAAGAAGAGAGAAAATTAGGGCTGGGAATAACTTAGATGTTTCTGTATTCGAATTAGCTAATTGTCAAAAATGTGGACAAGAATATATAGTAGGAATTATAGATAGGCTAGGATATCTAAAGCATTATACTACTGATTTTGGAGATAACAGTAAAGTAATGACTTATTTTATGGTAGATAATAGTGAGCAAGAAATTGACTCTATAGATGAGGATGAGGGATTAATCTACGAAGCTGATAATTCTAAGGCAGAGGATTGGATTTTATGTTCTGTATGTGGAAAAATAGAGAAAGCAGGAAAAGTATCAGGTTTTACCTGCTGTAATGTAAATGATAGCAGAAAATATATAAAAGTTAAAAAGATTTTAAAAAAGGGTTATTCATTAAATACCTGTATGGCATGTGGTGGAGTATCACCAAATATAGTAAAAAGATTCTTAACATCCTATGATCCAGCCACTAATGTTTTGGCTAGAAGCTTATATGAAATGATACCATCAACGAAAACAGAAGTCAAAACTGAGGTTGTTATTGACAGTAATGAAAATGTTGAAGATGATTGGTTTATAGATGAGGATTCGTTGGGGGATGACGTATTTGATGAGGTATCTAGTACCATAGTTGACAATGTTAGTAAAGAAGAAAAGAAGCTATTGGTATTTTCAGATAATAGGCAAGAAGCTGCATTCTTTGGAGCTTATATGGATAACAAATATAATCAATTGCTTTGGAGAAAAATTTTATTAAGGGCTTTAGAAGAATTAAAAGTAGATTGTGATGAAGATATCAGGGCAGATGGATTAGCTACGAGAATGGTCAAATTAGCTTCAGAAGCTGGTGTATTTGATGAAACTTTCTCATTACAGGATAAAAAAAGAATAGTTTATGCATATATAATGAAAGAGTTAATAGCTATAGAAAGAAATACTGGACTAGAGGGCTTGGGTCTCATAAAGATAAAGCCTGTTAAAATAGGTATTAATAAATCTAAAAAGTATGATCGATTAAAAATAAATGGTGAAGAGCTGGAAATATTGATTAATGTTATTTTAGATTCATTTAGGTTCTCAAGTTGTATTTCATTTCCAAATAGTATATCTCCTCTGGATGAGGTTTTTGCACCAAGAAATAGAAATGTATATTTTAGAACAGAAAAATCTGAAAATGGAAAGAATATTTCAATATTAAGTGCTTTGCCAAGTGAGAATATAGAGAATAAAAGAAGTAACTTTATTAAAAAAATATTATTAAAAAATGGAGTATCTCAAGAAGATGCTAAAAGCCGTTCAAAGGAAATATTAAAGAGTATATTAGGGTTATTTGAGGATGTCTTGATAAAAAAATCATATATAGAAAAAGTAAATGAAGGTAGTTACGGAATAGTAAAGAGACTAAACTATAAGATGTGGAATATAGCTCTTGCTTCTTCTGAAGATAAGCTATATATATGTAATAAATGTGGTAAGGTAACTTCAAATAATATTAAAAATATATGTCCCGAATTTAGATGTGATGGAGAGTTAACAGAGTTAAACAATAGACAGCCATCTAAGTATGACTATTATAGAAAATTATATTCTGATAGAAGGATTGTTCCTATGATTGCTAAAGAGCATACAGCTCAGTTAACGAGTACTGCAGCAAGTGAATTACAGAAAAAATTTGAAAGTGGAAAGGTTAACGTATTAAGCTGTTCAACAACCTTTGAAATGGGTGTGGATGTGGGACAGTTAGAGGCTATATTTATGAGAAATGTTCCACCAGAAACAGCTAATTATATACAACGAGCAGGTAGAGCTGGAAGAAGAGGTTCATCAACTGCTTTTGCATTAACCTTTGCAAGAAGAAGAAGTCATGATTTAAACTATTATAGCAATCCTACTAAAATTATACATGGAGCTATCCAGCCTCCATATATTGAAGTGAAAAATGAAAAGATTGTAAAAAGACATATGTATTCAGTTATTTTTGCATATTTTTTCAGGCACCATCCGGAACTGTTTAAAAATACTGAAGACTTATTTATAGAAAATGAAGATATGTATGCAACAAAAGAAGTTAGGGAATTATTGGAGAGCTACCCTAAAGAGTTAATTACTTCTCTTAAGAATATAGTACCAAGTTCTTTACATGAAAAACTTGGACTAGATAACTGGAGTTTTATTGACGAGCTATGTGGTGAGGAAGGTAGCCTTAGGAAAGTTGAAATTGAATATAGAGATAACTTAGAAGAGTTAAATAGAATAAAACAAGAGAAATTTGAAAAAGGTCAAAACATAGATTATATAAATAGAATAATGAACACGTATAAGAAAAAATCAATTATTAATTATTTATCAGATAGAAATATACTTCCTAAGTATGGATTTCCAGTAGATGTTGTAAGCTTAGATATTTTAAATGATAGCGTTGATGCAAAAAATATTGATTTATCAAGAGATTTAAAGATGGCAATTACTGAATTTGCACCAGGAAGTTCAGTGGTGGCAAATGGAAAACTGTGGACATCATATTCCATAAATATTGCGACTAATAAAGGATGGCCAACCTATGAATATGCAATATGTACTAAATGTAAAAAAATTCATACATCTCAAAGTGATTTAGGAAATACTGAGCGATACATTGAATCTTTTTGTGATTGTGGAGAGGAATTGCAAAGAAGATTTTTTATAAAGCCACAGTTTGGTTTTTCAACATGTTTAGAAACACCAAAAACACCAGGAGAAAACAGACCAAGTAAGTTTTATGCAACAAATATAACATTTGATGATTTTGAACAGTTAGATAAATATCAAGAAAAAGAAGTTATTGCAGATAAACTGAGATTAAATGAAAATGATATTTTATATAAGTATTCACCTATGGGACGATTTTTCTTAGTAAATAAAGGTATAGGAAATTTAGGCTTTAGAGTATGTAAACTATGTGGATATGCTACAGCAGAGCCACAAGACAAAAAAACTAAATTTAAACATAAAAATAAATTTGGCTCAATTTGTCCAAGTACAAATTATTATATGACTGATTTAGGACATGAATTTACAACGGATGTTCTACAAATTACACTGCCACCAATAGGACAACTAAGTGAAAATTTATGGATAACTCTTTTATATTCAATAATTGAGGGAGCATGTGATACTTTTGATATAGTAAGAAGTGATATAAATGGATGTTTATACTATAATAATAATGACTATATGTATCCTTCAATCATATTATTTGATGAAGCTGCAGGAGGAGCGGGTCACGTAAAGAAAATATCCTCTAACATTAGACAAGTGTTACAAAGTGCTTATGATAAAGTTAGTAACTGTGAATGTGGAGAAGAAACAAGTTGTTATGGTTGTTTAAGAAATTATAACAATCAAATTTTCCATGAGAAGCTGCAAAGGGGATTGGCAAAAAAGTATTTAGGTATTTTATTAGGTAAATAAAAAGGTTCTGTCTTAATTTTTAAGTGTTATAATTTATAATTAAATACAATTTTGAGTTGGTAAACTTATTTATAACAATGTAATTAAATGTGTACACCTGAAGTTAACATTCAAATTTACAATGCACTTTAACTAAAAACTAAAGTATTTAGCAAATATAAATACTTGAACAATAAGTATTAATGGTATTCCAATTGTAAATCTTTTATGCTTAGTTTTATGTCTGAATAAATACATACCTATGAGTATGCCAGGGCTTCCAAGAAGAAGTGCTGTGATGAAGAGAGTTTTTTCAGGTATTCTCCATTTGCCTTTTTGAGATTTACTTTTATCAGAATGCATCAAAAATATTCCATATAAGTTTATAACTAAGATATAACATAAAAAAAATTTCATGGCTCATATTTATATACTTTTAAAAGTATAATTCCTTTTGGAATCCTCCTGTTCGTAATTACTTGCATTTTTCACTCAAATCTTTAAATATAGCTTCTACACCTTTACCCCAATTTTTATCTTCAGCATAGCTTTTGCCAACCCATAAAAATGGATCTGAATCTTTAGGCATATCTTTAGATAAATTGATAACAGTTCTTGCAGCTATTTTTGAAGTATCTTTTATATCTGTATTATACTCCTGCCAGCTGTGAAAAACGTTAAAAGGGTTATTGGCAATTTTAGAAGCAAACTTTGTATCTTCAGGTACAAAGCTTTGTTCTTGTCCAGTTATTGCAAAGAGTACTAGAGGATTTAAATTAAATTCTTTTGCAACGGACATAATAGTAGAAAAATAAGGCTCCTTTACAAGTAAAGATTTATGTAGAGTTAAAAACTTTTTTAATTTTACTTCATCTATATCTTTATATTTCATGTAATCAGGAAGATGAGCATTTGAAAATTTACTACTAGTATTTTGTAGTAAACCTTGAGAAATACTTTTTTCCTTGAAAGAGTAAAATTTAAAATTACTTTTAGAGCTCATGCTATAAGCAACTTTACTTATAGGATAAAACATAATAAGGAATATTATACCGCTAAAAGTAATAATAACTCTACTATTAAATTTCAATTTTTTCAAATATTTTAAAGAAGTATTTGAAAATTTGTAAGTAGAAGTGTTATTTTCAACAGTAATGGTATTGTCAGGTACATTAACCATAGGCTTGCTATCATCAGTGTTTTTAACTTTTAATTTATCTTTAACTTCTTCTTTAAGACCTAAGTATGATTTCAAATCTTCATCTGTAATTGGGTTGTCTATATTTAAGTTAAGCCAATTTGTTAATAGGCTTGTACAATTAGTTTTTAGTTCATTTTCCATCAAACAACAATTGAAAACATCATACATAGTAATTGAGGTCTTATTTTTGGCAAAGGTATTTTTTAGTATATTTACTTTTATAGAAGATTTATATTCATCTGGTATTCCTTCCAATTTTGTGTATAGTATATGATGAATAGTGTTTGAAAGCATACTAGCTCTTTCTTTAGTTTGATTTTTAGCATACTTTTTATCAATATAATTTTTAAAAGTCTGAATATCATCTCTATTTATAACTTTTTTTGCTTTTAATTCATCTGTAAATTTATCCATAGTTTTCACAACCTGTAAAAAATATTATATCGTATTATAGTTTTATCGTAGTTTTAAAAAAAAACTTTATATTAGCACTATTATATAATATTTTAAAGGAAAGTGAAAACTTTTGTAGAATAATTTATTACGGAGGTGGGATGTATGCTAAATAATTTACAAGGTGAATTTAATACATTTGATGGTATCAAACTATTTTATAGTAAGGATATAGTAGATTCTGCAAAGGCAGTAGTTGTAATAGTGCATGGCCTTTGTGAGCATTTAGAAAGATATAATTATTTTACAAAAAAGTTAAATGATTTTGGTTATACAGTTTATAGATTTGATAATAGAGGTCATGGAAAATCTGGAGGAGAAAGAGGCTATGTAGAAAGTTTTCAGGATTTTTTTAAGGATGCAGATAAAGTAGTAGATATGGCTTTAGAAGAAAATAAAGGACTGCCTGTATTTATGTTTGGGCACAGTATGGGAGGCTTTATTACAGCAGGTTATGGAATGAAATATAAAAATAAATTAAAGGGTCAAATATTATCAGGGGCTGCAATTACAGAACCTCATGCTTTTAAAGACTTAAAAAAGGATAATTATTTTGAAAAACATCCAAGAGAAAAATCACCTAATGCTTTAGCTAAATTTATTTGTAGGGATGAGAATGTAGTTAAAGATTATGATAATGATCCTCTTGTACTTAAAGAAACTAACATAAAACTTTTAGGAGAAGCATTTATAAAAGGTTCTAAATGGATTAGTGAAAATGTTAAAAACTACGAGTATCCATGCCTTATACTTCATGGAGAAATGGATAGAATAGTTAAAAATGAAGCTTCTAAATGGATGTTTAGTAATATACACTCTGATGATAAATCTATTAAGATATATCCAAAATGTTATCATGAGATACTAAGTGAAAAAGAGGAAAAAGATGATGTTATAGAGGATATACATAAGTGGATTGAAGAGAGAATTTAAAGAATTTTTGTAAATAATTTAATTTAACTGGTACAAAGTATTCTCATTATGTAGTATACTAATATGGGTTTAAATTTAAAGACAGGAGAAGCTTAATGGGAAAAAAAATAAATAATTTAGTTAAAATAATTGTTGTGATAGTTTTATTTTGTGGTATTTTTGGTATAGCAAAATATTATATATATAAACATGATCATATAAATACAAAAAATATTAATATGACTCTTTATATTGATACTACAGATAATGTAAGTAAAGATAAACTTCAAGTAAATTGGAAACAACTTGCTGCTATTGATGGTGTTAGGTATAAAAATGACTTTTCAAAGGCGAGTGAAGAAAATATAACGAAACTTGCAAGTATGTTTTTAGTAAAGAATACATCAGTTCATAATGTTGGAAATAGTAAGTATAAACTTTTAAGTTTAGATGAAGTTTTGGACAAGTTATCTTTAAAAAAGGGTGAAAAGGAAAAGGTATATAGATATTTAAAAGATTTAGATTCTGTAGCGTTAAATAGCAAATTAAAGGATGATCCTTCTTATAAAAAATTTATAGATGAGTTAACTCCAGAAGCAATTGACATATATAATAAATATGGTATTTTACCTTCTGTAACCATATCACAAGCAATATTGGAGTCAGGTTGGGGAAAGTCAGAACTTACTTCAAAATCTAATAATTTATTTGGTATAAAAGCTGACAGCAGTTGGAAGGGAAAAAGCATAATTATGAAAACTTCCGAGTACTATAATAAAATTATAAAGGATTCCTTTAGAGTTTATGCTAGTAAAAGTGAGTCACTTAGGGATTATGGTGATTTCCTTTATAAAAATAAAAGATACAAGGATAAAGGTGTTTTATCGGCTTTAAATTATAAAGATCAAGCAGAAGCTATAGAAAAAGCTGGATATAGTACTGTACAAGATAAAAAGGGTAACGAAATTTATGCAGATTTAGTGATAAAAATAATAAAGGAGAACAATCTTCAACTTATAGACAATAAGATTCAATTAGAAAAGAGTCAAGCATTATCTAAGTGATTAAATAGTGCAAAGTTGTCTATAATTAAAAATACAAAAGTATTTAGTGCCACAGCAGGGATACATAAGGTGGCAGCAAAATAGGCACTTGAATTTCAAGTGCCTATATAAATTTCAACATATTCTTGGAAGAGCATATCCAGATGGCATGTCTATAATCTTTTTTCCTCCTATAAAAGTATTCATATATACTTTTGCGGAGTCTTCAGCTACTACTTTACCTATAATAGATGCATTGATTCCTAAAGGGTGCTGCTTCATTTTACATAAAACTGCATAAGCATATTTTTCAGGTACAAAACAACAAAGTTTTCCTTCATTGGCAAGATACAGAGGATCAACTCCAAGTATTTCACAAGCATCGTTTACTTCTTCCTTTATAGGAATGAAATTTTCTTCTAGTTCAATAGATATATTGCTAGCTTCTGCAATTTCATTTAGTACTGCAGCAAGGCCTCCTCGTGTAGCATCTCTAATTACATGTATGTAAGGACATATGTCTAACATTTCACCAACTAGAAAATTTAAAGGAGCACAGTCACTTGATAAATTACCGTAGAATTTTAAATTATTTCTCTCACACATAATTTCTATACCATGGTCACCTAAAGTGCCATTAACAATAATTATGTCCCCAATTTCAGCATTTGAAGCTTTTATATTTACATTATCATAAATAAAGCCTATGCCTGAAGTATTAATAAAAATACCATCTGCTCCTCCTTTAGGAACTACTTTTGTATCACCAGCAACAATTTGTACATTAGCTTTTTTGCAGGTTTCAGCCATGGATTTTACTATTATTTCTAAATTTTCTATGGAAAAACCTTCTTCAATTATAAAGGAACTGCTTAGATACATAGGTTTAGCTCCACTTACAGCTAGATCATTTACTGTACCACATATAGATAGCTTGCCTATATCTCCTCCATTGAAGAATATAGGACTTATTACAAAAGAATCAGTGGTGTATGCAATTTTTTTATTGTTTATATTAAGCAAGGCAGAATCATTTAATTCATTTAATACAGTATTGTTAAAATATTTTAAAAATAAATTATTTATTAAATTGTTAGTTGCTTTTCCACCATCTCCATGAATCAGTGAAATCTTATTTTTCATCTTAACCTCCAATTATGATATTTATAATAAGCTGCACAAGTACCTTCAGAAGATACCATACATGGACCTACGGGATTTTCGGGGGTACATATTTTTTGAAAAAGCTCACATTGAATAGGGGTGATTTTTCCTTTTAATATATCACTGCATTTACATTTGCTAATTTTAGTACAATTAGGCAATTCAATTTTAAAATGCTTCATGGCATCAAACATTTCATAGTTTTCATTTAACTCATAGCCACTTTTAGCAATGACTCCAAATCCACGCCAATTGCTGTCTACTACTTTAAAAACTTTTTCTATGTATTTTAAAGCATTTATGTTTCCATCATATTTTACAACTCTTTTATAGCCATTAATTATTTTAGGGGTGTTATTATGAATCAATTGTAAGATTATTTTTATACTTATAAGCATATCTGCAGCTTCAAAGCCAGTTATAACTCCAGATATTTTATAGTTATCACATAAAAAACTATATGGTTTTTCTCCAATAATGGCACTTACATGACCTGGAAGGAGAAATGCATCTATATTAATTTCCTTATCTTCTAGTAAATTTTTAAGTACAGGAATAACTAATTTATGAGAAGTTAGAAAAAATAAATTTTTTATATTATTATTTTTAGCTTCAATAGCCGTTACAGCTGTCATAGGAGTTGTAGTTTCAAAACCTACAGATAAGAAAATTATATTTTTAAAAGGATTTTTTTTAGCTAGTATTAAAGCATCCATAGGAGAATAAACAATTCTTATGTCGCTGCCTTCTGATTTCCTTTCCATTAATGAAGAGGTTTTTCCAGGAACTTTCATCATATCTCCAAAGGTAGCTATAATAACATTTTCAATATGAGAGAGCTTTATTGCAGCATCAATATAATTTTCAGGAGTGACGCAAACAGGACAACCAGGTCCAGATATTAGTTTTATATTTGAAGGTAATACATCATTCAATCCATATTTAAATATAGACATAGTATGAGTACCACACACTTCCATGATGTTTATTTTTCTATCTGTCATATTTTCAATGGATTTTATAATTTTTTTAGAGTAATAACCATTTCTAAATTCGTCAACAAATTTCATGTTCACCTATCTCCTTGAGTATTTGCAAGGTTTTAAAAGCTTCTTTTTCATTTATAATTTCAATGGCGCAGCCAGCATGTACAAGTACATATTCACCAACCTTTACATCAGGTACTAAGTGAATAAATATTTCACGCTGCAGTGCACCTATTTCTACTGTTCCTCTATTTTCTTTACGGTTTATAAGTTTACCTGGTACAGCTAAACACATATATAACCTCCAAATTGTATTATTTAATATTTGATAATATACAGATTAAATTTAAAACTTCACAGTTTACTTTATACTTATTTAAATTTAAAAAACTTTATACCATCTAAAAAGCATAATAATTTTTTATTTTTTGAAGATACCTTATGTTTGAAAAATAATTACTAGTAATCTGGGGTGAATTTTCAGTAATAAATTTAAGGTTTTAAAATATATTTACATTGAAGATTATAAGAGGGGGAAATTTATGAACGAACGAACTTCTCAAGAACTTAAGAATATGCTTCAAGAAATAAATCATTATAAAAAAATGATTAATGCTTCTATATGTCCTTATGAAAAAATACGTTTGATAAATACAATAGCCTATAAGGTAACAGAAATTTTAGATAATATAAATATGGATAAAGATATGGAAAGGGAAATGATGGCTCAATCATCAAAGGAAATTACTATTGAAGAATTAGCTAAATATGATGGTTCCATGGGAAAACCTGCTTATGCAGCAGTAGATGGTATAGTTTATGATTTAAGTCTTATCAGTGTTTGGGGAGGAGGAACTCATTTTGGATTGTATGCAGGTAGGGATCTTTCAAAGGAGTTTAAGAGTTGTCATGGCAATAAAGTTGAAATATTAAAAAGTCTTCCAGTTATAGGAAGAATTAAGTGAATGTTTTAATTTTATCAGAGAAATGCATAGGAGGTATAAATTTTGCCTTTAATGAAACTTGTATATGAAGCTATAGATAAAATCAATAGAGGATTAATTAAGAAACCTAATTTTATTTGGCTTGAATGTACTGGATGTGAGGGAAATATAATTTCTTTTCTCAATGCAGATAAACCAGATTTTAAGTATTTTCTTAATCAAATGGTAAATTTAAAATACAGCAATAGTTTAATGCAGCCTGATGGAGAAAAAGCTTATGAAAATTTTCTAGAAACATTGGATACAGATTTTATACTTGGAGTAGAAGGAGCTATTACAGAGAAAGATAATGGATTTTATACATTAATGGCATATTATAAGGGAAAACAAGTATCTGCAGCAGAAGGAGTTAGTTTAGCAGCAGCAAAGACAAAAAAAATAATAGCTATAGGAACTTGTGCTTCCTTTGGCGGAATATCTGCTGCAAGACCAAATCCTACTGGTTGTATGAGTTTAAGTGAATTTTTAAATAGGAAGATTATAAATGTTCCTGGATGTCCAGCAAATCCTTTATGGGTTATAGGCACTATTGCCAGTTTAATTTTATATGGTGATGTGGATGTGGATGCTAAAGGTAGACCTTTAATGTTTTATAGAGAAACCAATCATACTGATTGTCAAAGACGTTCATATTTTGATAATAATATATTTGCAAAAAAACTTGGAGAGCATGAATGCATGTTTAAGCTTGGATGTAGAGGTCCTATAACAAAAGCTTATTGTCCTTTAGGAAAGTGGAATTCAAGAATGAATTGGCCTGTAGAAAATAATACTCCTTGTATAGGTTGTGCTAATGAATATTTTCCAGATGGTACAGAGCCTTTTGTAAGGTATTAAGGGGGGAAAAGCTGTTATGGCTACAAGGATAACTATAGAACCAATAACTAGAATTAGTGGACCTTTAAGTATAGAAGTTGAAATTGAAAAAAATAAAATAGTAAATGTTAAAAGCAGTGGAGTATTGTTTAGAGGTTTTGAAAGTATGTTAGAAGGAAGACCTCCTTTAGATGCGATATATTTTACTGAAAGGATATGCGGCATATGTTCAACTGCACATGGAGTAGTGGCAAGCTTAGCTCTTGAAGATGCTTTAAAGGTAAAACCGGATGAAAATGGAGTAAGGGTAAGAGATTTTGCTCATGGAGCTGACTTTATTCAAAATATCATAAGGCAGATTTGCCTTTTTGTATTTCCTGATTATGTTAAGATAAAGGAGGTCCCAGGAAGTATAGATTATGATTTTAGACTTCCAGATAAGTTAACACGAAAAATTAGCGAGGACTATTTAAAAGCATTAGAATATAGTCGCTTTGCTCATGAAATGGTAGCTATTATTGGAGGAAAAGCTCCTCATAGTCATGGTGTATTTGTAGGAGGAACTACTGCAAATTTGGATGCTTCTAAAATAATAAGACTTAAATATTTGCTGGAGCAAATTTATGAATTTATATGTTCGGATATGGTTGAGGATATAAACATTATATCAGCATATTATCCAGAATATTTTAAAATGGGAGCAGGAACAAAGAATCTTTTGACATTTGGTTTATTTAATGATTTGCCTGAAAAGGAATTAGTTTATGTTTATCCTTCTGTATACATTGATGATAAAAAAAGTGGCTTGGATGTAGATGCTATAAAAGAAGGTGTAGAATATTCCTGGTATAAGAATACAAAATCCAACACAGTGCCCTCTGAAAAACCTTCAGAATTAGATATTAAGAAACCTGGAGCTTATACCTTTGTAAAAGCACCTAGATATAAAGGTGAAGTTGTACAGGTAGGTCCCTTAGCTCGCATGATTTTATCTGATAACTATAAATACAGCATATCAACTATGGACAGATTAATTGCTAGGGTACTGGAAGGAAAGTTATTATCAGAAAAAATGCTTAAGCTTTTGGATTTAATAACCCCAACAAATGCAGTTCAAAATCAATATATAATTCCTGAAAGTGCAGAAGGAAAAGGACTTTATGATGCAGTAAGAGGAGCACTTGGACATTGGATAAAAATAGAAAATGGAGTTATAAAAAATTATGATATAATCACGCCAACAGTATGGAATCTTTCACCTAAAGATAGTATGTTACAGCATGGAGCTATTGAAGAATCACTAATAGGCACTGAAATTGAAAATGTAAAAAGTCCTGTGGAAATAGGAAGAATAATTCGTTCCTTTGATCCTTGTATATCTTGTGCAACTCATGTGACTATAGATTGTTGTAAAGACTATAATATTGAAATTGTATAAGGCAATTTAAAAATATGATGTATATTTTTAGGAAGGTGATGAGATTGCATGAGATATCTATAATGGAAAGCACTATAGATATTGTACTTAAAAAGGCTGAAGAATGTAATTTTAAGACTATAAGAAAAGTTACACTAAAGATTGGTGAGTTGTCAGGGGTAATGGATGAGGCTTTAAGGTTTGCGTTTAATGAACTTAAAAATTACTCTATGCTAAAGGATGCAGAACTTTGTATAGATAAAATAAAAGCAAGGGCTTATTGTAAAAATTGTGATATAAATTATGATATAGATCATTTTAATAAACTTTGTCCCATTTGTGCAGGGTTTCCTGCAAAGATTGTAAGTGGATATGAATTATATTTATATTCCATAGAAGGAGAGTGAAATATGAGTGAAATTAAAGTTATTGTAAACATGCTTCATAATAACGAAGAAATTGCTTTAGAAAATAAAAAGATTTTTGATGATGAAGATATATTTGTAATAAATTTAATGAGTGCTCCAGGTTCAGGTAAAACTTCTATACTTGAAAAATTAATTTGCAGCATTAAAAAGCATTTAAAGATAGCAGTAATAGAAGGTGATATATATACTACTAAGGATGCAGACAGAATAGAAGCTAAAGGAGTTCCAGTTGTACAAATAAATACTTCAGGAGCTTGTCATTTGGATGCAGATATGATAAGAAATGCAGCACTTAATTTAGATTTGAGAAATTTAGATATGATTATTATAGAAAATGTAGGAAATCTAGTGTGTCCTGCAGAATTTGAAGTAGGAGAAGATATGAAAGTATGTGTACTCAGTGTAACAGAAGGAAATGATAAACCCTTAAAATATCCACTTATGTTTGAAAAAAGTGAAGCATTGATTTTAAATAAAATAGATTTAATACCTTTTACCGATTTTAGTAGTGAGGAATTTTATAAGGATATCAATACAGTAAATTCTAAAATTAAAATTTTTGAGACTTCTTGTACTAACAATAAAGGGATAGATGAATTATGCAATTGGATTTTACAAAAAGCCAATGAAAAATAATAATATGAAAAAAAAAGTAATAGGCATAGGTAATAAACTTATGATGGATGATGGGGCAGCTATCTTTGTGCTTCAAAATATAAAAAATGATTTAGAATATAATGGTATAGAAGTCATAATTGGAGAAACAGATGTGGATTTTTGCTTTTCCAAGTTAAATAATGTTGATGAATTTTACATTGTGGATTCCTATTTTTCTGGTAAGATTCCTGGCACTTTGACGTTTAAGAAAATTAAAGATGTAAAAAAAATAAGAAAGCATTGTGCTGTACATTCTTTAGGGTTAATGGATTTAATTGATATATATGGAATAGAAGTAAAAGGTTATTTTGTAGGAATAGAAGTAGGAAGAATAGATATGAATATAGGATTGAGTAATGACTTACAGGTGAAATTTAAAGATGTATGCAGTAAAATATTGAAGTTTATGATAAACAATAAAAATTAAATTTATGCAGTTAAGAATAAGTTATTATAAAAAAATGAATTAAATACATTGGATAATTATAAATACTGAATACAAAAATTCAAAAAATTATATAATAAGGCACTTGAATAAGTTTCAAGTGCCCTATTAGAAATTTTGATAAATTTATCTTTGCTTTACCAAGGTAAATCTTCTCTATGATGGTATTTTTTATGATGATAAGGGTAGTGAGGATAATATGGGTAATATGGATAATAAGGGTAATATGGATACTTATGATGATATTGGTGATAAGGGTGATAAGGGTAAACTCTATCCTCATCAACATCAATATCAACGTCAATATCGTCGTCTTCGCTGCGCATTCCCATTCCACAAGAACAATTTGCATTTGCATTTGCATTTGCCTGAGCACCTGGGAATGGCATTGCAGCACCTTGGAATGGCATTCCAGGGAATCCGCCACCCATCCAAGGGAATCCACCGCCCATCCAAGGAGAACAACTATTCATCCAAGGAGAGCAACAGCTATTCATCCAAGGGAAAAATGGCATACAGCAGCAATTGCGTCTGCGACGATGACGGGTCTGTTCATCATCAATGTCGACATCAATATCCTCATCTTCACCGCGCATTCCCATTCCACAAGAACAATTTGCATTTGCATTTGCATTTGCCTGAGCACCTGGGAATGGCATTGCAGCACCTTGGAATGGTGCAGTACCTTGGAATGGCATTCCAGAGAATCCGCCACCCATCCAAGGGAATCCACCGCCCATCCAAGGAGAACAACTATTCATCCAAGGGAAAAATGGCATGCAGCAACAACAATCTCTGCGACGATGGTGATGACCGCGGCTCTCATCAACATTAACGTCAATATCAGTGTTAATATTCTCGCTATCATTTTGATAGTACATGTACATACCTCCGTAAAATCTATCTTCACTATATATAGTATTAAAAAAGTAAAAAAAAGTTACAACTTTTTAAAAAAAATAAGACTTTGCAAATGAAATGCAGAGTCTTATTTCTTATGGTGCTATTTTATCTTCTGAAAAAATAAAATAATGCTATAATTATCATTAATATAAACAAAGGTCCAGCAAAAATTATTTTAAATATTAATGCAAAAATCGAAATTACTATACCTATGGCAAAAATAAAAGCAAATATAGGTAGGGCTACTGCAGCAAGTACTGAACCTAAGAGTATAAATACTACAGCAGATAAAAGTATTGTTAAGATTATCATAAAAATAAACCTCCAAATTCATATATTTATAAATTTTTTTAATTATTCACATAAAAGAGTAATTCAATATGTGTTATGAGGTATATTATACTATATAATGAAGAAAGTACAAAGTTCAATTCTTGTTAAAACTTCTCAATTTAAAGCAAATTGCAGCATGTACAAAAAAATAGTTAACATTGTGTATAAAAGCTGGTTTTTACTTTGGTATAGTAGTTTTTATGTTTTAGTGAATAGCCTATAAAGTATTGAATTAAATATCTATGAAAAATCATAATATTTAAAAAAAGTAAAATTGTTTATTGACATCATAAAAATATATGTTATAATTACAACTAATATCAAGTTAATTTTAACATAAATCAATAAAAATTGTTTTGGAGGGAAAAATCATGAAAAATATCATTGGAAAGGGAATAAGCGGAAAATTTTATTTTTACTTTAGCTGGGGCTATCTCTATTTTAGCGCTGGTTACTTTTTCTGCAAAAAATTATATATTCCTGTTTTCAATGAGTTTAATAGATGGAAATTTAATTGGTGTAAAGAAATGCTATGTGTATAGCACTATACATTTAATTTATTTAGTAAGGCTCATTAGAGCCTTACTTTTTTTTATCCATAATGAGGTAAAGTACTCAATAATACCATATATTTTATGAAAAAATAACAATTTAATCCAAAATTTATAAAAATAATTTTAAGCCGGCAAATAAATTATTTAATATATAAAAAGTAATATACAAAATAATATTTTTAAAATTTTAAGGAGGTTTATTTTATGGTAGTAATTATGAGATGCGATGCAACAAGAGAGGAAATAGCAAGAATAAAAGAGAGAATAGAGATGGAGGGCTGCAGGGTGAACTTAATACAAGGAGAAAATCAATGCATATTAGGAATTATTGGAGATACTACAAAGCTTGATCCTGATAAAATTCAAGCCAATGAATGTGTAGAAAGAGTTACTAAGGTACAACAACCTTTTAAATTAGCAAATAGATTATTTCATCCAAGTAATACAGAAATAAAAGTTAATGATCAAGTAATAGGTGGAGATAAGATAGCTATTATGGCAGGACCTTGTTCCGTAGAAAGTGAAGAACAGATTTTAGAAATTGCAAAAACTGTAAAGGAAAGTGGAGCTGGCTTTTTAAGAGGAGGAGCTTTCAAACCTAGAACTTCACCATACAGCTTTCAAGGACTTAAGCAAGAAGGATTAGAACTTCTTAAGCTTGCAAGAAAAGAAACAGGACTTCCTATAGTAACAGAAATAATGTCTCCTGATATGATAGATACATTTGTTGAAGATGTAGATGTTATTCAAGTGGGTGCAAGAAATATGCAAAACTTTGATTTATTAAAACAACTCGGAAAAACAAGAAAACCAATTCTTTTAAAAAGAGGCTTATCCGCAACTATTGAGGAATTAATCATGTCTGCTGAGTATATAATGGCTGGTGGAAATGAAAATGTAATATTATGTGAAAGAGGCATAAGAACTTTTGAAACATATACAAGAAACACCTTAGATTTAAGCGCTATACCAGCAATAAAAAGATTAAGCCACTTACCTATCATAGTTGATCCAAGCCATTCAGCAGGAATGTGGTGGATGGTAGAACCTTTAGCAAAAGCAGCTCTAGCAGTAGGAGCAGACGGACTTATCATTGAAGTACACAATGATCCAGCTAATGCTAGGTGTGATGGACAACAATCTATAAAACCAGAAAGATTTAAAGAACTTATGGAGGAACTATCACAAATAGCTAAAATAGAGAAAAAGGCAATTTAAGGTTTGGAGGGGATTACATTGGATGAGTGTGGTTTTGACTTTAATATATTTATCGTTGGATTAGGTCTTATAGGTGGATCGTATGCTATGGCATTAAGAAAATTAAATCCTTTAAGTATATGTGGTATAGATGTAGATGAAAACTCATTGAAAGAAGCTGTAAATAGGGGAATAATAGATCAAGGATTCACAGATGGAAAAGAAGCATTAAGAAAAGCAGATTTAGTTATTATGGCCACTTATCCTGAAGAAATTGTAAATTTTATGAAAAACAATATAGGTAATTTTAAAAAAGGGGCTGTAATAACTGATACTTGTGGAATAAAAGAAGGATTAATAGATATTATAAATTCCTTTTTGCCTGATGAACTGGACTTTGTTGGAGGGCATCCAATGGCAGGCAAAGAGTCAAAAGGTATTAAGGTTGCTTCTGATGATATTTTTAATAATGCTAATTATATAATTACTCCTACAGAAAGAAATCGTAAGGAAAATATAATGCTAATAGAAAAAATGGCTAGAGCTATAGGATGTAAGAAAGTAATAAGTATATCACCTAAAGAACATGATAAGATAATATCATTTACAAGTCAGCTTCCACATGTTATAGCAGTATCACTTATGGATTCAGATTTAGTAGAAAATAATATAGAAACTTTTACTGGAGGAAGCTTTAAAGATGCTACTCGTGTTGCAGTTATAAATTCTACCTTGTGGTCAGAGTTATTCTTCCTTAATTCAGATAATTTAATTACTGAGATAGAAAGATTTCAAAAATCTATAGAAAAAATAAAAAATGCTATAATGTCAGAGGATGAAAATACTTTAAAACATATATTTAAAAATGCTACTGCCAGGAGAAAGAAGATGGTATAGATTATGAAAATAATTGAAGTAAAGCTTAAAGACAATGGTTATAAAATTTATATTGAAAAAAATATTTTTGAAAAGATAGCAATTTATTTGAAAGAAAACCATGAAAATAAAAAAATTGTTATAATAACGGATAAAAATTTAGAAAAATTATATGTAAAAGCTTTAAATAAAACTATACAGGATAAAAATTTTAAAACAAAGATTATTTCCATAGAACCAGGAGAAAGAAGTAAATCTATAGATACACTAAAAAAATTGTATGAGGATTTTACTAATTTTAATCTTACAAGAGGAGATTTAATATTAACCTTTGGTGGTGGTGTTGTTGGTGATTTAGGTGGCTTTGCTGCTTCTACATACTTAAGAGGAGTACCATATATACAAATACCTACATCACTTTTAGCTCAAGTAGATAGCAGTGTAGGTGGTAAGGTTGCCGTGGATTTACCTTGGGGAAAAAATTTAGTAGGAAGCTTTTATCAACCTAAAGCTGTTTTCATAGATCCAGAATTACTTAAAACTTTGGATAAAAGATTTTTGCATGATGGATTAGCAGAAGTAATAAAATACGGATGCATAAGAGATGAAAGTATATTTAGAGAACTTATGAGTTATGAAGATGATGAAGAACTTTTAGATAATATAGAAAAAATAATATACACATGCTGCAATATAAAAAAGAAAGTAGTGGAGAGTGATGAGAAGGATTTAGGTGAAAGAATGATTTTAAATTTCGGTCATACTTTAGGTCATGCTGTAGAAGAATATTTTAATTACAGCAAATATACTCATGGTGAAGCTGTTGCTATAGGCATGGCTGAAATAACTAGAAGAAGTGAAGAACTTAACATTACTAAAATTGGCACTCATAATTTTATAGAAAAAATACTTATGAAGTATGGATTACCATACAAAAGAATAGAAATGGACAAGGAAAAAATACTTCACACAATAAAGTTGGATAAGAAGAGTAGTGGGGAAAATATTAATTTAATTCTTCTAAATAAAATAGGTGAAGGTTTTATTAAAAAAGTGTCCATTAGAGAAATAGAAAATTATATTTAAAAAATAGGGGGCTAAATTTTATGAAATATGTAATGATTAATCCAAGTAAACTCAGTGGAAAGGTGCAAGTTCCAACTTCAAAAAGTGCTTGTCATAGAGCAGTAATTTGTGCAGGTCTTTCAAATGGAATTAGCAATATTTCTAATGTAGTCTTTTCAGAAGATGTAGAAGCTACTTGTGAAGCAATGAAGAACTTAGGAGTAAGAATTAAGAAAGAAAAAGATTCTCTTCAAGTTAGGGGATTAGAAAAGTTGAAACCTGTAAATTCTAGTATGGATTGTTCCGAATCTGGATCAACACTTAGATTTTTAATACCTATAGGAGCAACAACAGGAGAAAAACTTACTTTTAAAGGAAAAGGAAAGCTTGTAGAAAGACCTTTAAAATGTTATTACAATATATTTGATGAACAAAAACTTAAATATGACAATGCAGGTGGAAAACTTCCATTAACTATAAAAGGTAAATTAAAATCAGGTGAATATAAAATTAGAGGAGATGTAAGTTCTCAATTTATTAGTGGATTGATGTTTGCTCTTCCACTATTGGATGGAGATTCAAAAATAATAATTACTACAGAATTAGAATCAAAACCTTATGTAGATTTAACTATGGATATGCTTAAAAACTATGGTGTACAAATAGAAAATAGAGAATATAAGGAATTTATTATAAGAGGAAATCAAAACTATAAATCATCAGATTGTGAAGTAGAAGGAGATTATTCTCAAGCAGCCTTTTGGCTTGCAGCAGGATTACTTGGAAATGATATAGTATGTGAAGGATTGGATATAAATTCTCTTCAAGGAGATAAAGCTATCCTTAATATAATAGAAAGTATGAATGGCAAAATTTCTATAGAAGGAAATAAAGTAAAAGCTATACCTTCTAAAACAAAGGGAACAATTATAGATGCTTCTCAGTGTCCGGATCTTGTACCTGTATTGACATCACTGGCAGCATTAAGTGAAGGCACTACAGAAATAGTTAATGCAGCTAGACTTAGAATTAAAGAATCTGATAGATTAAGTGCAATAAGTACAGAACTTAATAGACTTGGAGCAGACATAGAGGAAAAAGAAGATGGACTTATAATAAGAGGAAAAGAAAGTCTTAAAGGTGGAGAGGTTCAAAGCTGGAACGATCATCGTATAGCTATGGCACTAGCAGTAGCTTCCATAAAGTGCACGGAACCTGTTATAATAAAAGATGCATCTTGTGTTAAAAAATCATACCCTGATTTTTGGCAGCATTTCAGAACTTTAGGAGGTAATATAGATGAGTGGAGTTTGGGGCAGTAAAGTAAAGCTTTCTATTTTTGGAGAGTCCCATGGAAAAGCTATAGGAATAAATATTGATGGTATAAAGCCAGGTATAGAATTAGATTTAGATTATATAAATAAAGAAATGAAAAGAAGGGCTCCAGGAGGAAGTGAACTTTCTACTCCTAGAAAAGAAGAAGATAATTTTGAAATATTAAGTGGATATTTTAATGGAAGAACTACAGGAACACCTTTGTGTGCTATTATTTATAATAAAAATCAACATTCCAAGGATTATGAAAAAACTAAGAATTTAATGAGACCTTCCCATGGAGATTTAACAGGACATGTTAAATATCAAGGTTTTAATGATTATAGAGGAGGAGGGCATTTTTCAGGAAGGATAACTGCTCCCTTAGTATTTGCAGGTGCTATCTGCAAACAAATATTAGAGAAAAAAGGTATATTTATTGGAAGTCATATAAAAAGTATAGCTAAAATAGAAGATGTAAGCTTTAATATGACTGAAATAGAAAATGAAATCTTAAAAAGTTTAAATGAAAGTAAATTTCCTGTTTTAACTGAAGAAATAGGTATTAATATGAAAAACAGCATAGTAAGAGCTAAGGAAGAAATGGATTCTTTAGGTGGAGTTATAGAGACAGCAGTAAATAATTTACCAGTAGGTCTTGGAGAACCTTTCTTTGACTCTGTAGAAAGTGTTTTATCACATTTGTTATTTTCTATTCCAGGAGTAAAAGGAGTAGAATTTGGTGAAGGCTTTAATATATCAAAAATGAAGGGTTCAGAAGCCAATGATGGATTTTATGTTGAAAATGAAAAAATAAAAACCTACAGCAATAATAATGGAGGAATTTTAGGTGGAATTACAAATGGAATGCCTTTAGTATTTAGAACAGCTGTAAAACCAACACCATCCATTGCAAGAATTCAAGATACAGTGGATATAGAAAAGAAAGAAAATGCTAAAATAGAGATAAAAGGAAGACATGATCCTTGTATTATACCTAGAGCACTTCCAGTGGTGGAAGCTGCAGCTGCAATAGCAATAATTCAATTTATAGATTAAGGAAAGTGATAAACATGGAAGATTTAAACTATTTAAGAGAGCAAATTAATGAAATAGATGAAGAATTAGTAAAACTTTTTAAAAAGAGAATGTCAGTAGTTTCTAATGTAGCTCATTATAAAATAGAAAACCACATGGAAGTATTGGATAGTAGTAGAGAAAATCAAATTATAAACAAGCATTTGAAGAACGTTGAAGATAAAACTTTACAAAACTATTTAAAAGAGTTTCTTCAAGATTTAATGAGTATAAGCAGAGAATCCCAAAAGGAAATTCTCTCTAAGGCATCCTGTAATTGTGAAGTAGATGAAGATAGTGAATTTAAAGTAGGATTTCAAGGGGTTCCTGCCTCATTTAGTCACCAAGCGGTAAATGAGTATTTTGGTAACAATGTAAAGTCAGATCATTTTAAGAGTTTTAAAGATATTTTTGAAGCAGTACAAAAAGGTGATATAAAATATGGTGTTTTGCCTATTGAAAATTCATCAACAGGTGGTATTTCTGAAGTTTACGATCTTATGAGGGAATATGGATTTTATATAGTTGGTGAAAAATGTGTAAAGGTAGACCATAATTTAATGGGAACTGAAGATGCTGAAATTTGTGATATAAATGAAGTTTACTCACATACACAAGGTTTTTTGCAGTGTAAAGAATTTTTTGATGACCATAGTGATTGGAGATTAATTCCATATTTTAATACTGCTAAAAGCGCAGAGTATGTAAGCAAGGAAAATTTGAAAAATAAAGCTTGTGTGGCAAGTAAAAAAGCAGCAGAATTTTATGGACTAAAAATTTTGAAGGAAAATATAAATTATAATAGCAACAATTATACCAGGTTTATAATTATAGGAAGAAAAGAAGAAAGTGATATTAGTTCTGATAAGATAAGTGTTATTTTATCAATATCTCATAAGGTAGGAGCTTTATATAAAATTTTAAAGCATTTTTCAGATAACAATTTAAATATGATGAAAATAGAGTCAAGACCAATTGTAGGTAAATCGTGGCAATACTTTTTCTATATAGATTTTCAAGGAAATATATTAAATGAAAATACGAAAAGCGCTTTAAGGAGTATAGAAGAAGAAAGTTTATATTATAAGTTTTTGGGAAACTACAAAGGTGAGGTGAGTTAAATATAGATGGGAAATTTATATGGACTAATTGGGAAAACTTTGGGACACAGCATTTCTCCTAAAATACACAGTTTAATATTAGAAAGTTTAAATTTAGATGGTTTTTATAATTTGTTTGAAGTAAACAATGAGGATTTAAAAAAAGCTGTAATTGGATTAAAAGCCCTTGGAGCTAAGGGAATAAATGTGACTATACCTCACAAAGTGAACATTATGCAATACTTAGATGATGTATCTCTGGAAGCATCAAAAATAGGAGCCATTAACACTATAGATTTTAAAGAAAATAAACTTGTAGGATATAATACGGATTATTATGGCTTTGGTGAGTCACTTAAAAAAGAAAAAATAGAGGTTCATAATAAAGAAGCTGTTATACTAGGTACCGGTGGGGCTTCAAAGGCAGTATTTCACTATTTATTGGATAATGGCATAAATGATATCATTTTTGTGAGTAGAATTCCTGAAAATACTAAAGATAAGCTTAAAGATTTTAAAGTTATATCTTATGAAGATATGAATAAGCTTAACTGTAAGGATATAATTATAAATTGCACTCCTTGTGGAATGTATCCTAAAGTAGAAAGTTGTTCAGTGGATAAAAGTATATTAAGTAAATTTAGTTCAGCAGTGGATTTAATATATAATCCTATGGAAACTATGTTCTTAAGAGAAGCTAGAGAAATTGGAGTAAAAACTGTAAATGGGCTTTATATGTTAGTAGCCCAAGCTATAGCATCTCAAGAAATTTGGCAGAGGATGGAAATTGGTCAGGAAATTAAAAAGCATATTTATGAAGTTATAAAAAAATATAATTGCTAAATTTTCAAATAAAATATGAAGAATGAAAGGTGTTATAAATATGATAAGTAAAAATATAGTATTGATAGGCATGCCAGGCAGCGGAAAAACAACTATAGGAAAAATTTTATATGAAAAATTGAGAACGGATTTTATTGATATGGATGATTATATAGAAGATAGAGAAGGAAAAACTATACCAGATATATTCAAAAATGGAGAAGATTACTTTAGAAAATTAGAAAAAGAAGCTGTTTGTGAAGTAAGCACAAAAAAATCAGCTATAATATCCACTGGTGGTGGAGTAATCAAAAATTTTTCAAATATAGAAAACCTTAAGAAAAATGGAATTGTAATTTTTATAGATAGACCTGTAGAAAATATTGCACAGGATATAAATGTATTAAGCAGACCTCTTTTAAAAGATGGAGTAGGAAAATTATATGAACTTTTAGATGAAAGATATGAACTCTACAAAAAGTATTCGGATTTTCAAGTTGAAAATAATGGTAAAATTGAAGATGTAATTGAAAAAATACTTGAATTAGCCAAATAAAAAAATCATAGTTTCACAAGATTTAGGCATATGAAGAAAATAACTAGTAAATACTTAAATACATTCTCAACTTGTTATTTATTTCATATGTCTATAATTATATATTGCATCTTTTAAAATATCTAATAGTTTTTTTATGTATAATCAATAGAACAATTCTATAGATTGTAAAGCGCATATAAAAATTAAAAAGATCTTATATGCACTTATTTACATCTAAATAATTTTTTTTACCATATTTAATTGCAAATGAACGAAAAGAATCTGTAGCAAGAGTATTATAACGATCTTTAACAGTAGCTGCATAAATAAATCTTTTGTAATTTGGCTGCTTAATTTTAATTATTTTCACATCAAAATTTTTTAAAGATGGTATATTTGGAATAATTGCTATTCCATAGTTAATAGCTACAAAACCAGCTATAGCACTATCCTCTTCAGCCTCACATGCAATTTTAGGTACGATATTTGAATCTTTAAACATTTTATCTATGAGTGGGCGCAAACCACTTTCATTACTGAAGAAAACAAAAGGATAAGGTGCAGTTTCGTTTAAACTTACACTTTTATAATTGGAAAGAGGATGATCTTTAGGTACAATGATAACTAATTCTTCTTGTGCTATAGGAATAAAATCGATATTTGGTTCATTTTCAACAAAAGAGCAAAAAACCAGGTCAAATTTTCCTTGCTTAAGGTTATTGATTAAATATTGAGTGTTTCCTTGAGCAAAAGAAAATTCTACATTTTTATAATTAGTTTCATTTAAAAAGCTTTGAACTATATTAGGTACAAATTTGGAACCTAAAGTGTAAATAAAGGCTAGGTCAACTTTTCCTTCCGTAGGGCTTACCATTTTTAATAATAGATTTTTACCCAAATCCAATTCATCAAGGGCTTTTTCTACATAAGAAAGAAAAAAACGTCCGTACTTTGTCAGCTTTACATTTCTACCCTCCTTTTCAAATAACTGAGTACCAAATTCTCTCTCTAATTCTGAAATACTATAACTTAAACTAGGCTGTGTTATGTATAATTTTTCAGCTGCCCTTGTGTAATGCTCGGTTTGTGCTAAAACACGAAAGTATTGAAGCTGTTTTAAATTCATTTTAACTCACCTCTGAAAATATTGTTATTTTACTGCTTTTTTTAGAATTTTTTATCGTTTATAGTATTAATTATAATAGAATATATAAATAAATTCTATAGCTTTGAAGGAAAATATGAATTAGATTTATGATAACGGTTTTGCTATAATGAATCACAAGATGAATGTTAATTAACAAACACATTCATTTAAGTTTAGTTGTATTGTTAAAAAAAGTATTTAATGTAGTGAAAATCCAATTATCCGTACAAACACGATATAAATACAATATGTAAAAGAAAAATTTTTCATATTGTTTCTAAATTCTACTATAAAGATAAAAATAGAATATAAAAATGGAGGAAGAAAAATGAAAAGCAAATATCCAAATCTTTTGTCACCAATTACTATAAATGGAATGACACTTAGAAATAGAACTGTTATGCCGCCAATAGGTAGTAATTTTGCTACTGTTAGTGCAGAAGTATCTGAAGAGATGATTAAATATTATGAATTAAGAGCAAAAGGTGGCACAGGACTTATCATAGTTGAAAATGCTTGTGTTGATTTTCCAATGGGAACTAATGGAACAAAACAGTGTAGAATTGATGATAATCAATATGTACCTGGACTTTATACATTAGTGGAAAGACTTCATGCTTATGGAGCTAAAGTATCAATTCAACTTAACCATGCTGGAGCATCTGCTTATGCTGCAAGATTAGGTGGTGTACAAGCAGTTTCAGCTTCTAATATTCCTTCAAAAACAGGTGGAGCAATTCCTAGACCTTTAACTGTAGAGGAAATGAAAGATATTGCAAAAAAATATGGAGAATCTGCTGCAAGAGCTCAATTAGCAGGATTTGATTCAGTTGAAATTCATGCAGGTCACTCTTATTTACTTAATCAGTTCTTATCACCTTTATTTAATGATAGAACTGATGAATTTGGTGGAAGTGCCGAAAATAGAGCAAGATTTGCAGTAATGGTTATAGACAGCGTAAGAGCTGCAGTAGGTCCTAGATTTCCAATTTCTATAAGAATCAGTGCCGATGATATGATTGAGGGAGGTAACACTCTTGAAGATTCTCTAGAATTGATGGGATATATGCAGGAAAAAGTAGATTTTTTAAATATTTCTATAGCGCAAAATGATACTTTATATCTTCAACATGACAAAATGAGTTTAGCAGAAGGCTGGAGAAGCTATATGGCTAAGGATTTCAAAGAAAAATTCAATAAACCAGTAATAACTTCAGGAAACATCCGTTCTCCAAAGGTTGCTGAGGAAATCATTGCTAAAGGAGATGCAGATCTTCTTGCTATGGGTCGTGGTTTAATTGCAGAGCCATATTGGGCTAACAAGGTTGCTAATGGACAGGAACATCTTCTTAGAAGATGTATATCTTGTAATATAGGATGTGCTGATCACCGTTTAGCAAAATCACAACCAATTCGCTGCAGTATAAATCCAGATCTTTTATTTGAAGATGCTTATAAAGAAAAACAAGTAAAGAAACCTGTTAATGTTGTAGTTATTGGTGGAGGTACAGCAGGACTCGAAGCTGCATGTACTGCTGCAGAAGTAGGTTGTAATGTAACATTATTAGAACAAAAGGACAGATTAGGCGGATTAGCTTGGATGATAGGAACGATTCCAGCAAAAGCAAGAATTCACTATTTCGTAGAATATTTAGAGAATAGAGTGAAAGAACTTCCTAACCTTAAAGTAAAACTTAACACAAAAGCTTCAAAGGAAGTATTAGATGAATTAAATCCAGATATTATAATAAATGCAACAGGATCGAAACCATTACTTCCTCCAATAGCAGGATTATTGGATCGTGTAGATAAAGCTGGATCAAAGGTTAAATCAACATTTGGCTTTATTAATAACATCAAAGATTTTGATAAAGACTGTAAAGATAAAAAAGTCGTAGTAGTAGGTGGAGGCGCAGTAGGACTTGATGTTGTAGAATTCTTTGCTGAAAGAGGAGCAGATGTTGCTGTCATAGAAATGATGCCAGTAATAGGAAAAGATTTAGATACTAATACAAAGCTTGATGTATATCATATGATGAAAGTAAATAATGTTAAACAGCTTGCAAATACTGCACTTCAGGCTGTTAATGATAGTTCCTTTACAGTGAAAAATCCTGAAGGAGCTGTTGTAGATATAAACTTCGATTATGGTTTTGTATGCCTAGGAATGAGATCAGAAAATGCTGAATTCCCTATGGTTGAAGAGTATGCTTCAGAAAAGGATGTAAAACTTCTTAACATTGGTGATAGTGTAAGAGCAAGAAGAATAATATCTGGTGTTGAAGAAGGTAGAAATGTAGTTAAAACTTTAGAGGTTATGGGTGCATTTAAATAATAGGATACTATTGTACTACTTAATGAAACTGAAGTAATAATTAAATTGAGTAAAAATAATGCCGATTAAGATGATTTGAGTTCATCTTAATCGGCTATTTTTATAAGCAGTCACTTACAGAACTTTTTTCCTTTATGTATGAAATAAAATTGATAACAGCAGGAGGAAAATACTTATTCTTTTTGTATGCAAGATATATTATCTGAGAATATCTTGGGCTGCTGATGTTTATTTTTTTTACTTTAGCATGTGCAAGAGCAGGTGCTTCAGATATAATAGCTACTCCAAAGTTTGCAGCAACTAGTGAAGAAATAGCATATTCATCAGCAGCTTCACAAATAATTTTTGGATTTAAATTAATACTTTTCAATAATTTTAAAGTAGTTTTTCCCATAGCAGAAGTTTTATCATATGCTACTAAAGGATAGGGTTCAATGACATTCAAATCAATGCTGTCAAATTTTGAAAGTGGATGATCAAAAGGAACAATTACAAATAAATCCTTTTTAATAATGGGAACAAACATAATGTCAGGTTCATTTTCTATATGAGAACAAAAAATTAAATCATATTTATCGTTTTTTAGTTCTTCTAACATTTTATAAGAAAAACCTTGTTTAAATGTGAAAGTAACATTTTTATTTTGTTCTATATTTAAAAAACTACGTACTGTATCAGGAATATAATATTGTGCTAATGGAGAAATATATGCTATATCAACATGGCCATGTTCACTGCTTGCTAATTGATTCATCTTATTTTTTGCATTTTCTAATTCGTTTAATATGTTTTCGACATATTGTAAAAATATTTTACCATATTTAGTTAAATGAACATTCCTTCCTTCTTTATCAAATAGGCAAATACCAAGTTCTGATTCTAAATTTAGCATTGATTTACTTAAACTAGGTTGAGATACATTTAACTCTAAAGCTGCTTGTCTAAAGTGCTCTAATTGAGCAATTTTTCTAAAATAATACAATTGGCTTAAGTTCATAAATTAGTCCTCCTAAATAGAATAATATATAGTATACCATAATTGATAGATAAAAACTATTAATAATCATAGAAATATGTATTAGAATTATCAAACACATTGCAGTATAATAAAGTCAAGATATGTTAAAAAAATAACTAAACTGTTATAAAATATACAATTATAGTAGAAAAACTTTTATTATGTAGTGTTTTGTACAACATTATCTGTTAAAATCTATAAGTAATAAATTTTTTGATTCTTTAAGATAACGATTACTTAATCTTAATTGATAATTTAAAAAGTTAAGAAAGGAAGGAAAAAATGAAAAGTATAGTTCAAGTAAGAAATATGAAATTAGGTCAGGGAATTCCTAAAATAGCAGTTCCATTTATGGGACGCAACAATGAAGAAATTATGAAAGATGTAGCTTATTTAAAAGAAATTAAGCTGGATGTTGCAGAATGGAGAATCGATTTTTACGAAGATGTATATAAAATTGAAAAAGTAAAAGAAATTTTGGCTGAGGTTAGAAAAGCCTTAGGAGATACAACTTTATTAGTTACTTTCAGAACTTCTAAGGAAGGTGGAGCAAAGGAAATCACATTAGAATATTATGTAGAATTGCAAAAGGCAATAGCAGCAACAGGCAATGCAGATATGATTGATGTGGAATTATTTGTTGGTGCTGAAGAAACTGTAAAAGGAATTGTAAAAGCAGCACATGAACATGATGTTAAAGTAATTATGTCTAATCATGATTTTGATAAGACACCTAGCAAAAATGAAATAATAGCAAGATTGTGCAAAATGCAAGAATTAGGAGCAGATGTTCCTAAGATAGCAGTAATGCCTTTAAGCAGCACAGATGTAATTGAATTATTAACAGCTACAAATGAAATGGTACGTGATCATGATAGAACACCAATTATAACTATGTCAATGGGTCCACTAGGAGTTATAAGCCGTTTAGCAGGTGAAGCCTTTGGATCAGCACTTACTTTTGGATCAGCAAAAGTTGCATCAGCTCCAGGACAATTGGAAGCAAATGAATTGTGCAAAATACTTTCACTTATTAGTGCTAACAAATAGTTATTATAATAAACAACTATTTAAAAATATAATTTAAATATAAAGGAGACGATTATTATGGCAGAAAGAATTACAGGACACACAGAACTTATAGGATTAATAGCATATCCAATTAGACATTCAAGTTCACCAGCAATGCACAATGAAGCATTTGCAAAATTAGGCTTGGATTATGCTTACCTTGCATTTGAAGTAGGTAATGAAGAATTAGAGGATACTATAAAAGGCTTCAGAGCAATGAAAGTTCGTGGATCAAATGTATCAATGCCAAATAAAACAGTGGTACATAAGTATCTTGACAAGTTATCAGAAGCAGCAGAGCTTTGCGGTGCAGTTAATACAATTGTAAATGACAATGGTGTTTTAACTGGACACATCACAGATGGTATTGGTTATATGCAATCATTAAAAGATGCTGGAATTGATGTTATTGGCAAGAAAATAACAATAGCAGGAGCAGGTGGAGCAGCTACAGCAATAGAAATACAAGCAGCTTTAGATGGAGTAAAGGAAATATCAATATTTAACCGTAAAGATGAATTCTTCGAAAGAGGAAAGAAAACAGTAAAAGATATTAATGAAAAAACTAACTGTAAAGCAACTTTATATGATTTAGATGATCTTGCAAAACTAAAAGAAGAAATTGCAGATAGCTATTTATTTGCTAATGCAACTGGTGTTGGAATGAAACCTTTAGAAGGACAAACTTATATTCCAGATCCAAGCTTCTTAAGACCAGATTTAATTGTAACAGATACAGTTTATGCACCTGCAGAAACTGCATTGTTAAAAATGGCAAAAGAAGTAGGATGTAAAACAATGAATGGTTTTGGAATGATGCTATTCCAAGGAGCAGCAGCTTTCAAACTATGGACTGGAAAAGAAATGCCTATAGAACACATGAAAAAGGTATTAAACATTAAATATTAATTAAGATTTTATATACATATAATAAACATAACATATACACAAATTCAAGTGTGTTAATGTTTATTAAATGTTTATTATATGTATACAATTCACATTAAAATACAACTAAACTTAAATCATTATTATATTTGAGCATGTTCTATAACAAAATTTTTGAATTCATGAACAACTGGTGCAAGGTAACCATCTTTCAACATTGCTAAATAAAATAACCTTTCAAAACTTGGACTTGAAATTTCAATTACTTTCAAATTCATAGAATTCAAAATAGGCATGTTAGGACAAACTGCAATGCCAAAATTTTTAGCAACAAGTCCAGCAATTACTTGATCTTCTTCAACTTCATAAGCAATTTTAGGTTGCTTACCAATTTGTGCAAACAAATCATCAACTATAGGTCTAAGTCCACTTTTGCTTGTAAAAAAGATTTGAGGATACGGAATAGTATCAATTAGATCTATTGAGGTTTTATCTGCAAGTGGATGGTTAGTAGGAACAATTAATACTAGCTCTTGACTAGCAACTGGTGTAAATTCAATACCTTGTTCTTTACCAATTTTGGAGCAGAAAGCAATATCATATTTTCTCTCCTTAAGACCTTGAATGATATCAACAGAAGTTGCTATAGTGTGAAAATTAAATTCTATTGATTTTTGTCTGTAGGCTTCTAGAAATTTTCGAGTAATATCTGGCACAAAATCTGTTCCTAATGTGCGAAGAAAGGCTAGATGAATTTTACCTTCACCACTGCCAATGAGTTTTAAAGTTTTAATACTTGAATCAAGAATTTCTAAGGATTTTTCTACATTATTTAAAAATATTTTTCCATATTTGGTAAGTACAATGTTTCTACCATCTTTTTCAAACAAAGAAATACCTAATTCATTTTCTAATAATGATATTGCGTGGCTTAAACTTGGCTGAGTGATCATTAATTTCTCGGCAGCCTTTGTATAATGTTCTAAATGTGCCAAAGTTACAAAATAGCGTAAATGATATAAATTCAATTTCATACCTCACTTTCAAAATATGATTGACATGATTATAACATAATCTATACATAAAATCTATGAATTATTAGGAAATTATCAATTTGTTTTATGAAAACTTATATAATATAATGAATTTATAAATTTCACTTAAATCGATTACTTAATTGAAATTTAGGCTATTTTAATAGAAAATCTATCGGTAGAAACTAGTTTGATTAAGTTAAATTTTTTATACATAAATTGAAAACTAAGCTAAATTAATAACAATTTTTTACTTGAAAGGGGATTATACTATGAAAAATCAATGCCCACCAATTACAGTTAGTTCATGGACATTAGGAGATCAATGCAAATTTGAAGAAAGAGTTAAAGCAGCAAAGGAAGCAGGTTATGACGGAATAGGTCTTCGTGCTGAAACATATGTAGATGCATTAAATGAAGGTTTATTCGATGCTGATATACTTGATATTCTTAAAAAATATGATATGAAGGTTACTGAAGTTGAATATATTACACTTTGGGCTGAAGATAATCGTTCCTATGAACAAAAATATAAAGAACAAATGTGCTTCCATATGTGTGAATTATTCGGTGTTAACCATATAAATATTGGATTAATGGAAACTTATAGTGTAGAACACACTGCACAAAAATTAAAAGAATTATGTCAAAGAGCTGGTAAATATGTTATTGGTGTAGAACCTATGCCATACAGTGGTATTCCAGATGTTAAAAAGGGCTGGGCAGTAGTTAAGGCTTCTGGCTGTGACAATGCTAAGCTTATATTAGATACATGGCATTGGGCAAGAGCAAATCAAGAAAATGATATTAAATTATTAGAAGGTATCCCAGCTGATAAAATTGTATCTATACAGATCAATGATGTTTATGAAAGACCTTATGCAAAATCTATATTAAGAGATGAGTCAATGCATGACAGACTTGCACCAGGTACTGGAATCAATGTAACAGAAGGTTTTGTTCAGATGATCAAAGAAAAAGGTATCAAACCTGCATGTATCGGTGTTGAAGTAATAAGTGATGCTATTTTAGCAAAAGGTATTGCCGAAGCAGCTAAGCACACATATGACAATACTATAAAAGTATTAGATAAAGCTTGGCCAGAAGTTTCTCCAAAGACAAAATAGTAAGACATAATATATTATAAGTTTTAATGGATTTTAAAAAACGAAAGGATGAGATTTTTTATGATGTTTAAATCCATGTTTACACCAATAAAAATTGGACCTATGACAGTTCCAAATCGTTTTGTAGTTTCACCTATGGGAAACAATTTTGCAAATACAGATGGAACCATGAGTGACAAATCATTGGCCTATTATAGCAAACGAGCTCAAGGTGGTTTTGGATTAATAACTTTTGAAGCTACAGTTGTGCATAAAGAAGCTAAGGGAGGTCCTAGAAAACCTTGCTTATTTGATGATAGCACTGTGGAAAGCTTTAAACGTGTAATTGATGCTTGTCATGAAAATGGTGCAAAAATATCTATTCAACTTCAACATGCAGGACCTGAAGGTAATGCAAAGATTGCTGGATATCCATTGAAATCTGCTTCAGCAATACCATCAGCATTAGGACGTAATATACCTGAAGCTATGACTACTGAAGAGATTTATGAATTAATTGAAGCATATGGTGATGCAGCAGTACGTGCAAAGAAAGCTGGAGCTGATGCAGTAGAAGTACACTGTGCACATGGATATTTAATTAGTAGTTTTCTTTCTCCAAGAACAAACAAACGTGTAGATGAATTTGGAGGATGCTTTGAAAATAGAATGAGACTTCCTCGTCTAGTTATTGAAAATATTCGAAAAAAAGTTGGACATTCTATAGCTATTATATGCCGTATAAATTCTAGTGATGAAGTTGCAGGTGGATTAGATGTTCACGATAGTGCAGTAATTGCGGCTTACTTAGAAGAATGTGGTATTGATGGACTTCATGTTTCACGTGCTGTACATCTTAAAGATGAGTATATGTGGGCACCTACAGTTATACATGGTGGCTTCAATGCTGAATTAGTTACAGAAATAAAAAGAGCGGTAAATATTCCTGTTATTGTTGTAGGACGTTTTACAGAACCACATTATGCAGAAATATTAGTTCGCGAAGGAAGATGTGATTTAGTAGCTTTTGGACGTCAAAGTTTAGCTGATCCAGAAACACCTAACAAAGCTGCAGCTGGCTGCTTGGATGAATTAACTCCATGTATTGCTTGTCTACAGGGATGTGTTTGCAACATGTATCAAGGAAAGCCAATTACTTGTCTTGTTAATCCACTACTTGGAAGAGAAGATGAATTAAAAGCAGCTGATACTAGTAAAAAAGTAGTAGTTGTTGGAGGCGGAGTTGGTGGTATGCTTGCAGCATGGGTATGTGCTAAGAGAGGCCACGATGTAACATTGTTTGAAGCAACTGATACACTTGGTGGACAAATGCGTTTAGCAGCTTATCCTCCAGGAAAAGGTGATATTACAAATATGGTACGTAGTTACATCAACAAATGTAACAAATATGGTGTAAAAATCCAAATGAATACAAAGGTAACTCCTGAAATAATATCAGAAGAAAAACCTGATGCAGTAGTTCTAGCTACAGGAGCAACACCACTTGTACTTCCAATACCAGGAATTAACGATTCTGGATTAATCCATGCAGTTGACCTTCTTGATGGAAAAGAAGCTTGTGGTAAAAAAGTTCTTGTTGTAGGAGGCGGTATGGTTGGATGTGAAACAGCTGCTTTCTTAGGAGAACTTGGACATGATGTTACTGTTATAGAGCTTCGTGATGAAGTAGGAGCTGATGTAATATCAGAACATCGTAAATATTTAATGAAAGATTTTAATGAATATAAAATTAAAACTATTACAGGAGCAAAAGTTGCAAAATTCTTTGAAGGCGGTGTAGCTTATACACTTGCAGACGGTATAGAACAAAGTGCTTGTGGCTTTGATTCAGTAGTTCTTGCTATGGGATCACGTAACTACGATCCATTAAGTGAAGAAGTTAAGAAAGTTGTAAAAGAAACTTATGTTGTTGGAGATGCAACAAGAGCACGTAGAGCATTAGATGCAACAAAAGAAGCACTAGATGCAGCATTACAAATATAATGCTATAGCACTATAACAATTTTAGGGGGCTCACATTATGGAAAAAAGAATTTCAGGAACAACAGCTTTATATAGTTTAATAGGTACACCAGTAGGACATTCAGGATCTCCTGCTATGTATAATTACAGCTTTCAAAAGTTAGGAGTGGATTCTGCATATTTAGCCTTTGATATTTCTCTAGAAAAAGTTCCTGATGCTATTGCAGCCATGAAGACTTTAAATATTAAAGGATCAAATGTTACAATGCCATGTAAGAGTGAAGTAGTTAAATATATGGATGAGTTATCTCCAGCTGCTCGTATAGTAGGAGCAGTAAATACTATTGTTAACAACAATGGCAAATTAACTGGAAATATTACAGATGGAGTTGGATTTGTACGCAGCTTAAAAGAAAATGGAGTAGATGTAAAAGGTAAAAATATAACTATTATTGGTGCAGGTGGTGCTGCAACAGCTATTCAAGTACAATGTGCTTTAGATGGAGCTAAGGAAATTTCCATATTTAATATAAAGGATGATTTCTATAAAAGAGCTGAAGAAACTATTGAAAAATTAAAGCAAGAAGTACCACAGTGCGTTGTAGAGTTATATGACTTAGAAGATAGACAAAAACTTAGAGAAAAAATTGCATCTTCTAATATTTTAGTAAATGCAACAAAAGTAGGAATGCATCCTCATGAAGATGAATCT
Source organism: Clostridium carboxidivorans P7 (assembly GCF_001038625.1). Lineage (GTDB taxonomy): Bacteria > Bacillota > Clostridia > Clostridiales > Clostridiaceae > Clostridium_AM > Clostridium_AM carboxidivorans. The sequence continues at coordinate 1,509,244 of NZ_CP011803.1, forward strand.
CCAATAAAGGATAATGCAGTTTTTAGAAAAGATTTAGTTGTATCAGATACAGTATATAATCCAAAACAAACAAAGTTTTTAAAAGATGCTGAAGCTGTTGGATGCAAGACAGTAGATGGTACAGGAATGTTATTATGGCAAGGAGCGGAAGCTTTCAAGTTATATACTGGATTAGAAATGCCAGCAAAAGAAGTTGAGGAATTATACTTTAAGTAGTGGCTAACATTTAATATCCAAATGGGTTGGATTTAAAAATCCAACCCAATTGTTAAAAGGTAAAAAGTTAATAAATTAACAAAAAAAGTATATAAAAATTAACAACAAGTTATGGACGGAATTTTAATATATAAAAATATGCTCTTAATTAATAAAACTTTTAGATGAAGAATGAGAGGAGAAAAGAAATGAATAATAAAAAATATTATCCAACGGCCTTAGCATTGTATTTCACCTATTTTGTACATGGTATTGGGGTATCAATTTTAGGACAGTATAAAAAGGATTTTGCTACTGCTTGGGGAGGACATATTTTAGCTAATGGTAGTGTTGATGTAAGTATAGTACTTGCTGTTATTGCTGCACTTGGACTAGGACGTCTTATTGGATATCCTTTTTCAGGACCTATTTCAGATAAGTTCGGAAGAAGAGTTTCAGGATTAATTGGTATAGTACTTTATGTATGTTACTTCTTTGGTCTTATAGCAGCACCAAATATGTATGTTGCTTATATATTTGCACTAATCGGTGGTGCAGCTAATGCATTTTTGGATACCTGTGTTACTCCATCATGTTTAGAGATTTTTGTAAATTCTGGTGATGTTGCTAACATGTTTACTAAGTTCTCTATATCTATATCTCAGTTTTTACTTCCATTTATGATAGGTATTGTTTCAGCAAATCATATGACTTATAAAACTATTTTTATTGTAACAGGCATTTTACTTGCTATAGATGGTATCTTAATTGCATTTATGCCTTTCCCTCCAATGAATACTAGTGCTAAAAGTGATAAGCCTAAGGAAGAAAAGATGAAATTTACACCAACTAGTATTGCAGTTATTCTTATTGGTTTTACATGTACATCTACATTCCAATTATGGTTAAACTGTAACCAGGAATTAGGAAAGTTATATGGTCTTGCTAAACCAGCTCAAATTCAATCATATTATGCAATGGGATCAATGGTTGCAGTACTTGTAACAGCAGCCCTAGTAAAGGAATTCCTTAAACCAGTTAAAGTACTTGTTCTTTATCCTTTACTTTCCACAATAATGCTTTTGATTATATACTTTGTACAAACCCCAACTATTTGTTTAATAGGCGGATTTGTAATTGGATTTTCAGCAGCAGGTGGAGTACTTCAGTTAGCTGTATCTACAGCAAACTCAATGTTTCCAGCAAATAAAGGTAAAATTACTTCTATAGTTATGCTTGCATCTAGTGCAGCAAACTATATTATCTTAAATGCTGCTGGTGCTATAACAAAATCTGGTGGCACAAATGGACCAAAATATGTAGTTTTATTTAATGTAGTAATTACTGTTATTGGTGTAATACTAGCTTTATATGTAAACAGACAATATGCAAAACATGCAGTAGCATAATAGAATAGAACATACTAAGTAAACTTAATTGCAGATATTATAATATCTGCAATTAAGTTACATCTATTTCTTGAAAAATAATTGTTTGAAAATTATGGATTTTGAATTGTGAAAGTTAAAATTAACTCAATCACGCTTAGTAAGAATATATTAATAGTAAGGGAACAACATAAAGTTAGTAATTTAAAAGAATCAACTAGAAAGATGATTTTTATTATTGAGTACATAGTTGTTTTAACAGCATTTTTTATAAATTGCTTTTTAGATTGCTTTATAAGCGAAAAGAATATGTTAAGTATAGAACTTTATAATCAATTTGAGTATGTATCTATGATAAGAATATTACTTATATGCAAAAGGAATGGTAAAAGGTGGACGGAATAGTTATTCTTACATGCTGTATGTTAACTTTTAAATTATTGAAAATATAAATTATGAAAAATAATTTATACAGGAGGGGAAAAATGATGGAAGTAATTGAGGAGAAAGAAAAAAGCAAGGCAACTGGAAAAAGGTGGTTTATACTACTGTTAGTGTGTGTAATAACGTTTGTAAATTATCTTGATAGGGCGAATTTATCGGTAGCATCAACATCAATATCAAAGGAATTTGCATTAAATCCTGCTGTAATGGGATTGATATTTTCAGCTATGAGCTGGGCATATACTTGTATGCAAATTCCATGTGGGTGGTTTCTTGATACATTTGGACCTAGGTTAGTATATGGAATTGCTCTTTTAGGCTGGTCTTTAGTTACAGGAATTATGTCCTTAGCTTCTGGAGTAAGTAGTTTGATAGCTTGCCGTATTGGTCTTGGCTTTTTCGAAGCACCAGCTTTTCCAGCAAATAATCGTATTGTTACTACTTGGTTTCCGTCTCACGAACGTGGCTTGGCAATTGGAGCTTATACTGGCTCGGAATATGTAGGACTTGCACTTTGCACTCCAATTCTTACATGGCTTTTGGTAACGTTTGGCTGGAGATCCATTTTCATTACTACCGGTGTACTTGGGGTATTATGCTTTATAGGTTGGATTGCTTTTTATCATGATCCTGCTTCTGCAAAAGGCGTTAATAAAGCAGAACTTGACCTCATTAAAAATGGGGGTGGACTTTCTGACACTATAAAAGAGAAGAGAAAGATTAGCTTGAGAGAATTAAAGTATCTTTTTAGTAATAGACAATTGTGGGGCATGTATATAGGTGGATTTTCAATTGCTTCGATATTATTCTTTTTTATGACATGGTTTCCATCTTATCTTGTAAATGAAAAACATATGGCTATATTGAAATTTGGTATATATGGTGCAATACCATATTTTGCAGCTATTGCTGGCGTATTTGTAGCTGGAAGATGGTCTGATTGGATGCTTTCAAAAGGACTTAGCATGAGTATATCTCGTAAGATGCCTGTTATTATTGGTTTGTTACTATCAGCTATGATTATAGGTGGTAATTATACAAATAATATTAGTCTTGTTATAACTTTTATGTGTATTGGTTTCTTTGGACAAGGTATGGCATCAACTGTTTCTTGGGCACTTCTTTCCGAAATAATGCCAAAGAATTTAGTAGGTTTATGCGGAGCTACTTATAATTTTATAACTAATATGGGAGGAGCATTATCGCCTCTTATAGTTGGCTATCTAATCGCTAGAACTGGTTCATATTCTTCAGCATTGGTTTTCATATCAATTATGGGTATTATAGGTGCTGTATCTTATATATTTATAATTGGAAAACCTGAACGTATTATAATTTCTGAACAGGAATAGGTGTGTTGATGGCAATAATTGTTAACATTCGTCATCGTAAAGTTTTCGGCACTTTATCTAAAGAGTAAATGTTTAAATTTTAGTTATTTTATCTATAAAACACCATCATATTCATGACAAGTATTTTATCTATGTGTAAAATGTTTTGGCAAAAAGTGAGTATGATGGTTATTCGCATAGATTATATGTTAATTTTTAAATTATTAAAAAATATGAACCATATCGTAAATTATTCAGTAAGGGGGAGTATATTATGGAAACTTCAACAAAAAAAATACCTGGGGCAAGATGGATGTATATTTTGCCAGTATGCTTTATTACAACTTTTTTCTACTTTATGGACAGGCAAATTATAAGTATAGCGCTGCCAGGAGGTCTTCAAAAGGGACTTGCTTTAAATTCTACAATGGCAGGTTTAGTGGCAGGAGTTTTTTCTATTGGTGTATTATTTCTTTCTGTGCCAGCTGGACAGCTAGCTCAAAAGGGAAAAGTTAAAAAATTTGTTTCACTTTGTATTGCTGGATGGAGTATATTTACTATACTTACTGGATTCGTTCAAACTGGTTGGCAATTAGTAGCAGTTAGATTTGTTATTGGATTTTTTGAAGGTGCATTTTCTCCTGCAATTACTACTATATTTACATTCTGGTTTCCAGATAAAGATGGAGAACGAAACAGAGCAAATTCAACTTATTTTACAGCAATTTCAATAGCAGCAGTTTCTATGGGACCTATTGGAGGAACTCTTATACAATTTTATGGATGGAGAAGTTTATTTATAATACTTGGTTTATTAAGTTTAGTAGGTTGTGCTCTATGGCAATTTTTTATTTTTGATAGACCTGAACAGGCAAAATGGTTGAGCAAAGAAGAAAGAGAGTATATAGAAACAACTATACAACAAGAACGTGAAGAAGCTAAAAAAGTAGCAGGAAATGTTGAAGTAAAAAGTGAAAAATTACCTTTAGGAATTTTATTACGTAACAAATATGTATGGAGTTTATGTATTGTAGGTTTTACTGTAAATATAGGTCAATTTGGTTATACTATTTGGATGCCTACAATGATTAAAGCTATTACGAAAACTAATATTTTAAATGTAGGATTTATATCTATAGTACCAAATATTTTTACAGTAATTGGTCTTTGGGCGTGGACTTATATTGCAACTAAGGTGAAAAATAGAAGACTTACTACAGGTTTGCCTCTTATTATGTTTGCAGCATCTCTGCTAATAGCTAATTTTGCAGGAGGTACATTAACTCCAGTAGCTGAGATTGGATTATTATGTCTTGTCAGCATATTTGTACAAGGACATATGCCAAGCTATTATTCAATACCATCTCTTGTGCTAGTAAAGGAACTTGATGGTCCAGCAAGAGGTATGATGGCTGTTGCTATGGGTTTAGGATCATTTGTTGGTCCATATGCAGTGGGCTATTTTATTACATTAACTGGTTCATCAAAAGCTGGAATGTACTTTTTAACAGCTATGCTTATAATTGGAGGTTTATCTACATTAATATTACCAAAGAATATGGTAGCAAATCCTTCTGGTTCTAAACAGGGAGAAGCTTCTTAAAATGTTTAATAGTTATTGATAAATCTAATTATTAATTGTTAACTAAGTATTTATGGTATTTACTAAAATATTACTATTTAGGAGGAAGTTATTATGGATAGAAATGATGCAATTGGTAGGGAAGTATCAAATGAAGCACTTTTAATGCTTGATGTAGAAAAGGTTTTTGAGAAAACTTATTTGGATATTTCATATGCTAACGAAAGTAAACATCAAAAAATGGATATAATTATTCCAAATGAAGGCGAAGGACCATTTCCGGTAGTTATTAATATTCATGGAGGTGCATGGTTCTTTGGAGATAAGAGAAATGTGCATACAAGATCAAGTATCCAGTTGGCTTTTAAAGGATATGCTGTTGCAACTATCAATTACAGGTTAAGTGGTGATGCAAAATGGCCAGCACAAATATATGATTGTAAGGCAGCTGTAAGGTTTTTAAGAGCAAATGCAGCTAAGTACAATATAAAAACAGATAAAATTGGAGTTATAGGTAATTCATCAGGAGGACATCTTGCTGGAGTTATGGCAGCTACAAATGGATGTCCTGAATATGAAAATTTATCAATGGGAAATTCAGAATATTCTAGTGATGTACAAGCTGTAGCAACATGGTATGGAATTTTTGATTTTATCAATATGGAAAATCATAAAAAGCAACTTGTTAAAGTAGGAGAAACTTATAAAGGTGAAGATGATGGTGTTTTAGATCGTCTAATGGGATGCAGCATAAAAGGAAATGAAGATAAATATGCTGCTGCATCTCCAATTTACCAAATGAGCAAAAATATGCCTCCAATGTTAATTCAGCAGGGGACATCTGATAAAGTAGTACCATATCTACAAGCAATTGATTTCTTTAACAAGTATATAAAATTTTGTGGAGATGAAAATGTGCATATTGATATATTAGAAGGAGCTATTCATGGCGATGATGCTTTTAGGACTAATGAAAATATGTATAAAGTTCTTAAATTTATGGATAAGTATATTATGGAAAGTCAAGATAGATCATATGGAGAAATTCCTGAAATTCCATTAGTTAAATAAATATTAAAAGCTATTGCATAAGGAGTGATACATAATGAAAGTAAAATTGCATCCTGAATATGAAGTTTTAGGAAATCTTCCAACTGATGTAAAAGAAGTAAATAAAATAATTGAACCATTTAAACATTGTGATATACCAGATGATATAGAAATATATGACTCAAAAGTACCTGGCATAGAGGGTGAACCTGATGTGCCAATAAGAGTTTATAGAAAAAAGGGAAGTTCTAAAGCTCCATTGCTTTTAGGCATACATGGAGGAGGATTTGTAGCTGGAAATATCGATAATGACAATGTGCGTGACATAGGCTTTGTAGAAAATGTGCCATGTACTGTTATTTCTGTAGATTACAGATTGGCTCCTAAGCATATTTTTCCTGCACAACTTAACGATTGTCTTGCTGTATTAACCTATGCACATGATCATCCAGAGGAGTTTGGAATAGATCCTGAAAAAATAGCGATATTTGGAACAAGCGCTGGAGGTGCAATTGCAGCAGGTCTTTGCTTATATTTACGTGATCATAATGGTCCTAAAATTTCAATGCAAATTTTAAATTTTCCAGCTCTTGATTATTTAGCAAATACCACTTCAGCTACTCAACTTTTTGATGATGTACCTATGGTTAGAGGAAATGGTTTATCTGATGTATGGAGATTGTATCTTGGTGGTTTTAATGGAACCCAGCCTTCATATTATGCAGTTCCTGCTTTAGCAAGAGATTTATCTGGATTGCCAGCTACATTTGTTGTTACACTGGAATATGATCCACTTCGTGACGAAGGAATAGATTATGCTAGAAGATTGATGGAGTTTTCAGTACCTACAGAACTGTATAGTTTGCCACGTGTTTGTCATGGCTATGATATGGTACCTGGTTCTTTGACATTATGGATAAGAGAAGGAATGTATAATTCCCTTAGACGAGAATTTAACATATTATAATTTCGAATTAGTATGATTTTAGATTAGGTAAAACTATTTGTAAACAAATAATAATTGTTCAAAAAAATATGAAAACATGTAATGAAAAGATGGTTTCTAAGTTGATTAGAAATCATCTTTTTGCATAATATAAAATTTTTTGTCCCAAAATAAGGAATAATTATGAAGGGTATTACAATACATAGAAAAAAGCTATTAATAATTATAAAAATATGTATTAGAATTGTTAAAATATAAATAGTATAATATAAACACAAAATGTTAAAAAAATAACTATATATTAAATGGTGAATAATGATAGTAAAGAATACTTTTTGTAAAGTTGCTTATTTAAAAATTATATAAAATAATTATTTATATCCTTTAAGATAACGATTACTAGAGGTTTATATTAATTTAGTGACTGATTACAATAATATATAAAAATTTTAAATTTAAAGGAGAGAATTATTATGGCAGAAAGAATTACAGGACACACAGAACTTATAGGATTAATAGCATACCCAATTAGACATTCAAGTTCACCAGCAATGCACAATGAAGCGTTTGCAAAATTAGGTTTGGATTATGCTTACCTTGCATTTGAAGTAGGTAATGAAGATTTAGAAGATACTATAAAAGGTTTTAGAGCAATGAAAGTACGTGGATCAAACGTATCAATGCCAAATAAAACAGTTGTTCATAAGTACCTTGACAAGGTATCAGAAGCAGCAGAGCTTTGTGGTGCAGTTAATACAATTGTAAATGATAATGGCGTTTTAACTGGACATATTACAGATGGTATTGGATATATGGGAGCATTAAAGGATGCTGGTATTGATATCATTGGTAAAAAAATGACCATTGTAGGAGCAGGTGGAGCGGCTACAGCAATAGAAATACAAGCTGCTTTAGATGGAGTAAAGGAAATATCAATTTTCAATCGTAAGGATGAATTTTATGCTCGTGCTGAAAAGACAGTAAAGGATATCAATGAAAAAACAAATTGTAAAGCAACATTATATGATTTAGCAGATCTTGATAAATTAAAGGAAGAAATTAAGGATAGTTATATATTTACAAATGCAACTGGAATGGGAATGAAACCTTTAGAAGGACAAACTTATATTCCAGATCCAAGTTTCTTAAGACCAGATTTAATTGTAGTAGATGTTGTTTATTCACCAAGAGAAACAGCATTGTTAAAAATGGCAAAAGAAGTAGGATGTAAAGCAATGAATGGTTTAGGAATGATGTTATTTCAGGGAGCTGCTGCATTTAAATTGTTTACAGGAAAAGATATGCCTATAGAACATATGAAAAATGTATTAGATATTAAATACTAATTAGAATTTATATGTGCATAATGAATAAATCATGAAAATGTTGAAAGTTAAATTATGGGTTGGATTTTTAAATTCAACCCAATTATTGAAACTGAAAAGTTAATAAGTTAACAAAAAAAGGAATTCATAAATTATTAATAATAAAATAATATAGTGAAAATGAATTTTAAGTATATGAAAAAAATCATTTGTATAATACAATAGAAGTGAAATTACGAGAAAAATTGTCTGAAAATTTCAAAAAATACAATTACAAATATTTAACAAACCAATTTAGAAAAATTTAAGTGAAATTGGAGGAGTATTGATGAAAGAAAGTAATATGAACAATTTACAAAACAAACCAACTAAAAAAAGATGGTTTATACTGCTTTTAGTATGTACAATAACTTTTATAAATTATTTGGATAGAGCTAATCTCTCTGTTGCTGCACCGTTTTTATCAAAGGATCTTCATTTAAATCCTGCTCAAATGGGATTGATATTTTCAGCATTAGGATGGTCATATACTTGTATGCAAATTCCTTGTGGATTTCTTCTTGACCGTTTTGGAACTAAATTGATATATGGAATTGCACTTTGTGGATGGTCGCTCTTTACTGGAGCTATGGCTATTACATACAATGTTGCAAACATAATTGCTTGCAGAATTGGACTTGGATTTTTTGAAGCACCTGCTTTTCCTGCTAATGGGCGTATTGTTACTACATGGTTTCCTTCTAAGGAACGCGGACTTGCAATAGGAGCTTATACTGGTGCCGAATATATAGGACTTGCACTTTGTACACCTATAATTACATGGATTATGATAAATTTTGGATGGAGAGCTGTATTTATAGTTACAGGAGCATTAGGACTTTTATTTGCTTTTGTTTGGTTTGCTTGTTATAGCGATCCTGCTAAAACAAAAGGTATTAATAAAGAAGAACTTGAACTTATTAAAAATGGAGGAGGTCTTTCAGATACTGTACCAGAAAAGAGAAAAATCAGTGCAAAAGATTTAAAATATTTATTTTCAAACCGTCAATTATGGGGTATGTATATAGGAGGCTTTTCAATTGCTTCAATACTATTCTTTTTCATGACTTGGTTTCCATCATACCTTGTAAGTGAAAAACATATGCCTATATTAAAAGTTGGAATTTATGGAGCATTGCCTTATTTTGCAGCAATTGCTGGAGTTCTTGTATCTGGAAGATGGTCAGATTGGATGGTTTCTAAAAATCTAGGAATGAGTATATCAAGAAAACTTCCTGTTATTACTGGATTATTATTGTCTTCTGTAATTATAGGAGCTAATTATTCAAATGATGTTAATACTATAATTACATTTATGTCCATAGCATTTTTTGGTCAGGGAATGGCATCAGCTATATCTTGGGCACTGTTATCCGAGATAATGCCAAAAAATTTGGTAGGTTTGTGCGGCAGTACTTATAATTTCATAACTAATTTGGGAGGAACTTTATCTCCAGCTATAGTTGGATATTTAGTTGCTAGAACGGGATCTTATTCTTCTGCGTTAGTTTTTGTATCTGCAATGGGTATTTTAGGAGCCTTTTCTTATATATTTATTATTGGTAAACCTAAACGTGTTGTAATTCCTGACTAGAAAAAAATTTGATTTCATAAGATAAGCACATTGTTACACAAGCGTGTAAGCGAAGTAACTTTCAACTGTATTCCGGCTGATATATGCTGTGAAGGAAAACTCACTTCATTAAAAAGTTCTAATGCTTGAGATATTGAAAAATATCTACCTTCTCAAATGCGACCTCCTGTCGCTTTCGGAGCTTTTGCCGTCCTGGCAAAAATTACGATATTTTTCAATATCTCAAGCAAAGAACTTCTAAAATTCGTTCGAATCTTCCTTCACAGCATATATCAGTCTTCATACAGCTGAAAGTTACTTCTTAGTGCATTACGTGTACACATAATACTTTATGATATTAAATTATAGTTATAAATATGATTGTTGCTTACTAAAATTACCTATAACAATGTAATTAGGTGCGTATGCTTGGAAGTTACTAGTTTGAATTTTAACTTTTATGCAGTAATATATGATAAGGGTGTCATCACATTAGCTAAATTGTTTTAGTATTATTCTTAGCTTAAAATTTTTGAAAGCCTTAGAACTTTAGTCCTGTCTGAGGGAACTGAGTTTGACAAAGTTCTTAGGCTTTCAAAAATTTTGAGCTTTAGAATAATTAAAACATTTAGCCGTGATGACACCCTTATCATATATCACGGAATGAAAGTTAAAATTCAAACTTCCACTGTACCTTTATGTCGCATAATTTTTAAACTGCTAAGGTAAAATCAAAAACAATCCAATAAGAAAATTTTAACAATATTATATTTGTATATTAAAATGTTTTCAATAACAAAATAATTAAATATAGAAAAATTTTAAAAATTTCTTAATAATAATTTATTATGTTATATTAACTTAAAGTTTGTTATAATAAGATGAAAATTTACAAATAAATTAGGGAGTAGATTAAATGAGAGTTTATGAAGTTGCAGTTAGACTGCTATTGGCTATAATTATTGGAGGATTAATAGGATATGAAAGGGAATATCAAAATAGACCAGCAGGATTTAGAACGCATATACTTGTATGTATAGGTGCTTGTGTGATATCTATGATACAACTATATGATGTTCAAAAAACTGTTGAAATGATAGGGCAAAATCCACAATTGAGTAGTGCGTTAAAGGCAGATATAGGTAGAATAGGAGCTCAAGTAGTAAGTGGTGTAGGCTTTTTAGGTGCTGGTACTATACTTCATGAGAAAGGTTCTGTTAAGGGACTTACTACTGCTGCTAGCTTATGGGTAGTTGCATGTATTGGACTTGCAGTTGGATTAGGTTATTATGTGCTAAGCATTTTGTCAACTATTGCTGTAGTTATTGCACTTGTTAGTTTGAAAAAATTTGAAGCAAAATTTATTGATAAGACTAATTTAGTAAAATTGGAAATAGAGTATATGGATAAACAAGGAATGGTACAAATGGTTAATGGGTATTTTGAAGGAAAAAGTATAAAAATAAAAAACATTGAGTTTTTAATTGAAGAAGTGGATGGATGTGAAGATGGGTGTATGAAGAGTCTATATACCATATTAATACCAAGACATGTAAGAAAATCAGAAATTATCAAGCATTTGGCATCTATAGAGGAAGTTATGAGGGTAACAGTTAAATAATTAATTTGACCAAAGTTGATTGTTAATATAAATACAATAATAAACAAAGAAGCTGTAAAAATATTTTGAGGTTAAAAGTATTATATACATTTTTTATTTACAAAAGGTGCTTTTATACTTAATTCTTAAAATAAAGCAGCTTTTTTATTTTTTGCTAAAAACATAAATTTTGCACATTTACTTTTACAATATTTTATATTTTGCAAGTTAAAAGCTGTGATAAAATGAATTTAAAGTTAACAGAGGGGGATTTTGAAATGCTAAAATTCAAGAAAACATTTTCAATATTGATGGTTGCAGCTTTGACTGCAGGATTATTTGCAGGGTGTGGATCAAAAAGTTCTCAAGCAACTAATACACAGGGAAAAGATCAAAAGCTTACAATTTACTGTGGACTTATGGAAGACCATATGGTAGCAGCAACTAAACAATTTCAAAGTGAAACTGGAATAAAAGTAGAAGCTGTTAGAATGAGTTCTGGTGAAATAATGGGAAGGATAAAAGCAGAAAAAGCAAATCCAAAAGCTTCAGTTTGGTTTGGAGGTCCAGCAGATGGCTTTATACAAGCTCAAAAGGAAGGACTTCTTGAAAAGTATGCATCACCAAATGCAAAAGAAATTCCCGACCAGTTTAAAGATAAGGAAGGATACTGGACTGGAATATACAAGGGATATTTAGGAATTGTATCTAATAAAAAATTACTTGCAGAAAAAGGAGTACAAGCTCCTAAAAGCTGGCAGGATTTATTGAAACCTGAATTTAAAGGACAAATAGTAGCAGCTAATCCAGGATCATCAGGAACAGCATATACATTTCTTGCTACCATTATACAAATTATGGGGGAAGAAAAAGGTATGGACTATATGAAGAAACTAAATGGTCAAATTAAGTCATATCAAAAATCAGGAACAGCACCAGGTAGAATGGTTGGACAAGGTGAAGCAATAGTTGGAATTACATTCCTTCATGATGCAATAAAATATAGAGAAGAGGGTATGAAAGACATAGTATTATCTACTCCAAGTGAAGGAACAGGTTATGAAATAGGAGCAGTAGGTATTGTAAAAGGCGGGCCAAATCAAGATGCAGCTAAGAAGTTTGTTGATTGGTGCTTAACTAAAAAAGCTCAAGAAATTGGACAAACAGTAGGTTCATACCAATTCTTGACTAATCCTAAAGCTAATCCACCAAAACAAGCTGAAGAATTAAAAGATGCAAAACTAATAGATTATAAGCTTGAATGGGCAGGATCACATAAAAATGAATTAGTAGAAAAGTGGAACAACGCAGTTAAATAATATTAAATTGGGAATGAAGCAGAAAGCTGCATTCATTTCCAATTTTCCATTTCCAATTTAAAACGAGGTGATGGTATGAAAAATAGTTTAAAAACAGAAATGGATGATGCAAAAAAAATATTTAGAGATCCTATACTTTTAACTACAATAATTTTAGTTGTTTTGTCACTTTTAATTTTTGTAGTTTGGCCATTATATGATGTTTTTAAGGAAAGTTTTTTAACTAAAGATGGTTCTATTACATTTCAATACTATAAGCAAGTTTTAAGTCAGACGGAAACAAAAAAAGTTCTTGCAAATACTTTGATATTGGGAATTTCTGTTGGTTTGGTATCAACAGCAATAGGTTTCTTATTTGCTTATGCTGATGCATATATAAAGATTAAATTTAAAAAAATGTTTAATATACTTACTATTTTACCTATAGTGTCTCCTCCATTTGCATTAGCAATGTCTTTCATAATGCTTTTTGGACAAAGAGGATTTATAACTTACAATATTCTTCATATGAAAAATGCTAATATATATGGATTTACAGGACTTGCTACAGTTCAAATATTAACTTTTTTTCCAGTAGCATATCTAGTTTTGGCAGGATTACTTAAGCAAATAGATCCTTCTTATGAAGAAGCAGCAAGAAATATGGGAGCTTCTAGAGGATATATATTTAAAACTATAACACTTCCTCTTTTAAAGCCGGGAATAGCTAATGCTTTTTTACTTGTATTTATACAAAGTGTAGCAGACTTTGGAAATGCTATGGTTATTGGAGGAAATTTTACAACATTGGCTGCTAAAACTTATTTGCAAGCTATGGGAAATTATGATTTAAAAGGTGGTACAGCATTAGCTACTATATTACTTTCAGTATCTATAATGATGTTTGTTATTCAAAAATACTGGGTAGGTAATAAATCTTATGTAACAGTAACAGGAAAGCCTTCAAGACAAAGAGACTATATTACAGAAAAAATTGTAACTATTCCAGTACAAGGTCTTTGTTTTGCAATTTGTGTATTTATAATGATTTTGTATGTATTAATACCTTATGGATCCTTTGTAAATCTCTGGGGTATAGATTATACACCAACACTTAAGCACTATCAATATATAATGGCATTAGGAGTGAAACCTATAATAGATACAACTATTTTGTCATTAATAGCAATGCCTATAACAGGAATATTAGGTATGATAATAGCATTCTTAATAGTAAGAAAAAAATTTTTAGGAAGAAGAGCAGTGGAATTTGTATCTATGCTTTCTATGGCAGTTCCGGGTACAGCTATAGGTATGGGATACATATTAGCTTATAATAAAGAACCTCTTATTTTAACAGGAACTGCTATTATAATAATTTTGGCATTTATATTTAGAAGTATGCCTGTTGGTATAAGATCAGGTGTTGCATCTCTTCAACAAATTGATCCAGCTATTGAAGAAGCAGCTCAAGATTTAGGAGCTAATTCACTTAAGGTGTTTAGTTCAGTTACAATACCTCTTATAAAATCTGCATTCTTCAGTGGGCTTGTGTACAGCTTTGTAAGAAGTATGACAGCTGTAAGTGCAGTTATTTTTCTTGTGTCTGCTAACTATAATCTATTAACAGTAACAATAATGTCACAGGTAGATGTGGGAAGAATTGGAGTTGCAGCAGGATATTCAACTATACTTATATTTATAGTACTTATAGTTGTTGGAATAATGAAGTTTTTACTTGGTAAAATTGGAATAAATACTTCAACTAGAGAGGTATAGGAGGGATAATATGAGTTCAAAATATGTTAAACTAAAAGATATAGTTAAAATATACAAAGGCGATGCTGGTAAGACTTTTACTGCAGTAGATAATGTATCTCTAGATATAAAACCTGGAGAATTTGTTACACTTTTAGGGCCCTCGGGTTGTGGTAAAACTACAACATTAAGAATGATAGCAGGTTTTGAAGTTCCTACTAGTGGTGATATATATATAGGAGAAGATAAAGTTAATAGTTTGACTCCTGATAAAAGGGATACGGCTATGGTTTTTCAAACTTATGCTCTATTTCCTCACTTGGATATATTTGAAAATGTAGCCTATGGGCTTAAGATAAAAAAGCTTTCTCAGGCTGATATTAAAAGAAATGTAGATAATATACTTAATTTGGTAGGACTTCAGGGATTAGCTAAAAGGGCACCAAATCAACTTTCAGGTGGACAGCAGCAAAGGGTTGCATTAGCTAGGGCACTTGTAATGCAGCCATCAGTGCTGCTATTTGATGAACCACTATCGAATTTGGATGCAAAACTTAGAGTATATATGAGAACTGAAATAAGAAAAATACAAAATAAAATAGGAATTACAAGTGTATATGTAACTCATGATCAGGCAGAAGCTATGAGTATGTCAGATAGAGTTATCATAATGAATAAAGGAGTAATAGAACAAATAGGAACTCCACAGGAAATTTATAAGAAACCTGCTTCAGAGTTTGTAGCGGATTTTATAGGAGTTGCTAATATATTTAATGCTAAGGTTAAAGAAATTACTTCAGAAGGAGTTTGTATAGAATTATTTGATAATAACTTTGTTGTTAAGACAGATAGTAAAGTTACAGTAAATGATGAAGTGAAGGTAGTAATGAGACCAGAAGCTCTTAAACTTTCTGATGAAGGCAGTATAAAGGTTAATGTTAAATCTTCAGTGTTTATGGGAGCTTATCAGGATTATGTAGCAAACTATAAAGGTTTACTAGTAAAAGTTTTAGAATATGATCCAGCAAACAAAAAAGTTTATAAAGAAGGTGAAAATGTTTATTTGGATGTATATCCAAATATCATTCATATAATCCCAAGAGGATAAAATTATAAATTACGACCGCAAAAAAAGACCAATTATAAGGTCTTTTTTTGTATTAATGCCAAATTTTAAAATATGCTGTATAATTAAAGTAGTAGGTGGTATGGTGATTAAAGATATAGAATACAAAATATTGAACTATATGATACATATAGATGATTTTTTAACTATTAAAAACATAGCTGAACAATTGGATATAAGTGAAAGAATGGTAAGATATGCTTTAGATAACATTGAGTATATTCTTAAAAAAAACAATATGCCTGAACTTAGAAGAAAATATGGTTTAGGCATTAAGATTTGTCTTACAAGAGAACAGTTAGACCTTATTGCAAGAAGAGAATCCATATATAAAAATTATCTAGGTTTTAGTAATAAAAATAGGCTTATATTGTACCTTTTAAAAAGTCATTATTCTAGAACACTTCTAGAACTTTCAGATTTTACAGGTGTCAGCAAAGCTACAGTATCTAAATATTTGTGTGAAGTTGAAGAATATTTGTTGGAAAAAGATATAAAGCTTGTTAAAAAGAGGAATAAAGGGGTATATCTTATAGGTAAAGAAGTAGCTAAAAGAAGGTTGATATATAGTATTGTTTTAGAGAGCTATGATTATTCAAAAATGCAGGGGTTATTAATGCCTAAAAATATGGATGACTTAATGATAAAAAATTATTTTTACGGCATAGATATAAAGTATATATGGGAAATACTGAGAAAGTCTTTATTGCAGAGAAAAATTACTTTTTCAGATGTAGCCTTTTATAACATGATAATAAATACTTGCATAATGTTAAAAAGAATTCAGCAGAGATTTTTAGTAGATATAGAATTGGAAAAAATAAATTATTTGTCAGAAACCTTTGAATATGAAGAAGCTAAAAAATACTGCAAAGATATTTCAGAAAAATATTCTGTAGTTATACCTAAAACAGAAATAGTCTGGATTACAATGCATTTTTTAGGTGCTAATCCTGTAAAACTTCTTGAAGAAGATATTTTTTCTAGTGTGTCACAGAGAACAAAGCTTATGAATTGTACTGCAGCTATGGTAGATGCTTTTGAAAATGAGATGCACATTAAGTTTAACAATTCTGATGAGATTGTAAGAGGATTATTTGTACACCTAATTCCAGCTATAAATAGAATGAAATACAATATATTTATAAAAAATAATTTAAAAGAAGATATAAAAAATTGTTATCCAGAAACATTTGAAGCCGCAGTAAAGGTTTGTAAGTATGTTGAAGATCAATTTAAAATAAAGTTTAGAGAAGATGAAGTGTCTTATGTGTGTTTGCATTTTGGAGCAGCTTTAGAGAAAATGAATAAAGGATTTACAACTAAAAAAAGAGTTATAGTAGTATGTTCTACAGGAATTGGAACTTCAAAACTTCTAGCTAGTAAACTAAAGAATAACTATGAAGATATAGAAATAGTAGATGTACTTTCTTACAATGAATTTGTATCAAGAAATACTTATGATATAGATTATGTCATAAGTACTGTAGCTATAAAAGAAGCTAATGTTCCAATTATAGTAGTAAATCCTTTAATTAATAATGATGATAAAATCAAACTTTCAAAAATTTTTAATCCTAAGATAAGAAGAAATGAAGAAGATATAGATGCTATTATGAAAATAATAAGCAGTAACTGTATTATAAAAGATGTGAACAAGCTTAGAGAACAATTAGTTAAGCATCTAATTGGAGATTATAAAGAAAAAACTCTTCATATATATGATTTACTAAATGAGAAATTAATTTTAACACAAGGAGAATTTTCATGTGCAAAGGAAGCAATAAAGTATTGTGGTAAATTGCTTTTAAATAATGGTATTGTAAATGAAAACTATGTAAATAGCCTTGTAAAATCTATAGATAGAAAAGGGAAAAATGGTCCTTATATTGTTATATCTGATGGTATAGCACTTCCACATAGTAGACCAGAGGATGGCGCTTTGGATACTGGATTTTCCATTATAACTTTAAAAAAGCCTTTAAATTTTGGGCATAAAAATCATGACCCAGTTAAAGTTATAATAACATTTGCAACTAAGGATAATAAAAGCCACCTAAAGGCTTTAGAAGAAATTATAACAATTTTTAATCATAGAGAAAATTTAAGACTTTTATTAAAATGTAAAAATGAAAAAGATTTTATGAGAAGTATTTTACATTTACTTAAAAATGAATCTGTACATTAGTAGTAAGAAACATAAACCTTAAAAACTGGAGGTAATTATAGTGATTGACATAGTAGTAGTATGCAGCCTTGGGCTCGGAAGTAGTTTTATAATAGAATGTAATGTTAAAAAGTACCTTGAAAATAAAAATTTAAAATATAACATTATAAGAAGTGATATTACTACAGCAGAGTTTTATGATCCAGATGTTTATATATGTTCAGAAGATATAAACTTTACAGTAGATAAAAGGCAAATAAATAAAATAGAGCTATTAGATTTGATGGATGAAGAAGAATTGAAAAGTAAACTTGGTGGCTTTCTAAAAAGTAGGAGTTTTTAAACATGGAGACTTTAATGAAAAGTGATGTGTTTTTAGTAATCATTGTTGCATTAGGGCTTATAGTGCAAAGAAAAAACTTTAGAAGCATAGTTGTTTCATTAATAAAGGTAAGCATGGGATATAGCATTATAAATTTTGGGTCTAGTATAGCAAAAAATAGTTTAAGTGTACTTAGTCTTATCATAAGAAGATCAGTGCATGCATTTGACATTATTCCAAATAATGAGACTATGGTAAGTATAATAGGTAATTCTGATGGAAAAATAGTATTTTTTATAATGATTATTGCTATGCTAGTTAATATTATTATATGTAAATTCACAAGGATTAAATATATTTTCTTAAATGGATATTATATTTTTTATATGGCAGGAATGATGGCTATTCTAATTAACAACAAAAATTCAAAAATATTTATCATGCTGGCAGGTGCATATTTAGGAATTTTCATGAGTATACTGCCTTTTATTACATCAATATTTATTAAAAGAATATCTAAGAGGGATGACATAGGATTAGCTCATTTTGGAAGTTTTGCTTGTATCATTGGTGGTATTTGTGCTTTAATATTTAAAAAACGTGAAGAAATAAAAAAAGAAAAAAATAAAATTTCATTTATGAGAGACAGCAGTGTGCTTATGGCAGTAAGTATGTTTGTAATATATCTTTTAGCTGTAATAAATGTGGATAAAGGCTTTTTAAATGATTTTACAGGAGAAACTGATAAATTATATATAGCATTTAAATACAGCATAAATTTTACTGTTTCATTTTACTTAATAGTCTTAGGAGTAAGAATGATGACAGATGAAATATTGTATTCCTTTAAAGGAATTGCAGAAAAAATTATATCTGATGCCAAACCAGCTTTGGATGCTGCTGTATTTTTTGTGTACAAACCTGAAATGATAATTATAGGCTTTATATGCAGTCTTTTAGCAGGAATAATAACACTTTTAATTCAAATAAAGCTTAAAACAACTATAGTGGTTCCAGCAGTAACTGCACATCTTTTTTCA
The DNA here is from genome assembly GCF_001038625.1 of Clostridium carboxidivorans P7. GTDB lineage: Bacteria > Bacillota > Clostridia > Clostridiales > Clostridiaceae > Clostridium_AM > Clostridium_AM carboxidivorans. The sequence goes on from NZ_CP011803.1 coordinate 1,528,428, forward strand.
GGTGGAACTGCTAGTATTTTTGGATATTCTGTTTCAGGAAGAAGAGGAGCAGTATTATCTTCATTTGTGCATGGAGTAATTATTAGTGTATTACCTATATTTCTTCTTCCTATATTAAAGCCTAATATAGGACTTATGAGAACCTGCTATGCTGATTCAGATTTTAGTATATTGGCAATGATATTTAATTCTATAATGAAGCTTTTTTTTCAATAACAAAAAAATTATAATCACATATAATATTATAGTGTAGTAATATTGAAAGGTGATTTAAATGCCATTTTGTCCTTACTATTATAGCTATTTTAGACAGAGTTCAGCATATTCATACATTAGAGTTTTTCATGCAGCACCAGATGCTCCCGCAGTAGATGTTTATGCTAATAACGCTGTGATTGTGTCAAATATTAAATTTAAAGGCTTTTCACAATATATAAAAGTGCCACAAGGAAGATATAAAATTAGGGTTTTTAAAAGAGGTACTAAGAATAATCCATTGATAGAAAGAGATATGATTGTACCTGAAAATAAAATACTTACTTTAGCTGCAGTAGGTATAATGCCTAACTTGGAACTGAAAACAATAGAAGATACTTTAGAACCTTTAAGACGTGGAAGATCTAAAGTAAGATTTATTCATCTGTCTCCAGATGCACCTGCTGTAGATATTACATTACCTAATGGAGATGTAATTTTTAAAAATGTGTCCTACAAGGAAATTACTGGATATAGGGAGATTCGTCCAGGAAGTTATAATCTCCAAGTAAGAGCTGCGGGTACAGATCAAAAAGTATTACTTTTACCTAATACTAGATTTGGACCTAATAAATTTTATACTATTTATGCAGTAGGTTTAGTAAATAGAGAACCTAAATTGCAAGTTGTGATGCCGTTAGATGGAAACACATATTTAAAATTTTAAAATATGACCTTTATAAAATAAGCATATTGCGAAGCAAAGCTTCGCAATGTTTTTAAACTGCTTAAAACTTATAGCATTATTAATACGATAAAAGTTTACTAACTAGTATTGACAAGCTTTAGTGAAAATGTTATCATTATTCCATAATAAATTAATTGAGGATTGTTACTGGTTATGCAGGCAAAACCTAAATTAAAGTAAGCAACATTTTTGTTTATTTTAATTTAGGTTTTATTATTTTATAAGATAAGATCCTTTTATATAGTATACTTTAGTAGTGGGGGATATATATGGTAATAAAAAAGATACTGAATAATAATGTAGTTACTGTTATAGATGAATCTACTGGATTAGAAAAGGTTATTATGGGTAGAGGAATTGCTTTTAAAAAAAATGTTGGGGAAAATTTAGATGAGTCAAAAATTGAAAAAGTGTTTTCTATAGAAAATAAAAATGAAAATGTAAAGTTTCAAAAGCTTATAAATGAGATACCACTTGAATACATAAAAGTATCTGAAAAGATAATAAGCCATGCAAGAGAAGTTTTAGATAATAACCTAGATGATCATATATATGTAGCTTTAACAGACCATTTAGCTTTTGCTATAAAAAGATCAATATCAGGTATATACATAGAAAATCATTTGCTTTGGGAAATACAAAGAATTCATAAAAAGGAATATGAGATTGGGCTTTGGGCTTTAAAGTTTATAAAAGATGAATTAAATATTGAAATGAAAGAAGATGAAGCTGGATTCATAGCTTTACATTTAATTAATGCAACTATAGGGCAGAATATGAATAATACTATGAATATAACTTCTATAGTACAAGATATATTAAATATAATTAAATATTATTTTACCATAGAATTTGTAGAGAATGATATTTCTTATGATAGACTAGTAACACATTTAAAATATTTTGCTCAAAGAGTTATGAGTAAAAAGCATTTAACAGAAGAAGAAGTTTCATTTTTAAAATTAGTAAAGGAAAATTATGAAGATGCTTATAAATGTACTTTAAAAATTAAAGCATATATAGAAAAAAATTATGATTATATGGTAAGTGATGGAGAAATAGTTTATCTAACCTTACATTTGCAGAGAGTTATATCTGCTTTGAAAAATTAATAAATTAGGATTGTTACTGTTGTCAGGCAAAACCTAAATTGAATTAATATATATTTAAGCTAAATTATGCTTTAATGTATTTTAATCAATTTGGGTTTTTTTATATTAAATTAAAAATTAAAACATTAAGCTGTAGGCGCCGCAAGTTTAATGTTATTTATTAAAAATGTTATATAAGGAGGAAAATTGATATGGATTATAATAAAGTAGCAAAAGAAATTTTGCCATTAGTTGGTGGACAAAAAAATATTGAAAGTGCAGCTCATTGTTCTACAAGATTGCGTTTAGTTTTAAAAGATAATAAGAAGGCTAATAAAAGTAAATTAGAAGCCATGGAAGAAGTTAAGGGGGTTTTTGAAAGTGCAGGTCAACTTCAGATAATTATAGGTCAGGGAGCTGTTAACAAGGTTTATGATGCTTTAATATCAAATACAGATATTTCAAAAGCCAGCATGGGAGAAGCCAAAAAGGCAGCTATGAAAAATATGAATCCTCTGCAGAGATTTGCTAGAGTTTTATCCAATATATTTGTTCCTATTATACCTGCTATAGTAGCTAGTGGACTTTTAATGGGTGCTTTAGGAATGTGCAGTACTTTTGGATGGATAAATTCAAAAAGCGGAATGTTTGTACTTTTAGATATGTTTTCTAATGCTGCTTTTGTATTTTTACCAGTTTTGATAGCTTTTAGTGCAGCTAAGGAATTTAATACAAATCCATTTTTAGCAGCAGCTTTAGGGGGAATTATGATTCACCCTAGTTTACAAAATGCATGGACATTAGGTGAAGGAATAAAAAATAGTATAACAGTTTTTGGTTTACATCTTAGCATGGTTGGATATCAAGGAACAGTTTTACCTATACTTATAGCAGTTTGGGTAATGGGATATATAGAAAGGTCACTTAGAAGAGTAATTCCAAATGTGTTAGATATACTTGTAACTCCATTTTTAACTTTAATGATTACTGCATTTTTTTCAATGTTTGTTATAGGACCAGCAGGAAGGTTTATTGGTGATGGAATATCATTAGGATTTCAATCGTTATATAATGGAGCAGGATTTTTTGCAGGTATTGTACTTGGAGGATTATATTCTACTATAGTAATAACAGGAGTACATCACAGCTTTCATGCCATTGAAGCAGGACTTTTAGCTAATCCACATATTGGTAAGAACTTCTTGCTGCCAATTTGGTCTATGGCTAATGTAGCACAAGGTGGAGCAGCTTTAGCAGTATACTTTAGAACAAAAAATAAAAAAATAAAATCCATTGCAGTTCCAGCATCATTATCTTGTTTGCTTGGAATAACAGAACCAGCTATATTTGGAGTAAATTTAAGATTTGGAAAACCATTTATTGCAGCTGCTGCAGGTGGTGCTATAGGTGGTGCTTACATGGCATTTACTAAAGTATCTATGACTGCAGTTGGAGTTACAGGTATTCCTGGAACTGCTATTGTAAAACAAGGATCAATAATTAATTATTTAATTGGATTAGTTTTAGCTTTTGGAGGAGCCTTCATAATAACTATAATACTTGGTTTTAAGGATGAAATTGAAGCAGATAATAAGAACAATGATGATAATGAATCTGAAAAAGAATTAGAAAAAGCTATTAATAATTTAGATAGTGTAGAAAAACTAGTAGCTCCAATGAAAGGTGAAGCAATAGATTTAACAAGAGTACCAGATAAAACATTTGCAGCAAAATTATTAGGTGAAGGTATGGCTATAGATCCTGAAGATGGTGTAGTTATATCTCCTATAGAAGGAAAAATAGCTCATTTATTTGAAACAAAACATGCTGTAGCTATAGAAAGTAAATCTGGTATTGAAATATTAATTCATATTGGAATAGATACGGTAAAAATGAATGGAGAAGGTTTCAAAGCTTTTGTAAAAAGTGGAGACAATGTTAAAGCTGGAGATAAATTATTAGAAGTAGATTTAAATTTAGTAAAAGAAAAGGCAAAATCACCTATAACTTCTGTAGTTGTGACAAATTCAGAAAAATTTAATTTTATTAAAGGCGTAAAAGAAGGAAAAGTAGAATTAAATGATGAATTTATATTGGTAGGAAATACTAAAGATTAAAGTGCAGTGAAAGTTAAAATTCAAACTGGTAACTTCAAGTGTGCACAGTTAATTACATTGGTATGGATAATTTTTAAGTTGTAAATCGCTGCAACTGCAATTTTAGGAGGAATAATTATGAATAACAGCATATTATGTGTAGGTGAATTGCTTATTGATTTTATTTGTTCAGATGTTAACTCTAGTTTATCAGCAGGAAGTAATTTTGTTAAAAAGGCAGGGGGAGCACCTGCCAACGTTACAGCAGCTATAGCCAAGTTAGGTGGAAAGGCTTTATTTGCAGGTAAGGTTGGAAAGGATGCCTTTGGAGTATTTTTAAAGGATACTTTAGATCAAGCAGGTGTAGATACTTCTATGCTAATTATGGATGATAATTCAAATACTACACTAGCTTTTGTTTCTTTAAAATCTAATGGTGAAAGGGACTTTATATTCAATAGAGGTGCAGATGGATTATTAAAGTATGAAGAGTTAGAAGAGAAAAAAATAAAAGCTTCAAAGATAATACATTTTGGATCTGCTACAGCACTCCTTGGTGGAGAATCAAAAGAAACTTATTTAAAAATTATGGAGGTTGCAGAAAAACAAAATATATTTATAGCTTTTGATCCTAATTATAGAGTAGATCTATGGAAAGGAAGAACTGAAGAATTTATAGAAACATCTAAGTTTTGCATGAAGTATGCTGATTTGGTAAAAGTAAGTGATGAAGAAATAAAAATTATATCAGGAGAAGATGATTTAAATAAAGGACTAGAAGTTCTTCATAAACTAGGAGCTAAAATTGTAGCTGTAACTTTAGGAAAAGAAGGAACTTTAATATCAAATAGTAAAGATTATACTACAGTTAGTAGTATAAAAATAAAATCTATAGATTCTACAGGTGCAGGAGATGCTTTTGTTGGAGCATTTTTATATAAAGCAGCAGAACTTGAAGAGCCTAAGTCTTTAATAGAAAATTTCGAGAAAATAGAAGAAATAACTGCTTTTGCAAATAAGGTAGGAGCTGTTGTATGTACAAAATTGGGAGCTATAGCATCATTACCAACGTTAGGAGAAATAGAAAAACTGTAAAGAATATTATTGATTTTATGCAAAATAGAGAAATGGTGTTAAATATGAATAGAAATGAAGAATTATTAAAAAAGGCTTATGAGAGTATGGAAAAAATGAAGCCTTTGGTGCAAGCTGATTATTACAGGCTAAAATATCATATAATGCCTCCAGCAGGACTTTTAAATGATCCCAATGGCTTTATATATATTAATGGTGAGTATCATTTGTTTTATCAGTTAAATCCCTTTGATACAAAGCATGCATCAAAGCATTGGGGACATGTTAAAAGTAAGGATTTAGTCAACTGGAGTGATGCTTCTATAGCCTTGGTTCCAAGTAATTGGTATGAAACTCATGGGTGTTATTCTGGAAGTGCAGTTAATGATAATGGTGTTTTAACTATTATGTATACTGGAAATATTAAAGATAAAGAAGGAAATAGAGAAACTTATCAATGCTTAGCTATGAGCAAGGATGGCATGAATTTTGAAAAGTACGATAATAACCCAGTAATCAATAATCAGCCTGAAGGATATACTAGACATTTTAGAGATCCTAAGGTTTGGAAGAATGGACATTTGTGGTATGCAGTACTAGGTACTCAAACTACAGAAATGGAAGGCAGGGTTTTACTATATAAATCAGAAAACTTAAAAAAGTGGGAGCTCATAGGAGAAGTTACAGGTTCAAATATAAATGGTTTGGGGAATTTTGGGTATATGTGGGAATGCCCTGATCTTTTTCCTTTAGATGGTAAGGATGTATTAATAGCGTGTCCTCAAGGGTTAGAGCCTAAAGGCGATTTATACAATAATATATATCAATCAGGATATTTTATAGGAAAATTAAACTATGATACTGGAAAAATGGAGCATGGTGAGTTTGTAGAATTAGATAGAGGATTTGAATTTTATGCACCTCAAACAACTATAGATGATAAGGGAAGAAGAATTTTAATAGGATGGATGGGGCTGCCAGAAAGGGATGAACATCCTACAGTAAATCATGGATGGCTGCATGCCATGACCATTCCAAGAGTATTACAGCTTAAAGGTGAGAAATTGTATCAAAGTCCTGTAGAAGAAGTGAAATTACTTAGAAAAGAAGAAGTTTCATATAATAATATAATAATAGACAATGAAGAAATTCAGCTTGAAAATATTCAAGGGGATGTTTTAGAGCTTTATGTGGAATTTGAATTAAAAGAAATAAGTAATTTAGAAGAGATAGGTATAAAGGTAAGGTGTTCAGAAGATAACAAAGAATATACTACATTATCATATAATTTATATAGTAACAAGTTCATACTAGATAGAAATAATAGTGGAAAAGGTTATAAAGGCATAAGAAAATGTAAAATGGATTTTTGCAAAAAGCTAAAATTAAACATTTTCATGGATACTTCCTCAATAGAAATATTTATAAATGATGGTGAAGAAGTTTTTACAAGCAGGATTTATCCTGAAAAGAATAGCAGAGGCATAAAATTTTTTGCTAAGGGTGGTACTGTAAAAATAAATAAAATAGTAAAATGGAATATATAACGATTTAGAATGCTCCATAAGAAAGTAAATTTCTTGTGGAGTTTTTTAATATGAATTCTACAAATATATGTAAAAAATAATATTTATGAGTTAGTTTGCTTTAAATCAATTAATGTACAATACGTGTAAAAATATATATAATATTAGAAAATGTTGGGCATTTACGAAAATTTCTTGTAAAAAATAAATAAATGTTCGACTTTTTTAAAAAATATGATATAATAGCATTTGTGAAAATGGAAAACTATGAACAATATTTAGATTTATGGTAAATACTAATTAATTTAGTAGATTTTTGTTTAAATTAAAATAATAGATAAAATTAAAGTATTTTTATTCCTATATTGAAAGTGAAAATACAGATTATAAGGAGGTAAAGATGTTTACAATACTAGATTTAGTTCAACCCAATACAATAGATGAAGCATATAAAGTACTTGTAGATAAAAAAAGCAATACCATTCTTGGAGGTTGTGCTTTTTTAAGGATGGGTGCTAAAAGAATAGGTACAGCTGTGGATTTATCAAAGCTTAATTTAAATTATATAAAAGAAGATGATGAATATATAGAAGTGGGAGCTATGACCACCTTTAGAGATATTGAGACAAGCCCTTTATTTAGAGAATACTTTAATGGAATATTACCTAAATCAGTTAGCAATATAATAGGAGTTCAGTTTAGAAATGTAGTAACTGTAGGTGCTACTGTATACTCAAAGTATGGATTTTCTGATTTGATAACAGCATTATTGTGTTTAGATACAGAAGTGGAATTATACAAAGGAAAGAGAATGTCCTTAGAAGAGTTTTTAGAAAGACCTTATGAAAAGGACATTTTAACTAGAATATTTATAAAGAAAAATAACAGAAAAGCTGTTTATGGAAATTTAAGAAATGCTATAAGTGATTATCCTATATTAAATGTATCTGTTTCTAGATTAGAGGATAAATGGACTGTAGTTGTAGGAGCTAGACCTTTACATGCTAAAATTGCAAAAGGAGCATCCCGTGAGTTATCTAGTGGAAATTTCAGCATTGAAAATGTAGAAAATGTGGCAAACATAGCTTCAGAAGAGCTGCATTTTGGAAGCAATATGAGAGGTTCAGCCCAGTACAGGAAATCTATGTGCAAGGTTCTTGTAAAAAGAGCGATAATGGAGGTATTACAGTGCAAATAGAAATTATTTTAAATAATAAAAAAGTTAATTTTGAAATAGAAAAAGATGAATTTTTAGCTGACACTTTAAGAAAAAATGGAATATTAAGTATAAGAAAAGGCTGTGATACAACTTGCTGCGGTCTTTGCACAGTATGGATAGAAGGAAAGCCAACTTTATCCTGTTCAACTTTATCTATAAGAGTTAATGGAAAAAATATTACTACTATAGAAGGATTAAAAGAAGAAGCAGAGGAATTTGCCAAAATTCTTGTATCAGAAGGTGCTGAACAATGTGGGTTTTGCAGTCCAGGTTTTATAATGACTGTAATTGCCATGAAAAATGAACTTAAAAATCCAACAGAGGAAGAAATAATTCATTACTTAACTGGTAACTTGTGCAGATGTACAGGCTATATGGGTCAGTTAAGAGCAATTAAAAAATATCTGGGGGTAGCATAAACATGAGAATAGTTGGTAAAGGTATTTCAAAGATAGATGGAATGACTATTGCAACAGGTAAGCCTGTTTATACAGAAGATTTAGCGGTAAAAGATGCTTTAGTAATAAAAATACTAAGGAGCCCACATGCTTTTGCAAAAATAAAATCTATAGATATATCAAAAGCAGAAAAAATAGATGGTGTTGAATGTGTTTTAACCTATAAAGATGTTCCAAATGTGAGATTTACATTAGCTGGACAATCTTATCCTGAACCTTCACCTTATGATCGTTTAATATTAGATGAAGTTGTTAGATATGTAGGAGATGAAGTTGCAATTGTAGCTGCTGTAGATGAAAAGACAGCTTTAAAGGCTATAAAGTTGATAAAGGTTGAATATGAAGTGTTTGAGCCTGTTTTGGATTTTGAAAAAGCAGAAGAACATGAATCAACAGTTCATGAAGAGGACCTTCATTGTAATTTTGACATTGGTATGCAGAAGGATAAAAATATTGTTTCCAGACAAAAGATGGAGTATGGAGATGTTGAAAGCGAATTTGATAAGTGTGATGTAGTAGTGGAAGATACTTATTACAATCAAGCACAAGCTCATTGTATGATGGAAACTTATCGTTCTTTCAATTATATTGATCATGCAGGAAGACTTGTAGTTATAAGTTCAACACAAATTCCATTCCATGTTAGAAGAAAATTAGCTAGAGCTCTTAACATACCATCGAGCAAAATAAGAGTAATTAAACCAAGAATAGGCGGCGGTTTTGGAGGTAAACAAACTATTGCAGTGGAAATCTTTTCTGCAATAGTAACTATGAAAACAGGTAAACCATCTATGATAATATATGATAGAAAGGAAACCTTTGAATGTACAACTAGCCGTCATGCTATGAGAACAAGGGTTAGATTAGGTGCAGACAAAGAAGGATATATAAGAGCTATAGATATACAATGTTTATCGGATACAGGAGCTTATGGTGAACATGCTTCTACAGTATTTGGACTTGTAGGACAAAAAACACTTCCTTTATATAATAAGACAAAAGCTGTTAGATTTATGGGAGATGTAGTTTATACAAATAAAACTCCAGCAGGAGCATTTAGAGGGTATGGAGCAACACAGGGAGCCTTTGCAGTTGAATCAACAGTTAACAAATTAGCAGAAAAGTTAAATATGGATCCAACAGAAATTAGACTGAAAAATTTAATTAAAGAAGGAGAAACTTCTCTTGCTTTTGAAGGAAAGATTTTAGGAAGTTCAGCTCTTCATAGATGTATAAAAAAAGGTAAAGAGTTAATAGGTTGGACTGAAAAATATCCAAGAAGAGAAATAAGTAAAACTAAAGTAAGAGCTATTGGTATGGCAGTAACTATGCAGGGATCAGGAATTGCATGTATAGATACTGCATCTGCAGAAGTAAGATTAAATGATGATGGAAATTATACACTTCATATAGGTTCTACAGATATGGGAACGGGAAGTGATACAATATTATCACAAATGGCTGCTGAAATTTTAGAAACATCAATGGAAAAAATCATAGTAAATGCAGCAGATACGGATATTTCTCCTTATGATCCAGGTTCCTACGCTTCAAGTACAACTTATGTTACAGGAATGGCTGTAGTGAAGGCGGCAGAATCACTTAGAAAACAGATTATTGAAACAGGAGCTAAATTACTTGAATTGTCTTCTGAAGATGTAGAATTTGATGGAGAAAATATAAAAGCTGTTAATGGAGACAAAACTATGAGCTTAGAAAAATTAGCTGAACTTATGGTTTTAGGTGTAGGAAAGCTTCAATTAGTTGGTAATGCTACTTATGGAAGTGAGGTATCACCTCCACCATTTATGGCAGGCTTTGCAGAAGTAGAAGTAGACAAGGAAACAGGAAAAGTGGATGTAATAAATTATGTAGCAATAGCTGATAGCGGAACTATCATTAATCCAAATTTAGCAAGACTTCAAGTAGAAGGTGGAATTGTTCAAGGAATAGGAATGGCATTATATGAGGATATTAAATTTAACTCAAAAGGAAGACTTGAAACAAATACATTTATGCAGTATAAAATTCCTTGTAGAAAAGATGTAGGAAGTATAATAGTGGATTTTGAAGAAAGCTATGAGCCAACAGGACCTTTTGGAGCAAAATCCATAGGAGAAGTTGTTGTAAATACTCCATCACCAGCAATTGCACATGCAGTTTATAATGCTGTAGGCGTTAGAATGACATCTCTTCCAATGACACCAGAAAAAGTGTTTATGGCAATGCAGCAATTAGATAATAAATAGAAATTTTTGATTAATATAAAGTCTTATTGAAAAATGCTGCAGTTATTATAACATGAAGGATAAATTAATTTTTGAGGTGCAATATGAATTTAAAGGATTTATTAAACTTAAAAAAAGGTGATGTAATATCCATTGTAGGTGCTGGAGGAAAAACCACCTTCATGTATTCTCTAGCAGAAGAATTAAGAGGTGAAAATAAAGTACTTGTAACTACTACTACAAAAATTTATATGCCCAATGAAAAATATTATGATTTTATCACTATAAATGAAAGTAACTTTAATAAGTATAATTATGAAAAAACTAATGGTATATATTTATATGGAAGTTATTTGAATGAAGAAAATAAAATAATTGGATTGGATACTGAGCTTTTAGAAGCTCAGTTGCCATATTTTGATTATGTTTTAGTGGAAGCAGATGGTTCTAAGAGAAAGTCCATTAAGGGATGGAAAGATGATGAACCTGTAATAAGCCAAAATACCCATAAAACTATAGGCATTTTAAGCATAGATGCTTTAGGTAAAAAAGTAAATGCTGAAAATGTTCATAGATTATGTGAATTCAAGAGTATAACTAATTCAAAAGAGAATGAAATTGTAACTGAAAAACATTTAACTTCTTTAGTATTTCATAATAAGGGTTTGTTTAAAGATTCTAAAGGAGAGAAAGTTTTATTTATAAATAAGGTAGATACAGATAATGAACTTGTTTTAACACAAAAATTAGTAAATAACATTTTAGAAAGTAACGATAATTATATAGATGAAATTTTAATTGGAAGTTTAAAAAATAAGCAATACCAATTGGTAGTTTAAGTTTACAAAATAAAAATATTTATATAAATCAATATGGTATTTAAGGGTGATAAAAATGATTAGTGCTATTATTATGGCATCTGGTTTTGGAAAGAGAATGGGTAAAAATAAGCTTCTATTGCCGTATAAAAACAAAGCTATGGTTGAGCACATTATAGAAAAGGTTATGGTGTGTGATTTTTTCAGCAAAATCCTTGTGGCTAAAGATGAAGAAGTATTGAATATAGGCATAAAAAAGGGTATTAAGGTTGTAAAAAATAGAAATGCATTTAAAGGTCAAAGTGAGTCCATAAAACTTGGAATAAGTGCTTCACAAGAAGCTGATGGATATATGTTTTTTACATCAGATCAGCCTTTGCTTGACATTGACACTATAAAGATTCTAATGGATGTATTTGAAAAAAATAATAATTGTATAATTGTTCCTATCCATGAAGATAGAAAAGGAAGTCCTGTAGTATTTCCAAAAAGATTCATAGATGAACTTAAATTGCTTCAAGGAGATAATGGCGGTAAGAATGTCATTAATAATCACACTAACGATGTAATAACTGTAGATGTTAGAAATGAATATGCTATGGTAGATATAGATACCTGGCAGGATTATGAGAAAATTACAAGGGGTTAAAGTATGATTGAAGATATTGTTATAATAAGAGGCGGAGGAGATATTGCCTCTGGTATAGTACAAAAATTATATAGAAGTGGATTCAAGGTTTTAATAGCAGAAGTAGAAAAGCCTACTTCCATTAGAAGAAAAGTGTGTTTTAGCGAAGCTATATTTGATGGTTATGTAATTGTAGAGGGTATAAAAGCTGTTCTTGTAAAGAATATATATGAAATTAAGAAGGCTTGGTCTGAAGGAATTGTACCTGTTATTGTAGATCCAGAAGGCAAATATATAGATATAATAAAACCTCAAATTGTTATAGATGCAATAATAGCAAAGAAGAATTTAGGAACAAATTTGAACATGGCACCTATGACTATAGCAGTGGGTCCTGGATTTGAAGCTGGAAAAGATGTTGATGTAGTTGTAGAAACTATGAGAGGTCATAATTTAGGAAGATTGATATTTAGTGGTATGGCTATGAAAAATACTGGTGTGCCTGGAAAAATAGCTGGTTATTCAAAAGAAAGAGTAATACACAGTCCTGCTAGTGGTATTATTGACAATATAAAAGAAATTGCAGATATAGTTAAAGCTGGAGAAGTTATAGCTTATGTGGATGGAATAGAAGTTAAAGCTACTATTGATGGAGTATTAAGAGGATTAATAAGAAATGAAAGTAAAATTTCCAAAGGACTTAAAATAGCAGATATTGATCCTAGAATTGAAGAAAAGCAGAATTGTTATACAATTTCTGATAAAGCTAGAAGTATTGGTGGAGCAGTGTTAGAGGCTGTATTGTATTTAAAAGCAACTAAAACCAAGACTTTTAGAGAAATGACTAAGGTAGTATAAAATAATAGTTTTAATTTTTTAAGCATTACTTGTTATTTGGTACAAGTAGTGCTATATTTTTATTATTTGTAATGGTAAAATATAGAATGGATAAAAATAAGGAGGAATTTATATGAAGGTTAAAATGTCCAATTTTTTAAATAACACAAAACCAAGTATAAAAAAACTTATAAAAAACCTATCTAAGGATTTCAAATATGTATCAGTTTTAGGTAGTGACGTTTGTGGAAAATTATATTCTGTTCAAAGAACAGGAATTTCCATTCAGGATTCATTTTGGAGTGAAAGAGGTTTTGTAGTAAAGGTTTATAATGGAATTAGTTATTCTGAAATTTCTTTTAATGAAATAAATGAAAATGAAATTGAAAGTATATCAGAAAACATAAGAAAAAAAGTAAAAGGACAAATTCAATCCTTAAAAAACAAAGTGAACATAAATGCTTATGATTTGATAAATGAAGAAAAAATAGAAAAAACTTTTATAGGAGAAGTTAAAGTGCTTCCAGAACAAATAAGCGATAAAGAAATAGTAGAAAAAATGATAAGCATAAAGGATAAGGCTTTTTCTTTAAGTGATTTTTTAATAGATTTAAGAGTTAGATACCAACAAGTTCATGTATCAAAGATTTTTATTTCTAATAATAAGGATTTAGCCCAAAGTTACATATGGAGTGAAGGATCAATATTTAGTATTGTAAGACGAGAAAATAAGACTAAATATTCATATAGCCCTTTTTCTGGACTTAAAGCTTCTGAACTTTTAGAGGAAATTTCAGAAAAGGTAGATGAAACTGTAGATATTTCTATAAAACTTCTAGATTCGAAGCCAGTTACCCCTGGAGAATATGAATGCATATGTTCTCCAGATGTTTCAGGAATAATTGCACATGAGGCTTTTGGCCATGGTGTAGAAATGGACATGTTTGTGAAAAATAGAGCTAAGGCAGCTGAATATATGGATAAGGAAATAGCATCTCCACTTGTAACTATGCATGATGGAGCTGCTTCAGCTGTAGATGTTTCTTCCTATTTATTTGATGATGAAGGAGTTTTAGGAACAGATACTGTAGTCATAGATAAAGGAATACTTAAGAAAGGTATATCAGATACACTTTCAGCTTTAAAGTTAGCTACTACTCCAACAGGAAATGGTAAAAGGCAGTCTTTTGAAAGAAAAGCTTATTCAAGAATGACTAATACTTATTTTGCAGCTGGATCCAGTAAGCTTGAGGATATGATAGCTTCAATAGAATTTGGATATTTATTAGATTGTCCAATGAGTGGTATGGAAGATCCTAAAAATTGGGGAATACAATGTATGGTGAATTATGGCCTTGAAATAAAAAATGGAAAACTCACAGGGAATATTGTATCTCCAGTAGTTTTAACGGGATATGTACCTGATCTTTTGAAATCTATATCCATGGTTTCAGATAAAGTAGAACTTTGTGGTTCTGGTGCTTGTGGCAAGGGATATAAGGAATTTGTAAAGGTATCTTCTGGAGGACCATATATTAAAGCGAAAGTGAGGCTTGGATAAAATGATAAACAGAATAAAAAGTATATTAGAAATTTTGGATGTTGATGGATATAAAATAGTTGAAACAAAGGTAAATTCAGAAGAATTATTTTTCATAAAGAAAGATTTAGATATGAATAGAAGTAAAGATGTTCACCATTTTAAAGTTACAGTTTACAAGAACTTTGAAGAAAATAAAATGAAATATAAAGGATCTTCTATAGTAAATATTCATCCTACCATGAGTGATGAAGAAATTAAAAAGTCTTTGGAAGGTGCGGCTTTTGCTGCTAACTTTGCTAAAAATCAATATTATGATCTTCCTAAAAAGGCTATAAAAGAAAATGAAAAGATTAAAGAAAGCAGTTTTAAAGGCAATACACTTTCTTATTGGATGGAAAAATTAACAGAAAAGCTTTATGAAGCTGACAATAAAGAAAATGGAAATATAAATTCATCAGAACTTTTCTTGGAAAAAGTATATAAGAGAATTATAAATTCAAATGGAGTAGATGTTAGTTTTGAAAATTATAAAGGAACTATTGAATTTATAACTAATTGGAGAGAAAAAGAAGAAATAGAACTGTATAAATCCATAGGGTTTTCAAATTTTGATGAAAAACAAATTGTGTCCTCTGTAAATGAAATGCTATTTGTTTCACAGCAGAGAGCTTTGGCAAAAGATATGCCAAAGGCGGGAAAATATAAAGTTATATTTACAGGATTAGCTGTTAAAGAGCTTCTTTCCTATTATGTATATCAAGGAAATGTAGAAGCAGTTTACAACAATATGTCTATAGCTAGGCTAAATGAAAATATACAAGGTGATGATGTAAAAGGAGATTTGTTAAGTATAACACTGGATCCAGCTTTAGAAAACTCATCTTGCTCAGTTCCTTTTGATGAAGATGGAATTGCTTTATCAAAGATTCAAATATTTGATAAAGGTGTACTTAAAAATTATCATGGAGATTTTAGACACAGTTTTTATTTAGAAACAGAACCTACAGGAATTATTAATAATTTCATAGTAGATGGAGGAAGCAAATCTTATAAAGAAATGAAAAATGAACCTTATATGGAGCTTGCTGAATTCTCTGATTTTCAGATAGATAAGCTTACTGGAGATTTTGGAGGAGAAATAAGGCTTGGATGGTACTTTGATGGAACAAAAACTATTCCTATAACTGGAGGTTCTGTATCTGGAAATATGAAGGATTTTCACAGTAATATGTATCTTTCAAAGGAAATACAAAAAGATAATGAATTTCAAGGACCAAAGGCATTAGAACTATTTGATGTATCCATTGCTGGTAAGTAAATAGCAATCGTTAATATAGTAAAAATCACTATCAAAATTTATTGGAATTCAATAAAATAGATAGTGATTTTGATTCTTTAAAGTAATAGGAGATTTTGAAAGATGGATTTTTGACAAAAGCTATTTCTATAATGCTTAGAAACATTATAGAAATAGCTTTTATTTAGTTTTCTTTTATGCGATTAATAACTTTTAAACCATATGACCTTTTAATAAAGGAGTAGTGCCCGAATTTAATTTTTTACATATTTTGTTGTAAACCAATATAGCATTTAAAATAAGTAATGTGCTGGTAATGAAAAATACATATTTTATGCCAAAATGTGAAGCTATTTGTCCACCAAGTAAAGAACCAGAAAAGGTTCCTAAATAAAATGCACTCATATTAAAACCATACATTCTTCCAGTAAGAACGTCTGGTGTTATTTTCTTTAATAAGGTGTTAATTGATGGTGCTAGACCTGCTGTTACAAAACCTAATGCAAATCTTAATATTATTAATTCCCAGGAATTTTTTACAAAAGCTTGAGGTATAAATATTAAACCAGCTATAATAAGGGATGCAAGCATAACTTTTTGAGGTCCAACTTTATCTGATAACTTCCCAAGTCTTGGAGCTGAGATAATGCTGGCAACACCTGAAGCAGAAAAAGCCATTCCAGAAATTAAGGCAATATGAGCTGAATTACGGGATAACTCAGAGATATATATTGTTACTATTGGTTCTATAGAAAAAAATGCAAGCTGCAAAATAAAAGAAGTAGCAAATAGAACAATAATTAAATGAGAATCAGGCAGCTTATGCCAAACCTCTTTTGTACTGAGTACTTTTTTATCAGATGCTGCAAAATCTTCTTTTACAAATAGTAAAGTTAGGATAAAAGCAACTAACATAAGAGCACCAGTAAAGAAAAAAGTGAATTGTAATCCTAAAATTTCATCTAGATATCCTCCAATAAGCGGACCAAGTAGTGAACCTGAAATAGAAGCTGTGGATAGTACACCTAACGCCCAACCGGAATGTTCTTTATCAGTTTGAGTTGCAACTAATGTCATACAAGCTGTGCTGTAACCTGCTACAATTCCCTGGAGCATTCTTAAGGCAATAAGCTGATATACATTTTGTGCAAACCCCATAGTTGAAATTACAATACACATACCGAAACTTGCACGTAAAAGCATAGGTTTTCTACCAATTTTATCAGCTGCATAGCCCCAAATTGGTGAAAATATTGCTAAAACTACAAAAGTAATTCCAAAAGCAATTCCAGATATTTGTTCAACAGCAGAGATATTGTGAACACCAAGCTGCTTAATGTAAAGTGGCATTATAGGTGCTATTTGGCTCAGTCCTAAAGCAGTTACAAATGATCCAAACCAACATACAATTAGATTCTTTTTCCAAATTTTCAATAGTGTCAACCTTCTTTCGCAATTAACAATTATATTTTAATTATAAGCTTAAAGAAGGCTTAATTACATGAAATATTTTAATATTCATGGACATTTTTGTTGTAGAATTCTTTAGGGCTTATACCTTTGATTTTTTTAAATAGCCGACTAAAGTAAAATTCATCTTTAAAACCTAGAAGTTCAGAAATCTCTTTGATTTTTTTGTCGCCAACCATAATAAGTGCTTCAGCCTTATCTATTTTCATTTTATTAAAAAATTCAATTATTGAATATCCTGTTGTATCCTTAAATGTCCTTGAAAGATAACTAGGAGAAAAAGAAACAAGATCTGATAATTCTTTTAATGTAATGGATTTATTTATATTTTCATGTAAGTATTTTATAATTTTTTCTACTTTAAGGGTTGATGAATAATTTGTATCTTGTCTTTTTAAATTATCATGTATTTCTAGTAGAAGCTCTTCAAGAATCATTCTGCAGGAAAATTCGTAATCAGGTAACTTTGTACTCCATGTTTCAACAAGTTTTTTAAATATATGGAAAAGTGGGTAATGGTTTTTAAACTTCTGCATTGTAGGAAATTTTAGATATTCAATTTCAGTAGATAAATTCCATTTATCATTGCAAAAATTCACACAAATAAAGCTAAAATGAACAGATAAAAAGGTAAGCGGTTCACTTAAATTTGGTTCTATTGAATGAAAAACGTCAGGTTTTAAATAAAATAACATTCCTTTCTCTACAAAGAATTCTCTGTTTTCAGTTGATATATAACCTTTACCACCAGTTACAAGAAAGAGTTCATGATGATTGATTTTTCTAGCAATTTTTTTCTTGTGTTTTTGTTTCCAATCCTCATAAGTTTCTCTGTGAGTACAATAATGAATATGAAAATAAAGATTATTCTTGTCCATAATATTTCTCCTATTTATAAACTATAGTTTTGTTTCTTGTGCTTTGAACACATTATATAATGTATATTTAAATTATTCAATTTTCACAGTTTAAAAATAATATGAATATTATAGTAAAGAGAGCTATTAAAAGGAAGGATAAATTTGAAAAAATTAAATCCAGAAAAGCTTTTTGTAAAGTTTAAGGATGGAGTTAACAAGGTAAGCCCAATTATACTAAGAAGGTATACATTAACACATTCGGATAAAACAGCAGAACTTTTTTTAGTAATAGGGTTAACATATGCTTATGAAAACATAACATCAGAGAGGGATGAAGTATTAGCAGAATGGAAATTCGTAAACAATCAATATGTTTTAAATGTATTTTGTCATGTTGGAGGTGAAAACAATAAGAATAAAGCTGCTTTAAGATATAAAATCTTTATAAGAGAATTGCCATTAGCTTTAGAAGCAATTTGCTACGGAGATAGAAAGCTTTTTGAAGTACATCAATTTCTAAAAAATTCACCAATAATAGTTAGATTTGAATCTGTTTATCCACAATATAATGGTATAAAATACTTTGGAAGGCCTAAGAATTATTTATAATTACAGTAAAAAGCGGAAATTCATTAATAGAAATGGAGCTGTGGCACTAAGAATAAATATTACAATGTGTTGTGTTAGGTTTTAATTTGCAAAACACCATATTGTAAAGAAATTGCTTAGTGTAACAGCTCCTTAATTATTGATACTGATAAGTTAAATTTATGATAAATTTAAAAAAATGGAAAAAGATTGAAATTTTCTGTTATAATAGTTCTAATAGCATTTTTGTGAATTTGTTTAATAATTGAATTTACATAGACCAAGTATAATGAAAAGTGTTAAAATGCTGTAATCTGACATATATTTGGAGGGATAAAATTGATTAAAAAGAACTTAGCTTTATGCATGGCTTTAGTTTTATTTTTTTCAGGATGTGGGGCAGTAAATAAAAATGCATCAAAAAATACAGAGAACAAAAATGAAACTACTATGAATGATAAAAATAATAATTCTACCAATAAAAATTCTGAAAATAAGCAAAAAGAAATTGATAAGTCTGAAACGGAAGGAAAAGCTTTTACTCCTTTAGTGTTGTCAGATACTTCATCGCTTAGCACTAAAGCTATATCCTGGTCATGGATGTATTCACCAAGAGATAATGCGTCACTATTATCAAAATATAAGGGGTATGCTTTTGGAGATACTTCAAAAAAAGTTATTTATCTTACCTTTGATGAAGGATATGAAAATGGGTATACATCTAGTATTTTAGATACATTAAAGAAAAATAATGTACATGCAGCTTTCTTTGTAACTAAGCCATTTGCAACTGGCAGCTTTAAAGGAGTTCCAAATGCCAGTTTATTAAAGAGAATGAAGGCTGAAGGACATATAATAGGAAATCATTCTGTACATCATAAATCTATGCCTACATTCAAAAATGAAAAAGCTTTTGATGATGAAATTACTGGAGTAGAGTCTGCAGTAAATAGTATTCCTGGATGCAAGATGTCAAAATATTTCAGACCACCAGAAGGTACCTTTAGTGAACTGTCTCTTTACTATACTCAAAAGATTGGTTATAAATCTATATTTTTTGCTCTTGCACATCAAGATTATGATGTAAATAAGCAGCCTGATCCAGAAAAATCTAAAGCACTTCTTTTGAAGAACACACGTAATGGTATGATTTGTTTACTTCATGCTATGTCTAAAACTAATGCTGGTATTTTAGATAGTTTAATCAAGGAATGGAAGAGTAAAGGATATGAATTTAAAACTTTAGATGAGCTTCCAAATTAACAAGTTAAGATGAAAGTTTATTACAAAAGATGGTGTTAATTTAAAAAATTATATCATCTTTTTAAAGTTTAATTAAACATAAATAGATATATGTTTAATTAAATGATACAATTATAATGCAAAAATATTATTAAGAAAGAGAGAAATTAACATTGTATGATTTATTATTTCAATTTGTAGATAGGGCTACACTACTGCTTATATGTATATTTATTATAACCAGAATACATAGCTTTAGAAAGATTTTTTTAAAAGACAATTATGAGAAAAAAGATTATATAATTATTTGTATAGTTTTTTCTATATTTGCAGTATTAGCAACTTATACGGGATTAAATGTAGAAGGTTCATTAATAAATGTTAGAATAATTACCATAGTATCTGGAGGAGTAATATTCGGGCCAGTTGTAGGAATAGTTACAGGAATAGTGTCTGGAATTCATAGGTACTTGATAGATATACATGGTATAACATCTATTCCTTGTTTAATAAGCAGTATTACTGCAGGAATAGTATCTGGATATATTAATAAAAAGGTTGAAAAAAAATATACTTGGCTGGCAGGTATAGCTGCAGGCATGCTTTGCGAAATATTGACCATGGTGCTTATATTAATATTCAGTAAACCTCATTCTCTTGGTTTTGATATAGTATCTAAAATAGGAATTCCAATGGTACTTGGTGAAATTAGTGTTGGATTTATAGTTTTGTTAGTTCAAAGCGTTGAAAATGAAAAGGAAAAGATAGCAGCTAAGCAAGCAAAGCTTGCTCTTGATATTGCAAATAAGACTTTGCCGTATTTTAGAAATATAAATACTGATGCTTTAAATAAGATATGCGATATTATTAAAAAAGATATAGAGGCTGATGCAGTGTCCATAACTGATAAAAAAAATATACTTGCTTATGTTGGACTTGGAAAGGAATATTATAATATAGGACATGAAATAATAACAGAAGATACGAAAGATGCAATTACCAGTGGTAAAATAATTATAAAAAATGATGGTATAGATCATAAATATGCAGCGTTAAAATCAGCTATAATAATACCTTTTGAGGATAAGAATGAGATTACAGGGTGCTTAAAGATATATTATGTAAAAGATCATAAAATAACATATCCATTACAAACTCTTGCAGTAGGGCTTTCACAAATCATATCAACACTAATGGAGGTATCTAAAGTTGAACAAATAAAAGAAATGGCAAATAAGGCAGAATTAAAAGCACTTCAAACTCAAATAAACCCACATTTTTTATTCAATGCATTAAATGCTGTAGCTTCATCCATAAGAATAAATCCAGATAAGGCAAGGGAACTTATAATAAATTTATCTAATTACTTAAGATACAATTTGGAGTTAAATGACGAATTTATAGATATAAAAAAAGAATTAAAACAAGTTAATGATTATGTGGAAATAGAAAAAGCAAGATTTGGAAATAAACTAAATGTAATTTATGATATAGATGATATACATGTTAATATACCTAGTCTTATAATACAACCATTAGTTGAAAATGCTATAGTTCATGGGATTTTAAAAGATAAAGGAATGGGTACAGTAACTATAAGTGTAAAAGAAAAAGAAGAAAAGATTAAGATATCAATAGTAGATAGTGGCGTTGGTATAGATAATAGTATAATAGAAAAAGTTTATAATGATAATATTCCTAAAAATAAGATAGGCTTATACAATGTGCATTTAAGATTAAAGCTTATTTATGGGGAGGGACTTAAAATAAAAAAATTAGAAAAAGGCACTAAAATAGAATTCTATGTAACGAGGTGATTTTATGAAAGCTATAATAGTTGAAGATGAATTTTTAGCTAGAGAGGAACTTAAATATTTTATTAAAAATTGTAGTAGTATAGAAATAGTAGATGAATTTGAAGATGGCATAGAGGTATTGAAGTTTATTCAACAAAATGAGGTTGATGTTATATTTTTAGATATAAACATACCATCCTTAGATGGAGTATTACTTGCTAAAAATATAAGTAAATTTTCTAAAAAACCCTATATAGTCTTTATAACAGCATATAGAGAGCATGCTGTAGAAGCATTTGAAATAGAAGCTTTTGACTATATACTTAAACCTTATTCTGAATCTAGAATAATATCTATGCTTAAAAAATTAGAAATGACCTTTAATCATGAGAATGTTAGCTTACATAACAATCCTATCAGTAATAAGATAAATTTGTGGAAAAATGAAAAAATAATAGTTGTGGATATGGATGATATATATTATTGTGCTGCTAAAGAAAGAATAACTTGTGTCTTTACAAAGCATGAAGAATATTCTGTTAATGTTAGCATATCAGAATTTTATAATACTTTACCAAAGGATAAGTTTTTTAAGAGTCATAGGTCTTATATAGTAAATATAACTAAGATAAGAGAAATAATACCATGGTTTAATAATACATATAATTTAAGACTTCAGGATATAGATTATGAAGTACCAGTAAGTAGGAGCAACATAAAAGAGTTTAAACAGATTATGAATATATAAGTGTATTTCATGTAAAGTTTTATGCATTTCATTCCTAAATTAATAATTTTATATTTTATGAATATATAATTAGGCTATAGTAAAGCTTAAGCACTAGTAAAAGTTTTCATAGTATATTATTAAAGATTTAATAAAGGGAGTGTATAAAATGAAAAATACATCAAAAAATCCATGGTTAGTGGTACTTGGTACAGTAATTGCACAATTAGGCTTAGGAACAATCTATACTTGGAGTTTATTTAATCAAGCAATTTCAGATAAGTTTGGATGGGGAGTAAGTACTGTTGCAGTTACATTTTCTATAACAAGTTTTGCTTTATCTCTTTCAACATTATTTGCAGGAAAGATGCAGGACAAGTTAGGAATGAGAAAACTGATATCATTATCAGGTATAGTACTAGGAATTGGACTTTTATTAACATCTAAGGCAACTTCAATATCTATGCTTTATATTACAGCAGGGGTGATTGTTGGAGCAGCAGATGGTATAGGGTATATTACTACACTTTCTAATTGTATTAAATGGTTTCCTGAAAAAAAAGGTCTTATGTCTGGTATTTGTGTAGGTGCTTATGGAACAGGAAGCTTAATATTTAAATATGTTAATGCAAGCCTTATTTCTTCAAAAGGAGTATCCATGGCTTTCTTATACTGGGGTATAATTGCTATGATTTTAGTATTTATAGGAGCTCAATTCTTGAAAGATGCTCCTAATGTAGAAAATGTTAATAATGATATATCAGAGAAGCATGATTTTACTGTAAAAGAAATGTTAAATACTAAAGAAGTGTATCTTTTGTTTATAATATTTTTCACAGCATGCATGAGTGGTCTTTATTTAATAGGCATTGTTAAAGATATTGGTGTTAAATTAGCAGGCTTAAATCCTGTAGTTGCAGCAAATGCAGTAGCTATGGTAGCTATATTTAACACTGCAGGAAGAATTATATTAGGAGCATTATCAGATAAGTTAGGTGCATTGAAGGTTGTATTGGGCACCATGGCAGTAACTGCAGTATCAGTGTTCATATTGAGTTTTGTACATTTAAATTTTGGAATATTCTTTGCTTGTGTTTCAGCAATAGCATTCTGTTTTGGTGGAAACATTACAGTATTTCCTCCAATTGTAGGAGATTTCTTTGGAGTAAATAATCAAACAAAAAATTATGGAATTGTGTATCAGGGATTTGGAATAGGAGCTCTTTCAGGAACTTTTATATCTACAGCAGTAGGTGGATTTAAACCAACATTCATGGTAGTTGGAGTATTATGTATAATTTCAATTTTTATAGTTGCTACTATAAAAGCTCCAAATTTCAAGAGTACTGAAAAAGAAAAAGTTAATCTTAGATTAAATAATAAAGTTGCATAATTGATTGTGGAGATACTGCAGGTTTTAATATATTATTTACTTAATATAGGCATTATATGACCCTGAATAAAAAGCGTAGCTTTCATAATACCTACTATTCAGTTTATGTATATTTCAGCTATTTTAATAATACTTTATGGCGCAGCCTGCAAAAATAATAAATTTGTTAATTATTATGTTTATGAGATGCTTACATGTTTTTTATGTTATATTTTTCAACAACCTAGATAATAAGTTTCTTTTAAGGTATTTCTATAAATATAGGAAGTAACTTGTTTTTTAATGAAATATAGTAGCCTAACAGCAGGCTACGCCTTAATTTTTAAGCATTATAAGTTATGATTATAAATATAATTTTGACTTACTAAAACTACTTATAACAATATAATTATATGTGTACTCTTGAAGTTACTAGTTTGAATTTTAACTTTTATGCAGTGATATATGATAAGGGTGTCATCACATTAGCTAAATTGTTTTAGTATTATTCTTAGCTTTAAGATTGGGAAAGCCTTAGAACTTTAGTCCTGTTTGAGGGAACCGAGTTTGACAAAGTTCTTAGGTTTTCCAAATCTTCAAGCTTTAGAATAATTAAAACATTTAGCTGTGATGACACCCTTATCATATATCACGGAATGAAAGTTAAAATTCAAACTTCCACTGCACCTTTATGTCGCAATATTTTTAAAATGTGAAAGTTGAGTTACTTAAGTTTTTGTTTTGCTAATTTTGAAATGAAACGAAAAGCCGTTGTAGAAAGCATTATGCCAAATGCAATTGCTCCTCCTACAGCAATGGTTTGCATACCTTCAGAGGATGCTAAAGAATACTTTTGTTCTACAATACTGTTTATAGTAGTATAGGCTGTTATACCAGGTACTAGAGGAAATATTCCTGGTATTGAAAATTGTACAGCAGGTGTTTTAAGTATTCTTGCCATTAATTCACTGTATATACCTACAAAAAATGCTCCTACAAAGGATGAAGAAACAGGACTGTAAGTATACTTATAAACTGCAAGATATGCAGCCCAACCAATAGCTCCACAAAATCCGGCCCATATTATTTTTTTTCTATCAATATTAAAAAGAATAACAGGAAAAATGCTGCCTAAAAATGCTAATAATATTTGTTTTATCATAGTTTTACACCCATCCCAATAGTTAATGCTGAACCAATTCCTGCTCCTACTGCAGTTATAATAAGCATTGCTTCACCAAATTTGGTTATACCTGATTCAAAGTCACCAGATATAATATCTTTTATACCATTGGTGAGAGGAACTCCTGGTAATAATATCATTATTGATCCAGTTATGACATTACCTTTGTTTACAAGAGGTAATGAGCTTTGAGCAATTATACTAGCAATACCTATAATAAAACCTGAAAGAAAAAATTGTAAAAAGACGGTTCCAGATATTTTTTCTAGTATGAAATAAATAACTATACTTATAATTACTGAAACTACTGAATCACATATAGTACCATTAAAAAATAGTGAATAAATGAATGAAGTCATACTAGCAGCAAATAGTCTTATTGGAAAACTGAAATATGGAGCTTGATCTATATCTTTTAATATTTGTTTAGCTTTTTCATAGGAAATGGGTTCATGCTGAATATCTCTTGAAAAAGAATTAATTAATTCTATTCTATATAAATCCACATTTCTTGTTCTGATTTTTTTTAGTGAAGTTATTTTTTCATCATTATGATCTATTATAGAAATAAATACTCCTTTAGCAGTAACCATACATTCACATTTTAGATTATATGCATTACATATTCTTTCAATTGTTTCTTCAACTCTATAGGATTCTGCACCACTGCTTAAAAGCATTTGTCCTGCACAAAGAGAAATTTCCAAAACTTGTTTGGCTTCCATAGTATACTCCTTCAATAAGCTTTTTATATGAATAAAGATCATAAACAACCTTATTCAACATTTAAAGTTTATAAAAAATTTATAAAAAATGCAATGCTTTTGTTTCAGAAATAGAATTTATTATTTTATATAGACTATTATAGATTTAAAATTATATTGAAGAGTGCTGTTCATCTTGCAATTCTGAATCCTTCTCAAAGGATTCATTAATGTTTTCTTGCATAAAGTTTATAGTACAAGAAATATTGTTTATCACATGTTTATAAGTATTACTGAGTTGAGTTAATGAAGCTACTTTTTCATGATTTTTTTTCTTTTTATATTCTTCTATTTCCTTTAAAACTTTTTTGTGTTCTGCTTTAAATATCCAAACAAGGCTGGTAGCTGTTTCATATTGTTTTTGACTCTTAGTTAAAGTTGATGAAGACAGCTTCATATTATCAGATTTAGTAGAGGATTTAAGTAAAATATTAGAAGCATGATTTAATGCACCCTTAAATGCATTATCAAGTAGGTCCATATACTTATTTGTATTGTTACCATAAATACCAGAATTAATTTCTTTTTTTATATTCTCATATTCTGAATTATACTTTTCTACGAAAGGAGATTTAGTAATGTCCTTTACAGAACTTTCAATACGATTTAAAAATTTATAACTAACTATAGCATCATTAGATATGTGTGAATCATCTGTGCTTTGAAAAATAGTATTATTGTTGGAATTTTCATTTTTATGTTTATTATTGTTAAGTGAATTTTTATGTTCGTTAGCATTAGTTTCATAAGTTATTGATTTATTTATTACAATTGAATCCATAATAATCCCTTCTTACATTTTGTATATATTTTCAATATCGAAGAATATTTAGAAGACTTAATATAATATTTACAAATTATTGGTTAATCATTCCTATATGAAGTAGCAAATGTTTTTACATAAAAATCCAGAAAATATTGCTTTTTATAAAGTATCTGTTATAATTAATGTATAACATGTATAATAAATATATCAATAGAAAAGAGGAGTAATATGTTAAATAGAAATGTTAGATTAAGTTTAATTTTGGCTATTACAGCATGTACTTTTATATCTTCTTCGGTTTATGCAGATGGAAATATCAGTATAAAGAGACTTAATGGTAACGATAGATATGAGACTTCGGCCAGCATAGCTAATTATTATGAAGCTGGACAATT
Source organism: Clostridium carboxidivorans P7 (assembly GCF_001038625.1). Lineage (GTDB taxonomy): Bacteria > Bacillota > Clostridia > Clostridiales > Clostridiaceae > Clostridium_AM > Clostridium_AM carboxidivorans. Next base: position 1,555,349 of record NZ_CP011803.1, read on the forward strand.
AGATAGTGTTGTTGTTACTAGTGGTAATGGATTTGCAGATGCACTTTCAAGCAGCTCACTTCAAGGACTTGGAGGTTCCCCTGTAATGCTTGTAGGAGATAATATACAAAATAGCAGTAAAACTATAAATTATATTGAAAATCATTTAAAGAAGGAGGGTACTATATATATTTTAGGAGGGGAAGCTTCTGTAAATAGTGAATTTGAGAAATATTTTAAAGAAAAAGGGTTTAATAAAATAATAAGACTAGGTGGAAATGATAGATATGAAACTAATATAAAAATAGTAAATCAATCTAATGTAAAGGAAGGTACCCCAATAGTTATAGCAAACGGCGATAATTTTCCCGATGCTTTAAGTATATCTAGCATAGCAGCGTATAAGGGATATCCTGTTTTTATAACTCCATTTAGTAATTTGCCAGGTAAGACAGAAGAAAAAATAAAGGAAATTAAACCTTCTAAAATATATGTTATAGGAGGAAGCAGTTCAATAAGTAGTGGAATAGAGGATAAATTAAAACAAATATCAAAGGATGTAGCAAGAATACAAGGTAAAGATAGATATGAAACCTCTATGAATATATGCAAATATTTTGATGAGAATTTAGATAATGTAATAATTGCCAGTGGAGAAGCTTTCCCGGATGCACTTTCTGGAACTGCTCTTTCAGCTAAACTTAAAGCACCTATAGTAATAACGGATGGAAATAATATTAGTAGTATTAAAGAATATATAAAAGATAGAAAGTTTAAAAAAACAATAATACTTGGAGGAGAAGGTGCAGTTTCAAAAAATGTAGAAAGTGTTTTAAGTTCTAATGAAGATACAAATTTATCTCAAGATTTAAAAGTTAAAGCTGAAAGTTTTGTAAGTAATTTATCAAATAAGAATATTGATGAAGCTTTAAAACAATTAAGTAGTGATTTAAAAACAGGTTATGGAGAAGGAATAATGAAAAATTATCTTTCAAGTGTAAGCTTTAAGGGAGTTGATACAAAACCAATAGATGTAAAGCAGGAAGAAGCACCACTTGGAAATGTAATTACACTAACTTATAAAGTTGAAGGAAGTTCTACCACTGTTGATGTAAAAATAAAATATGACAATGATGGACAAATATACGATTTAGTATTTGAAAATACTCCAGTTGATAGTAAGTATAAACTGCCAAGTTATGCAAATACAGATAACTTTACTGAAAAGAATGTAACCATAGGTGATGGAAAATATAAATTACCAGGGGTATTAAGTATGCCTAAAGGGAAAGGTCCATTTCCAGCAGTAGTACTTGTTCATGGCAGTGGTGCTAATGATAAGGATGAGACCTATGGAGATACAAAGGTATTCAGGGATGTATCAGCAGGACTTGCTTCAAAGGGAATTGCAGTATTGCGCTATGATAAAAGAGCAAAATATTATGGAGCATTAAGTTCAGTAGATACAAAAGTTGATTTAAATGGCGAAACAGTAAATGATGCAGTGGAGGCTGTAAATTTATTAAAGAAAACTGAAGGCATTGATTCGAATAAAGTTTTTGTTTTAGGACACAGTTTAGGAGCAATGCTTACATCAACAATAATAAAAGATTGTGGTGATAATGGGGCAGCTGGAGGTATAATGATGGCTGGACCTGTAGATTTCCTTGACACTCTTTTAGAGCAAAGTAAATATTTAAATTCAATAGGAGAGATGAATGAAAATCAGTTAAAGGGAATGAAAAGTGTATATAGTACAGTAAAAAATAAAGACTTTCCAGGAAATTTACCTGAAAATACACCGATTTTCGGTGCTTATCCATATTATTGGTTAAGTGTTAAGAATTCAACTCAAGTAAATGATGCTGTAAGTATAAAAGAACCTCTTCTTATTCTTCAAGGAAAAATGGATTACCAGGTGGATGTTTCTAATTTAGATAAATGGAAAAATATATTGAAAAATAAGCAAAATGTAAATTACAAATCTTATGATAAATTAAACCACTTTTTTATAGAAACAAACTCTAAATCAATGGAAGGTTACGGAAAAGCTGCTAATGTGCCTGATTATGTTGTTAATGATATAATTAATTGGGTTGATGAATATTCAAAATAAAACAGAAAGCTGGGAAGTGAATTATATTTGTTTAAATATGTAATTAATGATGATTTAGAATTAAAGTTGCTAGAAAATTGCTATATAGAAGAACAATTTGCACTAATACAGAGGAATCGTCTTTATCTTAAACAATGGCTGCCTTGGGTAGATGGAATTAAGACTTTTGAAGATGTGGCAAAATTTATAAAGATTACTAAAGAGCAATTTGTAAACAATGATGGATTCCAATGTGGAATATGGTATAAGGGAAGAATGGCAGGTATAATTGGGTATCACAATATTGATTGGTCAAATAAGTCTACAAGCATTGGTTATTGGATTGGAGAAGAATTTCAAAAAAAGGGTATTATGATAAGAACTTGCAAGGTTTTAGTAGATTATGCTATAAAAGAGTTGGGATTAAATAGAGTGGAAATTAGGTGCGCTGAAGAAAATTTTAAAAGTAGACATATTCCAGAAAAGCTGGGTTTTAAAAATGAAGGCACTTTGAGAGAGTCAGAATGGCTATATGATCATTATGTTAGTCATGTTGTTTATGGAATTCTTAAAGATGAATGGATGCATATGTATTCCAGGTAACAAATTATGAATTTTGTTGATAACTTATTTTATTTAAATTTTCCCATTTAGAGATATATAGATATTTGATAAAAGGAATTTTCGTAGTATAATATATCTAATATAATCTAAAACATATATATATATAAATTATTTGGGGGTACAAAATGAGCAGATTAGAAGAAATATTAGAGTACAATGAGAATTTTGTAAGTAATAATGAATATGAACCATATGTAGTTAGTAAAATTCCAAAGAAGAAGATGGTTGTATTATCTTGTATGGATACTAGATTGACAGAGTTATTACCAAGGGCTATGAATATAAAAAATGGTGATGCTAAAATAATAAAAGATGCAGGAGCAACAGTTATTCATCCTTTTGGCGGTGTTGCCAGGAGTATAATGGTTGCAATATATGAATTTGGAGCAGAAGATGTTTTTATAGTAGGACATTCTGGCTGTGGAATGAGTAATTTAGATACTAAAAGTCTTGTTAATAAAATGATAAGTAGAGGAATAAGGGAAGATACTATAGATACATTAAACAATGCAGGTGTTCATGTTGAAGAATGGCTTCATGGTTTTGAATCAGTGGAAGAATCTATAAAAGAAAGTGTTAAAATGATAAAAAATCACCCTTTAATTCCTAAAGATATTAAAGTACATGGATTAATTATGGATTCAGAAACAGGGAAAATAGATGTAGTTATAGATGGAGATAAAGAAAATTAGATAATAAGATTTATTTTGTTTTCAAAACCATAAAATTTTATTAATAATTTATTCATTTTTATTAATCCAAAATGTGTTATTATATGGTATGTTGAATCTTAATTATCAAAGGAGAGAATACTAATATGGTATATACAAACTTCTTGTACAAAAATCGTAATTTAATTTATATTTTAAATAACATTTTAAATTGCATTCTAGTGTTTAAATCCATAATTACAAATCACTTTAATTTAGTTGCTGTATGTGTGGTTTTTTTTGCTGTTAATTTGTATGCATATAATAAAATTAGTGATATGAAGCTGCAGGGAGAATAAAATAAATTAAGAAAATATATCAATGAATTATAGATTTTTAAGGAGAGCCTCTTAGAATTTATATCTAATTTAAAAGATTGGGTGTAAATTCTAAGAGGTTCTTCTTATTTTTGCATATTAATAAATTCAAATACTAAACTAAAAATTATTTCGTTGGTAAAAATATATTGACTTTATATATCACTCTGATATAATTATATATATCAAGGTGATATATATAACAATGATACATGAATTGGAGGCGAAATTAAATTGGCAAAGATAAATAAAAAGAATTCAATATTATGGATCAGCACAGTTAATTTTGGAATGCACGATTGTGAAGTAAAATTAAAGTGGTGTGAGGAAACATTATAAGCTTTAGAAACTATAAAAGATTTATAAAGTAAAATTTAATTTATAAAGTATTTATTAGTAATTTGATAAAATGAGAGGAGATATTTTAATATGAAAATTTTAGCTATAAACGGAAGCCCAAGAGGAGAAAAAGGAAATACAGAGGTTATTTTAAAGCCATTTCTTAAAGGGTGTGAGGAAGCTGGTGCGGAAACAGAAATAGTATACCTTAAAGACAAAAATATAAAGCACTGCAGTGGATGTTTTACTTGTTGGACAAAAACTCCAGGAAAGTGTATTCATAAAGATGATATGGAAGAATTGCTTCAAAAAATATTAGAAGCTGACATAATAGTTTATGCCACTCCATTATACTATTTTACTGTAACAGGCATAATGAAAGATTTTATGGATCGTATGCTGCCATTAAATAATAGAGAAATTGTTAAAAAAGGTGAGAACTATACACATCCTAAGCGTTTTGGAAAAGCACCTGCTAAGACTGTATTGATTTCAAATTGTGGTTTCCCTGGACAATATAATTTTTCAGGTTTAGTTGAAACATTTAAAGTTATGACAAAAGGAAATTTAGCAGGTACAATTTTATGTGCTCAGGGAGGAATACTTCAAGCTGTTAATATGGATGATATGCTTAAAAAATTGTATGCTCCTTTCCTTTCAGCATTAGTTAGTGCTGGAAAAGAAATTGTGAATTATGGATATATAAAAGATGAAACACAAGCTGTATTGGATAAGGACGTTATTGATCCTGAAATTTATATAAAAAATGCAAATAGTAGTTGTATGTAATTTAACTGAGGAGGAAGACTAACCATGGAAAAATCATCTTCAAAAAATCAATCGATGTTGAAAAGTATATTTAAAAAAGAAATAGGGGTTAGTTATCAAGTGGCATTTCATTTACTTTTCTGAAAATAAAGGAGATTGAGTTTTTTTGTAGAAACTATATTTAAGAGGGGATGAGTAAAATCATGGATAAATATAATATACCATTGGGGACTTTAGTTGAGGTAAATCATATTGACTTAGAAGCCGATAAAAAGAATCATGGAGTAAGGCTTTATGTTGTGGCACATCATAAAGATGCAAAAGGAACACCTATATATTCATTAGGACTAAAAGGAGAAACTAATGCCTTAAAAATGTATAATGGATATTATGAGGAAAATTTAAAAGTTATTGATAAAATATCTGTTGAGTTAACTAAGGATGAAATAAATGATATAGTTCAATGGGGAGATACTTGTGAGGAAGAAGGATGGCTAATTGATAAGGAAGTAAAGCTAAAAGATAGATTAAGTAAAATTATTTAATTCGTATCAAAAAAATCTCTGTATTTTTAAAAACTGCTGACAAAAATGTTTTGCTAGCAGTTTTTCTTCTAAATTATCTAAATTTATCATGGTAGCTTTCTAATATTTCGTGAATCTTTTCAATGTAGGTTTCTACCATGTCATTTTTGAGCTTTTTATTAATCAAATATAAGTGATTATTTATTGTATTTAAAGTTTTTTCTTCTGTATCTTTCAAATAATCATTAATAATTAGTCTATGATTATTTAGTTTAAAATCTTCTATTAAGGTTTGTTCTCCCTTAGAATTTATAAAAAGATAAAGAGAGTTTTTTACTGCTGCTTTTTCTTTATAAATAAGGTCTTTAGTGTATAAATTTTTTACAATTAAACTTGCTGTTGAAGGAGACCAGAAGGCTAGAGAACTTAACGCTCTAGACGTAACTCCAGGAAAAGCTTCAATTATCCATAAGGCTCTTAATTGAGGGTAAGTCAAATTTAAATTTTTTAATAAGAGCCTATGATCATGTTCTACATGTAAAATAAATATTCTTAAAGTGTTATAAAAAAATACAAGCTTTTTTAATTTTTTAGTCTCATCTTCAGAAAAATCAGTATAATCTACTTTTAAACTTAATGAATTAATTTTGTCTACATATTGGAAAATATAATCCTTACCACATTTAATAACAATATCTTTATAAAAATCTACAATAAGATCAAGCTCTTCTTCAGAGAATAAATTCATTAAATCAAAGAGATGAAAATTCTTAGATTTATTTTGTTTATTTATATTAATATATTTTTCTCCTTCTTCGGTAACATTTAGTTTATAAACTTTTTTATTTACTGAATCTTCTTTTACAACTAATTTTTTATCAACTAGAATTTTTAAAATATTAGTTACTGTAGGACATGTCCAATAGCCTATAGTTGCAATCTTTCCTAGGGATATTCCAGGAAAGGCTTTTAATATCCATAAAATTCTTAGTTGAGGTAGTGTTATTCCAGTTTGTTCTACAACAGAACTATAATTATATTCTATATTTAAAAAGCAATACCGGGATAAATTATAGAATGTATGTATATCAAGTGATTTTCTATTTTTCAATGTGAAGCCCTCCATAGTATAAGTTAAACATTTTTAGTTTGTTATTTTTACAAGATATAGTATTAAGCAAAAGTCAAATATATTGTATTTTCGACAATAAAGTGATATGATAGATTTCGTGTCGCATTCTAATATTCGAATACTAACTATATTAAAAAATTTGACATAATTAAATTCTAATACAAAAAATAAAAAAGTACATAGTTATTTTAATATTCGAGTGCTAATTATAATTTAAAAAGGAGTGAAAAATATTTTGTTACCAACATTTTTTTGTAATGGTGTTATGAACGATCCAATTTCTATATTTTTTGCAATTATAATTTTTGTAGTTTTTGCACCTATTTTTATATATTCAATAGGTTATACTGCAGAATATAAAGGTAAGTATTCAGTTAAATATAATTTTATGTTAATGCTCTTATTTGCAGCATCAATGTTATGTGTAGTACTAGCACGAGATAGCATTACTTTTATTGTATTTTGGGAAGTTATGAGTGCTGTATCATTTTTTCTTGTTGTTTATGAGTATAAAAATAAGGAAAATATAAGGTCAGGAATAATGTATTTTATAATGACACATATTAGTGGGTTATTCCTAATGATTATGTTTGCATTTTTATATAAATACACAGGCAGCATAAGCTTTGATAAATTTTATCAGTTATCAAATGATTTTACAATAAGTCAAAAATATATAATTTTTACTTTTGCTATTTTAGGATTTGGTGCAAAAGCAGGACTTCTACCACTTCATGGCTGGTTGCCCAAAGCTCATCCTAGTGCACCATCCAATGCCTCAGCTCTTATGTCAGGGGTTATGCTTAAGGTGGCCATTTATGGATTAATAAGAGTAACTTTTACATTTATTAAAGTACTTCCTTTAAAAGCAGCTCTTTTATTAGTACTTTTAGGAGCAGTAACTGCAATTTTTTCAGTATTGAATGCATTAGTTCAAAAGGATATTAAAAAACTGCTGGCTTATTCCAGTGCTGAAAATATAGGAATAATAATTTCAACTTTAGGACTTTCTTTAGTATTTTACAATTTGAATTTAAATTCCTTTGCCAATCTAACTTTAATTGCAGCTTTATTTCATATATTCAATCATGCTATTTTTAAAAGTCTGCTTTTTGCTAGTGCAGGTAGTGTTTTATATTCTACAGGAACAAAGAATATGAACGAGTTAGGAGGACTTTATAAGAAAATGAAATTTGCAGCTATATGTGCTTTTATTGGTACTGCAGCTATTTCAGCAATTCCTCCTTTAAATGGTTTTGCCAGTGAAATTTTAATATTTAAGTGCTTTATAATTGGAACTGCTTCAATTAAAGGTACATGGACTGCCTTAATCATTATAGGTAGCGGACTTATTATAGCACTAACTAGTGGAGTTACATTATATGCATCTGTTAAGAGCTTTGGAATAACTTATCTTGGAGCACCAAGAAGTGAAAAAGCAATAAATGCACATAAAATTCCACTATCAATGAATATTGGGCTTGGAATTTTAGCTTTGCTATGTATAATTTCAGGAGTATTTTCACCTTTTATAATTAATTTAATATCAAAGGTTTCAAATTCAATTTTAAATACAAATTTACCTTTGATGAATAGTGAAATAAATAATGAAATAATAATCGTATCCAGTATTTTTGTAATTATAACAGCTATTTTAGCTTTAATATCAAAAGTATTAAATAACAAAAAAGCTACAGTAATAAAAGAAACTTGGGGATGCGGCTTTAATAATGTAAAGTCTAATATGCAGTATAGTGCAAATGGACTAAGTCAGCCCTCAACAAGAATCTTTGGAAAAGTAGTTCGATATGAAAAAGAAGTGAAAAATGGTTATTCAATATTATTAAAAGACAAGGTATTAGATAACATAGAAAAGTACATTTATGGATCAGTAGTTAAGGTTGTTTATTATATATCATTACGTGTTACTAAAATTCATTTTGGAAAGATACAAGTATATGTATCATATATTTTTGTTTCACTTTTAGTTACAGTTTTAATTGTTAACATGTTTATGTGATGGCAGCATTCATTGATTTAAGGAGGTAAAAATCTTGAAGTACATAGCAATTAATTTTTTACAAAGTATGCTTCTTATTATAGTAACTCCTCTTTTTATGGGTATTCTTAAAAAATTCAAGGCTATTTTAAGAGGATATAAGGGAAGTAGTATTTTTCAAGTATATTATGATTACCAAAAGTTGTTTAGCAAAGGAAGGATAAGGAGTAGCCAGAGTGGTTTTATAACACAAATAGGACCTATATTAAGTTTAGCGGCTGCTATAACTGCTGTTTTTATGATTCCTACTTTTTTCAGCAGTGGAGAAACATACTTAGGAAGTTTATTTCTTATTATTTTTATGATGTCTATTGTAAAATTTTTAAATACATTAATAGGATTAGATTGTGCCAGTACCTTTGGAGGAATGGGGACAAGCAGGGAGCTTTTCCTGTCAATGCTTGCAGAGCCAGTAATGTTTCTTACTATTATGTTTTTATATTTTGAAAATAAATCCTTTAATATTTTCACTATATGCTTCAATAACAGTGCAGGGGCTTTTTATGGTATAGGACATATTTTAGCAGCAATTTCATTTTTTATATTGTTACTCACAGAAAATGCAAGACTTCCTATAGATAACCCAGAAACCCATCTAGAGCTTACTATGATACATGAAGCAATGATATTAGATTTATCAGGAACGGATTTAGCTTTTGTAGAAATGGCTTCACAAATTAAGCTCATGATATTTTTAACTATTTTTATAAATCTTTTTATGCCCTTTGGAGCAGCAACAACACTAGGTGCGGTTATTATATTGAAAGCTGCTGTAGTTTTCTTTGTAAAGATTCTAGTTATTTTATTTGGTATTTCTATTATTGAAATTTCAATGACAAAATCAAGATTGTTTAGAGTGCCAGAACTTTTATCAGCAGCATTAGCTATTGCTATTGCAGCTATATCTTTAAACTATTTTTTATAATTAATTATTAAGTGATTTAGCATAAGCTTTGAACAAGGTATAGAAAGGAGAATAAAAAATGTTACAGCTTTTACTTGCTATTGTGATATTATCTGGGATTTTAATATGTGGACTTAGAAGAGTTAAGCTCTTAGTATTAAGCTTTGCATTCCAATCCCTTGCCATAACTTTTATATGTATTATTTTAGGATACAATACAAAAGAAATTCATTACTACATAATGGGACTTTTAACTTTAATAATAAAGGTGATTATAATACCTTATATAATAAACAAATCTACTAGATATTTAAAAGTGAAAAGAGAATTAGATTTGATTATAAATGCAGTTAATTCCTTTGTACTTTCAGGTTTCTTTATAATAATTGTTTGTGCTTTCTTTAGGAATTATGATAATACTTATTTAAAAACAGCAGTGTTTCTGGCACTTGTTGGTGGAACCCTTATGATAGGTAGAAAAAAAGCAATTACTCAAATGATAGGGTTTTTAACTATAGAAAATGGGATTATTTTATTTGAAATGTCAGTAGTAAAGCTTTCACTTATTTTAGAAGCTTGGATGGCCCTAGAAGTTTTAGTTCTTGCTCTTCTTATGGGAATAATGATATTTAATATTAATAAAACCTTTGACACTATAAATACAGACTACCTTTCAAATTTAAAAGAATAGAGGTGAGAAAATGGTATTATCTATATGTGCAATTGTATTTGCAGTAGTTATTTTATTAAACATACTTCTTAAAAGTATTAAAGCAATATCTATTTTAACAATTTTAAATATGGTTATGCTTGCCGCAGTTTCGCTAGTATTTTATAGAAATCTTAAATTACAGGATTCACTTAATTTTTGTAATAATTTAATATACATAGATAGTTTAAATATAATTCAGTTAATTTTAATAAGCACTATATCGTTAGTTGCAGCATTATATTCTCATAAATACATAGGAGAAGAAATACATAATGGTTCAATAAGTATTAATTTTGCTAAAATTTATTATTTCTTATTTAATTTATTTGTATTATCAATGATTGCAGTTGCAATAAGCAATAACATAATATTAATGTGGATAAGCCTTGAAGCAACCACTCTTTCTACAGCATTCTTAATTGGTTTTAATAGGCATAAGCTTTCATTAGAAGCTGCATGGAAATATATTATTATTTGTTCTATTGGTATAGTATTAGGTTTGATAGGAATAATTTTATTTATTTATTCATCTGGAGATCCTTCTAATAAGGTTTTAAATTGGACATACCTTGTTAAAAATTATTCTCTACTAAATAAGAGTATAGTTAAATTTGGTTTTTGTTTCATTTTTGTAGGTATAGCCACAAAAGCTGGACTTGCTCCAATGCATACATGGCTTCCAGATGCTCATAGTGAAGCGCCATCTCCAATTAGTGCTATGATGTCTGGAGTGCTTTTAAATCTTGCACTTTATGTAGTTTTAAGATTTTATATAATAGTTAAACTCATAAGTGGACTAGAAAAAATGAAATACTTATTTATAGTATTTGGATTGATATCTTTGATTATATCAGCCTTCAGTATATTGAATCAAAAAAACTATAAAAGATTGTTGGCTTTTTCTTCTGTAGAAAATATGGGAATTATTACATTAGGTTTTGGTATAGGCGGACCGATTGCTTTGTACGGTTCAATGCTTCATTCTATTATACATGCATATGGAAAGTCACTGTTATTTTTGATATCAGGCAATATACTAAGTGTTTATAAAACAAAACGTATAGATAGGGTAAATAATTTAATAAAAACAATGCCTATAAATTCAGTGATTTTGATTTGCGGGGTTCTTGTTATAACAGGTATACCACCATTTCCATCATTTTTTAGTGAATATAATATACTTGCTGCATCAATAAAAAATGGTCATTATCTTGTATGTGGTATTTATGCTTTATGCCTTCTTATAGTTTTTGCAGGCTTTTTAAAAGTTTTTATTAATATGATATTTAGCGATGATAAGGACTTTAATACAAGAAGTGAAAAGGATAAGGAAAATATAATTCCACTAATTATTATATTTTTCATAATAATTATTCTAAGTTTTTTCTCTAGATACGAAATAGCTTCATTAATTAACAAAGCTATTTTAATTATTAATCCCATGCAGTAACAAGTTTATTAATATAAGGATGTGAAAATAGTGAACATTGACTTATTTAAAGAAGAATTAAGCAATCTTAAATATAATAGTGAGATTAAAAACAAGAATGAAATTTATGTAGACGTTGAAATTTCACATGTTAAATCGTTAATTAGTTTATTTTTAGTAAAATATAAATTGAAATTTATTGCGCAATTTTGTGTTGATAACAGTAATGAAGAAAATGCCCAAAATGATTTTATGATTAACATTATACTTTCTAATAGTAAGAAAAGGTATTTTGTAATAGTACGATATAAGACTCAAGAAGAAATTAAAACTTTCCAGGATATTTTGTTCCAAAGTCATTTATTTGAAAGAGAAATGTGCGACTTATTTGGTTTGAAAATAAAAGATGGTATAGATACTAGGAAAATTGTTAAACATGAAAAATGGCCTGAGGATGTATATCCATTAAGAAAAAGTTTCCCTTATGGTGCTAAATTAGAAGAAAAAAATGAAATTTTGCCTTATAAATGTAAGGAAGCTTTTGGAGATGGAGCTTATCAAATATCTGTAGGACCTGTGCATGCAGGTATAATTGAACCAGGACATTTTAGATTTAGTGTTATAGGTGAAGCTATTGAGAATCTAGAACTCAGGCTTAATTATAAGCATAGGGGAATAGAAAAGATTTGTGAAAATGTAGATGCAAGTAAGCTTAATCTTGTATTTGAAAGAATGGCATGTGAATCCTCTGCAGCTTATGCTGAAAGTTATGCTCTTTTAGTTGAAAAGTTATTATCTTATGATACACCTCAAGAAATAAAAGCATTAAGAGTAGTGCTTTTGGAATTAGAAAGAATATATAATTTTTTAGGTGATATATCTGGCATATGTGTGGATATTGGATTTAGTTATCCTGCTAAAAGATTTGGAGCTTTTGGGGAACAAATTCACAAGCTTTGTGAAAGAATAACTGGAAGCAGGTTTATGAGAAATGTTATTATTCCCTGCGGTATAAATATAGATTTTACAAAGGAACATATTGAAGATATTAAAAAGACTTTAAATGGTATGAAAAAGAGAATGGATAAGATTATAGAAATCACATTGGATTCTGTTTCTTTTTTAGATAGAGTTGAAAACACTGGGATAGTACGTAATAAAACTGCTAAAAAGCTTTATATGACTGGTATCACCGGAAGAGCTTCTGGAATTAATTATGATGTTAGAAAGAGCTTCCCTTATGAAATATATGGCATTCTAAAAAAGAATAATAATACCCTAGAAATTGGTGGGGTTTTTGAAAGGTACAAATTAAAAATTAAAGAAATTTATGATGCTTATAATTTTATTTTTGCTTCATTAGATTTTATAAATAAAGACATTTTAAAAACTAAAACTGAATTTAAGTTAGTAGAGGAAACAGAAGCACTTGCTGCTGTGGAAACAGTAAAGGGTGAACTTATTGTATATGGTAAGGTTGGTAAAGATAATAAATTCAATAGAATTTATTTTAAAACACCTTCTGTTACTAACTGGAATGGTCTAACCTATGCAGTTCTTGGAGAAATAGTACCAGATTTTCCTTTGTGTAATAAGAGTTTTAATATGTCTTATTCTGAAAATGATAAGTAGGTGATGAAATGAAGTTTTTATTAGATAGAATAAAAAATGGAAAAGATACTGTTAAAAATCCTCTTACAGATAACCCATATAGTTATGGAAGGATAGAAGTTTGTAATGATAATTGTACAGGCTGCGGTAAATGTGTACAGGAGTGTTTAGTTGACGCTGTTTCCATTAAAAAAGATACTAAACACAAAAGCATTGATATAGATTTTAAAAAATGCATTTATTGCAATAATTGTGTTGATGCATGTCCATCTAAAGTATTAAAGAGCAGTAATGATTATAAAATGGCAAGCATTGAGATATTAGGACAAGAAGTTAAAGAAAAAATATACAGCAAATTTAAAAGATCCTTAGTTTTAAGATCTGTTGATACAGGGTCTTGCAATGGATGTATGATGGAAGTATCTAATACACAAAATACATACTATGATTTATCAAGATATGGTATTAAGTTTGCAGCATCTCCAAGACATGCTGATGGAATAGTGGTTACAGGTCCTGTTACCTTAAACATGAAGGAAGCATTAATAAAAACATATGATGCTATTTCAGATCCTAAGATTGTTATAGCAGTAGGCAGCTGTGCTTACAGTGGAGGTATATTTAAGGATGGATACAGCGTTTGTGAAGATTTAAATGAAATATTGAAAGTTAACCTGGTTATACCAGGCTGTCCACCATCTCCACAGGCAATACTTTATGGAATGCTTAAAATTATTAACAAATTAGATGAAGAGTAAATAATACAAAGTTAAAGCTGGAATAACCTAAAACTAATGGTTTATACCAGCTTTTATTTTTAACAATGAAAATTGAAGATCAGGTTGCTATAAATTTTTTATTAGAAAATAAGTCACTTATAAATCTAAATCCCAGCGCTCTTCTAAAATATCTTTTCCCCAAGTTGTATTTTCATGAGTTTGTGTTATTTTAAATCCTTCGCTGGCATAAATATGTCTAGCTGTTTTGAGACAGGAAATTGTTTCAAGAAAGACATGTTTATAACCTTTTTTACGGCAAAAATTAAGTGCCATATCAACAAGTTTATGACCTAAGCCTCTGCCTCGGGTTTCAGGTTCAAGCAGGAAATATCTCAAGTGCGCTGTTTGGTTATCAAATTTAGAAATGGCGATACTTCCAACAGCTTTACCATTCATCTCAGGTATAAGCATACATTCTTTTTCACTATCATAATTCTGTACAAATTCATGAACGCCTTTTTCTACATAATCACCAAAAATAGGTGACAAGTTGTATTCTTTTGCATATAAAGTTTTATGTTGTAAGATGATATTATTTATGTCGTTCTTGATAAAATTTCTTATATTAATTGGATTAACTGTTTCTGAAAATTTGTTTTTTATAATCTTCATTGCATCTAAAACTTTTGTAAGCTCATCTTCAGTTAAATGTTCAATCAAATTTTCCATTTGTTCATCTGATTTTTTGCTAAGAATATTTATAGTGTGAGTACCTTTTTCTGTTATTAAAACAAAATTTATACGATTGTCTTCTTTAGATTGAATTTTAGTTATAAGTTCATTCTTTTCCAAGTGTTTTATTATTCTGCTCATATAACTTCGGTCAATTTTAAGCTTGTTTACTAAAATGTTTGCAGTGCATTGATTCAACTTGCTAATTTCAAGCAAAACCCTTACTTCTGTTAAAGAATAACCACTGTCTAAAATGTGTTGATCAAGTAATCCAAGCACATTTGTATAAAATCGGTTAAAACGTCTAATTTCACTAACAGCATTTAATTTCACTAACAGCATTTAATTTATCATTCATAATTTTTATACTCCTTTTATCTAATAATGGTGGACTTAGTCCATAAATATATTGTAAAACAATTAATGGACTAAGTCAACTATTTCTATCATTGGATTATTATGAAAATAAGGTGTAGTTAGTGGGAGACAAGATAAATTTCTAGTATAAGTAAGGATAACATTTAATCGATTTAGAAAAACAAAAAAATATTAAAAGTATAATTTTATTTAGAATGTATTAAAATTGTATAGTAGTACAATTTCTTATGAGATATGATATCATAAATCAAATAGTTGAAAGTAAACATAATAAAAAAGTAACGATTATAGGTGGATGAAATGAAAAAGCAAATTAGAAGGTTAATTATTTTATTAGTAAGTATCATAGTAGTTTTAGTTTTTTTAGGTAATTGTAGCAAAACAAATAGATACACACATTGGATTGGTACATGGAATGGAAGTGCATCAGATTTTACTTTATATAAATTGAGATATAAAAATCAAACTTTGTGTACAATAGTAACTTCAACTTTTGGTGGCTCAAAAGAGAGAATAAAAATATCAAATGAATTTGGAACTGGGCCTATTAATATTGGTGAAGTGAGTTCTGCTGTAGTTAATTCAGATGGGAGTGCTTCTAAAAGTTTAAAAAAGACACTTACTTTTGGTGGTAAATCAACTGTAGATATTGATAAAGGAAGTTTTGTGTGGAGTGATCCTTTTGAACTTGATATAAAAGCATTGGATAAAGTAGCTGTAAGCATTTATGTTACAAATGAAGTTAAAAATGTAACTGGTGCTTGTGGGGGCGTTGAATCTTATTTTTCAAAAGAAGGAAATTTTACAGACTCAGTTGATACAAGAAATGACTTTAAAGCTGTTTACAAAAATGGAGCTCTTAAAGTATCCCCATTTTTTACGTCTATGGAAGTAATGACCTCTAAAGAAAATGGTTCTATTATTGCATTTGGAGATTCTATAACCACTTTATCCTGGCCAGATTATCTTGTAAAACGATTGAATGATGCAAATATAAAAAATTTATCTATAATTAGAGAAGCTATTAGTGGTAATAGGATTTTACATGATAGTGAAAGTACTCTTCATGGATTGTGTGGACCATCAGGAATTTCAAGATTTGAAAAAGCAGTTACAGATCATCAAGGAGGAAAGTATGTAATTGTTTTAGAAGGTGTTAATGATATAATGCATACAGGGCCAGGAGGACCAGCTCCAGCATCTGAAATTGTAAGTAAAGATGAAATAATTGATGGACTTAAAACATACATTGAAATAGCGCATAAACATAACTTAAAAATATATGGTGCAACGATTATGCCATTTGGAGGATATGAAGTATATAGTCCTGAGCTTGACGTTAAGCGTAAAGAAGTCAATGAATGGATTAGAACTAGTGGAATGTTTGATGGAGTAATTGATTTTGATAAAGCTACTCTTGATCCTAATAATCCAACAAAATTATTACCACAATATGATAGTGGGGATCACATTCATCCAAGCGATGTAGGAAGTGAAGCTATGGCAAATATGGTTGATTTAAAACTTTTTAAATAAAGTTTAATTTTAGGGTACAATAAGGGAAGTTCAAACTGACTTCCCTTAAAAATAACCTTAGCTTATTATAGAACATATTATTGAAATTAAATTGACTGAACCATGTGCTACTATAGGTACTATAAGTCTTCTTCTTTTAATATAAAAAGCATACCAAAGTAAACCAGCAATAAATGAAATTCCCGTTGTATGCCAATCGAAAACACCAAAAATAATATTACTTATTAAGACAGATACAAGCATTCCATATTTTTCTTCTAAAAATAATTTTGAGTATAGTCTAAACACAATTTCCTTAACAAGAGGAGCAATAATAACTAATGTTAAAAATTGAATTAAAATAGGAGTCAAATCCTTTTGTCCTGATCCAATACCTTTAATAGGAGTGAATGAAACTATTAGTACAGTTATAATAAAAGTTAATATTCCGCCTAAAAGTCCAAATAAAATATCGCCAATTAATTTATTTTTATCTATAATTTCTTTTTTTAATAATTCAGGGCTTACACCTCTTTTTTTTAAATCTTTTAAATAAAATGGAAGCATGACAAGTAATATTACAGCTAAATAATAGATATAAAAGTTACTCCAGGTTTGTAATGCTGATTTAATATTCTTACCATTAGTGAAGTAAGGAATTGCAATAAATGAGATGCCTACAACTAAGCAAATTATAGATAACACTGACATTGTAGGTATTACAGCTTTTCCATTAAGATTTTTAGTCTTTTCATTCATAAAATAACCTCTTTCTTTTTTGATTTTGTATTAATCATGTCAAACACAATAAATATCATAGTTATCAATTGAACTAACCAATAATTTCTTTGTCCATTCACATAATATAAGAATTTTAAGTAATAAAAAAGTTACTGAAGTCATAATTTTTATGACTACAGTAACTTTTATATATTTAGGTTCTCATAATTCATGCATTTGAACTTCCGTAAATAAATAAGCATATTTACTAAAGAAACAGATAAAGGAATTAAAAAGGCTGTAATAATATACTCTAGCTTAAAGCTTAATACATACTGACCTTTTGGCATCCATATAGTTATATTTAAAAGTTGTGTAACTATAATTGCAATTATAATACCTGTTATAAAACCTAATAAATTTAAAAGAAAGCTTTCTTTAAACAATTTTTTCAAAAGAAAGTTTCTTTTATAGCCAATAGCACGTAAAATAGCAAATTCATTTTTCCTACTAATAAAAATGATATAATTTAAATTTCCAAGAGAAATACTTAAAACTATAATTATAAGGAAATGAAAAATATATATAAAAGAATCCAAACTTTTGATGTAGTCATGAATTTGGCCTTTTACAGTTTTATAATCAGATATTATTATATTGCTGTTTCCTAAAGTTTTAATATGATAAGTAAGATTATTGTTATTTGTAGAAAACATTATGCTGTATTTCAAAGCATTTTCTTTTGAAGTATTAAATTCATTAGAAGTAATTGCAATATTAACTGGACCATCTATAATTCCACACACTATATACTTTTTATCCATTACTATATTCTTTTCAAAACTGCTTGAAATGCTTTGTCCAACTTTAATTTCATTTTGTTTTGCATATTTTAAAGGTAGTATTATTTCATCTTTATTTAAAGAAGGAAGCTTACCTTTAACTAGCTTTAAATTAAATATATTTAAAAGTTTAGAAACATCATTTTGAAAAACATTATAGCTATTGAAGCTGCTGCCACCAAAGGGATTATCATATTGCAAGTGGCCATTGACGCTAATTATTGGAATTATATCCGCTGCAGGGGAATTAGTCTTAATTTCATTAATTACATTACCTGGTATAGGCATTTTTGAATTTGAGGTAACAATAGTAACTTTTTCAGCCATATTTAAATTGTTTAAATTAAGTGCATAATTACTGCTAGATATTAATATTGAAACAAAGTAAACTAAAAATACACTAAAAATCATGGAAATAAAACTTGGTAATATTTTATTTATATTATTTATCAAATATGTTATAGAGGAAAGAGGTTTCATTTTATCACTCTCTTTCTTTGTCAATGCTTTCGATTGTACCATCTAGCATGTTTATGACATGATCTGCATTTTTAAGTATAGAATGATCATGAGTTACAATTATAATCATAGTATCTTTTTTATAATTCTCAAGAAAATTTATAACTTTTTTAGCACTAGTATGATCCAGTGCAGCAGTAGGTTCATCAGCAAAAATTACTTTAGGATCATTTATTAATGCTCTTGCAATTGCAGTTAATTGTCTTTGTCCTACAGAAAGCTGATGAGGCTTTTTATCTGCAAGGTGAGCAATACCAAAGCTATTTAAAATGGAAAAGGCTTTTGCTTTTGAAGTTTTACTGTCATCATTTATTGGAGTTAATACATTTTGCATAACTGTCATATAATCAATTAAAAAATGCCTTTGAAATATAAATCCAAATTCTCTTCTTCGAATATTTTCATTTTCAGAAGGGGAAACTTTGCTGTAATCTAAATCATTATAGTAAACTTTACCAGAGGTAGGAATCTTAAAACCAGCTAAAGCATATAAAAGAGAACTTTTTCCACTGCCAGAAGGTCCCATAATTCCTATAAAGTTTCTTCCATCAAGAGATAAATTTATATTTTTAAGTGCATAAGTTGGTACTTCTTTATCTATATCATAAATTAAATTTACATTTTCCATTTTAAAAAGCATTAAAAATCACCTCTAAGTTTTTTCAATCATATTGATTGGGTCAAGTTTATTAATCATTGAATTTACAGGAATTATTGTAAAAAGAGTTGTAAATAATGGAATATAGGAACATACAATAAATGCTTTTAAATCTAATACTATGCCCAAAGCTCCACAACTTTGAAATATATAATATTTATCTATGTAACTTAAAACAATACCTATAATTAATCCTAAAATATATGAGATAAAATTAACAAGAAAAACTTCAAATATAACATTTTTTAATATTTGTATTTTAGTGTGACCAATGGCATTTAATATACCAAGATCTTCTTTTCTATTTAAAAATTGAACGTATTTAGAACTGCCAACAGTAATTACCATCAAGAAGATAGTTAATATAGTTATAATATCTAATATTTTTGAGAAATCTAAACTTCTTTTTAGTTCAACACTCATAGTATTCATAGTTTCTGGCAGAATTGTGTCTTTAGGCAGAGAATCAACTAATTTACTAACTTCATTAAATTTATTCTTTTTAGGAAATATAACAAGTCCGCCTTTAGATACTATTGAAGTATTATTTTCATAGGAAACAGCATCATTTATTGGTGCTACCGAAACCATATTGTAACCTTTAAGTATACCAACAACTTTATATTTACCATAAAGGCTATCAAGATTGTTTACTATAGACCCTACACTATCTCCAATATGTAAATTCCTATTTTTTGCAACTAAATAATGCACTGCAATTTCATTCTTACCTTCAAGAGGAAGTCTTCCAGAAAGTACAGTAATATTTTGTTTATTTAAAAAATAATTTATATCATTGTTATTTAAAGCTAACACTTCACTATCAGCAGAAATTCCCATAATATTATAGTTTAGTGCATACCATTTAAAAGGAATAATCTTTTCTACATTCACATCTCTTTTTACAGTATTTAAAATATCCTTAGGTATAGAATTTTTACTGCCAAAAGATTTAATTCTAGCATAAGTTTCATATTGGGAAAGATAAAGTTTGTAAAAGGAAACTTCAACTGATTTTATAAAAGTATTAGTTACATATAAAAAAGCTATTACAATAGCAGCTGAAACAATTGAACATATAAAGCTTTTTTTATTACCTCTGTAGTAATTTAAAATAGATATAGGCTTCATAACTTATTCACATCCCTTAAATAATTAAAGCATTTTCTTTATCATAATTGCAGCAGAAGTTCTGTCTGATGTTCCAAGTTTACTATAAATATTACTTATATAGTTTTTGACAGTGCCTTCAGATATAAATAGGGAAGAAGCTATTTGTTTGTTATTAAAGCCCATGGATAACATTTTAGCAATTTCAGTTTCTCTTTCTGAAAGCTCATTAATAACTTTTTTTTCATTTGGTTTAAACTTTGGATTTGACGAAAGACTTTGAACAAGTTTTTTAGCTACAGTTGAAGGAAGCATCATTGAACCTTTGTAAGCATCATTTATTGCTTTTATAAGTTCATCACCTTCAATATCTTTTAATATATAACCTGAAGCACCATAATTTAATGCTTCAATAATATAATCACCATCATTAAATGTAGTCAAAATCAAGATTATAATTTGTGGATATAGAGCTTTAAGCATTTTTGTGCATTTAACACCATCCATTTCAGGCATTCTTATATCCATTAGTATTAAATCAGGAACATTCTGCTTGCAAAACTCAAGTACCTCACTGCCATTTTTTACAGCACCTACTACAGTAAAATTTTCTTCAAGTTCAAGAATGGTTTTTAATCCATCTCTCATTAAAGTTTGATCATCTGCAATCAATATTTTAATATTACTCATAATTCACCTCTTTTACATCCATGTACTTTGGAAAGGATATATATAAACCAAACCCTTCATTAGCCTTTGAAGATACATGAATATTACCATTAAGCTCTAAAATTCTGTCTCTCATGGCTCTAAGACCAAAGCCAGGAGTTATTATATCCGAGCCAATTCCATTGTCTTCGAGAGAAAAAAATATATTTTCATTTTTCTCATATATTTTAAGCAAAAAAGCACTACTTTTACCGTGTTTCATTCCATTAGTGAGACCTTCTAAAAATGCAGAAAGAATAACTTTTTCTTGGGATTTTTCAAAAGATATATTTTCATCTATTTGAGATTTAATAACAACTTCAGAATGCTTTTCTGTTTCTTTTATAATTGAATGTATTTCAGAATAAAAATCAAGTATATCATTACCACTTTCTAAAACGCGTACAGAATTTCTTATATTGTTAAGACCTTTTCTAACCTGACTTTGAGCAAGTCCAAGTTTTTCAAGTGCGGTATCAGTATCTTTATTTATAAGTCTTTTGGAAGCTTCTAGTTGAATCAAAACTGTAGTTAAAGTATGTCCAACAGTATCATGTATGTCTCTTGCTATTCTATTTCTTTCCTTTAATGCAGTCATAGCTTCCACACGTTCATAAGCTAACTTAAGATTAGCATAAAGTAAGTCTTTTTCTAGCTTTTTTATTGTAATGTCTCTTAAATTATCTTCTATAATACTTGTTTGCTTTAAAAGATAATTTATAAGAAAAAATATTATATAAACAACAATAAAAATTGGCAAAGCTATAAGAATATAAGTAACAGCTTTACTAATATCATAATATAATTTATTTAAAATGGAAACACAGCACATTATATACATTATAAAAAGTGAAATAATCCCAATATTAAATTTTTCATTTACAACAATATCTTCCAGTAGAAACAAATAAAGACTTGTTGATAAAAAACTAGAGTCAAATTTATTAATGAAAAATATAAGACTTACTTCAAAGAAATAAATAAAAAAATTTAATAAGGTTAGTTTTCTATTCTTATTATACAAACCATGAAGAAAAAAAGTGTTTATAGAGTAAAAAGCTAAAAATATAAAATATAATGACAACAGCATAATCCAGTTTGAAACATTATATATTGAACTGGCTATCATAACTAATGTGAAAGCACAGTAATTTATACATGTTATAATATTTTTAGATTTACTCACCATTAATTTTCACCTCATAAAGTTTACTAATATAAATTATATCATAATTAAAATTTTAAGTTTTTACTAAGGTTATTCTAGTTTCTATAAAGAATAGTAACGTTATCAGATATATTTGAAAAATAGTAAATAAAATTAAAATTTTGCTATTGACTTAAAGTGCACTTTAAGTGATATTATTTTGTTATTGGGAGACAAGATAGTATAAATGATCATTTAAGGCAACATAAGGAAAGTGGGAGGAATTTTAGCTTGGAATTGGAAATAAGTGAAGTATCAAAGATAACTAAATTAAAAGCACATACCCTTAGGTATTATGAGGATATTGGATTAATTAGAGATATAAAGAGAAATTCTGCAGGAAAAAGAGTTTACAGTGAACAGGACTTAAAATGGCTTGAGGTAATAAACAGGCTTAGGGCAACAGGAATGAATATAGCTAAGATGAAAGAATATGCAAACTTAAGGCATATGGGAGATGAAACTATTACAGAAAGAAAGAATATTATGGAAGAACATTTAAAATTTATAGAACAGCAAATTGAAAAATTGCTAGAAGCAAAGGATTATGTTGCAAGAAAAGTTCAAATTTATAGTGAGATGGAGGAAAAAATTAATGAAAGAAGAGACTAGATTAGAAAGAGGATATAGAAAATTACAAGAAATTGATGGAAAAGCAGGTGAAGAGGTAAAAAATAGTTTAAATGATATATCGCCTGATTTGGTAAAATATATGATTGAATATTCCTTTGGAGACATATATTCAAGGGATGGATTGGATTTAAAATCAAAGGAAATTGCTGTTGTTGCATCACTAACAGCACTTGGAAATGCAGAGCCTCAATTAAAGGTTCATATAAATGGAGCGCTAAATGTTGGATGTACGATCAATGATATAAAAGAAATAATACTTCAAATGTCAGCATATTCTGGTTTTCCAACATGCATAAATGCTATGAATGCATTAAAGGATGTTTTAAGTGAACGTGAAAAACAAGGAATAAAAGATTCTATAGGGGAGGAGGCAACAAATAAAATTTCTCCTGAGGATAGATATGAGGTTGGTGCAGCTGAACTTTCAGAATTAGATGGCAATCAAGTAGAAATTCTTGAAAATGCATATAATAATTTTTCACCAGATCTTGTGAAATTAGTAGTGCAAAGTTATGCAGATATTATTTCAAGAAATAATTTAAATAAGAGATATAGGCAAATTGCTACTATTGCTGCATTAACTGCTTTAGGCAATGCTAAGTCTCAATTAAAATTTCATATTAATGCAGGACTTAATATAGGGTTAACAGCTGATGATGTAAAGGAAATAATGCTCTTAATGACAATTTATGCTGGTTTTCCATCTGCCATAAATGGGACAAATATTTTAAAAGAAGTGTTACATGAAAGAAAATAATTTAAAAGGATTAAAGAGCCTCAGTCTTATGAAAATTAAACACTGGGGCTTTTTTATTAATCATCAATTTCATTGTAAAATTTAATTGCTTCATTTAGATGACCAATTTTAAAGTCAGGCCAAAAATATTTAGTGATCCACAGCTTTGCTTTTGCAGACTGCCAAAGTAAAAAATTACTTATTCTCCTTTCACCACTTGTTCTAATGATTAAATCAACATCTGGCAATCCAGAAGTGTACATATAGCTATTAATTAGAGTTTCATCTATTTTATCATTCCTAAGATTTTCATTATTCATATCAGAAATAATACTTTTAACAGCATTTGTCATTTCTGAGCGGCTTCCATAATTTAGTGCAACATTTAATACCATACCAGAATTATTTTCTGTTAGCTTTTCTGTTTTTTTAATTTCATTTATCAGTTTAGAAGAAAGACTATCCATATTGCCTATATGTTTTACTTTAACATTTTTTCCAACTTCATTTTGTAATTTTATAAAAAACTCTATAAAAAGATTCATTAAGAAATTTACTTCTTGTTTTGAGCGATTCCAGTTTTCAGTAGAAAAAACGTAAAAAGTTAATACTTCAACTCCTAATTCTGAGCAAGCTTTAGTGATGGTTTTAATTGGATCTGTACCAGCTTTATGCCCTAAATAGCGTGGTAAGCCTTTTTCTTTGGCCCATCTTCCATTTCCATCACAAATTATAGCAATATGTTTTGGAATTTTAATATTATTGTCATTTAATAAACCCTTTATTGAATTATCCATTTTTTTCTCCTATTCTATCTTCAAAATTTTTAATTATTATGTATTTTGTAAGGAAGTAGCATATTACATTGTAATTATTGCCTTTGATTGTATATTTTAGTTCAGTTAACCTAATTATAGAAATTATAACACATTATCTATATTATAACTCAATCGTTTTGCTTTATATAAACAGAGTAGATTTTATGTTTATTTTTCAGATAGATGTAACAGGAATCAATAAAAAATAAGGGGACATAATACAAAATATAACTAATATACAGGAGGACAATATAATGAAAAAAATAGATGAAGCAATTGACAGAATTAAGACGCTTGAATGTGCAACAGGAAATTTAGAAAATAGAATTGTTGGAATATTAGAGGAGTATGGGGTTGCAGATAGAAGTAAAATAGACATAAATAGAAATAGCAATTTTGATACGGATGAAGCACAAGGATATAAAGTAAAAATAGAAGGTGAACCAGGGTCCATTGTAGTAGTAGCTAAATCTGGATATGATGATTATGTAGCAGAGGTTATAGATGCTTACAGCAAATCATAGATAATTAGATATAATACAATTTAAATGTAGGCAACATATTAGCATTTTTTGATTACTAGTATGCTGTCTTTTTTAGTTTATCAATTTGCCCATATTTGAATAGTATTATGTATTATGATAGGATAATTTATAATAACCTGATTTTGTTAGGTAATAAGATGAACTTAAGTAAAATGATAAAGATATTTTATGTGAAGTTGGAGATGTTAAGTATTGAAGGAAAAGATATTAATTGTAGATGATGAAGAAGATATAATTTCGTTTTTAAAGGATTCGCTTCAAGAGGATGATTATGAAGTTTTTGTGGCATATAGTGGTATAGAAGCTGTTGAAAAGGCAAAGCTTAATCCTGATTTAATATTGCTGGATGTTATGATGCCAGGTAAAAATGGATATGAAGTATGTAGAGAAATAAGAGATATAGTGAATTGTCCTATTATCTTTTTAACTGCAAAGAGTGAAGAGGAAGATTTAATTACAGGTTTAGGAGTAGGTGGAGATGATTACATTTCCAAGCCCTTTAGCTTAAGACAATTAAAAGCAAGAATAAGTGCACATTTAAGGAGAGACCAAAGAAGCTTTAATAATGAAAATAGAGTAAATTTATATTTTGAAAATTTAAATATAGATTTAAAAGGAAGAACTATTTTTTGTATGGGTGAAGTTATTCCTTTGACTAAAAAGGAATTTGGAGTAATAGAGCTTTTAGCAGTAAATTGTGGACAAGTATTTTCCAAGGAACAAATATATGAAAAGATATGGGGTTATGATGCAGAGGGGGATTCAGCAACAGTGGCAGAACATATAAAGAAGATACGATATAAATTGAAAAAATATGATAAAGATAGAGAATATATTTCTACTGTATGGGGGGTAGGATATAAGTGGGAAAAGTAAAATTTTTTTGAGTGATAATGAAAAATTGTTTGATATTTAAAAACCGTGAAATATAGGGCTAATGTCCTAATTTCATGGTTTTTTTATGCACTTCTGTTTTTGGTAATAGTTTTCTATGAATTAAATTTTTTTTAAAAACTTTATAAAAAGTTTAAAAATGAATTTTAAAATTAAAGAGCAGTAAAGAAAAGATTGGTAATTTTGAATTTATAGGAGGCAATTAATATGTTAAACAAGAAAATTGAAGTCAAAAATGTTACTAAAAAAATAGGAAAGAGAACTATACTAGATGGAGTTTCTTTTGATATATACGAAGGAGATATATGTGGTTTTATAGGTCCAAATGGGGCAGGAAAAACTACCTTAATAAGAGTTATAACAAATTTGATATCGCCTACAGAAGGTGAAGTAAGTGTAGCTGGAGTAAATGTTAATGAAAATAGAAAAACTGCACTTACTAAGCTTGGAGCAATTGTTGAAGAACCCATATTTTTCTCATATATGACAGGCAGGCAAAACTTAAAAAATTTAGCTATGCTAAATCCTGATATGTCAAAAGAGGAACAAAAAGAAAAAGTAGAAGAAGTATTAAAAATAGTTGATCTTGAAGATAGGGGCGATGATAAGGTTAAGACTTATTCTTTGGGAATGAAGCAGAGACTAGGAATTGCTCAAGCACTTTTAAATAATCCAGAAGTAGTTATTTTAGATGAACCAGCCAATGGACTTGATCCTATAGGAATGAGAGATTTAAGAAATCTTATTTTGAAACTTAGAGAAGAGAAAAATATAACTTTCTTTATATCAAGCCATCTTTTAGATGAACTTCAGCAAATGTGTAATAGATTTATTGCAATAAATAAAGGAAAAATTATATGGCAGGGAAGTAAGGAAAATTTATTAAAAAATACAGGAGAAGGCGGAAGATTAGAAGATGCATTTATAAACTTAGTAAGTGGCTATTAAGGAGGAAGAAGGATGAAACAATTATTTTTGAGTGAATGGCAGAGAATGTGGAAACGAAAATCAACATGGCTTTGTTTTGGGTTAGTACCTATAATATTGTTTAACTTTGTTAAATATTATCTTAAATTAAACCTTAAATTTACATCAAGCAGTACTAAATATACTACATTTTTAAATTTTCCAAGTACAGTGCTTCAAATGAATCTTACTCTATTTTTTAACATCATAGCTATCTTGTTAATAATCATATCTATAACTAGTGAATATAGAACAGGTGAGCTTAGAATGATTATGATAAGAGCAGTATCCTTTAAGGATATAATAAAGGCAAAATTTTTGGCAATTGTAAGCATGCTGTTTTTGTTATTAACTAGTCATTTAATTATAAGTTATATACTAGGGTACTTATTTCTTCCACATGAAAAAGTTAAATTTAGAACTTATAATTATGCTTTTACACTAAATGAAGCAGTTTTATACAATTTTAAGTATTACATTATTGCGTTTATAACGCTTATTGCTGCAGCTGCAGTTATTATGGTTATATGCATAAATTGCAGGACAACTACAGGAGCAGTTGGAGGAAGTTTAACTTTCATAGCAGCATCAGCATTATATCCAACTATGTATTCAGTATTTACAAATAAGGTAAGTGAAATAGTAGACCTTTCATCCTTAGTGTCAATTCAAGACCACGGTATATTAATTATACTTGCACAAAATCCAAAGGATATAGGGTTAATAATATTTATAATTGCTTTGTATATAGGAGTATTTTACTTGATTGCAGTTAATTTGTTTAATGATAAGGATTGTTATATTTAGGGAGGAATTATTATGAAAAGATTGATAGAAGCTGAAGTTCAAAGAATATGGATTAATAAAAAAACAAGAATATTATTAATGCTCATTATAGTAGATACAATACTTAGTTGTATATTTAGATTAAAGTGTCCAAGTGGTTCTTATGATGCAAAAAATTATACGGTAGCGTTGAACTCACTAAATTTTTCACCTTTTATATATCAGGAAGTTAGTTTAGTTTTATTGTATATAGCATTACCAATTATATTTATTGATTCAATAAATTATGAACAAATTACAGGAGCTTTTAGAATGTATATGATAAGGCCTTACAAAAAATATGAATTTATGATATCAAAATGGATAAGCTTAGCATTAACTACATTTATATTAATGTTTATAGTATTTGCAATTAGTACCATTTTTGGATATTTGTTTATGCCTAAGGTGTCAACTGTTACCTTCTATAATATACAGCATAAATTTAATGCATTAGGTGCCTTATTATACATTGCAAAATTTTATATGATACAGTTTCTAGTGTTATTAAGCATTCTTTCTATAGCATCTATTATTTCAGTGATAATATCTAATTCTGTAATTTCTATTTTATCTGTAATTGGATCAATTGCAATTTTAACACATTTTACAAATGTATTTGAGTTCTTATGGAAAAATGTGAAATATGGATTTTACACTTTAGGTCATACAGTACCTGTAAGTGAGCATATTGCTGTATTGGCTTTAATTGTGTGTGGGCTTTTTATGGGAATAGAAATATGGATAAAAAAAGACTACCTCTATTAAGGTGAAATATGAAAGGTTGGAGGTATGATGTAAATGAAGAAAATAGTAACTATAATACTTTGTGCTCTAATTTTAATTTTTGGAGTTTTCGTAGTAAATAATCAATATGAAGAATATAAAAAGGTTAAAGTTGTAGAGGCTTTAAAAAGTAAAAAAGTAGATATAAACACAGTAAAAGCAGGAAATGATTTTAAAGATTTAATGCCTCTTAAAAGTGTACTAAAGAATAAGCGAATTATAGCAATGGGAGAGGCTACTCATGGAACAAAGGAATTCTTTCAAATGAAACATAAAATGCTTGAATTTTTAGTTGAAGAAATGGGATATAATGTTTTTGGAATAGAAGCATGTATGAGTAACTGTATGGCTGTTAATGATTATGTTCTATATGGAAAAGGGGATGCTGAGAAGGTTGTAGGTGGAATGGGATTTTGGACATGGGATACGAAAGAAGTAGTAGATATGGTAAAATGGATGAGGGAATATAATAAAAATCATGATAAAAAAGTTAAGTTTTATGGTTTTGATATGCAATCATCTGATATAGCAGCAGCAAAGGTTACAGAATACTTGAAAAAAGTAGATCCAGTTTATGAAAGTCAAATAGATAGTGTACTTGAAAAGTTTAGAAGTCCAAATGTATTTGATAATAAAGATGTACAGCTTCCAGGAGATAAAGTTAAAGAAATAATCAATATAATGGAAAAAAACAAAAATGATTATATTAACAAATCATCTAAAGAAGATTATGAACTTTATAAACAAAATTTAAATATTATATATCAAGCTTATGATATGCTTCATGGAAAACAAAGTGATGCTGAAAGGGAGAATAAGAGAGATAAATATATGGCTGAAAATGTTAAATGGATATTAGATTTTGAAGGACAGGATGCAAAAATTATGCTTTGGGCACATAATACACATGTAGACAAGCAGGAAGATAATTTAAATAATGAGGATTATAATGTAAAAAGAATGGGAGCAAATTTGTATGATATGTACAAGGACAAATTATATGTTATTGGGTTTCAATTTAATGAAGGAAGTGCCATAGCAGTGGACAAAACTTCTAAGCCTAATGCCCTTAAAAAATGTACACTTAAAGCAGCAAACAAAGAATCAGCACCATGTATTTTATCTAAAGTTAGTCCTTTATTTTTTATAGATTTTAAAACAGCAGCAGAAAATAGATACATTAAGGATTTTATATCGTCATCACAAAGTTGTCGTGATTTTGGTGCTGATTTCAATGGAGATGATAAAAGCTATGTAAATACTACTTTAAATGAAAGTTATGATGGTTTGATATATATAGACAAGACAACTCATTCTGAACCAAATTATTTGATTCCAAACTAATAGAGGTAGGGTTTAAATGAAAAATATTACTTTTAAAAGACGATTTATTTTTTCTATATTATCAGTATTAATTTTGAGCATGCTGTTTACTTTTGTAGGAATTTATATAGACTTAAAGTTAACAGAAAAAAACATAATATTAAGATCAAATTATTATGAATCCATTGTACCAGATATTGAAAAGTATATAAGTGAAAATAAGGATAGAGTTTTAAATAAGAATTTTAAAGGCAATTTGGAAAAAATAATTCCCCTTCAAGGCATAGAATATGAAGTTGTGGATTCAAGAGGAGAGTTATTATATGGTTACTTTAAAGAAAGTATAGTAAATACTCCAGTTAAATTAAGAAAAGAACCTGAAATTGATAAAAGCAGCACACCAAAGATGATAAAATATGTACCTATTATATATAATAATAAAATACAAGGAATGGTTATTTTTAAGTATTATTTAAGAAGTAGTGCTTCTAACCCTAAATATAATTGGATAGTTAAGTATTCAGAAAATATAATGCTTTTATCTCCATTTATATATATTATAATTTTCACTGCTATTTTTGCATCCAGGCTTAATAAAAAATTAAAAATACCCTTAAAGCAGCTTATGGATGGTGCTGAAAAAATAAAAAATAAAGATTTAGATTTTACTATAAATTACAACAGTAAAGACGAATTAGGAAGACTTTGTAAATCCTTTGAGGAAATGAGATCTGAGCTTAAAAAATCTTTAAATCATCAGTGGCAAATGGAACAAGAAAGAAAAGAAATGGTATCTGCCATTGCCCATGATTTAAAAACACCAATTACTATAATTAAAGGTCATGTTGAAGGTCTTATAGATAGTAAAAGATTTGATGAAGATAAGGTTTATAGATACTTAAATTTAATTGATAACAATGCAGATAGAATGACTAAATTAATAGAAAAAATGAATATTTTAACTAAAATTGAAAAGTCGGATTTTACTCTTAAATATAAAAAATGTAACATAATTGAATTTATAAATGAAAAGTCTTTTGATTACAATATACTTGCAGAAGATAAAAAAATAAGTTTTAAATGTATAATTAATGATGAAAGAACAAGCAAAGCTTTAGTAAGTATGGATTGTTATGCACTATCTGAAATATTGGATAATTTAATTTCTAATAGTTTAAGATTTACTAAAGAAGGAGGAAATATAGAACTTAATTTAAATTTAACTGAAGAAAAAATGGCTCTTTGTATTTCAGATACGGGATGTGGATTTTCAAAAAAAGATACTCTCAATATTTTCAAAAAATTTTATCAAGGGGATGAATCAAGATCAAAGGAAAAGGGACATTCAGGGCTTGGGCTATATATAGTAAAAGCTTTAGTGGATAAATTTAATGGAAAAATTGAAGCTGAGAATAATGAAAAAGGTGGAGCTGTAGTCAAAGTTAATATTAAATTAATATAAAAAGTAAAAACTAACAAGGGTTTAATTTCCTATGTTAGTTTTTATTTTTTATATTTTAAATACTTAGTTTAAATGGAACAAATTATATGATAGAATTACATAAAAAGGACTTGCCTGAGTAAATACTAAAGTTTTTGGCATTTTAACCTATTAAAATAAGGGAGGCGAAGAATTTGAACAAAAGATTGATAACGATGATAATAGGAATTTTCGCGTCAGGGTTATTAACAACTAATGTAAGTGCACAAGATAATACTACAAGATTATCTGGACAAACTCGTTATGATACATGTAAAGCAGTTTCCTCAAGTGGTTGGAGTACTGCGGAAAACGTTATTATAGCAAATGGTGAAAATTATCCAGATGCATTAGGTGCCTCAGCATTATCATATAAATATAAAGCTCCTATACTATTAGTTCAAGGAAATTCCATGAAGGATAACCCTGTATTAGTAAGTGAACTAAATAGGCTAAAGCCTAAAAATATAATAATATTAGGTGGAAAAGGTGTTGTTTCTAACGATATTGAAAATTCACTTAAAAAAAGTGGTTATAATTTAAAAAGATTATCAGGACAGGATAGATATTCTACAGCTGTAAATATAGCAAAGGAATTAGGAGATGTAGACGAAATTTTTATAGCAAATGGAGAGGATTTTTCAGGTTCTTTATCTGCAGCACCTATGTCAGCTAAGGATAACGCTCCAGTATTATTAGTTTCTAAAGATGAAGTTCCCAATGTTGTACAAGCCTATCTTAAAGAACATAATGTAAAAAATACATATGTATTGGGCGATGAAAGCTTAATATCAGAATCAGTAGCAAATAAGTTTCCAGAAGTTAAGAGAATATCAGGAAATGCACCTTATTCATTGAATGAAAATATTATAGATAATTTTAAAGCAAATATAAATTTTAATACTATTTATATAACATCAGGTGAAGGCTTTGCAGATGCATTAAGTGCTGTAGGATTAGCAGTAAAAAATGGCAGTCCAATAATATTTGCAGGAAATAGTGATAACAATCATATTAATAAATTATTACAAGAAGAGGTAATTGAAAATAAAGTTATATTAGGCGGAGAAGGTGTACTGCCTATATCAAAAGTTAATAATTTATTTCAGCAGCAGGTAGTAGTAGATAAGGATAATAATGATGCTACAAATGCACCTAATAGAAGACAGTTTCTCATTGGCGATGCAGAAAGGGATGGAACATTTGCCAAACTCAATGGCAATTGGCAATACACAACTAAAGAAGCAAAGCAGCAGAATATAGAAAATGTTACTATTAAGGTATGGGATTATGTAGATAAAAATGATAAGAGTAAGGGCAAGAAAACTGTAATTAAAAGTATTGAGGTTAACAAGAAATTATCGTCAGTTGTAAAACAAATTTTTGATGAAATATATGCACTGCCTCAGCAGTTTCCAATAGATGATGTAGGTGGATTTAGAGATTCAGATTCATGTATTAATCATCCAGCAGGAGCTGCCATTGATATAAATCCAGATGAAAATTATTATATTCAATTAGATAAGGATGGAAAAGTTCAATCTCAAGTTGGAAATTATTATAAGCCAAATGAAGACCCATATTCTATAACACCAGAAATAGTTAAAGTGTTTCAAAAGTACAAATGGGATTGGGGAGGTAACTTCAAAAATCCAAAGGACTATATGCATTTTAGTTATTTAGGTGGCTAACTTAGAAATATGTAATTTACATTAAGAAAGCGTTTATATAATTTAAATAATTACCTTGAATTATTTAGAATTAAAGGATAAAATAGTGTTATGAAAAATATGTAGAGTTTTGGCTATGAGAATTAATAATTTAATCATATTAAGTAATTGCAAAAACATAACAAAGGAGTTTATTGGAAATGAAAAATTTGGATGACGATAATTTTATTTTAGGTATTAGCTATATATTGCCTTCTATTAGCGAATTATTTGGTAATGAAGTACGATTTATGCTTACGGATAGAGAAAAAATAATTAAAATTACTAAATTTGGTGTTGATAGTTATAAAGGTAATTATGGTGAAGGTGATAATATACCTCATGATATTCCAGCTTATTTATGCATGCAGCAGGGAAAGACGGTGACAAAGGATTTACCTAAGGAATATTTTGGTATGGCTATAAAAGCAGTAGCATCTCCAATAAGGAATAAAGATGGACAAATTATAGGTAGCATTGCCATAGGAAAAAGAAATTGGGGAGAAGATATTAAAGAACACTCTAAGACTTTTGTACAATCTTTTTCAGAAATTTCCAAAGTTATTGATAATGTAGCATCTGGAATACAAGGTGTAGCTAAAAACAGTAATGATATATTACAAGAAATAAATGCTACAAATGAAGACATGAAGAAAACAGATGAAATTATAGGCTTTGTTCAGAATGTATCAAAGCAAACTAACTTGTTAGGACTTAATGCAGCAATAGAATCAGCAAGAGCTGGAGAAATGGGAAAAGGTTTCAGTGTTGTTGCTAATGAAATAAGAAAATTATCAAATTCAAGTAGTGAATCTATAGGTGAAATAAATAATGTTTTGACTAAATTGAAAACTTCAATTGGAAATGTTACAAATAGCATTTCTGAAAACAATAGTGCTTTTGAAACTCAAGCTGCCAATGTTGAAGAAATTAACAGCAGTATAAGTGAACTTAGTAATACAGCGAAAATAATACAAGAAATAGGTGAAAAGCTTTAATTATATTATAAACAAATTAAAAGAAAAAGCCATTTAAATATAACAGCTTAGTATGTTTTTTAGAAAGTAGAGAATTTATTAATAGTTCTCTGCTTTTTTATTTTACTTTTTATGATAAGTCAATTTTGTCATAAATGTAAATAAAGTCTTAATATTTTAATAGTTTAATGGTTTTAAAATGACAATATATGCTGCAGTGATTGTTAATTTATAATTGACGCAGTAAAATAAATATGAAAATGTAATTAATTTAAGAATATGGTGACTGAATATGGGGGTGTTAAAATGAAAAAATTCAAAGTTCCATGTGATATATATTATGAAGATGGTGCAATTAACTATTTAGAAAGTTTAAAATGTAATAAGGTTTTTATAGTTACAGATGGTGTTATGGTTAAAGTTGGAATGCTAGATAAAATAAAAGAAATATTTGAAAAACAACATATTGATTATAAGATATTTTCTGAAATTGAGCCTGAACCTTCTTTAGAAGTAGTAACTAAAGGTTTAGAAATTTTTTCTGAGTATGGTGCAGAAACTTTAATTGCTGTTGGCGGCGGTTCGGTAATTGATGCATCTAAAGCTATTATATATCTTTTGAAAGAAATGCTTAAAAAAACTTCTGGTGGAATTAAAAATCATACACACTTTATAGCAATACCAACTACTAGTGGAACTGGTTCAGAGGTAAGTTCATATGCAGTTATAACTGATAAAAGACTTCATAAAAAAATAGCGCTGCAAAGTGAAGAAATGTATCCAGATGTAGCTATACTTGATTGTGATTTTACAAAAACAGTACCACCTTCAGTTACTGCTGATACAGGTATGGATGTATTAACTCATGCTATTGAAGCTTTTGTTTCAAAAAGAGGGTCGGATTGTACTAGTGCCTTGGCAAAAATGGCTATAGAATATGTATTTAAGTATATTGAAAGAGTGTATAATACTGGTATGGATAAAATAAGCAGAGAAAAAATGCATAGTGCATCTTGTATGGCAGGAATATCCTTTGAAAATTCTTCCTTAGGAATAAATCATAGTATGGCTCATATATTGGGAGCAAAATTTAAAATACCTCATGGAAAGGCAAATGCAATATTATTACCTTATGTCATAAAATATAATTCAGGTTTATTTGATGAAAAAGAATATATTAGTTTTGATGCTGCAGAAAAATATTCTGATATAGCAAGATTAGTAGGTCTTCCACAAGCAAATATTAAAGAGGGCGTAATAATGCTTATGAAAGCAATAAAAGTTTTAAATAGAAAATTAAATATTCCTATTTGCATAAGTGAGTTAGGAATTGATGAAAATGAGTTCTTAAATTCACTAAAAGAAATGTGCAAAGTTGCTATGGAAGATGTTTGTACACAAGGAAACCCAAGAACTCCTAATGAGGATGATATATGTAGTATTTTTAAAGAAGCATATTATGGTAAATAATCCATTAAGAAATGATGGCAAATATGTTTCATGAATTTAACTGTCAAATTTATTGTATAAAAATACAATATATGAAAAGCTGTTATCAATGTAAAGTTAATTTTGATAACAGCTTTTATTTTATTAGTACTTATTTTTAGAATGTTTGGCTTAATGAAATAGTTAAGTGTTTTATATTTTTGTGGTAAAATTATAATGTAAATAAAATTAGGAAGTGGTTAAATGGATAGTACATTGGTCATTTATAAAAACCAAGGGTATACCATTAAAAAGTTTGCCAAGGTTTTAAGTTGTACTCTTGGACCAGCTAAAACCATGTTATTTGAACAATTTAGAACGAGTTTTAAAAATTATTCTAATGTGGTTATTGTCATGTCAGTTAATTCAAAAGATGATTTTTGTAAGTATGTAAATTTTATAAAAGCAAATGCTAATGAATTAGAAAATAAGAAAGTTGCAATTCTTTCTACATCTTTAAACATTGTAAATTCAGATGAACTTCTGAAAAAGGTATGTAATATACTAGGAAAATGTATAATTTTTTCAGAACACTTTCCATCACTTATGGATGAATCAGAAATTTCCAATAAAGCTTTACAAATAAAAAGTATTTTTAAAGATAATAGTGATATGCCAGCAGATATTTTAAAAATGAAAATTGAAGATTTTCTTCTAAAGCATAATACATGTACCTTATGTACTGCACATGAAAATAAAGTAAGAGCTACACCTATTGAATATAAATATTTAAATCAAGCAATTTATTTTATCAGTGAAGGAGGTGAAAAATTTGCACATATCTATGTAAACCCTCATGTTTCTATAGCAGTATATGAAAATTATAAGGACTTTAAAAGTTTAGCTGGAGTTCAAATTTCAGGTACTGCAATTTTAGTAGAAAGATTTAGTAATGAATATAATACTGTCATGAAAAACAGAGGATTAAACATAGAAAATTTAAAAAATATGCCTATCTATTTAAATGTCATAAAGGTCAAACCCAATAAATACGAAGTCCTTTTTTCAGACTTTTCTAAAGAAGATTATAATGTAAAACAAGTTTTGCAGTGCTTTGATGATTAATTATAGAAGCGTTTTTTCATAACTTCAACAAAAAAACATAAAAAGTGCAGGGAAAAACATCAAAAAAACTTGGTAGTGTAAGAACTCTGTCTTATAATTAACTTAAGATTGCCTATATGTGTAGAATAATATGCTAAGTTAATTATAAGACTTTAAATGAATTTAATATAAAAGTATATGTATTAATTAAAGGGGGAGAAGTTTTGATGAAATGGTTTAACAATTTAAAAATATGGCAAAAAATAGCGAGTTTATCTGTCTTTATATCAATATTTATAATAATAGTAGGTGTAGTTGGAGCTGCTAACATAAAAAAGATAGGAATTAACTCCAATGAAATGTATTCTGATAACTTTATTGGAATAAATGCTATTAGGACCATAAAAGATAATCAGACACAAATTAGAGCAGATTTGCTTTTACTTGTATACAAAAGAGATAGAAGTGAACTTGAAGATATAAAAAAAGAGATATCTGATTTGGAAAAGGAAACTAGTAATGCACTAAATACATATAAGGAAGGTTCTACTACAAGTGATGATACAAAGATGTATACAGAACTTGAAAAGTCAATAGCTGACTATAAAGAAACTCGTGACCAACTTATAAAACTTGTAGATGAACAAAAATATGACGAAGCTGTTAAGTTCTTCCCTAAGGTTGGAACTGCTAGGGAAAAAGTAAGTAAACAAATTGAGAATATGATTAAATCAAACGAAAAAATGGCGAAAGAAAAAGATGTTAGTAATGGACAAACAACAGTTAGCTCTTTAAGAACTATTGGATTTGTAAGTGTTTTAGCATTAATTATTGCTATAGCGCTAGGTGGAATAATAGCTAATATAATGTCTAAACAATTGAAGCAAATATTAAAATTTGGAGAAGCCTTTGGAGAAGGAGATTTGACACAGCAAATTGATATTGATACTAAAGATGAAATAGGAAATCTTGCTAAAGCTTTAAATACTGCAGGAGAAAATATAAAGAATTTAATTTCTCAAATTAATAATAGTGCATCGGATATAAGTGCTTCCAGTGAGGAATTATCAGCAACAACAGAGGAAGTTTCTGCTAATACCCAAAATGTAACTCAATCAACTGAACAAATTGCAAAGGGAAATGAAAATTTGGGTGCTGTAATAGAACAGGTAGATGCTTCTGTACAGGAAATAAATTCAACTACAATTGAATTATCAAATAAAGCTGATAAAGCAGCTTTATCTGTAAGAGAAATAAAATCCCGAGCATTTGAGGTAAAAGATAAAGCTAAAAAAGATATAGAAAATGGAAGTAAAATTTACGATGAAAAATATAATAATATAATAAAAGCTATAGAAGAAGGAAAAGTAGTAGGTAAAGTAAGAGAAATGGCTGAGTCCATAGCAGATATATCAGAACAAACAAATTTATTGGCTTTAAATGCAGCTATAGAGGCAGCAAGGGCTGGTGAACAAGGAAAAGGGTTTGCTGTAGTAGCTGAAGAAGTAAGAGAGCTTTCAGAACAATCTGCAGGTGCTGTTACACAAATTCAGAATATGGTAGCACAAATTCAGAGTGCATTTAATAATTTATCCAACAGTGCAAAAGATATATTGGATTATGTAAATGATAGTGTAAAGCCAAGTTATGAATTATTGCTAAAAACTGGTATAGCCTATGAAAAGGATTCTGAATTTATTAATAACATGTCAGAAGAAATAGCTTTAGCAACAAAAAAAATGAGTGAAACAGTAGGTCAAGTAACAAGAGCTATTGATAATGTAGCTTCAACTGCACAAACATCTGCAGCAGGCTCTGAAGAAATATTAAGCAGTATAGGTGAAGTATCAACTGCAATAGAAGACGTTGCAAGATCAGCACAAACTCAATCTGACCTTGCACAAAAGCTTAATGAAATGGTAATGAAATTTAGAGTATAGAAAGCTAATTGATAGGTAGTATTTATCATACATAATTTATTAAAATAGCTAAGGAACTATGGTGTAATTCATAGTTCCTTATTTTGTATATATAATAAGTGAATATGGATTTTATAAAATCAGTTACAAGTTATATATTATAAATTATAAGATTTAATTTCGATTTTTATAAAAATATAGAAATTAAAATTATTTTCCTTGATGAAATGCTTGAATTCTAATATAATTCAAGATATAGTTTACTTTTAGTTGGATAATAAAATTAAATTTTACAATAAAACCTGGATTTTCTTAATGTTGATTACAAAAATAGAAGGGGAAAATAATATGGCAAACGCGAAAATATTAGTGGTTGATGATGATAAATTAAGTTTGACACTTATGACAGATATTTTAAAAACTGAGGGATATACAGTTTATCCATTTGACAATGGAAGTTCTATATTAGAAATGGTGTATTTGATCAAACCATCTGCAATACTTTTAGACATAATATTACCAGGAATTGATGGATTTGAAATTTGTAAAATGTTAAAGGGAGATATTCAGACTGAAGATATACCTATTATTATGATAACAGGAAGAACTCATAGTAGTGATGTAAAAAAGGCATTGGAGCTAGGAGCTTTTGATTATATTAAAAAACCTATAGATGAAGTGGAATTAGCTGCCAGAGTTAAATCTGTTTTAAGATATAATGAATATCAAGAAAAGTTAAAGGCTATGGCTATTAAGGATGGTCTTACTGGATTGTATAATCATACCTTTTTAATAGAAATATTGGAAAAAGAAATTAGAAAGCATGAAAAAAAATCTTCTAGTATTTCTTTTGCAATGATAGATATTGACCATTTTAAAAAGATAAATGATGTTTATGGTCATTTATTTGGAGATAAAGTATTAAAGGGACTTTCTGATATTTTATCAGAATCAGTAGCTAATTTTGGTATTGCAGGTAGGTATGGTGGAGAGGAATTTGGAATTATATTTACAAATTCAGATAAAGAAGGTTTATGTAACTTATGTGAAAAATTAAGAAAAAATGTTCAAGATAATGAGTTTCAAATAGGTAATGATAAAGTAAAGATAACCATAAGTATAGGTGCTTGCTTTAAGGAGGATGTTAAAGATTTAAAAAGTGATGAAATTATAAGACAAGCTGATGAAGCATTATATAAAGCTAAAAGTAGCGGGCGTAATAAAGTAGAAATTGTTTAATAAAATATTTTTCAGTACTTTAAAATAAGTTAATATATGAAAATGAAAGCTGTGGAATCAATAATTTAGAATTATATTCCATAGCTTTTTAAGTTATAAGTATAATCTATACTACAATTAATTATATATATTTATCTATGTAGAGTATCATAATTCATTCCTTGAATAATTATATTCATCATATTGATAATTAATATGAGTGATTTATAAGCTTTAAAATAATAATTATATTATGCTTATTTTATATTTTAGGAAGTTTGTCTTGAATTTTTATCAGTTTATTTATTTAGAATTATTGCTATAATTTT
This sequence comes from Clostridium carboxidivorans P7, assembly GCF_001038625.1. Taxonomy (GTDB): domain Bacteria; phylum Bacillota; class Clostridia; order Clostridiales; family Clostridiaceae; genus Clostridium_AM; species Clostridium_AM carboxidivorans. Next base: position 1,595,350 of record NZ_CP011803.1, read on the forward strand.
AAATGGGACATATGTCCTGTATGTAAAGGTTTAATTATATTATTATTATAAAGGAGAACGAGAGATGAGCATTTTAAAGGTAGTAGAGGTTATTGAAAAAGAAAAAACTATTTACAATATTTTAAAGTCGTGTCCTTATGAAATACTTAAGCAGTGGGAGATATTTAAATATAAAAAAGGAAAAATGTTTTTGAAGCAAGGCGAGATATATCCATACTTTTTTATAATAATTGAAGGGGAAGCTAATATTTTCATTATGTCTCATAATGGAAAAAGATATTCTCAATCAATATATACAAAGGGTAATTTCATTGGTGAATTGGAAATATTCAATAACATTCCCTTTAGTTGTTCCATTGAAGCAATAACAGATATTAAGCTTTTGGCTTTAAAAAGAGAGTATTTTTTAAAGTGGTATGACATGGACAAAAATATATCTAGATATATTACAGAACAAATGAGTTTTGCATTTTACACTCTTTCACAAAAATCAGCAGAAGATACCTTGTACACATTAAGAGAAAGAATATGCAACTATCTTTTAGAAGAATATAGTAAAAGTTTTAAAACTAATATAAAAATAGACAAGGATACTTTAGCTGCACAATTGGCAGTAACAAAAAGAAGCTTAAATAGAACTTTTATGGAATTTAGAAAAGAAGGTATCCTTGAAATAAGCAATTCTCAAGTTTTCATTAATGATTTGAATAAATTAAAAAATTTAACAAAGAAGAATATTTAAATGGAGGCTTATTTATGACACTTATTCAACCACACATAAGATGTTCAAAGGATTTAGAAGTAAAATATGCTATACTTCCAGGAGATCCTAAAAGAGTAGATAGAATAGCAGAATTTTTAGAAGATGTAGAAGATGTAGAATTTAATCGTGAATATAAATCTTTAGTAGGATATTATAAAGGAATAAAGATACTTGCCATGTCTACAGGTATGGGAGGGGCATCTACTGGTATAGCTGTAGAAGAACTTAAAAATATAGGTCTTGAAGTTTTAATAAGAATTGGAAGCTGTGGAGCTACACAAAATGGAATAAGAATAGGAGATCTCATTATACCTAATGGAATAGTGAGGGATGAAGGAGCTTCAAGAGCTTATGTTGAAGAGAAATACCCAGCAGTACCTGATACTGAACTTTTATTCAATATTATTGATAGTGCACAAAAGAAAGGATTTCCTTACCATGTAGGTATAACAAGAAGTCATGACAGTTTTTATACTGATGAGGAAGAAAATATAGATAATTATTGGAGTAAAAAAAGAGTTTTAGGTGCTGATATGGAAAGTGCAGCAATATTTGTCATAGGAGGATTAAGAGGATTAAAAACTGCATCAATTTTAAATGTAGTTGTAGAATTTGATGGCAATTTAGAAGAAGACATAAATGGTTATGTTGATGGAGAAAATGGCACCTTAGATGGAGAGAAAAAAGAAATATTGACGGCACTCGAAGCAATTTATGCTTATAGTAATAAAAATTAAATGGAGGTGATATTATGAGTAAAAATAAAGGATGGTCTTTAAAGCTTTCAACTACATCTTTAGTTTTAATACCAGCAGCAGTAGGTATAAATTATATAGGTAAACTTTTTGCAGGAATATTAAAATTGCCACTATGGCTTGATGCTATAGGAACCATGCTTGCTAGTATATTGGCGGGCCCAGTGGTTGGTGCTGTAAGTGGAGCTATTAACAATGTTATTTATGGATTGACTATGGATCCTATATCATTTATATATGCTTTAACGTCTATTTCAGTTGGGCTTGTTTTAGGTTTTTTAAGCTACAAAGGTTTTGTAAAAAATGCATTTACAGCAGTAATTGCAGGAATAATTGTAGCTTTAGTAGCAGCTTGCGTATCTACACCAATAAATATAGCATTTTGGGGTGGACAAACAGGTAACTTATGGGGAGATGCTTTATATGCAATTTTAACAGCTAAAGGTCAACCAATTTGGATAGCTTCATTTATAGATGAACTGGCAGTAGATATTCCAGATAAAATAGCTACAGTTTTAATAAGTTATGCTATATTTAAGGGACTTCCAAAGGCTCTTACAGTTTTATATCAAAATAATGAAGTTTATGACTTGGATTAGTCATTTTTAAGGTGAGGTGGTCACATGAAAAATTTAAGTTTATATACAGAAGGAAATAGTTTTGTACATAACATAGATCCTATTAATAAAATTTTATATATAATTACAGTTATAGCTGTTGCTGTAATAATTCCAAATAAAATGTCAGCTTTAGCTTGCATAGTAGTAAGTTTTATATTAATAGCTTTTGCTAAAGTTTTTAAAAAGGTTATTCCACTTATAAATTTTAGTTTGCTTATTCTTATATCTATAGTCATAATTCAAGGATTATTTTTCCAAGAAAATAAAAATGTTGCATTCACTTTAGGAAAAGTGAATTTTTATAAAGAAGGTTTATCTCACGCTATTCTTATATGTTTTAGAGTAATCAATATACTTTGTGCTTTTGCCATACTAATTTTGACTACTAAACCTTCTGATTTAATAGAAGAGCTTGTTAAAAAAGGATTATCACCAAAAATAGGATATGTTTTAAGTTCCGTTTTACAAATAATCCCCCAAATGACGTCAACTATGGGAACTATAATGGATGCACAAAAGTCAAGAGGTATGGAAACTGAAGGAAAACTTATAGTTAGACTAAAAGCGTTTTTCCCTCTTATAGGTCCTGTGGTTATGAATTCATTAATAGCCACTAGAGAAAGAGCTATGGCTTTAGAAGTAAGGGGATTTTCGTCAAATGGAAAAAAGAGCTTTTTAAATGAGAGAATTTACCCTAAATTTAATGGACTTTTTAGAATATGTATGATTTTGATGATAGCTGCAGCAGTAGTATGGAGGGTAGCTTTATGAAGAAAATAGTAGTAGAAAATTTAAAATATAAATATCCTCTTTCAAAGGATTTGGCGCTTAAGGGTGTATCATTTGAAATAGAAGAAGGAGAGTTTATAGGTATTGTAGGAAGAAATGGTGCAGGAAAATCAACTTTATGTCAGGCATTGACAGGGTTAGTACCTAATTTCTTCTTTGGCGGATATGGAGGAAAAGTATTAATTGATGGACTAGAAGTGAGAAAAACTCCTATAAGTGATTTATCTTTAAAGGTTGGTATAGTTTTTCAAAATCCTTTTACTCAAGTTACAGGCTCTAAACTTACTGTATATGAAGAAATTGCCTTTGGACTTGAAAATATGGGACTTTCAAGAGAAGAAATGAAAGAGAGAATAGATTATTCTTTAAAGCTTTTATCTATAGAAAAATTTAAGGATAGAAATCCTTTTGCACTATCAGGTGGACAGATGCAAAGAATGGCAATTGCCAGTATAATAGCAATGAAGCCAGATATAATAGTTTTAGACGAACCTACATCACAGCTTGACCCTGAAGGCTCAGAAGAAGTATTTAAATCAGTTCATAAATTAAGTAAGGAAGGCATGACTGTAATAATGGTAGAGCATAAAATTGAAAAGATAGCTAAGTATTCTGATAGGATCATGCTTTTAAGTGAAGGAAAGTTAATAGATTTTGATACACCAGAAAAGGTTTTTTCAAGAGAAGATTTAAGAAGTTATGGTGTTAAAGAACCTTCCTATACAGAAATGTGTAAAGAATTATCTATAATAAATCCTAAAACTGGATTATATCCAGCAACCTTAGAAGAAGCTTATGATTTGGTGGTGAATTCAAATGAACAAAAAAATTGAAGTTAAAAATCTTCATTTTTCATATAGCAAGGAAGAGGAAATTTTAAAAGGAATAAATCTACAGCTGGATAACAGAAGTACAGCTATAATTGGTCAAAATGGTGCAGGAAAAACTACTTTTGTCAAACTATTAAAAGGTCTTTTAAAACCTTCAGAAGGAGACGTACTTATAGAAGGTATAAATACTAAAGAAGCAACTGTAGCTAACTTATCATCAAAAATAGGATTGGTTTTTCAAAATCCTAATGATCAAATATTTAAAAATAAAGTAATAGATGAAGTTATGTTTGGAGCATTAAATATTGGACAAAGCAGAGAGGAATCGTATAAAAATTCCATGGATGCTTTAAAAACGGTAGGGTTAGAGCATTTAGAACACAGCAATCCTTATGATTTAAGCTTATCTGAAAGAAAACTTATAAGTATAGCTTCAATAGTTTCTATGAATACAGATATCATAATATTTGATGAACCAACAATTGCGCAAGATTATGAAGGAAGAGAAAAAATTAAAAATATAATATTAAAATTGAGAGAAAAAAATAAACTTGTTATAACCATAATTCATGATATGGACTTTGTAGCAGAATGCTTTGAAAGAGTTGTTGTGTTTGCTCAAGGGAAAATGTTAATGGATGGCACAACAAGGGATGTTTTTTCAAGAGAAGAGGAACTTAAGAAAGCATATTTAGAAGCACCTCACATAACTAAGTTTTGTAAAAAGTTAGGCTTTAGTGAAACGTTCTTAACTGTCCGTGAATTTGTAGAATACAAAAAAAGCATTTCATAAGGTTAAAACACCCTGTAAATTTACTTGTATAAAGTATTTTACAGGGTGTTTTATAATATAAAAATGGTGTTTGTAATGGTATACAACTATAAAACTCATAAATTAAAGTTAATATTTTTGTAAAATAAAAAAATATGTGTTTAAGTATCCCTAAATTTGAAGTATAATATTTTTATGGAAAAAATTACAATTAGTGTAAAAGATACAAAACTAGTTAAGGGGGATACTTAAATGAGTATTAGAAAACAAAATTTTGTTAGGAGATTGTTGGTTACATCCATATGTATACTTTTATTTGCTTTTATAGCATGGACTATTTTTATGAAAACAGCAAGTAAAAAACCTATAATTATTGGTTTTGATGCTCAACTTACAGGCAAACAGTCTGAAATTGGGGTACAAGAGAGAAATGGAGTTCAGCTTGCAGTTGAAAAGATTAATGCATTAGGTGGTATTAACGGAAGAAAAATACAATTGATGATACGTGATGATCTTGGAATGCCAGAGCAGGCAAAAAAAATGGATTCGGATCTAATTAAACTAGGTGCTGTTGCCATTATTGGACATGCTACTAGTGAAGAAACTTTAGCAGGTGTTAAGATGGCAAATGATTCTAAAGAAATAATGATAGGACCAACTGTTTCTACTCCAAAATTAACTGGAATAGATGATTATTTTTTTCATGTGTATCCTTCCTTTAACGAGAGTTCAAAAGCTTTTGCAGAATATATTTATAAAAAGAATAATTTAAAGCAAATGTGTATAATTTATGATACAGATAATAAAGCATATTCAGAGGATTATGTTGAAATTTTTGAAAATAAATTTAAATCTTTAGGTGGTAACATAAATGAAGAAATCAGTTTTTCTTCTAAGAGTCAATCAGATTTTTCTTCATTATTATCTAAATTAAATGATAGTAAACCACAAGGAATATTCATAATTGCATCAGATATTGATACAGCTATGATTGCTCAAAAAATTAGAGCTATGAATTTGTCACTTCCACTGTATGCTTCATCTTGGGCACAAACACCAACTTTAATTACTAATGGCGGTACAGCAGTTGAAGGAATGAAGGTTGAACAATGTTATGTTCCTAATAGTAAATCTCAAGTTTTTAAAGATTTTCAAGATAAATATAAAACTAGATTTGGAAATGAGCCTTCATTTGGAGCTGCTTTTGGTTATGAAGCTGCTTCAATGCTTACAGATGCCCTTAAAAGAAATGAAGGAAAGAAAAAAGGCTTAAAGGAACAAATCTTAAAAAATAGTAATCCCAGAGGAATAATGGATAGTTTTTCTGTAGATAAGCTTGGTGATACGAAAATACCTTTCTACTTAAGTTCTATTAATGGAGGTCAATTTGTTGTACTTGAACAATTAAGCCCAGCAAATGTTGAAAATAGCATTAATTGATGAAGTATATGATTAATGCATATTTCATTTTTAATTAAGCTATTTTTATAGTAATTAAATAAAAATTTTTATAAAGGTAACTCCCTTTGCTTATAAGCAGGGGAGTTTATTTTTTTACTTAAAATCCTATTGGTAAAAAAGCCCAAAAAGATTGTTAACTTAATACATATATTTCCATTTGATAAGGTGTTACTATAATCATGAAAGAAAGATACATTAGTTATAAATTAAAACATATAAAGAAATTAAATTTTTATATTACTACAAAACATTTTGGAGGTGTTTTTTATGGTTAGAGAATCTATTCTTAGATACAGGGTAAATCCTGACAGTACACATTATTTAGGTGGGGTTATGAAACCCAATAAACATTTAGATATATATGGTGATGTAGGAACTGAACTTTGTGTTCTTCAAGATGGTGATGAATCACTATTTGCAGGATATGAAAAAGTAGAATTTTTAAAACCAGTTTATGAAGGAGATTATATCGAGTGCCATGGACGTATAATTAAAGTTGGAAATTCTTCCCGTAAGTGTGAATTTGAAACATATAAGGTAGCTACTCCTGCTAGACTTAATGGAAAACCTGATGCTAAAGTAAATGATGTTGACGTTCTAGATCCACCAGTTTTGGTAGCAAGAGCAATAGGAACTTTAGTTGTTAAGAAAAATTGTCAAAGAGGAATTCAACCAGAGGGTGTTATAAAAAATAAATGGGAATAATATTATAAATTTAGGAGGCGGTTATAATGTCAGATACTTTTGTTAAACCAGAAAAAAATTATGAAACTATGATACGTACTCGAATGTCTTCAGGTGAAGCACATTATGCAGGGGAATTAGTTAATGGTTCTCATACAGTAGAATTAATGGGTGACGTTGCAACTAACCTAATGATTATGCGTGATGGCAATGAGGGTACATGCTTAGGTTATGATGAAATTAGATATACATTTCCTACTTATGCAGGAGATTTTATAGAGGTAGATGGACGAATAATAGGAGAATGCGGAAATAAAAGAAAAGTACAGTTAAGAGCTTTTAAAATAGCTGAAAATGCTAGAATGTTAAGACAGGATTCTGCTGTGAATGTTTACGAAGATCCTGTTATGACAGTTGAAGCTACAGCAATTTATGAAGTGCCTGAAAAATAATTCAGTTAACAATAAAAATAGGGTTTGATACTGATTCAGTATTGAACCCTATTTTTATTATAATTTCCTTTAATTTTTAATATAAATATTTATAGGTTTATATTGACCGAATAAACATTTTATTACATTAATATATCTTTTTGGAATTAAAAGCATTAAAATATAATTGAATAAGTTTGAAATAGCTTTGATGGGGGAGAGTTAATTATGGAGATTACATTTGATCAGTTAATAAACTTGCCAGAATTAAAGGATTTGAAATTAGTAAGTGGGAAGAAGGGGATTTTTAGAAGGGTAAAATGGGTACATATTATGGAAACTCCTGATATAGTAAGTTATGCACAAAGTGATGAAGTAATAATACTTACAGGAGTAGCAATTTTTGATGATAAGGATGGATTTGTTGAATTAATAAAGGGGTTAATAAAAAAGGATGCAGCAGGGTTAATTGTAAATGTTGGAAAGTATTTTTCAAAGGTACCTGACTATATAAAGAAAATATCTGATGAAAATAATTTTCCTGTTTTTGAAATTCCATGGAAGATTAGTTTATCAGAAGTTACTAAGGTTATTTGCAATCACATAGTAAAAGCATATCTAGAAGAACTTCCTTATGAAAATTTATTAAAGAATATAATATCTGATAAAGTAACCTATGAAGATTTTACAAAAAGGCTTTCAGATTCAGGGTATACTTCATTTAAATCCTTTAGAATAATTATTGTATCAATGGACAGGTTTCAAGAATATTTATATTCTAAAAATATTAAGGATGAACAAAGTATATTTCATATGAAAAGTAGTTTTTTAAGATGTGTGAATAGTTCAATTTGGGATGCAAAATTTCAACCTATCAGCTTTTTAGAAGATGAATCTGTAGTTTTTCTCATGATAAATGAAAAAGATAAGCTTATTAATTTAGAAAAGCTTTTGGAGTTTATAAGAGAAAATGGTAAAAAGAACTTTTTAGATATTAATTTGAGTATAGCAGTTGGAAATGCATATACTAGATTTTTTGAAATAAAGACAAGTTATTTAGAAGCTTTGAAAACTTTAAAAGTGATAAAGTCAGAAGGTAGTATTGACAAAAATATGTTTTATTCAAATATAGGAGCTTATAAATTGCTCAGTGAAATAAAAAATGTAACTTTATTAAAGGAATACTATGATGAGACTGTAGGCATACTTGAGCAATATGATGCTCAAAATGATACTGATTTTACACATATATTTTATGTGTTTATAGAAAAGAACGGAAATTATATACAGACGTCAAAAAAGCTGTATTTGCACAGAAATACATTGATGTACAAGATCAATAAAATACAGGAAATTTTAAAAAAGGATTTAACAGATACAAAGGTTAAATTTGAATTTTACTTAGGTTATCTTATAAAAAATTTTAATAACTTTTAAATACAGTTTCAATTATTATATATCTAAAATTTAAAAATATTATAAGTGAAGAAAGTTTAACAGTATAAAATTTTTATGTACTTAAAATAAGTATATAAAAACTTTATACTGTTTTTATTTATATAAAGATTAGTAAAAAAGTTTAAAAAATCTATTCAATTAATACATATATTTCTATTTATTACAATGTTATCATAATTTATGGAAGGTATTATAGCATTTTGAAATTTAAACAAAGTAAAATTGTATAAAAATTTAATTAATAGGAGGAATATATATGGATTTTAGGTTAGAAAAAAAACAGGAAAATGTAAGAAACATGGTAAGAGAATTTACGGAAAATGAAATTAAACCCATTGCTGGAGAAGCGGATAAAACAGGTGAGTATCCTATGGAAGTATTTAAAAAAATGGCAGATATAGGGCTTGTTGCATTACCATTTTCTAGTGAGTATGGGGGAGCAGATGGCGATTATCTAGCATATGTAATAGCTGTAGAGGAAATATCAAAAGCTTGTGCTGCTTTAGGAATTTCTTATTCTGTGGATGTATCACTTTGTGCATCACCTATATATATGTTTGCTTCAGAAGGTCAAAAGAAAAAATATTTACCTGATTTGCTTAGTGGTAAAAAAATAGGAGCATTTGGCTTAACTGAAGCTAATGCAGGTACAGACGTTTCTGGAGGACAAGCTACTGCAGTTTTAGATGGAGATTATTATATATTAAATGGAGAAAAAAAGTTTACAACCAATGGACCAATTGCTGATACCCTTATGGTATTTGCATTGACAGATAAAACTAAGGGTTCAAAAGGTATGTCAGCATTTATAGTGGAAAAAGATTTTCCGGGGTTCTCAATTGGAAAGCTTGAAGATAAGATGGGAATAAGAGCAGCTCAAGTATCAGAAACATTATATAAAAATTGTAGAGTTCCAAAAGAAAATTTAGTTGGAAAAGAAGGAGAAGGATTTAAAATAGCCATGAAGGCCCTAGATTGTGGAAGAATAGGAGTAGCAGCTCAAGGACTTGGAATTGCAGAAGGAGCATTAGAGGAAACAATTAAATATGTAAAGGTAAGAAAGCAATTTGGAAAAGAAATATATAAGTTCCAAGGATTAGCATGGATGATGGCAGATATGGATATGAAAATTGAACAGGCTAGGAATTTAGTATATAAAGCAGCTTGGGAAAAGGATAATGGCATACCATATTCAGTATCAGCAGCAAGAGCAAAGCTTGCAGCTACTGATGCAGCAATGTATGTTACTACAGAAGCAGTTCAAATTTTAGGTGGATATGGATATATGAAGGATTATCCATTAGAGAGAATGATGCGAGATGCTAAAATAACTCAAATTTATGAAGGTACAAATCAAGTTCAAAAAATGGTTATATCAGGAGCAATGTTTAAATAAAAAATTAATACCCGTAAGAATATTCCCAATTTTTATTCTTACGGGTATATGAACCTTTACCTTTTTTAGCTTTCTGAATGCCAGTACCTCTAGAAATTTCGTTGGTATCAAATTTTCTAGAATTTAAAGCTAATTCATTAACATTAATAGTGAAACTTAAATTTTGAGCCATACATTTCTTTGACTTTTTCATTTAAATCATCCCTTCTTAAAGTATAATATTTTAATCTAAGTATACTAAGCATTCTTCAATAACGTCTATAGGAATTTCGAATTTTATTTCCATATTGATTTTACACCTCCTAATAAAAACTTGTTTCTAATAATAAAAAATATTTTTTGATAAAATTTATTAATAAACTTTGTTTGTTAGACTATTATATCATGTAAATAAAAAAGTTCAAGCCTTTTTTGATTTAATTTAAAAATTTTTTTGCTTTAATTTAAAATTTTAGTGGAAGTTTAAGATAAGAATTAAATAATATTTTAATATTGATGAATTGAAATTTAAAAAATCGGGAAAATAAATTATGAACTATTTAAATTATAAAGTGAAAGGAGTCCTATAATATCATGAAAGCTAATGTTGATAAAGATACTTGTATAGGTTGTGGATTATGTCCAGATGTTTGTCCAGAAGTATTTCAAATGGACGATGATGGTAAAGCAAAAGCTATGGGAGATGCAGTACCATCTGGGCAAGAAAGTAGTGCACAAGAAGCAGCAGATCAGTGTCCTGTAAATGCAATTTCAGTGGAATAAGGTGCATTAAAAACAACTAGAAGATGAGTTAGTATATTTTGTGAAATATTTTTTGAAAAGAATAAAACAATTGTAATTGGTAATATGAATTCAATAACACAAAATATACTAGCATCTTTCATTAGTTAATTGATGGATTTAATTACAGAATTTAAAAAGATTAAGATTAAGTAAGATAGTCTATTTATAATAAAATATCATATAAATTTATTAAAAGTAAGGCATTTAATTTTTTAAAATAAACTATAAAATTAAAAAATATAAAAATAAATTTCAAAATTTCTTAAATTTATGGTATAATGAAAAAGATTGTTTTTCATTTTGCATATTATAACCTATTATAATATGTAATTGGGGAAAGAGTAAAAATAATTAAGAAAAGTATAAAGGAGAGATATTAGTGAAAAAAATAGTAAAGTTTATTACGGGAACTTTAACCGCAGTATTCTTACTGGGAAATACGGTTTTTGCAAAACCAGCAGCTAATGACCCCTCACAAGACGGAAATGTTAATGTCAATATAGAAAAACTAGATAACGACATACAAAATGCTTTAGTAAAGTTGGATAGCAGCAATAAGGAAATAACTAAAACTTCAAATGACATAAAATCATTAGAACAACAGATAAAAAATAATGATAATGACATAACTCAGCACAAAGACATATTGAAAAAAAGAGTACGAGCAGCATACATAAATGGATCTGATGGATATATTGAAATGATATTGGATTCAAAAGATTTTTCAGACTTTTTATCTAGAATGGAAGCAATAAAGACAATTGTAGCTTTTGATAACAAAACAATTGCTTCTTTAAATGATAAAAAGAACAAAATGGAAACAGAAAAGAAGAACTTAAGTGAAAAGAGTACTAAATTACTAAGTTTAAAAGCAGATACGGAAAAAAAGATTGCCAAGCTTAATTCAGATAAGGATGCTGCTAAGAAGTTAGCTGCTCAATCTCAGCAAACACAAGGCTTATATGCTTCAGCAGCGGTTTCTAAAGCTAGCTTATCAAGAGGAGCATCTGTATCTTTAGGAAGCAATGCAGTAGTAAATTATGCTTATAGTTTTATAGGAACTCCTTATGTTTGGGGCGGAACTTCACCTTCAGGATTTGATTGTTCAGGATTTACTCAGTATGTTTATGCACATTTTGGTGTTGGACTTGGAAGAACTACTTATGAACAAATAAATGATGGTAGTACGGTATCAAGGGCTCAGCTTCAACCAGGAGATTTAGTTTTATTTGGAACATCAAGTAATCCTCACCATGTTGGAATATATGTAGGTGATGGAATGTATATTCATGCACCACAAACTGGGGATGTGGTTAAAGTTTCACCTCTTACAAGAGGAGATTATTTAACTGCTAAAAGAGTTAAATAAATTAAAACAGAAATGGACAAGTTAGCAGCATAAGTTATTTTATGTTGCTAATTTTTTTTATTTATTATACTAAAATTAAAAACCATGTTTTGAAAATTATGTTTAAATTATTAGAAAAGACTGGTATTATATTAATAGGCTAAATATTTGATTGGAGATGTATTTGATGAAAAAACCAGGTAGAAATGATTTATGTTGGTGTGGAAGTGGTAAAAAGTATAAGAAATGTCACATGGAGCAAGATGCTAGATTATTCGAATATGAAAAAGAAGGTTTCACAATTCCTTCTTTTGATTTAATAAAAACACCAGAACAAATTGAGGGAGTAAGAAAAAGTGGGATAGTTACTAATGAAATATTGGATATTGTAGCAGAGAGAATTAAAGAAGGAGTAACTACCAATGAAATAGATGATTGGGTTAGGGAGCACACTGCAAAAAGAGGAGCTATTGCTGCTCCATTAAATTATTTTGGATATCCCAAAAGTGTTTGTACTTCTATAAATGATGTTATATGTCATGGCATACCAGACAATACAGTTTTAAAAAGTGGAGATATAATTAATATAGACGTAAGTACTATATTGGATGGATATTATTCTGATGCCAGCAGAATGTTTATAATAGGTGAAGCTAGTGAAAATGCAGTTAAACTTGTAGAAGAGACAAAAAAAGCTATGTATATAGGTATTGATGCAGTAAAACCTTATGGTAGCCTTAATGCTGTAGGAACAGCTATAGAAAATTATTGTAACAAATTAGGATATTCCGTAGTAAGAGACTTAGGAGGACATGGTGTAGGGTTAAAATTCCATGAAGAACCTCATGTAGACCATTTTGCTAAGGATGGAAAAGGAGTATTATTACTTCCAGGCATGGTATTTACTGTAGAACCTATGATAAATGAAGGAGATTATAAATGTATTACTCTTGATGATGATTGGACAGTACTTACTAAAGATGGTTCTCTTTCAGCTCAATGGGAGCATACTATAGTTGTTACAGAAAATGGAACAGAAATACTAGTGTAATATTGCTCTTAGGTGCTTACTTGACGTAAAAATGTATAAATGTTAAGATTGGATTGGATTTATAGGAGGTAATAGAAATGGAAAAAATCGCAAGTTTTACAGTTAATCATGAAAAACTACTTCCAGGTGTTTATGTTTCAAGAAAAGATAAATTTGGAGAAGTAGCTCTTACTACTTTTGATATAAGAATGACAAGACCAAATTTTGAGCCAGTTATGAATACTGCTGAAATGCACACTATTGAGCATCTTGCTGCAACTTTTTTAAGAAATCATAGTGTATATGGTTCAAAAACTGTATATTTTGGACCTATGGGATGTAGAACAGGTTTTTATTTAATTTTAAGTGGAGATTATAAATCAAAAGATATTGTTGATTTATTAATAGAAATGTACAAATTCATTGCAAATTTTGAAGGTGATGTACCTGGTGCTGCAGCTAGAGATTGTGGGAATTATTTAGATATGAACCTTCCTATGGCAAAATATATAGCAAACAAATTTTTAAATGAAGTTTTATTAAATGTAAATGAGAAAAATTTAAATTATCCAGAAAATTAATTTTACATTGCGACACAACTTTTTAGGTGGAGTCCGCATTAAATATATGGTGTATAAAAGCCAGCCGTTCATTAAGGAGCGCTAATGACTAAAATTAAAAAAATCTCTACCCGCTCAAATGTCCCTTCCTGGGACTTTCGCGGCTTGAATCGTCCTGATTCAAATTACGAGATTTTTTAAATTTTATGCATAAGGGCTCCTAAATTTACTCAAAAGTTTTTATACACCATATATTTAAAGCTCCCTCCACCTAAAAAGTTGTGTAGTAACTAGTGTAATTCTAATATAAAAAATTGTTTATAATACATTATGGTGAAGAGCTCAATAAAAAAGAGTAGCTTTCATAATACTTATTATCTAATTTATGCATACTTTTGGTTATTTTTAAAATGGTTCAATGAATACATCCATTATTCCGCCGCAAACCATACCTTCTTCTTCAGCAATATAACCTGTCATGTCTATACTTTCAACCTTGCAGCCGCCATTTCTTAATATGTAACGAGCCGTATTGATTACTGAACCTTCACTGCAGCCTCCACCAATACTTCCAAGAATTTTACCATGAGGATAAACTATCATTTTTGCTCCTTCTTTTCTTGGAACAGAACCCTTAGTAGAAATAATTGTAATAATGGCTTTAGGCTCTTTTTCTTCTTGGCTTAATGCAATTAGTACATCACGGTCAAATTCTGGCCAATTAGCCTTTGTAACTTTTTTGATACCATTTTTTGAAGCAACAAGTCTCCTATAGCTAATAACTTGAGCTATAATAGAAGTGGCTATTTCTTCAGGAGTAACTGCACCTATATCAAGACCAATAGGAGCATTGACATTATCAAGCTTTTCTTTAGAGTAACCTTCACTTAATAATTGATTCATGACACCATTAACTCGACGTTTAGAGCCAATCATTCCAGTATAGGCTGTGTCATATTTTAATACTTGTCTTAAACAATCCATATCATGTCTATGACCTCTAGTTACAATTACTACAAAAGTGGATGGATTTAAGTTAATTAAGTCAAAACATTTTTCAAAGCTTTCGCAAATTACATTTTCAGCATCGGGAAATCTTTTGCTGTTAGCAAAGGATGGTCTATCATCAATGACAGTAACTGAAAATCCAACTTTTGCTCCAAATTCTACTAAAGGTTTAGCAATATGTCCTCCACCTAAAATTATTAGTTTAGGCTCAGGAAAATAAGGTTCAATTAAATATATTTCTTTTCCAGAGGATTCAAATTGTAAATTGCCAGATTCTAGAGCATATTTAACTTTTTCATAAAATTCGCTGTCGAAATTGTAATTGTTATTACCGCTTTCTAAATCTTCTTCAGTTAAAAGGATTTTTTTAGACAAAGTTGTACTTTCACTATTTTTATCATTAACTATTGTAACCATAACAGCTCTTTTTCCTGCATTTAACTGGTGTAATAAGTTTTCATAACTAATTGAATTCATAATAATGTACCTCCTAAAAAATTAATTGTAGCCAGGTGAAACTTGTATATTACCTTTGTAAATAATATTACTAATTATTGATATGTAAATTATTACAAGCTTAAATTAAATGTCTTTTTATGATTTTAACATAAAGTGACACTAAGGTGTAGTAATTGTTACTAAATATTATGAAAAGAATGAAAAGTTAATTGGAAATTTTATAATTAATACAATTAAATTTTTGATGTTGACTATGAGATATCTAAAATGTACTATGTACATATGACACTAGTGCATAACGAGATAAATTGCACATAAAGAAAGAAATCTATGATAAAAAGTCACAGTTTTCAAATGGAGGAGTATTAAATGCATATATTGATATCTATTGGAACTATACTCTTGCTTTTGTTTTTTGTGTTTTTATATGTGATGTCATGTTACTATATTGGAGTAAAAGGTAAAGGTGTATTTTCATATAAAAATAAAAAAATAAGAAGTAAATTATATTGGTTTATATTTTGGAGTTTATCACTTTCATATATCATAAGTGTTTTACTTAGAAGTTTTTTATCTGCAAATAATTTATTAACCTCAATATTTACAGCAATAGGAGCCATTTGCCTTGCTATTACATGCTATCTTCTTATATTGTTTCCTATGGTAGATATTGCCAAGCTTATACTAAATAAAATAGGTTATAGGGGAAAAGTTAGAAATTACTTAAGCAGATTGTATGGAAATGGAGTGTCAGTTTTCATAGTGGTATTTATGATAATAGGCTTTGGACTTTGGAATGCTGCTCATATAGTAGTTACAAACTACAATTTAACTGTTAATAAAAAAGCTGATAAAATCAATTCACTTAATGTAGTAATGGTTGCAGATGTGCATATGGGAATAGGTGTTAAAGAAAAAGGTATTGATAAAATGGTAACTTCAATCAATTCACTGAATCCTGATATAGTTTTCTTTTGTGGTGATATAATGGATGAAAGCAGTACTACAAAATTGAAAAGTTATGCATCAAATGCTTTCAAAAGTATAAAGTCAAAGTATGGAGTTTATGGTATCACGGGAAATCATGAATATATAGAAAAAGATTTACCAGAAACTCTTTATTATTTAAAAAATGGCAATGTTAAGATGCTGCATGATAGTGCAGTAAAAATTGATAATAGTTTTTATGTGGTTGGAAGGGATGATCCAGCAGGAGTTGACAGAGAAAAAGAAAGTATTAAACCACTTGATAAAATACTAAAGGATGTTAATAGGGACCTTCCAATTATAGTACTAAATCATAGACCTACAAATTTGCAGGAAGATGAAAAGGAAAAAGTGGACATTCAACTTTCAGGGCATACTCATAAAGGACAATTTTTCCCCAATAATTTTATTACAAAAATGATATATGAAGATGATTATGGATATTTAAAAAAAGACAATTTCAATTTAATAGTTACTTCCGGTTATGGAACCTGGGGGCCACCTATAAGAATAGGAACAAAGGCTGAAATAGTTAATATTAAAATTAAGTTTAAAGAGATAAAGTAAATACATTTTTCAGGATATGATATAAGGGAAGAAGGTTTGTTATCATGAAAAGGGAAGTTTTATTACTAGATAAGGTTAGTAAGATTATAAAGGGAAAAGAAATTATAAAAGATATAAGTTTTTCAATAAAGGAAGGAGAAGTTTTAGGCTTCCTTGGCCCTAATGGAGCAGGAAAGTCAACTACCTTGAGAATGATTGTAGGACTTTCCAGACCAACCTCTGGAAATATTAATATATGTGGATATTCCATTGTTAAAGATTACGTAAAAGCTATGGAAAGTGTTGGATGTATTATAGAAGGACCTAATTTGTATAATTATATGAGTGGAATGGATAATCTTAATATGCTAGCTGCAATGAGTAATAATATCAAGAAAGAGAACATTATGAATGCAGTGAAATTAGTAGGACTTGAAGATAGAATATATGATAAAGTAAATACCTATTCTTTGGGAATGAAGCAGAGATTGGGACTTGCTCAAGCTTTAATTAATAAGCCTAAACTTCTTATTTTAGATGAGCCTACTAATGGGCTGGACCCTGCAGGTATAACAGAGTTTAGAAACATAATAAAAACACTTGCAAAGGAAGAAAACATTTCTGTGCTTGTATCAAGTCATCTTATTTCAGAAATAGAGCTTATGTGTGACAAGGTAACTATAATTAAGAATGGAAGTATTTTAAAAAATGCAAATGTAAGTGAACTTTTAAATAATCAAGAAGTATTTTGGATGCTTAATGATAATGAAAAGGGAAAAGAAATACTAAGTGATGTTTGGAAAATTGAAAGTAAAATAGTTAATGGGAAACTTCAAGCAGAAGTTGATTTATCCAAAGTAGAAGAGATAAATGAAAGCTTTTTTAAGGCAGGTTTAATGTTAAAATTTGTAGACAATAAACATAAAACTTTAGAGGATTTATTTTTAAGTATAACAGAAAATAATAAAATTGTTTAAGGAAATAAGGTGAGAAATTTGCTAAAGTTAATAGAAAATGAAGTTATTAAAATGCTTTCTAAAAGGAAACTTTTACTTATAACAGCCATTTTATTGGTATTAGTATCGCTTTTTGCTTATGGAGAAATGCACTCTTATCAAAATACCATACAAAGATATATGAAAAGCAGTGGGCAAACTCAAAACTACAACTGGAAATCGTTAGCCAATCAGCAAATAACAGATTTAAAAACTATGATAAACAGGCCAAACATAAGTGAAAATAGAAAAAATTCTATAAGTATACAAATTGAGCAATTGCAATATTATGTAGATCATAATATAAATCCTATTACTCCAAGTGCAGGAAAATTTACTGTGGAATTTATGCAGCAAGCGGTTTATTTGTTTTTTCCACTTTTAATAATAATTTTATCTGGTGATATTGTTTCGGGTGAATTTTCAGCAAAAACTATAAAGATACTTTTAACGAGAGCAGTTCCTAGATGGAAAATATTATTGAGTAAATATGCAGCTGTTTTAATTTTATCTTGTATTGTTATTTTAGAAACAGCAGCTATGTGTATTTTAATATCAACATTTATGTTTCATAATTCTGCATGGTTAGAGCCTGTCATAACTGGTTTTAAGGCTGTGAATGGTAATATAGATACTTCTGGAGTAGTAAGATTGTATCAATGGCAGTATGCAATATTGGTATATTCTTTAGGATGGTTTTCTGCTATTTGCATTGCAACTTTGTCCTTTATGATTTCGGTATTAGTAAAAAATACAGCAACTTCTATTGGTATAATTATGGCTTCTATAATTGGAGGACAGTTTCTTCAGTTTTATTTATCAGATTGGCCTTTAGTTAAATATTTTTTTGCAGTTAATTTAAATTTACCACAATATTTAACAGGATCTTATGAACCTGTAAATGGAATGAGTCTTGTTTTTTCTATATTAGTACTTTGTGCATGGGCTTTTATATCTTTAATCATCAGCTTTAAAGTATTTTCAAAGGAAGATGTACTGGTTTAGAATATAAAAATAATAATATGAAGCAGTAATCAGGGAGGAAAGTTATGTATAAAAAATTTAAATGGAGAGTTATACTAACCATTTCAATAATAACAGCAGTTGTATTAATTGTAGGTTTTGTATCAGCTATTTTTATTACAGGAACATCCAGTGCTAAAAATGCTTTTAAAGCTGAAGATAATAAACAAGTTTCTAATAATAATAAAAAAGAGGATAAAGTGAAAGAAGTGGATAATAAATCATATAATATCTTAGTTATGGGTGATTCTCTTGCAAAAGGTACTGGAGATGAGAAGGGTAAAGGGTTTGCAGGTGATTTTGCTGATCTTTGGAAAGCTAAAGAAACAAAGACTGTAAAGGTTACTAATGTTTCAGTTATAGGTGATACTTCTTCAGGACTTGTTAATATTGCAAGTGAAGAACAAACCTTGAAATATATAGAAGGTTCTAATATTATACTCATTTCCATTGGAGGAAATGAAATTAAAAATTTTACAAACTTTGATTCAACTTCAACAGATTCAAATAGTAATGCTTTTAAAATTACACAGGAAAAGTATTTGAATAATCTTAAAAATGTTTTTAAAGCTATAAGAAGTAAGAATTCTAAATGTATGATAATATTTGTTGGCTTGTATAATCCATTTGGTAAAAATTTAGCATCAGATAAAATAAACTTACTTGACAATTGGAATTATGAAACCAATAAAATTGTATCATCAGATTCTAAATCTATATTTATTCCAACTTATGATCTATTTAAGTATAATACAGATAATTATCTTGCCATTGATAAATTTCATCCTAATGGAAAAGGATATGATGCTATTTCTAAAAGGATATTTGAAGCATTAAATAATTATAAGGATTAATAAGTTAGGTAATAATTATTTAATATGATTTAAGGAGGAAGAATATTTGAAAAAAGTCATATATATATTTAGTGCTATTGCTGTGTTTATTATATTTAGTTATGCTAATAAACTAAATGTTACAGATAATGAAAAGGTAGCACAACAGTATATCAAGTCACAAGGATATAAGATAATTTCCTCTAGTGGTCAGCTAGAAAAATATACTTTAGAAAAAAGTAAATTTTCAGAAACAGTAGGAATTGTGCCGCTGAAGCAAATATGGGGATTGCAAAAAAATGATCCTGATGGATATTTTGGAAAGAGAATATATGTATATGGATTTATAGTTACCAAGCATCCATTAGAGAAGAAACATATAAATTTTAAAAATGGTGTAAGTGTATATGTTATGGTATCAGAGGGTACAGTAATAGGGGGATATTCTCGTATTAATTCTAATATACTCACAAACTTTACATCTTTGGATGGAAAAACTTTAGAACAAGTAAAAGGAATAAGTTTTGAACAGTGGAATGAAAAGTGGAAAAAAAATTATGAAAACTGAAATGGAGATGGATTTATATATAAATGGATAATAATTATATAAATTTAATAGAGAAAATAACACCTGAAATAATTAAAATAAGAAGACAACTGCATATGTATCCAGAATTAAGTTTACAAGAGTTTGAAACTTGTAAACTTATTTGCAGTTTTCTACACAAAATTGGTATACCTTATAAAATAGTAGCAGATACAGGAGTGGTTGCAGAAATTATAAATGATGAAAACTATCCTACTTTTGCCATTCGTGCTGAAATGGATGCATTGCCAATACAAGAAGAAACATCTTGCGAATATGCATCAAAAAATGAAAATATTATGCACGCTTGTGGTCATGATGCTATAGTTTCAATTGCTCTTGGACTTTCCTATGTACTTTATCAAACTAAGGAAAATTTAAAATGTAATATAAAGTTTATATTTGAACCTGGAGAAGAAATAGGAAAAGGTGCAAAGGCAATGATTAAAGGTGGTGCACTATTAAAACCAAAGGTTGATAGAATACTGATTTTTCATTTAGCCAATTCATTACCTGTAGGAATGGAAATTCGAAAAAATGTATCTACATGTGAGATAAGTTCTTTAAATATTAAAATTAGAGGAAAAGCAAGCCATTGGTGTGAAGTAAATAAGGGTATTGATGCTATTAAAGTAGCTGGAAAAGTTATTTGTGCTGTAAGTGAAATAAATGATACATATAAATCAAAAATGCCTTTTGTGGTTGGTATTGGAACTATAAGAGGAGGAGTAAAGACCAATGTAATTGCAGAAAGCGTTGAAATGAAAGGAACTTTAAGAACTTTTTATGAAAGAGATAGAGTTAATATTTGTAAGCTTTTGAGCAAAATGCAGGAAAAGTTACAAAAAGAAAGTGGCAGTTTAATAGAAATTAAGACAATGCCTAAAATACCTAGTGTTTATAATGATGATGAGCTTGTAACTATAGGTAGGAAGGTTGGAAAAAGTATATTTGGTAAGCAGCATGTAACTACTTCAATTAAACCATATCTTGCAGGGGATAATGCAGGGTTTTATTTTAAAAGAGTAAAGGGTGCAAGAGTGGTTTTTTTTGCAGAAATAGAAGGTGAAAAAAATTATCCTCTACATAATTCAAAATTTAATTTTGATGAGAAGATTATTCCATTAGCAATACAGACTATATATAAAATAATAACAACAAAATTTTCATAATTAACAAATAAAGGTATCTTATTTGGAGAACTTTTAAATATAAACAGTTGATGATATAATAGCTAATATGTAAGTCGAAAATTAGCATAATAGGAAAGGAAGTGAAAACCTGATAATATTTAGCGAGTAGCAAAGAAATATTGAAATTTTAAGGTTAATATACATTACTATTTGTTATAATTTTGAGATCAGGTAATAATCAATAATGGAACGATGGAAAATAAATCTTTATACTGTTTGGTTTTCACAAATTTTGTCCATAATGAGTTTTAATTTTGGAATGCCTTTTTTACCATTTTATATACAACAGCTTGGAATTACATCACCTAATGATGTTAAATTATACTCAGGCATTTTAAATGCAGCACCTGCAGTTACTATGGCTATTATGTCTCCAATTTGGGGAATTATTTCGGACAAATATGGTAGAAAACTTATGCTTATAAGGGCCATGTTATTTGCTTCATTTATAATTGCAGGCATGGGTTTGATTGTCAATGTAAATCAGTTAATAATTTTAAGGCTTTTACAAGGCATATTTACTGGAACTGTTACAGCAGCTATAGTTTTAGTTGCAGCTAATACACCTAAAAACAGACTTTCTTTTGCCCTTGGATTTTTATCTTCTTCTACATTCATTGGACAATCTATTGGTCCAGTAATAGGAGGTATTGTTGCAGAATTTGTTGGGTACCGTGTAAGTTTTATAGTTGGTGGTATTCTTATGTTTTTGGACTTTTTACTGGTTTTATTTATTGTAAAGGAAGAAAAAGAAATTGCTGTGAAAGGTGAAGAAAAGAAGGAAAAAGAAAAAGTGCCAATGCTTTCTATTTTTACAGCTACAGCTGTATCAATGCTTATAGTGCTTCTCTTTATAAGAATAGGTCGTACTGTATTTAATCCTTATATTCCAATATATGTACAAGAAATTAAAAATACTACTAAGGGTATAGCTGGAATAACAGGGCTTATAAATGGATTTTTAGCATTTACAACAGCTTTAGCTGGATTAACTTTAAGTAGATTAGGGGATAAATATAACAAAATGAAATTACTATTAGTATATTTAGTGCTAGGTGCTGTATTTTCCATACCCCTTGCATATATAAATAACTTGTGGATATTTACAGGCATTTTTGGTATGGTATTCTTTATTACAGGAGGGGTTGAACCTGTAATAATGTCAATTACAACAGAGGATACACCTGTTAATAGAAGAGGATTGCTATTTGGTGTTCAAGGAACTGTAGGAAGTATTGGTTTTGCTGTGGCTCCTTTACTTGGCGGGGTAATTTCTATAAAATATTGTACTAAAGCTGTGCTCTTATTTATACCTGTATTTTTACTAATTTCAAGTTTGGCAGTTTTAGTGATTATGTTTCGTAAGATGAAAAATAATTCTCATTCAAATATAAAATTAAAAAATACTTTTCAAAACAAGATATAAGTTAAGGTTGGTGGCTACTTATGATTGAGCTTCAAAAAATTCTAGTTTATTTAGTTACTACAATACTTCTTTTTTATATGGCAAGGTTATTAATTTTTACAAAGAGGAGATGGAAATTTAGAACATATACTTTCATTATATTAATTGGAGGATTAAGTTTAATTAATATTGCCACTTTTGTTGATATGATTAACTATTTTAAAGGTTCTCATTTGGCATATATGATAATAAAAATAGGATTTACCTTAGGTGCTATCATATACGTGTTAGGTGTAATATTGTGGAGTGATTATACAAAGAAAACTATTGAAAAATTTGAGGAACTTGCATTAACTGATCACATGACTGGCATGCTAAATAGAAAGGGAATAGAAAATAGTTATAAAATGGTTTCAGAAGCTGGAAATTGTTTTTATGTTATTCTCTGTGACTTAGATGGAACAAAAAGAGTTAATGATGATTATGGTCATATTTATGGAGATAAATATATTAATGGTGCAACTAAAATTATAACAGATGCTATAGGATTAAAAGGTAAGGCTGCAAGAATCGGAGGAGATGAATTTGTTATACTTTTAAGTTATGTAGATATTGAAGAATTACAACAAATTATTTCAAAGATAAAAGCTTCGGTTTCTCAAATAGTACCAGAGAAAAATACAGGAATAAGTTGTGGATATTCATTGTTTCCTGATGATGGAGTTATTTTTGAAGAATTAATAAAAATTGCAGATGAAAGAATGTATGAAGATAAAAAAACAAAAGAATGCAGAGAATAATTAACTAATTTTTAATGAAAATAATTATAGGTATTGTTTATCATAAGTAAGCTAAATAGTAAGTTTCAATACAATTTGTTTTTAAGGCGGTAAAAAATTAACCGTCTTTTTTTATATTTTTTGAATTGGTAACAATCGTTACAGATTTAATATGAGTATTTTAGTAATATATAAACATAGAAAGCAGATAACACAGAAAATAACACAGTAAATCATAAATTTAAATTTTAAAATTGAAAGGTGGAATTATTAAATGAGTATGTTTTGTTATCAATGTCAAGAAGCAGCTAACTGCAAAGGTTGTACAATAAAAGGGGTATGTGGAAAGACAGAAGATTTAGCAAAGGCACAAGATTTATTAATATATATAACTAAAGGAATTTCAGTATTCAGCACAAAAGCAAGAAAATTAGGAGTAGACAACAAGGAAGTAAATAAATTTGTAGTAGAAAGCTTATTTGCAACTATAACTAATGCAAATTTTGATAGAAATATATTTATAGATAGAATAAAAAAAGGATTACAGTTAAGAGAAGAAGTTAAAGAACAGTATATAAAAGCTGGTGGAAAACTTACTGAAACAAAAGAAAATACTTCATGGCTTAAAAAAATCTTTGGACTTGGTGGAGCTAAAAAAGAAGAAGATCTTAACTTACCAGAAGCAGCAGTATGGTTTGCTGATAATGTAAATGCTTTTGATGCAAAAGCAGAAAAAGTAGGTGTACTAGCTACTGAGAATGAAGATATAAGATCATTAAGAGAACTTTTAGTTTATGGATTAAAAGGTATGGCTGCATATATTAAGCATGCTAATAACTTAGGATATGATGATGGAAATCTTCATGGTTTTATGCAAAAAGCATTAGCAGCAACTTTGGATGATAGCATAGCAGTAGATGGATTAATAGCTTTAGTACTTGAAGCAGGCAAATATGGAGTAGATGCTATGGCACTACTTGATAAGGCAAATACTGAATCTTATGGAAATCCAGAAATAACAAAAGTTAATATAGGGGTTGGAAATAAACCTGGAATATTAATAAGTGGACATGACTTGAAGGATATGGAAGAATTATTAAAGCAAACAGAAGGTACAGGAATAGATGTATATACTCACAGTGAAATGCTTCCAGCAAATTATTACCCAGCATTTAAGAAATACAAACACTTTGTTGGAAATTACGGAAATGCATGGTGGAAGCAAACTGAAGAATTTGAAAGCTTTAATGGTCCAATTTTAATGACTACAAATTGTGTTGTTCCTCCTAAAAATTCATATAAAGATAGAATGTATACTACTGGTGCAACAGGTGTTCCTGGAGTTAAACACATACCAGACGGAAAAAATGGAAATGCAAAAGACTTTTCAGCTATAATTGCACATGCTAAGAAATGTAAGTCACCAAAGGAAATTGAAAAAGGAGAAATAGTTGGTGGATTTGCACACAATCAAGTTTTAGCTTTAGCTGACAAAGTTGTAGAAGCAGTTAAAACAGGAGCTATAAAGAGATTCTTTGTTATGGCAGGGTGTGATGGAAGAGCTAAGAGTAGAAGCTATTATACAGATTTTGCTGAGAAGCTTCCAAAGGATACAGTTATACTTACAGCAGGATGTGCTAAATATAAATATAACAAGCTTGATTTGGGTGATATTGGAGGAATTCCAAGAGTATTAGATGCTGGACAATGTAATGACTCATATTCATTAGCAGTAATAGCACTTAAATTAAAAGAAGTATTTGGATTAGAAGATATTAATGAACTTCCTATATCATATAATATAGCTTGGTATGAGCAAAAGGCTGTTATAGTATTGTTGGCATTACTTCACTTAGGAGTTAAAAATATTCACTTAGGACCAACTTTACCAGCATTCCTTTCACCAAATGTGGCTAAAGTTTTAATAGAAAACTTTGGAATAGGTGGAATAACAAACGTAGATGACGATATAAAAATGTTTTTAGGATAATATAACTAAATATCACTAGTACCTCCTATATATAAGTTTAGTGATATTAGTTATAAAATAAATTAATTTTATATTAATGAAAAAGAGTTTATGTGACCTATTTAAATAACGCATAAACTCTTTTTTATGTTTATAGACTATAAGATTATATATGAATTATTCAGTTCAATACATTGTGTAAAAATATTGAATTTGTGGAGCAAATCTCTAATTGACAAGAAAATGCCAGCATGATAGGATGGACATCTAGTTACAAATAAAGTAGTAGAATTATCACCATATAAAAAATCACTAAGTGTTTATTACTTCTTAGTGATTTTTATTTATATAAATATATATAAACCTTAGGAGGATAACACTATGGTTAATAAAAAAAGATTATTGCAAATTCTTTTAGTAGGGATTTTTATAATTTTGGTTACAACTACAGCTTTTTTTAAATATAACAAAGAAAAGAATGCAGCAGAGATACCAAAAAATAAAAGTAAAACAGTGCTTGCGTTTACAACCTATTACTACCCTGATGATAAATCTTCTTATAATAAAATGATACAAAATGCTGGTTCAATAAGTAGTATAGCTACAAACACTTATACTATAGATATTAAAGGAAATTTATCTGGTACTGTTCCTAAGCAACAAATAGAATATGCTAATTCTAATAAAATTGAAACTTTAGCTATGATAACAAATAATTTTAATAGTAATACAGTTAAATCATTACTTGAAAGTTCAACTAATAGAAGTTTACTTATAAATAACATTTTAAATACATTAAAGGCAAATAATTATAAAGGAGTAAACATAGATTTTGAAAATGTTTATTATTATGATAGAAATTATTATACAAGCTTCCTAAAGGAGCTATATACACAACTTAATTCTAAAGGTTTTATTGTTACAGCTTCAGTGCCAGCAAAAACTAATGATAATGTTAAAGCTGCTTGGAGTGGTGCATACGATTATAAAGAAATAGCAAAGTATACAGATCAAGTTATAATAATGACTTATGATGAGCACTCTCCAGATGGAGCGTCCGGACCTGTGGCTTCTATTGATTGGGTAAAGAATACTATTAAATATGCCACATCCCAAATGCCGACATCTAAGATAGTTTTAGGGGTGGCAAGTTATGGCTATGATTGGTCTAAAAATGGTGCAAAAGCTTATGGTATTGATGCTATATCTAAGTTAGCTGAAACTTATAATTCAAATATAGAATGGAGCGATGCTTATAAAAGTCCATTCTTTAAATATAAAGATAAGCTGGGAGTTAATCATACTGTATGGTTTGAAAATAGTACAAGCCTTTCTTACAAATTAGATGTTGTTAACGATAATAATTTATCAGGAATAGCTATATGGAGACTTGGACTTGAAAATGAAGATTATTGGTCTACTATTAAAGATAAATTAGGTGAATAATATTGTATTGTTTAAACCAAGTATTGATCTATAAAATGAATTAATATGGATAAATACAATTTTAATGGTAATAATTAAAATAGAACTCGTGTTAAGATTAATTTATTAAAGGAGTTGTGTAATGAAGGATTTAGAAACAGATTGCAATTTCAAAATAATAATACCTGATGCTGTACAAAATGAAATGAAAGAAAGATTAATTCTTTGTGAGGATGTAAAAAAAACCATCATTAATGCACAAGAAAATAAAGAGAGATTTCTAAACACACAAAACTCACATTATTTGACAAGAATGAGAATTGATAGTGTAACCTATTGGGTGGAATATGAAGAGAAGAATAATGAATTACTTGTTCATAATGTCTATACACATAGAATGGAAATTGTTGAGAATTAATTAAAACTTATAATCATATATAAAAATTATATACGCTTATGAATTAGGTCTAAAGAATAAACTTTAGTTTTGCTGCACATAGTATCATCTATGTGCTTTTATATTGCTTTTTATTAAATATTAATATATCAAATTAATATTTCTTACTCTCTTCTAAATATTGTAGAATTTTAGTTTTTCATGTCTTTTAACGTTAATAAAACGTTTTTTATCCATCTTTGAATTTATTGTATAGTAATGATGCAATATAAAAATATAGATAAAATAAAGAAGATGTTAAAAACGGTGGTTTGAAAATCACTAAAAATAAAAAAATAAATAAAATTTATTTAAAAATTCAATTTACTGAATTTACTTTACAATAATTCCTTTAATATTTTCCTGAAATATTGTATAATTATAACAAGGCTAAGTATTATGTGTAAATTAAAAGGAGATTTTGCCATGATTATTAAGATTGTTTCAGGAATCCTTATGGCTTTTACCTTGTTTTTTGTATTTGTTTTTTTTCAAGATTACATGAAAACAAAACAAGAAGGAAGACTTGAGGAAGGCGGCAACTGGTTAGTTTATGGAATAGTAGGTTTAATAGCAAATTTCTTTGATACCTTGGGAATCGGAAGCTTTGCACCTACCACTGCAGTTTACAAATTTTTAAAGCTTGTGGATGACAGAATAATTCCAGGTACTTTGAATGTTGCAAATTGTGTTCCAGTAGTGACAGAAGCACTTATATTCATGACTGTTATTAAAGTGGATATAACTACATTGGTTACAATGATTTTAGCAGCTACTGCAGGATCCTATTTTGGAGCAGGAATAGTATCCAAGCTACCGAAAAAAAAGGTTCAGATTGGCATGGGAATAGCACTTCTGATTGTTGCATTTGTAATGTTGTCCGGATTGCTAAATATAATGCCTATAGGAGGAACAGCAACATCACTTACGGGAGTTAAACTAATAGTAGGTCTTATAGGTAACTTTATACTGGGAGCTTTAATGTGCATAGGAATAGGAAATTATGCGCCATGCATGGCTTTAGTTTTTGCACTAGGAATGTCTCCTAAGGTAGCTTTTCCTATAATGATGGGTTCATGTGCATTCCTTGAGCCTGTAGCCGCTATAAAGTTTATTAGAGAAGGAGCTTATCATAGAAAAGTATCTTTGGCCACAAATCTTTTTGGTATTATAGGTGTTCTAATTGCTGCTTATATTGTTAAGGAATTACCGCTTACCATGTTAAAATGGGTGGTAGTGTTCGTAATTGTATTTACATCTATCATTATGTTTAAATCTGCAATGAAAAAGAAGGTTGAATAAACCTTCTTTTTAAGCTAATTTTTCATTTCTTTGTTCCTTATTCCATAAGTAAATAGAATACATACTTATCAAAACTATAATAGTTGAAATTATTATTGTATTGTTAGGTGATGATATAATACTATCTCCAAGAAAGCTATAAAGTATCATCATTGGTATATTAGCAGCTATTATTGTTAAAATGAATTTTCTATAATTTAATCCTGTGGAGCTAGCTAAGAAACAAGCTGCATCTGAAGGAGCTATTGGACATAAAATACCTATAGCTAATATTTTTGTGTTGTTTCTAAGTAATAATTTGTAAAACTTAGGATATTTGTTTGTAAGATAATTCTCAATACCTGAACTAACTAAAATTTTTGAGGCTATGTAAACAATAGTTCCACTTAGTATAACTGAAATAAGAGTAAAAGCAAACCCTTGAGTAGGAGTAAATATCATTCCTACTAGAATCATAAATACTGCACTAGGAATTAATGCTGCTATTCTTAATGAAGATAAAGCGATGAATATTAATGCTTTATAATTGCCACAGCTGCTAAAGAATTCATTTAAATTATCTAAATTTCCAGTTAATAAATTTAATCTAAATATTGTATATATTAAAGCTATCCAAATAGCTATTATTAAAAATCTGCTTATTCTTTTCATGTTAAAATCCTCCCATTTGTATTTTTTTTATTTAAAACTTTCTAACTAAATATTCTTCCTTTAGTATAAAAGAAAATTATTACAGTTCTGTTACAGTATGATGACAATAGTTTATATTTTCAAAACTTTATTTGGCTTTACCAAAAAATATAACTTGAGCATAATAAAAAATTTTCTTTAATTATTAATAAAAATTACCCTGTATGATAGCACAGCTTTTTTATATGTCTATCTTGCAGGGTAGAGTTTAATATTTTAGTAATTAAAGTTCTAGCTTAATTTTATATTCTTTAAGCCAGGTGTTGATTTGTATTAAATAAGCTAATAATTGAGGGCCTCTCATAAGCTGTCCAAACCAAGGAGCTTTAAAAGATGCACCGCCAGTTTCTATTAAAGTTGATACTGCTTCTTTGTCTATTAAAGGAATAATTGGAGAAGATTTATCTTTTAATATATCAGCCATCCATTGTTGAACTATTTTAGTGTACATAGGATTATGAGTTTTTGGATAAGGACTCTTTTTTCTATAGATTATATCATCTGGTAAAATTCCCTTTAAGGCTTTTCTTAAAATACCTTTTTCTCGATCTTTATAGAATTTTATATGAGATGGTATATTGAATGCATATTCTACTAATCTATAGTCAGCAAAGGGTACTCTTACCTCTAAGCTGTTTGACATGCTCATTCTATCTTTTCTGTTTAAAAGTGTAATCATAAACCATTTAATGTTTAAATAAAATAATTCACGCATACGACGATCTAGTTTAGATTCTCCATCTAAATAAGGAACTTCCTTCAAAGAATTTTTATATTGACAATCTAAATAGCCTTCTAAGTCCAATGATTTTAAATCTTCGGATAATATCTCTTTTCTAGCACCTACAGACTTGGACCAAGGGAACGTATTGGCACTAATGTCTTCAGGTCTTCTGAACCAAGGATATCCACCAAAAATTTCATCTGCACACTCACCAGATATTGCTACCGTAGCATGTTTTCTTATTTCTTTACAGAAGAGATATAGAGAAGAATCGATGTCAGCCATTCCAGGCAAATCATAAGCTCTTACTGAATCTACTAAAGCTGAAGCTAAATCTTCACTGCTATTAACTACAACATGATGATTACTCTTTATATATTTTGAAGTTCTTTGTGCCCATACTTTATCAGAAGTTGGTTCAAATTCGTTAGCTTCAAAATATAAGTCATCATCTTCATAATCTATAGCATAAGTGTTTAATGTATTACCGTGCTTTTGAAATTCTTTTGAAGCTATAGCAGATATGGCACTTGAATCTAAACCACCTGAAAGAAAAGTGCAAACAGGTACATCAGCTGTCAATTGACGTGTTATAGCATCCACTAAAAGATTTCTTAAATGGTAAGCTGTAGCTTCTTCATCTTCTTTATGCTCAAAACAGTGTAGTTTCCAGTATTCTTCAAGTTTTAGGCCATATTTATTATACATTAAACAGTAAGCTGGTGGAACTTCCTGTATATCTTTAAAAACTCCGCTGCCTAAAGCTCGAGCTGGTCCTAGTGCAAAAACTTCTGTTAAACCTTCTCTAGTTAGTATAGGTTCTACCATTGGGTGAGCAAGAAGAGTTTTAATTTCAGAGCCAAATATTAAAGAATTATCTTTTAAAGTATAAAACAAAGGTTTAACACCTAAAGGATCTCTTGCAAGAAAAATACTTTCATTAGTTTCATCTAATACGGCAAATGCAAATATACCATTTATCTTTTTTACACAATCCGCACCCCAGTGAATATAAGAAACCAATAGCACTTCCGTATCAGAATAAGAATCGAACTTATACCCCTCGTTTAAGAGAATTTTTCTAAGATCCTCAGTATTGTAAAGTTCACCATTATATATGATTACATATCTATTACCATTTATGATTTTAGTCATTGGTTGAGCGCCGCCACTAGGATCTACCACAACAAGTCTTCTGTGACCTAATAGGGTATTTGTAGATATATAATAACCTTCATCATCTGGTCCTCTTTTTTTTAACGTACGAGTCATATTTTTAATAATTTCCGTTTCTTCTGAAATATTTTTTTGAAAGTTTACCCAGCCTGCAATTCCGCACATTTCGTTTTCCTCCTAAATAATAAATTATAAAACTGTATGATTATAATTTATGAATTTACAATATCATGTGTTACAAAATCCAATATAATGTAAATGATATCAAGAAAACAAAAAAAACCTGTTAATGAGTATCATCAACAGGTTTAAATGTATAGAAAAAACATTATAAATTTTATTTGATTTTAACAAGCATATAAAAATTAATTTCTTTGGCATTAATTTCTCTATTTGAATCATTTTTGTTGCCAGATATATTCAAGAATATAAATTTAACTTTAACTTTTTCATTTTCTTCAGTTAATGTCATTTCATCAGGTGATAATGCATTTTCCTTTGAAAGCATACCATATTTATCAATGAGATTTTTTGCAAAAGAACTTAAATCTTTAGCGTAAATTTCATTGCCTTTATAAATTATCTTTATAACAGAGGTTTCATAGTTATAAGAAGCACTTAAAGGTGAAATAGAAGTACTTTTGCCATTTTCCAGACTCCTCATATCAAAAAGATAATCATATCCACTTACATCAATAGATTTTTCTGATTGGTTTCTTATAAAATTAAAGTATCCCATGTAGGAACCATAATTTTGAGGTACAAAAGAAAATCCAAATAAATTATTCATATCTTCTAACTTAAAACCTTTAGGAATATATTTAACCTCTTCTAGGGTATGATTTTTATTAAAATAATCCAGTATACTGCTAATTTCAGATTTATCTTCCTTAGAAATATCAGGAGAACTTTGAATCTTTCCGTTTTTTATCATATTATCTTTTAAAAGAATTTTTTCAAGTCTATTGTTTTGGCTGTTTTTTGAAATAGAATAACTGCTTAAAGGTCCAAATACTGAAATTAAAGCTACTATGGAAAGAGTAAAAGGAATTAATATGTTTCTAATTTCTTTAATAAATGATAAATACAGCATTATAAAAAATAACCAAATACCTAATATAAGGACGAAATATCTTTTTTCTGTTACTCCATAGGCATTTAGGCGTATAGCTATGGAAATAAACATCATTACAATAAGCGGTAAAATTATTTTGGGAAAGATTTTGAAAAAATTATTTTGCCAGGAATTATGATTTTTTATAGGGGTAATAAAGAATAAAACTATTGTAACAATGACTGAATACCACAAAACCAAATGTGAAACTAAGCCAACAGGCCATTGTCTAGTTATTATTATTTTACCAAAGTATATATATAATATTATTGTATATACAGTTAAAAGAGGCATTACAATATATAAAAGCAATATTCTTAAAAGCTTTGGATAAGATTTTACGGATATTTCTTCCTTTTTAAATGGTACTCCTGAAAGAAAATATAATAGTGAAAATACAAATACTACAAATAGCCATGTGTAATAATAAATTTTTCCTAAGATCTTTATACCAAGCAATTTATCTATTGTAAATAAAATTGCAGAAAGTCCCAAATACAATACAATTGAGTAGATTATAGTGATAAAAAATCCTGTGAATATGGTTATGACATACATTTCAAATTGTTCTTTTTTTAAAAAATAAGGGATGAATAGAAAAGCTAAGTATAATGCAGTGCTTACACCAATATATCTTGTAACAGGAACCATATCCATAGTTTTCAAAAATAAAAAATAATAAGCAATTAAGAATAAAACTCCACATAAATAAGCTGAAGCAAGCTTAAACATGCTTTTTTCATTTGTTTTTTCAAAGAAAAGTTTTATGCAAAGTGAAATGGGGATTCCTAGTGCCAATATCATAGCAATTCTAGCCAGAGTATTTTCTTTAGGAGTAGTTTCAGATATTACTATAAGTGTTAAGAAAACAGAAAATGAGAACATTATTGTTAAAGGAAATCTCTTAAGGCTTAAATACAGACCAGATAAGATGTTTTTAACATATTCCATAAATTTCATAATATCATCTCCTTGTTATCATAATTTTGATTAACTATTATTTTATATTATACCTGATATTAATAGAATTAATATATTAATTACTGTAGAAAATTTCAATGTATTTGTGCTATTTAACAAATACATTGAAATTTTTGCAATTAAATATAGCATTTATATATAAGTTTGCTTAAAAGTTTTTGCATGATTTGTGATAATGATATTATGCTGAAAAATATTTGTGCAATTGACCTATTACGAAGGTTTGATAAATAATTATGTGTGTGATAAAATCTGAGCTAAAGTTAACCGGAAAGAAATTAAATTATATTTATTTTCCGAATTATACTAAGGGGGATATAGTTATTATGAATTTATTGAAAAATGTAAAAGTAAAAGTAAAACTAATTTTAGCCTTTTTAATAATAAACCTGCTTATAGTAGCAATAGGTTTTAGCAGTTCTAAAGATTTATCAATTGTAGGAACAAATTCTGATAATATGTATAATAATAGTTTGCAAAGTGTTTATATGCTTACTGATATAAAGCAAAATTTAACCAGAGTTGAATATGATTTAATGAGACTAATTTATGTGAAAGATGCTTCAGAAAAAGCTAGTTTAAAAAAAGAATTGCAATCAGAAGTAGATGAAAATAATGGATATATAGCAAAATATGAAAAACTTTCTATGAATAAATCAGAAAAACAAAATTGGCCTAAATTTAAAAGTGATTTAGACCAGTGGAGAACTTTAAGAGCTGGTGTGGTTAAATATATAGATGAAAATAAATTTCAGGAAGCTTCAAGTGAGCTTGAAAAATTGAATCCTATTGGTAAAGATTTGTTTCAAAATTTAGATACAGTTATAAATTCCAATTTGAAGGATGCAAATGAAGCTAATGCAAATAATCATTCAATATTTATTGCAGCCAATAGAAATATTATTATATTTACCTTGATTGGATTAGGCCTAGCTGTAATACTTGGATTTATTATGTCAAAGGATATAAATAGTGCCTTATCAAAGATGATGAATTTATCAGAAAGTTTGGCTGAATATGATTTGTCTAATGAATTTAAACAAACTAGAAATGATGAATTTGGAGAAGCTTTTGGATTACTTCTCAAAGCTCAAAGTAATATTAAGGAACTAGTAACTACAATTATGAATAATACTGAGGATATTAGTAATTCTAGTGTAAATCTTTCAGTTACAGTTGAAGAAATAACCTCAAAATTTGAAAATATTAATAATGCAACAAAACGTATAGCAAATGGTGTGCAGGAAACAAGTGCATCTTCTGAGGAAGTCAGTGCTTCTATAGAAGAAGTTAATTCCAATATTAATGAGTTATCTGCTAAAGCTGTGGAAGGAAGTAACAATGCAAGTGAATTTAAAGATAGAGCTTCTGATATAAGAAAAAAGGGCAGTGCATCTATAGATGAAACAAACAGATTATATGAACAGAAGGAAGAAAGGATACTTAATGCCATAGAAGCAGGTAAAGTAGTAGAAAATATAAGATTCATGGCAGATACTATTGGCAGTATAGCAGAGCAGACAAACTTACTTGCTTTAAATGCAGCTATAGAAGCAGCACGAGCAGGAGAAAATGGTAAGGGTTTTGCAGTAGTTGCTGAAGAAGTAAGAACTCTTGCAGAACAATCAGCTGAGTCAGTAGTAGGTATTCAAGATACCATTTTAAAAGTTCAAGAAGCATTTAAAAATCTTTCTGGAAATAGTAGTGAAATTTTAAAATTTATAAATGAAGATGTAAATGTCCAATTTAAAGCTTTTGGAGAAATGGGTAATCAATATTATAACGATTCAGATTTTGTTAGCAAAATGTCAGAAGAAATAGCATCTATGACAGAAGAAATTAATGCTACTGTAGGTCAAGTAAGTTATGCAGTAAATAGCATGGCTGTAAATGCACAAGAATCTTCTGAAAATATAGCTGCTATAGAAGACAGTATTAATGAAGCTGCTAAAGGTATTAACAAGGTAGAAAAAACAGCTCAGGGACAAGCTGAACTTGCTAAGAAGCTTAA
The DNA here is from genome assembly GCF_001038625.1 of Clostridium carboxidivorans P7. Classification (GTDB taxonomy): domain Bacteria; phylum Bacillota; class Clostridia; order Clostridiales; family Clostridiaceae; genus Clostridium_AM; species Clostridium_AM carboxidivorans. Next base: position 1,630,672 of record NZ_CP011803.1, read on the forward strand.
TAGTATGGTACAGAAATTTAAAATATGATAATTTAATAGAATTAGGATAATATTTAAGTTTTATCCTAATTCTAAATTGAATTTAAGTTAAATTTTTATTGGTAGTAAAAAATTTATACATTTTAATCAAATCCATATGATTGGTAGTCTTGGAATCATATTTTCCGATTTTAAAGGCAGTGTCTACAGAAAATCCTACTAGGAATGCCATAACTAGTGTCCCAACACCTACAGGCCCACCTAAAAAATATCCTATAATGAGCACTGATATTTCAATAAATCCTCTTATTACCCAAATAGGTTTGTTTAACTTTTTTACCAGTCCTTCCATTAAGCCATCTCTTGGACCAGCTCCAAGTTCAACTCTTAAGTAGAAAAATGATCCAAAACCTGTAAGGACTATTGCAAATAAAAGCATAAGAAATCTTTGCAGCATACTATTTGGAGTCCGTATAATTCCTAATTTATCAATGAAATCAATAAATATACCTATAAAGTACATATTAAAAATGCTTCCTATACCAGGAACTATACCTAGAAAGCATGAAATGAATATTATAATAAGTCCAACAATTTGAGAAATTTCACCAAGAGTAAGGTGAGTATTATAAACAATTCCCATATGCAGTACGTCCCAAGGTGCTACTCCTAGATTTGAATATACTGTTTCTAATGTAGCTATAGAAAAAAGTATAAATCCTAAAAATAAAGAAGGCATTTTTAAAAGCAATTGTATCCATTTATTATGACTTTTAACTTTTAAATTAAACTCCATTTTTATTAAACTCCTTTTTATCATATTAACTAAAATCTATTAATATTTTTATTATACTCTAAGAAATTGTACATGTTAATTATTCTTTTTTATATTTAAGCTGATGTAAACCATTATAAATTGAATAAGGTAATAATATGGAGTAAAAAGCTTGTTAATGCTATAATTAAAGTAAAAAATGGGAAAACTAATTGAGAAATTTCCTAAGTACTAAAAATTATAGAAAAGGAGCAGAATTTTATATGGCACAGATAAAAAAAAGAGATGAAATATCACAACAAGATAAATGGAAGGTAGAGAAAATATATGAAAATGTAGAAAGCTGGGAGAAGGATTTTGAAAAGTTAAAATCTATGGCACCAAAATTAAATGAATACGCTGGTAAATTATCAAAAGGTGAGAAGCTTTTAGAATATTTTAAGTTGGATGAAGAAGTTTCAAGATTGGCAGGAAAACTAGCTATTTTTGCCCATATGAAAAGTGATGAAGATACTGCTAATCCTGCTTTTCAAGTTTTAAGAGATAAAATATATGCATATAGTGCTGAAATACAAAGCATGGGAGCTTTTTTTATTCCTGAAATATTGAGTTTAAAAGAAGGAACAATAGATAAATTTATAGAAGATATTCCTGAACTAAATATGTATAAGTTTTTATTGGAAGAAATTTTGAAAAAGAAGCCTCATGTTTTAAGTGTAGAACAAGAAGAACTTATAGCTTCTGTATCGGATTGTTTGAATGCTCCAGAGAAAGTCTACAGTATGCTGTCTAATGCAGATATGACTTTCCCAAAAATAAAAGATGAAAAGGGTGAAAGTGTTGAACTTACTGATGTAAACTATTCAAGCTTTATAAGGTCTAAAAATAGAACAGTTAGAGAAGAAGCATTTAAAGCTTTATTTAACACCTATAAGAAATATAAAAATACTTTAGCTGCATCACTTACTTCAAATATAAAAAATTTTGTGTTTATATCAAAGACTAGAAAGTATAAGAGTTCTATGGAATGTTCATTAAAGCCTAATGATATTCCTATGGAGGTTTACAATAATACTGTTGATACTATAAATAATAATTTAAAGTCATTGCATAGATATGTAAGTATTAAAAAGAAGCTTTTAGGACTTGATGAAATGCATATGTACGATTTATACGTTCCTTTGATAGATACTGTGCAGGAACATATAGAATATGATGAAGCAGTTAAAACAGTAAAAGAAGGATTAAAGCCTTTAGGAAAGGAATACTTGGATATATTTAATGAAGGAATAGAGGATGGCTGGGTAGATATATATCCAAACAAGGGTAAAAGAGGAGGAGCTTATTCTACAGGAGATTATGATACTATGCCTTATGTGCTTTTAAATTATGATTATAAGCTTACAGATGTTTCTACTTTAGCACATGAAATGGGTCATTCTATACACTCTTATTATTCAAGAAAAAATCAGCCTTATATATATTCAGATTATTCTCTTTTCTGTGCAGAAGTAGCTTCAACTACCAATGAAAGTTTATTAATGCATTATTTAATTGGTAATGAAAAGGATGAAAAAAGAAAACTTTATCTTATAAATCAAGAATTAGAGCAAATTAGGACTACTGTATTTAGGCAGGTTATGTTCGCTGAGTTTGAAAAAATTACTCATGAAAGTATAGAAAATGGAACTCCGCTTACAGGAGAGGATTTGTGTAAGATTTGGAGAAATTTAAATAAAAAATATTTTGGACCTGATATGGTGGTGGATGAAGAAATAGATATGGAATGGTCAAGAATTCCACACTTTTACTCTGACTTTTACGTATATCAGTATGCTACAGGTTATGCAGCAGCACATTCTTTTGCTAATGCAATATTGAAAAATGGAGAATCTGCTGTGGAAGCTTATAAGGGATTTTTAAAGAGCGGATCTAGTGATTATCCAATAAATGTACTTAGAAAAGCAGGAGTGGATATGACTACACCTAAGCCTTTAGAGGATACTATAAAGAGATTTGATGAATTACTTGATATGTTAGAAAATGTGTAGGGTAAAAAACTTATATTGTGGGGATGGGGATTTTATGTTAGAAGAATTATTAAAAAATAGTTTAAAAAATTCAGAAGCTAAATATAGTCTGGCAGTAAAAAATTTAAGAAGTAAAGAAAATTGTTATATAAACACTCATGAAGTGGTACCTTCTGCCTCTATTATAAAACTTTTTATAATGTCAGAAGCCTTTAACAAGAATAAGATGGGAAAGTTAAATTTGCATGAGATAATAAAAATAGATAATGATAAAAAAGTGCCTTTTAGTATAGTATCTCTTCTAAATTCAGTAGAGCAATACAGTGTCAAAGATTTAATTACTCTTATGATAATTCAAAGCGACAATACTGCAACTAATGTACTTATAGATTTTTTAGGCATAGATAATATAAACAATTTTATAAAGGAAAGAGGATTTAAAAATACTGTATTAGGCAGAAAGATGATGGATTTTGAAGGTGCTAAAGCTGGAAAAGATAATTATACTTCTGCTTATGATGTATTTTCATTCTTGGAAAAGCTATATAATCATAATTTAGTAGGAGAAGAAGAGGATAAGCTTATGATAGATATTTTGAGTCATCAGCTTGATTTTTCTATGATGAGAATGGACATGCTAGATGATTTAAAAATTGCTCATAAAACTGGAGATTTAAATTGTTTAAAACATGATGCAGGTATAGTCTACAGTGAAAAAGTGGGAGATTATATTTTTGTAATGTTTACTTATGAAGCAAAAAGTGATGGATATGCTAGAAAATTAATATGTAAAACTTCAGAGCAAATATATGATTATTTTCAAAATGACAATTAAGAAAGTGAGGGGAATTAATTATGAAAATTAAAGATATACAAATAGGAAGAATATCAGTTCCATTAAAAACACCTTTTAAGACAGCACTTAGAACTGTGAATAGTGTAGAAGATGTAATAGTAAAAATAGTAACGGATAGTGGCAGTGTAGGTTATGGAGAAGCACCACCTACAGGAGTAATAACAGGTGATACAACAGGAGCTATAATAGGAGCAATAGAAGATCATATAAAGAAACTGCTTATAGGCAAGGATATAGAAAATTTTGAAGATATTATGATTACTTTAAATAACTGTGTGGTAAAAAATACTAGTGCTAAGGCAGCAGTGGATATAGCTTTACATGATTTATATGGACAAAGATATAAGGCACCTTTGTACAAGCTTCTTGGAGGATATAGAAAAGAAATAGAAACAGATATAACTATAAGTGTGAATAGTCCTGAAGAAATGGCTGAGGATAGTTTAAAAGCAGTAAAAAGAGGATATGATACTTTAAAAATAAAAGTTGGGGTAGATTCTTCAATGGATATAAAAAGAATGAAGGCTATAAGAGAAGCAGTAGGGTATGATGTTAGAATAAGAATAGATGCCAATCAAGGATGGAAGCCTAAAGAAGCTGTGTACACTTTGAGAAAAATGGAGGATTCAGGGCTTCAAATAGAATTTGTAGAGCAGCCTGTAAAAGCTCATGATATTGAAGGATTAAAATTTGTTACAGATAATGTGTCTATACCTGTAATGGCAGATGAAAGCGTATTTTCTCCAGAGGATGCTTTAAAGATAATGCAGATGAGAGCAGCAGATTTAGTGAACATAAAGCTTATGAAAACAGGAGGAATATATAATGCTTTGAAAATTTGTTCAATGGCAGAAATCTATGGAGTATCATGCATGATAGGGTGTATGTTGGAAGCTAAAGTAAGTGTTACTGCAGCAGTTCACTTGGCAGCTGCTAAAAGTATCATAACTAAAATAGATTTAGATGGACCAGTACTTTGTAGTGAAGATCCTGTAGAGGGCGGAGCTATATTTAATGAAAGAAAAATTACATTGAGTGATGAGTATGGTCTTGGAATAAAGAATGTCAATGGAATTAAGTGGATAAATAATCATATTTAAAATTATAAGGAGAAATTTCATGAAAACCATTGGTATTGTAACAAATAATAAATCATCTGTAGCAAGTTTTATAAGAAAAAATTTGGAAGATATATTTAAAAATATTATAAAAATAAATAATTATTATATAAGTGATTTGAAGGATGATTATATTATAAAAGATGATGTAGTTTTGTTTATGACAAAAGAAAAGAGTTTTCAATGCGAAAAAAATGTTTTAAATAAAGAAAATATAATAGTAATAGAAAGAACATTAAAAGGCAGTGAAATTTATAAGATATTTACCCTTCCCAAGAATACAAAAGTGTTGGTAGTAAATGATGATAGGGAAACTACTATGGAAATGGCATCTTCACTTCACCATATAGGTGTAAATGATTTAGAACTTATTCCTTATGAAGAGGATAAAAATTATGAAGATATAAAAATAGCCATAACTCCAGACGAAGAAGAATATGTACCGGATTATATAAATACTATAATCAATGTAGGAAATAGACATATAGACATGTCTACTTTTTTAAAAATAATGAATAAGTTTAATATAGAAGATAAAAATGTAAGTGAAAGGCTTATAAAATATTCAGATAATTTAATAAACTTAAATGCAGGAATAAAGGATAGTTATAAGGAATTATTTGTAAAAAAAGAAGAGCTGGATATGGTATTAAATATATCTAAAGAGGGAGTATTGCTTATAAATAATGAGGAAACCATTATATTCTGTAATAATGCTTTTAAAAATATTTTTGATATATATGAAGATGTAAAAGGTAAAAAAATAGCTTCAGTTTTAGATGCAAATATTACAGAAGCATTTAGATGTGAAAATTTAAAGGATGAAATTTTAGAATTTAGAGATAAAAAGATAAATGCTAATAAACAAGTAGTACAATCATTATCAGAAAATATAGGATTTTGTTTTAATTTGCAGGAAGTTACATATATTAAGCAATTAGAGCAAAATTTGAACAAAAAGCTTAGAAATAAAGGTTTAGTTGCTAAGTACAATTTTGATTATATAAAAACTTGCTCTACTAGTATGAAAGAATGTATTAATTTAGCTAGAAAAATTGCATCTTCAGACCTTACAGCATTGATTATTGGAGAAAGCGGTACTGGAAAAGAATTATTAGCTCAGTCAATACATAGTGCATCGCCGAGAGCTAAACAGCCTTTTGTAGCTATAAATTGTGCTGCACTTCCAGAAAACCTTTTGGAAAGTGAACTTTTTGGATATGAAGGTGGATCTTTTACAGGAGCTTTAAAAGAAGGAAAAATAGGCTTATTTGAACAGGCTAATAATGGTACTATCTTTTTAGATGAAATAGGAGACATGCCCCTGTCACTTCAAGCTAGAATACTTAGAGTTCTTCAAGAAAGACAAGTTATGAGAATAGGATCTCAAAGTGTTATAGATATAAATGTTAGGGTAATATCTGCTACCAATAGAAAGCTTATGGAAATGGTGGACCAGGGTAAGTTTAGAGAAGATTTGTTTTATAGGCTTAATGTACTTCCAATAAATATACCTCCTCTTAGAGAAAGAAAAGATGATATTATAAGCACAATGAAAGATTTTATAACAAGAAAGGAACTTAAAATTTCTGATGAAGTAAAAAATATTCTCTTAAACTATAGATGGCCTGGTAATGTTAGGGAGCTTCAAAATGTAGCAGCATATATAGAGCTTATGAGTGATAGTACAGTGAATTTGGAGAACTTACCTTTTTATATTTTAAATAAGAATATGGATTTTGAAAGGGAACTCCAAATGATAAATAGTAAATGTAACTTAAATAATGCTGTTGAAATTATCAAAATAGTAGAGGAAAAGAATCATTTAAATGAAGGAGTTGGAAGAAAAAATATTGAAGCTATTTTAAAAGAAAGATACATATCAGTTACAGAAGCCGAAGTAAGGAGAATATTAACTATACTAAATGGATTAAATTTGATAACTTCTAGTGTAGGAAGAAAAGGTAGTGAAATAACAGTAAAAGGGAAAAAATTTATTGAATGGGTAAAAAACAGGATAGATTAATATCCTGTTAAGCCTAAAAAAGGAGGTAAAATTAAGTTTTACTTCCTTTTTTATATTAAATATATTTAATTTTTTATTTAAAAAATATTTTTAAATAAAAAATACTGAAGTGTTTGCTGTGATTGATAATTAAGAAAATTTTGCTTTGAATCAAAATTTACGCTTGAATATACAATGGTTTCAACTATAATTTTTTAGTTTGTTAAAAATAACTTTTATACATTTATTATAAAATAGAAGTTTGATTACTTTTTTTAGGCACAAAAATTGCTATACAATATATCATAAGAAATTTAGGGGGATGACATTATGAGAAAACCACTTATAGGAATAGTAGGAAATTTACTAATTGATCAAGGAGGAATGTTTCCAGGATATGAAAGAGCTTATGTAAATAACGATTATGTACAATCAGTTGCAAAAGCAGGGGGTTCCCCTGTAATATTACCATTAATTTCAGATTATGAAGGGGTAAAAACACAAATAGAAGCTGTGGATTCCATAATAATATCTGGAGGATATGATGTTAATCCATTAATTTATGGTGATGAACCTTCACAAAAACAGGGATTTCTTTGTCCTGAGCGTGATGAATATGATCTTATGGTCATTAAAGCAGCTATGGAGCTAAATAAACCTATATTAGGCATTTGTAGAGGATTACAAATTTTGAATGCAGCTTTAGGTGGAAACATTTATCAAGATTTATCTCAAATAGAAGGCTGCTATATTAAACATGTACAGGAATCCAGACCAGAAGTGGCTGGGCATAGTGTGGAAGTTGTAAAGGGAACAAAATTATATGATATTTTAGGAGAAAAAGTAACAACAAATAGCTTTCACCATCAAGCAGTAAAGGATTTGGCACCAGGCTTTAAGGTAGCAGCTATATCAAAAGATGGAGTTATAGAAGCTATAGAAAAAGAAGAAGGTTTTGTTATAGGTATTCAGTGGCACCCAGAAATGATGACTAGAAAAGGTAATGAATTAATGCTTGGTTTATTTAAAAAATTAGTGCAAATATCAAATAAGGGGGATTAAAAATGGGAGATAATAAAAAATTAGGTTTATGGAGTATAATACTTCTTGGTATCAATGGTGTAATAGGTACAGGTATATTTTTACTTCCAGGAAAAGCAATGAAGCTTATGGGTCCGGGAAGTATTTGGGTGTATTTTTTTGACATGGCGTTAGTTATGGCTATGGCATTGTGTTTTGCAGAAGTTGCAGGCTTATTTAATAAAAATGGAGGACCCTATATTTATGCTAAAGAAGCTTTTGGTGAATTTGTAGGATTTGAAGTAGGCATTATGAAATTGGTAGTAGGTATGATAGCTTGGGCTACTTTTGCAGTGGGGTTTACTACCGCACTATCTAATATTTGGCCAGCAGCATCTAATCCTTTAATTAAAAATTCAATACAAATAGGTATAATTTTAGTTTTATCAATTATAAATATTTTAGGAGTCGATTTTGCAAAAAATTTAAATAATATAATGACTATAGCAAAACTTGTACCGCTAGTGTTATTTATAGCAGTAGGTATTTTCTTCATAAAAGGAGGAAACTTTGTACCTATGTTTCCAAATCAAGTAACATCATCAAGTTTTGGTGCTACGGCAATATTAATATTCTTTGCTTTTACTGGTTTTGAAGCTATAGCAGTAGCAGCTGAGGATATGGAAAATCCTAAAAAGAACTTACCTATAGCAATCATGATAACTATGTTTTTGGTATCAATAATATATATACTAATTCAAGCAGTATCTATAGGAACATTAGGTGCAAAGCTTGCAGCAAGCAGCACTCCAGTAGCACAATCAGCAGCTACATTTTTAGGAGGTTTTGGAGGACTTTTAGTTACAGTTGGTACTTTAGTATCCATAGGTGGTATAAATATAGCAGAATCTTTTATACTTCCAAGATCAGCTGTGGCTCTAGCTGAAGATGGACTTTTACCTAGAATTATAGCTAAAAAGAATAAAGCAGGTACTCCTTATATAGCAAGTATAGTAACTGCAGTTTTAACTATTCCGATTGTGATGACAGGAAGTTTTACACAACTTGCAGCAATAAGTGCAATTTCAAGATTTACTCAATACATACCAACTTGTCTTGCTGTTATAATTTTTAGAAAAAGAGGAATGAAATCTACTTTTAAAGTACCTTTTGGACCAGTTCTTCCTATATTATCTGTAGGTATTAGTTTTTGGCTTTTAACTCAAGCAACTAAGGTTCAGATTACATGGGGACTTGGAGCAATGGTAATAGGAATTCCATTATACTTTATTATGAAGAGTAGTGATAAGAAGATTGATAAATCAAGTAATTGTTAGTTTAGTGTAAAATTATTAATATTGAACTTAATAAGAATAATGCGAAGCAAAACTTCGCATTATTTTTATATGTAGTATTTATTGTAAATTTAGAATAGCTAGATTTAATAGGTTTCATATTGACAAAAGGCAATTTTAAAAATAAAATAGTAATATCATAGTAATTTACTCTGAATTATTTTTAGAAATTGTTACTATATTAAATAAAAGTTTAGGGAGACGATAAATTTATGTCTAGAGAAGTTTACATGGATCATGCAGCTACAACTTATATGAAAGAAGAAGTTATTGAAGAGATGAAGCCTTATTTAACAGATTATTTTGGCAATCCTTCATCTATATATAAAATATCTAGAAAAACCAAAATGGCCATAGATGAAAGTAGAATGAGAATAGCCAATGCTATAAATGCCAATGCAGATGAAATATATTTTACTGCAGGAGGTTCTGAAGCTGATAACTGGGCTTTAAAAGGTACAGCTTTAGCAAATAAAGATAAAGGAAATCATATAATAACTACAGCTATTGAACATCATGCAATACTTCACAGTTGTGAATATTTGGAAAAGTTAGGTTTTGAAGTTACTTATTTGCCTGTAAATGAATTTGGAATAGTAGATGTGGAAGATGTTAAAAAGTCTATTACAGATAAAACTATATTAGTTTCTATAATGTTTGCTAATAATGAAATAGGCAGCATACAGCCTATAGAACAAATAGGAAGTATATGTAGAAGTCAAGGAATTATTTTTCATACAGATGGAGTTCAAGCAGTAGGCAGCATACCTATAGATGTAAAAAAAATGAATATAGATTTACTTTCTATGGCTTCACATAAGTTTTATGGACCTAAAGGAATAGGTGCGCTTTATATGAGAAAAGGAATAAAAGTAGATAATTTAATTCATGGTGGAGCACAGGAAAGAGCTAAAAGAGCTGGCACAGAAAATGTTATGGCCATTGCCGGCATGGGAAAAGCCATAGAATTGGCAGATCAAAATATGCAAGAAGAAAGAAGAAGATTAACTTATTTAAGGGATAAAATGATAAATGAGCTTTTAAATATACCAGAAACTAAATTAAATGGAGCAGACGGAGAAAATAGGTTACCAGGGAATGTAAATATAAGCTTTGAGTCTGTAGATGGTGATACACTGCTTATGCTGCTTGACAGTGAAGGTATATGTGCTTCTAGTGGAAGTGCTTGTTCTGCAGGTGCTTTGGAGCCATCACATGTTTTAATGGCTATAGGATTAAATAAGGATTTAGCTAAAGGTTCCTTAAGACTGACTTTAGGATATAAAACTACAGAAGAAGATGTAGAATATGTAGTAAATACAATAAAAGAAGTAGTAAATAAAATTAGAGATAACAAGAAAAAGTGGCAGTAGAAAAAATCACTTGGAATTCTATAGATTATAGTATAAAATGTAGTATTGTAAGTAAATATGTCATTGTAATTATATTAGAAAAAGGTGATAAATATGAATAAAAAAGTTGTAATTGGTATGAGCGGAGGAGTAGATAGTTCTGTTGCAGCATATCTTTTAAAACAGCAGGGTTATGATGTTATAGGCGTGACCATGCAGGTGTGGCAGGAAGATGAAGAATATGAAGCAGTAGAAGGAGGGTGTTGTTCTTTAAGTGCTGTAGAAGATGCTAGAAGAGTAGCATATAAGTTAGACATACCTTTTTATGTTATGAATTTTAAAGATATATTTAAAAAGAATGTTATAGATTATTTTATTGATGAATACATGCAGGGAAGAACTCCTAATCCATGTGTAGCTTGTAATAAGTTTATAAAATTTGATGCATTATTAAAAAAGGCTATGGAATTAGGTGCTGATTATGTAGCTACAGGACACTATGCTGTAGTAGAAAAGCATGATAATAGATATATTTTAAGAAAATCTGAGGATGATAAAAAAGATCAAACTTATGCTTTATATAATCTCACTCAATTTCAATTAGAGCATACTCTTATGCCTTGTGGTGTTTACAAGAAGGAAAGAATAAGAGAAATAGCAAAAGAAATAGGTTTATTAGTTCATAATAAAAAAGATAGTGAAGAAATTTGTTTTATCCCAGATAATGATCATGGTGGATACATAAAAAAGCAAGTTCCGAGTAAGGTAAAACCAGGAAATTTTGTGGATAAAGAAGGAAATGTATTAGGAAGACATAAAGGAATAGTTTATTATACAATAGGACAAAGAAAGGGACTTGGAATAGCTTTTGGTGTACCAATGTATGTAACAGATATAAATCCTTTAAGAAATGAAGTAGTATTAGGCAGCGAAAATGACATATTTAAGACAGAATTGATTGCTAAAGATATTAACTTTATACCTTTTGACAGTCTTCAAGGTACAATGGAAATTCAAGCTAAAGTTAGATATTCTGCAAAACCTTCAAGAGCATGGATAACTGCTTTAGATAATGGAAGAGTAAAGGTTGAATTTGAAAATAAACAGCGTGCTATAACTAAAGGTCAATCCGTTGTATTCTATAATAATGATTTATTATTAGGCGGCGGAGTTATTGATGAAATATTGTAGTTTGCAATAAAGTGTATTAAATAGTGATTTTTTCATGATAATGGATTAGAGTTGAATTAATATGCTCTAATCCATTATGTTTTTATCTTTAATATTATTGTTTTTTAAGCTTACATATAAATTATTGTTAGTATCAACAGAAGCAAAAAATACTTCATTCAAAGATTTAATTTTTTGTTTTTTTAATTGATTTTTTAGCCAGGATTCATTAAGATTCATGAGTTTTAAATTTGAATACATTATTTTGCCATCTATAACTATGCTGGCACATAATCCTTCATATTCTACGGGAATCTTTAAATCATAAGGAGTTAATGGCAGTTTTTCTCGTTTTAATTGAACACTAACTTTTCCAGTACTTTCAAGTATTGCAAATTCTACATCTTTTATATTAAATACACCGTTTAATCGAAGTTCTTCAAGAAGATCATTTATATTAAAGCGTTCCTTTCTAAGATTTCTTTCTATAATTTTACCATTTTGAACAAGAATAGTTGGTGTATCTTCAAATTTTCTTCTTAGAAACATACATTTAAGAGAAAAGTAAGATACAAGTATAGGGAAAACTCCCCATATGATTAATGATTCTATTACTTCAAAGTAAGGTATATTTTCATCTACAGAAAAGGATGCAGCTATGGAACCTATGCTTATTCCAACACAATAATCAAAAAAAGTAAGTTGAGAAACTTGCTTTTTACCCATAAATCTTGTAAGGGAAAAGAGAAGCATTAATGCAATTGCATTTCTAATAAAAATTTCAAAACCTAATTTTAAAAATTTAATTATTATCATCTCCTTCTATATAAATAAGCTACTAATTATTATTCCAAGGTTAAAAACAAAAATTCATTTGTGTATAGCAGAACTACTGTATTTCAATTATGATATAATATTGTAATAAAGTTTAAACATATGTGATATGTGAAGTTTGAAATGCAAACTTTTACATAAAATAAATTAATTAATATATAAACCTATATGATATATAGAAAGGATAAAAATATGAATTGGATTGAGTCTATAAAAAAATATGTTCCTTATAATGAACAAGAAGAAAAGGATAAAGAAGTAATTTTAAAATGTATTGATAAATTTGATGATGTATTAACCAGAAGAAATGAAATTGCTCATTTAACCAGTTCAGCTTTTGTGATTAATAAAAATAAGGATAAAGTTTTAATGGTATATCATAATATATATGATTCATGGTCATGGACAGGTGGTCATACAGATGGAGAAGATGATTTGCTAGCTGTTGCAATTAGAGAAGTAAAAGAAGAAACTGGAGTGGAAAAACTTAAAGTACTATCTTCAAGTATATTTTCAATGGATATATTAACAGTATTAGGTCATATAAAAAGAGGACAGTATGTATCTCCTCATTTACATTTATCAATTGCCTATTTATTAGAAGGTGATGAAAATGAAGAACTTATTGTTAAAGAAGATGAGAATAGTGCTGTTAAATGGATTCCTATAGAAGAAGTGATTATGCACAGCAGTGAACCTCATATGCAGAAGTTGTATAAGAAATTGATAGCAAAACTGGAATAATACATATTAAACTTCCATTGTGATATAATATTGTCAAGTTTAAATGTTTGAAATGGAGGTTATAATTACAGAATGAATGAAAATTTAAAACCTCAAAATATAAATATAGCACAATTGACATTTTCAATTTTTGAAACGGTGAGAAAGGTTGAAAGAGGGGATATTCAATTAGAAGCTGAATTTCAAAGAAATTTTAAATGGCTGCCAGATAAAAAGTCTAAGCTGATAGAATCTATCATTTTAGATATTCCTATTCAAGCAATTTACTTGTCAGAGGATGACGATTATAAATATGAAATAATAGATGGTCAGCAGCGAATAAGAACCATAACGGAATTTGTTAATAATAAGTTTAAATTGCAAAATACAGTGCTATTTAAGGAAAATAAATTATTTAAAGATTTAGAACCAAGTATTCAAAGGAAAATTGAAGATTTTCAACTTGTAATTTTTGTGGTGAAAAAGGATAATAATCCAGATATAAAGTTTGAAATTTTTGAAAGAATTAATACTGGTGCAGTAAGATTAAATTCCCAAGAACTGCGAAATTGTATTTATAGAAATAAAGGCATACCATTTATAAAGCAGCTAGTTAAGGAAAGTGATTACAGAAAATTAATAAAGGATAAGAAAGTTAATATAAATTCAATGCAGGATCAAGAATTAGTATTGAGATTTATGTCGTTTTATTATAGAGGAATTAAATCCTATGGTGGAAATTTAAAAAAATTTCTCAATGAGACTTTGGATAATTATGATGACTATAGACATAGAGAAAATGAATTTAAAAGTACGTTCTTAAATACAGTAAACAGTATATATAATGTTTTTGGAAAGGATGCATTTGTAATAAAGAACAAAAATAAAAAAGGTAAGCTTAATGTGGCACTATTTGAAATACTCATGGTATCTTTTTCAAAATATGATTCTGCTTGTATAGAAAAAAATAAGGAATGTATAAAGGATAAATTGGAGAAGCTTTTAATGGAAAATGAATCTTTTAGAGAATCTATTGTAGGTGCATCAACTACTACAAAAACTAAAGCATATGAGAGATTTGAAATATGGGATAATTGCATGGAAAAAATGTTAGGAGAAGAGTAATGATTAGTAAATATTCAATTAGTAACTTTAAAATTCATAAATCAGGATATATATTTAACTTAAATGGATTAACAATTTTAACTGGAACTAATAACTCAGGAAAATCATCATTAACTCAAAGTTTAAGGCTTCTTTCAAAAATAAATAGAAACTCATTTAGTTATACAAAATTGCCATTTGAACAAATATCAGAATTAGGTGACTTTAAGAGAACTTTAAATAAGGAAGTAAGCAGAAGAGAAAGCATAAAGTATAAATTATCTCTTAAAGTAGAAAATCTAAAGTTTTGTAATGTTGAATTGGAGTTTGATTCCATATACAATTATAAACTAAATTTTGTTGATATGGCAGATGTAGCAATATTGAAAAGGATAGACATTTATTTCAAAAACAACACTGAACTTGTAAAAAATTATGAATTTGTTATAAATACAGATAACAGTAATCCAATAACTTATGATTTAAATGAAATTATTTTAAATGATAAAGAAGAAAAAAGAATTTTGCTGCAAAAAGGAATTTTAGTTAAAGGATTATATCCCAATTTTATACCTCAATTTTTACAACAAGGCTTTAAGGAATTGCTAACTGTAAATGCACATTTAGGAAATATAAATGAAAATTCAATAAAGTATATACCTGCATTAAGAAGTAATGGTAATATGGCCGATATTTTGGATAACTTTAAAGAAAATATAATTTTTGATAATAAAACAAGATTAATAGATGCATTCTATATTTGGACGAATAAAATATTAAATTCAAATTTCAAATTAAAAATAGAGGAAAATAAGCGAAAAATTGTTGCTTTAGAAAATAATATAGAGTTTGATCTTCAACAAATAGGATTTGGAAATACTCAAATACTTCCTATTTTAATAACTATTTTAACTGCTAAAAAGGGAGATTTAGTTATAATTGAAAATCCAGAAGTTCATCTGCATCCAAAGTGGAAGACTAATTTAGTTGAATTATTTTATTATGCTGTTAAATGTGGAGTTAATATATTGATTGAAACTCAAAGTTTAGAAATTGTTAATAGGGTAAGATTATCTGTCAAAAATGATAATACATTAAAAGATAAAACATCGCTTTATTTCTTTGAAAATCACAGTTTAAAATCTAGTATACAAAAAATAGAAATAGAGGATACGGGAAGTTTAGATCTATGGCCAGATGACTTTGTAGATAAAGTAACCATAGAGGATAACTTTGGATTATTATAATATGGATTTTTATCTTAATGAAAACAATTTAATTATAGATAAAGAGAATGTAGCAGAAAATTTAAAAGAGATAAAGCAATTTTATGATTTATTAAAAGTTAAAAATTATAAGCTGTGTATTAAGGATAATCTTGATTTAGATTATAAAAATTTGAATGCTGATAAATCCATTAGTACATTATTAGTATTTTTAAAATACTTAGATCCTATAGAAACTTATGGAGTTAATACAATAGACTGTGATGAAGTTGATCCGTTCATTGATAATTATTATTTTATTGAGTTAATGAGTTTATGTCATAAATATGATAATAATATAATATTATCTTCAGCTAATGAACATGAAATAGTAAATTCAGAGTATAAGGTTAATATTAATAAAAGAACTGAAATAGTAAAAAACATTATTGGAAAGAGTAAATTGGAAGAATATTTAATTTTTAATCCTGCACCTAAAAATATAAATGAAGTTTTTAAAAAAGCGGAGTTGGAATTCCCGCATATAAAATTTACAGATAGAGCATATAAAACGGCAAATTCACGAGAAGATATATATAAGCAGTATGGTTTTATGAAACTATTAAATATTTTTAGGGTACTGGAAACATTAGTATATCCATTTTTAAAAGGAAAGTTACAAGGATTTTTTGAGGATAGTATAGAAGAAGAGTTTAAGAAACAGACTAATGGAATAGAATTTTCACATGAATCAGATTCAACTATGAATAAATATGGCAAAAAAAGAGAAGTCACCATTAATGGAAAAAAGATAAAAATGAGCTATCATATAAAACTTGGAGATAACAGAATGTACTTTATTTATCATAAAGAGGATGATTGTATTTATATTGGACATAGTGGGGAACATTTACAAATAGCAGATCAATAAATGAGTAAAATCCATAGCATAGTTTAATTTGTCTATGGATTATTTGTTATGAAAATATAGCATAAAGAAAGGTAATATTTATGGATAAGACTAAAGTAAAATCCTTTTCAGTTTGGGCTAGAAGAAATTTGATAAAAGCAGTAGCAAAAAGAGCTTTAAAAATAGGGGTAGAAAAAAATAGCATTTCAGAAGTAGAAGAGTTTCAGCACGGATTCAAAATAAAAGGAAAAGAAGAAATAATTGATTTTCCTGTTAGATACAGAAAAACTCTAATTGATAATATAAAACAAAAGGGCTTTGAAGAAATAATAGAAGAAGTTGCTTGTACATGGTTTTTTAGATTTATTGCTTTGAGATATATGGAGGTCAATAGTTATCTTCCAGAAAAAATAATAGATCTGCCATTAGAAAAGTTTCCTATTGACAAACAAAAAGATATGCCAAAATTATATAAATATATTTTAATCAAAGAATGCAGTGAGTTAGGAAAAATTATTCCTGAGATATTTCAAAATAAGAGCGATTATATGGAAATTTTGATTCCAGATAACCTTTTGAATGAAGATTCTATAATTAAAAGATTAGTACAAGATATTGAAGAAGAATGTTTAAAGGAAGAAAATAATTTTCGACAGGATTACAAAGGTTTATGTGGGGTAGAAGTTATAGGATGGATGTACCAATACTACATATCAGAAAAAAAGGATGAAGTTTTTGCAGCGTTAAAAGAAAATGTGAAAATAGAGAAGGAAAATATACCGGCAGCTACACAATTGTTTACTCCAAAATGGATTGTAAAATATATGGTAGAAAATTCATTGGGAAGATTATGGATTGATAAGTTTAAAGGGGATAGTGAATACATAGATAATGAAAAATGTACTAGCAGTAAAGGTGGAAGGTTACATATAGGGTTATTAAAGGAGAAATGGCAATATTATTTAGAAGAATCTCAGCAAGGATTAGAAGTAGAAAGAGAATTAGATAAAATTAGAAAATATGAAAATAATATATCCCCAGAAAACATAAGAATATTAGATCCTTGCATGGGAAGTGGACATATATTAGTTTATGCTTTTGACTTGCTTTACGAAATATACATTGATGCAGGCTATAATAGAAGAGAAATACCAGAACTTATACTTAAAAATAATATATATGGTTTAGACATAGATGATAAAGTAACTAAACTATCTTCCTTTGCATTGAAAATGAAAGCAAGATATTATAACAAAGAATTATTTAAAGACATACAAAGAGATAGATTAAAGTTAAACATTTGTTCAATAGAAGAAAGTAATGAAATAAGCAAAGAAGTAATAGATTACTTTTGTAGTTCACAAGTGTTGAAAAAAAGTATAAATAGCAAAGTTAAAAGTTCAAAGAACATAGTAAAAAACTCAAGGGTAGACAAAAGTCAGGATAGGCTTAAAGTAGAAGAATATAACTTAAGGAAAGATGTTGAATATTTAGTAAATACATTTAATAATGCTAAAGAATATGGATCTATACTTGAGGTAAGGAAAATTAACTTTGAAGAATTAGAGAGTAGAATAGAGGAAATAAAAAAAGAGGATAATTTCATATTTGGAGATTATAGAAAACTGATTTTAGATAAAATTCCTCTGCTCATAAAACAAGGGAAAATAATGAGTATGAAATATGATGTGGTTATTACTAATCCACCTTACATGGGACTTAGGGGAATAAACAGTAAATTAGCAGATTTTTTAATTAATAATTTTCCAATATCAAAATATGATTTATTTTCTGTTTATATGGAAGTATGTTTAAAATACAGTAAAAGATATGGAATAGTGTCTATGATTAATCAGCATTCATGGATGTTTTTATCTAGTTTTATGGAATTTAGAAATTGGCTTTTAGATAAATCTACTTTCATAAATATGCTTCATTTGGGGACTAGAGCTTTTGAAGAGAATGTTGGAACTATTGTTCAAAATGTAGCATATGTAAGTAGAAATTATTTTAATTATTCATATAAAACTAAAGTAATAAATCTTACAAAGGAAAATAGTAGTGAAGAAAAAAATATTAAATTAAAAGAGATATGCAGTAATATTTCAAAAAGAGAAATTTATGAACTGGCTTTGAAACAATTATTTATAATTCCTAGTAAACCTTTTGCTTACTGGGTTAATGAAAACATATTGAAGGTATTTTCTTCTTTTAAGCCTTTAAGTGAATTGGCAAAGCCAAGACAGGGAATGGCAACTTCAGATAATAAGAGATTTTTAAGACAATGGTTTGAAGTTGATATTAATAAAATCAAATTTGATGCTAATAACTCAGAAGAAGCACAAAATTCAGGGAAAAAGTGGTTTCCATATAATAAAGGTGGAGAATATAGAAAGTGGTATGGAAATAATGAATTTATAATAAATTGGGAAAATGATGGCAAAGAAGTAAAAGAGTATGCAGCTAAATTGTATAAATCTTATAGCAGAACTATAAAAAATGAAAAGTTTTATTTTAAAAAAGGGTTAACTTACACATTTATATCAGAAGACATAGGAGCAAGGTATTGTCAAAATGGATTCATATTTGATGTGGCAGGTTCATCTATTTTCTCTGAAAAAGAGGAACAAATTAATATAGTTTTGGCATTGTTATGCAGTAAGATATCTAAAATGTTCTTGGATATAATGAATCCAACTTACAATATCCAGGTAGGCGATATAAAGAATATTCCCATAAGTAAAAAGATATTTCAGGAAGAAATAAGTTATAAGATTAAAAATTTAGTTCATGAAAATATAATTATAAGTAAAAATGAATGGGATTCATTTGAAACTTCCTGGGACTTTAAATGGCATCCATTTTTATTAATTAAGAGTGGAGAACTAGAACCAGACATAAGTGAAGCTGAAAAAAATTTGCGTAATAAATACATATCATATGGATTTGATGTTTGGAAGTCTTTTACACATAAACAATTTCAAAAATTAAAGGAAAATGAAGAAGAATTAAATAGAATGCTTATTGAAATATATGGATTTAAGGAAGAATTAACACCTGAAGTTAAAGATAAAGACATAACTATTAAAAAAGCGGATAAGGAAAGAGATATTAAATCTTTTATATCCTTTGCAGTAGGTTGTATGTTTGGAAGATATTCTGCCCATAAAAAAGAGCTTATTTGTAATGAAAGCATAGATGATAGTATTATTATTCCAATAACAGAAGAAGAATGTTTTGAGGATGATATAGTTTTAAGATTCATTAATTTTGTTAAAGCTTTGTATGGCAAAGAAACTTTAAATGAAAATTTGGACTTTATTGCAGATTCTATAGGAAGAAAATCCTTTGAAACTTCAAAGCAGTGTATAAAAAGATATTTTTTAAGAGAGTTTTATAAAGATCATTTAAAGATATATAAGAAAAAACCTATTTATTGGCTATTAAAATCTGGTAAAAATGAAGGTTTTAGTGCATTAATATATATGCATAGGTATAATGAAAATATTATACAAAGTGTTAGGACAAATTATATTCATTTAATTATAGAAAAGTATACAAAACAAATGAATAAGTTAAATATTATAGTTTCTTCAGAAGATTATTCAAGTAAGAATGTAAATAGTGCAAAGAAAGATATTGAAAAAATTTCTAAAAAAATAGAAGAATGTAAGGAGTATGAAAAATTTTTAGAATATTTATCAGCTAGGAAAGTGTCTATTGATTTAGATGATGGAATTAAAGCTAATTATGAAAAATTTCAGCAAATTAAGTTTATTAATTTCAAGGGAGTAGAAGTTAAAAAGGATTTATTTTTTAAGATATAAAATAAAATAGCCTTGAATTTAATCTTGGCTATTTTATTTAGACTGAACTATATATGGGAATAAATATAAATATTTATTAATGGATAAGTTATTCTAAGGGTTAGAGAAATTTAGCATAGGAAAACTTTCACTTAAACTTAGAATAACTTTATAAAGGAGTTATTACATAATGAATATATAGTAAAGTTTAACCACGTGAGAGTTTTTTATACATAAAAATATTAAAATATTTTTTTTGAAAAAGTTTTCTATTTTTACATATAGTTTAATAGGGTAATAATATTAAAATTGAGCAAACTCTTACTACACACATAAATATATTAAATTTTTTATAAAGGAGATGTTTTTATGTCAAACAATAGTAGTAATAGAGTTTTAGTACCAGAAGCTAAGGAAGGTTTAAATAGGTTTAAAATGGAATCAGCTAGAGAAGTAGGAGTAAACTTAAAGGATGGGTACAATGGAGATTTAACAGCAAGAGAAGCTGGTTCAATAGGTGGAAACATGGTTAAGAAAATGGTAGAAGCATACGAAAAAGGATTAGAGTAAATAAAATGCTTTTACTAATAAATTAAAGGACTTTATTAAGGTAGACCTATATTTATAATTTTTAATAAATATACAAATAGGGATTAGTACTATAAAGTTAATTTTAGTACTAATCCCTTTATTTAATTACTATTAGCGATGTTTCTAATTTATTTAGAAACTAATTTGTAATTATATTGACCATCTAAATCTACGTTATAGAAATCAGAATAATCGATATCAAATATATTTTTATGAATGTGCTCTATATTTATTTTATTTTTTATTAATTCTCCTAAAACTCCGCAGTAGGATATATCTCCAATCAGTAATGCACCATAAATTATTCCATCCTTATGAATTATTTTCTTGTAAATTCCTTGTCCTTCAATTATATCTACATCATAAGTATTATCCGGAGGATTTACATTTCCAAGGGAAACGCATTCTAAACCAAGTAAATTCATTGAATTTTTCATGCCGAAGTTGTCAGTTAAATCTTTGTTATTACCTGACATATTAAAGGCTGCAGTAATACCTTGTTTTACAGCTATAGGCCATATTGGTGCAGTAAAGGTTACATCACCAGCAGCATATATGTCTGGTGCATTGGTTTTACAGTATTTATCTACTACAATTCCTTTTTCAACCTTTATCATATTATCCTTTATAAAATTTATATTAGGTCTAACTCCAGCTGCAACTATTATCATATCGCAGTCTAAAGTGGTTGAATCAGATAATACTGCCTTGTGTGCATAGCCACTTTCATTTAAAATAACTTCCTCCAATTTAACAGAAGTAAAAAGGTCAATATTTTTTTCCTTTAAAAGTTTTTCATATATAGAGGAGGCTTTTTTATCTAATTGAAGTGGGAGAAGTCTATCGCCCATTTCCACAATTGAAATTTTAATGTTTTTTCTCATAATACCTAAAACTGCATCCACTCCAACAAGACCTGCACCAAGTATCACCACATTTTTTGCATTTTTAAGTGTATTTTCTATGGCAGTGACATCTTCAAAGTTTCTAAGAGAATATACTCCTTTAGCTTCTCTTAAATTTTTAACAGGAGGAATGAAGGATGAAGCTCCAGAGGCTATGAGCAACTTATCAAATTTATAACTAGTTTTATCTTCAACTAATACTTTTTTATTGTCTATATCAATATTAGAAACTGCTGCATTTTTAATCCAGTTAATATTATATTTTTCAAAGAAATCTTCCTCTATAAAACTTAACTCTTTTAATGTTCTGCTTCCATCTAGTGCTCTATGAAGCATACATCTAGAGTAAACAGAGTCATCTTTTGAAATAATTGTTATTTCACTATCTTTGTCAAGATTTCTCAAGGTTTTAGCAGCATTTATTCCAGCAGCACTGGCACCTATTATTAAATATTGCATAAGTCGCCATCCTCCTTTTCTAAATAAATTGCACCTGTTGGACAATTTTCAACACATCTTGGAATTTCTTTATTAGTACACAGGTCGCATTTTATTATTTTGCTCTTAGTTTTAGAATCAGGCTTTAAAACTCCATAAGGGCAGGACATGACACACATAAAGCAGCTGGCACATTTATTTTCATCATAGGATACTATGCCACTTTCGGGATCTTTAGTCATTGCTCCGCTCATACAAGTCATAACACATTCAGGCTCATCACAATGACGACAGAAAATAGGAAATTTATTACCTTTTTCATCTAAGGATATATGATTCCTGCTTTCAAGAGAAGTATCTTCTAAATCCAAATCTAAAAATGATTTTCCGTTTTCATTATGTTCTGACATGCAAGCTAAGGTACAATTTAAACATCCTGTACATAGGTCCTTATTTATCATTATCCTTTTCATAAAGCACACCTTCCAATCTACTTAACTAAGTCCTAAACTTTGTCTACGTTTAAGTATGATTTGTTCTAGCTCATCTGCGGCTTTTATTATGTCATCTTCTATTATTAATTTTCCACCTGTAAGGCTTTCCATATCTTCTGTAAGAACTTTTGTTACAACTTTACTTCCACCTATGAAAGGAGATGAACCAAGATGAAGAGGAAGTCCAAGTGCAAGTCCAAAACATCCATCTGCTAGTGCTTGTTCTTCAAGCCATTGAGGTGCAGAAAGTACAAGAGGAAGTTGAGGTATATCTATTTTTAAATATTCTGCTAGTTCT
Organism: Clostridium carboxidivorans P7; assembly: GCF_001038625.1. Lineage (GTDB taxonomy): Bacteria > Bacillota > Clostridia > Clostridiales > Clostridiaceae > Clostridium_AM > Clostridium_AM carboxidivorans. The sequence continues at coordinate 1,653,640 of NZ_CP011803.1, forward strand.
TTTGCTACAATTTCTAATCTTCCTATAGCAAGACATGGACCAAAGTTTAAAACAGGTGGTACGCCAAGAGTTTTACATACTTCTTTTAAACTATCGCCTGCAAGTTCAGCTGCTGATGGTGACATTAATCCTACATTTTCAAGACCACCACTGGAGCATCCTGCAGAAAGTACAATTATGTTTCTCTTTATAAGTTCTTTTGCAAGTTCTACTGTAAATATATCATGACCTTTAGTTGTTAAATTTGAACAACCTACTATTCCTGCCACACCTTTTATTTTTCCAGCAGCAATTAAGTCTACTAGAGCTTTCCAGTTTCCACCTAAAAATGCTTTAAGAGAAGTTTCGCTTACACCTGTTATTACATCATCAAAACCATGATCTTTTGGAACGTTCATTTTAACTTGAGCTCTTCTTGTTTTATAACTTTCAAGAGCTTTGTCTATTACATAATTGCTTATTTTTTCTCTATCTTCAAAAGAGTATTCAAAATAATCTGCGTTAGCTTTTTTAGCAACTTCATCTAGGCATATCATTTTAACCATGAATTCATCTGCTATAGGTTCAATTCCAGGAAGAGTACAGTTGAATTCTGATACTATTGCATCTATACCTCCAGTAGCTATTAAAGCTTCACTTGTAAAGTTATTTCCAGCATGTCCTGAAAATACTTCATCATAGTGTTTTCCTCTGAGTTGTAAATCCTGACCTACACAAGTACATCCAACTAACTTGAAGCCTTTAGCTCCAACTTCCTTAGCTTTTTGCACTACTTCAGGTTTTATAAGTTCTTCTTCTAAGTGTGATATTATAGATTGTTGGTGTCCTGTTATCATTAAATTTATATAATCCGTATCTACAACCTTAAAACCAACTTTTGCAGCTCTTATTGCTGGTTCGCCTAAAACTATGTCATTTAACAAATTAGTCAAAGTAAGTCCATATACACCAGTGGATATTCCAAGTTTTAAACAATTTAAAAGCATATCTACAGGATCACTGTTTAAATTTGTAGACGTTTTTACAACTGCATCAAAAACTTCTGATTTAGCTCCTCCAGGCATTATGTTTAACTTGTTCCAATTTTCAAGTCTAGGAGCATATCCTATCTTGTTTACTATGTCCATTTTTTCAAATTTTGGTTTATATAAATCTTTTAGTACTTCTTCAGCTACGAGTACTGCTTTTTTATGAGGATCAGTTTCTGTTATGCCAAATTGTTCTGCCAGTGTATTAAGTGCGTTGATTCCTTTTATTTCTCCACCAGTTTCACCTATGGATTTTACATTTCTAGCTGTAGTTTCTACTACATGAATATAACATCCAGAACCTGCAGCTACAGCCCTTAATAAGTTTCTAGCAACTATTGTATCAGCATTAGCACCGCATATTCCCTTTGGAGAATTAGGAGTTATTCTGCAGGGACCATTAGAACATAACTTACAACAGACTCCAAGTTGTCCAAAACCACATTTAATCTTTTGATTTTCTACTCTGTGATGAGAAGTTTCTACATCTAAGGAGCTTATAAAATTTTCTAATACAGCATCTGCTGATTTACAAGTTTTGTTATTTGACATTATAAAACCTCCAAATATAATTTATTAATACTACTTATTGTTTAGTATTTTTTGTTTTAAGATATATGTAACTTACAAATAGTATTTATCCATAGGATAAATATAAACTATTTCCTGATTCTTGTCAATATAACAATATTAATTAACGTAAATATTAGATAAAATTACATATAATATGATTGTGTGATATAATAGTAAAGCTATATGTGAAAGAATTTTAAAAGTGGATATAATAAGAAAGGAAAATATTAATATGAGTGAAATAAAATTTGAAGATTTTAGATTAGGGCAGGATATACTAAAATCCATTAAAAATATAGGATATAAGAAACCTTCTAAGGTTCAACAACAAGTAATACCTTTAATTCTGCAAGGAAAAGATGTTATAGTAAAGTCTCAAACTGGAAGTGGAAAAACTGCTGCCTTTGCTATTCCTATATGTGAACATATGGAAATAGAAGAAAATGATGCTCAGGCCTTAATACTAACTCCAACTAGAGAACTGGCAGTTCAGATAAAAGAAGACATAAGTAACATAGGGAGATTTAAAAGAATTAGATGTTCAGCTATTTTTGGTAAACAGCCTATGGATACACAAAAGAAAGAATTAAAACAGAGGGTACATATAATAGTTGGAACTCCAGGAAGAACTTTAGATCACATAAAAAGAGGAAATATGAATTTACAAAATATAAAATTTTTAATTTTAGATGAAGCTGATGAAATGCTCAATATGGGATTCATAGAAGAAGTAAGTGAAATTATAGAAAATATTCCTGTAAGTAGACAAAATATGCTTTTTTCAGCTACTATGCCTGAGGCTATAGAAAATTTATCAAAAAAATACATGAAAAATCCAGCTAAAGTAGAAATAACCCCAGAAAAACTTACAGTAGATAACATAGAACAAAAATGTTATATTATAGAAGAGAATAACAAATTTTCTTTACTTAGAAATTTACTTTATATTGAGAATCCAGATACTGCAATAGTATTTTGTAGAACAAAGAATAATGTGGATTACGTTACAAGTAGAATGAAAGCAGAAAAATACTCTTGTGATAAAATACATGGTGGAATGCTTCAAAATGAAAGATTAGATACAATGAATAGTTTTAAAATGGGAGAATTTAGATTCCTTATAGCTACAGATGTAGCTGCTAGAGGTATTGATATAGATAATGTTACTCATGTAATAAATTATGATTTGCCTATGGAGAAAGAAAGCTATATTCACAGAATAGGAAGAACTGGTAGAGCAGGAAATAAAGGTACTGCTATAACATTTTCTACTCCTAATGAAGATAGATTTTTAAGTGAAATAGAAGATTATATACAAATGGAAATACCAAAGTGTGAACTTCCAACAGAAAAAGATGCAAATCAAAATAAAGAAGCTTTTTTAAGTAAAAACAAAATAAAACCGCTTAAAAAGGGAAAAACTGCAGATTTAAACAGTGAGATAACAAAGATATACATAAATGCAGGAAAGAAAAAGAAGATTAGACCGGGAGATATAGTAGGAGCTATTTCAAATTCTACTGGACTTAGTGCAGAAGTAATAGGAGTTATAGATATTCATGACACTCACTCTTATATTGATATACTAGAAGGAAATGGTGAGAAGGTATTAAAGGCTCTTAGTGAGGGCACTATTAAAGGTAAAAAAGTTAAAGTAGAATTAGCTAGTAAATAAAAAGGAGTTAAAAACACATGACAAAAACTTTATTTAAAGAATTAGGTATAAATGAAAAAATAACAGAAGGTTTAAAAAAAGAAGGCATTGAATATGCAACAGAAATACAAGTGGAGGCAATTCCACAGGCTATTTTGAACAAGGATATAGTAGGGGAAGCAGAAACAGGCAGCGGAAAAACTTTAGCTTATTTAGCTCCTATATTTCAAAATATAGATACAAATAGTAAAGCAGTGCAGGCATTTATACTTACACCTACACATGAACTTGCAATACAGGTGAATGATGTGATAAAAACTTTAGCTGAAGATTCAGAAATACCAGTTAAATCAGCGGCTATAATAGGAAATATAAATATAAAAAAACAAATAGAAAATTTAAAAAACAATAAACCTCATATAGTAGTGGGATCTACGGGTAGAATACTTCAACTTATTAAGCTAAAAAAAATGAAAGCACATATGATAAAGACCATTGTAGTTGATGAGGCAGATAAACTTTTAGATAAAAACAATGTAGAAGATGTTAAGGCTATAATAAAAACTACATTAAAGGATAGACAATTAATGTTTTTTTCAGCAACTATAGATGAAAGAACTTTAGATGTAGCAAAAACTTTAATGAAAGAATATGAAGTTATAAGAACACAGGGAAAAACTTCTATGAATGAAAATATAGAACATATGTGTTTTAAATGTGAGCAAAGAGATAAAATACTAATTTTAAGAAAGGTTTTTCACATATTAAATCCTAAAAAGGCTATTGTATTTGTAAATAAACCTGATGAAATAGAAGTACTTACTGAAAAGCTAAATTATCATGGAATAAAATCAGAATCTATATACGGAACCGCAGATAAAGAAGTACGTAAAAGAGCTCTAGAAGACTTCAAGGCAGGTAAAATTAATTTACTCGTAGCTTCTGATATAGCAGCTAGAGGTCTTGATATACAGGATGTAGAGTGCATTTTTAGCTACGATATACCAGAAGATACTGATAACTACCTTCACAGAGCAGGAAGAACAGCTAGAGCTGGTAAGGCTGGCAAATCTATATGTATATTTACAGATAGAGAGCAGAGTTTAATTAAGCAATATGAGAAGACTTTTAATATAAAAATAAATCTAAAAGACATGTACAAAGGAAAAATAATAGAACGTAGGTAAAAATAATTTTGGTTAAATAATCTCAGTGATGAAAAAGTCACTGGGATTATTTTTTTTAAATCCTTATAAAATCCTTAAAATTGATGTTTATAATAAATCATGAATTAAGACATTTTAAAAAATAATGTATTGATAGTTAAATGAGAGGATTGATAATAATGGAAAAGTATATTTTAAAAACGGAGAATCTATGTAAAAATTTTAAAGGGCAGCGAGCAGTAAATAATATTTCACTTGCTATTAAAGAAAACTCAATTTATGGTTTGTTAGGACCAAATGGTGCTGGAAAGTCTACCACATTAAAGATGATTACAGGAATGCTTCACCAAACTTCAGGAGAAATTGTTTTTCAAGGACATCCTTGGAGCAGAAAGGATTTAAATAGTATTGGTACATTAATTGAATCACCTCCACTATATGAAAATTTAACTGCAAGAGAAAATTTAAAAGTGAGAACTACACTTTTAGGACTTGAGGAATCCCGTATTGATGAAGTGCTCCAAACTGTTGATTTAACAAACACAGGAAAAAAACGTGCAGGACAGTTTTCTATGGGAATGAAACAGAGGCTTGGAATTGCCATTGCACTACTTAATCATCCTAAACTTCTAATTTTAGATGAACCTACTAATGGATTAGATCCTATAGGAATTCAAGATTTGAGAACGCTTATTCGTTCATTTCCAGAACAGGGGATAACCGTTATTTTATCCAGCCACATATTGTCAGAAGTAGAGCTTATTGCAGATCATATTGGAATTATAAGCAATGGTATTTTAGGATATGAAGGAAAAATTAATCCAGGTGAAGACTTAGAAACTCTCTTTATGGAAGTAGTTAAAAAAAGTAAAAGGGAAATGAGGTAATTAAAATGAGTTCATATTTGAAGGCAGAAAATTTAAAGTTAAAAAAGACAATGACAAAAAAACTTGTTTTGATTTTTCCAATTATTACATTGCTTTTTGGTGTTATGTCAGGAGTTTATTATGAGTTAAATACATTTAATTGGTGGTACATGGTAATGCTGCCAGGAAATATTGCACTTCTCTGTGCACTTGTAAATCAAAAAGAAGAAAAGAAAATTAAATATAGAGCTGTTTTTTCTATGCCTATTGACTTAAAAAAAGTTTGGACTTCAAAAGTTATACTTATAGCTATTTATGTTTTATTTTGTTGTATTATTTTGCCATTAGGAGCAGCATTAGTAGGAAAATTTATTTTACCAAGAATTATTTCAGGTTTTGCTTTAAGTTCTATAGTTACTATTCCAATTGTAAATGCAATAACTGCAGCTATTGTTATTGCAATAACATCATTATGGCAAATTCCTCTTTGCTTATTTTTAGCTAAGAAATTTGGATTTTTTGTACCAGTTATCTTAAATGTTGCAGTAGGTATAGCCCTTAACAGTATGATGGCTGTAAAATCCATTTGGTGGATATGTCCTTATAGCTGGACTAGCCGTCTTATGTGTCCTATGCTTGGAATACTTCCCAATGGGCAGATGCCAGCAGCAAAAGATTATATGCTTAATACAGGTGTAGTTCCTATAGGAATTATATTGTCTATTATGCTATTTGTTGTAATACTTATTGCTACATCACATTGGTTTAAAAATCAGGAGGTGATATAATATGGTATCATTATTTAGAGCTTTAAGAGCTGATTTTCAAAAGTTAAAACATACCCAAATATTTTGGATTCATATTGTAATTCCTGTATTGGGTGCATTGTTTTTTCTAATGTGTTACAATTTGTTTAACAGTGTGGAAACTGTAGAAAAGCATGTGCTCTATTTTGAATGTCTTAGTATGTTGTTTCCACTACTAATTGGAATAATTTGTGGTATAGTTGTTTCACAGGAGGAACAAGCAGGTCAATTTCAAGTATTGCTAAGTACAAAATCAAGGATTACTACGTGCTTAAGTAAGCTGCTTACTTTGATTCTTATGGGAATGTTTTCACTATTTTTAGCTCTTGGTATAGTACTTTTGGGATTGAAATTGTTTTTGCATGTATATAGTATTCCATATTCATTATATTTTCAAGCATTTGCATGGATTACTTTTGGTAATATATTTATTTATATATTGAGTTTTTGGCTTAGCTTAAAGTTTGGCAGAGGTGCATCTATTTTTCTTGGAATTGCAGGAATGCTTATTGCTGCTCTAATGATTACAGGACTGGGAGATAGATACTGGATGTATATTCCATGGGCATGGAGTGTAAGATTTTGTAATTTTATTGCTTTAAATTTTATGGCTGTAGCCATGCATAAAGAAATTCCTGACTTTTCATACTACTTTCGAAAAGCAGCATTTATTACAGGTACATATACTTTTGGAATATTGATATTAGAACTTTTATGGTTTAAGTTTTGGGAAGGCCGTAAGTGTGATGAATAGTCTTTTAGTTTGAAAGGGGTTGTCATTATGGCAAAAATTTTAGTAATAGATGATGAAAAAGATATTTTAGTTCTTGTTAAAAATGTTCTTGCAAAGGATGGACATGTCATTACAATAGTTGATGATGCAAAGAAATTGTCAGTTAATGAATACACCAAATATGATCTGATTTTATTAGATGTTATGATGCCCGATATAGATGGCTTTGAATTATGCAAAAAAATTCGTGAATTAGTAGACTCACCAATATTATTTTTAACTGCTAGAACTATGGAAAGTGATATAATGTTTGGACTTGGAATAGGTGGTGATGATTACATAACCAAACCATTTGGCACAGGCGAACTTCGTGCCAGGGTTAATGCCCATTTGCGAAGGGAAAATAGAGAAAAGCACAACATGATTTCTGTTTCTGGTATGAAATTTAACCTGGCAAGTAAGGAAATCATAATACAAGATAGAAAAGTTCCTATGACAAAAAGTGAATATGCTATTTGTGAATTTCTTGTACGAAATAGAGGACAGGTATTTACAAAAGAGCAAATTTATGAAGCTGTTTACGGATATGAAAGAGAAAGTGACAGTTCAGGTATTGCAGAACATATAAAAAACATAAGAGCAAAACTTTTAGTTTTTGAGTTATCTCCAATTGAAACAGTTTGGGGGATTGGCTATAAATGGGAATAATTAAAAAATCACCTACTATGAGGAGGATTTTTTTTAGATATCTATTAACTATGATTATAGCATTCATTGTTTTTTTATCAGTATATTTTGAACTTATTTTATTGCTTATAAAGTTCAATGTATTTTTGCCTGCAAATTATAGTGAAGGTTTAGCTGCAGCTTCAAAATCTCAAATTCAATCTGCACAAAGTGTTACGGAAAGTATGATTCCTAAAGGATGTAAGTTTGTTGTTTTTGATAAAAATTATAAAGTAATTAAAACAGATTTAAACTCTGAGGATTTAGAGAAAGCGAAAAAATGTGCAATGGGAGGAAGTTATGGTTACCGAGGAGGGACAAAACAGTATTATGTTATCACAAGAAAAGATGGAGTATGCGTACTACAGTATTATATTATAATGAGGTATAGTCCTGACTTTTTAAATAATAGTTTACCTAATCCTCAAGTAATGTTTGCTTTAATATTTATTTTTTTATGTGTTACTATTATTTTTGGTGTTTCAACACTTTATGGAAAAAAAATAAAAAAGCAGCTAAATCCTTTACTTGAAGCAGTAGAAAAAATTAAAGAAAAGGATTTAGATTTTGAAGCAGGCTATTCTAAAATTAAGGAATTTAATGATGTGTTATTGTCACTTTCTGATATGAAGGAGGAATTAAAAAAGTCCTTAAGTGAAAAATGGAGTATTGAACAAGCAAAAAGAGAGCAAATTTCAGCTCTTGCTCATGATATAAAAACTCCTCTTGCAGTTATTAAAGGAAATGCTGAACTACTAATAGATTCCCCTTTAAATGAAGATCAACAAGAATATACAAATTTTATTCATAAAAATGCCAATCAAATTGAAAAATACATAAAATTACTTATTGAACTTTCCAAAGCGGAAAAAGGTTTTCAAATACAGTTGAAAAGAGTAGATACAAAAGAATTTATAAAGAGTATTCATAACCAATTAAATACTCTTGCATGTATAAAAAAGTTACAGGTTGAATTTAAAGATGAAGGTTTACCAAAGAAAATTAATATTGATTACAGTTTAATGTATAGAGCAATCATTAATATTATTTCTAATGCAGTTGATTATTCAAAAGAAGATAGTAAAATATATTTTAAAGCAGAGTATCTACAGAACAACATTTGTTTTACTATTACAGATAGTGGTAAAGGCTTTTCAGAAAAAGATATTAAATTTGCCATAACACAATTTTACACAGGTGACAAAAGCCGAAACTACTCTAAAGCCCATTATGGTATGGGATTGTATATAGCTCATTCAATTGTAAAGCAGCATGGTGGTGAACTTTATATTGGAAATTCACCTATTACAGGAGGAGCACAAGTTGTAATTAAGGTGCCTGAGAATTTTAAGAGGACAGAGGACAATTGACATAGGACAGTGAAGGATGATTTTTCTACGCTACACTACGAAAAATCTTTAATTTAAAAAAACTTACCTTCATTATCCTCTGTCAAATGTCTTCTGAAAAAATTGAGTTGCAGTGTACTTATTATACAAATATTAAATCTGAGAATATATTAGTAAAAAACAGCTTTTGATGAGCTGTTTTTTATGTTGTATTTAAAACAATTAGTATAACAAAGAATAATTGAAGGAGGCATGTCTATTAAATTTACAAATAATTATTGTCTAATTGGTATAAAAGTAAATACAATTAATTTAGGGCATTTTTAGAAAGAGGGTGCAGAATTTATACATAATCAAATATAAAAATAAAAATGCTGGGTAAAGATGTGAATTAAATATAATTATACAAACTTTGAAAGGAAGAGAAAATTATGAAAGACGAATTAATTAAAAAGTTATCAGATGCAGTTGTTGATATGGAGGAAGATGAAACTGTAGAAATTTCAAAACAGTGCGTACAAAATGATATAAATGCATATGAAGCTATAGATAAGGGATTAGCTAATGGTATGAACAGGGCAGGTGAACTTTATGAAGAAGGAGAATATTATATTCCAGAATTGTTAATGTGTTCAGATGCTATGTATGCAGGACTTGATGTATTAAAGCCTCATTTGAAGAAAGATGAAAATGAAGTTAAGGAAAAAGTGGTAATAGGAGTAGTACAAGGAGATACTCATGATATAGGAAAAAACTTAGTTAGAATAATGATGGAAACAGAAGGTTTTGAAGTAATAGATCTTGGAAGAGATATACCTCCAATAGATTTTGTTGAAAAGGCTAAGGAAGTAGGAGCATCTATAATAGTTTTATCAACTCTTATGACTACAACTATGGATGGTATGGCTGAGGTAGTAAATATATTAAAAGAACAGGGATTAAAGGATAAAATAAAAGTTATGATAGGCGGCGGGCCTATATCACAAAGCTATGCAGATAAAATAGGAGCTGATGGATATACTACAGATGCTTCAAAAGCTGCTAAATTTGCAAAAGATTTGGTAAGTAAAATGAAGGGTAACGGTTTGGAGGCTTAAATATGAAGGATCAAATGACTCCTATGGAGAGAGCTATAGCATTGGGTAAAGGAGAAATTGTTGATAGATTACCTTGTAATCCCAATATAGCAAATGGAGTAGCACGTATTTATGGTTGTAAAATTTCAGAATTCAATACTAGTGGTAAAGCTATAGCTGAAGCACAAATAGCTGCTTACAGAAAATTTGGAATGGATGGGGTTAGAGTCTTTACTGATCTTTATGTTTGGGCAGAGGCCATGGGTACCAAGATTCTATTCCCTGAAGATAACACAGCAGATCTTTTGAAACCTGCAATCAGTGATATAAAAGATATTGATAAAATAAAAGTAGCTAATCCTTATAAAGATGGAAGACTTCCAGTATTTATAGAAGCTATGAAATACTTATCAGATGCTTTAGGAAAAGAGGTTCCTTGTTCAGGAGGTATTGTAGGTCCATTTACTAATGCTTTTTTTCTTGTAGGTATTGAAAAAATGACAAAATTATTTTTTAAAAATCCAGAAGCAGTACATAAGCTTTGTGAAATTTCACTTCAAACTTGTATAGAGTATGCCAAGGTTATAATGGATGTAGGACTTTCACCTACTATTTCAGAACCTCTGTCTTCTTCTACTATAATAAGTCCTAAACATTTTAGAACTTTTTGTCTTCCTTATTTGAGAAGGCTCTTAGAATTTATTAATTCAAAAGGTAAAACTTGTGTTTTGCATATATGTGGAAAGACAGAAAAAATATGGCCTGACATAAGAGAAATGGCATCCATAGGTGTAGGTGGCTTTAGTATGGATAATATAGTAAGCCTTTCGGATTGTAAAAAGACTATAGGAGACAAAATGAAGGTAATAGGTAACATAGACCCATCCAATGTTATGTATGCAGGCACAAAAAATGAAGTGAGGAATGCTGTAATAAATAGCGTTATGGAAGGTTATGACAGTCCTAAAGGATATGTTATAATGTCAGGATGTAGTCTTCCTGTAGAAACACCTTTAGAAAATATACAGACTATGATGGATACTGCTAGGGAAATTGGATATCCAGTGAATAAGGAAAAGTTGGAAAGAATGATAGTAAAATAAGATTCAATTTTTGCAGTTTAAAAATTATGTGACATAAGGGTGTAGTGGAAGTTTGGATTTTAACTTTCATTCCGTGATATATAATAAGGGTGTCATCACGGCTAAATGTTTTAATTATTCTAAAGCTCGAAATTTTTGAAAACCTAAGAACTTTGTCAAACTCGGTTCCCTCAGACAGGACTAAAGTTCTAAGGCTTTCAAAAATTTTGAGCTAAGAATAATACTAAAACAATTTAGCTAATGTGATGACACCCTTATCATATATCACTTCATAAAAGTTAAAATTCAAACTAGCAACTTCAAGTGTACGTACGTAATTAAAAATTATATTTAATCATAACTTATAACATTTAAAACTAAGTCAGAGCCTGCTGTTGGGCTAATATATTTAATTTAAAAGTCAGTTGCTTTTTATTTTATAGAAATACCTCAAAATAGATTTATTATTTAGGTTGTTGAAAAATATAACATAAAAAATATACAATTATTTCCAATGTAGTTAATAATCAACTAACTCACTATTTTTGCAGGCTGCGCCATAAAGTATTATTTAAAAATAGTTCAAATGTACCTATTATATAAAGTTAAAATTTTGTATGTGCCAAAGTTGAGTAAACAACAATTTTTTAGTCAGTAATTTATTTATATGAAGGTTCTGCATGAATTAATACATAAGATTTAGGTAGGGATACTTTTATTTCACTTTCAACAGTATCACATAAATCATGTGCTTCTATTAGTGAAAAATTTCTGTTGATTATTAAATGAATATCTATTTGTTTATTTTCTCCACACTTTCTTGTTCTAAGTCTGTGATAACCTGTAATGTCTCTATGAGAGCTTACGATTCTTACAATTTTTTCTATATCTTCATCGGAAAGTTTACTGTCAACTAAATCATTTAAAGATTTTTTTATTAAATCTATAGAAGTTTTAATAATTAAACAAGCTACTAATATAGCTGCTATAGGGTCTATTATTGAAAGTCCAGTGATTTTTACAAGTATAAGTCCAAAAAATACACCTAAAGCTGTGGCTACATCTGTCAATAGATGAAGAGCATCTGCTTCTAGAGCAATAGAATTTGTTTTTTTTGATATTTTCATAAGTACAGTAGAAATTATGAAATTAACAAAAGCAGATACAAACATCACTAGTAAACCAGGGCCAACATTTTCTATACTAGAGCTATAAATTACTTTTTTTAAAGCTTCATAAATAATTAAAATTGCTGCAAAAAGTATGAGAAGTGCTTCTACAAAGCCAGAAACATTTTCATATTTACCATGTCCAAAAGGATGTTCTTCATCTTCAGCCGCAGCAGCTTTTTTTATAGAAATAAATGCTATAAAGCTTGCTAGTAAATCCATAGAAGAGTGAATGGCTTCAGACATAACACTTATAGAACCTATGGATATAGCAGCTATAAATTTAAAAATTACAAGTGTAGAATTTGATACTATAGATAAAAGAGCTGCTTTCTCTTTATTCATTTTGTATAGCCTCCTGTTTTCCTTAAGTATTGCAAGATTACTTATGTTTTATTAAATAATATATGCTCAGCAAATGAAAATGCTACAATGAGGTAAACTTTTGATTTAAAAGTGGGGAAACATATATTACTAAATAATAAAAAGTATTTGTGGAAAATAACTTTGTATGATACAATATACATAAATTTTACAGGAGGTGATAAAGTGAAAGAATTTGGAAAAATGTTGGGGTGGATAAGCTTTTGGGGGTATGGAGTAGCTTTACTTAATTTTTTTATGAAATATATTAATAAAAAATACATAAATAAGCTTCCTAAGGATAAAAAAAGTTATTCTGATTTTTACAGAATGGTTATGAAATATGTTGTTAAATATCATAAAATGGCAGGAATTATAGCTTCTATAGCAGTACTAGGACATTTGTATTTAATGTATATGACAAAGGGATTATCCATACCAGGACTTACAGCATTAATAGTGATGATTGTAGTAGCTTTACTTGGTATATACGGATTTTTTATAAATAGAAATATGAGAGGACATTGGTTAAAGATACATAGAATTTTATCATTTATATTGATAGCTTTAATTTTATTTCATATATTATTTAAAAAGTTTCTTATCATTTAAAAATATAATTATAAAGTAAAATAAGTGAGTATGTAATTTAATCTACATACTCACTAAATATTTTTAATGTAATAATAAACCTAGTTTCATACCTATTATGTATCCAATTATACCAAGAATAAAAGATAGTAATATATAGGCAATAGCATTGAGTTTAAAATTCTTTTCAAAAAGATTAAAACCTTCATACATAAATGTAGAAAAAGTAGTATAAGCACCTAAAAAACCATCACCTATAAGTAAATACATGTTTTTATTTATGCCTATATAGCTAACTATGCCAAGTAAAATTGCACCTGTAATATTTATAATAAAAGTTCCTATAGGAAATGGTGATTTTGAGTATTTACTTATAAATTTCCCTAAAGAAAACCGGGTTAAGCTTCCTAAAATACCACCAATACCTACTAGCAAGATTTCCATAATTTAATTCTCTCCTAAGTTTTCAACAGTTCTATTATATAATTTAGATACGGCAGTTCTAGCTATAATTACTCCTAAATAAGCAGCAGTTAATCCTAAAAATGCTGAATACAATATATAAGTTAATGAATAAAGCGAATGTGATTTGTAAATGAGTTCAGAGCTTTCTTTGCATAAGGTTGAGAAGGTTGTATAAGCACCTAGAAAGCCTGTACATATACCTAGCTTTAAATCTGTACTTATTTTAAAGCCTTCCAGTGCTGCAGTAGTTATAAGAGCTAATAAAAAACTTCCTGTAACATTGATAAATAAAGTGTTTACAGGAATCATATTTCCAAGATTATTAATGGGAGCAGTTTTAACTAGAAATCTTAAAATAGCACCTAAAAATCCTCCAAGTCCAATAAAAAAGTATTTTTTCAATTTTAACACTTCCTTTTTATCATAAAAAAATTGTTCTTTAGTTTTTGAGTGAATTGAATTACATTTTAAAAGTATACTATATTTTGGTCAATTTTGAAAGTCTCATTGCAAAAAAATAAAAGAAAAGTGGTGGATATAAAATGCTCACCATATATAGGGGGACTTGATGTTATAGATTTGATGATGTATTATTGTCATTAGAAATAGAAAATAAATATTACAATTTGAATATTTTTAATTTATAGAGGTTAGTATTATTGTTAAGATATACAAATAAATGCAGGAGGTCTGTCTTTTAATGCTTGAAGAGGCTAAGGTTTTATTAAAGAAATATTATGGATATGATAGTTTTAGAGAAGGTCAAGAAAAGGTAATAAATAGTATATTGGAAGAAAAAGATACCTTTGCTATAATGCCTACAGGAGCAGGTAAATCTATATGCTATCAAATACCTGCTCTTTTAATGAAGGGAATAACAATAGTTATCTCTCCATTGATATCGCTTATGAAGGATCAAGTAGATGCTCTCAATGATATAGGAGTAAAAGCAAGTTTTATAAATAGTTCATTGGACCAATATGAACTTCAAGAAAGAATATTAATGGCAGTAAGTGGATATACGAAACTTTTATATGTTGCACCAGAAAGGTTAGAATCCGAAAGTTTTTGTGAACTTATAAAGACACTTAATATATCAATGATTGCTATAGACGAATGTCACTGTGTTTCACAATGGGGGCATGACTTTAGACCAAGTTATAGGTCTATTGCACCATTAATAAAAAAATTAGACCATAGACCTATAATTTCAGCTTTTACAGCTACAGCAACTAATGAGGTTAAGGAAGATGTAGTAAAACTTCTAGGCCTTAAAGAGTCTAATGTGTATACTACAGGTTTTGATAGAAAAAATTTATATTTTTCTGTGGTTAGGGGAGAAAATAAAAAGGATTATTTACTTAAGTATTTAGAAAATAATAGGGATCAAGTTGGAATAATTTATGCAGGAACCAGAAAAGAAGTGGATAATATTTATGAATCTCTTAAAAAGAAAGGTTATTCTGTAGGAAAATATCATGCAGGTATGAGTGATACAGCTAGAACAAAAGCTCAAGAGGATTTTTTATATGATAATGTAAATATAATTGTGGCTACTAATGCCTTTGGAATGGGAATTGATAAATCCAATGTAAGATATGTTATACATTATAATATACCTAAGAATATGGAAGCGTATTATCAAGAAGCAGGACGTGCAGGAAGAGATGGAGAACCAAGTGAATGTATTTTATTATTTGGAGCTCAGGATATCATGCTTCAAAAGTTTCTTATAGAACAAAGCATATTTTCAGAAGAAAGAAGAATTAATGAATATAGAAAGCTTCAGGATGTTGTTGATTATTGCCATACTACTAAATGTCTTAGAAAGTTTATTTTAGAATATTTTGGGGAAACTGATGTGCCAGATTTTTGTGATAATTGTAGTGTTTGTAAGGATGAAACAGAGCTTTCAGACATAACCATAGATGCTCAAAAGATATTTTCATGCATAGCTCGTATGAAGCAGAGGTTTGGAACAGTTTTAGTATCACAGGTACTACGAGGTTCAAAAGATAAAAAGGTATTAGATTTTGGCTTTGAAAAACTTTCTACTTATGGAATAATGAAAAATTATACTGTAAAGGAAATAAAGGATTTAATAAATGTACTTATAGCAGATGATTATTTATATCTTACTGAAAGCCAATTTCCTGTGGTAAGACTTAAGGAAAAAGCAGTAAGTGTTCTTAAAGGTGAAGAAAAGGTATTTCAAAAAATTCATAAGGCTAAGAAGAAAGTTGTTCAAGAAAATTCTCTTTTTTTGCTGCTTAAATCTCTTAGAAAAACTATATCAGAAAGAGAGGCAGTACCTCCTTATATAATTTTTGCAGATGCAGCTTTAAGGGATATGAGTGAAAAACTTCCTGAAAATGATGAAGAATTTCTTGATATTAAAGGTGTTGGAGAATCAAAGCTTCAAAAGTATGGAGAAGAATTTTTAAATACCATAAGAGCTTATATAGAAGAACATCCTTCAGAAAAAGTTTCGTATAAAACTGAGAAAGAATTAAATGAGGATGTGTGCGAAAAACATGATGTTCCAAGTCATGTTGTAACTTTAAACATGTTTAATGAAGGCAAATCATTAGAAGAAATAAGCAAGGAAAGAAATTTGAAATTTATGACTATTGAGGATCATATAATGAGATGTGCCATGGAAGGAATGGATGTAGATTTAGATTTTTTCATACCAAAGGAGTATGAAGAATGCATTTTTCAAGCTATAGAAAAGTCAGATAGTACAAAGTTAAGAAATATAAAAGAAATGCTGCCAGAAGAGGTAAGCTATACTGCTATAAAAGCAGCTTTATGCAAAATGAAAAATTCTGCATAAAAGAAAATTAATGCGTTGGTATAAAAGAGAGAGCTTTAAACCAACGCATTTTTAATTATTTCCTATTAACATATTTTATATAAATATATGGTCAATTATATTTCATAGTGTTTAAAACATAAGAAATCATGTTCTAATTCATCTAAACTTTTATATTTTTTTTCAATACCCATAAGTCTTTTCAAAAACATTAATTCTTCTTTATACAAATTTAATTCATCATACCAAGGTTTACTTTTTTTATTTACAATTTCAAAGGATGTGTAATATAAGTGTAACAAAAAATCACCTAAATATGAAAAATCCACATCTATAGTATAGCGTTCATCATTAATCCATCTAGCTAATCCAAAGTCTAATAAATAAACTTTACCATTATTATATAGTGTATTTGGTACTCGTATATCCCTATGAACAATACCCATACTATGCAAATACTTTAAAATGCTGATTAACTGAAAACAAATTTTATATATTTCTTTTCTTTTAAAAATATAGTCATCCTTAAAAATTATTTCTTCAAAGGTTTTGCCTTCTTTAAATTCTAAAATATAACCTGAAAATTTATCTTTTTCTATTTTTTCTATAAATCGTGGTATACAGTTATGATTAATGGAACTCAATATTTCTTCTTCAAAGCAGACTTTTTTTCCTATCTTTTTTAGCATTTCTTTTTTTAGTTGCTTTAATATATAATTTTTATTGTTATTAGATACTAAATAACAAATTCCATATCTGCCTTCGCCAATTATTTTTACTATGGTATATTTGTCAATTTGTTCACCAGGCAAATATATTTTATCTCTTTTAAAAAAATTTAAGACCATGAGCTGTGGTGATGCCTTCTATGATGATATTGATGGTGGTCAGAATGAGAATAATGTTTGCGGGAGTGAGAATGGCTTCTGGAAGAAAACACACTTCCAATTATTGAACTAAAGAAGCCAGATTTTTTATGATGTTTCCTTTTGTAATAATCGCTGCCATGGTCAGTATTGCCATGATGTCTGCTTGAACTTCTTGAGAAAAAAGAAAAAATGCCCATATAAATCCTCCTTAAACATAAATATTTGTAATGAATATTATCAATTGATAATATTTAATGTGTTATTATAATATACTAAGATTGAGAAAATGTAAAGGCATTTCTGAAAAATATTTTATACGAATTTTATTATTAATTGATAATGAAAATTGTTAATAATGGTGTTAATAAAAACTTTTTTATAAAATGGTTAAGTTCAATTAATTAATGTGAGGAAGTTTATGATAAAATACGATTATAAGTATAAATAAATTTTTTACATATACTAAATTTACAACATGTTAAAAGCAAATAAGTGAATTTTTTAAAATAAGATTTTTATTTTTAATACTTATTTAATATGCTTAATTTGGAGGAAAAAGTATGATTAAAAAAGAGAACTTTTTAAATGATATAAAAAGTAGCAGTAGCATAAAAGTATCATTAATGGTAATGAAGGTAATATTTAAGGATAGTGATAAAATAGTATGCATACTAGGAGATAAAAGTGGAGAAATAAAAGCTAATATACCAAATAAAAATAATGAGATAACAGAAGGAATAGTAATAGAAATTGAAGGTATAAAAGATGGAAACCTGGATGTTAAAAAATATGAAGTGATTTTAGAATATAATATTTCAGATTATCTTCCAACAGTAAAAAGACCTATTGAAGAAATTATGGATGAAATTGAACTATATACTAATGAATACATTGTTTCAAAAGAAGCTAAGGCTTTAAATGACTATTTTTTTAAGAATGAAATATTTTTAAATAAATTCAAAAAGGGAATAGGTGGAGTTTCCATGCATCATAATTATCTAGGTGGGCTTGCAGAACATACATTAAATGTCATGTATTTAACAGCTATACTTTGTGAAAGATATGGATGCAGGAGGACAGAAATAGCCATGCTTTCGGCAAAGCTTCATGATATTGGAAAAGTTTATGAATTATATTATGATGGGCCTTTTAAATATACTAATAGAGGAGAAATGGAAGGACATATTGTCATTGGAGTGGAATTAATAGATAAAGCAATTAGAGAAAAACCTGAATTTTATTCAGAGGATTTTATAACAAGAGTAAAAGGGTGTATTGTTCAGCATCATGGAAAGCTTGAATTTGGTTCTCCAAGGACAATGAAAATGGAAGAATCATTTATAGTTAATTATGCTGATTCAATAGATGCTACCATGAATAAGATTTGTCAAATAAAAGATAAAACAGAACCTAATAATTGGTCAGATTATGATAGAAGAATTGAAACAAAATTATATTTATAGAAAAAAGAGATGGTGAAAATACGTGAAGATTTTGCTTATAAAAATTACTTTGAGGGCATCCTGGGTACATTCTTTAAAGGAAAAGAGAATGATTGTAAAAAGTATTGTTCAAAGGTTAAAGAATAAATTCAATATATCAGTGGCAGAAGTTGATGAGCAGGATATTCATCAAATAATAGTAATAGGTATTGCAGGAATATGCGGAAGCTCCTCACAAGCAGATTCTACAATGGAAAATATTATAACTTTTGTAGAATGTAATACTGATGCAGAAATAATAGATATTCAGAGAGAAAATATTGAAGGTGTGTAAAAAATAAAAAAACAGATTGTCCATAATAAATAATTAGGCAATCTGTTTTACTATTTCAATTAATATAGAAAATATATACTTATAAAATTTAGTTGTTCAATTTGCTTCCTTCACACTTTAAAAAGTCTAAACATCTAGCATCTAATTCATCGAAAGACCATAATCCAGAACATTTGAATTTATATGCTGCATAGTCAGCGTAATCGCTATAATATACATCATAGGTTTGTATTAAAGGATATATAGGCTTGTCCAATTTATAATTTTTATAGTCTTTAATCATTAAATCCATACATTTTTTTATTGGCCATTTCATTTCGCCCCAGTAACATTGAGGCGCAGAAAAATCGCAGTATTTATTGAAAACTGAATATGGTATATCTTGATGATAACTTGCTATAGGATAAGAAGTATATCCAATAATAGCATTTGGACATTTACTTCTTAAAATGCTGCATACTTGTTCAGATTCAGAAGTTTTACCTATTACAGCATCTTCTACATCAAGAACATAATAATCACTATGATTAATAGCATCAACTATTATATTGGCTTCAGCTTCAACATTAGTAAAGTGATTGAAGCCCCAGGTACCTACTTTAAATCCTGCTTGTTTAAAATTATTTTCATATTTCAAAAAATCATCTCTAAAATTCATGCCGCCTCCGGTTGGACTTGAACCTTCATGATACTTAATACAGACATTATTTATACCTAAAGATTTTAATTTTGATATTAAATTATCTATGCTACCATATTTATTTACTAAATCTTGAAGCTGCCATATCCATGCGGAAGTAGTGCTAATACTAGATAGATTATTTTTATTAGGAGCATTTACAAGCAAACTCAAAATTACTTTTTTACTATATCCATCAATGGTTCCTTGAAAAATGTAGTTTCCTGGAATGCTAGAGGAATCAAAAGGCTTGTCCCAAATAATTTTTACCTGCTTTTTATCTCCAGAAGACATAACAGCAGTTACTGTATCTGGCAATTTATAGCTATCACTTTGATTTATAGATACATCCATATTGTCCACTGAGTTTATTTTATCTATAGAGGCTGCTTTTGAAACAGTTTTAAAATTCATACTGAAAGAAGTGTTTAAGTATTTACTGCTTGTAGACATCAAAGTCTTATCAATGTTTAATGAATAATAATTATCAGAATTATATTGAGATATAGTGGATATAGTTATACAAAGGTTATTTTTTGTAAGTGATATATTTAATGGTACTTCTGTATTGTTTTTTTTATCTATAATTTTTATACTGCTTTTAGCAGAAGATAAATTTATAGGTTGATTAAATTGTATTGACCAAATTTTATCTAAAGGTACATTGCTAATGTTATCTACATTAGATGTTGAGAAAGCAAAAGTGTTTTCAACATTTGAAGAATCAGATACATTTTTTTGTAGTAGAGTTTTAGAAGTATCTTGTGCTGTTGAAACTTTAGGTGCATCTTCTTGTGATTTATTAGTATTTTTATCATTAGTTGAAATGGTTTGAGTTTTAGATGCAGGAGGCACATTGGAAGCTAGCGCTATATTATGAGAATTTAATTGATATGCTATAACAATGCCTGCAAATATTAAAAGTTTTTTTGATGTTTTAATCAATTGTCTCTCTTCTTTCTATTATTTAAATTTTATCATATTATTTTAATTTACAATTTTTATAAAAGTAATATAATAATGCACATAAAATATACCATTTAACTTATGCGTTTATCAAGTAAAAATTTTCCATTGGCATGTTGTTATACTTGACATATCATATGCTTAAATATAAAATTAATTTTTGTATATATATTTGGGGGTGTTCTAATGGCTTTAAATGATGAAGATATTATATTGGAAAAAAATAATTTAAGTGAAATGGAAGATTGGATACATAATGAAGAAATAAAAATTAAAGAAAATGATGATGAATTAAAAAAGAGGATAGATGGTCTTAGAAAACAATCTAAAGGTAAATATAATGAAGAATTAGAAACAAAGGAAAAGTTATATAAAATAACCCATAAAAATTTAGAAAAATATAATGAAGCTAAAAGTCAACCATACTTTGGAAGAATAGATTTTAGAGAATATAAAAGGGATAATGAGATTTTTTATATAGGAAAATTTGGACTTATGGATATGACAACTGGTGATGAAAAAGTTATAGATTGGAGATCGCCAATAGCTGATTTATATTATAGTGGAACCTATGGAGAAGTTTTTTATAGAGCACCTATGGGAATAGTTAGTGGCGAATTAACTCTTAAAAGAAAGTTTTTAATTAAAGAAGGTAAACTTATAAATGCTTTTGATGAAGGCATAAATGAAATAATTTTAAGATCAGCAGGTGGTGGAGAAAATGTTCTAATGGATGAATATTTAAAAATCAATTTAGAGCAAAGTGTAAGTAATAAATTAAAGGATGTTGTTGCCACCATACAAAAAGAGCAAAATGATATAATAAGAGCTGAAAAGAATACAGCACTTATAGTTCAAGGTTCAGCTGGGTCAGGAAAGACTACAGTAGCACTTCATAGATTAGCTTATTTAATATATAAATATAATGGAAAACTTAAAGGAGAAGATATTTTAGTTGTAGCTCCTAATAAGTTATTTTTAGATTATATATCAGAAGTTTTACCTGACCTTGGAATAAATACTGTTAAACAGATTACTTTTGAAGAAATAGCTCTTGAAGTATTAAAGCTTAAAGGAAAACTAATTACAAAGGATAAAAAGCTTTCAGATATATTAGAAGCAAAAGATAGTGAAAACTTAAAGTATATGACTAAAAGCAGCAACATTAAAGGTACAATGGAATATAAGCTACTTATGGATAAATATATAGAGTATGTAGAGTTAAAAGATTTAGATATAGAGGATATAAAGGTTGAAAAGTACTTGCTTTTCGATAAAAAAGAGATAAAAAGATTATATTCTAAAGATATGGTAAATTTATCTTTAAATAATAGAAAAGATGAAATTAAAAGATATTTTACATTAAAAATAGATGAAAAGATAAGAAATGTACTAGATAAAATAGATTTTTCTTATGAATATATGATAGCAAGAGTAAAAAAAACCATGGAAGATGGTCCTTTAAGAAGAAAGAAACTAATAGAATTATATGATGCAAGAGATAATAAGAAGGTGCAAATAAAGCAAGCAAGCATCAAAAATTTTGAAGATTATTTTGATAAGTGGAAAATAACAGATACTAAAAGATTTTATTTTGACTTATTTAATGAAGAGGAAATTTTTAATGAAGTTATTAAGGATAAAATACCTAAAAAACTTGCTTTGTATGTGAAAAAGGAATTAAGTTACAATTTTGAAAATGACATTTTTGATAGTGATGATTTAGCAGCTATGATGTATTTAAAATTCAAAATAGAAGGCGTGCCAGAAAAATATAAATATAAACATATAGTTATAGATGAAGCACAGGATTATAGTATGTTTCAAATAGCTGTACTAAACGAAATGGTTTTAAATAATTCTTTAACTATAGTAGGAGATATAGGACAGGGAATATATTATTATAAGGGTATAGAGAGATGGGAAAGCTTAGTAGATGATGTATTTAGAAATAAAGCTACTTATATACAGCTCACTCAAAGTTACCGTTCTACAGTGGAAATAATAGAATTTGCAAATAAAGTGCTTAAGAAACAAAAAAATAAGTTAAAACCTGCTATGCCTGTTTTAAGGCATGGTAAATGTCCGGAAATTATTGAGTTTAATAATAATAGAGAGTTTGCAGAAAAATTAGACTCTATAGTAGAAGAAGTAAAAGCTATGGATAAAAAGAGTATAGCAGTTATAGGAAGAACTTACGAAGAATGCAAAAAGATAAAAGAGCATTTAAAAAAATACAGCAATTATAAATGGGAGCTTGTTAAAGAAACAGATAAAAATTTAAAATTGGAGAAAATAATAGTACCTTCCTATATGACAAAAGGATTAGAGTTTGATTGTAGTGTTATATATAATTGTAATAAGGATAACTATAAAGATAACGAATTAGATAAGAAAATATTATATGTTTGTCTCACTAGAGCACTGCATTTACAGTATATTTTTTACAATAAATGTATATCTGAACTTATTTAATAATATTTTTTAAAAAATAATCATTATCAGTATTGAAAAATTTTCGTTTTATGGTAGAATAGGAAATAACAAAAGTCAAATTTTAAAAAAATGGAGGGGATATTTTATGAGTACTGTAAAATTAAAGGATAATATTTATTGGGTTGGAGTGAATAATCCCGAATTAAGAGTATTTGACATAATAATGGAAACTAAAAAGGGAACTACATATAATTCTTATTTAATAGACGATGATAAAGTGGCAGTAGTTGACACTGTAAAGGATGGATATTTTGATGAATTCCTTTCGAATATAAAAAGTATAATTGGAGACAGAAAGGTTGATTATGTAATTGTTCAACATACAGAATTAGATCACAGCGGTTCATTAGGCAAATTACTTAAAGCTTATCCAGAAGCTACTGTCATAGCTTCTAAAGCTGCTATAATGTATGCTGAAGAAATAGCTAACATGAAATTTAAAAATCAGGTTGCACCAAATGAATTAAGTCTTGGAAAAACTAATCTTAAGTTTATAAGTGCACCAAATTTACATTGGCCTGACACTATGTTTACTTATGCAGAAAATCAACAAGTGTTATTTACTTGCGATTTCCTTGGATGCCATTATTGTCCTGAAAATTCTATAACTGATAATTGTTCAGATGATTATTTTGATGAAATGAAATATTATTTTGATGTGATAATGGGACCATTTAAAAGATTTGTACTTATGGGTCTTGATAGAATAAAGGATTTGAATATAGATATAGTAGCGCCAAGCCATGGTCCAGTACATATAGATGATGTACAAAAATATGTTGAACTTTATAAAACTTGGGCGGAAGTAGAAAAATCCAATGAAAAGAATGTACAAATATTTTATATATCAGCTTATGGAAATACAGAAAAAGTTGCAAATTATATAGCAGAGAAAATAAATGACAAGGGAGTTAAAGCAGAAGCTCATGAAATAACTTCTATGGATATTAATGATATAGTAACTTTAATAGAAAAATCTAATGGAATATTAATGGGTTCACCAACTATAAATCAGGATGCTGTTAAACCTGTATGGGATGTATTATCTTTAGTATGTGCTATTACTAATAGAGGAAAAGCAGCAGGTGCCTTTGGATCCTATGGATGGAGCGGAGAAGGTGTTCCTATGATGACTGAAAGATTAAAATCATTAAAGTTTAATGTAGTTCAAGAAGGAGCTAGATTTAAATTTGTTCCAAGTGAAGATGAATTTAAAAAGATTGATGAATTTGTAGATAAATTTATGACAATATTGAAATAAAAATAAAAAATCAAACTAATAGCTTAGCTGCTGTTAGTTTGATTTTTTTAAGTATTTAATTTATTCTAAATACTTAAATGTCCAATCTAAGAGATCTATGCACATATCTGCAGTACAATCGTTTTTATCCAAAACAGGATTTAATTCTACAAAGTCCATTGACTTTACAAGTTTAGTTTCCATTAGATATTTTAAAAGATATTTAGCATGATCTAAATTCATTCCATTTTTAACTGGAGTACCTGTACCAGGTACTAAACTAGGGTCAAGACAGTCTATGTCAAAGCTTAAATGAATTCTTTCAATTCCATTTTCTTTAATTTTAGAATGTACTTCTTCTGATATTCTTTCCATACCCATATTTTTTACATCTTCTGTAGAGTAAACATTGAGATTTTTGCTTTTTATTAAAGCTTTTTCACCTTCATCTAAATCTCTTGCGCCTATAATAAATACATTTTTAGAGTCCACTTTTGTACCCTTATAGTATAAGTCTGTAAGTTCGTTAGATCCTATGCCCATAGCTGCAGCAAGTGGCATACCATGTATATTACCAGTTATACTAGTTTCATGCGTATTTATATCACCATGAGCATCAATCCAGATAACTGCAGTATCACTATCATACTTACTAGCACCTGATATACTTCCAAGACCTAAGGAATGGTCTCCACCAATAACCAAAGGAAAACTGTCAGAAGTAAGAGCACTGTAAACTTGATGAGCTAAATTTTTATTTACATCCACGATGGGTTTTAAATATTTCATAGTAGGATGAAAATTAAATTTTTGTTCTTCATTTATATTTTCAACGTAGAGATTTCCACAATCATATACGGTATGATTATTTCTGGTTAAAATATCTATAATACCTTTTTCTCTAAGCTTGTCAGGACCAAATTCTACACCTTTTTTGTCAGAACCAAAAAATATTGGCACACCAATTAAACTAATATTCATTAAAATTACCTCCATATATGAATTATGCCGTATGATACTTGATTATATACTAATAAAAAAAAATAGAAAATAGTTTTAAAAAAGACAATGTATTAAAAATATTCTGGAATGTTATAAATATTAATTTTCGTGAAAAATATTCATAAATTTATTAAGTCCTTATAATAGATAAAATATTTAACATATGATAAAATGGTTACACTAGAATTATATTCTAAATATTAAGGAGATGTTATTATGGATAAAGAAAAAATAGTTCAATATTTAATTAAAAATGGTTTAGATGATATACAGGAGTTAAGCTGCAATGATGAAGCAATAGTATTAAGATTTTTTTATGATTTTGATGATGAGGAACTTAGTGCTGCAAAAGCATATGCAAATGACGAAAGTGAAGAAGAAGCAGAAAGTGACAAATGGTATTACGATTGCTTTCTCCCTTACTTAAGTGATTTATCAGTGGATAATGTTGGAGAAATAATAGAGGATCTTATGGAAGAAGTAAATCTAGAAGCACAATATACTACTTATGAATTAGATAAAGAAAATTATGATTATAATGAATTTGTAGCAGCCTTTTATGAAAAAGGTAAAAATGTAGATTTAGATAAAATTTTAGATGAATTAGAAGACTAATTAAAATAAAATCTTAACTTGAATTTAAAGGACAGGTGATATTGTTGAAAACTTTGGCTTTTATTGCATCACCACATAAAAATGGTAATACTGCAGTACTTTTAAATCATTTTTTAAAGGGTATTTCAGGTGAAGTTGAGATTATCGATGTATATAATGTAAATGTAAAACCTTGCATTGATTGTAAGTATTGTCATGAACATAAGGAATGTGTATTAAAGGATGATATGACAGACATTTATAAAAAAATAGAAAATAGTGATAATATAGTTATAGCTTCTCCTGTATATTTTTCATTTGTGCCAGCACCTTTAAAGGCAGTTATAGATAGACTGCAGGTAAACTGGAGTGGGAAATTTATAAGAAAGGATTTTAAGATACCTGTAAATAAAAAAGTTGGAGTTCTCATTATGACTGCAGGATCTAATATGGAAAATGTTTTTGAGCCAATAGAATATGCAATGAAACAATTTTTTTCAATAACAGGTTCGGAATTTTCTCATAGAATATATGCAATAAATACTGACAACGTTCCTATAGAAAAAAATGAAGAAATTAAAAGAAGAGCATTTGAAATAGGCAAAAGTATAAAAATTTAGATTTAAAGCCTGCAGAATATAATTCTGTAGGTTTTTTATATAATTGATTGGCTTTTCATTTTGTAAATTACTAAATTGAGAATTTATCTGATTTCCTTATTTTTTCATATTCCAAAATAAGCTTGTCCAACTCTTCACTACAATGAATTACATCTGTGTTCGTAATTTCCTTACAGTTTAACAACATATATAAAGTTTCTTTTAAATAATTAATTTCCAAATCTAAAATTTTCAAATCAATATTCATAATTAATATTACCCCATGATTATAATTTATACTTGCAAGTACATGTTAATTAATATGCTAATAATAGTATAAAATTTTAGCAATTTAAATTATTAACACTATTACATTTTAACAGATTATATATATTAATGCAGAGGTTTTGTAAGTCAAATACATACATCAAATTACATAAGTTAACATTATATCTGTAGATAACGTGTGGATTATATTGTGGAAAAAATGTGCAAAACATGAAAATATGTCCGAAGAACGTTTGAATAGAATATTTGTAAAAAAATGTAAAAAGGGAATGCTGTCTAAAAGTTTTTTAATTTATAGTGAAATTTTAATGAAAATTTTAATCAGAACTAAAATTACATATACAAATAATTAGTATACACAATAAGAACTTAAAACTTGTTTTATTTGTTAAATGTGATATAATATTTAACTATAATGTTCAAAAATATAATATAGTATATATTAATAAATTAATATTTATAATTAATAAACAGTATATTTAATTATAATAGCAATTAATATACTTAATATAAGATAAGTTGGAGGTAAATTATATGCTTAATACGGATATTGCAATGGGATTAGCTAGAGTTACAGAAGCTGCAGCACTTTGCTCTTCAAAATTTATGGGTAGAGGAGATAAAATAGCAGCAGATCAAGCTGCAGTGGATGGTATGGAAAAGGCTTTTGCTATGATGCCTGTTAGAGGAACTGTAGTAATAGGAGAAGGTGAATTGGATAATGCTCCAATGCTTTATATAGGACAATCGGTAGGTGTAGGAAGTGCTGATATGCCTGAAATGGATATAGCTGTTGATCCATTGGATGGTACTATTTTAATAGCTAAAGGATTGCCTAATGCTATAGCAGTAGTTGCTATGGGGCCTAAGGAAAGTTTATTTCATGCACCTGATATGTACATGAAAAAAATAGCAGTTGGACCAGGAGCGAAAGGTGCTATAGATATAAATAAAAGTCCTAAAGAAAATATAATAAATGTGTCAAAAGCGTTGAATAAGGATATAACTGAAATGACTGTAATTGTTCAGGAAAGAGAGAGACATAATTACATTGTTCAAGCTGCTAGAGAAGTAGGAGCTAGAGTTAAACTTTTTGGTGAAGGTGATGTTGCTGCAGTACTTGCTTGTGGCTTTGAAAATACAGGAGTAGATATATTTATGGGTACAGGCGGAGCACCAGAAGGGGTTATTGCAGCAGCAGCTATAAAATGTATGGGTGGAGATATGCAAGCTAAATTGGAACCACATACAGATGAAGAAAGAGAAAGATGTAAAAGTATGGGTATAAGTGACTTAAATAAAGTTTTACTTATAAACGATCTTGTTAAGGATGATGAGGTTTACTTTGCAGCTACAGGTATAACTGATTGTGATTTATTAAGAGGAGTAGTATTTTCTAAAAATGATTGGGCAACTACTCATAGTGTAGTAATGAGAGCAAAAACAGGTACTGTAAGATTTATAGAAGCTCATCATGATTTAAAAAGAAGTAGTTTAGTTGTAAGGTAAAATAAATTTCAAATGTGAATGATAGGTTAAATATGAAGTGATTTAAATTTAACTTATCGTTCTTTTTTTATGATTGTAAATATTTTATTGAATAATTATTCAACAAAAAATATTTATAATTATATATTATATATTTCTTCAATTTCCATATTTAACTTAATTAAATAAGTTTTAATATTTATTTTGTTTATAAGTTACATAAATTTTAGTATAATATAGAATGAGAATAAGTAATTTGGCAGGAGTGAATAAAATGAAAATGGATGAAGTAATAGAACAAATAAATTTTTTATACAAGAAAAGTCAAAATGAAGGACTTACAGAGGAAGAAAAAATTAAACAAAAAGAATTAAGACAAATTTATATTGATTCAATCAAAAGAAATTTTAAAGCTCAACTAGATGGCATAAAAAGAGTTCCATCTAATGAAAAATTGAACTGAGAGGAGTTAACATTAAAAAATGGAAGTAACAGTAAAGGAACTAATAAGGGATTTCAACCTTGAAGTTATAAATAAAGGAGAAAGAATTAATAAAATAGATATAAGTGATATCAATAGACCTGGACTCCAATTTGCAGGATTTTATAATTATTATGCCAATGAAAGAATACAAGTGGTTGGAAAAGCTGAATGGAGTTTTTTAGATGCAATGCAGCCAGAACTTAGAAAAAAGAGATTAAAAAAATATTTTGAATTTGATAATCCGTGTACTATAGTAACAAGAGGGTTGGTACCTCATAAGGAATTTATGGATAGTGCTATAGAAAATAAAAGATGGATATTAAGAACAAATACTATTTCTACAAGATTTGTAAGTAAACTCATGAATTATTTAGATGATAAATTAGCACCAGAAACTAGGTTACATGGTGTACTTGTAGATGTATACGGTATAGGTATTTTGATCACTGGGGAAAGTGGTATTGGTAAAAGTGAAACTGCTCTCGAGCTTATTAAGAGAGGACATAGATTGGTTGCTGATGATGCTGTGGACATCAAAGAAATTGATGGAGAATTATTTGGTACATCCCCATACATAACTTCAGGTATGATTGAAGTAAGAGGAATGGGAATCATTGATATACCAGCGTTGTATGGGATAAGTTCTATACTAAAAACAAGAAAAATTAATCTTGTTGTATATATTGAGCAATGGAAGGAAGGTGAAAATTATGATAGATTAGGAATTGACAATGAATATGTGAATATATTAAATATACCATTAAAAAAATTGACAATTCCAATTAGACCAGGAAGAAATATAGCTGTAATAATAGAAGCCGCAGCAGCAAACTTTAGATACAGCTTTATTTCAAATATTACTCCTGTAGATATAATAAATCAGAGAATTAATGAAGAAGCTGAAGGAAGGGAATCAGGTGGAAAGTAAAAAATCCATAAGGAAATTGGTACAAGAAAGAAAAGATGCTCTCTCCAAAGATGAAAGAAAAAATTTAGATAATATAATATTTGATAAAGTAATAAATAGTGATGACTATAAAAATTCACATACAATATTTATATTTGTAAGCTATAATAATGAAGTAGATACACATAAAATTATAAAGCAGGCATTAACGGATGGAAAAATTTTATGTGTTCCTAAAGTAATATCTAAAGAAGAAGGCATGGATATTATACAAATAAAAAGCTTTGAGGATTTAAAAGAAGGTGCTTATGGCATTTTAGAACCTGCTACTAGTGAATTAAAGATTGAAGAAAAGAATATAGATTTATCATATTTACCGGGCTTAGCATTTGATAGAAAAGGCGGAAGAGTAGGCTATGGCGGGGGATTTTATGATAGATTTTTATTAAAAACAAGAAAAAATTCTAAAAAAATAGGATTGGCTTATAAATTTCAAGTATTTCCAGAAGTTCCAATGGAAGAACACGATGTTTTTATTAATGGAATAATTACAGATTAAAGCACACAAACTATAAATAAAGATTTGAAATGAAAATTGAGAATTACTTTAATGATTCTCAATTTTCATTTCTTTGAAGGTCTATAAATAATTTAAGTTCCCATTAAGTTTACCAAATGAGTGGGTGTGTTTATGAAAGTATTGGATATAGCTAACAACTTTAAAGAAATTAAAGAAAATTTACAGTTAGGAATGAATCACTATTGGGTACTAATAAAAGCAGATGAATTAAGAAAACTTAGAAATTTTATTTTGTTAGATGAAGAAAGCATACAAGAATGTAGCAAGTTTGCACAACCATCCAAAATAAGCTTTTTTGATGGATATATTTTTATGAATTTAAATGTATTAAATTATTGTAATGAAACAATTAATTCAAAAGAATTAAATGTTTTTTTAAGCAAAGATTACATAATAACTGTTTACAAAGAAGATATAGATATAATAGAAGAATTTATTCAAGATATTAAGGATTCTAAAAACTGTTTTGTAATAAAAGAAAAACCTAAAGTTTGTATACTGCTTTATTATATTTTAGATAGGATAATAGTTAAGAATTATGACATAATAGCTGCTTTAGAAGCTCAAGTAGATGAAATAGAAATAAGTATTTTGAAGGAACCTAAACATGAACAAATAGACAATCTTATAAACTTAAGAAGACAAGTATATAAAATAAGAAAATACTTAAATCCATTGAGATATATAGGCGATAGTTTGGTAAGTAATGATAATATGGTGCTGGAAAAGGAAAATATTATATATTTTATAAATTTAAATAGAAAAATAGATAAATTAATGATGGCACTGGAAAGTTTGGTTCAGGATTTAGCTTTAGTTAGAGAGGCCTTTGAATCTGAAATTGCCAATAAAACAAATGAACTTATGAAAGTATTTACTATTATAGCAACAATATTTTTACCTTTAAATTTAATAACTAGCATGCATGGCATGAATATGAAGGGGATTCCTTTTGAAAAGATGGAAAATGGTTATCACTGTATGGTAGTAATAATGTTAGTTATAGCTTTAATACTTGTGGGGATTTTCAAAAAGAAAAAATGGCTTTAATAACAAAATAATTTAACAAGTTTCAATGAATTGGTATTTTGAGTAATAATTTTAAAAATATGATTTATTTTAACCATTATTCTAAATTTTATGGTAAAATATATTAAGAAAGCTTTTTAAATTAATATAATATATAAACATAATTGTTATGAGGAACAATGTTCCTTGAATGCTAGATATCGAGAGGGGATTTTAGTTATGAACGAGGATTTAACAAAAAAATATGAATATGCATGGGATAAATATTCTAAAGATGATTTGAAAGATGTGTTTCATTTGTCAGATAAGTATAAAACTTTTATGTCAAAATGTAAAACAGAAAGAGAATGCGTAGAAGAATTTATAATTAGAGCAGAAGAAGCAGGTTTTAAAAATTTAGAAGATGTTGTATCAAAAAATGGCACTTTAAAGTCAGGAGATAAAATATATGCAAATAATAAAGGAAAAGGACTAGCATTATTTGTTATAGGAAATAAGAAATTTGAGGATGGTATGAGAATATTAGGTGCTCATGTGGATTCACCAAGGCTAGATTTAAAACAAAATCCTTTATATGAGGATACTGATATGGCTTTATTTGAAACTCATTATTATGGTGGAATAAAAAAATATCAATGGGTTACACTTCCTTTAGCTATACATGGTGTCATTATAAAAAAGGATGGTACAAAAGTAAATGTAGCAATTGGAGAAGATGACAATGATCCTGTATTAGGTGTTTCAGACCTTTTAGTGCATTTAGCTTCTGAACAAATGGAAAAAAAGGCAAACAAGGTAATTGAAGGTGAAGATTTAAATGTATTAGTTGGAAGTATGCCAATTGAAGATAAGGAAGCTAAAGATAGAGTCAAACGAAACATATTGAACATATTAAATGAAAAGTATAGTATTGTTGAAGAAGACTTTGTTTCTGCTGAACTTGAAATAGTTCCAGCTGGAAAAGCTAGAGATTATGGTTTGGATAGAAGTATGATTATGGCTTATGGACATGATGATAGAATATGTTCATATACTTCTTTTGAAGCTATGCTTAAATTAGAAAAAAGTGATAAAACTTGCGTAGCACTTTTTGTGGATAAAGAAGAGATAGGCAGTGTAGGTTCAACTGGTATGCATTCAAGATTTTTTGAAAACACAGTAGCTGAAGTTATGAACCTTTGTGGAGATTATACAGAATTAAAATTAAGAAGGTCTCTTACTAACTCTAAAATGCTATCTTCTGATGTATGTGCAGCTTTTGATCCTAATTATCCATCAACTATGGAAAAGAAAAATTGTGCTTATTTTGGCAAAGGTATAGTGTTTAACAAATATACTGGAGCAAGAGGCAAATCAGGATGTAATGATGCTAATCCAGAGTATATAGCACAAATAAGAGCTATAATGGAAAAGCATAATGTTTCATGGCAGACATCAGAACTTGGAAAAGTTGATCAAGGTGGTGGTGGAACTATAGCATATATACTTGCTCAATATAATATGGAAGTTATAGATTGTGGTGTTGCACTTCACAATATGCATTCTCCATGGGAAATAGCAAGTAAAGCAGATATATATGAAACTATGCGTGCTTACTATTCATTTTTATTGGAAGCATAGAAAAATGTACAATATAAAAAGTTAAGGATTTGAAAATTAAACAATTCATTTAAAAACATAACATTTGAAACTTAAAATGCACCTAAATGTAGGCTTTATATTTAACATTTAAAGGTGCATTTTCCATATACAAAAGAAATAAAAGAAAAAGCAGCATATTTTTTGTCTTGGAATAATATGGTATAATTATTATGAGAGGTGAGGAAAATATGGGATTAAATTTTAGAAAGACTATTAAAATAGGTAAGGATATTGTAATTAATTTTAACAAAAGTGGTGGAATAAGTATCTCCAAAGATTCCAAATGTAGTAAATTTAAAACAAATAAAAATAATATATCAAACAAAGAAATAATAAAATATAAAAAAAATACTATAAAACATACAATTAGGAGATCTGAAGGAAAAAATAATAAATTTAACGAAAACGTTATCACTGCGAGAAAAGGTCATATTTTATTAACGATTTCCATATGTATTTCATTGTTTTTGGGATTTGTTAATCCTATATTTTTAATTTTTACTATTATTCCAATATTATATATGTTTATCAGTAAACGTGGCAGGCAGAGAATGTATATATCAGCTTCAGTACACAATTTACAAGCATTAAAAATGGACAAGGCAGAAAAGTATTTAAAAAAGGCTAAAAGGATACTTGACAATGAATTAATATTTGAATTGGAAGAAGATATAAATAATATAAAAAATAAAAATTCAAATAGAGGAAAATCTTTAATTATAGAATATAAAGATATTTTATTTAATAAACAAGTTGAAAGAAATTGTAAGGCTAGAGAATTTGAAGCACAAGGTGATATAAATAGTGCTATAGATTTGTATGAATTAAACATTAAAGAAGGATTTACAGAAATAGTTCCATATGAAAGGTTGATGGAGCTATATGAAAAACAACAAAAATATGATGATGAGATTAGAATAATAAATAAGTCTATAGAAGTATTCAAAAATGTATGGAAGGATAAAATTGATAAGAAATCTGAAATGGAAATGTTCACATCAAGGTTAGAAAAAATTAAAGTATTAAAAGAAAAATTGTATTGATACAAATTAGTAACAAAAGTTTTTCCTGATGAATAAAATGCATTGGGAGGGAGTTTGTTATGAACAATAGATTTAAAAATTATGGTTTGTGGGTTTCTATAGCAGCATTTATTCCGTTACTCTTAAATGGTTTTGGCATAGATGTTCTTCCTAAAAACTATAGTGATGTAGTAAATGCATTACTTGGAATTCTTGTAACAGCAGGGATTTTGAGCAACCCTCAAACTGAATCAAAAGGATACCTTGATGACAAGAAAACTGATGAAAATAAAGACAGTAAATAAAAATGTTGCAAAATAATATTTTAAATAACAAATAACAAAGTTCAAATATCAAATAAGGATAATTTTCTTCCTAATGTGAGAAAATCGTCCTTATTTGAACTTTGTACTTTTAAAATGTTTTGATTATACCTCTTTAAGTTTTTCTAAAAATATTTTAATGTCTTCTTCTTCTAGAAAAACTTGACCTATTTTTAAAGCATGTTTTGAATCATCCTTAGTCATACCATGAAAATCAGAACCAGCTGTAATTATTTTATTATATTTTTTAGCTAAAGCTTTAAAATTTTTTGTGTCACTAGGTTCATTCATAGAATAAATAGCTTCAATTCCATCAAAAGGCATATTTAAAAGTTCTGCAACATCTATATTTTTTATTAAAATAGGGTGAGCAAGTACTACTAAAGCATTATGATCTTTTAAAATTTTTATGCCTTCCTCAGTGCTCAATTTTTTATTTGGTACATAAGCAGGACTATTTTCGCCTATAAAATTTTTAAAAATGTAATCCCATTTATAGTTATAACCAGCAGCTATTATTGCTTTAGCAATATGGGGTCTTGCTATAATGCCTTCAGCATCATCTAATATTTTTTCATAGTTTAATTTTATATTGAAAAATTTATTTAAATTTTCAACTATTTTTTTACCTCTATAAGTTCTATATTCATTCATATCTTTTAAATAATCTTTTAATTTACAGTCTATTTGTGTAATGTCATTAAAGTAGCCTAAAATGTGAATGTTTTCTTTGTAGTATAAAGTTGACAATTCTAATCCAGGTATTACCTTAATTCCAAGTTTTTTTCCCTCAAGCACTGCTTCAAGAACTCCATATATAGTATCATGATCTGTAATGGACATTATATCTATATTTTCTTTTGAAGCCATGTTAACTAACTCTTTAGGAGAAAATTTCCCATCAGAAGCAGTAGTGTGTAAATGAAAATCTCCTTTTTTGTACAATGAAATCACCTACTTGTTAAAATTTACTGTATATATCATTATACTCCGTTAATTAGATGTTTTGCAAAATTTTCTGCTTTAGAATCTATATTTTCTATTTTAAATATAGCTTTTGGGTTATTAGCAGTTTCGGTAATTATGGCATGGGCAGGCAGCATAAATACCTTATTTATATTTAAGGCACCAATGAGTTGCTTGGCTACAGAGTCACTGCCGGAATTTCCAGATACAATTATACCAAACATAGATTTATTATGGAAACTCATTTTATTATACAGCACTGTAATTCTATTTATGACTGCAGTTAAATTAGCAGCAATGGCATCATTATAATTAGGACAAAGCCATACTATTCCATCAGCTTCCTCTATAGCTGGAATTACATTGTCTACCATAAATCCACCATAAAAGCATTTGTTTTGTTTACCATAATGTAAACATAATTTATAAGAACAACCTTTACAATCAAGTATTTTGCCGTTTTCAATGTGTATTTCCTTTATTATGAAATTGTTTAATCGTTTAGATATCATATGCCATAAATCTAAAGTGTTAGAAAACTTGTGAGTAGAAGAGTATAAAATTGTAATTTTTTTCTTATGTTGTGTTAAAGGTATAGTTTCTTCATATCCTGAAAGCCTTTTCCCAAGATCATAGGACAATTTTAAACAAATTTCTTCTAAAGGGATGTTTAGGTTTTTTTGCCAATTTAAAAAGTTTTTTAAGCTTTTAGTAGCTTCGATTATAGGATGACCTAAAAATTTGCATCCTAAGTTATTAGAGATAAAGATAACATCTTGAGCAGCTCTTTTAGTTCCAAGTTCTGAATTACTGTTTATAAGTAGTGTACCTATAGAATTTTCAAAAGCATTTTTATCATTAAGGTTTAATTCTTTTAAAAATGTAAGCATAGGTAAGTCAAAACCATTGACATCTAGCTCAAGTAAAAATAGTAATTTTTTATTTTTTAAATCTAATGAATGTGTAAAATTTTTTATATACTTGATAGAGTGAAAGTTTTTTATAAAGTTTTCAGTCATAAGTTTAAGTCTATCTGACAAATCATCATTTGGTGATATAACATATAAAGTCCCCATAATTAAACCTCCCCAATCAGTAACAAAATTAAAAAGACAACAATTTATTATAAGTATTTTCAAGTCTGTTAAAAAGCTTAGAAGGCATATTTTTATAAGTTTCAAGTTCTATACCAGAAGCTAGTAATCGATTTCGACATCCCATAAAAGCACCTCCTAAGAAAGTAGCACTATAATGCCAATCACTTTTAATAGTGGCAATAATTGAAAGAGCACCAGAAGATAGTGCAGGAGCTATGTAAGGTTTAAAGCCTAAAGAACGAACTTCCAAATTGGATTTTATTGTTTTTTCAGTAAGATATTTAGAAATTTCTTCGTCATAGTTATTTATACTATCTGCAATAACAAGGTCTTCTCCATGAGGTCCAAAGGCTCTGCCTTCTTTTAAATATTGAAAGCAGTCATTTCTTTGTGAAGCATAATATGAAGCTCTGGCATTCATAACACCAAGTCCATATCCTCTAATTTGTTCAGGTAAAAGATGTTCATTTAATGCTGCTTTGCAAAGTAAATCTACAGGGTCAGATACAACAGAAAAAATTCCTTTAAAATTTTTTTCTTTAGCTAGTTTAGCGTAGTATCTAACTATTTTTGAATTACCATCAAATTGAATTAAGCGTACATCAGAAGATTCTTTACCAACTTCAGGTACACCTACAGAAACGCAGAAAATGAACATGTTACAGTTGAATAAATCTTTTTCATCTGCTGGAACTACAGGAGGGTAAAATACTGTCGGATCAGGAGAGAGTATTTGATTGCATTCAAAACACCATCTCTTAATTTTATTTTCATCCTTATCATATACATTAATTTGAGATATACAATCTCCTCCTAAAAGTCGCAGCCCTGTAATTAAGGTTCCTCCTACATCACCTAAACCCACTATTGTTACATTCCATTTTTTAAAATGTTGATTTTTATCCATAACGGGAAAGGATTCATTTAGACCTTTCTGCCAATTGTAATAATTTGTATTTAATGATATGACTCTTCTTTCTTTAATAGCATTTTGAATGAAGGAGGGCAAATTTGAGCTGCCACAATTAGTATTTTTAAGTAAACCTAAATTTTCTTCCTTTATAAATAAAGTTTCTTCAGAACTAACACAAAAATTTCTTCGTGACTTCTTAGAATCCAATTTATTTAAAGCAAACATAAGGCCTTTATAGTTATACGCACAATCTTCAGAAACTTCATTTAAATTGTAAGGTTCATTTGATATGAGCAATTTATTATCTAGAATATAATAAAACAAATTAGTATCCATTAAAAACACTCCTTTTTGGTAGTACATCTAAAAAATAATAGATTAAATATACATTAATATATTTATCCATTATTTTTTAGATGTATTATAATTTAATCATCAAAAGCAAGATTCATTCTAAGTAATAATTCTAAATCATTTTTCAAGTAGCTGGAAGGATTTAAATTTAAATTATAATCTATATTTGCACCATGATCAGGACATCTAGGTGTGGTAAAAACCTGACCTAAAGAAGATAAAGTTAAGTTCTTTTCATGCAAAATATGATATTCATCTTCTAAAACTTCAAGTATTGAAATAGAATTTTCAATAGAAGTTTTAGATAGATTAAATATAGCAGATTTTGAAGTATTCCTTACAAATGTAGGATAAGTGTATGGCAATATTAAATTTATAGATGGAAGGAGATTTCTTTCAGGATAAACTCCACGCCATAATGCATCTCCACCTATAAATGGATATAAGGAATTTTCACTAAACCATAATTTTAGTCTTGGTATAAAATAAACACTTTCCACATCTCTATTCTGCATATCCATAAGATCTTTTCCTCTTCCAGATAACACACCTACAATAATCTTTTTGACCTTTACATCTTCACCCTTAAAGATTGGATCTAAAGCTTTAATCCTGTATCCTTTGTGTAGTAGATTATCAACTAATATTACTGGTTTTCTAAAGGATTTAATCATTTTTACCTGAGTTTTTAAATTTAAATAATGAGGAAACTCTCCAATATTAAAGTTTTTCATATCAGGATAAAATAATTTTTCAGTGTGAAGAGCTTTAGTAACTGTATTAGGTATAACATATCTTTCAAGTATATCTCCATAAGGAACACACATAGCATCACCAAGTTTTCTTGGTACTAAATTTTCTGTAGGTACTAAATTTTCTTTGCATATTTTTCTTATCATGCACTGATATACAAAATTCACATCGAAGGGGAGAACTAATTCTCCTGGATAAAGCTTTGTTATAGCTTCCATAAGTCTCTTTCGTGATTGATTAAGTACATTTCTAACTTTAGGATTAGTTCTAAAAGGACTTTTTATTATATTTTGTATATCTAAGTTTAATATACAAGGATTGCTCATGTTTACAGCGTAAACAGGATTGCTGTCATCGCAAAAAGGAACCTTTACAAATCCATAATGCTTTAGCAAATTATAAATATTTTCTGAAGCCAGTTCTTTATTAAACATATTTTTGTAAATAGCATATTCATAATCTTCAGCTATACATGAAGATAGAGTTTGAGTTAAAAGAGTTTGTTCTAACTGCTTATTTTTATCAAAATTATTTATAAATATGCCGCTTATTAAAATAATTCTACCTGAACTTTTTTCACGTATATATTGAGATACTTGAGAATTTTTAAATTCATCATAAAGCATAGCAGATCGAATCCAGTGAACAATTGAAAAACCAAGTATTTCTCCTGTAACAGTATTTTTTAGAAGTACTATCTTGGCAGATGGCTTGAGAGTTATATCCATCAACGTTTTTTTGAAGGTACTATCTGAATTAATAGTGTAACTGCATAGTTTATTGATTATATCCTCGTTAAACTCTTCTATTGTTTCAGCATCTAACCATAATGATTTAATTGAAGATTTATCCTGAGATTCTCTTTGATAAAAACCATTGCTATATATATATTGCTCAGACATAGGGTCTACAAGACTGGATATATCTCTATTTTCATCAATATAATTTCGTATTTGTGTAGAACTTATTTCTGAATACTTAGAAGAAAGAGTTAGGACTAATACATCACCTTCTATGTTTTTTACTGCATCATTAAATTTTGAACTTTTTCCTCTTTCAAATATTATATGAGAAAAAGTTTGTATTGAATTTTCTGTTTTAGGAAGTTTGTAGCTGGAAGCATTAAGCAATACATCACTACCTATACATATGTATACCTTGGAGTTTGGAAAATTATCCTTTAAAACTTTTAAATTATCAGTATTTGATATATTAGTAGGATATATATCTGGGTACATATATATATTCAATTCAGATGATATTGAAATATTGACTAAATTTCCTCTTAAAAGACTTGGAAGCGTTTTTTTAGACCAAGAAAATTCGTCTACTGCTAAATACACCTCAAACCCCAAATCCCTTATATGCTTTGCTATCTCCATATGGCTTAAAGAAAAAGGATCAAAAGTTCCAGGAAAAAATGCTACTTTAGGTGGAATAGGCATATTTATACTTCCTTTAGAAAAAGTAAAATCAGATATAAATCTATAAATATGATTTAAACTAGCTGATCTTGTTAAAAACAATAATTCATGTCTATCATTACCTGTAATTAGAGTAAGAACTTTTTTTGCAATGAGCTTAAATATGAATTCTTTTTTTTCTAGATTCATAAAAGGACTTCCAAAAATATATTTACCTATAACACTGAATGCAGATTGTTTAACCTGTGGATCATAATTTCCAAGTCCATTTAGAAGAATTCCAAGCATTTTATTTAATCTTTCATAATAGAAAATTTCATTTTCATAAAAACGATTTTTGTAAATATTATAATTTGATATACATATACCAACAGTTTTTAATATGAGAGATTTTAAATTGGAATTAGAGCTTTTAACTTTAATTATACAATCATCTATGATTTCGTCTAATTCTTTAGGTTGAAGCCATAAAATAGCTTGACCTGTATATCTTGGTATATACTCTGTAAATTTATTACCTTCTATTTCAAGAG
Source organism: Clostridium carboxidivorans P7 (assembly GCF_001038625.1). Taxonomy (GTDB): domain Bacteria; phylum Bacillota; class Clostridia; order Clostridiales; family Clostridiaceae; genus Clostridium_AM; species Clostridium_AM carboxidivorans. The sequence goes on from NZ_CP011803.1 coordinate 1,694,125, forward strand.
CTCTTATTAATTCTACAGCAACTTCATTTCTTTCAGCTAGAGTTAAATAGGGCATAATTTCTAAAATAGCACTTCCTGCACAGTTTCTTACACTTTCAATTGCGCTTACCTTTAATAAATTACAAAAATGTATAGCAGTATGGAGTCTGCTGGATTGAGGAGCTTTAAGTGCATGGCGTAAAAGGAGTTCTACGTGATTTCTCTTTCTTATCCAATCTGTAGCGGTTTTTAAATTATTTAAGAATATATCCGTAACTGCTTTGTTGCTAATTTCACAGTAATGCTTGAATAAACTTATGTTATTGTATAAATTTAATGCAGTATTTATTTTAAGCAAAAGTAAATTTTCAGCTGGAATTTTACTTTTTGTACTTATAGAAGAAAAATATTCACTTAGTTTTTTTATGAAAAGGTTATTCTTTGGTAGTTTTTCTATAAGACACAAAATAGTTTCTAAAGATTCCAATCTTAAAGTACTATTTCTCTTTTTTATTTTAGAAAAAATATAATTAAAAATTATTTCTATATTATCATTATCATCACTTAGCGGTATACATTTTGTAGTTTCAAGTAAAAATAGTTCACAATCTGTACTTTTATAATTATCATTTTTATAAAACTCCAATATAGCCTTTTTGTAATGCTTAATGAATGACTTTTTACAGTTCATAAATAATGAATTTACCATTATGCTAATGCTGTATCCAATATTAAATTTATGTAAAGGAATGATTTTATGACCCGGACATAACATAAGATTTAAGTATTCATTTAATAAATCAATACTGCTTATTGAACCATAGTGAAATTGCACATTTTCGGGAATTTCCTTTCTATAATCTTCGTCGAAAAGAGCAATGAGGTTTCCAATTAGTTCGGCACAATGCCTTCTTATATCATCTTCAGGATGTATTAAGTTTTCATACAAAAACCTAATAGTTTGTGTCTTTTGTTTTTGAGTAAGGTAAGTGGAGTATTCTTGAAAGATTCTTATATATTCTCTAAGGTTTTTCCAATCAGTTTCACTACGAGCTAATTCTAATATGATATCAAGGGAATATTCATCACGAAGATGATGCATAAGATTAATATTATGCTTTACAGCTAAATATTTTAAATTTTGAACTATATCATCTCCCTGAAGAAGAGCATAGTTTTGTTTTCCTTTTTTTGTAATATTAAAGTTTGTCTTAGGTTCTATGTCAACTCCTAAACTTAATACAAAGTCTTCAAAATCCTTTAATTTAGAATAAACTTTTTTGTATCGTTTACATTTTTCATCGTCTACATTTTCTAGTTTATCTAAGATTACATAAAAAGCATTTTCAAGAGAAAAAAGCTTCATATTTGGAACATTATTATTAAATTCATTTTTAACCCTAAAATCAGAATATATCAAAAGTAAAGATTCCAAAGATAAATTTTCAAGTTCTAAATCCCATGTAGAATGGTTTATAGCTATATTTCTTATGTAATTTATGCCATATTTTTGAAACCATTGATCAGTATAGTAATAATGAAGACGGGGAACTCGCTTAAGTTCAGCACCTTTGCATCCATATTTTCCTATGTCATGACCAGCTGCGGCACCTGAAACCCTTCCTAAGTCCACAGGCATTCCTATAATTTTTAGTTGACGAGCTATGAAAAGAGAAAGATAATGAACTCCACATACATGATCTAAAGTATTGAATCCTGTTATTTCTCCATTTATTTTCATCATTTCATAAATGAAATCATCTTTGAAAGCTTTAATAAATTTTCTATATTCCTCTGGATATTCTAATTCATTTTCTTCTTCCAAAGTTAAAAAATTCATTGGATAAATACTTTGCCAACTATTATCCTTAGAACTTTTTTGAGTTTCACATATAACTCTAAAAATTCTTAAGTAAACCTCACAAGGAGAATTTAAATTTTCTATAAAACTTATAGAAACAGTTTCAGGAAAGGTTTTATTGAGAGTATATTGATATATGTAATTAATCCAATCAGAAGGGGACTTATCACCAGCCATTTCTTCAAGCATATTTTTACACAAATTTAAAATTGCTTTAGCAGAAAAATCTCCAGTTTCTATAATGTTTTTTAATTCATCAATAAACTCTTTGGTTTTAATATGTTTATCTATAAAGGTTTTATCTACATTCCATTTTTGAAGCCATTTTATACTTGAAAGTTTTCTAACTACTTTATTGTATACTTGACCATAAGATAAATTAATCATATGAACCTCCTCAAAGAATTTCTTACAAAGATTATATACTTTATGTAAACTTTTTTCAAAACATTTTTATGTTAAATATAAATTAAAGTTATTAAATTGTATGATAAATACTTTTGGGGCTAAAAATAGGGAGGATATATTAACATACTAAGTATTATGTTAACTAAATAAAAGTAAACTACAAAATTAAAAAAATAATATAATAAATATGAAATAAAAATTAAACAATAATAAAAAATAAAACAATTAATAGGAGGAAAAATAAATGAATAGATATGTTTTAGTATGTGTAATAGGTGGTGAGGTTTTAAACTTTCATAAAGAAATAAGAAGTGATGTTTGCTATAAATTTAATAAAAGGCCTCAAAAGCTTCCAGCACATTTTACTATAAAAGCTCCTTTTGAAACAGATAAAATAGATGAGATGATTAAAGTTTTAGATGAGTTTTCAAAGGATAGGAAAAAAGCACCTATTAAAATAGATGGTTTTGGAAAGTTTAGAGAAGATGTAGTATATATGAATATAAAATTGTCAGATGAAGCTAAAAAAGTTCATGATGAGCTCATAGATGAACTCCTAAAAATATCTTGGATTGAGTTCAAACCTAATGAAGGGAAAAATAAAATTTTTCATTGCACCATAGTATCTAGAAGGATTCGAGATAAATTTAAGGAAATATGGGAATATGTAAATCAATATGAATGTAATTTTGAAAGCTATTTTGATAATATTTCATTATATAAGTGGAATAATAATACATGGGAATTATATAAAAAATATGAATTATAAAATATTTCTCCAAGTTATATAAAGTTCTATACTATGGACAAAGTTTTTAATAATAGTAAAATAAGTATATAATGAAATTTTAATTTTATACTATGAAAATATAGAATTTTACATAATGATAGGAGAGATAAGATGTACACAAGTGAAACAAAACTTACTGTAAGATATGTAGAAACCGACAAAATGGGAATAGTCCATCATTCTAATTATTATCCATGGTTTGAATTAGCTAGGGGAGATTTTATTAAAAAAATTGGTATGAAGTACAGTGAAATGGAAAGTTTGGGGATTATGATGCCTTTAGTAGAAAGTTACTGCAAGTATTATGAAGGAGCAAAGTATGAAGATGAGATTATAATTGAAACTTCTATAGAAAAAATTACTCCTGTAAAAGTTATTTTTAATTATGATGTTATAAGGGAATTGGATGGAAAGCTTTTAGCTAAAGGAAAAACAACTCAAACTTTTATAGATAAAGACTTTAAAATAGTAAATTTAAAAAAGAAATATTCAGATCTTTGGGAAAAGATGCAGCAGTTAAAATAGTAACCAATAATGTAAGTAGTACATAAAATGGCTTTGAGAAGTATATTAATATCGTATAGTTATATGATGTTAATCTAGGAGGTTTACTTATGCTTTTAAAAGCACTTTTAAGTACTCTTATAGTTTTAATAATAATACTTATAGTTATATCTACGGCTATTTATAAAGTTTTAAATGAAAATAAAAGAAATATAAAACATAAATAAAGAATGACAAATTATTTATTTATATTTGTCTATATAATATTAAAGTATAAAAAAATATAACTGCAAATTCTAAATGCAGTTATATTTTTAAATTTAAATGTATAACATATACATGCAATGTATTTACCTGCAGCAGCAACATGGGTAATATGGATAGCACTGATAATATGGGTAACATCCAAAGTATGGATAGCAACAATTACAGCAGTGCCTGCGGCGTCTATGTCTATATCCTTCAAGTTCAGAATCAGATTCATCATCTTCTCTAGGGTACATAAACATGGATTGATTTTGCATCATTGAACAATAATTCATGTAAGGACAATAAAATGTTTGTTTAGAAGAGTTTTCATCTTCATTATTACGGTTCAGATTATCTCCATCGGTGTTTTGTTTATTTTCTTCCTCAACGATGACCTTTTTAGTATCTTGATTATCATTTTTGCTGCTCATGTATATACCTCCAAAACCTTAACTACATTAATATCATATGCAGCAAATCAAAAAATGTTACTAAAATTAATTATTTTAACCAGCTAAATTGCTGCTCCATTTTCCACATATATCACCAAAACAACCTAAAATAGCCTCATCAGATTGAATTTTTACTATTTCACATCTATTAGAACATCCTTTGCATTCAAAACTTTTAGAATTAAAGTTCATATTTGATAAATCAAAGCCTTTAAATTTAGTTTTAAAATTGGTTTTTGATAATAATTCTTTAGATAAAATTGCAGCACCAATAGCACCCATAACTTTAAAATTTGGAGGTATTGTAACTTTTAAACCTAATGAATTTTCAAAAGCTGCTTTCATTCCTATATTTGCAGCTACTCCTCCTTGAAAGAATATTTCAGAACGTATTTCTTTTCCTTTTCCAACATTATTAAGATAATTTCTAACTAATGCTTCACAAAGGCCTCTTATAATGTCTGATTCGCTATAACCAAGTTGTTGTTTATGTATCATATCTGATTCTGCAAAAACAGCACATCTTCCAGCTATACGTACAGGATTTTTGGATAGTAAAGAATAATTTCCAAAATCTTCAATTGGAATATCTAATCTTTCTGCCTGTCTGTCAAGAAAGGACCCTGTACCTGCAGCACATACTGTATTCATGGCAAAATCAGTTACAATACCATTATTTAAAGTTATTATTTTTGAATCCTGTCCTCCAATTTCTATGATGGTTTTTACATTATTATTTACATGTAGAGCAGCTACAGCATGAGCAGTTATTTCATTTTTTATTACATCTGCTCCAATTACAAAAGAGCAGATGTGTCTTCCGCTTCCAGTGGTACCCACAGCTTTAATTTGTTCGTTATGGTATTTTTTTTGCAAAGTTTTAAAACCTTCTTGAATTGCATTTATAGGCTTACCTTTAGTTCTTAAATATAAAGATTCAACTACATTGATATTTTCATCTACTATAACAATATCAGTACTTACAGAACCTACATCAACTCCCATATAGTACATTTCTTTGTCTCCTTTCTAATAAATCTAAAAATGCTTCTACTCTAGTTAAATAACCTGCATCACCAGTCATTTCATCTACCACTAAGGTCATAATAGGAAAATTTTTATCCTTAGAAATATTAGGTAGTATGGACTTAGAAACAATTTCTGGCATACATCCCATAGGCATAATTTGAATAGCTCCATCGCAACCGTTTTTTTCAGCTAGTAAAGCTTCACCAATACATTCTTTTGCATACCCTCCAATGGGTATGGGAATATAATTTTTTGAAATCTTTTTTATATCTAATGAATTCATTTTAAAAATACCTAATATAGTATTTTTAATCCACCAACTTGGAGAAAGCTGTCTAATGCTTGACACGCTGTAATCCATAAGCTTATCTTCAATATATAGATTTGAAAATGGCTCTATTATAGTGTAAATTTCTCCAATTATGGCTACTTTAAGAGGCCTTTTGCTTTTGTCTAAAGGAATATCCTCTATAATCGCTTTATACCTTTTAAAATGCTTTATCATGTTATCAGGAGTATTACAATAAAATGCTTCATCTTTGCATTGATTTAAAATTTTTTTAAAAATTCCTTTAGTAACTTCGTAACCTGCAGCTAATTTACAATATGATTCAATGACATCTATTATATTTATAATTTTATAAGCTTTGTAAAGTATATTTAATTTTTCTTTAACTTTTATAGAACTTTGAGATGATATTTTATTAAATCTATTTATAAATTCCATAAACCCTATAGAACTTGGTTTATCAAAAACTATAAAATTTAAATTATAGCCTAATTTTTTAAGTATATTCATTTGAAGTTCAGAATACTCCCCAAATCTACAAGGGCCACAGCTTCCTACAGATAATATAGTATCAGCACCATTTTCGATACCTTGAATATAATTCCCTAACATTATTTTAAATGGAAGACATATTTCTTCAGGAGAATATTTTGAACCTATTTCTAAAGCTTTTCTATTGCTAGAAGGTGGAATTATATAATCTATTTGAAGTCCATCAAATATTGCTTTAAGTGCAAAGCATGTATTACCTAGGTGAGGAAAGGTAACTTTCATTTTAAATGTACCTCCTTTCAAGCATATCTGCAAAGGCTTCTAAACGTGTATAAAAGCCTGCTTCACCAGTTTGCTCATCTATTTTTAATATTAAAAATGGAAAATATGCTAGTTGATTTTTTATTAATTCAATTGTTACAGAATCTATTCCACAAGCAAAAGATGAAATGTATATTATTCCATTTACTTTTTTATTCAATGCCACATATCTTGAAAATCCATAAGAATTTCTTGTAAAAGTCCAAAAAGGTTTTTTAAATAAGCTTTTAATTTGGCTATTTATTTTATCCTTTTGTATAAAATCTTCTGTAACTACACCTATACCAAGACCATTCAGTTTTTTTACTAAATTCATGTTTGCAAATTTATCATAAATATTATAAGGATGTCCTACTAGGGCTACATTTAATTTAAATCCAGTATCTTTTATACCATTTTTGTATTTTATTTGAGCTTCAATAGCTTTTTTATAAGCTTCTTGTATTTTAAAATAATTTTTAGTTATGTATGTGCCCATTTTAAAAATACAAATTTTAAAATAACTATGTGAAAAAGCATAAATGGGGTAAGTTATACATTTTGGCATATTAGGTACATCATTTAATATCATTTCTGGAAGTCCACAAAATTTAGGACAAATATACTCTTTTTTATTAAGACACATTATACGTGGTATAAGCATAATATCACATTTATTTTTTAAATAAGCTACATGTCCGTGAAAAATTTTAATAGGTAAGCAAGCTTCATCTACAGAATATTTTACTCCCAAGTTTAGAATATCTTTATTGCTTTCAGGAGAAGTTACAATATCTGCACCTAACTCTGAGAAAAAAGTATTTATAAATGGGTGGTACTTACAATATAATAAGCCTTTTGGTATACCAATTTTCAAATTAAACACTCCTTGTTTTATGCTGATAGTTAAATTAGTGAATATACATTTTTAATGCAAATAAATCCATGTAAAGCTAAAATATATACTATATTATATTTTTTTCTAATTGATGAAATATTATTCAATATTTATTGCGAAAATGTGATAAAATAGAAAGTAAATTAAGAATAGTTTACTTTATTAAGTAAATTAATGAAAAAGGGGGAAAATGTACATGAAAAAAATAATTAATAATCCAAATAATGTTGTAGAGGACATGCTAGATGGAATGGTGGCAGCCCATCCTGAATATATAAGAAAATTAGATACTGCTAATGTAATCGTTAGAAAAAATTCACCTATAAAAGGAAAAGTTGCTATAGTAAGTGGTGGTGGAAGTGGACATGAACCAGCACATGGGGGATATGTAGGTACTGGTATGTTAGATGCAGCTGTAGCAGGAGCAGTATTTACTTCACCTACTCCAGACCAAGTATACGAGGCAGTTAAAGCAGTAGATGGTGGAGCTGGAGTTTTACTTGTAATAAAGAACTATAGTGGTGACGTAATGAATTTTGATATGGCAAAAGACTTGGCTGATATGGATGGTATAAAAGTAGAATCTGTAGTTGTAAATGATGATGTAGCAGTAGAAAACAGTACTTATACAGCAGGAAGAAGAGGTATTGCTGGAACTGTATTTATTCATAAAATTGCAGGAGCTAAGGCAGAGCAGGGTGCTTCTTTAGAAGAAGTAAAAAGAGTAGCAGAAAAAGTAATAAGCAATGTACGCAGTATGGGAATGGCATTAAGTTCTTGTATTGTACCTGCAGCTGGAAAACCAAATTTTACTTTAGGAGAAGATGAAATTGAAATAGGTATGGGTATTCATGGTGAACCAGGTACTCATAGAGAAACTATAAAAACTTCAGATGAAATAACTGAACATTTAGTTAATAAAATATTAGATGATATTACTATAGAAAAAGGCGAAGAAGTAGCTGTTATGGTAAATGGTTTATGCTCTACACCTTTAATGGAGTTATATATAGTAAATAAAAAGGTTAATGAAATGCTTCAAAGCAAGGGAATAAAGATTCATAAAACTTTTGTAGGAGAATTTATGACATCTCTTGAAATGGCAGGTTATTCAGTAACTATATTAAAATTAGATGATGAATTAAAAGCTTTATTGGATGAGCCAGCAAATACACCAGCTTTTAAGAGTATAGAATAACATATTGAAATAACTGAAATTAGATTAATAGTATATACAGGAAATAATAAGGAGATTGAAGGCAATGAGTATTAATACAGCAGAAGTAATAAAAATATTAAATAAAATAACTGATGTTATGTCCCAAAACAAAGCTTTTCTTTCAGAATTGGATGCAGCAATAGGGGACGGAGACCATGGAATAAATATGGAAAAAGGCTTTTTAGCAGTTAGTGACAAAATTAAAGATGATACTGAAGCTGCTATAGGAGATGTATTAAAAAAAGCTGGTATGGCATTGGTTTCAAATGTAGGAGGAGCTTCAGGTCCACTTTATGGTACAGCTTTTATGAAAGCTGCTGTAGAGCTTAAGGATGCAAAGACTATGGATTTAAAGGATTTCTTAAATGTAATGAATGCTGCTTTAGGTGGAATAAAAATGAGAGGAAAAGCTGAATTAGAGGATAAAACCATGGTAGATGCCATTGTTCCTGCCATTGAATCCTTAAATGAATCAGTATCTTCAAATGAGGATACTGTTATAGCATTGGAAAAAGCTAAGGATTCAGCTTTAAAGGGAGTTCTCCATACTAAAGAGATTATAGCTAAAAAAGGACGTGCCAGCTACTTGGGTGAAAGAAGCATAGGACATCAGGATCCAGGTGCTACATCAAGCTATTTAATGTTAAATACTATATATGAATGTATAAAAGAAATTTCTCAAAAATAATCATTGATAGAATATGGTGTTATTACTTTGGATAGTGAAGTTATATGGATTTTAAGCAGTAAAAGAAACTCTTGAGAAAATTATGTATTGTTAAAAATGCATTTTGCTCATAGATGGTTAATATATAGGATAAGGATATATAGTAAGGGAGATTAAAAAATGGTTGGTATTGTAATAGTATCTCATAGCGAAAAAATTGCTGAAGGAGTAAAAGCACTTGCCCTGCAAATGGCTGAAGAAGTACCTATGGCTGCAGCAGGCGGAACCTCAGATGGCAGAATAGGTACTGACATGGAAAAAATAAGTAATGCTATAAATGAAGTTTACTCTGAAGATGGAGTATTAGTTTTATTTGATCTTGGAAGTGCCTTTATGAATGCAGAAATGGCTTTAGATTTTCTTCCAGATGACATGAAGGAAAAAGTTGAAATTGTGGATGCTGCTTTAGTTGAAGGTGCTGTAACTGCAGCTGTAGAAAGCAGTATAAGTAAAAGTAGAGAAGATATAAAAAAATCTTTAAAAAGCATTTCTATTAATAAAATGCCATAAAGTGTCTTTTATTAATTACAAATATTTATAAAAAATAAATAATGGATAATACCAAGTCTTAAAGTATAATTTTTTACAATAGAAAAAATAGAGGAAGGCAGGTATTATCCCTACTTAGAAAATGATCCAAAATCAAAAAATAAATTTTGGTTTTTTTTAGTGTTGTCATTTTTTAGTTTATCAAGTTGTTCAAGAAGATTTAGACTAATACATAAAATAATTACCATAGTATTTTTTAACAATAGTGGGAGGTGTAATATGTTAAATTTTTTAAAAAAAGAAGGAATTAGTGAAAATTTAATTACTGAAATAAAAGATTTTCAAAATTTTTATAAGGTGAGCCCGGATGTGAAATACAGAATACCAAAACCAAAATATAATTATTATGGTAAAGAAATTTGGGAAGAAGCAATTACAGCTATTCTTTGTGGTGAAAACCTTCTCTTGGTTGGTCCTAAGGCAACTGGAAAAAACGTATTGGCAGAAAATTTAGCAGCTGTATTCCAAAGACCTAGCTGGGATATTTCTTTTCATGTCAACACAGATTCTTCATCTCTTATTGGTACTGATACATTTAAAGATGGGGAAGTTGTTCTAAGGCATGGTCCAATTTACCAATGTGCAGCACTAGGTGGTTTTGGAATTCTTGATGAGATTAATATGGCAAAGAATGAATCTATTGCACTTCTTCATGCTGCTTTGGATTTCAGAAGAATCATTGATGTACCTGGTTATGACAAATTTTCCTTAAAAGATGAAACTAGGTTTATCGCTACGATGAATTATGGATACGCAGGCACAAGAGAACTTAATGAAGCTTTAGTTTCACGTTTTATGGTTATTGAAATGCCAACTATTTCTTCTGAGAACCTCAGAAAACTACTTAAGTGCGAATTTCCTAATATGAAGAATGAATATGCCGAACAATTCACAGGACTATTTCAGGATATTCAGAAGAAAAGCGAAAGTTCAGAAATTTCTACAAAATCTGTGGACCTAAGGGGACTTCTTTCTTCTATTCACCTTATGAATAAAGGACTAGAAGCATCTAAAGCACTTAAGATGGGAATAACAAATAAATCATTTGATAGCTTTGAAAAAGATCTTATAGATGATGTTATTCGACTTAGGATACCAGAAAAAGTGGAAAGAGGTGAAATTTTTACAGATTGAGTATGAAAGAAGATAGTAATGAAATAAGAAGGGCTTGTAATATTATATGGAATGCATCATCTGATTATTCCTTTAGTCCAGAAATCAAAGTATATGATAAAAACGGAAAGGCTGATATTTACTTAAATTATATTATTGGAGCTGTTCACAAATATTATAATTATTCACTTCTGAAGAATTTTTTTGATTATCTTAAACAAGATACGGGCCAAATACCTTTAGAAGAACTAACTTGGATAGGTTTAGAAAATTGTACTTATAAAAAGGGAAAAGATAAACGGTTAGCCCTTGAAAGTCTAAGACGAGAGTATTCAAAAAATTTTCTTGATAAGTATGATTCATCTTCTGTTATTGATATTATAGATGAAATTAAGATAGCTCATTTTAAGAGAGCATTGGGTGAAAGACCTAAGATGACAAAAATGGTGAGTAACATTTTAAATGATTTAGAATTTGATGAATATATGAATACGGAACAAATTATATTTCGTATGAATGAGATTATAAAAGTTTATTTTCAATATAAATATGCTAGCAGTAAAGAAAAAAATGTAAAAAGTAAAAGCAAAAGTCTTCTTCAAATGGATATTGAAATGGTTCGTTCTTGGCGTAATTTGCTTTTTAAACATTTTAATTTAATATCTGCTAATTTAATCTGGAAAATTAGTTTTGAAAAAGATAAAGAAAAACCTAATAATGAAACTTTTCATTTGTTCAAATCTACAGATGAAATAAATAGAGATGAGAGAAAATTTATACAAGGATATTATGGAAATTCAATTTTACAAGAATCAGAAATAAAGATTCTCGAAAGAAATTTGTGTGTTGGAAATCATAAAGATTGCCATATTCATTTTACGAGAGGAGATTTTGACGTTAATAATAAAAATGCAGTTAATCATAGAAATAAAGTTTTAAAGCAAAAACAAAAAAATAACGAATATTATAATGAAAACTTTATAAAGAACAATAATAACATTTTAAAGTTGACGAATAAAATTAGAAATACAATACTTGTTAATTTAGAATCTTCTTGCATATCAAAAACTGGAAAGTTTGCAGCAGGAAAAGCCTGGAGAAATCTTTACCTTTATGATGATAAGATTTTTATAAAAAATTTTAAGAATGATTTTGGAAATCTAACTGTAGATATAATGTTAGATGCATCAGGATCTCAGGCAAATCGTCAGGAAATTATTGCAACAGAGGGATATATCATAGCTGAAAGCCTTACACGTTGTCAAATTCCTGTAAGAGTATACTCTTTCTGCAGTCTTAAAGATTATACAATTATTAATCTTTTTCGTGATTATAATGAAGTTAATAAAAATAATAAGATTTTTGATTATAATTCCTCAGGATATAATAGGGATGGATTAGCTATACGTACTGCAGTTTATATGATGAAAAATTTGAATAGTGAACATAAAATACTCATAGTATTATCTGATGGAAAACCCAATGATATGCAGTGCATACCATCTAGTGGGACTAATCATATTCAATGTGATTATGCAGATGCAATGGGCGTTAAGGATACTGCCTTGGAAGTTAGGAAAGGTATACATAATGGAATTCCCATTCTTGGGGTTTTTACAGGGATTGATGAGGATGTTCCTGCTGTTAAGAAGATATATGGACATAATTTAGTACATATTAAATCTTTGGAGAGATTTGCTGATATAGTTGGAATTATGTTGCAAAATGAATTGAAGAACATATATGAGTAAATAAAAAATTAACTTAGGAATACTTTCCAGTTGAATTTATTAAATATTAATGTAAATTTATATTAAGGACCCCTTTAAATTAAAAAATTAATTCGTATAAATATATGAGGTGGTTAGCTAAATGGATTTACAGGAAAATTTAATTAAAGACAGAGACACCTTTATAGAGGAAAATAAGAAGTTTATTTATAATGTTACCTTTTCAATATGTAAGAAAAAACTTCAATGGGAAAATGACGATGAATTAAGTGTGGCACTTATTGCTTTTAATAATGCTTGTAACAGCTATGTTGAAACTAGAGGAAATTTTTTTAGTTATGCAAAGGTTCTTATAAAGAATGCTCTCATAGACTATTTTAGAAAAAATTCTAATAAGTATCAATTATCCTTTGGTGAAGAAAATGAAGAATTAAAGGATGCTTTCTTAAAAAATTCCTTAACAGAGTATGAAATAAAGCAAGAAAATTTAAAGAGAAGTGAAGAAATAAAGGTCCTTTCTGAAGAACTTAAAAGGTATAATGTAAGTTTTAAGGATCTAGTCAATAATTCTCCTTCTCACAAAGATACAAGAGACAAGCTATTAGATGTTTCATTTGCATGCTCAAAAGATAGTTCCATATTAAATTATATTCATAAATATAAGAAACTGCCTGTGAAACAAATTTGCATTACTATAGGATGTAATAGAAAATTTATAGAACAGTGGAGAAGGTACATTTTATCTTTAATAATAATTATATCTAATGAAAGTTATTATTATATAACTTCTTATTTAAACATAAAAGTAGGTGATAAAAATGGAAAGTAAAAAAGGCATAGTTATTTCTGTTGAAAAGAAATTTGTTTCTATACTTACATGTGATGGGGAATTTTTGAATGTATATGTAGATAACGAAAGGAACATTCCTAATATAGGAGAAGAATATGAAGGTCTATTGACTAAGAAGGGTACAATTAGTAGTAATCTTTTTAAGTATGCAGCTGCTTGTTTAATATTTTTTATGATTTTATCAGGAGGATCTGCTTACGCTTATTATACTCCAGTTTCTACAATAGTAGTTAATATAAATCCTAGTTTGGAAATGAAATTGAACAGATGGGATAGAGTAATAGATGTAAAACCATTAAATGAGGATGGAGTTAAACTATTAAAAGAGATAAATATAAAAAATGATGTAGTAGATAAAGCTCTTATGGAAATTTTAGAAAGAAGTGAAAAAGATAAGTTTATAAATGAAGATTATACTAAAGAAAATAAAATTGTTACCTTAAATATAGAAGGAAAAAAAGACGTTGATCTATCTGGATTTAAAAAGGAGATAGATAAGGAAAAACTGAATTTAAGGATAGATAAAAATGGAACTGTAATTTTTAATAAAACAAACAGCGATAAAAATTATAATGCTGAAGATAAAAAGGTAAAAGAACCTGGTAATGGAGAAGATACTACGAACAATAATTTAATAAACAGTGAAAGTACTGTAAATAATGATAAAAATATTAAAGATAGCGGCACAGGTGAGAAAAATATTGAAGGAAATAATAAAGCTGTACCAAATAAAGATAATTTAAAAAAATCTAATGAAAATACTAATGTTAAAGAAAATGAAAAAAATTCAAATTCATCAAGTGAGAAAAAAACTAATTTAAAAGAAAAGACAATAAATAAAGATAACAAAAATAAAGAAAAAAATTAATAGGATAATACCTGGCACTTATTATTAAGTAATTCTAAATTCAGCAATACAAATTTAATAAATGTCCAGGTATTATTATTTATATTAAGTTTGTGATAAAATGTGAATTAAAGATGTATTATATGTAAATTTATCATATGTCTAATAAGTTAACAAGTAAGGAGGGAAAATCATTATGAACTATACAATTAAGGATGTTTTAGATAAATTAATTGAAATAGAAATAAATATGTCATCAATATATGAACACATTTCAAATTTACAATTTGATGAAAAGTACATGAATTTAAAAGTCTTAGCAAAGGTAATGTGTAATGAGGAAAGAAGGCATGCCGCTTATTTTAAACAAATTAAAAATGATATATCAGCGGATGAAAATATAGAAATAGATTTTCTAACTTATGATAAAATATCTACACTTATATATGAGTTTGCAAATAAAATACACGAATTTAATAAATATAGTGTTAAAGAGTTTTTAAAGGATATATTTAATTTTGAAAAAGAGAATGTTGCACTGCTCATATATATAAAGGGGAAAATTGCAAAGACCAGTTTATCTGTAAACAGTACTAATTACAAAATATTATCTCAATTAATAGATGAAGAAAATGAGCATGTAAAAAATATAGGAAAATATTTATAAATTAGAATCATTTATTTAGTAATAAATACACATAAACGAGATATTTCTATATAAAATATTTGATTATAGTATAAATAATAAATATTATGTAAATTAAACCTAAAGTAAACTAACAAAATATAAAAATTTAAAATAAATATATTTAGTACATATAGCAAATTAAAAAACATTAGAATAAAATGAAAATTCTAATGTTTTTTTGTGTAATAATTTATATTACTAAAAACATTTACTATTTATGATAGAGATGAATACTATAATAATGATGTTACATTTTATAGGGGGACAGATTTATGAATTCCATTGGGATTAGAGTAACACCAGTAAAAGTTTATTATTCTATTGTAAATAGTGATGATAAAGAATTTCAAGTACTGGTATGTTCGAATTTAACTGTTCCAAAAGTATTAAACATGCCAGAAAGGTTAGGTTTTATTAGAAATTGTTTATTTTCTATAATATTAGAGTATAAGGTTAAAAATGCAGGAATTAGAATATTAGAGGAGGCTGTCAATTATGATGTTGAAGCAATTTATATTGAAGGTGTAATACAGGAGTTAATATATAATAGTTCTATAGAAAAATACTTTATTGGTGTAAAATCAAAAATTGCTTTAATATTAAAAAAAGATGTTCAGGAAATTACTTATTGCATTAATAACAAAAAAATTTTTGAAAATATTAGTCAATGGTCAATTTATTGTAAGGAAGAAAGAGAAAGCATCATTGCTGCTGTTGCAGCAAGTCGTATATAGGAGGAATTTTATGGGACTATGTTATACTCAATTGAAATTTGATTTATTGGAGGTAATGGGAGAGGAAGGTAAAAATTCCACAGTATATAAGGCATTTGATCCCCAGTTAAATGAAAATTTAATTATAAAGAAAATTTCTAAAAAAGCTATTAATGAAGATTATAACAATACTGATGAAAGTAATTTCTTTAATGAATCAAGATTATTAAATGATGTAAAACATCCTAATGTTATGCCCATAAAGTATGCAAGTGAAGATGAACAATATATATATATTTCAATGCCTTACTATAAAAATGGTTCCTTAAATAATTTATTAAATAAGAAATTTTTAACTGTAAAAGAAATAATAAAATACTCATTAGAGTTCCTTAGTGGAGTACATTATATTCATACAAAAGGATTAATTCATTTTGATATAAAGCCTACTAATATAATGATAGATGATAACAATAAGGCAGTAATTACTGATTTTGGCCTTGCAAAATATATAGATTCTTATGGACTGGCAAGACCTAATAAGTTGTATAATTTGCATATGCCTCCAGAAGTGAATAAGTATACTGATTTTTCAAATAAAACTGATATTTATCAAGCAGGAATAACCTTGTATAGAATGTGCAATGGTAATAAAGTTTTTCACAGTATGTTTCAATATTGGAATACAAAAGGTCAGGCAAGGCAAGCAATTACTGAAGGTAATTTTCCTGATAGAAAATTTTATTTACCACACACTCCAATAAAATTGAGAAAAATTATAAATAAAGCAATAAATATTAATGTTGATGAAAGATACGAAACAATACTGGATATGATAAATGAAATTTCTAGTATTGAAATAGATGTAAATTGGATATATAATACTAAAGAGAACAATTGTTTGCAAAGTTGGTATACCCTTAATAAAAGGGGAACACATTTCGATACAATAGAACTAGTTAATAAAGGTAGTGGTATTTATGATGTTTATGGTAAGAGAATACGGTTAAACGATAATGATGTTACAAGAATAAGAAATTGGGATTTAATTAATGTAAAAATTACTGATGCCTTTAAAAAAATAGAAACGATCATAAAAAACTATTAATATAAAGGAGAAGGATTTTTATGAAAAAATTAAAAATTAAACAAAATAAATTATCTCGTCAAGATTTAGCAGATCCATTTCGTCATATGTCTTACTATGAAAGATTATTAAAAGCTGGTTCAATTGATTTGCAAAATAATCATATAGTAGAAGAATTAGAGGATGGGTATATCAAAATAAAGCCAATTGATGAAAGTAAATTAGTTAAATGATCTATAATTATTAATAGTTATAGAAAATATCAATAAACTTAATAAGTACAATATACTTATTAGGCTTATTTTTTAATATTGTATAAATAATAAATATTATGTAAACAAAAATAAAAGTTAACCAAATAATATCAATCTATTATGTCATTAGATGTGAGGTAATTTAGCATATGGATTCTAAAATAATTTTTCATATAGATGTAAATTCTGCTTTTCTTTCATGGAGTGCAGTATATAAGCTGAGTCAGGGAGAAAAAATAGATTTAAGAGAAATACCTTCTATAATAGGAGGGGATGAGAGTAAAAGGCATGGTGTTGTGTTAGCAAAATCTATTTCTGCTAAAAAGTATGGAATAAAAACAGGGGAAGCTATTGCAAAAGCTAAAAAGAAGTGTGAAAATATTTTGGTAATACCTCCTTTGTTTTCGATTTATTCTAGATACAGCAAAGCTATGTTTAGTCTTTTGAATGAGTATACACCTGTTGTTGAAAAGTTTTCTATAGATGAATGTTTTTTAGATTTAACAGGTGAAAAAGAATATATAAAACTTGCACATATTATTAAAAATAGAGTAAAAAAGGAATTAGGATTTACAGTGAATATAGGTATATCCTGTAACAAAATTTTAGCAAAAATGGCATCAGATTTTGAAAAACCTGATAAAATTCATACGCTTTTTCCTAATGAGATAAAAAATAAGATGTGGCCACTTCCTGTAGAAAATTTATTTATGGTAGGAAGAGCTACTTTACCTAAACTTAATGAAATGAACATTTTTACTATAGGTGATTTAGCTAATTATGATTTAAAGTTTTTAAAATATAAATTTAAGAGCTATGGAGAACTTTTATGGAATTATGCTAATGGTATAGATAAATCCAAATTAGGAACTAGAAGCAAAGAAGCTGCAAAAAGCATAAGTAATTCCACCACACTAACTTATGATATAACAAATAGGGAAGCTGCACATAAAATAATACTTTCTTTATGTGAAAATACGGCTATGAAGTTGAGAAATAATAAATTTCTCTGTAATGTTATAGCTGTTTCTATAAAAAACAGTAGTTTTGAAGTATATTCAAAGCAAAAAAAGATGAATATAGCTACAGACTGCACAGATGAAATAATAAAATGCAGCTATGAACTTTTTGATAAGTTATGGAAGGGAGAACCTATAAGATTAATTGGAGTGACTTTAGGAGATTTGTGCAAGGAAGGAATAAAACAGATAAGTTTGTTTGATGATAAAAATTATGAAAAAAAATTAGAAAAGAATAGGTCCTTGGATAAAGCTATAGATAATATAAAAAATAAATATGGAGATAATTCTATAGTTAGATCATCATTTCTAAATAAGGACTAAAATTTGAGATTGTATCATTAATATGATACAATACATGATGTTAGAATAATATTTTTAAAATGAAGTTTTTTAATTTGCAATGCAAAACATATTATAAAAGAATATAAAGGAGTGAAGTTTAATGCCATATATAAATTCAACTTTAACTGTAAAATTATCTGAAGAAAAGAAAGAAGTTATAAAATCAAAAATGGGTAAAATAATTAGTGAGATACCTGGAAAAAGTGAAGAATGGTTAATGGTAGGATTTAATGATAACTATTCTCTTTTCTTTAGAGGAAATAAAATGGATAAGGCAGCTTTTGTAGAAGTTAAAATTTTTGGAACTGCTGAAAAAAGATACAAAGAAGCTATTACATCTAAAATATGTGAATTATTTGAAGATGAACTTTCTATTTCTAAGGATAGTGTTTATATAACCTTTTCCGAAGTAAAAGATTGGGGATGGAATGGATCCATGTTTTAAGACCAGCAAAATCTGGTCTTATTTTTTTATCTATAATTTTGCTTGTAATTTATTGCTTAGATTTTACAATACTTTCCTAGCCCTTTCTGTTAAAAAAATAAAATTTAAAAAGCTTCAAACTTTACAACTTTATGTTTGGAGCTTTTTTATTTTTTGTTTTTTTAAATAAATTGATATTTATTGATGATAAATGTAGTAACTTCTGCGCCCTGCTGCGAAAAGTAGAAAAGATAATAAAAAATTGAATCCACACAATTATCACCAGTTTGTGGAAATATATAAAATTAATAACTAGTCACATTTATTATGAATGTTATGAAATTAGAAATGAATAAAAAATGTTAACTTTCCCCTACTACAGCAATTGATAATGTTATCAATTGAAATACAGTTATATAAAAATAACAGATTTTTTTACAAAAATGTACAAAAGATTAACTTACATTTGTATTTTGATGTTTTGTGCATGTTTTCTTTATAAATGTCATTTTATATATAATATTAGAATTCTTATATATTGAATTTGTAATTTTTAAATACAATATATAAGTAAATGCTTTATTAAATAGCAGCATGATTATATACAAATAAGTACTATTTGTATATAAAGAAAACCACTATTTCATCACATATAAAATTATATGCGCTAAATATACATTTATTAAACTTCGTGTATTGAATTATGCGAAGTTATATAGTATAATAGAATCAACGATTACAATGCATTTAGGAGGTTTTTATGGCTAGAGGTAGAACTATAACATTTAAATATAAGCATTTTGAATATGATGAGCATGTAAAAAAACTATTATCCATAGATTTAAATTCTAAGGATGAAATGGAGATTAAAAAAATATATAATAATTATGAGTCTTTAAACGTTCATAGAGGCTACGAATACATAATAAAGGATCTATATATACTGATGATAAAAAGAAACATAAGCACTACAGATATAGCGAATATATATGACGTTGGCCCCCGAACAATACAAATATGGCTAAAAGAATTAGGTCTAAATAGAACCCAAAAGGAAGCTCAAAAAATAGCTGTAACTAAAAGAGATTATAAATCCATAAAAAAAGGCAGCACTATGCCTACTCAATTACTTAGTTGTTCTCACGAAAATAATATAAGGTATAAATTAAACATGTTCCTTGAACAAGAACTCAATAAATATGAAATTATAATTGGTGTAACTGCTCTTGGAATTTCAGATTTTGAAACAGACATACCTGTAATTATATTAAAGTCACTCTCAATGAGCAAATTTTTAATTGAAATTGAAAAGCATTCTCATAGTAACAATAGTAGGGCGAAAGGATATACTATTTTAACACTAAGCAATGAAGAAGATGCTTTAAAAAAAGTGGTTGCACAAATATTAAAAGAAG
This sequence comes from Clostridium carboxidivorans P7, assembly GCF_001038625.1. Lineage (GTDB taxonomy): Bacteria > Bacillota > Clostridia > Clostridiales > Clostridiaceae > Clostridium_AM > Clostridium_AM carboxidivorans. The sequence continues at coordinate 1,714,356 of NZ_CP011803.1, forward strand.
TGAAAGGAATTTAATACTATGAAATACAATATAGCATCAATAAGAAATAACACTTTACCTCAAAGTTTAATAGATTTTCTAAACTATTTAGAAACAATAAAAGGTAAATCTCAAAATACTATAAAAGGCTATAAAATTGATTTAACTATGTTTTTTAGATTTTTAAAAATTTATAAAGGTCTAATCAATGATGAAACTCTTGATTTTGAGGAAATTCCTATAGGTGATATAGATAATTCCCTTTTGAGAAAGATAACCTTGGCAGATCTTTATGCATTTTTATCATTTACAGAAAAGTATAGACAAAATAGTACTTATGCTAGGGCCAGAAAAGTTGCTACATTAAAATCTTTTTTTAAGTTTTTAAGCAGCAGAGCTAAAGTTATAGATGAAAATCCTGCTGTAGATTTGGAATCGCCAAAAATAAGTAAAAGAAATCCTACTTATCTTACTTTAGACGAAAGTAAATCTCTTTTAAAGGCTGTATCCGGTAGGAATAAGGAAAGAGATTATTGTATAATAACTTTATTTTTAAACTGTGGTCTTAGACTTTCTGAGTTATGCAGCATTAATATTTCCAATATTAAAGGCGACATATTAACTGTTATAGGTAAAGGAAATAAAGAGAGAACCGTTTATTTAAACAATGCATGTATTAAAGCTTTAAATAATTATTTAAAGGTTCGCAGCGAAAATATAGATAAGATAATTGATAAGGATGTTCTTTTTATAAGTAAAAACCATACAAGAATGAGCAAAAGAACTGTAGAGGTTATGCTAAAAAAACACTTAATTAATGCAGAACTGGATTCAGAAAAGTATACTCCTCATAAGTTGAGACACACAGCAGCAACACTCATGTATAAGTATGGAAATGTGGATATAAGAAGCCTTCAAAAAATATTAGGTCATGAAAATGTATCTACTACTCAAATTTATACTCATGTAGATGATGAAAAGTTGAGGGATGCTGTCAAACTCAACCCTTTAAGTCAAGAAGATAATGATTAAAAAACAAAAGGCTTTGTCCCCTGTTTTAGGACAAGCCTTTTATTTCTATTCCCTCTCCTCACCTTTAAATCTTATAAGTCCTGGGAATTCTTCATAGGTCAAATCTTTAAAAGCACCTTCATCTTCGATAATTTCTCTCAAGCCTTCTATATCGTCTATATATTCTATCTTATCATCCATATTTTCGAATTTATCATCTTCTAAATTGCTATCTTCTTTAGAAGTACATTCACTTTTTTCGTCATGTAAATGATAATGATTTTCGTTTTCTTGTTGAAGTTCTTCTGTATCAATTTTATCTTCTAATATTTCATCAACTTTTATTGCCTTCATATCATAGCCTTCTAACTCCAAACATTTGCCGCAATTAGTACATTTCTTGTTTGCATTTAAATCGCATCTATCGCATTCCCCACAATTAGTACAATCTTTATTAGAGTTAAATATACACTTTTTATTCATCAATTAATTCCTTCCCTTTTCAACATAAAATATTATATTTGGCGCTTAATAATTTAAAGCCTAAATACTATTATACACAATATAAATTAAATTCCAAGTTATTTTTGTTTAGAACTGCCATAATTTGATCATCAAACGTTTTTGGCAATTTTGTAAAAATAAATAACATAAGCAAAAAAATCACAGAACATAAGTTTGATAAATATAGCATTATATGATATAATTCAGATAAATAAAGGTGTTTAGAGAGGTGTTTTTATGTCAGGACGCAAAAGCAATAAACAGATGGAAATTTACGAATTCATAAAGGAACAAATTAAAGAAAAAGGTTATCCACCTTCTGTAAGAGAAATATGTGCAGCTGTTGGATTAAGTTCTACATCTACAGTTCATGGCCACTTGGAAAGATTAGAGAAAAAAGGTCTTATAAAAAGAGATGCTACAAAACCCAGGACTATAGAAGTAATAGAAAATTCTTTGAACAGAAAAGAAATGATAAACGTTCCCATAATAGGCACTATTACTGCAGGTATGCCTATTTTAGCAGTAGAAAATATAGAAGACACCTTTCCTTTACCTGTAGATTATGTAAAAAGCAATAAAGAACTTTTTATGTTAAAGGTTAGTGGAGAAAGCATGATTGATGCAGGAATACTAAATGGTGATTTTTGTATAATTGAGAAGACCAATTCTGCTGAAAATGGTGATATCATTGCTGCGTTAATAGATAATGAGGCTACTCTTAAAAGGTTTTTCAAAGAAAAAGACCATATAAGACTCCAACCCGAAAACAAAACTATGAATCCGATAATTGTACCTAATTGTCAGGTTCTAGGTAAACTGGTTGGACTTTATAGAAATTATTAAAATTATATTTTCACACATAATAAAAATAGTACCCATATCCAATTATATATGAGGTACTATTTTTATGTTTATCCTAATTAACATTAAATTATTTTAGAAAGAGCAATTAATATACCTATTTTGGCATGATCAAAAGTAAGACCACCTTGAAGGTAAGCTATATAAGGCTCTCTTATTGGTGCATCTGCAGATAGTTCAATAGATGAACCTTGAACAAAAGCACCAGCTGCCATTATTACTTGATCAGCATAACCTGGCATATCCCATGGTTCGCACTGTACAAAAGAATCTATTGGAGATCCTTGTTGAATGCCTTTACAGAAGTTTATTAATTTTTCTTTGTCATTAAACTTTATAGCTTGTATTATATCACTTCTCTTGTCTCGATAGGATGGAAGTACTTCAAAGCCAGAAAGCTCCATTATTCTTGCACAGAAAAGAGCACCTTTTAATGCTTCTATAGCTACGTGTGGTGCAAGAAACAATCCTTGATATAGAAGTCTCATAACTCCAAAAGTTGAACCGCATTCTCCGCCTATTCCTGGTATTGTTAATCTGTAAGAAGCTTGTGTAACATATTCTTCTTTTCCAGCTATGTACCCTCCTGTTGGTGCTATTCCGCCTCCTATATTTTTTATAAGAGAACCTGCAATTAAGTCAGCACCCACATCTGTAGGTTCTTGTATATCTATAAATTCTCCGTAACAGTTATCAACGAAACATATTACTTCAGGTTTGATACCTTTTACAAAATCTATTATTTCTTTAATTTCTGATACCAATAAAGCTTTTCTCCATCCGTAACCAGTAGATCTTTGTATATGTACTAATCTTATGCTAGAATCATTTTCTAATTCGTTTTTAATATTATCATAGTTGAATTTTCCATCACAAGTTAAATCAACCTGTTTGTAATTTACTCCAAAGTCCTTTAAAGAACCTATATTTTCTTTTCCACTTATTCCTATAATATTATGTAATGTATCATAAGGCGTACCACATATACACATCATAGTATCATTTGGTCTTAAATTTCCAAATAAAGCAGCTCCTAATGCATGGGTACCATTTACAAAATGAGGTCTTACTAATGCACTTTCACAGTTGAATATTCTAGCATAAACCTTATCCAAAGAATCTCTTCCTATATCTCCATATCCATATCCTGAAGAATTAGTAAAATGGGAGTCGCTTATTCTCTCCTGCTGTAGTGCATTTAAAACCTTTAATTGATTATATTCTCTTATTTCATCATATTTTGCAAATTCATCTTTTATATCATTTATGGTTTGTTCATAAAGTTTAATGACTTTATCACTTATACCATAATAATCCTTTAACTTTTGTTTTGTCATTTCAATCATTTTATCAAGCTCCTTTTAATTTTATCCATACAAAAATTAGATTCTCTATAACACAATGTTTATAATAGCACATTAAAAAAAAATAGGCAATGATATGCCTATTTTCTTACTTTTCTGGTTGGTTTTCTTCACAAGGAATATTGTTAAATAAAATAGTTTTAGCCGGTGTAATAGTAGATATTGCATGTTTGTATATCATCATTTGCTTACCATCACAATCTAAAACCACAGTAAAACTATCAAAGCCTTTTACATTACCTTTAAGTTGAAAGCCATTAGTTAAATGTATAGTAACTGCAGTTTTATTTTTTCTGGCACCATTTAAAAATATATCTTGTAAGTTGCTAACTGTTTTACTCATATTCTCTACACCCTCCGTCGTAAGTTTTATTTTTATATATTCTATAAATTATTATAAATTCCTTTTAATTATTATAATTTCTTTAATGATGCAAAAATATCTACTATATTATCTACGATTTCATTATCATCATTAAATTTATCTTTGTCTATCCAAATAACTCTTTTATCCTTTCTAAACCAAGTAAGTTGTCTTTTAGCATAATTTCTGCTTCCTTTTTTTATAGAATATACAGCTTCATCTAAAGAAATTTTATTATCTAAATAATATAAAATTTCCTTATATCCTATACCTTTCATTGATTGCATTTCAGCAGAATATGCCATTTCTTTTAGTTTTTTTACTTCTTCTATTAATCCATTTTTAAGCATAATATCTACTCTCATATTTATTCTTTCATAAAGCTTTTCTCTATTCATGGTAAGTACAAAATAATAAACATTGTATGGGATATCATATATATCATTTTCTAAATTAAATTCACTTATGGTTTTTCCTGTGAGTTTATAAACTTCTAGAGCTCTTATAACTCTTTTTAAGTCGTTGGGATATAATCTATTAAAAGATTGAACGTCTACTTCTTTGAGTAAGCTATGTACATATTCTTTTCCCTTTGTTTCTGCTAAATTATGAAGATATTGTCTGTATTCATAATCTGTAGATGCTTCTGTAAAATCATAGTTGTAAATTAAAGAATTAATATATAAGCCAGTACCTCCTACTAGCATAGGTAACTTGTTTTCGGAAGTTATACATTCTATTTCTTTTTCTGCCATTTTTTTATATTCAGAAACATTAAAATTTACATTAGGTTCTATTATATCTATAAGATGATGCGGTACATTTTGCATTTCTTCCTTTGTAACTTTTGCAGAACCTATATCCATGTACTTGTAAATTTGCATGGAATCAGCAGATATTATCTCTCCATTTAGTTTTTGAGCAAGTTTTATGGATATATCGGTTTTACCTACAGCTGTAGGACCTGCTAATATAAATAAATCCTTCATAAAATCCCCCCCTTTTTTCATGGATGCCATATTGTTAAGTTAATATTTAGCTTAACAACTTAAAACTTCCTTTAAAATAAAATGCATTTTCATAATAAATCTTTTAACATAATTATTGTATTCTTTTAAATTTTTTTTCTAACTCATTTAATGTGAATTTTATTATAGTAGGTCTCCCATGAGGACAATTAAATGGATCCTCTATAAACCTTAAATCTTCTACTAAAGCATCCATTTCTATATTAGATAAATTATCATTAGCCTTAATTGCGGCCTTGCATGCCAGCTTAGCTATAGCATTATACTTTATCGTCCAAGTTTCACCTGAGCCCATGTTCTTAAGATTTTCTAATATATCCATAAATAAATTTTTCACATCAGGCTTACCTAATATCAAAGGTACTTCTCTTATACTTATTGTATTATCGCCAAAAATCTCTATATTAAAACCTGCTTTAGAAAAAATTTCTTTATTATCTGTATAATATAAGAAATCTTCGTGGTATAATTCAATAATTACAGGAGTTATTAAAATTTGAGCTATTACATCATTTTCTTTAATGCTATTTTTATATTTTTCAAATAGTATTTTTTCATGAGCAGCATGTTGATCTATAAGATAAAGAGTATCTCCATATTGAGCTAATATATATGTATTATGAAATTGTCCTATTACATTCAATTTAGGGAACTTAGCTTCCATTTCAATGTTCTTTTCATCATTTTCATTTTTGCAATTACTATCTATTTTTAATAGTTCGTTATTTTCTTTGCATAATTGAAAATCCTTACTATTATATTCTTGTATCTGATTTTTAATATAACTTTTATCCTGGGCAGGTTTTGGACTTTCATAATTGTGCTGCCATTTTGAATTTAAATCAATAGGAAGCTGTATTAAATCTTTTTTATTTTCTATTTTTCCTAAACCATCCTTTGTCAAACTATCTTCACCTTTATTTTTATCTCCTATATCAGGTAAATCGTTGTTAATTTCTTCAACAGGAATATTAAAGGAGTCTTTAATACTATCTCTTAAAGCTGCATGAACAGTGTCAAAGATAATTTTAAAAATTTCTCTATCGTCCCTAAATTTTATTTCAGATTTAGTAGGATGAACATTTACATCTATGTATTCCGGGAATATATCTAGGAACAATACAAAAAAAGGATACTTATTTATCATCAAAAAAGATTTAAAGGCATTTTCCACTGCTGCTGTTATTAGCTTATTTTTTATGTATCTCTTATTTACAAATATACTTTCATTGTTTCTGCTTCCTCTGCTTATTTCAGAATTGCCAATGTATCCATATATAGACATTATATCTGTATGTCTTTCAAAGGTTAGCACATTATCACATATGGTTTTTCCATATACACATCTTATAGCATCTAATAAATTTCCTGTACCATAAGTTGTAAGTACTTTTTTTCCATTATTGATTAGCTTAAAAGAAACATCGCTGTGAGCCAGTGATAACCTATTTAATATATCTGTTATATAAGCAGATTCTCTACTAGAAGACTTTAAAAACTTTTTTCTAGCAGGAACATTAAAAAATAGATCATTAACTTCTATGGTAGTTCCTAAATTACAAGCTGCATCTTTAATATAATTTATATTTCCTCCACTTATTGAAATTTCTTTTCCAAAATCAAATTCTTCTGCTCTACTTCTTAAAACAGTATTTGATACAGAAGCAATACTAGCTAAAGCTTCTCCTCTAAATCCCATAGTATTTATGCTATAGACATCCTCTATATTTTTTATTTTACTTGTAGCATGAGGCATAAAAACTTTTTCTATATCATCTGCATGGATGCCGTCTCCATCATCTAAAACTTTTATACTTTTCTGTCCACCATCTATGGTTTCCACAGTTATATTTTTAGCTCCTGAATCTATGCTATTTTCAACTAATTCTTTTACTACTGAAAAAGGTCTTTCAACTACTTCTCCTGCTGCTATTTTATTAGATGTTTCTAAATCCAATACATTTACTCTTTTCAAAATATTATTTTCACCACCTACATGACTTATTAAAAATAAGTAACTAAAAATCCAGTTACTTATTTTTAATGTTTTTATATTTGATACGTACCTAATTAAGCTCCTTTGCTTTTTTTATTATATCATAAAGCTTATTAAATCCATCCATAGGTGTCATACTTAATACATCAAGAGAACTTATTTCTTTTATTAAATTTTCCTTTTCTATATCAGTAAAACCCATTTGAAGAGGTACATTTTTATTTTCTTTAAGTATCAAATTGTTACCTTTTAATTTTTTAGATGGAATATCTTCATCAACACTTATATATTCCTTTTGTGAATGTGCTATATGTTCTTTATTTACTTGAATATTATTGTTTGAAATTTCATTAACATCTATATCGCTGCTTTTCTCAGTTTCAATGGAATTTAGTATCTCTTTTGCTCTTTCAATAACCTTATCAGGAAGACCTGCTAATTTTGCTACTTCTATGCCGTAAGATTGGTCTGCTCCACCACGTATTATTTTTCTCAAAAATACAATGTCACTGCCAATTTCTTTTACAGACACTGAGTAATTTTTTACACCTTCAATTATGCTTTCTAGTTTAGTAAGTTCGTGATAATGGGTTGCAAATAATGTTTTACACTTAAGTTTTTTACTGCTGCAAATATACTCTATTACAGACCAAGCTATACTTAAACCATCATAGGTGCTAGTTCCTCTTCCAACTTCATCTAATAATATCAAGCTTTTATTGGTAGCATTCTTTAATATATTTGACACTTCCCACATTTCAACCATAAAAGTACTTTTACCAGCAGCTAAATCATCAGAAGCGCCTATTCTTGTAAATATTTTATCACAAACAGATATTACTGCCTTTTTAGCAGGAACAAAACTTCCTATTTGGGCCATAAGTACAATTAAAGCTACTTGTCTCATATAAGTAGACTTTCCTGCCATATTAGGACCTGTTATGATTAAAAGCTGTTCATCAGAAGTATTTATAACAGTATCATTTGATATAAAACTTCCTGAAGATATCATCTTTTCTACTACAGGATGTCTTCCCTCTTCAATACAAATATCTTCCTTGCTGCTGATTTCTGGTTTGCAATAATTGTTTTCTAAAGCTATAGTAGCAAGTGAACTTAAACAATCTATTTCAGATATAATCTTTGCAGTTTCTTGCATTCTATCTACTTGCTTTTCTATTTTATCTCTTACATCAATAAAAATGTCATATTCCAAATTAATAAGCTTTTCTTCTGCTCCAAGTATTTTATCTTCCATTTCTTTAAGACTAGGAGTTATATATCTTTCTGCATTAGCTAAAGTTTGTTTCCTTATGTACCTTCCTTCTGGAATAGAACTTAAATTAGACTTTGTTACCTCAATATAGTATCCAAAAACTTTGTTGTATCCAACCTTTAAGGATTTAATACCTGTAATTTCTCTTTCGCTGTTTTCAAGAGAAGCAATCCAATCCTTACCATGTGCTTTTGCTAATTTTAATTCATCAACTTCTCCGTTATATCCTTCTTTTATAAGATTACCTTCCTTTAAAGATATAGAAGGAGTATCTATTATAGCCTTATCTAATATTTCGTATATATCCTGTAGTTCATCTAATTTAACGCCCATATTATGAAGAAGGGTAGTTTCAAAATTTGAAAGCATTTTTTTAATAATTGGTATTTTTTTTATGGAACCTTTAAGAGATATCAACTCTTTTGCATTAACGTTTTTAGAAGATATTTTTCCAACTAATCTCTCTATATCATAAATTTCTTTTAAAGCTTCCTTTAAATCTTCATGAACAGATAAATTGTTTAATAACTCTTCTACAGAATCAAGTCTTAATTTTATTGAACTGCTATTTATTAAAGGTTGTTCTATCCATTTCCTAAGTTGCCTTCCTCCCATAGCTGTGTTTGTTCTATCCATTACCCAAAGAAGAGATCCTTTTTTACTTTTATCACGTAAAGTTTCAGTTAGCTCTAAATTTCTTCTAGAATTTATATCTATAGCCATATAGTCAACTACATTATAATAATTAAAACAGTTAATATGAGATAATGAAGTTTTTTGCGTTTCAACAATATATTTCAAAAGACCATTTGAACATTTGATTAAAGTTTCACTATAATCCTCTTCTTTAAAGATGCTAAATTGTTTGCTTAACAATTCTTTTGAGTTTAAAATAAAAAACTCTTCAGAAAGACTTGTAAAGGATGAACTAAATCTTTCTTTTATATCCTTTTGTATTTTTTCATCTAAATTATCTTGTATCAACACTTCCTTTGGCGAATACTTGGAGATTTCATCCAGCAGAGTTGCTAAGTTAAAGTCCATATCTGTGCAGTTAAATTCTCCCGTAGACACATCTGCAAAACATAGCGCACACATATTTTTTTCTTTTTCTAAGTATAAAGACATTATATAGTTATTCTTATTTTCTTCTAAAAAAGAAGCATCTGTATATGTACCGGGAGTAATTACTTTTATAATTCCCCTTTTAACTATTCCTTTAGCTTGAGATGGATCTTCAAGTTGTTCACAAATGGCAACTTTATATCCTTTATTTATTAGTCTGCTTATATAGCTATTGGCAGCATGATAAGGTATCCCACACATAGGTGCTCTATTTTCTAGTCCACAATCTCTACCTGTGAGTACAAGTTCCAGTTCTTTAGAAGCTATTTCCGCATCCTCAAAGAACATTTCGTAAAAGTCTCCTAATCTAAAAAAAAGTATGCAGTCCTTACATCCTTCTTTTGCATCTAAATATTGCTGCATCATTGGAGTTAATCCCAAATTAAAAACCTCCTCTAAACCATGTGGCAAGGGAAATAAAATCCCCTTGCCACTTTAAATTTCTTCCCCTATTAATGAAAATGAATTTGCTTTAACAATTTTAACTTTAACAAGTTTTCCTATGCTATCTTTACTGCCAGGGAAATTAACAAGTTTACCTGTTCTTGTCCTTCCAGTCAATTTAGTGTCATCATTTTTGCTAAAGTCTTCAACTAAAATTTCTTCAATTCTACCTTCGTATTTTTTATTATTTTTAGCACTAGAAGCATTAATTATTTCTACTAGCCTATTAAATCTTTCATGCTTCACATCTTCAGCTATTTGTTCTTCCATTTCATCTGCAGGGGTTCCTTTTCTTCTTGAATATATAAATGTAAATGCAGAATCATATTGTACTTCTCTTGCTAAACTTAAAGTTTCTTCAAAATCTTCCTCTGTTTCTCCTGGGAAACCTACTATAATATCTGTAGTTATAGCTACATCAGGTATCGTTTCTCTTATTCTGCGTACTAAATCAAGATACTGTTCTTTTGTGTAATGTCTATTCATCTTTTTTAATATCCTGCTTGATCCTGATTGTACAGGTAAATGTACTTGTTCACACACATTCTCACACTCTGCAATAGCATCTAGTACATCCTGTGTAAAATCCTTAGGATGAGGAGTCATAAATTTAATTCTTTCTAATCCTTCTATTTCATTTATTCTTCTTAAAAGATTTGCAAAGCTTACTTTAGGTTCTAAATCTTTACCATAAGAATTAACGTTTTGTCCAAGTAAAGTGATTTCTTTATAACCCTTTGATATTAAATCTTTTATTTCATTTTCGATATCTTCTGGTTTTCTGCTTCTTTCTCTACCTCTTACAAATGGAACTATACAATAAGTACAAAAATTGTTGCATCCATACATTATTGTAACAAAAGCTTTAACATCACTTTTTCTGTCTATTGGAAGTCCTTCAACAATTCCATCTTCTTTATTTTGAATTTCAATTATGGAATTTTGTTCTTGCTTTACCCTATTTAAATACTCTGGGAATTTATATGCATTGTGAGTTCCAAATATAATATCTACAAAAGGAAATCTTTTTACTATTTCCTTTGCCATTCCTTCCTGCTGCATCATACATCCGCATATTGCTATTATCAAATCAGGTTTTTTATCCTTAAGCTTTTTTAGTGCACCAAGATTTCCATATACTTTTAATTCAGCATTTTCTCTTACGCAGCAAGTATTAAATATTATTAAATCAGAATCTTGTTTTACTTCAGTTCTTTCATAACCGATTTTTTTAAGCATTCCAGATAACTTTTCAGAATCCTCTTCATTCATCTGACAGCCCCAAGTTTCTATAAAAAATAGCTTATTATTCTTTTCTTTAACTTTTAATTCATTGTTCAATTATTTCACCTCTACATTTATGCTACTTATTTCATTGTTGTATACTTAACCTTTTACATTATACTATATTTTTTTACTAATATCTATTTTATATTATTCATATATATAAAAAGCTACTAAATTTTTAAAATTTAAATACATTGATACAAAATGAAATAAATTCTACTTCACTAATAATAAGTTCACATTAAAGCATACTCATTATCAAACATTTGCATCTTTTAATTTTAAATTTTTCTTATTTTTAAATATTTAGTATAAATAAGCTGATGTAAGCCTGTGTAAACGTTTTTTAAATTTAAATACATAATGTTTAAAAAACACCATATTTAATCTTTATTATCAGCAAAATAGTGAATGAAAAATTGTAATATTATTAACATAAAAAAAGCATTTTGTCCACTCTGAAAACGTTTTTAAATTAGCTGAATTTTATATCAATTATAGTATATGTTTGAAACAATATGCAATTTTCTATAAAATAAAAAGGATTTTTTTGTTTTTTATAGAATAGATATTAATATAGACACCAAATATTATATAATTTTTCGGAGGGATTTTTATGGATATACGTTTTTCAGAAAGAGCTGATGGCCTAAAGGCATCAGAAATTAGAGAGCTTTTAAAGTTAACAGAAATGCCTGAAATCATTTCTTTTGCTGGTGGATTACCTGCTCCTGAATTATTTCCTGTTAAAGAAATGGAAGGAATCATGCAAAAAGTCTTAGAAAGAGATGGAAAAGTAGCTTTACAATATAGTTCTACAGAAGGTTTTAAACCTTTAAGAGAAGTAATCGCTAAACAAAGAATGACTCCTGCAAAAGTAAATGTTACTGCTGATGATATAGCTATGACAACAGGTTCACAACAAGGAATAGAATTTTCGGCTAAAGTATTTGTAAATGAAGGCGATGTAATTATTTGTGAAAGTCCTAGTTATTTAGGCGCTATTAATGCATTTAAAGCATATATGCCAAAATTTGTAGAAGTACCAATGGATGAGCATGGTATGATAATGGAAGATTTAGAAAAAGCATTAAAAGCAAATCCTAATGCTAAAATGATATACACTATACCTGACTTTCAAAATCCAACTGGAATTACTATGTCAGATGATAGAAGAAAGAAAGTTGCTGAATTAGCAGAAGAGTACAAAATTCCTGTAATCGAAGATAATCCTTATGGAGATCTTATATTTGAAGGAACAAGACATCCTTCTATAAAAAGCTTTGACAAAGAAGGATGGGTCATTTATCTTGGAACATTTTCAAAAAATTTCTGTCCTGGTTTAAGATTAGGTTGGATATGTGCTGCACCTGAAATACTAGAAAAATATATAGTAGTAAAGCAAGGTGCTGATTTACAATGCAGCACATTAGATCAAAGAGCAACAGCATTATTTATGGAAACTTATAATTTAGATGAACATATCGAAAGTATAAAAAAAGTTTACGGAAAACGTAGAACTTTAATGCTTGAATGTTTGGATAAATACTTCCCTAAAGAAGTAACTCATACAAATCCTTATGGAGGTTTATTTACATGGGTTAAATTAAAAGAAGGACTTGATGCTGCAGAAATATTAAAAGAAGCTTTAAAAGAAAATGTTGCATATGTTCCTGGTGGTTCATTCTTCCCTAATGGCGGTCATCCAAATTATTTTAGATTAAACTATTCTTGTATGCCTGAGGATAAAATAGTAGAAGGAGTAAAGAGATTAGGCACAGTTCTTGCTAAATATTACTAAAATATCTAAAAAATTAATTAATAAATCCCTCCTTTTAGGGTAAACTACTCCTAAAAGGAGGGACTATTTTATGCATGATATGAAAAAATCAGATCAACTTGAAAAGGATAAGGATTTAATAAGATGTGAATGTATTGGAGATAGAAATTATTTTCAACAAATTCAGTTTGAATCCATGTTTCAATTAAAATCAGCTTATGTTCCAATTGAAGATATTATAAAAAAGTAATCTCTGTATTATAACAGAGATTATTTTTTAAATTGCCATTTATATATTTGTCCTATTATTTCAAAACCTAAACTTTTATATAAATTTAATGCTACTTTATTTGAAGATTTCACTTTTATTTTTACTTTAGTAAAATTATTGCATTTAATTATATTAAAAAGATATCTAATCAATACTTTACTATATCCAGATCCTCTATATTCTTCAAGTATACCAAAATTCACTATAACTGGCATGTCATCCTCTAATATTATTTGACCATACCCAATGTATTCCTCATTTCTTTTTAAGAATATAGAGCCATTCTGAACGTAATAATTCTGCATCTCATCAAAATATATATCTTCCAATGTTAAGGGTATTCTAGAATCATCTTTAAATATTTTATTTTGTATATCGCATCTTAATTTCTCATCAACACCTAATCTAAAAATTTGAAATTCTAAGCCTTCTTTTTGTATTAATGGTATATGATCTTCAATACAGTATGAAAGTATTAAAGTTCCATCCTTTTTATGAAAACCTATACTCTTCAAAACTTCAAAATTATAATTGTTATTTTCACATAAATATGAAATAGTACAATTACGTCTTATAGCATCTATTAAAAACTTGTAGGGCAAATGATTATGTACTTTAGGTACATTTAAAGAATTTATATTACAATTATTTTTATCTTCCATCTCAAACCAAATGTATCCTATATAATCATCTTGGTTTTTTAGTAATTTAACTTTTCGTTTCAAAAACATCTGGCTAGCAAAATTACATTTATCATAAGCCTCAAAGAAATCTTTGTTTAAAGAATTAAAACTAGAATTACTTGTATTTAGTTTTTTGAAAATATCGAAATTCTTTTTATTTAGTCTTACGCATTGAAACATGTTAATTATCCTCATAATTGAAAATTATTAATAACACCTTATTTTAAGTATAATTCCTAAGTTATTTTTAGTCAAATTCACTAATAATTTTGTTAGTAACTTTCAATATAATTTAAATATTCTTCCAAAAACTTATTCTGCATATCATTATATTTCATAAGTCTATTTAGTTTGTGAATATATTTGTTTTCATCCCAGTTTTTATATTTGATATATCTTTTTCTACCAAGTTTCCAAAACTTATGTGGAAAAACTATTAAAGCAAGCATTACTTCTAATTCATTTTTTTCTAATTTATTAACCTCGTTATAAGCTTCTATTAAAGTTTTGGCTTTTTGAAAATCCCATTCATACGAACCTTTGAACATCAACCTTCTTATAAGTTTACCTAAATCATTAACATGAAGATCTATAATAATGCTATCTAAGTCTATTATATAATATTGATTATTCTTTTTTATAATGTTTTGGTAATAAAAACTATCATGACATATAGTTTTATTTTTTTCTGCTTGTCTGGATAACTTATAATAATCGGAAGTATTTAAAAAATTTAAAGATGTCATTGCCCTATGGTATATATTATCTAAATAGCTAGAATACATTGAATCAAATTCAGTTTTTATTTTTTTATTTTTCACAATCCTTTCAAACTTTTCTAAATCTCTCAAGTTATCTTTAAAAATTTTGGGCCAATTTTTTAAATTATTGCGTATTTTAAGTTCTGTGGTATCTATACCACTTGTTGCTTTGTGATATTGAGCTAATAATTTTACACAGGTTATGGCTTCTTCCATGTTACTTAAATCGCATTCTTCTCCATCTATCCATTCTGTAGCATAAAACAATATATCTTTATATTTAACATATTTACCTTGAGTTTTAGTTTTATAATATTTAGCTGTATTAAAAAATCCTTTATCTGAAAGAGCTTCTACCAAAAAACTCCCATTATGAGGCTTATATTTTCCATGATTTATTCTCTTCAAACAAACGTTACCATTGCTAGTTTCTATTTTATATGCGCTTCTAACCTTAGAATAATTTATAATTTCAAAATCATATTTTTCAAGAACTGAATTTATCATACTTTTTTCTTTTTTTGACATGTTATTTTCAGCCGTAATATCATTATTTTCCATTTATATTTTCACCACCTATAAAACATATATACAATAATATATTAAAATAGATGAAATTTAATTACATTTATTTAATCTTAAACGAATAAGAGACCATCTTATCGATGATCTCTTATATATTTGACGCTTTAACTGACACAGGTTGTTCAAATATTCCTCGCTTGACCTCAGTAGCGGTCATATTCTTTGCGTTTAATTTTTCAGTCATATAATTACATGCATCCCATGGATTTACTTTATCACCACAAGTAAATACGTCAACAGCGGCGTATCCAAGCTCTGGCCAGGTGTGTATTGTCAAATGAGATTCTGATATTATAACAACCCCACTAACACCTTGAGGACTAAACTTATGGAAAGCAACTTCTCTTACTTCTGCACCTGCCTTTAATGCAGAATCCACCATTACTTTTTCAATAAATTCTTTATTATTTAAACTTTCGGAACTACACCCATAAATTTCTGCTAAAATATGACGTCCTAATTCATTCATTATCCGTATTTACCCCCTTATATAAAATGATAACAATTAAATTTTATCAAATATAATAAAAAAGTCAATATATATAGGTATTTTTTCATAATATGCATAAAAAAACTCTCGTTATTTAAAAATCCCTCTTAAATACTATAGAGTTTATTTAACATGTATATAAAAAATGCGTGCTCTATAGTTTATATTACACGCATTTTACAAAAATTATTCTAAAATATTAAATTTCATCTACTTCTTTTATACTTAATCCTATCTTTTTGTTTTCTTTATTTACTTCTAATATTTTTGCTTTTATTTCTTCACCTATCTTTAAGGCATCTTCAGGCTTATTTATTCTCTTGTGACTTATTTGAGATATATGAACCAAAGCATCTACACCTGGTTCCAATTCAACAAAAGCACCAAAATTAGCAAAACGAACTACTTTTCCAAGAACTATATTTCCAAGAACTATATTTCCTACAGGATATTTAATTTCTACATTAGTCCAAGGGTCCTCTATAGTCTTTTTAATAGATAAAGAAAGCTTTTTCTTCTCCTTATCTATATCAAGTATATAAACTTTTACTTTCTTTCCTATTTTAAGTGAATCTTCAGGTTTTTCAACCCTGCCCCAAGATATTTCTGATACATGAAGAAGTCCGTCAACTCCTTGTACATCTACAAAGGCACCAAAATTAGTCAATCTCTTAACTTCACCTTCTACAACAGTATCCTTTTCTAGTGAATTCCATGTTCCTTCTTCTTTAACTTCTTTTTCAGATTTTAATAATTCTCTTCTTGAAGCTACTATTCTTCTTCCTTTTCTATCTTCTTTAAATTCTATTATATTTACTTCTAGTTCTTTGCCTATATATGAAGAAAGATCATTTACATGAAAAAGCTCTACATGTGACGCAGGTATAAATATTCTTATACCTTTATAAGTTGCAACTAATCCTCCCTTTACTGCATCTTTAACTAACACTTTTAATGAAATTTTATTTTCACTTGCTTCTTTAATTTCTTTAAAAGCACTTTCTCTTTGAAGTTCTATTTTAGATAAAACTACATAACCATCTTCGTTTTTTCTTCTTATAACCTTAACTTCTAATTCATTTCCAACTTGAATTAAATCTGCTAAATTTAAATTAACATCCTTTGTTACTTCTGATTTAGGAAGTAAACCATCTGATTTATAACCTATATTTAGAAATGCTTCTTTTTCATTTACTGTAATTACAGTACCTGTAATTACTTGACCTACTATTATTTGTCTATCATTTTGTTCCATGTAAGCTAGCTGCTCACTCATTTCTAGATTTTTCCCTTCGCACATTTTTGAAATTGCCTCCTTTATTATCCAGTGAGGTGTTGAAGCACCTGCTGTAACACCTATAGTATTTATTTTAGAATTAATTATATCATCAGGTATTTCTCCTGAATTTTCAACATGAATAGTATTTGAGCAGTTATTTTTACATATTTCATAAAGTTTAGTAGTATTAGAACTATTTCGTCCACCTAGAACCACCATAAAATCTACTTTTTTAGAAAGTTTTTCAGCGGAATTTTGTCTTAACTCAGTTGCACTGCATATAGTGTTAAATGCAACAATTTCTTTGCAATTTTTAACTATTATACTTAAAACTCTTTTCCAATTCTCTTGTTTTTCAGTGGTTTGTGAAACAACACATATTTTTGAGGGCAAATTTTTTAAATCTGAACCATCCTTAGATATAATTGCTTTATTTTCACACCATCCATTAATGCCTACAACTTCTGGATGATTTTTATCACCTACAATAAGTATGGAATAGCCTAGTTTATAGTATTCATCCACTTTTTTATGTATATTTGCTACATAAGGACATGTAGCATCAACTATGTTTAAAGACTTGCTTTGCAGCAGTTCTATAGTTTTTCTTGGAACGCCATGAGATCTTATTATAACTATATCGTCTTTATTTAGATCATTTATAGTATCTAATTCTATTGGATATATATTTTTCTCTTTCAAGTAATTAACTACATCACTATTATGAATTAAAGGTCCTAAAGTAAAAACTTTCTTATTATACTTTTTTTGCACATTTTCTGCTTCTTCCACTGCCCTTTTTACTCCAAAGCAGAAACCAGCTTCATCTGCTAAAACAATTTTCACCTTCAATCACCTTCAATCATATTTGATTTTTCATATAGTCTTCTATGTAACCAGATATTACACTGATTACATCATCTATAGATAATTTGGAAGAATCTATTTCTATAGCATCATGAGCTTTTCTTAAAGGATTTACTTCCCTATTAGAATCTATATAATCTCTTTTTAGTATATCATTTAGTATGTTATTATATTCTACAACAATACACTTTTCCTTAAGCTCTTCATATCTTCTTTTTGCTCTTTCTTCTGCACTAGCAGTTAAAAAGAACTTAAGAGGAGAATTTTTTAAAACTACAGTACCAATATCTCTTCCATCCATTATTACATCATATTTATTTGCTATATCTTGTTGGAGTTTTACAAGTATTTCTCTTACTTCAGGTATAGCAGCATAATTAGACACATTATTGCTTACTTCAATGCTTCTAATTTCTTCACTTACATCTTCGCCATTAACTATCAGTGATTCACCTTTAAAATACATATCCAGAGAATTTGTAAGATCACATACAGAATTAACATCTTTATAATTTATATTATTCCTTAAGGACATTAGTGTAACAGCCCTATACATAGAACCAGTATTTATATACATTAAATTAAATTTAGTAGCTATAATATTAGCTATTGTACTCTTTCCTGCACCAGCAGGTCCATCAATTGCTACAGAAATACTCAAATTTTCATTCCGCCTTTCTAAAAAGTAACATAAATATATATATTTTGTCATTTGATTTATAACACATATCTTATATATATTCTATATAAAAATATAAAATCCTTTATTTTATTCCATAATTTATTAAATAAAAACTTATTAAATCTTAATATTTATTTAAACACTTGTATTTAAATAATTTCCTTATTCATCTATTTTAGTGCCTGCTAAATAACCTGTTGAGAGGGCTATCTGTATATTAAATCCACCTGTATAGGCATCTACATCAATAATTTCACCAGCAAAATATAAATTATTTAATATTTTAGATTTCATTGTAGAAGGATCTATTTCTTTAACATTTACACCTCCAGCGGTAACTATTGCTTCTGCCATAGGTCTAAGGCCTTTTATATTTAATGATAGGTTTTTAACTAAATTCACTAAATTTTTTCTTTCTTCTTTTGTAATTAAATTTACCTTTTTAATTGGATCTATTCCTGAAAGAGCAATTATTATACTTATAAGTTTTTTGGGAAGAAGTTCATCTAAAGAATTTTTAAAATCTTTATTTAAACATTTAGAAAAATCTTTTTGTATTCTCTTATCTAATTCTTCATTTGATAATGCAGGTTTTAAATCAATAATAGCTTTTAAATTATTAGATTTATTTATGATTCTACTTGCACTTAAAACTATAGGACCTGAAATACCAAAGTGGGTAAAGAGCATTTCGCCAAAATCCTTATAAAGAATTTTCTTTTTGCTATCCTTAATAGTTAATTCTACATTTTTCAAAGAAAGACCTTGCAGTTCTTTTATCCAATCTTCTTCTATTTCAATAGGAACTAATGAAGGCATAAGCTTTGTTACATTATGTCCTAGCCCCTGTGCAATTTTAAAACCTTCACCAGTAGAACCAGTTTGAGGATAAGAAACTCCACCTGTACACAATACGAAATCATCACCTTTAATAGTTGAACCATCTTCAAGTTGTACTGCATTTATTATATTATTTTCAAATAGAAATTTTTTAATCTTTGTATTTAATCTTATATCCACATTATTTTTTCGTAAAGCTTTCTCTAATGCACTTATTATATCCGAAGATTTATCAGACTTTGGAAATACTCTATCTCCTCTCTCTACTTTTAATTCAACATCTAAATTTTTAAAAAAATTCATTGTGTCTTCATTAGTAAATGTATAAAGAGCACTATATAAAAAAGTAGAATTACCTGGTATGTAATCAAAAAAATCATTTATATCTTTAGCATTAGTTACATTACATCTTCCTTTTCCTGTTATGTATAATTTTTTTCCAAGTTTTTCGTTTTTTTCAATCAATATAGTATTATGTTTTTTAGATGCAGCTATTGCAGCCATCATGCCTGCAGGACCACCACCAATTACTATAACTGTTGACATAAATTCACCACCTTAAATTTAATCAATTATAATATTAATATATTAAAATAGTTTATGCAAATTGGAAATAAAAGATTTGATAGCATGAAGCGATCCTTAAATTTAATTTAGATTATTCATAATCAAATAAAAGAAGACGAATCCAACAAATGAATTCGTCTCTTAAATCTAAACTTGATTAAAATTAGTAGTTTCCTTGTGCATGCATTGCATCAGCAACTTTTACAAATCCTGCAACGTTAGCTCCAGCAACTAAGTTATATCCAAAGCCATAAGTTTCAGCTGCATCTTTACAATTGTTGTATATATTAACCATTATTTGATGAAGTTTTGCATCAACTTCTTCTGCTGTCCATGATAATCTTTCACTATTTTGTGACATTTCAAGAGCTGAAGTAGCAACTCCACCAGCATTAGCAGCCTTAGAAGGTCCTACTATAACGCCATTTTTCTGGAAGTATTCAACTGCTTCATTTGTACATGGCATATTAGCAACTTCACAAACCATTTTAATTCCGTTTGCAACTATTTGTTTAGCATGTTCTAATTGTACATCATTTTGAGTAGCAGCTGGCATTACGATATCAACTTTAACTCCCCATGGTTTTTCTCCCTTAAAGAATTTAACTCCAAATTTATCAGCATAATCTTGTACTTTATCTCTTCCAGATGCACGCATTTCAAGCATATAGTCGATTTTTTCTCCTGTTACTCCATCTGGGTCATAGATATATCCATCTGGACCTGAAAGTGTTACAACTTTACCACCTAATTGTGAAACTTTTGTACATATTCCCCATGATACATTACCAAATCCTGATATTGCAACTGTTTTACCTTTAAAGTCTGTTCCTTCATGTTTAAGCATTTCTGAACAATAATAAGTTGCACCAAATCCTGTAGCTTCTGGTCTTATTAAACTTCCACCATAAGACATTCCTTTTCCTGTAAGAACTCCATTTTCAAATGCCCCACGTATTCTTCTATATTGTCCATAAAGATATCCTATTTCTCTTCCACCAACACCGATGTCTCCTGCTGGTACATCAACATCTGGTCCTATATGTCTGTAAAGTTCAGTCATAAAGCTTTGGCAGAATCTCATAACTTCATTATCTGACTTTCCTCTTGGGTCGAAGTCAGAACCACCTTTACCTCCACCTATTGGAAGTCCAGTTAATGAATTCTTTAATATTTGTTCA
This sequence comes from Clostridium carboxidivorans P7, assembly GCF_001038625.1. GTDB lineage: Bacteria > Bacillota > Clostridia > Clostridiales > Clostridiaceae > Clostridium_AM > Clostridium_AM carboxidivorans. The sequence goes on from NZ_CP011803.1 coordinate 1,735,584, forward strand.
AAACCTAAGAATTTGATTATTCCTATGTATACTGATGGATGAAATCTTAAACCACCCTTATAAGGTCCTATGCATCCATTAAACTGTACTCTAAATCCACGATTAACTTGAACTTTTCCTGCATCATCAACCCATGGAACTCTAAATACAATTTGTCTTTCTGGTTCACAGAATCTCTCTAAAAGATTTTCCTCAACATACTCTGGGTGTTTTTCAAATACTGGTCCCAAAGAAGCTAAAACTTCTTCTACTGTTTGTAAGAATTCTGGTTCATTACTGTTTCTCTTTTTTACTTTTTCTAGTACCTCATTGATATAATTTTGTACATTTTCTTTTGTCATTATAAACCCTCCCCATGATAATTAAAATATATTTATATGATATCCTTTACTCTATATAATATTCAACAAAAAATTCATTTTTCCTTCTTATTTTAAAAAAAAATTTATGATTTTTGAAATTTTTAATTTATTATCAAGCTCGAGATACAACTTTTACTTCTTTATAAATCATTTTCCTTAAAGGAATACACTTGGTATTCTTGCCAAATTCCTTCTAAATCGGCGAATGTTTTAGAGATTTTCTCTTTTTCTCTTAATCCTACTGCAATTATCAGTGCATTAATGACACTAAGTGGTGAAACTAATGAATCTACAAAAGATGCCATATTACTTTGAGCAATTAATGTATAGTCAGCTCTAGCAGCTAATGGTGAAAGTAAACTGTCAGTAATTGCAGTAACTTTTGCACCTCTACTTTGTGCAAATGATAGTGCTTCAATAGTTCTTGCTGCATATCTTGGAAATCCTATTCCTATAACCAAATCTTTATCTGTAACATTAATCATTTGCTCAAAAATATCACTTATACCGTAGCTAACTACTTTTACGTTGTCCAAAATAAGGTTTAAGTAGAATCCTAAAAATTCAGAAAGTGCTGTAGAACTTCTAAGACCTATTATATAGATTTTTTTAGCTTCAAATATATTATTTACAACATCTTCAAAGGTCTTATGGTTTATTTTTTCAAGAGTTGCTCTTATATTTTCCATATCTGATTTTAATACACCCTTTAAAGCACTTTCTTCACTTACAAAGTCATTAGAAAGTTCAATTCTTTGAACTGTAGTAAGTTTATTTTTTATTAACTCTTGGAGAGCTTTTTGAAGTTTTGGATACCCTGAAAATCCAAGTTCATTTGCAAATCTAACTACTGTAGATTCACTTACTCCTACACTAATACCTAACTTGGCTGCAGTCATAAATGCTGCCTTATCATAATGTTTTAAAATGTATTCAGCTATGAGTTTCTGTCCTTTACTTAATCTTGGAAACTTAACTTGAATGGTTCTCATTAAATCTTGCTTATTATTATCTTCCATAACTATTCAATCCCTTCTTCTCATCTTCATATCAATCCCTTCTTCTCATCTTCATACTTTTGCAATATTTATTTCATTTTAACATCTATTGAACAAACTTTCAATAGATCTTTCAATTGTTAATCATTTTTCTTTGTAAATATTTACAACGCTCTTGTTTTCTTTTTCGCTTACACCTAAAACAATATTATATTCGCTTAGGTTTTTGTTCATAAAATCTACAATTTTATACATGTCTTCATAGTATACAAACTCTTTTGATGCTATTAATTCTAATTTATCTTTCATTTTTTTGCCTCCTAAGTTTATTTTTTTCTATTACAATTAAAACGGGAGCATTTATATCCCTATTTACAAAAGAATGAAGCATTACTGCATATTTATTTTTTGGAAGATTCTTAACAAAGTTCATGAGCTCAGCTTCTTCTTTTTTCCCCTGGAAGAAATCCTAGATTGTAAACCAAGTAATAAATTTCTTCACTTATATGTACATTAAAATTTTCGTGAGAATCATTTATTAGTATAGTATTTTCTTTAGATTTTTTTTATAATTTCTAATATTATCTAATTGAATATCGAATGAGTATATTTTTCTCATTTTGGTTTACTTTTATTTTTAATTAACATAATATTAAATATGTTAATATTAAGTTTGGCTTAAAATTAAGATTGTATAAAATTTTAAAAATATATACAATCTTAATTTACGCAATTATTTTATATTTTTCACTTCTTTATTACTTAAATATCTCCATTTTCCCAAAGGTAAATTTCCTAGTTTTATATCACCTATTTGTATTCTTTTTAACTCTAATACCTGATGGTTTATAAAATCACACATTTTTCTTATTTGTCTATTCCTACCTTCATGTATAATTATTTCAACTTCACAATAATCTTTAAATTTTTTTATAATTTTAAATTTTGCTGGTGCTGTAACATATCCATCTATATTTATTCCTATTTCAAATTTTTTTATATCATTTTCTGTAGGAATTCCTTTAATTAATGCTATGTAAATTTTATTTTTTTCTTGTTTTGGATGTATTATTTTGTTATATATGTCACCATCATTAGTAAGAAGTATCAATCCTGATGTATCATAATCCAATCTACCTATAGGATATATTCTTTCTGTAACATCTACTAAATCTAAAATGGTTTTTCTTCCCCTTTCATCTTTCACCGTGGAAACATATCCCTTTGGCTTATTAAGTGCAATATATACTTTGTTCTTTTCTTTCTTTATTAATTTACCATCTAATGTTACTAAGTCCTTTTCTTCATCTATTTTAACTCCTAATTCATTCACAATTTTCCCATTAACCTTAACCCTAGCTTGTAATATAATTTCTTCACATTTTCGTCTAGAAGCTATTCCACAAGCTGCCATATATTTTTGTAGTCTTTCTTCCATAAAGCTCACCTCCTTTGGAAATTACTATTAAATTATAAAACTATTTATGAAAGTATACAACATAGTTAAAATAGTTATATTATTTTAGAATAAATCTTCTAACTTATGTTAATAATTACATTAATATCTGGTATTAGAAGGAGGAATTTGAATGAGACTTCCAAATCACATTGGTATTATACCTGATGGCAATAGACGTTGGGCTGTTAATCATGGATTAGAAAAAGAAGCTGGTTATGCTTGGGGACTTCAACCTGGTATGGAAATATTCAAAATTTGTAAAGAACTTGGAATTAAGGAGTTAACTTATTATGGATTTACTGTAGATAATACTAAAAGACCTAAAGTACAGACTAAAGCTTTTACTACAGCATGTGTAGAAGCTGTTAGAATGCTTTCAAAGGAAGATGCTTCACTTTTAGTAGTTGGAAACTCTTCTTCTCCTATGTTTCCACGTGAATTATTGCCTTTCACAAAAAGGAAGTTTTTTGGTAAAGGTACTATGAAAATTAACTTTTTAGTAAACTATGGTTGGGAATGGGATTTATCACCTGTACACAATTTAGACAATAATACTAAACATTATTTAAAATCATCAGATATAAACAGAGTAGATTTAATAATAAGATGGGGCGGCAGAAGGAGGCTTAGCGGTTTTCTTCCTGTGCAATCTGTATATTCAGATTTTTATATTATTGATGATTATTGGCCTGATTTTAAAAAATCTCAACTAATGGATGCGTTAAATTGGTATAGTACTCAAGATGTTACTTTAGGAGGCTAGTACATATTAAAAGCATTTTAATTAGTTTTAAAAACACTATGCTATTTTTTGATATATCAATATTGATACAAATTTTCGAACTAATAATTTTTATAAATTTGAAAATAATAATGTTGAAAGGGTGATAATAATGAATAATGAAACAATAAAAAATAGTTCTTTTAAAACTCCCATTGAAAAGCATGATACTGCAGCTTGGGCAAACATTACTGAAACTAGGCCTGTTAGTAATGTTTCTATTCCAAATGAATATGAAACTAGAAACGCAAAAGAATGGGTTGATTCAAATCAAAAATAGATAGCTTTACTTAAAAAGGGAGTCTCTTAAATTAAAAAGAAGACTCCCTTTCTATTTATAATATATTAAAATTTTTGTTCTGCTAATCTTTTATAGGTTTCATATCTTTCCTTTGCATGCTTTTCTGCTTCAGTAAACATATCTTCTGCAATATCAGGAAATACATTCATAAGAGATGTATATCTTATTTCTCCATTTATAAAATACTTGAAAGATTTTGTTGGTTCCTTTGAATCCATTATAAATGGATTTTTGCCTTCAGCTCTTAATTCTGGATTAAATCTATACATATGCCAATATCCTGATTCCACAGCTTTTTTTCCTTCCATGACACTAGTTGCCATACCAGATCTTATACCGTGATTAATACATGGCGCATAAGCTATTATAAGTGATGGTCCTTTATACTTTTCAGCCTCAATAAGTGTTTTTATAGTTTGATTCATATTAGCTCCCATGGATATTTGTGCCACATATACATATCCATAACTCATAGCCATCATTCCCAAGTCTTTCTTCCTTATTTTTTTACCTGAAGCTGCAAATTTAGCAACAGCAGCAGTTGGAGTTGCTTTTGAAGATTGCCCTCCTGTATTAGAATATACTTCTGTATCCATTACAAATAAATTTACATCATCACCAGATGCGAGAACATGATCCAATCCTCCATATCCAATATCATATGCCCATCCGTCTCCACCTATTATCCATTGAGACTTTTTAATTAGAAAATCTTTTTTATCTAGTATTTCTTTTATTATTTCATTTCCACTATAATTATGATCATTTAAAATCTCAAGTATCTTTTCTGAAGCTGTTCTTGATGCTTCACCATCATACATGGCTCCAATCCACTCTTTAAATACATCCTTTATTTTATCAGTTCCTGGAGAAGCTATATATTGTTCCATTAAATCTTTAAGTTTCTCCCTTATTTGTTTAACTCCTAAATACATTCCATATCCATACTCTGCATTATCTTCAAAAAGTGAATTCCCCCAAGCAGGACCTTTTCCATCTGCATTTACAGTATAAGGTACTGATGGAGCACTTGCTCCCCAAATAGAAGAACATCCTGTAGCATTTGCAATCATCATTCTTTCTCCAAACAATTGAGTAATAAGTCTTACATAAGGAGTTTCTCCACATCCTGGACATGCACCATTAAACTCCAAAAGTGGTTTTACAAATTGGCTTCCTTTTACTGTCCCCTTATCCATGACAGTATCTTTATAAGTAATCTTATTTGTATATTCCCAATTTTCTGCTTGTTTTTCAATTTCATGTTCTGCTTGCTCCATAATAAGCGCTTTTCCTGGTGCTGGACATATATCTGCACAATTTCCACATCCAGTACAATCCAATGGATCTACTTGAATACGATATTCAAATGTTTCTAAACCTTTACCAGCAGCTTTTTTTGTTTCAAAAGTATCTGGTGCATTTTTTACTTCTTCTTCATTCAATAAGAATGGTCTTACAGTAGCATGAGGACAAATATATGAACATTGGTTGCATTGAATACATTTATCTATTTGCCACTGAGGTATCATAACTGCAATGCCTCTTTTTTCATAAGCAGTAGTACCTAATGGGAATGAACCATCTTCCATTCCTGAAAATGCACTTACTGGAAGATTATCTCCTTGATGTTTTGACATTGGTATTTGAATATTCTTAACAAACTTGTTATCCACCTGAGGCTCTTCTTTATCTTCACTTGCATTTTTCCATGAATCCGGAACATTTACTTTTATAAGAGATTCTATTCCCTTGTCTACTGCAGCTTTATTCATTTCTACAATTTTTTCGCCTTTTTTTCCATAAATTTTTTCTATGGAATCTTTTAAATAGCTTACTGCATTTTCTATTGAAATTATATTTGATAATTTAAAGAATGCAGATTGCATAATCATATTAATTCTTCCACCTAAACCTATATTTCTTGCAATTGACACTGCATCTATAGTGTAAAAATTAATATTGTTTTCAGCTATATATTTTTTCATTGTTCCTGGAAGTTTTTCTTCTAGATCATTAGCATCCCATGGACAATTAAGTACAAAACTTCCCCCTTTTTTTAATCCTTGTAATACATCCTGTTGATATATAAAAGATTTATTATGGCATGCTATATAATCTGCACTATAAACTAAATAAGGAGATTTTATAGGCTTTTTACCAAATCTTAAGTGAGAAACAGTAGTTCCACCTGATTTTTTACTATCATAAGAAAAATAAGCTTGAGCATAAAGCTGAGTATTATCTCCTATTATTTTAATAGCACTCTTATTAGCTCCTACAGTACCATCAGAACCTAGTCCCCAAAATTTACAACTTACAGTTCCTTCAGGTGTAGTTTCTATAGACTCTCCATTAGCCAGTGAAGTATTAGTTACATCATCTGTGATTCCAATTGTAAAGTTATCCTTAGGAGAAGAACTTTTTAAATTATTAAATACAGCTAATATTTGAGATGGTGTAGTATCTTTAGAACCTAATCCATATCTTCCTCCTACGATTAAAGGTTTATTATCATTTTTGTAAAATAGATGAACTACATCTAAATATAATGGTTCTGCCAATGCTCCTGGCTCTTTAGTTCTATCTAATACAGCTATTTTCTTTGTTGTAGTTGGAAGAACATTAAAGAAATATTTTTTTGAAAATGGTCTATACAAATGAACTTTTACGCATCCTACTTTTTCTCCTTTATTCATTAGGTAATCTACAGTTTCATCTATAGTATCACATACAGATCCCATGGCAACTATCACATATTCAGCATCTGGTGATCCATAGTAATCAAAAGGATGGTATACTCTTCCTGTAATTTTTTCTATCTCTCTCATATAACTTTCTGTTATATCTGGTACTGCTTCATAAAATTTGTTTGAAGCTTCTCTACCTTGGAAATAAATATCTGGATTTTGTGCTGTTCCACGTACTACAGGATGTTCAGGATTTAAGGCTTTATCTCTAAATTCCTTAACAGCATTATAATCTACTATTTTATCTAAGTCTTTATAGTCTATAACTTCTATTTTTTGATATTCATGAGAAGTTCTAAAACCGTCAAAAAAGTGTAAAAATGGTACTCTGGATTTAATTGCAGAAAGATGAGCAATACATCCTAGATCCATTACTTCTTGAACACTGGAAGAAGCTAAAAGTGCAAAACCTGTTTGACGACAAGCCATTACATCCTGATGATCTCCAAAAATTGATAAAGCATGTGCAGCAATTGCACGTGCTGTTACATGAAAAACTCCTGGTAAGTGCTCTCCTGCTATTTTATACATATTAGGAATCATTAATAATAATCCTTGTGATGCAGTATAGGTAGTTGTCAATGCACCTGCAGAAAGAGATCCATGCACTGCACCTGCTGCACCTGCTTCAGACTGCATTTCTGAAACCTTAACCGTTTGATTAAATAAATTTTTCTTTCCATGTGCTGCCCATTCATCAACGCCCTCTGCCATAGGTGTTGATGGAGTAATTGGAAATATAGCTGCTACTTCTGTAAAAGCATAAGAAGCATATGCAGCTGCAGCATTTCCATCCATGGTCTTCATAACTTTTTTCTCCATATATTAATCCTCCAAACTAATTTTTATTTTCTATATTATTGTTTGGAAGAAAAAGAGTATTATTCATATTATTTATGAATATTTAATATTTTTTAAGTTTACTTTTATTTTTAGTTAACATAATATTTAATATGTATCTATACCTAGCATAATTTATGAGCTTTAAATAAGACTTAGGTAATAATTAAAATGTCATTTTAAACTTACTTAAAACTCATTAGAATTTTAGATTTCAAAGCTATAATATATTAAATTTAGCAGTACTTCCTTCTGCACTAGGTATTATTTCAAGTCTTGCATCAATTCTTTCTTTAAGTTCAGGAACATGAGATATTATGCCTACAAGTCTTCCTGTATTTTGTAGATCCACAAGACACTGTATAGCGTTTTCTAAAGATTCAGGATCTAAAGTACCAAAGCCTTCATCAATAAACATTGTATCTAAACTTATACCTCCAGAATAACATTGAACTACATCTGATAAACCTAATGCCAATGATAATGATGCCTTAAACCCTTCTCCACCTGAAAGTGTTTTTACATGTCTATACTTTCCTGTATAATTATCATATACTTGAAGCTCAAGTCCACTTTGAGTTAATCCTTTACCTTTTTGTTTAATTCTATCTAGTTCATACCTGTTTTCACTCATTTTAGCAAATCTTATATTGGCCGCTTCTATAATATTATCAAAAAAGAAAGCCAGTACATATCTTTCAAAAGTCATCCTTTCACTATTATTACCTTTTGCAGCCTCTGACAAATCTCCAACTATGCTGTACTCTTTTTCTTTATCTTTAATTTCTTTATTTAATTCTCTTATACGTAAAAACGCATTACTATTTATTTCTATCTTTGCATGAAGTGCTACCTTTTGATTATCCAGCAATTCTCTTTCTTTCTTTATAATTTCATAATCATTTTCAAGAGTATTTACATTAACTAAACTTTTCCCTTCTATATCCTTCAGTATTTTTATATATCTATCTTTTATAGATTTTAATTCCTCATTAAAATCATTTATATACTTATTTAATTCCTCTTGTTTCCTTTCCGTAAGTTTTGATTCCTTATAATCCTGTAAATCTTTAAATCCTCTTTTAGTTATTGCTTCATTTAATTTGTTTTCTGAATCCCTTAGAGAAATTTCTTCTTCTTTTAAAGCTTTTATTATTCCTTCTTTTTCTATAACAAGTTTTTCATACTTAAGTTTTAAATTATTAAATCTTTCCTGTGACTCTTTTAATGCTTTCTCCATAGTAGTCTGTTTATATTCCATTTCTGTTATAGCATTTATTAAATTTTTTTCTCCACGAAACTTTTCAGGTATTTCTTGCTCTATTTGCTTTAATGTACCTTTCTCTCTCTCAACTACACTTAAACTCAATTGATATTTATTATTTAATTCCTCGAAATCTTTTTCTAATTTCAATTGTAAATCTTTTTTTTCATTTAAAAGTTTCAGCAAATTATCACGATTATTTTTTTCTTTCTCCAACCTTTGTGCTTCTATGCTTAAACTTTTTCTATTTTCTTCAAAGTATAAAAGTTTCTCCTTTATAAAGTTAGTTAATTCATCTTTTGCAAGTGTGACTATATCGTCCTCTATTAATGATTGAAGTTCCTCTTTCAATCTATTTACAATACTGTTTTGAGATCTACCTTTAACATCCAATTCTATAAAACTTTCATTACTACTTTGAAACTTTTTTAATGCTTCCTCCAAATAATCTTTCTTTATCTTTAGCTCAGCTTCTGTAGGTACACCTTTCTCAAGTAGTGCTAATTTAGGATGGTGAATTGCTCCACAAACAGGACACAGCATTCCCTCCTCTAAATTTTTTGCTAAAAGACCTGCTTGACCTTCTCTAAAAAGTCGTTCTAATTCTTTAAAATTAAGTTCTGCTTCTTCTAATATTTTTTTATCCTCTGCAGCCTTATTTCTATATTTTAAATAATCGCCTCTAATTTTTACAAGTTTTTTATTTTCTGAATCCAAAGTATGAATTTTACTATATATTTCATTAACTTTTTCAAGCTGTGCATTTAATTTTATAAACTCTTCTGAGGACTTTCTAGCTAATTCTAATTCATTGTTATGATTATCTATATCCTTCTTTAACTTTTCTATTTCCTGTCTTTTCAAAAGTTTATCTTGTTCTATTAACTTTAAGTTCTTATCTAAAATCTTCAAACTTTCTGCTTTCTTTTCAAAATCCTTAACTTTACTTATATACCCTTTTAATATAGTCGTATCTTCTAAGAGTTTTTTTCTTTCCTCTTCCCTAGAACTTTCAAATTTAAAACATTCTTCTGCCTTCTTTAAATTTTCTACATCTAACTTTATACCCTCTTGCTTTTCTAAAAGTTCTAGTTTTTTTGACTCTAATCTTTTTTCCTTTTCAATGCAATTTTCTTCTATACCAACTATTTCACCAGCTTTTCTAGCCTTTAAAAGTATAGTTTTCTTTTCTTCTATGGTACTTTCTTTATCTTCTAAAGACCTTTTCTGAATTTCTATGCCATCTTTTTCTTTAAACTTTTTGTTATTTTCTATGGCTTCTAAAATTTCTTTCTGTTTTTCTTCTAAAAGCTTTTCCTTTTTAGTTATAGACTTTTCAATAACATTTTTTCTTTCATTATCCCTTTCAATATACACCTTTAATTCCTCTATAATAGAAGATACATTTTTATTCTCGCTTTCTACTAATTCAACTAATGCTGCATTATCATTACACTGCACAGTACCTATGATTTCATTTTGCTTATGCTCCAGCTCATTAACATTTCTCTTAATTTTCCCAGCCATTTCATTAAGTTTTATTTCCACTAATTTGTAAGCTTCTGTGCCAAAAATTTTTTGAAGTATTTTTTCTCTATCTTTACTTTCTGAAGTTAGAAGTTTTCTAAATTCTCCTTGAGGTATCATCATAATTTGTTTGAATTGTTCATAATTTATACCCATAATTTCATTTATTTTTTCATTTACGTTACTTACTCCTGAAATTACCTTAACATCACCGTTTTTTTCAAATACCTTCATCTCAGCATCTGTTTTTTGCTCAGTTACTCCTTGTCCTCTAGCTTTTCTTTTTTCTTGCTTTGGTATTCTTTTTATGTAATATTCAACACCTCTAAGATGAAATTCTAGTTCTACAGAAGTTAAAGTATCAATATCTGCAAATTGACTTCTCAAGCTTTCTGAATCTCTATCCTCCCCACTGGCTTCTCCATATATAGCATAACTTAAGCCATCAAAAATTGTAGTTTTACCTGCTCCTGTTGGACCTGTTATTAAAAATATGTTTCTTCCATCTAACTTAGTAAAATCTATTTCTTCCTTCTTGGCATATGGTCCAAAAGCTGTCATAGTCAATTTTAAAGGTCTCATATTATTACTTCACTCCTTTCTTTTCTACACTTTTTAATACTTTTATTAAAACTTCCTTTTTTTCTTCAGTAAATTCTCTTCCTGTTATATTTGTATAAAATTCATGAAAAAGTTCTAACATTGTTTTATTATTATAGTCTTCTTGTATTGAATTTCTTCCATTTTCCACTTTTCTATTAAAAGAATTTCTTGTAAGCTTAAGCACATTAGGATAAACTGTTCTAAGTTTGCTCATAGGCTCTATAATTTCGCACTCATCCGTTAAATCTACATAAATATAATCATTGATATTTGTATCCTTGTAAACCTCAGGATTTAATAAATCTTCCATTTTTCCTTTTATAACTCTCATATCCTTATGAGGAATAAGACTCTTAAGTTCTATATTTACTTCTCCATTTTTATCTAAATTAACTATAGTAATAGATTTTTTTTGTTTAAATTCCGAAAAAGAATATTTAAGTAATGAACCAGAATATCTAACTTTATCGCCTCCTACCTTTTGGGCTCCATGTAAATGCCCTAATGCAGTATAATTAAAAGAATTAAAATTTTCTATATCTATAAATTCTGTCCCACCTATAGAAAGAGGTCTTTCAGATTCACAAGTATCTCTTTCACCTGCACCTATTACAAATCCATGGGCTATGAGTACATTTCTTTTGTTTGCATTCATAGTTTCTTTTATAGAACCTATTATACTTTTCATAGCTTCATTATGATTGTGTATATCTTCATTCTCCATTACATGTCTTACTTCTGCTGGATCTGCATAAGGAACTGGATAAAAATTAACTTCTCCATATTCATCTTTTATTACTATTGGATTAAAACTTTTTCTTAACCTTCCACAAATATATAAACCTTTATCTTTCAAAATTTGACTGGCAAAACCAACTCTATCTCCACTGTCGTGATTACCTGCAATAGCAATTATAGGAACATTTAAATCTACAAGTATTTTTGTAAAAACTCTATCCAAAAGATCTACTGCAGAAACTGGAGGAACTGATCTATCATATAAATCTCCTGCAATAACTATAACATCAGGTTTTTCTTCTTCTATCAATTTTATAAATTCCTTTAAAATGTATTCTTGATCCTCAATCATTTGTACCTGGTGTACCATTTTACCTATATGCCAGTCACCTGTGTGAATTATCTTCATTAAAACTTTCCCTCACTTTTCTATTAATTAACTTTGCAAATACCTTTTAAATTACGTTTTTGTTTTCTCAAACTTTTACTACAGCAACATAAAATTATGTAAGCTGATACACTTATATTATAACGTCAAAAAAATAAAAAAGCATAGAATATGCTCTAGAAAAAGCATCCATTCTATGCATTAATTATTTTTCATTAATTATTTTTTGCATAACTTTTCTCTACTATGGCAAACCATATTATCAAATTTTTCAAAAGAACTTGATACAAAACTAAAATTCTCCTCCATCCACTCTTCTAAAGATCTTTCTTTTAATTGTGATGGTGTAATATCCTCAATGCATAAAGCTTCTTCATGTTCCATATATAATATAACTGGTTCATTTGTACTTCCTAGATAATCAAATAATAATACATCTCCATTTAAAGTTGATGCAAATGGAATAATTCTTTTTTTATCTAGTATTCTATCATTAAATAATTTATTAAAATTTATAAATTCTTCTTCTATCATCCTCTGAAAATTAAAAGTAATTAAGCCATAACCAGGAATATTCACTTTATAATCTACAATTTCTGGATACATTTGCTCACTTTTAATCATTATTTCTTTATATGCATTTGGGAACTTTATTCCAAAATAGCTTTCAATTTTTTCTATACTTTCAATGTTATACAGTGATTCTTTTTTGCTCATAATCTATTCCCCCATATCTAAAATTCTTTAAACGTTATCACTTTTAACTTGTCCACATACAAATAAAACATTGTGAAAAACGCCAATTGTAAAATATATTGTTAGATATCTTTTTTACTTTTAGTATCTCACCATAAACCATATTTACCCTGAGCATCATTTAAATTCAATTTGATGGTTGGTTTGGTTATATAGGAACCTTATACCATATATTTCGGCGATTTTATGAAATACTGTATAACATTTTTTATTACAGCTTAATTTATTTCATACCCATCTTTAGTTTTCTTTTGATAAAGCCCTATCCAGTTAGGTATTTCTCCCTTGTTTTTTAACAATTCTATAGCCACATCTCCTACTACAGCTAAATCCTCAGCATTAAAATAATATTGTATGTTTCTATCAAAAAGTATATTTGACGAAGCTTCTAATTCATCATCCCCCTGCCATACTATAAATGTTATATATACGTTATTTATAAATTCAAATCTACAAGCTGCATCTCCTTTTTTTATTAATTTACCACCTATTGATATAGTATTTTCTTTCATTGATTTTAAATCATTACCAAAAATCTTAGCCAACTTCAATATAGTCCTATTATAAAAATTTCTATAATAAACTAATCCACCTGGTATTTCCTTATAAGTTATGTCCTGATTAAAAGCAGGCACATTTTTTGAATTTACAAGATATCTTAAAACTAAAGTTTTTATAGTATATGCTTTTATTTCCTTCTGTATTTTCATATCATATACAGTTCCATAAGGATGCTTTATAATATAGTTTCTTCCCATAATCTTTACTTTAAAATAGTGCTCATCTTCATTATAATAAATTCCTGATTGCTCAGATATTTGAAATGGGTCTTCCTTTGCAAATATGCTTTGTATGTATTCATAAGGAACTCTTCCTTGTCTGTCGTCTTCCAATTCAATATTATTCATAAGCTATGCATAGAGAACTTACTTACAATAATTTTATAAATCCTCTAAGATTCACCTCCTCTTATAATTTATACACACATTATTTACAAAGTTTATCATGTTTTCTATAATACTTCAATATATGGATAATGATATAAATTTTAAATATTTTCACGTCATTATCTAAAGAGTTTTTGACAAAAATAACTTATTTCTACTATTTAACTTTTTCTCAAATAATATAAGCATCAATATTGCATCAACTCCCCACTGTATGACTGTAACCCACCATACATAAATTACGGAAAGTTTTAAAAAATGTATAAAATAAAATATTAAAGGTAATCTTATAATCCAACTAGTCATTAGAGAAACTATAAGAGGTGTTTTAGCATCACCTGCACCTTTTAATGCACTAGAAAACACTGTTGATATTGCTATAGACGGCTGCTCAAAAGCTCCTATGAAAAGACATAAAGATGCTAAATATATAATTTTCTTTTCCCCTTCATCTATAAATAAATTTACCAATATTCCCGGCATCACTAAAAATACTGCTGAAAAAAATCCCATCATTAGTACTGCACATACTGCACATACATATGTGTACTCCTTCGCTTTTTTATAATTTTTTTCTCCTACTTTAATCCCTACTAATGTAGTTGCAGCTACTCCAAATCCCATACCTGGCATAAAAGAAAGAGATTCGATAGTATTGGCAATTTGATTAGATGCAAAGGCAATATTTCCTGAATGCATAATAATAAATGTACAAAGTAACCTACTTAATCCAAATGCAGCATCCTCCATTGAAGATGGTATAGAAAGTAATAAAATATTTTTGATTTTTGATACTTTTAAGCAAAAAATATATCTAAGTTTTATTTTTACATAGGATTCTTTAATAAAATAAATTAATACAACAATAAAACCAGCAGCTTGAGAACATATAGAAGCTATTGCTGAACCCATGATACCTAACTCTGGAACAATTATTCCAAATATCAATATTACATCCAGCAGTAGATTTACTGTAGTAATAAAAGCTGCTATTAAAAATGGAGTATAGGTATTTCCATATCCCCTTAATATAGAATTTATAACATTGGTCATCATATTAAAAAATATAGCTATAACAGTTATCTTTGTAAAGATATTGCTCAGATCCAATACCTTTCCTTTTGCACCAGCCAAAAATAATATATTTTTACTAAACTTAAATAATATGTAACATATAAAAATAGAAACTATTAATCCTAAGAAAAAACCTATGGACGCATATTCCTGAGCTGAAGATTTCTCGTTTGCACCTATGCTCCTTGAAACAAAAGAAGTTATTCCTATAGAAATACCTACTACTATAAAAATATTCACACAAGTATTCAATATTTCATTGCTTATTCCAACAGCACTTACAGCAGTGCTTCCTCCATATTTGCCAATCATCATAGTATCAAATATGGACATAAACGTGTAAAGAGTGCTCTCACCTACTGCTGGAAGTGATATATCTAAAACTTCTTTAATGGTATTTTTATTTAACATAGTTAACCACCTTTTTATAATTTCTTAATTTCCTTCCATATTTTTAAATATATTAGTAACTTATTGTTTTTAATATAAAATTTATTTGAAATTATAAATTTTTGAAGCATTTATATATATCACGGAAAAATATAGATGATTTACAGAAAAATGAATATTTAATAGAGAAGATCTTTTAAAGATTTGATAACTATTTGTTATATAAAAAAGCAATATGGATATTTTAACAAATTTCCATACTGCAGACATAATAACAATTTAATCTTAAATATTGAACTAAAATATTTAATTTTATCAATGTTTTCTAAGGCAACGTACAGCAATGAAATATATTGCAGCAAGACCCACAATAGCTACACATATCAATGCTATAATGCTACTATACATTTTAAAATCACCCCAATTTTCACTTTTTTTGAACTTTTAGTTTATTTCTCATTAAAATATGGTATACTATCAATAAGAAGCTGTTGAGAGTTTTGTATTAATTCATGGTTTAAAATGATTTACTTTATCACAGGATGCTTTTGCGAGAAGCATCCTTTTACTTTTTTGAAACTTTATCTTTAATTTTATCTTTGTCTTCTGCAGTAATAGCTATTTCATTTTTTAGCAAACCATCAACTTCATTATTCATGCCAAGAGTTACCTTGTCTTTATGAAAAGAAGCCAATGCTACTATTCCAACTATTGCCACAATGGCAACAATAGCTACAATAATAACTTCACTATCCACTTTACGTCACCCCCCTTTGATGCTAAATTCTCTCAACAGCTTCTACTGGCAAGAGGATAAATTTGAGGTGACGTTTCAACCATGCTTATTCTCTTATTTACTATTATACCATGTTTACCCATTATAATACATTATAAATGACTTGTATTTTAAAACAAAAATAAGTAATTATATAATATACTTAACTTCTTTGTTGTTAAATAATTCTTCTATTTCTTTCATAAAAAATTCCTTTATTTCATCTAAACTTTCTTTTGGATATATATATTTTCCATATCCAAATTGTCCATATTTAAATTTACGTTCTTCATCATTCATTGGTAATTCATTTTCAGGAAATACTTGAACTATTATATTTTTAGCTGTTGTAGTGTATCTATGCGATATAACCTCGAAGGTTATTGGAAATTTCAAATCATTTGGAAGCTTTTTTCTTAATTGCAGCAATAAATCATGGTATTCCTCTTTCCAATTATCATAAATAAATACAGGCGCAATTAAAAAACCAACTGGATATCCAGCCTCTATAGCTTTTATGCTTGCTTCTATTCTTTTGTCTCGAGAAGCTGTAAAATGTTCATACTTATTTATAACTGAAGATGTATTAATGCTAAATCTTATTTCTGTATGTTCGTTATGGTTTAAATCAAGTAGTGAATCTATATCATTATATTTGGTTACAAATCTAAATCTAGCATTTTTTCTTTCTCCAAAAAATACTACTGCTTTTTCTAAAGAATAACTATAAGGTTCTACAGATACAGGATCAGATGTAGCGGCTCCCTCAAATATGGTTATATCAGGTAATCTTTCATCTATATATTTTTGTGCTTGATTTAATATATCATCTATGTTTACATGAATTTTTACAAAGGGTTTATCACCTAATTTAGTATTCAAATAACAATACTCGCATTGACCCATGCATCCTGATACTAAAGGGAGCTGATAATGAGCTGAAGGTTTACAGGATTGAAATTTTAAGCTTTTCTTAACTCCAACAACTAAAGTCTTCTTACCTTCCCTATAGTAAGAAAATAAGTCCTCACCTGGAATATGCTGTTTTATTTTATTGGAAGTTAACTTTATAATTTCAATACCATCCTTGTTTTTAAACCTATTGAGAATATTCTTAGCCATGCTATATTCTAGAGAATCTTTTTCAAATATAATTCTTTTTGGTACAAACATATCTTCACCTCTATCTAAGTTTACTTTAAATTATCATAAATAATATCTCCAATATATTTATAACCTTTATCACTTGAATGTGCAGTATTTGTTCCACTAGCTCCTGAATAATCATTAATTGCCATTCCAAATAATCCTGCTTTCTGTGCAGTAGCATAATCCTTGAAATAAGCTTTATAGATATCTATAAGTCCTGTATTATAAGCATCTGCTATTTCATATAATGCTGTTATATAAGCAGACCAGTTTGTTGTCCATAAATCTGTAGGTTTTTGATTTGCTATTATACACACATTACTTCCCCTTCCCTGCCAGTAGGTTACTATATCTATCATGCTTTCTTTATATTTTTCAACAGGAACATGATTTCCTGCATCATTAATACCAAAAGATAAAAGCACTAAATCTGGCTCTTTTGAAGTATTCCAAATTTTTTTGCTTAAGTCTGTAGTAAAATAATTTGCTTGTTTACTTGAAATTGCCATCTTATCTATCTCTATACCTGTTTTACTTGACGAAGCAATTGCACCTTCTATAAAAACACTTGATGTTGTATTTGGTGTTATTATCAATTTATGAATGCCTTGTGATAATCCATAATAAGAAGCTCTGTATGAAAAACTTGTTTCTTCACCTAAACAATTTATGGTATCTACTCTTTTATCATCAATTGTTATAAGAGCTGTTCCTCCATCCTTTCTCTTAGAATATAGTAAATCTAAATCTGTTCCAGTAAAAGTTAAGATTGCAGGTGAACTACTTTTATTAGATGTTCCATAGCATCCACCAAAACCTCCTACATTAGACATAAAAGTATTAGAGGCCCCTGGCACACTCCATTCTTTTCCTAATGTCCATCTTGGTTTGGTACCAGAAGACAGAGCACCTTCATAAATACTAATAAAACCTTCTCCAGCATTTCCAAATTGTTTTTGTAATGATGATTTCATTATACCAACCCAGGACTTATTTACCTCATCACTGGAATATTCTCCTCTCATACTGGATTCACCTATACAATATATTCTTATCTTCTGTGTATTTGAATTTTTTAATTTACCTTTATATTTTGATAAACCATTATTTATATTGTATCCATATTTTTTATAAGGTGATTCTTCTTCAATTACTTTAGTATTTTGTTTAACTTTTTTTGATAAATTAGTTTTTATTCTTATATTTATAAAAATGCTTATAAAAAATATAAATACAATTGAAATAATAATCAGTAATGATTTCTTCAAATTCAGCACCCCTTATGAATTCCAATGACTTCCTTTAATGTATTTGTTTGAATTTCTAAATCTTTATATACTTTAATATGTCTAAAAGCTTTAAATTAAATGCATGACAATAATAAATTGTAAAATAAAAAACTACTTAGTACGCGTACTAAGTAGTTTTTTATTTTACAATTTATTTTACAAAATCTATTCCTTTTTGAATAGCATTTTTATTTGATTCGAAGAATTTTTCTTTTCCATGTGCTTTTAGTGAATCTAGTAAAGCTTCTATGGAAACTATTCCTGTTTCCTTTACTAGTGCTCCTAAAAGTATCATGTTTGCTATTTTTTTACTTCCTATTTCTTCTGCTATTGTTTGTGCTGGTATTGATATTACCTTTACATCTTTTCTCTTTGGAACTATATCTACCAAATCCGAATCCATTATTATGACGCCATTTGGCTCTATAATATCTTCAAATTTTTCTAGAGAAGGTCTGTTCATTACAACTATTGTATCAGCTTTTGTTACTATTGGTGAGCCTATTGCTTCATCTGTTAGTATTACTGAACAGTTAGCTGTTCCTCCTCTCATTTCTGGTCCATATGATGGTAACCATGAAACATTTAAATTAGCATCCATTCCTGCATATGCTAGGAATTTACCCATTGATAATATACCCTGTCCGCCGAATCCAGCGAAGATTATTTGTTGTGATGCCATTTTTATTTCGCCTCCTCAGTATTATCCTTCTTAACTCCTAGTGGATAATATGGAATCATATTTTCCTTTAACCATTTCATTGCTTCTGAAGGTGATAATCCCCAGTTAGTTGGACAGATTGATAATACTTCTATTAGTGAGAAGCCTTTTCCTTCTAACTGATTTTGGAATGCCTTTTTTATGGCTTTTTTTGCTTTTATTATATTTGGAACTGAGTCTACAGATACTCTTTCTACATAACATGCTCCTGTTAATGTTGAAATCATTTCTGAAACTCTTATTGGATATCCTGCTATTTTAGGATCTCTTCCATATGGTGTTGTTTCTGTTACTTGTCCTGGCAGTGTTGTTGGTGCCATCTGTCCGCCTGTCATACCATATATACAGTTGTTTACAAATATTCCTGTTATATTTTCTCCTCTTGTTGCTGCATGGACAATTTCTGCTGTTCCTATTGCTGCAAGATCTCCATCTCCCTGATATGTAAATACTACTTTATCAGGATTTGTTCTCTTTATTCCTGTTGCACAGGCTGGCGCCCTTCCATGTGCAGCTTCAAACATATCACATGCAAAATAGTTATATGCTAAAACTGAACATCCTACTGGAGCTACCCCTATTGTTTTATCTAATATGCCAAGTTCATCTATAACTTCAGCAACTAATTTGTGAATTATACCATGTGTACATCCTGGACAATAATGTGTAGGCACATCTAATAATGCCTTTGGATTTTCATATACTATTGCCATTATTTTGCACCCCCTACTATGGTTTTTACTTTCTCAAGAATGTCTGTAGGATCTGGAACCATTCCTCCTGATCTTCCATAGAAATCTACAGGTTTTCTTCCATTAGATGCTAGTCTTACATCTTCAACCATCTGTCCACAGCTCATTTCTACTGATAGATATCCATGTTTAGTATTACCTACAGTCTTTTCAAATGCTTCAAATGGGAAAGGCCATAAAGTTATTGGTCTTATTAATCCTACTTTTATTCCTTCCTTTGCAGCCATCTTTATTACATTTTTGCATATTCTTGAAGTTGTTCCATATGCAACTAGTACTAAATCTGTTTCTCCTTCACAGTTAAACATTTCATATCTAACTTCATTTTCTTCTATTGTTTTATATTTAGCTTGAAGCTTTTCATTGTGCTTTTCTAATGTTTCTGGCTCCAAAAATAATGAATTTATTATATTATGCTCTTTTCTTCCATTCAATCCATTGGCAGCCCAGTCTTTTTCTGGAAGCTTCTTTGCTGGTCTTTCCTTGAATTCTACTGGTTCCATCATTTGACCAAGCATTCCATCTCCCATTACCATACAAGGTGTTCTGTACATATCTGCTGTATCAAAGGCATCTTGAATTAAGTCAACCATTTCCTGTATTGATGCTGGTGCAAATATTGGCATTCTATAATCTCCATGTCCGCCGCCTTTTGTTGCTTGAAAATAATCTGACTGAGCTGGCTGGATACTTCCAAGTCCAGGACCTCCTCTAACTATATCTACTATAACGCAAGGTAGTTCTGCACCTGCTATATATGATATGCCTTCTGCTTTTAAGCTTATTCCAGGTGAACTTGATGATGTCATAGACCTAACTCCGGTACCTGCTGCTCCATAAACCATATTTATTGCAGCAACTTCACTTTCAGCTTGTATAAATACTCTTCCTATTTTAGGCATTTTTCTTGACATATAAGCTGCAACTTCTGTTTGAGGAGTAATTGGATAACCAAAGAAGGCTTGACAATTTGCTCTTATGGCAGCTTCACCAATGGCTTCATTACCTTTTATTAATACTTTTTCTCCCACAAAGAATCCCTCCTTATTCCTTTTCAACTGTTATTACGCAGTCAGGACATATTTTTCCACAGGATGCGCAAGCAACACATTCCTTCATTTTTTCTTCTGTAACAGTAGCTGGATGATATCCTTTTGCATTCAGTCTATCTGCAAAGCTTATTATTTTTTTAGGACATGCTTCTATACAGTGTCCACAACCCTTGCATCTTTCTTCTCTAAAAGTTACCTTTGCCATAAGAAAGTTCCCTCCTTAAATTTTGGTAGTTTAAAACTTTTCTTAAATATTATTTTTATAAAGTAATTGAATTTATATTTATATGAATTTTATTGATAACTAATTATTATAGTTCTTACCTCCAGGGTGGTTTCATGTATATATCTATTGAAAATACTTCACCTTTAACTTTATTTTTTACTTCTTCTACTAAATCTTTTCTACATACTGTATATTTATATGGTATATTTAATTTTTCACTTAATTTTGTAACTTCTTTATCTCCTCTTAATATGTCTTCCACCTTTGTTTCATAAGACATATTAGTATTAGATATTAAGTGAGTTACTTTTAACCTGGAAACCTTTTCAACCGAATGTAAAAATTCCTCTGTTTCATTACTGTTAGAGGTCAAAATTCTGTTATTATTTACTACAAAGTACATATCATAAGGTTCTTCTTTGAAGTATTTATTATATTGTCCAAGAACAATAGCTCCTTGATCATCTCCACCTATATCCATAACTACTTCATAGCTTTTATCATTAAATATAGCTAAAACTTCAGCTGGAACTACTGCTAGTTCTGCATTAGAAAGACTAGGATCTGATGATATTACTCTAATACCATTTTCTTCGAGATATTTTCTTAAGTCCCTTGTGCAAAAATAAGGATTTACAATATCAATATCTACAATTGCAACTTTTTTACCCTGTTTAGCTAAACTCAATGCATAATTTATTGATATTTCTGTTTTCCCACTTCCAAAATGTCCTGTAAAAATTCTAATCCTACTCATAATACCACCTCCTGTGAATATCCATTATAGAATTTAGTATTAAACTTAAATAAGTTTTTTATTAAAACGTTATCATTAATACGTCAACTTAATTGACCTATTATCATGATATCATACTGTAATAATATATGTCAATAATGTTGACCAATTTATTTTATAAATCACTCTGGAAATATACCCAAGTAAATGATAAAATTAAAGCAAAATAATTAGTAGGAATACTGAAAGGAAGATTATATATGACTGTAGAAACTGAAAAGAAACTAGATGATATAAAAGCCTTATTTTACTTTGCGTACAAAACATTTACTGAAGAACCAGATCATATGTTGGTTAAATACGGAATTCAACGTATGCACCATCGCATACTTTATTTCGTTGCACGCTTTCCAGGAATAAGCATAAATGAACTATTAACACTATTAGAAATAAGCAAACAAGCACTTAATAGTCCATTAAGAAAGCTCATTGAAAAAGGCTTTATTACCAGTGTACCTTCAAAACAAGACCTTCGTGTAAGACAACTTACTCTTACAAAAGAAGGTAAGGAACTAGAGAAAAAACTTTCTTATGTTCAAAGCAGAGTACTTAAAAATATTTTTAATGAGCTTGGAGAAGACTGCCTTATTTCATGGATAAAGGTTATGGAAAAATTTGCTGCATCAAGGCCTGGAAATGACTTGTGGTGTAGTAAAAAAGGAATTGAATAATTCATGAAATTTATAATAATCATATAAATTTTCCTTAAAAGTAAAAGATCCAATGTAAAATAATTTTCATTTATTTTACATTGGATCTTTATAATTACACTTAAATTGTTGATTTTCTCAAATCTAATCTTAAGTTTTTCGCTAAAGCTTTAACTAAAGCAAATGCAATAATTCCATCCACCATATGGTGCAAGAATGATCCTACCCCTACTACTACAAGTACCTTGTACATAGTAAATCCGAATGGTATTACAGCTATTGCTTCTAAAATTGCATGTATAGGTGCTGTTATAATAACCACTTTACTGAAGGATACTCCCTTTCTTATAAGCAAAGCACCTGCTAATCCAACAAAAGTATGCATAAAAGCTCTTGCAGCCACAACTGCCGGTGCCGATACCAAAAATCCTAAGGCAGATCCAGCTCCCACCATAACTGCCGCAAAAGGTCCTAAAAGCATAGCTATAAATAATGGTACATGTGCTGCTAATGTAGCACTAAAAGGTCCTGCTTGAATTTTTAAAAATCCAAAAGTTAATGGAATTACAATGGCAAGTGCAGTCAAAAGACCTGCATAAGTAAGTTTCTTTATATTTTTCATTTTTACTTTACACCTCCAAGTTAACTATTGTATATACACAAGTATACAGTATATATTTGCACATGTAAATAGTTTAATTCTGCTTAATATGTAAATTCTCCTTAATTGTCAAGATTTATAGCCATTGATGTTGACAATAAACTTGTTATATATTAAAATTATATAACACACTGTATAGGTATAAATTAACATGGAACTTAAATACATAAATGGTGTTTTATTTTACAAATATATAATTTGCATCTTATTTTATATATAAATGTTAAAAACCTTTAATTTATTAGTGGAATATTTTTAAAATAGGAGATGATTTTATGCTAAATATTGATGAAAAGGCTCTTAAATATGCTAAAGAAAATAAAGGATGTTTCGTTGTAAAAACTGTTTCTGCTTCTGGTGGATGCTGTGATATGGACGTTAAAAGTATTACTGTTGAATTTTTAAAGGACTTTAAAGGAAATAGTAACTACATTGTTCATGAATATGATAGCGTAAAAGTTTTTATAGAAAAGGGGTTAATATTAGAGGATAATATTCTTATTTACCACAAAATCAAGCTTCCGTTATTTGGTAATATATTTAGTAGTAAAGGAATATCCATTAAATATATTTAAAAAACTGTTGAATTTTTTAATGTTAATACACTAAAAGATTCAACAGTTTTTTCTTACTCTTCCTCTTGAATTCTATATATTTTTTTTGCTTTATCAGTATATAAAATTCCGCTGAGATGATCTATTTCATGACAAAATGCTTTTGCCAAAAGTCCTTCTGCTGTATATTCTACATCTTCCCACTTTAATGATTTTCCTGCCACTATAACCTTTTTAGGTCTTACCACTATTCCTTCATAACCAGGGTAACTTAAGCACCCCTCCACACTATCTTCTTTTCCAATTTTCTTAATAATTTTAGGATTTATAAGTAATATAGGCTCTGTTTTATCTCTAAGATCTATAAATATTACTTTTTTTAATACTCCTATTTGAGGAGCAGCTAGTCCAATTCCTGTACCATTATATAAACTATCTTTTAAATCTTCCACAAGGCCTAATAATTCTTCATCTACTTTTTCTACTCTTCTACTTGATCTTTTTAATATATTATCTCCAAATTGCAATATTTGTTTTACTGCCATAATCTTACCCCTCTTTAATATTTTCTTTTTAAAAATTATTTGATATTTAATGCAAATATTTATCACATCAAATAAGAACTCCTGTATGTATTTACTGGAGTTCTTAAATATTCTGTTTTTATTAGTAAAATCATTCTAAAATTACTAAAAGTATCTTAAATATTACATATCTATTTGTATTTCATTTTCATCACTTTCATCAAATAAAATGTAACACTGCTTTTCTTCTAATAAATTTTCATTGACATACTTATTTATGTCCACAAAAAACTTTTCCATGTGATAATTTTTAGATAGTTTTATCCCTTCATCCATAATTTTTTCTTTTATTTTTCTTTCTTCTTCCTTATTTCTTTCCCTTACTAAAAATTCTGGAATCCACTTTTTCTTATTAAATTTCAAATAATCATATTTTATTATCTCTTTCAATTTATTACTATTTTCTTTAAGGCTTTCTTCATTGAATTCTATAAAAGCCCTATAGTATTCTGCAGAAGATATATTTCTGTTTAAGTATCCTTTATCATAAAAGAACTCTCCTAAACTCCTATAAAAATCAAAAGGAGTCTTAAACTTTGGTAAAAAATAATTTAATACATTATCAAATTTTCTAGAATTATAATACTTATCCAGCACCTCTTCTATTCTTTTTAATATAATTATTTCATTATAACTTATATCCTTTGTTTTAAGAATTTCATAAGGAGTATAAGGTGAATATACCATTCCCCACTTTAGAGCTTCTTCTCTCATAGGTGATCCCTTTAAAAGTTTTAAAAATCCCAATTGTATTTCCTCAGGCCTTATAGAATACACATCATTAAAAGATTTTTTAAAGGATTTAATATTTTCTCCTGGAAGACCTGCTATAAGGTCCAAATGCTGCTTTATATTTTTTATACTTTCCAGCTCTTCTACTTTTTCTCTTATATCTTCAAAATTAACATTTCTATTTATATTCTTTAAAATTTCATTATTTGTAGTTTGTACTCCAACTTCAAATTGAATTCTACCCTTTGGAGCATTAGATAAAAGCTTTATTTCTTCTTCTGTTAAAATATCTGCTGAAATTTCAAAATGAAAAGTAGCTTCTGTATCTAATTCTGTTAAAAACTTCCATACATCCATAGCAAATTCCACATTGCAATTAAAAGTTCTATCAACAAATTTTACAAGCTTAGCTCCTTTGTCTACTAAAAATCTCAATTCTTTTTTTACCCTATTTATATCAAAAAATCTAACTCCATGAGTTGTTGATGATAAACAATATTTACAGTTAAATGGACATCCTCTGGAAGCTTCATAATATACTATTTTATTTTGTAAATTATCTTGTTCATTATATGGAAAAATAACCTTGTTTAAATCCATAAGCTCTCTATCACCATTAAAATAAACTTCTTCTCCAATTTTAAAGCTCAATCCCTTAATAGATTTAAGTTTTTCTAAAGTTTCTTCTTCCAATTGCCAATTTATAAATTCTCTATAAGTTTCCTCACCTTCACCTACAATTACATATTCTCCAACACTTTCTTTTAAAAAACTTAGACTGTCATAGGATACTTCTGGTCCACCATAAAGTATTTTTATATTTGGGTTAACAAGATTAATAAGCTTTGCTAATCCTTGTATGAATTCTATATTCCATATATAACATGAAAAAGCTATTACATCTGGTTCTTCCTTTATAAGCTGCTCTAAAACCTTTTCCCTTCTATCATTTATAGTAAATTCCCTAATTATACATTCATAATTTAAATCTTTAGTATATGCTTTTAAATACCTTATAGCTAAATTACTATGAATAAATTTTGAATTAAGCGCTGTTAATACTACTTTCATCTTTTTTTTCATTTCCTTCCTGCAAGCTTTCTTCTTTATAAGCATTAATTTTTATTTTGCTTTTCTTTTTGGCTTTAATATAATAAATGCCATTTAAAGCATTACCTTCTGTTATATCAAAATAATTTTCTAAAATACTAACTGTATTATCTTTAGAATTGTCTTTAAATATATTTAAATCCTTAATTTTTATTTGTTTAATTTTATTTCCTGGTATTGTTACATTTATAGTACCAGAAAATGTTTTTTTGTATCCTTTATCTATATCCCATATATAAAGGATTCCATCTTTATTTAAATAATTATATATATTTTTTATAAAACTTTTCTTGTTCATTTTAAACCATATACTGCTAAAAGAAAAGAATAAAATACAGATATCATAAAAATTATTCTTTACATTTGTCTCTTCTTCCTTTCCAGTTATATAATTAATGTTTATATCTTCACTTCCCTCTTTACATACATTATATATGATTCCATTGTTTTCAAAACCTATATCAAGCACATTGCCTTTAAAAATTTGGTTTTCCATATTCAAAAAAATCTCTTTTTTCATACAATCACCACCTTTTATATACTTTCTGCAAAAGAAAAAAAATTCCTCCAAATTAAGGAAGAATTTTATATTTATTTATATCTTTGTAATATTTAACCATAAGACCTGCTGTAGTTCTTTGTGCTTCTTTTAGTATTGTAGTAGCTATTCTAGAATATCTTTCATCTCTAGAATGTATTGCCAAGTTCTTAATATAAGTGCTATTTGCCATAATAGCATTATTAACTATATAATCTTCTATTTCATCATATATTACAGTACCATCTTTAGCTATAAAAGAATAATCCGTCATAAGCCTACTTATAATCCATAGTTCAAATTTTCTATGGCTTTTTAAAAGTTTATTATTCACATGTTGTGGTACTGTAGTATCTTGCACCAGGTGACAAGCAGCTCCAAAATAAAATAATGCTTTAGATACATCACCAGCATCAATAAATGCTATTGATCTATTATAATATTTTTTACATTCTGTTAAAGCATCCGAAAATCCATATAATCCTTTACCTCTAGTTACATGATAAAAATGATTTGAACTTTTAAAATCTTGATCTGCCCATGTTACACCATTATTAAGACTAGCTATGTGCTTTTTAAAAAAATTAGCTTCTTCTTTATATCCATCATTTTTTAATATTTCAATTGCCTGTATTATTATAAACTTGTGAACAGTACAATAAGTTTTCAAAAGCTTTTTTTTAAGAGGATTAACTGCATGCATTATACCTTTTAATGCGTTACCATACGTACTTTCAAATTTGTTTTTCATTTATAACTCTATCTCCCTTTTGTTTTTAAAATTTAACTTAGTTTTTTTCAGCTTTTAATAAAATTATTATAAGAACAACAACCAATGCTAATAAATAAAAATAAATACTTTTATTTACTTTTAAGGCATTGTTAATATTTCCTTTTTCTATACTATATAAATATCCTTCTTCTCCGTCAAGTATTAATAAACCTTTTTCATAAAATTTTAAGCTGCAAACATCACCTTTATTAAATTTAACTTCTTCCTCAATAGCTCCTGCACCATTAAATTTATATAGTATTTTATTACTTATATCATAAAAGTACATAGCATTTTTAGCACTTAAATTTCCATTATTATCTACAGCTAATGATTTTATGCTGCTTAAAGTTTTATGCTGATAAAGTGGTGCTGGAGGATTTGTAGTTGGATGATTTTCTAATACAAATTGAAGCATGGAATTTGCCTTTCCTTTAAATTTAGGAGATGTAACAGGATCTCCTCCACTATAATCAGGCCATCCATACCAAGTATTTCTTTTTATTTCATATATATAATCCGTATCACCTTTAACAGGTCTTACTCCTCTGTCTTCCATTCCACCTGTTGCTGCTATTAATTTACCCTCGCTTGTAAAATCCATTCCTGTTACATTTCTTATGCCCCAAGCCATGGTTTCCATATTTCCAGTATTCAGATTATATATTAGTATACTGGAATTACCTGGGAAATGTTCTGGAATTATTTGACCATTTATACTTTTAGTTTTATAGCTTTGATATGCTCCAGTTTTAAATTTTCCAAAATTTATACCTTTTAATGTTATGTCCTTTGGAGATATATCATGATTATATGGATTTTCTTTAATCCATTTGTTATCCTCACCCACTACACCTGAATTTGTAGCTGCTCCTACTGCTATATAAAGATAGTTGCCTCTTATTTTTATAATACTATTCTTATAATCTCCATAGTTGGGTATATCTTTAATTATTTCTAAAGTTTTGTCATTTTTAATATCATAGCAATATATCTTAGTATCTGATGAAAAATACAACTTATTATTAAAGTATTCTATACTATAAATATTTAAATTACTATTTTTAAACAAATAGTAGCTTTTACCATTACCTTTTATAATTTGTATCTTATCCTTGTATGCTATGTAATAATTTCCATCATTGTCCATGGTAAAATCCACTGATGATTTTAAACCTTTATATTTTATGTTATATTTTAACCCCTTGACATTCATATTTAAATTTTTAACGCTATAATCATTATAATAATGCTTCTTTATCATAATAATTATAAAAATTATACAAAAAAACAACAGTAAAATTTTAAAAAATTTTTTCACCATACATCCCCTCATACAAGATTTCTTTAAGATATATATATTTTTAAAATTTACTGTATATGTATATTCTTAAGCTATTTATTAAAACTTTAAATAAAAGCCATAATTAATTTTCAACTATTCACTTGTAAGCACTATATGTTCTTCTTCAACTTTAGAAAGTACATTAAATATCTTTACAATGTTTTCTTCATGAATTTCTTTTCCATACTTCTTATAATACTCTACAGCATGTTTTTCTCTTTGACAAGCTGCAGCAAGCAAAGCTTCATCAGTGTTGTATTTTGAATAATCCATATTTCTAAGTACTGGCATTTCTTTAATACCAGCTATTTTTTTATGAATTCTAGCATGCATATATTCTATACTTGATAAAGCCTTAAACATATTTTTTATATTTTCATCCTTTGCCATATCTGAAGCCTTCTTATAAAAGTCTCCATTAAAAACTTCCAATTTAACTGCATGATCTATTATTTTCAAAGCATTCTCATCTAATTTATTCCTATCATATTTTATTTCTTCTCCATTTTCTATTAAATATTCCATTGGTGCTCCACAAAATGGACAATACATAATTTTTTCATTACTATTTGAATTTGTAAATGCTTCTTTATTAAAATTATAATTTTTTTCATTTATTTGTACACCACAAACAATACAAGTCATTTTAACCATAAATAACATCCCCTTCTAAATAACTTTCAATTTTAGTATAGCATAAAATTTAGCACTTATTATACTTTTCAAATTAAAAGCATATATATAAATACTAATAATTTGATGTAAATGAGGTTTTATTTTGGTAAGAGATAGATTTTTAAAAAATTCACTCACATTAATATTATCTAACTTAATTACTGGTATTTTTGGTTTTGTATTTTCCATAATACTTTCCCGTAAAATGGGAGCTGAAGGTATGGGCCTTTATGGGCTAGTAATGCCTATATACGATTTATTTATATGCCTTATATGTGGTGGTATGGTAACTGCTATATCAAAGGTTGCTGCAATTTATTATAGTAAAAATGATTTTAGAAATTTAAACAGATCTATAGATATATCTATGCTGTTTGATTCAATTTGGTCAATTATGGTTATTTGCTGTGTATTTATATCTGCTTCATACATAGGTAATAATATAATAGAAGATTCTAGAACTATACATTGTATACAAGCCTTTTGCCCTGCAATGCTTTTTATTGCACTTTCTTCAATACTTAAAGGCTATTTTTATGGTGTTTCAGACATTAAAATACCTGCTATCATAGACATATTTGAAAAATTTGCACGAATAGTTATATTTCTCAGCATTGTAACCACATTATTCCTTAAAGAAGTTTCAACTACCGTTACAGCTGCTTTTGTAACTTTGACATTAGGTGAAGGCATAAGTCTAATTTTGCTTTATATTTTTTATAAGAAAAAAAAATTGCAACTTGGAATCACCTTTAACACTAAAGAAGATAAACTTCAACTTCTATTTAATATAATTATTATATCTTTTCCTTTGTGTATAAATGGATTTTTGACTACAGGATTATCTGCAATATCAGCTTTAATAATACCAAGAAGACTTGTTAGTTCAGGAATAGAATATTCTCTAGCCTTATCTATGATAGGTAAATTTAAGTCCATGACTTTAAGCATAATATTTTTTCCTATTACAATTGTAAATTCTATATCCACAGTACTTGTACCTGATTTATCTGAAAAACTAAGTAAAAAAGATTACTGGTCAATAGAAACTAGAATAACCCAAGTTATAAAAATTGCTTTCCTTCTTGGAATTACTACAATGGCTATTTGTATTACTATTCCTAATGAATTAGGCAAGCTATTTTTTTTCAGAACAGACTTAGGAAACTATATAAGATTTGCCTGCCTTTGTGCACCAATTACTTACACTGCTGTAACAACTTTTGCAATACTAAATGGGTTAGGCAAACAAAATATTATCCTTAGAAATTCATTAATTGTATCTTTGGAAGAACTAGTTCTTTTATATGTCCTTACAGGTATATCCTGGATAAACATATATGGATGTGGTATAAGTTTAATATTAACTTCTCTTTCAACTTTAATCTTAAATTTGTATGAAATAAGAAAAACTTTTAACTTAAACTTAAATTTAAATGACCTTTTAATATACATTCTTTTAGGTATTTTTTTGTATTTAATACCATCTATACTTTATAATTTGATACCTTCTTTTATGTTTACATTTAAAGTTTTTACTGTTATAATATCTTCATTTTTACTGTGTTTAATTTTTGCAATTTTTATTCTTAAAAAAGTTTTTTAACAAGTACCTTTATTGCCATATTGGACAATTTAAATTTTTAGTATAAAATATATATTATATTTGCATTCAAATATACAAAAACAAATTAACTTACTGGATTTATTCTTGTACTTTATATACTTAAAAAATTAGAAGGATGAGGAATCATATGAATAAAAAGTTTAAAGGTTATCTTTTAATTTCCGATATGGATGGCACTCTGCTAAATTCCAATAAAAAAATTTCTAAAAATAACATTGAAGCTATAAATAGATTTGTAGCCCAAGGCGGAATATTCACTTTTGCTACAGGTAGAATGTTGGAATCTGCCAAAAAGTACTTGGATGTAGTTAATGTAAATGTACCTGTAATATTATATAATGGTTCCAAAATTCATGATTATGGCAAAAAAGAAACCATATATGAATTGTTTTTAGAAGATGAAGTTAAAAATATATTAAAACAAATAAAACAGCAGTATTCCTATTTGGGATTAGAAATATATTGTAAGGAAAATGTTTATATATTTAATAAGTGTAGATTTAGTAAAAGATTTGCTTCTAATAGATCAGATGTTCACTATGATATACCAGAAAGCTTGTGGACTGAAAATTGGACAAAAATTTTGATTTTAGGTGAAGAAAATCAATTGGATATATTGGAACATAATTTTATTTCAAAATTTGGGCAGTTTAATATAGTTAGAAGTGGAGAAAATTATTTAGAAATACTTCCTCTAGGTACGTCCAAAGGACAGGCTCTACAAAAATTGTGTAAAATTATAAATATAGATATTTCTAATACCATTGCAGTTGGGGACAATATGAATGATTTTGAGCTTTTAAAAAAGTCAGGTTATGGTTTCTGCGTAGCAAATGGGAATAAAAAACTGCTAGCTAAAATAAATTACAAATGCAGTTCTAATGACGAACATGCTATAGAATATATAGTAAATTGGGCTGAAAAAAATATAGTTGTATGAAAATAATTGTGAAAGGAACATATTTATGAATAATTATTTTGATCTAATTAATAAAAGGGAAAGTTGCAGAAATTATATAGATAAACCAGTTGAAAAAGAAAAGCTAATAGCTTGCATAGAAGCATGTAGAATTGCTCCTTCTGCCTGCAATGGTCAGCCGTGGAAATTCATAGTTGTAAACAATAAAGAACTATCACCTAAAGTCGCAAAATGTCTTCAAAACTTAGTTATGAATAAATTTACAGATAAGTGTCCAGCATTTATTATAATATTAGAAGAAAAATCGGATATTAAAGCTCGCATTGGAGGAACTATTAAAAATCAAGATTACTCTTCTATAGACATTGGTATTGCAACTGCTCATTTATGTCTTGCAGCTACTGAATTGGGATTATCTACATGCATTATGGGTTGGTTTAATGAAAAAGAATTAAAAACACTATTAAGCATACCAAAATCTAAAAGAATCAGATTAGTAGTAAGTATTGGCTATTCTGCTGATAAAAAGCTTAGAAATAAAATACGTAAAAGCATAGATGAAATTTCTCTATTTATAGATTAATCTAAAAAGCATGTTCTATCTTTTATGGATTAAGTAAAAATTGAAAATAAGGTTTAGTATCTTTTATACATAAAAAGTACTCTTTTGTGGAAACAATTTAAATGATAAAAAAATTTTTCCACAAAGAGTACTCCTTATTATTCCTTTTTACTAAAATTCTTAATTTCCTTTGTTCTTAAATCCACTTCTATTCTATATTGAACACTAGAGTTATTCTTAGCCTGTTCTGCATCCTTGTCTTTATAGTAAGTTACATATATTGAACAAGTATTGTTATACATATCAAAATCTATACTTGGCTTGTATCCACTCAGAACTTTATTCATATCTACTTTTTTATTTATAATATCATATATATCATTTATATCTAGCTTACTTTTATCATATGAAAAAGCATATTTATCAAATCTATAGCTTTTATTTCTGCTGCAGTAAATTCCTGAAATTTGTTGATTATCAAGATCTATAGGGATACTAATCCTATGTTCAACATTATTAATCAAGCCTTTATTAATTTTTATATATTCCATACTCAATCTAGGTTTTTTGTTAATTATATTTTGTGAACCATTTATATACCCATTGATTCCATTTAGTTTAGCTTTTTTATTAATTTTTAAAGCTTGAGAATCAGTAATTTTAAGTGCTTCCTTCAAAGTGGTAACTTTTTTATCCAAATATATGGTATTATTGTAATAAGTAGATTTATGCACCTTAACAATTGCACATATAATAAATAGTAAAATGCTTATTAATATAACTACATCTTTCTTTTTTATCCATTTATCTTCAATATTTAAAGATAATGCTTCACTTTGTAAATCTTTATTTGATTTTTTTGAGATTTTCTTTTTATTTTTCTTTTTTGTTGTTTTAAATACTCCAGATCTAAATTCTTCATGCCTGCTTCCTTTTAACATTGCAATATCCTTTCTCTATTAATTTTTCTTCATATATTTAAGCTTTCTTATAGTATTTCTTCTATTTAAGAATTCTGATTTTGCTTTTAAAGCATGTACAAAACTAACAATCCAAAAAATATACCAAATTTTATAAGCTATATCTCCTTGATCAAGCATTGTCAGAATAAAAGGTATAGCATACACTAATGCTGCATATATTAGTCTTTTATTTTTAGATGCAAAACCTGCATATATAAAAAATAACCAATTAGACACAAATGCTATAAATACAAAAATTATTGCTAATATACCTCGATCCATTGTTGTAAAATAAATGTCACCGAAATTCACCTTATATCTCACTCCTTATATAATTTATTTCAAATTTTTTCAGAACACTATTGAGTATAGTTTAAGTACATAGAATACTTTACTACAAAGAAAAGACAATGACAACATTGTAAATTTTATGGTAAACCAGTAAAATATGTGGTATAAAAAATAGAAATCAAAATACCTCTTATTATTTAAGATATTTTGATTTCTATGTTAATATATATATAATTTTAAAAGCCATTATTTTTAGAAACTTCTTTTATCCAATAAGCACTTTTCTTTAAAGTTCTTTTTTGTGTTTTTAAATCTAATTGCACAAATCCATATCTATTTTTATAAGCATTACTCCATGACCAACTATCTATAAATGTCCACATATGATATCCTTTCACATTGCAGCCCTCTTGTATGGATTTATGAAGCCATTTTAAATGTTCCTTAACAAAATCTATTCTATAACTGTCATCAATAATACCATCTTTAATAAATCTTTCTTCATTTTCAACTCCCATACCATTTTCTGACACATAACATTCTATATTGCCATAATTATTTTTTAAATTAATCATTATATCATATATACCTTTTTCATAAATTTCCCAACCTCTGTAAACATTCATTTTTCTTCCTGGCATTTCATAGTTGTCAAAAAAAGTTTCTGGCATCATTGGTGCATTAGGATTAGGCATATTTTCCTTTGCTTTTACTCTCCTTGGCATATAATAGTTAACTCCAAGAAAATCCACTAGATTATTCTTTATCAATTCTTTATCACCATTCTCTACACAAGGTAATAAATCATTTTCTTTAAACAACTGTATAAGTTCTTTAGGATATTCTCCTTTTACTACTGGCTCTAAAAAACTTCTATTATATATTAAATCTGCTATATTAGCCGCTTCTAAATCAGCTATATTACTGCTTCTAGGATATGATGGTGTTAAATTTAGGACTACACCTATCTTACCATTTTGTATATTTAAACTTTTAAATTCTTTAACTGCTTTACAATGGGAAACCATAGTATTAAAACCTACTTGAATTCCTCTTTTAAAGTCTACTATATTAGGATAATGGAAATCGTGTAAATATCCACCCTCTACGGGAACTATTGGTTCATTATGTGTAATCCACACCTTTACTCGATCACCAAATAATTTAAAACAAGTCTTTGCATATTCACCATATGCATCTACTACTTCCCTGCTTTCCCATCCACCTTTGTACTGCATTTCTAGAGGCATATCAAAATGATATAATGTTACAAAAGGCTCTATGTTATTTTTTATTAATTCGTTTATTACATTATTATAAAACTCTACTGCCTTTTCATTTATTCTTCCAGTTCCATCTGGAATCAATCTAGACCAGGAAATTGAAAACCTAAATGAATTATGGCCTATTTCCTTCATCAGTTTTATATCTTCTTTATATCTATGATAAAAATCTGATGCAACTTCTGATGATATACCTTGAAAAAATCTATTAGGTTCTTTTTCATACCATAAATCCCATATACTTAATCCCTTATCATCTTCTCTTCCTGCTCCCTCCATTTGGGTTGCAGAAGCTGCACTTCCCCACCAAAAATTTTTTGGAAATTTATATTTAATACTCATATTGTCTCTCCCACCTTAACTTTATATAGTTCTACTATTTCTGTTGCTAAATCTCTAACTGTCATAGCTGTCATAAGGTGATCCTGCGCATGTACAAGTAAAATATTTACTGGTTTTGATTCACCATTTGCTTCAGCTTGAATTAATTTAGTTTGAAATTCATGAGCCTTTCCAAGTTCTTCTGATGCTTTTTTTATTAGTTCATCCGCTTTTTCATAATTACCTTTTTTAGCTTCTTGTATTGCTTCCATAGAATAAGATCTTCCATTTCCTGCATATAATATTAATTCAAATGGTACATTCTCTAATTCTTCCATTTCACACACCTCTAATTTTTCTTTTATTTTTGTTTAAGTTGTTAAATTGTTTTCATTTTTTATACTTTTATTTTTTGCTTTTTCAATAGCTTCTTTTGCTTCTTTTTCAGCTTTTTTGTATTGTTTGTCTATAGTAAGTATGAATGGTAACCAGATTAAAAGTACAACTGTAAAATTGAAAAGCTGTAAAATTCCACCTCTAAGTGAATTTGTGGCCAGCACTCCACTAAAGAATATTGGTATTGTCCATGATACTTCAACTCCTGTAGTCTGTGGAACTATTCCTGTTGCCATAGCAAAATAAGTAATAACTGTTACTACCATTGGAGCCAGAATCCAAGGTATTATTATCATTGGGTTTAAAACTATTGGAAATCCAAATATTACAGGTTCATTAACATTAAATATTCCTGGTGGAGTAGCTATTTTACTTAACTCCTTAAGTTGTTTACTTCTTGCAAATATTAATATTCCCACAAGTACAGCAAGTGTCATACCAGTTCCACCCATTGAAACAGTAAAGGTATCCATAAACTGTTTGGTAACTATGTGAGGTAAATGTTTTGCTCCTGCAGTAAAAGCTTGATAATTTTCTAAAGACAATGATCTCCATATTGGCTCTAAAGCAGAATTTATTAAAATTTGTCCATGTAATCCACAGAACCAGAATAACTGAGTAAATAATATTGCCACTAAAGTAGCAGGCAAACTAGATCCTAGTGCCATTAAAGGAGTTTGTACAAATCTATATATAAAATCATGCATATTGCCCCAAGGAGTAAACATAAATATTATTTTTATGATTAAGAAAAAACTTAATGTTATAAATGCTGGTATTAGTGAAGCAAAAGATTTTGATACTGCTTCAGGTACTCCTTCTATCATCTTAATTGTCCAATTTTTTTGTACAATTCTTCTATAAATTTCAGTTGCTATAAATGCTGCAATCATTCCAACAAATAATCCTTTAGCACCTAGTCTATCAAATGCAAGTACTGAATCTACAATCTCCTTTTTTCCTTTAACTACAGTAGGAGTTAATATGATAAATGCAGCAACTGATACAGCTGCTCCATAAACTGCTTCTATTTTGTAATGCTTGCTTAAATTATATCCTATACCAAACACCACAAACAATGCCATGATTGACATTGTAGAATTATTAGCTGCTCCTAAATAATTGGCCAATACTGCCATTTGGTCCTTTGACCACCATGGTAAATTTGCTATAACTACAAATACAGATCCAAATATAATTAAAGGTAACGTTAACATAAATGCGTCTCTTATAACTGTCAAATATACATTATTATTCATTTTTTCTGCTACCGGCATCAAATATTTGTCGATAATCTCCATAAACTTTTTCATGAATTTTCACTCCTTTACCTATTAAACGTTATCAATTTGCTCCTTGAAAATTATTTTTTTATAAGATCTATAGCTGCATCCAAAATTGCATTACCATCACATCTTCCATAATCCATTGGCTTAATAATATCCATATTTATACCTATTTCTTTTGCCATTGTTTCAAATTTCTGTTTTAAAAATCTCATTTGAGGTCCTATTAATAAAACATCTGCCTTTTTCATTTCTTCTTCTACTTTGTCTTGAGCAACAGCCCAAATTTTACACTCTATGTTTCTCTTTGCTGCTGCCTCCTGCATTTTTTTTACTACTAAACTTGTAGACATTCCTGATGAACATGCTAATAAAATATTCATAATAATTCCCCCTAAATAATATTTTTATCTTTGCTTATCTATATAGCAAAACACGTGCCAAATAAGAAAACATAGGAAATTTGCCCTATGCTTTCTTTACCCTTTATACACATTTTTAAAATACTATACACATGATGTTTTTTATTAATGTGTATAATGTTTATTTATACACATTATATTTTTATACAAGTTTATTTTTATACACATGCTAATTTTTTATATATTTACTATATTTAAAATTATAATTAATATATGGCAAAATTCATCATCCGAAAATTTGATATTATAAAACCTTTCTATTGGTCTTAATGATTCCTTTAAGAAATTATACTCTTTGGAATAACTCATTACTTTTTGTTTTCTTATACATTTAGGTGTATCTTCTTTATTAATCAATCTAATTATGGCACAAGCTAAATGAAGTATTAATCCTGAAACCATATATATATCTATATTATCAGTTATATTTTCTCTTACATTATCTAAAAAATTTATGCACAAAGGCTTAAAATCACTCATACTTAATTCCTTAATTTCATTTCCTAAGCTTTGAAATATTTCATTATAGAAGTTTTCTAATGTTTTCACTCTGTTTACTATATCCTTTAGTCTTGTATAATTGGAATCTAAAAAAAGTTCCGAAACAGGTATAAATGGTATTCCATACACATTAGGATTTACAGTTCCAACTACAGCAATTATTTTCTTGTTTTTAGATAATATATTTATAGTATTATACATCTCTTTCCTATCGCTAGCTGATAATGGAACTATTTGTATATCCTTTGATGCTAAATTTATTTTTTCTTCAATCATATTTTTTACCTTAATGGCACTACCTTCACCTGTAATACAATTTGTTATTATTATGTTATCCTTTCTTGGTATATAAGTTTCACTTAAACTTATATTATAATTATTTAAAAAACTTACTGATTGTTTAGCTTCTTCACATATAATATTTATATTATTATTAGTAAGAGCTTTTCTTGCACATTCAATAACAAGCAATGTAGACACCATATCAATTACTCTTATTTCAATCCCCGTTTCTTCACTTATAAGTTCTCCAAACATTCCTAAAGATCCCATATCTACCAAAAGCATTACTCCTGATCCTTGATGATTTGTTATTATAAAATCTTTAAGCTCTATATAAGCTGTTTGTGGATTTTTATCTAACGTCATATCATAAGCATATACATTGTCACCACCTACCAATTTATTAGCCACTTCAGCCATAGATGAAGCTGTACTTTTTCCATGCATGGCAACTACAATGATAGGCTTATAAGCTATCCTATCTCCCTCCAAATCATCTACACATAAAAACATAGCAATAAACTCTATTTCTTCTGATGGTATTTTAATATTAAATTCATCTTCTAATTTGTCTACTAAAATTAATGCTAATTTATATTCTTCTCTATCTTTTTCTACTATTTCATTTAAATTATGATTAATTAAATTTTTATTATGAATTATCCTTTCAATACTTGAACTAATATGAAGGCATAATCCATAAAATATCTTAACTGGGAAAACCTTTTTCATTTTCTTTGATGCAATGTCTAAAAATTTTTCTACTATATTGATTATTCTCTTATCTACTATTTTAGATAATTCTTCTTTTTTTACTTCTTGTTCAAATTCGCCTACATATTTTTTAAAATACTTTTTTATATCAAAAGCCATTAAAAAATTAATATCATTTTCTTCTATACCACGCTCTTTAAGTTCCTGTATCCTTTTTTCAATACTTTCATAAAAATTATTAGGTAAGGATTTGTCATTTATTTTGATCTTATGTTTGGTTATCTTAGAATTAAAATTCAATTCAATATCTTCATTAATTATTTTATCTAATACTTCTGAATTTTGTTTATATAATAATAATCCTTGTCTTACATTATTCAAAAAGTCTGTGCTGTGTACTTCTATTTTTTTCTTACCTTTAGACACATACTTTAAAAATGCATTGGCACATCCAAGCTGTATATCACCTTTTAATTGTCCTATGTTGCCTGTACAATTATAAAGAAGCAAAGCTCTTATTGTGTTAGTTGATACAAATATTTCTCTTCCAATCCTTTCTGATTCTGTCCTAAAAAATTCACAAATAAGTTCGAATCTTTCCTCCAAACTTCTGTCTTTAAGCATTGGTATATTTATTGTTATAGGAATTCTTCTAGTAAATGTGCTTAAAAGCACACTATCCACATTCTCCGTAGTTGCGCATATTATACGCACCTTACTAATTTTCTTTTTCTCTATATCGCCTAAAGGTGTATATATTCCTTTATCAATTAACATAAATAACATTTCTTGACCTTCAGGAGGCAATCTATGGATTTCATCTAAAAACAATATTCCTCCATTAGCTTTATCCACAAGACCATCTTTATCTTTATTAGCACCTGTAAAGGCACCTTTTTTACTTCCCAAAAGATGTGCTAGTATTAACTGAGGATTATTGGCATAATCTGCGCAGTTAAAAGCTACAAAAGGACTATTTATAGGAATAACCGCTTTTTCTATTGCAAATTTATACATAACTTCAGCAAACATTGTTTTTCCAACACCAGTTGGACCTAAAAGCAAAGTATGCAATCCATTAGGAGGGTACAAAATAGCAGCTTTAGCTTGTTCAATACATTTTTTTAAACTTCTATTTCCACCAATAAGGGTATTAAAATTTGCAGAATTTCTTTTAAATTTTTTATCATCTTCATGTTCTCCTTCATACAAATTTATAGAATATATAATAGGTTTTCCCTTTATTTTAAAAATCTTTCCTTGTTTACATAGCATATTTAGTATACTGCTTACATTTGTTCTTTGAAGAGACAAACTATCCGCAATTTCTTTAGTACTGCAGCCTAGAACTTCAGTCAATCCTTTTCTTTTTTGTTCTTTACATTTATCATACAAATACTTAAATATAATATCTTCTGATTTTCTCATAGTTTATCACCTTCTATTCCACACTATTTTTACCATGTAAGTAAATTATATCATATGACATTTAAAAGAGACTGTTATAATTAAAATAACAATCTCTTTTATTTTATAAATAGCTTTTAAAATTTTATACTAATTCTTCTTTTACTTTGGCAGTTTCTAATCCTGTTCGCTTCTTATTAGATATAAACGTTATAGATGAACTTATGACAATTAAAACAATTCCTACAATTGTATTTAAATTAATAACCTCTCTTAAAATGATTAAAGCCAGTATTGGTGCTAATGCAGGTTTTATATAAAACACTAAAGAAGCAGTAGCTGCAGACGTTTTCTCCATTGCTAACAAATAAAAAGTATAACCTAACCCAGTTACAAACACTCCTACAAAAATCAATCCAGGTATACTAGATAATGTAATTCCCTTTAAAATTGGTATATCCGAGAAAACCTTAAATTTAGACTGCTGGATTATTTGTGCTACAAAACTTATTTTACTTATTAGTATGATCAAAAACATTTCAGCACTTCCCATAAGAAAGCAAAAACAAGTTTGCACAACACCACCATACTTCTTACTATATTTCTTTCCAATTACACCATATAAAGCAAAAGTAACAGCAGCTAAAATAGTAAACAAAATGCCATACATATTATTAGTCATATGAAATGGATTCATAATAGTTATAATTGCTATAATGCTTATAACTAATGATGCAATTGTAGTTTTGTATATTTTCTCACTAAGCATAAAATAAGCAAAAAGTATTACAAATATTGGATTACAACTAAATAATATTGCAACAATAGATGCTTTACTATATAAAATAGCTAATTGATAAAAAGTCATACTTACTACAACACATATAAATCCTAAAAGTGCAAATACTTTAAAGTCATCTTTTTTTAATGAAATTTCTCTATCTTTTAAACCTTTTAAAGCTGCTGGAAGAAGTATAACTGCTCCTATTAAAAATCTTAAAAAAGTTAACTGTATTGGATTAAATTGACCTGAAACTAACTTTAATGCTACCTCCATACTACTAAATAAAATTGTTGCTAAAATAATACTAACATATCCCTGTTTCACAAAAATTACCCCCTACATAAAATATTGTTTTCATAAAAACATCAAACTTTTTTCTAAATATTTTTAATACTTAATTATTTATGTTTACTATTTTAGTATAGCAAAATACTACTTATAAAAAAAATACTTATAATATATAATATATATATACAAATTATATATATTATAGAAAGGATTACTAATATGGATATTAAGCAGCTTAAATATTTTTTAACCATTGCCAGAGAAGGCACTTTAACTAATGCATCTAAAAAGCTTCATATAGCTCAACCTCCTCTAAGCTATCAATTGAAAATGCTTGAAAATGAAATTGGTATAAAATTAATTGAAAGGACTACTAGAAAATCTCAATTAACAGATGCAGGGAAATTCTTATATAATCGCAGCGAAAAAATTGTTGAATTAGTTGAAACTACGCTTAAAGAATTAAAAGATTTTAACAAAGGCATTGAGGGAACTTTAGCTATTGGAACCATTGCTTCTACAGCTTCAATCCTACCTGAAAAGATAAATGACTTTCATAAACTCTATCCGAAAGTAAATTTTCAAATAAGAGAAGGAAACAGTACTAGAATATTAGATCTTTTAAATAATGGAATTATACAAATAGGAATTATTAGGTGTCCTTTTGATTCTAAAAATCTTAAATACAAATCTTTATCCAAAGAACATATGCTGGCCGCAATACATAGTAATTTCTTGTCTTCAACAAAGAAAAAAAAGATTAGCTTAATTGAGCTTAAAAATTTACCTTTGATAATACATGTTAGATTTAAATCCATGATAGTTGATGCTTGCAGCGGACTTAATTTCACTCCAAATATATTTTGTGAAACTGATGATGTAAGATCTATGCTAACCTGGGCTACTACAGGTATGGGAATAGCTATAGTTCCTAAATCTACTGTAAATCTTATTCCAAATATAAATTTGACATATAAAGAAATTACTAATCCCAATTTAGTAACTGAAACCTTTTTAGTTTGGTTAAATAATAGTTATATGTCCAATACCATGAAAAACTTTTTAAAAATGCTTACTTAAATATAAAGACTGTGGACAACGCCACAGCCTTACTTTTGCGAAAACTGTTTTTTCTTATTTACTAGTTTTGAATTAAGTTCTAAACATTTTTTATAAGAATAATAGCAAAGGCTCATACCAAGAAATTCTGCTGATATTACAATTGACATTAGTCTTACTATAGAAATATTAATATTTTGAATAAAATATAAATAAATAGATGGTGTGCTAGAAATAATTCCTATTATCATAAACACTGCTATAAATGCTATTTTTATATCCATTTCTTTCATCTCAAATATGTATATAAAAGTGAACATTGATATTGTTCCAATAAAGGCACCAATCAAAGAATCAGTAATTAATGTAGCTACTACCATACTACTCATATTTGTAATAGTTACTTCAAGCATACCAACAAATAATCCGATAAGAGAAGATACAAATAAATTAAATAAGAAATCCTTTAAATTTTCTTTCATAACTAAAACACCTCAAAACCCAAGAAATTTTTTAAATTCAGTTAAATATTTTCTTGTAACATAAATTTCTTCATTTATGTCTATTATTTTTAATATAAGTTTGCTGTTAAACCACGAAATAATACGATCTACTTTAACTATATTTACAATAAAGCACTTGCTTATCCTTATAAAACCCTTACTTTGTAATCTTTCTTCCAGCTCATAAAGCTTTTCTTTAACCTTATATTTTTTATTCTCTGTCCTGCAAAAAACATCATTTCCCATAGCTTCAAAATAGTAAATATCATCATAAGTTAATACTTTAAGCTCATCATCATCACATTTTCCTGTTATTACATTTTTAAAATCTTCTTTATTTGAGTTCATATAATCCAAATAGTCCATCAAAACATTTATTGATTCCATATCAAAATATATTCCTATTTTGCCTTTCTCTAATTCAAATCCTCTTTCAATTATGCATACTTTAGAATCCTTACTAATTGTTATTTTTCTATTACTAAGAATTTCTTCTATAATTCTCCTAAGATTTTCCGAACAAATTAAATCCATTTCCATACTAAAACCTCATTTTATACAATTTAAACTTTGTTAAATCATATTATTATAATGAATTTTCTATAAAACATTATTTAAAATTTATGATTCTATTTTATTACATTTCATAAATTTTAACTATACATTTCTTTTAAAATGCATTATTCAACATACAAGATACATTATTTAAGCTTTAAAGAATATTATATAAATTAATATTTGAAAACTTTCAAAATAAAATAGGCACAGATTTTTACCATGTCTACTTTATAAATAATATGATTTAAGATTAATTAAACTTTAAATTTTGAAGCAAAATCTTTTAAGTTCTCTGCACTCTGTTTTACATTATATGCTTCATTTCTCACTTGACTTGCCCTATCTTTTATTTGTGACAATTTATCAGCAATATCATTTGTACCTTCTGACCCATCATTACTTGATTTTGATATTCTATCAATTGATTCTGAAACAATTTTTATGGATGCTAAAAGTTCTTCCGAAGTTGAACTTAATTCTCTAACTAAATCATTAATATATATTGCATCTTTTTCATAGTTTTCTCCTACAAGAATATTAAACTTTGACATGCAATCAATTTATGTAGTAGGATAATAAAATAACTATATACTTAGAAAGAAGGATTACAAATGAATAATTTAATTTTCAGTTTTAATGTTATTATGCCTATTTTTTTAGTAGTTTTCTTAGGCTATTTTCTAAGGAAAATTAATATGATAGATGATTCTTTTGTGAATATGGCAATTAAATTTAATTTTAGAGTGGGACTAGCAACTCTTCTTTTTAAAAACATATATACTGCCAAGTTCAGCAACGTATTTAATATAAAGCTTATTTTATTTGTATTTTTATGCATAATTATTTCTA
Organism: Clostridium carboxidivorans P7; assembly: GCF_001038625.1. GTDB lineage: Bacteria > Bacillota > Clostridia > Clostridiales > Clostridiaceae > Clostridium_AM > Clostridium_AM carboxidivorans. The sequence continues at coordinate 1,780,157 of NZ_CP011803.1, forward strand.
TCGCAGCACTTTGGTTAATAGTTCCTATGTTTATTAAAGATAAAAAAAGAATTTCTGCTATGATACATACTATATATAGAAGTAACTTTGTACTTCTTGGTATTCCTCTAGGAATAAATATGTTTGGACAAGGTCATATAGCTTCTATAGCGATTTTGCTACCTATAACAATACCTACATATAATTTTTTTGCTGTACTAATTCTTTGTGCCTTTGGTGAAAATGAAAATAAAAACACCATAGACAAAATTAAGGCCACTGCAATAGGTGTAATAAAAAATCCACTTATTATAGCTTCTTTCTTAGGAATTATATTTCAAGTTTCTTCTATTAAATTGCCTATATTTATTGACAGGGCAGTGTCTGATGTGGCTTCTTTAGGAACACCTCTAGCATTAGTAACTTTAGGTGCACAATTTAAATTTGACAGTGCACTTAAAAATTTAAAATATTCCATAATAGCTACAATAGGAAGACTTATACTGTTACCAGGTATAATTATTATTCTTGCAATACTTGTAGGCTTTAGAGGATATGAATTAGGTGCTATTTTTATTCTATTCTCTGCACCATCTGCAGTTTCTTCATATGTCATGGCAAAGGAAATGAACTCTGACTATGAACTTACAGGCGATGTAGTACTTCTAACGACATTTTTTTCAATGTTTACAATTTTTGCAGGAATTTATATGCTTAAAGCAACTTCACTCATTTAGTAGAATTATTTTGTATACTGTATTGAGAAATTAATGTAAGCCATTAAGATATGATTAATTTAATATTTCCGACAACAGATATATAATAGATTTTAATAATGAAATGTAAACTGCATATAATATAGTTTGTAGCTATATTATAGATAGGAGTTGAATTTTTCATGAAGATAACTAAAGTTAGAAAAAATGCTGATGGTGACATAACAAATGTAATAACTGATGATGGTACTGAAATGGCCGTAAACAAAGCTGTAGCCTTGGCAAAATTAGGACGAATAGACTCTGTCGTTGTAAGAAAAAATAGAAATGGAAATGATGTTATAGCATCTTCTTCTAACAGTAGCCAGGAAAATGACTTAGACAATTTGCCTACTTTTTAGTTAAAAATTAAAACACAATATTTCTTCTCTAAAGCAATAGAGACTGTTTTTCATTAACATTCTCTATTGCTTTAGAAAAAATAATATCATTACATAAACCATTTTATTTATTAAATTTCCTTTCCTATTAGGTTTTACCATAGGTAAAATCTTCTTTGTAAAACTTTTCTTAAGTAAAGTCCTGTTTAAAATAACTTCATAAATCTTCTGAAGTTCTGTTAATGTAAAACGTTTTGGCAAAAACAAAAAAGCTATGGGTGTATATTCTATTTTATTTTTCAAACTTTCTAGTGCAGCATCTATAATTTTCACATGATCAAAAGCCAATTCTTCCTTACTAAAACTTAAAGGCTCATATTCTGACTTCTTGTTAGGCATAATACCATTTTTAATATATTTTTCAGTAACCTTATATACTATTTTATTTTCTTCATCATCAGATGTTAATATTAAATTATATATATCCTTTTTTTCATCTTTTTCTTTAATGGAAAATATAAATTCTTTTTTTACAGAAAACCATTTTACATCACTGGCATCATCTCCAGCCTTAGGCTTTATACTATTTTTATCTACTAAGGCCATATAAGATATTGATATAACTCTCATTCTGGGATCTCTTTTTATATCATCCCCCCAAGTGTACAGCTGTTCCAAATATATATTTTCTACACTTGTTTCTTCTTTTAATTCTCTGTAAGCTGCTTCATTTAAAGCTTCATCTATATTTACAAAACCACCTGGGATTGCAAAACACTCCATATAAGGATGATTTCCTCTTTTTATTAGAAGAATTTTAAGCTCTTTTTCAGATGATTTTTTTACATCATCATCTACTAATTTATCATCCATTGTAAAAAGCAGCATATCAACAGTATTAGATGGCTTTTCATAATTTCCTGGTTTATAACCTTCTAAAAACTCCTTTTCAGTTAATCCATCTTTATTTTTAAGTAACATATTTCTCATAAATGTTTCATCCTTTCGTTAAACTTATTTCCAATTTTTCCACAATGTTATCATCATTTAAGTAATAAATCAATAATTTGTTTACTCTGTAAAATAGTATATACTAACACAATATGTTTTAACATTCTATGCATATATAAAAAATAGCAAGTCAAGCATAAAACTACGCTAACTGGCTATTTTTATATACTCCTACTCAAAAATCCAATTCTCTCATTATTACAAGTCCTAAAAGTCCTGGTCCTGTATGTACTCCTGCTACAGGACTTATATCTCCCATACCAAGAAAAGTTATGTTAGGTAATGATTTAAAAGCTTCATACATTTTTTTACATTCATTTTCAGCACCACCATGCATAACCCAAATTCTGCATTTCGAAGAAACTAATATGTCTTTTACAATATCCATCAACTTATTTAAAGCCTTTTTGCTTCCTCTAACTTTTGCATAAGTATAGTATATTCCAGAAGAATCTATTGATATTATTGGTTTTATATTTAAAAGTTCACCTACAGTACCTGAAACCTTACCTATTCTTCCTCCAACAATAAGATACTTTAATGTATCAACAGCATAAAATACAGATATACTGTCTCTTATTTTAGGCAAAACTTCCACTATTTCTTCATAAGTTTTACCACTTTCTAAAAGTTCACCACACTTTATCAATATAGCTCCTGCACCTAAAGTTAAAGACTTGGAGTCAAAAACTGTAGTTATAATATTAGGATAGTTTTCACTTACTAACTTTAATGTGCTGTATGTACCTGATAACCCTGAAGAAATAGGTACTATAATAGCATGTGTATATCCTTCAGTTTCTAATTGTTCAAAAAGCTTTTCCATATCCTGCATAGATGGTAATGATGTATGAGGAATTTCTTTTTCTAAATTATCATAAACTTCTTTAGGTGTTATATTTACCCTATCTATATATTCTTTATCCTTATAAACTATCCTTAATGGTAATACTTTTATATTGTACTTATTAATTATATCTTTATCTAAATCAGATGTACTATCTGTAACTAACGCAATTTTAGTCATTATAATTAGCCGCCTCCCTTGTTATCAAGTATATTATATATCATATTGTTAATATATATCAATAGTGGAATATCAATGTTCATATGCATTCATCTTATATTAATGTTAAAATATAATATTCATATCAAATATTGTATTTTAAGTATATTACTTATACAATATGGGCGCTATATTTTTCTTTAAAATTACAAATTATATATTGTAATTTTTTAAAAATAACATTATATTAGAATATACAGGAAGAAAAACTAAAACTTTAATCTAAGGAGACTTTTTATGGACTTTTTAAAAGAATTTTTTTCAAAAGAATCTACTAAGAGATTTCTATTTTTTGTTGTTTTAATAATAATTTTGTATTTGGTGAAATCTTTATTAAATATGCTATTGCTAACTTTTCTATTTACTTACTTAATGAATAGTTTGCAAGGTGTAATTGTAAGGCAATTAAAAAAAATTACTCCTGTAAGAGAAAAACTTATTACAATTCTTTTGTACACTTTATTATTTACTTCTATAGTTTTAATAATAGTAAATTATATACCTTTACTTATTACTGAAACTAAATCTCTGTTAAATCAGCCTATATTTGATTTTAATACTAATTCTAATTCAGACATTATTCAAAAATACTTAGTAAGTGCATTTCAACAAATTGACTTACAAAAGTATGTAAAATCAGGTTTTGATATTACAGTTCAGCTAGCTGCCAATATTGGAAAATGGAGTGCTAATGTATTCCTTGCTATAATGTTAAGCTTATTCTTTATGCTAGAAAAGAATAAAATTATTACTTTCTTAGAAAAGTTTAAAACAAGCAAAGTAAGTGTTATGTTTAAATACTTTAGCTTTTTTGGAAATAACTTTTTAAATTCCTTTGGTAAGGTAATACAAGCTCAAATTGTAATAGCTTTTGCAAATACCATAATTTCTGTTATTATGCTTTCTATATTAAAATTCCCTCAATTAATTTCATTGGGATTTATGATATTTATATTAAGTTTAGTTCCAGTAGCAGGAGTTATAATTTCACTTATACCACTTTCATTAATTGCATTTAAAATAGGTGGATTTACTAAGGTTTTATATGTGTTAATTATGGTAGCAGTAGTTCATTCACTTGAAAGTTATGTTTTAAACCCTAAATTGATGTCAGCTAAAATTGAATTGCCTATATTCTTTACTTTTATAATACTTATAGCTTCAGAACATTTTATGGGAGTATGGGGATTACTTATAGGTATTCCACTTGTAATGTTCATATTGGACTTACTTGATGTAAAAGTAAATGATTAGCTCATCATATTATTCTAAAATTATTACAAAATAAAAGCTATGAAACTAAATATAATAAAATGTACCTTAAAGTAGATCATTTTAAAAATCTATTTTTTAGGTACATTTTTATTATTTCCTTATTTCATAATTTTTATATAAAATTAATTTCACAATTTCCATTACATATCTTCTACAGCAACAATGGTTACATTTCTTAAATTCCAATCATAAGTTAAATCATATACTTCTTGAGTTTCTACATTTCTAACTTTAGGACGAATAGAACATTCTTCATTATTTTCTATTACAATAACCTTTTCTCCATTGCTCAATCTTAAAATTGATCCTATAGGATATGGTGCCACCCTTCTAAGAAATACTTTTACTAACTTTGGATCAAACATTTGTCCATTATTAGCCATTATGTATTCTATGGCTTCTGAAGGTATACATGCCTTTCTTGTAGGTGCTTCTGTAACTAACTTATCATAGGCATCACAAAGACATATAATTCTTCCAAACTGTGATATCTCCTCTCCTTTTTTACCATCAGGATAGCCTTTTCCATCAAATCTTTCATGATGCTGAAGCACACCTACATAAGATGTAACAGGTATAGTATAATATTGCTTTATGTATCTATATCCAAGTTCAGCATGGCTTTCAACTAACTTTTCTTCTTCTTGTGTTAATTTTTCAGTCTTATTCAGCACATCTTTAGCTATAAACACTTTACCAATATCATGTAATAATCCTGCCGCTGTTAACTTTTCTATTTTCTTACTATCTAAATTAAGTCCTACTCCAACCACTGCTGCTAGCACACCTACATTTAAACAATGAGTGTACATATAATCATCAAAAGTTTTAATATCTATCATATTTATCATTATATTTTTGTTGCGTAAAATTTCAAACATAATACTTTTAGCTATATTTTCAACCATATTTATTGTTCTTCCTATATTACGGGAATTGTTATATATACTTTTAATGGATTTAATTGCTTCAATTCTAAGTTCATCTGAAATTATATTTTGTACTACTATGTCAGAAGATATATTATCATCTATATAAACACCATTAACACCTATTTTTATAAGACTAGCTATATATTCCTCAGTTAAAATTACATCTTCGGCTAAAAGTACAACACCTTCAGTAGAATATATGTTTTTGCCAAGCTTCATACCTTCCTTAAGGCATAGTACTGGAATGTATCTCATACTTACTATTTCCTCCAATTCTTAATCATATATTATAATTATCGAACTAATTAAAGATAGCTTTATTTTTAATTTTTACCATTTAATAATAAATATCTATTGATATTTATTATTAAATGGTATATAATATATTTAATCCATTATATTCAGAAAGTAGTTGTACCCCACATCCATTAATTTTTGATTTTTAAGATCCCCCAAAAAAAATTACTACTTTCTGAATACTTTTTTATATAAATAAATCCTTTAATAGTATGTTAACCTATTAAAGGATTATTTTAATTATCTTAAACTCTTTCTATTGTATCTCCTGATTTTATATAACCACCTTTTAAAACTTTTGTAAATATACCTTCCCTTGGCATAATACAATCGCCTACCTGACTACGTATAGCACATCCTTTATGGCATTCTTTTCCTATTTGAGTCACTTCCATTAAAGTTTCACCTATTTTAAGCTTAGTTCCAATTGGAAGTTCATATAAAGTTATACCTTCTGTAGTTATATTTTCTGCAAATTTACCACTACTTAATCCTTCTACTCCCATAGCTTTCATTTTATCAATACTTTCCTTCGAAAGTAAACTAACCTGCCTATGCCAGTCCCCAGCATGAGCATCTCCCTCTAATCCATGATTTTCTTTAAAATAACCTCTTTCTATAGGTTTTTTTATAACTCCCTTAACTTCACTTATATTTACAGCAACAACTTTAGCCATTTCTTCATTCCTCCTGATATATAATTTGAAAATTAGCGTTGAAATACTCCCGATTTCCCTCCACTTTTTCGCATGAGCATAATATCTGATATTACCATTCCTCTATCTATGGCTTTACACATATCATAAATGGTAAGTGCAGCCACTGAAACTGCAGTAAGAGCTTCCATTTCAATTCCGGTTTTTCCTACAGTTCTAGCTACTGCTTCAATATCTATCTTCAAATTTTCAAAATCTAAATTAAATCTAATGTCACATCCTGATATCATAATTGGATGACACATTGGAATAATATGTGACGTATTTTTAGCTCCCATTATAGCACCAACCTGTGCCACTGAAAGTACATCACCTTTTTTTATTCCACCATCATTAATTCTTTTAAGAGTTTCCTCTTTCATATATATGGAACCTTTTGCTATTGCTTCTCTTTCGGTATCATTTTTTTCACTTACATCAACCATTTTAGCTCTTCCTTCATCGTTTATATGTGTAAGTTCCATGTTCTTCCTCCTTTTTTTATACTATCTTGCACACTCTGAAGCCTTACCTGTCAATATATCTATTCCATGTGGAAGTGCAGGTAGTACTGCTTGCAAATTTTCCACTGCTCCCTTAGGGCTGCCAGGCAAATTAATAATTAGAGTATCGTTTCTTATACCTGCAATTGCTCTTGAAAGCGCAGCTTTAGGAGTTACTTTTAATGATTCACTTCTCATAACCTCTCCTATGCCAGGTACATATTTTTTTATCACTTTCATTGTAGCCTCAGGGGTCACATCTCTTTTTGAAAAACCTGTGCCTCCATTAGTTAGTACTAAATTTACTTTTAAATCATCAGAAAGATATACTAATTCTTCTACTATTTTGTCCAATTCATCGGGTATAATTTTATAGTAGTCTATACTATAATAATTTGGATCTAACATATTCTTTAATGCTTCTCCCGTTCCATCCTCTCTTTCTCCTCTAGATCCTTTATCACTTACAGTAATTATGGCTGTCTTTATCATTTTATCCCCACCTAACAATGAAAATTTATATTTTAGATTTATGTAATATTCTTAAACCTATAATACATGAATTTTCAAAATTTTGCAATGTAACACTTAAATTTAGTGTACTATACTTCCTTATAATCTACATCCACAATTTTCTTTTCAGAAAGGTCAAATTCATCCTTTTCATCATATATTGTACTATTTCTCTCAAACGTTTCTTCCTTTATGTTCTTTTGATTTTTCCAACTTTTAATTTTTTTAATTACTTTACTAAATGCCCATAAAACAAGACCAATCAACGCTACCCAAGGTAAAATTCTAATAAATAAAACAAACACTATTATCCCAATTGCTATTTTAAACATTCCTGAAAAATTTTTATTTACAAAATCCATAATTAACAAACCTCTTTTCATTTTTGATATTTTTTAATTTACTATCTTTTAAATAATATATTCTTACTATATGATATATTATATCATAATATTTTAATAAACGGTATTAAATATTACTTAATAAAGTATTAATAAAGTATTAACTTTTTTCAATCAACTTATCTTTTATATAAATATTAAAAAGGAATATTTCAAAAGAGGTGGAATAAATATATCTATAATAACTATAATGAAAGGCAGGTCACAATATGCTATTATACTTTTTACTATCTATAATACTCTTCTTACTAATAGTAGAAATAATTACTGTTTTTTTTAAACTTACAGGTTTGTCTGAAGAAAAGTCAAGATTTCAAGTTATATCTTTACTTACAGGATCCGGATTTACAACAAAAGAAGCTGAACTCATAACCCAACATCCAACTAGAAGAAGATTAGCACAAATACTTATGATTTTAGGATATGTAGGCTTTCTTACTGGTATATCTTTTTTAGTAGATATAATTAAACATTCTATGTCTATAAAAAATCTTCCCATACTGATAATATTTTTCATATTTATGTGGTTAATTTTAAGAGAAAAACTACTTATAGGCTATTTGGACAACCTTATAGAAAAAATAATATTAAAAAAATATTCAAAATATAAATCTCCAACTAAAATGTACAAGCTTGTTACTAGAGCTAAAGGTTATGGTGTATATAACATTGTCATAGATGAAAATAGCGGATTAGTTGGTGTTGCATTAAAAGATTCTAATTTAAAACCCAGAAATATGATAATTTTAAATATAGATAAAGGTAATCAATTTATAGGTTTTCCTAAGAGAGATTATGTACTAGAAAAAGGAGATAATATTTTATTATATGGTAAAGTAGAAGAAATTCTAAAAACATTTCATTTAAACAAACCTCCAAAAAAACATTAAATTCTTAAACAAAAGGACAAATCATATTATAACTTGATTTGTCCTTTCCATAATATTATTTTTTACTGTCTTGATACCAATTGTTAATAACTTTTGTACTTTCTTCGCTAGGATAATATCTTTTATCTGTACTATTTTCTCCTATTGCAAATATGGAAAATCCTAAGAACCAGGATTCTTTTTCAAATGCTCTTCTATAGCCTTCAAAGCAATTAGCTTGCTCTACATTATTGGTTATATCATTTTGATATGGATTCCATGGATGTACAGAAGCATCATTAGTTTTTGGAAATCCTAATTCTCCAAAGAAAATAGGTTTATTCCACTTATCATGGAAGTTTTTTATTTCTTGCTTTATATTCTGCTTTCTATCATATATTTGTGTACTCTCTATAGCACTAAATATATTTTCTGCAGTATTAGTACTGCTATTTGTAAGTTCAAAGTAAGCTGCAATAGAAATAAAATCCAGCTTTGAAAACATTTTATTATTTAATTTGTTTTCATAAGCAGTAATTGTATCTGGCTTCCACTTAGCTGTATACCACCAACCCATTCTATAAGTTACTAATCCTTTATAATATTTTCTAACATAATCTATAGTGTCACACCAATAACCTTCTGCAAATTCCATATTTACAAAGCTTGAACCTATATTTAATGCATCTACATGATATGGTACTGCAATGTCATCAATTAAAGTTTTTAATACCTTACTTTTCCAATTCCAAAAAAAAGTATTTAAATCATTAGGCTTCCAAGCCGTTTCATATTTACTTCCATTATCTATCCATGGATAAGGTTCTAATATTATGTTTATCTTCTTTCCTTTTAGTTTCTTTATCAAATTTTTTGCCTTCTCTTCACTAGCTTTATCCACTGTCATATCACTAGATGACAAATCTTTTATGTTTACAACAACAGGAACATTTAAAGTATTTAACTTAAATTTATCTACATCACTTACAGCCTCATCTATTTTATAATCTGTAGCTAGATTACCTGATTTAATTTTTGTTTCAAATTTTTCATTTAGCGTTTTTCCCTCAATTTTATTTATATTTTTGTTAACTAATCCTCTGGAATCTGGATTAGTCATAATAACATGAAATGCAACACCAATTATAATTATTATTACCAATAATATTATGATTTTTTTCTTATTCATTTTTACCTCCATTTGTTAGATAATTTTTCTTATGTTAATTGAAACTTTGTTTAAACTAAGTGTAATGTTTGCAAAAGAAATACTTTTGTTTTGATTTAAATTTTAAAAACAGTAAATTAAAAATAGGCAAGATATATAAATAAAATAAATATGGTGTACATGAAGCATCTGCTCCTAAATTCACTATTGGAAGAAGTAATGCAATATTCCATGGTATTAAAGCACAAATAATTATTGCTGTATTTTCCAAATCAACAGCTAAAGCTTCATTATTCATTTTATTTTTTTCATAAGCTTTTTTATTCAACATATGCGTTAATATAACTGCAATAGCTTGGCTACATCCAAATGCTGAAGAGAGTATTCCTGTGATAACCATATTTCTAAAAAGCTTATATCTTGAATTTGCCTTATAAGTTATATTTTCAATGATATTCAACATTCCAGTTTCTTCAAAAATACCAGAAAAAGCAGAAGATATAAATACCACTAAAGATGTTTTTAACATTGAGATAACTCCCCCACCTTTTATTATTGAATAAAGAGGATTAGTCTTATCCATACTGTATCCTAAAATTATATATTTCATTGAATTTACAATAGTATTATGCTGTACAATAACACTCAATAAAAAAGCTGTAATTATACTAATAAGCATTGAAACTTTTACATTCACTTTAAATAAGGAAAAAATAATGATTACTAAAGCAGGCAGTAAAACAACTATATTTACACTAAATGCTTTTAATATTTCATCATTTATAGCACTGCTGGATTTATGTAAAGGGAATATTTGTGATATCACAGCATAAAAAATAACAGAAATAAAAAAAGGTACTATACAGCTCTTAAACATATTTTTTATATTATCATAGATATCTGTTTCTGTAATATAGGCAACAAGGCTTGCACTAGAAGACATAGGAGAACATCTATCTCCAAAATAAGCACCTGCTATAATAGCTCCTGATGTTGCTGCAATATTAACCCCGCCACTTCTTGCAATAACTATAAGTGCTATCCCCACAGTACCTACAGTGCCAAAAGATGTTCCTATAAGTAATGATACAAAACTACTAATTAAAAATGCACATAAAATAAAAATATTAGGTCTTAATAATTTTATTTCATAATAAACTATTGCAGACACAGTGCCTGAAGCCATCCATACTGCTGTAATAGCCCCAATAAGCACAAATATTTTTATAACTAAAACAGATTTTTTTCCTCCTTTATAAGCCATTATTAGAACAGCCTTAACAGGGTAACCCCTTTTTACTGCTGCTGCAAAAAACAGTATTAAACCTATAATTAAAGGATATGCAACAAATATTCCTTTGTAAACACTTAAAATCAACAGTAAAAATGTAACAATAAAACATATAATCAAATCCACGATAACCACCTCATTATTTGTGTATTAATTTTGCAATTACTGCAAGCATTCCTGATGTAATCAGTGGTCCTACTGGAACTCCACCCAAAAAAGCTGCTGCTGCTACTGATCCTAAAATCATTGCAGGCATAATATCTCCATGTCCTTGTACAGTAAGATAGTTTAAACCAAGGCCACTTAAATAGGTAGTTAAAAAGGATAAGATTAATGCAATTATACCTATCCATGATGTAAATACACTTTTTACATTATTGGATGTAACGGTTCCCTTAGCAATGGGAATTAATATAGCAGCTATAAGTAATATCAATCCTATAGTTACACCATTCTTCTCTATAGATGGAAAAATATATTCTTCCATATTTAAAAGTTTAATCATTAAAAGAATACAAGTAGCTATTGCTACAGAATTTGCTTTACCTACTACTGACGCAATAAGTATTACAATTAACATAATATTTGATTCCAAAACAAATCATCCCCCGCTCAAATATAATTATTAAATATCTTTAATACAGAATATATTCTTTTACATTTAAACTATTCACAATCCTGATTTAAATTATAATTTAAGTTTGACCATTTTACCATAGATAGGCATAATATATATTATACTCCTCCATAAATCAATATGTAATATATAAATCTAAGTTATATAGTTACCGCTAATTGTAAGCATTATTATAATTTATATTTCAATGAAAGGAATGTTGAAAATGAAATCTTGGGTACATGAATCAATATTTTATCATATATATCCATTAGGATTTTGTGAAGCTCCTATTTTAAATAATTCTGAAATTCAAATTGTAAATAGAATAGAGAAAATTAAACAGTGGATTCCACATATGAAATCTTTGGGTATAAATGCAGTTTATTTAGGTCCTGTTTTTGAATCTAATACTCATGGATATGATACAACTGACTATTATAAAATTGATAAAAGACTAGGGAGTAACGAAGATTTTAAAAATCTTTGTAAATTACTACATGAAAATGGAATTAGAATAGTACTAGATGGAGTATTTAATCATGTAGGAAGAAATTTTTTTGCATTTAGAGACATCATAAAAAATAAACAAAACTCAAAATACTGCAATTGGTTTTCCAATATTAATTTTAGCTTAGAAAGTCCTTACAAAGATAATTTTTCATATGATACCTGGGAAGGACATTATGAACTAGTAAAACTAAATTTAAAAAATCCCGAAGTAAGAGAGCATTTATTTAAGGCTATATCCTATTGGATAGAAACTTTTAATATTGATGGTTTAAGGTTAGATGCTGCCAATTGCTTAGATATAAATTTTCTAAAAGACCTTTCATTTTATTGTAAAAGCAAAAAGGAAGATTTTTGGTTAATGGGTGAAGTAATACATGGTGATTATAATATATGGGCAAATGAAAATATGTTAGATTCTATCACTAACTATGAATGTTATAAAGGTATTTATTCAAGTTTAAATGATAAAAATTATTTTGAAATAAATTATTCTCTTAATAGACAGTTTGGAGAACATGGAATATACAAAAATTTAAATCTTTATAATTTTATTGATAATCATGACGTAACTAGAATATCAAGTATATTAAATAATCCAAATCATATTTATCTTGCATATACTATGCTTTTTACAATGCCCGGAATACCTTCTATATACTATGGCAGTGAATATGGTATTAAAGGAAAAAAAGAAAAAAATTCTGATTTAGCTTTAAGGCCCAGCTTAAGTGAAATAACAAATGAAACATTGAATGAAGACATTTTTAATTTAATAGCTCAACTTTCTAAAATAAGAACTTCTTCTCCTTCATTAAAGTTTGGAATATATAAGGAAATTGTTATAAAAAATGAACAAATTGTCTTTGCTAGAATTCATAATAAAGAAACCATTTTAGTTGTATTAAACTTATCAGATAAGGAAATTAGCTCTTTTAAATTTAATATTCCTAATTATGGAACTTACTTAGTAGATCTTCTAGATAATAATAAGGAATACACTTTAATAAATGGAACAATAACTTTAAATCTTGAACCTTACTGTAAAAAAATATTAAAAGTTTGCTAAAAGCTTTTTTTCCAGATGAAAATTGATAGTCAAATAAATATACATCCAAATTTTATAATTTATTTTTCAATATAATACTATCAATCTTCATCATATTACTACCAATTATCACTTGTTATAAATTTCAAAGACATGTTATATTCTATCTTTGAAATTTAGCATAATACATTTTTTATTTTCACCACATATAATACTACACATATTTTTTTCTGCACATATTAACGATATGTTATAATATATTTCTGAACTATTAGGATTTAATTTTATAACCTTTATATAATCCTCAATGGCTTCTTTATATTTTCCTATTAAATAAAATGCTGTTCCTCTATTGTTATAAGCATCTTCATATTTACTATCTATTTCAATTGCTTTAGTATAATCTTCAACTGCTTTATTGTATTTTCCAGTATTATAATATATAATTCCTCTATTAAAATAAGCTTCTTTATCCTCAGGATTTAAAACAATTGTTTTATAAAAATCTTTTATTGCTTTATGATATTTATTTTGAGCTTTATATGTTAACCCCCTATTAAAATAAGCATTATAATTTTCATGATCTAATTCTATTACTTTAGTATAGCTATCTAAAGCTTTTTCATATTCTCTATTTTCGTAATAAGCAACTGCCATATTGTTATAGGCATCTTTGTCCTTAGGATTTAATTCTATTACCCTTATAAAATCCTTTATTGCTTTAGAATATTCTTTTAAACTTCTAAATACCTCCCCTCTATTAAAATAGGCATCTATATATTTAGAATTCATATTTATTGCCATTGTGTAAAATTTAATTTTTTCATCATGGTAAATTGAATAATATGCTTTACAATAAAATTTTTCTGCCATCTTCTTTTTATCTTCCAATGTTTTTAATTCAATGGGTTTATTATTAATTATAAACATCTCCTTTAAAACATCCTATTCTACTATTATATGATATATCTAAAAATTGTTACCACTTTTTAGATATATCATATAATTCGTAACACTAATAATTCTAAGCTTTATATACAAATAACAACTATTTATTTCATTGAAAAGTTATTTAATTCAATAAAAATTTGTATTAGTATTAAATAATTTATCTTATTTTGGGTTAAACTTCTTAATATATCAAGCAAGAAGGGAGATATATTATGTCAAGAATTAATTGTGATGTTATAAATTGTTCACACAATAATGAAAGAGTTTGTTATGCTAATGTTGTAACCGTTGGTGGAAAAAGTGCTCATAGTGATTCTGAAACCTGTTGTGCCTCTTTTTTAGATTCCATGGTTTATAGTCATCTTACAAATAACGTTAATGATCCTCAACATAGCTGCAACTCAATCACTTGTAATGTAGTCACTTGTACTCATAATTCCAATAATGTATGTAATGCAGATTCTATAAAGGTTAATGGTGATAATGTTAATTTATATACAGAAACTAATTGTCTAACTTTTAAAAACGAATAATTTATAGCAAAAGGATTCCTTAACCTTGCAATTAGGAATCCTTTATTTTTACTTAAAATATCTGTCTAATAAACCTTTAAAAGCTCTGCCATGTTTTGCGTAGGTATCAAGTTAGCCAGATATAAAATTAAGAGTACATTCCTATATTAAATGAAGCTCATAAAAAGCCCTCAGAAAGTTTGAAAATGCTTCTGAAGGCTTCTTGTATCAAATTATATTTTAGTTGCTTAGAAGGGCAAATAAAACTGTTTTATTTACCTATAACTTTATCTGTCACAACTCCTGTTCCACCGAAAATGTAGGACTTGTCCAATGTATTCTTGTTTATATATTGTGCCATAGCATCACTAACACTTTCTTTACTTACAAGCACTAAAGGTGTATTGTTTTTTGCTGCTAAGGCTGCTCCTGCTAAGGCATCTGGGTAATTTTCTCCTGAACTTATTGATATACTTTTGTATCCGTCACTTGGTGCAAAGTGTTTTATGATTTCAAGAGCTGTAGCATACCTGTCTTGTCCAGCTAAACGTGTAACCGTAATTCCCATGCTCTTTAAGCTGTCTTCAACTGAACTTGATATTACTCCTGTTCCTCCTACAATTACTACATTCTTTATACCCCAATCTTTTAACGCTTTTAATGTATCATTTCTTAAACTATCTTTGCCTGAAAATAATATTGGCATAGTATTCTTTGCTGAGAATGGTGCTATTGCTAATGCATCTGCAAATCCACCTTGTGATGAAATTGCTACTGTGTCAAATGACTTTGTTTTTCTGATCTCTTCTCCAACTTTTACAGCTGTATCAAATATGTCTGTACCACATATTCTCACTACATTGCATTTCTTACTTAGCTCATCTTCTACACCTTGCGATATCGAAGTCTTATTTCCTAACATATAAACTGTTTTTGCTTTAAGCCTTGTTATTTCATTACTAATATCACTGTTAAGCTTATCTGATGGTGTTGTTAACACTGGTGCATCTTTTAAATAAGCATAACTTGATCCAACTAATGCGTCAGGATAATTGTTTCCATCAGCCAGTATTACATTATCTGATTGAGTCCAACCACTTTGGCTTATAGCTACAGCTGTTTTATATCTATCTGCTCCAGCTAATCTTGCTACATTGTTTGCCTTAATTTTAGTATTTTCAGTTGTAACAGTACTTGAATCTCCTCCAACATTTACACATATAATATTTAATGGACTTGGACTTACTGCTCCACAATCATGCAAAACAAACAGATATTTACCAGGTTTATTTATTTTTACAGATGTACCAGATGCAAATAACCAATGTCCAGCAGGCATAGTGTCATAAGTTTTTGATGTATCCATTGTTGATAGATTACCATTTAAAGTCCAATACTTAGGGATGAATGTAGCCTGTGTGGCATCATCGCCTTTCCAAAAATACATAAATGCTGTCATTGGCTTTTTTGCAGTTATAGTAGGCATGCTGCTTGCATAATATACAGGAACTCCATCCCAATACTTATTTAGATCTTTTACAATACTGCTGATTGAATGACTCTTGTCTTCATCATCAGTATATATAATTTTATCTATTATTCCGTCGTCATCAAGATATGTCATAAGCTCCTTAGTATCCATTTTAACATTTGCTTGAGAGTCTATGTTTGTTAACTCCATTTGAGTTGTACCATACACTCCCAGTTCTGGCTTGAAAATATTTACTGCACTTGTTACACCTCCGTTAAATATTACCGTCTTTCCTGCTTTGGCAAATACTGGTGTACACATTACGCTTGCCACCAATGTTGTCGTAAGTAGAATTGATGCTAATTTTTTCATTGTTTTTTGTCCCCCTCGTTTAACTATTATTTATTATACGTCACTTACCATCATTGGCAACTGGCGTTAATATATAAAAACGTTTTCTTTCCATTTTATCACAATTTAAGTACTAATTCAACAAAATAACTTATAAAATAACAAAATATTCCTAAAATGTACAAAAGATATAGCCAACCATATAACAGTAATTATAGGTACGCTAAAATCATTAATCATAGGTTTAACCACGAAGTATGTCACTTTCAAATAAAACCCCTTGAAAACACTAGGTTATCAAGGAGTTCTGCCTATCATTATTTATTTACTTAAAATATCTGTCTAATAAACCTTTAAAAGCTCTGCCATGTCTAGCTTCATCTTTGCACATTTCATGAACTGTATCATGAATAGCATCTAAATTTTTTTCCTTTGCAAGACTTGCAAGTTTTTTCTTTCCATCACAAGCTCCGTATTCAGCTTCAACTCTTGCCTTTAAATTTTCTTTGGTATTAGGCTTTACTACTTCTCCTAAAAGTTCTGCAAATTTTGATGCATGTTCTGCTTCTTCAAAGGCTATTCTTTTATATGCTTCACCAATTTCAGGAAGTCCCTCTCTATCTGCCTGCCTTGACATAGCAAGATACATACCTACTTCTGTGCATTCTCCTAAAAAATTTGCTCTTAACCCTTCTACTATTTCATTATCAACCTCTGATGCTACACCAATTCTATGTTCATCTGCCCAAGATAGGTTTTCGCTTAACTCTTTAAACTTACTTGCATCAGCTTTACATATGGGACATACTTCTGGTGGTTCATTTCCTTCATGGACATATCCACAAACTGTACAAACAAACTTTTTCATACAAATTCTCCTTTTCTAAAAATTTTTACCTTACTATTTTTCTCTTTTAAAGTTTTTTTACTCTAGTAATATAAATATTTTTATCAATACATTATACAATCTAAAATGATTTTGTTTATTATTGAACAATTTTTATTAGTATATTGAAATGATATTTATAATTTTATGATTTAATATAAATTGTTTACTTTAAGTTTTGTTTACATAATATTTAGTATGTAAATATATTATTAGAAATAAAAAAAAATAAAAACAGTACTTATAAATTTTCAGTACTGTTTTTAATAGTATAAAATTATAAATCTATTTTATTTTCTAAAATATAAGAAGTTATTATAAAAAGAACTATAAGTATTATAACTTCAAAAATTAAAGATGCTATGTTGATGTCAATTCCATGCATTTGATACATAACCATAACATTTTGTAGTTTAGATGATACTATATTTACATTAAATGTTTCA
This sequence comes from Clostridium carboxidivorans P7, assembly GCF_001038625.1. GTDB lineage: Bacteria > Bacillota > Clostridia > Clostridiales > Clostridiaceae > Clostridium_AM > Clostridium_AM carboxidivorans. The sequence continues at coordinate 1,798,044 of NZ_CP011803.1, forward strand.
GGAAAAATTTTAGATGTTATTCTTAAAAGTTGGCCTATTATAATTGAAAGAACAACAAATATTGCAAAAGCACTTAATTTTCCTAGTTTTCTATTTCTAATTGCAACCCTACTTAGTGATATTGAAAAATATATTATTGTTAGCAAATATACAATATATACTACAGCACTTACAATGATAAGTATAACAAACCCAGGATTAAGATAACCTGAAACTTTTGATAAAATTTCTTTCCAATCATTTGCAACTTGTGTAAATATAATAAAATTAAAAAGAATTGCTGTTAATCCCACTATTACATTTTGAATTAAAGCTGTTAAAAGCTTTGCTCCTAAAATAGAATAACCACTTTCTGGAAGAGTAAATAACAAATATCCACTATCCTTATACATATCCTTACTAAATAAGGCTATATTCCATACAAAAACCACAATAAGTATGGCAAAAGTTATCATGCATGATAAAGAAACTATTCCTTCATTTGACCATGCTTTTATTCTTGTGAGCAATAACAAATTAAGTACAATAATTATACCAAGACTTATAATAAGTTCTTTTGCATACCCCTTTAATTCATATTTTATTAGATTAAGCATCCTTAAACACCTCCCTATATAATTCATCTATAGATATTCCTTTTTCATTTCTAAATTCCTCAGCATTACCACTTAACACTATTTCTCCATTTGATATAAATGCTACATCATCAAATAATCTTTCAATATCATTTACAAGATGAGTAGTTATTATCATAGAACTATCTTCACTATAGTTATCTAATATAGCATCTAGTATTTTTTCTCTTGTAGTAGGATCTACTCCTCCCAAAGGCTCATCCAATATATAAAGCTTTGCTTTTCTAGATAAAGTAAGTGTTAAATATAATTTTTCAGACATTCCCTTTGAAAGAGCTGTAATTTTAGAATTCTCATCTAAATTCATAAATTTTAAAAGATCTGCAGCTTTATTTTTATCAAAATCTTTATAAAAGCTATTAAAAAATTCTACTGCATCCTTGATCTTCATCCATTTAAATAAATAGTCCTTATCCGGTAAATAGGATACTATAGATTTAGTATATACTCCTGGTTTATGTCCATCTATAAATATTTCTCCACTACTTTGTCTTAAAATACCTGCAGCTATTTTTAAAAAAGTAGTTTTACCACTACCATTAGGACCTAAAAGCCCTACTATCTTTCCTTTTTTAACTTCTAAATTTAATCCATTTAATGCTTTTTTATTGAAATAACTTTTTTCAATATTATTAGCTTTTAAAATAAAGTCTTCCATAATTTTATTAGTCCTCCTGTATTCTATTCTGGATTATCTGAATTATTTCTTCACTGCTAAACCCTAAATTTTTCATTCCATTTATAAAATTATCTATAATTTCCTTTGCCATATCCTTTTTTAACTTACTTACCATACTTATATCCTCCTTTACAAAAGTACCTGTACCTCTTTGTGTATAAGTTATATTTTCTCTTTCCAATTCTTGATAAACCCTTTGAAGTGTATTAGGATTTACTTTAAACTTTGCTGACATTTCTCTTACTGATGGCAATTTATCGCCTGGTTTCAAATTTTCTGAAACTATATCCCTTTTTATATTATTCATTATTTGAACATATATAGGAAGTTTATCATCAAACTTTATATCCATTTCTCTACCTCCTTATATCTTAGTGTTATATGTACATGGTACACTAAGACTGTATGGTAGTCAATAGTAATTCTATTTTTTAAAATTCTTTTTCTAAAATATTATAAGTATATATAATTAAAAAACTTGTAATTATTAGAGACAGTCCAACACTTACATTTAAAGTAGGATATTGATTTAAAACAATACCTTTAATGTTTGATAATATGTACATTATTCCAATAAAAACAGCACCAAGTGCAGCATTATACTGGAAGAAATATTTGTAAAGCAAGATATAAATTACTCCGCATAACAATGAGAACACTAGCATTGCTGGTGATGAAGACGTAAAAGAACTTGCTATTCCATAAGGTAATATGAGTAAAATGGTTAAACCTATCCTACTATATCTATTTTTAGCATTCTTAATAGCCATAAGTATTGCAAAAAACAAAGCTATTTTACCTATATATGAAGTACACATATAAGTTAACTGTCCTAAAAATTTATTTAAAGCTCCTAAGGAACAATATATAGATCTATCAACTTCTATTACATTTCTTCCTGTAAAAATATTTGAAATAGAAAAAAGAAACAATGCAATACACAAAATCGCCATCACATTAAAATAATTATACTTTGAAGATTTCTTATAAAAATTCTTTGCATATGCTATTATTGACACTTGAATAAATGAAATAATTACCTTTCCAAACATTCCTCCCGCTGCAGAAGTTATTAATTGTGATTCAAAAGAACTGGTAGTTGAAAATTCTATTTGCCTTTCAGGCATGTTTAAAAATAAGGATGCTACATTTAAGGTTAGTAGTATAAAAAACAACCTAAAAAATATAGGCTTTGATATTTGATTTTTACTCCAAGCAATTATAGCTTTTATTCCAATCCATATTATTGGTATAGCAAAAGCTAATATTAATATAATTACAACAATCAACATCCAAGCATATTTCTTTAGAATTTCGCTCTTCTTACTTTCAGAAACCTGCAGTGTTTTGTTTATTTGCAATACTTCATTTCCTGAAACCACTGCACTTATTTCAGGCTTATAAATTTTAAGCTTAATGGTTTTATCTTCCAAAGTAAAGGTCCAATCAGTGCGGTTATCTAATTTATTTTCTTTTGCTGAAATTTCTTTTAAATCTGTTCTATTTATTGCATATTTATTTTTTATAAAATCATAAAGTACTCTTTCAGCTTGTTCTTTAGTAAGTTTTTCTCCTTTCTTGTTTTGTGGAAGAATATGTTTAACATTTATATTATTTTTTTTATCAATAACTGTAACTTGAAATTCTTCAGCTCTTTCATTAATATCACCATTAAACTTTACAAACCTCACCTTCCACTTAAATGGATTTATATAATTTCCTATTAAAGATTTATATTTATCTTTTCCTTCTTTCCTAGCAAAATCTTGAGATACAAATACTCCATTATCATTTTCAAATATATCCTTAACTTGTACATTACTTATAACCTTCCAATCACTAGAAAGTTTAAAACCTTCTTTTTCAATTTCCTGTTTTGCTAAGCTTTCAGCTTGTAACCTTTCGATAGTAAACTTAGGTATTACTGAATCAATAGTAAATAACGATATTATAGCAAAAATAGCTAAAAAGGCTGCAATTACTGTGACTATTGTATTTTTCTTCTTTGTTTCAATAAAACTTTCTATTTTATCAACTTCTCTTTCTTCAATATCTAAGACAGGCTCTTCCCTAGTTTCTTCTATATTTTTATCTAATTTTTCTACACATTCTTCTATATTTGCAGAATTATATACGCTTTCCTCTACGTCTATCCAACACCCATTTTTCATTCTTCCATATATAGCTAAAATTAATGGCAAAATTACAATGGCTGGTATTAAAATTTTTTGGTACATAAGTGCTTTACCTGTTGTTGTCATAATCATCATAGACATAAGTATAAAATCATAGGTAAAATGAGCTATTATTCCTGATATAATTCCCAAAAAATAAAATATTAATCCAAAACCTAAAGCTACAATTAAAAGTTCAAGTAATCTTGCATAAGCAGGAAATCCAGGGTAGTTAGCATGAGCAGCACTAAATACCAATATTTCAAACACAAATGCTATCACTATACACAATTTTCGTTTATTATATTTGTTTCCTATTAAAACACCAATACAAATAGGCATTGCTCTAAAAGCAAATTCTTCAAATACCCCTGCATTAAGAGCTTCAGCAAAGCTTCCCATCCATGCAAACCAGTTATCTTGTACATTAGGATCTGTTGTCATTGAAGCTGGCTGCCACCAACCAGGAAAATGATTCATAGTTCCATAAAACATAGTTTCATATATAAGCATTAATGCAACAAATACGTATGCAATAATTACTCTATTTAGAAACCGCCAGGAACCAAAATTTCTTACAGAAAGCATCTTCCAAAAGTTCAAATGGTTAGGAAATGCTTTTTTATATAATCCTTCACCAATACATATAGAAACAAAAGTAAATATTCCTGTTAAAACCCCTGTCATAAGAGATATAAATATTTTAACTATATAAAATAATGTTGGAGTTAAATATGTAGTATCCATATAAGTCAAATCCTGCTTCATATTAAAGATTCCATTTATAAAAGTCATAAAAATCAAAAACACAACAAAAATCAACGGATTTTTCCATGCTATCATCTTTCTTTTATTTAAATAGAAGAAGCAAAAGAATCCAACTATAAAAATTAGTATGTAAAATATAAAAGATGACGTATTTGCAATATTGTCATTACTGCTTCTTTGTTGTTTATAATTCCTGGTAAAACTTTCTGGTATATCAAGGTAATGTTGGACTTTAACTAATTTATCTCCCTTTACCTGCAATTCTACCTTATCCTTTGCCTCTCCTATATTCGTATATCTTATGTAATTAAAAACATAATCTATCCTTCCATTGCTTTGTATTTTTTGTGATTTATCCACTAATTTGTATTCTTTTAAATTGAAATTCCAGTTATTTACTGATTCTTTTTCAGCAATGTTTTTTGCAGCATTTTCACTTAATGCTGGTCCTTTTACATCATCAAGTACATTTTTATAAAATCCATAAGCCTTTCCTAAAGGTGTAAAATATACATCAACTTTTTCATCCCCTCCTTTTGGTATAATACTAACTGTCCAAGTAGCTGGTATATATCCTTCTTCCTTCTTTATTAAAGAATTTAATTTTTGAAAATTTCCTACTTTAAGTTCATAATAGGTTTGAGCTTTTTCATCTAAAGAAAATGAAGCAGTTTCTCTAGAATTTTTTAATGTCCATCCATGCTTTTCTGCAAGTTTTTTTGTTTCATTTATGGCTTGATTTTTGTCCATTTTCACATTAAAATCTAATTCTCCTTGAGCACTTGGTGCAAAAACAAAAAAAAGTATTGCTGATATAGAAAATAGAATTAATCCTAAAGCTTTTTTCCATGTATTATTTTTCAACTTTTTTCTCATCTCCTTAAAAAATATTATGGGTAAAATCATCTTTTGGCATACACTAGACAAAATTCCTTAATACTACAATTTTACATAATTATTATTTCGTCTATCTTAACTTAATCTTAAAATTTTTTTAATTTAAAAAAAGGTTGCTGAACAAAAGCAACCTTCTTAGACATCATAAAACTTTTTACTTAATTTTAAACTTATTCACTAAATTATTCAATTGATTTGATGAATTGCTTAGATTTTCGGCCATTTCCGCAAATTCTGATATTATATCAGCTTGTGATTGAACACCATTAGATACAGACTTTATCTCAGCTGACATTTCTGCATTACTATTACTTACAGCTTCCATAGTAGATGTAAGCTCTTCAATTGAAGCACTTTGCTCTTGTGCCGATGCCGCTATACTTTGAATTTTACTGTTTATATTATTTATTCCTTCTATAATCTTTTCAATCTGTATAACTACCTCTTCAACCATTTTGTTTCCCTTTTTTATATTAGATGCTTCTTGTGCTGCCGAATCTATTGTATTTTTTATCATTTCATTTATACCCTCTATTATATTTTCAATGCTCTTAGAGGATTCATTGTTATTTTCAGAAAGCTCCCTTATTTCATCAGCCACTACTGCAAAACCTTTGCCATGTTCTCCTGCTCTGCTAGCTTCTATAGAAGCATTTAAAGCTAGCAAGTTAGTTTGATCTGATATTGACTTAATAGTATCAATTATATTTCTAATTTCTTCTGCTTTAGCTCCTAATTTTTCATTTATAACCATATTGGCTGAGGAGATGCTTTCAATTTTATTCATTTCTTCTCTAGTGCTCTTTACAAATTTACCACTTTCCATAGCAATATTATTAATTTCTTCTGTCATTATGCTTATATTTTCAACCTCTTCAGCTGTAATTTGTGTTGATTCTGCAATATTAGAAGAACTTGCAGCAACTTCACTTACTGAACTAGAAATATTTTCACTTCCATTATCCAATTCAATCATATTTTCATTTATTTGCCTTATACTTTCTATACTTTTTTCAGCTCCTTCATTTAGTACTTCAGAGCTTTTTGATACAAGAATAGAATTTTCTTTTATATTTTCTATCATGCTAACTAGTTGATCCATAAAATTATTAAAGGATTTAGCCATTATACCTATTTCATCATCAGATTTTATTTTTATTCTTTTACTTAAATCTCCTTGTCCATTTTCTATATCCTTAAGTATAGCAAACATACTGTTAATTGGCTTTAAAATACTACCTTGTAACAATATTATAACTATAACTGCTAGAATTAAAGAAAAACTTCCTAATACTATTGAAAATACTTTGTTCCTAGTCATAGTGCTTTGTATGTTTTGTAAATCTGAATTCATGGAAGCTTCAGCATTATCATTTAATGAATTAATTTCATTAGACAAATTAGTTGCCATAGGATCAAATTGAGTCATTAATACATTACCCTTGTCAGGACCTTCCTTTATATAAACATTTGCCATGTTTACTCCAAGTTCGTAAAATTTATCAAAATCTTTATCTATCTTTTCAGTTTCACTTTTAATATTGGGATTTATGCTTTCAAGCTGCTTTAATGAATCTTTGAAAGTTGCCTTACATTTTTCAGCCTCTTTAAGGCTGTCCATGTTTTTAGTAGCAGAAGCATCTGATAAAAATTGCTGAACCTCAATTACTGAAACATTTATATTAGATGAATATTTTAATTGTTTATATGTAAAATTTCTTACTTTACTTATACTTTTATCATTATTATTAAGGAAACTGATACTGATTACAATATTAAGCAAAAAGCATACTAAAATTACTCCAAATGCCAAAATTAATTTTGATCTTATTTTCAAATTCATATTGATCCCTCCTAAGATATTTATTTTTAATAAAAGAGGCCCTAAAGCCTCTTTTCAAACTAATAATATATTACATATCATCCCAATGAATTACTTCTGCATCCTTATCTATCACAGCAGACTTATCAAATAATTTTATAATTATAACAGCTAGAATAAAACCAACTACTCCTCCTCCAATTTGAAAAGTTCTAATAGATGTTTCCATAGATTTTCCAATGTATCCTCCTAAGAATACACCTAAAAATACAAGCATTATTGGTAACATGAACATCATGAAAGCAGCTAACAACATATTAGTCTTTTTTGTTTCTGTTTTTTCTGGTGATTTTTCCGTTTTTTTATTAATTGCATTTTCAAACATCTTTTCTTGTTCTGTTTTCATACAAACCACACTCCTCTGTGAAAGTTCCATTTAAATTTAATATTTTTTTGATAAATAACTGTTAAAACTCCATACAATAATATTAATGTATTGCTTGCTTTTGTGGAATTTTCAAAATTGAAATAATCTGCATAAAAATCACCTAAAATAAACTTTGTTCAATTCTAAGTATAATATATACTTTTGTGTATTACAATATCAGTATTTAGTAAATGACTCTAAAAGTCTTTTCTCTATTAATAGGCTCTACTTCCATACAGGTTATATCTTCAACTTTAGCAAATCTATTGCCTTTTTTAACCTTATCTATAAACAAAATCACACTATCATTCATTCCCTGTACTTCCATCTGAACACTTCCACCTTCACAATTTTTTACCCATCCTGTTACTCCAAAAGTTTTTGCAGTATATTCTACAAAATATCTAAATCCTACTCCTTGTACTCTTCCAAATACTTCAATAAAATATCTAACCATAAAAATCTCCTTCCACCTTAAATATCTATGTAAATATATTACACATAAATTACTACTCGTTCAATTATGTCTTTCACATACAATTATTTAGTTCGATATATGTAACCCTTATGCTATAATCTTAAATATGAACTATAATATAATTAATCAAAGCTTAAAAAGGAGTAATAGACTATGGAAAATAAAACTGAATTATTAAAAAGACACTTAATTCCACTTTTAGGCTTAAATAAAACTATAAAAGTAGTATTAATTTTCATATTAATTGCTATTTTATTTTTAGAAGCTTTTTCAGTTTATATTGTAATTAAATTTAGTCATCCTAAATCAATAAATCTTCATCCTAACATTGAAAGCTATGGAATAAAAAATTATGAAAATGTAAGTTTTAATAGTTTTAATGACAATATAAAATTAAATGGCTATCTTATAAAAAATGGCAATAGCAAAAAAACTGTTATAGTATGCCATGGATATGGAGATTCTAAATTTATGGTTGGTGGAAGAACCCCTTCTTCCGTAAAAGTAGATAATCTTCAATTATCCAAGATATTTTTAAAGGAAGGATATAACACTTTTTTATTTGATTTTAGAGGTCATGGTGATTATGCTGGGAGAGATGGTGTTACTATTGGTTTTAAGGAACAACAAGATCTTTTAGGAGCTGTAAATTTTATAAAATCAAAGGGTATTGGAGATACTATAGGAGTTATAGGATTTTCTATGGGAGCAGCTACTGCATTAAGCTCTATAGATAAAACAAATGATATAAATTTTGTTATTGCAGATTCACCTTTTAGTGATTTAAAAACTTATTTACATTCTAATATGAAGATTTGGACAGGTCTCCCTGACTTTCCTTTTGTTCCCATGATACTATTGAATTTTAAGCTCATTTATGGAGTTGACTACAATACTGTAAGTCCTGTGAACATCGTTAGTAAATCTAAAATACCTATACTTTTGATACATGGAAAAAAAGACACTACAATTCCTTACACTGAGAGCTTAAAAATAGAAAAATCTTTCAAAAACAGTAAAAGCAAATTAGTCAGCTTTCCTTACTCAACACATGTAGGTTCATACTTTATGTATCCAAAAAAGTATGAGGAAGTTTTAAAAGGCTTTTTACAATCAATTGAACTATAACAGTATTTTTAGAGGACAATTGTGCTCTGTCCTCTATTAATTTAAAATGCTCCTGAATCTCCACCGCCTCCTCCGGAAAAGTCTCCTCCTCCAGAAAAGCCTCCAAAACCACCGTCACCACTGCTGTCATTATTATTACTATTTTTAGTGTTATTATATATATTATCGTCTATACTGTCCCAAAGATACAAGTTCATGAGGTAATATGAGTAGTCATTATACATATAATAATAGTTAGAATCTCCTGAATTATAACAAAGGTTATTAAGTTTTTCATGAAACTTTTCTAAATAACTATTATCTATTTCTAGAGCTGAAGCATATATTAAAATATCTTCATTGTTAAGCTCATCCTTATATTCTTCATGGTTTGAAAGATAATCTAAAATGTATTTTTTATAAGCATTCCATTTAATTTTCTCATTGTAGGCTTCATTATTCAATACTTGCTTACCTTCTATAGTAGTATAAAAATTTAGTCTTTTTCCTTCTTCCTTTATTAACTTTTCCCATTTTGAAAAACATTCTTTAAATTCTAAAGCACCTTCTCTAGAACTTACTTTTTCTTTAATACATCTTAAAGTTAGAAATCCATTTTCTTCATAAGCTTGCATCCATTCCACAAAATATTTTAAATGAGAATAATTAAGGCTTGTAATATCATCATTTCTTAAAAAGCATAAGTCTTCTTCCTTATTTTCCTTTGATGCTTTTGATCTTAAGCTTTTATCCTTTTCCAAAGTATAAAATCCTTTTTGGCATAAATAAAATAGTGTAGAAGGAATAGTAGACTTAGAAATATGTTTTTCATGATATAATAAGTTTACCAGAGCTGGAGGAGTATCTTCTGGTTTGGTTTTTAATGTCTCTCCTTCAAAAAACTTAAATTTTTCTCTATATTTTTGAAGTGCTTCTTTAAACTTTTTATTACTTCTATTATGAAAAAATATAATTGAAGAAGCACATAGTGCAACAAGAACACCCACAAAAACAAATCCAAAATCTTCTTTATTAGATTTTTTACTTTCCTTTAAAGCTGTACCTTCATTACTATTTTTCATATTTTCTTCATTATTTTCTTTATAAGTTTTTTCATCAATTTTTAAAAATTCTGGTTGAAAATGAATCTTTACCCCTAAAGTTGAAGTAAGATTGCTTCCATTTATGTTAATACTACTACTATCATAATTTGTTTTAAATTCTCCTCCATCTACATAAACCCAATACTTAAATTTGTTCAAATCAAATTTTGAATTTTTTAATGATAAGTTAAGATTTACATCTTTAATTGACTTGCTGTTCTCAACTTTATAAAAATTCCAATAAAGCTCCCCAAATTCTTTATATCTATTTGCAGCGCCTTGAATTGTGTAGTTAAGTATGAGAGTTTTCTTTTCATTGTCACTTTTTGAAAATACTTTTATTTGAGTGTTATTATCAGACTCAATAATTTCATATGTATTATTTTTTGAGTTGCTGCCAGGAGAAATTGGCGTTATATTATCATTTTTATCCTTCATGGCTACTTTTGATATTACATAGCCATTAGTTTTATTTTTAGAAAGATTCCTATAAACACCATTAAAACTTCCATTAAAAGTATAAGTTATTTGCTCTTGAACTTCTACATCTCCTTTTTCTGTAATTTTTGCAACAGTATTTAATTTATCTATAGTATAATTTTTTTCATCAGCAATAACTTTTGTAGGAACAATAAATATCAATAATACAAGTAAAAATGTTACTACTACTTTACGCAAAACTTTTCCCCCTTTTATTTTGAATTTAATTTTTCTAAAATTCTCAACTGAGCTTTTACTAAATTACCATCTTTCCTTATAACTGTGACACTATAATAATAGTTATTAATTATGTATTTTATTGTATCGCTGTACTTTTTATCTATACTATGTACTGACTCACCCTTCTTATTTACTAATACATAAAGAGAATTAACCTCCTTTATAATCAATTTTTCCCATTCCTGAAGCTCTGGCTTATTGTTTATATTGAAGATTATACCTCTAGATTTCAATACTTCTATTAAAGAATTATATATCTCATTATATTTTTCATTTTCCTTTTTAAACCTTTCCCTTAAATTTAGAAGATTATTAAATTTACTTAATTCTTCTTCAAGTTTAATCTTTATGTTTTCTTTTTTATTATCCAATTCATTAATTTGTTTCTTTTTAGCTTTACTGTAAGACCTTATGTATCTGGATAATAAAGCATATTTTTTTTTCATTTTGCCCTCCTTGCATTTCTACTTAAAATTAGTATAAAATAACATAAGGGGGATGTCAAAATGAATAAAAGAGAATCAACAACAACTAAGTTTTTAAAAGCTCTTAAAAGATTAAAATTATATATTATAAGATATTACAAGATTTTTCTAAAAAATAAAAATGCTATAGATACTATGTATCTTCCAATGATACAAGAAAAAATGAAAGAAAATAAGAATTTAAGCTTAAAATTGAAAAATGTACAGTCTAAAAACCTTATCCTAGAAAAGGAAGTGCAAAACTTGAAAGCTTCTGCAGCAAAAAAAAGAAAGCTAATTGAAGACCTTCAGCAATTAACTTTAATAAGATCTGATTACTAATCTTTATAAATAAGAAAAAGAATCTAAAATGATTCTTTTTTTATTTACAAAAATTAATTCTATAATTACAAAATTAACATTATATTTCATTGACAATTTACAATGTTTAATTATTTTTTTAATTATATCTAAATAATGCCATGAATTCACCGATATATATTATATTAAATAATTCCAATGTTGACAATTTTTAAAGCACTTATATTCACTTAAAAATTTTACTTTAGTTCTATTAATTATACAAGCCATCATATACAAAGTTTGGTGAACAAATAACTTTATGGAGGGTAAAAATGATTGAAAATTATATGGAAGAAATTATTGACAAAATGCTTCCAAAGGTTTTAAAAGAATATCCAAATATATGTACCTGTGAAAAATGCATGGATGATATAAAAGCTTTGACTTTAAATAAATTTATGCCTTTATATGTTGCTTCTCAAAAAGGGATACTTTATTCAAAAATGAATGAATTAGAATATCAATTTAAAGCAGATGTGCTAAATCAACTTATTCAATCAATTAATAAAGTTTCTAAAAATCCGAGGCATAATATGGCTATAAAATAATTTTTATTCTGTAAATAAAGCCAAATTTAACTTAAACAGTAAAATTTGGCTTTTGTAATCTTATAACTATTTAAATGGATTTTCATTTTTATAAAGCATATTTTCTGGTTGATTAAATGAAATATCCTCAATGCCCAACATTTTCATAGCATCAAATAAAACTTTTCCTATATGTTTAAAGGCCACACCTGCATGATGAGGATACCTTTTTCCTATTAATACATATCTGTAAAATCTCGCCATATCCTTGATTGCAAATATACCTATTCCTCCAAATGAATTAGGGTTTACATCTATTACTTCACCTTCTGCAACATAACTTCTAAGCTGTGCTCCTGCTGTACTTTGAAGTCTAAATAAGGTTATATCCCCAGGTCTTATTGCACCTTCTAATGTTCCTCGTGTAATATCTGGTTCTTTGCCTGGTTCCAATTGTCTATGCATAATACGTTGATATTTCATAGCTGCATTTTTCATACAACTTTTTGGAGTGTTTCCACAGTGAAATCCCATAAATAATTCATTAAGCTTGTACCCTTTGAAGCTTTTAATATTATCATTAAACATGTCTTCTGGAACTGAATTATTTATATCAAGTAATGTTGCAGGTATTTCTGTAGCACAAGTTATAATATATTCACTAAGAGCTCCATAAATATCTGTTTCACAAGCTGCTGGAATTCCTAAAGAAGCAAGTCGCGAATTAACATAGCAAGGTACCATTCCAAATTGCGTTTGAAATGCAGGCCAACACTTATTTGCAAACACTGCATATTCTGAAGCTCCCAGATTATTTTCCATCCAATCCTTTAACGTAATTTCATACTGTGCAAGTCTTTCTAGTATACCAGGATATGCATTTCCTTCACCTAATTCTTTTTCCATTTCCTTAACAACATCTTTAATTCTTGAATCTTCCTTATGATTATTAAATGCTTCAAACAAATCTAATTCTGAATTTTCCATAATTTCTATGCCTAAATCATATAAAGGTTTTATTGGTGCATTACAAGCTAAAAAATCTTGTGGTCTTGGACCAAAGCTGAAAATTTTAAGCTTGGAAATACCAAGTATAACTGCTGCTACTTGATGAAAATGAGAAATCATATGAGCAATTTCATTTGGTGTACCTATAGGATATTCTGAAATATAAGGATTTAATTTTCTTAATGCTAAATTATAAGAGGCATTAAGCATACCACAATATGCATCTCCCCTACCATCTATAAGACCATCTGCTGCTTCCTCAGATGCTGCAGCATACATAGTTGGTCCCTGAAATTTTTGTGCCAATATTGTCTCTGGACCCTCTGGTCCAAAATTTCCAAGGTATACAACTAAAGCATTCACATTGGCATCTTTTAATTCTTTTAAAGCTTTTAAGCAATCCTTTTCATTTTCCACAATTGTATCAACTTGAAAAATTTCAATTTTCTCTTTTTTGCAAGCTTCAACTACTGCATTACTTCTTTTTTTGCTAAGTTCTATAGGAAAACAATCTCTACTTACAGCTACAATCCCCAACTTTACTTTTGGAATATTAATCATTTAAATTCCACCCCCATAATTAAAAATTCAACAGAAATATTATGTACAAGTTCATTATACTCTCCAAAACTTGTACGTACAACTATTTTTTGTCAATTATGAAGTACTTTTGTAATTTAGTATATTACAAACAATTTATTTTTCACCACTTATTAATTTTTTAGAATCAGCAACTATTTGTTGACTTTTTGTTTGTATTTCTACAATGTTATTTGAGTTATCTATGAACTTATTAACTTTGCTATTCATTTGTTTAACATTTTACTATATTTGCTATAATTACTCAATATATAATATTTTTGACTTTAATAAAATTATTTATATGCTTTTACTTTATATAATTTTAACATAATTAAATATATAAGGATTGTGTACAAATATATTGAGTTAATTACACATAATGTTGATTTTTCTAGTATATGGTTATATAATGTATATGAATAATAGGAGTCAATATTCTGACATATTATTTTTATTACAGAATTAAAAGTATGGAGGCGTTATGTAAAAATGTATAAAACAAAAAAAATACTTGCTGTATTATCAACTGCTGCAGTAACAGGCTTGTTGATATCAGCAGTAAATTCAACAGCATTTGCAAAAACTACAGCAATAGCTGTAAATGGCACTGATGGTAAGGTGTATGAATATCAGTATGATGCATTAAAAGCATCTGCAATATCTCTAGAGCTTAATGGTTTAGATGATTCACATTCCAAATTGTATACTGATTTTCTTAAAAGGAAAACAACTGTTAAAGCTTATTATGACGATACAAAAAAGTCATATATAGAATTCGATACCATATCTAAAGAAGCACTTAACTGTGTTGAAAAAGGTATTTCATTTAATTTAAATTCTTTTACTGAATCTGCTAATACACCAGCTATAAAATTGACTACTAATACAGTATCAACTGATAGCTCTGGTAATTTGTTAATTAATGGACAAACAGTATCTGAAAAACCTACTGTTAAAAGTGTAAAAGTAATTGACAATAAAACTATTCGTGTATGTTTCAACAAAAAAGTTGATTATAATTATGCTACAAATGTAACAAACTATCAGTTATTGAATAGTGAAGATACAAATAAACTAGATATAAGTAATCATATTAGCGGAATTTACAATTCACAAAACCAGTCTGATACTCAAAACACAGATACTTATGACATAAAATTAAAAGATTGTAATCCATATAATAAAAATGAAGATTGGAAATTAAGTGACTCTAAATACACACTTGTAATAAAAAATATAATTGATACATCAACAGTACACAATGCAATGGATACTTATACGTGCGTTTTAGATGCTAATTTTTCAGCTCCTTCTGTAACAGGAATGTATAAAAATATATCATCAAGTACTAGCAATAAAATTATTGTTTACTTTAGCGAAGCCATGAATGTGGATACAATTGCAAATAGAAATAACTATAAATTTGTAGATGGATTAGGAAATGTGAATCCATTACCAGAAGCTGCAAATATAATAATTGGAAAAACTTCTAAAAGTGCAAGAATAGAATTTCCTTCCTCTTATCATATAGCAACAAATACTACTCAAAACACTGGTAATTCCAAAGATGTAATTGGCTTAGTAGTTTCCAATGTTAAAGATACATCAGAAAACATATTAAAGGATACATCATACAAAGGCACAATTTCTGAGCCAAAATTATATGACACATATGTAAAAAGCAACTCCATTGAAGCTCATTATGATAAAGATGACTTAATTATTAATGTCTCATTTAGTAGGGAATTAGATGATATAACTTCAAGGGACTTTACATTTGGCGGTGTAAAACCAGATGCTGCAGCTGTATTTGACGATAAGTTAAGCCTTAGATTTGTACCGGAATCTTTACCTACTGCTTCAGAAATATCAGCTCATCCAGTAACATATGCTAATGGGAAAACTAATACTAGTCCAACTAAAATAGATATTATAAAAGCTCAAGGTCCATCTGCTAAACTTGTTATAAATCCTAACAGCCTAGTAGATGAAACTGGTGCTAGCGTGGCGTGTACTCTTTCAGATGAGCAATCTAAAGTATATGATTATGAATTACGTCCAAGAACTGCTCCAAATTACTGGAGTGCAACAAAAGAGTCAGATGGTGTAAATGTTTATATAACATATGATACTCCTCTCTCTATTTATAGCGGCCTAAGGCCCGATGATTTTATATTTACAAGCACCAATGGCAAAAATCTACTAGCCGACTCAGTAAGAATAACCGGAAATACACTTATATTTAATATTAAATCCACTAACGAAAATTATGCATTGTTAACAAACTCCATTAATGTAAAATGTAAAGATACAATTTGCCTTATGGGTAACCACGGTCTATCTGGAGATTTTTACCAATATATTCCTTCAAATGATGATTTATCTGGAAGAATTGTAAATGTAGCACAATAACATATTAACCTTGTAATTTAAATATAATATATTATAGCATCAGGTTATTTTCTTTTAATAAAATAGGCACCAATTTTTTAAAATTAGTGCCTATTTCCTCTTAATTAATCTTAGATTCCTTTAAAATATTATTATACTCTTTTAAAGTCTTCATCATTTTCTTTTTTACATATTCTAAAATATTTTTATCAGAATCATTTATGTTTTTATCTTTAAATAGTATCTGGATACAATCACAAATGGTATTTACTGAATATATATGGAACTTTCCTTGTTCCACTGCCTCTAATACCTCTTCCTTTAATACAAGATCATCCACATTAGTATTTGGTATTATAACACCATGTGTTCCATCAAGGCTATTTAATGAGCATATGTCAAAAAAGCCTTCTATTTTGTCATTAACTCCTCCTATTGGCTGTATTTCTCCTCTTTGATTAACTGAACCAGTTATTGCTATGCTCTGATTTATTGGAATTTCTGATAAGCTTGATAATAATGCTAATAATTCTGCTGCTGAAGCACTATCTCCTTCTATTCCTGAATAAAGCTGTTCAAACACAATATTGGCATTAAAGGATATAGGAATATCCCTTCCTACAAGCTGTCCTACAAAACCAGCTAAGATCATTACACCTTTACTGTGAATATTTCCACTCATATCAGCTTCTCTTTCAATGTTGATTATTCCATTTCTTCCTGCAAAAGTTGAAACAGTTATTCTATGCTGCTGCCCAATTACACAATCACCATAATCTGAAACTGAAAGTCCATTAATTTGTCCAACCCTTTTCCCTTTTAACACAGTTATATATTTTTTCTTTTTATACATGTCAAGAATTTTCTTTCTGATAAGTCCATGCATGGATTCCTGTTCCTTTAATGCTGCTGCAACATGTTTATCTTCAACAATTTCACTGTTATCTTTTTTAGCATAATAATTTGCAATATCCACTATTTTAAAAAGATTACTCATAGAAGCAGAAAAATTATCCTTACTTTCTGCAAGTCTAGAAGAAAATTGCAGTAGCCTTTCAACTCCCTCTCTTCTTATATGCTTAAGACTATTTTCATTGATATAATAGTTTAGTAAACCTACAAGGTTACTTATATTACCTCTATCCTTTTCAATTTCATTGTCAAATTCAGCTTTTATTTTAAATATCTTTTCAAATTCTAAATCATTATTTAAGAGTGCTGAATATATATAATTACTTCCAATTAATATTACTTTAATTTTTAAAGGTATTTCTTCTGGACTAAGTGTTGAAATAGGAAGTACCTCTATATTGTATTTTGAATTATTAATAGATATATTTTCTAAATTTATACATTTTTTTAGTAATTCCCAAGAAGAAGGTTGAGTTAATAGCTGCTGTGCTTTAATTATAATATATCCTCCATTGGCTTTATGCAAATAACCTGGCTTTATTAATGTAAAATCAGTAATAAGACTACCCATTTTATTTTCATATTCAATATTACCAAAAACTTTACCTTGTGCAGCTGAATCTGCAAAAATAACTGGTGCTCCTTCACTTTCACTATTATCAACTAAAACATTAACTTCATATCTTTTTAAAAATAATTTTTTTACATTTTTGACTTCTTCATTATTGTCATCTTCTTCAAAGAAATAGGATATATTTTCAATTACATCTTTTTTTACTGCATTTAAATAGTTTATAACCTTTTCACTGCATCCATAACTATTTATTAATTCTTCTATTTTTTCAGAAATTATATTTTCAGCAATTTTATCATCTAAATATTTCAATTCACTTTCTAACTTTTTTTGAACTTGATTGCTTTGTTTAAATATATCAGAGGATATATTTCTAAGTTCACTTATTGAATTTTCTATAACCTTTCTTTCTTCATCTGTTAAATTTTCATATTCATCATCACTTAACTGCTTATCATTTTTTAACGCAATAAAAACAAATTCCCCTGTTGATGTCTTTTTTACTGAAAACCCTCTTTTTTTTGCTTCAATATTCAGGCCTCTGGACAAATCTAGAAGCATTGTTTCATATTTGCCAATTATACTATTTTTTTCGTTTTCATAATTTTCAGAATCAAAATAAACTGGAACTTCTTTAATGATATATTTAATAAATGAATTCATACCTTCCCTAAATTTAATAGCGGTTCCTGTATTAAGAGAAATCGAAATAGGATTATTAGAATTTTCGAAATTGTAAACATAACACCAATCCTGTGGTGTAGGCATTTTTTTCGCATATTCCTCTATTTTTCTTACAATATATCCTGTTTTACCTGTGCCAGTTTTACCAGATATGAATATGTTATACTGCTTACTATCCATATTTAATCCAAGTTCTATGGATTCTACTGCTCTTTTCTGACCTATTACCATATTATAACTTTCTACATCACAAGTAGTATCAAAATCCGGCATTTCCTCAAATTGAAGCTCTAAATCCTTTCTTGTCAACTCTGAATATTGTTTCATACTGTCCACCTCCAGAAATTATTCTTAAGCATTATTTATAAATTATATATTTCAATATTTATTGCCAAATTCCTGCAAATTCTCCTTAAAAATATCAAATAATTAAAATTTAATTGTACATTTCTATACTAAATACTAAACAGTTCAACTATATCTTCTTCTGTTAAACTTAAAAATTTCTTTCCATTAAAGGACTCATTTTCTATAAGGGATCCTATAAGTTTTTTCTTTTCTTCTTGCAAGGATATAATTTTTTCTTCAATGGTACCCTTAGCTACTATCTTTATAACCTCTACTACCTTCTTTTGTCCTATTCTGTGAGCTCTATCTGTAGCTTGTTCTTCCACTGCTGGATTCCACCAGGGATCAAAATGAATTACTACATCAGCAGAAGTCAAATTTAATCCTGTTCCCCCTGCCTTTAAGCTTATTAGAAATACTGAATTTTCACCTTGATTAAAATCATTTACTAAATTTATTCTCTT
The DNA here is from genome assembly GCF_001038625.1 of Clostridium carboxidivorans P7. Lineage (GTDB taxonomy): Bacteria > Bacillota > Clostridia > Clostridiales > Clostridiaceae > Clostridium_AM > Clostridium_AM carboxidivorans. The sequence goes on from NZ_CP011803.1 coordinate 1,817,171, forward strand.
CTCGGAAGGTATGGAGCCATCTAAGTAACTAAAACATATATCCTCTTTATTAATTCTTCTTCCAATGTTTTTGAGAACAGATGTAAATTGCGAAAATACAAGTATTCTATGCCCCTGTCCTATACTTTTACTTAAAAGTTCTACTAGTGCTTCTATTTTGGCACTTTCACCATTATAATCTTTTATTATTACTCTAGGATCCAAGCATAACTGCCTTAGCTTCGTTATATAAGCTAATATCTCTATTTTGCTATTTTGGAACTCAAAATCCTTTACCTTTTTCTTAATAAGTTCCATAGCATAATTAGCATAAGTCTTATATATCTTTTTCTGTTCATCATTTAGTGTTACAAGTAATTTTTTTTCAATCTTAGAAGGTAATTCTTCTATAACTTCACTCTTTCTTCTTCTAAGTATGAAAGGTTTTATAAGTTTACTTAACTCTTCTATAACTTCTGGAGCTTCATTAAGCTTTTTGTGATATCTTACACTAAATCTTTTTTCATCATATAGATACCCTGGCATTATAAAATCAAATATAGACCACAACTCCATAAGAGAATTTTCTATTGGGGTACCAGAAAGCGCAAATCTATTATTTGCCTTTATTTTCTTCACAGCTGCTGCATTCTGAGAATTTGAATTTTTTATGTATTGTGCTTCATCTAATATACAAAAGTCAAATTCTAATACCTCATAACTTTCTAAATCCTTCTTTAATAAATTATATGTTGTTATAATAACATCATAGTTTTCTATATTTTTAAGTACTTCCTCTCTTTCCGACTTTATACCATATGCAACACCCACCTTAACAGTAGGTGCGAACTTTTCAAACTCACTTATCCAGTTATATACTAATGATGTAGGTGCTACAATTAAAGATTTACTTTCTATATTAGATACTATAAATGCAATGGTTTGAATTGTTTTACCAAGGCCCATTTCATCTCCCAAAATGCCTCCAAAACCTAAATATTGAAGAGTTTTAAACCAATTATAACCTACCTTTTGATACTTTCTTAACTCTCCCTTTAAAGCACTTGGAATTTGAAATTTCATATTTTTTATATCATGAAACTTATCTTTTACCTCTTTTAATTGATTTTTACCCTTTATGTATCTAATTTTATTTTCTTGCATAAAGCTTTCTAAGAAAATACTTTTATTTTTAGGTATTTCTATAGAATTTTCTTCTATTTCATTATGAGAAATTACATCTAAAAGTTTTAAAAATTTATTAAGCTCCAATTCCTGTAAATCAAGATATTCACCGCTTTTCAATTTATAATATTTAAGATTATCTCTAAATGCTCTTAAAATTTCATTAGTCTCTTGTGGACTTATATCTGATATTTTAAAATCCATTTGAAAATAATCGTATTTTCCTGATTTAATTTCTCCCTTTATTCCCTTTGTACCTAAATGCTTTATTCCTTTAAAGTTTTCAGAATAATATACATCACCCATTTGTTGAAGCTTTTCAACTTCGCTTTTAAAAAACTTAAACATATAATCATCATCTTTCAAAAAATAAAATTTTTCATCTATTTCTTCAAAGCCCAAACTTCTTACAATTTGTATAACTTCATTTTCCTTTTTAGAATCCCTATATATTATTTTTTCTTTATAATCTTGAAAAATATTAAACTCAAATTGCCCATAATTTACTTTTACTAATAATGTAACTTTTTCTTCTTCTTTATCAAAATAAAAATTAAAACTACAATCATCTATTACTATCTTATCTTTTATATTTTTAGATACACTTATATTATCTGTTAAAAGTTTGAGATGAGGAATTAGTTTTCTTAGTATAATTTCCTCCTCAGTATCCTCCATGGTTATAACTTTATTTTGGCTAAATATTTGAAGATATGGACTTATCTTATAGCAAAAATCATAATCTGGAAGATATATAGTTGTTCCATATAAAAAAGCCTCATTTTTAGAATCCAAGCTTATTGGCATTCCTCCTGAGGATTTTAGTATATATTCATCTTTTATCTTCTTTAAATCAAAATCTATAGGTGGAACATCATGTAAAATTTCCGTTTCCACAGTTCTATAAAAAAATCCTTCATTTAAGTAAACTCTATGTTCCTTTATAATTTCAAAAAACTCTCTAACAAAATAATCTGGAATATTTATATATTTTCCTTCTATAAAATTTTCCCTATTCTTAGTAATAAGATTGTTCTTTTCCTCTATATCCTTTAGTGTTTTTATAAAATCTATAAGTCTTCTATCCTTTGTAGCTAACCTTTGATTTTTTATATTGAAAGTAAAGTTTTTACTGTACTTTATAGGAATATTATTGTAAATGCATAATAATAATTGATTTATATCCTTTAAAACATAAAGATTATTAGAAGACATAAAATTCAATCCTATTTTAAACTCAACCTTAAGTTTATCAGTCCATCCATTTTTATTTATATATACTTCTATTTTTATTTTTTCCTTATTTTTACTATCACCTAAAAGCATAGATAGTATATTACTTTTTCTTTTAAATACAATTTCCTTATCAGATGCATTTTCATCTAAAATAGAATAATCCTCTAACCTAGGTAAAGCCTTATAAAATGTTGCCACCAAATGTTTGCAACAATAATTTTTCTTTTTTAACTCATTTTTTTCATAGTCAAGACAACTGCAATAAGTAGAAAAAATGCTTTTTTTCTCTGTATCTATTTCAATTTTCGTATTATATTCATTAAAAAGATTTTCCGAAATTACATTACCATCTATATGAATTAAATTATCTGAATCTGTAATATCTATAGAAGAAACTAAATCATTATTTAAAACCCTCTGACCTTTGCTGTAGTTATTACCACTAGTTTCTTCATTAAATATTTGTAACAACATATCTTCTCTTAACATATTTTCTCCCTAATAACTTAAATTTTAACCCTTTTATTATATCACATGACACAAATGTTTAAAATTTATATTATTAGGGATACTTTTATCATTTTACTAACTTTTCACTTTTTCTTCTTCACTGTATTCAAAATTACATTCATTTAAAGGAACCATTTTGGTATTTTTAACTTTTTTGTATCCGAAATACAATAACATAAATACAGGAATACATACATAATTTGTTATAAAATCAAACCAACTAAATTTTTCAGCTTGAAAAATCCATATGTTAGATCCAAATATAACAATTGTACAAAATATAATAGCCATAATAGGTCCTAACGGGTACCATTTAGCCTTGTATTTTAAATCTTCCAATTTTTTACCTTGAGCAATATATGCTTTTCTAAATCTATAATGGCATATACCTATACCTAACCAAGCAAAAAAAGCTGTGATACCAGAAGCATTATAAAGTATGTAGTATATCTTTCCATCACCAATTAATGATGCAAAAAATGCTGAACAAGCAACTATGGTTGTAATATATAATGCATTCATGGGAACCCCTCTTTTATTTACCTTCGATAAGAACTTAGGTGCTTTACCTTCCTTTGATAAAGAATAAAGCATACGTGATGCCACATAGAGTCCAGAATTTCCACAAGAAAGAACAGAAGTTAAAATTACTGCATTCATAAGACTAGCTGCAATGGCTAATCCAGACTTTTGAAATACCATAGTAAATGGGCTGTATGCAATATTGTCAGCACCACTTTTTAAAAGATTTGGATCAGTAAAAGGAATTAAAAATCCAATTATTAAAATTGCTCCCATATAGAATAATAAAATACGCCAGAAAACAGTTTTTATTGCCTTTGGAACATTTTCTTCAGGATTTTCTGATTCTCCTGCAGCAAGTCCAACTATTTCTGTTCCTGAAAATGAAAAACCTGCAACTAAAAAAACATTGATAATTGCCAATATACCACCTACAAAAGGTCCTTTTTTCCCAGAGTTATCTGCTAATACCCAATTAGAAAATCCAGGTGATTTTCCTCCTAATATACCAAATATCATGAGTACACCTACTACAAGAAATATAATTATAGTAACAACTTTAATGCTTGCAAACCAATATTCTCCCTCAGCATAAGCTCTTGCAGATAAAATGTTTAAAGCAAAAATAATTATTAAAAAAAGTACACTCCACAAAGTAGTATTTGTATTTGGAAACCAAAACTTAACTATAAGCGAACCTGCAACTAGTTCTGCTGCAACACATATAGCCCAACAAAACCAGTAATTCCACCCAAGAGTAAATCCTAAAGCTGGATCTACAAATCTTGTAGCATAAGTTTCAAAAGAGCCTGATATAGGTAATAATGTTGCCATTTCACCTAGTGATGTCATTAAAAAATAAACTAAAATCCCCATGATTGTATATGCAACTAATGCTCCTCCTGGTCCTGCAGTACTAACTGCACTTCCACTTGCAAAAAATAAACCTGTTCCAATTGCTCCACCAATAGCAATCATATTCATATGTCTTGCTTTTAAGCTTCTCTGAAGTTGTCCTTTAGCTTTTGTTTCTACATCTTTTGTTTCCAAATTAGTGTTCATAATAGCCCCCCAATCATTTTTAGCTTTTATAATGAAGCTTGTCTTAAAATTCTATACTTATTTTTATTACAATTACTTTCCTATTGGACATGAATATTCACAAATTCTACAATACTTTATAGTATTTTCAGGGCCATTTGGAGTAAGCTTTGGTACTTCCATAGGCTCCATATTAGCTTCATTTTCTTTCATTTCTATGTTACATAAAGTTCTATCAAAATTTCCTATTCTTCCTGGAAGTTCTCTTCTTCCAAGCTTCTCTTCAAAATATATTTTTTTTGCAAAAGCACTTTTCGCACATTTTTCCCAGCATTTTATTTCACATGAAGAGCACGGATCATAACCTGAAGGACCATCTGATGGTAAATCTAAACTCAAGCCTATTGCTCTTAACCTTACATGCGAACCATATTCTGGAGTAACCAATAAATTATTTTTTCCAATGCATCCAAGTCCTGCTACAACCGAAGAATCCTTTAAAAATATTCCTCCTTTTTCTATATGATAATTAAATGAATATGTATCAATTCCTGAATCTAGCATAACAGCTTTAAATTTCTTTCCAACTTCTATAATTTCCTTATTTCCTATTGTATTATTAACCCCTTCAACCCAATAATCCATTTTAGGATCATCTACAGGATGATGATAAGCTAAAACAATTACACTTCTTATTCCTTCAGGCCATACTACCCCTGTCAAAAATGAATCATCTTTTCCTCTCATATAAGTTCCAACACCGTTATATTCAGGCATTTTAGATACAACAGTAAAAGCTGGTGCCTTTTTTAAATCTTCCACATTTGCAACTCCTGCTAATGAAGCTCCACATTTAAGTGCAATATCCACTATTTCTTTTGAAGTAAATTTTTTCATAATATTTTTTCTCCTCTCTAAATTTATTAATAAAAAAAATCTCCTTGTAGATAGAACTACAAGAAGATTAAATTTCCATATAGCTCCTCATCTTTCGGTATATAACCAGCTGGAATTAGCACCATTAAATAATAAATATTCAGGTTGCCGGGCGTCATAGGGCCAGTCCCTCAGCCTCTCTTGATAAGAAGTTTTTTTATTTAATTGTGAACATTATAGCAATTTTTGCTATTAGTTGTCAATATATTATTTTTTGAATTTTAATTCTATTTTAAATTAGTACAAAATATCATATTTTTCTCTACACGATAATTTGTTATAATTTATATTAAAGTATACTTAAATTAGGAGCAAAAAAATGAAGAATTTTTATAAATATAATAATTATTTATTAAAACAAAATATGAAGGATAGTTCTATATATTTGTACATATATTATTTAAGGAAATTCTTAAAATGGTACGAAGAAGTCATAAAAACTCCATTTAAAAGATTAGAAAAAAACATTGTAAAAAAATACATGAAAGATATTTCTTCAAATATAAGTGAAAGCTCTATAAATAATTACATCAATTTCTTTAAATCTTATAATAACTTTTTAATAAGTGAAGGTATTCAAAAAGAAATGGTAGTAGATAATTCTCTAAGAGTTAAAATTTCAAAAGTTAAAGTTAACAATAGCAATTATATAGATGAAAAATACATAGAAAACTTGCTTCAACAAATTTGCTGTAATGATGGAATAAAAAATTATACAATGTTAAGTTTAATTGCATATTCTGGATTAAGAACTGCTGAGGTTATAGAACTTAAATTAAAAGATTTAGATTTTGATGAAAGGGTTATAAATATAACTGGTTCTTATGAAAGGGAAGTTCCTATGAACTCTAGTATAGAAAATTCCTTAAAGTTGTATTTAAAAGAAGTATACACTATGGAAGAATACCTTTTTATAAATGAAAGAGGTACTAAATATACAACTGCAGGACTACGCTGGATATTTAGAAAAAATTGTCCTTATAATAATATTACCTTATCCACTTTAAGGGACTTTTATAAGCTTAAATTAAAAGAACAAGGTTATATTGCTAAAGAAATAGATGAATTACTTGGATATACTACAAAATATAAAAGCTATACAGATAAAAAATTAAAAGAAATGCTTACACCTTCTGAATTTGCAAAAATATTTAATGTAGCTCCCATTACTGTAATTAAATGGTGTGACAAAGGCTTGGTTAAGGCTTATAGAACAGATAAAGGCTTTCGTAAAATACCTTATTCTGAGGTAGGCAAATTAAAATCTCTTCGATAAACATGCAATCATTTTGTATATATAAGCGAAGTAACTTTCATAATAACTATTGCCTAATTTATATATATTTTAGCTATTTTAATAATACTACTATGGCGAAGCCTGTAAAAATAGTGAATTTGTTAATTATTAACTTTATGAAATATTTGCATATTTTTTTATGCTATATTTTTAAGGTATTTCTATAAAACAACTGACTTTTAAATTAAATATATTAGTATAATAGCAGGCTTAGCCTTAATTTTTAAGCATTATAAGTTATGATTATAAATATAATTTAGATTACTAAAATTATCTATTTTAATGTAATTAGATGCGTATAACTGAACTTGCTAGTTTAAATTTTAACTTTTATGCAGTGATATATGATAAGGGTGTCATCACATTAGCTAAATTGTTTTAGTATTATTCTTAGCTTGAAGATTTGGAAAGCCTTAGAACTTTAGTCCTGTTTGAGGGAACCAAGTTTGACAAAGTTCTTAGGTTTTCCAAATCTTCAAGCTTTAGAATAATTAAAACATTTAGCCGTGATGGCACCCTTATCATATATCATGGAATAAAAGTTAAAATTCAAACTTCCACTGCACCTTTATATCGCAATATTTTTAAATTGCAAAAGTTGAATATCTAACAATTTGTTACTTATAGTATTGTAAGCTTTCCACTAGTTTTTTACCATTATCTACATTTAATGTAGGATCTTGAATTAACAAATTATAATTAAATCCATCTTCACTCCATGATATAGTTTTTATAGGTTCTTCCATAGACATTCCTTTTTTTCCTCTTATAGTAATATCTTTTTCACCATCAATTTTTGTATCATCCTTCTGGGTATCCTTATTATCATATGGAACTATAGTTGTAAGAATCAATTGATCTGCTCCATTTTTTTCATAAGTTTGATTTATTTCTTTATGTTTTACACCTGGTGCATCCATATAAGTTACACTTTTTAGCTTGTACCCAGATGTTTCTTTTAATGTTAAAATAGGTTTTCCTGCTATTTTTTCTGCTTGTTTCATATCAATTTTATTTTCTTTAAGTTCGCTGTTGTTATCTATATCCTCTATTTTAACATCAGAAGGAATATTTTGAGTAAATAAACTATTATCTAACTTAGGTGAAAATTTTATCTTTGTATATTCTGTATCTGTTTTCATATTAGAACTTTCCGATGTACACTTTATAACAAACCAGCTGCCCTCATCTATCCAATAGTTCATATCACCTAAAATGCTATTTTTCTGTTTTGGTTTAGCATACAAATGATAGGTTTTGAATCCATTAACACTTTCTTCTCCTTTATAAGTTAAATCATGTGTTTTAGATATACTGCTGAGTTGTTTCATAAGCTGTGATTTATAATCATTATTGCTATCTGATAAATTATTTCCTGCTTTCATGGACATAGCCTTTTTATCTTTTACCATATATACTAATACTTTATTACCATCATTAGTAGATATATTTTTTCCACTAATACTAGAATTTAATTCATAACGTCTTCTCATTTTATTTGATGAATTATCTGCCCATTCCTTCATATCGGCTTTTTCACTTAATTTTCCGTTTTCATATATTTCCAGCTTTGCTTCACCATAATATGACTTAGGTTTCTCATAAGCACTCATAGCTTTATTTATAACCTCACCTGGTATTATTGTATCCTTCTTTAAACTGCCGCAGCCTTGAAACAAACTTGCTGTTATTAAAGTTGCAGTAAATATTGCTAGTATTCTCTTCTTCACAATAAAACATCTCCTTTTAATCTCTTAGTAAATTTTTTAACCTTATGTATACATTATATAAATACTTTTTCTATTTTTATTAAACTTAATAATTTCTTTATAATATTAAAATTAAGCTTAACTGTGTACAGGTATCCAGCATGTGAACATTGTACTGTTTCCTTCTGAAAAGACTTTAACTTCACCATAATGCTTTTCAATTACTAATTTAACAATGCTAAGCCCTAATCCTACACCATTCCACAACTTTTTATTTCTAGAATCATCACTTTGGTAAAAGGGCATAAATACCTTTTCTTTTTCTTTATCTATAATGCCATCACCCTGATTTTTAACTACAATCAGCAAACCATCTTTTTTCCAAGGAATTGTTTTATTTTCTGTGCCTATTTTCAACCAGCCTGGCATTTCATTATCTAGTGAAACTGCACCCATACATATATATCCATCTACAGGAGTATATCTTAAAGCATTTGCCATCAAATTATCTACTACCCTTGTCATCTGCCTTACGTCTACTTTGTATTTACCTTGAACATCTATATCTATAGTAAGTTTTATTTTCTTTTGTGTACAAGACTCATCATACCCTGAAAATAGCATTTCGAAGAACTCCGAACCTTCAAGTTCTACAAAATTCATTTTATATTCTGTAGTAAGAAGATTGTACATCATTAAATCATCTATCATATTTTTCATATAATCACTTTTATTCAGTATAACTAAAGCCTTATTTTTATTGTCTTTTATATCTAAACTTTCATCGTTAATCATAGCTTCAGCATAGGCTCTTATGGCAGTTAACGGTGTTTTTAAGTCATGAGATATGGCAGATATCATATATTCCTTAGATTTTTGCTGTTGCTCAATAATCTCTCTTTTCTCTTCAATATCCTTTTTCATATCATTAAAATGTTTTATAAGTTCTCCTATCTCATCACTGTATTTATAATCTACTATGTTTTTATCTCCTAAGGCAAACTTATTCATTCCTTCTACTAGAAGTTTAATTGGCTTATTAAGTTTTTTGTTTAAAAGAAGCCCTACTGATATAAAAATACACAAAACTATAATTATAAAAAATAAAACTGTAATAACGGTTCTATAATTTATACCTTCAACAAAATCTTCCCTTGCTATAGCTATTTTATAAAACCCTACCAGTGCACTGTCCTTATTAAATACAGGCATCTTCAGTGTATATGCTCTAGCTCCCGTTTGTATTTTATATAAATCTGAAAATGCAATCTCCTTTGAAATAAAACCAGCTATATTATCATCTGAAGAATATATTTCCTGACCTACAGCATTGTATAATTCTATTTTTATAGAATTTCTGTCTTTACTAGATATAAATTTTTTATCTTTTAAAGGGTATCCAACATATATATCAGGATTGTCCAATTGCTGCTCATATGTTTTAAATTTGTTCACAGCAGATATATAATCTGAAACTTGAGTATTGCTATTATAATTACCTATAATTACATATAATAACAAACCTGAAATCACTGGTGTCAGCATAACTGTTAAATGAGACAATATAAGCCATCTTTTAAGTTTCATGTACACTTCTCCCCTAATTTAAACTTAATATAAATCTTATTTAATTATTCACCTATTTTTAATTCTTCTTTTAAGGAGTCAATATATTTCTTAGCCTCAACTAATCCACACCCCGTAGCCTCTCTGTATAATCTAATTGCTTTAATAGTTTCATGCTCTGAAATAAGCTTTTTTAATTCAGTTGTTAATTCATCGAATGCTCCAACTTTTCTAGCAATCTTATTTAAAGTTGCATTCATTCTCATATTGTCATTTCTCATCTGGCTTATAGCAGCTGATATCCACATTATAACCCCTACAGCTGCAAGCATTAAAATAATTTTATAGTCCATAATTAATTTTCCTCCAAACCTTTAACTTGTTCTATACTTAAACCTGTTTTTTCTGCTATAGTTTCATTATCTAAAACACCTTTTAATTTTTTTGCTATATCCATTCTTTCTTCCATTATACCTTGCTTTCTATATTTGTTTCTGATCTCTTCTTCCTCTTCTGATTCTTTTCTATCCTCTTCCCAAATCCTCATGGCATCTTTGTCAGTACTTAAATATTTGAGTCCTTCTTCTGTTATTTTTATTTCCATTCCTATAACTCCAAATTTACCATTGTGTTCTATTTTTCCTGTTTTAATTAACTCCTTTATTCTCCAAAATATGTATTCATCTGAAATTCTTTCTTCACTTTTGCCTAATACATCTCCTATTGTTCTTATGGGATTTCTAAATTCTTTTGGGGTGTATTTTAGTATATCTATATCAAAATAATTTTCATCTACACTTTCTAACTTTCCATCTTTAATAACACGTAATATAGAGTTATCCTTTTTTAGTAATTCCCATTTATCAAGAAGCTCTCTATATTCATTTAAATTCAGCTTTCTTTTAGCTGCTGCATACTTTTCTATATTTTCTGATATAATTTCTCCGGTAGACCTTGCTTTAAATTCAATTTTTTTACGTTTAATAACTGTATCCTTTACATTTATTAAATATATATCTAAATTTTTATCCTTCAAAAGCTCTAAAGCATATAACATTCCACAGAACTCTCTACTAGAACCATACCATAAATACAAAATATCACTATTATCTACTTTAGAAATTTCATTATGAAATGTTCTATAATTTTCTTTTAAATCATCTATATCATAATCAACAGCTGGCTTTAATTGATTTTCTCTCATAAAAGTATTATACCAATTGATTCTTTCCTCAATATCTATTCCATCCTTTATGGCTCCCTGTGAAAGATCATCAAGAAAAAGTATTATCTCCTGATTACTCTGAAGTATTTTAGTACTAATAGCATGCTTAAAACTTCCTCCTGCACTTTCTGAAAAACATATGTTAATTATTTTGTTCATGCTTATCCCCCTATGACTTTTAATTTTGTAGTACTATTTATTAAAACACACTAGTTTCTATATTATAAATTTTTAACTTGCCCTACAGTTAAGCCTGTTTTTTCTGCTATGGTTTCTGCATCTAATACGTCCTTTAATCTTTTTGTAATATTTATTTTTTCTTCCAATCTACCTTCTTCTATGTATTCATTTATAATATAATCTTCTGGATTTAAATCCTTTTTAATATTTCTCCAAATACTCATGGCCTTTTGATCAGCACTTAGATAATTTAATCCTTCTTCTGTTATCTTTATATTCATTTTAAGGCTCTCAAATTTACCATAATAAGTTTTATCGTATATGTAGTCAATTTTTCCTAACTTAACTAATTCTTTTATTCTCCACATTATATAATCAAAGGAAATTTCCACATCACTATTGTCTACTACCGATCTCACAATTTTAGCTGAATTTTTAAATTCTTTTGGAACATATTTCAGTATATCCATATCAAAATAATTTTCATCTACACTTTTTATTTTTTCATTTTTAAAAACACGTAACATTGAATTGTCATTTTTTAATAATTCCCAGGTATCAAGAAGCTCCCTATATTTATCTAAAGCCAGTTTTTCCTTTAAACTTGCATATTTTTCTATATATTGTGGTACAATGTATCCAGTATCTCTAGCTAAATATATATTCTCTTTATGTTTCACAACTGTATCTGTTACATTTATTAAATATATATTTAAATCCTTATTCTTTAAAAGTTCTAAGGTATATAACATTCCACAAAACTCCTGACTGGAACCATACCACAAGTATAAAACATCGCTGCTATCTACTTTTGAAATTTCATTGTGAAATGTATTATAATTTTCTTTTAACTCATCTGCACCATACTCAATAAAATATTCATCTCCACTTGCAACTCTCCACCAATTAATTCTATCTTCAATATTTATTCCACCTTTTATAGGTCCATGTGAAAGATCATCAGAAAGAACCATAACCTTTTGCTTGCTATTCAGTTCATTCATCTTACTAGCAATTCTAAATTTCCCTCCTGCGCCTTCTGTAAAACATATATTTATTATATTATTCACATTTATCCTCCCATCAGCTTTCTATTTTAATTTTATAGTAATATCATTTATTTAAACTTATTAAAATCTTAAAAATCTGCAAATATATTAAAGGAGGAAAAACATTCCTCCTTATAATACAAAGTTATATTGAATTTAGTCATCTTTTAAAAATAAACAAGCTATAATTGATATAATCCATGAATAATGTACTATGGGTGATATCACTATTCCTATAAGAACAATTACAAATGCAATATCAATATCTTTCTTACCTATCCATGTTATCAAATTCATTTAACAACCACCTTTATTTTCCAGTATCTATAACTTCATTAAACAATGCCTTGTTTTGTTCAATAGCTTCTTTAGAGCCTTCTACAAAATACATATTTTGCTTTAAAATCTTATCAAGCATATCTCCATAGTTTCTTATATCCTCTGGTGTAGTTGAAAGAGCCTGTTTTTCATACTCAAGCAAATCATTTACAGAAGAATTAGTGAGATACATTGAATCACAAAGTGAACTTTCCATAAGAGGTCCATTACTTTTTAAGTTAACATATTGTCTAACGGCGCCTATAATATAATTGTTCATTTCACTATCCGTAGCTTTAAATTTTTTAAGATAGTCAACTGTACCCTTAAAAGCTTCTAAAGTTTCTTTAAGGTTTGGATCTCTCATTGAAGCAAGTATAACTCTTCCATCAGATGAAAATGCACTTTGAACTCCATAAGCGCCACCAGTTGTTCTCACCTTATTCCACAAATATCCCATATCTAATACATTTTGAAGTACCATCATTTTTCCATTGTAAGTATATCCTGCCTTTTTTAAATCTCCTCCTTGTATTACTGTTTGTACTTTTGCAGTAGAAGAAAAAGCAGCATTCTTACTAGGCTGAGAAAAAGCATATTTTTGATGTGGAAGTACTTGTGAATTAATTTTAGGACTTATACGATCTAATTCCTTACTAAATACTTTAGCATCATCTTCACTTCCACTATAGCTTACTACAAGATCATTTCTATTAAATGCAAGATTACATGTATCCTTAAGATTTTTGGAAATACTGTCCCATTTTGCATCAAAATTGTTGTCTAAGTCCTGTAAAAATTTATAGTATGAAAGTCCTGTAATTGCTTCACTATATCTTCCACTTTCATTCATATATGCATTCATTCTCATAATTGCAGCACTTCCTGAACCCGATGTCAAAAGCATTTGTAGAGCTGATTTGTTCTGCTCAATAATTTGCTTTATTCTTTGCTTGTCCTCAAACTTGCTGCCATTTATGATTTCGCTAATCATATCAAAGGATTTTGAAATACTATCCTGTGGTACTAAAATTGATGCTGTAACTTTAGGACTGTAGTTATCAGGACTTTTACTGTTTGCTACTGCTGAAGGAACAAAACTTATAGCCCCTCCTGTATATTGCAGCATTTCATTTGAAAGTCCTTTATAATTATGTTCTTTAGTATCTACATTTCCAAGTAATGAACAAAGCAAACTTAAATATTGTAATTTATCTTGAGGAACCCTAGATGTATCAAAGTAAAAATTTATAATTGAAAGTCCATTCAAATCTGAATTATGTGTAAGTACCTTCATACTTGACTGATTTTGAACACTATAATTTAAATTTGGCATTTCAGGTTTAACTTCTTTAAGAGAAAGCTTTGGCAAAGTTTCAAGTGCTTCTTTAGAATCTTCAGTTTTTTGCCATGCATTAAAATCTTCAGTACCTTTTAAAAGAGAATTAACCCCTGTTTCACCAATCTGACTCTTATAGCTTGCAAGCTTTTTAGCTGTATTTTCAGCATTTTTACTTTCAAGTCCTGCTTCAGGCTTTAACACAACTAGTGAATGATAGTTATTTGAAAGCAAGCATTTATTGATCAAATTCTGGAAATACTTATTTTGATCTGTTTCCTTAATTTTTTTCATAACACTATCTGTTTCAAAATACATTGCAGGATCCTTATCATATATCCATGTGGATAATGCAGTTTGTGATAAAATAAATCCATTTCCACCAAGCATAGGAGTTACAAGTTTTTCAGAACGATTACTTATGTCATAAGATGCCATAGCAGATTTAAGGAAATCTTTGTCAAATCCATTTTTCGAAATACTATCTAAAGTATTAAAAATTGTCTTTTCAAAAACTTCCTTTGAAGCTTCATCAGAATTAATAGCACTAATTGAAAATATAGGTTGAGCACCTTGCATACTAAAAGAACAACTTACATTTTCTGCAATACCAGCGTCAGTAAGTGCTTTTTTCAGTGGAGCAGTATCTGTTCCCATAAGCAAATAATCTAAAAAATTAAGTGCCACATTTGTTTCCTTATCATCTATATTACCTGTAACAAAATTTAATGAAAGATATGTTTTCTTTTTTGTATCTCCATCTTTAGGTACAGGATAAGATACTACCTTCACAGGAATATTGGACAAAGGTTTTTGAGTTTTAATGGAAGTATCCACATTAACCTTATCAAATTTACTTAAATAGTTGCTGTCAATGAATTTCAAATATTCACCTATATCCAATTTACCATATAAATATATATAACTATTTGAAGGTGTATAATTTTTCTTATAAGTTGAAACTAATTGTTCTCTTGTAAGATTAGGAATAGCATCTGGATTTCCACCTGAATCCCACTTAGAAGATGTATCAGGGAAAAGTGATTGAGTTATTGCACTACGCAAAAGCCATTGAGGATTGGAATAATTACCTTTCATTTCATTATACACAACTCCATTAACTGAAAGAGCTGAATCCTTTGATGGAAGCTCATATCTCCAACCTTCTTGTTTAAATATATTTGGGTCAGTAGTTAGTTTTGGATAAAATACCGCATCTAAATATACTCCCATAAGATTTTTAAGATCCTGTTCATTAGTACTTGCTACAGGAAATGTAGTATAATCAGTACTAGTCATAGCATTGATAAATGAACCAAGTGATCCTTTAAGCATTTCTTTAAATGGAGATTTTACTGGATAATTTTTAGAACCATCAAGAACTGAATGTTCAATAATATGATTCACTCCAGTATTGTCTGTAACTGGTGTACGAAATGTAATGTCAAAAACTCTTTGTGTATCATCGTTTTTAACATACATAAGCTTTGCACCTGTTTTTACATGAGTAAACATCATAATAGTAGATTTACTCTTTGGCTCTTCCTTAACTGAAGTAAGTTGAAATCCATAATAGTTTTTACCTACTTCATTAACTGTTATAGTATCCGCATCTGCTGCATAAACAGTTTGTCCAACAAATGCTGTGTTACAGGAAGAAAATAACATAAAAAATGTTAAAATAAAAATACTAACTTTTTTCAAAAATGTTTTCATTTTGTGTCCCCCTTACTATATTTTTAATATATTTTTTCTCCTATAAATTTATAGCCTGTTCCCCATACAGTTTGAATAAAAATTGGATTTTTACTGCTATCTCCTATCTTTTCCCTTAGTTCCTTTATATGTACTGTTACTGTATTATTTCCATCTAAATCTATGCTATCCCATACATGGTGATATAGTTCTTCCTTTGAAAATACCTTGTTGGGATTTTGAGCCATAAGTTGTAACAATTCAAATTCTTTTAATGTCATTTGAGTTTCTTGTCCATTTATAGTAACCTTTTTTTCTTCTGGTATTATAATAAGATCTTTTTTAAACTTCAAAGTACCATTTGATATTAAAGTTTTGTCCATTTTTCTATATCTTCTTAAATGCGCTTCTACCCTTGCAGAAACTTCAGTTAAACTAAATGGTTTAGTTATATAATCATCTGCACCAAGTTTTAATCCTTTTACTTTATCCATATCCGTTTGCTTTGCACTAAGTATCATTATTGGTATATCTTCATTAATCCATCTTATATTTTTACAAAGAGTAAACCCATCCATTTCCGGCAGCATTATATCTACCATTGCTAATGCAAATTTATACTTCTTAAAATCCTCCAATCCTTCCTTGCCAGTTGATGACCAATTAACTTCGTAACCTTCTTTTTCAAGGTGTTCTTTTAAAATGTTTGCAATTGCTTCATCATCTTCAACTATTAGCAGTTTTTCCTTCACTATTAGTTCCTCCCATACATATTAATTATATAGTTTCTATTTTGTATTTTATAAGACTTAATAATTTCTTTATAATTAAAATGCTTGTAATAAAAAATATCTTTATTATACATATATAAATGCTACTTTAAGTGAAATTATAACATATATTTTCCAATCCCTCAATTTTATTCAATTATTCTTAATTCAACTTTCGCACATACAAAATTTTAACTTAATATAATGAGTGTAAATATGAAGGAACTTTTTTAAAACTTCAAAAGTTAAGTTCTTACTAAACAAATTACATTGACTTAATTGTATACTTTTTCTATAATTGAGGAGCATATATGACTACTTTTCACTAAACTTGTTTAATCAGGAGGATATATAATATGAAAAAAATCAGTGCACTATTACTTGTATGTATTTTCATTACACTTTCTCTAACTTCATGCTCCAATAATAATACTCTATATGAACAAAATGCTATTAAAATGGATACATTTATGGATTTAAAAGCTTATGGTCCTAATGCTAAATTTGCAGTTGAAGAATCTTTGAAAAAAATAGATGAATTAGACAAAATGGCAAGCCCCAATATTAATACTAGCGATGTTAGTAAAATCAATAATGCTTCTGGAAAGAATTATGTAAAGGTTCATCCTGAGATAATGAAAATGATTAAAGCATCAATTCAGTATTCAAAATTAAGTAATGGTGCCTGGGACATAACCACTGGTCCTTTAATAAAATTATGGGGCATTGGAACTGAAAACGAGAGAATACCTTCTGATTCTGAAATAAAATCCAAGTTAACTTTAGTAGGGTATGACAAAATCAGTATTAATGAAGCTGACAGCAGTATTATGCTTCAAAAGGCAGGTATGTCTATAGACTTAGGAGGTATTGCTAAAGGCTTTGCTTGCGATGAAGTATTAAAAATTTATAAAAAGTACAATATAAAAAATGGTCTTATAAACTTGGGAAACAGCAGTACATATGCTGTTGGTCAAAATGAAAATAAGTCGCCATGGTCTGTGGCAATTCAACATCCTAGAAGCAATAGTAGTGATAATTTTCTTGGAATCATTGGGGTATCTAATAAAGCTTTGTCCACATCAGGTGACTATGAAAGGTATTTTATAAAAAATGGTAAAAGATATCATCATATAATTAATCCACATACAGGATATCCTGCAGATAATGGTGTTATCAGTGATACAATAATAGCTGATGGAAATCTCAGTGATAGTTCTATGATTTGTGACCTTTTGTCAACAACTGTATTTATATTAGGAAGAGAAAAAGGTATTCAATTTGTACAAAAATTACCAAAAGTAAACTGTGAAATTACTACATCTGATTATAAAATATACACTTCATCAGGATTGAAAGATAAAATCCAAGATATAAATAAAGATTTTAAATACATAAAATAACATTTTAAATATAATAGTTTCTATAAATTATTTAAAAACAAAATAAGAACATATTTTTTAACTTAAACTTTTCTTTTAAACACATTTATTTAAGTTTAAAAAATAATGTTCTTATTTATTATTTTATATGATCATTTTCTATCTTTAACTATAAATCTACAACATCTATCTCCATTAGTTTTGCATAAAGGTCTTTGAAAATCCAAATTAAATTTATTATATAAAACAGCATCTATTTCACAATATAATGCTCCAATATCCTCAGCTTCTAATTGTTCCCACATATCATGCATAGGACAATATGTCATATCACAAGGATTATCTGGATCTTTTTCCCATGAAATTGACGGCATATCTTTTATCTTGGAAAAGGTTTCTGCATTTATTTCAAGTCCTTTTTCTTTTGCTTCTTCTAGCATGACTTCAGCTCTTGCTTCACCAAATTTAGTTATGGCAGCTCTAACTGCTTCTTTTCCTTTTTCTTCACCTAATCTATCTATCATCTCCTTTGCCATAAAATAATGTAATTCAGCCATAAGTTTCGCCATTCTCCCTACTGGTTCATCTGTACTTCTTATTTTACCCATAATTTATCTTCCTTCCATATTATTAAATCATTTCATTATTCAAAGCATAATTATTATTCTGATTTTTTTGCAACTTGTTCCATACGTACTTTGCCAGCTTCAATGGCATTCATAATGGTACCTCTAAATGCCCCTTGTTCTAAGGCTCTAACACCTGCAATAGTAGATCCTCCTGGAGAACAAACCTTATCCTTCAAGCTTCCTGGGTGTTCACCAGTTTCTAAAACCATCTTAGCTGCTCCCATAACTGTTTGGGCTGCCAAGGTTTGAGCCATTTCACGAGGAACTCCTAGCTCCACTCCACCATCAGCCATAGCCTCAATAAGCATATAAACATATGCAGGACCACAACCACTTATAGCCATTACAGAGTCAATTAAATTTTCAGGTACTAAATAGGTTACTCCTAGAGCTTTAAAAATTTTAAGAGCTACTTCAGAATGTTCATCCTTTGCATTCTTACCCTTTGCTACCCCTGAAGCTCCAACATTAACTAACATAGGTGTATTTGGTATTACTCTAATCACAGGGATTTCCTTTAAATATTTTTCAATAAACGAAGTATTTATACCTCCAACAATTGAAATTACAAGCTGATTTTCCTTATGCCAGTTACAATTCTCTACAAGTTTTAAAACTTCCTTTATAACCTGTGGTTTAACACATAAAAATATAATATCACAATTATCTACCAAATAACTGTAACCTGTACTTTTATCACTACTTGAATTAACTACATCAAACTTTTCTTTAATATATTGAAGTCTGGAATCTAAAATATCCATAGCATATATATCACAAGGAGCTACAAGTTCTGCTTTTATTAGCCCTCTCATTATAGCTTCTCCCATTTGTCCTGCTCCAATAAATCCAATTTTTTTACCTAAAGTGCTCATTTTTATCCTCCCTTATGTAATTATTTTATAAAAAATAAAGTTCAAGGAAAACCTTGAACTAAATAAACAGCGTTGTCCTTATCTTTCAGCTTAAGCTGCAGGAATTGACACCAATGTACTATAAATAATACTGGTTGTCGGGTTTCATTGGGCCAGTCCCTCCACCACTCTCGATAAACAAATTTTCAATTTATTATTTGTATTATACTAACAAACAATTTCTCTGTCAACAGAATTTTCTTTATCTTTCATTTTCTTTTAATGTTTTGAACTTATTTACATTATTCATTACATTATCAACCATATGCAGCAATTTTTCAGAAGCATTTGCAACTTCCTCAGTAGAACTGCTTAATTCTTCAGCTAAAACAACTATTTCTCTAGAGGATGTAGAAATTTCTTCTGCAGAAGAAGATGAATTTTCCAAACTATTTATTATTATAGATTTTTTATTATTAGCTTCAATAATAGATTTATTAACTAAATTTATTCCTGGTAACAATCTTTCAATATCACTAATTATTTCACCAAAAGAGCTGGCAATACTATTTATAATACCCATTTGACTTGAAAATTGAGAATCCACATTTTTAGTGTCAATTACAACATTACTACTTTGTTTAGAAACATTTTTTAAAAGTTCACTAATATTCTGCGAGGACATTTTTGATTGTTCTGCAAGAGTTCTAATTTCATCTGCTACAACACTAAATCCTCTTCCAGCTTCTCCTGCTCTAGATGCTTCTATAGAGGCATTTAATGCAAGTAAGTTAGTTTGATCTGATATATCATTTATTAAATTTGTAATATCATTTATTTTATCAATATTAGAACCTAAATTTTGAATTTTTTCAGCTACAGATTTAAATTTAATATTTAAATCATTTATTGAATTTGTCAATAAGCTTAATTTACTATTACTTTCTTTAGATTTCTCTTTAATATCAATTGCCATTATATCAAATTCGCCCATCATTTTGGCAGTATTTTCTATACTTTTACCAAATTCGTTAAAGTTTTCTTTTATATTGAAAATGTCAGAAGCCTGCTCTGCAGAATTTTCAGATATATTTCCTACTATTAAAGAAACATTTTCTGCTGACGATGACATTTCCTCAGATATGGTATATAGACCTTTAGAATCCTCATGAACATTGCACACATTATGTTTTATACTTATTAAAATATCGCTAATCTTCAATCTAAAATTATTTAAGCAGTTTGCTATTTGTGCAATTTCATCCTTTGTTTTCAACTGAATTTCCCCTTGTAGGTCTCCTTCACTCATATTCATCAATTTACTTTCAATTATATTAATACTATATTTTAATTTTTTTGAAAACAACCATACAGAAACTAAAGATATAATAATGGCAACTGCAATTTCTAAAATTGATATAATAAGAAATGACTTCTTGATATTTTGAAATGTAGAAATATCTTCATCTACACCAATACTAGCTATAACTTGTCCAGATGAATCTTTTATTGGAGCATACGCTGACACATAAGTTCCCCATTTATCTGTGCATGGTTCATTATCAACAACAATTTTACCATCAAAAGCAGTTTTCATTTCATCCACCATTTCATAATCTTCCATGTAATCAGCTGGCTCTGGTGAAGCATCCAAAAGAAATTGTGCAGTTTTATCATCTTTTTTTACATAGACATAAAAGTTCTTTATATCTTTTTTAGCCTTAAACGTTATCATAGAATTCAGCACTTCAGAATATTCTTTAGATTTATTAGACTTATCTTTAATTATTTTCTCCACTTTATCTTTGTCAATAACATTAATTGACTCAGTAACAGACTGTTTTGCTTTATCTTTCAATTGCATTTCTACATTTTTAAATATAATAAAATAACTTATCAAGGATATTACTACAATTATACCAGATACAAAACTAACTAATTTAAAAATTTTAGCACCAAGTTTACTCATAATTCCCCTCCTTATATAACACATACTTGATGTTTTTTTACATTTTATAAACTATATTTCGTTCAATTTATAATATCCTTAACTTATTTTTATGTAATTGTAAATTTAAATATCTATTTGAAATAATAAATTATATGCTGAAAAATTACTATTTCATTTGTTGTATTTCTATAACAGTGAGGTTTATTCGCAAAATATCTAATTGCATCTCCATATGACAGTTTATACACAAGGTCTCCTATCACTGCCTCCATCTCTCCTTTTGCAACAACAATATATTCTTCTGTACCTTCATTATGTGGTACAGATTTATGATTACATCCTGGTTCTAATTCAATAGTAAACACTTCAAATCTCCTAGTATTGTCATAAGGAAACAGTGGATATACCATCATTTTTTTATCATTTTCTAGTATTGGTTTAATATTATTATGAGAAACATAAACAATTTCTCTATTTTCTTCTTCCATAAAATACGAAAAAGATACATTCAATCCTGTAGCTATTTTCCATAATGTAGTTACTGTTGGATTTGAAATACCTTTTTCTATTTGTGCCAGCATTCCCTTACTTACTCCAGTAAGTTCAGCAACCTTATCTAGGCTCAATCCTTTTTGTCTTCTAATATTGTTTAAGTTTTTTCCTATTATTAAATTAAAATCTTTCATTTTTTCCTCCAATGTATTGTATGTTATATTATATATATGTATAATATATTATACATGATTGTTTTAATATTTACTATAATGATTTAACATAAAAATAACAATTAAAGTTAAAGGAGGTAATCTTTATGTCATCTAATTTAAAGAAAAGTGCTCAAAAAGTTCAAACTGTACTCAATGAATTTGGATTTGAACTTAATGTAGTTGAGTTATCAGATTCTACTCGTACTGCGCAGGAAGCAGCAAATACTATAGGTTGCACAGTAAGTCAAATAGCTAAATCATTAATTTTTAAAGGTAAGTCTTCCCAAAAACCTATTCTAATTATAGCAAGCGGCACAAATAGAGTAAATGAAAAAGTTATTAAGGAACATATTGGCGAAAAACTTCAAAAAGCAGATGCTGACTTTGTTTTAGAACACACAGGTTTTGCCATAGGTGGTATTCCCCCTATCGGTCATAAAGATTCTATTATTACATTAATTGATGAAGATTTAATGCAATATGATGAAATATGGGCTGCCGCAGGTACACCTAACGCTGTTTTTAAATTAACTCCAAAAATTTTAGTTGAAATAACAAAAGGAGATGTTATCTCTATCAAATAATTATTAACTCAACTTTCTCACATATAATTTGGGGTTAATATAAGCGCATTGCGACGTAAGTTGCAGTAGAAGTTTGGATTTTAACTTTTATTCCATGATATATGGTAAGGGTGTCATCACGGCTAAATGTTTTAATTATTCTAAAGCTCGAAATTTTTGAAAGCCTAAGAACTTTGTCAAACTCGGTTCCCTCATACAGGACTAAAGTTCTAAGGCTTTCAAAAATTTTGAGCTAAGAATAATACTAAAACAATTTAGCTAATGTGATGACACTATTACCATATATCACTGCATAAAAGTTAAAATCCAAACTAGTAACTTCAAATGTATGCATCTAATTGCATTGTTATAGATACCTTTGGTAAAAAAAGTATATTTATAGCAATAACTTATAACGCTGAAAATTAATGCCGAGTATACTCTTGTACTAATATATTTAGTTCAAAAAAATAATTATTTTTTAATTTATGGAATGAATTTAAAACAAATTTATCATTTAGTGTATTAAAAAATGTATAAATATTTGAAATACAGTTAATAATCAACCAACTTACTATTTTTGCAGGCTTCGTCATAGAATATTATTTAAAAAAACAAAATGTGTAAAAACTAATTAATAAGTATTATGTGTACACGCAATGCACTAAGAAGTAACTTTCAACTGTATGCAGACTGATATATGCTGTTAAGGAAGATTCGAACAAATTTTAGAAGTTCTTTGCTTGAGATATTGAAAAATGGCGTAATTTTTGCCAGGACGGCAAAAGCTCCGAAAGCGACAGGACGTCGCATTTGAGGAGGTAGTCATTTTTCAATATCTCAAGCATTAGAACTTCTTAATGAAGTGAGTTTTCCTTAACAGCATATATCAGCCGGAATACAGTTGAAAGTTACTTCGCTTACATACGCTTGTGTCACATAATTTTTAAATTGCAGAAGCAGAATATGAAAGAAATTGAAAATTAGTATTGACTATATAGTTATTATACACCTTAAAATCTTAAGTAAGTAGATAAAAAAGAAAGGAGCAATATCTTGGAAAAATATCTATCAATAAGTGAAATGGCCTCAATACATAATATTTCAAGACAAACTCTTATTTATTATGACAAAATAGGATTATTTAAGCCAACTAATGTTGATGACAAAGGCTACAGATACTATAGTCCTTATCAGATTCCATTCTTAAGAGAAATTTGTTTTCTAAAATTTATAGGCATCAAGCTTGATGATATAAAAAAACATATAGAACATAGAAATCTTACTTCAGCTATTTCCTTATTGGAATACCATAAAGAATTTGTAGATGAAGAAATTAAAAGCTTGTTATCCATTCGTGAACTTATTAAGCAAAGATTAAATGTATATACAAACGTTGATCAATTTAAAGATGAACTTTGCAAACCTATAATAGAAGAATTTGCTGAAAGAAAAGCGCTATTTATTCCTTTTGAAAATGAAATATCTAAAAAGGAACTACACCTTACTAGTATGAAGGCATATAATATTCTAAATAAAATCGGAATACTTTCTCCCAAAAAATTTGGTACTATTATAATGAAAAATCAATTAACGGAAAAATACATATTTCAGGGTGCTGGAGTATTTTCAATAATATCTTCAATATCTTCTGATAATAACATGGAAAACATTATTACTCTTCCCTCTGGAAAGTATGTTTGCATGTATAAATACGGTATGCCTTATGATACTAAATTTTTATACCAGTTAATAGAATGGATTAACGATAATAGTTATAAAATTACAGGAAATATAATTGATATGTGCCTTTTGGATACTACTTTTTATGATGAAAATACAAATGTTGACTTTTGTCAATTACAAATTCCTGTAGAAAAAATTTAATATATTTTAATTTTTAGGAGGATTACATATGAATGAAAAAAATAAAATAACTGATTTGCGTTCTGCCATAAAATTATTAGCATCAATACCAGGACAGTTAATTGAAACTAATGAACCTGTAGATCCTCATGCAGAACTATCTGGCGTGTATCGTTATATTGGTGCTGGTGGAACAGTAATGCGTCCAACAAAAATTGGACCTGCTATGATTTTTAATAATGTTAAAGGTCATAAAAATGCAAGAGTTATTATTGGACTTTTAGCCAGTCGTGAGAGAGTTGGCCTTATGCTTGATTCGAAACCAGAAAAATTAGGATTTCTATTGAATGAAGCTGTAAAAAAACCAATTGCACCAGTAATAATTCCTCAAACTGAAGCAGTTTGTCAGGAAGTTGTTCATTATGCAGATGATCCAAATTTTGATATTAGAAAATTGGTACCTGCACCAACTAATACAGAAGAAGATGCTGGCCCATATATCACCATGGGCATGTGCTATGCTTCTGATCCAGAAAGTGGCGAATCCGATATTACAATACATCGTTTATGCTTACAAAGTAAGGATGAAATTTCAATGTACTTCGTACCAGGTGCTCGTCATTTAGAAGTGTTTCGTGAAAAAGCAGAAAAATTAAATAAACCATTGCCAATTTCTATTAGTATAGGTGTTGATCCTGCCATTGAAATTGCATCATGTTTTGAACCACCAACGACTCCCCTTGGGTTTAATGAATTAAGCATTGCTGGTGCCATTAGAGGAATACCTGTTAAACTAACCAACTGTTTAACAATTAACGAAAAAGCTATTGCTAATGCAGAATATGTTATAGAAGGAAATTTACTTCCTAATGTACGTGTTAGAGAAGATCAAAATACAAATACAGGGAAAGCCATGCCAGAATTTCCTGGATACACTGGACCAGCTTGCAGTGAACTGCCAGTAATTAAGGTAAAAGCTGTTACTCATAGAATAAATCCAATAATGCAGACTTGCATTGGACCAAGTGAAGAACATGTTAGTATGGCTGGTATTCCAACAGAAGCAAGTATACTACAAATGATAGAAAAAGCCATGCCAGGCAGACTCTTAAATGTTTATGCACATCCATCAGGTGGTGGCAAATATATGGCTATTTTACAATTTAAAAAAAGTAAACCAAGTGATGAAGGACGTCAAAGACAAGCTGCATTATTGGCATTTTCAGCATTTTCTGAACTTAAGCATGTAATCTTGGTTGATGAAGATGTTGATCCATTTGACAGTAATGATGTAATGTGGGCTCTTAATACACGTTATCAAGGTGATATTGACACAGTATTTATACCCGGCGTACGTTGTCATCCATTAGATCCTTCTCAAAATCCTTATTATAATCCACTACTTAAGGATAAAGGTATTTCTTGTAAAGTAATTTTTGATTGCACAGTACCTTATAATTTAAAAGACAAATTCCAAAGAGCCAAATTTAAAGATGTGGATCCAAGCCGTTTTGCTCCAGAATTATTTAAAAATATAGAATAATAATTTATTTTAACTCATTTATCAAGTTATAGTTTTTATAATATAACTTGATAATATAATTTTAAAAAACTAATTAAAAAAGGTGTTTAAATTTATGGAATATAATGTAACAATTAATAATAAAAAAAGACTAATAATAGGTATGAGTGGTGCAAGTGGTGCCACATTAGGTATTGAAATATTAAAAACACTAAAAAAATATCCTGATTGGGAAAGTCATTTAGTAATTTCTAAAGGTGCAGAACAAACTATACTTGAAGAAACAAATTACAAATTAATAGATGTCATTAACCTAGCAGATAAAACTTATTCACCAAAAGATATTGGTGCAAGCATAGCTAGTGGTACCTTTAGAACCGAAGGTATGGTTATAGTTCCCTGTAGTATGAAAACTGCTGCTGGTATTGCATGTGGTTATTCTGACAACTTACTTTTGAGAGCTGCAGATGTTACTATTAAGGAAAGAAGAAAATTAGTGTTAGTACCTAGAGAAAGTCCTCTAAGCACAATTCATCTAAGAAATTTACTTTCCTTATCCGAGCTAGGTGCAATTATTGTACCTCCAATGATGTCATATTATAATAAACCTGCTAGTATAGAAGATTTGAATACACACATTATTGGTAAAATTCTAGATAAATTTCACATTGAGGTAAATGGATTTAATAGATGGGGAGAAAATGCCATTTATTAAATATTCGGAGGTTAATAAGTGTACGATTTAACTATAGAAAAAGGTAGAATAAAGATTAACTTAAAAGCTATTTTAATAGGAAAAGATTTATGTATCATAATTTCAGGTGGAGATAGCCCTCACATAGGTTCTGTAACTTTAAGTATTCCTAGACCAAGTTTATCAGATTTTAATAAGAATAGTGCAACAACATCTATTTTAAATTTATTAGGACATAAAGATGATGAAGCTGCAAGATATGTATCTCATACCATTTCTTCAAAATTAAATAAAAATGTAGTTGTAACCTGTGGTATTCATGTTGACAATATAACAGTTGAAGAAATTAATATGGTTATGGATATTTTGAAAGAATTAACAAACATGTTGTTATCCAAACTTCCACACAAATATCATCAATAATATATAATTTAACTTAAAATTAAATTATACTTAAAATTAAACTTATTGAATTTTGAATATAGTTGATGTAAAATATAGTTTGTGTTTGTCCAATTATGGCAAATTATTTAATACTATAATGAAAATGGAGTGATTTTGTGGAAAATGGAAGTATGGCAAAAAAAAATTCATTGAAAGTCAAAATAACTGCCAGTGCAGTTGTTGTGCTTTTAGTAGCTATAGCAATATTAACTACTATAATTTTTTATGTTGCAAGTAACAAACTGAAGGGGGAAGTTGAACAGCAAGGAATAAGTTTAGTTAAAGAAATAACTTCAGAAATGGAAACTAATAAGGCTATGTCAAATCAAATAGATGCTGTTTTAGGTGATAAAATGACTTCAGTAGGCTATTTAATAGGACAAAATCCATCAGTATCCGATGAATATTTAAAGGAAATAGCCTCCAAAATAGGTGTTCAAGAAATAGACATAGCTAACGCTCAAGGAATTATAACACATTCTAATATGCCTGCTAATATCAATTTTAATTATAAGGATAATGCAAACGTGCAAGCAATATTAAAAGGAAAGCAAGAAAAAGCTGTAGAAGCCATAAGAAAAAGTTCATATATAGGTGATGGTAATTATTATAAATATGGTGAAATAGCCATACCTGGTGGCGGAATAGCTCAAGTAGGTATTATAGCAAACGAAATAGCAAAGCTTAATGATTCTATAAGTGAACAAAATCTTGTAAGCAGATTACTAAAAGGTTCAAATATAGTTTATGCTGCCACTATGGATAAAAATGCAAAGGTTACTGCCCATAGTGATAAGAGTAAAACTGGAACTATTCTAGCAGATACAGGAAGTAAATCCGCAATTCAAGACGGAAAAATAAGTTCTTATGTAAAAAGTTATAACGGACATGGAGTATATGATATTACAATCCCATTACACAGTGGTGAAAATGTAGCAGGAGCTGTACAAATAGGAATTTCCTTGGCAAGTCAAAATGCAGCATTAAGAAACATAGCTATAATCTCCTTAGTGGTAGCATTATTGGCAGTTATACTAGGAGGATTTATAATAATAACAATAGTATCTAATAATCTAAAGCCTTTAGCTAAACTTGCTGAAGTTGCAGAAGAGGCAGCAAAAGGAGACCTTACTAAATCCGTAGAAATTAAGTCACAGGATGAAATAGGAATGGTAGCTGTAAGCTTTAACAATATGATTGAAAATTTAAGAAGTATTACTAATAAAATAAATAGTATGTCACAAAACATTGCAGCGTCATCAAGCAGTCTTTTATCATCTGCACAGCAAGCAGCAGAAGTATCAGAAGAAATCTCAAGCTCCACGGAAGAAGTTGCTGATGGTGCAGAAAAACAAGTTAAAGCTACAGAGGAAATATCTATTTCATTAAAAAAAGCTGTAGATAATATGACATCTATAAGAAATCAAGTTAAATCAGTAGTAGAGTTTTCTGAGAATACAAGCAATCTTGCTTCTGATGGAAGAGACAAAATGAATAACATGGTAACCCAAATAGGTGTTATAAAAAATAGTGTAATTTATTCATCAAAAGTAATTGTGGAACTTCAAGAAACTTCTAAACAAATAGGAAGCATAGTAGAACTTATAGATGGTATAGCTGATCAAACTAATTTACTTGCTTTAAATGCCTCAATTGAAGCAGCCAGAGCTGGAGAAGCTGGTAAAGGCTTTGCCGTAGTTGCTGATGAAGTAAGAAATCTTGCAGAAGAATCAATGAAATCTTCTAATAATATAAAGGAATTAATAGCTGCAACTCAAAGTAAAACAGAAAAAGCTCTTTCCTCCATCGAAGAAGGAACTAAAGAATCCATAAAAGGAGAAGAAATTGTAACAGTAGTAGGAGAATCTCTACACGAAATACTAAAATCCTTTAATGATACAAAAGAGTACCTTGAAAAAGTTAATTTGATGGTAGAAGAATCAAATAATAGCATAAATCAAGTAAATGAAAATGCAGATGAAATTCAAAATATATCTACAAATACTGCTGCAAGTACAGAAGAAATAGCAGCATCTACACAAGAACAGTCTGCTGCGCTTCAAGAAATATCCCGTAATGTACAGGATCTTTCAACTTTAGCAGGAGATTTAGAAAACAGTATAAAAATATTTAAACTTTAAAAAAGTCATAAATTTTCAAAATATATAAGCTGCCAAAAATAACTAGGCAGCTTATTTTTTATAAAAAATAGTGATCAAATTTAAATATCAAGCATTAAAATGCATTTACATACATTTGTTTTATTTCACTTATTAATGGATATCTAGGGTTTGCACCTGTACATTGATCATCAAAAGCTAATTCTGACATTTTATCTAAAGTAGCATAAAATTTTTCTTCTGTTACTCCTGCTTCTTTAATACTTTCTGGAATATTTATCTTAGCTTTTAATTCATCTATAGCATTTATTAATAATTGTACTTTTTCATCGTCTGTTGACCCACCTAAGTTAAGGTAATCTGCTATTCTAGCATATCTCTTTTTTATATTTGGATACTTATATTGTGGAAATGCAGCTTGTTTTCTTGGATTTTCTACTGCATTAAATTTTATAACTTCATTTATAAGTAGTGCATTGGCAATGCCATGTGGTACGTGATGAGTTGATCCTAATTTATGTGCCATTGAATGACATACTCCTAAAAATGCATTAGCAAATGCCATACCAGCTATTGTTGAAGCATGCGCCATTTTTTCTCTTGCCTTTATACTTGTTGTTCCTTCACTGTAAGCTATTGGTAAATACTTAAATATCAATCTTATTGCTTCTAACGCTAATCCATTAGTATATTCTGAAGCCATTATTGATACATAAGCTTCTATTGCATGAGTTAGTGCATCTATTCCTGAAGCTGCTGTTAATCCTTTTGGCATACCCATCATAAGTTCAGCATCAATTATAGCCATATTTGGAGTTAATTCATAATCAGCTAATGGATATTTAGCTCCTGTTTTTTCATCAGTAATTACTGCAAAAGGTGTTACTTCTGATCCTGTTCCTGCTGATGTTGCAACAGAAATCATCATTGCTTTTTCACCCATCTTAGGAAAAGTATATACTCTCTTTCTTATATCCATAAATCTCATAGCTAAATCTTCAAATCTTACTTCCGGATGTTCATACATTACCCACATAATCTTAGCAGCATCCATTGCTGAACCACCACCAACTGCTATAATAGTATCTGGATTAAATGATAACAATTCTTCTGCACCTTTTTTAGCTGTAGCTAGGGTTGGATCTGGTTCTACATCTGTAAATATTTTATATGAAATTTTCAATTCTTCAAGAATCTTTGTAACTCTATCTATATAACCTAATTGATAAAGAACTTTATCTGTTACTATAAATACTTTTTTCTTATCCAAAATATCTAATTCTTTTAATGCAACTCCAAGACTACCATATTTAAAATAAACCTTTTCAGGAACTCTAAACCAAAGCATATTTTCTCTCCTCTCAGCAACACTTTTTATATTTAATAAGTGTTTAGGTCCAACATTTTCTGATACGGAGTTTCCTCCCCATGAACCACAACCTAATGTTAATGAAGGAGCTAGTTTAAAGTTATATATGTCTCCTATAGCACCTTGTGCTGAAGGCATATTTATTAATGTTCTACCAGTCTTCATAGTTTCTCTAAATTTTTCTACTTTTACTTTTTCAGTTATTGCATTTACATATAATACAGATGTATGACCCATTCCACCGAGTTCAACTAATCTTCCAGCTTTTAAAAGAGCTTCATCAAAATTTTTAGCTCTATACATAGCTAAAACTGGAGATAACTTTTCATGTGAAAATGGCTCTTCTGAATGCTCCACTGATTTTACTTCTCCTATAAGAACTTTAGCATCTTCTGGAACTTTAACTCCTGCCATTTCTGCTATTTTATAAGCACTCTGACCAACGATACCAGCATTTAATGTACCATTAACTAAGAGTATTTTTCCAACTTTAGTTGTTTCATCCTTACTTAAAATATAAGCTCCTCTATGAGCAAATTCTTTCTTAACTTCTTCATATATTGAATCTACAACTACTACCGACTGCTCTGAAGCACAAATCATACCATTATCAAAAGTTTTGGAAAGAAGTATTGAATTTACTGCCATTTTAATATCAGCACTTTCATCAATTAAAGCAGGTGTGTTACCAGGACCAACCCCTATAGCAGGTTTACCTGAAGAATAAGCTGCTTTAACCATACCTGGACCACCTGTTGCAAGGATTATATCAGCTTCTTTCATTACTATCTGTGAAAGTTCAATAGAAGGTTCATCTATCCAACCTATAATTCCTTTAGGAGCACCTGCTTTAACTGCAGCATCAAGAACTAACTTAGCTGCTGCAATAGTACACTTTTTTGCTCTTGGATGTGGTGAAAAAATTATACCATTTCTTGTTTTCAAAGCTAATAATGCTTTAAATATTGCTGT
This sequence comes from Clostridium carboxidivorans P7, assembly GCF_001038625.1. Classification (GTDB taxonomy): domain Bacteria; phylum Bacillota; class Clostridia; order Clostridiales; family Clostridiaceae; genus Clostridium_AM; species Clostridium_AM carboxidivorans. The sequence continues at coordinate 1,848,801 of NZ_CP011803.1, forward strand.
AGATGTTGGATTTGTTGTTGGAATTACTGCTGCAATCACACCTACAGGTTCTGCAATTTTAACCATTCCAAAGCCTTCATCTTCTTCCAAAATCCCACAAGTTTTTTCATTTTTATACTTATTATATATGTATTCTGCAACAAAATGATTTTTTATAACCTTATCCTCTACAATTCCCATTTTAGTTTCTTCCACTGCCATTTTAGCTAGATCTATTCTGGCACTGTTAGCTGCTAGTGCTGCTTGCCTGAAAATTTCATCTACTTGTTCCTGAGTAAAACTCCCAAATTTTTTTTGAGCATTTTGCACTTCCTGCATTTTTTTCATCAGTTCTTCAACATTAGTTACCTTCATCAATAACACCCCTTTTATGTTTTTTATTGTCATCATAAACAAAAATTTCAAAGTCACATACAAGTGGAAACTTAACCAAGTTTTATTTCACTTTTATTAATACAAAATTATTTTTCTCTCCTCAATTTTTATTATTCATTAAAAAACAATAAAAATGGTGCTTCAAAGCTCCTTTGAAACACCATTTTTTATTACTTATTTATTTTTTCTTTTTTTCCTTAGTTGCTGCAACTTCTTTAAGTGCTGCAGATTTATCAAAAACATTTATATACATTTGTTTAAGTTCACTTATCAACGGATATCTTGGGTTAGCTCCTGTACATTGATCATCAAAAGCTTTTTCTGACATATCATCAAGAGTTGCATAGAAATTTTCTTCACTAACTCCAGCTTCTTTTATAGTCATTGGCATATTAACCTTTGCTTTTAAATCATCTATAGCATTAACTAATAATTGAACTTTTTCATCATCAGTTTTTCCACCTAATCCTAAGAAGTCAGCAATTCTAGCATATCTAGCTTTAGCATTTGGATATTTGTACTGTGGAAATGCTGCTTGTTTTATTGGATTATCTACTGCATTAAATTTAATAACTTCATTTATTAATAATCCATTAGCAACTCCGTGTGGAACGTGATGCTGTGCTCCTAGCTTATGTGCCATTGAGTGACATACTCCTAAGAATGCATTAGCAAATGCCATACCAGCAATACATGAAGCATGACCCATTTTTTCTCTTGCTTCTTTATTAGTTGTACCTTCGTTGTATGCAAGTGGTAGATATTTAAATATTGTTTCTATAGCTTCTAATGCTAATCCATTTGTAAATTCAGAAGCCATTATTGATACATAAGCTTCAAGAGCATGTGTTAACGCGTCTACACCTGATGCAGCCGTTAATCCTCTTGGCATACCCATCATTAATTCTGCATCTACTATAGCCATATTAGGAGTTAAAGCATAGTCAGCTAATGGATATTTCTGTCCTGTTTTTTCATCAGTAATAACTGCAAAAGGAGTAACTTCTGAACCAGTACCAGCTGATGTTGCTACTGATATCATCATAGCTTTTTCACCCATCTTAGGGAATGTAAATACTCTCTTTCTTATATCCATAAATCTCATAGCAAGATCTTCGAAGGCTACTTCTGGGTGCTCATACATTACCCACATAATCTTAGCAGCATCCATTGCTGATCCACCACCAACAGCTATAATTGTATCTGGATCGAAGCTTAACAATTGTTCAGTACCTTTTTTAGCTGTAGCTAAAGTTGGATCTGGTTCAACATCTGTAAATATTTTATAAGCAACACCTATTTCATCAAGAACTTTTGTAACCTTATCAACATATCCTAATTGATAAAGAACTTTATCTGTTACTATGAATGCTTTCTTCTTATTTAATTCTTTAAGTTCTTTTAATGCAACTGGAAGGCATCCATATTTGAAGTAAACTTTTTCAGGAACTCTAAACCAAAGCATATTTTCTCTCCTCTCAGCTACACTCTTAACATTTATTAAGTGTTGTGGTCCAACGTTTTCCGATACAGAGTTTCCTCCCCATGTACCGCAACCTAATGTTAGTGAAGGATTCAACTTAAAGTTAAACAAATCACCTATACCACCGTGTGATGAAGGAGTATTTATTAATGTTCTACAAGTCTTCATAGTAGCAGAGAATTTTGCTATTTTATCTTTTTCCTTCATATCGTCCACATATAATGATGAAGTATGTCCATATCCACCGTGTTCAACAAGTACTTTAGCTTTTGCAAGTGCATCTTCAAAGTTTTTACCTCTATATAATCCTAAAACAGGAGATAATTTTTCATGTGCAAATGGTTCTTCCAGTCCAACTGATTCAACTTCACCTATAAGAACTTTAGCTGTTTTAGGAACTGTTACTCCTGCAAGTTCAGCTATTTTATAAGCAGGTTGTCCAACGATTTTAGCATTTAAAGCTCCATTTATTAATATTACGCTTCCAACCTTAGGCACTTCATCCTTCTTTAAGATGTAAGCTCCTCTATCTTCAAATTCCTTTTTCACCTTATCATATACTGAATCAACTGCTACAACTGATTGCTCAGAAGCACAAATCATACCATTGTCAAAAGTTTTTGAAAGAAGTATTGAATTTACAGCCATTTTAATATCAGCCGAATCATCAATTATAGCTGGTGTATTACCAGGACCAACGCCTAAAGCTGGTTTACCTGATGAATAAGCAGCTTTTACCATTCCTGGACCACCTGTTGCAAGGATTATATCGGCTTCTTTCATTACTATTCCAGATAACTCAACTGTTGGTTCATCTACCCATCCAATTATTCCTTCTGGAGCACCAGCTTTAACTGCCGCATCAAGTACTATCTTAGCTGCAGCTATAGTACATTTTTTTGCTCTTGGGTGAGGTGAGAAAACTATACCATTTCTAGTTTTTAATGCTATTAAAGCTTTAAAAATTGCAGTTGAAGTTGGATTTGTTGTTGGAACAACTGCAGCAATAACTCCTATTGGTTCTGCAATTTTAGTAAAACCAAAGGCTTCATCCTTTTCTATAACACCACAAGTTTTTAAGTCTTTGAACTTGTTATATATGTATTCTGAAGCAAAGTGATTCTTAATAACCTTATCTTCAACTATTCCCATGCCACTTTCTTCTGCTGCCATTTTGGCAAGCGGAATTCTAGCATTATTTGCTGCTATAGATGCTTGTCTAAAAATTTCATCAACTTGTTCTTGAGTGTAAGTAGCAAATTTCTTTTGAGCATTTCTTACTTCTGCCATTTTTTTCATTAATTCTTCAACGTTTGTAACTTTCATCAAGGACACCTCTTTCTTATTTTTAACAAAATACTTTCAGAATAGTCTCACAATTAAAAGTAATTTGTTTTACTCTGATTCATTTTTTGTGTTTTTTATTTTTCATGCTATTTGTTTTGCTGTTTTCTATTATGCATGATAGTTTATTATTTGTCAAATATTTTTTTATTTTTCCGTTAAAAACATTGTTTTTGTATATTTTTCTACAAATTACGTCTGTTTTTTACTTTTTTATCGTTATTTTTTTAACAATCAAAGTATGCATTATAGGTAATATTTATTACTTTTATGCATTTTTTGTAATAAAGATAATGACTATTATTCACGTATTTTATTCATTTTTCTGTATTCTTGAATAATTTCATCTTGTTTATTCGTAAAAATATGTTTAACAAAGATTTCATATTTCTTTGATATTTATTGTTAATTTTTAATTCGTTTGTATATAAAATAACGAGAATACCAAAGTAAAATAGAGCTGCAATTGATTTCAACTGCAGCTCATTCTTAATTTTAAGATAATACTAAATATATTAAGCCATTTTTAATTCTTCAACAAATTTTCTCACATCATTTATTATATCTTCTTTATTTTTTCCATTTTCTATTTTTTTAATTACTGCACTTCCTACAATTATGCCTTCACAATATGGTTTAAATCCTGCAGCCATTTCTGATGACGATATTCCAAAACCTAATGCTTTAGGAAGATTTGTATATTCTGAAATTGTATTCATATAGCCTTCCACATTTGTACTTATATCATTTCTTACACCTGTAACTCCATTTACAGAAACACAATATACAAAACCTTTGGCATCTTTCACAATATTTTTTATTCTTTCTTTAGATGTAGGTGCCACAAGAGGAATAATATCCACATCATATTTTTCCCCTATAGCTATAATATCCTTTCTTTCTTCTATAGGAAGATCAGGTATTATAATACCATCTATGCCACTCTCATTAGATTCTTTCATAAATTTCTCCATACCATATTTAAATATTGAATTGTAATAAACAAGATATACTAGAGGAACTTGTGTCTTTTTTCTTATTCTTTTTACTGTATCCATTATTTTTACTATTTTAGCTCCATTTTTAAGCGCTCTATTTGAAGACGCTTGTATTGTAACTCCATCAGCTAACGGATCTGAATAAGGTATTCCAAGTTCTATTATGTCCGCTCCAGCTTCTTCCATAGCAAGCACAAGGTCTACGGTAGTATCTAAATTAGGATCTCCAGCAGTTATAAATGGTATTAATGCTTTTTCTCCATTTTTTCTAAGCTCATTAAATTTTAAATCTATTCTATTCATTATAATTCTACCCCCATTATATTTGCTATAGTATTTATATCCTTATCTCCTCTTCCAGATAAATTAACAATAATGATATTATCCTTGTTGAGCTTAGGTGCTAATTTCATTACATAGGCTAGTGCATGAGAACTTTCAAGTGCTGGTATTATTCCTTCAATATGAGATAAATAATTAAAAGCTTCTAGTGCTTCTTTATCTGTCACAGCTTCATAACTTGCTCTTTTACTATCATAGTAATATGCATGTTCTGGACCTACTCCTGGATAATCAAGCCCTGCAGATATTGAATAAGCTGGAAGTATTTGTCCATCTTCATCTTGAAGTACATAAGTCATCATACCATGTATTACGCCTATAGAACCTTTTGATATGGTAGCTGCATGTTCCTCTGTATCCAAACCTTTGCCAGCAGCTTCTACTCCTACTAATTTTACAGAAGTATCGCATACAAAAGGATAAAAAATTCCCATAGAATTACTTCCACCACCAACACAAGCAACCACATAATCAGGTAACTTGCCTTCTTTTTCTAATATTTGTTTTCTAGCTTCATCTCCAATTACCCTTTGAAAATCTCTAACCATAGTTGGATATGGATGTGGTCCCATTACAGAACCAATTACATAAAATGTATCATCTATATTTGATACCCAATCCCTCATAGCCTCATTTACTGCATCTTTAAGGGTACCTGTGCCTGTTGTTACTGAGCTTACCTTAGAGCCCAATATTTTCATTTTAAATACATTAAGAGCTTGTCTTTCAATATCCTCTTTTCCCATAAATATTTCACAATCCATACCAAACATAGCTGCTGCTGTAGCTGTAGCCACACCATGCTGACCAGCACCTGTTTCAGCTATAACTCTCTTCTTACCCATTCTTTTAGCAAGTAAAACTTGTCCTAAAGCATTATTTATTTTATGTGCTCCTGTATGATTTAAATCTTCTCTTTTAAGATATATCTTAGCTCCTCCTAAGTCCTCAGTTAAGTTCTTTGCAAAATACAATGGATTTTCTCTTCCTACATAATCTTTAAGATAATACTTATATTCATCCATAAATTCTTTATCTTGTACAGCTTCATTAAATTCCTTTTCCAACTCTATAAGAGCATTCATTATAGTTTCTGGTACATATTGTCCTCCAAATTTTCCAAATCTTCCATTCATAAAAATTCCTCACTTTCATTTATGTTTATATTAAATTTCTTTTCCTATATCCTGTTTTCTAACTTTATCTATGAATTGTTTTATTTTTTCAAAGCTTTTTATTCCACTTTCTTCTACACCACTTGATACATCTACTGCATAAGGTTTTACAATATTTATAGCTTGAGTGATATTATAAAAATTCAATCCACCTGCTAAAACTACTTTCTTATTTATATTTAGGTTATCTAGTAACTCCCAATTAAAGCTCCTTCCTGTACCGCCAGAACTTCCCTTCACACCACTGTCTATAAGTACTGCTTCAACATCATATCTGCATATTTTATTTATTTCATCTTCATAAAACTTAATCTTAACATCATCTTTTAGATTATGAGATACATCAATACTTATGCTTTTCCATATTTTAAATGGAACTAGTTCCTTTATATAATTCTCATCTTCCATGCCATGTAACTGTATCACATCTAATTTTAAAATTTCTGCTGTATTTCTTACTTCTTCCAAAGGATTATTTTGAAAAACTCCAACTCTTTTTATATTCTTATCTAATTTTTCTATAAGTTGAGCTCCGAGTTCTAAATTAATTTGCCGCTTACTTTTGCAAAATACAAATCCTGCATATTCAGGCTTTAATTCATTTAAAAATTGTACATCTTCAATTCGTCTTATTCCACACACTTTTACTAAAGCCATATGATACTCCTTTTCTAAATGCACTAATATAATTTTTTTGACTGCTCAATAAATCCATTTAACTTGTCTATATTTCCAATATTCCTCATAAAAGTTTCTCCTATAAGTACTGCATTTACACCTAAGCCTTTTAAATATCTTATATCCTCTGGAGTCTTTATAGCACTTTCAGATACTATTAAAATTTCAGAAGGTACATTCTTTATAAGCCTCTCTGTATTTTTTAAATTCTCTGTAAAATCTTTCAAATTTCTATTATTTATGCCTATAATAGAACAGCCACTTTCTACAGCTATTTTAAGTTCTTCTTCATTATGCACCTCCACTAAACATTGAAGCCCAAGGCTCCTTGCTAAATCATAGTATTCTTTTAATTTATGTTTTAATATAGAAACTATAAGCAATATAGCATCTGCACCTATAGCTTTTGACTGATATATTTGATAAGCATCAATTATAAAATCTTTTCTTAAAATAGGTTTTAAATTTACTTTTTTAACATCATTTATGTAACTATCATCTCCTTTAAAAAAATTCTTTTCAGTAAGCACTGACACTGCATTTATACTTATGTTTTCATATATTTTAGCTATTTCAATATGATTAAAATTTTCTAAAATAACTCCCTTTGAAGGAGATGCTTTCTTTATTTCTGCAATAATTGATATATCCTCATTGCTAATTGCTTTTTTAAAATCTCGTATAACTACATCACTGCATCCTTCCATAACTTTATTTAAGGGCATAATTTCTTTTTCTAATTCTATCTGTTTACTTTTATGTGCTACTATTTCATCCAGTATCATTCCTTATATCAATCCTTTCCAGATACTTAATTAATTTTTTACATATTCATTATCAACCTAAAAATTTATTACTGTAATTTTTTAATTCATTCATCTTCTTGTAAACTTCTCCTGAATCTATAAGTGCTTCTGCCATTTTTACTCCTTCCTTCATATTTTCACACACTTTTCCAACATACAAAGCTGCTGCACTATTAAGTATTACAATATCTCTTTTAGCACCTTTCTTTCCTTGTAAAACTTGAAGGATCGTTACTGCATTTTCTTCAGAACTGCCTCCTGAAATATTATTACTGCTGCTTAGACCTATTTCAAAATATTCTGGATTTATTGTATAATCTGATATTTCTCCATTTTTCAATTCACTTACATAAGTTAGCGATGTAGTAGTTATTTCATCAAGTCCATCTTCTCCACAAACTACCATAGCCCTTTCACAACCTAAATTGGAAAGTACCTTTGCCATAGTATGAGTTAAGCTCTTATCATACACTCCTAAAACTTGTCCTTTAACAAAAGCAGGATTTGTAAGTGGTCCTAATAAATTAAATATTGTTCTTATACCTAATTCTTTTCTTGGAGCAGCCACATTCTTCATAGCATTATGATACTTTTGAGCAAATAAAAAGGCCATTCCTTTTTCATTAATACAGTTTTTTGCTGCTTCTGGCTCTAAATTTATATTAAAGCCCAATTTTTCAAGTACATCTGCACTACCACTTTTACTTGACACTGCTCTGTTTCCATGTTTGGCTACCTTTACTCCAGCTGCTGCAGCAACTAATGCCACTGCTGTAGATATATTAAAGGTCTTCCCTCCATCTCCTCCAGTTCCACAAGTATCAATAACATAGTTTGAACCAAGTTTTAAAGTAATTGCATTATCTCTCATTGCTTTTGCAAATCCAGTTATTTCTTCTGTAGTTTCACCCTTCATTCTAAGACCTGCAAGAAAAGCTCCTATTTGAGAATTAGTTCCTTTACCTGACATAATTTCATTCATAGCATCATAAGCTTCTTTTTCCTTTAAATTTTCCTGAGCTATAATCTTTTTAATTGTTTCCTGTAGCATTACAAATCTCCTTTACAAAATTTTTTATCATTACTTTACCACTTTCAGTAAGAATGGATTCTGGATGAAATTGAAGTCCATAAACTTCATATTTCTTGTGCTTAATTGCCATTATTTCACCATCATCTAAACTTTCACCAGTTATAACAAGTTCTACTGGAAATGTATTTTTTTCTATTACAAGAGAATGATATCTCATAACTGTTATATAGTTTTCTAAATTTTCAAATAACTTATTTTGCTTTATGCTTATTTTAGAAGTCTTTCCATGCATTATATTATTGGCTCTTACTACTTTTCCTCCATAAGCACATCCTATAGCTTGATGCCCAAGGCATATACCTAAAATAGGAATTCTCCCCCCAAATCTTTTTATTGTCTCTATACATATTCCAGCGTTTTCTGGAATTCCAGGTCCTGGTGATAATATAATTCCCTGTGGATTTAAATTTTCTATATCTTCCAAAGATATTTCGTCATTCCTAACAACTTTTATGTTTTTATATATTTCACCAATATACTGGTAAAGATTATATGTAAACGAATCATAATTATCTATTAAAAGTATCATTATATCACCTCTATCATGGCCATAGCCTTATTTAATGTTTCTTCATATTCCTTTTCAGGTATAGAATCATAAACAATACCCGCACCAGCTTGAACATATGCATAACTATCCTTGAACAGTATGGTTCTTATTGCAATGCAGGTATCCATATTACCATTAAAGGAAAAATAGCCAACTGCACCTGAATAAATTCCTCGTTTTGTATTTTCCAATTCATCAATTATCTCCATAGCCCTTATTTTTGGTGCTCCAGATACTGTACCTACAGGTAAACAGGAAGTTAATGCATCTAAATAATGCAAATCATCTCTTATATTTCCTGAAACCTTTGAAACTATGTGCATAACATGGGAATAAAAATCTACATCCATAAATTTATCTAGTTTTACGCTGCCAAACTTGCTTATTTTTCCTATATCATTTCTTCCTAAATCCACTAGCATCAAATGTTCTGCTTTTTCTTTTTCATCCTTTAAGAGTTCATCTTTTAATTTTAAATCTTCCTCTGCATTTTTCCCTCTAGTTCTCGTTCCTGCTATAGGGTTGGTAATCACTCTTCCTGTCTTTACTGCAACTAAACTTTCTGGTGATGAGCCTGCTACTTTAAAATCTTCAAAATCTATATAAAATAGGTAAGGTGAAGGATTTTTAGTTCTCAATCTTCTATATACATCAAAGGGTTTTGATGTACTTTTGATTTTAAGTCTTTGTGATAAAACAACTTGAAATATATCTCCTGCTTTTATATATTCCTTTGCCTTTTCAACCATAGTACAATATTTTTCTTTTGTTACATTAGAAATTACATCTTTCTCATTATTTGCCTCTTTTAATTCATGTATTGTATTACCTCTAACTATAATATCTTTTAGCCTTTTTAAATAACTCACTATATCTTTATAATCCTTTTTTTCATCTGCAGTAACATTATAAATTAAATAAATTTCATGTTTAAAATGATCATAACAAATGAAAGCCTTGTAAAACATAATATAAGTTTCTGGAGTTTTTATGGTATCTTCATTTTCATTGGGTAATCTCTCATACTGTCTTATTACGTCATATCCAACATATCCTATGGCTCCTCCTGTAAATGGTATACAAAGCCCTAGTGATTCATAGCTCTCATTTAAATATTTTTTTATATACTCTAATACATTGCCTTTTACATTTTTTAATCCACTTTCATCTTTTACAACTATGTTTTTTCCATAACTCTTCACCTTCATATAAGGATCCATTCCTGCAAAAGAATACCTTCCTATTTCATTTTCAGAATATATACTCTCAAGTAAAAATTTATTTTTTCCATTTAAGTTATAATAAATTCCTATGGGGGTAATCTCATCTCCATTTACTTTCATAAATAGAGGAAAAGTTTTTTTCAAATTCTTATAATGATAAAATTCTTTTTCTGATAAATTCATTATTTTATACCACCTCTCTTGACTTTAATTGTAATTTGAATACAAAAAAGGCCATTTCATCCTGAAAATGGGACGAAATGACCGTGGTGCCACCCAAATTAGCTTATATTTATAGTGAAAAATAAAAAAGCATTTCATCCATAAAGGACGAAATGCTAAATTTCGTTATGCCACCTAAATACAAAACTATCTCCTACAGGTACAGATTTTACTCGATACCCTGTCCTTTTAACGGTAGACTACCGGCTGCTGCTACTACCATTTCGCATCACACCTTGAAGACCCATTCAATATAGGCTACAGTATTTGGCTCTCACCATTCCAAATTCGCTTAAACTAAACTCCTTATACCTACTCTTTCTTCTCATCGGTTTTAAACAATTAACTTGTTTTATATAATATACTGTTTTATCCATATTGTCAATACTAAATTTTATACTATTTTAAATCTTATTCCATTAATGCCTTCTTTATGTGTTATTAATGCACTTGTAAAAAAGAAAGAAATACTTTTGTCTGCTACAATTTTAATGTCATGATCTACCACTACATCATCATTTTCTTTTTCTTCATCCATAACTATTTCCTTTTCTATTCCACCACAAGCAGCGCCTGTTTTAGCAATTCTTACTGCAGTTTTATTTTGTTCTTTTAACATATTTTTTATAATTTCAACTGTTTTTTCATCAATAGTTACTTTCATATTTTTTCCTTTCCCTTTACCTATAATATTTTATTAAATTATATTACTATATTGTTTTTATATCAATACTTTTATTCATTTTATTTTAACAACCAATTTTGTAATTTTATAAACTCACCATTATTCATGCCTTTTACAACATACTCCATTTGAGCAATTTCCCCTTGAACTGCCGCTTTTATGTTAACTAAATTACTTCTTCTTTGGAAAATATTTTGTGACTCCACTAAACTTTGAACGTTTTTCTTTTGTATTATTACTATGTGTTTTGCTAACACCCTAAATTGCATAATTAATTCATTTTCTTTTATACATATTCCTGCATTCTTTTGTCTATAATAACCTAACATGAAGAAAAAAGGCAGAATTAATAAACTAAAAAAGCCATATTTAAACTTATAAGTAATAAAAAATGTTATTAATAATGGGAGTATACTAGCTCTAATTAGATAACCCACAATAGCTTTATTGGATGAATGAGAAAATTCAAATTTTGGTTCTATTTCAGTTAAAACTTCTTTAAAAAATTTATCTATTTGATTTTTCTTAAGAAGTGGACATAAAATAGTAGACTCACCCTTTTCCTTACCATATCCTATACTTTCAATGTTAATGGACACAGCATTAAAAGGTTTCTTTAACATTCCTTCTACAATGGATATACTTTGTATTCTATAAATAGGAATTATGATTGACTTTTTATCAAACAATCCATAAGTTATGTTTATTTTATTACCATTTCTTTTTATTGTAAAATCATAATACGTTATAACTGTAGTAATAATAGATATAATAAATGTTATTACAAGTGCTATTATTACAAGTGCTGCTATTAACTGAATTGATTTATAAGCCATTATACTTTCAGCACTTTTATTTCCAAAACTATCAAGCTTATTTTTAAAGCTCTTTGGAATTATATTATTTATTTTGTCATATAACACAAAGATAAATAGTAACCCTCCCATTATATATTTTGATGTTACAGCAGTAATAATTAAATCCATAACTGAAGCCTTATATTTTACGTCATCATGAGAAATTTTTTCTTGCTTATGTCCTGTTATAATCTTTTCTTCTTCATTTTTATCAATATTTTTGCTGCTTAATAAAACTTCCTTAATATTTTCTGCTTCTTGTTTACTTAAAATTAAGTGAACCTCAGTTTCTTTGCCGCCACCTGCAGTATCAATTTTAAGTGTAACTACTCCAAATAACCTTTGAACAAATTTAGAATCTATATCCATAGTATGTATTTTATCTTTAGGTATATATCTGGATTTTCTATTTATTACACCTTCTTTAACATGCATACCAGTTTCATCAAAACCATATACATTCTTTTTCCAACTTACTATGGTTGTTACTACAATAGCTAGTACAATTAAAGTAATTATCAAAAATAAAATTTTAGCATTCTTACCCTTAGTAATTACAGCACCTATTATAATTAAAAATGAAATTATATATTCCTTCAAATTATTAATTATTTTACTTATTAAAAAATATGGATGTTGCTTCTTATATTTCATCTTCACCTAAACTCCTTACTACAGAACTAGTTATAGCATTTTGAAGTTCTTTTGCTATATCATCTACTAAAGCTGGAATCTCATACTTACCTCCTGCAGTATATATAGCTAAATTTGTAAGTTCAAAATGTAAAAGTATTGGTCCTGTAGATGTATCCACATACTGTATTCTTTTTATAGGAATTACTACAGTCTTTATTACGAATACTCCATATCTAAGTATTACCTTGTCCTTTTCCATGTAATAAGACCAATTTTTATACTCTATCTTTGGAAAAATTAGTGCACTTATAAAATTCAATACTATAATTGCAACAAAAATACCTGATACAATGTTCTTAAATTTAAAATGAGGTACAAATTTAAAAAATGCTACAAATACTAAAAATATTATAACCACTCCAATAAATTCTTTAATTCTAAAAACTTTAACAGCATCCTTTGAAATTTTGTGTTCTTGTTCCATACTTTCCTCCTTGAATTAGTAAATATAATTTATGCACTAAATATCATCATGTAATATATTATCTAGCAGCATATTCATTTGAGTATTTTTGATACTCCTCATCTACTTTTTATTATATATTATTTTATAATACTTTAAATAAACTTAATAAACTCTTTATAATTTAAAAATATTAGAAGAATTTTTTGTCTTCACTTTATCCAATTTTATTAAATTTCATATTATGATTCCTGTTTGTTATGTTTAAATTTTATATAATTATTATTTCTTAAACATTAAATAAAGCTTAAAATATCCTTAAATATTTAAAGTGGATATTTTAAGCAAAAATCATATAAGCTTCCATTAAAAAAAGCAGAAATTTATTCTGCTTCCCAAACACCATCTTTCAAAAATGTATTTGCTTTTTGTTGTGCTTTTTCAACAATATCATCGGTATACCCTAAAATCCCTAAAAGCTTTATAGCATTTTGAGTAGTTGATCTTCCTTCATGTATTTTATAATCAAAAGTTATTTCATTATCTGCAATATTTTCTTGAAAATGATAATTAGAAAAATATCTTTCAAGTATGTGAGTAAGTTCTACATCATGAGTTGCAGCAACACATACACAATTATTTAAAGTTAAATATTTTAAAACTTGTGAAGAAGCTGATATTCTCTCTACAGTATTGGTTCCTCTCAAAATTTCATCTACAAAACATATAGTTGGTGTATCTTCATTTAAACTATCAATAATTCTCTTTAAAGACTTAGTTTCTGCAATATAATAACTCTCATTATTAAATATATTATCCTTCAATGCCATGGAAGTATATATTTTAAAATAACAGCATTTAAATTCCTTCGCAAGACAAGTATATATGGTTTGTGCAAAAATAATATTTATGGCTAAAGTCTTCAAAAAAGTTGATTTTCCGGAAGCATTGGATCCTGTAATCAAAATGGAATCTGGCATTTCTATGGAATTAATTACTGCATCCTTTATAAGAGGATGACTGATATCTTTAAAAATGTTAATTTGCTCTGTCTTTTTACTACAATTAATTAACTCAGGAGTAACATATTGTTCAATTCTCTCCCTGTAAGATGCAATGGATATACAACTATCTATAGTACCTATAGCTTCAAATATAATTTTAAATTCTCTACTTTTTTCTACAAGCATATTGGATACTTTTTCATAATTAATTAAATCTGTAAGAAATATTATGCTTATGTATTCCATTACTAATCCCATATCTGTAGCACTATTACTTGAATTAAATGATGCCTTTTTAATAGACTTCATTGATTTAAGAGCTTCCTTTAACTTTTCACTATAATCCTTTAATTCTTCTACCTCTTCTTTTGAAATCAATTGTGCATACTTAACTATTTTCACTATATACTTAAAGGCTTCTAATTTATACTTAATCTTCTTTTCTTCACCATAGTATATAAACATGTTTATAGCTACAGCTGCAAACATTATAGCCAAACCAAGGCGAGGATTTATAAATGTAATAGCTAATGATATAATAGGCATGGCAGCTAAAATTCTATAATAAACTAAAGATGAATTTCTTTTTTTATCTTTGCTGTAAAAGTAATCTGATATAAAACAACTTCTCTTCTTACCTAATTTAGCAAGCAAATATTGTATGTCCTTTCTTTCCTTTTCATTACTTTGAAAAAACTTAATTAATCTATCTCTCAATTTAAGTTCTTTCTCATCATATAAAGGTTCTCTCAACATATTATATAAATATTGTTCGCCGGGACTGCTTTCGGTAGAATTTATTTTTTTGAATATGCTGTCCATATTCAAATCATTCCATGTAATTTCATCTATAAAAAACTTATCTTTTTCATCTTCTTTTTTATTATTAAAATATTCAGAAACAGTTTTAAAATCATCTTCACTATATTTTCTTTCTACTTCTTTTCCCCATTCATTTTCTATTCTATGTTTAATTTCATTATTTTCTTTAAAATTTGATCCTAAAGTAATTATAGTTCCTATAACTAAAACTACTAAGATATATCCTACAATTGTTGCCATTATTTCTCCTCCTTCTTAGGCATCTTGAAAAAAATAATAAGTCCATCTGCTAGTCTATTTTATTTCAAATGCCTTAAAAATATCCTCATGGGTAAGATACTTCTTACTTATGAGGATATTAAATGGATATATTATAATATGTCCAAAAATTAAACTAACAATCATCTGGTTTTTTCATAGCTATGCTTAAAAATAATTTTTGCATATTCATAATCCCCTATGATTGTTAGTTATACCATTCCATAATAATTAAATTTTTACTTATTTGCTTTTATACGTTCTGTAAAATCATCTATAACATTTACTAACTCCCCTACTTCTGGTTTGCTCAACTGAGCATCAGCACCTACAGAAATTCCTTTATGTTTCAAATCACCTGTTATTAATGATGAGAATATTACAACCGGCAATTTTTTCAAAAGAGGATGCTCCTTAACTTTTCTTGTAAGAGTATGTCCATCCATCTGTGGCATTTCAATGTCTGTAATCAACATTTGAACGTCATCTATAAATTTATCTTTCTTTTCTTCTACTAAGTTTGTTAAATAGTCTAAAGCTTGTTTACCATCATCAAACATTAATAAATTCTTAAATCCAGCCTTAGTAAGCGTATCCTTCAATAATTTTCTTATTAATGCTGAATCATCTGCTAATACTATTTTAACATTTGATCTATCCTTATAATCTACTTTCACAATTTTGTCTTCACTTATACCTGTACTTGGATTAATGTCTGTAACTATCTTTTCAAAATCAAGCAATAATATTATCTTATTATCTAAAACAATATTTCCTATTACTAAGGAATTTGCAGATATATCATCTGGTTTCATTATTTGTTCCCATCTAATACGATGAACTCCTAAAATATCATCTATGTTAAAGCCTACTTTAACTTTATTAAATTCAGATATTATAACTTTAGATTTTTCTTCTATTTCACTTTGTTTTTCTAATATGTATTTTAAATTTATTAATGTTATTATTTCATCTCTACATAATATAAGTCCGCCTATTGCAGGATGTGATTGTGGCAATTTGGTTAAATTATCTACTTCTAATACTTCTTTAACTTTTATAACATTAATTGCATAATGCTTATTATTTACTACAAATTCCAGTATTTCAACTTCTCCAGTACCACTTTCTAATAATATATTTGTGTTCATAATTTTATCCCTCTCTCCATTTTAGTATTATTGAAAATTACAAAACAACTTTAGCTTTTCTATATTGTAAGTTAAAGTAAGTAGTTTAAATATATAATCTCATATAATGACAATATATGCAATAACTATATTTAAAATTTTGCACTTAATACAAATCCACACCTTTCACTCCAAATATTGGCTGCATGAAAGGCAATTTTAATTTCCTGTAAATAGATATATTTCCCTTTATTTTAAGTTCTTTAGATACAAATATCTTAACATCTTCAAATTCAAAAACATCATAATTTTCTTTTTCAATTTCATCTTCATAATAAATTTTTACTTTTAGACTCCTAGCCTGAGTCCTAGTACCATTTCATTCACATTCTACAGATCTACTTATAAGCTTTATTACAAAACATAAGTTTTTATTTTTAACATATTTCAAAGCTTTACTTTCAATAGTTAATTCAGTATCCATTTAATTTTACTCCTCGCATGTTAAAATCAATTGGCATAATCACTTTCTTTATAATCAGAATCATATCCAGGTGCTACTTTACCACCTTCTTGGGTTATTATAACTTTAATATTATGTCTTTCTAATGCTGAAAGCTGTTTTCCTTCACCAGTAAAATTTTTATCTTCTTTGTACCAGGATTTTGATTTAAAATAATTCTTAAAAGGTTCTCCAAATACATATCCATGTCTAGCAAATATTTCATTTCTAGCTAACTGAAGTTGTTTCTTACTCAACCCTTTTAAATCATTTTTAGTTATAGGCCTTTTATTGCTATATGGAAGTATATATTCATTTGAATCCTCATCTTTTTCTTCTGTTTGTGTCTTACTATCTTTTTCTGTATTCTGCTTTGTTGATGTTTTTTCATTATTATAGGTAGTCTGCTTATTTGAAGAATTTGAAACACTAGGATTATTATTCTTTCCTTTATTTAAATGCATATAAGTAATACCAAAACCTACAAAAAATACAAGTACTATTGCTGCTGCCAAAGCTTTTAATTTTATACCTCTAGATTTTAAATTGTCAATTCCAGGTTCTGATTCATCCTCCACTTTATCAAATTCATGAATATTAGATTTCATATTTATAGTATTATCGTCGTAATTTATTTTTTCTTTATGTTCTATGAATTCTACATACTCGCCTTTTTCTACTATAGTATTTCCATCTGAATTGTCTTCATTTTTTATAGTATCTTTTATTATATTATCTTCTATATTTCTATTTATATTATCCTCTTCTATTTTATGCTTTGCACCACAAGATGGACAAAATTTGTCCTTACTACTTAGTTCATATCCACATTTTCTGCATTTACCCATTAAAGAAATCACCTTACTTTCTCGTAATCCACATATTATATAGCTTTAGTAAAGATTTTATTAATATAAAACTTAAAAGTTCACTTAATAATTTTTAAATTTAATTTTAATTTTATCTATGAAAAATTTCATAATTTTTACAAATTTATTTCCATGCATATTATCATTTTCTTTAAAATTATTGTACTGTTCTTTTTCATCTTTAATACCAATTTTAGCAGTTTTTTTATCAGCAATACTATTCCTATTATTACCCCCAAATATATCATCATACTCACATAAATTCAACGATTCTTCAATCTTATGATTATCCACTTTATTAAAAAAGTCATTTAATACAGCTTCATTTCCAATATTATTTATAACAAAATCGATGAATGGATGTTTTGCCGAATCTATTCCATCAATATAAAATTCCTTACCTGGAATATCAAAAATATACCCTGCTTTTAACTCTGTATTAATCCTTTTTATGCTGCCTTTACATAAAAAAATAATATTTATAAAATTTTTGTTTTTAGGTACCTTCATATAAGTTATGAAGCCTATTCTTCTTCTCACTGGAAAAGGAAGCACTCTATACAAATATCTCAAAATTTCCCTGGAAATATATTCAATATAATTTTTTTCACAATCAAGCACTACATAAATCTTTTTCCCATACTGTGCTGCATGAAAAGAAGCTTTAATGATATTCGTAAATATTTCCTCATTTATAGAAGCTTTACTATACATTTCTTCTATAGAAGAAGTGTAATTTAAAGACTTACTTTGCTTAATTTCCCGAACTTCTGGTATAACACGTCCTTCATTTATATCATAATTATGAATAAACCCTTCAGAATATATTATTCTTTCCGGGTTCTTTATATAATCATCTTTTTCTTCTTCTGGAATTATGTAATTATGAGTAAAATATCTATTTCTTTCCCCTGTATAATCTCTTCCTGCAAAAGCAGATTCACCAATTACCATACTACCATCTTCTGTATTTACACAAAAAAGTGCTTTGGGGTATTTAGACAAATCTTCTTCCCCTGCAAGACTAACTGGAGCTTCATAAAAGCATAAGTCCTGTAATGTATTTATTATAAATTCATCCTGCAAATTGGCACTCTTTGCCACAGTATCATAACCTGGAGTTTTGCTAAATATACCTCTTCTATCTCTAGTATAAAAATGCTGCGCAATCATAGTTAATCCCTTCTCCCATCTAAATAGTTCATCTCATAAAGCAGCCATAGAAAAGGTTCATCTACCCTTATATGCTCTATACCCACATTTTCATCTATTTTTAAATTTTGAGGATTACAGCCTAAAGAAGATACTGCAAAATATCCTGTTGTTTTAAAACAAGCATCCATGGCACCTTTAAAAGGAGCATCAGCTTTTTCTAAAAATTTCATAACTTCTCCATTTATATTTTCAAACTCATTTAAATTAAAAAACTTTTCATGATTATAGTTTCTAAAAATATTACTATTTTCACTTATGTATTCTTCATCTCTTAAATTTTTAAGCATATCACTTTTAGTTACCACAACTGCTGTAGGTATACTTGTCTTTTCGTGAGATTGCTTCGATATAAAGTTTTCAAAAAAGTACACGATTATATCCTTAGGTTCTTGATATTTTTCCGTAAAGTCTCCTTTAACTTCCTTATTCATAAGACTTATTTTTTTCCTTAAAGCTCTCATTTGAAGCGGATCCACAAGAAATATTATTCCATCTGAATTTTTTATATGATCTCCATGCTTTTCTATATAACCTTTATCTGTCATTCCTTCTCCTGGTACATCATAAAAAATTAGGGTAAGAGGAGGGATCTTATCATTTTTAAATTTCATATTTGCTATTAATGGTTCTACATGCTGTTTAGGGGTCGGATCCAACATTATATTGTTATCAAAGATTTTTTCTTGATTTTCTCTTATTTCATCGTTATATTCAGAACTTCCTGCAATAAGAGATGCACCTATTCTTTCACAGGTATACTTTTCAAGCACATATAAAAGTGCAGTCATATAAACAGATTTACCTACCTGAGAAGCTCCAACTACGGAAATAACTTTTGAAGGCCCTCTACCTGCAGTTATAGGAAGCTCATTATGACAATAAGGACAAAGCCTTTCACTAGTACTTATATCATATTTATCTTTAATCTCTATAAGTACCCCATCAACCCTTGTCTTATTTTTTTCTGGAATATCCTGAGTTTTAATTACTGAATTTATTTCTGGTAAAGCTGATTTTCCAGCTTTTCTATTGTACTCATTTAACAATTCATCTATTGTCTTTTCATATTCAGGATCTCCTTCTTCTGCATGAGAAGCCCTAAAAACCACCTGCTCTGTTTTAAATTTCTTAAAACAGAAAGGGCATTTTATCATAAAAGGTCCCTTTTCATAAGTAGCTTTTTTATATTCACTTTTCTTTTTATTATTTCCATGAAAAATTTGAAAAAGACCCATAAGTCTCAACTCCTTTAAAATTACTGTTTCTTAAGATTATACATATTTCCATACTTATCTGTATTCTTTATAAATAATTTTATAAATTCATTTTTACCTACTGTAATTTCTGGCATAACATTTGTACCAGCATAAATATCTTCAATGAATTCAAAACATATTCCATCTTCCTTACTTAAAGGATAGGAACCCTGCTTTTTCACATAGCACAATACATCTTTACTTAAATTTACTTCTGAATATATACATATTTGCAGTTTTTTCTCCCTTGAAAATAAACTGCCAAAAGACCTTAATTCTTTTATTTCATAGCATATTTTAGGAGTACCCGTAGTTACCAAAATTTCATTTTTACCATCATTTTGTTTTAAAAGTGTTATTTCATTTTCTTGTTCAATGGCAGGAAAAATAAAATATCTATACTGATTTATTTCTCTTATAGTTTCTACATAACCATTAAATTCTTTAAACTCTTCTCTAGTATACATTTTAACATTTTTTTCATTAATACTATCTAATTGAAAATCTTCAAAAATGTCCATTTTTAGTATATAAACTATATCAATATCCTTTGGCCATCTCCATCTTATTGTAAGGGTTTTTTTATCCAAATTGTAGCTTAAATCTTGTATTTGTTGCTCTTTATTAGTAAATTCTATAAGCTTCATAAAAGCACCTCTTTTTAATTTTACTGAAACATATTGTTTGAACTATCATTTTCATAAATATTAAAGTTCTTTATTTTATCCATATAAGAGGATTTCTTAGAATAGTCTTTTACATCTACTTTTACAGGTATAATAGTAAAAATCACAGCAATAACAATGTCTGCTATACACCTGTGCAACATCCCCATCCATGGTACATATAAAAATCCTGCTTCCATAATAATTCCTGCTGCAAATCCTGACAAAATTCCACCTACTAAAAATCCCTTAAGCAAATTTTTGTTATCAAATACTAAGCTCACACTTAAAGCTATTAATGCTCCTAAGAAAGTAATAAACATTACTCTAAGGAACTTATACAATGAAGAAGCTTCATAAATTCCGTATCTCTTATCTACAAGAAGCCTTTGCTGCCTATCCCTATATATTTTATTAAATACATTTTTTAAATCCTTTATTTCCTTTACATTATAGTAGTTTCCACCACTTTCCTTGGCTATTTCCTTGAGCATAGAAAAATTATTGCCATTAGACATTCCAATAGTATAAATAGATATATTCTTTTCCTTAAAAGGTTTTAGAGTTTCATCAAACTTCTTACTTAAATCATACGTATCCCCACCATCTGATAACATTATAACCATAGCATTTTTATCTTTGGTTTCTGAAGATTTTATCTCCTCATAAGCTTTTTCTAAAGCATCCCTCATATTAGTATTTCCTTTGGGATTTTGCATATCTTTTAACTTACCCGAAACTTCTTCCCTGCTTTGTTTTGTAACCTGACTCATAGGAATTATTTTTTCTGCAGTATCATCAAACTTATACATGGAAAATCTATTATTCTTATCCATGTTATCTATAAGATTTAATGCTGCAGAAAATCTTTCATTGTTAGGATCTGTATTCTTCATACTTCCAGATGTATCTATAGCAAATACTATATCATCCGCCTTTTTAAATTTTTGAGCACTTATTTCATATAAAAATTGAAACATAGCTCCAAATACAAATAATCCAATTAAAGTGCATGGAATTAACAATTTAAAGGAAGTTTTTAAATAGTTATTTTTCCACCCATCCCCATTTAATCTAGGACTTATCATCTCCCCTATAAGACACATAGTTCCTATACAAAACGCTAGTATTCCAAAATATAGTCCCATGAGAATAATTGAAGACATAATATATCTTAAAGAATTTAAAAGTATTTCTCCTAATATAAAACCAATTACACCTCCAATTAAACTCATTATAATCATAGTTAAATTTATTCTCTTCTCTATCAAAAATTCGCCCCCCAACTAATTTTAATTATAAATCTTCCAATCCTCACTTAATTTCTGGCAACTCATTTATATCTATTCCATGAAATTCATATCCATTTTTCAAACAAGCTTCATATTTATCTATAGAATTTCTAATATAAAATATATCCTTAGCAGCAAATCCACCCATTAAATTTAAATTTTCAATTCCACTTATTCTTTTCTCATGTACGTATCCTATTTTATAATTTCTAACTTTTCTATCAAAATCAAAAGCATATTTTATAAAATCACTGCTGTAATCTCCAAAGAAATATTTTTCTGCATAACTCTTTACATCATAATTCATTATATAAATCTTAAGTGCCGAATTTTCTCCTAAAATATCATAGAGTTTTCTATATATTTCATCTTTAGATAAAACCTTATTTTCCAAATTTCCTGTATCCACATTAGCTCTTTCGCTTAATTCCTCTTCAAAAGACTTTATAAAATCTGGTTGTGGTAAAATATACTTATTGCAAAATTCTATTAGTTTCAAAATAAAGTCTTCTTGGGTTCTTTTTATAATCTCAGAAGAATTTCCGAAATATTCTTCTCCAAAATAAAAATCTTCTCCATATTTATTTATAAGATTTTCTAATATATTGTCTACAACTTTTGTGTAATAGACCTTTATATTCTGCCCTGTATAACTCTGCTGTTTTCTTACTATTTCATCTTCATATTTAAGAATTATGCTATGAATATTTTTAGTTTTCTCAATATATTTGTAAATTTCTTTATGAATACTATTCAATGCAGCTTCATATTTTTCTAAGATTTTTATAAAAATGTTTAATCTTAAAATGTTTAGTTTTCTTCCATATACTTCCATGGATAATTTTTCTTTTACCTTATCAATATTTTTTCCTCTAGTAAAAATGTTTTTAAAACTAAATTCTTCTACAAATCTGCTTTCATATGTATTTTCAATTTCTTTCCTTAACCCTTCTATAGAATTTGAAAGAATCTTTTTTTCTTTTTTTATGTATTTAAAAACAATGCTTTCTCCATCACTCCAATTTAAAGCACAATACAAACCTAATTTGTCATTATTTAATACACTTTTTTCAAATAAAACACTAAATTCATTTTCAAAATTAATATCATTAAGTTTTTTATGAGCATATTCTATAAAATTATTATTGAAAAAATTTTCACATCTATCCCTATATATATCTTCTTCTATTTGTCTTAAATTAAGCTTTGAAAGCCTTTTTTCCAAAGACTTAGTATTATTCATCATTATACTGTTCATATCATAAATTGTAACAGCTTTGGGCAAAACTCTTTCTATATTTAAACCTACATTATCTTCATCTAATTTTAAGATACTAACTATAGTTTCTTCATCTTTTTTAGAAAATTCTTTTAATCTTTTTATGAAGTTTTCATAAAAAGCTCTAACTACAGTAATAGCAATAGCCTTATTAGGTCTTTTTACTACTGCAAGTCCTGCTGAAACATATCTATTTAAAGAATCATCCAAACTTATATTAGCTTTAAATCTAGTATTATCATAATACTGATTTTCTGTATCAGAATAAGTTTCAATACTCACATTTCTATTTTTTAATAGATTGATGTAACCTATTATATTATAATTGTTTTCCATAGACTTTTCTGGTATAAGGCCTTTTTCATTTTTTTCTTCTAATACGTATGTAAGATAAAATACAGGTCCTTTTGCTTCCACTAAGAGTTCTCTTTCTTCTCCATATATTTCTATTTTTTCTCTAAAAGAAAATAGCTTTTTTTGCACATATTCTAATTCTCTAAAGAAGCTCATAGACATAGCCTCTGAAAGGAATTCATCTTCCACATCTTTTTCTTTTATAAGTATATAAAGATCAGCAATTCCAAGCTTAAAAACTTCAAGCATTCTCTTTTTTACAAGCATAGTTATTTCAGGCAATATTACATTTAGAGGATCATCTGAAGTTGTAACTACAGCAATATTTATATTTTCAAAGGAATTAAACAACTTTCCAGAACTTAATATCTTATCCCTAACCATAGTTATTTTTTCATTTAAACAAGCAAGCATCTTTTTATTACTATAAAAGTTGTCTCTTATATTTTTTCTTAAACTTTTTTTATCTAGGTCACTATATTCTATCTGAAAATTGAATACATTATCATCATCTTCAACTTTTTCCTTTAAAACATTCATAAAAACTATAGCTTTTCCATTATCCCAATTACATCTTATATTGCTGTTTATATGCTTTGAAGCATCTTTAACGCCATCTCCTATAAACAAAAAAAGTATAGGATTATTTGCACTTCTTTGAGCATCTCCCATAAAGATTTTTCTATCTGCATTTAAAGAGTACTCCTCTGCAAAACTTTCTAATATATCCTCCATCAAAATCCCTCCAGTACAAAAATATTGCAAAGCAATATTTTTAGAGGACAATTGTCCTCTGTCCTCTAAAAAAATATTTACTCCAATTGCTTCTTTACCTCTTTTATCTTTGAAAACATATTATTGTAAAATGCATAAAGTTCATCACCATTTATAAGATCATATCTTCTCGTATCTAGTTCTTCTAATGAATCTTTAACTTTGTTTAATAAAGCATCTACATTAGCTGTAAGTGTAACTGCTCCATCTTCCATGGAAAGTTCATCTTGCTTTTTATCTGAAGTTCTATCTATGATACTTCTCTCTCTTTCATCCAAGCTTGTGTATTTCTTGAATATTGCTTCTAACTGATATTCTTTTTGTTTTAAAGTGTTTATAAAAGGTTCTATATTTACTTTACTGTCTTCACTGCAATTATAAACATACATTAAGCCTCTTTTTACTATGGTATCTGTATACATAGCTCTTAAAAAAGTATCCATATCTGCTTCTGACTTACTCATATTTTTTATAATATCTTCAAGCTTAGCTTTTTCTTGTAGTATTTCTTCATACTTTTCAACTTCTTTTTTTACAAGTCCAGCAAGACGTGGAGTTCTCACTAAATTATTTTTTGCTTTTTCTTCGCTGCTGCTTTCAAAAATACAATACTGCTGTAAATTTCCGTTTTCTATAGGTTCCAATCCTTTTTCTAAAAGCTTTTTAATATCTGATAATGCTCTTTTTATTTCACCTACATTAGGTCTATCCCCTTCTAGGTTTAATGAATAATTTTTCATAAAATCCTTAATGCTAAAGTCTTCAGTCACAATACATCTGTATTTTTCATTTATACTGTTTTCTGTATCAACTATACACCCAAGCTTTATAGCTCTATCAAATACATCTCTTACTTCATCATTATATTTTTTTACTCTTTCATTATAATAAGTTGTTCCCCAGGATTGTTCCGGTATAGGTGATGGTAAGAACACCCAGTTCCTATCTCCATTTTGATATAAGTGTCTTCCTATACCATCAGTTTCAAATAAAGTTTTTTCATATACATCTTCATATTGTTTTATTGGAGTATATGAATATAAAGGTACTCCATTTTTAGTATTTAACCAGAATATCCTATTGGTTACCATACTTTCTTTTATATTTATTGAATCTCCTTTTATATAGGACTTTTTATATTCCTTAATACCTTCAAGCACTTTTTTTGCATTTCTTGGTACTGACACCATACTCCATGATGGGAAATTAAGTGCTTCTGTGTTGCTCATATAGAAAATTGGTACTGCATCCTTATCTAATTTTGGTGCAATTTCATCCTTAACTATATTTATAATAGATTTGTCCTCACCGTATTCTAGTGTCAAGAACTCTTCCATAGATTGAGTTATTACATCACCATATTCTTCAGACACAAAGCTTGAAATTGATCCTACTACATCTATATGAACCTCATCAAGCCATTTGTTAGATTCCTCTAAAAGTTTATTTGAAAATCTTCTAACAATATCATCTGCACTTTGCTTATTTACAATACTTTCTATATAATCCTTTAAATCAGGTACTTTTACTACTGTCCAGGAATAATTTCTTCCAAGAGCACCTTCTATTTCTTCACCTTTAACAAGAATTTCTCCATCATCTTTAAATATCTTGTTTAGTTCATTAAGTATTTCAGTATATATTCTATATATTTTATTGTTTAAATCACTTAAATCCGAAATTACTTTTCCATAAAACTCCATCATTCTAAGAGTTCTTTCTTCTTCAGACTTTAACATATACTCTTCACTTTTAGCTTCTATATAATCATTTTTCTTTCCTTCTTTAGTAAACAAAATTGCCTTTCTAGCTTCTAGCATTTTGTCTTCTGCAAGTTCCCTTTTAAACTTTATCTCTCTTGAAATATTAGTTAATCTTTCCTGAAGAGATGCTACTTCTGTTTCTAAAGTCTTAACTACACAAAAGCTTTGATGAAACAATATTCTAGATGCATAAAAAGGTCCTTTTTTAGGGTCTTTAAATATTTCATTTATAAGTTCTCTTGCACCCTTTACAACTTCGCCAGGATATTGAGTTTTTACCTTGTTATATTCATTGGTACATTCTCTTAAATATTCTTTCATCTCATCATCAATATTTACAGATTGTTTTTTTATTACATTATCATAGTTATACCTATCTCTTCCCTTATAACCTGTAAGAGGTTTTCTACCCTGAAGTTCACTTTCAAATCTATCTATTACAGAATCTTCATCAAGTTTAAGCTGCCTTATAAAACGATCTGTTTCCTGTTCTGTAGGCATATTTTCAAACATGTATTGAATCTTTTCAAAAAGCTTGTAAGCAAGGTATGTAGTTATCTCTTCCAGTGGTAACACTGCTGAAGATGCTCCTATCATTACATACTTATAACCTGCCATATATGGTTTTGCCATATTGTCAGTATTCTGCTTTAAATTACTTATATAATCCTGTATAGCAAAAGCTCCACCAGATTCTCTTACTTCATTGGATATAAAATTAACTATATTTTCTGCTGTAACATTCATACAGTAATCATAAGCATTGCTCATAGGTCTTCCATCTATGTTTGTAGCAGATATTAAATGACAAAGATTAAATGGAGGCATTGGTGAATCCACAGTCAATCTATTTCTGTACTGCTGTTTAAATCTTTCATGTCTATCTGCAATTCCCATAAGGTAATCTAATTCCTTTAATGCTGCAAATCCATTTTTTATAATATAGGATTGAGAGCTTTGGTTGTCAGAAGCCTTAGATAAGTTAACATCTGGTGTAAATAAATATCCCATTATATTAACTCTATCGTCACCTTTAACCCCTTTAATATTGTTTATAATTCCTCTTACTATATAAGCAATATCTATAAAGGTTCCACTTCCCGTTCCTCCTGAAAGTCCTGAAAGTATGAATACATGAAGTGTTTCATCTGTATCCTCTTGAAGACGTCTTATTTTTTTCTCAATACAATCCACTATTTCATTGATCTTTGTAAATAATAAGAGTCTTCCTACCTGTCTTATACCACCAGCACCATCAGTTCCACTTTCTGCTGAAAGTTCAGGTGCTAACCATTCTTTTATACAATCATCTAATATATTTCTATCATTTAAAATGGATCTTATTTCTGCATTTGAAAGCATAACAAGCTCACTTTGAGGATCTAATCCCACTCCACCATTTGCAGGATATCTCTTATTTTTTTCTCCTTGATTTGTTTCAAATCCCAAAAATTCAACTTTTTCAGGTTTATCCTTTCTAGTATTGGATATTTTATCTTCTTCAAGAATAAATCTTTTATTTATTTGATATTTAAGTCTTAGCATTGCATCTATACCTGTTCCACCAAGACCTATTACAAGTATAGGATTTGATATAGTTTCTATACGTATTTTATCACTTATTATACCTCCACCCTTGCTAACCTCAAGGTCTTGAAGATGCTCTCTAATTCTAGTATTCATAAATTAACTCCTCCATATTTTATAATCTTACTTAGATCGGAACTCTACAACTATACTTTTTGATACATTATTTAAAAATACTGTTATTTTGTTTCCATTATACATTGTTATATTTTCACCATTTTCAAGCTTTCTTCCTGATTTTTGTATAACACATTTTGATTTATTTAAAATTTCAAGACTATCATCATTTCTGAATATAAATTTTATGTCTTCAGTTTCCTTATATTCTTCTTTAAGAGATAGTACTTCAAAAAGTGTAAAGCTTCCAACATAACCATCTAAATTTCTAAACTGTGGAGGCAACATTTCATCAGTATTCTCATCCTTTATATTTAATTCTACACGGCCAAAACCTTGAACACGCTTCCTTTTAACTAAGGCTAATGCTCCTACTATTAAAATAGCTGCAACTAAAGCTGCAATACAGCCTAAAACTGCAGGTTTTTTTAACATACTAGTTTTTCCAACTGAACTGCCTGCCGCTCCATTATCATTACCAGCTAATAAAGGCGTACTTTCTCTATAAAGACTATTTCCATCAACTCTCACTTTAAGTTCATATTTTCCCTTATCTGGAATTGAATATTCTCCTTTAAAAACACCCTCAGTATAATCCAAAGCTACTTCTTTAACTGAGTTATCTTTCATATTTTTTACTATGAGCTTTCCCTTCATATTTGTATAAAGTGCTTTATCTGTAATCTTTTGTCCATTACTTGCAAGATAAGCTTCTACTTTTAACTTATCTCCATTTTTAGGCGAAGCTGGAGTAAAGTTTGCTTCTAACTGTAAATCATAATTGAATATATAATTTACTTTTATATTGCTGCCACTTACACCCTTAACCTTAACTGTCCAATCTCCTTCTGTAGGCTTTATAATTTTAAGCATTGAATACTTTTTAGATGTAGTAAAAACTGCATTAGAAGATGGTATATTAACTTCTGTGCCCTTTGGATCTAAAAGTTTTACTTCAACCTTTGAATCTGAAATCATAGATATATTAGCTTCCATTACATTAGAATTAGGAATTTTAACTTTTAAATCTTGATATTCTCCATTGGCTGTAACAGTTCCCCCATCCTGAACCTTTAATTTTGAATTATCAGCATATATATCTGTAAGAATCTTAGGGAGATCTGCTGCTGTACTAGTTATGTAATTTTTACCTTTGGTTTCATTTGACATCTCTTCAAGCTGTGTTTTATCTACGGTTCCATCATAATTAAGTCCTATGGTATACACAGGATATCCCTTATCCTTACAAGTACTTATTGAACTTTTTAAATCTTTTAGGGAATCCTCTGTTTTTCTTTGAGGATCATTTTTACCATCAGATAATAATATTATTACTGGCTTATGATTTTTATCATGACCACTATTCATTAGATTTACTGCTTCTAAAATACCAGCACCTGTATCAGTTTTTTGTCCAAGAGGAATATTTAAAGCCATGTTTTTTATTCTTTCTTTATCATCATTTGAATTTATAGTATCCAAATTATGTTCTCTAACTACATTATCTGAATAAGCTACAAGTCCAAATTTATTTCCTTGAACCTGTGACATATCTAAGAACATTTTTATAGCTTCTGTCCTTATTTCTTCAGGATCACTTTCTTTCATAGAACCACTGGAATCTAAAACAAATACCACATCTAAATTTGAAGAAGTATTACTACTTTCCGCATTAACTAAAGGAATATTTCCTAATTGAAAAATTACTATAGCAGCTATAATTAAAATGGATTTAATTTTCCTTATCAAAATTGTATACCTCCTACATATATAAAATTTCTAATTTACATTTATAAATAATAACTTTATAATAATACCAAATTTCTACATCAAACTTTATTTAAAATCCATTCCACTGGCTCTGCTGCTTTTATGTCATTAGAAATAGAATTTAAATTCTCAGTGAAAAAGAATTCAGAGTTTGAAAAATTATACTGAACCTTTCTTATAAATTTCTCTTCACGTACTAGCTTAAGAAAATCTACTGCAGTTCCATTATAATTTATTAAATCCATTTTATTAATTACTACAGCTATTGGCACATTTATTTTCTCATCTGCTTCTATTTCACAAAGCTTTTTCATACTTATTATAAAACGATCCAGCAAATCATTTATATTTATATTTTTACTGTTGAGTTCTTTAAATTCATTCTTAACAAACTCACCTTCTATTACTTCATCTATACATAAAGGATCCACAATAAAAATCAATCCATTTACATATTTATAGTACCTTTGGCCTATTATTCCATTTATACTATTAAAATTTTCTCCTTTTGCATCATATATATACAATAATTTTTTACTGGAATTTTCTTTAGAATTTACAAAAACATTATAAAGATTTCTATGTTCTTTTAAAGCTTCTAAATTCCAATTTCCTTCATTTATATCATTAAAATTTTCTTTTTCCATTGAATTTAAAAATTCCACATTCCATTTTTTAGAGTTAAGTAATTCATGTATAACACTATAAATAAATGTTGTTTTCCCTGAAGTTTCTCCTCCAACAAGGGCTATACATACTGATGGTATTTCTTTTACTTCAATGTTTTTCAAACATACTGGACACACTGCAGAAAGTCTATGTCTTCCACTTATGTTGGCACTTGCAATTATTTCACCACAACTACATTTTCTTTTTAAAATGCCATAAGGCCCTGGAACTAAGCTTTTATGAACTCTTCCACAGTTTGGGCATAGATAATAAGGTACATTAAATTTACTGTAACAGTATGTACAAATGGTTCCTGTACTTTCCTTTTTTGACTTTACACTTTCAATAGTTTTTATAATAAAATATAAAGCATAAATAGGAATACTTATAATTGTAATAATGATAAAGTGTATAAAAAAATAAATTATGTTAAAAATATTGCCAAATACATATATAGAAACTAATGCACCTTTAGCTCTTCCTAAACTACAATGATTTTCTTGCTCCGCTTTTTTATATAATAAAATATTTCCTTTATTCACCGCAGCTGCACTATGATAAGCATTTTTTAAATCTTCATATTGTTCGTAAAAAAAGTACTTTTCTTCTGCAGGTTCATCAAACTCTTCTTTAGCTCTTACAGAATAATTATTATAAGCTATATATTTCATACCCTTAAAATAGCTATAACTGGATTTAATAAAGCCTTGAACAATTCCCACAAAAATTCCACCTATAGAAGCAAAAGCTCTAACAACTTTTTCAAGTACTTCACCTATGCCATCCAAAACACCATCTCCTACTTCATAATTTCAAAGAAATTTTTAATTGAATAAATTTTTTATTTTTAAAAGAGGTCCTTTTTCCATATTTGCAGCTGTTTTTGTAATATGTCTCCACCTAATCATAATTTCTTCTCTATCCTTGCAGCGCTTAGTTTTTTCAATTACGTACCTGCTGCATGCCTTTATTTTCTTTTCAGAAGCTTCCTTTAGTATATCTACAACTCCATTATTAAAAACTTCCTCTGCAGTTTTTTGCACATTGTACATATTCTTTAATGTGAATATTACAAAATCCAAAAGTATTTTATATGGATTTACATTAAGATTTTTTAATAAATTTTTATATTTTTTTCCTAAAACAATTTCTTTAATTACCTTTATACACTGTTCAAAATAAACCTCTCCATATTCAGTACAATATAAAGCTTTTTTAACCTTACCATGATCCACATCATCCTTAAGATATACACATATATTAGGCAGAAACCATTTCAAATATCTTTCATAGTTATCCCTGCCCATTTCTTTATAATCACATTTAACGTTTTTGAGTAAATCAACACATTGTATAAAGCCATACTTTTCTAATTCTTTTCCAATGCATAAAAGTTCTATTATGCTGCATGAAGTTTTTATTTTATAATGTTTTTTCATATTAAACAGCTTTTTCAAAGTATAATCATCTATTTTCTCATTATCATTATTAATTTTATTTTCAAGCATTGAAATAACTTTTTTTATAAAAGCTTTATCCATATATTTTAAAAGTGAGTTATCTATTATATAGTTTAAGATAGCTTCATATTCTTCTAATGTTATATCATCACTATACATATCATCATTTTTGCAGTAATTTAAATATAAATTCAAAGCTTCCTTAAACTTTTCCTTTCTATAATTTTCAAGTGTATTAAATACTTTATTACAATAATTTACAAAAAACTTTTCCTTGCTCAATCTTTTGCTTAATTCAAAGGCATATATGCTAAGTAAAAAATCACTACCACCTGTATCTTTACTTATATAAAAATACATTCTATTTTTCCAATTCTCCTTCTCTTTTCCTTCCTCTACGATAAAATCTATTAAAAGCTCTTTTAAAATATTATCTTTATCTATACACTTGCAATAAATTGTAAGTATTATCTTAGTACAATATTCATAATCATCTTTAAAGAAATTCAAAATATCTCTTACATAATCAGGATACTTTCTAAGTATACCTAAACATTTATATAAAAATATGGTTAAAGCTTTATTTTCTTCTCTTTGAGAATCAAATAATTTGAATAATTGGCCTTCCACAGAATTTTTATTAAAAATCTTTACATCACAAAGTACAGCTTCAAAATAAAATTTTGCATGTCTAGGCTTAGCACCTTCCATATAGGTTATAAGCGCCTTTATCCTGCCTTCTTCTAAAGACTTTTTAACAAATTCTTCATCATTTAAACCTCTTATATTTTCATATAAGTTTAATATTGTACTTATAGATATTTCTTCTGCATCCACAATGAGATAATGTATAGAATTAAAGAAGAATTCATACGCAATTTTCCTATGCTCTATACAACCGGTTTCCTTACTCATTTTGAGTAAAAATTTTGTTATTATCTCTGTAAGCTCTACATCTACCTCAGTACTTATCTTTTCTAAATTAGGCTGCAATTCAAAAAATAACTGTTTATATGCTTCAATAGATTTATAATTAATTGCAAAACTTACTGCTTTCTTTACACTTTCTACATCAGATTTTGCAAGTCCCTTTTTCACCATATTATATAAACAAAGGCAATCATCTATATCTTCATCTAATTTGTTGTATTCAAACTGGGTTAAAAAATCTATAAAAGGCAGGAATATTTCCTTTGAAACTGTAAAACCAATTTCAGCTAATTTTGAAAAATTGCTATTGAATTTTACATTTTTATTCCTGTCCTCTAAAAAATTAAAAACATTACATTTATAGATATTTTGACCCACGTTAAAATTAAATTTACTTCCTCTACCATCTACAGCACATAATAAATAATTAGTATCTTCTGGATTGTATGTATAAGTAGTAAAAGTAAATTGCATTGAAAGTTTCTTGGGAAGTGACAGTTCCACTGCTCCTATTAAGTAAGGTATACTGCTTGCGCTATCAAAAAACACTATTTTTTTTCCAATGTTATTAAAATCTATAATGCTCTGCATTAGTTCTCTAAAATTTTTGCTTTTTTTGCCAATACCATTTTCTTTAAAAAATTTGCTTATACTGTCAAAATGTATTGCATTTCCTAAATGAATATGATCCAATTCTGGAAGATATTCTACACAAGGAGCATTTTGTTCTTCTAAAGTTAGAGAATCTCTAAAACTTATAGATTTATAAAGTTCTATAGGATAAAAATCACAAGGCTTATCAAATATTAAAACATGACAAATATAGTTTCCGTACCTTCCTGAATAATCCCTTCCTATGTACTTTCCTTGTGAAATGCAATATTTACCGCTTTTTAATATAAAATATGAAAAGGATAAAGGAAATATCTTTTCTATTTCTTCCTCTGTAGGTTGTGTTGGCAGATTATCTGGTGGTATATACACACAGTAAGTTTCTATTTCCTTTCTTTCTTCTTCTGTAATTCCCTTTGACATGGAATAAGTTTGAAATCCAGCACCAGAAGAAAGTCCTTTTTTACAGGAAGTATATAAAAGTTGTTGAATTTTCAAATGCAAATCACTTCCTTTTTTCTCCCTTTATTAATTTATACTTGTATAATAACCACAAAAATGGATCTTCCACTCTATGAGGTCTCAATTTTGTAATTTTATTGCTTTCTGGATTGCATCCCAGTGCTGTTAATCCAAAATAAGCATAATCCTTAAAATTGGAGCTTAATTGATTAGCAAAATTTTCCCCACCCCAGCTTCTTACTAAAGCCTCCATTGTTCCATTTACATCTTCAAAATCTGCTAAATCAAAATATCCTTCCTTTACATGTTTTCCAGAATAATTTATACAGCTGGAAGGATCTATTAGAGATTCCACAGCATCTATTTTAGAAAATGCCACAGCTACAGGTATATCTATCAATTTATCCATTTTAATGCCATTAGCTCTTCTTATAAGATTTCCTGTTCTTGAAAGCAAATCTTCTATTTCCGTATTCTGTTCTGGCAGAGGTGTACCCTTAGGAAGATTTTCTCTTACCTTTTCTAACTGCAGTGGATCAAGTAAAAAGATTATTCCTGAAGAATTATATATATACCTATTTACAGTCTTCATAGTATCTTCAGAATCTAAATCTTCGCCAGCAGTATCAAAGAAGGCAATAGTAACCACATTAGTTTTTTTGTTAGCTTTTAAAAACTTTCCAAAAAAGCCATCTTCTCTAAAACTTAAACTATATATAAGAGGAGTTTTTACAGATGAATCCGTTTTTGCAGAACGAGTTACACTTATCACTTCATTTTTCTTGAAAACAGGATTATAAAAATCATTTCTATATCTTGTTATAGTAGTATCATTCATTGCTTGAAGACTGCAATTAAAGGCAGATCCTATCTCATTCATTATTTTATCTATAAGCACTGCAATATAATGACTTTTTCCTGCTTCCTTTGCGCCTATCACTGCAAATATTAAATCATCATAATTACCTATGGTATATGGCAATTCCATATGACAGGTAGGACATATCTTTGTATTTGTAGTTTCACCGCATTCATTGCAAAACATGTGTTCTGGCATTTCATTTTTGCCATCTTCGCTTCTAAGCCTTAAAGGAACCCCTTCTTTAGCATTTCTGCATTCTTGAAGATCATTTTTGCATATAAACTCCACATCACTTAAATCGTGTTTTGAAAAACAATAGGGACATATATATTGATCTTTCTTTTTAAAATTCAATTTCATTTTACTAATCTCCCTTACTCCTTTTACTACTTAAAATGTAAGTTTTCCTTTGAAGGTGATACTATTCTATACAGTTTGCTATTGCTATCATCCACAAAAAAAAGCTTTACATACATGTTTTTACTTAAATTTTCAATTGGTATATCAAAACTTATTAAATCTTCGCTAGTAACTGAGTCATAATCAATATTTATTATAGGCTCCCCATCTGATTTTTGAATAGGTATATTTCCAAACTTTCCAATCAAAACAAGTTGAGGCAAATCCAGCTTCTTTTCATCTGTACTCAAAAGTAACTCTGCACTTTTAACCTTGCCAAACAAATTCTTTTTTATCTTTATTTCATAAAATATCTCTGAAGGTTCTTTATTTACTACAAGCCTTCTTTGAGCTTTGGAAAACAATGTTTTACCATTATAATTTACCATGACATAAATTGAAAAGTAGTAATTTCCTTCATTCACTTTATTTATTATGTAATTTCCCTCTTTCATATTGTCTTCTCTTGCAACTACAACTTGAAATGCAGCTGAGTCCTTGGGGGATACAGGAAATTTATCCATCCTGTAGCATATTAAAACCTTATCTATTTTTTCATCCCATGCCCATTCCAATGAAAGCTGACTATACTTTACTTCTGCTTTCACAAAAGAAATTTCTGGTATATTATTTTCATCCACTATTTCAATACTTTTCTCTTCACTCTTATCAGTAATTTCTTCACATTTTATCTCTTCTTTTGACTTTTCATTTTCATTAATACTTTCAAATTCAATTTCTTTAAGTTTTTCATCTACATTAACTTCATTATTAACTAATAAATCTTTAGTGCTATTTTCCTGTTGTTTTATTGTGTCTTTTTCTATCTTTTCATCATCATTTATATTATTAATTTCAATGTTATCTTCAATTTTCTCATTGATGTTTGTTTTTTCAAATTCCTCTAAATATATATTATTTTTAGTAACTTCACTTATTTTTTTTCTTATATCATACTCAGATAGTGATAAAAATTTACCTTTGAAATTTTCCACTTCATCCTTTGAAATATCATCTTTAATTGAAAGAATTATCTCTATTTCTTCAGATAACTCCTGAAGTTCTTGTTCTTTTCCACCGTCCATAATAATCATCTCCAATTTAAAATGGAATAAAAAATATTTGTTTATGTTAAACTCAATACTTTATCCGTTACATTAATTCTTCTAGTGGTTCTTGAACTAATAGATTCTAAATGTACAAATGCATTTTCTTTTTTATCACATTTCCAATTAAAAACCATACAAGAATCTAATCTAGGCTCATACATATTAACAGCTTCATCCTTTAAAAACATTTTTAAATTGTAAGCTGCATATACAAAAGCAGCCTTTTTCTTATTTATATCCTTGTATTTTCTCATATTAATTAATCCAGATGACATTCCTGCTAAATAAAATGAAGGATTATACAAGCTGTTGCGGCTATCAGAAACAACCAATTTAACATTTGCTCTAAGCTTAGATATGAGCTGTCTTAAAAGGCTCATTCCTCTTCCCTGTGGAATTTCTGCTTCTGTTAACCCTCTGCTTAAGCTCTCACATACTTTGCTCCAAAGTTCTCTGTTACATTCTTTATCAATTTCCAAACAATCTCCTAATGTAATAGATTCTAAATATCTTAAGTCATGAAAAACATTACAATCCTCTAATAAATCACAAAAATCTATTATAATAGGCTTATTTTCAGTTATTATAATATTATCTCCTTGAAAGTCTCCATGAGCTAAAGAAGTTAGGCAAGCCACCTTTAATCCATTCCAAACATTTCTATTATTGAAATAATAATAAGGATTAGGCAATATAGTATCCGTTCCATCTAATGATATCCATTTTGTATATTTATCCACTCCTATATCTTCAAAAGCTTTAACATACTTATTATCCATATATCTATATGAAAGTTCCTTTTTAACCATATCAACAGGAGACACATATTTTTTCTTGTGTTCTCTATTCCAACAAAAAAGAAATTTACTTATTTTTGAAATTATATTATCCTTTAATTCATCCTCATTAAGCACTTTGTCCAAGAATGTTTCACTTTTGTATATGTCATCACCAGCTAAATCATATAAATTAACATATAAAGTAGAATCATCCTTATTTCCTAATTCATAGCTAGTTATAAGTTTAGCAACATATTTCTGCATGTTGTTTTCTACTGACATTTTATATGCCTTATGAAATACTTCTGCTTCATTGCTGCTGGTTATCTTTAATATTCCAACTCTATTGTCATCTCCATATTCCACCATATATACCCCTGCACCAGATCTTCCTCCATTAAATTTTTTAAGTACTTCCACAGGAGCAATTTTATCCTTAAGTTCCTCACTTATTTTATTAATTTCATTTAATACATCTGTAATATTCATCTTTAAATCCACCCTATAAATATTTATAAAAATTTTGTTTACATATTATATTATAATTGCTAACAATAAACAAGCTATTAATAAATAATGAACATACGTTTAAAAGGTAGCTACTAACATCAAAAGAGATATTTATAACTATTTACTTAGTTAATTTAAGTTAAATACGCTTAATTATACTATATCATCATTATGTTACATACTTATTACTAAAATCTTAAAAAAATCTTAACTTTATTTAATAATTACTTAACTCTTATAAATAAATCACATTACAATGTAGAAACTATATAATCTTTTACAATAAATCAATTAGTTGTAAATAAAAATTATATAGTTTCTATTTTAACTTCTTATGTATAACTATTTTTCTTATGTTCATATATTTATTTTTGCAGTAAACTAGCAAATTATATATATATTCTTATAACATTATAACTTATATTGCATATTATATAAATACTTGCTTACATATCAATAAAATTCCTCATTATCCTATTTCTATATATAAAAATAGAGTTATTTTTTATATAACTCTATTTTTTATGTACACTAAATTTTTATTTTCTTAAAAGCATTTTAATTCCAAACAATTATTATTAAAAATTCTATAAAGCTCTAAACCTCTCAGGTCTATATTCATACTTTCCATTTATAACATCTTCTATTAGATCAATCATTTTTTCTTTATCTTGTGGAAAAGTTCCTCTTAATGCTACATAATTTGAAGGATGATTGCTTCTAAAAATACAGTTAGTTACATTAATACTTTTTATAAATTCTAAAGTTTCAAGCATAATTTCTTTAGGGTTTAACAATTCAAAATCTCCTGAGTTTACTTCTTCATACATTTTCGTTCCCGGCTCCACTAAAAGAGTTAGAATTCCAACATAATCAGGATCAATGGAAGTTATAATCTTTGCAGATCCTAATGCATTTTTCTTCCACTTATACTTTCCTCCTATACCTGAAATAAGAGTAACTGAAAGTTTTATTCCAACATTTTTAACCTTTTTTCCAGCTTCTATTATTTCACCAGATGTTACCCCTTTACATATTTTTTGTAGTATTTCATCATCTCCACTTTCTATTCCCATATATAGCATTTTAAGTCCAAGCTTTTTTAAGTTTTCAAGCTCATTTTCAGATTTTCTCAAAATATCCTTTGGAGCAGCATAAGCTGAAACCCTCTTACATTCTGGATATAATTCCTTTATTTTCAGCAGTATTTTTTCTAACATTTCTGTTTTGAGCACTAATGAATCACCATCAGCTAAAAATATACGTTCCACATTACTATACAATTTTCTAGCTTCATGCAAATCTTTGTAGACTTCCTCAAGGCTTCTTATTTTAAATTTTTTGTCCTTATACATACTACAAAAGCTGCATTTGTTATGAGAACACCCTATAGTAACTTGAATTATTAAACTATATGCTTCACTAGGCGGCCTATATACTATTCCTTCATATTCCATAAGTAGAAACCTCCTAAATAAATAAATTTAGTTACTTATTTTTTCTAAGTCTATGTTAAATGCTTTTTTCCACAAAACAATATTTACTACTAACATAATAACACTAAATACATATACACCATAATGTACTGATGTATAATTGTAATGTATCAGTGCAAGGACTCCAAGTATTATCATAAGTGGAATTACAATCAAACCTTCACTTCCTTGTGACACACCAAATTCTTCTGAGAAAGGTAATGCTTTTTTAGTAACTTTAAAACACATTACTGTAAACAACATTATATTTAAAAACACTAAAATTAAATCTGGAAATATTTTAACTCCAAATATAGCCATAAATATTACAGCTTCAATAGAATACACAGGTAAAAGCAATCTAACAATAAAAGCTTTTAAAGTTCCTTTAAATATGCTTGATACATCCTTATTAGGTATGATTTTATAAATCCAAGCACCTTTATACTTACCTGAATACTTTATCATCATAACTGCTGTAGGAAGCAATAGTGCACAAAAATATATATTCAAATACATTTTACTTGAAGCTATACCAGACCATCCTTTATCTTTTAAGTCATTAAGCATAAATATAAATGGAAATATCAAAGAAAATCCTAAGGATGGATAAACTTTAAGTTTGAATTCTCTTTCATTTTTCATCATATCTGAAGCAAATCTAAAAAATATTCTTTCTTGTTTATTAGTGCAAACTATTTTTGATAGTATATTTAAGAACTTTTTATTTTCTCCTTTAGCCTTCTTGCTATTATCGTTTAATTTTTGTAAATTTCTTTCAAACACAGGTATCAATTTTATATATACTATTATAGAAATCATAGGAACAACTATTACAAGTACTGAAAATATTATAAAATAGATATTATAGTTTCTATGCAGCAACATTTCAAAAGGTGCTCCAAACCACATTGGAACTATAAAATATTGCCACCATTTTGGAGTAAATATTATATTTAAATTCACAAAATTAAACAATCTTCCTATTAATTGATATCCTACTGCTATGGTTATGGATAAAATTATTTGAATATAATTTATCATATCCTTTAACTTCTCACCATCAAAAAACTTTAGTATAAATAAATATAATAAAGCAGTAATTACCACTATAAATAAATCCATAAGAATTATTTCAAACAAAAATATTATAAAAAATAAAATTCCATTAGTTATTAAAGAGGTTATTAATGCAAGTCCAGAAATGGAAATAGTAATAAAAAACATATAAATCAGTACATGTATAGTTTTTGCCATACTTAAAGTTTTACTGTTCACTGGTTTTGATCCTATAATATTTTTATCTCTAATGTCTAAAAGCACAGAAGAAAAATCGGAAATTAGAGAAGTCATAATCATAAACATTAATATTCCAAAAACAAAACTCATTTGAAACATAAAGTTTTTACCAAAACACACTAAAGGAATCATAATTATCCCAATTAATCCATAGACCCATAGAGATTTTATAAAATTATTTTCATCTTTACTTTTCTTTTTTGAGGAATTACCTATAGCTGTAGGAACTCTTCTTCCATCCATAATAAACTTGACTTGAAGTATTTTCCTCATGATACAGTAATCCACTCCAATTTTTTCAAAGAAACCTTCAAATCTATCTAAAAATTTTAATACTTTAAAATCTTTCATATTACTACTCTCCTTGAACTATAGATACAAATTCCTTAGCTATTTCCCTATGTTCATTAAATCCTGTAAGTTGATTAAATATTTCTTCTAAGGAACCTTCTTTACATTTATTCTTTAATTCAGTAAAACTTCCATCAGCAACTATTTGTCCACCATTAATCAATATTATTCTGCTGCTTATCTTTTCAACTACATCCATTATATGAGATGAATAAAATATAGTTTTATTTTGTGATGCTAACTCTGCTAATATTTCCTTTACCACCATAACACTGTTAGCATCTAAACCACTTAAAGGTTCATCTAAAAATAATATATCCGGATTATGAAGCAAGCTTGATATTATTAATACTTTCTGACGCATTCCTTTAGAATAAGATGACATTCTAGAATCGTACATTTCCTCTAATGAAAATACTTTCATAAGTTTTCTGCCCTTTTCTTCAACATCTTCATAATCTAAGCCATATAGTTCTCCTATAAAAGTTAAGTATTCTCTTGCTGTAAGATTATCATATATTTCTGCAACTTCTGGAACATAACCTATTTTTCTTTTATATTCCACACTGCCATTTGATATGTCATTTCCTAAAATTTCTATCTGTCCTGTATATCCTCCTAAAAGTCCTAACATTATCTTCACAGTTGTACTTTTTCCAGCTCCATTAGGTCCTATATATCCTACAATTTGTCCTTTATATACATCTAAATCTATTCCTCTTAATACTTGTTTTTCCCCATAATTCATTTTCAAATCTCTTATAGTTATAGCAATTTCATTCATAAAAGCACTCCTACCCTTTCCTTAAATATTAAATAGATTTTACCATATTATTACCTACTTAACAATTTCTATTTAATAAGTACAACAATAAGCTAAGTAGTTATAAAATACTAATAATACTTTTCACCTTATTATAATGCAAATCATATAATAAGGTGTATATTAAGTGTTAGGAGGAATACATTTTGTATTACAATATGGATTTTAATTATTAAAAAAGGTATACAGATTTGCATAAATTCAAACCTATATACCTTTCTATAAGAACTTTTCATATACTATTCAACATCCATATTGTATAATTCAATACAGCTGCAAATGATACCCAAAGTATATATGGTATCATTAAATAAGCAGATATTTTATCAATTTTATCAAATTCGAAAGTTGTGATCAAAATGGCTACCAATAAAATCAATAATTCAAAAAAAGCTATACCATAAAGTCTAAATCTAAAAAATATAATTGTCCAAA
Organism: Clostridium carboxidivorans P7; assembly: GCF_001038625.1. Classification (GTDB taxonomy): domain Bacteria; phylum Bacillota; class Clostridia; order Clostridiales; family Clostridiaceae; genus Clostridium_AM; species Clostridium_AM carboxidivorans. The sequence continues at coordinate 1,890,563 of NZ_CP011803.1, forward strand.
GGAAATTTAGCATTAATTGAACAGCATATAATTCTATTGCTTTTTTAATATTCTCACCTTGTTTTCCTCTCATCCATATCCTGTAAGCTGCTGTAGCTATAAGAAAAAATAAGATAGTCCATACTATGGGAAACACCCAGCTTGGTGGAGAAAATGAGGGTTTATTAAAATTCATATATGTTTTAGAATTAGACATTCCTAAAATGGCACTTAATATTCCAATACCTTCTGCTATTATAATACTTACAATAAGACTAACTATACTCTTATCTTTATTTACTTTAAATATATTAGAAATCATAAAATCACTCCTTAAAACAATTATATTGTTTTAAGGAGTTTTTTATTCACAAACTAAATTTCAATGTAATATTAAGCTTTATTATTTAATTAAATAAACTATACCATTTCTTCAGTTTTTAAAAAATTTTTATAACAATAATTTATTATATCACTTCTCTTTATTATTCCTATAAATATTTCATTATCATCTACAACAGGAATAAAATTTTGATTTACAGACGTATAAAATAAATCTTCTATATTAGAATCGATATGAACAGGTTTATTTATCATCCTTCTTGGTATATCATTTACCTTTATTTTGTTTGTATCTTTAAAATCTAAATTTTTAGTATTCTTCAATTTCCACAGCAAATCTCCTTCTGTAAGAGTACCTATATACCTTCCACCATCATCTAAAATTGGAATAGCCGTATACCTATGATACTCCATTCTTTCAAGAGCTTGTCTCATAGTTGAATTTATGTTTTCACACACCACTTCATTTTTAGGAGTCAAGAAAAACGCTATGTTCATATTACCTCATCTACCTTTCCTTTACTATTTATATGCATTTTAAACTGTAAATGAATAATTTTTTACTAAATCCATCTTTAGGTATTTTTATTACTATACTATATAGTTGCAAATACATTATACTTCTTAATTATAAAAAACTCAACAAACTAATTTTTAACATTTTATTAAGCAAATAATACAATTTTTCTAATCACAATTTTCTGCCCACAGCATAGTATATACTATAATAATTTTTGAAGGAAGGAATTTGAATGTATCCTTATTATCCAATGTATCCTTATTATCCAAATTATCCAATGTCATATCCTTATTATTTAAGAGATGAAGATGAAGGTTTCAATCCTGAAGAAGATTTTGAAGATGAAGATATAGGTTTTAGAGGTCACCATCACCGCCGCCGCAGATGTTGTTTCCCAAGTTGTGGATGCTGCTCTAGCTGCTGCTTCCCAAGTTTTGGATGTTTCCCATTTAATTCTTGTTCTTCTTTTGGTTTCGGATGCGGATGCTAGACTAAATTTTATTTAAAATTATCTAGTACTTAACATTACTTTATCATAGTTCTAAAAAATTCTAAAATGTAAACTATTCTATAAAAACTTCGGGAGTTCTTTTTCCCGGGGTTTTTTATGTTTGTACAATATATTTTGATTAATATGCATGATTCATTCTAACCTCTAATATTTTTTGAATATGGTTAAAAAATATTATAATAACCCAATATATTAATGCAACTGCTAAATAGTTTTCAAAAAATTTATATGTAGCTGCTGCAGACATTTGTGCTTGAGCTAAAATTTCTGCCACCCCTAAAGTGAATGCCAATGAAGAACTCTTAAGTAAATCTACAAAAGTATTTCCAAGTGCAGGTATTGCTACTCTTGCAGCCTGAGGAAGTACTATTCTTTTCATCCCCTGCCAACTTGTCATCCCTAATGCTTTAACTGCTTCCATTTGACCTTTATCCACAGACCCTATAGCTCCTCTTAAAATTTCCACCATATATGCTGAACTATTCATACTTAGTCCTATTATAGCAGCAGTATAAGCATTAATATTCTTTAAGATTGGTATAATTTGAGGTAATCCATAATACAGTAAAAAAAGCTGTACCAATAAAGGAGTACCCCTAAAAAATGATATATATACTTTTAATAAAGGATTTATTAATTTTATGTCATAGTTTAAAATAATCACTAATATTAAAGCTATACTCAGTCCTAATATCATAGATATTAATGCAAGACTAATTGTTAAATGTGTATATTTTAATAGCAAAGGAAAGATTCCCATCATATAGTTTATATCAAAGTTTACTTTCATATTTATCATCACCTAATATTATTTTTTAGTTATATCAATATTAACCCACTTTTTAGATATTTTAGTTAAGGTTCCATCTGATCTCATATCCACAAGTGCTTTATTGACTTTTTCAACTATTTTCTTGTTTTCATCATTTTTGACAAAAGGAAAAGCATTTTCTAATGGTTGTACATCTTTACCTGCTAATTGAAGAGGGAGCTTATTTTCTTGAACTACAGCTAATGCTGAAACTTTGTCATCCATCATAGCATCTATTCTTCCCAATGCAACATCTTGCCTCATTCCACCATCATTATCATATGTCACAACCTTAATGGAATTACTTTTATCATTATCTTTTACTATCTGTTCATAATTACTTCCTAAGCTTACCCCTATTTTCTTTCCCTTTAAATCATCTAATTTTGTAATTGAATTATTACCTTTTTTAACCATAATTTGTGCACCTGAATATACATATGCATCAGTAAATAAGTATTTATCTTTTCTTTTATCTGTTATAGTTATTTCATTTGCTATAGTATCCACTTTACCAGCATCAAGCATTCCAAATAATCCACTAAATGATGCAGTTACAAACTCTGGTTTATATCCTGTTCTTTTTCCTATTTCATTCCAAACATCTACCTCAAAACCATCAATTTTATTATCTTTATTCTTAAATGTATAAGGGTAATATCCACCAGACATGCCTATTTTTATTACCTTATTTTGTCCACTACCTTGAGCTTGTGTTGAATTTGTTGACGAACATCCTGTAAACATCATAATTGATAATAATCCTGCTGCTATAACTGTTTTTACATTTTTAATCATTAATAATCTCCTCCGTTACACTCTAATATACTTTTTGCTAAAATATATGTTACCTCTATTAGGAAACACCACTACCATATTTCCTTCTGGTATGGTATCTGCTAGTTTTAATACCGTTACCATACCAGAAGGAAATTCAAAACCCTTATACACATTTTCTATCCCTCCTTAATTCCCTTTGCTGCGAATATTCCTGTTTCAGTATATTCTCTTAAACTTATTTTATTATTTTAAAGTTATACAGTGATAAATTGCAAAATTTACACAAATAAATAAGCTATTTTAATGTAATGACTTTGTTTTTGGACTCCGGATTCCGAAAAACAAAAAACTCCTGCCTCCATTACAGAGGCAGAAGTATAATTCCGCGGTTCCACTCTGTTTATTATGTAAAACTAAACCAATAACACATAACAACTCTTAATTTTGGTACAATCATACCTCAACGCTTTAACGGGCGTACCCGCTGAAGTCTACTAAACTTCAATTCAGTGCTCTGAGATGCACTTCAGTTACTTTCAACTCAAGATCTCTTACACCCAATGGAGATCCCTCTCTGTCAGTTTCCTATAACTTACTCTTCTCATCATTGCAATTCTTAGTATTTAACTATGTTTACTATGATTTATTTCATGTATATTATATTACTACACAAATAAAATTTTAGCAAGTACTTATAAAAATTTTAATTTGTATTTTTACATGTAAAAACTACCAACCTTTAATAAACAGTGAAGGATTAATGATTTCCCTCACTGTAAATTGTATATTTTTAATTATAAAGTAACTTTACAATATTAAAATTTTAATGATTATATTACGCTTTGAAATCAATTTTTATTTAATATCTTCTACATAGCAATTAGATACTAATGCATTGCATCCTAATAAAGTCACTCCATAAGCTGATATAATTACTGGCTGTTCTTCTAAATCTACTCCACCTGCTCTTACTGTAACTTCTCTCCCTGTTTCTGCTAATTCTGTGAAAATTCTTCTTAAATTTGCCTCAAAATCAGTATTATTATTTGAATTAATATTAAGTGGTTCTTCTAAAAATTTTATTTTAATACTTCCATCCTTTTTAATAAAGGAATCTGTTCCTCCTAAAACTATAGATGCTATCTTACAAATATCAATTCTATGAATTATAGTTCCTTCACAATTTTCCAGTACAAAAATACTGCTATCATTTCCTTCTGGAAGCAATTCAGCAGGTATCCCTGATGCTGATCCACTATTTTCATAATTTACAGTAATTGTTGATGTTGGGAATAAATCTATTATCTGTTCTAATACATTTCTTACCTGCCTAATGCATGGACATTGAGCTAATTCACCTGATGGCCCTGGATCTCCTCTTCTTCCTTTTCTTCCTCGATGTCCTCTCTTTCCTCTTCGACCTCTTTCACCTTGTTCTCCTGGATCTCCCTGCTCACCTTGTGGTCCTTGTATTCCTTCTGGTCCTTGTGGTCCCATTTCACCTGGATCTCCGTCTTCTCCTCTTCTACCTCGATGTCCTCTTTTTCCTCTTGGACCTCTTTCTCCTATATAACCACGATGTCCTCTCTTTCCTCTTCTACCTCTTTCTCCTCTCTCACCTTCTTCTCCTGGATCTCCTTGTTCTCCTTGTGGACCTTGTATTCCTTCTGGTCCTTGTGGTCCCATTTCACCTGGATCTCCGTCTTCTCCTCTTCTGCCTCGATGTCCTCTTTTTCCTCTTGGTCCCCTTTCTCCTATATAACCACGATGTCCTCTCTTTCCTCTTTTACCTCTTTCACCTTGTTCGCCTGGATCTCCCTGCTCGCCTTGTGGTCCTTCTATTCCTTCTGGTCCTTGTGGTCCCATTTCACCTGGATCTCCGTCTTCTCCTCTTCTGCCTCTCTTTCCCCTTGGACCCATTTCTCCTCTATGACCACGATGTCCTCTCTTTCCTCTTCTGCCTCTTTCACCTTCTTCTCCTGGGTCTCCTTGTTCTCCTTGTGGACCTTGTATTCCTTCTGGTCCTTGTGGTCCCATTTCACCTGGATCTCCGTCTTCTCCTCTTCTGCCTCGATGTCCTCTTTTTCCTCTTGGTCCCCTTTCTCCTATATGACCACGATGTCCTCTCTTTCCTCTTCTGCCTCTTTCACCTTCTTCTCCTGGATCTCCCTGCTCGCCTTGTGGTCCTTCTATTCCTTCTGGTCCTTGTGGTCCCATTTCACCTGGATCTCCGTCTTCTCCTCTTCTGCCTCTCTTTCCCCTTGGACCCATTTCTCCTCTATGACCACGATGTCCTCTCTTTCCTCTTCTGCCTCTTTCACCTTCTTCTCCTGGGTCTCCTTGTTCTCCTTGTGGACCTTGTATTCCTTCTGGTCCTTGTGGTCCCATTTCACCTGGATCTCCGTCTTCTCCTCTTCTGCCTCGATGTCCTCTTTTTCCTCTTGGTCCCCTTTCTCCTATATAACCACGATGTCCTCTCTTTCCTCTTTTACCTCTTTCGCCTTGTTCGCCTGGATCTCCCTGCTCACCTTGTGGTCCTTCTATTCCTTCTGGTCCTTGTGGTCCCATTTCACCTGGATCTCCGTCTTCTCCTCTTCTGCCTCTCTTTCCCCTTGGACCTCTTTCTCCTCTATGACCACGATGTCCTCTCTTTCCTCTTCTGCCTCTTTCACCTTCTTCTCCTGGGTCTCCTTGTTCTCCTTGTGGACCTTGTATCCCTTCTGGTCCTTGTGGTCCCATTTCACCTGGATCTCCGTCTTCTCCTCTTCTGCCTCTTCCTCTTTTCCTCTCCCTTTCCCTTATAACCACGATGTCCTCTCTTTCCTCTTTTACCTCTTTCGCCTTGTTCGCCTGGATCTCCCTGCTCACCTTGTGGTCCTTCTATTCCTTCTGGTCCTTGTGGTCCCATTTCACCTGGATCTCCGTCTTCTCCTCTTCTGCCTCTCTTTCCCCTTGGACCCATTTCTCCTCTATGACCACGATGTCCTCTCTTTCCTCTTCTGCCTCTTTCACCTTCTTCTCCTGGGTCTCCTTGTTCTCCTTGTGGACCTTGTATCCCTTCTGGTCCTTGTGGTCCCATTTCACCTGGATCTCCGTCTTCTCCTCTTCTGCCTCTCTTTCCTCTTTTTCCTCTTCGACCTCTTTCGCCTTGATCACCTGGATCTCCTGTTTCTCCTTTTCTCCCCCTATGTCCTCTATGTCCTCTTGGACCTCTTTCTCCTTCTTCGCCGCAGCAAGTAATATTTAAATTGTATTCACAATCCTCTTCAAACCTATGTGTATCTTTTAAACATTCATCTTCATTTTCTCTATTTTTGCATGGATAGCATTCTATACTATGCTTTTTCATAAATCAATTTACCTCCTATGGTGAAAATAAAGATTAATCCTCCAATAGGATTTTTCTTTAATATAATTTATGATAGATTAGGTAAATTGGGAACATAGCTTAAATAACTTTTAACAAACTGAATATAAAAACTATATATTTATCTAAGTAAAAAACAAAAAAATCTTCTAAACTTAAAGTTTAAATTATAAATATTATTGATATAACTTTTATTCTCAGAGAGGAGTTTTTTATGCAATGATAAATAATTTTCATACTCTAAATCCATTAGATAAAGTAAGACTTAATAACGGGACTAATGGTTTAAATAATTTTTTTCATAAATCATTTCAAAATAACACTAAAGAATCTATAAGCCTAATTAATAACCAAAACTTAAATTTTGCTTCCCTATTTATACTTAAAGCTAAAATTGAAGAATTAAACATATTTAATAGCTTAAACCTGCGAAATAAAATTGCTTTAGAAATCACTTATGAAATATGCACTGGTAAAAAAAGTTTTAGAAATAATGAATATCTATGTTCAGATTATATACAAGGTGTTAATTCTGTTTTAAAATGGATGCTGACAACTGGTTCTATAGATGATGGCATGAATAATGAATTTGATGAAGTGTTAGATGCTTCTGCTATACTTTTAACAAAAATATATAGAGATAAAACTATTTTACCTTTAATAGCGGAAATGATTTTTAAAAGGCATAAACAGAAATCTCTTATTCATAATTTAGTTTGGGCCTTTTTTGAGTGTGGTGATCCTAAAAGTTTAATTTTAATTGGAGAACGTCTTCAATCTCAAGATCCAAAGGATGTTGAACTTTCAAAAAAACTGCTAAATTTTATACCTGGTATAAACATATTTAAACATACAGATAAAAATAATTATTATTTATATTTCCTCAATTGGTTTGAAAAAAATTTTTTATTTTTACACTTCACTGGTGAAAGCTTTCAGCAGTGCAGTAATCCAATTCCATATGAAGTTATTTTAGAAGCAAAATACCTTTGCACTGCAGTTTCCACAAATACAGGTAAAATATTAAAACCATTAAAAAAAGAAGAAATTGAACTTTTAAAAATATTTAATAAGCTAGATTATAATACAAAATTATTGCTTGCAAATTTTTCATTTAACTTACATCATAAAAACATACACAACTGGAATAAATGGCTTTGGTATCCTATGTCTGAACAAATAAAAATTGCCAGAATAGGAGGATTTTAATGATAAAAATTTCGGATAATACAGTTACAAAGGATACACTCGCAAAATTATATTCAATAAATAGTGTTGAAAGTAGAATTTTGAATAAGCTATTTTCAAGCCAAAAAGTTTATGTCTATAGTTCATTAAACGAATTAAAATTCCAGTTGGATTTACAAATAAATATCTCCAATACAGCTAAAGATTTGTATAACAGTAATTTATCTTTTAAAGTTTTCCGTAAATCCAAATGTAATCACACATATTGGGAACACACTTCTGAAGGTGGTTTTCAATTAAAAAAAGAAGCAAAACCTTCTGAAGCCATAAAAGATATTTTTATTAATGGATCAAAATATGGTACTGAATGTGCTACTGCTATAGTTATCATTTACTACAAAGCACTTCTTAATGTATTCAAGGAAAAACTTTTCAACGAAATGTTTCCTAAAATATATTTGTTTAATTGGCATTATATTGATTCAAATCTTTATATTGAAGACCTCAGATCTGAACAAGTTACAATGATTGGCGATTGCAAATATTTTAAAAATCCCGATGTAAGCCCTCTAACTCCAGAATGGCAGGGTGAAAATACTATATACTTAGGTTATGGTAACTATTATGGACATGGTTTAGGAATAAAAAGTGAAAATAAGATAATTAAAGGGTTAAATGCACATAGAAAAATAGGAGCTAAAAAATCTTCTTTCCTATTAAATTCGGCAACTCGACTAAATTACAAACATTTATACAGTATGTATTACAATTACTTTTCAAAATCATAAATAAACAATATGTACTCAAAATAAATTTTAATCACCTAGTTCCAAAATAAAATTATAAAAATTATTTAACAACTTAATTTATTAAATAATTAAATTGAAGTTAAAGGGGATATACCTAAAAATATGTATTTCCCCTTTAATTTAACTATTTAATTCATTAAAAACAGATAAACGTCTCTATTTCTCTTAAATCAATTCCAAAACGTACCCATCTGTGACCAATCCATCTAAAACCAGAAGCAGATCTTCTTCCTACATAAGTTAACCATGCCCAAAATGGTCTTCCTCTTCTTGGCCAAATATAAACATATCTGAATCTGCATGGCCTCAAAGAACCTGGATCTACTGCAAATGTGCCTGGCATAAATTTAGCTTGAGCATTTTGTTTAGAAGGTACAATATTTGGTGGTGGACCCATAGGTGCTCCTCCCATATGTCCTCCCATCTGAGAAGGTGATCCTCCTCCCATCTGTGGAGGCGCTCCTCCAAATTGAGGAGGTCCTCCAATTTGCTGCTGCTGTCTACTCATAAATTCCATATATGGGCAGTAAAATTCGTCATCTTCTAAATCTTCACTTCTAAAATAATCGTACCAATACATCAAACTACTCCTATTTTTTTGATTACATTATATAGTATGCATTAAATTCTATATGGGTTAATGTTTATATCTAAAAATTTCTAAAGTACTAAGGTTTTTTCACGAATTTTATTGTATATGGTATATTAAAAATTAAAACCAAATAAAATTTGCCTAATTTTATGTTATAATAAAAACTGTTATATTTAATACTTTTATTTAGGAGTAACTTATGGGTAAAATAATAAAATTTAGAACTAAAATAAATACACAAGAATTAAATATTAATAATCCTTCGGAGGATGAAAGGCTTTATACAAGAAAGGAAATAACTATTAAATTAGATGAAATTGATTATGTTCTCAATTGTGTGTATAAGCAAATATTAATTAACAACAAACTTATTATTGATGCAGAAAATAATTATAATTTTTCTAAATTAACCTACCTAAATGATTTCAATAATAAGCTCCATGATATTATGTATTTTTTAACTAATAGTTCCTATCATGATCCTATTATAATCAAACTTAACTTTATAGAACTTAAATATTTATTGGGTACTTTAGAATTAAACCTGGAAATGCTAGAGGATTCCAAAGATTCTTCACTTAATATATTAAAAAGCTTATATAACAGATTATTATCTATATATAAGCTTTTCCAAAAAGAACTAATGATTGAATAAACATTACTTCATATTCATAATATTTATTCTTTTTACTCTATCATGCAAATTGGAAGATTTTTCTCCTTTTTGCATAACTTCCTCTTCTTTTATATTTAAAGTTTTAGCAACTAATGCTCTTACCCGAGGTCCACAAAATGCTCCTTGACACATGCCCATTCCTGCTCTCGTACGCCTCTTTACAGCATCTAAAGATTTTACTTCAATTCCTCTACTTAAAGAATCTATAATTTCTGCTTCAGTAACTTTTTCACATCTGCATATTATATGCTTTTTGGGATCTTCAGCATCAACATTTCCATCAAAATTTTCATCCTTTTTAACTATAATTGGATTCCTATAAGGATTAAAATTTTTCTTTTTTCGTAAATTTAATCCTGAATCTTTCAATATATTTAATACTTTTTTGGCTATACTAGGTGAAGATGTAAGTCCTGGTGAATCACCTGTTACATTTAAAAATTTTTTAACATCACTTTCTTCTACTATAAAATCTTTTCTTGTATTAGTAGGTCTAACTCCTGCAAATGAAGTTAATGCTTTTTTCATATCAAAGCCATCTACAGATTTTCTGGCAGCCTCAACAATAGCCTTAAGAGAATCTTCATCTGTAGATACATCTTCTTTATAATCTACCTGTTCAGCATCTGGTCCTATCATAAGATTACCATGGTAAGTGGTAGTTACTAATATTCCTTTACCTTTTTCTGTTGGCACTTGAAATATTACTCTTTTAACTAAGTAAGATTGATCTTTATTAAATATGATATATTCTCCTTTTCTTGGAATAATACTAAAATCATTTAATCCTAACATTTTTGAAATTTTATCACTATAAACTCCTGCTGCATTTATAACATATTGACTTTCTAAAACTTCTTTATTAGTTTTAATTTTAAAACTATCTTTCAACTTTTCTATTGCTAGAACTTCCTGATTAAGCTTTAATTCAACACCATTTACTATAGCATTTTCAATAAGAGCTATGGTAAATTCATAAGGAGAACACACTCCTGAATCTTCACAATACAATGCCCATTTTACGTCTTTACTTAAATATGGTTCTATTTTCCTTACTTCACTTCCGTCAATTATTTTCATTCCACTTACACCATTAATAATTCCATCTTTATAAAGCTGTTCTAAATGAACTTTTTCTTCATCTGAAAAAGCAAGCACCAAAGAACCCGTTTTTCTATAACCAAAATTCAATTCCCTCTCAAGCTGTTCAAACATTCTATTGCCTTTTACACAGAACTCTGCTTTTAAACTACCTGGCTCATCTGAATATCCACCATGAACTATACCACTATTAGCCTTAGATGCACCACAACTTACATCTTCATTTTTTTCAAGTACACAAACATTAATTTGAAACTTTGAAAGCTCTCTGGCAATGTTAGCCCCTATTACTCCTGCTCCAATTATTATCACATCATACATAAAATCACCACCATTTTTAATTATTGATTATGGAATTTATGTTATATTTTAATAATATCTTATTTAAGTATTCTACACAATACACAAATGTACAAAAATTCACTATATTAGGAACACTCCAAATTATATATAAAAGTCAACATTAAAAGAAACTACTAAATTTTGTGTTATAATAAAAATTATTGTAATTAATCCCTTTGTTATAATTAGCAAACAACAAATATTATTTATTTTTCTATTAAAAGCTATATTAATAGATAATTATTATATAAAATTTATTTTTTTTTTATAAACATAATCTTATAAATTTAACTACAAGGAGGATACTAATGAAAAAATTTTTAGTTTTTTTTACATTTGCTTTAACTTTTCTATTATTTCAAGCGTTAACCCTTAATGTAACTAAGGTTTATGCCGAAAATAGTGGAAACACTTACTATGTATCTCAAAATAAGGGCACTGGCAAAGGCAATTGGGGAAGTATAGATAATCCTTTTACTACTATCCAAGCTGGAATAGATGCACTAAAGCCAGGAGATACTCTCATGATAAGAGGTGGAACCTACCTTGAAACTACAAATGTGTTTAACAAAAATGGATCAAGTGATGCCTGGTACACTATAAAAAATTATCCTGGAGAAACTGTTATTATGACAGGAAATAACGAGAGAGAATTAAGTGGAAAAGATGGAGCAGATGCAATAACCTTTGCTGGTTGTTCTTACTGGAAAGTTGATGGAATAACCATGAAGGACTACTCAGGTGCTGGAATATATGTAACCAAAAGTTTTGACTCCTCACACACAAAGTCTACTTATATTGATATGGAGAATTTAACTATATATAATTTGGACTATCCAGTATATAGAGGTATCGGTACTTCAGGAATAGATGGTGACGGTTCTGATTACTGTAGTGTTAAAAATTGTGAAATATATAATGTAGGCTTAAAAATAAATAAGCCAAAAGATCATGGAATATACATAGGTTATGGATGCTACAACTGGACATTTATAGGAAACAAAATTCATGATAATGCAGGTGCAGCTATACAAATGTATGGCAGGCCAAATGGAGGAAGTAATTGTACAGTTGAAAATAATCTTTTATATAACAATCATGCTTATGGTATAGCTGTTGCTAGTAATGCCACTAACAATTACATATATAATAATGTATTTTATGGCAACTCTATTGACGATATTTATATGATGGATAATGCTGTTAATAACTGGGTTAGGAACAATTTGTTATTAAGTAAAAACAGTATTTATAATGTACAATTAACAGATGCAACCTCAGTGAATAATTCATTTGATAATGATGTTTATTATAAATCTAATGGAATAGTATCAAATAGATATGATCAAACATTGTCTTTTCCAAATTGGCAGGCTTATTCTGAAGAATACTCTGGCAGATGTATAAGCAGTGATGGGGAAGCTGAAGCATTAATAAATAACTGGACACCTGTTAGTGTTGGTACCAAAAAATATTCAAGTACTCGACTAAGTGGACAAGACAGATTTCAAACAGCCTGCAAAATTGCAGAAAGCTTAAATAATGGAACAATTAATAATGTGGTTATTACATCAGGTTATAATTTTCCAAATGCACTTAGCGGCAGTGTACTGGCTAAAAAATTAGATGCTCCTATTCTCTTATGCGGCAGCTATTCTTTTGAAAACATCAGTACTTTGAACTATATAAAATCTCATTTAAGTAAAGATGGGACAATATATATTTTAGGAAATGAAGGAGAAGTAAATAACAATATAGTAAACAACTTAAAGGATTTAGGATACTCCAATATAAAAAGGCTTAGTGGTGATGATTCAAAATATAGTACTATAAAAACTATAAATGATCAAATAGATGCTAAGGAAGGTACTCCAATATTTATAGCTGGTGGCGATGTATTTGCAGATGGTTTAAGTGTATCAACTATAGCTGCTTCAAAGGGTTATCCAATAATTTTATCAGATAGTAATGCTTTATCTGACTCTGCTATACAAACCATTAATAAAGTTAAACCTTCTAAAGTATATATTATAGGCGGAACAGGTGCCATATCTGACAATATAAAAGAACAAATTAAAAGTAATGCCAACCTTTCTGATAATAATATATTGAGAATATGGGGAAGGGATAGGTATGAAACTTCATTAAATATAGCTAAATACTTTGATTTAGATAGTTCCATAGTAACCTTTGCTTCTGGAGAAAATTTTCCAGACGCCTTATCAGGTAGTCTATATGCAGCAAAATATAATGCTCCAGTTATTCTTGTAAATAACAATATAATTAATCAAAAGAATTATATTAATACAAAAAATTATACAGATGAAGTAATATTTGGAGGAGCTGCAGTTGTTCCAGAAAGTGTTAAAATTAATTTAGCAAAATAATTTGTTTTCCTCAAAAGGTTATAAAAAACACTATTTAATAATTAAAAATAAGCACTATCAACATTATATAAGTTTGATAGTGCTTTATACTTTTCCACATTAAAGCTTTTATTAGTGTATAGCTTTCTTTTTATAACTCTTTCCTGATGTATCAACACTTCCTATTGTTACTAAAGCATTTTCATCAAAGCCATGTACAATTGACTTCAATTTAGAAATTTCCAAACGTGATACTACCACATATATCACATCTGTAGCAACACCTTTATAGCCTCCTTTTCCATTAAGTAAAGTTATTCCTCTTCCAAGTCTATCCATTATAGCTTGAGATATATCTTCATGTTTGCTTGAAATAATAAATACAGCCTTTGACTCATCTATACCTTCAACTATAATATCTATAAGTTTAATTGCTATGAAATATGCAATAAGAGAATACATTGCCCTATCCCATCCAAAAACAAAGCCTGCTGAAGTTAATATGAAAAAATTGAAGAACAATACTATTTGTCCTACTGAAAAAGTTGACCTTTTATCTAAAATTATTGCAACTATTTCAGCCCCATCAGTAGAACCTCCGTTTCGTATTATTATTCCTATTCCTAATCCTGCTATTATTCCACCAAAAACTGAAGCTAAAAGAATATCTTGAGTTATACCTGGAATTGGCTTGAAGATAGATATTCCAATAGAGTAGCATACTACAGAAAATAAAGTTGATATGGTAAATGTTTTTCCTATTTGCTTATATCCAATAACAAAAAACGGTATATTAAGTATGAAAGTGAGAATACCAAGAGGTATATTAGTAAAATGACTTATCATAATTGATATTCCAACTATTCCACCATCTATAATATTATTGGGAATTAAAAATATCTCTAACCCAATAGAATACAAAGTTGCACCTAAAATCATTAATAAAACCTTAGTGGTTTTCGAATAAATATTCATATACTTTTTTATCATGAAATTCCCCCTTAACTCTTTTGACTTTTTCACAGTCACTTAAACAAATATGTAAAATTTCTAACTTATTTTACATATCATATATTAATATTATATCAAAAATTATTATGACGCACAATTTTCAATGGTTAACATTAAAAATAACTTTACAATATTTCTAATTAATAGCAACATTATCTGTTATTAATAAAAAAATAATAGATAAATTTAACAAAACCATTGTAAAAACGTTTTCAAAGGAATATAATAATATTAACAAATAGTAAACTTTATTAATATATTCTTTATATATATTGAATAAATATACTTTTAAATGCAATTATTCATTAATATTAAAACTATACTTTTATTTAAATCATAGTGTGGAGGTGTGTATATTATGGTAAGTTTGAATTTTTTAAATGAACAAGCAATGGATAAAAATGAAGAGTTAACTGAAATAATAAACAACCCTGAAAGTCACTATAACCTTGAAGAAAAACAAGCAAAGGATGATAACAGTGATTTTTCAATACTTTATATTATATTTTCAGCTCTTCCAATGATTATATTATTAATTTTATTTAGTTTATAATAAAATTTTAATTCATGTTTGACTTAGGAATTCATATAAGTTATACTTTAGTTAGTGATCATGTAACTGGCGGAAATGGAGTTAACCATAAGGAGCATGATTTAAAAAAGTTATCGACCGCCTGGGTAGAATATATTATTTTACCCAGGCGTTTTTTGCTTTATTTTATTTTGGAGGTTAAATTTATGAAAAATCAAGAAATTGTACTTAAGTATGGATGTAATCCACATCAAAAGCCGGCAAAAATTTATGTTGAAAATAAAACATTACCTTTTAAAATACTAAATGGTAATCCTGGTTACATTAATTTTATGGATGCCTTCAATTCATGGCAATTAGTTAAAGAATTGAAAATAGCTACAGGACTTCCTGCTGCTGCTTCCTTTAAACATGTAAGTCCTGCTGGTGCTGCAGTAGGTGTTCCATTAAGTGATGCATTAAAGAAATCCTATTTTGTATCAGATATTGACTTATCTCCTGTAGCTTGTGCTTATGCACGTGCTAGAGGTGCAGATAGAATGTCCTCTTTTGGTGATTGGGCTGCTATAAGTGATATAGTAGATCTTCCTACAGCACAAATTTTAAGTAAATCTGTTTCAGATGGCATAATTGCATTAGGATATACTGATGAAGCTTTAAAACTTTTAATGAGAAAGAAAAAAGGAAACTATTGTATCATTCAAATGGACTGGGATTATGAACCTTATGAAATAGAAAAAAGACAAATATATGGAATAACCTTTGAACAAAAAAGAAATAATGTGCTAATAAAAGAAGATATGCTTAATAATGTAGTTACTATTAATAAAAATATTAGTGATGAAGCTAAACGTGATTTAATTATTTCCATGATTACTTTAAAATATACTCAATCCAATTCTGTTTGTTTCGTTTTAGATGGTCAAGTAATTGGTGTTGGTGCAGGACAGCAGTCCCGTATACATTGTACTAGACTTGCTGCATCTAAAGCAGATATATGGTTTTTAAGACAACATCCAGCTGTTCTTAATCTTCCTTTTAAAGAGGATGTTTCAAGGCCAAATAGAGACAATGTTATAGATCAATATCTTAGAGATGATATTACTCCTATGGAATTAAAAGAATGGAAAAATGTATTAAAAGAAATACCAGATAGATTGACAAAAGAAGAAAAAAGCGCCTGGCTTTCAAATTTAACTGGAGTTTCTTTAGGTTCAGATGCATTTTTCCCATTTAGGGATAATGTAGATAGAGCCTCTCAAAGTGGAGTTAAATACATTGTACAGCCTGGAGGATCATTAAGAGATAATTTAGTAATAGAAGCTTGTAACGAGTATAATATAGCTATGTCCTTCTCTGAAACAAGATTATTTCACCATTAAAAAATACATAATATATAAAATAGGTTGTACCAAATGGCACAACCTAATTTTATATATTTTATGCATCACGTGATGCTAAATGTTTCTCTTTTTTCTTTTCATATGATCCATATATTAACAAACCAATTATACTAAAGATTACTGGACCTGCAAGCATCCATATTGTGTCTTTCATTTTTCCATGTACTGCTGGTTCTATTATTGTAAAGAAATTTGCAAAACCTATAGTGAATGTAACTACTACAGTGGCAACAAGTGCCCAAGTATGATTTTTGAAAACTTCAAAAGGTTTTTTAATACTTTCTTTTTTCTTAAAAGCAATAAATGCAGCTGACAAGAACATATATGGAAGAGTCATTGCTACGTTAGTCATTTCTATTAATATTGCAAAGAATTTAGATGCTGCATCTCCTCCAAAAGAAACTAGTAATATAAATACTATTACAAATATACACTGAATCCACATAGCATTTTTAGGCATTCCATCTTTAACTTCAGCCATTTTTCCTGGCCATAATTCTTTTGGTGTACCTTCTATTAATTGTTTCAATGGTGCATAACATAGTGTGAAAAATGCTCCTGTTAATGCTAAGAACATAGAGAATCCCATGTATCTAGCCATCCAAGCTCCCATTGTTAATGCACCAGCTTGGCTAAGTCCAAAACCTTTTCCTAACTGATATCCTAAATTTTGCATTACCACATAAGCAACATTACCCATGTGAACACCTTTTACTGACAATACCTCTTGCCAATTAGTAAATATACCACATAAAAATATACCTAAAGAATATCCTATAGCAATAATTATTGCTGCTATGGTAACACCTTTTGGAAATGTTACTTCTGCATTTTCAGTTTCGTCTACTAATCCTCCAACCGCTTCTATTCCACCATAAGCAAATAATGCAAATACTAAAAATGATAATGTACTAATTGTACTTTGATAAGATGGATTTGGTGATTGTGTAAAAGCAGCTGATGCTGCAACTGGTTGAGCTAAATGTCCACCATTTAATACTAAAACGGCTACTGCACCTATTAATAGTACAATATTAAGTAATGCTACTGCAGTACCTCCTACTGATGTTACTTTCGTTATTTTTTCCAATCCTTTAGAAGCTGTTATAGTTACAACTAAAATCCAACATACACCTAATAATCCCAATGTTTGAGTGGAACTCAATCCTAAAAGTGACCAAGTTGCAGTTTTATCGCTTCCAAATATGGCATTTGAAAGTGGTATCCATATTGAAGAAGATATATTAACCATCCAAATTACATAGGAAGCATACCACATGAATGTGCCTATAAAAGCATATTTAGGTCCAACGGACTTATCCATCCATGAATAAATTCCTCCTTTTTCACTTTTAAATGCTGCTCCATATTCTGCCATCATAAATGCATAAGGAATAAAGAAGGTTATTGCAGATAAAATATACCATGGTATTGCACTATAACCCATTAAATAAAATGATCTAGGTATGTTAGCAAATCCAAATACTGATGTAAAAATCATTAATATAAGTGCTACTAATGTCATCTTTTTTTTATTAGCTGATTCCATTTTTTTTCCCCCTCATTTTTTACATTTTTTCATATAATTCAATTATTTTAACTATTACCTCTACAGCTTTTTCCATGGAGTATACAGGAATATATTCATATTTTCCATGAAAATTATGGCCACCTGTAAATATATTCGGTGTAGGAAGTCCCTTAAATGACAGCATAGCTCCATCAGTACCACCTCTTATAGGCTGAACTTTAGGAACAACATTTACTTCCTTCATTGCCTGGAAAGCAATATCAACAACATGTTTTACAGGTTCAATCTTTTCTTTCATATTTCTATATTGCTCTTTTATTTCAATTTCAACTGTATTTTTACCATATTTTTCATTTAATTTTTTCACAACGCTAGTCATAAATTTTTTTCTTTTTTCAAAATTTTTCTCATCAAAATCTCTTATTATATATTGAAGTTTTGTTTCCTCTACTCCCCCATTAAGTGTAACTATGTGGTAAAAACCTTCATACCCTTCTGTTGTTGCTGGTGTTTCGTTTTCTGGAAGCATGCTCATAAATTCTCCAGCAATAAGCATTGAATTTATCATTGTTCCTTTTGCACTTCCAGGATGCACACTTCTTCCATTTATAGTTACTTTAGCACTTGCTGCATTGAAATTTTCATACTCTAACTCTCCAATAGCACCACCATCTAGAGTATAAGCTAAATCTGCATTAAACTTTTCAACATTAAAGTGATCTGAACCTCTTCCTACTTCTTCATCTGGAGTAAATGCAACTTTAATAGTTCCATGTTTAATTTCAGGATTATTAATTAAATATTCCATAGCAGTAACAATTTCAGAAATTCCTGCTTTATCATCAGCACCTAACAAAGTAGTTCCATCTGTTGTAATAAGTGTTCTACCAATATAATCTTTCAATTCTGGAAAATCCTTTGGAGAAAGTATTACACTTTTTTCCTCATTTAAAACTATATCTTTACCATCATAATCTTCAACAAATTTAGGATTTATATTTTTTCCTGAAATTTCTGGACTTGTATCCATATGAGCAATAAATCCTATAGTAGGAATTTCTTTAGTAGTATTTGATGGTAACGTTGCCATAACATACCCATTTTCATCTACTGAAACTTCCTTCATTCCTATTTCTTCTAACTCTTTTACAAGAGCTTTTGCTAACACAAGCTGTCCTGAAGTAGTTGGTACATTTTCTACTTCTTCATTTGATCTAGTATCAAAGCTTATGTAATTAATAAATTTTTCCACAACATTAGACATATTAATCTCCTCACAATCTATAATGTAAAATAATTTTAAGTATTAGGCACATTGATTTTATTTAGCTCTGCAGAACCTCTTTAAATGTTTGGCAATTTATTGTCAATTACGTAATTACACTATATCACTTTTTTTTTAAGTATTGACCATCTTAAAGTATGACTGAGAAGGTTGAAATAAGTTAGTAAGTTTATCATACTTTAGGCTAATTACATATATATACACTTAAAAGTGCTTAAAATAGTATGAGATGTCAAAAGTATTTAGAATAAAATCCTTCATATTCTAATCCTTGACATCCCCCACATTTTAAATAATTCCTATTTCTTTTGCTTTTGCCACAGCTTGAATTCTATTGCGTACACCTAATTTGCTGAATATGTTTAATATATGGCTTTTTGTAGTGCTTTCTGTAATAAACAAAGCTTTAGCAATTTCTGAATTTTTTGCTCCACTTTCTATAAGCATTAATACTTCTTTTTCTCTTTTGCTTATTATCTCACTATTTTCTTCAGTTGAATATAAACTTAATATTTTGTTTAAATATTCTCCCATTTTATAATAATCCTTATTAAATTTCATAGATTTAATAGTTTTTAACAAAATTTTATTTGCTTTTACTTGTTTTAACAAAAATATTCTAATAAATCCATTTTCAAATCCAATAATTAAAGCTTCTCTTAAATCTCTAGTTGCATTTTCATATTGATCATTTTGAGAAAAAATTTCTGCTCTCATAATATAGGCTCTTATAGTTAAATATTTATTATCATTTTGTGAAGTTAAAATTTTATTCAGCAGCATCAATGCATCATCACTTTTTTCCTTATAAATTAGTATTCTTGAAAAAACAATAAGTTCCTCTGGAATTTTAAAATCCCTCTTTGTAATGTATTTTTCTACCGAATTAACTTCTCCACATTCTATAAGCCTTCTCATCTTTAATACTTTAAAATTATCTTTTAATTTATGAAAATAATATTTATCCAAAAGTCTATAATCATCATATTTTTGTGATAATTCTTCTATCTTTTCATAAAGCTTATTTAATTCGTTTCTTTCATTTCTTGGATTCTTCTCCAAAACAATTCCCGAATAAACATAATATCCTAAAAAGGCTGTATAACTGTCCCATTCTTCTTCTAAAAACTTTAATCCTTTTAGCATATACTCTTCAGCTTTATTAATATCATTTTTTTCATAATAGACTAATGCTAATGCTATATAAAAAATTGATATATGTGAAGATTTTTTTAATTCTTCATTTATATTGCTTCCAAGGCAAGTATTGCACATATTTTCACATTGAATTAGTTCTCCTGTAAGTAATTTTACAAAGATAATAATTCTACTAGCAGATAAATATAAAATATCATCACCATAAGACTGACTTAAAATTAGAGCTTCATGAAAATATTTCTTTTCTAAATCAAATTTTTTTAAATAAAAGTTTACTATACCTAATTTTAAATTTATTATTGTATGCCAAAATATATCCTTTTCTAAATATTCAAGAGCATTTTCATAGTATTTAATGCTTTTTTCATATTCTGATTTTATAAAACTTTTATCTCCTTTTATAATGGATAGTATGCTAGTACATTCTTTTTTATAATTTTCATCTTCATAATTCTCCAATGCTTTTTCAGTGAATTCCAAATACTTGCAATAATTTATATCGTCATATATATATGTACACATGTGTACCATGCAAAACCTGGGATTTTTTATAATAATATCCTGAGGCATACTTTTTAACCAACCTAACACATAAAAATATTCATTAGTAAAAATTTTTTTAACACATTTATCTTCAATTAATTTTATCGCTTGTTCATAATTTTCCACATGTATATATTGATTAACAGCACTATTTACACATCCATTTTTTTCATACCAGCTAGCTGCTCTATTACTAACTTCAGAAACTTCTTCTTTATTTATACCATTTAGTTTACTCATTAAAAATTCTCTAAAAAGCTTATGATATCTAAAGTATTTTCCATCATAATCTAGTTTATCAATAAACATATTCATATCACATAATTCTTCTAAAATTTGTTGACTATTTTTTTTACAGATTACAGCATTACATAAATCTGCATTTAACTCATCCAAAATGCAGGTTTTTAATAAAAATTCCTTAATTTCCTCTGATTTATCACTTAAAATTTCTTCACAAAAATAATCTTGAATATATTCATTATTCCCACTAAACTTTTCTTCTATTTCACTTATATCTTTTCTTCCATTCATAGACAATGCAGCAATTTGGATTCCAGCTATCCAGCCTTCTGTAGCTTCATTTAACCTTTTTATACTTTCTTTTGATATTCTAATTTCCATATTTTCATTAAGAAATTCTGTGGTTTCTTTAAGAGAGAAATTTAAATCCCTCATATCTACCTCAGTTACTTCTCCATCCAACCTTAATTTAGAAACATTTATATTTGTTTTTGATCTACTTGTTATTATGATATGGACATTATCAAAAATCCCATCAATAAAATGCTTAATTTCCATGAGTATATCTTTATCTTTTACAAAATGAAAATCATCTATTACAAATACTAAATTGTCATTTATACTTGAAATACTATTTAAAACCACATCTACTATTGATTCAATAGGAATTTCCTGATTATCCTCAAAATTATTTTTTTCATCTTTAGAATCTTTAAATTTTTCAATGGCTGTAATAAATGAACTCCAAAAAACATCTAATTTATCATCTCTTTCGTCTAAAGAAATCCATATTATATTATTTTCTAGTTTTCTTGAATATATCCATGAAATAACAGATGTAGTTTTTCCACTGCCTGCTGGAGCAGATATAATTGTAAGTTTAGTATTTAAAGCTTCATCTAGTTTTTTTAAAACTTTTTCTCTGAGAATAATTTTGCATTTCTTTTTTGGAATTACAAATTTAGTTTTATTGTGTTTATAATTTAATATCATTTTTCACAACTCCTAAATAATTCAGTTAACTTTTACATTTCTGCAAATAACTCTATTATTTTCAATATTACCTCTACAGCCTTTTCCATAGCATAAGTTGAAATATATTCATACTTACTATGAAAATTATGTCCTCCTGCTGATATGTTTGGTGTAGGAAGCCCCATATAAGATAATCTTGCTCCATCTGTTCCTCCTCTTAATGGTGTAACATCTGGAAATATATTTACTTCCTTCATAGCTTCAATAGCTATATCCACAATATATTTTACAGCTTCTATCTTTTCCTTCATATTTCTATATTGTTCAGTTACTTCAAGGATAATTGTGCCTTCTCCATACTTCTTATTTAGATCCTGCACAATTTTTTTAATAAATTCTTTTCTTTCTTCAAACTTTTTATCTTCAAAGTCTCTTATTAAATAGTGAATTTTTGTTTCCTCAACATTACCATTAACGGCTTCTACATGATAAAAGCCTTCAGCTCCCTCTGTATTTTCTGGGGTTTCATTTTCTGGAAACATACTAATAAGCTCTGTTGCAATCCTTAAAGAGTTTATCATACTTCCTTTAGCCTTTCCCGTATGAACACTTCTTCCATTTATAGTTATTTTAGCATTTGCTGCATTGAAATTTTCATATTTTAATTGCCCTATAGCTTCATCATCTACAGTATAAGCTAAATCAGCCTTAAATTTTTGAATATCAAAGTATTCTCCAACTTTACCAATTTCCTCATCTGTAGTAAATGCAATTCTTATAGTACCATGCTTAATTTTAGGGTTTTTTATCAAAAAATCCATAGCAGTAATAATCTCTGCTATTCCTGATTTATCATCTGCTCCAAGCAAAGTAGTTCCATCTGATGTAATTAAAGTTTTACCTATATAATTCTTAAGTTCTGGAAAATCCTTAGGTGAAAGAATTATATTCTTTTCTTCATTTAGTATTATGTATTCTCCATTATAATTCTCTACAAATTTAGGCTTCACATTGGTTCCCGAAACTTGAGGACTAGTATCCATATGCGCAATAAATCCTACTACTGGAACTTCTTTATCAATATTTGCTGGTAAAGTTGCCATTATATATCCATTTTCATCTAAACAAATATCTTCCATTCCAATCTCTTCTAGTTCTTTCACTAGTTCTTTACCTAATTCTAATTGTCCTGATGTAGTAGGATGTGTTATAGAATCCTCATCAGGTCTAGTATCATACTTTACATATTTAATAAATCTTTCTACAACTTTAGACATCATTATCTCTCCTTAGAATGAAAATTTTTATAAATGCAATCCACCTAAAGTATGATTTATATAAGTAGATTAATTTTATTATATCATTATTTTATAAAGGGTTGTAGTAAACTTATATTTTAATTTATAAAATAAGTTTATTACAACCCTTATGTGTTTTCATTTTATATTTAATTTCTTCTGCATTTTTTACATCATAATTATTTTAAATTATCTGGATTTAATCCTTTAAGTTCATCAATTACAAATAAACCATCTTTTCTTATTAATACATTGTCAAAATAAATTTCACCGCCACCATATTCAGGTCTTTGGATATATACTAGATCCCAATGAATTGAAGATTTATTTCCATTAAAGCAGTCATCATAGGATGCTCCTGGCGTAAAGTGAATAGAACCTGCTATTTTTTCATCAAATAATGTTTCCTTCATTGGTTTCAATATGTATGGGTTAACTCCTAAAGCAAATTCTCCCACATATCTTGCTCCCTCATCTGTATCAAATACTTTATTTATTCTTTCTGTATCATTAGCTGTAGCCTTTATTATTTTACCATTTTTAAATTCTAATCTTATATTTTCATAAGTAAATCCATTGTACACTGCTGGAGTATTGTATGTTATATATCCATTTACTGAATCCTTAACTGGTGCTGAATAAACTTCACCATCTGGTATATTCATTTTTCCATCACATTTTATTGCATTCAATCCCTTAATGGAAAAGCTTAAATCTGTTCCTTGGCCTTTTATATTAACCTTATCTGTATTATTCATTATCTTAACTAATGAATCCATGGCCTTTGACATTTTTCCATAATCCAAATTGCATACATTAAAATAAAAATCTTCAAAATTCTCCGTACTTGTTCCTGATGCTTGTGCCATTGCAGCTGTTGGATATCTTAAAACTACCCATTTAGTTTTAGGAACTCTTATTTCTCCATGTACTGGCTGCCAAAACTTTTTCATAACAAGAGACATATTTTCTCCTGGAACATCTGAAGTTTCAGTTAAATTACCTGGAGCTCTTAAACCTATATATGCATCCATATCTGCCATTCTTGCTGCTTCATATTTAGCCATCATTCCTAATTGTTCTTCGCTGCAATTCATGTAAAGTTCCCTATCAACCTCTGGTAATTTATTTGTTACAAAAGGTATTCCCCCTGATAAATATGTTTGTTTTATAAGTTCAAGTGTTAATGGATTTGGTATTCCTATAGTTTCTATTAAAACCTTTTCACCCTTTTGAATATTACAAGAGTAATTAATCAAATTTTTTGCAAGTTTCACTATTCTAGAATCCTTCATAATAATGCCTCCACTTTACTTAATTTTTAATATAGTTAATGTATGTAAAATAAACATATTCATTTTACATACATTACTATATCATAAACATTCCAATATATCAAAATTTATTCCAAAATTACTATTTGCTTGCAAACAAATTCAAAATTCTAATATTCATATTTTTTATTTATACTTGAAAAATTTTTTTTGCTTCTTTTTGCACAATTTCTAAAAATTTATTTCTTTCAATATTCACTGCACCTAGACTTTCAAGATGCTTGGTGTATACCTGACAATCTACTAATATAAAATTTTCCTGCTGCAATCTTTGACAAAGAACAATCATAGCTGCCTTTGAAGCATTGTCCATAATAGAAAACATTGATTCTCCAAAAAAACATTTTCCTATAATTATGCCATATAAACCTCCAACTAGCTTATCCTCATACCAAGCTTCTACAGAATGTGCATACCCCATATTATGAAGCTTACAATAAGCTTCTATCATATCATTTGTAATCCATGTTCCACTTTCTTTCCTAACTCCTGCACAATTGGATATTACATCTCTAAAACAAGTATCAAATGAAATTCTGTATGTATTTTTCTTTAATATCTTTTTCATTGAATGGGAAATTTTAATGTCCTTAGGATAAAGAACAAATCTAGGATCTGGTGACCACCAAAGTATAGGTTCATCTTCTGAAAACCATGGGAATATTCCATTACTATAGGCAAGTATCAATCTTTCAGGAGACAAATCGCCATAAGCAGCCAAAAGCCCATCTTCTTCTGCAAGAGATGGGTCTGGAAATATTAAATCCTCTGATAATTTAAAAACAGGCATAAATAAAAGCTCCTTTCAAATATGTAACTTATCATTTTATCCATCATTTCATTATAACATTTTAATATGTAATAAAAAAATTCTTTGCATAAAGCTTATCAATATTTAATTAGCTAATTTCATAATTATATCAATAATTAGCATTATACATTTTTTCTAAAAAACAATAACATGTTATAAAAAGCTTCATATTATATTTTAAAGATATAATGCGAAGTTAATCACATTATTATTTTGACAAATGTTGTTAATGTAGAATACAGCAAGGAGATTCCTTGTAATGAATAAGAGAGGAGTTTTTATGAATACTTTACTTTCTGCAAATGCAATTCCTAAATTTAAAAATCAATTATTGATACCACCTGTTTATAAACCTACTATAGTTATGGATCCTAATACCGGAAAAGTATTAAGTCATAATTATGTTATTTCTATAAGAGAATTTAGGCAACAAATTCTACCTAAAAAATTTCCACAAACTACTGTGTGGGGATACAGCGGAACTGTCATAGATCCTTTATATGGTTCAACTATCAATAACTTTTACAGTTCACCTGGTCCCACTTTTCAAGCTGAACGCAATATTCCAATTAATGTTCAGTGGATTAATGCTATTAAAACACCGCATCTGCTGCCAGTAGATCCAACTTTATGTTGGGCAGATCCTAATGGATTAGGAATGGTATTACCTCAATCAGTTCCACCATTTCCTCCGGGATTACAAAAAGCACAAATGCCTGTACCAATAGTTACTCACATTCATGGAGGTGAAAACAGTTCTATTTTTGACGGACATCCTGATGCCTGGTTTACTGCTGGTGAAAAAAAAGTAGGCACTGCATTTACAACTTCGCTTTATAACTATCCAAATAAACAACCTTCAGCCACACTATGGTATCACGATCATGCTATGGGTATAACCAGACTTAACGTATTAATGGGTCTTGCTGGTTTTTATATTATAAAAGATCCTAAAAACAAATTAGATTATAGTGAATCTATACTGCCAAATAAGAAATATGATATACCAATTGTAATTCAAGATAGATCCTTTAATAAAGATGGATCTTTTAACTTTCCTGTAAAAGGTATAAATCCAGATATACATCCTTATTGGATGCCAGAATTTTTTGGAAACACCATCATGGTAAATGGACGAGTATGGCCAAATTTAAATGTAGAAAAACGTCAATATCGCTTTAGATTATTAAATGGGTCTAATGCAAGATTTTACAAATTAAAACTTTCTAATAACATGCCATTTATGCAAATTTCTAGTGACGGAGGATATTTAACTCATGCTGTAAAACTTAGCTCGCTAACTTTAGCTCCTGGCGAAAGAGCTGATATTCTTGTAGATTTTTCTAATGAACATTCTAAAAGCAAAATAATTCTTAAGAATTACGCAAATGCACCTTATCCAATGGGAGATCCACCAGATCCTAATACTGTTGGACAAATTATGCAATTTACTATAATAAACTCTCATTCTGAAACTCCTAATAAATTACCTAAAACTTTGAATAAAATTACTAAATTAAAAGTAGATTCTAAAAAAAGAATTTTAATATTATTTGAAGTTCAAGGACCAAATGGTCCCAAAGAAGTTTTACTAAATGGTCAAAAATGGTCCGCACCTGTTTCCGAATTGCCAAGAATAGGTTCAACAGAAGAATGGGAATTTGTTAACCTTACCCAGGATGCTCACCCTATGCATCTGCATCTGATACAATTTCAAGTTTACAATCGTCAAGCCTTTAAAGTTAAAGAATACACAAATGACTGGATTGCTCTTAATGGAAATCCTCCATTAAATCATCCTACAAAACGTTTATCTGTAAAACCGTATCTTATAGGGAATCCTATCAATCCTGATTCTAATGAAGAAGGTTGGAAAGATACTGTTAGAGCAAATCCAGGAGAAGTTACAAGAATAAAAGTCCGTTTTGCTCCACAGGACATAGATCCTAAATTAACTTCTCCAGGAAAAAACTTTTATTCATTTAATCCTGAAATAGGTCCAGGTTATGTATGGCATTGTCATATACTCGATCATGAAGATAATGAAATGATGAGACCTTACAAAATAATTTTATAAATTATAATACTATTCATTAAAAGTCATTTGACTTTTACAATATAAGCAGAATGCCAAGCTTTACTTTGCATTCTGCTTATATTATTACACATCTGAAATAACAAGTTCTACAGGACAATGATCTGATCCCATAACTTCTGTATGAATATCTGCACTAACTAACCTTTCCTTTAAACAATCTGAAACACAAAAATAGTCTATACGCCAACCAGCATTATTTTTTCTAGCATTAAATCTGTATGACCACCATGAATATGCACCTTCCTTATCTGGATTAAAGTATCTATAGGTGTCAATAAAACCTGCACTTAAAAATTCAGTAAACTTT
Organism: Clostridium carboxidivorans P7; assembly: GCF_001038625.1. Taxonomy (GTDB): domain Bacteria; phylum Bacillota; class Clostridia; order Clostridiales; family Clostridiaceae; genus Clostridium_AM; species Clostridium_AM carboxidivorans. Next base: position 1,918,476 of record NZ_CP011803.1, read on the forward strand.
TCTCTTTCTTCATCTGTAAATCCAGCATTCTTTCTATTTGTTTTAGGGTTTTTAAGGTCTATTTCCTTATGTGCCACATTTAAGTCTCCACACATAATTACAGGTTTGTTTTTTTCCAAGGACTTTAAATAATCTCTAAAATCATTTTCCCATTTCATTCTATATTCTAATCTAGCTAACTGATCCTTAGAATTAGGTGTGTATACTGTTACCATATAAAAATCATCAAATTCTAAAGTAATAACTCTTCCTTCTTTATCATGTTCTTCTATACCAATTCCATATGTAAAACTCAAAGGTTTCTTTTTTGTAAATATAGCTGTGCCAGAATACCCTTTCCTTTCAGCATAATTCCAATACTGATGGTATCCCTCTAGCTCTAATTCTATTTGACCTTCCTGTAATTTACTTTCTTGAATACAAAATATATCTGCATTTACTTCTTTAAAAAATTCTAAAAATCCCTTAGTGACACATGCTCTAAGACCATTTACATTCCATGATATTAATTTCAAAATGCATACCTCCAATGTTATCTTTTAATAAATTATGAAATTTATCATATAAACTTTCTAGCTAACAATATAAGCATAATACAAAGTATTATGCTTATATTATGATAAAATTCACAAGTAAATTATAACACAGATCTCACTAATTATTTCAATATTAATATATCTTATCTACATTATAGCCTTCTTCATTTAAGGCTTTAACTATTTCTTCTATATGATCATGTCCATTTGTCTCTACTGTAACTTCTAAAGCCACATGTTTTAATCTATCAATAGCCTTAAACTGATTATGATCTAATTTTATTACATTAGCCCCTTTATCTGATAATATTTTAGATATCTTAAGTAATTGTCCTGGAGTATCTTGAAGTTTAACTGAGAAGCAGAATATTCTTCCTCTTGAAAATAATCCATGATTTAAAAGTGCTGCTATAGTTACCACATCTATATTTCCACCACTTATTAAAGAAACTACTTTTTTTCCTTTGAAATCTAATCTTTTTAAAGCTGCGAGTGACATAACTCCTGTTGCTTCTGCTACAAGTTTATGTTTTTCCAAAAGAATAAATACAGCCTCCATAAGTTCCTTATCACTTACTGTAACAATTTCATCTACATGTTTTTTAATTACTTCAAATGTAATATCTCCTGGCTGTTTAACTGCTGCTCCATCTGCAATAGTATCTATAGTATCTGCATAAGTTAATTTACCAGTATTAAAAGATATCTGCATAGGATTTGCATTTTCTCCTTGAACTCCTATTACTTTTATATTAGGATTAATAGCTTTAACTGCTGTTGATATACCACTTATTAGTCCGCCGCCGCCAATTGGTACTAATATAGCATCTACATCTTTTAACTCTTCCATAACTTCAAGTGCTATAGTTCCTTGACCAGCCATTACATCCACATCATTAAATGGATGAACAAAAGTATATCCATGCTCTTTTTCTAGCCTTTTAGCTTCCTCATAAGCTTCATCATAGACTTTTCCCTTTAAAACTACATTAGCCCCATAGTTTTTTGTAGCTTGTACTTTTATTAATGGTGTGGTTTCAGGCATAACAATAGTCGCCTTAATTCCAAGCTTATTTGCAGCATAAGCAACTCCCTGTGCATGGTTACCTGCTGAAGATGCTATTAATCCTTTCTTTTTCTGTTCTTCAGTCAATTTGCATATCTTATTTAATGCTCCTCTTAATTTAAATGCTCCAGTAATTTGAAGATTTTCTGGTTTTATATATACTTCGTTACCACTTTCACGACTAAACTCTGAACTATATATCAATTTTGTATTTACGCATATATCCTTTATTCTTTCTCTAGCCTCTTCTACATCACTTAATGTTAAATATTCCTTATCTACTACTAAATTTTCTTTCATTTTTATTGCCCCCTTCTATTTACTCTTATCTTTTGCTGCTAGTTTTGTGTTTGCCCCAATTTTATAAAAATACTCCTCCTTATCTTATTTTTTAGTTTTATATGTAATTTTCTTAAAAACTATTAACCTATAATCATTATAATTCACAGCATTATAACTATGTCTCAATACAGTAGAAAAGTTAATTTGTACTGCTTTAATATGATATAAAAGTGATTTAAACAGTATTTAAGAAAATAACTTTAACAAATTACTTACAATAAAAAAATCTTTCATCCTTAAAAGCATAATTTTCTTATACTTATAAGGACGAAAGATTTAACTTCCGTGGTACCACCTTACTTGCAATTAGGTATACTAACTGCCACTTATTATCAGATCAACTCTAAACAACTTAACTATATAAGTCTATTATTTATAGTGAATCCTAACCATATATCGCTGGTAAACGTCTTTACTTACTTGACAAAAGCCTTTCAATTCAGAAGCTCCGGAGTGATCATTATATATTCACATTAACACTAACTTTCACCTAACGCTAGCTCTCTTTAGTTAACACATCAAATACCTTTTTCTCCATCTCTGCCTTACATATTAAATTTATAAATTATTAACTTGTTAGTAATTATATTTTAATTTTGATAAGTTGTCAATATATTTTTAATCTAATTCCTCAATTCTAATTACATTCTTAATTTTATCAACTATTTCCAAGCTCTTTATTTCCTCTAGAGATTTATTAATATTTTCTTCTAAAGTTTCATGAGTAACAAGAACTAATGATACAAAATCTTCTTTTTTAGGTTTTTGTATAAATGATAAAATACTCACTTCATTTTTTCCAAGTATAGTAGCTATCTTTCCTAGAACCCCTGGCATGTCTTTTACTGTAATCCTCAAATAATACTGAGATTTAATTTCCCCTGAAGCGGCTATTTCTCTATTAGTATATTGTATATCCGTAGTATTTAATCCTTCTCTGTCATTTCTTAAAACAGATATCACATCTCCAACTACAGCACTTCCTGTTGGAAGTTCTCCAGCTCCTCTTCCACAAAGCATCAAATCTCCTACTGCATTTCCTTTAATAAGAATTGCATTAAAGGAATCATTAACATTAGCTAAAGTATGAATTGCAGGAATCATTGTTGGATGTACTCTAACTTCCAATTTTCCATTTACATCTTTAACTATAGCTAAAAGCTTTATAACATATCCCAATTCTTTAGCATATTCTATATCTTTAGGTCTCACCTTAGTTATGCCTTCTACATATATATCATCTACATTTACCTTTGTTTCAAAAGCTAAAGTAGTCAAAATAGCTAATTTATAAACTGCATCATAACCTTCTACATCAGAAGTTGGATCTGCTTCTGCATAACCTTTTTGCTGCGCCTCTTTAAGTGCACTTTCAAAATCCATACCCTCTAAAGTCATTTTAGTTAATATATAATTTGTAGTTCCATTTATTATTCCAACAACCTCTTCTATTTTGTTAGCTGTTAAGCTTTCATTTATGCTGTTTATTACAGGAATTCCACCTGCTACACTAGCTTCAAAGTTTACAATAACACCCATTTTGTGTGCTTCTTCAAAAATTTCTTCTCCATTAGTTGCAATAAGCAATTTATTTGCAGTTACTACATGCTTTTTCTTTCTTATAGAATTTAATATATATTCCTTGGCAGGTTCTAATCCACCTATAACCTCTACTACAATTTTTATGCTATCATCATTAAATATTTCATCTACATTAGTGGTTAGAATTTCATCAGGTACTTCTACCCCTCTATTTTTTCCTGTATCTCTTACAAGTATTTTTGCAATTTCTATATCATAGCCTGCTCTTTTCATTATAGTTTCTCTATTGTTTTTTAATATATTCCAAACACCTTTTCCTACATTTCCTAAACCTAATAACGCAATTCTAACCTTTTCCATAATTATTACTCCTCTCATTTCCACAAACTAATTTACAAAAGCTCTATATATAGATCTAAGACCTTTTTCAAAATCATCATTTTCCACACCTACAGTAATGTTTATTTCACTAGATCCTTGATTTATCATTCTAATGTTTACATCACCTTTAGCAAGACCACTAAATACCTTTGATGATATTCCTTTTGTTCTATCCATACCTTTGCCTACAGTAGCTATAAGTGCCATATTCGGATGAACATCTATAGAATCTGGATTGCATTGTCTTTTTATTTCTTCCAATATATTATCCAATTTATCTTCAAGCTGCTCCTCCTCTATTACTAATGAAACTGAATCTATACCAGAGGGCATATTCTCAAAGGATACTCCATTACTCTCTAATATGGAGAGAAGTTTTCTGCAAAAACCCTGTTCTGAATTCATAAGCATTTTTTGTACAGCTATAACTGTAAATCCCTTTTTTCCTGCTATACCTGTAATAGTTCCACTATAGCTTATAGGTTTATTATCATCTACAATTAAAGTTCCTTTATCTTCTGGTTTATTGGTATTTCTTATATTTATAGGAATGCATACATCTCTAATTGGAAATATACTTTCTTCATGAAGTACCTTTGCTCCCATATAAGAAAGCTCCCTAAGTTCCTTATAAGTTATAACTTCTATTGGTTTAGCATCTTCAACTATATTAGGATCTGCCATTAAAAATCCTGAAACATCTGTCCAATTTTCATAAAGCTCAGCTTGTGAACATCTTGCAATTATAGCTCCTGTTACATCAGATCCTCCTCTTGTAAAAGTTTTTATACTTCCATCAGGCATAGCACCATAAAATCCTGGTATAACTGCTTTTTTCACATTTGCCATTCTTTCTTTAAATGCTTTTTCTGTAGCTTTAAGGTCCAAAGTTTTATGCTTCTTAAAACATATAACCTCTGCTGCATCTACAAATTCATATCCAAGATAAGCTGCCAAAATAAGTCCATTCAAATATTCCCCTCTACTTGCTGTATAATCTGCTGAAGCTCCTTGTTCTACTTTATCTTTTACTTCATCCAAATATTTTTTTATATCTATATCAACTTCCAATTCCTTTGCCAAAGTAACATATCTATCTTCTATAAGCTTAAAAACATCTTCAAAGGATATACTATTTTGTGCATGTGCATGACACAAATATAAAAGATCCGTTATTTTATAATCCTTTTTAAATCTCTTTCCTGGTGCTGAAGGTACGATATATCTTCTCTTATCATCATCTAAAACTATATTTTTTACCTTTCTAAATTGATCACTATCTGCAAGTGAACTTCCTCCAAATTTAGCTACAACTATATTACTCATTATTAGCCCCCCGTTTATTTTAGTTAAAAGTTAATAGTCAAGAATTAAGATTGGTTCTAACTATGAACTTAACTGCATTTAGTTAATTCTGCTTCTCTATTTACAATAACTCCTTGATTTTCTATTTTAAGTTCTTTTACTGTCCACTTGTTTTTCAAAGTATTTAAAAACTTCTGAATATTTTTTGTAAAATCATTATCCTCTTCCTTAAGCATAACCATAATTGTTGGGCCTGCCCCACTTAAAAATACACCCAAACAATTAAGTTTTTCACATTGTTCCTTTACAGGATAAAAATTTTCTATAAGCTGTGCTCTATAATCTTCATGCAGCTTGTCTTTGCAAGCAAATTTAAGCAAATGAAAATCCCCATTATTTAGAGCACTTATTAATAGTGCAGTTCTTCCTATATTGTAAATTCCCTGCTTATAGTCTACATTTTTAGGTAATACTGCTCTTGCCTTTTCTGTAGATAATGTAAAGTTAGGTATAAGTGCACAAAACTTAATGCCTTCTTTTATATTTACCTTATTATAAACAACTTCCTCACCTTCAGATATAGAAACAGTCATACCCCCGCAAAATGCCGGATTTATATTATCGGGATGTCCTTCAACTTCCACTGCCAAATCTAAAAGCTGTTGATTGTTTAAAACTCTTCCTGCTAATTCATTAGCACAAACAACGCCTCCTATTACACAAGCAGCACTACTTCCAAGGCCTCTTGATACAGGTATTTCGCTTTCTATTTTTATTTTCAAACCTGTAGGCTTATAACCTATTTTTTCAAAACATTTTTTCATAGCCCTATATATTAAATTATCTTCATTTTTAAATTTATCATCACAACCTTCAAAAATAAGGCCTTCTTCAATTTCTTCTACAATAAATCTATTATACATATTAACTGCTATTCCAAGGCAATCAAATCCAGGTCCCATATTTGCACTTGTAGCAGGTACTCTAACTTCTACCATAAATATCACCTATATCCTTAAAAATTTTTTAATAACTTCCCTCATTTCGTACTTTTCACAATTTACACTATGACGAATTTCTTTTTTATCTAGTCCGCGTATACCTTTTGGTATTTCAAGTTTCATTTCCTTTGATAAACTTTGTATCATTTCAAATTCAGAAGCGTTTTTATCTGCAAAATTTAATACTTCATTTATGCTCTTTGGAAACTTAAATGGACTTGCTGTTGAAGCTATTACTGTAACACTTTCATCTCCTGTATTCTGCTTATATCTTTCATAAACCTGGTAAGCTACTGCAGTATGAGTATCTATAACATAATTAGATGTTTCATAAACCTTTTTAACTGCTTCAATGGTTTCTTGCTCTGTAGCAAAATCTCCATATAGCCCTTTCAAATTTTCCTTCATAATCTTTGTTATTTCATACTTACCTTCTTCTTTAAGCTGTTTCATAAATATATTTATAAGTTCTTCATTTCTATCGCTTATTTCATATAAAAATCTTTCTAAATTGCTGGATATCAAAATATCCATTGAAGGAGAATTAGTTACAGAAAAATCTCTTTTTCTATCATAAATTCCTGTGTTTATAAAGTCTGTAAGAACTTTATTTTCATTAGATGCACAAATGAACTTTCCTATATTAACACCCATTTGCTTAGCATAAAAAGCTGCTAGTATATTTCCAAAGTTTCCTGTAGGAACAACTACATTTATACTTTCTCCATCTTTAATCTTCTTATTTTTTAATAAACTCACATAGGAATAAACATAATAAACTATTTGAGGTACAAGTCTTCCTATATTTATTGAATTTGCAGAAGAAAACATATATCCTTTTTCATTTAAATTTTCATTAAATTCTTTATCTGCAAATATATCCTTAACTCCACTTTGAGCATCGTCAAAGTTTCCTTCTATACCTACCACAAAGGTGTTTTCACCTTCTTGAGTAATCATTTGTCTTCTTTGAATTTCACTTACACCATGTTCTGGATAAAAGACTATAATTTTTGTTCCATCTACATCATGAAATCCTTCCAAAGCTGCCTTTCCGGTATCACCTGATGTGGCTGTAAGTATAACTACTTCTTTTTCTACACCCAGCTTCTTAGCTGCTGTCTTTAAAAGATGTGGTAATACACTCAATGCCATATCTTTAAATGCTAGTGTACTTCCATGATAAAGTTCTAAAAAATATGCTCCTGACTTGTACACTAATGGTGCTATTTGAGAATTTTCAAATTTTTCATCATAAGCTCTATCTATACAATCTTTAAGTTCTTCATCACTAAAATCATCAAAATATTTTTTCATAATATATAATGCAAGTTCCTGGTAACTCATATTTCCTAATTCTTCAAAAGATCTGGTTATCTTAGGAAACTTGTCTGGTATATATAATCCACCGTCTTCGGCTATTCCTTTTATTATTGCTTCTGATGCTTTTACAACTTTTCCTTTTCCCCTGGTGCTTTTGTATAACATTTATTAGCCCCCCTTTAAAGTTAACTTTTTATATATTTTATATATGTATGTTTAGTTATGTTATATATAATATAATGTTTGTGTAAAAAAATCAAGTGTTTTTTTTTAGGCGTACACTTTGTATGCATTTGTTTTATTTAAAACCTTTACAAATCAAGGTTTTATCAGTATTTTCACACAATTCTCTCTTTAGATTTTTTAATAATTTTATAAAATACAAATGCAATAAAAAATTCATGATGTGAAACAAAATATTTAAACATACAAATTAAAAAGGTATGAATTCAGTATTTCCTGAAAAACAATTTCAGGAAATACTGAATTCATACCCAAATTAGAATTTATTATTTAAAATTGTACTATGATTATCCAATTTTACTTACAAAACCCCATTCAACCTTTTAAAGGAGTCTTTTAAAACAGAATATAAATCTTTATATATATCATAAACTTTTTCATATTTTTCTATATTTTCTTTTATTGGCTCAGTGGTTTCAGTAACTTTGATTAATTTATAACAAGCTTCATCTACAGTCTTATAAAGTCCACATGCTGTAGCTGCTAATATTGCTGCACCATAAGCTGGTCCTTCCTCAGAATTTATAATCTGAACCTTTACATTAAATATATCTGCAAGAATTTGTCTCCATAACGGACTTTTAGCACCACCGCCGCTTAATCTAACTTCATTTATAGGTACTTTTATGCTTTTTAAAATTTCCAGCGAATCCTTAAGTCCAAAGCACACTCCTTCTAATATTGCTCTAGTAATATCACCACGTTTATGAGTAATATTAAGTCCAATTATAGTTCCTTTAGCATCTGGATCACTGTGAGGGGTTCTCTCTCCCATAAGATATGGCAAAAATATCAATCCACCAGCACCTATCTTTGATTCACCTGCTTCATAAAGCAGCTTTTCAAAAGGACTTTCCTTTAAATCTTTATTTACATTTTCTACCCACCATTTAAGGCATGAAGCAGCTGAAAGCATTACTCCCATTTGATGCCATTTTCCATTGGCATGGCAGAAGGAATGTAATCTGTTTTCCTCATCTACACTATAATCATCACTGCTTGCAAAAACTACTCCAGAGGTACCCATAACTACAGAAATCGTACCTGCCTTTACAGTGCCTGTTCCTACAGCTCCAGCTGCTTGATCTCCAGCACCTGCTGCTACTACAGCTTTAGTTGAAATGTCTGTATAATCTGCAACTTCTTTTGATATTTCTCCAATTATCTCTGAAGATTCATAAACCTTAGGAAGAAATTCCTCTTTTATTTGAATCAGTTTTAACATTTCCTGTGACCATACTCTATTTTTTACATCAAACATCAATGTACCTGAAGCATCTGAAACATCTGTAGCAATTTTTCCTGTTAATTTAAAATTTATATAATCCTTTGGAAGTAAAATATGCGCTATTTTACTAAATATATGAGGTTCATGTTTCTTAACCCACAATAGCTTTGGAGCTGTAAAGCCTGTTAATGCCTTGTTACCTGTATAAAGAGAAAGCTTATCTCTTCCAACTTCATTATTTAAGTAATCACATTCTTCTTGAGTTCTCTGATCACACCATAATATAGCAGGTCTTAAAACATTATAATCCTCATCCAAAAGCACCAAGCCATGCATTTGTCCACTCAATCCAATACCATCTATAGCTCTATACTGAGAATCCGCTTTACATACTATCTCCTTTAATCCTTCTTTAACAGCATTCCACCAATCTTCAGGATCTTGTTCTGCAAAGCCAACCTTAGGATAATGTACATCATATTCCTTACTATTAGAAGCAACCACTTGTCCATTTTCATTCATGATTACTATCTTTACTGAAGATGTTCCTAAATCAATTCCTAGGAAATTCATGAAAATCACCTCTTTATTCCTTAATAAAAACTCCATTTAAATAATTTATTGATTTAAATGTCATTAAAATACTATCAAAGCCTCATCTCCAAATATACTTAAATAATAATCATTTATACTAGCTTTCTATTTCAGTAATACGATTAATTCTTGTATCTGTGAATATATCGGTCTCATCTGTACTCTTTGTAGAAAACTCAGAAACTACTGCACCTTCTTCTCCCCCTACAAACCAATGAAGAGTATCAGGTTTTATTGTATACTGCTCACCAGGATTTAATTCTATTTCATGAAACACAGTATAGTATTTTTCATCACCAGCTGGTGGTGCAGCTTTTCTATTTTCTGTTGATTCCCCTTCAACATATAAATATACTTTTCCATATCTACATCTGAAAGTTTCTTCTTTGCCAGGTTTACTATTTACAGAAGGATGTCTATGTTCAGGGCATGTTTGATGTGGTAATAATACCATTTCCTTTGAACATACTCTTTCCGTATTAACATAAATGACTAACTGTAATCCAGTCCTATAAATATCATTAAGCCCAAAATCAGAAACTTCTATATTTTCTTTTTCCTTATCTGTTAAAACTATATGTGCTCTTTCATAATAATCAATAACAATCTTTTGTAACTTTCTATAGTCTTCTATTTTCATAATATCCTCCTGCATGCATTAACACATTTTGTTAAAAACTCTCATAGCTTTCATAGCATCCTGCTTCATAGCTTCAATAGCTAGACAAGTAATGTCATGATAAAAAACATCACCTTCTGAAGCATTTATCTTTTTTCTTATGGCTTCTCCTGCAGCACGAGACATATAAGTATAGTAATTGATTTTTCTAACTCCTCTTTCAATTACTTTACGATAATCATCCTCACTAACACCAGAACCACCATGCATAACAATAGGTAATTGAGCTTTTTTACGAATTTCACTTAATCTTTCATAATCCAGCTTTGGAGTTTTTAAATATATTCCATGAGCAGTACCGAAGGAAGCTGCAAGAGCATCAATATTTGTCTTTTTAACAAAATCAGCAGCCATATCTGGATTTGTGTAAAGATCTTTATTTTCTGAGCCTTCCTCTACTCCAATTTTTTCTCCACCTACACCTGACGTAGTCATAATTCCAAGTTCTGCTTCTACTGAAACTCCTTTTAAATGAGCATCTTTTACTACCTGACATGTTAATTCTACATTTTTTTCATATGGTAAACTTGAGCCATCAAACATTACTGAAGTAAATCCAAGCTCCATTGCTTTATAAATTAAATCCAAACTACTGCCATGATCTAAATGAACACATACAGGTACCTTTGCAGCTTTAGCAGCCTGCAGCATAATAGGTCCTATTATTTCTATAGGAACAATTGATTCATGAACTTCTGCATGAGAAATTATAACTGGCACCTTTAATTCTTCTGCTCCAGCTATTACTGCTCTTACAGCTTCTAAGGTTGGAGTATTAAATGCACCTACTGCATATCCTTTTTTCTCCGCATCCTCAAGTAAATTACAAAGACTAACTAACATTTCTTTTACCTCCAATTTATATTTCTAGTGTAGGCTGTTTAGGCATGGTATTGTATAGTTCCAAAATCTTCTTTATATTTTTTACACCACTAGTACTGTCTACTGACGAAAGTGAACAAGCTGCTGTTGCAGTACCAACTTCCATTGCACTATCTATGGAATATCCCATATAAGCTGCATACAATACACCTGCTACATAGGCATCTCCAGCTCCTACCGTTCCTTTAATATATCCTTTTGGCAAAAGTAAAGATGGTCTTACATAGTAATTTCCTTTTTCATCTATTCCAAAACTAGATTCTGGAGTATGAATAATAGCCCACTGATTAACTCCCATATTCATCAAATTTTTAAGAACGTCTAAAATATTTTCCACAATTAATTTTCCATCTTCATCTCTAAGATTTATCCCTGTGGTTTTTCCTGCTTCAATTTCATTTAAAATACAATAATCAGTATACTTAAGACTTGGTGGCACTAATTTTTTATATCTATCACTTTCTTCGCTAACCACATCTATAGAGGTCTTTATGCCTTTTTCCCTAGCCTTGCAGAGTACCCTTGCCATAACAGTTCCATACTCTTCATCTTCAGCATCCATTCCATCTAAAAGTAATATATAGCCTACATGTAAAATATCTGCCTCCAAAGTCTCCAAAGAAAAATGTCTTTCTGAAAATTCACTGCTTACTCCTCTATACATGAAGAAAGTACGAGTTTTATCACTTTCATCACTCATTACATCTGTAAAAGAAGTTTTACCTTGTCTTAAAACTCTTTTTAAATCTATATTAGGAAATTGCCCTAAGGTTTTTAGCACCAAATCTCCCATATCATCTGTACCAATAAGTCCTATTGCTTTCAAAGGAACACTAGAATCTATTCTAGCTAAATCCATGATGCAATTGCACACAGCACCACCTAAAGAACTATTTACTTCTCGAATAGTAGTTAATTTAGATTTTTGTGGATAAACATCAATTTTTTTTAAATTATCCACTATTAAATTACCTGCAATAGCAATTCCTTTTTTCATGTGTTCCCTCCTAAATATTAAAAGCTAAAATTTTGCTTTTTTCTTTTTTAATGCATCTACATAAACGGCAATTAAAATTACAACACCTTTTACTATATACTGCCAGAAAGAGTCAACATTCATAAGGTTAAGTCCATTACTTAATACTCCTATTACTAATCCACCAATTACAGTTCCGCCCATTTTTCCAGAACCACCACTCATGCTTGTACCTCCAAGTACAACAGCTGCAATAGCGTCCATTTCTGCTCCATTACCTGCTGTTGGCTGTCCTGAGAACATACGAGATGCTAGTACAATACCAGCAATAGCTGCCATAAGTCCACTAAAAGCATATGGGAAGAAAAGCACTTTATCTATTTTTATACCTGAAAATCTTGCAGCTTCACGATTTCCACCTACAGCATAAATATGTCTTCCTAATTTTGTTTTATTCATTATAAGTACTGAAATAACAAGTATAATAATTAAGTAGAATACTGGAGTTGGAAGAAAATTAAATACATATCCTGATCCTATAAAGTTAAATCCATCCGACATAACACGTATTGGCTTTCCACCAGTATATACATAAGCAGCTCCACGAGCTATATTCATAGTTGCTAAAGTAACTATAAAAGGTGGTATAGTAGTTTTTGCAACAACTAATCCATTAAATACACCTATAACTACTCCTGATAGCAAACCAGCAATTACAGCTACAAATACAGAAGCTCCTTGAAATGCAATTAAACCACCTGTAATTACTCCTGACAAAGCAATTATAGCTCCTACAGAAAGGTCTATTCCTCCTAAAATAATTACCATAGTCATAGCACAAGCTAAATATAAATTTGTAGATGTTTGTCTAAGTACATTCATTATATTTTTCTGTGATAGAAATACTGGTGATATAAATGATAAAAGAACACATAAAGCAATAAATCCTATTAAAATTCCAAGATTCTCTCTTAAAAACTGTACAAAAAAATTTCTTTCTTTTTTCTCCTTTGTTATTGTTTCCGTTTGTAGAGACATATTACATTCCTCCTGTTGCATAATGCATAATTTTTTCTTGTGTGAACTCACCTCGAACTAACTGTCCTGAAACACTTCCATTTGCCATAACTAAAACTCTGTCACTCATGTTAATTATTTCAGGTAATTCTGAAGATATCATAATAATAGATACTCCTGAATTAACTAGTTTGTTCATTATTAAATATATTTCTGCTTTTGCAGCAACATCTACACCTCTTGTAGGTTCATCTAAAATTAAAACCTTAGGTTCAGTAGCCAGCCATCTAGCAATAACAACCTTTTGTTGATTACCACCACTAAGATTTCCAACTAACTGATCTGTAGAAGGAGTTTTAATAGACATTTCTTTTACATATTTATCAGCTATATCATTTTCTTTCTTTTTATCTACTCTAATTAAATTAATAAATTTATCTAAAACTTTTAAAGTAGCATTAAACTTTACACTTTGAATAAGGAATAATCCTTCTTCTTTTCTATCTTCAGGTACCAATGCAATTCCATAATCCATAGCATCATTAGGACTTTTTATATTAACTTTCTTTCCTTCAATAAAAATTTCACCTGAATCAATTGGATCAAGCCCAAAAATAGCCCTCATAACTTCTGAACGACCAGCCCCCATCAAACCAGCAACACCTAAAATTTCTCCCTTTTTTATATGGAAGCTTACATCATTTAATACCCCTTCTCTTTTTAAATTTTTTACTTCTAAAACAGTTTCTCCTGGTTCATTATAAGTTCTCGTGTAATAATTAGTAAGTGAACGACCTACCATCATGGCAATCAAGTCATCTTTAGTTGTCTCTTTTGTATTCTTTGTTCCAATATATTCTCCATCTCTCATTACAGTTATTCTATCTGATATTTCAAAAAGCTCTGACATTCTATGTGATATATACACTATACCAACACCATTTTCTTTCAAATTTCTAATTGTCTTAAAAAGAAATTCCACTTCCTTATCAGTTAATGAAGATGTTGGTTCATCCATAACGAGAATTTTTGAATTAAAAGATATGGCTTTTATTATTTCAACCATTTGCTGCTCAGCAACTGTAAGCTCAGCAATTAAAGAAGCTGCATTTATTTTCAATTCAAATGAATCTAACAACTTTTGTGCTTCCTTTATCATGGATTTTATATCTACAAATCCACCAGCACCAGTTAATTCTCTACCTAAATAAATATTTTCTGCCACTGTCATATATGGAACCAATACTAATTCTTGATGTATTATACTAATTCCAAAAGCTTGAGCATCTTTTACAGATTTAACTTCTACTTTTTCTCCATTAATATATATCTCGCCTTCATCAATGCTATATATACCACCTAGAACCTTCATTAATGTAGATTTTCCTGCACCATTTTCACCCAGCAGCGCATGTACTTCTCCTTTTTTAAGTTCAAAGTTAACACCTTTTAATGCATATACTCCTGGAAATCGTTTATTAACATTTTTCATTTGTAGTAAATTGCCTTCCAAATATCTTCACCTTCTCTCAGTATTTATGTTATTAATATGAGCTTTATTCATAATTCTGAATAAAGCTCATATTAGTGTTTTAAGTTAAATTATTGCCATCCAGTTGTTCCATATTTAGAAACGTTATCTTTGTTAATTAAGAAAGTTTGAACTGGTGTTTTCTTTTCAACATTTTGTTTATTAAGAACCTTATATCCAAGTTCAGCAGATTTAACACCTATCTGCTTTGGAGATTGAGCACCTGTTCCAACAAATTGTCCACCACTTGCAATTTCCTTTTTAGCATCCGGTGAACCATCTACACCATAAATTAAAATTTTAGATTGCTTAGCAGATTTACATGCTGCAAGAGCACCAAGAGCTGTAGGGTCATTTCCACCCATTATAGCAACTATATCAGAATGAGATTGAAGTATGTCATCAGCTAATTTCATAGATGTCTGTAAATCGCCTTTTCCATCTTGTTCTGCAACTATTGTAAAGTTCTTTCCTTCAATAGCACTCTTGAAACCAGCTATTCTATCATTAATAGAATTCATTGTAGGACAGTTAAGTATAGCTATTTTACCACCATTTGGATATCTCTTTACTAAATCATCTCCGCATACCTTACCTGCATTTTTGTTATCAGAACCAACGTAAGCAGTTACATAATTCATATCCTTAACTTCTGTATCAAAGTTGATTATTGGAATATTAGCCTTTTTTAAAGCTTCAAGTCCAGGTCTAACACCTTCCCAATCAACAGGATTTAAGAATACTGCTTCAACACCCTGTGTAATCATATCATTTATTTGATCGATTTGTTTTGAAACATCCATTGCTGGATCCATAGTAATAAGTTGATCTCCATTCTTTTCAACTTCTGCTCTTATAGATTTTTCAAGTACTTGGAAGAATGGGTTATTCATTGTCATACAAGTGTAACCAAATTTGTGTTTTTTCTTAGTAGATGAACTTTGTGATGATCCTGATGAACTAGAACCACAGCCTACAAATAATCCAACTACTAAGGAAAGTGACAATACGAGACCTAGTATTTTTCTTGCTTTTTTCATAACATTTCCCCCTTGAGATTTTTTTATTAAATCCTTTTGTTAATTTATCAATAAACTATAGTTAAACTTAGCTATAGTCAAATTGATCCTTGTCCACTTTACTTTCATAAAGTATCTGCTTCACTATCACTTTTAGTTAACGTTTACACCAAATCATAAAATTATACACATTCATACATACATCATAGATAATAATGTTTTCTATTTTCATACTCCATTAATACTCTTAATTACCATTAAATATAAATATTCTTCACATTTTTTTAAAATCCTTCTTTAACTATTTACTAATATATTTAATCTTAAGTTTAATGAACAATGTTTGTGAAATTTTCACTAAATTATAGTATCTTCAATATAGAAAAGCTTTACACAAATATCATATTTTTTGATGTATCTTCAGTAAACCTTAAAATACATCTCACTACAACAATTTATGTCATTTTAATACATCTATTGATTCCTATAATTATGTATAATACTTTTATG
Organism: Clostridium carboxidivorans P7; assembly: GCF_001038625.1. GTDB lineage: Bacteria > Bacillota > Clostridia > Clostridiales > Clostridiaceae > Clostridium_AM > Clostridium_AM carboxidivorans. The sequence continues at coordinate 1,934,651 of NZ_CP011803.1, forward strand.
TTCTAAATTTTCTACACATACGTACGTGTTGTTAATTTAATTTTACATAATTTTATTGTAATGTCAATATTAAATTGTAAATTTTTTTAAAAATTTTGCTAAAAAATAATAATAAATTGTATATACTAAAATAACTAAGTCCCGCATATATCAACTTTTTACGACTTACTACAAGTATAGAAAAAATTTTTTTAAATATTTTTTTATTCCATAGCTATTTGTTATATGCATCTATATTTTTAAACGTACGTACAATCATTTTTGTAGCAAATAAAATAAGATACTATCTATATTTAGCAGACAGTATCCTTTAAATTCATTTTAATATTGGATGCCATATATGAACAACAGTCCATTTACCATATTTACTAGTATAATAAATACCATATTCTTCTCCATAGTTCAATCTTATTCTTTCATTTACATTAAAACTACCATAACCAATTTTTCTTTTAGAAGAATCCTTTTCTTTTAGTAAATTATTAATTTCCCTTAATTTATCTTTCTTAATTCCTATACCATTATCAATTATTTTAATATGAATTTTCCCATTTTCTATAGAACCCTTAATGATTATTTTTCCCTTTCCTCTCTTTTCCTTTATGCCATGATAAATGGCATTTTCAACTAAAGGCTGAAGTATCAATTTAATTACATTATTTTCAAGAATATTTTCATCTATATTGATTTCATAATTTATTTTATCTTCATATCTAACCTTTTGAATGGTCAAATAGCTTTCTACATGTTTTATTTCATACTTTAATTTTATAATTTCACCACCATTATTTAATCCAATTCTTAAAAGGTTTGTTAAATTTCCAACCATTTCAACAACACCTTCTACTTCATGTTCCTGTGCCATCCATTGTATAGTATCTAATGTATTATAAATAAAATGCGGCTTTATCTGAGATTGTAAAATATTTATTTCTGCCTTTCTTTTATTTCTTTCTTCAATATGAACTAATTTTATTAAATTTCTAATTTCTCTAATCATATTATTAAAAGAATTTCCAAGTTGTCCTATTTCATCATTATACTTGCTATTAAACTGAATATCAAAATTTCCTTCTTCAGTTTTTTTCATAAGCCTTCTCAATTTTGTAATTGGATTAACTATTGTTTTTGTAAAAATTATAGCTAATATTCCAGCTAATATTAAAGTTACTATTGCAATAATTAATGAATAATATTTTATGTACGTCATTGCTTTTAAACTTTCATCTAATGGAAACACTCCTACAGTTTTCCATTTTGTATATTGAGAATCTATATCCATTAATTCATAATTCTTATTTTTTATACTTTTAATGATAATTCCATTTCTTTTATCTAAAAACCACTGCTTCTTAATCCTATAGACCACAGGATTAACTGGAGCATATACTATTTCTCCATTTGAATCCAAAATATATACAAAACCTGTTTTTCCAGGTTTAATACTTTCAATAACGCTTTTAATAACATCCAATTTCATATCTATAAGGATTACTCCTATACAATTTCCAGTTTTTTTATCTATTATTGCTTTTGACATAGAGACTACATCATCTGCACAATATTCAAATATATTATTGATATTACGTCCTACAGGCTTACTAAAAAGCTGCACGTTATTAGGACTTTTGACTGCCTGAGTATACCACTTTTCATCTGTAAGTGGATCTCTTGATATTCTATACATTGTATCACTGACATACATATCATTAGAATTTACTATTATTATTCCAGCAATTTCGGGATGCAAAGTTGTAAATCTAGTTATTTCCCTAGCAGTATCATCCTCAATATTATTATTCTTATTTATATTATTAGTACTTAAAAATTTTAATACGGTAGGATCATATGATAAATAGTTAATTATATTTTCTGTATCCTTAATGTAAAAATCAACATTATTTGTTATTTGTTTAACCATCTGCTGTGTATTAGCATTTTGCTCATCAGTCATTGAGTTTTTATATATCAAGTTGCTTAAAGTAGTTATTGTGATTACAGGCAATAAAATCACCAGAAAAAAATAAAATATCAGCTTAACACCTATACTGCTGTTTAAAAAAAAGCGTATTATTTTCTTCAATTTTATTCCCCCTAGTATAGTCTAATTTTAAAAATATTGCGAAGCTTTGCTTCGCAATGTTCTTATATTGTAAATCTGACTAATTTGTAACAATTTTTTTCTTTTCATCTCTAATTACAATAATCCTTTGTAATGCTATAAATATGAATAAAAGCATTCCTACTGCAATTTTTGTCCACCATGAATTAAGTGTACCATTAAACATTATAAGACTTTGAATTATACCTGTAGTCAAAACACCAAATAAAGGTCCTATGGCATAACCAAAACCTCCTGTAAGAATTATACCACCTACAACACAGGCTGCAATAGCATCCATTTCCATACCATTACAATGTAATCCATATCCAGAAAGAGTGTATATAGTAAATAGTAATCCACCTAGTGAAGAACAAAATCCTGACAATGTATAAACAAGTATTTTGGTTCTTGCAACAGGAAGTCCCATAAGTAATGCTGAATTTTCATTACCTCCTATAGCATACACTGTTCTTCCAAACCTTGTATACTTTAAAATATATACTGCTAATGCAACTATTATCAAGCTGACAATTACATTAATTGAAACAAATGCTCCCGGCGCAATTGGTATCCTAAAAGCTGAAATTTTTGTAAATGTAGGATTGTTAATAGTTATAGTATCTATACTTATAAGGTAACTTGATCCTCTTGCAAAAAACATACCTGCCAAGGTTACAATCCATGGATGCAAGTTAAACTTTTGTATTAAAATACCTTGTACTGTTCCGAAAACAATTCCAACAAATAATACAAAAAGAATAACTAAATATGGGTTAACACCTTTTCTAAGTAGATCTGAAGTAATCATACTTACAAAAGCTATCATTGCTCCTACAGATAAGTCAATACCAGCTGTAAGTATAGTTAATGTTTCACCTATGGCTACTACTACTAAATAAGCATTATCTATAAATAAATTTGACAATACCTGCAGTGAAAAGAAACCATTAAAAAATATAGATCCAATGAAAAATAATAGTAAAAATAATGCTATAGTTGCATAAATTGAAATATATTCTTTATTTAACTTAAGTTTTATTCCTTTAGGAAACTTTTCTGTCATATACTAGCCGCCTCCTTATCTATACTGTTTTTATTTCTTTTCTTGATATTCTTAAAGTATTTTCTAAAGTTATCAGTTTGTATCAAACATACTATTATAACAACAATTGCTTTAACAACAAGTGTAACTTCAGGTGCTACTCCTAAGCTATAAATAGTAGTGGTTAAGGTTTGTATAAATATGGCTCCTACTACAGTTCCACCTAGGTAAAACCTTCCACCAGCCATGGAAGTTCCCCCTATAACTGTGGCAAGAATTGCATCAAGCTCTAACCATAAACCTGCATTGTTGGCATCTGCACTTTTTATATTAGAGCATATAATTATACCTGCTATGCCTGCAAGAATGCCACAAATTACATACAGAGAAAATATGATTTTTCTAGAATTTATTCCTGAATATCTACTGGCATTATTATTAACTCCAATTGATTCTACAAATAACCCTAGTGCCGTTCGCCTCATTAAGTAACACACAATAAATACAAGTAATGCAGCTATGTATACTGCAACAGGAATGAACCAATAACCTGTACCTATAAAAATAAATGATTTATTGGTAAAAGTTAAAATCTGCCCACCTGTTATTAATTGTGCTATACCTCTACCAACTATATATAGTATTAATGTGCCTACCATTGGTTGAACTCCAATATAGGCAACCAAAAAGCCATTCCATATGCCACATATTAGACCTACAATTATTCCTGCAATTATAGCTGCAGGCACACTGCCTCCATTTACTATCACTGTAGCCGAAACAGCTGCACTTATAGCAATTATAGAACCAACTGAAATGTCTATACCTTGAGTAGCAATAACTATTGTCATACCTAATGAAATGAGAATAAGTGGAGCTGAATGATTAAGTATGTCTATCAAACTTCCAAATAAATGTCCATCCTTAATCTCTATACTTAAAAAACCTGGTCTTACAATAAAATTAAACAAAATCATTCCAAGTAAACATACAAGAGGCCAAAATATCTGATTATGATAAAATTTTGAAAAAATGCTTTCTGATTTAGCTTGCATAATTATCTTCTCCTCCTTCTGCAATAGTTTTCATAATATTGTCTTCCTGTATATCATCACCAACTAATTCTCCTATGATTTTTCTATCTCTAAGTATAAATATCCTATCACAACATCTTACGATTTCTTGAAGTTCAGAAGATATGAATAAAATTGTCATCCCATCTGAAGCTAATTTTAAAATTAATTTTTGTATTTCTCCTTTTGCCCCTACATCAATACCTCTTGTTGGTTCATCAAGAATTAGCAACTTAGGATCTGTTGCAAGCCATCTAGCCAAAATAACCTTCTGTTGATTTCCACCACTTAAATTATTAATTTTCTGTTCCATATTAGGCGTTTTAATACTTAATAGCTCTATATACTTTTGCGCAATTTCTTTTTGCTTCTTCATTGGTAAATATTTAAATATACCCATTTTAGCTTGAAGAGCTAATATAATATTCTCCCTTATTGTAAGATCTCCAACTACACCTGCAACCTTTCTATCTTCTGGACAAAAACCAAATCCTTGTTCAATTGCTTTTTGAGGATAAATATAAGAATATTCCTTACCTGAAATAGTAATAGTGCCATGATCTGATTTATCTATGCCAAATATCAATTTAGCAGTTTCAGTTCTTCCAGAACCAAGCAACCCTGCAAATCCAAGAACTTCTCCAGATCTAATTTCTATGTTAAAAGGTTCCATTGTCCCCTTTCTTCCCAATTCATGAGTCTTTACTAAACATTCTATCTTTGATTGCACTTGTGATTTTTTTATTGAATTATTGATTTTATTGATTTCCTCTAAATCTTTTCCAATCATTTTAGATACTAAATCTATACGCGTGAGTTTTTCGGCATCATATGTTCCAATTAAATTGCCATTCCTAAGTACGGTTATTCTATCTGATATTTCATAAACCTGATCCAAGAAATGAGTTACAAATATCATTGACATACCTTCAGACTTTAATTTTCTCATAACTTCAAATAATTTTTTTACCTCGTTATCATCCAAGCTTGATGTAGGTTCATCAAGTATCAATATTCCCCTTGAAATATCAACTGCACGTGCAATTGCAACCATTTGCTGAATTGCAACAGAATAGGATGATAATATTTTTTTTACATCAATTTTTAAATTAAGCCTTTCTTCAAGCAACTTTGCTGCATTCTTATTCATTGTATTCCAATCAATGCTACCTCTTTTTTTTGGTTCACGACCAATATAAATGTTTTCAGCTACACTTAAATTAGAGCATAAATTTATTTCCTGATAAACAGTACTTATTCCACGTTCCTGAGCATCCTTTGTAGATGTAATTTTAATTTCTTCTCCATTTAATATTATAGTACCTTCATCTATTTCATAAACTCCTGTAAGAACTTTAATAAGTGTTGATTTACCTGCTCCATTTTCCCCCATAAGTGTATGAATTTCACCTTTTTTTAGCTGAAAATTTACATTTGAAAGAGCTTTGACTCCAGGAAATGATTTGGAAATATCTTTCATTTCTAAAATTATATCATTATTCAGCATTAAAATTTACCCTCCCTTGGAACAAAATGTATTAAAAAAGTTTATAATATAAGAGCTGGATACTATTAAAGCATCCATGCTCTTATACTTAAGAAATTATGACTAATATTTTCTATTAGGTAACTCTTTCTTAGCTTGATCTTGTGTGAAAACGCTTTCTTTTGATTTTATGTTCTTCTCTACTTTTTGACCTGCTACTACAGCTTTTGCAGTTTCCAATAACTGAGGTCCTAAAAGTGGGTTACACTCAACTATACCATTAGATTTTCCATCAGCCATCATTTGGAACATATCTTTAATACCATCTACTGAAACTATAAAAATGTCTTTACCTGGCTTCTTGCCATATTCTTCTATAGCTTGTATAGCTCCAACACCCATATCATCATTGTGAGACCATAATACATTAATCTTGTCTCCATCTGATTTTAAGAAAGCTTCCATAACTTCTTTACCTTTTGCACGTGTAAAATCACCTGTTTGAGATTTTATTATTTTGTAATTAGGACAATCTTTGATAGTTTCATTAAATCCTTTTTGACGTCCAACCATTGCACTAGAACCAACAGTTCCCTGAAGTTCAGCTATGTTAAGTTTTGCATCTTTACCAAAGTGGTCTATTATAAGCTTTGCAGCTCTCTTTCCTTCTTCCTCCATGTCTGAACCTAGGAAGCAAGTATAAAGAGATTCATCGGAAACCTTTACACCTCTATCAACTATTACAACTGGTATTTTAGCATCTTTTGCTTCTTTTAATACTGTGTCCCAACCTGTTTCAACAACTGGATCCAAAGCAATTACACTAACCTTTTGAGCTATAAATGATCTTATAGCTTTTATTTGATTTTCTTGCTTTTGTTGTCCATCTGAAAATTTCAAATCAACATTTGGATCTAGCTTTGGAATTTCCTTTATAGAATTTGTTTCTGCAGTTCTCCAACCACTTTCAGCACCAACCTGAGCAAAACCTATTACAACTTTTTTCTTGCTTGAATCACTGCTGCTGCTTGTACTAGTAGAACTAGAACTTCCCCCACATCCTGCAAATATAGATGTTGCAAGAATTACGCTGCTTGCCAATGCCGCTAACTTTTTAAATTTCATTTTCCAATCCCCCCATAACTGATTATTTTAAATTACAACATAATGATATCATGTTTCTTTTTTACTGTATTGGTAATATTATGTTATTTTTTACACTTTAGAGTTTATTTTTAATATAAACAAATTTATTTCAAAATCTTATGGTAGTTATGGGATAAATTTTTATGACTTGGAACTATCTTTTAAATATTTAAACTTATCATTTAAATATTCATTTACATTACTTTTGGTAATTTTATCACTTTTCAATACTATTTTTTTGGGAATTTTCTTTTTCTTATTTAAAATATTTAAAGCACTATCTACTGCCTCTTTACCTCCTGTGGAACAAGTAAAAGTCCCCTGCAGAATTCCTCTAGAAACCAAATCCAATCCTCCATTTTCACCTGTAAGACCATCTACTCCAATTATTTTTATATTATTAATTCCCAATTTGTATGCAGCTTTATATGCTCCTAATGCCATATAATCATTATGAGCAAAAATAATATCTATATTTCTATCTTCTTTTAATAATTCCTCAATTTTATCTTCTGCTTCATCCTTCTGCCATTCACCTATAACTGTTCTTACTATTTTAATATTGTCACATTGTTTTATAGCTTCTCTAAATCCTTTACTTCTATCAATATCCGGGTGGGAATTTAACAAACCTTGAATTTCTATAACCCTTCCTTCACTATTTCCTAAAAGATCCACCACCATTTTTCCCGCCTCTCTGCCTATCTTTTCATTATCTGGTCCTATGTACACACTGTAGTTATAACCTTCTACTGCTCTATCTAATACAACTACAGGTACTGATTTATAAGCCTTACTTACTACTGGAGTCAATTTTTCAGAATCATTTATTGACACAATTAAAAGATCTATTCCGCTATTTAATAATTCATCAATATCCTTTTTTTGTTTATTGGTATCTCCACCTGCATCTTTGTAAACAATTTTTATATTTTTATACTTTTTAGCTTCATTAGATATTTCCTCATTCATTGAAATTCTCCAGGGTTCATATAAATTAGCTTGAGACATTCCAATAACATATTCTACTGAATCAGAATTTTTCATTCTAATATTTTCTATAATGATTAATGAAAACAAAATAAGAAAAACAATAGCCAATGACAAAAAAATAACAATCTTGAATTTTAATTTTCCTATCATTTATACATTACCTCCACGATATTCTGTAGGAGAAACTCCTATAACTTTTTTAAAAGCCTTGCAAAAATAATGCTGATTACTATAACCAACAGCCTCTGCTACTTCGTAAATTTTCATTTTAGGGTCCTCCATAAAACATATTGCTTTTTTAATTCTTATATTTGTAAGGTAGTCACTAAAAGATATTCCTATTTCTTGCTTTATAAGTTTACTTAAATATGAAGAACTTACATTAAATTGTTCTGCAACACCCTGGAGGTTCAAATCGTTTACGTTGTAATTTGTATTGATATATTTCATTGTTAAAAGTACCACAGGTTTACACTGAATTTTTTCATTTATTTTACAAACTAATTTGCTATAAGTGTCTTTTACTTCATTAATAACATTTAATATTTTTTCTTGTTCTGTTACTACAATATATCCAAGATAAGAATACACTTTTTCTTCTAGTTTATTTCCTAAATCATACCACTCACTACTGTTACATAGATTGGTAAAAATAATTATGTTGTTATTTTCATCAACAAATGCTGCCTCAGGTTTAAAATTTTTCAACAAATCATAAGCTATATTGATTATTGCAAAATTCAATAATTCTCTATCCCAGTTTCTAACATACAACTCCATTTTAAACTTTTCTACTACTTTTATTGTCACCATTCCAATGCACTTGGAAAAATTAATTTTTAAAAACTTCAATTCCTCTAATATATCTTCATATGACAATTTACCATTAAACCAATTGTTAAAGAATACTTGTCTTAATGAATTTAAATTTTCATCTACTTGCTTGCTTGTCCAATCTAAATAGTTTCTTTTTCTTTCAATTTTGCTTAATTCCTGTATAGCCTTCAAAATGGTATCTTTTAAATTTTCTCTATTAACTGGCTTTAAAATATAGTCAAAAACTTTTAATTTCAATGCTTCATGCATATATTCAAATTGATCATACCCTGTAACTATTATAATAATGGATTTTTTATTTACATTCTTTAATTTTTTTATAAGTTCTAATCCATTTAAAAATGGCATACATATATCTAGCATTATTATATGAGGATTTAATTCTTTAACAAGTTTTAATGCTATTTCTCCATCCTCTGCTTCTCCTGCTATTTCAATATCTAATTCAGCCCAATTAATTGAGTTTCTAAGTCCCTTTCTTATTCTTGCTTCATCATCAGCAATTAGAAGTCTATACATTATACTAACCTCCAAATGAAAAAATCTTCATAATTACATTTTACTATTTTAGTAAATTTTAATCAACGTTTTAAAATAATTGTATAAAATCAAATATATGTAATATAATATTTAACTTATTTTTAAACACGACAATAAGTGTTTCATCACATTAAATAAGTAATGCAACAAAACACTTATCATTTATAGTGTTCTCTATAATTTATTTAAAATATAAAATTAATTATTTTTGTCCATAATAAGCATTCTTTCCATGCTTTCTTAAAAAATGTTTATCTAGCAATACCTGATCCATAGGATTTCTATTCCCTTTCAAATTAATTGTATTAAATGCAATTTTAGATACTTGTTCCATTACCACTGAATTATAAACAGCTTCATCACAATCTTTTCCCCAACTAAATGGACCATGACCATTTACCAATACTCCTGGAATAAATAAAGGATTAATATTTTTAAAGGTTTCCACTATTACATTACCTGTTTCCTTTTCATATTCTCCCTTTATCTCTCCTTCAGTCATGGCTCTTGTACATGGTATTTCTCCATAAAAATAATCTGCATGAGTTGTACCAAATGCCGGCACACTTAATCCTGCTTGAGCAAAACTAGTAGCCCATTCTGAATGGGTATGGACTACTCCTCCTATTTCTTTAAAAGCCTTATATAATACTAAATGTGTAGGAGTATCTGAAGAAGGCTTAAAATGTCCCTCTATTACTTTTCCTTGAAGGTCAACTACTACCATATCCTCCACTTTAAGCTCATCATAATCTACCCCACTTGGTTTTATAACAACAAGTCCACTTTCCCTATCTATTCCACTTACATTTCCCCATGTATATATAACAAGTTTTTTACGAACTAATTCTAAATTTGCTTCTAGCACTCTTCTTTTTAAATCTTCTAACATTTTTTACCTCCAAAAAGTTTTACTTGCTTACTTCACTTTTTATGTTTTTTAAAATCTTCATTACATTATTTTCTCCTCTTCCAAAATAGTCATGAAGCTTTTTGTACTCATTATATAGTTTTCTATATGCTTCCACATTTTCTTTAATAGGTTCATAATGTTCTTCCTTAAGCTTGGCCATATTTTTAGCTGCTTCAAATATATCATTATATCCACCTTTCTCTTTTCCAGCAGCCACTGCTGCAAACATTGCTGCACCCAATGCTGGTGTTTGAGGAGATGCAGATATATTTATCCTTTTATTTGTTACATCAGAATATATTTGCATAAGCATTTTATTTTTTTGTGGAAGTCCTCCACAAGCATAAAGTTCTTTAATAGGTACTCCTGATTTTTCAAAAGTTTCTATTATCATATTCTTGCCATAAGCAGTAGCTTCAATTAATGCTCTATATATTTCCTCTGGTTTTGTTAAAAGAGTAAGTCCTAAAATCATTCCTGTCAAGTCTGTATCAACTAGTACTGATCTATTACCATTTAGCCAATCAAGAGCAAGTAAACCGCTTTCACCTGGTTTTAATTTTGAAGCTTTTTCTTCTAATAAAGAATGTATGTTAACTCCCTTTTTTAAAGCTTCCTTTTTATATTCTTCTGGTACGCAATTATCTACATACCATTCAAATATATCTCCTACAGCTGATTGTCCTGCTTCATATGCAAAAAATCCTGGCACAGCTCCATCTTCAACTACACCACACATTCCTGGTACTATCTTTTCTTCCATTCCTAAAAGTATGTCACATATTGATGTTCCCATAATCATAAGCATGTTACCTGGTTCAACTACGTTGACTGCTGGTGCTGATACATGTGCGTCCACATTTCCTACACACACAGCTGTTCCTGAATTAAGACCCATATTATCTGCCATTTCTTTTATAAGCTCTCCTGCTTTACTTCCTATGGACACTATTTTACTATTTAGCTTTTGCTCTACTAAATTTTCAAGTTTTGGATCTAATGCTTTAAAAAATTCTTTTGAAGGATATCCTGTTCTCTTATTCCAAATGGCTTTATATCCTGCAGTACAGCTATTTTTAATGTCCACTCCTGTCATCTGCATAGTAACCCAATCTGTAGCCTCCATAAATTTATCTGTTTTATTATAAATTTCTGGTGCTTCATTTAATATTTGCCATATCTTTGGTATTAACCATTCGGAAGATATTTTACCACCATATCTCTGAAGGAAATCCTCTCCCCTCTCTTTAGCAATTTCATTTAATTTATTTGCTTCTGATTGAGCTGCATGATGCTTCCATAATTTAGTCCATGCATGCGGATTGTTTTTAAATTCTCCCATTTGGCATAAAACCTTACCATCCTTTGATACTGGCATCATAGTACATGCTGTAAAATCTATGCCTATTCCTACAATATCATCTTTATTTACTTCAGATTTTTTAATAGCTTCAGGTACTGCAGTAAATAACACATCAATATAGTCATCTGGATTTTGAAGAGCCCAATCTGATGAAAGTTTAATGTCTGTGCATGGCAAAAATTCATCAATTACTCCATCTCTATAAGTAGTAACCGCTTCACTTAGCTGTTTACCATCATCTACTGATATAACAACAGCCCTACCAGATTGCGTTCCAAAATCAACACCTATAACATATTTACCCATAACTTACCTCCTAAAATGTTATTAATAATATTTTTAATTTAATAAATATACTGCTAAGTAGTTTCCTGTATACGTTTTCACAAATATTAACTTTAAAGGATAATTTATTAATATATACTTATCTAAAAATAAACTCTTTATGACACTTAATATTTACACTTACTTATAAGTTGATTAATTTGAATTATCAATATAAGTACAATCACCAAATGTTGTACGTACATCTAATATTATATTATTCTTCACATCATTAAAAAATCCTTCCACCATGAAAAATTTTCTAAATAAATATCATTATAAAATAATTTTTAAAATCAAGTGTAATTTAGTTACAATAGCAAAACTAATTACTATTTTTAATACAAGATTTCACAAATTATGTGCTACTTAATTATTATACTAGAAGGTTCCTTATTAAGCTGAATACCTTTAACAATTGCAGAATTTCTCACTATAAGCTCTGGCTTGTAGATATATTCTAATTTTTCTTCCTTTTTTTCAATCATATTCATTAAAAATCTAGCTGCCCTTCTTCCCATTTCCTGCTTAGGGTGCCTAATAGTTGTAAGCTTTACTTCTGTTGCAGTAGCCAAATCTGAATCATCATATCCAACAATAGAAATATCTTCAGGAACACTAAATCCCATATCTCGTATAGCCTGTAAAACTTGTACTGCTATTTGATCGTTATAACAAACTATTGATGATGGTCTGTTACTTTTTCTAAGTAGATTGCTAGTAAATTCATAAGGAAAAAAATTTGCTTCACTAGTTTCATATTCTCCTAAATAATCTTTATTTAATTCTATTTTATATTCTTCCAAGGATTTTATATATCCAAGCTTTCTGTTTACACCTTGAAGATCATCTGACTTAAATATACCTGCTATTTCTCTATGCCCTAGTTGTAATAGATAATTTGTTATAATATTTCCACCTTTTATATCATCCATAATTATATAGGCTGGATTTAATGCATCATATTGTGCATTAATCATAATATAAGGTATACTTCTTTTTTCCAGTTCTCTATATAAATCTAAATTTGTATTTTCAAGTGCACTTTTAGTAGGTTCAACAATAAGTCCTAATACTTCACCATCAATTATTTTTTGTAAGCATTCCCTCTCTTTTTGTTTCTCATTATTTGTATTAAATAGTGTTAGATTATATCCATAAGAACTTAACACTTCCTCAATACCACTTATAATTGTAGGAAATATATAATTAGATATATAAGTTGTAAGCACAGCTATATTTTTTACAGAATTATCTTTTTCTCTAAAAATGCAAAAGGTACCTTTACCCTGTTCCTTTTGTATATATTGACTATTGTTTAGTTCCATAAGCGCCTGCCTAACAGTATGTCTACTAACCTTAAATTTTTCTACAATTTCACTTTCTGAAAGTATTTTTTCTCCATATTTTATTTCACCAGATTCCATAAGCTTTTTAAAATATTCAGCTATTTTGACATACTTAGGTAATTTATCATTATCATAAATCATACTTTTACACCTCTTAAACATTTTACATATACGTACGTGTCATTAATTTAATTTTACATACTTTTATTACTCTGTCAATGGATAAATCAAATTTAAAGCAAATATTTACTCTGTCATATGTAGTAATAAAAACTTAATTCTTTAATTGGAAATTTTTACTTTTAATATGTCCAATTTCATAGTAAAATATTGTTATATAAGGGTTATTTTTCACTTGATTAATACCAAATATGATGGGAGTGCTAAAGATGTTGAATAACTTTAAGATAAAAGTAAAAATGTTTATTTTATTGCTTATAATGCTTATTATGATATCAATCCTAGGATTAGTTTCACTACATAATGAAATTATATCAAATAATAGAGAAATTAATTTATTAGATACTACAATAAGAAAAAACTATGCTTCTAAACGGCAATATGATATGGATACGATAATTGCTAAAGAAAAAGCATTAAAACATAATGAACTAATTAAAAACATAATTGTTTTTCTTAATTTATCTATATTATACATTTTTCTATCCATTATGATTACCTATATTATATCAAAAAATATAATTTTTCCTTTAAAAATTGCTGTTGATCAAGCAAACGCTCTGGAGGAAGAAAAAGAGTTACTTTACACTACTCTAATATCCGCTGGAGATGGTGTAATATCAACAGACAAGAATGGAAATATAAGACTAATTAATACAGTTGCCGAAAAACTTTTAGGATGGAAACAAGCTGAAGTTTTAGGTAAACCATTTGACGAAATTTTTAATATTATAAATGAAAAAACCAGAGAAAAATGTGAAAGTCCATTAAAAATTGTGTTTGCTACCAAAAAAGCTACTGAACTTAATTTCAATGCTTTATTAATCTCTAAAGAAGGAACTGAAATTCCTATTGAAGATAGTGCATCACCAATTAAAAATAGCAGTGGTTTTATAATTGGAATGATAGTTGTATTTAGGGATATTGCAGAAAAAAAGAGAAAAAATGAGAAAATTCAATACTTAAGCTTTCATGATCAATTAACTAAACTTCATAATCGCAGATTTTTTGAAAATGCACTAGAAAGAATGGACATTGAAGAAAATTATCCTTTAGGCTTTATTATTGCAGATGTCAATGGTCTAAAATTGGCAAATGATGCTTTTGGACACTTAGTTGGTGATAAACTTTTACAAAAGGCTGCTTATGTAATGAAAAAAGCATGCAAAACCAATGATGTTATTGCAAGAATTGGTGGTGATGAATTTGCCATACTACTTCCTAAAACTAATTTAAGGGGAGCTGAACTATTAGTAGAAAAAATGCAAAAATCAACTTATTTTGAAAAAGTAGGATCTATTAATTTGTCAATTTCTTTTGGATGTGCATGTAAAAATACAGGCAGCAATAAAATTGCAAATATCTTTAAGAAGGCAGAAAAAAACATGTACAAGCAAAAATTATGTGAAAGTCAAAATATAAAACTAAATATTATAAACATAATAATTGATACTATGTGTCAAAAGTTCAAGGGAATTGAAGATTATTATTTAAAAATAAGTAATCTTTGCGAAATATTAGGTAAACATCTAAATTTAGCTGACAATGATATTGAAGATTTAAGAACAGCAGCATTACTTCACGACATAGGAAATATATCTTTGGATGAAAATATTCTGAATAAGCCTGAAAAGTTAACTAATTTAGAGCGGTTTGAAATACAACATCATCCTGAAACAGGATATCATATATTAAACTCAGTTAATAACATGGCAAAGGTATCTGAATATGTGCTTGATCATCATGAACGCTGGGATGGCAAAGGATATCCTAGAGGGCTAAAAGGAGATAAAATTCCAATACAATCAAGAATTATTTCTATAGCTGATACCTATGCTACACTAATAAATGAAAAACCTTATAGAAAAGCATTTACAAGAGAACAAGCCATTGAAATAATTAAAAAAAACTCAGGTACTCAATTTGATCCAGCTCTTGTAAATGAATTTGTAAAGATTTTGGAACAAGATAAGGTTCATTAACATATAAAATTTGCAATTTGAGCATAATGCGATGCAAGAATACAGTGGAAGTTAAAATCCAAACTTTCACTGCACTCTTACGTCGCATAATTTTTAAACTACAAAAGAATTATTTTACATTAGTATCAATTTCTTTTGAAAATATCCATGATTTTTTTGCAAAATCCCTGCCTTTTATTAACACTTTGTCTCCATGCACTTCCACATACAATCCTTGACTTTCATTATAAAGCCTTTTAATTTTGTAGCCTTCTTCTGGCAATATATCATAATGGACAGCCCCTGTATGAACTGTAGTAAATGTTCCATTTGCCTTTACATTATCTATACTCAGCAAAACATGTGTGTGTGATGTAAACAAAATAGCTTCAGGATATTTTGACAAAATTTCACTAAGCTCATCTCTTTGTTCTACTCCAATCCAACCTGCTATGCTAGTGCTTAAATGTTGATGTAAGAATATAAAAATAGGCTTACCTTTTTCATGCTTTTCAGATAACTTCTGCTGCAACCAATTCAATTGATTTTGTGATAAAAAAGCATTTACTGCTGAACCTGGTTTTCTCGTGTTACCAGATTCTGACCCAAGCGATATAAAATGATATCCATTAATCCACTTATCATGATATATAGACTTTTGCCCTGCAAAATCCAAATACATATTTTTAAGTTTTTCAACATCTTCAGAATTGTTTCTACCTCTTGCATAATCAAAATACTCATGGTTGCCAATATTTTTAATTATAGTCTTAGGTAATAGATTTGCTTTTTTATCCAAAGTATTTTTTACTATATCATACTGACTTTTTATTCCCTGATCTACATTATCACCATTAAACACCATTGCATCTATATCATTATTTATGTCATGCAAATCATCAATAGCAATTTTTAGCTTATGAGCATCTCCATGTACATCTCCAAGAACAGAAAAATTAAGCTCATCTTTTTTCTCAACTGCTTCTTTATTTACACTACTTACTACTTTTTTAGAATTGAGTGATCCCCTATTAATAATCCCATTTTTATATGCAAATAAAGCAATAACTAAAATTATTACTGTTAATATTAATGTAGTTAATTTTAATTTTTTCATACTATATAAATCACCTGTTATTCTGTAAAATTCATTGATAATATAATATCACATTATAATACATAAAACTACATTTTCTTATTTTTTAATTTTTGCATGCTATACTGCTTGTAAATACAAAGCTTTCTTTTTTCTTATTACTCTCTTAAATTTCCATCCATTTTCTTCAGCTATTTCCTTAAAACTTTTAGCTATCTCACTTAAATCAAGAATATATTCATGGTATTTTCCATTTTCATCATGAGGAAATGTCTTAACCTGTCTAAAAATTGCAGTACCTGATTGAAAAGAAGTTCCAGTATCACAATCAAATGAAAATCCAGAGCTATTATCTTTAATCATTTCCCACATAAAAACGGTTTTATTTTCTTCATCAAAGTATACAAATGCAGAGTAGTTTATATTTTCAATGCCGATTTTCCATATTTTATTTATAAAATTGCAATTTATTGATAAATCCGTTTCTTGTCCTAATGAATACTTTATCCCTAGCTTATCTAGCTTTAATATAACATTTGAAATTAATATTTGCTTATTCATTACTAATTCCCCCTATTAGCCAATATATTTAATTTCAATGAAGCAAAGCTTATTTATCTAGTTTATATAATTTTAACATAATAAATATTGGTTTTAAAGTATTTATTTTCAAAATTTTCTGATTTTAATACAACAAGTAATTATTTCAAAATATATGTTCAAAAATTACTTTTTTATTAATTTTGAAAGTAATTATTATATAAAAAAAAGCTATAAAATTCAAGGATTAACCCTGTATTTCATAGTTTTTTAATTTAAATCATATTCTATTAAATTGTTTAAATGCAATATTAGTTACAGCTTGCTTAAAGTTTTAATAACATGTTCTTCCTTAAAAGGTTTAACTATAAACCCCTTTGCTCCAATTATAATAGCTTTTTTAACCCAGCTTTCTTGTCCTAAAGCCGAAATCATAACAATCTTACAATTAGGATCCTGCTTTTTTATTTCAGTCAATGCTTCTACGCCATCCATTTTAGGCATAGTAATATCCATTGTTACTATATCTGGTTTCAATATTGAATACTTACTTATAGCATCAGCTCCATTTTCAGCTTCTCCTACAACTTCATATCCATTTTTCTCAAGCATTGTTTTGAGTGCAACACGCATAAACATTGCATCATCTACAATTAAAACCTTTTTCATAAAAGTCCACCTCTTTATTATATTAATTCTAATTTTTTCATTACTTCAACTAACTTATTTGTATCTATAGGTTTAGCAGCATATGCTTCACACCCTAGTTCGAAAGCTTTGTGAACATACTCTGTATCCATGAGAGCTGTTGTCATTATTATTTTTGCTCTTTTTTCAGGAATAATCCCTCTATCATCCTCAAATTCTCTAATAGCTTTAAGTACCTTTACTCCATCTACTTTAGGCATCATTATATCAAGACAAATAAGATCATAAGGATTATTTTCTTTAACAGCTATTAAATAAGCATCCAAAGTTTCTATACCATCTACTACAATATCACATTCCCCATACTGTGAAAGAAACTTCAATAAAAATCTTCTGCTGGCTAAATCATCTTCTGCAATTAATATTCTCATAGTAGTATCCCCCTAATCGTACTTTATTTTTAAATATCTAAAATTGACTTTTTAAGAATTTCAAATTCTTCACTCACTTTTTTAGCATAATGGACAGCTTCATTTAGATTTCCACGTCTTGCAGAAAGTTCCACTTTAAAGGAAATATCCTTTAATTCATATATATTTATTTCATCAGATAAACTTTTTATTTTATTTGCTAACCTTTCAATAGATGACAATTGTTTTTCCTGTAGAGCTTTATTGAGTTCTTCTATGGAATATGCTAATTCTTTCATAAGAATTGGTTTTTCTTTGTTAAGAATTCTACTTTCATCATTAAAAAACTCAACTTCTCCATTTTCATCAAATCTTATACTAAAATTTTTCAAATCTTCTTCTTTGCTACTTACAGTATGACTCTCAATCACATTAAATAGTTTATCCATCTTTACAGGTTTTGGTATATAATCATCCATACCCTTTGATAAAAACTTTTCCTTATCACCCTTTAAAGCATATGCAGTAATAGCTATAATTGGTATATGATTTTCAATTTCTTTTTCCCTTATTATTTTCGTAGTTTCTATACCATTCATTACTGGCATCTGGATATCCATAAGTATTATATCATATTTTTTATTTTCATACATTTTTATTGCTTCTAAACCATTTCCTGCAATATCAACAAGGTATCCTCTTTCTTTTAACATTCGTCCTATAACTTGTTGATTCAACTTATCATCTTCTACAAGCAATATGTTTAAATTTTCAGTTACTTTATTTATCTTAAAAGTCTGTTTTATGTCTTTTTTCAATTCTTTACCAACAGGGAACATTAAAACAAAGTAGAAGCTACTTCCTTGTCCAAGTTTACTTTTAACCAACAAATTTCCACCCATTATCTCAGTAAGCTGCTTAGATATGGCAAGTCCTAATCCTGTACCACCTACTGTTCTTGTTGATGAACCATCTACTTGACTAAAGCTTTCAAATATTGTATTTATATTTTCTTCCGATATACCAATACCTGTATCAGTTATACTAAATTCCAATTTAACATGTTCATCAATAGTTTCTATATTCTTTACTTTTAATGAAATTTCCCCATGCTCCGTAAATTTAATTGCATTATTAATTAAATTATTTAGCACCTGCCTTAATCTATTTGGGTCTCCTAAAAGAAACTGAGGTATAGTAGAAGAAAATGTGTAATTTAATTCAATTTGTTTAGCAAGTGCAGTTGAAGAATTAGCTTTTATTATTTCCTCTATAAGATTTTTAATATCAAAATTAATATTTTCTATAACTAATTTTCCAGCTTCAAGCTTTGAAAAATCTAATATATCATTAATAACCTTTAGTAAAGAATTTGTACAAGACTTAGCCGTCATTAAATTTTCTTTTTGCTCACAATTTAAATCAGTTAAAAGAGTCAAATCTACCATACCAACTAACCCATTAAGAGGTGTTCTAATTTCATGACTCATATTTGCCAAGAATTCACTTTTGGCTTTGCTAGCTGCCTCAGCTTCTTCTTTTGCCTTTCTAAGTTCTATTTCCTTATTCTTTCTATCTTTTATGTCCATTAATACAGCAACAATCACCCTTTTTTCACCAAAATATACAGGAGTTATACTTAATTTAAGCCATACTTCAATTTCTTTATTTTCTATTACTACTACATTATTAAACTCCATATTTGTAGAAACATTAAACTTTTCAGCAAAGGTTATTGCTTTTCTTAAACTACAACTTTTACAATTTTCTCCATATCCACAACCTCTTTCATCATCAAAGCTATTTTTGCAGCAAAAACCATTTCCAACTGCTTTTCCAATAATTTGTGTTTTTTTAATGTTCAAAAACTTTAACACACAATTATTTACTGCATAAACTATTTCATTTTCATCAAGAATTACTACCCCTACAGGCACGGAATTAAATAATGCTTTAAATCCATGTTCCTTGTTTATTAATTCTAATTCAATACTTCTAATTCTTGTAATATCCCTAAAAACTACAACTATTCCAGTGAAGTTTCCTAAGTCATCTTTTATAGGTGAACTATTAGCTGAAATATATTTTTTTCTATTATCCTTTGTTATTAGCCCTGAATTTTTTGTAAGTCCAACCGACTTTCCCAATTTAATTACATTGTCAATTGGACTTTTAACTTTTTCACCTGTACTAATATTTATTAGAGGAAAAACAGTATTAAAATTTTCATTTTTTGCTTCCTTTGATGACCACCCTGTTATTCCTTCTGCTGCTGAATTTAAAAACACAATTTTTCCATCCATATCAACAGCAATTACACCATCAGCCATACAAGATAAAGCATTAATCAAAAATGAATTGTTATTATCTATAATACTATTTTTAATCATTGATCTAGCTCCAATTCTTTGTCGGTTAAAGCAATTCTAGGTGAATTATTTTTGTTATATTTTTTATTTCCATTCATTTTTTTTAAAAATTCTAATACTTCAGGACTAAGTTTTTCTATTTTACCATGATAATTATCTGTTTTCTTCAATTTAAATCTTTCAACTTCTTCTTTTAACATTTCAGCTTGACCATAAAGTTCTTCACTTGCTGCTGCAATTTCTTCAGAAGTTGCAGAATTTGTTTGAACCACATTAGATACCTGCATAATTCCTTGATTAATTTGTTCAATACCCAATGCTTGCTCATTTGATGCTTGAGCTATACCTTTAACAATATCTGCTACTTCTGCAACATCTTTAACTATTTCGCTTAATGCCGATGCTGTTTCAGATGCTATTTTAGTACCACTTTCAACCTTTTTAATGGAACCTTCAATCATATTTGTAGTTTCTTTAGCTGCATTAGCAGAACGTTCAGCTAAATTTCTCACTTCTTCTGCAACTACTGCAAAACCTTTCCCATGCTGTCCAGCTCTTGCAGCTTCAACTGCGGCATTAAGAGCAAGTATATTAGTTTGGAATGCAATTTCATCTATAACCTTAATAATCTTTGAAATATTTGAAGATGATTCATTAATATCTTCCATGGACTTTAACATTTCCTTCATGTGTTCATTACCTTTAATTGCATTTTCTTTTGTAGCAGACGCAAGTTCATTGGCTTTACTTGCACTATTACTATTTTCACTTGTTTGCGATGATATTTCTTCCATGGAAGCAGTTAGCTGTTCAATTGAACTTGCTTGTTCAGTACTTCCTTGAGAAAGTGCAATACTTGAATCAGATGCTTGCTTTGCTCCCGCTGCTACTTCCTCTGCTGCAGCATTTATATTTGACATGGCTTCATTAATATTAATTGACATTTTCATAAAAGCATCTGCTAATATACCTATTTCATCCTTAGTATCTACATTTACATATACATCCAAGTCTCCTTTGGCTATACTATTAGCAGCATTTACAATTTGATTTAAAGGTTTACTTATCATATTGGCAAATAATAAACCTATAACCACTGCAAGTATAGCTCCCACTATTATAACTATAATCATAATTATAGATTGATTTTTATAACTTGCAATATTTATTGAGTTTTTTGTTTCTGCATTTTTCTTATTTAAACTTATCAAATCTTGAATTGATTGATCGCTTTTTTCTCTTAAACTTACAAGTTGACTCACTTTAGAACTTACTTCTAAATAGTTGCCTGCCTTCATTAAGTTTATATGTTCATCTAATGTATTTTTATATGTGGTAAAATTATTTTTTAAAGAATTGAATAAATTTCTTTCCTCTGAAGATTCAATAGTTGGCTCATAATCTTTTTGTATTTGATTACATTCCTCTATTAACTTTTGAATATCATTTATCCTTTGTTGTAACTTGGAGTTATCTTTTTCATACAACATTGACAAATAATCTGAACGGATAATAAATAAATCTTTCTGCATATTTTGAGCATTCTGTATCTCGAGCAAATTGTTTTTATACATGTCTTCACTTCTGCTGTTAATGTTCTTCATATTGGTAATACCAATAATTCCAACTACTCCAATGAAAATTACAAGCATAACAAAATAGAAAATAATCTTAGCTTTTATTTTTAAATTGTAAAACCATTTCATTTTTCATCCCCCTCATTGCTAAATATCATTAAACATTTCCTTTAAAATCATTACATTGACTAAATGTTCAGAATAATATTACATCACCCTTTATCAGCCATTACCTTTGGCTTATTATAATTATTCTTGGTTAATTCCATAATATTCTGAACAGACTGCATATACTAAAACTTTTGAAATGAATTTTCCACTAATTTATTAGCATAAAACTTGTGCTAATAAATTATTTGTTTTTTAAGAGTTGCGATATTTATTTTTTATGTGTAAATTAGTTTTACATATACCTTTTTTCATTAGAAGTGAAGATTTACTTATTGGCTATAATTATACTATGCTGGGAATATGTTGTCAATTTTTGATGTTATATAAGTTAATTAGTAAATTAAGGTAGATAACAAATTGTTAAAAATTCATCTAAAATAACATATAGTATTAAATTCTTCTATATATTGCTACTGAATTAATATTAAGTTATACTATATTTAAAAAATTATTTTTATATAAAAATAATACAACATATAAAGAATTAAGCTTTTACTAAATAGATACTTGTAATCTTAATTCTAAAATTCATCTTATATATAGGAGGTCTTTTATTATGAACATATTAGTTTGTGGAGGTGCTGGTTATATAGGCAGCCACATGGTTGCTTATTTATTAGAAAATGGTCATGATGTCGTTATACTTGATAATCTTCAAACAGGCCATAAGGATTCACTTTTAGGCGGAAAACTTTACATTGGAGATTTAAAAGATAATGAAATTTTGGATAAAGTTTTTACTGAAAATAAAATTGACGCTGTTATAGATTTTGCAGCAAATTCTCTAGTGGGTGAAAGTGTAGAAAATCCATTAAAATATTTTGACAATAATATTGGTTCTACTATAAATCTTTTAGAAGCTATGAATAGACATAATATTAAATATATTGTATTTTCATCTACTGCTGCAACTTATGGCGAACCCGAAAATATACCTATATTGGAACAAGATAAAACTTTTCCAACAAATCCTTATGGTGAATCAAAGCTTGCAGTAGAAAAAATACTAAAATGGTGTGATAAAGCTTATGGCATAAAATATACTGCATTAAGATATTTTAATGCTTGTGGTGCTCATATAAATGGAAATATTGGAGAAGATCACGAACCTGAAAGTCATCTTATTCCTATAATTTTACAAGCTGCCTTAGGTAAAAGAGAAAAAATAATGATCTTTGGAGATGATTATAATACTGAAGATGGTACTTGTGTAAGAGACTATGTTCATGTATCAGATCTTGCTTCTGCCCATTTATTAGCTCTAAAAAGACTTAAAAATGGTGGAGAAAGTAAAATTTATAATTTAGGTAATGGAAAAGGTTTCTCTGTTAAAGAAGTTGTGGATGTAGCAAGAAAAGTGACAGGTATAAATATTAAGGCTGAAATTGCTGCAAGGCGTGCAGGAGACCCTGCTACTTTAATAGCCTCCTCTGAAAAAGCTATAAAAGAACTAGGTTGGGAGCCTAAATTCAACTCTCTTGAAACTATAATAGAAACCGCATGGAAGTGGCATAAAAATCACTTAAATGGTTACGAAAAATAATTTCATTTAATTATTGATACTAAAATTACACTTCTTTTTAGAGGACAATTGTCCTCTAAAAAGTTGTATCACACTATACTTATTATTAAGTTAAAATTTCATTCTCCTCTAACTCTATTTTAAAGCCAAGTATTATATCCAGTAAATTCGCACTATTTTGTGAATTTTCATCAAGTTTCTGCTATTATTAACGAAATTACTAGTAAGTTCCAACTCTTTAATTTAATTGACATTAGGCCCATAGAAAGGAGATATATTATGAAAAGTATAAGATCAAAACTAATTCTAGCAATTTCTTCAACCTGTATTATACTTATTTTGATTTCCTCTATAGTAAGCTATGCTATATCATATAAGACCATTACCAAACAATCAAGCGAACAAGCATTAATTGCTTCTGAAAAGTATTCAGAATTAATCAACGGATGGCTTGATGGACAAGCAAAAATACTTGACGAAACTGATTATGCAATAGAAAATCTAGGTAATTTTGATGAAAACGGTATATCAAATTATCTTCAATCTAAATTAAAATTGAATTCTAATATTACTGATATTTATATTGGAATGACAAACAAAAAAATGATAGATGGTTCTGGTTGGAATCCTCCTGCAGATTATGATTGTACTCAAAGAAGCTGGTACAAATTAGCCATGGAAAAGAAAAGTCTAATTTACACACCACCCTTCTTGGATCAAACTACAAAAAAAATGGTAGTTTCTATAGCTAAACCCGTGACGAAAAATGGACAAGTAATAGGTGTTATTAGTACAGATATTAATTTAGATCTCCTTACAGATACAATAAAAAAAGCTTCACCTATAAATAATAGTTATTCTTACTTAATGGATTCAAGCAATAATATTATTATTCATCCAAATAAGGATTTTCAACCTAAAGATAAAGAGCTTAAAAATTTAAGTAATGTATTTGATGGTAAATATATGTCAATTACTTCTAAAAACTCCTTTGTCTTAAAAGATTATGATGGTACAAATAGATATTTTGTGTCATCAAAGGTAAAAGCTTCAAATTGGATTATAGGATTTGCTATACCTACTAAAGAATTTAACAAACCTCTAAATGCTTTAGTTATATATGCTGTTATCATATTAATAGCGTCTTTAATTTTTTCTTTAATATTTGCTTCATATCTCAGCAGCAAATTAGCTGGCCCTATATCCTTAATAACAAAGGATATCAATAAATTAAAGGATTTTGATTTTGAAAATGATGATGATGAATGCAATAAGGCATTAAAATATAAAGATGAAATAGGCATTATTGCTCATTCTGTATTAAATTTAAAACAAGAATTAAGAAAAATTGTTGAAGATTTAAAAAATAGTTCAGATAGCATATTAAAATACTCAAACAATGTGTCCTCTTCTGTAGAACAAACAGTTATGTCTATTACAGATGTAGCTAAAGCTACAAGCCAATTAGCAGAAGGTTCAGTTGAACAAGCTAAAGAATCAGAAACAGGACTTAAAAAGTTAAATAACTTAGCAGACAAAATAAATACTATAGTATTAAAAACTAATGAAGTAAAAAAATATTCATATTTAACTAATGATGTTAATAAAAAAGGTATGTCTTCCATTTTAGATTTATCTTCTAAATTGGAACAAAATAATGATGCTAGCCAAAAAGTAGCTGAAAATATTAATATTTTATCTAAAAAATCCGAATCTATTGGTGCTATAGTAAATACCATAGAATCCATAGCTGAACAAACAAATTTGTTAGCTTTAAACGCTGCTATTGAAGCTGCAAGAGCTGGAGAATCTGGAAAAGGATTTGCAGTTGTTGCAGATGAAGTTAGAAATTTATCTGAAGAAACAGCTGCTTCTACAAAAGAAATTTCTAATATGATAAAGGAAATTTTAGACGAAATCAATTCAACTCAATTAAACATGGTAAATGCTGAAAAAATAATCAAAGAAGCTAATAATTCTATGGCTGAATCTGAAAAGTCGTTTAAAACAATTGAAGATTCAATAAACAAAATGATAACATACATTGAAGAACTTACATCTGAAATTGATGAAGTTGAAGAAAATAAAGAAATTGCCGTTAAATCCATTGAAGGTATATCCGTAATATCTGAAGAAGCTGCTGCTTCTACTGAAGAAGTTTCAGCTTCTATGGAAGAACAATCTAGTGCTATGGAAATTATATCTTCTAATATGGAAGAACTAAAAAATATTACAAATAGTTTAAATGAAATAGTTGCTAAGTTTAAACTATAAGCTAAAGGCTATCTTAAAATGATTTTTCATTCTAAGATAGCCTTTTTGTTTATATTTTAAATTTTTGAACCATTTCATTAAGCTTCTGCGCAAGTTCAGCTTGACTCTGAGCAGACTTAGAAACCTCACTTACAGCTTTTGTTATTTCACTTATACTGCTTGTAACTTCTTCCGAACCAGCTGCTGATTCCTGTGAAGTTGCTGATATATTTTGAATTGAATCACTTATATTGCCTGCAGCATCATTCATTTTGTTTGATAAAGTTGAAATTTTTTCAGACATATCTCTTACATAATCAGAATCTTTTTCATACTGCACACCTGTATTCATAAGTAATTCATAGCTAGGTTTAACAATATTTTCCATATAGTGTAATATGTCTTGTCCACTTTTTGATAAACTGTCAAATGCATTCCTTACTTGAGATACCATATTTTGAATATTCGTCACAGCTTGAGAAGATTGTTCTGCCAAATCTCTAACTTCATCAGCAACCACTGCAAATCCCTTTCCTTGTTCACCAGCTCTTGCTGCTTCTATTGCAGCATTTAACGCAAGAAGGTTTGTTTGCTCTGCTATACTTCCAATGGAATCAGCCATAATTTTAACTTCTTCAACCACCTTACCGTCCTCAATTGATTTTATAATATTACTTTTCTTTTCCTTATATATTAAGCCTCCCTCTTTTATGTTTTTAGCTGCTTTATCTTTTATATCAATTGCACGTTTGCTTATTTCCTCTGAAGAATTCTTAGCATCTATTGACCTGTTTAGTAATTCACTAGTTGATATAGAAATATCCTGCATAGATGTATTTACGCCTTCGGTTGTTGAGCTCAACTCTTGAGCTCCTTGTGAAATTTGTTCAGTTGATTCATTTGCAGCCTCCATCATAGATGTAATTTCCTCAGTTGTTGCAGATAATTCCTCGCTGGAAGAACTTATGTCTCCTGCACTATCTATTATTGAACTTATTAATTCTTTCACATTTTCACAAGCTTTATTTAAAGCCTTACCTAAATTACCTATTTCATCTTTTCTATCCACTTCTATAGATTTACTTAAATCTCCTTCTCCTAGAGCTTCTGCAAAAACTAAAACTTTATTTATTTCCTTTGAAATCATAAGTGCTATAAACAAGCCAATTATAATTGCAAGTACTAATCCTACCACACCTATAATAGTTGTAATAATAAAAGATGATTCATATGTACTTTTATTCTGAGCATCTGCCTTATCTGCTTGATCAGAATTTACTTTTATTAGATTATCCATATCTTCATAAATTTTTGTTCTTGATTTAGTAACATCAGAAAATTTTTCTTGTGCACCTTTATAATTATTTTCATCAATAAGTTTTATTACAGCAGTAAATGCTTCTTTATATGTACTCCTATCCTTTTTTAACTGTGAAAAAATTGATTCTTCATCTTTAGACAACAATGTTTTCTCATAAGTATCTATACTTGTATCATTTTTGGCACTTAAATCAGTAATTTCTTTTTTTATGCTGTTCTTATCACTCAAGTCCTGTTGATATACAATTTTTAACAAATCTGAGCGAACATCTGCATAATTTTCTTTCATAATCATCAACGTTTCTATTGACTTAAGATTATAATCATGCATAGAGTTAGCATTAGAATATATTGATTTCATATTATATACTCCAATAAATCCAACTACACCAATAAATAATGCTACTACAACAAATGCCGATATTAATTTTTGTACCATTTTTAAATTTTTAAACCACTGCACAATTTGTACCCCCTTAAAATTTTACTAAACACATTTGATTTTTATCATATTGAATATTTAATCATAAATGTTGTTTCGTTAATTATTTGTAATAATATGGTCCCAAAATTGTTCAAACTTCATGATAATAATACATATCAGCTTAAACCTAAATATTCACAATTTTTAGTATAATTTTTCACTTTAAGATTTTTTGTATTATTTTTTTAAAATTGTACAAGATATACAAAATATTTATTTTGTATAATTCATATATAAGTATACTTTGTTTGTAATTTTATGCTAATCCCATTTAACAAATCATTAAGCTTATATCTCTCCTCATTAGATCATCAAATTCTACTTTTATATCACATAAAATATACTAAAGTTTTTTAACTTATCTATCTCTTACAAACTTCCTTAATTAATTAACAAAATGTTTTCTTGAATGGATAAAACACATATGCTAAAGTAATTGTAATATAATAATAATTTTTTAGGAGGAATGACATTGAATAAGTTTTCTTATTATTTAAAAGATTGTTATGGCTTAGATAAATTTTCTAAATATCTTTTGATTATTTCTCTTATTTTTTCACTAAATAGAAATAGTGTAATCATAGGAATATTATTAGCATTTTATGCTACTTGGAGAACTCTTTCAAAAAATAAATATAAAAGGTATCAAGAATTGCAGGGCTTCGAAAATAGCATTCTTATAATTAAACAAATGATATATAGATTTAAAATGAAAATTAATGATTTTAAATATTATAAGGTATTTAAATGTCCTCATTGTTCTCAAAAACTTAGAGTTCCTAGAAAAAAGGGCAAAATACTAATTACATGCAAAAAATGTCATACTGAATTTCATGGTAGAACTTAAATAAAAAATAAACTAGAAACTTTTATATTGTTTCTAGTTTATTTTTTTATTTAAATTTTCACACTCTCTTTTATTTTCTAGTTTGTCCCTGACCATATATAATATATTTCGTGGTAGTCAACTGCTCAAGTCCCATAGGCCCTCTAGCATGAAGCTTTTGAGTACTTATTCCTATTTCTGCACCAAATCCAAATTCACTTCCATCAGTAAAACGTGTAGATGCATTTACATATACTGCAGCTGCATCAACCTCATTTAAAAATCTCTGGCTATTTTTATAGTTATTCGTAATTATAGCTTCCGAATGTTTGGTTCCATATTTATAAATATGATCCATTGCTTCATCCATAGAATTCACAACTTTCACTGCTAAAATCAAATTTAAATATTCAGTTTCCCAATCTTTCTCCTCAGCTGAAACTATATCCTTTATATACTTTTCTGTTTCCGTGCATCCTCTTATTTCAACCCCTAAAGCTTTCAAAGTTTCACCAAGCTTTGGTAAAAATTTTGGAGCAGCATTTTTATGCACTAACAATGTTTCCATAGCATTACATACAGCAGGTCTTTGAGTTTTTGCATTAACCACTATATTTTCAGCCATTTCCAAATCGGCATCTTCATCTACATATACATGACAGTTTCCAACTCCAGTTTCAATTACAGGTACAGTGGAATTTTTCACTACATTTTGTATAAGGCCTGATCCACCTCTAGGAATAAGCACATCTATGTACCCATTCAGCTTCATCATGCAATTAACTCCTTCTCTGTCAGTAACTTCTATAAGCTGAATACTTCCCTTTGGAAGTCCTGATAGTTCTCCTGCCTTGATTATAGTATCTGCAATAGCCTTATTAGAATTTATAGCTTCTTTTCCTCCTCTAAGAATTACAGCATTTCCGGACTTTATACATAAAGCTGCTGCATCTACAGTAACATTAGGTCTTGCTTCATAAATAATTCCTATAACTCCAAGAGGTACTCTCATTTGGCCTATTTGAAGATCATTAGGTCTTCTCCACATTTTTAATACTTGGCCTACAGGATCACCCATAGAAGCAACATTTTTGAGACCTAATGCCATATCCTCTATTCTCTTGTGATTTAAAGCCAATCTATCTAACAAAGCTTCTGTCATACCATTGCTTTTACCTTCTTTTAAATCTTTTTCATTTTGTTCCAGTATAAAAGTTTCATTATTTATTAAAGCTTCACTCATACTAATTAGTGCTTTATTCTTTTCTTCAGCACTCAAATAAGCGAGTTTTCTTGATGCTTCTTTAGCTTTTAAAGCCTTATCAAATATATAATTATTAATATCCATCTTCGTACCCTTCCTTTAGTTTATGTTTTTAGGATATGACCATATTATTACAATGTATTATTTCATCATAATTTTTGTACCCTAATTTGTTTTCTATTTCATCTGAATTCAAACCTTTAATTTGTTCAATTTCACTTGAACTATAATTAGTTATTCCTCTTCCTATTTCTATACCTTTAAAATTTTCAATAGATACAATTTGACCTTGTTCAAAAAAACCTTCAACATTTACTAACCCTTTAGGTAAGAGGCTCTTATGATTATAAAAAATAGCTTCAAAGGCTCCATCATCCACTACTAGCTTTCCTTTTAAATCAGTACTGAAGGTAATCCAGTGCTTCCTAAGTGGAAGTGGATGTTCATTAGGTGCAAATAATGTGCCAACTTCTTTTAAATTAACAATATCCCTTATAACATTTTCATGTTCACCATTTGCTATCACCATTGAAACCCCCGCAGCAGTAGCAATTCTTCCAGCACTTATTTTTGTAGCCATTCCACCTGTCCCTAAAGAAGACCCTGCACCACCAGCACAATTTTCAATTTCTTCTGTAATTTCTTTAACTTCATGTATAAGCTTTGCATTAGGGTTGGTTCTTGGATTGCTATCATATAATCCTTCAATATCTGAAAGCAAAATCAATAAGTCCGCTTCGACAAAAGAAGCTACAGTTGCAGATAAAGTGTCATTATCTCCAAATTTTATTTCATCTACTATAATAGCATCATTTTCATTTACTATAGGAATTGCTCCCATTTCAGCTAAAGCAAAGAATGTATTTCTTGCATTTAAAAATCTAGTTCTATGAGAAATATCATCCTTTGTTATAAGAATTTGTGCAGCTACTTTTCCATATTCCGAAAAAATTTTTTCATACATATGCATAAGTATTCCCTGGCCTACAGCAGCAGCTGCTTGCTTTTCTGGAATTGTTTTAGGTCTGCTTTTAAGTCCTAATTTCCCAATTCCAGCAGCAATAGCTCCTGATGTAACTAGTACCACCTCTTTGCCTTCATTATGCAAATCAGCTATTTGCCTCACAATTTTTTCAATTTGATTTAAATTTAAGAGACCACTTTTGTGTGTTAAAGTAGAAGAACCAACCTTTATGACTATTTTTTTTACGTTTTTTAAATATTTTTTCCTAAGCTCCATAACCTTTTAGTTGCAAAACGCAACTTAAACCCGCCACTTAAAATATAAACATGTGTTATTAAAATGATATAATGTAAAATGTATAACTTCATATTCTATGTTATGAAATTCAATTTAAAGCATAATTTTGACTAACGAAATGAATGTTACCTATTATCACAATTTATCATGAAATGATTACTTTAAAAATTGACCTGTTCACATTGACAAAGTTTGCAGCAGATTTTTTACCACCTTCCCTGTTTTTTGCAGTGATCATTATTTGCAATACTTAACATAAATTTAATGGATCAGTAAACATATATTAATCACTAAATAAGTTCAGCTGAGTTTTAGATAATACAAAAATATCCAAAACTTACTTAAACAAATATATTTTTGATGCCCTTGCCCACATCTTGCTTCTTATTGTAGAACTTTCAAAATATTATAATTTTGAATTTTCTTTTCATATATAATAATATATATTTCTCACTTATGCAACCACATGTATATATCTTTTTAAATTTTTAAGTGTTTTTTTTCATTATTTTCTTCTTTTCATACATTCTTTTATCTGCTATTTTTAAGAGCTCAGCAATATTAGTAGAATCCTTTGAGAACTCCGCAAGTCCATATGCAAATGTGATTTTTAGATATTTACTAAAGTCAAAGGAATAATTCTTTAATGTAACATTAATTCTTTCAATAATGTCAAGAACTTGAAGCTTGTCTTTATTAACAAATATCACTTCAAATTCATCTCCCCCGCTTCTTCCAAAAATATCATTATTATCAATTTCAGCTTTGAATATTTCTACAAATTTTACTAAAAATTTATCTCCAATATCATGACCATAATTATCGTTAACTGTTTTTAAATTATTTAAATCTATTATGCATACAACAAAAACTTTATTTGAAAGAACTGCTTCATTTATGGTTTTGACGAATAATTCTCTAAAATACCGTCTATTGCACAAACCAGTTAAAGTATCATACCTTGACATATATAAGGTCTTTTCTATTAATTGAGCATTTTTTAAAGCTATAGCAATTTCATTACACAAGTGCTTAACTAAAAGTTTATCCTCTTCTGAAAATTTACTATTATTATCTATATTAAATAAACTAATAAATCCAATTATTTTATCATCAATGATAATGCTGTTGCATAAAAGTTCAACAGGAACCTTATTAAACATGCTTTTCCAATGATCATATATATATTTTTTTCTAAATAGAAATTTATCCAGTTCACCTACTATTGTAGGATTATTCAATTTATCTAAATAATAACGCTGGTACACAGGTATATCTTCAATATCATAACTCATTTCCAATTGATCAAAAGAATACCCTTTTGAAGCCTCATAGATTAACTTGCTATCTCTTATAAATAAAATACTTCCAACTTGTGCATTGGGGATTATTTCCAAGGATTTTTCTAATATCATCTGAACAGAATTTCCAACTTCTTCAGAACTCAATGTTTGATTACTTATTTCCATCATTGAACTTGTTATATTTTTCATTTGTTCTATTTTATGTCTTTGGCATTTTAACAATTCATTTGCTTCCTGCAATTCTTTTGTAACTTCATTAGTAAGGTGAGTAAAGGCTCTAATTACTCCAATATCCTTATCATCAAAAAAACTTTTTAAGGAACATTTTTTATTAATTATTGCTTCTTTATTATTCCTTGATACTTGTTCTCCTTCTGAAAGTCCTAATATTGTCATAGTTGCATTTAATAATTGATTTGAATTATTACCAGTAAAAAACTCTCCATAAGTAAAAAATCCATAAGCAGGAGCTATTCTATTTAAAGGTATTGTTTCCAATTCAATATTATTTTGCATGAAAGATCTTCTTATAGAACATGAATAAATAAATACACCTTCTATTGGCTTATTTTGTAAACTACTAACTATGTTTAAAGAATTATCAATTATCATATTAACATTACCATAACCAAATTGAACCTTGTCACCAGTTTCTATATTTCCAAGAAAAGTCATAGATCCATCATCATGACATTTAAAAGGTACTCTAGCTATATTTATATTATCTTTTTTTATTATTAGAGGAAATTCTGTAGCAGACATAGGTAATTCTTCAGCTACTTTATCACCAAGATACTTTTTATAAATATCCATAGTTTTTATATTATTTATTGTAAAAATTCTATTATTTATTGCTTTAGTAATGGTCATTAATTTTCCAATGGAACACCAACAAAAGCTATATTCAGTAGTAACATTAAGTTCTCTACCCGTAAGAGAAGCAGCTGCAACACCATTTTGTATAATTTTTTCTTTTGTGAATACAAACGTTTTCTCAAAATATCCATTATCACTAGCTTTTCCACCACAAACTATGATATTAGAATTTGCTTTCTGTATTCCTTTAATTATGCCATGTCCACTCATTAACAAACCTTCTGAAAATAAAATAATAACCTTTGTGTTTTCTTCAACTAAATCCTTTACAATACAGTTTCCTAATTTATTTTCATTGTCATGGTTGTTTAAAATTTTTGTTTTAACTTTGGTTTTTTCAAAAATTGAAAAAGATATTATAGTAGCTTTAGTACAAACTTTCCCTTCAAATATTTCTCCAGCGGTTGTTGAACCTATAATTTCTGCTTGAGGAAGTAAGGAGGTTATCTCACTTATAATTCTTCTAATAAATTCAATTTCAATTACTCCAGTAAAAATTTGAATAAGAATATTACATTCAGTATCTATATTTTTACTATAAATAAAAGATTTCATTTTCATAAAATCAGTATATATAAATCCATATTGTTTCATACCGCACCTCCTAATAAAATAATTATCTTAATCCTCAAAATATCTAATTCTAATTATAGTACAAAATTTTATAAAATTATTATATCACATTGCAATAATGTAAATATAATAATTTAACATTTTAATGTAGTTTATTTATCAAATCTTATAATAAAGAGAAATAAGCTATACTATACCTATTTTGTAAATTTAGTTAGGTATAAATATAGCTTACTTTATTATATTTATATTATTGAGGTCTACTTATAAACATCTGACTAAACATATTGCTATAAGGTCCACCTTGTCTTATTCCTATTCCTATATGAGTAAAATCAGGATTTAATATATTTTTTCTATGCCCTGGAGAATTCATCAATGCATTTTCAGCATTTTGAACACTCTGGTTACCAGCAATATTCTCACCAGCTGCAACATACTTTATTCCAAAGGATTTCATCATATCAAAAGGACTTCCATACTTAGGTGAACTATGACTAAAATAGTTATTATCTATCATATCCTGAGCTTTAATTCTAGCTACATTACATAATTGAGTATCAACCTTTAATGCAGGCAAATTATTTTGAGCACGAGCATCATTTACCATCTTTATCATCTGCTGTTCTCCAGAACTTAAAGTACTGGAATTTGTTTGTGCACTTGGTGTTTTTGGTATGTTTGTTCCTTGTGCAGCACCTCCAGTAGTACTTCCTTGCGGTGCTGTTGCAGTATTATCAGGTGTAGCTTGAGGTTTTTTATCATCAACTACCACAGCTTTGCCTTGTTCTGTAGGTATAAAACCAATTGAATTGTCAGGAAGCTTTACTGCATACCAATCTTGAACCTTACTAACTACATCATAGGAATTTCCCTTACTTGTTCTTTGTATTACAGGTGCATCATTAGCACAGCTTCTTCTTATACTGGTATTGTCATCAGTTATTTTTATTCTTTGAACATTTTCTGTTCCATATGCCGAAGATTCTACTCCGCCAATAGGTTGTGCTTTCTTTGGCATAGCAGCATTTTGCCTAGCTGTGCATCCAAATAGAGAAAGGGATAATATACATATAGAAAAAATAGATATTTTCTTTTTCACTGCATTTCCACCTTTCTTTGTAAATTTACATTATTTAATGAACACCTATATTATTAGTAGATATTATGTATTTTATTTATGTAAGTTTTTACACAATAAATTTATAAAATCAAAATATGCAAATTTATCTATAAATATATATTTACATATTTTAATTTTATAATTATTATATAAATATACATATTTTATGTA
Source organism: Clostridium carboxidivorans P7 (assembly GCF_001038625.1). Lineage (GTDB taxonomy): Bacteria > Bacillota > Clostridia > Clostridiales > Clostridiaceae > Clostridium_AM > Clostridium_AM carboxidivorans. Next base: position 1,969,750 of record NZ_CP011803.1, read on the forward strand.
ATTGGTTTGTTACACTAATTAATTTATTAAGAACAGTCATAAAGGAGTTGTTTATATGGACAATACTGAAAGCATTAAAAATATTAATACTCATAAAAAAGAACCATTATTATATGAAAAATCTAGAAGAAAAAAGGTTGCATTAAAGAGTGCTAGAGACTATCTGGAATTTAATGAATTGATGAAAAAGGAATTGAACACCTATGGAGAAAGAAGAACCAATGATTTGTCCGAACTAATATTATTAGTTAAAAATGTTTTATTAATGACCTCAGACGATGTGAATTTAGAAGCCCTAAATTATTCGGATACTAAAATTCCTATAATAGATTACAATATCAATATTGAAAAAACTCAACTGGATTTAGTTTTAATAAAGGATTCAGAAATTTGTAAAAAGACTATAGACTTTGGAAAATGTTCAGGTACATATATATGTTCTCATAGAATAAAAAATTCTAAATTATTAAGTATAGGCATACCTTATTCAAACATACCAGGATACACTATATATATAATTTATTGATATATACTTTCTAATGTGTTGATGGACTAGCTGTTCTAATGCTATCATAATTTAAGAATTATATTTTTTATTCATAAACTTTAAGATTGCTATAATTAATTAAGCTCTTAGACTTTTCATAATTATAGCAACCTTAATAACATTTTATTTTGTAAGTATTGGCAGTGTATTTGCAGCATGAGGCATCAAATAAGTTTTAATATTTTCTCCCTTTTCTTTATACACTATTTTCAAAGCTTCATCTACAGTTTTTACAACAGTAATATTAGCATTTTTAACTAACTCCTGCTTAATATTCGATACCAAAATCACTTTAAATTTATAAGCAGTTTCACACATGCAATATGCTATAAATTTGCCAATTGAAAAATTATTTCTAACAAATTTTTCTCTGTCAAATATATTATCATAGTTCAAAATCAAATCTTGAATTTCTTTTCCTCCCCCAAGGCCTTCTCTACACTCTAGAAGTGCAATCATATATCCACCTTCATTTATTGCTTCTCTAGCATTTGTCAATGTTTTTGTAGCTTGGTACAAATTTATGTCCTTTGGATATCCTCCTGAACTTGCAATTACTAAATCAGCCTTTTCTTTTATACCTACTCCATCTATATTCTTTAAAATTTCCATTCCCTTTTCATGAGCAGCTATATAATTTCCTGCTACAGCAGCAGCTATTTGCCCTTCTGAACCCATTACTACATTAAACATGAAGGTTGGCCTTACAAAGCTAGCAGCCTGAAGCATATCCTGATGTACAGGATTGTTTTCTATACCACCTGGATATACACCATCTCTTATACTTTCACCTAAATTATCATTTAAGGAAAGTGAATGATTCTTCATTATAGTTTCTGCACCAGATATACCTGGTAAAATAGTTTTCTTTCCGCCTGCATAACCTGCAAGTAAATGATATACTATACCACCTGTTATTACTATATGATCACATTCCATGGCAATTTTATTTATGTAAACAGAATTGCCATAAGTAGTTTCCCCAAGATATACTAGATTATCTTTATCATAACAATCATGATCTATAACCTCAAATCTAGCTGCAAGTTTTTCTCCAAGCAATTTTTCATGCTCTTCTCTTGTTTGCTTTCTGTGCGACCCCAATGCACTTATAAAGACTATGTCTTTATCCTGAACTCCACCAGCATTTATTTCTTCTACTACTTTATTTAAATATTTATCTGTTTTTTGCCATGCTCTAGTAACATCTGGAATTACCACACATACTTTTTCTCCTTGATGTACAAGTTCTTTAAGTCTGGCACTCCCTATTGGATTTTCTAAAGCCTCTTTAATAATTTCATCTTCACTTTTTTCTTCTTTTAACTTATTAGATTCAATTACCCCAATTAAATTTTTTTCCTCTACACATATCTCCATAGATGTGCTTCCATAATTCATTTCAACCTTTTTCATATTAAAAATGCCCCCTTTTATAATGTAATTATTTAAAAATCAACTTCTAATGATTCATAAATTTAATTTTCACTTAATGCCACTTCAATTCCTTCCACAGCATTAATTGTTTTTCTATCAAACAATGGAGTTATTAAGAATGTTATAAGACAAACTATCCATTCTGCATATATGACATGAGGTAATATCCTTACTGCTGGTACTAACTGCCATACTACTAACACTATAATTCCTGCTACTGCTGTATTAAATGCTGAATTTTTTCTACAAATAGATGGTACAAATGTTGTAAATATAAATACTATACTAAAAGCAGTAGTTAAACTTAAAGCCATCATTAATAAACTCAATATTCCCTTTGCTTGAATAGCTATAAAGAATGTTACTACTCCTAAAATTACTACAAAGAATTTAGTAATTTTCATAAGTTCCTTTTCCCCTATATTTTCATTGACAAATCTCTTATATATATCTTGTGAAAATAAAGTTGCTGAACCCAAAAGCATATTGCAAGCTGTTGATATATCAGCTGCCCATAAAGCTGCTAAAGTTATACCTGCAAGTAATGGATTTAAAGATGTAATAACCATTGGAAGTGCCATAGTAGCACTTACACCTGGATATGACACTCTAGCAACCATTCCAAGCATTGCTGCAAAGAAACCAATAGGAATCATTAAAAGCCCTCCTATTATGTATCCTTTTCTTGCAGCATCTGCATCCTTTGCACAAAAGGAAACTTGTACAACACCTTGAAGTGAAAAACATTCTGTTATCATTACTATAAACCATACTATTATTGTAGGCAACCCTAATCCATTCACTGGATGAAAATAAGTAGCTGCATTTGGAACTTTTAAAGCCATATTATGAATTCCACCACTAAAAGCTACTGCTAACACTGTAACTACAATGACTCCCATATATTTTAAAGGTACATTAAATAAATTACAAAGTCCTGTAGACCACATACCCCCAATAAAAGTTATTCCTATGAATACAACTGCAGTAGTAATCATTCCTGTTTTCAATGTAAATACAGCTGGAAGTAATGAAGATAAAATTGCTCCTCCTGCTATATATTGAAGTGAAGTAATCATAAGTTGAATTACTATTTGTCCTATTACACAAACTATTCTTCCTTTAGTATCATAAAATCTTTCAAACATTTCTGGTACTGTGGAAACATTTAACTGTCTATATTTCTTTGCTCCTATTAACCCCATAAGAATAGAACCTACACCCCATGCAACAGTATACCATCCTGCTGAAAGTCCTACCTTATAAGCTTGTTCAGCTACACCTATAGTAGATGAGCCTCCTATAGCAAGCCCCACCATTGTAACAGTTATAAGGGTAGTATTTAATCCCCTGCCTGCCAATATATAACCTTCTGCCCCAGATGATGCTTTTTTTCTAGCATAAAAACTAATACAAAATAATATAGCAACGTAAATAGCTACAACTATAAAAGATATATTCATAAATAGCCCTCCTCATTTTATAATTTCAATAATTTCATATGTATTTATATAAATTTTCGCGAAATCTTTATATTCTTAAAAGTAAAATTATTTTTCAACACTGTATAGTGGTAAATTGAAAATATTAAAAAAATCATCTCTAACAAAGTTAGAGACGAAAATATCGCGGTACCACTCTATTTAATTATTTATGAATTTTGGGTATAAAAAAAGTACCTTGAAAAGGGACGAGTTCTTTCTCGCGGTACCACCCTGATTGATTACATAAATAATCCACTTTTACCTGTAACGTAGGTCTTACGCCATGGTCTACTTAATTTCAACCTGAAACTTAGGAATGAACTTCACCATGCTTCATCGCTAATTTGCACCAACCATTAGCTCTCTTTTTGAATCTGCACAATTACTCTTTCCGTCATCGCTTTTAAATTTACTACATTTATTGTTTCAAATTATAAATCATAAATTTTACTCGTGCAAGTCTATAGCAAGCTAAATATCCTTATGTAATCGTTAATTTATTCATTTTTCATTAATTTTCTTTGAATTTATCCAATTTATAATTATTTAAAATATCAATTACATTATTATAATATTTCTAACCACTACCAAAAAGTTGTATTAATTCTTCCTTTGATAACTTATTTATTACATTACTATTTTTAAGTTCTCCTGTGATAATATTATGAATTAATTCTTTTTTATGCTCTTGTAATAAAATGATTTTTTCTTCTATAGTTCCTCTTGCAACTAATTTAATCACCTCTACCACATTTTTTTGTCCTATTCTATGTGCTCTATCTGTAGCTTGATCTTCTACTGCTGGGTTCCACCATGGATCAAAATGAATAACTAAATTTGCTGAAGTTAAATTAAGTCCAGTACCTCCAGCCTTTAATGAAATTAAAAATACCTTTACTTTTGTGCAGCTGTTAAATTCATTTACTAATTTAATTCTTTCCTTAGATTTAGTCGAACCGTCTAAATAAAAATATTCAATATCATCTTCTTTTAAGGCTTCTCCTATTTTTTTGAGTACAGAAGTAAATTGAGAAAATAAAAGTACTTTTCCATCAGAGGTTATATGTTCTTTCACTAATGATAATGCCACTTTAAGCTTACCATTTCCTCCTTTATATTCATCAAATATAATAGATGGATCTAAGCAAATTTGTCTTAACTTCGTTAGATAAGAAAAAACCTCTATTTTTCCCTGATAATTATTTTTTACTTTTTCCCTAACACCCTTTATATAAGAATTATATATTGATTTTTGAGCTGATGTCATTTCAACTAATATCTTTTTTTCTATTTTATCTGGTAAATCTTCTACAACTTCCTTTTTAGTTCTTCTTAGAATAAAAGGTTTGATTAATAGCTTAATACTATCCAAATCACAATCATTATCCAAAATAAACTTTTTTTCAAAAACTTCTTTGGAATACAAATATCCAGGCATTACAAAATCAAATATAGACCAAAGCTCTACTAAATTATTTTCAATTGGAGTTCCAGTAAGTGCAAACTTTACTCTTGCTTTAATGTGTTTAACAGTTCTTGTGATTTGTGCTAAAGGGTTCTTTATATTTTGTGCTTCATCAATGATACAATAATCAAATTCAATATTTTCATATTTATCAATGTTATTTTTTAAAGTTCCATAAGTGGTTAAAATCACTTCATGTTCATCTATTATTTTTTCATAGTTCACACTGCTTCCATACGCAATTCCTATGTTTAAATCAGGTGCAAATCTTTCTATTTCATCTCTCCAATTATAAATTAATGATGTTGGAGTGATTATTAAAGTTTTCTTATTTTCTTCTGACATAATAAATGCTATTGTTTGTACTGTTTTACCAAGCCCCATTTCATCTGCTAAAATACCACCTAATTCTAATTCACTTAAATTTTTAAACCACTTTAATCCGTTAAATTGATACTTTCTAAGTTCTGTTTTTAAATTACTAGGTACTCTTACTTTGTCGTGATTTATGTCTTCAAGCCTAGATTCTATATTTTTTAATATTTCTTCCCCCCTAGTAAACTTAAAATTTCTATTCTTTAAGCCTTCTTTTAAATATAAAGCTTTATTTTTATCTATAATTATTGTATCCTCTATATTCTCATTAGCGCTTAATACTTGTATTAAATTAAATAAACTTATTATACCTTCATCTTCAAAATCTATAAATTCATTATCCTTAGTTTTATAAAATTTATTATTAGATTTATAGCTTTGAAAAATGTTATCAAATTCATTTGGGTTAATATCCCCAATATTATAATTAAGCTTAAAATATCCATCTTCTTCATACAAATTTAATTTTACATATGATGCATCGTAAACCTTATTTTTTAATCCTTCTCCTATAATAACATTACCTAATGAGTGTATGTTATCTTTACCATTTCTCAAAATATAGAAAAGATCTTCATCATTGCCAATAAACATAAATCGATTTTCTCTTTTTATAAATTTATAATATTCAAGCTTCATAATAACTTTTTCTTCTTTATTAAAATTTCTTATAAGCTTTTCTTTACTATCAGCATTTTCTAATATATTAAATTTGTCCTTATTATAGGTTATAAAAGCATCACAATAGACATTGGAATTTTCCTCATAAATAAAAAAGTCCAATTTAAATGAGCTAGACCCAAACCTCTTTACACTTTCTGAAACAGTAACATCTTTTGATATACTGCTAAGTAATGCAATAATTTTTTTATAATTTTCTATAGTCTTTCCATATAAAATTTCATTCTTCATTTCAAACTTGTTATACAAAGGAACATATTTGTTAATTTGACTATTTGAAGGCAAATAAATCTTATCATTAAAAAGATAAACATCTCTATTTTCATTTAAAGCAACAGGCAGCTTTTTATGGGTTGTTATCACAAAACACTCATTTTTTTCCTTAAGTGTGAAGCTAAGAGGTAAATTTTCATTTGTAACCAATGCCTTATATTCTATAGCATTATATTTAAATACAATCTTACTTCCACAAATACACTGCAGAAATTCTCTTAAATCATTAGGATTAATTACTAAATTTCTTACTGATGCCAATATTCCTTTATTTATGTGAATATATTCTCTAATAAAACATACAATTTTCATACTTTCAGAAGAAATACAATATTTAATGGGATTATAAATAAATTGACTGCTAAAAGGAATACTTGTTTTATTATCTATATGAGAAATAAAGCTCTTTATGTTAGTAATTAAATATTTATGTTCTTTACCTAATCTAAACTCCAATTCATAGCTAGTACTTCCCTTCCATGACTTACAAGTTATCTTTACATCTATATCTAATATAATTTTTTTACTATTTTCATATAAATCTTTTTCCAAAGCTTTTTTCTTATAAAAAAAGTTTAAAAATTTATATGCACTAGCTGTTAAATGTTCACACATAAATAACTTCTTACTTTGGGAAATTTCTTTAAAATCACTGCAGCTGCAGCTTACATCTTCTAATTTTTTATTCAATAAGTTTATTTTTATATATGTTTTAAATTTTCTTTCATTAGCACCTTGACTTACATCCCCATATATGTGATATGTATTATTTATATTTTTTCCCTTTATATTTGAAACCAATCCTTCTTTAAATATCTTTTCTCCGCTTTTTCGCATAAAATTAGATGATGGTTTGAAAATTATTTTTTCCAATTCCTTTAAATTCATTTTCTCACCACTTTCCTATATTACTTAAACCTTCTGAAATCTACAACAAATACTTAATACATTCTCTTTAATATCTGCTGATATACTACCATTCATCTTATGAACCAATCCCTTTACAATAGCAAGTCCAAGACCAGTTCCTTTTCCACTTCGTGTTTTATCTGCCATATAAAATCTATTAAAAATATTTTTCACATCATCTAAAGTCAAATCTTCAACAGTATTTTTTACCTGTAATATTGCAGTATTCTTTTCTAATTTTAAACATACTTCTACATTATCTTTTGCATATTTAACACTATTACTTAATAAGTTTTCAATTACACGCTGCAAAGATTTTTCTTCAGCTATAATATATATATTATTTTTAGGTATTTCTATTCTTGGATTTATATCTCTATTTATAAAATCAGTATATTTCCCTAATATGCATTCTTGTAATATTTTATTAATATTCAATTTTTCTAAATTCAATTCATAATCTAATGACTCTATTAAAGATAATTCATAAAAATCATTAAGCAAAACTTCTAGTGCCTTTGCCCTCTTTTCAGCTATATCTAAGTATTCCTTCTTTTCATCTTCACTTGTATTATCTAATTTTAAAAATTGAATATATCCTATTATTGATGTTAAAGGCGTTCTAAGGTCATGAGACATATTTGCAATGGTTTGTCTTAAGTCATTTTCAAGCTTAACCTTATTTGCCTCACTTTGTTTTTTTATTTGTATAATTTCATTTATTTTCTCAGCCAACTTTTCAATTTTTTTGTTTAATAATCCTATAGTTATCTTTTTATCCACTTTGTTTGCATTAATATATACAATCTGATTTGTTATGCTTTTTATTTGTCCTTCTACATAAAACAAACGAAAAGCTAAAAATACACATATAATTAATAAAAATATAATTATGTATACCACCTTGTCCCTGCCTTTCTAAAATAGAAATACAAAAACAGCACTAATATTCACAGGTATTAATACTGTTTTTATTAAAATTTCGCATTTATATTAATATATAATTCAAACATTTTTCTATTATTCACATATTTATTATATCCTACTTATAAACAGAATTAAACATAATTTATATAATTAATGTGAACTATTAATCAAGTGGATGGTATTATAAAACATTAAATTGGAGGTTTTTTAGTAGAATAAAATTGATATAATAAAACTATAAACAAACTTAGCTAAGCGAGTGATTATATGAAAATTAACATTGAAAGAAATAGTAAAACTGCTTTATACCTTCAAATTAAAAATCAAATAAAAGATATGATTTATTTAAAAAGACTTCCTTTAGATTACACATTACCATCTGAAAGAGAGCTTGCAAAAATATTACATGTTAATAGAAGTACAGTTGTTAAAGCTTATGAAGAACTTAAAGCTGAAGGTCTTATTGATTCACAGATTGGTAAAGGAACCTATATTGTTTTCTGCGATGAAAATACACTAAAAAATAGATCCACAAGCTTTAGAAAACATTTATTTTGGGATGAAATATACAGTAAAAATTCAAAAAACAATCATAATGATGTTATTAGTAGAATAATGGATATTGGGAATAATGAAATAGTTTCCTTTGCTGGTGGTATTCCATCACCTGAACTGTTTCCCAAAAATGAATTTCAAAAAGTTCAAATTAAATTATTAAAAGATGAAGTAGAAAACATGTTTTTACACAGTCCAGTAACTGGGTATAATGAACTAAAAAAAGAAATTAAAAATTTAATGCTAAATAGAGAAGTTAGAATATCTACTAACAACATAATGATTACTTCAGGCTCTCAACAAGGACTGGATTTAATTGTAAGAGCTTTTGTAAATCCTAATGATATAATTTTAGTAGAAGAACCTACATTCTTCGGTGCTATTCAATTATTTGAAGCTCTAGGTGCTGAAATTGTAGCAGTACCTGTTGATGAATATGGAATTCAAGTTGATGCACTAGAATACTTAATAAATAAATTAAAGCCAAAATTTATTTACAGCATTCCAAATTTTCAAAATCCAACTGGAATTACAATGAGTTTAGAAAGAAGATATGAACTTATCAGCATTATTGAAAAGTATGGTATTCCTTTAATTGAGGACGACCCTTATGGTGAACTAAGATATGAAGGAAAAGATTTACCTTCTTTAAAAGCTTTAGATAAAAATGATTATGTTATTTATTTAAGCACATTTTCAAAAGTCATTTCTCTAGGTCTTAGGGTTGGTTGGATCGTTGCACCAGAGAGAGTAATAAATAAATTAAGTTCATTTAAACAATTAACTGATTTGCATGTAAATACCTTAAGCCAGCACATGATATGTGAATTTCTAAAGCAAAGCTACTATGAAAATCATATTAAAAGAATAAAAAAAGAATATACCTTCAAAAGAGATCTAATGATTAAAGAATTAGAAAAAAACTTTACAGAAGTGGAGTTTTACAAACCACAAGGAGGATTCTATTTGTGGTGTAAGTTTCCAAACAGTATTGATTTAAATTTACTATTAAAAAAATCAATAAAGAATAAAGTAAATTATATTCCCGGAAATTCTTTTTATGCTAAAAATAAAGAAAAAAGCAACTTTATTAGACTAAATTTTACTTATCCCAAGAGAAAAGAAATAGTTACAGGTATAAAACGATTAAGAAATAGTTTAGATGAAATAATTAAAAAGGAGATGTACTAGTTGAAAAAAATTGGTTTGATTGGTGGAATGAGCTTTGAATCATCCCTAGATTATTATAAAATTATAAATGAAACTACTCAATTAAAATTAGGAGGACTTCACTCTGCTGAATGCTTAATGTATTCAGTGGACTTTGAAAGAATAGAAGTGTTGCAGCATGAAAATAAATGGGAAGAGTTAACTGATATTATGGTGAATATTGCTAAAAAGCTTAAAGATGCAGGTGCAGATTTTATTGTAATATGCACCAATACAATGCATAAAATGGCAAATGCCATAGAAAATAGAGTAGGAATAAAAGTTTTACATATAGCGGAAGCAACCGGTGAAAAAGTAATTGACAATGGATTAAAAAAGGTTGCATTACTTGGAACAATATTTACCATGAAACAAGATTTTTATAAAAAAGTGTTAAAGGAAAAATTTAATATTGATGTAATCATTCCAAATGAAGCTGATAGTGAAATAGTTCATGAAATTATCTATACAGAATTATGTAAGGGAATAATAAATGAATCTTCAAAAGAAAAATATAAAAAAATAATAAAAAATCTAGAATTAAATGGTGCTGAAGGAGTAATATTAGGTTGTACAGAAATACCTCTACTTATAAAACAAGAAGATGTTGACATTCCAGTTTTTGATACAACAACAATACATGCTGTTTCTGCAGTTGAATTTGCTTTAAATAAATAACATCTAAATTGTTAATACGAATTTAAAGCACATTGCGACACAACTTTTCAGAGGACAGAGGACAATTGACAAAGGACAGTGAAGGATGATTTTTCTCCGCTTTGCTGCAAAAAATCTTTAATTAAATTTTTGATGGCTCGTTTCACTAAAGTGAAACATTGCTGATTTATATAAATTAAAAGCTTATTTTGCGTTAGCAAAATAAGCTTAAAATAAATTAGTTTTCTGACGTAAGGAGGAAAACTCACCTTCATTGTCCTCTGTCCTCTGTCAATTGTCCTCTAAAAAATGCTTCGCATTTTGCTTATATTATGAATTATTTTTATGATATTTATCTCCTAGTCATTTTTCTCTAAATTTATAAAGAATGTAGCCAAAATTCCTATCACTAAACAAGCTGCAAGAGATGTGAAAGTAATGGTGTAACTTCCAGTCTTAAGTAAGCGCATAGTTAAAACTGGCCCAATACTAGCACCTAAAAATAATATAAAAGTATACATAGAAACTGCTGAACCTCTTGTTTTTCCTCCAAGCACACCAATTAATGAAATCAAAGTTGGAGTAGTAATTGCAATACCTATTACAAAAATCACACTCATAATAATCATAAATAGAGCACTTCTACTAATTCCTATTAATGCAAGTCCTATAATTGAAAGTAATAATGAACCTCTAAGAACAGATATAATACTAAATTTTTCTACTAACTTTCCTGCATATGGTGACAGCACCATTCCAATAATTCCTATAAGCCGTACGTATAATATTTGTTGAGTAGTAAAATTAAATTTAGGACTACTTAGAAAATTACCTAATGCACTGTACATACCAACAAATGACAATAATAGTACTAAAGCAATAATATATGCATATTTCAATGATTTTATCTTAAATACATTTTTCATCTGTTTAAATACCTTTGAAATATTAGTATCAGGCTGGCTTATAGGAAGATTAGGTATAAACAGTATTATTAATAAAGTAGTTATTAAATATATAAGTCCAAGAATATAAAATACAAAGTTCCATCCTATATGTTGATTCACAAAACTACTAAAAACTTGTCCAATTATTCCTGCCATCAAAAATCCTGTACTGATAAATCCAATAGCTACAACTCTTTTTTTAGGTGGAAATAATTCTACTGCATATGAAAGAGCTACAGGTGAAAAAGTTGCTGCTGCTGCACCTTGTATTCCTCGAAGTGTAATAAGTGTTACTAAGTTATGTACTGTTCCTAAAAGGAAAGAAATAATCGTCAAAGCACTTAATCCAATAATTATTACTTTTTTACGACCATAGCGATCTGACAATGGTCCATGACACAAACAACCAATTGCAAAACAAAGTGAAAATCCACTACTACTCCATACAGCTTTAGAAACCTCCACTGAAAAAATTTGTGAAAATGTTGAAACCAATGGAATTGTAACATACAAACTAGACATTATAACTAATCCTGACCAAAACAGTATCAATGTAATTAGCGAATAACTTTTTGTATCATCTATATTTTTTGAAATAAAATTATTCATTTTCAAAACCTCCAAAATCTTAATTGTTAAAATAATATAATTGCTAAGCTCCCTTATATCCTAATATCTTACTACCTACTTCATGTTCTATTAATTATCTTAAAAATTCAATTTTACAACTTACCCAACTGAAGCTGAATGTACAAAATTAAGAATCATATGTACTATCTATTTCTCCGAAAGTTCCTTATTACAATTTGCACAAACCCCATAAAATTTAAGACTATAATTAATTATTTTCAAATTATATTTCTTCTCAATTTTATTTTTGACAAAACCTAACATAGTGTCCTTTATTGGATATACTTTACCACACTCTTTACATATAAAATGAGGATGTTGATGTTCATTACCTGGTTCCATAAATTCATATCTAATTCCATCTTCATCAAAATCAAATTTACAAACTATACTGTTTTGCTCCAATAGTTGCATAGTCCTGTAAACAGTGGCAAGGCCAATTTCAGGATATTCCTTTCGTATGATCATATAAATTTCCTCAGTAGTTAGATGCTTATGTTGATTTTTAATAATAACATCTAATATTTTTTGTCTTTGCAGTGTTACTTTAACCCCCTTTATTTTTAAATCATTTTTTACTTTTTCTAATAAATTCTCCATAAATACCTCTCGTATTTTCTACAATTTCATAAATATTTTTATTTTTTAACAGCAATAATCACTCCATCGCCAATAGGTATAAGGCTACTTTCAAGTTTAGAACAGTTAATAACTAATTTATTAAATTCATCAACAGGTTCAATAAGTTCACTCCATTTTGCTTCTAATTCCAGTACAGGAAAAAGAGTATCTTCTGCTATTAATAATCCTCCTGTTTTTAAAACTTTTAGGCAATGCTCAAAAAGTTCTGGATATAATTTTTTATCTACATCTTGAAATATTAAATCAAATTTATCTTTAATATTAGGAATTATTTCTCTTGCATCTCCAATTTTTAATTCAATGTATTTCTCAAGGCCTGCATTAATAAAATTTTGTTTAGCTTGAGCTGCTACTTTTTTATCATATTCAATAGTAGTTATCTTCCCTCCATATTCTTTTACAATTCTAGCCATGGATGTAGTTGAATATCCTATACTAGTTCCAATTTCTAAAATTCTCTTTGATTTTGTAATTCTAATCATTAACTTTAACATTCTTGCAACATCATCATCAATAACTGGTATAAAATCTTTTAACTGAGTTCTACTTATATATTCTTTCTTTTTTATTCCTTCTTTCTTTTCATATAATCCTTTGATATACAAATCAATTTTATCAAAATCCATAATACACACCTTCCAACATTTTATTGGTGTTACATGTAACACACGTTTATTGTAACACTTGTTACATGTAACGTCAATTATATTTTTAAAATGCAAAAAAATAAAAACTCTTTATGTATATTAATTTCATAAAGAATTTTTAACTTGTTCTTCAATATTAAGTTTGTCTAAAATCAAAAACGTTACAATATCACTTGGTTTACTTCAACCCAGTTTACTGGTGTACCTTGTCATTTTTATAAACTTCATGTGAATATTCCTGTAATCTTGCTTTTGCTTTTTCGAACATTTCTTTTGAGCTGCATTTTCTTTCTGAATGGAAATAATCCCTACTAGTAATTTTTTCATACCAACGTTGAAATTTTTTTAACTCTTCCTCATTCTCTTGAAGCTCAGAAAATTTAAACTTTCCATTTTCAGTCTCACGATCAAGTTCATATATTAATCTTTGACAGTTATCTTCAAATTCAATATATTCTTCATCTATCTGCTTTTTAAATTCTGATATAATACATTTTTCATCATCTTCACTTATAAAGTTTAGTTCACTTAAAGTTGACTTTCCCCCTAAATTATTAACCTCTTCTCTAAGATCTTTTAAAATTTCAAATAACCTTTCCTCATATGGCAGCAAGGCTACTCCCTGTTGTAAATAAACAGCTCCTATATCTTTGATTTTTCTCCAAATATATACCCTGTTTTTAGAAGTATTGCTTGGAACTTTATATGTAAGAGCTAAAAATTTCATACTCATAAGTTACTTTCATCCTTTCTAATAACAAAAACCCCTTATTCAAAAGTATATCATAAAACACAGAAAACTCTTATAACAAATTTATTATTCTTCTTATCTATGCTTTAAAATAAATATAATTAGCAAAATCTTATAATTTATAGCTCTTATTTAATATCTGATTTGTTAAATACATAAATACCTACTATTGTAGTTATAACTATAATCAATAATGATATAATCATTGCTTGTAAAATTTCAGCTGTTGCAGCTTTATCTGATAGCACAATACCTGGTTGTGCAAATATACTTTTATAAAAAATCCATTCCAATGACGGTTTTTGAACAGATATTAAATCAAAAGTTCTATTAATAAAATCTAAAAATACAATTATAGTAATAGTAACATTAGCATTTCTAGATATAAATGCTATTAACACAGAAATGCTTCCTATAGCTGTGTATATAATTAATATCATTAAAAACAATTTTATTAAAAATTCCATAGAATAAAAGTTAAATATTTCTCCATATCCATTTACTTTTGTATTTATAGAAGATAATATTAATGCTGGTATAAACGTGATAACTATAATACCTATGTAATAAACTATACTTTTTGATACAAAAATATTAATTCTTTTATGTCCATAGGAAATTAAATTTTTAATATATCCTGAAGTAAACTCTGTAACTATATAGTCAGAAGCAAAAATTCCTATTAAAATGTCTAAGGCTAATGAACTTTGTGCTGAAAGTATAAATGTAAATGCTTGTTTTCCACTCATCAATTTAAAATTTTCTGAAAATGCATAAACTACAATACCTTGAAGTAAATTTAAAAACATAGTTAAATAAAACATTTTTGAAGTTTTTAATTTATAAAATTCTACCTTCAACAAATTAGACATTTTCTAAACCTCCTATAACTTCAGAAAAATATGTTTCTAAATCTTCCCCCATGGGCATTATTTGTTCTACTGTAACTCCTTCTTTTACAAGAATCTCTGTTACTTTTCCTGATTCCTCTATATAATCATATAATTTAATAACATTGCCAGGAAAAACATTATAATTTAATGTGTTCAATTTCTTATTTAGTATGACAGCAGCATTAGCGGAATTATCAACTTTAATATGAATAAATTTTTTACATCTATCATTTAATTCATCTATAGTTATTTCTTCTATTAGTTTGCCTTTATGAATTATTCCATAATGATTTGCAATATGATAAAGTTCTCCTAATATATGACTGGAAATAAGCATTGTAACTCCATATTCTTCATTTAATCTCTTTAATAATTCACGAATTTCAATTATTCTAATTGGATCTAAAGCATTAATAGGTTCATCTAAAATTAAAAATTCTGGTTCACCAAGTAATGCCATTGCTATTCCTAATATCTGTTTAGTTCCTAAAGACAATGTTTTTACTTTTTTATCCTTTATGTCATTTAATCCTACCATATTTAGTACTTTTTCTATGCAATCTTCTCCTGGTATACCCTTTTGAATTCTATTAATATGAATATTTTCATAAGCCGTTTTATTTTCATAAAGTGCTGGAGTCTCTATAATAGCACCTATTCTTTTTCTACTATTCTCTATTTTATCTTTTTCATGTTCACCAAATAGTTCAACGCTGCCACTATCTTCTGACACAAGTCCTGTTATAATTCTTATTAATGTGCTTTTTCCTGCTCCATTCAACCCAATAAGGCCATATATTTGTCCCTTTTTTATTGTCATATTTACATTATCAAGCACATTAATATTTTTATATTTTTTAGTGACCTTACTAATCTTCAAAATTGAACTATTCATGCTATAAGATTCCTCCACAAATTTTCTAGTTTTATAAATACACTATTACTAATCTATCTTTTACCTGACCAACATAAAAATTATACCACTTGTTTGTTATTACTCAATGAATATTTTTTAATTTATAATCTACCAACATTTATATATCTTTTCTATTAATTACAGCACAAGCTGCTATTAAAAATAATACTCCACAGCATATCATAATAACAGATTGATTGGTAGTATATCCTCCACTATAAAATCCAGTATTAGCTATATAAAAAGGCAAACTTCTTATAACATGCTTTACAGCTTCACTTCTACCAGATCCTAACGCTTGGTTTAAAAGTGCCAACATCAAATCAAAGTATAATACATAACCTATAATTCCAACAAGTAAAAAATTAGAGGTAAAAACTGAAATCAACAATTCAAAAGTACCTAAAGTAAATGCATAAACAATAAATACATATAAATTATTAAGCAGCATTTTTGAATTAAAAGTATTACAGGCAATTGATAAAATTTCATAAAATGCAAAACATACTATAGCTGCAATTATAAAGCTGCTCAATTTGGAAAGCATTATTTCTATTCTGCTGAATACACCTGTAAATATCATCTTATCTGTTTTATTTGAAAATTCTTGTGTTAATGAAAAGCTGAAAATAACTAAAAGTATATATGATATTATCTGCAGCATCATTTTAGGCATTGCTTGCACTTCACCTTTTGCACAAATTAAAAACAAAATACAAGCTACAGCAAATAAACAAATTAATAAATTCTTAAAAAACCCTTTTTTTCTTATATCCAATGTAATAATCTTTAAAACTCGTTCCAAAATAATCACCTTCTCCTATTACTTAATTTCTCTTTTGCTAATAATGAGTGTAGACAGAGTACAAAATATCACTGCCCAAATTATATTTATTAGTACTGATTGCATACTAAAACATCCTTGCATTAATGCTATTGTATTATAAAATGGTGTTTTCATATAAGTAGAAAATTTACTTATTAATTCTGGATGATTTCCAATTATAACTGTAATAGCTGAACTATAAAAATTTATCAAACTAAGTATCATTATAAAAAATAAAATTAATTTGCTTTCACTAAATACTATAGAAATTATCAAAAGCATAAGAGCTCCCATGGAAAATGCTATAATAATATAAGTGATAAATAGTTGTAGATGATTAAATGCTAAAAAGCCATTGATTCCTATCTTCTTATACAAAATAAGTGATGCTAATATATTATTCACTTCAACTATTATAGAGAAAATAATTCCCCATATGATTAAACCTATTGATTTTGAAATCATTATTTCTGTTCTACTAAAAACCCCTGTAAAAACAGTTTTAATACAATTAGATTTTATATCATTTCTTAAAATCGAAACCGCTGCATACAATATCATTACATACAAAAAACGTCCAAATTCAAAATCATAACCCTCAAGTTCATATAATGGTGGATGTACAAAACAAATCCATAACATTGAATAAGCAAAAGCTGCAATTATTCCTAACAAAAACTCTTTTGAATATGCTGTATTTTTAACATTAAGCCAGGACATTTTTAATAGTTTATGCATTCTTTTCCACCCCCATAGTTTTTAAGTATTTTTCTTCTAAGCTTTCTTTTATTTCATATACACCTCTAAGTGGTATGTTTTCTTTGCCTATACTTGAAATTAAATTTTCTAGTTCATTAATCTTTAATTGAGCTTCAAGTTTATCTTCACTTAGTACTTTGTACTCCAAATTTTTACCATTAAAAAATTTCTTTAATTCTTCTAATTTACTTGTTACAAAAGCAACAAGTGCAGTATCTTTTTCACTTTTCTTTAAACTTTCAACCTTAATTATTTTTCCCTGCTGTATAAATGCAACCTTATCACACATTAGCTCTATTTCAGAAAGAATATGACTGGATATAAGCACTGTTGTATGCTTTTCCTTTGCTATATATTTTATAAACTCTCTAAGCTGAGGTACTATAGCAGGATCTAGTCCATTAGTTGGCTCATCTAATATTAATATAGGTGGATATGATAAAACTGCCTGAGCTATTCCAATTCTTTGTTTCATTCCTAAAGAATAATTTTTTGCTTTCTTATTTACATAGCTTTCAATGCCTAACCTTTTAACTATTTCATTAATTTCTCCTTTATCTTTAAGTCCGGATATTTCAGAAAAAAATAATAAGTTTTCATACCCTGTTAATTCTGGATAAAAACCAGGTGTTTCTATTACACAACCTATCTGTTTTGTATCATGTCTTTTATTATTTTTTATATTTTCATCATTTATATAAACATCTCCATCATACTTTTTAATGAGCTTAGTAATAATTTTCATAAGTGTAGTCTTTCCCGCACCATTAGGTCCTATAAGACCAATAACTTCTCCTTCTTCCAGTGACAAACTAACATTATCAAGAACTGTTTGTTTTCCATAAACCTTAGTTACATTATTAATTTTCAAAACTTCCTTCATAAAAAATCTCCTCCAAAATCTATATTTAGACAAATGTATTAACTACTTTGTCTCCATCTCAACTAACCTGTTGATATCATTGTATAATTCTGCATATAAGAAAACTTAAAGAACTCCTTAAGAAAACCTTAAGTTTTAATATTAGACACAAAAAATAGCTGCATTTCTGCAGCTATCTTTGTACTTGTTCTTTAGATTTTCTAGAGTATACATCAAAAATCATTATGGATTTAAAAATACCTATTATAAATAGTACTATGGAAACTAATATAAGAAAAAGAGAAATATCTGGTGAAAAAATAATAAGAGCTTTCCATGTAGCACCAGTCATGGCAGGTCCTTTTAAAACTAAAGTAATTGGCAATATTATATTTATGATTAGAGTAAAAATCATGTTAAAAATAAATCTAATATTACTCTTTAAAATCCTCTTTTTAAAGCTTCTAAGTCTTACAGCTGATATTACCACCAAAACTGCTATAATAACATAAACCATGTCTATTATTAGTAAAATAGTACCTACATTTTGGGATGCAGAAGGTTTTTCATTAATTGCAATTTTTAGAGCACCTGGAGCAATCTGACCTGCAGTTATAAAACCTCCTACATCATCCATTTCAATTACTGCAACTTTTTCCTCAGGTATAATAACAGCATGAGCATGGTAATTAGATGTTTCTCCTGTATGTTCAATGAGATCAATTTTACCTTTTTTAAAATTTACTCCCCATCCCATAGCATATTTAACTTCGTCCGCATCTGTACCCATAGGAACAAGAGTTTTAACTGAAGGTGTTAGAAGAGTTTTAATCCCTTCAGAGGATAGTATTGATATATCTTTATATTTTCCATCACACATAATTGCAGACAAATAATGGCACATATCCTCTGCACAGCTTATTATATGTCCACTTGGTGCATTACCTTCGAAATAAGGTAAATCTGCTTTAATTGGAAAACCAAACCAGGTCCTATACCCAGCCGCAAGCTCATTTTGCATAGCTTCTTTTTTTGAAACATAACTGTGTTTCATTTCAAGTGGTATAAAAACATTCCTTTCTATATATTCTTTGTAGGATTGTCCCGAAACTACCTGTACGATTTCACCCAATATATTATAATTTGCATTTGAATATAGAAACTCAGTTCCCGGAGGATTTACAAGCTTTAAGTTATTCAACTTTTCTTTTACTACCTGTTCAATTGTAGCATCAGCTTTTGCATCATTATCATAAAAAGGTGGTACACCACTATTTTGATTTAAAAGCTGCCTCACAGTTATTACTGCAGACTGGTTTTTGTAATAAGCTTTAAACCAAGGTAAATATTTATTAACAGGAGTATCCAGATTAATTAACCCCTTTTCTTTAAGCTGCATTACTGCAAGGGCAGTAATTGATTTAGATACTGAACCAATTTCAAAAGGTGTCTGTCCTGTTACACTTTTTCCTGTATCCGCATTTCCATAACCTTTTATATAAACAATCTTATTATCTTTTACAATTCCTATTGAAAGTCCTTTTATATGAGCCTGCTTCATTTGATCTGTAACATAATTATCAATTTTGTCACTACTTATAGCAGAACAATTTAAAGGTAAAACACCAACTAAAATTAAACTCATTAGTAAACCTACAATAGTTTTTTTTATACATTTGATCATAATATAAAAACCTTGCTTTCTTAATATTTTTAGATATTCTATTTACATATATAGTGCAATATTATAAATCTAATGTTCAATAAATTGGATACATTTGTAGTTTGTCTTCAACTATGCTTTAAACTATATACTTCTTTACATCTCTAATCTGTATTATATTCATAAAAATTTCCTCCTTATATTACCTTGTAAGATTTCTTACAGTCTCTTAAATTTAACTTCAATTAGATTGTACTTGTATGGTATTAATTTAGATTTAAAATCATCTTAAATTCATCTTAAGTTTTCTTTACTTAAACTCTTTAAACTCAATTAATTACATAAAAAAAGATAGCAAAACCTTATCAAAAGTCTTACTATCTTTTTTGAATTCATTTTCTAGCTAATTAATTGCCTTAGACTGCGATATATTGTCTATAAATATCATTCCATCATAAGAATTTAAAGGAACTTGTGGTGCATAGGACCCAATAGGATTATATTTTGAATATTCAGCACCAATAGCATGTATTAACTTTAAGTCTGATAACCACTGCTTTATACCTTTATCTTGAGCTGCAGAATTAAAATCCATAAAGTATAAAGGTATATTTAAATTATGAAGATTATGAGCAAATGTAAAAGATGAAGAATTTTTTATAGTAAATTCCTTAATGTGCGCACTTTTGCTGTTGCTAATTGGGTATGCTCTAAAATTTCCTTTATAAAATTCCATTCCTATAACATACATATCATCATTAAACATCTTTTTTAAATGTGATCCCATAGAAGTATAATTTGGCATTTCTTTAGTTACATGTCCATTATGTGCCCAAAGCATGATTTTATCATTTCCAAACTGTTTTTCATAATCTAAAATCCATTTAACATTTTCAGCCATATACTTATCTCTAGTATTAGTATACTCCATTCCAGCTTGGGATTTTACTTGCAAGCATTTATAGATATTGTTTAAATCTTGATAAGCCATTTTATATTCACTATCAGAAGACTTTGAAATATACTGTTCTTTATTTTTATCAAAATCACTTAATAATTCCTTAATATTGTTTTTTACACTTGCTAATTTGTCTTTTCCAAGTGAAGATACATTATCATCATTAAATTTGTTAAATACGCTTTCATATTTATTAATTGAATTACCATCCACTACTTTTAAATACTCTAAAACTTTTTCTTTTTCAATTTTTGTAGATTGAACATCAAAGCCATAAAATTTTATTTTTGTTTTATTATTATCATCTTTATTATAATTTCTCATCCACTCTATCATGCTGGATACTTCTTCAGTTTTCCATGTCCAGTATTTTAAAGCTTTAACAGCATCATTAACATTTCCTTTTCCATAAAGTATATAATCATTAACTACCTGCGCATCTCCAAAACCTGCCTCCATAGCAAATAATCTATATCCCATTTTTATCACTAAAAATTCTAACATACGATGTTTCATTTGAAAGAATTCTTTTGTACCATGTGTAGTTTCTCCTACAGATACAATTTTTTTATCTTTTAATACACTTTCAAGAGGTTTTAAATCTTCAAACCCACTTTCAGCTTTTACTGTTTTTAAAGGTATTACTTTATTTTTCAATACCTCAGCACGCTTTGATTCTGAAATTTTATTCATACCTAAAGTAGCAGCTGCAATTAAAATTAAAACTCCAAATATACATATTAATACTTTCATTAATTTACTTTTTATTTTCATAATTTTCCCTCCTACAATAAATTAAATTAATAGCTTAAACTTATTCTATAAATTGGAACTAAAAAAACCTTAAAGAACTCCTTAAGAAAACCTTAAGTTTGTCCTTTAAGTTTATGACAGTTACTCATCCAACTAAGTATAATTTTTTATAATAAATTCTATTTGAGCATAGAATAATATATTATATCAAAAGAAAGGAGAAAAACTAATGGAACTAATTAAATTAGGAAGTACTGCGCCAAACTTTTCATTAGAAGATAATCATGATAAAATTATTAATTTATCAAATTATAGAGGTAAGAAAGTTTTGCTTTCCTGGCATCCACTTGCATGGACACCAGTTTGCACAGATCAAATGAGGTCCCTAGAAAATAACTGGGATAACCTTCAAAGTCTTAATACAATAGCATTTGGCCTTAGTGTTGATGCTCAACCTTGTAAAAAAGCATGGGCAACTGCTATTGTTCTTAATAATTTAAGTATTCTTTCAGATTTCTGGCCTCATGGAAAGGTTACACAGGATTATGGACTATTTATTCAAAATGATGGTATATCTGAAAGAGCCAACATTATAATAGATGAAAATGGAATTGTTAAATGGGTTAAAGTTTACCCTATGAGCCAACTACCTGACATAAATGAAGTTTTTCAAGCATTATCTAATATATAAATAACATATAATACGTAAACATACTCATGCCTATACTAAATAAGCATGAGTACTTTCATTAAATTTACTATTTATTGTTTATATAATCTTATACCCCATTCCCCATATGGTTTCTATATATTCTTCTTTTGGATTAGCCTTTTGCAACTTACTTCTTAAATTGCTCATATGGACATTTACCGTATTATCATCACCAAGGTATTCTTCTCCCCACACGCTTTCAAATAAATTTGCCTTTGAAAATACCTTTTTAGGATGGGTTAAAAGCAGTTCAAGTATTTCAAACTCTCTTGCAGTAAAAGTTATATTTTTACCATTTACACAAACTTCTTTAGTTTCTTTATTTAAAACTATGTCTTTATAAGTTAAATTTTCATTTACACTAACATTATTATTGCTAAATTTCATATACCTTCTTAAGTTTGAATAAACTCTAGCACATACTTCTTCTATATCAAAAGGCTTAGTAATATAATCATCTGCTCCTAAATTAAGCAATTCTATTTTATCCTTTTTATCAATTTTAGCTGAAATTACAATTACAGGCATTTGCTTAGTCTTTCTTATATTTTTAATCAATTCCTCTCCTGTAATTCCAGGAAGCATTAAATCCAATATTACCAATTGAAAATCTTTAGCTTCAATATGCAACATAGCTTCTGTACCAGAATAAGCTTGTACTACACCGTATCCCTTTTTCTCCATTAGTCTTGCAAGTAAAGTATTTATACCATTATCATCTTCTACTATTAATATGTTAATATTTTCATTCATAGTTTAAACCCTCACATTATATAAAATATATGTAATATTATAACATATATTTTTGTTTTCTTACTTCCCTATTTTATAAATCACCTTATATTTATGCAAATCTTAAACAATTTTATTTAAAATCATTATTTCAATGTGAATTGTGCACACATTATTAGTGAATATGGACAGTTCTAAAATTTTCCACTATTTAATAGTTTATATATTAATAAGTTATTATATTTTTTATTTGTATAAGGGGTGAATAAATATGAAATTTAATGCAATTGGATGTTTCGCCATAGTAATGGCATTTCTATTCATTGGCGAAGCAGTATCCACTAAAACAAAAGCTTATGTTCCTTCTGTATTTTTATCAGCGGTATTATTTATGATAGGATTTTGGACTTTTGTACCTAAAGATGTAGTAAATCAGGCTTCTTTTGGCCCTAACTTTGTATCCGTGTGTATGAGCTTACTTCTAGTACATCTTGGTACACTCATGAGTTTAAAAAAGCTTATAGAACAGTGGAAGGCTGTTTTAATTGCAGTATGTGGCATATGTGGTACTGTTCTGTTGACTATGACAATAGGAAGAATTTTCTTTGACTGGCATGTAGTTGTAGCCGCCACTCCCCCTCTAACTGGAGGAATAGTAGCAGCACTTCTAATGTCTGAAGCATTAAAAGCAAAAGGGCTTATGGCACTTGCTGCACTACCAATAGCAATGTTTATAACTCACAGTTTTTTCGGATACCCTCTAACTTCTTGGTGTCTTAAAAGAGAAGGTAAAAGATTACTTGAAGACTTCAGAAAAAATGGTGCTAATGAAACAGAACTTAAAAATAGTAAACAACTAGCTGAAAAAAGTGTATGTAAGAAACTTATACCACCTGTTCCTGAAAATTATAGAACAACAAGTTTGATACTTTTCAAGGTGATGCTTGTTGCAATTTTGGCAAGTTGGGTCTCAGGACTTACTCATGGTGCTGTAAATCAGTATATTGTATGTTTAGTATTTGGCGTTATATTTTGTGAAATTGGATTTCTTGAAGAAAGTGCTCTTGTTACAGCTGGAGTTTTTTCATGGCTTATATCTGGTTTATTAGCTTATGTATTTGCAGGGCTTTCAGCCGTTGGGCCAGTAGAACTTGCAAAAATGCTGATACCTATAGTTACTTTAATAGTTTTAGGTATTTTGGGTATGTTCATAATGTCAATGATAGTTGGAAGATTTTTTGGTTTTACAAAGGAAATGGGGTTTGCCTGTGCTCTTACAGCACTATTTGGATTCCCTGCAGATTATATTATAACTAATGAAGTATGTGAATCAGTGAGTAAAACTGAAAATGAACGACTTTATGTTGTAGACATACTTCTTCCACGAATGCTTGTAGGTGGTTTTGCTACAGTATCTATAGCATCCGTTATCATAGCAAGCATATTTATAAATTTATTATAAATAATATGTTAATTATAAAATTTTAAACAGGAGGCGTATTATATTGAATACTGATATGCTTAAAAAGGCTAGAGAAATACAGGATTGGGTAGTTAAATTTAGAAGGGACTTTCATAAACATCCAGAACAATCTTTTAAAGAATTCCGAACTTCTAAAATTGTAAGTGAGGAACTTACGAAAATGGGAATTAAAGTAGAACATATTGGCGAAACTGGAGTTATAGGCATCCTTGAAGGAGCATCTAAAGAAAAAGTTATAGCTCTTAGAGCAGATATGGATGCTCTTTCAGTAACAGAAGATACAGGATTACCTTTTTCATCAGAAAATGTTGGATTCATGCATGGTTGCGGTCATGACTGCCACACTTCCATGCTTTTAGGCGCAGCAAAACTTTTATCAGAAGTGAAAGATCAACTTAATGGTACTGTTAAATTTATATTCCAACCAGCTGAAGAAGTTGCTGCTGGTGCAAAAAAGCTAGTAGAAGGTGGAGTATTAAAAAATCCTGATGTTGATTTTATATTTGGTATGCATATATGGTCTGATATTCCTGTGGGAAAAGTAGTGCTCAAAGAAGGCCCTTTTATGGCAAGTGGAGATATATGGGATCTTACAATAAAAGGTAAATCCTGTCATGGTTCATCACCTTGGCAAGGTGTTGATGCCATTGTATGTGCTTCAGCTGTAATAAACGGAATTCAATCCATTGTCAGTAGAATTAATGATGTCAGATCACCAATAGTTATAAATATAGGTACTATTCATGGTGGAGAAAGGTTTAATGTTACACCTGGGTCTGTTAAAATGGAAGGAATGAATAGAGCTTTCAGCACATATACCAGAAAGAAAATTCCAGAATGGGTTGAAAAGATAGTAAAAAGTACCTGTGAAGCATATGGCTGTGATTATGAATATAATTATAACTTCATATGTGCAACAACTACAAATGACGAAAAATGTACTAAATTTGCTAAAAAATCTATTGAAAAATTCCTTGGTGAAGATAAAATAATGTCTTGCGAAAAAATAATGGGTTCTGAAGATATGTCAGAATATCTAGAACACGTACCCGGAACATTAATGTTACTTGGTGGAAGAAATGAAGCGAAAAATTGTTGTTATTCTCACCACTCCAATCACTTTAATGTAGATGAAGATGCACTACCAATAGGTGTTGCATCTTATGCTCAAATTGCTATTGACTACCTATGTAAATAACTGTTTTTATAAAAAGAACGCACTTTAAATATGTGCGTTCTTTTCCATTCTTGCAAGCTCCATATACTTTCACAATGTGATCTTTTTTTACTTATCATGAAGTAATTTAATTTGATTAATTCCATTTAATATATGCATATAAGAATCCGCTTTCTTTTGTATATCTAATGTCAATTCCTCAAGTTCTTCATTTTCTTTTTTAGATTTGTTTACAATATTAGTTAAAGTAGATGCTATTTGTTGAATTCCACCTAAATTTTGTTCTTGAGAATCCTTTACTACTTCCACATGCTTGCATACTTTAGATTCCGAATTAATTATATTATCTAAAAGATTTTTAGAATTTTTTATGATGCTTTCGGTTTTTGATATAGTCTTCCCGCCTTCATTAGACTTATTATTTATAAGCTCTATAGTTTCAGTCATTTCTTTCAAAGTTTCCATAATGTACTTTGCATTTTTTTGAGTATCTATGGACATTTTTTTCATTTCATTTGCAACCACAGAAAATCCTTTTCCAGCTTCACCGGCTCTTGCTGCTTCAATAGCAGCATTTAGTGATAATAAGTTAGTTTGATTTGCAATATTTGTAATTATGGATGCAAAACCTTCTATATTTTTATAATGAGATTGTAATTCTACAAACAATTTAAAAAATTCCTCAAAAACCTTTGAAACACTATTAACTTGATTTATTAAATCATAAAAATCATTTTTAGCACCATCTATTTCTTTTAATGAATCTTTTAAACTTTCAAATACTTCATCTACAAGCTTTGTTGTTTTTTCACTATTTTGAGATAAAGAATCTAGATAATCATTTACCTTTTCAGTTTGATTAGTAGTGTACTCTGTCCCTTCAAGCAATTCATTAAGTCCATATGTTATGCTTCCTTCTTTCTTCAATAAATCCTGTATATTTTTATCAACTTCATTAGTTAACTCATTAACTTCATTTGCATATTTAAAACATTGCATGGAATTTTCTTGTTTCATATCTACAGATTCTTTATTTTCTTGCTTTTTATCTTTTATATTCAATTTTAACATTATACTCCCCCCACCATCATTGAACTAATAACATTACCATAGTTTGATTTGAATGCATTTTATAAAATTGTTCACCATAACTAACGAATCCAGTTGTATTGGAACATGCTTTAAGTATTTCTCTATCAATATCCTTCCAGATTCCTTCTTGCTGGAACTTTAAACTCCTTAATATACAATTTATCACTATAGCAAAGCCCGGTTTAAATGGTAGTTTACTAGTTGTTTTTCTTACTTCTTCAATTGGGTCTACTGCTTTTAAAACTTGAACAAATGTATTTGGTATTAACTGAGAATAAAAAGTTATAGATTTATCATTATTCACTTTCATAGGCGAAGCAATATATATATCTTCTCTATAGATTTTTCCCAAAGGATTATTCATAAAAAACTTTGAGAGCTCTGATTCCTTAATTCCTAAAACTCTTGCATATTCTGTTGCAGCTGGCTTGTTATTAAATGTTTTTACAGTTCTACTGATAGTATCTGCTTCAGTTATCAATAATTTATTTTTAGTTGGAGCATATATATTTTCTTTAATAAGATAAGTTTTACGTTTTGAATTGAAAAATAATATAGCACTATAAACCCTTCTATTTCCTATATAAATTAGTGTCTCGCTGAATTTAAGATTATCCCCAGCACTTCCACCTATTATTTTAAAAGAATCCTCCATAAAATAAAAAGTAGTTAATATAGTTTCTTCCATTCCTGATAATCCATCACATAGCAACAGTGCAAATGCATCTTTATTATCTTTAACTTTTCTGTAACCTTCTTTTAACCTTTCTAAACTTATTATAGGTGGGTATTCTATTTCAATTACTTCTCCTTCATTAGCATCATATTCAAAACCTGTTATCGCACCATTTTTATATCCTTCATTGGTATATTCCCCTGATGTAGAACAAAGTACAACATTATTTAAGGATGCTGAAGAAAGTTTTTTTACCTTTTCAACATCAGCAAATATTACGAAAGCTTTTTCATTTTTTGTTCTAATATAGTTAATCGTTTCTTCAACATTAACAAAATTAACGGATTCCATGAAATTTATCCTCCTAATATACTTATTTTTAATTATAATTGCATATAAAAATCATAATATCGAAAACGTTCGTAACAAAACTATCTTACAAAACTTAGAAATAATATATTTATGATAGGCAAATATATAAAATATATGGAAAAATAGTATAAAATTCATATGACATCACTAACTATTTTAAGTATATTAAAAAAAAATAAATATTGCAATAAAATTATGTAGTATTAAGTCAAATAATGAAATATTTTAATGATTTTGAAACCATTAAATTCCTTTTATTGTAAATCTTCAATTGGTAATTTGAAATAATATTTAAAAAATTAAGTTCAGATAAAATTTATATGGCGTTTAAACTTAATATAAACTCTATCTGAACTTAAAATTATTGTAAAATATTATTTATTATAATATGAAGGCTTACAAATCACCTCATGAATCTTAACGTCAAATATACTGCTGGCATGAGAAGGTGTTAAAATCAATGCAGTATCAGCTCCATATGCTGAACCACCTATTGCAATAATTGGTTCTCCAAATGGTATTAAACCTGCGTCCAAAGCCATAACTGAAACTTCAACACAAACTTTAGTGCCCTGCCCAAACATTCTTAAAGTTTGAGCAATTATTTCAACAGGATTAATTCCACCAAAGGCTCTACTAATTCCTCTTTCTGCACCACTTAATACATGGGTAGTTGTTAGCACCTTTATTCCAAGTTCCTCAAGTTCTTTTCTGATGTCTTCTGTAATTTCACTTTTTCCTGCTTCTGGATACCCATTGGCATGTGTTACAGCTACAATATTTATTCCATTGTCATTTTTTAAAAGTTTTGCTGTACCTCCTTTAGAAGATGCAACAACAATATGCTTTATTCCTTTCTCAACTGCAGTTTTTAATACTAAGTCAATAGTGGTGCTTGTATTTTCTTTACCTTTATTGCTAAAATACATAATTTTATACCTCTTTATACTCTTTCTATTTTACCATTATAACAAAATTATCTTTTCTTGGAGCTGGTTTAGGTAGTTCACAATCCGGATAACCTAAAATACATGAACCTACTCCTATGTAATCACCTTCAACTCCCCATTCCTTTAGTAATTTCTTTCCTTCTCCACTCTCAAACATTTCTCTTGTACGATGTATCCAACAAGAACCAAGTCCAAGAGAATATGCTGCATTATACATATTACCTAAAGCAATGCTTGCATCTTCCACAGGTGTTGCTTTACTTTTATCTGCAAGTACAAGAATTACTGTAGGAGCACCATAATAGGGATCTACATTTTCTTTTTCCATAACAGCTGCATTCATTTTTGATATCTTTTTAATGATATCCTTATTTTGAACTACTATAAAAAGTGCAGACTGTTGATTTGCTCCACTTGGTGCATATTTACCTGCTTCTAAAACAGCCTTCAATTCTTCATCTTTAATTTGTTCTGATTTATATTTTCGTATACTTCTTCTGTTTAATAAAGTTTTCATTGTTTCATTCATAATAACTTACCTCCTAGCTTACAAACAGAACCATATTAATATCATTATTTTTATATATATTTTACTACTGTATTTAACTAGTTACAATGCTTATTATATTAATGATTTAACATATGCTTTGTGAATATTTTCACTAAATTAGACTGGAATCGATCTTTTTTAGTTATTAAGCAGATTTCCCACACAAAAGATTCATCTTTAAAGGGAATTGGATGGACATCTGGATAATTAATATCCCTAGCCATAAAATCAACACTGACGCCAATACCTTTATTAAAATGACTTAATTTATGAATGCCAATAATTTCTGAAGTAGTGAAAACTATATTTGGTTCAAAGCCTGCCTCTTTACATTTATTAATAAAATTACGATGAAAATGAAATTTTTCATTAAGAACAATAAGATTTTCATTTTCAAGATCACTAAAATCCACTGCTGTTTTTTTACACAATGAATTTTTTTCATTTACTAGTATACAAGGATGTTGACTTTTAATGACAGTGGAATTAAAATTTTTCTCATTAACAGGACCAATTGAAACAGCTAAATCTACATTTTCGTTCATAACTACTTCTTCACAAATTGAATCTGGATAAGTTTTTACAATTAGTTGAACCTTGGGATATGCTTCTTTAAAATCTGATATAATGTCTGGTGACAATGCATTAAGAACTCCAAAGGAAAAACATACTGTTAAAGTTCCCTCATTAATATTGTCCATTTTATTTAAACCTTCTAAAATTAAATCAAACTCTTGAACAATATGTTCGGATTGTTTTTGTAAATACTCCCCATACTTTGTTATCCTAATTCCTTTAGATGTATTATAAAACAAAGGATACTGAAGTTCTTCTTCCAAATTGTTAATTGCCTTACTTAATCCCTGCTGAGTAATATAAATTTCTTTAGCAGCCTTTGAAAAACTTTTATGCTTGCAAACCTGTAAAAAATACTTTAATTGTTTTATGTCCAATTCAATACACCTACCTTTTATGCACTATTCATAATCACTTATATAATTTTAAAGTCATTAGAAAAAAGTGACTTAACTTTTAGTTGTATGATTATAAATTTAAGTTGTTTATCAAATGTAAATATCTGTCGTATAATTTAATTGTAAACGTATTAGGGGTACAGCAATAAATACTAATGGATAAAATAAAAGCTATATTGAATATTTCCTTCTTGCGTAAAATATCAAAAATGGTTAACAAGTAAGAAATTTTATCTTTATAAAGATACATAAGTGTAGTCTTAGAAAAACCTAAAACCCAAATTAGTTTCATCTATGACTAGCAGTATATTTTACCCCCATCAAAGATATTTAGCTTTACCCCTACTATGTTTAATTTTCCTAATTTTAGTATATAAGCAATTTAAAAAAATTACAATCTATTTTATGTGTGATGTTATAGATAAGGAGGTATTTTATCAATGGAAGACAGAGGATTGTTAATAAAAAAAGCAGAGGAAGAACTTATTGCAAAAGCAAAAAAAGATGGTGTAGAAACTGCCTGGGATAGAAAAGCTGAAATGAAAACACCTTGTGGTTTTGGTTCAGCAGGTGTATGCTGCAGAAACTGTGTTATGGGACCTTGTAGAGTAAGTCCAGTTCCTGGAAAAGGTGTAGAGAGAGGTATTTGTGGAGCTACAGCAGACGTTATAGTTGCAAGAAACTTTGCAAGAATGTGTGCAGCTGGTTCAGCCGCTCACTCCGATCATGGTAGATCATTATGCCTTTATCTTGAAAATGCATCAAGAGATGGACAAATAAATATAAGAGACGAAAAGAAACTTATGGCTGTTGCTAAAAAATATAGTATTGAGACTGAAGGAAGAGACATTTATGATATAGCACATGATATAGCTGCAGCTACATTAAATGAGTTTGGCAAACCTCATGGGAACTTAACTTTCTCCAAAGCTTTACCTACAAAGAGAAGAGAAGTTTGGGACAAACTTGGTGTAACTCCAAGATCAATTGATAAAGATATAGTTAGTATAATGCACTCAACTCATATTGGATGTTCAGGAGATGCAAAAAATCTTTATAACATGGCAATGAGAGCATCCCTTGGAGATGGATGGGGCGGTTCTTATATTGCAACTGAAATTAGTGACATTTTATTCAAAACTCCATCACCAGTACAAACTGAAGCTAATCTAGGTGTATTAGAAACTAATCAAGTTAACATTATATTACATGGTCATGAACCATCACTTTCAGAAGCAGTTGTTGCAGCTTCTGAAGATCCTGAACTTATTGCTCTTGCAAAAGCTCAAGGAGCAGAAGGAATAAATGTCTGCGGTATGTGCTATACAGGAAATGAAATAACAATGAGACATGGTATTAAAATGGCAGGAAACTTCCTACAACAAGAGCTTGCAGTAATAACAGGTGCAGTTGAAGGATTAATAGTTGATGTTCAATGTATAATGCCAGCACTTGCAAAACTTTCAAAATCTTATCATACTAAATTTATAACAACTTCACCAAAAGCTAATATAACAGATTCTTTGTATATTGAATTTGATGAAGAGCATCCATATGACTCTGCAAAAGAAATGTTAAGACAATCTATATTAAATTATAAAAATAGAGATAGAGAAAAAGTTTTAATTCCTAATGAAAAATGTGAAGCTATGGTTGGATTTAGTACAGAGGCTATAGTAAATAGTCTTGACACAGTTGTTAACTCACAGATAGGACCTATGCAAACAGTTAAACCTCTTGCAGATGTTATAGTATCTGGTACTATAAGAGGTGCTGCGGCTATTGTTGGTTGTAATAATCCAAAAAATCCACATGATACATGTCATGTAGACATGATGAAATATCTAATTGCTCATGATGTAATAATAATTGTTACCGGTTGTGCAGCTCATGCAGCAGCTAAAGCTGGTTTAATGTTACCAGAAGCAAAAGAACTCGCTGGTCCTGGACTTAAGACTGTATGTAATTTATTAGGTATTCCACCAGTTCTTCATCAGGGTTCATGTGTTGATATCAGCCGTAACTTACAACTTGCTGGAGAACTTGCAAATCATTTAGGTGTAGATATCAGTGACTTACCAGTAGTTGGCGCAGCTCCAGAGTGGATGTCAGAAAAAGCTGTAGCTATAGGAACTTACGTAGTAGGCAGCGGTATAGATGCATGGCTAGGAGTTGTTCCTCCTGTAACAGGTTCCCCTTTTGCTATGGATTACTTATTAAATAAGATGGAAGAAGACTACGGTGCTAAATTCTATGTAGAAACTGATCCAATTAAAGCAGCAGAGCAAATGGTACAAAGAATAGAAGCAAAACGTAAAAAAATAAATATATAAAAATTTCAAAGCAGACATTTTTAAAATGTCTGCTTTATTTCATCAACTGGAATTACAACTTTTAACTTATAATATTTCAATTAAGTAAAATTCATTGATTTTAAATTTCTTTAATTTTATCATTGGCTCTTTTCTTATCATTCCAAATTTTTTTAACCAAAACAATTAATGTACTTAATGCAAATAACATTAAAAGACCAATTACAAATGTTTTTACTGTACCTGTTAACATTCCACCTATATAAGAATATATAATAGTTGCAGGAAGCTGTCCTATTCCTGTTGCCACAAAGAATGACCAAAAGCTCATAGATGTTAAACCTGCAGCATAACTAACTATATCAAAAGATATGAAAGGCAGTAGTCTGGCAATTAGAACTGCATATTTACCGTACCTTTCAAAAAACTCATCAATCTTTTTTAAAGCTGTTCTACTTGTAAGCTTTTCCACTACATCTCTTCCTAAAATTCTTGCAATACAATAACATAATGCAGCTCCTGCCATAGCACTTGACCATGATAACATTGCTCCTTTAACCCATCCAAAAAGTCCTGCATTAGCAAAGGTTATTATAAATGCTGGAAGCGGTGCAATTACGGATTGTAATATCATTAGTAAAAAAGAAACAACTGGTGCCCAAATTCCAAAGCTAAGTATATATTCCCTTGCTGCTTTAACATCTACATTTTTCAATACAGAAATTGCCTGATTTACATTAGATTTTATTGGTGGCACAAAAACATATAAACAAATAACTATAAAAATGCAAAAAAATTTCATTATATTTCCTTTAAACACATTTTTCACTTTAATCCCACCTCTCTCAAAAAAACATAAAATAAGTCCAAATATTAAAAAAATCAATAATGCTATATTTATACTAAAAAAATCTATATTAGATTCTTTTATTCCTTCCCTTATAATAGCTGCAGGAACAACTTGTATTCTTTCCTTACCTAAAACTATTATGGATATAGTAGTACAAACTAAAACATTTAAAGTTGTACTAATTAAATTTAATTGTAATATATGTAATTTACTAAACTTTTTAATTAGCATTGCAACAATTAAACTTAATAACATGGTTATAGGAATAAAAATACCTGTATTTATTCTCATTTCAAGCCATTCATTTTGAAAAGTTAAAATAGAAATAAGCATACCCCATATGAAACTATTATATAGTAATCTAAAGATTTTCATATTGCTTCCTCCTAAAAATAAAGGGTACGGAAGTATTCTTCCGTACCCCTCTAATTAACATTACTCAGCTAGTCTAAATATTACAGTTACCTTAGTTCCATCTTTAGGAAGTACATCCTTTTTACCATAAAATTTCACATTTTTTAAAGCTTCAACTTCACCTGCTTTATAAGATGCATTACTTACAATTCCTGTAGCACAACTGTCTAGACATAGCACACATCCTGTGTTATTTTTATTTGCTCTATCAATATTTCCACCAAATCTAAAATCCATTGCTCTTAATGGTAAATCATTACCCTTATAATCAGTTGATTTGATTACATCGCCAAATGGTATCTCTTTTCCAAGACCATCCCATGTAACAAAAACGTTAACCTTTGAACCTTCTATGCTCTTTGCTCCTTTTTTCATATCTTCAGCAGTTAAATTGTTTCCTGGCTTTGCTCCTAGTGACATCATTGCTTCATAGAATTTTTTCTCATCAGCTAATCCTCTTAGTATAGATTTTTCTCCATTTTTACCACCCTTATATACTACTGCATGTCTTGTACCTTCTGTGAAATACTTTCCATTCACTTCTGCCTGCATTTTTACTTCCTTCTTGTCTTTATTAACAGTCATTGTTTCTTCCTTCGTTGATGGTTTACTTTCTTGTGACTGCTGCTGTTTATTTGAACATCCTGCTAATACCATTCCGAGAAGCAATATTGAAGCAGCAATTGATATAATTTTTTTCATTTTTTGTTTCTCCTCTTATAATCCTTAAATTTCTTTAATATGCTCACTTATTCTACTTAATTAACTTAGAATTATTTCTCATTGATATTTACTAATTTTCACCATTTACTTTACTCTTTAGCCCTTTAACTGATATTTTCTTTTTCATAAAGTAGGAAAATATCATAAGCAATACTAATATTAATACTGCTCCAAAGAATTCTAGTGAGAATATGTTTCCTGACTTATCTCCTAAATTTGCATACACCCAAACTCCCGGAATTATACCAACAAAGGTAGCAAGTACAAAATCCTTATACTTTATCTTTGAAAGCCCTGCACCATAACTTATTACATCAAAAGGCACCAAAGGTACAAGTCTTAATATAAGTATAAATAAAAAGCCTTTCTTTTCAATACCATCTTCAAACCATTCTGCCTTACCTTTGATAAGCTTTTCAACCAATCCTCTTCCAAATATTCTTGAAATAAAAAACGATAACGTTCCTCCACATACAGCTCCAATAATAGTATAAAGCGTTCCTATACCTACACCAAAAATCATACCCCCTGCTATTGCTAAAACTGCGTCTGGAAATAGTGTCAGAGGAATTATAGTAAACATAATTATGTAGATAATAGGAGCAAGCATTCCAAAAGAGCTAATATAATTTTTCATACTCTGTGGAGTGCAATTTTCCAATGCTCTTGATGATTTACACAAATACATTACTAAAACAATTATTATAGCCATTAAAGCTATGCTAATATATTTTTTACTAATTTTGTGCATCATTAATCCTCCTATCTAATTATCCAATCCCATTCTACAGAAAATTCTTATTTCTTTCAAATACAAAAAACTTATACACATTTGTCCAACTATAAATAAAAATTATAGTGAAAATAACTCCAAAATTAATTTCCTTTGTGTTTCAAAATTTGTTTGCATTTATATCTTGATGTCCAATTCTGTAAAAAACTTTTCTTTAAAATTGGTATATTTGAATTAGTAGTATAACTATCATCAAACATTAAATCCAATATGTGAAAAGATCTTTTTCCACCAATAGACATAGCTTCCCTGCAGCTTGCACAATATGTTATTACATAATCCCCGAAATTTTCCGCACTTTTTTTTATCACTTCTTGAGAAAGTTTGGGATTTGCAGGTACAACCATTCCGCCAAAACCACAGCATTTAGTATTTTCTCTAGAATACTCTGTTTCTTTAAATTTATATCCTAATTCATTTATAATCCACCTTACACCTTCATGTATATCTGAATTATTTCTTGTAGGACATGCATCATGAACACTGAAAGTAATATTACTATTTTTACCTTTTCCTTTCATTTCATCATATAGTCCTAGTTCAGGAATAACAGTCCATAGAGATCTTACTTTTTGTTTAGGACTAAACTTAGACATTGTAATATAACAATTTTCACAAGCAGTTATTACTTCTTCAGCACCAAGTTTATCAATCTCCTTCTGAAGTTCTGAATACCTTTGATGAAACTTTTCTTCTTCTCCTAATGATAATGTTGGTTTACCACAACATTTTAATATTGCACCTGTTCCAGGAAGTTTTTCCTGCAAATATTCTAAGGTTTTTCCTACAAGTTCCGGCCTGTATGATGATAAGCTGCAGCCTGGAATAAATACCCTTTTTGTATACCCTGCCTTTATATCTGGTATGGAAGTATTAAACATTTTAGAAAAGCTAAAGGCTTGATGAAATTCTATACTTTTATGTCCCTTCATTGGAGATGTTCCTTCATTATGCCTTATATGTTCTTTTCTCATATCAACAAATAATTCTTCAAGCTTTAATCCTTTTGGACATACCTTAGTGCAAGTACCACAAGTATTACAAGAATATGGAATATTAGGGTCAGCATTTATTATATTTGTATCTATATCAAAAAACTTCTTAGGACTAATTTTAAAATTGCTTAGCATTTCACATTCTTTAACACAAGCTTTACAGTTAATACAGCTTTCTGAAAACTCTTTGGCTTTATTATTAAAATCATCTGAATATGTAAAATTACTCATATGGCCTCCCAGATCTTATATCTATTTTAATATAAACTCTATATTATTAACTTTAGTTAAAAATAACTTTTTAATAAGTCTTTCATAAAATCCAAATCTAAATATTCTTTTATTTTATTATAAGTATCCATATTTTTAATTTCCTTATCTTCCTTTTGGTATTCCAAATATGCATATGCACACCAAGATAACGCTCTTAAATAAAGAAATGGGGTATATAGTTGCACCCTTTCTCTTATACTATTATCTTTTAAATTACTTATATATACTTTAAAAAATTCTTCTTTTTCTTCTTCTTTTAATATGCAATCTGTTTTCCACAAAGTAGTAGTTGGTGCTAAAAATTGTGTTAAATCCTGGCAAGGATCACTTATTACAGGCTTCTCCCAATCTATAAGGTAAGACTTTTCCTTTCCAATTATAAAATTACCAGAATTCACTTCAGTGTTATTGATAACATGCCACTTATTTTCCAAAAAATATTTTTCCTCATGCCTATTTTTTTCAGCCCAGTTCGTAAATGTATCAAAAAAATTTTTAAGATACAAAGGTATTTTAGAAGATTTAAAAAAGTCTCTAAGTAATTTTTGAGATTCACTTATTCTTGCAGAAAATATATTATCTTCTACAATAAAATTCTTAAGACCCTTTCCATTTGTATCTATAGAATGTATCTTAGCAAATATTTTTGCTGCAGAATTTAAGTCTTTATCATATCTTAAGGGCCTTCCTTCAAGAAATTCCATTACCAATATTCCATAATCCGAATCTTTTTTACTATCATCTAAATAATAAACTTTTGGTGTTACACTGCTTGCCTCCAAATTTTTTAAAGCTTCATACTCGTATTTTATTTGGTTTTCTAATCCAAGCTGACTGCCCGTATTTACTCTAAAAACATACTTTTTATTAGAGCCTTCAAGTGTAAAATTAATATTATATTCTCCTTGAGCTAAAAATTTTACATTATAATCTTCTCCAATATTAAGTTTTTCATTTAAATTACTATATTTTAAATAGTCATAAATTTTATTATTTAATATATCTTTTAGCACTAGGAACATCTCCCCATTTATTTTCTATAAAGTTTACTGTATTATAAGGTAATAGCTTTGTATTAAATTCTCCTCTTTTTACTCTTTTAATAAGATCTTCAATATCTTCTTTTTCATCTATATCATTAAGCTTTGTTGTAAGACCTACATTATATCCTAAGTTATTAGCTATTGCTAAAGTAGCTTCAAATACAGACTTATTTCCCCACTTCAAATTATTATTAAAAATCTTCTTACAGTTTTTTTTCATGCCAATTAAATAATAACCACCATCATTGGTTGGTCCCAGGCAAATATCGTTATTTTCAAGTTCTTCATAAGCTTTACTAATGTCTTCAGGTTGAAGAGATGGTATATCCGATCCAATTAATATTACCTTTGAATACCCCTTATTTAAAAGTTTTTCAATTGCATTATTCATCCTGTTTCCTAGATCATCTCCTTGCTGCGGAAAACTATCTATAAAGCTTGGAATAATGTGGTCTACTAAGTAAAAGGATTTTTCGGGAGTGTAGGTTATATATATATCTACTGTTTTTCTAATCTTATTAAGCATTTTAAACAAGTCCAAAAGAAAGCATTGCTGCAGCTGTGCACATTCTGTTCCTGTAAAAATTTTCATTAATCGTGTCTTTGTCATGCCTGCAATTGGCACTCTAGTCATAAGTATAAGAGCATTCATTATTTTATCTCACATCCTTATAAATTTTAGCTAATTTATCCGTAGGTGTTCCTAATAAGTACAGCAATTTTATTTTATGCATCAATAAATGGGTTTTTAATTGTCCTCCATTTTTAAATCTTCTAGCTGAAGTACCTATGGTGGTATTAATAAGTTTTAGCTTACCCATCTTTTTCATCAAAAGTGAAAGTTCCCAATCTTCCATTATATCTTGCCTAGGATATCCTCCTACGCCTTCAAATACATCTCTTCTAACAAAAATCCCTTGATCACCAAAGTACAATCCTAAATATTTAGCCCTGAGATTGGAAGTTGTTGATATATACTTCATAAACAATGTATCATAATCATAAAACTTTAATGAAAATCCTCCACCAACATATTTTTCATCTATAGCTAGCTGAATTTTTTCAATAGAGTCCTCATTAATAATTGAATCTAAATGAACAAACCAAAGTATATCTCCACTGGCCTTTGCAGCACCTTTATTCATCTGATTTGCCCTTCCTTTTTCACTTAAGACTACCTTAGCAAATCTATCTGCAATCTGTTTTGTACTGTCACTACTTCCACCATCTACTACAATAATTTCTTTATCACCCTTTAATCTATTAAATTGAATCAAACTTTTTTCAATATTTTTCTCTTCATTTAATACAGGAATTATAATCGATACCATAATCATCACCATCATTAACGTTTTTCAAGCTTCATTATGAAAATTAAAGTTTAAATAATTACTTTTCTTTGTCAGTCATTGAATAAAAAATTCCCTTTGAAAAATTTATATTAAGTTTTACATTTTCACCTACATTAAGTTTCATATACTTATTGGATATTACCTTGAAATCATTTCCTTCAGCTTCAACGATATAGTGAATTTTATCTCCCAAGTATCTTCTCTTTTTTATAGTTCCATATATAATATCACTAAAGTTACTTTCTTCATTTTTAGATAAAAGCTGTATATCTTCTGGCTTTATCATAATTTCACCATTTCCTTCAGAAAATACTTCTATTTGAAAATTTCCAAGTTCACAATGAAATATTCCATTGTAAGCATAACCTTCTATATGATTTTTTTCTCCTAAAAAATCTGCAACCAATGGATCTACAGGTTTTTCATAAATATTTTCTGGAGTATCAAACTGCTTTATATTTCCATTCATCATTATTGCAATTTTATCTGACATCATTAGAGCTTCCTCTTTATCATGAGTAACCAAAACAGTAGTTATTCTAAGTCTCTTTTGTATATCTAACACTAGTTCCCTCATTTCATCTCTCAGTCTCATATCTAAGCTTGAAAAAGGTTCATCTAACAAAAGAACTTTAGGTTCAACTGCTAAAGCCCTGCCTAATGCAACTCTCTGCCTTTGACCTCCTGACAATTCTTTTGGATATCTTTTCTCCAAACCTTGGAG
Organism: Clostridium carboxidivorans P7; assembly: GCF_001038625.1. GTDB lineage: Bacteria > Bacillota > Clostridia > Clostridiales > Clostridiaceae > Clostridium_AM > Clostridium_AM carboxidivorans. The sequence goes on from NZ_CP011803.1 coordinate 2,009,713, forward strand.
TTTTAACAAATTTATTATTTCTGCAACTTTGTTATCTTTAATATGTTTTTTTACACCAGCCATTTTAAGACCAAAACCAATATTATCTTCTGTATTCAAATGGGGAAATAGCAAATGATCTTGAAATACAATTACTGTCTTTCTTTTTTCTGGTGGTACATTTAAAACAGAATATTCATCTATAATTACATCTCCATTATCAGGTTTCATAAGTCCGGCAATAATTTTTAATGTAGTACTTTTTCCACATCCAGATTCACCTAAAAGAGATATTATTTCACCATCATCTACGAAAAAGTTTATATTTTTCAATACTTTTGTTTCATTAAAACTTTTATTTATATCTTTTATTTGTAACTTAGCCATATGTATTCTCCTTAAATATAAAAATGATTTTCTATTGCATAGTAGGCTTTAACTTTTTTCTCCATTACAACTAAAAGTATTAAAGTAGTAACTATAAATACAATACTATAACAAGCTGCTATAGTTCTATCTCCACTTTGAATGAATGGAAACATAATCATAGAGAAGGTTATAACATTTCCTCCTCCTACTATAAAGGTTAGAAAGTACTGGCTTAAGGATACTATAAATACCAAACTTGCTGCAGATATTAGACCTGGAGATATTAAAGGTAAAGTTACATAAAAAAAAGTCTGCAGCTTACTTGCTCCTAATGTTCTGGCCTGAAATTCCATAGATTCACCTAAAATTTCAAACACATCAGTAAGTATTCTTATACCATAAGGTAAACATGGTATTAAATGTACTAAAACTACACCTAAGAATGTATTTGCAAGTCCAATTTTTATAAAGAACACCTGAATACCAATACCAACTGCCACTGGTGATATAATAAGTGGTAAAAGTACAAGCAGTTTAAAAAAACTTTTTCCTTTAAATTCATATAATCCTAAAGCTCTAGCAGCTGGTATACTTATTATTAAAGTTATTACAGTAACTACAAAGGATAAGAAAATGCTATATAAAAGTATTTTAGTAGAATTACCATAACCAGTTAAAAAATAATTTATTCCTCTTAAGCTATACTCTCTAGGTACAATATATGGCCAAGGCCATCTTTTACTAAATCCCCATAATAGCAAAACTATTAATGGTAAAACAATTAAAAAGACAGCCAAATAAATAACAATATTAAAAGCAATATTTTTCTTCATAAATCCTTTCACTCCTGTATAAAATCAAAGCTTAAAACTTTACATATTTCTGCAAATCAAACTAAGAGTTTTATCATAAATCCATACTATCATTATGGAAATAAAAGTAAGAATAACATTTAAAGCCATTGCATAAGGTCTATTAGAAATATCAGGATTTGAATATTCTATAAAAGCTTTTATTGGTAAAGTTTTAGGTGTGGTAGGTCCAAGCAAGTATGGAACTTCAAATGCACCAAATGAAAATGCAAATATAATAATAAAAGAAGATATAATCGAAGGCCATGATAAAGGAAGTATAATGTACCAGAAGCGCTGTCTTCTGCTAGCACCTAAATTCACAGCTACATCCTCAAGATTTCTATTTATGTTACTCATAAATGCATATACCACCATAGCTACAAAGGGTATCTCCTTCCAAAGATAAGTCATTATAATTCCAATACCATGTCTATCAAAAATTAGATTTGGGAACTGTGATTGTTCCTTTAATATACCAAGTCCATATAAAATTCTAGGCAACAGTCCACTTTGAGATAGAATATTGAACATTAAAAAAGAAGCAACCATATGAGGTACTATTATAGGAAGTATGTACAACGTTTTTTTTATACTTACTCTATGCTTATTAATAAGCATAGAGTAAGCAAGTACTACACCAACTATAACTGCTATAATTGATGAAATCAATGAAATTTTCAAACTAAATATCAAAGATTCTAAAAAACTTTTATCAGAAATTATAGAAACATAATATTTAAATGTTAATTCCCTAATACCAATAATAGGCATATATCCTAAACTTTGTGCTAAAGCCATTATTATACCAGATGCCAATATTCCAAATAAAACAACAGCAGCTGGAAGAAGTAATATATATGGCTTAACTTCTCTTTTCATTTTGCAATGTCCCCTTTAAGTATTTATCAAAAATTTACTATTACTTATCTCCTGGAATTTGTTCTAACCAAATCTTTTCTATAATAGGTACCAACTGCGCTGGAACTTCAGGAATTCTGTGACTCAATAATTTATCCTGAGGTATTACTCCTTCTCCAACCTTAATTTCTTCAAATTTCTTCTTTTCATCTGCTGAAAGTTTACTGTTGTCTAAAACTGGTAAATCTCCCCAACCTTCTGGGTCATATTTTGATGCTTGTGCTTCAACAGTAATTATTGCATTTATAACAGCCATTGCTCCTGATTTATTAGGTGCATTATATGGCATTGCTAAAAAGTGGGTATTTCCTATAGTTCCCTTATTAAATATAAAACTTTTTGTACCTTTTGGATACTCACCACTCTTTACCTTACCAGGTATTGAATTTGGATTATAAGACATACTCATAAGCAATTGATTATCTGCATACATATTATCTAATTGAGCTATGGTAGATGGATAAGTTTTTCCATTATTCCATAAGTAAGGCTTTAACTGCTTTAAATAATCCATAGCTGGTTGAATTACTTTCTCTACTGATGCTTTATCTGGTTTTGCATTAGCTATCTTATCATATCCAACAGTGTCATATATAATGTTTCTTACAAAAGCACTTCCAGTAAAATCAGGAGGTGCAGAATATGTAAATTTGCCTGGGTTTTCTTTTGCAAATTGTAATAATTCCTGTGCACTTGCAGGTGTCTTCGACAGCTTACTTCCATTATACACCATTACAAATTGTGCTTTTCCATAAGGTACTTCGTATCCTTCCACAGAATATCCAAAATCAGATTTTACTTCTATTGAATTCTTATCTATGTACTTATTAAAATTAGGCAGCTTTTCTGCAAAAGGTCCATAAAGTATTCCTGCTTGCTTTGCTGTATAAAAGTTTTCTCCGTTAATCCAAACTACATCAATAGTTCCTTTTTTATTATTCGCCTGTTTATCTCCAATTAACTTATTTAATATGTCCTCAATATTCATAGGAACTCTTTTTAAAGTTATATCATATTTATCCTTTAACATTTTAGTTAAATAATCATCAATCCATGCATTTGTTGTTTTGCTTCCACCCCAACCATAAAAATTAACGGTTGTTCCTTTAGCTTCTTTTAATATCGTATCCCAATTTTTATTCATTGTATCGTCAGTTGAACTTTTCTTTTGAGCACATCCAAAGGAACCTATTGATAACATAAAAATCATAAATAATGCCAATACCTTTCTCACATTTTGTCCTCCCTTATTAAATATATAGATATCTCTAAAAATCCATATTATTATATCATATGTAACCAAAATAATATCCAAGAATAAGTATTACTTATATTTAAACGTTTTACTATAACTTTTTATTATTTAAGTCTTTCCCAAGCTTCAAATACAATTTTATTAAATTCTTCTCTATTTTTTATTTTAGTTGGAATATTTATTTTTGCTGAACTGAATTTGCTATTATCAATTTTAAGATATCCTTTACTTAAATCAGTTTTACTTGAAACTACATACTCATATTTATCTTCGAAAAGTTCTGGATTTGTAACATATACCGCTGATGCAATGTCCCAATTATAAAATCCCCAAACTCCAAAAGTTTTGTGTACATAATTATACCAAGGTTCTATATTTCTTGCTATAAATTCATATATACGATGACCACTTTGACATTTTAGCTTACTTAGTTCTTTTTCTCCAAAAAAAGCTTGAAGACAAGTATGTCCAGTTAATATAGTTACATCACTATTAGAATTCAACACTTCATATACAGCTGAAGGATCACAAGAAAAGTTTAGTTCATCTAAATTCACATCATTTATTATAAGAGGCTTTGTTATTCCCCCCATCAAAACTATTTCTTTTAGATTGCAGAAAAAATTATTATCTAATTCATATGCACCATATAAATTAGTTAGTGAACCTGTTGCAAGTAAAGTAATTTCTCCAGGATTTTTGGCTGCTTCTCTTGCTAAAAAGTTTGCTGCATCACTTATTCTATATTGTGCTGATTTAGCCCCTTTTATCAAAGGTATATTTTTTATATGTAAAAAATTAAACATATTCTTTGTATTTTCAAATACCTCATCAAGAGAGCTATTTCCATAAGTTGTTGTTATACCTTTTAACTCTATATCCTGCCTTCCAAGTAAATACAAAATTACAAGTCCATCATCTACATCTCTACCTGGTAGTCCCATAGTGTTATCACAATCATACAATAATTTTTTCATAAACCACATACTCCTCTTTAAAAAGTTCTATATAATATTAATTTACATATAAAAAGGGCTTTCCCAAAATAAAAATATAATATATTAAGATTTCAACTTAAAAACTTAATATATTATATAAAACTTACTTTAGGATAACCCCTTTTATATATGAATTATTCCATTGTTTTTTGAATCTTGTTTATAACATCCACTCTTTCAGTACCTAAAATACCAGCTAGTTTTGTTGGCATGAATCCATTTTTATAGACCCTATCACCATTGGCATTTATTATAGCTATAATAGTTTTTTCTAATTCTTCATAACTTAATAAACCCTCAAAATACGTATCAACTAAATCTCTCAATTTACTTGCTAATTCTTTTGGATTTTTATAACTTGCTCTCATCTCTAATATACTCCTATGTGCTAAAATTATTTTGATATAAACATAAAATATTATACTGTATTTACTTAATTATTGCAAATGTATATATTTTACACTATTTTAAGTAAATATTACTTTTTTAGTTTATGCTCAAGGAATAAATTACTATAAATAAACCTCTTGAATTGTAACTTTAAATCTGTTATTATATTCACATGGAACAATAATTTATTTTACAGATTTAATTTTAATTAGTAATTTTGTAAAATTATTGAGTTATAATCCTAAATTTAGATTTTAAAATATGTTTTCTGGAGTATTCGTTAAGCTCTTATTTTGAACCTACATTTTTACTTAGGGAGTCCGATAAGTTAAATGTGGAAATGTACCTTTCTATGAGTCCTCTTATGGCATTTAAGGCGATTGAATCATTTATGCTGACGCCCACCTATCGTTAGATAGGGATCAAAATTAGAGTACCGATATTTTGGATATATATTTTAGTAAGTTTCAAGCCAGTGTTTATTTTCAAGCACTGGCTTTTACTTTTAATAAACCTACTTTTTTAATGCATTCATCTTTTCTATGGAAATAGTATCAAGTTGTTCTAAAAAATTAATTATGTCTGAAAAAATTATTGATTTTTCAGACGACTGTATATTTAAGTCAACAATTTCAGTATTTACATCCTTTGAGGAATTCATTATTTCATTTATGTCATTTGATATTTCCTTAAGTCCTTTTTGGGTAACGCTTACAGAATTATTAATTTCTCCCGTCTTTTCTTTTACATGCTTTGAGGAACTAAGAATACTTGAAAAAGCTTCCTGAGTTTTTTCAGTTGAATCTACTCCCTCCTTTAAAGCTGATTTTGAATATTCTACAGAACTAGAAAGGTTTTCAACATTATTATCCATTTCAGCCATTTTTTTATTTATACCATCTACCAATTCTTTAGTTGAATCTGCTAGTTTTCTAACCTCTTCTGCAACAACAGCAAACCCTTTTCCTGCTTCTCCAGCTCTTGCAGCTTCAATATTTGCATTTAATGCAAGAAGATTTGTTTCATTAGCTACATCGCTAATGCTGTTTGATAGCTTACCTATATCTTTAAAAGAACTTTTAAGAATAAAAAATGTATTTGCAAATTCATTCATACTCTTCTCTATATTATGCATTTTACTTTTTAAATCAGCCATCATAATATTTGCATTATCTAGAGCCTTTATAGAATCATCTGTAGCCGTATCTATATTACTTGAACTTTCTGCAAAATGGTTGAAATTATCATTAAAATTATCTAATACATTTCCAATTTTATCTATACTTCCAGATACCTGATTAAAGGTTCTTGAAACATCATTTACTGTCTTGGATATGTTAATTTCACTATCCATAAGGTTAGACATTCTTTCTTGTATGTAACTTAAACTATAATTAATACACTGTTGTTCACTAATATCATCAATTGATTTTATTTCTTTTTCATTATTATCACTACTACTTACTTCAACATCTATTTTTTTATTTTTTCTAAATAATTCAAGCATATATGTACCCCCATTTTATTTATTCAAAAACACCAATCAGCATAGTTTGATTGAAATGATAATCATTCATTTGTTCACCATGGCAGGCAAAACCTATATATGTTCCAAGCTGTCCTAATTCCTTAGCAAATTCTTCTGCAAAGCCTTCCTGTTCAAAAAACATGGTTCTTGCAACACAATTAACTACAATTGCACAAGAAATATGATTAAAATCATTTTTAATTTTAGATATTGTTGATTTTAATACTTGCCTATAATCATCTGGTTCAAGCAAAACCACTTTTGAATTTTTATATATTCTACTATAATAAGAAACAGCTTTATTATCCACTAAATTTTTATTTGCTGAAATGTATAAGTTGTCACCAACAATTCTTCCTAATGGATGGGTTGAAAATAATTCAGGTAGGTTATTTACAGAAACGTTTAGACTTTTGGCAAGAACTTCAGCACATGGCTTTTCATCAAGTTCATACACTATCCTTTGTTTTGCATTTACTTTAGTAGCTATAAATGAATGTTGTGTTTTTCTAAATATATTTTCCTGATATATTTTTATTTTTCCGTTTAGGTTTTTAACTAATACAAACACACAATTGTTATTATATGCTTTTCCATTTAACCCAACATAAGTAGTTTGAAATTCACCATCATCTGCTGAAGTTCCTCCTAATAAAGGTATATCATATACATGCAGTAAAGAATTAATTGTGGAAAGTACTTTTTCCTCACTATTGGTTGTACCAACACAAAATTCAAGGCATATTGTATTACTAGCATCCCCTAACTTACTAATACAATCCTGTACCTTCTGAATATACTTTACAGGATACTTGTCTATGTCTTCAATTACACCTGCAAAACATTCTATTCCTTCTTCAAAACTCATAGCTAACAAAGCTCCATTAGTAAGTCCATATTTATAAATTTCTTTATATGCGGAACTTCCAATTACTACAGAATTAGGGAATTTATTGTATAAAAGCTTAGAAAATTGTTCAAATCGACTTTTACTTGTATAGTAAATTATTAATTTAGGGTTAACAAAATCCTTTGTAGCTTCATCTAACGCTATCTCAAGATCATCCGACATTCCTCTTCCAACCTTTGTTTTAACCATTCTTTTATTTCCCCCTTCTCTAAATAATACATTTAATATAATAACTTTACATTTTTTTCGACACAAAGTAAACATCATTAGAATACAATTTTATATTTAACTTAATTTTATATTTAACTTTTTAAAATTACTATTAAATATTTACTTATGCTAACTAAATAGTATATTTTATACAAAAATCCAATGCTTAAAAATTAAGCATTGGATTTTAATTTATTATTAAAGGAGTTAAGGGTTAATCCTAAAAAAGTTTAAAAGTTACTTTAATTCATTTAATAAACTTAATAATTTATGAGCATATTCCTTATCTGAAGCCCATTTACCATTTCCTAAGTTTTCAATATTAGGAGCGCAGCCCCTTTGTACAAGATTAAATCTTGGATCAATTAATACTTCTCCATCTGGCAATGGATTTTTGCTGCTGTATGCAAATAAGTGCTGAATATGGCATTTAACCCCCTCATCTTCAGTAGGGAAACTTAAAGCTTGTCCTCTTCCATTATTATCCAAAGCTCCCAAGCCTGCATAATTATTCATATTTAATGTGGTTATTGAAGTATCAGAATATCTTAAAAAGTTTGTCTCTAAACACATCTGTACCCATGCACATTCCAACCTTATTCCATAAATGTCACAGTATTTCTTATAAATATTAGCTAAATAAGGAGCATTAGGATTTCTTTTTCTTAGAAATTTTTCACATTGTTCTACTGATACTTGTGATTGCCCATTTATAGGAGTTATTGAACTATTATTTTCATCATTACCTAGGTTTTCACTATTGTCCTGATTTACATTAGTAATTCCATTTCCTCTATTATCATTTATATTATCACTATTACTTATACTATCACTATTATTTACACTAGCAGTAGTATTTGATTTTAATAAAGTTTGCAGTGTTGAATCTGCAATAACACCTTGACCACCAATAACATCAATTTCTCCTACATTTTTTCCATTTTGATCTAAAAAGTTTTTAACTTCATTCATATTATTTTCATCCACAAAAAATAGTGGACTTTTATTCTCTCCTGCTAATGGACTTATACACAAACCATCAGCAAAGGCTTTACTTGATGCTAAATAAATCTTATTTAACTTCATTTTATCCTTAAAAGAATTGTATACTTCAATGTTTGTATCCACTTTATTATATCCTAAAATTTTTAAATGTTTTCCTCCTAAATGCTGTTCAATATTATTCAAAAAATCATAGTCATCCTTTTCTCCTATAATATTATAGGTATGAGTTGTATTGTCTATATTCTTTTTAACTACATCTGGAACACCATCTTTATTGGTAAAAATTATAGGACTATGAGATATGGTAGCTATTGGACTAATTGCTAATGCATTTCTCCAATCTTCGCCATCTACCACATAAATAGAATTATTAGGATTTGTTATGTGACTTGCTACTTTTACTGCTGTTTCATATCTGTCTTGACCTGCAATTCTTTCTTCGATAGATATACCCATGTTTCCTAGTTGTTTTTCAACATTTTTAGATATTAAGCTTGGACCACCTAAAATAAATACTTTTTTAACTCTTAATCTATTTAATTCATCTACTACTGTATCTGGAATATTATCCTTTTGTGTAAGCAGTATTGGTGCTTTGTATTTATCTGCTAATGGTGATGACACAACAGCATCTGCATACATTTCACTATTAACTAAAACTGCATAATCACTTTTAGTCCAACCAGAATCTGCTATACTGCTGCAAGTTTCAAAACGATCTTGTCCTGCTATCCTATTTAATTTTATATCACTAGCAAAGGCTTTAGATGTAAATAGAAAACAAGTACTAGAAGTTATCAATAATGCTATTAAGTGCTTTTTTAATATTGCCATTTTGTGCTCCTCTCAAATTGTATTTTACAGGTTAACTTTATTACCCATCTTAAAGTAAAATTTCATTATATTTCATATTCTACACTACAATGCATATTTTTTCAAACTTCGCAACCAACAATTTATTATATATTTTTTAAATTAATTAAAACCAATATAATATTTCATTATAATATTGACTAATAGTCAATATTATAACATTATTAAATATATAAATACTCCTTATCCCGATTAAGTATGTATTTTTTAAAACATTATAGATACAACTACACAATAGCATTCTTTTTTAAATTATAATAGTATAAGTGAGATGAACATTATGACAAAAAATTCAAAAATAGCTATATTATCAATATTAATTATCTTAACTACATCTATAATAATTAAACAATCCTTGACATTACATAGAGGATTTAAAAGTATTGAAATTCCTAATAAAGAAAGCAGACAATTGGGAAATATGAGCACTCATAAATGGCTGACTGTAAAAAAAATATCTCATAAATATAATATAAATGAACAAGAAATTTTTGAAGTTCTTGGAATTACCCCTCAAAAAGGTGATGAAAATATACCTATTATTGAATTATTCAAAAAGTATAACAAAACTCCAGAGGAAATTAAAAAAAGCTTGAAAAAACTCATAAAAAATAATAATAATAATAATAATTTAGAAGGTAAAAAACATGAGCAACTTTAGTAATTTACTGATAACATATTTTAGAGATTATAATATTTGGTTCTTAAGTGTAATAATTATGTTTGGATCTATAGGAATTCCCACAGGAGCATGTTTAATAGTAATAGCCTCTGGAGCTTTTGCTTATGCTGGCGAATTTAATATAGTAGTTCTTTTATTAGAAATTTGGTTTTTTTCATGTGTTAGCGATGGCATTTCTTATATGGTATGGAAGACTATAGGTCATAAATTTCTAAATAAATCTACAAAAGTAAAAACTTACTTTGAGCCCAAAATAATAAAAGCACAAAATTATTTAAAAAAGCATGGTAAAGGCACAATTTTTTTTACCAGATTTTTAATATCAGCTATGGGTCCTTTTGTTAATGCAGCTGCAGGTATTACAGAATATAAGTTAATAACTTTTAGTTTATTTGTTGGTTTAGGCGATTTATTATGGACATCCATGTACTTAGGACTAGGTTATTGGTTTGGTGACTCCTGGGAAAGCATAGTTCCCATAGTAACACAAGCAGGTGAATTTTTAACTTGTATAACAATTTTAGTTATTAGTATATACTTTTTTGTTAAAATCATTAGATCAAATAAGCAGAAAAGTTAACACTAATAAATTGTGATATAATCAATCTATAGAAATTTTACAAACTCAGGAGGATAACAATGAATTACATAGTATTTGATTTAGAATTTAATCAAAGTTTAAATTCTAAAAAAGAGAACAAAAACTTAACAAATTTAAAATGTCCTTTTGAAATAATTCAAATTGGTGCTGTAAAACTTGATGAAAATCTTCAGATTATTTCTATCCTAAACAAATTGGTGAAACCTGAATTGTATACTGTTATGAATCCTTTTGTAGAAGAAATGACAGGTATTACAATAGATATGTTAAATACAGAACAACCATTTCAAGAAGTTTACAAAGAAATTTTGGAGTTTATAGGTAATGATAAAAACATATTGTGCGTATGGGGTGCTTGTGATATAAAAGAATTATTTAGAAATATTCAATACCATAATTTAGATATAAGTCCAATTTCAAAGGAGTATATTAATATTCAATTTTATGCATCTAAATATCTTAATTGCCCAAAAGGAACCAATATTGGACTTAAAAATGCTGCTGAATTATTAAACATTAATATTGAAAACAAATTTCATAATGCTCTTAATGATGCTTATTATACAGCAGAAGTTTTCAAGAAAATCCCTAAAAAAAATATAAACATTATAAAATATGATGTGAATAAAAATATGAAACCTACTAGAAACAATACTGAAAAAAGCATACTTGATACTTCTAAGCTAATTAAACAATTTGAAAAAATGTTTAATAGAGAAATGTCTGAGGAAGAACAAAAAATTATTAAGCTAGCTTATATGATGGGAAAAACTAGACAATTTGAAATTCCACATTCTGATAATTAAAACGTTTTACACTTAAAAATATAGCTTCTATAAATGAATATATACATAATTTGCAATAGTAAATAAAAATAAACTTACAAAGCTGTAAATGTTGAACTTACTCAAATACAATTTATTTTTTTTATCTTCATTTTCATTTATAAATATTTTATAAGAAATAAGACTTGCTAGTGAAGCTATTAGCGTCCCCATTCCTCCTATATTGACCCCTAAAAGTACCTCTCGCCAATTTTCAGTAAATCCTGCTAACAATACAGAACACGGAACATTACTTATAAATTGACTAAACACTATAGATGAAAAATAAGGCATGTCTCTTATCTGTAAAAAATTATGTAAATATTCTTGAATACTTTTTATGCTGGATACATTTCCAATAAATATAAAAAAGCATATAAATGTAAGTAATAAAAAATAATCTACTTCTTTTATAAGGTGTTTATCCATAAACAGTACACCTATTACTACAATTAAAAATGTGTATTTATAATTTACAATTCCAAATACCGAAAGAACTACAATGAAAAAAATAATTAAATATATGCTAGTCCTCTTTTTATCTTCTATATTTACATTTTTAATGGACAGTTGAAGCTTTTCCTTAGGTATTCTAATATTTAGTAAAATAAGCCAAAACATACCTATACCCACAAATGGTATTGTGATTGTAAAAAACTGAAAACTGCTCAAATTATAATATGTAAATAAAAATAAATTTTGTGGATTTCCCATAGGTGTAAGGCTGCTGCCTATATTAGCTGCTAAAGTTTGAAGTATTATTGTTTTCATTGGATCAAATTTTACTTTTTTAAAAGTAAGCATCGCCAAAGGAACAAAAGTAAGTAAGGCAACATCATTTGTTACTAACATAGAAGCAAAAAAAGTTATTGCAATAAATATCAAGGAAATCATTCTAGTATTTTTACACTTTGATAAAACCATAACTGCAATTTTATCCATAAACTTCAGCTCTTTTAAAGCAGAAATTATTATCATCAAATTAAAAAGAAGTACAATAACCTTAAAATTTATATATGATATTTTGGGGTTAACAAAAAGAGAAGTAAAAATTGAAAGTGCTAATGATATACAAAATACCTTCTCCATCTTTAGTTTCTCAACTATTCTATAAATATTTTGTGAATTTAATCTTAAGTTTTCCATTAATATATTATCCTGTCCTCTCTTGTAAAAATGTTTTAATCTGTACACCATTCATTATAATATATCTTTTTTGTCATAGACACAATAGTATAATTGAAAAATTTATAATTCACAATTTAAGCACATGGAACAATTCTTGCCCTAATTCATAAAATATATCGAGGTGATTCAAATGACGAATAATAGAACTTCTCATTCTTTGAGAGAAGTAGTTAATATTGAAAATCCTATTTTTAAATCCTTTGAAGGCAAATATTTTATTGGAGAATCTGATTTATTAAGTTTTGGTTTTAATAATTATGCCTGGGGAGCTTTATACAATCCTAAAGACTCAGGTGTAAATCTATATTTTAGTGTTACCACTGTTACTAATACTTCAGATTTACCAATAAAATCACAAATATATTTAAACTCTACTATACCAGAAGGAGCAACTAAAGTAACCTCTGTTACACCATCTAACCTTACGATTTTACCTCCACCTAAGCCAAAGATAATATTTCTTACTGGTCAATTTCTAAACAATAAAATTCAAGGTGGTGTTAAAGCTTATACAAGAATTGTTCCTCCGAGCTCCACTCTTGTTAATGAAGAAAATGGTAAAATAATTATTCCTCCAGGAGGCAATATTTTAAACTTATTAATTTCTTCTGCTCAAGTGCTGATTAAGGCTCATATTGCATACGGCTTCTGGAGGGAAGAAATATAGTAAATTTCATAAGGTAAACTGTACACTTTACTAATTGCCCAATAAAACACTCCTCTTTTCTGTATTTATTCTATATATATATTACAGTTTGCCTCCTTTTATTTATGCTATAACATAAATACTAAAGCTTGATAAATTAGCATTTAAAACTTTCCCAGTCTCCTAAATTATTTGATGCATATTCTTTTCCACCAATACTAATCTTTATGCTTCCATCTGATACTTCAATTATTCCACCCATAACATTTTTTCCTTTACCTATTTGCTCTTTTAAATATTTTTGTAAATATTCATTTTTAGCCTTTGTTCTAGTTTCTGCTTCTCTATCATTTTTTGATTTAACTTCAAATATTCCAATTAATCCTGTTTTAAAAAGTACAATGTAATCTGGATAAAATGCATGAGGTATTTCATTATATTCGTAACGTATAGCAAAGTTTTCTTTTCCGCTGTCACCATTTTTATACCACCAAATAATTTTATCTCCACTTTTCTCTATAAAATCTTCAAAAATTTTTTCAGTTTGCTTTCTATTTTTCTTTAAGTAGCATTTATCATATATATTTTTTTGTGATTTAAAAAACTCATAAGAAACATCATCTACAAGCTTAGTTTCTTTTATTGAAAAATCATTATAATATTCTTTTGTCTCTTTAAGTTCACATTTTCTATATTCCTCAATGTAATTTTCTACAGTAGTATTTAATATTGATTTGAAAAATTTCTCGTAATTAACAATGAATAATGATTGTATTGTAGTTATTACCCCTGTTTTCTTTATGCTATAATTAAAAACATCATTAAAATATTTATAAATTAATTCCTTTAAATAAGGATAGAAATTTTCCGAAATTTTTTTTAAAAGAGTTGTAAATACTTCTTCAATATCAAATTCACTTACCTTTATTCTTTTATCTTTATGGGCTATTTTTACATTTACTCTATCCAATTTTGATGTTTCAATATGTCCATCATACATAAGCTGGCTTTCTAAATTATCAATTTCCATATTAAAACTTAGTTTATTCAAAGCATGTAAGTTGTTTACTGCATTTCTATTCGCTGATACATTTAATTCTTTTTCAGCTTGTTTATAAAAAATACGACTCAATATTTCTCTTTTAATAACAACATCTTTACTTGGTTCTCTATAATATGAACGCAAAATAACATTTTTCATATTAGGTTTAATATTAGCTTTTAAAAATTTAACTAATGAAAGGCTGCCGACTTTAACAGAAATATCTTTATTATTAGTATATATATAAGCTTTATTTAAAATTTCATTTCTATAATGCTTCCGCTGAGGCATACGAAGAATTCTTCCAATGGTTTGTATATCAAAAATCTCACTTCCACTTTCTCTAAGCTTTAAAAGTACTTGTGCTCTCGGACAATCCCATCCAGTAGCTACAGCCATTTTGAAAATTAAAACATCAACCTTAGAGTTGAAATCAACAATATTTTCTAAGTTTTTACACTTATTACTTGTCCATACTGCGAGATTATTATTTTCTATTGATATTCCCTTAATTTTAAGTATTCTAATTAATTCATGTAAAATTTCTTCTCCTGTTTTAGCATTAGGTATTTGAATAAGACATAATGGATTTATTTTAACATTTTCCCTGACAAAAGCTTCATTTAACTCCAACCTTCTTTTAATAGCCATTTCTACTACAATTTCAATGGAGTTTTTGTTATCTAAATCTACTTCATCAATATTATCATTTATAAGTACTTCTTTTTTTATTACACCTGATTCAATAACCTCTTCTGGTAAAACTTTTACAAAAGCAGCTCTACTCTCTTCTATATCCTCTCCTGAAGGTATATATTTGGGAGTAGCACTCATTTCAAGCAAAATTTCAGGATTTATTATATTCATCAATTCTCTGGAAGTTCGTGTATCTGTAGTATTATGGCTTTCATCAACAATTAAAATTATTTTTCTTGCACTACTTGTATTTTCCAAAAGCTTAAGAAAATTTATTCCATCCCCTTCTCTCATTAAAACATTATCCCATGCTCCATTTTTCTTTGTATTCAGCTTTTCCCAATTAACTACTACTATGGCATTTCTTTTTATTATTCCATATCTAATAACATCCTCCAGTAATTTACAAGGAGGACTTCCTTCTAGTATACTACTTATTTTATTCTTACTCTGTTCATGCAAATGTCCCTTACCAATAGATATCCATATGAAACAAAAATCTTTATCTTGAAGTTTACTGACCATTTCAATATACTTTGATGCAATTACAGTTTTTCCTGAGCCTGTAGGTGCTTTAAGGACCAGTACCTTCTTTTTCTCATTATTTTTAAGCAACCTATTAGTTTTATCAACTAATTCTCTAACAGCTTTTTTCTGGTAACTTTTTAGCACTACCATGACTTTAGTGCCTCCTCATAAACTTCCATAATTTTTTGTGGTATTGGTTTAACTTTTATTCCTATAGCATTCAATTCTTCAAATTCACTGATTTCGCAATCCAAACTCAGAAAATAAAGAATTTTTTTATATGAATTTAAACATTTTAAATCTTTTTCAATACTGCTTATCATAGAAGCGTCCATAAAACTCTGACAAATTATCATAGCCAAATTATTACTTGTAAAAATATTATACTGGCAACCACTTTTATATAAATTAAAGCAGTTTTCCTTTATACATAGAAGCTCGCTACATCTATCTGCAAGCTTAATTTTCAAAGCATCTCTGCTTTGATTCTTAGGAATAAACTCTACTTTATAATATTTCACATTTCCACCTATTCCTTTTATATAAGTATCATGAGAGTTTATATATCCTGTAATAATATTTCTTATACGCCTATAGGTTATATTTTCACATATATTTAAAATATTTTCTGGGGTTTCCCTTCCAATATTAGATAGTATAAATTGCCTCTCTCCATTATCCTCCTTATTCATTTCTAAAATAGCTTGTCCTAAAGTTCCTGACCCAGCAAAAAAGTCAACAAAAATACCTTTATCATCACACATAGAAACTATTCTCTTTATAAATTTAAGCGGCTTTTTTCCACTGCTAAAAGTAACTCCTCCCTCAGAAGAAATTCCATTCCAGCTAATATCATCCCATAAAGTGCCAAGCTTCTCCTTTTTGTATATTTTTTTATTCTTCATATAAGCTGCATCTGATAACCATATGACTATTCTGCTGTTGATATAGTAATTAGTAGTTAATTTATTTTTATTTTTCCCCGTTTTAGGAACATATTCTATAGATATAAGCCCTCTATAGTCATTAGTACCTTCTATTACTTTTTTTCTTATTGATGATTGAGAATTGGTACTGCTGCATATTTTAGAAAAATATTTTAAATAAACTTCAGCTTCGGATAGGTTTTCTTCCTCCATAATTTCTGATATATTTTTCATAATATATCCTTCATGTTTAAAAATTTTTATATTCCCAGAATTTCCATCCTTTATAGTACACATATATTTCTTAGTACCTTCATTTATAAGCACCTGTCTATAATCGTATTGTTTTCCTTCTTCTCTTCTTTCATTTATAAGATTCATTAAAGGATATTCCTTATATACAGCTTTAAGATTACACCTTTCTCTATTTTTGCAGTAAATAAGCAAGTACTCTATATTCTTTTTTAACTTTTTATCTTCACCACCACCACTAGCACCTGAAGCATTTTTGGTTTTAACACTTATACAATTAATAAAATTATCTTCACCAAATACATCATCACATAACATTTTTAGTTGACTCTGCTCATTGTCATCAATAGATATAAATATAACCCCATCACTACTTAAAAGCTCCCTTGAAAGCCTTAACCGCTTATTCATAAAAGAAATCCATTTGCTGTGTCTATAAGTGTCTTCGCCATTGACATAATTATCATTGTATATAAAATCCTTATTTCCTGTATTATATGGAGGATCAATAATTATATTTATCTGTCTTTCATCATTTATTCCATGAGTAAACAATAAAGTATTTAAAGCATATAAATTATCCCCTTCTATTATTACATTGGTAATATTATTGTTCCCGCTCTTAATTTCCTTTTCCTTAACTTCTGTAAGTACTGGATAATTATTTTTCAAAATTTTTTCTGCTTCCTCTGCTTGTTCTTCCCACACTAAACCATACTTTTTGGTTTTCCTTAGATAATTATTTTCTAACTTTAGCTTTTCTATAATAGAAAGTAATTTTTCCTTTGTAAACTCTATATCATCAATATCTTTTAAATTTTCAAATGCATATACTTTTTCCATAATTTCACCTCCAACATTTACATATTATCATATTTTTTACATTTTTTGTATATAATTTTGTTCAATTTATATTTAACTAAGCTTCTATATACTTGTTTAAGTAAACATCCGCATCAGCATAAAATAGATAATATTTATAGAATTCACCGAATGTGTAAGTAAATTTTATATCTGAAAAGCTGAATGATAACTATAATAAAATAAGAGTTTTAAAAAATATTAAAACTCTTATTTTCTATCTAATATTCAATTGTGAATTTCAATTATAATAATAAAATCCATATTTGTAATACTAACTTCTAGTTTGGTATTCCACTATATATTTTCCATTATTAACTGTGCTGCTTGAAACTTTAAATCCTTTCTTTTCAAGCTTTTTGGAAGCTTTATTAAATTGCTTTTCACTTTCATAAGTTCTTTTAGTGAACTTTTTCACTGTTAATCACCCCTTTTTCATAAGTAAGTACTGTAACTTTACTATTTATCCTTACCTTATTTTTTAATCTTCATCCAAATGAAACTCATCTTCACAAGAATTAGTTTTCGCATCATTGATATACTTATCCATATACTTATTAAACATTTCTAAAGAAATATGCTTATTTTCTGAATATAATTTATCTAATATAAAATTGAGCTGTTCTTCACTTTTAATATTTCTAAGATTCATTTTAATTTTATTTAAATCATTAACAGCACACTCAGAAGTAACGATTTTTATAAAAATTTCTTCAAGTTGTTTCAATGCAGGACATATAGAAGTATTAATTGTACTTTCTAAAGAGCATTTAACAATATTCATAATTTGATTTACTGTCTCAATAACTGCACATTGAATTATGCCTTCATCAATAAGTTTTTCTACTGCTTTTACAATGCCCTTTTCTACTCCTTTCTCTATTCCTTTTTCCATAACTTTTTCTATATCTTTATTTATACTCATATCTACCTCAAAATTAATATGACTTCACTTTAATATTTATTTAATTAAAGTCTATTTAATACATCAATATATAAATTTTAAGCTTTAAAATTCCAAAAAAATTTAAAAGGTAAATTATATCCTTAAAGATACAATTTACCTGATTTTCTTAAAAAATAATTAATTTTACGACAGCTCAAATGCTCCTGTATATAACTGATAGTACTTGCCTTTTTGTTTGATTAAATCATCATGGTTTCCTCTTTCAATAATTCTACCTTCATCTAATACCATAATTACATCTGAATTTTTAATTGTAGAAAGTCTATGAGCGATTACAAATACTGTTCTTCCCTTCATAAGCTTATCCATACCATCTTGAACTATAACTTCCGTTCTTGTATCAATGCTGGATGTTGCTTCATCAAGTATTAAAACAGGTGGATCAGCAATAGCTACTCTAGCGATTGTCAATAGTTGTCTTTGTCCTTGCGACAACTTTCCACCATCACTAGTAAGAACTGTATCATATCCCTTTGGAAGATGTTTTATAAACTGATGTGCATTAGCAAGTTTAGCTGCTGCAATTACTTCTTCATCAGTTGCATCTAGTTTTCCATATCTAATATTGTCTGCAACTGTTCCAGTGAAAAGATGTGGATCTTGAAGTACCATTCCAAGAGAACTTCTTAAATCGTCTTTTCTAATTTTGTTGATATTTATACCATCATACCTAATCTTTCCGTCTTGAATATCATAAAAACGGTTGATTAAGTTTGTAATAGTAGTTTTTCCAGCTCCTGTAGCACCTACAAAGGCTATCTTTTGACCTGGCTTTGCATAAAGCTTTATATTGTGTAATATAATTTTTTCATCATTGTAACCAAAATCAACGTCATCAAATACTACTTCACCAAGAAGCTTTGTATAAGTAACTGTATCATCTTGGTGTGGATGCTTCCATGCCCAAATTCCAGTACGCTTCTTGGATTCTACTAGTTCTCCATTTTTATTTTCTTCCGCATTTACTAAGGTTACATAACCTTCATCAGCTTCTTTCTCTTCATCAAGAAGTTTAAATATACGTTCTGCCCCTGCTAAAGCCATAATTACAAAGTTAAATTGTTGAGACATTTGGTTTATTGTTTGACTGAAGGTTCTTGTTAGCTGTAAGAAGGATGCAAGTGCTCCAAGAGTAAAACCAGCAAATGATCCAATGGCAAGAATAGAACCAACAATAGAAACTGCCACATAATTTATATATCCAATATTACCCATGATAGGCATTAAAACATTGGCATATTTATTTGCATTATTTGCACTGTTAAACAACATATCATTTAATTTATCAAAATTAATTTTTGCTTCTTCTTCATGACAAAAGACTTTTACAACCTTTTGGCCTTCCATCATTTCTTCTATATAACCATTTACTGCACCTAAATCTTTTTGTTGAAGCCCAAAATATTTTCCACTTTTACCACCAATAAACTTAGTAACGTTGACCATCAAAATTATAATTAAAATTTCAATACCTGTTAATGGTAAGCTTAAGAAAATCATAGAAATAAATACACCAATAACAGTTATAATTGCTGATAACAATTGAGGTATACCTTGGCTTATCATTTGTCTCAATGTATCTGTATCATTGGTATAAAGACTCATTAAATCTCCATGAGCATGAGTATCAAAGTATTTAATATTTAAAGTTTCCATATGAGAAAACATATCATCTCTTATCCTTTTAAGTGAACCTTGAGAAATTATAATCATCATACGGCTATATGCATATGTTGCCAAAACTCCAACATAATAAATTAATGCCATAGTAAATATCATTTTGAGTAATGGTGCAAAATCACCTCCAGATTTATTTAAAAGAGGTACTATATATTTATCTATTAGAGTTTTTATAAATAATGTACCAACAACATTGGCAATAGAACTTATAATAATAGTTGCCAGTACCATAAGAAACAAAAATTTATATTCTTTAATTACATAAGCTAACAACCTTTTTAAAGTCTTCAAGGAATTTTTACTCATCTTTGCATGTCCACGTGCACCAGGCCCTCGCATGGCTCTAGGCTTAACACTTTTACTTTGACTCATTGTCATCAGCTCCTTTCATTTGAGATTCATAAACTTCTCTATATATAGAATTACATTTTAGAAGCTCATCATGACTTCCAAACCCATCAATTTTTCCGTCATTTAATACAATAATTCTATCTGCATCTTCTACTGATGAAATACGTTGAGCAATAATAATCTTTGTAGTATCTGGTATTGTTTCTTTAAATGCCTTTCTAATAAGTGCATCAGTCTTAGTATCTACAGCGCTTGTGGAATCATCTAAAATTAGTATTTTAGGTTTCTTTAAAAGTGCTCTTGCAATACATAATCTTTGCTTTTGTCCTCCAGATACATTACTTCCACCTTGTTCAATATAAGTATCATATTTATCAGGAAATTTTTCTATAAATTCATCAGCCTGAGCCTGTCTACATGCAGTAATTAATTCTTCATCAGTAGCATTCTTATTTCCCCATCGTAAATTTTCTTTTATTGTTCCAGAAAACAACACATTTTTTTGTAATACCATGGAAACTTCGTCTCTGAGAGTTTCTATATCATATTTCTTAACATCAATTTCTCCAACTTCAACACTGCCACTTGTTGTGTCATACAATCTTGGAATAAGTTGAACTAAAGTGGATTTAGCACTTCCTGTTCCTCCAATAATACCTATAGTTTCACCTGAATTAATTTTTATATTTACATCTTCTAAAACACAATTATCTAAGCTTTTATTATATGAAAAATTAACATTTTTAAATGTAATAGATCCATCTTTCACTTCATAAATTGAATTTTTAGGATTTGCCAAATCACTTTTTTCTTCTAATACTTCTATAATTCTTTCAGCTGATGATTTTGACATAATTACCATGACAAATACCATAGAAATAATCATAAGACTCATTAATATATTAGTAGTATAAGTAAATAAACTCATTAATTCACCTGTTGTCATAGAATGTGAAACAATCATTTTTGCCCCAAGCCATGATAAAAGTAAAATACAAGTATACACTGCAAATTGCATTGCAGGAGCATTAATTATAATCAATTTTTCAGCTCTTATAAAAAGTTTATATAGGTTTTCAGAAGCTTTATAAAATTTGCCTATTTCATGTTCTTCTCTTACATAAGCCTTTACAGTACGAATTGCCGTTAAATTTTCTTGCACACTAGCATTTAAATCATCATATTTTCTAAAAACTTGCATGAAATATGGGTGTACTCTAGTCATAATAAAATACAATACAATCCCTAAAAAGATAATTGCTCCTAAAAATACTAAAGCTAATTTTGCATTGATATAAAAACTCATTCCCATAGCAAAAATCAACATAAATGGTGCTCTAACAAACATCCTTATTACCATTTGAAATGCATTTTGAACATTTGTTATATCTGTAGTTAACCTTGTTATAAGTCCAGCTGTAGAATACTTGTCTATATTAGAAAAAGAATAATTTTGTATATTATAATACATTGCTCTTCTCAAATTTCTAGCAAAACCAGTAGATGCACTAGCTGCATATTTTCCTGACAATGCACCACAAGTAAGAGATATAAATGATACTGCTAACATTACTGCTCCAACAACGCATACATATTTCATATCTCCTTTTCCTACCCCATTGTCAATAATCCATGCCATTAATAGTGGAATAATAGTCTCCATTATTGCTTCTAAAGCAACAAATATAGGAGTTAAAATTGCATCTTTTTTAAATTCTGCTACATAACTTGCTAATTTTTTTATCATATATTTTCCTCCTCTTGTTAGATTTCTAACTAATGTTACAAAAAAAATTGCACTTAATCAGCAATTTTTTTAGATAATCTGTCAAGTAAATGAATTAATATGTACATTTCATCATCACTTAACTCATCCCTCAAATATTTTTCAATTTTAATAATGGATTCATGTACTTTTTTTTGAATTTCAAGTCCTTTTTTGGTAAGTATTATCTTCTTAAGCCTTGCATCTTCAGAAACACTTACTCTTTCAACATACCCGTTTTTTTCCATCAATTGAAGTACACTAGTTACTGAAGAACGTCTAATATCAAAAACTTCTTCTATATCCTTTTGAAATACATCTCTATTTTGGGACTTATGATATACAAAACCAAGTACCATACTTTGAATACCTGTTATACCATACTTAGCAACTTCTTTATTTATTTTTCTGTTGATTCTATTAGTGAAAATATTTACTTTTCTACCTATCAATTCTTCCTTATCCATATATCATCCTTCTATCATTTTGTTAGACTTCTAACTAATTATAATTTTACCTGTAATTCTTGTCAATATAGTATATTTACTCATTATCATTATTTAATTCTCAAAAATTTGAAAGTAATCGTATAAATTTCACTTGTTCTTACCATATCTATTAATCATATTGAACATTATATATATTTATAAATAAAAGTATTGACAAACAGATTATAAAGTATTACCATGTAAACAATAACTAATTAAAGAAAATAATCCTTTGACAAGGAGTAGTAGCTATTAAGTTTAGTTACAGAGAGCTGAAGGTGGTGTGATTTCAGCACGATAACTAATAGTGAATGGACCTTAGAGGAGTAAACCGAAATTCAAAGTCATTTGAAGAGTAGTATTTACCGTTAGCCATACGTTATAATGGATAGGACATGTTAGTGTCTAAAATTCAAGTGATGTTTTTAATTAAGCATAATTTAGGTGGTACCGCGGATATCTCCGTCCTATTGTTATAGGACGGAGTTTTTATTTTATTAAAGATCTTTTTAGAACTATAACTGTGAACTATTTGCTAGCTTCCGGAGGCTTTCAAATATTAATCAGAATGTTTAAAAAACATTTAACATTAAATAATATTAGAGGAGATGTAAATTATGAAATTGAAAAAAATTATTATAAATTCTTTATTTTTAGCCATCGGAACTGTAATAGCACAAGTTATTCCACCTGTATTCTTTGGAATGAAACCTGGTACTGGATTAGTCATGTTATTTATTATAATATTGCTCAATGATGATTATAAAACATGCATTACTGCTGGAATCGTACTTGGTATACTGTCAGCAGGTACTACAACATTTCCAGGAGGACAGCTGCCAAACTTTATAGATAAAATAATAACAACAAATATTCTATTTATATTATTAAAACCACTTAGAAATAGATTAAATAGCCAGGTAACAACTATTTTAACTTCAGCTTTAGGCACAGCCATTAGTGGAACTACATTTTTATTTCTAGTTTTAATAACTGTAGGACTGCCTACAAAATTAAACCTATTACTTTTCACTGTGGTTCTTCCTGCATGTATCATAAATACTGTATTAACTTCAATTCTATATAATGCTATAAATGCAGCCTTGAAAAGAGCTGCAATCAAAGAAATTTAGTAAAGAAGGTTGAATATATGAATGAATATTATAAAGAAGCATTGGAAATCAATGATGAACTTGTTGCTAATAGACGTATGTTTCATAACTACGCTGAAACTGGATTTGAATTGCCACAAACAATATCTCTTGTAATGAAAAAGCTCACTGAATATGGTTTAAAGCCTTATCTTGTAGGAAAATCAGGAGTAAGTTGTACACTAGGTCAATCTGGTAAGACCATATTACTTCGTGCAGATATGGACGCTCTTCCCATGAAAGAAAAAACCGGGTTGGATTTTGCTGCAACTAATGGAAATTGTCATTCTTGTGGTCATGATTGCCATACTACTATGCTGCTTGGTGCTGCAAAGCTATTAAAGCAAAATGAAAATAAATTAAAGGGTACTGTTAAATTTATGTTTCAACCTGCAGAAGAATTACTTGCTGGTGCAAATGATATGATAGCTGCAGGAATACTAGAGAATCCTAAAGTAGATGCAGCAATGGGAATGCACATTAAAGTTGGTCATGAAAATTCCAATTTTGGTTCCATTACCTATGCAAAAGGTACAGCCTTATATTCAGGTGATGCTGTTCGTATTACTATAACTGGCAAAAATGCTCACGGAAGTACTCCAGAAAAAGGTGTAGATGCAATTAATATTGCAGCCCATGTGGTTATTTCGCTTCAAGAAATTATTGCAAGAGAAATACCTTGTACTGAACATGCTGTATTGATTGTTGGTAAAATACAAGGCGGGGATACTGTCAATACCTTAGCTGGCAATGCAGTAATTGAAGCTTCTATTCGTGCAACTACACAAGAAAGTCGTTCTTTTTTAAAAAAGAGAATTAAAGAAATTAGTGAAAATGTAGCTGAAACTTTTAGAGGACAGGCAATTGTAGAATTTGTATATGGTATTGGCCCTTTATATAATAATCCAACCTTTAGTGAAGAAATTGCAAGTTATTGTAAAGAAATTTGTACTGAAGAAAAAGTAAAAGAAATCCCTACTGCTTGTGGTACAGAAGATTTCACTAGTATTGCAGAACAAGTGCCCTCAGTTATGCTTAACCTTGGTGCTGGAAGTATTAAAGAAGGATATACTTACTCTATGCATAACCCTAATATGATCGTAGATGAAGAAATTTTACCATTAGGTACAGCTTTATATGCGCACTGTGCTACTAAATATCTAGAAAATAATCTATGATAATATGTTAAATTTGTCTATATAAAAATATTATCTAATTTTCAATTAATATGGAATAATTTACTGTTCAAATGAATATAAATATGTTGTATCAATCATATAAGGATGGGTTTATATGAAAATTACTAAAAAAGAGCAAATTATTAAGCTTTATAAGGAAGGTCTTAGAGTAGAGGATATAGTTAAGAAAGGATTTGGAAAAAAATACGTTAACCAGGTTCTAAAGTTTTTAAAAATTCCTGTAAAACCTAATGATAAAACCAATATAAAAGATATAAAAGAATTAGCATCACTGCTTGAAACGCTAGAGAACAAATCTGATAAAATAAACATTAGCATTAATATATCAATAAAAGTGGATGACTGTAAATAATACTGAATAAGGCAAGGGAAAATCCCCTGCCTCACTTTTTTTTAAAATAAAAAATCTTAATTTATCATTATTTAATGTTTATCCTGTTATATGAGTAAAAAGTGCTCCAAATCCATAACTGTAAGCCAATATGCACCAAGGCTTTCCAAGTATGATAATCCACATAAACTTTTTAAACGACATCTTACTTAATCCAGATAAATAACAAAAAATATCATCTGGAGCAAGAGGAACCAATAGTGTAAAGAACAATATAATAGCATATCCTTTTCCACCTTGAAACTTTCCAATATATTTTTCATATTTTTCTTCTGTTATAATCTTTTTTACAAAACTAGCTCCATATTTTCTAGCTAGCAAAAACGATATAATTGATCCTAGAGTAATACCTATATAATTAAATATAAAGCTCTTCAAGCTTCCAAATAGTGCTACACCAACTATAGATCCAAAAACACCAGGAATTACCGGGAATATAACCTGTAACAATTGAATCACTATCAAAACAATTGGTGCAAATACTCCAAATTGGCGAACATAATTTTCAAAAGCTGCTTGTGAAGAAAAATTACCTTCCATATAAACTTTTATAATAAAAATTACCAACATAATTATCATTGTTAGTACAAACACATTAACATATTTCTTTATATTTTTTAGAGATTTTGTATATTCCAAACTTTTCTTTTCCTTTCTTTCATCATATTATCATCAGCACTTATTCATGTTAAATAGCAAGCTGCATGGTATAATTATAACAATTATTATGTCATTAAACAATCCTGTTATTGGAAATAGTATCTAATAATTTGTGTACTAAATACATTGTGTCACATCGTACTTAAATTATCCAAGTATCATTAAAATCTTCTAATTTACCACAAAAAAGATGAAGCATAAAAGCCTCATCTTTTTAAGATACTACATTTTTAAATTTTAAATTTATTTACTTCATCAAGCATTTCCTTAGTCATATTACTAAGTACTTGTGATGATGCTGCTACTTCTTCTGTAGTAGCATTCATTTCTTGTGATGATGCTGAAATTTCCTCAGAAGTTGCTGAAACTTCAAGTGAAACTGAAGACACATCATTTACCCTATTTAAAATAGTATTTTTATCATTGTCTATACCTTCAGCAGAATTTTTAACTACTTCAATTTTAGGAATTACTTCACTTACTGCTTCTATAATATTTTTGAAGGACACTATTGAACTTTCTATGATCTTAACTTGATTTATTAATTCACCATCCATATCACTAGAATCTTTAACTATAGTATCAGTATTTTGGGATATTTCACTAATCAATTTGCTAATATCTTCTGCTGACACTTGAGATTGTTCTGCAAGCTTTCTTATTTCATCTGCAACAACTGCAAATCCCTTCCCTGATTCTCCTGCTCTTGCAGCTTCAATAGCTGCATTTAATGCCAATAAATTTGTTTGTTCTGCAATACTGTTTATTATATTTATAATCTCATTTATTTCATTTATACTTTTTCCAAGCCCCACAATTTTACCATTAAAAGTTTTAAATGAATTACTCACCTTTGATACAGATTGATTTAATCCATTCATTTCTGTACTACTTTCTTTTGCCATTAAACTAATTTCTCTGGACTTTGAGTCCACATCCTGTACTTCATTAACCATTCTGGACAATTTGTTACTAAAATCATTAAGAATATCTGTTACATTTATTAAATCCTGAGACTGAGAACTTGTTCCTTTTGCGATTTCATCTATTGCTTCTGCAACACTTTGTGATGAACTAGCTATTTCTTCCGAAACAGAAGATAAATTTTCTGACTGCATATTAATATTTGCAGAATTTTCTTTTATTCTATTAATCATTGATCTTAATGATTCCTGCATTACTTTCATTGAATTACTCATGTCTCCAACTTCATCTTTCATTTGCAGATATCTAGTAGGAACTTCTTCACTTAAATTTCCTTCTGCCAATAAATCCAAATATTTTGAAGTTGATTTTATTCCTCTTGATATACTATTAGCAATAATATAAATCATTACAGCTCCAATTAATATGAACAATATAGAAAATGCTATAACAGAAATTCTTAAACTAGTAAGCTCAGAGAGTATTTCTCCTTTTTCCACTATAACTCCAACAGACCATTCAGTTCCTTTAACTGGAGCATAACCCATGTATTTATATATTCCTTCATAAGAATATTCACCTATTCCCGTTTCTCCTGCTCCCATTTTCTTTTCAATTTCAGCTAATGGCTGAAGTTTACTGTCCTTTTTTGCTGCTTCTATTGGATTATACATTTTAAGGACTAAATCTTTATTATTACTAGCAATATTTGTACCATCCTTTTTCATCATAAATGCATAACCTGTTTTTCCAAATTTCACTGCATTAGTTATGTCACTCAAACGATTTCCATCTCTCGTTTCAATTAATACTCCTACAACTTCATTATTGTTTTTAATAGGAACTGCATATACAACTACTACATCTCCACCAGTCTTACTTACAAACGGATCTGATACATTGCTTTTATCAGATACAGCTTTTTGAAAATAATCTCTCTCTTTAACATTAACAATTGTTCCATCAGGTTTTGTTATGTTTCCATTTTTATCTACAGCCTCTAGCCTGACACTCCCTATTCTTTTACCTTCTTCTGTAAGAATCTGAATTTTATTTTGCCATGAATTATTAGTGTCTCTTATTTCAGATCTTGCTGCAATGGCTGCTAATACATTCAGCTGCCCTTCAAGTTTACTTTGAACATTATTTGCTGTTTGTTCTGCTATTTTAGGAAGTGTTTTACCCAAATTTGTATTTAATGCCTTTGATGAATTTATAAACGAAATCACACCTAATCCTATACATATAATACATATTAGCAAACCTGAAAACACTATCATTTTTGATTTAATACTCTTCATAATATCCCTCAATTCAATTAAAATACTTACCGTTAAACCAATCACATACATTATAATAATTTTTTAACAATAATTCTAATAGAAATTTCTATATGTATTAATAGTTTTCTTCTATAGAAATTGTATGTATTAGCATAATACTACAATTTTAATTTTTCTGAAAAATATACAAATATTAAATCTTCTAATGAAATTTTAGCTTAAATACCGTTTTATATTCTTTACAACTTTCAATAGTTAAACTTCCTCCATGCTTTTGAACTATTCTATTTGCAATAGAAAGTCCAAGCCCCGTACCACCTTTTGTATATCTTGACTTATCACCTCTTACAAAGGGTTCAAATATATTTTCCTTTAAACCTTCGTCAATACCAATTCCATCATCTGCAATTATCAGTTGTATTTCGTAGTTATCACAAGTTAACTCTATTTTTGCTTTTGTTCCAATTTTATTGTACTTCAATACATTGGATATGATATTTGAAATTGCTCTTTCCATCTCTACCTTATCAAATTCATACATGATTTCATTCTCTGGTAAGTTTATCTCAATTTCAAAACCTTTTTCCTCAAATTCATTATAATATTCAGATACTATTTGGCGTATAAACTCACAAAAATCCCAATTTTCTTTGTTTATTAAAAATCCACTATTATCAAGCTTTGTAAATTCATGAAGATTTTCAATTAAAGAAACTGTTCTTTTAGATTTATTATATATTGTATTTAAATATTGCTTAATTTTTTCATCATCCATTACCACATCATCTCTAAGTGCCTTTGAATAACCCATAATAGAAGTTAGCGGAGTCTTCAAATCATGAGATATATCTGATAAAAGCTGCTGCTTTAATCCTTCCATCCTATTTCTTTCTGCCTTTGAAGTTTCAATTTTTTCAGCCATAAAATTAAAAGCATCTCTTATTTCTGCAAATTCATTTTCTGCATTAAAATTAATTCTTGTGGAATAATCCTCCTCAGTCATTCTTTTTATACCCTGTAATATTTTCTTTAGCGGCATAACCACTTTTTTAGTAGTTAAGTAAGCATATAAAAATACAGAGGTTATTAAAAACACTATAATTATAAGTATAGCTACCAATATGTAGATTGCAGCCTTTTCAATATATTTATCTGGTGAAGGAGCTATATCCACATTTAATTTCACAATTCCAGGAGGTACTTTAACAATACAATAAAATTTTTGTCCATTGTTATTAAATGATGCAACAGAATAAAAATAAGAAGTATCACTTTTCAAATTATTATACGCTAAGTCCATAAAATGTAAGAGCTCATCTTCCGTATAGCTTGCTGCTTTATCTTTTTTACTTCCTATAACATAAATAACTTTTTTATTTGAATCAAGTATTTCAACCCATCCTTTAGATGCAATAATTTTTGATGCATCAATTTTCCTATAATCACTTTTTACTATTTTTGATGCCATAAAAAATTTCTGTGTATCTTTTACATACTCTTCTGATGAAACCATCTTTCCTATAGTAAGAATTACAAAACCTATACTGCCTAATAATATAAGTAACATTAAAAACATAAAGACAATATAGTTCTTAAACATAGTAATATACAATCTTTTAAATTTTTTTCTTAACTTATTTAAAAACATTAATAATACCTTCCATGCATAAATTACTTTTTATACTCAAATTTATATCCAAGTCCCCTTATTGTCTTTAAATACAATGGATTTTTAGAGTCTTCTTCAATTTTATCCCGAAGCTTACTAATATGAACCATTATTGTATTGTCATCACCATAAAAAGGCTCATTCCAAATACATTCAAAAATTTGCTTTTTAGTAAAAACCTTTTTGGGATTACCCATTAAAAGCAATAACAGCTTATACTCTGTAGATGTAATTGGTACTTGCCTACTTCCTTTGTAAAGGGTGCAGGAATCCGTATAAAGTTTCAACTCTCCTATAGTGATAGTTTCTACGATTTCTTCTTCACTATTATCAAATTCCAAACATCTCCTAAGCTGGGCCTTTACCCTTGCTAATACCTCCAGTGGATCACATGGTTTAGTTATGTAGTCATCTGCACCAAGTTCAAGTCCTAATATTTTATCACTAATTTCACTTTTAGCAGACATTACAATAACAGGAATTTTATATTTCTCTCTTATTTTTTTTATAAGGGCATAGCCGTCCATATTAGGCATCATTATATCAATTATTGCAATATCAATTGTATTATCTTTTAAAACATCCAGTGCTGAAAATCCATCATCAGCACCAAACACTTCATAATAATCCTTCTCAAAATACAGCCTTAATAGTTCTATTATTTCCTGTTCATCATCAGCAATTAAAACCTTTTTCATAAATACAAACTTTCCTTTCCTTAAACACATTTAAAATTATAAATATTAAATATTCATTCTACATTTTCTATAACTTCTGTATGAATAAAATACATATATAGTAACTAACACAATACCTCCAATCATAAAACTGGAATTGATATTTACCAAATCACTTGCACCACTATTTCTTTTCAAACCACCTATAAAAACAATAAGATTGTTGCAAGCATGAAGTGCAATTGAAGGTATTAATGATTTATACTTATAGGCAAGAATGGCACAGCTTATTCCTAAAAGTAAAAGCATAGGATTAATGTTTAAGTGCATAAAGAAAAATATAATTGAAGAAAATATAATGGATTTACCCATTCCATACTTATTATACAATCTACCCATTAATATTCCCCTAAAAATAAACTCTTCTACTATGGGTGCAATGATGACAGATGAGATAAAGCTTATAACTATCATAAACATTGTATCTATTTTAGGTGATTTATTGGATAAATTTGAACTTATACTGTTTAACATAGCTGGATTTATACAATTAACTAAAGACAATATTAATAAGATAAATCCTGCACCACCTAAATAAGTTATTATTAAACTTACAGGAACTTCTAATATAAACTTACTTTTTAGTGGCCTTCTTATAAAATTACTAATACTTATGCCATTTTCTCTCATAAATTTTAGTACTATTAAAAACCATATTATTGTAATTACAGCTGAAATAATTTCAATATAACCATCTGTCATATGAATTTTTAAAACCTTTGAACACACTATCATTAATATTATTCCTACTGTAAGTATACAAAGCATTTTTATAAATAAATATCTTGTTTTAGTTTCTTTAAGTAATTCAAAATTCATAGTTTTTCTTTAGTAATGGCATGTGTACAAAGTACAATCCACACTAAAATCCACTTCCTTCCTTCTTTTATATTTAATCACTAAATTCTTTATTGCCCTATAATTTTTTTACTCCAGTTTGCCTTTATAAAGTAAGCGCTCATAACTATTCCTAGCACAAAGCATCCAATTCCAGCTATAAACCCTAATGAATTAAAACTGCTTAAAGTGATGTTTTCCTTGCTTCCATTGGTGTCTATTAAGAAGGATATAGCTTGTACAAAAGAAACCATAAAATTATTAATAATGTGAATTGCTATAGTAGCAAATATATTTCTGGTTTTTAAATATATTAACGACATACATACACCAAAAATAATTGCAGACAATATTCCAAGTTCATAATGAATCATTCCAAATAAAATAGAAGATACTATTATTGCTTTTTTAACTCCAATTTTCATTTTTAACCTGTTAAGTATAATTCCTCTAAATGTAAGTTCTTCCACAATTGGTGCTATAAATGATGCTGCAATTCCATTAATAATTATGCTGTACAAGGTATTTGAGTCACTTTTATTCAATTCTTCTAAAAGCCCATTCATAAATGAAGGTGATATACTTTTTAAAGCATAAATTGCAATTATAACAAATCCTATGGTTATAGTAATGTTTATTATAATACTAAATATTATATCTTTAATATTTAAATCTGTTTTTAAATCATTTATTCCATTTTTAACATCATAACTTACTTTTCTTAATTTTAGCATAAACCACGCTAAAACTCCTAAATTACATAATAATATAAATAAATTTTCGTCTAATATTCCTGTAGATTTAACAAAACTTAATTCAGAAATTATACAAAAGAAAATTACTACAGAAACATAAATAAACATCACTTTTCTTATTTTCGTACTTTCAAAAAAATTGTTCATATTCTTTACATCCTACCTTTAAATTTATTTTTTATATATTTAAATTTAAAGGTATATACTTTCATGCCTCTTAACCAAACCTTAAAATTTCCTTAATCTTTAAAACAAACAAAAAGATGAAGTCTTAAATTACACTTCATCTTAAATTACATTTTATATTTACTTACACAGTACTTTATTAAAAAAATAAGCCTCAGACTGGATTTCCATTTTCATAAAGAATCCAGCCTGAAGCTTTAATTTTAAGTTACCCAAAAATATTTTTTATTTAATGATTAAATATCAAGTGCAGCATGATATCCTTGATATACTGCAGTTATTATAGTAGAAGCTTTTACACAATCTCCAATTTGTGCTACATAAGGCGCACAATCAACTAATTCTTCTACTACATTTCTTCTTGCTTTCTGTCCAAGTGCACATATTACTGTAGTACCTGGAACAAGCTGTTCTTCACCAGCTTTATCAGCACACATAACACCTTTTTCTGTTACTCTTAATCCCTTATATTCTGTATGAACATGAATATTGTTCTTTTCTATTTCAGATAATAAAATTGGTCGATGTCTTATATTTGCATCTGGAGCAAGTTCTGATCTCATTTCTACTAAATGTACATTCTTACCTTCTCGTGCAAGATGTATTGCTGCTTCACAGCCTGCAAGACCTCCTCCAAGTACTACTACTTCATTGCTTACCTTGTCCTTCTCCTTATAATAGTCATTTACAACTACTACGTTATCACCTTTCAAACCTGGAATTGGAGGTACAAGCGGTTCAGAACCAACTGCAATAATTAGTGCATCAACATTTTCCTTTTCTACATACTCTTTTGTAACAGCTGTATTTAATCGAATTTCAACACCTGCATCTTTTGCTAATTTTCCAAGGGTAACGCCTAATTCATACATCTCATACTTAAATGGAATTGCTTGTTCTCCCTTAAGTATTCCACCTAACTCATTAGACTTTTCACAAAGAATTACCTTATGTCCACGTTTTGCAGCTGTAATAGCAGCTTTAAGTCCACCTGGTCCGCCACCTGCTACTAAAACTTTACGAGGAGTTGCTGAAGGAATAATTTCTGTTCCACCTAATTCACGTCCAATTAATGGGTTAACTGTACAACGTCTTGTAGATGTCATAGCACGTTCTGCCATACATGTAAAACATCTTAAACATTTCACAATGTCCTCATCTTTATTTGCCATAACCTTTCTTGGAAGTTCATGATCAGCTAAAAGTGCACGAGCCATTTCAACTACATCTGCCTTACCACTAGCTATGATTTCTTCCATCTGAGCTGGATCATTTAATCCACCAAGTGTTGCAACTGGCACACTTACATGTTTTTTAATTTCTGCTGCAAGATAAACATTACAACCATGTGGTACAAACATAGATGGATGTGTTATCCCAAATCCTCTTTGGTAAGTTCCTGCAGATACATGAAGTAAATCTACTCTTGATTCTATTAATTTAGCAATTTCAACACCTCCATCAAGATCATAGCCACCTTCAAATAATTCAGAACCACTCATTCTAAACTCTATTGGGAAACCAGGTCCAACTGCTTTACGGACACTATCAAGAACTTCTTGTGCAAAACGTACTCTATTCTCTAAAGAACCACCATACTTATCTGTTCTATGATTAAAATAAGGAGACAAGAACTGATTAATCAACCATCCATGTCCACCATGGATCATGATCATTTCAAAGCCTGCTCTTTTAGCTAACCCAGCACAATTTCCATAAGCTGCTACTATGTCATCTATAAGCTCTTGAGTAAGTTCTTTTACTTCACGACCATCTGGACGAACTCCAGCACTTGGTCCCCATTGAGCAAGTCCTTGCTTTTTATTCTTGTCAGTTAAATAAGTTCCAGCATATTGTCCTGAATGGGATAATTCTACACTGGCAATTGCACCATGACGACGAATAGCATCTGCAGTATATGTAAAGCTTGCAAGTGAACCTACTGTTTGCAAATCCAGATGAAACATATGAGAACCTTCTGTTTCTGGATGTACCACACATTCGCTGACAGTGACTGAAGCAGCACCACCCTTAGCTCTTAATTCATAAAAAGCTGTAGATGCAGGCCCAATAGTGCAGTCAGCTGTAATATCTGTTCCCCCCATAGGAGCAGAAAACATTCTGTTTCTAAAATTAACATTCCCAATTTTAATTGGTTTACATAAGTTTGGATACTTTCTTTCCATGATTTTACTCCCCTTATTAATTTATTTTTCAAGAATTATTTTTTGTTGAATAATTGATTATATGTTAATATTATCATCCAGTACTAAACATGTCAATTCTTATATGTTTAAATTTATATATTTGCACTTATATAATTATGAAAACCATGTTATAATGTTATATGCAAAATAGGAAGGTGGATTTTTATGAGAACTCTTAAATATGCAATTTTAGGATTAGTAAATAGAAAACCTATAACTGGTTATGATATAGGAAAGGAATTTAATTTTCAATTAGCTGAGTTTTGGAATGCAAGACACAGCCAAATATATCCAGAATTAAAAAAATTAGTGGATGAAAAACTTTTAGTTTATGCCATTGAAGTTAGCGGAGACGTATTAGAAAAAAAAGTTTATACTATTACAGAAAAAGGTAAAAAAGAATTTTTGAAATGGCTTAATAAGGATGAACCTATGGAGCAGACACCTAAAAATATTTTCCGACTTAGAATGTATTTTTCAAGCAATTTAGATGTAAATACCAGAATAAGTTTGTTGGAACACCAATTACTCCAACACCATGAAAGGCTTTCATTTTTATACTCTCAAAAGGAACGGTATGATATTGTTCCACCTGTTGATAGTGATGATTTTGGAGATTTTATTGTTCTAGATGGGGCTATTATACGAGAAGAATCTACTATTAAATGGTTGGAAAATTGTATCAATTATTGTAAAAATAGAAATGAAGTATAGTTAAATTATCATACACTTTAACTGACTTTTACCAAAAATGCATTACCTTTACAATTATTAATGGTAGTGCATGCTTATTATTATTTAAAATAATACTTTAATCTTATGTCCATGTTACATCTACAGCTTTCCTTGGTACAGTTCTCAAATATTTAACATCTGGATACCCTATTATCATACATGCTGCAATTTCTGTTCCCTTTTTTATTCCAAGTAAATCATTAATTTCTTTATTGTCCTTTGCAGCCATTAAGAAAAATCCACTAAATAGTGTTCCAAGTCCTAATGCATCTGTTACAAGTTCCATATTAGAAGCTGCTAAAGCTCCATTAAATGGTAACCTTGCTGTAACTATTATTACTAAAGGTGCATTAAAAAATAGACTGTCATTTTGTTTAGGATCTTTTTTATAAGCATCATACATATTTAGCCACATTATTGCATATCTTTTGAACATTATATTATCAGAATTTAAATTATCTAAAATATTTTGACCTTTATTTTTTAAACCTTCAAATACTAATTCTTTAAGTTCTTCAATTTTTTCTCTAACAACTATATAAGACACATCCTGCATATTACTTGCTGTTTGCGTAAATCTACCTGCTTCTATAATTTTATTTATTTTCTCCATTTCAACTTCTTTATCTTTAAATTGCCTTACAGTCCTTCTAAACTTAATAAAATTTAATAAATTATCTGGATCTATTAAAAATTCTTCTTTAGTAAATTCCTTTACTTCCTTCATATCATATTCATCTGTTGATACAGCATTTTTAGGACATATAGCTATACAATGTCCACACTTTATACAAGTTTTATTATTAATTTTAGCCTTTCCATTAACCATTTCAATATCTCTTATAAAACAATCTTTAATACATTCACCACAACCTATACATTTTTCTGTATTAACATTCATCATATAATTATCCTCCCCTTAATTCGCTTATATGTTCCATATATAACCTATATTATTTTTTCTATGTTATGATTATATCACTTTATATTAAATTGTGCCCAATTGTTTATATTTTTATATAATGTAAATCTAACTAATTGAGCGCAATCGTCATTTTTAAATAAGCTATATCCTAAGATTCCCTCAATCTTTCTTTTTTTCTTATACCATAATACAATTCCAAAAAATTACATTTAAAAACATTTCATAAAAAATAATGTTGTATAAAAAAATAGCTATTACTTTAAGTTAACGCAATAGCCATTTTACATACATAATTATTTTCTACAAACTTTTTACATGTCAAACTTTTAAGATAATAATTTTTTTATTCCACCCATTAAAGTAAACACTTTCTTAGAACACATGTCCATTTTTTCAAGACATTGTTCTGCCAACTTTATGTCCCCTCTCTCATATGCAATAACAGCCTCTTTTGCTGCATCATGCAATTCTATATGAGGTTTTTCTAATTCTATAAAAGCTTTATTATCTCTAAACTTATCACACCCTATACCATAATACCACTTTCCAAGCCTACATCCCTTATAGTCTCCTACAACATTAATATTTACTTTTTCATTACCAAGAAACATATTATATACTTTCCATCTCCAAAGTAAGTGATCAGTTTCATAAACATTTATCATATCACAATCTGTTAAACAAAATCTATCTTCAATCATGTCTAATCTAATGGAATCTATCTTTTTACTTAAGTCATATATAGTTTTTCCCATTCCAACACAACCGTTATCTATATAATCAGCATGTTGTGATAATTCCATAATACTGCTAGTAAAGGATTGAGTCACTGCAGTTTGTTCTTCTGTATTTGCTGTAACCTGATCAACTGTTTCATTAACAGTATCTATGGAATGGTCAATTAAGTTAATTGAATCCAATGAATTATTAACTAATTGTTTACCTGAATCCAATTGTTTAGATGTTTGTTCAATTTTATTAACCGATGAATCTATATCATTTTGTAGAGCGGAAACATTGTTTTGTATATCTAAAACCGAATTTGTAGTGTGTTCAGCAAGTTTTTTAACTTCGTTTGC
Organism: Clostridium carboxidivorans P7; assembly: GCF_001038625.1. Taxonomy (GTDB): domain Bacteria; phylum Bacillota; class Clostridia; order Clostridiales; family Clostridiaceae; genus Clostridium_AM; species Clostridium_AM carboxidivorans. The sequence continues at coordinate 2,047,237 of NZ_CP011803.1, forward strand.
AACAACAGCAAAGCCTTTACCATGCTCCCCTGCTCTTGCTGCTTCAATGGAAGCATTTAATGCCAATAAACCTGTTTGATCTGCAATACCTTTTACAATATCAATTATTTCATTTATCTTATGAGTTTTTTCTTTAACCATTTGCATTTTATTATTTATAATCTCAATATCCTCAAATGACTTTTTTACAAATTCAATAGATTCAGATACACTTGATACCCCCGCTTCAGATACTTGTTTTGTATCACTTGAGTATTGTGACATTTTCTGAGACATATTAGAAACTTCCTCAATAGATGCTGCTAATTCTTCACTATTTGCTGACATGGAATGTAATGCTTCCGTTTGTGTATCAACACTTTTAATAATATCCCTAACAGAATCCATTCTAGTTACCTTTTGTAGTAAATCATTTACTTCAAGAACTGATTTTCTCCTTGAACTACATAATACATCTATAACCTCATTCCATTTGTCTACTACATCACTGCATTTTACATCATCTAAAGTTAATTTTCTTGGTTTTCCCTGTATTACATCAGAAAATAGCTTTATAAGTACATCCTTATGAATGTACTCTGCATTACTTAAATATTCACTTTTTTTCTCTTCTGTGTTTTTTAATAATTTTTTAAACAAAAATAGTCCCCCTAACTTTTATTTAATATTGTTTAATATATAAAATTCAATGTACTAACCTTTAAATTTTACATGTTTGCACTAACTTGCATAATTTTATTCATTCTTCACCAAGAACAAATTATAACATATTTAATTAACATTTGTCATATATTTGCTGTAATTTGTAGAAAAAAGTTTTATTTGTCAATTCTTGTTCAAAAAATCTTAAGTCAACTTTTTTACATTATTTTTAAACATTACTATCATTCTCTGGTATAATGTATTTGTATGTTTAGAAGGGATGATGTGCATGTTTAAAATTGCAGTTTGTGATGATGAAATACTTCAAAGGCTTGACATTATAAATAAACTGAAAAGCGCATTAGAAAATATGGATTTTGTTTTTGAAGTTGAAGAATTTACTAGTGGTGAAGAACTACTTTCTTGCAAAAGTTATTTTGATATTATTTTTCTAGATGTAAAAATGCATAAGCTTTCAGGAATAGATGTAGCTAAAAAACTAAGAGAAAATAAAAATAATTCCAAAATCATTTTTATAACATCCTTTAAAGAATATGTATTTCAAGCTTTTGATGTATCAGCATTTCATTATCTAATGAAACCTGTATCTAAAGAAAAGATATTAAAAGTTACAAATAAAGTTTTAAGATCATTTAATAAAGAAAAAAATGACGATTTGTATATAGTAATTACAAAAAGCAGACGAGCCATTAAAGTATTATTAAATAGTATATACTTCTTCGAAATGCAAAATAGAATTGTAATTATACATACAACTAATGGAAGTATAGAATATTATGATAAAATTTCAAATATAGAAGAAAAAATTCCAAGTAGTGATTTTTTTAGATGTCACAGAAGCTATATAGTTAATTTAAAATATGTAATGAAGTTTGATAAATCAACCATAACACTTGATAATAATGAAAAGATACTGCTATCTCAAAGTAGATATGATGACTTTTCAAAAGCATTTCTAATTTATTTAAAAAAAGGTCAGGTGTAAATATGTTCGATATTACTATAATAGAAAAACTAGTTGGAATTATAAATTCTACAGCAAATGTTATCATGCTTTACATATTATTCAAGAGATTTTTAGGCTTTAAAATAAATAAGTTATACATAATTTTAACAATGGCTGTAACCGTAAACGTACCTTCGCTTACTGCAAGGATGTTAAATATAGACGGAATTTATGAATGGATACTTATATCAATATATGCCTTTATTTTATCCCTAATTTTTTGTAAGGGAACATATTTCAAAAAATTTATATCAATAATAATTTACACTTGTCTTGGAGAACTTGTTCAATATACAACAATACCCTTAATTTATGTATCCTCCTATATTAATATAGGAAATTCACCTTATAAAACTAATCTTATAAGAATGTTAATAAATCAATCATCTGTAATTTGTTCAACTTTGCTTTTTATTTTTATAATAAATTTTATAACAAAACATTTTTTTTCATATGAAGCTTCTGGTACCATAAAATATGGATTGCTTTTTACTATTCCCAATATATTTATAGTAATTATACTATGTGAATATTTTAAGATTTACTACATTACTAATGGTACAGGATTTAATTCTTTATTTGGTAATATTAAAATGATAGTTTTATCTTCCATGGCTCTAATTTGCTCATTATCTATTATAATAATTTTAGATAAACTTCTTAAAGAAAATAAACTTAATGAAAAAGAATTGTTATTAAAACATCAATTTGATATACAATCAAAACATTATAAAAACTTACAAAAACAGTTTGAAAATACGAAAGTATTTAGACATGATTTAAATAATCATTTAATTTGCATTAAAAATCTAATGGATAATAATGATATAAAAAGTGCAGAAAAGTACCTTAAAAAAATCACCAAGTCTGTAGAATGCCTTAATTTAAAAGTAAATACAGGAAACCCCTTTGCTGACGCCGTTATAAGTGAAAAGTACAATATTTGCATAAACAAGAATATAGAATTTAAATGCAATGTAAAAATACCAAATAACTCTAAAATTGATCCATTTGATTTGTGTGTATTGCTTGCAAATGCTTTAGACAATGCAATAGAAGCCTGTGATAAAATTACACAAAAAAATATATTAAAATTTATACACATAAGAAGCATATTAAATAAATCGTTTATTATATTTGAAATAAAAAATAGTATTGTAGGATATTTAAGTGAAAATAAACTTAACACAAGTAAAGATGATGCTTCAAATCACGGTTTAGGACTTTTAAGTATTAAAAATACTGCAAATAAATACTTAGGCACTACTTATATTGAAATTAGTAAAAATTTATTTACTTTAAACATTATGCTGCAAATTTAACAATTTTTATAATGCATATTAAAATCAACCATAAATGTACCATTCACTACAATTAAACATATTATTTACAACACTAACGTTATTTCCCCTATTTTCCTACCGATACTATCTATAGGTGTACTTTTAAGTATATGCCTAAATTAAATATCTAATTAAGGAAAGGAAGTTATTCATATGAAAATTAGTGGAGTATCTAATGTAATTAATAAGAATACAGCAAGTGCACTATTAAATAAGAGTAATACCACTAACAAACAAAATAGTCCTTTTGAAAAGCAAAAATCACAAATTCAAAAGCAAATAAATGATGTTGAAAAGAGTAATATCTCTAAAGAAGAAAAAGCTTCAAAAATAAAAGAACTTGAAAAAAGTTTGCAAGACATTGAAGAAAAAGAAATGGCAGAAAAAGCTCAAAAAGTACTACAAAACTCTGATGTGGAAAATATTAAACCTAAAAAGGAATCAGAAAATAGTGAAAAAACTAAAGTTGAAAACGATGAAGGCAATCAAGTACTAAATAAAGATGTTATGTATGGTTTGACTTCAGCTTCATCTCATATGAAAATTGGTAAAGTTGCGTATGCAGTATACAAGGATGCAATGCTTAGAGGTAAAATGGATGTAGCACAAAGGGCATTGTCCTATACTTCAAATGAACTTAAAGAGTCAAGAAAAAGTACAAAACTGGTTGCAAAAGCCATTAATGAATATAAGAAACAGCTTGAAAAGATTAAAAAGAATGATCGTTCAACTGATAATAAAGACAATATCTCAATTGATACTATAAAAGAAGCTTCAACTGATACTAAAAAAGAAGTTTCAACTAACATTAACATAAAAAAAACTGACGTTGTAACTGACTCAAATAAGCCAGTGAATACTAATGCTAACAATAAGAATTCTTAGTTTCTTAAATATTTTATTATAATTTAATCATAAAAATTTTTTACTAATATTATAATAACAGCTGTTCATACAATGTTATTTTTGAATTTTATATATCTATAAAAATACTTGTGGCAAGAAAATTATTCTTGCCACATTTACATATCTATATGGATCTCATATATAAATTTGTTTATTTTTCTATTACTTTTCTAAAATATTAATAAAATTTATAATAAACATTTAACATTTTTTTAACTGTTCTCATGCAAATGTACATTACACAATTAACAATATATTGACCATGCTCATTTTTGGTGTTAAAATATTCGTAATAAAAACATTATTCCCTATATTCTTACAAATTACCAGCACTAATTTAAGTTACAAATACACTAAATGAAAACATCATTTGAATTTGGAGGAATTTTATGAAAAAGCGAAATTCACTACAACTTAAGGCAATTTGTATAATATCTTTTATTTTTATTTTAATAATAAGTATTCTTACCGTTATTTGTTATAACAATTCAAAAAAATCAATTTTAAATTCTATGGAAAGCTCTGGCAAACAGACAGTTACTATTCATGCTCAAGACTTGTCTTCTTGGGTAAATTCAAGATTATCACAAATGCAGGTAATTGCAAATACAGAATTGGTATCAAGTATGAATTATGATAAAATACTACCTTACTTTCAGCGTGAACAAAAAAATTATAATGGAATTTATAATACTTTAGGTATTGGTGATACAAGCGGAAAGCTAATTTTACAAAATGGAACTGTAATTGATATAAGTTCTGAAAGCACTTTTTCTTTAGTGATGCAGGGTAAATCAGTTATATCAAATCCATTTAGTGCCAAACAAAGCCCTTCTGATTGGATTATATCTATGGAATGTCCCGTAAAAGATACAGGAACTAATAATGTTATTGGTGTTGTAAGCGGTGCTTGCCTTGTTTCTACAGTGTTTAAAGAAACTACTAATTTTCATTTAGGAAAAACAGATAAAGTGTATATACTTAATAAAGATGGTACTGTATTATTCCATCCAGACAATAAACTAATTAATACTAGTAACTTTCTAAAAAGCTCCAACAGTCAATATGCAAGTTTAGTTAAACAAGCTGTTTCTCAAAATAGTTTTTCTGGAGAATTTAAAGATAATACTGAAACAAAAATGCTTTTTTCATCACACGTTGATGGAACCGATTGGTACATGTTTCTAGAAGTACCTACTAATGAATATATTAGTGGCATAAACTCCTTATTATATTCAACTAGTATTCTAGCAATTATTTCAATAATTTTATTAATTATAATACTAACTTTTTTGACAAAATACTTTTTTAACAGATTATTAAATGTATCTACAGCTGCTGAAAGAGTAGCTGATGGATACCTAGTTAACTATTTACCCGAAACCCCAGATGAATTAGGAACATTTAATGCTACTTTTAATAAAATGGTAAAAAATTTAAAGGACATCGTATTAAAGTTAAGAAATGTTTCAAACATTGTTTCATCATCTTCTAAAAATTATAAAGAAATTGGCTTTAAAGTTGCTGAAAGCGCTAAATGTATTCAAGAAAACATTACAGATTTAGCTTCAGGTTCTAAAGTAGCTGCTTCTGAAATTTCAAACGTTACCAAATATATTGGTGACATGGAAAAGCAATCAAAAAGTCTAGTAGATATAAGTGTAAATATTGACGCCATGATATTAGAGGCCAAGAACAATGTATCTGATGGTTCCCACAATTTAAATTCTACAATGGACTTATTAGACAATATGAAAAATAGTATATTAAATTCTAGTAAAGTTATAACAAAACTTTCTGATGGATCTAAAAACATTGAAAATATAACAACTTCAATAAGCTCTATATCAGATCAAACAAATTTATTAGCTCTAAATGCCAGTATTGAAGCTGCAAGAGCTGGCGAGCATGGTAAAGGTTTTTCTGTAGTGGCAGAAGAAATTAGAAAATTAGCTGAACAATCTTCTACCTCAACTGAAGAAATATCTAGAGAAATATCTGAAATACAAAAACAAATATTAGAAGCTTCATCAACTATGAAAGACAGTATAAATTATATGGAATCAGGTACAAGCTCTATGGAAACTATTTCAGATGTATTCTCTAAAATAGCCAATAAAATTGAAAAAATAAAAAATGTCAGTTCTGATGTATCTGAAATTGCAAAGAAACTGCTAAATGAAAATATAAATATTCATAAAGCTATTTCAAATGTTTCTTCAATAAGTGAAGAAGCTGCTGCCAATACGTCATCTACTGAAGAAATAGTAAATGATCAAGAAAAGATGTTTTTAGAGCTTAAAACTGCTTCAAAGGAGCTAGAAGATCTTTCAATACTATTGTCAAACGAAATTTCTAAATTTAAAATTGACTAGCAGAAACTCTATATGATTAATTTTAAATAAAAAAAGCTATGAAATATAGGATAAATACCCCAATTTCATAGCTTTTTTACATATTACCTATAGATCTAGTACTGTTCCCGTTCTATTTATAAAACTTCCTTTACATTCCTCATTAAACATTTTTACAGCCTTTTCACCAGTGCAATGAGATAATCCTAAAATATTTATATCCAAAGAATTCAAATATTTAATTGACTTCTCTATTCTCTCATCATCTGCTTCAATAAGGTGTGTTCCACCTATTATACCTATTACCTTTTCTCCAGTCTTTTCAGTAATTGTATTTATCATATTTAAAAAACCAGGATGAGCACATCCAAGTATAACAATAAGTCCTTTTTCTGTCTTAAGACATAAAGCTATTTCATCCTCAAAATTATCGATTTCATATTTATCATTAATTTTAATCTTCATATTTTCATTGATTTTTTCAAAAGAATAGTGTCTATTAAAATTTGAAATTACAAAAGCATTATCATTTATCTTTAATAAATCATCTTTGACAAAATTGATAGGTACCTTTTTACTTTTGATATATTGTTCATCAAAGTTTATTCCTATATATTTATAACCTACCCCATTTGAAAAATCAATTTTAAGCTTTCCATCAGAATAGTGATATTTGTTGCTTTTTTCAAAAAAATGCTCACTTATAATAAGCTTAGGTTTTATATCATAATTTTCCAACAATCTTTTAACTCCACCACAATGATCATAATGAGCATGGCTTAAAACTAAAACATCTGTAGTTTTAATATCTACATCCAGTTTTTCAGCATTTTCTATAAAATCTCCACTTTTTCCTGTATCAAACAAAATGTTACAGTTATCCATTTGAATAAACATTGAAAGTCCGTGTTCATACTTCAAATTTTTACTTTCATCTTCAGTGTTTTCTATTAAAGTAGTTATTTTCACTTGATCACCTCATTACATTTTTTCAGCAAATTCTTTTAAAGTTGCTGTTGTAGAATTAAGTTCCTCTACTGCTGCTGAAACCTGTTGTATTGCCGCCATTTATTTTTGTAATATTTTATTTAAATTGTTAAGTATTTCATAATAATGAATAATATATAAACCAACCAACATAACTATTGTCGTAATCATTTTCAATAACTTTAACAGAATTTGAAGTACCAAAAAATGAATTCAATTTTATTCTAAGCTAAAAAATCATCAAACAAATTTTTATAATATTTTATTATGAATTTTTTGTTAATAAAAGCATCAATTATACACTTATAACTTAAATGATTTATAATAGTGTATAATTATCACAAAATAGTAAATTGATATGGAGGGTGAAGATAAATGGTTACAGAAAATGAAAAAAAATTGTATGCTGCATTAGACGGACTTAATATAGAATATACAAGATATGAGCATGATGCCGTTTATACCATTGAAGAAATTAAGGAAAAAAATCTTGTTTTTGATGGAGCTGGTTGTAAAAATCTATTTCTTCGCAATAGAAAAGGTGATATTCATTATCTTGTAGTAGTAGAGGAATCTAAAACCGTTGATTTAAAAAAACTTTCTAAAGATATAGGCAGCACCCCTTTAAGTTTTGGATCAGAAGAAAGACTATATAATAACCTAGGTTTGATGCGAGGCTCTGTTACTCCTATGGGATTAATAAATAATACTGACAAGAAGGTAAAACTCATTATAGACAGTGATTTAGCAAAATCCCAGAAAATAGCTGTTCACCCTAATGTTAACACTGCAACTATTGTTTTATCCCTTAAGGATTTAGAAAAATTTGTTCATTGGTGTGGAAATGAATTTTCATACATAAAAATTTAAATTGTAGTTTTATTTTTGTAAAGCAAATCTTTCCAATATTTTTATAACTTTAGCTTCTGCGTTTAAAATACAGAAGCTAAAGTTCATTTTATCCTTATTTATTTATAATTAACAGTATTAATTACTTCTTTTAGTATTTAAAAATATTATTATAAATATTATTTTTTAACTTGACATGAGGTTAGCTTTTATGTTAATATTTCATCAAGAAGTTAATATTAACTAGTTAAAAGGGAGTAATTTAAATTATAAAGTCAACAATTCGATTTATATCTGGCTTTGTAAACCTGTTTATGGTAATGAGACTTTTAACATAATACTATTTTGACGTAGTTTATGTTAAAAGTCTTTTTCTTTTATTCTCATAATTATCTATATTCAAATTAAGGAGGTATTTATCTTATGTCAACAAGAAAATCACTACAGCATATCCTATTCTGGGTTGGAGTTGCCTTATTATTTAATATTGGAGTTTATTTCTTCATGGGTCAGGAAAAAGCCCTATCCTTTTTAGGAGGTTATGTAATTGAACAAAGCTTGAGTTTAGACAATTTATTTTTATTTTTGCTTATATTTGAAAGCTTCGGAATAAAGCCTCAATATCAAAAAAGAATTCTAACTTATGGTATAGCTGGAGCCATAATTTTAAGATTTATATTTGTAATTTTAGGAGTAAGAATTGTTAATGAATTTCACTGGGTATTGTATGTATTTGGCTTATTACTTATGATAAGTGGCTTTAAAATGATATTTGAGAAAAAAGAAAGGCAAAACTTTAAAGATAACAAAATTTTAAAGCTTTTGCACAAAATAATACCTGTTTCCGATAAATTAGAAGGAGAAAAATTCTTTACAAGAAAAAATAAAATTCTTTACGCCACTCCACTTTTTGCAGTACTTATACTTATAGAAGGGTCCGATATATTATTTGCAATAGATTCAATACCTGCTGTATTCTCAATAACTACAGATCCTTTTATAGTGTATACCTCTAATATATTTGCAATATTAGGACTTAGAAGTATGTATTTCTTACTAGAAAAACTTCACAACAAATTTGCTTATGTAAAATATGGAGTTGCTTGTATACTTATATTTACAGGTATAAAACTTTCAGCTGGATTCTTCCATATTGATATTTCAGTTGTAGTATCTCTAATAACTATATTTGCCCTATTAGCTATAAGCATTATATTTTCAATATTTATGCCTAAAAAAGAAAAAGTATCATTATCCTATGAAAATTCAAAAGATATATCTCAATAAACTGAGTGTGGCTTTTTAGCCACACTTCTATATATTTTTCTATTTAATGTTGACACTACTTATAAATGATGTTATTATTATAATATAATAAATGATAATGATTTTCATTACGAGGTGGTAATAATGAGCATTTGTGATTTAAAACTTGGAGAAACAGCTTTAATAGAAAGTATATGTGGAAATGAAAAATTAATAAAAAGACTTCTTGCTTTAGGATGCATAGAAGGAACTGAAGTTGCTTTAAAGGCTTCTGCCCCATTTGGTGACCCTATAGTAATAAACTTAAGAGGATTTAATTTAGCAATACGTAAAAAAGATGCAAAAAATATATTTATAAAAAGTTCCAAATTGTAATGTTTTAGGAGGATTAATATGATTACAGCAGCTTTGCTTGGCAACCCTAATGTAGGTAAAACTTCACTTTTTAATATTTTAACTGGATCCAATCAATATGTAGGTAATTGGGCAGGAGTAACTGTAGAAAAAAAAGAAGGTTTCTTGGATAATTCCTTAAAAATTGTGGACCTTCCAGGAATTTACGCTATGGATACTTTCTCTAACGAAGAAAAAGTATCAAGAGAATTTCTACTTAATGGAGATGCAGATGTAATAATAAACATAGTAGATGCTTCTAATTTAGATAGAAATTTATACCTTACAACTCAACTTAAAAGCTTTAATAAACCTATAATATTAGTATTAAACATGGTAGATGTGGCAGATTCTAAAGGAATTAATATTGACTACTCCACATTATCTAAAGAATTAAATGTAACAGTAATACCTATTGTTGCTTCCAAAGGCATTGGAATAGACCATTTAAAGAAAATGCTTCTTGATGGCCATTTTTTAAGCCAACTTACTGATAATGATTTTCAATTTCAAGACGAAAAAGAAACTTATGCTTTTATTAATGGAATTTTAAGTAAATGCTTTACTATGACAAGCAATAATTATGTGTCACCTACAGACAAAATAGATAAAATTGTACTTAATAAATTTTTAGCTTATCCTATATTCTTTGCTATTTTGATTTTGATTTTCAAATTCACTTTTAGTTGGGTAGGTCAACCTCTATCAGATGAATTAGATACAATTTTAAATTCAAACTTAGTTCCTTTTTTAGAAAATGTCTTATCAAGTACAAGCCCTTGGTTTAAATCATTACTTGTAGGAGGAATTTTAGGTGGTGTCGGTTCTGTTGTAATTTTTCTACCTGTTATCATGGCACTTTTTCTTGGTATCTCTATACTTGAAGACAGTGGCTATATGGCTAGAGCAGCTTTTATAATGGACAAGTTAATGAGAAAAATGGGACTATCCGGCAAAGCCTTTATACCTTTGGTAATGAGCTTTGGTTGTTCGGTTCCAGGAATTATGTCAGCAAGAACTTTAGAAAGCGAAAAAGATAGAAAACTTACTGCACTTTTAGTCCCTCTTATGTCTTGTAATGCAAGACTTCCTATATATGCAGTATTTGCTTCTGCTTTCTTTCCTGCAAAGCAAACAGGTATTATAATGTCATTATATCTTTTAGGTATTATTATCTCTTTCATAATAGGATTATTGTTTAAAAATACTTTATTTAAGAAGGAAGAAGAACCTTTTATAATAGAGCTTCCTGAATATAAACTTCCTGAATTTAGGAATGTTATATTACATACCTGGGATAAAGGTAAAGGATTTTTAAAAAAAGCTGGTACTATTATATTTTCTATGTCAATACTTATCTGGTTCTTATCCAATTTTAACATTTACGGTATGACAGATATAAACAATAGTATACTATCCTATATTGGAAAATGTATTAGCATAATATTTAAGCCTCTTGGCTTTGGAGATTGGCAAAGTTCAGTTTCATTACTTACAGGTCTCATGGCTAAAGAAGCAGTAATAGGCACTATGGGTGTTATATATGGTGGTGACTTAAAGTTATCATTGCTCCATCATTTTACTCCAATATCAGCTTATGCATTTTTAGTTTTTGTGTTACTATATACCCCATGTATATCTGCTGTAGGTGCTATGAAAAAAGAATATGGTAAAAATATGGCCATATTTTCTGTAGTATATCAATTTAGTTTAGCTTGGCTAGTTTCTTTTATAGTTTTTAGATTAGGTTCTTTAATATTCTAGATTGGGAGGTAATCATATGTTAATAGAAATTTTAGTAACAGTTGTTTTAGTTGCTTTTGCAGCACGCATACTGTATAAAAATATAAAGAAAAAATCCTCTGGAGGATGTGACTGCGGTTCTTGCTCCAGTCATTGTGCACATTATAATAAAAAATAGTTAACAAAAAAGCCTGTCCATTGAACAGGCTTTTTATTAACTATAATATTGTTCCTTTTCTATAATATAGTCAACTATGTCTTCAATTGTAACTATACCCTTCAAAACACCTCCGTCAACTATAGGAATAGCAATAATATCGTTTTCTCTAAGTCTAGCTGCTACTTCTACGATATCCTCATCTTCAGATGCTGTAACAACATTTTTTGTCATTACCCAATCCACAGGACAAGTATCATAGTGACCTTCTTCCATTAAAAATCTATATATATCAGCTTTAACTATTATACCAACCAACTTATCATTTTCATCAACTACAGGTGCTCCATTCACTTTATTTGCATTTATAGTTTCAAGTGCTTTCTTTAGATCATCCTCTGTTTTAAGTTTAACTATATCTGAATGCATTATTTCCTTTATCATAAACATCTACCTCCTTTCCTATATTATACAATGAATTGTGTATAAAGTCTAAATATTTTTAACACTCACATTAACTATTTACTGTACTAAATTATACTAATAACTGTTGCTAATTATATCCTTCAATTCATTGCAATCCACACACCCTCTTAATATATTGTCTATAGTTCTTGCAGCAGCTTTTTTCGATATTCTATCTATATCAACGTTTAAAACAATATTATTCTTTTTAAGAAGGCTTTTAAGATATCTGCACTGTTTTTTTGTAATTACATTTTCCCTAACCAAATCATGATCATTTTCTATCTTAAAAATGAGTTCATGTATCTTAGGTAGACTCAATACATCTTCATAATTATGAAGCATTATTTTTTTCTTAAGTTCTTTATTTGCAGTTAATAAAAATTCCTTATACAAATCTACACTTATACCACCATCTATTTTATCTTCTCTTTCTATACCTATATATTTTTCTACGGTTTTGAGATTGCATCTTTCCATACCCATTTGTTTATAATAAGGTCTTATAAGTCTATACAAATCTATATGATACTTTGGAGACTCAAATACTATATTCTGTTTTTCCATCCTTCTCTTTATAAAAGGTTCATCAAAAGCTATTCCATTATAAGAGCACCATTTTTCATATTCCAATAAATCCCTTTGGAAATTATATAATATTTCCTTTTCATCCTCTAAATCTTCTGCAAAATACTGCTTTACACAAAAAAACTTATCATCTTTAAATCTTCCCATGGATATAAGTATTACTCTATCTTCTTCCTTATCAAACCCTGTAGTTTCTATATCAAAATATGCAACCTTATCCATATTATAATATTGAAATACATTTTCATGTAAATCTAATACTTCTTTATATTCTTCTATAACCATTCTAAAGTCCTCCAAATTTCTGGTTTAATAAACCTACATTACTTATTATATAACAATATAAAAAATTTGAAAATAACTGAACAAAAGTGCTTTAGAACAATAATTACTTATTCTAAAGCACTTTTAAATCTACATTTTTTCTACAGTTTCAATTCCTATCAAATTTAATCCGTTCTTTAGTACTTGACAAGTAGCTTCTACTAATTTAATTCTTGCTATTTTTGTAGCTTCATCTTCTGCATTCATTATGCTGTGAGCATTATAAAACTTATTGAAACCTTTAGCTACATCAATTATATATCTTGTTACTATATAAGGTTCTAATTTATCTATAGCATATAATATAGATTTCTGGAAACCTTCAAGAGTTTTTACAAGTTCAAATTCTTCTTTAGAATTTAATTTGCTGTAGTCAATATCTCCTTCAACTTCTCCTGCTCTTCTAAGAATACTCTTTCCTCTAGCATAACTGTATTGAACATATGGACCTGTTTCGCCATCAAAGCTTAAAATTTCCTTCCAGTCGAATATTATATCTTTTTCTCTGTTGTTCTTTAAATAAGTAAATATTACTGCTCCTATACCTATCTTCTTTGAAACTTCTTCTTTATTTTCCAAATCAGGATTCTTTTCATTTATAACTTCTAAAGTTTTTTCAACTGATTCATTTAATAAATCTTCAAGGAATATAACATCACCTTTTCTTGTTGATAATTTCTTATCTGCAAATCTAACAAGTCCAAAAGCTACATGTTTACAATCATCAGCCCAATCATGTCCCATGAGTTTTAATGTAGTAAATAACTGTTTAAAATGAAGGGATTGATCAGATCCTACCACGTATATGCTCTTGTAGAAATCATAAGTTTTCTTTCTATAAGTTGCTGCTGCTAAATCTCTAGTAGCATAAATAGTTGCTCCATCTGCTTTTTTTATAATACATGGAGGCATATTGTACTCATCAAGCATTACTACTTTAGCTCCATTACTTTCCACAAGCAATCCTTTTTTATCTATTTCATCAATTACGGCATCCATTTTATCATTATAAAAGCTTTCTCCTGTATAATAATCAAACTTTATTCCAAGCATGTCATAAACAACTTTAAATTCCTTTAAGCTTAAATCCTTAAATCTCTGCCAAAGTTTAGTTTCTTCTTCGCATCCATCCTCTAAATTCTTAAAATGCAATCTTGCTTCATCTTCTAGGGATGTATCCTTTTCAGCTTCTTCATGAAATTTAACATATATTCTTAATAATTCTTTTATAGGTTCTTTTTCTAAAACTTCTTCATCACACCATCTTTTATAAGCAGATATAAGCTTTCCAAATTGAGTTCCCCAATCTCCTAAATGATTTATACCTATACAATTATATCCTTGAAAAGATAATATTCTATATAAGGCATTTCCTATAGATGTACTGCATAAATGTCCAACATGAAAAGGCTTTGCAATATTAGGTGAAGAATAATCTATAGTTATATTCTTTCCAGTTCCTATATCTGAAGAACCATATTTATCTCCATTTTCAAGAACTTTTTCTATAGTGTTTTTTGTAAAGTCAATTTTATCAACAAAAAAGTTCAAATAAGGTCCTAGGTTTTCAATCTTTTCAAAGTTATCTTTATTTATTTTTTCCTTTAATTCTTCTGCTATAGCATTTGGGGCTTTTCTTAAAGTCTTTGAAAGTTGAAAACATGGAAAAGCATAATCTCCCATATCTGATTTTGGTGGTATTTCTATTAATTTATCCAATGTTTCTAAATCCAATTCCACATGTTCTTTTATTCTTTCTGCTACCAATTTTTTATAATTCATTTTAAAACCTCCAAAATATAATTTTTCAACAGTTTAATTTATATCCACAAGCTTTATTTCAATAAAAATTATGGATTGATAATTTAGTTTAAATTACAAAAAACCCATCTCTTTTTAATAAAAGAGACGGGTTATATCCGCGGTACCACTCTAATTGATAGGTATCACTACCTTATCCACTCATACTTTAACGCAGTTAACGTCTTGTTTTTTCATTGTGATTTCAAAACAAGCTTCTCAAAGACTCTCTTCCATTTTAGATATCAATACAGGCTTTCACCGTCCCTGCTCTCTTTAAAGGAACTCTAAAAGTACTCTTCTTTTCAATGAATTAATATACAATTTACAACTTATTATATTACTCATTGCAATTTCGTGTCAATACCTAATCTACAATTTAAACATTTTTACACTTTCTGCTAGTTCCTCAGATAATTTATTAAGCTTTTGTAAATCATCAGTAACACTTTGAAGTACTGCTGTTTGTTCTTCAGAAGATGCTGCTACTTCTTCAGTATTTGCTGCTGTATTTGTTGTAACATCTTGTATTTTATTTACACTTCCATCTACCCTATCAATAGTTTCCTTTGAATTTGTAATCATGTCATTAACTTTTTCCAAGCTATTTTTTATTTCATCAAAGGATTTTAAAATTCTATATAATGATTCTCCAACCACCTTTACTGTAGTTGATCCTTTTTCAGATTCCTTGCTACCTTCTTCTATTGATATAAGTGCCTTGTTAGTTTTTTCTTGAGTGTCATTAATTAAATTTTTAATATTATTTGAAGATGTCATAGATTCTTCTGCTAGCTTCCTTACTTCATCTGCAACAACCGCAAAACCTTTTCCTGCTTCTCCTGCTCTAGCAGCCTCTATAGAAGCATTAAGTGCTAATAAACTAGTCTGATCTGCTATTCCATCTATTATTTCTACAATGTTTCCTATTTCCTTTGAATTTTGTTGAAGTTCAGCTATTACATTTGATGAATAATTAACGCTATCTTTTACAGTGTTAATTTGTTTAAACATAGTATCCATTTTTTCTCTTCCATCTACTGCAAGCTTATTCACTTCTTCAGATGCTTTTACCACATTAACAACCTGCTCTTTTATGCTTGTTATATTATCAACTACATTTTTCATAGCCTTTGATATTTCATCTGTAGCTGTAACCTGCTTTTCTGATCCATCTGCAACTTGCTGTATAGAAGTAGCTATTTCTTCTGATACCTGTGAAACCTGCTGTGAAGATGTTAAAATTGATTTTGTCGAACTTTCTACATTTTGTGATACATTAGTAATATTTGTAGTCATACTTCTAAGTTTTTCAATCATATTATTAAAACTATGTCCAAGCTTACCTATTTCATCTTCAGTTTTTACTTCTATATTCTTTGTAAGGTCACCTTGTGAAACATTTTCTGCCCCTTCTGCTAAATTAGCTAAAGGTTTTAAATTTTTACCTATTAATGACTTCAATAAAATTGAACCTATTATAAAAGCAAGAAGGGATATTATTGTAAAGCTTAATACAACACTAACTAATGCTTCGTGCTTATTTTGGAGTGAAATTCCCACATCTACAGCCCTTATTACTTTTCCATTAGCATCTTTTACAGGCACTATAACATCGTATACATCTATGCCTTTATATTTGTACACAGAACTATGAGGTTTGCCATTTATTGCTTCTTTACTTCCTTCATCTGTTAATGAAATTCCCACTCTGCTCTTATCACTATGTGATAAAGCCTTTAAATTACTGTCAAAGGTTAATGCAAATACAACATTTGATTTTTTTCCTAATTTAGTTACTAAGCTTTCATCATTTACTTCTTTATTTAGTTTTTCAACTTCATTGGCAATAACACCTACTTGTACAAGTCCTCCACCTTTCAAAGCTACAGAACCATATTTATAATAATTAGTATCTGCTGAATTTGAGCTTTTTCTTGTTGCCTCAATAAGTTCATTTTTTTGTCCCTTAATAACAGCCTGTGCAGCATGGTCTTCTGGATATTTATATCCAATATTAGCTGGAAGATTTGAATAAACTATTACTCCCTGAGGATTGCATATGTTTATTTCCTGTACATCAATATCTTTTGCCACTTGCATTAAATATTCATTTGATACAGTTGGATTTTGTCCAACTAAATAAGCTGTAGTTTTAATTTTCTGTCCTAAAAGCGAATCCAAATTTTTGATTACTGCAGTATTAGTTTGAATTTCTGAAACCACTTCATCTACAAAATTATTTCCATCCATTTTTATTTGTGCATCTAATCTTTTGCTAATTATGCTATAAGACACAATTGCAAGCACTACTGTAACTAAAAATACTACTAGTATAGAGTTTAGCGTTACTTTAAATTTTAGAGTTTTCGTATTACTTTTCATCAAGTTGTCCCCCCATTATGTATTTTAAATAAAATAATTTTAATTAAATATTTAGAATTATTTTATCAGCCACTTAAATTTTACATTAAATATCAATAAACTTCAACATCTTTTAATATTTAATGATAATTTGCCATAAATTACATCTTTCTATTTACTAATGCCTTCTTATAAACTCTTATAAAATCACAAATTTCGAACTTTAAAATATGTTTTCCATCTCAAATTATCATTAATCTATATGTGAAAAAGATCACTATCAAGGTTTATTGACTTTAGTAAATTGATACATCCTTAACATATTTACTTTTATACTCTTCATACACCTCTTTCCAAAAAATCCCTGACTTCATTAAAATAATACTGTTATTTTTCTCATTTACTGATACATCAAATTGAATACCATCATAAAAAATAAATTTTGATTTCATATATTGTACTTGATTTTTTACTCTAGTATAAAATTCCTTCTCTTCATTAGTTATAATCAAATAATCCTCATTAGTTATATTTTTTACTATTACTCTAAATTGCTTTTTATCGATTTCTACAGTATGTAGTTGGTTTAAATTATCCTTCGTAATATATTCCTCCTCATATAGTTCTTTAAGTTTAATTACACTATATTTTTTTCTTTTTATAAGAAAAATATTCATTAATCTATTGTATTTGTATATAAAGAGGTTCTGCAGCAGGACTACCCCATATAAATAAATTTACATAAAAGTGACTATATCTAAGTTTCATAACCTAGACATAGCCATTTAAATTCTAAATATTTTTTCACTAACCTTTTGCAAATTTTTTTCTAAAGAATAGTTTTAAATCATTCAAATATGTGTATACCACTGGCACAAATAATAATGTCAATAATGTAGATGTAATTAATCCTCCAATAATTGCAAAAGCCATAGGTGCACGTTGTTCTGATCCTGCACCAGAAGCTATTGCTGTAGGAATCATACCAAAAATCATTGCTAAAGAAGTCATAATAATTGGTCTTAAACGTGTATGACCAGCATTTATTAAAGCTTCTTTTAAATTCATTCCTTTACTATAATTTTGTTTTGCAAAGTCAATAAGCAAAATTGCATTTTTAGTAACTAATCCCATTAGCATGATAACACCTATTGCAGACATCATATCTAATTCTTTATTGCCAACAAGTAAACCTAAAATTGCACCGATAAGGGCTAGTGGCAGCGAAAGTAAAATAGCAAGTGGATCTACAAAACTTTCAAACTGAGCTGCAATTACAAGGAATATAAACAAAACTCCCATAAGAAGTGCTTGAGCTAAACCTCCCATGCTTTCTGCCATTTGGTCTTGACTTCCTCCAGCACTTAACTTTATATCCTTAGGCGTAGGTGCTTCACTTTTCAGTTTATTACTAAATGCTTTAGTAAAATTACTTTGTGCTACTTGAGCATAATTTGCGCTTAATTGAATTTCTCTTTCTTTATCATACCTATTTATAGTAGATGAAGATGTGGAGAATACTTTTTTAGTTACTTGATCTATAGGAACCATTTTACCACTTGTACTGGTCACATAAATTCCTTGTAAACTACCAAAATCTTTTCTATCATTTTTTTCAAGCTGCATACGGACATCATATCTATCCTTTTCAGTTTCATACTGACTTACTACAGTTCCATTAAATAAAGTATTCAATGTACTAGAAACTGTACTTGGATTTACTCCTAAATCGCCAGCTTTATCTCTATCCACTTCAAGCTTCACTTCTGGCTTTCCAGATGTATAAGTAATGCCTACATCTACTGCTCCAGGGGTATTTTTCATTACTTTTTCAACCTTTAAAGCATATTTTTGCAGTTTTTCAAAATCTGAACCTTGAACATGATATTGAACTGACTTACCTGAGCCTGTAGAACCACCAGCTGAGTTAATTGATAAATTGATTCCTGGAATATTAACTAAATCCTGTCGCATCTTTACTATAATTTCATCAATACTATCTTTTCTATCTTTCTTATCTGAAATTTTTACATTAAGTTTAATTTTATTTGATTGAACTGTAGAAGATATATATTGTACAGTTTTATTCTTCTTAATAACAGCTTCCATATCTTTATCAATCTTTGAAGCATTATCCAGAGTGGAACTTGCATCCAAATCTGCTGTTATTGCTATTTGTCCATTATCCGTTGCAGCAACAAAGCCTGTCTTCAATTGTGTAGCTAAAAGCAAACTTAATACTAATAACCCTATTGGTATCATTAAAGTTACAATTCTATGTTCTAGTGCCCACTTTAACAATTTAGAATAAGCCCTAGATAAGTTATCAAAAGAATTATTAAATCTTTCTAAATACTTTCCTATTATAGGAACTTCCTTTTCTTTACTGCTTAAACTCTTTGCAGAAAGCATTGGTACCAAGGTAAAAGCTACAAATAGTGAAACCAAAACACTGGCAGCAACGGTCAGTCCAAATTGTACAAGGAACTTTCCTACCATACCATTAATCATAGCAATAGGAAGAAATACTGCTACTATGGCAAGAGTAGTAGCTATAACTGCAAGTCCTATTTCTGAAGTTCCATCCTTTGCTGCTTGAATTGGACTTTTACCCATATTAAGATGACGCACGATATTTTCGATAACAACTATAGCATCATCAATAAGTAATCCAACAGCAAGGGATAACGCCATTAGTGATACTGTATTAAGTGTAAAGTTCATAAATTTCATTACTGCGAAAGTAGTAATTATGGATACAGGTATAGAAACTGCACTAATTGCAGTACTGGCAACATTCTTAAGAAATATAAAAACTACAATTACCGCAAGTATACATCCTTCTATCATTGTTTGCTGAACATCTTTAACTGAATCAATTATAGATGTTGAATTATCGGCTACAAGGTTAATTTTAACCCCTGATGGCAAGCTTTTTTTTATGCTTTCAATTTCTTTTTTAACATCCTTAGCTACTTGTACTGTATTTGAATTAGATTGTTTGACAATATCAATACCAATTGCTTCCTTACCATTATAAAAAGATAAACTACTTTTTTCTTTACTTCCATCCTCAACTGTTGCAATATCTTCAAGTTTAATTTCACTACCATTACGTTTGGTAATTAAAACATTAAGAAAATCATCTACCTTCTTTATAGAAGAATTAGTTTTTAAGCTTATTTGTGTATCTCCACTAGAAACTTTACCACTGGATAGATTAATATTATCAGCACTTAAACCATTGGTAAGTTCTGAAACTGTAATATTTAAGGAATTCATTTTCTCTTTATTTAGTTTTATGTGAACTTCTTTTTCCTCTTCACCAGAGGTATTGACGGCTCCAACCCCATTTATGGTTTGTAACTTTTTTACAAGGTTATCATCCACTATCTGTGATAACTCTTTATTAGACATTGAACCAGTTATAGCAAAAGAAAAAATAGCTGATGCACTAGCATCAAATTTTGAAACTACAGGATCATCAATATCTCTTGGCAGACTGTTACGGATATTAGATAACTTATCTTTCACCTCCTGCATTGCTTCAGCCGAAGGTTTTTCTAAAGCAAAGGAAATAGTAGTACTTGAAACTCCTTCTATTATAGTTGAGCTAACATGCTTCACTCCCGATATTTGACTTACTGCATCTTCTACTTTTTTTGTTATCTTTGACTCAATTTGATCTGGATCTGCTCCATTTTGAGTTATCCTAACAGATACCGTTGGCATATCAACATCTGGAAGCTGATCCATTGGTAAATTTATATAACTAATGGCACCTAAGGCCAATAAAGCAATAATAATTACAGTGATAAATACAGGTCTTTTTAAACTAACATCTGATAAAAACATAATTAAACTTCAACTCCTATTCTGCTAATGCTTTTACAGCATCACCATCTTGCAAAGTGCTTATATTAGTACAAATAACATTATCTCCATCTTTTATTCCAGACTTTATTTCTACTGTATCTTCACTAATTTCTCCTACAGTTATATTTTGTTTTTTTGCTACTCCATTATTATTTATAAAAACATAATAGTTTCCTTCACTACCTCCTAATGCTTTTAGTGGCAATGTAATTGCTTTTTTATTTTCATCCTTAACAATTTTTATCTTTCCAAAAACACCAGGCTTAAGCTTTCCATCTTTATTGTCAATCTGAATTTTACACTTAAATGTTCTAGATTGAGGATCTGCTGCACCATCAATATTCTTAATAACTCCATCATATTCTTTTGAATCTTCACTGCTTAGCTTAAATTTAGTTTTTGTTCCTAATTTCACATAACTTAAATCACTATCTTTCACTTCAATAACAGCATTTATTGAAGATATATTTTCTACTTTTCCAATGACTGTTCCAGGACTTATATATTGACCTACAGTAATATTTTTTCCACTGACAACTCCACTAACTGGAGCTGTAATAATTGTGTTTTGTAGTGATTCTCTTTGAGTATTCAAATCTGTTTGTGATTTTTGTATGTTAGCTCTTTGTGCATCTGCAGAAAGACTTGAAGACTCCGCATTCGCTCTAGCTGTTTGTAAATCAGTTTGTGCATTTTTTAGCTGTGTTTCTGCATTTTCAAGATCAACTTTTGTTTCTGCACCTTGATCATAAAGAGCTTTCATTCTATCATAATTTCTTTCGGCACTTTCTAAATTTGTTTGCTGCTTATTAATTCCTATTTGTGAAGAGTTTGCTGAACTCTCTGATGAATTTAATTGAGCTTGTGCAGCAGCAGCTTGTGCTTCACTAGACTTTATACTGTTTCTTATATCAGTATCATCTAACTTTACTAAAGCTTGTCCAGCTGACACACTTTGTCCATTTTCAAAGGAAACTTGTGTAACCTTCCCTCCTACTTTATTACTTATAGTTCCTTCTTCAGATGCCTCAAGTGAAGTATTAAAGGCTGCACTATCTGCAAATGTATCTGTGCTAGCCTTAATTACTTTTACAGCAGCTTTATTCATATTAGTTGTGGAAATAGCTGAATTATTTTTTGCTTTACTTGAAAAAGTTCTTATTCCAACTGATATAGTTCCAACAGCAGCTAAAGCAATTATTATACAAATTAACTTCTTTCTTTTAATCATTTTTTTCCTCCTAAAATAAATGCAAATTATTTATATATTTATTAAAATTAATTTTCACTCTAGTTTTTTCAATAAGCTTAATGTAAATTTTATGATTGGTTTCTTAAACTGATCATAATCGACATTATATGGCAGCATGAAAAACTAAAAATTAACTCAGAGGTTATAAATATGAACAATTTATAAACAAAGATAAATGATAATAATTTCACTGTCAGTTAATTTTAAGTTTTTTTTTTCATGTTATAATTATTTCAAAGAAAAGGAGGTATAATAATGTTTAAAATTTTAGTTGTAGAAGATGATAAAAGCCAGGCTAGGTTGATGAAGGCTATTCTCAGCCATGCTGGATATGAAATACATTTAGCACATAATGGAACTATTGCACTTGAGATCTTAGATCAAGTTCATATTGATTTAATTGTACTTGATGTGATGATGCCAGAAATGAATGGATATGAATTTACTGAAACTATACGAAAAAGTGGAAATATGATTCCTATTCTAATGCTGACGGCTAAGCAACTTACTACAGATAAAATCAGAGGATTTCAATCTGGAACAGATGATTATATGACAAAGCCAGCAGATGAAGAAGAACTGCTTTGGCGTATTAAAGCCTTGCTTAGGCGAGCAAAGGAAGCAAGTGAACATATACTTAAGATTGGCGAAGTTATACTAGATAGTGATGCGTTTACTGTCACACGGATAGATGAGAAACAGACACTTCCAAAGAAGGAATTTCAGCTGCTTTATAGACTGCTCTCTACTCCTGATTATATTTTCACCCGTCTTCAACTAATGGATGAAATATGGGGGATGGATTCAGAGTCTGTGGATACCACTGTTAACGTACATATTACAAGACTACGTAAAAGATTTAGCAGCTATCCTGAATTTGATATTGTTGCTATACGAGGTGTTGGATATAAGGCGGTGAAGAATGTTGAGTAAAAAAACGTCTTACTGGCGATTGACAATGATTTTTACAGGAATTGTATTTCTTATTCTGGTAGTTACTGCATTTATAATGTTTATTATCCTATTATTGAGGAGTAAAGGAATACTTCAATTCCAGCTTTCATCCAATCCTTTTCGCTTATTCATTACGCTTGCTCTAATAAGTATACTGCTTGGAACTATGTTATCGGTTATTTTCAGCAGGATTCCATTAAGACTACTTCGTAAGATTATGATAGCAATAGATGCTCTTGCAGCAGGCGATTTCAGCACGCGAATTAATCTTAAAGGCATCCCGGAACTACAACAGCTTAGCAAAAGTTTTAATCATATGGCGGAGGAACTTAGCAGCATCGAAATTTTACGTTCTGATTTCGTAAATAACTTTTCCCACGAATTCAAATCACCTATTGTATCAATGCGTGGTTTTGCCAAAATGTTGAAATATAGTGATTTAACAGAGGAAGAACATAATGAATATCTTGACATCATAATCAGTGAGTCTGACCGCTTGGTAGAGCTATCTAAAAATGTGCTGAATATCTGCAAAATTGAAAACCAGGCCATTATCTCAAACTCAAAAGAATATAACCTGACAGAACAGATTAGAAGGTGTATTGCAATCATGGCACAAAAATGGAGCGCAAAAGATCCTTCTTTTGATTTTGAGTGCGAAGAAATTAATTTTATTGGAGATGAGGATTTGATTAGCCAGGTGTGGATTAATCTTATTGATAATGCAATTAAGTTTACCACTGCACATGTTCTAATTCATATGAGTCTACATCAGTATAATGACTCAATTCGCTTTAGTATAAGTGATAACGGCCCTGGAATGGATGAGGAAACACAGAAGCATATTTTTGATAAGTTTTATCAGGGAGACACTTCTCATGCCACACATGGAAATGGTTTGGGACTTCCAATTACAAAGAAAATTATAGAACTGCACAGCGGTACTATTTACGTAAAATGCGCAAATGGTAACGGTACAACTTTTATTATAGAATTACCTATACAAAAGTAATTAGCAAATTTATTTAATAAGCAGATACATCATTATCTGTAAATTCCAATTTTCTAACAATAATACATCCTAATATACTTATCATAATAATAAATACAGTTGGTAAATGGTTATTTATCCCCCACAATAAACCTGTTAATGATCCCCCTACAAATGAACCAACAAATTGTATTGTGTTATAAACACCAGTAACAGTTCCTCTGGTATTCTTTGTAGAAAGCTTTGTTACACTACCTGGTAATAGTGCATTAAGACTCATATATCCTGCCATAAAGATAGTTGTTCCTAAAAGGATACTATAAAAATTAGTAAAGAAGAGACATACTCCACCAATTAAAATACTTATAAAAGAAATAAGCGCTGATTGTGACAATTTCCCTCTATCTGCTCGCTTTGAAAAGATACTCATAATAATAATACCTATTAAGGTGGCTGGTAAAAATACTTTCCACATTGAAGCTACACCAACACTTTTTTCTAATAATTGAGGGATGATATAAAAAATACTTACCATAGTATAACTTATAATAAAACCTGAAATGGACAGCTTTGTAAATAACTTATTTTTCAATAATCCTATATAGTCTACTTTACTTTTTTCTTCATGTATTTTTTTAACATTATCTTTTTTAATAAATATAACTATATAAATCCATGACAAAAACACTAATACTGAGCAACCTGCAAACATTTTAGAAACTGAAATTATATTATATAAAAAAGGTCCTCCAACAAATCCTATTACCGCTGCAGATCCACTAAACATACCAACAATACTCATTGACTGATTTCTTTTTTCATCTGGAATATTATCACCAATCCAAGAAAAACAAACAGCAGCAATTGCTCCTATGCCTTGCAGTGCTCTTGCTGTTATAAGAAGGTATATATTATCCGATATTGCCGCTAATGCTAGCCCTGATGCCAAAAATAGCGAACCAATGGTAAGTACATTTTTTCTTCCAATTCTATCACTTAAACTGCCAAAAGGCATCTGCATAATCCCTTGAATCAGACCATATATTCCAAGAGCTATACCTACCAGTGCCGGTGTATTATACAATAATGTCTTACCATACACAGACATGAATGGAAGAATCATAACCATAGCAAGCTGCCTTAAAGCCATTGCAATACTTAAACTTACAATAAAGCTAATTTCATACCTAGTAAAAGTACCTTTTTTCACAATTTTTCACTTCCTTTAATTTGTATTTTACCACATTTAACTATATTCCCCACAAATTATTTCCAACCTTTATATTTTCATACAGTACCATTTTATGTAGTTACATATTAAATTGTTCATTTCTCAATTTTTACACATACAATTTTGAGTTAACATAAGCATGGTGCTAAATCTATAGATTAAATTTCTTACTTTATATATACTATAAGTTAAGTATGTGAAAATTTTATAATCTACATATAATCTTTATAAAATTCAGCTATTATAAAGAGTAGTATATCTATATGATTTGAGGTGACTAACATGAATAAAATTCTTATAGTAGAAGATGAAGAAAAAATATCAAATGTACAAAAGGCTTATTTAGAAAAAGAAGGCTACGAAGTATATACATCAACTACAGGGCTAAAAGCTTTGGAATTATTTGATTCAATTGAATTTAACTTGATAATACTTGATTTAATGCTGCCAGATATTCAAGGAGAAGAAATATGTAAAATTATAAGAAATAAATCTGATGTATATATATTTATGGTTACTGCTAAATCTGCATTGGAAGACAGAATAGAAGGTCTTAATACTGGTGCTGATGAATATTTAGTTAAACCTTTTAGTCCAAGAGAATTGGTGGCAAGAGTTAATTCCCTATTTAGAAGATTGGTATCAAATAATAGTTCCATTTTATGCTTTGACAATGGAAATTTAGAAATTCATAAAGATAGCAGAATTGTAAAAGTTAAAGGACTTGAAGTTTCTCTAACTCCTAATGAATTTGATATTTTATACTCTCTTGCAATGAATAAAGGAAAAGTTCTTACTAGAGAACAGTTAATTGACAGAGTTTTCGGTATGGACTTTGAAGGTTTTGATAGAACAGTAGATGTCCATATAAAAAATATAAGGAAAAAAATAGAGGAAGACAGCAAAAACCCTAAGTATATACTGACAGTTACAAAACTTGGCTATAAGTTTGGTGGTGAAAGCTAATGTATAGTATTAGAAAAAAGCTGAGTATTATAATTTTAATTTGCTCTGTATTAGCTGCGTTTCTAACTGCTATTTTTGTAAATGTTACAATAAACAATAAATTTAATAAATACATGTTAGATATTCAAAATAAGAGGAATAATAGAATAGTGCAGTATTTTGAAGAAGTTTATAAAAGGGATAAAAAATGGACATCAAATTCAGGAAGTGAAATGAAACATGAAGCATATATGAGTGATTATTGTTTAACTCTCCTGGATTCAAATAAAAAAATGATCTGGATGATGGATCCAAACGATATTAAAGGTAAAGAACATTTTAAAGCTTTAAGCAACAAAAGTGGTGTTTATATTACAAACAGTTTTCCAATTAAATATAATGGAAGTACTGTTGGATATGTAGAAATAGGCCAATATTCTTCAGTATTATTATCTACTGAAGACATAAATTTTAAGTTATCCATTAATAAGGGAATTGGTGCTAGTATCTTTTTAAGCCTTTTCATTATAATAATTATAAGCCTTTATATTTCAAAACAATTTTCAGTTCCCATAAGAGAAGTATCTAATATATCTGTAAACCTATCTAATGGAGATTATAATTCTAGAACTAGTGTAAAAACAGACATATTGGAAATTGAAAAACTTAAAAGCAGCATAAATACTTTAGGGGAAAAACTTAAGCATCAAGATCTATTAAGAAAAAGACTAATTTCTGACATATCTCATGAAATAAGAACTCCATTAAATATTCTTCAAAATAACTTAGAAGCTATGATTGATGGAATTTTCCCCGTAAATACAGAACAACTAGTAGCTTTAAATGATGAAGTTATTAGATTTGGTAAGCTTTTAAATAATCTAAATACCCTAAAAAAATTTGAGTCAGAAACAATTTCTATTAATAAGGAAAAAGTACCTTTAAATGAGCTATTATCTTCAATATGTGATGATTTTTCGATTGCATTAAATGAAAAAAACATAGAGCTAATCTACAATACAAAATCAGGTAAAAGCTATAATATATTTGGAGATACAGATAAATTAAAACAGGTATTTATTAACCTTCTATCTAATGCAATAAAATTTTCAAATGTCAGTGGAAAAATTTGGGTTAATTTAACCAGAGTAAAAGAAGAAATTATTGTTAGTATAAGAGATACCGGAATTGGAATTCAAAAGGAAGATTTACCTTTTATATTTGAAAGGCTTTACAGAGGAGATAAAAGTAGAAATAAAATTGAAGGAAGTGGACTAGGTTTAACCATAGTAAAGGATATTTTAACTTTACATTCAGCCTCAATTAATGTTGAAAGCGAAGAAGGAAGAGGCTCTACATTTACTATACGATTTAAAGCAATTAATTAACATTTAAAAAACAGCCTAATGATTAAAGCAATTTTTTCATTAGGCTATTTTATATATATTGTATTAAATGCATAAAGTTAAATTGTTTAGTACAAAATAAAACTTGTAAATATAGATATAAAAGATTTTAAGGAGGATTTGAATTATGAATGCAACTTTAATGGCTCCAAGCACTCAATATCAGGCTTGTATTGATGCTTGCAATAAATGTGCACAATTATGTCAAGAATGTTTTAGAATGTGTCTATTAGAAGCAGATGTAAAGGCAAGAGAGCACTGCATAATGGATTTAGTTGATTGTGCAGAAATTTGTTCAACTGCTGCCTGTGCAATGTCTAGAAGAAGTTTTCATGTAAATGAACTTTGCAGTTCATGTGCAACAATTTGTGATGAATGTGCTTCACAATGTAGTAAATTCCCTCAAGAACATTGCAAAATGTGTGCAGATGCATGCCGTCAATGTGCTAATGAATGCAGAAAGATGGATAACATGGTGTAAAATTCAATAATCTCAAGTAATGATGTGAATTATAAATAGAAGGTGAATTTTAGCTTAAAATGCTATTTTCACCTTTTATTGTACTTTAATTTTATTTTCTTTTAATATTGTAAAACATATCTAAAATACATTTGAATCAATAGTATTTTTTCCTTCCCCATAGTGATTTAATCTTGTTACAGCTGGACCTTCTATAATATCACCTTCAAAGGTGAATCTTGAACCATGACAAGGACAATCCCATGATTTTTCTGCACTATTCCACCTTAATTCACATCCTAAATGTGTACATGTTATATCAACTAAATGTAATTTGCCATTTTTATCTCTATATACACCATATCTTTCTCCATGAACATCTATCACCTTTCCCTCATCATTTTCTAAATCAGCGTTATACTGTCCAATCTCAAGTTTTCCCTTTATTAATTCCTTTGCAACATCAAAATTTTCTTTAACTAAATTTTTAATTCCTTCAGTTATAATTTTACGTGAAGGATTATACACATCTTCATAAGGACTTTCATTTTTAACAATAAGATCCCTTATTATATTTGCAGCGGCTGTTCCATTTGTCATCCCCCACTCACCATAACCTGTAGCAACATAAATGTTTTTTGATGAGGAAGTTAAATTACCTACATAAGGAATACCGTCTATGGTTATGTAATCCTGGGTTGACCATACATACATAAACTTTTCAATATTAAAGGTGTTTTCAGCATAATTTTTTAAATTCATATAGCATTCTGCCATATCATTGCCATGAGCAGTTTTGTGATCTTGACCTCCTATAATTATCATCTCACCATCTCTGTATTTTTGTGAACGGAAATACCATCCTGCTTCTCCTGCATCTACAAAAGTACCTTTTGGTAATTTATCCTTTATTTTTGCAGTTATTACATATGACCTTTGTGGACGCAGTTTTGCAAAGTATAAGCCTAGACCATCATAAAAAGGAAAATGAGAAGCCAAAACCACCTTTTGAGCTTTTATCTTAATACCTGTATCTGTTATCAAAGTATACACTTCATCATGTTCTATATCTACAATTCTTGTATGTTCATATATTTCGCTTCCACTGCCTGGAATATTTTCTGCAATTTTAAGAAGATATTTTCTAGGATGAAATTGTCCTTGGTTTTCAAAACATAATGCACCCTTTACTTGAAATGGCAAATCTAAATTTTCAACATACTTTGCATTTATTCCTAAGCTTTTAGCTGCTTCAGCTTCTTTTTTTATAGTATCAACATAATTCTCATCTGTGGTATAAATATATGCTGGCAGCCTATAAAAATCACAGTCAATATTATATTTGTTTACCATGTTCTCTATAAAATCTATAGCACCTTCATTGGCTTCTGCATATTGCCTAGCTTTTTCATTTCCCATACTGTTTATTAAATCATTGTATATTATATCGTGTTGTGAAGTAACATAAGCAGTAGTATGACCTGTAGTTCCTTGAGCTATCCTATCTGCTTCAAATAACCCAACTTTAAAACCCTCCTCTTTTAAAAGAATAGCAGTAGTAATGCCTGTAATACCTCCTCCTATAATTGCAATATCAGTTTCAATATCTTTCTTTAAAATAGGATACTTTGTTTCATAAGTTGAATCAAGCCAATAAGATTTTGATATTAAACCACTATTATTAATACATTTATTTTTATCCATAACTTCACTTCCTTATTATTTCTTTAAACAAATACATGTTTTTATTTTGTGTTTCCCTAAGTAAAAATATTTATATTATTAACATTACTTATACTCCATTATTTCAAACTACATTATGTATTTTATAACCATACATCTACCATAACAACAAATATTAACATTTTTAAGGTTGACTTTTCCAAATATTTATTATATTATGAAATAAATTTACGAACGGTCGTAAGGAGGAACTTAAATGACTATTAAAGAAATAAAGAAAGCTGCTCTACTAAACTTTACAGAAAAAGGCTATGATGGTGCTTCACTTTCTGACATTGCTGAAGAAGTTGGAATAAAAAAGCAATCAATTTATTCTCATTTTAAAAGTAAGGATGAATTATTTATTACAGTTATGAAAGAAGTTATTGATGAAGAAACTAAATTTTTACATCAGTTTTTTTCTCATTATCATTCTGACTTAAAAAGCTATTTGGAAGATTTTATATTAAAATTTAAAGAACGATATGTGAACAATGAGGAATGTAATATGAAATTTGTACTACGTATGGCTTATATGCCGCCAGTTCATTTAAGAGAAGAAGTTGTTTATAATTTCAAGCTATACTTTTCAGAACTTGAAAATTTACTAAATGAATTATTTTTAAGTGAAAAAGCTTTTTCGAAAAAAGCTGAAAGAGCTACTCTTTCTTTTTTGACTATTTTGGATGGACTATTGGTAGCATTGATGTATGGAGGAATTGAAAGATTTAATCAAAAATTTAAAGTTTCATGGGAAATATACTGGAATGGATTATTAAATGATTAAATTCTTAAAATCTTCATTTAGAAAGGATTGGTGGGATGGTACATGAATGAAAATAAAATTTCCGAAAAATACACTTACATTATTTTAATATTTACCCTTATTTCAATCACTAGCTGTATTATATTAAACGCATCCTTATTTTATGGTTTTGTTGCTAGCATAATTGTTTCCATATGCTTGTGTGTAAAAAGCGGTTTTTCAATAATTGAACTTTTAAACATGATAAAAAAAGGACTTTATGAATGTAAATCTCTTTTTATTTTAATGCTGCTAATTGGAGCTATGGTTTCCATATGGATGTCTTCTGGAGTTGTACCAACTATGCTGTACTATGGACTTAAATATATGCAGGGTACAAATTTTTTACTTTCTGCTTTTATACTTACGTCAATAGTATCAATATTTATGGGTACAGCATTTGGAACCATAAGCAGTATAGGAATTGCATTATTAGCACTATCAAAAATATTTGGTATACCCAATTATATTCTTTTAGGAGCCATAGTTTCCGGAGCTTTTATAGCAGATAAGAGTTCTCCCTTATCAAATCTTTTTAACCTTACCATTGAAACTGTAAAAATAAATTATAAGGAAGCCATAATATCTATACTAAAGACACTAATTCCAACTTATTTTATATCTGCATCAATATATTATTTTATAGGGAAAAAATACAGTATAGTTGCTGCAAATTCTAATATAGATACCTTTATGTATGCTATTGATAAAAACTTTGTTGTTTCACCTTTAATATTGCTTCTACCCTTAAGTATTATAATCATGTCATTTTTAGGAATTAAAATGTTAAAATCAGTATTTTTAGCATTAATTGCTGGAATAGTTGTTTCTATTGTTTTTCAAAAGGCAGGCTTTAATCATATTATTACAGCTATATTAAGTGGTTACAGTATAAATACCAATTCTGTTCAGTTAAATACAGTATTAGTTAGCGGCGGTATGGTGTCTATGATACCTGTATTGCTTATAATAGCAGGTGCAGTGAGTTTAAGCAGCATATTTCAAGAAACTGGGCTTATAATTCCTATAATTAAGAAAATAACTTTTAAAATTAAATCAAGTGAAGAACTTATTTTAAAAACAGGATTAATAAGTGGTGCCTTAACAGCCATAAGTGATCAAAGTGTTGGCATAATACTTCCCGGAAAACTTTTAAGTGATAAATATAAAGAGTTAGGAATTAAAAATTCTACTTTAGCTAGAACTATGGCTGACACCGGTGCAATTATTGCGCCCCTTATTCCATGGAATGTAAATTCATTATTTATATTTATAACAACGGGAGTTCCTACTACAGCCTATGCTCCTTATGCAATATTATGTTATCTTTCACCTTTAATTACATTTATTTTTGGTTATTGTGTTTTTAAATTCTGCCATTCATATTAATAACCTTATATAATCTATTTATACATTACCCAAAATTACTTTACTCAAGTGTTTTTTAGCAACCTTTTCCGCTTCCATCATAAAGTTTACATCTGTAGGCGAATTTTCAAGTTTATATCTTGGAAAATATCTTGAAAGATGTAGGGGAATATCATGATTTACAGAGTTTATAAACTTTGCAATTTCCTCTACTTCGTCTAAATTATCATTTTCACCACTTACCAGTAATGTGGTAATCTCCACGTGGCAGTGTTTTGCAGCTATTTCAATGTTTTTTAACACAGGCTTTAAACTCCCTCCACAAAGATCTTTATAGTATTTAGTATTAAAGCTTTTTAAATCAATATTCATAGCATCTACATATGGAAGAAGCTTTTTTAAAGGTTCTTCACTAATATATCCATTAGTAACAAGTACTACTGCAGAAGCAGGGTCTGTTTCTTTTAGAAGTTTAGCACAATCGTATACATATTCATACCAAATACTTGGCTCATTATAAGTAAATGCCAATCCTATATTGTTTTTCATAGTTAGTGAAGTTTCTACTAAATTTTCTTTAGGTACAAACCTACTTTCAGCTTTAAATTGTGAAATGTTGTAATTTTGACAAAAACCACAAGTGAAATTACATCCAAAACTTCCTACTGAAAAAATTTCAGTGTTAGGTCTAAAATAATGAAGAGGCTTTTTTTCTATGGGATCCAAAGATGCTGAAGTTATTTCTCCATAATTTATAGTAAAAAGCTCCCCATTTTCATGAGTTCTAACATTGCATTTCCCAAAATGTCCATTTTCAATAACACAATTGTGCGGACACAAAAAACAGTGAATTTTATCTTTAATTTTTTCATAAAACATAGCATGTGTCTTCATAAATTTCACCTCAAATTTTTATGTATTATATACTTAATTTTGTAAATATTAACGCTACAATTTTCTTATAACTACTAACAAAAATAAGTTTTTGTTACATACTATAATCATATATAATTCTCACCTAACTTCCAATTTATGAATAAATTTCCTTAATAACAACGTTAAACCTAATATGCTATAATATAATTAATATGACTCAAAAGGGGTGAAATTATGTTTCTAAAAAATGGTGCTAAAAAATTCTCAATATTTAAAGTACATCTTTTTCTAATTTCATTACTAATATTACTTTCCACTAGTACTGTTTTTGCCCAAAGCAATTACACTATTTTTACTTCCAAGGATAATGTAAATACAGATAAAACTTGGAATATTAAATTTTCAAAAAATATTGATAAGAATACTGTAACTAGTGAAAATGTAAAAATTGTTGATGAGACTGGTAATCCTATAAAATTAGACTTAAATTCTAATGAAAATATTGTTTTCTTAAAACCTTCAACTAAATATACTCCAGGTAAGACTTATACTATGTATATAAACAACATAAAAGCTTTAGATGGAGCTTCTCTTGAAAATCCTGGAACTATGAAATTTACCACTAAAAGTGGTGTACAAGCTATCGATCCTTCCAGTTATTCTTTACTGGATACACATACCTATAAAATTACTGATACCTTAACTTTTACTAGTGATAATGATACAAAATTAGATGTAACCTATAATATCGGAAGTCCAAGTGATTCTCCTTACCAGAAAGAAGTGGACTTAAAAGTAGCTGGTGATAATGCAGAAATTACTTCCTCAAATTCTGTAAATAAAAAACTTACAGCTTCTACTTATTTAAAAGCTGGAGAAAAGTCACAATATCAAGTTACTAGAACTATACAGGTCAGCGGAATAAAATATATAAAAGATCTATCTAAAACCTCTGGAGATTATAGCAACTTTAGTGATTATACTAAATATACATCAGCTTCTGATAAGATAGAAAGTAATAATTCAGCTATTATAGACAAATCAAAAGAATTATTTGCTGGAATAGATAATCCTTATTATAAGGCAAAAAAAGCCTATGAATTTGTAAATAGCTATATGAATTACGATCAAAATAATAAAAACAAAGGAGCTTTAAATGCTTTACAAACATCTAAAGGAGTATGTGAAGATTATTCTGAATTATTTGCTGCACTTTTAAGAGCTTCAGGCGTTCCTGCTAGAATTGTTACTGGATATTGGATTGATGGAGAAAACTTCAATAGTAATATAGCAAGTGGAAATAACTATAGGCATGCTTGGGCAGAGTATTACTTGCCAGAATTCGGATGGATAATTGCAGAACCAACTAATCTATATTATTATGATGGAAATAGAACTATAGATTATGGTTATTTTTCAAACTTAAGCGGTCCAACTCATTTTATTTCTGGTTATGACACAGCTGGTGAAGATAAAGATAATACTATATATTCCCGATATTTTCAAGGAAGTAATGTAAGCAGCAGCATACAAACACAAATTGAAAAATTAAATTAATAAGCATAATGCGACGTAAGTTGCAGTAGATGTTTGGATTTTAGCTTTTATTCCATGATATATGATAAGGGTTAAAATTCAAACTAGCAAGTCAAAATGTACGCACATAATTACATTGTCATAAGTAGTTTTAGTAAGTCAAAATTATATTTATAATCATAACTTATAATGCTTAAAAATTAAGGCGTAGCCTACTGCTAGGCTAATATATTTCATTTAAAAACAAGCTGCGCTTTTTATTGAGAGTCATACAATAATGTATTATGTGTACAAGCAATGTACTAAGAAGTAACTTTCAACTGTACGCAGACTGATATATGCTGTGAAGGAAGATGCGAACGAATTTTAGAAGTTCTTTGCTTGAGATATTGAAAAATGGCGTAATTTTTGCCAGGACGGCAAAAGCTCCGAAAGCGACAGGACGTCGCATTTGAGGAGGTAGCCATTTTTCAATATCTCAAGCATTAGAACTTCTTAATGAAGTGAGTTTTCCTTCACAGCATATATCAATCGGAGTACAGTTGAAAGTTACTTCGTTTAAATTCGGTTGTATCCCTTAATTTTTAAACTGCGAAAGTTAAGTTAGATATCTAAAAACATTTCAAAATTATGCATATTCATAATTTTGAAATCATATAATAAACATGGCAACCACCGTGGTAACAATCAAACCTATAATAACCGGTTTTAAATTCTTCTTAGCTAACTCAAAAGGATCCACTCCACATATAGCTGCTACAGGTATTACAGCCCATGGTATTATGGTTCCTCCACCAACCCATATAGCTGCTATTTGTCCTAATGCAGTAAGAGTTGCTACTCCTCCGCCTAAAGCTGTAGAAAATAGCTTTGCTACAGAACCTGCCAGAGATATTCCTGAAAATCCTGATCCATCCAAACCTGTGATTGCACCAACTATAGTAAGAGTTGTAGATGCAATTGCAGAATTAAGAGGTACTAAATTAGCTAAGCATACACCCAAATCATTAACTATACCATTAGAATGAGCTGGTAATATCTTTCCAAATATTTCAGTAAAAGCTGAATCTCCTAAATAGAAAAATGCAGCTATAGGTATAACTATACCAAATATTTTAAAACCAAACTGTAATCCTTTAACAAGATTATTCGTTATTTTTTCCAAAGCCTGATTTCTATAAGTTACTATAGATAGCAAACTCATTATAAATATAGCTGTTCCACCTATAAGTGCAGTAGCATCTCCTCCTTGTAGTTTAGCAGTATACATAACAAATATGTCTACAATAAATAAAGCCAAAGTTATTAATGCTAAAATTCTCTTAAAATTTTTTGAAAGAGCAACTAAATTAGGTTTTTCTTTGTCACTTTCCTCTTCCATAGTATATTCTGTGGATATTTTTCCTAATTTGATGTCCTTCCTAAGTAAATAAAATGCTGTTATAGTGGTTACTAATCCCATAGTAATTACTAAAGGAATACTTGCGCTAACCACACTAGATACTGGAATGCCTGCTGCATCTGCCGTAAGTTTAGGTGCTGCTTGAATTATATAATCCCCTGACAAAGCTATTCCATGACCAAACAAATTCATTGATATTGCCACCCCTATAGCTGGAAGCCCTACCTTTTTTGCTATAGGTAAAAATAACGCTCCAATTAAAGCTACTGCTGGAGATGGCCAGAAAAACCAAGAAAGTATCATCATAACTATACCAATAACCCAATATGCAATCCAGTAATTTTTTATTATTCCTTTAAAAGGAGATACTATTTCTTCATTTATGCCAGATTCTATTAAGACATTACTCATAGCAACAATAACAGATATAATAAATATAGTTGGCATAAGTTCTTTAGTAGCATAAACAAAGCTGTTAAACACTCCCATAGTAGAATGATACAAGGAACCTGTGCCTATTAATCCAAGTAAAAATATACCAATTATACAGATTAGTGAAATATCTCTTTTCTTGGCCATAGCTGCAATAATTATAAAGATAAAGATTAAATAGATATAGTGAAGGGGCGTTAATACTACACTCATTTTTTCCCTCTTTTAAAATTACTTCACTAATAGATTATGCAAAGCTTATATAAAGTGATATTGTATATTATAGCAATATAATATTTAATTATTTTTTAAAACATAATCTGTATCTATATTTATATTTCTTTATGTCTAATCACTCTAAATTTTTCTATTGTATACTCTTCATCAGATGCTATACCAGCCTTTTGCAAAGCAATTGATAACTGTTCTTCTACAGTGTCTACACCTTCTAAATCTGGAAGCAGCAAGCCTGTTTTTCCCTTACTCCTTACAATTACACCATATTCCTTTGGATCTAATTCTTCCTTGGAAGATGCTTCAGGTTCTGTTAAGACATCCACTGAAAAGATAATATCCAAAAGTTCTTCTTCCTGTACCTCATAAAATCTAGGATCATTAATTCCAGCTTCAATGGCATTTCGTATAATTTCTTCTGCAACACTTTCAGTTGTAGGAAATATAGTTCCAATGCAGCCTCTTAATTCTCCTTGCTTTTTTAAGGATACAAATACTCCTCTTTTATTATTTTTCATTTCTTCTGTTACATAACCTGGAAGCTTTTTCATTTGCTTTCCTACACTTAAATAACTTGTAAGACTTTCCCTAGCTAGTTTTACATAAGCATCACTATCCTTCTGCCTTTTTTCCAAGTAAACTCTTCGAAGCTCCTCTAACTCTCCTAACTTAGGTGAATCTTCAGAAATAATATTGAACCTCATTACACCATAACCTACCCCAAAAGTACCTTCATAACTTAAAAGGTCTCCATTAAATTTTTTACCTTCTAATGTACCAAGTAAAATTACAGTGGAAGGTCTTCCGCACTCTCCAGCATTACATATGGTTTCTCTATCCATATTAAAAACACCCTTCACATCTCCTTGTTCTAAATGATTAAGAAACTCTTTATCAAATTTTTCACCAAAAGGGTTATAACCATAAGGTCCATCTTCCTTTAATCTATGTGACAAATCCCCACTTGCTATGACAACAGCATTTTCGCCTAATTCCTCTACTGCTTTGCTAATGTTAATACCAAATTTATACAAATCAATATCACCTAATCCTGTATAAGTAATATGTACAAGTTTATAATTGTTATAGTATTTATTAATAAAGTACAAAGGAACCATAGCTCCATGATCTAGAAAAACACAAGTATTATACTTATTTAGAAGAGAATCTGTAGCCATTGCAACAGCTATATCTTCTTTATATGATAATTCATAAATTTTACTAGTAAGCGCTTTATTAATTGGAAATTTCATAGAAACACCAGAAACTCCAAAGTTTTTTAAATCTCCAGAAACTTCATCTTCATGACTGAGTGCAATGGCATCCTGGAACATGGTGCCATGAGGAGTTATTATTACAATAGTATCAGGAGATTTTTCAGCAATTTCCTTTCCTATGGTATGCAAACTACTACTAGTACTAGTAATCTTTTTTTCTTCTCCCTTTCCTACCTCTGGAATCACAATTGGTGGATGTGGCATTAAATAAAAACCTTGTAAGCTCATAAAAATCACCTCTATTAATATTTTAATTTTTTTAAATAACCTTATCTAAAGTTTTTCTCATATTTTAAGAATTTACCTGGCAAAGTATTATCTTCATAATTTATTGTACATTTCGATGAAGTTCTAATATAGTTTATGTTTCAGCTGTTATTTTAACCAAAAAATAAAATTTACCCTATGGCAAAAAAACAAAAATACTAATTCCAATCACAATATAAGTGCTTTTGCTTAATGTGGTTTAAATTTCAAAATAAGAGTAAAATTAAAATAAAAAAACAGTTGTAAGATATAAATAATGTTAAAATAAACAGCAACTATTTACGGAGGTATATCATGAGTATTAAAAATGCAAAAGTATCTATTATTGGAGCAGGTGCTATTGGTGGACAAACCGCCTGTAATCTTATGCAGTGTAATGTTGCATCTGAAATTGTTATTATAAATAGAAATAAAACTAAAGCTGAGGGTAAGTCCATAGATATTTCTCATGGTGCTGCATTGTTTGGAAATACAAGAGTAAGAAGTGGCAGCTATGAAGATATAAAAGATTCTCACATTGTTGCCATTACTGTAGGGCAAGTTGCAGGGAAAAATGGCTCAAGACTAGATGTACTTAAGGATAATATTGAAATATACAAATCAATTATCTGCAACATAATAAAATATAATAAGGACTGTATTATTGTACTTGTCACCAATCCAGTAGATATTATGGCTTATACAGCTTTTAAGCTTTCTTCTTTTCCTTCAAATCACATTGTTGGTACAGGCACTCTTCTTGATACCTCAAGATTAAAATATTTCATTGGAGATTACTACAACATAAATTCCAGCGAAATTGAAACATGTGTAATTGGAGAACATGGTGATTCACAAGTAACATTGTGGAGCCATACAAAGATAAATAATGTTCCAATTAAAGACTATATTAACAAAAATTGCAATAAGGATTTCGATGAAAAAGTTAAAAGCTTCTTAGAAAATAAAACTAAAAGAGCAGGTTGGGATATAAGAGCTTGTGACGAACACAGCTGTTTTGGAATATCCATGTGTATTTCCAAAATAATTGAAGCAATTATTTTAGATAAAAAAATAGTGCTGCCTGTTTCAACTTTCTTTAAAGGTGAATACGACATAAGTGACATTTTCATGGGAACACCTGCAGTTTTAGGCAAAAATGGTGTAGAAGAAATTGTAAAGCTCCCTATTTCTTCATCAGAAATTGAGCTTTTACATAGTTCAGCCTTGAACATAAAAAATTATATTAGTAGTATAAAAAATCTTATATAAAACATAGGATTCATTTGGTCAATAAATAACCTACATATAAAAGATTGCTGACAAACATATATTTTATCAGCAATCTTTTATATGTATTAGGTGTAAATATGTTTAACATTTTTACCACACACAAACACTATTCATTGCCTTAAATTAAAGTATTTCCTTTTAAATTCGATACAATAAATAGGAATATTTAGTTTAAAAATGTTAAATAATCCAATTTACTACACAGAAAAAAGTAATCAAATATTATATTAACATTATTGCTAAAAAGTTAATTAAACACATTTAAAGAAAGGTGGAATTTTTATGACATCAGTATCATCTACTAATTATAATTATAATTTAAATAATAACATTGAAACAAAAAATACTGATCCTACAGCTGCTTCAAAATCAACTACTGAATTAACATCTAGTAATAAAAATAGTTCTGTAGATGACTATATTAAAGAACTTTCCAGCAAATTTCCTAATTTAAAATTTCAAGCAGGATTAGGAGGTCTTGCACCAGGTAAACTTATGCCTCCTGATGTTAAGGGTTTGGGAAATATTAGAATAGACCCTACTTACTTAAAAAAGGTAGCATCCGACCCTAAAGCTGCAGAAGATTTAGAAGCAAAACTTCAATGGGAACCTGCTGCAGAAGCCTGGCTAAAAAGTATGTATGCTCTGCAGGGCAAGAGAGTAGTAGCTACTGTTACTGGTATTGATAAAAACGGTGATTTTTTTGGTGGAGCAATTACCGAACCTATTAATCCAAAGTCAAATTCGGATTCCGACTCAAAATCCAAAAAGGAACCTGGCAAGCTCTCACCTATAGATCTTAATGAAATATTACAAGAAAAATATAAAAAATTAGAAGAACAAAAAGAAGCAGAAGCTAAAAGATTGGAATTAATGTCTGAAACAAATACTAATGCTGCAAACTTACAGAAAAAAGTTGCTAAAAATTATAATAGAAATCTATTTAATAATTTTAATGCAAATTTGATTAATTCAAATAGATAATCTAAGCTATAAAATTTTACATAAAATCAAAATCTGTTTTTTATTTAAATCAGATTTTGATTTTTTTAATTTATCATATTTATTAATGTATAAAAATCACACTTTTCTATTTCCATTTTTATCAAATAACCTTCTTAAGTGAATTTCTGTTAATGGTATGGAACATAAAAGCCCTATTATCGATATAGTTGTTGAAATTTTAAATGCTTTATCAAAATTACCTATATATATTACATCACTTAATACTGCCACTATTAAAGATGAAGCACCAATGTATACAAGCAAAATTGCTGTGAAACGATTTCCCTCATCCCATATAGCCTTATTTTTCATAGAAAATGGCGTTCTATATCCGTACCAGCTATTTATATGCTCTGGGGGAAACAATTTAAGTATAACTCCAACAGTCATGAGAACTATTCCAATTAAATATTCGGAATGTAACATAATAAATGCCTCCTTTTAGCATACTATATATTTCCTATTTATATGCTGTTTTTTCCACATAACTCATTAATAAAAGTTGTACCTAATATTAAAATACCACCAAACAGCTGTATTATTGTCATTCTCTCTCCTAAGAACACACTGGACATAATTATTGCTGATATAGGATCAATATAACTAAATACTGCTATAGTTTGTCCTTTAAGTTTTAATATAGCAGAAAAATATAAAAGGTAAGCTATTCCTGTATGCACAATTCCTACTACCAAAATTAACAAAATAGCTTTAAAGTTCAATTGTATAATTGATATTTTTTCGGTAACAAATACATAAGGTAATAAAACCACTGCAGCTACACCTAGTTGAACCATGCCACTTTCCATACCTGATAAGTTTTTTATAAACTTATTTGTTATAATTACACTTGCATAAAGAATTGCTGCAGTAGTGCCATATAAAATACCCAAAAATTGATTTTTTTCTGCTGCACTACTTCCAATTCCCACTATTAAAAACATACCTATCATGGCACCTATAATACACATAACCTTTGTTGCATTTAATTTCTCTTTCAATATAAATGGTGACAGAAATATCACAAGTACAGGTGCAAAGTAATAACATAAAGTAGCTTTTGCTATTGTAGTATACTTATACGCTTGAAATAGAAAAATCCAGTTAAAACCTATAGCAGCTCCAGATACCATTAATGGCAGCAAATTAGCTTTAATAGCCTTAAATGATGCATTTCGGTGCATTACATAACTTATTATAAATAGAAATGTGCTTCCTATTATTCCTCTAACCAATGCAATTATACTAGAAGGCATATCTATATTTCTAACAAATAATCCAATACTACCAAATATAAGCATTGAGGCTACAAGTTTTATCTTTGCATTTTTCATTGATTCAAGATTCTCTGCATTTGCTTTGTCTAAATTCATATAAACGACCTCCAATTAGTAAAAAATAACACTTACTTGATTAAATGACATATGTTTTGAGAAATAATAAGCTTCTTCTAAATATACTAAATTTCCTTTTTCTTCAATATAATATCACTAAAAGAATTTCCAAATGCCAAACCTAATGCAATAGAAAGATTTCTAAATAAATTTATGCTTGAAGATCTAAAAATATAATCAAATGCATAGTTTAAAGTTCCAAACACAATAAATGAAATAAAAAACTTATACAATCTTTTCTCTACATAAGACCATTTAAATTTTCTCAAACTAAAAATTGTAACAATAGGAACATATACAATTAAAAACAAAGTTAAAAATACATATGCTATTCCAAAATGGAGAGCCATTTTCCCATCTATGTGATTATAAACCATCCACAGTAAAATTATAGTTCCAATTGCAAATAAAATATAAAGTGATTTAGTTAACATTGGTAATATACTCTTTTTCAAGCTATCCCTCGTTTCTATACTATTTTCTTTATTATAACTGATTTTATATTCAAATTCATTAAAAGCTTTGCAATATTTTTAAATACTGATAACTCAACTTTAAAGTGTTATTAAATTAAGCTGTACCTTTCTTATTTTTCATACATGACAATATTATAATGGTAGTTATAATACATATTGTTCCTATCCACTGCCATATACCTAACGGAACATGTAACCATATTACAGATAAGAAAGCTGCAGATAAAGGTTCCACAGAAGATAGTACACTTGTTTCTGTTGGTTTTATATATTTTAAACTTTCCAAATAACAATAGAAGGCAATAACAGTTCCAAATAGTACTACAAATATAACTGCAATTATTGAATTAATACACCATATACCTGTAAAATTCCAAGGTGCATGAATAAAACTAAAGGCAATTCCTCCAACTAGCATCCCCCATCCAACTACAAGAGTAGAGCCCCATTTAGCAAGAAGTTTATGAGGCTGCAGTGTATAAAAAGCTGCTGCAAAAGCAGAACTAATTCCCCAAAATAATGCTAACTTAGAAATTGATATGCTATGGATATTACCTTTTGTGATTATAAAAAATGTACCTAACATTGCTAAAGCAATAGCTAAAACTTCCTGCAGACTTGGAATCTTTTTAGTACGAATAGATAAATAACAAGTGATTATTACTGGCGACAAATATTGAAGTATTGTAGCTGTAGCTGCATTTCCATAGTTAATAGCAGCAAAATATGTATATTGTACTCCTAACATTCCTATAATGCTAAAAAGTATAAGGCTAAGTACATTGTATTTAGTACTCCAAATCTTCCATATATCTTGTCCTTCTTTTATTAAAGCATACAATAATAATATTATACCTGATAGTAATAAACGAATTACAGTAAGCCATTCTGCAGTAAAGCCTTTTTGTTGAAATAAATATTGAGCAGCAGTACCTGATACTCCCCATAACATAGCACCTATAATTACAAGTATTATTCCTTTTACCCTTAATTGAAATTGCATTTGTTATCACCCTTACTCTTTTATATTAACTTCTTTTGTTTAAAGATTTTATCAAAGATGCTATG
This sequence comes from Clostridium carboxidivorans P7, assembly GCF_001038625.1. Lineage (GTDB taxonomy): Bacteria > Bacillota > Clostridia > Clostridiales > Clostridiaceae > Clostridium_AM > Clostridium_AM carboxidivorans. The sequence goes on from NZ_CP011803.1 coordinate 2,090,694, forward strand.
ACTCTATTTTAAGCAATTCCATGAATATACATTGTCATACAAAATCACATTTTACTCACTTTATAGTTCATAACATTTACTATAATAGTTTATATGAAAATGCCATAAAATTCAAAGTTAAATTAGTATAATTACTATAAAAAAAGCTATTTTACCATATAAATGAATTTCTATAGTAAAACAGCTTCTTTATATTTTTAAATTTAATTTTGGTATATAAATACTATGCTTGTTCTATTGAAACTACTTCATAACCTGCATCTTCAATAGCAAATTTAATATCAGAATCTTTAATTTCACTACTAGCTTCAACTACAGCTGTTTTAGAATCTAAATCTACAGATACATTAGTTGCACCATTAATTTCCTCTAACGCTGTTTTTACATGATTAACACAATGTCCACAACTCATTCCTTCAACAATTATCTTCTTTTTCATAAATTATTCCACCTTTCATTTTATAAGTTTATATAGATAATCTATATTATATTGATGGCTTAAAGCCTTTCAATCTTAAAGCATTGCTTAAAACTGATACAGAACTCAAGCTCATGGCAAGGGCTGCTATCATTGGATTTAAAAGTGGTCCTCCAAATATGTGCAGTACTCCCATGGCTACTGGAATTCCCAAAGTATTATAACCAAATGCCCAGAATAGATTTTCTTTTATATTTTTGATGGTTTTTTTGCTTAAATCTATGGCTGTAACTACATCCATTAAATCACTTCTCATTAAAACTATATCTGCAGATTCCATAGCTACATCTGTACCAGACCCTATGGCTATACCTATATCAGCTTGTGCTAAAGCTGGTGCATCATTTATGCCATCTCCAACCATAGCAACTTTTTTCTTTTCATTTTGAAGTTTTTTAACTTCATTAGCCTTATCTTGTGGTAAAACTTCTGCAAGTATTCTATCTATTCCAACCTGTTTAGCTATAGCTTCAGCAGTTTTCTTGTTATCTCCAGTTATCATTGCCACTTCAATTCCCATAGAATGAAGTTTATCTATAGCTCTTTTGCTGTGTTCTTTAACTGTATCTGCTACAGCAATTACACCAATTGCCTTATTTTCAACAGCAACATACATAGGAGTTTTGCCTTCATTTGCTAGAGCTTGAGATTTTTCCTCTAATTTTTCTAAGGAGATATTACTTTCAACCATAAGTTTTCTATTGCCAAGCAATATTTTACTGTTTTCTATGGTAACTTCTATTCCATGACCTGGTATAGCCTTAAATAAATCTAATTTTTTTAACTCAATTTTCCTATTTTCAGCTTCTTTAACTATTGCTTCTCCTAAAGGATGTTCTGATGATTTTTCTCCTGAAGCTGCTAATTGCAGTAAATAGTTTTCATCTATATCTGGAATTGTAACTATATCTGTAACCTTAGGATTACCTTCAGTTATAGTTCCTGTTTTGTCAAATACTATAGTTTGAATTTTATGTGCTGTTTCAAGTGCAGTACCACTTTTTATAAGCACTCCATATTCAGCACCCTTTCCAGTACCAACCATAATAGCTGTAGGTGTAGCTAATCCTAAAGCGCAAGGACAAGCAATTACTAATACTGATATAAATATAGTAAGTGAAAATACTCCACTTTCACCATATATATACCATCCTAAAGCACCAATTATAGCTAAGCTCATTACTACAGGCACAAAATATCCTGATATAACATCTGCTAACTTTGCAATAGGAGCCTTTGATCCTTGAGCTTCCTCTACCAATCGAATGATTTGTGCTAGTGCTGTATCTTTGCCAACTCTCGTAGCTTTATACCTAATGGAGCCATTTTTATTTATACTTGCTCCAATAACCTTATCTCCAGCATTTTTTTCTACAGGTATACTTTCGCCTGTAAGCATAGATTCATCTACTGAAGTGATTCCTTCTGTAACCTCTCCATCTACAGGTATCTTTTCACCAGGCTTTACTACAATTATATATCCAACCTCAACTTCTTCTATGGAAATTTCTATTTCTTTATCTTCTTTAACTATAGTCGCAGTCTTTGGCGCAAGCCCCATAAGCTTTTTTATAGCTTCTGAAGTTTTTCCCTTAGCAACGGACTCCAGATATTTACCTAGCGTAATAAGAGTAAGTATTGTACCTGCTGATTCAAAATATAAATGATAGTTTGTGTTTCCTATAAAAATTTCATATACTGCAAAGACACTATAGATAAAAGCAGCTGATGAACCTATTGCTATAAGTGAATCCATATTAGGACTTCTTCTAAATAATGATTTAAAGCCAACAGTAAAATACTTTTTACCAACAATTATTATAGGTAATACTAAAAGTAACTGTATTATAGAAAAAATTTCAGGATGCTCCATTGGATCTATAGCCTGTGGAAGCATAAATCCCATCTTCTCACCAATCATTGGTACCATAGCTATTATAAGCAGTGGAATTCCAAACACGGCAGATATTACGAATCTGTTCCACAAGGCCTTTATTTCTCTTTCCTTTTTTTCCTTATCTGTATCAATAGAAACTTCTTCTTCCAAAGCTTTATATCCTGCCTTCTCTATTGCTTTTTTTATATCTGAAAGCTTTACTTTTGAAGGCTCAAAGCTTACATTTAATTTTTCTGTGGCAAGATTTACATTTGCCAAAGTAACACCATCCAATTTTTTTGAAGCTCTTTCTACTGCCTTTGCACAAGCTGCACAAGTCATTCCTTCTATTTTTAAAGTTCTATTAACTGCTTCTGCTGCAACCTTATATCCAGCTTTCTCTACTGCTTTTTTTATATCGAAAGCAGTAACTTTTGAAGCATCAAAGCTTAAGCTCAACTTTTCTGTTGCCAAATTTACATTTGCTTCATATACACCATCTAATTTTTTTGAAGCTCTTTCCACTGCCTTTGCACAAGCTGCACAGGTCATTCCTTCTATTTTTAAAGTTTTAACTACAGCTTCTGATACCGCCTTATATCCAGCTTTCTCTATTGCTGCTTGTATATCCTTAACATTAATCTTTGCTTCATCAAATTTCACATTCAATTTTTCTGTTGCTAAATTCACACTAGCATCTTCTACACCCTGCAGTTTTTTTGAAGCTCTTTCTACCGCTTTTGCACAAGCTGCACAGGTCATTCCTTCTATTTTTAAGGTTCTGCTTGCCATTTTTTCTTCCCCCTTTTGTTTAAATATGAATAATATACTAATCTTTTAGTAGTTTGGCTAGTAATTCTATTATTTCATCTACTTTTTCATCACCCTTATTATTTATAAAAGCATCTTTTACACAATGATTAAGATGTTGCCTTAAAATAAGTAAATTGGCCTTTTTCAATAATGATTGAGCAGCAACCATTTGATTAGATATATCAATACAATATCTTCCTTCTTCAATCATTTTAATTATTCCTTCTATTTGTCCTTTGGACGTTTTTAAGGCTTGTATTGCTTTCTTTTTTTCTTCATTCATATTACGTGCCTCCCCACCCCCCTAGGGGGTGTAATTAAATTATATATCATTCTTAAATTTAATTCAATATCAATTTAAGAATAATTTTTTATTTTAACTTACAATGCTATAAAAATATTTCAAAAAACTAATAAGTATGTTACTATTGTACTATTAATACACGCTTCGCACTTATTTAATATCTACAGAGATAATTATCTTGTAAAAAGTACAAATTAAAACATTTCTTATAACCTATTCCTACTTCAGAACAAACTTATTTTATAAGTTTACATTTCGTAACCATTGTTACAGAATTTATGGTTATTATATAATATAATACTTATATTACATAATAATATTTAATTTACATTTAAATAAGTTTAATAACATTTAGGAAAGAGGATGATTAAAATTATGAAATTCGGCAAACTAAACCTTAATGGTATAAATAAAAAAAATAGTAAAAGTTTAATAAAAAGAATAGCAACAGGCTCAAAAGTAGAAAAAGAAACTAAAAGAGATAGCTATGGCCATTGCGGTAATTATTCCACTAGAGTTTGCTTATTTTGTGGTAAATGTTGGTACAATGATCATACATAAATTAGTGAACAATTAATAGTTAAGGTGGATTTTTTTGCAATAGCTAAAAATCATCCTTCACTATTAATTCTTTATTATTAGTTCTTAACTTGCGAAGCTTTGCTTCGCATTATGCTTAGACTTCGAAATTACAATTTTTCATTTTTATAGTTATTCCACATTTTCATAGTAGGTGTTAAAATTTTTAGCACTTCAAGTTTACTTTCATTACTAATTATCTTGTTAATTAGTTTATCTAATAATTTATTATCCAAATTTTTAGTTATTAAATCTATATTTTCATCACTTAGGTTTTCCAAAAATCTTCTTAAATTAATTGAATTGCCATAATTTTTAAATAAAGGTTTTGCAAGTTTTTCATACTTATCTAAATCACATAAATCATAAGCTGAATAAATTCCTGTTAATACTGAAGTAAACTGTCCAAATCCAAGTCCTGGTGAAATCGTTCCAAAGCAATTTCCAACAAAATATGTATTTTCAATTATAGGCTTATCACATATACCCATCATATATCTTGTAATTTCAAACCTGTCAGTTATCCTAAAACTTTCATCTAAATCTCTACATGCCATATTATAAAACTTTTCCCATATGGTATTTATATCTAACCTTATATTATTTGGATAATCAGGATAAGCAATAACCAAATTGGCTTCCTTTTCTGAAAAAGGTATTAACCACGCATATCCTTTTGGTATTACATCATAATTAAACCACACGTGAGCAATATTTGTAAGGAATTTTCCCTCAACTGTAGCTCCTTTTATGGTACATGTAAGATCACATCTATAGTTTCCTAATTTACAAGCATATGCTCCATCACCAGTTGCTAATATCACATATTCAAATTCTTTACACAATTGCTCATATTCATAAGTTGAATTAAAGTTTATTTTAGATTCAACTTGTCTTTCCAATTGACATTCATAGGAATTTTCATGCCTCCCTCTAATATTTACATACCCTATAGTTCCATCAATGCATCCTATTTCATTCTTAGAGTGAACTACTAGTTTATTGACCATATCTGTAGGCTTCAAGTGTATATCATAATTTTCTTTAAGATATTTAAGTTCATCCTTGATAGGTCTATTCAATATGCTAAATGTAGCTTCTCCATTAACAAATCTATCTCCTACACGATTTCTTTTTTCAAAAATAGTTGGTTTTATTCCATGTTTCTCCAATGTTATAGCACAAGATAATCCAGACATTCCTGCTCCCATAATAGCAACTTCCACAGCAAACACCTCCACTATATATAGTTTTTATCCTTATAATTTTTCTATACATAATACCTATGTTTTATATAAAAATATCCTCTGCTTCAAAAAACATTTACTAACCTATTATTACTTCTGTATAAATTATCTATAATCTATACATATACATATAAAATTTCACATATTTATTTTCTGCACTATAGTATGTCACTTAATCTATTGCTGTAATTATTATTTTACTTCTGTACATAATAACTATAACTATTTGTTATAAAAATAAGTTATAGGAGGTTTATTATGATGTTTCACTTTCCATCCACTTCAAAAAGAGTGGAATTAAATACTGATAAAGATATTAATAATGAAATTAAAAGAGAAACTTTAGAAAATATTGCATACTTTATTGGCAAAGATGATGAAGAAATTTTATCTAGAATGGAAGAACTTGATGAAGAATGGGATATTGAAAGATTACTAGAAGCTAATGCAGCATCCATTGTAGCTTTGAGTACAATACTTGGATTTACAACAAATAAAAAATGGTTTGCTATTTCAGGAATGGTAGGATGCTTTCTACTACATCACGCCCTTTATGGATGGTGTCCCCCAGTGCCTATTCTTAGAAGATTAGGTGTAAGAACTTCTTCAGAAATTAATTATGAAAAAGAAGCACTTAAAAATTTGCTTGAATTTCCATATTAAAAATTTTAATAACTAAATTATTTTAAATTTTATTAATACTATAGAATTCAAGATTAAAATGCGTTGGTAAAACAATTCTTCATATTAATTATCAACGCATTAAAATTTTAATTTTTCATTAATCATCACTATTTTCTAATGATTTTCTTAGTTTAAATAGTTTTTCCTTACTTGTTACTTTATATCTCCACTTTTCTGATATACTATATTATCCATAATATTCATATGCAACTCTTCTACTAAATTACAAATTATATCTTTTAAGCCTAATTGCTTATACTGAATTTTTTTTAAATGTTATTAATTATTTTTAAAATATACATGGTAATAATGTGATTTTTAAAATATAATTAATAGAGATATTAACTAGAAAATTGCCTTATATTATACATCATAAATTAATTTTTAACATTAACTTTTTATAACTTAAATTTATAAGCTAAAGTGGAGGTACGACCATATGGAAGAGAAAAAAATGAAAACAAAAATTCTAAAACCTAAACTTGATAATGATCTAGATGACATAAAATTATTCTGTGAAAATATAATAGATGAAGCTATATTTTCCCTTGGAAAGATTGTTGATTGTTCTTTAGAAAATTATGAAGCAGATAGAATCAATTTTAAACAAGTACTATTTAAAAATGTAGTTTTTAATAATGTAACCTTTAGGCGTATAGAAATGGTAGATGTAATATTTGAAAATTGTGATTTATCAAATGTAGATTTTATGGAAGCTTCGCTACATAAAGTGGAATTTATAAATTGTAAGATTATTGGTATTAATTTAAGTGAATCTACTTTAAGAAATGTTATTTTTGAAAATTGTAATGGTGAATATTCATTTTTTAGTTATTCTAACCTTAAGCAAGTTGCATTTCTTCAATGTCAATTACGTTCTTCAGATTTTCAAAATTCAACATTTTCAAAAGTTGAATTTCAAGAATGCAGTTTAATTCAAGCCCAAATGAATTTTACAAGTCTTAATGGAATAGATTTTACAAGTTGTAATATTGAAGGATTGGCAGCAAACATTAATGATGTCAAAGGTGCTTTAGTTACTACTATGCAAGCAGTTTATCTTTCTACTTTACTAGGCTTAATTATTAAATAAAATCAACCAATATAGAATAAATTAAGCTGTTTTTAACACAGCTTCTCCACCAATTGCTAGTATTAGGGAAACATGCTCATTTATCATAAGTTTCTTTGTTCCTTCAATTGAAAGCATTATTGTAATTTATCAAATAAAGAAGAATTGCTGCAAAATTTTGATTTTGCAGCAATTCCTTATTATACTTACTAATTTACTAAATTGTTGATTGGGATTTATCTACAACATCTGAAAGTTGTTCAGTTGGTGAATTATATGGATTAACCCAACCTTTGTTTACAGCTAATTCAGTAAGTGCTGAATGACCACCAACCACCTCATTAAGGCTAGCTGAATAAAGTGCTCTTAATTCTGGTGTAGTACTTGTCATTGTTGCATTTAGATAAGCATCTGCGGCACTTTTAGCAGATGAAAGCATACTTCCTGATATAACTTCATCATTTATATCAGTAGTATTTTTAACTATATTACTTAGAATAACTGACATGACGCTTTACCTCCTTTATACACTTGTAACACTATTCTCATTAATAAATTGCTGTATACCCTTAACTCTACCTTCAGCCGCCAATATACCTGCTTCTGCTTGTTTTTTTAATTCATCATCTGTTATAAGTGTTTGCATTGTTCTTAAAATTGCCAAACCATCACTCTCAAACTTTAATAATCCTGTTAATGAAAGCACTTCTCCTTCAGCAAGTTTTCTCATTTTCAAACCTCCATTTCTTATATGTATTAATTCTGAATTAGTATATGTAGTTTAGATTATATTAAACGCTGCATTTATATTATTTTGTAAAAATAAAAATTATGTAATAATTATTATTGATTTATTTTTTAATTCTGTTATAATATATATTATTAGGAAACAATTAATAAAACTTTGAGGAGGCATATAAATGTTTGAATGGAAAGAAGAATATGAAACAAAAATAGAAATTATAGATGAACAACATAAGGAATTATTTAATATTGCAAATGAATCTTATGCTCTTTTAAAAAATGATTTAATTTTAGATAAATATGATAAGGTAGTAGAAATAATAAATAGATTACTTGATTATTGTGAATACCATTTTTCTACAGAAGAACAATACCAATTAAGTATAGGTTATAAAAAATTTCTAAGTCACAAAGTACAACATGAAGAATTTATTAAAAAACTTAGAGATGAAAATTTAAAAAAAATGGATGAAAATCAAGATGAATATCTAATGAACATATTGGAATTTTTCATGAAATGGATCACAGGACACATATTAGCTAGAGATATGGATTATGTTCAATATGCTAGAACACTAGCTTAATTAAAAAAGCTATGAAATTATAATAAACATTGTAATTTCATAGCTTTTTTATACATTTTCAAATGTAATTATTACCTAAGTAAAGGCATGCTTCCTGTAAGTTTATTAACTTTTTTCTTATTTCCACATATAGTAAGTCCAAAATAAGTATGCTCTTCTTCTAAAGTACCTGATGCCTTTTCAATATACTGACTGTAAACATTGCAGCTTTGAGCAACATCAGAAAAATCTACTACAACCATATCCTGAAAATCAGTAGTATAAAGTTTTTCCCTTAAATCTCTAAGAATTTCTTTATTGCCTTTTAAGATTGGTACGGGTATTGTTGTAATGCCTAAATGTGTTTTTCCTGAAGCATCAACAACATCTTCACCTACCAATTCTGGAACATATTTTCCTAGTGTAATACTCAATATTGATGCGGTATTTGCAATAATTCCTAGTGGAAGATTTTCGTTTATAACTATAACACATTTTGTATCCTTTTCCTTCATTCTTTATCTCCTTCTTGTATAAAAATTTTCATATACTGCTTTGGTGTTAAACCAATAAATTTTTTAAAAAAATTTGTAAAATGGCTTTGATCTGTAAATCCAGTTTGCAGGGCAACATCTATTGGTGCAATTCCCTGTTCTAAAAGCTTCTTGGCCTTACTAATACGAATGCTTTCAAGATAACCATATGGTGTTATTCCTTTTTGTTTTGTAAAAGAACGTAATAAATAATATTTATTTAATCCTGTTAATTCGCTCAATTTGTTTAATGTAATACTTTCCATGTAATTTTCCTCTAAAAAATCACATATAGTTTTAATTTCTGTATTGGCCTCCCTTAAAGTGTCTACAGTAACTGCATCTGCATATTCAGTTATCAACTGTTCAATTATAAATAAAAAAATTTCTTCTTTCTTAAAATCTCTTTCCTCATTCATAATCATAAGATACAATTCCTGTAAAGAAGGTACAATATCGCTATTAAAAACTGCATTTTCTTTAAAATATGGCACATAATCTTTCCCTGTTATTTCAAACACCACTTTTTTCATTACCTCAGTCTTTATGTTCATACATCGATAGTCAAGGGTTCCACCATCAATTTGCTGACAGGTATGATTATCACCAGGATTGAATAATAACAGATCTCCTCTTTCAATTACATATTCTTTGTTTTTACAAAATAACTGCCGTCGTCCACTTTCAATAAAACCTATAACATAATATTCATGAAAATGATTGGGAAACTTCTGCTTAATGCCTTTAAAATTATAAGCTTCTATATCCAAATCTATATCAAAACAAACAGTTCGATTCTCTTTTTGCACTTATGTTCCTCCTTTCCTTTTGTTTTTTATAGAATAACATAAACAAGTTCAATGTTTCTTGTATAATATTGACTAAATTCTATCTTAAATAAAAAAATATAAAATCACAGTATATACTTTTAGTATATAAAAAGCTATATCATTTATTGACATACATATCATTAAATGATATAGTTTATTTAACGATATATCATTTAATGATATATGATAGGAGGTGAACATAGTTGTGGCTAGAAATGATTCTTTAAAAATGGGTGAACTCACTGATGCTTACTATTACATTTTGCTTTCTTTAATAAATCCTAAACATGGTTATTTAATTATGAAGTCCGTAGAAGAAATGTCTGAAGGCAAATTTTCAATAGGTCCTGCATCATTATATACAAGTATAAAAAAACTTCTTGATGCAGAATTAATAAATCTTACAGAAGAATCAGATCAAAAAAAAATTTATATTGCTACAGATAAAGGAATTAAATTCTTAAAAAATGAAATTGAAAGAAAAAGAAAAATGATTGAAATTGCTGAAAAGGTATTTAATGATAAGGAGATGTTATAAAATATGTCAGATACTAAATATGTTATGAGCAAAGGAATAGCATTTTCAGAACATGAGGAAATGCAAATATTATCTGAATATGCTAGTAAAGGTTGGATTTTATATAAATTTGCTTTTTTAGGATATAAATTAAAAAAGGCCAATCCCCAAAAATTACAATATGCTTTAGATTATAGAAATAATACCGATAAAGAATATTTTTCATATTTTGAAGAAGCAGGATGGCATCATGTATGTTCCGCTGCGAATATGATTCATATATTCAGTGCTCCTGAAGGAACAAAACCAATTTATACTGATAATAATACTGAATCAGAAAAATATATAAGTGAATATAAGTCTATGAAGAAAGTAGCAATACCATCTTTGTTATGTTCTATTTTATTTATCGTTTTGACGCTTATTGCTGTATATAATCATATACCGTATGCATATGGAATAATTTTTGGTATTCTTTTATTACCTACAGTAATACTTGCTGTTATTACAACATTACCATGTATAGCTTATTATAAAAAAATAAATGAAACTGAAAGAGTTTATTCTTCTAGTAAAAAGCACAAAATAGTAGATAAATTATCAGTACTTATGGTTATAATACTAATATCTTTAACTACTTTAATGTTTCTTGATGTTATACACATGAGTGGCATAGTATTTTATCCTATTATCTTAATTACTCTTCTGTTAACATCATTTAGCTGTTTTATGAAGTAAAAAATTTATTAGAGAATAATGTTCAATAATAAACTCAACTTTCGCACATATAAAACTTTAACTTAATATAAAAAGCATATTGCGACACAAGTGTATGTAAGCGAAGTAACTTTTATGCAGTGATATATGATAATGGTGTCATCACATTAGCTAAATTGTTTTAGTATTATTCTTAGCTCAAAATTTTTGAAAGCCTTAGAACTTTAGTCCTGTTTGAGGGAACCGAGTTTGACAAAGTTCTTAGGCTTTCAAAAATTTTGAGATTTAGAATAAATCAGAAACTCCTCTTCGTTTCCTCAGAGGAGTAAGCGATTCGCACAAAATCGTAGATTTTGGCTCTCTGCTTAAAACATTTAGCTGTGATGACACCCTTATCATATATCACGGAATGAAAGTTAAAATCCAAACTTCCACTGCATCCTTACATCGCATTATTTTAATCAATTAAAAGTCCCATAGCTACAGAATCATAGAAAACTCCATTTACACAAAAATCTCTCTTTAATATTACTTCTTTTACAAATCCAAGCTTATTATATAGTGCAATACCTGTTTTATTATCACTTCTAACTCTTAAATTAATTTTCCTAATTATCCCTGAATTTTTACTCCAGTCAATTAGATATTTAATAAATTCTTTTCCTATTCCATTTCCCCAATATTCTTTAAGAACACTTACTCCAAATTCACCAACATGAGAAGTCCTTTCTCGAGGACCTCCAGAAAAGTTTAAATTTCCAACTACCTTACCATCAATTTCAGCTATAATAAATAATGCATTTTCTTTATTTAAAGCATTTACAATAAATTTTTCTTCCTCGTGAGTAGTCCTGTTATACTCATCTTTTCCAAAAGTCAGAAAGTCTGACTCTCCTCCAATTATATTAAGATATTCTATTAATGCTTTTCCATCTTCTTTAACAGCTTTCCTAATTAAAAAATCTTTCTTACTGCATTTTATGTCACTCATTACACTCAAACCTCTCATAATATTTTATATAATCTTTAATCAATCTTAATTTCTTTTCTCCAATTTTCATTTACAGTTGTACTTGATGAAAGTGCATTATCAACTTGATACAATGTTTCACTAAAATACTTTTCAGGAACCTTACTTAAAGAAAGCAAGTGCTCTTCCTTTATTTCATCATATATATAGCTTCCTCTTTCCACTGTACCTGAATTATAAAATCTTAAAATATAAATTGTGGTGTCTTCATTTTCATCTCCCACATATAAGCCTTCAAATCTTAATTCTACTCCTATGCCTAAATTTTTATCTTCCTTGTACAATTCATAGTATCCACCTGCATCTTGAACTGAACCTCTATACCAACCATAGCTCATTAGCTTACCTGCAAGTGAAAGTCCATTTACAATTTTTCCACCAAATCTATCTACATACTTCATGCTCTTTTCTTTTTCTGTTAAAGCAAATGTCTTTCTATTGAGCTGTTCTATAGGTTGTACAATTTCATAATTTTCAAGCTGCTCCTTCCAAAGTGCTAAATCTTCATCATTAAGTTCAAGTGGATGTACAAGCCCTATGCTGCAATCATCAAGCATTTCAAATTCATCTTCATCCTTGGTATTAAAGCTTCCATCTTCCATATATCTGAATGTATCTACTAACTTTGAATCCTTATATATTCGCCAAATAAGTCCTATGGCAAATTGATGCATAATTGGATTTTCAACAAATAAATTCATCCATGCGCTCTTTGTCCATTTTCTATCATTAGATAGTGCTAAATCCATTCTTGTAGTTTGTATTGAAACTGTTGTCTTTAACTGCTTTTTAAAGGTTTTAAACTCACTATGTGCTTCTTTAGCCTTTTCTTCATCATCTCTTTTACCTGGAGAAGGTAAATTTTTAAGTTTCTTTTTATTTTCATCATATACTTCAATAGAAAGATCAGGTGTAAGATTTACAGTAAATTTTCTACTTCCATAATCAAATATTCTTTCACCATTTATATCAAAGCCTAAATTTGGCACAATCTTATCAGAAAGTTCTTCTCTGTCTACCCCCATTTGCTCTGCAGCAAAATCAAGAGCTTCTGAAGCTGCCTTCTTTACCTGTTTATACTTGAACTTTCTTGAAATACCATCAACTATTAAAAGTGCACTAGAACTTCCATTTAAAGCAAGAGCCTTTACAGCTTCACTGGCTATTGCCCCTCTTGAATTTTTAGCCCAGTTATTTATATCCTTTTCTAATTTTACAACAATTTCATCTCCACCATGAACTGCTGAAAATCCAAGCACCCATCTCTTTTTGGATTCAGCACCTTTTTCAAACCATCTATCAAAAACTTCATTTGCAAATAACTTCATATCAAATTCATTTAATTTTTCTGCAAATCTATCTCCATCTACACTTATTCCTATATTGCTGGATGCAGAATAACAAAGCAAAATAGCTTTTAAATAATCCTCTTCGCAATAATTATCATTTTCCTTTAATCTAACCTTTGGCAATGATTCAAATTCAAGCCATGAAAGTGACTTTTTCTTGTTGCCTTTTAACAAATTTTTAATCAAATCATCATCTTTTAATTCTTTTTCTTCACCTTCTTGTTCAATACCTAAAACTTCCATAAGCAAAGTTCTTATTTTTTGACTTTTTTCAACTTCTAAAGTATAACTTAAAGAATCTTTAATAAGCTTCTTTCTTTCCTCCCTAATATTTTTGTCATGCCATTTTGATAGTATCTTTATGGCAACTTCTCTTTCGCCCTGCTTTTGAGCTTTTAATTTATTAAGCACATTATCCATATAACAAATATTATTTAAATCATTTGTAAATAATTCTATGATTTTTTCCTTAACCTTTTTTGAACTATCGCCAAACTCATCTAATACTGCTTTTATATTGTCTTCTGACTTAATTTTAAATATATATTCTATAAATATACATCTTGCATCTGCTGAAACATTTTTTATATTTTGTATAACTTCATCTCCATCTTGTATTACTATGTCTTTTAAAACAACAGTCATTGCATCTGCTATCCTATTTCCATAATCATAATTGGTTAGTATCTTATCAATAAGCTGCATTTTCATATTTACAGATACATTGTATTTTCTTAAAATATCAAATATTAACTGAAATTTTTCTTTACTATAACAATTGCCACTTTGCTTATTATATACAGATGCAAGTCTTAAAATATATCTTTGATATTTAAGTACAGATAAAACTACAATTGAACGCTCATATATATCAACATTCTCTCCTATTTTTTTACACAAAATAGAAAGTAGATCTATAAGTTCATTATTTACCCTCCAGTAATTTGCTTCCTTAGGGTTTATTAAATAAAGGGTATTCTTAACTTCTTCAAAGGAGCTTGTACCATTCAAAAATGCTTCTACTATACTTATATCTCCTTCATTTATTTCATCTTCTCTTAGAATCTTTGAAAATATATTTACACAGTTATTCTCAAGACTTTTTACATAATCTAACTTTTTATCATCATCAAGCATAAATGAAATTAAATAATTTTTTGCAGAGCCTTCGCATAAATCTATGGCATCTTCAAAAGATTTTTTATCTTTTTTGAGCTTTTCATTTAGCTCTTTCGCAGCATTTTCATTGTCTGAAAATTTTTCTGCATACCATGCTATATGATATTTTGAAGGTATTTCAAATATCATGTCAAAATTATTTACTGTGTTAGAATAACAGCTTGTTACAGACATAATACTATAGGCTGAATTTAAAGCAAATCTAAAATCCACTCTTGTGAAAAATTGAAAAATTTTCTTTAAGGTTGCAGATTTGTCGGCGTTTAATGCTGAAAGTCCTATTAAAAATTTAAATAAATAATCATTAAACTTATATATTTTAACCTTATCTATAATACTTTCAAGTAATTTATAATCATTTTTATTTATAAAGTCTTGAATTTTCTTAACTAAATCCTCTGGCATCTTATTTTCATAAAGATTATCTATAGAATCTGTAAAATCATCTTCTACAACTTTTAAAAGCTCCTTATGTGTATCATCTCTTTCTACCATTTTACAGTTGCAGTATATTGAATAAAGCAGCATTTTTTGATTTGTCTTTACTAAGCTCGCTGCTTTAATTAAAGCTTCAGGGGTTTCACTGCATATATCATATATTATTTTAAAATACTTGCTTTCCAATTTATTAAAGTTGTAGGTTAAAGGTTCTATATAAAGTACTAATACTATATATTTTTCAATTCCTGCAGCTATAAATTCTTTTGCATTGTATTCTGAAAACCAATAGTAAGCTCTATTTACTATAAGGCTGGCACTTGGACCACCCATTTTAAATAGCATATTTATATATTTTCTCATATAATCATTATTCTTATATTTTTTTATAGAACTAAGTGCATGAACAGTTTTTTTAATGTTGTCATCTGAAATTGAATAAAATTTTATATCAGGTAATATATTTAAAAATTCATTTTCATCCACTGCATCTTCAAGATAATCTTCTAATTTATCTATAACATTTTCAGATACATTAAGTTCTTCAAGTGCATCCATTATTCTATTTAATAAGTGTTCTTTCATATTCATAAAACGTCATCTCCATTTCATATATAGCTTTCCATAACAATAATCAAAGCTTTGCTATTTTGTCTTTTAGGTTTAACATATGCAATTTTTTACTACAAATTAAACAATACTCATTTAACTCTGAGTAATTTCTCACAGTTTCTTCATAATCAAAGTCAAAACTGTGCCTTTTACTTGAAAGTTTATCATGTATGCTTTTTAGCTTCTTTGCACCATAGGTCATTCCACAGCTTTCCATGAGCAAACTTATCCTTGAAAATTCATTTAAAGTAAAATCACCTGGTGAATTAAATCCACTAAAAAAAATTTCCTGTAAAGCCTTTTCAACTTCCTTTAATATTTCAAGTATTTCTTCCTTTTCATTCATATATATCACCACCAAACAGTTGCTATACTGTTAAATTTTCAACTTCCCCTGCATCATCATAATAGCTAATTGGATAAAACATAAGCTTTTCTTTATCTATATAAACTTTTCCCATAAATAAATGAGTCTTTTTATATTTCACTAATCTTTCCAAAGTTCTTATAAGATTTTTGCTTTCACTAGAAAATTTAACAAGTATTTTGCAGAGATTATTTTCTTTATCATATATTGGAAGTGAAAACTCTTGAGTTACATTATCAAAATTAGACTCTCCAAATTCATTTATATTTAAAAATACTAAGTTATAATTTTCATTTTTCTCGTTGTCATTTAAAAATATCTTTTCTAAAAGCTGCTGCCAGTTATCATAAGTAAAATTTTCAGCATTTAATTTTGTAAAATGACTTTTATCTATAATTGTCCCTTTTGATTCACTACTGGAAGATATTCTGTTTCCAGAATTTATTTTGCCATGAACAAGCTTAAAGGTTATTTTAGACAATTCCTGTACACTACAATTTAGCTCCCAGGGTGCAGCTTCATTAAAATTTCTTGTAATTTTCACATTATCATAATATGTAGGAAGTGCATGAGTATAAGTATAAATTTGATTTCTCTTGTTTTCTAAAAAATAATAAGTAATACCTTCATAACCTGATTTGCTCTTCCACTTTTCAGCACCAAAACCATGAAGCTCTACTAGGGGAATTTCATAATAAGAACTTTTAAATTCACCAACTAGTGAGCTCAATTTATTTAAATCTTCTATATTTTCCAGTGCAATTGTCCTAGTATAAACATTAGTTAGTTTATTTAACAAATTTTTTGCAGTAAAAGAAGCATTTTTATTAAAATAAAGTAAAAATTCCTCTCTTATATCCCTTATACTTTTTTCAAAATTAGGCAGCTCATAATTATGACATATAACTGCAATACTGTTTAGCTTGTCCAAAACTGTTATAGGAGTTCTTGAAAGACCTGTTATAAATATATCTTCAATGGTCTGTCTTAACTTTACTGCTGCTTTTTTCATTTCATCTCTATTAAAAAGCAATTCACTTGCAGTAAAATCTTTGAGTTTTTCAAAGCTCAAATATCCCTTTTCAAGCTTATATAAAATTAAAGCTTCAGCTTTATGTGTACAAAGTTCTTTTGACTTACAGCTGCAAATTGAGTTTTCTATATCATCTAAAAGCTTAACTAATATATCTTCATCATTAAAATTCACTTCTATAATAGAGCCTTCTTTTATTGTAAAGTTTATTCCGTATTCTATTCTTTTAACTATATTTCCTAAGCTTTTTTCTCCTATTTTCTTTTTTATATCCTCTATTTTAAACTCTTTTAATTTTAAAAATTCTTCCTTCTTTTCCTCACATTCATCTTCACTATTTTCTAATTTAAATATTTCTTTTTGATTTTCAATTAAATATAAATAGCACATAATAACATGCTTACATATACTTCTTGAAGGACAGCTGCATTGATATTTTTGAATGTCTTCACTTATAAAACAAGTTATATCATCAATTTTAAATTCAATGCCTTCATCTTTTGTTTCATACTCAAGGTTTGAAACTTTAGCTAAATCCTTTTCCGCCCTATTTGTAATACCTTTATTACTTATTCCTATAAGATATTCTTTATCAATAGTTTTAATGAATTTCCCAAAGGATTTTAAGAAATTATCTTTGCTATCCAATCTGATAACCCCCCCGGCGTCATTGCTGCAACTTCTGCTCCAAGAGAAGCCATTTTTAAGCCAGCATTTTTATCATATGAAGGTGATGCTTCCATATCCAGTGCTGTGAGTACAATTAACTTTGCTCCACTTTCAACAATGGATTTTGCCCTAGCATACATGTTTCCATAACCTCCTCCTTCATATAAATCCGTAACTAAAATAACTATAGTTCTATGTGGATTTTCAATTAAGCCTTCACAATAGGTTAAAGCCTTGCTTATATTAGTACCACCACCAAGCTGTACACTCATAAGAGTTTCCACTGGATCATCAATGTATCCAGTTAAATCCACTACTGTTGTATCAAATATAACAAGATTTGTTTTAAGCATTGGAAGCTTTGCAAATATTCCAGCCATTATGGCACTGTGAATTACAGAATCAAGCATAGAGCCGCTTTCATCCACTGCAATTACCACATTCCAAGGATTAAATTTTTTAACTCTTTCATTGAAATATATTTTATCTACTATAATTTTATTTTCATTTAAATCGTAATTTTTTAAATTTCTCTTTATAGTTTTCTTAAAATCTATATTTCTTGAACATTTAATTATAGAGGATTTATTTTTATTTATCCTTCCTGTAATAGACTTCTTAACATCATTTTCAAGCTCTTTAGTTATTTGATCTGCAATGTTTTTTACAATGGTCTTTGCAGTATTTAAAACATCACCCCTCATGAGGTGCTTCATCTGGAGTATGTTTTTTAAAAGCTCCTTATTAGGCTCCAGCTTCTTAAGAACTTCTTTGTCTGTTAAAAGCTCTGTGAGATTATATTTTTCAATAGCATGCTTTTCAAGGATTTCAACAGTTTCTTTTGGAAAAAGTTCTCTTATCTTAGTTATCCACTTTGGCACAGTTAAATCTGAAGCCGATGAACCGCCTTGACCTTTACTTCTTCTTACACCATCTTTTTCGCTGTATTCCCTAGAATATAAAAAATCCAACAAATCGTCCATATCCATATAATTAACACTTGAATTACCACTTTCAAAGGAAATTTGATTTTCTGCATATTTTCCAAGTATTAATCTCCATCTATTTATATTGCTCACTAAACTCTCCCACCTCCTATTTCATTATTCTGTTTTCTCCAAAACGAAATTCATTGTCCTCTGAAAAGTTGTGCAGCATTATTCTTATTATATTAAATCAAAGTTTTGTATGTTTGAAAGTTGAAACTATAACAAATGACCACTATATCTTGCAATTAAAACTAAAATACTTATATGCAGCAATTGATCAATTAAATTAACTGCATAATATTTTAAGGACTTATGTATGTATGAAACCTTATAACATTTTATATAGTCAATAATAAAATGGCTGATAAAAACTATAAAGATGTTGTATACAGTAAACAACTTCAAATATAAAAATGCTAAAGAAACTGACAAAGTATATAAAATTACATGTATAACTATAAACTTTACATTCTGCCTTTTTAGTATTCCAAAATCACTACATTTAAAAATCTTCCTTATAAATAAGCTTCTTTGAAGAATTACATCTCCAAATAAGTGAAAAAATATTAGTATAAAGTATATTTTCATTTTAAACCTCATGTTGCATATATAAATCTAAGAATCACTTGATATTATTCCCATTTGTTTCATTTTACTAACTGCATATTTATCGATTTCCTCTCCAAACTTCAAAATTTCAGGTGAAATAGTTACCAGTTCATCAAAATGACTTTTGGAGGTTCCATAAGCTTGTGCTACTCTTTCCCCTATTTCATCTATTTCCCTTGGTATGAAGTAACTGAAAGCAATTCTAAGGTTTGGGACAATTCTTATGAACTCTTCTTCTGAAACATTTCCTACAAATTTATCAATGGATTTTAAAATGGAGTCCTCCACAAAAATCAAGTCTCTAGCCGTTGAAAACAATCCATTTAAAAATAAAGGGGCTTTTAAAGCTTCATCTTTGGTTCCCATAATGTATCCTTCTAAAGTTTTTGCTATTTTATTTACTTCCATTTCGCCAAATCCATATAATATTCCATATGAAGCACCTTCAATTCCAGCATTTATAGAATTTTTTCTTAAAAGTGAAAATAGTGCTTCTTTGAAAAGGGTACTGTCCAATTTAATTTCCCTGTTAAATACAATATTAAATACTTCCTTTAAACAATTTACTGCTTTTACGGTTTCTTCTTCATTAATGGAATTCATGTCTGAAATCAATATGCATATTTTACTATAAGCATAAAAAATCATATTTTCTATTTCATTCATACAATCCATTAAATACAATTCTCTTACTCCATAAATGTGATTCAAATAATACAAACATTCCACTAGTGAATAAAAACTTCCATCCTCTGTAATATTCTTTTTTAATGAACTTATGGTGAAATTGAAAATTTCATCCAGCCCCATGTTAAATGCCTGCACCAGCATTTTAGAAATACTAGATGAATTTTTTGCACTTTCGGATATTTCCTTTTTTATAAGAGAAGTGCAAGCTTCTTTTAAGGTTCCTCCATAAACTGAGTTTTCAATGAGAATAGAATCCACAGAAGTACTCCATTTATAATTCCAGGTTTCCCTTATTAAATTAACATTTTTTTTAAGTAAAATATTAGGTCCCTTTAAAAGGTTACAAAAGTTAGTATCCATAAATTTCATTCTATGCATAAGGCAGCTTATCTCTCTATGTCTCTTAGATGAAAATATTTCAAGAACAATTTCCTGGCCTATAGTTGTATTTATCTTTAATTTAAATTTTGAACAACTATTTTTAAAATCATTTACAAGAGGGGGTACATCAGCTAAGTCACAAAGCTTACCAATTTTATTACCTGTAAGCTGTTTATACAAAATCTTTAAGGGTTCTTCTGTAGATATATTTAAATCACCTTTTATAAATGAAGAAGTTACAGCATCTATAAGTTCATAAACTCCTATTTGAGATTTTCCTCTTAAGCTGGCAAGTCCTCTACACATATCGAAGGCACATATTTCATCAAAAGTGGAAAGGCAGCCATCACTTTTTCTTACCTTTTTACCGCTTTCAATAATATTTGAAAGTACAGAGTTATTGTAAGGAGTTTCACATTTTTCCTCTATGTTATTCCATATTCCTTCATAAAAATTAGAAAATGGCATTCCACTAGCATATCCATTTAATTGATCTGCTGCCTCCATAGAATAAGGCATAACATATACTCCCTTATCCTTTTCATCAATTTTAGAAAGTTTCATTTTATTATCCTTGTCTAAAAGTCCAATTATCCCTGAAGTGTGGAAGCCTCCTGTAACAACTAAAATTTTATTGTAACTTTTAAGAGCTTCTTGTATTCTAGAAGTCATAAAGGCTTCTCTTGCTAAGCATCCTTCCTCCATAAGCTCTTCTTCTTTACTGTAAGCTCTTGAAAAATAACAGTAGGAAAGCAAATTATATACAAACTTTTCTTTGTTTATATTAAGTCCTTGAATTTCAAATAACTTTTCCCAAAGTTCATTAAAATTTCTACAGCCTTCCTTTTCACAAATACTTTTTAAAAATTTACTTCTTTCTAAAAAATAATCATCATTGTAGTTCAATTTATCCTGCTTTTTCAAAAGCCCTTTTCCTTCACTGCTGTTTATTAAAATGTCACTATAAGAAAGATCAATAAACTGTGTTTCTATTTTTCTTTCTCTTCCCTGTCTTAATGCTACAAGCTCTGGTGAATAATCCAAAAAAGGATAATAGCATCTATATTTGCCTTTAGTATCATCTATAACCCCTTTGGAATCAGAATAGGAATAATAAATTGCAAAAGGTGCTTTACTTTCCTCATGACATAAAACATCCTTTATTCTATTTCCATCTATAGGTCCTTCAATTAATATAATATCTGGCTTATATTCCTCAATGGTATTCTTTAAATGATAAGAACATGCAGGACTATGATGCCTTACAGGAAAAAATACAAGCTTTGAATTCAAATTAAAAGCATTTTTAAATAGTTCATCTATTTTATCCATTTCCTTGCTTCGTAATACTTCTGCCATAAATTACCACCTTC
The DNA here is from genome assembly GCF_001038625.1 of Clostridium carboxidivorans P7. GTDB lineage: Bacteria > Bacillota > Clostridia > Clostridiales > Clostridiaceae > Clostridium_AM > Clostridium_AM carboxidivorans. Next base: position 2,112,370 of record NZ_CP011803.1, read on the forward strand.
TACAGCTTTTGATTTTACAATAACATTAAAATAATTTTTTAACTTTTCAAGATCATCTCTGCTCTCTTTTAAAGCAGCACCCATTATGTTTTGAACCATGGAATCCAAACTTATTTTAGAATCCCCATAATAATAGGATGTCATCATGGTTTGGTAGTAAACAGACACAGCTTCTGCAGTACTCATTACAGAAGAAGGCTTGTCTATTCTTATTCCATTAGAAGATATTCCTTCTCTTAATTCATGAAAAGTTGATGCTAAAAGATTTGCTACATCTTCATCCACTTCCATTTCTACATTGTTTTGAGATGTAAGTTTTTTTACTTCATTTGTTATAATCTTAGCTTCAAGAGAAACATCCTTTATTGGGAATATGGTTTCAAAGTTAAATCTTCTCTTTAAGGCACTGCTCATTTCATTGACACCTTTATCGCGGGTATTGGCAGTACCAATTACGTTAAAACCAGACTTTGCAAATAAAAGTCCTTCACTTTCTCCAAGCTCTGGTATGTTCAATACCTTATCACTTAATATACTTATTAAACTATCTTGAATTTCAGAAGGACATCTTGTTATTTCCTCAAATCTTGTAATAATGCCCTTTTCCATCCCTACAAATAATGGTGCTTTTACTAATGCCTCTAAGGTTGGTCCTTTAGCTAGAAGCATAGCATAGTTCCATGAATATTTAATCATATCCTCTGTGGTACCTGCTGTTCCTTGAACTGTATTTGTACTGCATCCACATATTGCTGCAGACAAAAGCTCAGAAAGCATAGTTTTTGCAGTACCAGGTTCTCCAACTAACATCAATCCCCTATTTCCAGCAAGGGTTATAATACATCTTTCAACTAATGAATCATTTCCAAAAAACTTTTTATTTATATGCATAGTTTTATTCTTATAATTTAAAGGTTCTGAACTTCCTAGTATAAACTTTCTAACAGCCTTTGGTGACAAAATCCAGTTACTAGGCTTAATACCATCATCGTTTTTCTTTAAAGCTGCAAGTTCTTCCTTATATAAAACCTCCACAGGAGGCTTTAACATTTTCTCTGCCATACAATCACTCCTACATTTTATGAAATAATATGTTAAAACATATATTATTTCATTCTTTTTTAAAATTTACCATATTCATATATCGGATATTTTTGATTATAGTTTAGATTAATGTGATTTTACACTACAGCAACTATTGTCTGCATATTCTTCAACTTACAAAACTTTATAATATTAACTTAAATCAACATTGTTTTTAATATAAAAATGTAAATAGCTACTTAAGCATAAAAAACGTACTGGATTTTTCCAATACGCTTATCAATTAAACTTTAATTATACCTTTTATTCCTCTATTAACAAGTTCATACACTATTAAAAGACGACTCACAACATGATTTAATTTACACATTTCCATTCACATATTATAGAAATTCTATTTTGTTCAATCGTCGCCTTTGCTGTTCCATTCATTTTTTCCATTAAACTTTTTACAATAGACAATCCAAGTCCTGTTCCTTGTCCTTTTCTTACCTTGTCTGCCATATAAAATCTATCAAATATATGTACTTCATCTTCTTTGTCAATGCCTAAGCATATATTTGATATTTTTAAAACAGCCTTATTATTTTGCTTTTCTAGATTTATTTCAATATCTTTATCTGCGTATTTCAAAGTATTGGAAATTAAATTATCTATTATTCTTTCTAGACTTTCCTTATCCCCCATTATAAAAACTGGATTTTCTAAAATATCCACCTTAGGTTCAAATCCTTTACTTTCAAAGGCTTCATAAAATGATAATATTTCATCATGTACTATATTAGTTATATTTATTCTTTCCATATTTAACTCATAATCTTCACTTTCTATTGAAGCTAATTCAAAAAAATCATTTATAAGTATGTTCAATTTATCAGCTTTATTTTTCAGTATCTTTAGTGCTTCTTCTTTATCTATTTCGTCTTCCTTAAGAAGCTTTAAATATCCTATAATTGAAGTCAAAGGTGTTCTTAAATCATGAGACATGTTAGATATCCCCTGCTTTAATGTATCTTCAAATATTATTTTTTCCTGTTCAAGCCTTTTGTACAACTCTAAATACTTATTAATTTCAAAAGCCAGTTCTTCTATGTCCTTATCAGCTATTTCAATATTAATTTTTTTATTGTTTTTTCTATCTCTAAATTCTCTAATCTGGCTTGTAATATCTCTTATTTGTTTCTTATATGAAGATAATTTAATACACATTACTGCAGAAAATATAATTATAAAAAATATAGTCAAAATAACAACTAATAAGTACATACCATTTCTCCTAATTTGTTTAATATTTTACTTAATATCCTCATACTTTCCATATAACAAACTTCCTGCAATAGCTATAGTTAAAATTAAAATTGATGAAGCTGCTCCAGCTATAATATCCAGCATAGGTGCAAATCTTCCCATTGCCCATATTCCTCTTATATAAGGGTGAATGTATGATATTACTACAAAAAGCTTTTTAGAAACAAGTGATGAATCAAAGAATAAATAATAGCCTATAAATAATATGATAGGTGAAATAAATGTAAAAAAACTATTCTTTGTTATTATAGCAACTGCACCTATTACAGTTATTGTAGCTATATTATATATTATTCCAATACTGATCATTCTAAACAAATACATTATAGCATTAGTATCTAAAGTATCACAAAAGCCATATTTCATTGAAGCATATATGACTAAAATTACTGTGTAAATTAATTCTAAGAATAAAGAAAACATTATAAATACTATTAATTTGCTTAATATAACCTCTTTTCTTCCATATCCATAAGCAAAACTTTTACTTATATTCCTATTCTTAAAATCTTTAGCTATAAAATCTTCAGCTGATAAAGCAAATAGAATACTACTAAAAGATATGAACATAAATGAATAATGTATTGAATACATTCCATGCTGCAGCATTTTACTGCTTTGTATATCTCCACTCCATATCTCAATGAAAGGAAATGAAATTGCTATTGACATTATTATCATTCCAATAAAATATTTACTTTTTCTTAACTTATAAAATTCTCCCCTAATTAAATTACTCATTATCTTTACCTCCAACTAACTTAGTAAAATAATCCTCCAGTGCTTCACCCATTGGCAATATTTCTTTAATTCCTATATTATGTTTGGCCAATGTTAACGTAATTTTTTCCGAATCAAATTCATCATATATTTTTATGATATCGTCTGGAAAAATTTCATAATCTTTTATTCCAATTTCATTTTCTAAAATAATCGAAACATCTGAAGCATTTCTTACTTTTAAATGAAGATAAGTTTTGCATTTATTTGAAAACTCAACAGCTGTCATCTCTTTAATTAATTTACCATTATTTATAAAACCATATCTATTTGAAATTTGGGTAAGCTCAGATAATATATGACTTGATATTAAAATAGTTGTTCCTCTTTCCCTATTTAATTTAATTAAAATTTCTCTTATTTCTTTTATTCCAATTGGATCTAATCCATTTGTAGGTTCATCCAAAAGTAAAAGTTCTGGATTGCTTAAAAGTGCCATAGCAATTCCTAACCTTTGTTTCATTCCTAAAGAAAAATTCTTTGTTTTCTTTTTGTTGTCATCTTCAAGACCTACCAAATTTAAAGCTTCATCAATACATTTAGTTCCAGGTATCCCTCTTTGAATCTTAATAAGTTCAAGATTTTCCCTAGCAGTCATATTAAGATAAATAGCTGGTGATTCTATTAATGTACCAATTCTTCTTCTTTCCTTTGTAAGTTCTTTTTCTTCATTATATCCAAATAGTTCAACTTGTCCTTCATCAGGTATTGCAAGTCCAGCAAGTACTCTAATCATCGTTGTTTTACCAGCACCATTTTTCCCTATAAAGCCATATATGTCACCCTTCTTAATATTCATACACACATGGTCTAACACTTTATGCTTTCCATATATTTTTGTAACATTATTAGATCTAACTGCATATTCATTCATTTTTAAGCTTCCTCCTTCTTATAAATCATGCTTTTATGATAAACAATATTTTATAAGAAAAACTTACTAAAACCTTTCAAAAGTATTAAATTTTTCATTTTACAGCAAACTTTGATTTTTATTTTCTTAATCTATATCCCATTCCCCAAACTGTTTCTATATAATCTTTACCATCACCTGCATTACATAATTTAGTTCTTAATCTGCTCACATGCACATTTATAGTGTTATATTCGCCTAAAAATTCTTCTTCCCATATGCTCTCGAAAATATTGGATTTGCTGTACACCTTACTAGGATTTTTTAGTAACAACTCTAATATATCAAATTCTCTTGCGGTTAATGTTATTAATGTTTGTCCAACTTTTACTTCCTTACTTTCTATATTTAAACTAATATCTTTGTATACTAAAATATTATTTTTCTTTTCTCCACCTGTGGAAAATTCCAAATACCTTCTTAAATTAGATTTAACCCTTGCCACAACCTCATCCGGATCAAATGGCTTACAAATAAAATCATCTGCTCCTTTTTCTAATAATTCTAATTTAGTTTTCTTAGATGTCTTTGCACTTACCACAATTATTGGTGCTTTTGTAATCTCTCTGATTTTTAATATAACTTCTTCCCCATCAATTCCTGGAATCATTAAATCTAGTAAAATCATGTGCCATTTTTCGTTTTCCACACGCATTAAAGCTTCTGTACCTGAAAAAGCTGGTATAACATTGTATCCTTTATTTTCAAGAATACTGCAAATCAATTTATTAATATCATTTTCATCTTCAACTACTAAAATTTTAGCTCTTTTATCCATAATATTCTCCTATTCCAATAAATATAAAGTTATTTTCATTTTATAACTTACATATATATTTTATCATAGATTATTTTTACATAATTACAGAAGTTTAATAACATTCTAACCTTATCAACAAAACTAGACTTTATTCCATATGTAATAAATAAGTTTTCTACTAATCTAAGTAAATATCAATACTACTTTTAAGAATAATTTTAAAGGAATAGCTATTACACTATTCCTTTGAAATTATTCTCTATATACTATTTTCACTAACTTATTGTCCTTTATATAATGACGTGGAACCCTTTTGCTTATATTGCTAGTTACTTCTTGGGGTATAGTACCTGTTAACTTTGCTATATTCTCTACTGTTGTCTTTTCACTTAAGCTTTCTCCCATTAATATTACTTCATCCGAAACTTTAATATCACCAATATCTGTTACATCACTCATACACATATCCATACAAATACGACCTACTATAGGAGCTGCCTTTCCTTTTACAACAATTTCACCAACATTAGATAGTCGTCTATCATATCCATCAGCATATCCTATGCCAAGAGTAACTATTCTGCTTGCTCTTTCTGTTCTAAAGGTTCTTCCATAACCTATATACGAACCTGCTTTAAGGGTTCTGCTTGCAACGACATTGCATTTTAATGTCATGGTTGGTTTCAATTTTATAATATCATGATTAACATCTTCTGAAGGATAATAACCATAATTTGCTATTCCTGGTCTTACTGCATCCAAATGAGTATATGGCAAGTCTATTAATGCTGCACTATTAGCAATATGCTTTATATTAATCCTTATATCTTTCTTTTCAAGTCTTTCATAAAAATCCAAATATCTCTTAAATTGCTTATTGGCATAACTTTTACTTTTTTCATCTGAAGTTGAAAAATGTGAATACAACCCTTCAATTATTATATTAGGCAATTGGCTTATTTTATATATATCCTCTACACTTTGGGTAGTTGGTAAAAATCCTATTCTTCCCATACCAGTATCCACATTTATATGAATCTTTACATTCTTATTTAATTTCTTAGCCACTTTGGATAACTTCTTTGCATAATCATAAGAAAGCACAGTTACTTCTAATTCATTGTTTATTACATCTTCAGCATTATTATGAATAATATCCTTGCCATACTTTAAAGGAGTGTATCCAAAAATGAGTATAGGTGCCTTAATACCACTTTTTCTCAATTGTAATGCTTCTGAAAGAAGTGCTACTGCCAGCCTATCTGCTCCATTTTCAAGTAATATAGGAGCTAATTCTACAGCTCCATGCCCATAGGCATCAGCTTTAACTACACTTATTATTTCTTTACTTTTAGCAACTCTTCTTATTTCTTTAATATTATGAATTACATTATCAATATTTATTTCTGCCCATGCAGGATTGAAATACTTAAACATAAATATCACCCACTTTTTATTCTTTAGTTATTATTAATATATTCTCTTAAAATATAAGTGGTGAATATTTATATTATTGTGTACTTTATAGTTTTTCCTTGATGGCCCTTCTAATTCGTTTTATTCCCTCTTCAATCTGTTCAACACTAAGATGTCCATATCCTAAAATAATTTTATTATTATGTCTTCCTTTATGGATAGAATATTTTTCCACTGGATATACCTTTACTTTTTCCTTAATAATTTTTTTCATTATGTCTTCTGTAAATAAAATATTTTTAAACTGTACAACTAAATGCAGTCCAGCAGCCTCTCCTTCTATTGTATATTCACCTGCAAAATTATAATTTAAACTTTTTATTAGTGCCTGACGCTTTTTACAGTACTCCTTTTTCATTTTTAAAATATGTCTTTCAAGTTTTCCTTCATTAATAAATTTTGCAAGCACAAGTTGTGATATGGATTCAGTATGCACATCTGAATACATTTTTAAATTTAAATACTCAGGTATTAATGCTTCAGGTAATAAAATATATCCAAGCCTTAATGCTGGTGCTAAAATTTTACTAAATGAACCTATATATATTACTCTATTAGGATTCAACTCATAAACTGAACTTATTGGCTGACCTTCATAACGAAATTCACTATCATAATCATCTTCAATAATATAGCAATCTTTTTTCTCAGCAAATTTAATAAGTTCAATACGTCTTTGAATAGGCAGTACGCCTCCTAATGGAAATTGGTGTGAAGGTGTAACATAAACAAATCCTACGTCATTTTCTGTTTTAATCATATCTGTCCTCATACCTTTATTATCAACTGGAACAGGATTTATTAAGTATCCCTGAGATGAAATAACTTTTAATAGCCCATAATGAACAGGGTCTTCCACAATAGCTTCCTTTTCTCTACTATATAATAATTTTGATATCAAGGATAATCCTTGTGTAGAACCTGAAACAATCATTATTTGTTGTGGCTTACAATTAATTCCTCTTATTCTAAAAAGATATTTTGAAATTGCTTGTCTTAATTCCATTTTTCCTTCCGGATCACAATATCTGAAGTATGAAAAAGGTATATCTCTGTATATATTATTAAACAATCTTCCCAATTCTTTCTTAGGAAACATTTCAAGTGCAGGAATGCCTGAACGAAACTTAATTAAGTTATCATCATTCTCATATTTAAAGTTTTTAAAATGTTCTTCCACATTTACTTTATTTATCTGAAAATTAATGCCTTTTGATACAGTAGTACCTGATCCCATTTTGCTTTCAACATACCCTTCTGCCATAAGCTGTGCATAAGCTTCTAGCACAACATTTCTAGACACTTTTAAATTTTGTGAAAGCCATCTAGTAGAAGGTAATTTTTCTCCAGCTAATATTTTTTGTTCCAATATCATTGATTTAATTTGTTGATAAATCTGTCTTATGATGGAGATTTCCATATTTTTATCAATATTCAACCACATAATTCAACATCTCCTAATCAAGTGGTTCTACTATATTTTGTATAAAGTGGATCTATTTAAACCACTTTATATCTGTTAAAATTATAGCATACATAATATGAATTTATAATAAAACTGTAAGGAGTGTTACAAATTGCTGACTAAATCTGAATATTTCAAAAAAACTTATCCTGATGCTAAATTAGGAATCCTTGTAATGAATGATGTAAAAAACTTGAAGACGAACCCAGAATTTATTAAAACTAAATCATTATTAAAAGAACAATTATTAGTACAATATAAAAATTATGATAGAAAAGAATTTGTTAAATCTGAACCTATGTGCTATTACAAAAATTATTATAAAAAATTCAAAAAAACTTATCCCGTTTTACTTCAATTAGAATCAGTGGTGTTAAAATCAAATCCTATACCTAATGTTTCTACTATAGTCGAAGCCATGTTCATAGCAGAATTAAAAAACATGCTTTTAACTGCAGCACATGATCTTGATAAAATTGAAATACCTATTCAATTGAATTTAACCCATGGAACTGAAAGTTTTATTGGCATTTCTAACAAAGAACAATTTACTGCTGCAAATGATATGATGCTATCAGATCAAAAAGGTATTATATCTAGTATCCTAAATGGACCTGATTATAGAACCAGAATTACAAATGATACAAAAAATGTGCTTTTTTCTGTTTATGCTCCTACTGGTATCGATGATATTACTATACATAACCATTTAAATGACATTATTAAATATGTTTCTATTTTTTCTCCTAATACAAAAGTTCACTCACTTAACATATTCTAGAAAATTTTAACAATATTAAAGGAGGATAACTAAATTGGAAAAGAAAAATATATTAGTATTGACTGGAAGTCCAAGAAAAAATGGAAATAGTGATAGAATGGCTGATGCCTTTATAAAGGGCGCACTATCAGTAGGCCATAAAGTTGTAAAATTTGAAACAGCAATGAAAAAAATTCATGGCTGTAAAGCTTGTGGAACTTGCTGGATTAAAGGAAAACCTTGCTCTTTTCAAGATGATTTTGATGAACTTACACCTTTATTAGAAGCAGCAGATATGCTAGTAATTTCCACACCGTTGTATTGGTTTAGCTTTCCTACATATATCAAAGCTGCTATTGATAAGATGAATGCTTATTTGAAAGAAAATTGTAAACACCATTTAAAAATCAAAGAGACCATATTGCTTACATGTGGTGCAGATGAAGGAATGAAAATATTTGATGGAATAATAGTAACATATAAACAAATTGTAAGCTATATGAATTGGGAAAATAAAGGAGTGCTGGCAGTACCAAATGTTAAGGAAAAAGGTGATATTGAAAAAACAGATGCACTCTGGAACGCAGAAGAGTTAGGAAAATCCATATAAAATGCTTTTTACCTATATTTCACAAACAATTATTGTATAGATTATATTTTAAGGTTGTAAATTGTGTAAATTTAAGATATTATTTATAAATACATACTTATAATTACATTACAATAAGGAAGTGAATATCATGGATAACAAAAATTTAAAAATTGTTGTAACTGGAGATATATGCATAAATTCGCTGCAGTGGATAACAGAACCACAAAATAATAAAGGTTTAAACTGGCAAACCCATTTAAACGTACACAGTATGCTAAAATCAGGTGAATCCTTACTTTTAGCAAAACTTATATCATTAGCTGTAGATGCAGATGTACATTCACCTAAAATAGATGATATTGAAGCAAGCTTATCAAAAGATTTTCTACGTTCAATAGCTGAATTAGATCTTTTTCCTGCATATGCTGATGGAAAAAGTAATGACAAAGTATATAGAATAAAACGATTTTTGGGATTTACTGGTCCATCAAGTGATACTCCAAAGCTGCTTTCCATAGATGATGATGATTCTAATGCTGATATAGTTGTAATAGACGATGAAAATAATGGTTTTAACTCTAATGAAGAATTTTGGCCTTCAGCATTAAAAATACCTGAAAAATCTCCAATAGTTTTATATAAAATGAATAATCCTATTGGAACTAGTATCCTTTGGAAACAATTAGAAGAAGCTCATATTGAAAAAACTATAGTTATCATAAATGGAGATGATTTGCGTTCAAAGGGAGTTAATATAAGTAAAAGCCTTTCTTGGGAAAAAACAGCACAAGAATTTTTATGGCAAATTCATAACAATCCTAATCTTGCCTTTCTAGCTAATTGTCATCACCTTATAGTTCCTTTAGGCCTTGAAGGTGCTATCTATTATAGAGATGAAGGAATAAATGAAGCTTATCTATACTTTATCCCTTATGAATTTGAGGGAAGTTCTTTTAAAGATAATCAGGGTAAAATGTACGGCCTTACTTCTTGTTTTGCTGCTGGACTTGCTCGCAGTATTGCTTCAGGAATGTATAATAACGAAGAACTATCTTCATTAATATCAGAAGGAATACGCGAAGGAATTGTTGCTGCACAAAAATATTTTGTAAGTGGCTTCGGCAAAAATGTTGAAGAATTTCAATTTCCTAATCCCTCAATATTCATTGAAGATGAAAATGACTTTATATACAAGGATTTAATACAAGATGTAAAAATACCTGATAAGGAAAACAGCAGCTATTGGTATATCCTCAGCGATAAAAGTTCTGCTAATTTAGCTGAAATAGCCTATGATATAGTAAAAAATGGAGTAAAAAATGTACTTAATTCCATACCTATTGCACAATTTGGAAATTTACAAACTGTAGATAGAACAGAAATTGAAAGTTACAGAAGTATTAAAAACCTTATGTGCGAATATATTTCTAAAAAAAATGTTGTTAGACCTCTTTCTATATCTGTCTTTGGAACTCCAGGTTCAGGAAAGTCCTTTGGTATAACAGAAGTAGCTGATAGTATTGCACCAGAATTAATTGAAAAATTAGATTTCAACTTATCTCAATTTAGAACTCCACTGGACTTAATCAGTGCTTTTCACAAAATGAGAGACTTTTCATTAAAAGGTAAGATTCCACTAGTATTCTTTGATGAATTTGACTCTGCTTTTGAAGGAAATTTAGGCTGGCTAAAATACTTTTTAGCACCTATGCAGGACGGCATATTTAGAGATGGGGATTCTGTTCATCCTATAGGAAAAGCTATTTTTGTATTTGCTGGAGGAACAAGCAGTACTTTTAAAGAATTTATTGGTGAAGACATAAAGGAAGAAACTGAAAAGAAAAAATTCTTTATAGATTTTAAAGGTGCAAAAGGACCTGATTTTACAAGCAGATTAAGAGGATATGTAAATATTTTAGGTCCAAATCAAACAAATGAAAAAGATCAATTGTTTATAATTAGGAGAGCAATGCTTCTACGTTCACTGCTTGAAAGAAAAGTTCCCCACCTCATAAATGATGATGGAGAAGCTCAAATTGATAATGGTGTATTAAGAGCTTTATTAAAGATTAAAAGATATAAACACGAATCAAGGTCAATGGAAGCAATACTGGAAATGAGCATGTTAACTAATGCTAAAACTTGGGAACAATGTGACTTACCTTCTAAAGAACAGCTTAAATTACACGTAGATGAAGAACAATTTTTAAGACACTTAATGCAAGATGCTTTTTATGGAGAAAAAATTGAAAATCTTGCAATAGCTATTCACAATAAATATAGAATGCTTAATGAAAATAATACAAATATGGATCTTATAGATTTCCTTGTGCCATGGGAAAAACTTAGTGAAGAACTTAGAAATTCTAATCGTGAGCAAGCTATGTATATTCCAAATTCACTGCTTAAAATTAACTATGACATTATATCCGTTAAGAAAAGTCCAGGATATATTCAATTTACAGAAAGCGAATTAGAAATTTTAGCTAAGGATGAACATAAACGCTGGTGTCGTTACAGAAAAAGAAATGGTTGGAAATATGGGGAAGTTAAAGATAATAAAGAAAAAACTGATCCAGCCCTTGTCTCCTGGAATAATTTATCACAAGAGAGAAAAAACAAAGTATATCAAATGGTTAATATTTGGCCAGAAATATTGGCAAAATCAAATTTCAAGTTAGAAAGATTAAAATTTTTATCAAACTCCAATGCCAGTGTTTAAGCATTTTTTAGATTTTATGAAAAGTTAAGTGATAGTATTATTATACATTTCTAGAATTGACTAAATTGTGATGTTAAATAAATGCGTTGGTTTTAAAATTTGTATTTTTATATCAACGCATTTAATATTTATAAATACATATCAGTATTTTAGATAAAACAACTTATATTTTTAGCCTGTAGCAATATGATCATATCCAGCTGTTATTGTATCTTCAACAGATTCATTACCATATTCCTTGCATAATAATGCTCTAATATATCCTCTATCTTTATTTGTTGATTCAATATAAAATCCTCTACCATAATAAAATCTAACAAGTGATAGCATTCTAGAAGCAGTATGAAGATATAAATTTGTAACTCCCGCTTCCTTCATTTCAGTATCCACTGCATTCATCAATATTTTTCCTATACCTCTATTTTGAAAGTCTTCTTTAACAGCAAATCTACTTAGATAAGCAGTTTTATCTGACTTTATTTCAACTCTTACACTTCCAACAAGAACTCCATCTACAATTCCTACAAGCATAACCCTATTCTCTATTTCTTTTTTTAAGCTCTCATAACTTTCATTAAGCGGACTAACAAATTCTGTTATTCCTGCTCTTTCTGCATACATTTTAAAAGCTTCCTTAGACACCTCTTTTATTTGAGGAACATCCTCAAAAGTAGCTCTTCTAACTACAAAGGCCATATTTTTCATCGATCTACCCCCAATTCATATTTGTTAAAATAAAAAAATCAACCACTATATGTGGTTATGCTTATAATTTATTTATGTATAATTATACAATTATATGATTAAAAATTCAATATTTATTTTAAAAAAATTTTTAGTTAATACGTAAGAATGAAGAGTTAAGAGTTAATAGTTAGTGTTGATTTTTTTGCGACAGCTAAAAATCATCCTTCACTATTAACTCTTCATTATTACTTCTTAACTTGCGAAGCTTTGCTTCACATTATGCCTATATCAAGTTCCACAAAAAGTTCTATAAGCACAATTTCTTTTTTTAGGAAGTTTAGCATATTCATCCTGCTTTGCAGAGTATTCAAATGGATTTGAAAGAGCATCATTAAGTTTTTCCATTACACTATAATCTCCATTTACCGCAGCTTCCAGTGCCTCTTCTACCCTATGATTTCGTGGAATTATTGCAGGATTGCTGCTTTTCATTAACTCATATGAGGATTCCTTTGGCTCCTTTTGTCTCTCTAGCCTTGCCTGCCACATTTCATGCCACTTAACAAATTCTTCAGTATCAAATATCATCATATCTTCTAATTTATTAAGAGCTAATGCACGGAATGTATTTGTATAGTCTGCACCATATGTCTCCATTATGCTCAGCAGTTTTCCAATAAGAGCTTCATCCTCTATTTCTGTATTAAATATTCCAAGTTTTGCTCTCATTCCTGTTATCCAATTATTATGATACAAATCATCAAAGCTTGAAATAGCATCCTTTGCTAATTTTACAGCTAGCTCCTCATTATCACTGATAAGTGGAAGTAATGCTTCAGCTAATCTAGATAGATTCCACGCAGCAATATTAGGCTGATTACCATAGGCATATCGTCCATAAATGTCAATGGAGCTAAATACTGTTTCTGGATTATAGCTATCCATAAAGGCACAAGGTCCATAATCAATGGTTTCCCCACTAATAGTCATATTATCTGTATTCATAACTCCATGAATAAAGCCAACTAGCTGCCATTTAGCAATTAACGAGGCCTGACGTCTAATTATTTCCTCAAGCATAGAAAGATAGCGATCTTCATCATTATGAATCTCTGGAAAATGTCTTTTTAATGTATAATCAGCTAGTGCTTTAAGCTCCCCTACACTGCACCAGTTTGAAGCGTATTGAAAAGTACCTACGCGCAAGTGACTAGCAGCTACACGTGTTAGGATTGCACCAATCTCTTCTTTTTCACGAAATACTGTTTCACCAGTTGTAACTACTGCTAAACTCCGGGTTGTAGGAATATTAAATCCATGCATTGCTTCACTTATAATATATTCTCTAAGCATAGGTCCAAGCGCTGCTCTGCCATCTCCTCCACGAGAATATGGTGTTCTACCTGATCCTTTAAGCTGAATATCAAATCGTTGTCCTTTTGGGGTAATTTGTTCACCAAGCAGCAAGGCCCGGCCATCTCCAAGCATAGTAAAATGTCCAAATTGATGTCCTGCATAAGCTTGAGCAATAGGTACAGCTCCTTCAGGAATTTCATTTCCAGCAAATATAGCTGCACCATCATTATCTTTTAGCTCTTCAAAGTTAAATCCCAAAGACTTTGCAAGTGGATGATTGAGAATGATTAACTTTGGTGAAGATACAGGGTTTGGATTAAGTCTTGTAAAAAATGATTGTGGCAATTGTGCATAACTATTGGCTAAGTTCCATCCTGCTTTTACTACTGTTTTCGTCTCTGTTATCATATCTCTCTTTTCCTCCTATCTTTATCTAATAGCTGCCTTAAGATTTATTTATATAAAAATAGTGAAGCTATTTTTAGTGTCCTCTTCTTCTAATCTTATTATGCGTTTATCAATTTTATTTTCTTTAGCAATTTTGCACTTTACTTTATATGAAAAAACTGTATTTTTAACATGTAAGGTTCTTATAATGATAACATTGGAACATACAGCAAATTTATTCTTATATCTTTGATAAATTTCTATCTGTGTTTAAGAATAGGTGGTTATGTTATAATAAAGAAAAAAGTTTTTATAATGCTATATTAAATATTTTTTCAATACTTAAAACTTTGTTAGTCTCATATCTCTTAAATGAAGCATGTAAAAGGAGGTTTTGATTGTGTTAATATACCCATCAAAATCTTATAAATAAGCTTAAAGTAGGTGTCAAATTTGGAAAAATCAAAAATTTTAATTGTAGAAGATGATGAAGAAATAAACAATTTAATCTTTCATACTTTAAAAAAGGAAGGCTATGATATAGTGCAATTTTTTGATGGCAAAGAAGCTGTTGAAAAATATAATAATTCCTTTAATCTAGTAATACTGGATTTAATGCTTCCTTATGTTGATGGAATAGAAGTACTTAGACAAATTAGAACCGTTAATAATGCTCCAGTTATCATCCTTTCAGCTATGGATGAAGAAACAGATAGAATTATCGGACTAGGTATGGGCGCTGATGACTATATGGTTAAACCATTTTCAACAAGAGAATTGGTTGCAAGAGTTAAAGCTCAGCTTAGAAGATACGTTTATTACAATGAAGATAAACACAATTCCCTTCTAACCTATGATAAATTGAAATTAGATACTTCAAATTATAAAGTATTTAAAGAAAATAGAGAATTAAATTTAACCCCAATAGAATTTGAACTTTTAAAATTCTTTCTTGAAAATCCTGATAGAGTATTTACTAAAGCTCAAATATTTAATAATGTATGGAAAAATGAATATGTAAATGATGATAATACCGTAATGGTGCATATAAAAAGATTAAGAAATAAAATTGAGGACAACCCTAATAACCCTAAATATATAATCACTGTATGGGGAATTGGTTATAAGCTTGGTGAATAAGATGAAGTTATTGATATATATTTTGAGTATTATAATAATCCTTCTTATAATTTTGATGGTATCACTGATTAAAAAGATAAACTACATAAGCAAAACAGTAGATGAAGTTGTGCAGGGAAACTTCAACCAGAGAATAAGGTTTCAAAATCACATAAAACCTTTAAATACATTATGCATAAAAATAAATAGCTTAATCATGAAAATGCAAAAAATATTTAAAAGAAACAAAGTAAATGAAGATTCAATAAAAAAAATGATATCTAACATATCACATGATCTTAGAACTCCATTAACCTCAATGCTTGGATATATAGAACTTGTACTTAATGATAATACATTAAGTGAAGAAGAAAAAAGAAAATATATAGAAATAGTCTACAATAAGGGCAATCATTTATATAGTCTTATGGAGGAGTTTTTTCAAGTTTCCAAGCTTGAATCTAAAGATGTTAAATTGGATATAAGAAAAGTAAATATATCTGAAATTATAAGGCAAAATATAATATCATTTTTTAATGAATTAAAGAAACGTGACATGGAGCCGCAAATAAATATTCCTGAAGAGGATATATATGCTTTTGGAAATGAAAAAGCAGTAAATAGGATACTAAGTAATCTTATAAATAATTCTTTGAAATATGGATCTGAAGGTACCACAATAGGGGTTAATTTAACTTACGATAAGAACAATGTTTTTATATCTGTATGGGATAATGGCGTAGGGATACCTAAAGAAGAAATAGATTATGTATTTGATAGACTATATACTGTTGAAAAGTCAAGAAAATTAAATTTGAAAAGCAGTGGATTGGGACTTACCATAGTTAAAAAATTAGTAGAGGCCCTAGGAGGAACCATTTCTGTAAGTAGTATACCCTTTGAAAAAACAGCTTTTACATTTACTCTTCCAAAAAAACAAAAGTAAGGTTACAAAACAGACATTGTTAAATCTTACCAATAAAAGCTATACATATAAGAAAATTTGCTTTCTTATTATGCATGGCTTTTGTTTTTGTATATGATTTTTATATATTTATCAACAACTTCCATCTTAAATTTAAGAAAATTGTAAGAACTGTGTAAAAGCCATGTAAGGATTATGTTGTATATTATAAGTATGGAACAGTGATAACTTCACTGAACTAAAATTTAAATAAGCAGCAGCAAAAATATTTCTGCTCTCATAGGAGGATGACATGGAAAATATTCTTAAAACTTATAACTTAACTAAGGAATTTAAAAACTTTTCTGCAGTTAAAAACTTAAATATGACCATACAAAAAGGTGATATATATGGTTTTCTTGGAGAAAATGGTGCAGGCAAAACCACTACTATAAGAATGATCATGGGACTTATAAAAACAACTTCTGGAGAAATAGAACTATTTTCAGAAAAAGCTTCAAGTAAAAATAGAAGACTTCTTCAAAGAATAGGATCTATGATAGAATATCCAGGCTTTTATCCAAACCTTACAGCTAAAGAAAATTTAGAAATACACAGACGAATGATGGGTATGCAAGGGAAAGATTGTATAGCAGATTCTTTAAAAATAGTAGGAATAGAGGATGTAAAAGACAAGAAGGTAAAAGAATTTTCCCTTGGTATGAAACAAAGGCTTGGGATAGCTAGAGCCCTCTTACATCATCCAGAATTTTTAATATTAGACGAGCCCACCAATGGTCTTGACCCTATAGGAATAAAGGAAATTAGAGAATTAATCATTGATTTATCCCATAAACAAGGTATTACCTTTTTAATATCTAGCCACATATTAAGTGAAATTCAACAAATGGCAAATAAAATAGGAATAATTCATAAAGGAGAACTTTTAGAAGAAATAGCTTATGAAGAATTACAAAAAAGAAATAGACACTACATTAATGTTAAAGTGAATGATGATAAAAAAGCTTCCTTTATTTTAGAACAAAAATTAGATATAAAAGATTATGTTATATGGGAAAAGAATAATTTGAGAATTTATGAGAAACTTCAAGAAGCTTCAAATATAAATAGAATATTGGTTTCAAGCGACTTATTTGTAGATGAGATATGCTTAAAAGCAGACAGCTTAGAAGATTACTTTTTAAGACTTACAGGAGGAAATTAAATGTTTAATATAATATACTCTGAATTTTTAAAGCTAAAAAAATCTTATTTGTTTACTACAGCAGTAATTGCTTCAGTTTTTTTACCTTCAATTGCATTTATTGTGTCACTTTCAAATGATTATAGTGGTATTACAAGTGTTTTAAAATATACACTTATTAAAGATTACAGAGCTAATATAGAAGTCAATTGTTTTTGCTTTTTATATACAGTTTTATTCTCTTTGATTGCCGGATATGTCTTTTCCAGGGAGTTTGCTGATAAAACAGATAATGTAATATATACTTATCCAATTAACAGAACAAAAATATTTATAGGCAAATTAATAACCTTATATATAATAATTTCATTTATATATATTCTTCAATTCTTAGCTATGTATTTAAGTTTATGTATAGCCTGGCATGAATTTCCTTCCAATAACTTTATTATTACAGATATGAAGGTCAACGTATATTCATTGTTAATGCAATTTATATTGGTGCCTATACCTATATTAATTGCAAATATAACCAAAAATATTATTTTCCCAGTAGTATATGGGGTATTAGGAGCACTTTCTTGCATGTGCGCTATAGCTGTAGGTTCTGTGTATTCAGCTATTTACATGCAGTTTTCTCCTTTAATGCTTCCTATACTTCCTATGTATTATTTTCATGCAGGAGATCCCATTGATTTTATATTAACTACCATAAGTGTAGTTCTCACTTTCAGTATATTTATGTTTTTATCTATTTACCATTACAATAAAATGGATGTAAATTAAGTTTAGTGGAGGAATTTAAATGTTAAATATAATATATTCAGAATTTTTAAAGTTAAAAAAATCCTATATTTCATCTATAGCATTAATTGCTGGAGTAGTTATGAGTATACTTATGATAATTGGAAATTTGGCTGCAGGTATAAGTATGCCCTTTGAAAAATTTGCATGTAATATAGAACAGATGAATCTTATAATATTAAATCCAGTTTTATTTTCTTTAATAGCAGGGTATGTACTTTCTAGGGAATTTATAGATAAAACTGCTAGCATATTATATTCTTATCCCATTAGTAGAATGAAACTCTTTATATCAAAATTAATTACAATATATGTCCTGATTTTTCTGGTTTATTCTATTCAAGGGATATCTACAAGTTTAAGTTATTATATAGCAAATGGAATAGTACCTTCATATGCTCCTATAATCAATTATATAAAAGCTAACATAGTTTCTATGCTATTTCAATTTTTATTAATTCCAATTCCAATATTAATTGCAAATATCACTAAAAATATCATAATGCCAACAGTATACGGTATATTAAGCTTCATCACAGCAGGCTTTATAGGAAGTAATTTTGCTTATGCTGACTATATTCCTTTAATGGCACCTTATATTTCTACACAATATTTTTATTTTAATAAAGATATTAATCTTAATCATATTATATTTTCTACAGCCTTTTGTTTTATTATATTTATGCCAATTTGTATCTATGAATTCAATAAGAAAGAGATAGATTAAATTTTTTATACAAAAAGGAGTTCAACAATGAGTAAATTTATAAAAATTAGTTTTTGTTTTGTTTTAATTTTTTCAGTTATATTTTCTACTGGCTGTGAGTCCCAATATTTAGGTGGAGACAGAAATGCTAAGTGGAAAAAAGATTTAAGCTATTTAGAAGAAGCTCTTCCTAAAAAGCATGCAAATTTATTTTTTAAAACTAGTAAAGAGCAATTTCATAATGATATAAGCAGCTTGAAAAACTCTGTAGATAAATCAAATGACGATGAAATTGTAGCCGGAATTTATAAGATAATGGCATCTATTGGTGATGCACACTCCTCTGCCTATAAGGAATTTTCTAAAGTATATCCTATACAATTTTATTACTTTAAAGAAGGAATATATGTAATTAACACCACTAGTCAATATAGAGAAGCTCTTTATTCTAAGCTTATAAAAGTTAATGGAATAGATATAGAAAAAGTTAAAGAGTCTATTATTCCTCTAATTGTTGCTGAAAACGAAGGAATGGTAAAAAAAGGTATACCCAAATACCTAATTATGCCTGAAATTCTTCATGGAATTAAAATTGTACCGGACACAGAAAAAGCAGTATTTACCTTTGAAGATGATAAAGGTGAAACTTTTGATGTTAATATAAAATCTGTAGAAAGAGGCAAAAGCGATAAACTAATTGTAAATCAATCCTATGACAGCTCTTATCCTTTATATATGCAAAAACCAGAGTCAAATTATTGGTACAAGTATTTAGAAAAAGAAAAAACTTTATATTTTAAGTATAATCTGTGTTCACCAGATAAAGATGAAAAGGCACCTAAAATAGAAGATTTTATGGAAGATATGTTAAAGTTTATTGACAAACATCCTGTAGATAAATTTGTAATTGATATGAGAAGTAACGGAGGCGGCAATGATAAATACATAAAGCCTATTATAAATAAATTAAAAAATAGCAAGCTGAATAATAAAAATAGTTTATTTGTTATAGTTGGAAGAGGTACTTTTTCTGCAGCTATGGTTGATACAGTTGTTTTTAAGAAACAAACTAATGCAACCTTTGTAGGTGAATCTACTAGTGCTAAGCCTAGTCACTATGGTGCTGTGAAACATCTTACTCTTCCTAATTCAAAAATAGAGGTAGGATATTCTACACAGTTTAATGAAGCTGATGAAATTGATGAAAGCAATAAAGAAGGTAGTATGGATAATAACTTAAACACTTTTATACCAGACAAAACAATTGAAATATCCATAAAAGATTATGTAAATAAGAAAGATCCTGTTTTAGATTATATCCTAGGACTTTAACAACTTAAAACTCAAAAGACTAAAAGTTGAAATTTCTATATAAGACATATGAACACTTTGTGTTAATTATTCATATTCTATTATTGAACATTAGCACAATTACTAAAAAATTAATTATCACAAAAGTATGGACAAAATCCTAAATACCAATGTAATAAAGGTTAATAAAAAACTAATTGATTAAAAGGTGGTGTCTATTATGTCTGATAAGAAAATACTTTCAACAGGAGTTCTTGGTAAAGATATTAACGTAGCTTTTGCTGGAATAACTTTAGTCAATCTTGACCCTGATGACATCAGAAAAGTAATTGTCCACGTTTATCGTTGGGATTCAGGTTCTTCAACACCATTACCACTTAGTGCACCTAACCCTATTGTTTTAAATCCTAATACTTCTGTAAGAATAACTGCAAATCTACAAAATGCTTTCTTTTATGAAATAAGAATTATCCATCCAGGTGACAAAGATGTTTTAGTAAATTGCTATGGTGTTAGTAATTTCCCATTTGTAAATGGAGAAGGAGATACTGTACTGCAGCATGATCTTGTGGAAGTAAAATTAAAATAAATTAGTATGCACCCTAATGGTATGAAATTAACATCATTAGGGTGCTTTAATAATACTATAAAGAAGTTCCTGTTTAGATTACATATTGATTTTATAATAATTTTAAAGATATCCTCCAAAATTACACAATATTTTATAATAAAAATTTATTACTATTTAATTTCATATTATATATTTTAAATAGAAACCAATAAAATATTGTATTTAATTCTAATATTTTGATATAACTAAGGAAAATCAAGAATTTTATCTAAATTTAGAATTATCGCAACAAGGAGGATAATATGATTAATATTAAATGTGAGGAAGTTTTAAAATTAATTTCTCAATTAGAAGCTAAAATAGTTCCTACTGGAATAATGTTCCTATTTATCGAAAATCGTACAATTAAATGGAAAGTGAATTCTCAAAAATTTGATATTGATATTTTTAAAGAAGGCTCTAGTGTATCTGAAACTGCTATTGCTGTAAGGGCAATGAATGAAGGAAAAATTCTAAATGAAAAAATACCAAGAGAAAAATATGGACAAAGATTGATTACTATTGCAATACCACTTGTTGATGATTCAGATGCACCAATAGGTGCTTTTTCCATAGTACTACCAAGACTTCATCCTGTTGCCGCTAGCTTCCCAAACTTTGCACCTATAGTAGCCGAACTCTTTCCAGAAGGAGCTTTCTTATATATGTCCGATTTAACTAAAATAGCATATGTCCAAGGCTCTAAAAAGTTTAATTTATCTAACATGCATGTAGGTTATGAATTAAAGGAAACAGACATTGCATATCAAACTATTCATTCAGTAAAAGCTCAAGTAAGAGAAATAGATGCAGAACGTTATGGCATTCCCGTTTATATAGCAAATCATCCATTATATGATGAAGATACAGGTAAAAATATAGTAGCAACCCTTGGTGTTGTGGTTCCCAAAAGTGCTTCTAGTAAATTAAAAGGTATTGCCGGAAATTTATCGACAAGCTTAAATGGTATAGCTGCAACTGTTGAGCAGTTGGCTTCCAGTGCAACAAATATACATGAAAATGGACAAAACTTATACAATCACATAAGCTCTGTTAGTGAAGTTTTAGACAAAATAAATAGTATCTCTGAGTTTATTTCCTCAGTAGCTAACCAATCAAATATGCTTGGACTTAATGCTTCAATAGAAGCTGCACGTGCTGGAGAAATGGGACGAGGTTTTTCAGTTGTAGCTAATGAAATTAGACAACTATCCACACAATCAAAAGAAACTGTACCTCAAATTAAAGTATTAACGGAAGAGATAAAAAATAAAATAAATGAGATTAATAAAGAAAGTAGTGAATCCTTAGCAGCAAGTGAAGAACAAGCTTCTGCTACAGAAGAAATTTCTGCTAGTGTTGAAGAATTATCAGCCATGGCAAATGAATTAGAGAATATTGCAAAAGACTTATAAAACAAAAATATTGAGCCATAAGAGTACAGTGGAAGTTTAAATTTTAACTTTTACTCCGTGATATATGATAAGTGTTTCATCACGGCTAAATGTTTCAATTATTCTAAAGCTCAAAATTTGTGAAAGCCTAAGAACTTTGTCAAACTCGGTTCCCTCAAACAGGACTAAAGTTCTAAGGCTTTCACAAACTTTTCGCTAAGAATAATAAGAAACAATTTAGCTAATGTGATGAAACACTTATCATATATCACTGCATAAAAGTTAAAATTCAAACTAGTCACTTTGCTTACATGTGCTTGTATCACAATATTTTCAAACTGTAAAAATTGAGTGGTTTATCTTTTATGCTATTTTACACTTTCCATAATTATATCTTCATACCTAACTATTCCAAGGGGATTAACTCTTACCCCTATAATTCCATCTCTAAAAACATATCCTACCTGTGGATGATATAAAAATATCCAAGGAGCATCATTTACTATTATTTTTTGCAAATCTTTATATATTTCCATTCTCTTATGGGGATTTACTATTTTTTTGGCTTTATTCATCATACTTGTCACTTCTGAATTATTATATCCAGTGAAATCTGTAACATTGGTTGGATTAAACATTGGCTGAAGAAAATTATCCATATCTCCAGTATCTGAAATCCACCTGCTTAAAAACAAATCACATTTATCAATTGATTCAGGTTTTAAGTACTTGTCTGGACTTACCTTATCTAAAACACATTCAACTCCTATGCTTTTTAGATCACTTATAATAAATTGCGTTATTTTATTAAAAGTAGATTCACTACTTTCATCTCTAACTAAAACTCTAAGCTTTGTATTTCCTATTAGTCCATACTTTTTATTTAAAATTTCTCTTGCTAATGAAGGATTATATGTTAAATCTTTTAAATATCCATTGTCAATCATGTTAGAAGGCATAGGTCCTCTTGCCTCTTCTCCAAGTCCTCCTAAAACTTCATCAATAATTTTCTTCTTGTTAACTGCTAAATTAAAAGCATACCTAATTTCATTGTCCTTTGCAAAAATAGAATTAGACTTCAAATTAAATCCTGCATAATAAGTTCCCATAACACTTTTATACTTTATATTTGAAACTTTAGCATTTGATAATTCACCTATCTGTTTCTTATTATCTATTGTTATAAAATCACAATCTTTTTTTATAAAACTATTAGTAGCTTGTCCTCCTTCGAATTCTACAATAATCTTATCTATGTACGCCGTTCCACCAAAGTAATCTTTAAATGCAGTTAGTATACATCTATCCTTTTCTTTACTTTCTATGATGTATGGTCCACACCCTGTAAGTTGTCCTTTTTCAAGATCTTCTTTAGACAATATACAACAAATATACTGTCCTAAATTAAGTAGAAATCCACTATATGGAGATGTTAATTTAATGGAAATTCTATATTTATCAAGTACTTTTATTCCTTTTACTTCTTTTGCTAGTCCTTTTGAATATTCTGCAGAACCTTCAATTTGTTCCAGGAACCAAGCATTAGGTGATTTTAATGACGGACTTAACAATCTTTCATAAGAATACTTTACATCCTCAGCGGTTATTTCTCTTCCATTATGAAACTTAGCACCTTTTCTTAAATTGAATATCCAAGTTAAATTATCCTCTTCAACATACCAACTCTTAGCAGCGCCTGGAGTGATCTCACCTGTTGAACTAATTAATAATAATCCACCATGGACATTATATAAAATTTGACCACTTTGTGCATCAAAAGCTAATTGGGGATCATATCCTAATGGAGCTTCACTCAAAAAAGTTTTAATTACTGATTCACTTTTGTCTTCTCCTTGAATTTTTCCAAGAAGCTTAGTTGATATACTTTGAAGATCTTTCGCAACATTTGAAAGAATGTTCAAAGTAGTTTTTGTATACTGAGTATTTAATGTAGTTGTTTCTATCATTTCCATAACTTTTTCGGAAGTTTTATTCATTTCTTCTGTTGAAATGATAATACTCTCTAAGCTTTCCGTTTGTTTTGAAATGGCAGTGTTGATTTCTTCTGTTACATTACTAGTAGTACCAACAGCATTTATTATATTATTGAATACTTCCTTAGTATTGTTTGAAATTTCATTTCCTTCCTGTACCTTACCCATACTTTTATCCATAGCATCTATAGTTTTATCTATACTCAAATTTATTTCATTAATTGTACTTGAAATCTGCTCTGCTGATTCTGAACTTCTTTGAGCCAGCTCTTTAACCTCTTTAGCAACTACTGCAAAGCCTTTACCAGCTTCTCCAGCTCTTGCTGCTTCAATAGATGCATTTAAAGATAATAAGTTTGTATTGTCTGCTATGTCTTTTATAATTGTGAGCATTTCATTTATGTGCTTTGCCTTTAAGCTTAATTCATTTACAACTTCTTTAACAGCTTTAACAGATATCCCAATATCATTCATAGCTTGTATAGAATTATCCACGGCCTTACTGCCTTCTCTAGCTATTCCCATTGTTTTTTCTGCTATTTGTTTTGAATTTTCAGTACTTGCAAAAACTTCTTCTGCCAAAGCTGAATAATTATTTACTTCATTCACAACCTTTTCTATAGATTCCATTTGCACTTCTACATTTTCTCCAATATTTTGTGTTAACGATATCAAATTTTCAGTTGCAAAATCAGTTTCCTTAATTTTTTCACTTATTCTTGTTACTATGCATTGTTGATTACGCTTTAATAAATTTAATTCACCTGTTTGTTTTATATTCTTATCATCCATTTGTTTAATATCTTTTTCAGTTAATTTTCGTTTATTTTTTATCCATCCTAACATTATAATTTCCTCCCATTTGGTTGATGAAAAAATAAAATTTCACATGAAAATTATACCACAAAATAATGCAAAATGCGCAGTATTTATTCCACATATTAATAAAATACAAATTATGTAACATAAATGTATATTTATTACAAAACAGATAGCTATATTCTTATTATTTTATTAGTATGATATAAAAATTAAACTTGGATGATATAAAATATCCCAAATGGATATTTTATATCATCCAAGTTATTTAGTATTTTATCATTTTATTTAATAAATTCCATTAACTTATCTACAAAAAACATTTCATATTATTCATATCTTAAAGCTTCAATAGGATCTAACTTTGCTGCTTTGGTGGCTGGATATAATCCAAAGAATATTCCAATTGCCGATGAAAATGAAAATGCTATTAGTATTATCCCAATGGATATTGGAATGTGTATTTTTAAGAAGGCTCCAACAATCTTACCTGTAGTTATACCAAAAATGGTACCAATTATTCCTCCTATAAGACATAGTATTATAGATTCCATAAGGAATTGTACTTTTATATCACGTGTTTTTGCTCCAATTGCTTTTCTTATACCAATTTCTCTAGTTCTCTCTGTTACAGATACAAGCATTATATTCATAACACCTATTCCACCTACTAAGAGTGATATAGCTGCAATAGCACCAAGTATAGTTGTTATAACACTTAACCCTTTGGTTACAGCTTCAAGTCCTTTAAATCCATTTTCAGCTACATATATACCTTTACTCTGATGCTTACTTTCAAGAGTTCTTATTATACTAGAGCTTATCGCATCTGCTTTACTCATATCTGATAACATTACTGACATATAGCTAATATTAGTATTTGTAATCAGCCTATCTGCTGTTGTTATAGGTATGAATACTTCACCTGGCGCATTATCTGATGCTTCTCCTAAATTTGAATTAGGATCCTTATATACACCAACTATATGAAAATTTACTTCTCCATTATCCGATGTGAGCTCAATATCCTCTCCAATTGCATTATCAGTTCCACGAAATAACTTTCCAGCTGTCTTTTCATCTATAATTGCTGCACTAGATCTTGCATCTACATCATGTTGATTTAGAAATCTTCCACTGATCATTTTTATACCTGAAAGCTTGTCATACCCTTGTGTTGATGCTACAATCCCTGCACGCCTAGATTTATTCTGGACCTTCAAATTCCCACTACCTGAAAGCATTGGAACAACTTGTGTAACTTCAGGTATCTTATCCTTTATTAGATCAATATCATCCATAGTAAAGTAGTCCTTCCTTTCTATGGATTTATCTGAAGATTGATTTAAACGCACATTAACTACATTACTGCCTACCCCCTGAAACTCCCCGGCAATATATTCTTTTGCTCCAGCACCTATAGAAACTATAGTTATTACGGAAGATATTCCTATTATTATTCCAAGCATAGTTAGCAAAGATCTTAATTTATTTGACTTTATGCTCTGTAATGCAGATTTAAAGCCTTCTTCTACATTCATTAGTTCTGCCCCCCAACTATAGTCCTATTTGCAACTAAACTATCAGAAATTATAGTTCCATCCTTAAAAACTACATTTCTTTTTGTGTGCATAGCTATATCAGGTTCATGTGTAACCATAACAATAGTTACACCTTCATCATTCAAGCTTTGAAAAATACCCATTATTTCTTCACTTGAAACACTATCTAAATTTCCAGTAGGTTCATCTGCAAGTATTATAGAAGGATTATTAACTAAAGCCCTTGCAATAGCAACCCTCTGTTTTTGCCCTCCTGACATTTCATTAGGTTTATGCTGAATTCTGTTAGATAATCCAACCTTATCTAATGCCATTTTTGCTTTCTTTTCTCTTTCATGCTTAGGTATTCCTGCATACATCATTGGAAGTTCAACATTTTCCATAGCTGTAAGTTTGGGAAGTAAATTAAAAGCTTGAAATACAAATCCTATTTTTTTATTTCTTATTTCAGCTAAGCTATTGTCATCCAGCGAAGACACATCCACATCTTCCAAGTAATACTTTCCCTCTGTAAGTTTGTCCAAACATCCAAGGACATTCATAAGAGTAGACTTTCCAGACCCAGAAGCACCCATTATAGCTACATATTCTTCTTTTTCAATTTGTAAATTAATTTCCTTTAAAGCTCTAAGTTTTATTGATCCAGTATCATATACTTTAACTAAATTCTCCAATTTAATTATCACTTATTGGTCCCTCCTGTTTGGGCCTTTGAAGCATCTTTTACAATTTCACCATCTTTAAGTGAATCGGAAGGATTGGTTACATATTTTTCTCCCTGTGCAAGACCGCTTATAATTTCTACTGCATCATCAGTTTCAATTCCAGTTCTTATATATTTTTTTGAAACTTTATTTTCAGAATTTACTATGTAAACATACTTTCTTTTTGTAGCCTTATCTTGTTTTATGTTATCCACACCCATAACAATTGTATTTTGTCTTTCATTAAATACAACTTCTACATCAGCCTTATATCCTGATTTTATACTGTCACCTGTACCTGCACCATCAAGAGTTACTATAACATTTACCTTAGCTTCCTGCTGTGCATTTTTATCATCCATCTTTGTTTGGGCTATTTGACCAACATCCGTAACAGAACCAATATACTTCATTTTGTCATTTCCTTTTATTTTAACAATAGCCTTTTGTCCCTTTGAAACCTTCATAGCATCATATTGACTCATATCTATAGAAACTTTATACTTTGAATTATCATCTACTATTATCTTATCACCTGTTTGTGGAACTTGGCCTTCTTTTGCATCAACTTTTACCACTTTTCCATCTACACCAGATTTTATGTCACATTGAGCTATTTTTTCATTTAAGCTATCAATTTGAGCTCTTATAGAACTTGTTGAAATTGACTCATTACTATTTTTTCCTTGTCCTCCTGGAACTTGTGCCTTTGACATTGCACTTTGAGCATTGCTTAAATCTGCTTGTACTTTATTTAATTCATTTTTATAATCAGATGAATCCATTTGAACCAAGACATCATCCTTTTTTACATCTTGTCCTTCTGTTACTAATACTTTTGACACTTTTTGAGTATTACCCAAAGTTATTTCATTTCTATAATTAGGTTGTATAGTTCCAGAAACCATAGTACTTTGAGCTATATTTTTCTTGATAACCTTAGATATACTCACACTTTTTATTTGAGATTTTTGAGCCTTTGAATAAGAAGATATTCCAATTATTATAATTATAATTATGACAATTGCTATAATCCCCAATTTCTTCTTGTTTTTTATAAATTTAAACTTGGATTCCATTTTTCCTTTTCCTCACCTTTCTAAGTATAATATACAGATTATTTAAAAATACAATACATCTTCATTATAACAATTATTACAAAATTATGTAAACAAACACAAAACTGACATTATATAAAATCCAATGCCAGCTTGTCTATTATGAAAACTTAATGACAGTACCTTTAAGTTAAACCCTTAATAACATTGAAAATTTAACAATAACTGAAACAATATAAATTACCAAAACTATTATTGCAGCTTTCTTAATCTTCATCTTAAATACAACTGAAGTTCCTATTGCCGCTAATATACTGCTCCATATATAGAAAAAATCTATAGATGAAAATAACTTATAAATAGCACTTTTTGTATCTACTGACGAGCTCAAAAACAATGCAAAGCTTGTGGAAACATTTTTCACATTTTGTGGTTCTGTAAACATCGTTATTATTGCAGTTAAAATTAATCCTATTAGCATTGGAACATAAGCTAAAAGATTTATGCAATATAAGTTTTTAAAATTTCCATTTTCTTTTGTAATATATGCAGCAAGTTTAATAAATGCACTTGATATCAATGCCGCTAAAGCTGGCATAATTAATGCTCCAATTATTCCAGAAATTACAACTCCCATTTTTATCATTGGAAGTGCAGCTTGAGAAACATTTGTCATTTCTTGAGTTTTTGAAATAGTATAACTTATAAGTTTAGGCAGCTTTACTATAGTAACAATTAATTGAATAAACGTTATGGGGATTAAGTATCTCCACACTTTTGGATTTTGATTAACTTTCTCCATTGTTTCTTTTGGCGATATTACAGCACCAATAAGAGTTTTTAAAATTCCATCTTTACTTTCTTTTGACATTAATTCTCCTCCTAATTTGAAATAATTCAGTTCAATACAGGCATTAGCTATTCATATTTATTATGTGAATGCTTGTAAATTTTGTGTTTATACTGTGCATATATATTATATACAGTATGAACACAAAAATCAATTAACTTATCCATAAAAGTAAAACAAAACTACTTATGGAAAAATATAATTATTGATACATCTTATTGTAATAATTATATTTCTTTAAATTTAATTTCACTTTTTTGATAAAATCTTGATTTTTATTTGATATTCTTATTTTGCAAACAAGAAAGCAGTTATTTAACTGACTGTAAAGTTTATTATATGAGGAGCGTTAATTATGCAAGAAAATTATTTATTACAAACTGAAAAATTAACAAAAAAATTTAAAAAGGAATATTCGGTAAATTCTCTTTCCATTTCAATTCCTAAAAATCATATTTATGGATTGTTAGGTGCTAATGGAGCAGGAAAATCTACCACACTAAAAATGATAACAGGATTGTTAAAGCCAACTTCAGGTGAAATTATATCTGATGGTCACAAATGGAATCGTAATGATTTAAAAGATATAGGTTCTTTAATTGAACAGCCACCTATTTATGGAAATCTAACTGCAAAAGAAAATTTAAAAGTTCATACTACTCTTTTAGGATTACCAGATAAGCGTATTCGTGAAGTATTAAAAATTGTAGATTTAACAGATACCAGCGATAAACAAGCTAAAAATTTCTCTATGGGCATGAAACAACGTTTAGGTATTGCTATTGCAATTTTAAACCATCCAAAATTATTGATTTTAGATGAACCTACCAATGGCTTAGATCCTATAGGAATTCAAGACTTGCGAAAATTAATAAAATCTTTTCCAGAGCAAGGAATTACCGTAATTTTATCCAGTCACATCTTAGCTGAAGTAGAACAGGTTATAGACTATGTGGGAATTATGAGTCATGGTATTTTAGGCTACCAAGGCAAAATCAATCCTGGTGAAGATTTAGAAGCCTTATTCATGGACGTTGAATACGAAACTAGAAAAAAGAGAGGAATTATATAATGATTAAATATTTAATTGCTGAAAATTTAAAAACTAAAAAAACTATACTTCGCAAACTATTAATTTCTATACCAATGTTATGTGTAAGCCTTGCTCTTATTTTTGACTTTTTAGGTTTTGGATATTTTACTAGTAAATCTGCTTTTACTTCAATAAATCATTGGTCATTATCCTGGATGCCACTTTTAGTTGTTTTTCTTACAGGTATGTTTCATAAAATTGAGCAAAACAGTACAGGCTATAAAACCATTCTTTCTTTTCCAATTGATTTAAAGAAAAGCTGGATAGCTAAAATTGCAATTTTATCATTTTTTACATTAATAGCTTCCTTATTTTTAGGAATACTTACAATCATATTAAATATTGCATTTACTAGTACAGAAGCAAGTGTTGTTCCATTTTATAATTGTCTTATATCAATTATCATAAGCTGGATTACATCACTTTGGCAAATCCCATTGTGCTTATGGTTAAGTAGAAAAATAAACTTTTTTATCTTATTAATTTTAACTTATGGTGCTAATTTGGAACTTGGTGCAAGCAGAGCTCCCTCTTCTTTATGGTGGTTATTCCCATGGAGCATACCTCTTAGATTGCAATGTCCATTACTACACTTACACCCTAATTGTTTACCACTAGATTCAAATAGCCCATTATTAAATTCTTCAGTTATTCCAGTTGGAATTGTATTAAGCATTTTGTTGTTTTTTATATTAGTCCTTATTACAAGTTATTCATTTAATAAAAGCGAGGTATGTTAGTATGATTACATTTTGGCATAGTTATAAAGCAGAATTTTTAAAAAATAAACATGGTGTTTTTCTATGGACACATATTATATTGCTTTTACTATTAGTTATTTTTATGACCTTTTATAGATTTGGAAAATTAAATGATTTAGCTTTATTTGATTATTTCTTTAAAGCAATTGGCTTTTTCTTTCCAATAATTTCTGCAGTACTTTGTGGATTAATTGCAGACCAAGAAAAACAAGCTGGGCACTGCCAAATAATGCTCAGCAAACTTCCTCATAAGGCAACTACCTTTCTAAGTCAATTGTGTATGCTTCTTACTATGAGTTTATCTTCTATCTATTTAGCAATTATATTATTTATAATATCAATGAAATGTATAATCCATGTAAATAACACTAATTATCTTTTATATTTTAAAACAGGTTTTTTCATATTTTTAAGTGTTATTTTCCTTTACACTTTATATTTAGCTTTGGCCTATCATTTTAGTACTGGAGTTTGTATTGTAACTGGATTTGCTGGTTTAATCATTGCTGCTTTAGCCTCTACAGGCCAAGGGGACGGTGTTTGGATGTTCTTACCATGGGTATGGCCTATGAGAATTATAAACTTTATACTTAAATTTCAATTTAAAGTTTCAGGAGAAGTACTGTCAGCTTATACCTATGATGAACTAACTACAGGCTTAACATTTATGACAGTAATGACAATTTGCTGTATTGTCATTTATATTCTTTCATTTCATTTTTGGGAAGGTAGACAAAAGTAACTAAAATTTAGTAAAATAAATTCTATGTAGTTTCACTCAATTTTCGCACATACAAAATTTTGACTTAATATACACTAATCCAAAAGTTGAGTTATTAAATGTACAAGGATGTGAAAACATGGCAAAAATTTTAGCTGTAGACGATGATAAACGAATTTTAAAATTAATAAAAAATGCTTTAGAAATTAATAATCATGAAGTAGTTACATTGCAAAATGCAGAGGATACTCCTATAGAAAAATTTTGTGAATATGATTTGATTTTGCTGGATGTAATGATGCCGGGAATAGATGGATTTAAACTTTGTGAAAAAATACGTAATTCAGTGGATTCTCCAATTATTTTTTTAACAGCAAAAACAGAAGAATCTGCAATTGTTAAGGGTTTAGCTCTTGGGGGCGATGATTATATATCCAAGCCTTTTGGTGTAATGGAGCTCAATGCCCGTGTTGAAGCATATCTTAGAAGACAAAATCGAGGAAAATCTACCAGAAAATTAATATATGAAAATATTACAATTGATTTTGATAAAAAGGAAATCAGTATTGGAGGTAATGCTGTTAATTTCACTAAAAATGAATACAACATTTGTGAATATTTAGCATTGAATCGTGGAAAGGTTTTTACAAAACAGGCAATTTTCGAATCAATTTATGACCTTGATAGTGATACTCAATTCTCAGTAATCACTGAATATATAAGATTAATTCGTAATAAGTTTAAAAAATTTGATTGCTCTCCTATAGAAACAGTTTGGGGGGTTGGATACATGTGGAAATAAAAAAAACATCTATGCAGGCATATATTATTAAATTCATTTTTAAAATAGCATTTTGTTTTATAGCATCCTTATTAGCCATTTTTCTTATTTTTAATTATATGATAAATTTACACATACTGCTGCCTTCTAACTATTCACAGCAAATGGTAGAAAAGTCTAAAGAAACTATAAAAAATGCTAAAGAAGTAACTTCTGAGTTAATACCAGAAAACTTAAACTATGTTATTTTGGACAAACAAACTTTAAATGTAAAGAACGGCAGTATGAGTGACTCAGAAATAAAAAAAGCTAAGTTAAGCGTTAAGGACCCTCAAATTGGAACTAATGTTTATGAGGTAATTGAACGCTCAAAAGAATACTGTGTAATACACTACCACTTGGCTGTTCAATTTAAAAATCCTATGCTTAGGAAATTGATACCTTATCCTGAAATAGCTCTAATAGCACTTTTTATTATTATTTTATTAATTGCACTGTACATTCTTTCTTTACAGTTTTCAAATAGAATAAAAAATGAATTAAGCAAATTCAGCTATGTTACTGAAAAAATTGAAAAACAAGATCTGGATTTTGAAGTGCAAAATGCATACTTTATAGAGCATCAAAGAGTTATGGATTCCTTGGACAGTTTACGCTATAGCTTAAAAAAATCCTTAACAATTCAATTTGAACAGGAAAAAAACAAAGGAGAACAAATTAGTGCACTAGCTCATGATATTAAGATACCTATTACCGTTATCAAAGGAAATGCAGAACTACTAAATCTTACACAAAAAGATGAAAAAGCATTAGATTTCACAAATGAAATTATGGAAGCAACAGGTGAAATAGAACATTATACCCAGCTTTTAATTGATGCATCTAAAAATGATGAAACCTTTATAATACATAAAGAAAAAAATTGTATAAATGAGTTTTTAAGTATAATTGAAAAAGATACGCTTTCCTCTATTGGAAATAGCAATATTTGTTTTAATTTTAATAACAAGATACCTGATGAATTAATATTCAATATTGATTGTATGTCAATGAAACGTGCATTAATGAATATTATTATAAATGCTATTGAATACACTAAAGATGTATTAACTTTAGATACTTATTTAAAGGATAATTTAGCTTATTTCATAATTACCGATTCTGGAGATGGTTTTTCTCCTGAAGCATTAAAAAAAGCTACAGAATTATTCTACACTGGTAATAAGAGCCGAAGTCAAACAGGCCATTATGGCATTGGATTATCCTTTGCCAATAAAGTAATTAAAGCTCATAATGGTAAGCTTAATATACAAAATGATATAAATACTGGTGGTGGACAGGTTATAATTTCACTACCTATAGAACTTGATTAATTAAATTTCTGCAAAATCACAAAAGAATTCTTCTTTGAAACTTATAAATATTGATATAAATATCAAATATCACATAAAGAAAATTTAAAGCCTTCAGTGTAATTAATACTGAAGGCTTTAAGCTTGATTAATTCATAAAAACTTTATCTTATTACTCTTCCTTTAGATGACAACAAGCTCCAGAAGCGTTATCTTTTTTCTTGGCACCTGCATTTTCTCCTTCTGCCCTAACTTTGATCAATTCACCTACAATACTTACTGCAATTTCTTCAGGTGTTTCAGCACATATACTGGTACCAATTGGTGAATAAACACGCTTAATTTCCTCTTCTGTATATCCTTTACTAAGTAATCCATTATAAATCTTATCTCTTTTGCTTCTACTTCCTATCATACCAATATATCTTGCATTACTTCTAAGTACCTGTTCTAAAACAATCTTATCATAAAGATGTCCCCTGGATACAATTACCAAGTAACTATCCTCATTTATGTGTAAATCAGGTAATTTATTAAAAGAATCAATTACCATAAGTTCTGTAGGTTCTGAAAACCTTTTGCGGTTAGCATACTCTTCACGATCATCTAATACTACAGTTTTAAATCCTACAGTTTCACATAGAGGTGCAATTCTTTGAGATACATGTCCTGCCCCAAAAATATAAACTGTACCTGCTGGTCTTAAAGGTTCTACTAAAAAGCGTTGATTATCTATTACTTCAGCATGAATAGATATTTTTGCTGGACCGGCTATGAGCTTTTCTAAAATATATGGATCACAATCAATGCTGCCAATAAGAGTTTTGTCTGATTTTACTATGCACTGTTGTCTTCTAAGACCATTTTTATTAGAATCAATATCTAAAATTGTAATAAGCCAAGCCTTTTCTCTATTCTCTTGAATTTTTTGTGCAGCTTCATAAACCACTTTGTTATTTTCATCATGAGCATCAATAAAATCTACTAATATTTCACCTTTCCCACCACAAATCATATCCATTGCATCTACATCTTTATTAGTTAAATCAAATGACTGCATTTTTGTTTCTCTAACTTTAAATGCTTCCAGTGCAAGCTTTATGGCATTTGCTTCCAAACGTCCTCCTCCTATAGTACCTACAATTGAGCCATCTTCATGGACTACCATCTTAGCTCCAGCAGTACGTGGTGCTGAACCAGTTTTATCAAAAATAGTTGCAAGTACAAAGCTTTCCTTTTTATTTAAAAGCTCTACCATTTCTTTATACAACTTTTTCATTTACATTTCCTCCACTTAATTAATTATTCCTAATGCTAATATTCTACATATTCCATGTAAATCCTTCATATATTGTGCAAATTTATTACAATTGTTTCAAAATTGCAAAAAATAAAAATATGAATATTTAAAATTAAAAAACCACTTGAATATTAATTCAAAGTGGTTTTCAAATATATTTATATCATTAAATAAGAATTTAATTTTAAACTAGCATAAAATTAATATGTTTCAACCTTTTTAAGATTCGCTGTCATAATAAATATTGCAATTTGATAATGCATCTTTTAATGCTTCTTTATCAGAATCACTCATTTCATTATTATTTAACCAAAGAGTTTTCAAATTATTTAATCCTTTAAGTGGATTTATATTGCTTATTTTACAATTGGACAAATTAAGGGATTTTAAATTATTCAATGTTTGTATAGCACTTATATCTCCAATTTCATTACTGTTTAAATTAAGAGTTTCTAATTTGCTTAATCCTTTTAGCTTACTTATGTCACTAAATTCATTATAACTTAAGTTTAGCGTTTCCAAATTTGTTAAACTACTTAGTACACTTATATCACTGACTTGGTTATTTCCTAAATCAAGAGTTTGCAAACTTGTTAAATTTTCTATTCCACTAATATCTTTTATATTCTTATGTGAAGCATTTAAAGATACAATATTTTTAACATCTGTTATATAAATATCTCCTGTTTCCTTATTTATCTTATCCCTTACTGCTTTTTCTAAATTTTCATCCTTAAAGGTAACTATATCCTTTGAATCAGTAGAATTTGTCATATTGAAATCTTTATCCGTAAGATTATCATAGTACCTTTTTACAGGACTATAATCTGAAATTTGATTTTGAGACAAATAAAGAATCTTTAAATTAGTTAACCATTCCAATTTACTTATATTGGTAATTCTATTATTCTTTAAGTAGAGCTCATTCAAATCACTTAGATACTGTAGTGGAGTTATATCACTAATTCTATTCTCTTCTAAATCAAGCTGCTTTAAATCAGTTAAATTTTGCAGCGGACTTATATCACTTATTTCATTGTCGTTAAGCAAAAGTGTTTGAAGCTTAGTTAAATTTTTTAATTCACTTATATCACTTATCTTGCTTTGAGATAAATCAAGGAACTGTAAATTAGTTAAATTTTCTATTCCACTGATGTCCTGTATATTCTCATGATAAGGCTGTAAAGACACAATTTTTTCAACATCACTTTTATAAATATCTCCTGATGGTTTGTTTATTTCGCTTCTTACTGCTTTCTCTAAATTTATATCCTTAAATGTTACTATATTGTCATCATTAGAATCTATTAAATCAAAATCCTTATTAAGGATTTTGGCATAATATGATCTTGTAGGACTATAATCTAAAATTTCATTTTGCCCCAAATAAAGAAGATTTAAATTAGTTAATCCTCTCAATGCATTTATATTATTAATTCTATTATTTTTTAAAGAAAGCTGCTGCAGATTAATGAGCTTTTGTAATGGAGATATATCTGTTATTTCATTATTGTTTAACAAAAGTGTACGCATATAAGTAAAATATTTCAATTCGTTTATATCACTTATTTCATTGTTATTTAAATTAAGAGAATATAAATTGTTTAATCCTCTTAATTCATTAATATCACTTATTTTATTTTGTGACAAATCTAAATCTCGTAAATAATCTAAATATCGTAATACACTTACATGACTTAATTGATTTTGAGATAAATTAAGAATTTGTAAATTAGCTAAATTTTCTATTCCGCTAATATCATCTATATTACTGCTGGAAGCATCTAAATTTGTAATCTTTTCAACATCACTTTTATAAATATCCCCTGTAGGTTTATTTATGCTATTTCTTATTGCTTTTTCTAAATTCTTGTTTTTAAAAGTAATTACATAACTACTTTTAATATTAAAATGAACTTTATATTCATTTTTTAACGCTTTTCCTGATTTTGAGTTTGCATTAGTTCCAATATTTAATGTATAATTTTCTCCTGGTATATAACCACTTTGAGGTGCTTCTACTAAAAGTGTTTTATTATCCTGACCTTGTTTAATTTCTACATCTGCCTCAGTTCCCTTACTATCAGTTACAGTAATACTCTTTTTAGTCACATCATCAAATCCAACTTCACCAGTAAATTTTAAAGTCCAGGTTTTATTAGAATCTACCGTTTGCCCATCAATAAATTTTGCGGCTTTAACAACATTTGTTACAAATAAGCTTGTACATATAATACCTAATATAATGAATAATCTAAACTTTTTAATCATACATCTTGTCCTCCTACTCTATATATTTATCTATTGTTTCTATAAATTTAAATCCAAAAACACAGTTAAATGATTTCTATTTTATTTAGAAAGAACTTAGCTTATCTTTTATTAACTTAATTTTAAGATGTATAGCTCAAGATTTTTAATACAGATTGTATAATTGTATTATAAACCTTGTTTTTATTACTTTCCATAAATTTCATCCTAATTTTAGTTTTATATTTAAAATTTTCATAAGTAAAAGCTATGAAATTAAGGGTATTATACCTAATTTCATAGCTTTATAAACTTTTCAAGTTCTATTAACTTTTATTTTTACCATTATTACACATTTAAAATGTTTTGTTTTTTATTAACCTAATTTACTCTTCTAGCTGTTACATAATCGTTTCTACTCATTGGTGATATCTTAATCACATCTCCTGTATGAGGTGCGTGTATATAGGCACCATTACCCACATAAATACCCATATGATGAGGGTTGCTTCTGGTACCAAAGAATACTAAATCTCCTGGCTGCAATTGATCTCTAGATACCTCACTACCATCATTTATTTGATCATAGGTTGTTCTTCCTAAAGATACTCCAAAATGTGCATACACATATTGAGTAAAACCAGAACAATCAAATCCAGGATTTGGAGAAGTTCCACCCCAAACATATGGTGTACCTAG
Organism: Clostridium carboxidivorans P7; assembly: GCF_001038625.1. Classification (GTDB taxonomy): domain Bacteria; phylum Bacillota; class Clostridia; order Clostridiales; family Clostridiaceae; genus Clostridium_AM; species Clostridium_AM carboxidivorans. Next base: position 2,150,616 of record NZ_CP011803.1, read on the forward strand.
GAAATTGGAAGCATATGCAATAATATTATTACTGCTAGCACTAGTCGTAGTTGTTGTTCCTCTAGATAGCCTTGGAGCTGCGCTTCTTATATCTGACACTTGTTCCACTGCAGTACTCACTTGTGCCTGCTCAGCAGCAGCATATAGCTTTTCTTGTTCTTTGGCTTCTTCAAGTAATTTTTTCTGATTAATTTTATCTGAATTAAGTTGATTTAATTTTTTCTCATTATCAGATTTTAAAGCCAACAACCTATTGTTTTCATCAGTTAGCTTGTCCTTCTTTTTAGCAATGTCAGCTTGCTTCACCTTATATTCTGATATAATCCTATTATCAAAATTAATAATCCTTTTAACTGTATCAACTCTTGATAGAAAATCTCCAAAGCTATTGGCTTCTATAAGCATATCAACATATCCATTAGAACCACTTATGTAAATTGCTCTCATTCTTTTATTAAATAAATCTTGTGAATTTTTCATATCATTCTTAGATTTATCAAGTTCAGTAGATACATTCTTTATGTCATTTTGAACTTCTAATATTTCCTTGCTGCTTTTATCTACTTTATTCATAGTTTCTTCTATTTGGTTATCTAATTTTTCAATGTTCATTTCTATACTTTCAACTTGTTGTTTAGAATTACTTCCATTAGTTGAAGAAGGTTCTGCCATTACTGGACTACTAGTTATCAATGTTAATACACCCGCTGCTATAATCTTTTTCAATATCTTATTCAACATATCACTCCTAACTTAAATAAATCCTCATCAACCAAATTCTACTTTATTACTTTTGAAGAATACTGCAACTAGTTTACATCATACACTTTTCTTATGAAGATTTTATGAAGATAATATGTTATTAACTAATTTCTATTTGGATAAACTGTAAAATTAACGTAAAAAATGATACATTAGGTATTATCTCAAAATGACTTATGCAGTGGTTATATTGAAATAATACCCAAAATTCTATTTATAGAATAATAAAGTGCTTTTAATATTTACTATTATTCTTGCATATTCGTTTTACAATTTTTTAATTTTAGTTTTACAAATACCCCTGCATGATCAGAAGGCCATAATCTTGTTTTGGTTCTATCCAATTGGGATTGTCCTATAGCTTCAGCTTTAACTGCACCCCAATATTTCTTATTTTTCAATAAGATAAAGTCAATTCTTTCATTTAAACTGGATTCTGCATTTAGCAAATCACTGTCCTGACAACAAGTAAATCCTTTATTCTTACCTGCTTCAATCCAACTATCCTTAAAGCCTGCAGCAATTAAATTTGCATAGGTTGTTTCATTCTCATTTGCATTAGAATTAAAATCACCTATAAATATAAGTGGAAGTTCTGTTTTTCCTGGTCCATCTAATAATTCATTTGCTTGAGCCGCTTGTACTTCAAGTGAATCTGTGTCAAGATGAGTGTTAACTATTCGAAACACATTCTCTTGGAAACAAACATCAAGAGCAGACCATCCTCGTAAAGTTGTAAATGTTTGTTTAGAAATGTTAATCTGAAAATTATTTTTAAAATTGGCCTCTTGCTTTTTTATAACTTTCATATCATCCCTGTCACGAATTAAAATAACATCCCTATCACTTAAACTTATAGTATTACCAGTGCTACTTGGCAGTGCAGCTTGAGCATTTTGATTTACTGCTGCTACTTCATATTTTAATCCTCTATATCTTAATTCATGGATAAGTATATTTACAAAATCATATGAAACCATATGAGAATCAGGTGAAATAAGTTTCCATATCACTGCCTCTTGTAATCCAATAATATCTGGTTTTTTTAAATCAATTTGATTAGCTATAACTTTAGCACGTTCTGGAAAATTAGTTGCAAGAAACTGGCGAAATACTTGGGTTGCAAGTTCTGGAATTTGCTCAGCTGAGCAGGCAGTAAACACTGGCGTTAATTCTGCACCTAAATAAATATTCCATGTCATAACAGAAAGCTTAACATTTCCTGTTCTTTTCAATCTATCCCCTTCTTTTTTACAATCATAATTTAGTATATGTCCTTATAGTGTTTTTGTGAGTTTTCAATGCTTACTTAAATTTATTACTTATCTCCATATAATTCAAAACTATCTCATTTAAATCCATAATTTACATTTTTATCCACATAATCCACAGCTTTATCCACAACCTTATACTTTATTTTGGAAAAATTATTATTTCTAGTTTACCTTTTAGGCATTTTGAGACATGTCATTTAAATATACTGTATATTTTTAAAATATTTCATAAATTTAACATAGGGAAAAGTAAAATAATCAACTTCTCCCTATGCTTTTCAATTCTTGTTGTTTATACAAAACTTTTTAGTACTTTCCAAACTCTGCATCACTTAAAGATATTCTAGGCTTATTTGTAGATACAGCTGCCTCATTGTAAGCTAAAGAATTATCTCTAAATTGTTTCCTATTTTCATGATTTGATGATACTATTCTGTTATCGGCTAATAAGCTGCCTCCTTTTAATTTAAACTTTCCTACCATACTTTTGAGCATCAATGCTTGACTTGAAAGTTCTTCACTAGCTGCTGCACTTTCTTCTGCAGTTGCTGAATTAGTCTGCACAACACTTGAAACCTGCTCTATGCCTTTGTTTATTTGAGATATTGCTGTTGCCTGTTCATTTGAAGCTGCTGCTATTTCCCCAACTAAAGTTGATGCCTTAGATACTCTCACTACCATTTCATCAAGAGATTTAGCAGTGTTATTGGCAATTTTTGTTCCAGCTTCTACTTTTTTAATAGAACCTTCAATTAAATCCGTAGTTTGCTTAGCTGCACTAGCACTTCTTGCGGCAAGATTTCTCACTTCTTCTGCTACTACTGCAAAACCTTTACCATGTTGTCCTGCCCTTGCTGCTTCAACTGCTGCATTTAAAGCTAATATATTAGTTTGAAATGCAATATCATCAATAACCTTAATTATTTTAGAAATATTAGAAGATGCTTCATTAATTTCTTCCATGGATTTAAGCATATCCTTCATATGAGAATTTCCCAGTACAGCTCCATCTTTAACGCTGTTTGCAAGCTCACTAGCCTGAGTAGCATTAGCTGCATTTTCCTTAGTTTGAGTTGCCACTTCTGTAATAGAGACGCTCAATTCTTCTATGGCACTTGCCTGTTCTGTAGCACCTTGTGAAAGAGCTTGGCTGCCATCTGAAACCTGATTTGAACCTCCAGAAACTTGATCTGCAGCACGATTTATTTCTGTAAATACTTCATTAAAGGATTGGATTATAAGATTTAATGCATCTTTAATTCTGCTAAAATCCCCTTTATATTCATTATTGATTGACAATTGGAGATTTGAATTGGACATTTCTTCTAAAACCCCTGAAATTTCAGTTATATAAGAATATAATGAATCTATAGTATCATTTAATGCATTTTTAATCTTAGCATGTTCTCCTTTATAATCTCCTTTAACACGTACCTTTAAATTACCATTTGACATTTCATTTAATACTTCTGCTGACTCCTTCACAGGTCTTATTACTTCATCTAATGTTTTATTTACTCCTTCAACTATCTTTTTATAATCCCCACTATGCTTATCTGCATCTGCCCTCACATCCAGCTTACCTTCAACTGCTGCATCTACTAACATATTAGTATCACTTACTAATGACTTTATAACCATAATCATTTTTTTAAATGATTGTGCTAAATTTCCAACTTCATCCTTAGAATCTATGTCTATATCAATATTTAAATTGCCTTCCGAAATGTTATCTGCTGATTTAAGTAATTTTTTAATAGGTTTACTTATTATATTTGATATATAATATCCAAGTAATATTGATGCAACTACTGCAACTACTGCTATAATGATAAGTATTAATATGGTTTTATTTGCTGAACTTTGAGCTTTGTTGTTTAATTCTCCTCCAGTAGTTAAATTCTGTTTTATACTCTCATCAATATTAGCTGAAGCTATGGCCCCAATTGGAACTGCAGATTTCTTTAAAAGTTCATATGCTTCTGATTTTTTGTTTTCAATAGCTAATGATGCAACCTTATCCCTAACAGCCTTGTAATCATTTATAGCCTTTTCCAATTTATTATAGTCTTCAAGTTCTGTTTGATTTTGTACAGTTTTTTTAAACTCTGTTAAATTTTTTGATATTGTTACATCATTATTGGATAGTGTATCCTGATAGGTTTTATAATTATTAGGATCAGTTTCTATTATTAAATCCCTTACGGCGGCTCTAGATTGTTGAAATGCTTCAACTATAAATCCCAACTGTCCTTGTGAATTACCATAATTGGTCATGATATGCTGAGAAGTTTTTTGAGTTGATTGAATGCTAAAAATACCAATTACTCCTATGAAACCCGCTAATATTGCAACTGTAATAAATCCTAATATTAGTTTTGAACTAATTTTCATGTTATAGTACCATTTCATAATTTGTCCCCCCTTAAATATTAATTTTTGTTTTTTCGCAATTAATTCACTTTTCTGAAAATTATCTTCGAAATTTTTCCTTTCATTTGAAATTCTTACAAATAGCATACTATAAATATTTTCACATTTCAACGAATTTTGATTAAATTTTATAATTATTCTTCTCTTTTTCTCAAAATAAGTCTATATCCTATAATAAAGTATAAATTTATTATATTTTTTCCGACATAATATTATCAATTAATATATATTCTTTTAATTGTGCTATTATTTCATATATAATTATCATAGTATATCCATAAAATCTATTTCATTTGTAATCTTTTATATAATCAAAAACTAAAAAAAGTCTGTACCTAAAAAGATACAGACTTTTCTACTATTTTAATTTATTTTCGTAAGCTTCAACCATTTTTTTTACCATGTTTCCTCCTGTAGGTCCAGCCATAGCACCAATTTCCTTAGTTTTTAAATCTGCTACATACTTTTTATTTAAATTAACACCTAATTCATTTGCAGTTTCCATTTTTAATTTATCAAGCTTACTTTGTGCCTCTGGAACTAAAGGTTTATTTGACATAAATAACTCCTCCTTTGTACTTTAACTTTATTGACATTTTATTTTATGTAGTTTTATAAAAAATTAATCTAAAATATTTGCTTAAAATTTTAATTTTTTATGTAAAAAACATATTGACTTTGCCATTATGGTAAAGTTTAAAATATAGTTAATCACTTCGAAGGAAATTAAAAATTTAGGAGGTTTCAAATGTATACAATAGGACAATTTTCGAAAATTGGAAAGGTTTCAACAAAAATGCTAAGGCATTATGATAAAATTGGATTGATAAAGCCTAGCTTTGTAAATCCTGAAAATCAATATAGATATTATGAAAGATGCCAAGTTAAAGATATTCTAAAGATAAATAAGCTTAAAATATACAAATTTTCCTTAGAGGAAATAAAACAAATTATTGAAGATAAAAGTAATGAAACTTTAAAAAAATTACTACAAAAACAAGTAGATTATATTACAAATGAAATACATCAAAACAATAATATTTTATTTGAATTGGAAACTTGCGTAAAAAGTTTGAAGAAAGGTGATGATATAATGGCTTCTAAAAGGAGTTTCAAAATTTCAATGGATAATTTAAATGACAAATTAATTTTAAGCTTAAGAGATAGAATTTCAATGGATAATATAGCAAACTTGATTGGGAAGATTTTTGAAAATATATATCAAAATAACCTAAAAGTTTGTGGAAATATAATGACTGTTTATTATGATGAAGATTTTGATGAAAATAATGCAGATATAGAAGTTTGCATACCTGTAGATAGGAAACTTGAAACAAATTTCATAAAAACAAGAGTTTTAAAAGGAGGCTTACATGTCCATACTACCTTTATAGGTGCCTACAGTGAAATTGGAGAAGCCTATGCAGAACTTACTGATTGGATTGAAAAAAATAATTATGAAATAATTGGTGCTCCTTATGATAAATATATTAAGGGTCCAGATTCCAAATGCAGTCCTGATGAATTTATAACTGAAGTATATTTTCCAATTAAACAAAAATAAATAAAAGTTCTCTCTATAAATGGGCTACTACACTAACTAATTGACATACAAGTATTGAAATATCCTTTTTTTATGCAGCAAACCCATCTATTTTATATACATGTTTGTAAAAATTATGGACTTACAGGTTCTTTAGGTTGTGTAGGTTCTTTAGGACCTGTAATTGTAAGTTTGCTGGAACTGCTTTTATTATCCGTACCTGAAGTCTTACTTTCTACTTTATCAGACTTATCTGCATTTTGCTTATTTGTATTTGGTGTACTTGTTTTTGATTCCTCTGTTTTTTGTGTATTCGTTTTTGATGTATTTGTACTTTGTACATCAGTTTTTGAATTATTGCTTTTTGATGTTCCCACGTTCTGTGTTCCTGTATTTGATGTATTTACTTTTGAAGTATCTGATTTCTGATTGTCTGTTTTTGTTGTAGTTGACTTTCCTTCATCTGACTTTTGTGTTTCAGTTTTTGATGTACTCGCCTTTTGCTGAGAAGCATTTTTATTACTAGAACATGCAGAAAAGCAAAATAATAAAGATGCCATAGTTACCAATCCAGTTAAATATTTAATTATTTTTTTCTTCATATGTATTCCCTCTCTTCTAAGCTACATTAATAAATATTCTACAAACTTACATATAATCCTTCATTATTATACAAATAAACAGCAAACTTACTTTACCTAACATTTGCAGTTTAAAAATTATGCAAAAGTTGAGTTACTTTACATTTAATGTTATAATAAATTACACATAGAGAAAATAATGTAAATAATTCTTAAAAATTGGAGGTTTATATATGAATAATTGTGCAGAAATTCTATCTAAAAGTAATTCAATTAATAAAAGAAAAATATCAAATGCTGCTAAAAGCTTAAAAGGGGACTCCTTTGGTAGTATTTTCAATAAAATTGTCACTGATAAAATTGCCGATTCAATAAAACAAAACTCAACAATTACATCAAATTCTTCTGCTCAAGAGCTAGACGAAAATTTTAGTGAAAAATTAGAAGAAGAAATGAATCAAAGAGCTGATGATGATGTAGAAAGATTGGCTAATTTTTTTGGAATTGGAAAACATTTAATGAAGGCTATATTGCAAGGATTACATATTGATCCTAAAGATTTACTTGATCCATCCAAGAAAAAAAAGATAGTGGATACTTTAATAAAAAAATTTGGATTAGACAAAAATAGAGCAGAAGCTCTTGCTAATGTAATAACTGACTTTCAAAAATAATTATCTTAGTACATAAAAACTAAAATAATTGCTGCAAAAATATAGATTGCAACCAGCTTATAAAAATGTAAGCTGGTTTTAATTTACTTCTTAATTTCTTTATATTTTGATCTATTTTTATCTTCCGGATTAATGTATTCAAAATCTCCATTTGAATTTTTTCTTATTCCTAATTTTGCATACTGATTACTCTTTGTCTTACGCTTATTTACCACACTTATCACCTCTATTGATTATTATGTTCAACACACAAAAAATTATTTATCTCATATTGCTAGTCTACAATTCTTATAAAAAGTAAAAGCTAGCAGCTTTAGTTTCCTGCCAGCCTTTTCCAAACGCTATCTGTAATGGATTAATACATCCATGGATAATATGGATAATATGAATAAGGATAATAATATGGATAGTAATATGGATAACTGTAGAAGTTATAATATGGATAAAATCCACCAAATCCTCCAAATCCTCCGTGATGGAATCCTCCATGATGCATTCCCCCATGATGCATACCACCACCATGCATTCCTCCATGTGCAGGTCTATAAAGATCATCGAACATACTAAAAGTTGGCTGCTCGCCTTCTTCTCCCTTCTGCATTCCAGCTTGTGGAAGAGTTTGCTGCATCATAGCATTTTCCTGCATTGGAGCTGTACCTTGCATAGCAGGATTTACTCCCATCATTGGGTTTTGTCCCATCATTGGGTTTTGTCCCATCATTGGATTCATACCCATCATTGGGTTTTCTCCCATCATTGGATTCATGCCCATCATTGGATTAGAATACATCGGATTGGAATACATTGGCATATAACCTTGCATCATTGGACAATTGCACATAGCTGAACCTGAGCATGAACACTCCCTTTCGAAATCTTCACTCTCATTAACTTCTCTAGTGTCGGAATTCTTTTCTTCCATATTTTACCTCCAGTAAAGTTTCTTCATTAACTATTATATTAAGAAATTTTTAAATTGTGACTATTTAATTACATTTTTTAAAATAAATTTATATTAGTAACACAATAGTGCTATATCATTTATTTTTAAATTTTTGTATCAATTACATAATAATTAGAATATTTTATAACTGTATGAATAATAAATAAGGAGTTAAAGTACAACTATGGCATATCTAAGAACCCCAGCAAATAACATGTTAAATGCAAATCATCCACCAATGATGAATTGCATTCCACAAGAAACCATAATAAAAAATGTTAGATTAGCAGCTGCATACGTTCCTTATCAGATACTTTGTACTATTTTTCCTCCTATTGAATCTCTAATGAAAGGAACTGTCTTCCCAGAACTCTTCAGTCCATATAACAAAATGGAAAAAAGATATAATTCTTTTGATAACCTGCGTGATAAATGGAACCCAGAAGATAAAATAAGCAGAATGGAGCTTTTAAAAAAAATTACTGCCACCAATTTTATGAAAGAAGATCTTTCTTTATATCTTAATACCCACCCTATGGATGGAAATGCTTTGGCAAAATATAATTTTTATGTAACTCAATGCAAAAAATTAACAGAAAAATATGAAATGCATTATGGTATGTTAACTGAGCATGGCTCTTCTAGTCCAAATCCATGGCAGTGGATAAATGAACCTTGGCCATGGGAATATGATGCTAACTTTGAACTTAATGGGGAGGGGATGTAGCCTATGTGGACATACGAAAAATTCTTAGAATATCCTATAAAAATAAAAAATCCTAATCCTAATATGGCAAAAACTATTATAACTCAATATGGCGGGCCTGATGGTGAATTAGCTGCATCATTAAGATATTTAAGCCAAAGGTTTACTATGATAACTCCTCAAGCCATAGCAACTTTAAATGACATAGGAACAGAAGAATAAGTACCATAATGTTATAAGTTATTATATTTCTCAATTTACAACATGAAATATTAAAGCACTTAGCTTTCTTATTATATTAATATATTTAAATATTTTTCATTTAAACTAAAATCTTTAGTATACTTATCTTTTACCTTATGATTTTTTAAATATCCTTTCCAAGTGTTCTTGCAGATCTTATACACTTCCATCCAATAAGCGTCACTCTTTCAAGTATCTTACTTATATCTTCTGAGGTCTTATCCTTATATGCTTCATCACATATTTTTATAGTTGTATTTCCAATTTTATATTCCTTCACGATATTTTTATGACAATCCTTTGAATACATTTAAATCACCTTAAAAATACAATACTGTACTTATTAATTTATGAATCTTATAAGTCATATGTGATTTCATATTCAAAGCATCTCTTTTTCATCTCTTATTTTCCTAGTACTATTAATAGAATAACCACGGCTGTAACAAATACTGCGCATGGAAAATAAAACCACACTTCTGTAGGTGAAAAAAAGCAGTTTTTAAATGTTGTCTTTTTCGTATTGTGCTTCGATAATATCTTCATTGAAAAATCAATATCATTTTCATCTCTTTTACGAACATCATCAAATAAATTTCTATATTGGCGTTCTAATTTTAAATAGTATGTGTCTAGTATCCAGAAAAAAACAACTGGTATATATGCTATAAATGGATATACCAGTTTACTATCCTTTACTGATAATGCAAAAACTCCAGTTACTAGTGTCACTGACCAGCTTTTCAATTTAAATGAGTTAGATGCCATACGCGTTATGTCTGTTTCAATCATTTCCAAATGCTTGATTTTCTTTTCAGACATTTTTATATGCCTCCATAATTATTTTTTATATTATATTTACTAAACTTATTAGGTTAGTATTATGTTTTTAATTTTATACAATTCATCCAACTTTTCAAATTTATCTAACTCTTTCCCATACTTAAAACATTTAATTCTCCATTTTTCTAAATCCTGATGGTTAATTTCATATAAATGTTCCATATCTAAGTTATAATTAACATTAAAATTTTGTTTACTTACAAATATCTCCCTAGGTGTTTTTCTAATTAATTTTGCTGCTGCAATCTCCATGTATATCCATGGTGATTGAGTTTTTTTTATTATATCCGAAGCTTTAATTAAATTTGGAGTATTAAGAAAAAATAAACACTCCGCTTTATCCATCATCATAGCCAAAGCAGTACATAACATCATATGAACATGACTAGTAGAATAATTTCTTTTTACATAATCATAATCTCCATCATCTGTTAAACAGTATTTATTATCTATTTCCTCAAGTAAATCTTCACAATAGCCCCATACACAAGAGTCTACAAATGCATTTAGTTGAAAGTTTCTACTTAGCCATCCCGATAAAGCAATTGCCATATCCTTATCCTTATATAAGTGAGAAATAAAAATATCTGCATCAATTTGCGGAAACCAATCTGATTGAATATTGGAACCATCCAAAGAACCATCTTTTAAAATAAAATTATCTAAGCTTTTTTCAACCTTTTTTCTATTTATATCAAAGGATTTTTTGCCAGTATTATAACAATAAATATCATGGTCATTAAATAAATTTCCATCAACGTTTAGTTTAAATCCTACAAACATAATATATCTCCCTCTTTCATTCACCTCATCTTCAAATAAAAAATTTTGATTTATTACTATACCAGATACAAAAATTAACTTATAGCATTGAATACAATAAGTTAATCTTGTAAATAATATTTTACCATATATTTACTATTTTTTCTATGTAGATTTTTTATTCATCTACTAACCTTTTTAGATTTTAAGTAATTCAAAAATTATAACATCTATTTTAAAAAAATAATCTATTTAGCAGCTATACAAAATATGATTATTATATAAGATAATTTGTGCAAGAAATGAAAGGTGGATTTTTTCATGCCATATTGTTTATATTTAAGAAAATCTAGAGCAGACATGGAAGCAGAATCTAGAGGTGAAGGTGAAACTCTTTCTAGGCATCAAGAAACTTTGTTATCTTTAGCTCAAAAGCTAAAGCTTAATATAACTAAAATATACAAAGAAATTGTTTCAGGAGAAACTATTGCTGCTAGACCTGTTATGCAGCATCTTCTTTTAGAAATTGGAGAAAATTTCTGGGATGGAGTTCTTGTTATGGAAGTGGAACGTTTGGCTCGTGGTGACACTATGGATCAAGGTATAGTTGCTCAAACCTTTAAATATTCAAATACTAAAATTATAACACCAATGAAAATATATGATCCAAATAATGAATATGATGAAGAATATTTTGAATTTGGGTTATTTATGAGCCGTAGAGAATATAAAACCATAAATAGAAGATTGCAGCGTGGAAGAATTCAATCTGTAAAGGAAGGTAAATTTCTAGGAACAAAACCTCCTTATGGATATACTAAGAAAAAAATTAAAGAAGGAAAAGGATATACTCTGGAAATAAATGCAGAACAAGCTGACATAGTAAAATTAATATTTGAACTGTATGTAAAAGGTGAAAAACAACAAAATGGAGAATTTAAAAAATTAGGAATATCACTTATAGCTAAAAAATTAAATAACCTTAAAATCCCCCCAATGAAGTGTGATGTATGGGTTAACTCTTCTATTCAAGGAATATTACACAATCCTGTTTACATAGGTAAAATTCGATGGAACTGCCGCCCTGAAAAGAAGAAAATAGTTGAAGGTTATGTTAAAAAGCAGCGTCCTAGAGCAAATCCTAATGATTGGCTCCTTGCTGATGGCCTGCATGAAGCTATAATTGACACTGATACTTTTAATCTTGCACAAGAACTTCTTGCAAATAACTCGTCAAATCATTGTCCAAAAAAACGACAAATAAAGAACCCTCTTTCTGGTTTAATTATATGCGGCATTTGCGGACGTAAAATGATACGCAGGCCATATATAAAAAGAAAGCAGCCAGAAATCCTATTATGTCCAAATACAGCATGTTCTAATATAAGTTCGCAACTATCTTATGTTGAGGAAAGATTGCTAAAAGCTCTTAAAAATTGGCTAAAAGATTATAAACTTCATTGGAAATTGAAAAATGATGAAACACCCAATGAAGATGTGCAATTAAATATAAAAAAGAAAGCTATTAAAAATTTAGATGAAGAATTAAAAATTTTAAATAAACAATTGAATAATATACACAACTTACTGGAACAAGGCATATATTCAACAGACATGTTTATTAAACGTTCCAAAATTATTAATAACAAAATTAATACAACTGAAAAAACTATGAAAGCTCTTATTGATGATTTGCATTTTGAAATATTAAAAAATGAAAAAGTAACTATTCCTAAGGCTGAAAAAATACTTGAATTGTATACAATTACAGAAGATCCATCCCTAAAAAATGAGCTTTTAAGAGAACTAATTCTTAAAGCTGTTTATATAAAAAAGGTAAATGGACGCTGGCATAACAATCCAGATGACTTTGAACTTATTTTATATCCTAAACTCCCTACAAGATCTTGATAACTTACAACATTGAGGCACAGAAGAATTAGCACATTTAGAAATGGTAGGTTCTATAGTTCATCAGCTAATGAAAGGTGCAAGTATTGAAGAAATTGAAAAAGCAGGAATGGGTGCTTACTATGCAGATCACGGAAAAGGTATTTACCCTTCAAGTGGTTCAGGTGTTCCATTTAATGCCTCATATATTCAATCAAAAGGTGATCCTATTGTAGATCTCACTGAAGATTTAGCTGCTGAACAAAAAGCAAGAGCTACTTATGAATATCTAATAAATATGGCTGACGATCCTGATGTTATAGATCCTTTAAAATTCTTAAGAGAAAGAGAAGTTGTTCACTATCAAAGATTTGGTGAAGCTCTTAGAATTGTTCAAGAACGCTTACAAGAACCTCATTTATTTATAATGCCTAATATAAAATAGACCTATTAACTGCTTGTAAATAACTCAAATTTCGCACATACAAATTTTTCACTTAGTACAGCATATTACTAAGTTCAAACTTTATATGTGCGGAATTTGAATAAATAATAAATACTATTTTTTGTGATTTTCTAAATTATTTATATTTGTATCATGAATTTTATAAAACTTAGTTACCATTAATATAGATCCTATTAATGCACAAAACATATCCCATTGAGTATCCAATTTATCTCCTTGATACTCCAATAAATCCTCTGGGGCTCTTTTATATACAATACATGCTGCACCTTCTAATATTTCATAAAAACCACTTATTGCTAAACAAATACAAACAACAATTATAGATAATATTATCCCTTTTTTTAACTTTATCTTTCTTATTAATAATTCTCTAATAATAAAAGCTGGTATAAAGCCCTGCATAAAATGTCCAAATCTATCGTAATAATTTCTTTTTAAATTATATGCTTGTTTTATTGAATTAAATATAGGTACACCACTGTATTTATAATGTGCTCCAATCAGCATTATTATTGTTAAGATTAAAATGAGTTCATAAACAAAGTCTGTAAATTTAAATTTATTATAAGTAAATATAAGTATTATAAATCCTATAAAAGCAGGTAAAAACTCAAAAAACCATGCAGAATAATTTTTAGGATGAATGGCCGATATAATAGAACATAAAACAAATAATATTAACAAAATTAAATGCAGTTTTTTAGGTTTACTATCTTTTTTCACTTTAGTCATAGCCATTCACTCCAATTATATTTCCATTATAAAACTTAAATAATTTTCTAATATGTAATTTATAAAAAACAAATACATTCACTTTATAAACTTTTTCATATTATCTTTTACGCCTTTAACTATATTAACTATATCCATATAAGCCTGCTGAGTTCCTTTTGTTACAATAGGTCTTCCAATGCTTACTAAGTGGAGTCTTCTTGAAGTATATCCTCCTATATCCATAAGCAAATTAACTGCTGGCTTTGTATCAGCAATAAAAATCCCCTTATTGTTTCCATGTAAAATAGAATACATATCACTAATAGCAGGTATTACTAAATCAGGTTTATATTTTCTAGCCAAAGTATATACTTCTGCATTAAATTCGTCTTTACCAATATATATTAATCTTCCAATTTGGTCCTTTTCTATTTTATCAAAGGTTGGCAAATTAAGCAGCTCAGATTCACTAGGCACTCTATTAACTGGTAAGTTGTTAATGTGTATATTAGCTGCAACTGCTGTAGAATGAGCTCCTCCAACATCATGATATACCACTATCATACTATTTTATACCTCCCTAAACTTTTGTAAGCACGTTTATAGTATGGTCTATATTATAAAAAATATAATTAAGATTCAATGTAACAATATTTATAAAAACTGCATACTATATATTGTGTATATTTTTCAGGAGGTAACCTATGTATTGTTATACTCATGTAAATCAATTTACTTGTGTTTTTAACGAACTTCAATTGTGGACACACATTTCAGAGGATCATCCAAACTTTTTTAAAAGAGTAGCTAAACTTTCTGGTATTAATCTTCCAAAACCTGTAATAGATAACCTTACCAATATCCACATGATGTTTTCAAAATTGCATAATGATGTAATGTACTTAAAGAGAATTGTAAATTCCAATCCTGCCCTATATGCTAGAAATATTGCCAATGTAAGAAGACTAATTGATGAATTTATACTTCATGACAAACATGCTTTGTCATTTTATCCACAATTGCTGAGATATGGACGAGGAAATGCTGCTTGGCAGGAATTAGTTAAACATATCATTGATGAACAAAATTTTATGCTTGAGCTATTTACAAACTTAAGACAGCAGATACGATAATGATCTTAATCAATAATACTTACTATAACTTTAAACTTCATACTTAAAACAATAAATAATGAAAGCTATGAAATATTTAAATATTTCATAGCTTTTTAGGTTAAGAATATATTTTAACCTAATCCTTCAATTAATGCTTTCCTGCCAATTCAGATTCTTTTCTAGGATTTGCAAAGCTTGGTTCTGTAGGATTAGGATTTTGATAGAATCTACCTGGTGTTGATAAATCAAAGTACAATTTTGAGTCCTCTGTAACTCCAAAGTTCTTATTTGATCCAGTATCTTTAACATTATTAAGAGCTTCTCTAAATAACGCATTGTGTGCTTCTTCTCTTTCTAATAAAAAGTTTATAGTTTCTCTAACATATTTATCATTAACTTGACGATAAAGATATTCGTATACAACCTTTGCTCTTTGTTCTGAAGCAATATTAGAAAGTAAATCTGCTACCAAATCACCAGTTACTGTTACATAGTTTGCTGTCCATGGTTCTCCAGAAGAATTAGTTAACACTGGTGATAACCCTCCAAGAACATGTGTTTCAATTTCTCCGCTAGTTACAGTATTAAAATCCACTGCATGACCATTTAGCAAATTGATAGTTTGCGCTACCATTTCCATATGGCTCAATTCTTCTGAACCTATATCTAAAAATAAATCTTTAATTGCAGGATCCTTTATCCTAAAACTCTGAGATATATATTGCATAGCAGCTTTAAGTTCTCCATTACCGCCACCAAGTTGTTCTTGCATTAATACCGCATATTGAGGATTGGGTCTTTCTACCTTAACATCCTTAAGCAATTGCTTTTCATGTTTAAACATTTAGATCACATCTCCTTTTTGTATTCTAAATATAATATTTCATAAATGGATATATTAAATGCATACTGCAAATGAAAATTTTTCGGTAATTTTAGGTATATTAAAATAGATTCAGCAAAAAATACACACATGAATCTAGCTTTATAATATAATTGTTGGAGGTGTAAATATAATGAAAAAAAGTATTAAAACAATATCCGTTATTTTATTTATCATAGCAATCTTTTTAGGTATTAAGAGCTTAGTTAAAACAAGTGTTGGTAAACTTGATACATATCTTTCAATAAATTTAAGATTAAATAAACTACTTAATCCTAAGTCAATTGATAATAACTCTATAAAACAAATTAGGGAAGCTTTAAATACTCAATCCATTATATGGTCCAAAAAACCCATACCATTTTCCAACATTAAAAATGTTACTGTTTCAGAAAACTCTAAGAAGATATCAATACGTATATATACACCTAATAGTAACAATAAACTTCCAATAGTTATTTATTCACATGGTGGCTTTTGGATTGGAGGAGACCTTGATACCCATGATGCTGTTTGCAGAAAGCTTTCTCAAAATTCCAAGGCAATAGTGATCTCTGTAGGCTATCATCTTGCTCCAGAAAATCCATTTCCTATTGCAGTGGACGATGTATACACCATACTCAATTGGACTTATAAAAATGCAGAAAGTATAAATGGAGATAAAAATCATATAGCTGTTGCAGGAGACAGTGCAGGTGGAAATCTTTCTACTGTAGTTTCTTTAATGGCAAGAGATAAAAACGGTCCTCCTATAACTTGTCAGGTGTTAATATATCCCTCCACAAACATATTTGAACTAAATAGTAACTCTTGGTCACAATTTTCTAATACTATTAATCTTTCAGTAAATGATATGGAAAAGTATATATCACTCTATATTCCTAAAAAAGAAGACAGAAAAAATGCTTATGCTTCTCCTCTTTTATCTAAAGATTTAAAAAAATTACCTGATACTCTTATAATAACAGCAGAAGTTGATCCTTTAAGGGATGAAGGAGAATCTTATGGAAACAAATTAAAAGAAGCAGGAAATAATGTAACTATCACTGAATATAAGGGTGTTTCTCATGGATTTATTACAATGGATAAAATTACAAGCAAAGCAGATGGAGCAATAAATCAAATTTCATTATATCTACAAAAAGAATTTAAAATTACCAAGCCATAACTATAAAAATACCATATGTAGATTTAATTTTTGTAAATCTACATATGGTATTACTTTTTAAACAAAGTATGGATTTAAGCATACTTGGTTTATTATTTTCCTTATATATGCCTAAGTTATTATCATAAATTCTTATTTTTTATTTTGTCTGGATTTTTCATTTAGTTGTCTTGCTTCTTGTAAATCATCAGCATTAATTCCGCTGTTCATTCCGCTATTTACTGAACTACTCATTGCTCCACCAGATAAATTTGCTCTAGATTGTTGATTTAATGCTCTTGCTTCCTGTAAATCAGCATCATTCATTCCACTAGTCATTCCACTGCTTACTGAGCTATTCATTGATCCTGCAGATGAATTTGCTCTAGACTGTGCATTTAATGCACTTGCTTCCTGCGTTCCAGCATCATTTAGTCCACTAGTCATTCCGCCGCTTACTGAACTACTCATTGCTCCACTAGTTGAATTTGCTCTGGATTTTTTATTTAGTTCTTTTGCTTCTTGTAAATCGCCTTGATTGTTATTCATAATAATTTTACCCCTTCCGTTAATATATATATTTTTAAACAAAAGCTCTTTGGTAAACCAAGGAAACTCAATCCTTAATTCCAACATTATATTACCCATATATTATTTATATATTCATAAATTAGCACAGGTATAAAATCTCAATTGCAAATTTTACAAGAAGTTAAAATTCATATTTTATAAAAATAATAATACTTATTCTTGAATTCCCTTATATAAAACAGAAATTCTCCTATAATCAGGAATATCTAAATACTCATGGAATCAATATAAAACATTTCAATACTACCATCCCTAAAAATAACAAATCCTCCTGATGGACTAAACCAATCACATTTACATTCAATTTCAATTGAGTCCTTAAACACTCTCAATCTTTTTAACTCCAATGAAGCTAACTTTTCTTCTCTTGTTCTAGCTTGAAAAACTCTTTTTGCTTTTTCCTTACCTACTATTTCAGAAAAAGTCTTTTCAGTTTCATCCTCCAGCATTTCTTCTCTTTTACACAATGCTGCTTCTTCTATGTTGTAGCAAGTTTTATCAATATTATCTATTAGATATTTTTTATACAATGATTTTTGATCACTTTTTATTTTTTCCGCTTCATCAGCTCTAAGAAGCTCTGGATTTTCCCTATGGAACTTCATTAACCCTTCACTCATTAGTTCCATATTAAAATTTTCATAAATTGAATTATAAACATCTATCTCTGCCTTAGCAATGTTTTCTTTATTATTTATCTTAAATGTTACTCTATCCTTTAACAACCAATAGTCTTCTTTATATGTAATTTTTCCATATACTTCATCATTAAATGTTTTCTTCGCCATATGTAGTTTCTCCCTTTATGCTTCCCTAGATAATTGATCAACTCTTTTTAATACTTGCGGCATCCTATATTCACCATTTAGTTCTTTTATAAATTGTGCAGCATAATTTAAATCCAAGTTAGCAGCACTAACATACAAAGGTTTATTACTATTTCCACGATATACTTCTAAATAATTTGTACTATCCTTAAAAAATGTTTTTGCTACTCCAATAACAGGTGTTTTACAATTTAAAGCTTCATATAGATATCCACCTAATCCTTTTTTACTATCATTAAGCCAAACAAAACTATCGACAATAATAAAATCTAAATTTTCTTTTACCTTATCCAAAAGTTTTAATATACATGGCAGTTCTCTTTTATAAAATTGTCCTGGAATATACTCATTTATCTCATCAATTAGTACATTGTACTCAGCTAGAATACGTTCCTCTTCATCTTTTTGAAAAACAACGCAGCTAGCTTTTGCATAATTTTCATAATAATAAACATCAAAACATGCTGCAATTACACTTTTCATTACTCTTATCCTCCTAAAATTTATATATTTCATATCTAGGATATCCAACTGCCGCTTTCAATTTATCCTATTATCCCGCAATTTCTGCTGAATCTAAACTTCCGCTTATATTTCCACTGACTATGATGCAGTGTCCTGCAAACAAGCCTCCATCAAAGAAGAAAATCTCAAACTCACCTTTAGGATAAACGCTTATGGTATCTAGCTCTATGGATTCAATAAACATTTCTTCTGTGATCTCGTCAATATCATCTTCTTCGTCAATCCAATCATTGGCAAGATCTAAAAGCTCACTTGCGGCATATGCTTTAATTTTATCACTCCAGTGCTTTTGATTTTTGAAAAGCTCATATGCAGTCTTGAGAGAAGCTTTCATTGTTTCTTCCTCATCTAGATCAAAATATAATCGTCCTTTTTCTCCTGCCCAAGTGATATCAGTCTCAAAAAGCTTAATGCCCTTATCTAATTTAAATTTTCCAAGGAGCTCATCTTCATAAAATACTGGTTTTAGGTCTTCCAACAGTATGTTTTTAAGTTCTTCATCCTTGTAATCTGCATCTATAAGCTCCACCAACATAAAGGATCTTTCTCCTTTTTTAAGTTTAATTTTAATTATAGAACTTTCCTTAATAGTCTTTTGCCATTCCTTTAAACCTTTATCATCAGTAAGCCAGGCTAGTCTTACTTCCTTTTTTACTAATGGTTCACTGCTGTTTAAATCTTTCCAAACAATAAGATCTATGGAAGCTTCCCATAACTCTTCTCCTCCTGCCTTGCCTGCACCAACTCCTAAAGAAGCTGTTACAGCAGCCACCTCAAATATCTCCTCTGAAAATCTATTTTCAAAGCTTTTTAGTTCGCTGTTTTTTTTACTCATAACTTCCTCCTATTTTAGCTAACGCTGCTTTTTCTATCAATCCCACCAAACATTAATGATCCTGTACTTCTTAGGGACATATGACAAATTGAATTTTTGAAATTGATCCATAATGAACCGCAAACTTTAATTATTCTCATTCATCTTTATTTTCTTCATATTCTGATCGCACAGCTTCTAAAAATTCTATAATATCCTTATATACTGCTCCATCTATATCTGCACCACTCTCATGATCCCAAGATGTAAATGATAGGCCATCATCATCAGGTGTAAACAAACACAGCCAATAAGAAAAGTATCCATCAAAACCAAAGGAAAAAAAGCCTTCACTTTTAAAAGGTTCAGCTTGTGAATCTTTTAATGAGTTTTCAATAGAATATATATATCCAAATGGTAAATCCACCTTTGAATATTCAGCGTAAAACTCTCTTAAAGCTTTGGGTGACAATGATAAGGTCCTTTCATCATAAGTACTTTTAGTAAGTTCTACCTTATCACCATATATCTCAAGCATTTCCTTCATATATTTACTAATTCTGCTCACATTAAATTCCTCCTAAGAAATAGTTTTAATTGTTCTTTGAAATCCAATAATAAATTAAAATTTAATTTTTTTAATAACATCAGCTCCAGCTTCATTCAACTGAAACACTCTTCCACTTCCAGAAATAATTTGTTCTGATTCTCTAATAAAAGCATATGAAAATCCATCATCTAAATCATGTGCATACTTTAAATCCCCTGTTTCAGCATCATAACAATAAACTACATAATATGGTGTTGTCCTTGGAGAATTATATTTATATACAATTCCACAAACATAGTTATATTTCTTTAAATATGAAATACTGACAAAATGCTCATTCTTATTGTTATCTGCTTTCCACACAAGCAATCCTCCAGTATTATATACATATAATCCTTCACCAACAGTTGAACATGCAAAACCATTTGGTAAACAGCACACATCTAAAATTAATTTTTCTTTCTTTGGTTCTATCCTGTAGTTATCATATTTTATATAATAATCATTCATAATTAGATCACTGCCATATTTGTTATATATAATGTTTCTTGCTCCATTTGTTTTAGATATTATTTTTCCATCTGCTAAATCTAGTACAAATGTTTGATTCTCATTATTACTCACAGATAAATTTTCATCGTTTCCAGTAAATCTTATTCTCTGAATATGTTTAATCTCTTTAATATTCCAGGTAATTTCTCCACTTTTTGCATCATATAGTGTTACCCCAAACCTGTTATAAGCTGCAGCTGCACAAAATTGACCATTATCAGATATAGCCAAACGTTTTCCACCTGATCCATACTTTGTTTTTAAATCTATAATTTTTGTATATGTTCGCATATTCCATACTTGAGTATCCTTCTCAAAGGCCCCTGCAATAAGATAATTTCCATTTGCTGAAGAATACAATTCGTAAACTTTCATATATAATCTCCTCTTAAAAAATTGTTTTATTTCTTTTTAAATAATTTACTCTTTATAATACTTAACTTGAAATTTATATTAATTACTCATTGTAACTTTTTTCTATATTATTAGGAATTAAATGTGAATCTATTTTTAAAATCTATAATTCTCGTGCATAAAGAATACCTTTCTCAATTGCTTCTGCTAATCCTTTTGGATTTTCCCAAGCCATAGAATGTCCCGCTGATTTTACGATTTCAATATTTATCATGTGTTTCTTAATTTCAGTTTGGTCATCATCTGGTAAAGATTTTTCACCAAAAATAAATGTTCTTTTGCATTTCAATGAATATAATATTTCACGCCAGGATGGCTCTGCTCCCGTAACTGCTGACTTTGAAATCCTACTAGCTGCTGTAGAAGACCAAACTGATAATGTGGCTGCCCACATAGAATTTTTACTTGAATTCTTATTGACAATTTCATCAAATATTCCATTTATAAAATCTTCTTCCTGATAAGTTCCAAATTCATAAGTTGATGAGCCTTTATTACTTTTGTCTAAGTTAGCTTCACTAAGAATGATTGTCTCAATATTATCTTTGCATTTATTAGCAAGTTCAAGTGCAACAGCACCGCCTAAACTATGGCCAAAAATAATAAACTTAGAAAGCTTTAAATCCTGAACAAAATTATACAAATAATTTGCATGCTCTTTTACAGTATATAAATAATTATCTGGTTTATCACTAAATCCACTGCCAAGTAAATCTATTAATATTCGTCTGTGATTTATTAAATCAGTTTGTGCTGCTACTTCAGGATAATCAAATGATCCAGCACAGCCTAATCCATGAATAAATAATATAGGTGTATCATCACCAGGTAAATCATGATATCTCATCTTGTTTTTCATGTTATCTACTATGTATTCTTTCATAAAACGTTCATTCCTTTCAATGTACTCAAAACACAAAATATATTAAAATAATTACAAACTAAAAATCTTTTCAAGCAAATTACATTCTCCTTTTGGCACTGCTGCTAGTCTAATTCTGCAAAGCAATTCTTGAATCTATTGATTTATGATTTTTATCCAACATTTTCTTAAATTGAATTTTAAATGTAATTACAGTTACAGTAGTTGCAATTAAATCTGATACAGGCTCTGAGAGAAATACAGCAAAAACTTTATCTGAAAAGAAATTTGGCAATATATATATAAGTGGAATAAGCAAAATTACTTTACGCAATAATGCAAGAAATATAGACCATTTTGCTTGTCCAACTGCTATAAAAGTTTGTTGACAAGCAGCTTGGGCTCCTAATACAAATGAAGTTGCCATATAAATTTGTATAGCCCATATACCGGTTTTTAAAAGCTTAGGATCGCTATTAAATATTGAAATAAATGCTCCTGGTTTTAACATTATACATGCCCAATATACCAAGGTAACACCTAGTGAACAGCTTATAAGAAGCTTAAATGCTTTTTTTACACGTTTATTATTCTTAGCACCATAATTATAGCTAATAATTGGCTGTGCTCCTTGGGTTAATCCTGTTGTTAAGGTAAATGATATTTGCATTAAGCTAGATAAAATAGTCATAGAACCTACTGCTATGTCCCCACCATATTTTTGTAGTGATGAATTAAATGTAACATTTAAAAGGCTTTCTGTACTTTGCATAACAAAAGGGGATACACCCAAAAGAATTACAGGTATTATTATGGACTTTTTCATCTTCATATTTTTTTTACGTATTTTAAGTTTTGTTTTGTTTCCAAGTAAAAACTTTAGTACCCATATAGCCGAAATAGCTTGTGCTATAACATTTGCAAAAGCTGCTCCCTTTACACCCATTCCAAAAACAAATATAAAAATAGGATCTAGTATTACACTTAAACCAGCCCCTATAATAACTGATAGCATACTAATTTTAGAGAATCCTTGAGTTGAAATAAAAGCATTTAATGCCAAAGTAATTTGCACAAATATTGTTCCAATAACATAGGTATTTAAAAAATTTAGTGCATAAGGCAGCGTTTCTGTGCTTGCACCAAAAGCCATTAGCATATTTTTTCCAAAAAGTAAAAATATTATAGTTAATAATATAGAAATTATAATAATTGATATGAAACAATTACCTAGAATTTCTTCTGCTTCCTCATACTTATTTTCTCCCATTTTTATAGCAGCTCTTGGTGCTCCTCCCATCCCTATTAATAAACTAAAGGCTGCAATAATCATAGTAATTGGGAAGGTTAATCCTACTCCTGTTAAAGCATGTACTCCTACATTAGGAATGTGCCCTATATAAATACGATCCACAATATTGTAAAGCATATTAACTAATTGAGCTATAATAGCTGGAGCTGCTAATTTAAATAGTAATTTTCCTATACTGTCCGTTCCTAATTTAGTAGTTGTATCTTTCTTCATATAAAAACCTTCCTTCAACTAAACATAATGCTTTACTATATCCTTCAAATCTAATCTTCATCATCTAAATCAAAAAATTCCCAAGACAATGATCCATCAATAAACTTAGCAGGACTTTTCAAAAATTCACTCCAAGTCATTTCTTTAATAAAACCAAACATTCCATGTTCCATGTCTAAACATGCAAAGCTTTTATGTTCTGTAATCCAGGATATTACTCCTATATTCCCATAATCATCTACATCATATATCAAGTCAACGAAAGTCATGTCCTTCCACTTAAATGTTCTTACCTCATCAAGTGCATAAAATTCAACATAGTTTGTCCATTCAGATTCCTGCAAATCTATCCTCCTATTTTGAGAACCTAGAAATTCAATAGCATCATTTGGCAATCCTAATTTTTTTAATCTTTCAATACACCATTCACGCTGATGCCATTCTTTAGGTTCACAGCTTTTAATAAGCTTAAGTATTTCTTTATCATCTTTTCCTGCTGATTCATTATAAAGTCTATGGCACCACCTATCATTACTTGCTTCAACCGCTTCATTAAAAGGTCTATATCCCCATTTGTCTGTTATTGATACATCTGCACCATTTTGTAGTAAAAATTTAACAATATCTAAATTTCCTCCTATTACAGCACATTGAAGAGGAGTAGGTTTACATACAAATACTTTATCAGCACCATTATAATTTATATCCGCTAAGCCTTTATTTATAATTAATTTAACTAACTCAAATTCGCCTTCTTCTGCCGCATTCCTTAGCATATCTCCAAGTTCACTAGGATCATTACATTTTTCTATTTCTTGCTTATTCAAATTCATTTTTTAACTCCTTCTATGCAATACTAATTCCTTGTTTTTTCATTGACTCTTAAGCTTTGATTTTAAAAACATTTCTTTTAAATCATCTATTGAAAATTCATCATTTCCGTTTCTCTCAATAAAGTTTACAAACTCCTCCACCTTACCTCCCATTGGCAAACAATCAAAATCAGTAGAAGACTTGGTTAAATTATATAATTCCTCTTCAGAATAACTTATTATTTTAACTCACCCCTTCTATATAAAAGAATTTGTTATATTTTTATCATCCTCTATTTGCAGTCAATTACTATTTTCACTTTTGTCATTCACAATAAAATTGCTCTTTCTTTCGACTTTGTAAAGACAATCTATTATTTCACAAATATAATCATAAAATGTTTTTCCGATTCTATATATACTACCTAAATCATCGTCCCAAATTTCTCCCACTTCCCAATTCTCATCAATTAGAAAAACTAAAGCTTTACCAGAAGGGTCACATCCAAATTGTACTACTCTTTCTTCAAAATCCAAAAATTCTAAAAGACTCTCATCATAAAAATCTTGGATTTCACATAGTTCCCCCCAAATAGTAGAAAACTCCTTTCCAAAACTGCCTGCTCCTATTTCTGAAAGATAATCAAGATAATCCTCAGGAATTTGAGGATATTCCTTTCGCAGTTCTTCTATCTGCTTTTTAGAGTACAATTCTCTTTCTTCTTTATGTGAATTTAGTTGAGCATCTAATTGGTCTATATATTTTAATGCCTCAAGTTCTCTTTTGTATCTCACAATATCACCATCTATTTAAATTTTGTAACTAATCCTGAATTGTAAATTTATAAGTTTTACCTATTGGAAATCCATTTTCTTTGTCAAATGGATATATTATATTGAGCTTATCCATAAAATCTACAACTTGCCAATCTTCACCAAAGCCAAATTCATCTTCTTCATAAGCTTTCTCCTCATTAAAATCATCCTCATCCCAAACCTTATAGTAATTTTCAATATCCTTTAATAAAACACCCTGTATAAAGTTACAAATTATTTCTGGCTTACCTCTCCATTCTTCAATTTCAGTTTGGGATAATTCTTCCCAATAGTTCGGAATGGGATTAAACTTATCTTCAACATTACCGCAATTATAGAAAATATACATCCAAAGATCACTGTCGTGAATATGAAATGAAAATACACTTGTATTCAATACTTTGGATAAATACTCTGATGCCTCATCCCATTCAAAAAAATCATCTGGATAAACAACTGTTGTATTTTTATCATTTCCACCAACAACACATAAGTCAAAAGTTTCATTCACTACTGCTGCTTCCTCCATAGTTCCTTTTTTGAATTTAGTATAATCCTGCAAAGCTTGTATTACTTCCTTTGTACTTTTTCCTATTACACCTGACATTGCTAGAAACATGCCCATTAAAACCACTTCCTTTTCTATTCTATTTATAATTTTTTATTATTTTAATTATTAAATATTTTAAATACAGGATTACTTGATATCACAAGCATTCTTTCAGCACTCTCTCTAACATTAACTTCATCAAAATCCATACAAATCACCTTAAAGTCCCTAGTTTTTGGTATTAAATGATATTCTTCAGTATCTAAAAATTCAATAAGAGCTTGCGAAAATGTATTAAGTAACTTGTAACTCCAATCCTCATCTTCCATCAATATCTCATATTTGCTCTCTCCAAAATAACCATTTTCCGCATAATTTTCAGAAGCAAAATCAGCATTGGACCATTCTGCAGGAATATACGTATTGTTTAATGCATTATCTTCTCTGTTCATTAGCTTCTTAGCTAAACTAGAAATGTTATCATAGTTTTTTAATGCTTTTTCAAAGGCACTACGAAAATGTTCCTCTGTCTCTAAGCACAAATTAATAGTGCCGTAAAAACCACTTACATCAAAACCAAATGCTTTATATGTATTTCCAGGATTCTGCTTCAAAAAATTAAGAACCTCAATTTTTGCAAATTCAACAATTTTTTTCTTTAATTCTATGTAATTGACCTCCATCTTCCGCTTCCTCACTTCTAAATTATTATTTTCTTTAAAATTTCCGAAACTTATATCTTATATTTCATTGGTGTAACTTTTTCTTAAAGTTATTCTCTTGTATCCTCGCCATTCTCATCCATTAACATTTGTTCTCTTATATATTGTTGAAAGGTTTGTCCATAAACATGTAGTTCTTCACATTCATGCCAAAACTCAGCAACTTTCCAATCTTCTTCAATAAGAAATCCTGAAAAATCTCCACTAAAGTTATCTCCAAAAACTAGAAATTTTTTATTTTCCAAATCATACAAGTCATACCCTGTAAGATCCTCTATAGTTTCTAAAGCTCCATGAACTACAAATTGACATTCCCTAAAGGATCCTGTTCCTATTTCTTTAAGATAATCCAAATAATCCTGAGGTATACCTAAATGCTGGTCAACTAATTCCTTTATTTGTCCATTTGTCCATTTTTCAC
This sequence comes from Clostridium carboxidivorans P7, assembly GCF_001038625.1. Taxonomy (GTDB): domain Bacteria; phylum Bacillota; class Clostridia; order Clostridiales; family Clostridiaceae; genus Clostridium_AM; species Clostridium_AM carboxidivorans. Next base: position 2,177,579 of record NZ_CP011803.1, read on the forward strand.
GACTGTTCATTTCAAACTCTTTTTTATCTTCAACTATTTCTAAAAAACTAATTTCTTCTTTATATCTCACAAAATCACCTTCATTTTAATAATACTATTTTATTAACAGCAGTCCCAATTGTACAAAACTTTTGTAAAATCTAATTTCTTTAAATCTTCTTCATTTATAAAAAAGTTTGCAATACCTGCATCTCCAAACATCAAATCACATTCTTTTTCATAATCAAGCTGAAGAAGTAAAGTATTAAAACTATTTAATTCTTCTTCATCTCTTGGATCATCTTGAGTAAAAGTAGCATATCCTCCCATTTTACATCCATCAATGTTTAATTTCTCCATATAATCATCATCTTCTTCATCTGTTAAACTTATATCCTTGTACGCATTGTTAAATCTATATTCTCCCCAAGGTATAGGCATATATTCTAATGAAAAGTTCATTTTACCTTCGCTGCTAAAAGGCATGTACCAATCTTCTTCTAAGTCTCCTAAAAATGAAAAATCCTTTATTAAATTGTCTTCATTTTTTTCAACCTTAGGTATATATATTACTCTAAATGTATCCTGTACACATGGTTCACTAAGTCCATACATATCATCAGCAAGTATGAAAAATTGTAGTATACCTTTTTTAGGAAAATATTCTAAATGGGGAACTTCCTCAAAGTTTATTTGGGCTAATAATCTTAAACTTTCTCCATTAGATGCTTTAGGATATTCCATGCCAATTTCTAAATAAGGATTTCCTCCTAATTTACTTTCCCAAGGTTTGGTTTCTTGTTCTTTTAATTTAATCTTCACATATGGTTTTATAGTTTTTTCTATTTTATTCCTATATTTTTCTAAACTTTCTGGTAATTCTATAATTGAATTTTTCATCATTATTCACCTATCCTTAAATAAAATTTTATTAATCTTCTTCGCAAAAATCACAACTGTCACTTAAAGCATATACTATACCACTTCTATCTTTTATTGCTTCTTTAAAAAATCCTTTTAAAGAATTTATAAATTCAATATCCCCTTCATCAATTGCATCAAAAGAAATCCCTTGCGAATTAAGTTCTTTTTCTATACTTCTACATATGCTTAATACATCTAAATGCTCTAAATCAGAAATTACTCTTTCTATGTTTTCTACTGACATATATCTTAAGCAAAGATTATCATGATTTACAAAACTACTTGCTATCATTTCAATTTCTTCTTTATTTTCCGGCGCTATACCCCACATCTGAACTACTCTTTCTGCAATTTGTTCTTTTGCCTGATTTTCTATTCCAAGTTCAGTCTCCCAGTCACTATATGTATAATTGAAATCACTCCCTCCAAATAATAAAGCATGAACAGCTCTTTCTTTTTTATATTCCTTATCATCCTGATAATTCTTAATATAATAGTCCTCGCGAAAAATTTCACTTATAGTGTAGTCGCTGATCTCATACTTAATTAATTCTTCACAATTAATATCACCATTTATGATATTAACTAACTTATTTTGTCCCTCCATAGAATTCATGTATTCTTTTTTAACTTTAATAACTTTTACGCTTTCTATTTCCATTTTTATCTCCTCTGCTTAACAATTATGTATTATCTTCACTGAATTATGGATTCATAATTATATCCAACATTTTTTCAGTGTTATTTACAAATTGCTTCATAACTTGAAAATGCTCAGTATCTTTATATCCTACTTTTCTAAATTCACCTTTTAATTCATATATTAGTGAATCAGGATAAGCCATTATTATAGGAGAATGAGTTGCAATTATAAATTGTGAACCCTGCTGAACTAATTCATGTATTCTTGCAAGCATAGTCATCTGTCTTGATGGTGATAAAGCTGCTTCAGGCTCATCTAAAATATATAAGCTATTTCCCCTAAATTTATTGATCAATAATGATAAAAAAGCTTCTCCATGAGATTGTTCATGAAGTGAAACTCCTCCATATGAATCTATAATTTTAGGCATATCACCTTCTCTATCCAACTCTTCTATATTAGTTGCAACATTATAAAAACTTTCTGCTCTAAGAAAAAATCCATCTTCTGGACGTTTAACACCTTTTACCAACCTTAAATACTTATATAATTCCGAATGAGTATTCATTGTGGAAAAGGTAAAGTTTTTTGTTCCTCCCTCAGGATTAAAGCCGCAAGCTGTCGCTATTGCTTCAAGTATGGTTGATTTACCAGTTCCATTTTCACCTACAATAAATGTTACTTTTGGGTGAAAATCTAAAGTATTTAAATTTTTCACTGCCTCTAAAGAAAATGGGTATATATCAAATGAATCTACATCTTCCCTACATAACCTAACTGTTCTTAAATATTGATTTAATTTAAACTTTTCCATTCGTAAATCTTTCCTCCAATCTATTTAGAGAAATTGATATTGGGTTTAACATCCACTTTATTTAACAATTATGTGTAACTTCTAATTTGTTATTTTCATGTATAGTTCCATAAGTGGCACAAAACAATAATCCTCCACATACTTCACTGCTAACTTGAAAATGTATTTTCTCTTCATAAGTATCAAGGCTGTCAGCTTCAATTGTAGCTACAAGCTTTTTAAAATCAAGCATTGGCAAATATTTATCTACAATTTCATAACTTGTTAAATTGTCCTTATTGGTATACGCATTGTATTCCTGTATTTTTTTATAAACTGGACTTGGATTATTTAAGTCATGAATTACTTTTCCATTTTCATCTTCAAACTTTTTCATTTCCTCTTCAACTATATAATCTGGATATTTTTTATTGCTTTTATCTCTAAATCCAAACTCCCAAAAAGGATATTCTATATCACATAAATGAGTTATAATCCACATTAAGAATTGCTCATTTATATACTTCACATCAGCTTCTAACTCTTTAAACCTCTCACCATAGTATTTTGAAATCTTTGATAATTTCTCTTCTTCAACCATGTTTTCTGTTACTCCTGCTGTATCACAGCCATATAAATCTATAGAAATATCCTTAAATTTCCCCATAACACCTAAATCAACAATCTTATCCCAAAACACTTCTTGTTCGTCTTCACTAATTTTAAGCATAAAATCATCTCCTAATCGTTTATTCTTCTTCCTCTATATATTTGATTATTTGCTAAATAAAATCTTCTATATGTTCTTTATATTCTTTCACTATTTTTCCACTATTAAGTTTTCTAAAGATTTCTATTGAATCTTCTTCATCTAAATACTCAGGCATCATAAAATTAATAAAGAAATCTTCATTACACTTATTTTGAAAAAGTCCTTCATCCTTTATTTCTATTAATGCTTGTACACATGTATCGAAAATTTTTTCTCTGTATTCCTCAAAAAATTCTGTGTATATGCATGTTTCCGAATCGCTTATTTCATCTTCATTATTTTCTTGAAATTCTACTAACATATTTCTAAGCTTCTGAAATTCGTCATCTGCAGCATCCCATATTTCCCATTCCTGTTCACAAAATTTATAATAATAGCTATCTTCTTCATCTTCTATTTGTTCCTCTAATGACTCCTTTGTATTTGCCACAACTCCTATAGATCTAGCAGCCGAATCACAAGTTAGTGAAAATGCATATACTGTAGAATCTTTATATTCCTCCATAATTTCTAAAAAAGCTTTCTTTACAGCAAGAATAACCCCTTCTTTAAATTTTTGAAAATTAAATTCTGATTGCATTAAATTTATCCTCCATCAACTTTATATTCTTTTATTTGCTTACATTAATAATAAAATTATTCGTAGATTCTGATATTTTTATTGCATAATCTTTCTGAGCTTTATCAATAATTTTTAACACGTTTATAATTTATAAAACCATTTTCTATTTGTAATTAATATTTCTTCAATATACTTATAGATTTTTGTTTCATTCTTAGTAATCCAATGGTCAATTTCAGACATTACTTCTTCATTATTATAATTGTTTATACCTGCACTATATTTGCTTAGAATTTCACTTTCATTTTTGGCTTTTAAATTCTTAATTAATATTTGTTTAGAGTCAATATTCAGCACCTCATAATATGTCCAAACTCCTGATCTATCAGACATTGCTTGCCAATTCATAATTTCACTTAATTCAATAATCCACTGCAGCGAAGGATCTTTGCATTTCTCAAATTCTGCATACATCTCATTACCATCCTTTATCTACATACAATTAAAGCTGCATCTTTAAAATCACAGTATCATAGTTGCCTTTCCATATTCACTATCATCTGCAAAAATTCTATAAAATTATCTGCAGCTGCATCTACTTCTTCAAATTCTGGTTCACATCCATAAACTATTGTTCCATTTTCACTTTCCATATCTATAGCGTAAAAAGAATAGCCATTATCTACCGATATCAATATTGGAAAATATCTATTCCACCAGTTTTTAATTTCATTTTTCCATTCACTATCATCCCCTGCAGCCTCTAAGCTTAAGATTTCAAACTCATTCCATTTAAATACAATATCTGATTTTCCATCATATTCTTCTTCACATAGAAACCAACTTTTTTCATTAGATGATATACACTGTTTTACTTGCTTAAGAAATTCAAAATATTCATAAGGTATTGCCTTATATCTTTCTCTTACTTCATTAGATAGATTTACATCACATTTTTCATTTTCTTTTATGTTCCAGCAGCTTGCTTTAGCCCATTCTATAAATTCTTTAATACTAATCAATATCTACACCTCTAGCATTTTATCATTCCAATCATCCCATGCTTCAGTGAAAGATAACACAACAGTGTATTTATCACTATCCTCACCAGCATATATGAACCAATTAATATCTCTAATTTTTTTAGGAAACTCTCAACTTTTTCTTTCATAATGTCCTTATCCATTTTTTCTTCTTACTGTTTATCTTTTGATCATGTCATATGATAGTGCAGGAAATATTATATATAATAACTATCTCATTAAGAAAATTTGAGGCTATTCTTTAAAAAGTTGTGGAACTCCTTGCCACATTAATTCAGGCATTTCATCTACTTTATTTAAATATACATATATTTCTTGATCATCACCATAAATTCCCGACTCTGGCAGCTTTGTATTCAAAGTAATATGATATATTCCATCTTCTAACTTGATTTGCTGATCCTCTGGACATTCTGAATCCCAGTCCGATAGCCAAAACAAATCTATCATGCACAGCCTCCCTCCATCTATTACAATAGCTAAACGAATACTAATTGGATACTGCTCATCAATTTCATCGCTAGGATAACCATCCCTAAATTTTAATATATAGTCTCCTCCGCTGCCTGTACAAAAACCAACAATATCACCTTTTCTTATATGCCCAGCTACTTGATCTGGTTTTGCATATTCATTTTCAAAGAAATCTTCTCCTTCTTTAATATTTTTAACTGCTCCATCAGAATAAAAAACTATACCCATTCCATCTATTGAAAGGTTTATATCAAAATTAATTTTTTCCTTATTCATATAACTTGTCCTCCTATATCAAATCTTTTGAATCTTTACATTTCACATTTATGTGTAACTCCAGCAAAAAAACAATCCATAAATTCTTTAAAATCACCAAAAATTGTTTCTCCTAATTCTTCTAACTCTTCTCTAGTTTCACAATTATAATATTCTTCGTGATCAAGCCATACAAGCTTATAGTTATTATGTACATCAAAACAAATAGGACCCCATCCATTAAAATCTCCTATAGGTATATATCCAAATTCTATTATCTCTTCACATTCTTTATAAACATTTTCTATAACCTGCAGTGGCTTATTTGATGGTTGAGTCAGAATATCAACATAAACCTCCTTGACATCCTCACAATGGAAATCATCTAAAACTCCATCTAGTTCTTCAAACATATGAAAATATGTAGAAATAAATGCTTTATATAGAGATGGTAATTTCACATTGAATTCTTTCTCTAATTTAAGAATATCTTCTTCTGACACATTTGATTCTAACAGCACCCATTTATTTGCATCATTGCTATCCTCCATATTTTCTGGAACAATAGATTCTCCATCATCATCAAACATTTCTTCTATTTCAAATTTTTCGGGATGATTTTCAGTTAAGATTTCAAAGTATTTTTTTATAACTTCCTTTTCTTCTTTAATCATTTTCCACCTCGTAAAATTACTTTTTTCTTATGAATTCCTTGTATTTTTTATTTTCTTTTCCTCTAAATAAATATCCCTCAGATTTAGCATCTGCTATATAGAATAACTGCTTAGCTAGTTTCATTTCTCCTTGTTCATATGCTAACTTGCCTGCGATAAATTCTCTCTTGCCATCATCTACTCGTTTTAGCCCCGTAACAAATAATAAACTAATATATTTATTTGCTAAATCAAATTTTTTTGCTGCGGTACATATTTCTATAAAATCTTCAATTAATAGATAAAATAAATCTTGTTCAACCTTGGGTTCAGGAAACCATTCCCACACTTTCCAAATTAATTTTAGTGCTCCATCAATGTCTCCTTCTTCAAACAAGTCCATATATTCAAATTTATCTTTAAAAAATTTATCTTCCATTTTCTTTATTGCTTTCCTGTCTTCTGAAGTTTTATTTTTTACTGATTTTTTGTTTTCAGTAACTTTTTCTTTTGATGACTTCCCATTACTATCCTTTGATACTAATTCTTCTATCAATTGAAAATACTTCTTATTGTCATCACAAAACAAATTCGTGCCGTCCATCATATAGGTTCTTATAAAGTACTCTTTGGCTCTTTCAAAATCATTTTGTATATAAAAGCATTTTCCTAGATTGAATAATATGTACGGATTTGATATTCCATCTGTGCAATTCATAGCATCAAAGTAATAATTTTTAGCATCACTATAATTTCCTTGTAAAAGTCTTATGTCTCCCATGGATACAAGAATTAATGATGATATATCATATTCCTCTATATTTTCTGGTATCATATGGAAAGCTTTTTCATATTTATTAAATGCTTTTTCATATTCACATTTTTCTTCATTTCTTTCCCCTTGCTTATATAACTTCATTATTTTATCATATATATCTTTTTCTAACTCCATATGCTATTACCACCTTCTCTTTCACTTTTCTTATGAGTTTTAGCATTTTTTATATACTAAAAATCTATGTATTCCTCACCTTATCCAGCTAGTCCATTAACTGATATTTTATAGTCGTCTGTTATTGTAACTTCCATTGAATGACCTGCAAAATAATCTGGTTTTGTATCTATAAATGCTTCTATCATTATTCTAGAATCCATTATTTCCTTATCTTCATCTATTCTTATTGACATACTATTAAAATATAGGGATTGGAAAAACTCTTCTTCACTAATTGGCAATCTAAAAATGTCCTCACCATCTACATACACTTTTTCTCCATCAATTATCTCCTCATCTGAACTTTCAGCCCACTCTTCTGCAAGTCCAATCATATCATCCTTAACAAGAGCATCAAAAACTGATTTTTTACTATTTTCAAGCCATGTCAAATACTTTTTAAATTCATCAATGTAGTTTTTTATCTTATCATCATCAAAAGTATCCTCATCTTCAAGGCTTATTTCCAAGGATACTGACATATAGTTATCCCAAATTACGGTATTAACCTCACATTCAGCTGAACCTATATTATTATTTATTTTAAAATCTTCCACTTTAATATCTAGATTTTCAATACTTAAATTCTTGCTTAACTCGGATTTGTAACCATTGCCTTTAAACAAAGATATGTACTTATTTCTGAAAAAATAAGCTCTTGAGTCACTTGGATCTAACTTTATAGATTTATCTAAGTCCATTAAAGCTTTTTCATATTCCTTCATTTTTACATAACAGTAACCTCTAAAGTAATAGCCTTCAGCATAATTGTTATCTATATTTAAAACCTTATTAAAATATGGTTCTGCTTTTTCATACTCTCCATTATTTAAAAATTCTAATCCTTTTTCTACTACACTCTCTGTGTTTTTATCCATTATTGTCCTCCTAAATTTTGATTTTCAAAATTTTCCATTGTGTTAATCCCACCATACTCCAAATACTCTAAATCCATTTTTTAATTCCAATGTTTGTATCAATCCACATTCTTTACAATCAACTTTCCATACTTCGCTTGGAAATCCATATCCAAACCATTTGTATATATCATCTTCATTTGCAGTAGTAGAAATATATATGGTATCAGAATATGGCCACTCCTCATCTATATCACAAATTAATATCCAAACCTCGAAAACATTTTCCTTTAGCTTTATGCCTTTTAGTATTTCATAAAATTCATGTACATCTAGATTTTCAGTACATGCATTAGCAGCAAATGATCCTGCTGCATTGTTGCCTTCAAAAAAATCTTCTATAGAAACTAAAATATCCATACTATATGGAGGTTTAAAACCTCCTTGTTTTTCTATTTTTTCTAAAAGGTCTTTCTTCACTCTAAACACCACTCTCTAAAGTTTCCCAATACTCCATTCCAAAATTGCATGTTATCTTCATCATCATTAATAATTACTTTTCTATCTATCAAACTAAGTTCTTTTTCAGCCTTTTCAAATAACGCTTCAATTTCTTCTACATTTTCCTCTTCTTTAAGCTTAAGAATTTCATTTTTCATTTTCTTAAAATAATTCATACTCTCATGAAATTTAGAAAAAGAAGAATTAACAAAGTATGTTACAACTTCTTCTATAACTTCATGTTCAAGTTCATAAATTTCTCCTGTAACTTCCTGTATCGCTATCAAATTACCACTATCTAAGTTGTCCGCAACAACATAATATGATCTGAATTTCTCAAGATCTTTTAAAAATTCTGATACAAATTTTTCATCTAAATTCGTTACTGTACTATCATTTATCTTTGTCCACTCAACCACATCACATAAAACTCCATGTTCTTTATTGAAAAATTTAATATTTATATCTTGAAATTCATCCTTTTCAATTTTTGTTTTTAGTAAAAAATCCTTTGTCTCTTGTGGAAGTTTTAAATTCATAATAATATCTCTCATGATTTCTTTCCTTTCTTCACTTTCCCTAATTTTTAGTTTATTTCTAACCACTGAAAGTTGATTTATATAGAAATATGCATATCTTATTAACAACTTTCAATAATAAACTTTAAACTACCATTTTTCATATTTATAAAGAAAAATCCCATTCCTGCATCACCGAAATTAAGTTCAAAGGGAACAGTAGTAGCATCTAATTGCAGCAATAACTTCCATGTATCTTCTTCTGGAAGATCATCACAACTCATGAAAAGAGGTGTTCCTCCTATTTTATTTCCATTCAATACCTCACCATAATCTTCTGGAGTATCTTCAAAAACGAGTTCATCACCTACAAAATAAGGTTCTTGATGTACAAAATTATAATCTTGTCCTAATGTCAAGTTAACTGTAAACTCACACTTTACACTAGATAAAAATATATCACTTGCTCTTTTCTTTACCATTTTACAAATACTTGGACCATCACTTTTCTCTTTTGTAATTACTTTTATTTCTGATGGCTGACATATTAAAACATAATTATTCCATCCCTTTGAAACAAATAAATAAGCCATTTTAAGTTCACTATCACCAAATATTTCAGGGTTAAGTTCTATTTGACATATGAACTTCATTGGTTTGCCACTTTCTTCATCTATAGGCCACTGAGCCTTATCTATCCAAACTGGTTGTCCACCAAACTTAGTTATTGGCTTTTCTACTTTTTTCTTTTCTTCAATAAATTCTATTGTATACTTTTTAATCATGTATTTTCCCCTTATAAATTTCTAATTTCTCTTGTTTCAAAAGCCTTCTCAGCAATTTCCCTTGCACTTGGCTCATGTCCATACTCTTCCACATCATACCAATATATTAAATCTGAAATATTATTATGATGAATGCTTTTTTCTAATAATTCTATATAATAGCATATATAGTTATCTACATCTTCTACTTCTTCAATTCCATCTGGTGATTTAAGTTCAATAATCATTTCTATTATCTTAGCAGTTTCTTCAAGCGTTATATCACTGACTATTGGCGGATTAGGTAAAGATATCTCCTTAGCAAATTCCTCAAGAGACATGGCCCCCATATAATTTTGAAAATCCACAGGCTCGTATGCTTTTTGAACCTTTGAATTAAGTATATCTATCTTATCATTTAAAATTGTCTTTTCATTTTTCTCATAATATTCTTCATAGTATTGTTCAGATAAGTTAGAAATTTCCTCAATAAGCTTCTTTAATTCCTCTACTAACTCATTATTAATTTTAGGTGGCTGCAATTCTTTTCTTAACATCCCTCATCCTCCACTTATTACAAATATATATTTTCACAGTCAAAACTTCATTTTATCAAATTAAATCATCCATTTAGCCTAATAGCCTCAAAGTTCATTTGATTGAAATCTACTTCTAAAATATGATCTCTAATAACTTGATCACCACAATAAATTGTGGCACCATAATCCTGAGATGAATTAAATGTTATATCTGTACTATAAACTTCTATATCATTAAACCATTCATCATAAACCTTTTCTCCAAGTTCACCTTCATAATATGTCTTTAATACTGCCTCACATTGATTTAACCATTTCAGATAAGAATTTATAAGAGATATTATATTTTCTAACAAAGTTTCATTTTTAATATTTATTCTTAATTCCTCAATATCTTCAATCGATTTATTAAAAATTTTCACACATTTATTTACATTAAAACAAATGTATCTATCATCCGTTTCTTCATCATTTCTTATAAAGTCTTTTATTTCTAGCAAATACTATCCCCCCAAAACATTATTATAAATATAATTCTCTAAATTCCATTACGCACCATTCTATATCAAAACTAAAATTCTAAAATCATGTCATACCATTTTGCACCACCATGAACTGATTTAGATACTCCTTTATTTTTGTATCCAAACTTCATATAATAATGAATAAGCCTTTCCTTACAAGTTAAAATAACTCCTTTTCGACCTGATGATCTTGCTGTTTCTATCATATGATTCATTAATTTAGCTGCAATTCCCTGATTACGATATTCTGGTATTACATCCAGTCCAAAAATAGTTTGATAGTGTCCATTTGGAACATGAAGTTTAGAATCTTCAAAAAGCTCATCACATATAACAGTTTCATTTATAATACATCCATTAACAAATCCAATTATTTTATCATTTACTTCTGCTACCAAAAAACTTTCTGGAAATGTTTCTATACGCTGCTTAAAAGACTCTTTTGCAGCAGCTTCTGCTTTTGGAAAGCAAATCCTCTCCACTTCTGCTATTTCATTTAAATCATCTATAGATACCTGTCTAATTTTAATCTCCATACTAATCTTCCTTTCCTTTATACATCAAGTGATTCTTAGACTCAGGTAGAGTTTGCTTGTGAGGAATACCTCTTACATGAGCAAAATCTCGTAAAATGCCATTTACGCATTTTACCCATCTGAGTCTTAGAAGAACTTATCCAGGCGCATAGCAGTGCTTATCCCCCACTTGAAAAAGATGGGGGTATTAGCAATGGTAGCGATCGGATAAACAACGACAAAATACACATACTTCCAATATGAAATATTATTGTATTATTTAACACAATTTTTCCGCTTTCTTAAATACATTTTAGCAAACATAAGTTCTCATATCAAGTTCTTTTTTCCTTTTGTTTATCTATTTTGAAAATCATCCCAAATTTCACTGTTTAAAAATAATATGACATAAGGGTGCAGTTGAAGTTTGAATTTTAACTTCAAGTGTACGCATCTAATTGGATTGTTATATGTAATGTTGGTAATCTAAAATTATATTTATACATAGCATTATGTGTACACGTAATGTACTAAGAAGTAACTTTTAACTGTATGGAGACTGATATATGATGTGAAGGAAGATTCGAACGAATTTTAGAAGTTCTTTGCTTGAGATATTGAAAAATGCCGTAATTTTTGCCAGGAAGGCAAAAGCTCCGAAAGCGACAGGACGTCGCATTTGAGACCAGCTAGTAAAAGTCAATAAGTTTTTATAAAAAATTTTATTAATAAAAATAGGCATCACAAAAAATCCATTAAAAAACACGAATAATGGAAATTGGCTCCTAATTATTTTAGCCGTTAGGCTGCTGGTTTAGATTGCTTATTAAGATACATCTTTGTATGTATTTTAGGGTCACGTAATTCATACTCTTTTTGATTTTTAAGAACAGAGAATATGTAGTTAATTAGCTTATGCATTATTGCAACTAAGCCTACTTTTTTACTTTTACCTTTCATATTCTCAGCATAGAAATTAAGTAAAACTTTATTTATTGGTTCACCGTTTCTACTTTTACGTACAGATGCTAACGCGACAACATATAAAGCTCTTCGGCCTATTCTGGTACCTCGTTTAGACATAACATTTTTGTTACTATTAAACTTACCAGATTGACTAACGGAAGGATCTAAGCCAAAATATGCAACTAAATGCTTAGGTTTAACAAAACCTTTAATATTACCGATTTCGCTCATTATTGTGATTGATGTTAAATCTCCAACACCAGGTATCGAGTAAAGCAGTTGTACATTTTTCTTAAATTCATCAGAAATTCTATTACTGCGCATTAATATATGAATTTCAGCTAATAGGTTCCTAATTTGGATTTCCAATGATTCTATTATTGCAATAGTATTAATTACTTTTACAAATAGACTTGGTGATTTAAGACCAATGTAAGCAGCTTCCTCAGCAGCAGCATATAACTTTTTATATATTTTCTCACTATATACTAGTCCCTTTCTAGAATTGCTTGAGATGAGATTAATAAGTTCAACTCTATCAGCATTTAAAACTGCTTCAGCACTAGAATACTTTTTTAAAACGGCTATTGATGTTTTACTTGTAATACTTGAAAAGACAGATCTATAACCAGGAAAAATGACTCTTAAATCCGTAGAAAGTTTTTTCGTAAATGTAGATTTACTATCAGTAAATTTATAATAGTCTCTACAAAGAGATTTTAAAGTGTAGATTTCAATATCAAAATTAGAAGAATATTTGACATCTTGAAATTTACCTATAGTAGCAATGGTTAATGCATCTTTTTTGTCATTTTTCACTTTTCTTATATCCACATTTTTGTTACAATTAGTAATGAGTGGATTAAGGATACATACTTCAAATGTATCTTTAAGAAAGTGGAAAAGAGTAAGATGGTATACACCAGTAGATTCCATGAAAATGGCTGTTTTCATGCTAAACTCTTCTTCCACTTTTTTTATTTGATCTACTAGGTAATCAAAACCATTTCTATTATGCATAATCTTAAAAGGCTTTCTATAAATTTCACCGTTAGGTGCTAGTATAGCAGCTACTGAAAAATCTGCGGATACATCAATTCCAACTGTTGGTCTATAAAAAAATTTACTCATATACATTATCTCCTTTGTTTGTAAGAGATAGAATAGATATTCCATTTCTATCAGTAATTTTGTAACCTTGTTTGTGACACAGGTAATTCCCAAGGGGAAACCTAACCAGCTAAACACAGAATTCTCACTGATGGAATGACATGCTCAGTCACGGGTAATAATGACTCGATAGAGTCACTTCCCAGGAGGTGTCCATCTATCTTCTATTCAGGAGATATTATACATCAATATTTACTAATTTGGTTTCCCCTTAAGGGAAAATAGAAAACTAAGTTAAAGTAGAAACATACACCCTGTCGGGTAAAAGAATTACGAATAATAAGAAAAAACTGAGTTGTAATATTCACAAATGGTATAGATAGTTTTCTATTGAATGTTATGGCTACATTATACAAGGAGGTAGGCATTTTTCAATATCTCAAGCATTAGAACTTCTTAATGAAGTGAGTTTTCCTTCACAGCATATATCAGCCGGAATACAGTTGAAAGTTACTTCGCTTACATTCGCTTGTGTCGCAATGTGCTTATATCATTACACACCCAATGCTTTAACGATCCAGTCTCCAGTTGGCTGCAAAACCAGTTTTAGCTTCTAAGGCTCTATCTACATCATAAAGTATCTCACTAAAAAATCTTTCTGGTACCTTTGATGGTAAAATAGTGTTTTCTTCTGTTACTTCATCATAAACATAACTTCCTCTTTCCACTGTACTAGCTTTGTAAAAAATCAATTCATAAATCGTAGTTTCTTCATTTTCATATCCAACACCAAGATAATTAAATTCAAGTTCTACTCCAATACCCACTTTTTCATCTTCTTTATAAAACTGATAATAACATCCTCCATCTTGCACAGAACCCCTATACCATCCCATTTTAGTAAGCTTGCCAACTAATGAGAGCCCATTAATTTTAGTACCTGCAAAACGTTCTACAACCTTCATTTTCTTTTCTTCTTCAGTTACTTTATAAGTCTTTCTTTGAAGCTGTGGAAAAGGTTGTACTATTTCATAATCTTCAAATTGTTGTTTCCAGTCTTCTAAAGCTTCTTTATCCATTTCTAAAGGGTGTACAAGTCCTATGTAGACTTCTTCTAACAATTCATATTCTTCTTCATCCTTTGTATTAAAACTGCCATCTTCCATATATCTAAAAGTATTTTTTAACTTTCCATCTTCATAAACTCCCCATACTAAACCAAGAGAAAAATTATGCATAATTGGATTTCTAACAAATAACTTTTCCCAAGCTTTTTTACTCCACAACCTATTTGAAGAAAGAGCCATTTCTAATCTTAAAGTTTGAGTTGAAACTACAGTTTTAATTTGTTTTTTCACTGCTTTAAACTCTGATAAAGCCTCACTAGATTTCAATTCATCATCAGCTTTACCTGGCTTTGGTAATGTCTTCATTGTTTTTCCATTGTTATCTTCAATTTTTAATGAAAAGTCCACTCCTAAGGTTACTGTAAAACTTCTACTTCCATAGTCAAATACTCTTTCCCCTCTTACATTAAAATCCAAATCAGGTATTATTCTATCTGCTAAATCCTCTTCTGTTAATTTAAGCATCTTTGCTGCAGAAATAAAGGCTTCTCCTGCTGCTTTTTTAATTTGCTTATGCTTAAACTTTCTTGATATAGTATCTAAAATCATTAAAGCTTCATCACTACCATTTAATGCCAAAGCTTTTATAGCCTCACAAGCAATTGCACCTCTAGCACTTTTAGACCAAATGTCTATTTGATCTTTTAAAGCATTTACTACATTGAATCCTCCTACAGCTGAAATTAAGGATAAAATCCACTTCTTTTTCGTGTCTGCACCAGCACTAACCCAATTATTCAAAATTTCCAATCCCATTGCATCTAAATCCTGTTTGTTACACTTTTCAATTACCCTTTCAGCAACAAGGTTTTTCTCAACAATATTTTCCAGGGAATATTTGCTTATTAAATAAATTAATACATCCTTTGATATTATTTTTCCATCTTCATACCTTACCTCTGGAAATGTGCTTACCGAAATCCACTCTGGAGAATTATAAGCAGTTTTTTTCAATCTTTCACTGCAATAATTGCTTATACTTTTTGCATTTTCAAGTATTTTATCATCTAAATAGTCTCTATTTATAATATTTAATATCAATACCTTGATTTTTTCATTTTTCTCTTTCTCTGCAAATTTTTTAAGCTCATCTGTAAAATTTCTCATATCAAAGTTTATTAAAATTCTTGCAGCAGCCTCCCTTACTGGAGTTTTTCTACTTTTAAAATTGTTTAATACCATTTCTTTGCAACCTTCATAAGTACTAAGAAGGTTAACTGCTTTATCTCTAATAAGCTTTGAATCATCTGATAAACTTTTTACTAAAATTTCAGAATACTTTCCCTTATCTGCATTAAATAAACCTTCAAGTACAAACTCTTTTGCAACACTTAAACTATCTATAGTATTTATAAGTTCTGTATTTCCCTCATTACATAGCTTTCTTAAATATTCCTTAGCTTTTGTGTTTGAACTTATATCTGCAGCAAGGATTAAATGTCTTTCATTTATACCTATATCTAAAAGTTTTTCAGCAAAGCTTATATAACTCATGGATTGGCTTTCTACTACATTAAATATTACTGAAGAAGCTAAACCATATTTTTCAGTATTAAGTACTAAGTATAAAAATCTATGTATAATTTCTTTAGTTTCGTCTAAAGAATAAATTAGTTTAAAGCAAATATTGTGGTAACGCCATATTGATTCCCCAATTGTTGCTTTTCCCACTTTAGAAATATAATTATCTATAACGTCCTTATTTTCACCATTCATTACATATTGTAAAGTTTTAGCTCTCTCTTTGCGTAGTGCTACATCAAAACCTTTAAAGCTAGCTATATATCCATTTAAAATATTTTCTATGAATTTCTTAGCTTGATTTAAATCTTCATCTTCCTTTGAATTTTTATATATAACTAAAGCAAGGGTAAGAGCTTCAACATCTTGAAAATTAGTCTTACCCATTCTTCTTTTAGTAACAAATTCCAAGCTTTCTCTAAAAACTGATGGCATTTCTTTTATTCTCTGTTCTATCTCTTTAAATACTTTATTATTTTCTTCTTCAATATATAAATTTATTAACCTAAGTACATATAATTTCTTATCAATATCAAACTCTCTTGCAATGTCATAACTTTTAATCTTATTATCATAAGAAGAGATAAAATCCACTAATTCATCAAAAATCATTCTTCTATTAGTACTGTTATTAACTGCATCCCTAACAACTTCTCGTAATATCTCACTCTTACTACGTACATAAGCTAAAATCTGAATTATAGCTGTTTGTTTGTCTCTTAAATATTTATTTATATCATCTGCATTTTCTAAATGATGCTTTATAAATTCTTCTCCATCTTCAGGAAGCTCGCAAGAATTTTTAATAGCAAAAGCAGCTAAAACTACCTTCACAAAGCCATCTTCTGTTTCTAAAAAAGCCTTTGAAAGTATTTCTCTATCTTCATTTATCATTTCTTCAACAATTGGTATTATTATATCAATAGAATTTGGACAAGTTCTTATAAGCCATACTAATATTCTTTCTTTGTTATCCATAGGTTTTAAATAATCAACAAACTTAGGAATAGAAAAGAATCTATTATATACTATTTTAAAGAAGCTTTCCTGTCCTATTGCCCAAAACACCTTTAAAATTCTCTTAAAGACTTCTTCATTATCCATAAATCCATCTACTAATTTCCAAAAATCTTTTCTTATATTGTAGTTTCCTCTAAATGTATTTTCTATGTTATACTTATGAATTTTATTTAAATCTAAATTATCATCACCATTTTCAATATATTCCTTAAGTTTAATTATTTCTTCCTTTTCTAAAGTACAATTACAAAGTTTAACTCTTAATAAATTTAATAATTCTTCCATATGTATTCA
This sequence comes from Clostridium carboxidivorans P7, assembly GCF_001038625.1. GTDB lineage: Bacteria > Bacillota > Clostridia > Clostridiales > Clostridiaceae > Clostridium_AM > Clostridium_AM carboxidivorans. The sequence goes on from NZ_CP011803.1 coordinate 2,194,927, forward strand.
CCTTTCCTATTTGGGTTTATTCCCATATGTAAATATTTTAATTATATTTTACCAAAAATGCCACACTTTTTTAATATTTAAATTAATTTAATTAAAATATTTAATAACTTTTTAAACAATCTAAATTTTTTTTGATGTTCACAAGTATATGTTTAGACATAAAAAAATAGATAGACTCAAAAGCCTATCCATTAAACAACAACTTCAAATATATTCTTATCTGATGATTCAACCCATTTCTATGAACTTTTTATCCATGCCAGATTTTAAATCGCTCTAATATATCTTTTAATTCATAATCCACTGAATACGCTGACAATCAATAAACCTGGTACTTTTACCTGTTTCCATATCCATAATATAAGTTTTACCAACCTTCCCTTTAATAAGTCCCTCTATCAAAGTTCCAATGGGAGTTAGATGCTCCATAGAAAAATATACAAGATACTTTCCATTTGGAGAAAAACCAATGGGTGAATAACCTGTAAACTTTTCATCATACATACCATTAAATTTTAGTAAACATTTTTCTTGTCCATCTTTCTCTATATAAATAGAACCCTTCTTTTTAATAGCCTTTACATCAGCAACTTCATTTTTTATATAATCAGTGTCAATCCTTGTTAACTGCTTAGAACTTTCCAAACCTAATTTGCTTATATACTTAACATCCTTATCACCATTTTTAATAGAAAATAAACTCCAATCACCATTATTCATAGCTTCAAAACTTATATTCCCACTTTTTATGTCATAGTAAAAATCATTGATATTATCATTATATCCTCCATCAGTGAGCTTACCTCTACCTTTATGGCTATATACAAGTTGCTCTTTTTGTGAATTGGTATCAAATTTATACAAGTTTAATATTCCATCTACTCTTTTTGTGTAATAAATTTGTCCTGTTAACTTTGTAATTATATCTGAATTAACTTTGTCTTTTAAACTTATGTAAATTTTATTTCCAAAAAAAATAAGCATTATTATGGTTGTAAAAATCAATAATTTCTTTTTCAATTTTGAAATCATTCTACTTTTCACCTATACAACAAAGCCAATTTTTCTCTTCCACCAAATCTATTTTTATATTGCTGTAACCAGCCATTTCTACTATATCTTTAAGTTCCTCAGGTGTATATATTTTCATATTCGATACAGAAACAAATTCATCGTTTCTCTCTTTAAATTTTTCACTCCAATACATTTCACATATTATAACAAGCTTTCCTGAAGGCTTTAAAACTCTTTTTACTTCTTTAAGATTTTGAAGCAAATCAGGCCAAAAATAAATAGTTTCCACTGCAGATATAACATCAAATTTATTATCTTCAAAAGGAATTTTTTCTACACTAGCATTAATAATTTCTACTCTGCCATCCTTTATCAATTCTTCATTATAATCTTTTGACCATTTTACACAATCCATTGAATAATCTATACCAAAAACTTTGCCTTCTTTTGCTATAGCAGCCAATCTATTTACTGTTCTTCCTCCGCCGCAGCCAATATCCAATATAGTATCCTTAGGATTTATATTTATCTTTTCAAGACCCCATCCAGTTAATTCAAAATGTGATTTATTCATATCATCTGCTACAATCTTTCCTAATTCACCATTAGGCTTCATGCATTGATTTAATCTTTTTGCAATTTCACTCATAATATTCCACCTTTCCATAATAATCATATGTTCATTATACACTTTTCTTAATGCAATATCTTCTTTTGTTTTAATCTGATATACTTTTTAAATATCTGCATAGTACCTTAACCGTTTCATTTAAAATACGTTCTCTTTCAATAAAATGCAATTACACTTGACTTCGCTTTGATGATAAAGAAAAAACTACAAAAAACCAAACAACATTTACAATTAATGATGTAATACAAATAGCTCCTATTAACGGATATAATGAACTTTTAGTAAGTGAGTTGGAAATAAGTACTATTATTGAAAAATCTGCTAACATTCCAACAACTAAAAAAGCTGCTATTACAAATTTCATTACATCTACTCCTAATGCATAAACAATCAAAGGTAATATATAAAGTAATGAAATAATACCTATAGCTGACCACATACCAATAGAATTAAATTTATTAGCATTAGGTCCAGAGTTAGCAAGTGGTGAAATAGAGCTTATACCTACTAGTAAACAAAAAAGTGCTGTAGATACTAATGTTATAAGTATAATTTTACACTTGTTTTTTTGTTTTATCATTATATTAACTTCCCTTCTTCATTCTATATTCATCTTATTCCACCAGAAAACAAATTGTCAATTTTATTATATTATTTATGATACAATGGAAAGATAAATGACATTGCTTTGAGAGGTGTATCAAATGTACAATATAATGATAATTGAAGATGATAAAAAACTGGACAATCTTATAAGAAATCACCTGCAAAAGTATGGATATAAAACTTATTCTGTAGATGACTTTTCTAATATAAAAAATGAGTTTATAAAAAACAATCCTCATCTTGTTCTCATGGACATTAACTTGCCTTTATATGATGGCTTTTACTGGTGCAGAGATATAAGAACAATATCAAATGTTCCTATAATATTTCTTTCAGCTAGAAATTCTGATATGGATCAAGTTATGGCTATTGAAAATGGAGGGGATGATTATATAACCAAGCCTTTTTCCTATGATGTGCTCATTGCAAAGATAAAAGGAGTTATAAGAAGAGTTTATGGAAGTTACTCAGAAAATAGCCTTAGTGAAGTGTTTGAATCAAATGGACTTTTTTTATATTTAAATCAAAATGTAGTAGAATATAAAAGTAAAAAAGTAGAGCTTAGTAAAAAAGAATTCCAACTTCTATATTCTCTTCTTAAAAATGAAAATAAAATTGTTTCCAGAGAAAGCTTACTGGAGATTTTATGGAATGATGTAGATTTTGTTGATGACAATACCCTGTCTGTTAACATGACTCGCGTAAGAAAAAGACTTGAGGAAATTGGAATTACCAATGTAATTGAAACCAAACGTGGACAAGGTTATAAAATAGTATCAAATTGGTAAAACAAAGCAGGTGAAATAAATGAATTTCAAACACTTTCTTAAGGATAAGATACCTTTTGCAGTGGTTTATTTTTTAGCTACTGCTGCAGTTATAGTTGTAATGTATCTTACTTTAATTATAAACAAAATTGAACTTATAAATAATAACATAATTTATGCCTGGTTAATTTCAATAATCTTTTTCATATTATTTTTGATATATGATTATTTAAAAAATAGAGATTTTTATAATCAACTTAACATAATGTTAAATTCAAAAGAAGACTTAGATAACATACTTAACATAGGAAGTTGCAGTACTCATGAGCAGGAAATATTTAAAAAGCTCCTACTTAAAACTTATAAAATATGCAGTGAAAGAACTATAAAATATGAAGAAACACACAAAGAATATATAAATTTTATAAATAAATGGGTACATCAAATGAAAACTCCTGTATCTGTTATAAACCTTATACTTCAAGATGAAATAAATGAAGATAATAGAGCTGTATTTGACAGTATATTAGAAGAAAATGAAAAGTTATCTCATGGTCTTGATATGATGCTTTGTAATGCAAGAGTTAATGAATTTAACTTAGATTTTAATGTAGAAAGCTTAAACATTATATCTATTGTTAGAAATGTTTTAAATGACAATAAGAAATCTCTCATAAGGAGCCATGTATTTCCTAAAATAACAGCTGATGAAGCTATAACAGTGGAAACAGATAAAAAATGGATTTATTTCGTAATAAATCAAATAGTTATAAATGCTATAAAATATTCAAAGCTGAAAATTCAGGACAACAAGTATATTATCTTTAAAATCAAAGATGAAAATTCAAAAATTATCTTATCCATAAGTGATGAAGGAATAGGTATACCAAAAGAGGATTTAAATAGAGTATTTAATGCTTTTTTTACAGGTAAAAACGGAAGAAAAAGCGATGAATCTACGGGCATGGGAATGTATCTTGCAAAGAAAATATGTGATAAACTTGGTCATGAAATTCTTTTAGAATCAAAAGAAGGCAAAGGTTCCACCTTTTCTATTGTATTTTTCAAGGGTAAAAACTTGTTTAAATTTTAATCTTTCAATATTGTAAGATTAAAATTGTATTTGAAAGAGAAATCGATACATTGATTTCTCTAATTTTTTTATAATATATACATAAAGTTCAATATATTTCTTATCTAAAAGAATGATAATATTATGGACATCAGCCATGAAATTAATAGATGAAAGGAATGATAATATGTCAGTATTAAAAGCTGAAAATATAAGTAAAATTTATGGTGATAAAAAAGGAAGCTTACAGGTAAAAGCCCTTGATAAATTTAATATTAGCATAGATGAAGGAGAATTTGTTGGAGTCATGGGGCCTTCGGGAAGTGGAAAGAGTACCCTTTTAAATATTCTTGCAACAATAGATACTCCAACTTCAGGGGAGCTTTTCATAAACGGAGTTAATCCAGAAAAACTTGATGAAAAAAAATCTGCACTATTTAGGAGAAAGGAACTTGGATTCATATTTCAAGACTTCAATTTACTAGATTCCCTATCAATAAAGGAAAATATAATACTTCCACTAGTACTGAACAAAACTAATACTCATGAAATAGAAAAAAAAGTAGGTGATATTGCTTCACTTTTAAATATAAAAAAGATTTTAGATAAAAGACCTTATGAAACTTCAGGTGGTCAGCAGCAAAGAGCCGCTTGTGCAAGAGCGCTAATTCACAATCCATCTATAATACTTGCAGATGAACCCACTGGAAATCTTGATTCTAAAGCTTCTCAAGATGTTATGGAATCTTTGACTAATTTAAATAATGAAAGAAAAGCAACTATAATGATGGTTACTCATGACCCTTTTGCAGCTAGCTTTTGTAAAAGAATAATAATGATTAAAGATGGAAGATTCTTTTTAGAAATTGTAAAAGGAGGTAATCGTCAAGCTTTCTTCAAGGAAATCATGGATTCACTTACTTTAATAGGAGGTAACTATAATGACATTGCATAATATCGCTGTTAAAAATATAAAGGGAAATTTAAATAAATTTATAATGTACTATTTAAGTAATACCTTTGTAGTTATAGTATTTTTCATATTTGCAAATTTTCTTTTAAGTCCTAAGGCTTCCAGTTTAAAAAACATGGGGCAAGCTGGCGCAATTATGACAGAAACAGTTTATCTTTGTGAGTTTGTAATACTCATATTCTCAGTTGTATTTACTAACTATTCTATATCAAGCTTTTTAAAATCCAGAGAAAAAGAATTTGGACTTTTATCAATGTTTGGACTGACAAAAAGCCAAGTAAGAAATTATGTTATGTTTGAAAACTTCATTGTTTCTTTATTTTCTATAAGCACAGGAATTATCTTTGGTATTCTTTTTTCTAAACTATTTTTTATGTCAATTTCAGCTATTTTAATTTTAAATGCTGAAATTCCCCTTACCATATCAATTAAAGCTGTAATATTAACTTCAGTGTGTTTTTTAGTATTGTTTCAAATAACCTGTTTAAAAGCAAGTTATAAGATAAAGAGCAACAATATAATAGAGCTTTTAAAAGGCTCACGGGTTGCAAAACCAGTACCTAAATTTTCCAGTAAAAAATCAATTTTATCCATAATATTAATTGGCTCTGGATACATTTTAGCAGTTTTTTCAGGTCAAGCTATTGTACTCACTATGTTCCCTATTTTAATTGTAGTAGTAACCGGAACCTATATGCTATACTCTCAATTCAGCATATATATTACAAGTAAGCTTAAAAATAATAATAAAATCTTTTATAAAGGCATCAATATGATAACATTATCTCAAATAATATATAAACTTAGTGACAATACAAAAATACTATTTGCTGTTTCAATACTTTCAGCTGTAACTTTGACAGCTTCTGCAAGTGTATACTCATTTCAAAAAACTGTACAAAAACAAACTGTAATAGACTACCCACAAGACATAAGCTTTATTGAAAATGGATTGAATACACACAATGTAATATCTCCTAAAGAAGTAGAAAAAGTTTTTAAATCCTATGGAAATAAAATAGAATATAAAAATAAAATTATTCTTATAAAAGCAACTAACAATGATTTATCTTCAAATGAACATTTAAATTTTAAAGAACTGATAAATAAAAAAGATTTCTATATTATGTCCAACACTGATTATAATACTTTAACAAGTGAGCAAAATAAACCATCTATTAAATTAAATAATGGTGAAGTAATTGTTCACTATCATAATGTAATTGCAACTAAGGATAAGGAATTATTTGCTGATAAAAATTATTTAAAATTAAATACCCAAAACACTTCCATAAACTTAAAGCTTAAAAATGAAATAAATGGTGGAATAATTAATGAAGATAGTAAGAACTCCAATACTGCAGTAGTAAGTGATGATGATTTTAACAAGCTTAAAGCTGATATTAAGGATGATAATCTTCAAGTGTATTATGGTTATACTATAAAAAATGGATTTAAAGCAGTAAACTCAGTATCAAACATAAAGAGCGAAATTCCAAAGGAAATGAAAAGCAGTTTTTCTGAAAGAGTATTAAGCTTTTCTAAAATGATGGAAGTTATGTCCACATTTTTCTTCATAGGAACCTTTATTTCAGTGTTGTTTTTCATAGCAACTTGCAGCATAATATATTTCAAGCTATTTAATGAAATTCAAAATGATAAACATGAATTTACAGCTCTTAAAAAAATGGGAATGTCTGTAGATGAAATAAAGAAAATAGTAAGTACTCAATGCTTTATAATGTTCTTTCTCCCTTTTGCAGTATCCTTTATTCATACTACTTTTGCAATAAAGGTCTTAAGCAATATATTACAAACAAGCCTTAGTCTTTATTTAATGATTATAGTAGGAATTTATTTTCTACTTCAGACAATTTACTTTTGCTTTTCAAGATCAATGTATGTAAGACAAATAAATAGCTGGCAGTAGTAATTAATCATTTAAAACCTTTTCAACTTTAAATTTAGTATTTGACAATTTATATCTTATTTATATATGATAGAATTATTTGTACAAGATTCTATTATGTAATATGTCAATATAAATTATTAAAAAGTTGGAAGGTTAATTTATGGAAATAAACACAGTAATAACTCAAATAATATCTTTATTTTTAGTTGCCTTAGTAGGTTTCTATGGCGGAAAGAAAAACATTATAGATGAAAATTTTTCAAATGGTTTATCCAAACTATTAGTAGAAATAACAACTCCTTTTCTTGTTATTTCATCTTTTAGTATATCCTATGGACCTGATGTTGCAAACAATGTTATAAAAGCTTTTATCTACAGCTTTGCAATATTTATACTAACTCCACTGTTAGTAAAACCCTTACTTATAAAAATTGATAAAAGTAAAAGAAATGTTCTTGAGTTTGCAATGATCTTTTCAAATTGCGGCTTTATGGGATTTCCCGTAGCTCAAAGCGTTTTTGGAAACGAAGGAGTAGTATATGCTGCCATTTTTAATATGATATTCAATATTTTTGTATGGACTTATGGAGTAATGTTATTTAATAATAAAAGTGACATTAAAGGCTTGAAAGAATCACTTAAAAATCCTGGGGTGGTTTCTTCAGTAATAGGACTTTTAATTATGATATTTTCAATAAAAATACCTCCTATACTGTTAAATACTACAAAAATGGTTGGAGGACTTACAACACCAATATCCATGCTCATAATAGGAAGTTTATTATCTAGAAGTGAACTTAAAAAAATTATTAAAGATAAGAGTATGTATTATGGTTCAATGATAAAACTTATACTATTACCATTAATATTATACTGGATATCCCTATTATTTAAAGAAAACTCCATGGTTTTAAAAACCTTCATATTGATGCAAGCTATGCCTGCAGGTGCATTAACCACAATTTTTGCGGAAAACTTCAACAAAAATAAAGAGTACTCTGCTTTTATAGTATCATTTTCATCACTTTTATCTGTAGTTACCATACCTTTAGTAATTAAGTTTTTTCTGTAATACTTTTGATAATATTTAACTCAACTTTCACAGTTTAAAAACTATGCTGCGCAACTTTTTAGGCGTTAAAGAATATGTTAAATACAATTTCAATTTATTAGAATTACCTATAACATCATAATTAAATGTGTACACATAAAGTTACTAGTTTGGATTTTAACTTTTATGTAGTGATATATGATAAGTGTGCCAACACATAAACTAAATTGTTTTAATATTATTCTTAGCTCGAAGTTTTTGAAAGTCTTAGAACTTTAGTCCTGTCTGAGGGAACCGAGTTTGACAAAGTTCTTAGGCTTTCAAAAATTTCGAGCTTTATTTTAAAATTGGAAACTCCTCTTCGTTTCCTCAGAGGAGTAAGCGATTCGCACAAAATCATAGATTTTGGCTCTCTGCTTAAAACATTTAGCCGTGCTGACACACTTATCATATATCACAGAATAAAAGTTAAAATTCAAACTTCCACTGCATTCTTGTGTCACATTATGCTTACATTAACTCAAACTTCATTTCTTTCCATGGCATATACTAGATGAAGAACAATTACTGCAACCACAGCCACAGCTGCTTTCTCCATTTTTAGCTTTCTTAACTTGTCTTACTATTACAAAGGCTACAAAACCAAATATAATACCAGACATTATAACTGTTGCTACCATAAATTTCACATCCCTTATATTTTATTTAAACCACTTTATTTTGTATAACTCAACTCTGCTTTAACTTCTTTTTCTCTATAATTTTTTCCTGTAGATATAGCAATTCCAATTACTATAACCGTAAGCAGCACTGAAGCTGCTGCTCCAATTAAGCTTCCTTTACCTATTATGAAGCTGCCAACTTGATTTATAATAAGGGCAACTAAATAAGCTGTAAAAGTTTGAAATCCCAAAGTAATCCATGTCCACCTCCAAGAACCCATTTCACGTCTTATTGCACCTATTGATGCAAAGCAAGGTGCGCAAAGCATATTGAAAGCTACGAAAGCAAATCCACTTGCAGCAGTAAACATTGCCGCTGTTTGAGTAATTAAAGCTGGAGTATCCTCAGCTGCATCCTTTATATTGAATAATACACCAAGAGTTCCAACTAAATTTTCTTTTGCTACCAAACCAGTAACTGTTGCAACAGCTGATTGCCAATTGCCAAATCCAATAGGTTTAAATATTGGAGCTATAACGTTACCTATACTTGCTAAAATACTGTTTTCAGCATCTACTGGAGCTAGTGACCAATTAAAGGACTGTAAGAACCATACTAAAATGCAAGAAACCAAAATTATTGTACTTGCCTTAACTAAGAACGCTTTTACCCTGTCCCACATATGCATTAGTACACCTTTTGCAGCAGGAATATGATATTGAGGAAGTTCCATAACAAAAGGTGATGGTTCTCCAGCAAATAACTTAGTTTTCTTTAATATAATTGAAGAAATTATAATCATTATTATTCCTAAAAAATATGCTGTTGGTGCTACCCAAGAAGCTCCACTAAAAAGTGCTCCTGCAATTAATGCAATAACTGGCAATTTAGCACTGCAAGGTATAAATGTAGTTACCATAATAGTTATCTTTCTATCTCTATCATTTTCCATAGTACGAGTTGCCATTATACCAGGAACACCACAACCTGAACTGATTAACATTGGTATAAAAGATTTGCCTGAAAGACCAAATTTACGGAAGACTCTATCCATTATAAATGCTACACGGGCCATATATCCGCAATCCTCAAGTATAGCCAAGAATAGGAATAAAAGCATTATCTGTGGTATAAATCCAATTACTGTTCCTACACCACTAATTATACCTTCTTTCACTAATCCTTGTAGCCAATCAGCAACATTGGCACTAGCCATTAAGTTTGAAGCACTATTTGTAATTATATCTCCAAAAAGAGTGTCATTTATCCAGTCAGTTCCTATTGTGCCAACTTTTATTGCTATGTAATATACTATGTACATGGTAGCAACAAAAATAGGAAGTGCTAAGAAGCGATTTGTAACAATTTTATCTATTTTATCTGATGTTGTTTCATTCCCTTTTCTATTTTTTCTAATAGATTTTGAAGCAACATCTCCTATAAAGGCATATCTATCCCCTGTAACAATACTTTCACTATCATCATCCAGTTCAGCTTCATATTTTTGTATTATAGTTTCTATTTCATCTAAAATACTTTTTGAGATATTTAACTTTTTAATTATGTTTTCATCACGTTCAAAAAGTTTAATGGCAAGCCATGAAGTTTCAATTCCATCATGTGGAATACTTTTTGTAATAATTTTTTCTATTTCCTGAAAAGCACTTTTAGCTTCCTTGGAGAAATTTAATTCAAAATCTGGTTTATTCTTACTCTTTGCAATTTCAATTGCTTTTTTCGCAGCTGCCGAAACACCAGTTCCTTTAAGGGCAGATGTTTCAACAACTGGACATCCAAGAGTTTTTGATAACTTATCTATATCAATTTTATCTCCATTTTTTTCTACCACATCCATCATGTTAAGTGCTATAACTGTTGGAATACCAAGTTCTAAAATTTGAGTTGTTAAGTATAAATTTCTTTCAATATTTGATGCGTCCACTATATTAATTACTGCATCTGGTTTATCGTTTATCATAAAATTACGTGTTACCACTTCTTCTAAAGTATATGGTGATAAAGAATAAATACCTGGTAAATCTACAATTTCTACATCTTTATTTCCTTTCAATTTACCTCCTTTTTTTTCAACTGTTACTCCAGGCCAGTTACCAACATACTGTGATGAACCTGTAAGTTCATTAAACATAGTTGTCTTTCCGCAGTTTGGATTACCAGCAAGTCCTATTTTGATTGTCATTTCTACTCCTCCTTATTACTCTACAAGAATCATTTCTGCATCGGCTTTACGAATGGATAATTCATATCCACGAATGGTTAATTCTATAGGATCTCCAAGTGGAGCTACTTTACGCACATAAATTTCAGACCCCTTTGTAATTCCCATATCCATGATACGTCTGCGAACAGCACCTGCTCCATCAATTTTTTTGACTTTAACAGTTTGTCCACATTTTATTTCTTTTAGTGTGCTCATTAAAACGTCCTCCTTCGCCTATACTATTATTCTACTTGCCATTCCTTTATCCAAGGCAACCCTACTATCCTTAACATTTATTATCAAGTTTCCTCCAATTTCTGAAATAATTTTAACACTTTCTCCAACTACAAAGCCTAAACTATTTAGAAATCTCTTTGTCTCATCATTTCCACTTATCTTTCTAATATTCATTGCACTTCCTTTATTTGCTAATATCAATGGCATAAATTATTACCTCCTCGCACAATCCTACTTTACATATTTAAATTTTAAAAAATTCACTAGTTATAATTTAATTTTTAATAACTTCGTTGGCTTAATTCCTTGCATCATTGATCTCATAATTGTATATTTTATTTCATCATATTTATTGAAAATAGATTTAGCTTTTTCAATATCATGATATACTTTCCAATATCCTACCATTTTACATTCAGCATTAGGACAATCAATAAAAGCTGTTACATCTTCTACCGGATATCCTAAAAAAATTCCAATCTCATGAGGACACATATGTTCAAATCTTTTACTTAGAAGAGTTAAGCACTGCTCAACACTCATATTTTCATCATATCCAAATCTTTTTAAGAACTCTATATTCTTAGCTTTTCTTACATTAAGCCCAACTTTTTCTTTATTAAAAAACAACACTATTGTACTTTCTTCATTCTTTTTCAATTCAAAGTAATCAATATCCAATCTTTCTTTAACTTCATTTTTATATCTTTCCCATATGCTGTTTAAATTTCTATTATTCTTACCAAAAGTAATTAAAGAAGATGCTTTATGCTTTTTTATAGTTGGTCCTGCACTGAACATTATTACCGAAAATAAATACTCCAAATCATCATAATTATTTGTAATGATAAAAAATTTTTTCAACTCTTCTTTACTCATAAAACATCCTCCATTACTTTATGTTTAATATATTTCTTAAACCTTTGCTAAAAGTTTACCTAGATCCTTGCATTTTTCAATTCCTTCTTCATCTGGTTCATTATTAACTATAAGTCCATCTTCTATAACTCTTGCTCCATAGGATTCCATCCTTTCTTGCCAGTCAGTCATCCATTCACCATTACCCCATCCATATGAACCAAATAATGCAGTATCCTTACCTTCAATTGCATCTGAAATTGATTCAATAAATGGTTCCATCTCCGATTCTTCAAGCTGTTCTGACCCCATAGATGGGCATCCAAGAGCTACTGCATCTGCTTTTAAAACATCATCTACCTTTGCTTCTTGTACACTAATTAATTTCACATTTGCACCTTCTGACTTTACACCCTCCATAACACCTGTTGCCATATTCTCCGTATTCCCTGTACCACTCCAATAAATAATTACTACATTTTTCAAATTAATCTCCTCCTCGTAAAAAAAGTATAAATAAGTACTTATGTACTTGATGATTTATATATTATTTTAAAATTAATTGCTTAGTTTCATTATCATCCATCTCTTCCTTTATTAGAATTTCTATTTAATATAATTTCACTTTTACATTTCTCACATATTACTGACAGCAGGATACTTGCACTATTAATCATACTTCCTCGTTCTTGCTTGATATTTTTTATTAACTTCCTAAAATTTTCTTCTAACTTCTCTTTTTTTATATCTACTATTTTGTTACACTTTATGCATTTTGCATGTATGTCAATCTCTCCTAGAGTTTGCAATTCATAATAGCTTGTGTTAGCTGTATTAATTCTTTTTATTGCCCCAACAGTTTCCAATATCATGAGATTTCTATATACTGTACTAAGTCCTATTTTCTTATGCTTTACCTTTTTATATATTTCATCAGCATTCATATGTACATTATTTTCATATATTGCCTTTATAATTTCGCATCTTTGTTTTGTGATTTTATATCCATTATCTGCTAATTTTTCACTTATGTAACTTACATCAGTAGTTCCTTTTTTCATACACATCACTACTTTCCAAAATTAAAACTTTAAATATAAAAAATCTCTTTTGCTATTCATATTGTATGGAATCTATTGATTTAATCTAAGCTTAAACCTATTAAATGATACAGATAATCATTCTCAATAGTCTTTTAAAAAAATAAATATATAAACAGTATTATTTATATATTTTAATTAATGGCGAATGTAATTATCGTACCAATCAATATAAATACATTATTTTTATAAATATTCTTTTCTATTTACATTTTAATCAAAATATATTACACTTCAGTATTTAAGTTAATTATCTATCTTTTTAAATATCCATTTTGTTTCAAATATTTAAGTTCCATCTCTATAACTGAAACATCTGTTTTGAAAAATTCAGCCATTTCTTTTAAAGAATAATTGTTATGATTTTTTAGTAAGTTTAAAAGTCCAATAATCATAAAGTTCACCCTCTTTCTTTCTATAAAATTACTCTATTATTTTGAAATTCAACTTACATAATGACTAATCAAAATTATTATCTTTAATCGTTTCTCTATTGATAATGATAATCAAATTCAATTATTTTGTCAATACCTAATTACAAATTATATTTTATTTATAATTGCATTAGACATAGATATATAAAAATATAAATCATCTTAATTATACTTATGCACATTTATTGATGATTTTCATAGTATGTTATTGGGTAAACACTTAAGTCTACATAGAAAATCAAACTAAAAATTGATTTTCTATAAAATAACTAAGGGGTGAATAAAATGAGTAACTCTCATTCACATTGTAAATCAAATTCTCTTTGTAAAGAATTTGCAAAAATACTTGGAGCAGAAATTATAACTTCTAACAAACGCGTTTGTGCCGTAGCTTTTACCAGAAATATACGTGCACGAATACTTGGTAGAAGAACTCGTTCTCCATTAGCACTATCTGCATTATTTTCCTTCGACATTAGATCTATGGATGAAAGTGGTAATGCACTTAATTTAGGTGAAACAGTTATTCTTGAAAATGAAATTAATGATTTTATTACTGCACTTAGAAAAGAGGGTATATTAGTTACTGCACTTCATAATCATTGGTTATTTGATAGACCAAGACTTATGTATATTCATTTTGAATCTATTGATAAACCTTTAGATTTTGCAAAAAAAGTAGCTAGAGCTCTTCGTGTTTTAAGCGTTTCCCAGGGACAATCTTAAATTATTTTTGTCATATAGTATTAGCAGCAAAAATTAAATTTTTTGCTGCTAATTGATTATATTTTTTTAAATCTATTCTTTGAGTATTCTATAAAGCTATTTTCACCTTCCATCATTTTTACCATTTCTAAATCAAATATCCAATTATAATCTTTATTATTAGTTATAATTTTCCATACTCTTTCTATTCCATTAGTATAATTAATACTTTTTAGTATCAAAGTATATAAAACTATTACTTTCAACTTTAAATGACACCATAACATACAATATTTACACTTTTTTGCAATAGTAGTATAATGAAACTGTATAAATCGTTTTCTCCATCTTGATTAGTTTGTAAATTTAAAAATGATTTGGAGGGATGTATATGTTAACCACTACAAGCCAAGTGGAGATATTTAATAGTTTTTAAAAAATATGAATTCTATAAATTCAGATAGCTAATGTTTATTAAAGCAACAAACCTAATTTAAAAAACAAAAATTACAATATACATAAATATTTACTTAATGGAGGAATTGCAATGGGATTTTTAGGAAACATAAAAGTTAGAACCAAGCTATTTACATCTTTTTTTATTATGTCCATATTAATTGCCATAGTTGGCGCTATTGGTATAACATCATTAAAAACAATAAATACAAATTCAGAAGAAATGTATAACAATAGATTACAAAGTACTTATATGTTAACAGATATGAGACAAAATTTAACAGAAATTAAAAGTGATTTGTTACAGCTTACTTATGTAAAAGATACTACTAAAAAAACTGACTTAGAAAAAGATATTAAACAGAACAATGACGAAAATGATGAATATATAAAAGCTTATGAAAAATTATCTATGAACGATACAGAAAAGCAAGTATGGTCACCATTTAAAACTCATTTGGGACTATATACAACCTCAGTAAAAAATGTTGTAAAACTTATTGATGCTGGAAACTTTGATGAAGCATTAAAGCAATCTCAATTATTACCTTCTGTAGAAAATTCAATGATTGAAGATATTGATAAGTTAATAAACGCAAATCTTGATGGTGCTAAAACCTTCAATACAGCCAATCACTTAATATATGTAAATTCAAACAAGATTATGACAACATTAGCAATAGCCGGCTTGCTAATTGCAATTGCATTTGGATTTATTATATCAAAAGATATAAACATTCCTTTAATGAAAACACTATCTTTAGCACAAAATTTATCTAATTTTGATTTAACACATAATTATTCAATTACAAGAAAAGATGAATTTGGAGAAACAGGAGGAGCACTTCAAAAAGCTCAAGAAAATATTAGAGAACTTGTAAGCTTAATAATTGAAAATTCACAGGACCTGAGTGCATCAAGTGAAGAGCTTTCTGCTACAGTGGAAGAATTATCTGCAAAAACTCAAGAAATAGATAGCTCAGTAAAAAATATAACCAATAGTGTTCAAGAATCTAGTGCATCATCTGAAGAAATAGCTGCATCTATAGAAGAAGTAGATTCCAGTATTAATGAACTATCTATAAAAGCTGCAGACGGAAGTAACAATGCAAATCAATCTAAAAAAAGAGCTACTACAGTTGAGGAAAATGGGAAAAATGCTATAACGAAAGTTAGAAACTTATATGAGGAAAAAGAGAAAAATATGATAATGGCAATTGAAGCTGGTAAAGTTGTAGATAATATAAGGGTTATGGCAGATACCATTGCAAGTATATCTGAGCAAACCAATTTACTTGCACTTAATGCAGCCATTGAAGCTGCTAGAGCTGGGGAACAAGGAAAAGGCTTTGCTGTAGTTGCAGACGAAGTAAGAGATCTTGCAGAACAATCTTCTCAAGCCGTAGCAGGTATACAAGATACCATTTTAAAAGTTCAAGACGCTTTTAAAAATATATCTGAAAATGGTAATGAAATACTAAAATTCATAAATGAAAGTGTTGATCCTCAATTTGAGGATTTTGAAAAAATGGGAAATCAATATTATAAGGATTCAGAAGTTGTAACAGAAATGTGCGAAGGTATAGCATCCATGTCAGAAGAGCTTACAGCAACAATTGGTCAAGTAAATAATGCAGTACAGAGTATGTCGGGAACTGCACAGAAATCATCAGAAAATACAGAAACAATAAAGACAAGTATAGATGAAACAACAAAAGCAATAAAACAAGTTGCCTTAACTGCACAAAGTCAAGCAGAACTTGCACAAAAGCTTAATGAGATGGTACATAAATTTAAACTATAATTTTAAGCAATTTAAATAAGCACTAGTGAAAATTACTAGTGCTTATTTAAAACAAAATAAAAATATTTATGCTAAGGGATTATCTTATTTTTTCTAAGATTCATTGTCCTAGAACAATTATTATTATAAACATCTTTTGTTACAATAACATAACACATATGTTACATTATAATATAAATTCACTATATTATATCTATACTCTTAATCAAATCTGGAATATCTTTTCTATAAATTCTTCCTGAAAAAGCTTCATGTGGAAGTGATATAAATTTAGTACCAGACTGAATAATTGTGCGATAAATAGGATCTGCAATGACAGCTTTTGCACTCTTCAAATATGTGATAATACTATCTTCATCTTCTGCCACAACATCCCCTTTTAATAACAAATCAGTTTCAGTTTCCAAAGGACATAAAACCTTAACCTTCATATTCTTTTCAATTTTAAGTGCTGCAGCTAAGGATTCTGAATAAATGCTTTCTCCAATAATAACAGTATCACCCTGGCAGACAGCTTGTTTATCATATGCAATTTGCGATTTTCCTGTATTAATTGCCCTATCTAGTGCTTTCATTACTACAGCTGCAAACTTATCTCCCATGGGAGCACCCACAACATATGGTGTTCCAAACTTCTTTTGTAATTCTTTTGCTGCTAAAAGTCCAGTGGAAGAAACAACTAAGTTTACTTCTGCAGCTCCAGCTTGTTTCATTTCTTCTAATGTGCTTCCCATTGCCCATACAGATAAAACCTGAAAACCTGCTTCAGTTAATCGCATTTTAATGCTATCTACACTGCTGTTCACAGAATAATCTAAAGGAGTAGCACCAAGTACATTTACACTTTTTGTTATCTTAGATATACCATCCACTGTAAATCGCTTTACTATTTCAGCAAGAGCTTGCCCTGCTCCACATATATAAGAATGCATTCCATTTGTTTCAATAGCAAATGTGGGAATTCCAGTTTCATTTTCAATCACTTCTGCAATAGCAGGAAAATCTGTACCCATCATCATTGGAATGGGTGTACCTGCAATAGCTATAAATTTAGGATGCAAGTCATTGGCAGCTGTCACAATGTCATTTATTAATTTTTCATCATCCCCCATAATAGCTTCCATTTCAGAAAGTCCTGTAATATAAATCATACTTTCCATATCATACCAGCGTGGTTCGTCGTGAGTAGTATATGTTGAATTACACCCTGATGCATCATGCATAACAGTCATTCCGCCTAATTCATACAGTGCGGAACAAACACCTGATACATCTGCGGTATATGTTGAAATAAATGCTGAAGCCTGTTTCATAGTAAGCAATCACACCCCAATCCTTTCATTTGTATAAGCTTACGTACATCTTTCGGAAATGTAAAAGCTTCTTTCATAAGTCCAGCTAATTTGACAATTCCATCAAAACCATACATTCCTCCGCCTTCTACTATATTTACAAAATATTGGCTTCCTGTAAAATAAGCAACCTTCTGCCCTATTGCAAGATTCTTCTCATCACATTTTCTATTTAATAGACGCATCTTTGCATGTACTGTAGCATACACTTTCATTTCAGGTTTGTTTTTTACAAGCCAGTTAAAATCTGTTTTGTCCCATTCTGTAAATGAATCTACATAAAGTCTATCCACATTAAATCCATTTTCAACAAGCAAACGTGCTAGTCCACAAGGTCTTGGAACAGCCGTATAATCTATGGAAATCTTTGCATCCCCAATTGCTTCTTTTGCTTCTTTTAAAGCATTTAAAGCTGCTAATTTTTCATCTTTATATTCTTTTTTTGACAATCCCAGGTATTCATTCAATGTATTCAAATTTTCTGTTATTTCATCAAACCCATAACATAAAGGTAAATGTAAATGTTTTTGTCCTAATTTTTCTTGCAAATAGTCTCCACCTGGTATTACAACAGGCAGATAGGATATATTAACACAACTTTCTGCCATTTTAAGGTATTCATCATAGGTTTTGCAAAGGGTAATATCTTTAAGTTCATATCCATTTTCACGAATGATCTGTATCAGCTCACTGCTTTCATCTGTAGGAATATTGTTGCCAATGATATTAATGCTTTTTTTATTAATCTCCATTGGCTCAAGTATGTTATATAATCTAAGCCTCATTTTCTGATCTGGTGTCAAACCGCTTTTCCTCATAATTGGGTCCATATAACAATCTACAAAATCCACATCTGGATATCTTTTTCTAAGTTTGCTGTAAACCAGCTCTAAATCACATCCCATAAAATGGTGTATGCAAGCAGTAAATATTAAAATTGCTGGAGGTTTTTGTGGAAGCTTTTCAAGTATATCTGACACACCCTCAATTATAAGCTCTTCCATGTCACCTTCAAGCACATTGTTCTCCTGTACAGCTATAGTTGAAAATCTATCTAATGTACCCATTTCTGCTGCTGTAAGAACAACACCTCTTAAACAATTTGCTGCACATACATATATCTGATGTGATTTTGGAATAAGCATTCCAACATGAACTATATTCCAGGTTCCCCTAGAAGGAGCATTATATTCAAGTCCGGATACAAAGGGTGCAGGAAATGCAGCATCTTTTATTGCAGTACAGGCACCTTTTTCATCAACATGTCCAGATACATTTACAAGCATAATATCTCCTTTCCACATATCCTCATGATAATTTCTGAAAGCTTTCTATATTGTTTTGCCATGTCACTTTGAGGAAATGCTTCTATTACTGTCTTATTGAAAATTTCTGCTTCTTGAACAGTTTCACTCATGTCCAAAGTACCAACTATTTCTGAATGAATATCCTCTGCCAATTCACTTACTTTTTCATATTCATTTTTCACATTCCTTTTGTTGAGAATAAGACCTCCAAGACCTGCATAACCTCTATTTTTAAAATTATCTATAGCCATGGCAATATTAGCTGCTGCATGAATAGCCATATTTTCACCTGAGGTTATAATAAATACTTTGTCTGCATACCCCTTACGCATTGGCATGGAAAATCCTCCACATACTACATCACCCAATACGTCATATATCACTACATCTGGTTTATATACTTCATAGGCACCTTTTTCTTTTAATTTTTCAAGAGCTGCTATAATCCCTCTGCCTGCACATCCTAAACCTGGGTTAGGACCACCTGCCTCCACACATATTACACCATTGTATCCAATGGTCACCATATCCTCCAAAGTAAAATCATCCTTATTTTTCCTTACAAGTTCAAGCACTGTATTCACTTTTGTTTTGTTATGAAGTGAAACTGTAGAATCAGCTTTAGGATCACATCCAATCTGCATTACCCTTATTCCTTTATCAGCAAGTGCAGCTGATATATTAGAAACTGTTGTAGATTTTCCAATACCACCTTTTCCATATACTGCAATTTTTATCATAATATTTTCCCCCATACTTTAACCAAATATATTAGCATATTCTTGGAAGTAATTCTCCTCCTGGAGGTGGCAGCAATGTTTCAGCACCAATTTCTGTTTTTACAATAACACGGCCTGCCATATCTTGAGTTACTTCACCAATAATAGCTGCATCCTTGGAATACTTGCCTTCATGTAATGTATCCACAAGCTTTGGTGCAACTTCTTTTGGAGCAAAAATAACAAGTCTGCCTTCACAAGCAAGATATAATGGTTCCAAACCAAGCATGCCGCATACACCTTTTACACCATCTGCTACTGGTATACTCTTTGAATCCAGTCTAATTCCAACTTTACTCTGCTCTGCAATTTCATATAATACTGTACCCACACCTCCACGGGTAGCATCTCTAATTACATGAATATCTTTTGACTCATCAAGCATAGCTTTTACTGTTCCCCATAATGGTGCACAATCACTTACTACATCTGCTTCAATTCCAAACTCATTTCGTGCAAGCAAAACAGTACATCCATGTCGTCCTATATCACCTGTTACAATAATTGCATCACCAGGTTTAGCATTAAATCCAGAGGTATTAACACCATCTATAATCTGCCCTATACCTGTTGTTGTTATAAAAACACCATCAACCTGTCCTTTTCCAGCCACCTTTGTGTCTCCAGCTACTATTTTAACCCCTGCTTCGTCTGCAGTCTTTTCCATAGCTGCTGCAATTTTTTCTAATTTTTCCATTGGGAAGCCTTCTTCAATGACAAAGGCACAGGATAAGTACAGTGGCTTAGCCCCCATACAGGACAAGTCATTTACTGTGCCACAAATACTCAATTTACCTATATTTCCACCCGGAAATTCTGATGGAGAAACAATAAATCCATCTGTGGTAAATGCCAATTTTCCTCCCTTAACATTCAATACTGCAGCATCATCTGCTGTGAGATCAGGATTTGAAAAATGAGCCTTAAAAACCTGATCTATTAATTCTGATGTTTGTCTTCCTCCAGCTCCATGAGCTAGTGTAACTATTTTATCCATTTATATTTCCTCCATACTGATAATATGCTGAACATGCTCCTTCATTAGATACCATACAAGCTCCAACAGGATGTAGTGGTGTACACCCTTTGCCAAATACTCTGCAATCTGACGGCTTGCATTTTCCCTGCAAGACATCACCACATCGGCATGCTGGATTGCTTTTTCCTGTGATTTTTGGTAAATTGAATTTACTTCTAGCATCAAACTCCTTATAAGCTTCTTTTAATTTAAGACCTGAATTTTCAATGACACCAAGGCCTCTCCATTCAGAATCACAGTTCTCCATAAGTTCAGATACGATGGTTTGAGCTGCTTTACTTCCTTCCCGTGTAACAACCCTTGGGTAACAGTTTTTAAAGAAACTGCCGCCTTCCTGTAATCTTGTGATTACTACAGCAAGTGCTGTCATGATTTCATTTGCAGTAAAGCCTGTTATTACTCCGCTAACGCCTTCATTAACCAAACTTTCACATAATTTTGTGCCTGTAATGGCATGTACATGGCCTGGATATAAAAATGCATCTGCGCTTCCTTTTAAAGTTTTGTATGCTCGTGGCATAGTTTTGTTTGCTGTAAGTAATGCAAAATTTTCAAGTCCTGCTTCCTTGGCTTTTTTTACCGATAGACAACTGGCAGGTGTGGTTGTTTCAAATCCTACTGATAAGAATACTACCTGCTCCTCAAGGTGATTTTTAGCATACTCATAAGCATCAATAGGTGAATAGACTATTTGAACCTTTGCCCCTTTTGATCTGGCTCCTGCAAGACTCATTTCCGAACCAGGTACTCTCACCAAATCTCCGAAAGTACATATTGTTACATTATGATGAAGAGCTAGCGTAATAGCTTCATCAATAAAGCCAACAGGAGTAACACAAACCGGACATCCCGGCCCTGATATCAATTCAATATTTTCTGGCAAGATACTTCTTATTCCAAGCCTGAATATTTCATGAGTATGAGTTCCGCAAACTTCCATAATACGAAGCTTAGGTCCATCATAAGCTTGAATAATCTCCTTTGCAGTTTTTTTTATGTTTTCAGTCATTATAATTCCTCCATGATTTTATCTGTTTCCTTCTTATCATCGTTTGTAATTTTAGCAATGGCAATTCCTGCATGAACCATAACGTAATCACCTGGTTCCAATTCATCAATTAATTCTGCAGACACTTCTCTTTTTGCACCTGAAGCATCAATAACTGCCATACCTTCTTTAATCTTTACAACTCTTGCTGGTAAACCTACACACATATTTATTCTCCTTTCTCCAATCTGTTTATATATTCCATTGCTGCTACAGCCTGCCCTAATGCAATTCCACCATCATTTGGCGGCAATAAACTATGTTTTAAAACTCTAAAGCCCATTTTTCTCAAACGTTCTATACTCATTTTTAATAATAACTGGTTTTGATATACTCCACCGCTTAAAGCTATTGTATTGATTCCACTTTCTTCTGATACATAAGCACATCCAGCTGCAATCATATCTGCCAACTTTTCATGGAAGAAATAAGCAAGCATTTGTACATCTTTTCCAGCTAAAGTTTCCTCTATAATTTTCCTCATTAAAATATCAGTTGCTAATATTAACTGTCCATCTGAATTTTCATAAACAAGCTTTGGCAATTCAATAGCATCTATCTCACAGAACTCTGCACATTTTTCTTCATAAGCTTCTGCTGCAAATTCAAGAGTCATTGAAGCTTCCCCTTCAAAGGATGACTGCTTCCTAATATTCAAAACAGCACTTACAGCATCAAACAAACGCCCTGCACTTGTAGATATTATGCTGTTTATTTTATTATCAGCCATCATAAATTGAACACTACAATTCTTCTCATCACACAATTTAAGCTGTTTTACAATTTCAGCTGCCTTTGCTTTGTCTTTGTATATACCATAAATCATAGACACTGCAATTCGCCATCCTTCTTTAGGTGACAAATCACCACCAATTTGAACAAAGGGTTTTATGCTGCCTAGTCTTTCAAATCCATCATAATTAGATTTTAATAACTCCCCTCCCCAAATGGTTCCATCTGTTCCATAGCCTGTTCCATCAAAGGAAACCCCTATAACCGGATCAGAATAATCATTTTCAGCCATACAGGATAAGATATGTGCATAATGATGCTGAACCTGCAGTACAGGAAGTCCAATTTCCTGTGCTACGTAAGTAGTATTATACTTTGGATGCATGTCACATGCCACAATGGTTGTCTTTGTCTCAAGCAGAGTTTCAAGTCTCGTAATGGATTCTTTTAAAGCTTTTACTGTTCTCAAATCTTCCATGTCACCAATATATGGTGATTGATAAAACAAATCATTTTTGCCTATACAAAAAGTATTTTTCAGTTCACCACCCACTGCAAGTACTTCTCCCTTAAATCCCTTTGAAACCATAAAAGGCAGCGGTGCATATCCTCTGGAACGCCTTATCATATAAGGTTTTTCTTCAAAGAAATCCATAACTGAATCATCTGCACGAATACGAATCATCCTATTGTGTGATAAAATAACATCACACAGCTTTGATAATTCCGTTATTGCATCATTATCATCTCTGCATATTGGTGCACCTGATGTATTGCCACTTGTCATAACCAGGCAATCCGGCATTACTATATCATCATCATATGTAAATATGAGCAGCTGCAAAGGAGCATATGGCAGCATAACTCCCACCTTTGGATTATCAGGTGCTACAGCATCACACACTCTTCCACTTGGTTTTCGCTTTAAAAGTATGATTGGTTTCTGATGTCCATCAAGTACTTCTTTTTGAACTTTTGTGACTTCACATTCGCGTCCTACTGTTTCCATGTCCCTCATCATAACTGCAAATGGTTTAGCAGGCCTTGTCTTTAATTTTCTAAGCCTCTGCACTGCTTCCCTATTTGTGGCATCACAACAAAGATGAAAACCTCCAATTCCCTTTATGGCTGCAATGCCTCCATCATGTATTACCTGTCTTGCATAAGTAATTGCAGCTCTTCCTCTCTCATCTCTCCCAATGATATAAACCTCAGGACCACATTCATTACAACATACTGGCTGTGCATCATATCTTCGGGTTTCTGCGTGAGTGTATTCATATTCACATTCTGGACACATAGGAAATTCACCCATACTAGTACGTACACGATCGTAAGGCATGGAATCTAAAATAGTAAGTCTTGGTCCACAGCAGGTACAGTTTATAAAGGGATGAAGATATCGTCTGTTATTCTTATCAAAAAGTTCCTTTATACATTCTGGGCAAATGGCAATGTCTGGAGATACAAAGATCTCACCTTGCACATGTTCACTTTCAATAATTTCAAAGTCCTTAAATTTTTTTGATTCTTCCACTTCATGCACATCAATTTTTAATATTGATGAACGCTTTGGAGGATTGTATTCTAAATCGTACAAAAAACCTTCTAATCTACTTTCTGTAGCTTGTGCCCATATTTCTACATAAGGTCCTTTATTACACACACTTCCAAGTATACGATTTTTATCTGCATGCCGGCTTACTGTAGGTCTGAACCCAACTCCTTGAACGATACCATAAACTCTAATAAGTAAAGTTTTATAATCTTTCATCTTACATCACATCTTTCCTGAAACTGCAAAATGGGGTACATCCACATACCTTCCCTTGAAGTCAGGTATTGCGCGTTTCAATATATTGTCACCTACAATTACATCATAATTTCCTTTTTCTATAAGCTTAACAAACTGGTCCTCTTCTGTAAGAGAAATATCCTGAACCTCTCTAAGCTCATCCTTTAACATAAACCAAGAAGCAACTGTTATATCTGAATTAACATTTCTATTTATTTCATCTCTGATAGAGTTAGCTATGACCTGCTGATGTATTACTAAAACCTTTTTACCTTCAAAATTTCTAAACTGTTCTTTCATTTCATTCTTTAATATATCTGAAACTAGTGGATAAAAGACTTCATAAGGTGTGCCAAACCTTTCCTTTAAATAATGTGCAGCCTTTAATCCAGCAGGTGATACTACTATATTTTTTGCAGCACTGCCAGCAGCTTCTACCTCTGACAAATCTGCTTTCATACCATAACAATAGACATTTTTAAAGCCTTTATTCTTTAGTTCAGATTCTATTTTATCTGCTGCCTTTAAATCGCTGATATCAAGTGGAATTGTTCCAATTACACCAATACTTCCTTTATCCACTGTGAGTCCATCTTTTACAAAGGTTTTAAACATTTTAACATAAGCTTTTTCAGCTCCCACATCATACAAATCCATACCAGTGGTTTCTACGGTAAAAACAGGTATTTGTAGTTTCTTTTCTGCCATTTTCTTTATTGCATTGTAATCAGTAGCAATAACTGATGGCACTGGGGTTCCAATAACCGCTGCAAATTTCACTTCCAATTTTTTAGCAGCATCTGCAAGTTTAGCCACAAGCTTGTCATCACGCCCCAGTATAGCATCCATATCACGAAGTCCTGCACTGAAAATAGCAGTTTTTTCTGCAGCCCATCTAGGCTCATCAAATCCACATACATTACCAGCACATCCTCCTGCATCACAGATAACTATAATTCCACCCAGCTTATAAAGAACAGCTGCCGCACCAGATTGGTCTGGTGCAAAAGGTGATATATATTTTCTTAACCCTTTCATCTACTATGCCTCCTTAAAAGAACAATCCAATGAATGCTTCAATTCCTCAAATAATTTTTTTACACCAGCATACCCAAATGGCTGAATATCCTGATTCCAAGGTACATTTACACAGTCAGGATGATAATACTCTGCATCCTTGCCTATGGTTATATCGATATTTTCTTCACTGCAATCATAATAGAGCATGGTAGGTTCAAGATTTGAATAAATCTTAGTACCTGGACTTAACTTGGCAATTTTTTTAATATAAACAAAGTCTTCAGAAGTAAGGCTAGCATATATTTCAGCTACCTTGAAACCATATCTTAAAAGTGCTAAAGATAGTTCAAAAGAATTAGCATTCATGGTTTCCCCTACTGCAAATGTTATATCAGGATAAGCAGCTTTCAATTCATCAATGCTCTTTTTCGCCTCATCATAATATTTTTGATCATCAAAGCTGGTATCAAGAGCACTTGCGAAAATTCGGTATTGATTTTGTACTTTATCTATCTGATACAGTCTTATAAGCTCTGCTGAAGGAATATTCAGCCTCTTCATAATGTCCTGTGCTGCAAATCTTGCTTCTGGATTTAATACAAGATTAAAATTTGCTTCCCCCATATGCATATATTCATCAAAGTCTTTTAATCTAGAAATTTCATTTATTTTCTTTATACCAATGTGGTGCAGCAAATCATACAATTCGCAGTTTTCTATAAGTGGCGCAAAGTATCCCAATATATTAACTGTATCTGGCCTTTTTTCCATTGGTTCAAGTAGGGAATAAATAGACTGCCTTACATGTACCATAGGAGGTTTACGACCTTCTCTTGTCAATGCATACATATAACATGGAAGAACAGGAATATGCACCCTATCCATAGCCTTTCTGCAAACACGCTCCATATCTGTTCCTAAGAGTGCATCCACACATGTGATACAAATCATAACTACTGATGGCACATTTTTCGTACATTTACATATCTCTTCCACTGCTTGAGGAATGTTCTTCAAGTGAGCTCCAGTAACAATATCAGTTTCATCCATTATCAAATAGAACATTCTTTCACTATATCCATCTGCTTCACTTAATGTTGCTGTATTCCTGCCACAGCATCCTGGAGCTACTAAAAGCATAACTGAGCCTGGTATTGCAAGAGCTGCACGCTTAACACCAAATCCTTTAGCACCAGGCGAATTAAAAGAAAGAGTTGCTGGTGAACTATAAATCAAATGGGTGCTTGAAATAAGTTCTGCAGGAATATTCTCTTTTCCTGATGCAGCTAAATTTTCCGCTGTAATATAATATGGTTCTTTTTTCATTTCATTCCCTCATCCTTAATTAATAATTTGGCTAAATTTAAAAAACACTGACTTATTGGAAGATTAGCATCTCCTTCAATAACTGTTTTTCCCATTTCCTCAAAATGATTGATATCCTGATTTCTTGGAATATCACCTACAATTGGAAGGCCAACTGAATCTGCAAAGCTTTTTACTTTTTCATCTTCATTTTCAACATTTCTATGATTGAATATGATACCAAGCACCTTTGCATAACCTCTATCTTCAAAATTTTTAACTGCACTATTTATATTATTGGCTGCATAAAGAGCCATTTTTTCACCTGAAGTAACAATGAGTACTTTTTCAGCATATCCTTCACGAATAGGTGCTGCAAATCCACCACAAACAACATCACCTAAAACATCATAAAGTACAATATCTGGCTTGTATGTTTCAAAAAGATCTAATTCTTCTAATAAATTAAATGTAGTAATAATTCCTCTACCAGCACAACCAAGACCAGGCGTAGGACCTCCAGTTTCTATACACAGTACTCCTCCAAAACCTATCTTTGAAATATCCTCAATTTTTTCTGGATCTTTATCAAATTCCCTCATATAATTCATTACAGGCATTAATGCTTCCCCGCTAAGCAAATTGATGGTGGAATCTGCTTTAGGGTCACATCCTATTTGAATAACTTTTTTTCCAAGCTTGGCAAAGGCTGCCGACAAATTACTAGTAATTGTAGACTTTCCAATACCACCTTTCCCGTATATGGCCATTTTTAGCATTTTTTAACCCCCTATGAAGTTTCATTATATAGTAATTTTTATTTTTTTATGTAAAAAAGCTCCTCCCAAGTTTGGGAAGAGCTTAAATGCGGTCATAGCATATAAATAATGCACTAATGCAAAATACTACTTTTTTACTGCCCGCTCTTTATCTCAGGATACCTTCGCTTCAGAGTGACAACAATATTAAATTTTAGTTAAAATATCAGATAACCGATTAACCGTTTTCTGAAATTTTTATATATTCAGTTTATCACTGAGAATTGGCATTGTCAAGAACTTACACCAAATTGTGTAAAAAAACAGGTGGAATTAAAAACTCCACCTGATTTAAGCTTTCATTTTATTTTTTATATCTATGGTTTATTAAAATATAACTATATTAAACAAAAACATTAAGCTTCTTTTGCCATACAAACTTTTACTTTTTCAATTCTTCTATCTTTAACTTCTTCAATTTTAAATATTATATTTTCATAATTAACAGCTTTTCGTTCACCATTATGTGGTATATGACCTAATAAGTCTACTACAAAACCACCTATGGTATCAGAATACTCTGAAATTAAGTTCAAATTAAGATAATTATTTAAATTATCAACTGATATAGAACCATTAACAACAAAAGTATCATTATCAACTTTTTTTATTTCTGGTTCAGTATCATCATATTCATCATCTATTTCTCCCATAACTTCTTCTATAAGGTCTTCTATAGTTGCTATTCCTGAAAAGCCGCCATATTCATCTATTAACACTGCCATATGATTTCTAGTAGTTTGAAGCTCCTTAAACAACTCATCAATGTTCTTGGTTTCAAGCACAAAATATGGAGTGTGCAGCATTTTACTTATATCAATATTCTTATTATGATTTTTATGAATCTCAATAAATAAGTCTTTCATGTACAAAATTCCTATTATATTATCAATATCATCTTCATACACAGGAATTCTTGAATACTTTTCTTCCATGAGCTCATCCATAAGTTCATCATGTGGGGTATTTACATTGATTAAAAACACATCTGGTCTAGGAGTCATAACCTCCTTAGCTACTTTATCATCAAATTCAAATATGCCATTTATCATCTGCTTTTCTGTCTCGTTAATAACACCATATTCTCTTCCAACTTCAACCAGGGATTTTATTTCTTCTTTAGATATAGTTTCTTCTGTATTCTTCTTATCCAATCCAAATACTTTAACTAAAATATTTATAGATCCAGAAAGCAACTTTACAAAAGGTGAAGTAATTTTAGATAGAAATACAATTACTCCTATAGACTTCATTGCAAATGCATCTGGTTTTTGAAGAGCTATTCTTTTTGGGAATAATTCACCAAATACTAGTGTTACATAAGACAATACAATAGTTATAGTAACTATTGATACTTCACTACTATAAGGTACTCCAATGTTAGTCAAAAACTTAGTAAATTTGTTTGCTATACCTGTAGATGCAGATGCACTAGAAAGAAACGCTGCAAGAGTAATTCCCACTTGAATAGTAGATAATGCTTTTGTCGGCTCCTTAATAAATTTTTCCAATAGTTGAGCTTTTTTATTTCCTTGCTCTGCCATTAACTTAATTTTATTCTTATTAACTGACACCAGTGCTATCTCAGCTAAAGAAAAAAATGCATTAATTAAAGTCAAAATGGCTATTAAAATAAATTGCCCCATTATACTCGGGTCGGGACTAGGGTCTGATTCCATTAATAATTCCTCCTCAAATGTAATATATAATAATCATAATAATAACATAAAAGTTTAAATTTATCCAGTCAAGCATGTAAAAGGAAATTAAAATATTTATAAATTAGCATTTTAAATTTGGTATAATAAAGAAAAAAGTTAAACATATGGAGGTTTAATATTACGTGAAAATTAACAGGTTACTGGCAATTGTAGTTACACTTTTAAATAGAGAAAAAATATCCGCAGCAGAGCTTGCTGATAAATTTGAAGTTTCTGTAAGAACAATTTATAGAGACATTGAATCAATTAACATGTCTGGAATTCCCATAGTTTCTCAAGCTGGAAATAATGGAGGTTTTTATATTGTAGATAATTATAAAATTAGTCATCAATTTCTAACATTAGAAGATATGATTTCTATAGTAGATGCTTTAAAAAATATGAACAAGTTTATAAATGATAAAAAAGTTGAAATAGCCATTGAAAAGGTAAAAAGCATTGTACCTGATGAAAAAAAGTCAATATTTGATATGCATTTTCAACAGATGGTTATAGATAATTCTCCCTGGGGTTTTAAAAAATGTGAAGATGAAATTTTAAAATATAAAACTGTACATCATGCTTTAGAAAATAAAAAATGTATATCCTTCGATTATAGAAATTCAAAAGGTGAACATGACTTTAGAAAAGTAGAACCATTAACCCTTGTTTTTAAAGGTTTTTACTGGTATTTATTTTCCTTTTGCAATTTAAGAAATGACTATAGATTGTTCAAATTATCAAGAATGGAAAATTTAAAACTTCTGAATGAAGAAATACAGTTAAATAGAATCTCCTATAAGGAATATATGAATAATAATAAAGTCCAAAGAACACCTGTAAGAGTTAAGTTAAAATTTTCTCCAAAGGTTAGATATAGAATAGAAGATTCATTTCATAAGGATGAAATGAAATTTGAAAAGGATGGAATCATAATTATAGATACATATTTTTTCGAAGATGAATGGGTTTATTCTATGATTTTAAGCTATGGAGAATACGTAGAAGTTATAGAACCTAATCACATAAGAGAAATTATAAAGAACAAATGTAAAAAAATCAGCCTTTTATATTCAAACCTGACATAATGCTGTCAAAGCTTTCCTATATAATAAAATCGTAGATAAAAAAAGTGATAATGCGAAACAAAGCTTTTCAAGTTAAGAACTAATAATGAAGAATTAATAGTGAAGGATGATTTTTAGCTTTCGCAAAAAATCTTTAAATTTATATAGGTAAAAGGAGAAAATTTATGGAACAAAAATATTGTCAAAGCTGTGGAATGCCAATGAGCGAGGAGGTTTATGGTACTGAAGTAAATAATGAAAAAAACAAAGAATATTGCATTTACTGCTATGAAAATGGTGCTTTTAAACATCCAGATTTAACTATGGAACAAATGATAGAGGCATGTGTGCCTTTTATGAAGGATAAAGGTATGGATGAAAATGAAGCAAGAAACCTAATGAAAAATTGCTTACCTGCTTTAAAAAGATGGAGAAAAGAAGATCCAGAAACAAGAATAACAGAAAAGAATAAGATTATGATAGTTGGGAAAGAAATAAGAACTACCAACAAAGATGGTCAGTGTGTAAAAGTAATTTCAGATCTTTGGAAGAAATTTAATGATGAAAAGCTTGGAGATAAAATATTAAATAAAACAAATCCTGATGAAATTTTAGGTTTATATTGTGATTATGAAAATGAAGAATTTGGAATGTATTCTTTTATAATTGGATATGAAGTTAGTAATATAAATTCTATACCAGAAGGCATGGTATATAAAATATTACCTGCTTCAAAATATTGTGTGGTAACTGCTAAAGGCAAGATGCCGGATACAGTTGGAGCAGCTTGGTCTTACATATGGAATTCAAATCTTCAAAGGACATATACAGGGGATTTTGAGCTTTATGGTAAGAAATATGATAGCAGTGAAAATGCTGAAGTAGATATATATGTAGCTATAAAATAAAATTTTAAAATTCACAGATAGTGAAAGAAATTATACAGAGATTACTTGTCCTATGTGTTAATAAGGAGTACTTATATGGTAAGAGAAATAAATGCAAAAAGTATTTTAGTAACAAGTAAAAATCCTAGCAGCTGGTTTGGGGTTAAATATACTATGAATATTTACCGGGGCTGCCAGCATGGATGCATATATTGTGATTCACGCAGTGAATGTTATCAAATTCAAAATTTTGATGATATTGATGTTAAAATAAATGCAGTAGAATTATTAAAAAGAGAACTTGTACGAAAAAGAATAAAAGGTACCATTGGAACTGGCGCTATGAGTGATCCATACATACCTATTGAAAAAAAGTATAAACTTACACAAAAATCTCTTCAAGTAATTGCTGATAATCACTATCCTATTCATATCACTACAAAAAGTAACATTATTTTAAGAGATATAGATATACTTCAAGAAATAAACAATATATATGCTCAAGTTGCCATTACAATAACTACTTGTGATGATTCACTTTCACAAAAAATAGAACCTAGAGCTCCAGTATCTTCTGATAGGTTTAAAGCACTAGGAATACTTTCAAGCTTGGGTATACATGCTGGCATAACCATGATGCCAATACTTCCCTTCATTGAAGATAATGAAGAAAATATAATTAACATTATAAAGATGGCAAAAGATTATGGTGTGAAATTCATTTATCCTGCTTTCGGAATGACATTAAGAGACAGACAAAGAGAGTATTACTATTCAAAACTGGATGAATTATTTCCAAACTTGAGAGCTAAATATGAAAAAAGATTTAAAAATTATTATTCCTGCAGTGTCAATAATTACACTAAACTTAAAAACGTATTTTTTGAAAACTGTGATAAATATGGTATTTCTACTAAAATGCCTTCATATGAAAATAAATTATCCAGTATTCAGCTTAGTTTTTTAAATAAAAGGCTCTAAAATATTAACAAAAGCCAGATAGTAAATGACCTATCTGGCTTTAACATATTATAGTCCTTTCTCGTAAGCTTCAACCATTTTCTTAACCATATTTCCACCTATTGATCCAGCTTCTCTAGCAGTCAAATCTCCATTGTAGCCTTGTTTTAAATTAACTCCTACTTCTGCTGCTGACTCCATTTTAAATCTGTTCAATCCTTCTTTAGCCTCTGGTACTAAAACTCTATTATTGTTTGACATAGTATATTCCTCCTCTTTAATAAGATTTGTACTACACTTGTATGGTCTTATTTTGTTCTTTTTTAAGTTTAATACTCTATTAAATTACAGACAAATGAGGATTCATATTCCTATTTTTACAATTTGTTTTTAACAATGATTTGATTACTTATCCAATGAATAAATTTCATCTCCCAAAAGCTTTGCTTCTTCTAAATCATGAGTTACCATTATAACTGTTCTTTTATCCTGTTTGTAAAGTTTTAAAAATTGCTCTATTATTTCTTTTTTTAATTTTTCATCTAGTCCCTTAAAGGGTTCATCCATTAAAAGCAATTTGCTTTTATAAGCAAAAGCTCTAGCTATAGCTACTCTTCTTTTCATTCCACCACTTAACTTGCTTGGAAGCTTATTTTTATATTCTGTAAGTTTAACCAAATTTAAATATTTATCTATAACACTATTCATTTCATTCTTGTTCATTATAGATTTTAGTACAAAAGCTATGTTTTCATAAACTGTAAGCTGCTCAATAAGTCTATCTTCTTGAAATATATAAGATATACCTTTATCATTTAAGATCACTTCTCCGCTATCTGCTTTAGTTAAACCGCTTATAATATTTAATAATGTGGTTTTCCCACAACCTGAAGGTCCTAAAATCACAGTAATCTTATCTTTTCTGAAATTTATATTTAAGTTATCCAAAACCTTATGTTCATCATAATGCTTATATAAGTTTTTTATTTTCACTTCGTAATCATCAATGTACTCCATAAATTACACCCTTAATCAATTTATATAATTTTTTTATAAATAACTATTTAACTTTTACATAATAAGTTTTTAATAATATAAACCATTAGCTATTGCTCTTGTCCTTTTATATAGTATTTAAATATTATTTCAAAAATAAAACTTAATGCTACTATTACAATAGTCCACGCAAAAAGCTCTGCAGTTTCCAAGGTTGACTTTGCATTTAAAAGATTTAAACCTATAGAATACTTAGGTATACTTAAAACTTCTGAAGCTACAGAAACCTTCCAGCCCATTCCTAAACACATTAACACGCCTGAAACAATATAATGCTTTATGTAAGGTAAATATATGTCTTTTATTATGTATTTATTTTTAACTTTATAAACACTGGCCATCTCAATTAAGTTTTTATCTACAGCTTTTATTCCTTCTAATACATTAGTATATATTATAGGGAAACAGGTTAGCACACTGGTAAATATAACTACGTTGGAAGCTTTAAACCAAACTAAAGCTAATATTATTATGGACATAACTGGAGTAGCCTTTATGCATACTATTAAGGGTTCCAATAATTCCTCAATAAACTTATTAACAGCTGCAATAATTCCAATGAATATTCCTATACCTATGGATAAAGATACACCTGCTATAACTCTTAAAACACTATTAAAAGCACACTCCCAAAAATAAATTTTTTTAACAAGTTGAACTAGAACTTCTATTACTTCCAAAGGTGAAGGAAGTAATAAAGAATTATTAATAAAAAGGGAGCAAAGCTCCCAAATTAACATCCAAAATATTAATATACTTATTTTTCTAATTTCCTTTGTAGTAGAAATTTTCATCAGGCATTTTTCCTCCAATGGATTTAGGATCACTTTCTTTTAGAACTTTATAAAAGTTATCTAAAGAAGCTTTTCCATCTTTAGCACTAATAAATACTATGTTACATTTTGGAATAGCCATTTCTGCTACTTTAGCTTTTGGCATTATTCCATATTTCTCTACTAACTTTCCTGCTTCTGCTTTATTTTTATTTACAAAGTCTACAGAATTTTTATATTTTGTAAGGAATTCATCTACATCTTTTCCTCTTTTATCTATAAAATCCTTTTTAAATACTAAAGTTCCCATTACCAATTTACTATCAGTTCCAGATACCTTTTCCCACTCTTTTGTCAAGTCTATTGGAATTTGCAAATTACTAACCTTCATCTTTGTAGTAGTTACAAATGGCTCTGGCAATACTGCTATAGTTCCTGGCTGTGAAGCTACTAATGCAGCTACATCACTATGCTGTCCTTTATACTCAATTTTAACATCCTTTTCTGGATCTATTCCATTTTTCTTTAATATGTAGTTCAAGGCAAATTCTGGTGTTCCGCCTTTTCCACTGGCATAAATAGTCTTACCTTTTAAATCCTTTATATTCTTTATGGTACTTCCATTTTCAACAACATATAAAATTCCTAAGGTATTTATTCCTACTAATTGAATATTACCTTTTGTTTTACTATATAAAATTGGTGCTAAATTAGAAGGTACTGCTGCTCCATCTATTTCACCATTTACAACTTTAGATACTATTTGATCTGGTGAATCAAACATAGAAATATCATAATCTTCCTTATTTTCATCCATAAGTTTAACCATACCCATGCCTGTAGGTCCTTTTAAAGCTGCTATTTTAATTTTTTCTTTTTTAGCTGGCTGTGTAGCTGCTTGTTTATCACTGCATCCCACTGCAAACAATGCTAAAATCACTAAAATTAAAGTTGTGGTCAGTACTGTTAGTCTTTTTTTCATGTTGTATTCCCCCTAATTATAAATATCAATGCATCTATAATTATATAACAAAACTTTATAGTTAACAAATCTAAGGATATATAATTCTTTAAAAACTATTTTGCCTGGCTTAGTGCATCCTCTACTGCACTCATAATTCCATTGCTGCTTCTTGTAGCTCCTGAAACTGTATCTACATTAGTTGATTGAGATTGTATAATTTCCTTTGGAACTATGTCAAAAGGCTGTTCATAGTAACCTCTAGATTCATTATGAGATACTATTTCTATATTACTTATTTTCCCACCTGATACTGTAACAGAAACCTTTAAATTGGGTCTAAATCCACGTCCAACACCAGTATAAGTTCCATCTTTATATTCTCCCTTAGTTGAACTTGTAGATGTACTATTACTTGTAGAAGATGAATTTTGACTTTCATTTGTGCTATTGCTTTCTACATTTTCAGAATTACTGCTGCTATTATCTGTTGATTTATTAGTATTGGTTGAATTACTATTTACTTTTGCTCCACTTAATGCATTTTCTACTGCCTGCATTATTCCATTACTACTTCTTGTAGCTCCTGATACTGCATCTACTTTTGTGGATTGAGTTTCTATTATTTCTTTAGGTACTACATTAAAAGGTTCTTCATAATATCCCCTAGATTCATTATGGGATAATATTTGTATATCAGATATTTTACCATTCTTAACTGTAACAGAAACCTTTAAGTCTGGTCTAAACCCATTTCCAACACCTGTGTAAGTTCCATCCTTATATTGTGCTTGTGATGAATTATTCACATTATTAGAAGCTGAAATAGTTGTACTATTAGATGTATTTGTACCTACAGCCATATTACTTTTAACAGAACCACCTAATGCAAAGCTAGCAGCATATAATCCTGTAAAAGCAGCTATTGCTACTGCTGATGCAAAAGCTGGATTAATTTCTTGATTTGCAACACTTGCTTGTGTATTCTTTCTTGGACAAACATCAATACATTTTAAACAATTTATACATTCTCCACTGTTTACTTTATTTACCTTATAAAGTTCTATACCCATTGAACAATTATTTGTACATAATCTGCATTTTCCGCATTTATCATTAGGTTTCTTTATTTTAAAAATCCTAATTTTTGATACTATTGAAAATATAGCTCCAAGAGGACATAAATATCTGCAGAAAAATCTTTCAATAAACATTGCACCTACTGCTATAAGTATTAACAACATAAATCCAAAAGTATACTGAAATATGGCATCAGGGAAGTTTCCTATTTGTGCAAAAGCATTCCAAGGACTATAATCATTCAGCGTACTGTTTCCCATTGTCCATACAAAACACACTATAAGTGCTAAAATTGCATACTTTACATATTTTAAAATAGAATCTACTTGTTTATTTACTCTAAACTGCTTTTTAAACACCTTTTGAAATGCCATGTATATAAAATCATTAAAGGTTCCAAAAGCACACATCCATCCACAAAAGAATCTACCAAATAATATAGTTATAGGAACTACTGCAATTGCTGCAGTTAAACCTGGTAGTGCTTGAACTAAATTAAAATTACCCTTTATAATCATGGAATAAAGCTTTCCAATTTCACTAAAACTTAAAGTAAATAATCCTGGAAGTACAATTAAACATATAATTTGTACTATGGTTCTTAATATTTGTAATTTAGATATTTTTTTCTTCATAATAGTTTTTTCCTCCTGCAAAATTTATTTTCCATACGAAAATTCTGTATTAGTAATGTTAAATTTATCTTTAATACCCGATGTGGTACATACTTTCTTATCTTCAGTTATAAATATAGCTTCTACTCCATTTATGGATTCTATTAATTCCATTCCATCTTTAACTCCCATAATATAAACTCCAGTTGATAATCCATCGCCATCAATAGAATAATCAGATATTATAGTAGTACTTATAACTTCACCTTCTGAAGGATATCCTGTTCTAGAGTCTATTATGTGATGAAACCTTTTTCCATCTTTTATTGAATATCTTTCATAATTTCCCGAAGTAACTACAGACTTGTTTGAAATACTTAGTACTCCTACAAATTCTCCTCTTTCTTTTAAAGGGTTTTGAATGCCAATGTTCCAATTACTTCCATCAGCTTTATTGCCTACAGCAAGTATGTTGCCACCAAGATCAATCAATGCACTTTTTATACGATATTTTTCAAATACTCTTCTAACTTCATCTGCTGCATAGCCTTTGGCAATGCCCCCAACATCAAGTTTTTGATTTTCTTTTTTTAACTTAATGGAAACATCTTTTTCATCTAAGCATATATCTTTGTAGTCAACAAGATTAAGATTATTTACAATTTCACTTTTATCTGGTATTTTAAAATTTTCTTTACCTATGTTCCATAAATTCACTATTGGCCTAATTGTAGGATCAAAAGTTCCATGACTCATTCTGCTGTATTCTACTGCTTTGTCTATTACAAAATAAGTATCATAACTGACCTTCTCATAGCATTTACCAGCACTTCTATTGATTTTTGAAAGCTCACTATAATCTTTAAATGCTGACATTTTATCATCTATATCATTAACTCTTTTCATAGCTTCACTTATTGCTATTTCAGATTTATTTCCATATGCTCTTAATTGTATTATGGTTCCAAGAGAATAAAATTCCTTCCAAGCTAGCATTTCATTCTTCTTAATATTTTTTGAAAATATGCTAAGCAGTTTTTTAGAATTAAACATATTATTCATACCTCCTTTTGCTGTATTTAAAATCACTGTTATTACAATAGAGTTTTTATCATCAAATAACGCTGTTCCTATGTATTTTCTATTTATTTCTTCTCTAAAAATCAAAAATATTATAACTGGTTGTTATCTGATAAATACATTCTATATCACTTACCTTAATTTAAGTTTAGAGTTTGCTGAGAGTTTGCTGAGAAATAAGAAAACAAATTTTGAATAAAAAAATAAAGCTATATTAGCTCGCTAAACTAATCATAGCTTTATTTCTAAATTAAAATATAATGTTACTCCCATTCCTTCCAAATTTCTGGTTCATATCCTACTGTAGCTTGTTTACCGTTGCGTACTATTGGAGTTTTACAAACTTTAGGATTATTTAAAAGTATTTCTTCTTTCATATTGCTGTCTCTAATTTTATCAAGATTTAATCTTGTATATTCTTTTGTTTTAGTGTTTATTAAATTGTTTAATCCAACAGCTTCTTTAACACTTTTAAGCTCTCCTTTACTTAACCCCTTCTCATTTAAATCAATAAGTTGATATTTAATTTTTCTCTCCTTAAAATATCTTTCTGCCTTTTTTGTATCAAAGCATTTTTTTACCCCGAAAATTTGAATATTCATAAACTAAATTCTCCCTTCTAGAAATGTATTATCCAACTTCCACAGTTTAAAAATAAATTAGTTTTCTGATGTAAGGAGGAAAACTCACCTTCATTGTCCTCTGTTCTCTGTCAATTGTCCTCTATTAATTTTCAAACTATCTTCACATTTTTTCAAACTTACAATGCAAGTCCAAATACGATATGAAGAAGAAACAAATGCAGCAAAAGTTATAATGTACATAAATGAATAAACTATATATAGATATCTAGCATTCATAATATGAAAAGTTATATAGGAAAATACAGGAATAACATAAAACATTGCAGCAGCAACTCTACCTAAAAAATCAAAAATAAATATAGATTTTTTGCTGCAAGTCTTTTTAATAAAATATGAAGTAATAATAAACTCTGCAAACTTAAATAATATAACAAATAAAAACCATAATGGCAAAACGTGTAGAATATATAATACCATATATGAAATGATAATGTACAGTAAATCTGAAGCTACATCAAGAACAGCTCCTAATTTTGATATACTGCCATTAAATCTAGCAATCCTACCATCTAAAAAATCAGTTAGAAATATTATAGAAGTAATCATTATAGGTATCAACATATCACCAAAATGTTTAACAATGTAGAAATTTAAAAATACTGATAATATTACTCTAAGTAATGTTATGATATTGGGAATGTTCATCATAAGTTTTTTCATAATTTCACTATTCCTTCGATAATTCTTTACCTAAATTATAAGCTTTACTTTCACTTTCCTTTTTTGAACTTGAAAGAAACTTTACTTTTTTATATGGTTTTGTGCTATTAAGAGATTTTTCCATAATTTCAAGTTCATCTTTTTTCGAAGCATCTGCTCCAGTTGAAAATACTATAATTTTCTTAGATGAAAAGTCTTTTATTTTTGACATATAATCTGTTACTACTGTAAGTGGTTTTCCTCCATAGTTTGGTGAACCAAAAACCACTATAGAATATTTTGATATATCATATTTTAGATCTTTTTCTGGATAATTCAATGTAACCTCATAACCTTCATCATTTAATCCTTTGGCTATTGAATTTGCCATTAAACTTGTAACATCAGATAATGAAGGTTGAAAAATGATTAATGCCTTTTTAGGAGATGCATTTTTGCTTGTAAGCATCTTTTCGTTACTTCCTTTTATTTTATTTGCATATCCAACCATCATCACCATACTAGCAACCGCAACTATTGCTAAAATTACAACCCCGATTAAAATTTTCTTTAACATTCTTATTTCCTCCTTACTAAACCATCAATTTATATATGTACTTTATATTTGATAAAAGCTTTGTTTTTATTTCCTGTCTATTGTTCATAAAGCTTCGATTGTTTATCCATTTACACAATTCACCATGTAAATATCCATGTAATATATTTGCAATTAAACTTGCCTTTTCCTCTGAAAGTTTATCATTGCTTACTTTTATAATTATTTCAATAAGTTCTTTACCTGGCTTATTTAACATTTTAATTACCTCATCAGGAGGATTTCCACCTATAGTATCAAACCATATAAGTTTATACCAACCAGGATGATCCATTGAAAAATCAATGAGATTATCGAAAAGTTCATAAAGTCCTTCTTCACAATCAATTTTAACAGTTAAATTACTTTCGGAATAACACAGCATTTTTAATAATGCCTGTCCAAGCGCTTCCCAAAAAATTTTCTCCAAGCTCTTAAAATAATTGTATAAGTTTGTATGAGCACATCCAAGCTTTTTTGCAATATCTCTTAAAGTTACATTTTTGCTTCCCTCATTTTCATCTATTAAAGCTAATGTAGTCTCTAAAATAATTTCCTTACTTAAATTATTTTTAATATTTTTCATTTTATCCCCTCCATTACCAATGGTAATTACCATTGGTAATATAATAACAAAAACAAACTTACCTGTCAATAAAATGGCATCCAAATTATTTATAAAATAATAATTCGGATGCCATAGAATGTTGCAATACTCTAAGCTTAAATGTTTCAAACATGCTTTTCTATATTTTCACTTACATTTTATCAATTTCTTCCTTATGTTTATTGTAATATGCTACAGGTTCCTTTAATCCAAATGTTGTATTATCAAAATCCTTAGGCACTACAGTTCTCACTATTTCAGAAAAATACTCTTGAAATAGCTTATCAAAATCAATGAGCTGCTTTTTCCACTTTTCAGTATCTACACTTATTCTACTTATCATAGGTATTGTCTTATTATCAATGGAAAACATCATGCTGCTGCTATCATTTAAGCCTAGAAAGCTAAAATAGTATGTTCCTCTATGCTTTAAATAATTATATTTTTGTCTTATATATTTTACTAAAGGATTTTCCAAAAAGCCTTTTACATAATAATCTCTTAACTTAATTTCTTTAGCAAGGGTTAATCTATAAAGTAATTCATTAAAATTACACTTTTTAATTGATTTATAATATAACTTGTTTTCTGGCAATTTACCTTCTAGATTATAATCTAAATACAGCCATAATACTTGCCATGACAAACTAATACAAGTATTATAATAAATCAATGCATTTTGTAATAATATGGACTTAATAAAGGAAAAACTTGTACTACTCCTAAAAAAGTCTTCAAATTACTCATCCTCTAAATAATCTAAGTTAGATCTTGCAATGCTCATAGTTTGATATACATCTACTATATTATGACAAGCAAAAATAATATTTGTTTCATATTTAAAATAATGTGCTTCATAAGGATTAGCTTTGCTCCATCTAGTAATGTCTTGAAAATTGTTATATATATTCATAAATTATCCCCCACCTAAATGATAAAAAATCATTCTACAATAATAATATTAACAAATTAGTATCATATAAAAATAATATTAATATAGTCTAAATATTATTCCAAAAGAAAAACCCTCTGCATTAATGCAAAGGGCTGTTTATATACTTTTTTAA
This sequence comes from Clostridium carboxidivorans P7, assembly GCF_001038625.1. Lineage (GTDB taxonomy): Bacteria > Bacillota > Clostridia > Clostridiales > Clostridiaceae > Clostridium_AM > Clostridium_AM carboxidivorans. The sequence goes on from NZ_CP011803.1 coordinate 2,236,356, forward strand.
TTATATATAATCCACTTCTTCTGTTTCTAATTTGAAGCCATTTATTTGTACATCTTCATTTAGCTCTATCAAAAGACACTTTCTGCCTCTCTTATCTTTTATTTGCTTTATAGAACTTAAATCTCTTGGAGTTATTGTAATATTGGTATTTTCATTTTCTATTTTTATGGATTTACTCTTAAAATCAGGTACTATATTTTTTACCTTAAATTCATAATCACTTCCACATAGTTCTTCAAAAGCACTTTTTACTACTTCAGTATTTTCTATACCGCTCTCTTTTAAAACCTCTTCCACTTCTTTCATATCTACAGTTGGTTCTTCATCATCTTCAATTTCCTCTTCCATTTCTAGCTTTTCATTCATTCTTTCATATATTTCCTGCATAGTATCTGGTTTAATACTATCTCCTACCACTGTATTTAATATAGCATGAAAAGTTTCTTTTTCCTCTATGGCAGTAGCTTTAACATTACAACCTAATACTTCTTCCACAAAAACACTGTTCATCTGTTTAGCCTTAGATGAATAATAAACTGCCTTATTTACATCTGTGTATTCTGCAGAAATGCTTGGGAACATAAAACCATCTAATGGGGATTTTAAATTTATTATCATATCCAATGCCGAATTTGGTTTAAAGGTCAAATCCGAATAATCAAGCTTTAGTGCTTTCTTTGGCACATCAACCTTATTCACACTACATAATAAGAATTCTATGGATTGCATAAAATCATCTATGGACTCTTCAGCTTCCATACTTTTTTTCTTATTTCCCTTATAGTACTCTGCTCTTAAAAAGTTTATAACTACGTCAGTTTCATAAGTATAATTTTCAGCTATCTTATCTACTACTTTATCTGCATAAGCTGCAATACTTTCATTATTCTCATTTAATGCTTTATACAAAATTTGCTGGGTACTATCTATATCTTCTTCTTGTCCATCTTCCACTTCTAAATCATCATTGTTATCAAGCTGTTCTATGGTAGTCTTATTTTTAAAATCCAATTCAAATATTTTAGAATCCAAGGTACCTGTCAATATTTTTTTAAAATTCTCTAAGTAAAGCTCTTGTTTTTCTATATCCATCATTTCAAAGTGATTTAATTCCCTTGTTATAATCTCTCCATTGTCCTTTTTTAAATATACGCTGTAAACTTCTTTTATTGGCAGCATGTATGCTCCAAGTTTAAATTCTTTTCTTATGTCTGCTAAATCCTTTTTATTCATGTTCATTAAACCTCTTTCTTTATTTGTAATACTCTACTTTTTCTATACCATATATAATTATATCAGAATTACTGAACATTTTTAAATTGATTAAAATACATGTTATGGTATATTCCTTTATTTTTAATGAGTTCTTCATGACTTCCCTTTTCTACTATTTCACCACCATCAATTACCATGATATTATCTGCATTTCTAATGGTACTAAGTCTATGTGCTATTATGAAACTTGTACGCCCCTCCATAAGCTTTAGCATTGCCTCCTGTATGTTCATTTCAGTACGGGTGTCCACACTACTTGTAGCTTCATCTAAAATCAATATAGATGGATTAGCCAAAATAGCCCTAGCTATAGCAATTAACTGTCTTTGTCCTTGACTCAAGTTTTCTCCACTGTCTTGTAAAAAAGTGTCATATCCTTTGGGAAGTCTATTTATAAATACATCTGCATTAGCCATAGCTGCAGCTGTCTTCACTTCTTCAAAGGTAGCATCCAGCTTACCATATTTAATATTTTCCTTAATTGTTCCAGAAAAAAGGTAGGTATCTTGAAGCACTATACCAAAACACTTTCTCAAACTATCTCTAGTGTATTCTCTTATATCTCTGCCGTCAATTAAGATTCTTCCATTAGTTATATCGTAAAATCTTGTAAGTAAATTTATAACGGTTGTTTTTCCTGCACCAGTAGGCCCTACTATAGCTGTGGTGCTCCCTTTTGGTGCATTAAAGCTTATATTTTTCAGTACAGATACATTTTCTCTGTAACCAAAATTAACATTTTCAAATTTTACATTTCCTTCTACATTTTCTAATACATCAGCTTCTAATACATCTGAAGCTTCCTCTTCTTCATCAAGTATTTCAAATACTCTTTCTGCTCCTGCTACAGCAGATTGCAGTGTATTAAATATATTAGCTAAATCATTTAACGGTCTTGAAAACTGTCTTGAATAACTTAAGAAACTTGCTATAATGCCTACAGTAATCAAATTTTTTACTGCCAGCATACCTCCAACTCCAGCTACTACAGCAAAACCTATATTATTAATTACATTCATAAGTGGCATTATAAATCCTGATAATATTTGAGCTTTTATACCTACCTTGCACAATTTTGAATTAGTTTCTTCAAACTGTTCAATTACCTTATCTTCATAATTAAAAGCTTTTACCACTTCAATGCCTGATATTGTTTCTTCTATGTATCCATTAAGCTTTCCCAATTCTATTTGCTGGTCTTTAAACAAAGGGGCTGTATTTTTCGCTATAATACGGGTAAGCACAAGTACCATAGGTACAGTTATCATAGTAGCTAGTGTAAGTATAGGGCTTAAAATTATCATCATAAAAAGTGACCCAATTATGTTTATAAGTCCAGACATTAATTGCACTGTAGACTGTGATATTGTACTGCTTACATTGTCAATATCATTAGATAAACGGCTCATAACCTCTCCATGAGTATGTATATCAAAAAATGATATTGGCAGCTTTTGAAGTTTTTTATATAGGTGGCTACGTAAATTCATAACTATCCTCTGTGATACTCCTGCCATAATCCAACCTTGAAGGAAAGTAATAATTGCATCACCTATATAAGCTGCTACAAGAGCAATAGACATTATTTTAAGTACTGCAAAATTCACTTTCCCATTTATTTGAGACATTGCATCTACAGATTTTCCTATAATATATGGTACTGAAAGTGAAAGTGCAGCATCAATTATAATAAAAATAAATATCAAAGTTAAAAATTTACGTTCACTGCCAAAATATTTCCATAATCTAGACATAGTTTCTTTGAAATTTTTTGGTTTTACAACAGGCATCATTCTACCATGTCTTTTACCTGGTCTTCCCATTATATTTCTACCAACACCTATTGGGCCTTTATCTCCTTGAGCCACGTTACACCACCTCTTTACCTATCTGTGAATAAAATATTTCTTTATAGATATTGCAACTTTTCATAAGCTGCTCATGTTTACCAACACCAGCTATTTCACCATTATCCATTACAATTATTTTATCAGCTTCCATAACACTTGTAATACGCTGAGCTATTATAAAGCAAGTAAGATTTTTAAAATGCTTCTTTAAAGATAATCTAATTTTTGCTTCTGTTGCTGCATCTACAGCACTTGTACAATCATCTAATATTAGAATATCTGGTTTTTTAATTAATGCACGGGCAATGGAAATACGCTGTTTTTGACCTCCTGAAAAATTTACGCCTCCCTGACCTATTTTCGTTTCATAACCTTCTGGAAAGGAAGAAATAAAATCATGAGCCTCGGCCATAATTGCTGCATTCCTTATTTCTTCATCTGAAGCATTTTCCTTTCCCCAAATTATATTATCTTTAACAGTACCTGTAAACAATATAGATTTTTGAGGAACAATTGATATTTTTTGTCTTAAATTTTTCAAATCAATATACTTGACATCTATTCCATCTACCTTAACTGCTCCACTAGTTACATTGTAAAAACAAGGTATCAAATTAACAAGACTTGTTTTTCCTGCGCCTGTAGCTCCTATGATTCCTATTGTTTCCCCTGGCATACAGCTAAATGTAACATCTTTAATTATAGGTTCTCCCTTATTTGTAGCATATGAAAAATAGACCTTTTCAAAATCTACCCTACCCTTTGTTTTAGCATTTATTTTAATAGCTCCAGAGTCATTCCTTTCGTTTTTTTCCATAAATACTTCACCTATACGCTCAGCAGAAGCCCTAGCTCTAACAAATACTGTAAAAACAAAAGATATCATCATAAGAGAAAAAAGAATTTGTGTCATATAATTAATAAAGGCAATTACTTGACCTACATACATATTTCCATCATTTACACGAAATCCTCCAATCCAGATAACTGCTACTATCCCTAAGTTCACTGTTAACCTTATGCTTGGTGAAAACACAGACATCAATCTCATTGCATTAGTAGATGCTGATGCCAATTCCCCATTTGCACCTTCAAATCTTTTAATCTCATAATCAAACTTATTAAAGGCTTTAACTACTCGAACTCCAGATAAATACTCTCTCATTACAGTATTCACCCTGTCTAAAGCCTTTTGAACCTTAATGAAAAATGGATAACCAATTTGCATGTTAGTAAATATGAAAATTATTACAATTGGCACAACTACAACTAATACTAAAGACATGCGAGGATTAAGTTTAGCAGCCATTATAATACTTCCTATACATACAAGAGGAGCCTTCACAAAAATTCTCATAAGTCCATTACAAAAATTCTGCAGTTGAGTTACATCATTAGTTAACCTGGTTACAAGTGATGCCCCTTTAAATTTATCCAAATTATCAAAGGAAAAACCTTGTATTTTCTTAAAAAGATCCAGTCTAAGTTCTGCTGAAAATTTTTGAGATACATAATTGGATAAAATATTTCTTCCACAAGCTGCTGCTGCACCAAGTGCTGTAATTAAAAGCATTATAAGTCCTTTATTCATTACATAATCCATTTGTTTATTTGCGACACCTATATCTATTATCTTAGACATTATTGTAGGCTGCATTAAATCACACAAGGCCTCAATAGTTAAGAATATTACTGCTGCTATAAACAATTTCCAGTAGTTTTTTATGTACTTTATTAAGAATTTCACTTCATTCACCTCTTTTTTTAATTTTACATTATAAGCAAATTACGACGCAATGTTTTTACCATATGAACCTTTAGCAATTTAATTATATAACATATTTTCAAATCTTTATATCCAAAAAATCTCATCAGCATATTATGTAATATGACTAAAGCTGTATACATCAAAGCAATAAATTTAGGAGATGATATTTTTGATAGAAATACTTTTACCTATAGAAGACACTTGTATAAGCAAGTATAGCTCAACGATTAATTTTGGAAAATCAGATTCATTACTAATTGGAAGTTCTTCATCAGGAAATGATTACTATAAAACCCTTTTAAAGTTTGATATTTCTTCAATATTTTCAAAAGTAAGCATTGTAAGAGTATTACTAAGATTATATGTATATAAAAAAGATAAAGCAGGCCGTCAGGAAGTAACTGCTTATAAATTACTTGAAAATTTTAAAGAAATGGAGGTTAACTGGAACAATCAGCCTTCTCACGACGAAATAGGTTATAATTCAATGCTAACTGATGGTAATTTGAATGGATATTTTGATATTGATGTTACATCAATTGTTAAACAGTGGCTAAATAATAAAACTGAAGCTGTTCATGGAATAGAAGTAATAGCATCTGAGAGTGCTTCATCCTTTATATGGTTCAGAAGTAGAGAATATACTCAAGCTTCTATGTGGCCCAGTCTCATCGTAGAATATGATGATTCAAAATTAGTTACTGACAGCGAGCAAAATGGAGATGTATCAATAGAAAGCACTAATTTATATCAACTTGGTAATAATTTTTCAGCAGCTTATAAAATTAAAAAAGCTGGAATGAAAGAAACTTTAGCTGTTTTGGAAATAAGCGATGATGGTTTAGTATGGTTTTCAGAAAAGTCTGTGGAAGTTGTTAATGGAGAGTATAAAGTAATTGCTACTTCATCTTCGAGAAAATATGACAGAATATCATTAGTAATTATAAAAGAACCTAAATTATTCTTGCCTACAGGAAGTCCTGTTATGGCACAAAGCAATATTATAAATGAAAATTCTGTAGCTTTAAAATATAGTTCTAATGATATTAATATACCAGTAGATGAAAGTGGACAAATTACGATAAATAAAACTGGAACTGCGAATATAAGCATAAATCCTAAATCAGTTAAACATTCTCCAAATATATCTTTTAATGTAGTTGGTCAGGTTAAAGATAATGAAGAATTATCCAATGCATTAGATGATGCTTCTATAAATAACATTAATATTCCAGCAGGTAATTTTAGTATATCCAATCATTCTATTGATGCTTCAAGAAATATCACCATTTCAGGAATGGTTGATGATGATGGTAATCTCCTTACTAATTTAATTTTATCTAATATGAATATGTATGTAAATTCCTTTACAGATATAAAAATTACTTTGGAAAATTTAAATATTATAGGTTTACCAAATACAAATGGTGCTAATTTTATAGGACAATTTTTAACTAAGAGTTCAGTAAGCTTAAAAAATGTGCACATGAAAGATTTTAAGACTGCATTTAATTTTAAAAATTTATCTAATATAGAAATTACAGAATGTGAATTTACAAATAGCAGTGAAGCTTTAGTATTTAATAATGTTACAAATTGCAGCGTATCTAAAACTAAATTTAAAGATAACAGTAAAGCTTCTATTACAATTGAAGACAGCTGCAGCAATATGGATATAAGCGCAGAATTTGAAAATTCATCTAATAACGATTTTATAGGTATTTCAATAATTGACAATCAAGGTATACCTTCCAATATAAATATTACAGGCAGCAGCTTTAAAGGTTTTGATTTGCATAAACGTGTAACGTATACCAATATTCCTGAATTACCAAAAAATCATATAATATATGGTGTTTCTACAGAAAGTGATTTAAGATATGCACTTGCAAATTGGACAGAAATAGGTACTATTAATGTTTTACAGGATATATTAAATATATCTACTCCAATAGAAATAAAAAGATCTGTTATACTAAGTGGAATATCTAGACAAGTTACAATATCAGCAAGACAAAATATAAGCAACTTAAGTTTTATTCCTTATAGTGCAGTTATTGGAGCAGACAGCAGTAATGTAACCATTGAAAATTTAACTGTAGATGGTAATAACTTTGCACAAAATGGTATATACGTTCATGGAGATAACTGCAGTATTTACAACAATATAATCAAGAATATAGTAAGACCTGAAGGCAAAGCAGCTTGTGGTGATGGTATAATAGCTTACAAAGAAGGAACTAAAGCACTTCCTTCACCTATTAACACTTTAAATGCAGCTTTAAATATTATAAATAATACAGCAAGACATGGTATATTTGTAGAAACCTTAAATACTGAAACTAAACAATTCTTTATGTCAACTAATATTAATGTTACAAATAATGTAGTGGATAATGTATGGAATAATCCACTTACTCCAATAGAAACACAGGAACCAAATGGCATATTTAGTGCAGCAATAGAACTTCAAGGTCTTCAAAAGTCTACTACTGAATTTAAAGATAATTTAATATCTAATGTAAAATATAATTTAAAAGAAAGTTTTATATATTTTATTGATACCAATGAAACTTTAATAAATGGTGTACTTGAAAGTCACAATGCTAATTTAAGTTCTATAAAAATAGAAAATTACAGTGTAGATTTAAGTCAAGCTTTAATAACAGATATCAATCCTGATGGTGCCGTTTTAGAGGTAGGTACTGATACTACAACAGGTATTAGCATAACACAAGATGAGCCTAATACAACTGTAATAGTAGAAGTAGTAAGAAATGGAGAAATTACTGTAATTGATAAAACACTATGGATTTCCTATGATTTTAAAATTAATGATGTAATTTCAGTAAAATCCACATCTCAAGATAAAGTAGTATCCAATGTGTATAAAATAAAAATATCTAAAAAAACCTTAAAGGATGTTACTGTAAGTAATGAAACAGAATTAACAAATGCACTTTCAGATGATTCTGTAGGCCATATATCCTTATTAAATAATATAACATTGACCAAGGCTCTTTCTATAAATAAATACGTTATTTTAGATAGTGATGGAACTAATAAATTCACTTTAACAACTCCAAATGTAACCTTGGGTATTGGTGCTGATGAAGGTAAACTAAACAATTTAATTATAGATGGAGAGTTAATTATAGATATAGGACCATATGCAAGTATAACTTTGCATAATGTAACTGCTTCTTTAGGAACAAGAGTACTTTCAGGAGATGTTAATAGTATTCATTTATATGGAATAAACACTCCTATATTGCGTTTCTTTGGTAATGCAAGAGTCATATTAGATGAAGATACTTCATCTGGAACACCTATAAAAAGTGTAGTTGGAGAAATTATTCTTAACCCTCCAGCACAAGGTACACCAGTACAAATACTACAAATAATTGGCTCTGAAGTTACTAATTTAGAAGTACAATCACAATATTCTAATATTTCAATCGAGCATGATGCTTCAGTCACTAATTTAAATATCCAAGCAGAACATTCAAGCATTTTAATTGATCAAGGAGCATCAGTTAACAATTTAGCAGTAGATGGTTCTAATACAAATATTGAAATAACTAAAGGTGGAAATGTTAAAAACGTTCAAATTGATGCTGGAAATACAAGCTTGACTTTAGATAATGGATCTAGTGTTGAAACTTTAAATTTAAATTCTAACAATTTGACCATCGATGGAAAAAATATCACCCATGTTACTATACAAAGTGGAGTTACAGATATAAGTACTATTGATGTAAAAGGTTTTGAACAAACTGATCCTAGTATTGCTGAAGCAAATAACTCTTTAGCAGTGGTATTTGCACTTACTCAATCAAATATTACAACTATTAAATTAGATGGCGTTTTTGAAGGCATACCTATAACCGACAAAAGCATAACCAACATCAGTGGACCAGTAGATAACAAAATAGTTGCAGTAGATGATACTAAAGTATTAAAATTTGCTATAATTGTATATTCCATAATAAAAGTTAATTTACTTCCAGGAATATATGATGAAGCCTTAGAAATAAAGAGATCTATAACATTACAAGGCAATTCTGGTGTTATATTAAAGCAAAAAAGCGAAAAGATAGCCACAGAAACAGCTATCACTATATCAGCAGATGATGTAAAAATTATAGGCCTTGAAATTAGAGATTGGAATATAGGCATTGAAAATAAACAAGATAAACAGTCCTATAAAAATATAATAATATCAGACAATATAATCTATTCACCTCAAGGCAGTAACTATGGAATTTATATGGGATATGATGCTGAAGCTTTCCTTTATCCTCCTGATGATCCAAAGCACTTAGATGATATGATAGATTTTAAAGGTTTAACAATTATTAATAATCAAATATCAGGCTACAACAATCATGCAATGATCATTGAATCAGTTAAAGCTTCTGAAGGTAAACTTTTAATTGATAACAATGATATATACGATTCCAAAGGATATGGTATTTGGATAAACACCTCAAAGAATATAAATGTTGAAAATAATAAAATTCATGAAAATGCTGTATATGGAATATATCTCAGTTCTACAGCCGCAGGAATTCACAGCATCTCAGGTAAGGTACCTTCTGATATATCTATAATTAACAATGAACTAACTGATAATATGAACTCTGATTTAAGTTTTGATGGTGCTGACTTAACAACTATTGAAATAGATAAAAACAGCATAACAAATAAAGTTTTAAATGGCAATCTAATTGAAAATAACCTTGCTACAACTACTAATGCACCTAACAATTGGTGGGGAACTGCTTATAAGCCTACTATACAATCTAAAATAATAGGTCCATCAAACTTTGTACCTTATTATGTTAATCCTTCAAAAACTATTTTAAGTAACGTAAAAACGGATATACACGTAAATCCTAATTATACAGATGGTAACAGTGGATCTTATATCTACGGTTACAGTGCTTTCTCAACTATTAAAGAAGCTTTAGAAAAAGCAAAAGAATTTAGTTAAATTATAATATTATGGAGAGATGCGTTATGATAAACAATAAAGCCTTAAGTGAAATTTGTGTTACTACTACTGAAGAATGTAAATTAAAAATAGATTCTAAACTAAAGGAAGCGTTTTTATTAAAAGCACAAAATAAGAAAGATTTGTTAAAAAACCTTGTGTTTTCAGATGAAGAAGTAAAAGAATACAATTATAATAAAAAAATTAATTCACCTAATAATTCATATTTAGCTGCTTCTACTGATATACCGATTATTTATTTAGAAGAAGGTACTTTTTACGAAGATAATTTTGAAATAACATTTCCAGTAATAATAAAAGGTTCGGATACTATAGATAGCAGTGGAAACCATATTTCAAAAACCATTGTTAGCGTGGAAACTAAAGGTCCTACTATAGTATCTTGTCATGATTGTGAAAATGTGGAGTTAAGGAACATTACCTTTGATAGAAATAGCACTTCTGGCATAGCTGTATTGTTCTTAGATCAAAATTTCAAAAATGGTATTGTAAGTCAATGCAGGGTAATAGGTACTCCAGGTGAACCAGGCACAAATCAATTTTGTGCATTAGAAGTTTTAAATGGTGCAAGCAATATCACTTTTGAAGAAAATGTAGTAGAAGGGTTCCATTCAGGTAAATATGCAGCTGGTATTGGTTTTATTTTTGGACGTGACATAATTATTAAAAACAACAAAATTGATGGTTTAGATTCTACTGGTAATGGAATAGAAGGCCTTATATATGGTCCAGGTACTTTTGAGGGAAACGATATAAAAAACTGTAACTGCGGCATATATGAAAACCAAGCTAATCTTAATATTACTAACAATAAATGTATTAACAATGCTTGTGGTGCCACTTTGGATCATTGGAGTATAACGTTAAAAAATAACAATTTTAAAAATAATACAGTAAGTCTTAATTCCTATGATGGATTTGATGCTACCCAAAACTATTGGGGAACAACTAATCCAACCACACTTAATTTTGAAAATTCAACACCAAAATTAGCACCTTGGTTTATGGATGAGTCTATGACAACTTTATCTACTCCTGTTAGCAGCATTACTGTTACTAGTTCAATTTCCCTCATGTATTACGGCAGCACATTGAATATGACTGCAAGTATATCTCCATCTAATCCAACAATTTCTGGAGTAATTTGGTCTGTGGAATGCGGCATAAAGGACAGCGCCTCAATAGATGAAAATGGCGTGCTTAAATCCAATTCAACAGCAGATACAGTTACTGTAAAAGCAACTGCAAAAGATATGTCTGGAGTAATAGGAACTAAAACTATAACTATATTATCTGTTTAAGTATTTATATTCAACTCAACTTTTGCATTATGCTTATATTAACTCAAAAAATACATGTGCAAAAGTTGAGCATTTAATTAATCTAATAGCTGTTTTAATATTAACTTTAATTATTTTTATGTTACATTAGTATTTATAGAACATTTATGAAATTTGTGGTACAAATTTGTATAATAATATACAATATTGTATACTCCTTCATATTAATGTATAATAATATATATGAATATAAAATTTACTATTTGTAAAAGTATTTTATATGATAAGGGGGAGAACAAAGACAATGGAACTACATTCATTAAAGGTTCTTATTTGTGATGATTCAAGTCTAATAAGAAAAAAACTAAAAGAACTGTTATTTAAATATGGCTGCACTGAAATTTTTGAAGCCTCAGATGGACAAAATGCCATAGATATGTATAAAAAATATATGCCTAATTTGGTTTTTATGGATATAGTTATGCCTGTAAAAGATGGCATTACAGCCTTAAATGAAATTATTGAATTTGATGAAAGTGCAAAGGTTATCATGTCATCATCATCAGGTACTAAAACATTACTTAAAAAAGCTCTTGAAGCAGGAGCTTGTGAATTTATACAAAAACCTTTTGCAAACATAAAAATTGAAAGTATATTAAAGGAGTTTAATGAGGAGGTGCAGTAATTTATGCTTACACAATTATTTAGCAATTACCTTTTAAATGAGAAATTACTTAAACCTGAACAATTAAAAAATTTGTTAGATTTACAAAAATCCATACATGTTAGATTAGGTGAGTTAGCTGTTAATTCAGGATTTATGACCAAGGATAATGTTGACGAGGTACATAAAACGCAATATAGAATTGATAAAAAATTTGGTGAACTTTCAATTGATATGAGCCTTTTAAACGAAGAACAGTTAGAACTTTTACTTTTTGAACAGGAATCAAAGGATATGCTTGTTAGACAAGCAATCTTAGATAAGAATTATATGACTCTTACTGAATTTGAGCAAGCACTTGATAATTATAAAATGTCATATAGTATTAGTAATGAAGATTTCAATTTTTTAATAAATGAAAATTTAGATGAAATTATATACAAATTTTATAATTTTGACAGTTGTTCCTATGGTGCCATTTATAAAAAATATTTTTCTCTTTTGCTTAAAAATATTATTAGGTTTGTTGATAGCGATTTTAGACCTATAGAAATTATGCCTATAGATGAATATGAATTTAATTACATTGCTTCACAAAAAATTAATGGAGATTTTGAATTATATATATGTATTTCTGCTGACCAAAAAACATTATTAGAATTTGCCAAAAGGTACACTGAAGAAAATCTAGATGAAAATGATGGATATACTCAAGAATCTATAGGAGAATTTTTAAATTTAGTTAATGGAATATTTATTGTAAATATGTCTGAAAATAATACTGAACTTCAGCTAAATCCACAAGAAATGCACTCTAAAGGTGTCTTAACTAATTTAACAGAAGCTTATCGTATACCTATTGTATTTTCTTTTGGAAAAGTTGACTTTATTATTTCAAAATCTACTCCAATTATTGAATAATTCAACTACCATATTCCAAAATTTGATTATTATACTTAATTGTGGTATAATTTAACATAATATACAGTTATCTTTTTTGCCAAATCACTAATATCCACAAAAGACTGGTACATGAATATTTACTTATTTTTTAATATTATGCCTATGGCAAAATTAAAGGAGGAAAGTAATGAAATTTTATGGACTTACTTATAAGGATATAAAGCAAGAAACCACAATTAATCATGAATTTTGGACTAAAAAGGAATTGATTAGCAAAATTAATGAATGTGCTCAAAAGGGATTTCCTATTATTGACGTATTTGAAAAGAACTTATATAGAGAAATTTAAATCTAAATATGTACCTAATTTTAATTATAAAGACCTTGCGCTTCTTAAAGTACAAGGTCTTTGTTTTGTATTTATTAATTTTCTTTTATCAACTTATCCTTTTGTAATATATGCTCAATAATCCAGTTAAAAACAAAAGCAAGTAAGTCTTCAAGATACTTTTGTTGGTCATTATCTATCTTGTTCAAATCTACAGAATTTATCTTTTTTATAAAAGCATCATGTTCAATTTTCTGACTTTCATATTGTTTTGAACCTATTTTTAGCATATAACCTTCTTCAGCTTTAAAATGAAACTCCGTATATTCACATAATTCTTGAATTATTTCAATAATTTTATCATACTTGTCTATATAAAAATCATTTTTTAATAATTTAACTGCTTTATTCCCTATTTCAAAAAGATGCTTATGTTGTTCATCAATTAATTCTACACCAATAGAATATTTATCCTTCCAATCTAACATTTACTATTACCCCCATTATATTAATTATTATTATGAATTTATATATTCAATTATAACATGTTTTGATAAAGCTTCCTATCATTATATAATATTTTCACATGTAAAAAATCACCATCAAAATTTATTAGATTCCAATAAAATTGACAGTGATTTTCATAACTACTATATCAAATCTTATATTATATAACTATTTACTTAGCAAGTTCGTATATTGTATGAGCATATATTTTAGCATTCATTATAAGATCATCAATTTCAATATATTCATTAGCTTGGTGATCCAAATCTGGTTTTCCTGGGAATATTGGTCCAAATCCAACTATATTAGGAAGTTCCTTAGCATAAGTTCCTCCACCTATACCATAAGCCTTTCCTTCCTCACCTGTTTGCTCACTATAAACTTTAAGAAGAGTTGTAACCAATTTACTGTCTTCTGCATAATAAAGAGGATCTTGAGCTTCAACTCTTTCTATTTTAGCACCACACTTGCCAAATTCCTTAGAAAGGGTATTCATAATTTCTTCACCTTTAGCTGTAACAGGATATCTTATATCTATCCACATATCTGCTTTTCCTTCATTAATGTCCGCAACTCCAACATTTAATGATAGTTTTCCTGATGGTTTATCTTCACATGCTATTTTAAGTGAAGTACCTTCTGTTTCTAATGCAACATTTTTGTTAAAGAAATTAACATAATCTGCAAGGCCACAACCCCCTTTAAGGATTGTTCCTAAAAACTGAAATGTATGCATTACAGCATTTTTTCCAAGTTCAGGCATACTTCCATGTGCTGATACTCCAAATGTATGTAGAACTACATCTCCATTTACAATTTCAGATTTCATGTTATATCCCATTTTATCTGCAAATTCCTTTACAGCTTTAACAACAGCTTCAGTATCCTTTGCAGCTATTATAGTTTCACATTTATCTGGAACCATATTAGGTCTTATTCCACCTTTTAGTGATTTAATACTAATATCACAATTACAAGAATTTAAAGTCTTAACAACATGGAATCTTCTTATACCTTTTTCTGCATTTATAAGTGGATACATAGCATCTGGTGTAAATCCAGCTGCTGGAGCTTTTTCCTTTTTATTGTACACATGCATTTCAGAACTTCCTGTTTCTTCATTAGTTCCAAAAATAACTCTTACTTTCTTTGAAATTGGCATATTAAGATCTTTTATAGCCTTTAATCCAAAAAGTGCTGCCATTGTTGGAGCCTTATCGTCTAATGTACCTCTTCCAAACATTTTACCATCATGAATTTCTGCTCCATATGGTGGATGAATCCAGTTATCTCCTTCTGGAACAACGTCCATATGACCAAGAACTGCTACATAATCCTCGCCTTCACCATATTCTGCATATCCATAATAGCCTTCTTCTTCCTTATATGTACGAAATCCAAGAGAAGCTGAAATTTCAAGTGCCTTATCAAGTGCTTTTGATACACCTTCACCAAAAGGCATGCCTGGCTTTCCTTCTTCTTCAATACTTTTAATTTTTACTACTTCTTGACTTGCTTTAATAAGCTCTTCCTTTAAACCATCAATTTTTTCATTGAGATTCATATTAACTCCCCCTATTCTTTAATGTTATTCATAATATAGTCATATGAAATTTTTTAAATGCAACTACTTTTAATACAAAAGTAATCCATACTTTTTTTCATAAATTAATATTGCATTTAACATGATTATATTGTATACCGGTTATTATATTTTTTCAATAGTTATGAATTTTTTATTGAATTTATATTTCTATAATGATAATTTTCATTCAATTTTGTATCAAAATATTTTGTAGAAATTTTATTCTAAACAAAAAAATTGTAACATGTTTAAAATATTGTAGTATAATGTAAATGATATAAAAATATGTCATAATTAATATAAAATTGAATTATGTTAAATTCATAACTTGTACAATAACCTAGATTATTGTATAATTAATGTAATAAATTATGAAATTTCATATTATACTTAATTTTTCATTAATTTTATATTATCAGTATTGTCTAAAAATATTGTTTTTAACCGAAATATATACTAATACTGATAACGCTAAATTAGACTATGCTTGGAGGTTGATAACTATGGATTCTAAAAATGATTTTGATTTTACTATAAGTTCTCTTATTGATTTAAAATTATTACAACAATTTCAAGACAATTTTGCAAAAGCAATGGGTATGGCCAGTATTTCAGTAGATAATAAGGAAGGTAATGTTACATCTCCTAGTAATTTTTCAGACTTTTGTATGAAATATACCAGAGGATCAGTAGAAGGCAATAAAAGATGTATAAATTGTGATATTGAAGGTGGAAGAACAGCTTCAAAAACTAACAAACCTGCTATTTACAGCTGTCATGCTGGTTTAGTGGATTTTGCAGCACCTATTGTTGTAGATGGTGTGCAAATAGGCTCTATAGTGGGTGGACAAGTATTGGATGCTCCTCCTGAGGAAGAAAAATTTAGAAAAATAGCTAGAGAAATAGGTGTTAATGAAGATGAATACATAAATGCACTAAGAAAAATCCCAATTGTACCAAGGGATAAAATAGAATCTGCAGCAAACTTAATTTTTATATTTGCCAATGCTCTATCAAGAATGGGTTATGATAAAAAAATAAATATTATGAAATCAGACAAATTCAAAAATATAGCTAAAGATTTAATAAAAAACATAGAAGCATTATCTGATGGAATTCATAATTTATCATCACAAGTAAATTCTCTTGTAGAAACTTCTGGTTCCTTGCTTGAATCTTCTTCTAAATCAAAGGAAAAGGTTAACGAAACTGATGATATATTGAGTTTCATAAGAACTGTAGCAAACCAAACCAATTTACTTGGTTTAAATGCTGCCATAGAAGCAGCAAGAGCAGGTGAACAAGGTAAGGGATTTTCTGTAGTTGCTAACGAAGTAAGAAAATTAGCTTCAGTAAGTGTGGATTCTGCAAAAAAAATAGAAGTTATATTAAATAGTATAAGAAACGGAATGGAATCAGTAGAAGATGGCGTTAGTAAAACTGGTGTAGTAATAGAAAATCATAAACAATATATAGACGATATTATGAAAAAAATAGATGCATCATTAGAACTAGCTGAATCTTTGAACTCAAGTATATAATGTTCTTATAATTTCTTTGTAGTTCACTAAAAAAGAGCTTATCAAAATGCACATATGCATTATGACAAACTCTTTTTAATATATCTAAATCATAACTTTGTTTTTAAAGACATTATTTGAAAAAATACTGTATTATTTTACATTAATCATTGTGAGGTTTTCTTTTATTGCTGAAAATATAAAGCATTATTATAAAGATAACTACAGCAGCACTTATAAAGCCTCCAATTATAAGTCCAGGCGTAACAAAACTCATTTCTATATTATGAGAACCAGGCTCTAAAACTAGGCCCATAAGAACTCCATTCACCTTAATTAACTCTTGTTTTTTTCCATCTACCTTAGCTGACCAGCCTTTATTAAATGGTATATTAAAGGCCATTATTCCCTTTTCATTATTTTTTATTGTTCCTTTAACTTTTCCGCCGTCTACATATAGGTTTTCCATATTATACTTGTTTCTTGCATTTACCCAGTCTGTATAAGATTCATATGAATTAAACCATACATGTGAATTAGTAATTTTATATTTCCCTTTTGAAATACTTAATTTCAACATATCAGTATTTCCATCAAATGTGAAGGTATATTGATAAATGGGATATACATAAGGATATTGTTCTTCTGATTTAATTGTAATTTTATTATTAACCATTAATCTAAATTCCTGTCCATTTTCAGGTTTCAAATTCATTGAAAATAATATTTCACCATTAACATTCTGCTTATAATTTTTAATTGGAATATTCATAGTTGCATTATCTGAAGCTTCTATGACTCCATCTTTATACTTCATATTTTTAGTAGTTGCATTTTCCCAATCCAATTTGAGCTCATCTACTGAATTATCAATTGAAGAACTTTTTAACCCAGATACATTTTTATCAACCACAGCTGTTTGAAGAAGTACTGAATCTTTTTGTGCAACATTCATATTATTATAAGTATTTTTGTCCATGGTAGTGTTGTACCACAAATCAAAGCCCACATCGTTCTTATTTTCATACACATTATAATTATCTGTTTGTTTAACAAGCGAGTATCCATAAGGATTAAAGGGAGTATCATATTTATTGTCAACTATATACTTGCTTCCAAAAAAGGTTCCTAAAAATAATCTATCATCAAAATTTTTATATGCACTAGGAGTTACAAAGGTACTTAAAATATTATGATCAACCTTTAACCATTTATGAAGATTTCCATCAACCATGCTGTTATATGTACTTGTACCATAATAATCATAACTCATAGGTGCATTTTCTTGAGCTGCATTTCTAAAAATTGCTCTATAAAATTCATTTTTAGATGGAGTCAATTTGCTAAATATTCGCTGTTCTTCTTCATTGTCCATGCAAGAATTTTTTAATGCTTCACCTGTCATATCAGGTTTTGAAATACTTAAGTAACTATTACTATTGGTTATAAGACCAACCATTACGCACAAAACTATAATACAGTTTAAAATAAGCTTTACATATTTTTTTGAAACATACTTCTTTAAAGCTACTGCTAAAAGGCATATAAGCCCTACAGACAAAATTAGAATATTTATTTTATCAGTTATTTCTCTGCTTTGAATGTTAAAATCAAATCCCTTTAACTGTTTTGAATGATAAAGTACTATTGATAATACAGCAATAGCAGAAAAGAAAACTAAACCTACACTCTTAAATTTATCATTTTCCTCCAGCCAATCTGGAATTGCATAAGCTACTGCAAATATAAATAAATAAAACCATCTATCAGAAGAATATGAAAGTCCATTAAAAAACGCT
This sequence comes from Clostridium carboxidivorans P7, assembly GCF_001038625.1. Classification (GTDB taxonomy): domain Bacteria; phylum Bacillota; class Clostridia; order Clostridiales; family Clostridiaceae; genus Clostridium_AM; species Clostridium_AM carboxidivorans. The sequence goes on from NZ_CP011803.1 coordinate 2,254,852, forward strand.
CCAGAATAAGGAGTTAAAAACATAAGAAAAAATATACCTACAAGCACTGTTTTTCTTTTAGTCATCCACGAAAACTTTTTCCATGGCAGTGCAAAAATAATTAGCATAATTAGTGGAAATCCTAAAACACTAGCATAAAAAAAGAATCTATCAGGGATTGTGAGCATATAGTTAAGGGTATGAAACAAAGGAGTCTTAGTTTCAGTTGAAAAACGATCTGTTTTTAAAAATGCTAAAACAGAAGGAATAAATGCCACAGCTGATAATCCTACAGCCATTGCAGCAAATACAGCATATTTTAAAATACTACTAAAAAATGAACTTATTCTTTCTCTAATATTCTTTCCATGAATCTTAGTAAATACAATAATAAATATTATGTAAAAAATAAAACTAATAAATCCAAAGTAAAAGCTATTAGCTACAGTTAATGCTGCACTAATAACAAGAAGATACCACTTTTTAGTATTTTCATACATCCTCAATCCTAAAATAGTAAGAGGCAGCCATACATAGGAATCTGCCATAAAATCAAAGAAGAGAGAAAACCATATAAAACTAATGCATCCACCATATGTAGCAGCTCCTATTAAAGATGTATATGTACTTTTTTTCTCATACTTTAATAATAAATAAAAAATTGCCATAGCTAAAAATTGCCTGAATATACTAAAAATCAACCTCCAGTGAACAGTACCACCTAAAGTCAAGGTCCCAATACCTAATTTTCTAAATATGAGCATTAAATAAAAAAATGGACTTGTAGTATAGTAATAAGTAAATTCACCAAGAATATCTCCTCCAAGTCCATAACTCCATGACCAAAAATGCTGTCCGGAAATAAAAGACTTTTGCAGGAATGTAACAAAGTACATAAGCTGAGAAGCATTATCTAAGCCTATCTTTCCAAACAGCTTTCCATTTTGATAAATATATAAATGACATCCTAAAGAAAAAAGAAATAAAATAACAAGTGCAAACAAATTTTTAATTATATATATATGAAGTTTTTTTTCATTTCGTGCATCTGAATTCAATATTTTATGTGTCATTATAAATGTTATTGGTATTGGAAGTATGGACGCTAAAAGTGCCGCAATTGAAGGACTTACTTTTAAAATTCTAACCAACAAAACTAAAGAAAATGTAGAAATTAAATAATTAGCAAGTGTAGTTAGTGGATACTTAATAAACTTTTTTAAAGTTGGCTTTACCTTAAAGGTAAAGAAACAATTAAGAAAATATGATCCAATCATACTCAAAGTAAAGGCAATAGTATGGCTTACAACATATGGAACTGTCACCCATAATAAAAGAAGATACCATATATAATAATGAACTGTATTAATTACTCCAATTATACCAAATCGTAAAAAATTGCAAATATTGCTGTCTTTATTTACCAAATTCTTAAAGCATTGCTTTATCTTATGCCTCATATTTGTCCTCCCAGTAGCGCTTTTGTTTTACTCTTTCAATATTTGTTTCTTCTATAAGAAAATGTGGACGTTTTTTTACTTCATAATAAATTCTACCAATGTATTCACCTATTACACCAATTGATAAAAGCTGCGCACCTCCCATAATTAAAATTGCTGATATTATAGTAAAATATCCTGGAGTATCAATTCCAACTACTAAAACACGGATCAAGGAATACAGTATATACGCTATTCCTAAAACCACCATTATAAAACCTAAATACAATGTTGATCTCAAAGGTTTATTATTGAATGATAATATACCATCGATTCCATACTGAACAAGTTTTGTAAAACTCCACTTACTTGTCCCTGTAACTCTTTGTTGATTTTCGTATTCAATTACTTTTACATTAAAGCCGATCCACGAAAACATACCCTTTGAAAATCTATTGTATTCATGCATGGACAGTAAAGCTTTTACAGCTCTTCTACTTAAAAGACGAAAATCTCCTACGCCATCCTCAAGCTTTACATCCACTAAATGATTAACCATTTTGTAATATAATTTAGAGAAAAGTGTTTTTGATTTTGAATCTCCAGTTCTGTTTCGTTTTGCAACTACTTGATCATATCCCTCAATATAATACTCCAACATTTTAGGAATTAATTCTGGGGGATGCTGTAAATCTGCATCCATTAAAATCACTGCATCACCACTGGAATAAGCAAGCCCTGCTAAAATACCAGCTTCTTTGCCAAAATTTCTAGTAAAAGATATATATTTAACGTGAGTATCAAATCTTTGAAACTGCTTAATCACATTTAGAGTATCATCCCTGCTGCCATCATCAACAAAAATAAATTCATAATCATACTTTTGTGTTAAACAATAGCTCTTCAATATATCCTTTAATTTTTCATAAGTTAATCTTATAGCACTGCCTTCATTATAAGAAGGTACAACCACAGTTAATTTCATAACTTACCCTCCTCTTCTAATACATTTTATTACAAAAACATATTTAATTCATTGAAAAATAATTGACAAATTTAAGTTATACTTGTTTATTTAAATACATGCGATCCATATATTATATACTTACATTATACCATCTAAACTTCCATTATTGTAAATTTGCATACACATTATATCATATTCATCTACATTTTTTAAGCTTGTTGTCATTTTTAGTTTATTTATTAATTTTACAAGGTTAAAAAACAATTATATTTTTATAATGTGCAAAACTTATAAAAAGTAAAAGCATCTAAATTAAAAATATAACTTAGATGCTTTTATATAAATTTTAATCTTCCATCTTCAACTTTTAATATTTTAGTACTTGCCAAACTCCTTATCGCTTAGTGCAATCTTAGGTTTATTTGATGAAAACGCTGCTTCTTTAAAAGATAAATTCATTTGTCCACTTTGCGGCTGTCTATTTTTATGTGAATTTACTTCTTTTCTAAATAAATTCATATTGACACCTCTAAGTTTGAATTTAGAAACCATATCTTTAAGAATTTCTGCCTGGCTTGAAAGTTCTTCACTTGCTGCTGCACTTTCTTCTGCTGTTGCTGAATTGGTCTGAACCACCTGTGATACTTGTTCAAGTCCTAAATTTATCTGAGAAATACCAGTATCCTGCTCATTAGAAGATGCTGCTATTTCTGCTATTAGAGTGGTTACCTTTGATACACCATCTACTATTTCATACAGAGCTTTTGCTGTATCATTTGCAATTTCAGTTCCTTTTTCAGCCTTATCTATTGAACCTTCAATAAGTGCTGTAGTTTCCTTAGCTGCATTTGCACTTCTTGCTGCAAGATTTCTTACTTCTTCAGCAACTACAGCAAAGCCTTTACCATGCTGACCTGCCCTTGCTGCTTCTACTGCTGCATTAAGTGCTAATATATTAGTTTGGAAAGCTATTTCATCTATTACTTTTATTATTTTTGAAATATTAGCTGAAGATTCATTTATCTCTGCCATGGATTTAAGCATTTCAGACATTGCTACATTGCCTTGTTCTGCATTCTCTTTTACCTTTAGAGATAACTGATTTGCTTCATTTGCATTAATAGCATTTTCTTTAGTTTGTGATGCAATTTCAGTTACAGAAGAAGTTAACTCTTCAATAGCACTAGCTTGTTCTGTAGCTCCTTGTGATAATGCTTGACTGCCATCTGAAACCTGACTAGAACCTGTGGATACCTGTTCTGAAGCAGTATTCATTTCACCAATTACATCATTTAAAGAATCTAATATTGTATTTAATGAATTAGAAATACTTACATAATCTCCTTTAAATTCTCTTACATGATCAATAGCAAGATTGCCCTCAGCTATTTGTTCTATAATACCTGATATTTCTTCAATGACATGCCTCAAATCTACAGCTGTACTATTTACAGATTGTGCTAATAGTAAAAATTCTCCTTTGTAATCTCCATTAACAGAAACATCTAAATTACCCTTTGAAATTTCACTCATAACATTAGTAACTTCTTTAATAGGTTTTACTACAGCTTCAACTAGATGATTTATGCCATCTACTATTTTCTTGAAATCTCCTCCATGTTTTTCAGCATCTGCTCTAGTATCTAATTTACCTTCAAGAGCTGCATTAGATAACATTGAAGCATCAGATATAAGTTCATCAACTGCACTTTTAACATCTTTTAAACTGTTATTTATTCCTTCAAACTGTTTATTAACTTCTGCAGTATACTTATCTGCTTCTTCAATATTAAGATCAAAGCTAGTGTTTCCTTGTGACAGTAATTTTAAGTTTTCTTCAAGCCTATTGACTTCATTTTTTGTATAATTACTAACCCTTATAATAGGCGTTAAATCTGTTACAACTTCAACATATCCAACATTTTCACCTTTTTTATTTTTTAAGTATGAAGTATCTTGTTTATTATTCATGCCGCACCAGTCAAAGAAGCTTTCTGGATTGCCTCTAAGTAACTGCTTTATTCCACATTTTTCAGTATTACAAATAGTAGCACCTGCATGACTACATGCTAGTCCATAACCTGACTTACGATCCCTAACAACTCCTTGTTCAATCATTAGCTTTTCAAAAGCTCTATTCATGTATGTCCAGTTCATATCATTATCCGTTACATGAATTGGGAAAGGAATTGCATCTATAATAGCCTCATACCATACAACCTTATCAACTACTGTATCTAAAGTTCCATTTATACCATCTATGACTTTTTTGAAATCACCATGATGTTTCACTGCTTCTGCCCTTGTCTCAAATCTACCCTCTATAGCCTCTTCTGCCAACATATTTACATCTTTTAATAATAAAGTTACATTATCTATACAGTTATTTAAACTATTCTTTATTTCATTAAAATCTCCTGAATAATCATCTGTTATCTTGGATGGTACATCACCTTTACCTATTCTATCTACATAGGTTGCTGCAACATTTAATGGTCCTATTACTGAATCAAGAGTAGAATTTACTCCTTCTACTATTTTTTTAAAGTCTCCATGATGTTTTTCAGCATCTGCTCTAGTATTTAATTTACCTTGAAGAGCTGCATCAGATAACATTGACGCATCAGCTGCAAGTCCATCAACTGCACTCTTAACATCTTTTAAGCTGTTATTTATTCCTTCAAACTGTTTATTAACTTCTACAGTATATTTATCTGCTTCCTTGATGTTAAAATCAAAATTAGTATTTCCCTTTGATAACAATTTTAAATTTTCTTCAAGTCTCTTAACTTCATTTTTTGTATAATCAGAAACTTTAATAATAGGTGTTAAATCTGTTACAACTTCAACATATCCAACATTTTCGCCCTTTTTATTTTTTAAATATGAGGTATCTTGTTTATTATTCATGCCGCACCAGTCAAAGAAGCTTTCTGCTTTACCTCTAAGCAGCTGCTTTATTCCACAATTTTCTGTATTACAAATATTGGCACCTGCATGACTGCACGCTAATCCATAACCTGAGTTACGCTCCCTAATAACTCCTTGTTCAATCATAAGCTTTTCAAAAGACTTATTCATATATGTCCATTTCATATCATTATCCGTTACATGAATTGGGAAAGGAATAGCATCTATAATAGCCTCATACCATACAACCTTATCAATTACTGTGTCTAAGGTTCCATTTACCCCTTCTATAACTTTCTTATAATCTCCTTGATGTCTGGATTCATTTGCTCTTACCTCAAATTTACCTTCCAAAGAAGCCTGTGATAACATATTTACATCTTGTACTAAAGATTTTATAGATTCTACAGTTTTCTTTAAAGCTGGAGATATTTCATCCTTTTTATTTTTTTCAATTATGTCCATACTCATATCTCCTTGAGAGATACTATTCATTACTCCAATAACCTTTGTTTGTAATTCATCTGCAAAATTATCCATTGCTTTAGATATTTGTCCTATTTCATCATTGGAATCTATTTTCACTCTTTCACTAAGATGTCCCTGGTCCATTTCTTGAATTACATATAATATTTTTTTAAGTGGAATTGCAATTGATCTTGAAATAAAAAATCCAATTAGCATGGACATTATAATGACAAAGATAATCATTCCAATCATTGTCATCATGGTTCTATTGACATCAACAGCACCATGATTTGAAGAAGGACTTAATTGATTAATAGCATAAATCCCACTCATTGTATACATTAATGCTACTACTATAAAACCAAACATCAATTTTGTACTAATTTTTAAATTAGAAAACCATTTCATTACTATACCTCCCTAATTTTTGCAAAATTTATTTTGTACTGTATTTTCAAGTGGTATATTTATAATTTATCAAGTTCCTATCATTGTTAACACTTCCTATCTTTAACTATTAAAAATGTTTTATGGAATTCCAGAGTATAATCATGCTAAAAGTATAAATTATATATCCTTAACTGACTTACTCAAAATTAAAAATTGATATTTTATGCTTAACTGGTAGGATAAGCCCTGATATGCATATTCAAAAGCTGTAATAAGTTTGAGATGATTTAAATAACAAAATTATATTTAAATACAATATTTTTTATTATTTACTTATATAGTATTTTTTCGATGCCTTTTTCATTTACTTTACTATTGTTTTTAAAAGATTATTGCATGTATTGAAATTAACTATTCAATATTTCTTTATTACGCAATATTCTGAATTATAATTATCTACTTACTATTATACTAAATTACAACAAAATTTCAACATTTACATTTTTATGTATTATATTAAGTTATTTTATCATTAACTTTGACAAATAATTGCTAATTATATTATAAAAAGCTTCAATGGGTTGATGTCACTTAGATATTTAGTAACGCTTATTAAAAAGCTTATCTACCCATTGAAGCAAAATTTATAAAACATAACAGAGCCTTTCAAAAATTTCCAATTAAAAAATCATATTTGTCAACAATTAATTTAAATTTTATCCAAATGATTTTCCTAATACTTTTTCAATAAATACATTTATAAGCTTTGGATCAAATTGAGTGCCTGCATTGGATTTTAATTCATTTATGGCAATTTTCTCTGATAAAGCCTTTCTATAGCTTCTCTCACTTGTCATTGCATCATAAGAATCAGCTATAGCTATAATTCTTGACTGAAGTGGTATTGCTTCTTTCATTAATCCTTTAGGATACCCACTTCCATCCCATCTTTCATGATGGTGCAATACATATTCAGACATTTCCGACATATGATTTACTGTACTGAGTATTCTATATCCTACTTCTGAGTGTTTTTTTATTTGTTCCCATTCTTCATCTGTAAGTTTTCCTTTTTTATTCAGGATGCATTCTCCTATTGCTATTTTACCTATATCATGAAGTAATCCAGCTATTTTAAGTTCTTCCATATCTCCCTTAGGCATACCTATAGCTTCTCCAAGCTGCTTACATAGTTCTGAAACCCTACGCGAATGTTCTTGTTCTCTTTTATTTTTTTCATATAAGGTACTAATTATAGTATTTATTGTCTTACTTCTCATGCTAGGACTTTCAAAAAGCTTTTTCTTATACATACTGTCTTCTGCAATTTTAAGTATCTCATCAATGGTTTCTTCAGTACTTTTTCTAGTTGCATATCCAAAAGAAACAGATATGTCAACTGATTCTACCTTTTCTTTTAATGCCATATCATTAATACCATTAATAATCTGTTCTGCTTCATCCATTTCAGTATTTGGCATTAAAATAACAAATTCATCTCCCCCTAGTCTAATAACAGAATCCTTATCCCTGCATCCTTTTATCATTATTTCTGCTACCTTCTTTATGAGCTTATCTCCTACAGCATGTCCAAAAGAATCATTTACCAGCTTTAATCCATTCATATCGGCCATAGCAACAGTTAACGGAATACTATTTTCATTATCTATTCGATTTAATTCTTCATCAAAATATCGCCTGTTATATAGACCTGTCAATTGATCATGATAACTTAAATATATAATATCTTCTTCTGATTTCTTACGTTTAGTAATGTCCATAAAAGTTATTACTGCACCAATAATTTTACCCTCACGATACTGCGGATAGGAGTAATATTCCACAGGAAAGCAAGTTCCATCTGATCTCCAAAGCACTTCATCATCTACATGTGTACACTCACCTTTAGTAAATGCATTAAAAACCTTACACTCATCCACAGGGGAGTTTGTTCCATCTGAATTTTTAGCATGGACTAACAAGTGCATATTTTTCCCAATTAATTCTTCTTCATTTTCATATCCAAGCATTCTTAAACAGCTGACATTGCAAAAAGTACAATTTCCATTTGTATCAATACCATATATAGCTTCAGCAGTAGAATCCAAAAGAAGACGTATGCTTCTCTCCTTATCTTTCAATATAATATTTGTTTTTTCTAATTCTGTTGTTCTTTCTTTCACCTTTTCCTCAAGTTTGTTTATAAGTATATATAATTGTTCTGCCATATTATTAAATGAACTTGATAATCTTCCAATTTCATCATTTTTGTAAATCTTTGCTCTGTAAGAAAAATCTCCTTTTGAAAACTTTTCTGTAGCATCTATTAAATTATAAATTGGTTTAAGCACATTTCCTGTACTTTTAATATATATTAATATTGATAAAATAAGAATAATAGTTGACAATAACATGAAGGCATTAATATTTGTTGACATTACAGCTGTAAATTGACTTTCAGGAAGGGAAGTTATAATTATCCAATCTATACCTTCTTTTTTATAATCAGTAAATGTAACATGAAATTTATCCTTTTTAGTATTTATTAAAAAATCACTTTTTAAACCCTTTTTATAATTTGCATAGGATTCTGTTATTGGCTTGTTACTAATTTCTTCAACATTTATTCTTTTTATTTTGTTATCTCCTAAATTTTTAAAATTAGGTTGTTCAACTGAATTTGCAACTAATTGTCCTGTGCTTCTCTCTAAAATGTAAATATCTGCATTTTTATTCTTAGCAATTTCCCTCAAATGATTGTTTATTTCTGAAAGAATAATATGTGTTCCTAAAACTCCTTGTAAAATACCATCTTTATCATAAATAGGATATGCTGCCGAAATAGCTAAATCATTCATTACAAAATGCTTATAAATTGGTGAAAATACTGATTTTTGTTTTTCTTTTGCAGCTTTATACCAATCTCTTGTACGTGGATCAAATTTTTCAGTTTCATCTACTAGTTTTCCCGAAGTTAAATCATTTGTAACAGAATAGTATCGTGATTTACCATCTGTTTCAGAATTATTTTCAATGATTTCAATTTGATTTTTATTATTTCTTCGTGCTCCATAGTATTCTCCATCTTCTGTACCATAGCTAAAGCTATATACCTGGTCGTTGCTTGACTTAATTACTCCTGAAAAATACCTTTCACGTTCTTTTTTATCTTTAAGATTTACTGTACCGCTTTGAATTAAATTATGATTTGTTTCATTAATATATAATGGATTGTTTATAAAATTCTCTACATTATTTAGTATATCTTTATTTGTATCATTATTAATTTTGGTAAGAATATTTTCTTTAGCCGATTTCCAACTGGAACCACCAAAGTAAGCTATTAAACTAAAGGTAATTATTATAAGTATAATAAATGAAATATTAATAGCAAATCTCATTGAATATTTCTTCTTTTCCACGTTTACCACCACCTTACATAGTAATGAAATTATTACACTTTATTTTCATATAATGAGAGATAATCATAATAAAAATCTATCCATGCAAAGAAACTTTTCGAAATATTTATAATTTTACATATTTTCTAACTTATCTATATTATATAACTTATACTTACAAATATCTATTTAAAATTTAAATAATACGCATAATACGACACAACTTTTCAGAGGACAATTGACAGAGGACAGAGGACAATGAATGTGAGTTTTTCTCCTTGCGTCAAAAAACTAATATAAATTTAAAGCTTGTTCTGATAATGCAAAATAATCTTTAAATTTATATTAGTCAGCAATGTTTCGGTTTAGCGAAACGAGTCATCAAAAATCTAATTAAAGATTTTTTGTAGTGTAACGGAGAAAAATCATCCTTCACTGTCCTCTGTCAATTGTCATCTGTCCTCTGAAAAAGTTGTGTAGCATTGTGCTTATTACATTAACTTAAAATTTTGCACGTACTAAAGTTGAATACTTAGTAATCATACTTACATACTTGAAATAATAAATGTTAATTTTCCATTGATTTCAAAATTGTTATAGCCAAATGGCAATATAAAATTATCACCTTTTTCTATTTTTTCATTATCTAAAGTTCCACTTCCATCTAATACAGTAACTAATGCAAAGGAACTCTTATATTCTAAATGTGCACCTTCATCTACATGAAATTTTACAGTTTTAAAATATTTTGAATTTACATATTCAGTTCTTGTATATCCATCCTTCTCTTCAACTAATGGAATTATGCTGCCTTTACATTCATCAGGTACTTTTATTACATCTATAGCCTTTTCTATATGAAGCTGTCTCTTTTCACCAGTCTTCTTGTCTACTCTATCATAATCATAAACACGATAAGTTACATCTGAAGATTGTTGTATTTCATATATAAGTGTATTCTTGCATATTGCATGAACTGTACCTGAAGTTATATAGAAAAAGTCTCCTCTTTTTATTTTATGGAAATTTAATAATTCCTTCCACTTTCCATTATAAATATAATCATGCAATTGTTCTTTTGTCTTTGCATTATGTCCATATTCTAATAAAGTATCTTCATTACAATCTATAACATACCATGCCTCTGTTTTTCCCATCTCTCCATTTTCCATGGAATTTGCATATTTATCATCTGGATGTACCTGTATTGATAAATCATTAGATGCATCTATCAACTTTACTAAAAGAGGAAATTCTTTATCTTCAATACCACCAAAATACTCTCTATGATTTTCATATAACCATGACAAAGTTTTTCCTTTAAATTCCCCATTTTTTATAGTACAATCACCATTTTTATGACCTGAAATAGCCCAGCATTCCCCTATCTGATCTGTTGGTAAATCATATCCAAAATATTCTTTTAGCCTGGTGCCTCCCCATACTCTGTCTTTAAAAATAGAATTTAATTTTATAATTTCTTTCATCTTTACATCCTCCTTGTAGCGTCAAAACTTAATCTAAATCACTTGTAAAAATATTACAATCACATACTTTGCATTCCATTTCAGTATACAATTTGTATTTAAAAATATCTATCTAAAATCTAAGCATTGAAAAATAAACTACTTTACTTTTGTATTAAATTGTTACTTTACCCTTCAATTTTCTAATTTTTTTATCTCTATACATAAGCTTGTCTATATAACTAATATACTCATCAGCAGTCATATGTTTATTAAAATCATAAAGTTCATAACCACAACTTAAATTTAATTCATAATCTAAACCTGAATTTTTATTATACTTATCTAAAGAATCATAAATTTTATTAATTATTTCTTCTACTTCTTGTTCACTATCCACATTAAGAAATAGAACAAATTCATCTCCACCATATCGAGTAATAAAATCCTCTTTCTTCAATATATCTTTAATTATATGCACTACATTTATTAAAGCATTATCTCCTTCATTATGGCCAAAAGTATCATTTATCTTCTTAAAATCATTGAGATCTATAAATGCTATTGAAAAATTTTTCGGTTTTTTCTGCTTAATTCTATAGTTTAAATAATTATAAAATTTCTCACGTGTCCACGCTCCAGTCAAATGGTCAATATGTATCATCTGCTGTTGTATATACAAATAAAGAATAATCAAAGCAAAGGCAATTGAACTCCACATAAGCAAAGGTCCATAAAACATTATCTGAATAAGGCTAGCTATTGATGGAAATACTCCAAACAAAAATAAAGGTAAAAATTCTATTCTACTAAGCTTATTTCTATTAGCATAAATAATTATAAAACCACAAAACAAATAGAAATACGATATAACAGGAGGAACAAAAAACAAAAAACCTCTTTGATATACATTAAAATTATTAATATAAAATTCTAATTTAAAAAATGGACTTAAAATCGCTAGAAGAGTATTTATAGCTATAGGCAATAAAAAGATTATGTTATTTTTCCATTTATAGTTTGTGTTTTTATTTATCCACAAGTTAGCAAAGACATACCACATATATGTAACTATAGGTCCTAATATGTATAAAAAAATATGTAGTATGGAACTTATAGGTATCAGCCATGTATAGGGCTGTCTATTTATTATGCAGGTTAATGTTTCATCAATGAGTTGTATAGTATTTATCATAAAAATAGCAACAAAAATTCTATTTTTTGTCTCCTTTTTATCAAGAGAATTTGTTATATTTTTCAAAAATATAATAGATACAACAATTGCAACAATATTGTTGTCTATTCTTAAAAATAAATTCAATATAATTCCACTCCAATCAAGGGATCCTTAGACTCAGGTAGAATTTGCTTATGAGGAATGCTTCTTTCCAGAGCAGAAGTTTATAAAATGCTATTTAGAGACTTTATCCTCTGAGTCTTAGAAGACCTTATCCATATGCATACCAGCCATTATATAACAACACAAGAACTTTAAACTTCAAAATTCCTAATATCCGCCAATTAAATAATATAGCAATCTTACGAATGATAGTCATTGGATAAATAAACTTACACATTATGGTATTCAATGCTACACTATATATGTCTTATTTTATCATGTTTTTTTAATATTTCAATGTGTCATTTTGAATGAAAATAGTTTTATGGTTTATTTTGGATTAATCATTAGTAATATGGATAATTGGACGATAAAATAAATAACAGTAAAAAAATAAGGGGGTAATTATTAAATGGATATTACAGGAGTTAAAAGTATTAACACATCAATTTACACTGCTAAAAATGATACTAAAAAAACAGACAGCAAAAGTAGTGATTCTGAAAAAACTGAAGATAAGGCACAAAATTTAGGAACTGATAAGTTTGTTAAATCCACAGAAAGTAATACAGAACCTTCAACTTACAAACCAACAAAGCAAAAACTTTCTACAGATGAAATTGCAGCTCTAAAGGAAAATGAGCAAAATTCTAAAGCAGAGCTTATAAAAAAATTTATAAATGATACAATATCTAATCAAAATAAACTTCTTGGAAAATCTACTGAAAGTGGAGTCCCTGGAATGTCAAAGACAACTTCAGACCTGCTTACTAAAATATTTGGGTCTATAGAAAATGCATATCCACCACTAGCAACAACCCCAGAAGGTGCTCAAAAGGCAATATCAGAAGGAGGACCATATTCTGTAAATGCAGTAGCAGATCGTATTATGACTATGGCAAAAGCTCTAGCTGGAGATGATCCTAACAAACTACAGCAAATGAGAACTGCAGTGGAAAAAGGCTTTAAAGAAGCAGGATTTGATTTTAAAAAAGCAACAAATAGTGATTTACCTCAAATTTGCCAGGATACCTGCAAAGAAGTCATGAGAAGATTTGATGAATTACAAAGCAAAGCTAGTAGTACCAACGATACTACTAAATCTGATACTAAGGATAGTAAAGATTCCAAATAAGCATAATTCAAAGCAAGGTGCAGTGAAAGTTTGGATTTTAACTTTTATTCCGTGATATATGGTAAGTGGGTCATCACGGCTAAATGTATTAAGCAGAGAGCCAAAATCTACGATTTTGTGCGAATCGCTTACTCCTCTGAGGAAACGAAGAGGAGTTTCCAATTTAAAATAAAGCTCGAAGATTTGGAAAACCTAAGAACTTTGTCAAACTCGGTTCCCTCAAACAGGACTAAAGTTCTAAGGCTTTCCAAATCTTCGGGCTAAGAATAATATTAAAACAATTTAGCTAATGTGATGACCCACTTACCATATATCACTTCATAAAGGTTAAAATTCAAACTAGTAACTTCAAGCATACAAATGCAATTACATTGTCATAGCTAATTTTATTTTTAATGCAATGAATAATCAATAAGTTTGCTACGTTTTTTTATTGAGAGCTAAATAATAATGTACTATAAGCAATTTTTCATATTAGAATTACAATAGTTACTACACAACTTTTTAGGTGGAGGGAGCTTTGAATATATGGTGTATAAAAGCTTTTGAGAGAATTTAGGAGGTCTTATGTCTAAAATTCAAAAAATCTCGTAATTTGAATCAGGACGATTCAAGCCGCGAAAGTCCCAGGACGGGACATTTGAGCGGGTAGAGATTTTTTAAATTTTAGGCATTAGAGCTCCTTAATAAACGGTTGGCTTTTATACACCATATATTCAATGCGGACTCCACCTAAAAAGTTGTGTCGCAATATTTTTAAATTGCAAAATATAAGCTGCACTAAATTAGTATTCGCATTACCAAACTGCTATTTGCCCATCTGTTCTTCTCTCAGTTCCACCACATAACACATTATTATCATCCTTAAGTATTATTTCTCCTCTTCCAAACAAGCCACTTTGAAGTTCTATTTGTACATCGTGGCCTTTCCTTGCTAGCTCTTTTGCTAGATTCTTAGAACATTCATGTTCAAGCAGTATCTTCTTATCTAAAATCCACTGCCATCTTGGTGCATCAAGTGCTTCTTGAGGATTCATATGAAAATCTATCATATTCATAACTACTTGTACATGTCCTTGAGGCTGCATAAAACCTCCCATAACTCCAAATGGACCAACAGGCTTATGATTTCTTGTTATAAATCCTGGAATAATAGTGTTATATGGACGCTTTCTACTTCCAACACAATTGATATTCATAGGATCAGTTGAAAAACAATTACCACGGTTAGCTAGTGCTATTCCAGTATCTGGTACTACCAAACCAGAACCAAAGTCCATGTAATTACTTTGAATAAAGGAGACCATATTACCTTCCCCATCTGCTGTACATAAATAGACTGTGCCACCTTTTAAATTTCTCATTTTTTTATTAGGTTCAGGTATAATAGCAGCATCCTGTATAAGCTTTCTTCTTTCATTTCCATATTCATCTGACAAAAACTTTTCTATTTCTATATTAGCTTTATCCCCAACTATATCTTGAGCATCTGCAAAGGCTATTTTTATTGCCTCCAATTGTTTATGATAGGTTTCTGCACTTTCTCTTTCTTTAAATTCATATCCTTTTAATATGTTTAATGCCATTAAAGGTACAATGCCCTGTCCATTTGGAGGCAGTTCCCATATGTCATATCCTTTATAATTAATACTTATTGGCTGTACCCATTCAGGCTTAAAAAGCTGTAAATCTTCTTTTCTTATATAACCACCATATTTTCTTGAAAAAACATCTATTTTTTCTGCTATTTCTCCATTATAAAATTCATCTCCATTAGTTTCTGCAATACTCTTTAAAGTTTTTGCATGATATGGAAGCTTCATAATTTCACCAGCGTGAGGTGACCTACCATCTATTGTAAAAGTTTTAAACCAATATTTAAATTCATCTCCTTTACAAGCTGAATAGTTACCTACAGCATATTTCCAAAACTCAGATGTACCAGGTGCAACTGGATAACCATTTTCAGCATAATAAATGGCTGGTTTTAACACTTCTGTAAGTGGCAATTTTCCAAACCTTTTGGATAACTCACACCATGCTTTAGGAATACCCGGTACAGTAACAGGAAACCAGCCATATTTAGGAACTTTATCATATCCCCTTTTATTTAATTCATCTAATGATATTCCTTTAGGTGATGGACCACTTGAATTTAACCCATACATTTTGTTATCAATCCATACAATTGCAAATGCATCACCACCAAATCCATTTGCTGTAGGCTCCACCACTGTTAAACATGCAGCAGTAGCTATGGCAGCATCAACTGCATTTCCACCTTTTTTTAATATTTCAAGACCTGCCTGTGCAGCAAGCGGTTGTCCAGTAGCAACCATTCCTCTATTTCCATATATTACATTCCTGTTGGATGGATACCGATAACTTAGAGCATCATAATCCATTTTTTATTCCCCCTTTGTTAAACCAAATTTACATCATGTCTATTAAATGTAATTCTAATATATTTCATACTGTATAAATATAAACATTCTACATAAATGTCAGATTTCCTTGAAAATATTTGAAAAATTGTATTTTCATAATATAAATTGCTATTATCCTATACTAATATATATAGTCTATATTAAAATCGTATATTACAAAAACAAAGCATCTTTTAGGATGTCTTTTTTATACACTGTACCCACTTACAAATTACCTCTTGTAATATTTCACGCAAACCTTAAATTCCTTTATTTTAAATGCCTGACAGCTTATTTTTTTGAGTAAAAATTTTTTAAATTTCTAGTAAATTAAAAAGAAAGCTACATATTATTAAATATATATAGCTTTCTTAATTCGTTGTATAATGATATTTAAACTTAGCTTTGTTTCAAAAGGAAAAACATTAAGATTTATTAAGATTTTTCTTAGGTAATTCAATATTAAAACCAATTATATTACCACTACATTCTGCCCAAATTCTTCCTCCATGGAGCTCTATAATTTTCTTTGAAATAGGAAGTCCTAGCCCAGAGCCTTCAATTTCAGCATTTCTAGATTTATCAATTCTATACATTTCATCAAATATTTTCATCAAATCATCTTCACCTATATTATCACTTTCATTAATAAAAGAAAGTCTAATATTCTGATCTTCTTCCCACATTCTGATTATAAAAGTTGAATTTCTATAACTATATTTTTCAACATTTTTTATCAAATTCTCAATAACTCTAATAAACTTCTGCACATCAATTTCACACACTAATTCATTTTTAGTGCATTCAATTTTGGCCTCTATATTTTTTTCAGATAAAAATAAAATATGCTCCCCTAATATCTGATTTACTAAAACAGCTATATTAAATGGAACTTTATCTAATTTTATATAATTATTTGAAAGCTTTGTATATTCAAAAAGCTCATCAATTAATTTTTTTAAATCTTTACTTTTTTTATAAGCTACTTCTAAAAACTCCTGTTGATCTTTTTCTAAAGCCCCCTTTTTATCATTAAGAAGTTCTAAATACCCAATTATAGATGTTAAAGGCGTTTTTAAGTCATGTGAAACGGCCACAATTAATTCATTTTTAGCTTCTTCCTGCTTCTTCTCTTTTTCATAATTTTCTTTAAGCCTTTCAGACATGATATTTATGTCTTTAGCTAACTGAGCAATTTCATCACTGCCTTTTACATTTATAGGATTTAAATATTTTTGAGTTTTTATATTAGTCACACTTTTACTTATATATTTCAAATACCTCATTCTTCCATTAATTCCAATGAGAAAAATAGTTACAAAAATTATTAATTCTAGTATAAAAGCTGGAATTGCTATATAAGGTCCATATTTAGCAAAAAAATCGGGTTTTAAGTTATATATACCAACTATTTTGCCTAATATACTTGCAAAAAGCACGAGAGCAAGATAACTAAGTATCATATCAATAGGAATCAAAATCAATAGTTTGACTCCTATCTTATTCATTATTATTTTCTTCATATTT
This sequence comes from Clostridium carboxidivorans P7, assembly GCF_001038625.1. Taxonomy (GTDB): domain Bacteria; phylum Bacillota; class Clostridia; order Clostridiales; family Clostridiaceae; genus Clostridium_AM; species Clostridium_AM carboxidivorans. Next base: position 2,272,299 of record NZ_CP011803.1, read on the forward strand.
TATATCCAACTCCCCAAACAGTCTTTACATACTTTGGTCTTTTAGGATCTATCTCGATTTTTTGTCTAAGATTCGTTATATGAACCACAATGGAAGTGTCCGATACTACAAATTCTTCTTTCCAAATAATCTCATATAATTTCTGAACTGAAAATACCATGCCTCTGTTCCTAGCCAAACATTCTAATATATCAAATTCCTTTGGTGTAAGCTTAACTTTATCACCTCTCACTGTAACTTCGTGAGTATCAAAATTAATAGTTAAATCTTCAATAGTAACAATACTGCTATTTTGGGGTTCCACATTAAACTTTTTATACCTTCTAAGCTGAGCTTTTACTCTAGCTATAAGCTCCATAGAACCAAAAGGTTTAGAAACATAATCATCAGCACCTACTGTTAACCCTTGTATTTTATCAATTTCTTCGTCTTTTGCTGATAAAAATATTATGGGCATGGTATAGTTTTCTCTAATTTTTATACAGGCACTTATACCATCTAAAATTGGCATCATAACATCCAAAATAACTAAATCAAAGTCATTTTCATTAATCATAACTAATGCTTCAGCTCCATTAGAGGCCTCCAAAATATTATATCCTTCATTTTCAAGATAAACCTTGATTAAATTACGAATATTCTTATCATCATCTACAACTAAAATATTTATATTCATACACACATTCCTTTTCCATGATTAATTATCCTTTTTAAATAATCAACAAATTTTCCATCTAAAGACTATAGCTTTAATAGAAATATGTTTTGTTTATTCATTATAATATATCTGAATCTTACCATGCAAATACCACTAAACTCTCCTATTCTCAAAATTGAAAAAACAAAAATACTTTTGTCTAGTTTTTACACTTTAAAACATAAGCCGGTGGTAGATTTAAAAGTACCTTTTTTATTTTTATTTTATCAAAATATGTTCTAAAAAGCTTCATTTTAAATAAAGTATATTGAAAAGTTATAAACTCTCCTTTGTCTTTTAATATTTCTTTTGTAACTGATAATATTTTTCTGCTCATATCATGTGGTAAGCTTGCAAATGGAAGACCTGAAACTATATAGTCAACCTTATCAATACTATACTTATCTAAATATTCTTTCAAGTTCTCTGCTGAATCATTTATAAGTATGAAATTTGTCTTATCTTTAAACTTGTCTTTTAGAATTTTATAAAAATCCACATTATATTCTATAACTATAAATATGGTGCTATCCTTCTTTCTATTTAATATTTTTTCTGTAAAAACCCCTGTCCCTGGTCCATATTCAACAATGCAGGAAGCATTTAAAAAATCAATGTCCTCAACCATTCTATATGCTAATTTCTCCGAGCTCGGTGCTATGGCTCCCACTGTTTTTGGATTTCTTATATATTGTTTTATAAAATTACTAATTTCCATTTTATCTTCCCCCTATGTTAATATAAGACAAGTATAAAATGGAAATATTAAGCTTTTACACAAAAAAATATTAAGAATTCTTAAGAATTTTAAATTTCTACTAAATAAAAAAGAGACACTAACTATAAGTGTCTCTAAATAAACTTTTCTGTTTTTATTTGTATAAGCAGAGATATGCTGTTTCTTCTTCTACCTTTACTCCAAATTTTTTATTTGCTGCTACAGTAAAAGTTTCATTTTGTTTAAATTGCTTCCACTCTTCACTTTCTGGAAGCTTTATCATCATACTTCCACTGGTTACTGTCATAATTTCTATAGTTGAGGTCCCAAATTCATATTCCCCTATTGCCATAACTCCTATGGTTGCAGGACCTTCTGCTGTATTAAATGCTACAGACTTCACTTTTCCTTCAAAGTATTCATTTGTTTTAAACATAAGCTTTCTCCTCTACACACATCAAAATATTTAAAGTAGCTTTTTCAATTAATAATTAAACGTAATTTTACTTTGACATTTCCTTAGATTTTTTTGTGCAGCTCTTCATAGCAGCCATAACTGCAGCTCTTAAGCCTTTTTCCTCCAACACTTCTACTGCTTCTATAGTAGTTCCTCCTGGAGAACAAACCATATCTTTTAGTGCTCCTGGATGCATTCCTGTTTCTAAAACCATTTTTGCTGAACCAAGTACTGATTGTGCTGCAAATTTATAAGCTTGAGCTCTTGGCATGCCATCTAGTACAGCTGCATCTGCCATGGCTTCAATGAACATATATACATAAGCTGGTGATGAACCACTTACTGATGTTACAGCATCCATTAATTTTTCAGGTATTATTTCCGCTTTACCAAAGCTTTCAAAAATACTAACTATTTCTCCTATTTCTTCTTTAGTTACCACTTCATTTGGACACAATGCAGCCATTCCTTCTCCTACTAAAGCTGGAGTATTTGGCATTACTCTAACTACCTTTAGCTTTCTTCCAAAAGCTTCTTCAGTACCACTTATAACCTTTCCTGCTGCAATTGTCACTATTATTACATCTTCCTTTACCTTATCTTTTATTTGTTCAATTACCACTGGATATAAATTAGGCTTTATTGACAAAATTAAAATATCAGAAACTTTAGCTACTTCATTATTATCTGTAGTAGTTTTTATGCCATATTTTTCTGCACATGCTTCTAAACTCTTTTCATTCAAATCTCCTACTATTACACTATCTGGGGAAGATATATTTGCTTTAATTATTCCACCTATCATTGCTCCCCCCATATTTCCACAACCTATAAAACCTATAACTTTATTCATAACTTATTTTTAGTAAGAAAACATACTATAATGTCAATTTCCTACTAAAATTCACTTCCTTTCCCAATTATATTAAACTAGCAAACAGCACAACCATCAAATGATTGTTCAGTTCTTTCTATTATCTCTCCTTGTAATACCTTGTCAAGATTATTAAAATAATCACTGTATCCTGCAACACGAACTATAAGATCTCTATAGTCATCAGGATTTTTTTGAGCTGCCAAAAGGGTTTCTCTACTTACTATATTAAACTGAATATGATGTCCATCTAGTGTAAAATATGATCTTACCAAGCTTGCCAAATTATTTAATCCTTCTTCTCCTTGTACTACACTTGGATCAAATTTCTGATTTAATAAAGTTCCTCCAGTTCTCAAATGATCCATCTTGGATGCTGATTTAACTACTGCTGTAGGTCCATTTACATCTGCACCCTTTTCAGGTGAAATACCTTCTGAAACTGGAACATGAGCTTTTCTTCCATTAGCACTAGCTCCCATAACTGAACCAAAGTAAACATGACATGTGGTTGGAAGCATATCTATTCTATGAACTCCACCTCTTCCATTTTTTCTGCCATTTACTTCATTATAGTAAGCATCAAATATTGTTCTCATTACACCATCTGCATAATCATCATCATTGCCATATTTAGGAGTCTTATTCTTCACTAAATTTAAAATATCTTCATGTCCTTCAAAGTCATTCTTTAATGCTTCCATTAATTCCTTCATAGTTATATTCTTTTTATCAAACACCTGATATTTTATAGCTGATAAGCTGTCAGTAATAGTTCCTATACCAACTCCCTGAATGTAGCTGGTATTATATCTTGCACCGCCTGCATTATAATCCTTTCCCTTTGAAATACAATCATCTGTTATTATAGAAAGGAATGGAACTGGCATTAATGTAGCATATAGCTTTTCAATTACCCTGTTACCTTTAACTTTTATATCGATAAAGTGCTTAAGCTGTTTCTTAAAAGCATCAAATATTTGTTCATAACTTTCAAATTTTGTAACGTCTCCTGTTTCAATGCCAAGCTTTTTACCTGTCATTATATCAATACCATTATTTAATGTTATTTCAAGTATCTTTGGAAGATTAAAGTATCCAGTTAAAATATAAGCTTCTTTACCAAAGGCTCCTGCTTCAACACATCCGCTAGTTCCTCCGGATCTAGCATCCTCTATAGTTTTACCTGCTCTAACTAACTCTTGAACTACAGCATCAGCATTAAACATTGATGGTTGACCCCATCCTTTTCTTGAAACTTCGCAAGCTCTCTTCACAAATTTTTGTGGACTCTTCTTACTTATCTGTACATTAGAGCTTGGTTGTAATAATCTCATTTCATCTATTATATCAAGTAAAAGATAACTTACATCATTAACCCCGTCCAAGCCATCTGGTCTTACTCCACCTACATTAATGTTGGCAAAATCCGTATAGGTTCCACTTTCCTTTAAAGTTACTCCAACCTTAGGAGGTGCTGGTTGATTATTAAATTTAACCCAGAAGCACTGTAACAATTCTTCTGCCTTTTCACGAGTTAAAGTACCTTCTTCCACTTCCTTTTCATAAAATGGAATTAAATGTTGATCTAATCTTCCTGGATTATAAGCATCCCATGGATTTAATTCTGATATAACACATAAATGAGCAAACCAATACATCTGGAGAGCTTCTCTAAAGTTTTTTGGAGCATTTGCTGGTACATTACTACATATTTCTGAAATCTCCAAAAGTTCTTTTTTCCTTTGCTCATTCTTTTCATTTTGTGCTAATTCTTTAGCATACTCTGAATAGCGCTTACCTAAAATCATTATTGCATCACAAGCTATGCTCATAGCTTCCAATTGATTTTTCTTATCTAAAGCTTCATCATCCTCATAATAATCAAGCTTTGAAATAGCCTCTTCAATATCCTTTTTAAAATCTAAAAATCCCTTCTTATATATCTTTCCATCTCCTGCAGTATGGCCTGGACCCCTTTGTTCCATAAATTCTGTAAATAATCCTGCTGCATAGCAATCCTTCCATTCTTCAGACATACTGTTTAAAATTTTATATCTCATAGATCTTTCTTTCCAATATGGAATTATAACTTCTTCTTGTATCTTTTTAGCTTCTTCATCTACCTTGAAGGATATCTTTTCTCTCATGTCCATTATGTCAAAATCCTCTAGAGTATGACAACAAAGTTCTGGATAAGTTGAAGTTGCTGCAGGTTCTTCTCCTCTTTCTCCAACTATTAATTCTCCATCATTAATATAAAGTTTTTTCTTGCTCATTAGTTCTTTTAAAACCAATGCTCTAAGTACTGGAATAGACACTTTACCTTCATATTTTTTGTAAACTTCACTTTCAATTTGTGCTCTCTCCATAGAAATACGTGGAACTGCATTTAAACTCTGCTGTCTTAATTTTTTTACTCTTTCAGTGATCATAATTAATTATCCCCCTATCTTAATTTTTATTCCAGATTTTTTGAATTTATTTGATATTTCCTCCATAACTTTGTCAGATGGCTTTTCATTACCAGATAACTTATAAGTCATTTTAAGTCTTCTATATTTATCCATACCCATTTTATGATATGGTAATAAATTAACCTGTTCTGCATTTATATGTGATAAAAATTCAATAGCTGAATCTATATGATAGGCATCATCATTAACCCCTGCAACAATTGGCATTCTAACAAATATTCTACATCCCTTATCTGAAAGCTTTTTTAAGTTTTCAAGAATATTAGTATTTTCTGAGCCAATGTATTTAATATGTTTTTCATTGTCCATAAATTTTATATCATACAAAAATAAATCTACTTTATCTAATATCTTCTCCAAGCTTTCCCAAGGCACACAACCGCTGGTATCCACTGTAGTATGAATTCCTTTTTCCTTACACTTTTTTAAAACCTCATTTAAAAAATCTATATGAATCAGTGGTTCTCCTCCTGAAAATGTAACACCTCCACCAGATTCATCATAAAATACTTCATCTTTCATTATTTCCTTCATGAGTTCTGATACTGTAACATCCTTGCCTACATACTCTCTTGCAGTATTCGGACAAAAATCAGTACACTTTCCACAAAGAGCACACTTTTCTTCATCAACAACAGAATGACCTTCCTTGATTGAAATGGCATTTTGCGGACACCTTTTTGCACAAATACCACATCCTGTACACCTTTCTTCAAAGAACATTATTTCATGTTTGGGATTTTGAGTTTCAGGATTATGACACCACCAACATTTAAGTGGACATCCTTTAAAAAAAATTGTGGTTCTAATGCCTGGACCATCATGTATAGAGTATTTTTGAATATTTATTATAGTACTTGAGTTCACATCCATCCCCTCCCTTATATAATGCATTACTTTATAAAAAACTAATCCTCAGTCTCCTTTTTAAACATATTCGGAGTATGTACTGTAAGCAGCTTAACTGTTTTACTTGTGTAGTTTGCCCAATTATGAACAAGATTTGAATCATAATGAGCACTATCTCCAGGAAACAATTCTTGCTGCTCATTATTGATAAGTAATGTAAGAATTCCTTCTAAAACATAAACAAATTCTTCACCTTTGTGCTGATAGGAAGTTAAAGGTTCCTTACTACTAGTTGGAAGTATTTCTATTAATCTTGGTAGAAGATTTTTATTTTCTATATCATTAGTTAAATGATAATGTATGAATTGATTATTTTCCACTTGAAATACTTCTTTTTCGTAACTTCTAAGTATAATTTTTTTATTGTGATTTGCTTCATTAATGAAGTATGATAAATTAACATCTAAAGCCTTTGCAATATTGTTTAAAGAATCTATAGCTACTGCTGTCAGTCCTCTCTCCAATTGTGATAAAAATCCAATAGATAAATTAGTTTTCGTACTCAATTCCTTTAAGGTCAAATTTTTATTAGTTCTAAGTTCTTTTATTTTTTTACCTACATCTTCTGTCATAATATTGCCTCATTTCTTTTTAACCATAAAAAATAAAAATATTATTTAACTTTCTTATCCATCATAATTTTCTTAATATTTACAATAATATTATAATATATACTTGTTAAAAAGTCTACTCTATTTTTTAATATATTAAAAAAATTTTCATGCTTATAAATAAATAAAGTAGTATATAGCCTATGTATTCATTTACATCGAAAATTTCGTCTTAAAATTTCATATATATGAAACCAGAAAATAAAATTTTCACACAAAATAAGTCATATAAAAAAAGTGATGATAGTTATAACCATCATCACTTTTTCAGGCTGTTGATAAACATATTTTGTCAGCAGCCTTTTAAATTTTTAGCCCGATAGGGCTTTTTTTTAATTCAAAAAGGATTTTAAGATTTTGTGTAGAATTAATATAATATCAGATTTTTTAAGGAGTTAACTATTATGATTAAAGAAAATAATTCTGCACAGCAACAATTAGAGTTAGTATATATAGAAAATTTAGTTCCCAAAGATCATATCTTAAGGAAAATTGATAAATATATAGATTTTTCATTTATAAGAGATTTAACTAAGGACTTCTATTGTCCTGATAATGGACGACCAGCAATTCAGCCAGTAGTTTTATTCAAAATGTTATTTATAGGTTACTTATTTGCAATAAGATCAGAGCGACAGCTCGTGAAAGAAATTGAAGTAAATGTAGCTTATCGCTGGTTTTTAGGATTTTCATTAACAGATAAAATCCCAAGTCATTCTACTATAAGCCAAAATAGAATAACAAGATTTAAGGATACAAATATATACCAAGAAATCTTCGATAATATTGTATTTCAAGCAATAAATAAAAAATTGGTAGATGGTAAAATTCTATATACAGATTCTACACATTTGAAAGCTAACGCTAATAAAAACAAGTTTACAAAAGAACAAATTACACAATCAACCAAAGACTATTTTAATGAGTTAGAAGAAGACATTAATAAGGATAGAGTAGCTCATGGAAAACAACCTCTAAAAAAAAAGATAAAATAGAAAAAACTAAAGAAATTAAGACCAGTACTACAGACCCTGATAGTGGCTATATGCATAGGGATGGAAAACCAAAAGGATTTTTTTATTTAGATCATAGAACTGTAGATGGAAAGTATAACATAATAACAGATGTTTATGTAACGCCTGGTAACATAAATGATGTAGATCCTTATATAGAAAGACTAGATGTTCAAATTAAAAAGTTTAATTTGCAAACTAAATATGTTGGAGCCGATGCTGGTTATTCTACTAATAATATTTGTAAACAAATATTTGAACGAGAACTAAAAGCAGTTATGGGCTATAGACGTAGTCCTCATGTAAAAGGTAAATTTACTAAATTTAGATTCCAATATGTTAAAGAACAAGATGTATATTATTGTCCAGATTTAAGAGCATTAGAATATAGAACTACTAACCGTGATGGTTATAGAGAATATGTATGTAAAATCGAGTACTGCAGCCAATGCAATAAAAAAGAAAATTGCTTATCAGATAAAAGCAAAAGAAAAGTTGTTTATCGCCATGTCTGGGAAGATTACAAGGATGAAGTAATCAAATTTACTAAGACTGATAAAGGAAAATGGCTATATAAAAGAAGAAAAGAAACTATCGAGCGTAGCTTTGCAGATTCAAAAAATCTCCATGGTCTGCGCTATTGTCGCATGCGTGGAATTAAAAAAGTTTCTGAACAATGTTTGTTAACAGCAGCAGTTCAGAATATGAAAAAGATAGCCAGGGTGCTATCGCACCTATTTTTGCAATTTTTAAAGAATTCACTAACCAATTTATGGATAACATTCTCTTTTTATATGCTACCGCATAAATATTTAAGACAAAATTAAACCCAGCACTTTAAAAATGCTGGGTTTATGAACAATCTGAAAAAGTGATGATAGTTATAACCATCATCACTTTTTCTATTAAATTAAATCTTATTTTGCTAAATCAAATACTTCTAGCTTTTCATCTTTTATGCCTTTGATTTTGACATCTACCATTGCTTTAAGAGTATCTAACGCTGTTACTACTCCTATATTTCTTTCAATAGCAGCTCTTCTTATATGGAAACCATCCCTTTTTGAATCATTTCCTTTAGTTGGAGTATTTACTACTAAATCCACTTCTCCATTTTTGATAGCATCTATTATATTAGGATGTTCTTCTGAAAGCTTTCTAACTTCTTTAACCTTTAAACCTGCGTTTCTTAAAAGCTTTGCTGTATTTTTAGTTGCCACAAATTTAACTCCTAATTTGTGCATTTCTTTTGCTATGGCTAAGAATTCCTTCTTATCATGATCATTTATAGTAGCAAGTACAGTAATCTTTTCTTCTTTAGCAAGCATATTAGCTGCTTCAAACCCTTTGTATAGAGCCTCTTCTATTGTCCTTCCAACTCCTAAGACCTCTCCTGTAGATCTCATTTCAGGTCCTAAACAAACTTCAACATTTGGAAGCTTTTGAGTTGAGAATACTGGAACCTTTACAGATATAATTTCTGGTTCCTTATAAATATCCACACCATAACCTAAATCCTTTAATTGTTCTCCAAGCATTACTCTAGTTGCCAAATCCACTATAGGAACTTTACTTACTTTACTTATATATGGTACAGTTCTTGATGCTCTAGGGTTAACTTCTATTACATAAAGATTTCCTTCAAATTCTATGAACTGTATATTGATCATACCTTTAATACCTATTTCCAAAGCAATTTTTTTAGTATAATCAAGTATTTTTCCTTTCATTTCAGCACTTATATTCTGACTTGGATACATAGTTATACTATCTCCAGAATGCACTCCTGCTCTCTCCAAGTGCTCCATTATGCCTGGTATTAATACATCTTTTCCATCTGATATAGCATCTACTTCTATTTCTCTTCCCATTAAATATTTATCAATAAGTATTGGATTTTTCTTGTCTTTTTCAAAAGCATTTGATAAATAGTATATAAGCTCTTTTTCATCATGAGTAATTTCCATACCCTGACCTCCAATTACATAGGAAGGTCTTACAAGTACAGGGAAGCCTAATTTTTTAGCTTCTTCCAATCCTTCTTCCGTGTTCCAAATTCCTTTTCCTTTAGGTCTTGATATTCCTAACTTTTCAAGTAATTCATCAAATCTTTCTCTATCTTCTGCCATATCTATTTGATCTGCAGTAGTTCCAAGAGTTAGTATATTCTTTTCCTTTAAGAATTTGGCAAGCTTAATAGCTGTTTGTCCACCAAACTGTAGGATTACACCATTTGGCTTTTCCTTTTCTATTATATTTAAAACATCTTCTTCTGTAAGAGGTTCAAAGTATAACTTATCAGACACATTAAAATCTGTACTAACAGTTTCAGGATTATTATTCACTATTATTGTTTCTATGCCTAATTTTTTAAGTGCCATTACACAATGTACTGAAGCATAGTCAAATTCTATACCCTGTCCTATTCTTATTGGTCCTGATCCTATAACCATTACCTTCTTTTCATAGGAAACTTTTACTTCATCATAAGTGTCATAAGTTGAATAATAATATGGTGAGCGAGCTTCAAACTCTCCTCCACAAGTATCTACCATTTTATAAACTGGTTTTATTCCCCATACACTTCTAAGTTTATATATATCATCAGGACTTACCTTAAGCATATCTGCTATACCTTTATCAGAAAATCCCTTTTGCTTTAATTTGTGGAACCATTCTTTATCCAAATCGCCTATTTTACTAAGCTTTAATCTTTGTTCTTCTTCAACAATCCACTTAAATTTTTCAATAAAGAATTTATCTATACCTGTTATTTGAACAATCATATCTACTCTATACTCACGTCTAAGCATTTCTGCTAAAGCAAATATTCTTTCATCATCAGGAGACATAACTCTTTCCTTTAGTTCTGCCATACTAAATTCTTTAAATTTTTTATGATCTAATGAATATTTTCCTATTTCTAGAGATCTTATGCCTTTTAAAAATGCTGCTTCAAAATTGCTTCCTATAGCCATAATTTCACCAGTAGCCATCATTTTAGTTCCAAGTACTCTATCTGCTCCCTGGAATTTATCAAAAGGCCACTTTGGAATTTTAACTACTACATAATCCAATGATGGTTCAAAGCAAGCATATGTCATTTGAGTAACTGCATTCAATATTTCATCTAAACCATATCCTAAAGCTATCTTTGCTGCTACTTTAGCTATTGGATAACCAGTTGCCTTAGAAGCTAGTGCTGAAGAACGGCTTACTCTTGGATTTATTTCTATTACTGCATATTCAAAGGAATGTGGATTAAGTGCAAGCTGAACATTACATCCACCTTCTATACCTACAGCATTTATTATATCTATAGATGCAGATCGAAGCATCTGATATTCTTTATCTGATAAAGTTTGGCTTGGAGCTACTACTATACTGTCACCTGTATGAATACCTACTGGGTCTATATTTTCCATGTTACATACTGTGATACAATTTCCAAAGCTGTCTCTCATTACTTCATACTCTATTTCTTTCCATCCCTTAACACTTTTTTCAAGAAGTACTTGACCTATAGAGCTCAATTGAAGTCCAGATTCCAATATTTCTTCTAGTTCTTCTTCATTTTCTGCTATTCCACCGCCAGTACCGCCTAGAGTATAAGCTGGTCTAACTATAACTGGATATCCTATTTTACTTGCAAAAGCCATGCCGCTTTCCATATCAGTTATTATTTCACTTTCAATAACTGGCTGACCTATTCTATTCATCATATTTCTAAAGAGTTCTCTATCTTCACCCTCTTTTATTGATTCTATAGATGTACCAATTACCTTTACATTATATTTATCAAGTATTCCTTTATCATAAAGTTCTACTGCTAAATTTAATCCCGTCTGTCCTCCCATACCTGCAAGCAAGCTGTCTGGTCTTTCTTCTTTTATAACCTTTTCCACGAATTCCAATGTTAATGGCTCTAAATAAACTTTATCCGCTGTTTCCTTATCTGTCATTATCGTAGCTGGATTACTGTTTATTAATACAACCTCTATTCCTTCTTCTCTCAATGCTTCACAAGCTTGAGTTCCAGAATAATCAAATTCTGCTGCTTGTCCTATAACTATTGGACCTGAACCTATAACTAAAACTTTTTTTATATTTTTATTTAATGGCATATCTGCTACCTCCCAAAATTACGTATTTAAATACAACCTATACTTTTTACTCTGCGTACTTCATAAATCTATCAAATATATAATCGCTGTCCTTAGGTCCTGGACATGCTTCTGGATGGAATTGTACTGAGAATATAGGTAAACTTTTGTGTTTCATTCCTTCTATAGTTCCATCATTAACACTTACATGAGTTACTTCCATATCTTGTGGAAGCATGTCTACATAATACCCATGATTTTGAGAAGTTATATGAACTTTATTTTCTTCTAAATCTTTAACTGGATGATTACAGCCTCTATGTCCAAATTTAAGCTTGCCTGTTTTTCCACCAAAGCTTAAAGCTAAAAGCTGATGTCCTAAACATATTCCTACAATTGGCTTCTTGCCTACAAGCTGCTTTATATTTTCTATAACATCTTTTAAATCCTCAGGATCTCCAGGTCCATTAGATAGAAAAATCAAATCTGGATTTAATTTTAAAATTTCCTCTGCTTTTGTATTGGAAGGTAAAACAGTTACCTTACATCCTCTCTTTACAAAGGATCTTACTATATTTTGCTTTATTCCAAAATCCATAATAGCTACATGTTTGCCTTTTCCTTCTATTACATACTTTTCTTTAACAGTCACACTTTGAACTGCTCCCTTATTGGAAAAAGCTTTTATCTTACTTTTAATCTCACCATAATCAACATCTTCTAGTGTAATTATGCCTTTCATGGTTCCACTATCTCTTAAAATTTTAGTTAAAGCTCTTGTATCTATTCCTTCTAAACCTATAATATTATTTTGTTTTAAGTAATCTTCTAATTCTAATTCAGATCTAAAATTGCTTGAAGCATTACATTTTTCTCTAACTATAAACCCCTTAACCTTTGGTGTTTTAGATTCCATATCTTCTAGGTTTATGCCATAGTTACCTATAAGCGGGTATGTCATTGTTACAATTTGACCATAATAAGATGGGTCTGTAAGAATCTCTTGATATCCTGTCATTCCAGTGTTAAATACAACTTCTCCAACACTATCCTTTAAGCATCCAAATGCATTACCATAAAATGTTGTTCCATTTTCTAATATAAGTTTTGCTTTCATATAATAGACCTCCCTTAATTTTTGTCTCGTAAAAATACACTTTTGAATAAAATATTCTTTGATGAAGGCCTTGCAACCCCTTTTAAACGAAAAGGGTAATAAAAAGATTACACATTAAAATACAATCTCCCTATTACCCTTGTAAATACTATTAAAATATAAATTTATCCATTTTTTTTCTGCACAATAAAAACACATCATCATACCTCTTTCTGGCCTCTCTGGACCAATTTAAAGTGTATTTTTTTACTTTAATTCTTTTTCACTCATAATTCTAATTTATAATTTTAAATATGTCAAGGATAAAATTAAGCATTTCTAATCTTTCTACCAGCCTTTAGCTATTTCAAGTACTTCATCTGGAATATCACCTCTTAAATATTCAACTATTGAAGCTTCAATAATATTAAGTGCTTTATCCATTTGTTCCCTAGTTATTACAAGCGGTGGTTGAATACGCAGTACATTATTTGCAAAGAACGTAAGTAGCACACCTTTTTCCCAGCATCTATAACAAATCTTTGCTGCTGCTTCCTTATCCCTCTCTTTTGTACTTCTATCTTTAACTAAATCAACCCCAATACTTAAACCTACGCCTCTTACATCCCCGATTAATGGATATTTAGCTTTCATGTCATTAAAACGTTCTATAGTATATTTACCTAGCTTTCTGCTATATTCCAAAAGTCCCTCTTCTTTTATAACCTTAATTGTTGCAAGTGCTGCTTTGCAACATATTGGATTACCCATAGTTGTAAAAGCATGTGCAGGAGGTCCTAAGGTTTCCATAATTTCCGATCTTGCTATAATAGCACTCATTGGCATTCCAGATGCTATTGATTTTCCCACAACTATTATGTCAGGTTCCACATTAAAATTTTCTATACCAAACCACTTGCCTGTTCTTCCAAAGCCTTGCTGTACTTCATCAACAGCAAACAAAATCCCTTTATCCTTACATATACTATATAACTTTTTAACATACTTTTCAGGCGGCACAATAAGTCCTGCATCTCCTTGTATAGCCTCCATTACTACTGCTGCTACTTCTTCTTCAGGTATATAGTTTTTAAAGCTATCTTCTAATTCTTGAATACACTCTAAATTACAACTTTCTTCCTTCTTACCAAATTTGCAGCGATAACAATGAGGATAATTTATATAGTGAACATCAGGAACTAATGGTCCAATCTTACGGCGCATATTCAAACTTATAGCCGAAATTGAAAGGGAACCATAGGTAGAACCATGATATGCTCCAACAAAGGAAATTATTTTGCTTCTTCCTGTATAAGCTCTAGCCAATTTTATCATTCCATCATTGGAATCAGAACCTGTAAGACCAAATATCACTTTCTTTTTGAAATTTCCTGGTGTGATTTCTGTTAACTCTTTAGCCAACTCAACAAGAGACTCCTGATATGTGTAAACTGGTGTGTAATGTATAATTTCCTTAGCTTGTTCCGTTATAGCCTCTACAACCTTTGGATGACAATGTCCTATATTAGTTGCTGCTGCACTGGACAGCATATCTATATACTCATTGCCATCCTCATCTTCAATTATTGCTCCCCTGCCACGCTTTATAACCAATGGATAATAAGGAACTCTACAAGCAGCCCCAACTACTTCATTATCTTGTTTCACAATATTCTTACATCTTTTTATATTTGCCCCCACAATAACCCCTCCTAAAAAAATATTAATTATTTATTATTTTTTTAAGTATTACTTAATAGCTATTTACTAACTATTCTATTATATGCCAAGTATTTTTTCAAGTATTTATTAATTTTTTAAGTTATACTTATTTTTTGCAAAATAAAAAACTGTACTCTTTTTCAAGAATACAGCCTTTAATTAGTATATTGGTGGGCACATACTACTAATTCCTATAACCCTTTTAGACGTTGGATTATAAAATTTATGCGGTATATTTTCCTGTATATAAATACTATCACCTTTATTTAGAGTGTATTTTTCTTGTGCTAAATACAATTCTATGGTACCTTCGATTATGAATATACATTCATCTGCTGGATGTATCATAAATTCATCACTACTCCAGCTGCAAGGTTCCAATTGAAAGTGTATAATCTCCATTTTTGAATTTATTTCCTTATCCGATGCCATAGGTGTAATAAATTCATATACGATACTTGAATTAGGGAGCTCCAATTTTTTTCTTTTATCACTTTTAATAAGCACCTTTTGCTTTTTTTCATCAGTTAAAAATGTATAAATTGGTACTTCTAGTGACAAAGAAATCTTTCTTAAGGATGAAAGAGAAGGATCAATAATATTTCTTTCAATTTGAGAAAGATAGCTAGCTGTAAGTCCTGTTTTATCAGCTAATTCATTTAAGGTTAATCCTTTTTCTTGTCTTATTTCTCTAATTTTAGGTCCTAACAAAAGTAACTCCTCCCTGTCTATCCAACGTGTTGTTTTATAGTAATTAAACTTTTTAAGTGCTTTAACACACCAAGTTCATCATACTTTATTTTATATTATTTTTTTGTAATAGTAAATAAAATTAAGCTTTAACAATATTTAATTATTTTTCTATATATTTATTGCAAGTTTTTTTGCTATCAAAATATAAATTTAATACTCCAAAGACTAATAAACAAGCTGCCCATATACAAAGAATTGCCATTTTTACATTTGAGGAAAAGTCATCTGTTACTACAAGTATTCCTATTGTGCAAAAATCCAAAACAGCTATAGCTAAAACAAATTTGCTATTTCCTCCTATATAACTATAAGAAGCCATCCATAGAATAGTCAATGAAAATAAGAATAACACATAAGCAATTTGTTTAAATATAATATTAATTGAATTAGCTTTTGATTCTGTAAGTTTATATAAATTCTCCAAATTCTTTTCTCTTTGAGAATCTGTTTCTTTATAGTAAATTCCAATATCACCTTTGATCAATTTATCTTCATAATTATTTTTAATCATATTTTCAGATACATCTTTTTTATACTCATACTCTGTATTTTTCAATTTTTCTATTCTCAAATAATATAATCCATTATCATTTTTCTTATTAAACTCATCTAAATATTTGTCAATTTCATCTTTTTTGATATTATTCTTTTCATTTATTTCTTTAAATATAGCATTTATTGTATATTCTGAATTACTATTTACATATTTTTTATCATTATTTTTATAAAATACGCTTATAGCCATAAATAAGCATGCAATTATAAATGTAACAATGGCACCTTTCAAAATAAATATTGAAAATTCATTTTTCTTCTTCCAAATAGTATTCATTTCGTTTACCACATTGTTTTCTTTTCCAAAAGCATTTAATGCCTTTTCCATGCTTTCTTCTTCACTAAACCCTTGTTTTTTTAATTCTTCCACTTCTTCATATAAATGAGCTTTCATTTCTTCTTTAATATTCTCTATTTCTTCATCTGATTCATTAAAATTATCACAAATCTTATCAACATAGGCATCAATTTTACTCATTAAAATGCACCTCCATAAAATTATTTAATAATTTTTTTAATAAATTCCACTCATTTACCTTTTCTTTAAAAAATTCTTCACCCTCTTTTGTAATTCTATAGTACCGTCTTCTACCTCCACCAGTACCTTTATCATCATTCCAGTATCCTTCTAAATAATTTTTCTTTTCAAGTCTTTTTAAAGATACATATAATGTTGCTTCTTTCATTTCAAAGTTTTCATTTGTCTTTTCCTTTATTGTCTTTGCAATTTCATAACCATACATAGGCTTTTCCTGTAAAACTGATACTATAATTATGTCAATATATCCTTTCAGTATTTCCTTCTGAAATTCCACTATATTTTCTCCTTTCACAATATTTTATTTAACGAAGTACTTTATATTATTAAGTACACCTATATAATAACATAAATTACTTAATATTATCAAGTAGTTTATGTAAAATAATTCTATTTAATTTCCAAATAAAGTATTAATAAATTCCAATATGAATAACTAAAACCTGCAAATTGACTAAAAAATATTCATAAAATCTAATAATTATTTGTTTTTTTCAGATTAACTCATCTATATATAGAATTAATTCCATCATTACAATTTGAAATTTATACAAAATTTATAGAAGGATTTTCCACAATATTATATTTACTCCAAAGTTAATTTTTATAAAAACGTTTTTATAAAAATATATCAATTACCAACAACTACTATGTGAATAAAAATATTCATTAATTTACACTTTCCACAATAAATTTCATGTAAATATGTAATTATTTATATAAAATATACTTTTTTTAATAAAAATTGAATAATTTCATGATTAAATATGCATTTTTGAAATAATTAATTTTATTTTTATATTTTTGACATAATATAAAATCTTATTTCAAAAATCATGAATTTTTTAATATATAGATACAATAATAGCTTATTTTTATTCATTAAATTATTTTTATCGTATTTAACATTTAAAAATAATTTAATTTCCACTATTCTAACTTAAGCATGATTCTTGCTAATGTTATGTATACTATAAATAATTTATGAAAAATCGTTTGTTATTATGGGGCTTTAACATTCATTTTTATAAATCCTATCATTAGTAAAAAATACAAGCTTGTACTTTTGATATTAAATTAAAAATAAATAAGGGGGCAATTTAATGAAATTTAGCGTAATTGAATGTTTTTTTATCGTAATGTTAATTATGGTTATAGGACAAATAGCATCTAATAAAACAAAAGCTTTTGTTCCTTCCGTATTTGTATCCGCAGTTTTATTTATTATAGGTTTTTGGACAATCTTGCCTAAAGATATAGTTGCACAAGCATCTTTTGGTCCAAGCTTCGTTTCAGTAACTATGAGTTTACTGTTAGTTCATCTTGGAACATTAATGAGTTTAAGAAAGTTAATTGATCAATGGAAATCAGTTACAGTATCTATAGCCGGTGTGTGTGGAATAATGCTTCTAACTATGACTGTAGGTAAAGCTTTATTTGGATGGCATACTGTTGTAGCAGCAACTCCTCCGTTAACAGGTGGAATTGTAGCAGCTTTATTAATGTCAGAAGCTGTTAAAGCAAAAGGTTTGATGGATCTAGCTGTACTTCCTATAGCAATGTATATAATGCATGGTTTTGTAGGATATCCTCTCACTTCCTATTGTTTGAAAAAAGAAAGCAACAGGCTTTTAAATGACTTCAGAAAAAATGGGGCTAATGAAGATTTATTGAAAAGCAGTAATGAAGTTGCAGTTGCACATGAGGAAACTCAAAGGAAAAAACTTATCCCTCCACTACCTGAAAAATATCAGACAACATATATTATACTTTTAAAGGTTATGCTAGTTGGAATACTTGCAAATTTTGTTTCAAACTTAACTAATCAAGCTGTAAATCAGTATATAATATGCTTAATTTTTGGTGTTGTATTCTGTGAACTAGGCTTCTTAGAAGAAACTGCACTAGTTAAAGCTGGAGTTTTTGGATGGCTTATAACTGGATTAATGGCCTATATTTTCTCAGGACTTTCATCCGTTACTCCTCAGGCACTTGAAAAAATGATATTGCCTTTAATAACATTAATCATATTAGGTGTACTAGGAATGTTCATAATGTCAATGATTGTTGGAAAATTCATGGGTTTTACCAAAGAAATGGGCTTTGCCTGTGCTTTAACAGCATTGTTCGGCTTTCCTGCAGACTATATTTTAACTAATGAAGCATGTAAATCAGTATGTAAAACTGATGCTGAAAAAAATTATATACTAGATATCATTCTTCCTAGAATGTTAGTTGGTGGATTTACCACTGTATCTATAGCTTCAGTAGTTATAGCAGGTATATTTGTAAAGTTGTTGTAATATGATTATCTGAATTTTTTGATTATAAATATAGAGGAGGACTTTTGATGAATACATTAGAAAAAGCAAAAAATATACAGGATTGGGTTTTAAAATTTAGAAGGGATTTTCATAGACATCCTGAACCATCCTTTAAGGAATTTAGAACTTCTAAAATTATTGCAGAAGAATTAACTAACCTTGGAATAGAGGTATCTCATATAGGTGAAACCGGTGTTGTAGGTACATTAAAGGGAGAAAAAGAAGGAAAGGTTATAGCATTACGTGCTGACATGGATGGATTATCTGTTACTGAGGATACAGGTCTTCCATTTACTTCAGAAAATCCAGGCTTTATGCATGGATGTGGGCATGACTGTCATGTTTCAATGCTTCTTGGAGCAGCTAAACTTTTATCTGAAATGAGAGCTGAGTTAAAAGGAACTGTTAAATTTATATTTCAGCCTGCAGAAGAAGTAGCTGATGGAGCTAACCAAATGATTAAAGGTGGAGTTTTAAAAAATCCTGATGTAGATTTTATATTTGGAATGCATATATGGTCAGATGTACCTGTAGGAAAAGTTTCCATTAAGGAAGGTCCAATGATGGCTTCTGGAGACATATGGAATCTTACTATAAAAGGTAAATCATGTCACGGTTCATCTCCATGGCAGGGAGTAGATGCAGTAACTTGCGCTGCAGCTGTTATACAAGGTGTTCAAACCTTGGTAAGTAGAGTTAATGACGTTAGATCACCAATTGTAATCAACATTGGTACTATAAAAGGAGGAGAGCGTTTTAATGTAACTCCTGGTACTGTAGAAATGACTGGAATGAATAGGGCTTTTAGTGCTGATAACCGCAAAAAAATGCCTGAATGGATTGAAGATATGGTTAAGAACATATGCAAAGGCTATAATTGTGATTATGAATTTAGCTATGATTTTATCTGCGCACCTACAATAAATGATGTAAAATCGGCAAGGTTGGTTAAAAATTCTGTAACCAAATTAATAGGAGAAGAAAATATTCCTGAATTTGAAAAAGTTATGGGATCAGAAGATTTTTCCGCATACCTTGAACAAATTCCTGGAGCTCTATTACTTCTAGGATGCCGTAATGAAGCTAAGGATTGCTGTTATTCACATCATTCTAATCATTTTAAAATTGATGAAGATGCTTTGCCTATAGGTGTTGCTGCTTATGTTCAAGTAGCATTAGATTATTTAAAGTAAATTAAAAATAGCTCTGCACAAATGAGTTTAAGTGCAGAGCTATTTTTAATATAGTTCCTTTGATTTTTCGCCAATACATATATAATATTCGCTATTATCCTCAGTGTATATTGTATTAAATCCATGTTCATTCATAATTTTAGAAGTTTCATTTACTTCTACAAGATCATTAGAATGAATATGATCTTCTATATCATTATGTCTGCTGTTTATTTTTTGTCTGCTTTCAATATGAGCAATAACTGCTTTTCCACCTTTCTTAAGAAGAGAATTTGCTTTTTTAAAAAAAGCTTCTCTATCATTAAAATGAGGATAACATGAATAAGCTATTATACAATCATATTTTTCCAAAGGATTATAAAGATTAAAATCTCCCACATAAAAGTTCAAATTTTTATAATCATTCTTTTTCTTGGATACTTCTATCATTTTTTCGGACAAATCTAAAGCTACCAATTTTCCACTTTCACCAATTTCTTTTTCAATATAAGGTATAATTATACCTGTGCCACTTCCTATATCAAGGACATGGTTTCCTTTTTCTAATTCAATTTTGTCAAAAACATGATTAACTTTTTCTTCTGGATGACAACACATGCTGTCCCACTTTTCTGCTAGGTTATTGAAAAATTCCCTATTATCCATAACATCTTCTCCTTCTCAAGTGATTTTATCCATAGGTTTTTTTCATCCTTTTCAATATATTATAAAGCATAATACCTGAAATTAAAATCAAGATTAAATTTACAATAACATAATTTAAATTATTATACATTTGAATTACTTTTTCAAAATCTCCACTACTATAATTAATTTTCGAAAATCCTCTAAGCATTATGACATAAATAAACCAAACACTTACATTTGCTATAACACTATGAATTGTTCCTCTTTTATAGAAAAAGTAAAGTGCAATACAATAGGATATTAAAAGTGGAGAAAGCCAGGTTAAAATTAAAAAAGTCCACATGTTAACCTGCCACATTATATAATTAATAACCACCATAGTAGTTACAAAAGCTATGTTATATACAAGTATTATAACAGTTCTTGCTAATGTAATCTCATACAGTGAATATTTACAGGCCATTTCCATTTCAAGCACATTATAATAACTACCTCTGTACAAATAATATATAGATAACATAGAAACTATAGGTGCTATAAGCATAAAACTGAATCCTTCAGGATTTCTTAAAATTATATATCCTAATACCAATACAATAAATGAAGCTAGCCAAAATCTTTCATCGAAAAGTGAAATTTGATGTCTTATATTAAATAGCAATTTTTTTATGCTTATACATGCATTTTCCTTACTATATGTCTCTACTTGAATGTTTTCTTCTTCATACTTAAGCTCTACTGCCTCCATTATATTATTAAACAAGTTCTTTGGTGGTTCTATTTCAGTCTTTGTACTAAAAAAAGCTTCAATGTCCTCAATATCCTGTAAACTTATTTCTTCATCTATATTTTCATGCTCTATATCCTCTAAAATATCTTTATTGAGATTTTGCTTCATCTAAACCACCTCCTACTTTGTTCAGTCTGCTCTTTATTAACTTTACACCTTGATATAACCTGCTTTTTACTGTATTTATGTTACTATCAGTAATAATGGCAATATCCTCAATGGATAACTGCTCACAAAATCTAAGCTTAACTACTTCCTTTTGAGCATCACTAAGTCCTTCAAGCATATCATCTATATTGTTATTAAAAAGTTTATACTCAATAACATTAGTTTTTTCTTTCATATTCTCATCTAAAACCGTAACTTTATTTCTGTTCTTATAAGTTTTTCCTCTAGTATAATCAATAATGGAATTATATGCAATTTTATATAACCAAGGCTTAAATAAATATTCTCTTGAATAACTTTTTCTTTTTTCATAAATCTTGCAAAACACTTCCTGACACAAATCTTGTGCCATATGATAATCATTTATCTTATTGTATATATATCTAAAAATAATTTTGTAATAACGTGCTACAATAGATTCCATATTTTGATTTTTGCCTTCTTTAATTTCTTCAAATAGCTCTTCATCACTTATAGAATCCATAATTTATTTTTAGCGATGTAGCCAAGTACCAGACCTTCACTAAAATTCACTTCCTTTCTTTTCATGTTCTTTCTTATTTATATACTAATCCCCATTTAATTTAAACTCCATACGTGTACTTTTGGGTTTTAGTCCAATGGCTCCTTCATTAACTTCCACCTGATTCTATGCTTTTATAAATATGAAATCCTAACAAATATAAAATGACATTTTGAACTAAAAAAGTAGCTAGTCCAATTTTTATATTATAAGTAGGCTCTCCTCTTATGTACGACTCACTTACATAATAAAACGAAATAAAAAAATATTTGGAAAAACCTATTCCATTTTCTATGGTGAAATAAAAAGGAGCTGCATTAATTACCATTAATGCTCCTATTATATAGGAAGTTACAACATCTCTAGCAACTGTTGAAATAAAAATAAACATTACTGCTGCTGATGCACAAATTATAACTCCAAAAGCAATCTTTAATAATAATAATTCCTTTATACTTCTCTCTACCACTGCATCTCCATACTCTAGTATAGATCTCATAGAACCAGATAAATCCGAAAATCCCATTAAGCACCCACTAAAAATAAAGGAAAATAGTAAATTAGAAAGAAATATCAAACCCATTGCTGTGAACACAGCCATATATTTTGAATGATATAAAGTATGTTTGCCTACATATGAAGAAAACTGCATTTCTATAATGTTTCTTTTTCTTTCAATACATACAATATCACAGCAAAACAAAAGCATTATAGGAAGCCAATAATAATAATCGAAAATACACTTATATAAAACGCAAGAAAAATCTTTTTTAGGTGATGGAATTTTATGATTTTTATAAAATTGTAAATTAAACTCATTTATATACTTCTCCATTTTAAGTTCACTAGGCGTTCCTCTATTATAAAACTCCGAATAATAAACTCCACTATTTAACTGCTCTAAGTTTTTTTTACATTCATCAATTTTAGCACTATATGCCTTCTTATTAGCCTCATATATGAAGTTGTAATTTGGAAATTTTTTATATTCACTTAAAATATTATAGGATGATAAAATAAGTATTGCTATTAAAACCAGTTTGAATCTGTAGGATGTTATTATTTTATAAAGTTCAGCTTTATATACACTTAAAAACATTACATTTCTCCTAATTAAAACTATTATCTAATGGCTACCTTCTTTAACACTTTATTTGATAATAATAAGTATAAACATCTTCTAAATTTGGCTCCACCATTGTTGACTTTTCTTCTGGTTTATCACCTAATATCCTAACTGCTATACCATCTTTTTTGTTCATGCTGTGACTTACAATGTATTTCTTTTTTAGCTTAGGTACCATTTCCAAACTTGTCAATACTTCATAAACTTTATCTTCTAATTCTGATAAAGCTTCTTCAGGTGATATATATGAAATAACTTGTCCTTCCCTCATAAATACTATATCTGTAGCTGCTGCTTCTAAATCTGATACAATATGAGTTGATAAAATAACCAATCTGCTTTTGCTTATTGTAATTAAAAAATCCCTAAATTTTATCCTCTCATCTGGATCTAAAGAAGCTGTAGGTTCATCCAATATTAATACTTTAGGATCATTTAAAAGCGCTTGTGCAATTCCTATTCTCTTTTTCATACCTCCTGAAAATGTCTTTAATTTCTTTTTCTTTACATGTGAAAGAGATACAATGTCCAAAATTTCATCTATTTTATAATCTATTTTTTCTTTACTTATTCCTTTTAAAACAGCAAAATACCTCAAAAATTTCTCTGCAGTTTGATTAGGATATACCCCAAAATCCTGAGGTAAATATCCTATAATATCTCTATAACTTTTTCCCATTTCAAATATATCTTTTCCATTAAAATATATATTTCCACTGTCTGGAGTACTTATAGTAGCTAAAATTCTAAGAAGCGTAGTTTTACCAGCTCCATTAGGTGCTAAAATTCCTGTAATCCCATTTTTTAATGTTAAGGATATATTATTTAAAGCAGCCTTTTTACCATAATTCTTATTAAGATTTTTTATTTCAAGTTCCAACAATATCACTTCCTATACCTTTGTACACTTATTTGATTTATTTTTCTATACATAACTTTTTTGAGAGGACAATGAAGGTGAGTTTTCCTCCTTACGTCAGAAAACTAATTTATCTGATAGCTACGCCCCTAGATAATTCATCTAAACTTAGTGGGGTAAACAAAGCTCTAAAGAAAAAGCGATTCACTTTAAATCAAAGATTTAAGTTCTCTGCTTTTCCCACTAAGTAGGATTCATTGATTTTTAAAGCTTGTTTTGCTAATGCAAAACATCGCTTAAGCAGGCATATAAAATCTATGATTTTCAGATAATTGCTTGCTCAGAAAGTACTTCCTAGAAACAAAAAAACGTGAGTTTCTTTTAAATTAAAGATTTTTCGTAGTACAGCGGAGAAAAATCCTCCTTCACTGTCCTCTGTCAATTGTCCTCTGTCCTCTCAAAAAATTGCTTCGCATTATTTTTGAACTGCAAAAGTTGAGTTAACTAATTGTATTATTCACTTCTTATATTAATCCCCTTCTACTACTCCTCTGTTATTATAATACTTTTGATGATAAATTTTAACTTCATTGTAAATTTTC
This sequence comes from Clostridium carboxidivorans P7, assembly GCF_001038625.1. Classification (GTDB taxonomy): domain Bacteria; phylum Bacillota; class Clostridia; order Clostridiales; family Clostridiaceae; genus Clostridium_AM; species Clostridium_AM carboxidivorans. The sequence goes on from NZ_CP011803.1 coordinate 2,297,034, forward strand.
AAAACTTCATCTACAGAATTACTCTTATAATACTTCTTTATAATATTTTCTATATCATCATAAGAAACACTTTTTTCACTGTGCTGTACATCTTTTAGAAGTTTTATCATGTTTTCGTGATTTTCCTTATCTAGTTCATACAATAAAACCTTGGATATAGTATCTAAACTATAGAGACCATGTTTTTCTTTTTCATTTTCTTTAAAATTTTTCAAATCCTCTTCCATTTGTTTTTCATACTCTTCTTTAGTTAAATATATAGGTTGAACAATCATAGTATTTTCTTTCAGTTTACCTTCTATATTAGGACTTATATATAAACTATAAATATAATTTTCCCATGCATCTTTTAATATTTCATTTTCCTTAGTGTTTTTAACATTTCTAAATACTGGTTCCATTAAAATTTTACCTATACTTTCATACCAATACTCTCCTTCATAATCAACATTATTAAAGGACTTTAAAGATTTTATAGGCATTATATATGCATTATTCATATAACTTTTTTCCAACGAGTTTTTTTGTTTTACATTAAATGTATAAAAATCTCTAAAACATACCTCCTCATGAAAAACATTTTCAAGACTTGCTGCTTCTGCATTACATGTTCTTAATAATTCTTCTCCACGCTTGTTATCCAAATTTTTATAGTGCAGATTGATATTACCTCCCTGTAAAATTTTCCAGTTGTTATCCTTCCAAAACTCCATTTTTGAAAAAAAGTAATTATATGAAAATAAGCAAATTAAAGAGATTATAATTACTGCTGATGTACCTTTATATATAAGACTTTTTCTTAAATGCTCACCTTTACTTATAAGAAAAAGATTTAAAATCATAAATATAAGTATTAGTACAATCATAAATAATATATTGGACCAAACTTGAACTGACTTTTCCAATAAATTTATATTAAGTGCTAACAGCGGATGACTTTCGTGCCAGTTAATATTTAACAGCATCTCCAAATACCATAAGCTTAAAGCTGCACCATAACCAACTAAAGTTTTTCCTGTAATATTACTAAATAGAAGGGCTATTAAACTTAATATAGTTGAATATAATATTAAAGCCATAAGTCCAAAGAAAGATTTTTCAAAGCCCATAATCACAGCAGATACATATATAACAGCAAGTACAATTTCGGATACTACCCAAGTTGATATATATTTTTGTATCAATATCTTATATTTAGGAGTCCTTGATGTAAAAATGAGGAAATCTGTTCCATTTTCAATTTCACTAGAAAAAATATTTCCAGAAAAAAATACAGGTAAAAGAGCTATTATAGAATTCATCACATACCATTCTTTAACCATATTACACAGATTAAATACTAAAACTATTAGCATAAATGTTGCTGCAAGCCCAAACATAATCCTGGACTGCTGCTTTAAATGATATTTTAAAATCATAAAATCACCTTCTATTCATTAATTTTTCAGTAGAAAATTTTAATATGGAAATTATAATTAATACGAAAGCCAAAATTATTATAAAAATTCTGTTTGTCATAATGATATTTATAGTTTCTGGTGAAAGAGCCTTTCCTATATATAAATTATCCATATAAATTCCAGATATCATTAAACTAATTTTAGGAGTATTGTCACCGCTTAAAGATAAAAATAAAATCATGGGAATAAATATGGTTAAAGGCTTAATATTAAACATAATGTCAATGAAATACGCAAAAGCAACCATTGCCAAATACGAAGCTGCTGAATAAAGTATAAAATACTTAAAAAATGGAATTGGTGAATATGGTGTTTGCTTAAAATATAAAGGCATTAACATCCATATTACATTTTCTAAAATGCAGAAAAATAAGCAATAGCAGTAAGCCCCTAAAAACTTACCTACAGCATATATTTTTCCTGTAATATGCTGTGAAAAAATTATTACTGGCATTTCTGTTATTTCATCCTTATAGTAAATTGACATAACTATAATAGGTATAACCATAACACCTAAAATAACTAATGCATGATTACACTGATATGCCGCATATAGAACATTCCATTGTTCATTTCTTTCAATGGGACTATATACAAAAATAGGTGCTATTAATAATGCAATAATGCAAATAATTGTAATCCAATTTTTTAAAAGACTTTTGAATTCCTGTTTTGCTATTACAAAAATCTGTTTAAACATAATTCTTTTCTCCTTTTCCATATTTCATAAAATACATATAGGCGTCTTCTAGATTGGGCTCCATATCTATTCCATAACCCTCCTCTTGAAAATCCTCTCCTACAACCCTTAAAAATTTTCCAGAGGATGTCCTTTTTACAGAAATAACTTCATATTTATCCTTTAATTTTAGTATTTCTTCATCACTTAAAACTTTAAATTCTCTTACTTTTCCCTTAGCTTTTAAAATAAAATCTATTGGAGATCCTAAATATTCTATACTGCCTTTATTAAGAAGTCCTATTCTTTCACAAGAACTTGATATATCCTCAACAATATGAGTTGATAAAATAATACATTTTTGTTTACTCAGCTCCACAAGAAGCATTCTAAAACGAACTCTTTCTTCAGGGTCAAGACCTGCAGTTGGTTCATCTACAATCAAAATTTTAGGATCTTTTAATATAGCATTGGCAATACCAAGTCTTCTCTTCATTCCACCTGAAAAACCTCCAACCTTTTTATTTCTTGCCTCCCAAAGATTTACCTTATTCAATACTTCTTCTATCTTTCTGTTTCTAGTTTTCCTGCTGCCTATATTATTAATTTGACCCATATAATCTAAAAATTCCAATGCAGTTAAATTAGGATATATTGAAAAATCCTGCGGCAAGTATCCTACTATATCCCTAACCTCCAGCGAATGAGTTCTTGTGTCATAACCATCCACCATGACCCTGCCTTTATCTGGTATAATAAGTGTAATAAGACTTTTCATAAGTGTACTTTTTCCTGCACCATTAGGGCCTAAAAGTCCAAACATTCCTTCTCCAATTTTTAAATTTACATTATTTAATGCATAAAATTTCTTGTTGTATATTTTACATACATTTTCAAAAGCAATTATATCTTTCATTTACTATATCCTCCTAAATCAAATAATTTTTTGTATCTCAATTATTTAATACGAAAAAAATAAGCTAAAAGTTTTAAAAAAAATTTTTCTTTTTTTGCGAACATTTAGTATGTTTCATTCATCTAATAAGTGTAAAGTTCCTTATCTAAGGGAAACAGACAAAAGGAGGTAAAGACGTGGAATTAGTTTCAAAAATGGATTCTAGTAAAGATATAAAAACGTATATAAAACTGGCTAAAAATGGATCTTAATATAAAGAGTATAAAGATGCTTTCCAAAGATATTTCAGGAAACTGGGATTTTAAATTTAAAGTATCCAATGAAAAAATTAAGACTAATGTAAAATCCATAAAACCCAATATAGATTTATCTTCTTTAAGACCAGGACTAAAAGTAAATGAAATTTTAATAACCCCAATAAATACAGCTTTAAGAACTTCAGAAACAGAAGATAATGATTTTAACGACTGCTATCTGGTTTTTGATGACAAAGGTAGAGCTTTAACAAATAAAGGCAACAACACAAGTGGTTCAGCAAATACTCATACTTATTATTCACAAATTCTTTTTAGAAATGCATATGAGGACAGCAAAACTTTAACTTTTATTCCCTATGTTGTCAGTTCAAAAGAATTTTTAAAATGGAAAAATAGCCATAGCAAGGGAATGTTTCATTTTGTCACTAAAGAAACTCCATTAAATTTAAATGGCACTACTACTCTATCCGAAGGAAAAATAGGTGAATATAAAATAACTGGAGTAGAATTTTTAAATGACAAAACATTGCTTCATTATGAATGTACTAATCTTCTTTCTGCAATATCTCCTTATGGAATAGACTTAATAGATTCTAATGGTAAAGAGTATAATCTAACTAAGGATATTGTAAAAGAAGTAGATCCTTTAAATCATAAATATACAGCACAATTGCCTGTTTTGAATAAAAATGACCAATTTAAATTAAAAGCTGTTGATCTTGAAAAGAAATATACAATTAAGAAAGATATGAAATTTACTGTTAAAATTAAATAACATAAAAATTATGCGGCACAAGAATGCAGTAGAAGTTTGAATTTTAACTTTTACTGCATGATATATGATAAATGTGTTATTATATATAATTCTAGTAAATTGAAATTGTATTTAAAAAGCTATGAAATCAAGTTAACACCTTAATTTCATAGCTTTTAATTATATACATTATTTATCTTTTATATAATCCCTTTATTATTACCCCATATATATTTTTAAAACTATCCCTTTTTTATGATTACCCTACTTTTTATATTTACCCCATTTTTAATAATCCGCTTTTTAAACTATCCCATTTTCTATGATTATCCTACTTTTTTAAAATTACTTTATTCAACTTTCGCAATTTTAAAATAACACAGCATAATTTAGTTGGCAGTTAACAAATTGACAGTTGATAGTTAAATTTGATTTTTCCCAGCTAAACTGTGAGAAATCTAAAATAATATAAAGATCTATAAACTTAACTCAGTTTATCTTATATCCAAATTAAGATTCTTTTATGTCAGCACAAAATCTGCATTTACTGTCAGCTTTTCACTGCGAATTGTCAATTACTCTCATATTGTATTATTTTTATATAAAATTAAAATTTTGCATATGCGAAAGTTAAATTATTTATCCGTACTTTTTTATAATCTTCTCCGCCAGTACATCCATAGATATACAATAATCCATACTTTTTTTTCTTAAATATTTATAAGCTTCATTTTCTGAAACTCTCAATTTCTCCATGACTATTCCCTTAGCTTTATCTATCTTTTTTCTATTTACTAATTCAGTTTCCAAATGCTGAATTTTTTCTTGAAGACTATTGACCTTATCAATGTTATTTATACTAAATTCTACAGTTTGATATAATTGTTCTGGATTTATGGGTTTAACTATATATGCAAAAATATTCATTGTCTTCAATTTTTCATAAAACGCAGAATCAATATTATTTGCAGAAAATATAACACTAGATATTCTATCTTCTTCTATTATTTTAGCTGTTTTATATCCATTAATCCCCAATAAATTAATATCCATAATTACTAAATGCGGATATATTCTTCTACTAACTCTTAAAACTTCACCGCCATCGCCTGCTTGATAAACATTGTATCCTCTCTTTTTTAGGAGTTCACTAATAAGCTTTCTACATGTACTATCACTATCAGCAACTACTATCTTATAATTATTCATAACATCACTCCGAAAAGAACTAATCTATTATGATAGCCAATTTAAAATTTTCTTAAATATCTATCAAGCTCCCACTGAGATACATATTTAGAATATTCATTCCATTCGTATAATGCTGCCTCAGCAAATCTCTTGTAAGCATACTGTCCAAGTGAGGATTTTATTACTTCATCCTTAGACAAGGCTTTTATAGCTTCATGTAAATCAGTAGGCAACAATTCTATGCCTCTTTCTTTAATTTCTTCATTTTCCATTTCATAAGCATTGCTAGTAACTTGCTCTGGTGGCTCTATTTTATTTTTTATTCCATCTAATCCTGATTTCAAAGTAGCAGCTAAAGCTAAATATGGATTAGCACAAGGGTCAGGACTTCTAAGTTCAATTCTTGTACCTTCCCCTCTTTCTGCTGGTATTCTGATTAGTGGACTTCTATTGCTTGCAGACCAAGCAATTATTACTGGTGCTTCATACCCCGGAACCAATCTTTTATAGGAATTCACTGTAGGATTAGTTAAAGCCGTAAAAGCTTTAGCATGTTTCATTAATCCACCTAAGAAATAATAAGCACTATTTGAAAGTTCCAACTTATTCTTTTCATCATAAAAAGCATTTTTAGAATCCAGTGTAGATAGAGACATATTAAGATGCATACCTGAACCACTAATACCATACTTAGGCTTTGGCATAAATGTAGCATGAAGTCCATGTCTTTGAGCAATAATTCTAACCACCATTTTAAAGGTCATTATGTTATCTGCTGTTACTAGTGCATCATCATATTTAAAATCTATTTCATGCTGTCCTGGTGCTACCTCATGATGAGATGTTTCAATTTTAAACCCCATTTCTTGAAGTGCCATAGTAATCTCATTTCTTGCATTCCCCCCCAAATCTATAGGCGCAAGATCAAAGTACCCTGCATCATCATGAGTTTCAAGTGATGGATTCCCTTTTTCATCTGTATGAAATAAGAAAAACTCACATTCCGGTCCAACCTGCATTTTATATCCCATATCTTTAGCTTCTCTTATCAATTTCTTTAATACATTTCTAGGACATCCCTCAAAAGGAGTACCATCAATATTGTATATATCACATATTAATCGTGCTTCCTTATGGATATTAGTCCATGGAAAAACAGTAAAAGTTGATAAATCAGGACTCAGATACATATCTGACTCTTCAATTCTTACAAAACCATCTATTGAAGAGCCATCAAACATTACCTTATCATTCAATGCTTTTTCCAGTTGATCTGATGTAATAGATACATTTTTCATAGCCCCCATTATATCTGTAAATTGTAAATGTATAAATTTCACATCAAGTTCTTCAACTTTTCTTAAAAGTTCTTCTCTTTCAGATTGCTTATTCAAGGCTTTTTCTCCTTCTTTCATATTCCTAATCTTCATTATACTGTAGAGCATCTCTTCCTTCTGCTCCATTACTTATACGTATAACATTTGCTACATCATAAATAAATATTTTTCCATCCCCAAAATTACCTGTGTGAAGCACTTTTTTTGCAGTTTCAACTACAGTTTCCACTGGAACCTCACAAACTACAATTTCTATCTTTATTTTTTGTAGTAAATTGATATCTACAGTTCTTCCCCTGTAAAATTCTTTATGACCTTTTTGCATTCCACAGCCTAATACATTAGAAACCGTCATACCTGCAATACCTATTTTGCTTAATTCTTCTTTTAAATCTTCGAACTTGCTTGGAGAAGTAATAATATCAATTTTAGTTAATTTTTTATCCATTTATATTCCTCCTCTTTTTTTATTATTATACCATATACTTAAGCTAAAAATTAATGTATAAAAATTATAGAACTAAAATTGTGAACTTACAGAACCATAAGCTTCCTCTCCATGTATTGAAACATCTAAGCCGCTCTTTTCATCTTCTTCACTTACTCTTATCTTTAAGAACTTGTCTATTACTTTTAGTATTACAAATGTCATAACTGCAGCATATGCAATAGTTGCTGCAATAGCTATTACCTGAATTAATAGTAACTTTGGATTTCCATGTAATAATCCATTTGCTCCAGCTGGATTTATTCCTGTTGTAGCAAATATTCCAGTAGCTATTCCTCCCCAGATTCCTCCAACTCCATGACAACCAAAAGCATCTAATGAATCATCATATTTAAATTTCTGTTTAACAAATGTTACAGCACAGAAGCATATACATCCTCCTACTGCACCTATTACTATTGAAGCTAATGGAGTTACAAAACCTGCTCCTGGTGTTATAGCTACAAGTCCTGCTACAGCTCCACTTACAAGTCCAAGTGATGTTATCTTCTTTCTGTATAAGTATTCACAAAGACTCCAGCATATAGCTGATGCTGCTGCAGAAGTATTAGTAGTTACAAAAGCATTTAATGCTATATCATTAACTGCTAATGCACTTCCTACATTAAATCCAAACCAACCAAACCAAAGAAGTGCTGCTCCTAAAATGGTCATTGGTATATGATGAGGTGTAATACTATCCAATTTTCTTCTCTTTCCAAGCATTATGGCTGCAACTAATGCCGATATACCTGAACTAATGTGAACAACATCTCCTCCTGCAAAATCTAAAGCACCTAAGTTTCTTATCCAACCACCAACTCCCCATACCCAGTGTGCAAGTGGATCATAAACTAATGTTGACCATGCTAAGAGGAATATTACAAATGCAGAAAATTTCATTCTTTCAGCAATTGATCCTGATATTAAAGCAGGTGTTATTATTGCAAACATAAGCTGAAACAACATAAATAATTGATGAGGTATAGTAGCTGAATAATCTGCATTAGGACTAAAGCCTACTCCCTTTAATCCTGCCCATTGGAAATTTCCTAAAAGTCCTCCAATGTCACCTCCAAAGCTCAAGCTATATCCAATTAATATCCATTGTATTGATATTACTGCTATTGCTATATAGCTTTGCATTGTTGTACTCAAAACATTCTTTCGTCTAACCATCCCCCCGTAAAATAAAGCTAGCCCTGGTGTCATTAACATAACTAATGTAGTTGCAAAAATCATAAAACCTGTATCTGCTGCGTTTATATTGTTCATTGCCAAGCCCCCTTTAAATTTTTATTTTGAAATCAATTTAAATCTTGTAAAAGTCAAATAACAAATAAAACTAAAAGGCGTCTATAAATAAGAGAAATTAAAATTCCCATTATTTAAGACGCCATTGCCTTTCAAAACTATTAACTTTTACTTTTATAATTTAAGATTATATTACCTTTATTGATAAATGTCAATATGATTTTTTGATAATTTTTCATTTAAACCATTACAAAAATAACAAATTCGTAAAATTCTAAAAAAATCAATTTTTTTACTATAGTTAAATAACTGTAGCATTTTAATTAAGCTTGAATAAAATGTATTAGCAGTATAAAAATCCAACATCAAAATATGAAGATGATAAAAGGAGAAGCATATTATGAGTGATAAATTACATTTTAGTAAAAAGCGTGCTAAAGAAGTAGGTGAAATACTAAGAATAGACTGGAGAAAAATAGACTTTGAACAATTTTACATGGGAATAAATGTTGAATTGGAACACGGTTCAAGATTTGGATGTACAACTAATGTATCCAGCGATAGTGCTGTAATATCAGGAAGAATTGCTCTTGCTCATTTGTTTGAAATACCAGATTATTATACTAGATTAGATGCTATGGAAGAAAAAGCAAAGAAAGAAATGCGTAAGAATAAAAAAAGGCATAAATAACAAGTAACCCTTAGCAGATTGTGCGAAAATATAACCACTTGTAAATTACCATTCAAAGTATTTACAAGTGGTTTATTATATATATTATCAAAATCTTAAAATATGATAATTTTTTTACACAACAGGAAACACCACAAAATTCAAATTGAATAATGTGGTGCATTAATTTTACTTTGAACAATACTTTTCTCTGTACCAATCTATAATTTCTCTTGCTATACTCATTTTAGATGGCAATTCAATGGTATCAAGCTCCTTAAACCAGCCTGCTTTAGTTATTTCCTTACCATCAACGCATATTTCACCGCTTTCATATTCAGCCACAAAGCCTACCATTAAAGAATTTGGGAAAGGCCAAGGCTGGCTTGAAAAGTATTTTATATTTTTAACTTTTATTCCTACTTCTTCAGATATCTCTCTTCTAACACATTCTTCAAGGGTTTCACCAGGTTCTACAAAGCCAGCAATAATACTGTGTCTGTTCCCTGGAAAAGACTTGTTATGTGCCATAAGTATTTGTCCATCTTTTATTACTGCTGTTATTACTGCTGGTGAAATACGAGGATAACTTATAAAACCGCATTTAGGACAAACCTTGCCATATTCCCCTTCCATTGTATCTGTAAGACTTCCACATCTTCCACAGTATTTGTGAGTTTCATCCCATTTAATAATCTGCAGAGCTTTTCCTGATAATAAAAATATATCCTCATCTAAATAGTCATATAAGGATTTTAGTGGTTTAAAACTCATGCTATTATCCTGTAATTCAATAGAACTTGTATTTACAGCATAACAATTATGTTCATTTAAAGTTCCCATGTAATGTATACTTGTAAAAGGAATATTTAATTCTTCTACACTTATTGCAGTGGGTATAGCAACCTCATTATTGTCTATTGTCTTTACTAAAAGTTTATCAGAATTGAATATAAACCAATATGTATTATCATCATTTGCTATAACTTGTTGAAATTTAGGTATATATCTTTTGTAAATACTCTCTCTTTTCATTATTTATTGCACTTCCACCTTTCTTAAACTATTATTCATATGTAAAATAGTTATTAATATATGTCACTTAATTTCAATATTTTTCATTAATTGATTATTCTGCTCTTACTCTATAAAAATTACAACATATTTATTATATTAAACAAATTTTTCATAGAAAGCAAATATAACTAAATAATTAACAATTTAATGCGATAATTGAATAGCTTTCAATTTTAATTCATTGTAAAATTATCTTATAAAGTAAAAAAACGGAGGAATGTTGCTTATGAAAAAATGGAAATTAAATAATATTAAGCTGAGTGTAAAAATGATATTTAGTCTAATAGTTCCTATTGCTTCACTAATATTGATTTCATGTATTTCTATAAAATACATAAACCAAATTCACAATGGATTGATAAAAAATATATATGAAGAAACACACATGAGCGAATATTGGCTGCTTAATGCGGATAGAGATTTTTATCAAGCATTAACTGCTCAAATGGGAATGGAAAATACCTCAGACCCAAAAGCTTTAAAGGATGCAAAATCCTCTTATTTAGAAAATCAAAAACAAACTATTGATAGAGTCCATAAAGCACGAGACATAATATATAGTGACAAAACTAAGTTTGAAAATATGAAGCATAAAGATTCAAAGTTAACATTAATTCAATTATTTGATTCCTTCGATAAAGATTTTTCCAATTGGTCAAATCTTTTTGATCCTGATAAAAATGTATTAACCAACAAAGCAGAATATCTTAAAAATTTTGATATGGCAAGAGAAAGAATAAATCAAATTGAAGAAATAATGGATGATTACAATTCCAGAGTAATTAGTGAAAATCGCTCCCTAGTAAATTCTATTACAAATATAGTAATTATTGTTTCATTATGTACAATTTTTCTTTCAATTTTGCTAGGATTGTATTTAATTATCAACATAAAGAAAAGAACTAATGTATCCATAGCATTGATGAAAAAGACAGCAAAATTTGATTTGAAATATGATAAAAGTTATGAAAAATATTTATCAGAAAAAGATGAATTTGCAGAAATTATCAATGCAGAATCAAGTATCAGAAGGGAATTTAGCAGTATTATAAAGAAAGTTACTGAAGAAACTATAGTCTTAAACGATGCTATTAAAATAGTAAATGAAAATATATTTTCTCTTAAAGATGAAATAGAAGATATATCCTCCACCACAGAAGAACTGTCTGCTGTCATGGAAGAAACAGCCGCATCTACTCAAGAAACAACAGCTGCTAGTTCTGAAATAGAGAAACATATTGAAGATATTTCTAGCAAAGCTGTGTTAGGTTCAAAATCAGTTGAAAGTATAAATGAAAGAGCTTCTAAATTAAAAAATGATTTTTCAATATCTCACAATAATACTTTAGAAATGCTTAATATGGTAAAAGAAAAATTAAAGAAGTCTTTGACACAATCTAAATCTGTAAATCAAATTAATGAATTATCTAATTCCATACTAGAAATAACTTCGCAAACAAACCTATTAGCACTTAACGCTTCTATAGAAGCTGCAAGAGCTGGTGAAGCAGGAAAAGGTTTTGCTGTTGTTGCTGATGAAATAAGAAATCTTGCAGAAACTTCAAGAACATCAGTTAATCAGATTCAAGAAATAACAAAAGTAGTTATTGATTGTGTAGAAAGTTTAACCAATAATTCAAATGAACTGCTTAAATTTGTAGAAACCGATGTTACCTGTGACTACAAAACAATGTTAGATGCCACAGATCAATATAAACTTGATGCTGACCTAGTCAATGATTTAGTAGACAACTTTAGTTCAACCTCTAAAGAGTTAGTATCATCCGTTGAAAATATAGTAACAACTATGAGCGGTATAGCCGAAGCCACAAATGAAGGTGCACTTGGTACAAGCAATATTGCTGAAAAAGTATCCTCTGTAGTAAGTAAGGCAAATGAAATAAAAGAAAGTATTAATTCCACTGAAGAAGGTTTTAAAGCTCTCAATGATATGATTTCAAAATTCAATGTATAAGATAAATTTAATATAGTATTCTAATAAAGAAGGTTGCTTTAAATACACAAATCAGCCTTCTTGACATAATTAAACACATCAATCTAATTGAAGAGCTATAAATTTATACCCTTCCAATCCATTTAAAATTTCTGTCTTTCTGCCATCAGTTTCACCAAGTTTTACTTCTTTTAACTCAAAATCATCTCCTGTTTTAATTTCTGTCTGATTCTTCTTAGATACCCATATATATTTTTTCCCATCATTTCCGTTTTTAACACACTTGTTCTTTATGTAATAAGCATTATCATTGCCAGGTAGATAAATTGTAGCCTGCATGTTTGTGTCTTCAGTTACCTTTACACTAGAAATAGTTGAAGTACCCTGCTGTGTAGAAGAAGCATTTGTGTCACTTTTTGCATTAGTATTTGTTGAGGATGCCTGAAAATTATCAGCTTTTTCTTCCTCAAGAGCAACTTCTATACTGCAGATATCGCTATTTCCACTGTTTTTGGCATCAGGAATATTTTTTACTTTACCAGTTAGTGCAATTTGTTTTTCTGCATTTAATAATTTAACAGAATATCCTTCCTTAACTTTCGATAAGTCTTTAGTATCAATTTCCACTGTCATAGTATTTTTGTTAGGCTCAGCTTTTCCACTGCCATACACTCCAAGACCTGAGCCTTTTGAAATTGGAATAGGGCTGAAGCTTTTAGGTCTTTTAATACCATAAGTTTTGGTATTAGACTCACTTTGTGTTGAAGTATTAACTTGCTGTGGAGCTTTGCTTCTGCATCCTATACATACAGTGGAAATAAGTAATATGAACATTATAATTATAGATAATCTTAACTTTTTCATTTAAAATCCTCCCAATTATTTTATTTTTTATTTGATATGATACATAAATATGCAAATAGTAAGATCCCAATTGCTATAAAAGTCAATCTGCTTATTATCATGCTGCCAGGAATTAAAAATGGTACATCTCCTAATAGATTTATTTTAATTGAAAAGAGGTAATTCTCTATAAAATTATTGCAAAACAAATCTAACTCTAAGGGAATTTTATAATTCACATTTCCTATAAAATATACAACAGGCATTAGTATAAAAATTAGAAATTCATTTATGCTGCCAAGAACCATTGCCAATCCAAATATAAAGATGGCAGGTGGCAGGAGAAAAAGCAATATAGGTACAATAAAATCCTGAAAGCTATAAAATTTAAATACTAATGCATAAAATATTAAACTTAATCCAATTGTTACTGCAGCAGTAATAGCGTAGGCAAAAAATATTGATGCACCTTTAATCAGATAATATTTTGCAGTTGACATTGGTGTAGTCATAGTGATAGTTCTTACACGAAATTCCTTTTTTGAAAAAGTATAGGTACAGAAGAACAGGAGTATAATCAGCAAAAAAGGATTTATCTCACAAATAAATTTAGAATAGCTCCACTTGGAAAAGGGCGCTGTATCACCTGTACCAAGTATTACATTATTGGTCAATATGTGATATGTAAACAATATAGTTGTTATGAACATCAGTACATATATTTTAGAAAAAATAAGTCTTTGTATTTCATATTTTATCATTCTTATATTATTCAACAGATATCTCCTCCTTAGCAAGTCCACATTCTCTTAAAAAGTCATCATAACTTAAGTTTGCTTTATACCTTCGGAACAACTTTGCAAGAATTGATTCAAACTTTTTTTCTCCTACTATTTGTTCAGCTTTATAAATTTGTAGAGGCACCAAACTATAGCTTCTGGTAGAGTTTAGACTAGCAAGTACATTAAAAAGATATTTTTCTGGAATAACATCCATATAAGATGGATTACGATAGTAAAAATTTCTTTTTAAAGATTCTAATCCTTCCTTCCAATGTTTAACATCAGCAGTGTAAGCATATTTTGCACCATATTTATACTGTAAAAACTTATATGTGCTGTATACTGTAATCCCTTCTGGAGACCAGGAAGATTGTATTTCAACTGGAAGCTTTACATTTATTCCCCACCATTGGTGACATATTTCATGAACAAGAGTTTCTACACTATTTCCATTAAGACCATTTTCGATTTTTGAAGGATTAAAGAAACCATCCTTTTCAAAAGTATCTTCTGAAATATTGCATATATTTTTTATAGCATTTCCGCCTCCAACTCCAGCATTTATTACTATATTTAAAGGAATGTCCTTTGAGTACCCCAACTTACCATATTTATCTGTAAAATAGTCCATTGATTCTTTAATAATTTGTACTGCACCTATCTTGTCTATAACAGCTTTTTGCTTAGGACTATAGTAAAATTCAACATTTATACCACCTGCATCAATTTCTTTACATTCATATTTTCCTGCCAACACAACCTCTTTTTCTTTACCTAAAAAACTCCAGGATGCTAAATGTTTCTGAGAATTTTCAGATACTTTTACAGCTTTACTCCCGGCAGCTATTACTTTGAGATTTGCTGGTAAAGTAATATGTCCTGAAATAGTATTTTCTTCGCCATCACTTCCGCCTGAATGAACTATAGGTGATGGTATTAGTGCACAACCAGCAAGACTTATATAATCATCACTTATAATATTTGACTCACTAAGTGTATATTTAAATTGAAGAATACGATTTTGACGAATCTTACCTGAATAAATTATATCCATAAAAAGCTTTTTATCTTCAGGAAGATCAATTTTTATAAACTTTTCATTATTCTCTGTTTCCTTTGTATCTTTAAAAGAAACAGATTTTCCATTTATCTTAACTGATGTAATATTGTAACCTGGATTTATGGCTATAGTCATATCTTTTGATTTTTGCTCTAAATTTTCTAGATAATAAGATGCATTTCCTATAATTGATTCATTTTTAACATCAATATTTATATCACAAAAAGTTTTTAGCATATTTATTGAATTATCAGGATCCTTTTTTTTCAACACACTTATGGATATTGCTGATTTGGAATCCTTGTTGGCAATCATTTCCTGATTTATATCTGGTGTATTATCATAATAAGGTTCATACCTAAAAAACACATAGCACATTAATAATACTGCCATTGTACAAAATACAAGATATGGTCTTAAGAAATTCATAAGTAATGAAGAAAAAATGTTTTTTTCGTATCTTCTGGTACAGATAATTCCTAGTAACAAAAGTGCTATGGAGATTAAAAACCATAGAAGTCTGTTCCAAAGTATAATATTTATCTGAAAACTATTCTCAAAACAATCTGTATATGCCGGAACTGATGTTTGAATCCACACTGCAAGATATTTATCTGCGTTTAGACTAATAAATACTAAACCTATATACAATAAGAAACTTATATCCATACGTCTTGTTATCATATAGAATCCTGCAGAAATCATTATGCTGAATACTAAAGCAGGAAGCATAATAAAACAGTAACTTTTAAGATACAAAAGAAAATTAAATAAGTTTGATAATTTAAACATAGAGTATGGCAAATATAATATAAAAGCTAAGATTACTGAAATCACTGCAGCAGTAATTATAGAAATTACTTTTGCAGTATTTAATCTTTGCATATCTGCATATGCTTCAAAAAATCCAAGCATATTATACCTAATAATTCTATCCATTTCGTAAATTGTAAATATTGCAAAGAAAATAGCTCCCAAAAGGGCACCCATTTTAACTGGAGACAAGATAGTTAGTGTATTTGCTGTTCCTGAACTTACCAATATATCTGGATGATAATGAAAACCTAAAACTGGAGACATTGCTGCAAGTATTATGAAAATCCATGTAATGCAGGAGCTTTTTAACTTTTTTAGTTCATTCCATATAAGTCTTGAAAAATTCATGCCTTCACCTCTTCTTTTAGCATGAGAAACATATATGCATCTTCTAGGGAGGGAGAAACTAAATTAATACCATCAGGTAAAACTTCTCCTACTATTCTATAATTCAAACCTTTAGCAGTAGAAATTCTTGATGTAATTTTAAAGTTTTTTTCTACTAATATATCAGCCATGCTCTCACCAATGCAGGTGGCAACGTGACCTTCTGCATTTTTTATAAGTTTTTCTGGTGTTCCATCAAAAAGAATGGTTCCTTTATCAATAACTATTAACCTGTTACATATGGACTCCACATCATCTATAATATGAGTTGATAATATTACAATTTTATTACTGGAAGCTTTAGAAAACATATTACGAAAGTTGATTCTTTCTTCAGGATCTAAACCAACAGTGGGCTCATCTAGGATTAAAAGCTCAGGATTTCCAAGCATAGCTTGAGCTATTCCCACTCTTTGCTTTTGTCCACCAGACAGTGTACTTATTTTTGAATTTCTTTTATCCATAAGATTTGTATCTAAAATTATATTCTCAATAATATTTTTTTTATCCCCTTCTAATCCCTTTAGTGCTGCAATATAATCAAGAAAGTTATAAACTGTGAGTTCATCATACAACCCAAAATCCTGTGGAAGATAACCTAGCTTATTTTTTATATATTTTTCATTGCCATAAAGCTTTTGACCATCCACTGTAACAGTTCCTGATGTCTGCAGAAGCCTAGTTACTAAAATTTTCATGAGTGTGCTCTTACCGGCACCATTTGGACCTACAAGGCCAATAAGACTTGGACTTTTTAATTGTAAATTCACATTTTTTAATGCTTCTTTACCTGTCTTGTATACCATACATAAATTACTCATATGTATTTCCATAGAAAAACCTCCTTATGTTTTTGATTCATGAATTATAATAAAGTAAAAACTTGTGGTTAACGTGTTTTTTATGTGTGTTTTGTGTGTTTTTTTACAAAATAAAAAGGACTTACTTCCAAATTATATGGAAATAAATCCTATACTAAGTATATTTTATTATTCGAAATCAGCTTTAAGTTAATATTATCTAGTTGAATAAATTAATTGACTATATATTATATGTAGTAAAAATAGCATTGAATTTTACTCCATCATCCGTATTTTCAATTTTATATTTTATGTTATGTAATTCAAAAACCATTTTAACAATGTATAATCCTAAACCACTTCCACCTGTTTTTCTGCTTCGAGATTTATCCACCCGATAAAAGGCATCAAAAATTTTTAAAATTTCTTTTTCTTCAATACGAACATCTGAATTTTTCACTTCAAATATTATTGTACTATCTACTTTTTTAAGATTAACTTTAACAACTGAATTGTTTGGTGAATGTGTAATTGCATTACCTATAATGTTGGAAAATGCCTTATAGATAAGTTTTCCATTAACTTGTGCTATTACATTATCTTCAATATTAGAAATAAGCTTAATATTTTTTTGTTCTGCCATAAAAGATATGTTTTGAATACAGTTATTTACCATTTTATTTAAACAAATATCCTGAAGATCAATAGAATTTTTCATAAAGTTCATTGATTCCATTTTGCATATATTCAGAAACTCAATGACCAATTCACCCATATTATCAACAACCTGCAATGAATGTTTAAGGTATTTTTCCCTATCTTTATAAATTCCAACATTATAAATCATTCCTTCAAGTTGACCTTTAAGTACAGTAATAGGTGTTTTTAGTTCATGTGAAATAGTAGCAAGGAATTCACGTCGCCTACCTTCAATTTCACGTTCTCTATCTATATCACTTTTAAGTTTTTTATTACTTTCTTTTAAATCATTCATGGATTTCTCAAGATTAACTGTTAGCACGTTTAAGCTTTGAGCAAGCTCCCCAATCTCATCCTTGCTGCCAACCTTACATTTTAATGCAAAATTCATATTTACCATTTCTTTAGCTATCTTATTTATTTCAATCAAAGGTTTTGAAATAATTTTTGCATAAAGTACTGCACCAATCATTGCTATGAAAAATATACAAATCAAGATATATGGCAGCAGCTTTAGTAAAACCTTTGATGCTTCACTTACTGGTTGAAGGCTAGCACTTAGGCAGAGATAATAAGTTGATGAATCATTTTTAAATTTCACTTCTTTTTTGATACTAAAGGAAGTGAGATTATTATTCTCAGCTATTGTTGTAACTGCAGTATTGGTATTTGATTTGTTAGGCGTTTTTTCTTCTGATTTATAAGGACCAAAAATCACATTTGAATTTTTTATAGAAGCAAAGCTTTCTTTTTGGAAATCCGTAACCTGAATGTCAACATTATTTTTAACTGCAAAATCTTGAATAACCCCTAGAGAATCATTAAGTGGTACACTTTTTAATTGATCTACAAGTTGATTTAAACCTTTATTTATAGTATCTTTTTTATAACTAGTATAGTAAACTGGCATGATAAAAACAATAATTACATAAATTAGTAAAGTAGAAATAAGAAGCAAAGCACTCGTAATAGCAAAAATCTTCGTAATTATGCTGTTTTTTCTAATTACCTTCAAGTTTATACCCTACCTTTCGTATGGTTTGGATATAATCCACTCCTAATTTTCTTCGTAAATTTTTAATGTGGGTATCCACTACACGTTCATCCCCATAAAAATCATATCCCCATAACTTATTCAAAATTACCTCTCTTGTAAGCACTATTCCTTTATTTTCTATAAGCATATTCAAAAGTTCAAATTCCTTTGCAGTTAATTCTAATTCTTTTGAAGCTACAAAAGCTTTTGCAGCATTTTTATCCAATTTTATATCCTTGTAAGCAACAACTGTATTATCTAAATTTGCAAAGGATTCGTTGAATCTTCTAAGAACAGCCTCTACTCTTTTTAATAAAATTTGAGGAGAAAAAGGTTTGGAAATATAATCGTCAGCCATTAAATCAAATCCTTTTATTTGATTCTGATCATCATCAAGCGCTGTTAAAATAATTATAGGAACATGAGATTCCTTACGAATCATTTCACAAACAGCAAAACCACTTATTTTGGGAAGCATAATATCTAATATTATAAGATCATATGTTGAAAGTTTGAATTTTTCAAATCCTTCTATGCCATCATTGGATGTATCCACTTCATAGCAGGCATCTTCTAAAAATGCCTTAATAATGTTTTGAATATCTATTTCATCTTCAACTACTAAAATTTTCTTCATAATATCACCTAACTGAATTATACATGGAAATTGTGTATTTCTTGTGAAGTTTAATTAAATTTTCAACTTAGACATCATAGATTTACCTTTTTCACTATAGCTAGTATCATTTACAGATTCAACCTTGAAAGTTCCATTTTCATATACAACTTCAGATATACTAGAGTTATCCAAAGCTCGCAGAGCAAAACTCTTGTCAAGGTAATCAATAATCAATCTAATTACTCCTCCATGAGCTACTACAAGTACATTTCCTCCATTGTCCTTTGAATTTTCCTCACATATATCCTTTAAGCTATTCATTACCCTTTTTATTATAATGTCATAACTTTCAGCTTCTTCTGTTTCATCCAGAGCAGCGCATGCATTACAATATTCTTTTTGAAAGTCATATTTTGCTTCTGCTTCTTTAATTGAGCTTACATTAAGATACTTAAGTATGTCACTAAACATTATATTTTGAAATTCTCCTTCGTACTTTCCAAAATAAACCTCTCTTAAGCCTTCAAGTTCTTTCAATTTCAAATTTGTACTTGCCTTATTTTCACTTATAACAATTTTTGCAGTTTTTACCGCTCTGCCTAAATCACTACTGTAAGCTGCTTTAAAATTTACATTACTAAGTCCCAATCCAGTGTTTACAGCTACCTCTATACCTTCCTTAGTAAGAACACCATCACACCAGCCTTGAGTTCTCTCAGCTTTATTTAAAATAGTTTGTCCATGTCTCATTAAATATAAAATAACTTTTCCTTTATTTTTATCTGTCATATTTTCCTCCACAACTATACATGAAATTTATCCCAATATTCTACATCATGATTATTATAACCTATATTTAAAATCATTTCATTATATAGTGATATGAATTTAAAAATTTTACAAAGTATACATCTCATAGATTTTATAGGGTATTGACAGTATAATTAATATAAGGTATTTTAAATAATGGATTTTTACAATTGAGTTTGAAATTAATTTATAGTAAAGAAGGTGTAAAATGTTTAAAAAAAGCAAACAAAATTTATCTAATGGTAACTCTTTGTTAACCATATTAAAACAATCATTTCAAGTTAGAAAAGGACCTTTTCCCTGGACCAAAGCTATAGGTGCTGCCGTATGTGCAGGATTTCCAGTAATAATGGGATTGTTATTCGGTGAGCTGCATTTAGGTCTATTAGGTGCAATAGGAAGTTTTTCATATTTATATACTTTTAACGAACCCTATGCTCAGCGTGCAAAAAAAATATTTTTTGTTGCAGCTGGCATAAGTCTCTCAGTTGCTTTAGGAACATTAATGTCACCTTATCCTATGCTGGTCATATTCACTGTAGGTATAATTGGAGCTGCTGCAACTTTTATATTTGGTGTACTTAAAATACCAGGTCCAGCAGCAATATTTTTTGTATTAAGTTTTTTAATGACAACAGGAATGACTATTGATCCATCATCAGCACCTATACGTACTGCTGTAGTTTTTGCTAGTGGCTGTTTTTCATGGATAGTTAGTATGATAGGTTGGTTTCGTAATCCACATAATCCTGAAATAAAAGCACTTAAGGAATTATACTTATCTTTAGCAGAATTTAGTGAAGCCATTGGCAGTGATAATATCAATAACGCCAGGCAGCGTGCTGTTAATGCTTTAAAAGAATCAGAAGAAACCCTTTTAACAGGTTATATTCCATGGAAAAACTCATTCTTTTTTAATAGATTAGTTCTTCTAAATGAACAAGCCAACAAGTTATTTTTGGAAATGCTTGAATTGTGCTCTAATAAAAATACTAAATTGCCAAAAGAATTTAGTGAGCTCATAAGAAAACTATATACGGGAATTGAATTGGTAGATGGAGATGTAATTAAACTAGACCCAATATCTAATGAGATGGATAAAGATTATCATAACTTTTTAGAGACAATTTATGATATCGAAGCTATTATTAATATACCATTAGAATATATTGGACATAGTATCAAAATTTCAAAACCTTCGTTAAAAATGAAGCTTATTAAAGCCTGTAATAAAGATTCAATAGTATTTGTCAATGCAGTTAGATTTGGATTTATTCTTTCAATATCAACTATGATAGCTTTTAAATTTTCATTTACAAGACCTTATTGGATTACATTATCCTGTGCCTCTGTTATGCTTGGTTCAACTATTTTGTCTACCTTTCATAGGTCAATTCAACGTTCCTGTGGTACTATTGCTGGAATAATGATAGCCCTTGTTATTTTTAAGCTGCAGCCCCAAGGTTTCATGATAGTTATAATCAATATGTGTCTAACAGCATTGACAGAACTTTTTATTGCTAAAAATTATGCCTTAGCTGCAGTATTCATCACACCAAATGCACTGCTTATAGCAGAAACTTCAACCCAAATACATAATGTTTCTTATTTTGCAGCTGCACGTATTACAGATATACTTATTGGATCTGTAATTGGGCTTATCGGTACTTACATCATTGGACACCATTCAGCTTCCAGTAGACTGCCAGATTTAATGGTAAAGTTAATACGCAGTCAAGCTAGAGTACTAGTTCGTTTAGCATCTAAAGCTGCAGAAAACAGTGAGAATAATACAGAGTGGATAAAGGAAAAAATGAAAATAAATCTTATGAATTTTAAAATGGCCTATAACACAGCATTAGGTGAAATTCCTAACGATGAGGAAATGCTTCAAATGATGTGGCCTGCAGTTTTTTCATTAGAACATATCAGTTATATACTTGAATATGGCTCCATAGTAAATAGATCTTTGAAGATATCTGATGAAAATTTAGCACAATTGCTCCTTGTATTTGAAACAATGGCAACAGCTATTGAACAAAGACTACCTGTACAACCTAAAAAAGTTCCTATTATGGAGGAACTTCCAAAAATTTGTAAGGAAATTAATATACTTCAAGAAGCACTAAGTATCAAGTGATTCTTAGGTTAAAATAAAGGATGACTTTCATATTAAAAATTATGCTCTGTGTAAGAATGCAGTGGAAGTTTGGATTTTAACTTTTACTCCGTGATATATGATAAGTATTATGAAAGCTGCGATTTGTATCATAATGTATTATAAGCAATTCTTAATATTAGAATTACAATAATTACTACACAACTTTTTAGGTGAAGGGAGCTTTGAATATATGGTGGATAAAAGCTTTTGAGTGAATTTAAGAGCTCTTATGCCTAAAATTTAAAAAATTTCGTAATTTGAATCAGGACGATTCAAGCCGCGAAAGTCCCAGGAAGGGACATTTGAGCGGGTAGGAATTTTTTAAATTTTAGACATTAGAGCTCCTTAATGAACGGTTAGCTTTTATACATCATATATTCAATGCGGACTTCACCTAAAAAGTTGTGTCGCAATGTATTTATTTATGTAATTCATTATCCCAGGGCATAACATCGCCATCCTCTTTGAGATAGTCCAGTATTTGCCATACTCCTTCATTAGTATAGGAACTTACATAAAAGATTTTCTCACAACCAGCAAGCTTTAACCATTCTTCTGCTCGTTTGGGATTACCTTCAGGTTGATCTATTTGTGTTACTATACCTATGACTTCTCGTGTTACACAAGGTACAATGTTAGGCGCAAATAGTGAATAAGGTTCTATAGAACTAATTACTAAACCCACTACATCCGCTTCATAGGAATACAGTGCAAGAGCAGATGCTAAAGATCTATTTTCTGCATATTCTCCTGGTGTATCAATAATTACATCAAAATGATTAATATATTGAGTTTTATGATATGAAATTTTTTCACCTCGTAGCGCCTGCGTGAGAGTAGTCTTTCCACATTCACTTCTACCAAATAAGATTATTTTCTTCATATATTATCACCTACGTTCTTGTCAATTCACATACGGTAAAGAGAAGGTTGTCCCTACAATAATCTATAATAGATTTCATTGCAGATTCAACTTCAGAAAGACCACCTGTTATAATCAACGTTCCACTAAATCTATCTACAAATCCTAAATCTATATTAGCAGTCTTAGTAGCTATATCTCCTGCAATAATTGTAGTTTCGCTAGGACACATAGTCATAATGCCAATAGCTGCTCTTTTATAATCAACAGTAGGATTTAATCCCAATTTCTTATATATAATTTCATCAGGACTAGCAATTATATGTGCAATGGTAATTTGTTTTCCTGGAACCATTTCCTGAATAGCTCTTATTTTACCTTCTTGATCTAGAGCATTTTTGAAATCCATATTCTCATCTCCATTCGACTTAATTTTCTGTCAATAATTCAATGATACGTTATTGCCAAATGGCTGTCAACTTGATGTCTAATTCCACCTAAAACTCGTAAAAAAATTACTAAATTTATGAGCTATTTATTAAATTAAAGCTTAAGGCATCTTCAAATTTTACACTTTAAACTTTGAAACTGTATTTACTAAGGAATCAGATTTTTCTTTTGCCTTTTCAGTTAATTCCACAACATGTCCTGACATTCTAGTTATGTAAGAAGTTTCACCTGCAATATTTTGAGCTCCACTTGCTTGTTCATTTCCACTATCAGATATTTCCTCCATCAATTTTGATACATTTTGAACTGATGAAAGAAGCTCATGAGAAGTAGTACTAAAGTCTGTTACCATGTCACTTATATCTGAAAAATTCTTACTGGATTTTTCATGAGATACTACAATTTCATTATAATCAGGCAAAATCTTTTTATCTATAAATTCCAATATTTCATAAGCACCAGATGATAAATTTCCTACAGCTTCTAAAATATTTTTAGTAACCTCCTGTATTCTACCTACAGTGTCTTTGGAATCATCAGAAAGACTCCTTATTTCATCTGCTACAACTGCAAACCCCTTACCTGCTTCTCCTGCTCTTGCAGCTTCAATAGATGCATTTAATGCTAGTAAATTAGTATTTTCCATAATATCAAGAATTGCTGAAGATAATTCATTGATCTTGGAAACCTCTTTTGACTCTTTAATAGCATTTTCCAAACTTTCTTTTGTGTTTTTGTATATACTCATTATACTCTCTCTAGATTTTATGGCCTTTTGCTTCATTTCTTCTGACATATTACTTGCTTTTGAAACACTTTCAGAACTATGCTCAGCCTTTTGTGATATAGATTCTGCATTATTTTCTATTGTCTTTGATATGTCATTTATTTCTTCAGCAGATTCAGCAGTTTTCTCTGTTGTATCCGATAACTGTTCTGTAGTTGCTGATATCTCTTCTATACTTTTATTAAGATTCTCCATTTCCATATTGATTTGTTTCATATTTTCAGTTACATTTGAAGATTGTTCTATTATATTTTTAATTATGTTTCCCTGGCTTTCCTGCATATCCTTTACTGCAGTGGCAAGTATCCCGGATTCATCTTCCATTTTTAACAATTTTTCAGGTACTGGTATCGTAAAATCACCAGATGCTACTATTTTTAAATGCTTTGTAATTGCATTTATAGGTTTTGCTATAAGTGAAGTAATAAAAAATGCTATTAATACACCTATTAATACGAATATAATAGTAGTGGCTGTCTCCAGTATTTCATTTTTCGTAAGGCTTTCCATAACTTCAGATTTAGGTACAGATATTCCTAATGACCAATTGGTACCTTTTACAGGCGCATAACCAATATATTTTTTTGTTCCATCTCTATATGTATAACCAGCTGCACCACTCTTGCCTTCCATCATATAACCTTCAAATTTCATGAGCTCCTGCAAGCTTGGATCGCTTTTACTTTTCTCAATTACATTTTCCATTTTACGTACAAGGGATATATCATTATTTGCTACATTATGTCCACTTTTGCTTATCATAAAAGTTGTTCCAGTTTTACCATACTTAATATTTTGCGTTAATTTGCTCAATTCACTTCCATCACGAGTAGCAATTAAAACTCCTTTAACTTTTCCACCATCCTTAATTGGAACGGCATAAGACATAACAAGTCTATTATCAGCTTTACCCAAAACAGGATCTGAAACTGAGCTCTTACCTTGAAGTGCTTGTTTATAGTTTTCCCTATCATATAAATTTGCCTTTACTCCATCTGTAAAGATAACATTACCACTAACATCACCTATGCCCATGCTTATATGACCACTTCTCTGCACTTCATCTTTTAAAATATTTAGCTTTTGATCTACAGGCAAGGTATCACTCTTTATATAGTAATTTCCTGCCAATGCCTCCATTGCATCTAATTGTCCTTCAACTTTAGTCTCAACAAACTTTGCAGATTGCTCTGCCATTTGAAATAAAGACTCAGTAGCATTAGAAGCTAATGTGTTATAAGATTCTATAAAAGATACTGTTCCAAGTCCTATACAAATAATTAAAATCAACACTCCAAAGGATATAGCCATTTTTGTCTTAATACTCTTAAACTTCAATTTAATTCCTCCCATTCCTCTTGCTATCAATTTATTGAAATTATGTATCAAATGATAACTGTTGTTATTTATATTTTACACTATATTAATTATTTTTCAACATTAATTATTTTTTAACATACATTTTAAACATATAAATCTTTAATACAACCTGCATAAATAGTTTTTAATTTTTTATATTATATACAAAAATCACCAGAAACTATTTATTACTTCATATGTATTTATTTCTATGCTAAAAAAAGCAGAGTTGAAAACCAATAAAACTAGGTATACAATGTCATTTGCGTAACTAATTTTATTTATACATTACACATATTTAAAAAGGAGACAGTATAACTCATGAAAAGCATTAAACAAAACATAACATTAATTATCTCATCTATATGCATACTAAGTTTATTGGTATTAGCTTCAGTAAGTTATTTTATATCTTACAATTTAATAATGAATGAATCTAAAGGTAAAATTATTGCACAATCAGGTAAATATTCTGAAATGATTAATGGATGGATGGATGGTCAAGGAAAAATAGTTAAAGAAATTGGCGGAAGCATTGAAGAAATGGATGTAAATGATAATAATAAGATTTTAGAATATTTACAAAAAAAGACAAAGGATAATCCTAACACTGCAGGTGCATATATAGGTTTCAAAGACAAACGATATTTAGACGGATCTGGATGGGTACCTGACAAAGATTTTGATTGTACTCAAAGGGATTGGTATAAAGATGCTGTCAAGAAAAATGGACTAGTTTATTCCCAGCCTTATTTAGATGAACTTACAAAGAAAATAGTAGTTTCTATATCTAAACCTATAGTAAAAAATAATGAAATAATTGGAGTTGTAAGTTGTGATATTAAATTAGATACAATTACAAATACATTAGAAAAATCAAAAACTATAAATAACAGCTATGCATTTTTATTAGATAACAAAAATAATTTTATAGTTCACCCTAATAAAGATTTTCAACCTGCTAAAGACAAAAGTAAAAACATTAGCACAATTATGAATGGAAGATTTTCTAAAATATTAAACAATCAAATAACTTTATTAAAGGATTTTGATAACAAAGAGAAATATTTTGTCAATAGTAAAATTGATTCTTGTAATTGGATTGTTGGTATTGCAGTACCTAAAAGTGAATTAGAAAAACCCTTACACTCATTACTTATAGGATTTATTTTAGTAATAATTACAGTATTAGTACTTTCAATTTTATTTTCTTTATACATAGGAGGAAAAATTGCAAATCCAATAATATCTTTAACAAAATCGGTAAATAAAACTTCTAATCTGGATTTAACTTCTGATAATAGCTGCGATTATTTATTAGGAAGAAAAGATGAAATAGGACAACTTGCTAATGCTGCAATTTCAATGAAAAGTTCAATTATAGAATTAATAAAACAAGTAAAAGATGAATCATATATAATAGAAATTATAGTAAATAATATAAAAGAGAAAATGTCAAATTTAAATGAAGATGTAACCGAAGTATCCTCAAATACAGAAGAATTATCAGCAGGTATGGAAGAAACTACTGCCTCCGCTGAAGAAATGTCAGCTGCAGCACAAGAAATAGGTCAAGCTACTCATATTATAGCTGAAAAATCCCAACAAGGTGCAGTGCAAGCTGAAAAAATAAATGAAAGAGCAGCTAAAACTAAAGAAAATATACAAATATCTCAGAAAAAAGGTTTTGAAATATTTGCAAATACAACAAAAGAACTTGAAATTTCTATAAAAAATTCAAGTGTTGCAGAAGAAATAAACGTACTTTCAGATACTATTATGGAAATAACAGAACAAACAGGTCTTTTAGCTTTAAATGCATCCATTGAAGCTGCAAGAGCAGGAGAATCAGGAAAAGGATTTGCAGTAGTTGCTGAAGAAATTAAAGAACTTGCAGAAAAATCAAAAGATGCAGCTTCTAAAATACAAAATATAACTAATAAGGTAATTGAAGCAGTAAAAAACCTTTCTCAAAATTCCACTAATATTTTAAAGTTTATGGAGACTGATGTAATTAATGATTATAAATCAATGATTACGGTGGCAGATGAATATAGTAATGATGCTAAATTTGTAGAAAGTTTAGTAGTAGGTTTTAGTTCTACCTCACAGGAACTTTTAGCATCAATTAGTGATGTACTCAAAACTATAGATGGTGTAACACAGTCTGCAAGTGAAGGAACAAATGAAGTAGTAAATATTTCAGATAAAGTACTTGGAATTAACGATAATTCAAATTATATATTAGAACAAGTGCTTAAAGCAAAAGAGTGTTCTGATAAATTAAAAATCCAAATTTCTAAATTTAAAATTTAAGCAAATTTTTAAAAACAGCAATTATAAGATTTCTTCTAATCTAATTTTAAAAATGTGGCTGCTGCATTAAGAATAATTGTGTGTAAATTTCTTAGTGCAGCAGCCGCATTTTTTACATAATATAACATTGAACATATTATAAAATTGTTATTTCTTTATTCTTGTTTTTAGCAGGACAACAAATCTTTTATCTTATAAGTATCCCATAAAAAATAATATCTATTAATTCTTCAATTCCCTTATTCAAACTCATATTGTTTTCTTGAAGGAACTCATCACTTAATAAGGCTAATGTAACTTTATCAAGTACATAATTTATAATTTGCGGGTTTATCTTTTTTGACACTTCACCACTTTTTATTCCTTCATCTAATATATTCCTTACCATTTTAAGTTTAAAATTTCTCTGTTCCTCTAATGCACTCCATAATTCTGGATACATTTTTCTAATTTCCTCTAAAAGCTCTAAAGGTATATTATATTTATGGTATGAAATCATTGCAGCTGTTAGTTTTTCTTTAAGTTCATGAGCTTCTGCAACAGCCGCTTCAGTTAGATTTTTATTATCTTCTAAGCTGCTTCTTACAAGTTCTATCATTAATTCATCTTTACTTTTGAAATATGTGTATATAGTCTGTTTTCCTATATGGAGCTCTTTTGAAATATCATTCATAGTAAAGCCATTTATACCCTTAACTTTAACAAGCCTATAAACAGCATCAAGTATTCTTTCTTTCAAGCTATTCCCTCCTTATTTTACATTGATATTATAACATGAATAAGTTTTAATCATAATCCTAACTTTTTAAAATTCTGCTGCTACTATACCCTGTAAGAAGTTTATATATAGCATCTGTACCAAACTTAAGTGCTTTTATTGGTATTCTTTCATTTGCTGAATGTATAAGCTTAGAATAATCTACACCCTTTTCAAAATACATTGGTGTAAAACCATAAGTCTGTATTCCAAGTTTTGAAAAATGTCTTGCATCTGTTACCCCGCTTGCAAAATAAGGTATTGGTGCACCCTCATTATCCTTTTCCTTTAAAATGTCTCCTAAAAATTTATAAAGTCCCATATTAAGCTTATTGGGTCCTTTCACAAAGTTTGTAATTTCCATGTTAACTTCTTTTCCAAGTAATGTTTTTATTTCTTTCTTAAGATTATCTGAACCATACCCAGGCAGTATTCTACCATCAAACTCAAGAGTTATTTCTTGTGGTATAACATTAATTTTCTTTCCTCCCCTTACAATTGTAGGAGTAATTGTATTGTGAAGCAGTGGCTCGAAAAATCTCCCTTTACCCTTTAAAAGCTTAAGTGTCTTATTGCAGGTAATAGGATTCATCAGTGATTTAAAAATAATTTTATATGGAGATGGCAGTACGGCTGAAAGCTCAGATAACATCAGTTTTACTTCAGGTATAATGTGACAAGGCAAGTACTTTTTATCCATTGTATTCAGAACGTATCCAAGCTGCCCCATTGCTCCTCCCCTAACAGGCATAGAACCATGGCCGCCTTCACCCTTAAATGTCATTTTCACATCACATTTTTGCTTTTCTCCTATCATTATGGGATAAACTTTCCTTTCTCCAAAATACATAGTAAATCCACCAATTTCTCCAATAGCATATTTTACATCTTTAAAAAGTCCTGCATATTCATCACATACATATTTTGCCCCTTGTATTCCACCATTTTCTTCATCACACACAATCATTAAAATAATATCTCCAGAAGGCTTTTTTCCTTCCCTTTTCATTTTTATAAGCGCTGAACACATCATTGCAACTGCACCCTTCATATCCAGAGTACCTCTTCCCCAAATACATCCATCACTTATTTTTCCTGTAAACGGACCATGCTTCCAATTTTCACCTTCTGTTGTGACAACATCAACATGACCATACATAAGTAAAGGAGGTGCTTCGCTTTTTCCTTCATAACAAACATATAAATTAAGTCTCTCATCATTTTTGCCTATGATTTGAGTTTTAAATCCTTCACTCTTAAAAATGCCTTCAAGAAATAATATACATTCTCTCTCCTTTCCTGGAGGATTTGTAGTGTTAAAGCCTATAAGCCTTTGAAGTAAATTTATACTAAAATCATCAATATTAATCCCCATACTTATTCCCCCTATTTATTTCACAAGTAAATTACCATGTTCCTTTGGAAGCAGGCATTTATATAAATATTTTTTAAGTCTTTTTAATTCTTCAATTTCCTTATCATTAAAATCGTATAAATTTTCACCACTTTCAAGCTGCTTTAAAAGTTTTTCAAATCTTAAAAATTTAAATGTGTTACAGTAATTATTTTGAAATCCTGTGTAGATGTATATTGGTAAAACTTTAAGACCTGTAATCAAAGTAACCTGTTTTTCTTTTAAAATGCCTTTTGAAATTTCAAGACCAATTATCCAGGAAAGCTTTGTATTTTTCGTATATTTATGATAAGCTACAAAATCTCCAAGAGAATATATAATAAATCCATTCTTTGCTTCACCTGTAAAAGGATCTTTAAATTCATATTTTTCCATAGGCTGTACAACATGAGGATGACCACCAAGAATGATATCAATTCCACATTCCATAATTTTATGCCCCATATCAATTACATTTTGAATAGGATAGGTTTCAAATTCAATACTCCAATGAAGCACTGCCACAACAATATCTGCTCCCTTTTTCCTAGCACTAGCAGCATGTTTTTTTATAATTTCAATATCCGTATCAGGTTTATTTAATCTAATATAATTTGTAAGATATTCTTTTTCCTTTGTCGTTTCTCTTCCATTAAGACTATAAGTATAAGATAAAAAAGCAATTTTAATACCGTTCTTTTCTATTATAGGTGTATCATCCTGTTCTTCTTTTGATCTTGACGTACCAACATGTGGATATCCCTTAGAATCAAGGAAATCAAGATTTTCAATTAAACCATCCTCACCTTGGTCAAGACAATGATTATTAGCTGTAGAAAAAAAATTTATACCTTTTCCATTTAAGCAAAACCTTTCAAACATTTCAGGACTTGTATTTAAAGCAGGTGGGGATGTAAATTCTGTAGGCACACCCTTTGAAGAATGTTTAGGATTTAATGGTGCTTCCAAATTTGCCACAACAATATCTCCAGAAAAATAAAAATCACCTACATCTTCCCACATGTTTTTTGTATTATCTGGTCTTATATGAGCCGATGCATTTAAATCACCTGCAGCAGTTAAAAACAAGCTGCTCTTTTTAACAAAATCCTTTGGTGGATTGTAATTCAAATTTTGATATAAAAAATATTCTTCAATATTCTTTCCTCTTTCCCCCATATCAGGCTGTTTAATAAAAAATTTATATCCCCACCAAAGCTTTTCTCTCCAATCCATGTATTTGAAATTATCTTCATATTCCTGTGAATACTTATATTTTTTATAATTTATTAAACCAGCTGTTTTTAATACTGTTTTTATCATACCTGTTTTAATACTCAATACACTCCCACCCTTAAATCTTTTTAAAAACTATAAATACGTTTTGGGTTTTTATAGTCTTAAAGTTATTATAGGACTACAGAAAATTTCTGTCAATAACAAAATGGGAAAGTGCATGGACCATTCCAAATATGATCATAGTTAATACTGCCGGAATACAGTCAAGCCAAAATGCTGTACAAATAAGACAACATACAGGAAAAATGAAATAATCCTAAATATATTTTCAATAGTCCCTATAAATCTCATACTACTTCCAAGGGTATCAGGAATGTCTGTTGGTGGTGATATAAAATAAACAATGTTAGGCAGCATAAGCAATGTGAATATAATGACTGCTTTATAGGAAAAGGTAAACTTATAAGATCATTATTAGATTATATCAAATCGTAAAATTCGATTAAATTGATTAAAATAATCGACTTATCATTGTATATGTTTTATGATACACTGATGTAAAATACAATTTAAGTTAAAATTCAAACTTCCGCTGCATCTCGCAGTACATTATGCTTAATTGGTGTATTAATTAAAAAGAGAGGATTGAATAAATTTATGGATAGTAATTATATAAAAAAATTAGCTTACTCCTTTGGTGCTGATGTATGTGGAATTGGGAGTATAGATAGATTTAAAGATGCTCCAAAGGGTTTTCATCCACTGGATATTTATCCTGAAGCAAAATCAGTTATATCCATTGGTAAACACTTTCCAGCAAGCTTATTTGCTGCAAATACAAAAGCTCCTTATACTCTTGTAAAAAATAAATCAGTTCAATTATTAGATGACATTGCCATTAAACTGACTTTTCATATTGAAGATCAAGGTTACAAGGCAATTCCAATTCCATCTGACGAACCTTATGAATATTGGGATTCAGAAAACAAACATGGCAGGGGAATATTGTCACTAAAGCATGCAGCTCAAGCTTGTGGTGTAGGATGTATTGGAAAAAACACATTATTGGTAAATGAAAAATACGGCAACAGGCTTTATCTTGGAGCAGTGATTACAAATATAGAATTAGCTTCAGATGCTTTATCACGTAATTTATGTATTGAAAGCTGCAATCTTTGTTTAAAATCCTGTCCTCAATCTGCACTAGATGGCACTACAATAATTCAAAAGAAATGTAGACAATCCTGTATCTCCTCAACTCCTGGTGGTGGCTTTATATATTCCTGCTATACTTGTAGAGAAGTATGTCCTTTTTCAAAAATATCAAGTGATTCTTAAGTTCAGATGGAGTTTGCTTACAAGAATGACTTTCTCCTGAGCAAAGCTAGTTAAATGTCATTTAGACATTTAACCCAGCTGAACCTGAACTTAAGAAGAACTTATCCAGGCGCGTAGCAGTGATTATCCACCACTTTGATAGAAAAGCATATATCCCAAATCTTCGATTTGGTGATAGTCGCTTTCACTGTGTGCGATGGGGTGTTAGCAATGGTAGCGATCGGATAAAAATAAAGTTCCATTAAAGCTTATATTTTAAAGCTTTAATGGAACTTTATTTTTTAATTCATTTTTCTATTTGATAGTAAAGCTATCCATTATTTGAAAGTTCATTCTAAAACCTTTGAAAGAAGAGTTATCAGTACCATTTATTTTATTTGTTATAAAAATGTAATAATTTTGCCCAAGTTCATATGGTTTATATGGAGTTATACTTATAGATTTTTTATCTTCCAACAAACGTACTGCTGTTGGAATTATATTTCCATTGCTATCTGTCACATAAACATTTGAACCATTTACATTTTGTTCTTTAAGCTGTTGATTAAAGCATATTTTCCACTGCTTATTTTGAGAAACATTTGAGTAATTCTTTAAATCCTGCCAGTTTTTGTCCTTTAACCAATTGATATCTACA
Organism: Clostridium carboxidivorans P7; assembly: GCF_001038625.1. Lineage (GTDB taxonomy): Bacteria > Bacillota > Clostridia > Clostridiales > Clostridiaceae > Clostridium_AM > Clostridium_AM carboxidivorans. The sequence goes on from NZ_CP011803.1 coordinate 2,330,221, forward strand.
GGTAAATTTATTTTACTTAAAGGAAATGCGGATTTTTCATTATATTTTTGCGGAGTTCCCAGTGCATATTGTACACTTACATTACTATTTAATTTTAAATCCTTTATTTTGTTCTTCCATTGATCATTGTTATTAACATAAAACAGCTCTGATTCATTACTTTCATTTTGAATTTCTAAAAATATAAAATCATTTGTGGTATATATATTTTTTAACTGACCCAAAATGAAAGAGGAACCTATTATTGGATTATCATCATCTTTTTTAGCACCTAGCAAATCATAAACTTTTCCAGAAGAATTTTTTACGCTTATGTTTGGAGATGATACTTGAGTCTTTATTATAGTATAAGGATAAGTTACCATTTGATTTACTAATGAATTTTTATCTGGCTTTGTTTCTTCTACCAATATATTTGCTTTTCCATTTGCATCTTCTACAGAATCTACTTTAATACTGTAACCACCAGTAGGTTTTTCTCCTGACATAACAGCCACATATAAATTATTTGAAGTACTGTCTAAATAATAAACAAATCCTTCAGTATTCTTATAGGTATCTATTGCTTTTGTTAAAGCGTCTGGAGCATCATTATATGTTATCACCTGAAAGTTAACTTTATTATAAACTTCTGGCTGCTGGCTAACATAGTTTGTAACCTGAGTTACCCCAGCTCCCTTTGCTGAAATAGGTGCCCATATCACTCCTGCAGCTAGCACAATACATATAGGTATTAATTTTTTTCTAATCATTTATAAATCTCCCCCTAATTATATAGTTTCTACTATTTCACACATAATTCATTTTCACTACTTAGACGTATAAAAAACAAAATGCGCTCCATATTTTTTTGTAAATATTATTTTATGGATTTAGCTATATCTATCAAAGAGTTTTCAGGCAAATTACCACTTAAAGTATATTGTATATCACTGCTTATCCAGCTGATTTTTGTATCTGTGTCATTTTGACTTTCATATGCCTTATTGTTTCCAACTGATATAATTTTATCTTCTTTCAAATTGGATAAATTTTTGCTTTGCAATATTTCAAAATAGGAAGAATCAGAGCTATAACTCAATTTAACACATTTTTCATTATGATCTGGAATAGATATATTAGTAAGAGCAAACCCTTGTGGAACATAAGAAGGAAGTAAAATCTTACCTTCAAAATAATTTTCAGCAGTTTCTATGTCTAAAGGTCTTTCCGAACAACTTAAATTAGCTCTTTCAGGAACACTCCTATCAATATCCTTATCAACATCCTTTTTAGCATTCATTTGATCTTTAGAAGTATCTTTAGATGGATTTAATGGCTTATTATTAGTACCATTTGAACTTTGTGAAGTTGTGTCTGCTTTTTTAATTATTGTATTAGTATTAGTTGTTAAATTAGAATTTTCAGTTATTGTATTAGAATTTAAATTTTTATTTTGTGCTTCAGAATTATGCTTTTTTTCATTATTTAAAGCTAAATCTTTAGAATCATCTACTTTGTTGTTTTCTGCAATTTTAGGAAGATCCTTATTTTTCTTTATAGTACTTTTATCCTCATGTTTTACCGAATTATAAGCAACATTAGTATTATGTGAAAAATGATTATATATTCCAAAAGTAACTATTAAAGCAGCAGCTGAAACAGTAGAAACAATTAATGGGTTTAATTTAAAAAATCTTTTATTATTGCATTTTTCTAAAGTTTTTCTTTCTAATTCATCAGTTACATAAATATCTTCAAGAATTTCATCTGATATTTGTTTGAAATTTTCCAAATTATCTTTCATATTCAATCTTCCCACCTATATTAGATTTTAACACAGTTCTAGCACGAAAAAGCCGGCTGCGTACAGTTCCTTCTGGTATTTTCAACATGCTGCTTATATCACCAGTGGACAGTCCTTCATAATAATAAAGAATTATAAGTTCCTTATATTTACGGGGTAAATTCATAACTTCTTTTAACAATTTTTCATTTTCAATTTTATTTATAACTTTAGTATCTACATTTTCACAAGCATCTGGCAGTGAATCATCACTAATATCCTTAAACATGACAACTTTTTTAAACCAGGAAATTCTAAGCATATCCTTACAGGTATTCATAGTAATAGTTATAATCCAGGTTTTTTCACTACTCTGATTTTTGAATTTATCAAAATTTTTATAAACCTTGATAAATACCTCCTGAAAAGCATCTTCTGCTAAATACCTATCTTTTAAATATATATAAGCAATTCGCAGCACATCATTTCCATAGCTGCGTATTAACCTTTTTATTTCTTCATTCATATTTTAACAATATCTCATTCAAGATATTTTTCCCTCCATCAAGTAATTGTTAATACTAAATAAGCTTTCTAAAATTAGACGTATAGAATTTTAATTACGCTTCATAAATAAATAAAAAATATACTACTTTTCTTATAAACATAAGATCAGCATTTTGAAACTGATAATCTATTATTTACAAAATATGTTACAATTGTTTTATAATATTGAATTACGAATATTTTTCACAAAGAAAGTGAGGATTTTTATGAATATAATTGATTTGACACATACTATTTCAGAAAACATGCCAGTTTATCCAGGTACAGATGGACCTAAATTAGACGTTGCAAGTACCTATGAAAAAAATGGCTTTAAGGAAACTTTACTTACAATGTTTTCTCACACAGGAACTCATATGGACTCACCTGCACATTTATTTTCCAAAAGAACTACTCTGGACTCATTTTCTGCAGAACAATTTGTAGGAAAAGGTTTAGTTATTGATTGTAGTGATTTAAAAGAAGGCGAAAAAATCACCATAAAATATATTGAAGCTGTAAAGGAAAAGGCAGATAAAGCACAATTTATTCTTTTTCACACTGGCTGGGATAAATATTGGGGCACAAGCTCCTATTTTGGAGAATACCCTTATATCACAGAAGAAGTTGCTGAATACTTATTAGGAAGCAGTAAGAAAGGTGTAGGTTTGGATGTTATAGGTATTGATCCTATTTCAGATGAAAACTTAACAATTCACAAAAAACTTTTAGCAAAAAGTGATATAGTTATCATTGAAAACTTAACCTGTTTGGACAAGGTTGGAGATGATTTATTTACCTTTTGTGCACTTCCACTAAAATTTAAGAATTCTGATGGAGCACCTGTTAGAGCAATTGCCATTTTAGACGATAACAAACAAAACTTTAACTTAATATAATAAGCAAGGCTTGGCAAGTTAAGAATTAATAATGAAGAGTTAATAGTTGAAACATTAGTGTTGATAATAAGACATTTTTAAGGGAACTCTTAAAAAGAGTCCCCTTAAATCGTATTTTAAAAAAAATTACTCATTATCCTAATTTGTCACCTTTTTTAACAGGTTGCTGAGGTTGTATTAATACCACTCCTTGTTTAGCATAAATTCCTAATACTAATACCTCTGACATAAAATCAGCAATTTGTCTTGGTGGAAAGTTTACCACTCCTAAAACTTGCTTACCTATAAGTTCTTCTTTTTTATAACATTCAGTAATCTGAGCACTCGATTTTTTTATCCCAATTTCATTACCAAAATCAACCCATAATTTATAAGCAGGTTTTTTTGCTTTTTCAAAAAACTCCACCTCAGTAATTTCTCCAACTCTAATATCTAATTTCATAAAATCCTCAAAAGTAGCCAAACTAAATTCCTCCTTGCATAAAAATATTGTTAAAATTCAATTGCATATTTGTTCAATTATATATCAAGTGAATGAAAAATTACAAGTTTTTAACATAAACTATTAGTTCTTCACCCTTAGCTATTAACTAAAAATATTGCTTCTCAATATTTTTAAACTATGAAAATTAAATTCTTTATTATTTGAATTCTGTTATTTTAATTTAGATTCCTTTCACCTCAATTTTAGATTTTCCTAAAGCTATCCAGCCAACTAATGCAAGGAAGGTAGCTCCAATTAAAATAATTCCCATACCTACTACCACGTTACTCCAACCTAAAGTACCAAGCAGCATACCTCCACTTCCAAAAATCGTACCTACGGCATTTATTAGTGAGCTGGCAGAGCCTGTGTCTTTTTTTTGCTGCTCTAATAAAATACTAGTACTTAGTGGACGAATAGCACCTTCAATAAGAGTAAATGGTAAAAATGAAATTAAGAATAACCATGGTGAATATGTGCCTGCTGTTATTAAAGAAATTCCGCTTAGCAAAGTTAGCAAAAAGCATACATTAGAAAACTTTTTTACTGTAGTTTTGCATGCTATTTTTAAATAAACAACAGGTCCTAACATGGCAAAGAAAGAATTAGCAGCAAAGAAATAACTATAAATCTGTGCACTTAAATGAAAATATTTAACATATACATAGGATGATACTGATATATAAGCCATATATGGTGCCATATATAGAGAAAATATAATTAATACACTTGTAAAACCTGGATTTCTTCCTACCACAAGCAAACGAGTTATGGATCCTTTTATAGTACCCTCATATCGTTCCTCTTCTGGCAGAGTTTCTTCAAATAATATTGCTGCAATTAGATTTAAAATTCCTATAATCATCAATACCCAAAATGTATCTCTCCAGTTACCAAACTTCAATATAATTGCTCCCACTATAGGCGCAACCATTGGCGCTATAACAGACATACCTTGAACTACAGCTAATATAGTATCCCTGGTTTCTCCACTGAAACAATCTTTAATTAGTGCCATTGAAACTACTATAATACTGCCTGCACCTAAGGCTTGAATGATACGAAATGCGATTAATTGATAAATACTGGTTGATACAGCACAAAGTCCGCTGGCAATAGTGTAAATTAAAATTCCAATAATCAAAATAGGTTTACGTCCATATTTATCACTAAAAGGTCCAAAAATAAAAATTCCTACTGCAAAGAAAAAGAAAAAACAAACTAATGTTAAATTTACAATAGAAGATGATACCTTAAAATACTCCCCCATAGTAGGTAATGATGGTAAATATAAATCAATAGATAAAGGAATAAACATATTCATAACTGCAATAAATATAATAAGTCCGTTAACTCCCAAATACTTCTGCGTTCCACGAATAACTGTTTTCGTCATTTGTCTTCCCCCTTATATAAAAAAACCAGATAAGAAATCAAATCTCTTATCCAGTTACATAAACCCTCCGAGTTATTTTGAATATAACATTTTTATAAACAGTTGTCAATCTTTGCCTACCAATACTAATCATCTATTTTCTCAATGCGGAAAACATTTATTACATCCACATCAGAGCAACAAAAACGAAAATCTCCCTCTTTACATGGAGGCAAAGTTCCACCATAACGTAAAATATCAATATATGGGAATGCTACATGCATTGCCATTGGACAAAGCTTTCCCCTATCTTCATCATAATCAAAGACATCACCAATACGATGTCCTCTGTGACATGCACATGGACCTTTTCGATCCACTAATGTAATTTTTATTTTTGGCCTCTTGCTCATGTAACTTCCTCCTTAAGCTTTATAAAATCATAATTATATTATAATAGATATGAATTTTCTTCGATGTGTCCGTTATAACACTTTTCCAATTTTTTATAGCAGAAATACTTACTTTTAAGAAAACCATATTTGCTTTATACCAGTTAATATAGAAATTTTTCATATGTATTAAAATAATATTTCCAAAGACAACAGCATGTGAATATAGTAAAATATATCTATGGAATAACCATAGAATGTGGAGGTATTACTTATGAAAAACATGTTCTGCTATGAAACAAAAATCGGTAAAATAAGCATTGTTGAAAATGGCTCAGCTATTACTCACCTGCATCTTGGGGAAATTACTTTTCCTGACGCAAACATAGTTGAAACCCCATTAATAAAAGAAGCATTTAAACAGCTTCAGGAATATCTGAATGGAAATAGAAAAAATTTTGATTTGCCCCTGTCACCTGAAGGAACAGAATTTCAACAAAGAGTATGGAATGCATTGCAGCAAATTCCCTATGGTAAAACCTATAGTTACAAGGATATAGCCAAAAATATAGGTAATATAAAAGCTTGCCGTGCAGTTGGCATGGCAAATAACAGAAACCCCATTGCTATTTTTATTCCCTGCCATCGCGTTATTGGTGCTAATGGCAATTTAGTTGGTTATGCAGGTGGTTTAGAGATGAAAGAGCAGCTTTTAAACTTAGAAAAGCAAAATGTGGACAAGTAATCTAGAGCATAATTATATCATATTCCTAATTTTATTACATTATATTTCTTTACTATAACTATAAAAGCACTGTAAAATTCAATCGAATAGTACAGTGCCTTCTTATTATAAATATTACTATTTTTTCTTTGCATTTTAAAATATATATCTGGCCTTCAACATATAGAATACTTTATACCATCTTTTCAAAGCTATCTTTAGTTACTCCACAAATTGGACAAAACCAATTATCTGGTATATCTTCAAATAAAGTTCCTGGTAAGATGCCTGCATCAGGATCTCCAACAGATGGGTCATAAATATATCCGCATACTGTACATTTATATTTCGGAGTATCCTTTGATAGCTTTATAGGCTCAGTTTTATTTTCATTCTGGGATACTGGAGTTTTAGATATTTTACCACGTTTTATATCTTGATAATATTGATATGTCATGGAATCTACATCCTTAAGTAATTCTGCATTTAACACTTTACAAATAAATATTGTATGAGTAAAAACATCTACTTCCTTTTCAACCTGCAATTCAAAATAAGATGCTGCAGTATCTTCAATTATTGGTACACCACTTTCCCCTAATTTATATGATATACCTTCAAATTTATCGGTATCTCTTCCTGACCTAAATCCAAATCTTGCTACTTGATCCATAGGTGTTTCCACTGATAAGGCAGAAACTCCTATCAATTTACTTTTTTGTATATATTCATGAGTAAGATTTTGTTTATTAATACTCACTGCAACCATAGCTGGATCTGATGTTATTTGAAAAACTGAATTAGCAATTTGTGCATTTAATTTACCATCCGAAATAGAACTTACTATATATAATCCATAGCTTAATTTATAAAATGCTTTATTATCAATCATATACTTATTTATGCTTACATATCAAAAATGATTTTATAAGCATGTCCCCCTTCCTTAATGCAATATCATTATAAAAAGTTCACTTATATGTTACTTCATCTTTAACTTACATGTATTATCCACGGAGCATTTCCGTACAAAACCACATTTGTAAGTTTGGCTCACTTTTATTACCCCCTTGCATAATTTTGTAACGTTGAATAAATTATAACATTAACTGCCCCAAAAATAAATATAATTTTCCAAAAATAATATGTTTTATTATTAAATATTAATTATTCATTTTTTTATTTCTCATGTCCATCAAAGTGAGTAATTGTCATAAACTTATATTGAATATATGTCTGAAAATTCAACGTTTATCATTTGAATTTTATTGTTTATTTGCTTATTTTTTTCAATAGCCTTTGAGCTTTTTATAATTCGTGCAGGAAGCTCTACTTTAAATATGCTGCCTTTTCCAACTTCACTAGCAACACTTATTTTCCCACCATGCATTTCAACAATTGATTTTACCAATGATAGTCCAATTCCACTTCCTTCAACATTACGAGAAAGAGATTTATCAACTTGTTGAAATCTTCCAAAAATATTATCCAAATACTTTTTTTCAATGCCTATACCTGTATCTTCTACAGATATTTCAACAATGCCACCTTTATCAAGTACATTGACAAATATGCTTCCTCCTGAATTAGAAAACTTAATTGCATTAGAAATAAGGTTTAAAATAATTCTTTCAATCTTTTCAGGATCACAAGCAATAATCTTTTCTTCTGTATTTGTATCAAAAATAATATTTATTTCTTTTCTTTTAATATATTCTGAGACTGACTGAACAATATTCTCGGTAACTTCAACTATGTTTTCATTGGATAAGTTTAATTTAAAAAATCCAGATTCTATCTTTGATAAATCCACTATATTATTTATAAGCTTTGTTAATCTGTAACAATTTTGTTTAATAATATCAACATCTCTAAAAACCTTTTCTTTATTAACTTCTACTAATCCTTTTTTTAAATATAATTCCATTAACTGATTTGTACTAAAAATTACATTCAAAGGAGTTTTTAGTTCATGTGATACATTTGCAAATAATTCTTCATGAATTTGAAAGATTTTTTTCATTTCATTTTTTGCTTTTACTTCATCTGTAATATCTGTTGAAATATCAATTATTTCAACAGCTTTACCATTAATTCCAACTAAAGGTTGATGTATTAATTTTAAAAATCTTTCTTCTCCTGATAAATAAAATTTATGATAATTAAAATTAGAATTAACCTTTTTATCTACTATATTTTGAATGTTCTTTCTAAATTCAGCTTCTTCATCCTTAGTAAAATTAAATGCACTAAACAAATTTTTCCCTATTATAGATAATACATTACCCACACCAGGATTAATTTGCTTTAAATCATCATAGGTCTTATTGTTAATTTCTATGATTTTATATTCTGGATATGAATATCTTACAAAGCCTACCTTAAGATTAGCTATCATATTATTAAAAAAATTTAATTGAGTTTTTAATAATCTGTTTTCTTCAGCTTTTATTTTATCTGTAACATTCCGTACAATTATTATGCCTGAATCAAAATCACCCTTATTATCATAAATAGGACTTCCACTAATATCAAAATTGTGCATTTCATCTTTCATACCACATGTAATTCTAAATTCCTTTACCTTTTCACCTTTTAATACCTTAGTTATAGGTAATTCTTTGACTGGTATTAAGTTACCAAGCGAATCATAATATTTGATATAACTAAGTGAATCTCCTACACTTTTCAAAGGATGAAAATTGAACATAAATTCTCTGGCACTGTTATTCAACAGAGTATACTTATAATGTTTATCTATCACAAATAATCCATCAAACATATTCTCCATGATTATTTCTAATTTTTCTTTCTGCTTATTAATGATTTTAGCTTGTTCCTGACTACTTTTTCTTAATAATACTTTTTCCGTTACATCTTCTCCAATTAGAACAATGTATTTTACTTTACCTTTTTCTATAACAGGTATTATGTTACCGTCTATATAAAGTTCTTTCCAATTTTGATTGTATTCTTTCATTTCTTTTCTCAAAAAAGATTGTCCTGTATTTATAACATTTGTTACTATCTCTTTCCATTCACTATTTTCCCATAGGTATATAAAATCACTTGCCTTTTTACCAATAGCAGTTTCTTTTGTATTATAAGGCTTACCTAATAAATTTAAATAGTATTGATTTGCTTTAAGAAGTGTCAAATTAGGTACATTATAAATTGCCACACCAACATTATTATCAAGCAGAAGCTTATTAATGATTGAAAATTTATTTTCAATACGTAAGTTTGTTTTCTCTTTAAAAAAATAAACTTTTTCATTTTCTATCTCTAATGTTTTACAAGTTATTGATACCCATCTTTCATCATATTCCTTAGTAAATATATAAAAGCCACATCCATTTTTAATATTTTCAAGAGAAAATTTAGAATCAATTCTAAGCATATAACCTATTTTTAAAAGTGATTTACCTATCAACTCATCTCTTGAATAGCCAGTAAAATTTATAAATTCATTATTCATTTCAATAATCACACTATTTTTAGTATAAAAAAATGGTTCTTCAGTCCCCTCATTTAACGCATAATACATTATTTAATCCTCCGTTACCAATTCATAATATATTTACTATTTTATCACATTATGTATTTTTTTTGAATATTTGCCACAAATACAAATAAACACACCATAGAATTCAAAATGAACAATACAGTGTGTTTTATTATTATAATTGCCATACTATTTAATTTTCAGTCATTCTGTCACATATTTAATTTCAATAACTCCATATCTAAATTTTAAATTGAACTAAAAAAATACTCCCCTTTCCACTATCAGATTTTCAATCTGTATACTTTATGGGGAGAATTTTTTAATAAAATAAAATAATAGGGTATTTATATTTTAATTGGATTTTACTAAATTAAAAACTGTCATTAAAATCAGCTATTGCTTCCTGATCACAATAGACTTACATCAAATATCTATTTTCATCTCTTATATTTACTTTACGACATATTCTACCATAAAACAATTCACATTATAGATAAATTTGTTATATTAATTTATTCATGATGTGTATATTGTTTGCTAATTGAATTAAAAAGCATCATTTATTTTCCACAATGAATCAATTATGCTATAATATGTTTGAAATGATTTTAAATAAACTTGATGGGTTAGAATTTGAGGTAATTAAAATAACCCTTATTTGCAATAAAAGCAGTTTTATAAAAAGAGTATCAAAAGATATAAAAAATAATTTAAGAGAAAAAGAAGCTTTGGATGCTGGTTTAAACCGCATCCCCCTATATGAAAACATGAATACCATAAAAATTGATACAAGCGATATTTCCATTTCAGAAACAGCCGATAAAATTATTGAAATTATAAAAAATGACACTATCAAATAGATTGCGTCTTTTCTATTTTGAAGGAAGCATAACTTTCCCTCACATTACCTAATATACTATGAACCAGGTTAATGCAGATAGCAATACAAATATCAATATCTCTCCTAAATAATATTTGATATCTGATGGTTCAATTATTCTTTGTTCCATTACTTTCTTCCTCCTTTACAAAATGAAATAACCTTACACTAAGCAGCATATTCGTTTTGTCGAATTTTATATATTTTTTTCGACAATTTATTTGTATTTCTATAATACACTGTATTGTAGAAAAATGCAAAGGAAGAAAATAATAGAAATCGATTCATTTTGTTAACAAACAATTAATAAAGTTCCACATTAAATTTAAAGGTTAGGAAAACCTAACCTTTGAATGACTATTTTTCTTCATTATGTATTATTCTCATTAGATTATCTTTATGTCTAAATATCATTAAAATACACGCAAATAATGCAGAAACTGCTATAGAAATAGACAGATTCATAATAATACACATAACAGGTATTGTAACACCTATTGCAATTGATCTAATAGACACTATTTTCGTAAATAAGCGCAATATAAAATGAACTACTACTCCAATTAACGTTGGAAGTGGTGCTACAAAAATAAATGCACCAACAGTTGTATTTACTCCTTTACCACCTTTAAATTTAAGAAAAGGAGTAAAATCATGTCCTAAAACTACTACTATTGCAATAATAGAAAGATATTCATTTGTGGGTATTGGTAATTTTGTAGTTTTTGCCAAATACATAGCTAAAATTATAGGAATTATTCCTTTAGTTATATCTACTATTTGAGTAAGGATTGATAATTTAGTTCCTACAATTCTTTTTACATTTGTGGAGCCTATATTTCCACTACCTTTAGTTCTTATATCAACTCCACGAAATTTTTTAGTAATTAAATATCCTGTTGGGATTGAACCACATAAAAAGGAAATTATAATTGTAATTATCATCATCATTTACTTCACCTTAAAATCATTCCTGTTTAATTTCGTAATCTATTTTATATAAATCTGTTCTCCTATGCTTAAGCAAAGGTAGTGATTCTCTAACTTCATCTATATAATCTAAATTTATACTTTGTACTAGTATTCCTTCCTTTTCATCCAGCTTATTTATTATTTTCCCCCAAGGATCAACTACTAAGGAATTTCCATATGCTACATAAGAATAATTCACATTTCTAGCTGGTGATACTCCTACCATATAAATTTGATTATCTAAAGCTCTAGCTCTAAATGAAAGATCCCAATGTACAGGACCTGTAGTCATATTAAATGCAGCAGGTATAAATACTACCTTAGCACCTTCAAGTGCCATAATTCTTATAAGTTCTGGAAATCTTATATCGTAACAAATAGCCACACCCATTTTTCCCCACTTAGTGTCTATAATTGTGGCCTTATTCCCTGGTGTTAATACTTCTGATTCTTTAAATTTGACGCCATTCTTAATATCTATATCAAATAGATGCATTTTTCTATGCTTACCAATCAATTTTCCTTCATTATTAAATATAAAAGATGAATTGTATACTTTATCTTCGTAAAGCTCAGGAATAGAGCCACCTACTAAATATATATTTTTCTCCTTAGAAACTTCTGAAAGCATACTTATAGTTTCATCCTTTAAGGAACTTTCTCCATATTCCCTAAAATGTTTGTTGTTATATGGACAGTTAAACATCTCTGGAAGCACTACAATCTCAGCGCCTTGATCTACTGCACTATTTATCATATTTCTAGCCTTTTTAACATTATCTTGTTTAGAAGTCTTCTCTACCATCATCTGACACAAACCTATTTTAACTTCATTCATTGTTTAACTTTAGTGAGAGAGTGTATAATAAGTACTAAACTCTCACTAAAACTCACCTCTTTCCTTTTTATACTCTTTTCTGTATATAATATATTAATAACTTTGTTAGATTCATATACCAAACGTGATTTATCTCTATTTGAGTTTAGAGTCATCATGGCTTAATAATTGCTTAGATTCTCCATTAGCCCCTTTAAAGTTATACTCCTTACCATCTATTATAATTTTTTCTTCTATAAATAAAACTCTTTATTATTAGTAAAGTAAATTGTATTGTTATAGGTAATTTTAGTAAGCCAAAATTATATTTATCTATATCTATAATACATTATGTGTGAATGTAATGTACTAAGAAGTAACTTTGGTATACATAAAATTTATTTTAATAATTTAATTATAATTTATTGGATTATGAAAATAAATCCTATTTAAAAATTAACTAAAAATATTTTGACTAAATAGTGAGTTGTATTATTGACATTTATTCATAGTATTATATACTATCAAGTGAAACTGAATTCACATATGTTCAAATATAACATGAATATTAGTTTAGTTAACTTATACCCCATGCCGTAATCTATAATCAAAGGAGCTTAAATAAAATGAAACAACATTCACTTTCAAGAACAGAATTATTAATAGGACGTGATTCTTTAGAAAAGCTAAAAAATAGTACTGTAGTTATTTTAGGATTAGGTGGAGTAGGAAGCTTTTCTTTTGAAGCCTTGGTAAGAGGTGGCATCGGACATCTTATATTAGTAGATGATGATACTGTTTGTCTAACTAATTTAAATAGACAAATACATGCCAATTTTGATACCATAGGTAAACCTAAAGTTGAAGTTATAAAAGAAAGAGCTTTAAAGATAAATCCAGAATGCAAAGTAGAAATCCATCAAACTTTTATAAAAGAGGATAATATAGAAGACATAATACCTTTAGATGCAGATTATGTAGTTGATGCTATTGACACAGTTTCATCAAAATTATCCTTAATAGTATGGTGTAAAAATCATAACATAGATATAATAAGCTGCATGGGTACAGGAAACAAATTAGATCCTACCCAATTTAAAATAGCTGATATATATGATACAAAAATATGTCCTTTAGCAAAGGTTATGAGATATGAACTTAGGAAAAGAGGTATTAAGGACTTAAAAGTTCTTTATTCAGAAGAAGTTCCTATAAAACCTAATTATGAAGAAGTTGTAACTTGCAAAGAAGGCTGTGTTTGCACTGGAGGCACAAAAAAATGTGCAGCCAAAAGACAAATACCAGGAAGCATTTCTTTTGTTCCACCAGTAGCAGGTATGATAATAGGTGGAGAAGTTATTAAGGATATGCTAAATATAAATTCTAAATAGTTAAATTAATGTAAGCATAATGCAAAGCAGATACAGTTGAAGTTTGAATTTTAACTTTTACTACGTGATATAGGGTAAGTGTGGCATCACGGCTAAATGTTTTAATTATTCTAAAGCTCGAAGTTTTTGAAAGCCTAAGAACTTTGTCAAACTCGGTTCCCTCAAACAAGACTAAAGTTCTAAGGCTTTCAAAAACTTCGGGCTAAGAATAATATTAAAACAATTTAGCTAATGTGATACCACACTTACCCTATATCACTACATAAAAGTTAAAATTCAAACTAGTAACTTTATGTGTACACATTTAGCTATCATTGTTAAAGATAGGTCTATTAAATTGAAATTGTTTTAACATATTGTTTAACGCTTAAAAATTAAGGCAGAACCTGATAATACCTTGAGATATTAAATTGGGAAAATCAATTCTTTTCTACTTTATAGAAGCATATCAAAAGACTGATGATTTAGATTATTAAAGATTCTAACCTCCACACACACGAATATTCTAGATACAATTAATAATCAATAAATTTACTATTTTTACGAAGCGCTATATCATAATAAATTATAAGCAGTTCATTATAATTAGAAGTCTTAAATTTACTACACAACTTTTTAGGAGGAGGTAGCATACTAGATTTTTCAACAATGCAAATGCTCAATCTCCTTTCGAGATATTTCTATAAAATAGAAAGCAACTGATTTTAAACTTAATTATTAATATAACAGCAGGCTTCGCCTTTATGATTAAACATAATTTTGAATCACTAAAATAAACTATGACAATTTAATTATATGTGTACACTTGAAGTTACTAGTTTTTATTTTAACTTTTGCGTAGGGATATAAGATAAGTGTTCCATCACATTAGCTAAATTGTTTTTTCATTATTCTTAGTGAAAATTTTAGGAAAGTCTTAGAACTTTAGCCCTGTTTGAGCCAAAGCGAGTTTGGCAAAGTTCTTAGGCTTTCCTAAAATTTGAGCTTAGAATAATTAAAAACATTTAGCCGTGATGGAACACTTATCTTATATCTCGTAGTAAAAGTTAAAATCAAAACTACCACTGCACTTTACATCGCATAATTTTAAACTTCAAAGTTTCGATTAACTAGGAAGCTCCTTGTTTTTCACATTATCTTCAAAAAGCTTGCTCACCTTTTCCTTTTCAAAATTCAAAACAGTCCATTCCTTATTTAACACCATTTTTTCCTTTTGAATTTTAATTAAAAGTGAATTTTGCTTTTCTTTGGACCACTGCCAATCTATAATTTCACTCCATTTAGTAAAATTATAATAGGAATTACTATAAAAACTTTTCTGTCCTATCCCCTTAGAAGTTATAATTTTCATTTTACTAAAATCATATATACTTAAAAGAAAATACATTACTATAAGTATTCCTAATACTGAAAAATTATTTTTTATAATAACATAGACAAAATAAATACATATACCAATAAGTAATGCTGCTAAAAACTTTCTTTTAAACATATCCATATTCAATTTAAGCAGCATATCCCCATAGTTGTCTTCTCTGCTTCTTCCTTTAATAAAAGATAAATAAAATTGAATGATAGATGCAAAAATTAAAGCTATTGTTAAAATATTTTCAAACTTCAAATGTATACCTCCTCTACAGTTACATACTACTTATTATAATATACAGTAAATGTTTTTTCATTATAAATTTTAAAAAATAACATTTTCCACTGTCATGTGAAAAATATTGCGTCTCATTATTTTCAAATTGTGAAAGTTAAGTTACATATTTAACAATATTTTATTTGTCGATTTTTGCACATATTACATTTGAATTCCTTTTCATTTGCGTTTTTTGTATAATTTAATACTTTTTTTGAAAAATTTTATATAGTTTTTTAAAAAAATCTCTTTATTTTTTTAAAAAGTTTGATATAATTTAAACATATAGAAAAAATATATACATTCAGAGGGGGTATACCTTAGTGTGTTGTGATAATTTAGAAAAGCAATATTTTAACGAACTCGAACAATTCATAGATAACCTTGAAGAAAAAAAAGGATCATTAATCTCAGTTCTCCATAAAGCTCAAAATCTATTTGGATATTTATCAAAAGATGTACAAAAATTTGTAGCTAAAAAACTAGATATACCTGTTTCCAAGGTTAATGGTGTTGTTACATTTTATTCTTACTTCACCGAAGAACCAACTGGAAAATACGTTATAAATATATGTATGGGAACTGCATGCTTTGTTAAAGGCTCAGGGGATGTACTTGAAGAATTTGAAAGAAAATTAGACATTGAAGTTGGCGAAACCACATCAGATGGAAAATTTACTATCCAGGTTTTAAGATGTGTAGGTGCTTGTGGACTTGCTCCTGTAGTAACTGTTAATGATAAAGTTTACGGTCATTTTACTAAACAAATGGTAGATAAAATTTTAGATGAATATAAGGAATAGGGGGAAGGGACATTGAATAAAATCAATTCTTATGAAGAACTCCAAAAAGCATGTTTAAAGTATTCAGAAAATTTAAAAATAAGAGAATCATCTGAAGAAGAAGAAGCTGCTGTTGAAAATAAAAGGTGTAAACGTTACATTACTGTTTGCGGCGGAACAGGCTGTAAATCTGCAGAAGGTGATGTGATTGTATCCAATTTAAAAGCAGAAGTTGAAAAAGCTGGTCTTTCAGAAGAAGTTACTGTTGAAATTGCAGGATGCTTTGGTTTCTGTGAAAAAGGACCTATTGTTAAAATAAGCCCTGACAATGTATTTTATGTTCATGTTACACCTGAAGACACTCAGGATATAGTTAATGAACATTTATTAAAAGGAAAAATACTAGAAAATCTTTTATATGAAGAACCATCTGTAAAAGAAAAAGTAAAAAGACAAGATGAAATGTCCTTCTATAAAAAGCAGCACAGAATTGCACTTAGAAATTGTGGATTTATAAATCCTGAAGATATAACTGAAAGTATTGCAACTAAAGGATATTTAGCACTTGGAAAATGTATCACAGAAATGAGTGCTGATGATGTTGTAAAATTAATTATAGATTCAGGCTTAAGAGGTAGAGGAGGCGGTGGTTTCCCTACAGGTAAAAAATGGTCTTTTGCTAAAGCATATGATGCTGATCAAAAGTATATAATTTGTAATGCTGATGAAGGAGATCCTGGTGCATTTATGGATCGTTCCATATTAGAAGGCGACCCTCATAGTGTATTAGAAGCTATGGCTATTGCAGGATATGCTATAGGTGCTTCAAAGGGAGTTATATATATAAGAGCAGAATATCCTCTTGCAGTTAGCAGACTTAAAACAGCTATCGACCAAGCTCTTGAATGCGGTGTTTTAGGTAATAATATTTTAGGATCAGAATTCAGTTTCAATATAGATATAAGATATGGAGCTGGAGCTTTTGTGTGCGGTGAAGAAACAGCCTTAATTCATTCTGTAGAAGGCTGCCGTGGTGAACCTACAAATAAACCACCATTCCCTGCTGAAAGCGGACTTTGGGATAAGCCAACTTGCGTAAACAATGTTGAAACCTTAGCAAATATTCCAGCTATAATAAATAATGGTGCTGAGTGGTACAGTTCTATAGGTACTGCAACTTCTAAAGGAACAAAGGTTTTTGCACTAGCTGGTAAGATAAATAATGTAGGTCTTGTAGAAGTTCCTATGGGTACAACTCTAAGAGAAATAATTTATGACATAGGCGGCGGCATTAAAAATGGACGTAAATTTAAATCAGTACAAACTGGAGGACCTTCTGGCGGATGTATACCTGCTTCAAATTTAGATATTCCTATAGATTATGAATCCTTAACCTCCATAGGCTCTATGATGGGTTCTGGTGGAATGATTGTTATGGATGAAGATAACTGTATGGTTGATATAGCTAAATTCTATTTGGAATTTACTGTAGAAGAATCCTGTGGAAAATGTACACCTTGCAGAATTGGAAATAAACGTTTATTAGAAATATTGACAAAGATAACTAACGGACAAGGTACTGAAGATGACTTAGAAAAGTTAAAAGAGTTAGCACAAACTATAAAAGATACTTCTCTTTGTGGTCTTGGACAAACTGCACCTAACCCTATATTAAGTACAATGAAATACTTTGCTGACGAATATGAAGCTCACGTAAAAGAAAAATCTTGTCCAGCAGGAGTTTGTAAGAACTTACTTAAATATGAAATTACAGATAAATGTATCGGATGTACTAAGTGCTTAAGAAACTGTCCTGTAAATTGTATTAATGGAAAGGTTAAACAAGTTCACACTATAGATCAAAGCAAGTGTATAAAATGTGGAGCTTGCTGTAGTGGATGTCCTGTAGATGCTATAGTAAAAAAATAATTGTGCAAAAATTTTGAGAAAGAGGTGGAAGTTTTGAGTTTGATTACTCTTACTATAAATAATAAACAAGTGCAAGTGGAAAAAGGCGCTACTATACTACAAGCTGCAAAACTGCTTGAAATAGAAATACCTACTTTGTGCCATTTAAAACTTCACGACGGATTTGAAAACAAGCCTGGTTCCTGTAGAGTTTGTGTGGTAGAAGTAGAAGGCAGAAGAAATCTTGCCCCTGCATGTACTACTCCTGTAACTGAAGGTATGGTAGTAAAAACTAATTCCATAAAAGCAATAAAGGCTCGTAGAAATGTAGTAGAACTTATTCTTTCAGACCACCCACAAAACTGCTTGCTTTGTGAAAAGAGCACTAACTGTGAACTTCAAGCTTTAGCAGCTGATATGGGAATACATGAAATTAAGTATAAGGGTGAAATGTCAACTTATGCAAAGGATACTTCTAGTCCTTCCATAGTTCGTGATTTAGATAAATGTATACTATGTAGAAGATGTGAAACTGTATGCAGCGAAATCCAAACTGTTTCTGCATTATCTGCAGTAAGCAGAGGTTTTGACACTATTGTATCTCCTGCTTTTGGTACTGCAATGGTAGAAACGAACTGTACCTTCTGTGGTCAATGTGTGGCAGTGTGTCCAACAGGTGCTTTAGCAGAAGTTAATAACACAACTAAAGTTTGGGATGCATTAAACACTGAAGGTAAGCTTGTTATAGTACAAACTGCACCAGCTGTAAGAGCAGCTCTTGGAGAAGAATTTGGTTTAGAATATGGAAAACCAGTTACAGGTAAAATGGTTGCAGCACTTCGTTCTTTAGGCTTTGATAAAGTTTTTGATACAGATTTTGCTGCTGATTTAACTATAATGGAAGAAGCAACAGAGCTTATGGGTAGAATCACAAATGGAGGCAAGCTTCCAATGCTTACAAGCTGCTGTCCTGGATGGATAAACTTTATTGAACATGAATTTAGTGATTTACTTGATTCTCCATCCAGCTGTAAGTCACCTCAACAAATGTTTGGTGCTGTAGCTAAGACTTATTTTGCTGAAAAAATGAATATGGACCCTAAGGACATCATATTGGTTTCAGTTATGCCTTGCCTTGCTAAAAAATATGAAGCTGCAAGACCTGAAATGAATAGTGATGTGGATATTGTTATAAGTACTAGAGAGCTTGCAAAAATGATTAAAGAAGCAGGCATAAACTTTGAAAAGCTTCAAGATGAAGATTTTGACAGTCTTCTTGGTGAATCAACTGGTGCTGCTGTTATATTTGGAGTAACAGGTGGTGTTATGGAAGCTGCTCTTCGTACAGCTTATGAATGGATTACTGGAGAAACTTTAGATAATGTAGATTTTGAAGTTGTTCGTGGTTTAGATGGAATAAAGGAAGCTTCAATAAAAATAAAAGACTTAGAAGTAAAAGCTGCTATTGTAAGTGGTCTTGGAAATGCACGTAAACTTCTAAACAAGATTAGAGAAGGAAAAGCTGATTATCAAATAATCGAAATAATGGCTTGCCCTGGTGGATGTATTGATGGTGGCGGTCAACCATATATCCATGGAAAATACGAAATTTTAAAAGACAGAATGAATGCTTTATATGAAGAAGATAAAAATAAAACTTTAAGAAAATCTCATGAAAATCCAGCTATAATTAAGCTGTATGAGGAATTCTTAGGTAAACCAAATAGTGAAAAAGCACACAAATTACTTCATACTAAATATACTAATAAAGAGTGCTAAAATATTAAATTGCTACCCTAAACCCTAAAGATTTATATAAAAGTCAAGGATACATTAAATTCCCCAATTTAATGTATCCTTGCTTTTTTATTTTAAATTAAAGCAAAAGGACAAATCACATATTTATGGCAAGAAGAATAGCCTATTAATAAAGTGTTTTTATTAATGGAGGTATTTCCATGGAATATTATGTTCTAGTAGAGCCAAATGTAAAAATTTATGTACAGGATCTTAATCCCGAGGGCAAGAAAACAATTTTATTTCTACACGGTTGGCCTGGAAGTCATAAGCTGTTTGAATATCAGTTTGATAAGCTTCCTAAGATGGGCTTCAGATGCATCGGAATAGATACTAGAGGATTTGGCAATTCAGATAAACCTTATGGAGGTTACGACTACAATAGGTTGTCAGACGATGTTAGATGTGTGGTTAATGCATTAAATTTAAATGATTTTACACTAGCAGGACATTCAACTGGTGGAGCTATAGCTATTCGATACATGTCTCGTTATAAAGGATACGGAGTATCTAAACTTGCTCTTTTTGCCGCAGCAGCTCCTAGTCTTATCAAACGCCCAAATTTCCCATATGGTTTAGAAAAGGAGTCCGTAACTAAAATTATTGAGGGAACATACACAGATCGTCCTAAAATGCTCAGTGATTTCGGTGATATTTTTTTCTTTAAACATATAACCAAATCATTCTCTGATTGGTTCTTTCAATTAGGTTTACAGGCAGCAGGTTGGGCAACTGCATCCATTGCAAATACTTGGATAAAAGAAGTACTATTTTCTGACCTATCAGCAATAAATGTTCCAACCTTAATTATTCATGGCATTCATGACAAAGTCGTTCCATTTTCACTAGCTAAAATACAAAACCAAAACATTAAAAATTCAAAACTTGTGCCCTTTGAATTCAGTGGTCATGGGTCGTTCTATGATGAACAAGATAAATTTAACGAAGAATTGATGAAATTTATTGGAGAATGAAGTTTGAAAAAATCACTGTTTTATTAGAAAATGCATAAAAATAGCCGGTATTAACCGGCTAAAAATTGTAATTCTTAAATTCAAATTTATAAAAAACATTAACGTATGAAATTTGTCCAAACAGCTTTTTCTGTTTTAGGAATACCAATGCCATGTTTCTTACCTAGTTGAATACACTTAAGAAGCCATGCCATATTTTTGCCAATGTTACGCATAGTTTGCAATCCTTCCAAATCCTTCTTAACATCTTCAGGTGTAGATCCATGCACCATATTCCAATAAGTAGATGATACAACTGGCATTTCTGCAATAGTAAAATACTTATTAAGTACATCTATAGATGCTGTAGTTCCAGCACGTCTTGCTGATGCAATGGCAGCAGCCGGTTTGTGTCTAAATACACCTGAACCCGCATAAAACAATCTATCCAAAACAGATAGCAAACGTCCACTAGGATGTGCATAATAAACAGGTGTACCAAATATGAAACCATCTGCACTTTCTGCCTTCTTCAATAACTCATTTATACTATCATCCTCAAATACACAAGCATTGTGTAAATCTCCACATTTATTGCAACCAATACAATCACGAATTGGTTGATTACCAATATGCACAATCTCACATTCAATTTGTTCTTCTTTTAAAACTTTTGTAATTTCTTCTAATGCTGTATAAGTACATCCATTAGTTCTTGAACTACCATTTAATAATAAAACTTTCATTTTTATTTTTCCTCCTTATTCTATATGCTCATACTATCAGTGAAAAATAGTATATTGCTATATAATTATATTTTCCATGTTGAAATAGCCATATTCTAAGTAAATTGACATTCCTTCTTGCCTCAACTATAATTATATCGTAAATAAGCAACTTAGCAATAATGCACTTTTTTGTTATATAATATACTTTTAGTTATATACTATACTTTTTGATAGTAAGGAGATTTAATATGGATAGAGCTAAATTAGAAAGTTATCACTGTACAGTAGAAGCCGCAATGGATATTGTTGGTGGGAAGTATAAAGCCATTATAATATATGAACTCATTGATAAGACGCTTCGATATAATGAAATACAAAAACGTATTCCACAGGCAACGCCAAGAATGCTCAGTCGTCAGCTGAAAGAACTGGAAATCGATGGCATCGTCAATCGTGTTCTTTATCCTGTAGTTCCACCTAAGACAGAATACTCACTTACTGAGCTGGGCAATACATTTGTTCCTATAGTAAAGCTACTTTGTAAGTGGGGAGAAGACTATTTTAAATTAAATGATGTACCAACACCTTGTAATAAATCAGAATAACTTAAGAAAAGATAGGTGTTTAAAATTACTCAAAAAAGTAATTTTAAACACCTTCTCATATAAAAAACTCACCTTCATTGTCCCCTCAAAAAAGCTGTGCAGGCAATATGTCAAATAACACTTTAACAAAGAATATGGCTAATACAGTCATAATAATAGGTCGTACTATTCTTGCCCCTTTTTTGGTAAAATAACCAGCACCAATGTAATTTCCTGCAATATTAAATAAGCCTGCAACTAATCCTAAAATAAGAATTACCTTTCCATTTATCATAAAGGTAATTAATGCTGCCACATTTGAAGATAAGTTAATAGCTTTCGTGGTTCCTGTTGACAGGTTTAAACCCAAATGTGCAACACCTGTAAGTAACAATAGTAGAAATGTTCCTGCTCCAGGTCCATAAAAACCATCGTACATTCCTACCAAAAACGCTATAAGCATACAAATTAAATAGGTTTTAGCATTTGATAATGTTTTAATGTCTTCACTTTCTTCAAAATTACGTTTGCGCAAAACATAAAAAGCAGTGATTGGTAATATAGCTAGCATTAAAACTTTAAAGTAAAAATCATTAATTTTTAAAGCAATTGCAGCACCAATTGATGATCCCATCAATGCACAAACAGCACTACAGGCTGCCAATTTCAATTTGATATAGCCATTTTTAGCATAGCGATATGTAGCTATAGTTGTACCCATACTTGAACTCAATTTATTTGTACCAATAGCCAGATGAACTGGGACTCCAGAAATCATAAAGGCTGGAATGGATATAAGCCCTCCACCACCTGCAATTGCATCTACAAAACCGGCAAAAAAAACCAATGGACATACGATAATATACTCAATCATTTTCAATCTCCTTATAAGCTTTATTGATGAGTTGATATTATCATTGTTTTGTTATATAATCAAATTTATATATTTTACTATATATATAAATTTAATTTATACTGAGGTGATAAAATTGTTTCAAAACATGCATTATGTTTATGAAGTATACAAGTCTGGAAGCTTCTCAAAGGCAGCAGAAAACTTGCATATGACACAGCCAGCTTTAAGTATTGCAATTCGTAAATTGGAACAGGAAATTGGTCAACCTTTATTTGAACGAAGAACATCCCCACTAAAGTTAACAGCTGCGGGACACATATACATAGATAAAGTGGAAAAGATTGTATCAATAGAACAAGAATGTGCTGACTGCTTTGAAAACTTAAATGAAGTTAAAGTTGGAAAAATTACAATTGGTGGTGCTATCATATCTATGACCTATTTGCTTCCTGAACTTATTGTTGAATTTTCAAATCAGTATCCGGGAATAGAAATTGCTGCAAAGGAAGCACCTCTTCCTGTACTTAAAAATATGCTGACAGAAGGAAGCATTGACTTAATTTTAGATACTGATTGGTTTGAAGAAGAAGTCTTCCAATCTGTTCCTTTATTTGAAAATCAAATTTTACTGGGTATACCTTTGAATATTACTGTAGATGCAAAAATTTTTGCTTGCGGTATGACATCTGAGGAAATCAAAAAAAATAAGCATCTTTCTCAAAACCAACCCGCTATTGGACTATACGGTATGGAAAATTTGCCTTTCCTATTGCTAGAGCCCACAAATGAAATTTTTGGAAGATCAAAGGCTATTTTTGATTATTATCACATTAACCCATTAGTAAAGATGTCCTTTAATCAACAAATGACTTCTTTTGAGTTTGCTTCAAAAGGACTTGGAGCTGTTTTCATTTCCGACACCCTTATAAAATGTTCTCCTGATGCAGAAAATCTCCGTTTTTACAAATTGAAATGTCCTATGCCAAAGCGTGGAGTTGCTATTGCTTACAATAAAAAGAGATATGTTACTAAAGCCACTAAACGTTTTATTGATTACACTGCAGAATTTTATAAAAATAAACTTATTCCTTGAACTTGCTGAAAAATGTATAAAAAGGGAGCTGCTTAACTAGTCAATTTATCTACAATATGGTGTTTTATAAATTAAAAACTAACATGACATATTGTAGTATGTATTCCTAGTGTGACAGCTCCAAAAAGATTATTTTCTGTAACTATATTGCCATCTATTTACTTTTAATATATTCAATATATTTATCTCCCCAAATTCTGAACTCTTTTAACACTGGTCTAAATGCTTTTCCTAAATCAGTTAACGAATACTCCACTTTAGGTGGAATTTCCGAATAAACATGTCGGCTAACCAGTCCAAAGTCTTCCAACATCCTCAATTGCTTTGTTAATGTAGCTTGTGTGATATCATCCATTCTTCTTTGTAGTTCCCCATAACGCAGTGGCCCTTCATTTAAATGATACATAATTAAAATTGACCATTTTCCCGAAAATACTTTTTGTGCTGTAAAATATGGACATTTTCCAAAAAGACTATTGGTATTCTCCATTATATTTCCTCCCATAGTATCTTTTGTATACTTACATTACCGAAAAATCGTACTTGTTATTATTATTGTACATGGTATTATTATTGCATAATCAATTTTAACATACATATATGAGAGGAGCAATAACTATGAAAAAAGCATTAGAATTTTTAAAAGAAAGTGGTACTTTTTACCTAGCAACTAACGAAGGAGATCAACCAAGAGTAAGACCTTTTGGTGCTGTATTTGAATATGAAGGAAAACTATATATTGTCTCAAATAATACAAAAAAATGTTTTAAACAAATGATGGAAAACCCTAAGGTTGAAATCAGTGCTATGAACAAAAAAGGTCAATGGATTCGTATTACTGGAGAAATTGCAAATGATGATAGACGTGAAGTAAAAGAATTAGCACTTGAAGCTGTTCCATCTTTAAAATCCATGTACAGCGTTGATGATGGAATTTTTGCAACATTGTACTTTACTAAAGGAACAGCTACTATTTCTTCTTTCACTGCTGAACCTGAAACATTTTCACTATAATCCTAACTAAATTTCTATTTAATACTTAACTTTTGTAGTCTAAAAATTATACATTGTAAAAATGCAGTGGAAGTTTGGATTTTAACTTTTACTCCGTGATATATGATAAGTGTGTCATCACGGCTAAATGTTTTAATTATTCTAAAGCTCGAAATTTTTGAAAGCCTAAGAACTTTGTCAAACTCGGTTCCCTCAGACAGGACTAAAGTTCTAAGACTTTCAAAAATTTTAAGCTAAGAATAATACTAAAACAATTTAGCTAATGTGATGACACACTTATCATATATCACTGTATAAAAGTTAAAATCCAAACTAGTAACTTCAAACGTACCCATATAATTAAATTGTCATAAGTCATTTTAGTAATTCAAAATTATATTTATCAATACCTTTAAGGCAAATAGTTGGGTATTATGAAAGCTACGCTTTATATCATAGTGTATTATAAGCAATTTTTTATATTAAAATTACAATAGTTACTACACAGCTTTTTAGGTGGAGGGAGCTTTGAATATATGGTGCATAAAAGCTTTTGAGTAAATTTAGAAGCTCTTATGACTAAAATTTTAAAAATCCCGTAATTTGAATCAAGACGATTCAAGCCGCGAAAGTCCCAGGAAGGGACATTTGAGCGGGTAGGGATTTTTAAATTTTAGGCATTTAGAGCTCCTTAATGAACGGTTGGCTTTTATACACCATATATTCAACGCGGACTCCGCCTAAAAAGCTGTGTCGCAATGTACTTATTATATATTCTTACATTTTTCTTTCAGCCTTAACACTGCGAACTAAACTGTTGGCAGCTAATTTTCCGGTGGATAGAGCCCCCTGCATCCAACCATGGGTTGCAGAGGTATGTTCTCCTGCAAAGAACACCCTATTATCGTATTCTGGTTTTAAAATATTATGTGAAAAAATTCTTTTTTGTTCTGGTGTAAAAAATGCCACGGCTCCTCTAAACCATTCTTCATTATTCCAATGGATAAATTTTGACTGTGTTACTATAGAATCTAGATAATTTCTAGGAAGACCATGAACTTGCTCAACCTGTCTTTTAACTTGCTGGAAGTGTGCATCTCCCTTTATAGCCCCTATATGTGTAGCATATTTGTTTAAATTGTATGAACCTATTAATACTCCTGGTTCATTTGGGTTAGCTCCAGTCATAACATGATCTGAAGGATATAATATATTTGTTATAGATAGGTCAGTATTAGACACGCCACCTACAATCCTTCCGTAATCCGCATTTTCTTCCCAAAAACGCTTTTTGCATAGTAGTAGAGTTCTATGTCCATCCACATAATTTATTTCTCTTATTGCCTGCATTTTTCTATTACTAAAGAAAGGTGCAATATCCATAGTTGAAAGTGTTGTAAATGGGATGGCACAAATAACATAGTCAAATCCTTCTGTAGTTTCTCCTTTAATATTATTTCCTTGATATCTCAATACAACCTTTTTTTCATTTTCAGTTTTATATATTCCCAATACCTGACTGCCGCCTTTCCAGGTCACCTTTCCCAGTTCATTCTGAGGAATTCTATATTCTTTAGGTACTTTAGATGTTAGAGACTTGTAAAATGCAATTGGCAAGTTTACATTGCCACCAGCAACTCTGTAAAGATAAGAAAAATTTTCTGGATAATCTTCCTGCAGTACTTCATTGTAGGATAAATCAATTAGTGCACCTGTAAATGCATCAACACTTGCTATCATATCTATAGCATCAGGACTAAGCCCCAGCATTTCAAAATTTTGACGGATGCTAATATTAAGTAAAGTATTATAACTTGGATTATATTTAGGAAGAATTTTTAAAATTTCAGCTCTTATTTCTGGACGCAGCTTATTCATAAAAAAATGCACTGCATATTCATAAAGTTTGGGCCAGGTTGTATTTTTTTCTATTTGTCTTAAATTATATTTTGGATATATTTTTTTTTCAATGCTTTTAGGATCTCTTCTAGCTCTTGTTTCTTGTACATATACAAAGTTATTAGGATTGTTTTGAATAAATGGCTGCGTAGCAAGTCCAAAAAGATTAATATAATGCCAGGTAGTTTCATGTGCTACTGGAATTCTAATTGGACCAAGTTCCCCATAAAACTTTTTATCTTCATCAAAATAGTAAGTATATACTCTTCCACCCACTCTATCTTTTAGAGCATCAAACACTGTTATGTCAAACCCAAGTTTTCTAAGTTCAAAAGCTGCTGACATACCAGCAAGACCTCCACCTATAATACCTACCTTAATTTTCTTAAATTCACCTGGATATGCATAATTTAAAATATCCGGCGGAGGACCTAAAAGCTTAATAATGTTATTAAAGTCACCTAGTCTACCTGACTTGCGTAATGCATTTTTTAACAATGCATATCTTTGCTCATTAGATGGATTGAATGGTTGAATATCAGCTCTATATACTTCCATAAGTTACTACAACTCCTAAAAATATTCCTTAATAACATGTATATTCAATGTTATATATCTAATTCCAACTAAGTTAACTTTCTAATTGAATCTGTAAATTATATTTTTAATAGTATTCCTGGAAGCACCATAACTTAAATATCCTTCTGAAACATCAACTGCTTCAAACGCATTTTTAATAAAATCATCTACTGAAGTTTTCATTTTATTTGAATTATAGTAATAATCTATTTCTTCATCTAATTGATCTAAGCAGCTGATTGATATATTAACTTTATACTTTAAGCCTTTTGCATTTAACAAATCATTTTGTATTGTTTTTGCTAAAAGGTCAAGGTCTAGTAAACCAAATCTTAATGTGTCTTGATAAGGATTTGGCACATTAGTTAAATCCTCTATTTTTTCATAGGGTTTTGCTTCTAATTCAGTTGGAAATGGACCAACTCCATGCCTTGTCATATAAGCTCTTGTTGCATATACAATTTCTGTATTTTCCATACTATATCCAGCTTCTTTTATTAATTTACTTACATTTTTCATTCCTGTGTTAGATCGTGTAACATGAGGAAAAAATTCATGATTTTGGTCAAGCAAAAGCCCTTGAGCACCTTCAAATAATACACTATCATATGAATCCAACATTTTTAAATTTGTAATAGTTATGGTATTAATCATATTTTTAATGTCTAACAAATAATTTTCAACTATCTCTTTACTTGAAATGATATCTAAAAACATATCTGGAACATTATCTACTCCTAATTCCATCAATCTTTTTTCTAAATATAAGTCTTTAATATTTTTTAGCACTTTTCTAACTAGCGTTTCATTTTTCAAATCCTTAACTGTTAATTTGAAACAATTTTTAGATATGCTGCGTTGAATAGTTTCATTGAACCCTAATCCACAGCTTCCGTGTTTATTCCTGCCGCGAAACATTTCAGCTATTTGATTTATCATCATGTCATATGGTGTTGTAACATAACAATCCTTATCCATAAATATAACAGATTTTACATTTTTGCTCTTTAAGCTGTTAAGTTCTTTAATATAAGTTATAGGATTAACTACAAAGAATCTGCTTAAATAGGTTGGTAAGCCTAAAAACGAGCCTGAACCAAAATGTCCAAAAACATGCCTGTCTCCATTTGGAGTTACAACAGTATGACCTGCCTGAGCACCTCCATTAAATCTTACAACTATCCCATTATTTAAAGTAGATGAAAGATAATCCGTCATCAGCCCCTTACCTTCATCTCCAAAATTTGCACCAATAACAACTTTGATATTTTTCATTTACAACACCTTCTTTTTAAAAAATTAGAACCTTACAATACCATCATTTGATTTAGCATTATTGTCTAATGCTTTAATAGCTTTTTCCACTACAAGTGCTGTAGAGCCATCCCAACTTGATATTACAGTATCAGTATTTGCACCATTTACCACCTGTAAAGTTGAAACAATAACTTCACTCATTTTTTTATAATCTGAAAGTAATATAGCTCTCTGACCAAGGAGGTTTCTCCATTTTCTTATAACTTCCTCTCTGCCATAACGCATGTGGTGTCCTTCTTCTACAATCAAATGAAATACTTCATACTGTCTGCTTACCATAGTCAGTAATTGTTCTGCTGACAATTCTTTAAATTGAGGATTATATCCAAATACCCTTTCAATGTGAGAAGCCAATAAGTTAGGTGTTGGTTCTTCATCACCTATTGTAAACAAGAAACCTTTTTTCTTTCTTTTTTCAAAGCTGTCTATTCTCGTATGCATTGAAGCAAAATACCATGCGAGAATATACCCTTCAAAACTATTTCCTCCTCCTCTTCCTTCAAGATAAATTTTAGCTAATTGTTTTGCAATCCTAATATCTGCTTCAAATTGTGTAACCTGCAGTGGTGCCCTATCTCCTGCGTGTACATCGCCAATACCCATGAACATTATATGTGGATCAGGTACAGGCTTTCTATCATATATTTCTGTTGCAAGAGTAACTAACCCATCTCTTGCCATTGATTCAGCAATGCAGCCCATTGAACCTGTTTCATCCAAGCCTATGATTATAGGTGTTGAATTTGGATTACTTGGCGAATCACAAGATTCCCTCATCTTAATATTTTTAGGGTCTAATTCATCCACAATAGACCTAGATGTGTATATATCTGCTGCACTCTTTGCTTTTGATACAGTATCCTTTGCATAATTTTTCCAATCACTATAATTAAATCTACCAGTTCCCATAATTAATACCTCCTAAAATTTTTTTATTTTTTCATATAGCTGAGTATCATTTAAATTCATTATTGTAAATTTTCTTTCTCCAAAACTGTCATATAAACATTTCATCCAGTTTTCATAATCTTCCACTGCTTTTGGATAAGAAACGCCCCTAACCCAATTTATCATTGGAGCAGGTATAAAACTTTTGGAATTAAGATTAGTACCATTTTTATCACCTAAAAGCTCTCTTCCAATCAGCCTAATTGATTCTAAGTCTGTAGAAATATCACCAACTTTTGTATTTTTAACTTGTGGTGACATAATTGAATAAGTTTCTTCAGTAACTCCAAGCATTTTTTCTCCTTGAGGTACTGCATACCACCACCCCCCTAATAAAGCACCACTATGACATTCAGGTGAAACAAAATAGTTTTTTAATGATATTGAATTATGTGACAGCTTTGCATAGTCTAAGTAGCATACAAGGTTATATAAACTGCTTAATATCCAAGCTGTATGTTTTTCAGGAATATTCCCATCAAAGTAATCCAATACATCCTTTAATAAAAACAAATCAGATGTTTTTTGTATCACAATTCCCAGCTTATTATCTTTTGTTTCAAATTTACCAAGTATCATAGGTAAATACTTTGATACTTCTTCTTTCATTCCTAAATCAGCATAAGTAAAATTATCAATGATTTTAACAGCATTTTCATATAAATCTTTATTGTTTTCATCTACTAGATACAAAACAGCAGTGTTTCCTATATACATAGTACCTAATTCAAAATCATGAGAAATACGATATTTAAGTTCGTACACTTTATTATCTTTTCCAGATAGTCTTATGAAACCATCTGCTTTCCAGCTTCCATTTTTTATTAGGTCTAATCCTTTAAAATACAATTCATTAACTTTAGCCATAACATCCTGAGATTCTTTAGAATTGAAATTGAAGTCTGGATGCCAGTATTTTGTTAGTTTGTGATATTGTTCTTTTATTGTTTTACTGTTAGAAAACAAGTCTCCAGGTTCTTTCATTGTTAATATTTCATTTACAGTAAACATCAGTTACCCCTCCCCTCTTACAAAATTCATCTGTTTAGCAATGATACTATTTGATCACTCTAAGTTTTACAATTTATTACGATACATCCACAAGATTAATATTATTTATTTGTTATTATCAATTTGTTATTATCATTATATACATATTAAATTTTTATGTCAAAAAGCAAATAGCAGAGTATAACTTTGTATTTATTAGCAATAAGCATTTAATTCATTTTTAAAGCTAATAATTGGTATAAATCATAAATTTTTTGAGAATTTCTAAGAAAGCAATTTTTTTAGCTAATAGTTAAGGAAGAAAACTCACCTTCACTGTCCTCTAAAATAGCGAAATCAGATTAAATAAAAATGGAACTATATTAAGCTATAGCTCCATTTTCATTTCTACCTTTTTCTTTTTTGCTTATTGTTTCCTTTAATTTTTTTAATATCAACATGTGGTATTTCCTTTTTTAGTGTTTCAGTTATATGTTTTATCTCTTTATATTTATGCTTACTAACTGAAACATCCTCTAAAGTTACTGGTTCCTTGTGTATATCAATACGTTCTTTACTGATAGGTATTCTAATAGTCTCAGTGTGGGCCTTTGATTCATCATGGGATTGTGGATCAAAAACCTTTTTTTCAATAACTAGCTCTTCCTGTTTTACAGGTACAGTAATATTTTCCTCTTTGGTTAAAACTTCTTTGTGAATGGATACCTCTCCAGTTTGTATTTTGTCCTTGGATATTTTCATTTGCTCTTTACGAAGCTGCATTTTCACATCAGTGCTCACATCATGAGAAGTCTCCTTTAAAATGGTTTCATCTCTGTTCTTATATGTGCTGCTTTGAGCTATTAGTCCACCTATAACTATTCCAATAACAATACCTAATATAGTTCCAGTTATCATAGGATCAATTGCTGTAACTGCAAATATAGTTATAAATCCAGGTATAGCTAAAATAGAAAACTTGTACAAAATAGCAATTATAAAACCAATTATTCCACCAACGAAAGCACTTGTTAAATATTGAACATTTCTTTTATTAGGTACATCTTTATTTAACATACCTCATCCTCCTAAAAAACACCTCTTGAATTTGAGAGGTGTTTTTCTAATTTATTTTATCCCATCGCTGCCATTGCTAATACCCAACCTGAGTCTAAGAATAACTGGATAAATTTCTTAATGGAAACCATCATCTGAATTTTTATCTATTATCTCTGCATCACCATTTGTGTTTATACGAGCTTCTTCTCTTTTTAATTTCTCATCAACATGTTCTGTTTCTTCAACTTCACGCTTATGAGCAGACACTTCTCCAGTTATCACAGTGTGTTTATCTACATTGATCTTTTCTTCACTTACTGGAATACGTATTGTTTCTTCATCACTAATAGGCGTATCACTAGCTTCATTGTCTATTGATCTTCTTTCAATGACAACTTCTTCATGAGTCACTGGAACATCCACTGTTTTTTGCTCTTCAACAATTTCTTTGCTTAATTCAACTTCACCCTTTTGAACCCTACTTTTATTTATATCAAGCTCTTCCTTATGAAGTGTAAGTCTTCCTTCATCTTTATCCTTCTTCTTATCATCGTCATTGCCTAAAATATTATCAAATATCCCCATAATAAGTTACCTCCTACAAGTACATATTTTTGAATTCATTAATATTTTATCCTTGCTGAAGTAATATATCCTTTGGGAAATATGGAGTTAAAGTAAATGACTTACAACAAATAAGTGTTATTTTCATGTATCTATATACATTTTTAACATTTACCGTAAACTTTAATTTAGCTGACAAAATTTATTTCAATACCTCATTAATTTTGTCAATATATGCCTTGATGGAAGCATCCTCCTCATTAACTCCTTTGTACCATACTGATTTATCGCCATTAGCAAAATATTTAGCTTTTAAAATAATTTCTGGTCTGTATTCAAAATGTAAAATATCAAAATGTCCCCATTTTCCGCCCCATATAAAGTTGTTTTTTTCAAAGGCTTCAACTACTTCTCTAGAATATGAATTTAAGCGTTCTTCTCCTTGTTTAGGCGAGGACCATTTCCAATAATCTCTTTTATCACTTGCAAGATCTATAGCAATACCAAAAGAATGAGGACTTAATCGATTAGTGCCTGCAACTAATCTATAGTTAAAAGTACCCATACAAGGGAATAAACATCTTCTAACAGCTTCATTTTCCCTTGAAAGAGGTATGAGATTTTGCATAGTGCTTTCAAGTGCTTCAGCTGCTTTATTATTATTGTTAAAAAGAACATGTGTGTATTTTAAATTTACACTTTTCAAATTTCCTTCTATCTGCTGCTTAGAAGAACCATAAATTTCTTTTAATAATTCATAGGATCTATATCTTCCAGGATCATAATTTTTATCCATTAGTTTTGAAATATTAGTCAAAGGATAAATCTGCTCCATAGTATCCTGCAAATCTGCATTTTCAAGTTTTTCCTCAGGAGTTTTTACTTTTTTATCATCATATAAAATTTTTTTGCCAGATTTCATTATTAGATATACATAATTGTTGTCATCACAATTGATATCCTTTATATATTCTGGATAAGCCATCATCAAACATAATAAATCCTGCTTCATTTTAATATCATACTCATTGGCATTTAAACTTGCAGCATTAATATCAATATTAGACGCTTTAGCTATATATGTTGAGTTAATCAATAGAAAAAATGTTATTATATAAATAAATGTTTTCTTCATAACACACTCACCTTTCTTACTTATAATTTAATTTCTCTGATTTTCAATATAATTATTCACTGGACAATTCCATTTACATATATAACTTCACAGTATAATTTTCAATCAAAAAAATTTAAAGCTTGTTTTGGATTAGCAAAACAAGCTTTAAAATAAAATGGATACTTAATCATAACGTTCAACAAAGGTTTTTAACTGTTCTGTAATATTGTTTATATATTCTAAATTTGAAGATATTTCCTGTGTTGATGCAGCTTGCTCCTGGCTAATGCTTCCTGAACATTCTATTGATTTATTAATTTCAGAAACTGCATCATTCATTTCCTGTAGAATAGCTTGAATTTTTTTTGCCGATTGATTAGATTGTTCTGCAAGTTTTCTTATCTCATTAGCAACAACTGCAAAACCTCTACCATGTTCACCTGCTCTTGCAGCCTCAATTGAAGCATTTAATCCTAAAAGATTTGTTTGCGCTGCTACACTTTTAATAAATTCCAAAATCATAGAAGTATCTCGATGCTTATCTGTTAAATCATGTGCTAGGTTTATTGACTGCTGCCCAGATTCTGAAAGCTCCACTGCACTTTGTGCTATTTGTTCAACATTTATTGATACTTGATTTATAGAGGAAGATAACTGTTTAACACTTTCTACCAAATTATGATTATCGTTCAAATCAATACCTGAACTTAAAGTTCCTATAATCTTTTTATCAACTCCATAAATTGGTGTGAATACTGTCTTTATAGGTCGTCCATATACTTCGGTTGGAATATCATCAAAAGTATCCTTGCCTGTTTTGATACATTCCTCTATAGTACTTATTCCACTAATTGGCTTACCTGCAGGTAAATCAAGCTCAAACTCCCTTGCTCGATAATAGGATAAGTATTCTTTTAAATCGGTCAAACCAACAGCCATGTCTTCACGAACAATCCTATTAATATAGGGAAGGACTAATTTAAATGCTTCTAAAATCGACTCATTTGTTTGAAATTCATTTGATTTTAGCATTTTGAATTTTACCTCCTTATAGTACACATTTTATAACTACCGTTTATTTTTAATGATATTATATCATATTATTCTATTTTATATACAGTAATTTTTGTAATATTAACAATTTTCTAAATATTGTGTAACTATATTTTTAAGGACCATTCGTATATTTAAAATTCAAGCTGTGGATAATTACAATAAGTCTAACTTTGAATCTTTTTCTGTAATCATTCTTATTGGCTTACATGGATTACCATATGCAATATAGTTATCTGGTATATCTTTTGTAACAACACTACCTGCCCCTATAACTACATTGTTTCCAATATTGACACCTCCGCAAACTACAACATTACAAGCAATCCAAACATTATTTCCAATATGAATTTCCTTTGCGTACTCAGACACAGACACATGTCCATCCTCATACTTCATAGCAGTTCTCTCTTCTGCAATAAGTGGATGTGAACTTGCCATAAGGGAAACATTGGGGCCAATCATTACATTATCACCAATATAAATTTTACCATCATCTAAAATTGTGGTATTGAAATTGGCAGCAAAGTTTTCACCAATGAACGTATGACATCCATAGTTAAATTGTATAGGTCCTTGAAAGTGATATCTTTTTCCTATTTTTCCGATAAATTCTTTTATGATTGTTGGACGGCTTTCATCATACTCATCAAGCTGATTAAATTTCCTGCACAGCTCATGTGTCTTATGCTTAATATCTCTAAGTTCTTTCTTAGCAGCATCAAATAATCTACCTTCAAATATTCTTTCCTCTTCTTTCATAACTTAACCTCCTGAAATTTTACTCAAATAGTATTTGTACTATGTTTAAAGTGTAAAATATTAAAGTATTTAAAACAATTGTTAAAATATCAATGTGGGCTGGTACAGATTTATAGAAGAATTTATTTTGACAAGATATGAAGCAATAAAGGAATTAATACTTTCCTTAAAGTGCAGCACGAAAAAAACACTGTAAAATTCAAGTTTGAATAATACAGTGTTAAGGTAAATTGTTTATTTTTTTAATTGTTATATTATTTCAAATGACTTTTTTTAAGTTTCTTTAAAGCCTTCTTGGACCCTCTTTCTATATCCCTTTCAAGCTTTCTTTCCTTGAAACTAACAAATAGTTGATTTAAATCATACCCTTCTGGATATAGCTTAGAAGCCTTAATTTCCAATTTTAATCTTTTGCAATTTACATCAACAAATTCTTTATTAAATAAAATAGTTACATTATTGTATATATCTCTTTCTTTGTAAACAATGGCACTTTCATTCTTATCCATCCAAAGAACCTTATCTCCTACAACAAATTCATAACTTTCACCTTTGTCTTCTTGAATATCCTTTTTCTTCATAATTTTACTATCTCTTATTAATTCATAATTATAATTCTTACTTTCTATATATCTTCTAGTTCTTTCAATTATATTATCTGAAATACCCATTTTCTTTGATATATAAAGAGCATTACTATCCCCTGTCTTTCCTATATTAAGCTTATATAATGGGTCCAATGTGTCACATCTAAACTCCATAGCTGCATTTTCAAAGTCTGGATGCTGCTCTGAGAAGTTTTTAATCTCTCCATAATGGGTGGTTGCTACTGTTATACAGCCCTTATAATACACTTCTTCTAAAATAGCTATTGCTAAGGCTGCACCTTCATTGGGTTCTGTTCCACTTCCAATTTCATCAAATAACAATAATGTTGACTTATTACTTTCCTTTATTATATATGCTAAATTTTTCACGTGGGATGAAAAAGTACTTAAAGCATTTTCTACACTTTGATTATCACCTATATCTACAAATATTTTGTTAAATACAGCAATTTCTGTGCCTTGTTCAGCCTTTATATGAAACCCTGCTTGAACTGCAAGGGTTAACATTCCTAAAGTTTTTAATACTATAGTTTTTCCTCCCGCATTAGGTCCTGTAATTATTAACGACCTATAATCCTTTCCTATTTCAAAATCTAAGGGTACCCCATTTTTAATTAAAGGATAGCCTCCTTTAACTATTTTTATATAACCATGCTCATTTAGTTTAGGTTTTATTCCTTTTATGTCGCTGCTGTATTTTGCTTTTGCCCAAATCATATCATACTCAGCTATTACCTCAATATTTATTTTAATTTCTCTTATTCTTTCATATAGCATTTCCGTTAAAGTAGCTAATATTTTATATTCCTCTACAGATTCTTCAACTTTTAAAGTTGCTAGCTCAGAAGTGTATTTAACTATTACATTTGGCTCTATAAATACAGTACTGCCCTTTAATGAAGTTTCAACAATTTCACCCTGAACTTGATTTTTAAAGGCAGCTTTTATAGGTATTGTATACTTCCCATTTCTTTGACTTACAAAAAATTCTTGTATATACTCTTTATTTGAAGGGTTTTTCAGAAATTTTTCAAGCCTTCCTTTTATTTGACCTTCACATACATCAATTTGCCTTCTTATTTTTTTTAGCTCCTTTGAAGCATTGGAATCCACTCTATTTCCTGATATTGATATATTTATTTCTTCTTCTATATAACTTAAATCTGTTATATTTAAGCTATAGGAACTTAAAGTAGGAGCATAACCTTCCTTATCCTTCATGAATAATTTAAGTTTTCTACATCCTCTTAAAAAGTTTTCCATGGTACTTAATTCCTCTGGATCTAATGCTGCACCCTTTTCCATTTTCTCTATAAGTGGATTTACATTAAATATTCCATCAAAGGGTATATGATAAGAAGCATCTAAAAGTGCCCTTCCTTCAGAGGTTTCATCTAATCTTCTATTTACCACCTTTATATTTGTACTTGGCTCTAATTTATCTATTAAGGATTTACCCAAGCCACTTGCGCAATATCCTTTTACTATTTCTTTTAATTCATAATAATGTAATTTTTCTAATGTTGTATTATCCATTTTAAAATTCCTTCCTCAACTTTATTCAAGCCGACGAAACCTAGATAGATTTCTAGTATTAATTGTAAAATAAAAAAGCCATGGATACTCCACAGCTTCAATTGCAAACTTAATAAAGGTTATTAAACCCCAAAGTAGTTTCGTGGACTTGTATCTATAAATAGTAATTAATTCCATAACAATTAAAGGTATTGCACCTTCAATTTTAGAATCAATATTAAATTACCTATTTTAGATACTAAACACTCACAAAAATACCTCTCTTTTTTTGAAATCTATCTATATATTAAATATTATATACCAAAATATATGACTTATCAACTTTATTTAAAAGTTTCGACTTTTCTGTATAAAATGTTGACATTACCCTATATTACACCTCAATAATAGATGGTGTATGCTCCACAAATGGCAAAAAATCATTAATGATTTGTGTTGTTCTAAGCTTCATATAACCAGTAGTTGTACCATCACTACACCCATACCATTCTTCAGCCAAAACGTCTTTGTCAAAAATAATTTGTACATCATTATTTTTGTCAAGTATGGCACTGAAAACAGTTGCTGCTCCAATTTTAGCTCCCAGCATCTTTTCCATTAAATCTGCAGGAGCAAATGAAACGCGAGCTATCCCTAATGCATTGCTGAAGTTCTTTGACTTGAACGGTTTATCGCCTGTAGTAATGAACAGATAAAAAACTGTTTGCTGTCGATTACAAAGAAACAGAGTTTTTACCATCTTCATATCTAACTTTTTATTAATCTGAACACAATCTTCCATGGTAATCGCTTCATCTGTATCAACACGTTTAAATGGAATATGTAAGTTTTGTAATACCCTATACGTTTCCTTTTGTAATGGAGTATTAAACTTGTCTGGCGATGTTGTATAAATATCACTTACAAAAAACATTGTTTATTTCATCCTTTCTCTTGAAAACTCTATGGGCATAGTTTATCATAAATTTATAAATTACAAAAGCGAATATTAATCATAATAAAGATGACAAAATCAGATATATGTGAGGTGAACATAGTTATGGATATGAACATTCAAAAATATATGGCATTTGTTAAGACAGTTGAATATGGGAGTTTCACAAAGACCGCAGAGATTTTGAACTATTCTCAGTCTGGTATTGGCCGTATGATTAATGATTTAGAAAAAGAATGGGGTGTATCACTTCTTGAACGTGGACGCTCTGGTGTACGATTAACTTCCGACGGTTTGAAATTATTGCCACTTGCTAAAAATGTATGTAATGAATATGAAAAATTACAAACGCAAGTTGAAGAATTGAACGGATTGCAATCTGGACTTATCCGAATAGGTACCTTTTCAAGCGTAGCTACTCATTGGCTTCCAAATATCATTAAAGAATTTCAAAAGGATTATCCTAATATTGATTATGAGTTGCTATTGGGGGACTATATAGAAATAGAAAACTGGATTTTAGAAGGACGTGTAGATTGCGGCTTTCTTCGGCTTCCTACACTTCCAGAGTTTGAAACAATTTTTTTAGAACGGGATAAACTACTTGTGGTTTTACCCCAAAATCATCCGCTTGCAGATTTGAAATATTTTCCAATAGAGGCATTATGTGATTATCCTTTTATGCTCTTGGAAAAAGGTGCAAAAGCAGAGGTTTCAGAGATATTTGAACGATATAATATTTCCCCTAAAATTCATTTTACAACATGGGATGACTATGCCATCATGTCCATGGTAGAAAATGGGCTTGGAATCAGTATATTACCCGAATTGATTTTGCAGCGTATTCCTTATCAAATTGTAGTAAAAGAACTTGAAATTCCTTGCTTTAGAAATATTGGTGTTGCTATGAGAGATCAAAAATCAATTTCTCTTGCAACCAAGCGATTTTTAGAATACTTGCAATATAGAAAGAGAAAGTAAATTTTTACCTCAAGGCCCTTGATATCAACCTACTCTTCTCTATAAGTATAACTGTCTCCTGGTGTGCTGTTTTGGAAAAGCGAATAATAAACAATTAGTGTGCTATTCATACATACTATATCCTTTTTATTGGCCTATCTTATGTAAATAGCATGAATATTTATTAATTTATAATAATAAAATATAGTTATGAAAACAATTGGAAAGGTTAATAAAAAATGCCCAAAGAATATTCTAAATTATCCATTGTAAATTCACCAATTGGAAAAAAGAATATAGATTGTAGTGGATCAGCAATCTCTGGAGTTAGAATGAATCCATCAAAGGCTTATGGTGAAATACCCAGTTTGCTGCAGAAATTCATCAACGAAAAAGATAATACAGCTTGGAATAACCTAACAAGTAAAATAGACTATATTTATTATAATTTAGATTATACCTTATCAGGACTTAATAAAGAGACTTCCTTTGGAAATAAGGTGAAATCAGAGCTAAGACTTGGAAAGAAATTGTTATTCAAGCCAAACCTTGTATTTCCAGCCAACATAGATGAAAAAACACACGGTAGAGCAGTAGGAACTCCTATCCTTACTGAATGGGTCTTAATAGCTGCATTAATGAGATGGTTCCATGATAAACTAAAAATAAGCTATTATGAAATGTCCTTAGGCGAAGCTTCCACCAGCACCTTTATACTGGCAGCTATGTATAGTAAAACATCAGGTAAAAATATTACAACAGAGGCTGTCTTTGAAGGGCGAAGTGGTGATTTCTATGGCGGATGGGGCTTCTACTTTGTTAGAAAATACTTATCAGAGCGCCATGGTTCTTCACATAAGGACGATCCTATGAAGGGCTACGAGGATAGCATTAGAGGACAATTCATACCTCCAGGCAAAGCATCTGACAGACTAATGGTATATGATCTCAATAAAATTGAGGATGTTATAAATAAAGGAAGAACCATACCAGTTCCTGATGGAGCAGTCTTCAAGGAAATTACACTAAGCAAAGTAATAATAGGCGGCGATCCAAATGATAAGGATGACTTAGAAAATTATCCTGGCTGCATCCTAATAAATGTTCCAAAGCTTAAAATGCATGCTCAAGACTTGATTACTAATGCTATTAAAAATCTAGGTATAGGGCTTTATCCAAATCAGAAGTATGATTTTCCTCATACAGTTTACCCAAATCTAAAGGGAAAACTGCCGCATTCTCCTTGGGTTCTTGAAATGGATCCTGATACCCATCTACCAGTTATAGATAAAAACGGAAACTATAATGCTACAAAAACTGCAGGCTTTTCAGGAACTCAATCTGATGTTATAAAAGCAGTTCAGAATCAAAAGATATTCTTACTTCATGTAACCGATACTATAAATATTATTAATTTAAGTCACAATCCAGATGAGTGCTCGGTAAGTATTCCAGAAGGCTATATTTTTGCTTCATTAGATTGTGTAGCTCTAGATCTCTTTTGTGCTAGATACTGTTTTAAGACACTTCCAATGCTTCAGGCATCAAAACTTAAAGTACAATATAACTGGCCTAC
Source organism: Clostridium carboxidivorans P7 (assembly GCF_001038625.1). Taxonomy (GTDB): domain Bacteria; phylum Bacillota; class Clostridia; order Clostridiales; family Clostridiaceae; genus Clostridium_AM; species Clostridium_AM carboxidivorans. Next base: position 2,371,212 of record NZ_CP011803.1, read on the forward strand.
AGAGTTTGTTCATCATGTTCCCGTTGCAATAAGTCACGGAAGAAATATATCCACATCAACATGGTTTGATTCACCTCTATTTAGATATAACTTATATGGTTATGCCGAAGGAAGAGGCATAGGTCAACAGAAATATTATGTATTGGGTTATGATAGTACTACAAATTGCCCTTTGGCATCACTAAATGGTCATCTTGGCAGGATAGATAATGGAACCTTTATGGAACTTATAACAAAAACTTTGTATTATAATCCTAACACTATACTGCATGATTTGCAGCTCACCATTTTAAGTTATACAAAAGCTTGTGATACTCTAACGGGAACCTCCCTTTATAAGGAGTTTATGGATTACTTTGATGAAAATAAAGACGGTATAATAGATTATGATGAGAAAGGTAGAGGCTTTGAAACAGCAATATTCGGCATATCTTCTTATACTATTGATATTCTATTAATTGATGCTTATGGAGAAATTAAGAAAAACTTTCTTTATTCAGCCATGGTAATGAAAAATACTAATAAAAACTGGAATTCTAAAGGTCAGGATTTCGCAAAAGAAGCTTTGCTTGTAAGTTATGCTGCAACAGCTTATAAGCTCTCACAATTAGATACTGTTTATCCAGATAATTTTATTAAAGGAATGAAGTATGGTCGTGGAATGTGGCCTAGCTGGCATACAGTTATCTATTTACACACTAACGACACTATATATGGCTCTCAGTTTATTAATAATATAAGTCTTAGTTCTCTATATGGCAGCGCTTTTCAATATGCCGACAAAGTTTTAAATTCAGGCGGATACACTAAAAGTACTAATCCTATGACACTAAATTCTGGTACCATACAATATGGTGATAAAATTCTAGAACCAGTGGACCAAAAGGTAAGTGCTGCTGATTCTATAAAAAGATATTTTGAAGCTTTGTCTAAGAGCGCAGTTCCTTTGAAGTTTACTTTATATGTACCTAAGGGCTTTGGAAAATTGGAAGGCGTTAAAATACCTAATGTTGAAGAAACCAATGACCCAGAAAAGATTTTCACTGCTCACTTTCATCAAATTTGGTGATATATTTAAAGATTGTAGATGGAGGTAAAGATGTTTAAATTTGAAGAAGATAAAACCTATAGTATGCCACCATTCTTTGGAGGAACTGTATTTGATGCTAATTTCACCGCTACTGCCAATACTTTAGCGCTGAACTTCACTTTTAGCACTGACGGTAAAGAATTAGACAAATTTTTGCCTAAAGGCTTTGAACTTTTAAAGCCTGAACTCACTATCAGCTTGTCTCAGCTTAGAGGCTGCAACTGGTTTGTTGGCGGAGGCTATAATTTAATACAAGTTCAGGTTCCCGCTCGCTTCAATGGAAAACATGATAAATTAGAGGGTGTTTTTCCATTAGTTATCTGGGAAAATAATACCATTCCAATAACTGGAGGAAGGGAACAAAGTGGCCAGCCTAAAATTTTTGCTGATATAGAAGATCTTCATGCTTATGATGGCAGATATTTTACCAATGCCAGCATATTTGGAGAAACCTTTATACGTCTAGAGATGTCTGAGACAAAATTGTGGGAAAAAGGAAAGTTAGAAAAAACAAAAGCTGCAGGTCCTATACCTAATAATGTCTTTGGCTGGCGTTATATTCCTAACGTAAATGGTCCAGGAGCAGCTTTAAATGAACCTATACTTTATCCACAGTCAATTACTATTATGTCTGGATGGTACGGTAAAGGTGCTGTAGAATGGATAGCTAATGAGAAAAATGTATACAATCATATAATCAAGCAGCTGGCTGATTTACCTGTATATGGTAATGTATCTGTTAACAGTGTAAATGGTACAGTCTTTATGAATGCTTTGAAAGGGCGGATTCTTAGGTAGCAAACTACATCACAAAACCCTTGACACTTCCGTCAAGGGTTTAACTGCTTCATTACATTAACTGCATCAAATGCATCTATTGTAAATCCCCTACCAACAGGAAGAAGCAATATATCTAATTAAATTTATCTAGCTAAATAAGCTTTTGTATATAAGATAATGTATCTAAAAATTCTCTGAACTTTTCCTCACCAACTCCCTGTTCTATAACAAGTTGAGCATTGTTCCATAATGGTATAGCTTCTCTAAGTTTTACAAACCCACTCTCAGTTATAGATATATATCTCTTTCGTGAATCATCTTCTCCCTGTCTTACATCAACATACCCTTTTTTCTTTAATATTTCGATGTTTCGTGTTACAGTTGTTTGATCCATCAAAAAAATATCTGCTAACTCACCAACTGTACTACTTTCACGTGAAGAAATATCCGCCAACAGGGCAAATTGAGTGGCACGTAAACCCACTGGCTGGAAGGCTTTATCAAAATATTGCGTTACCACTCTTGTTGTCATCCTCAAATTTTTACATGCACAATCTTTCAGGTGTTCCTTGCTGCTTCTAATAGCCAAATCTAAACTACCTCCCATCTATATGTATATGCATATAATATCCTATAGCTGTTTCTGCTGTCAAGATAACATAAACCAATGCCTTGCTGCTCAGCTATTAAATTGATAACATCATAATTTACATATAGATCTCTTAAGCTGCTTTACCTAACACAGTCAAATAACTCTCTGCGAATTGAATAAGCCATTTCACGAATTTTTTCATTTTCATTTTTGCAAGCTCTCATAATATAAGGTTTATAACTATCTTTATAATTGTTACCCATAAAACACAAAACGTCAACCTTCCATTTCCAAAGGTCATCTGGGGATAAATAAAAAAACTTTGGCTGAACCTTTTCCCTATAAAAGCTTTCCTCCATATCCATGATATTTTCTGGTGTTAAAGAAGGAGCCAATTCTGACAATCCAGGAAATTCTTCAACCTCCTGCCATTTACCTTTATTCATTGGACATACATCCTGACAAATATCACATCCATAAATACATTGTCCAAAGCTTTTCCTTAAAGGTTCCTGTGGTAAATTACGCCCCCCAAAGGTTGTTAAAAAAGAAATACAGTCAGTAGGTGACATAGTATAAGGCGCAGATAGGGATTTAGTTGGACACGCTGCTACACAGGCACCACAATTCTTTGGACACTGTGGAACAGTTGGTATCTCCCTTAACTCCATTTCTCTATCTGTCAACCATGCTTCTAGATGAACCCATGACCCAGATTCTGTATAAAAGAAATTATTTCTTCTTACAATTCCAATGCCAGCTTGTAAAGCTGCCCAGCGTAACCCTACAACTCCAAACTTTTGGTTAGTAGCAACCTGAAGTCCTAGTTCTTGCATATATTTATCCATTACCTTGCTGTTCTGATATTCTTTCGTATTAGCATCCACACGTATATCGAACAAGTAGGACTTTCCTATATGACTTCTTACAGACTCTGGAACTTTATATTTGCCATATCTAGCTGCAACTACTACAATAGATTTTGCCCATGGATATTCTTCTAGTGGATTAACTAATCGCCTCTGTCTTTGGTAAAATGGCCCTGACTTTTGAACCTTTTGAATTCTCTCTTCAACCTTTTCACCATAACCATTCATAAAACTAATTGGAATAATCCCGCATTTTTCATAGCCTAATTCATAGGCCTTCTCCTGAATCTTTTGCTCTATTGTAAGCATAATCTTCTCACTCCTCTTTTATATGTATCTACATATAAATTATTAAAGTTATCTACCATCAAAATTAATCATTGTAACATCAATTAATTTAAATACAATTCAATATTATATGCATATACATATAATATTGAATTGTATAAGAAATGTCAATATTGTATTTTATATGAGCATTCATTCTAAGAACAATACACATGGAACTATTCTCTAAAATTAAACGTATTCTGCTATTATATGCTCAACCTAGAAACTTGACTCAGCTATTGGCACGTATCACCATTTACTATTGAGAATTTTGTTCTTTTTGATAACTTAATCTCAGTGATACATAAATTGAATTATTGGACCATTGAAAAACTTAGGGTTGTCAACTCATATTCAACTCGCGGGGGAAGTTCTGCATATACTATACGTTTAGATAATATCTAAACTACATTTAAAGTATAAAATATTAAAATACTTAAAACAATTTCTAAAATATTAATATGATCTAGTACAGATTTACAAGTAAAATCATTTTTACAAAATATTAAGCAATAAAAAATTCTCTACTATCTAAGTGAGCCACTTTCATTTATTTTAGCATCTACATTAACTATAAAATTAATTTTCGAAAATATTTTTTTAAGCCAATCTTCGGTAAATTCATAGGAGGGATCTATAGCCCAATATCTTGCCTGTATAGAAAATGGATCAACTCTAGATTGTTTAAACTTGTTAAATAAAGCTTCTATTTGGCCTTTTGCTAACACTTCAAGTTGTTTATGTAATTCAAAAAGATTGTTTTCCTTATAATCAGTCTCTTCAACAGCTCCCACAAGTTTTACATTTACTTGACAATCTATAGAGTTATCTTTATTTTTTATAAGCCTAATATCTGTTTTGGCATTTTTTATATTAAAGCCTATAGGATGGCTATTTTTTTCATGCTCCATTTTGAAAAAAAATGTTTTTATATGAGGCTTAATTATATTAAAAATCCTAGTTTCTTCAGGAGATAATACCATCTTCATTTTTCCTTGTTCAAATACAGCTATTTTATTTATAGAGAACTCATTGTCAACTATTTCAATTATAGGACAACAAGGTGAAAGTCCTGGTGTAATTAAATCTCTATAGGTTTCATATACTTTTACTCTTTGGATATATTGAGATTTCACACCTTGACCAAATTTAAGAAAAAGACTGTTTGATGCTATCTTTTCAGATGGAGGCTGTAATTCTAATATCTTTTTTGCACTAGGAAAACCTACTGTTGTCCAAGCTATAGTTTGAAGGTCACGTCTTCTTATAAAATAGTCAATAATCGGGTCTATAGGAGTTTCCTGTGCAAAATTCTTTCCAAAAATAATTATCTTTAAATGTGAAAAATCTGGTTCAAGAGAGGACTCCGCCTTAAATTTTCTTAAAGCATCTCCAATGGAATCAGTTTCTACAGTAAATAATTGATAATTTTTTTGATTTTCATTTCCTCCACTTCTACCTCCAATGGAGGTGGGGATTGCAGTTTTAATTATTACCTTCATTTGTTTTTGCTGCTCTCCGGAATCAATCCCCAATGCCACTACAAAAGTTCTTCTATCTATATCCTTAAAATCGCAGCTTGTCAAAGAAAGACTAAATATTAATATTAGCATTAATTTAACTATATATTTCATCTTTAAATTTTCCCCTTATCTTGGTAAATATAAAAAATATAAAACTTAGAATAAATTGAATCCAAAAGTATATTGAAATATACTTAATACCTGAATTTAAAAGGATCTTAGTATTGCTCATGAAATTAATCCAAAGGAAAAAAACTATACTGATTATAACAACAAAAAACATGTTAACATACTTGTTGTAATTTAAACTAATAAAAAGTCCCTTTGCAGTGAAAGCATAGTTTAATATATTTGAAAGCATATACAATATAAACAAAGGAAGCAACAAAAACAAAACACGTTCTATTACAAATAAATCCACTGCCATAGTATCTGCTGTTAACATATGCACAAGAAGAAGCTGTTTTACTGCTACAGGACCCCAAATTCCCACAGGAATCAATATAATCAAGGATGCTATGGGTAATCCTATAAATATAAAAACACAAACAGTCTTTATCCAGCTGATTCTTTTTAACAAAGGATTAAAAAGTGTTTGTGGATATAACCCACAGTAAATAAATGCTGATATCCCAATTAGCCACATTGTTGGAAACTTCATAGAATGTATTATACTTCCTTTAACATAGAACCAACTCATTTCTCGAAAACTTAACTCAAGCTGTAATATTGCCCATAAAGCCATAATAACAGTTATAAAGGATATGAAGTTTAAATAGGTATCATTAGAATTTTTAAATACCGTTATTATTAATAGAAGAAACACTGCACCTAAAGCTATAACTGAAGTATTGGGCAACATAAAGTTATTTATGATAACAAGCAAACCCCTGGACATAAATAAGCTCATGATAATATACAAGACTATATGAAAAAAAACAAAAATATGTCCTAAAACTTTTCCAAACAATCTAATTGAAATATCTGTAAGTGTGTAGCTCTTGAAATGGTTATACACATAAATTGTAAAATATGCATTTACTGAAGCAACCACTAATCCTATCAAAATAGCTATTGGAAAACCTTTTTCAATATTTTGAGTCAATGCGTATGGTACAAAGATCATGAACTGTGAAATGTTGGCGTTAATTATTAAAATGTAAAAATATCTAGCATTCACTATTTTTCTCCCTTTCTAAGATTAGCTTGCAATCCACTCAAACTAAAGTTGCCTATTGGATTGAAAAATGGTATTCCGAAGCATTTAATTGAGAATATGTAGGAACAGAAACCAATAAGGCCCATAAGTAATCCAAAGGTTCCAGCAGCTGATGCAAAAATAAGTACTATGTATTTCATAATTCTGATAGAAAAATTCATTGAGGCTATTGGAATCGTAAAGTTTGTTATTGCAACTACCGAAACAATTATAATCATGATATGACTTACTAAATTGGCCTGTGTAGCTGCCTGCCCAAGAATTAAACCTCCAACAGTAGTGGCTGTGGCACCTATAGTCTTGGGAAGTCTGATACTTGCTTCTATTAAAAATTCCATGACAAGAAGCATTATAATTACTTCGATAAATGCTGGATATGTTACTCCTGCCCTACTTCCTGCTATTGATAGAGCAAGCTGGACACGAAATAATTCTGGATTATATGCAGTAAAAGCAACATATAGACCTGGAAAGGCTACACTTATAAATAACCCCAAGTATCTAAGCCAAAGAAGAAATAAAGAAACTAATGGTGGTAACGAAAAGTCATCCATAGTTTGAAAAAACTCGTGAAACATTACTGGTGCAATTAAGCCTTCTGGAGTTCCTTCCATAAACAAGACAACTCTTCCATAAGCCAATGCCCGAATTGCTCTATCAGGCCTTTCAGTCACAATTAATTTAGGTATCAACCACTGCCTTTTCAACAGGTATTGCTGAAGTTCTTGCATTGTTTGTATTACAGGAACAGATATTTTGTTTATTTTATCTGAGATATTATTTACTACTTCTTCATTTGCTGTACTTGAATCATAAAGCAGTATTATTTTTTTATTAGCTTTCTTCCCCACATGAAGAGTATTTGCTATAAGTTCTGGTCGATGATATAATTGCCTGATAAGATTTATATTAACATTAATATTCTCAACAAAGCCTTCAATTGCACCATCTATGGATGCTTCTCTTTGAACCTCACCAACATTTCTACTTTCATATTTCACCGCTTCTTGAACTGAATAAATTTCCTTGTTGTAAAACGCTATAACATGACCTTTATACATTTTGTTAACAGCACTATCTATATCAATCTTACTACTTATAGTTGGAAAATACATAGGAAAGTTAACTGTTGAATTAAAATATGGCTTCTTTATATTTTCTGTAATGTATACTTCATTTACTAAGGTTTTTATATAATACAGTGTAAATTCGCTGTTAATTATTAATTTTTCTGTATCTTCGCTATTCTTTACAAGGGTATCAAGCTGTTCCTGAACATTCCTTGTTAAATCCATTAATCTCACATACCTTTCATTATTTTTTACTAATTCAATAGTTAGTTTGTTATAATTATAAAAAAATTATTCTATTAAAAAATAAATTCGAAAATCAAGGTAGCTACCCCCATATTATTTTCAATTTTACAAGTTATATCACTTCATGAAAAATATCACGCAATTACTGAATTTAAAAAGATAAGAGGCAAGTTATATACTCACCTCATTATGAAATACTTATATAGTTTTAAATAATTTTTATAGAAAATTATAACACATATTCAATATAATTACTTATATAAAATGCATCTACCTTTTGGTATCACATTATTCGATTTTCAAAGAACACTCATATCGTTAGATTAATTTATTAAATCTCAATATTTTTATATAGTGTTTCAAAACAAAAAAGTGCATACAAGTGTACTTGTCATTTTGCAAAGCATACTTGACATAACTATTGGTATATGATACCATTTAATTACTGGAGGTGTTTTCTTGGATGATAAAACTAATTTAAATAATAGACTAAAAGTTGCACGTGCTGAACTTAACATTTCGCAGCAGCAACTTGCGAATATGGCAGGAGTAAGTCGTCAAACAATAAGTTCTATAGAAACTGGTCAATACTGTCCAACTGCTAAATTAGCACTAATACTTGCAAAGTGTTTGCAAAAAAAGTTTGAAGATTTATTTTATTTAGAGGAGGAATAAAAATGTTTAAAAAAAGTAACACTCAAGGTAAAAGCACACCTATTTATGGCATTATAGATGAAAGGACAAAAGCTGTTGTATATCAAGGAGATGCTTACGCTTGTAGATTCATAATGTTTGCAATTCTCTTCGATATATTTATAAGAGGGCTGCACTTAAGTAATCCACTTATAGAATCAAACTTTGACCTAATGTTAATTGTAATAATTGGAGGTTTAATATCAACAGCTTATCAAATTAAAAGTAAGGTTATTTCTCATCATTCTGCTGCTCGTAGTTTTATTATTATTGCATTATTTTCAGCACTCGGTGCATTCTTAATAACATTTTTCTGCAAAAGATAATTATTCAAGTTAACTGGCAGCGGATATAATATCCTATATCTTACACATTCCAAGATAAAATTAACCTTAACATTTGTGACAATCTTAAAATAAACTTTAATTTGCTTAATATATATACAAAGGACTTATAGTACTAATTATAACTAGTACCATAAGTCCTCATTATAATATTTCTATAGTTTTTGCTAATTCATTAAGTTTACTTAACGTTTTCCAATTACGCACAGTTGTTGGTACATTTAATTTATAAAGATTATTAGCAAGTTTTATATGTTGTTTATTTATGGATTAATCGTATATTACATTTTTTCCTTCATCACTTAACTTTTTTAAAGATGAAAGCATATGATTTATTTCTTCATCAGAATGTCTTTCCCATGAACCTAATTCGGCTATTATTTTCAAAGGATATTTAGATCTATAAGAACGTGTTGGATTTCCAGGAAATCTTTTGTCAGTTAAGTTTGGGTCATTTTCAAATTCACCTAATGGTTCTACAATATAAATTCTTTCTTTTGATTTAGATGCCGCTAATTCAGCACCCCATTTAGCAGCATTTAATGTTGCAGTAAAATAAATATAGTTAGATTTTTTATTTTGGTAATTTGATAAGTACTTTGGTTCTAGTAAATCTCCAATTTTTAGTTCTGCTTTAGTGCCATGAAAAAAAGGACCATTATCTAAAACATCTTTTTTGTCATTCATGCTGATTCACTCCTTTTATATTTTTAAATTTAACATATCCTTTCTAGGTATAAGTGAAACAATTTTATATAAAATGATATCTACTAATCCCATAATACCCACAATAAGTGCAAATTATAAGCCTGTTATTTAACAAAACTCTTTCTTTTAATTAAAGAGATTTTTCACAGTGCAGCAGAGAAAAATCTTCCTTCACTGTCCTCTGTCAATTGTACTCTAACCTCACAAAAATACCTCTATTTTTTGAAATCTATCTATTATTGAATGTTAAACCCATAAGACATAGCATTTCTGAGTGTTTAATCACAACCTTTATATGCTTAGCATAAAATTAAATAGAGCCTTTGAAAGGGAAGAATAATATGTATAACACAAATTCTTATTACGTTAATGCTCCAATGTGTAGTTTATCCCATTGTGATAACTGCAAGAGGTTTTATTGTTCAAGATTTGTTTACATCCCCCAGGGATATTTATGAGAACAGCGAATTTGCTCATATTCCAATTGTAAACAAAATAAAAGAAGAAGACCCCGTATACTCTGCGGATTCTTCTTTATTATTTATAAAATATTTCTGTACCTTTTTCTCAAAATACAGTTCTATGCTTCTTAAATCTTTCTTCTTTTTATGGTTATCTTATTTATATATAGATAATTAATCTTTATTAGCTTATTTTTAAATACTGCCATGTTACACCATTATCTTTTGATTGGTACAAAGCTTTACAGCCTCCATTATAATCTCCATCAGATCCTTGTCCAACCAAAACATTAAGACTTCCATCTTTCTCATAAGGCATTCCAGGTAAATCAAAGGGATTATACGTTTTGCCATCATTTAATGTTACTTTCGTTTCTGGGAAATTTACCTTTTTATAAGATCCACCTCCATCCTCTGTGCGATATAATTGTCCCTTACTTCCACCGCTATAAGATAAACATAAAAATCCAAGCTTATTATTCAAAAATGTTATTCCTGCTGCAGATCCAAGGGAGCCTGAAAACGGATCTTCATTTATTGTCTTCCATGTTTGCCCACCATCGGTAGTACCAGCTAATGAATAAGATCTACTTCCCGCTGCAGCTGCCGTTACTTCTAAACGATATCCAACTTGCTTTGATAAATAAAATTGATCTGCAGCATTATTTGATTGATTAGAACTCTTTTTATTGTCTTTTGAAGGTTCTGATGTTTTAGCATTATTTAAACTATCTGTTAAGTTGTATCTAACAGGAGTATATTTGCTCTCCTTACCTGGTACAAATACAGAAACAGTATATCCTACTATTTCAGAATGGGCGTTAACAGCTGAATTTGTATTTCCCTTTGAATCAATATAAATAATACCATTTGTGTTATATCCAAAGCTTCGTTTACCAGAATAAAGAATACCATACTGTTCTTCATTCCAGTTCATCACTGTTTTCTTAAGTGGAATTACTTTCATTGTCTTAATTAATGGTTCTAAAAGTTTATCATCATTATAATTTGCATTTACATAACCTTTTAAATATACAGTTATATTCCCTGACTTTTTGCTGTTATAGCTAATTAAATAGCTTTCTAACTTACCTTTATCATTTTTTCCATAAAGATATGTATCAAAGGCTGTAATTTTTCCATTAGAATCAAAATTAAGACTAAAGTTATTTGCAACATATAATTTTTCAGGCATATGAACTTTTTTATTAATATCTGTAAATATCCCTTCTATACCACTTTCATATATATTATTAAGTTCAAACTTTACAGTTTTTTTATTTTTTAAATCACTTAAGTACCATGATAGCTTTCCATTATAATTTATTGCACTATGATATATTTTCACTCCATAAAAACATGTTATAAGAACTATAATTATTGCAACTACACAGCTCCATACAGTTTTATACCTTGAATATGATTCATATCTATCTACACTCTGCTCAGGTACAACTTCTGGCTTTTTCACAATTCTAATTATGAGAATTGTAAACCAAACCAAAAAGAATGCCATGCATCCCAATAATACAGTTATATTATTCTTGATTCTTCCAAACTTACATAAAGTATATAACTCATAAAATGAAATCCAATATACCAGTATGAATATTGAGCAGGTTACCATTGATAAAATTAATCCTCTTTTTGTAATTTGCTTGTACTTTCCCATTTTCCTCTACTCTCCATCTTGTTTTTATAGGGTTCATAATTTCTATATATTATACCGCAAATTTTCAGCTATTAGCATTATAAACTAAGATAATTAATAAAATAGTCAAATATACAAAAATGGGCCAAAATTAAACCTCAAAAAATTACAAAACTAATTTCCCATGTATTATCCTCTAGTAATTCCATAGTCTATAAATTTCTTATCGATCAAAAGCCTTTTCACTACTTATAATTTAGAAATAATTTTTTATCCTGCATTGTAAATAACTTCTCTATTAATTTTATTTCTCTTAATCATTTTCTTACTCTAACTATTTGGCCTTTATTTATCTGATGTAATACTTTTGTTGAAATTTTTGTTAATGAATAAGGTGATCCTCCACCAGTATAAATGAGCTCATTTTCCATAACTTTTGGGTCAATTAGAAATATCGCTTCATAGCCAAATGACGGTACCCCACCGCATATGTATCCAGTTTTATCCAGCACTTCTTCAGGAGTTGCAATTTGGGGAATTTCTATATTTAATGCTTTTGCTACCCTTGATGTACTTACCCTATCTTTCCCTCTAACAATAGCAACAATAAGATTGCCATCGTTATCTATTAAACATATGCTTTTTACAATATCATTTGGGGATACATGAGCAGCAGATGCAGCCTCTTCTACAGTGTGACAGGTATTCTCATAAGTATACTGTTCTGCATCTATGCTGTTTTCTATCATATACCCCCTCAATTTTTCCTCAAACTCTTTCAATTTTATCACTCCATTTCAATTTTAAATATATTTAAGATAGACACTTAAATTATACTCAGACATATGTTGAGTGTCTGGTTTGGATATCCATATTACAATCCCAATTTAGATTTCAACTAAATTGTACCACATTTTCAAAGATTCTCACAATTGTATAAAACAGTAGAAATTAAAAGCAAACAAAAAAGCACTCCATCCCAACAAGAATAGTTGTGCTTTTTATAATAATTTATACGAAATAAATTAAATCCAATAGCCCTAAAACAAAATGATACAATTAACGTACATTAAGCGGTGTTTTAGAGTTATAGCAAAATAAATTGTTAAGAATTTGTTTACGTCCCCCTGGGATATTTATGATCACAGCGAATTTGCTACTTCTTTTGGGCAATAATAGCAATCCATTCACTATCTTCTTTTAAAATTTCACCAGTAAGATTACCCAATATATTAATAATCTTAAATCCACTATTTTGAATTATCTCACTAATCGTTTTAACAGTATAATCATGAAACCAATTTCTATATACTTGAACTCCATTATTGTCTGCAACTATATATTGATCAAGCCAAATGTCGTTGTCATATTGGAACCCATTTTCTAAAACTAGATGTATCTTATCTCTCCAAAATCCACTGTTCCCAACATACCAGTTTTTCTTCAGTCCACATTTTTTTCTTAATGTAGGTGTAGAAACATCAAATATAAACAAACCATTAGGCTTTAAAGAATTCTTAACTATATTAAAAAATTTACTTCTTTCACTATCTGAAAAAGTATTTATCTCTCCATATATCTGCATAACAGTATCAAATTCTTCTGAGTAATTAAGCTCAAAAAAGTTATTGCACTTATACTTTATATTAAGTCCCTGTTTTTCTGCACTATTTTTAGCATAATTTATTGAATTTATTGAAAAATCTATGCCTGTTACTTTATATCCTCTCTGACATAACTTTTCATCATATAACCCTGGGCCACATCCTAAATCTAATATTGAACTGTTTTCTTTGAGAACATTCCTGGTAAGGAAATCTATCGTTTTGTTAATGATGACAGCTCTTCGTGATGCTCCATCAAAATTTGGATCAATATGTGCTTTAAGCATCTGATTGGCAATATATTCTTCAGTCCATATATTTCCGCATTTCTTATTAAATAAAGATGGTTTCTTACTAAATTCTTTTATTTGATTAATTATATTTTCATCAATCATAACTGAATTACTCCTTAAATTTTATTTGATTTCATATGTTAAAGCATAACTTACAACCTTTGAAATTTCCAAGATCATAGTCATTTACTATAATGTATCAATGCCTCATAAGGATTTTTATATTTAATTATTATGAATATTGTACCATATTATCCATATATTTTTGGTTGTAACTTAATTAGTATACCTTATATTTGATATAACCAAACCATAATTGGCATTGCAATATTTACTCTTAATGTAACAAACTTCTTTTATCTAATTTTGTAAGCATGCATTTTTACATTTGAGGAATAATATTATCAGTTATTTAGAAGGTACAGTATAGGAGGATAATATTATGGTAAAAAAGAATCAAGGATTGTCTTCAGGACATCTTACAATGATGGCATTAGGTTCTGTTATAGGAGGTTCATTTTTTCTGGGTACAGCTGTAGCTATTAATGCTGCTGGACCCTCTGTTATAATATCTTACATATTGGGAGGAATATTGGTTTATTTTATACTATATGCTCTATCAGAAATGACTGTGGCAAATCCTCATTCTGGTTCATTTCGTGCCTTTGCAGCACATTACTTTGGTCCAGGAACTGGATTTGTTGTTGGTTGGGTATATTGGCTTGGAATGATTCTGTCAATGTCCAGTGAAGCTACTGCTGTTTCAATCTTGATACGTAATTGGTTTCCTAAAATGTCTATTGCCTTAATGGGAAGTTTGATAATAATAATTATTACTTTACTCAATTTACTAGGAGCAAGAATGATAAGCAAATTGGCAGGTAGTCTTTCTGCTGTGAAGTTGGTAGCTATAGTCTTCTTCATTGTTATATCAGCTTTACTCATTATAGGAGCATTCCCTGGAATATCATCAGTTGGGATTGGCGAACTTGCAAGAGAATCATTTATGCCAGGAGGGATAAAGGGAATTGCAGGAAGTATGCTTATAGTTATGTTTGCCTATGCAGGTTTTGAAATAATTGGATTAGCCGCTTCTGAAACCTCTAACCCTGAAGAAACAATTCCTAAAGCAATTAGAAATACTGTCTTCGGTCTTGTAGGATTATATATACTTTCCGCTATTGCACTGCTTCCTTTAGTTCCAACATCTGCACTAAATGAAAATATAAGTCCTATGGTAGAAGCTCTTAATAGATGGGGAATGGGATGGGCTAGTACTGTTATGAACTTGGTACTTATGACAGCCATACTGTCTGCCTCTCTAGCATCCATGTTTGGAATTGGAAGAATGATGCGGTCAATTGCAGATGAAGGTCATGCACCAACATGGTTGAAGGACAAAAAAGATATACCTTACCGTGGAATGTTGTTTTCTGGATTTGTTATGCTATTAACATTATGGTTTGGATTTCTATTTCCAAGAGTGTATTTATTCCTAATAAGTGCCAGTGGATTTGCACTACTATCTACCTATGTAGTAATTCTAGCTAGCCATATAAGATTTCGTAAAATGTGTGGATGTCCCCCAAATGGGAAATGCCAAATGCCTGGATTTCCTTATGGCTCCTGGTTTACTTTAATAGGTATGGTTGTTGTTATATTCAGCATGCCCTTTATCCCTGGCCAAGAAGCAGGACTTATAGCTGGAATTGTAATGGTGGCATTTTTTTCATTAATTTATATAGTAATAAAATTTTTCAGCAAAGCTGAAGTAAAGGACACCACTGATAGAAGTATTGATATTAGAAAGCATCATGGTAGATTTACAACAGAATTCTCCAAGGAATTAGCAAGAAAAAATAAAAAGAAAGATAAATAAATATAAGAAGGAGAATCCCTATCAGCTGAGACTTCTCCCTCTTTATTATTTACGAAATATATATTTTTACATAATTACGGTACAATATTCAAGTATAATTTAATGACTGCAGGTTAAAAATATATATCTGAAAACTCTAAATTTATCATTTCAATATTTTTGCTTTTCTTGCAGGCATTAGACTCTTCTATTTTTGTATTATCAGTTTTGGCTTGTACATTTGGAAGTTCTATTATAAATTCACTACCTTCACCTAGCTCACTTACAACAGATATTTGTCCATTGTGCATTTCAACAAGTGACTTTACAAGGGATAATCCTATACCGCTGCCTTCAGTTCTTCTTGAAATAGATTTATCCACTTGAACAAATTTATCAAAAATAAGTTTTTGCATACTCTTATCTATTCCAATACCTGTATCTTTAATAGAAATTATTACTTTATCAGTAGAATCGTAAATATTTACATATATAGTTCCATTTTTAGGAGTAAACTTAACTGCATTTGAAAGTAAATTAAGCATTATTCTTTCAATTTTATCAGGATCACAGGCAATAATTTTTTCTTCTACTTCAGTATCAAAAATTAGCCTTATATTTTTATTTTCAACATATTCAACAACAGAAAGTGTAATATCTTCAGTGATTTTTACAATGTCATTATTAGATAAAGTAATTTCAAAATATCCAGCATCCATTTTTGTTATATCAATTAAGTTATTAATCAATCTAAGTAATCTATAGGAATTTTGTTTTATAGTGTGTAAATATTTATCAGTTTTAAATTGGTTATCATTATCAAGGCCAATGCGTTTAAAAATAATATCTAGCATTTGCTCAGCACAAAAAATTACATTTAAGGGTGTCCTTAGTTCATGAGAAATATTTGCAAAAAATTCTGTACGTAGTTTTTCATATTCCACAGCTTTATTTAATAGACGTTTCTTTTCCTCATATTTTATATTTGATTGTATAGCTTCAAGTTCTGCCTTATGACGAATATGTGTTTCTGCTAAAAGATTTGCATTAGCTTGTACTAAATCTGCTGTTCTTTCTTCAATAAGCTCTTCTAAGTGATTTTTATAAATTTCAAGTTCCTCTGCTTTATTTAAGATTTCACTTTTTTGAATAAAACTTTTTGCAAAGTTATAATAATTTATTATAGATAATAATATGGCAAATATCATTACCAAAAATGCATTATAAGTTTGAGGATGCAATTTGGAATTGGGGACATTTAAAAGGTATAATCCAATAATTAACAAAGCAAAATTAGTAAAAGAAATCAATATATTTTTATAGGGTTCTAATATTGAAATGATGGACAATATAAGCATGGTTGCAATGAAGGCTGTAATATCTCCTTTATATAGTTGAGCATTTACTGAAGTAAGTGTATTTAAAAATTGAATAGTAAATATAAAAATTACAAGAAAAAATTTATAAAGCTTTATCTTTCTAATTTGTTCTTTCAGACTTACCGAATTAATTATAATTAAATATAGAAGACATATAATTACTATAAGTATATTTATTAAAGTAAGATTTCTATAGGCTAAAGAAAGGTTATGGGAATGATGATGTTTGGGTCGATATAATAATATAAGCTGAAATAAAGTTAAGAATGTAAAAACAACACATATAATTGTTGCTCTTGTATTATTAGAAATTAGAACCTTTTCTGCAAGCTTTTTTTCATAATTTTTAGGAATACTATAATTTGACTTCTTCTTGCATAATGATACAAGCTTCAATACTTTAAAATTATCAATTTCCATTTCCAAATTCCACCTTATTCCATATTAAATATATTTATACAATAATTATACATGTTAATTTGCGATATTACCATATGTTATAAAAATAATAATATATTTTACAGAGAATATGTTAGAATTCTATACAAAAACTATAAGAGTCAATGGAAAATTCGCTGCACTTGTTTGGAAGACTATTAACAATTTTTTACGTCCTCCAGGGATATTTATGAACGCAGCGAATTTCTAAATGAGGTTTTTCCACTTTATTCCCCTAGGACTATTGGTGAATATTTCATCATAGTTAGGGGGTGGTATTGGATATACTAGATACACTTATAAAATGTGTTTCAATAGTTTATATTATTAGATTGGTTTTACAACATGTTATAAAAATAAACATATTTTTATAATTCACCTAGATTATGATAAGATTTAGAATACTTAAATTCTTATTAAAACTAGTCATATGAACAGTTTCAGATAAAATCTATGTTACTTATGATATTCTTCTCTGTAACAGGTATACCGCTTACTTTTTTCTATTATTAAACCATTGAATTGTTGCATTTTTGACTTCCTTAGGAAGTTTTTTATTATATACCTCATCATATAGCCATGCCAATGTCTTATTACTTAAATATTTTCTCATTTCATCTTCTGCTTCTAACATTACAACTTTTATTAAACAAGGACATTTGGTATGTGTATCAGGTAAATTATCTTTGTCTAACAATATATTATTTTGTCTAATTTCTGCACATTGAAAAAACGGTTCACTTCCTTCTACTGCTTCAACAATATTCCAAAAAGTTATATCTTCTGCATTACGAGCTAGTGCATAACCACCTTTTACACCTGGTATAGATTTTATAATTCCTGACTTACTTAATTTTGCATATACTTTTGATAAATAAGTCTCCGATATACCTTGAAATGTGGCTAAATCCCTTATTCCCACAGATTTACCTTCTTCTGAGTTTACCATATATAGCAAGCAATGAATTGCATACTCTACTCCTACTGAAAATTTCATTTTCGCACTCCTTTGATATATTATCGTTCTTTTATTAATAATATCCTATTATTAATTCTCATTCAAGATAATCGTACAGAATTAAATATATACTCTTTTACAAACTATTTTTATTGACAAAAGAAGAAAAAAATCATATTATAATTACAGACAGTATTTATCCACGATATTAATTATCCATAATTTACGAGAAAGAAGGAATATAGAATGTTTACAGAAAAATTTTTTGATGTATTAAATCATGAAGGAGTAGTTTCTATTGTAACTTGTTCAAATAATGAAGCTCACGTAGTTAATACATGGAACAGTTATTTAATTATTGTAGAAGGAAATAAAATCTTAATTCCTGCAGCTGCTATGATTAAAACAGAAGAAAATGTTAATGCTAATCCTAAAGTTAAATTAACTCTTGGTAGTAAGGAGGTAATGGGCTACCAATATCCCGGAACTGGATTTTTGCTTGAAGGAACTGCTAAATTTCTAAAAGATGGAGATAACTTCAAGATGATGAAAGAAAAGTGCCCATTTCTTACAAGAACATTAGAAGTCACAGTTACTTCATGCAAACAAACACTATAATTTTCTACATGTAAGGAGAGACTTATGCCTAGAAGAATTAATAAATCAGATTGTGTAGGTTGCGGAACTTGTGAGCGGGTATGCATTGTTGGGTCTATCGCAGAGGAGAAAGATAGAAAAAGAATAATCACTGAATCTGCTTGTGTTGACTGTGGAGCTTGCCAATTGGCTTGTCCTAGAAAATGTATTTCTGAAAAATAACTAATTTCTATAGATCTCATAGGTGATGTAAATTAGATCTAAATTTTATTTAGATCTAATTTAAGATTATTTTATATTTTATTTTTTGCCTTTGGAAAGTAACCATTCTTCATTTATATCTAACATTTTGTCTACTATTTCTCAATAACACTATTTATAAAATCTATCATTCCATCCTCAACTTCATCCCTAATGTCACGATAGTTATGGATTTCATGTCGTTTTCCAGGATAAACTTTTGTTTTTACCTTATGTCCTGTTTCTGCAAGCCAATTGGATACAGCATAAACACCTTCTCCATACTGACCAACTGGATCTTGATCTCCAGCCATATTGTAAACAGGAATTGATGTTGGTACTTTTTCTGCCCACTGTGTTCCAACAATACTGTCCATCATTTTAACAAAATGGTACAATGAACGTACATTAGGTGGTGTTTTAAAGTTATTGAATGGATCATTTGCATGGTCTGCCACCACATCAGGGTCACCACAAATCCAATCGTTTGCTGTAGTAGCATTTTCACAACGCTTTGTCATCCATCCCAAAAGCTTGTCCAAAGAGGCAAGATCAATTTCTTTACCCTTACCTTCATCTATTTCTTTTTCCAAAACAGGTACAAGTTCAGCTACATTTGGGAACACACCTGAAGTTCCGCATAAAATCAAACCATCCATTCCTTTTCCATAAGCAGCAGCATAACATCTAGCAATCATGGACCCCATACTGTGTCCATACATGAAATAAGGTAAATTAGGGTATTCTTCTTGTACAATTTTACGAAGAGTATGTTCATCTTCTGTCATTGTCATATAACCTTTATCGCCCCAATCACTCCAGTTGCCTGAATCACTGGCTGTCTTTCCATGTCCTACATGATCATCTGCTGCAACTACAAAACCTGCCTCATTCAGCTTTAATATCATATGTAAATATCTACGTGAATGTTCCCCAAAACCATGTACAAGTTGAACAATTCCACGTGGTTTACGAATTGGAGTATAAATCCATGCTTGCACTGTGTCTTGTTCATTAAATGATTTAAAACTTTTTTCTTGAAATGACATAATAACCCTCCCCTTAAATAAAGTTACATACTAATTATACCTTCTTTTTCCTATACATTCAATCGTTTACAATGTTATAAGTATTTACACATACATATTTTTAACTGGCTCAATGACAATAGTTCATAATTAATATTTTTTTAAAAGGCGCCATAGATGAGTACGGCTTATTCCAAGCTTCTGTGCAGCTAAAGTTTGATTTCCTTTACATTCTGATAAAACTTTTAAAATTTGATTTTGCTTTAAATATTCTAAAGAGCTTACCTTTTCATCTTTATAATGTATAAAATCTCCAAGCTCCTCTTTAACTAATTCATCGGTTATTTCATCTTCAGCAAGCACCACAAGTCTCTCTGTAATATTTTCCAGTTCTCTTATATTACCTGGCCAATTATATTCTTTTAATATATTTATTGCTTTTTCAGATATTTTAACTACCTTATTGAATCTGGAACACATGAGTTTTAAAAAATGCTTAAAAATAATTCCTATATCCTCTCTTCTTTCCATCAATGTAGGAACTCTCATACTTAAAATATTCAAACGATAATACAAGTCACTTCTAAAATTTCCCTTTTCAATTTCTTTAAGCAAATCTTTATTTGCAGCAGCAATTATACGAACATCAATGGGAATGACTTTGTTAGATCCTAATGGTCTAACCTCCCTTTCCTGAATGACTCTCAGTAGTCTTGCTTGAAATTCAATGGGCAGCTCTCCAATTTCATCTAAAAATATGGTTCCACCATGGGCTTCAGTAAATAATCCCATTTTACCTTTCCTGCTTGCACCAGTAAAAGCGCCTTCTTCATAACCAAATAGTTCACTTTCTATCAAGTTTCCAGGTATTGCACCGCAGTTTAAAGCTACAAAGGGGCCATTTTTTCTCTTACTAGATAAATGTATCCCTTGAGCAAACATTTCCTTACCCGTACCACTTTCACCAACAATTAACACTGTACTGTCAGTTACAGCATATTTTAAAGATTTCTTTTTAATATTTTGTATTATCTCACTTTCACCTATGATGTCTGAAAGATTGTATTTTGCTATATATCCCTTATCTCTAAGGTTACTGCGGATTTTTTGTTCATATTCTTGAATTTTCGCAGCAGCTTCAAAAGTAGATACTGCACCTACTACCTTATCATCTACAATTATGGGAATATCATTGGTAAGTATTTCAGTTTTACCTATATTGTGTAATTGACTTAGTATTGGCATTCCTGTTTTAACTACATCAATAAGCTTTGTATTTGACATAAAATTAATGATATCTTTTCCTAAAATATCTTTTTCAATAATACCAGTTATTTTCTCCGCTCCAGGATTGAAGGTAGTAACTTTACCTTCTTTATTTATGGAAATTACACCTTGATTAATGTGATTCAAAATAGCCTTGAATTGTTCAGCCTTTTCTTTTTCCTTTCGACTAACCTCAAGTATTCTTACTGCTTCCTTTATACTTTTTTCTATTGCCGCTTCCCCTGTCTCCAGATGCACAGTATGAATTCCAAACTTAGAAGCTATATTTTCAGCTACTGTTCCTCCCAAGATAGAATCTATCTTCTCCCCTGAAGCAATTATTTTTTTAATATATGACTCTCCTTCTTCTTCATGTTCAATATGGTAAGCTTTTAAGTTTATATCTAAAATAGGCCCTATTTGCTGAACTTCCTCTACTAAACTTTTAAAGCCTAAAACAACAATATTCTTTCCATATTTCTTAGCAAGAGCAATAGTACTAAATATATCATAGGAAGAAACTATCATTTCAACTAAAGCTACAGAAGGAACCTCTTCTTTTAAAATTTTAGCAGTTATTCCCCTTGATATTAAAACTTCCACACCCATATGCTCTGCTTTTTTTGCTACTTCAACAGCTTTATCTATTAATCCTAATTGAACACTAACCTCTTTATATTTTTTAGCAACTCTTTTAGATATTTTTAAAATGTCGCTGTTAGGAGCAACTATAAGAATAGGTTTCATACGTATTTCCTCCTGGATTAACAAAATCATTATTAATATATTATAGTAAAGATAATTATTTTGCAAAAAACTATTATCAATTTAACAATAACATATAAACGGGAATAACCAGTATACTAGATATAGTTGTTATAATGGTATTAATTGCAGCATAATCATAATCGGCATTATAGCTTTTTGAAACTATAGCAGTATTAGTCATAACTGGCATTGCAGCTTGAATTACAAATACTTTTTCCATAAGCAGAGGAATGTGTATAAAAATACACAACACATAAACCAGCATAGGTGAGACAAGGAATCTTCCTAAAAATATTGCCAGCATGTCAAGACTGAATTTAAATTGTTTTAAGTTGGCAAAATAAATAGTTATACCTATAAAAAGCATGGCCAAAGGTGTTGTTAAATTGCCAAAATATTTACAGGTATCTAAAATAAATTTAGGCAAATGAACATTTAATAACACAAGAGCGGCTGCTATTATAAAGCTTATCAGTGGTACGGACATAATTCTCTTTACTGTAGCAAGAGAAAAAATATCAGCTTTAACAGATTGTCCATCTTTACTAATTTCATATGCACCAATAGTCCAAAAGAAAGCAGTATTAGCTATATAATATAGAAGTACATAAGGTATACTTTTTTCTCCAAACAGGGCCATATTTACTGGAAGGCCAATAAACATTGTATTAGACACAAAAAACATTGATCTAAAAATGCCAATTCGCCCTTCTTTAACTTTAATGACCTTAGAAACCAATACAGCAACCAAATAGCAAAGTGCCATAGATGTAAATGGAACAATTAATCCTTTACTTAAACTAATCAATTTATCCTTATCAAAGTTTTCACTAAACTGAGAAATCATAAGGCAAGGAATAGCCAAATTACATACTAACTTTGAAAAAGCCTTAGAGATTTTTTCATCAAACCATCCTTTATGAGATAAAATCAATCCTGCTGAAATCATTAAAACAATGCTGAAAACACTGCCTAAGGCATTTAAAATTACCATTTTATATCCTCCTCTTTTGTAAAATATACATTATAAAAAACAGAGCAATAACTATGCCAATTGTATCTTCATACAAATATTTGCCTTCTGTGCTGTTATGTATTTGTATTATACATTGTGAAAATCAATGATATATAGCTCCTGCCGCAGAATTGTATTTGTAAAAATATTAAAACTCTCCTATAATACTTAAAAATAAAAATTGTTATATATAGTAACACAGTATTACTATATATAACAATTTATCAACTACAAATTAAATTAAAAAAGCTGCTTCTCAATGTATTGAATACTAAAATTCCTCGTTTTACAGGAAGGTCTTATAATCCTCATAATTCTTTTTCAAAAGCTCTGGAGTATTCAATCCATATGGACATTTACTCATGCATTGATTACAGTGAAGACAATCTTCAATTTTTCTCATTTTTTCCTGCCACTCTTTAGAAAGATTCATTTCCTGAGGAGCTCTACGAAGAAGAAGGCTCATCCTTGCACAGTTATTGATTTCAATTCCAACTGGACAAGGCATGCAGTAGCCGCAGCCACGGCAGAAATCTCCAGCAAGCTCTTTTCTGTCATGTTCAATTTTCTTTTTCATATCTTCAGTTAAAACAGGAGGAGTATCATTGTAGGACAAGAATTCGTCCAGTTCACTTTCCCTCTGCATTCCCCATATTGGTGCAACATTATCAAATTGTGCAAGATATGCATAAGCCGTAGCAGAATCTGTAATAAGTCCTCCTGATAAAGCTTTCATTGCAATAAAACCCATATTATTTTTCTTACAAGCTTTCACCAATTCTATGTCTGCATCACTTGCAAGATAAGAAAATGGAAATTGTAAAGTATCATATAAATTTGATTCTATAGCTTCCTTTGCTACTGATAGTCTATGATTTGTAATTCCAATAAATCTTATTTTCCCTTGTTTTTTTGCCTCTAGCATTGCATCATAAAGTCCGGATTCATCACCTGGTTTCGGACAAAAAGCTGGATTGTGGAACTGATATATATCTATGTAATCTGTCTGTAGATTCTCAAGACTCTGATTTAAATCCTTCCAAAAATCCTCTGCTGTTTGAGCTCCTGTCTTCGTACTAATAGTGATCTTGTCTCTGATGTAGCAAAAAGCAGCACCAAGCTTTTCCTCACTATCTGAATACCATCTGGCAGTATCAAAATAATTGATGCCGTTATAAAATGCTTTCTGCAGTAAATAAACAGCATCCTTCTTTGTAATACGCTGGATAGGAAGTGCTCCAAATCCATTTTTACTTACAACTAGTCCTGTTTTTCCTAATGTTACATTATCCATTTAATTTTTACCCCCTACTTAAGTTTTTTCTATTTTACATGAATAAAAAAAACTAATATATAATAATTCTAGTTTTCATTTTTGATATACTTAAGAAATCCATCTTCCATAATTAAATTGAGCTTTTCTATTTCATATAAATAATCCACATAAGATTTTAACATTCTTTCTATAACATAATATTTATATACATCATTTATACGGATATGAAATCTTTTAATGACAACCTTCATAATATCTTCTATAGTCATAGCTTCATCTATTGCTTCATATACTCTCATTGCTCTACTTTCATAAAAATCAATGTTATCGCTTATTAGTTTTTTAATATCATCATACATTCCTTTATGTGCCACCACATATTTACTGTAATTTAAGTCATAAAGCTTTGCCTTACTTTTCATATCTTCACTTAATATGTAAGCATAGGGCATCTTTGCTCCCTTCATCACTTCATAACTTATAAGAGCATCCCCCATATATGCAACATCATCAGGTGTTATAATACATATATGTGCAGGACTATGGCCAGGTGTATGGAGAATTTTAAAATTAACCCCACATATTGATACATTATCTTGATCTTCAGCTATGCTGATATCCGTTTTACAAACCATATGTCCAAAGTGTTCTTTTACTTCCTTCAAGGTTTGACTTCCATAAAAAACCTTAAGATTGACCTCAGAACTACAAATATTGGCTTCATAAGCAGCCATAGCAATTATACAATTGTATTTATTTTTTAAATATGTATTGTTTCCAATATGATCTATATGAGCATGACTGTTTAAAATAGCTCTAACCTTAAAATTATTTCTTTCCAAAACTTCCTCTATACCTTCACGTTCTCCATTTTTCCAACCCGTATCAAGCATAATAATTTCTTCATCATTAATTTTATAAAAGGGTATGTAAGTCATTCCAGTATCAATGCAGTATGTGTTTCCTTTAACTTTTAATATCTCCAATTAAATTTCTCCTTTGCAGCAAGTAATGTTATAGTTAGATTACCTCAAATTTTATTTATTTGCAATTTTTAATGCTATTTTCCATAACCTTTTCCATTAACTTTTGAAAAACATCACACTCTATATCACTTAAACCTTCTGTTATTTTACGATGCCACTGTTCTTTTATTTCCAATATTTTGGGATAGATAGTGAGTGCCTTATCTGTAGGAAAAACATTAAATGCACGCCTATCATTTGAATTTGTAATTTTAGTAATAAAGCCATTTGCTTCAAGCTGAGATAAAACCTTTGCTACAGTACTCTTATCTATAACCAATTGTTGAGATAATTCATCCTGGGTGTAACCTGGATTTTTACAAATACAAACTATATACATAAATTGCCCACTGCTAATTCCTATTTTTTCAAGTTGTTCTGTATAAAATATTTGTGAACGCCTGTGTGTCACAGAAATATATTTTGATAAATTTTTCATAATAGTTCTCCTAATTTCAGTTTTGTATGCAACTATAATTTTAAAGTAACAAAACTTTTATGTCAATTAATAGCCTAATAATAGGAGTATACCCTACTAAATATTGACACTAACATAATAGAACATTATAATAATAGTTGCATATGAAACTATTGTTAAGAATAAAATTTTCTAATTAGGAGGCATTATTAATGTTAAAGTTTAAAATAATTATAAGATATTTTATATTCATATCTGGTTTATTTTTTATGGGTTTAGGAATAAGCTTAACCTCAAAATCAGGTTTAGGAACCTCCCCCATTAACAGTTTGCCCTATGTACTTTCCATGATGTTTCCGCTTACTGTTGGACAATTTACTTTTTTATTGAGCATTTTATTTTTTCTTGTGGAAATAATTGTTTTAAGAAAAGATTTTCCCAAAGAACAATATCTTCAATTATTAGTAGGTCCATTTTTTGGTTTTTTCGTTGATTTAGGAATGAGCATTTTTGCCCTTGTAGCTCCTACTAATTATTTAGTAAAAGTACTTGTTTTACTTTCTGGCTGTTTTCTTCTTGCTTTAGGAGTGTATTTACAGGTTATTGCCAATGTAATTATAAATCCAGGAGAAGGTGTGGTAAAAGCTGTTTCTAATAAATTCAGAAAAAAATTTGGAAATATAAAAATTGCCCTTGATTCCACCCTATGTATAATTGCAATAATAATTTCACTTTTTACTTTTGGGAGTATAAAGGGAGTACGTGAAGGGACAATAATTTGTGCTGTACTTGTAGGAAATATCACAAAGATATATAGTGCTATTTTTGAATATTTTAAATCTAGAAATGCTATATGTATAAATGAAGATTCCAAAAGCAATCAGAGTGCATAATCTAATTGCTTTTAGCTCCTCTCAATTCATTTTTTAGTATAAATCTGATTTTAACTTTAGCTTTTCTTTATATTGTTCACCCCATGCCCACATGGAGTCAAGTATAGGCTTTAGGCTAAACCCGTCTTCTGTAAGTGAATATTCAACTCTTGGTGGGACTTCAGCATAAGCTTTTCGGCTAACTAATCCATCCTCTTCCATCTCTCTTAACTGCTGAGTTAACATCTTTTGACTTATGGTACCTATTGATTTCTTTAACTCACCAAAACGTTTAGTACCTTCAATAAGGTCTCTTAATATTAACACCTTCCACTTTTCACCAATGAGTAAAAGAGTAGTTTCAACAGGACAAGCAGGTAATTCTTTTTTCATAAAATTTCACTTCCTTTTTTCATATTAGGCAGCTTTACTTGCTACCTACTAATAATAAATTATGTTTTAAAGCCTTGTAATAACTAAATAGTTACCTACAGGTACTTATATTACTTGAAAGTGCTTACTTGCAAAAGTATACTATTGAATTTATTATATAATTGTAGCCGGCAAAAATCAATGAATTTAAAATTATTAACGTTAATACTAGTAATGCCTATATAAATAACTGAAATATAACGAGGAGATATTAAATATGAATGAAGTAGTAAAGTTTTTAAGTGAAAATCCAGTGCAGTATCTTGCAACAGTGGGCCGTGATGGAAAGGCAAAGTGTCGTCCTTTCATGTTTTGTTTTGAAAAGGATGGTAAACTGTGGTTCTGCACTAATAATACTAAAGATGTTTATAAAGATATGAAGGAAAACCCTTACATTGAAATTTCTGTTTCTAGTCCTTCCTATGCATGGATTCGTCTAAATGGTAAGGTTGTATTTGAAAACAATATGTCTGTAAAAGAAGGCTGCATGAACAATCCTATTGTAAAAGGTCAGTATCAAACTGCTGATAATCCAATATTTGAAGTATTCTATCTTGCAGATGCAAAAGCTGTTATAGCTGATTTTTCTGGTAATCCACCTGCAGAATATACTCTTTAATTTGGCAAAGTGGCTGTTGCATTAAGAAATTTACATACAATATATTGTAGTATTTATTCTTAGTACAACAGCCACTTTCTTAAATTCTGATGATTAGTGTAACTCTCATAATACTTAATTTATAGCTTTTAAAACTAAATCTTTTAAAATATAGTTATGTGTATCCATTGATTCTTTTATTACAGTTTCATTAATAAACTGTTTTTCATGCATATAATCATAGGCATCATATATACAAAGTAATGATGCATTTACATTACATAAAGCTTCAGTTAGGTTCTTTTCAAACTCCAAAAAATCTCTTTCTGAATTATTTCTAATGGCACATGATGGTTGTCCAATCCATCTTATTCCACTATATTCTTCAAGCTCACCACTTAAACCAATTTTTTGAATTTCTCTTTTTAACCCATCCAAACCACACTCTCTGTTTCCTTTAATCAATTCTTTTACATTTTTGAATTTAACATGTTCAATTAAAACATTATTACCTTTCAAAAACTCTAATAAGTCCTTATAAATACTTTCTTCCATGAAAAGATAAATAAGTTCATTATTTTTAAGACCTTCAAGTATATAAAAATACATATTCATAAATAGATGTTGATTTCCATAATAATAAAAAGTTGAGTGTGTTCCAAATATATTATTCAAACTTCTTTGATAATTAGATATTTCCTTTAATCTCATTTCACAAATAACACATTTATATATTAAATTATCAAGGAATTGGCTTAACTTAACAACTTCATTATCTAATAAACTGTATTTTTTTTGATTCATTACAGTTTCTAATTTTTCTCTATATTCTTCTACTTCATGACCTAAATTACAATTATCACATATAAACCTCATAATCTTCCCCCATTATGTTAAATATTAGTTTATTTATAACTATATATATATTAACATATTTCAGCTCATATTTTAGGATAAGAATCAAAATTGTCATTGTCATCAGTTAAATGTTTCTGTATAGTATCTATTACTATGGGAATACCTTTTTTAATTTTCTCCTCGTTTGTTTTACTTATGCTAATTCTAAAATAATTATCAGTTCTATATTCTCTTAAAAAACAAGTTCTTGTATCCAACAATTGTATATTTTTATTGGATAATGTACTTATTATTTTGTCATATTGCAGCTTACTATCCACATAAATACAAGCAAAATATCCTGATTTAGGCACATTGTATTTTATTTTAGATTGTTTAAGTGATGAAAGAGTATTTTTTAAACAGCTCATTCTATCTGAATACAACTTGCTTATTTTCTTTCTGTGTTTGTCAAGCATACCGCTCTTTAAATAAACTTCCAAAGCACCTTGAGACAATATTGGACTATTCATATCTAACCATTTTTTATATTCTAGAAAAGTATTTATGAGTAATTTAGGCAATATAGTTGCTGCAATTCTTAAACCAGGCATAAGAACTTTAGAATAACTTTTTAAATAAATTACCTTTGAAGAAGTGTCATAAGCAAATATTGGATCAGATTTCTTGTCTGTTTCTAAATCGGCCATAATATCATCTTCAAGAATATATACATTATATTTTTTAGCCATTTTTGCAATTGCCTCTTTTTCCTGTCTAGTATATGAATTTCCCGTTGGATTGTGAAATCTAGGAATGGTATAAAAAAATTTAATGTTACCATATTTAAACAGCTTTTCTAGTTCTTCAAGATTTATACCATTAAAACCTCTTTCAATTCCCACGCTGGGAATATTATTCAATTCCAGAGCTCTAATCATTCCATAGTAAGTTGGCTGTTCCACTAAAACCTTAGAGTTTCCATTGGGAAATGGCATATTTGTTAAAATGTTTAGTGCTTGTTGAGAACCTGTGGTTATAACAATATTTTCAGGCTTGGTAAACACTTGATATTCCTCTAGATGACTAGTCAAAATCTGTATCAATGAATTCAATCCCCTTGGATTAGAATATGTAAACAAATTTTCTTTATAAAGTTCTATGGCATTATTCAAGCAATGTTGAAATTTTTTATAAGGCAAAGACTCAATATCTGGCGATCCTGACGAGAAATCAATTAAAGGGTTATCCTGTGAATTGCTATTGGAAAGATCACTTTCTAATACATAATACCCACTTTTCGATAAAGAATAAACTATATGTTCCTTTTCAAGTTCAGTGTAAGCTTTCAAAACTGTACCAATACTGCACTGAAATAATTCAGATACCCTTCTCAGTGAAGGCAATTTTTTCTTTGCTTCTAAATTTCCGTTTGAAATTTCACTTTTAATATATTTAACAATTAGCTGATACTTTAGCAATTTAAACAGCCTCCTTGATTTTGTACTATAACAGATTGAAGTTTTATCAATTGATACTGCAATTATACTATAATATAATCAAAATATAAATCGTATAAAAATACAGAGGAGGCATTGTTATGAAACAATTAGAAAAGAATTGTAAAGTTGCTCTTGTACAAGCATCACCTGTTATGTTTAATAAAGATGCAACTATTGATAAAGTTGTTCAGGAAATTCTTGAAGCTGGAAAACAAGGTGCCAATTTAATTGTCTTTCCTGAATCTTTTATTCCTTGTTATCCATATGGAATGACCTTTGGATTTACTGTAGGCAGCCGTACTGAAGAAGGCAGAAAGGATTGGAAAGTTTATTATGATAATTCTGTCATTGTACCAAGTGCTGATACAGACTGCATTGCCAAAGCAGCTGGTGAGGCAAATGTTTATGTAAGTATTGGTATCACAGAAAGAGATATCAATACTTGCACTCTTTACTGCACTAATCTGATTTTCTCACCAGAAGGAAAACTTGTTAGCAAACATCGCAAATTAAAGCCAACTGGTGCAGAACGCTTCATTTGGGGAGATGGTTACGAAGGTGCCTTTCCTGTCATTGATACTCCATGGGGAAACATGGGCAGCTTGATTTGTTGGGAAAATTATATGCCTTTGGCACGTGCAGCTCTTTATATGAAGGGAGTCTCACTTTATCTTGCTCCTAATACAAATAACAATGAAGAATGGCAAACTACAATACGCCATATAGCAATAGAAGGACATTGTTATGTAATCAATGTAAATCAATATGTAACAAAAGATATGTATCCTGATATCTTCCATTGTCCAGATGAAATAGCAAAATTACCAGAGGGTGTTCTTACTGGGGGCAGCTGCATTGTGGACCCATTTGGACACTACGTTAAAGCCCCTGTATGGGATAAAGAAGAAATTATTTATGTAGACATCGATATGGATCAAGTTCCTCTTAGCCGTATGGAATTTGATGGCACAGGCCATTATTCACGCCCAGATATTCTAGAACTTATTATTCATGAAAACTAAAATAGTAGAAACAGGATGCATTAAGCCTCATTTAATGCATCCTCACTATTTTATTTACACATAATTTATATGCACTTTTTTTCCTAAAGCTTTCATCTGATTATACAATTCCCCTACTAATTTCAGCTTTATGCTTAAATCTGCAGGGAAATCAGGATTTTGGTGTGCTGGATTTACAGCCATTCCTATCCATAAATTTAAATGAGTACAATCTTCCATAAGAATTTTAACTAAGGAAGATACTCCATCCTTTCCATCACAATCTATATATCCCCTATCTTCAGAAGAAGGGTCCAAATATTTCTTTATTTTTTCTATAGCCATACTTAAGGTCAAAACACCTTCTGTTATTAAATCTATTCCCTCCATGGTAGCTGTAGGGGGAACATCCTTGTTAAAAAAATCCAAATTAACTTTAAGCTTTCCACCAAGTTCCCTTTCTGCAATGTTAGCAGCAGTTCCTCCACATATGACCTTTTTACCTGGACTATCCATAAAATTTTTTATGACAACACTATCCATTTCCTTATCTTTAGGAGGTCCTGTAAACACATTCACAAAAGATGGCTTTCTCACCTTAATGGAAACAACAGTAGTATCATCCCCTGGTTTGCGGCAGTATAAATCCCAGCATGCTTCCAGTAAATCTTTAGCTACAACTTGTACATTTAAATTGCTGCCAGTTCTCTTTTTCAAATAAGTTTCTACATCCTTCCACTGCCAGCCCAAGTTTAGTATTTCCCCAAGTCCTGCATGTATTACTCCATCACTTACTACAGTAAGCACATCATCTTCCTGTAAAATTAAATTACTTTCTTTTATAACTTTACCATTTATAATAGATTTCTTTTTACTTATTTCCATGCTTTCGCCATTTCTCATAGCAAAAAAAGGTGGATTATCATATTCTGCAATATATGCTTGTCCATTATTATAAATCTTGATTATTGTAAAAGTAGAATATGCAATATTTCTAACCTTACATACTGGAAGGGTATTAGCTATGGTATCTACTGTTTCATATATATTGGCACCTTCTTTAAGCATAGTACCTGCAATTTTAGAGGTTAAAGTGGCCAAAATATTAGCCTTAACACCGCTTCCAAGACCATCTGCCAGCACTATTATTGTACAATCCTCTAACCTTACCACATTCACCATATCCCCTGGCAGTTCTTCTCCATGTTTTATTAAAGTGCCGTGAGCTACTTCTATAAAAAAATCCATTAACTATCACACCCTTTTTCTTCTTCTACTACTTTTTTCAACTTAGTCAATGCAATTTTAGTTTCCGCTGTAGTCTCACCTAGTAAACTTGCTATTTCCTGTGCTACACGCATCTGTTTTTCTATTACTTCCTGTGCTGTATTTATAGTATTTTCTTTAAGCTCCACAAGCTTTCTCTTATTTTTTTCTTCTTCTGTAATATTCACCAAAGCTATCATCACTATATCCTGCTTTTCAATATATCTCACCGTTTCTATGAAATCCAGATTATAATTTGGAAAGGATACTTTTTTTCCTAATATGTCTTTTCCCGTTTCCTTTACACATCTAAAATCCTCATCGTCCATAATCAAGGATATTGGCTTATTTACTACATTTTCAGCCTTAACTGTAAATGCATTTTCTGCAGCAGGATTAATATCTTTAATTCTCATTTCTCCATCTAGAAGTATAATACAGTTTACGATATTTTCAAATATAACATTTCTTATACTTTCAGCTCTATTTCTCATATAGTGAAGACACATATTGGATTCTGCCATGCCTTCAAATATAGCTTGAGCCTTTTCCCTACAGGTATTGTAGCCACATACTCCACAATTCAATTCATCTTGAACACTGTATTTTCCCATTTCCATCATTATCTTTTCTATTTCTTTTTCTGAAGCTGCAATTTTTTCAATACTCTTATCTATAAAGGATCTGGAAAAGTCTATATCTTCATCTATGTCCAATTTTTGCTCACCCATAGAGGTATTTCTATTTATATAATTTTTAACCTTTTGAACTCTCTTGTAATAACCTTTTTCATTATTGACCATACCCGGTCCACCAATGCAGCTGCCCTTACAAGCACTAGCTTCAATAAAAGCATTAGTAACTTCTCCCTTTTCAATGCTCTTAAATAGCTCCATACATTCTTCTGTACCACTTATAGATATTACCTCTAGTTTTTTCTCCTGAATAACATCACTTACACAGCTCACTATACCTTTAAATAGCGGATATTTTCTTCCATCCTTAAAAGAATTTCTATCAAATTCACCTGGTTCTAAACCCTGTATATCCATATTTAAACCTTCTACCCAGTCTGTAAGTTCTTCAAAGGTTATTACTGCATCTAAAACATCCTTATTTATAAAGCTTTCAGACTCTATTTTTTTCCCCATACAAGGTCCAATAAATACTATGAAGCTGTCTTCTCCATAAATCTTTCTTAATACCTTTCCATGTGCAATCATAGGTGATACTGTTGGAATCATGTACTTAATCAATTGTGGAAAGTACTTTTCAATTATATAGTTAGCTGAAGGACATGCTGTTGATATATAGTTGTCCAACTTTTCTTCTTTCATATACTGCCTGTACAACTCTGAAACTACATCTGCTCCTGAAGCAGTTTCTTCTATATGAGAAAAGCCTAATTTTCTCAGTACACTTACAAACCTGCCTGGGTCTACATCAAAAACCCCTGCAAAGGAAGGTGCAATAGTTGCTATTACCTTTTTTCCTGAATTTATAGCCTCTTTAAGTCTTTCCAGATCACTTACTATATGTCTTGCCTTTTGAGGACATATTGCCATACAGTGACTGCATGCAATACATCTATCTTCTACAATTTCTGCTTGTTGATTTTTGAATTTTATAGCTTTCACAGGACATGATCGTAAACATTTGTAGCAATTTTTACAATTAGCGCTGGAAAAATTCATATATTTCATTGTTTTGTCCTCCTAATAACTTCTTCATCAAAAAACTGCTCCACATTTTTTTCATTAACTGAATATATTTTTTCTTCCTCATCAATTTTTACTGAAACCCCTTCCGTACAATGACCAAGGCAAAAGGCTCCCTTTAATTCAACTGAAGCTTCTAATTTATATTGTGAAATTAATTTTTGCAAACTATTTATAACCTTATAAGATCCTTTTAAATGACAAGCACTTCCTACACAAACACTAATAGTTACCACAATATCACTCTCCAAAAATTTTAAAATTTAATGTCGAAAATATTATACACTATAATTTTCGTCAATTATCAACTACATATGCAGGTGTATTTTTCGTTAAATTTTAATCATATTATAATACAATTTTACAACAAAAAATAAAAAAATCCTATGTTAATTTATATATAAAACCCTATTAGCTGTTAAAATTTTAATTTAAAAAACTAACATTATTGCAGCATATCCATAAAATTAATAAATTTTAATTTTTTTTAATTGCTGTTTAATTAATTTAGTATATAATTGTTACAATTCAACTTAGGAAGGATGAAAAATATGAAATCAAACAGATTATCAGCTTTAGCATTATCAACCATACTGAGCCTTTCAATAGTTTCAGGCTGTAATTTCAAAAATTCAAACAATGTTAAAGCAGCAGACGAAAATACACAATTAGAAGCTTATACTACCAATTTACCTTTTAATATGCCCAAGCTTAGTTTACCTACTTTTCAAAATAAAGACTTTAATATTACAGATTATGGTGCAGAATCAGGCAGCATAACCAAGAACACCGATGCTTTCAAAAAAGCAATTACAGAATGTAATAAAGTTGGCGGAGGAAGAGTAGTTGTACCTGCTGGTACCTGGCTTACAGGTCCTATTGAATTAAAAAGCAATGTTAATTTATATCTTGATTCCGGTGCTTTAGTAATTTTCAGCAGCAATCCTGAGGACTATAAGAAAACAGATGAAAAAAACTCCTCCTCTAATTCATATAAAAATTTAATTTCAGGCTCCAACTTAAGTAATATAGCAATAACAGGAGATGGAGTTTTAAATGGAAATGGAGCCTTCTGGAGACCTGTAAAAAAAGAAAAGGTTACTGATAGTATTTGGAAATCTTTTGTTTCAGCTGGTGGTGTCCTAGATAGTGCTGGAACAACAGTATGGCCAAATAAACAAGTAGTTAATGTAAAACGTCCAAACCTATTAAATTTGTCCAACTGTAAATCTGTACTATTAGATGGGCCTAGTTTTGAAAATTCACCCCAATTTAACATTGATATAAATTCTTCTGAAAATTTGATAGTTCGTAATACCAAAATTTTCAATGAATATTGGGCACAAAATACAGATGGAATAGATATTAGTGCTTGTAAAAACGTGCTTATATATAATGATACAGTAAATACAGGTGATGATGGTATTTGTATGAAATCTGGAAGCTCAAGTAAATCTAATAATGATGAACCAACTTTAGAAAATGTAGTAATTGAAAATTGTATAGTCAACCATGCACACGGTGGTTTTGTGGTTGGAAGCAATACAGATGGTGGTATGAAAAATATATATGTACACAATTGTAATTATATCGGAACTGACTCTGGTTTAAGATTTAAGAGTGATATTGGAAATGGCGGAAAGGTTGAAGATATATATATTGACGGAATTAACATGAAAAATATAGTCAATGATGCCATTGTTTTTGACACAAATTATGAAGCTAAAAACACTAATAATACAAGCAATAAAGTACCTAATTTTCAAAATATCCATATAAGCAATGTTTTTTGTGATGGAGCACAAGAAGCTGCTAATATTAAAGGACTGGATGCAGTACCTGTTAAAAACTTAGATTTAAAAAATATAACTATTAAATCTACAAATGGTTTTTCAGCAGAAAATACCTCTAATGTAAACTTGGACAATGTTAAAATTACTCCATCTCAAGGTTCAATTTTTACATTAAAAAACAGCAGCGGATACAATTTTAACAATGTATTATGCCCAACTGGCACAAGCACATTTATTTCTTTGGAGGGTTCTCAAACAAATAATATCAAGCTTACAAATACAAATATATCTAATGCTAAACAACCCTTTGCTTTAGATAAAAATGTAAATAGTTCTGCAATTACAATTAATAAGTAAATTTGAATTACTATTTGTATAAAAGGTTAATTTTTTATAAGCATTAAGCAGTTTAATCACACTTTACTATCATAAAACATATAATAATTTTATAAGTCTATGAAAGGAATGAATTATATGTATAATCCTTACAAAACATATCCATCTTCTTATTTTCTTAACCAACAAAGATATATGCTTAATGCTTATAGAATGTATCCATGCCCTTGTATGATGAATATGCCTATGTATGCTCAAGGCTTTTCAAATCAAGATGCTGACAGCAGATATGTTCCTTTTACTAATAATATGAATAGCAATTTAAAACCTAATTACCCAAATTCGCCTATAAACAGTAATTTAAAACCCAATTCTTTGAAACCTTCAAAGGATGAATCTCCAGCTCAGTCAAAGGATTATGGCCCAGAACCATTTGCAATTAATATTGAGGAAGCTACTAAGGAAAATAACTATTTTCGTTCTACTCTATGGACAGGAAAACATTATCAACTAACTTTAATGAGTATAGATCCAGGAGATGACATAGGATTGGAAATTCATCCTGATGTTGATCAATTCTTACGTATTGAAGAAGGTCAAGGAATTGTAAAAATGGGTAACAGTAAAAAACACTTGGATTTTCAGATGAAAGTTCATGATGGTTTTGCAATATTTGTGCCTGCTGGTACATGGCATAATTTAATCAATACAGGAAAGGGACCTATTAAATTATATTCTATTTATGCACCACCTCAACATCCACATGGTACACTTCATAAAACTAAAGCAGATGCTCAAGCTGCTGGAGATTAAGCTATTAAAATAATGGAGCTGCCGCACTAAGAGTAAATCACACAACATATTGTATGTAAATTTCTTAATGCCACAGCTCCATTTTTATATTATTTTTTTATTTTTTTATTTTTTTTATTTGCCTCAGCAATTTCCTCATCTGACAAATGATAAGGGAATGTAGACACAATTATATTATTGTTTTTAAGTAAAGTTTCTCTGATAAAGAAGCTTGTATGGTTATGTAAAACCTTACCAAAGTGTCCGTGAGTAATAAACTGCGGTACAATTACTGTCACTTTTTCATTTTCACCTGCTTTATCTGCAATTGACACTATATTTTGTAAAAGAGGAGTAATTACAGCTCTATAAGGTGAATATTTAGAAATAAGAGTAATATCTGTATCCAGCTCACTCCATCTTTGTTTTAATTTTTCCATTGCTTCCATATCTGTGGAAATATTAAGAGCAATAACATTATCACTTATACTTTGTGCATACTTAAGTGCACCAATTACAGCCTTGTTAAAACTGGCAATTGGAACTATTACAGTATGAGTATATTTTATTCTTAAATTTAACTTCTTTAAATTTAACTGACTTATACTTAAACCATTAGCAACCGTATTATAATGATGTTTAATTCTCATCTGAACTAAAATTATCATTGGAATTAGAATGGCAACTATAAATGCACCTTCACTAAATTTTTCAACTAAAATTATTATAGTTGTAAGTAATGTAACAGCAGCACCACATCCATTGATAATAGCACGTTTTATCCAACCTTTACCTCTTTCTTTTCTCCAGTGATTTACCATACCAAATTGGCCTAAAGTAAAGGATATAAATACGCCAATTGCATATAATGGAATCAGTCTATGGGTATCTGCTTTAAATATAGTAACTAAAACACAAGCTACAAATGACAAAGCACAAATTCCAACGGAAAAACTAAGTCTTTTACCCCTAATAGTAAATTGTCTTGGAGCAAAACCGTCTTTTCCAACTATATACATAAGCATTGGAAAACCTGTATATGCTGTGTTACATGCCATAAGTAAAATTACAGCAGTACTAAATTGTATTACATAATACATTATTCCATTATGGAAAACGCCAAAAGCTATTTGTGAAACAACTGTAGGACCATTGGCAATTGGTACAGCTGTGTAAAATATAGCAAGTACTGAAGTACCACCAAATATGAAAAATATTAAAGCTGCTAGTAATAACATAACAGTCTTGGCACTTTTTTGGCTAGGTTCCTGAAAATTTGGAACAGAGTTACTTACTGCTTCTACTCCTGTTAGTGCAGAACAACCTGAAGAAAAAGCTCTCAAAATAAGAAATATTGATAAATTTTCTGTGGTCCCTGCAGGAACAGCAAACATAGGTTGTGGATGTATATTTAGTACAAAATACTTAAATAAACCATAGACAATCATAAAAATCATACTAAATATAAAAATATAAGTAGGTATAGCAAAAATTTTTGAAGATTCACTTATTCCTCTTAAATTTAAAATAGTCAAAACTACAATTATAGCCACAACAAAGATAACTTTATATTCTGCTAAGCCTACAAATGCTGAAATAATAGCATCTGCCCCAGCACTAGCACTAACTGCAACAGTAAGTATATAACTGATTATAAGTCCTGCGCCTGCAGATAAGCCAGCCTTGTCTCCTATATTTTCTTTTGCTACCTTATAAGCTCCTCCACCTTGAGGATAAGCTCTTATAATTTGAATATATGCAATGGTAAGTATTATGAGCAATCCTATAATCATAAAGGAAGTCCATGTTAACCATTGATATGCAGATGCACCTAAAACTATTAATACGAAAAGAATTTCCTGTGCACCATAGGCAACAGATGATATAGCATCACTGGCCATAATTGCTAATCCAAAAGGAATATTATACTTTTCATGTTTTCCTTGCTCATTAGCTAAAGGTTCTCCAAATAAAACATCTAAAAATTTCTTATGCATTTAGTTTCTCTCCTTATGTTCTCTTTCGTTCAGTCTTTAAAAGAATGAATATAATTAATATATTAATATAATTAATATTTACACAAACATAAATTTCTCCACCGTCATGTTTTTTAGTTTTAACTTTTTATTACAATACATTACATTTTTACCTTTAAAACTAAAAAAAACGCTCACTTACAAATATACATCATAAAACATACTTTTTCAATGAAATAATTTGATAATCAGCTCTTATTTTTTTTCGGATATTCAAATGGTAATTCTAGTTAAACTTTAGCCACTCTTCATACTTGTAAATCTATTTATTCAATTACATATGTGCTAAAAAAAATACTGCATAACAAAAGAGGATTTCTTACACCAATGCTTTAGAAATCCCCTCTTAATTTAACCTATTACACCGACCCTTTGCTTATATGTTAAAAAGGCTTGAATATAATATTCTTTTTCTGTAACAATGATTTTATTTTATCTACTGCTAATTCCACAGTATCCTCTTTAGATACAAATAAATCCTCATCTATTTCAGATATTTCATTTTCTCCTACCCATACCTTTATGACTTCTTTAGAATTTACAGCAGCCTCCATTGTTTCTATATCATCCCTATTTAACTCTGATGCTGTTGCTATTAGTATACTTCCTGAATCCATCATAATATTTGATACTTCTGAAAGTCTTTTTATATGCTCTTTTTTATTATGATCTTCAGCATAAAGTGTATTATTTATACCTAAAAAGTACACCCTTCTTCCATCTGAAAATAATTTTCTTTCAAGTGCCCTTGCAATGGCCTTCTTTCTTGTATTCTCCTTACCTGTTATGCATATTAAAGCAGGTTTTTGACCAAACTTTTCTGCTCTTTCTTCTAATGTTATATAGCTTTTTTCCCATTTATAATTTTCCTTGTGAGCCTTATTTTCCTCATCTTCAAGTTCCTTTAATATAATACCTCCTCCAGCTATTTCATATTTATCAACTATTACAAATCTACTGGTTTGAGCTATTTCATGGGATAAATCAAAAGCAATAGGCTTATCTGTTTTCAAGATACACTCTGCCACTTCATGTCTATCTATCTGCTGTTTAACTTCATTATTCAAATTAGAGGCATCAATTACCTTTGTAATTTCTTCAATTTTAACTTCAACCTTGGAAGTTCCAACCTTTAGTATATACTCTTTTTCCTTTACCATTGGACTCCTGCCAAGCCAAAATAAATTAACCTTTATTCTGTTTGTAACTTTAGGTTTAATATCACCTGAAATTGCAGCCATTTCTCCTCTTTTAATATATATTTGTTCATTAAGAGTAAAACCTGCTGCATAGCCTGAGCCTATACTTTCTCTAGCTTCTCCATTAAATACTTCTATGGATTTAACTGTACTTTTCTTCCCTGAAGGGTAGAATATTACCTCATCCCCTACTTTTACTCTACCAGTTTCAATGGTTCCAGCCACAATTCTTCTGTTATCTCCATCTCTTGTAAACTTGTAAACTGCTTGCACCGGCATTCTAAAAGGCTTATCATCTGGAAGTTTCTCCTTTTCAAAGCTATCCAGCACCTCTAATACAGATTGTCCTTTATACCAAGACATTTTATTTGATGGGTCAACTATATTTTCTCCAAAGAATCCACTTACAGGTATAAAGCATTTTGGTTCTACATCTATCTTATTTAAAAACTCTGTATATTCCTTTGTAATATTTTCAAAAACTTTTTCATCATAATTCACTAAATCCATTTTATTAATAAGCACTACTACATTTTTTATTCCAAGCATTGATAACAAATATCCATGTCTTTTGGAATTTTCTTTTATTCCTTCTTCTGCATCTATAACAAGCAGTGCAACTTCAGCTCTTGAAGCTCCAGTTACCATATTCTTTAAAAATTCTATGTGGCCTGGTGCATCTATTATAATGTAGTCTCTTTTCTCAGTTTTAAAGAAACATCTAGCTGCATCTATGGTAATTCCCTGTTCTTGTTCATCCTTTAGTGCATCAAGTAAAAATGCATATTCAAAAGGCTTTGAATTTCTTCTGCATCTTTCTTTAACCTGCTCCAATTTACCTTCTGGTAAGGAATTTGTATCTGCTAATAATCTACCTATTATTGTACTTTTACCATGATCTACGTGTCCAACTATTACAATATTCATATCTTCTCTATTGAAATTCATTTAACTTCCTCCATTTCTTTAACCACTTTACATATAACCATTTTTTCTAAGCTCTTCAAGACCACCGCCATCTTCTTTATCTTGAGCTCTTCCTGCTCTTTCAGCAATATTTGCAAACTTACCGGTTTTAAGCTCTTCAACTATTTCTTCTACAGTTTTAGAAGTTGACTCTACTGGATTTGTGCAAGGCCAGCATCCAAGAGAACGGTATCTCTTTCCATTACCTTGATCAAAATATAAGGATACTATAGGAATATTTTCTCTCTGTATATATTCCCATATATCAAGCTCTGTCCAATCTAAAAGAGGATGAATTCTAACATGGGTTCCTGGTGCAAAATCTGTTTTATATTGGTTCCAAAATTCTGGAGGTTGTTCTGCAATATCCCAATCGTTATTTTTATCTCTAGGTGAAAAATATCTTTCTTTAGAACGACTTCCTTCTTCATCAGCTCTTACCCCTACAATAATTCCAGTAAAAGCCTCTGTATTTTTGTCTACTTCATACTTCCCTGTATCATGATTTAATCTATATCTTGGCCACTTACCATTTAAAGTGTTAGTTAAAGCATCTGTTTTAAGTCTCTTGCAGCACTGAAGTCTTGTAACATTACCATCTGGAAATGTTTCCTTCTTTTCAAGTGCTTCCTTATTTTCTCCATAAATCATATCAAGCTTCCATTTTAAAGCTAATCTATCCCTATATTCAATCATCTCTGCTATTTTGTAGTGTGTATCTACATGGACTAAAGGAATAGGAACATGGCCAAAAAATGCTTTTCTTGCAAGCCATAAAAGCACTGTACTATCCTTACCAATAGACCACAGCATTCCAAGGTTTTTAAATTCACTATATGCTTCTCTTAATATATGAATACTTTTATTTTCTAATTTATCTAAATGATTCAATGTAATCCCTCCACATCTTATTTCTATGTTTAAATATTGCTTAAACTATCATAAAAATTTGTCAACTTTATAAAAAGTTCTCTATACTTAAAATTTAAAAAATATTATTCCTGTATATTAAAAATGTTTTTTCCATTATTAACAATATAAAAACCCTTCTCATTTAAAGTATTTTCCCTATTATAAAGCATGTCACTAGAATCCAATTGTTTAAAGATTCCTCCTGCTTCTTCAACTATACACTGCATAGCTGCAGTATCCCATTCCGAAGTAAGTCCAAAGCGATAGTATACATCTGCCTCCCCTTTAGCTATCAAACAGCCTTTTAGAGAACTTCCTGCATTCTTTACCTCTTTAAACTTGTTCTTATTTTCTTCTATTAATTTAGACAACTGCTTAGAAGTATGTGATCTGCTTGCCACTAGGATCAAGTCATCCTTCTTATTTGAAACCTGCAGTTTGTTAAGTAAGTGTTCTGATTTCAAATAAGCACCAGAACCTTTAACAGCATAATAAAGCTCTTTTGTAACTGGAACATATATTACCCCTAAAACTGATTTATGTTTATAACTTAAGGCTATATTTACTGTAAACTCTCCATTTTTCTTAATGAATTCCTTAGTTCCATCTAAGGGGTCCACTATCCAGCACCAATCATTTTCCAATCTATCTTTAGTATCCTTTTTTTCTTCAGATAATATTGAGTATTTCGGAAAATTTTTCAATAAACTATCTACAATTATGTCATTAGCCTCTCTATCTGCTAAAGTTAAAGGGGTATTATTTTCTTTATACTCAACTTCTATAGAGCCGCTATATATCTCCATTATTTTTTCTCCTGCCCTTATAGCTGCATCTATAGACACATTTAATTCATTTATTAGTTCCATAACTTTCCTACTTCCTTAATATTTGTTTGATTCTTTTGTATTAATTTTTACCCAGTGAACTTTCCCATTACCATCTGTGATATTCCACTGCCAAAAATCTTTTCCCTTGTTTACCGTCATGGAGCCTCCTCTTCCACCTATGTCTTCTCCTAAAAAATATTTTATGGCAGAAACTCCACATTCCTTTAAGCAAGCAGTACAGCCCCAGCATTCATCCTCATATTTTATAAAAGCCTTCTTGTTTTCATCTGCATATATTAAGCTTCCTGGACAAACTTTAATGCATTTTCCGCACTTAATACATTTGTCTTTATCAATTTTAATGCTCATAAGTATCATACCTTCCAACTAAATCTCTAAAAACAATTTCCACCTTTCCATTTTTATAAATGGAATTTACATATTTAAGCCAGTTTGTATCATCCTTTTCTGGATAGTCTTCATTTTCTGCATAACATCTCCATCTTGTTTCTTTTCTTGCTTTAAGGTGTTCAATTAATACTCTGCAAACATCAAGTCTATCAATTATTTCATATATGAACATCAACTCATGCATGTTCTTTGCTTTCAATTTGTATACAGATGAGTTTAATTCCTGAATTTTTTCAAGGGCTGTTTCCAAACTCTTCATATTATATTTGTAAGCCTTAGAAATTCCTCCAGCATATTTATCCATAATGTTTTGCATAGCTTCTTCAATATCTTTTATGGAAAATGTACTTTTATTGTAGAAAAACATAGTCATTTCATGAATCTTCTGTCCAATCTCTTTATAATCTGATTTTTTTATTACCACACCTTTAACATTTTTAATAATTGATTCTGCAGCTATTTCTCCTTCAGCAAAACATCCTGTTACATATTTTTTAGGACTTCCACCTGCCGCATCACCTATTGCATATAGACGCCTTAAGGTAGTTCTTCTATCCACATCAACCCAATATCCACTAGCAGTATGTCCACCTACTATATAAGGTTCTGTACCATCTATTTCTACATTTTCTTTTGATGGTGATGTATTTTTTTCTATCCACTTTAATGTTTGAGCTGGCGCCATATTGAGATAAGCTTTAAACAAATCTTCACTTAACTCTTCAGGTATGCCCTTTGTATTTAAATAACAAGGCCCATTGCCCTTATAGTTTTCCATAACTGTTGCATACAATCTCATAGGTGTAGTAGGCTTTCCATACTTTTCAACATAAGTTTCACCATATTTATTTACCTGCTTAACCTTTACTCCCTGAGCAATGGTTCCAGTAGGAGCTATTGTATCCTTACACCTAAGTGCTATAAATCTCATTTCAAATGAGGTCATTTCTGCTCCTGCTCTTATTCCCATGGCATAACCTGCCCCTGTATTAAAGGGACTATACCACATTTTATGTTTTGAAAATCCAGGATTATTAGGTTTATATATTCCCGAAGTACCTCCAGTTGAACATACTACAAACTTGGAATGTATAACATAAATAGTGCTTTCTTCATTGGAAAATCCCATAGCACCATTGACTTCTCCATCTTTAATTAAGTAATCTATTATGTTAACCCTATTTATTACCTTAATGTT
Organism: Clostridium carboxidivorans P7; assembly: GCF_001038625.1. Classification (GTDB taxonomy): domain Bacteria; phylum Bacillota; class Clostridia; order Clostridiales; family Clostridiaceae; genus Clostridium_AM; species Clostridium_AM carboxidivorans. Next base: position 2,415,650 of record NZ_CP011803.1, read on the forward strand.
ATCTCTTCTATTCACTTCATCTGCAAGTATGGGTTTAATATTCTCACCATTAATCTTTATACTTCTCTTACCTCTTTGAATATAATTACCCTTTTCCTCCTTCAGTATAGGAAGACCTAAAGCTTCAATTTTTTCTGTAACTTTATTAAGACGTTTTGCTATGCTGTATACTAAATCTTCCCTTATCACATTTTCTGAATCCTTTTTTACATAGTCAACAAAAGATTCTTCACTTTCCCCTTTGCCTATATATGCATTTAAAGCATTTACTCCTGCAGATAAGCAGCCGCTTCTTTTGATATTTGCTTTTTCTGCAATTATAACTTTCAAATTAGATTTTTCAGTAATAGAAAGAGCACTAAAACATCCTGCTGCCCCTCCTCCTATTATAAGTACATCTGCTTCTAATGTTTCTATTTTAAAGTCCAACTTGTATCTCCCTTTCATTTTTAAGTAAAACTTAAAGGCTTATAATTTAACTTCCAATCCCCACTTTTGCCTTATGCTTGCTTCTATTCTTCCAAATACCACATTATCTAAAAGTAGTCCTATGGCTATTATTACAATCATAACAGCTAAAACCTGGCTGATATCTGCTAAATCTCTTCCTATCATAAGCACTTGACCAAGCCCTTTTGTGGCCACAAGCATTTCTCCTGCCATTAAAGCCCTCCAGGCAAAGGACCAGCCCTGCTTCAAGCCTGCAATAATAGAAGGAAGAGAAGCTGGCATTACCACATTTAAATAGAGTTTAAAACCTTTAGCTCCCATTGTTTTAGCTGCTTTTATGTACAGCGGATATACATTATTAATAGCACCTTCTGTAGCTATGGAAATTGCAAAAATTGATCCCATGGCTATAACGAATATAATTGTCTTCTCACTTAATCCATACCAAAGTATTGCAAAAGGCAGCCAGCAAATACTTGGAAGAGTTTGAAGTCCTAGTATTATTGATTTGATATTTTCTCCAACATACTTATAACGAACAATTAATATTCCAAGGGGAATACCTATAATAACTGATAAAAGATAACCTATCATAAGTCTTTCCATACTGGCACCCACAGCAATTAAAAGTGTATTATCTATGGATAAAAAGTAAAGACTTTTAATTACATCAACTGGCGATGGAAATGTATAGGGCTTCCAAATTGAAAGTACATCTACACCTATCTTATATACCAATTCCCATATCATTATCAGAAGAATATAAAATGCTATTTTTTTCAATACTCCAATCGCTGTCGTACTCAGATTTTGCAACCTTCTCAACCTCCTCCTTAAGTTCCTTCATTACCTGTGCAGTAACATATGCCAAATCTACATTTTCTATATTTCTTGGCCTTCTAAGCTGTATTTTAAATTCTTTTTTAACCTTTCCTGGATTGGTGGACATTACAATTACTCTATCTCCTAAAAGAACAGCTTCTTCCACATTATGAGTAACAAATATAATGGTCTTCTTTGTCTCTATCCAAACCTTTTGAAGCTCTGTTTGAAGTATATTTTTAGTTTGACTATCCAATGCTGCAAAAGGCTCGTCCATTAAAAGTACCTCTGAATCCAAGGTAAGAGCTCTTGCAAGGGCAACTCTCTGTCTCATTCCACCTGAAAGCTCATGAACAAAAGAATTTTTGAATTTTGCCAAATGCACCATTTTAAGATAGTATAATGCTTTTTCTCTTCTTTCCTTTTTAGGAACACCTGCCATCTTCATGCCAAATTCCACATTGTCAATAACCTTTAACCATGGAAACAGTGCAGATTCCTGAAACATAACAGCTCTGTCAACTCCTACTCCGTTTATTTCTTTATCATTTAAGTAAATCTTGCCTTCACTTGGAGTTTCAAGACCAGCAATTATATTTAAAAGTGTAGATTTTCCACAACCTGAAGGTCCTAATAGGCATATAAATTCACCTTTTTTAAAGGAAAGATCTATGTTATCTAAAGTGTAAGTTTCTTTATGCTTTGATATAAATTTCTTATTAACACCTTTAATTATTAAACTCAAATTTATCACCTCTTTCTCATTTTCTAAAAATCACTTAATTTCCTGTTTTCCCTTTTCCTTAAGAACTTTATTTAATATATCTAGATTGAATAAATTCTTTAAATCCGGTCTTTCTCTTAAGAAACCAACACCAACAGATAAATCCGTCATTTCCTCTATGGACTGCTTTTCTGGATTGTTTGTTGAAGTAATTCTTTTAAAGGAACTGTTTAAAACACTCTTTTCAAGAGGTTTTTTAGTTAACTTGCCAATTTCATCATTTACAACATTTTTAGAAGCTTCTTTACTTTCATTAATATAATCCGTTATATCAACATGAGCCTTTAAAAAGTTTTCAACTACCTCTGGATGACTTTTTATAAAATCACTTCTTGCAACAATAACTGCCGTTGAATATTGTCCTTGTCTCCAAACCTCATTGTAATCAAGTACTACCCTTGCTCCTACTTCTTTTTCAAGCCTTGCTCCCCAAGGTTCTGGCACTAATGCAGCATCAATCCTATTTTGATCCAATAAGGTTTTTATATCCGGATTTTCTGCCCTAACTATTTCAACATTTCCATCCTTTGTTTTATCCTTAAGTCCATTTTCTTTTAATAATGCTCTTAAGGATAAATCCTGAGTATTTCCAAACTGAGGAATGGCCACTTTTTTACCTTGAAGGTCTTTAACCTCCTTAATACCTGCATCTTTCCTTGCAATCAGTACTGCTCCTGCATCTGATGCACCTGAAATAATTTGTATTTCTCCTTTAGACCTGGCATAACCATTTACTGCTGGACCAGGACCTACATATGCTATATCCAGCTCACCAGCAAGAAGTGCTTCAATTTCAGCTGGGCCTGCATTAAACTGTTTCCACTCAATAGGATATTTATCTCCTAACAGCTTTTGAAACTTTCCTTGATTTTTACCTATTAATGCTTGAGCATGAGTTATATTAGGGAAAAAACCAACTCTCACTTTATTATCATCACTGTTTTTATTTGAGGAACAGCCTAAAAAACCTGCTGCTGTAACAATGACCAGAAGTAAAGCTCCTATTTTTCTAAATTTCATTTCTAGCCCCCTGTATAATTTTAAGTAAAGTTCTTTAATATCTTTAAATTTGCTTTGCGATATTTCACTTTACTAAATATCCGTTATGCTCTAAAAATTTTATTATCTTTTCCACAGAATCATCTATAGACTCCTTATGGGATAATATTGTTATTTCTGGATTTTCAGGTTTTTCATAAGCTGAATCAATACCTGTAAAATCCTTTATTTTACCTTCTCTTGCTTTTTTATATAACCCTTTAGGATCTCTCTTTTCACATACTTCAATATCACAATCTATGAAAATCTCTACAAATCTGCTCTTTACTAGCTCCCTAACCTTTTGTCTATCCTCTTTAAAAGGTGATATGAAGGTAGTAATTGTTATAATACCCGCATCCACAAAAAGTTTTGATAGCTCCCTTACTCTTCTAATATTTTCTACTCTATCTTCATTTGAAAATCCTAAATCAGAATTCAAGCCATGCCTTAAATTATCTCCATCAAGCATATAAGTAAGATATTTTCTTTCATACAACTGTCTATTTAAAGCATCTGCAATGGTGGATTTTCCTGAACCAGACAATCCTGTAAACCAAAGCAGCAAGCCCTTTTGATTTATCAAATTTTCTCTATGTTCTTGTCCTATGCTCATGCTGTGCCATACTACATTATTTGATTTATTAGCTCCCATATACGACCTACCTTTTAACAATTATTTTTTAGATAAAAATTTTACATCTGAATTAAAATCATAATATGCATTTGAATCAATTCCTGTAGTTCTAAACTTCTCAATTAAAGCTTCAACTTCTGACCACTTTGCTTCTATAAATTTATCAAAATCCTCATATTTATTTTCATAAGCTAAAAGTGCCAACTCATATAAAAATTCTGGAATGTTCTTTGCTGGAATTTCTCCCTTTACTTCTCCGAATTTTGTTTGATAAACTTCTAAAGTGCCACCGTAATAAAGTGAATATGCCGGAATCATTCCTTCTTCACCTCTGATAGCCTTCCCTGAAAATGCTATCTTTCCAATTTGGTGCTGTCCACAAGAATTGTTACATCCTGATATAAATATCTTTGGTAATACTTTCTTTATCTCTTCTGGAACCTTTAAAAATCTTTCATATATAGCATTTGACAAACCTTGAGAATTACACAAACCAATTCCACAAACCTTTGCTCCTACACAGGATATAGTATTTTCAACAGGAAGCTTTGTTGTAAAGGAATCTACAATTTCAAAAAACTTATCTACATCTTTACCTTTTATATCCCTAACATAAAAACCTTGAGTATTGGTAAGTCTTATTGTAGTTTCATAATCTAAAGCTTTAAGATAATTCAATATTTTGTTTAAATCCTTTGTTTCAATATATCTGTCACTGGTGTGTATGAAAACTGAATAATATCCCTTTTGCTTTTGTTCTTTTATAATTAAACTATCTGTACTTGCTTTGCTTCCCTCATTTTCATATTCTCTATCTAGAGCTTTAATATTTAAATCCAAGTCTAAATTTTTCCTTGCTTTATTTACATAGTCTTTAAGAAGTTCTTTAAATTTATCATCACCTAATCTATATCTGATAAATCTTATTCTAGCCTTATTTCTATTTTCTCTGTCACCTTCAGCTTCAAAAAGCTCCTTCATAGCTTGTACATAGTAAAGTGCATCATTTTCATCTATGAAATCATCTATTTTTAATGATGTGGTAGATGCTCCTCCAAGTCCTCCTGCTGCATAGACTTCAAAGCCTTTTTTACCATTTTCTATTTTTGCAACAAATCCTAAATCTGCTATAGTGGCATAAGCTGTATCTAAATTATTATTAGAAAACGAAACCTTATACTTTCTTGGAAGTTTAACTGTTGATGGATCTTTTAACAAGTGATCAGCAGTTTTTACAGCATAAGGAGTAACATCAAAAATCTCATCCTTATCTACTCCTGAAAGTGGTGAACACGCTACATTTCTTGCTGAATTTCCACCTGCTCCCAAGGTATTTATACCAAATTCTAAAATTTCATTCATTATTTTCACAGTATCTTCTAGTTCTACTCCATGAAATTGAATATCCTGTCTAGTTGTAAAATGTATTCTGCCATGAGAATACTTATCAGCAATTTTGCTCACAGCTTCAAACTGCTCCAAAGTAATTATTCCTGCTGGTGTTTTCATCCTAGTCATGTACTTTTCTACCTCACGTTCTGCATAAACTCCCATAGCAGACCTTATTCCCTTAATATTAGGGTCCACATTTCCATTTTTGTAGTCAGTTATCTTGACTTTATAAAATTCAATTTCCTTTTTTATTCTTTCTAAAGTTTCCACGTTTAGTTCCTCCTCTAAAATAATTAAAACCCCTTCATGCTTTGTATGCATAAAGAGGTTTATTTAACATAATTAACCAATCTTTATCATCCAAAGCTTAAGCTTTGTTGGTATTAGCACCTTACATAAGTAGGTTGCTGTGGAGTCATAAAGCCAATCTCTCGTCCACTCTTGATAAATTCCAATTATTAAATTATATGAATATTAGTATAATTTAATAAAATTTATCTGTCAATACTTATTTTTAAATAACAAAAAACCTCCTGCCTCTGAAAAATTTCAGAGGCAGAAGGTTAACTTCCGCGGTTCCACTCTGATTAAGCAAAAATGCCCATCTTTATTCTGATACTGACATACCATATCTCTATAACGGGAGAACCCGTAAAAGCCTACTAAATTTCGGTTTTATGCTCACAGGGGCACTTCAACTATATTTCTACATAAAACTATCTCAACCATGTAGTTTCTCTCTGTATGTTCTATATAATTTACTTTTCCTATTCACAGCATTTATTTTTTTAAATATGTTTAATCAAATTTAAATAAATTATAAACCAATGTTTTGTAAAAATCAACATAAATTTTCTAAAATTAAAAAATTTACAATATATTCCTAATAAGTATTTTTAATTTTATCTGTGTTTTTTATATTATATATCACTAATGTGTAGATTTTATGAAGATACTATCTGATGAAATAAAAGTCTTAAATATCCAGTTACTCTCTATAAACATACACCTCATATATTTAAAATTTCTTCATAACTTCTTTACATGAATAATATATAATTACTTTATTAATTTAAAGGAAATTTACTGGAGGGATAAGTATGAATTGTCATAGAAATAGTAAAAATAAGCAAAATTCTCATAATCATAGTCCATTAAAGCATATGCTTCACATGGTCATTTGCTGTGGCTTACCTCTAATTTTGGTAGGATTATTGCCAGCTATATCAAGGCTTAGCCCTAGTGCCAGCCTTGTAATTGGAAAAATCACACCATTTTTATGTCCATTGATGATGATTTTTATGATACCAATGATGATTGGCAACAATAAAAAAAGTAATTGTTGTGACAATAAAAATGCTGATGTTGATAACAAGGATTTAGTATAAATTAAAAACACTTAAACCATCCTAAACTTCAGGATGGTTTAAATATTTTTATTGGGTATACACATGTAAAAATAAAGTTATGCCTGATTTTCTGGTATAAATGTTGCACAATCTGTTTCTTGAGTATCTCTTGCATTTCTAGGTTGAACTTCTATCTGTGCTGCACCACAGTGATCACCAGACATATAATAGTGACAACTATTAACAACACATTTAACTCCTTCATTTGGTCTGCTCATTTTTTCTGGTTGCATAAATGTTTCCTCCTTTTATATACAAAAATAATCAACACTACTATTCTTTCTAAAGAATATATTTTTATACTAAAAACAATTTTAGTAAATCAAAACTCTCCACTTCTATACTATTGCAAAATTTCACCAACTTTTTTGCACTTAAAATATAACCTTTTGTATCTCTTAATTTCTTCATAATTTCTTTATATAAATAATATATAATCCAATTAAATTATAATTGTTTTCTAATTAAAGTAAACACACTAGAGGGATAAGTATGAATTGTCATGGAGATAATAAAGGAAATCAGTAACTTTACATATAATTATCGTCCAGTTTCTATCTTCTAGTATGTAATAAACTTTTAAAGAAAGGTGTGTTATTATGAATATAGAAATTAATCGTGGTGTTAAAGAGTATTTAAGCGAAAAAGCTGTTCAGGATATTTATATAGAAATGGTCAATAAAGGTGCATGCTGCTCAGGTAATGTTTTTGTTCCTGTTGTTAGATTAGGAAAACCATCTTACGAGGAAAGATACAACTTTTTTGTCAAAGATGAAATCACACTTTACGTTCCTAAAAATATAAATAACGAAAAAATTGAAAACATCATAATTAAAGTTCGTAATATTTTAGGTCATAAATCTTTACTTGTAAATGGTATACTTGCATATAAACAAAAAACTTTCGAACGGAAAAAATATTAAAAATATTTTTTTCACTAATTGTTGAATTTGAACTTATTTTTAAGTAGTCTTAACTCAGTATTTGAAGAAAACTTTGTTGCTGCATTTGATGAATATGCATTTCAATTAAATTTAATTGATTTTGTATTTAGTTATCTTGATTATTCATACCATTCATATTTACCATTTCATTTAGGTCAGACATGCCTTGTATATTCTACATATTATTCATGTTTTACATGCCTTGAGTACTCTACATATTCATACCATTCATCTTCATACTATTACCTGTTGAAGTTAATTCTAAAATTTCTGCTGTAATTACAGTAATATTCTTTATTATTGGATCTGAACTTAAATCTCTAAATAATTTAGGATTTTGATTCTTTAAAAAAGCTTCCTTTATCCAAGCTGCACAAGTCATGCCTTCTATTTTTAAAATTTTACTTGTTATTTCATATCTTATCCTCAATTTCACTCTATATTAGTTTACTTTTTTACTATTCATAACTAACTTTAGACTTTAAATAAATTAGAAAAATGTATATGTTTTCTCAAAAATTAAATACTAATATAGAGTTATTTATTTTTTATATGCTAAATTAAATATTTTAACAACACCAAAATATATACAAAAAGATTATAATATGAAAGGAAGTACAATATCATGTTTAAATTTAAAAATCTAAAATTTATAGCTATCTGTTTCATATTCCCTTTAGCACTAGCTTCATGTGGTAGCAAATCTAAAAATGAACAAGCACCGCTGGATCAAGTAGGAGTAGCCGAAAAATCCTATTATTATACTGCAAATGAGGGTGGAAGTATTTCTAGAGTAAATGCATCTACAAATAAAGTATTGGATACAATTAAAGTTGATGGTTCTGCTCACAATGTACAAATTTCTCCAGATGATAAAACCGTGGGAGTTACTATAACTCCAAAAATGTCAGAAAAAGATAACTCTATGGAGATGAAAGACTCAACCATGTCAGGTTATGCATCATTTTATGATGTTGAAACCAATAAACTCATAACAAAAGTCAATGTGGGTAAGCATCCAGCCCATATAGTATTTACACCAAATGGCAAGTATGCACTAGTTACAAATAGCGGAGACAACAACGTATCAGTAATTGATGCTGGAAATCACAGTGTGGTAAATAAAATTTCTACAGGCAAAACTCCTCACGGTTTTAGAATTTCAATGGATAGTAAATTAGCTTATGTTGCTAATATGGGTGAGGATACTGTAAGTGTTTTAGACATTGAAAATTTTAAAGAAATTAAAAAAATCAAAGTTGGTAAGACACCAATAACTACTGCTGTAACAAAGGATAATAAAACACTATTAGTAACATTAAATGGCGAGAATGCTTTAGCTGTAGTTGACCTTTCCACAGATAGCATAGAAAAAATACCTGTAGGTGTAGGTCCTGCACAAGTCTACATTGAACCTGACAATAAGTTTGCTTTTGTAGCAAATCAAGGTACTGAAGCTGCTCCTTCAAATACCGTATCTAAAATTGATTTAAGTACAAAGAAAGTAGTAGCTACAATAGAAGCAGGCAAAGGTGCTCATGGAATAGTAGCCAGTGACAATAACAAATTTGTTTATGTAACTAATATGTTTGATAGTACTGTTAGTGTTATTGATAATACTAGTAATAAAGCAATTCAAACAGTTACAGTAGACAAAACACCTAATGGAATAAGTTATAAATAATAAATCCTTAAGCTTTTTATTTAACACTTAATAATTTTATAATTAAGAAAGCAGTATTTAAGTATATAGAATTCTTCTATCATACGAAAATACTGCTTTTCTTTGCTCAGCATAATTATAATATAAACTTAAATATATTGATCTTATCTTTTAGTAAATTAAAAGATATCTTAAAATTAAATGAGTGTAACTCATCCTATTGATTAGTTACACTCGTCCAATTTTACTTAATTATTAAGCTTCATATCTTTTCCTATTATGTCATTCCATGAATTAAATACTTTTCTTATTACATTTGGACCAATCTTAGATATAAATACTAATGTTGATTCTGTCTCTTTCGTATCAGAGATTTTATAATCAATTATATTATTAACTACATCTACCTGATTCCATCCATCCTCTAACTCAAAAAATCCCTTTATTCTATAACAATCAGAGCATACAGCTTTTAAAAATGCTGTCAGTTCTTCTTTTCTAACTTCACCAGTAAATGTTAAACTTATTGTTTTAGGTTTGTTCTCTACAGTATTAGTTGTATCTTCACTTTCTACCCATTGATTTTTCATTAAGTCTTCATTAATAAAATCATAATCAAATTTTCCAAATCGTGCCTCTTGAATTGTTACCTTGTTATTTATTTCTCGTATCTTTGATTTTATTTCTTCTAAGGTTTTATTATCAATTAAATCAATTTTACTTATAACAGCTAGATGACAATGTTTTAACTGCCTCTCTACTGTTTCCAAATCTTTTATTTGTTCTAAAAAATGAACTCCATCCACTATGCATATAGCACCTTTATAATCATAGACTTTACCTTTTACAGATTCTATTGCATCTAGTATTTCCCCTATATTAGAAGGATCTGCAAGTCCTGAGCTCTCAACAAATAAATATTCTATAGAACGATCTACCATTTCCATCATTGCAGAAACAAAAGATAATTTCAAACAAGAACAAAATATTGAGCCTCTATTTATTTCTACAAGTTCCATACCATCCTTTTCAATGATTGTACCGTCAATGCCTATTTTGCCAAACTCATTCATTATAACTCCCACTTTTTCATTAGATAAATCCTTCAATACATTAGTTAAAAAAGTAGTCTTTCCAGATCCTAAGAACCCTGTTAAAAGATATAAGTTAATTTTTTCTTTCATTTTCACCACTCCTTAGCTATTCAGTTTTTACTAATCTCCTTAACTATAACATTTAAATTAGGTTATTATAAAATAAAACATATACCCTGTAAACACTTAACCATATTATAATATTGAAATATACCAATATCAATACAAAATTATTCTTACAACATCAACATTGGATTATATTCTAAAGTATCCTGCTTGCCCCCACAACAACCATCTTCACATCCACAACCTTTTGAAGCATTCAAAGTAACCTTAGCATACTTTTGCGTATATGACCTTTTATTATGTATTCAACTTTTTAAATTATGTAAAAATCTTTGTCTCCTTTTCAAAAATCTATCCTATATATTAAGTGAAAGTGGATGATAAGATATGAAAAGAAATTAAATGATCCATGATACAAAATAGCCAACTTTAAAAAGTTCTGATTGAAAATAACTCAATCAGAATTTTTTTGAAATATTTTTCTCATAAAATTTATCTATATACAAAAAATTCAACACTAAAAACAGTTATGTTTCTTTCCCAATTTCAAATAATCATCATATAATGCCAACTTTTCAGCATATTGTAGAAAAAAGCTGTAAAAGTAAGTAAAATCATTTATGCAACATTTTATTCATAAATTGCAAATAAGCTATTGAAGGATTAAAAAAAAGAGCGGTAATAATATGCTTACTTACGAAACTAATTTTTAAAATTTTTTAAAAAGCAAGAAAACTAACCTTCTTTGTCCTCTGAAAAAATAAGTAAAGGATTGGTGTTAATTATGAAAAAAGTACTTTTGGAAAATGAAATCACTATGGTTTTTCAGCCTAAGCTTGCAGAAATTTTTGGAGTTACAGAAAGTATAATACTTCAACAAATCCACTACTGGCTTTTAAAGAGCACTCACATAATAGATGGCACACCCTGGATTTATAACAGCTATGAAGCCTGGCACAATCAAATAAGCTTTTTATGCAAAAGAACCATAATAAGAGCTATAAAAAAGCTTGAAACTTCAGGAGTAGTTTTAAGCTCTAATTTCAATAAATCAAAAATGGACAAGACTAAATGGTACACCATAGATTATGAAAAACTTGAAAGCCTATGTGATTCTTTTGAAAATAGTACTAATTCAATAATTGACACTAAAGGAAAGCCAGGTGAAAATTCATCTGACACTTCTGAAGATGATAAAAAACTAGAAGTTCATTACGAGTTAGAAGCAAATGAAATTTCTATAGATCAAAATATTTATTATGACAAAGATAGCACTTATGAAAATTTAGATGATGTAAATAAGTCCAGCAGTAAGTACCTTTCCACTTCTTCCATTGAGTCAAAAAGTCCTATGGATAATGCCTATTTTAATAAAGCAATACCAGAGATTACTACAGAGACTTACTTAAAAAAAGAAGAAGAAGGGTTCGCCGATGTTGTAAATTTTTACAGTGACAATATAAGCTGTGCCAGTCCTTATGAAATTGACCTGTTAAAAAATTTTATGGAGGACTTTAATTCAAAGGACTTAATTATTCTTGGAATGAAGCAGGCATTAAAAAGTAATGCCAAAAATTTGAGATATATTGAAAAAGTGCTGTACAGCTGGAAAAATAAAGGTTTAAGGGATGAAAAGGAGGTCATAAACTATTTAAATAATTATAAAAAACATAAGAATTATTATGGTTTTCATAAATTTAAAACTAACAGTGATTTTCCTGATGATTATAAAAAGCTGCAAGGAAAGGAAAGCTTTGTAAGAACATGGGGAAACTATGAAAAGAATTGGGGATATAATTCAGAGACTCAGGAAAAAGAATTTGGAAAACATGAATCTGAGGAAGAAAAAACAGAATGGTATCAAGGAGACATGGAAGGACTCATCTGAAGTTTACGCTTTAGAAAACTGCCTTCAAATACTTTAAAAGCTTTAAACAAATAAGAAATACTAGAAAAAATAGTATAGCTTTTTTGAGCAAATACTAAAATTAAAACAAAATATTTTAGATGAAGAATATTATGAAGCCTGCACACGAAAGTTCACAACAGCACAGGTTTTAATAATAGATGATCTCTATAAAGGCAAGCTTATTGAGTCAGATATGAACATAACATTTAAAATAATAAATTATAGATACATGAAGAATTTGCCTATAATAATCTCTTCTGAATTTACTGTGGAAAAACTTTTATATTTTGATGAAAGTATAGGCAGCAAATTTTAGAAATGTGCAAAAATTTCATTGTAGAAATACATGAAAAGGAAAATAACTACAGACTGAAATAAAGTCAGCTATTCTCTAGATTGTATATAATCTTATAGTAATTAAGCGCAAATTAAAGCAGCTGATGAACTAAGAATAAATCCCTTAATATATAGCCTGTTAAATGAGATACCCACATCCAAGCATTTAACCTCCAACTGATGCTTAAAAATTGTTATCTAGAGCTGGTAGTCATCGGATAAAGGATTTCCTTAAAATTTTACCCGCCGTTTTTTTATTTTCAAAATTGAAATAAAAGAAGTGCCCTTAATCCTTATATTTAAAATATTTAAAGACACCTTATTTCTAACTTCAGCTAATAAAATTCTTAGTTAATTCAAGTTAAAATTACACTTTATGTTAAAACAAAAACTTCTTTTCCTTCGAAAGCAATTCCAAGTTCTATTACATTTTTTACTCCAAGCTCAATAAGTTCTTGTTTATAATTCATAGTCTTTATTTGAACTAATGCATTTTCAGCTGCTGTATTTAAAGTTTCTTTTCTTCTTTTATTAACTTTTTTAAACTCAATTATTATACCATTTTTATTCATATCCTTTGGAATAATCATTATATCGTATCTTCCATAACCACTTTCCCTATTAGATTTCACTCTATATTCATCATTTAATGCTACTAATATTCCAAGTACAAAAGCATGATAAAAGCTCTCACTTTCATCACCTATATCAAAATAACTAAAGCTCTTAACCACATAATCTGCAAAAATATCTTCAAAGGTTTCTATATCTCCATTTGTAAGTGAATTTAACATAAGATTGAATTCATCATTATTTACGCTTTCTTTAAGCCAGCTCATTATTATTTCATTATATAAATATTTTACTTCTATATTAGGTATGGCAAGTTCACATACAAGTCTTCCATCTGCCTTTCTTGCCTTTTTTACAGTTTTCAAATATCCACTAAGAAGTAAAAAACTCCATACATTTTCTGTACTCTTATCTATTTCCTTCATTTCAATATTTTCATTTATATCTTTTGTTATACTTTTATTTTGAATTAAATCTTCCAGTTCACTTTTTAGCTGCTGACCGCCTTTTGTTATAAGGCTTTTCACTAAATCATTGCTGCTGGTATTTATCCAATATGGCTGAAGTCCTTCTTCATAATTGTTCACATAATTTAATATTGACCAAGGATTATATATTATATTTCCTCCAAATACATAGCCGTTATACCAGCTTTTAACTTCATCCAGCTTAAATTCCACTTCATAATATCTGAAAATTTTTTCTATTTCAACTTCTGAAAATCCAAAATAGCTGCTGTATTTATTCTTTAAAATACTATATACATTTAAATTATTAAGTCCTGAAAATATACTTTCCTTTGCTACTCTAAGTATACCTGTAAGAATTGCCTTTTCTAAATATATATTATCCTTCAAGCCTCCACTTAAAAAATTTCTCATGAAATTTATAATATCTTCATAGTAATCACCAGTATATCCACTTTGTATTGGTACATTATATTCATCTATAATTATTACGGCTTTTTTACTATAGTACTTAGATAAATACATACTTAAACTTAATAAGCTTTTATGGTAATATATATCCTCTGCCTTTAAGTTCATAACATCTTTGTACATTTCTTTTTCTTCATCATTCATTACATTGCTTTCAAGAAGATATTTATGTCTTTTAAATTCGCTTCCTATTACAAATTTCATCCCACTTTTACAATCTTTCCAACTTAAATATTTTTCATCCTTAAAGGTGAGATAAATAACCGGATAACTTCCTTGATTCCCCATAATATCTTTATATTTATATATATTCAATTCTTTAAAAAGAAAGCTGTTATCTTCATCAGTCTTTTCAAAGAAATACTTAAGCATACTCATATTGATAGTCTTTCCAAAACGTCTTGGCCTTGGTAATAATATAACTTCACTGCCATCCTCTAAAATTTCTTTTATTAATAAACTTTTATCCATAAAGTAATAATTTTCACTTATTAATTTTTTAAAATCACTTATACCTATAGGAATTTTTTTCACTTAACCACTTCCTTCCCTAACAATTATTTTAACACAAACAGTGCTATTTAAACATTCATAAAAATAAATGCTACTGCTGATTTATGGCAATATCATTTATTTTTAATAGTATAGTGTTTTAGTAAAGAAAAACATATATCTCTTGTTGCATTTTTCATATAATTTAAGGTTAAATATAAAAATATTATAATAAATTTCAAAATATATCATTTAGACTGTATTAGAGGCAAAGACTATACTTAGAAAAATCAGATAAAAGAATAATTCTTATCTTAAAAAATAATTTTTATTTAAAATGAAGAGTAATAATATGAACTTAAAGTATGAAAACAGGAGTATATATAAAGCAAATAGAAGAATTTAATTGATAATCAAATATAACTTTTAATTTTAAAGAAAACGGGCTATTGTAATCGTTATAGCTATAATAGTCCTGATTTTATTTTAATATATTTATGCATACAACGTCATATATCTTTTATTCGATGTAAAAAAAAGATTTTATTAAGTTAGCTAAAATTATATTTGAAAGTTTGTCTTCAAAATACATAATGAATAATTTGTTTGCGTGAAATATAAAAATCACATAATTGGAACAATTGGAAAAATTATGACAAAAACAAAACAATCATAAAATTATGTTAACATACTATTCATATCCAATAATTAATTGTCTTTATAATTTATTAATATTTTTTTGAAAGGGGCTATTTTAAATGGAAAAAGAAGAATTGACACGTGGCCTAAAAGCACGTCATATTGAATTGATTGCTTTAGGTGGCACAATTGGTGTCGGCTTGTTTATGGGATCGGCTAGTACCATCAAATGGGCAGGACCATCAGTATTATTGGCTTATGCAGTAGCAGGCATTGCTATGTATATAGTTATGAGAATAATGGGAGAAATGCTTTATCTTGAACCATTGACTGGTTCTTTTGCAACTTATGCAAATAAATATATATCTCCTTGGGCTGGCTATATGACAGCATGGTGTTATTGGTTTATGTGGATAGCTGTGGGCATGTCTGAAGTTACTGCTATCGGAATTTATATGAATTATTGGTTTCCAGCTTTGCCATCTTGGATTCCAGCTTTGGTAGGTGTAGCTATTCTTGCTGCTGCCAATATGACTTCAGTTAAATTTTATGGTGAATTTGAATTCTGGTTTTCAATGATTAAGATCATTACGATTATTGCTATGCTATTAGTTGGATTTGGTTTGATTTTCTTTGGTCTTGGTAACCACGGGACAGCCGTTGGTTTAACAAACCTTACAGCAAATGGAGGCTTCTTTGCCGGAGGTTGGAAAGGTTGGCTATTTGCTTTATGCTTGGTAACGGCATCTTATCAAGGTGTAGAACTTATTGGAATCACAGCTGGAGAAGCACAGGACCCAAAAAACACATTAAGAAAAGCAACAAAAAATATTATTTGGCGTATATTGATTTTCTACATTGGTGCTATATTTGTAATTGTGACTATTTATCCTTGGAATAAAATAAGTGCACTTGGCAGTCCATTTGTTTTAACTTTTGCTAAGGTTGGAATTTCTGCTGCTGCTGGTATTATCAATTTCGTAGTATTGACAGCTGCAATGTCTGGTTGTAACAGTGGAATTTACAGCTGTGGTCGTATGCTTTATACATTATCAAGAAATGGCCAAGCTCCTAAATTCCTAGGCAAAGTAAATAAAGAGGGTGTACCAGTTAATGCTCTTAGAACAACTTTGGCTTGTTTGCTATTATGTGTAATTTTAAATTATCTTTGCCCAAATTCTAAATTGTTTGTTTATATTTATAGTGCAAGTGTACTTCCAGGAATGATTCCATGGGTTGTTTTGTGTATCAGTCAAATAAAATTCAGAAAAGAACATGCAGCCGAAATGGAAACACATCCTTTTAAATCAAAGTTATTCCCATATGCTAACTATATTGTAGTAGTTTATCTTTGCTTAGTTTTAATCGGCATGTGCTTTAATTCAGATACACAGATTCCACTATTGGTTGGAGCTATTTTCTGTGCTATCGTTACTATCGCATATTTTGCTTTTGGTATTAACAAAAAATCTGCTTCAAAAGTAGAAGAATTTGAAGATAAAAAATTAGAAGCTAAATAAAGGATATTAGCAATGCTAACGATCGGATAAAATTATGAAAGCATCATCAAGAGTTTTATAACTCATGATGATGCTTTTGTTATGTGATTTGCATTGTCTGATAATAGTACCTAAATAGATCTAGCAATATCACACATGAATCCCAACACCATCAATCTTTCCATTTTCTAATACTCTTAACTGATGTTTTGTATATACCCCTTGAAAGAAATCCTCACTAGAAAGAGTATACTCAATGCATAAGCCCTGCTGCCTTTTTAGGGAAGCATCTGCGAATTCACAAGCTGTCACCTGTATTATATCTTGTATCTCTTTACCTTCATCTGCAAATAGCTCTTTGAAGTACTTTTCTGCTTCTTTTGTTATTTTCAATAAATCCTTTTCCATTTTATCAAATAGTACTAAGAATTTTTTCCTATCACCTTCGCTTATATCTTGAACTTCCTTATCAGAAAAAAAATCTCCTATATAAATGCCTTCCTCATAAACAATTCCGTCTTCCTGCTGTTCAATATCCATTAAAACAGCATTATCATGGCATACTTCAGCAGCCTTATATATATCAAACTGATAATCACAGGTCGTAAATTTAAATACTCCTTCTTCTTTATCAAAATTCATAAATACCCTAAAGATATAATTATCCTTTGATAAATACTCAATTGCACCATCAGTCCAAATCCTATCTGAATTCTTTAATTTTCCAATTATAACCGTTGATATTTTATATGTCTTATCCATAAGAAGTCTTTCATTAATTCTTTTCATTCCTGCATTTATTAAATCAACCTGTGTGTTAAATACCTCCATTCTCTTTAATGCCTCTTTTGATGCTCCTTTTTCATCTCCTTGCAGTACAAATAAAATTTTTTCTTTTACTGGCCAAAACCAATTATTTTTTGTGTCTTTCATAATAATTACTCTCCTATAATATAAGTCATAGAATCTAATGTGCTTAAAATGATATCAGCGAAAATCTTTTTCTCTCAGGAATTCTTCATGAGGATAAATTAATTTTAATCACGGGTTTCTTTGAAATTGCCAGTATTTATAGGAATTTCTTTTCCAAGGAATTTAGGATTAGGTTTTAATATGTTTACTGCAATAAAATCTTTATAAATAGCTAAACTCTCTCTTAGTTTATATTTTACGATATCTACATAAATATGTTTGTCCGCTTTTACTCCATAGCATTCAATTCCCATGCCTTTTGCTGAGTACACTGCCCTTTTAAGATGGTAATCCTGTGTTACTATTACAGCACTATTTACTTTAAATATATGTTTTGCCCTATAGATACTTTCATAAGTACTAAAACCTGCATGATCTAAAAATATGCTGGAACTTTTTATCCCTCTCTGCTCTAGATATTTTCTCATATTATTAACTTCATCATATTGTAAATTTCCATGATCACCAGTTACTAATATTTTAAGATTACTGTTTTCTTTATATATTTCTAGAGCAGTGTCAACCCTGTCTTTTAATATATCACTTAATCTTCCATCAGGGTATACATAAGCTCCAGGAATAATTATACACTCTACCCTCGGAACAGAATGTTTGTCTACTATGTATTTATTAGCTTTGTTTATTACCCAAAAGTCAACACATATAAATTGAAATATAAAAATTAATAGAAATATGAAAATAGGTTTAAGTATCTTTGTTTTACTAAAAACTTTTCTAATTTTTATAATATTCTCCCCCATTCAATATCAATGTTTTTGAAAGCATATAATTATGTCTTTATTATTTTTTAACATTTGCCATAAAAATACTAAAGCTACAAATGTAATCACACTAAAACAAATTATTAACTGTATATTATTAGAAATTCCCATATTCATAGCAACAATCATTAAAGAAATAATATCAATATTAGTTATTATAGCAAAAATTATCATCATAGGTGCTAGAAGATATCCTAAGCTTTTCTTTTTAATAAGGCTTATGGCAGCGATAATCATTAGTGGAAGAAAAAAAGAAAAATCCAAAGCTTGAACTGGATTTGTAGTCAAATTATCCTTAACAATACTCTCTGGTACAGTACCTGTTAAAACTGCAGGCAGTGAATCGGAAAGCCATAAAAAAACAAATACTACTGCAATTACCAGTAAAAAGCTTCCTACTGCTTTAGTAGGGGTTTTTTCATTAAACCAGCTTTTAAAGTCTTCACTAATGTGCTTAGTAAAAAAGCATAATAATGAAAAAATTGATAGTCCTAAAATGCAGCAATAAATATGAAATAAAAAGTTAAAATGTACAGCAAAGCAGTAAATAATGTAAGAATAAACATTAGTAATCATTGTTCCAAGCCAAATTATTTTAAAAGTCCTACATCCTTTTGAAGCTCCAATACCTGAAACTAAAAGAACAGGCACCACAAAAAATACATTTGAAATATCTTGTCCAATACATTGGGATAGCCAGTCTATAGTTTCTTTTGAATACAACTTTTGATGCCAAATTCCTATGCTGCTGCAAATAACCATAAGTATAGCTATAGGAATAGTAAAATATATAATATATTTATCAATCTGAAGTTTAAATTCATTTTTATCCATTTTTTCTCCACTTCTAAACATTATTATTTTTCATGTCCATTTCATCAGCATTTAATATAATTTTCTGAATAACTTTTCTTGTAGTTGTCAATTCATCTTTTCCTATACCCTTAAACAAGCTTTCAATAAAAGTATTTCCTTCTTCCCTAAGCTTTGTTAGCAGGTTATAACTGTATTCTGTCAATTTTAGCCTAGTTACACGAGCATCCTTTTCATCCTTATCTAATATTAATAAATCTTTCTCTTGCAGCTTTAACGCAACCTGTTTAACATTTTGATGAGAACTTCCCATTTCCTTTGCAGCTTCTTTTATTGTTGGTGGATTATCAAATAAATTATCAATTACAATTGATAAAAACCACTGTTTTGTTGTAATATCAAATTTTTTAAATTCTCTTCCAAGTAAAGTATCTACCTTGTTAGCAATTAGAAATAGTGCTCCAAATAAATACTGTATATCACTGGTCTTTTCAACTTTTTTCATATTTACCCCCAAATACCAAAATAAAGGTAATACATTACCTTTATAGATAATATATTACCTTTCTTACATTATGTCAATACCTCTCTTTAATTCCACTTAAAGAGCGGTTAGTCATCAAATAAAGGATTTCCTTAAAATTTTACCAAATTAACGGAATTAAACGATAATGTGTCTTTAAACAATAATCTTTATATCCTGGAAGTTCTCGTAAAAGCACTTCTTCTTCACTTTTTATTCTAAATACATTCATTGGCACAGAAAGAAGAAAAGGTATCACTGCCCAATAAGAACCAAGTGCCAAAGGAGTAAATAGAAACATTATAAGCATTCCTAAATACATTGGATGGCGAACTATAGAATATGGTCCCGTTGATATAACCTGCTGCTTGTTTTCAACCTGTATAATAGTAGAAGCATAACTGTTTTCATTAAAGACAAAGATAATAAAAATGTAGCCTGAGAGTACAATAACTCGCCTATTTTTATTTTATTCTCCATTAATCCCTCACCTTGATAATTATTATAAACCCACCCCTAAGGGGCGAGTCAATTATTTTAAAAACTTATTTGTTATCAAAATTGGATTTTTTTTCTTCTACTGAATAGCAATATATAAATAACAATGTGCCTTTCCATCTTTCGTATATTCACTAGGAACAGTACTCTCATAATCTTCAGTAAAAGCTCTCTTTATATTTCCCGATTTTTGTTCACGCCATACTTTTTCCCATGCCTTTTTTGTACATATACCTATTTCTCCATTTTCATCATATTTTTTATATAATCCTTTACTTACTGCTGTTTCTATTTTTTGAAAAAAGTCAGCTGTTACAGCCATTATGGTAAGGTCATAATCTCCACTTTCATCACTAGAATAGTTACTATATTTTGAAACTGGAGAAACGCCTTTTTGAAACATATGTTCACTATCAAAAAGAAGGGGCAGTTTTCCACTCATAATATCACCCCAAATTTCACTAATTATTTTTGTTCCTTCTTCAGAATTACTCGTTCTTATTGTTACTTCTTTCAATTTATAAGCCATAGTTTTACTCCTCTTCTATATAAATAATTATTTAATACTTTAGTATTTAGGCATTATTACTCATTATTGTGTGAGCTATACATGCTTTAGGAAGTTTTTCTTTGCAAAAATCCCACCATTGATTTTCTGTCATATTTCCTATTTTAATTTGATGCGGAAAATAATTAAAGATTACCCCAGGCACAGAAATTCCAAGAAGCATTCTAACATTGCCGCATCCCATTTCACTAGAAAACAATTCATCACATTTAGAGCGGAATTCTGAAATAACATCAATACCTATTAATTCTTTCATTTTATCTTTAATTAAAATGCAATCTTTAATTGGATAACGCAGCAATTCTACCCTGGCATCTAATATAATCATATCTGGTACAGATACATCTACTATTACTTGAATGTCATGTTGACGA
Source organism: Clostridium carboxidivorans P7 (assembly GCF_001038625.1). Lineage (GTDB taxonomy): Bacteria > Bacillota > Clostridia > Clostridiales > Clostridiaceae > Clostridium_AM > Clostridium_AM carboxidivorans. The sequence goes on from NZ_CP011803.1 coordinate 2,436,865, forward strand.
TCTGTTAAATGTGAGATAGTTCTCCAAATATTATCCTCCACTCCATAATAGTTAACTTCAAAATTTCTTGAATAAAGACTCTTTTCCATAAATATACCTCCGTAATTATACTCAGTACTGACTATATTAACATTTTTTTGGAACTCTTAAGAGAGTTCCTTTAATGTTTCATTTATCCATTTTAATTCAGTTTCTAAATGATATATATGATGATTAAATATACTAATACAGTAACTTCTGTAATCAGGTAACAATTTACTTACTGTATTATCTTTAGTTCTAGCTAATTCTTTCAACTTATTTTCTATATACTCTTTTTGTCTATTTAAATTTTTAATAACAGCATCCTTATCAGCAAAGTCAGAAAAATATAATACTCCATCGAAATCAAATTCTACACTATAATTTTCAGCTAAAATTTTATTAAGCAAAGAATTAAAATAAGCAATTCCTGAATCGGTAATAGAATATACTGTTTTTTCAGGCCTATTGCCATCTTTTTCGATAACAGAATTTATATAGCCTTTTTCAGCCAGTTTATCTAAATGATAATAAATTGTAGGAAGTTTGATTTTAGCAAAGGCTGCTATGTTATCTGATACTATTTGTTTTATGCTATATCCATGTTGAGGGCCATATCTCATAAGAAGCCCTAGAATATATAATTGTATTTTCATTTGTAATCTCCTTATACTCAGTACTGACTATAAGTATATCATATTTTTTGGTACTGTCAACAATATATACAAATTGTTTTATTGATAGAATTAAAACTTTTGCATATAGCGAAATGAGCTGTATCCTATAAGACAGATTCCGAAAAATTACTGTCTTACAAGGATACAGCTCATTATTTTAGAATATTTTTATTGTGCTTCAAAACTTCCACAGTCAGTACATTGTTTTGTTTTAGCCTGTGCTTCATGCTTTGTAACTTGAATTTTCTCTAATGAGCAATAATTTTCATCCTTCGCATGAAATCTACATTCAGTTACTGAACATCCTATATTATTATTAGCTTTCATAAATAATACCTCCATGTCTTTTTATTTGTAAATCAAAACTAACATTAATATTTTTGCCTTTATATTTTTGTATATCCGTGGAAATTTATTCCTTAATAAATCTATAGGACATCATTAACTTACTTATTGTTATCTTTTAAAATATTCTTATCAGGTGAAGCTATATTACAGGCCTGACCTTGATAGGAAAGTTTTACACCGAATATATATATTAGTATTCCAAGTACTAATATATATAGAATTACATACATAGTGCTAAGTAGTACTGAAGGAACAGAATTATAAATAGTAAGTGTTCCAAAGAATATAAATATAATTCCTGCCACCCATTTTATATATGCTTCAGGAATATGCTTACACATCCATGCACCACCTATTATGCCTATACCATCAGCAATTAACATACCTACAGTTGTTCCCATTAAAATAAACGCTGGATGATGACTATTTGCTGATATTGCTATTGTCATAAGCTGGGTCTTGTCACCCATTTCTGCCAAGAAAAAGGCAATTGCTACTGTAACAATTGGCCCAAATTTAGTTTTCTTTTCATCTTCATCATCAAGTTTATCCCCTCTTAAAGTCCAAAGTCCAAAGATTAGAAAGGATATTGCTGCAACAATTTTTATTGTACTCATTGGTATAAGTGAACTTAAATAATTTCCTACTGCTACAGCAAGAGCATGATTAAAAATAGTAGCTACAAGTACTCCAATCATTACTTCTTTTACCTTATACTTACTTGCCATGGCCATTGCAAGCAATTGTGTTTTATCTCCCATTTCTGCTACAACTACAAGTAATGCCGCTTTAACAAACTCTGTCATTTAGTAACCTCCTTAATAAAATTAACAAATATATATAAATAAAAAAGACCCTTAGCACAATGAAATTTTATCTTAAATTTAACTCTTTTTTAGCATAGATTATTATGCTAAAGAAAATTTAAATATAATAAAATCATTGTGTTAAAAGTCTCACTTGACTAAAATAAGCCACGATAAAGCCAGACCAAAAGGTCAGTATGTTGACTTCATCACCAATACAGGCAGTTACTCCCTCTTAACATAAGAATTTATGTATTTATTAGTATAAATATTATCATAAAATTTATTCAAATACAATAAAATATAATTTTTTCATTTTTCTTTAACTCTGGGGTATCATTATCACAAATTCGCTTCCCTCATTTATCTTACTTTCTACAACTATACTTCCATTATGCGCCTCTATGATTGATTTTGTTATTGTAAGACCTATTCCCGCTCCACCAGTCAGCTTATTTCTTGACTCATCTGCTCTATAAAATCTTTCAAATATATATTGTAAATCCACTTCAGAAATTCCTATACCTGTATCTCTTACACTCAACTTAACAAAGTGACTGTCTTCTAACAAATTGACTTCAACTTTACCATCCTTTTCAGTATATTTTAGAGCATTAGATATTAAATTTACTATTACTTGGATGATTTTGTCCTTATCTGCATAAATACTAATATCTTCAGCATTTAAGATTAATTGTACTCCTTTGTCTAAAAATTGTTTCTCAAAATTTACTGCTATATTGTTAATGACTTCTCTCATATTAAATTTAGTTTTATTTAATATAAGATTTTCTCCTTCATACTCAGCAAGTTTTTCTAAATCACCAACAAGTCTTTTTAATCTAAGTATTTCCTCGTGGCAGCTAGTTAGTCTCTCCGTAGTTGGTTCCCATACTCTGTCTATCAATGCTTCCATATGACTTTGAAGTGTTGATAGAGGTGTTCTCAATTCGTGAGAAATATCTCTAGTTAATCTTTGCCTTAACTTCTCTTGCTCACAAAGAGATGTTCCAAGGTTGTTGATTGTTGTTGCCAGCTTATCTATTTCCTCTATGTCAGACTCTATTTGAATCTTCTCACTATAATTGCCTTTGGAAATCATTTCTGCAGTATCTATAACATTCATTATAGGATTGCTAAGTCTTTTAGCCATTAAAAGCCCCAGCACTAAAGCAATACATAAGGATACTATTCCAACACATATAAGTATTTTATTTAATGCATTTATATATAATATATCATTGTCATTATAATAAAATGGTCCATAGTATCCAATTTCTACAGTTCCTACCTTATTTGAATTATTTACTATAGGATACTCGTCTTTAGTATAAACTCCTTTCCATTTTGGAAAATGTGTCTCCATATTAACTATTAAACGGTTTTTCACGGCATTACATTTGCTATTATTATAAGCTTCTGCATCCCATACTGTCTTACCAGATACATCTTTAATACTGATAAATAATCCATTTTCAATTGCATCTACACCAAGATTTTTAATTTCATCATTATTCCACTTTCCATCACCTAGATAGTACTTACTTACAGCTGAAACTATAGCCTTATTTTTTGTTTCATGGTCCTGAACAATATAGTCTTTAAACAATTCTTTTAAGAAGAAATTTGAAAGAAGACTAATAAGCAGTACACAAATTATTGTAACTAATATATAGGAAAGTGACATCTTTTTTCTAAGACTTTTTTTCATATTACTCTCCTCCAAGCCTATATCCTGTGCCATGTACAGTGATTATATATTCAGGTTCCTTAGGATTTGTTTCTAACTTTTGTCTTAGATTTTTAACATGGGTATCAATAACTCTATCATACCCATCATAGTCTTCTCCAAGAACTGCATTTATCAGCTCCTCCCTGGTAAAGGTCTTTTGAGGATACTTTAAAAGTGCCATTAAAACTTTGTATTCTGTTATTGTTAAGTTTATGTTTTCTCCTTTTTTCCTTACTTCTCTTTTAAGAACGTCCACTACTAAATCCCCATTATTTAATGACACTATATCAGAAAGTGGTACAGCCTCTTCGCTTACTCTTCTAAGTAAAGCAAATATCCTCGCCATAAGCTCTCTTGGACTAAAGGGTTTAGTAACATAATCATCTGCTCCTATGTGTAATCCAGATATTACACTTTTCTCATCAATTTTAGCAGTAAGCATTATTATTGGAACTCTAGATTTTTTTCTTATAGCTTTACATATTTCTTCTCCAGTCATATCCGGAAGCATGAGGTCCAATATTATTAGATCTGGATTGACTCTTTCAAAAGTTTCCAAAGCATTTTTTCCTTCGAAAGCCTCAAATACCTCTGCTCCATCTCTTTCTAAATATGATCTTATAACATCAACTATCTTATTCTCATCATCTATTACAAGGACCCTTTTGTTATCTAGCATTTTTTCACTCCTATCTACTGGCAATATAAATTTAAAATTAATTGTATCAGCTTTAAGCTAAAATATACTAAAAAGTTAGGAAGTTTAGTTACTAAACATTCCTAACCTAAATCAATATTATCTAATTATTTCTGAGCCTTACTTAATGCATCATTTACAGCCATCATAATACCTTTACTTGTCAATGTAGCTCCAGTAACTGCATCTACACTAGTGGTTTGTGCTGCTATAATTTCCTTAGGGATTACATTAATAGGTTCTTTTCCCTTAGGTTCATTGGCAGATACTATTTCTACACTTGCAATTTTGCTATCTTTTACTGTAACCGAAACCTTTAAGTCAGGATTTTTTCCATGTCCAATCCCTGTATAAGTTCCATCTTTATATTTATTTTCCTTAGAACTACTATCTGTTGATACATTGCTAATTTTAGCTTGCTTTAATGCATCATTTACAGCTTCCATAATTCCTTTACTTGTTAATGTAGCTCCTGTAACTGCGTCTACACTTGTTGATTGTGAACCTATAATTTCCTTTGGAACTACACTAAAAGCCTCTTTTCCTTTAGGTTCATTGGCAGATACTATTTCTACACTTGCAATTTTGCCATCTTTTATTGTAACTGAAACCTTTAAATCAGGATTTTTCCCATGTCCAATCCCTGTATAAGTTCCATCTTTGTATTTATCTTCCTTAGAACTATTATTATCTGCTGAAATATTATTTGTACTTCCCACATGAGCTGCTGAATTATTCTTGCTCATAACACTGCCTAAAGAATTTAGTCCTGTAAAAGCAGCTATTGCTACTGCACTAGGAAACAATGGATTAACCCTCTCATTTAAAATACTTGCTTGTGGATTCTTTCTATGGCATACTTCTATGCACTTAAAACAATTTATGCATTCTCCACTACTTACTTTTTCCATTTTATAAAGCCCTATTCCCATAGAACAATTATTTGTACACAATCTACAATTTCCACACTCATCCGTAGGCTTACTTATTTTGAAAATTCTAAGCTTAGACAATACCGAAAATACTGCTCCAAGAGGGCACAAATATCTACAGAAAAATCTTTCAATAAAAATTGCTCCTATGGCTATAAAAGCCAATATTATAAAACCAGCAGTGTATTGAACCACAGCTCCTGAAATATTATCCATTCCCGCAAAAGCATTCCAAGGGCTATAACTATCAAAGTAGCTGCTACCACTTGTCCAAATAACAGCTGCAATAAATAATAATACTACATATTTTATATATTTTAATTTAGAATCAATTTCTTCATTTACTCTGAATTTTATTTTAAATAGCTTGTGCGATACTAGGTATATGAAATCATTAACAGCTCCAAAGGTACAAAACCATCCGCAAAAAAATCTACCTAAAATTATCGTTAAGGTCATAATTATTATTGCTCCAATTAAATGAGGCCAAGCTTCACCAATATTAAAGTTACCTTTAACAATCATAGAATAAATTTCTTTCAATTGACTAAAAACTAAGGTAAATAACTCTGGTATAAAGATTAAAAATATAATTTGCGTAATATGTCTTATTATTTGCAGCTTAGGTATTTTTTTTATCATTTTATTATTCCTCCAATATTCTTTATCAAAACTTAATACTTTAACTTGTAAAAATAGCTTTTTTTAGTTTTACTCTTTTCTACATACAAAGTTCTCATCTACTAATTTGAACTTATTCTTAATACCTGAGGTGATATAAATTTCTCTATTCTCCGTTATAAAAATTGCATCTATGCCTTTTATAGACTCTATTAACTTAATACTCTTATCAAGCCCCATAATATAAACACCTGTAGATAAACCATCTCCATCAATTGAGTAATCTGAAATAATAGTGGAACTTATTATTTTGCTGTCAGAAGGATATCCTGTTTTGGGATCAATTATATGATGAAATCTTTTTTCATTACTGATAAAATATCTTTCATAATTTCCTGAAGTAACTACAGATTTATTTTTAACATTTATAAAACCAACAAACTCTCCTCTTTTACCAAAAGGATTTTGAATTCCAATATACCATTGTGTTCTATCTGGCTTTTTACCCAATGCATATATATTTCCTCCAAGGTTAATCAAAGCACTCTTAATATTATTCTTTATCAAAATATTCTTTACTTCATCTGCAGCATAGCCTTTAGCAATTCCACCTAAGTCAATATTTTGACCTTTGTTTCTTAACTTAATAGTTCTGTCTTTTTCATTTAGAATTATATCTTTATAATTAACAAGTTTTAGCTTTGAACCAATTTCGTTATCACCAGGAACCTTAACTTTATCCGTTCCAATACCCCATAATTCCACCACAGGTCTAATAGTTGGATCAAATCCTCCCTCTGATAATTCACTATATTTCACAGCTTCTTTTACAACAAAATAAGTATCTTTACTAACTTCTACATTAGAAATTCCAGCATTTTCATTTATCATGGAAATCTCACTATACTCTTTAAATACAGACATTTTATTATCTATATCATTCAGCCTATTTACAGCTTCCTCTACAGCTATTTTCCCATTGCTTCCATAGACTTTTAGTTGTACCACAGTGCCAAGCACATAAAATTCTCTTACAGTAAGAACTTTTTTATTTCTTGCTCTAAAAAAAGGTATAAAAAATTCTCTTTTACACATAAACTCTATCACCTCCTAAATGGCATATCTGTCTATAATCTCCCTACATTCCGGGATTTATTTTAACATTTATTTGTGTGGATTTTATGTGAATAGAACAATAAATTTTTGATTAAAAACAGATGAAATATCAAAATATACCATACTTAAATTAATCTATATATACTTTTAATCACGTTTTTCCAAATGTAACATTATTCCTAAGATACTCATATACTATTTATGTATAAATTAATCTGGAGGAATTTAAATGCCAGAACATTCCCACAGCTATTCAGGTAGAACAACATATAGTCAAGGTCACGTTCATCACTATGGTGAAATTACTGATATGGCACCAAGTGGAGTGCCTCATAACCATTTCATGCAAGGTAGTACAACTTTTAATCATGGCCATTATCATAACTATGTAACTAGAACAGGTCCAGCAACTTATCTTCCTGACGGACGTCATTATCACTATTTTCAAACTATGTTAAGGCGCGCAGATGGTCATATACATTATATAAGTGGATATACAAGCGCTGATTAATTTAAATGGAATAAAAAAATTAGCTATATATCCCATGCATCAGGATATATAGCTATTTTTCTAGAATTGTAACTTTTGTAATTGCTCTAATTGCTTATCTAAGTTATGGATTTTAGTATTTATTATTTTTTCAATAAGTAATCAACTAACGCCCTATTTCCTTCTACACATCCGCCGCATCCTGTACCAACTTTAGTAGCAGCCTGCACATCCTCAAAAGACTTAGCACCATTTTTAACAGCAGCCACTATGTCCCCTGCTGTAACCTTGAAACAACCACATACTATTTGATTTTCATCTATTTTTTTTCTAATTATTAATTTATTTACTAAATCCTTATTACCTTCCACACAGCAGCCACATCCAGTGCCAACTTTTGTAACAGCTTGTACTTCTTCAAAGGATTTAGCACCATCTTTTATAGCATTTTTTATATCCTTCTCAGTAACATTATGGCATCCACATACTACTTTATCTTCTTCTTTAGGTTTTATAAATTTTGAAATTATTGATTTAAACATCCTTTTAATCTCCTTCGTATATCAAAAATATTTATCATTTGTTTGATTGTATTATATATTTTTTCTCTTACTTAACTTGGTTAAGTCTCTCCAGTAATTTTTCAACATCAATTCCATGAACTGCAGCTGCTTGTTCAATACTTTCAGCTTGAGAAGAAGGACATCCAATGCATCCCATTCCAAAATCCATAAGTACCTGTACTGCTTCTTGTCCCATTTTTACGATATCTTTTATCAATGTTTGTTTTTCTACTTTCATTTATATATCTCCTCTCTTTTATTAATACTAATTAGTTAATTACTAATTAGTAATATAATTTTAAAATATAAGGTGTATACTTTTATACACCAGATAATTTCTTTAATAAAGTTATTAGGGCTTCCTTTTCCTCAGTTGTTAAAACACTGAAAATTTCATTTATATTCTCTACATGTCTGGGAAAAATACTTTCTATCAATTCTCTGCCTTTTTCTGTAATACTAATTAAGTTAACCCTTCTATCCTTGGCATCAACACATCTTTTAACTAAGTCTTCCTTAGCTAGATTATCTATAACGACGGTCATATTGCCACCTGTAGCTAAAGTTTTCTCAAGTATTTCACAAATTTTTAGATCGCCTTTGTGGTATAACATTTCAAGTACAGCAAATTGAGAAATCGTTAAACCTCCCTCCTTAATTGTCCTTTGTTCTTTTTTGCGAACTGTTTGACTAGTTCTGCTTAATACTATTAGTGTCTTTAAATTTAAATCACTTAATTCACCATAAGATATTTTTTCTTTACTCATGTAAATAATATATTACTAATTAGTAATATTGTCAAGTATATTTAAAATAGATTTTTTTATCAGCAGACACAATCCTTCACCTATGTTAAAATTTTCTTTAGTAGTCATAGAATAAATTTCTTTCAATTAACTAAAAACTAAGGGTAAATCTCTTTTTTCTTTGTTATAAAAATTCTTTATACCTATTATTCGGAACAAGGAGTGAAAATATGGAGGAAAAATATAACGACTTAAAGCTTGCAGAACGAGGTGCTCGTATAAGTATTATAGCTTATATTGCATTATCTTTATTAAAACTTAGTATAGGATATATATATAATTCAGAAGCCCTAATGGCAGATGGATTGAATAATACAACCGATATAATTGCTTCATTAGCTGTTCTAATTGGATTAAAGATATCAAGAAAGCCGGCAGATGAAAATCATCATTATGGTCATTTTAGAGCTGAAACTATTGCTTCACTCATTGCATCTTTTATTATGATAGCTGTAGGATTAGATGTTTTATATAATGCAGTTCATTCTATTATCTACTTTAAGTCTAAGGCCCCCGACTTAATTGCTTCTATAGCTGCTGTTGTCTGTGCATTAGCCATATACATGGTATATCGTTATAACAAAAAAATTGCTATTAAGATAAACAGCGCAGGTCTTATGGCTGCCGCTAAGGATAATCTTTCGGATGCTTGGGTAAGTATAGGTACAGCTGTAGGTATTGTAGCTTCTCAATTCGGGTTACCTTGGATAGACCCTCTAGCTGCAGTAATAGTAGGAATACTAATTATAAAGACTGGTTGGGATATCTTCAGAGAAGCATCACATAATCTCACAGACGGCTTTCATAAGGCAGAATTAGATAGAATAGCTGAGATAATAAATACCGTTCCAGGAGTAAGAAAAATCAAGTCCTTAAAGGCACGCTTTCATGGTAATAATATTCTCCTTGATGTGGTAGTAAGTGTTAGCTCTAAATTAAATGTTATAGAAGGACATGATATTACAATGAATATTGAAGAAAAATTGAGGAGTGAGCTTAATATTACAGAAGTTGTAATTCATGTAGAACCCGATATTTAAGTAATAAATATAAAATAAACTGTATCCTGTAGGACATACTCAGAAAGGCCCTTGCTTCAGGATACAGTTTATTATTTCAACATATTTTTATTGTTTCATGTTTTGTGACTTGGATTTTTTCTATTAAAATTGTGATTTTTGTAGTTCTTCCAACTGCTTATCCAAGTTATCAATAGCAGTGTTTAATGTCTTACCATCAAGTGGCTTTACCTTTACTGCTGCATTTATAGCATGTAGAGGTTCTTCTATCTTTTCATATAATTCAGGTGATTTTGCTTTTACATTATCCTCAAACTTCTTCCAGTTTATTTCTAAATATGCAGAAGTTTTTATAGTTCTTTCTTCATCATTTTGTGCAATCTTATTTTTCATTTTCTTTAAGGCATCTCTCATATTTTGAGTTCCAGTTGAAACTAAATCAGATAGTTGATACTGTTCTAACTGCTTATCTAAATTATCAATAGCGGTATTTAATGTATTAGTATCAAGTGGCTTTACCTTCACAGCTGCATTTATAGTGTGGAGAGGTTTCTCTATCTTTTCATATAATGCTGGAGATTTTACTTTCACATTATCCTCGAATTGTTTCCAATTTTCTTCTAAACCTTCTGAAGTTTTTATAGCGTTATCTTCTTCCTTATTAGATAGCTGTTCCTTCATCTTTTTTGAAACATCTCTCATATTTTGGATACCAGTTGTAGTTAAGTCTGCTAGCTTTACTTGATCTAGTTGTTTGTCCAAATTTTCCATAGCAGTATTCATAACATTTACATCAAGTGGTTTTACTTTTACTGCTGCAGTTATAGTGTGTAATGGATCCTCAACTTTTTCATATAAAGTAAAGTACTTTTCCTTAACATTATCCTCGAATATCTTCCAGTTTCCTTCTAAACCTTCTGAAGTTTTTATAACCTTGTCTTCTTCCTTATTATTAAGCTCTGTTTTCATTTGCTTAATAACCTCTTTCATGTTATTGCTTCCCTCTTGAATACTAAGAGTTTTTTGCTTTTCTGCAGAAACTTCCTGCTTAGTTTGATTTTGAGCTGAAGTTGCAGCTTGTTCAGTTTTTTGTGTGCTGCATCCTGCAAATGTTAATACTACACCTAAAGAACTTATTATAAATAATTTTTTAAAATTCATCATTATACTCTCTCCTTCTAATATTAAAACATCTAATTTTTACATTAATTAATTTTTAAACCTTTTGAATTTACTTTATTTAATATAACCATTGCAACTGCAACTATAATTAGAATCAACTGTGGAATAAAGCCTTCCCAAGTTGGATACATCCCAATCCAAGCTATGCTAGGAAGCATATCGCTAGAAGTTGCAGGCAATAATCCTGCTAATTGTAATCCATTTACGCCCATGCCAGTGAACTTTAATCCTAAATAGAAAACTAATAAGCTTGATACCATAAAAAATGGTCTCATTGGAATACGTAAACCAACCTTTAGAATGAGTAAAGCTATAATTACTAATATAGCCATACCTATTGCAATACCAATAATTAAATCTGTTAACTTAATTGATGAGGCCATACCGATATAAAATAAAACTGTTTCAGTTCCTTCTCTAAATACTGCTAAAAAGGCTAATAATCCTAAAGAAAATAAACTACCAGTAGCTATGGCTTGTGAACTCTTATCATTGACATAGCTTTGCCATGCCTTTACACTAGATTTACTATGTAACCAATAGCTAACATACATAAGCATTACTGCAGCAAATACTCCTGTCCAACCTGCAATTAAAAAATTATTATTTCCAAAGGTACCAGATGAGAATAGAACTTTTACGATCACGGCTAGTACTATACTTACCACGAAGCCTATACCAACTCCACCATATATCCAGCCTTTCTTGTCCTCATGACCTGACCTATTTAAATAACCAAGCAGTGCTATTACCACAAGCAGCGCTTCTAAACCTTCACGAAGTATTATAGTAATAACATCTATCATTGAATAAGAATTTCCACCCACAAGTGGTGACAAATATGTATGCATTTTATTAATTGCCTTTAAAGCATTATCAGTTTGTACTGGACTAGTAGAAAGATATGCTTTAGCACTAACCATGTCTTTCTCTGCATCATCATATACCTTTTTAGACTTAGTAAGAACCACTCCTTCAACATCTAACCACGAAGAGCTAAAGTTATTCATGGTTTTTAAAGCAGCTTTTGTATCTCCACTATCTATTTGGGATTTTGCTTTTTCCAAAAGTACCACTAAATCCCCAATAGTAGTGCTGCTTTGTTTATTATCTTTTGAATCTTTTTTGCTGCTTTCAATATCCTTAAACTTTCCTGAAGTAAACTCCTTATCTACATCATCTAAATCCTTAAGAGCTTGTACTAGCTTGTCCTTTTGGATTGGAGTTTGAGAAAATAAAAATGTAACCATGCCCATTTTATCCTCGATACTTCCATAAGCTTCTTTTGATTCTGCCTTAACGTTATCCTCAAAATCTCTCCAGCCTTCCTGAAAATTAGCATAAGATTCTTTAGCCTTTTCCATATCACCAGACTGAACCAGTTCAACCGCTTTTAGCACAGACTGATTTGCTTTACTTAAATCCTCTTCAGCACTGGCTGCAAAAACTGTACTAGGTAAAACAGATATAGTAATCATAACAAGTAAAAATAATGCAAAAACTTTTTTCAACTTTAATTGCTCCTTTCATTGGTTCTTTCAATAATAATAATTTTAAATTCAGATAAACGAAAACATATTTCATTTGAAACTGAAAGTTATTATCAATCACTTGCATGGTTATTATATATTAATTTTTTTGAAATATCAATATGTTAAATTTACCAATTTCATAAATAGTATAATAATTTCTAAATACCACTTATGTCGTATAACTTTACAATACATACACATATCTTTGTATTACAACGAAAAACACTGCAAAATTCAAATTTGAATTTTACAGTGTTCTGGCAAACTATTCATTTTTTCAGTTGTTACATTAAATAAAAATATTACATCTTAATTCAAGCATTGTTTTTTATAAAATGAGATAGTTATCTTATTTTTATTCAGTAATTTCTATTTTGTCAAATCATAACTCAAGTTAATTGAATTGTAGATTTCTTCAAAATGCCTCCTGAAATTACTATTTATGTTTCAGTTAATTATAGCACCCTTATTACAAACACATGAGGAATCAAGCCCCCACTTTCAATCTTTATAGTATCAATAATCTTAAGATACTTATTATCTATTAAACTTTCCTTAAGAAGATTTTTTTCTACTGTATAAAGAAATATCATTCCCCCTGGTCTTACAATACTAGGAATCCTATTTACAAATTCACTATATAATCTAGTATTAAAACTGCTAACTCCTGATTTACTTTCAAAAGGCATATTTGATATCATCTCATCAAAGCGATCTCTTGAATAGAATTCTAATATATCTTCACATTTTAATTGTATATTAACATTAGCTAGGTAAGAATTTACTTCTGCATATGCAATACCTGTGTTAAATATATCAATCCCTGTTAAACTTTTAAAATCTTTTAATTTAGCTCTTTCAATTAACATAGTTCCCGCACCACAAAACGGGTCTATAACTTTAGCATTAGGTTTTAGCCATTTTTCTATATTTTTCATTACAATAGCTGCAGTTACAGGATTTATAGATGCAGCTAGAGCTTTTTCTCTATAATCAAATCTATTATCCTTTAAGGTATATAGCTTAATGAAGGCACTACATAAATTGTTTTTCTCAACTATTCTAATCTCAATTTCATAAGAGGAAGGGCTATTTTTTAAATTTCCATCTGAAATTTCATCTAGTTCTCTAGATAAGTTTTTTACAAACTCCGATCTTTCCCTGCTGTGATCTGTAGTTTTAAATTCAACCCTATACCAAAATGGGGTATTAATATCTCCTTCATGACACTGATTTAAAAAGCTTATAATATTTGTTTTTATAATTTTATCCGCTACTACCTTATAATTAAGTTCCAGATTACTACAGGATTCTAAAGGAAAAAGAAGTTCATAAAAAGTTCTACATTCGTAGACTTTTTTTAAATCCTTTTCTTCGATATATATTCCTTCAGTCACAGTTGTGCCTTTAATTGATTTTTCTTTAAGATCCATTAAAGTAATTTGAAAATGATCATTCATAGTTGTCAATATCATAGGTACAGGATTTTTAAAGCCTGTAAACTTATGGGGCTTTGGAGGAGATAATTTAGCTATAGCCCTTGTAAGTGCACGCTTTTCTTCATTTATATGTTTCTCATCCTTTGCAGCCAAGTTTTTGTCTTTTAAAGCTTTTTCTTTAATTATTAATTCTTCAAATATTGACTTAAGCTTTTCTGCATCCGAAACTCCACCACAATTTCCTATTGCAAGTATATATGAGGATTTTACAAATAGCTGTTCCTCTGAATCATATGCACTATATAAATCCTCTAAATATTTGGAATCACCTATTTCACCAATAATACCACATACATTCTTTCTGACTTTAGGATCTGAATGTTTCAGAAAATCAGCAAGTTTTTGTTTAGAATGCCCCACAGTTCTTTTAAATATACCTCTAGGTTTTTCTTTCTTTATAATATCTCTTATAACAGAAAGTACTGCTCTTGGATTATCCTGATTTAAAGCTTCTGACCACAACATTGGCATTGCATTATTATAATCCCTGGAAAGTTTATCTATTATTTTAGCTCTCTTACTATCATCAGCACTTTTCAGATCTTCTATTAAATTTGTATAATTTATATCTTTCATTTAATTCTCCTCTTATGTTTCAATTTAACAGCTTCCATTATACCCCATATTGCAGAACACTTGCAACATTGCATTTAAATTTAATAATTTTATTAATGTAATTAAACTTTTTATAATATAAATATTGAAATGCAATTACATATTTGTTATAATGTACCGTATTGTCTTGCTTATACCAAAAACTTTGTAAATTTATTCAAATTATCATCTATATTTAATTTTAGGCAGCTGTCAAATCTTTAAAATTTATAAATTGATTAAGTTTTTAAGCAACATATATTCTAATATTTTTAGGAGGTTTTTAATGAATTCTTTAATTAATAAAAAGGAAAAACTATACTTCGCACTATGCTGCATATTTAGTGCACTTATATACTTATGTATCATAATGGCTCTTATTGCAGGTGAAGAAGATATCACACTAGAATATTCACCAACTTCTATTTTTGTGGTTTATTTAATAATAGGACTACTGATATTTTTATTCACAAGAGGTATTTTTATTGGATCACTTAAGGGTAATTCCATAAAGGTTTCTCAAACACAATTTCCTGAGTTATATAATACAGCTATTGATTTTTGTAAAAAAATGTCCATGCCTCTTCCTGACATTTATATAATGCAGTCAGGCGGAATTATTAATTCTTTTGTAACAAAATTTTTAGGAAGAAATTTTGCTGTTATTTATTCAGATGTGCTTGAATTAGCTTATGAAGATGGTCAAAATGCTGTTAATTTTGTTGTTGCTCATGAATTAGCTCATATAAAAAGAGGTCACTTAAAATGGCGCTGGCTAATTTTGCCATCATCAATTGTTCCTTTATTAAGAAAGGCTTACTCACGTGCTTGTGAGTATACTGCAGATAGCTTTGCAGCCAACCTGCAACCTGATGGAGCCGTAAATGGACTATTATTCTTAGCAGCTGGCAAAAAACTATATAAAAAAGTAAATGTAGAAGAATTTGAAAGACAAGCTTTTGAACAAACTGGTTTTTGGGTTTGGTTATCTGAAAGACATTCAAGTCATCCAAACTTAACCAAAAGAGTTAGTGCTATAAAAAACTGTAGTTCAAAGGATAACTTTAATTATTAACAAGCTGTAAGTAACAATATATAAACATAACAGTTTCTAGGTACAATTTAAAATAATAGAAAAAGGAGATTACTATGTTTAAAAAAAAAGCAATAAATATTTTGATATGTTTATTGATAATATCAATTTTATCAGGATGTTCAGGCAAGATAAGTAATAATAGTCCAAACGCATCTAGTTCTTCAGCAGATAATAAAATTGCCTTAATGTCATCTAAAATAGATGATCAAAGCAAAAGCTCTAATTATGATACAGAAAAGAAAAAGGTAAAAGATTTTCTGGATAATTATTTTAAAAAATATTATGAGTGGGGCTTTAATAATGCACCTACAAGTACATTAGACGAATTATATGTAAAAGATGCTATGCCCGCAGATATAATATCATTTGAATATATGGTTGGTAAGTATAAAGGTAACGTAAAAGATTATGATTTTGATATAGCAAAAGTTAATACTCAAGATGGAAAGATAACTTCACTGCTTGCTAAAGTCAATATGAATATTAATCTAACCTTACCAAATACTACTCAAAGCAAAGATCTTAAATTCTTATATGCAATGGAACTTATACCATATAAAGATACTTATAAGGTAAAGAGTTTTTACATTGATGCAAAAGACAATATAAAAAAGCAGCAGCAGAAAATTGAAGAAAAGCAAAATGGATATAATGATAAGACTAAGGCAAAGGATACAGTAACTGATTTTACTCCTAAAGATTCAAGCAAAATCTATGGTAATACTGGATCCAATACTGAAAAAACACTTGAGGAAATAATACAAGAAAACGATCCAAAAACAGTTGCTTTATTAGTACCAAATGGTGATAACAAATATGCTATAGGTAGTGGATTTTTTATAGCTCCTGGTATAATTGCAACAAATTATCATGTAATAAATGGCGGTTGCAATGCATTAATTAGAACAAATGATGCAAAAATTTATGAAGCAGAAGGCATTGTTGCAGCTAATAAAACAGTAGATATAGCTATTATTAAGTTAAAGCAAAAGATAGGACAACCCGTTCAATTGGGAGATGTATCAAAACTTAAAAAAGGCGAAAAAGCTACTGCAATAGGTAGTCCTAAGGGATTGTTTAATACTGTATCTACAGGAATAATATCAAACTTTTGGAATGATGGAAAAGCAAAGCAAATACAAATCTCAATTCCAATAACTCATGGTAATTCTGGTGGACCTTTATTTAATTCCAAAGGTGAAGTTGTAGGGTTAACTACTTCTGGAATAGAGGCAGAAGGAGAATTGAATTTTGCAGTTTCAATTGAACATATTTATGATATAGCAGATAAATTAAAGAAAACTGATTTTAATAGCATACCAGCTAAAAAAATATCAGATGTATTTAATAAAAAACCTATGTCCAATTTAAAATCTTTTGGTTCAAAGTTTGGAACTTGGGCTGAATAAATAAGGAGAATGATACTAATGAAAAAATTTCTTTCAATAATTATGACTGTTTTTGTACTAGCAACATTTGCTGGTTGTAAAAAACAAGTAAAAGTAGCCAATCAAGAACAAAGTAAACAGACACAAGAGGATAAAAGTAAAGATAGTACATCCGAAAATAGTAAGCTACCAGGTAAAATAAATGGTATTGATGTAGATGCAATGTTAAAAGATACATTTCCTAATGATCCTGATTATGCTTATAAAGAAAAATCAACTAAAGATTTTATTACTAAAGGTGAAGATATAAAGAAAATGCTAGGAGATAAATATAAGCAAACAGGAGATGACCAGAAAAACTTTACTAAACAAGGAAAAAAAGCTAAACTAGAGTATAATTTTTATAGAAAAAATTATAAAGATAATTTAAATGAATATAGTTTCTCACTATATTTTAATGATGAAAAAAAATGTAGAGTAATAGATTCACGTAATGAGATAAATGAAAGTGTATCTGAACAAAATGTTAAATTAGATGATATGACAAAAAACATATTAAAAAAGTTCTCTAATAATATACAATATGAAGAAGTTGAAAAGAAAATGAATCAATGTATGGCTTTGGCAAAAGAGAAAAAAAATGATTTTGTAGATGATTTGAAGGTTGATGACCATAGTACCATTACATTTATGAAATATTATGATGAGAAAAGCCAAATTGTAAAAATTACCCTTCATTTTCAAACTGAAGAATATGGCTACAAATAAAAGAAGCTTAGCTTATTTAAATATAGTATAGAAAAAATTTATGTCCCTTGGGAAAATCTAAAATTTCCTCAGGGACATTTAATTTGGAGGCTTTGATTATGCATAAAAACAAACGCAAAAATTTAAATAATACAGCCCTTCTCTTAGGTTTATTCCTAGTACTTACCAATATCGTATATTATTTTAGAATAAGCCGTACTACTTATAGATTACTTAACCTTGCTGATATGATTGCTGTTGCATTTATCCTTTATGTTCAATTTAAGGATTAAAAAATAATTAGATCACCACTTCATCGTAATCATACAATCTTTCTGATTTTCTAATTCTTTTAAAGCCACAATTCTTTCATTCTAAACAACACATTCTTATCTCCAGAAAGTATTTTTTTATAATCCTCATAAATTTTAAATTGTACCTCTGTCCTCCCCTACTCCATAAGAATATATGAAATAGGACTCATTATTATAAATGCAGGTGATAAGTGTAAAAGCACTCCATCCCAACAAGAATAGTTGTGCTTTTTCTAATAATTTATAAGTTCCATAATGAAATTTTCCCAAGATACATTGTCAATACCATTACCATATTGAAATTTATCTTTATTTTTAAAGAGTTTTAGTAAAATAATAGCGTTTTCCTGTAACAGGATAGTTTTCTAATGCAAACACTTCCTTGTATCCATGCTTTTTATAAAATTCAGGTGCTTGAAAACTAAAGGTATCTAAAAATGAATACTTACAACCACGCTCTTTCGCTGTTTTTTCTGCCTGATTTAAAATATCACTTCCTATATTACGTCTTCTTAATTCTTCACTTACCCATAGAAATTTTACAAACAACCAATTGCCATGTGTATTTCCAATTAGTCCAGCAACTTTCTTTCCTGTTTCATCTTGTAAATAAACCCCTAAATCCTTTGGGTTTTTATCTTCAATTCTCTCTAAATTATATTTTAATAAACCTTGAAAAATAATCTCCTCATCTTGCTCTTTAATTTCATCAGTAATCTCAATTTCCATTTATACCCCCAATTTATTTTTTGAGTACTCTCTGAAACTCTATAATGTTCCAATTTGCTCAATTTCTATTTTGTCAAATCATAACTCAAATTAATTAAATTGTAGATTTCTTCTTTAGGAAAAGAACTATTCAAAACAATTGTAATCCAGTGTTCCTTATTCATATGGTATGCAGGCAAAATTCCTTGTTGACCTCTTAGTATGCTTTTTAACATTGGATCACATTTTAAGTTTAATATCTCAACACTCCCTTTTCCGGTTAAACCCAATTTAATTCTTGGTACATACATGATTAGTCCATACCATTTGCCGCCATCCTCATGTCTAAACACCACATGATCTGGATATTTAAACCAAGGATATTCTGGTTCTGTACAAAACTTTTCCTTTACATAAGTAAAAACTTCTTCTCTTTCTATCATAAAAATGCCTCCTGAAATTACTATTTATCCTGTTTAACCTTAAGTAATATTGAAATTTAATATTGCCCTTATAATATTACCAATCAATTCCTATTAACTCCTCTGGCTTAGGTTTTCTTACGTGAACAACCATTTCTTGTTCACATGCTCCAAACTTTAAAAAATTCTTTTGTGCTTGGATTAAACTAACATGATTAGCTCCACCCTCATATGTTGAATCCTTCAGCTGAATTGGATCATCCTCCCAAAAGCATACTTCGCATATATCATAATTTCCATTAGGCTTTTCAGCAAATGTATAGTAACCACAACATGGGCATTTATATTTCATAACTAACTAATCTCCTTCGAATTATAATACTCTGTAATTTAACCTTGAATACTGCAGTGATCTGGCTATTTCATTTTTTATTATTGGTGTTAGTATAATATTATAGACATAATATTAGGAATACGACGAAAAAACACTGTAAAACTCAAATTTTCAAATAGCACAGTGTTTTTATGAATTATGTATTAAAATTATAAATATTATACAATTTTGGACACATTTGCCAGTGTTTCAGAGTTTGAAGTAATCTCTTGTAATGCAGCAGATATTTGTTCAGTGGCTGAAGCTTGTGATTCTGCAATCGCCCCTGTGTTATTAATTTCTTTAACAACTTCATCTATGGACTTTCTCATTTCAAGAAGTATTTGTGATATTTTACTTGCTGATTGACCACTCATTTGTGAGAGTTTTCGCATTTCATCTGCAACAACTGAAAAGCCTCTTCCTGCTTCCCCAGCCCTTGCTGCTTCGATAGCTGCATTTAAAGCTAATAGATTAGATTGAGAAGAAATGCTTGCAATAAGATTTAAGATTCCATCTGTCTCTTTTATGTTTTGTTCTGTTGATTTAGTAGAATTTATAATATTATTCATTGATAATGAGAGGTTTTGTGAATTAGCAGCAACTTCTTCCACACTTGCATTTGTTTGTTGTAATGAACTAAATATATTTTCAGATACTTCTTCTACTTTTAATTGTTTAGTTAAACTTTTTCCTATACCAACGCCGCCAATAACCTTTCCTTGTGAATCTTTAATTGGATATGTAACAGCTTTGAATGGTACACCATGTACTTCCTTTGGAACTATCTCATTGTATATTTTACCACTTTGAATTGTTTTATATATTGGTTGATCAGGAGTTAACTTTTGTCCAATTTTAAGCCTCATATCAATGGTATCACCAGCACGATAATATAGAATACTAGTTGTATCTGCTACAATTACTACCAAATCCTCCTGCATCACATCTTTTAACACTGGCATAATTTCTAAAAATGATTCAAGTATTTTTTCCATGTTTTATACGCCTCCAACTTATATTTACATTTAAAGTATTTATTCGGTAATCTATTTAAATTTTCCTTCTTTTTCAACATATTTCAAAAAATAACTATATCATGTTTACATGATATAGTTTTACTTTTTAACACCACATTATTTGGGATTTGATACTATAATGGTTTTTCAAAACATTTTAAATTTTCCCATATGACATTTTGAAAATGGAATTTTGTCGTACCTACATAAAGGTATCCAATCTTGGGATATAGAGTTCCAGCTGGAATATTGCCTTCATAAGTATCAAGGCGAATAACTTTATATCCTTGGTCCTTGGCATATTTCTCACTAAATTCCATCATTATTCTTGCTTTACCTTTACCACTTTCAGAAGGTCGAATACACAAAGTGTGAATGACCATAACTTCACTTGGTTTGGCCTTTGTAACCCACGAAATGTTGCCATATTCTTTGGGTTGAATACTATTAAGCACTACACAGCCAAATATTCCATTTTCATTTTCTCCAACAAACATTGTATTATTACGAATAGCATTTTTAGCATAATCAACTGTTGGATAAAGCCCTTTTTTCCAATTTGTATAAGACACTGTTTGTTCTTCATAATCCAAAATCTCGTTATATATTTTTTCTATTTCCAAAATATCCTCTATTGTAGCAATCCTAATCATAGTTTTCACCTCTACAAATTCAAATTGAAATTTCAAAATTACTTTTTCTTTTTTGCTTTTGGCATAGGAAGTTCTTCATACATCTCTGTAATCAGTTGATATAGCAGTTCCTTGTTGTCAACATTCTCAACCAAAAGCATTGGTTTGGCACCATCATAAGGCAATTCCTCGATTGCCTCTAACATCAACCGCCTGCTTGCTTTGGTTATCTTAACCAAAAAACGGTCATCATATATTCCTCCAAAAATCTTTCCTCGAAAATATAAAATATATTCTCCCATCATTTTTCTGAAAGAAACATTATCTAATGTGTCTAATTGCCCAATAATAAAATCTAAATATTCTTGACTAGAAGCCATATCTTATCCTCTCTTCAAATTTATTTTATTCTTTTGAACATTGGATGGTTTTCATTGAATTGAACCAAATCCCATAGGTTTCCATATAAATCTTTAAATACTGCAACCGTTCCATAATCCTGTTCTTTAGGTTCTCTAACAAATTCTATTCCTATTTTTCTCATTTCATTATAATCACGCCAAAAATCATCAGTTCCTAAGAAAAGAAATACTCTTCCCCCTGCTTGATTTCCTATGAAAGGCTTTTGCTCCGGCTTAGATGCTCTTGCAAGTAATATTGTTGTTCCATTTGAACCTGGTGGAGATACTACCACCCATCTTTTTTCTTGCTCAGGTTGATAGGTATCTTCTATTAATGTAAAATGAAGTTTCTTTGTGTAAAACTCGATTGCTTCATCATAATCTTCTACTACTAAAGCAATATGTACAACTGATTGAATCATTATTTTCCCCCTTGTTATATTAAAATTAGTAATTGTGTATCATATCTGTATTCCAACATGATCTTTTCTTCCTAAACTTACTATTTAACCTTAAATTTACACTGTTATCTCAATTTGGTTTCCCTCTATACCAATTATACAGCTTTCGTAATATCCATCACCAGTAGTTCTTGGTCCACTAATCACTTTATATCCATCTTTTTTAAGTTTTTCTGTGAGTTTATCAACTTTTTCTTTACTTCCAACACTAAAAGCAATATGAATAAGGCCAGTGCGTGTCAAAGTTTTATCTATATCTTCCATATTGGGTTTATTCATAATTTCCAAACGTGCGCCATCCTCAAATGTTAAAAAATAAGATTTAAAGCCAGTATTGTTATTATGGTATCCATCATTTGACTTTGCATTCAAGTAAGAAATAAAGAAATCTTTTGTGTTTTCCAAGTCATTTACATACATTGCAACATGTTCAATTCTCATGACCTTACCTCCTACAAATTCTGTTTTTTGTTTAAATTATATAAATCTTTTTCTTAAGTTTCAGGGTTACTGATCTGACAAGTTAATTATATCTTCTTCTGTAATCTCTCTTAATACTTTGCAAGGATTACCTACTGCAATTACCCCTGCTGGTATATCCTTATTTACCACGCTTCCTGCTCCAATAATGCTGCCTTTTCCAATAGTAACTCCACCACATACAACAGCATTTGCACCAATCCATACATCATCTTCTATTGTAATAGGCTTCGAAGTTCCAATTCCTTCTGCTCTTTGTGTTGGAACTATAGCATGTCCAGCGCATGCTAAACAAACTCCGGGAGCTATAAATGCATTTGCACCAATATTTACTGGCGATGTATCTAATATCACACAATTATGGTTAATCAAAGTAAATCCATGAGTATGTATATTGAAGCCATAATCACAATGAAATGATGGTTCAATAAATGTTAGTGGATTACAAGTTCCAAGTAATTCCTTTAAAATACTGCTTCTCTTTTCTTCTTCAGATGGTCCAGTCTGATTATATTTCCAACATAATTCTTTCGCCTTTTGTTGTAATTTTGATTGCTCATCTGTATGTTTTGAAAAATACCCTTTATTTTGTTTCATAATTTCTATAAAATCCATTATCTTATTCCTTTCAAATTGCTATTTATAACACTCAACCCTAAATTGAAATTTGTTTTATTCATTAGCCCATTTTCTACATTGTTGAATTTTTGGCTCTGGATCAAAACCTTCTGCAACTCCCATAGTAGAAAGCATCTCACATGGAAATTCTGAGCATTCTCCACAGTGATTTAAAGCTTTGTCTTCACAACATTTTTTCACACCACATTCTCCACCCCAGAATGGTTTTTCCATATTGATGCACCCTTTGCAATTCACTTTTTCTCTTCTTTCACACTTATTACAACATACTCCACATCGTGATTCAAACATAACCTTCCCTCCAATTACTTCTTATGTAAATTATAAAATTCTTTTAGTTCTGCCTTACGTTTATCTGTCAGTAATGTCTTCTTAACTCCCTGCAGTGCACCTTCTAATGCTAATAATCTATGTATGCAAGCAGATTCATCAATTTCTTGTATTCTAATCCATGCCTTTTCAGCTCCCAAACATTTCAATTCCTCATATGTGGTTATACCAACTTGATTCAACTGCCTTTCAACTTCTTTACCTATGTTGAATAACTTTGATAATTCGCCCATTATATCGCCTCACTAAATTTACTATTTATCTTTCAATTAACTATAACATATTTCATAAATATTGTAATGATTTCCAAACATCATGTGTGCATTATAGTTTTACAGTATATACAATCTTTGTATTGCGACGTAAAAACACCACAAAATTCAAATTTGAATAATGCAGTGTTCTGGTATATCGTTCATTTTTTCAGTTGTTACATTACATAAGAATTTGGTGTGAATTATGTTCATCAACTTTATTTATACATGTTATTATTTTTAAACACTTCATTATTCAATTGTAAAATAACATGTATATATCTAGCTTAAATAATTAACCATAATATATTCTTCTATATTTTCATTTATAACCTGGAATCCAACAGATATATACATTTTCAATGCATAGTTATCTTTTTGTACTGCCAGAGATGCCTTTTTATAACCATTGTTTCTCAAATATTTTATCATCTCTTTCATCAAATCAGTTCCTATTCCATATCCACGAAATTCTTTAAAAAGCGAAATTGAAAATTCCGGTGTTTCATCATCAATATTCCCATATCCAACAATATTTCTTATCCAAACAGCACCTACTATCTTTTTATCCACCTCTGCACATAAACAATAATCATCTTTCTTT
The DNA here is from genome assembly GCF_001038625.1 of Clostridium carboxidivorans P7. GTDB lineage: Bacteria > Bacillota > Clostridia > Clostridiales > Clostridiaceae > Clostridium_AM > Clostridium_AM carboxidivorans. Next base: position 2,461,368 of record NZ_CP011803.1, read on the forward strand.
TTTCCGAAATCTTCAATGTAAACTTTCAAGGCAGGTTCATTTATTATGGTTTTGGGTAATAAATTTGTTTCATCTCTTTGAAAAATAGCCTCATACAAAAAATCTTTGAGAAATGGATATTCAAATGCTTTCATTTTCCGAATTATATAATCCATAATACCCCTCTATTCAAAAGTCAATAAATACGAAAAATCCGTATTACCTGTTATATCTATAAAGTAGAATCAACATAGTTACTACAATTAGTAAAAAATAATAGCCAGTCTTATTTTTATGCCTAATTTCTCTTATTCCTAAATTTAAAAACATAAGAATCAAAAATATATTTGATACTATAGTAATATATTTGCTCGAGGATTGAGATATAAATCCATATAAATTTATAAAAATGACTATTATACTAGCTAGAAAAATCTTCATCTTATAACACAAGAACTAACCAATACTTTCATAATTATGTTCATTCCTTCAACAATTGATTATATGTATAATTTTTACTCCTCAGTTAATTACAATTAATGATACTTCTTAAAATTTATCTTGCAAATATATCATTTGTGCAATCATCATTCCATATATATTCAATATCATTAGCAATTTTTATAGCTTTATCTTTACCAAATCTATCTGAAATGAAGCCCAATGTCATATCAATTCCAGCTGAAATACCCGATGAGGTATAATACTTTCCATCAGCAACCCAACGTGCTTTTTCTATCCAATTTACTTGATCACTTACTGATTTTACCCATTCTAAGGCTTGTTTATTAGATGTAGCTTTTTTATTCTTTAAAACTCCACACTTCGCTAATGCTGCTGAACCAGTACAGATAGATAAACAATATGTAGATTTCTCTGCAATTAATTTCAATTTATCTAAAAAACATGTATTATTAACTAATTCTCTTGTACCCATTCCTCCTGGAATAACTAATATGCCACTTTCATCTGCTGAATTAATAGGCTCAGTTACAATTTTAAGCTTTTGTGCATTAGTAATAATACCTCCACCTTCTGAATAATAATGTATTTGATAGTCTTCTATTTGTCCTAGTATTTCTACTGGTCCAAATATATCTAGAGTCTCAAAATTATTAAATAGTAAAATATTAATATTCATTTATTTTTCATCTCCATTTAGTTGTTCTATAAATTGTTCAGTTTTTTCGTTAAATCTAAAAATAAGCTTCACTCTCTAACAAATAATATGGTTATTGAAAATATACCACAATATCTACATATTTTCATTACCTTATAGAAAGCATGATTATAAATATTTAATCAGGATATTTTATAAAACAATATTGACTCAAGTCTATACCATCTATTGCTATAGTTTTGACGAGCTTGAAACCAAAATGTTCGTAAATTGGTATATTATCTTGGTTAGTTGATTCTAAAATTATAGGTATATTATGTTCTTTACAATAACTTAGTGTTGGTGTAACCAATTTTCTGAAAACACCTTTACCACGATTTTCATTTGCAACAGCAATTATTTTAATGTAATAATAGTTACCTTTGATAAATTCTTTTTGCCATTTTAAATTAATAACCTTTAAAACATTTTTTATGTTGGATGAATATATCTTAACATCCTTTGTTCCCAAATCGCGAAGCATTCTAGGATTTGACATTAAAGTTAGTAGGAATATTCTAAAACTCTTATAATTCTTTTTTTCATAACCAACTATTACAGAATTAAACTTATCATCTAAGCTAAATACATCTATTGTTTTTTCCCAAATACGTAATTGATTCATAGATAGCTTTTCCAAAAATATTTCTTTATTTTCTATCCCTTTAGTCTCTATAATACTCAAGGGATCATTAATGAAGCAATTTACTAATAATCTAGCTGTGGATTCAATTTGATTTTCATTTATTCTTATCATAACAGCTCCTTTACATACAATAATATTAAAATGTTTTTTTATATTTCCAAATAGACAAATACTTGTCTATAACTTCTTTTCCATAAGATAAAATTTACCTTTTCTCCAATTTGTCTCTCCTACTTTAATGTACCCTTGTTTATAGTACATTTTTAAAGCAAATGGATTTAGTGAAAAAGCATCCAGTCGTATTGTTTCTACTCCTGCACTTTTCAAGCTTCTTTCAATATGATTTAACGTTAATGCTCCTATGCCTTGATTTTGAAATTTAGGATTTACACACATTCTATGAATTACATTATAGGTTGCATTGGGATATTTCCAATTTCCATTAATGTATTGTTCATCACAATGACTATTTATAACATACACACAAACAATTTCACTATCAATCGTTCCAATATAAAGCTGTTTCTCTTTAATATCATTTTCAAGGATATATTTATCTGGATATAATTCATCCCATTGCTGGATATTATGTTTATTCATTTCTTCAATTGCAGCAGAAAATATACTAAATATTTCTTGTAAATTTTTTTCTTCTGCAATATTAAATTCTATCCTTTTCAATTATTTCTCTCCTTTGCAAATCATATATAAATTCTGTTTCTCAGTTAATTACAATTAATGATACTTTTTACTATTTATGTTCTAGTTAATTATAACATACTTAATAAATATCATTATAATTTTTAAACATCATGTATGTATTGTAGCTTTATAATATATACATAATATTTTTGATATATAACACAAAAAACACCACAAAATTCAATTCTGAATGATGCGGTATCCTTAACTATTATTCATTTTTCATTCCTAACTTGCTTAATAAGAAAGTTATAACTCAAACACTACTATCCCAAATATTGCACAGACAATATCTCTAGTTATCATGACTCTCCTGTTTGTTCAATAGCCTTATCAATTCTATTTAAATTTTCAATCACAGCTTCAGCCTGATTTTTCCAAGTATCGTTTTTGTATAAAGTACCAATACAACTTTTTTCGTAATCAATCCTTTTTTGTATATAATAATTCATTCCTTTTGGATATGTTAACTTATTATCATGAACTTTAAGGAGCTTAATTTTTTCAATTTCAGAAAAAAACACCTTTTTATAACCTGCTGCTTGTAATTTAGGTTGTTCACGTGTTACATGTTCCATTCCCATTAGAATTAACACTTTTTTATACCCAATAACACTTTTTAATATATTTTCATTTATATAGTTGTCCCTTACAGGATTAGTTGAACTAGGTTTATTTTTATCGTCCGGAATCCACCAATCAACCCCCTTTACTGGAATACCAAGTTTATTTGCTACTAAATGGCAATAGAGCATTTCAGGAGGACCATCTGCAAAATTACCATTATTCAGTTGCTCAGGTCTACTTTCGATTAAAAGAACATCAGGTTTTAAATTTTCAATAACAGATTTTAAATTTAAATATGAATAGGGTTTTGAATCTAATGAAATTTCATGAGCTGTTCCCAAAAAATAAATTTGTTGGTTATCATTTACGTACTTTCTAAAGTGAGAATCTCTACTATAAATATCATCTATATATTGAAATTTATACATACATATTAAAAGCATTATACAAATACCAACTATACTAATATTTTTTAGTATTCTCAAGACATATTTTATATTATTCAATATAACACCTTCTATAATAAATTATAGTTATGTCTTAACTCTTATAAAAATTATACCATAAAATTCCATATTATTATATAGGTTTGAAAAACAAACTAAAAGCATCCCTATTATACTTTATTTATCTAAATCTTCTATAAGTTCATTACTTAAGGTTCCTTCAGCTATCTGCCTAACTTCCCCAGTCATCTCAATATTCCATGCAGCATCTATTCGTATTAATAATTCTCCGCCAAGCATTTTAATTTTAACTTTTTCATCAACTAAATTCATTCTTCTTAAAACACTTGCTACTGCACAAGAGGAACTACCTGATGCTAATGTAAAACCAGCACCCCTTTCCCATATTAATATTTCTGCCTAACTTCTTGATAAAACTTTTGCAAATTGAACATTAGTTCTATTAGGGAACATGCTGTGATTTTCTATAAATCTTCCATATTCTTTTATTTCATCAATACTTAATTCTTGCTTTAAAATAACGCAGTGAGGATTTCCCATAGAAACACAGTTTATTTCATATTCTCTATTGTTAACCTTCAACTTTTCTCCGCTTCAGAGCCATCTGGATTAAAGATTTTTAACCCAAAATCTGCTTTATTTGATTGTACTTTTAACAAAATTCCATCTGAACCTATTCCAAAATTAACATTACAAATTCTTTTAATTGCCTTTTGTGTCAAACTAAAATTTATCTTTTCTTCATTTAAAACAATATATTCATTCCCTAATCCATGAGTTTTTACAAAATAGTTAGTATTCATTTTTATCTCCTTCATTTATCTTTCATATCCATATATAAAATTTTATTGATATGATTGCAGTAGCTCTTTTAATTCCTTATTTTGTCCATATTTCATAACATAATCATACACAAAATCTCGTTTGACAACCTTCCTCATAAAATCTAAATCTATTTTAGGAATCACCTCTACAAGTTCTCTTTTTGTAATACTATTTATAGTCTTTAACAACTTAGTATCTCTTTGTTTTCTTATTGCATCTTGCTTTGGATACCCAATTCCAAAAGGTTCATCAAATAACTTATCTAATGTACATTGCAAATTAATTTCACCAGCCCATCCAAAATTTAATCCAAGAGGAAATGAAACTGCATTACCATTATTAATTCTTCCAAACAAATATGCATCCGGTGGATTTTCAACATATCCACATAAGACACCTGGTAAACTATTACATGCCAGCATCATTCCTTGTCCAGAAGAACACCCAGTTATCACAAAATCCACTGCCTTACTTTCCAATAAAATACTTATAAGCATTGCCGTTTCAATATAAGAATATTCAATTTCTTCATCTGGAAAAATTCCAAAATTGATAACTTCATATTTCTTATCTTTTACAGTTCTCATTACAGAGTTATATAATAAATTATTCTTAGCTTTCTGCGAACTTGCCTGAATAATTGCAACCTTCATAAAATACACACCTTCAAACTACTATTTTTTTAACATCTTTAGAGTCAATTAATTATTTTAGTTAATTATAACATATTTCACAAACATTATAATGATTCACAAACATCATGTATGTATTATAGTTTTGCAATATATAAATAATATTTTCAAAACATAACACAAAAACATCCCAAAATTCAAATTAATAATGGGATGTTCAATTAAGTAGATTTATTCTATTCATTCTACTTATCACTAAATTTAATCTCTGTTTATATTCTTGTAACCTTTTAATAGCCTGATATAATGATTTGCCTCCCTGACTACATGATCGCCAAGTAAAGGATACGCTATGGATCTAATAGTACAATTTATCAAACCTTCTGTTCCCTGTTTTTTAAAATCTCTAATTCCAACAGTAGTATCTAATGTTCTTTCACTCACCTCAGGCAACAACCCTATATTCTGTGTTAAATCTCGAGCTTCTTGAGTTAACTTATCAAATTTCGTACCATAATCATTAGCTGTATCAAATAACTTAACTTCTGTTGGATCTAATAAGCCACGTATAAATTTTGCATGTTCTGCCATAATTCTATTCCAAAAACCTTCTTGATAAACAGCCTCTCTAACTAAATCTAATTCCTCACGATTTTGTAGCTTAGTTAACATTCTTAAGTAAAACTTAGCTTCTCTTAATACATGATCTATAAGTAATGGATAGTTTGTAGTAAATGTTTTGCAAGTTAGAACATCATTTAATAATCTCGACTTAAATACAGCTATTCTTTTTGCTGCAGCCATTGCTCTATGATTTAACATAGTTACAGTTCTAACAAGTTGGTCGCTGTCATATCTATACTGCACCAAGTTTAGTTCCATTTTAGTAATATTACTATCAATTTTAATTCCCGAATAAAATTCAGTTTGCCTTTCTGAACTTAGAGTTAAATTTGTTACTAATTCTCCAGAGTTTGCTGTTTCAGGACTGATAATTCCTTCAGAAAGTCTAATAGTCTCCATAAGCAATTGAGTAAATTCATTTTTTAACATATCTGCCTGGCAAGCTAATCTATAATCTCTAGATGTTAATCCTGCTTCAAGAAAAATAGCATGCTCCTTTGCAATTCTCATAAAGAATAAATTCAATTCTAGAGATTGTCTAACAAATTCCATATTGGATAACATTATATATACTCCCTTTTATACATACTCATTTTATTTTATTCTGAAAGCATATTACATGTGCAAAAAAACTTTTAACGTAATTACCTTTTACACTAAATTATTCCGTGGAGCTTATTCTAAATATATTAATCACCACTTCTTAATTAACTGCATATAATATAAAGAAAATATTTTGTGTGGAGAGTTAGAATGGATGAATTTTTAACTGAAATGTATCAAGAATTCCCTTATCTAAATGATTTTAGACAACATGGTGGTATGCATCACGGTGGTATGATGCATCATGGCGGTATGCACCATGGTTTCCATCATGGTTTTGGTCACAATTTTGGATATCCTGGTTTTAATTTTGTATACCCTATTTACCAATATCCAATTTATCAATATCCAATTTACCAATATCCTATTTATCAATACCCTATTTATCAATACCCTATTTATGGCTATCCTGGTTTTGGTCATGGCTTCCATCATGGCTTTGGCGGTCACGGCGGTCACGGCGGTCATAGAATTTATTAGTATCAGATACAGCCAAAATACATTTAAGAACATGCCACATCATTTAACTATTAATGATGTGGCCTATTATGCATTTACTCACCCCAAAAATATTGAAACAGAGTATCATTCCATTCCAATATCATGCAACAAGCATTATCATCTGAAACTTGTCCTATGCAAAAGTTATCTTCATTGTTGCCGATCATTAACTTTTTTCTTGTAAAGTACCCGTCTTTCCAAACATTTAATCCAACTGAACGTCCCCATTTTCTTACTTCTTTCATTATATTAAATTTCACCAATATCATAATAATTTCCAAGCACCACATATGTATTATAGTTTTACAATGTGTACATAATATATTTGTTATCTACACTAAATAAAATATCAAAATATAATTAATTTCTTATAGACAATTTTTTAAAAATAAATAATTACAAAATTAACATACTATAAATTATTGATCTAAGTACTACTTATAGAGGTGTGTTTTTATGATTTTAAATATTATATTAGGTTTTATTATTCCCTGGGTAATTGTCTTAATTATTGTTCGTGAACGTAAGATTATATATTACCTTGCTCCCTTTGCTAGTGTTCTATCATTTATAGTTAACGATTTAGGGTTCTACTATTTTTGGAACCTATACCCGTTTAGACTTGTTAACCTTTCAGGAGTACCATTTAATATAGGATTGTTTTGCATTTATCCATGTATTAGTATTGAACTTATGAGAAAGTATGATGTTAGTGCCTACATTGTCTTGCCTATAACAAGTTTAATAATAGCATTATTTGAGGGATGTGGAGTATTGATTGGTAGAGTAGTTTATTATAATCATTGGAACATAGTTGCAACATACATTTCATACTTTATTTCACTACTTATATCCTACACATTCTATAAAGTTTTAAAAAGAAAAAATCTTATTTAAGTCATTACATCTTCAAAATTATAATTTGTTCAGATATCAAAATCTTCAGACTTGAAATTGCTATAATAGCGTCCTTTCTTTGCCGTAAATTTCAACACACAATAATCAGGGTCAGTTATACCTTGTTTATAGTACATAGTATCACCATCCTGCCATAATTTTTCCTTTGCTTCTGGTGTTTCAAGAATTTCTACCATTCCAACAAGGCTTACCCCTCTGAAAAAGCGTTTATTAACAAAGTATATACTTGCTTTAGGATTTTCTCGAAAATATTTCACTTTATTTGATGATGTGTTTGTTGAAAACCAAAATGTTTTAATTCCTTCACGCTGCCGTGGAGATAACATTGCCTTACTGATAGGGAATCCATCATTATCTATATAACTAATAATTGTCAGATTGCTTTTATCAATTAAATTACCAATTGTTTGTTCTGGATTTCTCATTATTAAAAATACCTCCTGCTTATATTTTCTTTTATTTTAGCAGGAATATATCTGGTTGTATATTACACACTTTTTTGTATGCATAGGTTCAAAGTAATCCTTTTTCTTTCAAGAAATCTTCTTTGCCATCCTCTTTCATAAGCTCAATTCCAATTTTCTGCATAGTAATTACAACATCTAACATTTGTTTTCCTCTTTCAGTTAACGAATACTCTACTTTCAATGGATATCCATTAAATTGCTTCTTTTGAATCATGTCAAAATCCTGCAATTCCCTCAAATGTTGAAGTAACATTTTTTGTCCAATTCCTTCTATGCTTTCTTGCAAATATACTAAAGAAGAAGCTCCTTTCCCAAGTTGCCATAATATAATCGGTTTCCATTTTCCACGAATAATATCATGAGTTAATTCTAAAGGACAAGTATACTTATTTCTTAATTTCATTATCATCCACCTCGACTGCAAATTTACTATTTATCTTTCTATTAACTATAGCATATTTCATAAATATTATAATAATTTTCAAAAAATATAAAAGAGTCTGAAATTATAAACAAACTCTTACTCTTTTATCAAAATAAGTTAATTACTACTCGAAGTATAGTTTATTGTTTTAAACTATATATAGTATTATAATTTCTGTGATAATTCCTCTAAAATCTGTGCAGTAGAACTTAGTTTATCAATAGAGGCAGTGATTTCTTCAATTGCTGAAGCCTGAGCATTAAAAACTGTATTCGATTCATTCACCTTATTAGATATATTTATTACAGACTTTTCAATTTTCTTTAATACTTCATCTATCTTTTTAATTGAATCATTACTATTACTAGATAACTTCCTTATTTCTTCAGCAACTACGCTGAAACCTCTCCCTGAATCCCCGGCTCTTGCCGCCTCGATAGCTGCATTTAACCCCAGTAAATTGGTTTGACTTGATATATTTTGAACAAACTTTAAAATATTATCAGTGCCGCTAACGTTTTCGGCAGCATCTTTTACTTCTTGTAATATATTCTCATTTGCTCCCACTACAACTTGAATTCCATACCATATAGTTCCTTAGGCACATCTTTTATAATTACGTTTCCTGTTTTCAGCGCCTCAAAGGCAGCTCCACCTGTAGGAACTGGATCACCAATGTCTGCTTTTAAAGGAAGAGCTTCACAATTTTGTATCTTTAAATACTTCTTTGTATCTATAATACTAAGAGATATATCATTATCAAAAAGTATAGGTAAATACGGAAGTACTTTATCGAAAGAATCCATAAGTTCATTTCCAGATATGTTCGCCATCATCTATTTCCTCCTATGTTAAGCCATTTTAATTATTTATTATATATTATATCATCATTCTTAAATAAATCATGTGTGCATTATAGTTTTACAATATATACATAACATTTTCACATAACACAAAAACACCCCAAAATTCAAACCAACAATGAGGTGCTTTGATAAATTGTTCATTTTTTCAGTTGTTATTTTAAATAAAAAAAATGTAACATAGAACTATAAGTTTTTCTGAAAATCCTTATACAATAAACTTGGTTGAATTCCTTTATTATTTTGATATTTACCACTAGCGTATCTATCATAATCTCCTTCTATAGAGTGATAGTATATTTGGCAAATTTCAACATCTGCATATATTTTTATAGGCTGAATACAATGAATTTCTAATGTCCAAAATCCACTAAAACCAACATCACCAAAGCCTGCTGTTACATGTATGAACAAACCAAGCCTTCCTATTGAAGACCTTCCTTCAAGCATTGGAACATAGTTGTCTGTTTTTGTGTATTCTTTAGTCCTTCCAAGATATAATTTATTTGGCTGTAAAATTATACCTTCAGTTGGTATGATAATATTTCTGAACTTATTTTCCTTTTTCATATCCAAAGTACGTTCTTCATATACAAGCAATTCGTTATGTAGTTTTAAGTTATAACTATTAGGATTTAATTGCTTTTCATTAAAAGGTTCTATTATAATATCCTTTCCTATTTTTTCTTTAATCTGTTTTCCTGATAATATCATTATGTTACCTCCTATATAGTTTTAGCAAAGTTCGTTATTGCATAATAAATTACATTTGTTATTTAATCTATATAAAACTATACCATAATATCCGTATATTTTAGTTAAAATAATTACTTTTAACTAAAAATTTAAGACTAAATATCTAAACAATTATTTTTATTAATACCATTAGCGTTCTTCGCTACTGGTTTTATAGCAAATATAAAACGTAAAAATTTGATACGCTTTATAATCTCGTATAGAAGGAAACATAATACAAAGGTTATAGTCACAATTATCACATATTTAAGTTCGGCACTTATAGTAAGCTTGATAACAAAGAAACCAACTATAGTATTTATCAACATATGAATTACATATATGGGGAATGAAGCCTTAGAAAGATATTCTAAAACCTGTGCATTCTTATTCATATAACTATTACCTAAACCAAGCAGTGCAAATACAGGCACAAGTTTAGTAGCTCTATCCATTAACCCATAAATAATCCACATTCCAGACCATAGTTCAAATCTATTTCCAATTGTAAGTCTTATATAAATAAGAATAATACTAAGCAAAAGATATATCCATTTATCCCTGTTGATAGCTTTTTGATACCTTTCATCAGTTGCAAGCAAAAAACCGATAAAAAATATTACAAAGTAAGCTAAAGGATTCTTATCACCAAGAATGTCAACAATTGAAGCAATTGCAAAAGGTACTACTGCCAAAATAAGCATTAATGGCTTTTCAAAGAAACTTGCAAGATTTGATATAAAACTATTAGAACTTTTGTCACTAAGCTTTATAAAAAGAGGCATTCCAACTAAGGAAAATGCAAAAAGAAAGATTATAAACCATAAGTGCGCAGGAGTAAATCCTCCATTTAACCCTACAAAATCTCCTGGATTTTTCGTAAAAAAATCAATAAAATGATTAATGAAGGTACTATTCTCATTTTTCGATATTAAGTATATATATGTCATTATAGGATTTAACATGATGCATCCAAATATAGCTGGAATAAGAAGCTTTTTCACACGCTCATTTATAAATTGTTTTGATGTACGCGATTGTATTGAAAAATAGACTGACATACCCGCAATCACAAAAAGCAGTGGCATATGAAATCTATCAATAATACTATCTAATATATTAAAGCTCCGTACATTAATTGTGTCTTTTATATATACAATTGACCATGGCTGCATATTAAATATTAGCAGTGAATGAAATGGAATAACCATTAATACTCCTATTGTCCTCAGCCAATCAATGTCATACCTTCTTGTTGTTTTTCCCATATTTAACCTCTTCCTTTACTTACCTATAAAACTCTACTATCCCAATTTTAATGTCAAGGGATAGTACTTGTCTCATACTTCATTAATTATTTGTGCAAAAAGCTTTCAAATTCTGCATCAACCTGTACACATTCCATATTGTTTAACTGCATAAAGTTATCGTCCCTTTTTTCCAGTTGTACTTATTATATCCATTCTTAATATTGCAATATTATCATACACATTATCATTTTTTAAAGTCTTTTCTTTAATGATAGAAGGTACATTTTCCAAATGATTTAAAATAACTTCCATCCCATACTTCTTTTCTTCAATATTTTCAACAAAAGAAATTTTACCATTGATAACAATTGAGCGATATTCATGCCCACATTCGCCCATTATGTAACCTCCATCATCTATTATTGTAGCACAAACATTAGGATTATAAGAAATAAAGTCTATCTTTAAACCTCTAAGCCCTGTATGCAAAAATAAAACATTTTGACTTTTATCATAACCATAACTTAAACTTACTATATAAGGCTCATTATCTCGACACATTGATATTACTATATATTTCCCTTGTGATAATATTTCATTTAATTCATTTTCATCATTTATTTGTCTATCTTGTCTTCTCATGTGATATTTTTTCAATGTACTTTACCTCCAAACTTATTTTCCCATATGACATTTTGAAAATGGAATTTTGTTGTACCTACATAAAGGTATCTAATCTTAGGATATAAAGTTGCAACCTAAATAAAATATATTTTATTTATTATTTGCTCATTAGACATTATTTAGTCCTTTTTTGCTCTAATAATCAAAAAATATAGCCTTATTTTACCAAACCTATCTAAAACAAATCCCAATGTCATATCAATTTCAGCTGAAATACCTGATGACATATAATACTTTCTATCAGCACCCCAACGTGCTTTTTCTATCCAGTTTACTTAGATTGATCTTTTTTAATAGACTAAGAAATGGAGACTACAATTATGGTTAAAAAGATAAAATATAAAATTAACATTATTTTGGTGCTTTTATTAATCAAAATGCATCCTCCTCAACTATATATAGTGTTATAACAATATTTAAAATGCCATAAAATTTAAGCTAATATTGATATAATCATATGATTTTCCTTAAAACTTCCCTACAAATTACTGATTTATCTTTCCATTAACCATAACATATTTCATAAATATTGTAATGATTTCCAAACATCATGTATGTATTATAGTTTTACAATATATAATATCTTTGTTTTGCGACGCAAAAAGCACTGTAAAATTCAGATTTGAATGATACAATGCTCTAAACCCCATTATTTAAGTCTTATGTCAGTTTTCTAAGTTCTCCGTTTCTGTTTGCCTATAAAATTACCTAAAAAATCAAAAAATCTACCTGCCAGCTTTTTGATAAACCCTAATGAAACATCATAATAGTAATCAGACTCAAACCAACCTTTTTCTTTAAAATAGCAATAATCCCGGTAATTTTCATTCAAAATTACGTTTATAGATTTACGGCTCATTCGGAACATCATAAGCTTGAAAAAAGATGGAATTGGTAATGTGGTACGCATAAGTTCTTTTCTAAACCTTACAGATGCCTTACTGAGTTCTTGCGTTATTTTTTTCTGTTCAAGTGCTGTTCTAGGCTCTAATGACGTCAAACAACATCCTTTTGCCACTTGAAATCCAAAGTTTTCTCCTATATTTTCTAAGTATTTTACAATAGCGGTTCCTCCGTGTATTCCTTGGACAACAATAGCCATAAACGCCTTATTGAAAAAGCGCGGTCGATGTAAAACAAAAGATAATCGATCTAAAAAATTTTTCATAATCGCCGTTACATTAAATGCGTAATTAGGTGTGGCAAAAATTATTCCATCTGAATTATTTATTTTCTCAAGTAGCAAGTCTCGATCATCTTTCAAAGGACAATATTCCTCCCCTTTGTTAAAGCATAACTTACAGCCTTTGCAACTTCCAAGGTTATAGTCACTTAAAAAAACATACTCAAAGTCAAGTTCCATTTGAGACTTGAGGTTTGTAACAAATTCTTGAACAGCCTTATAAGTTGCTTGCTTTCCTGGACTCCCGATAAAAACAGTAATTTTTTTCACTTTTAACCTCTCTAAATATAAACTTTTTTCATTAACTATGTCCCCCTCATATCTATAAAAAATATGTTGTATCTAAATTTTTTATGATATACTTCTAATAATATGATAAGGTTAGTTATTTTAATTTTCAATTATTTTATATAAGGAATGGTGCTGATATGCTTAAAATTTTAGATTTAATTAATAAATTACAAAATGAAAAAAGAGCATTTATACAAACCCATAATTTCCCTGATCATGATGCAGTAGCATCAGCATATGGATTAAGTAATCTTCTTCTAGAATTTGGAATAGAAACACATATCATATATAAAGGTGAAATTCAAAGGGATTCACTTATTAAAATGATAGAAAACCTCCAGATAAATATTAGCAAGTATGAAAATTTTGATATAAAAGAGGATGATAAAATAATTGTAGTAGATGGTTGTAAAGGAAATAGTAATGTTGAAGGGTTAAATGGTACTGAGATAGCAATAATAGATCACCATGATGTAAGTGAGCCAGAAAACATTGAGTATGTTGATATTAGAAGTAATTATGGAGCATGCTCAACTATTATCTATACATATTACAAAGAACTTAAAAAAGTTATACCAAGAAATATAGCAACTGCACTTATTATTGGATTAAATGTAGATACATCTCAGCTTACAAGGAGAGTATCGTTAGAAGATATTAATGCTTTTCATTCTTTATATATTGGAGCAGATATTCATTTCGTTAACTCAGTACTTAGAAATTATATTAAAGTGAAGGATCTTAATTTTTATAATTTTTTGCTTAATAACATAAAAATTAACTCATCCATTGCATTTTGCTATTTTAAGGATGGCTGTAATCAAAACTTACTTGGAATTCTTAGTGACTTTGTATTATCAATTGAGGAAATTGATTTTGTAATTCTATGTGCTAAAAATAATGGAGCAATAAACTTTTCCATAAGAAACGAAAAAAATGGAATAAATGCTGCTTCTATTATTCAAAAAGTGTTAAAAGGCTTAGGACTTGGTGGCGGACATGCAGACATGGCTGGCGGCGTAATAAAAGATATTGCAAAATTTGATGAACAGAAAATTTATAATCTTTTCACTGATGCAATAGAAAATACCAAAAGGTGATTCAATATACATAATATTATAAGATTGAACTGCTTATTTCTTTCAGTTCAATCTTATTTTCACTACATCCTTACATATTCATATAATCACATGCAATTATTTAACTCTTCAACAAGTTTATCCAAAAAAACTGATATTGTATTTCTGTCAGATTGCGTTCCATAAAGATTTACACTAAATGCTGCCTCATCATCAAATGTTGAAATAGCTAGTTGAAAATAGGGACTATATTTGATTGAACCCGTCATATAAGCTTTAGTAATTTCAACTTTCCCAAAAGTAAGCCTTTTTTTATCAAGTATCCCTATATTGGTGAATGCAATAAACGGATTGGCAAATTTCTCTTTTACAATGTTTCTTATCACTTTATATGGTAATATATCAAACATCTTTTCCAATAGGTTAATGCTCTTAATGCAGGCAATGTTTGATTTTTCCTTGTCCATGGTTTTTTTTACTTTAATAAGGGTTTCCTCAAATTCTGTACCAATCTCTGAACCTATATTGCAGTTAAGATTAGTAGATAAATTGCAAATACCCTCTGCTTTGCGATTGGGAAGATATTTTCTCATATCCAAAGAACAAGTTGTAGTAATAACACGACCAAATATTTGAAAAAGTACACGCATATAAGCTGTGAGGATTACATCGTTCAACGTAGCGCCATGTTTTTTAGCATAAGTTTTAATTTGACAAAAATGCTCTTTTGAAAGCGTGCGAATCTCTATAAAAGGATTGCTAAGATTTCCCTCAAGCTGAAACTCAGCTGGATCAAGAGAAAGCATATCATTTTTACTAAACATTATTTTTAACTTGTCATGCATCGAAAATACCTTCAATATTTGGCTTATCTTTCTATTACGCATTGATACTGAAGGGTAATATGAGTTTTCTTCTATATTTGAGTAAATGTCACTGATCATATAAAGATACTCTTTAAATCCAGCAGCATCACATATCATATGATTGATTAGAACACAAAGCGTATCATTTTTGTCACCTCGAACAACTGCAATTTTCAGCTGGGGACCATTTAAAGCATCAATTTCTTTACAGATAAATTCATTAACACTTTTGTCCACATTTGATGTTTCTAAAATCTTCACCATATCATTCGCTGTGTATCCTTTATCCTCCCAGTAAGATTTATTTTTAGTTTCATTAAAACTGCTTCTAATTAGCGGAAAAGAATCTGCTGAAAGGTTGACAGCTTGCTTTAAACGTTCTAAATCAAGTTTTTCTCCAAGTACTGCTACAAAATGCAAAATATGATCATTGATACTTTTAACTTTAAAAAGGTGTTGAAGCATATCCCACGCTTCAACTTTATAATTTAAAAATTGATTGTTTAGCATTTTACCGCGCCCTTCCCTAAACAAATATCAATAATAAATATACAATAGTTTTCACATTTTAAATTTTAGTAATTATTGTATTGAAAAATGTCATTTAATTTTCTTTAACGAAGATGAAATATCTTTATATAATAATGTCTGCATACTATCATCATATATGGATGCATCCGCTTTCATTAATGCTTCTCGTATGCATTCAACTAAATTTGATTTATATCTTGCAATATTCGGCAGTGCCTTAATACACTGTCTCGCTGTAATTGGTTTTTCATCTAAGATATGTTTTAAATAATCATCTATAATTTTGTCAATTTTATTTTCTGTGTCCCATTTAGCATTAACAGATATTAAAACAATGCCTCTGTTTCTTATATATGAATTGTTATTTTCAATCATTTCAACAAACCTATCAAAAAATTTATAAACATCATTAGATTTTTCACTTTCAGTTTCTAGCATCTGCAATGCTTGGTATGCAGCTTTATTATCTTTAGAACATAATCTTTCAATCAATTCTGTGACACTACACACATTTTCACCTTCTTAAATCAATATTAATAATTACAATACTCAGCTCCAAAAGTTTAATTTTGTATGTTTTAGTTAATTATAACATATTTTATAAGTATTACATTGATTTATCATTAAATCTCTTTTGAGCACAAAGCATAACAAAAACAGTCTGTTGTATGGTCGTTTACCATTCCTACTGACTGCATAAAAGAATAGCAGATTGTACTACCTACAAATTTAAATCCATCTTTTTTTAACTGTTTGCTCATTTTGTCACTTAGTTCATTTGAAGAGGGAACTTCTTCTATACTCTCCCAAGCATTAATAATAGGTGTGTTATCTACAAACTTCCATATATAATTAGAAAATGAACCATACTTATTTTGAATTTCCAAAAATGATTTAGCATTAGTAACAACACTTTCGATTTTTCGTCTATTACGAACAATACCTTTATCTTCCATTAATGACTTCAATTTTTCATCTGTATATTTAACAATCTTTTCTGCTTCAAAATTATCAAAGGCTTTCTTATAATTTTCTCTTTTTTTTAGAATAGTCCACCAACTTAATCCTGCTTGTGCTCCTTCTAAACACAGCATTTCAAATAACTTTCTATCATCATATACTGGTACTCCCCATTCTTTATCGTGATACTCAATATATAAATTTTCTTCTGTCACCCAAGCACATCTTTTGACCATTTAGAATACCATCCTTTTGCTTTATATTTTAATCTTCATCTACCTTCTTAAACTTCTTATTAATTTTTTACATTTGAGTCATTTGCTATGAATACTAAACTCATAATCTTAAATTACTTAAAATATGTTTCAAATCCATTATTAATAATATATGAACCCTTTGGAACTTGAGTTGCTATTAAACACATATTAAGACAGTCAACACATGAACCCATTGCATTTATTAAACATAGAAATATTGTGAATCCATTTACCCATCCTAAAAAACTTATAATAAAAGGTAATATAATTGATAACAAAATAAAAGGCATAGCAGAAATAATTAAAAATCTGTTCCTTTCGACTTTTTCAGTAGTGTAAACAAATCCGCAAAGAGCATTTATTCCCCAATATGTTTTATCTGATTCAAATACATTAGGTATAAAAAAAGCATGAATAAATTCATGTATAGTCATAAACATAAAAATTATAACAACATATACAAGAGTAAATAAATTTACTTTAAAAGTAATACTAAATTCATGCTGACTGAAAAAAAGTTCTTTCAATGGTGGATATAAATAATAGAAAATGCCCATAGAAATAATTCCATTTATAAACATGAAAGGTATTGATAGTAAGGTTGCTGTTCCTAAATTAGAAGGTTCTTTTAGTTTTATCCATCCCTCAGATATTAGTTTACCACTTAGTTCTTTATCTGTAGAAGGTATTTTTCTTGAATATTTCATTAATCAGACTCCTTTTTATTAAACATAACTAATTTTTATCTGATGGCTATCATCCTAAGCACTCCCATCACACTCTGCGAAAGCGATTTAGAGTGCTTAGAAAGTGCTTAACGGCTGATACTCTCCTGTATAACTTCTTCTAAAAATCACTTTATTCATCAAAAAAATCTTTATGAGAAATATCTACATTATTACGAGCATTTACGCTTATATCAAAATTACCACTTGCATTTGACCCTGCAATTTTAATAGCATATTTTCCATCTTTAGGAGTAGAAAAACTTATATTCCCTTTATCCTTCAATTCATTTTTTTTAGCTACAATATTATTTTTTGAATCCAAAACTACAATATAAAATTTACCACTATTAATTTTTGTATTATCAACAATATTTATTTCATTACCTTTATTGGATGTAAATTGTATTAAAGACCATTGACCATCAAATTTTTTAAAATCAAAACTTCTACTGTTTTTACCCATTTTGTCATTCTGATGCTGTTCAATACTTTTTTCAAGAACATTGCTTGATAAATACTGATCCGAATCAATATTATTAAAGCAGATTCTATATAGTGCTGTTCCTCCTGCAATCATTATAATTATTAAGGAAATTATAATTGACTTTCTTCTTTTTTTCACCTTACAAACCTCCATTTCTAAAATTATCAATTTTCTTTATACCATAAATCATAAATATGAATGCCACTATTGCAAATAAAACAGTAACTAACAAATTATTAATTTTAGGTATATACATAAATATAACTCCCATGGTATTAAATAATATATGTGAATACATACATAAGTATATTGATTTTGTCCTTACATAAATATACCCTAATAAAACACCTAATAAAAAACCATTAATAAATTGAATACCATTTAGATGCATTATTCCAAATAGTAGAGCTGAGATTATTATTGATTTTTTAACTGAATATTTCTTTAATAATCCAGTAAGGATTACCCCTCTAAATACAAACTCTTCCATAGCAGGTCCAATAATGCAAACATATATAAAAAATGATATTTCAATAGTTTCACTGACAGCTTTTAGCATAAATTTTGGCATCAATACTTTACTAAAAGGTGCTAATATGAAGATTGTTAAGTAACTAGAAATTATTCTAAATCCTAATAATGCTATAGTTATATAAAAAACATTTTTTATAGTAATTTTTTTAGGAGTTTTTTTACAAATATTTTTTTCATCTATTATAATTGAATACCAATAATAAAATAAATTTATAAGTACAGTAAATATAAGTAATATCTTAACTCCATTAAATATAAAAATCTTTAATGAAAATCCAGCTTTATCCTTCATAAATAAAACCGACATGAATATTGTGGCAATTACATAAAAAATCATAACTCCTATAGCATTTATAATATCCATCTTTTTGAACTCTGCTATTCCATTTTCAATATATGATATTCTTTTAAAAGGATTTATATTAAGCATAGTTGCCTCCCCCTAAACCTATATTAACAAATCGCTTAATAAATATTATATCATTCTAATATTGAAATTCTTACACTTAATGGTTATACTATACAAAAAAACAGTTTAAAAGTACAAATTTAATACTGAATTGCAAAGTTATTCCTAATGGTATTCCTCACAGGCAAACTTCATCTGAGTCTAAGAATCACTTGATTTTTGTGTAAAAAAATGCTGTTTTTACCTTATCAATTAATTCTTCATTATACTTATATAACTTGAAATAAAAAGTACCTTTAGTGCTTATATTTCAAAGCTTTAAAGGCACTTCTTAATAGTTTTTTGCTTCTTCTCTTGTCAGCCAAAAGTGAATGCCTGTAGTAGAATCCATCCATCGGTTCTCATTAAAATCTTTTACTTCTACCCACTCACCTACACGATAAACAAAATTATCATCTACTAAAGACCAAGCTTCCATATAACTTTCTTTGTAGTCAAAACTTTTGATTGTAAGAACTTTTGCTTTGCTGCAGCGGCAAGAAGGTAATGTAGCTGAAGTACGCTTTGCATCTTCTGGTATGAGAAGCTGTACTAAACGATTATTAAAACACTTCTTATATCCAAGAAAAGCTCCCTTCTCTGGACAACGCAGCCTAAACCATTTTGTATTTTCATCAGAAATAATACCTTCTAATTTAGCATACTCAAGCACTGCACCATATAAATTTGCATCCTCAATGTTGCAGCCCCGCATATCTGCATATCGAAGCGCTGAACATTCTAAATTTGCATGTCGAAAATCTGTGCTGCGTAAAGTACATTCATCAAACAATGCATTGCAAACACTACTGTACTCTAAATTTGCCTCATCAAACCTAATTCTATGAAATGCACTTAAAGAAAAATCAATGTTAGATAAATCCCAACCTGTAAAATCCATATCAAAAAGCTCTATCTCTCTTAAAACAAGTCTTTCTTTTGATTTCCTATTTTTTAATATATCCTTAAATTCCTCTTGCGATAATTTATACACAATATTTACCTCCCCAATTATAGATGGGTAATTCTATGTATTTCCACTCATTTAAAATACAAATAATCTTTATATTTCAAGTATACTATTGTACTATCTAATTTTCAAAGATCATTGTTCATATTCTTTTATCCGATAATATCAACAAATCCCATTCATATATTTTAACTCTGAATAAACCTCTTTGAATTATTGGATCTTTTTCAGCAATTGTTTTTGCCTCTTCTAAATCCTTAGCCTCGAACATAATCATCCCACCTGATTCATTGGCAAAGCCTCCTCCAACAAAATATCTTTCAGCAGCAACACCCTTTAAGTACTCTACGTGATCCTGAAAATCTTTTGAAGTGACTTCTTTTTCACTATTCTTATAATCAATTCTTACAAATAATTTATCACCTTTTTTCATATCAATTACTCCTCCATTTATATTTTTAACTATTTCAACAAATAATCTTTTAATATTTTAGAACACTTGTTCGTAATGATAATAGCATATATTTCTACTAATGTAAATAAGCTTTCATTTTTATTGAATATTACAAAAGCACTGCAAAATTCTAAATTGAGTACTGCAGTGCCTTTGTTATCTTATTTATTTCTATACCTACCATATGAATGGAATTAAGTGATATCTCACCTTTTCACAAAATTCATCATACCCTAATAAATTTTTAAATAAATATACAGTAATCAATATTGTTGAAACAGCAAAAGTAAGTAAATAAACCCATGCCTGAAAGTAAACAGGTGTCCATGCAGGTAAAAAAATCATTATTCCCATGATAACTATAAGCATTATAAAGCCAGATATAGTTTTTCCAATTATATTATCCATAAAATCACCCCAATCATCAACACTTTATTTATAATTATATATCATAGATAGCACTAAAATACATATAAAACTTTAACTTAATATAACAAGTAAAGTTCTAAAGATTTGATCTAACAACTTATCTAATGTGTCATATTATAGCCTATAAAAAATTGATTTGTCATAATAAAAATACCACATATCATTTAGAATGCGGTATTTTATTAGCTTTATATTTTGTTATGATTTAAGTTATTTATTATTAAATAACATAGTATATTCTATCTCATTTGTTTCTTCATTAAAATGTTCGTCCAAAACCTTAAAACCATTTTTATTATAAAAATTAACTGCATTTTTGTTTTTTATAAAAACATCTAATTTAAGAAACAAATATTTACACTTACAATAATCTATTAAATTCCTACCTATGCCTTCTCCTTGATATTCCTTTTTCACAAAAAGTCCTGCTATATAATTTCCTTCTGTAATTCCTATAAAGCCTTTTATAACATTATTTTCTTCAAATATATAAATATCAGCTGAAGGAAGCATTTGTTTAACCAAATCATAATTATTAATCCAGTACTCTTTTGGTATAAAATCATGTGCCTCTATATTAGTATCAATCCAAATTTTCATTACTGAATCTAATTTACTTAAATTAAAATTTTTAATCATACTCTTCTCCTTAATTTCTTAGAATATTAAAAATTAGAGCAGCATCCACTCATCAAGTTCACCCTTTCTTCTAAATACAATTATATTTTCCTTACTTATTCCACAAACTTTGTTTCAATATTTGAACTGTAAAAACTTAAGTACATACTATGTTAAAGTTCAACCACTGTAAAACTCAAACTGTGAAAAATTTTTTAAAAGTATTTCAATTTGCTTAGAAATAACACTTCCATTATAGATGTAGAAAGGTCTGTTATATTGCATCATCAATTTTTTAATAATATCTAAATTATTTTCCATTCACTAAATTTCCCTAAATTCACTATTTGTATGAATCTAAAAATATAAATTGTAATCACATTATCTTATAATTTATATGCAAATTATATCACAGCATCTAAATATATTCACTTAAATCTAATCCTGGAAAGTTTTCTTTAACAAGTTCTAATAGACTTATCCAACTCTCAAAATCACAGTTTTTGGCGTAATCTATTTTCACAACATCCACCTCTCTTTTTATATCTAATTCTTTTATTTTATCATAAATACTGTATTATTTAATTTTCAACCCTAAAATGAAAAACTAAATTCTTGTTTGAAAGGATAAATTCATATATGATGATTTTAACCCTACAAAATTATGCTTTCTCTAAAATCAAGAATTTAAATTTTCATTTAACGTTATTTTTAAATTGTAATATTAGTACAAAATTGTTTATATAATCCAGCTTTTAAGGAGGTAATCATATTAAATGAAAAATTAGATCGATATCATCTAATAATGCAACAGTTATAAATAAAAAAGTACTCTTAATGATTGTATACCAAAGCTTTAGGAGTACTTTATTTTGTAGGTTTATAATAATCAACTTAAAATTGAAACTTTATCTATTTTCATTTTACTCACAAGTTTTACATAACATGAAGATCCAAAAATTCTAAAGTTATGTTGTTCTCATAAATTTTTCTTATATAAAATCTGGCTGTTAAATCACTGAGTTCACCATTTAAGGGAACACAATCATAATGCACCATTCCTATAGTACTTTCATCTTTAAAGTTCCAATCATGACTTACTTCAATACTATTTATTATTTTATCTTTTTCTTTATTATCAAAAATAGAAGTAATTTTATAATCCTCAGGACCAAACATTTCTTTTATTTCTTCGCGAGTATAACCAACAACACCATAGCCATATACAGCTTGTTCTAATAGCTCAGGTGTCCATTTAACTTCCAAATTATCAGAAAGAAACATAGAAAGTGCTTCCTCATATTTCTCAGCAGCTAAAAGTTCATTCCACTCAATAACCAGATTTTTAATTTCTTCGTCACTTGCACCAATAGGTAATGTCTTCATTTTATAGCTCTCCCCTCAAAATATAAAAATCTTTGTGTAAAATTTACTATTTATAACTCTTAACCAAAAATTGAAATTTAATAATCACTTTCTATTTGGTTTTCTTTTGATAAATAACAATTTTTCCATGTCTACAAATAAGGACGTATCTGTTAATTCAAACATCATCCATTTTCCGTCATGGTAAGTCTTTGATTCATCATAGATTTTTTGCACTTCAATGGAATAGCTTTCTTTATCTTCCTCAAATTTTGCTCGTTCATTTTTTCCAAAAATAATCATAAAACCAACACAATTCTCTTTTGCATATAATGCACAAAGTGTTTTTCCACCTCTACGATATTTATACTCGTATTTCCATGCTTTACCTCCATTGTTCCATAAATATTCCATGTCATATTTTTCTTCAATCATGTCACATAATGCTGTCCAAACTTCAAATAATGGTTTTCCAATTAAATCAATTAAATCCTCGCTTGTAGGTACTTTATATAACATCTTTATGTCTCCTTTCAAATTAATATTTAAAATTCATCATAAAATTACTATTTGTTACATTGTTTTAAATATTTCATTGGTTTACTTGATTAATATCTAAGAATATAACAAACCAACTCCGCTTCATGTAATTCCTTATACTTCAATGTTATGGCTTTCTTGCCAAATACAAAACAATAGTATCATAAAGCTTTATATTATTACCAAAACTCAAAATAGCATCCTTGATGCCTGAATAAAATTTTGATTTATATGGTTCCTGTAGGGTTATATGATCAGCATGTGTACTTATCCATGAGACGTACTCATCAGCATTAAGTACTCTTGTTTTGTGATACTCATAGTATTCAACATTAGCAAATCCATATTTTTTGATATTCTTATAATTTAAATGGCATGTATATTCTGTTTCTGGATGAAAATATTCAGCATATACTTTCTGTATCTTCAAATATAAGGCTTCATTATCACTTTTTTCATCTGTTCGAGTTAACATCATTGCAAATGTTCCATTACTTTCTAACATATCATAAACTTTTGGAAAACCAATTTTCTCTGGTATCCATTGAATGGTAGCTGCTGAATAAACCAAATCAAATTGATTATTACCAAAATCATATGTTTCAAAATCATCATTTACAATTTGAAAATTATTATATGAACTAAATTTTTTCTTTGTATATTCCGCAAGGTTTTCACCTAGTTCAATGGCTAAATACGAACATCCCGTTTTCAATATTGGTTCGGTAGCCTGACCTGTTCCAGGACCAATTTCAAGAACTGTTTTGCTACAATCTAACTTTGAATACTCTATAACATCAGCGAAAAGTTCATCACAATAACGAGTTCTCCATTCATCAAACTTTTTAGGAATTCTATCAAAAACTTTCCTAAAGTCCATAATAATACCTCCCCAATATAAATAATCATTAGTTCATAGTAATTTACATTTCCGACTTAGTCATGTGAAAATTATATCATATTTGTAATGTTATTACATCTAATTTTGATTTCTAAAAATTCCAATAAAAAAGTGCTTTTAAAGCATATGTTTCAAAGCTTTAAAAGCACTTTATTTTTAAATGCGGCTGGTAAAATTGATGATTATGTTTTTCTATTTATTGCAATATATAAAACTAAAACGCCTTTAATTTTTTCATTAGCCATGCCATATTTTCACCCAAGTTTTTCATATTTTTCATACCTTCCTCATCTTTTAAAACATCGCCAATATCTTTTCCATAGACCATATTCCAGTAAGTAGATCCTACCAGTAAAACCTCTTTATTTAATAAAAAATGATTTAAAGTATCTACGGCGGTCATTCCACCACCGCGTCGAACTGCTGAAACAGAAGCACCTACTTTATATTTAATTAGTCCAGGATTAACTGAAATAATAACACCTGATCGTTCAAGAAAAGCTTTCATTTTGGATGATATATCAGCTGAATAAACTGGTGATCCCAAAATAATTCCATCTGCTTCAATCATTTTCTTAAAACATTCATTAAAGGCATCTTTCTGATGCATTGTCTAAAATAAAATTCTATAGTATTTCAATATCATACTTGTCACTAAATTTTACTTGAATATCTTCAGCCCATGTACATGCTTTTATATCTTTTAATGTCTGTCTAATATACTCTTCATAATTCTTTGGAATAGAAATTTTCAATATATTTATTTTTTCTTTTAAAGACAAATTTCTTTCAGATTTATAGCGTCTTACTTCACCTATGATTTTTTTAATATTTTCACCAAACTGCAAAATATTTTCATCGTTATTACCTAATTTCATGCTCCACTGCGTTTTATGAATTGAAATGCTGTTTTCAAAGTTTCTATAAAATGATTGATAAATTTCCTCTGTAATATGTGGAACATATATAGAATACAATTTCAAAATTTCCAAAAGAGTATTATATAAAGCATACTGTCCTGATAATTTCTCCTCTTTTCCATGTATTTCCGGTTTATAAAGCCTATCCTTTATTATTTCCAGATAATTATCACAAAAATCATTCCAGAAGAATTCGTCTATATCGTGCCTGGCAAGACCTATTTCATATTGATTTAAATTTTCTATAGTGTTTTTTTCTAAGATTTTAATTTTTTCAAGTATCCACTTATCTATTGGCAGCAATTTAATTGGGTTTGATCCATCATAATCTTCTAATTGCATAATACAAAATGATGCTGCATTCCAAAGTTTATTTAAAAATCTTTTGGATGTTTTCAATTCTGCTTCTGAAAACATGGTATCTGTTCCAAGTTTAGCACTAGAAGCCCAATATCTTAATGCATCTGCCGAATGTCTTTCTATAAGCTCCTTTGGAGAAGAAGGTGCATTATTTTTTGATTTACTTATCTTTTCTCCCTTTTTTGCTAAAACAAAACCACATAACATAATATCTTTCCATGGAATTTTTCCAGTGTGGAACAGACTTCTTACAATTGTATAAAATGTCCAAGTTCTTATTATCTCATGTGCCTGTGTTCTCATTCCCATAGGAAGAAGTTCTTCTGTCATATCCTTATCTGTATTCCACTTTGAATTTATAAGTGGAGTAAGTGAAGATGTGGCCCACGTATCAAAAACTGCTGTTTCTGGTATAAAGTCTGTACTTCCACAACTACATGGCTCAGAAGGATTTGTTTCAATAGGATTTATAGGAAGTTCTTCATCTTTTGCAAAAATAGGCTTTCCGCACTTTTTACAGTACCATATAGGAAATGGAACTCCAAAGTATCTTTGTCTTGAAATACACCAATCCCATTTTAGATTTTCTACCCATGTTATATATTTATTTTTCATAGATGCTGGGTACCAGTTTATTTCATCAGCAGCTTTAAGATATCTTTCTTTCTCACTTAAAATATCTATATACCACTGCTTTGAAGGTATTATCTCTATTGGCTTTCCACATCTTTCATGAATTGAAACCGAATGTGTTATAGTTTCACTCTTTATTAGGAGATTATTATCTTTAAGCAGTTGTATAATTTTTTCTCTTGCAGCTAAAATTCTAAGCACACCAACAAATGGTATACCTTCTAATATTTTACCATTTTCTTCTATAGTCTTCCTATATGGCAGCTTATATTTCTCGCACCATTCTGCATCTGTGGTATCTCCAAAAGTAGCACACATTACTATACCAGTTCCTTTATCCATGCTTACTTTTTCATCTGAAAGGATAGGTATTTCATAATTATATAATGGTACTGATGCTCTTTTTCCCAGGTATTTTAAATATCTCTCATCTTTTGGATTTATAAATAAGCATACACAACTGTTTAAAAGCTCAGGTCTTGTAGTTGCAATAATCAACTGACTATTTTCACACATAAAAGGTATATAGTTAAAAGTAGTTTCTTTATCTGCATTTTCAAGCTCTGCTTGGGCTATTGAAGTTCGGCATGTTGTACACCATAATACTGGCGATTCTTTTATATATGCTTTTCTGAGCTTTGCCATATCCAAAAATGCCTTTTGAGATATTTTTCTTGCCATAGGACCAATAGTCTTATATTGAAGGCTCCAATCTACACTAAAGCCCATTGACATCCATAAATTTTTAAAATCTTCTTCATACTTTTTAGTTGTAAGCATGCATTTTTCAGTAAACTCACTTCTTGGTATGGAATTTGCTCGTATATTTTCCTCTTTTTCTATTAGTCTTTCAGTAGGAAGACCATTGTCGTCAAAACCAAAAGGATAAAATACATTTTCACCTTGCATTCTATGAAATCTTGCAATTATTTCAGCCTGTGTATAGGAAAATATATGCCCTATATGAAGGCTTCCACTTATTGTTGGCGGCGGTGTGTCTATTGAAAAAGTCTTTTTGTCACTTGTAAAATCATATTTGTATATGTCATTTTCCTGCCAAAATTTTTGCCATTTCTTTTCATTTTCTATTAAATTATATTTTTTATCCAACATTTTTTTACCTCCTAAAAATTAAAATTTTTCTAACTACGCATTTAAGAAAATAAAAAAGCCTTCATCCTAATAAATAGGACGAAGACTGTAACTCCGTGGTACCACCTAAATTTGTACAAAAATACACACTCATTATAGTACGGGTATAGCTACCGATACTACTTCCCTTTTAATGGTGGGAACTCCATTAAAGCCTACTCATATATAATATTTTCGGTTTAAAGCTCCAAGGCTACCTTCATCGCATCCATCACGGAAAATTTCCACCATCATTCCCTCTCTTTATTTCAAGCCTGCAATTACTCTTCCTCATCATAACTAATTACTATATTTTATTTTATATATTATAATTTTTTCCATCTTGTGTCAATATAAATAATAAAAAAATTTATTTAACTTTGAATTCTTAATATTATTATATATATTTTTTCTTATAATATGTAATATCACTTAAAAAAATGACAAATTTAACAGAGTTATTTTCTAATACAGTAACACATGCTAAATAAAAAGGGCTTTCACACTAAAAAAATTAAATAAATATATCGGTTTTCATGTATACATCTTATATTAAAGTTTAACAGTATTTATAAAAAAAACTATTTCTTTTATATACTTTTCTGGTTCTTCATCAGGAATCATATTCCCAGATTTAGAAAACTCAACTACTTCACAAGATGGTATTTCTTTCTTATACAATTGTAAAGTTTCATCTGATATATCAGATGGTATTTTGGCTTCTTTATTTTTATCAACAAATAGAGTAACTGAAATGTTGTTCAACTTTGATATTTCAGAAGAAAAATCAACTTCTCTTGCTTCTTCTTCATCTCTGTCAACTAATACATTTAAAATGTGTCAGTAATTTATCCAACTAAATTTTCTCCATCCTTAAAGGCTCTTAAAGATAACTCCTCAAATTTTTCTAAATCAGGATTAACACTAGTTCCACAGTAATGAATACTATCCTCTATTTTCCAACCATATGTTTCAAAAATGTTAGTAACAAATTTAATGCCTTCTTCAGCTATTTGTGGATTGGAATTACCTTGAGCAAATATTGTTATTGCCTTTTTACCAGAATGTCTTGGTGCAAAATTTTCTCCAAGCATTGGAAAAGTACGATCTAACCAAACTCTTGCTTGACCTGTAACTTGATAATAGTAAATTGGAGAGCCAAATACAATAGCATCAGCTTCATCAATGGCCTTATACATTGGTTGAAGATAATCATTAACGGCACAACCATCATGAGTACGACAATAGTAACATCCTTGGCAGCCGCGAATACCAGGATCATTTAAATCAAATTCAATAACCTCGGCACCTTTAGATTTAGCACCCTTTGCCACTTGTTCTAATAGTTTTGAAGTATATCCATTCTTTCTTGGACTACCTTTAAAAATAACTACTTTTGACATTTCACATCTCTCCTTTAAATATCTATTTACTAACTTTATTATATTATGTATAAAATCCTACAAATACAGTTTAGGTTCCTTTATAATTCTATTTTTAATTGTTAATATTTTTGAAACCAAAAATTTCGGTTTATAAATAATTTTTCTTGCTTTTTTAGGACACCTTTTAACACAACAAAAACAACGTAGGCATTGTTCTTCATCTATTTTTAAAGTTTCCTTATCAATGGCACTCATAGGACATAATTTTGCACATACATTACAATGACTGCATTTACTCATATCTACAAAAGGAGTTTTGGTAAATAACCTAGCACTATTTTTAGGAACTATTTTTGCCATTAATGGTAGTTTACCTTGAGGAATTTTAAGCGAAATATCCTTTAAACTATCAATATTTTGTATTTTCTTCATTATGTTTTTTCCAAATTCTTCGGCCCTATTTAAATCATCATTGTTAGGACGATTTTGTGCAATAGGCATTTCTTCTGTGGAAAATGAGTGTTCTCCTATAAATGAGCCTGCTGCTACTACCTTAAGGCCTGACTTTTTAGCTATAAAATCAAGTTCATTTAGAACTATACCATCACCAATATTTCCATAAACACCAACGAGTACAACTGGATTTCCATTGCCTTTTAAGCTTACTAAAAAAGGATATACTATTTTGGGAATTCTTTCCTCATAAACAGGTACTCCAATTATCACTATGTCTCCATTAATTAATGGAACACCAGCTTCTCTTACTTTAGGCAAGGTTAAATTAATTATTTTATTATTAACTATTCCCATTCCTTTTACAATGGAATTAATAATTTTTTTAGTTGTACCTGTTGGTGAAAAATATATCGTTGTTACTGAACTAATTAACATAATTATTATACCTCTCATTTACCTAATATAATGCTTGTACAATATTTTAATCTTATATGCTCATAATAAAATTCTTAGCTAAATACAGGAACTATCAATTCCATCTAAAATAAATTTATCTTGAATTACCAAAACTATAATTTTCATTATAACATATAAATAAAGCTATGAGATGACAAAGGATTTTTACTAGTTTCCTTTCAAATTGTTAATTTTTAATTCCTACCATGATTCCAAAATATTAAACTACAAATCTTTTGGTACAGCATTAGCTATTGCTTAAAAGCAAGCTAATATTGGCTGTACCAATCAAACAGCAGTTACAATTATAAGATCATTCTATCTAACTATAGAAGATAAAATTGCTAACAATCTTCTGTGAAAACTTGGCTGTGCTTGCTCACGAAGCTGACGCCTAGCATAGAAGAAAATAGCTACCTGCCCTATTCCCGCCAATGCCCAGGTTACTGGATAGCAGGCAAAGAGCATAACCTCTGTGGGATACCACTTAAAGATTGTAGACAGCCAAAGAATTCTCATAAGGCAAGCTCCTACCAAGGTGGAAATCATAGGTAGTATAGAATATCCCATAGCACGTGTCAATCCAGGATACACATTCATCATTCCACAGGTAAAAAATGCAATCATCATGACATTGATACGCAGCATACCAAGCTTAATGACTTCCGGATCAGAGGTGTATATGCCAAGCAGTGACTTTCCAAAAAACATCGTCATACCACCCATGAGAATCCATGTAGCAAAGATCAATACTGTACATACCTTCGCAATGGTGTCAATTCTATCATATTTCTTCGCACCCATGTTCTGCCCAGTAAAAGAGATTGCTGCATTATAATATGCATTCATTGTGGTACCTATATAGTTTTCAACATTACTGGCAGCAGCACTGGCTGCCACCATTGTAGAACCAAAGGAGTTAACTGCTGACTGGATGAGCACATTAGAAATAGAGAACAATAATCCCTGCATTCCTGCTGGCAAACCAATCCTTACAATGTCCTTTAGCTTACATCTATCAATACGCATCTTACGTGGCATAAATCGTATGGCTCCATCGCATCTAGACA
Source organism: Clostridium carboxidivorans P7 (assembly GCF_001038625.1). Classification (GTDB taxonomy): domain Bacteria; phylum Bacillota; class Clostridia; order Clostridiales; family Clostridiaceae; genus Clostridium_AM; species Clostridium_AM carboxidivorans. Next base: position 2,492,463 of record NZ_CP011803.1, read on the forward strand.
GACATATCATAATAAGCATCACCGAAAGATACTCAGAAATAACAGTAGCAAATGCAACGCCTGCCACTCCCATATGAAGTACAATTACAAAAAATAGGTTGAATATAACATGTAATATACCTGTAACAATAAGATAGTACATTGGACGACGGCTATCACCTGCAGCACGCAGAATAGCTGCTGCAAAGTTGTATACCATGTTAGCAGGCATACTAATAAAGTAGATTTCCATATACACTACAGACAATCCAATTATATCTTCTGGAGTCCCCATCATCTCCAGCAGAGGCTTACAAAGGAGTATACCCAGCACCATGACAATCAATCCACCAATAATGCTTATGGCAATTGATGTATGAACGGATCTACTTACAGCATCTGGTTTATCTGCGCCATAATCTTGAGCCACAACGACGGTAGTTCCTACTGATAACCCCATAAATAAAGTTATGATAAGGTTAATGAGTGAACCTGTAGCTCCAACTGCAGCCAATGCTTTGCTGCCTGAAAAATGTCCAACCACCACCATATCAGCAGTATTGAACAACAGTTGCAGAATATACATTGCCATAATGGGCAAAGCAAAAATAAACACCTTGCTGAACAAGGGGCCATTACACATATCTGTATTACGTTTTCGAGAACTCATATTAATATTCGCTTCCTTTTCATTCATTATTTTGATATAAATAATATCTTATAAAATTTTAATATGCTTATTTAAAGAAAATAAACTGCATGAATTTTATGCAGCGCTAAATATTATATCACAACTTCATAAAATGTAAATAGCAACAAAAACTGTTTGAAATTTCAATCAGTTTCTATTGCCATTAATAGTATTTTTCAATTTTTTACACGCACAATATCTAGGTAATAATATTAGTTACTCAACTTTCACCATTAATTCTTCATTCTTAACTATTAATTAAAAGCACCTCTACTTTATTTCTAAATCTTTTCCCTTTAATCTTATATACACCTCTTTACGAAGTAAAACGTAAGCTACTGAAAACATGGGAATGAATATAATCATTCCTGCCACCCCAGAGATTTTACCTCCTAAAGTAATTGCAACTAATACCCAAATGGCTGGAAGTCCTACAGACTCTCCCACAACCTTAGGATAAATAAAATTATCTTCTATCTGCTTAATCAATAAAAAAACTATTAAAAAAACACCTGCTTTTATAGGATTAACCATTAAAATTAATATTACACCTAAAGAACATCCAATAGCTGAGCCTAGCACAGGGATTATTGACAAGGAACAAATTAATACACTAATCATCAGAGCATATGGCATACTTAACAGCATCATTATTATAAAAAACATTATTCCTAAAATTGCAGCTACAATACATTGTCCTGTAATAAAATTTGAAAATGTAAGATTTGTAAGTTTTAATATTTCTAAAATTGAATCCACTTTTTCTTTTTTCATAAAAGCGTATAACAGCTTTTTAAACTGAATACCTAAGCTCCTCTTTTGGGCCAATATGTATATAGCAAATATAACTCCCAATATAAATTCTACAGTAGCACTTGCCAAGGTAGTTGCTGCTGCTAGGGTTGATAGTAACATTGAGCCTGCACCATTAAAAATAATTGACTTTGCCTTATTGAAAATGTTATTCCAATCTATACCCATGTTGTTGATCAAATTGACAACATTGTTAGATAGCTTAGTATTGCCATTCATCCATTTTTGAAATGCTCTTGCTGAATTATCAAAGGTCTTTGGCAATATTGCAGCAGTTTCAATAATATTAGGTATGATAATGGATGAAATTAAGACAAAGATTCCTACTATAGCAAAGAAAGAAATTACTATACTAATGCCTGTACTATGTTTTTTAATTATTTTTCCAATGCCTTTGTCACTACAGCTTAATAGTTTTTTGGATATAAATCTAGCTGGAATGTTAAGTATAAATGCTATACATCCTCCTAAAATAAATGGAAAAAGCAAATTATATACTTTAATAAATATTGCTACAATATTATTCCAATAATTAAATCCTATATAAAGTCCGAATGCCAAAACTATTAAAATGGCAGTTTTACCTCTGATTTTCTTTTCTAATTCCAATATACTGTCACCTCAACTTTTAATCTTTCATTAGTAGTACTAATTTATATTATAATCAAATTTCTAAACAACTGCACTAAATTTTTCTATAATTTTAGACAAACAAAAAATGGCTGTCGCACTAAAAAATTAATGCGACAGCTTTTTGCCTAAAAAAATAAATCTCCCACTCTGAAGAGTGAAAGATTTATGATAAAATTAATATATGAATAAATACATTAATTTATATAAAAACTATACTTCAAATCGTGGAAATTATTAATTAAAACTTCCACTAAATATTGAGTACACGATTCTAAATAAATTCTTCAATAATTTTTTGAACAAAATTAATATTATACTGCATATCAATTAGCGGTTTTCCACTAGATAAAACTATGTTTTTCTCGTGAAAAGTACGCTTTTGCTCTTGATAAATAACGCCAATTGGAATTCTATCACCATATTCCATTGATTTTTGTATGGCTACGGTTTTATTGTGATTATCATAGCTGTCATCCAATCTATAGACACGTTTTTTGTAATAAGCAAATGTATTTACTCTATTAAAACTCACGCATGGTTGTAAAATGTCAACTAATGCATACCCTTTGTAAAGTATGGCTTGTTTCATAATGGAAACTAAATGCTCCTTGTCTCCGCTAAATGCTCTTGCTACAAATCCAGCGCCAGCGGCAATAGCTAGAAGAACCGGATTAAGCGGCGCATTTATACTTCCTGTTGGTTGAACATCTGTAATTTGTCCCTCACTTGAAGTTGGGGAAGCCTGTCCTTTAGTTAAACCGTAAATCTGGTTGTCATGAACAAAATGTGTGATATCTACATTCCTTCTAATGTTGTGAATAAAATGATTTCCGCCTTCTCCATAGGAGTCACCATCTCCAGTATCTACAATAACTGTAAGGTTTTTATTGGCAATCTTTGCAGCCACAGCAGCGGGTAGGGATCTTCCGTGTAAGCCACAAAAACTGTTGGCGCTGATGTATTGAGGGGTTTTTGCTGCCTGTCCTATTCCAGCTACCATTAATACTTCATAAGGGTCCATATCCAATTCTTCCAACGCCTTTTTCAAGCATTCCAGAATGCTGAAATTTCCACAACCTGGGCACCATGCAGTTTCATAGGTGCAAAATTTATCTGTGCTCATAGTTCAACCCCCTCTGAATTTTTTCCACAATTTCTTCTCCAGAAATCTGTCTGCCATCATATTTCAATATGCTAGCTATACAAGTGATACCTGTCTGCTCTCGAATAAGATCCGCAAGCTGTCCTGTGGCGTTCTGTTCAATATTAATGATTTGTTTTACTGATGAAGCCTTTTCTTCTAAAAGCCTTCGTGGCAGTGGATAAACATCACCAAAAATCAAAGCGCCATATTTACCATGCTGTGCATTGTTAAGCAATTTCACTGCTTCAGCAATAGGTCCATAAGTTGAACCCCAACCTACAAACAGGGTGTCACAGGTTTCGGATCCCAAAAATTCTGGTTCTTGCAGCTCAAGCTTAAGTTTATCTAGTTTTCTCATACGTTTATCCATCATATTATTTCGTACTTCAGATGATTCTGTAATCCATCCTCTTTCATCATGTTCATCACTGTCAATACTTACAAAATGCTTAGTTTTCCCCGGAATTAGCATAGGGGATATTCCATCATCAGTAATTTTATATCTCAGATATTCGCCAGTTACATCTTCCGTCTGATGAAATTTATATTTTTCTATAAGGTTTAAATCATATGGCTTCACAGTTGCTGAAGAGTCACCCAGATATTGATCGCTTAAAATAATAACTGGAATCTGATACTTTTCTGATAAATAAAATGCTCTTACAGTCTGATAAAACGAGTCTTCATGGTTTCTTAATGCAATTACCATTCTAGGAAATTCTCCCTGTGAAGCTGAAATTACAAATTTCAGATCGCTCTGCTCTGTTCTTGTTGGAAATCCTGTTACAGGACCCGGTCTCTGAACATCTACCAAAACCAGTGGAATTTCTGCCATACCCGAAAGCCCCAAAGCCTCTACCATCAGTGAGAAACCTCCTCCAGAAGTTCCAGTCATGGACCTAGCACCTGCAAAGGAGGCCCCAATTGACATATTGATAGCTGCAATTTCATCCTCAGCCTGTTCTACAACAATATTTGCCTCATCGCCCTTGAAAGCAAGATACTCCATAATAGCTGTAGATGGAGACATTGGGTAAGCAGCGTAAAATTTCAGTCCTGCTGCTATTGCTCCTAGAGCCAATGCTTTACTTCCAGTAAGAATTATGTAATCACTAAAGTTTCCATCAAGATGAGGAAAGCGTTGTTCAACATTATTGTAACCTTCCTCAACAGCCTTCAAATTTATTTCAAGATATTGCTCCTTTACAAAATCCTTTAGTACATCTTTTACAAAATCCAGAGATTCACCAAATAACTTCAAAATAGCTCCTAAAGCTATACTGCCGGATACACGTGGATTTCCAAGTTTTTTTGCCATATTATCCATATTAATTTTGATTGCCCTAGGATCTTCTGTTTTTAAATTACTGTCACAAAGTATAAAACCATTTTCATTTAATTGTTTTTTATGCTCCTCCACGGTTTCATCATTTAACGCTATGATTCCATCAAATCTGTTACTATGTGAGCTAGTTTGCTCATTTCCAAAACGGATCACAGAAAAATTATGACCACCACGAACACGAGACATGAAATCTCTCATTGTAAAAATATTATAGCCAGATCTTTTAAGTAATTTTTCCAATATTGCAGCTGTTGTTTCAATACCCTGGCCGGCTGCTCCGCCTATTAAAATGTTGTACATGTTAAAGCCCTCCTTTGGGTTTAATAGTTTTCTGTGAACATTTCAAAATAGGCCTTTGGATGAGCGCATGCTGGACAAAATTCTGGTGCAGAAGTACCCTCATGTATATACCCACAATTACTGCACTTCCATAAAACTGTTTTATTTTTTTCAAACACAATTCCGTCCTCAATATTTTTAGCCAGTTTTCTATATCTAGCCTCATGTCTTTTTTCAACTTCAGCAATATTTCTATAAACAAATGCAATATCAGAAAAGCCCTCATCTTCTGCAACATTTGCAAAATGAGGATATAGAGTTGTCCACTCTTCATTCTCACCAGCAGCAGCTGCTAATAGATTTCCCTTTGTATCTCCTAAGAAAACAGGATAACCAGCATCATTAATAACAACAGCTTCACCATTTAGATTACTATCAGCTAAAAATTTAAAAAATCTCTTTGCATGTTCTTTTTCATTATCTGCAGTTTCTGTAAATATTTCTCCCATCTGAACGTAGCCTTCCTTTTTAGCTATTGAAGCATAATAGGTATACCTATTTCTTGCTTGAGATTCTCCTGCAAAGGATTTTAAAAGATTTTCAGCAGTTTTGGTTCCTTTTAAACTTTTCAATTTTAACCCTCCTTGTGAAATATTAATTTAAAATTTATTCAAATATTAATGGTTATAAAATGTCATATTTTATGATTTCCATAATCCGTGCATATTACAAAATTCTCTTGCATATAAAACTTCTTCCTCTAAAAGAAATAGAGCTTCAGGTTTATCTTCAGGTTTTAAATATTTTCTGTATATTTTATTTTTAGTTTGAATTTCTATCCACTCAATATAATGTTTTTCTAACATAGGATGTTCAATTTCACCAACTTTTACAAGAACTCCACCTTTTACTTTTTCTATAATTGGTACATGTTTTTCCTTTGCTGCATCCACATTATTTTCAACTTGTAATGTCATTGTCTGACCACAACAAACTAGAGTTCCACCACTTTCATGTAAAACCTCTACAATATTACCACAGAGTTCACATTTATAGACTTGCTTAAGCTTTGTCATAACAATACCTCCTAAATTTTTATTTTTTTATTTTATCTATTATTAATAATTATTATCTTTTTACAAATTTTAAACTAGGATTAAGGCAGTATTTATGAGGGGGATATATACCCTTGCCATTAGTTCATTATCAAGCATAAGAATGATTCTTCCATCATTCTCAAAATTATTTTATATTAAAATTCTTCTCTTATTCCAAATTCAGCAGATTCAACCCACTCATCAGCATGATTAATAAGTAAAACTAATTCATCAAGTATTGCAAAATGGTCTTCTTCTTCTTTAATTAGATATTCAAATATCTTTTTTTCTTTATCATCAGTTGTTTCAGATAAAAATTTTTTATAAAGCTCAATACTTTGTTTTTCCTTTTCTAAAGCATTCCTGTACAAATCTAATTGATTAGGAATTTTCTTGATTTCATTTTTAAAATCCCCAATTCCTTTAAACACATCTTTAAATTCAGAAAGTGTATTATTATCTTTTAGTTCATATGATAATTTATTTAGTTTATTTTGAAAAATTTTAGCATGATTTTTTTCATCTTTTGCCAACCTAATAAATATAGCATTTAACTCATTTCCTTTATTTATTTCTGCCTGTTCCATGTAATATTTTTCACCATCAAGTTCCATATTTATTGCAAATTCAAAACTATTCATAAATTGCTCTCCTTTATTTTAAATTTAGTCAAATATTAATAATTATAAATATTATGTTTTATATTTTATTTGTAGATGATTAATATTTGTAAATAATTAATATTTGTTAATATAATATAAGTATACCACATTAGTCAAAAATTACAAACAAAATTTAAAAATTTTTATTACTAAAAATAAAACAGCAATTTATCAATGTCATAATAATTCATAAAACAGTAGTTATACTCACTAATAATTTAATATAAGATTCAAATAATTGAAGATGAGGATAGACATATTATTTAAAATATTGTAATCATACACAGTATGAGATTATGTGATAAGTCTCAGCAATTGATACATAAGAGGTCATATTACAACTTACTAACAGTATGAGAAAACAGAGTGCTAATAAATGAAACTTTAGAGAAAATGCTTATAAAATCTCAAAGTTCTGGTACTAAGCTTGCAGTGAAATGCTTTGATTATACAGTAAAGAAGATTAGACAGCTTAAGAAGCTAGAAATATATACACTAATTCCTTCAGAAGTTCTTTTAACAAAACCTTTTATAGTTCCAATACTTTTGACTAAAACTCTTACCCCTACATTTTCAAGTTCTGTTCCATACAGAAATGTAGATTTAAACCAACTTATGAGATTATAGGTTATAAATACTATCCATAAAAATCCATAAAAATCCGTAAATGCCGTAAAACTTTGAAGTTTTCAGGTTTTTTATATGGTATACATTCCTGGGCATTTTAAAGAAAGCCTTTATGGTTTGACATTTGTTGTAAAAAGTAAATATCTCTACTGCGCTCATATCCTTGCTGTTTATATTGGTTATTAGTAGCGAATGTTTTAGATTTCCTTTTAAAGATAGGGTCTGAACTATAATATTTCTAACTTCATTGTTTTCTGGAAGTTCATAAACCCAATCAGCCTTATTGGCCTGAGTGTATTTTGAGTAAAGATAAAATTATTTATAGGATAAATACTTGCCTTTCTTAATTTTTATCGACAAAGAAAATTATACTTAAAGGCTTAATATTATCCATTATTTATTTTTGTGAAACTACAATATGGAAAATACTAAAGTTTTGTTTGTACAAAACTTAGGTAACTAAGAATTCGTAACAAAGACTGTAATCAGTTTGACAAAAAAATTAGATTTAATGGTAATAGCTGAAGTTGTAGAAACTGCAAACCAAGCTAGTTTTATAAAGAAGTGAAACTGTAATATGGAACAAGGATTTTTATTTATCAAACTTGTACCAGGAGAGGAGTTTGTAAGATTGGTCAGTAAGATACTGGCATAATATTATAAAGAGGTATCCCTATGATAGAAATACCTTTTTATAATATTATACTTTAAAAGTATTTATGCTTGTTCAAATTGGTCTTTACTCACACCGCATAAAGGACATACCCAGCTATCAGGTATGTTTTCGAAAGCTGTTCCAGGATTCACTCCGTTATCAGGGTCTCCTTGTTCTGGATCATAGATGTATCCACAAACTGAACATACATATTGCTTCATAATTCTTCCTCCTTAACAATTAAACTTATTAGTCGCTTGCGGAATTCCGCAAGCGTTGATTCGCCTAACTTTTTAGCCGTTAGACTTTTATATTTTCCTCCACTATGAAATAATAAATGTTACCACATAAAATAATAAAACACAGAGGAGGAGAACAAACTTGTTTTGGTTTAATAGAACTAAACAACTCATTGAATTTCTTGATTTGCTTGCTAATAATTTTAATATTAACACCTTTTCCAGCAAAAAAACAGTCCATATAAATTGGAAGGTTAGACAAATATTTTTGAATTTCTAAAATGACTTTATATAGGTTTCTTTTAGTTCTATTAAATCTTGTTATATCACCAATATTAGAAAATAAATCACTATAGTTCTTTTTAACAAAGTTAAACCATACTTTTTCAGTATTATAATAATTGAACTCTAACATAATTAATCATCTCCTTATTATAATTAGTTTGGTAATTTAATTATAACTGTGGATGATTAATTTTTGTTAGAATTTTTCTTATAAAGATTAACTAGCACACGCGTTAATATAATGAATAGCTATTTTTGAAGCACATTAAGCAACAATTTCTTCTTTTATATTATGAGTATTCCATGTAAATGACAAGAAAAATATTGCTAAAACACATGAAATAATTAACATTATAAATCCACCATCCCAAATGAATTTATCTACAATACATTACATGTCCATTTCAGCTAAAACTTCGCCACCCATGTATCCAAATAATCCTGTGAATCCAGCTGCTGTTCCTGCTGCCTTTTTCGGAACAAGGTCTAAAGCACTAACTCCTATTAGCATAACAGGACCGTATATTAAAGCACCAATTGATGCTAAAGCACAATTATAGCTAAGGGGGCTTGTACTCTTCCAATATACAGCAGTTGCTATTGGAGCATGTCTACCATGGAAAATATGGTCACTAATCAATCCAACTATTATGGTACCTGGGATTACAACATATTCAAATAATGCAAAGGCTATAGTTGAATTTTTTGTACTAAAGTGTCTTACTTCCTGAAGATATGTTGGAACCCAAATATCTCATAAGCAATCAATGTTTTATTTAGTTTGATGGTAACATGTATAGATAATTATGTCAATAATCATAACATTGGTTACTATTTAAGTTAAAATAGGGGAAATATAAATTTATTTATTAATTTCTGAAGTTGTACCTGCTAAAGTTACTATATTCAAATTGGGTGAATAATTGTAGTTTTAAAAATTCCATATTGACAATTGACATGATGAAACATAATTACTATGATTGTAATAATCTTATATGATAGTTACAATATATCTATATATTAAACATTTTAATATAATATATTCTTATCAATAGAGGTAGAGGGACTGGCCCTATGAAACCCAACAACCGGCATTTATATGTATCGGTGTTAATTCCAGCAGAATAGATTTTACTATTCTGGAAGATAAGAAAAATAAATAGTTTTGTGAAATCAATTTTTCTAAAATGGGCTGTCGTACTAAAAAAATAAATCTCCCACTCGGAAGAGTGAAAGATTTATAGCAAAATTAATATATGAGAAAATACATTAATTTACACAAAAAATCCATACTTGCGGTAACCGCAATAGTTATTCCAAGACAGATAAGGATGCAACATTTATGAGAATGAAAGAAGATGCCATGAAAAACGGTCAGTTAAAGCCAGGTTACAATATCCAGCATGGAGTAGATTCCGAATATATAGTATGGCTTACTGTTGGCGATCAGTTCGCAGATACAACAATATTGATTCCATTTATAAAAAGCATGGAGGATTTCTTGTATTTTAAAATTGTTGCAGATGCAGGTTATGAAAGTGAAAAAACAATTTATACTTCTGATGACTGCAGTAACTGTGTTCATAAGAGCAAATGCATAAAAGGACATAACTGCAAAACACCATTAGAAGAAAGAGTTAAAAATCTTGAAACTTCAAAGCTATTCAACATGCTTCGCAAAGAGAATCTTGAAAGAATTGTAAATGAAGAAGGCTACGAGTTGAGAATGAATCGAATTATTCAAGCCGAAAGCTCTTTTGCAGAGATAAAACAGGAACACATCTTTTCACACTTAAAAAGAGCGCTTAATTTTAAGATATTAAAAATTTGTAAGTTTAAAAAAATTAATATTTAGGGCTTATTAAAGTGCGCCATTTTTTAAGTATTAAACTCATGTGTACTTAAATCATCATGGCAACTTCTATGAAACACCTGAAAAAACGCTGTCGCGTTAGCATATTTTTTTATGCTAATGCGACAGCCCCTTTTTTTACTTACCTGGCAACGACCTACTCTTCCACAGAGCCTCCCCTGCAGTACCATCGGCACTATAAAGCTTAACCATCGTGTTCGGAATGGGAACGGGTGTTACCTTTATGTCATTATCACCAGATGACCAGATATCCAAAATATTCTATTTTGTGATAGTCGTTAAATATCATTTAGATATTTAACCTCCTCAGCTATGCTGTGGAGTTTCATTATTAGAGATTTTGTTATCTCAAAATTGCACAGTGAATTATTTGGTCAAGCCCTCGACCTATTAGTATCAGTCAGCTGAACATGTTACCATGCTTACACCTCTGACCTATCAACCTTGTGTTCTTCAAGGGGTCTTACTAGCTTACGCTATGGGAAATCTAATCTTGAGGTGGGTTTCACGCTTAGATGCTTTCAGCGTTTATCCCGTCCCGACATAGCTACCCAGCCATGCTCCTGGCGGAACAACTGGTACACCAGAGGTCAGTCCATCCCGGTCCTCTCGTACTAAGGACAGCTCCTCTCAAATTTCCTACGCCCGCGACGGATAGGGACCGAACTGTCTCACGACGTTCTGAACCCAGCTCGCGTGCCGCTTTAATGGGCGAACAGCCCAACCCTTGGGACCTACTTCAGCCCCAGGATGCGACGAGCCGACATCGAGGTGCCAAACCTCCCCGTCGATGTGGACTCTTGGGGGAGATCAGCCTGTTATCCCCGAGGTAGCTTTTATCCGTTGAGCGATGGCCCTCCCACGAGGAACCACCGGATCACTAAGCCCGACTTTCGTCCCTGCTCCACCTGTATGTGTCGCAGTCAGGCTCCCTTCTGCCTTTGCACTCTTCGAACGATTTCCAACCGTTCTGAGGGAACCTTTGGGCGCCTCCGTTACTTTTTTGGAGGCGACCGCCCCAGTCAAACTGCCCACCTAACAATGTCCCGTGACCAGTTTCATGGCCGCCGGTTAGAATCCCAATACTGTCAGGGTGGTATCCCAAGGATGACTCCACAGAAGCTGACGCCCCTGTTTCGCAGTCTCCCACCTATCCTGTACAGACAATATCGAAACTCAATGCTAAGCTGCAGTAAAGCTCTACGGGGTCTTTCCGTCCAATCGCGGGTAGCAAGCATCTTCACTTGCACTACAATTTCGCCGGATTTGTTGTCGAGACAGTGCCCAAGTCATTACGCCATTCGTGCGGGTCGGAACTTACCCGACAAGGAATTTCGCTACCTTAGGACCGTTATAGTTACGGCCGCCGTTTACTGGGGCTTAAGTTCATACCTTCGCTTGCGCTAAGTATTCCCCTTAACCTTCCAGCACCGGGCAGGCGTCAGCCCCTATACTTCAGCTTTCGCTTTAGCAGAGACCTGTGTTTTTGCTAAACAGTTGCTTGGGCCTATTCTCTGCGACCTACTTTCATAGGCACCCCTTCTCCCGAAGTTACGGGGTCAATTTGCCGAGTTCCTTGACAACAATTCTTCCGATGGTCTTAGGATTCTCTCCTCATCTACCTGTGTCGGTTTGCGGTACGGGCACCAACATCCTCCATAGAGACTTTTCTTGGCAGCGTGGAATCAGATACTTCGCGGCATAAAGCCACTCCCCATCACACCTCAACATTAACCAGACGGATTTGCCTGTCTGATCTGTCTAAGTGCTTAGACACACATCCAATAGTGTGCACATCCTATCCTCCTGCGTCATCCCATTTGTAATAACGTCAGTTGGTGGTATCGGAATATCAACCGATTGTCCATCACCTACGCCTTTCGGCCTCGGCTTAGGTCCCGACTAACCCTGAGCGGACGAGCCTTCCTCAGGAAACCTTAGATTTTCGACCAATAAGATTCTCACTTATTTCTCGCTACTTATGCCAGCATACTCACTCCTGTACAGTCCACCGCTCCTTTCGGTACGACTTCACTCCATACAGGAAGCTCCTCTACCGCTCTTTCGAGCCCATAGCTTCGGTGGTAAGTTTTAGCCCCGGACATCTTCGGCGCAGGATCTCTTGACTAGTGAGCTATTACGCACTCTTTAAATGAGTGGCTGCTTCTAAGCCAACATCCTAGTTGTCTTAGAAATCCCACATCCTTTTCCACTTAACTTACACTTTGGGACCTTAGCTGATGATCTGGGCTGTTTCCCTTTTGACTACGGATCTTATCATTCGCAGTCTGACTGCTGAGATACAAGTATATGGCATTCGGAGTTTGATAGGGTTCAGTAACTGTTGTCAGCCCCTAGCCCATTCAGTGCTCTACCTCCACTACTCAATCTCAACGCTAGCCCTAAAGCTATTTCGAGGAGAACCAGCTATCTCCGAGTTCGATTGGAATTTCTCCGCTATCCACAGCTCATCCCATGGTTTTTCAACACCAACGTGGTTCGGACCTCCACGGAATTTTACTTCCGCTTCATCCTGGCCATGGATAGGTCACCCGGTTTCGGGTCTACGACATGCAACTTTTCGCCCTATTCAGACTCGGTTTCCCTTCGGCTCCGTACCTTAAGTACTTAACCTTGCTACATACCGTAACTCGCTGGCTCGTTCTACAAAAAGCACGTCGTCGCACATAAAAGTGCTTCGACCGGTTGTGGACACACGGTTTCAGGTTCTATTTCACTCCCCTTCCGGGGTTCTTTTCACCTTTCCCTCACGGTACTGCTTCACTATCGGTCACCAGTTAGTATTTAGCCTTGGGAGGTGGTCCTCCCTGCTTCCCACAAGGTTTCACGTGTCTCGTGGTACTCTGGAGTAGATCTGACTGCTATTTCCTTTCACTTACAGGGCTGTTACCTTCTACGGCGGAGCCTTCCAGCTCTCTTCAATTAAGAAATCACAGTATTTATGATCTATCCGCAACCCCAGGAACAAGTTCCTGGTTTGGGCTCTTTCCCTTTCGCTCGCCGCTACTTAGAAAATCGATTTTTCTTTCTCTTCCTCCGGGTACTTAGATGTTTCAGTTCCCCGGGTTTACCTCCATAAACCTATGTATTCAGTTTACAGTACAATGCGTTAGCATTGTGGGTTTCCCCATTCGGAAATCTCTGGATCTCAGGCTATTTGCGCCTACCCAAAGCTTATCGCAGCTTATCACGTCCTTCTTCGGCTTCTGGTGCCAAGGCATTCACCATGCGCCCTTTGTAGCTTGACCATTCATGTGAAAATTATCTTTCAACAATTTTCTTAGTTAAAATCTACAAAGGTTTTTTTACTTATATAATAAGTAGTTTTACCTTTAGCTTTACTTTTAATTTAAAAGTTATATTCACTGTGCAATTTTCAAAGAACAATTTGAAGAATTAGATTCTTCAAAATTAAACAGAGCTATTAAATAAACCTTCAAAGTAGAATTACCTACTTTGTCGACTCCTTAGAAAGGAGGTGATCCAGCCGCAGGTTCTCCTACGGCTACCTTGTTACGACTTCACCCCAATTACTAACCCCACCTTCGGCCGCTGGCTCCTTACGGTTACCTCACGGACTTCGGGTGTTGCCAGCTCTCATGGTGTGACGGGCGGTGTGTACAAGGCCCGGGAACGTATTCACCGCGACATGCTGATTCGCGATTACTAGCAACTCCAGCTTCATGTAGGCGAGTTTCAGCCTACAATCCGAACTGAGATGAGTTTTAAAAGTTTTGCTCCACCTCACGGTCTTGCATCTTTCTGTACTCACCATTGTAGCACGTGTGTAGCCCTAGACATAAGGGGCATGATGATTTGACGTCATCCCCACCTTCCTCCCGGTTAACCCGGGCAGTCTCACTAGAGTGCTCAACTTAATGGTAGCAACTAATGATAAGGGTTGCGCTCGTTGCAGGACTTAACCTAACATCTCACGACACGAGCTGACGACAACCATGCACCACCTGTCTCCCTGCCCCGAAGGGCTTCCCTCATTACAGGTAATTCAGGGGATGTCAAGTCTAGGTAAGGTTCTTCGCGTTGCTTCGAATTAAACCACATGCTCCGCTGCTTGTGCGGGCCCCCGTCAATTCCTTTGAGTTTTAATCTTGCGATCGTACTTCCCAGGCGGAATACTTATTGCGTTAGCTGCGGCACAGAAGGAGTCGATACCTCCTACACCTAGTATTCATCGTTTACGGCGTGGACTACCAGGGTATCTAATCCTGTTTGCTACCCACGCTTTCATGCCTCAGCGTCAGTTACGGTCCAGAGAATCGCCTTCGCCACTGGTGTTCTTCCTAATCTCTACGCATTTCACCGCTACACTAGGAATTCCATTCTCCTCTCCCGCACTCTAGATATCCAGTTTCAAATGCAGTTCCCAAGTTAAGCTCGGGATTTTCACATCTGACTTAAACATCCGCCTACGCATCCTTTACGCCCAGTAAATCCGGACAACGCTCGCCACCTACGTATTACCGCGGCTGCTGGCACGTAGTTAGCCGTGGCTTCCTCCTTGGGTACCGTCATTATCGTCCCCAAAGACAGAGCTTTACAACCCGAAGGCCTTCATCACTCACGCGGCGTTGCTGCATCAGGCTTTCGCCCATTGTGCAATATTCCCCACTGCTGCCTCCCGTAGGAGTCTGGACCGTGTCTCAGTTCCAATGTGGCCGATCACCCTCTCAGGTCGGCTACGCATCGTGGCCTTGGTGAGCCGTTACCTCACCAACTAGCTAATGCGCCGCGGGCCCATCTCAAAGCGGATTACTCCTTTAATTAGTATTTCATGTGAAAAACTAATGTTATGCGGTATTAATCTCCCTTTCGGAAGGCTATCCCCCACTTTGAGGCAGGTTGCCCACGTGTTACTCACCCGTCCGCCGCTAATCCATCCCCGAAGGGATTTCATCGCTCGACTTGCATGTGTTAAGCACGCCGCCAGCGTTCGTCCTGAGCCAGGATCAAACTCTCAATTTAAAAGTTTAATCTGTACTCAAATTCTTGACGTTAAACTTGTTAGTTTAACTAATACTGGCTTATTTAAAATAAGATTTATATCTTACTTTCACTCTGTTTAATTTTCAAGGATCTTGCCGCATCTCAGCGACTTTTATATCTTATCATGTTTACCTTAGCTTGTCAACTAGTAATTTATTACCAATTTAACAGCAATAAACTTAATATAAAGATATATAATGAAGATTAAAAATAATATCAAGCAAATTAAATCGCCATCTATACTTTTTGGTTGCGGAGACAGGACTTGAACCTGTGACCTTCGGGTTATGAGCCCGACGAGCTACCAACTGCTCCACCCCGCGTCATCATTCATTACATTGAATCATACTTTGTTTCTGTTTACCGCTCCTTCAAGCGACAAGTAGTATCTTACCATGTATATGAATATAAATAATTATCCTAGTACATGTTCATTGTAGATTAATCAGTTAATGCTCAAGTATCCTCTAGCATACTACTTATTTAGCATAATGACACACCTGACTATGTTTCTTTTGTTTTATATTAAAAAGTTTTCTAATAACCTCAAAATTCAAACATGAATACCGAGGTGTTCTAGTAAATTATTTGATTTTTATCATTTAGTTGCCAAATGCGAGTTTTGTGACATTCTTCCAAGCATATACCCAAACATTAATGTTGTATAATTATTTCCACCCATCATACTGTTTAAGCCCAAAAATCCATTATACATGGAATCAATACCATTTCCATTTAATGCTGAAATCATACTCTGTTCTGCAGAAATTCTCATCATTCTTGCCATCTGCTGAGGCTGTAATGAAAGGCTCTCAAGACCATCTGTTGATTTAGCATTGCCATTATCTTTTACTTTACTCTTTTTTGGTCTATTTTTAACAACACTACTATTATTATCCTTCAGCATATTATCTAACATACTTGAAAACAAGACTTCTGAACTATTACTAAATAATCCTTCGTTCATATTGGATAGATTTTGTAAGGCATTATATCTCATAATTTGAGACATATTGTCAATCTTTATACTCATTCCTCCCTTATTTGTAATTATAACCCAACAGATAATGCATGTCTACATTTACAATTATATATATTTTAAAACACCACATAATGTCATGAGTTAAAACGCTGTCCATAAAGGTTAAAACCTTAATACTAATAAACCGAATTAATCCATATATTAACAATACTTATAAACTAATAACCAATTGTCAGCAACCAGATTTGATGAAAAGTATAAATAGCAAAAGATGCTTTAGAAAAATAGCCAAAACTATAATCCAAGTAGTTAAATTATTAAATACTGAAAATAATAAATCAATTCCAAAGAAAATATTCTTAAAACTTATCATATAAATCATAATCATTCATACAATAAAAAATGTAACTGCTAAAATTATTAAAATCAATCGTTTATTTTCTAATAATTTCACAGTCCTATTAGTGCTTAAAATTAGATATCATAATACAAATGGGTATTTACTATTTTTCCTTTTTAAAGATATTAACAATACTTGTTCTTTTAGCTAATGAAACTTTGAGTTTATTGCTTCTATATCCTTTATCTCCTAATATTTTTACTGTGGCATTGCTTCAACCAGTTTGAATAACAACTGCTTTATCATCAACATTTTCTTTCACTAGTTACAATAAATCATATCCTTATTATAATTTCTTTTGTTAATTTAATTATAATTCAGATGATATTAATTTTTGTTATGTTTTTTTATAAAATATTAACTGACACAATGCATTAATTTAATATGTATATCTGTTGATGATAGTATGCTAAAACTATTAATATAGTTTTAGAAATTTTATGTTATTTGCGCTTATGCTATAATATAAATATTAAATCACTTACTATACTTCCATAAATTTTAGGTAAATGTAAATTAGAAAACAAATGTTCTATAAGCTTAAAGAAACTTCCCAATAAAAACTTACATCAACTAAAACTAGATTTCTATTAAAAGAAAAATCAACTAAAAAAATCGCAATATTTTATAATCATGTAAATTTACATTATAAATGATATAAATTCTATTACCTTAATTAATATTTATACATAAGTATCTATTGATTTTTCCATTTCATCTTTTCTATTAGTTTTATCATTGTCTTGAGTATCTTGTTTATTTGATACATCTGAATGGTTATGTTTGCTACCTGTTTGCTTAATGTTATCATTTATTTGGGCAGTTTCTTTATTTATTATTGTTTCTATAGAATTGGCACGACCTTCATCACTTGCAGCTTCATTTAGTTTCTTTTTTATAATAAAGGCAGCATTTCCAAGTTTATCTCTATCTTTATCTAGTTTAGCCTCTTCAGTTATAATATTAGCCGAATTTTTGCTTGATTTCATGATTATATTTAATCTTTGAATATTGTTACAGTTGTTACAGTTTTCTAATATCAATTGATCTTTATTTTTAGTTTCTGAGCTGTTGTTATTATTCGAAGATGTAGATTTTTTGTTAGTATTTCGATTGGTATTTTTTTCAATTTTTTTCATCTGTATTTGCTGAATATTTGAATCAATTTGTTCTATTTGCTGTTTTAGTTGCTCAGTTAATTCATCTTTATCTTTTTGCGACGCCTTCCCACTGTTTATTTCTCCAATTTGCTTTTCAATTTGAGATTTTTGTCCCTGAAGAGTCTTTATTTCTGCATCTAGTGCATCTGTATTATTCGAATTACTTGCCTTTGAATTTACATTATTATAATAATAAGTTGAGTTAGGTGAAACTGAATTTACCATTTTATATTGTACCTCCTAATACATTCATATCCAAAAATAATAATGCAAAAGTATTTTTATATTACTTTTGGAATAAATTTTCTTGCTTTATATTATCGTATTTTATTGGCAAGATATTACCCTAAAATATAAAATGTGGATAAAATTTAAAGTTCCAAAGCCTAATATGATAATTCAATCTCTAGTCCATATATCTCTAGCATTCTATACAATAAAATTTTCACAACATACGTTAAAGCATTAGCAAACTATATTAATAATTTTTCCTAGATTAGGAGACACATTATTACTTTTACAATCTTTTAATATTTTATCTTCAGTAATTTTTTAGACTTTGCTACAAACTTACTTATTCTTAAATTGTTATAATCCAATTTTTACACATTTTAGCAAACTCCATATTACAAAATATTAAATTCTAAAAAAGCAAAAAGTTTATTATAAAACCATTTGTTGAAATTAAGGAGTGAAGCTTTAGATCAAAATAAGTTTCTTTTTTAAATCAAAATAATTATATCTTGATATATATTTAAACATCTTGCCAAAATAAGATAGATCAAATTTGTATACAAGTACAGGCATACTATCAATTATTCTCATATCATCATTTTTAAATATTGGAAGATTAGATAAACATTTTTGAATTTCTAAAATAACTTTCTATAGATTTTTTCTTGTTATATTATTAATCTAAGTAAATAAGTCACCATGCTTTTCCAAAGGCTATTGTAGCAGCTTCACTCACAATACTAATTGTTATAATTTCTGAATTTGAAAGTTTGAAATCAAAAATGTTTCTCCTGTTTTTTATAGAATCAAATATTCTTTCATTGTAAATATCATCTATCAAAACAAAATCAACTCTAAAAAAGTCTTTTTAATTATCAATTTTTTCTGTATTATAATAAGCAATTTCTAACATAATTAATCATCTCCTTATTATAATTTCTTTTGGTAATTTAATCATAATCCAGATGATTGATTTTTATTATGTTTATTCTTATAAAATATTAACTAGCACAATGCGTTAATACACTCATTTTGCTTATTTCATATTATTGTGATATTGACAAAATGTACTGACCAGTTTATTATGAAATAAATATATCAATGAAAGGACTAATTGCAATGAACTTGACAAAAGGAGAACAAACAAAACAAAATCTAATAGAAACAGCTGCTAAACTCTTTTTAAAAAAGGGGTATTCCAATACAGGAATAAATGACATATTACAAGAAGCAAAAATCTCAAAGGGGTCCTTTTACTTTTATTTTTCTAGTAAAAAGGAACTTGGATTTGAAGTAGCAAATTATTATGGAGAGATAGTATTACATAATTGGCTGGAACCTCTTTCAAATAACCCCTGGGATGTATTTATAAATAAGATGGTATCCTTTATAAAAAGAACTGATAAAGCAGGCAAGTACTTCGGATGCCCAATAGCTACATTAGGTTTAGATATAGTATTTGTTGATAATGACCTTTCAAATGTATATGCAAATGGAATTAAGAAATTAATTGATATTTTTTCCAACTCTCTGCAAATATCTGGCTTAACAAAAGATAATGCAGATATAGTTGCCAGAAAAGCTTTTGCTCTTTACGAGGGTCATACACTTTATTATAGAATAAGTAAAGATAAAAGTGCATTTGATTATATGCTTAAAGACTTATTATCATTAGTATAATCTAAATTTATATTTACTTTCATTAAATTGTTTTTGTTAATATTGAAGCTTAAGAAATTTTTTTGCTTTTAATAAACCAACTGGTCTATTATGTAAAAAATTAACTTATAATATCAAATAATGAGGAGTGTAAAATTATGAGTTTAATAACATTAAATAAAGAAAAATGTATAAAATGTGGAGCATGCGTAATGGAATGTCCTATAAGCATTTTAAGAATGGGAGAAAATGGTCCTGAGGAAATTTATGAAGACAGATGTATGAGCTGCGGCCATTGCGTAGCTGTTTGCCCTAAAGAAGCTATTGATAATAAAAAATCTCCACTATCAATGCAAGTGAATGCAAAAAATTTAACTAGATTAAATGCAGAGGAAGCAGAAAATTTTATAAGATCTCGAAGGTCTATTCGCTCATTTAAAGAAACAAAAGTTCCTAGAGAAAAGTTGATAAAGCTTACTGATATTGCTCATTTTGCACCAACTGCCAGTAATCTTCAAGGTATATCTTATATGATAATTGATGATAATGAAGTAATAAAATTAGCAGCTGAAGCCTCAATGAACTGGTTACAAAATCATCCTTTATATAAGAGAGCTTTTTTCGGAATGATTAAAACATATAAAGAAACTGGTATAAACAATATTTTAAGAAATGCGCCTAGCATTATTTTAGCTATGTCAAATAAAAGATTTAGATTGGGAAGAGAAAATACCATTCTATCATTATCATATCTTGAACTATTTGCACCTTCACTTGGTCTTGGATCCTGTTGGGCTGGTGTATTCGAGCGATGTGCATTAGATGAGAGTTCACCAATACCTGAAATATTTAAGGTACCTGAAGGCAAAAAAATAACAGGAGTTGTTATGGTGGGATATCCTAGATATAAGTTTAATAGATTAACAGATAGAAACCCATTAGATGTTGCTTTTTATGAAAAGTAACAAATGACGCAACTGAAATTTTAATGTGCATCTTTTGCTTTAGTGGTAAAACTGATATTGAAGAATACTTAGAATATGGCAAACAACTTTTAGAAAGATATGCTAATGGAAAAGATATTAAAATGAAAATAATTGAATAGAATTTTAATATGTACAAACTAGGAACTGCTGCATTAAGAGTAAATAACAAAATATTTAATGCAGCAGTTCCTACAGTATTAAATCAATTTTATTAACACATATATACTGGAATTACTTATTTTTAATGATATTATCTAATGAAAATGCACTATTCAAAATAGAAGATGGAACTGCGCCTTCCCCGCCAAGTACATTAAACTTACTTACTAAAGAAGTTTTATTTTTCATGTAATTATTCACTAGAGTTGAAGAATCATTGCTAACTAAAATAATTGGTGAAGCACTTCTAGCTGCAATGGCTGTACCAGCTAATGCATCAGGGAAGTTTTCTCCACTTGATATAAAAACAGTACTCCAATCTGCATATTTACCAAATTCGCTTATTACAGCTTGATTTCTCCCGTATTTTGTTGAACCCAATATTCTGTAAACATTAGGAAACTGATTTCCAACATTATCACTTACTATTTCAGAGCCTCCAACTATATATGTCTTTTTTATATTTTTATTTGTCAAATAAGTTTTAATGCTATCTGGAATGTTATCTTTAGGTACAAGCAATATTGGCATTCCTTTATTTGCTGCAAAAGGTGCAATTGATAAACCATCTGAGTAATCATCGCCAGTTACCACAGCTAATTCTGTTGGTGTTCCTAGCTGTTCTGCTATCTTTACTGAGGTTTCATATCTATCTTTGCCTTGAAGCCTTACATAGCTTATTCCTATTTTACTCAATTCATTCTCAATATTTGAGGATATAACTCCTGTGCCTCCAACAATATATACACTCTCCACCTTCAGTCTTTTTAACTCTGAAACTGTTGCCTCAGTCATTTTATCCTTGTCTGTAAGTAAAATAGGCGCATTATATTTCTTAGCTAAAGGTGCAGCACTAAGTGCATCAGGAAAACTGTTACCCGAAGCTAAAACAGCATATTTAGATTGGTCACTGCATGCATATTTACTAATCTCAACTGCAGTGCTGTAACGATCATTACCTGCTAGTCTATTTAATACAGCCTTTTCATTAGGTTTATCTGTCATATACCCTTCATATAATTTCATATATGCCACAATATTATCTATTGCTTCTTGTTTCATATCTTTTGCAAGTGTTTTATCATTTAAAACGTTTTCTGTATTGAACCAAATCATTCCCCAACTTCCATTATCCAGAACAGCTTGTCCTTTTAAAACACTTCTAATTATTGCAATTGTGAAACTAGTATTATTTTTTTCATAAGCTTTATCCATTAATGTCAATGCCTTGTCAACATGAAAATAATCATCTAGAGCCATCATATAGCTTATGCAAAAAGTTTCATCTCCGGATAATGAGTCTATATCCAATTTGTCCATATCCTTTGAATACACTAACTTAACATAACTTTCTGCATTGCTTTTACCCTCAATTTTCCATCCCAATGCATTAATAACTGCTGCTTTAACGTCAATAGGATTTTTACTTGAGTGCAAATAATCAGCTATTTGTTGATCTATAACTCCTTTTTCTGAAGCTGTTTTTACAATATTGACATCAGTATAAGCCTTATAAAAGTCAGTAGATGTTACTGGTGAATCCGCAAATACAGTAGTTGGACCCATTAAAAAAAATATTGCTCCCATGACAAATAGACTAAAAATATACTTTTTAATACGCATTTATTTCCCCCTCTTTATACCTATTTTACATATATTATACATTGCAAATAGTAATACTACAATCTTTTTTTAATTAAAAAAGTTAGTGATTCCAATGGTATCCAAATCATCCATAAATGATCACAGATATTAGAAATTTATGGGTACCCCCCCTAAAAATATTAATAGCTTACGTATGATAAATACGTATGATTAAAATTCCATTTTATTTTTTAATTCATTTATAAAGTGAACCTTTTACCCAACTGACGGAATAAATCATCAAATAAAAAATATATCAGTCATAATGTGTTAGGAGAGATTAAATTTATGAAAAATACAAAACATCTATTGATAGTAGCATCAATGGCAGCTGGAATAACTTTAGCAGGGGAATCTGTACATGCTCAGCAATTAACAACTACTAAAATATCCAAGATAACTACATATAACTATGCTGAATGCTCTACAGTAACTATTAAATTAAACAATAAAAGCGATATTGTTAAACATATACAAGTCACTTTAAATTTATATTTCGGATCTGGACTTGCAGAAGATGGAGTATATGGAAACTTTACAGAAGATGCTGTTAAAAGTGTACAGAAAAAATTAGGCATAAATGTTGATGGCATCTTTGGACCTAAAACGGCTAAAGCCTTACTAAAGTATGTTAATAACACTTCTATTGACGACAAAAATGGGTTTACTCCAGTGTCTGTTAATATTCAAAAGCAACTTATAGATTTAGGTTATAAAATAAATGCAAATGGGAATTTATCTAGTTATGATACAATGCTAGCTATAAGACAGTTTCAAAAAACAAATAATTTATCTGTAACTGGAAAAGTGGATATTAATCTATTAAATAAACTTAATAAACAATATAACATAAAACCTGATGAAACAGAAAAGTTCAAATCTGATACTGATTATTATATATCAGTAAACTCTTCTGATAATTTATGTAGAATTTATCAAAAAATAAGTGGTAAATGGAAGGAAATTAAATGTTTTGATATTCTTTCAGGAAAGGTTGTTACGGGGGATTATGTATCCGGGCTCCGAGGTGAAGAAATAAAATTTAACATAGTATCAATGAAGAATTTTACTCAAATAGATGGTCTACATGTTTTTTATTCATCCGAAAAGGACTCAGGATTTGGTTTAAGAATTTCTGACGAAAGTGCTAAATTTTTAAGTAATATACCATATAAAACGGCTATTAAAGTATTTTAAAACTTATAGTTTTCATTGCAACTTCTGAGCATATCAAGTGATTCTTAGACTCAGATGGAGTTTACTTATAGGGAATACCTCTTACCTGAGCAAAAGCTCGTAAAATGCCATTTAGGCATTTTACCCATCTGAATCTTAGAAGAACTTATCCAGGGGCGTGTCAGCCGTTATGCACAGCATAAGAACTCTAAATCGCCGAAGCTCAAGAGTTCTAATATCTCCCACCTTAAGAAAAGCAGATATCCCAAATCTATGATTTGGAGATAGTCGCTTTCACAGAGTGTGATGGGAGTGTTACGGATGGTAGCCATCGGATAAATGATTTTTTGGCAAACTGAAGAGCAGAAATAAACTGCTCTTGAAGTTGCACAATATATTACTAAGTCATTAACTTGTCTCCTAATTTCAGTAGTTATGTGTAACTTAAAATCTTAGTCTTTGTACCACTATAATGACAATTCAGATTTAAATGCTATTACTGCATTTCCAGAAACTTTAACTTCTATAGGCTCCATATTTTCTATTCTCACCTCAACTTCAATAACACCTGCTCTTTTTATTGCTTCACCCTGTAAAGCCTTGAATTTAAATGAAGAATTGTTATGGTGAACAAGATTATGATGAATAAGGTATGCTCCAAGAGGACCATTTGCATTACCAGTTACAGGGTCTTCATTAATACCTATTGCAGGAGCAAACATTCTGCCATGTACCAAAATATCACTATCTTCTTCATTAACTGTAAAAACATAATATCCATTACACTTAATGCTCGCACTTAATTTAGAAAGTGCAGTATAATCTGGCTGCAGTTCATTTAAAGTTTCGATACTCTTTATACCCACCATAACCTTAGAATGGCCTGTTGAAACAATCTGGATTTTATAGTTTTCCAGTAAATCACTGTTTTTCACATTAAGCGCTTTTAAGAGTTCTTCTTTATTTATACCATCAATAATATCGCTAAATTCAATTTTCCCCTGTGTCATGACAATTTTATAATCCTGATTTTCCTTTATTATATCAACAGGCAAAATTCCAGCTCCTGTTTTATGATAAACCCTTGAAGTATCAAGATTATTTTCAATAGCACGTGCATAATGAGCAGCAATAGTAGCATGTCCACAAATTGGAACTTCATTTGTTGGAGTAAAAAATCGCACATGAACATCGTATTCATCATCATTATTTGAAGAAAATATAAAGGCTGTCTCTGAATTGTTAAGTTCCCTAGCTATTTTCTGCATTTCACAGTCAGTTAATCCATCTGCATTTGTTATTACCCCTGCTGGGTTTCCTGTAAATTTTTCCTTTGCAAATGAATCAATTTGATATAAATTGTATTCTTTCATTGTCTTTGCCTCCTAATATATATCAACTTTCACAGTTTAAAAATATTGCAAGACAACCTTTTCAGAGGACAGAGAACAATTGACAGAGGACAGTGAAGGATGATTTTTCTTCGCTTCACTGCGAAAAATCTTTAATTTTAAAAAAACTCACATTTTTTTGTTTTTAAAAAATGATTTCTAAACAAGCAAAGTTATCTGAAAATCATAGATTTTAGCTTCCTGCTAAAGCGATATTTTGCTTTAGCAAAACAAGCGTAAAAATAAATTAGTTTTCTGACATAAGGAGGAAAACTCACCTTCATTGTCCTCTGTCCTCTGTCAAATGTCCTCTGAAAAGTTGTGTCTGCAAGATTGATCTTGTAATCAATTATAATATTATTGGAAGCTAAACACTAGTATGCACTTTTTAGTTAGATACTTACCATTTGGAAAGAAAAATCAGTGTTAAAAGGATATGAAAAATAAATCTAATAAGATTTCGTCAGTAATCTGTTGAACTTATTTTAAGGGATGTGCTAATAAATTATGTTTTTATTCATTTTTCTCAATGATATAATCAAAATATAATTTATGAAATTCTGTAATCCTATACCTCTCCAGATCCATTAAAGCTTTTTTAATTTGTTTATCAAAATTATTTTCAACTAACCAAGTTAAAGAATCTCCGGTAAATACATGTTCACCATTTTTATATACATGGATATAATATTGACAATCAATTAAGTCATCTATATCATTTGGTTCACACTGGAAGCAAACGCCTTCTGTAATTATCTCATATTTTCTTTTATTTATGTCTGTAGTATATGTCATATGATATTCTTTTACCTTTGTCATATAAATACACCTCATTTTATTTAAATTTTACAAACATATTGTATTATTTACAGAATATTCTTGCTTTTTATATTGTTAAAATCATATCACAGCTTTTTATGTTTGTCAATATAATCCTATTTTTCAATTTATATTTTATTTTGTGTAAAAGTTCATGTAAAAATGTATAAAATTGCAATAAATAAGCTGATAAAGTACTTTTACCCATCAGCTTATTATCTTTATTTTATCAAAATATACATTAAATATCATGTAATTATATTTTGATTATTTTTACTTAAAAAGTAATTCATAAATATTTTCATAGTTTGATTTATTTTTGTGTCTTTTTTTACAATAAATCCTATATCCCAAACGGCAGTTGAAGTATTGATTGGAACACAGCATAATTCATTATAGTTAGCCACGTTAGCCAAAGAATTCACAAAAACAAATACTCCTTTATTTAAAGCTACAAAATCATATGCTATTAATAAATCAAAAGCACATTTTGTATAAACATTAGGTTCAAAGCCTGCCTCTAAAAAATGCTCCATTATTAAGGATTGTATTCGAAAGGTTTCATCTAATAAAATAAGTTTTTCATTTCTTAAATCTATAAAACTTATGCTTTCTTTTTTAGCAATAGGATTATTTTTATTTACTACAGCTACAAAGTAATCCTTTTTTAAATGATAATATGAGAAATCAATTGCATTTCTTGGATTTATAGTACATGCTATATCAAGATTTCCATTTAATACACTAGCTTCACATTCCATATCCTTATACTCATATATAACAATATCTATCCCTAAACAATCTTTACTGAACTCAACTATTTCTTTAGTGCCTAGTGTACGTAAGGTTCCTGGTGCAAAGCCTACCTTTAATTTTCTCTTTTTCTTTTTTACCCTGTTGTAAATATCATCTTGAAAGATATTAAACTCTTCTATAAGCTTATCAGCTTTAGGATAAACATATTCAGCTAGTTCAGTTAATTCAACGCCGCGAGAAGTTCTTTTAAAAAGCGAAGCGCCTAACTCCTTCTCCAAGTTGCTAATTATCCTGCTAAGTGCCTGCTGCGTTATAAAAAGTTCTTTAGCTGATTTAGTAAAATTTTTATCCTGACATACTTTTATAAAATATTTTAAAGAAGTTATATCCATAATACCTCCAAAATGATTAAATTTTATATAGGATAGTAATTTTATTATACATTTCTATCCTATATAAATAAAGATTTTATGTTATCACTACTATTTGCAAATCAAAGCTTCACAAGTTAATAATGAAGGATGATTTTTTGTAGTGTAACGGAGAAAAATCCACATTAACTATTAACTCTTCATTATTACTTAGTAACTAAACATATTGCTTACTTATAATTATCATAAATATCTGCAAGAATCACTTGAATTTCTTCTTTAGTTAGTTGCTTTGGTACAAAATTATAACATGCATCAGTTAATACCATATCTGCTATACTTATTAAACCTTCTTTTGCTATTCCTTGTTCCTCTAAAGATTTAATACCTACTTTTTTAGCTAACTTACGTATTTCTGCTGCTACTATTTCACCAATTTCTAAATCTGTTTCTTTTCCATTAAAGCTGATACCCATAGCTTCTCCAACAACTTTAACTTTATCTGCTTTAATTCCTGAAACATATTTCATAACTTCTGGTAATCCAAGTGCACATACCGCTCCATGAGGAATATGAAATTTAGCACCAACTGAATGAGCAATAGCATGTCCTAAATGTACTAAGGAATCATTAAAAGCTAATCCTGCAAAATTACTTGCTAACAATAGATTTTCTCTTGCTTCAATATTTTTACCATCCTTCATAGCTGTTTCAAGAGAAGCAAATACTTTCTTTATAGCATCTGATGCTAAAAGTTCTGACTTAGGATTAGGGTATTGTGCTGTGATTGATTCTGCTGCATGTGAAATTGTATCCATACCAGTGTTGGCTGTTACATCTGCAGGAACAGATGTAGTTATTTCTGGATCTAGTATACCTAAAGTAGAATTACAAATAACAGAATTTTTAGCATTATTGATTGTATCTGTTATTACTCCAATAGATGTACTTTCACTTCCTGTTCCAGCTGTTGTAACTACCATTATTACAGGAACTCCCGGAGTATAAAAAGGATTTCCAAAATATTGATTTACAGGTGCTGGATTATTAATTAATACATTTATACCTTTAGCTGCATCCATTGGACTTCCTCCACCAATGGCAACTATACCATTTATTTTTTCTGTTTTAGCAATTTCTCCACCCTCATTTATAATATAATCTGGTGGATCAGCAATTACTTTTTTAAATTCCACTATTTCTATACCTGCATTTGTTAAGCTTTCTTTTGCTTTAGAATATCCATCTAATTTTGCAACAGTTTCATCTGATACTATCATTACTTTTGTACAACCTAATTTTTTTGTTTCTTCACCTAATAAACTAATTGTTCCTGCTCCACAAATAATTGGACATGTTTGTGCGTATCTTCCCATAATATTACTCCTCCATTTGTTTATTTTTATAGATTGTATGCATTTACAAAACCAGTTTCCATTGCATTTCTAATTTTACCTGGCTTGCATGCATCACCTAATATTTTAACTATGTCAAAATTAGCATTAACATCTTCTAATAACTCAGCATTAGGTCTAGTTCCTAAAGAAACTACTATATTATCAAAGGAATAATCCTTAATTTCATTACTTTCCATAAGTTCAAAGGTTGCTTTTCCATTTTCAATTTTAATCAATTTGTGCTTAGGATAAAGCTTTACACCATACTGTGAAACTCTGCCCATTATATCAATTAGGTTTTGGAAAAATAATCCCGGTCCTATATTATCAGCCATTTCAAATACAGTAACTTCATTACCCATTTCAGCTAATAATTCTGATGTTTCAAGTCCTGTCATACCAGATCCTACTACACCAATCTTCTTTCCTTTTAATTTAACTTTTCCACTTAATATATCTACAGTTGATAAAACTTCTTTTCCATCAATACCTGATATAGATTTTGGCATTATTGGGTTTGAACCTTGAGCAACAAATACTGCATAAGGATTTAATTTCTTTAAATCAGCTATGGTAGGAGTTGTATTCAATCTTATCTCTATTCCTAATTTTTCAGCCTGTATTCTTAAATAATCTATAAGCCAAGTTATTTTTTCTTTCTTTGGAGGCTTATTTGCAAATTCTAATTGTCCCCCTATTTTATCTGATTTTTCAAATACTACAGGTTTAAATTTTCTCATTGCAAGAACTCTTGCTGCTTCTAAACCTGATGGACCTGCACCTATTATAGCTACAACTCTTCCGTTTCCATCTTCTCTAAAATTGCTGTAATCTAATTCTCTACCACTTTGAATGTTAATACCACACTGACAAGGTGATTGAGTAATATCTGCAGACATTAGTGTTTCCATACAATGAAGACAGGATATACATTTTCTGCATTC
Source organism: Clostridium carboxidivorans P7 (assembly GCF_001038625.1). Taxonomy (GTDB): domain Bacteria; phylum Bacillota; class Clostridia; order Clostridiales; family Clostridiaceae; genus Clostridium_AM; species Clostridium_AM carboxidivorans. The sequence continues at coordinate 2,521,888 of NZ_CP011803.1, forward strand.
ATCTGCTCTTCCTTCTTTAGCCTTAATTGACCATTCTGAATCACTTAGATGTTGTCTTGCAGATCCAGCAAAATCTACTTTTCCTTCTGCTATAATACGATCTGCATACTCTGGTTCTCTAATAACTGATACCCCAATTACAGGAATACTAACTGCTTTTTTTATGGTTTCAGGTAAATATATTTTCCAACCTTGATCAAAGGAAGTAGGTTCCCATGCTGTATTCATAGTTTCATAGGTACCTGAACTAACATCTATTGCATCTACCCCTAATTTTTCTAAGTGCTGTGCTATCTTAACACCATCTTCAAGATGTAAACCTTCTTCTGGAAGACCTATCTTTTCATAAAATTCATCAACTGATAATCTTACAATTAGTGAAAAATCCTTTCCACATCTTTCTCTTATTCCAATTATTATTTCATCTAGAAATCTTAATCTATTTTCAAAGCTTCCACCATATTTATCATTTCTATGGTTTGTATGTGGACTTAAAAATTGATTTACCAAGTATCCATGTGCTCCATGTACTTCAACTCCATCTATTCCAGCCTTTTGAACTCTTACTGCTGCAGCTACAAAGTTTCCAACCATTTCTTCAACTTCTTTTGTTGTCATCGCTACTGTTTCCTGATGTACACATTGACATTCAATTGCACTTGGTGCAAGCATTGGCAAGTTTCCATTGATGATACTTATACCTTGTCTTCCTGGATGATATAGTTGAATTACTATTTTACTATTATACTTATGAATCTCATCTGCTAATTTTTTTAATCCAGGTATATGTTTGTCATGAGCTGCAGACATTTGCTTACAATTCCCTCTACCTCTGGATTCTTCAACCATTGTAACCTCTGTAAATATAACCCCTACTCCACCTTTTGCTCTTGCAGCATAAAAGGCAACGGTTTCATCTGACATAGAACCATCTTCATTGCCCAAATGAATTCCCATAGGTGTCATCACAATCCTGTTTTCTGTTTCCATAGAACCTATTTTTCCTTTTGAAAATAAATTATCAAACATATAAATTCCTCCTACTACACAAATTAAAATATTCTGATTACTTTCACTTCTTGTTAACATTTTAACAGCTGTCCTTATATTTATAAAACGCCTATTCATTGTAGGAGCCACAATAAAAATTGATGAAGGAATTAATAATTTAATTATTGGAATATGTATACAAGTATCTATAAAATATATAAACAAGTACGTTAATTCTTATTGAACCACTGTGTACTAAACAGTATACACAGTAATATGAGAATAGCTGAATAAAATAATTATTCAGCTTCTACTCAATTTAGCTTGCTGAAGCATTATCTGTGCTTTCAACAAACTGTCTATTTTTTAATTCATTTTTTCTCTTCTTATCACTGAATAATGCAAAAAGTATACCTGGTAAAAGAATCACAGCGCTCACTTTAAATGTAAAACTAAAAGATTTAACGGTATAGGTCAAAAAGGTATCTTGGATATAAGGTACTATTTTCTTTGTTTCTTTCTTTTGAGCTTCAAAACTTTCTTTGATGCTATCTTTATAAATCGCTGAAGATGAGTCTAACACAGCAGCTTCTTTTTCATCAATTGTGTTTAATATTTCTGATAGACTAACATTTTTAGCACTACCTGCTTTAACAGAAGAAATCATGTTCAGCTTGGTTTTATTATCAAATACAGTGTCATTTTGTATTGTTTGTACAGCAGAGTCTTTAGCATAAGACATCTGGGTAGTCATATTTGATGTAAATATAGTTAAAAACAAGGCAACCCCAAGTACAGTTCCAAGTGTTCTTGTCATGTTATTTATTCCAGAAGCTATTCCTATTTTATCTACAGGAACATTAGCCACTATAGAACCTATTATTGTTGCCATACTTAAGCCCGTACCAGAACCAGCAACAATTAATCTTAAAATAATATCTATATTTGAAGAATTCTGAGTAAGAGAACTATTTAAGTAGCAAGAGGTAGAAAGTAAAAGAATACCCAATGCACTAGTAACTCTGCTGCCTAATTTTTTTGTCAAAATAGTAGCTAATAATGAAAAAAACATTGAAGTTAAGGACATAGTTGAAATGATAAGTCCTGCTGACAGTTGTTCTAATCCTTTAACCTGAATTAGGAAAAAAGATAGCAAATAAGTACCAGACATCATACCAAGTCCCAGTAAGAATAGAGCAATGGAACCATTCGTAAATGGTGAAGATTTAAATAAGCTAAGTGGAACCATGGGCTCCTTAACTTTTAGTTCAATAATAATAAATAGTATAAGGGCTATAGCAGAAACTGCAAACAAGGAAAGGATAAAGCTTGAGGTCCAGCCTTTTTCAGTAGCCTTCATTAATGCGAAAGTTAAACAAAACATAGCAATTGAAATTGTTATAATTCCCCCAAAGTCTATACTTTTACTTGCAGTTGGGTCATATGATTCCTTTATGAATTTCATAGTTAATAGTATACAAATGCAACCTATAGGTACATTAATAAAGAAAATATATCTCCAATTAAAAAATTGAGTTACTATCCCCCCAATGGATGGTCCACTTGCAGCAGCAAGACCAGAAAAAGCTCCCCAAAGTGCCATAATATTTCTTCTCTTTTCTGGTGGGAATATTTCAAGAGAAAGAGGCGCTGAAATAGTCACAACAAAAGCTGCAGCTAGCCCTTGAATTGTTCTAAATAATATAAGTGCTTGAAGTGAATTTGAAATACCACATAGTAGTGAAGATATAGTAAATAAAAATACTCCTGCAATAAACAGTTTTTTTCTGCCAAATTGATCCGCTAACCTCGAAACAGTTACTAGAATAACTGCAGTAGCTAGATTATAGGAATTTACTACCCAAGAAATATGATCCATAGTAGTATTAAAGTATTCAGCCATTTTAGGCAAAGTGATATTTACTACAGTTGTATCTAACAATGCCATAAAAAACCCTAAAATAATAGCTAGAAAAGAAATGATTTGATGTTTTTTGTTCATAATACAAACCTCCTAAATAGTACAAAATATATTAGTGTATAATAAACTACTATAAGTTATAGTAGTTGGGCGAAAAAAATGTCTCTCAATATAAAGACTTATTTAGAGACATTAAATTATTAATTATAATAATCAAAAACTTTTTCAGCCCATTTTTCTAAAATGGTATAGAATTCGTTATATAGATCTAATATAAGAACTTCAGAACCAGATTTTTCATTGTGCTGTTTTGTGTAATTATAAATTGGCTCCACATATGCCCTACGTTCTGCCGCCTTATCTTTGAAGTTTTTAAGGTATTCTTTCCTTTTTTCTTCTGGTAAATTTTCTATATTGACTAAAAATGCATTAAAATCCAAATAAAGATTTCCTATATGCTTTGAACTTTCTTCCATTAATTCATTGAAATATGCATTTCCTTTTTCATTCAGTGAATATAATGTTTTTTCGGGCATTTCACCTTCTTTAACAGTTCTTGAATTTAAATATCCATTTTCACATAATTTAATTATATTTTTATAAATTGACGGGTTACTGATTTTTAGCCACTTAGTAAGATTCCAGACATCAAATTCTTTAACCATTTCATAGGCACTTTTCTCTTTGTTCTTCAAATAGCCAAGTATTATTAAATTTATTGAAGACAATTTAATCACCACCATTTATTATACTACTATAAAGTATAGTAGTATATGATATATTTGTCAACATAGAATTTGGTAAAACTATTTTCTTTTGTTAATTGTAAAGTAACTTAATAAAGTTTAAAGAATAAATATTGTAAATCTACCTAGCCCCTAAAGCATTTAAACTATAAAATACTCATTGTTTACATCATCTTCCTTATATTTTACAAACCCACATTTTTGCAGCACTTTTTCAGATGCAAAATTATCTTTTTCAGTTAAAGCTATAATTCTTGAAATGCCTTGCTCTCTTAATGCCCATTTAGAAATTATCCCTACTGCTTCTGTCATATATCCATTACATCTATATTTTTCATTAATACCATAGCCAATTTCAACAGCACCGCTTTCATCAGCCTGTCCCATAAAGCAGGCACTTCCTATAGAAACATTCTCTTTCTTCAATATTATTTGCCAATTTGTATACCATAGATAATTTTCCTTATGTTTTTCGGCTTCTTTATAAAGCCACTCCATTGCCTTTTGAGTATGATCATCTAAAATTTCATATGAATTATTTAACCCCAATACATTCTCCATTTTATCCATACCCTTTAACATCAAATTAAATTGTTCCAAATTTAGCGGTATTATAGTTAGTCTTTTAGTTTCCAATTTCATCATTAAACCTTTCTCCTTAATATCAATATTTTAACTATGAAAATTATACTATTTATATTTGCATTAAATAACCGCCAAAACCTTTCATAATTAAAAATTCGCCATAAAGCATTTTCCTGCTAAATGACGAATTTTAATTAATCTATTTTCAATTTGACCTTTGATAATATTTTTTCTATACTTTTAGGACACAAGTAATACATTTCAGAAAGAGAGTCTATAGATACTCCTTTTTTATATTCATTATAAATTTCTAAGTTTCTATTGGAATTCTCATCTCTGCTTCCTGTCAATTCTCCCCATGCTTTCTTATTACATTGTTTTCTTGGTATATAAACATATTCACCATCAATATAATCCTGAATTGCAGATATAAGTTCTGCTGGTAATATATCTAATGCTCTTTTATAGCCCAACTCTGTGCTCCTCCTAATTTAAAACTTATTTTAGGATTTGCAAAGGCTATTTATATTACTAATTTGTAATGTATATACAATAGCCTTTGCTATGCACATACAATCAACATTAACACAAAAATAATCTCCCTTCATTTTTAGATTTAAATTAGGTTAACACCATAATATTACTTTCATTATAAGCTTTAACTTATTTAAAATAAAGGAATTTATCAAAAATATCCTTAAGACAAAATGTAAGCTTTTTAATTTTATTCTACCAATTCATAATAAGGAATGATAAAAGTTTCTTTAAATCCTAAACTCTTTGCTAATTTATACGAGCCAGTGTTTTCTCTTTTACAAGCCCATATTGGTAGATATCCACTTGCTTTGCAATAATTCAACATAGTACTGCAAACAGCTTTTGCAAAGCCCTTGCCTCTGTATTTTTCTGATGTTTCTATACCAATTTCTAATTCATTTTCAATCTTCCATGAGGAAAATGCTGCAGATACTATATTATTGTCCTTCATTAACGCATATCCTTCTCCATTTGCTAAAAAATCTTCCTTGGACTTCCAAAAATATTTCGGGATCACAGTACCTTCTATGCCATCGTAAATATCAGAATTTATTAATTTTATGCTATATTCAGGTTCAAGCTTCATATTTTCATCAGTGTTTTTGTATGCAAAATTTACTCTAGTCCACTGAATTATATGGTTCTTTTTATTTTTTTTAAGAAAAATTTCAAGTTCTGATTGAGAATACTGCTTTGATACCTTTGAATACTCTATTATTTTATTATTTAATATCTCTCTCAACTTATCATTCCATTTTTCAGGATAGACCTGCAACCATTCAGATTTCAATCTACGACCATCTGTATTTAACATATAATCAGCAAGGCTTGTATTAAACTCTAAATTTTCAGTATCTCCAAAAAGTAGAGACATACCATATAGAGTAGAAATAAGAACAGTTCTAGGTTTATCTAGGTTATCAACAAACACTTTTCCAGGAGCCTTTAATTGCAGCACACACCTTGCAAATAAAGTATTATATGGAATCCCATGTATTTTTTTCAATACTTGTCTATATTTATTTTCTTTTAATAATTTCATTATATCCCAGCTTTCATAAAACTAATTTTTCAAATTAAAGAGTTGTATTGTATTCTGCAGAACACATTAAATAATGTTTAAACTATTATAAATTAAGTATATAATTAAATAATTAGTAGTTCAATTTTGATATATTTAATCTGTACTACTACAAAATTAGTCTGAGGTGTATTATGAAAAAAATAAATAAGACTGATATAGTAAAAAAATATATATTTAAAGAGATTAAAGATGGAAACATAAAAAAGGGTAATCGTCTTCCTAGCTGCAGAAAAATAGCATCTGAACTTTCTATTAACAAAATCACTGTAAATAAAGCCTACAATGAACTTGAAAGAGAACATAAATTATTTAGTATTCCCCGAGGAGGCTTTTATCTAGTTGATTACGAAGAAGATTTAAAGATAATTCAAAAGGAAGTGGATTTTAATACAGTAAAACCTGATGATAAACTAATTCCTTATAAAGAGTTTACTCACGTAATCAATAAGGCTGTAGATCAATATAAAAACACTTTGTTTGGCTATGGGACAACAGCTGGATTATCACCCTTTAGGGATACTCTTAAATCCATGTTTGAAAAGGATGGTATTTATACAACTTCTAAAAATATTGTTGTAACACATGGTGCTCAACAAGCCATAACTCTTGTACTTCAAGCAATTTTTCAAAACAATAAAGGAAATTTACTTGTTGAAGTGCCTACATACAATCTTGCATTAGAATTTGCAAAGTTCTTAAAGATAGAAACTATAGGTATTGAAAGGAAATTTAACGGATATGATTTTAATGAATTAGAAAGAATCTTTAAAAACCAAAATGTTACTGCATTTTATATAATTCCAAGACATCATAATCCCACTGGATATACACTTTCTGAAAACAGTAAAAGAAAAATCTGTGAGCTTTGTAATAAATATAATGTACTTATTATAGAAGATGATTATTTAGCAGATTTGGGCAATGAAAATAGGTCCATGCCTATTCATTATTATGATATTAATAAAAGTTCTATTTACATACGGAGTTTTTCAAAAACTTTTATGCCAGGAATAAGAATAGGTGCAGCTGTATTTCCTGAATCCATTATTAAATCTGTATTAAATTTTAAGTATCTAAGTGATCTTAGTACCTCCCAGCTTACGCAGGCAGCTTTAGATATTTTCATAAAATCAGGCATGTATGAAAAACATATAAAAAAAGTGAAAAAATCTTATGAAATAAAGCTAGCAAAAGCTAAAGAAATTTTTAAAACATTGAGTCCTGAAGAACTTGTATGGCATGTTCCAAAGCATGGAATATTCATGTGGCTAGAGCTGCCAGAGTATGTACATGCTATGGAACTTGAGAAGAAACTCTATAACCACGGAATTTTGATAAAAACTGCTGAAGAATTTTTTCTAAAAGAATATAATACAAAGCATACCAATTGTTTACGGCTGTGTATATCTGGTGTCTCAGAAAAAAATATAAGTAGTATTGCTGATGTAATTTTAGCAATTAGAAGCTTCAAATATTAGTAAAAAGGATATACTATTTATACCCAACATATCCTTCTTACTAATATTTTTAATTCATGTACTATTTAAAACTTTAAAAAATTGGTTTACTATCTAAATTATCCCCTTCGCTGCCATTGGGATTGCTTCTCAAATACTCCCTACCATTTTTTGCTTTTCCAACATTCACTCCCTCTATTAAATCGTCCTTTGCCATCATTATTGCTTCATCTATTGAATATACATTGCCATTTTCAAGCATTACATCGGTTATATCACCTTGAGGATTTTTCTTTACCTTCATAACTTTTGATTTATCATTCATAAATAACACCTCAACTATATTTTCACATCACTTTGTGAATTTTTTCTTAGATATTATTTGTAATAATATTATAAATTATTCTCATAGATTAAAGCACATCAGTTCAACACTATAAATTGAAATTTATAGTCCATCAAACCTAATTAAATTAGCTTAGCCTAAAAGAGTTATCATAATATCACATAAAATTAACCTCACATATTCTGATAAACTCATTTATTATTTTGCTTTTCCATTTATTTTTATGCATAAGTAACTTTAAAAACAATTTTTCTTCATTTTCTTTATCTTTCAAATGCAGGCGTTTTATCCTTGGATTTTCATTCACTACTAGTTCAGGCAAATATGTTATTCCAAGGCCATTAGCTACAATTTTAATAATGGCCTCTGTTGATGAACTTTCCATTAATATGTCTGGCTCAATTCCATTTCTTTCAAAAAATGATTCTACTATTTTTCGATATTGACAATTTGATTCTGTCAAAACAAATCTCTGTTTCTTTAAATCCTCCAAACATACATCCATAGATTTCAGTGGCGCATCCGCTGCTATGTAAAAACCAAGTTCAACTTTTTTTTCTAATAAAGAATGTAATTCATCGGATGGTTTGTTAAAATCTAATACAAATGCAATGTCAGCCAGTCCATTTGTGAGAAAATGCTTCAATTCATTAGCAGTACCCGATATAATTTTAATATTAACTTTAGGATAAGCTTGTATAAATTGATTTAAAATATTTGGCAGAATTGTCATGCAGACAGAATCTACTGCCGCAATCCTTATAGAACCTGATATATCTTTTTCTTCATTCATTTCATCTAAAAATCTTTCTGTAATTCTAAAAATCTCATTACTATACTCTAATAATTTTTTACCCACATCTGTAATATGAATCATATTTCCATATCGTTCAAATAATTTTACTCCAAGTTCATTTTCTAACAGCTTAATCTGTGTAGTAACTGTTGATTGAGCATATCCAAGCTGTTCTGCAGCTTTTGTAATACTATTTAATTCACATACTCTTTTAAATGTATAAAGATTCCTATTTTCCATACACACCTCATCAATAATTTTGATATCTTCTTTCAAATATATCAATTATACAAATATCTAATACCATGGTAACATATAGTAAATAAAACAACAATATGAAAAGTGAGGAGATTTAACATGAAAAAAATATTAGTGCTAACTGGAAGTGGACGTAGACATGGAAATTCCGAAAAACTTGCTGATGCTTTTATTAAAGGAGCAACACTACATAACAAAATTACAAAAATTACATTAGCTAATAAGAAGATTGCACCATGCTGCAACTGCAACTACTGTCAAGATCATAATGGTGAATGCGCCATCCATGATGACATGTCTGAAATTATTACTGCATTACAAAATAATGATATCCTTGTGCTTTGTTCACCAGTCTATTACTTAGGTTTCAGTGCACAACTCAAAACTGTCATCGATCGAACTTATGCTGAAAGTGCAATAGGAAGAAAGATTAAAAACACCATTCTTTTATCTGTTGCCGGGAAAGAAGATGTATTTGTTTCAAATTGTATGATTAATGCTTATCAACAATTATGTGATTATCTTGGTTTTGAAAATTTAGGAATTATCTCTGCCAAAGGATTTGAAAATCCTAATGACATTGAAAATTCCAAAATACTAATTGATGCATTTGAACTTGGGAAATCTATCATTTAACTAAATAAAATCTATTATAATACCAATATATTTTTAGATGGAATTCTTTTTACTTCATTACCCGCCATATTTATCTCCTCTACAAATTACTACAATTTGTAGAGGATATGCAATCTTACGACTTAAATATATCTTCTAAATTTATAGACATATCTAGAAAAGCCGTACTTATATAGTTATCATTATTTTCAAAAATTATTCCCATCTAAAAAATCTGACAGAAACAAATATACAGATTATAGCAAGTACAACCATTATAACTATAGGAAAAATAACACCATTCACAGGCAAACCAAGAGAAGCAGCTTTTAAAAGTTTTATTCCCTGCGTCAGAGGCAATATGTCAGCTGATTTTTGAAGTGCTTTCGGCATTACTTCATAGGGTAATGTGGCTCCAGAAAAGATTAGCATTGGAAAATACAAAATACTCGCTATAACACTTGCCATTTTTGTATTCGGCGCAATACCTCCGACCATAATACCAATGCTAAACATAGAGAGCATTACTAAAAAATATCCACCTGTAAATTGAAGCCATGAACCGTTTAACTTATAACCAAAGAAAATTGCTGCAACAGCATAAACAAGCACTAATGAAATAAGTGAATAAAGAGTATAAATGACTACCTGAACTGCTAAAATTAACGCTGGACTTGTTGGCGTTACCTTAAATCGCTTTAAAATCTTCTTATTGCGATAATCTGATACTACTAATGGAAGTCCCATAACCCCACCTGCACAAATAGCTATGGTGGATATGGCTCCAAAGGATTGAGCTAAAAAAGTATATTCTGCTCCATAAAAAGCAGGCTTATTCCCATAGATAATACCTAAAATAATCATTACTACCACTGGCATACATATTGCAAAAATAAACATATCCATTCCTCGCAGAGATAATTTCAATTCAGTTTTAAGCATTGTACTAAATGTTTTCATATCTTTTTTCCTCCTCTGTGTACCAAAGATAAGTATCCTCAAATTTTTCAAAAGGACTTGAAGCAACTGCTTCTTGTACTGTTCCATTAAATATCATTTTCCCATTTTTAAGAATACAAATTTTATCGCATAAAGCTTCAACTTCATCCATAAAATGAGAACTTAAAAAGATAGTAAGACCTTTCTCCTTCAATCGTAAAAGACATTTCCAAACATCACGCCTTGCTTTTGTGTCAAGCCCTGTGGTTAGCTCATCTAAAAATACAACCTCAGGCTTTGGAATCAATGCAAGTATAATAAATAACCTTTGTTTTTGTCCTCCCGAAAGCTTGCTAACAAGACTTTTTGCTTTATCAGAAAATCCAAATTGATTTAGCAAAGCTTTATAATCCTCAGACGACTTATAAAGTGACTGCGTAACCTGACACAATTCAGCCACTGTTATATTCTCCTGATAATTTGTTTCTTGAAATTGAACACCTACCTTTTCAAACAGCTCTTTACGTTCTGTTTGTGGATTCATATTCAAAATAGATACTGTTCCACTATCTGGCTTTTTCGTTCCTAAAATGCACTCAATGGTTGTACTTTTACCTGCACCATTTGCTCCCAAAAGGCCAAATACCATACCACGAGAAATTGTAATATTGAAGTTTTCAATTGCCACCACTTCTTCATAATATTTGCTTAAATTTTCAACCTTAATGATGGTTTCCATGACTTTATCCTCCTTTGAACTCATTTACACAAAAAGAATAACACCAATACAAAGATTGGTGTTAAAGTGTAGGCTTTACCCCATCACATTTCTTTTTTCATTTTTTCAATGTGAAGCAACATTGTATGAGCATTTTTTTCAGCAGATTTCAAAGAAGTAATCAATTTATCACATACAGATATGATTTCATCACTTTCATCTGGAGTATCAAGCACCTTTTTAATATTCACATTTGGGTTTTTAGATAATGCTCCAAGCATTCTCAAGATAGCTTCAAGAGAGTAATTTGCACAACGAAGAGAACGAATAATTCTTAATCGTCTAATATCTTCGTCTCTATACACACGATAACCATTTTGCTTTCTCTTTACACTTAATAATCCATTCATCTCCCAATTTCTCAAAGCATCCATGGAAACTTGTAAATATTCAGCAGCCTCTTTCCTTTTAAGAGATAATGTATCTGTTGTTTCATTAGATAATAATTGTTTTACACTTTCTATGGCTTCTTCTGCATTACTCTGTTCTTTTTGTATTTGTTCTATATAATCATGTGTAAGCGAAATGGCCTTATTAAAGTTTCCTGCTGCAGATAACTTTACAATCTCAACAACCTTTTTACGCAGACCATTTTGAAGCACTTCAATTTTAAAAGCAACTCTTGCAAGCTTAAACTGCTTAATATGAAGATCTGTAAAAACACGATAACCGTTAGATTGTCTATGAGGTTTAGGAATAAGGCTAAGTTCTTCATAAAGCCGCACTGTGTTAGGATGTATCCCTATTATTTTTGCCACTTCTGCCGTCCTATAGGTATTCATTTTTTAATTCACCTCTATTCTATAATACCATCAATAAAAAGTCTGGTGTTATAGTGGAGAGTTTAATTATGTTAGTTGCCTTTTTCTTTACTGGTTAGCATTAAGTCCCTATATAGAAATATCATAGTAATAAAAAAACTTAATACAGCAAAACCAATATTCAGAGTTTTATTATGTATAAATTCTCCTATTAAAGGCATTATTATAAAAAAATAAATTGTAATTATAGGATATGCTAATTTTCTAAGTTTACGAGTTTCCACAAATTCGGACATACTAGCAACAAATAAAAATATTATAATTATTGTTATTATGATTTCTGGTAATTCCAGTCTCATAAGCATTGCTGCCACTTCAGCTATACTCATAATAAACGCTAGTATTGCTAGAATATTTGCTATAGATTTAAATTTCGTAAATACCATCTCCTAATATAAATCACTACTAGATATATATAATGAAATGGCTTGCTTTATGCTTCAAGTAAATTAGCCTATATGGATTTTATTTAATACAAAGTGCTTGAAAGCATAATGTATCATCACTATAACCTTTGATTATATTTTCTTCATGCTTTATGTATACTGGATTACCGCCATAAACAGGATGAATATATTTCACTTCTATTTCATTACTTTGAGTAGTATCACAAAGTTCTTTAAGAATAAATAACCCTTGTACAACAGGGTTTTCTGTTAGATGAATAGAATTTGTATCTCCTGTTACATGACTAAAATTTGAAATTTCCTCTTTTGAAAAACTACGCCATAAAGTTCCACAGTCTTTAACATTTTCTTTTTGAACAGATTCTTTAACCTTTACATTCATCATTAAATAAACTGTTAATGTTTCTGCAATTTCATTATTAACATATCCACTACAGCTAATTACACAAAGCTTTCTGCTGTTTTTTACAATTTCATTTTTATAAGTTTCATTATCTAGTTTTGATTGAAATCGTTGATATTTTACTTTGGCAATAAATGCACCCTCGTAAAAAAAATCTTCTTTCATAGTAAATGCTTTAAATAAATCTATCATTTAACTTTCCACCTTAATATCAATATAATAGTTAAAAATTCTTATTTTCTAAATCTCCTAATGGTTTTACTGCATTACCATACCACCATCAACATTTATAACTTGCCCTGTAATGTATTCTGACATGTTTGAAACCAGAAACAAAACAGCACTAGCTACTGCTTCAGGCCTGCCGTAAGCTTTCATTGGAATTTTGGATAACATTTCTTCAGTTACTTTTTGTGGAAGTGATGCTGTCATATCTGTTGCTATATATCCTGGAGCAACAGCATTTACCTTTATGCCGCGATCTGCTAATTCTCTTGCTACTGTTTTAGTAAAACCTATAAGTCCAGCCTTAGAAGCAGCATAATTTGCCTGACCAACATTTCCTGTTATACCTACAACACTAGCCATATTAACTATACTTCCAGATTTTTGTCTTAACATCTGCTTTGATACAAATTTAGTGCAGTTAAATGCTCCTGTGAGATTTGTACTTATCACCTTATCCCAGTTTTCTTTTTTCATGGTCATCATTATACCGTCACTTGTAACCCCTGCATTATTTACTAATATATCTATTCTTTTGAACCTTGCAATTATAGCTTTTACAACTTCTTTCGTTGATTCCTCTGAACTCACATCATGTTTTAAGCCTAAAGCTTCAACATCATAAGCTGATGATATTTCATTTGCTGCTTGTTTTGCTCTTTCTTCGTTAGTTCCCGTTACCACTATTTTTACTTTTTCTGCTGCTAATTTCTCTGCAATAGCTCTACCAAGTCCTCGTGTTCCCCCTGTTACTAACGCCACTTTATCAGTTAAACCTAAATCAATCATATTGAACCTCCAATTTATGAAATAGTTTTATTTAATATATTCTCTAAGCAACCTTTTGAATCCATTCAGATTATATTCATAAGAAAATCTTACTACGTTCCTTCGTTCATTAACTTCCATATCACCTTCCAATGAATCCAATAATAGATTAAGCATATTATCAAATACCATTCTTATAATTTTGTAACTTTGAACCATATCACAATTATTCAACCCACACTTCTGTAAAAATGCAATTTCATGTTGTGTCATATTTTCCATTATTTCTTCTTTCAAATTCTCATATCTTGTTCCGTTACTATATCTAAGTAAAATTAATAATCTCTTTCTCTTTCCTATTAAATCATCTATTCTTCTATGAGTTGGAAGATACCTTTCTAAGTTTTGCTGATTTTTCAAAAAAGCTTTTGTTAATATTGGAAATATTCTAGAATTATAATCTCTCAATATATCTGCAAAAGATTGCGGTAAAACAGTATAAAATAACTCTTCTTTGTTCTTAAAATAAATATAAATATTGCCTACAGAAATATTTGCTTTTGCAGCAATATGACTCATTTTCGTATTTAAGTATCCTTTTTCTAAAAATATATCTATTGCTGCATTTTCAATTGCTTTTTTGACCTCATCTTTTTTTACTTGAACCATTTTACTCTCCATTATCTTAAAACTGAATTTATAATTCATTTTTATATTAGTACTAAATAATCCAATTGTCAATTATAAATAAAAAAAGTACCCTTAAGGCTTATGTTTTAAAGCTTTAGGAGTGCTCCGTTTAGATTTTATTTAATTAGTACCTAAATTTTCTTTAAAGATATTTAAATATTTCATAACTAATGAATTGTCAAATCCAACTCCATGGTTAATACTATTTGCCATATCCAACATTTCATCCGCAAAATTACAATAAGAAAAATTTGTTTTTTGCATATCCTTGTCTATTTGTTCATTATTATATCTTATAGTACCCATAACAGCTATAATACCTGTTTCAAATTCTTTTCTCTGCTGCAGTGGCATTTGTTCCAGCATCTCTCTCCATGCTTTTCTTACATATGATGGTGCTGAAGGTGGTGGAAAACCAAGAGTTCTCATATCACGTCTATAATAATCCAATGAATGATGGACCATATCTAGCCCTGCTTTTTCAAATTCTTTAAATTGAAGCTTATCTTCATCATCCAATTTACCATTTAAAGCTTCATTATACTCATCATACTCATCTACTTTTTCATCTAACACTTTACTGAAGCTTTGTTGTTTATTTTCTTTTTTCTTATTATTAGTAATATTATTGTTTTGAATATTTGATGTATTAATTTGTATTGACATAGATATCTCCTTTCAAAAAGTTGTTACACTTTTGTTATCGAAATAAATATCCTATACTTAACAATTTTGGTTTAAATTATATTAATACACAAATATACTTCCATATACACTATACAATTCTTCAAGATTGTGCTATTAGCTTAACTCAATATAAGGCTCCAAATAGGCACGGACAATAAAGTCATAACAGTAGAAAACACCACCAATTTTGTACCAAATACATAGTCTCCATCATATTTAGCTGCTAAAATAGCTGTAGTGCTCCCTGCTGGCATTCCTGTTAAAATAACTGCTACACCAATAATAAGCTTATCAATTCCAGCTAGTTTACATCCAAGAAACACCAATCCAGGAATAATTACAAGTCTGATTACAGTAAAATATATAACGTCCTTATTAATCATAGTTTTTAAATCATCAACTTCTGCTATAATACAGCCTATCAATATCATGGTAAGTGCTGTAGTACACTGCCCTAAATTACTTATAGTTTTCTCCATAAATGCAGGTAGATGTATTCTTGTAATCATTAACAAAAATCCAATGTAAACAGCTATCATACAAGGATGCAGTACTACTTTTTTAATTGCTGATTTTTTGTCAGTTTCATTTGTAAACTGTGATAATCCAGCTGACCACATAGCAATTCTATTGGGAATGCAAAAAATAGACGAATACATAAGCCCTGTTGCTCCAAATATACCTTGTGCAATAGGATTACCTAAAAAACCTGAATTGGATACAAGTGTTCCATATTTGAAAATCTTTCTTTTTCTTATATCATAACTATTAAAAGCAAACTTACAGATAATATAAGAAAGGATTTGTGCAAGTGTAGCAATCACTATGATAACTACAAATTTTTTTAGTACTGCCATATTGAAATCAATTCTGAAGGAAGTAATTATATTACAGGGTAAAATAAGATTTAAAACCAATTCAGTTAATACTGATTTCGCCTTTTCTGTAAGTACTCCCTTTTTCCTCATAAACACTCCAATAATCACAATTAAAAACATTGTACCTTGGAGTGTCCACATTACATTAAAATCCATTAATTTTGCTTCCTTTCCTTTTGTCAGGTGCTCATAAAGTTGAGTTATAATAAATCCTGCTTTAACATTTCCCTATAAATGTGTTTTATGGCTACGAATTGGCCACCAATAAAGTATCCCTCATCATATAAATTAATATGAACTACTTTAACAATAGCAGGTATAGTCATTTTATTATACTTAAATATCACTTCTAGTATATCATCTATCTCAAACTTTGTGATTGATATAAATCCTATACCTGAAATAGAAATATCCACAGTTATTCTTTCCAAATTAACATGTTTAGAATTTACACTCATAATTCTTAAAATATCGTCATAGCTATGCCTCTTATTTATTCTACGATCTTTTTTAAATATCTGGTCTCTATCAAACAAGTAACTAAAATTATTCTTTTTCATACTATCACTCGCTTTTCCATAAATATTAAAATAACGACATGATGATACTCTTCATACATTATGTTTTTAAAAATATTATATCATATTGTAGAAATTTGGTACAATATTTAATCCATAATTAATCTATGAAATCAAAATTTTCCACTATCAACTCTAGACAATTGGAAAAGGAAGGAGTATAATGCAATCAAAAGCGAATTTATAATTCTCTTTTGTAGGAGGTACAAATATGGTTCAATATAAAAAAGACGATATTAAAGAAAAAATCGATAATGCAGCATTAAAAATCTTTGTAGAGAAAGGTTATGAAAAAACAAAAATTTCTAACATTGCAACAGAATCAAATGTTTCAGTTGGAAATATATATAGGTACTACAAGAGCAAAGAAGAAATATTTTATTCAATAGCTCCTGAAAGTGTCTTAGAAAACTTGAAAAGTATCTTGATTAATAAACTTACATTTGCAAAGGACAAAACGGCAAATGAACTAAACTCAAAGAATGATTTTCAACTTGTAAATGAAGAATTTATTGATTATATGATTAAAAACAGAGAACAAATTTTAATAATGTTTAATGGAAGCAAAGGTACAAGATATGAAAGTATAAAGGATGAAGCTATAAATTATATGATAAAAAATATAAAGGAAAACTATTCAAAAGAAAATAATAAAATTATCTATAATTCCATGAATTATAATATCATTAAAATCATATATGAAAATTTGATTTCAATGATGATACAAGTTCTTAAGGAGTCACATTCTCCTGAAGACATAAAAAAGTCATTTAAAATTATAAATCTTTATCATCTATTTGGAGTTACTAATTTATTTAAATAATTAATGAAAAGTAAGGAGTGTTATGAAATGAAAACCACAATATATTATTTTACCGCTACAGGAAACAGCTTGGACGTTGCTAGAAGTATTGAAGAATCCCTTGAGGAAACTGAACTTATATCTATACCTAAATTAAGTAATCATGAAATTGTAACACCTGCCACAAAAAAAGTAGGCTTTGTATTTCCAGTATATGACTATAGTATTCCCCTTGTAGTAAAAGATTTTTTAAGCAAATTGGATTTATCTAATACAAGCTATATTTTTGCTGCAGTAACCTGCAATTTCTTACCTGGCCTTGCACTTGACAAAGTTGGTTCTATATTAAAAGAAAAGAAAAAGAAATTAAATAGTGGATTTGTCATAAAAATGCCTGGAACTTATATAGCTATGTATGGTGCAAATTCAGAAAAAACTCAAATAAAAAAATTCAAACAAAAGGATAAAAAAGTTATTACAATTATAGATTGCATAAAAAACTGCAAGGATCATGGTATTGAAAAAAGTAAATTAATTATTGATAGACTTTTAGCACCAAAGTTTGAAAAATCTATGGACAACTTTTCTACTAAAGACAGCAGCTTTTGTGTTGATGACAATTGTATAGGATGTGGAATTTGCAGCAAAGTTTGTGCCTTTGACAATATTAAAATCATAGATGGCAAACCTAATTGGCAGCATAAATGTCAGCAATGTTTTGCCTGCATACACTTATGTCCAAAAACTTCTATACAAATAGGAAAGAATACAGTAAATAAAAAAAGGTACAAGAATCCTAATGTTTCCATGCAGGATATTATAAGTGCAAATAGTTCACTTAAATAAAATGGAGGTAAAAAATGAATAAAGACTACACTCTAAATAACAGCTGTCAAAAATTATTGAAAGCAGTTCACATTATTTTAGCTGCAAGTGTACTAGGAGGACTAATTTCAATCTTAAGTCTTCTTTTACTAAAACAAACTAAAAATTTTCAAGGAAACACTTTTCCAATAGATTTAGGAATACTTAAAATATTTACTTGGGCAGTAAACTATGCTTTTTTAATTTTACTCATAACTGCATTTGTATATAGTCTATTTACAGAATGGGGATTTGTTAAGTATAGATGGATAACTTTAAAATGGTTCCTTGTGCTCATTATATTTGCAATGACTTGGGTGGGATTTGGACCTTCTATTAATGGAATGACCTCTATATCAGATATAGGTTTAAACAATTCTGTTATGAAAAGTGAATATTTAAACTTTCAAAACAAAGCATTAATTTATACATCTATAGAATTGTGTATAATGATACTCATTGCTTTAATTTCTATTTTCAAACCTTTTGGAAAAAGAGAAATAAAACACCCTGTAAAGCAGAAAACTATTATAATGATTGTGCTTCCTATATTTATAATTGGTATTGGATTTGTAGCTGTAAGTGATATTAATTTGAATAAAATTAGACATATGCCTATAGAAAATGTAAACCTCTCAAAAATTAATGATGGTACATATAAAGGAAAAGCAGACGTTGGTAATTCCATATATAAAGTAGAAGTAAAAGTTGTAAATCATAAAATTGTTAATATTAAAAGTATAGATAATCGCAAAAGCCCCTATGTAACTTATGCAGAAGGAGTATTTCCCAAAATCATTAAAGAACAAAAAATAAATGTTGATGCTGTTACTGGAGCCACCACTACTAGTAAGGCATTTATGAAATCCGTTGAAAATGCTCTAAAATAGAAAAACTACAGAAAGTGGACTCTCACCTTCTGTAGTTTTTTTCATAATATCTAACAATATCTTTTATTTAATACAACCGTATAATAGCCAAACAGTTTAACTAAGCAATTTAGTAGCTTCCTTTTTATTTAATCCACATCCATACCAAGCTGCAATTAAAAGTAGTATCCATATAACTCCAACTATAGCTGGAATTCTTGTATCTGCTCCCATGCACATTGAAACAAATACCCCAACTAAGAATATCATAGTGATGATGCCTGAAGCTGGATAAAGTACTGTTTTGAACTTCAAATTTTTAACCTGTTCAGGTGTAAGACTCTTTCTAAATTTAATCTGAGTGTAAACAATCATGAACCAAGCAAATATACCTGCAAATGTTCCTACACTTGTAACATAAGTAAATGCTTTACCAGGAGCAACGTAGTTTAATATAACTCCGATTAACATAAATGCTACTGAAGTAAGTATTCCATTCTTAGGAACGTTAGTTGAACTAAGCTTTGCAAAGCACTTAGGTGCTTGTCCCTGTAATGAAAGATTGTATAGCATACGTCCAGTTGTAAATATACCTGAATTACATGATGATGATGCTGCTGTAAGTACAACGAAGTTTATTATACCAGCTGCTGCACCTATACCAAGTTTAGCAAATGTAAGAACAAACGGACTTCCTGTTGTTCCTATGCTGTCCCAAGCATAAAGTGACATTATAACAAATAATGCACCAATATAGAAAATCATTACTCGCATGAAAACACTGTTTATAGCTGTTGGTATTACTTTTTCAGGATTTTTTGCCTCTCCAGCTGTAACACCTATAAGCTCAACTCCTACGAAAGCAAAGGAAACCATAGTCAAAGTTGATATAGGTCCCATAATTCCTTTAGGGAAGAAACCGCCGTGAGCAGTCAAGTTTGAAATGCCAATTGGAACTCCTTTATTTCCTAAACCAAATGCTATCATAGCTATACCAACTATAATCATAATAACTATTGTAGCAACTTTTATAAGTGCAAACCAAAATTCAATTTCTCCAAATGCTTTTGCTGCAGTTAAATTTACACCTGTAAGTATGCAAATAGCAACAAGTGCTGATACCCATTGTGGCACATTTGGAAACCAAAAGTTAATATAAATACCTACTGCTGTAACTTCTGCCATACAAGTTACCACCCACATTATCCAGTATGTCCATCCTGTTAGATAGCCTGCAAGAGGGCTTACGTAGTCGTTTGCATATGCACTGAATGATCCTGCAACTGGATGTTCAACAGCCATTTCACCAAGAGCACGCATGATAAAAAATATAATTATTCCTGCAACACCATAAGTAATTAATATAGCTGGACCTGCAGCTTTAATAGCTGTTGCTGACCCTAGGAACAAACCAACTCCGATAGCTCCACCAATTGCCATCATTTTAATGTGTCTTTCTTCAAGACCACGTTCTAGGTTTTCGCCTGTTTGAGCTTGAACTTCGTTATTCATTTTACTTACTCCTTCCTTAACAAGAAAAAATTGGTACCTTCAAAACCATAAATCTACTAAGATTTCAGTTTTTTCAAGTTATATCAAAAAGAATTTGCCTCACTTGCTATTGAATATGAATTGTCATATCTAAAATATATATTGTGAAGTAATCTTTATGAACGAATTAAAACTCATGACAAATAAAATAATTCCGTCTTTTTAAAATATTCAATTTCAAGTAAATTGTCTATTTTATACTTTTCTGTTTTCAAATTATTCAATTTATACAATATTCTTTCTTCATTTTATATAATCATTCCAATATTGTCAATAACGACATAAACAATAAAAAGTATCCTCTCCTACAGAATTATGCGAAAAAACCTCAACTAGCTACAACTAACTACAAATAACTACAACTTTAAAGCTAATTTTACCTAGTATAGATTTTCTTTATCTATTTTTATAAAATCTAATTTGAAAATTTTATGATGCCTATTTGATTTTTTTCCAACAACTTATAATGAAATTGTGAAACGTTTAACCTTTGTGTAATCATTTGTTTCATAAAATAAACAATTTCGAAATTTAACGTTATATCATTAACTAAGTCGAAATAACTAACCTTTCTTATGTAACTTTCTTATATCTTTTAATACTTGTTCGATCTCATATTTTTAAAAATTACACTTGAGAAATTTAGCATCTTATACTTGCTAAGTTCTTAATAGAAAAATACTGTAGAATACGCTAATAAGCAACTTTTAACTGTATATTAGATATAATACAGTTGAAAGTTGCTTCTCTTACTTTCACTTACATTGTTTCATTTTTAAATAAAAAACTTTTCTCTTTCAAAACTTCTAACACATTACAATAATTTTATATGGTGTGGTTTGTGCTGGTATACTCATTGTAGTAAAACCATAAACAACAAGTAGATTGTGATTGGCAGGATTTTTAGTAAAAGCTTGATCATTTTTAAGTATTATCTTAGTACATTGTGAAATATTTAATTTTAATTTATTATCATTGCTCACCAACTGTCTGTTAAAATATGACACTTTCACTTTTTGATATTGTGTATCTCTTGCCATAACAATTGCTCTAAATTGAGGTGGAAAAATCATAGGAACTGGTGCATTTGCATCATAAAATCCAGTTACCATATCCCCTATTCTAAGCATTACATGATCTACAAAATAAGTATCTGGTGATACCACAAATTTTACTAAGTCTCCATATCTATTTTGTACAGATATTAATTTATAGCATCCTAATTGCTCTCCATTTGGTTGTACCCAAAAGTCATCAATCATAATAACTTTACCATGAAAAGATTGAAAATTTATCATTTTCCCACTCCTATTTAAACTCATATCTTATATAAATTATGCATTTTTTAAGCACTTTGTTACATAATACCCTTCATATTTTTAAAGGAAATAATAAATATATATATATAAGTGAATAAATTAACCATCTGATTAACAGTAGGAAATCATCTTTAACAAAAAATGCCAAGAAGTTTATCGCATACTTTTTAATATACGATAAACTTCTGAAACAAATTATATCATTAATCATTCAATATATTCTTACCTGTATTCTTACAAAATCCTGCTTTGCTAATTAACAACTTTTCAATTTTAATATAAAATTCTTGAATTTTGTTTCTTAATAGAAAATTATATAAATAGTTTGTAACAAATACCATAATATATGCACCAATGACATCTAAAGGATAGTGATTTCCGACATATACTCGTGAAAAACCTACTATTATTGATACTACTGCCATTATTCTTCCAAGTATTCTATTATACTTTCCAAGGCCTAAAGCTACACTCATAGTTCCTGCCGCATGATCGCTTGGAAAAGATGCATTTTTTGCATGTATTATAAGTAAATTAACTTTGTTATTCACAAAAGGCCTATCTTCATAATATATTATTCCAATTATAAAGCTTAATATTAAATTAATTGCTGAAATAATGCATGTGCTTATAGATACTTTTCTATACTCCTCATTTTTCTTAATAACACCTAAAACAAATACTAATGCAGTAATCGCCATAAATATATATGGTACATCTTTTGAAAAGAAAACCATTATCTTATCCAAAACTGCATTTTTGTTTGCTAAATCATTTATTAGTCTAAAAAACTCCATATTCATAATAAAAATATCCTTCCTGCTAAATATTGACGCAATACTACATTAACACTACTTTACAACAAAATCAAATAATGCCTTGGATTCTAATAATAGCAAATAATGGGAGTACCTTTCTCAATATTATCAAATATTGTCTTTGCCAAATAGTATGGTGAATTTATACAACCGTGAGAACCATTGGTCTTATATATATCCCCTCCAAACTCATCTCTCCAACTTGCATCGTGAATTCCAATTCCTCCATTAAAAGGCATCCAGCATTCAACAGGAGTACTATAATCTTCACCAGTTAAAGTTGCATTTTTTTCTTTATATTTCAAACTATAAATACCTTGTGGTGTTAAATCATTATTACTTTCATTACCTGTAACCACATCTCCTTGTGCTATTATTGCTCCATTTTTATAAAACCATAAATGTTGATTTGTCATATCTATTTCCACATAGGTATTCCCAATGTCATTACTATCATGAGAAAAGGCAGTTTGGATATAGACAGGTTCTTTTACTACAGTTTTTCCTTCTTTAATTGTTTTATTTAAATTTTGTATTTCCTTAGCAGTATTAATTGACCAGCCATAATCGCCTCCACTGATATTTATTGTTTTTCCTGAAGTTGTAACAAAACTTCTTGCCTTTCCTACCGTATTATAAGTATTAAACAATGAATTAATATAACTTTTTTCTTTTTGATCATCAAGCACAACTCCAAAATTTCCATCAATTTTAAGCCAATTATTTATTATTGAGCCATCTATAATTTCTTTATGATTTCCAAAAGTATATGTAATCTTTGAAGATATATATTTATTAAGAAGGTTTTTATTATCAATAGTTCTTTCAGATTTTGAAGTATATTTTGGATTTACATAGCAATTAGCTGCCTCTAAATCTATTGTATCTTCTCCACTAAATATTGCCTTTATTACCTTGTCACATAAAATATCTTTATTAACCTTATTTCCATTCACTTCATCTATAATCATATAACCCTTATCTGTATATTTAAAACCAGGTTCTCTAGGTTCAACTACATTACTGATATTGACACAAGAAAGCTTCCCAACCTTTTCTTTTAACAATTCTTCATTATATATAACTACATCTGTCATTTTCAAATTTTTTGTGCTAAAAAAAGCTGAAATCCAATTTAAAGGATTTTGTATATGTTTAAATTTGTCATATTTTCCTCCTGAATTATATCTTAAACCAATATCAACAGATTTAATTTGTTCTGTTTTACCACCACGCTCCTTTATATTTACTGTATATACTTTCAACTTTGATGTCATTTGTTCTTTTACTTCTTCAACAGTTTTGCCTGAAACATTGATATGATTAATTTCAGAACCAAAATAGAAATGATTTTTAAAATACATTGCTATGACAAGATATATACAAAGCGAAATAGCAAAGCCTATTACAATTTTATTATGCTTATTTTTTTCTTTTACCATAGTATTCCTCTTATAACTGCAACAAAAATTTTAAATTAATAGTTATTTTTAAAGTTAACAAACTCTCTTATAAATAATAGATAAACCCGATTTCATATGTTAATATTTATAGTCATTATATAACTCTAAAATTATTTTTAGCAATTAGAGCTGTTTAATACAAAAAAACTATCAGTTTTATTTTTACAAAACTGATAGTTTTTATACAATTTAATATTTTATCAATCCAATACACAACTTACTTATACATTTAATATCAGCATTAAGTTTAAAATTGTTATTATAACTGCAATTATTCCCAAAACGATTTTAGAAAATACATCATTAGAATATTTACCCATCACCTTTTTAGATGAAGTTAAATATATTTGCAGAAATACTGTAATAGGTAATTGTATGCTTAAAAACATTTGTGAATAAATCAAGCCTTTAAATGGATCTTCTATGAAAAATATAATTAAAATTGCAGTAATTAGCGTTGCTCCAACTCCTATTTTTGTATGTGGATCATTTATGTCATAAGGCTCCTTATATATACCAGCAAAAATACTTCCTGCTGCCATCCCTGCAGTTATTGTAGAAGATATACCAGCAAATAATAGTGCAATTGCAAATATCACTGCTGCTCCCCTACCTAACAATGGTTCCAGCATCTGTCTAGCCTGTCCAAGATCTGTTATGTTTATTTTATTAGAAAAAAATGTAGCTGCTGCAATCAAAACCATAGCACTATTAATAGCCCAGCCTACTATCATGGAAAATAAGGTATCTGCAAATTCATATTTTAATTGCTTTTCAATTATTGCTTCATCCTTTAAATTCCACTGCCTGCTTTGTATTATTTCTGAATGAAGAAATAGATTATGAGGCATAACCACAGCACCAATAACACTCATTATTATAGGCATAGCACCTTTAGGAAAATTAGGTGTAACCCAGCTTACCACAGCCTTCCCCCAATCTACACTAATAAATGCAAGTTCAATAATAAAAGAGATACCTATAAGAGAGACAAATCCAATTATCCATTTTTCAAGCTTTTTATAGGAATTAGTAAACAGCATCCATACAATTAATATTAAAGCCATGACACTACCAAGCTTTATGGGTATTTTAAATAACATATTAAGTGCTATTGCTGAACCAAGTATCTCCGCCATTGCAGTTGAAGCAGCTGCAAGTGTTGCTGTTATCAAAATACTTCTACTAAGCCAAGGCTTTAAATAAATCGAGGCTGCCTCAGATAGACAATACCCTGTAGCTATACCAAGATGTGCTGCATTATGCTGCAATATAATAAGCATTATTGTTGAAAGTGTAATAGTAAATAAAAGTGCATATCCATAAGCTGATCCAGCCATAAGGTTAGATGCCCAATTTCCTGGATCAATGAAACCAACTGTAACTATTAATCCTGGACCTATGTATTTAATAAAATCCAGCGCCATAAACTTAGCTTTATGTTCTCCAGTAAATAATCCTTTTTTCTTCTTTCTATTCATCACTTGCCTCCTCCTTCAATGTTATTAATCTTCTATAAATAAATATTATCACAATTAATAAATATTATCATCTGATATTGACTATTTAAATCATTTGTTGTAAAATTATTATAAAAATTAGTCGAATATACTTATTATGTATCTTCAAAAGTCACTTTTTATAAAATACTTTTTAGTATGGAGTATTTTATTATTTAATATATAAAATGAAAAAGGAGAGGATTATATGTTTAGTGAAAATTTAGCTCAAGCTTTAAATGACCAAATCAATTTTGAATTTTATTCTGCGCATCTTTACTTATCAATTGCTGCTTACTTTTCATCTATTGATTTAGACGGCTTCGCAAACTTTTTTACAGTTCAAGCTGAAGAAGAAAAATTTCATGCAATGAAATTTTATAATTACGTAAATGAAATGGACGGAAGAGTATTACTAAAAGGATTTGAAAATCCTCCTGTATATTTTGACTCACCTTTAGATGCTTTTGAAAAATCATTAGCACATGAAAAAACTGTGACTAAGAGAATTTATAATCTTTCTGATATTGCATTGGAAGAAAGAGAACATGCTACTTTAAGCCTACTAAGGTGGTTTATAGACGAACAAGTTGAAGAAGAGAAAAATTTAAATACAGTTATTAAGAAATTGAAAAGGATAGAAAACGACATGGCAGCCCTATATATGCTGGACTCTGAACTGGCTGCAAGGGTATTTGTTCCACCAGTTAACTAAAAATACCTTTGATAAATCTGCTTTTAACTATGGATATAAATAAAAAGGTTCTATCTCAAAATACATATAACATGATTTTTGAGATAGAACTTGATTATCTTAAAATCCTATAAATAACTATTAAGTTCTATTTGCTCTTTGAACACTTCTAGTCCTACTCTGTCTATGTAATCTCCTAATCTTTCTCTTGTGCCTGCATTTTCACTATATACTTGAATAACTTTTTCTATTAAATCATATATTTTTTCTTCTGATACAGAAAGTGCTATTCTATCTGCTATTCTTGGCTTGGCTCCACCTTTTCCGCCAACATAGAGCATCCAGCCTTTTCCGCCACCTATTAATCCTATATCCTTAAAGGCGCTATCAGCACAGCTATTAGGACAACCACTTACACCCATCTTTAACTTATTAGGTAATTCTTTTCCATGATATAAACTATCTAACTTTGCTCCAACTGTTACTGAATCTTGAAGACCTCTTTTACAAAAAGTAGTGCCTGGACATATTTTTATACTTCTTACACATAGCCCAATTGCTGCACCTGGGTCCATGTCTAAATCTTTCCAAACATTATCTAAATCTTCTTCTTTTAAGCCAACTAGTGCAATTCTTTGAGCTCCTGTAACCTTAACAGCTGCTGCATTGTATTTTTCAGCTACATCTGCAATAGTTCTTAAAACATCTGGTGTCACAATTCCTGCAGTTAAATGTGGTGCAATACTGTATGTTTCCTTATCTCTTTGCAATATTGCCCCTTTTTCTAGTAAATCCTTTTTCATTTTGTAACCTCCTGAATTTTGTTTTTAATAATATAATACACTATTTATTAGATTACTTCTATTTCTACATCAACATTTCCTCTAATGGCTTTGGAATAAGGACAGTTCTTATGAGCTATATTTGCATATTTTAAAGCTTTTTCTCTTTCTAATCCATCAATTGATACTTGCAATTTTACAGCTATTTTTAGTCCCTTATCCTCTGGATCTTCTTTTAAAGATACAATTGCTGAAACAGTAGTTTTTTCAAATTTTGTTCTAGTTTTTTGCAAAACAACTTCCAATGCACCATTAAAACAAGTGCTATACGCAGCTGCAAAAAGCTGCTCCGGATTTGTTAATTTTGTGTCTTCTCCACCTAATTCCTTTGGCATAGCTACATCTAAATTAAAAGACATATCTGGTGAATAAACTCTACCTTTTCTTGCTCCTACATTAATCATTGTTGTTTCATATAAAGTTTTCACAATTTTATCTCCTTTCAATGGCTTTTATTAAAATTTATCTTTTATTCAATAATTTATATTGTTTAATAATATTTATCCTAAAATTAGAATAACATAGTTTTACCATTAAATCAACTTATTTTTGTCATTTTCAACTCAACTTTCTCATCTACAAAATATAAAAATAATACTTACAATGTGCTCAAATTGCCAAACAGGAAATATTAAAAATTAGTATTCCATGGTTTTGCCTATAAATTGTCACGGCATTGTCACAAATAACCTTTATAATAAAAAAAGTAAAAAAACTTAGTGGATAACGTATTGTTATTAAATATGTGGATTATAATAGGAGTTTCCTTAAAAAAAGAATGTAAAGGATGGTAATATTAATGAAAAAACATAATTTTTTAAGTAAAACAACAGCTTGTTTACTTGTAATTGGTGTATCAATGGCCTTGTTTGCAGGTTGTCAAAGCAGCAGCAGTAATAGTGGAACAGCTAGTAATACTACACAAAGTAGCAGCAAACAAAATGGCAATAAACCCTCTACAGAGCAGATGAAGAAAAGAGTACAAGATAGTATTCAACCTCTAGTAACAGCAGGAACTATAACGCAAGCTCAAGCAGATAAAATTATAGCAGCATATGAATCACGTCCTGCAGGAAATGGACAGAAGAATAAACCACAGGATAATCAACAAAGTAGTCAACAGGGAAGTACTGAAAATAATGGCCAAAATAAACAAAGATTTAATCCTTTAAGTAAATTAGTAAGTGATGGCACTATTACACAAGCTCAGGCTGATGCTGTTACTCAAAAGATGAAGGAAAATTCTACACATAAAAACAACGGACAAAGTTCTCAAAATAATAATGGACAATCTTCTAACTAAATAATTTAAAATAACATAGATATCAAATAGTTAATTATAGATAATTTTTTATAATTAAAACTCAAGTAAGTATGGCAAAAAAATAATAAGGTGAACAGAACTTTTTCTTTCACCTTATATTCTCTATTGATTGAATACTTATATAAATTTATTATTTCAAACTGTTAATTTATTGGCTTTTCTTACCTTAATCTCAGCTAAAATCCATATAATAACGGGTAATATCACTTGGAAGGGAAAAGCATAATAAGAATAAACTTTAAAAGCCCAATATTCCATGGTCATAATATTATCATAAACTATGTAAGAAAAATAAATCATTAATAATCCAGTCTGTATCACTATTGATCTATAGTCACTTAGTTTAAATAATTTTCCAATACCTTTACATGAAACTAATAAGCATATTGAACTTTTTATAAGAGCTCCAAAAACAAATGTCATAGCCACAGTTACTTCTGCTCTTTGTATAAAATCTCCAACCCTAATCATGCTTACAGCTTCATAGGATGGAAAATAAAAATTGCCTACCTTATTGCCTAATATGGCAATATTCCTAATTGTAACAATAATTATAATGCTTGCTGAAATCAATACTCCGTAAAGATAAACCTTTAAAGGTGACTTTTTTGTTTTTAATGAATTAAATATACCTATAAATAAAACAGTTTCAGCAAAAGGAAATGAAAAAGCAGAAAATCCTCCCTTTAGAATTGAAATTATACCGTTCCCCAAAATAGGTTTAATATAATTTAAATGAAGCTGATGTATTGATATCAATTGTATCACTATAAAAGTAAAAAATATTAGTGGAATAAAATATGCAATAGTCCTTCCTATTACCTCTATTCCTAATTTAACAGCAACAATACACACTAATCCCAAACAAAATAAAGATACAAACATTGGTGTTTCCGGCATAGCCAATACATTTATAAATTCACCAAAGTTGCGAAGCACCAGTGCACCTAAATGAAAAGCATACCATATATATAGAAGAGAAATAATTTTACCCAGAGTATTTCCAAAAATTATACACAAAATATCAAATAAATCTTTACCTTGAAAAAGCACCAGTATTCTTGAATATACAAGTAACATAGGAATAAACATGATAATACTCGCTATTCCACTAATCCATGCATCATTTTTTGCTTCTCCACCAATGCCGATAATGAGTGTACTTCCAATAATATATATAATTAAAATGCATATACCTTCTTTGTCTGTAATTTGTTCCTTTTTCATCATAAACCTACTTTCCAAATATAGAAATAATAAACTCCCGGATTGGCTTTTCAGGGCTTGGAATATGCACATTTAAGCACAATAATATAGTAATTATAAATGAAAAAAACCCTAATGCCGCATTTGTCCAAAAGTCATACCAGAGCTTTTGCTTGTATAATGGCACAAATTCATAGATAGCCAGAAATGTATATCCTATAATTGCTAATACAAGCATACTGTTAATCACCCTCTTTAATATTTTTGGACAATGAAGCACTATTTTTTATATGTATTGTGGTTTTAACGTTTACTTTCAAATGTTTAAAAATTTCATTCCAATTATCATCAACACTATTCCATACCTGTATTTCATTTTCCCTGAGCTTTGCTCCAAATCCAAATATGTCTACATCATATTGCCCTTGCACTTTGGAAATTACAGTCTCAATTCGTTTTTTCAAATTACTTTCTGCAAATTTCTCTAATTTTTTTCGCTCTTCATCATCAATAAAGCTCTCCGATCCCTGTACTTCATCAATAGCAGCTATTGTATCTATCTCCAAATTAACTTTAATATCTTTACCATCTATAACAGGCTTAATTTTTGTCTTATTTTTGAATATTTCAAGAGAAACTACTTTGGAAGCTTCATTTTCTCCCATTTCCACATTTAGTATTCCTCCCTTAACTTCATTTCTAATAAAAAGCAACGCTTGTGTTTCCTCAGAATTTAGAAATCCTACCATCCTATCTTTTTTAATAATTGCAGCACCCATTACTTGAGGTACTGCTTTCCCATTAGTTTCCCCTATGTTTACTGCAGGAATTACTGCTGAAATTCCTTTAGCTGTTGATTCAATATCAAATTTCATAATATCCGTTGTAGGTGCCTTACTTAAGCTTTTTTGATTTTGTATCATTTCGTTCAATGCAAAAGATTTAATCTGCTCTGTATAATTTAATTCATTAAATATTTCCTTAGCAGAATTTCTTTGAGAAATCAACATATAAACATCCTCTCGTGTTTCAGCATCACGATTGTACCAATCAATAACTTTTGTTAAATCTTCACTGGCAATCTGATGACTTACTATAATAACCTTTGTATGACTCCAATAAAGTCTTTTTCCGTTTAAAGCTATTATATTTCTTGCAGCATCAAACATAGACTTTCCCTCACCAGTTATAATCTTTGATGCCATTTTTGATTGCTTACCTGGAGTAATCTGTACAATTTCAACGGTTATTTGAAATTGATCCTTACTTCCTTTATCAACTGCTACACCTGCAACAATTGACATTTTTTCTATTTCCCTATAATTCCAGCAGCCTTCAGCTAATATTGAATTTATAAAAATTATAAATGTTAGTACAATAATTTTTATTTTTTTCATTTAGCTTTTCTTCCCTTGTTTCTCACTGGTGATTCTCTTACTAGATTTTTAGCTGCTACTATTTTAGGTCTTAAAGTCATAGTCCACCATGGTGCACGAATCCACGCGTCCTGCCCATCATGATCTTTAGCTCTAGTCACATTCATCATATAAGGTACTCCAAAAGAGCGAACACTCATTAAGTTCATATATAAAACAATAAGAACCATAAGGAATCCGTAAATTCCCAAAAATGAAGCTCCAATTAGTAAAAGATTTCTCCAAATAATAGTTGCACCTATAAAATTCATATTAATCAATGTAGTCATTCCTGTTAAAGCAGTTATAATTATAACAGGAGCACTTACCAAATTTGCTTCTACAGCAGCCTGCCCTAACACAAGGGTACCAACAATATTTACTGCCTGACCTATTGGAGTCGGCATCCTAACACCAGCCTCACGCAAAATGTCAAATATAAAAAGCATTACAAATAATGATACTGATGTTGGAATTGGAACATTCTCCCTTGAAGCTGAGATACTTAATAACATAGGTGTTGGCAGCATTTCTTGATGGTAGGTTACAAGTGACAAAAATATTGCAGGAATTGCAACGGAGGTTACTGCAGTAATACCTCTAATAAGTCTATTCATGGTGGAAAAAATGTAATTATTATAATAATCCTCATTTGCTTGAAAATTTTCAACAACTAAATATGGAACAGTTAATACAAAAGGACTTCCATCAACAAAAAGCGCTATTCGTCCTTCCAAAAGTTTTGCTGCAATAACATCCGGTCTTTCGCTTGAGCCTACAGTTTCAAAAGGTGTGTAAGGTGCATCTCGTATAAGTTCTTGAATATACCCAGAATCAATAATTCCATCAATTTTTATATTGTTAAGTCGCTTTATAAGTTCATTTAATATATCCTCTGAAGCCAAATCTTCAATATAGCAAATACAAGTTTTTGTATTTGTTCTTTCTCCTATTTCCTTAAACTTAAATTTTAAATCAGGATTTTTTATTTTACGCCGTACCAGTGACAAATTCACCATAATTGATTCAGTAAAACCTTCCCTTGGTCCTCGAACAACCCTTGCAGAACTGGGTTCGGTAATTTGCCTTGACTCCCATCCTTGTGAACTTATAACTAAAGCTTTATCATATCCTTGAAGCAAAAAAAGAGTGTCTCCATAAATAACTGAATTTACTATTTTATTAACTTCAGTTTCCATATTCACATTATTTGAAACAATAACCTTTTTCTTTAATTCTTCTAATAGATTATTCCTTTCAATATCCTCTGATAAATCACTTCGCAGAACAGGTTGTATAATATTTTCGTTAACAATTTCTCTATTTACCATTCCATCAATATAAATAATGCAGCACTCTGCCGCTTTTAATCGTTTATTTTGAAATTCTCTAACAATTAGCATTTCATCATTTTTAAAAATATTTTTAAACAAAGATATATTGTTGTATAATGATTTATCTAAAACTCTATTTTCTATCTTGTTATTTTCTTGCACATTATTTGTGATTTCATAATTTCCACTCATAATATCACCCAAATAAATTATTTGCGTAATTTATGTTATATATGCACAAAATTCAATTTTCTGTTATACCATGATTTCTATAGTAATTTAACTTTATCATATTCCATATTATCTATTCAAAATTAAAATTGAATTAAAAAATTATAGTTGTAAAATTCAGTAAAGAAATTACCATTTTCCGTTTAATTATTACAAGCAATACTTGCAAGAATTATATATCATTAAATATATAAGTAAATAAGCTTAAAAAGGTGGTCTTAATTATGCATTTGATTTATACACTTTTCATTGCTCTAATTAACAATCTAGATAACATAAGCGTTAGAATTGCCTATAGTATTAGAGGTATAAAAATATCTACATCAAAGAACTTATGGATTTCTGTTATAACTTTTATTATTTCTTCTCTTGCTGCATTTTCTGGAAACTTTTTGACAAAAGTTCTTAGCAGTCGCATATCTTCAATATTAAGTATGCTATTACTTATAATTATTGGTTCATGGATTATAGTAGAGCCTTATTTTAATAAGGATTCTGAAGATAAAGTCAAACAAGACCCTTCTATATACAATGTTTTAAAAAAGCCAGAAATTGCAGATTTAGATAACTCCAAAGATATCGATTACAAAGAAGCAACCTTACTAGGTATTGCCATGTCTGTCAACAACATTGGCGGAGGTATAAGTGCAGGCATGATTGGTTTAAATTCAGTTTTAGTAGGATTGTTTTCAGCTATAATAAGCTTTTTAGCTCTATGGACCGGAAACTACATTACAGAGTTTTTTAATAAGAGGAACCTAGGAAAAAAAGCTACTTTTGCATCAGGAATTATATTAATTTTAATTGGAATAAAGCAAGTTATATGATTAAAAATTATGCTATGTAAGGATACAGTTGAAGTTTGGATTTTAACTTTCATTCCATGATATATGATAAGGGTGTCATCACGGCTAAATGTTTTAATTATTCTAAAGCTCGAAATTTTTGAAAACCTAAGAACTTTGTCAAACTCGGTTCCCTCAAACAGGACTAAAGTTCTAAGGCTTTCAAAAATTTTGAACTAAGAATAATACTAAAACAATTTAGCTAATGTGATGACACCCTTATCATATATCACTGCATAAAAGTTAAAATTCAAACTAGTAACTCCAAACGTACAAATATAATTAAATTATAATAAGTTATTTTAGTAATTCAAAATTATGTTTATAAATACCTTATAATGATTAAAAATCAAGGCAAATAATAAGTATTGAAAGCTGCAATTTTTTATATTAAAATTACAATAGTTACTACACAAATTTCTTTTCCATCTCTTGAACTTTTTCATACAGCCATTGATTTGTAGGAGTTGGCACATGATATTCTTTTCCTAGCTCAATTACTGTTCCAGCAAAAAGACCTACTTCTGTATTCCTGTGAGCCTCCATATCCTGAGCCATAGAAGGTAATCCTAATGGATTTAGTGTTGAAAGTACCTTTAACCAATATGTTAAATCAGATTCATCTAGGTTTGTACCTGCTTTTTGAGAAAGAGCAATAACCTCCCTCATAGCTGATATCATAACATTTCTAGGTTCGCCTTCTGCTTGTACACCACCATAATTTGTTGAAAATACTGCCACTGTCTGATTTACCCCTGTATTCATCATAAATTTCCCCCACATTTTATGCTTCATATCTTTGGGAATTTCATAAGGAAAATCTATAGTATCAAAAAATTTTGCAACAGAAGTAACCTTTTCAGACATTACATTATTATCTTTCTCACCAAAGCACAGCATTCCCATATTCTCATAATTCAGCTCATTTTCAAGCTTTACTGCATCCATTCCTTGTGCAACACAATAAAGCATTTTTTCCATTCCAAAGGTTTTTCCTATGATTTCTTCACTGGAAATTCCATTTAATACTGAAATAATAATTGTATTTTTTCCTACTTGTTTCCTTGCATCCTCCATAGCTTGCTGAAGCTGATTAAATTTTACAGAAAAAATTAATAAATCTACAGGCTCTTGCTGACTTTCTGGTAAAACATAATTAAAATCACAAGGCTCACCATTACAATAAATACCCTGCTTTTTGTATTTTTGTATACGATTTTGGCTTGCAATAATTCGAACTTGATCTTTGGATAATTTATCTGAAAAATACTTTGCATACATAGTTCCCAAAGCACCCAATCCAACAATTGAAACAGTTCTAATGTTCATTATTTAACATCTCTTTTCTTCTAACTTATTATTTTTCTCACATTATAACATATATAATAATAAAATAGTTGTGTCAAAAGTATACTTGGCACAACTATTTCTATTTAATAATATTTGCTTTATTAGTTCTTAAATCAAATTCTTCAATTGGTTTTGGACCTCTTAATACTTTTTTTCTTATATGGAGATCCCCTGATGGATCATATCGAATACTCCATTCAATTAACGTTATTTTTCCATCTACTATTTCAATACCTTGTATTCCACTTGCTCGTACGCAGGAGCCGTCATTGAAATATGGTAGTTCTTCAACTTTTGGAAAATGGGGCCTATGCGTATGTCCACAGATAACCATAATTTTGTTCATTTCAATCCAATTACTATAAATGCGTTCAATTTTATGAATCTTTTCAGCATTTCTTACAGGACTTGCAGGATTTATAAAGCCTATTGAGTGAAGATATCTCCAAAAATATCTTACCGTAAGCCTAGTAAAGTGCCATAACTTATCATTCATCCTGTCTCCTTGATGACCATGAACAGCCAATATTTCCTGTCCTGTATTTTTATGTTTAAAAACCACTGCCTCATATGGTGTAATCCCAGGAAATAATTCTACATCTTCCTGGTTATAATCATCATAGAATTTATAATAATTCTTTTTTACAAAATTCTTATACTTTAAATATATATTGTGGTTACCATATAACATAATCAATCTATTAGAATCAAAGAACTTTTTTAATAGAGAATATACCTCATCATGTGCCAACCTTATTGCTTTAAAATTAGAACTTTCCCAAAGTTCATCTCCATCTCCAGCTTCCACATAAGTATATCCATTATTAAAATAGAATTCTAATGCAAATAAAAAGATATTTTGATTTTTTGCAAATTCATCAGATGGTGTAGAATCTCCTCTATGACAGTCACTAAAAAATATATATTTAGAATTGTTATCAAAGTATTCAATTTTGGCATTTTTATAGGCTTCCGTCAACCTTTTTTCCGCTAGTTTCTTTTCCGATATCATAACGCACCTCTTTTAGGACTAATAAAAAACTTTCATATTGACATAAAAACAAAACTCCAATCTACTTCTTATTATTTCAGACTTTCCAACAATATATGCATCTTACATACTTCAATATTTTTAGTCTACGAATTGCAGTTAATAATGGCATACAACTGGAGTTCCTGCTTCAATATTATCAAATATGGTTTTTGCTAAATAGTATGGACAATTTACGCAACCATGAGAGCCATCACCCCTATATATGCTTCCTCCAAACTCACTTCTCCAGCTTGCATCATGAATGCCAATTCCCCCATTAAATGGCATCCAAAAGTTAACAGGAGACCTATAACCCGGACCAACTAATACAGCATTTCTATCTTTGTATTTTAAACTATAAATGCCTTCTGGCGTGCCATGATTGCTTGCATTACCCGTAACAACGTCCCCTTGTACTATAAGTGATCCATTTTTATAAAACCATAAATGTTGTCTTGATATATTTATTTCCACATAGGTATTCCCTATGTCATTACTATCATGAGAAAAAGCAGTTTTAGCATAGGAAGGTTCCTTTACTACAGCTTTTCCTTGTTTAATCACCTCGTTTAATTCTTGTGTTTCCTTATCAATATCAACTAACCAACCGTAATCGCCACCGCCAATACTTATTGTATTTCCTGACGCTGCAACAAAACTTCTCGTTTTCCCTACAGTATTATAATTTTTAAACAATGCTTCCATATAATTGTTTTCTTTTTGCTTATCAACTACAATTTCAAAATTTTCATTAACTTTAAGCCATTTATTTATTATGGAACCATCTATGGTTTCTTTATGATTTCTAAAAGTATAGGTAATTTTAGAAGATACATATTTATTGAGAATGTTTTTATTATCAGTAGTCTTTTGAGATTTTGAAGTATATTTTGGATTTATATAGCAATTATCTGCTTCTAAATCTATTGTAGTTTCTCCACTCTGTATTGCCTTTGTCACTCTATTATATAAAATATCCTTATTAATCTTATTCCCACTTATTTCATCTAAAATCACATAACCTTTATCTGTGTACCTGAAGTCTGGATTTTTAGGTTCAACTATATTATGCTTATCAAGACAAGAAAGCTTCTCCATCTTTTCTTTCAACAAATTACTATCATATGTAACTGCATCTGTCATTTTCAAATTTTCTGCATTAAAAAATCCTGAGATCCACTTTAAAGGCTTCTGTGCAGCTTTTAAATTTTTATATTCTCCTCCTAAATTATGCTTCAAAGCAATGTCTGTACCTTTGATTTGTTCACTTTTACTACCACGCTCTTTTAAATTCAGTGTATAGTTTGCTAGTTCAGCTTCCACTTGTTGTTTTGCTTCATCTACAGTTTTACAAGAAACATTGATATGGTTGATTTGAGAGCCAAAATAAAAATGATTAATAAAATATGCTGCCATACCCAAATATATAGCAAGTAAAGCGCAAAGAGAAATTACAATACCCATGACAATTTTATTGTGTTTGTCCTCTTCTCTTTTTATAATACCCATCCCCTTATAATAACAATTAAAAACCGAAACACATTACCATAATATGTAATTCACCTCAATTTTGTTACATACAATACTACAAAAAACTTAACTAAAAATGTGTATATTGTTTTACGGACATGGGATTATGCTTCCTTTATATAAAGCTTAAAGTCAAAAATAATAGGCTATAACACTGAAATAATACTTAATTTAGTGTTATAACCTAATTTTAAACTTTTTTATTATAATCAATTGCCTTTAATAAAGCTTCTTATCCACTGCACTAACAGCGCAATAATTGGTATAAACACTGCTAATGGCAGATGAACATATGTTAATGTTAACACTTGACCTATATATATATGTTGAGGATAGTTTTTCGCTATTAATAATGAAGTAATAAAAATCAATATGCTGAAGGGTATTGCTAGGTGTTTAGTATCTTTTAATTTTGTAAGCTGCGCAGTACCTAGCATTGCCCCATATGTAAATAAGCTTATTTTAATAAATCCACCTAATACCATAATAAGTATTAAAAATATATCTACTCTACTAAAAGATTCTCCTATATGCATCATACGCATAGTGTGCAGAAGGGGAAAAAGTGAGGCTGATGCAAAATTTACTCCAAGCACAGATATAAACATTATAGATTTTAATGTAAGAAGCATTCCTAGAAAAATAATAGCTAGTACTGCAGTTTTCCTCACCTTTGATTTTTCAACAACAGATGGATATAACATGGTTAATAATACAGCCTCACCATAAGGAAAGGTTATAAGCTTCCAGCCTTCTTTTAGGACAAACATTATTCCATTCTCAAGTACAGGCTTTAAGTTATAAAACTTTAAAGCACCTGGTGTAGTAAATAAAAATATCCATTGTAATACAAAAAATAATGTCAAAATAGGTAATATAAATTCTGATGCTCTGCACAAATCTTCCATACCTAAACGAACACTATATCCAACCATTAATGTAAGTAATAATGTAGTTAGATTAAAGGACATTTTTGGCATAGCAGTAATTGTTATAAGAGAGGCAATATCTCTTAGTACTCTTGCAGCTTCATATGCAAAAAAAACTATATACAATATGCTTAAAGTAATCCCTATAACTTTTCCAAAAACTTTAGGCATATATGTAACAATAGTATCCCCAGGATGTTTATTCCAGAGAGCTGTATACACAATTTGTAATATAATTGCTGGCAGCATATAAATAAACACTGCTATCCATGCATCCTGTTTTGCATTTGGAGTTACAAGAAAAAGCATTGCACTACCATAAGGTGCTAATACAATGGTGCAAAATAGTTGACTAGCTGATATTCGCATTTTCATAATATTACCTCTCATGAAATTATTTTCATTATCATTTTAACTGTTTAGAAATCATACCTGGAGCCTTTATAGTAGAATTTACTACTACTTCTACTTTTATATTTGGAAAAATTTTATTCCAATTACCTTCTAATTTACTCCAAGTTTTAGGATATTCTCTATGAATCACACCTCCAAAATCAAATATGTCTGCACTAAGTTTCTTTTGTGCTGCATTTAAGGCAAGCTTAACTTCTTTTTCTATGGCTTCATTTTGTAATTTAGCTAAATTATCCATTATCTTTGGATTCTTCATAGGATCTAATTTGCCAGGCATCTCCAATATACTTGATTCTGTTTTTATAGTTATTTGCATTGTTACACTATCATTTTCTACTATAGGTTTTATTTTGCTAGCTGCATTTAATAAAAAGAAGGTTATTTTGCTACTATCTAAAGCTGCTGTTATACTTCCATCTTTAACCTTACCTCTTATCCACTGCATACCGCGAGTTTCATTCATATTTAGATATCCAATAAGTTTATCTTTTTCAAATACACCAGTTCCAGCCATCTTAAAGGTAGTTCCATTATTATTCTCTTTATCTATATCAATAACACCCATAATAGGTGCAGCTGTCTTGCTTGATAATGCACTTATAAAATCTAATCTAGAAACTGCTGGTGAATATCCCTTAATTGATTGAAGTTTTATTAAGTCTCTTACTGAATGAGCAGGTATATTCTCCCCAACAGGTTGAAATTTCAATATTTCTGAAGCTGTACCTTTTGTTATAAGCAAAATACTATCTGGCTGTGTTTGTTGACCTCTAAGTATAGTGTCAGATGCTAAAGATAAACCAGCTTCGGCTAACTTACTACTAATAACCAAATATTCATTGTGACCAAGGAATAAATTTCTACCATAATCTGTAGACAAATGACTTAGAGCATCATATGGAGTATCTCCCTCAGAACTAAAAACCATAACATCTTTGGAAACTTGCTGACCGCTTTTACTTGCATTCTTGCTTTGTGATGACTCCTTTTCTGGATTTAATACTTGAAATGTTAATTTATATTTATTTTGTGGTGTAAGATCGTAACCTATTGCAAGTACTAATCCTAATTTTTCAACCTCCTGTTTTGTGCCCTTGCATCCTGCAGCAGAAAATACAGTTATAATTGACATGAAAATGCAAATTAATTTTTTCATAAACTACTCCTTATTTTTTTCTTCCTCAGCTTTTTTTTGCTCTTCCTTTATTGACTTTCTATGTGATTTAGTTTTTCTTTTAATTGATGATCTTCCTGTTATAAGCCAAGATCTCTTAAATTTAGTCCAAATAGGACGCCTCATAAGTAAATCTGGAAATTCCTCTGATATAAAAGGTGCTAAAGGTGCCATATAAGGTACCCCAAAAGAACGTTTAGATATAAGCTTCATAAATAATAATATTATTCCACAAGTTAAACCTAATAATCCGAAAGTTCCTCCCAGCATCATAAATATAAATCTGGGAGCAACAACCGCTGCATACATGTCTGTAGCTGGAATAGAAAAGGAGCATATAGCTGTAGTGGATACTACAATTACCATTGGTGTACTTACAATACCTGCCTCTACTGCAGCCTGACCTAATACTAAAGCACCAACCACACTCAGAGCCTGACCTACAGCTCGCGGCATTCTAACTCCAGCTTCTCTCAATATTTCATACATTAACAGCATTAGAAAACATTCAAGTAACTCTGAATAAGGAACTCTAGATCTAGCTCTTATAAAAGTAATTAATAAAGGTGTTGGAATAACTTCCTGATGAAAGGTTGTTATTGCCAGATAAGTTCCTGGTAAAGTAATAGTGAGAATAAAAGATAAATATCTAATCCATCTGTTAATTGTACCTGGAACAAATTTCAGATAATAATCCTCATTAGTTATCAAAAATTCTATAAAAAGAGACGGAACTGTTATAACTAAAGGGGTTCCATCAACAATAACGGCAATTCGTCCTTCTAATATTTTAGTTGCCACTACATCTGGTCTTTCCGTAGAAAAAATAGTGGGGAAAATACTTATAGGATCATCCTCCATATATTCCTTTATATAATTAGCAGCAATAATTGCATCTACATCAATTTTATTTAATCGTTCTTTTACTTCATTTACTATCCTAGGATTTGCCACAGTATCAAGATAAGCAATAGTAATGTCCGTTCTTGTTTCTCTCCCTATTTTGATAGTTTCCATTTTAAGCTTTGTACTTTTGATTTTTTTTCGTATAAGAGTTATATTAGTGGTCATAGATTCATTAAAGCCTTCACGTGGACCACGAATTACAGTTTCTACTTGAGGTTCCTCAATACTTCTGGCAGGTGCCTTATTAATATTAATTACCATTGCTTCATTTAATCCATCTATGAATAAAATAAGCTTTCCACTTAATATTGAATCAATAACTTTGTCCATATCTATATGTATATCTTCATCTCTTATTCCGAATAAGTACTTAGAATATTCCTTAGTTCCTGGATTATAGGTATATTCTTCACGCTTACTTGTGATTTTTTCAATAATAGATTCTTCTATGAGTCCTGCTTCCATCATATTATTTAAGTATACAAGCATTGCACCAAACTTAGGGTTATTTGTAATTTTAACTTCCCTAATAACCAAATCTGAGAAGTCACTAAGTATATCCTTTACAGCTATTTTGTTTTCTTGCAATATATGTGAAACTTTAGTTTTTTCATATTCATATGTATCAGTATCTTTATTTAAATCAGGTTTATCAGTATTTTTGCTCTTCAGTGAAAAGATATTTTTTAGGAAATTTAGCATTCAATTCACCTTCCCTAAACTTTATTATGTGACAGGGTAATATAATTATTCATAAGCACTGTATGATCATTAAAGCCAAAAAAATCAAGCTACAATTTTTATAGCTTGATTTTTCTCTTATAATAATTTATTTAATTAAATCCAGTAACCTATCACCTTTTATTTCTTTTTCTTTCCACTCAATAACTGCAAAATTTCCATCAGAAATTTCACTTACTTTATTTATCCAGGCTATCTCATTACTTGCTTTTGCTCTAAGAATATCATTGGTGGTATCCGTTGCAAACAAGCTTGAATTTATAACCCACCATTTACTATTAATGCCTGCTCTCTCTAAATCAGCCTCTAATCTCATAGCTTCATATACAGGTGTGGCTTCGGCTAAAGTAACAATTATAACTTCTGTTTCATCAGCATTTCTAAGCTTAGGTAAAAGCTTTTTAACTGATTCTGGTATATCCCCTTGTGAACGCTCAATTTCTTTATTGTAACTTTGGGTAGAATCTAACAGCAGCAATGTATGTCCTGTTGGTGCAGTATCTATAACAACTATTTCATTTTCAGATCTATCAACTATTTCTGCAAAAGCTCTAAATACTGCAATTTCTTGAGTACATGGAGATCTTAAATCTTCTTCTACATAAGCTAAGTCTTCTTCTCCCATAGTTTCTCTAGCCTTACTTAAAACTTCTTCTTTATATTTCTCTAATTCCTTCTTTTCATCAATATGACTTAAAGTAATGCCATAGCTATCATCTAAAACAAATTTCAAATGTGATGCTGGATCTGTAGTGGTTAAGTGCACCTTTTTATCTCTTTCTGCAAGACCTAACGCAATAGCTGCTGCTATGGTGGTTTTTCCAACTCCACCTTTCCCCATTGTGAAAATTACTTTTTTATTTGTACTATATAAATCATCAAT
The DNA here is from genome assembly GCF_001038625.1 of Clostridium carboxidivorans P7. GTDB lineage: Bacteria > Bacillota > Clostridia > Clostridiales > Clostridiaceae > Clostridium_AM > Clostridium_AM carboxidivorans. Next base: position 2,564,433 of record NZ_CP011803.1, read on the forward strand.
GACTGTTTTTAATTTTAGCATCTTTTCATTATTTAAGGTTTCATCACTATATTTAATATTATCTTCCTTTAAAAAAGCTCTTACATTTTCAAGACCTGTTACATTATAAGGTCTTAATGGAATTTTATATGTGTTTAACTTTCTTAAATGTTTTGGAATATTTTTCAAAGCTTCTTCCTGCTTTTTATAAATTGAGCTTGAAAGACGGTCATCATGAATTTTTAAAACTCCATTAATAAGTAATATTTGATTATTCACTCCTATATCTTGTAGTTCCTTAGATGCCCTTTCTGCCTCCTTTAAAGGTGTTCTTTGTGGTCGTGATACAAGTATAAGTGTAGTCTTTTCTCCATCTGCTAAGGTTTTTACAGCATTTTTATATACTTCTTTTTTACTTTCAAGTCCTGCCAATTGTCCTAAACAGGATGCTCCATGTGTATTTTCACTTATAAAATTACTCCAAGCTGATGGAAGCTGCAGCATTCTTAAAGTGTGACCCGTTGGTGCAGTATCAAATATAATGTGTTCAAATCCTTTTTCTACTTTTTTATCAGTTATAAAATTAGAAAATTCATTGAAGGCTGCAATTTCTACAGTACAAGACCCTGAAAGTTGTTCCTCCATATTTTTTATTACTGCATCTGGAAGCTTTCCTTTATATGGCGAGATAACACTTTCTCTATATTCTCTAGCAGCTTGCTCTGGATCAAAATTTGCTACTACTAAATTTGGTACTTCTTTAATAGCAATTCCTTTATTATTTAACTCTGTATTAAATACATCCTGAAGGTTTGAAGCTGGATCTGTACTTATAAGCATAATTTTTTTTCCTTCATCTGCTAAAGCAACTGCAGTTGCACATGCTGCTGATGTTTTCCCTACTCCACCTTTTCCAGTAAAAAATATATATTTAGTTAACTCTAAATTTTCCAAGGAAAAATTCTTTACCATAGTTATCCCTCTTTTCTTTAATTAGCAGCAGCCACCATTACAACCACATCCACCAGATTTCTTTTTAAACTTAAGTCCAGCTTTTAAATAATCTTCTGATATTCCAAGCAATTTACAAAACTCTTCATTAGTTGGATATGAACCTTTCTTTACTACAGCATTATCAACTATAGTAACTGGTAATACATCTATTCCTTCAGTATTTAAAATTTCATTAATAACTTTGTTGTCAACAAAAGCCTGCGGACTACTTGTTAAATTGTATCTTTCAACTACTATACCTTTTCTTTTTAAATTATCCAGTACTGTAGCTACCCTTAATAATTCTGGATTAACTCCTGGTCCACATACTCCTGTTGAACAGCACATAGCTGGGTCGAAAATAATCATCTTTTTCATAGTCTATCTCTCCTTTATTTAAAATAATATTTTTTAATGTTCGCTACAATTACATTTATTTTTTTGTTTACAAATGCAATCCTCTGTATCAGTAAAGATTCCCATTAAAAACAGCACTAATTTATTTGTATTGTTGTTATCCAAACAATAATGACTCCATAAACCTTCTTTTCTAGATTTTACAAGTCCACATTCCATTAATACCTTCATATGATGTGATAATGTAGGCTGTGTAAAATCAAAACTTTCCAGTATCTCACAAGCACATTTTTCGCCACAAGACAGCATATCAAGAATTTTTAATCTGCTTGGATCTGATAAAGCTTTAAATATTTTAGCATTAATTTCATATTTCTTATCCATTGCATCACCTCATATATAGACAGTTATCTATATATAGTATAAGCCACAATCCATATATAGTCAATATTGTACAAGTATGTTAATTGAATTGATAATTAATATATATAGTTATCTATATTTAATATTTTATGTATTTACCTTTAAAAAGCTACTATTTTTCTTTATCAAATTCCTTGTGAAATTTCACAAATCAATTAACCTTTACATTATCAATATTAATAATGTAAAAATTAAGCAATACCTTATGAACAATTCACTATTTAGATAATTACTTAGTCTGTGCTTTATAATTTTTATGACCTCCGGATATGTTATAGACTTTCTTAAATCCTTTGTTTATTAATATGTTTTGTGCTGCATTTCCAGTTACACCTTTATTGCAATATGTTACAATGATTTTTTCCTTATTTAGTTCATCAGCCTTTTCTCTAATCTGATCATGAGGTATGTTTATTGCATTATTTACATGTACTTCTTCATATTGTTTATTCACTCTTGCATCTATTATTGTAACATCGCTTTTATTTTCTATTAATTTATTAAGTTCATCAGGAGTTATAAGTTTTCTACCTCTATTTATTGCATTATCTAAAATCATTCCTGTATACATTACAGGATCTTTAGTTGTTGAAAACGGTGGTGCATAAGCCAAATCTAGGTGGAATAAGTCTTCAACCTTTGCTCCAAAAGTTATTGCTGTGATAAATACATCTATTCTCTTATCCACTCCAGTGTATCCAACAATTTGAACACCAAGAAGTTTTCCTGTATTTTTATCTGCAATAGCTTTAATAATCATCTCTTTTCCATGATAATATTCTGGTTTATCAGTCTTAATATTGTGACATATAACTGGCTCATATCCTTCACTAATAGCTTCTCTTTCTGTAATACCTGTCTGAGCAACAGTCATGTCAAAGATCTTAAAAATCCCTGTACCAAGAATACCTCTAAACTCAAGATTACCTCCTGAAAGCTGATCTCCAGCTATTCTACCCATTTTATTTGCTGTTGACCCTAACGGCCTGTATAAAGGTTTTCCAGTTATAATAGAGTAACTTTCAGCACAATCGCCACATGCATATACATCTTTTATATTGGTCATCATTTTTTTGTTTACTTTTATTGATCCGTTAATACCAAGTTCTATTCCGGCCTCTTTAGCAAGTTCTGTATTTGGCTTTACTCCAATAGACATTACTACAAAATCTGTATCTATAGTCTTACCACTTTGTAAAACTACTTGATTAACTATCTCTTCTCCCTTTAACCTAACTACTGAATCCCCTAGAATCATGTTTATGTCTTTACTTTTTAAGTACTTTTCTACATAAACGGCCATGTCTTCATCTAATCCAGGAGTAACTTGATTAAAACGCTCTACAAGAGTAACTTTAATTCCGATATTTTTCAAATTTTCTGTCATTTCTAATCCTATAAAACCAGTTCCTACTATAACTACAGATTTAGGTTTGTTCTTCATTATATATTCTTTGATTTTGTCAGCCTGTTTAACATTTCTTAAATAAAATACATTACTTTTTTCCACCCCTGGTATGTTTAGTATTATAGACCTTGCCCCTGATGCAATAACTAGTTTATCATATTTTTCATTAAATACATTATTAGTATCTAAATTCTTTATAGTTAAAACTTTATCTTCAGAATTTATTTTTAGAACCTCATGTCTTCTAAACACATCTACATTATATTTTTTCTTAAAAAATTCTGCATTTCTTGGTGTCAATTCATCTCTATTCCCTATTTCTTCACCTATGTAATAAGGTAAGCCACATCCTGAGTAAGATATATCATAATCCATATCAAAGATTTTAATTTCAACATTTTCATCATTTCTTCTAACCTTTGCAGCAGCAGATGTTCCACCAGCTACAGCGCCTATTATAACAACCTTCATAAACATTATCGCCTCTCGTAATCATTATTATTTAAGCTCTGTAAACATTAAGACTTTTATTAATATGGTTTTTGTCAATTTTTTTAATTTTATACATATAAAAATACTTTATTTAACTAATTACTAACTATGATAATTAATATTCCAATTTATATAGCATTAAAATCAACAAAAACCAATCAATAATTATATAACTTGCTTTTATTCAACAATAAATTGGCATTGTATACTATTTTTCTTTTTCCAATCCAAAATACTTTCTTCCCCACAATAAGGCTACATTAACAAGTGCAATCATGACAGGTACTTCAATTAATGGTCCTATAACAGCAGTGAAAGCCTCTTGAGATTGAATGCCAAAAACTGCTACTGCTACAGCAATTGCCAGTTCAAAATTATTACTTGCAGCTGTAAATGATAAGCTAACTGTTTTATGATAATCTATTTTTGATTTATAACTTATAAAGAAAGATACTGAGAACATAATTAAGAAGTATATAAGTAAAGGAATAGCAATTCTTAACACATCCATTGGTAACTCAATAATGTATTTTCCTTTAAACATGAACATTATAACTATAGTAAATAGTAGTGCTATTAAAGCTAAAGGACTTATCTTAGGTACAAAAGTTTTAGTATACCATTCAGTTCCTTTCTTAGGTTCCAAAAACAGTCTTGTAAGCATACCTCCAATAAATGGAATACCTAAATAGATAGCTACTGAAGAAGCTACTTGACCCATAGAAACATGAACCTGCATTCCTTCCAATCCTATGGCTTTTGGTAATACGGTGATAAATATATAAGCAAATATTGAATAAAATACTACCTGAAATATTGAGTTAAATGCCACTAATGCTGCTGCATATTCGCTATCTCCATCTGCAAGACTATTCCATACAATAACCATAGCAATACATCTTGCAAGTCCTATGAGAATTAACCCTACCATAAGATGTGGATACCCTCTAAGGAATATAACTGCTAAAGAAAACATTAATAATGGTCCTATAACCCAATTTTGAACTAGTGAAAGAGTTAATACCTTTGGATTACGAAAAACCTTTCCAAGCTCCTTATAGTTAACTTTGGCAAGTGGCGGATACATCATAACTATGAGTCCTATTGCTATGGGAATAGAGGTTGTTCCAATTGATAATCTTGATAATGCATCAGATAAACCTGGCATGGCCCATCCTAAAAATATTCCCAGTGCCATTGCTATAAAGATCCATAATGTTAAATAACGATCAAGCCATGACAATTTTGATGATTGATTACTCATACTAATTCCCCCCTATAATTAAAATACTATTTACTATGTCTACTGGAATCTGATAAAGTATTTATTTTGTAATTTTTGTCCATTTTACCGTCTCCAATATAGACATTTATCTATATATAGTATAAATAATTATCTATATGTAGTCAATATTATATAATTTTTTGAGTATTATATTATCAATTATATTCATGACAATCTATATTTAACATTTTATGCATTTGTATATAAAGTGTTACTATTACTCTTCAAAACAATATAACTTATAATATTTATTTATCTAAAAACCAAATTCTATTAGTATAAAGAATACTTCTTGCAAAATCGAATTATTAAATTTAATATAATAGTATACTCGAAATAAATTAAACTTTATAATTATAAATTATATTAAGTTACAACTTACTTTTAAAATAGCCAAGTTAATATTGTACAAGTACTTTTTTATGAAACAAAATTAATTAAAGAATACTATTTAAATAAAATAATTTGTATAAGGAGAGATTAAGTTGAATAAAATTATTGACTTACATAAAATAAAAACTACAGCAGAAAATTATTATCGTAATGGAGATTTTTATTGTTCTGAAGCAATAGTAAAAACAATAAAAGATGAATTTGATTTACCAGTATCTGATGATATCATAAAAATGGCCTCAGGCTTTCCAGTTGGTATGGGTAATTCCGGATGTACCTGCGGTGCAGTAGTTGGTGGTATTATGGCAATAGGTTTATTCTTTGGTAGATGTGAACCTAAAGATACAAAGGTCAATAAAACTATGGCATTATCTAAAGAATTACATGATATTTTTAAAGAAAGACATAAATGTTTATGCTGCAGGATTTTAACAAAAGATATGACACTGGGTTCTCCAGAGCACATGGATCAATGCATTTATTTTACTGGAGAAGTTGCAGAAGAATGCGCAAAGATAATATCTAGAGAATTAAATCTGCAAACAAAATAATCAACATTATTCAATATAAAACTCCCATATTGATATGGGAGTTTTAATAATTTTTCAAAAGCTTGATATACAACTTCGTTTATGAAATGCAACATTAGAAATATTATAATTTCTCTATAACATAGTTTCTAAAACATCAATAGAATCTTCAACAAACTTAGGACACTTTTTAAACAATCCCTTTTCTCTTGCCATAATTCTATTTTCTTTTTTGATTAAATCAATTCCAAGCAAATCTCTGCATATAATTGAATCATTAATTTCTGTAAATTTCTCTTTGAATTCTCTTACCATTTCATATACTTTTTCCTTTGATTCAATATCATCTAATATGCTATTTCCATATTTAAGACTTAATACCATAACAGCACCAGTTACAGCACCACAGACTTCACCATGGCACATTCCCCCTCCAAAACCTAATGCAATTTTTATGGCTGCTTTCTTATCTAACCCTAACTCCTCACTAAAGGCTAATAAAACACATTGACAACAATTCAATCCATTATTAAAATTAGCAATAACATTTTGTGATCTACTCATATTGAACCCCCCCTTTGTTATTTATTATAATTTTAACAAAATAACTAATTAACTCCAACCACCTTACTTCTACGTTCCATTAAAACTACATCATGCCATACACCATTACTCATTTTACTGATTTTTTCTCTCACTCCAATTTCTCTAAATCCACAACTTTTATGTAATGCTATACTAGCCAAGTTTTCCTTTATAATTCCTGATTGCAAAGTCCAAAATCCATCTTTTTCTGATAGATCAATTAAATTTGTCAATAAAGCTTTTCCTATACCTTTTCCCCTATATTCTTCTCCTATATATATGCTAACTTCTGCAACACCTGAATAAACACATCTGCTTGAAGTTGGACTTAAAGCCACCCAACCTAAAACCTTGTTTTCGAAATGGGCTACCAACCTACATGATTTAGTATGACTGCTATCCCAATTTTCCCAAGTTGGAATTTCTGTCTGGAATGTAGCTTTGCCTGTATTAATACCTTCTAAATATATTTTTGAAACTTCTTCCCAATCTTCTTTTTTCATTTCTTCAATTTTATAATCCATTTTCATTTCCCCCTATTTAAAACTTTTTAAAGTTTATATGCTTTTACATGTGCTCCAGCAAAAGCACCATCAATAAGCTCTGCATCCATTTTGCTATATAAATCCCCTAAATTTTTTTGTTTTGCTATTTCTTCTATAATTTCTTTTGTATAAACATTTACTGGTGTTATTTCAATATTTTTAAAGCCAACCCTTTGAAGTATTTCTTTATATTCTTCAACTGGTAAGGCACCTGCAATACAACCTACCCACATTTCTACACTATGTCTTATTTCATCAGGTACATTCTTAAGCACTACAACATCAGCTATTGCCAATCTACCACCATTTTTAAGAACTCTATATGCCTCTTTTAATGCAGCTTCCTTGCTTTCACATAAGTTTATTACACAATTTGATGTAATAACATCTATGCTTTCATTGCCAAGAGGAATGTCTTCTATATATCCTTTTAGAAATTCCACATTTTTAACTTTCATTTTCTCTTTATTTTTATTTGCTAGTTCAAGCATTTCATCAGTCATATCAAGGCCATAGACCTTTCCACTATCTCCAACATACTTGGATGAAATAAAGACATCTATTCCTCCACCGCTTCCTAAATCTAAAACAACTTCACCCTTTTGTGGATTTGCAAGTACAACAGGATTAGCACATCCAAGAGAAGCATTTATAGCTTCTTTTGGTAAACCTTCTATAAATTCTTTCGTGTACAAATTGGAATTATTTGAAGTATCACCACAACAAGATGTGCCACAACCACAGCTAGCTTTGGATTTAGCACTTACTTTTTTTGCAATACCTCCATAATATGCTTTAACTTTTCCCTTAATGTTATTTTCCATAATAAATATTCCTCCTAACAACATTTATTTTTATTTACAGCCTCAGTAAGTAACTTCAAGCTTTCAAGTACCTGTTCCCTTTTTTCTTCTGGAATTGCTCTAAAAATATTTTTATAATACTCCTGCATTCCACATTCAACATTTTTAAATGCCTTCATGCCTTCATCAGTAAGTTTTATCGTTACATAACGTCTATCCTCTGGATGCAGCTCTCTAATTACTAACTGATTTTTTACAAGATTATTTATAGTTCTGCTCATTGTACTTTTGTCCACTGTTAGTATTTTAGCAAGTTCATTTAGTGATATTTCTTCTGCTCTTCCAATTTCCACAATAGCATGGCATTGTGAAATTGTTACACCACAACAACTCGTATCTTCTTTTTCCAATATGCCTAAATTTCTCACTAATATTCTTATTAATTCACGTAAATAGCTACTTCCTTGACTTTCCATTTAACCACCTCAAATTAATTGTAGCACAAAACTGTTGTAATATGCAACTATTTTAAATTACAACTAAAGAAGAATTTTTATTATAAAAAGCTTTCTTTAGTTAATCTAAATTCATAACTAAAGAAAGCCTTTAACAGTTGACTTTACTATATAAAATTTTAACCTATTATAAAATTGAACAAATATCCAGTAAACACTATTCCAAGTGCTGCTACTCCAAAGAATACTGCCAATAATTTAGGTTTTAAAACCCTTCTCAAAAGAATTGCCTCCGGCAAACTAAGAGCTGTAACGGCCATCATAAATGCCAAAGCTGTTCCCATTGCAACTCCAGCTCTTGTAAGTTCACTAACTAGTGGAATTACTCCAGCAGCATTAGAATACAATGGAACTCCAATTACAACGGCTACAAATACTGCAAATGGATTATTCTTTCCTGCATATTTTGCCAGTGCTCCTGCTGGAATCCATCCATGTATAAAGCCGCCTATAGCAATACCAATTATAACATACAACCATATTTTCTTTATCAATTCCTTTGTGAAATTCCATGAATCCATTAATCTTTCTTTTGTAGTTGGATCAGGCAATTCCAAATCCGAATTCATCTGCATTTCATAAACATATCCTTCCACATGCTTTTCCATTTTCAATTTTCCAATTATAATACCACTTACTATTGCAATTATCTCACCAGAAATTACATAAATAACAGCTATTTTTATTCCAAACAGACCATAAAGAAGTCCTAATGCAACTTCATTTACCATTGGTGCAGCTATTAAAAAAGAAAAGGTAACTCCAAGTGGCACTCCTGCTTCCACAAAACCAATAAAAAGTGGCACTGCAGAACAAGAGCAAAATGGTGTAACAATTCCAAGTAAAGCTGCAAGAACATGTCCAATAAACGTACTTCCTTTACTCTTTGCAAGTATCTTTCTCGTTTTTTCTGGTGGAAAGAAACTTCTTATAAAGGTAATTGCATAAATAATAATTAGTAGTAAAATAAATATCTTTATAGTATCAAATACAAAGAAATTTAAAGCACTGCCAATTCTACTTTCTTTAGCAATTCCAAATACATTATAAATAAGCCAATCAGCAAAAATTTGTACAGGTGTAAACATATTACCCCTCCATTCATGTTATAACTTTATAATTAAATACTTATGTACTGTTTTAATTTAATGGACTTCAATTCTATTAAATTAGGATTAAAGTCCTTTTTTAATATATATTATATTTACATTTCCTCATTAATATATTTTTTAATTTCATCAACAGTACAAACTTTACCAAACATTTTAACTTTTTCATTAATAACTATAGCAGGCGTTCTCATAACTCCGTACTTCATAATATCTTTAATATCCTCTACTTTTGTAACATCGGCTTCTACATTTAGCTCCTTAACAGCTTCCTTTGCATTCACCTCAAGTTTTTTACACTTTGAACAACCTGAACCTAAAATCTTTATTTCCATAATTTAACCCTCCTGAATTTATATATAATTATTTTATTTAGAATCATTAAAATAACTCATAACAAACTTATCTACACTATCAACTATATTTTTTATTTCTTCACCACTAATTCTGTAATGAGTATTCATACCAACCTTCTCAGATGATAGTATACCAGCTTCCTTAAGTATTCTTAAATGCTGAGACAAATTTGCCTGACTAAATTCTATATCTTCATTTAACTTGCATACACACTTTGGTCCATCATACAAAAACTTAACTATTTTATATCTTATAGGATGTCCTAAAGCTTTAAAAATTTTAACGCTTATTTCTTCCTTACTCATAATTATCCTCCACAGAATGATAACTTTATAATTAAATACTTATATACTTATAATATTACTTTATACTCTACTTTGTCAATATTATATTGATTATTTTTTTCTTCTTTTATCCTTTGTATTTAACAAGTTAGGTCGGTGTTCAGTTTCAACCACATTACTTGAAATATAGTTTTTCATATCTTCATAATTAAATGGAGCTATTGGTTCAGTATATGGTATTCCAAAGCTTGTAATAGATGCTATTTTAATAACTATGATAGTTAATGCCATGCAAAATCCAAATAATCCAAATATGCTTGAAAGAAAAATCATAAAAAATTTTAATAATCTCATAGAATTCATAAAAGTATAATCTGCAATAGCATAAGATGCCATAGAAGACAATGATACAATTATAACCATAAGAGGACTTACAATCCCTGCAAAAACTGCTGCTTGACCAATAACAATAGTTCCAACTATACTTACAGAAGATCCAATTTGTTTTGGAAGTCTTAAACTTGCTTCTCTAAGTAACTCCAATATACCTTCCATCATTAGAGCTTCTGTAACAGCGTTTATAGGGACCTGCACTCTAGAAGCTGCAAGCAGTAAAATATATTGTGATGGAAGAAATTCTGGATGGAAGGCAACAATTATAACATATACTGATGACAATGTAAGATTCATAATTAAAGCCATAAACCTCAAACCTTTTAGAAACATCCCTAAATAAGTATTGTCATAATGATCATCTCCAATGTCCAGATATTCAATAAAAGTTTTAGGTACTATTAATGCTAAATTACTTCCATCTACTAAAATACAAATACGCCCTTCTAATATACTTGCACATGCTGAATCCGATCTCTCACTAATACCTATTTCTGAAAACAAAGTAGATTTTTTATTTGATAAAAATTTTTGTACATATCCGGATTCTAAAATACCATCAACTTTTATTTTTGCTAACCTTTTTTTAGTTTCTATTATATGTTTGGGATTTGCAACATCTTGAAGATATACTAACACTACAGATGTTTTTGTCCTTACACCTACAGTGCAATAGTCTGCTTTTAGGGATGAATCCTTTATTCTATAACGTATTAGTGATAAATTTGAATCTATATTTTCATTAAAAGCATCCCTTGGTGATCTGACTGCAGCTTCTACTTCTGGAGACTGAATATTTCTTTTTTCAATCTTCAAGGTATTGGCTACTATATATTCGCCGCTGTCACATACAATAATCACCGATTTCCCTTGCAAAACATAATCAGTGATTTTATTTGTATCTTCTTCTAAAAAGACATCATCTGTGTAAATTATAGAGCTTATAATTAGCTGTGCTGTTAATGTCTGCTCATCACTATACTGTAATAGCGGCTTTATAACATTTTCAGACAAACTATTCCTATCTGTAATTTGAGGAATATATAGTATATATATTTTCTTATCTTTAACATTTAATTTTCTTGATAACATTCCCGTGATATTCTTTTTAAGTTCTTCCACTTTATTTTCCCATATCATATTCCTCTCCCTCACTTTGTTTACTTTCCTTTCGCATTAGGGTCTAAAAAGTTGGTGTTTACAATGTTTGTATCTACATTTACATGAAAAATCGCCTTAGGATATTCTTCTTTCCAATTTATTTGCCTATAGATCTTTATATTTTCTCCTTTAAAATATCTGGCAAAACCAAAAACATCAGATTTAAATTCCTTTTGTGAACGTATTACAGAAGATAAAATATCTTCTTTTATTTTATTTTCAATTATTTTCTTTACTTCTTCCATGTCTTGTTTATTTATTGGTTCAACATTTTCTTCATATTGCATTTGTGATTTTAACTTTAAGTTTATATAAATATTAATTTTATTATCCTTATAACTAGTTTTTATGCTTCGTTTTGCTAAATTACTTTTAATTGAAATTAAAGTCTTGGGATTTTTAAGATGGTTAATAGACCTTACATCAGTAACTTTTTTTGATAACACAAATAAGAAACCTTTGCCCTCTTCACGCTTAACAGTGCCAACTAGCTTATTGCCATTAAATGCTGCAAACCCCAAATATTCAATAGTGTCATCCTCCTCTGTAACATATGGAAGCAAAAATCCTATACTTCCAAACTCCATATCTGATTCTATATTCTGAACTGTTTTATACAAAGCACTCCCATTTAAATCTAAATACCTAATTGTGTCTTCTATTGCATATCCTGTGGATATATCATTCTTAACTTTTTTACTATAAAGCTCATCTACCGACTCCTTACTTACAGCCAGCATTATAGAACTTCTAAGTCCAATAAGATAATAGAGTCTTTTCATATAAGGTTCTATGCCTCTTTCCTCAGCATATCTCTTGCTAAATACAAATACCCTTGTTGATCCTGGAAACTCAGGATTAGGAGTTTTAGCATCAAAACTTGACCTTACCTCGTCAAAATTCTTACCTTTTCCTTGGAATTTATAAGTTTCTATCATTTGATTAGTATTTCCCTTTTCTAAAGAACTTGATGAAAGTTTTGCTTTCTCACCTACATTCACTATGTTGTCATTTAAGACATCTGCTCCAATTGAAATAGTAATAGTTCTTCTATTAATGTCTCTATAATCCCAACAGCCTGTTAAAAATAAACATAACATCAATGTGCATACTATTTTACTATATCTTCTGCTTATCATATTTTTTCACCTTTGTAATTATAAATAGAATAATCGGTATCACCCAGCATACAACAATTCCTAAATATGAATTGTATTTAATTATCGCTCTTATTTGATCTACTGTTTTAGGTATTTGAGATGCTATAAAAGATATAAAAATCATAATAATTACTATATAATTGTATTTGATACTTTTAAATTTTTTACTTATAATAAAGCTTACCCCATATCCCCACAAGGATATAGCACAAACTATATTTATTGTCCAGATAATTATATAAAAACCATCAAGCCTTCTAATAATATCAAGGCTATATATGTCAACACCTTTTAATGTAGAAAGTACTGTTGATCTTATCAATACTACTAATTCTACTCCAACTACGGATATAGTGGATTCCACTATATATGTATATAAAATTCCTATAAATCCAACCATTAGCATTGTATATCTAAAAACATTCTTATTTTTCACACGATTAACTGGCATAAAAAGTAAAATCTCTATTCCCATAAAAGGAAGAATTGTACTTGACAATGCTTGAATATAAGTCTTTATATCTTCAACAAAAAATAGTGGTTTTAAATTTACTACTCTACCTTTTGAAATCAAGAGATAGTTAATTAATATACTACCTATTATGTTAATAGGTACATATATTTCACACATTCTTGCAATAACATTAATTCCTTTTGTCATTCCATAACCTATAACTATATAGAACAATATAATTATAAATATTGATGGTGTTTTATTGAGGAGAACTGCTTTAATGGTTTCAGCATATCGTCTTGTAATCATAGTAAAAAACCCAAAAAAGTATACTAAATATATGATTAAAAATAAATTTGTTATGAATTTACCAACTAGCATTTCACTATATTCACAAAGCGTCTTTTCTTCATAGGTGTATTGAAGATATGTAATTATATAGGTAGTTAAAACGAATATTATTGTTGCAATTAATAATGAAAACCAAGCACCAGTACCAGCAACTTCTGCTACATCCTTGGGTATGTTTATAATACTATATCCAATAACTATGCTGTATAACATTACTGAGATCTGCCTATTTGTAAAAAAATTATTCACATACTATCTCTCCTTAGAATATGTAATAATAGCATTCCCATTTGGTTATGAAAGATACATACAGACTGTACATGATTAACTTTATTAACAAATAAAAAGCACATTACAATACAACTTTTTTGAGAGGACAAAGGACAATTGACAAAGGACAGTGAAGGATGATTTTTCTCCGCTACACTACGAAAAATCTTTAATTAAATTTTCAATTACTCATTTTACTAAAGTGAAATATTGTTGACTTATACAAAATTAAAGCTTATTTTGTATTTGCAAAATAAGCTTTAAAAATAAATTAGTTTTCCGACGTAAGGAGGAAAACTCACCTTCATTGTCCTCTGTCCTCTGTCAATTGTCCTCTCAAAAAAGTTGCGTTACACTAATTCTTTCTACTGCTTTAGTGTTTTGTTTATACCAAATCATTATTACTTGTCCTTTTTTCAAGTCTGATACCTTTGTAGATGATTTTGAGTTGTCATTTCTATTTTGACCAGGCATAGCAGTTCTTTCTGATATTTTAACATCACTATTAACTGTAATTGTTTTTGCCTCACCAGTATAGCTTAATTCAAGCTTACCATCTGGGAATCCACCTTGAGGCGGCTTCCTACTATCATTATTATTGTTACTTTGGTTACCATTCACATTCGAGCTGCCATTTGTATTTGACATTCCCTTGGAAGCTTGATTATCATTCATATTTGGAGTTCCATTAGCATTTTGATTACCTTTCATATCAGGTGCTGCATTGCCATTTGAATCTTGCTTTGCTACCTCTATTTTTATAGTATTTCCATCCACAGATACTATTTTACCAATAAGATCAGCATTAGACATTCTGTTACCATCCATACCTGGACCACCGTTCATTCCGCCGCCATTCATCCCTTGACCAGAACCCATATTGGTTATATTTTGAGCCGTAATTGCTTTACAGGAAGTAAGTGACATGGAACAAACAAATAATGCTGCAACTATAAATATACTACATACTATTCTTCTCATATTTTACGACCTCCTTCCAAACAGCGGCAGACACTCCAAAAACTTTCTTTTTGACATAAAATCATATGCATCCTTAAATCCCATGTATGATAAAACTATCAATAAAGGATATACTGGGTAAATATATCTAGACTTAATTTCCCATAAAACATGGAATCCAACAAACCCTAAAATCACTAAAATTAAGAACACTTCATCAAACCTTTTAGCTTTTATTCCACATATCAATCTAACCAAAATAGAACAATACATTAAGAAATTCATTACATATAATACCCAAGTCAACCCACTTCTATATTGTGAATTTCCCTTAAATAAATCAGTGGCAAAGGTAGTATAACTATAGCCACCCATCACCATGCCTTTTCCTCTCTCCCCTGAACTGGATGCTGATTGAACACCAAGACCGTACCTTTCAATTTGATATGTCCCTTCTGTCCAGGTCCATACAATTTTCTTATAATACATTTTTGTTAAATCCACAAAGGTCAAGCTGGATAACTTATTTTTTATTTCTTCCTTAAATAATTCCGTACTTTTTTCTTTATTGTAATTTCCTTGCCTTTCATATATATTGTAACTTTGCATGTTGTCCCAAAAACCGAATCTTTCTTTATTTATACCCATGTTCAGCCACATATATATAGGTGCAGAATTTTTATTAACAGATTGACTTACAGTATGAGTAGCTTGTAAAACAGCATTTTGAGTAAATCCTGGAACATTAAATAGTAAAGCCATTATGCATAAAGAGGTTATTCCTTTTTTAATTCCAATTTTCTTTATACATAATAAAATGTAAATAACCGCAGCTATGAAAATAATAACTCCTACACTTCTAAAGTAATTTCCAATTGCTAAAAAAATTGAAGAAATAACAATGTACTTAATTGACTTTTCCTTTATAAATCTTATTAAAAAGTATATTGCATTGGTAAAAAATGCTGTAGCTATAACGTCATTATATATATAATTACACATAAACAATGATGGTACATAAGTTGCAGCAAATATTAATACACCATAATCATTTTCCTTTGATTTGTAATTTATCTCTTTATATATTAAGTAAATCATTAAAGTTGTAACAAGAGTAAATAGTATATTAAAAATCTTTATAACTAAATAGTTATCTGGAAATATAGCTAACAAAGTTTTTAAATATAATACCATAGAAAAATTAAAAGGAAACATATGAAGATATCCACCATTTTGAAATGAAGAATAATCTTTATTATATAACATGTTTAAAGCCAGTGAAACTACCGTTTGAGAGTCATCTGTAGGTAACCTGGTAAATAAAAATATAATAACTATTTGAATAATAAATGAGAATAACAGCGTTACTGGAATTACAATTTTTTTACTGTACTTATTGAATTTTAAGCACAACTTGTACAAAACTATACTTAATAAAATTAATAATATTATAAGTAAAATAAAAATGCCAAGCTTTTGATTTTGTAAAATAGGAGTATCCCCATATACAAAGTAATTGTACTGAGCTCTGACAAAAAATGATGATGCTATAAAAAGTGATATGAAAAAAGTAAATATTAAATATATTGTTTTTTTAATCAATCCTAACATATAAAAAACTCCTTTGCAGTAATTTATCCGATCGCTACCATTGCTAATACCCCTGATTTCTTTATATGAAACTCCTTCTCCTATTGTCGAAGGAGTAAGTGATTCGCACAAAATCATAGATTTTGGCTCTCTACTTAACTGAAGGATAAGCACTGCTACGCGCCTGGATAAGTTCTTCTAAGACTCAGATGGGTAAAATACCTAAATGGTATTTTACGAGCTTTTGCCCAGATAAGAGGTATTCCTCACAAGCAAACTCCACCTGAGTCTAAGAATCACTTGATTATCCATTAACTATTCTCCTCTATTTAAACTATTTGATGAGTCTATTTTAACCTTCGACTTTCACCGTTTCTTAACAAATATATGAACAATTTATTAAGTTTTTCATAAAGTTTCTGAATATTATATAATAGAACAGCAATTAAATATTGAATCAAATAAAAAGGCTATTTTTTATCCCTAAGGCTTCTTCAAAAAAAAACACGATCTCAAGGTTGTTCACTTGAGATCGTATCCGTTAATCTACAGGTCTTTTCTTTTTTTTAGGTGTTTCCCCATCATCAATAGGTCTCTTTTTCTTTTTCTTTTTAGGTGCTTCTTCTTCGTCTTCATCTTCATCTTCGCTGTGATCGGCTTTTGACATTGAATCTAAAAGAGATTCTAAAACTTGAAAAGGATCTTCTTCTCCACGTTTAATAGATTTTAATATATCCTTATCTTCTTCATCAAATTCTTCATCCATTTTCAAAATTGCTTCAACAAGAGATATTGCATCTTTCTTGCTGACATCATCTACATCCATTTGAATAAAATCACCAAAAGTTTTAAGTTCATATTCTTCGAATAACTCCAAATATGTTTCATCTAAATTAAAATCTTCTAATTTTACTCTCATAAGTTGTCTATCCATTATTAACCCTCCCAATTTTAAAGTATTTTTGTTTGCTTTTTCACATTATCTCACATATAACTTAAAAAACAATATAAAAGTGATAGAACGGATTTGCAGATGGTAGAAAGGATTAATTGTTTCTGAACAGTGATCAAATAGAATGTAATTGGCTCTCCATAAAATCCATGCAGTTGATGGTTCTTATTATTATAAAAAATCTCCACACAAAGGGATATTCCTTCCCAATATGTGGAGATTTCTTAATTTTCTAAAATGTCCTGATCTCTAAATAAACTGAAAACTGCTGCATCATAATCGTACAATCTTTCCGATTTTCTAATTTTTTTTGCATATTTTTCATTACTGGAAAACCTAGGCAGCATATAAAACCACAATTCTTTCATTCTAAACAATACATTTTTATCTCCAAAAAGTACTTCTTTATAATCTTCATAAATTTTATCATGAAAATCTTTTAATAATTTCTTTTCAGGTTTAGTATTATTTTTAATATCACCAATCAGTCCAGGATTAGCTAATAATCCCCTACCAAGCATTAAAGTTTGTACACTAGTAAAATCCTTAGAAAAATTTTCATAATCTTTAACTTTAAAAATGTCACCATTATAGCAAATAGGATTTTTACTCAAAATCAAAGCCTCTTTGAAAATTTCCATATTAGGCTTATTTTTATAAAAATCTTTTTGAATCCTAGGATGAATGATAAGCTCTTCCATAGGATATTTGTTAAATATCTCAATTAAATTATAAAATTCTTCTGGACTGTCCTTTCCTATCCTAGTTTTTATTGAAATTTTTGTTACAGCTTCTGAAAAAATTTCCTCTAAAAATTCATCAAGTTCTTTTGTCTTTGAGAGAAATCCAGATCCTCTATTTTTTGAAACCACAGTTCCAGAAGGACATCCTAAATTTAAGTTAACCTCATTATATCCCAACTGTTTTAATTTCTTTGACATATGCGTAAAATCTTTTGCATTGTTTGTCAATAGTTGTGGAATCAAAACCAATCCTTGGTTGTTTTCAGGTAATACGTCTCTTAATTCCTTTGTTTTAAAACTATTGCTTTGATTTGCAACAATAAAAGGTGAAAAATATTTGTCTACATTATTGAAAAAGGCATTATGTGCATTTCTATAAATATAGCCTGTTAAGCCTTCCATAGGTGCGAAATAAAAATTCATATATTTAAAAACTCCTTTATAAAAGTAATAATATTGCTCCATTCATATACTTATAACAAATATTATACTTCATTGCCGCTTATCATTTCAAATCTATTTTCATACAACTCATGTTGTATTTTTTATCCATAAACATTAATATTAATCTATTAAATACTCAACTTTCAAAGTTTAGTTAGATAATATTGATATTTCTTAGTTGCAGCTTAAGTCAATAAATAAGTTTAATATTGAATCTTCCTGACTTTGTGTTATAGTTTTTGCTGTTACTAAAACATCCAGTTCATTTTTCATATCCTTTTTTGTTGTTATTTCATCATTATAGTATATGTCTATTATTGCTGATGCTTGAGCTTCAGATATAGTTCCTGATTCTACTAAAGTACCTAATCTGGTTTCAATGCTTTGAGAATAGAAATTATAAGTATAAGGCATATTGTCATTGGAAGATGCACTAACTGTTGTAGTAACTCCTATAGTTAATAATAATGATCCTGTAATTAATAAAGCTGTAAATATTTTATTTTTCATTTTTAACGCCTCCCAAATTGTGTAAAGTATAAAAGTTTAAAGTTTGAACTTCTGTACCATATCAGTTAATCTTTGTGCAAGTTCTGCCTGACATTGTGCTGATTTTGCAATATCACTAATGGCAAAAGTTACTTCATTGACACTTTTTGATATTTCTTCTGAACTTGCAGCTGATTCTTCTGCAGTTGCAGATACACTCTGCATAGCATCACTTATCTGATCAATAACTTCATTCATTTGTTTAGAAGAAGCCGAAATATCTTCTGCCATATTATCCATAAATTCCGAATCCTTTTCGTATTGAACACCTGTATTTTGAAGGAATTCATAATTCGGAGTTACATTACTTTCCATAAATTTAAGTACTTCTTGTCCACTTTGTGAAAGTTCATTCACTGATTTTTGTACCTGACAAACCATACTTTGAATATTCTCAACTGATTGCTTAGATTGCTCTGCCAGCTTTCTTACTTCATCTGCAACTACTGCAAAGCCTTTTCCTTGTTCTCCAGCCCTTGCTGCCTCTATTGCAGCATTTAAAGCTAATAAATTTGTCTGCTGTGCTATACTGCTAATGGAATCAGCCATAAGCTTAACCTCTTCTACAATTTTAGCATCTTCAATTGCATTTAAAATATTTGAGCGATTCTGATTATACATTACTGTACTCTCTTTTATATTTTTTGAAGCTTTGACTTTTATAGTAATAGCACGTTCTTTTATCTCATCAACGGATATTTTTGAATTATTTGCTTTATTTACAAGTTCATTTGTATTAGCATTCATTTCCTCCGTTGATGCACTTACTTCTTCTGTAGTTGCACTTAAATCTTGAACTCCTCTGGATATTTGTTCTACTGATTCATTTACTAATTCCATTTTAGATGACACTTCTTCAACAGTTGCTGACAACTCTTCACTTGTTGCACTCATATCACTAGCATCATTCATTATTTCATTTACCATGCCTCTTATATTTTCCCTAGACTGATTTAATGCTATAGCAACATTTCCTATTTCATCCTTTGAATCAATATCAATTGTTGCTGTAAGATCTCCTTGGCCTATAGCTTGAGAAAAAGCTAAAATTTTACTTAATCGCTTTGATATCACAATAGATATCAGTATACCTAAAATAATTGCAACTATAATAGCTAATCCTATGATACTCATAGAAACTATTGTACAGCTTTTAAAAATTGCATTGCTGTTATTATAATCATTAGCAGCAAGTTTTGTATCTAAATCTATTTCTTTATCCAATACAGCAAACATATCTTCTCTAATTTTTGAAACTTCAGGAAAAATAGCATTAGCACCATTGTAATCTGAAGCTTTAACTCTATCTATAAGTTTTACACGATGATTTCTATAATCCTCCAATAATTTTTCAAACTCAGCAAACTGCTCCTTATCAGTGTCAGTAGTAATTGTAGTTTTATATTCTTCAACTAACTTTTTGTTTATATCCTGAAATTTATTAATATCATCAACTAAACTAGAAATTTTGTCACTATTTTTGGGATCTAAAATTTGTAAAACATCTGCTTTAACAGTTGTAAGGTTTGTTTTAAGCATATTTATATCCTTTACGCCTTTTAAGTCAACATTGTACAAATTGGAAACATTTGAATTGATTTTCTTCATATTTGATATTCCTACAAAACCAACAATTCCAATAAATACAACCATTATTATAAAAGCTGTCATTAGCTTATATAACATTTTTAAATTGTTAAAAATTCTCATTGCATTCCTCCTTAGTAAAAAAGTACATTTCTTATTTTTTTAAAAACAAAGGCCAATAATTAGTTGTTAAACTAATTATTGGCCGGTTGCACTACTAACTCTAAATTCTCCAAGTGCCCAAGTAAAGAGAATTTTTCACAGTTTCCATTTTTTAATATATAAATAATCTACCATATTTTTAACTATTTCTAATTTTACTTACTATATACTAGACATATCTAATATATACCATATTATCATCTTTAATAAACTTTTTCAACATTTTTTGCATATAACCAAAATATGTCATTCATTTCGCAAAAATAGTTACTTTATTTCTGCTTTTTTTGCTTATGTATAGAGCCTTGTCCGCAAAATCTATCAATTCATCTATAGAATACGTATCCTTTGGAAATTTAGCTGCACCAATACTAACAGTACATCCGTTTAAAGCTGCTTCACCTTTTAATCGAATTTCTTCTGCAATAGACAATAATCTTTCATCTGAAACATTACGAATTACAACAGCAAATTCATCTCCACCAAAGCGAAATACAGAACGCTTTCCCACAGCAGCTTTCATTATTTCAGCAAGTTTTTTAAGTACATTATCTCCAGCTAAATGCCCTGATGTATCATTCAGTTCTTTAAAATGATCAATATCCAGTAAAAGAACTCCTAAACTCTCCAAACTACGATTATTTATTTCTTGTTTCACAGTACTTAAAAGATTGTTAAAGGCACGTCTATTATAAGCTCCTGTCAAAGAATCAATGTCAGCAGCTTCTTCAAGATCATTATGCGTTTCTTTAAGCATTTCAATTGTATTATTATAAACTCTAACCATTTCATGAAATTCTTCTTCATAATTATGTGGGTCAATCTTTTTGTATTTTCCATCTTTCAAAGCGTTAAATGAAAAGATTAACTGATTTAGCGGCTTACTATATCGTCTTATTGTATATACCCCAATTAAAATAATCAAAACACTCACTACAACTGAACCCAATAATGTTTCGTAAACTATAATATTTCTACTTGTCATTATATCAGCAGTAGGAGTAATAACAGCTACATACCAGTTTAAATTTGAAACTTTACTAAACCCAACAAACTGTTCCTTCTCTGAATAGTCTTTCATGATCTTCGAACCCGATTTTCCCTGCAATTTATCAAAAATTACAGATTTCTTACCAATTCGTTCTTTATTAGGATGATAAACAACATAGCCATGGCTGTCCAAAACACAAATATAACCTTTTCTTCCAAATTCCTTATTATCAAACATGGATGCTAAAGAATTTCCTTGTAATTTAACAGTCCCAACAACTACCCCATCAATGCTGCCATTTTTCAAAATTGGAACTGATATTACAACTATCTCAGTTCCACCAGTACTTGTGAAAACATCACTAATATAAGTTTTTCCATGAATTGCCTTCTGAAAATAATCTCTGTATGCCAAATTTGAAACACTAGGAGCATGCACATTTCCAGACATACGTAAAATGTCTCCCTTGGAATTAAGGATTGTTACTACATCTAATTCAGGTATAATTCCATTAAATTTATTAAGAAGTTCCTGATTTTCTCTAATTTCATCATCTGCAGCAACTGACTTTAAAAAATTCTGCACTTTTTTAAAATTTTCCTTAAGCTGCATACTAACATTTTCTGCAGCTTTTTCATTAGTACTCAACAATAAAGAATTAGTATCAGAAATAAAAAATTTATTAAATACTACAAATTGAACAAAGCAGCTTAAAACAATTAAAATACCAAGCAATACTGTAACTTTATATAAAAACTTCATTTAATCAATCCAATCCTTGATTTTTCAACTTAATCTAAATTTAAGATGTAGGTTTATTATATCATATAGTATATTTTTAATTAACTTCTATATCTAAATATATATTTTTTAAAAATAAAGGCCAATAATTAGTTTCTAAACTAATTATTGGCCGGCTGCACTACTAACTCTAAATTCTCCAAGTGCCCAAATAAAGATAATTTTTCACAGTTTGCACTTTTTTTAATATGTAAATAAAAATTTATATATTAAACCAATTAAGTCATAACTGCATTTTTTAAATAACGCATTCATTTTCGTATTTATGGAATATGTATCTGTTTTTAAATATCTTATACTGACTAATTCTATTTTAAATTCCTTTTTAAAAAATTTAATGTTTCTGTTATTATTTCACGTGTCCTATCATTATCATTAAATAAATCAAATGCATGTCCACCCGTAGAATGATTACAAATATCAATAGTTAAGTTATTTTTCAAGGCTTTCATAATAAATTTGTCAATTGATTCATTAATTATTGAATTGTCAAGCCCTGCTCTTGCAATAAACAAAGGAGGAATCTTACTTGAATTTTCATCAATAAGGCTTATTGGTGAATACTTTGTGACATCTTCATCTTGTATATTAAAGTTAAGAAGCTTTTTTACAGATGTAAGATCTCCAAAGCCATAATAAGCAATATTGCACTTAATATAGTTAGAACAATCGTGCATGCCTTCATATAACCCAAATGGAACACCACCAGAAAAGCTCCAAATAGCAATTTTATCTTTATCTATATTGAGATTATCAGCATTTTCTATTAAGTAATTGACAAGTGCATCTATATCATCAATAACTTCTTTAATACTAAAACCATCAGATAAAACTTTATGATTAAAAGTTACTGCATTTAATCCACTAGCTGCTATTAATTTTCCGTAGGAAATATATTGTCCACTTTCTTTGAAATTTATAGCTGCAGCTTCTCCATGTATTAAAATTACTACAGGCAGCTTTTCACTTTTGCCATGAGCAAAAGGAGTATACAAATCCATCAATAGTTCTTCTTTATATATCATATTTTTTTTCACATTTACATTTTCCATGTTGTCAATTTTGTAAACTATCTCTTTTTTTAAAATTTCTTCAATACTTAACATATTAACTTCTCCCTCTTAAATAAAATTATTACTTAATGATCTCAAATGATAGAAATCAATTATGCTATAATTTTAAATCACTAAATTGTTATTTACATTACTTGTATTTCTTAATAGGAATCCAAATTTCACAGCTATAATTTCTAGAAAACATATCTCCTATTGGATAGATTTCAAGATCTGGTGCACAATCATGCTGATACCCCATGGAAGGCATCCACTCTGAATATATCCTTCTAAGAAGATCATGCAAAACTTCAGGCACTGGTCCTACTGCTTCAAATGCAGCCCAAGTTGCTGCTGGTATGTTTGCTGAAACATATCCTTTAGGAATGGTACTCTGTATTTTTTCAATTGCCATCATATAATTAAATTCATCTTTATACTTATCAAAATCTTTAGATATACCTAGAATACCAAGTTTGCCTGCTTTTGAAGACATCCACTGATATGAACCTTCCTTCATACAACCCCTCCAAAATTTAGGTACCTGACTAAAATTTTGTTCATCTATCATGGATATTTTTGCTTGTTTGCCTACTACCATAAAACTTTCTTTATCAAAAATTCTATAATTCATGTCTTTATCTCCCTTTATTGAAAGATGAAAAGATAATTTTGGATATGCCTTAAGATTTACCCCTGACTCTCGTGCTGCAGTAGGGCTTACTCCATACATTTTTCTAAAAGCTTTTGTAAATGCTTCAGGAGTTTCATAACCATACTTATGTGATATATTAATGATTTTCTCACCAGATATAATATCCTGTACAGCCAGAGTAAGTCTTCTCCTCCTTATATATTCACCTACTGTAATACCTGTTATCATATGATACATTCTCTGAAAGTGAAATGTAGAGGATAAAGCAATTTTCGCCACTTCCTCAATATCAATTTTGTTGGTAATATTAGCCTCTACATATTCCACTGCCTTATTCATTGCATTAAGCCAATCCATAAAACTTGTTCCTCTCTTTTTCTATAATAAATAATTTTCACTTATTTGTCCTGTCTTTAAATGCTTTTTAATGACATGGTTGAATTATGAATTTATAAACTAAACTCTATTTTATTGATTTATAGAAATTAATGTCTATGTATAATATAATAGTTTTATTGGAATACACATACAAGTAGGCACTTTTTAGTTAGATAGTTACCATTTTGAAAGAAGGATAAGATATGAATAAAGACACTGTTGAAAAATTCCCCAATCAAAAGGAAAGACAAAAGGATTTTAAATGTTCATTAGGTTTTGCCATGACTGTAATTGGAAGCAAGTGGAGGGCAATAATATTATGGCATATATTAAAAACTGATCCTATAAGATATGGGGAACTTAAAAAATCTATTCCTAATATAAGCCACAAAATATTATCTCAAGAATTAAAAATTATGGAAATGGATGGTCTTATTGAAAGAATTGCTTATGCCACTATTCCACCTAAAGTAGAATATATTACTACAGATAGAGGAAAATCCTTGAAACATATTTTAACTGAGCTGTGCCTTTGGGGAAAAAAATATATGGATTAATTTTAAAAGCAGTAGTTATAATTTTTTCTTAAATTACAATGCGCACTATCTATTTCTAAAATTTAAATTTGAAATCTGTTTTAATCCTACACTAATTAATACCAATATAATAATCCAGGCAATTGCTGTAAGCATTATTTGAACCAAATGTATATCACTGCCAATATCTATAGGCATGTCCCAAATTGCATGTAATCCAATTGCAATTACAAAAAATTTGAAAAATTGAGCATTCATTATATGGTCCATTGTTAATATATTACCTTTCTTTACCATTGCTAATGCTGCTCCAGACATAGCTGCCCAAACAATATGGCTTCCAAAAGCAAAAATTCCTCTTAAATAAATTGTTGACATCATTGCAGAGTAATTGCCCACAATTAAAGACCTAAATCCATATCCTGCTGTTTCAAATACTGCAAATCCTGCTCCAACTGCTGCTCCTAACAAAAGTCCATTTAAAATGTACTTTTCTTTTCTTCCTTTTAAAAAATATGCAACTACAACTAACTTTCCAATCTCTTCTATAATTCCTGTTAAAATTGCTCCAGAATAATCCAATTGACCAGTGCTAAACATACTATCCAATATCAACGTTACAAGTAAAGAAAACACTCCTCCAATAAAAAATATTTTGGTTACATCAAAAATATTAATATTTCTTGGTGCATTAACTTCCCAAAAAAAGACAAGTAATGAGAAAGGAACTGCTAAAGCTCCTATAAATATAATTCCTGGATAAGCATTAATATTATGAAAAAGTTTTAATAATGATACCAATACGATAAAAGTAACTGCAAACACCATAAATACTCTTGAATACAACCAAGGCCTAGGCCATTCTGAAGAAATTTCTTGTTCCCTTGGGGTTGTTCGCGCTGTTCCACAAATAAAAATATTCTCTCTTTCCTCTACAGAGTGTTTCTCAAATACATTAGTTACTAGATCCCTTAATTTTAATTCTACTTGTCCACTTCCTCCGGCCATGGTATTTACTTTATTTACAAAGCCATCAAATGTATTCTTCGCTTGTTCTCCTATAGTTTTGGAATTCTGCTGTTCTCTATAATAATTTCTATTATTATAAAATTGAAAACCACAATTACCACAAAACCTAGCTGATGTATCCGAATTTTTTGCTCCACAATTTGGGCAATAGTTTATGTCTTCACTCATTTGCCAACCTCTCCTCACTTTTAAATAATTTACTTTTTATATTATACTATATACTTTTTATTCTCACTAGAGATTAAACTAAAGAGCTGCCTCATTTTAGAAATTATTCTACTTGAAGCAGCTCACTATTTCTATATTCTTATATTAACCTCTAAATTTAGCTATTCCATAATCTGTTAGTAACCTTGAATTTTAAACTCTGCTAATTAAATCTTAAAACGTTGTACCATTTCATTAAATTTTTCAGCAACCTCAGCTTGATTTTCTGCTGTTTGTGATAAATTCTGAATAGATTGTACTGTTTCATTAATACTATCTTTTATTGTTTCTGTATTTTCCGCTGACTTTTGTGCAATTTGGGCTGTACTTTGTACTGCTTCACTTACTTGATTTATTGTAGCCATAAGCTCCTCTGACATGGCTGCTATTTCACTGGACATGCTAGTTATAAATTCTGCATCCTTATAATAATGATTTCCAACCTCTCCCATAATTTCAAACTGGGGATCTACATTGTTGTGTATAAAGGATAATACATCTTCATTATTATCAGAAAGATTTTTAAATGCATCTTGTACTTTTGTTATTGTATCTTGTATATTAGCTACTGCTTGTGATGATTCTTCTGCAAGTTTTCTTACTTCTTCAGCCACTACCGCAAATCCTTTTCCTTGTTCACCAGCTCTTGCTGCCTCTATAGCTGCATTTAGTGCAAGTAAGTTTGTTTGTTCTGATATACTTGCAATAGTATCTGCCATAACTTTTATATTTTCAACTATCTTGCCATCTTCAATAGCTCTTAATCCCTTTTGTTTTTTCTCATCATACATCTTCCTTGTTTCTTGTATAGATAATTTTCCCTTTTCTTGAACATCCTTTGCTCTCACCTTAGATAGATTTGCATTGTTACTTCCCTCAGCAGCTTTATTTGATAATATATTAATACTTGAATCAACATCCTGTATAGATGACTTTATTTCTTCTGCTGACACACTCGTTTCATGAACATCATTTGCTATATTGTTTACTGCTTTTTCAATATTTTCTGTTTTTATTGTAAGCTTTTCTGCTGTAGCAGAAAGTTCCTTGCTAGATATGCCCATATCCTGTGATCTCATTACTATCTCTTTTACAAAGGTTTCAAATTCTCTCCTCATATTGTTAAATGCATTAGAAAGCTGGCCTATCTCATCTTTATGCTTTAGCAAATTATTCAAATTATTATCATAAGTCAAATCAAGATTTCCTGCTCTCTTTATAATATTAGTGATTATAACTATAGGCTTTGAAATAATATTACCCAAATAAAATGCCACTATTCCAGATAAAATTAATCCAATTATAATGAAAATACCTATTATTTTAATAAGACCATTAGATTGTTTTAAAATTTCGCTTGTAGGTGCTGTTAACACAAATACCCACCCATTTGAAAGATGACCATAACTTAAATTTTTATCTATACCTTTATACGTATAGGAATATAGTTTATTAGAAGATGTATTTTTTATAATTTCATCTTTGATTGATTTTAGAGATCCGTTTTCTATAGTTGATAAATTATCCTTTGTATTAATTTTAGGATGATATATGATATCGCATTTCTCATTAAGTAAAAAGGCATATCCTGAATCATAAATTTTTGTACCTTTTACTATGTTTTGAATGTTTTTAAAATCAATATCCATACCAACTATACCAATAGATTTGCCATTTTTGAATATAGGTACTACGTAGGAAATCATGTATACATTAATATTAGAATTTAAATATGGATCCATCCATGTAGCCTTTTTTGCATTTACAGGTATATAGTACCATCCTACATGTTCCATATCGCTAGGGTCATATTTACTAAAATCTGTTGGAATTAACTTTTTAAAATTGCTCTTTTCATTTTCTTTGGAATAAAAGATTCCGGAAGTTGGAGGCGTGATTTTAGGATTAAATCTTATATAAAACGTCATTGCTCCATCTGTATTTTCACCAAATTTTTTTGCTACAGATTCTATTCGATTTTGATAATCTTGTAGATATTGTGCATCACTTGAAAACCTATCTACATCATCTAAATCTTCCAATACTATTTGAGAAAGAGTGTTTACTGATGTTTCTATTTTAGAAATTTTTGAATTGATTTCATTTGTTTTATCCTCACAAATTAAAGTTAATTTTTCTTTGGAATTTGTTTTAGCTACATTGGTTGAATTAAAAATACTTATACTTCCAATTAATATTGCAGTAAAAACAGAACATATTACAATAGCTAAAAATATCTTGCTTTTTAAACTTTTCATTGATCATCCTCCTGTATTTATTATTTATGTAAAATATATAAAGACAATTGAAATCAGCAATCCTAAAGGTTTTATTAATACTTTTAGTTATAGTACTTATATGTTTATATACAACATTGCCACTTTATGCATATATGTGTAATATTATCACGAAAAATATAAATTCTCAATATATTCTAACAAAATTAACACTATCTTATGAAGAAATTAACTAATCCAATTCTTCAACTTGCACAGAAATTTTTGATAAATATTTATCTGGATTTTTAGTTATTATTTCATCTGATATATTTTCTATATAAACATTTCCGCAAACACTAAGACGATTCTTCTCTATAAACTTGTTCACCTTATCAAAAATTTTCATATCTTCAGCTAAATAACTATTATCATAAGTTATAACATAAAGTCCCTCTGGCTTTACGGTCTTTTCTATTAAATCTGTATCTGGAGAAACCTTATAAAAATATCTATAAGTCCTAATATTATCACTAAGTAAACCATCATGATTAGTGTAAACCCCTAAAGGATACCCATATAATACTTTTTTACTTTCACAATAATCCAAAAAACTAATAAAATCATCTTCAAAATCATTAGGATCATACAAATATTCAGGTCCTAAAAGCAGCACTTCTTCCTCACAATATTCCAATAATATTTCCCCACAATTGATGTTAGATATTACTGGAGCATTATTAATTCTCTGCTCTATAATATAATTCATTTGATTTAATCTATTAAGTTCTTCTAATATTTTCTTCTTCTGTGCAGCAATTAAATGAATTAAATTATCTGGAGATACATTTTTCATGTAATTTTTTATTTTTTTTAATGGAACATCTAAATCTTTTAGAGCAAGAATTATGCTTACCTCATCTATTTGACTATAGGAATAGTACCTGTATCCATTTTCCTTCACAAATGCAGGCTTCAATATTCCTACCTCATCATAATATATTAAGTTTTTTCTACTTATACCGACCAATTTAGAAAAAGCACCTATTGATAAATACTTTTTTGAACTTATAAAATCATTCATAAACTATCCCACCTATTCTTTAAACCATTCTATTTATAAAAGTATTGACTGTCAAGTTACTGTACAGTTTATCATATGATTTGTGGATACAATCATATATAAAGGAGAATATTATGCTAAAACTATTTAAACACTTTAAAACTAACAAAGTACTTTTAATTTCACTATTTATAATCATACTAATGAAAACTATAGGTATATTATATATTCCAACACTAACTGCAAAAATAATAAATAATGGAGTAATAAAAGGTGATATAGATTATGTATTGAAAACTGGTGGAATAATGATAAGTGTTGCCATATTTACTGGTATACTTGCCATACTTTCTACCTATTTATCTGCAAATTTATCGGGAGCACTTTCTAGGGATATTAGAAGCAAAATGTTTTCACATGCACAAAAATTATCAATACATGATTTTAAACATTTTTCCACTTCCTCTTTGATTACAAGATGTACAAGTGATGTAAATCAAATTGAAAATATAGTAACCATGTTTTTTGAAATGATTATTCCAGTTCCCTTCATAACCATAGTGGGAATGTTTTTTGCCTTTTCTAAGGATAAATATATGGCTTTCATAATCTTTATAACAGGAGTAATTTTTATAGTATTTAATATACTCATAAGCAAAAAAGTTATAAATTTGTCCCTTAAAATACAGGTTCAGTTAGATAAAATAAATTCTAGAGTGAGGCAGTATATCTCAGGAATAAGAATTATACGTGCTTTTAATCGTGAGAAACATGAAAAAAAATTAATGGATGCTACCTTCACAGATTATGCAAATATCAATATAGAAATGAATAAAATATTAGCTGTGGCTATGCCTGGAGTAATGGCAATAATGAATGTTTGCGCTGTTGCTATTTTATGGTTTGGATCAATGAGAGTAAGCAAAGGTGCTATGCTTATAGGAGACATTATGGCTGTTATTGAATATTCAATAATTATATTTGTCTTCTTAGTAATGGCTATAATTGTACTACTTAGTGTACCACGTGCCAGTGCCTGCTCAAGACGTATATTAGAAGTATTAGAATATGAGCCTGAAATAGTAGATGAAAAAATAACTGAATTTATTTCAAGTGGTAAAAAAACTTTAGAATTTAGAAATGTTACCTTTTCCTATAGAGATGCTGAAAAACCTGTTTTAAAAGATCTTAATTTTATATGTGAAAGTGGTAAAACTACTGCCATCATAGGAGCTACTGGTTCGGGAAAAAGCACCATTGGTAAGTTAATACCAAGACTACATGAAATACAAGGCGGCGAAATTTTAATTAATGGTGTTAACATAAAGGATTTTTCTCAAAAAAATTTGAGAGATATAGTAAGTTTTTCACCTCAGAAGGCATTCCTCTTTAGCGGAACCATATCTGATAACATAAGGCATGGTAAAAAGGATGCCACTATAGATGAGATAAAAAGTGCTTCTAAAGCTGCTCAAGCAGATGAATTTATTTCAGAACTAAATCACGGCTATGATTCCTTGGTATCGCAAGGAGGCAGTAATTTCTCAGGTGGTCAAAGACAAAGGTTATGTATAGCAAGAACTTTAGTTAAAAAAAGTGATATATATGTATTTGATGACAGTTTTTCTGCTTTAGACTATAAAACAGATGCAAAGCTTAGAAAAGCTATAAAACCAAGATTAAAAGATGCAATTGTTATAACCATTGCTCAAAGAATAAGTACAATTATGGAAGCAGAGCAAATTATAGTCTTAGAAGAAGGAAAAATAGCAGGAATAGGAACCCATGAAGAGCTTCTTAAAAATTGCCCTATTTACATGCAAATAGCTGAGTCACAACTAAGTAAGGAGGAATTAGCATAATGTATGAAGAAAATACAAGCGACTCTATCTCTTTTGATACTGAAATGTCCATAGAAAAAGCAAAAGATACAAAGAAAACTGTGAAAAGATTAATAAAATTACTCCTTAATCAAAAATGGAAAATAATTATTGTAATATTCTTTGCTATTATCAGTTTAACCTTTACAATGGCTGCTCCATTGATTTTTAGTAAAGCTATTAATACTATTTATGAAGGAATAAAAAATATGTCTTCTACTGGTTCTTTCAATATAGATTTTCATATTATAAAAAAGCTTTCATTATTGCTGCTCTTCATTTATTTACTATCTTCATTAGCTAATTATATACAGCAGAATATAATGGCTGCAGTATCTCAAACACTAGTATTATCCATAAGGAAAGAGATAAGTGAAAAACTTTCAAAAATTCCTTTAAAATATTACGATACACACAATAAAGGTGAAATTTTAAGCAGAATATCAAATGACTTAGAAAAAGTATCTGATACCCTGCAGTCAGGAATGATGCAGTTTATTACAGCAGTACTTACAATCATAGGAGCTGTTATTCTCATGCTTTCAATAAATTGGATATTAACGCTAATTGCTATTTTTACTATTGCTATGGGAATTATTGCTACTTCTATAATTGGAAAGAAGAGCATAAATTATTTTGCAAACAGACAGGAATCTCTAGGTAAATTTAATGGACAAATAGAAGAGTATTTTACTGGTCAAATGGTGGTAAAGTCCTTTAACATGGAAGATGAAATAATAAGTAAAGTCCAAATATCCAATAATAAATTATATCTTGATGAAAAAAAAGCTCAATTTATTACCTATGCTATAAATCCTTTAATTCGTTTGATGAATCAAATAGGATATGTACTAATTGCATCTCTTGGTGCTATATTTGTCATTCAAGGAAGATTGTCAATAGGACTAATCCAAGCCTTCTTTCAATATGTAGATCAAGCATCAGAACCGTTAACTGAAGCTGCTTATATTTTGAATTCAATGCAGGCAGCTATTGCTTCGCTGGAGCGTGTTTTTGAGATTTTAGATGAAGAAGAGGAACAGGCAGATACTATAAATTATAAAACAATATCAAATACAAAAGGTAATATAATCTTTGAAGATGTAAAGTTTGGATACGGAAAAGACCTTATAATCACAGGAATAGACTTAGATATAAAATCAGGTGAAAAAGTTGCTATAGTTGGTCCAACTGGTGCAGGAAAGACTACCTTGATAAACCTGCTTATGAGGTTTTATGAATTAAATGATGGAAAAATTAAAATTGATGGCATAGATATAACTAAACTCAAAAGAAGTCATTTACGTTCTTTATTTGGAATGGTACTGCAGGATTCCTGGTTATTTGATGGAAGTATAAAAGAGAATATCTCATACAGCAGAGATATTGCAACAATTTCAGAAGTTAAAGAGGCTGCAAAGCTTGCCAGGGCTGATTATTTTATAAGAACTCTTCCTCATGGTTATAATACAGTTTTGAATGACGAAAACTCCTCAATATCACAAGGACAAAAGCAGCTTTTATGCATTGCCCGTGCTATTTTGGCAAATCCTTATATTTTAATACTTGATGAAGCAACTTCAAGTGTAGATACGCGTACAGAATTAGAAATACAAAATGCCATGGACAACCTGATGAAAGGAAGAACAAGCTTTATAATAGCACATAGATTATCTACAATTAAAAATGCAGATAAGATACTGGTTATGGACAAAGGAACTATTGTTGAACAAGGAAATCACGAGGAATTATTAGCTAAAGGAGGCTTGTATAGTGATATATACAATAGCCAATTTACTATCAAGTGATTCTTAGACTCAGGTGGAGTTTGCTTGTGAAGAATACCTCTTACCTGAGCAAAAGCTCGTAAAATGTCATTTAGACATTTTACCCATCTGAGTCTTAGAAGAACTTATCCAGGCGCGTAGCAGTGCTTGTCCCCCAGTTAAGTAGAGAGCCAAAATCTATGATTTTGTGCGAATCACTTACTCCTTCGACAATAGGAGAAGGAGTTTCATATAAAGAAATCAGGGGTATTAGCAATGGTAGCGATCGGATAAAAGCTTTTTAAAATGGATTGCCGCACTAAAGAATTTACATGCAATACATTGTACATAAATTCTTTAGTGCGGCAACTTAATTTTGATTAAACTTATAGATAAAACCAATCAGCTATTACTTAGTTTTATAGGTAGTTCAATTTGAATAAAAAAGGTATTCTTCTGTTTTCCAGTTTCAATTTTCCCATTGTGTCCTTCTATAATTTTTTTACATGTTCTTAGACCTATTCCTGTGCTATTTACTGTTTTTAAGTTATTATTTATCTCATTTTCAATATAAATAAATAATAACTTTTTTTGAATATAATACTTAACTTTAATTGACTTTGATTTATCCGCGTACTTAATAATATTAGAAAAGATATTATCAAAAACTCTACGTATGGAAATTAAACTTACCTCTATAAAAAAAGGTGTATTACAGGAATCAATTTCAAAATCAAATTCATTGTCTTCCAATATAAAACTTTGCTCTCCTAATAATTGTTCTAAAAGTTCATTTCCATCAAAAGTTTCCAATTC
This sequence comes from Clostridium carboxidivorans P7, assembly GCF_001038625.1. Lineage (GTDB taxonomy): Bacteria > Bacillota > Clostridia > Clostridiales > Clostridiaceae > Clostridium_AM > Clostridium_AM carboxidivorans. The sequence goes on from NZ_CP011803.1 coordinate 2,598,657, forward strand.
TAAATCATCATCATTAGTATTAAACACTATAAAATATTCAAATAATTTATCAGAAAGATATTTAATCTGATATGCTTTTTCTCTGCTGCTATGAATATATTGTTTCAAATTTTCATCTGTCTTATACTTTTTGTACTCAATTATATCTAAATATCCTACTAATGCTGTAAGGGGTGTTCTCAAATCATGTGACATTGCTGTAATCAGTTCGCTGTTAGCTAAATGAGCTTTATCCTCACTTTCCAATCTTTCAATAAATGACTTTCTCATCTCATTAATACCTTGCGCTAAAGAAGAAAGTTCATCGTTTCCTTTAATAGTAATTTCATGATTTAAATTACCACCTTCTAGTATCTTTATCTCATTTTCAAGTGTTCCTATGTATACTGTCTTTCTTTTTATTAAAATCAGCATAATTACTATAAAGCACAAAAATGCAACTGCAGCATCAAAAAAAACTATAATATAATAATATTTGTACTCAAAAAAACATTCCATATAGATTTTTGCATTTACATCATTAAATTTAATATCACTAAGCGCTTCATTTGAAAAAATTATTGGGCTTTCTTGTGATATATTGGAACCAGTATCAGGATTATTAATATTATAACTATAAATTAATCTATTTTCTTTATATACATAAATGTTTATGTACTTCTCTTTACGAACCCATTGTGTTATTTTATCATGGTCATTTATTGTCAAATTGTTATCTGATATATATTTTTTAAAATCGGATATAGCCTGTCTTTTTTGATTACTTACAAAAGAAATTTTATTAAAATAATTATCTAATATATTTTCACCTATTTGGGATAATAAAAAGAAGATACCAACAGCAATAACAAATGAAAGTATTAAGCATAGAATTAATTTAATTTCTAATTTTGTACATAAAAATCTCTTATTCAATCCTATACCCCTTTCCCCATACTGTTTTTATATATTTAGGATTTTGTGGTTCTCTTTCTAGCTTTCTTCTTAAATTTCTTATATGTACCATAATAGTATTATTACAAGAATAAAAATAAGGTTCTTTCCAAACACTTTCATACAAATTTTGTGCTGAAAATACCTTTTTTCGATTTTGTGCCATCAGCAATAATATTCTATATTCAGTTTCTGTAAGTATAATCTCTTTATTATCAATAAATACTTCATTTGAACTTATATTTATTGTTAATCCATCTATATTAATATCTTCATTCGAATTAACTTTCTCTTTTCCTTTATATACATAATACCTTCTAAGCAGTGCTTTAACTCTTGAAACAAGTTCTGTATATGAAAATGGTTTTGATAGATAATCATCACATCCAGAAGAAAATCCCATACATTTATCTGAATCCTGTGTTTTAGCAGTTAAAAATAAAATAGGAGCACTTGTCTTTTCACGAATCTCTACACATGCTTTAAATCCAGATTTTATAGGCATCATTATGTCAAGTATGATCAAATCTATATTCTTATCAACTTTAATTACAGCATCTTCACCATTTACAGCTTCCATCACATTGTAGCCTTCACTTTCTAATAAAACACGAACTATTTCTCTTATTTCTTCATTATCATCTGCAATCAAAATATTTTTCATATTATTCACCTTCCATTTAATTATTAGTATATAATGCATTCCACTTAAAATCTATATTATTTAGATGACTTAAGAATTATTAAGATTTACCATACAACAATCTTAAGATATTTCTAATAAAATATTAATTGTTATAGCATATAAGAAAGGATGAAACAATCATGAATAAATCTAAAAGAATTTTTAAAATGTTGATGTATCTATTAGGCGTTTGTACAGCTGTATTGGTATTAAAATATCTACCAAATATTCTTGAATTGACTATGTCTCTTGATAAATTTAGAAATTATATAGTTTCTTTAGGGAAGTTAGGAACTATTGTATTTATCTTTTTCCAGGTACTACAAACAGTAATTGCTCCAATTCCCGGAGAAGTAATTCAAGTTGCTGGTGGATATATTTATGGTGTATCTTTAGGCATAACTTACACAACAGTAGGTATGCTCTTAGGAGCTATTATAGCCTTTTATTTTACCAGATTCATAGGTGCTTCCTTTGTGGAAAAGCTAATGAATAAAAAAAATTCTAAATGGTTAAATAATGTTATGAATAATAAAAAATTTTCTATTATTTTATTCATTATTTTCTTTGTTCCTGGATTACCAAAAGATTTTTTAATATATGTTGCAGGATTAACTCCTATAAAACCTTTAAAATTTTTTGGTATCTTACTTGTTAGTAGATTTCCATGGCTTTTGGCATCTGTAAGTATTGGATCCAATCTTCATTATAGAAATTATATATCCACAGTAATAATATCTTCACTTGCTTTAATAGCCTTTATTTTGGGAATAATCTACAAAGACAAAATTATAAACAAGCTTTCATGTCACAAAAATTATAAAGAATCTTATAAAACTAGCTAAGGGGTGGTTATATGTTAAAAAATTCTATACCTAATTTACTTACACTTACTAATTTATCACTAGGTGTTATCTCAATAGTTGAAACTTTTAATAACAATTACTTTTATGCTGCTATATTAATAGTTCTGGCAGCTATTATAGATAGATATGATGGTAGAATTGCTAGGTTTTTAAATGTATCCAATAACCTTGGAAAAGAATTAGATTCCTTAGCAGATTTGGTTTCATTTGGAGTTGCACCAGCCCTTTTAATATTTGTTAAATATTACTTTTTCCACTTGGAGTATATGGGAATAGTTGGAATTGTAATTCCGCTATTATATACTATAAGCGGTTGCTATCGATTGGCAAAATACAATTTAAGTGAATTTGATGGTGTTTTTACTGGTATACCTATAACAATTTCAGGTGTAATTATTTCATTATTTACATTAATTGCACCTAATAATGACATTTTTATAACTTTATCACTTATGTTATTATCACTTTTTACTTTTCTTATGATATCAAAACTTAAAATAAAAAAAGTATAATAGCAAACACTAGTAATTTTAATATTTACAAAATCAAAGGTTATATAATGATAAAAAAACGAGTAGTGTAAATCCACTTGGGGTCTCACTACTCGTTTTTTTTATTCTGCAAAGTATGTATAAATCCACTGCAGCTTTTCAAATAAGATTATGAAATTTACTTCAATATATTTTGTTAATACCGTTATCCATTACTTTTCATATTAGGATCTTAACGTTTTTTATTGATATTGAAATATTGACATTTAGCTTCCCTGCAGCCATGAGGATGACGGGAACTGTAAGTACAGATAATTGCTTCACTATTTGAAGGCAAAGATACAGTTAGATATTCTTTTGCAGCTTTAATACTCTCATCAATTGCAGTCCTGACAAAGTTCTTACAACAGCAAGGACCAGTTTCATCAGCAATTCTATTAATAATTCTTGCCACTACTTTCATGGTCACAGCTGTTTCTTGATCTTTAGGACAAGCTGCACCTAGAATAACGCTAAAGCATGCACCAATTGCTGGTGCAATTCCACATACACCTGTTAGCCCACAATATCCTCCTACTGCTTGTCTCTTAGTCCTTCTTAAGGCTTCAACAATCTGTTCATCCGTAACTTTAACACTTCCATTGTTCTTTAGTGCTGCCATCAAAGCACCTGCTGCTATCCACGCATTTTCACATCCCAGCATTGGGACATTATCCTTATTCATTAGATATTCAGCAATTTCAAATGGATTCACTGCCTTACTTTTTAAAACATAGTCTTTTATACTATCAAAAAGGTCTTTACCATGACATTCATCGCAAACATAGTGTCCACTTTGGCAGGCAATGTTGCCAATCTCTTTTTTACCACATAGAACACAAGTTAATTCTCTTCCAGAACTGAAGTACTCTAATTGTCCTCCACAAATTTTACAATTTTCAGTGTTGGAGTTAGTGTGCTCACTAGCACCAGTATTATCTCCTCAACAACTAGACGCAGCTCTATTATTCTTCTTCTGAACTAAATCCACCTCAAAACCTCCTCATTCTTTAATAACTCTTGATAACGTATGCATTTTATATATAAATTTTATCACTAGACCCTTCACCTGTAAATGAATAACTCAACTTTCTCAACTTAACCACTGTGCCACGCACCTTAAACTACACATGAAAATTATTCTGAAAATATTGGAGGAGGCTTGATTATTTTTATGAATATAACAAAAATGGAAAGCACATATAAAAACTTTTTAATTATTCTTAGTTTAATATTTTAGAATAATTACAAATTTTTATATGTGCTGAGATTTGGCAATATGTGTCGGAGTATAAATTAAATATCCGTGGTGGATTGTACCCAAAACATAAAATTAACTCATACTCCTTTTATATAATAATCTAAATATATAGCAATTTAATATATGGTAATCCAATGAATTTTAGATCTACGCCCACTATCGGTGCACAGTCAAATATTCATTCTAAATAATGTTTGTTAACTATCTAACACCCATCCATCCAGAAATTACCATCATTTGAACTTCTGATGTTCCTTCATAAATTTCTGTTATTTTTGCATCACGCATCATTCTTTCAATTGGATAATCACTTGAATATCCATATCCACCGAATAATTGTAAGCAGCGTCTTGTTACATCACTAGCATTTCTAGAAGCAACTAATTTTGCCATAGCAGCTAAATGTGTATATGGTTCATTATTATCCTTTGCACATGCAGCTTGATATACTAAAAGCTTTGCAGCTTCTGTATTTGCACGCATTTGAGCAAGTTCAAATTGTGTATTTTGGAATTTTGAAATAGTACGTCCAAATTGAACACGTTCATTTACATATTTTATAGTTTCTTCTATTGCACCTTCTGCAATACCAAGAGCTTGTGCAGCAATACCAATACGGCCTCCATCAAGAGTTGCCATTGCAATTTTAAATCCTTTACCTTCTTCTCCTAAAAGATTTTCCTTTGGAACTATGCAATTATCAAAGAATAATTCACAAGTAGAAGATGCTCTTATTCCCATCTTTAATTCATGATTTCCAACAGAGAATCCTGGAAAATCTTTTTCAACGATAAATGCTGAAATACCTTTTGTACCCTTGCTCTTATCTGTCATAGCAAGAACAATATATACATCTGCAAATCCTGCATTAGTAATGAAAATTTTGCTACCATTTAATACATAATGGTCTCCTTCAAGTACTGCTGTTGACTTTTGCATAGCTGAATCAGTTCCAGCACAAGGTTCTGTTAATGCAAAGGCACCTAATTTTTCACCAGAAGCAAGTGGTTTTAAATATTTTTCCTTTTGTGCGTCAGTACCATATGCATAAATAGGTCCTGTACCAAGACTTGTATGTGCTGAAATGATGGTACTTGTTGTTGCACAACATTTAGCTAATTCTTCTACACATTGCATATAGCTTAATGTGTCCATGCCTGCTCCACCATATTCTTCAGGATATGGAATTCCAAGCAATCCCATTTCAGCCATTTTTGCTACATTTTCTTTTGGGAATCTCATAGTTTCATCTATTTCTTTTGCAATTGGTTTTACCTCTTTTTGTGCAAAATCGCGGTACATTTGTTGTAATTGTTCATGATTTTCATCTTGTTTAAAATTCATATTAATTTCCTACCTTTCTTTCCATATGTGCATATAATTTTGCTTTATTAATTATTATTAATTATTATTATTTATTATTATTTATTATTAATTACTATTATTTATCTAATGAATAGCATACCTTACCTGGATTCATAATATAGTTCGGATCAAAAGCTTTTTTAATACCTTTCATTAAATCCATATTTATGTTTCCAACACTATCTGCTAAATAGCTAATTTTTCCACTACCAATTCCATGTTCTCCTGAAACAAGACCACCACAGTCTGTTGCTTCTTTATAGATGATCTTAAAGAATTTATCAACTCTTGTTTTAAATTCTGACTCTTCTAAGTCATTACTGCATTGGTATATATGAAGATTTCCATCTCCTGCATGTCCAAAACTCTTAATAGTTAATCCACATTCTTCACCAGTTTTATTTACAAAAGTAAGATAAGAAGCAATCTTATTTACTGGAACTACAACGTCACATTCATCTAATAATTTTGTTTCTGCCATAATTGCATCTAAGAAGCTAGAACGTGCAGCCCATGCATCCTTCATTTTTGCAGGTGTATCTGCTACAAGAACATCAATTGCTCCTGCTTCTAAAACTATTTCACTTGCTTGTTCAATAAGATTATTTAATTCATCTTCACTACTTGCATCTAAAGTAACAAGTAAGTATGCATTTGCAGTTACTCCATCAACTACTTGTGGGAATACACTCTTTCCAACATATCTTTCACTAGCTAATACAATTTCTCTTTCCATAAATTCTAATGCCTGTGGATTCATGTGCTCCATTTTAAATTTAGGAACAGTAGCAATACAATCATCTAAATTTTCAAAAGGAATAATTAAACTTGCAGCTACCTTTGGTGCTGGCATAGTTTTCAAAGTAATCTCTGTAATGATTCCAAGAGTACCTTCTGAACCAATCATTAAATTCAAAAGACTGTAACCTGAACTTGTTTTTGATACTGAAGCTCCAAAGTTAGTAATTTCTCCTGATGGAAGTACAACTGTCATTGCACGTACATAATCACGAGTTGCACCGTATTTAACAGCTCTCATTCCACCAGCATTTGTTGAAACATTTCCGCCTAAACAAGCAGATTTTTCACCAGGATCTGGAGCATATAATAGTCCATGTTTTGCACAGTCCTCTGCAAGATCCTTTAATAAAACACCAGCTTGAACACGAACAACAAAGTTCTCCATGTCATAAGAAAGTATTTTATTCATCTTTGAAATATCAATCAGAACTCCTCCTAAAAGTGGAACTGCTCCTCCTGCAAGTCCTGTTCCTGCTCCTCTTGGAGTTACTGGTATTTTGTTTTCATTACATATTTTTACTACTGCAGCAACTTCTTCTGTAGAGTGTGCAACTAATACAACTTGTGGATCTTTTTTTCCATAAATAGGCATTTCATCATGACAATAATCTTTATTTATATCATCACCTAACAAAATATGTCCTGGAGCTGCCTCCTTAAGTTTTGAAATTAATTCTTCTGTCAATTCATTGTAATTAGCCATAGTAATCCTTCCCTTCTAATTTTTTCTTACCATATTATTAAAAGTTTATATTAATGTTCCTACAAAACATACGATGCCGGCAATAACTACATAGATCATAAAATATTTAAACACACTTCCTAAAACTTTACTTTCTGAACCAGATTTGTTAATTGCAGTTACACCAATTGCAATACTTTGAGGACAAATCATCTTTCCTATACCTGCTCCAAGAACATTGCCTGCTGCCATCCATGATGCAGAAAGTCCAAGACTTGTAGCTGTTTTTGCTTGTAATCCTCCGAATAAAACGCAAGTTGATGTACCTGAGCCTGTAACAAATGCTCCAATAGCTCCAATTAATGGGGAAATCAATGGATATGCTCTTCCTGTAACTACAACTAAAAGACCTGCAATATCTGCAATCATTCCACTATAGCCCATTACCTTTGCTACTGCCATAACTGCGCAAATTGTAGCCATCGCTTTCCAGTTTGCTTTTAATGTAGCAATCAATACGTCGAACATGGTTGATACTTTCGCACCTTGAATAATACCACCAATAATTGCAGCAATAAAGATGATAACACCTGGTGTATTGATCCAACTAAAAGTTAATTTACCTCCGCCTTTACCAGCATATACAACCGCAACGGTTTTGTATTTTGCAATTAAATGATTGATTGCTGGACATAAAGTTGATGTAATTATTAACATTACAAATATTAAAATAAACGGACTCCATGCTTGTAATGCTTTACCAAATGTTATAGTTTCTCCTTTATCTTGAGCTACTGCTGAAGCTGTTTCTTCTTTAGTTACTGAAGAAGCTGTTTCTTCCTTAGTTTCAATGCTGTACTCATCTTCAGGTTTTTTATTAAAGACTTTTGCTGCAATAACTGTACATGCCATGCAGCAAATAGAACCTACTATATTTGGTAATTCAGCTCCAACTGCTGTTGCTGTTATATACCAAGGTAGTACAAATGCTAATGCTGAAATTAACGTAATAAGAAATGCTCCTCTTAATGCCTTTATTCCACCACCTACAATACATACCATAATAAATGGACTAATAAAAGCAAGAATTACTTCAATCATTGCTGTATTTGCTGCTAATGTGTGAGATGCAATTCCTGTTACTGATGAGAGTGTTACTAGTGGTATTCCAACTGATCCAAATGCAGTTGGTGTACTATTAGCAACTAAACAAGCTACAACTGATGCAAATGGATTTAATCCAACACCAGCGAGCATAGATGCTGGAATAGCAACGGCTGTGCCAAACCCTGCCATACCTTCCATGAAATTACCGAATCCCCATCCAATAATTAACACTAAAACTCTCTTGTCAATAGAAACTCCAGCCAACATTTTCTTTATGGAATCCATTGCGCCTGTACGTAAAGTCAAATTATACGTAAACAAAGCTGCAACAATAACCAAACAAATTGGCCACAAAGCATTGAGTAATCCTTCTAATACTGCTGTTGCAGTATAAACAACATTTAATTTCCAAAAACCAATAGCTAAAATCACTGTAAGAACAAGTGCAATAGAGCAAGCTTTATGACCTGGCATTTTTAATTTACTTAATGCCACTATAAGCCAAAGAATTGGTAACATAGCTAATAAAAATTTAAAAAATAACATCGCTTTTTTCCCCTTATTCAAACTTTTATGGTACTACTTTCTTATTAATTAGTACTACCATCTATATTTTGATCATATAACGTTTCCCTTGATTATTTAACATTATTTCCCATAGATTGTATTTTTAATAATTCTTTTCTAGCCTAAGGAACATAAAATTTTATTTTGCTTCTTCTTTTACTTTCTTCATTTCTTCAATCATAACTGGAATAACTTCATTTACATTTCCAACAATACTTACATCTGCAATTTCAAAAATTGGAGCTTCTTCATCTTTATTAATTGCCACAATATAATTAGAACCTGACATACCAGATGTATGTTGAGTTGCTCCAGAAATTCCACATGCGATATAAAGCTTTGGTGATACAATCTTTCCTGATTGTCCAACTTGATGTGAACGACAAATCCATCCATCTTCAATTGGTGGTCTTGTGGCACCTACCACACCGCCAAGTACATTTGCTAATTCTTCAACAAGTTTGAAGTTTTCTGCATTTCCCATTCCACGACCGCCAGCAACAATAATTTCTGCTTCTTCCAAGTTAACAGCTTCGCAAATGTCCTTTACCTTATCAACAATTTTTACCTTAATAGCACCTGCTGGAATTTCCACTTTTTTCTCTGTAACGGCTGCCTTAGAACCTTCTTCAGATTTTGGAAAACTTCCGCTTCTAACTGTAACTACTGCTGTGCCTTCTACTTCAATATGTTCTAAAACTGTACCACCATAAGCTGGTCTAGTGTATATAACTTTACCATCATCTTTACTCATTCCTATTACATCACTTACACAGCCTAAACCCATACGTGCTGTAATACGTGGTGCAACATCCTTAGCCATTGATGTATTTGACAATAAAACAATATCTGGATTTTCTTTCTTAACCATTTGTGATAATACTTCTGTCAAAGTATCACAATCTGCAGCAGCATCTATAAAAATAACTGGAGTTCCCAAATTAGCTACTGTATCAGCTGCTACTCTGCTGCCTACTATAAGGGCTGTTCCCTCTGCATCTAATGCCTTTGCTGCACTAATTAATTCAAGGCTTCCACCTAAAACTTTTTCACCATCTGTTTCCATAAACAATAATGCTTTCATATCTTTATTTTCCCCCCTTAATTAGATTGCCTTATCCTTTTTCATTTGCTCTAAAGCAGTACTTACTGCTAGTGTTGCATCTTTTTCTTGAATTTTGATACCAGCTGCTCTCTTAGGAGGTTCAACATATTCAATACAACGTGCTTTTGCTTGTTTTACCTCTCCAATTTCTGCAGATGAATAAGTTGGAATAACTGCCTTACGACTTTTCATCTTAGTTTTAATGGTAGGATAACGCGGATCATAATTTGGTTTGCTTATTGTTATTACCGCTGGAGAGTCTAAAGAAACTACATTATATCCTTCTTCAGTTTCTTGATGAACGCTCATAGCATTCTCTTCTAAATTTATTTCAACTGCACTGCTGACAAAGCTTGTTCCCAATTCTTCAGCAAGCATTGCTCCTACTTGACCAGTAATTTCATCTGTAGATTCCTTTCCACAAAGAATCAAATCAAATTTTATATCTTTATCTTTTTCAATCTTATGAACAGCATCTGCCAAAACATGAGCTGTGCCAAGAGCATCTAAATCTGCATATAAGTCATCTTTTATAAAAAATGCTTCCTGTGCTCCTACTGCAAGACAATTTTTTAACGTATTCAAAGAATCCTCTGCTCCAACAGTTAATACACTAACATTTCCTCCATGCGCTTCCATAAAACGAACCGCTAATTCTAATGCATATGTGTCAAATGCATTGGCTACCGGAGTAACCCCATTTAAATTAGGTTTTTTTACCTTATTATCCAAATGAATTTCAACAGAATCATCTGGAACTTGTTTTACGCATACTAGAATCTGCATAACCTTCATCCCCTTTACCTTTTAGTATATACTTGCCATAAATATAAAAAAATTTATTACATAAAACTCATTTTATCTTTTAACTATTTTTTTCTATAAATGCTGTCATATTTTTCTTTTCATCATCATCAGCATCTAATTCTCTTAAAGTTCCTGAATTTAGTGCATTTAAGGCTTTAGTTCTTATTGCTCCTCACTAACCTGGTTTTTCATTTTTTACAAGAGTTATGTTTTTTAATTTCATATTCATCCCTCCTCTAAATATAAATGATTTGTTAGCAAAATCCCTTTAATTTAATATGCTTTTAGGATCAAATGCTAACTTAATATTTTTCATTAATTCTACATAGTCTTTTCCATATGTTTTTATATTAGCGTAGTGGTAATATAGTATTATGGTCCTACCACTAAGTTAGTATTTTTGAAAAATCCAATATAGTCAAAACTACAAAATATATAATTGCTTGTAAAAAACGTTTACAGTAACTATAAAGGACTTTATCAACATGTAATTAGCCTTATCCTTGCCAATTCAAAAACTTCAATGCTTCAATGCTTCAATTAAAAATTTGAAGCAAATTATTATAAGTAAAGCAGCAAACATACATCCATTTTTTTGAAAGTGGACGTATGGTATGACCACTTAACACTTTTAATGTTAGCACAATATTCACATAATTACCATAATAGTTATTTTTTTAACAATATCAGATGAGTTATGTAAATTCATGAAAACATTGTATGAATAACCTTTTAATTCCATTATTTCCTCTAATAAAAAAAATATTTTTTCTTATCAGATACTTCTGAAAAATTAATCGTTGTTATTTTTTTAACATTCTCATTTGATTGCCACACATAGTAAATATATTACCTATGTCATATATTTTTTCATAACTTAAGTAACTATTTTAGTTTATTATATATTAAAATTTATTCACAAGAAAAAGTTTAGAAGGTGAAGTATATGTCCAACTTACAATCAGTAAATTTGTTTGAAATATTGATAACTATTTTTCTTGCTTTAACAGGAATAGTATCTGGCATGGTAACAAAGGTATTTACTAGAGAATATGGGGTATTATATCAAAAGGTGGACTACCTGCTGCCATATTTTAAACACTATACTTTTCTATACTACGATACCAAAAAGTGCCTGCTTGATAGTGATAAATCTATTTTGTATAATAATAGAACAATTAAAAAATACTAGTAAATAAGGAGGAGTTATTATATGAATATAATATTAAATAGAAAAAGTATAAGAAAATATAAGGACATAAAAGTAAGTAGCGAAATAGTTGAAGATTTATTAAGAGCAGCTATGGCAGCACCTTCTGCAGGAAACGAACAACCTTGGGATTTCATAATTTTAAGAGATAAGGCAATCATGAAAAAAATCACTGAATTTCATCCTTATTCAAAACCACTATTAAATGCCGATGTTGCCATTGTAGTTTGTGGAGATAAGGCAAAGGAAAAATTTGAAGGATACTGGGTTCAAGATTGCTCAGCAGCTTCTGAAAATATATTATTAGCTGCTGAAGATAAAGGGTTAGGAGCTGTATGGCTAGGTGTCTACCCACTAGAAGATAGAATTATTCCATTAAAAGAGCTTCTCAATCTACCAGAGAGTGTAATTCCTTTATCAATAATTTCCATTGGATATCCTGACGAACAAAGAAAACCAGAAGATAGATTTAATAAGCAAAGAATACATTATGACAGATGGTAATCAGTAAGGCTAGAAGTATAACCATCAATTTATATATAGCTAACAAGCATTTTTTAGAGGACAAAGGACAGTGAAGGTAAGTTTTCCTCCTTACGTCGGAAAACTAGTTTATTTTTAAACTTATTTTGCTAACGCAAAGCAAGCTTCCAATTTATATAAGTCAGCAATGTTTCGCTTTAGGGAAACGAGTCATCAAAAACTTAATTGAAGATTTTTCGTAGCAAAGCGGAGAAAAATCATCCTTCACTGTCCTCTGTCAATTGTCCTCTGCCCTCTGAAAAAGTTGCGTCACATCGTGCTTATTATGTTAATTCAAAACTTGAAATGTGAGAAGGTCTACTTATTTATTAAAACCTTCATTACCTCATCAACTGGAATAACATTGGCAAAACGATTATTCCAAATCTTATAATTATAAAATTCATAAAGCTTCTCACCAGATAGATATTCATTGTCAAGAGTTGAGTTTGTTTCTTCTGGAATAATTATCTTGTATCCACAATCAAAGGCACTTTTACAAGTAGCATCAATACAATATTCTGTTTGAAGTCCCATTAATATAATGGTATCTATCTTCTTGCTCTCTAAATACTTCTTCAATTCAGTTTTATGAAAAGCACTATTATATTGTTTCTCGAAAATTAATTCATCACTGTTAGGTGCTATTTCATCATAAATCTGCCACCCATCTGTCCCCTTTTCAAGTTCAGTGCCCTTTCCATCATCATGACGTACATATATAACTTCTTTTTTATTATCTCTTGCAGTTGAAACAAGTTTTTTAATATTTTCAATTACTCCTTTTTCATTATAAGGATGTTTCTCAATTAATGCATTTTGAACATCTACAACCATCAAAATAATATTACTCATATAACTTCTTCCTTTCAAATATATCTTATTTATTACTCTCTTATTATAAAAAATAATGTATAATTTGTATAATGAATAATTTTGTTTATAGATTTTCGGATTTTCTACTTACGTTAACATGACATAATAAAAATGTTATAATTGAAGAACTAAATTAAAAATAATAGAAAGAGTGTATTTATGAAGGACGATGTACAAATTAATAAATATTTAGAAAAAGCAGAAGAAGCTTTTGAAGAAAACAAATTGATTAAGGCTCTAGATTTATATAATAAAGCTTATGAACTTTCAAATGGTGAAGATGTGGATACAATAATTAATTTAGCTTTAATATATGACTCTTTGGGAAAATCAGAGAAAGCTAAAGATTATTATAAAGAAGCTTTAAACATAGATGATTATGAAGAAAGAGCTTATTATGGTTTAGCTACAATACATGATGAAGAAGAAAATTATGAAGAAGCTATAAAGTTATATAATAAAGCTATTTATATAAATCCAAACTATCATAAGGCTTATTTTTTCTTAGCCAATGTTTATGATGTATCTGGAAAAAAAGATTTGGCAATAGAAACTTATGAAAAATTGTTAAATTTAAATCCTATGGATTTTTGGGCAAATTTAAATCTAGGATGTATTTATGAAGAACGAAATGAAAATGGTGCTGCCTATAAAAAGTTTTCAAAAGCTTTAAAAATAGATTCAAATAATCATTTAGCCTTGTTCAATATGGGGGTAATTTATTATAAGCTTAATATGATAGAAAAGGCAATTAACTTCTACGAAAGAGCAATTGAAAAAGATAAGAATTATGAATACAGTTATTTAAACTTAGCTGTAATCTATAAATATACAGATACAAAAAAAGGTATAGAAGTTTTATCCAGTGGAATTAATAATTGCAGCGAAACACATTTTTTATATTATAACAGGAGTTGTTTTTATGCCTTGATTGGTGAAGAAAATAAGGCTTGTGAAGATATAATTATGGCTTTAAAATTATATCCAAAGTTTTTAAAATATATTTTGGAAGACGAAGAATTGGAAAAGGTAATAAAATTAAGTTCATTTCAAGACTTTGTGGCTAAATACAGTTTATAAATTTAAAAGGCTCATACTTTTAAACAAGTATGAGTCTGCCATATTTAAAAAATCTATTTTATCCCAATTTTTTTCTTTCCATAATCACTAGATTTTTCTATTGCTACTATTGGTTTTAAACTTCTAAATTCATATTCCTCTAATGGCATATCTTTGAGAATATCTATAACTTCCTCAAAATTATCCTCCAAATTTAATTTTTTCTCAGCTAAAAATTCTTCAAGTGAAAAATTCTCCCACTCAATCCACTTAACATAGTTGGTGCGCTCATTTATATAATTTTTAAATTCATCATATTTTTGTACCTTTTTTACTACTTCAGCACAAATAAAAAAGTTGCACACATAGCTTCTATATTTTTCAGGCAGCATACATCCTATTCCTTGATTTACAAATGGACATGCTCTGAAAAAAATAGATTTATCCTTAACAGAAGTATCATATACATGCCTGGTTTTAATATATTTCCTATACCCTATTTCATCAAAATACCCCTTTGCGTGAATATAATAATTATAAACTTTTACTTTTGGAAGATTCACAATACTGTTTAATACTTTTAATCCATCTTTCTCTTTTGCCATTTTATGAATTTCATACAATGTAAATTTAGGAAAATACCAACAGCATCCTCTATTTTTTATAGAACATAAACTCTTTCCAAAAACACTTTGGCAATCACTACAAGAACTACAACTATACTGAGGACTGCCTTGATTAACTTTTAAATCAACTTTAACCATACTAGCCTCCTAATTTAGTCATAAAATAATATTTCTACTTTAAATGTTACCACTTTTTAATTACATAACCAAATTAAGTAACCAAATCAAGATATTTACTCATATCGAAAGTATCTGTATTATTTAATTTACCTTTTTAGTTGTACCTTTTATTAGCGATGTTATAATGGCAGCAAATGCTATTGCAGACCCTACTGTATATGCAAGATGAAGAGCTCCAGTAAAGGCTTGAACCTTTATTTCATTAGAACTTAATCCTTTTGTTGAAAGAGTTCTAAGCAAGTAATTTTGATGGGTACTAAAAATTGCACCAGATATTGCTATTCCCAGTACCATTCCTATATTTCTCATAGTAGCAAGTATACTTGAAGCAATACCTCTTCTATTGTTTGCAACACTACCCATTATAGCACTGTTGTTAGGAGTCTGGAATAAGCCAGTACCTAAGCCTGTAATCATAAGGGACATAGCAATATAGCTATGGGAGGATCCAATTTTTAAATTACTTAAAAGGTAGATACCAAAGGAGGCTATAGCCATACCTAATGCACTGATATATCTACTATCTATTCTATCAGAGACAGCACCACTTATAGGAGCTATAAACATGGTTGTAAGAGGCATAGGTATCATTAAAAATCCTGCCTTTGATGGTGGAAGCCCTCTTAATTGCTGTAGGTAAAAAGGCATAATTAATACTACCGAAAATTGTGCTATAAAACTTAGAAGTGCTGATAAATTACTCATAGAAAAGAGCTTGTTTTTAAACATGGTTAAATCCATCATAGGATATTGAGTTTTCTTTTCTACAAAAATAAAAAGACCAAGCAGCATTACTCCTCCAATAAGTGAGGTTATTATATAAGGATTCTCCCATCCGTAGGTTTCAGTATAGCTTAGAGGAAGAAGTATGGTAATTAATGATGCAAAAATTAGTACAGAGCCTTTTATATCAAAGGGCTGCTTATCAATAATTGTACTTTTAGGAATAACCTTTTCAGCAAAAAAACAACCAAATATTCCAATAGGTATATTAATATAGAAAATACTCTCCCATCCTAAAAGAGAAGTTAAAATACCTCCTATAACCGGACCTGTGGCAAGTGCAATTGAAACAGAAACAGCTATGATACCTAAAGATTTTCCACGTTCTTTTGGCGGTGTAATATTTGTAATAATAGCAGAACTCATGGACATAAGCATTCCTGCTCCTACTGCTTGAATAATACGTGAAATGATTAAAATAATTATATTTGGTGATATTCCACATAAAAAAGATCCTAAAGTAAAAATTATAAATCCTCTAACATAAACTTTTTTATGGCCATACATATCTCCCATTCTTCCATAGGTAATGAGAAGGCTGCTTATTATAAGGAGATAAGACATCACAACCCATTCAATAGTTGAGAGATTTGTATTAAAGTGAGCGCTTATATTAGGTAATGCTATGTTTACTACACTGGAATCTAATGCAGACATAAAAGTACCTAAAGCAACTGCAGCAACGGCAAGTTTTC
This sequence comes from Clostridium carboxidivorans P7, assembly GCF_001038625.1. GTDB lineage: Bacteria > Bacillota > Clostridia > Clostridiales > Clostridiaceae > Clostridium_AM > Clostridium_AM carboxidivorans. The sequence continues at coordinate 2,615,317 of NZ_CP011803.1, forward strand.
TTTTAGATTTTGATAATTGAAAAGATGTTTTTTTATCAACAATTTTTCCCATATTGGGCACTTCCTCCTTGACGACTCAAGATTTCCTTTAAAAATTATATCATACCAAATACTTTGAAGATATAGTAAATTGTTAACAAATTGTTAACGTATCTCAAGGGTTGTTACAAAAATGTATCAAATATAGTAATATAATATTAATATTTTCGCAAATAAACCCATTAAAAAATATTAATTTCGTAAAAACATCAAATTTTGGGGGGCATGCTGTATGAATAGTATAAAAAATAGGATAACTTTTTCAATGCTGCTATTAATTGTTTTATTATTATTTTGTTCATCTGCCGGAAGTTATTTCATATCTAGAAACATACTTGTAAATCAATATAGTAATAAAATGAGTATATCATCCGAAAAGTATTCTGAAATTGTAAATGGATGGCTTGATAAGGAAACCATAAAATTTAAAGACATTGTGGATAATATGTATGACAACAACATAATAGGTGACAATAATAAATTAACAGACTATTTTAAGCAAAAGCTTAAAGCAAATCCTAACATTTCAGATTTATATATGGGATTTACAAATAAAACTCATATAGACGGATCAGGATGGATTCCGCCATCAGATTTTGATCCTACAAAAAGAGATTGGTACAAAAATGCCATTTCAAAAAATGGAATAGTCTATGTGCCTTATTATGATCTGGTAACTAAGAAAATGGTTGTATCAATATCTACCACTGTATCAAAAGATGGAGTATTACTAGGTGTAGTTTCTGAAGATATAAAAATGGATTCTATTACAAATGTAATAGAAAAAGCAAAACCAATTGAAAATAGCTATGGTTACTTAATTGATGATAGAAATAATGTATTAGTTCATCCCTATAAAGATTTAAAACCTGAAAAGGACAAGCTTAAAAGTTTATATGACTTTATGGGTGGAAAGTATAAAACTATTACAGAAAAAAATGGACAAATCATAAATATGGATGATTATGATGGAATAAACAAATACTTTTCAGCTTCTAAAGTAAATGCATCTAATTGGACTATTGGATTTGCAGTTCCTAAAAGCGAATTCACAAAAGATCTTCGCTCACTTATAGCATTAAACTTAATTATATTCATTATATGCATAGTTGCAGCTATTATATTTTCAAGATATGTTGCCATCATAATATCAAGACCTATAGATAATATAAGACATGTAATAGCACAAATAGGAAAATTGAATTTCAACTATAATGCAAATAAATTAGATAGTGTAATTAATAATCGAGATGAATTAGCAGATATAGCAGTGGATATACAATCACTTTCCAAAACTTTAACTTCTGTAGTTCAAGATATAAAAAACAGTTCTTATGATGTGCTTGAGTATTCAAATAGTATATTGCATGCATTAAATGAATCCTCAACATCAATAGAAGAAATATCAAAAACAGCCGAAGAAATGGCTAGTGACTCAGTTTTACAAGCAGGTGAAGCAAATAAAGGAAATGAAAAACTAAATGATTTATCTGATAAAATAAATAATATAGCAGGTAAAGCAAATAAATTCAAAGAACATTTTTCAAATGTAAAAAGTATAAACGATAATGGAATATTAGAAATAAAATCACTAAATTTAAAACTAAATGATAATAATAAAACCGTTTGGGAAGCAGCAAGGAATATGAATGATCTTGCTGAAAAATCCAAATCAATAGTTAAAATAGTAGATGAAATAGAGGCAGTATCAGAACAAACTAACTTACTTGCATTAAATGCAGCTATTGAGGCTGCAAGAGCAGGTGAAGCAGGAAAAGGATTTTCAGTAGTAGCAGGAGAGGTTCGATTGCTTTCAGAGGAAACCAAGAAATCTGTAACTAATATTTCCAAAGTAGTAAATGAAATAAGCGAAGAAATAAAAACAGTACTAAAAAATGTTGAAAGTGTAGCCAAAACTAATACCGAAGTCAATGAAAGCATGGAAAAATCCAATGAATCATTTAATACAATGAAAAAATCCATGGATGAAATTATTTTAAACATAGATGGCCTGTTTGAAAAAATTAATCAAGTAGATGCAGACAAGAATTTAGTTGTAAAATCCATAGAAAGTATATCCTCCATTTCAGAAAAATCCTCTGAAGGAAGTCAGGAGTTAGCAGCTTCAGTTGAAGAACAAAACAATTCAATAGAAAGCATAAATATGAGCATGAAAAAACTCAAGGGTATATCTGAAAAACTTGATGATATAGTTGGCAAGTTTAATCTAGAGGACAATTGACAAAGTACGGAGGACAGTGAAGGTTGATTTTTTGCTAACGGAGAAAAATCCTCCTTCACTGTCCTCTGTCCTCTCAAAAAAGTTGCTTTGTAATGATTTCAAAAGCTTTACTTCTTCAAATAACCATATATTGAAAAAATATACATTTAGTACTATAATAAACACTATGTAAGTAATTTTTAACCATATAAGTATAATTATTCAAACTAGGTATATCAAAAAACTTACGGCAAAAATTAAACATAGAGGTTAATGTTATGGAAAAACATAAAAAACTTTTGAATATTAACGACTTGAAAGTTGGAACGATATGTGCAAAAGAGATTAAATCACAAACAAGAATTCTTATAGAAAAAGGTGTACCTATTACTGAGTGTGCAATAAATAAGCTAAGAGATATTTATTTTTGTAATAAAATAGAAGTTTACTGTGAAGATGACAATGATATAGATAATAATTATGATAAAAGAATAAAAACTATAGAAAAAGTAGAAAAAAATTTTAGTAAACTTTCTTTGGATACTCAACAGATTTTTGAAGACATAGATCATTTACAGTCATCAGGTATATCAGAAGTGAGAAAGTTTGCCTCAAAAATTCAAAAAGAATTAGAACATACTAATGCAATTATAAAGGATATTGTGATTTATGGAAGCGGAAGCGATACAATATATAGACACGGTGTTAATGTGGCAGCTTTAAGCACTATTTTAGGAAAATGGATAGGTCTTAGTAAAAATGATTTAAATCTTCTTACCTACTCAGCAATTTTACATGACTTTGGGAAAACAAAAATAGATAAGAACATTCTTGATAAGCCAGGCCCTTTAACCTCAAAAGAATTTAATGTAATAAAGAATCATCCAGCTATCGGTTATAATTATATCAAACAAATTAAGTTTCTTGACAAATCTGTGAGCTTAGGTGTACTGATGCACCATGAAAAATCTGATGGTTCAGGTTATCCTCTTGGTTTAAAGGGAGACAAGATACATAAATTTGCAAAAATTATAGCTATTGCAGATGTGTTTGATGCAGTGAACTCAGACAGAATTTATAAGAAAAGTAAGAAACCTTTTGAGGCTCTGGAGCTGATTCAAAAAGAAAGCCTGGTAAGATTAGATTATGAGTACTGCAATATATTTCTCAATCATGTCATAAATTATTATATGGGTGAAAATGTACTGTTGAACAATGGAGCAGAATGTAAAATAATACAGGTTGATGTTAATAACATAAGAAGACCACTGCTACTTGACGATACTTCCTTTGTTGATTTAAAGAATGAAAAGGATTTATATATTGAAAAATTAATTTTATAATTACTTTGAGGCTATTAAAAAATAAAAAAGCATGGTTCATCGTAATTAATTCTACACTTATATATAGGCAAAAAAAACACAACAATGCTAATAAAGGTATTGTTGTGTTCTTTAATCATATCAAAGATGGAGATTTTTGTGTATAAATTATAAAAATACTCTACTCATAGCAATTGTATATACCTTCTTCTCTTTTCTTTTCGGCATTATTGCTTATATAGGACCCCTCAACTATATTTTTATAACCCTTCTTTATGACTATGTTTTTTATGTAATCTGCATGTGGACATCTATCATAGTGGTAATTCTCCGTTACCATGCAAGATGCCAAATGAACTACTACCTCATCTTTACTAATGTTATTCTTTTTATATGCCTTCTTGGAGAAATGTTCTAATTTGGAGGCAACTCCCTTTCCGCAGCATCCACCACAGGTAAAAGAAATATATCTTGTATCATCATCATAATCCTTAAAAACCTCATCCTTATTATAAAAAGCATTTGTACATGCAAATCCACTGCACCTTTTATGTGCAATATCGCATTGAATAATAACTACATATTTAGTACTCATAAATTACCCCTCCTTTTCTTTAAATTATAATTCCAATATGGTATCATCAAAAGTATCAGTTTTAATATATTTTATAGTATCAGTTATTGGAGGATATAAATAATGGTTGAAATTATGCCTATTTGGGATTACTCAAAAAACACTCCACTTTATGTGCAGTTATATGAATATATCAAACATGAAATACAGATTGGAACAATTAAACCAGAAACAAAATTGCCATCAAAGAGAAAGTTATCAACTTATCTAGGAATTAGCCAGAACACTATTCAAACTGCATATGAACAATTATGTGCAGAAGGATATGTAGAAAGTAGACCTCGTATAGGTATGTTTGTAACAAAAATAGAAGATAACTTATCATGTAATACACCACTTAGTAATAAGCCAGATAAAAGCATTAAATTAAATGAGGAATTTAAATACTTAATTGACTTTAGTTCAGGAAATGTTGATTTGGAGCATTTTCCATACTGTACATGGAGAAAATTAACAACCCAATGCTTATATTCGGATCAAAGCAATCTTTTATTAATAGGTGAATCTCAAGGGGAGGAATGTTTACGTAAAGAAATATCTAAATATCTTTTCCAATCAAGAAGTGTGAGATGCATTCCAGAACAAATTATTATTGGAGCAGGCATGCAATATTTAATGATATTATTATGTATGCTGTTAGGTAAAGACTATACATATGCAATTGAAAATCCTGGTTTTAATAAAGCAAGAAATGTTTTTATAGACCAAGGATTAGATGTCCATCCTATTTCAATAGATGAAGATGGCATTTGTGTAGAAGATTTAAGAAAAAGTTCTGCTAAAGTTGTCTATGTTACACCTTCTCACCAGTTTCCTTGTGGAATGGTTATGCCAGTTTCTCGAAGATTGGAATTGTTGAAATGGTGTGAAGAAAAAAATGGCTATATAATCGAAGACGATTACGACAGCGAATTTAGATATAGAGGTAAGCCAATTCCTTCTTTACAGGGATTAGATAGGAATGGTAAGGTTATTTATATGGGTACATTTTCAAAATCTCTAATTCCTTCAATCAGAATAAGTTATTTAGTTTTGCCTCAAAATTTGATTGAGAAATATCAAAAATATTTGAAAATATATAAACAAACCGTATCTAGACTCCATCAAAATACACTGTATAAATTTATGAAAGAAGGATATTTCTCAAGTCACATAAATAAGATGAGGACATTATATCGTAAAAAACATTCAATATTGCTTTCCTCAATTGATAAACATATGAAAGAAAAAACTGAGGTTATAGGTGCAAATTCTGGACTACACATTTTATTGAAAGTTAAAAATGGAATGACAGAGGAAGAATTAATTCAATGTGCTCATGATGTGAAAATAAAAATCTATCCAACTTCAATTCATTATAATCAGTGTCTAAGCAGTGAATTTCCTATGATTTTACTAGGTTTTGGTGGTTTAACAGAAAAGCAGATTGAAGATGGCATTAAGATATTAAAAAAAGCATGGCTTATTTAGTAAAGTAGTTTTGTATAACTTATTTTACATAAAAATCTACCAAAAAAGCTTCATGCCTTGATATAGATATAAAAGCTCTTGGAATCCTCTAGTTAAAATGTAAGTCAGTATAAAAAATTTTGTATCAAGAGTAAATTTACACTTTATAAATGGTAAATAAAAATCCCACTATCTACTTTATCCGATGGCTACCATCCGTAACACTTCCATCACACTCTGTGAAAGCGACTATCTCCAAATCATAGATTTGGGATATCTGCTTTTCTTAAGGTGGAAGATAACGGCTGACACGCCCCTGGATAAGTTCTTCTAAGACTCATATGTAGAGAGGTATTCCTCATAAGAAAACTCCATCTGAGTCTAAGAATCACTTGATAAAATAAGCCACCCATCTGAAAAATCTTCCTACATTTTTAAAAGAAACTATATTACACAATAATTCTGTCAGCTTACCAAACTTCCTATAAAATAAATTAAATGCTAGAAATGGAATCCACTGCTTTTTAGATTTTGGTAATCTTTTAACTATATTTTTAAAAGTATACATCTCTTTATATATCCATAAATAGCCCTTGTATAATTCTTCTGCTGTCATATTCTTGGGTTTATACACTACATGTGCAGTATTATAATTTGACAAATTAAAATCTACAATTCTATTTTCCTCCATTAATGATGAATACAACTTTGTACCAGGATATGGAGTAAGTATATGTGAAGTGACCGTTTCTATCTTATTTTTAACTATCCATTCTAATGTATTCTTAAATACAGAAACATCATCTTCATCTAATCCAAAAACAAAACTTGCATTTATCATTATTCCTCTTTCATGTATTTCCTCTACGAGCTTCTCATATCTCTTTACACTATTTTGTACCTTGTGAACACTATCTATTGACTTACTATTTATGCTTTCAAAACCTATAAACAGACTTTGACAACCAGCTGCCTTCATTTCATCTAATAATTCAGGCATGTCTACTATATTGGAGGTAACTGCTGCATTCCACTTTAGCTTAAGCGGTTTTATTTCCTTCAATAATTTTTTTGTCCATTTTGGATTTCCAATAAAATTATCATCAATAAACATTATATGGTTTGTTTTTAATGCATTTATATCTTTAATTACATCATCTATGGGTCTATTAATATAAGTTTTAAGTACACTTTTGCAACTATTGTAGCAAAAATCACATTCAAAAGGACATCCCCTGCTTGTACTAATTATATTAGTATATAAATACTTTTTATTATCAATACTGGAATAGTCAGGTGATACTATTTCTTCCCCAGCAATGTTTTCCATATCATAATATATCTTCTTAAGTGAATTATTTTTTTTATCTTCAAGGATTTTTACCCAAACTCTCTCAGCCATTCCTACAGATATTGCATCAAAACTATTGACAGCACTCTCTGGATCTGCTGTAATGTGTATGCCACCTGCAATTACTGTAACATTGCGACTTTGAAACTCCTTTGATATTTCCACCGCCCTATTCATAACATCTACAGTAACAGTTATTGCTACCAAATCTACAGGTTCATCAAAATCTATCTTTTCAACATTTTCATTCTCAATAATAACTTCATGCTCTTTCGGCGTAAGATTTGCTATTGTGAGTAATGCTAATGAAGGGGCCATCCTTGTTTTTAACTTTGTATCCATAGGTCTTGGAAACATTTTCGGTTGGATTAATTTAATCTTCATACCTTCCCTCCTTAAATAACTTTACTCAACATTTAACTGATTTTATTACTATTGCATCTTTTTTCAAAAACATTAGCAAAGACTGCACTTACACTAGTAGATAAAATGACTAATAATGCAAATAGTATGATTCCTGGGGCGTCATCTCCATCCGCCATGAGAAATAAGAGCGGCATAGCTATCACATATAAAACACTGACTGTAATTCCACAATATCTTGCGTTCTTTAAAGCATTTAAAGATTGTTCTGACACAGCATTATTCTTGTTAACATAGCTTAAGAATTTTATAGTCTGATACAGAGCAAATAAGAACGGCATCACCGCTCCATACAAGCCTATAAAACCGATATATTGCAAATAGGCTGACACTGGAATCACATGTGATAGTCCTGTTATTACCATAGGCAACAAAAATATAAACAAAGTAAGAATCGGACTTCCAATAAAAACAGCTACTTTTAAAAAAATTGTTGAACTTCGTTTCATAAAAAAACCTCCTGTATTCCTTATATTGTGCACAAAAGATTACTAATTTTTATATATCATTTCTGTATTCTAAAATATCACCTGGTTGGCATCCCAAAGCTTTACATATTCCTTCTAAAGTTGAAAATCGAATAGCTTTTGCCTTTCCATTCTTTAGTATAGAGAGATTTGCCATAGTTATTCCAACTTTCTCTGAAAGTTCCGTTACACTCATTTTTCTTTTAGCTAACATCACATCTACATTAATTATAATAGCCATTATATCACCTCAGACTGTTAAGTCATTTTCTGATTTTATATTTATGGCTTCTTTTAACAGCTTTTGAAGAACAGCAGCAAAAACTGCAATCACAATGGATGCAAAAGTAAAGATAATTGGAAATGCTACAAGACCTGGTGCATCGTCTGCATCTGCTATGGGAAATAAGAGTGGTATTAGTCCTACATATAAAATACTAATTGTAATTGCGCTGTATTTTATATACTTTAAAGCATTTACAGCTAAATCTGAGAAAGCTTTTTTATTGTCAATATAGCTTAAAAGTTTTAATGCCTGATACAGAGCAAAGAAAAACAATATTGCTGTGGTATACACACCTACTAAAATGGGATAAGACAAATAATTTACAAATCCAGGCAACCAAAATATGCACAAAGCAAGGACTGGACTTCCAATAAAAATAACAGCTATCTTTAATAAAATTGTTGATCCTAGTTTCATAAAAAGCACCTCATTTTTAATTCTTGTGTATAAGATAACATGCTTTTTATTGTTTTTCAATAAAAACTTATTGATTACCACTATGTATTTATTGTTGTATTTGAGATAACTAAACTATACATCAATTATTTTACAAATAAATTAAGAGCACTTCCAATTTATAACTTCTTCCCTTGTATAAATACTTTAAAAAATAAAAATTATTTACTACAAAAAGAACATATCACAATTTATGAATAAATGCTCTTTATAAATTTACATTTATGTATAATAAGACATCATACCCCTACCACTAAATTTTGTGATACTTATGCTGGGGTCTTCCAACTTTACCATACTCAACTAATTTATCTATTTTATTTTCCTTTTCCATATATTCAAGATATCTTCTAACAGTTACCCTTGCTATTCCTAATTTTTCTGCCAATTCCTCCGCTGTAAAATCCTCATAATTCCTTTTTTCTATCTATACCAGGACCTCCTGCTTTTGCAATAGTTGCAAGATTCATTCCTGCACCTAATGCAACAAGTGTAAAGAACGGACCATCTTTTAGAGATAACAAAGCATAAGCACCTACATCAGTTTCATCACCATACTGTGATGCAAGTGATGCATATAATCCACCATTACAATTTGTGAGTGCCGAAAGAATAGCTAATGGTGATAACCCACAATACTCCTGCAGGTCCAAAAACTTTTCCCACAAAATTAATTTCACCAAACACTGGAGCTATAAGTTTTACAGTTTTCACTATATCGTCAATATTCTTTGTATCTACGCATATTGGAAATGCATCAACATTTGCAAATTCTTTAAATAAAATTGCCTTACCTTCCATAACTGGTAGTCCAGCTTTAGGACCTATGTCTCCAAGTCCCAATACTGCTGTTCCATCTGTAACTACTGCAACTAGATTGCCTTTTGAAGTATACTTGTACACGTTTTCTTCATTCTCATGAATCTTTCTACATGGCTCTGCAACTCCAGGAGTATATGCTAAACTTAAATCATCTCTTGTCTCAACCTTAATCTTTGATACTACTTCAATTTTTCCTGTATTTTTTTCATGTAATTTTAAACTTTCTTCAAAATAATTCATTTTTAAATCTTCCCTTCATTTTTTATATCAATTTTTTGTAACCGTTTGCTATGAGTAGATAATATCATCAATATTTACTTATTAAAATATTTTGAACTTTTAAAATATATTTTGGTCATTAAAAATACTTTGTCTAATTTATAACAACTATTTATCCTCTTTAAAAAGTTAAGTTATAAAATATTTGTACATTGAACAAAATAGTAAAGTACTACTATGAGTAAACTTTTATACAAGGAGGGATAAATGATGGGTGAAAAACATTGTTGCTCTTGCACAAGCCAACAAGAAAAAGAAAAGAAAGAAAATAACACTAAAACTAAACATAATAAAAAAACGAATAAGAAGGATTGATAGTGTAAGGTTTATAGGGCTAGATTAAGCTGAACTAGCTCTATTTTATTTATCTAAAAAACAAAACTACTGAATTTACAGTAGTTTATTAATAAAATATGAAATTTGAATCCATATTTGCTTTCAACACAAGATTTTATTAATGAGAAAAAAATTTTAACTTTCCTCTGTATATCTTTTTTTTATTTCATCTTCTGTGTATTTTATAATTTTTGTTCTTATATCTAAATATTTTTCCATATCTTCACTGGTAAAATGTGATAATACACTGCTTTGTACACTAGACATTTCCTCTACTAATTTATTGGCAAGTTCTACACCTTCTGGTGTTAACTTTATATAAATACGCCTTCTATCCACAGGATGAGGCAATCTTTCTACCAGATATTTTTTTTGCAAGCCATCTACCATATTAGTTGTAGTCTGCCTTAAAATAGCTAGCTTATCAGCAATTACTGAAGGTTCAATTCCATTTTGATATTTTCTTAAAAGTCTAATTATACGATATTCAGAATAACTAACTCCATGATATGTCATCATCTCATTAAACCAAAAATTCATCTGAGTGTTGATGGATGATTGATTATCTAAGGTATCCAATACTTTTTTGCGGAATAAGTGCTCTGCTTCTATTTTTGAATCATTCATTGTTATTTTTCTCACTCCTAGTTTATCTAAATATTTAAAGCATGATTGATGCTGCATAACTATATTATATAATTAATTATTCATATGTAAAAGAGTGCAATATTTTTTAACCTTTTGCTATCATAATTAAACCTTATTTAAATTTATATATAAATTATTTTCTAAGTCTTCCTTTATATTCTACTTGATCTAAAGGTATCTCTTTTAAAAGTAGTGCAGAAATAACACCTATACATATGAAACAAGCTGCAGTTATAAATACTGAACGTAAAGAAGCCTGTAAAGTATTTCTTACAACTTGTACAACTGTATTATATTGAGAAGGATCAGTAAAAGTTGCTTGCAATTGCTTTAGTGAACCTTTATTTACCAATACACGTGCTGTAGATACCAGTGATACTTGTTTAGGATTTAAAGAAAGATTGGATATATTACTTACAATAAATTTGGCATAAACACTATTCAGTATAGATCCTAGTAGTGCTGGTGCAAGTGCATTTCCTAAAGCAGTAAAGAAGAATAGCGTACCATTACCAACTCCATAATCTTTAGGTTCAATATACGCCATAGCACTTAAAGTGTTGATAGAAGGCATCCATGAACCTCCTCCTACATTATAAATAGCTCTGGCAGCAATTATTGCAATTAAAGATATTGTTGCAGGCATTATTCCAAAGAACAGCATAATCATAACCGCACATGAAGGAGCCAGTACAAGCATCCATTTATAATGTTTAGTTTTATCCATCATAAATCCTGCAAAAGCACCCATAAAGATACCTATAAAGCTTGCTGGAATTTCAAGTGTTGCATAAATAGTTGCTGACTTTCCCATAACTCCCTGTACATAAAGACTTAAATAAGTAGCTACACAAGTAAGTCCAAATGTCATAGTTACAGATATAAGACAGCATGCTAAAAAGTTTCTGTTTTTCAGTAATTTAGTTGATATTATTGAATATTCTTGGATTCTTTCTTCGTGTTTCAAAAATAAAGCAAAAACTATTATTGACACAATCAGCATTATGATGATTGTTGGAGAATTCCATGCGAATCTGGATCCTCCCCATGACAAAGCTAATAAGAAATTAGAAACAGCAATTGTTAATCCTATAACACCTAAAATATCAATTCTTTTATCAGCATTTTCATTGATAACGTTAGGAACAGTAAACATTACGAATAAAAATGTTATAAGGAAAATTATTGCCGTAAGTACAAATACATATCTCCATGTCCAGTGTTCTGAAATCAGTGCCGCCAATGTAGGTAAAGTCAATTGGACTACACTCATTACTGAAAGTATGCTTCCACCTATTTTTCCACGTTCAGTTGGAGGAAACAGCTGACCTAAAAGTGCCATGTATGTGCCCTGCATAGCTCCAGCGCCGAATCCATTAACTGCATAACCTGCTATAAAAAACCAGATATTTGGAGCTGAAAAACATAGTACCTCCCCAGTTACCATAAGTCCTAATACAATTAATAGTATCTTTTTCTTACCATATATATCCCCCATCTTCCCCCAGAATGGAGCTGCAATAGCACCTGTTAAACTAAATACCATAGGTGCCCATGAATAATATGTAAGACCATTTAGTTCTCCTGAAATCATCGGAAGCAGAGCATTTGCCTTATATCTAGTAGACCAATATGCAAAACCGCAAATTAAAATGGCAATAGCGCAAAGAGTCTTTCTCTTAGATGACATTGTTTCAAGTTCATCAGTTTTTAGACCTCCTGGCATAACATTATCCCCCCATATTCTATTTTCTTTATAAGATAAACAGATTCCATAGTTATATTATCCCCTCAGTAAAATAATAAGCCAACTTTATTATTTTAAAATTCATATAAAGTATCTTTATCTTGGAATATAAACATTTTGATTTTTTAATATTCTTTGTACCTTCTTGATATCCACTTGACGTACATTTGTATTATCTTCTAATGATACTGCTGCTGCTACTCCAGCTGCTTGTCCTAAACTTGCACAGTGAGGAATCAAATTTGACCAATCATTAGCTTCATGAGTTGATGAGAAAGATCGTCCTGCAACTAAAAGGTTTTCAATTTTTTCTGGTACCATAACCCTATAAGGTATTTCTGTAGGTGTCTGACAAACATTAAAGTTGAATGGTGGAACTACTGCTATAATATCTTCATGTTCATAAGTGTTGTCTAAGTCCATTTTCGAAAGTGTGTATAATCCGTGGATCCTCCTGCTGCCGCGGGTGCCTGTTTGAGGTGCAATATCTATTAAATATGCATTTTTAAAACCTGGAACATTTTCCTTTAAATAATCTATTGCTTCAAGCATTGTACGGCGTACACCCATTTGTGTTTCTGTTAAGTCTTTAATATCCAGACAATATCTAGGAAGCCAGTTATTTATCCAACACTGATCATTACGTGGTGTGGCATGAGGAGACATTTTAAAGCCTGTAATTTTACTCATATTAGCCATATGCACACTATACCACTCTTGAAAATTATCTGCCTTCCATTCTGCAAATGTTCTAAAATCTACTCCACCTAAGCGATAAACAGATGCTGTGTTTGCACTTCTAAGTGATTGATTACGATCTTCATCAAAATCACCACCTGCAAATGAACATATATCAGCGTCGCCTGTGCAATCGATTACAACTTTTCCAAGAATCGCCTTACGGCCTTCTTTACTCTCAATAATTACACCTTTTATGGTATCGCCATCCATTATAGCTCCAACACTCCAGCATTCTAAGTAAGGAATAATCTTATTGCCTTCTTCTGTAATCATCTGGTCCAATACAATTTTTAGTTGATTTGGATCTAAATATGCACCATAATTAATACTTCCATTAAGCACAAATCCCCAATAACCAGCCCATTTTTTTAAAAGCATTGGATCTTTACTTCCTGCTTCTTCTTTCTTAGGTCCTAAAACACCATATGGAAGCTTACTCATGCGATCAATCCATTCCTGTTGTAATCCCATGATCATTCTTTTCTCACCAAATGATAAATGAGGAATTAAAATAACAAAACCTCCTGTAGCCATACCACCTAAATGTCCATAACGTTCTACAAGAATTACTTTCTTAGCCCCAGCACGTGCAGCTGCAACAGCTGCTGAATGTCCTGCAGGACCAGAACCAACAACCAGAACATCAGCTTCATCAAATACTGGAACTTCTCGTGATGATTCTACAACAATTTTACTCATATGTTACCTCCTAAAATAAAAAGTATTTTTCTAAATTTATAACAAATATAACAATTTAAATTAGTTGTATTTATTATTATAAAAAAAATTATAATAAAATTTTTTACTATAATTTTTTTTATAATACAATATTAGCATATTGTAAATACGATTGCAATAACATTTTCAGAATATTCAAATTGTAACAATTCATAGCCCGCAATATAATTTTAGTAGGCAAAAATAGTAGTAATTGCTTCTTATAAAAATGAAATTTCCTACTTTAACTTTACACAAACATGAAGCTGCCTATAATAGAAAAATTAGACAAAATATGATAAAATATAAGCTATAGAAAGGAGATGAAATAATGGAAACTAGATTAGAAGAAAAAAGAAGAGCAGAAATAAGTATGCACTTTTCAGAATTTGAAATGCCTCCAATGCAGGATATACTAATAGTTGGCAAAAGAGCACCAATTGGACCCGAAGCTGCTAAAAGAATGGTAGATATACTTTCTCCAGAACAATATGAAATAGTTAGAATTGATCATCCACAGATCGAAGCAATTGTAATAAGAAAGTTTTTACTAAGTATGATACCAAAGGATAAACTGATTTCAATAATACTGGAAGAAGGAGGGAAAGTTGCTAACGAGTCTATGATTATAAGATCACAGATTAACATATCTATTCATGTTAGCAAATCCATTGAGTTATGATACGAAAAGCTTTAAATATACTAGATAAAAATTTTATGAAAGTTAATATTTTAAATGGTGTCAGAAGGGTGCAAAATGCTTTTTATGAAAAAAATATTAATTGTTTTGCTGCCTATGACGATGAAAAGCTGGTTGGTGTAGTTACACAAAAAGAATTAATTGCTGCACATCCTAATAGAATAATTGCTGATGCTATGACAGATAAATATAGATGTATAGATTGTTCAACACCTACCTGGAAAATCAAAGAAATATTTGACTCCAATAAAGATATATGCGTAATATTTGTAGAAGAAAATAATGATCTTAAAGGTTTCTTAACAAGAACAATCTTAAATATAGAGTTAGCAAAACAATTTGATTTACTTACTGGGCTTTATAAAAGTGACTACATATTTTATAATACATATAAATTAATAAATAACGGAAATGAACTATCTTTAATTTTTATTGATTTAAATAATTTCGGAATCATTGATAAAAAATATGGTCATATAAATGGCGATCTAATATTAAAAAATGTAGCAAAAATATTAAAAGAAAATGTTACTAAAGATAGTTATTTATGCAGATACGCAGGAGATGAATTTGCAGTATTAACACCTTTTTGTATAGACAAATGTAAGCTATTCGCCGAAAAGTTGATAAATGCTATAAATTCATATAAATTTCCTAACAATATTCCTGTTTCAGCATCAATAGGCATTACAGGATATAAAAATCATAATAATAAAACAGCTGACACTATAAGTATTATAAATAAACTAATAAATATAGCAAGTTTAGCATCTACAAAGGCAAAAAAGAAGGTTGATACCTCAATTATTATTGAAAATGCACCTATACTTGCATAAAATTGAAAAAGGCAAACCCATTGAAAAGTGGGGACGCAAAGCCATGAGTCTAAAGCAATTTTAACTGCTATGACAGTCAGGTTGCCAATGAATTAAGAAATCACTCATGGCAGGCAACATCTATAGTGCCTGCCACTTTTATAAAATTTAATTCACATCATATGATAAACTTTCAAAATTAAAGTATATATCTTCTTTTCAATTATATCCCAACTTTATCATCATTTTTTGTTTTCAAAATTAATGCTCATGTCTATGATGAATATCTGGCGAATGTGGATGGGTATGTTCTATAGCCTTATGTGTATGCATATGTGAATGATATCCATTTATGATAACCTGATCAGGAGTATGTTCATGATTATGATGACCATCATTATGATCATGCCTATGTTCATGCTGTATAGCCTTATGAATATGAGGGTGATAGTGTTCTTCCTTTAATAAAAGAACTGTTCCTATAATCATAATAGGAAGTGATATAAAAAACATAGCACTTGGAGTGTCTTTCAATAAAATAAAAGATAAAATAACTCCAATAAATGGCGCTGTTCCATATAATGCACTTGTTCTTGTACTTCCTAAATCCCTCATGGCAAATACAAATAATACAATGCTTAGACCATAGCAAAAAAATCCTATAATCATAGCAGATATTGAAATTGTTAAGCTTGGTATTTGATTACCAAGTATCATAGCTAGAATGAATGAAAAAGAACCTGATATAATTCCTTTTATTGTTACAATGGAAAAAGGATTTTTTGCAGAAATATTTCTTGTAAAATTATTATCTATTCCCCAACAAAAACAAGCCAGTACAATTCCAAAAGAACCTATAGAAAATCCCCATTGATTTTTAAAATCCCAGGACAAGATAATACTTGCCATAGTAATTAATACTACAGCACTTAAAATTTGTTTTCCTGCATTTTCTTTAAAAAATACTATTGCAATTATGGTAGTTGCAACTCCTTCAAAATTTAACAACAGTGAAGCAGTTGAGGCAGGAGTTACTTTAAGACAATTTAACAAAATAATAGGCGCTATAATTCCTCCTGCAATACTTGCACCTAAAAGCCAGGGAAAATCCTTTTTCTTTAAAGGTGCTTCATTTAAAGCTTGTTTTTTAACAAGTGAAGTGACAATCTGGAAGATTAACAAGCCAACTCCACTGCCAAGATATAAAAATGCAGCAAGAGGAATAGGATCAATTTTACCTAAAAGCATCTTGGTTATAGGTGCACTGGCTCCAAATAAAATTGCAGATAATAATGCCATCATAATTGGATAAGCTTTTGATTTATTCATTATACTCTCCTCTCCTATATAGTTCATACAAATTTGACTTAATATAAGCATAATGCAAAGCAACTTTTTCAGAGGACAGAGGACAATTGACAGAGGACAGTGGAGGAAAACTCACCTTCATTGTCCTCTGTCCTCTGTCAATTGTCCTCTTTAAAAAGTTATGTAATTTAATTATACCAGTAATTATGAGTATAGTTACATCACCATTAAAAATATCACTATATAATTTTTCTCATAAAATTAAAACAATTTGAAGACAATATAACTTTTCGTTAAATTTTCTTCAAATTGTTTTATTTAATCTTTATGGAACAAGCTTTTTAAATAGTCTTGTATAAATTTCTAGCTAATTACTGATTCTGTATTTTGTTTTTCACTTTTAAGCTTCTCATTTTCTATTTTCTTTCTTTCTACTAATCTTCCCATTAAAAATGCTACAACACCAACTCCAATACCTGTTTGTAAACAGAATAATAAGCTTTCAATTTCACCTGGTAATTCTCCACCAATCCAAGTTTCCATAACAGGTGTAAACCAAGGCTGATACTCTTTACCTGTAATCTGTGAAACTACCTTACTTCCTGCATCATCTGATCCTCCAAATTCAGCACCTCTCAATGTGAATAATGGTATAAGCGCAATCAATGCAGCAATAACTAATAAACTAATAACCTTCTTTTTTGTCTTTGCCATTAATTTTCACCTCTCTTTAAAAATCCAATACCTGTTAATTCAGATTTTGCATATGTTTCAAGACCAATAACAATTACAACAGTAAGAATGCCTTCGATAATTGCAAGTGGAACTTGTGTTGGTGCAAATACTGCAAGAAACTTGGCTGCAGATGCCATAACTCCACCACTTTGAGAAGGGTATGCAAGTGCAAGCTGCATACTAGTTACACAATAAGTAAATAAGTCACCAATTGATGCTGCTATAAAAATACCTACATTTTTATTAACTTTCATATTCTGACATAATTTATAGATTCCATAAGAAACTAATGGACCTGCAATAGCCATAGAAAAAGTGTTAGCACCAAGAGTTGTAAGTCCACCATGAGCAAGTAAAACTGCCTGGAAAATCAAACAAATAATTCCTAGTATACTTACTGCAGATGGTCCAAATAAAATTGCAGCAAGTCCTGTACCTGTCATATGTGAACAGCTTCCTGTTACTGACGGAATTTTTAAAGATGAAAGTACAAAAATAAATGCACCTGACATAGCAAGAATGGTCATAGATTTACGGTTTTCAGATAATGTCTTTTTAATTGATAAATAACCCAATACTAAGAATGGAACACAAATGGCACCCCATGCAATACAAAATTTTGGTGGAAGATATCCTTCCATAATGTGCATTGCATTTGCTACTGGAACTACTCCAAAAGTCAATGCAAATACTGTGACAATAGTTATAATTTTCTTTTCTTTTTGGTTCATTTTATTTTTCCCCCTTGTGTTAATTTAAATTTATATTTAATCTAAGCCAATGCACCTAGAAAAGGTATCTGTTTTTCAAGCATTTTATTAAATTCTTCAGTATTCTTAGGATAAAACTTTGTATCTTCTATCAAGTGATTTTCTACAAGAGATTCATAAACCTCCAACATAGTTGGCTGCTTTAAATTCGCCTGTTTTAAAACTTCGTTGTTTTTGAAAATTTCCAATGGTGTTCCATCCGCTATAATTTTTCCATGGCAGAACACAATGGCTCTTTCGGCCCACCTGTATACAAAATCTACATCATGAGTGGAAATGAGCATTGTCTTCCCCTCTGAAGCAAGCTTCTCTAAAACTTCCTCTAACATCATGGCATTTAAAGGATCTAGTGCTGCTGTAGGTTCGTCAAAAATAACGATTTCTGACTTCATAGCAATAATATCTGCAATAGTAACTCTTTTCTTTTCTCCACCACTCAAATAATGAGGAGGTCGATCTTTGAAGTCAGAAATATTCATATATGCTAGAGCTTCATCAACTCTCTTTTTTACTTCTTCCTTTGGAAGCTTTAAATTCATAGGTCCAAATCCAACTTCTGCCATAACCGTAGATGCAATAATTTGATTATCTGCATCTTGAAATACAATTCCAATGTTCTTTCTAAGTTCCTTTAAGTTCTTCTTATTAACCACTGTATCCCGATAAATGATTTTTCCTTGTTCTGGTGTAAATACACCATTAATATTCAAAAAAAATGTAGATTTTCCAGATCCATTGGAGCCAATAACAGCAATTTTTTCACCTTCATGAATATCCACACTTACACCTTTCAATGCAGCTTTTCCATTTCCATAAACATAATGCAAATCTTCAACCTTTAATATTGTTTTTTCCATAATAGCTCCTCCCTATCTTGTAAAGCTCCATATTACAATTAAAAAAATTATGAATGCTGCTGCTGTAACAATATGTATTGTTTCCACCTTTTTATCTTCCTCATAAAATATGAATTCCCCATCATAACATCTAGCCTCCATAGCATCATAATAGGAGTTTGCTCTTTTCAGTGAAGTAACCAACATATTACTTGCAATGCCTCCAAATGTATAGCAGGAGGTTTTAAAATCACAGTACCCCTCTCGAGACTCTGCAGAATTTTTCATTTTACTATACACATCCATTAAAACAAAAATATAGCGATAAATCATATTCATAAGTTCTATAATAAGCTTTGGCACATGTGCCTTACGAAGTACATAGATAATCTCAGAAGATGGAGTTGATAATGTCATCATCTGCAGTGCACTAATAGCTGCAAAAACCTTTAATATCAAAAATACAGCTTCCTCAAGCTTTAAATTAGAAGTGAATACATAGGCAAAACCAAGATACAGATTATATTGTCCTAAGGGCTGCCTTGAAAAATCAATGGCAATAGTAAAAGTACCCAGTAGAATAAATGTCATGGGAATTGTCATTACTGACAAATATTCACGTAATGGAAGTTCCCCTTTTACAACTGTCACATAGGTCATTGCAATAATCACCATAATGGATACATATGGATTGTTAAGTACAATACAAAGAATCAATACTAAAACAGAAAGTGCTACTTTAAAAATAGGATTCCAGTGCCTTATTTTTGAACTATAAGAATAAAAATCAATAGAAAATCCTTCACCATGTTTATGACCAATTCTATGATGATGTTTCTCATTTTCATGATTATGATTTGACATATTTGCTGTTTTATCCATTTCGCACCTCCTTTCAATTTTTACCCATTCCAAAATAATAATTTTTTAGAATTACTACTTTTTTGTTTTGATACTTATTTCCTTTACAAAATCAATTATTCCTTCAATTGAAGTCGTTTTATTTTCATAATTTTCATCAGATCTTTCAATCATAATTATTTTAATTCCTAATTTTCTAGCTGCACTTATTTTTTCTATAACGCCCCCAGTATTACCACTATCTTTTGTCACTAAAACAGAAGCATTGCAATATTTAAATATTTCCTCATTTAACTTTTCACTGAATGGTCCCTTCATTGCTATTATATTTCTTGAATTGAATCCCAGTTCTTCACATTTCTTTAAGACCATCCAATCTGGAAGCACTCTAAGGTATACTCTGTTTCGATAGTCAGGAATCTTAGTGAAGGTTTCAATTTTTTTACTTCCTACCGTTAGTAAGATATTACCTTCATATTCCAGGATGCGTTCATATGCTTCTTTATAATTTTTTACCTTTATAACGTCATAATCCTCATATACTACCTTTTCTCTTAAAAACCTAATATATGGTACTTCAGTTGGCTCACAAGCACTTATTACATTTCGAGATATGTCTACTGAAAAAGGATTGGAAGCATCAATTATACACTTTGGCTGTACTTTGTCTATCATATCAATAATGCTAAGCTTATTGATCTTTCCTTGATAAATATCAATACTATCATCATGATCAATCAACTCACTACCTAACTTAGTGGTAACCATTACAGTGACCTTTTCACCAATTTTATAAAGCTTGTTTATTATTTGCTTAGCATCCATTGTTCCTGCAATAACTAATACGTCTGACATACTTACCTCCAAAAATATTAAAAATATCATGTATACTAAAAAAACTCATTGTCTCTCAAAAGACAATGAGTTAATACTAAAAATAGGCACACTGTATTAAACCTCCTCTATCTCTCGTAGAGCAACAGGTATTAAAACAGGCAGGTATTCTGGCTCAAGCATCATCATCACCTCTTGCCTTCCCGATCATTCAGTGGCATTCTCAGAGGGACTCCTCTCTTACAGCGGCGGGACCGCGTGGGACTTTCACCCATCTTCCCCTTTTCACCGATTTATAATACTTCTGATTACAATCGACACCTATTAAAATATTATATTGTTTAAAAATATACAAACTCTATTAAAAATCTAATCTTTATCACATTAAATTTTAATATAAAAATTACCATGTTATATGTATATAATATCTGTTAAATATATTTTTGTCAATATTTTATAAAAAATTGTTAATAAATTGGTATTTTTAAATAGAATTCATTGTAATCAACTGTTCCATAACTAATATTTAGTAAGCATTAAACATATCAACACCAAAAATACCTCTTTTTACGCCTTTTCCATTTATAACTAATATAGTAAGCATTAAACTTTTTGCTAATTGAAATTCCTGTCTATCTCTTTCATTTATAACTAATATAGTAAATATTAAACTAATACTTTTATTATTGCTACTCTCTTTGATGTACTATTTATAACTAACATAGTAAACATTAATATCTTTCTCTTTAAACTTAAACAAACCCATCTAAAATTTATAACTAATTATAGTAAATATTAAACTCTATTACCTGATACATAAACCAGGCCGGTTACAGAATTTATAACTAAGATAGTAACGATTAACTTATTGATATTGAATAAGCTGGTAATTTATTCAATCATTTCTCAAAGTCTAAACTATATTTTAAATATTCTAAATATCCATCAAAAGCTTGTTTGACTGTTCCTAAATGTATATACTCCATACCATTAAATTCGTTTTCTAATTTTTCTTTTAAAGTTTTATATTTTTCATTATCAATCCTTCTACTTACTCCAATCCAAATATCACTAATTCTAAATCTATCATTATCTTCCAATGATTCAGCTAAAGCTTGAATATCTACCCCACCTTTTTTAATTATGCCTTGGAAAACATTGTTTCCCCAACTATATTCAGCCAAAATTATAAATTTAGGTGTAGTATCTGTAAGATGATTATTTTGATTTCCTTGAATTGATAAATATTGAAGTCCTCTTAAACATGTTTCTATTCTATCAAGCTTAATTTTATTTGATATTTTTAATTCTTTTTCATTAACTATCTTATTATTAACCTCTGCATCTGAATAGTCTCTAAATTCGGCTTCATTGTTTGAAACAGTAAAATTACTAATATTATTTATATCAAGATTTGATATTCCTTCAAATATTCCTGAATATGTTTCTACACAATATGGCATTGAATCACCGGTTGTTGATGCTATATTCCACTCTAAATTGATCTTGCCATAATCTGTACATACAAGAGGACTCATCATAAATCTTGATTTTCTTTTCTTTGTAATATTTCTAACCCACTTTTTACCATCCTTTTTTAATGTTTTTTTCTCAAGCTCATCTAATTTTTCATACTGTTCTTCTGTTAACTCATCTTTATCTGCTCTCATAAAACCAAATATATCTTCATCAACATATTTATGTGGTAATGCCGATATTGATATTTTTTTGCCATTTTTAATTTTTTTGCTTATTTCAAGGCCATTACTCTCCATAAATCTTTTAATATTAAACTTCTGACAAGGTGCTGAAACTATTCCCCTGCCGCCGCTAATCTTTTTCACATAAGAAACATTATCAAACCCTGTTTTTCTATTGGTTTCTACCTGTTCTGAACTTCCATTTAATCTTCCTTCTATAATTTCAATAAAGTATGCCATATTTAAAAATCTATTTTCATTCAAAATTTTCATTATAACACTCCTTTATTTAATATCAATTCAAACATTATTTTATTTTTAATACTATAATAATTTTTTCTGTCTGTTATGATGTCAAATTCTTCTTGATTTTTTAACAAGCTTTCCTGCTTTTTATCACTATAAGATTCTTGCCAATTTAATATCAATTCAACAAATTTGTTATAGTTAGATACATTCTTTAATTGAATCAGGCAATCTTTGCATCCAATTTTACATATTTTTTTACATATACTCTGTATTATTTCATTCAATGACTTGTTCAATTTATTTAATTTCCCTTCTAACATAATTAATAATTTCTTTGAATACTTAATTTCGCATTTTTCAAAGTCTATAAGCTTATATAAATACGTTCTGTTCAAATTACCCTTTAGCATATTGTAAAATAATCCACTTTGATTAAATTCATAAATTAAACCCTCAGAATAAATTTCATAGAGCAATTGTATATACTCTGCACTTAAAAGTTCTTCATTATAAAATTCACCTTTACCATTATTAACTTTATAAACTTTTAAACTATCTTTTCCTTTTTCTTTAACTATTAAGTCAAGTATTTCATTTTGCAATTCAAGTGTGTTATCACCTTTTACTCCACTGCTGTTAAATTGCTTTTGACAAAATTCATTTTCTCTCCTTTGTGTCAAACCATACATAAAGTCGTTATTCATTGAATTAAATAAAACAATATACCCTGATTTTCTCATGTTGAGAGTTGAAAGCATACCTAACAGTATACATACAGGACAAATGTTAACAGTACTTAAATTATTACTATGATTATAAAAAGTATCAGCTACACAATTTATAATAAAAGCTCTATTAAGTTTTGTTAAAAAATTTTCAGGCTTACTAAATTCTATATTTTTATTGCCACATATGCAGCAATATTCATCTTCACCAACATTGTCCATAATTACACCAAACTGTTCTTGAATTTTTTCTTTTCTATTAGTTCTATATGCTGGTTGATCAAAAGCTGAATTATGAAAGCTCATACTACTTATTTTTTTATACCTGTCAGAAGTTGTGAATTTATATACTTTTTCACCAAACAGTTTAGTATTATTCTTTAAATCATTTATTGTAACATCCTCTACTTTTTTATCTAAAATATTCGCTGCAACAAACAACCCATTGTCTACAAAAACATTATAAGTTCTTTCCATAAACCTTCACCTTACTTACTTGTTAAATTTATCAAAACACCTGCACCCAAGGTGTTATTTTGTCCTATTCCACAATAATAAATTACTTTTTGCATTTTAACACTTGTATAAATCCATATATTGAAATTTCCATATCCCACTAAGTATCCATTATCTTTTATATTGTTTATTTTTTTCTTTTTCACAGTTAAAATATTTTCTATATCAAAAAATAATTCATCATCAAAATCTTCATTATAAATTAACTTGTATTTTCTTCTTAAGTTTTGCGCCAAAGCATTATAAAATTTATTATTATAAATGCTTAAATATTTTATTTTACCATTTTCATATATGCTTTCAATTACCATTGTCAGCACTTTATAAAGAATTGTTTTCTTATAATTAATTTTCTTTTTATCAGTAGAAACACCTTCTATAGTAAAATTACAATTATCAATAATGACCTTATGCATTTTAAGTAACCCTTTTACTATTTCATTGATTACATCTTCTACTCCCGAAAGCATTATTTTAACATTTTCACATTTCTTTAGTTCTATGCCTTCATTCAAAAAATTAGCATCTTCAAACATTAAACAAGTATTTATCAATTTAAACTTTTTATTATCAATGTTGAATCCTTCATCGTGAAAAATTTTAGCATTTGTTTGATTTTGAAATGAATAAGCACTATATAGCACTTGTAACAATTTATATTGATAGTTATAATTTAAAATACAATCTTCTTCACATTCAATATTAATAAATACTCTGTTTAAATTCACTAATTTCACCTCTTTTACTATACTGCCAAAGATAAATCATTTCATCATCATTATATCCTTCATAACTAAATTCATCATTTAATTTTACCAGCTTAGTATATATATCATAGTAACCCTTTTTACCATTATATTTAGTTTCTACTGCAATTCTTTCTGGGAAACCATTTCCTTGTACATTAGGTTCTGTCCACTGACCATAACCAACTCCATATCTTCTGCTTAACTCAACTACCTTATCACTTAATATTCTAGCCAGGCAATCGGTTTTACCTAAATTTAGACATTCATTAATTTTCAATTCATCTTCAATATCTGTATAAATAACCAATTTTGAGTTAACCAAGTAATGTATTTCACATACATCTGATGTCCAAACTCCATTTTTATTGTATCTTTCTCTTTCCTTCCTTGTATTAAAGTTAACTTCCTTATATATTTTCTGAATATCTTTAAAAATTTCATCATACTTAAAAGTAAATCCAAATACAAAATCACTGATGCCTTCATGGAACAAGTTTTGTATTATCCCAATTACAGTTGATATAGGTGGAATGGTATATGTAAACTGCTGTTTTGTTGCAAATGGCTTTTTAAAATGTGCAAAATCTGATACTATTTCTATTTTACGTAATTCCATAACATACCTCTTTACACTAATATTAAATAAATATTTTAAAGATTAGTTTCTTTAAGATGTTGAGTTAACTTTATATTTTCATTGTAATCAACAGAACAATCTATTATAGCTGGAACCTTCTGTTCTAGTGCTTCCTTAAGTATTGGAACTAAATCTTCAGCCTTATTAATTCTATACCCTTTAAGGCCCATAGCTTCAGCATACTTTACAAAATCCGGATTTGTGAAATTTATACAAGTAGATTCTCCAAAGCGCTCTTCCTGTTTCCATTTAATAAGTCCATAACTGCTATCATTAAATATTAAAGTGACAAAAGGAGTTCCTATTCTTACAGCAGTTTCAAGTTCCTGGCTGTTCATCATAAATCCACCATCTCCTGTTACTGCAACAATTTTTTTATCAGGGTTAACTAGTTTTGCAGCTACTGCACCTGGTATTGCTATACCCATAGATGCAAATCCATTGGATATTATGCAGGTGTTTGGCTTTAAGCAGTGATAATGACGAGCAACCCACATTTTATGTGCTCCTACATCTGAAATTACTATATCATCTTCTCCCATAACTTGCCTTAAATCATATAGTATTTTTTGAGGCTTCATAGGAAAACTTTTATCCTCTGCATAGCACTTATATTCCTTCACTAAACTTTGTTTTATTTTTAACGCATAACTTGAATTCTCTTGCCTGCTTGAACGTCTTGTTATTTCATATAATGAATCTGAAATATCTCCAATGACCTCAACTAAAGGAGTATAACACTTATTTATTTCCGCTTTTTCCTCACTGATGTGTACTACTTCAATGGTACTCTTTGGATTCCACTTCTTTGGATCATATTCAATTAAATCATAACCCACTGCAATAACTAAATCCGCTTTTTCAATAATTCTATTAACATAATCTCTTTGAGTAAGTCCTATGCTCCAAATTGAAAGAGAATGAGTATATGGTATTATTCCCTTTCCCATAAAAGTATTTGCAACTGGTATGTTTAATCTTTCCGCCATGTGTATCAATGCCGCACTGGCTTTATCACGAACAGCTCCATTTCCAGCCAATATAATTGGTTTTTTAGCCTTTGAAATAGCCACAGCTGCCTTTTCAATACTGCTATATGAAGCAAAACTTTTTTCTATTTCTCCATGTTTTATTGGTTCGCCTTCTGCGGGCATTGTAGCTATATTTTCAGGTAAATCTATATGAACAGCTCCTGGCTTTTCACTCATGGCCATTTTAAAGGCTTTTCTTACAATTTCAGGTGCTGTATCTGGTCTTACTACCTGCTTGTTCCATTTTGTCACCGGTGCAAACATTGCCACCAAATCCAAATACTGATGGGATTCTATATGCATTCTATCTGTACCAGCCTGCCCAGTGATTGCCACGACAGGTGCTCCATCAAGATTAGCATCAGCTACTCCAGTCATAAGATTAGTTGCCCCTGGCCCCAAGGTTGAAAGACATACACCAGATTTTCCTGTTAATCTTCCATAGACATCTGCCATGAAGGCTGCTCCTTGTTCATGTCGTGTTGTAATAAATTTTATTGAAGAATTCTTTAATACATTCATAAATGCAATGTTTTCTTCTCCTGGTATTCCAAAAATATATTCCACATTTTCATTTTCAAGACATTTAACTATTAATTCAGATGTGCTCTTTTGTTTGTTATTTTCAATAATTGTCTTATCCATTTTAATTCTCCTTCATTTTTAAATGCTAATAATAATTTAAAATAGAATTTTTAAATTGAATATCAAAAAACATGAAAAGAGAACCCTAGAGGTTCTCTTGAAAATAACAAAATAAAATGCTTATACATAACTAAACACCTATAACTTTGCAATTGTATACATCTCCCCCTCCGAAAGAATCAACAAGATACTAGGCAGGTTTCCTGGCTCAGATTCATTTTACTCCCTTGTCTTCCCAGATAAAATTATCCAGTGACTCACTTATGAATAAGGTTTCATCATCCTCACAGTAGCGGCGGGCTGCAGTGGCTTTTCCACTTTCCCTTTTAACTTCCATTTACAATTAATGGCAGCACCTAATACTATCAATATTAAATTTTCATTTTTAGTATATTATTAAATATGTAAAAAGTCAACATCTTTACCACAAGCACTATCTTGAATTTCAATATATTCTTCAAGCTGTTCTATAGAATCAGCAACCAATTCATATATAAGATATTTTGGATTAATAAAATCTATAACTTGCTGTATATTTTTATCCTTAAAAGGTTTGTGGCAATCTATTTTAAAAACATGCATAAATACTTCTTCACTCAATGGATTTAAATCAAATTCTTTATTCTCCTTCTCTTTCTTCCTTATTTGAGACCTTACATATTCTCCTGATAGTGATGAATTAAGATGTATACCTTTTATTAGATTTTTTAAATCTCCAAGTTTCTTTACAGTATTTATTATATATTGAACTGCTTCTTTTTCATCCTTAAGATATAAATTTGTATTCATTAAATGAGATATATCAAGGATAAAT
Source organism: Clostridium carboxidivorans P7 (assembly GCF_001038625.1). Lineage (GTDB taxonomy): Bacteria > Bacillota > Clostridia > Clostridiales > Clostridiaceae > Clostridium_AM > Clostridium_AM carboxidivorans. The sequence continues at coordinate 2,643,180 of NZ_CP011803.1, forward strand.
CCTTTATTTTTATATTCAACTTCATTGAGCAATCTTAATGCAACTTTTTTATCAAGCATGGTAAATCCAGGCCACCACATATTTTCAAATAAAAGTTCTATATCTGTGTCCACCCCTTCAAATGCCTGATTTATCAAATCAATTGCTGCATCTGCAATATCATTATCAGAATAAGTGAAATTATAATCGTAAGCATGCTCAACCTCCACATGAGCTACATGAAAAACCATGTACTTTACACCTATTTTAGCTGCAGCTTCAATTTCTTTTCTATAATGTTGTATCATAACTTTCCTACTATTACCTGAATAATATTGTTCTATAATATCTTCAGTTTTAAATTGCCTCAAAAGTTCATTTTTATCACTTTTCCAAAAATCCAACCATGTAGGATAATATTTTAAATGTACCCCTTTAACTATTCCTTTAGGAAGAATACTTTCTTCCCACATAATTGGATTTAAAAGTTCAACACCATCCATATTGTGTTTTTCCAAAAATTTTGTTATTTGGTCACTTTGAAAGTTAAATCTTTCAAGATCATAATTGTATGTAGACAAATTCATTAGCTTTAGCATTTACATATCCCCCATTAATTAAATTTTCTTATTAAAATATCAGCTTTAAAAACATATCAAACAATTTTTATATTTAAATAGACTACCTTATAGTATATTGTATTTAAAACATACTATAAGATAGCCCTATGGTAATTTTTTAAAGAGAGAACTTTGTTGCTTATCCATTCTAATCTAGAATAACGGGCTAATCAATTCACTAGCCCATTATTTTATTTTTAAAACTGCAGTTCATAATGTTAAGCTAGGTAAAAATTTTTAATGAAGCAAATGTGCGATTTCATGGTATTTTAAACATTAATATTCATACAAAAACTATAAATAGCTAATGTATAAACTCTACATTACAAATTACAGTTTTTTTAATAAGTATATGATTTTTATTTATATATTTTATGCTTGCCTTTACATATCGTATCTAGGGGGTATTAATGCACCTAATATTTTAAATATAAAGGCAAGTTTGACGGCTTATTGAACATTTTGATAATTTTTTATATAACAACATAAAAAAGACCTTCTTTCGAAGGTCTTTAAATATACGACACGAATACAGCTTTAGCTTAAAAAACTAAAATCATAATATCGCTCGATACTTATCTCTCCCTCCGAGAGCACTATATCCATAGAAACAGGTAGGTCTGCTGACTTAGAATCATCTTACTCCTCACACCTTCCCAAAGACTCATGCCTTCAGTGGTATATCGTGAGTTTCATCATCCTTACAGAAGCGGGGGCTGCAGCGGTTTTTCACCACTTTCCCTATTAATTTCCATTTAGGAAGCCTGCACTAAAATATTAATATTTTTGTAATTGTTTACACAACCATATTATATCTTTTTTCCTTATTTGTCAACAAGTGAAGATTTTATAAATGACTATTACTTATAAAACATGTTATAATAAACTCAAATAAAATTGTAATAAGAAGAAAGGTGGAGTTTAATGAGCGAGCCTATTTCTAATAAATTTTTAACTTATGAACAATTTATAGCAGTAGCAGAAAGTATTAAAGATAATACCGGTCATGTAACAGAATACTCAAAAGGTAAGATATATTATTTTAGTCCTAATGCAAGACATGGTAAAACAATAAGAAATTTATGTAATATTCTAGAATCTAAACTGCCAATGAGCTGCGTAGTTACAAATGAAATGCATATCAAATTTACAGAAAATGAATATAGAATACCTGATATATCAGTTTTCTGTGGTAAAAGCATAAGAGAAAAAGCCGAAAATGATTTATTATACTTAGAAACACCAAAGGTAGTATTTGAGGTATTCAGCGAATCTACAGAGGAAAATGATAGAGGCTATAAGATGAATTTGTATGCAGAAAAAGGAATAGAAGAATACTTAATTATTGATTATAAAAATAAATTAATAGAACAGTATTATTTGTATAACAGCTCTTACAAATTAAATAAGAAATATATGAATGATGATGTATGTATTTTGCTATTATATCCCGATGTTAAGTTTATTACCAGTGAAGTATTTAAGCTTTTTATATAGATGATTACTCAAATGAGCTAAGTATCTTTTCATACTTAGCTCATTTAATTTCTATTACTTATTTAATTGGTATGTCTATAGTATTAGAAATAGCCTTCATATTTTCCAAACTGTCACATGCAAAGGCTTTTAATGTGTACTTTCCTTCTGATGGAAGACTCATTCTTGCATCTAAAACTGAAAAATCTTCTTTTTTAATAGTCGTTTCACCACTTGCACATTTAATTAGATTACCACTTTCATCATACAATGCTACTACTAATACAGCATATTGGTCTTTATCAGAATTATTTACTGCTTTTATTGATACTTTTGCATCATTTCCCAATTTTACTGATGAATCAGGGTTTTCATTAGTTATTCCTATTAATTTAGTATCATCCTTTGGATCTACTGTAACTGTACACTGTGCCTTTATATCTTTGTTATCATCCGATACTGCCGTTATTGTAGCTGTTCCTGCTTTTACTGCTGTTACCTTACCATTTGAATCTACTGTTGCTATTGATGTATCGCTACTTGTCCAAATTAAATTTTTATTTGCTGCATCCGTTGGGGTTATAGTTGCTTTAAGTTCTACTGTCTCTCCTTCTTTCAAGCTTGCACTTGTTTTATCTAACTCCACTTTTGACACATCCACAAAAGATGCTGAATCTTTTACTGTTACAGTACAAAGTCCACTGCAGCTATCATCATCAGTTTTTGCATAAATATACGCAGTTCCCGGCTTAACTCCTGTTACTACACCGTCACTTGAAACTGCAGCCACATCATTATTTGTACTTCCCCATATAACCTTCTTGTCTGATGGAATTTTACTAGTAATGGTTTTAGTTCCACCTGCCTTTATTAATACTTCTTCAGGTGACAGCTGACCATCCTTGCCACAAAGCACAACTGTAGAATCAGGATAACCTACATTTTTGGTGTTATCTTTAGTAAAGATTGTATCTCTTAAATCTAGTATTGAAAGATTGGTGCAGCCTTTAAAGCACCCACTCCCTAAATTTTTTAAGTCTTTTATACTATTAGGAATTTTAACATATGACAGCGATGAACATCCTGAAAAGGCCAGATTTCCTATGCTTAAAATGGTACTTGGAATTTTTACATTAGTTAAGCTTTGGCAATTTGTAAAAGAAGATGACTGAATTTCTGTCATTCCTTCAGGTAAATTTATAGAAATCAAATTTATTTTTTTATTAGGCTTACTAGCAAATGCAAATTGAAGTATTTTAAATATGCTTGAACACCCGCTAAAATCCAAACTTTTTGGTATTGTCCAATCAAAATTTAATCCTTTAACTCCACTATATGTTATACCTTTGTTATTAGACAAATTTATAGCTGATACTCCTTTTAGATTTTTCATTAGTGTCATATCAGGATCTGTAATGTTCGAATTAGACAAATCAATTGTTCCTGTAATAGCTGCCAAATCATCTTCCGTTAAATCTCCTGTATAATCACTGCCTTTTCCTGCTGCTGCTGCAAGCTTGCTTTTTAATGTTGGATTTGTAATATCTAAAGAATTTGCAGCTCTAACAGTAACAGTACAATTAGCTTTTAAAACTTCATTATCCTCTGAAACTACTGTTATATCTGCTGTTCCTGCTTTTACTCCTTTTACCACTCCATCTTTATCTACGGTTGCTACTGTTTCATCACTACTTTTCCATGTTACATTTTTATTGGTTGCATTTTCTGGAACTACAGTTGCTTTAAGTTCTAATACACTTCCTGCCTTTATGCTTTCAATACTTTTATCTAAGCTTATTCCTGTTACAGATACTGTTTGTGGAACATCTTTTGCAGTTACAGTAACCGTACATTTAGCTGTTGCATTCTTATTATCCTCTGACATTACTGTTATATCTGCTGTCCCTGACTTTACTGCTGTTACTTTTCCATTTTCATCTACTGTTGCCATATCTTCATTACTGCTCTTCCATATTACATTTTTATTGGTTGCATTTTCTGGAGCTGCAGTTGCTTTAAGTTCTACCATATCTCCTTCCTTTAGGTCTGCACTAGTTTTATCTAAGCTTATTCCTGTTACAGCTATTGTTTGTGGATTATCCTTGGCAGTTACAGTAACATTACATATTCCACTGTAACTGTTATCCTCAGTTTTTGCATAAACATATGCAGTCCCTGGGTTAATCCCTGTTATCACACCTTCCTTTGAAACTGTAACTACATCAGTATTTGTGCTTCCCCATGTAACATTTTTTTCTGATGGGATTTCAGAAGTAATTGTTTGATTTCCCCCTGTTTTTATTGATGTTTCTTTAAGTGACAGCTTACCATCCTGACCACAAAGTAAAGCTACTGAATCAGAACATCCTACATTTTTAATTTTATCTGCCGTAAAACTTGTATCTCTTAAGTCTAGTACAGCAAGATTAGTGCATCCTGAAAAGCAATTATCTTCTAAGGTTTTTACATTATTAGGAATTCTAACATATGATAGTGATGTACAACCTTGAAAGGCAGTTTTTCTTATAGTTTCAACCGTATTTGGAATTTTTATATTAGTTAAAGCTGTACACTTCAAAAAACAGCCGATAGGAATAGTTTCTATTCCTTCTGGTAAACTTATAGAAGTCAAATTATTGCACTCTGCAAAAGCAAACATGCCATCTCTTGAAGCTGGTGTGAACTTTATTCCTGTACACCCACTAAAATCCAGACTCTTTGCTGTTGTCCAATCAAAATAGTCTTTTTTAAATCCATTATAGGTTATAGCTGTATTGTTGGATAAATTAATAGCTGATACTCCTTTTAGATAGTTCATTAATGTCATATCACTATCTGTAATATCTGAATTAGAAAGATCAATTGTTCCCTTAATAGCTTCTAAGTCACCTTCCGTTAAATCTCCTGTATAATCACTGCCTTTTCCTACCGCTGCTACAAGCTTGCTTTTTAATGTTGAATTTGTAATATGTAACGAATTTGCAGCTCCAATAGTAACGCTACATTTAGCTGATAAAGTTTTATTATCCTCTGAAGCTGCTGTTATATCTGCTGTCCCCGCCTTTACTGCTGTTACTTTTCCATTTTCATCTACTGTTGCTATAGATGTATCACTACTTGCCCATATTACCTTTGTATTAGTTGCATCCGTTGGAGTTACTGTTGCTTTAAGTTCTACTGTTTCTCCTTCTTTTAAACTTGCACTATTTTTATCCAAGCTTATTTCTGTTACATTTATAACAGCTTCTGTATCATTTTTTTCTACTGCATTTCCTCTATCCTGTGATGTTTGTGATTTATCATCAGTATCTTGTGACACTTGAACTTTCCCATTAGAATCTTCTGATGCTTGTACGCTTTTCTTATCCTCTTGCGATACTTGCATTTCATTTTTTGCAGGACTTGCTGATAATGCAGCTTCTGCAAATATATTGTTATCTCCTAATATTCCTATTCCTGTAAACTGCATAGTGCATACCATAGAAATACAAACTAAAATTTTTATTTTCTTATTTATCATCTTTTCCTCCCCTAACTATACTTGTATTTTACTTAACAGGCATATCTATTTCATTGAAAAGAGGACTCATATTTTCTAAACTATCCCATACAAATGCCTTTAAATTGTATGTTCCTTGTTCTGGAAGCTTTATAATACCATCTAAAATAGCTGATTGTGCTTTTTTTATAGTTTTATTACTGCATACGTATTTAATAAATTTATTACTTCCATCATATAATTCTACTATTAATGAAACCTCTTTATCTTTATCCGAATTATTTTCAACTTTTACAGATACTTTAGCATTGTCTCCTAATTTAAATTCCTTTTTATCTGTTAAATTAGAAATTTTTAATGCTTTATCAACATTGTTTAAAGCATCTTGTGCTGCAGCAAGTTTTGCCTTTGTGCTTTCCTTAAGAGAAGCTTTTTTTGCATCACTAAGAGAATCATATAATGCCTGAACTGCATCAACCTGATCTTTATTATCAGATGTAATTATAACTGGTAATGCTGATATAGCATCATTTACAGGTATTGTTGATTCCTTAACATCTGTACAATCAAAAATTGAATTTCTTCCTTCATAAGCTCTAATAAGTGAATCTATCCCCCTACATATCTGTGTAGGTTCATACCAACTGGATGTAACCTCAGGAACAACATCCAATACACCATCTATCACAGTTTTGCCACATTTAATGTATTTCTTATCAAAAATATTCACTTTAGCCATTCCAAGAGTCATATATACCTGAGCATTTGTCCACGCATTATTTATATACTCCTTTCCTCCCCAAAAAAAGCCTCCATACGTTTGTGCATTAGAAAATTCATCAAACACTATTTGCATAGCCTGTTTTACATCATAGTATTTATCTCCTTTTTCTGCATTTGGATCATAATAAGCAACCATTGGCTGAATTTGCATATAAGCTAAATCAGATATACTATTTATAATTTCTTTTCCAGAATTAGCTATTTTGTTTGCAGCACATCCTTGTACATAATTTTCTATATAAGCTCTATTAATATGATTTTCATCTTGAGACACAGAATCCATATAATCATTGCAAGTTAATGCCAAAATTCCATACTGAAGTGATAAATACTCTGGTGATGCTGCTTTATTAGCCTTGTTGGAAACTATCTCTATTAAGTCATATGACTTTATATCTCTAGCATCATAGCCTATTGCCGTAATAGCTAAAATTAATTTTTCCCATTCCGTTAATTTTACATCTCGTGCAGTTATGCCTTTATCTTTCATTTTTTGCAAACCATTTTGTATCATTTTAAACCAATCATCATAAAAACCCGCTCTTACGCCTGTATAACCGGAACGAGCAGAGGAAAATACTTCCCAAACATAATCATTCAGTTCAATCGTACCTTCTGCTTTTCCATCTATAGACCTGCTTCCACCCCAAGAAAATTCAGGTACGGTTCCTTTTCCAATCCCTAATTTACTATAGAGATCATCTTCTGCCTTTTTAGCTCTTTCAATTTGCTTTTTTTGTTCTTCTATTGTAGGTGTTGCTGCTCCATCATCAAAAACCTTAACACTTACAGGTAAAACTTTATTAAGTGTAAATTCATAATCATCATTTGGTGTATATGTAATTTTCAATTTACTATTATCAATTAATACAGGTACATCTCCAATAGTAGGACCATCAAGCTTTACTTCTCCCTCATAACTTCCATTAACTTTATATTTATCTATTAAAGCTGCATCTTTACCATTTTCAGAAACTACCTTTACACTTGTCACTGTTGTTTTAAAATTTTCATCTAAAGAAATTTTAGGATCATAAGTCTTATTAGCAGCTGTTATTTGCACATTCACAGATATTTTAACTGGTGTCTTCGAACCTCCTTCTGCCAGGACAGAATAAGGTTTAAATATCATTAAAAGGAACACCAATATCATTCCTAAGCTTAGTTTTTTCAAAGACTTTCTCATTTTAATTCTCCTTTTCAATGTAAAATAATGGGCTAATCAGTATATTAGCCCATTCTCATATTTTATAAAATTATTTTTCAAACTGGCAATTCGTAATATTAAACTAAGTAAAAATTTTTTAATGAAGCAACTGTACCATTTTAGGTTATTTTAACGATCAATATTTATATAATGTTATGTTATAAATCTAATTATAAAAATTTAAATGCTAAGATCTAGGAGTTACTAAATTACCACTTACATCCATGTCATCATTAACATCAGCTTGCTGAATTGTTAAATCTTTCAAATCTTTTAATGCATTAACATAAGCTGCATCTGCCTTATCGCTGTGATTAGCCATAGATCTTATTAAAGCTGTCTTATCTGCTCTTCCAGTAAAGAATGGAGCATCCTCTTTATTTTTCCAATTGTAATATCCATAACTAACTGTTCCATCTGGCAGATAATTTGACATTCCTAAATCGCATCCATCAGCTGCTGAAAATTCCCAACGTATTACAGCCCCATCTGGTACATCAGTTAAAGGTGTATCTGCAGTATACCAAGAATTGCTGCCATAAGTCATTTTGTCATTAACAGTAAACATCCATCCAGATATTCCATCAAATTCTTTTTCACTTAAATAATCTGGATCTGTTACAATTGGCTGACTATAAGCTGTTTTTGTATCAAAACAAATTGCTGGTATTTTATCTTTATATTTATAATTATTTGAAAATTCAGCTTGAGTATCTGAAGTATCAGAAAAAGCTTGTACATAAGTGCCTTTGTCGTCTAACCTTACATCTACATCTTGCTCATAAGCAGCCTTTACTGTAGCATATTTAATTTTTTCATTAACTTCATCACTAGTAATTTGAACCTTTACTGGTTTTACAATAGGTGCTTGCCCTAAAATATCCTTCTCAACATCCACATAAACAGTTTTTACTGTTGTAGTTTCAGCTGCTTGTACATTATTGAAAGTGGATGTAGCTGTTACAGCTCCTAAAGTTAATGCTGTCACACACAAAGTAGCAAATAATTTGTTTTTTAGTGTTCTAATCATTTTTTACACGCTCCCTTTATTTTTATTTTTTTCTTTGAATATTTGTTTTTTATTTTTGTGTACACATATTGTTTATTCAGCTATATAACTGTTATATTTTTATGCTTGCCTTTATATAGGGAAATAGGTAAGAAGACATTTTAAATTATTTGAGGGTATTTTTTAATATAAAGGCAAGCTTGCTGACTTATTTGACCATTTATATAAGCTTTATCTTTAGTTAAACATAAAAAAGACCTTCTTTCGAAGGTCTTCAATATACGACACGAATACAGCTTTAGCTTAAAAAACTAAAATCACAACATCGTTCGATACTTATCTCTCCCTCCGAGAGCACTATATCCATAGAAACAGGTAGGTCTACTGACTTAGAATCATTTTACTCCTCACACCTTCCCAAAAGCTCATGCCTTCAGTGGTATATTGTGAGTTTCATCATCCTTACAGAAGCGGGGGCTGCAGTGGCTTTTCACCACTTTCCCTATTAATTCCCATCAGGGAAGCCTGTACCAAATATTATTAAATTTGTAATTATCTACACCTTTACATTACATCATTTTTCCTTATTTGTCAACAAATTATCAAATTTTAATTAAATTATTATGAACTATGCTATTATGACAATTTAAATTGCTACATCCAGTCATCAGAATAACCATCGTGTATTCCATCGGCAAGATATTTCCAAACTATGATATCTCCTTTATGATATATCCACTGTCCACTTCCTATATTAGGCTTTTGAAACTTACTTTCTCCTTTTTTTCTTACATAGTAACACCAGCCAGACAACTTTCCTGCCTTTTTCTCCTCAAGTCCATTTATAGCAGCAAAATATAAGGTAGACGTTGAGCCTGTAGCTTTAAAACTTATTTTTGCTTCATCTAAAAGCTTTTCTGTTATGTAGCCTACAGTTTCTCCATCCATATTGTCAACATTCTTCTTTAAAAACACATTGTTTCCATTGACTGTATCAATAAACTGAAATGAATATTGTTCAACTGGATCATCTGGCTTTACTTTTATATTTTCACTAGCAGCTGAGTTAACCTTTGAATTTGCCTGTGTGTTACTTGTACTGGAACTGCTTGCGCCAGATGCATTAGCTGCCGCTGTGCTGCTTGTTTTTGTATTACTGCTTTCTTTATTCTTAGCAGCTTCTGCTTTAGTAGATCTGTCTTCCACTTTCTTATCTTCTTTTTTTACTTCTATACTTTTTTTAGCTTCATCTTTTCCAGTATCACTCTGTTTTTTTTGAGAAGTTGATTGTTCATTAGTAACATTGTTAGCGTACATTTTTTGTACTCTGACAGCTAAAATAAACAAAAGAAAACAGATAACAAAAGCTGATGCTGCTATTACATATTTCTTTTTATTTTTATCCATATTCCAACTCCCACCTAATTTTTACAAATTTATTGATTTCACTTGATATAGCTTATATCAAGCTTCATCTTATAACGCTTCAGCACTGGTAAAAAACTATCATAAAAAATTATGGAGAATATAAAGGAGCCTCCTCCATGCAAAATATCAAAGGTCAAGCCTGCTATATATGCTCCTATAATACTTTTAATACTTATTGGTTTTATAAAGGCAGATACATACCATATATTCATAATCCAATCAAACATAAAACCGAATACAAAACATACTATGGAAAATGTTATAGCAGAAACTCCTTTTCCCCTTTTTCCCCATACTCCTGATAAAATTCCCACAAGCCCCCAGGAAAACATTTGCCAGGGTGTCCAAGGCCCTTGTCCAAAAAATATATTGGATAAAAAGGCTGCAGTGCTGCCAATTAAAAAGCCTTCATAGGGACCAAATGCAAAACCTGAAATTGCTACAAGGAAGGTTACAGGTTTTACATTTGGAATAGGTGCAAAAACCATTCTTGAAACTGCTGCAAAAGCACTTAAAGTAGCTATTACAGCTATTTCCTTTGTACCTGAATTGGACTTTTCAAAGTAAAAATAACTCATAAAGAGTATAAAAAACACTCCCAAGGTAATAATTAATGAAATACCTGTCTGTGTATCCTTATTCAAAGTTATTAGCATAAGAAGTATGACAATAACTGCTGTAGAAACGATTATAAGCTTTTTCATATTGAGATTACCTCTCCTTTACATATTGCAGCTTTATAATAATTTACTTAAAAATGTATAAGCCTCCTTTTCCTTCTTTAAACATTTTATAAGCTTCAAGTGCTTCAAGTGCCTGATCTGTTCCCATGGTATTATATCCAGTTTCCTTTGTATGATAGAAGCCACCACCTTCTACCTGACATTGAAGTAGTGCATCTAAAGCATTTTTTCCATTTTTAGTGAATTTATCTCCTGTAGGGTCTACTCCATTAGCACAAAGAGCTATAATAACCTGAGAGCAGCTTTCACTATTAACTGTTCCCCAGGAAGAAAAACTACCATCTGCACTTTGTATAGCAGACAGTCTATTTACAGCTTCATCTATAGCAGATTTTACATCACTTTTATCCTTGTAAGGTGCTAAGGCTGTAAGTGCCATTCCAGTCATATCTGGATCTGCACTGTCTCCTCCATAAGACCATCCTTTATCTTCAGTTCTGCCATTCAATATTTTATTTATGAGCTTTTCCCTTGTCCAAATGGCGTTATCTGGTACATTAAACTTACCTGAGTCCAAAGCTATAAGTGCAAAAATATAGGCATTTATACCTTGATTTTGCATATCATCACTGTTGTATATTTTTTCTATTAAATTATATCCATTAAAATTAGTAGGATCTTTTCCTATAGCCATTAAAGCTAAGGTAGTTCTTTCATAATCTGTAGGCTGACCCATTATACCATTACAAGCTTTTAAATTACTTTCCAGATTGCTTAAATACTTCGCAGGAACTTCCTGTCCATATCTTGATAATATCAATGCTTCCCAATCATTTCCTGAACCATCTTTAAATTCTCCTAATATCTTATTCATTCCAAGCGATAATGCAGTATCCACTTTAGTTCCATAAATATCCTGAGCCCCATTTACTACAAAATTACACTGTATACTTTCCTTTAACGGCTTATTTTTTTTAGAACGAAGCTTATCACTTATATTTATTACATAGTGTTCTCCTACTTTATATCCTTCCTTAGGTGCATCCACTATTATAGTTTTACTATTTCCTAACCTTATATTAGTAACTAAAACATTTCCTTTACTATCTACTACGGTTATGTCACTTTTAGCTTCATCATTAAAATCTACATCCTGATTAAATTGTAAATTCCAGGATTTATGAACATCTGTAGTTTCCTTATTTATTTCTCTTGCCATAACAGAACTGCTGGTGAAAATTGTTGAAGCAATTATTGCTGCTATAAATACATATTTACTTTTTATCTTTAACATTTACATCCTCTCCCTTTAATTATTTCATTTTTAAAAACTACTCTTTCCCCAATCATCTTCATATCCATCATGTATTCCATCTGCGAGATATTTCCAAACCACCACATCTCCCTTGTGATATATCCACTGTCCGCTTCCTACATTAGGTTTGTGAAATTTTGTATCTCCTTTTTTCTTTACATAATAGCACCAACCAGATAAGTTTCCTGCCTTCTTTTCTTCAAGGCCGTCTATAGCAGCAAAATATAGAGTAGATGCAGAACCTGTAGCTTTATATTTTATCTTGGCAGCATCCAAAGTTCTTTCCATTATGTATCCCACTGTTTCACCATCCATGCTGCTAATGTCTTTCTGCAAAATAATTTTATTTCCATTTACTGTATCAATAATTTGTAGGTTCATCTGACTATCAGGATCATCTTGCTTTACCTTAACACTTGTACTAGCTGCTGGTTGTTGTGGTGAACTTGTTTGTGAAGCACTTGTACTACTTGAGTTGGAGTTTGAAGCAGCTTTTTTGCTTACATCTGTTTTTGCAGCTTCTTGAGCTGCTGCAGTAGTATTGCTTTTTGCATCTTGTGCTTTAGCATTTTCTTTTGCAGCTTTATCAGTATTTGATTTAGTATTAGCAGCTTTGTTCTCAGATTTTTGAGAAGCTTCTTGTCTATCTGTAAGATTTTGTGCATACATTCTCTGTGCTTTAATTGCAAATACAAACATAATAAAGCACACAACAAAAGCTGCCGATGCTATTAAGTACTTCTTTTTGTTCTTATTCATAACTAACTCCCCCCGATTTTTTATTATCCTTTAAATAACTTATATCAAGTTTTCTTTTATACCTTTGTAATACTGGAAGAAAGCTGTCATAAAAAATTATTGAAAATATAAAAGAGCCTCCTCCATGTAAAATATCAAAAGTTAAACCGGACATGTATGCTCCTATAATAGTCCACCTATTCATAGGTTTTACAAAACCAATTACATATTGTATATCCATAATCCAATCATACATAAAAGCAAGTAAGAAGCATACTATGGAAAATTTCAAAGCTGATACTTTTTTCTTTTTCTTTCCCCAAAAGCCTCCTATGATACCTACTAATCCCCAGGAAAACATCTGCCAGGGTGTCCATGGTCCTTGACCAAAGAACATATTAGATAAGAAAGCTGTGGTACTTCCAACTAAAAAACCTTCATAAGGTCCAAATACAAAACCAGTTAATGCTACAAGAAAGGTTACAGGCTTTACATTCGGAATGGGAGCAAAGGCCATTCTAGAAACTGAAGCAAAGGCACTTAAAGTAGCAATAACAGCTATTTCCTTGGTACCAGCACTAGACTTTTCAAAATAAAAGTAACTCATAAACAATATTAAAAACACACTTAGAGTGCAAATTAAAAATATTCCTGTTTGGAAATCACTTTTAGCAGTAAGTATCATTAACATAAGGGTTATAGCAGCAGTAAGAAGAATTATAAGCTTTTTCATATATCACACCTGCTCAAAGCTTCATCTAGAGTAAATATGCTTCTATCCTTATCCCTTACTAGCTTATTAATAGAAGTAGTATAAAATATACCCTGTCCTAAAATATCTTCTCTTCTTCCTTTTGCTATGATTCTGCCATTAAACATAATCACATACCCTGTACAAAATTTACTAGCAAAGTCTGTATCATGAGTTACAAGTATAATAGCTGTTCCCTGATCATTGAGCTTTTTTAATATATTACCTAATCTGTCTTTAAGATCACTTTCAAGTCCTCTTGTAGGTTCATCCAGTAATATTATTTCTGGTCTTAATACTAAAATAGATGCTATGGCAACTCTCTGTCTTTGTCCACCACTCAAATCTCTTGGATTTTTATCCTTAACATCATATATTTCCAAATCCTTTAAAACCTTTTCTATTACCGCGTCATCATATACACCATAGTTATCCATAGTAAATCTAACTTCATCATATACACTGTCTTTTGACAAATAATCATTAGGATTTTGAGAAACATATCCTATATGTTTAGCTATTTCTCTTATCTCCATATCTTTTACATTTTTATCATGAAGCTTTATAGTACCTTTATAATCCTTAATACCCATAATGGTTTTCAAAAGAGTACTTTTTCCAGCACCATTAGCCCCCATTATACTTATAAAATCACCTTTATTCACACTAAAATTCACATCTTTTAAAGCTTCTTTAGAATAATATTTACAACTCATTTTTTTTATTTTAAGTAAATTTTCAACATTTTCTTCTTTAGGTATGCTTTCTTCTTTTTCAAATTTTATATCACTATTTAAAAATTGTATTCTAGCATCCTTAAAACTTTTGGGCATAATTTTAAAATTTGCCTTTTTTAAAAATTTTAAATAATCTGGCATAAAAATATATTGTTCTTCACTGCAGTTATTGTAAAAATTTTCTTTATTTTCAAATAACTTTAGCCTTCCTTTATCCATAATAGCTATGGAGTCTGCTGCATCAAACCATCTGTTTACTCTGTGTTCAATGACTATTATAGTTATTCCTAATTCTTCATTTATCTTTTTTATTAAATTCATAACCTCTTCTGCTGCCGAAGGGTCCAGTTGTGAGGTAGGTTCATCTAAAATTATACACTTAGGCATATATACAAGAGCAGCTGCAACTGCTACCTTTTGTTTTTCTCCTCCTGATAAAGAGGTTATATCTCTTTCTGCAAGATGAAGTATTCCTAAAAATTGCAGTGCTTCATAAACCATTCTTTTTATGACCTTTTCGTCAGTCCCTACATTCTCTAATCCAAAGGCTACTTCTCTATGCACCTTATTCATCATAAGCTGCTTTTCTGGATCTTGAAAAACCATAGTTACTTCTTTTGCTCTTTCTTTATGCTTCATTTCCCTTAAAGACTTTCCAGCTATTTTTATTTCACCACCTATAGTCCCTCCATAAAAGTTAGGGACAGTTCCCACTATGGCCCTTGCAAGAGTAGATTTGCCTGACCCAGATTTTCCAGCTATGAGAAGAATGGAATTTTTCTCTAAGGATAAGTTTATATTTACAAGCGATTTCTTCTTTTCCATAGGATAAGTAAATTCTAAATTGTTAATCTCTATAAAAGCCATTTTTCTTCTCCTCACTATTAAAAATTACAAGTAGAGTAATACATACAACAAGTGCAAAAATTGCAGCTATGCCAATATTTATAAAATTTATAATGGTTACTCCATCGTATATATTGAATTGTACCCAATTTTTAAATTCTGCTATTACATAAAATATAATAAGAGCAATACTTAATGCTATTATTTGATAATCCCTGCTATAAAATTTCTGTCTTTCATATATACTTCTATTTCCACTTAAAAATCCTCTTACATAAGCTGCTTCTCCTATTGCAAAGGAACCTTCCATAGAATCCTCCAATAATATTGAAAGCACAGGAATATAACTGGCAGTCTTTTCTTTGGATTTTTTCTTGTTAAATCTTACTCCTCTAATTTCATATATTTCCTTTAAATTTTTAAATCTATCCCTCATACTTGGTATAAGTTTAAAGCTTATCATAAGCATTAATGTTGACTTAGGCATTACAGAAGAAAAGTAGGATACAGCTCTATCAGTATCAATCATAGTTTCAAATATTAAGAATATATAAATAGCCGCAAGAAATTTAAAAGAAAAAACTACAGCATACACCACTGCTTCTAATGTAAATCGCTTATGAAATAAGTAAAAAAGTGTGATGCTTCCCGAACTTACAAAAAACATATTAATCACTACTATCAAAACAGCAATTGGTATAAAATAGTAAAAACCTGTTTTAAACTTCTGCTTTTCTTTAGAGCAAATTATCATTGATACAATAAAAACATATACAGATGCTAATATTACAGGATTATCATTGGAAAATATCATAATTATCATAGATATAAAAATAAGAGCAGCTGTCAATACATGATATACCTTAAAATCTTTATAATATCTGCTTTTTTCTTTCTTATTGTGATTCATTTTCATTTTCACTTCCTGAATATATTATTGTAAAAAACCTTTAAAGAATGACTATTATGTGTTAAATAGCCATTCTTTATGAATATAGTGATAAATAATTAATTTTTAGCTTATTTCACATCAAAATCATCTATATTTACTATTTTTGTACTAGAAGCTTTTACATATCCATGATATTTTCCTACATCAAGCTTTGTAGAAAAATTCATAGCTCCTATTGCCTGATTAATATATTTTAAATTGTTATTTTGGTCATATAAAGTTATGGTAAGGATATCGCTAATGTTTTTACTACCGCCCTTTATATTTATAGTATTGTCTTTTGCTTGAGTTATATTTAAATTAATATCTCCAGTTACATTTATAAGAGTTGTATCTGTAATTACTGGTGTTGGTGTTAGACCATTTACTGTTATTGTTCTTTCTACGTAAGCACCCTCTTTTTCAGCTCTAATAGTATGAGTTCCTGCTTCATTTATAGTTATATTGGCATACCCATCTATATCTGTAGCTGCCACTTCATTTCCATCCACTTTTATCTTTACATTATAAACTCCTCTAAATACACATGTAGCTCTAAGATTTATAGTTTTTCCAGAATCAATTGAAGCCGGTATATCTTCTAAAGTTAAAGGCATTACTGTAGTTCCTGGTGATACTAAAGCATGCCAATCCCACTTATGATAATCAAAGCTTAAGGTATCTCCTGCCTTAGGATGTACACCTGTTGCTCCTACATCTGTAAGACTTCCATTTAAATATATAAACCAGTCAACACCATAGTATCCATTTTGTCTTTCACTAATTGGCATAGCCTTTAAAGGCACATATAATAATCCATCTATACCATTTATAAAACCTGGTCCCTGTAATTCCGCAACTGTGGATATACTCTTTAAATATTCCATTGCATTTTCATTTTTCTCGTCCTTATCTATTGTCATGGTTTGTTTTTTTAATGTTGCTGCTCCATTATCCTTTGTAACTAATAGAGTAAAAGTATCCTTTGAAGGCTGCTGCTTGGTTACAGTTATAACACAAGCTGCTGTTTTATTACCATCTTCTGTAGCAGCTGTTATAGTTGCTGTTCCTTCTTTTACTGCTGTTACTTTTCCATTTGAATCTACTACTGCTGCTGATGTATCACTACTTGACCAGGTTACATTTTTATTTGTTGCATTGTCTGGCTGAACTGCTGCTCTTAACTGTATTGTATCTCCTTCAGCAAGACTTGCTTCTGTTTTATCCAAAGTTATTCCTGATACAGAAACCGATTGTTTTTCTTTTGTTGGTATTGTTTTTATGTCCTTGTTGTCTTTATCTTTACACTTAACATTAACATCCTTTGCTTTCTCAATACTGCCTACACTTGACTTATCATCATTGAGCTTTATGGTAACATCTGCATCAGCAGCAACTTTTAATATTTGTGCATTATTTTCCTCTAAAGTTGCTTCTTTCAAAATACTAACATTCTCAAATTTACCTTGAAGTATTACATCTGGCTTTGAATCTGAATTCACCTTAACTTCTGGAATAGGAGCATTAGTTGAAGCAACTATTTTAACATTGGATTTTACCTCTATGTTATCTGCAAAATTTCCTCTTAACTCCAAAGTACCACAATCATTTTTATCATCATTTTCAGCAGTAACTTGTCCAAAATATGACTTAGAATCTGCTGTCTCCAATATGCAACTATTTTCTACCTGAGTATTTTTTATTTGAGTTTCATCTTTTCCTTCAATTCTTACATTGCTGCTGCTGTTAACTTCAATTAAATCTGATTTTACATTACTAAAATGAATACTATTTGCTCCTCCAGATTTTACAACAATCTTACTTGCAGTAACATTTGTAATGTTGCTGTTTCCATTTGCACCTGGATCTATTATAAGTTCTCCATCAACCTTTACATTTTGAAGTGAAATATTATTTGCAGAAATAATTGCATTTCCACTTATTTCACTTTTATTTCCACTGGCATTTCCATCATAAGTCTGACCTAAGGTTTTTAGTTCTAAATCATCTATATCTGGCTTGTCATGACCATTTACTATTACTGTTTTACTTTTTGATGCTCCATCCTTCTCTACTGTTACTGTATGTGTTCCTCCAGTATTTATGGCTATTGTAGCGTATCCATCTATATCTGTAACTGCTACTTGCTTTCCATCTACTTTTACTGCTACATTATAAACACCTCTAAATACACAACTAGCTCTAAGTTTTATGGATTCTCCTGACTTAGCTGAATCGGGCACATCTTCTAAGTTTAAAGGCATTGTTCCTTTATAATCTGGATCTACTAAAGAATGCCAATCCCATTCATGATAATCAAAATTTAAAGTATCTCCTTCTTTAGGATATACACTGGGTGCACCTACAGGTGTAAGTTTTCCATTTAAACGTATAAACCAATCAATTCCATAGTATCCTGCTTTTCTATCTGAAATTGGCAAGTCTTTTAAAGGTACATATAATAATCCATCTATACCATTTATAAAACCTGATCCCTGCAGCTCAGTTACCTTAGCTACACTCTTTAAATATTCCATTGCATTTTCATTTGCTTTATCTTTGTTTATGGTCATAGTAAAGGTTTTTATTGTACTAGCCCCATTATTTTTAGTAATTGTCATGGTGAAGGTTTTATCTCCTGAGGACCCACCTGAAGAACCTCCTGATGAACTGCCTCCAGCTGACGTTGTTGTCTGAGTTGGTGTTGTTGTAGGAACAGTTTTTCCACTAAATAAATCAATCAATCCACTTAATACACTATCTGCTACTACAGCCTCACCACCTAAAGCTATAAGCTGTGTCTTGTTAGACATCTTAGCTTTTATAAATTCTGCAGTCTTAGCTGGCATAGTTTTATAAATGAGAACTAAAGGTGAAGAACTTTGTGCTGCAAGAACTGCTCCTGAAAGTGCATCGGCAAATTCATTTCCAGATGCACCATCTCCCTCTGCTATAAATATTTTTTCAAATTTCAATTCATTTTGAAATTCATTCATTACAGCAAGGTTGGTTTCAAATCTATCTTGTCCACTTAATCTTTTAGCATTGGACAAATCATTTTGAATTTTTGTACCTATGACTCCAGTTCCACCAACTATGTAAACATTTTTTATATTTTTATCTTTTATATAGTTTTTTATCCCATCTGTAAGATCATTTTTATCTGAAAGCAATATGGGCATTCCCTTTTGAGCAGCAATAGGTGCTATGGATAAACTATCTGCATAACCATTTCCTGAAGTAACAACAGCACCATTTACTTCTCCTAAACTTTCAGCTATCTTTAAAGAAGTTTCATATCTATCCTTTCCCCATAATCTTTCAATATGATTTATTCCTAAACTTTTTAATTGATTTTCTACATTTGAGGATAAAGAGCCATTTCCTCCAATTATAAAAACGTTTTTAACCTTAAGTCTTTTTAACTCATTAATAGTTTCATTATTCAATCCACTTTTATCTGTAAGCAATAATGGAGCATTATACTTTTTAGAAAGTGGTGCTGCACAAAGTGCATCTGCATATCCATAGCCTTGAGCTATAACAGCTGTATCCGTACCATTCTGCCATCCATTTTCACTTATTTTTATAGAAGTTTCAACTCTGTCCTTTCCAAAAATTCTACTTTTACTTATAGCTTCATCAGCATGTACATTACCAATATTAGATAAAGTAATACTGAACATAAATAAAAGCAGTATTATCTTACTAATTATTT
This sequence comes from Clostridium carboxidivorans P7, assembly GCF_001038625.1. Taxonomy (GTDB): domain Bacteria; phylum Bacillota; class Clostridia; order Clostridiales; family Clostridiaceae; genus Clostridium_AM; species Clostridium_AM carboxidivorans. The sequence goes on from NZ_CP011803.1 coordinate 2,662,900, forward strand.
TTTTCATATTGTCCCCCCCTTATTAAGTTTTCTCAGTAAAGCATTAATTTTTAACAAAAATATTTAAGTAATTATATTTTTCATAACTGCTAACCCCTCCTTCTTTATTTGCATACTAAATAAATTTAGTAAAAATTGCATAAAAAAAATGAGCCCTTGAAAGAGCCCACCTGCATTCATGATAAACATTATCTATTACAGATAATGTTTCTTCGTATATATCTTTCCCTCCGAAAGAATCAACAAATATCAGGCAGGTTTCCTGGCTCGGATTCATTTTACTCCCTTGTCTTCCCAGATAAATTATCCAGTGGCATAATAAGGTTTCATCATCCTCACAGTAGCGGTGGGCTGCAGTGGTTCTTCCACTTTCCCTTTTAACTGCATTTTTAATAAATGGCAGCACCTAATACTATTATTATTCAATTTTAAATTTTACTTAACTTTCCTTTATTTCAGTATATTGCTATAATTGCAAAAAGTCAACATAATGTATTTATACAATTTAGTAATTTTAAAAAAATGCTAATCATTTTTTAGTGGACAATTGACAAAGGACAGAGGACAATGAAGGTGAGTTTTCCTCCTTACGTCAGAAAACTAATTTATTTTTAAAAACTGTTTTGCTAAAGCAAAATAATCTTTAGATTTATATTAGGCAGCAATGTTTCGCTTTAGCGAAACGAGTCATCAAAAATTTAATTAAAGATTTTTCGCAACAAAGCGGAGAAAAATCATCCTTCACTGTCCTCTGAAAAAATTCTGTCACATTGTGCTTATTTTACGAATTACAGTTAGTACTTTAACCAACCAAATGCAATACTATTATTAAAATGTAATAATTACACTTCTTTCTTTTATATCATCATTTGATGGAACATACTCAGAATAATTTCCAGCACCATCTTTTTGTGTTCTTATTGATGATGACAGTGTATTTTTAACTCTTACTCCAATTTTATTATTAAAAGCTGATGCATTATTAAAGGTGAATATAATAGTATTTCCACTTATTTTTGCTGAGTCAGCTTTTATATTTGTTCCATCATCACCTACAAATATAAAATCATCTGTATCTAAACCACTGTTTTCATCCAGTGCTGTATCAAATGTTATATAAACCTTTCCTGAATTGCCATCCCTTAATGCACTCCAGTAACGTGAAATAGTTTCTGGAGCTGTCTCATAATCATATATTGTATTTTGATTATTACCTGCCTTATCAGATAAACTAGCTATAGGCGCACCAGTTTCATCAGTTGTTTCAGCATCTGATTTTATTCCAAGATATGCTTTTTGCCCTTGAGCTTTTATCAAATCTATTTTAGTTGTATTTTTACTATTATTACTTTTTCCATTAGCAAAGCTTATCACTGGAGCTGCTTTTCTTTCATCATCAGCAGCCTCATATCCATCCTTAAATGTAAGAGTTACTTTGTCTCCTGAAAAATTTGCATCAGTTGGAGTTATCCCTCCTAATGTAAAATCACTGGCAGTTAAATTATCTATGCTCCTGCTGAATTGAATATCTGCTTTTAAGTCATCTCCATCATAATAAACCTTAATTGTTTTAGCTTTTACCTGTGCTCCATAGGTATTAATATATATTTTATCTGAATATGAGATCCCATTTAATACATTTCCAGCTTCATCCTTCACATTGAATACTAGTATTTTAATCACATCATTGCTCATACCAGTATTAATACTGCTGTCTACTGCAGTACCTATTTTAACCTTATAACTTGAAGGAAATTCTATTGTTACACTCTTGTTATCTCCACCTGCTGTTATACTTGCACTTTCTGGTAATATCTTACTATTTCCTTCTCCATTTAAGAATTTATAATTTTCCTTATTAGTAATGGTTTTTGAATTCATAGCTTCACTGAAGTATACAACTACTCCATCTTTTCCTTGAGACTTATTTTTTTTATAATATATTCCTATTACATTTGGTGCTGTATTGTCAGTACCTGTTAAGGTATCAGTATAATCTTCCATTGTATTTGAGGGGTTTTCTGTATCCACAATATGCTTAATTGTAAGATTATATTTTGAACCTGTTAATCTCCAATCATCCTTGGAATCCGATGGATTAAATTTTTTTAACTTAATGTCATAAACATCTGCGTTACTTTTAACAGCTTCATCTTTAGAATTGTATATTCTATCAATATGATCCGTTATATCTGTGCTTTTACTATCTTCTAATTCATAATTTGATATGCTCGTGGCATAAGAATAATTAACAATTTTACTAAATTGCACACGAATAGTTTCACTATCAATTGCAGTTACCTTTGTAACAGTTGGTTTTGTTGCATTTTTAGGATGCTCAAAGCTTATTCTAATATTATCATTTAGCTTATTTCCATAAGCATCATTAACATTACTGCTTATATAAACTATATTTGAACCAGCTTTTATTGTACCATCCGTTATATATTTAAGTTTTACTACAGTACCTCCACTGCAGGTGCTTATGCTGGCTCCATCTATATCAGATATTTTCTTACCGTTTATTTCATAATTTGATTTATCCTTAGCTGTTTTCGAATCCATGGATCTATCAAAGGTAATATCAACTTCTCCATTTTCAGCTTCCTTTATGGATTTAATTGATGGAACAGTATTATTACTGTCTATTGAGAAATCCTTACTTTCTTCTTTTACAGTAAATCCAGCGGCATCTTTTAATAAATCTTCATCTCCATCTAAAACTTCCAAGGTATGTTTTCCACTTTTAAGGGATGAATCAAAATAGAATACAATTTTTTCTGACCAATTTTTTTCTCCCATTATCATGGGATTCTTAATTTTAGTCAAATTCAAATCACTGTTCATTCCGTAACTTCCAATATTCAATCCATCTATTTTAAATTTATTTTTTACACTATTAATATCCTTCATATTAACTGCTTTTGAGAATTCCACAGTTATTTGATTATTTCCTCGTGCTGTTACCGATTTCAGTACAGGAGCTGTAATATCAGAAAACATTACATTTTGCTCAAAACCGGCTATATAATTTTTCTTATCTAAAGTTAATATTCCTTTATTTACTGAAACTTTTACATTATCCAGTTGTTTTCTTGGTTTTGCTAAGGTTATTAAAACCGTATTTCTATCTGGTGCTGTAGCCACAGCACTATTTTCATCTATTGCTTTTCCATAATCATCTGCAGATGTTAATTGAACTCCATCTATTTTATAATTCGTTACATTTTTACAAGAATCTTTATCAACTTCTGTATTAAAATGGACTGCAATTTGGTTAAGGCTAACTGCTTCTATTGACTGAACTGTAATTTCCCCTGTTGGAGCTTCACAAGCACTTAATGCTTTTTTTATATTATCTAATGTTGATTCTGAAACAGCATTTGTTCCACCTATAACAGTTAAATCAGTTTTTTTAGTTACAGAAGTTTTAATATATGCCATAGCATTAGTTGTTGCTGATATTCCTTGTTCATCTATTAACACTAATGGAGATGATGTTCTTCCAGCTAGAGAAGAAGCTACTAGTGCATCTGTATATTCATCACCACTTGCATTTGCCACATATAACTTATCCATTTTAATACTGTCTTTAAACAATTTTAAAACTTCCAAATTAGTATAAAATCTATTTTGTCCACCATCAATTCTTGTCCCAATAAAAGAATTTAAAATTTTATCATCTATAACACTTTTTGTTCCTATTACAGTAACTTTTGATTTATTATTCCTTATAAAATTAAGAACTGACTTCATTGAATCAGCATTATTGTTTCCTAACAGCAATATTTGTCCTTTGGCTGCTGCTATTGGAGCTACTGAAATAGCATCTGAAAAGCCTTCTCCCCCAACCATCATTACATTACTAACATCCACTCCAAGTTCAACTAATTTTTGTGCTACAGCAGCATTTGTTTCATATCTGTTCTCTCCACTTAGTTCTATAAGATTATAATTCTCCTTTAATTCACTTCTTATAGCTTGTGAAATTGAAGCGTTTCCTCCTACGATATATATGTTTTTAGCTTTTAATGTACTTATAGCATTTGCTGTACATGTATTTAATGTTCCTGCTGCAGTTAAAAGTACAGGTGCATCTAATTTCTTGGATAATGATGTTGCACTTATTGCATCTGCATATCCTTCACCAGAAACTAATATTATATTATCACTGTTTTTCCAATTTGTTGTAGCAGCCTTAGCTGCTGTTGCATATTTATCAGCTTCTCCTATCCTTGTAACTGACCCTGAAGCTGCACTAATTGGAATGGGCGATAAAGCTGTAATTAAAACTATTAACATAAATACAGCACCTGCTAATACTCTTCTGCCTATCCTATTCATTTTTAATATCCCCCTTGATTCATTGTGTATTTTTCAAACAAAAAAGGTACACTTACTAAAAAGTAAGTGTAAAGTAAGTTTTATAAAGGGATTAAATATATTTAAATTAACACTATATAATAAAAGAGGCTCCTTTCGAAGTCTCTAATAAACAATTATAAAATACATATTCTGCTGCATCTAATACTGCTAATTTTAAGTTAAACTCAAAATACAACGGTATTAAAATGACACTATTTATGCACTTTCTCTCCCTCCGAAAGACTATGACAAAAGCAATAGGTAGGTCTCCTGACTCACGGGTCTTCCTTATTCTTCCTTCCCAGAGATATCTCTCCAGTGGATATAGAACTTGTCTCCGTATACAGTAGCGGGGGCTGCAGTGGATTTTCACCACTTTCCCTTTTAATTAATAAATAAACCTAATACTTTATTATTTAATTTTACAATATTAATTGTATATCTATTTTTGAATTATGTCAATCTTTTTATAATTTAAAATATTTTATCAATCTTAACAATATACTCCTATAGCTTTATCAATAAAATATTCTCTATTAGGATACATATGTCTTCTTATTGTTTCTACTAATTGCTCAGTTCTATTAGATTTCAACAGATAATCCTTTGCTCCTATCTTTATGGCTTTTTGTACAAAATAAAAATCTTCACAAGCACTTACAAATATGATGATTTTATTTTCATCTCTATTTTTTATTAATTCTGCTGCACGTAATCCATCTAATATTGGCATTTTTATATCCATAAGAATAATATCAGGATTTAGTTTTTCATTCATTAGAATAGCTTCTTTTCCATTACAGGCTTCTCCAACAATATCAACCTGCTGCATTCCATTTAGTATAATCCTTTTAGAAACTTTTCTTTCAAAACATTCATCATCAACAATCAATATTTTACACATAATAACTCCCCTCCACTTTCCCTTTCAGCTCCTAATAACATAAAATCATAGAAGCACCTAGTATTTAAATATTAAAACTCTTAATTATATAAAGTTTTTAAATTCTGTTAATATCTTTTATGATCCAAAATTTTTTTTACATACACCATATACTTTAGGTTTATTTGAAAAAACATTAGAAAATATCTTTTTTTCATTTAAAATATCCAAATCATGCTTACTGCTAAAATAGCAAAGCAAAGTATTTTCATCAATTTTATGAATCCAATCCTCCATATATTCTTCAAATTCAAAATTCTCTTCAAATAGGGTATCATCCTCATATATGCTTACAATGTTATACAAATACATTTCAAGCTTTAAAATTTCATTAATATTTTCAAGATCTATTCCATCCTGTTCTACTATTTTTTTTACTTTTAAAGAATAAAGCTCATAATAATGTTCAAGCTTTTTATAGGCTCCTACTACTTTCTTTAGATATTTATAAAAATAAAGATTATTAATTTTCACTACTACTTTATTTCTTTTATTTAAATAAGTGATAAGCCCTGGCTTATACTCAGAAAATTGTGTCTGATAAAAATACCGTTTCATAAATAATCCTCCTCTTCAATAAAAATAAAAAATCCTTTTAACGAAAACGTTAAAAGGAAATAATACAACAAAGCTTGTTCAATCATAAAGAATCAACAAAAACATCATTATAACACGCCCCCCTATCGCTCGTAGAGATATTTGTGTAAAACATAGGCAGGTCTTCTGACTCAAGATTCATCATTTTAGCACGCCTTCCCAATATATAAGTGGCATAATGCACTAAAACTCATCTATTACAGCTACGGGATAGTTCAGGATTTTCACCTGATTCCCTTTTAATTAATCAAAATAGATTAAACCTATATTTTTTGTTTATTCAATTTAATTTTAATTTATACCTATTAGTCATTAATGTCAATACTACAATTAGAATATTATTATTTTTAAACTACTATTTTTTCCAGTAAAGCCATGCTATTTTGGCTCTTGTTTTTTCTTGTACCAGGCCATTCACAGCTTTGCTTTCTATATAATTTTTAATAATAGATTTATCTTCTTTTGTTAAAACTTTTGTCCTTTGAAAATAACTTAAAAATTCTAAATAAAGTTCATCTACTGGCTTTAATCTCTCCCAACTAGAATCTTTATAGGTTATTTTTGGATAGTACCCCATATTCCATAATATGTTGAATGTACAATATATTTTGTTTCCATGTGGATTATTATTGCTGGAGTTAAAAATAATCTTTAAAAGCTCATCCTTTAAATTATTTTTTCTTTCCACAAAACCACTTAAAAAATATAAATTTTTTCCACAATTAATCATTTTCATGAGATCCTCATAACTATCTATAGCTGGACTCATAGATGCAAAAACCAAATCAAATTTTTCATTGCAGCCAAACTCTTCTAAGCTCAATTCTGACCAAGGTTTTTTAACAAAAGCTATATTATCTATGTTTTTTTCCTTTGAATTATTTTCAGCATAAGTAATCATATTCTGAGAAATATCTGTAGCTATAACATACTCAGATATTTTGGAAAACTGTATAGAATAAAATCCTGTACCACAACCTATATCTAATACGTTTTCAAATCTAGCATCTTTTCCTGCTTCAATAAAGTCTAATATGCAGGAAAAATCTATCTTTTCTTCTCTTTGTATATCTTTTGTATTAAACTCTTCAGCTCTTTGATTCCAAAATTTTTCTTCCATGGTATAGTATTTTTTAGAATTATTCCATGACTGTGAAAAATACTTTATATCCATACATCTTCTCACCTTTTAATCTAATTTTCTTGAATTTCAAGAACTTCCATTGGACATGCTTTAACACAGATACCACAAGCAATACATTTGCTTGGATTAGGTTTATCTTCAGTTTTTACTATAATACCTTTAGGACAAACTTCAACACATTTAAAACAGCTAGTACATGTTTTTTTGTCTATCATATATATGCCCTTAGCATTTTGTTTAATAGCTCCTTCAGGACATTTTTTAGCACATAAACCACATTGATTACATGTTTTTATGTTTGGAGAATTATCCTTTTTCACATCAATTTTAATACAAGAATTACCATAAGTTTTGTAAAACGCTTCAGAACAAGCTATTTCACAACTTAAACAAGCCATACATAAAGAACTATCATTGACAACCAACTTTTTCATTTCACATTCCTCCAGATTATAAAAAATAGTTTTTTTACTTTAATGAAACAATATAATTAAAGTTTATTATTAAACTTTCACCCTCTTATTAGGATTATTTATAGGTATAGATGCTATTAATTTTTTGGTATAAGAATTTTTAATATTATATGCCTTATCTTCATTATCTATTTTTTCTACTATTGCCCCTTTATACATTACCATTATCCTGGAGCAAAGATATTTTACTGCACTTATATCATGAGAAATAAATAATACACCCATACTATTTACCTTTATTAACCTTTTTAACATATTTAAAATAGCTGCTTGAGTACAAACATCTAAGCTAGATATAATTTCATCACATATCAAGAATTCAGGTTCTAAAAGCAGTGCCCTGCATATGTTTATTCTCTGTCTCTCTCCACCACTAATATCTAATGGATATTTAGTTAATATTTCATTTTTTAAATTAGCAAAGGAGATTATATCTTCAATTTTTTTAATTTTTTCATTTTTAGAGATATTATAATGATTATTTAAAGGCTCAAGTAAAGAATCTAATACCTTCATGTTTGGATTAAGTGAAGTCATGGTATCCTGAAAAATTATTTGACAATTTTTCCTAAAGGATTTTATTTCTTCTCCTTTAAGACTCCAAATATCCCTGCCTCTAAAATTCACATAACCTTCAGTAGGTTTTTCTAATCTCATTATTAAACGTGAAAGAGTACTTTTTCCACATCCACTCTCTCCCACTAATCCAACTACTTCTCCAATATCTACATTAAAGGAGGCATCATTTACAGCCTTTATACTTTCATTATGAGATTTAATCAATGATAATTTAGTTTTATATACTTTAGATAGGTTATTTACTTCTATTAACATACTTCCAATACCTCTCTATCAAAGGTTGCCTTTATCAACGAAATTGTATAAGGATGCTTAGGATTGTTAAAAATCTCAAATACATTTCCTTTTTCAACTATAGAACCATCCTTCATGACAATTACTTCATCAGCCATTTCTGCTACTACTCCAAAATCATGTGTTATCATAAGTATTGTTGTATTGAATTTTTTTTGTATAAGCTTAAATTGTTTTAATATTTCCTTTTGTGTAGTTACATCTAACGCTGTTGTAGGCTCATCAGCTATTATTATTTCAGGCTCCATAAATATTGCTGCAGCAATCATCATTCTTTGAAGCATACCACCGCTTAATTGAAAGGGATATTGCTTCAAAATTACAGCTGGATCTTCTAAATTAAGCTTTTCCATTACACTGCAAATTTTATTTTCAAATTCTTTTCTATTTATAGTCATATTACTTGATATTAAATCATAAATCTGCGTTTCCATAGTTAATGATGGATTAAAACAATTTATAGGATTTTGAAATATAGAAAATATCTTTTTCCCTCTAACCTTTCTTATTTCTCCATCTGTCATTTTAATAAGGTCTTCGCCATTAAATAGTATACTTCCTCCTGAAATATAGCCACTTTTAGGAAGCATTTTTATAATAGACATAGCTGTCACACTTTTACCGCTGCCACTTTGTCCTACAATGCAGGTTATTTTACTCTTTTTTACTTCAAAATTTATTCCTTTAACTACTTCTTTAATTCCTTTTTCAGTTTTAAAAGCAGTATTCAATTCTTTAACTTCTAAAATATTTTCCAAAATCTCACCTCTTACTTCAAATTTAAATCCTTAAGATTCTACTTTCTTACCAATGCATATATAGTATTCATTGAAAAAGCTAGTAACTTGATGTACTGCTCTTTAAAGACTTTTCGAGAGCATATACAATAATAGGTATTAAAATAATTTGTATCACTATACCAGGTAAACCTTCAACAAAAAGTCCACTTGCTACTACACTCAATTTAAAAGGCTTGCTCATTATAATATGAAGTAATACAAAAGTTCCTAATATATTTACTAATCTGCCTAAAATCATACCTGAAATCAAGGAAGGATATACACTCATCTTAAATTTGTTATAAAATATTGAAATAAATAATCCATAAGAAGCAAGTTCAAAAATCATTATATAAACAAATGGGAATGGCGGCATTCCTGTAAATACATGACTAAGTAATGGAGTTAATATCCCTACACATAATGCATAATAAGGCTCTAAAACAAATGCTCCAATTAAAATTGGAATATGCATTGGCAAAAATATACTACCTGCATCTCTTACACCATGAAACAAAAAAGGAAGTATTAGCCCTAAAGCTATAAGCAAGGCTCCTCTTATCATTTGCTGTAAATTTGAAACTCTTTTCATATATAAAACCCCTCTCTATCTGACCTACCCTTTATATAAATTACTTATAGATGATTGCAGAATTCTGCAATCATCTATTTGAACAATTTTATTTTTTTATACCCATTATACAAATTCTCTTATATGGATTCATAAGTCTATTTTTTAGAGGCATAACTGCCTTTTCCACTCTATCCACTTCTTCCATGGGAATAACCTTTACATCACTCAACTCAGTATTTCTTACTAACTCCTGTACATTTCTTGCATTTTCGTCCTTAATCATAGGTAATTTTTCTTTAATACTATCACTGTAATCACCATCATTATTCCAGGGATTTCTAAATTCAGTTAAAGCTATAAGTATTTTTCCCAAAAACTTTTGTATTTCATAGCTGCTGTTTTTGTAGAACCAATCTCCATCTATTATTACAAGCTTTCCCCCAGGCTTCAAAACTCTTATCCATTCACTTAATGCCTTTTCTGGATGAGGAATAGTCCATAATAAGTGCCTATTTACAACAATATCATAGGTATTATCTTTACATGGAAGATTTTCTGCATCCCCCATACCAAAGTTTATATTTAGCTTTGCTTCTTTAGCCTTTTTTCTAGCAACCTCCATCATACCTTCTGATATATCAAGGCCAGTACAATTATGACCTAATTCAGCTAAAAGTAATGCTAAGAATCCTGTTCCAGTACCTACATCAAGTATTTTTTTACTTTCTTTTCCTATAACTTCACTTAAAAAGACTTTCCACTGAACTTTTTCTTCTTCACTTTTAAGACCATGAGAATATTGCTTATCATAACCTTTTGCCCAAATATTCCACTCTGATGCTATTTCTTTTTTAATATTATCCATTATAACCCTCCAAGCTTTTGGATATTACTCAGCTGTATAACTTAATCTAATTCACATTCCATTGTTCTACATTCCATAAGAAACCAGCTCCGTGATGTCCAAGCACTTTTTCCTTAACACCTGAAACTCGCTTGTTTACACCAAATAATGCTTTTAGATAAACTCCAAAATCATATGCAGGGTCTTCTGCTAATTCTTTTTGGAATTCTGCATAATATTTTTTTCTTTCATTTTCATCTGTTGTAGTTCTAGCTTTATATAGTGCTTCATCTACCTTTGGATTTGAGTATGATCCATTGTTATCTCCACCATTTATTTCACTTGAATGAAATAACCTAAAGGTGTGATCATCAGCATCAAAAGGACTTCCCCATCCAAGTAGAAAAGCATCGCATTTATCTATCTTTATTGCATCCCAATCAAGGGCATCTACTTTTACTTCTGCACCTATTTTTTTAAATTGAGAAGCAAAATATTCTGCCATCTTAACTCTAACTTCATCTGTTTTAGGAGCAGTTAAAGTAAATTCTAACTTTTTACCATCTTTTACTCTTATTCCATCACTGCCTTTTTTCCATCCAGCACTTTCTAAAAGACTATTAGATTTATCTAAATTGTAAGAATATTTTTCCACATCAGGATTGTTAAATTTATTTATCTGAAGTGGTGAATAAGCTTCTGATCCATAACCTAATAATATTCCATCTACCATTCCTTTTCTATCTAATGCATAGTTAAAGGCTTTTCTTACATTTACATCCTTCCATATGTCTTTTTTCATGTTATACATCATGCATCTATAATCTGCTGTATCAACTTTATATACCTTAACATTATTTAATTTTTCTATTTTGCTTACCTGGCTGGGTTCCAAATAAGCTACATCTATTTCTCCTGTCTGAAGCTGCATTGCTCTAACATTATAATCTGCTATAAATTTAACTACAAATTTCTCTATGTTACCTGTCTTTCCATAATAATCTTTAAATTTAGTTAAAGTTATATTGTTTCCTTTATCCCATTTAACAAATTTAAAAGGACCAGTACCTATAGGTTTTTGATTAAATTCAGCAGTATTTATATCTTTTCCATTAAAGCAGTGTTTAGGAATTATTCCTATAGTAAGCTTGTCTAATAATGGTGGAAATGCTTCTTTTAAAATGACTTTAACTTCATAATCATTTACAGCCTGAACATCTTTTATTTCACTGTATTCTGGCTTTAATGAAGAATTTACCTTTTCATCCAATATACTTTTTAGAGTAAAAACCACATCCTCTGCTTTAAGTTCTGTTTCATCATGGAATTTTATTCCTTTTTTTAATTTAAAATCATAAGTAAGTTTATCATCTGAAATAGTATATGAATCTGCTATTTCAGGTTTTGGAATGTTATTTTCATCAAATTTCATTAGGCCAGTAAAAATTTCTTCATTGGTATACTTGTCTTCCGTTAATATAGGATTTAATTTTTCATCTTCAAACTCCGCTCCATATACTAAAGTCTTACCACTATCTGAAGCTTTTTTAGTAGATGTAGCTTCTGATTTACTTCCACACCCTGTAAATACTACTGAAACAACTAACATGCAGCTCAATACAATACTTGTTATTTTTTTCTTGTTCATTCGTCCCCTCCTAATTTTAGCTATTAAATAGCTATTTTTAATCTATGCATAAGTAACCTTCTTCTTCAAATACTCACCAATAAAGTTAATACACAACATAGAAATTATTATGGTGATACCTGGAAAAACGACTACCCACCAAGCTCCTGATAAAATATCATTTTGTGCATTATTGAGCATGTTTCCCCAGGAAGGTGTGCCTTGAGGTACTCCTATTCCCAAGAAGCTCATAGATACCTCCATAAATATGGACTGAGCACAATTTAAAGTAGCTATTACCACAATGGCTGGCATACCATTTTTAAGAAGATGGTTGATTAATATCTTCCAGGTAGGTGTTCCAATGACAATAGCAGCTTTAACAAAATTCTTATCCCTAAGTTCTGCAAATTGTGATCTCACTATTCTTGCAGTAGCAAGCCATGATGTGCAGCCTATTACTAATATAATACTTACAAGACCACCTCTTATAATGGTTTGAAGTGCAAGCATTATTATTAGAGTAGGTATAGCAAGAAATGTATCCAAAAGTCTCATCATACAGTTATCTAATCTTCCTCCAAAATAACCGCTTATTCCTCCATATATTATTCCTATAGTAGTTGATATCATTACAGAAAAAATCCCAACACTAAGTGAAACTCTTCCTCCATATAGAATTCTTGAAAATATATCTCTTCCCATGGCATCAGTGCCCATTATGTTAGAATTACTTGGACCTTGAAGTACCTTTGATAAATTTACATCATAAGGACTATTATGAGCTATAAAAGGAGCAAAAATTGCTCCAAAAATTACGATTAAAAGTATAGTTATCCATACAACATGTGATTTATTTTTCATTATGCCACCTGCTTTCTCAAGGAAGGATTTATGGAAAGCTCTAATATGTCTGTTATAATTATACTTATAACTACCATTACTCCTGTTATAAATATAGTTCCCATTAGTAATGGATAATCACTAGAATTAGCAGCTTTGACACTTATCATACCTAAGCCCGGCCAGGAAAAAACCGTTTCAATCATAACTGACCCTCCAAAGAAACCAGGTATGGTTATACCAAGATAATTTATAAAAGGTACTAATGCATTCTTCACAATTCCCTTCATTATCTTTCTTTCTCCCATTCCATTTGCCCTACATGCAGTTACATAATGACTATTGCTCTCTTCCTTAACCTTTTCTTGAACAAATCTTGCATAGGCTCCCACATGTGCAATAACCATTACAGAAACAGGCATTACAAGATGTTTTGCAATATCAGCTATATTCCCATCTCCATCTACACTTCTGATTCCTGATGAAGGAAATATACCAAGCTGAACTGAAAAAAATATTATAAATAAAAGAGCTAACCAGAAGGAAGGAATAGAATAAAATATAACACTTAATGAGCTTATAAATTTATCCCAAAAGGAACCTTCATTAAAACCTGCCTTCAACCCCAATGTAAGCGATAAAATTAATATTAAAATTATTGAATTTGAAAATAACATTAAAGTATTTGGTATTCTTTCTTTTAATATATCTGTAACCTTTCTTCCTTCCAAATATGAAATTCCAAGATCTCCTTTTAACGTGCTTTTTACCCATTTTACATATCTTTCAGTTACTGGCCTATCAACTCCATAATTTTTATTTATTCTTGTTCTTTCTTCTGTGGTAAGTCTATCTGCTAATGGTCCATATAAAGCTGTAGCCGGATCACCCGGCGCAGCATTAATAATAGCAAAGCTTAATATACTTAGGAAAAATATTACGAGCAATCCTTGAAATATTCTCTTTACTACAAATCTTGAAATCATTGCATCTTCCACTCCTCAGTATTCCACAAGAAACCTTCTCCATGATGTCCTAAAACTCTCTTAGTTGTATATCCTGAAACCTTCTTATTCACTCCATATATTGCTGTTATATATGCATCCATACTAAAGGCAGGATTGTCTGCTACTTCCTTTTGGAAATCTGCATAATATTTCTTTCTTTCATTTTCATCACTGGTAGTTCTTGCTTTTTCTAGAGCTTCATCTACTTTAGGATCTGAATAGTAACCAAAGTTATTTCCACTTCCATGATCTGCTTGACTGGAATGGAATATCTTATAAGTGTTATCATCTGCATCAAATGGACTTCCCCATCCAATTACAAAGGCTTCTGTATCTTTTATTGGCATAGCTTTTGGATCTCTTGCATCAACTTTTATATCAAAACCAACTTTCTTACCTTGAGATGCTACATAATTGGCAATTTTAACTCTAGTATCATCATTATTTCTTGCAAACAATGTAAACTGAAGCTTTTGACCATCTTTTTCTCTTATACCATCTGCACCCTTCTTCCATCCAGCTTGCTCTAATAGTGCATTGGCCTTATCTAAGTTATATTCATATTTTTCTACATCAGGATCATTAAATTTATTAAGTTGAATTGGTGAATATGCTGCAAATCCATAGCCAAGAAGTATTCCTTTTACTATACCTTCTTTATCTGTGGCATAGTTTAAAGCTTTTCTAACATTTACATCCTTAAACATTGGTTTTGTCTTAAAGTTAAACATTATACCTCTATAATCTGCTGTAGGTATTTTATTTAAAGTAACTTTACTTTCTTTTTCCAAATTAGCAACCTGATTAGGGTCAATTAAAGTTGCATCTAGTTCTCCTGTTTTTAATTGCATAGCTCTAACATTAAAATCTGGTATGAATTTAAGCACAACCTTATCTATATTACCTACTTTATCTGGTCTTCCACCTTTATAATCTTTAAATCTTTCTACTGTCAAACTGCTTCCTTTATCCCATTTTACAAATTTATATGGTCCTGCTCCTATTGGTTTTTGATTAAATTCTGCTGTATTTATATCTTTTCCCTGCAAAGCATGCTTTGGAACTAATCCTACAGTCATTTTATCCAATAAAGCTGGAAAAGGTTTTTTTAATGTAACTTTAACTTCATAATCATTTACAGCCTGTACATCTTTTACTTCTTCAAATTGTGGCTTAACTTCTGAATTAACCTTATCATCTAATATACTTTTTACAGTAAAAACAACATCTTCAGCCTTAACTTCTGTATTATCATGAAATTTAACGCCCTTTTTCATTTTAAAATCATATGTCAGTTTATCGTCTGATATTTTATAAGATTCTGCTATTTCTGGTTTAGGTACATTGTTTTCATCAAATCTCATAAGTCCTCTAAAAATCAAATCACTGGCAAACGCATGTGATTCTATCAATATTGGATTTAATTTTTCATCCTCCATTTCTGCTCCATAAACTAAAGTTTTTCCTTTAGTTTCATTATTACTGTTTGCTGCCTGTTCTTTTCCACATCCAGTAAACATTGCTGTAATCACAAACAACATGCTTACTAAAATGCTAGTTATTTTTTTCATGTTTGTTCCCCCTCATAGTTTCTACATTTGTCATTTTATTGCCATATGCTTTTATAAAGCATTTTTTATGCCAATATTGTACTTTTTATCCTATCATTGTTATTGCCAACATATCATCTTCTATAAAAATAGAAATTCATTACAATATTTTATACATTTTTATCAAAAAGATACAAAATTTAGTTTCAAAATGATATTTTTATCATTTTGAAACAGCAAAAAAATACTTAAATACAAGAGGGATTGCATTTAAGTATTTTTGATTTAATTTAGGGTTAATTAGGTTTTGGGTTCTTAAATTTATATCAGACTGTACTTATTTACAAAAGCAATTCTTATGCCAATACCTTAACCCTTAATATTCATAGAATATACTTTAATATTTATCATTTTGAAATTATAATTAGTTTTAAAATGATAAAATGTATCAAATTGATTTCATATTGAAAATAAATTTTTATAGGAAACAATTTCAATATATTTTTTCTATCATTTACCATATGTTCAACATTAAATAATCTTTAACCATATCCTTATCTTCATACATGTCTAATGCAGCAGGAGTATTTTTTATATTTAATATATCTCTTTCTTTTGTTTTTACATCACTATCAGATTTTAACTGTACTTCCTTTATATAATTTCCTACTCTAGTACGTATTGATGAACTTAAATATTTTTTGGGAATATTCATAAAAAGACCCCCTTAGTTTACATATTTTCTTTAGCCTTTTTAAGCATATCATCTGCCTTTTGCATTGCCTCTACAGCTTTTTGTATAAATTCCGCAGTTTCTAATTTACCCATTAATTTTGCTTTTTGAACCCATTCTTTAAATCCTTCTTCATGTGACTCATTATGTTCAACCCAATGGCCTAATAATAATTTTAAAGTTTCTTCTTCCTTATTAAGATCTAATTTACAATCACAATCTGCTGATACTTCATGCGTATGACTATGTCCACCATGAACATGTTCATGTGTGTGTTGACCTTCATCATGGCTATGTTCCTCACCATGGTGATATTTGTATTCATTTTTTTCATTGTAAATCATAAGTATACCTCTTCTCTTTATATTTTTTATCTGATCACTACCATTGCTAATACTACTATTTTTTGCAAAAGTAGTTCATCATTATAAGTAAACTGAATCTGAACCTAAGAATCACTTGATATCAGATTGTACTTATTTAAATGAGCAATTCTTATGCCAATGTCTTAATGACTTAATATCCATAGAATAAATTATATAATATTTGTTTCATTTCGAAATAAGCTCTATATACATAACTCTTCTATAATTTTATTGACATTGGTACTTTTTCACATTAGCATATACATATACCCCCTATGGGTATATATCAAATTTAATTATATTGAGGAGGATAAAAATATGCGTCAATGTATGGATATTCCAAAACTTCAAACAAGAATAAAAAAAATTGAAGGTCAACTTAGAGGTATTTCAGAAATGATAGATAAAGACATTCCCTGTGAAGATGTCTTAATCCAAATTAATGCTGCCAAAAGTGCACTACATAAAGTTGGCCAAATAGTGTTAGAGGGACATTTACAACACTGCGTTCGTGATGGTATAGAACATGGGGATGCTGACAAAACAATTGCTGAATTTGCTAAAGCAATTGAGCATTTTTCAAGAATGGGTTAGGTGGCGAAATGAAAAGATTAATAGACTTTTTCAAAAACGAAGAAAAACGTACTGTATTTTTTCTAATAATTTCAGCAGTATCATTACTTATCAGCTTTTTACATATTGGAAATTTGAAAATTGATACAGCATGGTTAGCAATTATTTTATGTGGTATTCCTATTATCAAAGGTGCCATTGAAGGACTTATTCGAGAATTTGATATTAAGGCAGACGTTTTGGTTTCAATTGCACTCATTGCTTCTGTTTTAATCGGCCAAATACTTGCAGCAGGTGAAGTTTCACTAATTATGACCTTAGGCGCATTATTAGAAGAACATACCGTTGCAAAAGCACGTGCTGGCATTGAAAAGTTAGTACATCTTACCCCTCGCACTGCCAGATTTGTCGATAATGGAGTAGAAAGTATAATACCTGCTGAGCAAGTTCAAGTTGGTGATATACTACGTGTACTTGCAGGCGAAACTATTGCCGTTGATGGCATTATTATTTCTGGACAAACTTCCATTGATCAATCAGTAATGACTGGTGAATCTCTTCCAGTTGATAAAGGTATTGATGATGAAGTCTTTAGTGGTACAGTAAATCAATTTGGTACTTTTGATATGAAAGCTACTAAGGTTGGTGAAAACAGTTCACTTCAAAGAATGATTAAACTTGTGGAATCTGCTGATGCAAACAAAGCTAAAATTGTTGGAATGGCAGATAGATGGGCTACCTGGATAGTTATAATTGCTCTTGTATCTGCAGTTGGTACATGGTTTGTTACAGGAGAAATAATTCGTTCAGTCACTATTCTCGTAGTGTTCTGTCCATGCGCTTTAGTACTTGCAACTCCAACTGCAATTATGGCTGCTATTGGTAATGCCACTAAATATGGTATTCTTGTCCGTGAAGGAGATGCACTAGAAAGATTGTCAAAAGTAACTAAAATTGCCTTTGATAAAACCGGAACTCTAACTTATGGAAAACCTGATGTAATAGCAGTTGAAAGTTTTACTGATGACATAAGCTCTGAAAGCCTATTAACATTAACAGCTTCTGCTGAATTACGTTCTGAACATCCACTAGGCAAAGCTGTTGTTTCTAATTTTAAAAACAAATTTAGTACAAATTTAGAAGAACCACAAGAATTTGCAATGATTGCAGGGCGTGGTGTCAAAGCAATAGTTTCTGGAAATACAATTTTAGCAGGAAATATAGAATTATTAGCTGAAAATTCAATAGAAATTTCTAAGAATATATTGAACAAAGCATATAAATACAAAGAGGATGGATGCACAATTATCTATATTGCAGTAAACGGCTGCGAAACTGGTTTTATAGCCCTATCTGATACCTTACGTAAGGATTCTACAAAAATAATTAGCAAGCTTAAATCTATCAATGTAGAAAGCATATTACTAACTGGAGACAACCCACAAGCAGCTTCTCATATTGCTAAAAGTATTGGTATTAGCAACTTTCACTCAAAATGTTTACCAGAAGATAAAATGTCTGCAATTGAGCAATATCAAAATAATAACGAAATGGTTTGCATGATTGGTGATGGTATTAATGATGCACCTGCTCTTAAAAAAGCATATGTTGGTATTGCCATGGGTGATATTGGTAGTGACATTGCCGTTGATGCAGCAGATATTGCTCTTATCAGCGATGATATAAAATCTATTCCTCACCTATTAAGTTTATCACAAAAAACCATGACCACAATTAGATGGAATTTAACTCTTTCTATGCTTTTAAATTTTACAGCTATCATATTAGCTATGACAGGTATTTTAGACCCAATACTTGGTGCATTAGTACATAATCTTGGATCAGTTGCTGTTATTATAAATTCTGCACTATTACTAAATTTTAAAAATAAATAGAACCTTACTCTAATAGTAAATTATTTGATTAAAAGTATATAGCGGGGCTATAATCCTGTAGAATAAAGCCTATATCTTAATGTACATGATTATTAAAGATATAGGCTGGTTTTTATTATTTATCGTTGTTTATACTTTTGTTGGGCAAGATATTTCAAACATAGCATCAATAGCATGATGCAACAGACTTGACTTCTCATTATCTGCCAATGTATAATAAACTTCTTTTCCCTCTCGCCTACTGACAATCAAACCGCTGTTTCTCAAGACACGCAAATGATGGGATACAGCCGGATCACTCATCTCCATGGCTGCAGCAATGTTGCAGACACATTCTTCGCTATGGCATAAAAACCAAAGAATACGCAATCTTGTACTATCACCAAGCTGTTGGAAAGAAGTAGCTACTTCTTGAAATTTTTCTACTTGAGGCATATTTTCTAATATTTTGTCTATATTCTGCCCATGATCATGCGGTAAATTATAATGTGGCATAGCTTTTTCCCTTCCTTTGATAATTCTTTTTCTTAATGATAGTTCAGAGATTAAAGTTTGTCAAACAGAATAGTCTACATATTATGACTCAAATAAAAAGAAAGTCAGATACAATATACTTTAGTAACCGACTTTCCCTATTTTTTTAATTGCTCTTTTGTTCTATCTTTTAATAAGAATTATTTTTTTACAATCAAAGCTCGTGCAGCATTTAATACAGCTATAATCATGACACCAACATCGGCAAAAATTGCGAACCACATATTAGCAATTCCAATGGCTCCAAGTACAAGACATACAGCTTTTATTGTAAGTGCCAATACAATATTCTGATGTACAATACCAATGGTCTTTCTTGAAATTTTCATCGCAAGAGAAATCTTTGAAGGATCATCATCCATTAGCACGATATCTGCTGCTTCAATAGCTGCATCTGAACCAAGTGCCCCCATAGCAATACCTACATCTGCTCTAGAGAGCACTGGTGCATCATTAATACCATCTCCCACAAAAGCAAGTTTTTCTTTGGTCCTTTTTTTTGTAAGAAGTTCTTCTACCTGGGATACCTTGTCTGCAGGTAAAAGCTCACTTCTCACTTCATCCACACCAAGTTCTTTTGCAACTGAATCGGCTACTTTTTTAGCATCTCCTGTTAGCATGATTGTTTTTTTCACACCATAATCTTTCAATCTACTAATTGCTATCTTAGCATTTGGCTTAATAACATCTGAAATCAAAATATAGCCAACATATTTACCATCAATTGCCACATGAACAACAGTACCTACCTTTTTAGGTTCCTCATAAGAAAGTTTCAGTTTCTTCATAAGTTTTTCATTTCCTACAGCAACCTTTTTAATATCTACTTTTGCTGTAACACCATGTCCACCAATCTCCTCCACGTCAGAAACTCTAGTTGCATCCAATTCCTTTTTGTAGGCTTCTTTTAGACTTTTGCTGATAGGATGATTAGAATAACTTTCTGCATAGGCTGCATATTCCAATAAAACCTCTTTTGATATATTAACTGGATGTGTATCAATTACTTCAAATACACCTTTTGTAAGAGTTCCAGTTTTATCAAATACAACATATTTTGTTTCTGCCAAAGCCTCTAGATAATTAGAACCCTTTACTAATACACCACATGAAGAGGCACCTCCGATACCACCGAAGAAACTAAGTGGTATAGAAATAACAAGGGCACATGGACAGCTTATAACAAGAAATATCAATGCTCGCGTAATCCAGTCTGCCCACATAGGATTAAGTTCCATGAGAGACATTCGTATAATTGGTGGTATACTGGCTAACAACAATGCACCTATACATACAATCGGAGTATAGTATCTGGCAAATCTGGTAATGAAATTCTCTGACCTGGATTTCTTCATACTTGAGTTCTCTACCAACTCTAAAATTTTAGATACAGTAGATTCTCCAAACTCCTTGGTTGTACTAATTTTAAGAACACCAGACATGTTAATGCATCCACTGATAACAGCATCACCCACGCCTACTTCTTTTGGTAAGCTTTCACCTGTCAATGCACTAGTATTTAAAGAGGATGTTCCTTCCTTAATAATGCCATCAATTGGAATTTTTTCACCTGGTTGTACAACAATTAACGTTCCTATAACTACTTCATCTGGATCTACTTGTACAAGCTTACCATGTTCTTCAATATTAGCATAGTCTGGACGTATATCCATTAAGTCAGTTATATTTTTACGACTTTTTCCTACTGCATAGCTTTGGAAAAGTTCACCAATCTGATAGAAGAGCATAACAGCAACACCTTCTGAGTGTTCACCAAGAATAATTGCTCCAACTGTTGCAACTGCCATAAGAAAGTTTTCGTCAAAAATTTTACCATGAAAAATACCAAGTACTGCTTTTCTTAATATATCATATCCAATAATCAGATAAGGAATCAAATATAATACTAATTGTGTCCAACCTGATGTATGGATGAAATTTAACGCTACCATTAGAATGGCTGAAATAATAATACGCCATAAAGTAGCTTTTTGTTTTTTATTCATAACTATCTCCCCGATAAGCTGTCTATTTTACAAATATCTCACAATCTGGTTCTACCTTTTTGCACGCTTTTGTTACTTCTTTCATGACAGCTTCAACATTAGCTCCATCTTCAAATTCCACTATCATTTTTTGTGTCATAAATCCTACTGCTGCATCCTTAATTCCATCTATCTTTTTTGTTGCATCTTCCATCTTTAATGAGCACGCTGCACAGTCTACTTCAATCTTATAATTTTTTTTCATTTTAAACTCCTACCTTTCGTTGTTTTATTATTCTTCTACATCTTTCATGTTTATGTTTATTACTATTCTCACATGGACATTATCCAACGAGTAAAATATGTTTTTTCCTTCTAGCTGGAATTTTACCAATTTTAAGTGTTTCAATATTTTTAACTGGTAGCTAATGAATGACTTAAATTTAATATCTTTTTATCAGATCCTTCATGTGTTGCTAAATAATCACTTGTTTTCTCCGCGGATATGCTCTTTGGCTGCACATTTTATTCTTCCTTAATATTGTCAAATATTCACTAGCTTATATGAACAATTAAACATATGTTTAATTGAAAGTCAAGTACATTTTTTTAAATTTAAAAATACTTAAGTGCAGGAGGGCTGCTCTTAAGTATTTTTATTTTAGGGTTTAAGGCATAATGTATAAATTTGTTTTAAACTGTATTCACTTATTTATAAAGCAATTTACATACCAATGCTGTAGTCCTTAATATTACGTAGTAAATATTTCAATTGTATCAATTTGAAAATATATCGTTCTTAATTTGATAAAATATTGCAAATCAGTTCTATTTTGATACTATTCAAATAGCTTATTCTCCTTTAACTACCAGCTAGTATCCAACTCAATTCGTATTATACATATTCCTCTACATTAGTAGTTGAGACTCTTCGTCCAATTGCCTTTTAAATAATAAACAAGCATACATAATGCTGTTGTAGCCCAAGTTATAGGATATGTAATTGCTACTCCTCTAACATCATGATAGGAAGCCATTATAACAAAAAGCAATACAATTCTAAGTATGCATATATTTGATAATATAATCACCATAGGAGGATTTGCTTTTCCTGCACCTCTTATGGTATCACCTAACACTTCCAAAATAACATAAATCCAATAGAAGGGAAATGAAGTTCTGATTATTCTAATTCCATAATCAATTACCACTCTATCATGATTAAATATTCCAAAAGCTTGACGCCCAAATATCAACAAAAGCGTACTTGATACTATGGTTATACCTATTCCCATTAATATACATACCTTGGCTCCCTTTTTTACCCTTTCAATATTTCCTGCACCCATATTCTGCCCGGAAAACGTTGTAATTGCTTGTCCAAGCGCTACAATTGGAAGATAAATAGGCAATTCTACTTTAAAATATGCTGTAAATGCAACAATAGCTTCTACACCAAGACTATTAATATGGTATTGTGCAAAAACGTTAGATAATGTTATTACAATACTTTGAAGACCTGCTGGTATTCCAATCTTAAGAATAGGTAACAATACCTCTTTATGTATTCGTATTTTTTTAAATTTCAATCTATATTCACTCTCTGTATGTTTTAAATAATATAATATCAGCAAAGCATTGATAGTCTGCGATAAAAACGTTGCCCATGCAACTCCATTAACACCATTTTCAAAAATAACTATAAACAGTGCATCCATTAATACATGAACAATTCCTCCGATAAGTTGTATATACATTGGTGTTTTCGAATTGCCCATGGCACGTATAATACCAGAACCCATGTTATAGGTAATAACGGAAATAAGACTAAAAAAATAGATTCTTATATAAGAAACAGCAGATTTCAGTATTTCTTGCGGAACATCCATCCACTTTAAAAAATAAGGTGCACCTATATAACCAATAATAAAAAGCAATATTCCTCCAAGAAAACTCAATCCTATTGCTGTATGTATTGCATCTTTTACCTTTCCTTTTTTCCCTGAACCAAAAATATTAGCAATGACAACGCTTGATCCTACTGACATACCTGTAAAAAATCCTACCAGGCAGGTAACTATCAAAGAACTAGCTCCAACTGCTGCCGCAGCTTCTTTGCCAAGATAATTCCCAACAAAAATCAAATCCACTGTATTATATAATTGTTGAATAATGCTTGCTGCAATCAGTGGCAGCGCAAAAAACAACACTTGTTTCCATATAATGCCCTCTGTTAAATTAATATTCTTCTTCAAATTGTATTTTCTCCATAAGCCACCATGGAGTCACCCTTAATAATGGATAAACTACCAACTTGATGAAGTAGTATTCCGTCCCTCTCAGCAGCGCAGGTTTCCAAAACATTGCCAAAGTAATCCTTAATGTACCCTAATATTTCTCCCTTTTTAAAGGTATCTCCTACTCTTTTTGTTGGATACCAGCAGCCAGTATGTTCGGCATTTTTGCAGACCACATTTCCCACATCAACAGGATGATAAGTTCTTTCAGAAACGTCTCCCTCTAATACTCCCAAATAGCGCAAGACATTTCTAACATCCTCTTTTCCTAGTTTCACTTCCTCTTTCGACCAGATACCCATGGCTCCTCTCTCAATCAAAATACTAGGAATTCCACAGGAACCAGCATAATTATAAGAACCTCCACTACCACAAGGAGACTGAACCAAATAAGGGACATTTACTAGTTCAGCCATACCTCTTGCTGCTTTAACAACTTCTGGAGCAGCCACTCCTACACAATATACATAGGGTGTTAGCTCTTCATACCCATCTCCACAGTGAAGATCAATATAATAATCTGCATTTTTTTGAAATTCTGTTACAACCGTATGGCAGATTCTATCTGCAGTTGTTCCCTGTGCATTTCCAGGAAACTCTCTATTTAAATTTTTACCATCCTCATATACCATACTCATAGTCCGATGTTCGAATCCCGTTCTATTCATCAAATGTAATATAATAATATTTCCTGTTAACTGTGATGGTAGAATCTCATTAGCTATTTCAATTGCTGTTTGAATCCCCACATATTCTGCATTGTGCACTCCTCCAGAAATAAATACTGTTTTTCCTTGCTTCTCCCCACAAATAATGGTAACTGGAAGTTCTATATCCGTTCCCTTTACTTGTACATAACCTGATACTTTTTCTCCAGTTTTGGCACACATATTTCCTACTTTTATTGTTTGCATCAATCATTACCTCCTCGTATAATAAGTTTATAGCCAGTTAAATCACTGCTATTCATGGTATAAACTGAGTTCTTGGCATCAGATGGAGTTTTGACTCTACCTGATGCTTAGAAATCGTTATCTAGGGACGTAGCTACTCTAATACTCCCACTTAGAGAGGTGGGAGTATTAGAGCAGGTAGTTATCGGATAAATGACAGGCCACTAAATGACCTTTTTCTATTTCTTTTAATTCAGGTTTTTCCTTAAAGCATATATCTCTGTATTTTGTACATCTAGAATTAAAACTGCAGCCTGGCTGTATATCAGAAGGACTTGGCAAATCACCTTCTATTGTTTTTATTTCAGTATTTTTTCTTTTTTCAACAGAAAATACCGATGCTAAAAGAGCCTTTGTATATGGATGAACTGCAGCTGTAGTAAGCTTTTCACTATAAATTACTTCAACAATGCCTCCAAGATACATTACGAGAATTCTATCACTTATACTTCTAACTACTGCTAAGTCATGACAGATAAAAATATATGATAAACCCTTTTCTTTTTGTAAATCCATAAGAAGCTTGAGCACCTGTTCTTGAACAGAAACATCTAAAGCAGAAGTAGCTTCATCACATATTATAATTTCAGGTGATAAAGATAAAGCTCTTGCTATCGCAACTCTTTGCTTTTGTCCTCCACTCAACTCATGAGGGTATCTACTGATAAATTCTTCATTTAGCCCAACCATTTGCAAAAGTTTTTTTGTTTCCAATGTAGCTTCTGCTCTATTCATAAGCTTAAAATTTAGAAGCGGCTCGCTTACAATTTCTAAAACTCTCATGCGTGAATTAAAAGATTCTGAAGGATCTTGAAATATCATCTGTAATTTTCTTCGGTTTTGTCTAAGCTTTTCTCCACTTAGATTAGAAATATCTTCATTATTATAAATAATATTTCCTGAGGTCAAAGTTTCTAAATTGGTAATCATATTTGCTAAAGTACTTTTACCACAGCCACTTTCACCAACTATGCTCAGGCACTCTCCTGAATATAATTCAAAACTTAAATTGTCAACTGCAGTTAACTTTTTTCCATCTTGTAGATCAAACTGCTTCGTAACATTCTTTATTTTCAATATTGGTTCTTTCTCTTGAGACAAGATTGCATTCCTCCAATTCAGGTACAGCTGTTAACAGCTTTTTAGTATATTCACATCGAGGATTATCTATAACCTGATTTTTAGTTCCCCACTCAACTAATTCACCCTTTTGCATTACTCCTATTTTGTCACACATATAAGCTGCTACTCCCATATTATGTGTAACTATTATTATACTTGTATTAAAATTGTCTCTAAGCTCCATCATCTGCTTAACCACCTGTGCTTGTACCGTTACATCAAGAGCACTAGTTGGCTCATCTGCTAATAATATTTCTGGTTCCATAGTCATTGCCATGGCTATACCTACTCTCTGCTTCATGCCCCCACTTAATTCAAATGGATAGGAATTCATTATGCGCTTTGTATCAGGTAGTCTCATTTTCTCAAGCATATCAACTGCTTTATCATATGCATCAGTTTTTGAAATGTTAAAATGACTTCTTATACTTTCAATAAATTGATTACCAATCTTTTTAATAGGAGTTAATGATCCTCCTGCATTCTGAAAAACAATAGCCATTCTATTTCCACGTATTTCTTGCCATTCTTTCTTAGAATATTGAAGAATATTTTTATCTTTTAAAATTATATCTCCTGAACATATAGAAGCTCCTTTAGGCAAAAGTCCTAGTACAGCACGTATAAGTGTTGATTTTCCACTGCCGCTTTCACCAACTATTCCTATTATCTCCTTGCTTCCAATTGATATGCTTATATTTTTTACAACAGGTTCTTGGTTACCGTATTTTATAGATAAATTATTTATACTTAAAATCTTTTCATTAATCATTTTATCCTCACCTTATTATCAAAATAAAAATCACTACTTATGAATTCGTTGTATCATAAGTAGTGATTAGCTGTTTGGATCTTATGAATGCAAAAATTCACATTGACCTATTTTTGTTATTTGATACTTACATTACTATCTAATAAATAGTAATCAACAGGATACATTGTTAATCCACTAACTGTATTTTTACTAACTAAATTAAGCATTGGGGTAACAAGAAATAAATTAGAATTATCCTCCAATAATTTCTGCTGTACATTTGTAGCAATATTGCTTCTTTCTTTAGTATCTTTTTCAGTTTTAAGTTTATCAATAAGAGAATCTACCTCTGCATTACTATATTTTCCATAGTTTGCATTTCCACCTGTTCTAAAATATAGTTCCAAGAAGGACTGTGGATCTCCTGAAGTTGCAGTGTTTACACTATACAAACCCAAATCAAAATTTCCGCTTTTTAGTGCTTGATCAACAACCTCATAGGATTGCAATTTAGTTCCTATCCCAATTTCTTTAAGATTTGACTGCATTGCTTGTGCAATTATAGGAAGCTCAGAGCGAGTTGTGTAGAAGGCTAAATTTAACTCTAGCTTCTTGCCATTTTTCTCTAATATGCCATCCCCATCTGTATCTTTATATCCTGCATCACTTAAAAGCTTAGCTGCTGCTGCTTTATCATACTTATATCCTGTAAGATTCTTATTTCCATAAGGTAATGATCCTGGAAAAGGTCCAATTGCAGGTACCGCACTATTTTTAAGAAGTGTTTTAGCATAAGTATCTTTATCAACTCCTAAGGAGATAGCTTTACGTACTGCTGGATCTTTTAAAAACTCATTATTTAAATTTTCATAAGACATTATTATTCTCAAACTAGTTATCTTATCTATATTGTACTTAGATTTATCTTGAAATAAAGACATGTTATTACTTGGGATGTTTTGTGCTACATCAATTTCTCCTGATTGCAGTGCCATAGCACGGGTATTATCATCTTTAATATATTTAAAAGTTGCCTCATCTACCTTAGCTTTACTTCCCCAGTAATCTTTATTTTTTTCTACAACTACATTTGAATTTGCAGTATATGATTTAACCTTAAAAGGACCTGTACACACTGGAGCTTTAGCAAAGGTATCTGCTGAAGCACTAGCATCTACTATTATTGCTGAAGAATCTGCCATATTTGATAAGAATGCTTCAATTGAACTTTTAGTTTTTATAGTTATATCTTGTCCATCTGCAGTCATAGAATCAATAAGTAATATTTCTTTTGTTCTTGGATTCATTTTCAATGTTCTTTCAAGGGATGCTTTTACAGCCTGAGCAGTAACTGCTTTGCCATTATCAAATTTAGCTCCTTCCCTAATGTGAAATTTCCAGGTTAAGTCATCTACTCTTTTCCAGGAATCAGAAAGTAACGGCTCTATTTGCATATTCTTATTAAGCTTTACTAAAGTTTCTCCTGCACCAAACATAGAAACAAACCAACCGTTCCATTCAGAAGCTGGGTCCAAATTAGTTGGAAACTGATTTGTTCCAATTACAATACTTTTTGATTTTTGGCTATCAGTCTTATTAGAAGCCCCGCTGCTTTTACATCCAATAAAGCTTGTACATATTAGAGCTGTTGTAATTATTAATGCCAATTTTCTTTTTAACTTAAATTTCATTTGTGTATTCTCCTTTAATATTCTTTATTGGGATCTAATATATCCCTTATACTGTCTCCTAGTAAGTTAAATATCATCACAGTTATAAATATTGCAGCACCTGGATATATCATAAGCCCCGGTGAAGTCTGCATATAGTTTCTACCTTCATTAAGCATATATCCCCATTCAGGAGTAGGCGGCTGAGCTCCAAGTCCTAAAAATGAAAGAGAAGATATTTCAAGCATCATAGTTCCAATGTCCATGGTAGCCATTACAATAAGTGATGGTATTATATTAGGTAATATGTATTTTAAAATTATTTGATATTCTTTAGCACCTCCCATTTTAGCTCCTTTAATATAGTCTTTTTTTCTTACAGACATTACTAAACTTCGGCTTACTCTTGCATATTTAACCCAATTGACTACAGCTAAAGCTAAAACAGTATTCATTGAACTGGGCCCAAGTACTCCTGCTATGGCTATAGCAAAAATGATACCTGGAAATGCAAGAAAAACATCAGAAAATCTCATTATAATTGTGTCAATAATACCGCCAAAATATGCTGCTATTGTACCCACTGTTGTTCCAACTATAAATACTATTACAACTAGACAAAAAGTCATTTTTAGCGAAGTAGATGCACCATATAACACTCTTGAAAGCAAACATCTTCCGAGATTATCTGTGCCTAGTGGAAAATCATTACTTCTACCTTGAAGTGAATTTGTCATATTTGTTTTAAGTGGATCATGAGGGGCTATGAATGGCGCAAATAAACTTATTGAAATTAAGATCAATATTAATATGCACATAAATGTAAATAACTTATTCTTTTTCATAGTTATCATAAAGTTTTCCATATCAAGCCCTCTTTTCTAATCGAATCCTTGGATCTAGAAAATAATAAGAAATGTCTACAATGAGATTTATCAATACATATATAACTGTCATCCATACAACATATCCTTGTATTAAAGGATAATCTCTGCTAAATATAGCCTCCACAGCTAGTTTTCCAACTCCAGGCCAAGAAAAAATAGTCTCAACTATAGCTGTTCCTCCAAGTAGTGATCCCAAAGACAACCCTAATAAGGTTACAATTGATAAAAGCGAACTTTGCATGACATGTCCAAATAGTATTGCTCTTTCTTTAATTCCTCTAGCTCTAGCACCAATTACATAATCTTGTGAAATTTCTTCCAGTACGGCCGCTCTAAGCTGTCTTGTGTATTTTGATGCCATTGCAATAGTTAAAGTAACCATAGGCAATATAATGCTTTTCCACCCTGTGTCTCCCATAACCGGTAAAATTTTTAGTTTAATTGAGAAGATATACATTAATAATAATCCAACCCAAAATCCAGGCATGGATATTCCAAAAAATGATACAACTCTGATTATGTAATCCAAAACTTTATTTCTATGTAGTGCAGACATAATACCTAAAGGCAGCGCTATAAGCATCATTGCAATAAGTGATGTACCTGCAAGCTTAAAGGTAGCTGGAAGAGCTTCCAATATTAAATCCAACACTGGTTTACTGTATTTATAAGAATTCCCAAAATTGCCCTTAAATACGCTCATTAACCAATGGAAATATTGAACTAAAAAAGGGTTATTCAGCCCTAATTCTTCTCTAACTTTTTGTACAAGCTCTGGAGAAGGACTTACACCTGTTGCGCTGAGCATTAGCACAGCAGGATCGCCCGGTGAAAAATATGTGATGGCAAAGGTTAAAAAAGTAATTCCAAATAAAACAGGAATTAAGTGTATTAATCTTTTTATTATATACTTCCGCAACTTGTTTTTATCATCCTTTCTATAATTTTTTCTTTAAGTATTATTTTAGAATATTTTACATATTTTACTTAAATGCAATATATAAATTAACACTTTTTTAAAATTTTGTCAACAAAAAAACTACAATAAAATTTATATTTTTACAATTTAATCCATTTTGTATAGTTTGCTTACTATTTTTGCACTTTTTTCTCCAGTAGTTAACTGCAAAAT
This sequence comes from Clostridium carboxidivorans P7, assembly GCF_001038625.1. Classification (GTDB taxonomy): domain Bacteria; phylum Bacillota; class Clostridia; order Clostridiales; family Clostridiaceae; genus Clostridium_AM; species Clostridium_AM carboxidivorans. Next base: position 2,693,419 of record NZ_CP011803.1, read on the forward strand.
TTAATAATTATTTTTCCCCAGCAACCATAAACATAGGCATAGAACCATAATTAGTTTTTTCAACTTCATCCCATACTCTATTTCCTATTTCCACATCTACCATTACCTTTTTAAATCCAATATTAAGTAGTTCTTTCACATCCCATTCTGGCCTGTGTATTTTGCTTAGAGGCAGCTTCCTTGCTATATCCTCCATTATATTTGAATTAGGACAAATGTATTGATCCTCATAACCTTTTTTTACAGTATTTATTCTATCCTGTTCATATCCTTTTCTTTTTTCATCATCGTATAAGTATAAGTACCAATTAGCATCAAAATTTAGTAATCTGCCGCCTTTATTCAATACTCTATACCAATCTCTATATGCTTCATCAGGTTTTTCAAGATCCCAGGTAAGATTACGAGTAATTATTAAATCAAAGGTGTTATCTTCAAATTCTAAATTATGTGCATCCATTCTTTTGAAGTCAATACTATCTGCATACATTCCAGCATTATTTTTAGCTTTTTCAAGCATAGCATCTGTATAATCCACAGCAGTAACCTTATATCCGCAGCTGGCCATTATTATAGAAAAAAATCCGGGGCCTGCACCTATATCCAATACCTTTAATTTTCTTCCAGACACTTTTGGCGCATACTCATTTATTAAGTCTATCCACGCTTCTCTTTTGAAACTGTTCAGTTCTTGCAAATTTATTTTACAATAACCATCTGATCTCTTACTCCAATATTTTTCTACTTTTTCTAAAACTACTTCCATTTGATTAATCCTCCATTCCTATACTTGAATACCATGTATTAAAACAAGCAATTTTCATACCACGTGTAAAACGTTTAAATTAGGTTATATTTTTGTTATTTTGTACCATAATGATAATTTTTTGGTTTCAAAATGATAATATACAGTTTTTTTATCGTTTTGAGACATATTTTTTAACCAAGCTTGCCATTTTTTGAGATACTGTTGAACACAATTATAAAAGAGCTGTCGCATATCAGAATAAATGCTGCAATATACTGTTGTTTAAAATAATATATTGTATGCAAATTTCTTAATACGGCAGCCCATTTATATTTACTAAAGATACCTAATAATTATGGTTGTTATATCCTTAAACCGTTTAATGGCACATGGTATATTATCTAAAACAGCTGGAAATGCAGGCAGCAATACATTAAAGAAATGATAAATCATATTTTGATTTTCTACTTTTAGGATAGCCTTACTATGAAGTTCTTGTAGTGTTTGTAATTTGCTAAATTTAGATGGTTCACACATCACATAAATTTTCACAAAAATACCTCCTAATTTCTAAATTGATCTACTTATAGATTCTATGTTTAAAATCTATCTATATTCATTAATAATGAATAATATATGATTTAGTACAATATATTACTATGTAAATAATTTTTTAAGAGGCTCTTATGTCTAGTTATACATTTATCAATATAAAAAAACTAAAATTAAGACCTTTATTAAATAAAACCAACAAATTAAAGAATAAAAGAGTTTATGATGGTATTTTTTATAAATTAGAAAATAAGGAAAGGTATTTTTATATTGGTGGCTCAATACATCTTGGAACTAATAAAAAGGTATGTTTTAATAATGCAGTTGAAGAAGCTTATATGAATAGTACAAAGCTTGCTGTAGAATTGGATATCACTAAATTTAAAAATAAAATAGATTACTTTAAATGTTTAGCCAACACCCCTACTGTGAAAATTCATATAAATAATGAAAACTTTGAGCCTGATTTCTTACAAGGTGAAAATAGCTTTAAATATAAAAAACTATGCAAAGAATTAGATTTAGATTTTGAAAAATGCTCTAAATATCCACCTAAAACTTTTTATTCTATACTACATCAAAGACTTATGAAAAAGTATGGATATAAATCTACTTATGGAATAGATCTTATGTTTATTAATAGAGCAAAACATGATAAAAAAGAAGTAGTTTCACTGGAAACTACTTGCACTCAAGTCAATGCACTAATAGCAGCTGCAAATATGTCCCCAGAATGCTTAGGTAATAGCAGCATAAAAAATTTAAAAGACTTGGAAACTTCAATGAAGCTATTATCAAAAATGCATAATGCAGTTTTTGAAGGTGATGCTTTAACTCTTGTAAATGATATATTCACATATAAACCATTAAATGAATCAGATAAAAACAATCTTAATACACTACTTTTTGAAAGAAATGAAAATATGGCAAATAAAATAGAAAACCTTATAAAATTACAGGAGATTTACTTTGTAATAGTTGGAGCCTCCCATGTAATCGGCAAAGGTGGATTATTAAAATTATTTAAAGATAAGGGGTATAAAATCTCTAGATTAAAATAAGAGTAGGCTAAACCTACTCTACAACTAAGTCTTTTGTATTTAATGAATTTAAGGATTGCTTGAACTTATTATTTAATTATCATTAAACCAAATATCATTTAATAACTTAATTACAGGCTCTATATCTTCTATAGGTATTCCCTTATATGAAATCAACACTCTAACCTTTCCATTTCCATCATAATTATTTTTATCTATATAGTACTTAGAAATTGGTGTAATCTTTATGCCAGCATTCTTTGTAATGTTAACAATTTCTTCTTCTCCGCGGCTTGTTTCAAGCTCTAAAATAGCTCTCATACCAGTATTACTACTTATTAAATTGACCTTACCACCCATAAAAGTATGGATTGCCTTAGTAATAACCTTATATTTTTTTTCATAATGTCTTCTCGCTTTTCTAATATGACTCTGCAAATAGCCCTTATTCATAAAACGTGCTAATGCAATTTGCTCCAGCTTGGAAGTTGTTTGTCCATTCATTTTGTATTTATCCAAATATAAATCTAACAGCCAATTTGGTAGTACCATGAAACTTATGCGAATACTTGGAATAAAAATTTTAGAAAATGTACCTAAATATATTACTCTATCAAAATTATCTAAACTTTTTAATGCAGGAATGGGTTTATTGGAAAATCTCATTTCGCTGTCATAGTCATCTTCTATAATAATTCCATCATTGTTTTGAGCCCAATTTAAAAGTTGAAGTCTATTTTTAACAGACATGATTACACCTTTGGGAAACTGATGAGATGGAGTTACAAATGTAATTTTACATCTACTATTTTCAAGTTTCCTTACATCTAATCCATTCGCATTCACATCAATAGGTTCAATATTAAATTGATTTCTTTCAAAAACATATCGTATATAGCTGCTTCCTGGTTCCTCCATACCGATACTATCAAAATTTCCCCTAAGAATTTGGCAAATCAAATTTAAACAATACTGTGTGCCTGCACCTACTACAATTTGATTAGGCTTACACTGAACACCCCTATTTTCATATACATATTTTGCAATTTCAAAGCGTAGTTCATACTCTCCTTGTGAATCACCATAGCTTAGAAGACTTTCAAATTCATCATTTATAACTGAATTAATTATATTTTTCCACGTTTTTATTGTATAGCAATCTTTATCCATATATTGTGGTGCTAAATCATATTTTAATTTTTTTATATTCTCAGTATCTTCATTCTTAAAATTTAAAGAATTAGAAATATGTGATGCCTTTAATAAATCAGAATCTATATTTTCAACTATATAACCAACTTTAGGAATTCTTTTGATATATCCTTCAGCATAAAGTTGATCATATGCAGCTTCAATGGTATTTTTACTCAATTGAAGATTCTTTGATAAATTCCTTAGTGATGGTAATTTTTCATCACCTTTAATATTTCCATAGATAATTTCTTTCTTTATACATTCATATAGTTGATAATATATTGGCTTATTTATTGTATTATCCAAAAGTGGAGTAAATGAAAACATTAATTCCATCTCCTTCTGTACCCCTCAATTAGTAAAATCTGTCCCTTTTAAATATGACAAATTACTATTATATTATAGATGCCACCACATTTTATAACAATTACTATTTTTTAAAGAATAAAATCAAAATAAAGGAGAAGATTATTATGTATAATTGTGCCCTATGTTCTGTACATGCCTGCAGTAGTGGTACTTTAAGTGCTGCGCCTAAAAATTGTCCATGTATAAGTAAAGAAATGAATGCTATAAAAACATTATATAAGGATGAAGAAAACTATAAAATTGCTCAAGCTTCAGCATTAATTGTAAGTGAAAGTTATGGTGAGAAGACAAGATTAGAAGAGACTATTGCTTTTGCAAAAAAATGCAATTATAAAAAAATAGGATTAGCCTTTTGTATTGGATTAGCAAGTGAAAGCAAAATAGTAAGTAAAATACTTTCTTATAATGGCTTTGAAGTAAGTTCTGTTATTTGTAAAAACGGCCATATTTCTAGGGAGTTAATTGATATAAATAATACAAAAGTAGCTATGTGTAATCCAATTGGCCAGGCAGTATTTTTAAATGAAACAAAAACAGACCTTAATATTATTTTAGGTCTGTGTGTTGGACATGATTCTTTATTCATAAAATATTCAGAAGCACCAGCAACAGTTTTTGCAGTAAAAGATAGAGTTTTATGCCATAATCCTTTAGCTGTAGTTTATCAAGCTGAAGCCTATTATAAAGATAAATTGTTCCCACAAAAATAGATATATGTTATTAAAACATAGTCTAAAGTTTTAATAATTTTCCTTAATATACGCAGCAGCTTTTCCTATATCTACAACATTTGAACATTCCGCTTTTTTTAATGTAAATGGGTCTGTAAAGGTAGTTTTATAGACTGTCTTTTTCAAAATTTGTCTATATTCATCTGGTGTAAGTTTATTGTTTATACTTTTTAATATAGCTATAAAGCCTGCTGTAACCGGTGAAGTAGAGGAAACTAAGTAATATGGAATATCATCACCGTTAGAAATATTGCTCTTTAATTTTTTGTACTTTTCATATGTTTCTGTTCTCAAAGTATTATAGTCATACTGTAAAATACTAAAATCCGGTTCTCTATTTCCTTTTTCCATATGCTTAAGGTCAACCATTTGCCCAGGCCAGATATTATTAGGATTATCATAATGAATAAAAGTAGTTATAATATTATTTTTTACTGCCTTATTTACAGCCTCATCAAACCTTTTACGATTTTTATCTGATATAGGCCTTTGAGAATAGGTTAAAATGTCAATGTGATTTTTTATTGCCCAATCTATTGCATTTATCATAGCAGTAACTCTTTTATCTTCATCTATGCTAGCTGCAGTATTTAACGCATATACTTCACATTCTGGAGCAATTTCTTTTAAAGTATCAGCCATCCAATAGCCGTGTTCATTGGATTTGTTTAAAGCATCAGGCTTATTTAGGAAATCAACACCACCACTGTACAAATCTTTGTGAGATTCATACCCAAAACAATGATCTAAAATTCCTACCTTAATCCCTTTTCCTTTACTTATACTTTGAGCTTGTTTTACATTGTGTATTGTAAAATAAGTATCCCTTGAATTTGCATTTGCAAAAGCAATATTCCAGGTCTGATTGTTAAATTTTGATATTAAAAGTACATTATATGTTATAGAAACTATCATAACAAATATACTTATAGCTATTAAAACTTTTTTTAATTTACTTTTCATATTTTAAGCCCCCCATTGTAAATAAAACTTTTCTTAACTAACATTTACAATTATGGGCCTAACTTCTTAAAAAAAGCTGATGGAAATCTTAATAATTTCTTATTTTTTTAGCTTTACTTCCTTTGGAGTTGTATTGGTTTTTCTAATATGTGAAAATAGATATTGTAAAGATTAATTAATCTTGAAATTTAAGTAAATTATTAATACAACTAGAAATGCCTGAATAACTTAATTACATAAAATACAAATTAAATAATACTGCTTAAAAAACTATGTAAGAGGAGGATGAAATAATGAAGATTAAATATCCATTAGTAACAATAGCCACATTTATATTTGGAGTAATAACATTCATATTATGTATAGGTATACTATTTGGTTTTATTAATCAAAAAATGCTGCCTTATACAATTGGGTGCTTGGGAATTCACATGTTTTTTAATGGTTTAAGGTTTTATAAAAAAGGTAAAAGAATTGAACCTATATTGTTAGCTTTAGTTAGTATATTTTGCTTATTTGTTATGTTTAGCGCAAAATCATCATTCCACTAAATAAAAAAGTTCAAGATAAGGGTTAATGTTAACTTTTATTTACTGGAGTGACAACAAGAATAGGTACAACCAATTAAAAGAAAAAATCACCAAATCAATCTAATTAATTTATATCACCTCAAACTCTTCAATTGTAGGTAATTGAATTTGAGGTGATATTATAATCATATTTTCATTTTTTAGACACCAACCATTAGAAGGAATATCATAAACCACTTGTAAATAAAATTTATTAGTTTTAAATTTTGAATTCTTTATTTTACTAAGATTAATTAATTTATTGTAATAGTCTTCTACAAGACAATCAGAAAAGAAAGTAGTACACATTCTATACCCAGTTCCCCAATACCAAGATCTAAATGATCTCTTTACACTTTTATATAATTCAACTCCAATAGAAGTATCTTTAAATAATTTATCAAATGAAAATTTGTTATTAGACCAATAATCTATATCATATTCATATAAATTATCAGAATTAAAAATCATTGACCATACTTGCCTTGCTTTAATTTGAAAGTCATTAATATTTAGTAAGCCCTCTTTATTCAATGGCAACCAAGGAAATTTATCAATAGTTTCGTCAGATTTATTATAATTTTCATATAAATTTTGAATGTAAATAACAAAATTTAAATTAATTGAAGCAGCATTGGCTAAATAGAAATCATCCATCAAACAATTCACCTCTTATCACATAATCTTTTTAACATGTCCTTGTCATTTTAACTTTTATTTATAAATAATTTTGTTATCCCCAAAACTTGCTTAATCATAATAAGTAATCATATTATCATACAAAGTTAAAAACGTAAACAATTATGGTGCAAAAAGTAAGAAAAATGTCCTTAAAAGAACATTTATGTGCTAAAATTCTTTTTATACCATTTTTTTACGTTTTCATTCCTTTAAGGTTGTATTTATTTTTTTAGCATGTAAAATAGGCATTGTAAAGATTTCTTAATCTTGAATTCAAGTAAATGATTTTTACAATTATTAATACAGCTGTATTTTTTCTCTGAAATTTACATTTTCAAAACAAATAAAAGACCACATGATGTAATAACAAGAGAGCATAAAAATAAATTTGTAATTTACTCTATAAGAGGTAATGTATAATCTATATTCTAAGTATAAACTTTTTTACACAAGCTATTAATGGTTAAATGTAAGACTTCTTATATCGTAGCTGTCTATTTCAGCCTACATCACTTGTTTTGTAATAAACTTAATCTTTGTTTATCATTGCAAAAAAACAGTCTTAGAAATTCTAAAGCTCTCTTGTCCTGATAATTAATAATTTTCACTATGCTTAGTGGCATCATAAGCAACGATCTCACCATTATCCTTGTGAAGCTTGCAACTTCAATAAAGTAGTACCGTTAACATATTCATTAGGATTATGAATATCAATAAACAAATTATACGAGGAGGAATTATAATGAACAAGAAAAAGAAAGCATTAATTTTATCATTAGCATTAGGTGTATTGACTATAGGTGCAACTGTAAGTGCTACTACACTAGTACGCTCTGAAAACGTAACGATTTATTTCAATTCACCTGATTCCAAATCTTCAGCTGTAGCTGGAACTGCTAAAACAGGTACAATGTCTACACAAAGTGGTACTTATTACGAAAATCATTTTGCAACTGACGCTAGATATCTAGCTGGAACATTTTATGCCCAATTAGTAAGTGTAAAACCTTGGTATAAACCAAATGAAGTTAAAGATACAAGCTACACAGTTGGAACTTTTGCTAACAAAGGATATAATTCAGGATATTTTGATGCAAATGAAACATTAAGAACTGATATGTGTGCATATGGATATAATGGATATACAATGAACGAAGAGTGTCACATAGAAAGATAATAAATTAAAATGGGACTGTTGCATTAAGAATAAATATTATAATATATTATATTTAAATTTCTTAGTGCGACACCCCTTAGATAGGAGAAGTTTATGCGAAAGATTAAGGCAATAATAAAATATGAATTTTTAAATTTATACAAAAATTTTATCATAATTATAATGATGCTATTATTCCTATTTGGTTTGCAGCAACAATTATGGACCGCAAGGATATATGGAGAATTTCGCTTGAATCTTGTTACTTTTTTAAAAACCTTTTGGCTACCAATAAATTTAATATATATACCAATTTTGATAATAAACGAAATAATAGGTAGCCGTAATCAAGATATATTTGAGATTCTTAATATTTCTAAAAAGGAAAGATTTTCAGGAAAATTTTTCACAAGTGTAATTATAAATCTAATTATAATAATTATTAATACTGCAATAGTAGTTGGAGTAGCAATTATATCAAAAGCACCATTTAAATATTCAGTATATCTTATTTCTATGTATTTATTAAATATATGTACTGGGCTTTTTTGTTATAGCTCTGTTGGGCTTTTAATTGGTGAAACAGTATCAAGATTTAAATATAGAATTTTTTCTTATATACTAATGATTTTATTTTTTTTAGCCACAAATAATTTCTACAGTGAGCCTACAATGTTTATACCAATTATGAAAGTAGACCCATTACCAAGCACCTTTGAGTTGTTTTCTTTAGACAAACTAACCTTCTACCACTTTATTTTCTGGAATTTGATAAGTCTATTAATATTGTATTTGTTATATAAAATTAAAGATTTACAATTTCTAAGATTAAAAAACAAAATAATATTATTTTCTTTAGCAGTTGCTATTTTTACATCCTTTTTTTTAGGTTCAAAATATAATCCTGAAAAGTACTGGATTGAGAAAGATAACATTAATGAAAACTATGAGAAACAATCTAAGTTAAATAGTGGATTTACAATTGAAAATTATAATATGAAGTTACAATTAGGAGATATATTTTCTAATGATTGTACTATGAACATTATAATCAATAAAGGAAAACTAAATAAATTAGATTTAAATTTATATCATACTTTGAAAATATCAAGTATAAAAATAAATGAAAAAGACGTTAAATTCTCAGCTAAAGATGATAAGATAACCTTATTATTATCAGACAAATATAAAGAAGGGGAAAAAATAAAGATTTCTATAAAATACTCAGGAATAATTAATACTGTAGATCAGCAAGGGAAAAAAAGATTTTTTGTAAATAACAATTCATTATTTTTAGCAGATTATTTTCCTTGGTATCCAAAATCAGAGTGGATGGGAAATATAAAAAAATACGAAGTTAAAATAGAAAATAATAATAAAGAGATATATTCAAGCCTTAATAAAAAAAATAATAACACTTTTGAAGGAGAAGGAAAAGAGATATTTTTCGTTAAAAGTAACTTACTTTCAAAACATTCCTATAAGGGGATAGAATTTATAGGAAATACTGAACAAATAGAAACGGATAGTCAATGTGAAGAATTAATCAATACAGTTAAATCTATTACTAAGGGTAATGTAAATGATTATAAAAAATTAATTATAACACCTAATAGAGATAGGGAGTACCTTCTTTATAATTTATATAAAAAACAGATTATATTTGGACTAAAAGATTACCAGTCAGTTTTACAGTATAGGAGGTAGAAAAAATGAGTAAAATAATTGTAGAAAATTTATCTTATAAATATAAAAAAACTGAAGCACTAAGAAAAGTTACCTTTGAGGTAACTGATGGATTAATTGGTGTTCTTGGAGCTAATGGTGCTGGTAAAAGCACTCTTATGAAATTAATAGCTACTTTACTAAAAGTTAAGGATGGAGATATCAGCATTGATGGTACAAGCTATAAAAAAGGATTAGATAAAATTAGAGGGCAGTTAGGTTATTTGCCACAGGATTTTGTAGTTTATGAATCATTAACAGGAAGACAATTGTTAGATGTTTTAGCTACTATTAAAACAAATTATAATAAGGCAGAAAAAATTTCACATTTAGAAGAGATAATTAAAAATTTTGATATGCAGGATTATATAGATAGAAAAATAAAAGAGTACTCAGGAGGTATGAAACAAAAGCTAGGTTTTGCTCAGGCAATAATTGGCGATCCAAAGGTTATTATAATGGATGAGCCTACTGTTGGATTAGATCCAGAACAGAGAAATATAATAAGGGATTTGTTTCCAGTTATGTCTAGAGGGAGAATAGTTTTTGTTACTACTCATATTGTAGAAGATATAGAGAATTATTGTAATTATTTATTAGTATTAAATAAGGGCAGCTTAATTTTTAAAGGAAGTAAAGATAACTTTATTAAAGAAGTAAAAGGATATCTATGGGAAGAGTTGCTGAATATAAATGATATTAAAGTACTAAAAAAACAAGTTAAAATAATTAATTCAATACCAAGTGGAGATAAGTTAAGAGTAAGGTACATATCCAAAAAAAAGTTAAGAGATAATGCTACTCTTATAGATATATCATTACAAGATGCTTACATAATTCATTGCGCTATATATGATGAGGAGTTAAAAAATGCTTAATTATTATAAAAAACATATTAACAATATATATAATTTTAACTTTTTTAATGCTTTGTTTATTCTAACAGCTATTCTTAATGGAATATTACTATTGGCAGCCAAAACTAATCATATAAATTTTGGACATAATTCACCAGTGAATAATTTATTCTCAATTTGTGACTTTTATTTATTGATAATATATGTGATTTTGATTATATTTACCATAGGTATGGATTTTAAAAATAGCATGAGTCATATTAGCCTTTCTGCAAGCAAAAGTAAAAGTAATGACTATATAATAAAAAAAATAATAACTATAATAAGTCAGTATAGCATATGTTATGTTATAACATTAATAAATATAATTTATTGTTACAATAAATTTATAAAGGAAGATAATGAAATAAAACACTACTTATTAATGCTAGTAATAAGTTCTGCTATAACAACTATTTTTGTTACTAGTATAACCTTATTTTTCATTGTTTTAATAAAGGATATTCCTAAAACCATTATAGTTGTAACTTCATTGTATTTTGTTGAAGAATATCTATGGAGAGGAAAAATAATGCAAAAATATGGAATATTGGCTCATAGATTTTATTGGAACTTAAAAGAAACAGGATTTAATCTCAAGGTGAAGTTAGTATATTTAGTTATATCTATAGTACTTATTATATTCTCTTACTTTTGGCTAGGAAGAGGATCAAAAAGTAATCATAATTGATTATGATTGAATTTTTCACATAACCTATATCTTTTTTTGCAGTTTGCGAGTCTTCCTTTAAATTAAAGTCTACTTTAAAGGGTTTTCTATACTCAGGATTATTTACTGCATAAATATTGTATATATTTATACCTTTAAATACCTCTTGTGATATATGATTGGATAATTCATCAGAATTTCTATGTAAGTACTTATATTAATTATTACCATACTATATAATTACTATTATACTATATTTTTACATCAAATCAATATTTATGACATTAATATATCATATTTTAGTATAAAAATATGATATATAAAAAAATTACTATTTTTATTCCGTTTTTTGCACTTTTTAGGACAAATATATTTACTTTATATAAACTAAAATTTACAATTTAAATTGGTGGTAAATATGATAATAGAATCAATATCAAATATAATAGGAAATTATATTATTTCAAATTGTTCAATTGATGAATCAAATAAAGAAAATGTTATTTACGCATTAGAAGCTATATTGGGAGAGCTTTTTAAAATAATAGTATTGTTGCTTATATTCTTAATTCTACATAAAAGTAAATTTTTTATTTTTTCACTACTAATATTAATATCTATCAGAATTTTTTCGGGTGGAATTCATCTTAAAACTTTTAATCAATGTCTGCTATTTTCTGCATTTGTATTTATACTAACAGCTTTAATTTCACCATCAATCCCCAAAATGAATAGTGGAATTTACTATGGAATTGCCATTTTTGATATTCTATCAATTTCCATAAAATCACCTTGTCCAAATAAAAAAAGACCTATTAAAAATTTTAATAGGTTTATATACTTAAAAATTTTATCCATATTCTTTACCATTTTATGGATTTGGACTTTGTTTTTTTATATTACTGATGATTCTTTATTTAATTGCGGCTTAGCCACAATTACTGTTCAATCTATTCAACTAGTTTTATCAAAGAAGGAGGTGTTAATATGAAACGTCCATCAAGTAAAAATAAAATTTGCTTATTCTTAGCATTAATGTTAGTCAGTGCTTCTAAACTTATTGCTTTTCATGGTTCTTTTGCTTTATGGGGAGAACCAGAACCACCAAAAGATCTTTTAAAATAGAGCTCTAAATATTATATTTTTATCTTTAAAATATATTTGGAGTTTACCTCCATTGTTTTCTAATAATTTTTTTACATTGTATACCCCATACCCTCGACCTTTACCTTTTGTTGAAAAGCCTTTTTTAACCATTAAAGAAATATCAATTTCACTTGTTGGAACATAATAATTTGATACTTCTATGAAATTTGAATTTTCTTTTATACCAACTTTTACATAGACAAGCGTTTCCTCAACATTATTGAGTTCTACATACTCAAAAGCATTATTAAGCAAATTAGATAATATTTCTACTAATTCATACTCTTTTAATTTTATATTATCTAATTTGCTTTCCACTGAATATGAAAATTTTATTTTTTTAGCCTGAGCTTCACAAACTTTACTATATATAACTGCAGCTACTACCTTATTCTCAATACCAATTAGCCTATCTACAACTATCATTGATGAATTTACTGATTTAACATAATTAGTTATATTATCTTTTATATGTTTTTCATCAATAGTATAGCAAATACCATATATGGCATTTAAATGATTTTTAAATTCATGTTGTTTTCGTCTTATTTCAGAAATCATTTCTTCAACAAAACCAGAATACATAGAACTTAGTTTAACAGATTTTTTCTCCTCTGTTAACTTAATAATTTGATTGGCTAATATAAAATTAGCTATATTGGATGATATAAAAACTAACGTAAAGATTATAATATAATTTAATACTAAATGTTTGTTATATTCCCACAACAATTTAAAACATATAATATATATAATTGAGTTAAATATCAGCATCTTAACTGTATATTGATCAATTATAGATTTATACTTACTGTAGTACTTTTCAATAAATGTTAATTTATAATAAATAAGTAAAGAACTAAGTACCAAAAACAAATCAACAGTTATACCATTTTTAAATGTATATCGTACTTGTATCAATGGTGTTAATTTTAATATTGTAGTAAAAAATAGCTCTAATATTATTATTAAAACCAATGAAATACAAAATTCTAAAGTAATTTCACAAATATTATGTTTATCATCATATATAAAAGCTACAAGAATTATAACAATAATATAATTTACAAAATCACCTGCATTAGTAAAAAAAACATTTGTCAATACAACAGAAATTGATGTAATTGAGATTACAATAAGATTTTTAAAAATTAGTTTTTCTTGTGTTTTATTGAATATAGAAAATATAATCATAAAAGAACTTATTTCAAAAAATGTAACTACAAATAGTTCATAATTATTCATTCAAACCTTCTAAATTACACGCTTAGCTAACGCATTCTTTATAATTTGCTTATACTTCAATCCAATAATTGCACAAGAATCATAATCTTTAAAGTAAACATTCCATGACGTTACTGAATACTTCTCAATCTTAGTTATATAATTAATATTTATAGCAAAAGATCTATGTGATTTTATAATAAAAGGTTCTTCTATCATTTCTAAAGCCTTTTTTAAAGCTAGCCTATTTATTTCAAACTTCCCAATTCTCGTATGAATAATACAATTTTTAATATTAACTTCTAGAAAAATTATATCAGATGTAGCTATAATAATATCTATCCCCTTACTATTAAATGCTACACTCTTTTCTTTATTTAGTTCACATTCTCTATGAATATTTTTTAAAATTGTATTAGTTATCTCAATTATTTTCTCTGGATCATATGGTTTTAATATGTAGTCATAGCAATGAACTTCCTTAAAAGCTTTAATCATATAATTCATATATGTAGTTAAAAATATAATCCATGTAAGTTTATATTTTTCAATATTTCTAAGTTTTAAGGCAAAATCTAATCCAGAAGACTCATTTAAAGCTATATCAACAAAAAATAAATTTATATCAACATCCTCACAAATTTTTAATGAATCAGCTGTATTATCAGACTCAAATATTTTCAAATTCAATCCTGTTTGTAATAATATCTTAACTAAGCTCCTTCGTTGAATTTCACAATCTTCAAGTACCAATATATTAAACATAATCCCCCCCATAATACAATAAACAGTAAAAAATCCCATTTTTTTCATAACAATAACAAAGTTTACCTTATTTCTTCTTTTAATTTCATTTATAGTATTGTTATGTTTATTTTTTACTTTAGTTGCTATTATGTCTTATTTTATTTCCTCATATGGTATATTATAACATAGAAATTAATAACATAGGAAAAAAGCACCCATTTATAATTAGTGCTTTACTTTCTTAAATTTAATTTCTATTCATTTTATACATCTCATACTCCCAACTTTGAATATTTTCTAAGTTCTGAAGTAATAAGAATAATAGTCACTACAACTGATAATATTTCTGCACATGGTCCTGCATACAATACTCCTAAAACTCCCATAAACTTAGGTAAAATTATCATAAGAGGAACTATAAAGAAGGTCTGCTTACATAGCGTAAGCAGCATTGCTTTTCCAGGTTTACCTACAGCCTGAAAGAAAACACAACTTGTAAGTTCAAAACCTATAAACATACAGAGCATCAAAAATATCTTAAAGGATTTTAAGGCAAATTCATTATACAGTGCATTATTTTGACCAAATAGATTTATTATACCCTGTGTAAAAAACTGAAATATGATGAAACCTATTATTGATACAACAGTTGCTATTTTTATAAGCATAACATAAGTATCCTTCACACGTTTGAAATTTTTAGCACCATAATTGTATCCAAGTATTGGCTGACCTCCTATAGCTATACCTATCACCACTCCTAATAAAAGTTCATTCACTTTCATTACAATACCTATTGCTGATATGGGAATATCACTACCATAAATTGATTGTGCTCCATAAGTTTTAAGCATATTATTGCTCACTATTATTATTACTGTTACTGCTACTTGTGTAATTAAACTGGATATTCCTAAAAGCATTACTGACTTACTCACCTTTACATCAAGCTTCAAATATTCTCTTTTAAACTTTATATTTTTAAACTTTTTAAGGTAACTTAGAGAAATTGTGCAGGATAAAATTTGTCCTATTATTGTTGCTATGGCGGAACCTTTAACCCCCATACCAAAATGAAATATGAATATAGGATTCAAAACAATATTTATAACTGCTCCTACTATCATGGCAAACATTGAATATTCTGGGCTGCCATCTGCGCGTATTATTGAATTTAGGCCTGCTGCCAAAATCATGAAAGGAAATCCTATTAAAATTATTCTCATATAATCCAGTGCTATAGAAATGTTAGTACTTGTAGCTCCAAAGCTCCACAGCAACTTTTCCATAAAAACATATCCAACTGCTAAAAATATCAAACCTAAAATCACCATCAAAACAATTGCATTACCTATTGCTTTAGCGCCCTCTTCTTTGTTTTTCTCTCCTAATTTTATACTGTAAAAAGCAGCTGCTCCATCTCCTAAAAGTAATGAAAAACCTAAGGCTAAAACTACAAGTGGAAATGTTATATTTGTAGCTGCATTACCAATATAGCCTACTCCCTGACCAATGAAAATCTGGTCCACAATACTGTAAAGAGCATTCACCACCATTGCAAGCACGCAGGGAATTGAAAACTTCATAATAAGCTTGCCAAGCTTTTCATTTTCAATATAGCTTTCATTAATTTTTATACTCTTTTCGCTCAACTAATATACACCTCTTTCAAATTTCATATAGATATCCACTAAAAAGTTATTGAACTTACAGCTTTCTGGTGTGAATATCTACAATTGAAAGAATACTGCATACAGTAACAGGAGAGTCAACACTTATTTTAATTATTAGCTCTATTAAATAATAATATTGGAATTATACATATGTATTCTATAATATTAAGAATCAGCTTTTTGTTTTGCAAATATAGAATTAATTCCATTAAATGCAATGTTACCGGCTGCTTTTGCTAAGTCTTCTAAGGAGAGTTTTGACTTCGTTCTGAACCATTCAACATACATGGACATAAGTCCAGAGGAAGTGAATTCAGCATATAGATTTAACGTTTCTTTATTAATCTCAATTTTTTCATGAAATTTTTCTATCAGTGTATCTTTTAATATTTTCTTTACTTTAGTAAAAAGACGAATATAAGAATTTGTACAAATTAATTTTTCATAGAAATCATAATCTTCATTAATCACATTATTTAAGCTAGTAAAAAAAGCACATCCATCAAATTGTGCTTGAAAAAAATCATATTTTTCTAAAATGATCAAAAGTTTTTCAATAATTTCATTCTCTATTTTATCAAAGATATCATCTATACTTGAATAATGCATATAAAAAGTCTTACGGTTTATATTTGCTCTTTCTGCTAGCTCTTTTATAGTAATCTCGGAAACATCTTTCTCTGCAAGTAGATTGACTAGAGCATCTCGTATACTTTTTTGAGTTTTGCCAATTCGTCTGTCTTTAGTTTCTGATTTTCTTTCCATAATATCCTCCTAAAGTAACACTTTATCTAAATATGAGTATTAAGCAACATTATTTTGCTTTTTTGACCATTGTTTAATAAATATACTTTAATTATAATACCTATATGAGTAATAATCAACACGTGTTACATTTTGAAAATAAAAAGAAAAATAAGTATGAAAAATGCTATGGATATGAAGAGAAGTGGAAAAACGTTTCACAAAAATTAAGGAATATAAAAGAAAGGAGAGCAAGGATATGGGATACTTTAATGATTTACTACTACTTTTCACAATATACTCATTTTTAGGATGGGCGTTAGAAACTATTTTTGCTAGTATAAATGAAAGAAAAATTATAAATAGGGGATTTTTAAATGGATTTGTATGTCCTATTTATGGCTTTGGAGCTATTTTGGCTATTCAGTCTTCAAAATGGATTTCAAATATTTTTGAAAACCCCTTTGTTGCAATTATCATTAATATACTAACTGCTATGATTTTAGTAACTGTATTGGAATATATCACAGGATTTCTTTTAGAAAAAATTTTTGATTGTAAGTGGTGGGACTATAGCGATAATGCATTTAATCTTAAAGGGTATATTTGTTTTAAATACTCACTTCTTTGGGGAGGATTAACGTTTTTGCTGATTAGGTTTGTGCATCCCGGAATTTTGAAAGTGTTTTTTTTAATACCTACATCTACCAAAGGCTATTTAGTAGCAATCCTGCTTTTATACTTTATAATGGATACAGTTAAATCTGTCAAGGATACCTTAGATTTGAGAAAGGTAATTTTAAATTACTCCAATATTTCGCTCAACAGGTACTATGAAAAAATTATTCAATATAAGAGATTCTTTCTCGCATTTCCAAGGCTGTTAATTTTGAATGCTGGCATTATAAATCGTGATATAAGGAGTGTCCTCAATGATAGAATGGATAAAATTAAAATTGAGCTTAAAAATAGATTTCTTTAGTGACAAAAAATATGAAAAATGTGTCTGTGATGTGATTCATCATGAAATGGTAGTGTCAATGAAAAATTATATACAACATGGCAATACAAATTGTTTGGAACACAGTCTTTATGTGTCATATATCAGTTATATGATATGCAGACGATTGGGTCTTGACTATCGATCAGCAGCAAGAGGAGGATTACTTCATGACTTCTTCTTGTATGATTGGCATATGAGAAGACCACAAAAAGGACTGCATGGGTTTATTCATCCTAATATTGCATTGAAAAATGCAAACAAGTACTTCAATTTGAATGATAATGAAAAGGACATCATACAGAAGCATATGTGGCCTTTAACCATAACATTACCACGATATAAAGAATCTTTTGTGGTGTTGTTTACAGACAAATATTGTGCATTTATGGAAACAGTTGGATTATTTGAAAAATAAAACATTAATGTACTTAAAAGGAGTGATACCAATGCATTATAAAAAGGTATATTCAATTATTTTACTAGTTATTATGGTTACAACGCTAACTGCATGTAGTAAGACCTCAAATACTTCCTCTAATTTAAAAGAAGTAAAAGTACAGATGGTTAAAAAGGAAAGCGGAAACAAACAATCACAACTATCAGGAACCTTACAACCTTTCCAAGAAGCCACCGTTTCCTTCGAGGTTTCAGGTAGAATAAATTCTGTAAATGCACAAGAAGGTGCTAGTGTAAATGTAAATGATATTTTAGCAGCAGTAGATAGTAAGGATTATGAATTACAGTTACAGCAAGCTCAAGCAAATGTAGAAAAGTCCCAGGCAGCACTTAGTCAAACTATTAAAGGAGCTAGATCGCAGGAATTAGCAGAAGCTAATTTAAAGTTACAACAAGCAGAAACAGATTATAGCCAAGCTTTAACTGATTTTAAGAGATATGAATCCTTATATAAATCAGGTGCTATATCTCAAAGTGATTATGAAAAATCTAAAAATAGTTTAAGTGCTGCAAAGACAAACAGAGACGCTACAAATCAAGCATATTCACTTACTGCTGAGGGTGCCACAGAGGAAGAAAAACAGCAGGTAAATTCAACTTACGCACAGGCTATTTATGTGAAGGATCAGGCTCAATTAACCCTTTCTAAAACCTCTCTTAAATCACCACTAAAAGGCGTTGTTATATCAAAATCTGTATCTCAAGGACAATTAGTATCTGCAGGTACTGCAGCATGTAAAATAGGAAATATAGATAAGCTTAAAGTTACTTTACCTGTACCAGATTATGAAATTTCATCCTGGAAAACAGGTGATAAAGTATCTGTAAATTTATATAACGAATCAATAGATGGACAGGTAACAAATATATATTCAGCTACCAATGAAAGTACAGGCAGCATAAATGTAGAGGTTACAATAGATAATGAAAAGCATAACTGGCACCCTGGACAAGTAGTTACTTGTGATCATAAAACTGATAGTGGAACTGCTATTTATGTTCCTAAAGAAGCAGTAATAAGCAGTGGAAGTTCAAACCCTTATGTCTTTCTTTTAAAAAATAATAAAGCAGTAAAAACTAGTGTTAAAATTGGTGAATTAAAAAATAATAAGTTAGAAATTAAATCAGGTATAAATGAAGATGAAAATCTAATTATTGAAGGAGCAGACAGGCTATCTAATGGTGATAAAGTAAAGGCGCTGGGGAGTGATAACAAGTGATTGAATTTGTAGTGAGAAAAAAGAAAATAACTATACTATTTTTTATAATAGCTGTCATTGGTGGAATATATGGCTTTATTAGTTTGCCTAGACAGGAAAATCCTGATACTATTAGTTATACTGCAGTGGTATCAACGATACTACCGGGAGGCACTCCAGAAAAAGTAGAACAAACTGTAACCAAAAAAATAGAGGAAAGAATAAAGGAAATACAGGGTTTAAAATCAATTACCTCAGAGTCTAGGGATAATGTGTCTATTATTACTGTAGAAGTAAATAAAAAACAAAAGCCTAAAGAAAAATGGGATGAGCTTAGAAAGAAAGTACAAGATGCAGAGCCAGATTTACCAGACAATGCAAAAAAACCCCAAGTAAATGATGATCTATCAAAAACTTTTATACAAACTTTAAATATTACAGCAAACTCTTTAGAGGATTTGTACAATATAAGAAAAGATATAAACGACTGGAAGGATCAACTTAGAACAATTCCAGGAGTATCTGGTGTTACAATAGTAGGATTACCTGAAAAACAGGTAAAAGTGGATTTAGATACACAAAAATTATATAACTATGGAGTGAGCTGGAAGCAGGTAACTGCAGCAATTAAGGGAGATAGAGATAAAACCCCCTTAGGCAATTTAGATAACGAAAACCACAGATATCAATTGGTATTAAGCGAATCTTATAACCCTGAAGATTTAAACAATATAATTGTTTCAACCAGCAAAACAGGAACCCCAATTTATTTAAAGGATATAGGAAAAGCTTATATGGACACTGAAAAAGTGGATCATTATATATATCATAATGGTAAGCCCGCTGTAAATATATCTGTTAACGCTGAAGTAGGAACAGATGTACCTTCAGCACAAAAGAAAGTCACTGAGAAAATAGAAACTTTTAAGAAATCACTGCCAAAAGGAATCAAGTTTGAAAATGTATATTCTACTAATGAAAGACTAGATGATATGTTCACAAGCTTGCTTCATGAAACAATTTCAGCTATTGCTTCAGTTTTAATTGTATGCTCTTTAGGATTAAGTTTTAATACCTCACTTATGATTGCACTAGCAATACCTATATCTATGTCCGTAAGCTTAATGTTAGCTCCAATTTTTGGCGTTACCTTTAATCAAATTACTGTATACGCATTAATTGTAGTGCTTGGAATCCTGGTAGATGATGCTGTAGTTGTAAATGATAATATAGATAGGCACATCATTGCTTTAGGAGAATCAGTAGGTGAAGCATCAATAAATGGACCAAAAGAGGTTTTCACCTCTATTTTAACAGCAACATTAGCAACCATTGCTTCATTTTTACCAATAGCTTTTTTACCTGGCAACACAGGTCAATTTGCCCGTCCATTACCTGTTATTGTTTGTATAGCTATGATAGCATCAATGGCTATGGCTCTTACTATTATACCAGTTTTTCGTATATGGCATGGTAAAAGAGCAGGTAATAAAGATGATTTTAGCAAACCAGCAGGCATATTAGGAAAACAAATTAATACAATTACAAATTGGTATGCCAATAGGTTTATGGCTAAAATACTAGATAACCCTTTAAAAGCAGTTGCAGTATCAACCTTGATTACATTGTTTGCTTATATTTTAGTAGCTTTTGTACCAATACAGCTTTTTCCAAAGGCTGATAGAGCAGAAATGCTTATAAATATAAATAATCAGCCTGGAAGCAGTATACAAGATACAAAAACTATTGTAGAAGGTGTATCTAAATGGGTAACCTCTCAACCTAATGTAAAATTGGTATCTGCTTATGCAGGAGGCCCAACACCATCTATGTTTTTGACAAATGAAAATATAAAGGATAGTGAACAATCTGGACAAATTTTTGTAAAAATTGATAAAACGAAAACTAAAACTTCTGACGTAATTAATAAATGGAACAATGAATTAAAAAAACTCTATCCTCAGGCAGAGGTTATACCAAAAGAAGTGCTAATGGGATTTCCAATAGGTAAACCAGTAGTAATAAGGATTTATGGACAAGATATAGATAAGCTTCGTAGTCTATCAGAGCAAGTAAAAGGTAAAATTAAAAACATTGAGGGAACTTCTAATGTAAAAGATAATATTGGCATTGATAATTATAGCTATAAAAT
Organism: Clostridium carboxidivorans P7; assembly: GCF_001038625.1. Lineage (GTDB taxonomy): Bacteria > Bacillota > Clostridia > Clostridiales > Clostridiaceae > Clostridium_AM > Clostridium_AM carboxidivorans. The sequence goes on from NZ_CP011803.1 coordinate 2,715,057, forward strand.
AGAAGTAAATAAGGCTTTAATGGATAAAATGCAGGTCAATTATTCAGATATAACAAGTACCATTCGTTTGGTAAATGACGGTATAACCATAGATAAATTTGATGATAAAAGTGATATGTCAGATATAGTATTATATTCAAATAAATCAAAGGAAGATCCAATGGTTAGTTTTGAACGTTTAAGTGTTCCCAATGCTCAGGGTAATCAAATACCTTTAAAGCAACTAGCTAAAATTACGCCTTCTTTCACAATTAATTCTATACCTCGTCGTAACTTGACTAGGTATGTTGAAATATCTGCTGATGTGGATGGCAGAACGGCAGCTGCTGTTATGAAAGATGTTAAAAAAGCAGTTGGAACTATTAACTTTCCTGAAGGTTTCAATTGGGAAACAGGAGGAGAAACTGTTGAATCTGTAGATATCTTCTCAGATTTAATAAAACTTTTAGTAATATCAGCAATATTAATCTTAGTTATTATAATATTACAATTTTACTCCTTTAGCGCTCCTATAATAGTTACTAGCACCTTCTTTTTAGCTTTTGGAGGCAGCATAATTGGACTATTTGTTACAAGAAAACAACTGGGATTTATGGCTATTTTAGGGGCTGTTGCACTAATAGGTATTGTTGCAAGAAATGGAATAGTACTTATAGAATTTATTGAAGATGAAAGGAAAAAAGGTATTGATCTTAAGCAAGCAGTTATTAATGCTGGTGCAGCAAGATTTAGACCTGTTGTTTTAACTGCTATGACAGCAATTGCAGGACTTATACCAATGTCTATAGCTGGAGAAGTACTTTTCAAGCCTATGGGAATAGTTATTATTTTTGGCTTGATGTATTCTACAGTTCTTACTTTAGTTGTAGTTCCATCTTTCTATACTATCGTTGCTGAACTAAAGATGAAATTTAAAAAGTCAAAATAAAGATAGTAAGTGAATGCGAAGAAATAGATCTTCGCATTTTTCTTTAAATATACATATAAGAAATATTTTACAGGCCATCTTAGAAAATATCGTATAATCAACATCATTCTTAAACATTAGGATAATTATCTTATTGGAATTATAAGTTCAGTCACATAATTTTCTTCATCTACTGTGTTCATTATGTCTACAAGATAATTATCTATGGGCTCTCCACAAATTTCGTATCCATTTTCATAAATGTATTTATACAACTTTCTATAACTATCTATCATATTGTCATAACTTCCATAATGAACAGCAGTAACAGCTTTAAAACCTCCAAATTTTCTAACTAAACCATCTATTTCTCTTTCTTCAGATATAACTATGCAAACCTCAATATCATAATCTTCCTTTTCTTTTTCTTCAAAGTCGATACAGTTATCATAATACACTGCCATAGCATTTTTTATAATATGAAAATTATTTCTTTCAACTAATGAGATCAGCTTACAGTATCTAACTGCAAATTCTTCAATAGTGCAGGGTCCTTTGCTTCTAATATAAGCAACATAAGATACAGGTATTTCTTTTATCTCAATTTTAAATTCCTCATGTTCTTTCTTTTGCCTCTTACTTTCTTTTATAAAAAACTGCAATTTTGTTTTTAACATTTTTAAATCATTAATTTTATTATCAATTTCTATACATTTTTCATTAATTTTTCTTGTGTTATATTCTAAGTCTTCTCTTCCCAAAAGCACCTTTATTTCCTTTAATGAAAAACCTGCTTTCTTAAAATGCTTGATCACAAGTACCAAAGCCAATTGGTCATTTGAATAATATCTATAATTACTATCTGGATCAATCTTTCTTGGTATCAGCAGTTTTATTTCATCATAATACCTCAGTGTTTTTATTGGAATATTGCATATTTTAGATACTTCTCCTATTTGATAAAGTTTTTTACTTTTATCCATTATACTAATCAACTCCTCATATAAACGCAATTAACTATATTTTACCACATAGATAATCTTGTACGGTATTCAATTTCAATTCCTGCTCCTTTAAGCAATGTCCCTAAAAGCCAAAGGAGCACTGTCAGCTTTTCTCTAGCCATTAATTCTCCACTCTATTTTGAACTCAAGTAAAATTAGTTGATTATGTATATTTTTTTCAATATAATGAAAAGAAAGATATATAAAAGAAAGGCAATTAATATATGAAATATGATGTAGAATTACTAAGGCAAGAAAATTATAAACCAACCTTTTGGTCTGGAGGCATGGCTACAGAACTTACTACATATCCGTTAAACTCTGATTATGCAAGTAAAAACTTTTTATGGAGATTAGGAGTTGCTAAAATTGATATACTAGAATCTACTTTTAGCAATCTGCCAAAAGTTTCACGTAAATTCATGGTTATAGAAGGACAAATAACCCTTGATCATGAAGATAGGTATAGAAAATTACTTAATCCCTTTGAACAGGACAATTTCATGGGCGATTGGAAAACTAAAACTTATGGTAAAGCTTCTGTTTTTAATTTAATGACACGGGAAAATTATAATGGTGAATTACTTCATCTTAATATTAACCCCAATAAACAGTTTAAGTTCGAATATAGAGCGCCATTAAATAAAGATTTATCAGCAATTTGTTTTTACACTGTAAATGGCAGCTTTAACTGTACTATTAATGATAAAGTTTTTGAAACTAATAAAAATGATTTACTTTTAATTAACTGTATAAATTCAAGATGTACTCATGAATTTATGCTTTCTAATACTACTTCAGAAATTACCAATATAATAGTAAGCATAATATATCGTAATTCTGTATATTAAATAATTAAAATTTCAGCTGCGTTATCCAGCGCTCCAGGTATATTATAGTTGGTGTCCATATGAGCATCTATAACAATTTTGCTAATTGACTTTTTAACTTTCTTTAATGCTCATATGTCTCCATTATATCAAGCCTTCCCATTCATTGAGAAATTCATTTAAAAAATTCTCCATATATTTATGTCGTGACTCAGCTAGAATTTTAGCAGTCTCTGTATTCATCAACGCTTTTAACTTTAATAGCTTTTCATAAAAATGATTAATTGTTGTTCCCTTAGACTTAGTATATTCTTCTACATTCATATCTTTACGTGGTTCTTCATTTGGTATATGCATACTTCTATTTTTACTACCTCCATATGCAAATGTCCTTGCGATTCCAATAGCCCCTATTGCATCAAGTCTGTCTGCATCTTGTACTATTTTTCCTTCCAAAGTTCTTGGAATTTGTGTACCCGTGCCCTTAAAAGATATTGATTGAATTATGTCACATATATCCTTTATTTTTACATCCGCTATTTTGTTACTCCTTAAAAACGCTTCTGCATTTGAAGAAGCTCCTATATTTCCGCCAAATAATTTATAATCATCTACATCATGTAATAAAGCAGCCAGTTGCACTATTTCTAAATTAGCATTTTCTTTTTTACAAATAGAAGTGGCTAATTTATAAACTCTAATACTATGATAATAATCATGTCCACTATAATCATTTTCAAATCTCTCTTGAATATATAGCAATGTTTTTTCCAATAAATCTTTATTCATATTTTTTCTCCACCTTTAAAAATATCTTTAACAATTTTGCCACTTCTGAATTACAAATATCATCTTAACAAACTCATACCCTTCTGTAAATGCCTTAATATTTTATAATGTAGTAACTTTTTAAAATACTTAACCAGAAAAAGCTGAAATAATTTCAACTATATACCTTACTATATGATCCACCATGTCAAAATCAATGGTATCCAACGTATCTTTTGAGGTATGGGTATATTCTAAAGCACCACTAAAAAGATCTGATGACGTTACTACTAAACAAGGTATGCCACGAAATATAAAAGGAACATGATCTCCAGCATACCATTCTTTACCTTTAACAATTTTTTCACTCTTACCTATAGTACAATTTATAATTTCACTTATATTATCATTTAGATTGTGAAAGGAAATGGCAGTTTCAGCTCCCTTATGACATGGTGAATCTATATTAATCATAAGCTTAATTCTATCTTTTTCATTATCAATTAATTTTAAATATTCCATTTCACCACACGCACCATAAAATTCTTCACTATTAAATGGTACAATCTCTATATCGTATGCTGCAGATTTCAATACTTCAGCCACCTTTATCAGTACTGCCACTCCTGCTGCATTGTCCAAAGCTCCAGGTGTATTATATTTTGTGTCCATATGCGCACCTATAACAATTTTGCCCATTGATTTTTCAGCTTTCTTTAATGCTGCAATCTGTCGGCTTTTGGATAACCTCTTATGGGAATCTATTGTCAAATGTACACTCTCACCTAAAAGCCCTGCAGCCTCAACTTTTGATAAAATTCTCTCATTAATATTTCCTGATGGTATTAAAAAATTTCCATCTTCAAAAAGTGGAAATGGATTTTGACCACTTAATGGATTCTGACCTGTTACAGCAATAATTGCTCTTGGCTTCTTCCTTTCTAGTAAAGAAATAAGATATTTATGCTCCTCAGGATAATAAAAAGGATAGTCTTTTGGCTGCAAAGGACTTTCTGTAAGTTTTCCTGACAATAATAAGATAACACCATTACAGTCAATATCCTCTAACTCCTCCACAGTTTTGGCCATAATCAACTTTCCACTTCCTTTAAAGGGCTCAGAAAAAGGACTTGGCTCAACCTGGAACAAGTGATTGCTACTCTCAAGAGTTGATTTTCCATTTTCCCAAACAGTACATTCAAATGGCAGAGACTTTATTGAATAGTTCATATGTTTAAACTTGTTTTCTAAAAAATTTACTATTTCATCATTTGCAGCTGTTCCTACTGCACGTTCTTTTGTAATCACTTCAAAAACCTTACTTATCATTGTTTTACCTCCAGTTTTTTTAATAATTTAGGATAAAAAAACAACACACCATCCTTCTATTAAAAATAACATAGAAAATATAGGGTGGTGTGCAAGTGTAAGGTTTATAAATTTTTCAGTTTTTCAATAATTGAAGGTATTTTTTGAGCTGCTTCTAGTAGTTTATTTAATTCATAAAGCCAACGATCTCCCACTGAAATAAAATCATCATACTCCTGACAGTCCAGTGCTGATGCCACTAGCTCGGCATGTCCTTTATCATACATTGAAATACTGCGGTGAATCGAAGCCATACTATATCCGGATTGTAATAACATATATATAATGTGTATTCTTCCTAAATCAGTACTTGAATAAAGTTTTTCACCTTTTGCACCTACTTCTTCTGGAAGAATCAACCCATTCCTTTCCCAGTTTCGTATAGCTTCCGCAGTAACTCCCATATAATCAGCAATATCTTTACGTGATAGCATTTTCTTTTCTAATAAGATTTCATTATCCCTGATTGAGTTTGCCCAATTCTGCAGCATTTCACAGGACTTTTGGGCCTTCTTAATTTCTTGTTCAATCATCTGTATATAACAATCTGTATTTTGTTCTGCTTCATCCCAATGTTTTTTTGCTATTGACCACATAATTTCATTACCAGCATTTCTTATGTGCCTGTTTGTAAAAGCATAGCCAAAAATGCAGCGACAAACCTTTATTTGTAATACATGTAATTCTTCAAATATACGATAGTTATTCATATTTCTTTTTGCTTTAGATATAAAGCCTAGCTTTTCATATAATCTTACGGTATTTGGATGAATACCATATATTCTAGCTAAGCCAATAACATTATATATTTTTTTCTTTTTCTCCATAATACCTCACCATAATAACCGTTTCTAAATATATTATCATTTTTTATTATATCTCCTAAAGCATTTAAAATAAAAGCTTTCCTCAAAATTTCCCCAACCATTTTTCTATTCTAACAAATATATAAAACAAGTATTCTAACTCTTAAATTTCAAACAAGGTTTCTCAACAACACCAGGAGTAAGCTAACAATATTGGTAAAGCTTTGAAAATTTACTACGAAAATATTGTTAATGTATTTTTATCTATTATATAAGGAGTTTTGAATTATGAATGTTAATAGTATATCAAATTCAACAGAAAACAGGCTTTATACAAATGAAAATTTACGGAATAAAAATGGTGATATTACAAAAGTCAAGTTTGATACAAGTAACGCTTTAAAAATTGAAAATGCAAATGTTAACGAAGAAAATAAAGCTCCATCAGAAATATTATATATACCATCAGAAGATATAGACTACGAAAAATGCACAGGGAAAGATGGAAAGGAATTTACTGTAACTAGTTATTGCAAGATTAAAGGGGAAACTTTAAACAAAGATTATTTAGATGTATTTGCTTCTAAAGCTCAAGGAAAAGATGTAAATTATTATGATTATTATTTAAATAATTTTGTAGCAAAAATATCTCAAAATTTTAGTGATAGCAGTAGTTTAAAAGAGGATGAAAAGTCAATAAAAAAAGGAATAGATGATCTTGCTTTGGAAATTAAAAAAAATATTTCAAAAGGTATTCCTAATAATATTGAAAACTTAAATACTAAGTTTAGGGTAAATGGAGTTGATTTTACTTTAAAAGAATTAGTGGATTCTTCAAAGGTTATGGATTATGCATGTTCCATTGTAAATACTTCAGGTGGTATGGATTATTATCATTATGCAGAAATGGGAATAGCTAAAGGTAAGGTAAATTCTTATGCAGAAAAAAATCTAAATGAAGAGCAGCAAAAATTACTTAATTCCACTATGTCTGCAAGAATACAAAAGGTTACAGATTCAGTGCCTGAAATATCAACTGAAATTGAAAACCTAAAACGTTTAAACATCAAAATTGACATGGTTACAGATAAAAATAGTAAATACTATGCTGTGAAAAGTTTACAACGTGCCACTAATAAGGAATATGCACAAAAAATTATGGATACTTTTGCAAATGTAGATTATTCAAATGCAAAAAGTTTTAATAAAGCTATAGAAGAATATAAAATTCTAATAAAACCTGTATTCGAGGAAGCAGGTGTTATAAATATGGGAAAAAATGATGCTTTAGATTATGGAATTAATTATGAGGCTAATACCCTTAAAACTTTATTTGATAAAGATTATAAAAAAGTTATTTCATCAAGTGTTAAACTTAAAAGCGTGCATGGGCATTCTTTAGATGTTTATAGATAAATTTTAAAATGTCTTGATTTTGTAAGATAGTACGAATGAGGAGGCAAAATAACCTCCTCATTTCTTATAACTAATTATAAGCTTCTTCTCTATAAACAACTAACTTTTTCTTTCATGAACGGAATTATTCTTGTTTCTCTTTAAATTACAATTTTCAGTTATATACTATGAATTATTCAATAGTCTTCTTTTATCTAAATATCTTCACATACATATTTCAATCCACAGAAAAAACATTCTAAGAAATTTTTAAAATCACCAAATACTATCATAGCTATTTCTTCAAGTTCCTCTCTGCTCTTACATTGATAATATTCTTCATGATCAAGTAATACTAACCTATAATTATTCAATACATCAAAACATATAGGACCAATATCATCTAAATCTCCTATTGGAATATATCCAAATTTTAAAAGTTCTTTACATTCATTAAATATATGATATATTTCATCTAATGGTTTATCAGGTGTTTGATTAATAATATCCACTTCCATATCATAATCATCATAACCATTAAAATTATCAACTATGCCTTCTAACTTGTCAAATAAATAAAAATATGAAGATATAAACGCTTTATATAGTTCTGGTAACTTTACTTGAAAATATTCTTCTAATCTAGCTATATCCTCTTCTGAAACATTTGATTCTATTAACTTCCATTTATTTTTGTCATTATCTATCATCTCTTCTGGAATTTCTCTATAGAAATTTGAAGATATATAAAATTTCTCTGGATAATTCTTCTCTAATGTTTTAAAACAATTTTCTATAAAATCTTTACATTCCTTTTTTGTCATAATATTACTCCTAATTTCTTCATCATCTAAATTAATTTCCATAAGTTGAAATGTATAATAACATTAAAACTCATTTTCATGTCTTTTAAAAAACTCATAATATGTACGTACATTTTCTAACTCTGTCCATTTTTTCACATCAACTGGATTTTTATCAAGATCATATATTTTTGCTCCACTCATGGCAAGCAGAAATGGTGAATGTGTTGATATAATAAACTGACATCCTAAATATCGTGCAGAGTCCTCAATAAGTTTCACCAATTCCAGCTGACGTTTTGGAGAAAGACTATTTTCAGGCTCATCCAATATATATAATCCATTTTCATCTATTTTTTCAATAAAGTATCGAAATGCACTTTCTCCATTTGAATATTCTCTCACATTATCCATCAATTCATTTCTCACAAAACGTGACTGAGTTATACTTCTAGTAGTATTTACTTTTTTTAGCTGCTCATAATCTGCCATAGATCTTATTTGAAAATGAGAATATTTTGCCTCCAAATATTCTTCAAAAAGTTTTTCCCGTTTTTGATCAATTCCTTCGTTAAGATTACGAATATTCAACATATAATCAAATACATCATCACTTGTTATAATTCTGCTGTTTTCAGGAATATCATCATCTTCAAGCTGCATCTCACACATGTTTACATAATTGGAATAAAAACTAGATTTATTATAGATAGAATCTCTACTTATTCCTGTTTTTTCTGCTATCACATTTAATGCTGTAGATTTTCCAGAACCATTTCCACCATATAAAATAGTAATTGGTTCAAAATCAATTCTTTCAAAACCATGTTTCGATAATATCTTAAATGGATAAAAGGAGTCATAGCACGTTCTTCTTTCCTCTATTAAAAGTCAAATTCCATATCATCACTTGGAAATGTAAAAACATTTAAATAAACCATACAAGATACTCTCCATCATTTCAGTATTTTTTCTACTTCTTTAAACTGTTTTGGATTTTAGATTTATCATTTTTTGCTCAATTTCACTAAATATGTTTTTCCATTACAATCTACCTCTCATTATAAAATTTAAATTGTATTATTTCTTGACAAAATTATTATTTTTAATTAATACCCTACCTTATTCCAAACTTTTATCAAAACTTATTTCCTCTTCTACTTCTTTTATAACACGTTTTGCTCTTTTACTTAAATTCAATGCATCTTCTACTAAACTATTTATATTTACTAAAACCTCAAATGCCATATCAATCATATCTTCACTATAAAATCTATTTTCAGTAGGATATCTATATAATATGAAATTATTATCCAATAATTTTAATGCCATATAATCCTCTTTACTAATTTCAGAACTTAAATCATATTTGATAGAATCATAAATAGTTCCTGTTTCATGAACTAATAATTCTATTCCATATTCTTTAATAATAAACGACTTAAGAATTCTTTCTACAGCTCCATGTACCATTTCTAACTGCCTTGGATAAGATATACCTATTTTATTAGCAAGAATAGCATCCCTAATCATAACGTTAGAATCAGCTTTCCAAAATTTATAGGTTTCTTTTTTTATATTATTGGGTTTAAACTTCTTTAACTTTCCTGATTTATTAGTTCTACATTCTAATGTAAATCTCACAATTAAATCTTTCATTGTTAACCTCTTAAAAAATCTACTAAAATATTAAATCCGCATTCTTTAGCATATTCTTCAATATTAGTAAGAATCTCTCCCATTTCTTTTGCTTTTATGTTACTCTTAACATAAACCTGTATCACATAATAGCCATCAAGTTCTTTATATTTAAACTCTGATATTTTTTCTAATATAGTTTTACCTAATGTAGATTTAGCATTGTTAATTATTTTATTATATTGTTCTTTACTCAATTATCATCACACCCTTCTTTTTCTGATATTATTAATTTCCCCATAATCTTTATTTCTTTTTAAAATAGCGGAATAAAATAAGTTGAAATATCATCTATATTTTTTACTTTTAGAAATTTGAGTATCTGAATAAATTGCTTTAAGTAATTGAGTTTTTCCTGTTCCATTTTCTCCAGTTATTATATTTATACCTTTTGAAAAATTAACTCTAAAATTTTTAAAAACTGTAAAATTTCTAAGTTCAATACTTTTAATACTCACAATCCTATCTCTCCTTATCAACCATAAAGTGTATCATTTCTTTTTTATTATAATCCATAATTTACCTATTTCAAATAAATTTAATATTGCTTACTTAAACAAATTATATTAACTCAATTTTCACAGTTAAAAAATATTGCAAAGCAATATTTTTAGTTAATAGTTAAGAGTGAATAATTAGTGTGGATTTTTTCCGTTACACTACCAAGAATCTTTAATTAAATTTTTGAAGGCTCGCTTTTGCTAAAGCAAAACATTGCTGACCTATTACTTATATAAATTTAAAGATTTTTTGCGACAACTAAAAATCTTCCTTCTCTATTAACTATTCACTATTAGTTCTTAACTTGCAAAACTTTTCTTATTATATTAAGTTAAAATTTTGTATGTGCAAAAGTTGAAATATTAATTAAATAGTTCTCCTTTGAAAGCCTTTTGCATTAAAGAGTTAAAATTATCTTCCAATTCTTTCAAACTCTTTGCATTTTAAATTTCAATTTGTCGACTTGGTTAACGAAGTCTGCGAATTGGTTTTGAAGTTCTATTAACGGTACTGGTGTAACCACTTTTTTAATATCTTTAGCTGCAATATTTTTCTTTGCAGTTTTATTTACATATGCATCAAGCCTTCTTTGTCCAACATCTGATATTAAATACCAAAACAAATAAACATTATTAACAACATTTTCTTTTGCCTTGATTCTAAGCAAATTAGGACTAATATTTGCTCCAATTAATTTTTCTGTTGTTACAAGTCCAATACGCTTAGCAGCAGAACCATCCCCTCTAACTGCCATTAATATATCACCTAATTCTATTGTTGTTAGTGGAAAATCCTTATTAACATCATCATATACAAAAACATAATTTTCCATATTATTTTCAAGTATTCCATCACTTAATATATTACCAATTCTTATTACTGGTGTGCCCTCTTCTATATAATCCATTCCGTAAAATGTTGGATATCTATGTATTACACTACATACATTTGATAGTTCAACTTCTTCCCATCCTTTATTATTTTTTGAAAGGTCACCAAACATCTCGATAAATCTTGATTTGACTTTAAATTCTAAAACTTATACAGGGAATTTAACCAATATATTTTCTATGTGAAATCTTAACATTATTTTGATTTACCATTGCATATTGAAGTGTTGTGTCAATTTTTTGGTGTCCTAAGAGCTGCTGCACCTGCTCTATTGGCATTCCTTTATCAATAGCTCTTGTTGCAAGTGTTCTCCTAAACTTATGTGGATGTACTTTATTAATATTGAGCTTTTTTCCTAAAGATCTCATCCTAATTTCAACTCCGCTAATATTTAACCTATTATATGGTTCTATTAGAGATACAAATAATGCTCTATTATTATCAACTCTACTGTTAATATAATTTTGCAAATGTATTTTTGTTCTTGCATCAAAGTAAACTCTTCTTTGCTTATCACCTTTTCCTTCAACAATACATTCTCTTTCATTGAAATCTATATCATCAATATTTAATTTTACTAACTCTCCCACACGTATTCCAGTAGAATTTAACAAATCAATAATTGCAAGGTCACGAATTTCTTTGCAACTATCGCGCATTATTTCTAAATTCTCATCTGTATATACTTCCTTCACAATCTTTCCAGTTTTTATTTTATGAATCCGTCTTACTGGACTCTTTAAAATATAGTTTTCATCCTCAAGCCATGAAAAAAATGTTGATAAAATTCTTCTAATATTATCAATAGAAACCTTGCTGCAGCTACTCCTTTTATGATATTCTGCCAAATATCCTCTTAAATCCTCCGTTGTAATATGCTTAACTGGTTTACCTAACGTTCTTAACATATTTTCTATAGTTGATTTATAATACTTAATAGATTTTTCTGAACATCCCTCTACTCGTTTTGCACAAATAAATATGTTGCAATAATCTAGTTTCTTATTTTGTAAATTGTCACAACTGTTCTCACCTATAAAATCTAATCCCTGTAGTTTTTTAAATAGAACTTTATGAAGTTCTTCCATTTGCATATTATTAAGTATATTTATCATTTCCTGTTCAATTTCAATAATAAGTTCTTTTACCATAATATTCAGCTCCTAACATTTAATATATTATGGTATATTGCCATTAACTGTATTATTATACTACTTACAAAATAACTTAATCAAAAATGCTATTTCTTAACACTTTTGACTGATTTATATTTATTAGAAGCCTTATCATTCATTGCTATAATCTCACTTTTCCAAATAGACAACTTATATTAAGTTAAAATTTTGTATATGCAAAAGTTGAAATATTAATTAAATAGTTCTCCTTTGAAAGCCTTTTGCATTAAAGATTTAAAATTATCTTCCAATTCTTTTAAACTCTTCTCCATTTCAAATTTCAATTTGTCGACTTGGTTAACGAAGTCTGCGAATTGGTTTTGAAGTTCTATTGGTGGTATTGTGATCTCTATACTCTTAAATTTATCCATTGAAACATTGTACATAGAACCACTTGTACCTGTGGATTTTGCAGAAAATTCTGCCCTTATAGATGGTTCACTCAATATATATTTCATATAAAATACATTTACTCTTTCAACAAACGATACCTTCCATAACTTGTCAGGAAGCAACAAATCAGGATAATCCTTGTGAATAATACACGTTGCTCCAACCATTTCACGTGTATTTGCTCTACTAAATAACAAATCACCCTTTTCAGGGAAAACATACTTCTTAATCTCTACGTCATCACCTATTACTTTATATTCATCTGCTTTAAAATAACCTTGTGTCACAGCACTTACCTTTAAAACAGCTTTTTCATCTTCTCTTTTTTCTCTTGCTTCGCCATTAGCACTCCATCCTGCTGTTATACTTTTTACAACACTTCCTATAGTGTCTTTATTCCAACCTTTGGGATTGCTTGATGGATCTCCAAACATCCCTATAAATCTTGATTTGACTAATTTATCTAATAAATTAATTGATTCTTTTCTTTTCTCTAAAGTTTCTTCAGCCTTTTCTAAAACCTTAACTATTTTCTTTTGAGTTTCTAATGGTGGTAACAAAATATTAAAATCTATAAAATTCTTAGATATTCCACCTACAGTTGCCCCTCTAAAATCTTCTAAAATTTTCTTTCGCCCTGTATTACTTCTCAAATAATATGACAAAAACTTATTATTTAATCTTTCATTAGTTCTTATTAAAAACAAGTGTTCATTTATACAAGCTTCTTTGAGATTAAAGTTATTATCAACAAATGCAATTTTTCCAGTAGTAGCACCGTCTTTAACTATTAGTATATCATTCTTTTTTACTACTCCAGATTTCATTTTTTTAAAAAATTCCCTAGGTACATATTTAAGTTTATCAATCTGTATATTGAATCCACCAGTATTATTTATATGTTCCCCACCTAAACTAGGTACTCCATTATCTATCGCTCCACCTTTTGGTCTTTTACCAGATTCTAATGTCAATATATATTCCTTAAGATTAACCTCTTTCCATTCTTTAGGCAACTTCATACTACTTCACCATTCCTTTAAGCTCATCTATATTTCTCAATATTTTCTTTTCCAAAGCTTCAATCTTATCTAATATAACTTCTGGCTTTTCGTATACAACTTCCTCATACTCAATTTCCTTATACTTATTTATAGAAAGGTCATAATCATTTTCTGTAATTTGTTCTTTCTCCACCCAAAACCACTTATCTTCTTTAACTGGTTCTAACCCCTTGTCTTTCTTTACTTTTTTCCAGCTTTCTATAATATTAGGTATATCACTGTCATCTATTGGATTTCTCTTATCATCTAAGGAAAATCCATCAGCTGTCATATCATAGAACCATACCTTTTCTGTTTCTCCACCCTTGGTAAACATAAGTACAGCTGTAGAAACTCCTGCGTAGGGTTTGAACACTCCTGAAGGCATGGATATAACTCCTTCTAACGCATTGTTTTCTATTAAATTTTTTCTAATATCCTTATGAGCCTTAGTAGATCCAAACAGCACTCCATCTGGTACTATTACTGCACATCTTCCACCTAAATCCAGTATTCTATTTATAAGCTTCATAAATAAAAGTTCTGTTTTTGTTGTACTAGCTCCAGCAGCTAAGGATTTGCTAATATCGCCTTTATCAATACTTCCTTTAAAAGGTGGATTAGCTAAAACTAAGGTATATTTATTTTCTTCCTCATATCTCTTAGATAAGGTATCATTTTGCACCATATTAGGATTGTCTATACTGTGAAGCATTAAGTTCATGGAGGCTATTCTAACCATAGATGGATCAAAATCAAAGCCATAGAACATTGATGTTCTAAAATGCTCCCATTCTTCACTGCTCATCATATCACCTATTTTATTATGAACAACTCCTTCTTCATCAGTAAATATACTTTCTGGCTTTGTATATTTTTCTAATATATATTCTAAAGAACTTACCAAAAATCCAGCCGTTCCACAGGCTGGGTCACATATCTTATCCTCAGCACATGGGTTCATTAATTCCACCATCATTCTAATAATGTGTCTTGGTGTTCTAAACTGTCCATTTACCCCTGATACTGCAAGCTTGGATAATAGATATTCATAAAGATCTCCTTTAGTATCAGCATCTTCCATATTTATTCCATCAATAATTCTAACTGATTCTTGAAGCAGTGAAGGCTTTGGTATCATAAATACAGCATCCTTCATTTCTGTAGTAAAGCTGGAATTCTCTCCACCCATAGTCTTTATAAATGGAAAAACCTTTTGTGCTACTATATCAAACATTTCATTTACATCTAAGTGCTTAAAATTACTCCACTTCATCAATTCTTCTGGGAAAACTGAAGTAAAAGCTTTTCCTATTCTATTTGCTCTTTTTTCATTAGTATTATCTATATCATCCAATCTCTTAATAAATAAAAGATAGGATATCTGCTCTATTACAGTTAGTGGATTTGATATACCCCCTGACCAAAAATTATTCCATAGTTTATCAATTTTACTTTTTGTCTCGCTGTTTAACATTTGTTTTCTTCCTTTCATATTTCAAGCTTTAAATATATGCAATAAAAATTTCTTTATCATATACATACTTTCTTTCGGACTTATATTCTTTATTTTTATTAAAGTTATATACCACCAAATATCCTTTTTGCATAGAATGAATATCTAGATAACTACATAACTGTTTTATACCTTCATTATGATACTGCTCTCCACGCCATATTTTGAGTTCTGATATATATTTATGATTATTATAGGTTACAACCACATCTAATCTTTTTTCTTGAGATACTTGAACTTCTTTAAAATCAAAGCCTACTCCATTTATTATAGGTTTTATAAAAGCTAAGAAAAGAAGCCTCCCATTGCTTTCTAAGAACTTTTCATCCTTATCACTATATTGTTCCTTCATAAATCTTTGATAGCTTAAAATAATTTTTTCAAAATCTAAGCCATTATCTGAAGTTAAAAAGTTATCTCTAAAATTATAATTAGAAATATCATTATTTTCTCTAGCCTTTATTGCCGTCAAATGATTATATATATACTGTTCAAAAATCTTATTATGAATTTTACATCTATTTTTTTCTTCCTTAAAAAATCCATACATCTCTCCGAAAGATATAAGACTATCACTAGGAACATACGCTATTTCTTCACCAGATAATATTATTTTTTCAATAAAGCTTTTAAATTCTTTATTGTTTTCTAAGTTTTTTATTAAGGAATCAAATAAAGTATTTTTTTCATTTAAAATCAGTTTTACAGCCTTATCTATATTATCTAATGTCCATGATTCTTTAAAGTTTTCATCCATTAATTGACTAAGCCTGCTGACTAAAAAAGGGTATCCACTGGTGTAAAAATATATCTTTTCTGATATAGCTGTTGTATCCATTGAAACATCTTCTTCACTAGTGTAGTCTTTAAGCATAGTTTCTATTTCTAATGAATTAAAAGTCATATCTATATCAAAGTTAACCGCAATATTCCATGGACTATTATATTTTCTTTCTTCTTCTGGTCTGATACTTAACTTTAAATTTTTAATATCATGTACTCCAGCTAATATTACAGAATGAAATGTATAATCCATTTCATCATTTGCAAGTATATATTTATTTCTAAGCATACCTAGAAAACTTAAAAATAGTTGGTTATTGCTGCTCTTATCTACCTCATCAATTATTAAAACTACTGGTGTAACACAATTCATGATGAAGTCTGTTATAACCACAGATAACATTTGTAAGTTTTTTACTCCCACATTTAGTTTTTGGATTTCCCTAGCCTTTTCTTCAGAAACAAATTTTAATGTGCCGCTAATCAAAGTTAAAAAGCTATTACAAAAAACTTCTTCATTTTCAAATACACTATCACCAATTCCTTCAAAACTAGTTCTAATAATCAAATACTTATCCTTAAAACTTTTAGTTATTTGTGATATCAATGTAGTCTTGCCATATTGTCTAGGTCTATTTATAATAAAATAATCCCCTCTATCTATAAGCTTTCCAACCGCTCTAAGCTTATTTTCAATGTTAACCATATAATGTTTTTTACTAATACATGGCCCTGTGGTATTAAACCTTTTTTTCATATACCCTTTCACCTCTAATTATTTTCTTAAGAAATATACGTTGCTCTAAATGGTGCAATCAGTTCAAATACATCATCTGCCATTTTACCAAATATACCATCTACGCCATTTTGATTAAAGTTGGTATAAGGTTCTGCAAATAATGCTGCAAAGGATATTCCTTTATTTTTCGCAATGTCATTTTTTATTATTTCCAAAGTTTTAATTTGTGTTGCATTCATTTTATTGTGGTGCTTTTGTATAAAATCTTCAAATCTTCTATTAAGCTCACCCTCATCTACGCCAACAAACTTTCTTATTATACTAATTACATCTTCCTTATCAATATCTGTTTTGCTTGAAAGCTCATCAATACTGTATACAAAACTCTCACTGAATATTGAATATACACTCTTAAGTTCTTCTTCTGACAGCTTTTCACCTTTTCTAATTTTGTACATTACAATTTGGTCATTTAATTTACTCTCTATGGCAAGCTTTACCCTCTTTTCATAAGGTTCCATGTTGCCTCCATAAAGTACTGAACCTGCACTAATTTCTTTAGTTATAGAGCCTGTATCCTTTATATCCAGCACTACAAAGGTATTACTGCCTGCTCCTTTGTATTTCATAAGTTCTCTAAGACTCAATCTTATTTCTTCTAATCTTTCATAACTTAAATCCTGCCAACCTAGTGGTTGTAGTAAAGACTTTACAAGTTCACGTGTACCATCAAATTGATTTAAATTAAGCTTCAGCTTTGAAAGTTTTTCCATAGTATAATTTATTTCTCTATTTAAAGCCTCTTTATCCCCCGTAATGTTATAAAAAAGTATTCTATAAATAGAGTTATCAAAAGCTACAGCTTCTGAGTTATCCTTACAATCTATCCACTGAATTAAAATTGCAATTTCCAGCTTTAATTTTTTAATAAAGTCCTCACTTAAATTATTCCAATATTCTTTCCTTTTAACCTGTTCTATTTTCTTTCTATTCTTTTTAATTTCTATACTGTCCTCTGGTAATTCTTCTATATCTGCCTTAAGCTTAGCTGCAAAAGCTTCACATATATCCAAATTTCTTTTTGCCTTATATTTTTCTAAAAGCTTGCAGGTTATTTCAAACCTTACCTGCAAAGAGGTTTTTTGAGGCTTTGGTTCATAACCCTTTGGGTGCATTTCAAAGAATTCAAAGTTTTTATAGCAGTCAAAAATTGCAAATTCCTTTTTATCCTGCCCTTCACCAAATAGATTGTCACATCTTCTAGTTCCTCTGCCTATCATCTGCCAAAATTTCACCTTTGAATAAACAGGCTTAGCAAAAACTAAGTTAACAATTTCTGGTATATCAATTCCTGTATCAAGAAGATCTACAGAAATAGCTATTCTAGGGAAATCCTTATCCTTAAAGTTTTCTATTAAAACAGATTTATCCTTTATTTCCGAATAAATTACTGCTGTAAGCTTACCCTTATATTGAGGATAAAGTTCATTAAATAAGGAATCTAAAAGATTAGCATGCTTTTTATTTTTGGCAAATATTATCGTTTTGCCAATATAATCTCCTACCTTTATCCCCTGCTCCATAAGAGTTCTCAATATATATCTATTAGTATCCTTATTTGTGATTTTCTTTTCCAGTTCTTTTTTATCATAGTTAATTTCTTGTCCATCATAACCTTCTTCATCCACCTGCTGTCTCTGCTCTTCTGTCATTTCATTATACTTGATACCTTTTCTTAAAAAATCTGTTGTAGCATCAATAACTCTAGGCTCAATAAGATATGGAGGTACATGATTCCAAGCATCTTCAACAGAAAAATTGAAAGTTGGATCTCCATCCTCACAGCTGAACAAGCTAAAGGTATTTCTTTCAATAAAATTTACTGGGGTAGCAGTTAATCCTACTATATGTGAATCAAAATACTCTAAAATATCCCTATATACCTTATAAACACTTCTATGAGATTCGTCACATATTATCAAATCAAAGAATCCAACACTAAATTCCCTATAGTAATTTACCATGGTTTGATAGGTTGAAAAATATAAGGTAGCTTCCCTGTTATCAGAATTTTTACCTGTGAATCTACAGGATATTTGTTCTGGCATAAAGGTTTTAAAACTATTCTTATCCTCTTTGGCCTGTTTTACAAGCTCATCCCTATCTGCTAAGAACAATACTCTCTTTGCCCAGCTTGCCTCCATTAATCCCTTAGTTAAAGCAATAACTGTTCTAGTTTTTCCTGTGCCTGTTGCCATTACTAAAAGAGCCTTTCTTTGACCATTCTGGTATCTTTCATATACTCTTTTAATACCTTCTATTTGATAAGGTCTTCCTGCTATATTTTTATCTATATTGACTTTATTTAAATCCTTTTTATATTTATGCTTAAAAAAAAGCTCTTCCAAGTCCTCTAATGTGTAGAAGCCCCAAACCTGTCTAGGCTCACTATGCATATCATCCCACATATATATTTCGTATCCATTAGTATAAAAAACTATAGGACGTTTTCCGTACAGCCTTTCTATACTACCTGCATATTCCACTGCTTGCTGTCTTCCAACTATAGCATCCACTGAAGTTTTCTTTGCTTCAACCACTGCTAGAGGTTTCCCCTTTTTATCAAAAAGTACATAATCAGCATAACCTGTTTTGCCTTTTTCTTTATGATTTTCCAAAGGTAACTCAATCTTTACTGATTCTTTATTATTTACATTCCATCCTGCATCATTCAGCATTATATCAATAAGCTTCCTTCTAGTTTCTGCTTCATTAAGTTCTAAAGTAGTTTCAACTTCTTTTTCAATCTTTTTATCTTCTTCTGTCTGCACTAATTTAGGAGCTTCTTCCTTAACTGCTTGCACTTCTTTAATATGCTCTTCTTTAATCTTTTCTTTTTCTTCAGCATAAGCTTCTATATCATAAACTTTAGCCTTTGGTACTGTAGCCTTGGGTATTTTAAAGGTTAAAGGTCTAATTGAATCATCTTTTGTAACTCTTATATAGAACCATGCAGCTACCTTATACATAGAAATCAAACATTCTAAAGCATCCTTTTTATTTTCATATCCATCATGATTTGCTTTGTTTCCAAACCTTCTTACTATATCAAATAAGTCTGGAATGGCCTTATTTATATTTGTAGTCCTTAAAAGCTTAATTTTATCATCCTGAGTAGCAAATCTATCTGTTTCTATTCTTAATGCAGCTAACATAAGATCAATTATTTTTTCCCCAAACATACGCATTTTAAGCATTGTAGCATTGTTATCTGTATTCAGGTAACTTTCCGCTTGTGTACCAAGCTTAGCCAATATTGTCCATTTTTTATTTAAAAACGAAAAGTTCGACATATAAACATCCCCTTAGTCTATATTTAACATGCTTTTACTTATATTAATTATACAGTAAATATTAATTTTCTTCATTAATAAAATAATACTAGACAAAAAGATGAAGTTTAAAACTAAACTTCATCTTAAAAATATTTCTCAAGCTCTTTAATATCTTCCATATCAAATATCTCTAGTGTTATTGCAACTTTTATTAATGTACTTTTTTCATACTGAATTAAGTAAAAATAACCTTATTTTTTCCAGAATTTTTTGCCCTATACATTGCAGCATCAGCTTTTTTAATCAATTCTTCTATATTATCCCCATGATCTGGAAAAATAGAAACACCTATACTAACTGAGACATATCCATAATTTTCACCTAAAACAATTTTTTTACTGATCTCATTAATGATATTTTTACATACATCTCTAATAGTGTTATTCTGGTGTACATTTGTCATAAATATTATAAATTCATCTCCACCAAATCTTGAAACCATGTCACCTTCTCTTACCGTTTTAAGCAATCTTTGTGAAACGATTTTTAAAACTATATCTCCACTGCTATGTCCCAATGTGTCATTTATCATTTTAAAACCATCCAAATCAATAAATAAGATTGCTAGTGAAAATTTATTTTCTTTTGCTAATTGCAGTGAATTCTTTAGCTCACTATAAAATAGTTTTCTGTTTGGAAGACCAGTAAGGTTATCATGATTAGCCATTTCTTCTAACAGCTTTTCAGCTTTTTTACGTTCAACAATTTCTTCTTTTAATTTGGCTGTCCTTTCTTCTACTAATTCTTCAAGCTTTTCATGATTCCTTCTGAGCTCCTTTTCAGACTTTTCTAAATTAGCATAAAGTGCTGCATTTTCCATAGAAATTGCTAATTGTGAAGAAATAATCTTCAATATTTCTATACGTTCCTTATTAAATACACCTTGTATTAAGTTGTTTTCTAGATAAAGTATACCAAGTAAATTTCCCTTATTTATAACAGGCATACACATGATTGATTTGGGTTTTTTAGCAGCAATATAAGGGTCACTTTTACATTTTTCAGAAACAGAAGCATTCTCCAATATGACACTATTCCTTGAGCGTCCTACATAGTAAATTATTTTCTTGGGTAAACTCATGGTGTTTTCAATATCAATTTCTTTCATAACTTCTATATCATTTCTATCCATACTTCCTTCAGCTTGTACAATATATTTTTCTTCTTTTTTTACTAAGTAGCAAACTTTTTGTGCTCCTGCATTTTCAAGTAATATATATACAAGCTTTTTCAAAAGCTCTTCTAATTTTATTTCACCGGAAATTGCATGAGTTGCCTTTATAATTGTTGCTGTATCTAAAACCATAGAGCCTTTATCTATTTCATTTTCCAAATTAACAACCATATTTTTAATGGGTGTACCATCCTGATTATGAAATCCTAAAATTTGTGAATATAATCCCTTCAAATAGTTTACCTTAGAAGTTGCTCCCCATAAAATATAGCAGTATATAGCTTGTTCCATATAAACTTTTGCTATTCGTTTATTTTTTAGGTATAGATAGAATTTTGCTGCTAATTCATTTGCAAGCGCTTCCTCTTGAATATAACCATTGTCTGATGCTAATCTAATCGCCTTTTCATAAAAATTAATTGCTTTAAGAGTTTTTCCTAGCACCCTTGCCTGTTCCGCCTTTACCAAATAAAATTTATGCAAAAAATTACTTTCTGCATGTTTTGCCCATTTCTTCATTTTACGTTGACTTGAAGACACCTTATTTAGGATTTGTTTTTTTCTAAATAAAGATTGATGTTCAAACCCTGATAGCATAATTAATGAATTATAAAAATAAAAAACTGGAATACTTAAAGTACCACTTACTCCATCTAAATATTTTTCTGCAATTGCAGAATTCTTTAAAGCTTTCTCATATTCACCAAATAAGTATGCAAGAATAGCTTTATTTATATATACATCACAAAGATTATTTCTATCTTTTGTTTCTAAATGTATGGGTATCATTTTATCTTCGTCATATACTTTCCCCTTCAAATAGTAGATATTATTTGAAGAACCTATTAAATTTAATACTGCTTGATGATATATTGACTGCGTGGTGAGGGTTTCTTTATTTTTCATATTATGCATAAAACTATTATATTGAGACATTTTTCTTTCTAACTCAATTAAATTCTGCCCTGAATAATAAGCATAAATGCTGTGAATACAGGCAGCTGTACAAGCATAATCCAGCTGTCCTGTCTCTTGTCCAATTGAGTAAGCATTAACAAACTCATTTAATGTACTTTTTGCACTTAGCTTCCATGAACTTATAAAGGAATTATATAGCACAAGCGTTTGCGCTCTATATTCTTTTGCATCAAATTTATCTAATAATTTTAAAGACAATTGTCCAAATTCATAGCCAGAATCAATATCATTAATACAGCATAAAAGCATTCCATATGCAGCATAGCCTATAGGTGAACTATTTAAGTTTCCATACCTTACATATAATCTCACTGCTTTTAACGTTATGAGCAAGAAAAGGTTTGGATTTAACATATAAGTTGCCATGCCCATCCTTACCATAATTCGCAATGCTGCTGATAAAAATAAATCTGTCATCTCAGGCAATTCAAATAAATCAGCTGGTTGTTTGCCTATGAGCATAAATTTTGTTTTCATTAGTGAAATTAAAACATCTGCTAATCTTGGATTTTGTGGAAATTTCATTTTTAAAAGTTTAAGAACAAATAATGCAGTATCCAATACTTTTAATTTTTCATTTTGTACAGTATAGGCAATAATTCTAATTTCATATAACTTTATTTTGTCCAAGATTGTTTTACTATTATTTAATGCTATTTCAGTATATTGTTCTACTACATTATAGTCTCCACTTAAACAAGCTACTTCTGCAGCTTCAACATATAAAGAATGAGTTAGTTCATAAAAATTCTTCCAACCATACTTATCCATTAACATTATCCCTATAGATAAATATTTGTATGCAGTATCATATGCAGCTGATTTTTTTGCCATTTTCCCAGCAATTAATTCTAACCCCGCTATTTGCTCTTTTTCAGAAGGATCATGTACTAATTCAATACCTAAGTTTAATTGATTAACAATATCCAGGACTTTTGTTCTGTTTTTCTCCAAATCAGTGCCAGATATCATAAGTCTTCCTATTTTAAGATGTATTTCTTTTCTATTTTTTTCTTCAATCAGTGAATATGCAGCTTGTTGAATACGGTCATGAAGAAAGGCATAGCTTTTTAAAATTGAACTATCTATTGGTAAAATCATACCTTCCTCTGACGCAGCACAAATATCAAAATATACATCCTTCAAATCCTTTTTACATATGATTGACAATGTATCTAAATCAAATTGACTTCCTATACATGCTGCTAATTTTAAAGTCTCAATTGTATTTTTAGGAAATTTTGATATTCTATCAGCTATTAGCTCTACAACATTATCAGTTATTTGAGAATTTTTTATACTTTCTATATCCCACTGCCATTTCCACTGTTTTTTATTAAACTCAATTAAATGTTTCCTAGATAGTGAATATAAAAATTGGCTTAAGAAAAAGGGATTGCCTCCTGTTTTTTGATGACTTAATTTTGCTAATAAATTTGCTTCATTTGAATCGCAGTGAAAAGTTTCTGTAATCAAATGCTGTACATCAATAAGTTCCAGCGGTTTAAGAAAAATTGTATTCACTAATATGTTTTTACTTTTAATTTTTTCTAAAGTTAATTTTAGAGGATGTTTTGCATGTACTTCATTGTCTCTATAGGCACCAATAATAAGTAAATTGCTTATTTCAGAATCATTTATTAAAATTTCCATTAACTTAAGGAAGGATAAATCTGCCCATTGTAAGTCATCTAAAAATATTATTAATGGATGCTGTGCTTCGCAAAAGGTTCTAACAAAATCTTTAAATACTTTTAAAAAACGATTTTTTGCTTCTTCTGGCGAAACTTCAATAACTTCTGGCTGTTTTCCTATTATAAATTCCACCTCAGGTATCACATTTATAATTATTTGACCATTTGATCCCAAGGAAGCTAAAAGTTTATTCTTCCAAAGTTCTATTTGTTCTCTATTTTCACCTAAAATCTGTTGAACTAAATCTTTGAAAGAATGTATTAATGCTGAATAAGGTATATCATGCTCAAATTGATCAAACTTTCCTGAAATGAAGTATTCAAATTGTTCTTTCACAGATCTTTGAACCATATTTACCAATTGAGACTTTCCTACCCCTGAATAACCTGTAATCATAACAATTTCCATGGGATTTTTATTAATTCTTTGAAAAGCAGCCTTTAATATTTTGATTTCCTTTTCTCTTCCATATAGTTTATCTGGAATTTTAAATATTTCAGAAAAATCTTTTTCTCCTATTTTAAAATATTCTACTGAGCCAGTGCTTTTAAACAACTTTTTACATTTTTGTAAATCTGATTTTAGACCTACAGCACTTTGATACCTATTTTCAGGCATTTTTTCAATGAGTTTCATCACTATATCTGAAATTACCTTTGGAATGTCAGCATTATTTTCACATGGAGATACAGGTTGCACAGCAAGTTGGCAGTGAACCATGGCTAGTTTATCCTTTGCCTGAAAAGGTAAAATTCCAGTGAGCATTTCATAAAAAATTATTCCTAAAGAATAAAAATCTGTACGATAATCAATTTTACTCTTTGTCTTCCCGGTTTGTTCCGGTGAAATATACTCTAATGTATTTTCTAAATCATTCACAGTACTTAACCCCTGTGAAAAAAGTGATGCATTTTCAAATCCAGTAAGCTTTACTGTCTTAGTTTTCATATTTATTATAATATTATCTGGATTGATGGCTTTGTGAATAATATTGCTATTATGAGTATCAATAAGCGCTTGTGCTAATTTAATTGCAATCATTAAGAAATCCATTAGATTAAACTTTTTAGATTCACTTAAAATTTCTCGAAGAAATCTGCCATGAAAATTTTCTAAAACTAAAACAGGTGTTTTCTCGTAATTTTCCATATTGTAAATTTTTATAATATTATTACTGTGAATTTTTTCATTTAATTCATATTCGTTCTTTAGCTTTATTACATCACTTAAATTAGGATATTCTGCGCAAAGAAATTTCAATAAAACAGGCTTACCATCATTTAATCTAATCCCACTGTAAATTATAGTTTTGTTTCCTTCATAAATTTTTTTATCTAATTCATAGCCTGCAATATTGATCATTCAATAACCTCCTAATAAAAATTAAGTAAATTTCCTATTTATTAATAAGTAAACATTTATATATTCGACAAAAAAGGCTATTATCCTTTGAGTAATTGGAAATTTTCTTAAAAACTAAGAGGAAGACATTAAAATCTTCCTCTTAGTTTTTATACTATTTTTTTATTAACTGATTAATTCCATTTTCAATTTCATCAGCTACAGCTCCTGTACCGCCGAAAATAGTAATTTCTTTTATTTTGTCATCTTTTAAATATGTCTATTTTAATACAATTCCTTAATTATTAAATCATCAACATATTCATCACAATCTTTACAGTAATATTTTATTTCTACTTCTTTTCCACACTTTTCATGGCACACTGTTTTTTTACATGCTTCTAAATGTTTATTTGCCCATAATATAATTGAGTTAAATACGTGTTTAAAATCCATTCCCTTTTCTGTCAATAAATATTGATATCTTGGAGGATGTTCATTATATATTTGAGCTACTATAAATCCATTCTTTTCAAGCAGCTTTATCCTATCAGATAAAATATTAGTAGGTATTGGTTTTAAAGCTTCCTGCAGCTCCTTGAATGTATTTTTATTATTTAAAATTCTATGAAGGACCAGTAAAGTCCACTTATCACCTACTATATTTAAAGTTTGAGCCAAATTACACTTGAAGTCATATGTTCCCTTCAAAAAATCATCTCCTAAGTTATTTAACATTATTTATTAATGATTCCATTGTAGTCTTATCTATAGCTCCTGGAACATATTTGTTTACATTTCCTTCTTTATCAATTATAAAAGTTGTTGGAAAAGCTTCTATACTATATTGATCCATGATTTCTCCTGTACTATCAAAGACTACCGGAAAAGTATATCCATGTTTATTGAGGAAATCCATTATGTATTCCTTAGATCCCTCTTTTCCCAAATTAGGTGCAGTTACTCCTAAAATTATAACACCCTTATTATTATTTTCATACTCCTTATAAACTTCTTCTATATGAGGCAATTCACCTTTACATGGAGGACACCAGGTAGCCCAAAAGTTTAAAAATACTACTTTACCTTTATAATCACTTAACTTATGTGTTTTCCCATATTGATCAACTAAATTAAAATCTGGTGCTTTAACTTTATCCACTTTTGTAGAAGTATCTTTATTACTTTGTGCATTTTTATCATCCTTATTTTGAACTTGTTCTACTTTATTAGTTGATTCTTTATTAGTATAATCAAATGTTTTACCTGTTCCTCCAATTATCATAATCAATCCAGAAACTATAAGAATAACTCCACCAATTTTTTGTATTATTCCCATATGAAGCTTTATCTTATCAATAAATTTAAACAACTTGTTATAAAAAATTGCAATTATTATAAATGGCAATATAAATCCAATAGTATAAATTAATATCAAAAGATTTCCAATTAGCACACTTTTTGAAGTTGATGCCATGATTAATACAGAAGAAAGCATAGGTCCAACACATGGCGTCCATCCAAAGCTAAAGGTAAAACCGAGTATATACGCAGTTATGGGTTTCATTTCTTTTATCTCAATATGTATTTTTTTCTCTTTTTGTAAAAATGGTATATTTATATATCCCATATAGAAAATTCCCATAATTATAATTAAAATTCCACCTATTAAAATAATTATTTTCTTATTAGAGGTAAAAAATTGGTTTAATACACTTACTGAAGAACCTAATATGAAAAAGGTTGTAGATATTCCCAGCACAAATAAAATTGTATTTTTTAATAGGGAACTATTTATAAATTTAAATTCTCCATGCTTTAAACTCTCCACACTGCTGTTCGACAATATACTTAAATATACTGGAAGTACAGGAAGTATACATGGTGAAAATAGTGATAATACACCTTCTGCAAACACCAAAAATAAATTTACATTTTCCATTCTTCTAACCTCCATTTTTACTTAAAATATAAGAGTAACTTTAAAAAGTAAAGTTACTCTTATATTTTAAATCTACTATTCAATTAAGTCAATTATATTTAATATATTACTTATCTTCACAAATAATTTCCTTTGGAAACCATACTACAAATGTACTTCCTTCTTTTTCTTTACTTTCCACACTTATCTTCCCATTATGACATTCCACCAAACTTTTTGTTATGGTCAATCCTATTCCAGATCCTCCAGTATTTTTTGTTCGAGACAAATCTGTTCTGTAAAATCTTTCAAATATATAAGGCAAATCCTTTTCCGGTATACCAATTCCATTGTCTTTAACCTTGATACAAATGCCTTCTTCTTCTTTCAATTCTACTACTACTTTTCCATTTGATTTTAAATACTTGTAGCTATTTGACAATAAATTATGCATTATTTGCTTTAACTTATCTCTATCCATGTATACCCATATGTCTTTATAAATTTTAGCTTCAATAGTATAATTATTTTTTAAATACAAAGGTTCAAAGTTCGATATGGTTTTTTTCAATTCCTCTGATAAATTGAATTTTGTACTATTTAATTTTAAATCTGCTTGTTCCAATTTTGCTAAGTTTTGAAGCTTATTAACTAAATTTATCAATCTCTCTATTTCATCATAAAAAACTTGAAATCTTTCTTCTGTTGGCTCCCATATACCATCTAATAATGCTTCTACATGAGTTTTAAGTGTAGTAAGAGGTGTTCTAATTTCATGTGCCATATCTGAAGTCATTCTTTTTCTGAGCATTTCTTGATTTTGCAAGGTTTCCGCTAAATAGTTTATAGAGGCTGATAATTCCTGTATTTCTCTAGTTTCACTTTTAACCTGTGAACGAACAGCTAAATTACCCTTTCTCATTTCATTAGCAGTTTTAGTTATTCTAACTAATGGCTTAGTGAGCTGTTTAGCTAAAATGAAACTTACTCCCAGACCAAATATCAATGCTATAAAACCTGAAAGTATAAAGGAATGGTTTAATGTCATTTTAAAAGTTACAGCTCCCTGATTTAAATACGAAGTTCCAAAATATCCAACAACTATTTTACCAATATTCTTTTTATTTTTTATAAGAGAATAATTTTCTTCTTTATATTCTCCTAAATTCATATGAGAATATTTACTCATGCCACCTTTCATCATATTTCCCATCATTGACTCCATCATATTTTTATGTTGAAGATGAGAATTACCTGAATCAAATACAACATTTCCATTTATATCTTTAACCTGTATATAAAGTTCCTCTAATACTGCATATCTTAATAATTCATCCTTGTTAAAATTAGAAAATCCAGTTTTATCATCATATAAATCCTGAGCAGTAGCTACAATTTTATTCACTTTATCTTTCTGTTCATCCAACAAGTAATTATTGAATTTTTTTCCCACCATATAATTTGAAATAAAAACTGATATCAATATTGCACCCACTACAGCAAGAAGAAAACCTATAGATAATTTTTTCATCAAGGACATTTTCATTTGAATCCACTCCATTCATTGTAAAGTTTCAAATTATTATGTCATCACTAATCCAAAAATTTGTATCCTATACCATAAACAGTGATAATATATTTAGGTTCTTTATGGTTATCCTCTATTTTTTGTCTTATATTTTTAATATAGCTATCAATAGTCCTATCAAAGCCTTCATAGTCTTCTCCGAAAGCCTTTTGTACTAATTGCTCCCTTGAAAACACCTGACCTGGATTTGTTAATAATGCCAATAATACCTTGAATTCATTGGCAGTTAAATTTACATACTCACCAGCTTTTTTTACCTTCATTTTCTTTATTTGTACCTCTAAGTCACCATTATTAAAAAGCAAATAATCAGCAAGCGGACTGGAATCTCTATATGTTCTTCTAATTAAAGCCTTTACCCTTCCAACTAATTCACGCACACTAAAAGGTTTAGTTAAATAATCATCTGCTCCAATGGCTAAACCACTAATTTTATCTTCTTCTTCTGATTTAGCTGTTAACATAATTATAGGAACATCGGATACAGCCCTTATTTTATTGCAAATTTCCTCTCCTGATATCCTTGGAAGCATTAAATCCAAAATAACTAAATGAATTACTTCTTCTTTAAACAATCTTAATGCTTTCTCACCATTCTCAGCAGTTACTACCTGAAATCCTTCTTTTCTTAAATAAGCTTCTACCACTTCAACAATATTAGGTTCATCATCCACCACCAATATTTTCTTTATATCATTCACTATTATCACCTCTTCATAAAAAACATCTTAATTTTAGCTTGATTATATTTTATTCTACTTATAATTTCAATAATTTATAAATACAAAGCAACCCTCTAGTCAATAAAACCAGAGGGTTCCGTGTTAAAAACTTTATCTTTTCTTCATTATAATAGTTCTTCTTCTTGTATATTCTTCATCACTAATTTCTCCACTAGCAAACTTTTCATCAAGTATTTTCATAGCACTACTAGAATTCACCATATAACTTTTTACAAGCTTTACTACAACAACTACTAAAATTATAAATAATAATATTCTAACTCCCATCATTATGGACATCCATGGGTTAAATACTAAATCTGAACCTCTAAATCCACAAAGCATATTTATTCCCTCCTATAAACATTAATTTTTAACTGCTTCTAATTTATTATTTGAATTAATTATAACTAATAAATGTGGAGGAAATATGGAGATTTTTTATTTTAAATTCCACTCCCTGAAAAAGTTTCTGTCT
Source organism: Clostridium carboxidivorans P7 (assembly GCF_001038625.1). Lineage (GTDB taxonomy): Bacteria > Bacillota > Clostridia > Clostridiales > Clostridiaceae > Clostridium_AM > Clostridium_AM carboxidivorans. The sequence continues at coordinate 2,744,969 of NZ_CP011803.1, forward strand.
TTAAAATCTTAAGCTTTCTATTTAACGATAGAGCAAATATTATGGTTAAAATTACAGTAAACAAATCCCCTGCAGGCTGTGCCCAAATTACACCTTCAATACCAAAAAACCTTGGCATAATCAAAATGGCGGGAATAAAGAATAAGCCTTGACGACTGATACTGAGAATTCCTCCTTCTTTGCCAATTCCTAAAGCAAGGAATAAACACATATATACTTGTTCAAATCCAAACAGTATAAATGCAATCCCGCTTGCTCTAAGTGCTCTGCTGCCTATATCAATCAGCATCGCATCATTTTTAGAAAACAAATATACAATTTGTCCAGGAATTAAGATTAAAATGAATGCAGTAACAATACAGAATATTGTTGACCACTTAATTGATACCTTTGTTGCTTCCTTCAATCTATCATAGTTTTTTGCACCATAATTATATCCTGCAACTGGCTGGTATCCCCTCATAAATCCAAAAACCACATAACTTCCAAGTGCCATGATACGAGTTACAACACCAATGGCCGCTACCGCTGAATCACCATAACAGCTTGCTGCAGTATTAGAAAGTGCCATTGAAGTGCTTGATAACAGTTGAGAAACAAAAATTGGAATTCCAACTTTAAAAATCTCTACAAAAATGGCAGTATCAAATCTAAAGTTACCTATAGAAAATCTCAAACATCCTTTTTTACTTAACATGTACCAAATGTACAAAATAGAAGCTGCACCTTGTGATATAACAGTTGAAATGGCTGATCCTCTAATTCCAAGACCTAGAGGATATATTAAAATTGGATTTAATATAATATTGAGCACACCGCTGAGCAGCATAGAGGTCATAGTTAGTTTCGACATACCTTCAGAGGTTACAATATTGTTCATAGTAACAATAAAAATGTTTAAAATTGAACCTGTAATATATATAACTGCAAATTCTCTTGCATATGGTAGTATTGTTCTTGTAGCTCCCAAACCAACCAATATGTCATCAAGAAAACATAAAGCTATAGCTATAGAAATAATGCCAACAATTAAACTAGAAACCAGTGCAGTTGAAGCTGTTTGATTTGCTCTGTCAGTTTTCTCTTCTCCAAGGAGCCTTGCAATGTAAGATGCTGCACCACTTCCAAAGGTCATGCCAAGTCCGATTATAACCTGTACAATTGGAAATGCAATGGACACAGCTCCCATCTGACTAGTTCCAAGACCACCTACGAAGTAAGCATCCACCACACTGTAAAGTGCAGAAATCATCATGCCTATCATAATAGGCACACCCATTTTCAACAATACTTTAGGAATCTTTTCATCACGCATCATTTTAAGTTTTTCATTTTTAGAATTCAAAAATATCATATCCTTTCTAGTGTGTATAGTTGATATACACTTTCTTTAAAAAAATATATCCTATATTTGATTTTGCTTAAGGTGGTTTAGCATAGTTATCATCTATTATGTGTATAGTATCTATACTCTTTTGATAAAAAAACACCTTACTTATAATTACCCCCATTTTTCCATTAACCTTTCATAATTAAAATTCAATATGCATTTATTTTTCAAAAGCATCAATTTGCTTTTCTAATGAGTTAAGCAATTCTCTAAAAAATGTCTTGTTTTCTTCTGCTGCATTTTCAAGTAAATCGTCAAAAATCTCTTCATATTTTTTATGTAACTTTTCATGATGCATATAGGCTATCTCCCCCTTTGAAGTCAGCCTTAACAAAAGTCTTGACTGATTGCGGGGATCAGTATCTTTAATAATCATACCTTTACGGTCAAGCTTCATAATAATCTGGGAAACTGCTCCTTTCGTAACTCCAAGCATATCAGCCAAACCTGTCACATGAATACCTTCATTTTCTTTTATGGATTTGATCATGTGAATTTCAGCTTCATATAAGGGTTTATCCGTCCCATAATATCTAGTTTTCTTATCAAATTCGGAAATTTTTGATACTATTCTTAAAAAAGTATAACTTATTTTATTTCTATTTTTAAATTTCATATTCATCATAGCAATAGTATATAGCTGCTAAACACATTTGTCAATCATGATAGAAATTTAAAATATAACAAACTCCTATTTTTCATGCTTAACACATAATGTAAATAAGTAAGAGCTTTTTTATAAAAAGCAAATTGATATAATAAAAAGAATGTATTTGTGTTAAGATTAAATTAAAAATTTAAGATGAAACAACCTAGGAGGTTATTATGACAATAGAAAATATGATTAAATGCTGTGATAATTTAACCCCAACAGAAAGTCAATTAGCACAATACATTCTACAAAATAAAAAGGGAATTGAAAAATTATCTATTCAAAAGCTTTCTGAGGAAACCTTTATATCAAAATCTGGAATTCATAGGTTTTGTAAGAAAATAGAAATTAATGGATTTAATGAACTTAAGGTAAAACTTGCTCAAGACATTGTGGAAGAAAGTAAAATTGATACTGAAATTGATGTTAATTTTCCATTTGATTCTAATGATACTCAAAAAATAATAGCTCAGAAGCTGTTAAAATTATATGAAGCATCAATAGCTGATACTTATAACTCTATTGATTTAGAGGTGTTGAATAAATCTGTTAAATTACTGCAAAATGCAGATATTATAGATATATATACCCATGCACATAATATTAATGTTGCAGAAAATTTTCAAGATAAAATGCGCTCAATTGGGAAACTGGTTAATTGTCCAAAATCATTTTATGAACAGCGCTGTACTGCAACAGCATCTAAAAAGAATCATGCAGCTATTATTTTATCATATTCAGGAAAGGCAGCTTTTTTACCTTCCATTGTGAAAATATTACATAAAAAGGAGATAGAAATAATTTGGATAGGCAGGCTTGGAAAGAGTGTTGAATCAAATCATATAAAGCATAATTTATATATAAGCAATAGAGAAAATTTAAGAAATAGAATATCTCAGTTTTCATCGCATATTGCAATGCAGTACATGTTAGATGTGATTTTTAGCTGCATTTTTAAAATAGATTATGAGAGAAATATACATTATATTAAAGAGGTTGAAAATATTGTTGATGATAGAAATATTAACGAATAGGAAAAATACTATTTTTATTACATTGTTAAAAGCTCATTAGAAAAAATTTCTGATGGGCTTTTTTTAATTTGGAATGTGAAAATTAATTAAAAGTTTCAAAAAGTTTCAATATAATGTGTAGATTAATGGTAATTTTTAAAAAAAGTATCAGAATAGCTTACATCCATTGATTTAAGTAGTTACAGGTAATATATTATAACCATAAAAATTTTCTTTTATTTAAAATTCAAAAAATTATATAAGCAAATAAATAGATTGGAGGAAAAATATATGAAGAATCCTATAAAAATTGTAACTATTGGAGGTGGAAGCAGCTATACACCAGAATTGATTGAAGGTTTTATTAAGCGATATGATGAAATGCCAATAAGTGAAATTTGGTTAGTTGATATTGAAGATGGAAAAGAAAAGTTAGATATAATTGGAAAGCTAGCACAACGTATGTGGGATGCTACACCATACGATGTAAAAGTAATTACAACCTTAAATAGAAAGGAAGCATTAAAAGGTGCTGATTTTGTAACAACGCAATTTAGAGTTGGGTTATTAGATGCAAGAATTAAAGATGAGAGGATACCATCTCTACATGGAATGTTAGGACAAGAAACTAATGGCGCAGGTGGAATGTTTAAATCATTTAGAACAATTCCAGTAATAAAAGAAATTGTTGAAGATATGAAGATGTTATGTCCAGATGCATGGCTAATTAATTTTACTAATCCTAGTGGAATTATTACAGAAGCAGTAATTAAACATTTTGGATGGAAAAAGTGTATTGGATTGTGTAATGTTCCAGTGATTGCAATGATGAATGAACCAAAAATTATTGAAAAACAAACTTCAGAGTTAAATTATCAATTTGCAGGACTAAACCATTTTCATTGGCATAAAGTATTTGATGAAAATGGAAGAGATATAACTTATCAGTTAATAGAGCATATTAATGAAAAAGGTGGTGGGACACCGGTTAACATTTATCAAGCTGAATTTCCATTAGAATTATTGCATTCCATGAATTTGCTGCCTTGTGGATATCATCGTTATTACTACTCAGAAAAAGAGATGTTAGAGCACAGCATAGAAGAATTCAAAAAAGGTGGAACTCGTGCAGAACAAATGAAAGAAGTAGAAGCTTCTCTCTTTGAAATATATAAAAATCCAAACTTAAATAAAAAGCCTGAAGAACTTCAAAAACGTGGAGGAGCATATTATAGTGATGCAGCTTGTGAATGCATAAGTGCAATATATAATAATAAGGGAATTCGTATGGTGGTAAGTACACAAAATAATGGAGCTATACCTTGTCTTAGTCCAGATTCTATTGTTGAAGTTTCATGCATAATTTCTGCTAAAGGAGCAGAACCAATTGTATGGGGTGACATGGGATCCTTTGAAAAAGGGCAGCTTCAGATTATGAAAGCAATGGAAGAATGTACTATAAACGCTGCATTATCAGGTGATTACGGAACAGCGTTACAAGCATTTACAATAAACCCATTAGTTCAAAAGGGAAGTGAATCTAGACAAGTATTAGATGAATTATTGGTTGCACATGAAAAGTATCTTCCTCAATTTAAAGAAAAGATAACAGAGTTAAAGAAACAAGGGATAGCATCAAAAGATCCTGTAGTAGTAGATTTAATGAAAAATGGACATTAAAAGACTTCTGCAAATAAACATACTGACTAAGTTATCAAGGAGAAAAGAAAAAGAGGTATTGGCTTTACTTTGAGCAATTTTATTTTATTGTTATTGACATATGTCAGATATAAGTTTATTATATATATAAAGAGCATATGACAATAACTTATAATATGTTAAATAATTTAGAAGGAAGGTATTTATACATGAAAATTGCATTGCCATCTCGTGGAAATCAAATTGATGATCATTTTGGTCACTGTGAATACTTTACTGTTTTTACAGTTGATACAGCTGCAAAAAAGGTAGTTGATTCACAAGTTGTTCCATCACCAGCAGGATGTGGCTGTAAATCAAATATTGCACAGACCCTTGCAGCAATGGGTGTTACACTTATGCTTGCAGGTAATATGGGAGAAGGTGCAGTAAGAGTACTAAAGAATTCTGGCATTGATGTAGTACGTGGATGTTCAGGTGACATAAATTCAGTAGCTAATAGCTGGATTCAAGGTTCACTTGTAGATTCTGGTGACTGCTGCCATGAACATGAACATGGATGTCATAGTTAATTTCTATTTAATATATACCCATTAAAAAGCCAGTTAGAATAGTTTTTAAAATTATTCTAACTGGCTTTATTAATTGCCTAGATATGAAAAATCCACCTGATACTAAGAACTCTGTTTATTGGATTTTATATATTCATACATAATTTCTGCAGCACTAGCAACAATCTCTACACAGGGACGTTTTTTATAATATTCCTTTGTTCTTTCCTCAGGTATGTAACTTTCACTTTGAACAGATAGTCCTAAAAGTTCTCTACAAATTAATGAGCCATTATTTTCTTTAAATTTCTCAGCAAGCTGTTGAATACGCTTATAATGTTCTGCTTTTGACAATCTATCCTCTGGATCAACATAACCATACTTCATACCAGCTACCATAAACATGCCGCTTACTGCTCCACAAACCTCTCGCAGCCTACCCATACCTCCACCAAAAGAAGATGATATTTTAAGCGCTGTTTCAAAATCCATTCCACATTCTTCACAAAAAGCTTCAAATACGGACTGTGAGCAATTATACCCTTGCTTAAACAATTCCACCGCACGCTCCTTAAAACTGTTAATCTCACTGTATTTACTACTGCATACATTATGATTATGCTTACAATTTTCGCTCATTTTTTGTAACTCCTTTTACTTCATACTATTAATTATGCTTCCTAGAAGTACTTTTATTTCAATACATCTTTATCTTCATTTTTCACAAAATTTCTATTACAATCATGTCTGCAGCATCTTGGGCCACCACAAAATTTTTCAAATCCATTACAAAGTTTATAATCTCCTCCCTCAATTCTTAGCACCCTGCCATTCACTAATGACTCTGCAAGTTTTCTTCTCGCATCATTATATATACCTTGAACTGTTGTACGTGCAATATTCATTTGATTGGCACATTCTTCCTGAGTAAACCCTTCCAAATCAATTAGTCGTATGGTTTCATATTCATCAACAGTCATGGTTATAAAATCCTCTTCATCAATAGGAACATTAAGTGGGCCATATATATCTCTTTGCGGTAAGCAGCATACTCTTCTGCATTTTCTTGGTCTAGGCATAAATATTCACCTCATTTATAACAAAATCAGCACTTCATTTTAGTTATTACTACATATCATTTTAATTTTATTTTACTATTTTTATGACATATGTCAAATAAAGATCTACTAACTTAATTGCTCTTTCTAAAATTAATTGTTGATAAAAAATTCAAGAGTAATTCACTCTTGGAAAATGATGTAAACAGTTTTATCAACAAGTTTATATATTAAAATGAAAAAATAGCCTTATATCTTAAATTACCATGTAAAATAAGATATAGGCTTTATTTCATAATATATAAGAACCTTACTATATAATTTTATATGAGGTATTAACAAATTTAAAGTCTTGCTTCCTTAACTTTTTGTACGAACTTCTTAGCAGTTTCAGTTACTTTATCATAGTCCCCAGTTTCTGCTCCAGCAGTAAGTTTTCCACCTACTCCAACAGCAACACAACCATTTTTTATCCACTGGTCTACATTATCCAGACTTACTCCACCAGTAGGCATAATAGGTATCTGTGGAAGAGGTGCTTTTATGCCCTTTACTATGCTTGGACCATAAGCACTTCCAGGAAATAATTTTATTATGGACACACCAGCTTCCATTGCTGTTATCATTTCATTCACAGTCATGCAACCTGCCATATAAGGTATTTGATATCTATTGCATAGTTTAGCAGTTTCTAAATTAAAACCAGGACTTACAATGTATTTGGCTCCTGCAAGTATTGCTATTCTTGCAGTTTCACTATCTAAAACTGTTCCAGCACCTAATATTAATTCATCTTTTGAAAATTTATTTTTTAAAGAAGTTATTACTTTATCTGCATCAGGCACCGTAAAAGTAAGTTCAATTGCAGGTATACCACCATCTATACATGCTTTAGAAATTTTTTCAGCAGATTCTGGAGTTTCAGCCCTTACAACAGCTACTACACCCACTTCTTCAATTCTTCTTAAAGTTTCAATTTTTTCAATCATTGCGTATATCTCCTTACTTAAAATTATTTTTTCAAGTCAACTATAACTAAAATTACGCTGCATCATCTAAATCATTTAAATCTCTTCCAGTGACATCTTCAGAAACATAAGCACTAAAGAACGTACTTAAAGAAAATATAATAAGCATTATAGCAATTGGAACCCAACTGCCTGAAACTGCTGATACCCAACTAGCTGCAATTAAAGGACCAAAACCAGTAGCTATAAGACCTGCTATTTCTTTAGCAAGAGAAACCAAAGTAACTCTATTTTTTGATCCAAATAATTCACTTAGCATTACATTTTCTAAAGCAAACATTCCTTGACAACCAACATTCAAACCGATTACTAGTCCAATTGTCAGCAAAACAACATTTTTCGAATTAATCATCATCATCATTGGAATTGCGTAAACTGCCATAGCAAATGATAAAATCATATATATTTTTCTTCTTCCAAATTTATCGCCAAGATATCCAACCACAGGAATAGTTATAAAAGATACTAAAGATGAAATAATATTGGCATTAGTTGCAACAGTTTTTTGCATCAAAAGAACAGTAACAACAAAACCAGCTAGATATGTTTGTAAAACACCACTATTACCAGCTTGTCCAAAACGTAATCCCAAAGCAACTAAAAAGCTCTTCTTTCCTTTTCTCTCAGCTTTAACTGGTTTACTATTTTTTCCTATTTCTTCTCTTTCTTTTAAAAGCAGCTTTTTCTTCTCTTCCATAACTGGACTTTCTTTAACAAACATTCTAATTAAAATTGCTGCAATCATGACAATAAAAGAGGCAAAAAACGGAATTCTCCATCCCCATGTAAGCAAATCGTTTCCTTTAATATTCGTTAAAATGATAGTCCAAATTAAATTCGCTAATAATGTTCCAGATGAAGTTCCTAAACAAACTAAACTACCAATTAAACCTCTCGTTTTCACCTTTGAAAACTCAGCAACCATAACACCGGCACCGCTTATTTCTGCTCCAGCACCTAAACCCTGAAAAATTCGCAGTACAACTAATCCAATTGGAGCTAATATGCCAACTTTTTCATAAGTAGGCAAGAAACCTATTAATGTTGATGCAAGTCCCATAAGAGTTATAGTAACAAAAAGAACTGTTCTACGTCCCATTTTATCACCAATTCTTCCAAACATATATGCTCCAACTAACCTAGCAACATATCCAGCTCCATATGTTCCCATGGACATTATTAAACCCATCGCAGGACTTGCATTTGGAAAAAATATCTTATTAAAAACAATAGCTGCTGCAAGAGAATATAACTGAAAATCCATAAATTCCATTGCAGTTCCAAGCCAGCCACTTGCAGCAACTTTAACCAATTCTTTTGTTTCAATCTGATAAGTACTATTATCATTTTTCTCCATTTTTACTACACCTTCCTAACTATTTATAAAAAATTTTAACTTTATTTTCTAATATCTAGTCCTAATTTCCAAACTGCCTTAACCTTAAATGATTTAACAAACACAGAGTAATTTTAACTAATCTTCAAAAGTAAGAATCATTTTTTTAACCTTCTCAGGATCTTTATCAATAAAATCAAGAGCTTCTTGAACTTGATCAAATTTAAATTTATGTGTAATTAATCCATCACTTTTTAACATTCCAGATTCCATTAAACGAATAACATTATCAAATTGATATGCTTGTAGTCTAGTACCCACAACAGTTAATTGATTTTTAGTAATAGGCATCTGTGGAACTTGTGATGCTTTCTCAGAAAATCCTAAAACAACAATAGTACCAGCTGGTGATGCCAAATCAAATCCAAGTTCAAATGTCTTTGGAGATCCAACTGCATCAATAACCTTATTTACACCTTCTCCATTTGTCCAATCTTTAACTGCCTCTTTAATATCTTCTTTTGCAACATTAACAACTCTATCTGCGCCATTTTCTTTAGCAAATTTCAACTTATCTTCAACAACATCTGTTATCATTACTGTTGCGCCTTTGATCTTAGCTAATTTAAGTATACATATTCCTATAGGTCCTGCTCCTTGAATAAGCACAGTATCTCCAACACCAACATCACCACGTGCTGTTGAATTTGCACCAATTGTATATGGTTCAGCTAATACTGCAGTATCCCAATCTAAATCCTTATTCATTACATGACATTGTTTTTCAGGTACTGTGAAATACTCTCTCATACCACCATCTTCATGAACACCAAATACAGATAAATCCTTACATACATTAGGCATACCATGACGACATGCATAGCATTTTCCACAATAGTTAATTGGTTCGATTACAACATGATCACCAACACTAAGATTTTTTACATCATCTCCAATTTCAACAACTTCACCAACAACTTCATGTCCCATAACCCTTGGTAGTACAGCTAATGGATTTTCACCATGGTATAAATGAACATCAGATCCACAAATTCCAACTCTTTTTGTTTTTATTAGAACATCATCTAATTTTGTAATTTTAGGTATTTCCACTTCTTCTAATCTAAGATCATCTTTTCCATAAACTCTTGCAATTTTCATAATTTTTTTCTCTCCTTTATATATACTTAGTAAATTTTTATTTATCTTAATTTATGTATGTTTCTTAACATTCTACATAAGAAAACGTTTTTATAAATATTAAAAATAATAAATTATTTTTAATAGCATTTGTTAGTTAATTTAATTTGTGTTATACTAAATTTTGCAAATAATTTTTAGATATTGTTTAAAAAGTTTTATTTTCTAGACATTTTATTTCATAAATTGTCATATTAAGATGGCGGTCTTCGTAGTGACAATTTATGAATATAAAATGCCTATTTTTTGCATAAACTCAATCTTATTTACTCATTTTTTTAATTGCTTCCCACAATCCATTTAAATAAGTTACTCCAAGAGCTCTGTCATACAAGCCATATCCGGGTCTTGCCTTTTCATTCCATATCATTCTTCCATGATCAGGTCTCATGTATCCCTCAAAGCCTGTATCATGATATGCCTTCATTATCTCAAACATATCAAAGGATCCATCACTTGACAAATGTGATACTTCATGAAATTGCTTTTCAGATAGTATTTTTATATTTCTAACATGGGCAAAATGTATTCTTCCCATAGTTCCAAAATATCTTATTAGTTCAGGTATATTGTTTTTAGTACTTGATCCTAAGGCTCCACTACATAAAGTTATACCATTATAAGTACTATCTACCATTTTTACTATTCTATCTAAATTTTCTTTTGAATTTACTATTCTAGGAAGTCCAAATACACTCCACGCAGGGTCATCTGGATGCACTGCCATCTTAACATCATATTTTTCACACGTTGGTATTATTGCTTTAAGGAAATACTCATAGTTTTCAAATAATTTTTCCTCATCCACATTTTCATATAATTTTAATACATTTTTCAATTCTTTAAGTCTATCTGGTTCCCAACCTGGAAGTGAAAAACCATTAGAATTTTTTTCAGTACTTTTAACAAGATCAATTGGATCTAATCCTTTTAATTTATCATCATCATAAAGCATTGCTTCTGATCCATCTGGAAGCTTATAAGCAAGATCTGTTCTAAGCCAATCAAACACTGGCATAAAATTATAACATATTACCTTTATACCTGCTTGTCCTAAGTTCTTTATTGTCTCCTTATAATTTTCTATGTACTTATCCCTAGATGGTAGTCCAAGTTTTATATCCTCATGAATATTTACACTTTCAATAACTTCAAGTTCCAAGCCATGAGCTTCTATATTTTTTTTATATTCAAGTATTCGCTCCATAGGCCATAGCTCTCCAGCTGGAATATCAGGTAAAAATCCTACAACTCCTTTAACTGCGGGTATTTGACGTATTTGATCAAGTGTAACACTATCATCATTTTCGCCAAACCATCTAAATGTCATCTTCATAAAAAACATCCCTTTCTCTAATTAGCAATTTAAATATTTTTTGAGTGTATTTCTAACTGCACCCTCTCCTGTAACCATTTCAGCAAAATAATTTTCAACCTTCTCGCCAAGTCCAGCTTTATAAAGATCTAAACCAAATATATCTTCATTTGAAAGTATTGGCTTCAAGGTTCCATCTACATACTTTTCTCCAATTTCAACAGTAACTAAATATTTTTTCAGCGTTTCTAAAAGTGGATCTGAACTAATTTCAAATTTTTCACCTTTATCATCTATGCCAAGCATATATCTACACCATCCTGCAATAACAAGAGGTATATATTTTAAAGATTTTGGATCTAAATCATCTCTTTTTACATATTCCTTAATTGTCTCTCCAAATCTTATTCCAACTTTTTGTGATGTATCAGTTGCAATTCTCTGTGGAGTATCTGGTATATATGGATTTGGAAGTCTTATTTTGATGACTTCTCCTATGAAATCTTCTGGAGCAATTATTCCAGGATTTGTAACAACAGGCATTCCTTCATCATATCCTATTTTTTTTATAAGTTTTGTAATGCAATCATCTTTCATTTCATCTGCAATCAAAGTATATCCAAGTAAACATCCAAATACAGCCATAGATGTATGAAGCGGATTAAGGCATGTACATACTTTCATTCTCTCAACTTTTTCTACTGTTTCTCTATTTGTAAAATACACTCCTGCATCTTCAAGAGGCATACGTCCATTTGGAAAATTATTTTCAATGACAAGATACTGAGGTCCTTCAGCATTTACAAATGGTGCTATATAAGTGTTTTTACTTGTTATAACAGGTTCAACATTATTTAGTCCAATTGAATTAAGTAACTTCTTAACTTTATCAGAAGGCCTTGGTGTAATTTTATCTATCATACTCCAAGGGAATGTAACTTTTTCTTCATTATTTATATAGTCAATGAATTCCTTTTCAACCAATTTATTTTTAGCCCACTCATTTGCAATTGTATTAATGGAGTCATATAATTTTTCTCCATTATGAGAGCAATTATCCATACTAACTACTGCAATTGGATGCTCTCCTGATTTAAATCTTGTATATAAGAGTGATGTAACTTTAGACATTACATTTCTAGGTTTAACTGGTCCATCTTTTATGTCTTCAGCTACTTCATCGATAAAATTTCCAGTTAAATTTTTCAACTTATATCCCTTCTCAGTTATAGTAAAGCTTATCATTTGAAGGGAAGGATTTGAGAATATTTCATTAAGTCTTTTCCAATTTTCTTCTCTTTCAGCATCTGCAGCAATACTTTCTCCAATGCTTGCTATTACAGTATTACTTAGCTTTCCATCTGGATTCATAATTACTTGAAGACTCAAATTGTCATAGGGTGTATATATTTTATCTATGATTTCATAATCATAAGTTTCCACTGCAACAATTCCAGTATCAGCCTTTTCTAAATTTAAAAGCTTTTGCTGAAGTGCAGCTATAAATCCCCTAAAAATATTGCCTGACCCAAAGTGAACCCATTTTGGATTTTCTATGGTTTTTTTGCATATTTCATCATAATCAAACTGAGGTAATTTTATACTTGCTTTATCCCATTCAGCTTTTCTTTTTATACCTTCCTTATTTAAATCCACATTGCTACCTTCTTTCTAAAATATTTGCTTTGTAAAAATTTTTATAGCTTATTTTTATCATGCCTCCTTAAGTAACCATTTAACATTTAATAATATCAAAAAGAATATATATTCTTTTTGAATTGTGATATAATATATTTTGTATAATTTTTTACTTTGAGATTTTGTCAAGAATACTCATATCCCATTTTAGAATATTCTTGACAAGTCTCTTTTTAATAATAACGTTTGCATGTACCCTAAATATATAAACTTATAAGTTTATATATTTATTTAAAATATTCCTGATACTTTTCTTTTAATTTAACTGAATCAAAATTAACCATAATCAAGTGTTCTCTCATAACTTTATCAGCTATATCTAACTTTTTATCTCTTATTGCATCTGTAATTACCAAGTGTTGTGAATATACATTATCTAATTTTAACTTTAAAGATAATGATAATAAACGAATACGTTGAAAATCTGCTTCAACTTGACAAATTGTATCCCAGGTTCTTTTTTTATTGCACCCTTCAAAAATTGTCTTATGAAATTCCTCATCTGCTTGAAAAAAGCCTGTATAGTCATTTTTATCCATACACATTTTTTGAACTTTTAAATTCATTTCAAGGAAAAACATTTTTTCTTCTGGAAACTCATTACATGCAAGTTTAACTACTGCTCTTTCAACATGTTCGCGCAAAAATCTTGCTTCTTCTACAGCATCCAAATCAATAAGTGACACAAAAGTCCCTTTTTGTGGATACACATCCAACAGCCCTTCTTGAGATAAAAGTAAAAATGCTTCCCTAACTGGAGTTCTACTTACATCAAACTTTTCTGAAATACCTTTCTCAGAAATACTAAGTCCTGGTCTTAAATGCAATTTTATAATCTCTTCTTTTAAAATTTGATACAGTCTTTTACTTGTTAACTTTTTTCCTGTCTCAAGAATCATTTACTAATTCTCCTTTTTTATTACCATACAACCATGCTACCATGCTACCATGCTTGTATGGTAGTTATGTTTTTATTATAGCATACACTTTCATAAATTCAATACATTTTACTAAAATAATGCAAAAAAATGTTCATCTGATTCCAGAAACTATACTTATTTTAAAATAAACATAGTTTTTATACTCTACTTATTTTTACTTATAAATTCATCAAGATGAGCTTTGTCTGGATAACCATCATTATCACCTGCAGACATTACAGCAAGTGCTCCTATAGCATTTCCCCTTTGGACTGACTCTTTAACATCTAAACCTTCCAATAACCCACTTATGAGACCAACTGCAAAGCCATCTCCTGCCCCTACTGTGTCTACAACTTTTTCTACCTTAAAACCCTTTACTATAAAGGAATCATCTTTAGACTTTACATAAGCACCTTCGCTGCCAAGTTTTATAATAACAATTTTAACTCCCTTATCTAAATAAAAATCTGCAATATCATCTGGATTATCGCTTCCTGTCAATATTAGTCCTTCACTTATTCCTGGAAGCACAATATCGCTCTTAAATGCTATATCATTTATTACATGTTTCATTTCTTCTTTATCTTTCCATAAAGGTAATCTTAAATTTGGATCAAATGTAATTGTAATATTATTTTCCTTAGCGATTTTTAACAACTTATAAACAGATTCTCTACAACTTTTAGAAAGTGCTGGAAATATACCTGTTAAATGAATGTGCTTTAATCCATTTATATCAAGATTTTTCAAATCTTCTGTTGAAAAATGAGATGCTGCAGAATTTTTCCTAAAATAAAATATTTTTGGATCCCCATGACTAACTTTTGATTTCAATTGATATCCAGTAAAATATTCATCAGTTTCTCCTATAAAGTCTGTTCCTATTTTTTCTTTTTTTAAGCTTTCTTTTATAAAATACCCAAAAGGATCTTGTCCTATTTTAGTAATATATTGTGTAGAATGTCCAAGTCTTGAGAGCCCAACACATACATTAACTTCTGCTCCTGCTAAAAACTTTTCATAAAATTTCACATCTTTTAGTTCTTTATCAATTTCACTTTCTCCAGTGGCAGCAAACAATGTCAATGGCTCTCCAATAGTTAAAAATTCGCTCATTATATATATCCTCCATTTTTATAAATTAATTTATACATTTTAATGTATTTTATAGAAACCGGTTTACATTTGTTGTACACAAGTTTACCTAAGTACAGTAGATCCTCTTATTTCAAGCTTAGAGCCTAAATAAATACATACATTCTTCTCACCTTTGCCATGCTTTATTCTATCTAAAAGTATCTTTGCTGATCTCATTCCAATGTCATAGGATGGCTGTGATATAGTAGTAATTCCAGGTGATATCAAAGATGCCCATCCCCAATTATCATACCCACAAATTCCTACATCCTCAGGTATTCTTAAATTAAATTTATTTATAAGCTGTAGTACATTTAAAAGTACTACTCCATTAATAGCAAATATTGCCTTACTCCCCTTATAATTATTCAAGAAATCAAATAAACTAAGTTCCACACTTCCTGTATCATGTCTATCTATAGTATAAACATTAAAATTGGAACTATTTAATCTGTTATTACAAGCATCCAAAAACGCTTTTTCTCTTTCAATCCTCACACTTATCTTATCTACATGCTGGGTAAATAATGCTACATTTTCAAATCCAGAATCAATTAAATAATTTATAGTTTTAAATGTCATATCGTAGTTATTACTTGTAACAGAATCAAATATCTTATCATCTATAATTCTGTCCATAGCCACAACTGGAATGCCTTGATCTAATACATCTTTTAGTAATTTTCCATTATATCCAGTACCGTTTATTATCAATCCATCTATGTTCTGGGATGTAAGAGAAAGAAGATATTCTCTTTCCTTATCCTTATCATTATCTGTATTAGCTATTATAACATTATATCCATATTTTCGACATTCATCATCCACACCTTTTATTAACAAAGATGAAAACGGATTGGTCAAATCTGCAATTATAACTTGTATAAGCATACTCTTCTTAAGTTTTAAACTTCTGGCCATACTATTCGGTTTATAATCTAATTCATCAATTACCTTTTCAATATTTTTTCTAGTCTTTTGTGACATATATTCAAATTTCCCATTTAAATATCTTGATACTGTTGACTTAGACACCCCTACCTTTTTAGCCACATCGTCAATTACAATTTTTTTCTCAGGCTTTATGTATATCACCTCTCCTTTTAGAAACCGGTTTACTAACATTATAGTATCACTTAAAATTAACACTTGCAATAACTAATTAAAATTAGGGTAAGATATGTATTTTCTATAAGCAACCTCCACCTGAGTGTACGAGTCACTTAATAATAACCTATCCTACCCTAATTTCTATTTACTTCTCGTCTTAATAACTATAATATTTTATTTAAAGTTTCATAAGTATAATCTATAATTTCAGCACAACTGATACCACTTTTCTTTAAATCTCTGCAAAGTTCTGTTCCGTATTTTTCTTTTATGTTTATCATTAATTCTTTTGTATACTTTCTAGCTTCATTAACTTCATGGTTACTTTCTCTGCCCTTTAAAAATCCTATTACTGTTGCTGCTCCTCCTACAGCTCCACATAAACTTCCTATAGTATATCCAATCCCCATACTACTGCCAAGACTTACTGGTATATTAGTATTATGTTCTTCATTGTATTTTTTTATCATAGCCTCACCACATGTAAATCCTTGCTTATGATATTCTGATGCTTTTGTCATATTAACAACTCCTTTTAATATACAATACTTTGATATTATTACTTTTCCAATAATCTTAGAATTAACCCACTTTATCATATCCTATTGATTTTTTAGGACATGCTGTAACACATTTTCCACACTGTATACAATCAGGATGACTTAATAAATCACCTTTATATTCATAAGGAACTATTCCAAGTGAACACTTTTTCTCACATAATTTACATGATACACAGCTAGAGGATACTTGTAATACTTTTTTATTTTTTCTAACTCTTGATATAAAAGATGCTATAGTTCCCATAGGACAAAAGTGACACCAGGTTCTATGATTATAAAATAAAGATAAAAATATTCCTATTATGGTAGTAACAACAATTATTCTATAGAATACCATGCCAATACCATAAAGATTTCCCCAATTTTTCTTAATTCCCAATGTAAACATTGTTAGCATAAATGTCATTATTATGATTCTAAAATAATTAGATTTTAAAAACTTTGGAACTTTTCTTTTGTTACTAAATTTAGAAACTATATTATCATAAAAGTTTCCCCTTGGGCATAAATTTCCACACCAGAATCTTCCTCTAAATATAGATACAATTATAGGTGCTATCATGCAGATAGCAGCTGCCATTGCAAATCTTAAATCAATCAATCCCATTAACACAAAAGCTATTAACAATACAAAAGAATACTTTTTCCACAATTTCAAAAACATATAAAACAAACTCCTTTCAATTAATCATCTAATAGCATTATATCATAATATCGTAATATTGCAATATATAAATATATAATTTATATTTTATTTTTATATACTCAACGATAAAAGAGAATGGAACAGTAAATTCCATTCTCTTTTATTCCATTATTCCACACTATTATTGATATGACAGCTCCCTGTTCCTCTACCTCCATGACCCATATGTCCTCTACCTCCATTGCCCATTCCTTGTCCAGGAACACCAGTACAGTTTGCCAAATTGTTTTTCAACGTTTCTTTCATGGTAGTTCCTTCTTCTTTAGTTATCTTTCCATCTGCAACTGCCTTATCTACAGCCTTATTTCTTTCTTCAAGCAATGCTGCTTTAAACTGCTCTTCTGTCATACCCTTTTCCTTTGCCAAATCATACATTGTTTTTCCTGAATTAAGACCATCTGTTATTTCTTTGTCTGTCATTCCAAGATTATTTTTTAAAATTGATTGTACATAATCATATCCACTTGTACCTGTAACCCTTGCAAATCCAACCCTTTGATGAGTAGTATTGTTTCCATTGGTACCACTAGTTGATCCTGTACTTGCACTTGCATATGCTGTTGCTCCTATACCTACTGCAAGTGTCATTGTTAAAGCTATAATTAAATTTTTCTTTTTCATTTTAATTCCTCCAATACATTTAATTTTGTACCCGTCGGGTATAATACAATAATAAAATATATCTTGAACAAAAAAGTGTCCTAATTGTGTTATATTTATTAAAATTCACATTAACATGTTTACAATTAACTCACAAATACAACAAATTCAGTCCACAATTATTTCACAAATTAAATTTATTTTGATGATATAATCTAAATAAGATAAAAAAATACGAGGTGATGAAAAATGGATAAAAATATTTTGATTGCCGATGATAATATAGAAATCATTAAAATTTTAAAACCTTATGTAGAAAAAGAAGGCTTTACTGTAGTTTCTGCACTCAATGGAAAAGAAGCATTGGATAAATTTGATGTATGTAATCCTCAAATTGTTTTATTGGATATTATGATGCCAATAATAGATGGAATGGAAGTGTGTAAATCAATAAGATTTAAATCCAATACTCCAATAATAATGATAACAGCAAAGAGCGAGGATGCAGATAAAATTTTAGGGTTAAATTCTGGTGCTGATGACTACATTGTAAAACCCTTTAGTCCTGGTGAAGTAGTGGCAAGAATAAAAGCCATACTTAGAAGAATTACACCACCTGAAAATATTAAATTAACTACAATTAAATATCCTCCCCTTGAATTAGATATTGAAAATTACTCAATTAAATTAAATGGTTCAAATATTAACCTTACTAAAAAAGAAATAGAAGTTTTATGGATGCTTTCAAGTTCTCCTAACAAGATAGTTTCAAGAGATACCCTGCTTGACAGTATATGGGGTATAGATTATTTTGGAGATCCTCGAACAGTAGATACTCATATAAAAAGGATAAGAGCAAAGCTTGCACTTAATGGACAATATAACTGGGATATTAAAACTATTTGGGGTATGGGATATAAATTTGAGGTGAAAGATGTTTAGAAAAAATATCACTTTTAAACTTACTTTTGGTTTTTTACTAATTGTTATTATTTCAACTCTCTTAATAGGTATTATTTCATTAAACATATTTAAAAATAACATCTTTAATGTAAAAAGAAATAATATGACAAAGCATGCTTTGGAAATTTCAGAAACTCTTAAGCCCTATATAACTGAAAATGTTAAAGGAAAGGAGTTTACTGATATTATAAACTTACTGGATTCCATTGACAGTGCAAAGATTTGGATAGTTGATTCCAATACAAATATTATATCTGCATCAAATAATAAAAATATGAATCTTACTTATATTACTGATGCAGATGTAAAAAAAACATACAATTCTATTTTCAAAAAAGCATTAATTGGTTCAAACGAATATGATGAAATCTTCAACCCCTATTATAAAGAATACATGATGACTGTGGCAGTTCCTATAAAAAATAACAGCCATAATGTAATAGGTGCAGTAGTTATTAATTCTTCTATTACTGATCTATCTAATTCTATGAACAATTTTTTTATATATTTAATTTTAACTCTTTTAGGTGAAATATTTCTTGCTGGATTTATGGGATATTATTTTTCCAAAAGCATTACAAAACCTATAAAAAAAATAAACTTCTCTGCACTTGAACTAGCAAAAGGTCACTACGGAATAGCTACAAACATATATCAAAAGGATGAAATTGGCGAATTATCAAGTTCCTTTGATTTATTATCTTTAAAGCTTCAGTACACTATAAACAAACTTTTTGAAGAAAAAACAAAGCTAAGTAATATTATAACAAGTATGAATGAAGGCATTTTAGCAATAGATACAAACCTTAATATCATTAATATTAATCAATCTGCTATTTCATTATTATCTGTTGAAGATTGGGAATCAGGCTTAAAAATTAATACAATATTATCAAAATTGAATATAATTGAAGAATTTGAAGCTGCTATATCTAAAGATACAAAAAAATTCATATTAAAAGAATATCTAAGCAAAACGTTAAATTTCTCCATGTCACCTGTAAAAAATAATTTAAATGAGACTATAGGTGGTGTAATTCTTATTCAAGATGTAAGTGAAAAGGAAAAGCTTGAACAGATGCGCAAAGATTTTATTTCAAATGTTTCCCACGAATTTAGAACTCCTTTAACAATTATAAAAGGTAATTTAGAATCAGTTATAGATGGAATGACAAAACCAGAATATATAAAAGATACTTGTATTACACTTTTAAAAGAAACTAATCGTCTTGAAAGAATGGTTAAAGATCTACTTAATTTAAGTAAATTAGAATCTGACAAATTGGAAATTGTTTTTAATGAACTGGATGTTAATATGCTCATTAATGATACCTTAAGGGGCCTTAAACCTTTGATAAATAATAAATGTATAAATTTACAACTGTTACTTGAAAATAATTTACCACTTCTATTTAGTGATTACGATAAATTGAAGCAGCTGCTTATAATATTTTTGGACAATGGAATTAAGTTTTCTCCAAATGAAGGTATATTAAAAATATCTACCTATTCAAACAATAAGAATATTTATATAACTATTGAGGACAGCGGAATTGGTATACCTAAAGAAGAAATTGAATATTTAGGTGAAAAGTTCTTCAAAGCTGATAGAGCAAGAACTTCAAACGTTGAAGGAACTGGACTTGGGCTTTCCATAGCAAAAAGGTTAGTAAAAGTTTTAAATGGACACTTTAAAATAGAAAGTGAATTAGGAAAAGGAACAATTATAACTATTTCATTTTCCAAAATATAAAAATGTAAGGAGTAAAATTATGAGACATGGATATGGCCATCATATGGGATTAGGTTTTTATGGTTCCTATATTTTAATATTTTTCTTATTAATTATTTTAATTTTAATATTTTTTCTCATGAAAAATCAATCCACTACAAGTCCATTTATAATAAAGCTGATTAACATACTTAAAGAAAAATATGCTTCCGGTACTATTTCTGTTGATGAATATACTGAAAGAAAATCCATCATTGAGCATACTAAATATTCAAACCCTCATACTCCTATACTTCTAGAAAGATATGCTGAATGTTCAATAAGTACAGAAGATTTTTTAAATATTAAGAATGAAATTGAAAGTAATAAAAATGGTCCTCTTATATGTGAACAACTTGCAAAGGGAGAACTTTCCTATAAGGAATTTAAATTAAAATAAATGAATTATATAAAAAACGAGAGTTACTTTGCTAAACTCTCGCTTTTTAATATGGTTAATTTTTACAATTATTCTAGGTTGAACTTTCTGTATTACACCATCGTCTGCAAAATGCAGCCTTTTTGCTGCACACCACTTTCTGAGATCCACAATTAGGACAAACTAATTTGTCATGCTTATAATTTATTTCATAAATTTCTCCGCAGTCCATACACTTGAATTTGCAGTGATTTGTAGTATAATATCCTCCACTGATTCTTATAGCTTTTCCTTCTGTTAGTGCTATTGCAACCTTTTTTCTAGCACTATCAATTATGTTTTGAAAGGTTTGGCGGGATATTTCCATTTTTTCAGCACATTCTTCTTGATTAAGTTCTTCTATATCCTTAAGCCTCATTGCTTCAAGTTCTTCTACCTTTAAAACTATTTCTTCAGTTTCACATTTAGGTTTTCCCCATGGTACAAAATAATCATCTTTTGGAAAAAACTCAACTTTTCTAAATTTAGTTGGTCTTGGCATTTTCATCCTCCCTGCATTTATTACATAATCCAATTAGCATTATATCAGCATCAGATACAATTAAATTATTTTCCTTTTCAATTTTACTATTTAATTTCAAATAATCCAACTCTAAAGATTTATTATCTATATCTATTATACTATTACATTTAATACATTTAAAATGTAATATGCAGGGTTTTGCACTAAATATTTTCATCCATGTTTTAATGCCTATAGCTTTTTCAAAATATTTGTTACTATTGGATTAAACATCTCACCTAAGCTTTCACTTGAATTTTCACATCCACAGCTTGATAAGTTACAAATTTCACTAATCATTGGTAATTCACCAAGAAGCTCTAAATCAGATTCTCCTAAAAATTTATCTATACTCTCTCCACTAAATATCTTTATCTTTTTATTACAATCTGGACAAACTATATAGCTCATATTTTCTACAACACCTAAAACTTTAATATCCATTTTCCTTGCCATATTTATAGCTTTTGAAACAATCATTGAAACTAAATCCTGTGGTACAGATACCATTACAAGTCCATTAATAGGAATAGACTGCATAACAGTTAATGCTACATCTCCTGTTCCTGGAGGCATATCTATTATCAGATAATCTAGTTCTCCCCAAAGTACATCAGTCCAAAATTGCTTAACTGCTCCAGAAATTATTGGACCTCTCCATATTACTGGCTCATTTTCATCTTCAATTAATAAATTTAATGACATAACCTTTATTTTATCTTCTGTTTCTACTGGATATATAATTTCCTCTCTAACTTCTGCATTTTTGCCTTTTAAACCAAGTAATCTTGGTACACTTGGTCCTGTTATATCAGCATCCAAAATTCCTACTTTATATCCTGATTTTCTTAATTGTTTAGCAATCATTACTGATATAGTAGACTTTCCAACTCCACCTTTACCGCTCATAACTCCTATAACATTTTTAATACTATTCATTGGATTATTTTCTATCATGCACTTTTCCTTATCCTTGCTGCATGAATCACCTGATGGACATGAATTACAATTTGACATAATTTCCACTCCCTGTCTGTTTTTATTATTGGCATTTGCTAATTATATATTACATCAGCTTTTTATTATTGTCAAATGCCAATAATAAAAGCAAGGAAAATCATAAAAATGACTTTCCTTAATAAGAATTATATTATTAGATATGTAAATTTAATTTCATTATCTATAACTCTATTTTAAAGTATTATATATTAATTCTAAATTGCTCTTCATACTTTGAATATAATCTTTATTATCTTCCTTGCTTTCCAAAGTATAAATCTTTTGCACTTTTGCTCCAACTTCTTTAGCAAGAGTTTCTGAAACTTTAGGACTTACCATATCTTCTACAAATATAGTTTTTATTTTATTTTGCTTGCAGTAACTAATTAATTCTTCCATCTTTTTAGTTGTTGGCTCACCTTCTGCAAATACATCTTCTACACTATTTTGTTTCAATCCAAAATCTCTGCAAAGATAGGCAAAGGCCGCATGACCTGTAACAAAATTTTTATTAACTGCTGTATCAAACTTTTTCTTATAATCATTATATAAGCTATCAAGTTGAGTTGAAAAATCTTTATAGTTTTTCTCATAATAGTCTTTATTAGATGGATCAACCTTTATTAAAGCTTCTTTTACATTTTTTGCTTCAAATTCTGCACCCTTTAAACTTAGCCATACATGTGGATCTTCTTGTCCATGTTCCTTAATTTCATCTTCATCAGTATTCTTTATTGATTCAAAGCCTTTTGATGCCTCAACAGTAACTAATTGTTTGTTATCAACTACTTTTAGAGACTTATCCACCCAAGATTCCATTCCAAATCCACTATAAACAAATACTTTAGCTTTATTTAAACCTTCAAGATCCTTTGCTTTAGGCTCAAAATCATGTGGTTCAGTTCCATTTGGAATCATTGTTTTAACTTCTACCTTATCCTTACCTACTGCCTCAACAAATTCTCTCATGGCATTAAAAGAAACTACAACTTGTATTTTTCCCTGAGACTCCTTTTTATCATCAGTCTTATTACTGCTGACTGTACTAACATTACCGCATGCTGAAAAAGTTACAAGAATACACATTAAAATTAAAATTGAGATTATTTTTTTATACATTTTTTCACTCCTTAAATAAAGTTGTTGCAAATCATTTGCATTTACATATATAATATACATACATACCACAATTGTCAATAGATTCCACATTTAAATTTATATTAATAAAGGAGTAAAAATGGAGAGAAAGACCAAATTTTCTATAATCAACAAAAAACTAGCTATAACTATAATGTCAATTATATTACTATTCTTTTTAATGAATATCTTAAGAAATATTTCTATAAGCAAAATTGATACTACTACATTAAACAATTTTTGCACAATATTCATCAGTATGATACTAGAAGGATTACCATTTATTATAATAGGATCATTAATTTCATCATTTATCCAACTATTTATTTCAGAAGAAACTATACTAAAAATCATACCTAAAAATAAAATTGTAGGTTTATTTTGTGCAGCATCAATAGGCCTGATTTTCCCAATATGTGATTGTGCAATAATACCTGTAACTAGAAGACTTATAAAGAAAGGGGTTCCTGTAGGAATAGCCATTACTTTTATGATTTCTGTACCTATAATCAATCCTATAGTACTGTTTTCTACTTACTATGCATTTACTGGAAAACTATACATAGTAATTGCAAGAGCTTTAATTGGATTTATAAGTGCAATTTTAATAGGATATTTCATAGATTTGCTGCATAG
Organism: Clostridium carboxidivorans P7; assembly: GCF_001038625.1. Taxonomy (GTDB): domain Bacteria; phylum Bacillota; class Clostridia; order Clostridiales; family Clostridiaceae; genus Clostridium_AM; species Clostridium_AM carboxidivorans. The sequence continues at coordinate 2,769,355 of NZ_CP011803.1, forward strand.
GGGAAATGCATTACGACATAACATTCATATAAACAAATGCAGCTGCAATTGCAACGGGCATCATAGTCATAATTACAATAATGCTAGTCATAAAATTTATTTTTTATCTGATATAGTTTATCATACCAGTTCTGAAACCTATAATACAGGTAAATTATTTATTATAGGTGCACTTATATCATCCTTTGTTCAAACTTATGTACCAAAAAAATATATATTTTCTATTGGGCAGGGTGAAATATACTCTATATTAATCATGTTTTTATTAGCTTATCTATTATGTATTTGTTCTCAAACAGATGCCTTCATTGCTAGAGCTTTTCTTGGGCAATTTACTGTTGGTTCTGTAATTGGTTTCTTAATATTTGGACCAATGCTTGATATAAAAAATACATTAATGCTTATGGGAACATTTAATAAAAAATTTGCAATAAAGCTTATTCTCCTCATAATTTCCATATGCTTTATTATGGCTATATCTGCAAATTATGTAATCCCTCTTAGCTTGAAAATTATTGGAGGTATCTAAAAGTGAGTAGTAAAAAATTTAATTTTAACATCGGCGAATTTACATGGTGTACATTGCTTCTTGCAATTTCATTTTATTTTTATAAATTAATTTCTTCAAAAGAAATTAAGATGTTTATAAGTCCTAATATGAATAAATATGTTATGTTTGCTTCTATAACTTTGCTAATTTTAGCAATTTTTCAAATACCTAAAATATTAAATACTCAAAACGATAGACCAAAATTTGGATACTTAATATTTGGAATTCCAATAATCATTGGAATTTTAGTTAATCCAAATGGATTAACTCAACAGATAGCAGATACAAAAGGAATTAATGTATCACAAAACACCTATCAATCAAGCACTAAAGTACAAAAAGAAGACTCTAGTAAAACTAAGAATACAGAAATTGTTATGACTGAAAACAATTTTTTTACTTTTCTTAATGAAATTGACGATAATCCTAATAAATTTAAAAATTACAGTATAACATTAACAGGTTTTATTTATAAAAACGATAATATAAAAGCTAATCAATTTGTTATTGCAAGAATGCTTATGGTATGCTGTGCAGCTGATGCACAGATTGTTGGATTCTTATGTGATTCTAGTGGACAAAACTTAGACAAAAATACATGGGTACAAGTAACAGGAATTCTTGATACTACAAACTACATTGACAATAATTCAAAACAAGTATCTTTAATTCCACTAATAAAAATTCAAAATGTAAAAAAAGTAAATCCTCCTACTTCTAAATATATTTATATGAGAAACACTGATTAAAATTGAAAATAATTATTAACTCAACTTTCCTAGTTTTAAAAAAATGCGAAGCATTTTTTAGAGGACATTTGACAGAGGACAGGGGACAATGAAGGTGAGTTTTCCTCCCTACGTCGGAAAACTAATTTATTTTTAAAGCTTATTTTGCTAACGCAAAAGAAGCTTGGAATTTATACAGGTCAGCAATGTTTTGCTTTAGCAAAATGAGTCATCAAAAATCATCCTTCACTGTCCTCTGTCCTCTAAAAAAGTTGTGTCACATTGTGCTTATTATATTAACTAAAAAGCACTACTTCTACTTAATGATGATGTCCACCACAACTATCTGTACCATCATAATTTCTAATTAGTTTCAATGATCTTTTTTCATTTCTTCAAGAGCTTTTTCAACTGAATAGTCAGCACCAAAGAACCTTGTTACTCCAGCATCTGCTAAAATATCAAATGCTGTTTTTTCTATATCACCTGTAATCAATGCCTCACAATCATACTTCAATATATCATCAGCAAGACTTTTGGAGTATGAATCTTCAAATAATTCATCATTTTTTATAAATGTAATATTTAAATTATTCATATCAACAATGAGCAAATACAAACATTTTTCAAATTTTCTAGACACTTTGCTGCTTAAATTTTCTCCATCTGCTGCCACTGCAATATTCATCTTTTCACCTCGCTTTATGTATATAAATATGGGATTTTTCTATTATTTTGAACAAGGACAAAATCTTTCAAGCTTCATTAAAGCTGCTGCACCTGCAAGAGTAGTTCCAAAAAATATAGTTGGTTTATCTAACAAAACATTAGTTATTGTTTTATTAGCTACAGTGCTGCCTGTAGCAACCACAATATCACACCAATTCAACAAGTCCTCAATTAATTTACTTCCATCCTCAACCATTACTCCATATTTAACTTTTCCTATATTATTGTCATCTAAATCCACAATTCTTACCTTATAATTTTTACTCAAATTTTCTAATATAGCTGGTTGATATCCTATTAATGCAATTTTAGGATTATCATATTTATTTTTTATATATTCTACTAACTCCAAAGCACAGCTTTCTGGTTCTCCATCTTTACAGTGTACTGTATTATTTGTCATCCCTAAGTATCTGCATACAGCATTTAAAGTTGCAATATATACAGCTGTATCAAAGTTTGTCTCTAGCGGCATTTCAATTATTTGTTTTAAATTTCCCAGGAAATTATTCGGCATATCTGTAAAAGCCTGACCTTTAACACCTTTAAAATCTGCTTGTAATAATTTTTCTTTTCCTTTTATAATGGGAAAATCTTTTCTTTCAGTATTTCCTATAGCCTCTTCTGCAGTTAAAGCTCTTCCTGTTATTTTTACTTCTTCATTTAACAATCCATTATCTTCTACAAGTTTTTTAAACTTATCAAATAAATCAGTATAAAATTCATTTTTATTCATTTAGATCCTCTTCTTTATTTAATTATTTATATAGCTTATTTTTATAGTATCCATCTGAAAGATATAGCGCCCCTATAGGATTATGTGCAAGTACTCTATCTTTAACTGCAAAAACAGTTATTGGTGCATCAGAATATTTTATAAATAATGAATCATGACCTACACATAATCCTAAAATAATATTTAAATCCGTTTTAGCGTTATTTAGAAAAATAGCTTGTCCTATAGGATTGCACATAGCTTCATATGTACCAGGTCTTACCTTTTCACTATCCTTAATATTCAAAAATTCTTTAGGTATACTTCCATTTTTACAAACCACCGAATTAACCTCAAATCCATTATGCTTTAATATTGAACATAATGCTTTTGCTTCATTACTTAATCCCACACAAAAAGCTACTCCTAATTTTTTAAAGTTGCATTTATTAGCAAAATCCATTATTTCTTCAAGCCTTGTTTTTTTACAATATCCTTCTGCTTCAACTAACGCTGAATTATGTGCTAATTTATAATTTTCAGCTTCAGAATATAACTTTTTTATTTTCTCTTGTTCCTCTTTTTCATTGCAAGGACAATTAACAGGTAATTTTTCAAGTTCTCCTTTCTTACAATAATGTTCACTGCACATAGCACAAGTATACATATTACCACCTCAAACCTTCTTCATTTTATTTTAAAAAGTAATTATGCCTTTAAGAAAAGATTTATTTATAAAAAGCATAACTACATTAATTATCTAACACACTATTAGCATATGCTATAAATATAATTATAGCATATGCTAATTATATATCAATAAAAAAAGCCATTAGAATAGTCTTTAAAATTATTCTAACTGGCTCCTTATGTTCAATAAAAAATTAATATTTCTATTTTATTATATTTTAAATTTTAAACCATAATGTTCATTATTAATATTTACTTCCTCTAAAAAAGTAAATTCTAGAGGTTCAACTAGGCTTTTTATTTCTTCTTTTGATATTCTTTCATTTACTGGCGGACCACTTTTCATATCCCTTTTATCCCATTCAATTATACAAAAATATCCTTCATTTTTTAATACTCTTTTTACCTCTGTAAGAAATCTCATTTTATCTTCTATTTCATGTATAACATTACATACAAAAACATAATCAATAGAATTATTTTCTACTGGAAAGGAATATTCTTCACTCTTTTTAAATTCTATATTTGTTATATCTTCTACTTTTTCCTTTGCAATATCAAGAATTTCTGGTGTTATATCTATACCAATTACATTTCCCTTATTAATAATTTTTGCTGCTGGTATAGTAAAATAACCTATGCCACACCCTATATCAAGTAACGTACCTTTGTTACCTATTTTAAACTTTTTTAGAGTTTCTTCAGGAGGCATACTCTCTCTTCTTTTAGGATTATCTAATTTTTCTATTTTTTTAATATCAAATTTATGCATCTTAATCACTCCCCATCTTCAAATTCTAATGCACCTATAGGACAATAGTATACACACCTACCGCATTTTACACATCTTTCTTCAAGTACAGTAGGTGCATCAAATCCTGTTTGTTTTAATGCATATACTGGACAAACTTTTACTGCTAAACATGAATGATCTTGCGTGCAAATATCCTTATTTACTCTTATTATCATAATAGTCACTCCAACCCTATCATATTTAATATTCTTATCATTAACTTACTTTTTCATATCCTATTACCTTCTTTGGATATGCTTTAAGATATTTTTCACAAATCTAAAAGCACATACAATTAACTCCTTTCATATGGACTATTTAAATAGCTTAGCATCATTATATCATTATATTATGATATTACAATATATGAGCATTAATTTTATACTAAATTTTTTCATTTAAATTTTAATTTGAAAGTAGATTTTACCTATAATGTGAAAAGTTGCTTTGATTTTAGCAAACAGATTAGATAAAAAATTTACCTATTCAACTTTTCCAAGTATAAAACTTATAATTAATATTACAAAAACAAGTGAAGTAATTTTGGCATATAAAAAATCTTTTTCTTTCATAAATACAATGATTGAAACACCTACACGAAATACAGGGGTTGCAATTAAAATCATAAGTCCAGTTAATATTATTGAATATGATTTAAATGCCAAAGCTCCTTTTAAAATTGCTATAGGCTCTGTTGGATATGTACTTCCTGCATATCCGCTATTTCCAGTTAATAAAAACATTGCAAAACCAATGAATATTACAAAAGCACTTAATAAAACACCAAATTTTAAAAATTTACTTATAACAATCTCCATTTCTTCAATTTCATTTTTATGCATCATTTAACCCCCAATCCTTTTATAATCATTTCTATTGAAACATAAGCAACAACTGGTATAAATATTTTTCTTATAGTTTTACTCTTTAAATTCTGCATAACCTTAGTTCCAATAGCTGCTCCAAATAAAACACCAAGAGCTACAGGAGCAGAAATTTTAGGATCTATATCCCCTCTAATTAAATACACACCAGCACTTGCAGCTGCAGTTACTCCTATCATAAAATTACTAGTGGCACTAGATACCTTTAATGGAAGTTTCATAAACAAGTCCATAGCCATAACCTTAAATATTCCACTTCCTATACCAAGAAGTCCTGATATAACCCCTGCCACATACATCATTCCAAATCCACCATAGACACCAGTAACATTATATTGAATTTGCTGATTTAAAACTTTGTCATAATAAGCCCCATTTAAATTTAATTTTGCAGCTATAGGATGTGTTTCAATATTTTTAGGAAGTTCACTTTTTGATTTTTTGATCATGTTAACTGTAGAATATAGTAAAACCATGCCAAATATTAAATAAAGATATTTAGTGTTAATCATTCCACTTAAAAATGCTCCTGTAATTGCACCTGTTGTTGTAGCTATTTCGAGAAACATACCTACCCTTATATTTGTAATTCTATCTTTTATATAGGCAATAGCTGCTCCACTTGAAGTAGCAATTACTGATACTATACTTGCACCTATGGCATATTTTATGTCTATTCCAAAAAATAAAGTTAATACCGGTGTAATTATAATACCTCCTCCAAGTCCAAGAATTGAACCCAACACTCCTGCTATAATTGATATGATAAATATTTTCAAAGCTATTATAACCATTTTACTTTCCCCCAATGCTTGTTTTTTTCAGATAGTTTTCTATTACTATCAAGCCTGATCCAACTGCTATGGCATTTCCTTTAAATTCACCTCCATCACTAAATATAACCTCATTATTTAAACAGTTACTTTTATTAAATGCATCAATGCATTTATTGTAATACAATTTATAATTTTTAATTAAAGGTCCATATAAAATTACCAATTGAGGATTTAATATTCTCACCATATTAGCAAGTCCAACCCCTAAAATTTCAGCACCCTTATTAATAATTTCTACAGCAGATTTATTATTATTCACTGTCAGTTCTAATATTTTTTTATAATCTTCCTCTTTTATTTCTTCATTTGTATCATTGTTATTATTTTTTAATATTGAATTGAAACTTTTAACTATTGCATTAATAGAGGAATAACTGTCTAAGCATCCTTTATTGCCGCAACTACATTCTTCGCCATTGAAATCTACAACCATATGCGCAAAAGCATCTTCAGAGTCCCTCATAGTCCTAATAATAATTCCATTATTTATAACTGCTGATCTTATTCCAATTCCACAATGTACGTACACAATATTTTTAAAATCTTTTCCCTTACCAAATAGATATTCAGCTAAAACAGCAGCATTAGTTCCATTATCTATGAAACATGGAAGAGAAGTTCTTTTCTCAAACATGTCCCTTATAGGAACATTACTCCAAAGTTCATTGAAAAAATTTTTAGGATTTATCATAACACCTTTTTCTCTATCAAGTGGTCCTACAGTACCTATTCCTATACCCAATACTTCACTTTTATCTATGGATAATTTTAATAGTCCTTCATCTATTATATTTCCAATTTTTTCAACAGTTTTCTCTGGCGAAAAACTATCATCCATAAAAAACTCTTTTTTTTCTAAAATTGTCATTTTTAAATTTAATATAACTATCCTTACATAAGTTCTTGACATATCTACCCCTATAGCATATATACCACTTTGTGCCACATCGTATTTTACTGCTTTTCTACCTCCAGTTGACTTCGATATACCTGCCTCAGATATTAATTTTTTATCTTCAAGACTTTTCATTACTCTATTTAAAGTAGTCAATGTCATACCTGTTATAGCTTGTATACTTTTCTTTGTAATCAAACCCTTTTTTTGAATTATATCAAGAGTTTCTAACTCTCTATTTGACAATTCTCTTAAAATTTTCTTCATATAAACCTCCTTTTTTACATATTTACCTATAACTTCATTATACAACTTTTAACCATTTTGGCAATAAGTTTTTTGTATAATTTATCCGATCGCTACCATTGCTAATATCCCAACCTTCTTCAAGTTTGGGATAAGCACTGCTACGCGCCTGGATAAGTTCTTCTAAGACTCAGATGGGTAAAATGACTAAATGGCATTTTACGAGCTTTTGCTCAAGTAAGAGGTATTACTCACAGGCAAACTCTACCTGAGTCTAAGAATCACTTGATGACTTTATTTTTAAATCACTTTTCATGCATGTTTTATAATTAAAAATTTAAATACAAAAAATCAAGCTGCAATTATACTTTTACAGCTTGATTTTTCATCATGCATTATTGTTTTAAAATTTATAACACCAACTAATTATTTTTCTTTTTATTAGCAAAACCAAAAACATAAATACCTATAAAGAATATAAATATACAAATAAATTGAGAAGTCGATAACAATCCAATGCTACCTCTTGGATCTCCTCTAAATATTTCGATAATAAATCTTCCTATACTGTATAAAATCATATAAAGTCCTGATACTTGTCCTTTTCTTTTAGACTTTGATGAATAATAAAGAAGTAAACCTGCTATTATAAAATCTCCAGCACTTGAGAAAAGCTGTGTAGGTATTAATGGAACTCCATTGGGAGCATATAAAGAATTTTGAAATATTATACCAAAAACACTATCTGTTTCTCTTCCAAAGCAGCAGCCTGTTGCAAAGCACCCTATTCTTCCAAAACCTTGAGCCATTGCAATCGCTGGTACTACTAAATCTAAATAGCCCCAAAAATCTAAGTGCTTTTTTTTACAATAGACATACCCTGTTAAAACACCTCCCATTATACCTCCATAAACCACAAAGCCGCCAGTTAACGTTTCAAAAATATATTTAGGGTCATGAATTACATTTTGGAATTCTACCATCCAAAATAAAAGTTTAGATCCGATAAAACCTCCTATTATTCCATATATGCCTAAATCTATAATTACATCTTCGTTAAAACCTAATTTCTTCGCTCTGTATGTTGATAGCAGCAATGCAGATATTATACCTATGGCTATCATAAGTCCATAACTGTATATAGTAATTGGACCAAATTTAAATAGTATTGGATGCATCTTCATATTCCCCTTTTCATATCTCGTGTATCTTATTATACATCGATTAATTTTTTTACTCAAAATTGAGCTAATATTATTAACATTTCTCTTAATGCTTTTTTATTTATAATATAATTATATATGTTTTAACCGTTTTGGCAATAAGCTAATCATCGAATAACTTGTAAAATTTATTTATACTTTGCTTCACAATAATCCATAAAATGCTGCATTATTTCTGTTAAATACTTATTCTTATGATATATGATTTTAAACTGTCTTTTAAATTTTATACCTTTTATAAGTATTTCGTAAAGAATTGCAGAATCTAATTCATTCATTACTGAATTTCTTGAAATCACTGAAACTCCTAAACCTTCTGCAACTGCAGTTTTTATAGTATCAGTATTATTACAAACCCAGATAACTTGCCATGTTAATTGGTTTTCTATCATTTTATCCTCAAAGGTTTTACGAGTTCCGCTCCCCTCTTCACGAATAATAAATTTTTCCTTTTCAAGCTCATGAGGTTCAATGTAAGATAGTTTTGAAAATCTATGATTAGCTCCACAGATGAGTACAAGTTCATCATTCATAAATGGCTTGTTTATAATATCTGAATTAGTTGTTTCTCCTTCTACAAGTGCTAAATCAATTTCATCATGAAGAAGCATTTTTTCAATTTTCGTAGTGTTTTCTTCATACACTTGTATATCAACTTCAGTATTTTCTCTTTGAAAATGTGAAACAAGTTTAGGAAGTACATAAGCTCCAACGGTAACACTTGCACCAATACGTATAGATCCTTTTTCATTTAGAGTTTTCATTTCATTTTCAAGCTCTATATTTAATTTAATAATATATCTAGCATAGCTGAGCAATTTTTCTCCTGCCTGAGTTATATAAAGTTTTTTCGACAGCCGTTCAAAAAGGCGTAAACCATAGTGGTTTTCAAGTTCAGAAATTGCCTGACTAACTGCTGATTGAGACATAAATAATGTGTCAGAAGCCTTTGTCATATTCATTTTGTCACATACAGCAACAAATATTTTAAAGTGTCTTAAAGTCATAATATTCTCCTTATACATTAGTATATACTTATCACATTGATTAAATAATAATATTTTACTTATATAATGTCAAGGTGTATCATAAGAAACAGATCGGAGGAGATATTATGAAAACAACAAATAACAAATTATATGGAATTATACTTGCTCTAATTATAGCAATTCCAGCATGGATGATTGGAAATACTTTTCCTATTATAGGAAGCCCTGTACTTGGTATTTTATTTGGAATGATTTTAGCCTTTTGGAAAAGGCCAAGCTATTTTAATACAGGGGTAACCTTTACTGCAAAAAAGTTACTTCAATATTCAATTATTCTTATGGGATTTGGCATGAATCTTTTCAATGTTTTTAAAGTAGGAAAGCAAACAATTCTTTTAATGCTTTTTACACTAACAGCAGCATTCATTACTGCTTATATTGCAGGTAAATTATTAAAAATAAATGGAAAAACAGCAGCTTTGATTGGCGTTGGTTCTTCCATATGTGGCGGCTCAGCTATTGCAGCAACAGCTCCAGTTATTAATGCAAATGAGCAAGAAGTAGCTCATTCTATATCAACCATATTTCTTTTTAATGCTATTGCAGCTTTTTTATTTCCATTCCTTGGTCATTTATTTAACATGAGCAATCAATGCTTTGGACTTTGGGCTGGAACAGCTGTTAATGATACTTCATCTGTAGTAGCTGCTGGCTATTCTTACAGCACTGCAGCAGGTAATCTTGCAGTTATAGTAAAACTTACAAGAACCTTGGCCATTGTTCCAATTACATTGGCACTAGCTATTTATACTTCTAAAAAAGAAGCCAAAAGTAAAAAAGGATCTTACAGCATCAGCAAAATATTCCCTTGGTTTGTACTTGGATTTGTAGCTGCATCAGTAATTAACACATTTATTCCTATACCAGCTGTAATTACTAAGTTCTTATCCGAGGCTGGGAAATTCGTCATTGTAATGGCAATGGTATCTGTAGGATTAAATACTAATATTGTAGAACTTGTTAAAAATGGTGTAAGACCAATTGTATTAGGCTTCACATGCTGGGTGGTTTTAGCACTTACTTCACTTGGAGTACAACATTTTATAATGGGAATTTTTTAAGAAAAGCAACTTTTTCAAAGGACAGAGGACAATTGACAGAGGACAGTGAAGGATGATTTTTCTCCACTTTGCTACGAAAAATCTCTAATTAAATTTTTGATGACTCGTTTCGCTAAAGCGAAACATTGCTGATTTATATAAATTTAAAGCTTCTTTTGCATTAGCAAAAAAAGCTTTGAAATAAATTAGTTTTCTGACGTAAGGAAGAAAACTCACCTTCATTGTCCTCTGTCCTCTGTCAAATGTCCTCTATTTAAGAAATCCTTTTAATATAGTATCTTCTGCTTCCTTTTCTGAAAGTCCTAAAGACATAAGCTTTATAAGCTGATCATTAGCAATTCTTCCTATAGCAGCTTCATGTATAAGTTGGGAATCTGAATGGAATGCTGATATTTTAGGTATAGACTCTACTCTAGCCTTATCCATTATTATGGAATCACATTGTATATGACCTCTACATCTTTCATGTCCAGACATATTTAAATGAAACATTTGTTTTGACTCATCTCTAGCTACAGAACGAGAAATTATTTGCGCAGAAGAGTCCTTTCCTATCATTTCTACATTTATGATGGACTCTGCATCTTGATTCTTATATGTAAGAAGTCTTTCTATTACTACAACTTTAGCATCTTTATGAAGTTTTATTTCTGTATCTCTTTTAGTACTGTCTACTCCTTTTATTTGAACTAATTCTAATTCTGCATATCCTCCTTCTTCAACCTCTATTATTGTTTTAGGATTCAATACTTTTTCACCATTTCCATTACCTTCTCCAAAGTGTTTCTCTACATACTTTATTCGAGCACCCTTTCTAACAAAAAATTCATGTACCCCATCATGTTGCGATTTTGTATCACCTGGGTTATGTATACCACAACCTGCTACTATAAGTACATCTGATCCCTCACCAATTTCAAAAGTATTATATACAACATCATTTAATCCTTCTTTTGTTATAATTACAGGTATATGAACGCTCTCTCCTTTAGTTCCAGGTTTTACTACTATATTTATACCAGGCTTATCTTCTTTTGTTATTATATCTATATTAGCTGTAGTGTTTCTTGCAGCCTTTTCTCCATTTTTTCTTATATTATAAGCACCAATTGGCAATTCATGAAGTCCTGACATTTGATCTAACATACTTTTATCTAACGCATCTAACATCTAAAAAGTCCTCCCTTTTTCACAGGTTTCGCTGCAATTACAACTGTCATTTTTTATTATTTGAGCAAGTATATTCTCTTTTGAAGTTATTTCTTTAATTTGACCATCTGAGAGTATAATAACTTCATCTGCTAAATTTAAAATTCTCTCTTGATGAGATATTATAATTATAGTTGTTTCCTTCTTTTTATTCATATTTTCAAAGGTTTCAACTAACTTTTTAAAGCTCCATAAATCTATTCCTGCTTCTGGTTCATCAAATAATGCAACTTTGAGATTTCTAGCAAGTATAGTTGCTATTTCTATTCTCTTAAGTTCTCCACCAGAAAGACTTGAATCCACATCTCTATTTACATAATCTTGAGCACAAAGTCCTACATCCAGAAGCAAATTACATATATTTACTTCTTTATCCTTTGCAGCTAAGCTTAACAATTCATTTACTTTTATACCTTTAAACCTTGCTGGTTGTTGAAATGCAAAACCTATACCTTGTCTGGCTCTCTCTGTAATATCTAAACCTGTAATATCTTCCCCATCTAATAGTATATTTCCAGAAGTAGCCTTATATATTCCCATTATTGTTTTGGCTAGAGATGACTTACCACCACCATTTGGGCCAGTAATTGCATATATTTTATTTTTTTCAAACTTCAAGTTTATATTTTGTAGAATACTAATTTTTTTATTATCATTATCTAATTCTAAAGACAAATTTTTTAATTCTAACATCCATATAATCCTCCTATTTTTGATCATAAAATTGTTTTACATTTATGTTTAATAAATACATTACGTTATTCTTAGTAGTTATTATACCATATATAATAGAAAATACTAAATTTTGTACAACTGCTTGAATAAAGACTTTTCTATTTAAAAAATATAAAAGTCTTTATTCAAGATTTTTAATATTTTCATAAATTGTTTCTTTTTCAATAGGTGAAATAATTTTATCTGTAATATATGCTATTAAGATAATCACAGGTATATCAATAGCATATCGAGTAAGCATAAACTTCCATCCCATTACGGATGCTTCAAACAATGATATAGGTATTTTTGTAGCAGACCATGCTCCTATAAAAATTAGTATATTGAAAAATTTACTTCCCTTTTTCATCAAAATTGCAGCAAAAGGGAATGCAACATATACCGGTCCAGCAGCAAATGACCCTAATAAAAATGCAATAAGTATACCTTTTAATCCTGATCCTTCTCCCATAAACTTTATCATTGTTTCCTTCTGTACCCAGGTATCCAAAAGTCCCATCAGAAGAAATATTGGCGGCATAATAGCAATTAATTCCTTCAAGTTATCTCCAGTTCCCTTTAATGAACTTGTTCCTAGTGAAGGCTTTACTATAAGTAAAATTAAATTTATTATTAAAATAACTCCAAATACTCTATACCTTTTAAAGATTTTTTTCATCATATTAACACTCCCATCACAAACGCAATTATAAAAGAAAACACAAGAGCAAGTGAATTTCTAATATAGGTAGCTTTCATGCCCCAGTATTTTGCTTCAATAGGAATAGTAATAATTCCAACCATAACTGAAGTTGATATTAACATTGTTATTTGAACCATACCAGCTCCATTTTTTAGCAATGTGGCCGCTAACGGAAATGTAACAAATCCAGGTATTACAGTGCAAGAACCAATAAGTGCAGCTAACATTATACCTAATATACCTGATTGCTGTCCCATTATTTTTGAAATAACCTGAGGACTTAAAATAGCAAGCATAATTCCTATAACAAATAATATTGAAAGAAATAATGGCAGGATATTTTCAAAGGATTTCCATGCCTTTTTTAAAGCTAATAATGTTTTCTTACGACTCTTAAACAAAGATATAAACAATAGAACAAACGCTAAAAGATATAATCCAATAGTAAACATAAAATTTTCATAACCTCCCGTAATTTAATTAGATATCAATGAAATATAATGATGATTTTTACACTATAGTGTACTTTACACTATTATCATACATCCATTTTACTTTAGTGTCAATAACACTAAGGTATTATTTGCAATTAGGTGTATAAAATAATATAATGTGATAAGAATACAAATAAAAAGGAGAGATTTTATGGCCAATAAAAGAAATCAATCTCGTCATTTGCCTGCATTTATTTTACTAACATTAGCTGAAGGTTCTACTTATGGTGGTGCAATATACACTTCACTTATAGAAAAAATACCTAATTTCCAATGTGATCAAGGTGCTATATATCGTACTCTTCAGCAACTTGAAAATGACCATGCAGTAATATTTTCATGGGATACAACTAATTCTGGACCTGCAAAGAAAATTTATAGTATTACCGAAACTGGATTGAAGCAGCTTGATGATTGGAAAGATGATATAGAAAAAAGGATTGTATATTTAAAATGCTTTTTAGATAGATATGAAAGTTTAAGAAAATAAGATTATTTGTGACACCTATTGCTATATTTTAAGCATAGTGCGACACAACTTTTTTAGAGGACAGAGGACAATTGACAAAGGACAGTGAAGGATGATTTTTCTCCGCTATGCTGCGAAAAATCTTTGATTAAATTTTCAATTACTCGTTTCACTAAAGTGAAACATTGCTGATTTATATAAATTTAACGCTTGTTTTGCGTTAACGAAACAAGCGTTAAAAATAAATTAGTTTTCTGACGTAAGGAAGAAAACTTACCTTCATTGTCCTCTGTCCTCTGTCAATTGTCCTCTTGAAAAGTTATGTCACATTATTCTAATATTATTTACTTGTTGTGAATTTGCAATAAACAGTTGTTCCTCTTAATTTGAATACTGCTGCAATCTAGACTTAAGTATTTCCTTAGGTTGAAAACCCACTATTTTATCAACTGCTTTACCATCTTTGAAAATCATCAATGTTGGTACTCCTGTAATTCCATACTTTTCAGCTAAATCACCACTTTTATCCACATCAACCTTAAATATTTTAGCCTTTCCTTCCATTTCTGTACTTAACTCTTCTAAAACTGGAGCTACCATCTTACATGGTCCACACCATTCTGCAAAAAAATCCACTAATATTGTTTCATTACTATTTAAAACATCCTTTTGAAATTCACTACTATTTATTACCTTTGCCATTATTAATAACCTTCCTTTCAAATATATCTCTTCATTTTATTTACCTTTTAGCATGAAGAAGAATTACCACCAAATATAGTAAATCCTCGTGTAAACCAACTATTTGAGTAATCAATAGTTGACCCATTTATATATGCTTCAAGCTCTGGACTGTAGGCAACATTTATACCATCTGATTTAACAATTACGTCATCACTATTTTTTAACTCATCCAGAGTTAACTGTAATCTTGGGCCGCCTCATCCATAACCTGCAAAAACAACTCTCAATATTGCATTTTCAGGATCCTTAACTCTTTGCTTCATTTCATTAAACTTTTCTGCTGCTTGTTTAGTAACCTTAACCATAATAATATTACCTCTCTTTCACATTTTTTATTTGAATCAATATTTATATAATTAATTTCTGCCTAGCTTATAATTTTTATAAG
Source organism: Clostridium carboxidivorans P7 (assembly GCF_001038625.1). Classification (GTDB taxonomy): domain Bacteria; phylum Bacillota; class Clostridia; order Clostridiales; family Clostridiaceae; genus Clostridium_AM; species Clostridium_AM carboxidivorans. The sequence continues at coordinate 2,784,475 of NZ_CP011803.1, forward strand.
TATGAAAATACGGTGGATTAACAAGTATTCACATAAACTTGCATATAGCAACATATTTTCAAATTCAGCTTTAATCTCTATATTTATATATTACGATATTATGATATATATGTCAATATATTTTTTAAATATTTTAAAAAATAGTTCCACTTAAGAGACTACCTAAATTTAAAACTATTATTATTTTTTCATTTCCCCAAGATATTGACTAGGGGTCACTCCTACACTATTTTTAAAATGTTTAATCATATGGCTTTGATCCGCAAAACCTACTTCTAATGCTATATCTGTCATTTTCATTTTTCCATCTTTTAAAAGCTCTTTCACCTTTCTTATTCTGATACTATTCTGATAACAATGGGGAGCAAATCCATATTCATTGGAAAAAAGCCTAATTAAATAGTAAGGACTTAAACCTGAAATTTGAGATAGTTGGTTTATTGAAATATTTTCTTTATAATTATATTCAATATATTCTTTTAATAACTTTATAACTCTTTGTTCATTACCTGTACTTTTTAAACTATATATTCTATCCAAATAGTTTATATTTAATTGCTCTATAATTTTAAGAAACAAACCTTTACTTTCCGAATCTATATTTTTATCTAAAAGGTTACAGCAAAGTTTATTTATTAAGACATATAAATGTGAATCATCAATTATATTGTGAAAAAATAATTTTCTTGAATTTTTTTCTTTTGTATCTTCTAAAATGTTTTTAATGCACCCTTTATCAAAACAAATACACATATAATCATGTGTTCTTTTATCTAAAGATTTAAATGAATGAACTTCACCTGTATTAACAACAAATACTTTACCTTTATCAGCGCATAATTGCCTTTTATCTATGGAATATATTCTTGTCCCCCTATTTATAACTCCTAAACACATACTTCTGTGTGAATGTTTAGGAAACGCTCTTCCTACATTAATACCTTGAATTACATCAATATTATAAAAGTCATTTAAATGACGAAATTCAATTTTCTCCTTATCTATCAAGTATACTCCCCCATATTTCTATTGATTTAAAACAAAAACTTCCAATATAGTAATTATATCAGAAGCTTTACATATAATATAACCTTTTTCTATACCAGCGCAGGTATAAATTTAGCAAACAAATATAGGTCACCATTAACAGCTTTAACTTTATGTTGTATGCCTTGTGGTATTACACTGAGTGTTCCAATAGAATAAATTATTTCTTTATCCTCTAAAAAACATTTTCCTTCACCGTCAATTACCTCATGTAGTTCCCAATTGCTATCATGAATATGTTGTCCTATTTCACATCCTGATTCAATTTTTACAATATGGCAACTAAACTTTCCAGCTGTGTCCTCACCTTTAACAATATGCTTTAGATATACACCTTTATTAGGGTTTTTGTTCCATTCTAACTTTTCAATATTAATTTCCTTGTTTTGGTATATCACCTTACCACCATTAAAAATTTTTACAATACTATCATTCATCATTATTGACCTCCTTATATTTCTAGAAAATACTTAAAATTTATTAAACCTTCATTCCTAGAAGTTTTTTATATTTTTATAATAAATGAATTTTAGAACTTCGTATTGTACGTTATTGCTATTATCTTTAATGATTGCTGATTTATATTGATCTTGTATCGTATATATTTTTAGCAAGATTATAAACTACATTAACCTTATTTAATTACTTATTTTGAAAAGTTTTATTTATAAAAAACATACAGTAAAATAAAAAGTTCGCAGGTATATCTTTTTCTACGAACTTTTCTAAAATGTAAGTTTCTTATCAACGATGGATTTGCTAATCTTTCCTCTTTCTAAAAATAATATTAGATACATACTTGTGAAAGAACCATTCTCCTGTACTTATAATTACAGCTGCTATTAATGCACTTACAAAATGTATTTGAGTAGTGCTCCATATGTAATTAAACATATACATAGTAGCTAATGCCAGCGCAACATCTGCCATAGAAGCTATAGTATTGTTTGATGCTGGAAGTATTAATAAATCACCTATAATATATGCAATAATTGTAACAGCAGCAGCTATATAAAGTATAGATGAAAAAGTTAAAGTGGTTAGTATACTAAAAATAATTTCTAAAACTACTGCTACCATTACAAATTTTATAAGTAAGGCTACAACATGCCTCATACTACCATCTCCTCTAATTTTTTTACAAAATTAGTTTTCCTAGTAGTATAAAAAATATCCAATTATTTTCAAAAAAATAGCTTCAAGATTTTTTAAGAGTGATCTGCAACATATTACATTTTTCTAATTATGTTGTGCATAAGCATTTTGTGATATATTTTCATTAATCATTAACTTTTTTATCCTATTCTTATACTCATACATACGGTTATCTGCAATTTTTATCAGTTCATTAATTTCCACCCCTTCTCTGGGAAAGTTAACAATGCCATAACTATAACTGCAAATAATTTTGTTTTTGCCAAAATTTATTGGATTATTTTTAAAGTGTTCAATTAATTCTTCAAATTTATCAATTAAATTTTCCAAATTTAAATTAAAGAAAACTCCAACAAATTCATCTCCTCCAAATCTTCCTATAATATCTGAAGCATCAGCTAATCCACTCAATACTTTTGAGAATGTTTTAATTAATTCATCTCCAGCTAAATGGCCATAACTATCGTTAACAAATTTTAGTTCATTTAAATCAAAAACCACTAAAAAAAATTCTTTTTTATTTATATTATCATTGTAAATATTATCATAAAGTAATTGTTCAAAATAGCTTCTATTATATACATTAGTTAACTTATCATATCTGGATAGATATACAGTTTTTTCATAAAGTTTATGCTTTGTAACTGCAATAGAAATCTGACTTGCCATATATTCCATTAATTCCAAGTATCCTTCATCAAATATATTGTTATATGTACTGTCAATGTTTAAAAAACCATATAACTCATTATCTATAATAATAGGTGCCCTAATTACAGATTTTATTTTTTTTCCTTCTGCTGTATCTAGCATAACTACATTTTTCATTTTATCCACATCGTTGTAAATAATTGCTTTATTTGTACTTTTCTCACTATCACTCCATTCGAAACGTTCTTTAAAGTTAACTACAAATTTTTTAATATCTTCTGAATTATAACCTCTAGCTGCAACTATTTTTAAATTTTCATCCTTATCCAAAAGTACTATTGAACCATTTCTCTTCCCATCAATACAATTGATAACCTTATCTAATATTAATTGAAGTAAATCATTAATATCTGATATTTCATTAATGGAATACCCAATATCAAGCATAACTTCTTTTAACTTTAATAACTTATTTATTCTCTCTATATTCCTGTTTTGCTCTGTAACATCCATAAAAACAAGTATTTTGCCAATGATTTCACCAGTATTTTCATATATATTATTAATATTAATCTTGTAGTATATTAAGCGATCTTTATCCTTTGCTGTTATTAAACTTTCATTGCTAGAACCATCATTTACTGCTTTTAGTAATGTCCTATGGTCTTTTAATACTTCATCAATTTTTTTGTTGCCTGCTTCTACATATTTCAATTCTGAAATAATATTTTTTGATGCATTATTAAAGTTAACTATATTATTTTGAGAATCTAATATTATAACTCCATCCAGCATATTAGAAAAAACTTTCTCCAGTGCAATTGGTGTAAGTTTTAAAAATCTAAATCTTAATACAGCAAAACTATACATTAGTGCTGAAATACAAAGTGCAAGTGGAGCCAAATCCACATCCAAGCGCAGCAATCCAAAAATGTAAATAAAATCTGAAATCCATGGAATTATCCAGGCTACTATTAAAAGTAATATCTGTTTTTTTATGATTGTCACTGCTTTTAAATAAGCCCTTATAAAAATTATCAATCCTATAACCATTAGTACATAATTATATACTGTATGTACCCAATACCATGGGCCATGTATTACTTCTAAAATTGGAAAAATTCCTTGGTCATTAATATACATTTTTTTATAAAATAAATGATGAAAATCATTTGTATAATTAACTAATAATACAATAGTAGGAATAACATATAATAGCATTAGAGTTCTTTTTTTAATTTTATCTATGAAACCAGTAAAATTAAGTGCAAACATCAACCATAATGCACCTAGAAAAGCTCCTCCTAAATATTCTACTTTAACCCAAAACTTTACCCATTCAATGCTTGTACATAATATTTCAAATGCATATCCAGATGCATAAATTGATACAGGAATCAAAGATATAGCAACATATTTCTTATCACTTTTCCATGCAAAATACCCTACAAAAAACAATACTAGCGCAGATACTAATAACATAAAGCTTAAAAGATTGTTTATCTTCAAAGAACTCACCTCGTACAACCATTATACTAAATATTTATTACAAAGCTATAGAACTTTTTTATAGTTATAAAAAAATTCTCCAAAGAAACTTCTTGGAGAATTTATTATACCTACCTATTCAAAACTTCAATATATTTTTTCATATATAAAGGTAAATCCATTGGGCGTCTGCTGGAAACAAGATTCTTGTCTACAACTACAGCTTCATCAATCCAGGTTGCACCTGCATTTTCCATATCATCCTTTATTCCTGGAGTGCTTGTAACCTTTTTTCCTTTTAAAATCTTTGCTGAAATTGCTACCCATCCAGCATGACATATTTGTCCTACTACCTTGTTTTCATCATTCATTTTTCTTACTATGTCTATAACTTCTGGAAATCTTCTTAGTTTATCTGGAGCCCATCCTCCTGGTATTAAAATACCGTCAAATTCTTCTACATTTATTTCTGAAAAAGCACAATCTGAGTGTGCAGGAACTCCATACTTACCAATATATGTTTCACCAGCTTTTTCACCAGCTACAATTACTTCTACTCCTTCTTCCTTAAGCCTTAAAATAGGATACCAAAATTCTAAATCCTCAAAATCACTGTGAATAAGACTTAAAACTTTTTTATTATTTTTCATGTTAATTCCTCCTCTTAAAATTAGTATTTATCCTTAATAAATATATTATCAATCACATGTAAAAGTTGTCATACTTGACATAGGAAACACTAATGTAACTTTAGTTCCTTTATTAACCTCAGAATCAATGTTAATTTTCAATCCTAATTTTGAACAAAGCTTTTTACACAAATACAAACCCATTCCTGTGCTTTTACTAAATCTTCTTCCATTATCACCAGTAAAGCCTTTTTCAAAAACTCTACTTACATCTTTATCTATTATACCTACTCCATTATCCTCTATAATTAACATCACTGAGTTAGCTTTTTTGACTGAAGATATACTTATTATTGGTTCTTTATTACTTGAATACTTTATAGAATTTCCGATTATCTGATTAATAATAAATTCAGTCCATTTTTCATCAGTATATACACTTTCATTAATGTCTTTTATATCTAATTTTATCTTCTTATGAATAAAATCTCTATAATTTCTTTTGATTACCTTCCTCACTGTGTTATCAAGGTTAATCTGTTTTATAATATAGTCTTTATGAGCATCATTACTTCGTGAATAATAAAGCACCTGTTCTACAAATCCCTCAATTCTATCCATCTGAAAGTCTATTTTATTAGTCACTTCATTTTTATTATTTTCAATTATCAACTTTGTAGAAGCTATTGGTGTTTTAATTTCATGTACCCAGGTCTCTATGTATTCTCTATAATCTTCTTGTGTATCTTTATAATATTTTACATTCTCATGCATATCTCTGCTTATTTCTTTAAGTATACAATTAAGTTTTTCACCTTGCAAAAAATTTGCTTCTTTTATCATCTCTGGAAGTAAATATTTCTTGTCCAATTTTTCTAATATGCTATCAATCTCATCATAATAATTTTTATATTTTATAAATTCTAAAGCCATATATGAAACTAATGAAAAAAAACATATACAAAAGACAAATACAATTATAATGAATTTAACATTAATAGCCAGCATTATAGCTGCAAGTATAATAAACATCAGTATATTACATGATATTATAACAATTTTATCTTTAATAAATTCACCTATACTCATGGCATTATATACCCTAACCCTCTTCTTGTTTCTATTGGATTTTCTATTCCTATTTCCTCAAGTTTTTTTCTTAATCTATTAATATTAACAGTTAAGGTGCTGTCATCTACAAAATAGTCTGCTTTCCACAAGTATTCCATAAGTGAATCTCTTTTTACTATATTTCCTTTATTATTAATTAAATATGAGAGTATTTTAACTTCATTTTTGGTTAGCTCTAGAGACTTGTCTTTATAATTAACCGCTGCATTTGAAAGATTTAAATTGAAATCTTTATAACTTAATACATTATTATTTTTTAAATTACCATAGGTCCTTTTTAATAAATTTGTTATTCTTGCTAGTAATATGTCTGTATTATAAGGCTTGGTTATAAAATCATCTGCCCCTAAATTCATACTCATTAACTCATCTACTTCGCTGTCTCTGCTTGTAACTATTATAATTGGAATATCTGAAGTTTTACGTAGTTCCCTGCATATATAATAGCCATCATACAAAGGAAGGTTAATATCCAATAATATAAGACTTGCATTCTCATTTTCAACATATTGTATTATATCATTAAAATCTACTGGTGTTTTTACCTCATACCCATATTTCATTAAAAAGTTTTGCAATTCTTCTCTTATAACCTCATCATCTTCAATAATAATAATTTTCTTCATTCTATTCCCCCTGTGATAAATATAAGGCCATTAAACTTTGAAAAACAAAATTTAATAACCTTATTAACTATTATAAAACTAAATATTATTTTTTACTATATTTTTATATCCTGTATATGTTGTACAGAAATATCCTGCATAAACTACAATAAATAATAAAGCTGTTATTAGCGCTGAAAATCTAATATCTGTTTGGTTAAACTTACTTAACTCATCATTAACTACTGTAATACCAATAATTGAATGTATTAATGCAATCATCACTGGAAGGCTGAAATATATCAAGGTTTGGATAAATATTGTCTTATCTATCATTTTTTTGTTTGCACCAATTCTCTTTAAAGCTTTATATCTTTCTATACTATCACTGGCTTCTGACAATTGTTGAAGAGCAAGCACTGCCATGCTGGTTATTAAGAATATTATTCCTAAATATATTCCAATAAATAATACTGCTGTTGTTCCACTCTTGCTTCTAGAATAAATATCATCCTTTGAATAAGCATCCATATTTGAAATACTTAAGTCTTTATACTTATGCTTTAATAAATTCTCATGTATTTCACTATATTTTTTATTATTTTGTTTCCTATTTTTATCTGAATACATCACATTAAGTATAGACCTATAAATTTTATTGGGCTTAGGTAAAAATTCATCATCTATAACTATTGTTAAGTAAGTATCCTGCATAGTATAATCTGCAAGATTTTCATCTATTATTTCATCATTTTTTACTGAATACTCTTTTCCTTTGATATTGACTTTCTTACTACTTTTAAATTTTTCATCAATTAACTTAACCATGTCTTTATAGTTGGACATAATCAAAACTTCATCCTTATTTAAACTTACTTCTTTTTTATTCCTTAACTTTAACATTTTATTATAATCAGATATTTTAATAAAGAATACTTTGCTATCTTTGTTATCTTCATTGGTAGTGGATAATAAATCACCTACTTTTACATCTGAACGATATTCATTGTAAGTTGCATATTTTTCATTTTCATTTATTTTAAAGTCAATCTTTTTTAATACATCTTCTAAATTTTCACTATGATTATTTATTGTTATACTAGCATCAAAAGGTGCTTCTTTTTTAAGCCCTACTTCAAAATCTTTCTTAATACTTATTCCTGTAGATAACACAAGTATTGTCATAAATAGCATTAAGCATATTACTGACATTGATATAAAATTTGTATTAACTTTACTGTTTATCTGTTTTACTACAAATATATTTAATCCTTTTAAATATAAATTTTTGTTTTTATTTACTATATATAATATAAATCCAGATAAACTGAAGAAAAATAATACTGTACCTACTATCAAAAGGACTATTAATGGCTTAAACATAGTATTTCTTGTATCCAACCCTATCTTTAATAGAGAACTATATGTGAATCCAAGTAATACTACACATAGAATAAAAGCTAATAAATATACAAATGAACTTTTAAATTTTATATTTTCATTTTTTCTGCCTGCTGTTAGCAAATCAATTATTTTATATTTAGAAATAACAAATATATTAAATATCATAACAATTAAAAACATTATTCCAAAATATAATGCAGTCTTAGTTACAGCACTTGTTGAAAGTGCAAATCTATATTCATTTATTGAAATCTCAAATAACTTCAATGTAAAAATAGATAAAACCTGAGATACTGCCATCCCTAATATAATACCCGCAATTAAGGATATAGCTCCAACTATAGAGGTCTCTGTTACTATAATTCTAGATACTTTTCTTTTTCCCATACCTAAAGTCATATATATTCCTAATTCTTTTTTACGTTTCTTTATTAAAAAATTATTTGCGTATAATATTAAGCTGCCTAATATCATCGATACAAATACTGACACACCAGACATAATTTCAATTAATCTTGATATGTACTGTGCATTTGAGGATTTCACATCGATAAGTGCCTTTTGTGAATCTATAGAATTAAAGCTGTAAAATATACAAACAGCTAATATTAGTGTTAAGAAATATATAGTATAGTCCTTATAACTCTTCTTAATATTATTTATAGCTATCTTAGAATACATTGTTGTCATCACCTCCAAGAAGAGTTACTACTTCTATAATTTTATTAAAGAATTCTTTTCTAGTATCGCTGCCTCTTATAAGCTCATTAAAGAGTCTTCCATCTTTAATAAAAAGTATTCTATGAGCATAGCTGGCTGTAAAAGAATCATGAGTAACCATAAGTATTGTAGTTTTTAAATTCTTGTTTAAATCTTCAAATCTTTCCAGTAATAATCTAGCTGATTTTGAATCCAGCGCCCCTGTTGGTTCATCTGCCAATACTAAGGAGGGATTAGTTACTATTGCTCTTGCCGAAGCAACTCTTTGCTTTTGTCCTCCTGACATCTGATAAGGGTATTTATTTAATACTTGTCCTATTTCTAAATACTGTGCTACTGCTTTTATTTTTTCATCTATTTCTGAACTTTTCTCCCCTTTTATTGTTAATGCTAAAGCTATATTCTCATAAGCTGTAAGGGTATCCAGCAAATTAAAGTCTTGAAATATAAAACCTAACTCATTTTGTCTAAACTTATCCAATGCTTTTGATTTTAATCTTGTAATATCGCTGTCATTTATTATTATATTTCCCGTGGTAACATTATCAATAGTTGATATACAGTTAAGTAATGTAGTTTTACCACTTCCTGAGGGTCCCATTATTCCAACGAACTCCCCTTTATCTACCTTAAAGCTGATATTATCTATAGCCTTTGTTACATTATCTTTGTTTCCATAATACTTTTCAATTTTTTCTACACTTAATATACTTTTCATTTATAAATCTCCCTTTTTTCTTTATCTGGTGGCTGTCTACTATAGCATTTATTGATATTAATCAGTACTGTTAACTTTATTTCATGTAACCTATTTTATATGATTCTATATATATCAGCAATTGAAGTATATTTCATTAACATTACATTTTTGTTATATTAATATCAAATGATTATTTAAATATGAAAAAAATTCTCCAAAGAAACTCTTTGGAGAATTTATAAAATATATTTACTAGCTTAACTTTCACATATACAAAATTAATATGAAGTGATGATATTGATAGCATAGTTATTTCTAATCTATTTTTAATCTTTAGATATTTGTAGAAGTTTTTTATTTGCTAATCTTTGCTCTAATTTAGTATTAATTAAAGAATATACTACTGGAACAACAATAAATGTTAGAAAAGTAGCTGTCAAAAGTCCACACATCATGGCAACTGACATAGGTCCAAATAATGCACTTCCTGAAAAAGCTAGTGGTATAAGTGCTGTAATAGTTGCTGTAGAGCTCAATATTATAGGCCTAAATCTTTGACTTACAGCATGCATACAAGCATCATCTACAGAAAATCCATTTTCTCTAGCATCATTTATATATTCAATAAGAAGTATAGCATTTCTTATAACTACTCCAATTAAGCTTATTACTCCCATAAAAGCTGTAAGTGACAAATTCATTCCAAAAGCATGAAGTCCTATAGCCACTCCTATAAGTGACAGTGGCAGAGAACACATTATTACAAGAGGCTGCATAAATGATTTGAATTGAACAAACAAAAGTACATAGATTATTACCAAAATAAGTACTCCAGCAACGCCAAGGCTTGTAAAGTATTTACTTATTTGAGCTTTCTCTCCATCATATATAACTTTTATTGGATCTAAATTCATTCCATCTATTTTTTGCTTCAATGCATTTTCTATATTAACAGAATTATATCCACTTTTAACATCACTATAAATGGTTATAGTTCTATCTTCCTTATAATGTGTTATCTTATCTATCTCTGAGTTAAGTTTAATAGAGGCTACTTCATATAAAGGTATTTTTTTATTTGTAATGCTTGATTCGATATATAAATTTTTCAAGTCTTCTATAGACGAAATATTTGTTTTAACCATAATATCATATTCACTACCATTTTTTCTATAAGTAGATGCTTTATACCCTTTAAGTGCAATATTAATTTGCTGTAGAATGTCCGACTTCAATAATCCAAGTTGTGATGCTCTATTTTCATCTATATTTACTTCAAATTCATAAGTCTTTTTGGCAGCATCATCTCTTACATTCATAGTTCCAGGCATATTTTTTAGCTGCTGCTCAATTTTTTCAGAAGCCTTTTGAATCTGATCTAAATCATCTCCAGTAAGTCTTAAACGTATTGGAGCACCTATAGGCGTTGCTTCTTCAAGTTGATTTACTGTAGCTGTGCCTCCCGAAATGTTACTATCTATTTGATTTTGCATATATTCTACTAATTCCTGTCTTGTTTTAAACCTTTTTGTTTTATTTAAATCTAATTTTACCATTATTTGAGCTGTATTGTCAGCAGGTGCAACTGTAGGTAATGTTACATAAAACTTTGGCATACCACCACCTATAGCTGACGTATAACTTGTAACTTCTTTTTGCTGTTTCAATATGCCTTCTATTTGATTTACTAATTTACTAGTATTTTTTATATCTGCAACTTTTTCATTTGAAATATCTATATATATTACATCTTTATCCACATAAGGGAAAAGCTGCATTCCAAGAGTTTTCATTAAAATCAATGCTGCTGCAAAGACAGCTAAAGCTGCTGAAACAACAGTTTTTTTATGCTTAAGTCCATATTTTAAAAGATTTTCAAACATCATACGAACTGGATTTGTTCCTTTGCTTTCTTTACTCTTTTTAAAGAATAAAGAAGACATGGCTGGAGTTACAAACAATGCACATAAATATGAGCAGATTACACATATTATCACAACCTGAGGTAGGCTTTTTAAAAACTTACCTACAACTCCCGATATGGAGAGTAGAGGCAAAAAGGCTCCTACAATAATTAAGGTAGATGTAAATACCGGAACAAACAATTTCTTTATGCCGCCAAAGGCTGCTTCATTTCTTTTTAATCCCTCATCTATTCCAACTTGTACAACATCACCTATTACTATGGCATCATCAACAAGTATACCAAGAGCTATGATGAGTGCTGTAGTTGACATCTGTTCAACCTTGATTCCAAATGCGTACATGATAATAAAATTCATGCATATTGATATAGGTATAACTGTAGAAATTACCATTGCATTTCTAAACCCCATACCTATAAGTACTGTTATAATTACAAGTATTATCCCATCTCTAAGATTTTTCATAAAAAATGAAACGGAATCATTTACGTCTTTAGGTTGAAAGGTAACTTCATCTATTTTAAGATCACTTGGCATTCCTTTTTTTATTTTATCTAATTTTTTCTGTATAGCATTTCCTATTGGAATTACATTTTTATTTTTTTGAAAATAAGCTGCCAATAATACTGCATTTTGACCATTATCAGTAAATTTATATGTAGAATCATTATCATAGTCCATATATACTTTTGCTATGTCCTTAATCTTTATGGTTTCACCAGTACTACTGGAAACTCCTATGACAGTATTTTCTATATCATGTAATGAACTAAACATACCTGGTATATTTACTTTTATTTTACCTGTAGCTAAATTTAAAGATCCTGATGGTATGTCTATATTTTGTGCACTTAACACAGTACATATATCTTTTACAGATACTTTATACTTGTTTATTTTGTTCCAATCTACTTGTACATTTACTTGTCTATCCTGTTTGCCTTTTACATCTATTCTTGAAATTCCATCAGTATTACGAATCTCTTTCTTTATATCATCAGCGTAATCTCCTAATTGTTGATAAGAGTAATTATTACCTGATATACTTATTATTGTACCAGCTGTTTCTGTAAGATTAGTATTAATTTCACTATCATTACATCCACTAGGAAGTTCAGATTTTAAATCTTTTATTTTATCTCTTAAATCCCTCCAGGCCTTATCTTCATCAGCGTCATTGTTCAAATTAATGATAACTATTGATGCATTACTTTCTGAATAAGATTGTACATAGTCACACCCATCAATTTCTTCAGCTTTTTGTTCCACTTTTTTAGTAACTAACTTTTCTATATCGCTAGGTGAAGCACCTGGATAAACTGTAGTAATCATAGCTGCTGGAGAGCCAACATCTGGAGTTTCCTGTTTTGAAATGCCACTATAACAGTAAAATCCACTGACTATAATTATAGCTACTAAAAATAATACAATTTTTTTATTCTTTATAGCTGCTTTAATTAATCCCATATTATATGTCTCCTTTTATTTAATTGTAACCTTGTACCCTGATTTTATATTTTTCATTCCTTCAATTATAAGTTTGTCTCCATCTTTCAAACCTTCTACTGAAACTTTATCTTCTTTGTTATCACCTAAAGTTACATTTTTTTTAACAGCATGTCCATTTTCAACTACATAAACATAATCCTCTCCATCATTTAAAACTGAGTTAATCGGAATAGATATAGAATTTGTCTGTCCCATGTCTATATAAACTGTGGAAGTTTCACCTACATAATACTTACTGGTGTCTATAGGAGTAGTAATGTTGATTTCAGCACTATATGTTCCAGATGTGCTGTCTGCTAATTGAACTATATTTATAATTTCTCCTTGTGCTTTATCATCGCCAATATTTACTTGTGCTTTTGTTCCAACTTTTACTTTCTTTACATCATCTTCTGATAGACCTACTGTAATAACTTGTTTTTCACTTCTAAATAATATTACAGGACTGCCAGCTTGCTGCATTTCTCCTTCTTTACCTAATACATCAACAACATAGCCATCCATATCTGCAGTCATAGAAGCATCATTCAACATACTTTCTTTTGCCTCATAACCTGCTTTTGCCTGATTTAATTGGTCTAAAGTTGCTTGTTTATCTTCTGGTCTAGATCCATTTTGCAACTGTTGAAGACTCTGCTCAGCACTATTTAAGGCATTCTGGGAATTATCCAATTGTAACTTAACATCTTGTAATTGCTGCTTTGAAATGGCACCAGATTCACTTAGTTTCAGATTTTTGTTATACAAATCTTTATAATAATTATTTGCATCCTGTGCATTTTTTACACCTATTTGAGCTTTGTTTATATCTTCCTGCTGAGCACCATTTACAGCCTTATCATATTGTGCAGAAGCCGCAGCTACTTGAGCATTAGCAGCTTCTGCTGCAAAATTAAGATCACTTTTATCTAGATCTACTAGCTTGTCACCTTTTTTTACATGTTGACCTTTAGATACATATATTTTTGAAATTTTGGCTGAACTTTTAAAAGAAAGCTTTCTAACTTCACTGCCTCCAGTTAACCCTTGATATTGTAACGACATAGGATAACTTCCGCTTTTAACCTGCATTATTTTTACTGGATATTTTTTAGTGTCATTTTCACTTGTTTTATTTTTAGATGAAAACACAGAATATACTATACACAAAACTATAGCTGCAACAGTTAAGGATATAAACAAAATCTTTTTTCTCTTAGCTGCATTAGTTATTTTTTTCATCATATAAATAAATTTTTCTACCACTCTATATGCCTCCTCAATTTTAAAATATCTATATATTTCTACTTGTATTAATAAATAAATATTCATTCATTAATGTTTAAAAAAAATTATTTCATTGCATTTATACATATTTGGGCTGTTTTCTTAATTTCCTCTTCTGTAAATATTTTATTTTTATCCAGCTCTAATGAAAATGATAAATATCTAAATGGAATTGTAAAAGAAACAACTAATACTTCCAGTGGAGTTATATTAGGATTAATTTCTCCTGTTTTCTTACCTAATTTAATACACCTTTCTGCTAATTCAAAAACTTCTCTAAAATTATCAGACCTTCCTCCTGCTGGTATTTTTAAATCCATAACAACTGTAGATGTAAATTTTGCTATCATAGGATCTTGATTTGCTTTCAAAAATAATTTTTTTATTATTTTGTATCCAACTTCGTACAATGTGTTAGAAGACTCTATATCTGATATGAGATTTTTGCTTATTTTTTCCATTTCTAAATCTACTAATTCCTGTACTAATTCTTCCTTACTTTTATAGTATCTATATAGATACCCTGGTGAAACACCTGCTTTTTTACAGATTAAAGCAGTAGATACTCCTGCATATCCATAATCTATTACACATTCCATAACTGCTCTCTTAATACTATCCATTTTTTCAGGATCTGCAATTCTTGCCATACAAATCACCCTCAATTTTAATTAATAAATAAATGTTCATTTATTTATTATATTATATATTTATATTCTTTGATCGTCAATATGTAATTTTTATTTGTATTTTGTTACATTTAAATTGTTAACTCAACTTTTATACATACAAACTTTTAACTTAATATAATAAACAAACTGAGGAAGTCTAGTTATTAAATAAATCATCAATGAAAAAACACAATCTGAGTGTGCAGGAACTCCATACTTACCAACATATGTTTCACCAGGGTTCTCACTAGCTACAATTACTTCTATTCCTTAAAACTAATTTCAACTTATTTAAAAAGCTTCTATTAAATTTTTTGTTTCTTGGCTTCCTTTTTTTGAAATTGCTACTAGAATTCCTAACAGTATAGATAAAAATGCAGATGCTAGCACTCTGTATTGAGGTGGCAGCAGGAATACTGCTGTATGACATGGTATCCAAACTAATGTACAAGTCTTAATCCAAGAAAAACTAACAATTGTATACCAATCAATTCTATCTACAAAGTCTTTAATAGTTATCTTTTCACCCTTTTTCTCATATCTTAAGTCAATAAATAAATCGCCAAACTTATGATAGATATACATCATAGGTCCAAACGTCAAATTCATGATTATACTTCCAAAAAAAGCCTGTGCCAGTTTTGAGCCTGCAAAGGGAAGTCTTCCTGCTGTTTGTGCAACTGCAGTGCCCCCAATAAAGACAGTAAATACAAGAGTAATCATTATTCCTAAGACTCCCCAAACTACTGCTTTAAGTACAACTCCTTTAGGTATTATCCATTTACCCTTTAGAATTCTAACTCCAAGTAGGTCTCCCATTGTTGCAAGTATACAAAATTTAAAGAATCCTCCCATATATGGATGTGCTTCTGTTACTTCTATAAATACTACACGAAAATCTGGTATTGCTAATATTAATATCCACATTAACAACAAACATCCCCATAAAAAATCTCCATTTCTATTTTTCATTTGTCTTCACTCCTAATTTATTAATTCATCGATATGTTCTTTAGATTTGCCTAACTCTATCTACAAAACATCTTTTCTAAGTTTGTACCTATGTCTAGTTCCCGTTCAATAGATGTTATTGTTTTGATAAAAAAACTCTAGCATAAAATATATCTACCATTAAAAATTAATGCAAATAGAAAAATATATGCTAGAGCTTTAATTGCATAATTGTTTTATTTTTTATAATTCAGAATGAATAACTTCACCGCCTACCATTGTCATAAGCACTTTAGTTTCTAAAATTTCTTTTGGCTTGGCAGTAAATAAATTCTTATCTAGAACTACTATATCAGCAAGGTTACCTACATTTAATGTTCCCAATTCATTTTCACAATTTTCTACATAAGCAGGTCCATAAGTATAAGCTTTTAATGCCTCACCAAGGGTTATACTCTGATTTTTAACAAATCCTCCCTCTGGATATCCTTCAAAAGTCTGACGGGTAATAGCTGCATAAATCCCTTCCATTGGATTTAATCCGATAACTGGGAAATCTGTTCCAAATGCCATAATTGTACCTGCATCAATTAAATCTCTCATTGGCCATGTAGTTTCTAGTCGCTTTTTACCTACCAATTTTAAATATTCATCCGTATTTTGAATTATATGCATGGGCTGCATAGAGGCTATAACCCCCAGTTTTGCAAATCGTGCAATATCCTCTGGATGGCAGTTCTCAATGTGCTCAATAGCATTATGAAGATTCTTTCTACCATTAACCTTCTGTACTGCCTCAAAACAATCCAGTGCATTTCTTACTGCACCATCTCCGATACAATGAAGCCTTACATTAAATCCTTCACTATCTGCATTCATTATCAATTCTGTTAGTTCTTCTGGTGTAACCTGTAATTCACCTTTAGTCATTGGGTCGTCTGTATAAGGCTCTAAGAGGTATCCAGTATGAGATTCGCATATTCCATCTGTAATCTTTTTAAGCCCTGCAAAACAAAGTTTTTTAGAACAGTATTTTTTTGCGTATTCCTTCGCATCTGTCAAATCCTTTTTCAGTTCACCAAATAAATGAATTCTGCTGGTTAATAACCCCTCTTCTTCCATTTCCTTATAAACTTCAAAAACTTCTTTTTCCTCAAGTCCACCATATGGCTGTACATTTCCAAGAGAAGTTACACCATATTTAGCTGCCTCTTTTAGATATTTTCTAAGAGCAGCCTTCGAATCACCCGATTGAATTGCCAATTTTTGAACAGGATCAAACGCTCCAGGCTCCCTTAATATACCACTTAGTTCTCCATCTGGAAAATGTTCAATAAAGCCATTCTCAAGATTTGGTGTATTTCGATCATAACCTATTAACTCCAGTGCCTTTTTATTTACCCATGCAGTATGAATATCCCAAGATGATAAATAAACTGGTTTATCCGGCAAAATTTTGTCTAGCAAGTGTCTATCTGGAACTTTTGCGCTAGGCCATATGTTATGATTCCAGCCACTACCAAAAATCCACGGATTATTTGGATGCTTGTCTGCAAACTCTTTTACTCGTTTTACACATTCTTCTTCACTGGTACAATCATATAAACTTAAACAAAAATCCTCATCTCGTACCATTGAACCATACATAAAATGAACATGCGAATCATTGAACCCTGGCACAATAAGCTTGTCTCCACAATCCACAACTTTTGTATTGTCATCTATATATTCATTCATGGAATCCATGCTTCCAACTGCAATAATCCTATCACCAGCTATTGCAATGGCTCCATTCATAGGCTCTAAACTATTGCCTGTAAAAATAGCAGAACTTACATAAATACTATCTGCATGCTTTTTCATTGAATTCACTCCTCTTCTTTGATGTCAACTAACTAGTTAACCTATTTTTTCCATTTCTACTTTCTTCTTTGCTTTGCGAGCGTTCTTCAAATAGAGTCCCACGCCAAATAATACAACAATAGCAAAGCCTACCCACATCTTCAGTTCATACATTAATGGATTTACAGTCTCTGCTGGTGGCATCGAAAATCCTATGATTGAACCTATAATACCAAGTGTTGTAATTCCTCCACAGAACCATACTCCAACCATTCCACCAGGAATTTTGTATGGACGTTCTATATCAGGTTCTTTATATCTTAATTTAATTACTGCAGGATACATAAATAGGTATGGAGCTAAAAATATCATTGATGAGAAGGAAAATATAACCCAGAAAATAGCTTGAATATTTGAACCACCCAAATAATTGAATGCAACATATACAGTTCCAAAAGCAGCTGTAATAATGTATACATAATCAGGTGTACCATATTTTTTATTAATGTGCCCAAGTATTTTTGATTGCTGATCAAGTCCAGTTGTAGATATTACATAACTAGTCCCCAAAGCCCAACCTATTCCACTGGCAATCATAGCGTATATAAATGCTATTACTATCAATGTTGATACAAATGAAAAGTTTGGTCCTAATAGACCTATGACAATAATCTTGGTAGCATCAATAAATCCTGACACACTATTTATTTTTTCAACAGGAATTACCGATAATATGGAAACTGATCCCAATATATAAAGTACTGCTACTAATAAACCTGTAGTTATTATAAACTTAGGTACATTTTTTTTAGGATTATCCATTCTACCTGCTACTGAGCTCAACAATTCCACACCTAAAATATTAAAAATTACCACAGGCCCAAATTGACGCATCAATGATAATGTTGGTTTGAAATTTCCAAGAGTAAAATTGTTTGCAAACCCATACTTTAAGCCATACATTATCCCACCAATACTAATTAAACTTAATAATATTAAAATTACAGTTCCACCATAAGAAGCAAGCTTTTGAGTAACCTCTGAATTTACAATTCCAATGACAGCTATACACCATAAGAACCCAATTACCATAAACATTTGAGTAATATTCGATGCGTTTGGTAAAAAATAACTGCAAGTAACACCAATAAGTGTAACACTGGATAATGGATTAGTGAAAAGAGTATTGGCCCAATACAGCCATGCAACCTGTGAAGAAACAAAATCTCCAAAAGCTCTTTTTGTCCAAATATAAATTCCTCCATTTTCAGACCACGTAGATCCTAATTCTGAAATAACTAAGCAACTTGGTATTAAAAATAATAGTATTATTACAAACCAGACACCAAGTCCTTGTACTCCTTTACTAGCATTTGCAGCAACGGTGTATAACACTAATACGCTGCACACGCCAAAAAAAACCATTGAAAATAAACTTATTTTCTTGTTTTCCATAATATTGATTCAACCTCCAAAATTATTATTTTATTTTTCCTCCACTGCGGTGCAACGTAATCACACCACATAACACAAAACACCACAGGGAGGTTTTTAACAAATTTTGCATTAATACATCTAAATAACTTAAATACAACCACTTAAAAAATTTCATAAGCATTGCTCTTATAGTTTTTTATCTATTAGGCTTTTATATTTTCCCCAATTGCGATATAATGTAAATAACCACATAATACAAGACACCACATGGAGGTTTTTAATGCATTTTGCTTTAATAAACCTAACTGACTCAATGTACTTGCTTGCGGAATTCCGCAAGCACTAACTTTATTAATTTGACAATTGTTAAAAATTCTATACTCTAATGTTGAAAAAATGTTAATATCAATTGCAGAAAACGATATCATATGTGATATTTATTCTTCTCTGAAGATGTAAAACAGTATTCTGTTTTGACACATTCTGTTTTTTTAGTTCCATCACCCTTTTAATAACTAGCTTCTCATCAAATTTTTTCATTATTTCTACTAATTTTTCACTCACAGAAAGTTTAATTTTTTAATCTTTATTTGTTGTTTATATTTTAACATATAGATTTAAGCAAGTATTGAATCAAAATGTACGAAAAATATCATAAATAATCATACAAATTGTAGTTATTTTTTTAAACATGCTAAAATGAGGTACCCAAAAAAGATACCTCATTAAAAAGAAACTAAATTTATGTAGATTAAAAATTTAAAAGTATTTCACCTATTCTCTAACTAAACGTGGTATAAATTTAACCTCCCCAATAAATTCTAATATCTCGAATGAAAGTAAAAGATTAAACACTAAACCACTACTTTTTAAATTAACATTCATTATTTCTTCAGCTTTTTTAATCCGATAAAGCAATGTGCTTCGATGAATATGTAATACCTTTGCTGTTTCTATCTGATTTTTTTCATAGATAAGATAAGTATAAAGACTATGTATAAAGTCAGTATTATGTGTTCTATCGTACTTTAAAAGTTCTAAAATTGACGGATGGCAGAAAGCTTTCAAGTTCTCATGCTTGGAACAAACATCCATTATGTGATATTTCGCATAATCCTCATATGAAAAAATCACTTCCTTTTTATTCAATTGAATACCTATTTCAATAGATTTTAATGATTGTTTATAGTATTTCTTTAAATACTTTAAGTTATAAAAGCAATAACTTAATCCACTATGCATCTTATTACTTTTTAAAAGATTTCTTAACTTTTTCTGATCAACTTTATACAGTGGCTTTTCATCACTTGCTATAGTGATCAAACATAAAATATTATCATTATAAATTACAGACTTGCCATTTTTAATCATATTCTCTATGACATTTCTAATATATGGAAGATTAGTATTTACTTGTTCAGCCTGATTAACAGCAATTGTAAATACACAAAATTTTTCTTCCAGATCTATATCTAAAGCTTTTATCCTATCCTCAATAATTAAAGGATCTTTAACTCTTCCTTCCAGCAAGTCTAAAAATAGAGACTCATATAAAAATCCTCTTGAATTAGCAATAAGCCTGTCCTTCTGCATTTCTAATGAAATAACTTTAGATAAAAGAATAATAATTTCATGATCTTCTTCTTCAAAATTCCTTTCAAATTCTATTACCGTTAAGTGTCCTACCTTTTTATCATCAATAAATATCTTTGAAACCAAATACGCATATTTATCTACGTCTTTACTAATATATCTTGGAACGTTACTTTTGTATGATTGTTCAAAACCCCTTTTTTCTCTCTCTTTAATATAAAAGCTATTATAGTTTTCAATAGGATCTTCATAAATCCACTTTTTTAAATCATCATCCATTTTTGCATTTTCTGAGCATAGAATAACATTTAAGCCTATATCACTTAATAAAATCATATTTCCAAGCATTTCATATCCCTTATTTATTATTTGCTGTAACCCTTTTCCTTCCGCAAGCAACTCAAAAAGTATTGCAGTATTTTTCAAAAGCTGCTGGTATTTATCTAAAATAGTCTGTATTTCATCAACAACTAATTCTATATCTTCGTTATCATTCAATACTAACATATTGATGTTTAATTTTTTTGCTTCCTCTAAAGGGTTAACACACTTACCTACACAAAGTATATTTAAACATTTTATTTCAGGTGACAAATTTAGAATAGTTGAAGCATCCATAACATATAGAGTATCTGACTTAATATTTGATTGATTTTGTTTATACACTGTCACATTGTTAATCAACACATGTTCTTGTTGATTAATGTAAAGCTCTAAATTTTTCTTTTTTAATTTATTTTGGATTTTTCCCATGCTCATTTCCATAAAACATTCATTCCTTTCACTGTACTCAAATCACAAAATAGATTAAAATGATTAAAATCTGTGAATAATATAGAAAATTATACAGATGAGAATTATATTTATGAAATATTATAAGTTGTGAGCTAGAATTTTAATAATTAATTATAAAATCATTATAAAAATTATAACATAAAAGAATAAGAAAATTGAGAGTCAAGTTAATTTTTTTCTCATCAAATCTTTTCCAACTAAACCTTTGTTTCAGAAATAACTTCGATAAAAGGAAAAGCCTGTGTTAAATTCAACACAGGCTACTAATTATTAAAGCTATTTTTTACAATGATTATAATATCCTTTACTTCATCAAAGCCTTATGGTAAGTCTTTTTCCCTTTACGTATTTTAACACCATTTTTTAGTTGTTCTAAAGTAATATTACAGTCAATGGATTCAACTTTATCATCATCAATGAATACACCACCCTGTTGAACTACACGTCTTGCTTCACTCTTAGATGCAGTTAAACCACATGCTACCATTAAATCTAAAATACTAATAGCACCATCATTTAACTGGTCATCTGAAATTTCAGTAGTTGGCATATTGGAATCATCTGTACCACCTGCAAAAAGAGCATGAGAAGCATTTTTTGCTTTTTCAGCTTCTTCTTCACCATGAACAAGCTTAGTCAATTCATATGCCAATATTTCCTTAGCCTCATTCAACTTACTTCCTTCCCATTTGTCCATTTCATCAACCTGTTCAAGTGGCAAGAAAGTAAGCATACGTATGCACTTGAGAACATCAGCGTCAGCAACATTACGCCAATATTGGAAGAATTCAAAAGGTGAAGTTTTATTAGGGTCAAGCCATACAGCTCCACTTGCAGTTTTTCCCATTTTTTTGCCTTCAGAATTCATAAGCAATGTAATTGTCATGGCATATGCATCCTCACCTAACTTATTGTGAATAAGTTTCGTACCTCCCAACATGTTAGACCATTGATCATCTCCACCAAGCTGCATATTACAGCCATAATTTTTGTGAAGATGATAAAAATCATAGGATTGCATAATCATATAGTTGAATTCCAAGAAAGACAAACCCTTTTCCATTCTCTGCTTGTAGCATTCTGCACGTAACATATTATTTACAGAAAACCAAACTCCTACTTCACGAAGTACTTCAATGTAATTCAATTTTAAAAGCCATTCTGCATTGTTAAGCATGATTGCCTTGTCATCACCGAATTCAATAAATCTTTCCATCTGTTTTTTAAAACAATCACAGTTATGCTGAATTGTTTCAGGTGTCATCATAGTACGCAGGTCAGTACGTCCAGATGGATCACCTACATGGCCAGTTCCACCGCCCAAAAGAACTATAGGTTTATTCCCAGCCATTTGTAAACGTTTCATAAGACAAAGAGCCATGAAATGACCTGCATGTAAAGAGTCAGCAGTTGGATCAAAGCCAATATAAAAAATTCCTTTACCATTATTAATAAGTTCTTTAATTTCATCTTCGTCAGTAACCTGGGCAATCAAACCACGAGCTACTAGTTCATCATAAATTTTCATTGTAACAACTCCCTTTAATATTTAGTAATGAAACTCCTCCTCCTTATAGTCGGATGAGTAAGCGATCATCTCAAAATCATAGATTTTGGATGCCTGCTTAATAAAAAAGCCTTCTGTTCCAATTGGAACAGAAGGCAAAAATTGCGGTACCACCTCTGACTTAGAAATTCCTCACAGAATTTCCCTCACTGAGTGCAATCACACTCTCACGCTGTATCGGGCGTCCCCGTCAAGCCCTACTATAATTCAGGCAGCAGCTCCAGGATGTATTTCGAATCAGTGCATTTGCATCTTCTCACCAACCAGATGCTCTCTTAATAACATGAAACTGATCTACTTCTTTCCTCT
The DNA here is from genome assembly GCF_001038625.1 of Clostridium carboxidivorans P7. Taxonomy (GTDB): domain Bacteria; phylum Bacillota; class Clostridia; order Clostridiales; family Clostridiaceae; genus Clostridium_AM; species Clostridium_AM carboxidivorans. The sequence goes on from NZ_CP011803.1 coordinate 2,807,870, forward strand.
CATAGCTTTTTAATAATTTAATTAAATTATAATTTATAAATTTAAAAAAGTAAAGTCACAAAATATCATATATGTTACATTTTATAACTTTTTAATTAATATATTTAAGAATATCTTTTGACAAAGTTTCTTTAAGAAGCGATATCAGTTTACTCTTTTCCACTTATCCTAATATCCCTCTTCAAATATTTCTTTTGAAACATACTCAATTTCAGGAAATAGTTGTGCATAATTTATACCATATTTTCTAAGTTGTTCTGTAATATCTTCCCTTGAATCTTTGCATATTATAAGTTTTTCCATGTAATCAGAACTATCTGGAAGCTTATCAAATTCAATCATATTATCGGTATATGGAAAAATTGTAAATACTCCTTTTTGAGCCACAATTCTTGCACTGTTCAAAGGTCCATAAACTGCACAAGGCTTCTTATTGACAAATCCACTTTGTTCTGGTCCAAACATCTCATATACTTGTTTTTCCTCTACATTAGGAATATACCCTAAAGGATAGGCATTATTAAAGTTAAAAGCTTCATTTAATTTAACAGGATTTAAACACCAAACCGCAGGATCTTTATCCAATTCTTTAGGTGTTGCATCTACATTAATGGCAAAAATAAGTGCAACTAGTGCATCCTCAGACCAATCCATAAGTCTTGTAGGTACGCCATAATGCTGCATTAAAAACATCCAGTCCCAATAACCAGCAAGTCCCTCTGAAAAAGGGTATGATGGTAACTGTCCTAAATAAGGTATTGCTTTTGATTTAAATTTTGATAAAAATGTTGTCTCATAATTCACATTCAAATCATTTCTAGAAATAGAAGGCAGCATCTTATAATCCTGGGCCCTAACACCTCTGTACCAAATTTTCGAGCTATATTTAATTGTGTCATCATTCTGATCTTCTTCCCAAAACTTTTCATAAATACTATCTATAGCATTAAGATATTCTTCAACAGTCTTTATCTTACCTTCACACGGATTCACTTTTTCTTTTTCTACTTTCACTACTGGTTCAATTTTTTGATTATCTATATTAACTGAATTATTTATATGATTTCTACTCATCTTTAATCCTCCTAATAGCTTCTTGGTCTATAATATGTAGAATAAATCTGATGAGTGATAATAAAAATATGGAAACATTAAAATCTTTAGTATATACTGTAAAATGTATATTGATATTTGATTGAAGGTGATTTTTTATGAAAACAGGAAAAGTACTAATAGTGGATGATGAAATTAATATAACAGAACTCATTTCTGTAAATCTCGAAGAAAATTTTAATGTAGTATGCTGTCATAATGGCTTAGATGCAGTAGAACTTGCTAAAAAAGAACTTCCAGATATTATACTGCTAGATATTATGATACCGGGAATTGATGGATTTGAAGTCTGCAGAAGAATACGAAATGATGAAGCCACTAAAAAAATACCCATAATAATGCTTACAGTAAAAAAAGAGGAAAATGATAAGGTAAGAGGCTTAAAACTAGGTGCAGATGATTATATAACTAAACCTTTTGGAATAAATGAATTATTAGCTAGAATAGATGCTGTGCTTAGAAGATCAGATATGATATCTGCTTCCAACACAAGTGACAATATAATGCAAATAGGTGATATAGAAATTGATACTGATAAGTATGAAGTTAAAAAGAAAGGAACTGTTATAGAACTTACTTTAAGGGAATTTAAGTTATTACAAACCTTGGCTAAAAATAAGGGAAATTTAGTTTCAAGAGAAGTTTTGTTAAGCGAAGTATGGGGATGTGGTAATTTAGGAGATTCAAGGACATTGGATGTACATATAAGAAAGTTAAGAAAAAAATTAGAGGATAATGATAAATTTCCGAAATACATAGAAACAGTAAGAGGCCTTGGATACATGATTAAATAGTAGATTATAAGATAAATATTATATTAGAAATAGGTGATTTGATGAGAAGAAAGTTATTCATTACTTATATTATTTTGGTTATGGTGGGTTCTTTAATTACAGGAGCATTGTGCTTGAGTTTTGTAAGAACCTACTATGTGAAGAATATTCAAGATAAACTTGTTAGTAATGGAAATTTGATTACCACTACTCTTTTAAATTTAGTAGATGAAAAAAATGAAATTGACTACATGGCTATGGCTCAAAAATTTTCTTCTCAAACCAATGCGGAAATATCTTTTATAAATGATAAAGGTTATATTCTAGCTGATTCTAGTGACAGCTTAATGCTTGAAAATCAAATTAACAAACCAGAAATACAAAATTGTCTGCATGGTAAAACTGCAGTTAGTGATAGATACAGTAAAGTTAAAGGTGAAAGATTTATTTATGTGGCATTAAGTCCCGTAAAAATATATGATAATAAGGTTATAGTACGACTTGGAATGTCTCTTAAGGGTTTTGATAACCTTAATAAAGTGTTCTTGAGCTGCACTTTAATTTCTATACTTATAGGGGTTATTGTAGCAGTAGTAATTGGATGCTTTTTTTTAGACAATATGATGAACCCCTTGCAAAAATTAAATAATGCAGCTAAGAGAATATCTAATGGAAATTTTAATCATAAAGTAAGGATTAACACAAAAGACGAACTTGAGGAGCTTGCAAATAGCTTTAACAACATGTCTTCTACAATAAATAATGTAGTATCACAATTAAACTACAGAAATCTGGAGTTAAATTCAATTTTAAATAGTATAACCTATGGAATATTAGTAATAGATATCAACTGGAATATAATACTTTCAAATCCTGCAGTTATAAAAATACTAAGGCTAGATAAAAATTTAAACATAGGAGATAACTTAAAAAACAGCATAGAATCGCAAGAACTCTATAATTTAATTGAAGAAACATTTGATAATAATGTACATAAAGAGAAAGAATTAGGTCTGAGAGATAATGATGATAAGATATATAAAGTATATACTAAATTAATAGATTATGATGTTGAAAATTTAGTATATGAAAAAGGTATAGTAATTATTTTACAAGATATTTCAGAAATTAAGCATCTTGAAAAGATGAGAAGTGAATTTGTGGCTAATGTTTCTCATGAATTAAAGACACCACTAACTACTATAATTGGTTTTGTTGATACTTTAAAAAGGAAACCAGGAGAAGACAAAGAAAAGAGACAAAGGTTTTTAGGTATTATATCTGAAGAAGTAGAAAGATTAAAAAGACTTATAGAAGATATACTTTTGCTTTCTCATCTAGAAAATCAATCTTCTTCAAACAATCTAGAAGAAGTAAATATATATAAAGAGTTAGATGATATCTTATATATGTTAACTCCTTCAGCAAACAGAAAGAATATAGGTATTAATTTAATTATAGAGAAAAATTTCACATTATATGTGAAAAGCAAGGATTGGTTTAAGCAAGCTGTAATGAATCTTATAGATAATGCAATAAAATATACGCAGCCAGAAGGACACATCAATGTTTCAGCATATATAAAAGAAAATAATGCTCTTATTATTGTAAAGGATAATGGTGTTGGTATACCAAAAGAAGATATATCAAGGGTTTTTGAAAGATTTTACAGGGTAGATAAATCTAGAAGCCGCAGTGAAGGAGGAACAGGACTTGGATTAGCTATTGTAAAACATATAGTTTCCGAATTAGATGGCAGTATATATTTAAATAGTGAGTTAAATAAAGGCAGTGAATTTATTATACAGCTTCCTTTAAATAAATTAGATGCTATTTAAGTACAGCTTATTATGGCAAGTAAAGAAAACGTTGACAATGGATATTAAATCATATATAATGTTAACAATGTTAATTTTGTTAACAATGTTAATTTATTTAATAATGTTAACAATGTTATATATGGTTTTAAATATTAAAATATTATTGATTTGGAGTTAGTTGAGATATGATTAAATTTTTAAAACCATCAAGTGCAAAAACTTATTTACCAGAAAAAAGCATAGACAAAGGATACAAAAAACTACGATTTCAAGTGCTTATAACTATATTTATTGGATATGCTGCTTATTATTTTGTAAGAAAAAACTTTATACTAGCAATGCCTTATTTGGAAAGTGAAGGTTTAGATACAGGAAAATTAGGGTTTGCTGCTGCAATTTTACCTTTTAGTTATGGTTTAAGTAAATTTTTTATGGGAGTTGTTTCAGATAGAAGTAATGCTAGAATATTTTTTTCTCTAGGTCTTATATTGTCTAGTATTATAAGTATTTTGCTAGGGACTACAACAAACATAAACTTAATAATTGTTCTTATGTTTATCAATGGTTGGCTTCAAGGAATGGGATGGCCCGCTTGTGGACGAGTAATGTCTCATTGGTTTTCAGATAGAGAAAGAGGTATGAAAATGTCCATATGGAATGTATCTCATAATTTTGGAGGAGGAGTTTTAGCTACTATATCCAGTATTGGAATAATTATTTTTGGTACCTGGAAAAGCTTATTTTACTTCCCTGCAGCTATTTCCATATGTATAGGTATAGCTTGCCTTATATTCTTAAGGGATACACCTCAATCCTGTGGATTACCACCAATTGAAGAGTATAAGAACGATTACCCTGAAACAAATGTGGATGATAGAGAAAGAGAACTACAAGCACATGAAATATTGTTTAAATATGTATTGAATAATAAGTTTTTATGGTATTTAGCTATAGCAAATATATTTGTATATATGGTTCGCTATGGAGTTCTAGATTGGTGTACTTTTTATCTTACTACAGTAAAAGGAGCTCCTCAATGGCTTTCACAAAGATGCTATTCTTTATACGAATATGCTGGCATACCAGGAATATTAGTTTCAGGTTGGTTAAGTGATAAATACTTCAAAGGCAGAAGAGGTCCAATTTCAACTATTTGCATGACTTTTGTAACATTAGCTATATTACTTTATTGGATGAATCCAGAAAATAACTACAGCGTTGATGTTATAGCTTTAATACTCATAGGCGGCCTCATTTATGTTCCAGTAGTTCTTGTTGGAATTGCAGCTATAGACATAGTACCTAAAAAAGCTGCTGGCACAGCTGCAGGATTTACAGGTCTATTTGGTTATTTATTTGGTACAGCCCTAGGCGATTGGTTAATAGGTGTGATACTTAAGTATAATGGTTGGAATTTAGTTTTTTTGATGCTTATTTGCGCCTGTGTTTTAGGAACATTATTCCTTGCACTAACTTGGAATCTTCATGATAGAGAAAAGCTTGATGAAGAAGATGAATACATTATTTAATTCATATCTACATTATAAAAAGTGAAAAACTCTAGGATTAGAGTTTGAAATATATTACATAATCAAGGGGGAATTTTTAAATGTTTGGAATTTTTAAACCTGCACCTCATATAAGTAGGCTGCCAGAAGAAAAAATCGATTCAACCTATAAAAGATACAGAATACAGGTTTTTTTAAGTATCTATTTAGGTTATATGCTTTACTATTTCGTTAGAAGTAATTTCTCATTAGCAAAAGCTTATCTTATACATCAAGGTTTTACTAAAACAGAACTTGGACTCGTAGCTTCAGCACTTGGACTTGCCTATGGTATAAGTAAATTTGTAATGGGTAATTTATCAGACAGATCAAATCCAAGATATTTCCTAGCTGCAGGATTGATACTTTCAGGAATTGTAAATTTATTTTTTCCAATTACAAAAGGCATAACTTTTTTATTTGCATTAATGTTCTTAAATGGATGGTTTCAAGGAATGGGATGGCCTCCATGTGGAAGAACAATGACTCACTGGTTCTCTGATGGAGAGCGTGGTGTTAAAATGTCTATATGGAATACTGCACATAATGTTGGTGGTGGATTCATAGCTGTTATTGCATTAGCTGGTGTTTCAATATTTGGAAGCTGGAAAGGATTATTTTATTTACCAGGCTTAATAGCAATCGTAGGTGGTTTATTGTACATAATATTTGCTAAAGATACTCCACAATCTGTTGGACTTCCTCCAATTGAGGAATATAAAAATGACTATCCAGAAGTAAATGTTGAAGATAGAGAAAGAGAAATGACAGGTAAAGAAATATTGTTTAAGTATGTATTAAATAATAAATATTTATGGTATATTGCTCTTGCAAACGTTTTTGTGTATCTTGTCAGATATGGAATTATAAACTGGGTTCCAACTTATTTACAAGAAGCAAGACATTTTTCTCCTAAAGATACAGCTATTGCTTTTCAAATCTATGAATATGCAGCCATTCCAGGAACTATAATAGTAGGTTGGATAAGTGATAGATTTTTCAGCGGCCGTCGTGCTCCAATAGGTATAATTTGTATGATTGGTGTCACTTTTGGTGTATTTATTTATTCTCACAGCACTAGTCTTCTTGTAATAAATATTACACTAGCAGTTATAGGTGCATTAATATATGGCCCAGTTATGCTTATAGGTGTAAGCGCATTGGATATGGTACCTAAAAAAGCTGGTGGTACTGCTGCAGGATTTACAGGTCTATTCGGATATATGGGTGGACAAGTTGCAGCTGAAATAGTAATGGGTATAGTAGTAGACAAGTTTAGCTGGAATGGTGGATTTATGCTAATTTTAGCCGCATGTGTACTTTCTATAGTATTTTTAGCCTTTACATGGAATGTTCATGATAGATCTAAATACAATAAGGATAATGAATTACCTGCATAGGATTAATTCTGAAATAGAGAGCTGTCGCACTAAAATAATTAGTGTGACAGTTTTTTTGCGTAAAAATCAAGTGATTCTTAGACTCAGGTGAGTTTGCTTGTGAGGAATACCTATCTCCACTTGAGTCTTAGAAGAACTTATCCAGGCGCGTAGCAGTGCTTATCCCCCAATTGAAGAAGATGGGTGTATTAGCAATGGTAGCGATCGGATAAATGTTCTAGTGTTAATTATAATTAGCAAAGAGAACGTCCGTAGGTTTGTGTAAAATAAAATAGACAAGTAGAAAATTAATTGGAAATTACTATAGGAATTGAGTCCTGTAGTAATTTTTATTTTTTGGGGAATAACTAGATAATAAGATAGTATAGCTTATTTATGTTATTATTATTTGTAATATCTTCATTATTATTCATCTTTATTCAAAATAGTACAGGCTTTATTGCTTAAATATATTGTTCAATTCTTTCTCCAAACATTATACTAAGTTGTGCTAAGGTACTAGGCCAATTTTGTTTAGGCGATGTCCATTTAACCATTATCTGTTCTGTAGCCAAGTATAAAGCCTTTGTAAGAGAGTCATCTGTAGGAAATACGGTCCTTATTTTAGTGAATTTTCTAAGTTGTCTGTTGAAACCTTCTAAGGCATTAGTGGTATATATTATTTTTCTTATATCTTGAGGAAAATCAAAATATGTTGACAGGTTATCCCAATTGCTATTCCATGATTGTATTACTATTGGATATTTATCTCCCCACTTAGCTTCCAAAGCTTGCAGTGATTGACTTGCCATTGTTTCATTTACCGCCTGATATATGCACTTTAGATCCTTTAAAAAGGCTTTTATATCTTTTGAAGGTATATATTTTATAGAATTTCTTATCTGATGTACTATGCAGCTTTGTATATTTACTTCAGGAAAAACAGCTTTAACAGCATCAGAAAGACCTTTAAGACCATCCATACATGCTAGGAGTATATCTTTAACCCCTCTATTTTTAAGATCGTTGCATACAGATAACCAAAATTTAGCTCCTTCCTGCTCACCAACCCATATTCCTAATATATCTTTATAACCTTTAACATCTAAAGCCATACAAATATATGCTGCCTTGCTAACAATTCTATGTTGATCTCTAACCTTAAAATGAACTGCATCCATATATACTATAGGATACATAGGGTCTAAAGCTCTATTTTGCCAGGCATTGGCTGTATCCATTACTTTATCAGTGATTTTGGATATCATTGAAGGGATTATATCTACTCCATATAGTTCATCTATTTCTGACTTAATATCATCCACAGACATTCCTCTTGCATATAGTCCTATAACCTTTTTATCAAGTTCATTACACACAGTTTCGTATTTCTTAACAATCTTAGGCTCAAAATTTGCCTTTCTATCCCTTGGTACATTTACACCTACTTCTCCAAAGCTGGTTCTAATATTTTTTGAACTGTATCCATTTCTATAATTTCTATCTTCTCCATTCTGCCTCTCATATTTTTCGCGTCCAAGATGTTCCTCCATTTCTGCTTCTAAAAACTGTTGAATTATACCACCAAATAGTCGCTGCATTAAGCCATTCTTACCAACTAAATCCTCCATACTTTTGCATTTGTTTAGCTCCTTTTTTAAATCAATATCAGGTATCTCTAATGAATTCATAACTTTCTCCTCCTAAAAAATCTTTTGTAGTTATTCTTTCCACAAATACCAGCTATACATACATAAAAAGAACATCCTTAGATTTGATTTACACAAATCTAAGGATGTTCCCTTAGCAAATGTCCTCAAGTCCAAATAAAGCTGCTCCAATTGCTCCAACTATTTCTGGCTCATCTGAAATAAATAATTTATCTCCTATTCTTTCTTCTAAAGCTTTTACAACTCCTATATTCTGCGCAACTCCCCCTGTCATCATAAATTCACTTTCTCTCCCTACTCTTCCAAGAAGAGCATTAGTTTTACTGGATATAGATTGATTTAAAGCATGGATAATATCAGCTTTTTCTTTATTTTGTGCAATAAGCGAAATTACTTCTGACTCAGCAAAAACAGAACACATGCTGCTTATTTTTATATCTTCTTTCCATTTTAAAGATTCTGGTCCCATATCTTTTATATCTATTTCCAGTGTCCTGGCCATCATTTCTAAAAATCTTCCTGTTCCTGCAGCACACTTATCATTCATTACAAAATCAATTACTTCACCTTTTTCATTTAGTTTAATAACCTTGCTGTCTTGACCACCAATATCTATTATTGTTCTAATTTTAGGATTTATATAATGAGCACCTTTTCCATGGCAGCTTATCTCTGTTACTTCTTTATCTGCAAAAGCTATACTAACTCTTCCATAGCCTGTAGACACAATTAACGAAAGCTCCTCCCTATCTAATCCAGCCTTTTTAAGCACTTCATCTAAGGCTCTTTTAGCACTTTCGCTGCTTTTAGCTCCAGTTCTTACTACAGTATAAGCTACAATTTTCTTATCATTGTTTAAAATAACAGCATTAGTTGATGTTGAACCACTATCAATTCCCATTACATATTTTGTGTTTTCATCATTTCCTTTAATACTTTTTTCCATAATATCATCACCTGTTTCATTTTTAGCATTTAATGCTTCAATAAAAGCTTCAACTCTTGTTTTTATTTGTCCTTCACACTGCTTAGTATAATCTGTTTCTACTTTTAATAAAGGAACATCATAATTTTCTTTAATATCTGCATATTCATAAGCATAAATATCACAGAATTTAACCGTATGATAAATAATTCCATCTAAATTTTTCTTCTGCTTCTCAAGGAAATCATTTCTTTCACTAATATCTGTCATATGCAGACATGGAAATTTGCTTAACAATTCTTTTATATATTCATGATATATATTTTCACCTTTTAAGTTGTATTTACGTTCATCCCCAGTGCATGAAATATTAAATAATATATTAGCATCATATTTCTTAACTAATTCAATTATTCCCTCATTACACCTTGCACCCATTAATCCTATATTTAACCCTTTTGAAGGCTTAATGGATGGTATCTTTAATGAATCACATACTTCTTTAAGTTTTTTCTCATCAAAGCTTTTACCACTAAATCTTTCATAAGCATATACCATTTTCTTAACTGTATCTTCATAAATTTTTATAGATTCTTCATTTACCTTTCTTGGTAAATCCAATATATAAATAAATTTGTCTGAAAAATTATCTTTTAATGTATCATAAAGTCTTCTAGTACTGTCACAGCAGCTAGTTAATATTACTCCTTCATAATCGTTCATAATCACATCTTCTACTACACCCTTAACATAAGAACATAAATTAGTATGCATCATGGTTTCTGCTTTATCATAGCTTGTCACATTGGGCTCAATTTTCTTTACCTGGACTCCTAAACTTGTAAATATCTCTAAAGGTACATATTTGCATGCATATCCAATCATCTATTTGCCTCCGTATTCTTTAGTATTTCTAAAAATGCTTCTAACCTTGTTTTCAACTGACCATCATGACAATTTCGCCTGTCCATACAATCACCATCTAAAATAAGCATTGGTATACTTTTTTCCTTCATCGTTTGTTTAAGCTGCATTACTCCACCTGAAGATTGTTTACAGCCCCAGTGACAGAAATGAATAACTGCTTCAGATTGAAGGGTATCAACAGCCTTTTCAATTGCTTTAATCTTTCTTTCATAAGGACCATTATATATATTTAAAATAAGCTTTTTAGCTAATGCCTCCAGTGGATGTTCTATATCTAATTCCTCCATATAATCAAAGTTTATGTCATAAGATTGAATTTGGTATTTAGGGTTAAAATTAAAATATTCTTTCATTGTTTCTTGATAATATGGTAAAAGATGAACCCAAAATATTTTTACTCCTTCACTTTCAGGATACTTCTTTATATCCTCCGCTAACAGCTTATAAAAATCATAAATTTCTTTAGTTCCTATACCTACATGAGCTGCAAAGAGCATGTACATATGTAATGTTAAAGAGCTTGGATAATATTTTGTTCTTTGATATTTTAAGTATTCTTTAAAAAACTTCTTAGATTCATTTTCCCTTTTTAATATTTCCTTTAACTTATCCTCATCAAATTTTTTACCACACTTTTCTTCAAGCATAGCAATCATATGTTTTAATTGAGTTACAACATATTTTTCACCCTCTAAAGAATATTCATAAGGAATATCTAATATATATGAATCTAAATTATGTTTTTTAGCAAGGTAACGTATTGTATTAACATTACCATCACAACAAGTAGATGTTGTAAATGCAAATTTAGGTTTAGGAAGTATGCCACTTTCAACTGTTCCAATAAAACCTTTATGGTAAGAGCATAAAGTCTCTGCTATACCCATATTTTCAGCATATTCATTTACAAAATCTTCACATTCAAATCCCGACATAAAACATGCCATACATTCTATTGATAAAGGATTTATATCAAAGCACTGTAATATTTCCACTGGAGTAAAAATATTAATCCATGCAGAATTCTCTGGCTCCTTTAAAGCTCTTAAGATTGAATTAATAGCTATTAAACTTAAATTTGTATAGGCTTTAGGAACTTCCTTAGATGACAATTTTACTATTTGCTTTTCCAAAAAAAGACCTAATTTAATCATCTTGTATGCTGTTTCAGGATTAGTTTCAGCTTCTTTCTTAGTTAATTCTTCATATTTTTTTACTATACTCATACTTCACCTCATTTTTATGACTAATTTTCAGGTTTAACACATTATTCCACTTTATTCATATAAATCTCCTGCTAAACCTATTAAAATATCTCTTCGTACTATCTCATAGTTTGCATTTTTCTTTTCAATTGCTCCTCTTTCAGTAAATTTATTTAATGTTCTTAATAAATGCCTATAACTTGTTCCTAGTAGCTCTGACATTTCTGTTAAATTACAATCCTGTATGATTTTAGTTTCTTCACCCTTATCATTGATAGATATAGCTAAAATATAGCTTGCTAACCTATTTTCCAAAGGGTACAAAAGATTTATTGAATTATTATCTGTATTTCGAGCAAGTTTTTTACCTAAGCTATTTATGATGTATCTTAAAAACTTACCATCATCCATTAAGCGCTCTCTAATAATATTCAAATCAATAGATATACAATAAGTTTCCTGGATAGCCTGTATATTGCAGTGAAATTTATTTAGCTTTATGCATTCAAGATCTCCAATCACCTCTAAAGGACTATTAAAACTAAGCAGTAACTGTTTACCATTGCTTAATATAGTATAAACTTTTGCTCTTCCTAATACTAAAAAATATAATTTAGTTATATCTTCATCTGACCTACAAATGTGTTCTCCTTTATTAAACTTCCAAAGCTTCATATACATTTGCATATTATCTGTAAACATATCATTTAAACTGTATTTTTTAACATAATAATCAATCTTAGCATCATCAATAATTTCTATCATCAGCTCTCACCTTTACCATTTCATTGTACAAAGTTCCCATTACTTCCCTATATAAATATAACATATATTTCATCATATATGACATATGTCATAGTACTGAATTTTATTATTATGGTAATTTAATATTAGTTATTTTAGGAGGTCATAATATAATGTACAATTTTTTATCAATCTTAACAGGTATTTTAGTTACCATAATGGTAAGCTTTAATGCCGTACTTTCAAAGAATTTTGGAAACTACACTTCAACTATTATAATTCATATTGTTGGATTAATTGCAATTTTAATTGTGCTAGCTGTTAAAAGGTTGAAAATTCCTTTTGATAGATCAATACCTTTATTCACATATACAGCTGGTTTTATAGGGGTTTTTACAGTTCTATTCTGTAATTCTTCAATGATAGCTTTAGGAGCATCTTTATCTGTTGCATTAGGCCTTTTCGGACAAGGAGTTACTTCAATTATAATAGATCACTATGGACTTTTCGGCATGGAAGTTGTGAAATTTAATAATAAAAAATTAATTGGATTTGTAATAATGGTTATAGGCCTTGTTGTAATGACAATTTATTAGAAAGGAAAATTATAATGATATTAAATATAATTCTTGCTTTGGCAAGTGGACTAACTAACGTTTTAGGTAGAATTATAAACTCAAATTTAGCTAATAAAATAGGTATTTTACCTGGCACATTCTATAACTATTTAACTGGCTTAATAACTTCGGCACTTTTCTTTATGTTTAGCAGTAATACCTTAAGATATTCTCCTGATAAATTTTTAGGCTTACCTGTATATGCATACATTGGTGGTGCTATGGGAGTAGTTGTTGTAGGAATCTCCAGCTACATAACCCCAAAAATCTCTGCTTTATATGCCACAATACTCTTATTTATTGGACAACTTTTTGCTGGAATAATCATAGATTATTTCACATTGCATGTTCTTTCAACAGGAAAAGTTGTTGGTGGAGTTCTAGTTTTATTAGGATTGGTTTACAATGCATTTGTAGATAAGATGGATGCAAGAACTGTTGAAAATTCTTAATAGTTATTTAAATTATAAGAACTATTATATAATTTTTATGGAAGCTACCTTAAAGTAACTTCCATAAATTCATGTTTATATCTCGATTAGTTCATACTCACAGCTTCCCATTCCAATTTCTTCACCATAGCTTAATTGATGGCTTCCTCTTGTTTCAGATCTTAGAGCATGGAATTTATCTTCTCCAGCTTTGCAGTCACAACTTAACATTGAATGTACATTTACTGATTGCTTATTAACAAGATCATAACATGCCTTATCAAGTGCTACAGGATCAGTAGATGCTAAGAAACCTATATCAGGAACTATTGGTGCATCACTCCATGGCACACAATCACAGTCTGGAGTAATATTGATTAAGAAGTTAATATATCCAATTTTATTTTCATGAGGTTTCGCAGCACCAAATGCATACTCAGTCAATCTTTCAATAAAAGGATTCATTTCTGAAGACCAATCCATACCAATTGCTTTAGGTTTGCATACTGTCATACATTCCCCACAACCGATACATTTATCATGTGATACTGAAGCTTTTCTATTTTCAATTGTGATAGCTTGCTCTGGACAAACTTTAGCACATTGACCGCAGCCAACACATTTATCATTTTGAACATCCATCTTTAAAGCATGTTGTTCCTTTTTCCCAATAGCTGGTGCTCCACCCATTCCAAGATTTTTAATTGCACCACCAAAACCAGCCATTTCATGACCTTTAAAATGAGAAAGTACAATCATACCATCAGCACTAACCATATCTTTTGCTAATTTTACCTTTTTAAAATGTTTTTTATTTATTTCAACTTCTTTAATATTTTCGCTTTTTAAACCATCCGCAATAATTATTGGTGCTCCAATTACTGCATAGTCATAACCATGTTCTATAGCAGTTATCATATGATCTACCGAATTATGACGGCTACCAGAATATAAAGTATTAGTATCAGTTAAAAAAGGCTTACCACCAGCTTCTTTAATCTTATCTACAACTTGTCTTACAAAAACAGGATTAATAAAAGTATCATTTCCTCTTTCCCCAAAATGGAGTTTAACAGCAGTAAGATCTCCTTCATCAATAATATTATCAAAACCAGCCTTTTCAAATAAACGTCTTATTTTTGTAATTTTATTATTTTTATCACTTCTTGAACGTAAATTAACAAAGTAAACTTTGCTTGCCATAATTAATCATCCCTTCTAATTTACAAATTTTATAAAGCTGCTTATATAGAAGCAATCCATTTCTTAAGATTACCTTCAGGTATTGCCATTTTATCCATATCAAATTTAATATCAATAGCTTTTGTAACAGTGGCATTGTTGCAACAATTTTCTATATCTTTTAACGTATGTCCAAGCCATCCTCCATTTGTTGCAAATGGAATTATGGTCTTGCCTGACAAATCATATTCAGATAAAAAAGTGGCAACTGCTGGTGCATAGGTATACCACCACACAGGAGTGCCTATAATAACCGTATCATAGTCTTCTAAGTTTGCTTTAAGAGGTTTAATTTCCGGTTTAAATCCACGGTCTACTTCCTGTTTTCCTTGGTCAACTACCGAATTGTAATCACCTGTATAAGGCTTTACTGTTTCGATTTCACAGATATCTGCACCTGTAGCCTTCTGAATCTGCTCTGCAATTTTCTTTGTATTATTTGTATATGAATAATACACTATCAACTTTTTTCCCATACAATCTATTCCTCCCAAACTTCTTTTGCCAGTGAAAATGCTGCCCATGCATTTGGCCATCCCACATAAAATGCCAGATGTGTGATAATTTCAGCAATTTCTTCTGCAGTAACTCCATTATCTTTGGCATTTGCCATATGGTATTTTAAAAAGTTATCAAAAATTCCTTTTGTCATTAATGCTGTTACCGTAATTACACTGCGATCCCTAAGCGATAATTTATCCTCCCGTGACCACACCTCACCAAATAAAACATCATCATTTAACTCTGCAAATTTATGTGCAAACTTTCCAAGTGAATCTCTTCCTGCTGTCTGCTTTTTCATAAATATCTCCTTTCTGGTTAGACAAAATTTTCATCTCATATAACCACACAATCCTATTTTAATTTTTTATATTCTTCATCTGTCACTGGTTCACACCATTCATTAGAAGCACCTTCTACTGGAACAGATAAAGCTAAATGTGCAAAAGCCTCATTACATACAGCACCATGCCAGTGTTTGATTTCTGGAGCAATATATACCACATCTCCACTTTTTAAAAGCTGTGGTCCTTTACCCATCTCCTGATACCATCCATGACCACCAACACAGATTAATATTTGTCCACTACCATGATGAATATGCCAGTTATTTCTACATCCTGGCTCAAATGTAACGTTACAGATAATAACTTCCTTATTATTCAAAAGACTTAAATAGCTTTTTCCAATAAAATAAGGTGCATAAGCAGTATTTTCTTCTCCAAGTAAAAATCCAGATACATTTTCTAATTCTTTTCTATTCATACTTTTTCTCCTCATTCCTATTTATGTAATTTCTCATAAGTTTTTATACAATCCTAATGCCTTTGCCATAAATACAAATCTTTTATCACAGCTTCTAATTTTATTAGTCAAAGTACACTTTAATCTTGCATAATTTTCTTTTATACCTTATGATAAACAGAGTTCTTAGCATAAGATTAAGTTTTTGCTTAAAACTCGTTATCCAGGGACGTAGCTGCTCTTTACTCCCACTTAAGGAATTAGGAATATTAGAGCGGGTAGTCATCGGATAAACATATTCTAATACCTAAACCTAACTTTAGGTCAATACTAAATTTAAAATTTATTGGAGGTAACTTATGACTTATTCCATTGGTGATATTTCAAAAATGCTAAACATATCTATATCAGCCCTGCGTTACTATGACAAAAAAGGTCTTCTTCCTCTTGTGAATAGAACGTCTGGAAATATCCGAGTATTCGATGATACCGATGTTGAATGCCTAAAAATGATAGAATGTTTAAAGAATACAGGAATGCCTCTTAAGGATATCAAACAGTTTTTTGAATGGTGCGAAGAAGGAGATTCTACCATTGACCAACGATATGAACTTTTCATTAATCAGAAGAAAAAGACAGAACAACAAATTTCACTCTTACAAAATGCTTTGGATCGAATCAATTATAAATGCGAATTTTACAGAATATCAAAAGAAAATGGAACAACAAATGTTCCGGGATTACGTGAAGAATTAGCTATGAGATTTTTAAATAAGGATACAGAAAATGATACAACGGACAAATAATAAAAATATTTTATGCTAGTGTATCATAAAAGAAATGTATTGATAAGACGATTGTTTTAATTAACTTAATCGTTTTTTACGATTGGATGTGATTTATTGTATATTAGACAACTTCAAACCTTTCTTGTTGTTGCAAGATTACTAAATTTTAGAGCTGCTGCTGAGGAACTTAATTACTCTCAATCTACTGTTTCAGATCATATACGTAATCTTGAACAAGAACTTGATGTTAAACTATTTGAACGATTTGGACGAAAGGTATTCTTAAACGAACAAGGAGAAAAACTAATTTCTCCAGCTAAAAAAATGATCAAAGACGCTGAAGAAATTCATAAATTATTTGACAATGATGAAAAAATTAAAGGTACGCTAAAAATAGGCTCTGCTGAAACCCTCTGTGTATTTTGGCTGCCACCACTACTTAAAGAATATAGTAAAATCTATCCAGATGTCCAAATAATACTTAAAATGGCAGATTGCCTGGAGCTTCCTGAAATGCTAGAAAAAAATATTATTGATGCTGCATTTAGTCTTCATGATGAATCTGCACAGCAGCAGCTTTCTCAAATAGATCTTTTCCAAGATTCTACTATTTTTGTTGCAGCGCCAAATCATCCTCTTACTTCTGTAAAAAAAATTACTGCATATGAACTTGAAAATCAAGCATTCATCCTTACTGAATCTAAAAGAGGCTACAGCTTTGAATTAAAAAAATTGCTTGAAAATTTAAATATAAAAACAAACACTATTATGGAGCTCAGCAGCCTAGAAGCAATAAAACAGTGTGTTAAGAATGGCCTTGGTATTACTCTGCTGCCGCGTATAGTAGTTGATAAAGAACTTCAAAATGGTGAACTTGTGATTCTACCTGTAGAAATTAATCAAATACTTATACAAGCTAAAATGATATATCATCGGGAAAAATGGATGTCGCCACCATTATTAGCTTTAAAAAATATTGTATTATTAAGAAAAGATGAAATTAGAAAACAGACTAATGAAGATTAAAATAGAAGAATCCTCTACTATTGAGAATTCTTCTACCATTTTAAAGTATTTCTTAATATTTGATATTTTAATTATCAAAAGATAAAAGAACATTGTGACTTAACTATTAACCCTATATTTGATACAACCAAACCATAATTGGCATTGTTATAATACATATAATAGTTGTAATTGCATTTATAACACTAGCATATTCTTCATTTTTACCATAAATTTGAGCCATTTGTGTAACCGCTGATGCAGAGGGAGTAATTGTTGCAAGCAAGCTGATAAGCAAAATAACCTTTCCACCCGATAATAAGTTTGCCATTCCACCATATTTAAGCAAAAGCAAAATTATAAAGGGGCATACTATCATCTTAAGAAAAGTAACTATATAAATTCGCTTATAAGCAAATACCTGTTTGAAGCTCATATTTCCAATTAGCATTCCCATTATAATCATGGAAATAGGACCAAGCATAACGCTTACTGATTCCATGGTTTTTATTATAATATCCGGCAATTGAAATCTTGTAACGAAAAATAAAATTCCAAGAAAAATAGTAATCATATTAATATTTAAAAGAATTTTTTTCAAGTCTACTTTTTGTTCTTCACAGAGCATCATCTTTCCATGAGTCCACAAAAGAAATAATTGTACGGATATAAAAGCACTGGAATAAATAACCCATTCCTTTCCTAGTATGGAAGTTACAATTGGAATAATCAGATTTCCAGCATTTGAATATATCATGGATGCTTTTTCAACTGCATCCAAATTGAATATCCTTCCAAGTATTTTTACTAAAATCAATAATACAATATGAATCAATACTGCTGCCGCGAAAGCAAGAATCAATCCATTTCGTATACTTTCTGTATATTTAATCTGAAAGGCATTAATAATCACACAAGGCATTATTAGATAAAGAGCAACTGTTGAAAGAGTTTTGCTCTCTTCTGCTTTCAATAAATGTGTTTTTACTAGTATGAATCCCATGAACATAACTAAAAAAAGTTCAGTAATCTGTTTTACTAATAATAAACTAATCATAATTTCACCTCCATAATACAAGGTAAACAGTTATATTTTACATATAATCATTCATAATAAATTCTAATTTTAATCCAAGGAAAGCCTGTCTATAAACTAAAGCAATTAAAAGCTAATTATATCATTAGATTCCATTAAATTGCTACTTTTTCAGAAAAATTTGAATAAATGGAAATTATCTATTGACATATATAGATTATCGATATATTCTAATATCATAAAGAAGTATATAGATTATCTATATATGTAAATAGAAATAATAACTATATAAATTTTTAAGATATGAAAGAGGTGATTAAAATGCCATCTGACAACAGTTTATATTCTGGTGATATGACTATGCTTATTTTAAAACTACTTGAAAATAAGGATATGTATGGCTATGAAATGATCGAAACTTTACAAATTAATTCAAACAATATGTTTCAATTTAAGGCAGGAACATTGTATCCTCTACTGCACACTTTAGTAAATCAAAACTATTTAAATTGCTGCGAAAAAGAAGCTAATGGGAAAATTCGTAAATATTACTCCTTAACATCCCAGGGGAAAAAATTACTACAGGATAAAACCTCAATATGGAAAAAATACGTTAAAACCATGGCATCTGTGCTAGAAGTCGAGGTGTATTAATATGAAAGCAGATGAATATTTACATCTTTTGAGTAAAAATATTTCTAATAGAAAAATGCGTAAGGAAATCTGCACAGAAATCCAAAATCATATTGATGATCAAAAAGAAGCCTATATTAAAATAGGATACTCTGATGAAGATGCAGAGAAAGCTGCTGTCAAAGATATGGGAGATCCTAAAGGTGTAGGTAAAATGTTAGATTCTGTACACCCTCCAACAATTGATTGGATTCAAATTATTGCATTAATTTTAATAACTATATTCTTGTATTTATCAAAAAAGGCAGCAGAATTTTATGGTTTAGATTTTATATCTATAGCACCAATTGATATATTTAGAATTCTTGGAGCATTTTTTTCAGCATATGGCTTGGTATGGTTAGGAATGGAAAAATATTTAGATTTGCCATTTTTTTATGGAAGAAGCCAACATGGAGGTTCAAACGCCAATGGGGTATTTATCTGTTCATTAGGAATTGTTATGATATCTCACACTTTTTTACAAGCTATGATATTGATGTGCATTTTTATTCCAATAGTAGCTATTGAACGAGCTATTATTGAATCTAAAAGAATAAAAAAGGAACAAAAGTTTCTTTGGCAGCAGGGTATAGCTTCTGAAAATTTTAATTATAAAGGTGAAGGTATATTTAACAATTCTCCCCAAAAAGTCTACTCTAAAAATGAATCAATAAAAAAAGGAGACCCCATCGTCATAACCAACGTAGATGGATTTAACCTAGTTGTTAAAAAAGCTAAACTTTGATAACAAAAAATTCTATAAATTGGACATCTAAAATTAAAGCTTTCTATGATAAGCAGCTCATAGAAAGCTTTTATTATTGTCACGTTACTAACAATTTAAAACTATTACATTAGTTTTTCTGTTATTTCCCAATATTTACACAATAGCAATATGTTCGACAATATTTACTCAAATGCTATGGCATGATATAATATCAATGATATTTTTAGCATAAAATTGTACTTAATTAAAAATATGGATGAAATTAGGAGGAGTGTATGAAAAGTATAAAGGCAAAGTTAATATTATTTGTAGGTTTGTTAATAGGAGTTATATGTATAAGTTTAGGTGCAATTTCATTTATAAATTCAACAAAGTCCCTACAATCAAATTTAAGCAAAACACTTCCTAAAATTGCAGATCAAACTGCTAGCAGTGTTCAAGGAAGAGTTGAGGGACAGCTAAATGAATTAGAGGCTATTGCATCAATGCCTGAAATAAGAAATGTTAACAATTCATGGCAAAATAAAAGTGTAATACTTTTAGAGCAAGCTAAAAGAATGGGAAGCATGAAATTAGGTATTGCAGATAAAAATGGTGATACTAAGAGTACCGACGGATCAAGTACTAATGTGAAGGATAGAGAATACTATCAAAAGGCATTATCAGGCAAAAATAATGTATCGGATCCATTGATAGGTAAAGTTAGCGGCAGTGTAGAGGTTAAGTATGTGGTTCCTATTAAGAATAATAATGAAGTTGTAGGAGTATTAATTGAAACAAGAGATGGAAATGCATTAAGCGAACTAACTAATCAGGTTAAGGTTGGAACAACAGGTTATGCATTTATGATAAAAAAAGATGGGACAACCATTGCTAATGTTAATAAAGATTTAGTTATGAAAATGGATAACACAATTGAAAATGCAAAAAAAGACAATAAATTACAGCCTTTAGCAGATATTATTAAGAAAATGGGAGCAGGAGAATCAGGAATTGGCCAATATAACTATAGTGGAGTAGAAAAATATGTAGGTTATGCTCCAGTAAAAGGAACTGAATGGTCTGTAGGAGTTACAGTAACAAATGGTGAAATATTATCAGAATTGAATAGCCTAAAGGTTTCTGTTGCAGCATTTTCTATATTATTTATATTAATTGGATTAGCAACAGTCTATATTATTGCTAATAGTATATCTAAAGGAATAAAATCAACTTCAAAACATCTGGGATTATTAGCAGAGGGTAATCTATGTGAAGAAGTTTCCCCTAAATATCTTCAATTAAAAGATGAAGTTGGAGATATGACTAATTCAATGAAGGTAATGCAGGAATCATTAAAACAAATGATTAGCCGAATAAAAGATAATTCTACAAGTATTAATATGCAATCAGAAAACTTATCCTCTATTTCAGAGGAAATAGCTAGTTCCTCACAGAATGTTACGGAGGCAATAAATGAAATTGCAAAGGGTACAAGTTCCCAATCTGAGGATTTCATAAATGTAACAGAAATTCTTAATGATTTTAGTGATAAGTTATCGGGAATGGTTGGAGAGATACAAGTTGTAGACTCAAATTCCAGGGAAATTAGTTTAATGGCAAAAGAAAGCAGTAATGAAATGAATCAATTAAACCAATCTGTAACGAAAGTTAGTAGTTCATTTAAAAACTTTAATGGTAAAATTAGTGGACTTGGAAAAGACGTAAAGGAAATAAATGAAATTACTAATATAATAAATAGTATTGCAGAACAAACAAATTTATTAGCATTAAATGCAGCTATTGAAGCAGCTAGAGCAGGTGAATCAGGAAAAGGCTTTGCTGTTGTCGCAGATGAAATAAGACAACTTGCCGAGCAATCAAAAGCATCATCAGAAGAAATTAATAGATTGATTAATGAAATAGCTAAAAATACAGATGTTATAGTCCAGGATTCTGTTGAAATGGATGATGAATTAATAAACCAAGTTAAGATTATAAACAGTTCAATAATATCTTTTAAAAAAATTATAGAAGCGGTAAATGAAGTAATTCCTAAAATTGAAACAGTTAAGACCTCTGCTGAGGGTATAGATAAGGATAAAGAAACTATCTTGAGCAGAGTAGACGATGTATCTTCAGTTTCTCTTGAAGTTTCAGCATCTTCAGAAGAAATTTCTGCGTCCTCAGAGGAGATGAATGCTTCTACAGAAGAAATAGCTGCAGCAGCACAAACACTTAGCAATATGACTAAGGGAATGATTGATGAAGTAAACAAATTTAAAATTTAAAAACGAAGAATTTCAAATAAAAAGAGAGGCATCTATAGTTTTTTGATGTCTCTTTAAGAGAACGTCCGTAGGTTTGTGTAAAATAAAATAGACAAGTAGAAAATTAATTGGAAATTACTATAGGAATTGAGTCCTGTAGTAATTTTTATTTTTTGGGGAATAACTAGATAATAAGATAGTATAGCTTATTTATGTTATTATTATTTGTAATATCTTCATTATTATTCATCTTTATTCAAAATAGTACAGGCTTTATTGCTTAAATATATTGTTCAATTCTTTCTCCAAACATTATACTAAGTTGTGCTAAGGTACTAGGCCAATTTTGTTTAGGCGATGTCCATTTAACCATTATCTGTTCTGTAGCCAAGTATAAAGCCTTTGTAAGAGAGTCATCTGTAGGAAATACGGTCCTTATTTTAGTGAATTTTCTAAGTTGTCTGTTGAAACCTTCTAAGGCATTAGTGGTATATATTATTTTTCTTATATCTTGAGGAAAATCAAAATATGTTGACAGGTTATCCCAATTGCTATTCCATGATTGTATTACTATTGGATATTTATCTCCCCACTTAGCTTCCAAAGCTTGCAGTGATTGACTTGCCATTGTTTCATTTACCGCCTGATATATGCACTTTAGATCCTTTAAAAAGGCTTTTATATCTTTTGAAGGTATATATTTTATAGAATTTCTTATCTGATGTACTATGCAGCTTTGTATATTTACTTCAGGAAAAACAGCTTTAACAGCATCAGAAAGACCTTTAAGACCATCCATACATGCTAGGAGTATATCTTTAACCCCTCTATTTTTAAGATCGTTGCATACAGATAACCAAAATTTAGCTCCTTCCTGCTCACCAACCCATATTCCTAATATATCTTTATAACCTTTAACATCTAAAGCCATACAAATATATGCTGCCTTGCTAACAATTCTATGTTGATCTCTAACCTTAAAATGAACTGCATCCATATATACTATAGGATACATAGGGTCTAAAGCTCTATTTTGCCAGGCATTGGCTGTATCCATTACTTTATCAGTGATTTTGGATTTCATTGAAGGGGATATATCTACTCCATATAGTTCATCTATTTCTGACTTAATATCATCCACAGACATTCCTCTTGCATATAGTCCTATAACCTTTTTATCAAGTTCATTACACACAGTTTCGTATTTCTTAACAATCTTAGGCTCAAAATTTGCCTTTCTATCCCTTGGTACATTTACACCTACTTCTCCAAAGCTGGTTCTAATATTTTTTGAACTGTATCCATTTCTATAATTTCTATCTTCTCCATTCTGCCTCTCATATTTTTCGCGTCCAAGATGTTCCTCCATTTCTGCTTCTAAAAACTGTTGAATTATACCACCAAATAGTCGCTGCATTAAGCCATTCTTACCAACTAAATCCTCCATACTTTTGCATTTGTTTAGCTCCTTTTTTAAATCAATATCAGGTATCTCTAATGAATTCATAACTTTCTCCTCCTAAAAAATCTTTTGTAGTTATTCTTTCCACAAATACCAGCTATACATACATAAAAAGAACATCCTTAGATTTGATTTACACAAATCTAAGGATGTTCCCCTCTTTAAAAATTTTCATTATTAATTTTCTTTTACTTCTTCAAATCTTTTTTCTGCTGCTTTTATTGCTTCAACACCTGTTTTACACAAAACATTAATACCTTTCACAATAGTTACTATTACAAACGCTTCTACTAATTCTTCCATAGTTAAACCTGCGTCTATTGCAGCAACAGCATGTTGTTTTGCACCACTTACTTCGTCGTCTAAACTATCCAATATTGTAAAAATTAATTCTCTTGTTTTTTTAGGTAAATGTCCATTTTGAACTGATTCACGCATTACTAAATATCCTTTTAAACCTTCTGGAGCATATTTAGAAAGTATTTCAGCAAAAGGTGGATGCCATTTTAATTCATCCTCATAATAACTAAGTATACTTTGAAATTCATTCATAACTAAATTCCCCCCAATTTTAATATTTTTAAATGATTTCTCATAATACATATTTATTATAAATCATTACACTGCGTAATGTGCAAGTCTAATCTTATTCTACGTTTGAATTAAATATCAATGTTAAAAAGAGTTTTGGTATGTGTATGTTAAATTTAATTTACTTCTAAATCTTTACGCATGATTAAATCTATTTGTTCATCATCCCCCATAAAAAAGGAATGCTTCCCAATGATATAAAATCCATTTCTTTTATAGAACTTCATAGCTTTATCGTTATTTTCCCATACACCAAGCCATAAATACTTCTTTTTCTTTTCTTTTGCAATTTCAATAGCCTTATTCATCAATACACTTCCCAATGCTTTTCCATGGAATTCTTTCAACACATAAATCCTTTCGACCTCTATAGATTCTGAGTCTTTGATATCAGTTTGTGCCAAACCTTCATTCAATTTTAGATAACCTGTCAATTTTTCATCAACATATAGGAAATAGAACTTTGAACTGGCGTTTAACAGTTCATCTCGCATTTTACTCATATTAAAAGCCTTCTCCAAATAATCCTCCATGTTAGAAGGTGTATTCCAAGCTTTGAAGGTTTCATTATATGTCTTATAAGAAATTTCTCTAAGTATAACAAGGTCGTCAATCATACATTCTCTGATAGCAAGTTTCATTTTTTTACTCCTCCTCATTTTCTTAAATATAATCCTTAAAACCTATCTCAACACAATAATATAAACTTATTATTTTATATGGAAAAATTTTATTGCTCATTTATTGGAGGTTTTTCAAGTATATATTTTTACTTTAAGCTTTATAATTATTACTTTCTTCCAATCCAATATTGTTGCATATGCAATATTAATGTATCATAATATTATTGCATTTGCAACAATATTATGATATAAATTAAATAGTATAATATGAAATTAAGAGGTTAGCTATGAAAGAGATATTGAGGGAAATAGGTAAAATTTATCGCTGCTTGGATTCAATCAGCAATATAGAATTCAAACAATTTGATTTGGCTAAAGGTCAGTATGCATATTTAGTGAGAATATGTGAAAATCCAGGAATTATACAAGAAAGGATCGCCGAAATGCTTAAAGTAGACCGTACAACAGCTTCACGTGCCATTCAAAAATTACAACAATCCGGTTTTATTAGTAAAGAAAGTAGCCCAGAAAATAAGAAGGTTCTACTCTTGTTTCCTACAAAAAAAGGCCAAGAAGTATATGAGATATTACTAGAAGAAGAAAACTATACAAACAAGGTAGCGCTGCAAAATATTTCAGTAAAAGATCAGAAAACCTTATTGAGCTTACTTGAAAATATGCGAGCTTGTCTTGAACCAGATTGGACCTTGGTTAAAAAAGGCGGACAACGACAATACTTAAAGAAATTCAACAAGAAATGATTTACTTGATACATTTAACCATACAACGTTATAAAACTCCATTAAATACTTGCAGTTCACTGTAAGTATTTAATGGGATAACTTAAAAAGAGACATTTCTAATTTTCACGTCTTTTTAAAAGTTTTACTACACATACTGCTGATAATGTAAAAGATAAACTCTTTTTATATTATCACTTTTTATTTAATTCCTTAGTAATTATTTTTATTCCCTCATAAATTTGCTGTTTATTCACCCTACATATACTAAGTCTAAAAATATTATTTTTTTTATATTCATCTAAAAACATATTATGAACATTCAATATACGTACCTTTTGTGATTTAAGCATATTTTCAATATCCATAACTTCAAGCAAATTAGGAACTTCAATGCTTGCAAAGAATCCTGTTGATGGTACAAATACATGAGATGGTGATGAAAATTCCAAATTAACAGCATCCTTAAGAATTTTCATCTGTTTACTATAAAACTTTTTTATATTCTTCAAATGATTATCATACATTCCACTTTTTAAATATATGTCAAGAGCTCCTTGTGATAATGGATTGGTAATAAAATCACAACAAGCTTTATGATGTAAAAATATATTAACAAGTGATTGGGGTAAAATTAAAAGTGCCACTCTCAGACCTGGAAGTAATGTCTTAGAGAAGCTTTTTATGTAAACAACTCGATCTGAAGTATCTATTGAATACATGGTTTCGTTTTTTGAGTTTGTTTCAAGATCAGCAAGATAATCATCTTCAATAATATAAACATCATATTTTTTAGCCAACTTCAATATGCCTTTTTTTTGATTATTACTGAGAGAAAATCCTGTTGGGTTTTGAAATCTAGGCTGAATATAAAAAAATTTTATATCTTCATTTTTAAAAATTTCTTCAAGTTCATCAATATCAAATCCATTAATGTCTCTTTTTATACCTACAGTAGCAACCTCATTATACTCTAGTGACTTTATCATTCCATAATATGTAGGTTGTTCAATAAGAACCTTACCTTTACCATTTGGAAAAGGTATTTTAGATAATACATATATAGCCTGCTGCGATCCTGATGTAACCATAACATTTTCAACTTTAGTAAATATGTGCAAATCTCTTAAGTGATTTTTAAATGTTTTTCTTAACTCAAGATTGCCCTGTACATTGGAATAACTAAACAAACTATCTTTATATATTCTTATAGCTTGATTAATAGAATGTTGAAACTCTTCATAAGGCAATAAACTTGCATCTGGACTAGCAGAATAAAAATCTATTAAAAAATCATGACTTTCCTGTTTTACTAAATCATTTTCTACTACGTAAAATCCACTTTTAGAAATTGAATATAATAGATGTTGCTTTTGTAATTCTTCATAAGCTCTTATTGCTGTAGATTTACTGCATTTGAAGCTTTTACATATATCTATTATAGACGGAACTTTATTTCCAGGTTTTAGATTTCCACTATGTATTTCTTCTTTTATATAATCTGCAATTTTGCTATATTTATTATCCATATTAAACCTCTTTTATACCGGTATAGATTAAATTTTTGGTTATTGTTAAAACATTTTTATAAAATTATACTATTATCATACCGGTATACTCAATAAATAAATTACAACTTGGAGGAAAAATTATGAATTATAAATTTGAAAAAATGACAACTTCTCATTCTAAAGAAGTTATAGATATTTTTAATTATTACATTGAAAACAGTTTTGCAGCTTATTTTGATAATAAATTACCTTATGAATTTTTCACAAAATTCATAGAAATGACTAAGAACTTCCCAGCTTATATTATAAAAAGTGAAGATACTGGAAAGGTAGTAGGTTTCAGCTTTTTAAAAGCTTACAGTCCATTACCTGCTTTTAAAGAAACTGCAGAGATTACTTATTTTATTGAAAAGGACTCCGTAAGAAGCGGCTTAGGAAAAGCAGCCTTAACTCTACTTGAACAGGATGCAAAAAATATAGGTATAAAATATTTGCTTGCAAGCATTTCATCAAAAAATACTCAAAGTTTAAAGTTTCACGAAAAAAATGGATTTAATCAATGTGGGAGATTTTATAATATTGGCAAAAAAAATAATGAAAGTTTTGATGTAATCTACATGGAAAAAACAATATCTAATTATTAAAAATTAGACTTTATAACAAACTAAGAGGTAATAGTTGCAGCTAAAATTCAGCTCTGCTGAATTTTTTACAAAAACTCTTAATTTTTACCTCTTACCTATTACTTACTGACAAATTACTATTTATCGAATTGATTTACTATTCTATAACAACTAATAACTAAATTATAACACTACATACAAGACATAAATATAAGTTAATGAGGATGGATTATAAAATAGTACTTTTCTTGCATCAAAATATCAATTTTTTATAAGAAAATCTAAAAATTAAGTAGAAAAAACTCAAAATTTATACTTATATGAATTAAATTTAAAAATTTAAAACCAATATTTTCTTAATTAATGATATAATTAGACATAGAAAATCTATTTATATAAAAAAATTGGTAAAAAGTGAAAACCTTTTTATATGTTAGTAATGTAGAAATATTGGAGGATTTCCATGGATTTATATATTTTTATTTTAATTATTTTAGCTGTTGCTTTAGTTACTATAGCTATTTTTCTTTTTAGAAGACATAATGTATCAGGACTAAAACCTTTTATTATTTGTATTTTATTAGTTTCTATTTGGAATGGTTTGAATGTTGTTAATTTACTATTAAACAGTCTAAGTGCTAAAATTATATGTTTTGAAATTAAGATGGCATTTATAGTGTATATACCTGCATTTTGGCTAGTAACAATATTAGATTCAATGTATGAAAGAAATTTTAAAAGTAAGCTAAATGTTACCTTGATTATTTTCCCCACTATTACTGCGATTATAGTTTTAACTTCAAAATATAATAATTGGTTTGCGTATAATTTCTATCTTCAATCTGCAGATAAATACAAAATCTTAATGTTTAATAAAGGTTTTTGGTTATGGATTAATGCTGGCTATAATTATTTATTGAATACAATTAGCATAGGAATATTACTGAAATCTGTGTTTTCAAAACAATACGCTCGAAAAAGACAAGCCCTAGTAATGATAATTGGAATGTTTTTCCCGATTATAACTGATATTTTATTCGTAGGTAATATAAATATTTATAATAATTTAGATATTACTTCAGTTTCATTTTGTATATCCTTAATAGTAAGTGTTTATGGAATACTTCGATACAGATTTATGGATATAGTCCTTGTTGCCAGAGAATATGCTTTTGAAGATATGGATGAATTGATGATAGTGCTTGATGAAAATAAAAAAGTCGTAGATATGAATAGAAAAGCACTAAAAATACTAGATACTAATATTTCAAAAGTAATTGGACTACCTATTGACCAAATTATAGAGGATATTTATAACTATAACTTTTATGATTTACAAAAATCAACCTTAAAAATCCAGTTGAACAACAAAATTTCAGATAAAAATATTGATTACTATGGATCTTTAAGTGCAATTAAAGGAAATAAAAATTACATAATTGGATATTTAATATTGTTATATGATATAACGGAACTAGTAGTTACCCAAAATAAGTTAAAGCAAGCTAATGATGAATTAAAAAGATTAAATGAAGAGCTATATAGTGATTCAATTAAAGATGGGTTAACAGGAGTATACAATAAGAAATATATTACTACGTTATTGCAGGAAGAAATTAAAAAAACTTTAAAAAGTTCTATTCCACTTACTATAGCTATGATTGATATAGACCATTTTAAAAAAATTAATGATAATTATGGGCACCTAACTGGAGATAAAGTATTAAAAAAATTAGCTGATTTAGTTACTACTGAATTAGGGCTTAACGAGAAATTTGGTAGGTTTGGTGGTGAAGAATTTTTAATATTAATGTTTGATACCCAGTTGAAAGATGGTTATGAGCTATGTGAAAAAATTAGATCTAAAGTTAGCAACTATAAATTTGAATATGAATGTTCACATATTACTATCAGTATAGGAATAGCAGAGTTAAAATGTGATGACAGTATCAGCTCATTAATCAAAAGAGCTGACGATTGCTTGTATAAAGCAAAATTCAATGGAAGAAACAAAATAGAATTGTGTTAACTCAACTTTCGCACATAAAAATTAGTGGCTAATATAAGCACATTGTGACACAACTTTTTCAGAGGACAGATGACAATTGACAGAGGACAGTGAAGGATGATTTTTCTCCGCTTTGCTGCTAAAAATCTTTAATTAAGTTTTTGATGACTCGTTTCACTAAAGTGAAACATTGCTGACTAATATAAATTTAAAGCTTATTTTGCGTTAGCAAAACAAGCTTTAGAAATAAATTAGTTTTCTGACGTAAGGAGGAAAACTCACCTTCATTGTCCTCTGTCCTCTGTCAAATGTCCTCTAATAATATTAAGCTAATTTGTCTTGCAATTCGTCCCATTCTTCCAAATAGCTCATATTGAGTTCTTCCTGTGCCATAAGTTCTTCTTGAAGTTCTGTTAATCTTACATAATCGGAAATAACTTCTTTTGATTGAAGTTCTTTTTCAAGTTTTGCAATTTTTTCATCACATTCCTGAAGCAATATTTCAAGTTTTTTTATCCTTGCCTCCATTTTAGCCTTTTCCTTACCAGGCGTTGTAAATTTCTTCTTTTTACTTTTTTCTTTAACTTCAGGTTTTTCTTCCTCATAAGATTTCTTTGCTGCCTGCTCCAAATAGTGCTCATATCCAAAAGGATAGTAGTCAACATTTCCATTATCAAATACCAAAACTGACGAAGCAATCTGTTTCACAAAATATCTGTCATGAGAAACGAACAGCACCGTACCAGTATAATCCATGAGCATTTTCTCCAATGTTTCCTTACCTATTATATCCATGTGGTTTGTAGGTTCATCAAGGATAAGAAAGTTTGGTCTTCTCTTTAATATCTTACATAATTCCAAACGTACCTTTTCTCCACCAGAAAGGGCATTAACTGGTTTAAAGACATCTTCTTGTGTAAAAAGAAAAGCTCCAAGAGCACCTCTAACTTCTGTCTGAGTTAAATTAGGAAACTCATCCCAATATTCATCTAGTACAGTTTTATCACTTTTATACTGTGCCATATGCTGATCAAAATATCCAATTTTAACTTTATCCCCTATGGAATAGGTACCTCCAAGTTGAGGTATTGCACCAACAATAGTTTTTAAAAAGGTAGATTTGCCCAATCCATTACCGCCAATAATCCCAATTTTTTCACCACGAGTTATATTTAGTGAAACTGTTGAAAGTGTTTCACTGTAGCCTATTTTCAAATCCTTTACTGACAATACCAATTGAACACTTTGGTATTCAGGTTCAAAATCCGCATGAAAGCTACTTGTATCTGCTAGCTCAGGTGCTTCTACAACATCCATACGATCAAGCTGCTTTATTTTAGATTGTGCCATAGACGCTTTTGTAGCCTTATAACGAAAACGTTCAACAAGTCCGCTTAAATGAGCTATTTCCTTTTGCTGTTCAATGTGTTTTTTCTGCTGTATTTCCCACTCAACACGCTTCTTTTCAGCAAACGCAGAATAATTTCCAGCGTATTTTGTGATTTTTCCTCGTTCAATTTCATAAACTGAACCCACAATTTTATCTAAAAATTCCCTGTCATGGGCAACTATAAGAACTGACTTTTTATATGACTTTAAATATTCTTCAAGCCATTCAATAGCATTAATATCAAGATGATTGGTAGGCTCGTCTAATACCAATAAATCTGGCTTACTAAGCAAAAGCTTAATAAAGGCAATTTTAGTACGCTGTCCTCCAGAAAACTCTGAAAGAGTCTTTGACTTATCTTCATTTGTAAAACCAAACTGCTTGATAGCGCTCTCATATTCCTTCTTATAAGTGTATCCTCCAAGCAGATTATAGCTTTCCTGTAATTCTGAATATTTCTTAACAGCAGAATTATTTGGACCGCTTTCCATCTCACTAAGAAGTTTCTCCATCCTAATTTCCATGTCAAGTATTTCCTTGTAGGCTTTTTTTACTTCTTTCTCAAGAGTAACAGTTTCATCTTCAAAGGTAATTTGCTTAAGATAACCTATAGTTATATTTCTAGCTGTAATAATAGAGGACGTTTCACCATTATCAAGCTTTGCAAGCTCATATTCACCAGAAATCAACTTAAGCAAAGTTGTCTTTCCACATCCGTTTCTTCCAACTAAAGCAACTTTTTCCCCTTCATTTATTTCAAAATCTATATTAGATAATATTGTATTTGCGCCAAAAGCAACGCAGCCATTTGTAATTTTAACTAGCATCCAATGCACTCCTTATAAATCTGCTTATTTTCCTTTTCAATTATATATCATTTATAAAAAACATAAAACAATTAGTATTATAGTGTTTCAAATTACATATAAATTATAACCTCACCTTAATAATTTATCTAGTTCATAAATAATTCTGCAATAAAATTGTCCATACTATGAAAATTTAAATAGGTTTCTCTAAGAATCACTTAATATTCCTTGTTTTTCCTTTCTGATTATTCTTCTAATGCTGTACTCAGTGAGATAAAATTGTTCAGCAAGTTCTTTAACAGATACTCCTTGTTTATATTTATTAAAAATATTTCTATTTCTTTTCTTCAAACTATTTTTTATGCCACTGTGTTCCCCCCAAGCTTTTTTGCTATTGCTTTTCCTAGGAATGTACAGATAGCTCCCATCCACATATTGTTGAATTAATTCAATAATATTCTGTGGCAATATATTTTGTGCTTTTTCATACTTCATACCTTATGCTCCTATCTACATTTAATCTGTAAATATAAAGCAAAGTCCACACAAAAATATTTTAGTCTATATCAATCAAAATCCAGCTCCGAACAAGACCTTGTATTTTCGTGTAATCTTTGCACGGAGCCTTGTCTCACAATACATTCTGATACGTCTCTCACACATAGTCCCCCCTTTATATGTTGTATTATGGTTTATGACGGAGTTCAAACACATGCAATAATTATTATTTATATCTAGGCCATTATTAGTAGTAACTTCTAAACATACTTTCTAAATCTACAATAATCACATTTTAAATTTGTATTACAAAATAGAAACACTGTAAAATTCAGTTGAATAATACAGTGCTTTTAAACTTATTATATGTAAGTTAACCAAAATAAGAAATTATTATAAAACTTCACTTACTTGACTAATAAAATCAGTTAATTTCAACTGTGATGGAACTTGTCTAGATATTATCTTAGTTTTCATTGCATTCAAAATCATAAACTGTGACATATCATAATTATTTAAATCCACACACTTTTCATATGCTTGTGCTGCTTGTGTTTGTTGTTCTAGTTGCTTTCTATCATGTTCTTTTTCTAACTTTTCCATTTTCTCATGACGTCTTTGCCACCAAGATTTTTTATTTTCAGAAGCTCCGAAAATACCACTACCTTTATTATCTAGTGGCACTGTATAACCATAAGTTTCTTCTGGTGATGCTCCTATAACCTGCATACAATAACTTCTTTGTGGTAAACCATTAACAGAGTACATCTCCCTAACCATATTTAACACTGTCTTTTCCCATTTTGGATCAGATTTCATCT
Organism: Clostridium carboxidivorans P7; assembly: GCF_001038625.1. GTDB lineage: Bacteria > Bacillota > Clostridia > Clostridiales > Clostridiaceae > Clostridium_AM > Clostridium_AM carboxidivorans. The sequence continues at coordinate 2,841,064 of NZ_CP011803.1, forward strand.
TTTCAAATGCCTTTTCTGTAATTACTAAAGAACCAGTAAAACTTGCTCTATAATATGAGCTTACAGGTATCTTTGACATTTCATTTGCAAAATACTGTTTATATTCGTCCATTGTCATATTGGCCTTTGACTTATTTGAAATAGTATTACTGCTATCAGTATAAATCCAATAATTAGGTGGCTGACTAATTACCATTCCATCTTGACTTTTCACACCAATAGAATTTAGAGAATTACTATTAGCAAACTCTTCAACCTTTTTTTCAAATGAATTTGTTTGAATATCATTATTCTTATTTTTTACAGAATTAACACAATTACTTAGATTTTCTCCTACACTACTTACTTCCAATGTACTCACGCTATACCTCCTATTTTTTATATAGAATTTTTACTAACCACTTTTTAATATAACTTTCTTTTATTTAGATAAGAGTTGTCCCTATGCACTATTTACTCTTTTATTGAATAATAAATCTATATATTTTATATTTAATTACCAAAAATGTCTTACTTTATAATCCTTATATTATCAATAACATAGTTAACACTATCTGTCAAATCTAAATATCCATTTTTATCTAATTTATATTAACTAACCATTGTAGGTATTGCAAATACTTGGCTAAGCTTGCTATCCTTCTGAAAGTTTTTTATATTAAATTTGATTATTTATAAATTTGAAATCGCAGCAGTTTCCACCCATGCCTAAAGTTTGAGTTCTTTTAAAAGTTATTTTTTTCATAGAACTATAACATACATTATCACCCTGGCAAAACATCTTACACAGTTCTGGGCAATCATTCTTTACACAAGTATCATGCCATAAGCATTTTTTCATAGTGAATATCATAGCTTTATTGTCACATTGTATAATTGTACTTTCCCAGTTATCACCTTTTAAATCTTTACTAAATGACATACAAAAGTTCTTGTAGAAGCATTGACTTTCCTCCATTTTATGAAGATTTTTTATTACTCCTTGTAAATCCTGTAGAAAACCTTTCTCTACAATTTGAAAAGCTATTTCCTTACTCAATGGAAGTTCCTGCAAAGCTTGGTAAAGTGCTATTCGAGGGAAAATACTATTTTTTAAAGTCTTCAGCTGACTTTCACTTTTTCCTGTACTCTGTTTAGCAAGTGCATAAAACTTTTCCTGTTGTTGTTGATATATTTTTTATCCTTGCTCTTTTCCAAATTCATTTATTAAAAAGTTCTCCATACTTACCACCCCATAAATTATGTAAATAATCTTATTTTTATAATATCCTGCCATTTATAATTATAACATTTTTATTTGAATATGATGTACAGACTTATACTAACTTTTTAAGCTTTTCCAGAAAGCTTCTTAAATGAAGCCACATACAAACCCATTCCTACTATAGTAAATAGCAACCTACTCATTATAAAATTCAAAGGCAAACTAAAAATAGGTTCACCGACACTATCAACAGATATAACTGTAGGCATATAAGTCACATACCCTTTGGCAAAAATATCAATAAAAGGTACACTGTTAAAACTTATAAGTGACAAAATCAAAACAATTGGAATCCAAGCATAAAGCAAAGTTTGGCTTTTGCTGCCTAAAAACATACTAGTTCCAAAAACAAATACAAAAGTTGGAAGTAATATTATTAACATGGGTAATAAAAATTTTTGAAAATCTGTAAAATTAAAAGTTGTTTTATAAAACACAAAACTTATCAAAATACAGCATATGGCAATAATTAAATAAGAAATAGACAGAGCTAAACTTTTTGTAGCCAAATACTTTTTTTGTGGTAAAGACGTACAAGAAGTAATTTCTCTTACTCTTTGCTCGTTTCTAGAAAAAAGTCCTGTGCAAGAAAGCATTAAAATTAACAACATAATGGTATTTATGTCACACAAAAACTTGCAATAACTCCACTTGGAAAAAGGTGCTGTACCAGAAACACCTTGTATTATTTCTGTATATAGGTCAATCACTGAAAAGAAAAGTGCAATTATAAAAGTTATCACAAATATTTTTGAAAAAATTATTCTCTTTAATTCGTATTTAAGAATTTTTGTATCCATTGACCACTACCTCCTTTTAGCACCAGTAATATTTAAAAAATCGGAAAAAGATAGTTTTTTATCTTTTTTACCATAATATTCTTCGTAAATAACTTTCATGGAATTAAAATAATTGTCTTCACCAATGTTATTATAGACATTGTAAATTTCAAGTGGTGCCAAATGATAAATTTTATCATCCTTTAAATTTAATGTAACGAAATACTTTGGAAGCATTGATAGTTTGTTCATGTATTCAGGATTTCTTTGATAAAAGTTTCGATTCAATTCATTTGCTCCTTTTTTCCACTTTTTCACCAATAAATTTTCTGCATAATCTTTTCCAAATTTATTTTTCAAGAATAAATAAGTGCTAATCTCCGCAAAAGCTTCATTTGACCATTCATCGTGATTTTTATCTATTTCATTATTGCTGTTTGCATTAGATGCATCTATTCCACCACCCCACCATTGATGAGCAATTTCATGGGTCATAACAGCAAAAGTATCAGAAGAAGAGGCTACCGATAAATCCTTGTTGGATTTATTATTTAAACAATCTTCAGAAATCCAAGAAACATTTCCCTGTTGAACTCCACCTCCGCCTTGTACTCCTGATGTTACAACTACTTTAAGACTATCTTTACCTAGTGGCCCAAATTTTTCTGAAAAGAACGAGAATATATCAAGTGTATCACTTCCCCTAGCTTCAAATTCTTTTCTCTCAGATAATGGATAGAAGAACTCCACATTTGTGCCCTTTACATTTCTTTCAAATATTCCATATGGTCCGGCTTTCAAAGATAAATCATTTAGTTTATGGCAAGAAAAACTCCAAGTAGTAAGACCATCCTTCTCAGAAATTTTACGATTTTTATCGCCCTCTGTTATGACTGTAAACTTTGAGTCTATTTTTATTGTCCCTTCAATAATCCTATCCTTTTGTCCAACACAAACAACAGGAGCAATGTATTTAGCATGCGATAAACTTACATAATCTTTGTTAATTCCTTCAGAAAAATCATTAGTTACATTTAAGGCTTTCGGTATACCTGAATACCTTATACTTAGTTTAGCTTTAGTGTTTTTGGGAATGCTTGTTTCAAAAACATTTCCACGTTTTGCGCTGCTCAAAACCTTGGGCGAAATCTTTGTGTAGTTTATGTTTACATTGTTTAACTTAATCTCATTAATGTGGTAACCATCTGCTAATTCAAAATATATGTTTTGAGGCTTATCAGTTCCGTTTTCCAGTTCCTGAATATAAGCTCCGGCTGCACACTTTTTGTCTTTTTCTATCTTAAGATCTACAAGTATATTTGAAGTTCCTATGACACTATTGTTTACAGGCGTTTCTTCTTTACCATTAATCATCACTGACGCCATATCCGTAAGTGAAAATGATTTAAAAATTGGTTCATTTTGAAAAACAAAAAATGCTCCAGAAAAAGAAACTAAAAAGCAAATGGGTAACAATTTATATTTTCTACAGTTTTTAAAGATAGATTTAAATAATCCTTTTTCATAACATCTATGGCACAACATTCCGAATAAAAATATAGACATAGCTACTGATATTCCAAACAACCTATTCCAGAACATTCCCAAAACGGTATTCCCGCATCCGAAATTTTCGGAAAGTCCACTAGCAGCTGTCTGAACCCACATATATTGATAATTAATATTTGCTGTTAAAAAACTAAAAAGCACCGCTAAAAGCATAATAATGCAGGTTATATTAACGTTCCTAAATATAAGATAAAATCCTGCGGTCATAAGAATTGTTAGTACAATGGAAGCAAAAATTATTATGGAGTAACTTAGCAGAAAATAACTAAAATTTCTTAAACTACCCATATTAAATATATAGTAAGAAATCATAATTATCATTGAACCCATTGTTGAAATAACACCAGCACACATTAAACCTGTAATTTTGGTTAAATTTATCTTTATAGAACTTGATATTGGTTCAATTATATAATTGACTCTAAACCTAAGTATTTTGTCAAATTCAAAAACTGTTAGTGCAGTAAATGCAAAAGCTGCAATTACTGCCCCTGACTTTGCCGGAAAAAGTATAGTTTGAGATAAAAGAGTAAAGCTCTTTACTCCCAATAATGGGCTAATACTTTGAGTAATGTAGGTTGAAAGTAGTGCAGCAATCAAAGGAAAAACTGACGTAAGCAAGATTACTATTTGAGTAAACTTTGACTTCAAAATTCGCTTTGTTTCATAGGCAAAAAATGTATTTCTCATTTAATCAACACCCCCATTGTGTATGACGTATGTGTACGCATCTTCAAGAGTAGGCTCGATAAGTGGAATAGAGCTTTCTATTTCTTTGCCAATAACACGACAAGAGATACCATTACCCGTAAACAATTTAGATGTTATTATGTACTTATCTCCAATTCTTTTTTCTAAAGTCTCGTTATCTTTTTCCTCAATAAAACCAACACGTCCGTGTACAGCTTTTATTAAATCCGGTGAAGTTCCATCAAATAAAATCCTGCCGTTATTAATGATTATAATTCTATTACAAATGGCTTGTATATCATCAATAATGTGAGTGGAAAGTAACACTATTTTGTCATTTGCAGTCTGCGAAAATATATTTCTGAATTTAATTCTTTCTTCTGGATCAAGTCCAACTGTAGGTTCATCTAAAATGATAAGCTCAGGATTTCCAAGTAATACTTGTGCTATACCAACACGCTGCCTCTGACCACCTGAAAGAGTTTTAATTTTGAAATTTCTCTTTTCTTTCAAATTAGTCTGTTCAATAGCTTGTCTGATGATACCTTTTACGTTGCTTTTAATTTCTTTTAATGCACACATGTAGTCCAAAATTTCATAAACTGTCAATTCGTCATATAAACCAAAGCTTTGAGGCAAATACCCGAGCTGCTTTCTCAGTTCTTTTTCGTGTTTTTGGATTGGTTTACCATCAACAATTATTTCGCCTTCTGTTGGTATTATATTGGATACCAATAGTTTCATAAAGGTACTTTTTCCAGCACCATTGGGACCCAAAAGCCCTATAAAATTCGGGCTGTTAACTTCTAAATTCAAATTGCTTAGTGCCTTTTTTCCTGTTTTGTATGTCATACTTACGTTTTTAATACTGATTTTCATAAATGCTGTTACACTCCTTTTTTAGTATATTTATATTAAATGTAAAATTAAACTTTTATATAATTACACAATATATAAAGTCAATATGGATTTTGAGTTAAGTAATTTCCTCCCAAAACGAGTCAATGATATTTTCTTTTCTATGATCACCAATCCTTGGGAGTTGTTAACACTCATGGTTTACCTATATAATAGAACCTTCAACTTACATCTGTGTGACTTTCAGGTGAGAGATTCGTCACTTTAAGAAATAAATGAAAAAAATCGTACCGCTTTGCCGTGTTATAATCATCTTGCAAATAGCTAATGCTACTTTCCAAGGTGTAGATCTAGATTGTGGCATATTAAAGCAAATGATATTGTATTGAAAAATAAGCATACAACATTAAACCATATATAAAGTAATTAGCAGTCTAAAAATAAATAGTATTTTTAAAAATTATTTCTATAATTAGCAATATAAGATTGGTGATAGTATGGCAGAAAAACCGAAAAGTTTTGAAGAATTTTATTTTTGTGTTAAAGATGATGTTTTGATATTAATATTGCAGATGATTATGCAGATTCACATAAAGACAATTGTTCTTACAATTATGATTATACTTCTAAAAAAGTATGTGGATCCTTTAAGTTATAATGATATGCAGGATAAACTTAACTCTATTATGAATATGCTATGCAGGAAGCATAATAAAAAAGCGGTGAGGGCAAAAAATAGTAATTCATCTATAAAATCTAAAAATACTTTGCTTATTCATGAAACAACGTTGATATTTTAAAAGCACTTAGATGGAAATTACTTAATGCTTGGATAGATGAAAACTACTTTATTAGCAAGCTCACCCAATTCTTCACAACGCTTCTTCGATTGATGTTAATAAATTATCAATAATTTGGTTTGCTATAGATCATCTCTTAATATTTGAAATTTAAATAACTATAGAAACTGGGAAATATGCTATTTAAAAGGTCAGTAGTAGAGTATAAAACAAATTTTCTATCTTTCTTAGATTCTACTAAACCAGCATTTTTTAAAATTTGTAAATGGCGCGAAATAGAAGATTGACTCATAATCATAACTTGTGCAAGAGATTGAGTAGTACTTCGTTCTCTAAAGAGATACTTCATAATCTGTAATCTTATAGGATCACTTAACGCATGGAAAATGGATGTCAATTCGTTTTCATTAGAAATAGCACTTTTCTTAAGTTTATTTAAGGCATCGTAAGTAATGATAACTCCTTCTTCAAATTGTTCTACAAATAAATGCGGCCAGATAAAATAACTTGGAATTAAAAGTATTGAATCTCTATCATTAAGCTCAATATTTTCTTCAAAAGGTTTTGTAACAATTAACTTAGTAGATTGCCAATGCAAGCGGTCTACTTGCAAATGATTAATCATATTAACAAAACCATGGTTTTTTAGATAGTTTGATTGTTCTTTAATCTCGTTTGAAAGGAATTTACCTATTTTTAAATTTTCCCATGTTTTATCAAAAACTTGTTTGCGATAAATTGCTATAAATTCAAATAGTCGGTCATAAACAGCTTTAGGTTTTTTTGATAAATCATCAAGCAAATTATGAGAATCATTTAATCTGAAATTTCCCCATTCAAGACTTTTGGCTAGTGTTGGAATGAAACTATTTTCTCTATCAGTTGAAATTTTTTTTAGTTGAGTAATTATCAATTCGTTATCAATTGAAGCTAAATGTGTCTTCAATTGATTAATTTCAGTATCAATATCACATACCATACTTCGAAAGTCATTAAAAAATATAGGAGGAACTCCTAGCTCATAAATTAGACAAAAATAATGTAAACTATCATAAAAATCGTTATCTAGTTTGTGCTGAGATTGAAGGACCCATTCTATATTCATTCCATGATGTCGAAAATTTAATAAAACATGCAAACTTCTAAAGAGTTCATTCAATGGAGAATATACAAATTGAATACGCTGTATCAGCGTTTCATTAGTTTTAAGAGAATAATCACTAAGATTAATTGTAACAGCCATTCATTATTTACCACCTTTCGATTCGATATTTTTAAAATCGTTTGATTGCATTGTTGGATTATTATATCATAAAAGTGTAAAAAATTCCAAGGAGGTATACATCATGATACATGATAAAAAACATTTAGTATATGAAGCACAACAAAATGAAAGTAAGCATCGTAAGATGGTAAATCGTAGTCTATATTGGATAGATAACAGTGAGGAAGAACAGCATAAAAGACAGAAAAAGTTAAAAAGAGCTGTAGCAGGTGTAAATTATTGTGAATAATCGTATAAAAAATACTTTTGTAATTATTATTTCTGGTATGGGAATGCTGCTTTCTACATTAGATACCGGAGTTATCAATGTTGCACTACCATTTTTAGAGAAACAGTTTAATACTACAACTGCTATTACTACATTAAGTGTTGTTGGATATACAATGAGTTTGGCAATTTTTATTTTGCCATTTGGATTGTTAAGTGATAAGTTTGGAAAGTTAAGGATTTCATATATTGGGTTACTTATATTTGGGATAAGTTCAATTTTCTGTGGACTAGCTAATAATATTAACAGTTTAATTATTTTTCGAATTTTCCAAGGGATTGGTGCAGCAGCTTTGCAATCAACATCAGCAGCACTTATAACAACCTTAGTTGACAAAGATAAGAGAAGTAACGCCATTAGCATTTTAGGTGTAATGATTGGCTTAGGTCCAATTCTTGGCCCATCAGTTGGTGGTTTTTTCTTATCGCTAAATTTATGGCGCTTCATATTTTGGATAAATGTACCACTCGCTATGATTGGCATAATGTGTAATCAATTTTTAATATCCCATATTGATGAAAATAAGCAAAAAGTTAGATTTGATATTAAAGGAAGCATAATTAATTCCTTTATGGTCATTTTATTCTTGTCAGGTTTATCACTTTTAGCTAAGCAAGATGACCTTAAATTTAGCATTTTTCTAATTGCTGCTGGAATACTGATGGGAGTTATTTTGTATCGGGTAGAAATATCATCAAAAAAGGCAATAATTGACATACAGACACTACATGATAAACCTAAAATCCTAGTTTATCTAGTTCAAACAGTTGTTTTTGGATTTGCATCTGCAATGATTTTTTTGTTACCACCATTTCTTTTTGAAAAAGTTTTTCATATTAATGTAGGTATGACAGGTATACTGGTTTTAGGCGCGCCTTTAGGACTTGTCATCTTTTCTAAAATATCTGGGAAACAAAATGATGGCTTAAAAAACAGACAATTTAGTTTAATAGGATTGATAATTATGGCTATTTCTATGATTGGTTTGTTACTTGTGAATAATAACTGGACTGCTGTATTAGTGACATTGTTTTTGTTTATATATGGTATTGGTGGAGGACACTTCCAACCAGCTAACATTGCCATTATTATGAGTTCAGGAGGCAAAAATTCACAGGGAAGCATTGGTGCATTACAAAGAATGATTCAGAATATTGCAATTGCAACCGGAACAACTATTGGTTCAACAATAATAAGTCTTCTAAAAAATGATCTGTCATTAGGAATTAAAATATGTTGGAGTATGACTTTAATTTTAGTTGCATTTGTAATTTTGTTAGATATTGTTTTTAATCAAAAATAGAAGATATTAAAAAGGATATAAGATAAGCTATATGTTTGATTTTATATCCTTTTATTTCATTAAAAAACTTATCAAGAATAAATTTTGGCAACTGCTATTCCCCACAACAGTGCAATTACCGCAAATATCCATTTATACCTGAACATAATGGCTATATATTCACGGATAAAGGCACTTGGCCAGTAATAAGCTGCTGTTCCACATCCAACGCCACTAGCCTTCATCTTCAGCTTTTTTGCATAGAGACTTGTTCTAAAAACATGATAATTATTCGTCACAAATATATAACGGTGTTTCACACCATTCACATCCAGCATATCTTTGACATTTTTGAGGTTTTCAAAGGTAGTCTTAGATTGTTCCTCAAGAATGATATCATCTTCTGGAAATCCGGTTTCTACAAGATAATTTTTCATTGCTGCTGCTTCCGATATCTTCTCATCATCGCCCTTACCGCCTGATACCACAATCTTCGTATGCTGCCTGCATTTATGGTAAATATGGACAGCTTTGTCAACTCTGCCTTTCAGCAGCGGAGATACTCTTTCTCCGCCTATCAGACCACATCCATGGACAATAATATAATCACAATTCAGTCGTTTCGGTAAACAGGTATAAATCAACGAATAGATCAACAGTGAAGCAAACGTAAAGGCAATATAGAACTCCAGAATCAACACCAGTGAGAACAGAGTCCTCTTCACCGAAGTATCCTGGAAAAAATATATTCCAGCAATGGTTAATATACTTCCAAGGATCATTGCTATTCCCGTCAATAAGGATAGAACATTCTGCAAACGACCTCCCTCTTTTTTCATCATCTCAAAACCATTCACAATGAGGAAGATGGCAGTAACAAGAAAAGTTAATGGTATTAGTAGCAGCGTCAAAATCCCAAGAATCATTCCCCGGATTCCTGGTGCAGAGCCAAATCCAAGAAGAAAAATGCCAATTGCCATCATAAGCAGCAGTGCATTCCAGAAGCTTCTTGGTTCATATAGCATACTGATAACAAGGATGAGCATTAAAATACAACCAGGCATCATTAAAGACATTCGGACCACCTCTTCTCAATATCATCTGCGTCCCAATCGTCCTTAAGAGTATTTGAACGCAGATGCTTTTGATTTTTTCTATTAGGCATATGAAAGAAAATAACAAGTCAAAGATGTTAGTATATTTTGTGTCAGACAAGGAAACAGGTTCCGCTGATAGTTGTTCTATCAAAGGGTTCTGTTGACGCAGTATGATGCAAAATATACTAACATACTGACTTGTTATTTTTTTGAATATGCCTTAAGTTAATATTAGTTTTGAATTAAGTCATGTCATCCCTAAGCGCGTCAATGATATTTTCTTTTTTTATCTTACGAGTAGCATACAGCATTGTAATGAACACAATAAAGAGTACGCTGAACACACTGATTGCCATACTGCCCCAAGGGAATACAAAAGGAAAGTTATCCATCTTTTCTGCGGACACAAACCCTTTGTAAATCAGCCAAGAGCATATTGCAGATATTGGAATCCCGAATAGTAAGGTCCTCATGCCATAAAAGACACACTCGAAATTCATCATCTTTTGGAAATCACGTTCAGACATTCCCACCGAGCGGAGCATGGCAAGTTCTCGCTTGCGCAGCATGATATTGGTGGAAATGGTGTTGAACACATTGGCAACCGCAATCAGAGAAATCATAATGACAAAAACATAGGTGAAAACATCAATAACAAATGTTAGACTGCGGTATTGTTCAACCACGGTGTACACATTTTGCAGGTTATACGCAGAGGTAATTCCTGCATCCTGAATCATGGTTTCCATTTTAGGCACCGATTGTGAAGGATTCTTTGACCGAAAGCTCAGGCCTATATCCGCATGGGTATCTGTGGTTTCAAATTTCTCTTTGAGAGAATAGGGAGCCACCACCATAAAAACGTATGCATTCTTATTGGAAGATTGCGTTATTCCCTTAAGAGGGTCCACCGGATATGTATCCACAAAGGTAATGTTTATACTTTGACTCTGTTCCATCTTAGTTTTATCATTTACTTCTGGAGCCACACTGAAAGTCATTGAACGACGGGCAAACATATCAAACAGTTCGCTTGGCCCGTTTTTCTTCTCAACCGGCTTTTTGGCAACGGCAATCATTTTGCCCCCATTACCAGTATATTCTTCTCGGAGCAAGCCCAATTTTTTTATAAAACTCAGATATTCGCTGTCTTCAATAAACTGGATGTCCATTGGAAGATGAACCGTTTGGTCCGGTGCAGCATAACCTGCGGATTTTCGATAAAGGTTTGAAAAATCCTTTGCTTTAGCAGTACATGAATAGGATAAAATCTTTTGGTACGAGCTTTTGTAAACTCCCTCTGCGGTTTTTAGTTTATTGTAAAGAGGGAACATTTCGCTATCCTTCATGCCCTGAGTGGTAAAAACAATGTCATAGTCAAAGTCCATTATGGATCGTTGTGCAAGCCGTTTCAGAGTTGTTCCAAAAGCATTTCCTGATACAAACAGCACCACACTTAAAACAAGAGATAGAACAATGCTGCGATAGCGTTTCTTGTTTCTCTTAAAATTCTTTAGCGCAAGAGTTCCTTCCAAACCATAAATACGCTGTGCCAGTTTTGATGTTTTCACAGCTTTCGATTCGGTTTTGACTTCCACAGTTTGGCGAATACTCTCCATTACGGGAGTATTTGCAGCTTTTCTAGCCGGGATATAGGCTGAAATCAAAATGGTAACCAAACTCACCGCTGCTGCTGCAACAATTGCAGGGACAGACACCGACAGGGTTAAAGGTACATTGCTTGGGATAATGTTGCCGAACTTCCTGGCAACAATAGGAATTATAAGTCCAATACTGCCTATGCCCACAATAATGCCAATAGGTATACCCATTGCACCAATACAAAGTCCTTCAAACAACACCGAATTTCGCAGTTGCTTTGCCGTAGCACCCACTGACGAGAGAATTCCAAACTGATGTATACGCTCATTCAGCGATATGTTGAATGAATTATAAATCAGAAAAATCGAGCCTATCATTATTATGACAAGCAAAATGCCGCCAACCGTGTACAGAAGCGTGTTGAACAGTTTATTGTCGGAAAGGCCCATGAATTGCAGCACACTATCGTTAAAGACATAAGCTTGGCTGACCGCTGTGCTGCTTGCGTAAGCCTTAACTTTCCGTGGGTTTTTAAGTGTAACAAATATGCTCAAGCTGTCCGCTTTGTCTTGAGTATCTGCTTTCGTTATCAAGGTGTATCCCGGTGCGGAACGTTCCTCAAAATCGGGTCTTTCACAGATACCCACAACTGTGTAGGTTCTCTCTGCTTTTGGAACAAGAGTTTCTTTCCCGGAAATGTAAGGGGTGTGTTGACCAAGATTTTTATTGTCGTTCATGCGGTTTCCAACATCAAGTGAAAGCGTGTCTCCCACCTTGAATCTAACGCCGCCCTTTATGGCCACGTGGCTTGGTATAAGAACTTCCTCACTGTTTTTAGGCAATCTGCCTGAAACCAGGGTTAAGGGTAAGGTATCAAAGGCTTCCTTGCTAAATCCGGCTATAAAAAGATAAGGTTTTTCGGGGCTTTTCCCACCTTCAAGTTTTGCGTAGCCGATATTTTCAAATGTTGCTGTATTTTTAACGCCCTTGTCCTGGGCTCGTTTCTGTGCAAAAGAGGAATTAACATCCAAAAACTCAACATGCCAATCGCCGTGTTTCACAATAGAACCCTTTACCAGAAAATTTAATAGTGAAGTACCAAAGGTAGCCACTGCCGTAATCATGGCAGCAGACAGGATAACTCCGATAATCGTTACAAGTGTTCGTGTGCGGCTTTTTTTCATGTTTTGTAGTGTAACTTTATTGAAAATGCTCATGGTCTCACCCTTTCGTCTCGCACTACTTTACCGTCTGATATACCGATAATACGGTCCGCTTGCAGGGCGATATTTTCGTCATGGGTGACGACGATAAGTGTCTGTCGATATTTTTGATTGCTTAATTTCAGCAAATTGATAATTTCATGTCCATTTCGGCTGTCCAAACTGCCAGTAGGTTCGTCGGCAAGCATCACCGCTGGAGCATTCATCAAAGCACGTCCTATGGAAACACGCTGTTGCTGACCACCCGAAAGCTGATTGGGTAAATGTTTTTTTCGGTGTTGTAACCCAAGCAGTTCCAATAATTCATTCAGCCTCTCCTCGTTGACCTTACGTTTGTCCATAAGTATAGGCAAGGTGATGTTTTCCACCACATTCAGCGTGGGAATGAGGTTGTGAAACTGGTAAATTAGTCCTACCTGTCTCCTGCGGAAGATGGCGAGTTTTTCATTGCTTTGGGCATATACATCATGACCATCCAAATATACCTTTCCACTTGTGGGCACGTCCACTCCACCTATGCTGTGAAGTAATGTGGATTTTCCAGAGCCGGAGGAACCGATGATTGCGGTAAACTCTCCCTTTTCTATTGTAAGCGAAACATGGTCAAGGGCAGTAACTTGGTTTTCACCCTTGCCATAGACTTTACATAAATTTTCAACTTTTAAAAATTCCATTATGTGAGTCTCCTTTCTCGTTGGTTTACTTATATAATAGAACCTTAAACTTACATCTGTGTGACTTTTAAGTGAGAGATTCGTCACTTTGGGAAACGAATAGAAAATATCGCTCCGCCTTGTGGATGATTTTTGGCAGTAATCATTCCTCCCTGACGTGTTATAATCATCTTGCAAAGAGCCAATCCAATGCCGTATCCTGTAGCACCTGAATTTTTTCCACGATAGAACCTATCAAACAGACAGGGTAAATCTTCTTTTTCAAAGCCTGAACCGCTGTCGTGGATGGCAATGTCGGTAAACAGTGGGTTGGACCTGCAGACAATGTCAATCTTTCCGTTATCGCCTGCGCTTTCCATGCAATTTTTGATGATATTTTGAATTGCTTCCGAAAGCCAACCTGAATCCCCCTGAATAATTATTTTTTTTGGTACATTTGTTTCAAAAGTAATATTATGCAGCTCCATTGGTATCAAAAAACGGCGAAGTGATGCGCATATCAAGTCGTTTACATCTATCTGCTCGGTTTTAAACACCACAATGCCCGCGTCTATTCGTGATAACTTCAACAGAGAAGTAAGCAGCCAATCCATCTGTACAAATAATTCCTTTGTTTCCCATATCAATGATTTCCGTTCATTTTCGTCAGGGTTATTCTCTAACAGTGATAGAATAAGATTAACGGATGTAAGAGGGGTGCGGAGTTGGTGTGCTATATCAGCCATGGAATCAGCAAGATGTTCTTTTTCTTTTTTTAGTGCGTCGTTTTGCTCTCGAATACGCAGCGTCATTTTTGTTATTTCGCTTTGCAGAATGGAAAGTTCACCCTCGTCCGATTCAGCAATATACAGATGGTCAGCATTATGAAGCACAACATCAATTTGATCTGAAATCTGGGCAATGCTTTTATATCGGACTTTGGTAAAAGCAAAAAACGCTGTTCCAAAGGCGGTGGCAGAAGCAACGGCAAGGATTCCAGCAGCTGTATTTATTGCAAATCCAAGTATTATAGTTACGGCAGCTATTAAGGAGAACAAAATGGTAAACTTACGAAACTCTCTATTCCGAAGCATAATTATCCCCCAATCTATAGCCTGTCCCACGAACGGTCAGAATAATTTGCGGACTTGTTGGGTTGTTTTCTATCTTCTCCCTTAGGCGTTTAATATACACGGTTAATGTATTGTCATTGACAAATTCACCTGCAGCGTCCCACAATTCGTCAAGCAGCCTAGCTCTGGTGATAATACTTTTGGGGTTATTAATAAACACCAACAACAAGCGGTATTCTAAGGCTGAAAGAAAAACTTCGCTGCCGTCCTTTTTCACAACACCGCTTGCCATATCCACATGAAGCCCACAGATCTCAGAAGCCGATGGAGAACATCCGCTTTTTCTCAGGGCAGTTCTGATTCGTGCGATGAGTTCACGGGGACGAAAAGGCTTGGTGACATAGTCGTCTGCACCCATATTAAGTCCGGTAACAACACTGGACTCATCGCCGGAAGCCGTTAAAAAGATAACGGGAATATCTTGAGTTTCTTTGGTTTCTGTACAAACTGTAAAGCCATTTCCGTCAGGCAAAGAAATATCTATAAGCGCCAAGTCAAATTTATTTCCAGCAAGTGCGGCAAGGGCTTCACTTCGCGTAGGGGCGTGGGTAACTGTAAATCCCTCCGAGCGGAGCAAAAGTATAAGGTTTTTAGCAATTGCCTTATCGTCTTCAACCAAAAATATACGTTTCATTTATTTTCACCATCCTTTACTTTATTCCTCCTATATTGTCCATCAGTCGTTTTTTCGACGTCAGCAGGAACAAGGCATGTATTTTCCATATTTTTATCTTTTTTATTTATTATCAACAACATTATAGCTAATTGAACAATTTGTTTCAATATAATACAACACAACTTATTATTCTATTATCCATTTCAAAATTCCTTCCCGAACTTTATTCAATACAATGAAACCTGGACAGATTTCGTAGTATTGATTATAAAGTTTTGCTTGACATAACAATAATTTTTCTATATTATAGTAATAAAGAACGGAGGTTCCTTATTATGCAAGTTTTAAAAGATGAAATTAGAGATAAGATATTAAAAGCCGCAGAAAACATATTTTATGAAAAAGGCTTTAAAGATACCACTACACGTAGTATTGCCAAAGAAGTAGGTATAAGTGTTAGTAATTTATATTTATATTATGAAAACAAGGAAGCCATTTTTATTGGAGTAGTTGATGAATTTTATAAATACTTTATAAAGAGTATTGAAAAGTTCTTTAATCATCAGGATGAAAATGTTGAAGTTTCTATTTCCATTAGTTCCTTAATTCAAAAAGTTATTATAGATCATGGAAAAAAATTTGTTATTATATCAGATAAAAGTCAGGGAACAAAATATGAAGACTTTAAACAACATATGATCATGACTCTAAATAATCATATGAATACACAGGTAAATAAAAGTTTAGTGAAAGATGAATTAATCTTATATATACTATCTAAAAACTTTATAGAAGGAATAATTGAAATAGCTAAACATTACAAAGGTGAACGTTGTCTTGAAAGCAGCATTAATACCTTAGTTACATATCATATGAATGGTATGGCACATTTAATGTAAAAAGTTTTACTCAAATTAAGATTTTTTTATTTCTTATTTGAGTAAAAAATTTTTACCAAATAAAGAACGCTAGCTCTTTATTAAAAAGACAAAATTGCCTTTATCAAATTATGCACAACGACTTTTGCAAACTATTTTTTGTGTAATAAAAAAATAATCATTAGGAGGATTTTATTATGAAAGCATCAATTATTGAATTTAGTCCATCAGGTAATACAAATCATGTAAGTGAGGTAATAAAAGCTGCACTAGAACAGAATAATATTAATGTGCAGTTAGTTAACATTACTGGAAATGAAAAATACTTTTCTACAAATAATAAACGAAACTTTTTACAGGAAACCTTTGAGGAACATGATATTCTATTTATTGGTTCACCTGTATACGCCCATCATCTTCAATACCATGTTAAGGAGTTAATTGAAAATTTACCAAAACCCATGAATGGCTATAGTGAAATAGCCATACCTTTTATTACTTATGGTGGCATTAGTTCAGGTATCGCTCTAGATGAAGCAGGTATTTTACTAAGAAAAAGCGGAAGAAAAGTACCCTTTGGTATGAAGGTATCCAGTTCACACTGTATGACTAGAGCTTTCATGAAGGAAGAATTTAATAAAAATCAACCTGAAAGCAAATTGACCTCCACTATTGATGAACTTGTTAAAAGAATTAAATCATCTGATTTAGATTTCTTAACAGATAACTCAAAGCACCTTAAATATCAAAATATAGGCACATATTTAAAAGCAAATATAATATTTAAAGAAAAAGTTTGGCATGAAAAAAGATATCCCAAAATAACAATTGATCAGAATAAGTGTATGAAATGTGGCAAGTGCACTAAGGTATGTTCTGTATGCCACTTACAACAAAACAGTACTAAATCTATAATAAAAAATATGAATTCTGACTGCATTCACTGTTTTAATTGTGTACTTGAATGTCCAACAAAAGCAATAACCCTAGTTGGTGATCTAGAAAAGGCAAAAGGTTTTATGGAAAAAATGATAAATAAAGCAATAGAATCACCTGCTACTTGCTTATATCCAAATTTAAAATAATAATTTTTAATTTAAATTTAATAAATACATTGTAGCCAGCAAATAACAAAAAACATATTGGAGGAACCCCATATATTTTTTATTATTTGCTGGTTTCCATGATGGAGGTGAAGCATGACTTTTGAAATCCACTACTTAGTTAATTTTATTTTTCTATAAAAAGGTTTCTGACAAATGTACTATTTACTACTTTTCAATTTTTTGTATTTTTAAGTTTAATCCTTGGAATTATTTACTATATTCTTTATTAATCACAGCAATAACTTCACCTATATGACTAATTTCATCAAGGCTAAACAATTCCCCCATCCTTAATGTTCACTACTCTATTACCATACTCAGCCGTTTCCATTGAATGAGTAACCATTATAATCGTTTTTTTATTCTCCCTATTAATCTTTCTAAGTAGTTCCATAATCTCAGTTCCAGTCTTGCTATCAAGATTTCCTGTTGGCTCATCTGCAAAGATTATTTCTGGATTATTAATTAATGCCCTAGCTATTGCCACCCTTTGCTGTTGCCCTCCTGATAATTCCTTCGGAGTATGTTTTCTTCTTTCAGTAAGTCCTACAATCTCTAATATATTATCTAATTCCTTTTTATAATCCTTTGGTTTATTACCATCTAATAGCACAGGCAATAAGATATTTTCCTCTACATTCAAGTTAGGTATTAAATTATAAAATTGAAATACAAATCCAATATTTCTTCTCCTCATAACACTTTTTTTATCATCATTAAACTTTGATATGTCCTCCCCATTCATAAGTACCTTACCAGTTGAGGGCTTGTCTAGTCCTCCCAATATATACATAAGTGTACTTTTTCCAGACCCTGATGGCCCCATAATTGATACAAAATCTCCCACATTAATCTTAATAGAAATGTCTTTTAATATCATTAATGACTCTTTACCCATTTTAAATTCCTTAGTTATCTCTTTTCCTTCTAAAGCAATTTTTCCACTTATACTATTCATAATTAACTCCTCCCAAAAAACTACTCTGCCTTTATCTTTTCAACTATTTGCATCTTAGTGTTCTTTATTATCGGAACAATTGAACCTACTAATGTTATAACTATTCCTATGAATCCTGCTATTAAAAATGTAGATAATTGAAAGTCTGGACTCATTGATATTCTAGGTCCTGCCACAATAAATATTGTTCTTACTTCTAAATAAGAAATTATTATACCAGCTCCAGCACCTATTATACCTGAAGTAAAAGCTTCTATTAATGTCATCTTTACACTCTGCTTTATACTAAGCCCCACAGCCCTATACATGGCTATTTCTCTTTGTTTTTGGATATAATTTATCAATAGATTGTTTATAATACCTATAGTGCTTAGTAATAAAATACAGTAAGTAAGACTATTTAATGGCTTTAAAAAGGCTGTTACCACTTCCAAGCCATCCTTAGTAAACTCCTTCACTGTTCTGCTGTAATTTTCCTTACCTCCATGCATACTTCTTATTTCTGCCATTGTCCCCTCTGGATCTTTTGAAGTATAAACTACCAAACCATAGGCATTTTGTCCAAAGTCACTTTCTAAATATTTAGATGGAATTACTGCTTGTGAGTTATTAGCTCTAGATTTGTAGATTCCAATTACTTTATATTTATATTTACTATTCCCCATAGCTACTTGAATTTTATCTCCAGCTTTAACTTTAAGCGTTTTTATAAAGTCATAATTTAATAATATATTCCTATCCTCATTGAATTTCTTAATTGCATTATTCTTTTTTTCACTATCCTCATATTTTAATGCAAACATATCATTGTACTCCTCTAAGCTATCGACTCCTTCAACTCTATTTGTACCAAGTCTATCCAAAGTCATTGTTCCATTAATAACATAGAGTGGTAATACTGATTTCACATTATCACTCTCTTTTAATCTATCTACAAAGGCCTTATCAATATTCTTAGCTTCTGTAAAGCCATCTAGTTTAGCTTCTTTAAATACATCTCCAATATAAGTACTTACAAAACTTCCTACTACATTAATCACAATAACAGCTGATATACTTATAAAAAGAAGAGTAATGCTTTGAGTAACATTCTTATTACCTCTCATATTTCTTGCAGCAAGCTTTCCCTCATTACCTAAAATCACAACATATACTTTTTCTAAAACTAAAGAAATAGTATATGTAATTATAGGTATTAGGATAAGAGCAGCAACTATTAACGTTATTAAAGATATTCCTCCTCCAATTAATAACATATTCCCTTTTAATATATTAGGCAGTAAAATTGATATAATAAATAAACCTACTGCAACTTTTATCTTAAATTTATTAGTCACACACTTTTCCTCTACTGTTCCTAGTACAATATCCTTTACTGGAATTTCGCTAGATCTTTTCACTGGAATATAAGCACTTAAAATTGACATAATAATCGCTACAAAGAATGTTATTATAACATTTAGAGTGGTAATAATCATAGTAATCTCTACTCCTTGTGTAAGATTTTCTGTCATTCCTCCCAATATAAACTTTAATACGATTATTCCTAAAGGTATTCCTATCCCACCCCCTAATATTCCATAAACTAAGCTTTCTAATATAAGTATCTTTGTAACTTTCTTCTTAGTTGCTCCAATACTGCGGAATGTTCCTATTACAGGTAATCTTTCAATTGTAATAACTTTATAACTACTATATATAATAAAAACACTCATTGTTAATGAAAAAAAACTTATTAAGAGAAAAGGCATAGTTTTTTGTTTTGCATCCTGTTCTATTTGTTTTTCATCTACAACAGCACTAACCTTATATTTATTTTGAGATACATTTTTTGATACTTCTGTTATTAGGGTATTAGTATCGATATTTTCTTTAGGCTCTAAAAGAATTTCAGTGTATTCATCCTTTATATTTAAAATATCTCTTAAGGTTTCCTTTGGAATTAATGCATTAAATCCTCTAGTGCTTCTTAAAAATACTGTATCATAAGCTGCAATTCCATAGACTTGAAAGTTGATAGTTTTTTGATTAATTGTTATCTTTATGTTATCTCCCTTTTTTATCTTATATTTAGTTGTAAATTTCTCTGGAAGAATTATTTTATATCCACTAAAGTTACTTAAATCATTATTATCCATAAGCCTTGGTTTATTAATAGTATTAAGTCCATCTAAATCTGCTGCCAATATATCAAAGTTTTCAAAATATCCATTTTCACAATATAATCCTGTACTTTTTATTATTCCTACCTTACTTTTAATTTTGTCTAGATTTTTTACTACATCTTCTTTAATAAATTTAAATTGTTCATTTTCATTCTTCGCTGCTTTTACACTTACTGTGGCAGTCCCTGAATATCCTTTTTCCATCTTTCTTTGAGCTGCTTTATAAGAATCTCCTATAGTAAGGGAAACAAATAATAAAGTAGTAGAAAATACTACAGATAGCAGCATAACAGCTGTCCTAGTCTTTCTTTCCTTAATGTTATTTAAAATATACTTAAATATGATTTTCATTTATTCACCCACTTTTTTATTTTCATTTTTAATAAAATAGGAGCAGCTGGCGCCCACTAACTCCGTTTTATTTTTTTGTTTAACCATATTTTCTGTACAAAAAAAAATTGTTAGCTTATTAAAAATAATAAACTAACAACCTTAATATCCATTTCATTTAACCTTAAGACTACCTTAATGTTAAAACTCAATTATAAATTTTGTCCCTTCTCCTAATTTACTTTCCACATAAATATTCCAATTATGTCCTTGAATTATTTCATTGGCTATAGCCATCCCAAGGCCTGTTCCTTCTGTCTTCTTATCCGTATTTGCTCCTCTATAATATCTTACAAAGAGATTCTCTACCTCATCTTCACTCATGCCTCTTCCATTATCACAAATACATACCCTTGTGTTTCCACATTTCTCTATAAGTATTTTAATCTCTATGTCATCATCATTATGAATAATTGAGTTATATATTAGATTCATTAAAGCCCTTTTTAAAAGAAGACAATCATATTCTATATTAATAACTTCCTCATCACTATGAAAATTAATGTTTTTATGCTGAAATTCAGGATTATTTAATATATCAATTACAATTTCTTTGATAAACCTTACTATATTCCCGTTCTTTTTGTTTAAAGGCAGCATACCATTTTCAAGCTGATAGGTTAATTTCAAATCATCAATAAGCTTTTCTGCATAGAGAATATTCTTTAATATGATTTTTCCATAAACTTGAGTCCCTTCCAAATTATTATTCCCAATTGGATTAGCTATTAACTCTGCATAGCCTTTAATAGGTGATAAAGGTGTTTTTAAATCATGAGTTATATTAGAAATCCACTCTTTTCTTAACTTGTCATCCATATATCTCTTTTTCTCTCTTAATTTAAGCTCATTGTCTAGCCTATTTAGATTCTCATAAATAACTCCAAATTCCCCTTTACTTTCTTTAGCTTCATAGTTTCTTAAGGATATTTTTTCTAAGCTCCTAATTATTTTAGACATTTCCCTGGTTAATCTAATGCCATAAACTCCACCCAAAACAATAACTATAAAAATAATAACTCCAAGTATAGGGAGAATGATTGATTTACCACTTATAAATTCATTATTGTCTAAATACATAGTTACCTTAGATATTTTATTATAAAAGCCTATTAGATAAACAAAGTCCTTTCCATTAAGGGTAACAGTACTAATAAAGACCTCATTACTTTCTTGCTGCTTTAATAAATCAACCTGAGAATATCGCTGCTTTACATTTTTAGGTTTATTATAGCTTTCAATTTCATTGCCATCCTTATCAATTATCTGAACCCATAATTTATTTTCCTTAAGCTTTTCTCTTCCCTCTTCCGTAATAAAATGCTTGTCTTTATTAACTGTAATTTCCTGTGAAAATTCCTGAGTGAAAATTCTTGGCCAATTACTCAATGCCATATCCCCATTAGGCTTCTTTATAGTAATAACTTTAAAAGTAACAACTATTATAACGACTAAAATAAGTATCAATCCAATAAATAAAGTAACGTAGGTATGTAATAAACGTTTATAATCTACTTTCATGAATTACCCCTATTCCTTTACTAGCTTATAACCTAAGCCCTTTACTGTTAGGAGAAGTTCAGGCATTGAAGGATTTATTTCAATCTTTTCTCTTAGGTGTCTTATATGAACCATAATAGTATTATCACAGCCTACTGCATATTCTCCACATATTTGTTCATATAGTCTCTCTTTACTTATTATTTTGTTTAGGTTTTGAGCTAAATAGGATAATATTTTAAATTCTGTACCTGTTAATTCTATTTCCTTTTCTTCCTTAAGGACTCTTCCACCATCTATATCAATGAATAAGTTGCCTATATTCACTATTTCATTGGTATTTTCTATAGATTTATTATAATGTTGTCTGCGAATTTGAGCTTTTATACGGAAGGATATTTCTCTTGGACTAAATGGTTTTGTGATATAATCATCCCCTCCACTACTAAGACCTAGTATCTTATCTATCTCATCGTCTTTTGATGATAGGAAAAGTATTGGAGAATAAGAGAATTCTCTTATTTTTTTACAAACCTCTATACCATCTATATCTTGAAGCATTATATCTAGTACAATGATGTGTGGTGAATATTTTTTTGCTAGATTTATGCCTTCTATACCTGAATGAGCTTTTTTTATTTCTTTAAAACCATCGCTTTTTAGCACTTCTTCTATAAGATCAGTTATGTCTAATTCATCATCAATAAGTAAAATTCTAGAGTTAGTACAATTAAGTTCGTTATGCATTACCATATAATCCTCCTTAATATGTAATAATAAAAAATGCTACTCTAACCAAATGAACATTTCCTTTATATTACTATTATATCTAATATAGTAATTCTATTAACCATACTTTGCAATTAACTTTTTAATCGTATTTCAGTTTTTCGGAAATTATGTATTCTAAGACTCTGTTCTGAATATCCCAATTCCGTTTCTTAATTATCAACTTTGAATCTTATGAAACTAGTTATTATATTCTAAACTGCTATTTGTATAACATTTTTCTAATACCAACTATTTGCATAAATGCCACTTATGATTTTCTGTTAATATATAAAAACCCACGACATTTCTGTCGAGGGTTTCACGGTGAAGGCGAACCGCAACAATACTTATTCTAAAACTCTATGTTATAATAGTATAGCTTAAAAAAAGAGGCATTTCTAGTTTAAATATCTCTTTAAAAATTAGCTATATTTAATATATAGGCTTATAAAAAAGGTAACTCAGCAAAAATTTTTTACTATATACTTTTAAAAAAATTACGCAGCCAACCAGGTATTTTCTTATCTTTCCATTCTATTTTACCTTTTTCAATTGCCATCACTATTTTTAACATTTCTGTATTATCATATATATTAATTTTATCACATATATCAATAACACCATTTACACCTGTAAATATAGTATAGCCTTTCATTTTACCTACCTATAACTTTCATTTGCTCTCTTTGAAGAATCATATTTGATAAATTTGCATAAAAATCCAGTCTTAACCAACATCTTTTCTACTTCACTGTATTGACTGTTAGACTCTATTTGATTATCACTTTTCTCATTTGTCCTTGAACATCCACACCATTTTTCATAAAAATATTCTAGATAATGCTTATATCCTTTTTCTCTCCAATCATCAATTAAAGATAGAAAGTGTTTATCTTCACTATCGTATTCTAAAACTATATTTTTCAATTCTTCATCATTTAATCTCTTGTATTTATTAAAATGTATTACTCCTTCTCCACTTAATCGACCTTTCTTTGTCAATTTTATTTTTTCATCGTCTGAATAGCCAAGCATCAATGCAGCTATTGGAAAACAATATTTTTTCGGTAGGTTTAAACAATCATATATTCTATTAATATTTCCCCTGTGTACACAATTGCTGAAAAAAGAATCAATTCCAAGAGATTTTGCAGTAATAGCAGCAGTCTGTGCAGCAAGAATTGTATCAGTGCTGCCTGTTATAAAAGCTACAATAGGTATTTCATGTTTATATTGAAATTCTAAATATTCAGCTGAGTCTATCACTCTATTAAAATCAACACAAAATACCAGCATTTTGTCACCAACATATCCTATCTTTTTCATAACTTTTTTATCCTCTACAACTATAATAGAATAGGTTTGTCTAGCTGATGCTGTAGCTGCATTTACACATGATTTTAATATAAGTTCCAAATTATCCTCTGATATGTTTTTATCAGAAAACTTTCTAACAGTTTTAAGGCTTTTTATTATTTCTATAGTTTCATTCATTTTAATATCTCCTTCAAATATTTTTTTAATTTTATAATGTAAAATATACTGCATTAATTCATGTCATTTTTTATCCTCCCCCTTTACTAGTTCGGTACCGAACTATAATTATAAAAAAATTATCGGGTAAAGTTGTTTATTACCCGATCTAATAACATAAGTAAAGTTTCAGCTTCTTCTTCTGTAAAATCATAAAAAAATTCTTTAATCACATTATCTGAAATTTCTTTGAAATCTTTCTTTATACCTAGCCCTTTTTCGGTTAATACTATATAAGATGATCTTCTATCTTCTAAATTTGCTTCTTTGGCAACATATCCGTTTAATAATAATTTATCCACTAACTGAGTAACTGTAGACTTTGTACGATTAATTCCTTCACTTATTTCTTTCATAGTTAATTTTCCATTATTATCATAGAGTATATCTAATATATTACCATGTGACACTACAAGCCCCTCAATTCCTCTCTTTTTAAGTTCACATTCAATATAATTAAAAATCTCACTTCTTATTTTTGAAACTTTAGATATAGCTAAATATTTATTCATAATAAGTAATACTCCCATTTTTTTCACTTGATGTTAATACGAGTATAGTACGTCGCCGAACTAATGTCAAGTTATATACTGTTTAATCAGTTATACTTATATAAAAATACTTGAAGTTGAAATGATTTTTTTACTATTTATACATTCTTTATAGTGCTTCGTAAAATTTCCTAATTATGATATAATATGTGCGTATTGGGGGTGATTTTTTATGAAGGTCTATGATACATTCAGCTTTACATCAGCTTGCTCCTTGCAAGGACTACAACAAACTCAGCTATGCTTTGTTTGGAGCCTAAGTTGTTAAATTAGCTGAACTGCGCACATATTTTAGGCTCTGTAACACATAGCTTTTGTGTATTCTTTGCTTCAATTCTATGATAAGAGTGAAGGAGTAAGGAAATGAAACATGTAAAAGCACAAGATGTGTTGCCAGAGGAAATTGTTAAAATAATACAAAAATATGTAGATGGAGAATATCTTTACATCCCCAGAAAAAATGAAAATCATAAATCCTGGGGAGAAAAGAGTGGTATAAAGAGTATCCTTAAATTGAGAAATAAAGAGATTTATAAAAAATATATTAATGGGGCTGCTATTCTTGAGTTAACTCAAGAATATTATCTATCAGAAAAAAGTATAAGAAGAATAATAGGTCAGGAAAAGCTTCTATGCTCATAATCATTACGGAATTATTTATTAGATTGAATGCTTATTTTAAACTATGTTATGATTTCATTGTAGCAATCCAATGAAATCATCATTTGTATTTTAAGACAAGGTTCAAAAATCAAGTGATTCTTAGACTCAGGTGGAGTTTGCTTGTGAGGAATACCTCTTACCTGAGCAAAAGCTCGTAAAATGCCATTTAGGCATTTTACCCATCTGAGTCTTAGAAGAACTTATCCAGGCGCGTAGCAGTGCTTATCCCACAGTTAAGTAGAGAGCCAAAATCTATGATTTTGTGCGAATCACTTACTCCTTCGACAATAGGAGAAGGAGTTTCATACAAAGAAAGTGGGGGTATTAGCAATGGTAGCCGCTCGGATAAAATGATTGTGAATATGAAATATGACTTAAGTCAAGATGATTATTGTTACTTTCAACTGGAATAATAATAATCATCTTTTTTAATGGATTCATAATATAGCAAATTAAGATAATTCCATACCTATTTTCATTCATAATAAAAATAACACATATTAGAAAGAGGTGCTAAATTTTTATGGAAACTTTCATAAAAAAACATGAATATAATTATATAAAAAAGTGTTTAAATGATTTAAATAATACTTTTAAAAGCTGTGTAGATATTAATATTGTTGAGGCTAGTAAAGCATATATATCCGATAAAATATTAAATACTTTTACAAATTTATCCCCTGAACAAAAAGAACTGCTTGATATTAATGAAATAAATGACTCATCACAAATTGATACATATTTAGCTGGATTAGATAAATATGTATATGGAATGCCAAAAGTTACAATCGCACAAATCAGTAAACTGTTTAAAAAAGAAAAGAAATTAAAATTGCAAAATTTAGATGTACAAGATTCAAAGATTGTATATTTAGGTTGGGTTGATGAGCCAACTAAAAAATTATTTGTAGCATATAATATGAATGATAATCTCATAGGTATGACATGCAGAATGCCAAACCATAGTTCAAACAATACCCATATATGTTCACTTTGCAATCATGTAGGAAGACAAGATGAAGTAGCTTTTGTTTCACCTGTCTGTAAAACATCTAATTCAGGGGAAGGTGCCTATAAATCAATAGGCTTTTATATTTGTTTGGATAGTAAAAAATGTAATGAGCGAATTGTCTCTACTGAAAAACTTGAGAAAATTTTAAAAAATGTTAACAATATAAAGTGATAAGCACATCTGTATAAATTGTTTGTTTAATTCTTATAAATAGTATATGATTAAAAGATATGGCAGCCAGAAGGTTCTAATTAAGCTTCCATTGAAAGGTAGAAAATAATGAATTTTAACCAATTAGGAATCAGCGAAGATATAGTAAAGATATTAAAAAATAATGGCATCACTGAGCCCACACCGGTTCAAGCCGAAAGCATAAGTCTTATAAAGAACGGAAGAGATGTTATAGTGGAATCTCAAACCGGCACAGGAAAAACACTGGCGTTTTTGCTTCCCATTTTTGAAAATATCTCAACTAAGGTGGATGCAGTTCAAGCCTTGATTTTAACTCCTACAAGGGAGCTTGCCCTTCAGATAACCGAGGAAGCTCTAAAGCTTAAACAGGCTAAGGATATTAATATATTGGCAGCCTATGGAGGTAAGGATATAGGGTCTCAGCTTAAGAAGTTAAAAACAGGTATCCATCTTATTATTGCAACCCCGGGAAGACTTCTTGATCATCTTGAAAGAAAAACCATAGATTTAAGTAAATTAAAAACCTTTGTGCTGGATGAAGCAGATCAAATGCTTTTAATGGGCTTTAAGAATGATGTGGAGACAATTATAAAGGAAACCTCTAAAAAACGCCAAACCCTTTGTTTCTCTGCAACCATAAATTCAGATGTTAAAAGACTGGCCTATAGATACACAAAAGAACCGTTAGCAGTAACAATAAATAAAGAAGAAGTAACTCTTGATGCTATTAAACAACAGGTAGTAGAAACTACAGACAGAAGAAAACAAGATGCTTTGTGCACCGTGCTCAATCAAGACAATCCATATATGGCTATAATATTTTGCAGAACCAAAAGAAGAGTGGATGAACTGGAAGTATCACTATATAAACGAGGCTGCGACTGCAAAAAGCTGCACAGTGATATACTTCAGTCAAAACGTGAAAGAATAATGAAAGCCTTTAGAAATGGTGATTTTCAATACTTAATAGCAACGGATGTTGCCTCTAGGGGACTTGATATAAGCGGAGTCAGCCATATATATAACTATGACATACCTGAAAGTGCAGAAAGTTATATACATAGAATCGGCAGAACCGGAAGAGCTGGAGAGGAAGGCTACACCTGCCTATTTATTGACCCAAAAGACAGATTGAGACTTGAAGAAATAGAAAAAGCTATTAAATTTAAAATACCAAGAAGGGACTTAGGTGAAGAGAATCATGGCAACAAATAGAAGTGTTAAAGGAAATTTCAACTACAATAATATAGAGAAGAAAGATAAAAACTTTATGTACAAAAACCTAGAGAGAAGCAATTGTTATAACTGTGACTTTTCAGGCTCAATTTTTGATTTTGTAAGCTTTAGAGGAGCACATTTTAAATCTACCAATTTCTTAAAGTGCAGCTTTAAATATGCAGAATTTATTGGAACAAATTTAAAAGGCAGTGACTTTAAAAGTTCTATTTTTGAAAATGCTATTCTTGACTCTGTTAAGCTGGAAGATACTAATTTCAAGGATGTAAAGTTTATAAATACTATATTCTTATCTACTGATATGAGCAAAGCTAAAAATATTGATATAAATACCCCCGGCATCAGAATCTTCGAAGAAATGCCAAAATTAGAAATCAGTGACGAGTTAAGAAGTGCTGTTTTAACCGCTATGGAAAACAAGTATATAAAGAAAGCACGAGTCCTTGATACAAAAGACGGCGGCCTTAATACATTAAATATTATGCTTCTACTAGAAAATTTTACAGAAGAAACAATAATTGCGGGACTAAAGTCAATTGTTACAAAGCTAGACAGGGAATTTTACACTTTAAGTTATATAATAAAGTTTTTGAATTTGCAAGAATAACATTGCTTAGAACACTGCCTTTTATAATTTAAAATAGCTTTACCCAAGTAATATCAATGGTTAAAGCTATAAACCTCACTTACTTATGACAACTAACCTTATTTTATTCCTAAAAATTCATCTTCATTTAAAAACCTTATATTTTGTCCCTTTATATTTAAGTCTACTGCTCTTTTAAGCTTAGTACTCATTTCTTCTCTACGTAAATCTTTTGCATCTTTCATATTAGTCACTAAAATTGTTGTCTTTCTCGTAACAGAACTTCCTGTAGTTCCTCCAAGTACTCTAACTAATCCCATAGCTTCATCTCTTGGCATAGAATCCAGCCTTCCAGTGAATACCACTACTTCATTTTTATATGCATCAGTTTTTAATCTTTTAAATACACTTCGTTTTTTAGGAACATAAATTCTATTAGACGTTTTTATTGTAATTCCTTTAATACGTGACGGCTTATATTCGCAGCCATCTACAGTTCCTATGCTTACTCCTACTAGTTTAGATATTTCATCAATATCATCACATTTTAATTCCGCTGCTATATTAAGTAATATATTGCTGCATGCAAGAGCATCATACAATGCATCATGGTGCTTGAACTCATATCCTAAAAAGTCATTTACTGTGTTTAATTTTGCATTTTCAATTCCTCTATAAAAATTTTTGCTGAGTTTCATGGTACAAATATATTTAAACTTTGGCAGATCTATATCATAAAGTTCTGCAGTCTTCCTTAAAACTGATATATCAAAGGAAGCATTATGAGCTATTACTAAATTTCCATCAAAATAATGCTTAATCTTTTCCCATACCTTATCAAACTCTGGTTCATTCTCAACCACAGCTGGTCTTATTCCATGAATTCCAATATTAATTGGCATAAATCTCATTTCTTTAGGTCGTATTAAGTGATGTATTTTTTCTACAACATGTCCATTTTTAACAACGGCAATACCAATTGAGCATGGACTATTTCTTCTTTCATTTGCAGTTTCAAAATCTATAGCTGTAAAATTCATTTCTTTCCTCCATAATATTTCTCATTAAATTATATCATTACTTTAAATGAAGAAAAGCATAAAAATTGAGGACGTTCTTAATACTAATACCAAACGTCCTCTTCCTTAAATCACATATTTCATAAATGTTAATCTATTTTCTAATCTCCTTAACTTTATCAATCATAGATTTTATTTTTTCTTGTAAATTTATCTCTTTTACTTTTCCCCATACATTTATCATTCCTGTTTTTTTCAATAAGCCATTAAACTGTAACTTTAAACTACCATCATCTAGTTTTGTATTAACTATTGAATATACAACAGGAACTACAATGAAAGTGAGGAAAGTAGCTGCCAAAAGTCCAAACATTATGGTCACTGACATAGGTCCAAACAAGGCACTTTTTGAAAATGCAAGTGGAATTATACCTGTGATAGTTGCCACTGAACTTAATATTATAGGCCTAAATCTTTGGCTTACAGCATGAATACAAGCTTCATCTATGGAAAGTCCTTCCTTTCTTCCTTCAATTATATATTCTATAAGCAGTATAGCATTTCTTATAACTACTCCAATTAAGCTTATTATTCCCATTACAGCCGTTAGAGATAATGGCATTTGGAATACTAGAAGTCCTATTACTACCCCTATTAAGGCTAATGGCAGCGAACACATAATTACAAGAGGCTGTACAAAAGATTTAAATTGTATAAACAGCAGTATATAAATTATAAGTATAGTAAGTACCCCTGCTAAAGCAAGACTGGTGAAGTTTTTTTCTATTTGATATTTTTCACCATCATAAATAACATTTACTCCATTTAAATCCATCTTGCTTATTTTGCTGCTTAGTGCATCTTCCACATCTACTGAGTTATAACCTGTCTTTACATCACTGTACACAGTGATAGTTTTATCCTTCTTATAATGTTTTATCTGATCCAACTCCGAACTCAATTTAACAGAAGCTACTTGTGACAGCTGTACTTTATTATTCGTAACACTGGATTTAATCTGCAAATTTTCAAGATCCTTAACAGAAGCTATATTAGTTTTTACTAGTATGTCATACTCACTTCCATTTTTTCTATATACAGAACTACTGTAACCTTTTAATGCAATGTTTATTTGTTTTAATATATCTGACTTTAATAAACCAAGGGTTGACGCTTTTGCATCATCTATATTTACTTCATATTGATAAGTCTTTTTTGCAGCATCATCCCTTACATTTAAGGTTCCAGGAATGTTTTTTAACTCCTGCTGTATTTTATCCGAAGCTGCATATACTTGATCCAAATCTTCTCCAGTAAGTCTTAATCTTACAGGAGCACCTATAGGTTCAGCTACTTCTAATAACTTTACTGTAGCTGTACCTCCTGAAATTTTATTATCCAGTAAATCTTGTACATATTGAGTCAGCTCTTTATTAGTATTGAATTTTTTAGTTTTATTTAAATCTACCTTTGCCAAAATTTGAGCAGTGTCCTTTGCTGGAGTTACTGTAGGTAATGTAATATAAAATCTAGGCATTCCACCACCTATAGCTGAAGTATAAGATGTAATTTCTTTTTGTGACTTTAATACATCTTCCACTTGTTTTACCAACTTTGATGTACTATTAATATCTTCAACTTTTTCATTACTAACATCTATATATATTATATTTTTATCTGCATAAGGGAAAAACTGCATTCCTAAAGTTTTTGTTATTCCTACAGATACTACAAATATTACCAAAGCTGCAATAATAACTTTCTTTTTATGAGAAAGTCCATAAGTTAAAAGCTTATGAAACATTTTTTTGATCTTACTTTCCTTGTTAACGCACTTACTCTTTTTAAAAGCTAAAGCAGACATAGCTGGAGTTACAAATAAAGCTGATATATAGGAACAGGTCACACAAATTATTACCACTTGAGGCAAGGTTTTTAAAAACTCACCTACTTCTCCAGGTATAGTTAACAGTGGTAAAAAAGCTCCAACAATAATTAAGGTAGAAGTAAATACAGGTACAAACAACTTTTTCAAACCTTTAAAAGCGGCCTCATCAGGTTTTTCTCCTTCATCTATACCTACCTGTATAATGTCGCCTATTACAATGGCATCATCCACCAGTATTCCCAGTGCTATAATAAGTGCCGTAGTAGACATTTGCTGAACTTTTATTCCAAGTACATACATTACTAAAAAAGACATTCCTATAGATATTGGAATAACTGATGATACTACTAATGCATTTCTAAGTCCCATACCTATAAGTACAACTATAACTACTAAAATTACCCCTTCTTCAAGGTTCTTCATAAAAAATGATACTGAATCATTTACATCCTTAGGTTGAAACGTAACTTGATCTATAGTTAAATCCTTTGGCAATTGCTTTTTTATACTATCTAATTTTTTTGTTATATCATCGCCTATTAGAACAATGTTCTTATTATCCTGAAAGTATCCTGAAAGCAGTACTGCATTACTTCCATTATCGGTATATTTATAATTAGAATCCTCATCATAATCCATAGATACCTTTGCTATATCTTTAATTTTTACAGTTTCTCCACTGTTTCCTGATACACCAACAATTGTATTTTGTATATCCTGAAGAGATGTAAAGGTACCTGGTGTTTTAACCTTTATTTTTCCAGTAGGTAAATTTAAAGATCCTGAAGGAATATCTACATTTTGTGCTTTTAACACAGAACACACATCTTCAATGGAAATAGGATACTTATTTATCTTAGTCCAATCAACTTCTATCTTTACCTGTTTTTTCTGTTTTCCTTCTATATCAAATCTAGAAATACCACTAACACTACTCAATTGTTTCTTTATGTCATCTGCATAATTTCCAAGCTGTTCATAGGAATAATTTTTTCCAGATATACTTATAATCATACCTGTAGTTTCTGTTAGCTTAGTATCTATCTTACTTTCCTGACATCCCTCTGGAAGCTCAGATTGTAAATCCTTTATTTTATCTCTTAAATCTCTCCAGGCTTTATCCTTATCTGCATCATTGTTTAAATTTACAATAACTATGGAAGCGCTGTTTTGTGAATAAGATTCTACATAATCAAAACCACTTATTTCTTCCACCTTATCTTCTATTTTTTTGGATACCAGTTTTTCTATATCACTAGGTGAAGCACCAGGATATATTGTGGTAATCATGGCAGCAGGAGAAGAAACATCTGGACTTTCTTGCTTAGGAATAATGTGATAACAATAGAAACCACTTATAATGGCAATAAGTACTAAGACAAATATAATCTTTTTATTTTTTATGGCTGCTTTAATTAATCCCATAATTAATTCTCCTTTACTTTATTGTAAGGCTGTAGCCAGCTTTTATGTTTTTCATACCTTCAATAATAAGTTTGTCTCCTGACTTTAAACCTTCTGCTGAAACTTTACCCTCATCTGTAGCCCCTAAGGTTACATTTTTTCTAACAGCTCGTCCATTTTCTGATACATAAACATAGTCCTCTCCATCATTTAAAATACTGCTAATAGGAATCCATATTCCATTTTTATTTCCTATACTAACATAAGTTTTTACAGTATCACCAACATAAAATGTATTGTTATCTACAGGCTTTAAAAGCTTAATTTCAGCACTATAGGTTCCAGAGGTTTTATCTGACATTTGAACTATATTTGAAATTTCCCCATCTACCTTATTATTGCTAACTTTAACCTGAGCCTTTGTACCTATTTTCACTTTTTTAACATCATCAGAGGATAAACCTATGGTAACAACTTGATTTTTACTTCTTACTAAAACAACAGGATTTCCTGCAGGCTGCATTTCCCCTTCTTTACAAAGTACATCTACAACATAACCATCTGAATCGGAAGTTAAAGTTCCATCCTGAACTAAATTAGCCTTTGAATCATAATCAGCTTTTGCTGCATTTACTTGAGCCGATAAAGCTTGTTTATCTTCTTCTCTACTTCCATTTTGAAGCTGCTGCAAGCTTTGTTTTGCACCATTTAAAGCACTGACAGTGCTATCTAACTGAAGTTTACAACTATTTAAATCTTGTTTTGAAATCGCTCCTGAATTATATAATTTAACATTTTTATCATATAGGTCTTTATAATAATTGTAGTTATCCTGTGCATTTTTTACTGCTATATCAGCTTTACTTATGTCTTCTTGCTGCGCTCCATTTACTGCCTTATCATATTGTGCAGAAGCCGAATCCATCTGAGCTTTAGAAGCTTCCATGGCAAAGTTCAAATCACTTTTATCAAGTTCAACTAAAGCATCGCCTTTCTTTATCTCCTGACCCTTTGACACATATATTTTAGATATCTTACCTGAACTTTTGAAGGAAAGCTTTCTCACCTCACTACCACCTGTTATTCCTTCATATTCCAACGAAACAGGATTGTTTTCATTTTTTAGTTCTAAAATTTTAACTGGATAATTTTTAGAAGTATTTTTTTCTGAATCACCCTTACTACCACATCCACTTAGCATAATTACAGTTATAAACAGTGAGCAAAAAGATAAAAATTTTTTATTCATGGTATACCTCCTATAATTTCAATAATATAATGCTTAACTTTTACAGTTTAAGCATAATGCGACACAACTTTTTCAGAGGACAGAGGACAATTGACAGAGGACAGTGAAGGATGATTTTTCTCCGCTTTGCTGCGAAAAATCTTTAATTAAATTTTTGATGGCTCGTCTCGCTAAAGCGAAACATTGTTCACTTATATAAATTCAAATCTTGTTTTGCGTTAGCAAAACAAGATTAAAAATAAATTAGTTTTCCGACTTAGGGAGAAAAACTCACCTTCATTGTCCTCTGTCCTCTGTCAATTGTCCTCTAAAAAATGTTTCGCATTTTTTTATTATGTGCAAAACTTATATTTAATCATATAAAACTCTTGTTTATTAATAGACATGTGTTTATTATAAAATGTGTGTTGTATAACTTCAATCATTAATCTAGTTGTGATTTGTTGATTATTCAACATATAATAGACAAGTGTTGGATAAATATCATTTTTTTTCATGGAACCTACAATATTTTATAGAATGCTTTTTACTTAAAAAACAAAAAATTTCTATGCAATAAAAAAAGAAGCATTATGCCATCATAGCAATACATGCTTCTCTAACTTTTCTCCAAAAATACATTATATTTAATTATTTAATACTCTAACAGATTCCCTCTCGAATATTGATGTACTTAAAGTAATTTCAACTTTCTCTTTCCACTGTGTAATAACATCTACAGCCATTTGTCCCATTTCATAATGAGGAATGGTTAATGTTGTAAGAGGAGGATTTGTGTACTTTGCATCCTTTATATCACCTATACTGATTACAGAAATATCCTTGGGAATGCTTAATCCATGTTCCCTAACAGCACTCATAGCTCCAATTGCAATATTATCATTTGCACAACAAATTGCTGTTAATTCTTTACCCTTGGACATCAATGATTTACAAGCATCATATCCCCCTTTTTGAGAAAACTCACTACTGGTAATATACTTCTTATTGTACTCAATGCCAGCAGCGTCAATTGCTGCTTTAAATCCCTTTAATCTCTCCATGGATGCAAATATTTTTTGCGGACCACCGATAAAACCGATTTTTGTATGTCCTCGTTGAATTAAGTATTCAGTAACTTTCCTGCCAGCATCAAAATCATTTATCATCACATAGGGAATTTGAATTCCTTGAGGAGCCAAGGATACAATTTTTAAGCCATATTTTTCATATCTCACAACTTGATTCTCAAGCTTTTCTTTATAATCCAGCTGATCAAATCCTCCACCTGCCAGTATTATACCTTTTACCCTATGCTGCCAAAGATGATAATGGTACCTCAATTCATCTTCAGGATTACGTCCTGTATTACAGACAAAAGACAAATAACCAAGTTCACTAGCTCTATTAGTTACTCCATTCGCTATTTCTCCAAAATAAGAATCTGAAACATCTCTTACAATTAGACCTATAATATCGCTAAACTTTCTCTTTAAACCCTGAGCAGCTTTATTAGGGGTATATTGTAATTCATCAATTACTTTCAATACTTTTTCACGTGTACTTGCCGCTACTGGATAATTAACATTATTTATTATACGCGACACAGTAGTAACTGAAACTCCTGCTTGTTTTGCTACATCTACAATCGAAACATTTTTCATATGTATACTCTCCTAAAAAACAAAATTAAGGTCAAGTGATTCTTAGACTCAGGTGGAGTTTTCCTGTGAGGAATGCCTCTCTACATCTGAGTCTTAGAAGAACTTATCCAGGCGCGTAGCAGTGCTTATCCCCAACTTGAGGTATTAGCAATGGTATCGATCGGATAAAACGTTTTCTTCAATTTACATCATTCTTTAATTACATATAGTTAAAAATATTATAATATATACTTACATCTAGAAATCATCAAAAGCCACAGTCTTATGGAGATTAATATACATATACATTATAAAAAATTTGTATTTAAATTTTCTCATTCATGCATATTATATATAATTTTTAACATATTAACAATATAAAAAAGTAATAAGTATGATAAAAAAAGCTTTTATTTTAAAAAAGTGAAGATTTATTTCATTTTTTTACATTTAATTATAACATTTTTCAGTTATATTGCAACAAGTGTATTTCTATCCATAAACTTTTTAGAAAATATTATCTGTATTTTTTTTACATATACCTGGTGCAAATGCTATTTTTTAATGTACTTAAATTTAAATATTATAATGATTAAAAAATTAATTTTTCATATAAGCATCTAAATACAGCCTTATAGTTACACAGCTGATATTATTGATTTTATCCATGTTTTTTTAGTTTTGTCATACTTTCATTTAGCTTATAATTAGACTACTCAAAATAATATACATGTTTAGAAACAAAATAATTTTTAAAAAATTTAAAAAATTATTGACTTTATAGAAAACGTTTTATATAATAAAATCACAGAAAACGTTCCCTATCAAATTATGACATGATTTATTTATAAGATTGCCATATTTTAATAGCATTCATTTGTGAACACTACAAGAAAATGTTTCTATTAAAGGAATTT
This sequence comes from Clostridium carboxidivorans P7, assembly GCF_001038625.1. Classification (GTDB taxonomy): domain Bacteria; phylum Bacillota; class Clostridia; order Clostridiales; family Clostridiaceae; genus Clostridium_AM; species Clostridium_AM carboxidivorans. The sequence continues at coordinate 2,877,823 of NZ_CP011803.1, forward strand.
TAACATCAAAAGGTATTTGAAGAGGAATTGTTTAAAAAATTTATTTACAAATGGAGGAATTTAATAATGAAAAGAGAATGGGGCGGAATATATCCAGCAATAATGGTACCACTAAATGATGATTATTCAATCAACGAGAAGGAGTTCAATAACTATATAGATTGGCTACTTCAATATGCTGACAAAGGAATAGCAGGATTAGTTACAAATGGACATACTGGAGAAATAACAGGATTTTCAAATGAAGAAAGAGCACATGTTACAAAGTTAGCAGCTGACAGAGTTAAAGGTAAAGTTAAGATCATTTCAGGGGTTTGTGCAGAAGGAACTTTTGATGCTATAAACCAAGCTAAAGCAGCAGAAGCAGCAGGAGCTGATGGAATTTTACTTATGCCACCACACTTATGGTTAAGATTTGGTATTAAGCCAGAAGGAGCTCTTAAATTTGTAAAAGATGTTGCAGAAGCTATAAATATAAAGATATTTATACATCTTTATCCTTCAAATACAAAATCATTTTATCCAATAGATTTATTATTAGAAATGTGTAAAATCCCTAATGTTGTAGCAGTTAAGATGGGAACTAGAGACATGCCTCTATATGAAAGAGATGTACGTATATTAAGAGAAAAAACACCTGAAACAACATTACTTACTTGCCACGATGAAAATGTTTTATCAACAATGATTCAAGGACTTGATGGAGCTTTAATAGGTTTCTCAGGATGCGTACCAGAATTAATAACTGCTTTATTTAAAGCTGTTCAAAACGAAGATTTAGTAGAAGCTAAAAAGGTTAATGAAAAATTATTTGCAGCAGCACAAGGTATCTACGGAATAGGAGAACCTACTGGAGAAGCTCATGCAAGAATGAAAGAATTCTTAGTACAACGTAAAGTATTCACATCACCATTAATGAGACCACCTCTAATGCCTTTAGATCAACATGAAATAGACGTTGTTACTAAAGCATTAGCTGATTCAGGTGTTGAAAAAGTTAATTTAGTTTAATATATCTTGGCAATATATGCGTTTCTTAACATTAAGAAACGCATATTAAATAATACGATAAGTAAACGTTTTACCAAACTTTGTGTTCTAGACACAGCGAAAGGAAGGATTGTTAATATGAATGAAAATGCAAATTTAAACTCTTCAACAAACCGTGCCTCAGAACTCCTTACACGTCTAGCGAGTATTCCTTTTTCACGATGGCATATCAAACCGCGTGTTATTATAGGTACTGCTACATTTTTTGATGGTTTTGATTCACTATCCCTTGCATATGCTATGCCAGTTTTAATTGGATTATGGCATTTATCTGCTGGTCAAATTGGAATGCTAATTGCAGCAGGATACTTAGGTCAGGCAGTAGGTGCACTTATTTTTGGTGTCATAGCCGAACGCTTTGGCCGTGTAAATAGTGTAAAAGGCTCTATCTTTCTAATGTCTGTAATAGGAATTGCATGTATGTTTGCTGGCAATTATAATATATTGTTTACATTACGATTCCTGCAAGGCGTTGGATTGGGCGGTGAAGTTCCTGTTGCTGCTACCTATATAAATGAATTGTCAGCAGCACATGGGCGTGGAAAATTCTTCATGCTATATGAGATGATATTCCCTATTAGTTTGATGCTAACTGCACAAATTGCAGCTTTTATTGTACCACATTATGGTTGGAAATGGATATTCTTGATAGGTGGTGCAGCAGGTTTAATTATTCTACCTCTTTTCTTTACACTTAAAGAATCACCACGTTGGTTAATTTCTAAAGGTAGATACGATGAAGCTGAACGTGTTATTAAAGAAATGGAAGCAAGTACAGATGTGCGTGTACCTGTTAGTATGGATGTAAACAAACCAGTAGTTAAAGCAAAATGGACTGAACTATTTTCACCATTTTACCGCTGGAGAACATTAGTGGTATGGGGATTATGGTTTTCAGCATACTTTATATCTAATGGTTTAAACAACTGGCTTCCTAGCTTGTACAAAACTGTTTACAAACTTCCACTTTCAGAATCTTTACATGCAGCATCCCTTACAAATATTGTTCAAGTAGTTATAGTATTAACATGTGCATTGCTAATTGATAAGATTGGACGTAGAAGATGGGCAACTGTAGCTTTCCTTGTTGCTGGTTGTTTACTTGCAACACTATTCTTAAATGGAGCAGGATCTGCAAAAAGTGTTATGTATTTAGGATCATTATCTTATGGTGTTATAGGTTCAATTACTGTTTTACTATACCTTTATACTCCAGAAATATATCCTACAAGAATGAGAGCTCTTGGAACAGCATTTGCTACAACATGGCTTCGTCTTGCTTCCGCAATAGGACCTATGATAATTGGAATCGTATTAGATGCTAAAGGAATTTCATATGTATTTCTTGGTTTTGCAGTTATTTGTATTATAGGTTCAATAATAGCTACACGAATGGTTGAAACAACCGGAAAATCCTTGGAGGAAATTGCACCTTAAACAAAAGTTAATTCACCCTTCCCTAATATAAAGGAAATTGGGATGCTGCCTAAATGCAGCATCCCAATTTGTTTTTGCCAAAGTATTTTATAACTTAAATTTATTGATTTGTGCTTCAAGTTCTATTGATAATTGTTTTAAAGAATTTGCATTGGTTAAGAATTCATCCATTGTTGCTGTAATCTCTTCCCCAGATGCTGAAACTTCTTCTGTGCTTGCAGCAATTTCTTCTGAAACTGCAGATATGTTTTGCATTTTAGCTACTATTTCATCTTTATTATTAATAGTTTCTTCTGCCTTTTCCTTCACCAATTGAATTTGCGAAGTTAATTTGTTTATTGAAGTTAATATTTCTCCAAATATAGTTCTTGTTTCAGAAACAGCACTATTCTGTTCTTTTACACTGTTCTTTGTCTCCTCCATTGCTTTAACTGCTGTTTGTGCTTTTCCTCTAATACTACCAACTAATGCTTGAATCTGTTCAGTTGCAGAAGTAGATTCTTCAGCAAGTTTACGAATTTCATCTGCCACTACAGAAAATCCTTTACCAGCCTCACCTGCTCTTGCTGCCTCTATTGCAGCATTTAATGCTAACAAGTTAGTTTGTGATGATATTTGATTAATAGTATCAGTAATAACACTAATTTCATTAGATGATTTATGTACATCTAATACAATATCATTAACATCCATTGTAGATTTATCAGTATTGACAGATTTTTCAGTAAGAATTTTAACTACTTCTAATCCTTTTTTACTTAACCTATTGGTATTTTCTGATTCATTAGACATTTTATTTGTAAGTTCAGAAATATTATATATTTTATTGCTAACCTGTTCTAATTCTCTAACTCCTTCATCTACATTCATTGACTGATCTGAAGTTCCATCTGCAATTTGACCTATTGTTGCTGCCACTTCTTTAACAGCATCATCACTTTCCTTAGCCATTGAAGTTATTGTATCTGAATTTTCATTTAAAATATCAGCGGATTCTTTAACATTACATATCAATGTTCCTATACCTTCTACCATTTTATTAAAATCATTTCCTAATTTTCCGAACTCATCTTTGCTATTAATATCTGTCCGAATTGACAAGTCACCATAGGCTGCCTTATTAAATGCATTTTGTAATTTAAATATGTTTTTAGTGATCCTTCTGCTCACAATTAATGCTGCTATTCCCGAAAGTACAAGCATTATAAAAATAAATACAATTGAATACTTTTTTAAATAATTAAGATCATCGTTTATTTCAGAGTTAGGCATCGACGCAAATAACTTCCAATTGGTCAATTTATTTGTGTCATAAATAATAATATTATTGGCATTTTTAGAATTATCTTTTTGAAATCCTGATTCTCTGTTTTTTGCCATTTCCCATATTGACAATTTTTTTATTGTATCTGTACCTATTAACTTTTTATCAGGATGAGCTACTAGAATACCCTTTGAATCAGTTACATATATATAACCTTTCTGTCCAATTTTTATACTTGATAGTTTATTGGATAACTTATCAAGATTTATAGTTACTCCTATAACTCCAATTACCTGATTATTATTTTCAACAGTCATGGAAATTGTCACCAGATTTTTCTTGGTCAATAAACCAACATATGGATCAGAGTAAAATACCTTTCCCCTTTTAGCCATGGCACCTATATACCAAGGTCTGGTTGTTGGGTCTAGTGTATTACTACTTTCAGGATATACATATACTGTTTTATCTGGCAATCCAAATATAACACTTTCAATGCATTCATTACTAGCTTTTACATCCTTAAAAATAGAATTTAATATTAATACATTCTCCGGATGTGTTTTTATTTCTTTTATATATGAATTATTATCCATAAATATCAAGGGTGTAGACATTCCTTCAAAAAAGTTTTCTATGCCTCTATTAACTTCTTGAATTGTTTGGCTAGTTGAAACTTCAAACCTATTTCTCACAATACTGTCAGTTTTAATATTAGAGAAAATGCCTAAAGATATTATTGGCGCAATACCGATAACTATCATAATAAGCATTAACTTGTTTTTTATACTTGAAAATGTATTTTTAGTTTTCACAAATTTATCCCCCTCATTCTTTAACTTTTATAAAAATCAGCCTATATCTTGTATATGTCAATTGAAGATATAGGCTGATTTTATTTTTTATCTTATAATAAATAATCTATTTTAATACATTTATGATATCACCAATTTTTTCAATAGAAACAATAATTTCATCTCCAGACTTCAACCACTCTTGTTTATCTTCTGGATAGGTTAAAATAGCTCCGCTAGGTGTTCCAGTAAAGATTATATCTCCAGGCTTTAATGTCATATAATTAGATATGTAGCTTACCATTTCTGCACAATCAAAAATCATATCTCTAGTATTGCCATATTGCCTAAGTTCTCCATTTACTTTACATTGTATTTCTAAATTTGAAGCATCTATTTCATCAGCTGTTACCAAACAAGGTCCAATAGGTGCAAAATTATCACAAGTTTTTCCTATTAACCATTGATGAGTTTTGCGTTGAAGGTCTCTAGCAGCCAAATCATTTCCAGCAGTATATCCAAACACACAGGAAAGTGCATCTTCTTTGGAAATGTTTTTAGCTTCTTTTCCAATAACAATAACTAATTCTGCTTCATAGTCGAATTTTTCACCACACTTTGGTAGAGAAATAATTTGATTATGTGCAGCAAGTGCATTGTTAAATTTACTAAATATCACTGGCAAAGCTTTATCATCTGCATCAGATTTTTGTGAATGAGTTATGTAATTTGAAGCAATACAAAGAATTTTTTCTGGTTTTATCACAGGTGGAGCATAAATAATTTCATCTTCAGGAATTGTTTCTACTCCTTTTTTCATCAATTCATTTAATTGGAGTAAAGCTTTTTCTCCTTCATCAATAACTTCCTCTATAGTGTTATATACTTTAAGAGAATAATCTTCAGCAGCTTTTACTGCATCTATAATACCGTTCTCCGTCTCAATACCTAACCTAATTTTTTCTCCAACTTTAAAATTAACTAACTTCATAGTAATCTCTCATCTCCTTTACTTTAATCTCATAATCTATAATAAAGAAAATACACACATTATCATACACACTTTAAAATATGTATGATAATATGTATATTTTCTTTATGTAAGGGTTAATCATAGCTTTATTTAAGGAGCAATCTCCTCAAGTACTTTTTCACGTGTTTCAATCATTCTCGTAGCTATTACTGAACCTATAATACAAATAATTGCAAAACCAACAAATACATATGAAATTCCTTTAGCATCTAAAACAATTCCAATTATCATAGGCCCTATTGCAGAAGCAAGACGTAACCACGTTGTAGCAAATGCTGTTCCAATAGCTCTCATCCTTGTAGGATATATTTCTGGAGTATATAAATAAAGCAGAACAGTAATTGATCCTATAACACCATAAGCTGATGATCCTAAGTACATAACACTTCTTGCAGATTTTGCTCCAGTAAGGAAAAGTACTAGAAGTAAACAACCAGCTATAAGGAAAGCTACTGTTGCCCATCTCTTACGTCCAATCTTATCAATAAGAAATGCACATGCTAATACCATAACTACTTGTATAACATTTGTAAGCGACGCTGCATGTAAAGATTCTGATAGCGGAAGCTTATAAACAGTTTTGTATAAGCTAGGAAGCCAGTTGTTTAAACCATTAGATATGAAGTATGCTGAAAACCACAATCCCCATACAACTAACGTTCTCCAGCGATAAAATGGAGAGAATAATTCTTTCCAGTCAGCTTTTTTAGCTGGCTTGTTTATATTCGTCATATTTACAGGTAAACGCTTATCTGTACTTGCTTCCATTTCTTCAATGACACGTTCAGCTTCATCAAATTTTCCTTTACCAATCAACCAACGTGGTGATTCTCTAAGCATAAAGAAAAGTGGCAGCATAACTAAACCTATTGCACCGCCCAGTAAAAACATCCATTTCCAACCCAAGCTTGGTACAACTACAGCTCCAATCTGTGCAGTTATCATTAAACTGATAGGAAATATCATTTCATACACCATAAAGAACTTTCCACGACCTTGAGCTCGTGATAATTCATTTATATATGTAGCAGCAATAGGAACTTCTCCTCCTAGTCCAACGCCTTGTAAAAATCTTAGTGCAAATAATATATTATAATTGCCAGCAAACATACATGCAATTCCAACCACAGACATTAAAAATATGGAACCTTTTATACTAAATATACGACCAAAGCGTTCTGCTACAACACCAAAAATTAGTGCACCTACTGCTTGTCCTAAATATCCTGCTGCAATTAACATTCCAATTTGACCAGCCTTTAAATGCCATAATCCAATTAAAACTGGCATAGCATATGCAAGCGTTAATGAATCAAAACCATCAAAAAAAGTAGCAGTACCTACAATAACACGAGGCTTAACATGCCATCTTGAAAAAGGAATACTTTCCATACGTGCAAGAAGCTGTGAAGCACGATTTGGCGAAGAATTAGAATCTGAAACTACTGAACTTTCACTCATATTAACTACTTCCTTTCACTGTGCTCAAAGCACAAAATAGTGATATCGTTTACTCTCAACGTTATTTAATGTGCGTTTCTTAATATTAAGAAACGCACATTTTATATCACACTAAACTAAATTAACTTTTTCAACACCTGAATCAGTTAATGCTTTAGTAACTACATCTATTTCATGTTGATCTAAAGGCATTAGAGGTGGTCTCATCAATGGTGATGTAAATACTTTACGTTGTACTAAGAATTCTTTCATTCTTGCATGAGCTTCTCCTGTAGGTTCTCCTATTCCATAGATACCTTGTGCTGCTGCAAATAATTTTTCATTAACCTTTTTAGCTTCTTTTAAATCTTCATTTTGAACAGCTTTAAATAAAGCAGTTATTAATTCTGGTACGCAGCCTGAGAAGCCTATTAATGCTCCATCAAGTCCTTGAATCATTGTTGATAAAACATTTTCATCATGACAAGTAAGTAATGTTGTTTCAGGTGTTTTTTCTCTTAATATACGAACATCTCTTTCATATAGAGGCATGTCTCTAGTTCCCATCTTAACTGCTACAACATTAGGGATCTTACACATTTCTAATAATAAATCTATTGGATAAAATGATTTTGTATTTGAAGGATAAAGATGTATAAATATTTTTATATTTATAGCTTCTGCAACATCTTTTACAAATTTAAGAGCTCCTTCTGGCTTAATACCAAATCTTAACCATAAGTGTGGTGGCATAAGTAAAATTCCATCTGCTCCTGCTGCTTCTGCTGCTTTAGCTTGATTTATTGCATCAAAAGTTCCTTCTGCACAAACTCCTGAAATGATCTTAACTTTACCTTTAACTCTGTCAGCTGCTAATTTTGTAACATGTGCTCTTTCTTCATTTGAAAATCCTGTTATTTCTCCAGTATGTCCATTTGTAAATAATTTTTTAAACAAACCCTTCTCAAAACTTTTGACGCTGCATTTTTACAAAAATGTTTTATTACATCAACTGCATTCCAACATTTTTAAAACAGTGCATCTTTATCAAAATTATGTCATATTTTGATAGGGAACGTTTTCTATGTCTTTATTATATAAAACGTTTTCTGTAATGTCAACAAGTTTTTTGAAAATTTTCGAAAATTATATTCATCAAATAAAAATATCATTTTACATTTTAAGTATTTGTGTTAATATCTATAACTTAATTTCAAACCAACCATGAACCTTTTAAAGCTTCAAAAACGTTGAAAATCAACCATACAGCAACTATTTAACTCTAAATATTTATCTAAAAAATTATTTTTCTAGTAATCTAATAATTGTAAAAATCTTTATAACGTCTAAATTCATCAACACTAAATAAGTAGCATTTATATCCAGTTAGCTTAAAAATATTACAGATAACGTTTTCTGATATTTTCTGCGAATCATAAATATTATGCATTGTCACAGAAAATAGTGTTATAATATGGATACAGAAAATAGTAATATTTTTGTCATTCACATTTTAAAAGAATAGATGTTTTGTTACTGCACTCTATATCTTTGCCACATTGTTAATATGCTAAAAATTGTATATAATATAAAAGTATGAATTTCTTTTTAATATAAATTAAAGAAACCATTTTATTTTTTAGGAGAGTATATATATGAAAAATATTTCTATTATTGATGTTGCAAAACAGGCAGGAGTTTCAGTTACTACTGTCTCACGTATAATAAATAATGTTGATTATCCAGTAGCTGCAAAGACACGAGAAAAAGTATTAAAAGTAATTGATGAATTACAATATACCCCTAATAAAGCTGCTCAAGGATTAAAGAAAAAATTCAGTGACATTATAGGTTTAATTGTAAGGGATATTTCTGATTCTTATTTTGGAGAAATGGCTAATGGCGTAACTAATAGAGCCAGTGAACTTGGTTATTTGTCTTTTGTATGCAATACAGGTCGTAATCCTGAAGATGAATTGAGATACCACGAGCATCTTTGGCAGCACAGGGTAAAAGGCATAATACTTGCTGGTGGAGGACTTGATCAAGTAGATTACAAAAAAAAGCTTGAAAATCAACTTTTAAGACATGAAAAGTATGGCTTGAAAATCGTATCTTTAGCTCCTCAGGGAATTGAGATCCCATATGTAATGATAAATGATTTCGATGCTGGTAAGAAAGTTACAGATTACTTAATTCAACGAGGGCACAAAAAAATAGCTTTTATGGGAGGTCCATCAAAAGTATTTACTTCCATAGAAAGACTAAAAGGATTTAAAGCAGCAATTGATGCTGCTGGTATTGAATACAATAAGAATTATATTACTAGTAGTGATTTCTCACAAAAGGGAGGATATGAAGCCTTTAGTTCATTAATTTCTAAAGTTAGTGACCTAACTGCAATTTGTTGTGCAAATGATAATATTGCCATTGGAGCTATGAGCGCTATTAGAGAACATGGACTTAGCATTCCAAAAGATATTTCTATAATTAGTATAGGTGATATAAAAGAGGCAAGATATACAACTCCTCCTCTTACCACGCTAACCATTCCTCATTATGAAATGGGGCAAATGGCTGTGGATGTTATTACTCAATGGAAAGAAAAAGTTGAAATTACTTTAAATACATCAATTTTCGAAAGATCTTCAGTAAGAGTATTGGATAATTAATCACAAAGTATTTTTATATTTTATTAAACATAAAAAATAAATATGAAGAATATTAAAATGTACCCTACAGAATAGACATTTAAATCTATCTTGCAAGGTACATTTTATTTTACAAGCGCAGTCCATAAATAGGATATTGGCATTACAAGTATAAGAGCAGGTAACATATTTGCAATTGGAAAAGCTTTTATACCACTTATACGAAAGCCTGTTGCTAACATAATCATGCCGCCACAAGCACTAAAATCTGCCACCATTGCAGGTGTGGTCATGGGCAATATAATTGATGCACTAAAAAATAAGCATATTAGTACAACAAATTGTGGAACACATATGGTCAAAACTATATAACCAAGGGCTGCTGCAAAAATTCCTGCTGTAAAAAGATCAAGGAACGCCTTTGTTATTAGTATAGAATGATCACCTGTCATTCCCTCTTTTAATGCACCAAATATTCCCGTACCACTGGCGCAAAACAAAATTACTATACCAACAAACTTTTCCATAAATTCTTTTTGATTATCTACAGTTCCTTTATTAGAAAATATTTTTTCAATTGGTCTACGTATACGATGAACACACCATTCAATTCCACTTTCAAATTTAGTAAACTCACCTATAGCACTGCCAAGAATTAATGATAAGACAACTGCAGGCATTGCATTCATCTTTAATATTAAACTTACTCCCATAGCCATAGATGCCACACCAGAGGTCAAAGGTAAACTTGCACGTGCTCTTTCCGGAATTTTATCTCCTAAAAGCGCTCCAATTAGACCTCCTAAAAATACTGCTAAACTATTAATTATAACTCCAATAGGCATACTAATAATCTTCCTTTCGTTTATTGAAGCTTATGATCATAAACACTCAAATTCTATATTAAATATTCTCTAACCAAACCAAGTTTACAAGCTGTATCTACTACTGCCTTTGAAACAGCTTCACAAACACCTTTATCAAATACACTAGGAACTATATTATCTTCAGTTAATTCGCTGTCTTTTATTAAGTCTGCAATTCCTTTTGCAGCTGCAATCTTCATTTCATCACATATTTCTTTTGCTCTAACCTTTAATACACCATTAAATAAACCTGGAAAAACTAATACATTATTAATTTGATTTGGGAAATCTGATCTTCCTGTAGCTATAACTCTAGCTCCACCTGCCTTTGCCAGATCTGGCATTATCTCTGGAGTAGGATTAGCCAATGCAAAAATTATATTATCTTTATTCATTGTTTCAACCATTTCTTTAGTTAATACATTGCCATCTGAAACGCCTATAAATACATCCTTTGCCTTAATTACATCTGCTAAGGTTCCTTTTTCAAAATTTCTATTGGTTATTTTTGCCATCTCACTTTGTGCATCATTTAAAGCACTATCACCTTCAACAAGCGCTCCATTTATATCACATAAAACTATATTTTTAACTCCAGCTGACATCAAAAGTTTAGCTGTAGCAATACCAGATGCCCCTGCACCATTTATAACAACCTTTACTTCTTCTATATCTTTCTTAACTAATTTTAAAGCGTTATATAAACCTGCCAGCACTGCAATTGCAGTTCCATGCTGATCATCATGATACACTGGTATATCCAGCAATTCTTTCAATTTATTTTCAATATAAAAACATTCTGGTGCTTTAATATCTTCTAAATGTATTCCGCCAAATCCTGGAGCAATATTCTTTATAGTGTTCACTATATCATCTGGATCCATAGAGTCTAAGCTTATAGGAATAGCGTCAACATCCCCAAACCTTTTTAACAATAATGCTTTACCTTCTACTACTGGAAGTCCTGCTTCCGGTCCAATATTGCCCAAGCCAAGAACTGCTGTTCCATTTGTAATTACAGCAACGGTTTTTCCTTTCATTGTATATTGATATGCATTATTTTTATTTTTAGCTATTTCCAAACAAGGCTCAGCTACTCCAGGAGTGTATGCCACTGCTAAATCTGTGCTATTGGCCACAGGCATAGTACCCACAATTTCTATTTTTCCTCTTTTTTCTCTATGTAATTTTAAAGACTTTTCTTTTACATTCATAGTTATTGTCCTCCCTTTTCATCCATTTCAGCATACTATACGTTTTATTTGCAGAAATATTTGATGAATTAAAAAATTTGTACTTACAAATTATATATTAATAATCTAAAAATACACACATCATCATACACATATCGGACGGATGTGTATGATGATATGTGTACTCATCTTACTTATATGAAATATTAAATTAATATTCATTTAAGGCGCAATGTCCTCCAATGCTTTTCCACTTGTTTCAATCATTCTTGTAGCTACTACTGAACCTATAACACAAATAACTGCAAAACCAACAAATACATATGAAATTCCTTTAGCATCCAATACAATTCCAATTATCATAGGTCCTATTGCTGAAGCAAGACGTAACCATGTTGTGGCAAATGCTGTTCCAATAGCTCTCATCCTTGTAGGATATATTTCTGGAGTATAAAGGTATAGCAAAACAGTAATTGATCCTATAACACCATAAGCTGATGATCCTAAATACATAACACTTCTTGCAGATTTTGCTCCAGTAAGGAAAAGTACTAAAAGTAAACAACCAGCTACAATGAAAGCAAAAGTTGCCCATCTCTTACGTCCAACTTTATCAATAAGAAATGCACAGGCTAATACCATAACTACTTGAAGAACATTTGTAACTGATGCTGCATATAAAGATTCTTTAAGCGGAAGTTTATAAACAGTTTTGTATAAACTAGGTAGCCAGTTATTTAAGCCATTAGATATGAAGTATGCTGAAAACCATAATACCCATACAATCAATGTTCTAAAGCGGTAAAATGGAGAAAATATTTCTTTCCAGTTAGCTTTTACAGTTGGCTTTTTTGCATCCATATTTACAGGTAAACGCTTATCTGTACTTGCTTCCAGTTCTTCAATGATACGTTCAGCTTCATCGAATTTTCCTTTAGAAATTAACCAACGTGGTGATTCTCTAAGCATAAAGAAAAGTGGTAATAGAATTAATCCTACTACACCGCCCAATAAAAATAGCCATTTCCAACCAAGACTTGGTACAATCACAGCTCCAAGTTGTGCAGTTAGCATCAAACTAACAGGAAATATTATCTCAAATATCATAAAAAATTTTCCACGCCCATGAGCTGCTGATAATTCATTTATATATGTGGCAGCAACAGGGACTTCACCACCAAGTCCAATTCCCTGTAGGAATCGTAATATAAATAATGCAGTATAATTGCCAGCAAACATACATGCAATTCCCATTACAGACATCATAAACATAGAAGCTTTTATACCAAATACACGACCAAAACGTTCTGCTATAACACCAAAAATTATTGCACCTACTGCTTGGCCTAAATATCCTGCTGCAATTAGCATACCCGATTGAGCAGTATTTAAATGCCATAAACTAATTAATACTGGCAGTGCATATGCAAGTGATAAAGCACCATATCCATCAAAAAAAGAAGCAGTACCTACAATAACACGGGATTTGATGTGCCATCGTGAAAAAGGTACACTTTCCATACGTGCAAGAAGCTCTGAATAACGATCTATTGAAGAATTGTAATCTGAAGCTAACGCACTTGAACTTTGACTCATACTAATCTGTCCTTTCTTTTTTATCATGCTAAAAGCACAATATAGTGACATCGTTTACCTATTATATTAATTTAATATGCGTTTCTTAATACTAAGAAACGCATATATTGTCAAATTAAACTAAATTAACTTTTTCAACACCTGAATCAGCTAATGCTTTAGTAACAACATCTATTTCATGTTGGTTTAAAGGCATTAGAGGTGGTCTCATTAATGGTGATGTGAATACTTTACGTTGTACTAAGAATTCTTTCATTCTTGCATGAGCTTCTCCTGTAGGTTCTCCTATTCCGTAGATACCTTGAGCTGCTGCAAATAATTTTTCATTAACCTTTTTAGCTTCTTTTAAGTCTTCGTTTTGAACAGCTTTAAATAAAGCAGTTATTAATTCTGGTACGCATCCTGAGAAACCTATTAAAGCTCCATCAAGTCCTTGAATCATTGTTGATAAAACATTTTCATCATGGCAAGTAAGTAATGTTGTTTCAGGTGTTTTTTCTCTTAATATACGAACGTCTCTTTCATATAGAGGCATGTCTCTAGTTCCCATCTTAACCGCTACAACATTAGGGATTTTGCACATTTCTAATAATAAATCTATTGGATAAAATGATTTTGTATTTGAAGGATAAAGATGTATAAATATTTTTATATTTATAGCTTCTGCAACATCTTTTACAAATTTAAGAGCTCCTTCTGGTTTAATACCAAATCTTAACCATAAGTGTGGTGGCATAAGTAAAATTCCATCTGCTCCTGCTGCTTCTGCTGCTTTAGCTTGATTTATAGCATCAAAAGTTCCTTCTGCACAAACTCCTGAAATAATCTTAACTTTGCCTTTAACTCTGTCAGCTGCTAATTTTGTAACATGTGCTCTTTCTTCATTTGAAAATCCTGTTATTTCTCCAGTATGTCCATTTGTAACTAATCCTGCTATTCCTTTGTCAGCATATTGAAGTAACCAATCTATATAATTGTTGAACTCCTTCTCATTGATTGAATAATCATCATTTAGTGGTACCATTATTGCTGGATATATTCCGCCCCATTCTCTTTTCATTATTAAATTCCTCCATTTGTAAATAATTTTTTTCAAACAAACCCTTTTCAAAATTTTTGACATTACATTTTTTACAAAAACATTTTATTATGTTACCTTTATTCCAATATTTTTAATGTAAAACAATTTTATCAAAATTATGTCATATTTTGATAGGGAACGTTTTCTATGTATTTATTATATAAAACGATTTCCATAATGTCAACAAGTTTTTGAAATTTTTTAAGAATTATATTCATTAAAGTAAGAATATTATGTGATACCTTAAATTTTTATAACTCTACATGCATTTCTCTACCTCATTAAACAAATTACAAATTTATTAAATTTCTAGGCATTATAAGAGTTTTCAGCTGCGGAAGTAATATAAAAATTCATATGATTACCTAAAAAATCAGAACCTTTATAATATTCTAATCCTTTTATTGGCTATTATAATATTTAAATTGTTTGTGCTAAAATCGTCAGCTTTGTGTAATTTTTTAACAGGAAACGTTATCCTAAAGTTTTCTATAGATATTCAATATTGTGTGTTGTAAAATAGCAGATAGTGTTGCAATATGTACTGATACACAACTTTTATACTCAATAGAAAATTATTTTCAAATCATAATTGCCTTTTACAGGGTTAAATTGATATAAAACACTTGTATTTTTATCGACATGTGTTTATTATAGAATGTATGTAGTATAATTTTAATCATTAATCCATTTAAGATAAAAATATTCTTTCTGGAGGTTTAATTATGGAAGAAAAGAAGCTCGATAGGCGTATAAGAAAAACAAAAAGAACCTTACTTCAAGCCTTAACAAAACTCATGTCTAAAAAGAAAATTAATAATATTACAGTAAAAGAGCTTACTGATTTAGCTGATGTTAATAGATCAACTTTTTATCTTTATTACAAGGACATATTTGATATGGTAGATAAAATAGAAAGTGAACTCATCAACGATTTCAGCGAAACTTATGACAAATTTTCAAAAGAAGCTTCTACCTATGATGATTTATTCCATTTTTTTATCTATCTATTTGAGTTTGTACAAAATAATGGTGAAATGTTTGAAATATTCCTTTGCCAAAGTGGCGAATATACTTTTATAGAAAAACTTAAAGATGCTATAAAACACTGTAAAATTCCTCTAGATGATACATCATCAGAAGTAGAAGCTAAGTATTGTATGCCTTTTGCTATATCAGGCTGTATTGGGGTAGTACAACAATGGCTAAGTGATGGCATGAAAACTTCTCCTAAAGATATGGCTGGCATTCTTGTTAAGATGCTTTAAATTTTAAAAGAAAAATTTATTGTAAATACAATAAAATGTCTTATTTTTAAGATTGATTGGAGTTGAAACAAAATGAATAAATTTGTCAGTATTTTTAATGATGTTATTGGACCAGTTATGACAGGTCCTTCAAGTTCTCACACAGCTGGACCTACTAGAATAGGTAAGCTTGCTAAACAATTTATTGCAAACGATTTATTAAAAGCAGACATATATTTTGAAACTAAAGGTTCCTTTGCTATGACTTATAAAGGTCAAAGAAGTGATAAAGGACTGGCCGGAGGACTTTTAGGCTGGGAACCTGAAGATGTAAGAATGGTTAATTCTCTAAACGAAGCCGAGAAATGTGGTATAAAAATTACATTTAACATAGCTGATTTTAATGCACCGCATCCTAACACAGTAAAGCTTGTGCTAACAGATATCAATCATAATAAATTCTATATTACAGGCCTTTCATTAGGTGGTGGAATGGTAGAATTAATTGAGTTTAATGGATATAATATTTCAATTTGTGGAGATTTCTATGAACTTATTTTAATATTCAATTCTTACAAAGATAATTATGACAAAACAATTTTGAAAGTATTAAAGGAAAATTATATTGAACCGGAATATGTGAATACTTTTGAAAAATCACAAGATACATTGATTAATATTAAATTATCTAAAAAATTGTCTAAAGAAATCCTTGATAAAATAAAAAAACTTACCTCTCCAGATTATATAAAATTAATTTCACCAATTTTACCTATATTGTCTAGAAAAAACTGCTCAGTCCCTTTTAATAGTGCTGAAGAAATACTACAATATGCAGAAAATGAAAGTAAGGATTTA
Organism: Clostridium carboxidivorans P7; assembly: GCF_001038625.1. Lineage (GTDB taxonomy): Bacteria > Bacillota > Clostridia > Clostridiales > Clostridiaceae > Clostridium_AM > Clostridium_AM carboxidivorans. The sequence continues at coordinate 2,894,333 of NZ_CP011803.1, forward strand.
TTTCAATCTGCTGTATTTTATGAATGTACTAGAGGGGGCATTACTGAAGAAGAAGTTATAAATAAGATGGAATACATACTAAAAATAATGAAGGAGTCAATTGAAAAGAGTCTTCATGGAAATGCTAAAATGCCATATATTCTACAACCTCAAGCTCATCTGGTTAAAAAAGCAGAAGCTGAAGGGCGTTTGATAAATATTGGTGTTTTAAATAAAATAATATATTACTCCATGTCCTGTATGGAAACAAGCAGTTCTATGGGAGTTATTGCTGCTGCTCCTACTGCAGGGTCTTGTGGTATAATACCTGGTACACTAATTTCCATATGTGAAGAAATTGATTTAGATGATGAAAGCTGTGTTAAAGCATTATTTTGTTCAGGGCTTATAGGAGTACTTATTGCATCTCACGCTACTTTTGCTGCTGAAACCTGTGGATGCCAAGCTGAATGCGGTTCTGCCTCCTGCATGGCTGCTGCTGGTATAGTGTACCTTGCTGGAGGAACAATTCAACAGTCAATAAGCGCAGCTTCTCTAGCATTACAAAATGTATTGGGTTTGGTGTGTGATCCTGTAGCAGGACTTGTAGAAATACCATGCATGACTAGAAACATAATGGCAGCTTCCAATGCAGTTTCATGTGCAAACATGGCTCTTGCAGGAGTTAAGGAAGTTATTCCATTAGATGAAGTAATTGATTCAATGTACAGTATTGGTAAAATGCTTCCAAGGGAGCTGAGATGTACATGCTTAGGTGGACTTGCTGATACTAAAACAGGTAAAAATTTTAACAAGAACCTTCAACAAATTAAGTATTAAATTTTTCTCTTTTAGTAAGCTTAAATATACCTTTAACCATATAAACATTCTTTATGTGATTATGTTTTTAAAACATTCAATATCACATAAGAATGTTTTATTTTTTACTTACAAAATTTTTATAGATTTTATCCGATGGCTACCATCCGTAACACTCCCATCCTCTCTAGGCGGGAGATAACGGCTGATACGCCCCTGGATAAGTTCTTCTAAGACTCAGATGGAGAGATGTATTCCTTTTAAGCAAACTCCACCTGAGTCTAAGAATCACTTGATAATCCGAATCTGTGAATTAGCAGCATTTACAATTACATCTACCCATAATCTTGTGGTATCTCAATGTCTTATTCACAAACAAATATAATAATGAATATCATATTTATATAATCATATTAGGAGGATTAATCTATGTTTTATTATCTATATCCATATACTCAATCTTACAGAGCCAAATATTATATAAAGATAAATACTCAGTCTCACACTCTTACTTTATTTAGAAATAATAGTATTTACAAAACTTACAGAGTTGCTGTTGGAAAACCCTCTACACCAACCCCTAAAGGAACTTTTAAAATAATTAATCGTGCTATAAACCCTGGTGGTCCATTTGGCTCAAGATGGTTAGGCTTAAATGCACCTTATGGTGACTATGGAATCCATGGTACAAATACTCCTTCTTCAATTGGAAAAAGTATTTCTAATGGATGTATAAGAATGTTTAATAACCAAGTTATTGAATTAAGCAACCTTGTTCCTATAGGCACAATTGTCATAATAGTATGACCTTTATAATTATTTAATTACCAAATAACTCAACTGCTTGTTTCATCTTTTTAATAATATCCACACCAAATGGACAGTTCTTCATGCATATGCCACATTCTATACACTCATTTGCCTGGTGCTTCAATAAATCATAATGATTCTTCAATGTTTCAGGAACAGTTTCTTGTATTAATGCTAAATCTAAATATTTATTTACTGATGCAATATCTATGTTTTTTGAACACGGTGCACAATGTCCGCAATACATGCAATGTCCCCTAAATGAACTTCTTGGAGCATTTGCAAGAACTTCACTATAATCTTTTTCTTTATCTTCTGCAGTAACATATGCAGTTGCTGCAAGTATTTGATTTGTATCAGATACTCCAACCATTACAGATGCAACTGATGGTCTAGTTAAGCAGTAATGTAAGCATTGTACTGATGTTAATGCTTTTTCAAAAGGCGATTCTTTATCACTTAACAACACTCCGGCACCATATCCTTTCATAACAGTTAAAGCAACACCCTCATTTTCACAAGTTTGATACAACTTATCACGTTTTGGATCAATACCCTCATAAGTCCTGTTTTTAAAAGTACTTTCTTCAAATAGTATGTTCACATCCTCATTGGCCGGCAGCATATCATAAGCAGCATTAATACTAAATAAAATTACATCAATTATTCCTGTTTCAACTGCCTTAAAAGCAATATCTGGGTTATGCGTTGATATTCCTAAAGACTTGATAACTCCTTTTTCTTTTAATCCTTTTGCATATTTAATTATTTCTCCATTAAAAATGTTATTAAAATCTTTTTCATCATCAACATAATGAATCATTCCTACATCCACATAGTCAAGCTTCATTCTAGTTAAAAAATCTTCATATGCACTGACAACTTCATCAATATCTCTTGTACGTCGATATTGTCCTTTATCCCAGGTAGAACATAAATGTCCTTCAATTACAAAGCTGTTTCGAGGGTATTTGCTTAATGCTTTACCAACATTACTTCTAACTTCTGGATTTGAATTGTATATGTCAATAAAGTTAATACCTTGTTTCATTGCAGTATCAATAATTTCTTCACAATCCTCATAACCTTTATTTTCAAATCCTTCACCACCAATACCAATGGCACTTACTTTAATTCCTGTTCTTCCTAAAATTCTATATTCCATGTCATACACCTCCTAATCAAAAATAGCATTGATATTTAATCATCCGTTCTTCTCAATTCATTTTCTTTTATAACTACTGCTTGTTCATATCTTTCTATTTTATAATCCAAACGTTCTATTGTTTTCTTTATATCTTCCATTTTTTCTACTAGCTGCTTACGCTGATCAGTTAATAGCTCTTTTCTTGCTTCAATTGTTTCATTACCCTGCTTAAATAATGTAACATACTCAATTAATACTTCAATAGGAAGACCTGCACTTCTCATACATTTGATAAATTCAACCCACTTGCAGTCTTCCTCTGTATAATCCCTTATTCCACTTTTATTGCGATTTACTTCAGGAATCAGCCCTACACGTTCATAGTAACGAAGTGTATCTGCTGAAAGTCCATATTTTTTACTTACTTCTGTAATCGTCATGTGAATTTACCTCCTTTTTTCACATTATAACCTTTGGAATCTTAGATTATAATTTATTAATTATACTGGCATTATATGCTGCACCAAATCCATTATCTATATTTACTACACTGACACCACTAGCACAACTATTTAACATGGATAGCAATGCTGCAACCCCTCCAAAGTTGGCTCCATAACCAACACTTGTTGGAACTGCTATGATAGGTTTGTCCACAAGCCCCCCTATAACACTAGCTAGAGCTCCTTCCATTCCTGCAATGACTATAACAACTTTTGCTCCTCTAATAACATCTAGCTTTGCAAAAAGTCTGTGTATGCCTGCAACCCCTACATCAATTATTTTTTCAACTTTATTTCCTAATATTTTTGCAGTTTCATAAGCTTCCTCTACAACAGGTAAATCAGAAGTACCTGCTGCAACTATAGCTATATAACTCTCTGTAAGAGGCTGCTTTTTCTTCTCAATTGTTATTGTTCTACCAAGTTCATTATATTCTGCTTCTTTACATATTTGCTTTACTGCATTATACATTTCTTCATTAGCCCTAGTTCCTAATATATTATTGCCTTTTGTAAGCATGAATTTAATAATATCTTTAACTTCACTTGCTGTTTTTCCTTCACAATATATTACTTCTGGATAACCAACTCTCATTTCTCTATGATTATCTATATTAGCAAAGCCTAAATCCTTAAAAGGTAAATCCTCTAATTGCTTAAGTGCCTCTTCTACATTTATTTTATTATCTTTAACTCCTTCTAATAAAATTTTAATTTCTTTCTTATCCACTTTGTCCTCCTAATATTCTTATCTACTATTTCATACATACTTTTAAAGCCATCCTTATGATTAAGCTTCATTTAAGCCTAAAAATCACTTGATATCTTGTTTATATACTTCTTTATACACCTTATTTATAGATATATTTTTTTCTTTTGCTATGGCTTTGCATTCTTCATACTCTGCTTTATATTTCACAAGCTTTCCTTTATAATAAGCTTTCTTTATTGTAATATCTCCATATTCCGTTTTTACTTTTGAAAACTCCCTATTTAACATTATTTTTTCAACCTTGAATTTTCTAACACCAATTGAAGTTGTTTCTTCAAAAACTACACCTAGAACATCTTTTTCACTTTTTTCGCTAACTAGTACACTTAATTTTGTTCCCGGTCTTCCCTTTTTCATAAATATAGGTGTTTTAAATACATCTAAGGCTCCTGCTTCAAAGAGTTTTTCTTCTACATACCCATAAAGTTCTGGATTCATATCATCTATATTGGTTTCTAAAATATATTGTTCTTCTATTTCTTCAGTACTTTCCTTCTCACCTAAATATACTCTCAAAACATTTGGAATTTCTAAATCTCTATGCCCTATTCCATATGCAATCTTTTTAATTGAAAAATCAATATTTGTTGTAAATTCACAAGCATTTGCTGCAAGTATTGCTGCTCCAGTAGGAGTTGTAGTTTCAAATTGTACAATTCCAACATTTATAGGAACATTTTTTAAGATTTCCACTGTTGCAGGAGCTGGTACTGGCATAAGACCATGAGCACATTTAACAAATCCCCCTCCAACCTGAACTGGAGATGCAATAATTTTATCAACTTTTAAATAATCTAAACAAATAGCTGCTCCCACTATATCTACAATTGAATCAATAGCTCCTACTTCATGAAAATGTACTTCATATATATCTTTCCCATGAACCTTTGCTTCTGCTTCTGCAACCTTCATAAACATATCTAAACTAAGCTTTTTAACTTTATCATTTAAATCACCGGAATTTATTATTTTCTCTATATCTTTCAAATTTCTATGATGATGCTCATGATTGTGAACATGCTCTTCGTGGCTATGTTCATGATTATGATTATTTTCACTACAATGCTGATCATTATCACTATGGTGATGAGAATGTTCATGATTATGTTCAACATGTAAAGCTTGATCTGAACTATGTGTACTATTTTTTAATATAACGTCTACTCTAGTTCCTGTTATTCCAAGCTTAACAGAACCTTCAACTTTTATTTCATATTCAGAATCTAAGTTAAGCTTTGAAAGCTCCTGAATTAAATATTCTTTTGGAACCCCTAAATCTATTAATGCTGCTAAATTCATATCCCCACTTATTCCACAGAAACAATCATAATATAAAATCTTCATTTTTATTACCCCTTCTTACCCTTTAAATTTTCTAGTCATGGATTTTTACATCTTAGTATATTCAATATTATAATACTTGAATATACTCTACATTGAAAGTTTTTATACGTTTTTGCTTATTTTAATTACATTCTTCATGTTTTAAATTGCATTTTCTAACTCAAATTATTAATAATCTTTCTATCTAATAGCCTATCACCTGGAGTATACTCTATGTCAAGAAATTTTTTTAATGCTCCTTCTATATAATGATAAACTAATGTAAATTCCCAATAATACATTAACTCCAGCTTGAATTGTTCCATTATCAAAAGTGGGCTACAAATACTGCAGCCCACCAAATTATTTAGAATTGAAAATCCGGATAAGCAGAATACTTTACAGACAGTCTACATGGATTATAATTCTCCTTAAACCTTCTAAGACCAGCTATTCCCATGTCGTCTTCCTTGTTGATGAACTCCACCTTCATATTCTTGGACATCTCATTTATCATATAAGCATGAACTCCTCTGTGGCTGTTATCAGTAAGTTCTACATGAGAAATAGCCATATTACTAGTTATTTCTTCGTATATACAGTATGCCTGCATATCACTGCTATTCCATACTATACCTCCCTTTAAATTTAATCTATCAATACAGTCTAATATTTTCAAGGTAGGTTGTACCACATCAGTTTCAACATAATGTTTTAGTGTAAATTCCTTACATTTCTCAATATTAGAAACTATATCGCTGCTGTAAACGGGAGTGAAGTTTTTCAGATAATTAGAAAGATTATTTCTCTGTTTTCTAAAATCATGTCCTTCATAAGCTGCCAGTGATTCATTTGAATATATATAATCAAATGAATTTCTATCTTCCTGGATTTTGTAATTCATAGATCTAAATATTTCAATATGACTATCCGGTATCTTTGTAAAATAAGGTTTCAACTGATGCTTACGGCAATATTGCAAAACAAGCTTTATACCATATTCAGTATCTCCTAGTGGCATATAAAATGATGGTTTCTCATAACCTGAATATATGATTATTGTCCTATCATCATGGTAAATTTTTAATTTATACAGTTCACTGTACATATAAATATATGAAAATACATAATCTGAACCTCTATAATCAAAATCTTTAAAAAGCTCTTTATCCTTCATGGATATTTTCTTCAACTTTAATATTTCTTCTTTATCTTTAAAAAGTTCTTTATCATTTAATATTTTTAATTCCAATGTTTCTTCCTCCAGTACTATTTTTTTATTTATCATAAAATAGTAGTAGAATATCACTTAGAGTAACACTCAAAGTCAAAAGGTTTTTGCAAAATAAAATTATCCTCATCATCAAATATTATATGTTGTGATGGTGAGGATGTTTATTCTTATTTACCTGATCTCCACTGCTGATTATATATCTGCTTATTCAAATACTGCAGCCGCTTTCTTAAGTTCATCAATAATCTTGATGTGCTGTGGACAAACGCTTTCACACTGACCGCACTCAATACAGTCCGATGCACCATTTAAGTTACTGAGTTTTGTATTCCATGCATAAGAACCCTTTGCAGCCTGTTCATTATTATATATGTTAATCATATTCATAGACTTGAATATACCTGGAATTGCTATGGACTGTGGACATCCTTTCATACAATAAGCACATGATGTACAGGGAATTGATGAAATTGCATTAAGTGCCATCTGAGCTTTATTGATAATCTCATACTCTTTTTCAGTAAGTGGCTCAAAATTTTTCATGTATGAAATATTGTCCTCTATCTGCTCCATATTAGACATTCCACTCAACACGGTAATAATGCCATCCAGTGACGCTGCATAACGAATTGCCCAAGAAGGCAACGACACATTGGGATTAGCATCCTTAAAAATTTTTTCCACAGCAGGTGGAGGTGACGCTAATATACCGCCTTTTACTGGTTCCATGATAACAACTGGCTTACCGTGTTTTCTAGCAATCTCATAACACAGTTTGGACTCAATCATCGGATTATTCCAATCTGCATAGTTGATTTGAAGTTGAACGAACTCCATTTCAGGGTGTTCTGTTAGAATCTTATCTAACACAGCGGCCTTGTCGTGAAATGAGAAACCTAAGTGACGAATCAAACCCTCCTTCTTCTTTTCTCTCAGAAAGTCCCAAATTCCAAACTTATCAAAGGACTGAGTACGTGATTCACCCAAGTTATGCAATAAATAAAAATCAAAATACCCTGCTCCTGTTCTTTCAAGTGATGTGTAGAACATCTGCTGTGCTTCTTCTTTGGTCTTTGCACCTGCCCATGCAGGCAGTTTTGTTGCAAGCAGATATTTATCACGGGGATAACGTTCTACTAATGCCTCTTTTATGGCACGTTCAGAATTTCCATTATTATAACCATATGCTGTATCAAAATATGTGAACCCCTTGGATAAAAACAAATCAACCATCTTCTTTACCTGCTCAACGTCAATCTCACCATTTGACATCGGCAAACGCATAAGCCCAAATCCTAGTTTCGGAATATCCTGTCCTAAATAATTTTCCATTCTATCTATCTCCTTTTCAATATTTTACATTTTCTTAAACAGTTTCATTAATTTAGATAAGTGAATTCAATCCTTGTATATAAATTTTACTACTTAGAGTGAACTCCAAGTCAAGCATTTTTTTAAATTATTTTCTAAAATGAAAAACTAAATTCTTGTTTGAAAGGGTAAATTCATGTCTAATAAAAAAAGTGGAGATTTAAAAACCAATTAATTAGTTTTAAAATCTCCACTTAAACAGTTTGTTTAAAATTTTTTATTCAAAAGGAACTACATCATAATCACTAGAAAGAAGATCTATAAAAAGTACTTTTTTTCTTAAAAGTTCTCCTCTTCCTATTAAAACTTTTATTACTTCACTTACCTCAATGGAAGCTGCTAAAGCTGGTGTAAAGGATGGATTTCCAAGCTCCTTTTCAACGCCTTTTGTTTGATTTTTATCTTTATTATAAATTTTGTTTAAAGTATCATCTCCAGGAAGTATGGTAGTAATTTGCCCATACCATCCTGCTATAGCTCCATGAACCATTGGTATATTTAGTTTCTTACAGCTATCTTGAAGTAAAAGTCTAGCTGGTATACTATCAAGCGCATCTACTACCACATGGTGACCACTTAAAATTTGTAAAGCATTTTCTTCAGTTAACATTTCGTTTACTGCTTTTACCTCAATTAAAGGATTCACCTTTTCCATTCTGTGTTTTGCCTCTAAAGCTTTACTTAATCCTAGAGACTCGCTGCTTGAAAGTATCTGGCGGTTTAAATTGGATTCTACAAATATATCCCCATCCACTGCTGTAATGGTGCCAATTCCTATTCTACCCAGCATTTCAATAATATATCCGCCAATTCCTCCACAGCCTATAACACAAACTTTAAATTCCTTTAATTTGTGATTTTCTTCTTCTGATAAAGTTTTCATATTTCTGTCATAACGTTCCAAGTTTAGCCACCTCCCACTGGTGGAAATAAGGATACTATATCGTTGTCATGCAAAACAGTTTCTAATTTGCCATCTCTTCCATTTATAAGAAGTATAGCTACCTCTTCTTCATCTATTTTAAGCATATTAACAATATCTCTCGGAGTTATGCCTTCATTTAGATCTAAAAAATACTTTTTTTCTCTTCCTTCTCTAAATGTTGCAAACAATCTTACTTCAAGCTTCATTCGTCCCTCCTCGGTTTAGATTTTTCCAATATACTCTTCTAATCCAAGCTTTCTTAAAGTTTCTTCTGTAGGAATACCATTAGAATCCCATCCTCTTACTGAGTAATATTCAGGAAGAAGTACATCTAATCTATGAACCTCTCCTTTTGATGGTCCTTCTGGAACTGGTTCCTCAAGCAATCTCTTTGGAAGAGTATCCTGTGAACTATCTATACCTGCCTTTAAGTTAAATATTTTTTCTAAAGTCCATATTCTGTCTCCGGCCATCATTATAGAGTTTACATCATGCAATTCTCCACCAACTACTGCATTGTACATATCAACATAATCCTGTGCACCAAGACCAAATGTTGTGAAAATACATAATCCAAGGGAATCTATAACTGCTGTTAAATCATGGAATACTCTAGCATATGCTGGTTTTCCTTCTAATGCAAATCTATCAAGTTTTTCTGGATATCCAAGTATTTCAGGGCTTATCATATATCCTTTAATATGGCAGCCTCCTCTATTGTTAACAGCATAAGTTATACCATGTCCCTGTGCTCCTCTTGGATCATATGCTGGAAGTTCTTGTTTTTTAACAGTCATAGCATACTCAGGTGCACCATAGGATTCACAAAGTCTGTATGAACCATCTGCCATTTTGTCTCCAAATCCTTCTCTACGTCCCATTTTCTTTACCCATTCAACCATGGACTTAGCATCGCCCCATTTAAGTGATAATCCATCTGCAGCTATTTCTTCATCCTTAATGTAACCTCTTTGATAAAGTTCCATAGCAGCCGCAATAGTTGCTCCTGCTGATATTGTATCTAATCCATATTCATTACATAACATATTTGCTGTATTTGCAGCATTTATATCGTATACATCACAATCAGATCCAAATGACCATAATGTTTCGTATTCTGGTCCTCCACATTCAGTTCCATCATCAAGCTTTACCCATCTTCCACAAGCAATTGGACATCTATAGCAAGGATTTTTTCTAACTAGGCAATCCTTAGTCATAGTTTCTCCACTAATCTTATCTGCCTCAGGTGTATAAGATTCTTGGAAATTTTTTACTGGGTGTATACCATTTTCATTTATAATATTAACAAGTACAGCTGTTCCGTATGTTGGAAGTCCACTTCCTGCTACTGGATCTTTTCTTAAAATATTTGATTTCTCAAGTGATACCGCTTTTACTTTTTCCTCATCAAATAATTTTACTTTTCCACTTCCTTTTACCACTATAGCTTTTAAATTTTTTGAACCCATAACAGCTCCAACGCCGCCGCGGCCTGCTGTTCTGTCAACCTCATTCATAACTGCTGCCATAAGTGATAGTTTTTCTCCAGCTGGTCCTATACATAAAACCTTAGCCTTTGCATCATTTTCATTTTGAAGCATTTTTGTGGTTTCTTCTGTTAGTTTTCCCCAAACATGAGAAGCATCTTTAAATTCTACTTTATCATCTACTATATTCACATAAACTTCCTTATCTGATTTGCCTTCAACAATTATCATATCGTATCCAGCCATTTTTAACTCTACTCCCCACTTTCCACCTGAGTTTGAAATGGCAATAGCTCCTGTTAAAGGTGACTTTGTAACTACCATAAATCTTCCACTTGTTGGAACAGGTGCACCTGTAAGTGGTCCTGCTGCTATAATGAATTTATTGTCAGGTGATAATGGATCTATTTTTGGATCTACTTCATCAAATAAGGTTTTTACGCCTAATCCTCTTGATCCTATAAATTTTTTAGCTTGGTCAATTTTCAATTCTTCTACTACATAAGTTTTATTACTTAGATTAATTCTTAACACCTTACCATTATATCCGTACATAAAAAACCCTCCTAAAAAATTGATTATTCAAACAATTGCATATTCATATACAGCATAAATCGTGCCAATGATGAAAATGTAGTGTTTGGAGGGTACTACGCCAAAATTATTGTTCCGTTTTGGCGCATTTTTTGTTCTGTTTCAGATCACTGTTCCATTTCAGAACACTTTATATGATACTTTTCTATCTTCCTATACAAGGTGTTTCTTCCAATTCCCATTGCCTTGGCTGCTAAACTTATATTTCCACTGAAGCTTCTAAGAACTTTTATAATATGATTTTTTTCTACATCTTCAAGCTTCATACTTTCAAAACTTATAGAACTTTCAGCAGCTTTATTGTTTCCAACTATAGAAGTTTTATGTATTTTAAGTATATAGTCTGGAATTTTTTCTGTATTTACTATAAGTTCAATAACATTTTCCAATTCTCTTATATTTCCAGGCCACTCATATTCTAAAAACTTGGTCATAATGCTGTTATCAATATTAAATTTTTTCTTATTCAGTTTTTTGCTTATTCTGGTCATGTAATAATCCATTAAAATAGGTATGTCTTCTTTTCTCTCTCTTAGAGGAGGAAGTCCTAGAGGTATAACGTTAAGTCTATAAAACAAATCCTTTCTAAAACTTCCTTTGTTTACTTCCTCTTGCAAATCTTTATTTGTAGCTGCTATAATCCTAACATCTACGGGAATCTGCTTTGAACCTCCAACCCTGCTTACAACACCTTCTTCTATAACCCTTAAAAGTCTTACTTGTGTTTCTAAAGACATTTCACCTATTTCATCTAAAAAAATAGTTCCGCCGTGAGCCATTTCAAATTTACCAGCATTTCCACCCTTTTTAGCTCCTGTAAAAGCTCCTTCTTCATATCCAAGCAGCTCTGATTCAATAAGGTTTGATGGTATAGCACCACAGTTTACAGCAATAAAAACTTTATCTCTTCTGCTGCTAGCATTGTGTATAGCTTGTGCAAAAACCTCTTTACCTGTACCACTTTCACCAGTTATCAATACAGTAGATGTACTGTCAGCTATTTTTTTTGCATACTCTATGATGCTTACAAAGTTTTTGCTTTTCCCTATTATCTTATCAAAGGTATATATAGCACGACCTTGAGCTATCTTTCTTACTGATTTTCTATATACTTTTTCGTTAGCATTTTTCATACTATTTCAATTTTATCTCCTTTTTTAATCCATCCAGAACTTAACACTTTAGCAAATACACATTCCATAGTCATCACGCAGTCATCTTCTAATTTTCTTCTTTCACACCCCTTATGACACTGTTTTCCAACCTCAGTAATTTCTAAAACAGCTTCACCAATTTTCATTTTTGTACCAACAGACAACTTATATAGATCTAAGCCAAAGGTAGTAAGATTTTCAGTAAATTTAACTGTACAAAAGCCATCTATTCCTGATTTCTTTATCTTATCAATGCTTTCCTGCCCCAGTAAACTCACCTGTCTATCTAATTTTCCTGCATGAATATCTCCTACAAGACCATGATTTATTTCAAAATATCCCTTTTCGATATCTTTCTTAACAACTCCTTTCTTCTCACCTATATTTATTGATAAAATACTAGGCATCCAAGTATCTCCTTTCATATAACTTATCTTTTAAATGTATGCAATGTTACATATATCCGAGTAATCATAGCCTCCAAGTTCATCAAGCTTTTTTAAAAATTCACTGCTTTTCATAACCTGAAGCAGCTCTTTAATTATATCAAGCTCCAAATACTGTACAGGCACTGCAAAATCATATTCCTCATTACAAACTGGAATGAAATCAAGCCCCATCATATCTGCTGCAGAGTATACTCCAAGACCACAATCAACATCACCATTAGCTACCGCTGCTGCTACTGAAAGGTGGGTAAATTCTTCTCTTTCATAACCATTAACTTGTTCTGGGGAAATGTGAAGCTTTTTTAAATAATAATCTAAAAGTAATCTTGTACCTGCTCCTCTTTGCCTATTCACAAAACGCACATTTTTTTCTGATATATCTGAAATACTTTTAAGTGACAAAGGATTCCCTTTTTGAACCATAAGCCCTTGAATTCTTTTTACACCTTTTATTAATGCCATATTTTTATTTTTTAAATATTTATTAATATAGGAAATGTTATATTCCCCAGTTTCCATATCTAATAAATGAATTGGAGCAATATGTGTTTCTTCATTCTTAAGTGCCATTATTCCTCCCATACTTCCTGTATGAGCTGAAGACAAATAGTAATGCTTATTTCTTACATGAAGCATATCTGATAATATATCCAAAATCGGATCATGGCTGCCTATACACACAATAGTATTTTTGATTTCCTCCATATCCCTCATAAGATTTATTTCAACTTTAGTTCCTGCTTCAATACCTTCTACATTTTGAGGAACCTCTAATGTTCCATCTGCTCTAACAAGTGACATAGTAGCACCTGCTCCTCTTGATAATGGTGTTGCAATAATCTTATTTCCCACATATCCAAGCTTCATTCTCACAAATTCTAAATGTTTTAAGGATGACATAATTCTTCTGGATAAAATTGCATCTACCTTTTGAGGTTCTTTTGTCTTTAGCCCTTGATAATTTTCTACTATTTTCTTAAGAACTTTTTCCATTATAAAATAAGCAGAAACAGGATATCCAGGTATACCAAGAACAGGCTTATTATCAATTTGTCCCATAATAGTAGGTTTTCCTGGTTTTATAGCAATACCATGTACATAAACTTTTCCTAAGTCAGCAATTAAATCACTGGTAAAGTCTTCCCTTCCTGCAGAAGAACCAGCATTGATTATAACTATATTACACTCTGAAACAGCTCTTTTTAAAGTTTCCTTTAAAGTTTCATAATCGTCTTTTACTATACCATACCTTTTTGGTGTTCCTCCATATTCAATTACTTGTGCACTAAAAACCCTTGAATTAAAATCAATTATATCTCCAACTTTAAGGTCACTACCTGGTTCCACCAACTCAGTACCTGTTGGTATAATGCCTACTAAAGGTTTTTTATAAACTTCAATTGTATTTATTCCTCCTGCCAGCATTGCCCCTATATCTACAGGTCTTACTACATGGCCTGATGGAACAATAAGTTGATTTTCCACTATATCTTCACCTAAAGGACGTATATTCTGCCAAGGAGCTGCACTTTTATATATTTGAATTCTATTTTCATCTATATTAACTATATCTTCTACCATTATTACACAATCATATTCCTTTGGAACTGGATCACCTGTATCTACTACTATATAATCCTCCTCTTCCTTTAACACCACTGGATGCTTTTCAGACGCTCCTATAGTTTTGGAACTATGAAGAGCAATACCATCCATGGCAGAACAATTATAAAAAGGGGAAGAAATTTTTGAATAAACCGCCTCTGCAGTAACTCTTCCTAAACCTTCTTCTGTGTTTATTACCTCTTTACTTAAAAATACAGAACTTATTTCGCCTAAATATTTATTTAGTGCTTCTTTGAATTCATAATTTGATAAATATACTTTCTGTGCCATAATATCACCTCTGAAATTTATAAACATATACCTGCTGATCTTTAAAAATTCCCTCTACATTTTTATCTATCTTTACATAACCCCAAGCTTTGGTAAATCCACTGATTACAGCAGACTTAGATAAAACAGGTATAGCTATATATTCTCCTTCTATATTTTCAATTGTAACTGGAAGATATTCTTCCCTTCCTTTGGCCTTATGATAGTTAGTACTAAACTTACAAGGAATAGGATATTCAACTTCTTCAAATTTCATCATCCTCTGTAAAAGATATCTAACTATTATTCTATAAACTACTGCACAGGAAAGAGGATGTCCTGGTAACCCAAATATAGGTTTATCTTTAACTTTTCCTAGTATAGTTGGCTTACCTGGTTTTATTGCTATTCCATGAAGAAGTATACCTGGATCTCCAAGCCCATCAATAACTCTTGCAGTTTCATCCTTTTTTCCTACTGAGCTCCCACCAGATATGAGAACTAAATCACATTCTTCATTAGCTTTTCTTACATTTTCAAATAATTTATCATAATCATCTCTTATAACTCCATAAAATATTGGTTCTCCACCATCTTCAATGACAGAAGAGTATAAAAGATATGAATTTATGTCCCTAATTTGACCAGGCTTTGGATATTCTTCTGGTGCTATAATTTCATCCCCAGTGGAAATTATCCCTACCTTTGGCTTACAAACTACTGGTACCTTAATAATTCCTAAGCTTGACAACATACTTATGCTGTAAGGTTTAAGCAGTGTTCCTGCTTTAAGCACAGTTTCTCCTAATTCCACATCTTCATCTTCATTAAGTACATTTTCACCAAAGGAAACTGACTTATTCACAAGTATAGTATCATCGTCCATTTTGTCAGTGTACTCAATCATTACTACACTATCTGCACCCTCAGGAAGCATTCCACCAGTTGGTATATACATACATTCTCCTGGAAATTCCAATGCTTTAGAAGGCATCTTGCCCATTATAACTTCTCCCTTTAACTCCAGCATAGAGGGTATACTTTCACTAGCACCCTGCACATCCCTGCATTTTACTGCATATCCATCCACAATAGATCTCTTAAAACCTGGAATATTTAATGGCGAAACAATATCCTCATAAAGTATTCTGTCATTACACTGCTCTAAATCTACTAATTCTTTTCCTAAACCTAAAGAAAATTTAGATTTAATTATGTCTTTTACTTCTTCAACTGATAATACCTTATAAAAGTCCATACTTTAGTGCCTCCTATCTTCTACCATCAAAGTGATGATTTTAGTATTTAATTCTATTTTATGCAATCTACATTTAACCACATTTTAAGCTTTTCATTTGAAGGATTTGTAAAAAACTCAACCTTATCTCCATATTCGATAATTTTACCTTTATCCATGTACAGAACATAATCAGCTATTCTCTTTGCTTGATACAAGTCATGAGTAATCATTATTACAATTCTGCCATTTAAGGACATACTTTTTATTAATTTTTCAGCAACTAATGTGCTTTCTAAGTCCATACTGGCAGTTGGTTCATCTAATAAAGTTATCTTTGTCTCCAGCATAGCTACTCTTAAAAGAGCTGTTTTTGATTTTTCTCCACCAGATAAAGTTTTTGCATTCTTATCCATTAATTTTTCCATATCAAAATCTTTAATATAGGAATTATACTTTTGTAAAAGCTCTTCCCACCTTTCCCCTTTAAATAAAAGTCCTTTTATTATATTTTCCTTAACAGAAGTATTGAAAATATATGGTTTCTGAAGTAACATTGAAATTTTATCTTTTTCATCTTTAAAATCTTTATGGTCGTATTTTATGCTTCCTGAATTAATTCTATTTACTCCTGCAATACACTCAAGAAATGTACTTTTTCCACTTCCATTTAAGCCTAAAATTATGTATAATCCAGTGTTTTTAAAATTAAATTTGTCTATATTTAGCACTACTCTATTTCCATATTGTTTTATAATATTTAAAACCTCAATATTCATCAGTTTCACTTCCTTGAAATTTGTGGAGAATAATATTTATAATTAAAGAAATAGAAAGTAGTATTACTCCTATAATAATAGCTCCTTCAAAATTTCCTTTTCCTGTTTCTAATGCTATATATGTGGTCATTACTCTTGTATGATCTTTAATATTTCCTCCTACCATCATTACTGCTCCAACTTCTGAAATAGCTCTTCCAAAGCCACTGGCAGCTATAGTAAGTAACTGTTCCTTCATTTCCACAATTATAGTTAATAAAGTTTTGAATCTTGAAGCACCAAGCACTTCACAATTTTTTTTAATCTCCCTACCCTGCTTTTGTGTTGAACTAATTGTAAGACCAGTTATTATAGGAAATACCAATAGTGTCTGTGCTATAATCATAGCTGTTGGAGTAAATAAAAGCTCCATACTACCTAAAACACCTTTTCTAGAAAGTAGTAAATATACTAAAAGCCCCATGAGTACTGGTGGAGTACTCATAAGGGTTTCTAATAATCTTACTGCAACTTTTTTCAATTTGAAGTCTTTAAGTCCTGCTAAAATCCCTATAGTTATTCCTACTACTGCTGCCATAACTGTAGATGACATGGATACCATTAGGGACATACCTATAACAGGAAGTAGTTCTTTTATAAGTGTTAGCATTTTAAAAATGTCTCCCATTATAAATTATTTTTTAGCATTTGGAATAAAAAGTGCCTGCCCGTATTTGTCTTTTCCATATTCACCTATAGTTTTTTGAATTTTATCAGACAAAATCCAATTGTAAAATTCATCTGCTTCTTTTTCCTTAAGTTTAGGATTCTTGGCAGGATTTAATTTTATTACTCCATATTGATTATATAACTGAGGACTTTTCTCTGTAACAATTTGAAGCTTTAACTTGTTTTTCATAGATAAATATGTTCCTCTATCAGTTAAAGTATAGGCTTTCATTTCATCTGCCATTTGCAATACTGCACCCATTCCCTTGCCTGCAGATACATACCAGCTTCCACTAGGTGTAATTCCTGCGGACTTCCACAAGCCTTTTTCTTTGCTGTGAGTACCTGATTCGTCTCCTCTTGAAATAAATTTAGCATTACTATCCTTAATTATCTTTAAAGCTTCAACTGGATTATTATAAGCCTTTTCTTTAATCTTAGCAGGATCTTCAGCTGGTCCTACAATAACAAAATCATTATACATTACATCATTTCTTTTAAGACCATAACCATTCTTTATAAATTCTTCTTCCTTTGCTTTATCGTGTACTAAAAGACAATCGGCATCACCATTTTGTGCAAGCTTTAAAGCTTCTCCTGTTCCTTTAGCTACTACCTTTACATCTATTCCAGTATCCTTTTTAAATAATGGAACTAAATAATCTAAAAGTCCCGTATCCTGGGTACTGGTAGTAGTAGCTAGTACCATACTTCTAGCTTCCTTTGGTTTAGCAGCTTCTTGCTGTTTAGTAGTGCATCCCACTAAAAAAACAAAAATTAAACTTAATAATAGTGCAAGTTTTTTCTTCATAAAAAAGACCTCCTATTTTAAAACTTGTATAGAAAAGAACAAAAGTAAGTTCTTTCTTTTTAGTAGAATGTGTAATCCTTTATGAATCTATTCATATCAAGTCAGAGGACTTATGGTTGAGAATTATCATTTAAAACTACACGTATTTTACAACTTCGACCATTATTTCATTTTATACTATCTTAATTGCAATATTATAATGTTTTTGCTATTGTTGTCAATAATTTTTTGTAAATATCTAAATAAATTAAATATTATGCAAAATTCAGCATCTTTTATGTTTTTAATTATTGACATTGATATAATCTTCCATTACTATATTATATAAATCAGAATGGTTATATAATATTTCCTTTCACTATTGACTAAAAAATATTTAATTTAAATTTTAGGGTGGTTATTACTATGTTACTGAAAAAATTATATTTAGAGCTTACAGATAAATGCAACTTAAATTGTAAAATGTGCTACAGAAAATCGTGGGAACAAAATTTTTGTGACATGAAAGATGATTTACTAATTAAATTAGTAAATGAACTAAAAACTCACACAAAATTAAAGGAAATAGTTATCGGTGGTATAGGTGAACCTACCTTCTCTAAGAATTTTAAGATGGCACTAGAATTACTAAAAGATTACAAACTTACAGTTACTACTAATGGCACTTTAATGGACAAAGAGTTATTAGAATACCTTATAAAATACGTTGATGTTGTAACCATATCCATTGACGGATTATTTGATAAGTATGAAGAAATAAGAGGTTCAAAGTTAGATTTAATTATAGAAAATATAAATCTTCTTAATAAACTCAAATATAAATTTTCTTCTAAAACACCACTTGTTGACATACAATTTGTATTATCTAATGAAAATTTAAAGGAAATATTTAAAGTTATGGATTTAGCAAGTGATTTAAAAGCTAATAAATTTATAATCTCAAATATCATTCCCCAAAGTGAAGAAAATAAAGATAATATATTGTACGGCCGATATGAAAATAAAAGTATAAAAGATTTATTTAATGAGCTAACGGTACATGCTATGCATAAAGGAATTAAAATCTCACTACCCAATTATGAATTAAAAACTATACGTAAATGTGACTTTATGGAAAATCACGCTGCTTTCATATGTGCTTCTGGAGATGTAGCGCCTTGTTATAGATTTTCCCACCATTATACAGAGTATGTTTTTGGCAGAAAGAAGGAAATAGAAAAATTCATCTTTGGAAACATAAAAAATGATACTTTACTCAATATATGGAATAACATAGAATATAAAAATTTTAGATATAGAATTTTAAACAACAAATATCCTTCATGCATAGATTGTGATCTTGTTGATGGATGTGATCATGTTAATGATGCAGAGTCAGATTGTTACGGTTTATCTCCCACTTGTGGAGATTGCTTATGGAGTAGAGAATTTGTTCAGTGTCCTTAGATGAATTTTAAAAAAACATATTATCCAAAATCTTTTAAATAGTTTTGGATAATATGTTTTATATAATTTTTCACATTTCTAATAAATTGCAATTAGGCAAAGTAAATATCTTATTTTAATTTTAACTTAGCTAGTGCATCTGCCAAAGCTGAATTCATTGGAGCTTCATTTTCCTTTTTCATCTTTTTCATATAATTTGCTACATCTCTTTTACTGTTCTTACCTTCCTTATTATCAAATCTTTTATTGAAAGAAGCTGCTTTTTCCCTGAAACTGCAAGTTGTACAAACATATATTTGGCCATCTCCGTGTCCTCTAAGCTCAAGTTTTTTGTGACAGTTCGGACATCTAGCATTAGTTAATCTTGCTAAATTTTCTCTATGACCGCAGGCTCTATCCTGACACACAAGCATTCTTCCATGCTTTCCATTTACCTCAAGCATATATTTGCCACATTCAGGACATTTAGCACCTGATAAATTATCATGTTTAAATTTATCATGGCTTCCTTTTACATCTTCAACAAGCTTCACTGAATAGTTTCTCATATTGCCTATAAAACTCTTATCATTTAATTTTCCCTTACTTATTAAATTTAAATCAGTTTCCCATTTTGCAGTTAAAAGTGGTGATTTTAAATCCTCTGGTACCAATTCTACAAGCTGTTTTCCTTTAGAAGTTGGTATTATTTCCTTACCTTTTTTCTCTAAATAAAAAGTATTAAATAATTTTTCAATTATATCTGCTCTTGTAGCAACTGTTCCAAGTCCACCTGTTTCTCCTAAAGTTTTTGCATATTCCTTATTCATGTTTATATATTTTTGAGGATTTTCCATCGCAGACAGCAATGTTCCTTCATTAAATCTTGCAGGTGGTTTAGTTTGACCTTTATGCATCTTAACTCCTGTAAGCTTTATGCTATCTCCCTTATTTATTTGTGGAAGCACTTGTTCCTTTAATTCATTTTCGTGTGCATCATTATCATCAAAATCTTCATCTTTATCATATACAGCCTTCCAACCCTTTGATTTAATTACCTTTCCACTGGCTACAAAGTTTTCTCCATTAACTTCTACCTTTACAGTGGTCTGCACATATTCAAATGGAGGAAGCAATACACTTAAAAATCTTTTAACTACTAAATCATATACTTTTCTCTCTTCATTGCTTAATTTTGAAAGATTAACTCTTTCTTCTGTTGGAATTATAGCATGATGATCTGAAACCTTACTATTATCCACAAAACCTTTATGTGCTCTTATTTTTCCCTTCATAATTTCCATAGCAAATTTACTATAGTTTCCTACTGATATTGCCTTTAATCTATCTGGCAGTGTAGGTACTATATCATCTGAAATATATCTTGAATCTGTTCTTGGATAAGTCAAGAATTTATAGTTTTCATACAATCTTTGCATTATTGAAAGAGTCTGCTTTGCTGAGAAACCAAAAAGCCTATTGGCATCCCTTTGAAGCTCTGTTAAATCATAAAGTGCTGGCGCATATTTTTTCTTATCACTTTTTGTTACATCAACCACTTTTCCATTTTGATTATTAACCTTTGATACTATCTTGTTTGCAAAGTCTTCATCAAAAGTATTAAAATGTCCTTTACCGCCTTGCCACTGAAGAGTATATCCATTAGCACTTCCAGTTATGCTATAGTAATCCTTTGGTTTAAAGTTTTTAATTTCTTCTTCTCTATGAACAATCATAGCTAGTGTTGGAGTCTGAACTCTCCCTGCTGAAAGTTGAGCATTATGCTTGCATGTAAGCGCTCTTGTAACATTAAGCCCTACAATCCAATCTGCTTCTGCCCTACTCTGTGCAGCTCTATACAAATTATCATATTGTGATGCAGGTTTTAAATTTCTAAAACCTTCATTAATAGCTTTATCCGTTTGAGAAGAAATCCAAAGTCTTTTTATAGGCTTATTTATCCTAGCCTTTTCAATTATCCATCTTGCTACCAATTCTCCTTCTCTTCCAGCATCTGTAGCAATAACTATTTCCACTACATCTTTTCTATTTAACTGTTCCTTTACCGCATTAAATTGTTTACTAGTTTGTTTTATAACTACAAGCTTCAAATATTTAGGAAGCATTGGCAAATCTTCCATCTTCCATGTTTTATATTTATCATCATAAGCCTCTGGGTCCGCTAAAGTAACTAAATGTCCCAAAGCCCAAGTTACAATATATTTTTCTCCTTCCAAACATCCATTGCCTTTTTTACCACATTTTAATACTCTTGCAATTTCTCTACCAACAGATGGTTTCTCTGCAAGAACTAATATTTTTCCCATATACTTTAAATCCTTTCTTCAAGTAAATTCAATAAAAAACAAAGTTAATATAACTTATGTTTTTATAGTTATAGACATATTAATTATACTCATTTTTAAAGTAATATCATAGACTTTATATAATTTAAATGAGATTTTATATAATTAAGCCTTTAAAAAATGTTTTTTAATTTAAATTATGTTTATAAGAATAACATTAATGATATAACTTGAATTTGGCAAGTAATTTTTTAATTTTTAGAACTACTTGACGGTATGAATAAAGGATAATAAAGTTTCAAATTCAAAGTCTATAAATTAGCTTCACTATTCCATTTTCTGCAATTCACATAACTTATTGAGATTATAATAATAAGTGTAATAATAAATACATATATAGAATATTTCATGCTTATCCCTAAAAAAGTATATAGAAGAATAACTGGAGTATCAGCTATAAATATAGTCAAAACATACTTAATAAAAGACATCCCGGTTAACACAGAAAAGAAACATACTACATCTGATGGTACTATAGGAGAGGAAACTCCTAAAGCTAGGATTTTAACATTATTATTTTGAATTAACGAGTATATTTTGGGATATTTATTAATTATCTTTTCTTGATACCCCATACCAATTGTGGCCTTAACAAATAAAAATAAGAAAATCTCACTTAATAAATTTGCTATGGTAACTAAAATAAATGCTTCTACTGGATTAAATAGTATTCCTGCACTTATAATAAAAACGGTACAAGGAACAAGAGTAAAAATTCTAAATGAAGCAATTGTTAAAAACAATAATGTACTGTACTTAGGATATGCTTGTAAAAAACTAGTGATTTTGCTTGCTCCATCAATATACAATTGATATTTTAAAAATACACCTAGGATTGCTATCCAACATAAAAAGATCATACCTTTAAATAACTTATTCATTATTCCCACCTCTATTTTAATATTTAAAACTTCATAGCTCTTCTTTTTTCTAACTATGAAATTTATTATATATACTATTTATTAAATAAAGGTCGGGAAAAACATTAAGAATTATTAAGATTACCTTTAATATATATTACGATTATAAATTTAAAACTCATTAACAAGGATAGACTTATAGCCTTTTTTTAAGAAGTGGCACTTTAATTAACTCTTTAGCTTTATCTATCACAAAATCTTCTATCAAAAAAATTACATAAGAAGATATCATTTTCTTGAATTCAATGTATCCAAAACAAAAATAGAACCCCTAAGAATTTAAACCTTAGAAAGTTCTATTTTTTTATTATATTTATTTAACAAGCAAAAAGTCATATCTATTTATTTACTACATGAATTAGATATCCTATATTTATAACAGTATGAAAAACATCTACTCCATAGATAATACCAAGCCTTAATGTCCTCTGAAAAAGTTACTTCGTAATATTTTTAAATTACGAAAATCATATAATTTAGTATAACTTTTTTAAAATCTCCAAATCTTTAACATAATTTAAGTTCACAAACATCTCCAAGTCCTCGCTGTAAGTTCTTGTAACCTCTTCTGGAATATAATGAATCTTTGAGTTTTTTATTATATCATAAAGAAGTAGATTATTATTATCTATTCCCTTTTCAAACTCTTCTATTAGATCTTTAGAGTAAAAGGCATACATTGGTTCAATCCATTTACCATTTTGAGGAAGAACACACTGACAGTTATCTTCTTCAGCTATTTTCATCATATACTTTATATATTCTATATTTACTATAGGCATATCGCAAGCCATGAAAAAAACATATTTAGAATTGGCATATTTCAGTGCTGTATGCATGCCACCTGCTGGACCGTACTCCTTTTTCAAATCTTCTAGCACTGTATATTTTAATGTCTTAAACTTATCCTTTTTTTCAGCTACTAATATCACTTCATCAAAGACAGTTTCTAATTTTTCAGCAATAAGCTCTATTAAATATTTACCTTTTATTTCTATCTTACTCTTATCAAAACCCATTCTACTGCTTTTACCCCCACAAAGTATAACAGCAGTTCCAACCTTCTTCATTAAAATTCCCCCTTAATGCAAAAGTCCCATATAAAAAACAGTAGCATATACTACTGTTTTTTTAAAGCCTTTTTTAAAGTTTTTCTCTTACAGTGGCAGATAATAACTCACAGAACTTAGTAAGGTCTTCTTTATTATCGAAGGTTCCTTGAGCTCTCTTATCTTTTCCGCCGCCTTTTCCATTAAATTCTCTTATATGTTCTTTAAATAATTTTCCACAGCTTATATCTATATCTGTATTATTTAGGAATAATATTTTTTTGTCCTCTAATGATGCAAAAATAACTATGTAACCTTTATTCTCAAGTATAGAACCTATTAATTGTATATCTTCAAAGTTCTTATCCTCAAATTGTATAGATATAAGTTTAGATTTTGCATTTTTAATTATACTTTCTGCTTCAATTCCTGCTATAGTACTTTTTGATCTGCTGGATTCTCTTTTTAAACTCTCTATTTCTTCAAACTGTTTATTAACTCTATCCAATATTCCATTTTCATCTACAGATAGAACTTTATTTAAACTTGTTATAATATCATGTTTTACTTGAAAATCCTTAAAAGCTCTCTTTCCACATTTAATATAGATTCTAGTCATTCCTTTATATCTTTCAGCTTTTAAAATCTTTACTATACCTACTTCACTAGTAGTTTTAACATGTGTACCACAGCAAGGGCAGCAGTCCATATCTTTTGCTTCTACTATTCTTATATCCTCATCTACATTTATCTTTTTTCTTGCAGGCACTTTATCTACTTCATCCTTAGTAACTATATATGTATCAAAGCTTCTATTTGCATATATGTACTCATTCACTTCATCTTCTACCTTCTTAACCATATCTTCAGTAAAAGGATCTATATCTATATCTACAGTTACATATTCTTCTCCTAAATGAAATCCTTTATTGTTTCCACCATAGAGCTTATAAATAGCTCCTGAAAGTAAATGTTCCCCTGAATGCTGCTGCATATGATCAAAACGTCTTTCAAAATCTATTGAGCATTTTACCTTCTTATTTTCTGGTGCTTTATCCATATGGTGATATATTATCTCACCTTTTTCTGAAACATAACTTACCTTTATTCCATCTATTGTTCCAGTATCTGAAGGCTGTCCTCCTCCCTCTGGATAAAATGGTGTTTTATCTAGTACAACAAGTACCTTTCCATCCTCTTCTATTATATCTAAAACATTTGCTTCACTCTCTGTTATATAAGCATCCTTATAATATAGTTTTTCTGTCAAACTAAACAGCTCCCTTCATAATTTAAACATTTAACTATATTTTATCCTTTTTGCCAAAAGTTTTAAAGTTTTTTTTACTTTTTACTGTTCCAGAATAAACAAGATCCAAAGGTCCCTATTATAAATACTCCAAATATGGTTTCAACCATAACAAGTATACGCACTAAAGTAGAATTGGGTAATATATCTCCATAACCTAAAGTAGTAATAGTTACTGTACTAAAATACAAAAAATTCCACAAGGAATGTTTAAATTTATCATTTACGATCTTTTTTAATACTATAGGGCTATCATCTAAAAATGAAATGGAGTTTTTCATCAAATTTACAAAATAAAAATTTAGAGGATAAAAATAGTTTTCATTATTAAAAATTTTATCATAAATTATAGGGTAATTTTCTATCCAAACTTTTACCGTGTCAATCTTTTCAAATTTATTGTTATCATTTTTATAAACTTCATAGTTATCGTGCTCATTTTTATCATTAAGCCTGTATAAAGAAATCTTCAAAACATAAGTTTTAAACTTATTGATCACGTTATATTCTTTAACATCTTCTATTTTCATATGGGTAATTCCCTTTTCCTGAGCTAGTAGGTAGTAATAATTAGCCCATGTATCACCTAATGAATTATTAAAGTCAAAATTATACAGCTCTTTTCCATCTAAAATTTTTACTGGCTGCCTTTTATATTCTCCCGCTATTATTAAATCATTTATAGCATTTTTTAAATCTTTACTGCATGTACCTATTTTCATATCTTTTTTAAAAGCATTTATTCTAATATTTGTATTTATATCTTCTTGAAATACGAAAAATTCTCCTGAAGATAAATTAGCTATTTTCCAATAGATTATTCCAAAAACTAATATTGTGCTTAAATATAATATTGTTATGAGTATAAGTAAATTAACTTTTTTTACATCTCTTAGAGATTTAAGTACATTCATATTCATCCACCTTATAAATATGTTTATACCTAAATTTTATTAATAATTTCAAAAATATATAATAAAAATCTTCTTTAATTCCAGAACTTAAACTGATATTTTCTTTTCCACCTTTTTACTTTTTGTAGAATGAGGAAGTAAAGATATAAAAATAAGTGCCAATAGCAAAATTATGATTCCAAAATAATAAGTATCTCTTTGCGCAAGTAGATAAACATCTTTCACCCCTAAATGTGTCTTTTTATTATAAACCAACTGGCGAGATGCTAAAATAATGGTACTAGATGCAACTCCCAATGTCTGTCCAAGATTACGCATAGTTGCTAACATTCCAGAAGCAACTCCAGCATGTTTTCTAGGCGCTGAACTTAGGATAGCTGTATTAATAGAAGAAACACTCAAACCATTTCCAATTCCCATAACAATCAATGCAATAATTACTATAACATAATTGGATGATACTTTTAATGAACTCATAATTAAACAACTAACACAAATAAAAATCAATCCCACACTGGATGGCAAACGCGTTCCATATTTATCAGTCATACTGCCTCCAACAGGTGACATTACCATCATTGCAATTGATGATGATAACATGATTAATCCTGACTTATCTGATTGTAATGCTAATACGTTTATTAAGTAGAATGGTAACAAATAGGTAATCAATTGTTGAACTAAATACGAACACATACATGCTGCATTTGCCATAGAGAATGTTCTATTTTTAAATAACTGTAAAGACATTAATGGTGATTTTATATGTTTTTCATACATAATAAATATATTTAATACTAAAATACTAAAAAACATACATACTAAAAATGATTTCCATCCCCATTGATTACTAAAGTTAAGTCCTACTGAGAAAGTACCTATTGACATTGCAAATAAAATTGCACCAAGCCAATCCATACTCCTGTTTTCAGAAGTTTCTTTGCTGTCGTCCGGCATAATAATACAGGTTGCAATAAACCCCAAAATACAAAGTGGTACATTAAAATAGAAAATAGCATGCCATGAAAAATGAGTCAATAAGACTCCCCCAATAGTAGGTCCTGCAGCTAATCCTACGGAAATAAATACAGAATTCACCCCTAAAGCTTTTCCACGTTCATTTAAATCAAAAGTTCGACTAACAATTGCCTGAGTAATAGAAACCATAATGCTATACCCAATTCCCTGTAAACATCTGAAAAAAATCAGCATTCCCAACTTTATCGATAGTAATGGTGCTGCAACACATACTGCTCCAAAAAATAAAAAGCCAATTTTAAATTGCCTCTTGTATCCATAAAGTTCTGCTGTACGTCCAAAAATTAGCAAAGCACAGCACGGTATCAAAGAATATACTAAAGCTAACCAGCTAACATTATTCTGAGTAACACCAAATTCTTTTGCTAGTGTTGGAAGCGCAAGATTTAAACTATTTACAGAAAATGATACTATTAGATTGGCCATACTAGTAACTGCAAATATCATCCACTTTTTATTCTTATTCTCGTTCATTTAAATACAACTCTCTTTCGACTATATAACATCTTGATTTATTATATTATATATATTATCATAATGATAATATAAAAGCATTTTTATCAATGTGTTCTTCCAAGCAATTGTTGAAAGATTTTTAAATATGTAAATAACTAGCTGTTTCAAAATTCAATGTTTGCGAATTTTCATAAATAAAAACCATATATAAAGGAATTTGTTTTTCCATATATATGGTCTTTGATTTCAGATAAAAGTTTATATTCTATCCTCAAAAATATTCTTTT
Source organism: Clostridium carboxidivorans P7 (assembly GCF_001038625.1). GTDB lineage: Bacteria > Bacillota > Clostridia > Clostridiales > Clostridiaceae > Clostridium_AM > Clostridium_AM carboxidivorans. The sequence continues at coordinate 2,922,077 of NZ_CP011803.1, forward strand.
ATAACTCTTCCATTATCTTCTTTGCAAAATAATTTGCATTTAATTCTCCATCTACTTCTATTGCTATTACTTGACTTAAACCAGCCGCTTCTCCTGTGACATAAACTATTTCAGCACACTCGTCATCTACCTTTCTAATGACCATAGCTTCATCACCTTTTTTAATTTTTACCTTTTTTCCTTTATTAGTTTCTATTATAGCATTTTGTGTGAACTGAATTTTCTCTCCTATTTTATATTTTCTCATATGAATTTCCTCCCAAAGTAATTTGTTAGTTACTTTTATAATTTCTTAAATAAGCTCTATACTAATTAAATCGTTAGTATATAAACTTTCTTAAGATAAAAAAGATACATAGGAATATATAATACTCCTATGTACCCTTTTTTTCTTTCTGGTTAAATTTACATATGTCATAGTATATATGTAAAGATAACCACAAAATAATAAATTCGTATAATTAATTTTCTATATTCTTATTTTTGGTCTGCTTTAAGAACTGCATGAAGCATTACACTTGCAGCTTTTGTACATTGTTCAACTGAAGTAAATTCTGGTTCACAGTGGCTGTGTCCATCTTTACTTGGAGCAAATATCATAGTTGTAGGAATTACTTCAGATACATATTGAGCATCATGTCCTGCACCACTGTTGATGTACTGATTTGAATATCCAAGTTCATCCACGCTTTCCTTAACGTATTCTACCAATTTCTTATCATAATACACTGTATCTCTAGCCCAAGCCTTTTCTACTTTACATGTGCATTTTTCAATTTCCTTACCATCAAGACTCTTAACAATAGCAAGAACCTTTTCAAGGACCTTTGGATCTTCATGTCTTACATCAATTGAAAAATCAATCATATCAGGAATTACTGTATGAACACATGGATGACATACAATTTCTCCAGTTGTATATACAAGATCTTTATCACCTAATTTATCAATTTCTTCATGTAAGTAGCAAAGAGCCTTAGCTGCAGCAAACAATGCATCATGTCTCTTATGCATTGGAGTTGTACCTGCATGATCAGCTTGTCCGAATAATTTGACTCTGTAGTTGAACATACCAAGTACACAAGTTACAACACCAATATCATTACCTGCATCTTCAAGTATTGGTCCCTGTTCAATATGTGTTTCAAACATAGCCATATAGCCATTAGGTGCTAATCTGTTCTTTTCTTCTCCCTTATATGGACTTGCATCTAAAGCTTGTCCAAAAGTCTTTGTGCGATCTAATATGCTCTTTGAAGCTAACATATCTTCCTTTTTAAATTTACCACAAAGAATTCCTGATGACATCATAGCAGGTGGATAAAGAGAACCTTCTTCATTTGTCCAAATCATGGCTGTAATAGGATGTCTGTGTGGAATCTTATTAGTTGCAATTGTCTCCAAGACTTCCATAGCAGACAATACACCTAAAATACCATCGTAATTTCCACCATTTTTAACTGAATCACAGTGAGATGCCATTGCAATTCTTTTTAGTCCCTTTTCTGAACCTTCAATAGTTGCATATACATTAGCCATATCATCTGTCTCGATTGTTGCACCAATTGCTTTCATTCTCTTTACAAATTCATCTCTTGCCTGATGAGCTTCAGGTGACAATGAATATCTAGTAATTCCACCGTGACCTGCGTCACCAAATTTACTAAATGTAACAATTTTATCTTCCATTCTATCTTTATCACAAGTTATCATTTTATTTCCCATTTTAAAACACATCCCTCTTTAATAATTATATAATTATTTAAGCTATATCATCATTGGAGCTTTTCTTACTATAAATTTACCTGCTCCTTCTTTTCCTACAAATTTACCATCTTTAGCAACTACATTTCCTTTACTTATTGTAGTTACTGGATATCCCTTTAATTTGAATCCTTCATAAGGTGTATAATCCACATTTTCATGAAGCATAGATTGTGTAACTGTAGTTTCAATATTTGGATCAAATACTACTAAATCAGCATCACTGCCTACTGCAATAGTTCCCTTTTGTGGATACATACCATATACCTTAGCAGCATTTGTTGATGTTACTTGTACAAATCTATTTAAATCAAACTTTCCATCTACTACTCCATAAGTATAAATTAATGACATTCTAAGCTCTACTCCAGGTGCACCATTTGGAATCTTAGTGAATGATTCTTTTCCTAACTCTTTTTGTTTCATAAAGAAAGGACAATGATCTGTTGCTACTAATTGAACAGTATTATCTTTTAAAGCTTTCCATACAACAGGCCAATTTTTCTTATCTCTAAGAGGTGGTGACATTACATATTTAGCTCCATTAAAGTCTGGTTCTCTATAGTTGTCCTCAGAAAGTAATAAATATTGAGGACAAGTTTCTCCCATTATTGGATAACCTTCGGCTCTTGCACGAGCTATTTCAGAAATGGAAGCTTCACAAGTATTATGAACTACAAAAAGAGGTGCATTAACCATTCTGGCAAGCTTTATAGCTCTTCCACAAGCTTCTCCCTCTACTAAATCTGGACGTGATAATGCATGATATATTGGTTCAGTTTTTCCCTCTGATAAAAGTTTCTTTGTATTATAATCTATAGCATAATAGTTCTCTGCATGAACGCAAGTTAATCCTCCACTTTCGTTCACCTTCATTAAAGTTCTAAGTAAAGTACCATCATCTACTCTCATACCCTCATAAGTCATAAATAACTTAACACTAGAGTATCCTTCTTTAATCATTTCAGGTATTTCATTCATAACATCTTCAGTCATATCTGTTATATTCATATGAATACCATAATCTATAACTGCTTTACCATCTGATTTTTCACGCCATATTTTAGCAGTTTCTTTTAAGGATTTTCCTTTTGGTTGAACAGCAAAATCTACAATAGTAGTAGTTCCACCACAAGCTGCTGCTATAGTTCCAGTTTTAAAATTATCACTGGAGAAAGTGCCTCCAAAAGGCATGTCCATATGAGTATGAGGATCTATTCCTCCTGGAAATACGTATTTACCCTTTGCATCTACAACTTCAACTGCATCTTCATTTAAATCTGATGACAATTCTACAATCTTACCATCTTTTATACCAATATCTGCTCTATAAGTATCAGAAGCTGTTACTACAACCCCGTTTTTTACTATCATATCAAACTTTTTCATTTTATACCCCCCTAAAGTTATAATCCTTTATAAGATAAAAACCCTGCATTATATATCATCTGCTTAACATTCTTAATATGATATAATTAATCTATGAAATTCATCCATATGCGGCTAATAAACCTCATATGGATGAATCCAATAATATATTCCGTTATCCTTGTTTTTCCACCAAATTCTCTTCCGTTTCCTTCTTATTGGTTAATCTTACTAATAATTCTCCACCAGCATCTGAAAGCAAGCCTACAACTGAACCCATTAAAAGTGCTACTACTGTAGATAAATAGGTTCCATTTAAAGCAAGCATTCCAAAAGTTGTAGAGCATCCAATATATACTCCTGGTACAAACGACAAGTTCTTCCACTTAGCTTCTGCAACTATACCAAATGAAATAACTCCCGTCATAATAGCAACTATATTAGGAACATGGAGAACCTTAGATACTTCCACACAAATTATGGCCCATAATACTCCTACCATATTTGCAATCATACCTTTTACCCAGCCCTTTATAAATCTCTCTCCTGATGCATAATAGGTTGTAGTGCCCATAAACCCTGCCCAAGTTGAAACTCCAACGGCTGCGCTTAAATTAGCCCATATCCATGCCAATATCCCCATGCTAATAGCACCTGACATTATCGCGCTCATAAAAACTCCCCTTTACCGTTTTTTGTTAAAGAGATATTTCTCTCTTTACACCGAAATCTTTAAATTCGATTTCTCCTTTTGTTATACATCCTTCTATTGGGCATACTAGTGCACATAAATGACAACCTACACAATTATCTTTATTTATTGAAGGTTTTCTATTTTCTTCATCCCATACTACAGCTTGATGAGCTCCATCGTAGCATGAAATATAACATCTTCCACATCCAATACACTTATCAGTATCATATTTTGGATATACTATATAATCTCTATCTAAATTTTCAGCTGGTACCATATTGTCAAGTGCTGCACCAACTAAATCTGAAAGCTTTTCTACACCTTTTTCTTCCATATAGTATTGTATTCCACTTATCATATCCTCAACTATTCTATATCCATACTGCATAATAGCTGTAGTTACCTGAAGATTTGCTGCACCTAACATTATAAATTCAAGAGCATCTTCCCAAGTTTCTATTCCTCCAATACCACTTATTGGAACATTTTTAAGTTTTGGTTCTTTAGCAAGTTGATTTATAAATCTTAAAGCTATTGGTTTAACAGCTTTTCCTGAATATCCAGATATAGATGATTTACCATTTACTATTGGAAGACCTACTTTTTTATCTAAGTCAACTCCAGTAATACATTTTATTGTATTGATGGCAGCAATTCCTGTAGCTCCACCTTCTATTGAAGCTATTGCTGGTACTTCCATGTTTCCTATATTTGGAGTCATTTTTGCAAGTACTGGAAGATGAGTTCCTCTTCTTACTGCTGCTGAATATTTTTTAACTAGTTCAGGATTTTGTCCAACATCTGAACCCATAGCATGACTTGTCATTTGTGGACATGAGAAGTTACATTCAATAATGTCTGCACCTATTTCTGTAACAAGCTGTGCAAGTTTAGTCCATTCTTCTTCATTTGAACCCATTATTGAAGCTACTAATACTTTGTTTGGATAATTTTCTTTAAGTTTTTTCATATCTGCAAGATTCTGTTCAAGTGAATGTTCTGAAACTTGCTCCATATTTTTAAATCCTATAAAAGGAGTTCCTTCTTTTTTATTAGCATCAAAACGTGGTGAAACTTCTATCATTTTTTCCATAGCAGCTGTCTTAAAAACTATGCCGCCCCAACCTGTTTCTAATGCTTTTGCACACATTTCATAATTATTTCCAACTGGTGATGATGATAGGAAAAATGGATTTTCACATTTTACCCCACAAAACTCTATTGAAAGATCTTTTTTTCTCATTTAAACTACGCCTCCTCAATTTCCTGTGTAACTATCTTATACCTGCTAAATAAGAATCTATTGATTCTCCAGCTAATTTACCTAATGCAACAGCTTGTACAACTGTTTTATCTCCCTCAACTATATCTCCTGCTGCAAATACATCTGATACATTTGTTCTACAATCTTCTGTAGCTACTATTCCTTTTCCATCAACTTTTACATCAACAATAGCTTTTACATCTTCTGGTTCTTGTCCTACTGCAAATATGATCATATCAGCTGTAAGTTCTACTGCAGCTGATCCATCAAACATGCCTTCTGCTTTAAAACTTGCAACATTTCCGCCATTGCCTGTTATTTCTGATGGTTTAAATCCTGTAAATATAGGAATATTTAATGATTGGATATATTCTCTTTCTTTTACATCTGCAGGCATTTTTTCTATAGTTCTTCTGTAAATTATTTTTACGTCTTCACATCCAAGTAATTTAGCAGTTGATGCACAGTCCATAGCAACGTCACCGCCACCGATAACGATTACATGACTACCTACTTTTACATCACCTTTATTAGTTTTAGCTTTTCCAAGGAAATCTACACCGTTTACAACGCCTTCTAAATCAGCGCCTTTAACATCTATAGCTTTTCCTTTTTGAATTCCACTAGAAATTAAGAATGCTTTAAATCCTTTTGATCTAAGATCATCTATTTTAATATCTTTTCCAACTTTACAATTTGTTTTAAATTCTACCCCTAGTTCTTTTATGTAGTTTATTTCATCTTCTACAACTTCTTGAGGTAATCTTTCAGGTGGTATTCCGTAACTTAACCATCCACCTAAAATATCTTTTTCTTCAAATACAGTTACGTTATATCCTCTTAATGCAAGTGTTGCTGCTGCTGAAAGACCACTTGGTCCAGCACCTATAATTGCTACTTTTTCTTTTGTAGCTTCTACTTTGTCTAACACTTTCATATTTATATTTTTCTCGTAATCTGTTAAATATCTTTGTAACTCACCTATTCTTATAGGTTTGTCTATACCACATCTGCTGCAAGCTCCTTCACAATATTTGTCATAAGGGCATACTCTTGCGCATACTCCAGCAAGCACATTATTTGTTCTTATAGTTTCTACTGCTCCTTTGAAATTTCTAAAACGAAGTGAACGGATGAATTTTGATGGATTGGTTCCTGCTGGACAAGCCTTGCTGCAAGGTGCATCATGGCATAAAAGACATCTTGCTGCCTCTTCCATTGCTAAAAGAGGTGTCAATGGTTTGTTTGTTTCTTCTAAGTATTTTCTTGTTTCCATTTAGTATTTTCCCCTTTCGAGATTTTATATATTTTATATTTTATAATGGTTTTTAGAAGGAACCGTATATTTATATATATCTGTCTTCCTTCTGTTAACATATTAACACTTATTTTTCAACATTTCTACAGCTTGTCTTCTACTTTTTACGACACAGCTTGCTGGTTTGCTGTTGGAGAATATTTAATTTCATAATTTTATATAAATAGATTTTATTGTTGCAATTATGAAAACCTTTTTATTTCGGTTGTTGCATTGTAATAACCCTCTATACATTCAAATCAATGTATATTCAGTCAATTCTGTTTTTTCGACTTTTTCTTAAATTTTTTTATATAACTGTTAAAAAAATTTTTTTAAAAAATTTTCAAAAATCTTTTCTGAATACTATATTTTTTCCAAGTTCGATACCAATTACTGTATCCTTTAGCTATTTCATGCCAAATAAAAAGAGAAAGCAAAAACTAAGCTTTCTCTTTTACTTAAATTTTCTATCACTTTAATTTCCATTTAGTTCCTTCTTTAGAATCTAAAATTTCAATATTCATGAAACTTAATTTATCCCTAATTTCATCTGCTTTAGACCAATCTTTATTTTTTCTTGCCATATCTCTTTCTTTTATAAGTTCATCCACAAGTTCACTATCTATATTAGAATCTAAATTTTGTTCCTCATTTGGCTCAAACAAATTCATTGATAGTACTGTATCAAAGCTCTCTACTAAATGGCATTTTTCCCTGCTGGTAAGTTCATTATCTTTTACTACTTCCCATAGAACAGTAAAAGCATTTGGCATATTCAAATCATCACTTATTTTTTCTGCAAATTTATTCTTATAATTTTTTATCTTTTCCAGGTCTAATCTTTGATCCTCTTTTGCATCCTTTGCTAAAGCTGCTACTTTATTCTTTAATTTTTTATATGCAATTTCAGCATCCTTTAGTGCATCAAAACTGAATAACAATTGTTTTCTATATCTTGATTGAAGACAAAAATATCTATAAACTAGAGGATTAAATCCTTCTTCCTCTAATTTATTTACTGTTAAAAAATCACCTTTAGATTTTGACATTTTTCCACTATCCAGCACAAGGAACTCTCCATGCATCCAGTAATTTACCCATTTATGTCCTATTGCTCCTTCAGATTGAGCAATTTCATTTGTATGATGAACTGGAATATGATCTACTCCGCCGCAATGTACATCTATTCTTTCTCCTAAATATTTCATAGACATAGCTGAGCACTCAAGGTGCCAACCTGGAAATCCTCTTCCCCAAGGTGAATCCCACTGCATAATTTGATTTTTAAATTTTGAATTTGTAAACCATAATACAAAGTCTAGCGGATTCTTTTTATTTTCATCTACTTCTACTCTATTTCCAGCTTCTAATTCTTCCATGCTCAAATTTGCAAGCTTATTGTAATCTTCAAATTTATCGATTTCATAATATACATTTCCATTTGATATATAAGTGTATCCCTTTTCCTCTAGCTTTTTTATTAAATTTATCATATCATCAATATGTTCTGTAGCTCTACAAATTACAGTTGGAGTTTCCACATTTAATTTTTTACAATCATCTAAAAATGCATTTTCATAAAATTTTGCTATTTCCCATACACTTTTATTTTCACGTTTTGCACCTAATTCCATTTTATCTTCACCTTCATCTGCATCAGACTGAAGATGACCTACATCCGTAATATTCATTACATGTTTTACTTCATAACCTAAATATCTTAAAGACTTTTTTAATACATCTTCAAATATATATGTTCTTAAATTTCCGATATGTGCAAAATTATAAACGGTAGGTCCACAAGTGTACATTCCCACCTTTCCTTCCAATATAGGTACAAATTTTTCTTTTTTTCTGGACATAGTGTTATAAACATAAAAATCCATAGGTAGTCTCTCCCTTCAATACTTTTGTTTTTATGTATTACCAAAAAGTTCTTTATATCAAGTGATTCTTAGACTCAGATGGAAGTTTGCTTATGAGGAATACCTCTTACCTGAGCAAAAGCTCGTAAAATGCCATTTAGGCATTTTACCCATCTGAGTCTTAGAAGAACTTATCCAGGGGCGTGTCAGCCGTTATCTCCCACCTTAGGAGGATTGGAGTGTTACGGATGGTAGCCATCGGATAAATTTAGGTAATAAAAAACTACAGGATAATAAAAATCACCTGCAGTGTATAAAATAAATTTACTTAAATTTCAAAAAATATTTTTAATGTACGCAGGTCGTATTTGATTTTAAATGAAAATTAAAACAATTTAAACAACAACACATGATATACGACCTCCTAAAGTTTACTATATATAAATCTTACCACAATTATGAAATAATGCAATAATCTCGAAAAACTTTTATTATATATTATGTTTTATTATTTTAATATTATACATTAACTGACACTAAAATACAGAATAAAATTTATGATGACGTTTTTTAATTAAGCATAAACTAAAATTAATTGAATATATTTAGAAGTGTTTTTTTAAAATTTACTTTAAATCCCATAAGACATTTACCAAATCTTCATTGTAATATAAATTTGCCATAGGATTGTCGAAATACTTTCTGCCATCTCCATAATACATAAAGCATTCTTCTTCATTACGAGGTCCTTCCATCTGTATAGGAAAAAATAATCTTGTATACCTAAATGGTTTTACACCATTACCTATAATATCCATTTCATGTTCTTGAATATATATAAATTCTATAGATAATGCATCGTTTTTTCTTTTATTTATAAGCTCTTCGCTGACATCTTTTTTTATATTAAGAACCTTTGGGTTAAATCTTTTATTTGTTATTTTTACAATGTTGTCCATCTTTTTATCGGACTTTTTAATCACCTTTTGTTTACCCTCACTATAAACTATAATTTTATCAGGAATATCTATACATCCTCTGTGCTCATTATAACAGCCTATTAAACAAAGTTGAAATATGAAGGCAAAAACTAATATCAATAATATTCTATTTTTCACACCAGTCTCCCCTCTTAAAACCATAATTCTATATTGCCATTTGTCAAAATTATACCATTTTTCTTCCAATATTGCTATATATAAAACTTTACAATGTGTTTAATTCTTACAACAATTGCAGAAAATCATTTCAAAAAATTCACATTACAGTTATAATTTAAAACTTTTTTCATGGAATTTTATAAAATACAGCTTTGAATTTATAAAAAAAAAAACATTTTTATTGTATAATATATAGGAGATAGTAAGGAGAGAAATAAAATGATCAACTATAAAAGATGCTCAGAAGTAAGTATAGATTCAGTATTTAATGCCTTTAAAATTGGTTTTAGCGATTATATGATAAAAATAGATATATCTAAGGAAGTTTTCATAAATAGATTTTTTGATACTGAAGGTAATTCTATAGAAAGATCCTTTATAGCACTTGACTCCAATAATCCTGTAGGAATCATTTTAGGAGGAATAAAAAACTATGAAGGTATTCCTACTATAAGATGTGGAAGCTTTGCTGTACATCCATCCTATAGAGGTACAAATGTAAGTGTAGACTTATTTAAACTACATAGAAATGAAGCTGTAAGAAATGGATGCAAACAATTGTTTTTGGAAGTGATTAAAGATAATTTTAGAGCAATAAAATTTTATGAAAACATGGGTTATCAGAAAATATATGAATTAAATTATTTTTATACACAAAATATGAAATCTTTAATAAAAAATAATAATATGCAGTTGGAAATAAAAAGAAGAGATATTAACGATATAAAATTAGTATTTAAAAATTTAAAGGATTTTCACATAAACTGGCAAAATGACATTGATTATATGGATAAAGTCAATGATGCCTACTTTTATAGTGCTTATAAACAATATAGTCTTTTAGGAGTTTTATGCATAGACTCTAATGGAAGAATACTATTTTTATGGGTGAATAAGCATTATAGATGCAAATCCATAGGTAAAACTTTATTATCCTCAGCTTATATCGATTTAAATTTACCTAAACTATCAATAGGATTTCCTAACAATAACTTAATACAAGGATTTATAAACCATATAGGCTTTGTCAAAAATCCTATATCACAATATGAGATGTATTTAACTCTTTAAAAGCCACTTCAAACTTAACAGCTAAAAAAAACAATGCGAAGCTTTGCTTCGCACTGTACTTACTTTAAATTATGCAGCTGTTTTAATAGATTCTACGTATTTCTTTGCTTTTTCAGTATCATATTTTCCTTCTAATTTAGATACAACTACCACTGCTAATGAGTTACCACAAACATTTACAGCAGTTCTTGCCATATCAAGAATACGGTCAATACCAGCAATAAATGCTAGTCCTTCTAGTGGTATACCTACAGAACCCAATGTAGCTAAAAGTACAACAAAGGATACTCCTGGTACTCCTGCTATACCTTTTGAAGTAAGCATTAATACAAGAACCAAATTAATTTGAGTTAATATTGGCAAGTGCATTCCATATAATTGAGCTATGAATAATGCTGCAATAGCTTGATACAATGTGGAACCATCTAGATTAAAGGAATAACCTGTTGGAACAACAAATGTAGCAATAGATTTTGGACATCCAAATTTCTCCATTTTCTCCATAATTCTTGGTAAAACTGTTTCTGAACTTGCTGTACTATATGCAAGTATAAGTTCATCCTTTAATACTTTTATAAGTGTAATAATGCTCGTTCCAGCTACTTTTGCTATAAGTCCAAGTACTACTAGAACAAAGAAGAACATTGCACCATAGGTGGTTATTGCTAACTTGCCAAGAGGAATTAAGGATTTAACTCCAAATTTTGAAACTGTTACACCAATTAATGCAAATACTCCAAATGGTGCTGTTTTCATAATTTGATTAGTTACCCAGAACATTGTATCAGCAACACCCTGACATATAGCTAAAACTGGCTTTCCCTTTTCTCCAATTGCAGCAACACCTAAACCAAACATAACAGAGAAGAATATAATTGAAAGCATGTCTCCTTTAGCAAGAGATTCAACAATATTTGTAGGAACTATATTTACAAAAGTATCTGCAAAACTGTGATGTGATACTGTTTGTGCTGTATTCATGTAATTTGAAATATTACTCTTTACAAGTGAATGCATATCAATACCAGTTCCTGGGTGGAATACATTAGCTATTATTAATCCAAGTACAATAGCAACAGTAGTTACAACTTCAAAATAAATTAAAGTTTTCACACCTAATTTTCCAACTTGCTTAATGTCTCCTCCTCCTGCAATTCCAACTACAAGTGCTGAAAATACAATAGGAACAACTATCATCTTGATTAATCTTAAAAATATATCTCCGATTGGCTGTAAATAAGTACTAACTGCTGGATTGCCATAAAATACAGCACCTACTATAACACCAAGTATAAGTCCGATAAGAATTTGAGTGGCTAAACCTAATTTCTTCTTTTTCACTTTTACCATCCTTTCTTTTTTTATTTATAGATTTTAAATTTATTTTTTATAATGAATCCATTTACATAGAAATTTTATAATAAATCCTATAAAAATCTACTAAATCAAACCTAAAACTACAAAAGAATTTTTTCAATTTTTCTCACTAATGAATATTTGAATTATTTTTATTCAATTGTATACGTTTACTAATTAATCATGACTGCCAATTTGCAATTGTATATATAATAGTCGTCATTAAGCACATATATTACATTAAAGTTGTATTTTTCCAAGCACTAGCATATTTACAGTTTTTCTGCTATCCTTTTTCTATCAAGTTGTTTAACTGGAAATATACTTGTTAGAAGTGTAAAATATAAGTTCAAGGGAGTGTAACGCAATTGAAAGAAGATTTATTTATCCTAGCATTAATGATTATTACAATACCTTTAACAGGAGAACTTAAAATGTACCCATTTCATGATACTTTTCGTATCAGTTTTGCTACACCAATTTTTTTATTCTTTTTGCTGTGGATAAAAAGATTACCCTTGTTTATACCAGGATTTATAATTGGTTTTTGCGTTATAGCATTTCGCACAACTTTAGACTTTTTTGTAAGAGGAAGTTTTCAATTTTTTCCAGACTTTATTTATCATTTTTCTGCTTTCTTTTATTATGTAACTTACTCAAGCCTTTTTTATTTGGCAAAAGTAAACCGGCTGCACCATCGTCCACTTTTATTAGGCTCCTTATGTGCATTAATAGATATAATATCAAGCATTGTTGAATTATTTTTTAGGTATTGTTTTTTAGGTAATAAATTTTATCTCTCCACCTTAGGAATTATTATTATAATAGCAATTATTAGAAGTTTTTTTGTTCTTAGCTTTTTTAATATAATTAAGTTAAATGAGATAAAAGCAGCAGCAAAGCAGCAGCAGGAACAAAATGAACATATGCTTCTTGTTATTTCCGGCTTATATGCAGAATCAGTTCAATTGAAGAAGTCCCTAAAAGATGCAGAAAATATAACTAGGAATTGTTATGATTTATATCAAAGTTTTCAAGATTCAAAATCTGACTTAAGTCAAAAAGATTTAGCCTCTAAATTACTAGCTATTGCTGGTCAAGTACATGAAATAAAAAAAGATAATCAAAGAATTTATGCTGGTCTTTCCAAAATGATTTCCGCAGAAAATTCAACTGATTATATGAATATTAATAGAATAGGACATATTATTGTTGAAACTAATGAAAAATATGCCCGTTGTCTTGGAAAAGATATTGAATTTATTTTAAACATTAATGACTATTTTCCAAGTTTACATGTTTACACTATATTGTCTCTTATTAATAATTTAGTTTCTAATTCTGTAGAATCCATTAAAGATAAAGGTACTATAAAAATTTCTATTTATAAGGATACGGAATTTATTAATTTTGAAGTTTGCGACACTGGTTCTGGTATTCCTGAAAAGAAAAAAAACTTAATCTTTAAACCTGGATATACTACAAAATATGATATAAATGGTGAACCCTCTACAGGAATGGGTCTACCTTATGTAAAAGAGTTAATTCAAACTCTAAAAGGTACTGTAACATTAAAGGATAACACTATTGAAAATGGAACAGTGTTTAATATAAAGCTTCCAATAAACAGTTTGATAGCGAAGGGGTGGTAAAATATGAATTTTTTCATTGTTGATGATGATGAAGCTATTCGTTCTATGCTAGGTGATATTATAGAAGATTATGATTTAGGCGAAGTTGTTGGAGAAGCTGAAAATGGTTCTAATATAAATGATCAATTATTAAAATCAAAAAAAGTTGATATTATTATTATTGATCTATTAATGCCTCTTAAAGATGGTCTTCAAACAATTCGTGATTTAGGTAATTGTTTTGCCGGAAAAACTATAATGCTTTCTCAAGTAGAAGATAAAGAAATGATTGGAAAGGCCTATTCTCTTGGAATTGAATATTATATTACAAAACCAATTAATAGACTTGAAGTAATAGCTGTTATTGAAAAAGTAATTGAACATATGCAGCTTGAAAAATCCATACAAGATATACAGAAAACACTTAATGTATTGCAATTTAATAAAGAAAAAGATAGGCAGGTTCATTCTTTTATGAGCAAAGACATAGTGAGCTCCGGTCAATTTCTTTTGACAGAATTAGGTATAATAGGAGAAAGTGGAAGTAAAGATTTATTAGATATAGTTCAATATTTATTTGAATGTGAAAACGAAAAACCTTTTGAACTTGGATTTCCATCCTTAAAGAAAATATTTATTGATGTAGCTATGAAGAAATTAGGACCTCTATGTGATTCAATGGATTTAAATAAAGAAATGAAAGCTTCAGAACAAAGAATCCGAAGAGCAATATATCAAGCATTAAATCATCTGGCTTCCTTGGGATTAACTGACTATTCTAATCCTAAATTTGAAGAATATGCTGCTATTTTTTTTGATTTTACAGAAGTTCGAAAAAAAATGCTTGAACTACAAAATGGAAGCAATGCCTCTATCTCATCAGTTCACATTAATACCAAAAAATTTGTTAGAGTTCTATATATAGAGTCAAAGAAAAGATTATAAAAAACATTGACTTAAGATGAAGTTTCATAATTCACCTTAAGTCAAATCTCACTTAGTTTTCTTATTTTTTCTAAACTCCACAAAATCATTTACTATTTCCGGTCTTAATTTTAAAAAATTAATAAAATCCTGAAAGTATTGTACAGTTTCATCATTTATAGTGTGTTCTACCTTTTCAGTTTGTTCCAAGACTCCATTAGAAATTCCCAGAATTTTAAAAAAGGCTTCTATTATATTATGTCTATTAAGTAGGTATTTACCCATACTTTTACCTTCTTTAGTCAAGATTATAATTCCATACTTTTCATACTTTACAAACTTTAATTCCGATAATTTTTGTACCATTTTAGTTGCAGAAGGAGGTTGTACATTTAAAGCCTTTGCTAATTCGTGTATACGCGTAAAACCTACTTTTTCTGATAATCTATAAATCATTTCCAAATAGTCTTCCATAGAAGCAGTTAATACATCACATTCCTTTTTCATATATTCACTAAAAGTGAAAAAGTCTTCATTTGCCACTTTTTCCACCTACTTAAATATTTCTCTTTTTAATTTTACAACTCATTTTCTAAAAATAGAACTGTATATTCATATAATATTCATTGTTTATTGTATGGTGCAGATTTAAACTATGCAGCATTTTTAATAGATTCTACATATTTCTTTCCTTTTTCAGAATCATATTTTCCTTCCCACTTAGATACAACCACAACAGCTAGAGAGTTTCCGCAAACATTTACGGCAGTTCTTGCCATATCAAGAATACGGTCAATTCCAGCAATGAATGCTATACCTTCTACTGGTATACCTACAGATCCTAATGTAGCTAATAAAACAACAAAGGATACCCCTGGTACTCCTGCTATACCTTTTGAAGTAAGCATTAATACTACTACTAAATTAATTTGAGTTAATATTGGCAGATGCATTCCATATAATTGAGCTATGAATAATGCTGCAATAGCTTGATACAATGTAGAACCATCTAAATTAAAGGAATAACCTGTTGGAACAACAAATGTAGCAATAGCTTTTGGACACCCGAATTTCTCCATTTTCTCCATAATTCTTGGTAAAACTGTTTCTGAACTTGCTGTACTATATGCAAGTATAAGTTCATCCTTTAACACCTTTATAAGTGTAAAAATACTTGTTCCTACAAATTTTGCTATACATCCAAGTACAACTAAAACAAAGAAGAACATTGCACCGTAAGTAGTTATAGCTAATTTACCAAGAGGGATTAAGGACTTAATTCCAAATTTTGAAACGGTTACACCAATTAATGCAAATACTCCAAATGGTGCTGTTTTCATAATTTGATTAGTTACCCAGAACATTGTATCTGCAATTCCTTGACATATAGCTAGAACTGGTTTTCCCTTTTCCCCTATAGCAGAAACACCTAGACCAAACATAACAGAAAAGAATATAACTGCAAGCATGTCCCCTTTAGCAAGAGACTCAACAATATTGGTAGGAACTATATTTACAAAAGTATCTGCAAATCCGTGATGTGATACTGTTTGTGCTGTATTCATGTAACTTGAAACATTACTTTTTATAAGAGAATGCATATCTATGCCAGTTCCTGGGTGGATTACATTACCTATTACTAACCCAAGTATGATAGCAACAGTTGTTACCACTTCAAAATAAACTATAGTCTTTACACCTAATTTTCCAACTTGCTTGATATCTCCACCTCCGGCAATACCAACTACAAGTGCTGAGAATACAATTGGAACTACTATCATCTTAATTAACCTTAAAAAGATATCACCTATTGGCTGCAGGTATGTACTTACTGCTGGATTTCCGTAAAATACAGCACCTACTATAACACCAAGTACAAGACCTATAACAATTTGAGTTGCTAGAGATAATTTCTTTTTTTTCATTTTTACCATCCCTTTTCTTTAAATTATATATAAAGCTTAAATTTATGTTCCATTATGAAACCCTTTACAATGGAATTTTATAATACAATCTATAAAAATCTACCAAATTAAACTTAAATCTACATAATATTTTTTATATTTTTTCTAAACAAACATTTGATTGGAAAAATTACAATGTTTTCTCAAATATAAAACGCAAAAAAAATATTGACTTAAGATGAAATTTCATACTTCACCTTAAGTCAAATCCCACTTGATTTTGTTGTTTTTTCCAAACTCCTAATAAATCTTATTTTGCATTATATTTGTCTTCTTATTTCATTTCCACATTTGAATTCTCCTTCTTCGGCACTATGAACCTTCCAATGAGTTTTTGTATGCATGTCAGTACTCTGTACAGATTGAGCCTGAGTGTTTTCTGGATTTTTTTGATCTAAATCTTGAATTTTATCTGGTGCTGTTTTTGCCATTGAACGATAAGTCATAAAACCACCTCCTTTTTATAGTTTTGCTCAGAGGAGTTTTTTTATTATATAAATTTTAAGCCTTCTTTTCCATGAATTTATTCTTTTTCAAATAAGTTTTATAAATATTTATTCTTCTGAACAAATTTCATCTAACTTAGCTAAAATATTTCTATAACCTTTTTTTATAATTTCATTTTCATATAACTGTTTGTAAGTTATACTATCTATATCCATGTTAACCGCTTTTTTTAAATTTTCTCCATAAAGTTTTTTTAAAAGCATTGTACAATCTATTTTTACTAAATTATAACTATTATTGTCATAATAATTAAATTCATTTGTATCTCTATTTAACTTTTCTATAATTCCATATAACTGATATATATAACTTAATTCTTTTAAATCAAATTCATTTTTTAAATAAGCAACACCACTTGAATATTCACCATCCATAGGTACAGGATACATATCTGCATTATTTTTATCCCTAAAGGACTTTAAGAGTCTAATACTTTGAAAAATGGCAGTACATAAGTCCAGTCTTATTATATTAGCATATTGACGACTTCTTTTTTTCCTTACAGTCTCTTGATATTTTCTATTATCTTCCACTATTTTATTTTGCACTTCTATATTCCTATCAGTAGATCTTTTAGTTGTAAACCAACCAAAAATACCACCAATTATTGCTCCAAGTATTATTGATATAAAAGATATTACTGGTGTTATAAGATGTTGAGGCAAGCTGTTTATCATTTCTCCTCCTTAAGTATTAGTAATAAAATGCTTTTAAATTATTTTTTCTATAAAAAAGTTTTTTTATACTTTAAATCATTTTCCTCTACTTCTTTTTTGAAAATTATTTATACTATCTAAGAAGTCATGCATGAAATTGGATCCTCTAGATATAATAACTCCTGTAAGTATCATTCCCATATAAGGTATACTTATAGGAAGTCCCACTGCATTCATTAAATCTATATTGGACCCAATAGCTATAAGTTCTCCAAAAGCTAAAGCACCAAGTCTATCATAACTAAATTTGCCATCCTGCCAGAACATCTTTGTTGTTTCCCATAAAGCTTCTACTATTAAAGCTGCTATCAAAAACCTTAACAAGTTCATTTTTTTATAATATTCACCACCAATTAAAATTACTAGGTAAACTTCTTAAGATGTTTTTCTACAAGTTATATATGCAGTATTTTTTAACATTATGAAAATTAGATATAAAAAATAGTAGACCCAATATGCTTGGTCTACTATTTTTCATATCCTATTTCCATATTTATATTACATTTTTCTCAGCAGATTTACAAATTTCCGTTAAATCCTCAATACTATCTATAATGTAATCCGGTTTATATTCTATAAGTTCCTTTAGTGAAAGAGCTGTATATTTTACTAAACAAGTTTTACATCCAGCATTTCTTCCACAAAGTATATCATTATGGCTATCTCCAACCATTATGGCCTCTTCTGGTAAAATGTTAAGCAGCTCACAAGCCTTTAATGCTGGATCTCCCAAAGGCTTATGCTTTTTTGTATCTTCAGGGCATACTATAACATCCATATATTTATATATATTTATAAGCTCAAGACCTCTAAGTGCCATATTTCTTCTTTTTGAAGTAACTATAGCAAGTTTTACGCCCATGCTCTTTAAAGCTTTAAGGCCTTCTTCTACACCGCTAAATTTTGTAGCTAATTCATCATGCTTACTTTCATTGAAACTTCTAAAAAGATTTAAAAGCAAATCAGCATTTTCGCTATCATATCTTGCCATAGCATCTCTTAAAGGTTCTCCAAAAGTCCTTACTATTTCTTCTCTTGAAATATCTTTATTAAAATGTTTGTTAAATGCATACTTAAAACTCTTCACAATAAGATCATTAGTATTTATAAGTGTTCCATCTAAATCAAATAAAACTGCCTTAATCATTTAATCTTCTACCTCCTGCTCATAAGTGACTTTACTACATGGTATCATAGTAAGCACTGAACAACAAGAGTTATACTAATTAAGCTAAACACTTTTTAATAAGATTAAAGGTAAAATAAATTGTACTTATAACTATTACGTCAAAGGATAAACTTTTAAACTTTTCGATATCTATACCCTTCACTATACTTACACCACCTTAATTTAAATTAATATTCCAATCATAAATCCACTTAAAAAAATACTTTTCACTAACATAAATGATACTCCAATAAAAATAAATTTCAATTCTATTTATTTTCCTTTGAAGGTCTTTATTAAATTATGATTTAATATATCGTCGGAATACTGAAGTTCTTTCAAATATTGTTCTTTTTCGGCTTTTAAAGCTTCAGTTTCTGGTATTTTTTCTCCTGTTTTTACATCATAATAGGTATTGGTCCAGGATACATAAAACACTTTTCCATTTGTAAAGGACCCATTTCTAAAAACAACCTTACCACTATTACCATTTAAAATATCTTTTCCTAGCATATATTGTCTAGGTAAATTAAACATATTAGCTAAAGTAGGATATAAATCCATTTGTGATGAATAAGTATGATTTACACCTTTATTTTCATCTCCAGGAAAATGTATAAACATTGGCACCTTTTGATTTTTTACCCAATCATAATCAGTAGCATTATTTATTTTTTCAAATTTATAAAGCTCTTGTTCATTATCCTTTGGAATTGCAAAATGATCACCATACAAAACTACAATAGAATTATCTAATATTTTTTCTTTTTCCAATTTATCTAAAAATGTTCCTAATTGTTGATCTGTATAATGTATACCCTTTAAATAGTTACCCAAAAGAGTACCTTCATATTCACCTACATTAAAATCTCCATATCCCTTTGTGTCATCATAAGGATAATGACTACTTAGGGTTACTAAAAATGAATAATAAGGCTGCTTAAGAGTTTTTAGTTTATCTAAGCTTTGGTTTAAAAATGATTTATCACTAAGTCCAAGCCCAACATTCTCATCTATATTAAAACTATGTTGTCCATAAAATTTATCAAACCCTTGTACTGGATACATTACATTTCTATTCCAAAATCCTTCATTATTAGCGTGAAAAGCCGCAGTATTATATTGCTTCTCTTTAAGTTCCTTAGCCAAAGAACTATAAGTATTACCACTATAACTATAATAAGCTGCACCTGATTCTGCAGGATATAATGAATTATTGGACATAAACTCTGCATCAGAAGTATTTCCCCCTGCTACTTGATAAAAATAGTTATCAAAGTACATGCTTTTATTTACCCATCTATTTAAATTCGGAGTTATTTCTTGTCCATTTATTTTCTGATTTATAACAAATCCTTGCAGTGCTTCCACCTGTATCATTATAAGGTTTTTTCCTTCTGCTGTACCTGTAAAATTAGTTCCAGTACTTTCATTATTTTTAGCCAAAAAGTCTTTTATTTCCTGCTCTCTTGCAGTTGAAAGCTTAGATGAATTTTTTATAGATGTACTTACAAAATTATATGCATCTATAGCATGGAAATTAATATTTCCTATCATTTTGGTTAAATATACTCTATCACTCATTGAACTTATAAGAGTAGGCTGCTCTTTAGATACTGCATAAACAGATTGAGTATCCATTACAACTCCAATAAGTAAAGTTGCCATAAACATACATGCTTTTCTTAAAAACATTTTTTTATTGTTATTTGCAACTTTAAACTTTTTTATAATAGGTGCAAGAAATACTATATCTATTAAATATAAAAAATCTTTTACATTAATTAAACTTTTTACACTGGCAGATACTCCAGTTAAAAGTTTTACATTTTTTACAGCCGAAACTGTTATTACATCTTTATAATATCTAAAATATACAATATCCGCTATTAAAATTAAACTTATTAAAATATCCAATGTGAACAACAATTTTATTCTTCTACTCTGTTTAAACAGTGTAAAAAAACTAACCAATATCAGTATAGACGCTATAATAGGACGATCTACCTTAGCGTAAAAATAATCTGGAGATATTTGTTTTCCGTAATGCATGACTTTTACATATATTATAATCAAAAACAAAATTAAATCTAGATTATTTTTAATACTTAGCATTAGTTTATCTATATAAGATTTTGTCTTGTCATTTATTTTAAAATGTATCTTATCTTTTATTTTTAATTTTATATTATTCACTTATAACCCTCCTAACTTATAAACTTATATTACTATGATTAAATTACATATTCGTGACAAGTTAATGAATAAATTGTTAATATCATTATAAAAGCAAGAAATTTTAGAAGGATTATCTTTAAGATTATTTATATAAACTTACTATAAAATAAAACCTAACACCGTTACTTATATTTTTTACACCATATTCATATCCATGGAGCATAAGTATGTTTTTCACTATAGCAAGACCTACTCCCGTTCCACCTAACTTTCTGTTTCCTGACTTATCTATTTTATAAAATTTACTCCATATTTTATCCATTTCATCTTCTGGTATTTGTTTACCGCTATTTTCTACATAGACTAAAGCCTTGTTATTCTCTAGTTTTTCTAAACTTATCTTAATATATCCATGCTCCCCAGTATGCCTTATAGCATTAGTAATAAAATTTATTAAAACCTGCTCAATTCTTCTCCAATCCGCATATATTTTTACATCCTGCTGTAAATTCAATTTAAAATCTATAGAATTATTCTCTATTGGTGCTGAAAATCTTTTAATAGTTGATTCTATAAGTTTATGTGCCAAAAATTCTTCCTTAATTAATTTAAAATTTCCAGATTCCAACTGAGATAAATCCAGCATATCATAAACCAAATTTCCCATTCTTTTGGATTCATCTATTATTATATCTATGTAATAGTCCTTATCATCGCCTTCAAATATGCCATCCTTAATTCCTTCGGCATACCCTTCTATTAAACTTATAGGAGTTTTTAATTCATGGGAAACTGCAGCAACAAATTCCTTTCTCATTTTTTCTAATGCTCTTTCTCTTTCTATATCATTTTCCAGCTTAATATTAGCTTCTTTTAATGAAGTCAATGCTTCATCTAAATTTCCTGATAAAAAATTTAAAGTATTAGATAAATTTCCTATTTCATCTTCTCTTTGTATATAGCACTTTTCTGAAAAATCTAAAGCTGCCATCTTAGATGCTGTTTCATTAATTTTTAAAAGAGGTTTTGATATCATGTTAGAATATAGAAGTGATAATATTATAATCAGTATTACCGCTCCTACATAAAAATAAAAATAAAATTCTTTTATTACTAAAGATGCTTCATTTACAGGCTGAAGTGAAGATATAGCAAATATTATATTTCCTTTACCAACATTAGAAGTAGCAGTTACTATAGTCCTCATTTCATTACTTTTCTTAGAAGTTATCCTAGTTATAGTCTTATCTTCTTTTTTCATGATTTCCATAATATCAGAACTCATTGTCCAAGACTTTATAACTTCATTAATGATTCTAATTTTTAAATTATCTGCTTTTTCGTTATTAGACTTCACTATGAATTTCAGATTACCGTTGTTATCTAATATGGCTATTTTAGCATTGTTACTTTCTTCAAATTCCTTTATAAGTTCCATTTCTCTTTCTTGTGTTTTGGCCTTGTTATAACTTACCTTGAAATTTTGTATACCATCTTGCAAATTAGCCTTTTTCTTACTTACATAAAATTTTTCAAAAAATAAAGATTGAATTAAAAAATTAGTACTTATAAAAATTATAAAAACTATAAAAGTTACAATAAATAACTTCCAAGTTATACTTTTATTTATCTTATTTGATATATTGTCTTTAAAAAATTTTATGTTTAATTTCATATTCAATACACCTAAGCGTGTCCTTTCATTTCAAATTTATATCCTGTCCCTCTTACAGTAGATATTAAATATGCCTTTTCACCAAGTTTTTCTCTAAGTCTTTTTATATGCGTATCAACAGTTCTTAAATCTCCATAGTAATCTATTCCCCATACTGAATCCAAAATTTGTTCTCTACTAAGCACCATTCCCTTATTTTTAGCGAAATAACTTAACAATTCAAATTCCTTTGGAGACAAATATATATCTTCGTCATTGATCTTTGTTTCATGGGCTTTTTCATTTATATAAAGTCCATCAAAAAAGTTATCTTGATTATTTTCATCTGGATAAGCTCTCTTTAAAAGTGCTTTTACTTTAGCTACTAACAATTTAGGACTGAAAGGCTTTGTAACATAATTATCTGTTCCTAACTCAAACCCCAATATTTGATCTTCATCTTCTGCTTTTGCAGTAAGCATAATAACTGGAACTTGAGATATTTTTCTAATTTCTTTACAAGTTGTCCATCCATCCATGACAGGCATCATTATATCTAGTACCACCAATTCCACAGTATTTTCTTTAAAAATCTTCAATGCATCCTTGCCATTTTCTGCTTGAAGCACATTAAAGCCTTCCTTTTTTAAATAAGCATCTATTAAAAATCGCATTCTCTCTTCATCATCTACAATTAATATAGTTTTATTCATGTTCAATCTCCTAACTTTAAATCAGTAATCAAAGATTAACAAATAGTTCTAATTACCTTTTTTTAGTTTAACCACCTACTGTTACAACACATTGTCAAACTTGTTAATAAATTTTAAACATATTCTTTTTCCTTTTCTAAAAATATGTTATAGGTTTCATCATCATAATTGCACATAACTACAGTTTCTAAACAGTCAGCCTTATTTTTTAAAAACTCCGTTGTAGTTTTTACTAATATATCTGCACATTTATCCTTTGGAAATCCAAATATGCCAGAGCTTATGGCTGGCATGGATATAGACTTCAATCCATAGGCTTCTGCTACATTTAGCACATTATCAACTGTTTTTTTTAATTTTTCTTCTTCATTTCCTTCTCCCATTCTAGGCCCTACCACATGTAATATAAATTTGCAGGGCAATTTATATCCATCAGTAACAACACAATTAGTTACATCTAGAAATCCTCTCTTTTTAATTAAATTATTGCTATCCTTTTGTATCTGCATTCCACCTGCTTTTACTATTGCTGCTGCAGCGCCTCCCCCATGCTTCAACGCTCCATTTGCAGGATTAACTATAGCATCTGTTTCTTCCTTTGTAATGTCTCCTTTTTTGATTATTATACTCTTATTGCCGTCAATTTTAATCATAAACATCCCCACCTTTAACTAAATCCAATATTTATAAAATAATCTTACAATTACTAAGACTTTTTTTCAATATGAATATAGTCATATAGATGTGCAGTTATAGTACTAATACCTACACATCTATGCTATAATAAAATGTATGATTTAATGTAGACTATTTAGGAGGTTTTTATTTTGGACACGAGAGAAAAAATACGAAATATATTTTTGTACTTGCTAAGTATAAAGAACATGGATAAAAAAATAGTAAGAGATGTTACAAAATATATTAAAGTAATTTCTGAATCGGATTTGTATAACAAAAAAGGATGTTTAGTAAATAAAAGTGATGATGAAAACTGGCTCACAGTTGGTAAAGAATGTGATGATTTATACAACACTTTATTTAAAATATATTCTACTATGGAGAAAAACAGTGAAGATCTAGAAATAATTTGGGGACATGGACTTTTAAGCTTAGAAGTAAATGGTGAAAAAATAATTCATCCTATGTTTAGTACTAAAATGGTACTTAACTTTAATAGCGAAAAAGCCATATTTACTCTTTCTCCCTACAATAATATAACAAACTTTGAAATAGGAATATTGGAAGGTTTGGATTTGCCTAATCTAGATAAGATATTAGATATTTCATTAGATATAAAAAAGAATGGAATAGATGCAAGAAATATATGTGATATAGAAGCTATTTTAATTAATATTTTAAATTGTTTAAGTGCAGAACTTGAAGAAAATTCATTAAATAAAGATATTGTTTCTTTAAACTCCGTAAAGGTTTCAACATCACCTGTTTTTTACAACTCTCCCTGCATTATTTTAAGAAACATAGATACTAGGATATGGGATATAGAACTTAAGGATATATTAAATTACATAGACAAAGGTAATCCTATTCCTAAAACTATAGAATCCTTAGTAAAGGAAACAAATTCTTTAGGTAATACTGATATTTATAATGAATGGGAAGGCATAGGTAAAGACATATTATTTCCTCTGCCAGCTAATGAAGAACAAAAAGAAATAACTAAAAGACTTGCTAACAATTTTGGAGTAGTAGTTCAGGGACCTCCTGGAACCGGTAAAAGCCATACTATATGCAATTTAATATGTCATCTTATGGCTCACGGAAAAAGAGTTTTAGTTACCAGTCAAACAGATAAAGCTCTAAAGGTATTATCTGAAAAAATACCAGAAGAAATAAGATCCTTATGCATAAGTCTTTTAGGTAATGACACAAAAGCTTTAAAGGATTTAGATGAATCAGTAAGAAAAATCACTGAAAACTTATCCATTAATCCTAGTACTCTTTTAAAGGAAATTGAGCCTGTAGAAGCAGAATTGAAAAAATGTAGAAAAAATATAGAAAACCTTATGAGTGAATTAAAGGAAGCTGAATCCTTTGAAAATAAAACTGTAAATTATAGAAATGAAAGCTTTACCCTTACTCAATTATCGAAATGGATTAATGAAAATAAAAATACCTGTTCATGGATAGATGATAGTATAGAAATGAAAACTAGAGCATCCTTGTCTCAACAGGATTTTCACAGCCTTATAAAGCTTATGAAAGAAAACAAAAAAGAATATATTGATAAATTAAATAAGGTTGGAAATTTACTGTACAAGCTTCCTTCTTATAATGAACTAACAGAAACCTTAAGCAGAGTAAATTTCTTAGAAGATAATTTGAATAAATACAGAAAAAATGTAGAATTATGCACTATAGAAATTGGTAATGAGAAGCTAGAAGAATTTTTAAAATTTATTACAACAGCTAGAGACAAAATATCATTAATAGAAAACGGATGGCTTAAATCCGTATTAAAATCTTATTATAGCAATGATGCTTATGAAGAGTTTTGGAAGGATATAATTTTAAACTTAAATAAACATGTAAATGAAATAAGTGTTATAAAGCAAATAGTAAATTCACACAATATAAAATTTCCTGTTGGCATAGATATAACTAAGCTTAAGGATGACTTTAAAATAATTCATGACCAAATTAATTCTAAAGGAAAACTTGGTTCCATATTTAAATTACTTCATAATCAATGCAACTACATTCTACAGGATTGTGAAGTAGATTACAGACCTTTAACTACTAAAGAACAGTGTGATATATTTAGTAAAGCTATAGACAAGGAAATTTTAGAAAGAAATCTTAGAACCTTATGGAATAACACAGTAAAAGAATATGGTGGAAAGATAATAACTAATTCAGATAGCAACCTTTTAAATACTATTTCAGAAAATATATTGAAAATAGAAATTATAATTAATTGGGAAGAATCTTACACAAGGATCATAAAAGAATACTTAGATAACTCGAAATTTCCTATTGAACTTAATTTATATAGCAAAAAAGATTATGATTATTTAATAAACATATTCCAATCTGTAAAATACTTAAGAGAATATGAGGAATTAAATAATAAATTACAAGCTACCAGACAGCTATTTATAAAAAATGATTATTTAAGTGAAGCTTCTGATTGGATTGCAGACTATGATAAGACAAAAATCAGAAAGTTATATGATGAACTGTGGAAGCTCAAGGATATAAAGAATACATCTGATAAAATAAATACTTATATTAGTAAACTTAAAGGTACATGCCCTACATTTACCAAAAAGCTATTAAGTCAATGGGCTGATAATTCTATTGATGACAATTATAAAAATTGGGATGATGCTTGGAAATGGAAAGCTGGCAGTTCTCTTTTAAAGGAAATATACAAGTTAAAACCTGATCAATTAGAACAAGATATAGAAGCTGAAAAATCAAGAGAAACTATGCTGATAAAAGAGATAGTAGCCAAAAAAACCTGGTACAACCAAATTATACACACTACTGAATCTCAAAAAAGAAGCCTTTTTACCTGGATGGAATCTATAAAAAGAATTGGAAAAGGTACAGGAAAACAAGCTTCAAAGTATAGAAGATTAGCTCAAAAAGAGATGGAAAATTGTAAGGGTGTTATACCTGTTTGGATTATGCCTCTAAATAAAGTTATAGAAACTATAAAGTTGGAAGATGATTTATTTGATGTAGTTATTGTGGACGAAAGCAGTCAAAGTGACATTTCAGCAATTACTGTATTACTTAGAGGTAAGAGAGCTGTTATTGTTGGTGATGAATGGCAAATAAGCCCTGAAGCTATCGGTAAAGATAATGAAATGGTGGAAAATCTAATTCATAGATATTTAAAAGAGATTCCTCATAGTGAATGGTTTGATTTAAAAACAAGCCTTTATCACACAGCATTAAGGGTGTTTCCTAGCCGGTTAGTACTTAAGGAACATTTTAGATGTGCTCCTAGTATAATAGATTTCAGCAATAATCTATGTTATTCTGGAGAAATTATACCTTTAAGGTGTCCTGAAGCTTCAGATTCATTTTCACCTGTAGTTTCTGCAGTTAAAGTGGAAAATGGTCTTAAAGATCTATCTAAAAATGTAAATGAAGAGGAAGCAGCAGCTATAGTAAATAAAATAGTTCAGTGCTGCAGTGATGAAAAATATAAAAATATGACTATGGGTGTTATTTCTCTTTTAGGAGAAGCTCAAAGCGAACTTATAGAAAATATGCTTAAGGAAAGCCTAGGCATTGAAGAAATGATACGTAGAAGGTTAATATGCGGTGATGCTTATTCCTTCCAAGGTGATGAAAGAGATATAATTTTCTTATCTTTAGTTATTGCTAAAAATGCTAAGTTTACAGCTTTGACTAAAGAATCTGATATAAGAAGATTTAACGTAGCTGCGAGCCGTGCCAGAAATCAAATGTTCTTATTTCACAGCGTAGATATAGAAGATTTGAATCCAAAATGTGTAAGATCAAGCCTTTTAAGTTATTGCCTAGACAGCGAAAAGAAATCCTTACAGTATGAAAAGGGAAATAACTTATTAGTATCTGGTTTTAAAAACGACGTATTATGTGCTCTTGAAAAAAGAGGCTACAAGGTTAAACCTAATATAAAAATAGGAAAATACAAGATAGATTTTGTAATAGAAGGAACTTACGGCAGGCTAGCAATAGATTGCTGCGGGGAAGACACTGCATTCTCCTCAAATTGGGAAGAAAATCATAACAGAAGAATGACTCTTCAAAGAGTTGGCTGGAAATTCTTTATACTGAGGGAAAGCGAATTTTACTATAATCCTAATAATTGTATAGATAAAATTTCACATTATTTGGAGTTAAATCAAGGATAACATAAAGGTAGCAGCTGTATGTAAAAATAATATATAGCTGCTACCTTGTATTCACTTGGCTTTTATTAGGCACTTAATATTAACTCGTCTACCTTACATCGTAAAACTTTAGCAAGGACGACTACTTTTTGAAAACTTGGATTTTTCTTATCCCCTCTTTCTAACTCCTCTAAATAAGATTTTGAAATTGAAGTTTCGTATTTCGGATTCTTCGTAAGATTTTGGATATCCAAAGTAGTATATCCAAGATTCAATCTTATATCACGAATTTTTTTACCGTTTAACATAAGAAAACCCCCTATTTAATTATTAAGTTCCTAATTCAATTATAACTTCTTTTTCGTAAAAATTGTAGTACTTTTTATACGTTTTTTAACTATTTAATAACAAATTAAAACTAAATTAACATATTGTTAATGAATATAAAATTAAGTTAAGAATTAATAGTTGTGGAATAAATAATTTTCTATTATTCGGGAACATTATAATTATGTATTTTACTTTTCATGGAGGTATATTTATGGATAATAATAAAAGTCATATGAGAACTGATGATAAATCTAATGCTGAACTTAGAAAAATGTATCCTAAAGATGGTGAAGATATAGGTATAGTTCAAGGAGAAAAATTAGGATCTCATTCCAATGGCAAAAAGTTCACCAAACGCTCCAAATTATCTCACAATGTATAATTAATAATACATTATCAACAAAGTCCTTTTTTAATAATAATTAAGGACCTTGTTGCTTTTTTATTTTTTGTAGTATAATGTATTAGACAATATATGCGAGGTGAATTTAATGAAAGATAAAATTCTTCATTTATTAAAAGAAAATGAAGGAAATTTTATATCAGGACAAACAATTAGTGAAAAATTAAATGTAAGCCGTACTGCCATATGGAAATACATAAATATTCTTAAAAAAGAAGGTTATCACATAGATTCCATATCAAAAAAAGGATATAAATTAACTTTTTCTCCTGATATACTCTCTTTTGAAGAAATAAGTGAAAATTTAACTACAAAATACATAGGTAAAAATTTATTTTATTTTGAAAGCTTAGATTCTACAAATACAAAAGCAAAAGAACTTGCTTCAAAAGATGCAACCCATGGTACTGTAGTAATAAGCGAAGAACAAACTTCTGGAAAAGGCAGATTGGGACGAGTTTTTGTATCTCCTAAACGCAAAGGTATTTGGATGTCCATAATTATGAGACCGGATATGGAGCCTTTAAAGGTACCTAAAATCACTCAGGTAGGTGCTGCAGCTCTTGTTAAAACCTTTGAAAATTTTAATATAAAGGTTCAAGTTAAATGGCCAAATGACATAATTTTAAATAACAAGAAGCTTTGCGGTATTTTAACTGAAATGAGCGGAGAATTAAATAAGGTTAGTTACGTGGTTATGGGTATAGGAATAAATGCAAACTTAGATAAAGAAGATTTTCCAGAAGACTTAAGAGATAAAGCTACTTCTATAAGCATAGAAACAGGGAATTATATAAAAAGGAAAGAATTTGTAAGTATTTTAATGAACACCTTTGAAAAGTTATATGAAGAATTTGTAGAAGAAGATAACATAAAAACTTCCGTAAGCATATGCAGGGACCACTCTATACTTATCGGAAAAGAAATTAAAATTATAAATAGGAATGAGGAAATTTTTGCTAAAGCATTAGATTTAGATGAAAACGGTGAACTAGTAGTTGAATTTAAAGATGGAAGCGTTCACAAGATTTTTTCTGGTGAAGTTTCCATTAGAGGAATAAATGGCAGCTACACTCCTTAACACGAAAAGCCTGTAATATCTACAGGCTTTTGCCATTTTGCTCTTTATAAATAGAACCTGTTCTTACCCACTTTTGTCCACATTGGGTACACTTTAAAATTTCGCTATTTTTTCGAATATTAAGCACTAATGTTTTAAATTTATGACAACCACAGTTACATTTAAATTTATTTACCTTCAATATGGTTTATCTCCCTTCTCAATGTCAATGAATCTCACTTATTTGAAGCTTGTTTCTCCTTATAAGTTTACATGAATTATCCAGTAGTTTAACTATCAGATAAAATTTAATCTTGTTGTCCAATTATATCATATTAGCTAGCTTTATGCTAATTATACTTTTAAAACTTCTTTTTTACTACTTTATATATTAATATTTATACTTAAAAATATACTTTTCAATAAACTTTTTCACAAAATAACTAAAAAAGCTATGAATTAAGGTTAAAACCTATACTTCATAGCTTATACATTTAAAATTTATATTCTCTTAATGCGCTAAATTATTATGCAGCATTACTTTTTCCACTATTCATAGCACTATGCTTATAACTATATACAAAGTATATTACAAGTCCTATTACTAACCAAACTAAAAATCTAACTTGAGTTATAACTGGAAGTTTAAATATTAAAAGTGCGCAGAAAGCTATTGAAAGTCCTGGAACTATAGGTACTAATGGACATTTAAATGCTCTCTTTCTATTTGGCTCATGTTTTCTTAATACTATAACAGCTGCTGAAACTATTATAAATGCTGTTAAAGTACCTATATTAGTAAGTTCTGCAACAACTCCTATTGGAGTGAAGCCTGCAACCACCATACTTATAATACCAACAAGTAATGTACTTTTTACAGGTGTCTGGAATTTTGGATGTACGTCTCCAAATACTTTTGGAAGTAATCCATCTCTTGACATTGCAAAGAATACACGAGTTTGACCAAATAACATAACAATTAATACTGAAGTAAGACCACAAACTGCACCAACAGATACTAAAGCTGAACCCCAAGTTATACCCACCTGCTCAAGTGCAAATGCAACTGGAGCTGCTGTTTCTTTAAATTTAAGATATGGAACCATTCCTGTTAATACTGCAGAAACCACAATATACAATATAGTACAAACAATTAATGAACCTATAATTCCTCTTGGTAAATCTTTTTGAGGATTTTTTACTTCCTCTGCTGCAGTTGAAACTGCATCAAATCCTATATAAGCAAAGAATATTACTGAAGCACCTGATAAAACACCACTCCAACCATAAGGCATAAATGGACTCCAATTTGCTACATTAACATGACCTAAACCTAATGCTATAAATAATAAAACAACAGCAACTTTTATTCCAACTATTATGTTATTCAATTTAGCACTTTGTTGTACACCTATTATTAGAACGCCTGTTACTACAGCAAGTATAAGAACTGCTGGTAAATTTACAATACCACCTGCATCAGGCGCATTTGCTAAAGCCTTTGGTACAACGATACCTGCAGATGCAAGAAGTTTAACTATATATCCTGACCATCCAATTGCTACTGTTGCAATGGCAAATAAATACTCAAGTATTAGATCCCATCCAATAATCCATGCCCACAATTCACCAAGAGCCGTATACCCATAGGTATAAGCACTACCTGCTACTGGAACCATAGAAGCAAACTCAGCATAACATAATCCAGCAAATGCACACGCAATGCCTGATATGATAAATGATATAACAAGTGCTGGTCCAGAATAATTTGCAGCTGCAATACCTGTAAGCACAAATATTCCAGTACCAATTATTGCCCCAATACCAAGCATAGTAAGTTCGAAAGCCCCCAATACTTTCTTCAATGACTTTTCACCCTGCGTCTCCTTTATGAGATCTTCAATGGGTTTTGTTCTAAATATATTTTTCATAATTATTGCCCCCTTTTTTTAATTCGCATTTCAATCGATCGAAATTAAAGTATCCTATGAAAATTTTCAAAAATGAATCTTGTTATTATATTACCACCATTATTTATATATTTCAATATCATTTTTATAATTTTTATAGTATTTTTTTAATAAAATGTTTTTTGAAGTCATATTTAAATATCATTTAGTTAATATTATGAATGTAAACGTATAACTTAATGCAATTGTTTTTTATATTCAACAATTCTCCTGTCATTAAACCTTGAATTAAAATAAGCGTGATTTTTTCATCACGCTTTTGCAATATAATATTTTTAGTTGAATATGAATATTATCCCTTAGTAGGCTCAGTTTCCACTTTAGGTTTAATTTTTATTAATAAAGTTGAAATTAACGCTATTAATACAAATAGTGCACATAGCATCAATATATAATCAAAAGCATCTACAGAAGCCTGCTTTTTTAAAAGTCCCATAAGAATACTTTTAGCTTGAACTTGCGATTGAGTTAATGATATTCCATTAAGTGCTAGTTTATTTTGCATTTGATTTAAAAATGCTGCTGCTTGTATATTAAAAGGTGTTACCTGTTCTGATAATCTATAATAATATATATCTGATTTACTTGTAAGAGAAAGTGTCATCATAGTTATAGAAACAGATCCTGCTATTTGTTTAAAAGTATTCTGAAGAGTTGAACCTTGGGAAATTAACCTCTGTGGTAGAACATTCATTCCCAATGTAGTAAGTGGCATCATAGTAAGTCCTAATCCTGCACCTCTAAGTATTAAAATCAAATTCGTCATATCCCTGGAAGTATTTAAATCTATTTGTGCCAATTGATATGATGATATTCCAAGTAAAACTAATCCAGGTAATATTATTACTTTAGGATTTATTTTGTCTACTATCTTCCCACTTATAGGCATCATTAACCCTGTAACAATTGCAGATGGAAACATTAATATACCTGTTTGCATAGCTGTATATCCTTTGAGCCTTTGTAAAAATAGAGGTATGGCATATACTCCTCCCATCAATGCCATATTTATTAATGTTAAAGCAATTAAAGAAAATGAAAAGTTTAATTTTTTTAGTACTTTTAAATCCAAAAGTGGTTCTGAAACTGTTAACTCATTTATAACAAACATAATAAGATTGAAAATACCTATTGTCAAAATAACAGGGTTTTGTACGTCACTCCAATCTATAGGATTTTCACTTAGTACATATAAAACACTTACAATGCCAACCGTTGAGAATATAAAACCTGTAATATCAACTTTCTCAGGAGACTTGTGCGGAAATTCCTTTAACAGTATTGTTGATAAAATTATTGCTATAATTCCAATAGGTACATTTACATAAAAAATTAATCTCCAATCCATTTTTTCAATAATAAAACCACCAAGAGTAGGACCTATAGCAGGAGCTGCCATACTAGCTATTCCCCAAAAACCCATAGCAAGTCCACGTTCTTTAGGTTCAAACATCTGAAAAATAATAGTCATACTAACTGGCATAATCATTCCACCTCCAATAGCCTGCAGCACACGGAAAATTATCATGGCTGAATTGCTCCAGGACATACCACATAGGAAAGAACCTAAAGTAAATGAAATTAATGCAAAGATATATAGTTTCTTATTTCCAAATTTCTCTCCTAAAAATCCTGTAAGAGGTACTATAGCTCCTAATGTAAGCGTATATGCAGTTAATACCCACTGAACAGAATCCAAAGATACATTAAAAACTGCCATCATTTTAGGTATTCCGATATTTACTATGCTAGTATCAAGAATAGCCATAAACGTACCCATAACTACTGCTGCAAGAGCAAACCATCTATATGAATCTGATGTAATATCTTTTTCCATAAAAATCTACCTCTTTTCATTTAACATGGATTTTAACAACAGTATTTGTTCCAGGTAATAGTTTATATTTATTTTTAGGCAGTGAAATCTTTACAGGAATTTTCTGTACAACCTTTGTAAAGGTTCCACTAGTAGACGTAGGAATAACAGACAAATCAGAATTAGCATAATCTCCAACGCTTATAACTTTGCCACTTAATTTTAATCCATCATATTCATCTACAGTAATATCAACACTTTGTCCCAATTTTACCTTTTTAAGCTTTGTTTCATCTATATTGGCATTTATGTAAAGAGCAGATGGATCTATCATTGTAGCAAGTGGTTGTCCTGCAGTAACCACCTCACCTGCAGTTCCTTGCTTTTTTAATATAATTCCACTAATTGGAGCTCTTACAACAGAGGAGTCTGTAGCTATATCCGCTAAATTACCCATATCAATCCTACCTACTATTTGATCCTTTTCCACATACTGACCATCCTTAATATTTATTTCTGCAAGTTTACCTGTAATTTGTGGTGCTATTTTTACCAAATCACTTTGAACTGTTGAATCATCTGTTGAAACAAAATATGTAGAATTGTACCAATAATATGCAATTATACCTCCTACAACTACTAACATTAATATAAACACAGGAATTATTAACATATTTTTATTTGATTTCATAATTTATTCACCCACCTTATTTTTTAACCCTATTTCTGCAAACATACCTGGTTTTAGAATATCGCTGTGATCTTTAAGAGCTATTTTTACTAAAGCATCCTTATTGCGAGAATCTATTTGTGAATTTATTGTTGAAATTTCGCCTTGAAACACTTTATCTGAAAATCCAGATACTTTAACATTAACTTGAATTCCTACTTTTAACTTAGCAAGTAAGTTCTCTGGTGCATAACTATCTATATGAAGTCCATCACCGCTTACAATTGTGACAAGAGGTTGGTTAGTCCCAGACATTTCTCCTACATTTATATTTTTTACAGTAACTGTTCCTGATATGGGTGCTGTAATAACTGTATGAGTTAATGAAGTTTTCGATATTTCTGCTGCAGCTTCAGCTTGCTTTACAAGTGCCCGAGATGCATTTATATCACTTTGTGTTGGGCCATTTTCCATAGAAGCTAAAGCTTGTGAATCTGCATCATACTTAGCTTTTGCAGCCGAAAATGCCTGCTGTGCTTGTTCAAGGTTTACTTCAGCAGTATTACCTCCCTGCAGCAACTGTTTTTGACGCGCATAATTTTTTTGAGCAATATCATAAGCTGTTTTATCTCCGTCTACAAGCGCCCTTTGGGAAGCAATTGATTCCGGTCTTGTTCCAGCTTTAATTTTATCTAAGTTGGCTTGATTGGTTGAAACAGCGGCTTCTGCTTGATTCACTTGAGATTGAAGATCTTTATTGTCTAAGTAAATGATTGGATCCCCAGCATTTACTTTAGTACCCACATCTACTTTAATTTCAGTTACTTTTGCATTGATTTGAGAGGATATATTTGCATAATTATCTGCTTGAATTTTTCCACTTAAAATGTATATATCTTCAGATTGTGTTTTATTTTCACTAGTCCCTCTAAAATTATTCTCATTGGAAGAACATCCTGCAAATAATGTTGTAATGGTTAATGATAATAACAATGGTATTAATTTTTTTATTCTTTTTT
Source organism: Clostridium carboxidivorans P7 (assembly GCF_001038625.1). Classification (GTDB taxonomy): domain Bacteria; phylum Bacillota; class Clostridia; order Clostridiales; family Clostridiaceae; genus Clostridium_AM; species Clostridium_AM carboxidivorans. The sequence continues at coordinate 2,957,492 of NZ_CP011803.1, forward strand.
TAGTTAACATAAATGTATTTCCCCCTTTATTAAAAATATTAAAAATTTTGTTATCAACCAAAATCAGTTGATTCTTAAAAATTTTTTGAGCATTGTTTTAATCAATGTTTTAAACACTGTTTAAATAAATATTAATACTAACCTTAGTAGTTGTCAATATAATTTTTCTTTTTTAATTTAAAATAAGAAAGACCATCTTTGTAAATGCCTTTATATTAGCAAAATATTTTTATAAATTGTAATAAAAAAAGCATACATATATGACTTTTGTTATTGACAAAAAATATATAAATTAGTATGATAATATTAAAATATGTTTTAAACATTGTTTATATATATATATAATAGTAATAAGCGATTCACACAAAATCATAGATTTCTGTTAACCGCCTAGGAGGAATTCATATGAAAAATAATTTAAAAAATGCGTCAAATGCAAAAGAAAGAATACTAAATTCAACACTTTACATTATTGGAAAGGAAGGCTTCCAAAATGTTACCACAAGAAAAATAGCAGCAGCTGCTGATGTGAATATAGCATCTATTAATTATCATTTTGGATCAAAAGATAATGTAATTAATGAAGCTTTAAAATGTTTTACTGGTATGTTTAAAAACTCCTTTAAAATTCTCGACAATAATGAATTAACACCAGTAGAAAGGCTTAGAAATTTTCTTAGAAGTTATTCAGATGTTAGCATAGAATATCCTGATGTATTTAAAAACTTCGTTAACAAACTTATATGTAATGAAGAAGTTCAACCTGAATATATGAAATTTCTTCAACAAGAAGGAATTACAAGCTTAATGAATATTTTAAAAGAATTGACAGGTATTAAAGATGATTATCATTTGCATATGATGGGATTGCAAATAATTAGCACTTTGATATTTCCTATATTATTAGGCAATAAAGTAGAAAATATTGCTAAACTTGATTATAAAAATAAAAATGTTAGATATGACTATATTGAATTATTAATTGAATCTATTCAATGTAAGTAACACAACTTTTTGAGAGGCCAGAGGACATTATCTGTCCTCTCAAAAATATAAATTATTTCTCACCTAAATATTCTTCCAATACCAAATTTTTATCAAAAATTTCCTTTGCTGCCTTTACACCAACATATCGGATATGCCAGGATTCATAATTATAGCCTGTTACAGCTTCTTTTTCTTTTGGATATCTCATAATAAATCCAAATCTATAGGCATTAGCCTTTAACCACTTTCCCTCTCTTGTTTGTCCAAAGTCTACCATTAATCGACCTTGTGCTCCATCTTTATTCGTTACATCCATTGCAAGACCAGTTTGATGTTCACTAGCTCCAGGTTGTGCCACATACTCATCAGCTTGCTGTTTACCAACTTTTTTTACTCTTTCATTATAGATCTGCTTTTGTGACTTATAGGATCTATAACCAGAGTTACCATATAAATTTATATCTTGCTTACCAGCATATGCGAATAAATTTTCTAGAGCTCTAGCCGCCTCACCTTGCATCATTTTTTCTTCATGAGATGTATTAAATGCAAAATTCACATTAGGTACTGTTAAATTTTTAGGTATATCATTGCTTGATAACCTATTATCTCTATTTACTAAAATTAAAACATCACCAGTTTTTTTATCACTTCCATAAGCTAAATTATTTATAGTTTGATTTGGCTTAAATACTGAGTAAATTATTACTACTACAGCCAGAAACAATACTGGCATCATAAGTAACTTTTTCAATTCTATACGCCTCCATAACTTGTTTACAACTTTTAATTATCGCATAAATTTTTTATACTTTGAAACAGTGCTTTATTTGAATTTATTACTTTTTCATTTCCAGCCACACACAGATTATTCTGCTTCATAATAGCATCTATCATAGGTGCATAATTTCTTATATCCTCTACTGTAGTTGAAAGAATTTCATCCCTATATTTTTGAACATCTTCCTGTGTTATGCCCATAATATACATGTCATCAGCTTCTGAAGCTTTATTTTTTGGATCCAACAGAGTATCTATATAATCTAATGATCTTGAAATATATTTATCCATTTCATTTTTATCTGCACTAAAATTTTTCAAATAAGATGGTACAGCATTAAATACATCTATTGTATCCTTTAAATTAGGGTCACTTGTAGAATAAAACGAAAAATCAGAATTATTTTCTTCTACGCCTACACTATAAGCACCACCCTTTATTCTAAGCTGTCTTTTTAAATAACTTTGTGCTATTGTTTTAAGCACTAGCATTTTTCCACTGGATTTATACCCCATTTTTTTATAATTTCCTGACTTAACTATGCTCTGTACTTGTGCTGGGGTTATAAATGCTTCGTTTTTTTCTGAATAATTAAATGTATACTTTTGCTCATTAACACTTGATTCTTTTATTTTATCTAAAAAGTTATTAAGACATTTAGTAAAATTGTCATAATCTGAGCTGTCTCCAGTATAACTTGCAATTAAATTATTTTTATTAAATGTTAAATCTTTTACATAATTAAGATTGTTTATAACTTCATCAGATTGTTTATCAAAATTCTTATCTAAATCGCAAATAAAATTATAAAAAGGTAAGCAATTCATATTATAGTATTTGCCGCTATCAGAACTGTAAGACCTTGCTTCATTTGCAATAAAACCATAAGAGTCATTATTCATATCATTTTGCATGTCTAATTTTATTTTTTTGATTAAACTCTTTAAACGATCCTTATCTGAAAAATTACTGGTCATAGTTATTTCCTGTAGAATATTAAAAGAATTTTGTAAATTGTTATTTAGTGTGGACATAGAAACTTTTAATTTAGGATAATACTTATCAGAATCTTTATCACACATTAAACACTCTGGATTATAAAAAGAAAATGTAATTCCACCAGTATAAGTACCTACTGCATTTGATAATTTGTCATAAGTATAATTTTGCGTACCAACCTTTCCCAACATATTTGTTAATAAAACTAAATACATTAATTTATCTTGAGAAATTTTACTTGTATCAAAATAAAGATTAGTATATTGAAGTCCGCCTGTATACATAGGATGTTTTAATATCTTCACTCCATTATAATCGCTTACTTCTGAAGGTATTTCTTCAGCTTTCTTATTAACAGTACTTAAATCTACAGAATCATTTTTGGAATTTTGTTTCAAATAGTTATCCTGCCAGGATTTAAATGATTTATTTTGATTTACTAATTCATTTATTTCCTTTGAAGATAAGCTTGCTTTATATTTTGCTAGAGAATCCTTTAACTTATTTTGATTTTCATCATCTAACCCAGGTTTAGGTTTTATAACTATAAATGATGAATGAGTATTATTTAATATATATTTTTGTATTAAATTTTCAAAGTACCTGTTATCTTTTTTACATTTTGCTTTGATGTTTTCAATTTTAGAGGTGGATAATAAACTTTGTTCTATATTTCCATTTTCACTCCATGATTGAGCAATATTTCTCATGTATTGTTTCCCTCTTTGAGCAGAAGAAGCTGTATCTCTACAGTTCATTTCATATTGATTAAGTACAGAATTAACTAAATCCTTATCAAGACCATTTTTAACTATACTTTGTAAAGTAGTATTAACTACAGTTTGAAATTTTTGTTTTTGGGATTCATTTGCTCCTTGAGCTATTATACTGAACGGAGCTTGTGATGAATATTCATCAACACCCTCCCAAATAGTAGAACCCATATCATTATTAGAAAATGCTTTTTTCAGGGGTGATGAAATAATATCCTGAAGTATCATAAAAGCATTTTTAGTTTCTTGATCTACATCACTTCCCAACACATAATTTAATGATAAATATGTTTTATTTGTAACACTACTTCCTTTAGGTAGAGAATAGTAATCTTCAGCATAAGTCATTTTATCAGAGACTTTTTCATCTTTTGCCACAGTGTTAACTGAAGCTGTTTTGTTAAATTTGCTAAAGCAAGTGTCATTTATAGCTTGTAATATTTTATCAATGTCTAAATTTCCATAAAGATAAATAAGACTATTTGAAGGAGTATAATACTTTTTATAAGTTTCTAAAAGCTCCTCATAAGTAAGTTTAGGTATATCACGAGGGTCTCCTCCTGAATCAAATTGAGCTAAATTGGGAAATAAAGATGTTGCTATGTTTTTATCAAGAATATCATAAGGTGACTTTCTACCTTTTTCTTCATTGTATACAATACCATTTACTTTAAGTTCATCACTAGGAGAAGATATCTCATAACGCCACCCCTCCTGCTTCATTAAATTCTCATTAATGTTTGAAAAAAACGCTGCATTTAATTCGTTTTTTATAGAGGCTTCAAAGTCTTTTTCATTTGAAGTAGCTCTATAATAGCTTGTACATACATCCGAAGTATATGCATTTCCTTCAGCAACTATTGTATCTCCTTGATCTGAAACTACATGCTCAAGGATATGATTCACACCAGTATTATCTTTAGCTAAAGTTTTAAAGTTAATAGAAAATACTTTATGATTATCATCATTTTTCACATAACAAACTTTTCCTCCTGTCTTTTCATGTTCAAATTCAAAAACTATTGAATCAATATCTTTTATATAGTTCTTTGATAACAGCTTAAATCCAGAATAAACATTTCCAACAATAAAATTAGTGGAAACTGCTTTATTTGAACTTACTTCTGCAAATACTGTATTAAAGCAAAAGCATTGAAACGTGAAGATAAATGTCAGTAGTAAAATAAATTTTCTTTTTAGAATCTTCATTTTTAATTCCTCCCCATTTTGTTAAAAATTCCAATAAAATCAATCATAATATAATTTTTATCTTTCTATTACTTAAGAGACATCATATACAAAAAAGGTTCAAAATTTATGTTGTTCACTAGATTCATCAAGAATACTAATTACATCTGCAATAAATTTTCCTTTATCATATTTTCCCCATACAGAAATTTTTGTACCAGAAGATAACTTACTTATATTCTCAGCAGAAATTTTACTGTAGGTAACAGTTAAACTATATCCTTTTAAAAATTTTTTCTTTAAAACTCCTTTTTCCAAATAAACCTTAGTAGATTTATTTAACATTACTTCAACATTCTCTTCATTAGTATTTTTAGTATAATTAGAACTTACTGCAGTACTTTCGTTCTTATTATTTCTAATAATTTTGTCTACAGTAACTAAATCACCACTACTATTCACCAATTTTCCAAATATATCAGCCTTGTCTTTTGGAACATTTTCTCCACCAATAACTTGTTCATGCAATTTACTAATTCCTAAATATGTCCCAAATTGGTCTACAGCAACAATACCTCCACCAATAAAAAATATAAAAGTTGTTATTATTATACTCACATAAAAAGTATTTCTTTTTGGTATCAGCTTATTGATGTATTTATATAAAATATATCCTATAATTCCTCCCATAGTATTCAAAATAACATCATCAATATCACTACTTCCAGCACCTAAAATATACTGAGAAATTTCAAAAAATAAGCAAAAACAGGCTGTAGATATTAACACATTACTAAACTTTGAATATTTTTCATTTAAAGAAGGTATAAAATAACCAAATGGTATAAATATTATTATATTTCCAAAAGTATCAGATATAGCACTCATATATCCCATTGTTCTACTATTAACAACATCTTGAATAACTGTTTTAAACGGAATTAAATTAATTGACCTCATTTTTCCATAACTTCCACTGAATAATTGACTTATTGAAAGATATCTAAATATTAAAATTTTAAACAAAGCAGCAATATATGCTATAAATAAAATCCATATTACAGCCTTTAATAACCCAGTTTTATCAAATTTGAATTTCATGTAATTTCCTCTCTTCCTTCAAAATATAAAATTTCATTTTTTAGTGTTTTTTGTTATCATGTTCTTGTTTTGTTTTAATACTTTTAAAAATGTATTCATTATATTAGAAGCATCTTTTACAAAAAAGGTTCAATTTATTTTATAAGTAACTGTTATAATGTTCACACTAAATAAAATTCCTCTGTAAGTTTATAAGTTAAACTAAAGCTTGATAAAAAATTGATATAGTATATAATTTAAGCTGTCAATGTCACACAAGTTTATATTAAAATTCCAATGTTACAGGAACGTGAAATAATTTAAATTTCATTAAGAGGTGATAAGTATTATGTTTAAAAATCTCCTTATAGTTGAGGATGATGCAGGAATTAGAAATTTAATAGCTATGTACTTTAGAAAGGAAGATTTCAATATATATGAAGCTGAAGATGGAAATCAAGCTTTAGATATATTCAAATTAAATAAAATAGATTTAATTATTCTTGATATAATGATTCCTTATATAAATGGTTTTAAAGTTTGTGAATGTATTAGAAAGATCTCTAATGTACCCATTATTATGCTTACTGCAAAAACTGAAGAACAGGATATACTACAAGGATTCGATGAAGGTACTGATGCATATGTAACCAAGCCTTTCAGTCCTAAAGTGCTTGTAGCAAAAGCCAACGCTCTTTTAAATAGAGTTGATAATAAATTAAATGCTAATGACAATATTTTTTCAAAAGACGGTCTTATTATAGATTTTAATTCTGGTGAAGTTTCTGTGGACAACTCAAAAATAGTACTGACACATAAGGAATATGATTTATTAAAATTTTTAATACAAAATAAAGGAATTATTTTGTCAAAGGACATTATACTTGATAAAGTATGGGGATATGACTATTTTGGAGATCCACGAACTATTGATACACATATTAGAAGATTAAGACAAAAACTAGGTAACAATCACAAGCTTATAATAACGGTTAAAGGTAGAGGATATAAATTTGATGCTTTATAGAGGTGAAATATGAAATTTTATAAAAGTATTATCTTTAAGCTTTTTATAATATTATCTTCAATATTAATTTCTTTTCTGTGCATTATTGTTTTTATCCAAGTATTTATAGTAGGTAGAACCTACAATATTTCACAAAACACCATAGAAAAAGAAAGACATATAGAATTTTTTACAGATGATTTTATAGGTAAAATCATATCCAATGATGAAGGAATAAATACTAAACCCACTGCTTTTGAAAAAATACAATTAAGTTCCCTAGAAGACTTTGAAAATCAAAACATGATAAACTTTGTTATATTTGATAAAGATTTAAATAATATAAAAATCACACAAAATACAAAATCACAATTTAACCCTTATTATGTTGATTATATAAAAAATAAAATTACAAATTATAATTTTAGCATACACTATTTTCCTGACACAGGAGATGAAATGCCTCTTTTTCGTATTTATAACAAATATAAAATTCCCACCAAATATATAGTATTTGAAAAAATATATAAGGTATCAAAATCTGATTATATTTATGTAGCTGCTATTATTCCAGAAGTTTTTACCTCAACATCTTCAAATATATTAAAAAAATATGCTATTTGTATATGTTTATTTTTAATTATTTTAATTTTTGTTGTTTCCATAATTCTTGCATATTGGGTGGCAAAGCCTATATTGAAAATAAATAAAACTGCATCTAAAATAGCAAGCTTAAATTTTTCTGAAAAATGTGAGATAAAAAACGAAAATGAAATAGGAAGTTTAGCTAAAACTATAAATATTATGTCATATAACCTTGAAAATACACTTCATAAACTTTCTAATGCTAATGAAAAATTGCAAAAGGATTTAGATTTGCAAAGAGAACTAGATTTGCTTAGGAGAGAATTTTTAGGTGCTGTAACTCATGAATTTAAGACACCTATTACATTAATAAGAGGTTACACTGAAAGCATAAAAGACGACGTTGCACAAGGAGACGAAAGGGAATTAGCATTTAAAACCATACTGGATGAAACAGAAAGAATGGATAAGCTTGTAAAAGATTTATTAGAGCTGTCAACTTTAGAATCTGTAGGATATAAACTCAATATTTCTGAATTCTACATAAATAACCTTATAAATAAAGTAAGTGCTAAATATGAAAATATTGCTAGAGAAAGAAACATTACATTAGAATGCAGCAACTATAGTGATGTATTAGTCACAGGAGATGAGTTTCGTATAAGCCAAGTATTATTTAACTTTATAAATAATGCTATAGATAACACACCGGAAAATGGATATATCAAGTTGTCCTTAGAAAACATAACAACCTACGTAAAAATATCAATTGAAAACTCTGGTAAAAATATTAATGAAGCTGAAATAAGTAGAATTTGGGAAACTTTCTATAGAGTTGAAAAATCTCGAAATAAAAAATTTGGAGGAACAGGTCTTGGACTTGCCATATCAAAAGCAATACTTGAACTTCATAATAGTAATTACGGTGCTACAAATACACCAAACGGTGTTTGTTTCTTTTTTACATTAAAAACTATAAATTAAAAAAATCACATTAAATTGTACATGATCTTATTTGCTAAAATTATTTATTAATCATTTAATTATAGATAATTGCTAGTTTGGATTTTGCTTATACATAAATATTACTATGATAATTTAAAATCCAAACTAACATTCATTAAATTCTTGATTATGTGGTATACTGCTTATGCTTTATTAAAATTAATTTTACTTTGAATTTATTATGTTCTCAGCTATTTTTGACATTTCTTCAAAACTCAATTTATTATTTTGATCGGTAAGTTCATAATTCACATTGTTTTGTGTCCATTGCAATGAATGAGCAGTATTAAATTCTTCTTTAATTTTTGTACCATTTTTACTGCTAGCGCCAATTAATACTTCTTTTCCATTTTCACAAGCTTTACGCTCCTTAGCTTCCTGTTCTTTTGTCAATTTAACATCGCTAGGCAGCACATGTACTGTATATTCTGCCCAACGTGCAGTAGTATTACCAACAGTTACAGTCTTAGCATTTTTACATATTGGAGAATCTTTTCTTGCTCCAGCTTTCCAAACACTTAATGATATGCTCTCTTCCTTAGTATTATCTTTTGAATATATACCTCCAGCTTCTTTTTTATCATATTGCTTATCTGGTGTTGAACCATCAATATGTCCCATTACACTAGCATCAATTAGCTTATATCCTCCTGGAAGAAAGGCCGGCATTTTAGCATCATAGCCTAAATCCTTTTTTAAAACATCTTTTGATGGTGCTTTATCATAACTTTTCATATCTATATAGCCATTAACATGCTTTCCTATACTTCGAAGAGCCGAAACTCTAGCATCTGGAGAAAAAGTAAAAATTGCACCTGCAACTATAAACATACAGCATGCTGCCGTAATCACAGACTTTTTTAAATTAAAATACGCTAATCTTTCCTTTAAATTAAATACTTTTTCATTTCTATTTAATTGAATTTCACTTTTTATATTTTCAAACATATTCTCTGGTGGAGATACTTTTTCAGCTTTATCCATTAATGCTGATTTTATTATATTATCAAATTGTTGTTGGTTTGACATTTTCATCTTGCTCCTTTCCATTTAAACTGTTATAAAAGGAATATCCTTCAAACTTTTTGCTCCTTAATTCCTTCTCTAAAAACTTTCTCGCATTGTGAAGCCTTGATTTAACCGTACCTTGGAAGCACCCTAAAATTTTTGATATTTCTTTAATAGACAACTCATTGTAATAATAAAGAATAATAGTTGTTTTTAATGGTACACTTAATTTATCAATAGCTTCATTTACAAGCCTTTTAATTTCATCTTTTTCAGCTATATCAGATAGTACTAAACTATCTGCAATTGTTTCTCTATTATTATCATCCATACTTTCTGTATGTAAATAATTTTTTTCCTTTGAACAGTAACGCCAAACTATCCTTGTGAGTAAGCGATAAAACCAGGACCGAAAGGCTTCAGCATTTTTCAAACTTTTAATTTCTTTATAGCATTTTATAAAAGCCTCCTGTACAATATCCTCTGCCATGTCATTTCGTCCAATTATAAGATATACTGTTCTAATTGCTTGATTGCTATATTGGTTAAATAAAATGTTAAAAGCCTCCATATCACCCTCTTTGCAGCGCTGTATTAAACTGATTTCGTCCACATCATCAACTTCCTTTCTAGGTGCACCTATTATATAAGAGACACCATATACAAAAAAGGTTCAAAAATTTTTTCTTAAATACAAATAATAAATTGATATATAATTCTAAAATTTCAATAATAACAATACTTTTACCTACATTATAAACTACATGCAAACACAAAAATGCCAGTGTATTAAATTTAATACACTGGCATTTTAATTAATGGTGACCCCTAGGAGACTCGAACTCCTGTTACCACCGTGAAAGGGTGGTGTCTTAACCGCTTGACCAAGGGGCCTCGTATTTTTTCTTTTGTTTATTAGTTTTTTTCTTTAGCTTTTCGACTACATGTATTATAATAATATATTTTTTTCTATGTGTCAACAATTTTTTGTAATTTTTTTCGTTTTTTTATTATTATTTTAATCTTTCTCCACAATAAGGACAAAATTCAAAATTGGAATCTACTGACCTTCCACAATTACTACATCTTAATTGCGCCTGTGTTCCGTTATAATTTTCTATAACCTTTAAGTCCCAATAAGTAATGGCTGAATCTTCTCCATTTTCTACCCTAATACCTTTTTCTTTAGGTATTTCATAAATAGTATTACAATTATTGCATATTAAAAAATACCTTATATTCCATTTAAAAATTGGTATAAAAAATATATGAAAGAAAGAATATTGTTTTATCAATGTATGTCTACTACTATTACAATTCTTACAATCTATGGTGTTTATATCTTTTATCTGTTTTTGTTTATCTTCTACTCCAAATATTCCTATAAAGAACATTGTACCCTCCTACCGCATTAATATGCCAAGAAAATTCACTTCATAATATTACAACAAAAATTCTCAACTTACAATACAAACTTAATTTTAACACAGTATATTTTAACACATAATAAGTAATAATATAAGCAAAATGCGAAGCATTTTTTATATTACCTACTTAATTCAAAAGGAGATGTTCATTATGATATTGATAAAAAACATAGAAATTTACTCACCAGAATATTTAGGTAAAAATGATGTTCTCATATGCTTTGATAAGATAGCTTATATATCTAAAAATATACAAGTTCCAGATAAAAACTTTCCTGAAATCCGAATAATTGATGGTGAGGGCTTTACTTTAACACCTGGTCTCATTGATCTTCATGTCCATATTATTGGTGGTGGTGGTGAAGGTGGATTTACCACTAGAGCTCCTGAACTAAATCTTACAGACTTTACCTCTAACGGAATTACTACCTGTGTTGGATTGTTAGGAACTGATGGAACTACAAGAAGTATGGGAAGCTTACTTGCAAAAGCAAGATCTTTAGACGAAGAAGGTATAAGCACCTATTGCTGGACAGGATGTTATGAAATGCCTACAAGAACAATAACTGACAGTGCTAGAGGAGACATTGTTTTAGTAGATAAAATAATAGGTGTAGGCGAAATTGCTGTATCTGACCATAGAAGCAGTAATCCATCTTCTGAAGATTTAATTCATCTGGCTTCTGAAGCTAGAGTTGGAGGCATGCTGTCTGGTAAATGTGGTATTTTACATATACACATAGGTGATGGAAAAAAAGGACTCACTCCTGTATTTAATATAGTAGAAGACTCTGAAGTACCCTATGAAAATTTACTTCCCACTCATGTAAATAGGAATCCATTAGCATTTAAACACTCTATAGAATATGCTAAAAATGGAGGCTTTATTGACATAACTACAGGTATTAAACCTGAGGGAGATAATGCATTATTTGCTTTTGATGTTTATAAAACCATGCTTAAAGAAAATATATCACCTTATAATATTACTATGAGTTCCGATTCAGGTGGCAGTATGCCTATATTTGACGAAAACGGCAAACTACTTTCTTTAAAAATAGGCTTGCCATCTACAAATATTGAGACCATAAGACAATGTATAGAAAATGGTATATCCATGGAAGAATCTCTTATTCCTTTAACTTCTTCACCAGCTAAGTTTTTAAAATTTAAAAATAAAGGTAAAGTTTCTGAAGGCTTTGATGCCGATCTATTAATATTGGATAAAAAATTAAACTTGAATACAGTTATATGTAAAGGTAAAATTATGATAAGCAATTATAAACCTGCTGTATATGGAACTTTTTCAAAGCCAAGTGATTCTTAGACTCAAGCAAAATTTAAAACTTCCAATGTTCCTCGAATAAAAAATGATAAAAGTGTTACCTATAGCAGCTATGGTACAAATTTAATTGTTTACATCAAAAGATTATTGCGTTAAACTATTATTAGTATAACGAATTGAAAAATAAACAGAAGTGGGTTGTTACAAATGATACTAAGTCCAATAATTATTTCTTTAAAAGTTTCTTTAATTTCCACAATTTTCACCTGCATAATAGGAATTACTTTAGCTAGACTATTTACCAAATACGAGTTTAAGGGTAAGGATGTTCTAGAAGTTTTGATAATTTTACCTATGGTATTACCTCCTTCCGTTGTAGGATATGGTCTTTTAGTAATATTAGGCAGGTACGGTTTTATAGGTAAAATTATTCTAAGTGTTTTTAATAAAAGTCTAATTTTCACTTTAACTGCTGCTTGTATAGCTTCCTTTGTAGTTTCTCTTCCCTTAATGTACCAAAGCTGCAAAGCAGCTTTCATAAATATGGACAAGGTCTGTGAAAACGCTGCAAGAACATTGGGAGCTAGTGAGCTTAAAGTATTTTTTAAAGTAACACTACCAATGGCCTTCCCAGGTATAATAAGTGGTTTAGTTTTATCTTTTGCTAGAGCTTTAGGTGAATTTGGTGCTACATTAATGATAGCTGGAAATATTCCTGGAAAAACACAAACCATTCCTACTGCTATATATTTTGCTGTGGAAAGTGGAGATAATAGAACTGCTAATATCCTTGTGTTAATAGTTTTAATTTTCAGTTTCACAACCATATATAGCCTTAATATGTGGACAAAGCGAAATTGCAAATAATATTTTTAAGGATGGATTTTATGCTTAACGTTAGAATATTTAAAAAGATGTATTGTTTTGATTTGGATGTGAATTTTTCCCTTAATAAAGAAGTACTTGTTATACAAGGACACTCAGGTTCTGGTAAAACTACAATTTTAGATTGTATATCTGGTATAAAAACTCCTGAAGAAGGTGAAATATCCGTAGGTAATGAAGCTATATTTTCTTCTAAAAAAAATATAAATATGAAAATTAAAGATAGAAATATAGGATATGTATTTCAAAATTATGCTCTCTTTCCTCACATGACTATAGAAAAAAACATATTATTTGGTTTGGAATGCAAAAATTTAAAGGACACTAACTACATTGAACATATTATGAAAGTTTTTAATATTGATCATTTAAAAAGGAGATATCCAAAGCAAATATCAGGTGGTGAAAAACAAAGAGTTGCTCTAGCTAGGGCCTTATCTATAAAACCTGATGTTCTTCTTTTAGACGAACCTTTTTCAGCTCTAGATGTACAAACTAAATCCATAGTATATGAAGAATTTTTGCAGTTAAAAAAGCTATATTCTATAGACATTATTTTAGTTACACACAATCCTGAAGAAGCTCGTTTGCTAGGTGATAAAATAATTCATATAGATTATGGAAGGATTAAAGAATGTAAAAATACTCCTACTTTAGAAGCTAGCGTTTCTATTTAATAATTTAAAAAGCTATGAAATATAGGTTCACACCTTAATTTCATAGCTTTTATTATACTACATAGATTTTAATTTAGTCTCAATAAGTTCCTTTGCCATCTTAGGATTTGCCTGACCCTTTGAAGCTTTCATTACTTGACCCATTAAGAATCCAGCTGCCTGCTGTTTACCACTCTTATAATCTTCTATTGATTTAGGGTTAGCACTTAAAACTTCATCTACTATCTTTTCAAGCACATCTGATGAACTTATTTGAGAAAGTCCTTTTTCCTTTACTATTTCTTCAGGATCTTTTCCTGAATCAAACATTTCATTGAATACTTCTTTTCCTGCTGTATTACTTATTTTTCCTTCACCTATCAGCTTTATAAGTTTACAAAGCATTTCTGGTTTAAGAGTCATGTCAGTGCTTTCCATTTCTTTTTCTTTAAGTATTCTAAGCACTTCAGCTAAAATCCAATTTGCAGCAGTTTTTGCATCCGCTCCAAGTGCTACAACACCTTCATAGAAATGACTTAGCGCTTTATCAGAAACTAAAATATCTACTTCTTTTTCTGTAAGCTTAAATTGCTCCATGAATCTAACTTTCTTCTCTGGTGCAAGCTCTGGAATAGATTTTTCTATACTTTCTATTTGGTTATCACTAATAACTATTGGTACTAAATCTGGATCTGGAAAATATCTATAATCATCAGCATCTTCCTTAGATCTCATAGGAATAGTTCTTCCCTTTCCGCTATCCCATCTTCTAGTTTCCTGCTTTATTTTATCCCCTTCTCCAAAATTATAAAGCTCTTGTTGTCTTTTTTGTTCCTTTTCTAATGCTTTTTGAACTTCTTTAAAGGAGTTTATATTCTTAATTTCTACCTTAGTATTGAATTCTTCCTGTCCAACTGGTCTTAAAGAAATATTAGCATCACATCTCATAGATCCTTGATCCATTCTACAGTCTGACACTTCTGCATATTCAAGCAGTGATTTTAATGTCTTAAGAAAAGCTACTGCTTCTGCTGGTGAATGAATATCTGGCTCCGTAACTATTTCTGCAAGTGGCATTCCTGCACGGTTATAGTCTATTAATGAAAATGGTTCATCTTCCAAATGAGTAAGTTTTGCTGGATCTTCTTCTATGTGTATTCTGTTTAATCTTACTTTCTTTTTAACTCCATCTAATTCAAATTCAAGATACCCTCCGCTGCAGATTGGCAAATCAAACTGAGAAATTTGATAAGATTTTGTAAGGTCTGGATAAAAATAATTTTTTCTATCCATTTTGTTTAACTTATTTATTTTACAGTTTAAAACCTTACCAGCTTTTATAGCTAAGTTAATTACTTCTTCATTCAAAACAGGTAATGTTCCTGGCAATCCTAAACATACTGGACATGTATTGCTGTTAGGCTCAGACCCAAACTTAGTAGAACAGTTGCAAAATATTTTTGTCTTTGTATTTAATTCAGCGTGTATTTCCAAACCAATTATTGTTTCATAACTCATAATTTTTTCTCCCTTCTGCTTACTTTATAGCTAAAGTATCTACTTTAAGTTCTTTTTCAAGTGCATAAGCAGCCTTTAATATTTTCTTTTCTCCAAAATGAGGTCCTATAATTTGAATTCCTATTGGAAGTCCTTCTTTGCTAAATCCACAAGGAAGGGATAATGCTGGAACTCCAGCTAAATTGATATTTACAGTGTATATATCTGCAAGATACATTTCCATAGGATTTTCACTCTTTTCTCCACTTAAGAATGGAAGTACAGGTGAAGTTGGGCTCAATATTAAATCATATTTTTCAAGAGTTTCTTTAAACTGTCTTCTTATCTCTTTTCGTAACTTTTGAGCTCTATTGTAATAAGCATCATAGTAACCAGAAGATAATGCATATGTTCCAAGCATGATTCTTCTCTTAACTTCTTTTCCAAAGCCTTCTGTCCTTGTTTGTGCCATTAAATCATCAACAGATTCATAATCCTTTGCTCTATATCCATATCTTATTCCATCATATCTATCTAAGTTTGAACTAGCTTCTGCTGAAGATATTATATAATAAGAAGAAAGTCCTTCTTCTGTTATAGGCATAGTAGTTTCTTCAACGATTGCACCCATTTCCTTAAGCTTTCCCATAACCTTTTCCAAAGAAGCTTTTATTTCTTCATTTAAGCCTTTTCCAAAGAATTCCTTAGGTACTCCTATTTTTAATCCTTTAACACTTCCATCTAGTGCACTTAGATAATCTGTTTCAACTTCTTTTCTTGAACTAGTGCTGTCCATTTTATCATAACCTGATATAACTTCTAATGTCATTGCACAATCTTCAACTGTTTTTCCAAAAGGTCCTATTTGATCAAGAGATGATGCAAAAGCTACAAGTCCAAATCTTGATATTAATCCATAAGTTGGCTTTAATCCAACTACTCCACAAAATGCTGCTGGCTGACGAATTGAACCACCTGTATCAGAACCTAATGACACTGGTGCAATTCCAGCTGCTACTACTGCAGCAGATCCACCTGAAGATCCGCCAGGAACTCTTTTAAAATCCCATGGGTTTTTAGTTTTCATAAAAGCTGAATTTTCTGTGGAAGATCCCATAGCAAACTCATCCATATTAGTTTTTCCTATTATAACTGCATCTTCTGCCTTTAATTTTTTAATTACAGTAGCATCATATGGTGGAATAAAATCTCCTAACATTTTTGATGCACAAGTAGTTTTTATTCCATCTGTACATATGTTATCTTTAATTGCAATAGGTACTCCTGCAAATTTTCCAAGCTTTTCTCCATTTTTAACTTTTTCATCCACTACTTTAGCTGATTTTATAGCTTCTTCTTCACAAAGTGTAATATATGCTTCTACCTTTGGATCTACTTCTTTTATTCTTTCAAAAAGCTTTTTTACGATTTCTTCTGAAGTAAATTTTCCTTCTTCTATACCTTTTTTTATTTCAAAAGCTGTCATAGCTTGTATTTCCATATTTACAACCTCCTGATTTTAAATTAGAGTGAGAATCAAGGTATTTTAAAAGGTTAAAGCACCTTAATCCCACTTTAATTATTCTATTATCTTTGGAACTTCAACGTAAACGTCTCTCATGCTTTTAACGTTCTGGAATAATTTTTTCTTCTCTTCATAAACTTTTACTTCATCTTCTCTGACAAAGGATTTTAGTCCATCTTCATATTTATTCAAATCTACGCCGCTTAAATCAAATTTATCTATAGATGCAAAATGTCCTAATATTCCTTCAAAGTCTTTAGCCATTTTTTCTGCTTCTTCATCAGTAACCTTAAGTTTTGCAAGCTTTGCAATATATTTAACCTCATCAATGCTTATCATCTTTAAATCCTCCTATTTCTAAACCAAGATACTTTCTAATGCCTAATCATTTTAAATATTTTATGATTAATGCTAATTTTTTAAAAATATCCTAAGGCTCTAATCTCTTCATATCTCTTGGAAGTAATGTAGCTTCTCTTATATTGCTTAGGTTAAGAATTTTCATTGTAATTCTTTCAAGTCCTATAGCTAATCCGCCATGTGGTGGCATTCCATATCTAAAGCTTTCTAAATAGAAACCATAATCTTCTGGGTTAAATCCAAATTTCTTTATATTTTCTTTTAACATTTCATAATCGTGTATTCTTTGACCTCCAGTAGTTATTTCAAGTCCTTTATATATAAGGTCAAAGCTCTTTGTCATTCCATCTTCATCTGGCATAGCATACATAGGTCTCTTTTTAACTGGATAAGCTGTTAAAAATACGAAATCACTATCATATTTTTCTTTTATATATTTTGCAAAAAGTTCTTCTCCTTCAGCATCAATGTTTCCTACTGGAGATCTCTTACCATACTTCTCTAAAAGTATTTTATGAGCTTCTGCAAGAGGTATTCTTGGAATTTCAACTTTTTCTGGAAGATTTACATCATACATTTCTAATTCCTTTTGGCAAGTCTTTCTTAAATGCTGGAATAAGTGTCTCATAAAGCCTTCTTCTAAATCCATAATATCATTTTCATCTTTTATGAATCCCATTTCTAAGTCAAGACTTATATACTCATTTAAATGTCTGTAAGTGTTGTGAAGTTCTGCTCTATATGCTGGAGCTATTTCAAATACTTTTTCAAATCCTGCTCCTACCATCATTTGCTTAAAGAACTGTGGACTTTGAGCAAGGAATGCTCTTTTGTCAAAATAGTTTATAGTAAATACTTCAGAACCACCTTCAGTACTTGCACCTAAAATTTTTGGCGTATGAATTTCTGAAAAGTCATTTTGTAATAAATACTCTCTAAAAGCTGTAACTATTTCCTGTTGAACTTTAAAAGCTGCTCTAGTTTTTGGATTTCTTAAACTTATATATCTATAATCTAATTGTGTTTCCAAATGAGCTGAACTTTTTCTTTCATTTACTGTTATTGGAAGTTTATCATAATAAGTTTTTCCTAGAACTTTCAATTCCTTAACCTGCAGCTCAATTCCACCTGGGGCCTTTTCATTTGCTACCTTAGTTCCAACAACCTCTAAACTCATTTCTAATCTTAATCCCTTTAAAAGTTCCTTACCAACTACTAATTGAATTATTCCTGTCTTATCTCTCAAATGAACAAAACCGAAGTTTTTAAAATCAATTACTTTATGAACCCATCCTTTAACTAAAACTTCATCTGAAGCTGATTCCTTAACTTTTTCTACATATAATCTTTCCATAATATTGCCTCCTAAAACATATATTTTCCATTTTTTCAAATAAAAAACCCCTGTATCTTAATAGATACAGGGGCGAATTTCTTCGCGGTGCCACCCTAATTTAGCTTTAAACACTTATCCGGTATACTTATAAATATACACGTAATAAAATAAGAGTTACTGCTTCATTAGGGGATTTATGCATTTGCATAAATTAAATTTATTTTTGAATATAAAAAACCGTCCTTATACCTTGCGGTATAGGGACGGATACTATTCCGTGGTGCCACCCTAATTTAGCTTTAAAGCTATCTCTTATCGGTACAGATAATTAAACTTACTTATCGATACCTATCCCTTGTAACATAGGGAATACGTCTAAGCCTACTCTTATAAAAATTTCGGTTAGATACTCCAGGGTGTTCTTCAATATAATCTTCATATTCGGCTTCCACCTTCCCGAATTCGCTCTGAATCTGAATTATATTTACTCTCCCTATCATTGTTTTTCTTAAGCATTTCAAGTTATGTTTATATTATAATTACTGTATAAATATAAGTCAATAGTTTTTTGATAATTTTTTAAAGATTTAAACATATTTTTTTCATTTTATTTAATTAATATTCCATTCTTTAATAAGTTTCCACTAAAATCTTAAAGTATTTAACATAATCATTATTCAAGTGGATCCTTATTATTTTTAGTTTCTTCACTTTCTTCAATATCTTCATAAAAGAAGCCTTCCTGCCTTTTTAACTTTTCACTTTTTTTCTTAAATTCATTTTTACTTCTATGCAAATAAATTATAGCTGCAATACCAACTGTAATAACTATTAATATAATCATTAGCATCCACCATGGTAAATGTGTTTTAAATTCAGCATATCTTATTTCTTCCCATAAGGTTTTAGTCACTTTAACGCTTCCTGCTTCCTTAACATTTATGTTCTGAAGCTTCTTATTAGCATCAATTACTGTAACTTGTCCATCTAATTTTGATAATATATTCCTATCACTAAGTGCAGACTCTAATAATTGAAGACTAGCAATATTGTTATCACATAATATGACATATACTCGTTTTGAAGTATCCCATGGTGATCTTATAACTTGAAATAACACTTTATTTTTTAATACTTCAGGAATTAAATTAACTTCTTTTTTTATATCCAAATTTCCATTTTTTGAAGGCGATATTGCCAATTTTTTCTTGATGCTTTCTGGTATTTTCACATCGTTGTAGGTACCTAAAAATATCATATTCATAGCCTTCTGCTTATCTGTCAGTTCACCATTTTTTTCAATTATATCCCAATTAAATACTTCTCCAGTATTTTGACCTATACGAGTTGCTAATATTGATGCTATTTTTAAATTGAATAAATTTGAAGTATCCCACATTCCTATGGCTACTTGATTATCATTATTAGAGTAATTTGTATAAAAAAAAGGAAACTTTTGCAAATTAGGTTGAATGCTTGTTTCTTTAGAAAGCAAACATAACTTGGAATCAGAATTTATAACAGTCCACGCACTATCATAATAGTCCTTAGAACAATCAATCTTTCCTAAATAGTTATAACATTCTATAGAAACTTTTATTTCTGGTAAATTCAACTCACTCTCAGGTATATTAATTTTCAAAGTACCCTCTTCCGCATTAGCAACTGTTAATTTTGCACTATTTACCGCCATTCCATTTATATATACTGTCATGGCTGATCTATCAGAATCCAGCACTTTAGAATGCTTGAACTTCAAATCAATATATGAACCCTTTTGGCTTTGTATTCCCTTTGGTTGAATAAAGGACATATCTAATTTTTGATGGAAAGCCCCCTGCAAATTGACATCCGAATATCCAAAATCAGAAAATTTATATACTCCACTTGTATTAACAGGTTTAATACTAGGACTATATTTCGAATTAGAATTAATTTTTATTGAATCAGCTGCAACCTGCTTTAAAAGACTATTATCAGACATAAAATCTACTGCTTTATTTAATCCAGCTTTACTTTCTCCAGTTACTAAAGTATTATAAATGTTTCCACTTTGCTGCCTTACAGATAAGTATCCTTCATCCTTTGATAATTTATTATCTTCTGGATTAAAAAAATTATTAATATTGGCAAAAGCTGAATACATCCCTACAAATACTTTATTTTTTCCTGCAGCTGCATCACTTTCTCTAAATACTCCATAATCTATATTGTCCTTGTCCGTAGACACCTTTCCAATAGAAGAACTTGTCTTTAATAATGCAGCTTTACAATTATCATCTATATTTTTAGGCAATATAAAATCAGTAGATAGAACATTATTCTTCAAAAAATTATCATAATATATTAAATGAAAATTTGACAATAGGGAATCAGGATATTTATTTACTGTTACATGCAATTTTGAATCCTTATGAAAGACAACCCAATTGCTTGGATTATCCATATCAGCACAATCACCTTCTATTGATCTTTGATTACTTTGAAATTTAATTTCATTAATACTATCTACTTTCAATTTGGAAGTTGGAAATTTTACATTCCACCATCCTGAAGTAGCCTTTTGAACCTCATAAGTCCACTGAGTTTCAACTGGATAGTCATTGATAAGCATAGTGATATTAGAACGGGTACTAATTAAAGTATTTGAAAAAGTAAAATGCAGCTGAACATAACAATCCTCTCCAATGTCAAAGCCCTTAGGTACTGTAAACCAATATGAACCTACATTTTTAGGCAAACTCAATTTTTGATCCTCTTTAAATATTGGAATATCATAGCTTGCGCTTGAATTATTGTCTTCTTCTGCAAAAACACAACTAAATGGAATTATTAAAACAATTATTAAAAACATTATTATAACTTTAATTTTAAACTTTAAATTCATATACGTCATCTACCTCCAAAAATCTCTAGTAATAAATTACAAAGTTTTTGATTTATCTAATATTAAATCTTTACACATCAAGAGAACCAAAATTTCTTTCTCTTATTTCTGTCAAACCATGGTTAGTCTTTTCCCAATAAAATGGTTTAATAATTAACTGTATTAAAGCCTTATATGCTGCTACGCTCATTAATATCCAATATATAGGTGATAATAATGCATACTTAACTAATCTATATGAAAATGGTTGTTCTTTTTTAAGTGAACAATCTCTTATAACCCAGTACATTCCTACTGCATTAGTATAAGTAAACATAAAATTTCCAAAAAACAGTTGAAAAGCTGCTATATAGTAAAATACACCTGGGAACATGGATCTTATCCAACTAGCTTTAGTTGTATACCACAGTATCAACATTAGCCAAAATATAGGATTGATAAGTGGAAGCAGCGGTGTTCCTAATATCATAGCTTGGTATCCTACAAATCCTTTTAATCCTAATGATTTATACAATTGTACAGGATGTCTCATATGAACAAACCAAGTTTGCATGTATCCCTTTATCCATCTTGAACGCTGCCTTATCCAATTTGATAAGTCTGAATTTGCTTCCTCCCATGTACGAGAATCCACAACAGCTGTATTGTAACCTTTCTTAAACAACCTTACTCCTAAATCAGCATCCTCAGTAACATTAAATGGATCCCATGCACCAACTTCCTTTAAAAATTCTATTTTAAAATGATTTGAAGTTCCCCCAAGTGGTATAGGAGTTTTTATTTGCATTATTCCAACTAAAAGAAGTTCAAACCACATGCTGTACTCCTGTGTAAACAGCCGTGTTAAAAAATTTTGATCACTATTAAAATAGTTAAGCTTACTTTGAATACAAACATAATTTTTGGGTAATTTCTTAAAGGATAAGTAAACTTTTTTCAACTGATCTGATTCTGGCCTATCTTCAGCATCATATATTACTACATACTTTCCCCTTGCTCTAATAAGTCCATAATTACAGGCTTTAGGCTTTGTCTTTGGAGTGTTTTTGGGCACTATGATCATTGAATAATATTCTGGAAGCTTCATTGCTTTTACAGTGCTTATAGTTTCATCATCATCTTCTTCCAGCAATATACAAACATCCAATTTGTATTTAGGATAATCAATATTTTCTATATTTTTAATTAGTGTTTTAATTACTTCTTTTTCTTTATAAACAGGTATTAGGATAGTATAAGTAGGTAATTCTTTTTCGTCTATAGCTTCTATTTCCTCTGTAGTAAAATGTAATTGCTTGTCCTTATACGAACCTTTTATAACTATATATAATTTTAAAGTTGTCATAAATGCATATATACTCTGAAAAAACAAGTTTATTGAAAGCAATGTGGCCTTACAATTAGCCACCATTGATAATAATATAAGTATACAAACTATTATCAATATTATTAATTGAGATTTAGAAAAGGTTACAATGGCTGAATTTTCTGGTTGATCATCATATAATTTAAATACACTTTCTTCACTTTGTTTTTTTCTATAAACTATGTTCCAAAAATTATCTATTTCCAGCATTGTAGCTAGCACTTGTTCAACTGGTTTATGGAGGTACCCTTCAATTTCTTTTAACTGTTTCCAGCTTAATAATTCTTTTACAGCAATTACATAACAGTTATTTCTTGAATTTAGTATTATAGCATTATATTTAAGTGCTAATTTGTAAGGCAATTTTTTAGATACATTTATATCAAAATTTTTCCCAATCCTACCAACATTATTTTGAGTTGCTAAATATCTGCATAACCTTTCAGGTTTTATAAATCCTAAAAATAGTAATATATCTCCTAGTCTCCCTCCACTTTTTCTCTGCAAATCAAGTGCTTTTATAAGTTGTTCCTTAGTTATTTCATTATTTTCTACCAACATTTTTCCTATGGGAAGTTTACTCTTATAATTTGAATTTAAATAATTATCTAATACACCTTGATTGATAAACCCTAATGAAACTAATATACTTCCTAATCTTCCACCATTTACTTCCTGATATTTTATAGCCTGTTTTAGTTGATCAGGAGTTATAGCTTTTACATATATAAGGTATTCACCAATTTTTGAAAATTGTCTATTTGTAATATATTCTGCTAGCTGCTGCTGGGATATAAATCCACTTTCAACTAATATATTTCCTATAAGCTTATTAGTTTTTTCTTGTATTTTTAATGCAATTTCTAATTGCTCTTCGGAAATATATCCTTGTTTTAAAAGACTTTCACCTATTCTATTGGTACGCTCTTGAATCATTGACCAAACACTCACTCTCTATGCATTAAATAAGCTTTATACTGATCCTCTGTATTTTACATTTTCATACTCATTAACTTCAAAAACATAATATTTACTCATGTAATAATTAGAAAAACTAGCAACAAAAATCCCAATAAAGTTTCCTGCATATTTGTTAAATTTCAGTAGATTATAAAAGATTAATAAAGCAACAAATTTTATAAAAATTCCTGTAAAACACACTACTATGTATTTCACAAACTTTAAATTAAATAGCTCATTTTTAATTTTTAGTTCATTTTTGAATTTATCTCTCCATGTAATTAAATTATTAAAAATATAATTGGATACAATTGCTGCTGATGCAGATATAATTGCATCAGCTTTTACTGGCACAATTGGAAATATGGTACCCATTAGAAAAAACACACTCATATCAACCAAAACTCCTAATAAGCCAACTGCACAAAAACAATAAAATCTTTTATCTTCTTTACTTCTGTTTATTAAACTCAACAAATGAAATATATACTCTATTTGCACTTTTAATGACATCTTTGATTTTCCAAAATTTCTATTGCAAAACTTATATGGAATTTCAACTGAAACATAATATTCACCTATGACTAATATCTCCATTAGTATTTTCCATCCTATATTGCAAAGCTTTTTTTCTTTTATTACTTCTCTTCTAAACATAAAAATTCCACTTGTGGGATCTGAAAATTTTCTTACTTTTTTTAATAAAACCTTTGCCATATATCTTGCTCCAGCTGAGATCAATTTTCTAAATAAATTTAAGCCTCCATCATCTCCTCCAGGTATAAATCTACTTGGAACTACAATATCAGCTCCTTCATATATAGCTTTGCTCATTTCATATAATATTTCCGGTGGATGTTGTAAGTCCCCATCCATTACTGCAATTATATCGCCTTTTGCAATTTCAAAACCTTCAATTACTGCTGAAGAAAGTCCCGTTTTATTACCTCTATGTTTAAACTTCACTTTTTCATCTTTAATTGCTATATTTTTTATTATTTGAGGAGTATCATCTATACTATCATCTATAAATACAATTTCATATTCTATATTTATTAAGGCTTTTTCTATTCGTCTCACTAATTCTTCAATATTTTTTTGCTCATTATATACTGGAACAACAACTGACAGCATTAAATCCATCTCCTTGTATCTATATTAATAATTCACTTTAAACAGCTTGTACCCATCAAATTCTTCCACTAATGTGCACCATTCTTCTCCCTTCTGATATAAATTGGGATATGCAACATTGATGGCATCAAGCTTTCCTACACCTGATTTATCTGGAACTAATATATATCCAATTTCATATTTCCATGGATTTTTTACAGCTTCTTTAAAATTCAAATTACTACTTATTATCAAGTTATTAATATTTTTTACATCTACTATTGTTCCTGAGGTTAAAAAAGAATCTGTTAATATAATTTGATCACTTAATTCATCATTTATATATTTTGCTACTCTACGACTCTCATTTGATATAATTAAATTGTGTTCTTCTGTTGATAGATTAGGGTCGGATAAAGTTGTTCCTGTTAAAATTGAAGATATTAATAGTGAAACAACTAATATTGAAAATTCCAACTTTCTATGTTTAATGCTTATTTGTGATAATTCATAAGGTATCCATGCAAAACATATGGGCAATGAATAGGAAAAAAACCTTAACCATCCATAAGAATTTCCTTTAAGGAGCATTAAAAGGTGAAAAACTATCATAATTAATACCATTATTACTAATATTAAAAAATCAATTTTTACTAATCTTTTATTCTTAATTCTTACTATTGTAATTCCGATAAATAATGGAATAAACGGTATACATTTTTTTAAAACATATTTAAACGCATAGCTAAAACTTGTGATAGATACTGCATACTGACTTTGTGCTGTATTTGAATAAGATGAGTTTAAAAAATATAAAGGATTCCCACTTATAACCCAATTAAATAATATCCATAAAATTATTGAATATATGAGAGGAGTATATAAAATTACCATACTGCTTTCTGCATAAAAATATTTTTCCTTAAGACTATTATTATGAATAAATTTTCTTTCTCTCTTGCAAAAAAAGATTATCAATATAACACTTATTCCCACGGCCAGTGCAAAAGGGATTGCTTCATATCTACAAAAGAACGCTATGGCTAATGCAAAAGCCATTTTAATTATATAATTTGCAGTTCCTTCTTTTATCCATAAAGTCAAACATAAAATAGTATAAATAATAGTAAAGAAAAATATCATCTCACTCATTCCATTAGAGCCGTAAAAGCATATAAAAGGATTACTGATATATAAAGCTATTAAAATAATGCTGTAAATCCTTGATACCTTTAATCTAATAAAAGTTTTATAAACACATATGCAGCTTAATGCAGCAAATAATGCTGTAATTATACTACCTGCTATTTCACTAGATACCATTGGCCTCCAAATTTTTGATAATGCAACTAATGGCAATTGCAATACACTTGGCAGTGGATTCCAAACAAGCCCAACAGAAGCAAATCTTCTAGGTTTAACAAATAAAACATAAAAAGAATTTGCTGTTCTACTTAGTGCATCATTTAAAACAATCCCCTTAAAATATCCAAAATATATTCCTAGAATTGATTCACAAATAAATATAAATAGAAATATACAAATTACATCCTTTTTACTTGCTTCAGGAAAATTATATGTAATTTTAAAATTATCATAAGTATTGTTCATTATAAAAACTCCTAAATTATTTAACCAATTCTCTAGCTATTTTTATCTCTTGTTCCTTTTCTTTGGAAGAAATAAGAATATAATCTTCTGTTTCTACCACAATTAAATTTTCTACGTTATTAAGAAGAGCTTTCTTTTTAGTTATAACAATATTTCTTTTAGATTTGTACATAATACTATTTTCATTTACTACATTTTCTTCCTTATCCTTTTTTCTATATCTTTCTATGCTTGTCCAATTCCCCAAATCATCCCAATGGAATTTACAAGGTATAACATAAATATCTTTTACATTTTCCATAATTGCATAGTCAATTGAAATACTTTCTATCTCCTTATAATTTTGTTCTAGGATAAATTTCAGCTCATTACCAAAAAAATTTTCAGCTTCACTTAACTTTTGAAAAATATCCCTGGCACACTCTTCTGATAAATCCAATATGGTTTTAATCTTCCACACAAAAATTCCACAATTCCATAAATATGAATTACTTTTCAAATACTTATCAGCCTTATACGCATCTGGTTTTTCAACAAAACTATGAACCTTAAATATTTTTTTCTCATGTATATTAGTATAATTGTTACTGCATTTTATATATCCATATCCAGTTTCCAATCTATTAGGCTTTATACCCAATGTAATAACAGAATGTTCATTCTTTTCTATAAACTTTTCCGCTGTTTTTAAAGTATTTATAAATTCATCATCATCTTTTATAAGATGATCTGAAGGCAGCACTACCAATGTAGCATCTTCATAGTATTTTTTGATTGTAAGTGCAGAAAGTATTATACAGGGAGCAGTATTTTTACTTGATGGCTCTACTATTATGTTTTTTAAACACAATTCCGGAATATCATCTTTTACCAAATTAGTATATTGTTTTGAAGTAACAATAAAAATTCTTTCTTTGGGAATTAACTTTTCTATCCTTTCAAATGTAATTCTAAGCATAGTTTTTTTTCCTAATAAATTTAAAAATTGTTTAGGTTTTTTCTCTGTAGAAAGAGGCCAAAAGCGCTTCCCCTTTCCACCAGCCATAATAAGCGCACAAATCATAAGAATTCCTCCATCAAACAAATTTTACATATTTATTATTGAAAATATAAAAAACCGGCCAAATCAATATTTGGCCGGTTGCACTAGCTGCTTCCTACATACAAAGTGCCCAATTAAGTATGTAGTTCAACGCTTCCAATATAATAAAACCTATTTTTATATATCAAAAACCTATTATATACATTATTGTATCTTACAACAAGTATATGTTATATTTTGTAAACTGTCAACAAAAACATATAGCCCTGAACTTTAAAAGATCAGGGCCTACAAACATGACAAAAAGTTATATTATTATCAATATCTTCTATCATTGTTTCTTTGCTGTTTTCTTGATTTTCTACAAGATGGACATCTTTGTGGTTCATTTTCGAATCCTTTTTCCTTATAAAATTCTTGCTCTCCTTCTGTGAAAACAAATTCTGAATTACAATCTTTACATACTAGAGTCTTATCTGACATACCTATATACCTCCTGAATAACCTGGGTTTTAACTAATTTTTGACTAATTATCTATATACTATCAGAACATTGTCTAAAAATAATTAACCCACATATTATTGTAAATTTATTACCATTGGTAAACACAACATAATCAAAGCATAGAATTTACACTACAAATTTTATAACTAAATCCTATGACAATATATATTGTATTTACTTTAAAATATATTCTCTCCTAAAATTAAATAACTATACCTTTAAAAATTATTATTAAAATTTGTTATTGAAATTCTAAGAATCACTTGATAACTCTCAAGTAATTTTTTCTTTCACCTTTATTATATACTTTTTTGCAATACTCTACAGTTTCTTGAGCTGTTTTGCAAACTACATCGGCTTTTACATATTCACGAGCTTCTTCAGTCATAGGTCCTCCTCCAATCAATACCTTTACACATTCTCTAAGACCTTCCTGTTCAATTTTTTGTATACACTCCTTTACGTTGTCAAAACCATTAGTAAGAAGACATGAAATAGCAACTACTTCAGGTCTATATTTTCTAATTGCCTCAATAAATTTTTCCGTAGGCACATCAACACCTAAATCTATAACTTCAAAATCATTACTACTCATAACAATACTTACTATATTTTTACCAATATCATGAATATCTCCATAAATAGTTCCTATAACAAATACTCCATGTTTTGATGTCCCTGGAAGAATTTTTTGTCCTAATATATCGGAAGCTTCTTTAAATATTTCTCCAGATATAATAAGTTCTGACATAAAGTAAATTTTTTCTTCAAATCTCTTTCCAACTATACTAATGCCTTTTTGTAAACATCCAATAATATCCATAGGAGACACATGATTTTTTATAAGAGCTTTTATTTGTGCAATTACTTTATCCTCATCAAGCTCTGCCATTGCTTTTATAAGTTCTTTGCTCATAAAATATCCTCTCCAATTCGTATAATATATTAATAAATCTTTTCTTATATTAAAAGATCACTCATTAAATCTGAGATAACCTTGTGCTTATATATAAATTACCATAAATATATCACTAAAACATCTTACATAATGCTCAAATTAAGCACCTAAAAGTAAACATCATGCATATATTATTACTCTAATTTTTCTGATAATCTATTAACATATATCTATTATAAACACTATTAATTTTTAAAATCAATTTTGTATATTGCCTTAAAAAATCAATATTTAATGTATAAAGTTTATGGTTATGAGTTGCAATTTTAAATTAACTATTTAAATTTTATTCATAATGGATTATTATTTTTATAAGAGGTGTTTTTTTATGGAAATAAATTTAAGTACTTTTTTAAGTAAGCTAAGAAACTATAATCCTGAATTACACATTTCACCAAACTGTAATACATCAATTAAATCAATTAAATTACTACAAAAAAATCAATGCTCATTCCAGGATAATTGTTTATATGTTAGTACAGTATCAAATTTGCCAAAAGTATTTCCTGAAAATACTGTCATTAATTTAGTTTGTATTTTAAATAAAACTTTACCTCACAAACATATAAAAAATCCTATGTTAAACTTAATATTATTAAACAATGATATAGACTTAGCTGCAGTTTTTAACGACCTTCAATCAGTTGTAGAGTCCGAACAAACTCTTGCTTTAAATTCAGCAACATTACTGGATTCTCTAACCAGTGGAAAAGGCATCAAACATATAGTAAATGTTGCTTCTGAACTTTTAGGAAATCCAATATGTGTTATAGATTTAAGCTTTAAAATTATTGCTCATTCTAAAGACATCAATCCAAGTGATCCTATATGGGTTGAACTGTTTACTAAGGGATATTGTTCCTATAATTTTGTTCCTATGGCAAATGTGAAGAAATTTATCGAAGTGGTTCATAAGAGTACTTCTCCTGTTTTTATGAGTGAGGATAAATTTAGAATTCCTAGAATAATATCAAATATTAAAATTGATAATAAAGTGGTAGGATATTTAGCTGCATTAGAGTGTAACAAACCTTTCAGCGAAAATGATATGGAATTGGTTTTTACTTTGTGTAAAGTAATTGCATCTGAAATGCAAAGAAGCAGATTTATTGAAAATACCAAAGGATCAAGGTATGAACATTTTATTATTCATTTACTTAGTGGTGAGAAAATTGACAAAATGACCATTGATGGAAGATTAAAGTTTTTAGACTTACACTTTAAACACAATCTTTATGTGATGGTACTAAATGTGCCTCAAAATAACTTTGTGAATATTCCATTAAATCAAATAAGAGATAGAATTGACTATATGCTTGTAGATAGTAAATCTATTATATATAAGGATACCATTGTTGTAATCATAAACTGCAATAATAAAATATCCCCTACAGATAAAACCTTTTCAAAATTACTTGACTTTATACAAAAAAATAAAATTTTTGTTGGTTTAAGTCGATGCTTTCATAATTTAACTGATATGAAAAGCTATTATGAACAAGCCTTAAAGGCTATTGAGCTTGGTATAACTTTAAAAACAAACGAATTCTTTTTTTTATATGAGGATTTTACAATACATCATCTTTTACAACTGTGTTCATCTCAAGGTAATTTAAAAAATTTTTGTCTAAGTTCAATATTTTCTTTAATAAAATATGACCATACAAACAATACAGATTACATGAAAAGCCTTTATACTTATTTGCTAAATGGAAAAAATCAATTAGAAACAGCTGATGTTCTAAAGGTTTGTCGAAGTACTTTAGCCCATCGTATTGAAAAAATCCAGCAAATTATGGATATTAATTTAAACGATTCTATTACAAGTTTTAAACTCATTTTAACCTTTATTATATTAGATTACATTGATAAGACTAAATCATTTAATGAATTAAACACTGATGATAAATCCTCTGAAAACAATTGCATATAATAAAATACATACTTTGGAGGTAATATAATGAATACTTATAAGGTTGTTTTTAAACCTTTTAATGATGAAATTCTTATGCCTGAAGGCTCTACAATTAAGGAGGCTATCATTAAGTCAGGCATCGATTTTGATTTTCCTTGTGGTGGTATAGGCAATTGTGGTAAATGTCGTATTAAAATTCTACCAAAAACCTTACCACCTACTCTTAAGGAACAAAACTATTTAACTGAAAAAGAACTTTTACAAGGTATCCACCTTGCTTGTGAAATAAAAATTCATGACAATTTAACTGTAGAATTACACAAAAATAATGATAATCTACATAATATATTACAATGGTCTGTTGAAAGAACTTCTAATGTTAATCCACTCATTGACAAGACTTATGTGGAAGTGGACTTGCCTTCTCTTGAAGAACAAAAATCTGATCTAAAACGTTTAAAAGAAAAGTTAGCATTAAAAAACAGCAGCTATCAAAATATAAAAATTAAATTTTCTACTTTGAAATATTTACCAGATATAATTCGTGAAGCTCAGCATAAAATCACTGTAATTAATGATGATAGTGAAATACTTGGAATAGAAAAAGGAAATACCTCTTCAAAAATTTTAGGTATGGCTTTTGATATTGGAACTACGACTATTGTAGGATATCTAATAGATTTAAATACTGGAAGAGAATTATCCATTTCTTCTACTCTAAATCCACAAGTTAAATTTGGTGCAGATGTAATTTCTCGTACAACCTATGCTAATCAAAATGCAAATGGTATAAAAATGATGCAATCTACCATTTTAAAGGCAATTGATAAATTAATTGGAGATGCTTTAAATAAAGCATCTATGAAAAGAGAAGATGTGTACAGCATCACCATAGTAGGAAATACTTGCATGCACCATATATTTTTAGGTTTAACACCTAGATATATTGCAGCTATACCTTATGTTCCTGTAATAAGTGAACCGATAAATATAAATGCATCAGATCTTAATCTCCATATTAACCCTTGTGGTAAAATTTTCGTACTTCCTACCATTGCAGGTTTTGTAGGTGCAGATACCGTAGCTGTAATTCTTGCCACAGAAATGGATAAAAACGAAGATATAAAATTGGCTATTGACATTGGTACTAATGGAGAAATTGTATTAGGAAATTCAAAAAAACTTGTATCTTGTTCTGCTGCTGCAGGTCCTGCCTTTGAAGGAGCTCAAATTAGCAGTGGAATGAGAGGTGCTAAAGGTGCTATAGATCACGTTAATTTTGGAAAGTTAATGACTTACACAGTTATTGGAGATGGTAAACCTGAAGGCATTTGTGGTTCTGGACTTTTGGATATAATTGCAGGTTTTGTAGAATTGGGTATCATTAATAAGAGAGGAAAGATTTTATCTCCAAGTGAATTTACGAATCCTTCTGCAAAAGCATTTGAAAAACATATTATTACTTATGACGATACAAATGCCTTTCTAGTTGTACCTGAGAACGAAACATCATATGGACGTCCTATTATGATCACACAAAATGATATAACAGCACTTCAATTGGCCAAAGGAGCTATTTCAGCTGGTATTAACATCCTCATTGATAAACTAGGTATAACAACCTGTGACATAAAAGAGGTGCTTTTAGCAGGTGCCTTTGGAAACTATATGAATCCTCATAGTGCTTGTGTTATAGGTTTAATTCCCAAGGATCTTGAAGGTAAAGTTAAAATGGTGGGAAATGCTGCTGGTACCGGTTCAAAACTAGCCCTACTATCAAGAAAAGAATATGAGCGTTCTAATAATATTGCATCTACAGTAAAATATATTGAATTAGGTGCTCAAAAGAACTTTAATAGAGCATTTGCTAAAGGGATGCAATTTTAATGTAACACTAAACATATTACTAAAAACATATAAAGAGTTTTTTACTATTTGCTTCTGTAAAAAATATCTTTTGTGGAACCTACATTTGGAGTTAATGGTATTACAGTTTAGCAATATTTTCATAAGATTCAACTACAAGATACTTTAAATATATACTAATTCATCTTAAAACTTGTTAAAGATTTAATCTCTTCTCCTTATTGTGAAGAGATTTTTTTATTGCATAAATATTTTTATGTAGAATTTACTAGTAATTAAATATTTATTAAACAGTAACAATAAATAATAATTGGAACTTAAATTAAAATCTTTTGTCTACATTAAATACTTTATCAAATTACTAAAACTTTCTTTATATAAGTTAAGGAGATGTGTATTTTGAAAAGAAAAAGGATAATTTCATTTTTTCTTGCAGTATTTTTACTATGTACCTTTGTAATAACTAATAAATTGTGCTTTGAAATATGGAAAGCCAAGGCAGCACCTTTAAACACTGATAACAAGATAATTTATTTAACCTTTGATGATGGACCTAGCTCTATTGTAACCAATGATATTCTGAATATCTTAAAACAAAATAACGTAAAAGCAACCTTCTTTGTAGTAGGAAGTATGATTCAAGGAAGAGAGCCAATTTTAAAGAGAATATATAATGAAGGACACAGTATAGGATTGCATACTTATAGCCATAAATATAACCAAATATATTCCAGCGAAGATGAATTTATTAAAGAAATGATAAAAACCTCAAGAGAAATAAAAAAAGTAATTGGAATTCAACCAAATATAATAAGATTTCCATATGGTAGTAATCCTCACTTAAACAATAACTTCCTAAAAAAATTACATGCTCATAATTTTAAAATTTATGATTGGAATGCTTCAATTTCTGATGGTGTGAGACCTAATACCTCTCCAGAGCTATTCACTAGAGAAGCAATTGCCAGAGGTAATGGAATATCTTATATGGTTTTTTTAATGCATTGTACTAATACAAATGTAAATACCTATAAAGCTTTGCCCCAAATCATTCAACATTATAAAAAACTAGGATATGAATTTAGATCAATTACAAAAGATACTCCAGAATTTTACTGGCATCCTTCTAATTAAATATTTTTCACAAAATTATATTGGAGGATAGAAAGATGAAGGATATGAGTTTAAAACAATTACCAAATATACTCCTGAACTCTATTTTTCTATAACTAAAAAATCTTTTAATTTATTTGATTTCTTGTTTCCATCTACGGATTGCAATGAATAGATAAATGTGCAAGGTAAAAATTGTGCGACACAAAGGTGCAGTTGAAGTTTGGATTTTAACTTTCATTCCGTGATATATGATAAGGGTGTCATCACGGCTAAATGTTTTAATTATTCTAAAGCTCGAAATTTTTGAAAGCCTAAGAACTTTGTCAAACTCGGTTCCCTCAGACAGGACTAAAGTTCTAAGACTTTCAAAAATTTTGAGCTAAGAATAATACTAAAACAATTTAGCTAATGTGATGACACCCTTATCATATATCACTGCATAAAAGTTAAAATTCAAACTAGCAAGTTCAAGTGTACGCTCTTAATTACATTGTTATGAATAATTTTAGTAAGTCAAATTATATTTAACTATATATAATATATAAAACTAAGGCGGAGCCTGCTGTTTTACTAATATATTTAGTTTAAATATCAGCTTTTTTTATTTTATAGAAACACTTTAAAAGGAATTGGTATTTAAGTTATTGAAAAATATAACATCAAAATACGTAAATATTTGAAATATAGTTAATAATCAATAGTTATACTATTTTTACAGGCTATGCCATTAGGGTATTGTTAAAATAGTCAACGTATGTATAAACTAGTTATTAAGTATTATGAAAGCTACGCTTTTTATTGAAAGTCTATCATAATGTATTATGTGTACACGCAATGTACTAAGAAGTAACTTTCAACTGTATGGAGACTGATATATGCTGTGAAGGAAGATGCGAACGAATTTTAGAAGTTCTTTGCTTGAGATATTGAAAAATGGCGTAATTTTTGCCAGGACGTCGCATTTGAGGAGGTAGTCATTTTTCAATATCTCAAGCATTAGAACTTCTTAATCAAGTGAGTTTTCCTTCACAGCATATATCAGCCGGAATACAGTTGAAAGTTACTTCGTTTACATACGCTTACATCACAATATGCTTATATTACTACGATCCATTTAAATTTGATTCTATTTATAAAGATCTTCCCCAAACCATTTTGTTGATAGCTTGGATAATGTTCCATCTGCTTTTAACTCTTTAAGAACTTTATCTATATCAGTTTTTAACTCAGTATCTTTTTTATTTAATACAAAATAAGTTGGTACTTTAGTAACTGTTCCTGTTAGCTTTACATCCAAATTTAAACTTTTTTGAACTGCAGGGAAAGCAGCTGAAGGATATACTGCAGCATCATATTGTCCTGAAGCTATCAATTTGAATGAATCAGCAGTGTTTAATGCTTCAATAGATTGTAAATTTACTTGTTTGTCTGGATGTTTCTCATTATACTCTTTAATTACAGTATAACGAGCATCATTAGCTGGAATTGGTTCTAACTTCTTTCCTACTAAATCATCCATTGTATTAATATCGTTACGATCCTTTTTAGTTACAATCTTCAAATCACTTAATCCAAAAGGTTCATCAGGGAAAAGATATTTCTGTTCACGTTCTGGACTCTTATAAAAATGACATGTACCCAAATCGTATTTACCTGATTCTACACCTAGAAGAAGTGCACTTTGGCTCATACCATTAAATTCAAATTTATATTTAGTAAGTTTTTTGCTTACTTCTTTAAGAACTTCAGCATCATACCCAGAAGCTTCTCCATTTGCATCTATATAGGTAAAAGGTTTAGCATCATTTACTACAGCAATTTTTACAACCTTAGCACTACTGCTACTGCTTGAAGAATTACTGGATTGTTTTGAACAACCTGCTGCTCCTACCGCTAATGTAGTTATTAAAGCTAATGAAACAAATATTTTTTTCATGTAAATTACCTCCATAATTATAATAATTTTAAGCACTAATTTTTTTATAAACTTTTAATCTATTTTCTAAAGCCGTAAATAATTTTGCAAATATATAGCACACAATGAAATATATAATTGCTGCATCTAGATAAGCTTCTAAATACTTATATCCTGATGCTGCTTCAACAGATGAAACAGCCATGATTTCAACTACCATTACAGAAAATGCTAAAGATGTATCTTTAGTAATTTGTATAAATACATTACTAAAATTAGGTAATGCTGCAACTAAAGCTTGTGGTAAAATAATTCTTCTATAAGCTTCAAAACTTGTCATACCTATAGAATAAGCAGCTTCAAGTTGTCCTTTATTTACTGAACTTAAAGCAGATCTTATATTTTCTGAAAGGTATGCAGCTGCATTTAATGTGAATGCTATTAATGCTATGGATATATGTGATATACCATTTGGTGACACCTTCCACCCTAAGCTTTGATGCAGATAAGTAAGTAATTCTGGAAATCCATAAAATACTACATAAAGCTGTACTATTATAGGTGTTCCTCTTATAAATGACACAAAAACTGCACATATAGTTTTTAAAATAGGAATGTTATTAGTTCTGCAAATAGCAATAATTAAACCTATAACTAAACCAATTGCAATGGAAACTATAGATATGGATAGCGTCATAGGAACAGCTTTTAATATTTTGGGAAATGTATTTATGGCAAATTGAATATCAAAATTCATATTAATCATCCTTTCCGCTATTAACAATTACTATTTGCTAGTTTTTTAATTGATTTATTGTTCATATGTTCATATAACGAAATAAATTGTTCAATTACTATAGAAATAACCCAATAAATTAATGCTACTGCAAGGAACGCTTCTAATTGTCTTACTCCATAACCATCAGAACCTATTAGTTTTGCTTTTCCTAATATATCTACAACTCCTATTGTGAAAACATAAGAAGTTTCTTTTAAAAGACTTATTATTATATTTCCTAAATTAGGCAGACAAATTTTAAAGGCTTGTGGAATTATAATTCTTCTTAAACATTGAACGTTATTCATTCCTATACTAAGAGCAGCTTCACTCTGTCCTGCATCCACTGATAGATATGCAGATCGCATAATTTCTGATATAAAAGCTCCACTATTTAAGGCAAATGTTATTATTGCAAAAACACTTTTACTCCAATCATTAATATCAATTCCAACAAAGGATAATGCTTGTGGCAGACCATAAAATACTAAGAATAATTGAAGCAAGGCTGGTGTTCCTCTTATAAATGCTGTATACCCATTAGCTATGGATTTAAGTACAATATTTTTTTGCAGTTTCATTACTGTTAAAATTAAACCCAATAATAATCCAAAGATTAGGGATGCTATCATAATAATAAGAGTTAATGGTAGAGCTTTCATAATGGAAGGTATTGAACTGAATATATAACTAGGATCAAAAATCTTATTCATCTTTTTACCTCCCTAATGCTCTATTTTTTGTAAAAACTGTTTAGTTCTTTGCTCCTTAGGGTTATTAAATACTTCCTCTGGAGTGCCTTCTTCCACAACTACTCCACCTTCCATAAATATAACCTTATCAGCAATATTATAAGCAAAAGACATTTCATGAGTAACAACAATCATAGTCATACCTTCTTCTGCTACCTGCTTCATAACTGATAGCACTTCACCAACAAGCTCTGGATCAAGTGCTGAAGTTGGCTCATCGAAGAGTATTACTTCAGGATTAATTGCAAGTGCTCTTGCAATACCAACACGCTGCTGTTGTCCACCTGAAAGCTGAGAAGGATAAAAATTATATTTATCAGTTAGTCCTACTTTATCCAACAATTTTTTACTTATTTCTTCAGCTTCCTTCTTAGGAACCTTTCTAGGAATAATCAAGCCTTCCATTACATTTCCAATTACAGTTTTGTTATGGAAGAGATTATATGATTGAAAGACCATAGCTGTTTGCCTTCTTACCTTTGAAATGTCACTTTTAGTGGCATCCTTAAAATTTATCTTAGTATCACCAACTGTTAATTCACCTTCATCAGCTTTTTCTAAAAAATTTATACATCGTAATAATGTGGTTTTTCCAGAACCACTTGGTCCCAATATTACAACAACCTCTCCCTTATTTACTTTTATACTTGCCCCTTTGAGAATTTCATTTTTACCAAAGGATTTATGGATTTCTTTAATTTCAATCATGTAACCACTTCCTAAACTTTATTATTTAATCTACAACTACTTTTTTGTTATTATGACATGACAGCATTCGTCACCTTTTGATAACATTTTTGGAAAATCTAATTCTATGCCATCAAAACTACTAGCTATACCAAAATCTCCATAATTAGCCATGCGGCACAATTCAACTATTTCATCCTTAGAGCATCCAAGCTGTTTCCAAGCTTCTACTAATGCACAATGACTAAATTTTAGTTCTGATTTTTTATCTCCTACTGCAGCTATTTCAGCCCCAAAAGCACATTTAGTAACTCCTCCTACAAGCTGAGTTGCAAAATCATTAGCTCCATTTACATCCTTAAAATTTTTGCTTTTTATTTTTCCATATGCTGTTATTGCCTTCTTTGCTATTTTATCTGGATCGATTCCTTCTTCTTTTACAGCTTTAAGTAATAGATAAAACCAAGTTGCTCTATCCCCAATTGCTCCTCTTATTGCCGTTGTTAATTCTTCTTCTGTATACTTTTTTTCACTCATTTTTTATTCCTCCAAATCAATTTAATTTTTCACAAATAATTTTACATTTTGTATAGCCTGAATATTCAAACAAAGCTTTGTATGGTATATGTAGATTTATGTTCTTGATTTATCATATTATATTACAGTTTTTTTAATTTAACAATAGTAAAATTAAAAAATTATTAATTTTAGATGTATTTTTTTGATAAATATTCATAAAAACGCGCGTTAAACTTTACATTTCATAATTAATACACTGATTTAAAACAAGTCATAATATTCATATATACCATTTTTTATAAAAAAAAAGCTATCTTTTTTAGATAAAAAAGATAGCTTATTACAAACCTTAATTTATAAATTTGCCATTTTTCTTATCTTCCAGAGTAGGCATAGCTTACTCTGCAGGAATTGACACCAGTACACCTAAAAAATAGATGTTGGTTGTCGGGTTTCATAGGGCCAGTCCCTCCACCGCTCTTGATAAGATACGTAATATATTAAATTTTCAAATAGTCATTATCTGTTATATGACATATTATGATTATATTCATTATATTTCACCATGTCAATACCTAATTAAGATTTTTTTTGTAAACACAATTAAATATTTACATCTTGTGATTTTCTTACTGCAATTTCTTTTTGCATTTTTTCAAGATTAGTAGGTGTAATTTTATAAAGTAATACAATAAAAATCAATCCTACTATCATTATAATTGCCGGAATTAATGCCATTCCGTTTTTTATACCACTTATTAACTGTTCTGTAGGCTTCATATTTGCAACATATCCTGCACCTACAAGGACAGAAGTTATAATAATACTTCTTAAAAATATTGCAATTTTAATTGGAAAACTTATCAATGACATAATAAACCCTCTTGCATTCTTTCCAGTTTTCCATTCTCCATATTCAACAGTAGATGAATACATAGCAACACCTAATGCATCAGGAATACCATATCCTAGATATGCTACAAACATCAATACTATAAATGACATATAATTCATTGGCAAAGCCCATACAATGAGCAATCCAACTATAAATATTGCTAGAGACAAAATATAAGTATTTCTTTCTCCAATTTTTTTAGCTAGTGGATTTGTAATAACAGCACCAAAAAGACATACTATACTTAGCCCTGTAAAAAATATAGTGACTACTGCCAAATTATTTACAACATATTTAAAATAATAAAATGCCATTCCAAAAATAACAAACCTTCCTAAATATCTTCCAAGTTCACCTAATAACAATCCTATAAGAGGTGGATTTACTACTATTTGTTTTAACATCTCACCTACAGACATTTTTTCTTCTACTTTACCTGTTTGAGTGGACTCTCCAGCATTTGCATAGTCTTTTGTCATA
Organism: Clostridium carboxidivorans P7; assembly: GCF_001038625.1. Taxonomy (GTDB): domain Bacteria; phylum Bacillota; class Clostridia; order Clostridiales; family Clostridiaceae; genus Clostridium_AM; species Clostridium_AM carboxidivorans. The sequence goes on from NZ_CP011803.1 coordinate 2,997,240, forward strand.
AAAAACAATGCATAGTAGCAAGCAATCATAATAATGCCTCCAAGTATAACAGTAAAAGTATATCCACCTGCAGGATTACCAATAGCTTTACCTATCATCAATATTAAAGGCATACTTACTAAAGAAAAACAAATAGTACCTAATGAGTTAAACATACCTCTGTTTGATGCCATAGCAATTCTTTCTTCCCTTACCTCTGTCATAGAAGAGTTCATTGCTATATGTGCTGCATAAAAAATATTCCAAATTAAATGGCTCACTATAAATCCTATTGAAATTATAATTGCATTCATTGTTGAAGAACCTATCTTGGAAAATTCTAAGATATAAAATAGTACTGCAAAAGGAGGTCCTATTAACAGCCATGAACGATATTTACCCCATTTCATATTGCATTTTTCTAATATAACTCCTGCAGTAGGAACCCATACTAGATCAAATATACTTGTAATCATAAGTACAGTACCTGCTAAAGCTGCGGATATTTTTGCATAATCAGTTAAAAATGCAGCGAAATAATATACCTCTACATTTACAATCAACTGAAATCCAAAGGATGGTACTCCATAGAAATTAATAATAGATTTTTTTAATTTTTTTCCCATAACATTTTCCCCCCTATAAATATTTAGTTAGTTTTATAAAAAAATATCATAACAATTAAAAAGGACTGGCCATAGTGATATAAAATTACTAATATAACAAGTCCTAATATAAAAGTAATGTATTTTGCTTTTATCTTCCTGTAGCTGCTGAAACCATAGCTTTTACATTTTCAACCTTTGCATTTGGAGGTATTGAACATCCACTAGATAAAATAAATCCTTGTCCCATATCCTTAATAAGTTTTGTAGAATAGTTATATATTTCATCAGGAGTGCTGAGAACAAGCTTTGCAGCTGGTACATCTCCTTTGATACATACATGACCTCCAAGCTCTTCTTTTATCTTATAAATATCTGTCATACCATCTGTTTCAAATACAATCTTCCCTTTTGGAAAATCCTTAAAGTAGTTCAAATCACGTTCCCAGTTTCCATCAATATGAATGCCACACACTACGCCCTCTTCTATAATGGCATCTGCTGCTCCCTTAATATATTTCCATACAAAACGCTCCCATAACTTAGGAGAATAAAATTCACTAGCTCCACGTGCTGGAGAAAGGAAGAAAACATCTGGTTTAGATTCTTTTATTTTCTTTTTTATACCTTGAATCATACTTTCTTGAATAACATCTAAAACTGCTTCAACCTTATCTGGAATTCTAAATAAATCTCTCATGAATTTTGTCATAGAACGTCCACCACTTAAGTATTCATTTACAGTTATAGCTACAGCAGGGCTATATAATACAAACCCAGCATCCCTAACATTCTGCTGTGCTTGTGGAGCATAAGCTAAATCTGCGGCAATTTCATCAATATTAACTCCCAATCTATCTTTTAAGTAACCAGGCATAAAGCTGCTCCAGCCTTTATTTATAATTGTGTCATAATCTTCCGGCTTAATCATTTCTGCTTCATCAATCTGCCAAAGCATATCATCTGCAAGTTCACGTCCTGGAAGCTTAACTTTCGCCATAAATATTAATGGAAATACAGGTCCTACACAATAAGCTGAATTAACTCCATCAACATCCCCTAAATCTTTTAAAGACTTTATTATAAGTTCATTTGATTTTTTAACACTGTCTTTTCCACAAACATATGCTAATTTTAATCCCATATGTTTAGCAGCAAATGCATCATTCAGAAGTATAGCAGGTGTTCTATCAGTTTTCTCCAATGCCAATGTCTTTCTAAATCTCTCCAAACGTTCATTGTATAATTCTTGTGTTGTTTTCAATCTATTTCACCCCCACAAATTTTTTACAATATTTTACAGTCTGCTGAGCATTTTTACCTACTATATCCGCACCCATATATTCACCTGCAGCATCGTTAACAGGGCCTCCTCCTACTAAAATTTTTGTACTTTCTCTAAGTCCTGCATCTCCTATTGCTTTTATACATTCTTTAACGTTATCAAAACATGTTGTAAGAAGACATGAAATTCCAACTACTTTAGGTTTATACTGTTTAATTGCTTCAATAAATTTATCTGTAGGAATATCAACACCTAAGTCAATAACTTCAAATCCACTACTCCTCATTACAGTACTTACAATATTCTTTCCAATATCATGAATATCGTCATATATTGTTCCTATAACAAATACTCCATTTTTTGACTTACCCGTTTCACCCATGCCTCCAATTATCTCTGAAGCTTCATTGAAAACCTCTGCAGACATAATTAATTCTGATAAGAAATATTCCTTTTTCTCAAATCTATCTCCTACAATTTCCATACCTTCTTGTAAACTAGCTATAATATCTAAAGCAGGCGTTGCTTGAGCCTTTAAAGCTTTTACTTCTTCTAATACTACATCTTCATCAAGATCAGCCATTGCTTCAACTAGTTTTTTGCTCATAATATTTCCTCCCTTTATAACTTATTTTTTTAATTATACAATGTTAATTCAATCTATTGTACTATTTAGAAATTTGAAGTATATATCTCCAATATTTTTTATTGTTAATCTAAATAATTTAATATTCATTCATTAAAAAGTATTAAACCTACATAAGAAATAGTATTTGGCCCATTATAATAAGGTATGCCTGCACTTTTCTCTAAAGCCATAACATCAATACCATAAGCTTCCACTGAAGAAAGTGCTTTATCAGGAAACCTACACTTTTCTCCATCAAGATAAGTACACCTCTCACATATATCACAACAGCCTGCCTTTAAGGCTAGAACATTCTCAAATTTGTATTTATTCTTTACATGATCAAATATTTTTCCAAATATTTCATTATGCTCTTTACCTGCTGATATCATGCCTTTATAATCAAAAGAACTTGATAGTTTATGTGCAGTTTGTATTAAAATACCTTGCTTATACTTTTTAACTTTATCCATTAATTCATTAATAGGCCCTACAGCTGGTGGGCCCATCCAATTGGTATCATACTTACGGCATACATTTCTTTCACAAGCTTTTCTATAATCTTCATGAAACTTGATTTTTGAAGTATCTGCCATTGCTGCATAAGTAGCTTTTAATTCTAATGCATCTTTAATTAAATCATCAAAATTAATTTTCATATATCTACTCCTCAAAACACATATTTCCCAATTTTAACAATGTATCTTAACATGTAATAATTCCTCTAATTTTTTCAATGTTATGAATTTTAAAGTTTTATCATCAGTTCCAAATACAATTGCTGTTATGTTTACAGTTATACTTTTAACTTTTTCATCTTCATGATTTTTTGAAGTTTTTATATTTGTATTTTTACCAGTAGTTGCAATCCAGACGTTAAAATTTTCTTCACCTTCAACAAAAGCTTTAATATGACCTATGAAATATTTATTTTCTAACACCCAATTTTTAAGGCTTTCTATCCAAGCTTCCAAAGACTTTTCCAACCCATTTACTGATACTTCTTTATTGAGTTCAAGTGAAATTATATTTGAAAAAACAGCTGGAACTTCCTTAAGCTCACCATATAATTCTTCTTTTGAATGTTCATGATGCTGATGTTTGTGAGCTTTGCCTGAAGGCTTGTGCAGTTTACGAATATCATCCACTGATATCCACCACCCTTTTCCACATACAGTCATCTACATTCTTACTTGCAGATACTCTATATATGTTAGCCTTTTCATTAAGGTGTTTTACATCCTTCTCTATAATCTCTAGTTCTAAATCCAAAGTTAAATCAACTTTATTTATAAGTACTGAATCCCCTTCAGATATCTGATTTTCTATAAGTATTGGAGCTACAGTCCTTAATTCATAAAAACGTTCTGCATCAACTACAGTTACAGTTTTTATACTATCTATTCCTTTTCCATACTTATTTAAGTTTCCTAATATTTTTCCTGGATAAGCCAGTCCAGTAGTTTCAATGATTACCCATTTAGGGTCAATTTTTTCTTTTATATCATTTAAAGTAATTATTAGATCTGATGTAAGTTGGCAGCAAATGCATCCTGAAAATAGTTCTCTTACACTAAACCCACCAGATTTAAGTACTTTATCATCAATGCCTATATCTCCAACTTCATTTTCAATAATTACTAAATTAGGCTTCTTTGAAGTTTGACTTTCAACAATGAAATGAGCTAAAGAAAGTATTAAACTTGTTTTTCCCGATCCAAGAAATCCACTAAAAATAATTAAATTCATCTAACCTCACACTCCTCCTTCCTTTATCTGGAATCAAGGTTAAAATTATCACAAATATCCTTGCAATGCTGCCCTATTTCAGCATTACCATAAACATGTTCTAATGTAATAGTTTCATTTGGATTTATCACTACAAATTCATCATCCCAAGGACCAGTTAAAAGTTTCTTAATATATCTTAAAGTTCCAGGAATTATTTCCTGTTTTAATTTCAAATCCTTGGCAACTTCGTCAGTTTTCTTTAAAAATGCTTTAAGTTGAAAAGCGTTAGTATTAATAACCCCTAACCTTTTATAATTCTTCAAAATTATATTATACACCCTATCAGCTCTGTCTTTTCCATGTCGTCTTACAGTTTCTTTATATTCAGACCATATATTACTTTCAAAATCTAACCAACCCTTGGTAAGAAAATAAGTACCCTCTTCCTCTGAAATTTCTTTTCTTCTTTCACAGGAACCTAGTAGCAAAGAAACACAATCATCTACCTTTGGAAAAATCATTCTATAATTTGACGATTTAAGCCCAATTAAAGCATTACCACAGTACCCAAAGGCTAAAAGTACCTGTTCAACATTCGATATGTGGTCAAGTTCTTCTTGGATACGTTTTCTTAAAGAATCCGTATCTGTGTGCAGACCTGATTCTATCCACAATACAGGGTATTTGCAGCTTGTTTCCTTTATAGCCATATTTAATTCATCTGTAATAGTTCTACATGCTACAATAACAGTGTTCACATCATTTCTCCACCTTTGCTACTTTATTACTAAAATAATCTCTAATCATATAATCCTTCACGGAAAGCTTTTATAAACTTTCTTGAGAATCTATCCTGTCCTAACAATGTTTGTGATGCAATTAGGGCTCTTCTCATTTCTTTATTTGTAGGATCCATTATATAAGAATCCATTCCTCGAGCCATAGTTTGTACCATAAATAATGTATTTAATACTTTTCTTGCAGGCAAGCTGTAAGATATGTTACTTAATCCACAAGTAGTGTGTACCCCTGGATGACCTTCCATAATATTCTGTATTGCTTGTAATACTTCTATTCCATTTTTTTGCCCTGCACTTACTGGTTTTATAAGTGGATCTATATATATATCATCAATATTAATTCCTTCTCCAGTTAATTTTGTAATTATGGAATCTGCAATTCTAATTCTATCTTCATTTGTCTTTGGCATTCCACCATCATCAATACATAAGGCTATAATTTTTGTATTAAACTCCTTTACTAAAGGTAATACTGCATTCCATCTTGGAGTTTCAAAAGTTATAGAATTGATCATTAATTTACCATTAGCAGCCTTTTTTAATCCTGCTTGTAAAGCTAATGGATTAGGACTATCTATACATAGTGGTAAACTAGTAACTTGAAGTATATTGTCTACTAACCATTCCATAGTCTCAACTTCAGTTTCTATACATGTACCACAGTTTACATCAATGTATGTTGCTCCTGCTTCTTCTTGTGCCTTTGCAACTTGTTTTATGTACTCTCCATCTTTTTTTTCAACAGCTTCTCTTATCAGCTTTCTACTTGTATTTATTAATTCTCCGATAATTAGCATTTACTATGTCCTCCCTTTTGTCTTGATGGTATGATTTGATAATTTTCAAATTAAATTTTACTAATTTTAATTTATATTATAAGCCATAAATCTTAGAAAAAAATTCAATAATTATAAACTACTCTTACAATAAAATAATATCACATATATTCTGAAAACTCATGCTACATAATGCTTAAATTCATGGCACTAATTCATACATCATGTGTTGTCATTTTTTATACATAAAGAAGAAATCTAATAGAATTATGTATTATTAATGCTATTAGAAACTAAACAGAGATATATTTACTACTAATTTATTATTTTATTCACCTAATCACTTTATTTACAATATATTAATATTCTCTATTTGGACAAAATGCTATAATATTGTGTATAGTCATGTAAACTTATAATTAGAATAATTCACAATAATTTAGGAGTGATTAACTTGAATTCCTTATTTAAAAAATCTATTTTAGCATTAACAATGTCTATAGTATTCACTACTACGGCATATGCTGAACCAGTTGAAAACAATGCTAATAATGGAAACTCTACTGTAGAAAATTTACTGATTAACATTGAAAAACTTGATAATGAAATAGAAACCGTAATGAAACAAACGGACGATAATAATAAACAAATAGTTGCTACTGAAGCAAGTATTAAGACTACTGAAAAAGAACTTCAAGATGCTGAATCAAATCTTAATAATCAGAAGGATATTTTTAACAAAAGAGTAAAATCAATGTACATAAATGGATTTGATAGTTATTTAAATGTACTTCTTCAATCTAAAGATATTGGAGATTTACTTTCAAACACTGATACACTTGTAAGATTAATAAATCTAAATGAAAATACTATTAATAAGTACAAGCAGAATAAAGACTTAGTAAGTACTAAAAAGGATGCTTTAGTTTCAAAAAATAATACATTACATGCATTAAAAACTGATAATGAAAAAAAGCTAGCTCAATTAAATAGTGCCAAAGAATCTGAGCAAAAACTTTTAATTGAAGCTCAAGCTGCACAAAATTCATATTCTGTTAATGATGAAGCAGCCCTGTCGGATGCTTTCAAATATCTTAACAGTATAAAGGGTAAAGCTTCCTCAACTTCTCCTTCTGACATAGATTCAGTTATGGCTTATGCTGCGAGTTTTTTAGGAACTCCATATGTATGGGGTGGAACCTCTCCAAAACCAGGCTTTGATTGCTCTGGTTTCACACAATATGTGTGTTCACATTTTGGAGTATCCATTGGTAGAACTACTTATGACCAAATAAATGATGGTACAGAAGTACCTAGAAGCTCTTTAAAACCTGGAGATTTAATTTTCTTTGGAACTGCCAGTGATCCTCATCATGTAGGTATGTATATAGGTTTTGGAGCATATATTCATGCACCACATACAGGAGATGTTATTAAAATTTCCCCTTTAAACAGGAGTGATTACTTAACTGCAAGGAGAGTTCTTAGTAAGTAACTTATTTGCTTTAAGCATTCTACTAAAAGTTAAATGAATAATATAAAAGATGTGTTACTATATTATGACCTTAAATTGGGCAAGTTTATTGAAATTCTTTCAATAAACTTGCCCTTTACTTTTTTGAGAGGACAATTCTCATCTATAATTTAAGTTTATAGTTAAAGCATAAAACATTTAGATTTGAAATACATAATATACTAATCTCGAATTTAATTTATAATATACATGTTCAAGAAAACTTACTTATATTAATATTAATGGTAAGTTAATCATACAAATTGTATAATTTACAAATATAAGAAGGTTTTAATTTTAATAAAAAGAGGTGTATATAAATGCAATATGATGAAATGACTCCTAAAGAAAGGGCAGCAGCTATAAATTCTGGAAAACCATTTGATCGAATTCAATGCTGTCCATTAATGGGGGAAGTAGGCGCAAAATTTATAGGTGTAAAAATAAGCAAACTTTGTTTTGATTATAAGTTAATGGTGGATACAGAAATAAATTCTTACAAAACATTTGGTTTTGATGGTGCTGGTATTGGTCCAAATTTATTTGGCATTGCAGAAGCTATGGGTACAACCTTAGCTTACCCTGACAATGATATGCCATATATAGACATACCATTTTTAAAAAATTATGATGATATAAAAAAACTTATTCCTGTAAATCCACATAAGGATGGCAGATTACCATTATTTTTAGAAGCTTGTAAAATAATTAATGAAAAAATAGGTTCTGAAGTTGGAGTTTCAAGTGGTCTTGGCGGCCCTTTCACCACTGCAGCTTCTTTAAGAGGAACTGATGTTTTTTTAAGGGATATTATAAAAAATCCTGAGTGGGTACATAAACTTTTGGAAATTTCCACTGAAAGCATATTTAACTACATTGATGCTGTCAGTGACATAGGTGTAAAGCCAAGCCTTGCAGAACCTGTTGCTTCACTTACTGTCATAAGTCCAAAACAATTTAGAACTTTTGTAAAACCATATTTAAAAAAATGTGTTGATAAAATAATTGAACGCTGGGGAAGTGGTCCGTCTATTCACATCTGTGGTAATACAAAAGGAATATGGGAGGATATAGCAGATACAGGTGCTCAAGTAATTAGTGTTGATAACGTAGTTGATATGGAAGAGGTAAAAAACTCAGTTGGTAATAGGTCAATAATAATGGGTAATGTTAAACCGATTGATACAGTATGTTTTGGAGGAAAAGAAGAAATTTTTAATGAAGTAAAAGAATGTATTAAAAAATCATATGATAGTCCAAAAGGATTTATCTTAAGTACAGGCTGTAAAATTCCTATGAAAACCTCAAAAGAAAACGTGGAACTATTTATGCAGGCCGCAAGGACGTATGGTAAATATCCTATTAATCCTAAAATTTTAGATTAATCCTGTAAACTAAAGTATAATTATTATCTATATAAAAAATAAAAAGGTGCTGCCTCACATGAAAATTCTATTGTGAGACAGCACCTTCTTATTCTTATAATATGATAACTTTTTACTTTAACAACAAACTAGAATAGAGGTATCAATGTTCCTTTTGCTTTCTTTTTTAATAATTCTTTAATTCCTTCTGTTCTATATGCATCATTTAAATCTTTAACCCATTTTTTATTTTCATTACCGTTTTTCACAACAACTCCAACTGCATATGTTTCATTATCTTTTGGACTTGCAATATATTTAGATGCATCTAAACCTGCATTTACCATATGAGTAGCTGCTAGCAAAATACAATCTACATCCTTCAAAGATTGTGGAAGTGTTTGCATGTCTGCTTCTATGAATTTAAATTTCTTTGGATTAACAGCAGCATTATCTTTAACATCATAAATTGATGGTGATTTTTTATCAGCAGGAAGTTTTATCAATCCAATTTCGTTTAATAAATTCAAACCTCTTGACTGATTTGTAGCATCATTGCAAAGACCAATAGTAGCTCCATCTGGAAGTTCCTTATAGTCTTTATACTTACTAGAGTACATGCCAAAAACAGGAGCCCAAAGTTTAGGCTTAACCATAACAAAATTTGTCTTATTAGATTTATTGTAATTTTGTAAGTATGGTTCATGCTGATATATGTTTGCATCAATGCTTCCTTCACCTAAAGCAGTATCTGGTCCAATACTATCATTAAAAGTAACAACTTTAACATCATAACCCTTCTGTTTAAGTGCTTTAGCTGCTTCATTTCCATAATCTAGAGAATCTGCTCTCATTCCAATTTTGATTGACTTCTTTTCATCTGATGAACTACTTGTAGCATTACTTTTTCCGCATGCTGTCATTGATGTTGTAATCACCAACATACATAACATTAACTTCATAAATTTTTTCATAAGTTTTCCCCCTCAAAAATAAAATTTGTATAGATAAATAGATTAATTAAAAATATAATATGCTATTTCAATTTTTTATAAAGCGTATCACCACCATATTGAATTAAACATACTAATACAATTAATACTACAACTATTGAATACATAATTTTCTGGTTAAAATTTTGATAGCCGTGAGTTAAAGCTACTGCACCTAAACCTCCAGCTCCAATTGCTCCTGCCATTGCTGTTGCACCTAACAAGTTTATTATAGCTAAGCTCATACCTGAAATTATCGAAGGTAATGCTTCAACTAACATTACGTTGAAAATAATCTGCTTGTTTGAAGCACCAAAGGATTTTGCAGCTTCAATAAGTGCTGGATCTACTTCTTTAAAACTACTTTGAAAAATACGGGCAATAAATGGTGTAATTGCCGTTGTCAATGGAACAATAGCTGCTTCCTGCCCTATAGAGCTTCCAGTAATAATTCTTGTTAAAGGAATAATAGAAATCATCAATATAACAAATGGAAAAGAACGAATTACATTCACTACAGTATCCAATACTCTATGAATAAATTTATTAGGCTGAAGCCCATTGTCATCACAGATTACCAGAATTATTCCCACGAAAAAACCTAAAAAGATTCCCAGCATACCTGATATAAAAACCATTCTTACAGTTTCCCCGAGTGCTGGTAAAATCAACATATTAATAATTTCAGTTAATGTATAATCGCTCAATTTCTCACCTCATTTCCATCATTTTTAATTTCAATCCATTCTACTTTATTTTTATCTAAATAATTAGTAACTAAATTAAAATCACTATCATCTATATTTATAACAAAAGTAGATAATTTATCATTTCTATATGATTGAGTAGAACTTTCCATAATAGAAAATTTAATATTCAATTCATTTACGATTCTAACAATTAATTCTGAACCTTCTAATTTTGCCACACTATACATAAATCGTATATTTCTGCCTTTTTCCGGCAATATACTATTTTCAACTCCTATTAAACGTTTTAAAGCCGGTGGCTGATTTAAAAATATATCCTTAACTGTTCCTTGAGAAGCTATTTTGCCGTTTTCTAAAATAGATATTTTATTACAAATTCTTTGAATAACAGACATTTCATGAGTAACTAATACTATGGTAATTCCAATTTTTTTATTTATATCACTTAATAAGTCTAATATAGAGTTTGTTGTACTAGGATCAAGCGCCGAAGTTGCTTCATCACATAACAAAATGTTTGGATTCATGGTCAAAGCTCTTGCAATTGCAACTCTTTGCTTCTGACCACCACTCAAGTTTCTTGGCCTTGCTCCAGCTTTATCTTTTAGCTCCACCAGTTCAAGCAATTCATTAACCTTACTGTCAATTTCCTTTTTTGAATATTTCCAGCATCTCATAGGCAAAGCAATATTATCATAAATACTCTTTCTCTCTAATAAAGAAAAATGCTGAAAAATCATACCAACATTTTTTCTAAATTCTTTTATCTGCTTTGTATTTAAATCTTTAACTTCATAACCATTAACCTTCATGCTTCCATCCTGATAATCCGTTAAACCGTTAATGCATCTCAAAAGTGTTGACTTTCCAGCTCCACTCCTACCAACAAGACCATAAACATCTCCTTTTTCAATTTTAAAATTAATATCTTCTAATACAACATTTTTATTTTCATAAACTTTTTTCAATCCAGTTGCAGTTATCAAAATATCTCTTCCCCTTATTTATTAAATTTTATAATTATAGCAACAAATAAACTACGCAATAATCAACAAGTTCTGTTTAGATTGATTGTCCACAATTTGATGCAAAAAAATAACGGTTTAGCAAATATTTACTTTCAATATGAGCATCAGTAAACATTCTGTGCCGCTTTAAATTTTTTTAAATGTTGATTCCTATAACAGTAAAACAGCTTAATTGCTTCAAATTTTGACACAATTTTCACATATATAATTTTAACTCTTATAATTACCAAAATCAAATATTAAAATATTATGCATCAACGTCATTCTATTATAATTTTTTATACACTAACAGTAACCTTATTTTTTTATAGAATAGCATTTAAAAATTTCACACTTAATGTTTAATTAAATTATATAGCTATTTTTGAACATCATTTTTACATTTTATTGTAATATTTATGAATTTTTTAATCTTTTCATGAATATTATTTAATAGTGCACTTATGAAATTATCTATTAAATTCTGAATTTTCAAGCATATATAAATCTTAAGGAGGTGTTAATAACATTTTGCACATGATTATAAAGTGATTAATAATCTGTTTTAAAAATTATTAATTAATTTTATGAGGGGGATTAAAATGAATAAGGATAATACTGGCCTAAATGAAGAACTTCACCGTGGTCTAGAAGAGAGACATATTCAACTTATGGCTCTTGGTGGTGCAATTGGTGTTGGCTTATTCCTTGGATCCGCATCAGCTATTAAAACAGCCGGTCCTTCACTTCTATTAGCTTATGCTGGTGGTGGAGCTATTTTATTCTTTATTATGCGTGCACTTGGAGAGATAGCAGTTGAACATCCTGTTGCAGGTTCCTTTAGCGCTTACGCCAATGAATTTATTGGCCCTCTTGCTGGATATTTGACTGGATGGACCTATTGGTTTATGTGGATTGTTACTTGTATGGCTGAAGTTACCGCAGTAGGTGTTTATGTTAATTTCTGGTTCCCAACTATCCCTCAATGGGTATCAGCCCTTGGTGCTGTTGTTATAATGTCTATAGTAAATTTAACAGCAGTTAAAGCCTTTGGAGAATTCGAATTCTGGTTCGCACTTATAAAAGTTGTTACTATTGTTATTATGATTGTTATAGGAATAATTATGATTGTTACTGGATTAGGTAATGCAGGAAAACCTACTGGTATATCAAACTTATGGAGTCATGGAGGATTTTTCCCTCAAGGAATAAAAGGTACAGTTATGGCCTTACAAATGGTTACATTTGCCTTTATAGGAATTGAACTTATAGGAGTTACAGCCGGTGAAGCAAAGAATCCTCAAAAAACTATACCATCAGCTATTAATAAGGTTTTCTACAGAATATTGATATTCTACGTAGGAGCATTATTTGTAATTATGTCACTATATCCTTGGGATCAAATAGGAACCTTAGGAAGTCCATTTGTTTTAACATTTAGCAAATTAGGAATTGTAGCAGCAGCAGGTATTATAAACTTCGTTGTATTAACTGCAGCTTTATCTTCTTGCAATAGTGGTATTTTCACTACAGGTCGTATGCTTTACAATCTTTCATTACAAGGTTCAGCACCAAAATCCTTTGGAAAACTTAGTAAATCGCAAGTTCCTAGTAATGCAATTCTAATTTCTGCATTTTTCATGCTTATAGGTGTTTTTCTTAATTATATCATTCCAGCTAAAGTATTTGCTTATGTTACAAGTATTGCAACCTTCGCAGGAATTTTTGCTTGGTTTATAATATTACTAGCTCAAATGAAATTTAGAAAATCTCTTGCTCCTGAAGAAGCAAAAAAATTAAAGTTCCCTATGAAGGGATATCCTTATGCAAACTACATTAGTATGGCATTTCTAATATTTGTACTTGTAGTTATGTGCTTAAGTCCAGATACTTTAATAGCAGTTATTGTAGGACCAATTTGGCTTATAATATTAGTTGCTTTCTACTATGGAAAAGGAATGAATAAACATAACAATACTAAGTCTGAGTAATTCAACTTTTTCAGAGGACAGAGGACAATTGTCCTCTGTCAATTGTCCTCTAAAAAAATGTTTAGCTTTTAAATTTTTATAATTTAAAAGCTAAACATTTTTTTTAGCATCTCGTATCTTTCATGAGTAATAAGAGCATCCTTATCTGTATTTTTTAGTTTCACTATATAAGTCCATCTTCCATAAGGATATATTTTATTAATCATGGACAAATTGATAATATAAGACTTGTGGCTTCTAAAAAACACTGCTTTATCTAGCCTTTCTTCTAATTCACTCATACCTTCAGAAGTAATATAGGAATTATCAATTGTGTATATAACCGTATTTCTATCCTCTCTTTGTATAATCACTATATCCTTCATATCTATGAAACTTATACCATCTTTATTCCTTATTAGTATTTTATCTAATCCCTTTTCGTGGCGGATTATTTTATACATATTTTCTTCGCTTTGAACATCATTTAAAGTTTTTATTCGATTTAAAGTTTGATAAATTCTATCTAACTTAAAAGGCTTTACAATATAATCAAAGGCATAAAGTTGAAATGCATCAGACATATATGCGTCATGTGCTGTAACAAAAATAATTATAGTTCTTGGATTTATATCCATTATTCTTTTTGCACATTCCACTCCATTCAATTTTGGCATTTCCACATCTAAAAATATAATTTCAGGATGTTTTTCCTCTACAAAGGAGAGAACAGCTTCTCCATCAGCTGCCTCTCCTACTAATTTAAATCCTTCTATTTTTTCAATGGCCTTTTTTAACACCATTCTCATGCCTTCTTCATCGTCTCCAATGAAAACTTTAAGCTCCAATAAATCACCACCTTCTTCTTCTTCTTTTTGCTCTAGGTTTACCCAATATCTCTGAATATACTATGGCTTGCATAATATTTTCTTCTTTTAGTTCTAAATTCATTGTTGTTCTTTCTTGTTCTAATTTCTTTTTTAATTCTTGAGCTTTAGCTTTTTCATATTCTATATTTCTTTGAAGTTCTGCCTTTTCACTATCTTCTATATCATATGAAAAATTTGAATTCTTTTGTGTATTTTTTTGTAAATTATTTCCTTTTAACCAATCATAATTATCCTTACTAACATTATTATCAAAAATATTACCTTTAGTTTCATTAGTCACTTTTCTTGCTTTTTCACTGGAGGCTTTTATAATATCTTTCAAGACTTTTCCTGAATCACAAATAATCTCCACCAAATTATCAAAATCAGTCATAATATTTTACTCCTTAACATCATTAGGATTGCCATATGAGGTCTTTTTATCTTTTTTATCGCCAACTTTAGATATAGATTCTCTCATTCTTGTATCTGATATTACATTTTGCATATCATAATAATCCATTACTCCTAATTTTCCTTCTCTTAAAGCTTGAGCCATAGCTCTTGGTACTTCTGCTTCTGCTTCCACTACCGCAGCTCTCATTTCCTGCTCTCTTGCTACTGCCATAGCTCTTCTTTCTTCTGCTTTTGCCTGGGCAATATTTTTATCTGCTTCTGCTTGAAGGGTTTGAAGTTGTGCTCCTATATTTCTTCCAACATCTACATCAGCAATATCTATAGATAGTATTTCAAAGGCAGTACCTGCATCCAATCCTTTTGCTAAAACTGTTTTAGATATAGCATCTGGATTTTCCAAAACTTCTTTATGTGAAGTAGATGTACCAACTGTAGTTACAATACCTTCTCCAACTCTAGCAATTACTGTAGCTTCACCAGCTCCACCTATTAATCTTTCTAAGTTTGCCCTTACTGTTACTCTTGCTTTTGCTAAAAGCTCAATTCCATCTTTTGCAACACCTGAAACATTAGGTGTTTCAATTACCTTTGGATTAACACTCATTTTTACAGCTTCAAGTACATCTCTACCTGCAAGATCTATTGCTGCTGCTCTTTCAAATGGTAATTTAAAATCTGCTCTATGAGCTGCAATAAGTGCATCCACTACTTGATCTACATTTCCACCAGCTAAATAGTGAGCTTCCAGTTGATTTACACTAACTTCCAAGCCTGCCTTTGTTGCTTTTATTAACGGAAAAACTATTCTTTTTGGTTGAACCCTTCTAAGTCTCATTCCCACTAAATTGAAAATACTTACCTTTACATTTGCAGCTAATGCTGAAATCCAAAGACCTACTGGTACAAAACTTAAAAACAATGCTAAAAAAATTATAAGTATTCCTAAGAATACAACTACAGTAATAGGACCATTCATAATATTTATTCCTCCTCATTTTCTAAAATATTTTTCTAACTACAATTATTCTTCCTTCTACTTTTATAATCTTTACTTTTTCATCTTTTGGAATAAACTCTCCTTCTGAAACCACATCCATTTTTATGCCATTAAAATCTGCAATACCAGCTGGCCTCAAAATTGTAAGAGTAATTCCCTGCTGCCCCACAAAATATTGTAAATCCTCGGAGCCTGTATATCCAGTTTCTCTTTTTTGAGTTTCACGCAAAATCAGTATTTTTGAAAGTCTACCTTTAGTTGCAGATCGCAGAACTAAAGTAAGAGCTACTCCTAACACTGCAATGATGATACTAACTAAAATCAATGCTTCCATAATACTTTTCGCTGTTATTACTATGCCCATTATTAAAAATATAGCTCCGAAAATTCCTGGTATTCCAAATCCAGGATGAAACATTTCTATAACTACCAGCAAAAATCCAAATGAAAAACACAATATGGCAATCCAACTTATAGTAGATAAAAAACTTACTAGCTCCATTTCTCCCTCCTCCTTTAATTGTAACTTCTGTGTATCTGTCTATACTAGTATAATACTTCTTACATGAATTAAAATGAATGCATAGTAGTCCAAAAATACATAATTCAGTTTAAAATGTCATATTTCAAGTTTTACCTTATGACTCATCATATATCATATTGAAAACTTTATTTATCTTGGAATCCATCCTTGAAAAACAGTAAATTCATTTTCTGTGAATACTTTAATTCCCCCTCCATATTCCTCTAGTATATGCTTTACAATAGCTAGTCCCATACCTTCTCCTTTTTCACCTTTTGTAGTAACTCCTGCTTTAAAAATTTTTTTCACAAGTTCTTCTGGAATTTCCGGTCCATTGTTCTTTATTTTAAATCCATATAACTTTAAATCTTCAAATAATTCTATTTGTATAATTCTTTCTCCATCTATTTCTTGAAGTGCATAAATTGCATTATCTACAATATTACCAAGTACCCTGCAGAATTCCCAGGATGGTACCTTTAACTCTTGAAGCGAGGACGTAATTAATATTTCTGTTCTTATTCCTCTTTTTTCTCCATAAAGTATTTTAGCTTGAAGCAGCGCATTAACTGCTGGATTAGCAGTTTTTAATACCTTGTTTACCTTTTGAATGTCTTTAAATACTTTTTCTATATACTCTCTTGCATCATGATATTCTTCCATTTCCATAAGACTATACACTACCTGCAGGTGATTCATAAAATCATGTCTTTGAGCTCTAAGAGTTTTATTAAGTTCTTCTAGTTCCCCTAAAGTATTTTTAAGCGTACTATATTCATCATTGTTGCCATTTAATGAGCGAATATCCCTAATTGCAAAAAAACTGTTTATAATACCTATGGATATAATTAAATATACCAAAAGTTCTCCACTATAAAATTTATCTTGTAAATTCAATACATTTTTATAAAAATAATTGTACAATATCACCATAACAATTGTAGTTATTTGAATTGCGTTTAAAATAATTACTGTAGTGATTGTTTTATTTACGTCTAACTTTTTCTTCATTACAAAAACTAAACTCCCTTCCCTATTTCTGTAATCAAATCAATTATATCATAAAATAACACTACCTCCACTAAAATACATTTTAATGAAGGTAGTGTTAATAATATTCTTTTATTTTATTTACAAAGATTTTTAGCGGATTATTCATGTCACCTAATTCTTTCATCATATTAAGCATTTCTAACTGCACAAAAATTATTTAAATGGCTTTCCAAATGCACCCATGAACGTTTGGAAAATATTGCTCTAATATTAGATTTCTTCAATCTCTCCTTTGTATTTTTTACCACACAATGATTTATAAAATCCACTAACACAATTACCAAATCCACCTTTTGTGATTTTACCAGCATATTAGTTTTTTTATTCCAACCATCTCTTCCACTAATATGCTCTATATTATTAAATCCCTTTTCATGCAATTTGCATAATATACTCTCTAAATTATCTCCCCCAATAATTAACACTCTCATATTATCACTCCCCTAACATAATCATTGTATTCACAAATATCAACCCACTGACCACAAGTTAATTCAATTATTTCATTATAATTAACTGTTACTACAAAATTTTTCATTCCTGCACAAAGATAAATATTATTTTTTCCCTTTAAAGAAATATCTATATAGATTTTCAATGGATTTTTTAATCCGAAGGGACTTAACCCTCCACTAGGATGACCTGTAATTTTTATTATTTCATTATTACTTAGTTCTCTTGGCTTTACTTTAAAATATTCTCTAAATTTTATATTACTGATTATAGTATTTTCATCTGTAACAACCATTATGTTTTCTCCTCTTACTGTAAAAATCTGTGCTTTTGCAATACAAACCTTTGTTAACAAATTACTTTTTTCTTTCCTAAAAAGCTTAGAATTTTTTTCAAATCGGTTAATAGAACATTCTATTCCTTTACTTAAAAAATCATCAACTACACTACTTATACTCATTTTCATTCTCCTTTGAAATTTTTAATTTTATTAAGCTTAAATAAGCAAATCAAGTTCATTAATTGGATATACTTGCACATAATAAAAATCTTCTCATAGATAAGCTACAAGAAGATTTATCAAATTCTAGTTTCTTATCTCTCAGATATAATATCTGCTGGAATTAGCACCTTGAAACATAATTTCAGGTTGCCGGACATCAAAGGGCCAGTCCCTCAGTCTCTCTTAATAAGAATTTCAATATTAAATTATTTAGTAATGTTAAATAACCAAAAAAACTGGAATCTAATTATATCTTAATTAAGATAGATTAGTTTCCAGTTTTCTGGTCAACTAAAGGGGTAAAAAAAAGCTATTTTTCATTTAAGAAAAATAGCTTATTTCAACAAAATTTTAGTTCATAAACCTGCTATTTTTCTTATCTCTCATTGTAGTATAAACTACTCTGTAGGAATTGACACCGATGCATATTAAAATGCCGGTTGTCGGGTTTCATAGGGCCAGTCCCTCCACCTCTCTGGATAAGAATAAATTTATTATTTTAAGTTAACTGATTAACAATTAATTTACATATTATAATACAATTGTATAAATTATAGTATGTAATACACGATATGTCAATACTTATTTAGGAAATAAATTTAATATCACTTTTTAAACTGTAGCTTTTATACAATTATATTTCAAAAGAGGAACTCAATATTCCTTCAATTACATCACTTATACTATAATCTGTTTCAAAAGCTTTTATTCCATTAAACTTTAAAAATACTAAAGCCATATATCCTATATTTTTAACAAAAATAGCCTTACAATCCGATATCAAATTTAATAACGTTTTCATATGTTTTTCATTATGACCACGCTCTTCAAAACACAAATCACTTTCCCTAGTTTCTAAGTATTCTGCTATATTTTCTTTAATTTCAAAAATGAAAAGTTTTCTTGATGTTTCAAAGTTTTCGTTTACATTCTTTCCATCATTACTTACAAAAGCTACTTTATAGTTCATAAATTCACCTCCAAACTCAAACTGCAATTTCATAAAAAATTCAATATTTAAACATTCCTTAATATATAATATATATTTCGAATATGCTAATAACATTCTTGATAAATTTATTTAAAATCATACTATTCTCATTTTTTCATTTCTTTCTATTTGAACTACCACCCCATCTTGAATAACTAAAGTTACAGAACCATACTTAACAACCTTTAAGATTTCTAAAAGCTTATTTAGATTTTTTTCTGAAATACCATTATTATTTTTATTGTTATTTGACACTTTAGTCTCCCCCTTTTAATATTTACATTAAGCATATAAACTTTAATTAATTTATAAAAAAAAGCTATCCTTCTTCAATAAGAAAGATAGCTTTTAAAAAATTTTCATTCCATAAACAACTATTTTTCTTATCTTCCAGAATATGAACTATATTCTGCAGGAATTAACACCGATACATATTAAAATGCCGGTTGTTGGGCTTCACAGGGCCAGTCCCTCCACCTCTCTGGATAAGAATATAACAATATTAAATTTTATTATTAAAACAACTTAGTCTTTAGTATTTCTAGTCAACTAAAAATGTTCTTACCTATAATTACTATTATACCTAATTTAATTATTTGCCTTCACTTCAGATAAATTCACTTTTTGTTTAAGAAGTAATTTATACATAATTATTAATAATAATATCCATACTGGTGCAACATAAAGAGCTATTCGTGTACTTTCTAAAAATGCTAAAGAAATAACAATCAAAACTAAGTAGATAACAGTTGCATATAAAAAATAGGGGTAGAAAGGCATCTTAAAATCAGTTTTCTCTCCTTTATTAACCTTTTCTTTTCTAAACTTTGAGTGAGCTAAAAGAATAGTTATCCAAGCAGTTATAGTTGCTATTACTGTCACTGATGAAATATATTCAAAAACTTTAGCAGAAAAAAATAATTTAAAACTACTGCAATCATTGCTACTGCCGTACTGAATAAAATTCCTACATAAGGTACTCCAGACTTATTAACCTTGCTAAATACTTTTGGAGCATTGTTATTTAAAGACAAGCTATAAAGCATTCTTCCATCAACATATAATGCACTGTTCATACCTGAGAGAGCTGCTGTTAAAACTACAAAGTTAATAACTGCTGCTGCAGCTGGAATTCCAACTTTTGAAAAAACCAAAACAAATGGACTTCCATCTGTACCTATTTTGTTCCAGGAATAAAGCGACAGCATGACACCAATAGATCCAACATAAAAAATCAGTATGCGCCAAAATACATTGTTAATCGCTTCAGGTATAGACTTTTTAGGATCTTCTGCTTCACCAGCCGTTATACCAATCATTTCTACACCACCAAAGGCAAGTGTGGCAAATATAAATGATAAGAAAAATCCTCTGATTCCATTAGCAAAAAATCCACCATTAGTCCAAAGATTGGATAGACCAACAGAATGTCCTCCATTTGAAAAACCAAAAACAATAATTAGCAATCCAAAAATAATCATACATATGATAGCAACAACTTTAATAAGTGCAAACCAAAAATCAAATGACTACTTCTTTAATTTTTTTAATCTTTCAATAGCTTCAATCAATGTTTCATCTTTTTTTGCAAAATGAAATCTTATATAATTATTTACATTTTCTTTAAAAAAGCTGGATCCAGGAACAGCAGCAACACCAATTTCTTTTGCCATCCACTTACAGAACTCATAGTCATCCTTCCAGCCAAACTCTGAAATATCAACTAAAACATAATAAGCTCCTTGAGGTTCAAAGTATTTTAATCCAATTTCATCTAATCCATTTAAAAACAGTTTTTTCTTTTTTTCATAAATTTTATTAAGCTCGTCATAATAGCTTTCTTCAAGACTTAATCCTGCACAAGCTGCTTTTTGCAAAGGTGCAGCTGCTCCTACAGTTAAGAAATCATGTACTTTTTTACAATTATTTATAACATCCTTGCTTGCAATAATGTATCCAAGTCTCCATCCAGTTATAGAGTAAGTTTTAGATAAAGAACTACAGGATACTGTTCTTTCAAACATTCCTGGAAGAGATGATAGATAAGTATGTTTATTAGGCTTAAATACTATATGCTCATAAACCTCATCTGTAATAACAAAAGTATCATATTCTTTTGCAAGTTCGCTTATATATAATAATTCTTCTCTAGTAAATACCTTACCTACTGGGTTTGAAGGATTACATAATATTAACGCTTTAGGTCTACTTTCAAAAGCTTTTCTTAATTTCTCTCTATCAAAATTGAATTCAGGAGGTACCAAAGGTACATATATGGGTTCTGCTCCTGCTAAAATTGTATCTGCTGTATAATTTTCATAAAACGGTGAGAATACAATAACTTTATCCCCCGGATTACATACAGACATCATAGCTACCATCATAGCTTCAGTGCTGCCGCAAGTAACTACTATATTTTCATCTGGATTTATTGATATTCCCATAAATTTTTCTTGTTTCTTTGCTAGTTTTTCTCTAAATTCTTTTGACCCCCATGTTACTTCATATTGATGTGGTCCCTTTTCTGCCGCTTCCTTTAAACTGTCTATAAGTTCTCTTGGTGGGTCAAAATCTGGAAAGCCTTGTGAAAGATTCACTGCTCCATATTTATTAGCCACTCTTGTCATTTCTCTTATTACTGATTCAGTAAAATAATCTAATCTGTTGCTTAATTTTTGCATTTTATATAGCCCCCATTACTACTTATTTAAATATTAAATCATAAAAAATTAAAAGGCTGTTTTTCTTTAAATAAGAAAAACAGCCTTTGCTTACAAAATTTTAATTTCACATAAAAACCACTTTTCTTATCTTTCAAAGTAATTCAAATTACTTTGTAGGAATTGACACCGATACATATTAAAATGCCGGTTGTCGGGTTTCATAGGGCCAGTCCCTCCACCTCTCTGGATAAGAATATAATATATTAAATTTTCTAAATAAACTTAAGTATTCTTTTATTATATCAGTGGTGCTTTATTATATCAATATATTTTTTCAATATTTATCTTATACAGAAATAGATTATTTCACAAGATTTTTCTTTAAATAAAATACATATAATAGTCCACTTCACTCTTGTATTTGTTAACTAAATCTTCTAATGTAATACTATCAAAATAATCATTAATGTTTTTATTTATTGCATCCCATAAATTTTCATTTATACATCTCTCTAGCTCATCTGCATCATCTCTATCTCTAATATCTACTAATGACAAATTACCTTCTAAGGTTCTTAATATTTCTCCAATAGTTATTGTACTTATATGCTTTGATAATGTATATCCTCCTTGAGCCCCTTTCTTTCCTATAACTAAACCACTTTTCCTTAATGCTGAAAAAATCTGTTCCAAGTATCCTTCTGAAATATTTTGTCTTTCTGAAATACTTTTTAATGTAACTGCTTCAGAATTAGAATACATAGCTATATCCATAAGTGCTTTTAATCCATATCTACCTTTAGTTGAAATCTTCACACGATCACCTTTCTATCAATTACATATTTGGTATAGCAATATTATTCTCATATACCAATATTATTATATAAATACGATACTTAAAAATCAATTTTAAATTCAACTAAAAAACAAGAACTGTTAATAAACATATTTATTAGCAGCCCTATATTTATGAATGATATTTAATTAGTCGTATATATTTTTGCTAAAATATCTGTCTCCTCTGTCTGGAAATACAGTAACTATATTACCACTATCTATAGCTTCTGCTAATTTTAAGGCCGCTGCCATAGCAGCTCCAGAAGAAGAACCTACTATAACTCCTTCTTTTCTTGCTAGTTCTTTTACCATTTTAAAGGATTCTTCATCATTAACCTTTATTGTATGATCAACTAATTCTATATCCATAGTTCCTGGTATAAAATTATTTCCTATACCTTCTATATTATAGCATCCTTCTTCACCACCACCAATTGTAGATCCAATTGGATCGGCTAATACAGACTTTATATTTGGATTTTTTTCCTTTAAATATTTTGCAATACCTGTAAATGTTCCACCACTGCCTGCTCCTGCTACAAAATAATCTATCTGGTCACCTAAAGACAAATATATTTCTGGTCCTGTAGTTATATAATGAGCCTCTGGATTAGCTCCATTTTCAAATTGCTTAAGAGAAATTGAATTTGGAATTTGATTTAAGAGTTCTTGGGATTTTTCAATAGCTCCCTGCATTCCAAGTTCTCTAGGAGTATTTATAATTTCTGCTCCTAAAGCCCTCATAAGTACTTGTTTTTCTATTGAAAATTTCTCAGGTACTACAAATATAACTTTATATCCTTTATTTATAGCTCCCAAAGCAACTCCTAATCCAGTATTGCCTGCAGTTGCTTCTATTATAGTATATCCTCTTTTAAGAATTCCCTCTTCCTCAGCTTTTTCTATCATGTATACCCCAATTCTGTCCTTTACACTACCAGCTGGATTAAGATATTCTAATTTTGCAAATATATTAACTCCACTTTTTATATTAAAATTATTTATTTTTAGCATAGGTGTATTTCCAACCAATTCTCTTATATCATTAACATATATACTCATTTTTATTTTCCCCCCAAAGTATATTTTTTATATATTTTTTGATTTATTTAATGCTTTTTCTATATCCTGTACTAAGTCCTTCTTATTTTCAATTCCTACAGACAATCTAATCAGGTTATCTACTATTCCTACTTTTTGTCTTATTTCAGCAGGTATTGAAGCATGTGTCATAGTAGCAGGATGAGATATTAAGGATTCTACTCCTCCCAAGCTTTCTCCTAAAGTTATAAGCTCTACACCTTTAAAAAATTCATTTATATTAAAGCTTTCTTTTAACACAAAAGATATTATAGCTCCTGCTCCATTTGCTTGTTTTTTATGAATTTCATAACCTGGATGATCTTCAAGTCCTGGATAATAGACCTTTTCTACTGCTGGATGATTTTTTAAGAATTCTGCTAAATATCTTGCATTTTCAATATGTCTGTCCATTCTTACTGATAATGTCTTTATTCCCCTTATCAAAAGCCATGAGTCAAATGGGTTCAACACCCCTCCTGTAGAGTTTTGGATAAAATGAAGTTTCTCAGCTAATTCCTTACTGTTTACTACAGCAAGTCCAGCCACCAAATCACTGTGTCCTCCCAAATATTTCGTTGCACTATGAACTACTATATCAGCTCCTAGCTCTATTGGTTTTTGAAGATATGGCGTCATGAAAGTATTATCTACAATAGTTAATATTCCATGATTCTTAGCTATACCAGCTATCTTCTTTATATCTGTTATGGTCATAAGTGGGTTTGTTGGTGTTTCTATAAATATAGCTTTAACATTATCTGTAACTTTTTCCTCCACAAGCTTTTCATTACTTGTGTCTACAAGTTCATATTCAAGATTAAAATTTTTAAATACCTTATCTAAAACTCTAAAGCTTCCTCCATATACATTATCTGATATTAAAACTTTATCTCCACTCTTAAAAAGCATTAAAGCTGCTGTTATTGCTGCCATTCCAGAGGCAAATGCATAACCTGCATAACCTCCTTCTAAATCTGAAATAAGTTTTTCTAGTGCATATCTTGTTGGATTACCTGTTCTTGAGTATTCATATCCACTATTTACTCCCAATTCTGACTGTCTGTACGTAGATGTTTGATAAATAGGCACATTTACAGCACCTGTAGTTTTATCTCCATCCACACCTCCATGTATTAATAATGATTCAATATCCATTTTTTATTCCTCCTTAATTCCTTTTGCTACAAATATTCCTGTTTCTGTATATTCTCCTTTACTTGAATAGCCTTTACATTTAAGTTCTGTACTGTTTACTTGAACTTGACTAAAGCCAGCTTCCTTAAGCCAGCTCTTTATTTGTTCATGTGAAAAACCAAGCCACTCATCATGCATTTCTGTTCTAGCCCACTCTCCATTGTGCTCCTCTACATCTGTTATAACTACTGCTCCATCCTTTTTAAGCACCCTAAACATTTCTTCTATTGCTTTTTTTGCATCAAATATATGATGTAAAGCCATATTTATAAAAACTCTATCTATTGATTTATCAAACAAAGGCAAGTTCTCCATAGAACCACTAATAGGATATATATCTTTTAAGCCTTTTTTTGAAGCTGTACTATGCAATTCTTTAAGCATATTTTTAGAGTTATCTATTGAAAAAACAATTTTAGCTTTCTCCAGTAATGCTAATGATATAAAACCTGTGCCACACCCTAAATCTGCACATATTTTATCTTTTATATCAAATTGAGAAAGTGCTGTGTATTTTAGCTTTTCTTCAAAATACTCCTCTCTTATCACATTCCATTGATTTGCTATTGAATTAAAATACTCTACAGAATTCATGACAATCCTCCTAATTTTAATAATTTAATATATTTTTGGACACAAAAAACTCCCGCCTCAATACAGAGGCAGAAGTTAACTTCCACGGTTCCACTCTGTTTATTATGCATCAAAAATAGAATACATAACAACTCATAAATATTGGTACAATAATACCTCAACGCTTTAATGGGCGTACCCACTGAAGTCTACTAAATTTCGATTCAGGGCTCCGAGATGCATTTCAGTTAACTTTCACTCAAAATCTCTTACACCCAATGGAGATTTCTCTCTGTCAGCTTCCATTTACTTACTTCTTCTCATCTTTACTTTTCCTACTATTCCTATATGTTTTTCTCATTGATATTATTATATATACTATTTATTAGTATGTCAATAGGAAAAGTAATATTTATCACTTTCCCTTGCTAAAGTCCTGTATACTATTCTTGACAGACATCAACCCATTCAGCATTAGTAAACTCTTGAATGTTTTCCGGTGATATCTTAAGCGCAGTTGTTCTTGAACCTGCTGCTGGATAAACAAAATCGAAATCTTTTATAGATACATCTATGTATATATCTAAAGGATTTTTCAAGCCAAATGGACACACCCCTCCAACTGGATGTCCTGTTATTTCTTCTACTTCATTTAAACCAAGCATTTTAGCTTTTGTTTTAAAATAAGTTCTAAATTTTTTATTGTCTATTCTGGCATCACCACGAGTTACAACTAATATATCCTTTTCTTTTAATTTAAATGCTAGTGTTTTAGCAATAAACTTAGCTTCAACACCTATAACCTGAGCAGCAAGATCTACTGTAGCTCCACTATCCTCCAATTCAAATACTGGATCTTCTTGATTCCTCTCTTTAAAAAAATTTCTCACACTTTCTACACTCATTCTTGTATCCTCCTCTTTATATTTTAAAAGTTAAAAATAAAATTTGTTCAATTCCTAATCTACACTAGTCTCACCTTTTCATTTTTTTCTATTTGTACCACTACCCCATCCTGAATAACTAAAATTACAGAACCATATTTAACAGTTTTCAACATTTCTAAAAGTTTATTTAAATTTTCTTCTGAAATAACAGCTTTACCTCTACTATTATTTGTCATATTACCCCCTCCACTTTAATCTCAATACTTGGAAATAAAAAACCTCTTCTACAAAAGAAGAGGTTTTAATGCATTATAAATACTACTCTTCTTATCTCTCAAAAATAATTTTGTTGGATTTGGCACAGTATTCTAAAAAAGAATCCGCTGCCGAGGCTTCAAAGGGCCAATCCCTCCACCTCTCTTGATAAGAATATATCATATTAAGTTTTCAAATTTTTCTTAGATATTTCATACTATTCGTATATGTTATATACAATTATATTAGTCATATTTTACTATGTCAATATTTAATTTATAAATTTTTTAATATGAGATTGGGATCCATATCTAACCTATTCTATTAAATTTGTGGTTTATCTAGTCAATCAATAGAAATCAATATAATTTATTTTAAATTAACTATTGACAAGCAAATTTAAAGACTGTATACTTTGTAACAACGAAAGCAAACAATGCTAATTACTTATAAATTTGAGAATTATTGTTTAAAATAAAATACGGAACTTCTTATCCAGAGTGGCGGAGGGACTGGCCCTGTGAAGCCCGACAACCAGCATTTTTCATTTGAATGTATGGTGTTAATTCCAGCAGGTAAAACCTGAAAGATGAGAAGCATGAAGAAAAATCTTCTTGTAACTTATCTTACGAGAAGATTTTTTATTTTGCCAGGTTATGGAAGTTTCGTTTTTAAATATATTTAATATTTAGGAGGAACAAAAAATGAGTGAAGAAAGAAAATTATCCTTTGAAACATTACAAGTACATGCAGGTCAGGAGCCAGATCCAACAACAGGATCAAGAGCTGTACCAATTTATCAAACAAGTTCTTATGTATTTAAAAATGCAGACCATGCTGCAAATCTATTTCAATTAAAAGAACCTGGAAATGTATATTCAAGAATTATGAATCCTACAACAGATGTATTTGAAAAGAGAGTTGCTGAACTAGAAGGTGGAGTTGCTGGTCTTGCAACAGCTTCAGGATTAGCAGCAATTTTATACTCAATACTTAATGTTGCAAGTGCTGGTGATGAAGTAGTTGCTGCAAGCACATTATATGGTGGAACTTATGAATTATTTGGAGTAACTTTAAAGAAACTTGGAATAAAAGTTGTATTTGTAAATCCAGATGATCCTGAAAACTTCAGAAAAGCAATTACAGATAAAACCAAAGCAGTTTACGCTGAAACTATAGGAAATCCAAGAATAAATGTTCTTGATATAGAAGCTGTTGCAAATATTGCCCACGAAAATAAAATACCATTGATCATAGACAATACTTTTGGTACTCCATATCTTGTGAGACCAATAGAATATGGTGCAGATGTAGTAGTTCATTCTGCAACTAAATTTATAGGTGGACATGGAACTACAATTGGTGGAATTATAGTTGATGGAGGAAACTTTGATTGGAAAGCAAGTGGAAAGTTCCCTGACTTTACAACACCTGATAAAAGCTATAATGGATTAGTATATGCTGATCTAGGTGCTCCTGCATTTGCTTTAAAGGCTAGAGTACAACTTTTAAGAAATACTGGTGCAACTTTAAGTCCTCAAAGTGCATTTTATTTTCTTCAAGGATTAGAATCTCTCTCACTTAGAGTTGAAAGACACGTATCTAATACAAGAAAAATTGTTGAATTTCTAAGCAAACATCCGAAAGTTGCATGGATTAACTATCCTGAACTAGAAGGAAGTCCATATAAAGATTTAGCTAAAAAATACTTACCAAAAGGAGCATGCTCAATATTTACATTTGGAATAAAAGGAGGACTTGAAGCAGGTAAGAAATTTATAAATAGCGTAAAATTATTCTCATTGCTTGCAAATGTAGCAGATGCAAAATCACTTGTAATTCATCCTTCAAGTACAACTCATGCTGAACTTACAGAAGAAGAACAAAAAGCTGCTGGAGTTACACCTGATCTTATAAGACTTTCAATTGGAGTTGAAGGTGTAGATGATCTTATATATGATTTAAATCAAGCTCTTGAACAAGCTTAAATAAGAACTAATATACATCTCCTTTGCAGTTTTTCTGAGGTGATGTATTTTTTTAGAAGGAAAAGATATAGAACTGGAAGTATGAATGAAACCATAAATAAAGATACATAATCTATACTATAATATTGTTATATTTATAGACAACTTTTTCATATACAAAAGCTCCCTCTAAACCTAAGAATTACTTTATATAAAAGCTATTGCTAAAAAGCAATAGCTTTAGTTCACCACGTCTTGATATATAAATACTTTCCAATGGGCTTATCTTCAATAATCTTTCCATTGTATATGACCTTATTTTCTCTAAAAAAGGCATGCATCACTCTTCCCTTTTGTTTAAAGTAATAACTGTCCCTGTTTTACCTTCTAAGGCATCTTCACCTTTATAAAGTGATGTAATTATGGATTTGTGGGAAGGGTTTGCCTTTGCAAACATAAGTGCTGCTCTCACCTTTGGAAGCATTGATCCTGGAGCAAAGTGACCTTCTTCAATATACTTTTCTGCCTCTGCCACTGTAATATGGTCAAGATCTATTTGATTGGCTTTTTTAAAGTTAAGTGATACTTTTTCAACTTCTGTTAATATCATGAAAATATCTGCATTAACATCTTCCGCAAGTCTTTCAGCTGCAAGATCTTTATCTATAACTGCTGCAACACCTTCTAATGATCCATCTTCTTTTTCAACAACAGGAATACTGCCACCTCCAGCTGCTACGCAAATAGTAGAATCCCACAGCACTTTAATTGCTGGGAGTTCAACTATTTTCTTTGGAGAAGGTGATGCTACTACTCTCCTCCATCCCCTTCCAGAATCCTCTTGCATTACATAACCTTTTTCTTTTTTTATCTTTTCCGCCTCTTCTTCACTATAAAAAGTGCCTATGGGTTTAGTTGGATTTTTAAATGCAAGGTCATTTTTATCAACTACTGCCTGGGTTATAAGAGTTACTACAGGCACTTTCTTTTTTCTCTTATCCAGTGCCTTTCTCAGTGACTGCTGAATATGATATCCTATATATCCCTGACTCATAGCACTGCATACATCAAGAGGCATAACTGGTGTAACACTATTAGCAGCCTCAGACGCAAGTAAAATTCTTCCCACTTGGGGACCATTTCCATGAACTATTAAAAGCTCATACCCCTTACAGCTTATATCTGCAATATATTCACAAGTTTTTTTTATCACTTTCAATTGTGCCTCAGCTGTAGCTGGAGTATTAGGTTCTTGGAGTGCATTTCCACCTAACGCTATAACCAGTTTACAAAATCCCATTGTGATTCCTCCGTATAATTACTTATTTACATAATCTGTTACATAGGATAATGAAATAAGTGCATACATTGCTGCACATTTGACTAATTCATTTTTCCAGGTCTTTTCATTAGGAGCATGAGCTTGGTCTTCGTGGCCTGGTCCAAAGCCTATACATGGTATTTTATATCTTCCCATAATGGAAACTGCATTTGTAGAAAATGTCCATTTATCTACCTTTGGTTCACTCTTAAATAAATCTTTATAACAGCTTATAACATTTTGGCACACTTTATGATCTTCAGGCAGTACCCAGGTTGGGAAGAAACATTCTGTAGGATATTTTAATCCTGTATAGGAAGGTCTTTCATAAGTGTACATTTCAACCTCAGCTCCTGCAGCTTTAACTGATGGTAAATTTTTAATTTGCTCAATTGCATATTCCCAGCTTTCACCATCAGTAAGCCTTCTGTCAATGGAAATACTGCACCCATCTGCTACAGCACATCTTGAAGGTGATGAGAAAAAGATTTCAGATACAGTTAATGTACCTTTTCCTAAAAACTTATCATCAATCAATCTTTCATTTAATTCCTTTAACTCATTTAATATAGGTGCCATTTTAAAAATTGCATTATCTCCTCTTTCTGGTGCAGATCCATGGCAGCTAACACCGTGAGTTGTAACTTTTATTTCCATCCTTCCTCTATGTCCTCTATATATATTCAATGAAGTTGGTTCTGTGATAACTACAAATTCTGGTCTTACCTTATCTTCATTGATTATATACTGCCAGCAAAGTCCATCACAATCTTCTTCTTGAATAGTACCTGTTACTACTAATGTATAATCTCCTTCAAGACCAAGATCTTTAATTATCTTACCTGCATAGACCATAGAAGCCATTCCACCTTCCTGATCTGATACACCTCTTCCTAAAATCACTTGATCATCCTCACAGCCTTCATAAGGATCATATTTCCACAGATTCCTATCCCCTATACCTACTGTGTCTATATGAGCATCCATAGCAATAAGGTGTTTTCCATGTCCTATATATCCAAGTACATTACCCATTGGATCTATTTCTACCTTATCAAAGCCTACTTTTTCCATTTCCTCTTTTATTCTCAATATAACTTTTTTCTCGCCACAGCTTTCACTTGGAATTGCAGCCATATCCCTTAAAAACTTGGATATTTCAGGTTTATATTTTTCTGCCAGCTCCAATATTTTTTGTTTATTTAAATCTAATGTCATTTAAAATCCCCCCATTTTAACTATATTTAAAAACGCTTCCACAGGCCTTGTGCCAGTTCCCTGCTTCTTGCCATAATTCTCTCTTCATCAATGCCTACAAGTTTCCTGTCTTCCATAATAACTCTACCATTTATAATGGTTGTATCTACACAACGTCCATTAATACCAAATAATAAATGCGAATTAATATTGCTTTCGTTTATTGGTGTAGGTGAATCGTAGTCTACAATAATTATATCTGCCAGTGCTCCTTCTTTTAAAATTCCAATTTTTCCGTCAATAAATCTTTCAACAATGTTTCTATTATTATAGAAAAACATTTGTGGAATTTCAGTCCAAGCTACTGTAGAATCTTCAAAAGCATGTTTGTGAATAATATTTCCTACTTTGTAAGATTCCATCATATCTGCAGTATAACCATCTGTACCAAGCCCCAATAAAATTCCTTTCTTGTACATTTTCAGTACAGGAGATACACCTACAGCATTGCCCATATTTGATTCAGGATTGTGAACCACTATTGTATTTTTCTCTTTAATCAGATCCATTTCCTCATCTGAAACATGAATACAGTGAACTAAAATTGTCTTATCTGAAAGTGCTCCTGCATCATACCATCTCTGTACAATACCTTTGCCATACTTTTCTTTAGTAATCTGCAAATCCTGTATACCTTCCCCTGTATGAACGTGAAAACCCGTATTTAAATTTTCAATAGCATCCATGCATTTTTCCAAGGTTTTATCTGAAATTGTCATAGAAGCATGAAGTCCAAACATACCTTTAATCATGTCGTCTTTTTTTTCATTACAATACTTAATAAACTCTACATTTTCAGCAATACCTTCATCAGCAATTTTTTCTCCATCCCTATCTGAAGTTTCATAACATAAACTACTGCGGATACCTATCTTTTCTGCAGCCTCAGCTATTTTAAATAAACTTCCTTTAACTGAATAAGCACTTGCATGATGATCAAAAGCAGTTGTAACACCGTTTTTAACTTGGTCAATCATTGGTACAATAGCACTATAATATATGTCTTCTGGAGTTAATACCTTGTCGAGTCTCCACCATAGTCCTGTAAGTATATCCATAAGGTTTTTTGCTGGAGGACTGTCATTTGCCATTCCTCTGGCAAAAGTGCTGTAATAATGCATATGAGTATTGATAAATCCTGGCATAATAAGCTTATTCTTTGCATCAATAAATCTTGCATCTTTATATTTTTTCTTTAATGCTTCAGTTGAACCAATTTCAATAATTTTATTTTCTCTTACAGCAATACATCCATCATCAATAATGGGTCTAGCATCATCTCTAGTAATAAGCTTGCCATTTCCTATTAATAACATATATTTCCCCCCATTTGTTTTAAATGTTAAATTACAGCATGTAACTATATTTATCTATACAACTCTTAATTATATATTCCATCTCTTTTGAGATAACATCTTTTTCACCAATAGTGTACATAATAACTTTGTCATCTTCTCTTCTAACTTTACAAATACCTTTTTTGATATCAATAATATAAAAGCCCTTGTTTTCACTATTTTCAAAGTCATTTTCATTCCAGAAAACTGTCACCTTATCTTTATATGGATTCCCTTTATATGGACAGAAAATCCCACAATTACCACATTCGTTGCACATACCATCTAAATGTATAACCTGATGAGAAGAAGCAAAGCCTCCTTCTACATTAATAACTACATTGGCTCTATTAGGACAAACATCAACACACAATTCACAAATGTTACTGCAAGAGAGGCATCTTTCAGGTTCTTCTTCACAATTTTGTGAATCTCTTAATACACCCTTCCTACTATATATTTCTTTTTCATCTATAGGGATAACTTTTTTCTCAAAATCATTATTCAATCTTTCTTTTGACAATATATCTTTTGCAACTGCCTTTCCATCTGCTATTGCCTTTACAATTGTAGCTGGTCCTTTTTTTGCATCTCCTGGAATATATACATTGGAAATATTGCTTTCGCAAGCTATATTTAATTTAGGGAAACCCTTAGAATCTAATTCTATTCCATTTCCTCTCAATAAATCACTATTTACTTTTTCCCCTACAGCAGCAATAACAGTATCCACATCTAAAATAACCTCTTTACCGCTTGGAACAGGACTTCTCCTGCCTGAAGCATCTCTTTCTCCTAAAGTCATCTCCTGACAAATCAATTTATTGTCCTTAATAGCCATTGGAGCAAGAAGTTCTTTTAAGACAACACCGTCAGTAACAGCTAAATCCAATTCTTCAGAATCTGCAGGCATGTATTCTCTAGTTCTTCTATATATAATAGAAACATTTTCCACTCCAGCTATCCTCTTAGCTGCTCTTGCTGCATCCATTGCTACATTTCCACCACCAATAACGCAAACCTGCTTTCCCAAATTGATGTTTTCTTTTTCTGATTTATATCTTTCAAGAAATTCAATAGCATTTACAGCTTTTTCGCTGCCTTCTTTTAAAGATAATCTTCCCGGTTTCCAAGCACCTATTGCAAGGATAATATAATCATATTTTTCTTTTAATTCATCTATATTAAAGTTTTCATTAATGCCAAATTTAAATTTTACTCCCTGCTTTTTTATAAGTTCAAAATCCTGATCAATCATTTCATATGGAATTCTAAAATCAGGAATTGCATATCTTACTACACCATAAGGTTTTTCTTTTTTGTCCATTACAGTTACATCCATACCATTTCTCCTCAAAAAGAGAGCTGTAGAAAGTCCTGCCGGACCTGCACCTATAACTACTACCTTTTTGCTGCTTTTTATATCTGCTAGTTTGATATTTTCAATGTATTTCTTCTCAGCATTTAAAACAACAACTTTCTTCATATCCCTAATTGATATGGATGAATCATAATCTAATCTGGTACATTTAAACTGACAGTTGTGATTACAAATAGTTGCTGTAATTGCTGGTGAAGCATTGTCTTTAGCAATTATAGAAAAAGCTTCATCATATTTCTTTTTTCCAGCCAAAGCTATATATTCAGGAATTTGTTGATTTATAGGACACCCTATGCTGCAAGGTGCTGCTGCACAATCATAAATAGGAAGCTCCATAGAAAGCTTTCTACTCTCCACAGTTCTTGAATTTTTAAGATAATGTTTGTCATTTAAAGCTTCCAATAATAATTTTGATAACATATCTGTATCAATTTCTGAGAAGGCACCCTTAAGCTTTTTCTCTACCTTTTCAGCCATTTGAGCTATCCTCTCATATCCACCTGGCTTTAAAATAGTAGTTGCAAATGTCACTGGTTGAATTCCTACAGCTAAAATTTTATCAACATTAAAAAAGTCTGCACCACCTGAATAAGATATCTGCAAATCGCCTTCAAATTCTTTGGCTAATTTACTTGCTAATGATATTGTAAGTGGAAAAAGAGAACGTCCTGACATATACATTTCCTCTCCAGGTAATTCATTGTTTTGAATTTTAACTGGCAAGGTATTTGTAAGTTTAACTCCTATTTCCAAATTCATTTTCCTTGCTGCATCTTTCAAACGCTGCAGCATTGACACTGCATCCCCATACTGCAAATCATTTTTAAAATGTTCTCCATTTAAGGCTATATAATCATATTCCATTGTATTAAGTGTATTTCTAACAAACTGTTCTCCTAAAAGAGTTGGATTCATCTTTATAAAAGTGTTTAATTTCTTTTCTCTGAGCAAATAATTAGATATCTTTTCTATTTCTTCTGGAGGGCATCCGTGTAATGTAGATACTGTAATAGATGAACAAATAACTGGAGAGATTTTTTCTAAATCTTTTTCATTGAAATTATCAAATAAATTCATATTAGAAGTAATTACTTTTTTACATTCATTCCATACTCTTGTGTTTGAGGCATTCCTCATTCCTTCAATATAGTTATCTATTTTAGGTGATTTAATTCCATTTAAATCATAGCCTACACTCATGTTAAACATAAAATCTCTTTCATTGCTTAAATTAAGTTCTCTCATTAAAATATGAAGCAAAAACCAAGCTTTTATATATTCATCAAAAGCATCAGATACTTTTAATTCTGTAGACCATTCCACATTATAGCCTTCATCCTGTGCATAGATGCAAGGTTTAGCTACTGGTAAGTCCTCGCCATCAATAACTTGCACTGTTTTCAATTCAATAAATCGACTTCCAGTTAAGTAAGCAGAAACAATGTTCTGAGTTAATTGAGTATTTGGTCCAGCAGCAGGTCCAAGGGGTGAAGCTAGCTTTTCACCAAATACCTCAATTGATTTCCCACTTTCATTTTTATAAAATTTACTTTTATGAATTCCAAAAATAGATTCCTTTTCTTTTAATTCTCTTGTAATCCAAATAAGCATTTTTTCAAAAGAAATAGGCCGCATCCTATCACTCATTTATATTCCCCCTTGTAATATATTTTACTTTGCTAAAAACCTTGGTGGCTTTGCTTCAATAATTTCTGCAAATGTTTTTACAGGATCTTTTACCTTGCTTAAGAAAATCATTGAAGCAATGATATATGGTTTATATCCTGCCTGTTTATAAAGTTCTTCACGATATCTATCAAATACAGAAGCAGCTACTTCCCCCTGTTTACAACTTACTCCCGTAATATCTGCAGGTAAACAATGCATATATAATGCTTTAGAATCCTTAGTAAGCTTCATCATTTCTTCTGTACACTCCCAATCTTTATAATTGGCATTTTGATTTAAAAGTTCCTTTTCAAGTACTTTTATTTCATCAAATTTACCTTCTCCATACAATTTAGTACGTTTTTCCATAGCAGCAAATGGAGCCCAGCTCTTTGGATACACTATATCTGCATTTTCAAAAGCTTCTTTCATAGAGTTAGTTTTAGTAAATTTGCCTCCACTCTTCTCAGCATTATTTCTTGCAACCTCTTCTACTTCTGGCAGTATGTCATATCCATCAGGATGTGCAAGTACAACTTCCATACCCATTCTCGTCATCAAACCAATGATTCCTTGAGGTACAGATAATGGTTTACCATAAGATGGAGAGTAAGCCCATGTCATAGCCATTTTTTTGCCTTTAAGTTTTTCTGCTCCACCAAAGTAATGAATTAATTGGAGTAAATCCGCCATACATTGAGTTGGATGGTCTATATCACACTGAAGATTTACAAGAGTAGGACGCTGTCCAAGAATTCCTGCTTTATATCCTTCTTGAACTGATTCAGAAACTTTATGCATATACTTGTTTC
This sequence comes from Clostridium carboxidivorans P7, assembly GCF_001038625.1. GTDB lineage: Bacteria > Bacillota > Clostridia > Clostridiales > Clostridiaceae > Clostridium_AM > Clostridium_AM carboxidivorans. Next base: position 3,033,640 of record NZ_CP011803.1, read on the forward strand.
CTCTTCCTATAAACATATCATCTCTAATTCCTATAACATCTGCCATAAAGGAAATCATATTTGCTGTTTCACGAACAGTTTCGCCATGGGCAATCTGAGATTTTCCTTCATCAAGGTCCTGAACTTTAAGTCCAAGCAAATTGCATGCACTTGCAAAACTGAATCTTGTTCTTGTGGAATTATCGCGAAACAATGAAATTGCTAGTCCACTATCGAATATACGTGGTGATATATTATTTTCTCTCATTTCACGTAAAATATCAGCTACTGTAAAAACTGCTTTAAGCTCCTCATCTGTTTTTTCCCAAGTTAAAAAGAAATCATTATTATACATATTTTTATAGTCTAGTTTTTTTAAATTTTGGATAAGTTCTTTTAGCTTTTCCATAAGATATGCCTCCTAATTGTAATGATTCAATAAAATGTTTTAATGCAAACATATTTTGTCTTAGATATGGTGTAATTTAAAAATCGGATTAACTAGTTAGTATAATTTGATTTTATAATAACAGGATATTTTTGTCAATATTAAATTAATTTTACTTTAATTGAAAATAATTCATAAGAAATTTCAAAATTTACAACACCATTGGATTTTTATTTAATTGTAATATTGATAAAGTATTATTAATATTATTAGAATAAAATATACTAACTAGTAAATCCAACCTTAAATTGCATTACTTTGATATAAGCTTATTTATAGGAGGTTTTACAATGTCGGAACAATCTGTAAACAAGGTAAATGAAATGCTTCCTCTTCCAAAGCTTTTTACTTTAGGACTTCAACATGTACTTGCAATGTATGCAGGTGCTGTAGCTGTTCCTATACTCATCGCCTCTTCCGTAGGTTTGACACCTAGGCAGCTGGAACTTTTGGTAGCTGCAGATTTGTTTACTTGTGGTATAGCAACTTTAATTCAGGCAATTGGTATAGGGCCTTATGTTGGTATTAAATTACCTGCAATTTTAGGATGTACTTTTGCTGCTGTTGGCCCTATCATTATTATTGGTAAAAGTTATGGAATGGCAACAGCCTATGGTGCCATAATAGTAGCAGCACTTATCGTAGTATTAATTGCACCAATATACGGAAAAGTGTTGAAGTTTTTTCCAACGGTAGTAACAGGTACTGTAGTAACAATAATAGGTCTCTCTCTAATTAATGTTGGTATTAGTAGTCTAGGTGGTGGTTCAGGAGCTAAAGATTTTGGAAGTATCTCTAACCTTTCACTTGGCACCTTCGTAATGATAGTTGTCATATTATCAAATAAATTCTTTAAAGGATTTTTTCAAGCAATCTCTGTTTTAAATGGAATTATTTTAGGCACAATAGTTGCTGCATTCATGGGAAAAGTAGATTTTTCAGTAGTTGTAAATGCAAAATGGGTAAGTTTTGTTAGTCCATTAAGTTTTGGTATACCCAAATTCAATGTTGCCTCTATAGTTATGATGACTTTTGTCATGCTTACAGTAATGATTGAATCCACAGGAACATATCTTGGCATAGGTAGAATTTGCGAAAAAAAGATTACAGAAAATGATATTGTACGGGGTCTTAGGGCTGAAGGAATTGCAACAATTTTAGGTGGTATATTCAATTCCTTTCCTTATACAACTTTTAATCAAAATTTAGGACTTTTAGCTCTAAGTAAAGTAAAAAGCCGTTTTGTTGTAATTGTTTCTGGAATCATCCTCATATGCCTTGGATTAATTCCTAAATTTGCAGCCTTAGCTACCATCATTCCTCAGCCAGTTATAGGTGGAGCTACAACTATAATGTTTGCAATGGTAGCTGTAGCCGGCATACAAATGCTTTCAAGTGTAGACTTTGATAAAAATTCAAATATGCTAGTAGTTGCCTGTTCCATTGGCGTAGGTCTTGGAGTTACTGTTGTCCCTGGTATACTTGATCATACTCCTCAATTTTTTAAATCAATCTTCAGCAGTGGTATAGTTTCTGCTTCTGTAGTTGCAATAATCCTCAATGCATTTTTAAATCATGGTGAAAAAAATGTCACTAATATTGAACTCTCTTCTGAAAATCACCCTGAAAAACATGAATAAAAATTATCAAGAACTTTTTACCATTGATAACCATTTATGTTAATATATTGACATAAAAATGATTCAGAATTATAATGAAAGTGGATTAACTGGTTAGTAATATTTATTAAAAATTTATATTTTTTTGGGGGTGGCTTGTCGTTGAAATGGATTGTTAATGGTAAAAAAAATCTTAAAGAGCATGAACCTTTATTAAATAAAAGTGACTTACACGAAGTTAAAAGCTTCCATGAAAGCTTTGAGCAATATAAACAAACTCCTCTCGTCAAGTTGGATGAATTAGCAAATTTCTTAGGACTATCTAATATCTTTGTAAAAGATGAATCTCTTCGCTTTGGATTAAATGCATTTAAAGTATTAGGTGCTTCCTATGCTATTGGTAAACACCTATCACAAAAATTAGGTAAGGATATATCTGAGCTTCCATTTTCAGCATTAAAATCTGAAAAAGTAAAAAGTGAATTAGGGAATCTTATTTTTGCTACAACTACAGATGGTAATCATGGAAGAGGAGTTGCCTGGATGGCAAAGCAACTTGGATATAAATGTATTGTATATATGCCTAAGGGAAGCACACAAAATAGAGTAAATAATATAGCTGAATTTGATGCAGATGTCAGCGTAACTGATTGGAATTATGACGATACAGTACGCTTTACAGCTGAACAAGCTTCTAAGAATGGATGGGAAGTTATTCAGGATACAGCTTGGGAAGGATATACTGAAGTTCCTACATGGATAATGAAAGGATATTCTACTTTAGCTCAAGAAGCTATTGAACAATTACATGGAACTATTCCAACTCATGTATTTTTACAAGCAGGTGTAGGAGCCTTTGCTTCTGTTATAGCAAGTATATTTGTTTCCACCTTTGAAAAAAATCCGCCAAAGATAGTTATCGTAGAACCTGAAAAGGCTGATTGTTTTTATAGATCCTGTAAAGCAGGTAAAATTGAAGCTGTCACCGGAGAAATGAATACCATAATGGCTGGCCTTGCCTGTGGTGAGCCTAACCCTGTTGGCTGGGATATTTTGAAATGCTGTACAGATGTATTCGTATCAGCCCCTGATTGGGTAACAGCAAGAGGAATGCGCGTTTTGGGAAATCCTCTTAAAGGTGACAACAAAATAATATCCGGTGAATCAGGAGCCGTAACAACAGGACTCTTATCCATTTTGTCCGAAACCAAATATAAAGACTTGCGTGAAACATTAAAACTTGATAAAAACTCCAAAGTTTTACTCATTAGCACAGAAGGAGATACTGATCCACAAATATATAGGAACATAGTTTGGAATGGTGACTATCAAAGTCTCTAGTTAAGAATTGATAACTCAAATCTTGTAATATAAGCATAATGCGAAGCTTTGCTTCACATTATGCTTATATTAATTTAAAACTTTGTATATTTAAATTCCATTGCTTTCAAGAAAATCTCTAAGTAAATTCATGCATACAACCTTTCTATATTCTGCTGAAATTCTGCCTTTTATAGGGACAATAACCTTATCATATGCTGCAAGATAATCTTTTTTTAAAGCTTTTGCTTCTTGAATAGTCTTGCCAATGAGCATTTTATCAATATCTGGACACCTTATGACAACATCACTAACTGCACCAAAGGCTGTACTGCACTTAGAAATTTTATTGTCTTCTATATTAAGAATACCTGCAAAAGATACTCTGGAGATTGCTAAAGCATTTCTTACTCCTACCTTCTTATAATAATAGTTATCAAAGCCTTCCTTACTCATGAGAATTTCAGCAAGTAATTCATCCTTTTTAATAGAAGTCTTTTTTCTCCCAAGATAAAATTCATTAATGGGAATAACTCTCTCCCCTTTACTGCTCACGAGACGCAATTTAGAATCTGTAACAAAAAAGATAAGTGCACTGTCTGCTTTAGGTGATCCATTACATATATTTCCTCCAACGGTACCTAAGTTTCGAATTGCAGGTGCTGCAATCTGTTCTACTGCTTCTTTTAAAATGGCAGGAGTTAATTTATTTTCAATAACATCTGAGAAAGTAACGCCTGCACCAATACGAATATAATTTTCATCTTCTACTACATTTTTCATCTCAGCTACTTTATTTAAAAATAAATATCTGGCATCTTCATTTGCCTTAATCATTAAATCCGTTCCTCCTGCATAAGGGGTAACATCATCCTTTGCAAGTATATGCAGTGCTTCCTTTAAAGATAATGGTCTATAACTATTTACCATAAACCTTTTCCCTCCTTTGCTGCAATACCAATGGCTTTAACAATGGCATTATAACCAGTACATCTACAAAGATTTCCAGAAATACCTTCTCTAATCTCTGCTTCTGTGGGATTTGAATTTTTGGAAAGTATACACTCAGATGCAAGTACCATACCAGGAATACAAAAACCACACTGCACAGCACTAACAGAGGCGTATGCCTTATCAAGAACTTCAAATTGCTTGGTTTCACGATATCCTTCAATAGTCATGACATTACTTCCATCTATACTTCCTACTGCTACCAGACAGGAGTTAACTAGTCTTCCATCAAGTATAACAGAACAAGCACCACATTCTCCTTCCTTACAGCTACATTTTACACCAGTAATATGGAATTCATTTCTAAGTACATCAAGTAAACGCTCATTTTCCTTGGCAGAAGACCTAACTTGTTTCCCATTAAGCATAAATTTTATCATTACTTAAGCACCTCCTGTAAAACCTTCATAGTGTCTTCTTGAGTAAATGGAGCTTTATTTAAATTTACATCAAGTGCATTTTCCACAGCTTCCACATAAGCTGGAGCTGTACCAACAAGAGGAAGTTCACCTGCACCTTTTGCTCCATATGGACCATAACTGTATGGATTATCTACTATTTCGGTTACAAGATTTGGTACATCTACTGCTGTTGGAATAATATAATCACTGTAGCTATTATTACGAATTACACCTTTGTCATTACATTCCATATGTTCCATAGAAGCATATCCAATCCCTTGTAAAAAACCTCCCTGCATCTGTCCCTGTATAATATTCATGTCTATAGGAACACCTACATCAAAAATCCCCCATGCTCCAGTTACCTTTGTAATAGCAGTAAGTGTATCCACCTCCACTTCTATTACATTTACAGACCAAGAAAAGGTTGGATAAGCATCTCCTTTGAATTTTTCCAGATTAAATGGAATCATAAAGTCAGGCTCCACAAAATGTTCCTCTACAATTTGTTCTTCTCCACTCTTCCATTCTCCCTTAAGTTTTTCTGCTGCACGTCTAAGCAATTCTCCAACTACCATTAAGGAACGACTTGCTACAGTAGGACCTGAATCGGGTACACTATCTGTATCTGGATTATTTACAATTACCCTATCATAAGAAATACCAAGAGTATCTGCAGCAATTTTGCAAAAGGTAGTTTTAATACCCTGCCCTATATCTGAGTTACTTACCAAAAGTTCTACTGTGTCATCTATGTTTTTTCTAATTTTTACAACAGCCTTTATGAGATCACGTTCTCCACTTCCTGTGAAACCACAACCATGGAAAAATAATGACATGCCAATACCTTTTCGGTACCTTCCCTTTTGATTCTTATACATCTTGCGTTTTTTACGATAACTAGCAAGCTCATCAGCTCTCTTTATCATTTCAGGCAGGGGTACATGAAAATGATACTTTCCACTTGTAGAAGTAGAATCACCCTGTTTGACCATATATTTTTCCTTCAGTTCAAGAGAATCTACACCCATTTTCTTTGCAATATGATTCATCATCATTTCTACTGCAAAGAAAGTCTGTGGAGCACCAAAGCCACGGTATGCACCGCAAGGTACTGTATTTGTCTTAACTGCACGTCCCTCAATATGCAAATTTTCTACTCTATAAGCACCACTTGCACAAATTACTCCACGTTGTAAAACAACAGGAGAAAGGGTAGTATATGCACCACTATTGAATAACACATCAATATCCATGCCTGTAATTGTGCCATCTTTAACTGCCACTTTATAGGTACAAATAGATGGATGGCGCTTTGAAGTAAATTCCATATCTTCTCGCCTGTCAAATATTACTTTTACAGGTTTATTAGCTTTTTTAGCTGCCACTGCAGTTTGACATGCAAGTATAGACGGAATATCTTCTTTACCTCCAAAGCCTCCTCCAGTAACATCCTGAATAATTTGAATATCCTTTTCAGCATATCCTAGAGCTTTGGAAACTGCACCATATACATAGTAAGGACACTGCATAGAACCACGTATGGTCATTCGTCCATCATGTGGATAAGCAATTATTCCCTGGGTTTCAAGATATGCTTGTTCCTGATAACCTGTTTCAAAGGTTTCAACAAAGACTTCATCAGCTTCTTTTAAAGCCTTATAAACATCCCCTTTTTCACATTTATAATGAAAAAAAACAGTATCAGATTTTCTCATGTCCAAGACGGGAATTTGTTCTTCATATACTATAACAATTTCACCTAAAATTCTCTTAACTTCCTTAAGATCAGGTCCCACAACCATTAAAATAGGTTCTCCAACATACTCTACAGTATTTTCAGCATAAACAGGTGTATCATTTTCTACTATTGCAACACGATTTACACCTGTCACATCATTTTTATCAACTACAAAGTATCCTTCAGGCAATTTTGGAATACGAATATCCGTAATCTTGGCTTTTGCCTTTGTTGAATGTAATAGCTTGCCATAGAGCATATCATCCATTACATAATCATCTACATAAATAGCATGACCACTCATCTTTAGCTCATGATCTTTTTTCTTTACAGACTTGCTAATATTTTTCATACAATCCCCCCATGTATAATTCATAAAACTTTGAAAAAAGTCACAGCTTATATAATAAATTAACTTTTTATTTTTTCGTCTTCTTATAAAATGTATCTTTCAGTGGCAGCTGATTACGGAATTTACCATCTAATCTGTAGTATGCATGAGTGCAAGCTGGTGCTGTTGGAATCAGACATAATTCCCCGCAGCCTTTTGCTCCATAAGCTTCAGGAATTTTTCCATTGCCTTGTACTAGAATAACTTCAAGTTCTGGAGCATCTGTTGATCTCATAAGGCCTAGTGTTCCTAGCTTGGTTTTAGGATAGCCATCCTCAACTTTAAATTCTTCTGTCAAAGCATACCCAAGTCCCATAACAATTCCGCCTTCAATCTGTCCTTCAACAGACTGAATATTAACAGGTGTTCCAACATCATATGCTGCAACTACCTTTTCAACCTTTCCCTCCTCATTAAGGATAACAACTTGAGCCCCATAACTGTAGCTTACATGACTTACTGGATTTTTCTTTGGAGCTCCCATTGGATCTGTCTTTGCAGAATATTCCCCATAAAATTCTTTTCCTTCTAAATCGTAAAGATTTAATCCTTTATTTAATTCCGATTTTAGTTTTTCAGATGCCCGTCTTACAGCTTCCCCTGTTACAACAGTTTGTCTAGATGCAGTACTAGTTCCAGAATCAGGTGTATATATAGTATCTGCTCTTTCATGAACAGCAAGTGCTGGATTTAAACCAGTTGCTTCACAAAATATAGTAGTACACATTGTTGCAATTCCTTGTCCCATACAAGCTGCAGAGGTTCTAATATGAACCTTTCCATTTTCCACAGATAAAATACAACGACCAATGTCTCTATTTCCCACTCCAGTTCCACTGTTTTTAAAGGCTATAGCAATGCCTGCATAAGGGTTTGATTCGTATACATCTTTAACAGCTTCCAGGCATTTTGACATTGCAACACTATCATCTGCTATTTGACCATTTGGAAGTACCTGTCCTGGACGAATTGCATTACGATAACGCATTTCCCAAGGTGATATACCCACCATATCTGCTAGTAGATTAATATTGTTTTCAGCAGCAAAGCAGCTTTGTGTCACTCCAAAGCCGCGAAATGCTCCAGCCACAACATTATTTGTATAAACTGACATGCCTAAAATGTCAATATTCTGATAATTATACGGTCCTGCAGCATGAGTGCATGCTCTTTGTAATACAGGTCCACCTAAAGATGCATAAGCACCTGTATCTGCAATAATTACGCCTTTCATAGCAGTCAAATATCCGTTTTCATCACAAGCTGTTGTAAATTCCATTTCCATTGCATGCCGTTTAACATGATAATTTAAGCTTTCCTGTCTTGAAAACTTTACTTTCACTGGTTTTTTTGTGTGCCATGCCATTAATGCTGCGAGATGTTGAACACTCATATCTTCCTTACCACCAAAGCCACCTCCAACAAGCTGGGAATGACAATGTACTTTTTCTTTTGGAATTTGAAGCATGTTTGAAATTTCACGCTGCTCATCATAAACAGATTGTGAACCTGAATACAGCAAAATACCATCTTTGCCTTCAGGTGCTGCAATTGCACACTCTGGTTCCATAAATCCATGTTCCTGAAATGGAGTTTTATATTTTCTTGTTATCACATATTTAGAATTTTTAATTGCTTCATCTGCATTTCCACGCTGTATAATAGAACGGCTCATAATATTACCATCTGCATGAATTAAAGGTGCATCTGCTCTCAGAGCATCTTCAGGAGAAGTGATTGGCTGCAATTCTGTGTATTCTACATCAACCAATTTACACACCTCATCTAACTTGTCTCTATGATAAGTTGCTATTAGTGCAAGGCAATCTCCTATATACCTAGTTGTTCCCCCTTCTGGAATCATTACATCCCAATCTTGTTTTATGTGTCCAATAATATTATGTGGAACATCCTTTGCCAGTAAAACTTTTACACAATCAGGATGTGCCTGTGCTTTACTGATATCAATTTTATTTACAATAGCCCTTGGATATTTAGACCGAACTGCTTTAGCATAAATCATTTCTGGTAATTCAATATCATCCACAAAAATACCTGTTCCATTTACCTTTTCATCTACATCCACACGTTTAAACTTTTGATTCATTCCCAATTTATCAACAGGTGCTGGTATCTCAAGATTGTGCCTAAAATATTTTGCTGCCATTAAAATGGCCTCTTCTATTTTCTTATATCCAGTACAGCGGCATATATTACCTCTAATTGCCTTCTTTACATCTAACTTTGTTGGATTCGGGTTAGTATCTAAGAGGGCTTTTGCACAAATTACCATTCCAGGGATACAAAAACCACACTGCACTGCACCTGCTTCTCCAAAACAATATTCATAAACTTCTTTTTCTCTCTTGCTTAATCCCTCAACAGTTAAAATTTTCTTGTCCACAAATCTTGATACTTTTTGTACGCAAGCTTTTACTGCCTTTCCATCTACTAAAATAGTGCATGTTCCACATGCACCTTCACTGCAGCCGTCTTTTGCAGAAGTGATTTTCAAATCATCTCTTAAAAAACGCAATAGGGGTTTATCAGTATCAGAAACTACATCCTTACCGTTAATATTTAGCCTAAACATAAATAACCTCCTATTTATAATTTTTAACAATTATTGTTATAACTATTATAAAATGGAAGTTAATCTTTATCAAATTCTTTATAAAAAGAACTTGCCTATTCTATTAGTAAAATTCAAAAATTCTATTTATTTCTGAAATAATCTATCGAACTCATCTTTTGCATACTGACGAACATTGTGTTCAAATTGTTCATATCTCTTTAAAAATTCTTCTCCTTCTTTTGTCAAATAAGTTTTTCCACCATTTCGACCACCATGTTTTCTTTTAACTACTGCATAACCTAATTCTTCTTCCAATTGATTTAACATATTCCATGCCTTACTATAAGAAAGTGCCATATGTTTACATGCATTTCTCACAGAATGTGTATTTTGAATTAGGAGCAAAAGCAATTTTGTTCTTGAATTAAAAAACAAGGTTTCCTTTTCAATGCTTATTTTAACAAATGGATGTAGAATACGCTGATTATGTTTTCTTAAAAGCTTTTCTAACCGACAAGGATCTCCTATACCATTTAAAATGCCCTCATCTTCTACATCCATCAAATACCTTGAAACCCCAATATTTTGGATAGCTCCCTCCATGCCTTTATCACCATTGTATTTTAAAATTTCGGGAATTAATTTAGAAGATATTAAAATAGGATGTCCAATTTTAGAATGATAACAGGGTGAAAGTAATTCTTTATCGTATTCTATCATTTTTTGAATGGTTTCTGGTGTGAATAAAGGAACATTTACTGGATTAACTATTACCTGGTCACATTTATTTTTTAAGAAATTCAATCCTATTTTTATTGAATCAATCATCTGTGAATCTTCATACTTTGGATTATAAAGAAATATAACCCCATAATAAGCTAAATTGTGTTCAACTTCCTGAGACCTATACCCAGTGACTACCACAATATTAGAAACTCCAGCCTTTTGAAAAGTTAAAACAATTCTCTTTATTATAGTAATGGAACCGATCTTACGTAATGGACATGCTTCACTTTTTTCTGATATTTTTCCTGCTGCAACAATTATACCTCCTGTTGTTTTTCTCTCTCTTTCCATACTTGTACTCCCATAGTTACAATTTTCGTAAATGTATAATTAAAATAGTATTATCCTTGCTAGTAAATAACTAACCTTCTTCTTCTAAACACTGACCAATAAGGCCTTCAGCTGCATCAAAATATTTTTTTAAATCAAATTTGTCTTCATCAATAAGATACTGCAGTGATGCTCCTAACATTAAAGATACCATTATATATGTCAACATATCTTTATAATCATCATCTGCACCATCTTTAAACTTCCCTTTACTTAAGACTTCCTTAATACTACTGCGCCATATATTAAAGGTTTTCTGAAACTTTTCCCTTATTTCCTTATTTACTGTACCTTGAACCCAGTAATCAAGTTGCACATAATCTAATTCTTTGTTATTTAAAATATCATCTTCCTTTTGTTCAAAAAAACCTCTTATATTTTGAAAAACATCTTTATTGTCTAAATCAATATACTGCTTACGATTCTCTGAAAATTGCTTTTGTATATCATCTAAAAGGGCTATCATTATATCATTTTTAGTTGGAAAATAGTAATGCAAATTAGCCTGACTTCTATCCGTTTCTTTTGCAATCATATGCATACGAGTACCGCTTATTTTTTCCCTAGCAATTACCTTCATAGCTGCATCTAATATATTCTTCTTTGCATCTTTTGACATATCATAACCTCTTTCTAGTAAAAATTATACTTTATTATAAAATTATACCTCGAATTTAAATTTTAAGCAAAATCTCCATAATATATAACTAAACATCCGTAAATAAATCTATGAAATCAAATTTGGAATAATCAAACAATCCTCTTGAAGTTATTTTTATATCTGGAATCACTGGAAGCGCCATAAAAGCAAGTGTTAAAAATGGATCAACTTCTTTTTTAATACCAAACTTCACTGCAAGCAAATTCAACTTTGTAATTTTATCCATAACCAAACCTGGATTCTGAGATGTCATAAGCCCACCTATTGGCAATTCTAAACACTCCAGCAATTTACCCTGAGATACAAATGCAATACCTCCATTGTTGTGTATAATATTATTCACTGCTATTTCCATATCTTTATCATTATCGCCTAATACAATTATGTTATGAGAATCATGTGCAATTGTCTGAGCTATAGCAGCTTTTTTTAGTCCTAATCCTTCTATGAATCCAACACAATGTTTCCCAGTATTTTTGTGTCTTTCTATTACAGCTATTTTGTTTACAATTTCCCCTTTACCTTCAACACATTGAACTAACCCTCTATTTACTTTTACTTCCCTTTTTTCTTTTTTAGTTACTAATAACCCTGGATGCACTTTTATTACATTTACAAATTTTCCTTTAGCTTCAATATGAAATAGGTCTTCTTTTATGCAATCTACATTTACTGAAGGCTTGATAAAAATATCCTCATATATGTGATTATCTTTATATATTTTACCGTTCTTAATCACATTTTTTATCTTTAATTTTTTTATATCTTCAAATATTACCAAATCAGCCTTCATGCCAGGTGAAATAGCACCTCTATCCTTTAATCCATAGCAATTAGCTGCATTGAAAGAAGCTATTGTATATGCTTTCACAGGGTCCATTCCTTCATCTATAGCAATTCGTATACAGTTATCAATGCTACCTTCATCTACCAAATCTTCAATATGTCTATCATCAGTACAAAATATAAATCTACCATAATTTTTGTCATTTACTGCAGGTAATAATTTTTTCAAATCCCTAGCTGCAGAACCTTCCCTAAGCATTACATACATCCCATTTGCTACCTTTTGTAGAGCTTCCTCGTAATTTGTACATTCATGATCTGTTTTAACATTAGCACATAAATAAGCATTTAGCTCTTTTTCATTAATTTTAGGACAATGTCCGTCTATACTTTTGTTCTGATTGTTTGCCATTAAAATTTTTTTCAACATATTTTTATTTCCAGAAGTAACTGAATTAACATCCATCACTTCTCCCAGGCCTAAAACTTTAGGATGATTAATAAACTTTTCTAAGTTATCTGCTTCAAGTACTGCTCCGTTATCTTCAAAATCTACTGCTGGAACGCAGGATGGAAGCATAAAAAATGTGTCTATATCCCCTTTCTTGCTATTCTCCAGCATAAATTCTATACCTTTTTCTCCTAAAACATTGGCTATTTCATGAGGATCTGCAACAATTGTAGTAACACCTTTTTTGATGACTAAATCAGAAAATATTTCTGGAGTTACCATAGAAGATTCTATATGAACATGAGAATCTATAAATCCTGGTGCTACAAACAAACCTTTACAATCAATTTCCTGGTTGCCTTCATATTTACCTATTCCTACAATTACATCATCATTTATTGCAACATCTTTTTTCTCAATAGTTTGGGTAAATACATTTATTATAAAAGCATCTTTCAGTACAAGTTCCGCTTTTACCTTACCCATAGCAGCATTAATTTTATCTAACAATTTATTCATTCACTATTTCTCCAATCTATTAATCAAGTAATTCTTAGAGGAAGAGCCATTGCATTTCCCCTAAGATTACAGAATATAATATTATTTACTCAAACGGAAGTAGTAAGTATCTTAGCACAAACAGTATGGCAAGAACATAAACTATTGGACTAAGTTCCTTATGCCTTCCAGTAGCTATTTTTACTATAGGATAAATAATCATTGCAACTGCAATACCATTTGCTATGCTATAACTAAAAGCCATTAATGAAATGGCAAAAAAACATGGTAATGCTTCTGTAAAATCACTAAAGTCTATATTTCTAATTACTCCCATCATTAAAGCACCTACTATAATAAGTGCTGGTGCTGTAGCTTGTGAAGGAACTACTCCAACAAGTCCTGAAAAAAACAATGAAAGTATAAATAATATGCCTACAGTTACAGCTGTAAGGCCAGTTCTTCCTCCTGCTGTAACACCAGAAGTTGATTCAACATAGGTATTAATAGTACTTGTTCCAAAAAATGATCCTGCAGTTGTTGCTACTGCATCGCAGATAAGAGCTTTTTTAAGCCTTAAAACTTTACCATTTTCATCTACCATTCCTGCTTTTGTTGCAGTTCCAACAAGTGTTCCAATAGTATCAAAAAGATCAACCAAGCAAATTGTTATAACAACCATGACAAAACTCAAAACTGCACCAGCTACAGAAGTTCCCCCTTTTGAAAAAAGGCCAGAAAAATCAAAAGCTGCAAAAGTAGGTGCAAGAGAAGGTGGTGCACTAAAAATGTGCAAATTTGCAAGAGAAGTAACTTTGAGCGGTATACCTATAAGTGTAGTTAAAACAATACCTATAAGAATAGATCCTGTAACATTCCTTGCCATAAGTATTCCAATTATTAAAACTCCTATTATAGTAAGCAGTGTTCCTGGATCTGCAAAATTACCAAAACCTACAAGTGTCGCCTTATTTGAAACTATTATTCCGCCGCTCTTTAAACCAATAAGAGCAATAAAAAGTCCTATACCACCAGACATAGCATATTTTAAATTTTGAGGTATAGCATCAACAATTTTTTCTCGTATAGATGTAACTGTAATAATTATAAACAAAATACCTGAAGTTAGCACTGCAGTAAGAGCTTGATGCCAGTTAAATCCCAATGTCAAACATACAGTATAAGTAAAAAATGCATTAAGCCCCATACCAGGAGCTTGAGCAAAAGGTAAATTTGCATAAAACCCCATTATAAATGTTCCAACAGCAGCAGCTAGACAAGTAGCAACAAATACCGCTGATACAATTGGGTCAGAACCTACATTGAATTTTGAAGCTGCATCCCCAACTACACCTGCTGAATTCATCCCCGCTATTCTGAGCACACTTGGATTAACAAATATTATATAAGCCATAGTAATAAAAGTAGTAACTCCTGCAAGAATTTCTGTTTTTACATTTGTGTTATTGTCTTTCAACTTAAAAAATGATTCTAGAAATGAATTTTTCTGTCCACTGGTTCCACTTTCCATAAATTAACCCCCATTATAAAATTTATTTAAAGTTCTCTAGACTAGTTAAGTTGAAGAACTTTATTTTTAATAACACTCAGGCTCTTTTACTTTTTTGCCAGCTACATATCTTTCTTTGATATTTCTATCATCTCCAGTATAAATAAATTTCTGTAATCTTTCTTCTATTGACAATGGTTTAAATATAGGCAAACTGTTATCATCAATAACAAGAGCATCAAACTCATAACCCTCTTCAAAACTTCCTACTTTACCAAAAAATTTTCCTCCACCTTTTGTTGCCATATAAAATAATTCTGCAGTATTAAAAGGCTTATCTACTTTACTACTTTCAAGCCATTTTAAATTTGCCACCTGACCACTACTTACAATTACGTTTGCTATTGACAAGCTGTGTCCTGCAGATATATCACTACCAAGTCCTACTGTAATACCTCTTTCAACAAGCCTTCTAACAGGTGCAATTCCACTTGATAAATTACAATTTGAGTGAGGACTGTGTGCAACAAACATATTTTTTCTTTTCATTAATTCAATTTCATCTTCATCTACCAAAATACAATGAGCCATAATAGTAGGCACATCACCAAACAATCCAGCACCCTCATATACTCTTGCATAATTTTTAAATTCCGGATGTAGTTTTTTTACAAAGCTAACTTCATCATAATTCTCGCACAAATGTGACTGTATTGGAGTATTATACCTCTTAGCTAAGTTTCCTAATCCTTTTAATAATTCCATGCTGCAGCTTGGAACAAATCTAGGTGTAATTATAGGCTTTACAAGTTCATATTTTGTAGAATATTCTTGTAGTATTTGCTCTGTATCATAAATTGAATTTTCTGTATCCTCCACTAAGTATTCTGGTGAATTTCTATTCATGTTTACTTTTCCAACATATGCAGATAAACCCGACTGAGCAAATAAATCCATTAAAAGTTTTGTTGATTCCTTATGAATAGTTGCAAAAACACATGCTCTAGTTGTACCAAATCTCCATAGATCTTTTATTAATGCTGAATACACCTTTTTTGCATAATTGATATCATCATATTTTGCTTCCTCAGGAAAAGTGTATTCTTGGAGCCATGGCATAAGCTCCTTATCAATTCCTAACCCTATATTTCCATATTGTGATGCATGCAAATGCAAATCAACAAATCCTGGTATTATAAGTGAGTTTCCATAGTCTATTATTGATACTTTACTAAACTTCTCTGGAAGGTCTTTGTACACACCTTTAATATACTTTCCTTCAACTACAATATAACCATTTTCAAATAC
Organism: Clostridium carboxidivorans P7; assembly: GCF_001038625.1. Classification (GTDB taxonomy): domain Bacteria; phylum Bacillota; class Clostridia; order Clostridiales; family Clostridiaceae; genus Clostridium_AM; species Clostridium_AM carboxidivorans. The sequence goes on from NZ_CP011803.1 coordinate 3,049,455, forward strand.
TTCAAATTTTCCAAAGGTTTTAGTAAAAATAATATTTCCTCTAACAATGTATATTTCTTCCATTAAGGCTGCCTCCTTTAAGTTCTTACAATCTTGCATTCAAAGGTTAAAAATAGAGATTTGAATAACATATTACTATTAAAAATGATTATAAATTAGAATAATGATGAGTAAAAACAATGTGGTATATAATAATATATGATTTAGTAATATTATTTATCTTATACTAACTAGTTAGTCCACTTTTATTATAATTCCTAATCGTATTTATGTCAATATATGTTAATTAAGTGATATTATTCCTAATCATGGTAATAAAGCTCTATGACAAAATACTTGCCGCTAGAACTTTATTATTTTAATAAGTACTACTTGTGCAATTCTAGAAAATAAGTTATATATATGATGCCACTAAATAATACATTTACTTTAAAGTATTTAAATCCTTAAGACCATTTTCAATAGTATCCTGCAATATCTTTGATAAATTCTTCTTTTCCTCTTCTGATAGTTTATCTACATATACAGGCTTATGAATCATTATCTTAACTTCATTTCCTCTTACCTTATTTCCAACTTCCAAAACCTTATAAGTACCATCAACAGTAATTGGTACAATAGGTACGTTTGCTTTAATGGCCAATTTCATACTTCCCTTTTTAAATTCACCCATTTTTGATTCCAAACTTCTTGTACCTTCAGGGAATATAATCATTGAATATCCATTTTTTAAATTTTCTACTCCTTTATTAATAGCTTTCATTCCTTCTCTAACATTTTTTCTATCAATATATACAGAATGCATTACATTTAACCAGTTACTAACTAATGGATACTTCTTTATTTCCTTTTTAGCAATAAATCCTGATAACTTACATACATTTGAATATATAAGAAAACAATCAAAAATTGCTTGATGATTAGATACAAAAACACAAGGTCCTTGTGGAATATTTTCTTTTCCCTTTGCAACACTAATAGTTTTAGACTTTTTCAAAAGGTGATCAGATATTTCCTTTGATCTTTTATATACACATTCATCAATTGCTTCTTGTGATTTTTTTGTTAAAAGTAACAAATCTATCTTAGTTACAATACTCTTAATTAAAAGATAAATTCCAAAATAACTATACCAAAATAATTTTATCATTTCCTATTTTCTCCTTATTCTTAATATCATTTGTTAATAAAGTTTTCCCAGTTGCTATTTTACCATAATTTTTGTCTTACGAACTATATATTCAAAAAAAACTTTTGCTAACTATTTTTCATTATTGACTTTTAAATTTGTCTAAAAACAATTATATATTTAATTGAATATTTATTATAGTTTTCTTTCAATTTTATTACTAGTTTGAATTTTATATTTCTTTTTAAAATTTCGTCCTTATACTTATATAATATTTATGCATGCACTGCTAAACTAAATTTGCATTATATAAAAAAGTCCTGTACCAATTGAAATTTCTCATTTTTTAATCTATTATTTTAAAAATCTTTAAAATAATACAGTCAAAAAATACTAATATTATAAAGATATAATGATTATTTTTAATTTATTTTAAAAAATAATAAAATTTTAACTTTCATTTTTCTTAAAAGTTTTATATAATATAAATATTATTCATTGCCGCACTGTATACTATTAAACTGTATACTGCTAAATTGTATGCTGAAATGTGCTCTGAATAATTTAATACTTTTAAATTGTACATTGACAATTCAATATTAAACTAAATTTTTTAAGGGGGCTTTTTTATGAACATTTTCAAAAAGAAATCTTTAGAGCAGTTGATGGATGGGGTTCAAAAAACTGGTCTAAAGAAAAATCTTAAAGCCAAGGATATAGCAGCCCTTGGTGTTGGTGCAGTAGTAGGTGTAGGAATTTTTGTTGCTACAGGTGAGGGAGCTCACATGGCAGGTCCAGGAATTATTATTTCATTTCTTATTGCTGGTATGGTAGCAACTCTTTGTGGACTATGCTATATAGAGCTTGCAACAATGTTTCCTGTATCAGGAAGTACTTATTCTTATGCTTATATTACTTTTGGCGAATTTATTGCAATGATAATAGGCTGGTGTTTAACAGCTGAGTATTTGGTTGCAGCCAGTGCTGTTGCTTCTGGTTGGTCTGGAACTTTTGTTGGTATATTAAAAACATTTAATATTTCATTACCTAATGCTATTGTGGCATCACCAAGCAAAGGTGGATTTGTAGATTTACCCGCAATTTTAATAGTTTTAGCTATAACTTATCTTTTGTACTATGGAATGCAGGAAAGTGCTAGAGTAAATAATATTATTGTTGGTGTTAAGGTATTTATAATTCTTTTATTTATATTTTTAGGTGTAAGACATATACAACCATCTAACTACGTTCCTCTTTTACCATTTGGATGGAAGGGTGTTGCTGCAGGAGCATCTACAATATTCTTTTCTTACATAGGATTTGATGCAATTTCAACTTCAGCAGAAGAAGCTGAAAATCCAGAGAAAGATATTCCACGTGGTCTTATAGCTTGTTTAGCAATAGTTAGTTTTTTATATATAGCAGTTGCTTTTGTACTTACAGGAATGGTTCCATTTAAAGAAATAATAGCTGAAAATGCAGTACCTGGTGCATTAGCAAGAGTTGGTATAACCTGGGGTTCTGCTTTAGTAGGAGTTGGTGCAATACTTGGAATGATTTCAACAATCATGGCAGTGCTTTACGGACAAGTTAGAGTATTTATGGTTATGTCAAGAGACGGCTTAATTCCTAAGATGTTTTCAAAAGTACATTCTAAACATAAAACTCCATATATTTCTACAGCATTAACTGGTATTACAGCAGCAGTAATAGCTGGTTTATTACCACTTGATATTATCGTGCAATTCTTAAGTATTGGAACATTATTAAGCTTTATGTGTGTGTCTATAGCAGTTATGGTACTTAGAAAAACTATGCCTAATTTCGAAAGAAAATTCAAATGTCCAGGAGTACCTTTTACTCCTATAGTAACTGTAATAGCTTGTGGTTACTTATTAGCTAATATGAAAGCAAAAACTTGGATAGGCTTTTGTGTTTGGTTGGCATTAGGATTAATTGTTTACTTCACTTATGGTAAGAATCATAGTGTTGTTCAAAATGCTGATAACGAAAATTCAGAAATGGATGCTGTTTAACATAATAAGCATATTACAACGTAAGTTGCAGTAGAAGTTTGGATTTTAACTTTTACTTCATTATATATGATAATGGTGTCATCACTGCTAAATGTTTTAAGCAGAGAGCCAAAATCTACGATTTTGTGCGAATTACTTACTCCTCTGAGGAAACGAAGAGGAGTTTCTTATTTATTCTTCTCAATCCTCACAAAAGTCTCTTGGTTATATTTCCACTTTTACAAAATTCACTTTCTTTCAGATAATGCCACTCATACAGTTGTTTTATCATATCTGCTATTTGTGTCATAAGATAATTGTTCTTCATGGCCTGTTCGTTCCAACTACATGTATGGGTGCTATCTTCTTGCTAGTTCTCCTGACGTTTAAATCGTTCATTCTCTATCTTCTAACATTTTATTGAATTTATAGAGTTTTTTTAATCTTTACATGTTATTTTTATACTTGTAACCTATTGTGAATATTTACATTTTTCAAACATTATAACAAAAACATAATTTTTTTGTTATAATTATGATAAAAAGGAAACAAAAATATAAAAAAGTAAAATTCAGGAGGACGTAAATGAGTAAATTGACAACTTGTAAAGCATGTGGTAAAGAAATAGATAAGGGAAGTGTATGCTCTAATTGTGGCAAAGATCATAGGATTTTTTTTGCAAGGCATAAGATATTGACAGGGCTAGCAGTATTAATTATAGCAATCATTGGTTTTGTTACAAATGCTTATGTAGCAGGACAGGCAACTGTGGTGGCTATACTTATTATAGCAATCATCGGTCATAGTCTTGATAAGTCAAGACTCAAGAAATTTAGAGGGTCAGATAAACTTGCTTCAACTACTAATTCAAATACTAAATAAAGAGTTAAAAAAGGCACTTGATATATATAAAATAGAGTAACTTTCAGCTGTATGCAGACTGATATATACTGTGAAGTGATTTTTCCTTCACAGCATATATCAGCTGGAATACAGCTGAAAGTTACTTCACTTATGTCGCATAATTATCATTGCATAAACTTAATTAATGAAACTTTAATTTAGATACTATAAAAATAAAAAACATAATTCCAATAGAAAAAGTTATTCAAAGTGTTTTATAAGTTCCGTAAATAAGTATAAAACTGCTAAATTGAGAACCTAATCCTCCACCTCCAAATAGACCTAATCCTATTAATGCTGAAGGCAGACCCTTTGCTTCAGCTGCAACATCAAAAGCCAAAGTAGCTAAAGTTGATTGTATAAATATATATCCAAAACCTAAGGTAATCACAGATATCCATGATGTTTGTAGATAAGGTAAATTTGCTAAAAGTAAAGCTGAAATTAAAGCAAGGCAGCCTCCAAATATGATGGTTTTTTTATATCCAAATCTTTTACTTACATTTCCCACCTTAGAACCTGCGGCTAGACAAGCAAATCCATAAAACATTACAACTGCTCCAACTTGTAAATAATTTAAACCTACACTATCATGTAAATATGCTCCTAAGTAACTATATAACCCAAGCAGCAAAAATCCGGCTGCCAAAGCTAATGGAAATATGACTCTTCCCTTTTCAGAAAATACTACCTTTTTTAATTCACAAAAAAAGTTATTACCTCCGGTTACTATACCATTCTCAGGAATTTTTCTTAATGCAAATACTACACAGATTGATATTACTGCAAAAAAAGCAAATGCTATTCTCCATGTAATATAATTAGCAAATATTCCTCCTAGACCAACGCTTAGCCCTTGTCCTAAAAAAACAATTCCCATAAACTTGCCCACATAAAATTGACGCTTTTCTAAAGGCACACTATCACCAATCAAAGCTAAAGATACAGCAATAATTCCAGCTGCAAAACAACCTGTAATTATTCTGAAAATGCATAATATCCATAAAGAAGTTGCAAATGCACATCCAAAAGTCCCTAGTGCAAGACCACACACAATCCATCGTAATACTTTAGTTTTTCCCCAATTATCACTAAAAAATCCATATACGGGCTGCATTATTCCATAAGGTATCATATATGCTGTAATTATAATTCCAGTTTTTGCAATTGAAGCACCAAATCCAGCTGATATTGCCGGAAGCATTGGAGAAATAAGCCAGTTATCTGCAGCTGAAACAAAACCTGCCATACCTAAAATCAAAACTAATATATCATTTTTATTCTTCATGATTATATTTATCCTTTCTAAATACTTAACTATAAAATTTATCACATCGTTAACATTGCTAATGCCCCTACCTTCCTCAGGTAGGGGATAATCACTGCTAAGCGCCTGGATAAGTTCTTCTAAGAATCACTTGATATTTATCTTAGTCAATATTTGTAGTATATTTAAAGTGTAAAATATATATATGTTTGAATCAATGATAGATTTTGTAATGTGGGCTAGTACAGATAGAACAAAATAAATTAATACTTTGAACAAGCTTTAACAGGGGGAATAATTTTGACAAAATATGAAGCTATTATTAATTATATAAAAAGTGAAATATCAAAAGGTACTATAAAGCCAGGTAAAAAACTGCCCTCCATAAGGAAAATTTGCGTACAATTTCAATGTAGTAAGGTAACTGTAGTTAAGGCATATGATTTACTTGAAAAAGAACATATGGTATATTGTATGCCTAAAAGCGGACATTATCTTATCAAAAACCATTTAACTTCAAGCAATGATATTATTACTAAAAAAATAGATTTTTCTACAGCTGCACCTGATAGTTCAATTTTACCCTACGAAGAATTTCAGCATTGTATAAATTGCGCAATGAATTTATACAAGGAAAATCTTTTCTCCAACAATAATACTCAAGGATTTGAAAATTTAATTCTTGCTATAGTAAAGCAGCTTCAAAACTATCAAGTTTTTGCTAAAAAGCAATGTGTTTTTATAACTACAGGTTCACAACAAGCTATTAACATATTGACTAAAATGGACTTTCCAAATAATCAAAAAAATGTACTTGTGGAGCAGCCTACCTACCATGGCATCATACAATCTATAGTTCTTAATAATATAACTGCTTTTGGTATAAAAAGAGATTTTAATGGAATAAACCTTGATGAATTAGAAAAAAATTTTAAGTATAATAATATAAAATTTTTTTATATTATTCCAAGATTTCATAATCCAACTGGTTTCTCCTATTCCAACGAAGAAAAAAAGCAAATACTTAATCTTTGCGAAAAATATAATGTTTATATAATTGAAGATGATTATCTTGCTGATTTAGAAATCAATAAAAAATCAGATCCAATGTATGCTTTAGATTCATCTTCAAGAGTAATATATTTAAAAAGTTATTCTAAAATATTACTTCCTGGATTAAGAGTTTCCGCTGTTGTACTTCCAGAATTACTATTGGACACTTTCAAAAAATATAAGATCTGGGATGACTTAAATACACCTATTCTATCTCAAGGAGCTTTGGAAATTTACATCAGAAGCGGTTTGTTTGATTCTCATAAGGAAAAACTTAAAAGTGTATATTCCAAAAGAATGAAATATCTTAAAGAGTTGACAAAGAATCTAAGTAATTCTAATGTAAAATGGTATATTCCAGATTCAGGTTTTTTCGCAAATTTTGAAATTACTAATGATATGAATATCAAATATCTAATCAAAAATTTATATTCAAAAAATGTATTACTTAGAGATACAGAAGATTCATTCTTAAAAAATTGCAGTAATAATAAATTAGCTAGATTGAGCATAAGTAATGTAACTGATGCTGAAATAAAAAAAGGGATTTCTATGATTTTAGATGAAATAAATGCTAACATAATATAAAAATATTGCGACTTAATGGTACAGTGGAAGTTTGAATTTTAGTAAGCCAAATTATATTTATAATCATAACTTACAACGTCTAAATTAAGTCAGAGCCTGATGTTAGGTTAATATATTTAGTTTAAAAATCAACTGATTTCTATTCTGTTGAAATGTCTTAAAAGAGACTTATTATTTATGTAATTGAAAAATATAAGCACACGGTAAAACACACGTACCTCGTATTTAATTAGTATTTTTGAGATAATTAATTCAAGCTTTAAAAAACTACAAGCTTTTCAAAGTAGATAAATTAGTTTTTTGGAAGTACTAATGGATAAAGTTACACATGAAATGCGTTTAATGCAGTGGACAAATATTGTCCGTGAATGCCTCAGTAGTGGCATGGGTGTTAGGACTTGGTGTCTTGAAAACAATGTTAATGAAAAGCAATTCTACTACTGGCAACGTCGCATCAGGAAAGAAGTATTCAGCACTCTGAAAAAAACTGAATTTCAGAAGCAGAACTAACTAAATTTGATAAAGAAGATATCATTTCTCTTTTTATGACCATGCAACAACTTACAGAAAATCTTTCCCTGACTTGTGCTGAACAGAAGGTTCAGTTAGAATTTCATTGATGATCTTCTTCCATGGTCTGAAAAAATTTCAGGTGAGTGCAAAAAACAAAATCAATAGATTTTTATGCCGCCATAAATGGCGGCTTTGTTTATCTTAGTACACATGGTTTACCGTTTACCTTTTAGCATAAACGTATATGATTTTAATTTATTACCCCAACTTTTATTAAATATTTATAAAATGAAAGAGATCTAGTAAAAAATGTACTAAATCTCTTATTAATTAATAATATTTTATTTTCCTAACATTTGATTGTATTTATTTAAAATATTAGTTATATTATCCTTTTCTGCTTGACTTATAATAAAATCTTTACTATCGTTATCTCCTTGTAATCGAATAATTGTTTTTGTAGAAGATGCTATTTTTTGTATTAAATCTAGATTAATATTTGTATCATAAACTGCAACATTTAATCCACCACTATAATAATTATATTTAATATCACTAGTATTAGGTGTAATTTTATATATTTGTCCATCTATATTAATAACATACTGTTTTATATAAATATAATCATCTCCATGATATTTAAATACTTGTCTTAGCCATATTTCTTTAGATGAATTTTCACCAATATATATATATATGTTTCCTAATACATATGTCTCTGGCATATACCATGTTATATTTTCTACATCATCATGTTGTATTTTTATTTTGCTTTCATCAACATTAGTCTTAGGTTCAATGGTTAATACTAATTTAAGTTTATTCCAAGAATAATCTTTAAATCCATTCAAAGAACCATAATATACATATTTACCTGATTTACTTGTATCTATTTTATCCCATATAACATCTATATCTTTAATAGTATCATCATTTAATGTGACTTTTATAGGAGAAGGTGGAGTATAATTATCTTCTTGATTTATTGTTGTATATATAAATTGCATATCGTCATGTATATATTTTATTCCAACATACGTATCATTACTAGGATTCCATACTATTGTTCCATCTTTTTTTTGTATTCTAATTATTTTTCTTATATCATTTTCTGTATATAAAGTATCATTTGGATATCCATAATCAATGACATAATTAAAAGTATTTAAATTTTTATTATAAGTTAATTTTCTACCTTCAAAATATCCTTGTAAATAAATATCATATTGTGTTGAATCTATATTATCAGCTAATTTAATACTCACATTTTGTTGTAATTTATCATTCATTTTTGAATCTAAATTCACAGTATACTTAAATATATCATCATTAGTTTTATTTACAACTAAAGTTAATGTTACCTTATTACTATATCCATTAACAGTCCCATTAAACGTGAAAGTGCCTACTTGATTTGTATCTGCAGTCTTGTTCCATGTTATATTTACACTTTGAATACTTCCATCACTCATAGTAGCTTGTACCGTACTTGGTAAAGTATAACTATCACCTTGCTTTACTGTAGAAATTATATCTTTTATATTACTTATCGTTGTATTAGCTCCAGATATTTTACTAACAACAAAATCTGTTGATGCTAAATCAGATACAATTATTTTCCCATCAAGTGTTACACCAAACAATCCTGTTGTAGCATTATAAATTGCTATCTTTCCTTTTACTGTCACTGTATAATCTTGTGGATCACTAACATTAGATAATCTAAATGTTACTACCGTTGACATATAGTCTAATGGATTACTGCATTTAATTGAATTCATATCTACTGATGGTGTTGTACCTGTTATTTGACCATCGATTAAAATCTGTCCATTATTACTTGTAATTTTGCTTACTGATAATTTTATTGGGCGAGTAGTTTTATCTTCCATAAATTTTTGAAAAGTACCTTCATCTTTTATTGTTCCATCAAGGACTGCTGTTGTTATAATATCAAGACTTACATAATCTTTATTTACATCATCATAATATGCTTTAACAGAAGCTTTTCTTGATAAGAAATCATTATATAATTTTGCATCCATACTAGTTGAATCTAATGCTGCTACCGATGCAGAATATTTTAATGCTTGATATTGATATTCATACACTTTTCCATCTTTATCAACTATATCTATAGCCGATGCTTTTGCTGATACTGACATATTTACAGTAGAAGATATTAATCCTGCCATAAATAGCATACTTAATGTTTTTAATATTTTGTTTTTCATTAAATTTATCCTCCTTAATATATGGGAATTTTGTAATTAAAGTCCATATATGCCTATATTATCATTTCAGTACATATTAAATCAAGTATGTTTATGTCACATGGTTTTATAATTTACTTTTTCCAAAGTATATATTTATCACTATAATTGCCATTTCTAATTAATATATCTACTAAATCACCATTCTTATAATATACTTCTTTCTTTTCTTGAACTCTACTTTCTTTATCATTTATATTAACTTGATAAGTTCCATCGTTATTTCTTTTAATTATTCTACCCTCTATACAACGATTAAAGGAAAGACTTTTAAATCTTTCCTTAATTATTTTATCAACTGTTTTATAAACTTTTTCTAATATCTCATTTGCTTTCATTTAACATCACCTATTTTCTTAAATATTGAATAGCCTGAGTTTCCATTTGATTAAATGCTTTTTCGATCTCATTACAATCTTTAACATTTGGGAAACTAGCCTGAATAGTTACTTGCTGCTGTACTGGTTTAGCTTCATTATTATTTTTTGCTACTATATCACTAGGTATTTGTACATTAATTTCAGAAATTGAAGTTTTAAATTCAAAATCCTTTAAATTAAATTTATCCAATAAATTTTTATTTAATTTATCAGCATATTTTACAGTAGCCAATACATTTTCAGTATCATCTTCTTTTAATACTAATTCTTTTTGATGTAGCCATGCTAATTTTCCTTCTTTAGTTCCCCAATCTCCGGTATATCCTCCAGTATCTAATTTAACACCATATTTATCATCTAAAGTTTCTGCTTGATTATGATAATTTGATAAATTTTGTGAATTACCATTCAAAACATCATCCAAAGCTTTTTCTCTTAAATCTTGAGTTGCTTTCATATACTCATCTACTTTAGATTGAGAATTTGTAACTGTTCCACCATAAATAGATGGTGTCGTAATTGTTGTATCTTTATTTTCATTTTTATTTATATCATTTAAAGCTTTTATAGTTTCATTAACTAATGTTTGTATACAATCATGCATTTCTACAACTTTTCCATCTGTTGTTGCTATAAAACCAGTCAAATCTTTTTGAGTATTACTTAATGCAATTTCTAATGCTTGTTGAACTAAAACATCATTATTACCACATTGTATTTTTATTTGCTTTAAATAATCTTCTGTCAAATAGTTCATATCTTTATACTTGTCATTTAAAATATCTTGCTGATCTTTAATTAGTTTGTCATAAGCATTTTTCTGAATATTTATTAAATCATTTTCATATTCTTTTTCTTTACTTATTTTTTGTTCTTTTTCCCACTTGTCATTATCTTTCACCTTATCATTAATTTGCTTATTTAAATCATCAATCTTTGTTTACCGTTTACAAATATAATGCTAAAATATACAAGTATTTTAAATATATTTAATAATCAACTAACTTACTATTTTTTCAGGCTGCGCCATAACATATTTTTAAAAGTATCCAAAAATATGCATAAACTAAGTAATAAGTATTATGAAAGCTACGCTTTTTATTGAGAGTCATATAATAGTGTATTATAAGCAATTTTTCATATTAGAATTACAATAATTGCTACACAACTTTTTAGGTGGAGGTAGCTTTGAATATATGGTGGATAAAAGCTTTTGAGAGAATTTAGGAGGTGTTAAGCAGTGAACCAAAATCTATGATTTTATGTGAATCGCTTACTCCTCTGACATAAGGAAGTGAAGTTTCCTTAACTAAAAAATCTCTACTCGCTCAAAAGTCCCAAGGATGGGACTTTTAAGCGAGTAGAGATTTTTTAAATTTTAGGCATTAGAGCTCCTTAATGAACGGTTGGCTTTTATACACCATATATTCAATGCGGACTTCACCTAAAAAGTTGTGTCACAATATGCTTTTTTTACAACTTTTTTCCTGTTTCATCTTTATTTATATATTCATCATAAACTAAATTCAAAAGTTTTTCTTTATTATTAAGCTCAGTATTTTGTAAAACTCTATCCAAAAGGGCTTCAAGTATTTCTCCTATTTGCTTTCCCTGTTTTATGCCTAAATTTATTAAGTCACTTCCATTAATATTTAAATCCTTCATATTTAATGGTTGCTTTTCCTTAATTATAGTTTCACATTTATCTTTAAGTGATAAAATTTTGCTATAATCACGATACTCTTCTGCTAAACCTTTAATATCTGCTATTTGAAGTTCAAATAAACTCTCTAAATTTTCAATTTTTACCCTATTCATAAACTTCTTAATACTATAAGGTTTTATCTTATCAAACTTGCTCATATGCTCATAAATCAATAAATAAACTGTATCTATAGTTTTATTATCAAACTTTAGTCTTACTAATATTTTTCTTGCAATTTCAGCGCTTACTTTATTATGTCCATAAAAATGTCCTATATTTTTATCATCCATTGTAAAGCACTTTGGTTTTCCTATATCATGAAGCAGCGCTGCTAATCTAATATTAATGTTATTAGGAGCATTATCTAGTACTGATAACGTATGATAAAAAATATCTTTATCATGGTGTACATTATGCTGATTAAATCCAGTACAAGGAACTATCTCCGGTAAAATATATTCCAAAAGATTAGTTTCCTTTAAAGCTAAAACTCCATTACTTGGTTTATGTGATATTAAAATTTTGCAAAATTCTTCCCTTATACGTTCTACACTTATATTTCTTATTAGATTACAATTCTTTTTAATAGCACTAAATGTGCCTTCAAAATCCAATTTAAATTCAAGTTCAGAAGAAAATCTCACTGCTCTGAGCATTCTTAATGCATCTTCATTAAATCTTTCATCAGCATTTCCAACACATCTAATAATCTTGCTTTTTAAATCAGAAATTCCATTAAAGTAATCAATTAAGCCTTTATCTTCATTATAGGCCATTGAATTAATTGTAAAATCTCTGCGTGATAAATCCTCTTTTAATGAAGTTGTAAAAGTCACATTATCAGGATGCCTATTGTCCAAATATTCTCCATCTACTCTATAAGTTGTAACTTCATAAGGATTGCCATTCATGAGAATAGTTACTGTTCCATGTTTTATTCCTGTTTCTATAACTCTAAATCCTTCAGTCTTAAATATCTCTAAAGTCTGCTCTGGTAGTGCATTTGTAGTTAAATCCCAATCCTTAGGTTCCCTATTTATTAAACTATCCCTTACACATCCACCTACAACATAACTCTCATATCCTTTATTTTTTAAAATTTTCATTATATGTTTTGTATCCTGTGGTATAAAAATCTTGTGATCATCCATTGTTTATTGTACTCCTACGTTAAATTCTCATTGTTATTAACTCAACTTTGGCACATACACAATTGTCCTCTAGAAAAAGTTGAGCTATTAATTACTAAATTATATCATACCAATCTAAATAAAATATTTTTCATTATATATTCTACACTACTCTTCAGTTTAAATTCCATAAACAATTACTTTAATTTACTAAAACCTACTTAAATTAATTATAACAATGCAATTAAATGCATACACTTAAAGTTACTAGTTTGGATTTTATATCGCATGATTTTTTACAAAATTTACATTTTTATTATCGTATTTTTTTAAAATAATTGCACATATTAATAGCATAAGGGACATAACAGTTGAACGCAGACTTCTATAGGCTCCTTTAAGTGGGGTATATACAGGTCGACCAACGACTATATAATGGTCATTAAAAGTGGCTGTTATATAGTCAGAGGGCAGATCTTATAGGGTGGAGAAAAGTTTTATTATAGTCGACATCGATTAATTGATTATAATGGGATTCCAATTTATTCTATAAGGTCGAGTTAAGACTACTCAGGGTGCCGACGGATTGACTAAAACACAATTCATTATGGCCTTACCCATAATTTTGTAAGTTTTACTTTATTCCTGTTGATTCTATACAGCCGAAAGGTTGTATAGGGTTGAGTAGGTATCTTGTTTGGTTGAACGAACCATGATTATAGGTTGTGATTTGCTTTATTATGGTGGCAACATCATAATAAGGTGATAAGCTATCTATAATTGTGCAAGGTAGATTGTTATATTCTTTATATGTAATTCTGGAATTTTGCAATGAGTTCCAGTTAAAAATAGAAGAGGTCATCTTAATGGTAAATATACTATTAAAATGACCTTTTTTATATTTGTCCTATATAAGGCATCTTGAAAAAATAATTACTCTCATTCGCTTATCCAAAAACTTACATGGAGAAGTTGTTACAAATTGTAATTTATATAAGAATGATATATAATATATGCGAAATATTATTTTAATTAATTAAGTTATACGAAAATAATTTGGAGGCTGCCAAAATGAGAAGAAGGGATTTTTCTGATTTTGAAGATCAAATCAGAGATACGTTAAAAAATACATTCGATGCTATAGACTTTGCTGGATTAAAAGATGATATTGACGATAGAACTGAAAATTCTTTAAATGAAGTTAAAGCAAAGTTAAAAGATAAATCACACTATTTTAATGAAAAAATAAAAAGGAAAAGACATCATAGACATAAATATATGGCTTCCAAGGACACAAATAATATACAAATGTATATTGCTAAAAGACCAGTTGGGAGCGTATCAGGAATACTTTATACAGTTTTCGGCTTTATTGGCACTGGAGCTCTATTTGCCATGCTGATTGCATACTCTGTATTTATTTCTTTTCTAAGTATAATTTCAACAGTTAACTTTATTACTTTGGGACTTTTATTTTCTTTTTTTATTGCAAGTATAGTTTTAGCCTTAAGAGGTCTAAGTTTAAGAAAAAGGATAAAGCGTTTTAAAGGCTATGTAAGTACCCTCAATGGCCTTGATTATTGTTCAATAGAAAAATTAGCATCTGATGCTAGGAGAAATAATAAATTTGTTGTTAAAGATTTAAGAAAAATGATTGATTTAAATATGTTTCCACAAGCACATATTGACGATAAACAGACATATTTCATGTTAAATGATGAAGTTTATGATAATTATTTAGAGTCACAAGAATCTCTTAAGCGCCGCAATGAAGCTGAATTAAAAAGACAAGAAGAATTAAACGATCCAGAAAAAAAAGAATTAAGAGATGTAATTGAATTAGGAAAAAACTATATTGAACAAATAAGAAGTGCAAACACAGCTATTAATAAAGAAGAAATCTCAATAAAATTATATAGACTTCAAAATGTTGTAAGTCAAATATTTCATCATTTAGAAAATAATCCTCAAAAGCTTCCCGAAGTTAATAAATTTACCAATCACTATCTTCCAATTACATTAAAGCTAGTTAATTCCTATAAGGAGCTAAATGAACAGCCAGTTCAAGGCGATAACATAAAAACTGCCAAAAATGAAATTGAAAGAAGTATAGATGTCATAAATACTGCCTTCGAAAAACTGTTAGATGATCTATTTGGTGAAGTAGCTTTAGATATTTCCACAGATATTTCTGTACTTGAAACACTATTTACACAAGAAGGACTGACTAAAGAGGATTTTAAAAAGTAACGGCTAAAAAACAAAGGGGGTAAATTAAAATTGGATAATGAATTTAAGGAAAATGTTGATATGACACCAAGCTTAAGCTTTGAACCTTTTCAAGATGAGCTTCCCATTACTAAAATAAAAGAGGAAAAGAATCAACCAGATGTTCTTGATGATAGCTATTTAACAGAAGAAGAAAAAAAGCTGGTAGATGAATTTGTCGATAAAATTGATATAACTAATACAAATTCAATTCTTCAATATGGAGTAGGTGCTCAAAAAAAGATTGCAGATTTCTCTGAAACTGCCTTAAATAACGTAAAAACTAAGGACCTAGGCGAAATAGGTGATATGCTTTCTAATGTGGTAGTTGAACTAAAGAATTTCGATACTTCAGAAGAGAAAAAAGGATTTTTTAGCTTTTTCAAAAAAGCTTCGGAAAAGATTGATCACATGAAAGCAAAATATGACAAAGTTGAGGGAAATATAAATAAAATTTGCAATACCCTTGAAAAGCATCAAATACAACTTTTAAAAGATATTGCTATGCTTGACAAAATGTATGAAATAAATAAGGTATACTTTAAGGAACTTTGTATGTATATCTTAGCTGGAAGAAAGAAGCTTTCAAAACTAGAAAAAGAAGAACTTCCTATTCTAGCAGAAAGAGCAAGAATTAGTGGACTTCCTGAAGATGCACAAGCAACAAATGATTTTGTAGCTCTTTGTAACCGCTTTGAGAAAAAAATTCATGATTTGGAGCTGACTAGAATGATTTCTCTTCAAATGGCTCCTCAAATTCGTTTAGTTCAAAATAATGATTCCTTAATGTCTGAAAAAATACAATCTACTATTGTGAATACAATTCCACTTTGGAAGAGTCAGATAGTATTAGCTCTTGGAGTTGCTCATTCTAGTAATGCAGCTAAAGTTCAAAATGAAGTAACTAATATGACAAATGAACTTCTACGCAAGAATGCAGAAACACTTAAAATGTCAACTATAGAAGTGGCCAAAGAATCTGAACGTGGAATTGTTGATATCGATACTCTTCGTCAAACAAATGAATCATTAATTTCTACTCTTGATGAAGTGCTTCGTATACAAACAGAAGGACGTCAAAAGCGCAAAGAAGCTGAAGTAGAATTACAAAACATTGAAGAACAATTAAAAAATAGACTTTTAAAGCTTAGATAGATAATGTTATAAAAGGCACAAGTACTAGTTGCTTGTGCCTTCTACGTCTATGCCTCTTTTCTAAGCTCAAACGTCTGCTCATCAATTTGATCATATACAATTTCGCTGTTTTCCATAATTCCTACAATTAAGCTTTCTCTAATCGCATAATAATAATCAACATTTCCATGAATCATATCCCAATAAGACTTGTGGATATCTACTGTTTGATTCCAGATAATGCTGTTCTCATCTTCATTTGTAACCTCATTAACTCTATCGCACGGCATTCCATTCAGCAATAAATTGTCTAAGTAACCATATGCCTCTTTTATAGAAATTCCTTTTCCTACAGAATGTTCTCTTCCAAATTTATATACGGCACAATTGATGTCCTTAATTCTTTCTGGATGCCCCTCCGTAACAATTGTAATAAGAAATGCAAGCCGGTTTTCTACAACTGTAATTTTTTCCTGTAACCATCCATGAATATTATTTTCATCAATAATATCTGCAAGTTCTCCTTCTTCTAATGTTCCACATCTATGATCGAGCTGTGAAAGCAGCTCATTGTCATATCCTTTTTGTGACACAAAATTCCTTATTCTTTTTATTAGTTCATCCTGGAATTTTATTTTTTTATATAGCCAGGTATGAATAGGTCCTAAAAATGCGCTCATATATTCCTCCTACTGGTTAAATCCTTATTTATTTATTCAACATTTTCAGCATATTCTCGATTATCAGGCCTGATCAAAATCACGATTCTTAAGATTTTCAAGAACCGCATCATCTACATATAGTAAAACCTGCTGTCTGTTCATACTGAAAACAGAATATTTCTGTTGTTATAACAACATATTATTAATATTTCTTAAAACCCATCTTTTTAAAACAGCTGCATTATTTTCATTGAGAGATTTAGCTGCAAACACGAATGTTATATTATCTGACAGTAATAACTCTTCACATTCATTTTTAAACAAATATGATTCTCTGTTCACTCTCAGTTCTTCTTCATACTTCTCTACAAACTCTGGAAATCTTTCACTATTGTGTCCAAACCAGAGTCTTAGTTCTGTTGATGGTGCTAGTTCCTTTTTCCAGCTGTATATTTTTGCTTTTTCTTTTGTTAATCCTCTCGGCCAGATACGGTCTACTAATATACGATATCCATCAGATAAAACTGTTTGTTCATAGATTCTTTTTATCTTTATTTCATTCATATAAAATCCTCAATAGGTTCTTTCTCTATACTGTCAGAGCTTTATGATAAAAATTCAAAGCAGGTTGTAACATCTTTTCTATCAAAATTCCATGACCAGGTGCTATCATGCGAATTGAATAATTTAAAATACAAATAGCATTTTTCTTCTGTTCACTAGTTGCTTCTGAAAACACTCTTGTATAATAAGCATCAAGTGCCTTTATAAAAACGTCCTCAGTGTATCCACTATCAAGTGGAAGTTCACTTGCCAGTAGTTGTCCAAATAAATCATTAGAAAACAAAATTTCTTCTTTTTCAAAATAAGTAACCATGTTATCATTCCAATGTAATCCAGGTGTTTTAATAAACCGAAAAACATGATCCCCCATCACAGCTTTTTCTCCTGAAGCCACAATATGGCACTCCATTTCTGCTAACTGTTCTGAAATTCTTTCCTGACACTCATTCGTACAATAGATCACCATTTCTGGATACTCTCTTTTAATAGCCAAAAGAGCTCCGCTGTGATCTTCCTCTGAATGATTCAGAATCAAAAAATCTAGTCTTTCATTTTTTAACAATTTTTTTACTTCTTGACACAGCAATTCTGCAGAACGTAATGGTAATGTGTCAACTAACACATTCACCTTCCCCTTAATCAAATACGCCATAAATGAAAACTGTTTATCTGGCTTAATAATAGTCTTTCCTATTGCAAATATATTTTCTGTTATTTGATAAACCATCACAATCCCCCTCCCTTTTCTTTATCATATAATAAAAAAATCACTTGTCATGTTGCGTATGCAACGTTATAGGTAGTTTTTTTTTATAAAATAAATATGAACATTGATTAAAAAAGGAGACATTAATTATGAAAGATATTGCTATATTTGTATCTTCTCTAAGTGGAAATACTCAGAAAATTGCTGATGCTATAAAAAGAGATTTAGAACAGAAAGATTATTCCGTGGTCATGCAGGATTCTTGTATGATAATGCAAACTCTTACTAATGCACAATTTTACATTCTTTGCTTTTGGTGCAGAAGAGCCTCTTTAGATGACGACAGTAAAAAACTATTAGCTCAATACAAAAATATACCTTTCCTTGCTATTGGTACATGTGGTCATTATCCAGATTCTGATTATGGTTATAAAATAAAAAAAAATATTACCGAATATATCAATGATGGAAACTTGTGTATAGATGTTTTTCTAAGCCAGGGAGCTGTATTCCCATCTAGCACAGAATATCGAAGAAAACTTCCTGTTGATCACCCGCATCATCTGGATGATGATGGATATGCAAGACATATAGAGTCCCAAAATCATCCAAATGAAACTGACATTAAAAATGCTATTAATTTTTTAAACTCATACTTACAAGATTCCAATGATTAAACTTATTACACATAAAAGTAAAGATACTGCCATATTTTTATTCCAAACTTTTTAAAATATGAAACGAATTCTTATCATATTCAATCAATCCTTCATTACGCATCGTGTTTAACTCTCTTGTCAATGCGCTTCGATTTGCACAAAGGTATTCTGCTAATTGTACACGACCTAAAGTAATATCAAAATAAGGATTATTCTGTTTCCCTGCCTCTTGTAACAAGTAGGTTGAGATTTTTTCGCGCAGCGTCTTCTTTGATAATATATCTACCTTATCCATTAACATTACATTTTTTTTTGCAATTAGCGTTACCATATTTTCGATTAATCTATGATGAAATTTGCATGCCATAGAGCAGGAATTCATAATTTGACTAAATGACAAATACAAAATTTTTGAGTCAATAGAAGTCCAAAATGATACTGTTGCATTTTTAACGGCTCCACAAGAAAAACTCTCGCCGAATAGTTCTCCTTTTCCCATAGATACCAATAACGTTCTATTGCCCCATAAATCTTCTCGAATCATATGAACTTTTCCTGATAATATAATTCCTACAAAATCTACATTATCTTCACATAGAATAACACATTGATCCTTTTTATATTCTTTTATATATGCTCTAAGACAATTCAGCATTGACTCCATTTCTTTATCATCTATGCCATGGAACAAATACATGGACTGTAAATCTTCAATATATTCTTTGCACAAATTTTGCATAATTAAGAACCTCCGAAATTTATTCTACTCAAAAGCGTTTATCCGATCGCTACCATTGCTAATACCCCAGTTTCTTTATATGAAACTCCTTCTCCTATTGTCGAAGGAGTAAGTGATTCGCACAAAATCATAGATTTTGGCTCTCTACTTAACTGGGGGATAAGCACTGCTACGCGCCTGGATAAGTTCTTCTAAGACTCAGATGGGTTAAATGTCTAAATGACATTTAACGAGCTTTTGCTCAGGAACTAAATGCCTAAATGGCATTTTATGAGCTCTGCTCCGGTAAGAGGTATTCCTCACAAGCAAACTCCACCTGAGTCTAAGAATCACTTGATTTCTATTTTAACATCTTATGAATATGTTGCAAGCGCAACATACTTATTTTATGTATAAAGTAAACTATTAAAGAAACAGGAGGTGTATATATTGTAAAATGTATGCACAATGTACAAGGAGGAATTGACATGTTAGAAAATGAACAATGGACTGGTTTTGAAGGAAGAATATGGAGAGAAGAAATCAATGTTAGAGACTTCATTCAAAAAAACTATACACCATATGATGGTGATACAAGTTTCTTAGCAGATCCAACAGATGCTACGAATAAACTTTGGGGCAGGTTACAAGAATTGCAAAAAGAAGAAAGAGCTAAAGGTGGAGTCCTTGATATGGAAACAGAAGTTGTTTCTGGACTTACAGCTTATGGTCCTGGATATATTGATGAATCTTTAAAAAATCTTGAAAAAGTTGTAGGTCTTCAAACAGACAAGCCACTTAAGAGAGCTTTCATGCCGTACGGTGGTATTAAAATGGCTGAACAATCTTGTGAAAACTACGGATATAAACCAAATCCAGAATTACATAAGGTATTTACTGAATACCATAAGACACATAATCAAGGAGTATTCGATGCTTATACACCAGAAATGAGAAAAGCTCGCAGCAGCCATATCATTACAGGACTTCCTGATACTTATGGACGCGGACGTATCGTAGGTGATTACAGAAGAGTTGCGCTTTATGGTATTGATTATCTTATGGAAGAAAAAGCAAAAGACCTTGCTAACTGCGGTGATGGAACTATGACAGATGAAGTTATCCGTCTAAGAGAAGAAATTACAGAACAACACAGAGCACTTGCCGATATGAAAAAAATGGCTGAAAGCTATGGCTGTGATATTTCAAAACCAGCAAAGAATGCTAAAGAAGCAATTCAATGGTTATACTTTGGATACCTTGCAGCAATAAAGACACAAAATGGTGCGGCTATGTCAATAGGACGTGTGTCTACTTTTCTTGATATCTATATCCAAAGAGATATTGATAATGGAGTTCTTACCGAAGAAGAAGCTCAAGAATTAATTGACCATTTAACAATGAAATGCAGAATGGTTAAATTTGCAAGAATAACTTCTTACAATGAATTATTCTCAGGAGATCCTTCATGGGTTACTATTGGATTAGGTGGTATAGGTGTTGATGGACGTCACATGGTAACAAAGAATGATTATCGTTTTCTCCACACATTAGAAAACATGGGACCTTCACCAGAACCAAACCTTACTGTATTTTACTCTTCTGCCCTTCCTGAAAACTTCAAGAAGTATGCAGCAAAGATTTCAGTAAAGACAAGTTCTATACAATATGAAAATGATGATGTCATGAAGCCAGAATGGGGCGATGATTATTCAATATGCTGTTGTGTATCTGCTACTCAAACTGGTAAGGAAATGCAGTTCTTTGGAGCTAGAGCGAACCTTGCTAAATGCCTACTTTATGCAATAAATGGTGGTGTTGATGAAAAATCAGGTAAACAAGTTGGACCTGAATACAAAGGAATTATATCAGAATACCTTAATTATGATGAAGTAATTCAAAAATATGAAAAAATGAGTGACTGGTTAGCTGGCCTTTATGTAAATATATTAAATCTTATTCAATATATGCATGATAAATACTATTATGAAGCAGCAGAAATGGCTCTTATTGATACAGATGTAAGACGTACATTTGCAACAGGTATTGCAGGTTTCTCCCACGTAATTGATTCACTTTCTGCAATTAAGTATGCAAAAGTAAAAACAATTCGTAATGAAGCTGGTATTGTTACAGATTACGAAATTGAAGGAGATTTTCCAAGATACGGTAATGATGACGAGAGAGCTGATGAAATTGGCATATATGTTCTTAAGTCATTCCTTGATAAGATCAAGAAGAGACACACATACAGAAATTCTGAACCAACTACATCAATCCTTACTATTACATCAAATGTAGTATATGGTAAGTATACAGGTAATATGCCCGATGGACGTGAAGCTTGGACTCCACTTGCACCAGGAGCTAGCCCATCTTATGGAGCAGAAAAGAATGGATTACTTGCTTCATTAAACTCTGTAGCTAAGCTTCCTTATGAATGGGCGTTAGATGGTATTTCAAATACACAAACAATTAACCCAACTGCATTAGGACATGATGAAGATGAACAAGTTGATAAACTTGTACAAGTATTAGATGGTTACTTTGATCAAGGACCACATCACTTAAATGTTAATGTATTTGGTATTGAAAAATTAAAAGATGCTATGGAACATCCTGAAAAAGAAGAATATGCTAACTTTACTATCCGTGTATCAGGTTACGCAGTTAAGTTTATAGATTTAACAAGAGAACAACAACTTGATGTTATCTCCAGAACATGCCATGAAAGAATGTAATTTAGATAAAAACCTTGGGAAAATTCATTCAATAGAGAGTTTTGGATCTGTTGATGGACCAGGAATTCGTTTTGTTATTTTTTTAAAGGGTTGTCATATGAGATGTCAGTTTTGTCATAACCCAGATACATGGGATATGGATGGTGCTGAAACAAAAACTGTAGATGAACTTTTATCTCAAGCTCTTAAATACAAAACTTATTGGAAAAAGGGAGGCGGAATCACCGTAAGTGGTGGTGAGCCCCTTCTTCAAATTGATTTTCTAATTAAATTCTTTACAAAAGCTAAAGCAAAAGGCGTTCATGTCACACTTGATACATCTGGAAATCCATTTACAAGAGAGCAACCTTTTTTTGGTAAATTTAATGAACTTATGAAAGTAACAGATCTTGTAATGTTGGATATTAAACAGATAGATGAAGCTGAGCATAAAATACTCACAGGATGGAGTAATTCAAATATTCTTGATATGGCAAGATACTTATCAGAAATTAATAAACCTGTATGGATTCGTCATGTACTTGTACCAGGTGGGAGTGATAATGATGATCAACTTACAAAACTTGATGAATTTATCAAGACTTTGAAAAATGTAGATCGTGTCGAAGTGCTTCCATATCATATTCTTGGAACTTTCAAATGGGAACAGCTTGGTATTGATTATCCTTTAAAGGGTGTTGAACCTCCTACTAAGGGGAGAATAGAAAATGCCAGAAAGCTTCTTCATACAAGTGAATATAATGGATATTTATCACGATAATTTATACAAATTAAAAATAGAAAAGGTCATCTTAATGGTAAATATACTATTAAAATAACCTTTTTTTATATTTAGTTTTTAATTCACTTTTAAATATTAGTAGATACTACCCGAACTCTAAATCCTAAAAACTACTTTTAACAGTTTGAACTACTCTTTTAATATTTATACTTTTAATCATTTCTATATAGGATTTTTGCTTGCTGCCTGTTATAAGGTACCCATAAGGAATATGACTAATAGCTTTAATTAAAATAGTATTTACTATACAAGATGAAATCCATAAAACTGTTCCTACAGCTAACCAATCTCTTATTCGATATTTAAACATTATTATCTTTAAGATTGATTGAATCAATAAAACATGAGATAAATAGCTTCCAAAGGAATATTTTCCAAAGAAATTAAATATGCTATATGTTACAGCTCTATTAGATAGAATTACAGAAATTATATACCAAGCTAAAATAGAAAAAACAAAATAAAGCAAATATATTGCTCTTACAAATGGTACCATATTCATCTCATTTAAATATGCATATGTAAATAGACCTATGTATGTTACAATTATTAAACCTTTAAACTTTAAAACTGTTCTTTTAAAAATTTCATAATTCAATGCTATATATATTCCCATTATAAAATATAAAAACCAGAAAAAAGGTGATATATTTATAATTTTCATTTGAACTGCTGTGGGATTATTGAATATAAAATGTATTACTTTATCCGAAATTACATTTTGATATTTTGACACTTCATAATAAGATAAAGCTATAGTAATAAAAACAGATATCCTTAAGATAAAACTTTGAACATGTATTTTTTTTAAAATCCATAAAATTATCGGTAGGTATATAAATAACCTTACTATCATTCCCATATACCATAAATGATAACCAGCGTCTCCTGATAATACTTGCATACATAAATCAGGAATATTAATATTCTTTTTAAAATAATGCATATATACAATTGACCATAATACATATGGTATAAATATGTATACTGCTTTTTTTATATAATATTTTTTTACTACAAATTTTTTTAAAGATGAATAAGAAATTACTATTCCACTAATGCAAATAAAAGCTGCCACTGCTGGCTTTGCTAAAGTATACATAAATTTAAATATTTCATAGTAAAAATAACTGATACCCTTTATATTAAAATACCCACCCATAGTATGTTGTTCTACTACAAAAATAAAAGCAAAAGCTCTTAAAATATCTAATTCCTTTAATCTAGTATTTTTCAAGTCTATTTCCCCCTGCCTGATTTAACCGTTTGTCCGTATTGTATTATAACACAAGCTTCTAAAAAGAATCATAAAATCACTATATCTTTAAAATAATTTTTACATTTAATTTTAAGAAATTTCCTCTTTTTTCCTTGTATTTTTCAAAGAAAATTGCACATATTAATAGCATAAGGGACATAACAGTTGAGCGAAGACTTATATATGCTCATTAAACTGGGTGTATATAGGTCGACCAACGATTATATAATGGTCAAAATGGCTGTTATATAGTCAGAGGGAAGATTTTATAGGGTGAAGAAAAGTTTTATTATAGTCGACATCGATCAATTGATTATAATGAGATTCCAATTTATTTTATAAGGTCGAGTTAAGATCACTCAGGGTGCCGATGGATTAAATAAAATAACATTATTATGGTGTTAACTATAGTTTGTAAATTTTACTTTATTCCTTTCGATCCTATACAGCCGAAAGGTTGTATAGGGTTGAGTAAGTATTCTGTTTGGTTGAACGAACCATGATTACAGGTTGTGATTTGCTTTATTATGGTGGCAACATCATAATAAGGTGATAAACTATCTATAATTGTGCAAGGTAGATTGTTATATTCTTTATTGATTCACTGAAATTTTAAATATGAATTTCAGTTAAAAAGTTGAAGGATCATCAATGTAGTAGATATACTAAATTGATGATCCTTCTCTTTGTTTATTATTATTTTTCCTAAAGGCCTTAAAATTCCTTTGACCTCCAGAAGTTTCCTTTGGTAAACATTACCGTTTAATTTAATTTTATATTTTTCGATAATAAAATTAATATAACAAATTAGAAAACAATGGAGGTATATGAAAATGAAACAAAAAAAGGTACTTTCACTAGTCTTAGCCCTATTCTTAACAATCTTTAATTTCAGCATTGTTTTAGCAAAGCCTCGCTCATCGCAGCCACCACCTTCAGCACCTACTGGTCTTACAGTAACAAGTGTAACTTCTTCTGAAATTAATTTAACTTGGAATACTGTATCAGGTGCTTCAGGCTATAAGTTGTTTAGAGCAACAACCTATGATTCTAATTATACTCAAATAGCTACACTAACTTCTAATACTTACAAAAATACGGGATTAAGTGCTTCAACTAAGTACTGGTATTTTGTAAGAGCATATAACTCTTATGGCACTTCTGCTGATTCAACTCACGTAAGTGCTACCACTAGTCAAGTAGTTGTACCTTCTTCTAGTAAAATAGTTTTAGGCTTTGCAACTTACTATTATTCTGGTGACAGCTCATCCTATAATTCTATGGTAAGCAATTCCACAACAATAAATGAAATTGCAACAGATACATTTACTACAGATGGTTTAGGAAATATTACTGGTATTGTTCCATCAAGTCAAATATCCTATGCTAATAGTAATGGCATTAAACCTTATGCCATGATAACTAATAAATTTGATGGAAGCATAGCTAAAACCTTATTAGAAAGTTCAACTAATAGACAAACCTTGATTAACAACATATTAAACTCTTTGAAAGCTAATTCATACAAAGGAGTTAATGTGGACTTAGAAGGAGTTTACTACTATGATAGAAGTTACTTCACTACTTTTATGAGTGAGCTTTATAACACATTACATCCACAAGGTTTTGCAGTTACAGTTTCTGTACCAGCTAAAACCTATGACAGCACTACTGATTCCTGGAATGGAGCTTTTGATTACGCTAAAATAGCAAATTATTCCGATCAGATGGTTTTAATGGCATACGATGAACATTATCCAGGCGGCTCACCAGGAGCAATTGCTTCAATAAATTGGGTTAAAAATGTTATAAACTACGCAGTTACAGTAATTCCTGCAAATAAAGTTCTACTTGGTTGTGCAGCTTATGGATACGATTGGTCATCAAATGGAACTAAAGCATATAGTATTAATGGAGTTTATAATCTAGCTTCAACTTATGGTGCGCAAATACTGTGGGATTCAGTCTCACAAAGTCCTTATTTTAAGTACACAGACGCTAGTGGTATACAACATACTGTATGGTTCGAAAATAGTACAAGCCTTTCATACAAATTAGATTTAGTAAATAGCAGCAATATTTTAGGTATTGCAATTTGGAGATTAGGTTTAGAAAATACGGATTATTGGACAACTATAAAAACAAAACTTATAAATTAAAAAATAAAGCATTTTCGGATAAACATATAAAAAACACTATCATCCTTATTGAATTCAATAAAGTTGATAGTGTTTTTTCATAGATTGCTATTTAAGTGCAGTTCTAATTACTTTACTATTAGAAAGTGAATATATATATTTATCTCGTATTTCTATAAAGTTTCCAGTATATTGTGTTTCTGCATTAGTTGATGCATTTTTAACAGAATTTTTTGATTGATTTTTTACGTATATATTACCACTATTAGTTATAACTATATTATTTTTATCTGCTGCCTCTAATAACTTTAAATTTCCCCACTCAGATGCAGAGTTTTTCAAATCTCCAAACAATATACTGCTTATTTTACCGCCTTCTGAAATTCCTACATATATTTTATCTTGAGTATCAGTACCTAGTAAAACCTTCTTACTGTTACCCTGAAAATCTATACTAGAGATATTAGTTGATGTTTTCTCATCACCTTTTTTATTTTTAATCACAGTTTGAGTTACATTTTTAATTTCTTCTTCTTCTTTATCTTCATAAACTAAATCAGAAGCAAGATTTAATATTGAAATATTACCTATTTCATTATTTGGAGTTTTAATTTTTTCAATCTGATTCATAACATTACTTCTATAAATATCGCTCTTACCATTCTTATGCAAAATTTTTGTATACATTACATGACTGGCTGTAGACAAAGCAATATTTTCTATTTTATCATTTTTACTATCTAGTTCAATAATAAGTGGTTTCATATCATGATCAGTTAATTGGTTTTTGCTATTCTTACTAGGATTATAATTGTAAAAATTTATTCTATCTCTACTATCCTTCTCACAAATTAAGATCCAATTGCTATCTGGCATCCATTTAAAATAAGAAATAGTTGCATTATCCTTAGTCTCTACACTTTGAACTTTTTCATCCTGAGTATTAACTATTTTTAACTCTTTATTTTCACAATATGATATATATTTTCCATCAAATGAAACTTGAACATTTTCTGCATTTTCAGGAACTTTAACTTCATTATACGTTTTTTTCTCTGATTTTGTAGTACTTTTTACTTCTTTATAGTCCGAGGAGGTTCTAGAATAAGCTTTATCTAAATAAAAAAACATCCCTGACTCAATTAATGCTGCGATTATGCTCCAAATCAACAGTTTTTTTAACAAATTCATAACACTACAACTCCTATACAATCATATAACTATATATTTAATATACAGTAAAATTATTTAACACATATTTCAAATAATACTTCTCTTAATTTATTATTTTTCTGGTTCCACATATAAAGCTGTAGGAACTGTTCTTTCCCCATCCCATTCATTTGGACTATTGATAACTTCGCCTTCATAGTACATTGTACTTGAATATCCACCATCTAATCTTCCTGCATTAATTGCACCATGATCATATAATATCTTTTGTAAATCGTAAAGGCTTGCCCCTAACTTTACTAGATTTTTTCTACCATCTGTAACTAAAAACAATACTGTACCATCAGCTTTTTGACCTACTGCAGTTCTTGGATTAGCACCATCACATTGAGGATCATCTATTTGCTTTTGACCATCTATGATAAGTGTAGGAGCTAAGAAACATACCGCCTCAGTTACATTACGTGCCTTAAGTTCATTTATACTATGATCACCTACTATTAACTTTCCTTCTTTTGTGAAAGCTATTACATTTGCTGGGGTATCCTCATCACAGTCCTTGTATATAACTTGTCCATTAGAAATAACAAAACCTCCTGGGGTTGAACCAACTCCAGCATAATTTTTGTCAACAAAAGAACCACCATTAATAGCAGCAACAGCATTTCTCTCTTTGGCCATTTCACTAGTTTTTTGTCCTCTATCTGAATATTTAGTATATGCAATCTTTATTCTAGTAGGATCCTTTATCTCTAAAAGATATCCATCAAACTTTTTATCATTTATTTCATATTTAATTATCTCATTATCATTTTTATGCTGTATGTTAATTTTTTCAATATCTTCATTAGCCTTTGTTTCAGTACTTTTTGTATTGCCAACCAGTGACTCAATTTTATCCTTTGATAAAAACATCTCCACCAAATATCTATGTCTTGAACCCCAGACCATTCCCACTAAAGTCTTTTTTACATTTTGAAATGGTCCATATAATACATAAAATGGTGAAGTAATTGCTATGAAAAAACTTATGTAGAGAATAAACGCTATAGCCTTTTTAAATGAAAATTTATGTTTATGTTCATTATTTTTATGTTTATGCTCATTATTCTTACGTTTACGTTCATGTTTTGCCATTAAAATATTCCTCATTTCCTACTTTATTTTTATCTTTGTGCTTTCTATATCTTTCGAAAATTGTTGTGAATCATTATCATAATTAAGCTGATTTATTACTAAATAAAGTTCCTTTGAATCTCTAAAATAAGAACTTTGAAAATTCATATTTAAACAGTTGTCAGAATCCATTTCTTCTAAATCATTATCTGCAAATAAATACTTATTACCTTTCTCATCAATTAAATAAGGTAATTTGCTATTATCTGTTTTATCATTTTTCATGATTTGACGTCCTATGGAATAACATTGTGCTGAATTTATGGTGTTCTTTCCCAACTCTATTCTCATTTCAGTATGTGTAGGATATATTTTTAAAGCTTTTATATTAAAATCCGTATGATTTTCCCTGAATTTAATATTGTTATATACTTCAGGCTTTTTATATTTTAAACTCTGATAAGCATTTATGTCAAACTTCCACTCACCAGCTATGCTTATTGGCTCTCTTTTGAAATCTGAAAGAAATTTTTCATACTTATTTTTTGAATAACTCATCTTATAAGCCTCAGTTAAACTTAAAAACTTTAAATTCAATTCATTTGGTATCTTACTTCCATTAACACTTGACAGTTCTATGCAGCCATAGCTTTCTCCATTTTTCGAATAATTTTTAAAACTATTACCAAGTGAAGCAACTACACAACTATATTCCTTATTATATGTCAATAAATAATCTCCATCCTCATGATCTAGCTTAGCTGGAAGCTTAGAATAATAATTAGAGGTACTATCCAAAAGTACATTATCATCATTATCAGTTATCTTAAAATTTTGTAAAAAAAGATTTTTAAGTCCTTCTTTAGCCATTTTGCCATTTAAAGTATAGAATATAAACAAATTTTTATCATCACCAACTATATTATTTATAGTGACTTTTATATTTTTATTTATTTTCGATTCATCTATACATTGAGATGCTCCTTCTTTTACCGCATTTCCTATATTCTTATCATAATAACACTGAAGTTCACGAGTTATTGGTTGTCCAATAGTTACATTATTTATAGCCTCAGCAAAAACCGGTATAAATTTAACGCTAGTCATAAATATAACAGATATCGATGCTGCTGCCAATGTATATTTAATTAATTTTGTTTTGATTATATTTTTCTTCTTATCTTTTTTCGCTTTTTTAATAGCTTTTTCTACTACATCATCAAGCTTTTCTGAAACTTTTATTTTCTCAAAGCCATTTTTAGGTTTAAAGTCCATCTAAATAAACTCCTCCCTCAGCTGAATTCTTAATTTTTTTAAAGCTCTATGTATATAAACTTTTACAGTTCCTTCAGGAATTTCAAGCATATTAGATATTTCGGAAATAGTCATATCTTGAAAATACTTTAAAATAATTATAGTTTTTGATTTTATATTTAAACTATCAATAGCATTATAAAGATCTATACATTTAGGTATATCCGTTTCTAAATCTAAATTACTAAGATTAAAATTATCAATTTTTTCATACTCATCAACTAAAATGACTCTCTTATTTTTCTTTAATCTATTTATAGAATTGTTTATTAATATTCTTGTAATCCAAGTTTTAAAAAACTTTGGATTTTTCAATTTATTTATATCCATATAGACTTTATATATGGTATCGCTTACAATATCTAAAGCTTCTTCTTCATTTTTTAAATAAGCAAAGGCTATTTTATAAAGATTTTCTTTATGACACTTTATTAATTCACCAAAAGCTATATCATCCCCCTCTTGAGCTTTAATCACTGTATCAATATCATTCATCTTTTCACCTCTTTAATTGGATAATATACAGGCCATATAAATTAGACAATACTACTGTATAAAAAGTTACACTTCAAACATATTTTTTTAATAATGTCAGTATATCATATTGTTCTACTTATTTTGTCACTATTATGGTTATAAAACTAATAAATATTATACTCTACTAATGTCTTCTTTAATTTTAGTATAACATCAAAACTTTAAGATTTTTGAAGATATTATGAGTTAAACGTCAATATAAGGTTTGTTTTCACCTCAAAAGGCGTATTTTAAAATTTGTTAAGCGTTATAAATAACTATATAATCAGTTCATAGATTTTAATTAGTAATTAAAAAATTATTTGAAATATAATTTAGGAGGAATTGTTATGGGAATATTAAAAAAGATCAACAACATGTTTAGAGCAAAGGTTAATGGTGCATTAGATGAGATGGAAAATCCAATTGAACTTTTAGACCAAAAATTAAGAGATATGGATGAAAGTTTAAACAAAGCTAAAATTTCATCTGCACAAATTTTAGGAAACGTTCATGAAATAGAAAAAAAAATGGATACTGCTAAGAAAACTTCTGAGGAATTTGATGAAAAAGTAAAACTTGCCATGAGCAAAGGTAATGAAGAATTAGCTAAAAAAGCCTTAGCAAAAAAAATTGAGGCTGATAAATCTTATGATTCATTAAAATTGAGTTATGAAGATGCCTTTAAAAAAGGTGAAGCTATTAAGAAAAAGTTAAGGGAACTAGAAGAGGAAATTCAAAAGACTAGAACTTATAGAGATGAGGCAGCTGCAAGATATAACAATGCAGAAGCTAGTAAAAAGGTTAATGAAATTTTATCAAATGTAGATACTGGAAGTAATAAAATAAATTTAGATGATATAGAAAGAAAAATTGAGAAAAAAGAAGCTTTGGCAGAAGGATTAAATGATTTAAGAGAAGATAATTCATTGGATAAGGAATTTGAAAAATTAAATGAAGTAAATTTAGACGAAGAATTAAAAAAATATCAAGTAAAATAATTCATAAGGAGTTTTAACTCCTTATGAACATTTATTTTATAAAGTTTGTATTCACAATTTATCCATTATATTGTAATATTGAATTAGTAGCCATTATTTTATAGAGGGGGTATTCACATGTTTTTAGAGGAACTTAATAAGAAAGAATCTGTTGTATTTGTTAACTTGGTTCAACTTCTAGCTAACGTGGATGAAGTTTTTGCTGAAAATGAAAAAAACTTAATAGATGATTATATGGATGAGCTTTCATTGACTAATGAAAATATAAAAAGTTTATCTTTTCAAGAAGCTGTAAGCGAATTAAAAACTTCCACAGACAGAATTAAGAACATAATATATTTTGAATTAGTTGGTCTTGCTATATCAGATGGATCCTATGATTCTAAAGAAATAGAATTTTTAAACAAGCTAGCTTGTGAATTTAACATAAGCAAAGATAAGCAGCAGGATTTTCTAGATTATTTTAAAAAGGTAAAAGATACTTATGAAATAACTTGTGTTGAATACGAAAGTAAAATAGAGTCATTAAAAAAACTGGCTTTGAGTTTATTGTAATACAAATTTAATTTTAATCTAAAAAGCTGTGAAAGTAATATTGATATCTTACTTTCACAGCTTTTATTTAATAAATTTTTAACTAACTAAAAACCAATTAATTTTAAAGTTAAATCTTAAATTTAGATATAATTTGCTGCAATTTATCAGCACTTTGCTTATTATTATCAGAAGTAGATTTTATATTGCCAAGCTTTTCATCTATACTAGCAGCTTTGCTAGCTATTTCTGTAACTCCCCTAGCACCATCACTTACAGTATTAGCTACTTCCCCTATGGCAGTAGTTATACCTGCAATAGATGAACTTAATTCTTCTGCCACAGCGCTAAAATCACTCATGAAATTATTTACTGTTTCTGCATCATTATTATATTCTTCTCCAGTTTTCACCAAATTACTATAATCCTTTAAAACAGTTTCATTGATGAATTTAAGAAGTTTTGATGAATTATCTGATAAATTTTGTACTGCTTCTACAACCTGTCCAACTACATTTTGGATGTTACTAGCTGTTGCTGCAGATTCTTCTGCTAGTTTACCAACCTCATCCGCCACTACAGCAAATCCCTTTCCTGATTCACCTGCTCTAGCTGCCTCTATAGAAGCATTAAGAGCCAATAAATTTGTTTGTTCAGTAATGTCAAGTATGTCAGCAGACAATAAATTTATCTTTTCAATAGACTTAGAATTTTCAATAGCTTTTTCCAAATCATTTTTTACTGACATATATATTTCATTAGCCTTTTTGTCAGACTCAAATGCAACATTCTTTAATTTTTCAGCTCTTCCAGCAATATCATTGGCATTAGCAGAACCACCTGAAGCTTTTTCAGCCATAGAATTTACTGCATTTCCCATTTCATCTGAAGAAGCTGAAACTTCTTCTACTGTAGCTGCATTTTCCTCCATACCTGCTGAAAGATTTTCACTTTCCTCTGCTGTTTTTTCAGCATAACTCTTTAACTCAATGGTCAGCTTATCAACTAACTCTGCATTTGAACTTATTGCAGCTGAAGCTGATGTTATATCTCCAACCATTTCCCTTAGTACTTTTCTCATGTTTCCCATAGAACGAGCCATCATTCCTACTTCATCATTATAATTATACAACCTATCAAAATTCTCAACATTCTCTAAATCTAAATTAGCTGTTTTATCTATGAGATTAACAATTTCACCAATAGGCTTAGTAATCCTTAATGAAAATCCATAACCTATTCCTATAGCTATAATTGAAAGCAAAATAGATATAATGATTATAATATTAGTCATACTTTTAATATCCTTTAATACTTCCGATTTATCACTAGTTGTTACTATAACCCAATTTGTTTCAGGTATAATCTGATATCCTGATATTTTATCCACATTTTTAAAATTGTAATTAAGTATACTTCCTTTTACAGTTTCCCCTTTATTTAGTCTATCAGTTATAGCTTTTATTTCAGAAGTTTCTGTAGGCTTTCCTATTTTTTCTTTAGTAGGATGATAAATCATATTTCCTTTGTAATCCATTAAAAATGCATAGCCAGATGAAAATTCACTTGCTTTAGCATTAGTTAAATATTTTGAAAAACTGCTGCCATACACAGCTGTACCTACATATCCTAAAATTTCATTATTTAATTTAACTGGATTAGTAAAAACCACTATAGGATTGTTAGTTACTTTTGACATAATTACTTCACTTATTGAATTTTTACCTTCTAAGCTTGGCTTATTATAAGACCTATCATTTACATTTTTTCCAAGATAATCTTTGTCACTATCTGCAACTATATTTCCTTTAGTATCCACTATAAAGACGTGCTCAAGATTTTTAGTTTCTTTAACATAATCTTGTAGTGCTAAATTCATATCCTGCTGCTGCTTATTAAAATCTTCACTATTTGGAGTATCCTTATTTACTTTAAGTAAATTTCTAACTACATTCTTTTCTGAATAAATTCTAACTGCCAACTTTTCTTTTTCAATTGTTGAACTTATAGTTTCAGCTGAACGATCACATATTTGTTGTATTTCACTATTAGTTTTGTTTTTTATTATATTGCTAGACCTATTGTTAATAAAAACAGTAGTTACAACCATTAAAACAACAATTATTATTGCAATTAAAAAAGGTATTTTTTTCTTTATAGACATAAAAAACAACTCCCCCCGTAAATAAACCTTATTTAACCCTATTCTCGTACAGTTTGAAAAAATACTTAATATATATGGACAAATTAGTTTACTTTATAAATCATAACAACAATTTTCGCATTTTTTCCCAATAGATTGATAAACAATAATGGAAGGCATTTGTTTTGATTTTACCTTGAATAATTTACATCCATATGGAAAATTCTTATCCCATGTAATATAATAATATTTGCATTTTCTACACTGTACCTTTTCTATAGTCATACATTTCATCTCCATATACATCAAAATAAAAATTTTAAAACTTTCCATTTACATTTTAACTTGTTATTATATATATAATAACAAATATATATAAAAAAAACACAATATTATGGTTTTTTTGTTTAAAATATGATAACATGAATACTTGTTATCCTGTTTATAACTTTATTTGCAGAAAAACTTCTAATTTTATATAACTGGGAAATATTAATGGCATAAAAATCCAAAATATACCAGTATATGTGCCATATTATAAGCTTAAAATATTATTATATAACTAAAAAGGGGGAGGCTATTAATGAAAACATTTCAAAGTCTCATTAATGAAACTTTAGAAGCTGAAAACTTAGACGAATTAGAAGCAGCAGCTGATTTATTCCAATTTGGTATTGAAAAAGGATATTATACTAAACAACAAGCAGATGAGTTTAACAATGCCTATTGGAAAACAAAAAATATTTACTTAGGCTATGAAGTTGCTAAAGAAGTAAAAGGAAGTAAATTAGATATTATTACTATAGTTTCTAATGCTCCTAACAGCGTAAAAAATGACAAAAGAAAACTTATTAGCTATGTAAATGACCGTATAAAAGCACTTAAAGGTAAAATTAAAGGAATTTAATATGTTAAATGAAAAAATCCTCAAATTTAAGGGGATTTCTTTCATTTATATCACAAGAGGTGTGCTTATGTTTAAATTAATACCTATGGATATGAAACCAAAGGTAAATTTTAATAACAAAATTAAACCCTATTTTTATATAATTAATTTTGCTCAAGATGAAGAAAGCTTGTGCAAAATGGAAATGAAATGTCTTTTCAATAAAGTTCCAGATAAAAAACATTTTTTTTCTTATCACTATATTGCCACATCTAGAAGTCCATTTATAAAAGAATCTATATCTATAATGTATACAGGAAAATCCTTAGAGGATATAATTCATAAAATTACAGTAGATAAACTGGCATATGAAAACTTCAAAGTTTCTTATGTGAATTATGGTGATGAAATCCTTAGTTATGAAAAGAGGCGTAAAATAGAATATAAAATTGGCCAAAATATAACAGGAGAAGCTGAAATGAAAAATCCTGAATTACTCTTTGGTATAACAAGAGTAAATGAAAAATGGATATTTGGCAGATATGAAAAAAATAATCCTGAATGGAAATTCCATAACAGAAAGCCATACTCATATTCTAATGCACTTGATTCAAGAATTGCAAGAGCAATAGTAAACATCGCTGTTTGCAATAAATTAGATTATAAATTAGTTGATCCTTGTTGTGGTATTGGAACAGTTATTATAGAAGCTCTGTCCTTAGGAATTGATACGAAAGGCTGGGAAATAAATCCTATGATTGCTGCAAATGCAAAAAAAAATCTAGAGTACTTTTGCTGTAAAAATGTAATTACTACTGGAAATATGCATGATATAAAAGATAACTTTGATGTATCAATTATAGATTTACCTTATGGTCTATTTTCATCAACTACACTTGAAGATCAAGTAGCTATAATAAAAACTGCTCGTAAAATATCAAATAAAATGGTAATTGTTACTTTTGAAAATATGGATAAATATATTCTTTCATCTGGTTTTAATATTATTGATAAATGTTTTGTTGCTAAAGGTAAATTTAAAAGACATATAACTATATGCCAGTAAGTTTAATATAATAAGGAACAATAATAATTTACGTACTTACTTCAATGTGTTATTATTAAAATCAAAGTAATCTAAGTAATGAGCTTCAATTTTAAATTGCAGCTCATACTATATTATATGAAATATTTTTCAAATAAAAATATCAACAAAAACACACTTTGAGTAAAAAGGAGTTACTTAAATTATGGAAAAAGTACTGTCATTATTAAAGAAAAATAAATTTACTTCCATAGTTGCTATATCATTAGTATTTATTTGTGTGATTATTTACTGTTTTACATCAAACAATGAAAACTATTATGACAAAACTATAGCAAAGATAACATATATAAAAGAAACTCCATCTAAAATTACCAATATGAACGGTGACATTGAACAAATAACAAAACAGCAAATTAAGTCAATAATTATGAATGGAAAATTTAAAGGGCAGGAAATTGGACTTGAAAATTCCTCTTCTTATTCTGGAGTCAACAATTTAAATTTAAAAGTTGGTGACGAGGTTTTTATATCAACACAGCAAGATGCAAATAATAAAATAACTTCTGCAAAAATACTTGATCTTAAAAGAGATAAATACGTTGTATATATTACATCCATATTTATATTTTTAATTTTGTTAGTGGGTGGTTTTAAAGGATTTCGTTCTTTAGCCAGCGTAATTATTAACATCATAATTTTTTGCATTATAATTAAATTGTTTATACATGGCTACAATCTCATATTTATTTCTATAATAGCTAGTTTATTGTTTGTTATTTTATCCATATCAATTGTATGTGGGACAAATAAAAAAACTCTTTCTGCTGTACTTGGAACAATAGCAGGAACTCTTTTATCAATGTTGATAGCTGTTTTTGTAATACAGTTAAATCACTGGAACGGCATTAAATTTGAAGAAATGGAGTTTCTTACTCATCCACCAGAACAAATATTTTATATTGAAATTCTTATAGGTACTTTGGGTTCAATAATGGATATTGCAATTTCTATTTCCTCTTCTATAAAAGAATTATGTGATAAAAACCCAAACATTGAAAGTAAAGTTCTTATTAACTCGGGTAAAGAAATTGGAAAAGATATTATGGGAACCATGACAAATACTTTAGTTTTCGCATATATTAGCGGCAGCATTCCACTTATACTGCTTTTATTAAAAAATAATTTTTCATTTTTCTACATTATTAGTATAAATCTTTCACTTGAATTTGTACGTGCCCTTACTGGAAGTATAGGAATTATCCTAAGTATACCTATTACTATTTACATATCCGTAATACTTTTTAAAAATCATAAGATTGGAGTATTTTAAAGCTATGAATGTATCAATAGTACTATTAATTATATTGTTTGCTTTAATGGTGATCATAGGTGGCAAAAGAGGGATAAAATCATTTTTTACATTAATTTTTAACTTCTCAATTTTGTTTTTTATGCTCATACTCATTGCTGCTAAAATGGATCCAATTAAAATAACTTTTGTGGGATGTATAACCATTACCTATGTTACTTTATTTTATATTAATGGATTAAATAAAAAGACAGTTTCAGCACTTTTTTCAGTTACCTTAGTCATATTTATAACCATGCTTATTACATATGACATAGGAAGTAATGCAAAAATACAAGGCTTTGGTGTAGAACAATCTGAAACAATTTCCGCACTATCCCTTTATGTACAATTGAATTTTTCACAAATAGTTATATGCCAAGTTTTAATTGGATTATTAGGCGCAATAATTGATGTATCTATTTCTATATCCTCTTTCATGTATGAACTGTATAAACAGGATCCATCAATAAGCAAAGCTGCTATATTGAAATCTGGGATGAATATTGGGAAAGATATTTTGGGAACTATGACAAATACATTACTTTTTGCATATATAGGAGGATTTATGACATTAATTATTTATTTTAACGAACTCCATTATTCAATGTCATCTATAATAAATGCAAAGGTATTTTGTTCAGAAGTGTTTCAGATATTATGTGGTGGAATAGGCATTATACTCATAATACCTATTACTTCTCTAATTACAGCAAACATACTATATGTTAAGTTAAGAGTGAATAATTAATAGTTAATTCTTTCTTCACCCGCATATATATTCATTTTATTCCCTCTCACAAACCCCACTAATGTAATATTAAGCTTTTTTGCTAAAGCAACAGATAAGCTAGTTGGCGCAGATTTAGATATAATAACTGGTATTTGAAGTTTAGCTGCCTTTAAAAGCATTTCAAGGGATACTCTGCCGCTGAGTATTAAAATTTTATCCTTAAAAAAAATTTTTTTTAAAAGCCCTTCTCCTACCACTTTATCTAATGCATTATGACGTGCTACATCCTCTGAAATAATAATTATATCTTCCGTATCACTAAGGGCAACACAATGTAACCCTCCTGTTTTTTTAAAGATTTCCGAAAAATCAAGATTTTTTTTCATAAATTCGAAAACCTTGTTTGCTTTTAAAGTTATTTTACTAACTACTGGTGTACAATCTATACACTGTAAAAAGTTTTTAAAATCTTTTAAATTATTATCTTTTAAATTGTCTAATTCAACCTTTTTTGAATAAAAGCTTTTTCTAAAAACATTTTTATCAAAAGTTTCTACTTCAACTAAAGCTTTAACATCATCTAATTTAAAATATTTTATATCTTCCAAGCTTTCTATAATACCTTCTGTTGATAAAAATCCTAAAGTTAACTCTTTAAGTTTTTCAGGGCTACAAAGAAGTGTAGCTATCTTTTTTCCATTAAGACAAATCGTTAGAGGATACTCACATACTACTAATTCATTAATGCAGCTACTTTCACCATTTTCAATTTTCACAACTTTACATTCTAATAGCTTATCCATAAATCCATCTCCCTTAAAAGTTTTTTAATATAGTTGTATTTGACTAATAAAAACAGCCAATTCCGTTCTACTATTTAATTGAAGCTTTTCAAATATTTTTGTAACATAATTTTTAACTGTACCTTCTGATAAAAAAAGAACTTTGCAAATATCCTTATTACTTTTACCTTCAGCTACTAATTTTGCCACATCCATTTCTCTCTTGGTAAGCAAATCTAATTTATATTTTTGTGTTTTATATTTATCAAGATTTTGTTTTTCAGTACTTATGGACTTATATGCCTTAACTATCTTTGCTGCTACTTCAGGGTTAAGAAGTATATTACCATTATAAGCAGTTTTTATTGCTTTTATTATATCCTCTGAACCAGCATCCTTTAATATATACCCATCTGCTCCATTTTTAATTCCTTTAAATATGTATTCATCTTCAGTAAAAGTAGTTAAAATAATTACTTTTACATCTTTATATTGTTCTTTAACAAGTTTAGTAGCCTCTACCCCATCCATCACAGGCATCCTAACATCCATGAGAATAACATCTGGTATTTGTTTTTCTAAAAATGACATTAATTCTCTTCCATTTTCAGCCTCTCCTATGATATTTATTTCTTCATCCAAGCTTAAAATCATTTTAATTCCTTCTCTTACAATTTCCTGATCATCAACTAGTAATATATTTATCACAACTTGTCACACTCCTATTATATTGGAATATTGGCTTCTATACTAAATCCTGAATTTTTCCCGCTAAAATAATTTACTCTTCCATTTAACAAACCTATTCTATTTTCAATTCCATTTAATCCATTAGACTTTATAATTTTATCACATCGAATTCCATTATTACTTATTATTAAATTTATGCCTTCACTGCTCTTTACCATATTTATATTAATTTCAGTTGCTTGTCCATGCTTTATGCTATTTGTTAAAGCTTCCCTTATGGTTTTATATATTGAATTTTTAATATTTATATCTACATTATCAACACTCATATCCCCATTAAAATTAATTTTTACTCCTCCAGCTATCTCAAAGTTATCAATAAGTTTTTTTATAGATTCATTAAGATGTTCTATTTCTCTTTCTTCCTTAAGAGCATTAACAGCCTTTCGTAAATCATTAACACTATCCTTTGCAATCTTTTCTGATTTTTCCAATACACCCTTAACCTTATCAGGTTTAGAATCCATAACTTTTTTTGCAAATTCTAAATGCATAGTTAGTGCCATAAGTGAATGTCCTAAAGAATCATGTAATTCTTGAGCAACTCTCCTTCTTTCTTTAGAGATAGTCAAATCTTCAACTTTAAGAGAGTATTCTTGTAATTTTATATTTGCCAATTTTAATTTCTCATTTAACTGCTTTGTTTCTTCTTTTTCCATTTGAATCATTTTTATAGAATATATTATACTAGCAACAGCAAAATAGCTTATTATTGTTATTCCCATATCTGACATTTTATCTACAGTGTTAGGAATTCCTATACTTAAAATAGATACTATAAAAAATGAAGTTCCATGAATTAAGAAAAAAATTTTTAACAATTTTCCCTTTACTCCAAAAAGTTCAGCTAAGGAAAAGAATATATATCCACTGGCTCCTAAGCCTCTTACAAAATATCTTAGCACTGCTGCTCCACAAATAGTAAAAATTAATGATATACCTCTATACTCAGAATTTTTATTTAATATCTTATTTCTTACATAATCATTAATCATAATAATTATACTAAACAAAAATAATAGTATCATAATTGAAACTTTCTTATTAAATCCATGATGAATATCAACAAATACAAGCACTAAGAATAAATATTTAAAAACTACTAAGGATTTTCTCAATATGTACATTATTTATACAACCTCACTTAATTTAATCTAAAAATTTCATTTTCATTATTTTAAACAGCTAATTATATTTTTTTATTATATTATAGCATTATAGTTAA
Source organism: Clostridium carboxidivorans P7 (assembly GCF_001038625.1). Lineage (GTDB taxonomy): Bacteria > Bacillota > Clostridia > Clostridiales > Clostridiaceae > Clostridium_AM > Clostridium_AM carboxidivorans. The sequence continues at coordinate 3,090,609 of NZ_CP011803.1, forward strand.
ACTATGGAATATTTTATATAAAAGATAATCCCTTAATTATAAAAACTACCATGAATATATATAAGTTAATATCACACAATAATATCACAGAATTTTAAAAAATAAATTTGGAGGTACTGTTTATGGAAAAGAATAATAGTATAGGCTGTATTGTTTCTGAATGTAAATTCCATGCACATAATGAGGATTATTGTACTTTAGACAAAATTAAAGTTACTAAACACGAATATGCTGCAACGAACGTTGAAGGTACAGACTGCGGAAGCTTTAAAATAGAATAATTAAACATAAAAAAGATGATGCTGTTGTACTAATAATAAACACTACAATATATTATTAATGCAACTCCTCATCTTTTTTACTTTAAGCACTTCCTTATCTCCCATCTTAACCTATTCTAATTTATGCATTAACCATTTTTCCGCCATTTACATGTAGAGTTTCACCTGAAACAAAACTGGAATCTTCACAAGCTAAAAATACATAAGCTTGAGCTAGCTCCACAGGCTGCCCTGGTCTACCCATTTCCGTATCAGTACCAAATTTTCCAACTTGCTCTGCAGTAAATGAAGATGGAATAAGAGGTGTCCAAATTGGCCCTGGTGCTACAGAATTTACTCTTATATTCCTGCTTGCTAGCGAAAGTGCCATTGATCTGGTAAAAGAAGTTACAGCTCCTTTTGTCGCAGAATAATCTATCAAAATTTTATCACCTTTATAGGCTGTAATAGAAGATGTATTAATAATTGTACTTCCATCCTTTAAATGAGGCATAACTGCTTTTGTCATATAAAACATTCCAAAAAAATTAGTTCTAAATGTTTTTTCAAGCTGCTCACTTGTAATATCCTCTATACTATTTTGAGGATGCTGCTCTGCTGCATTATTTACAAGTATATCTATCTTTCCAAATTCTTTTATTACATTTTCTACAGCTTTTATGCAAAAACTTTCATCTCCTATATCCCCTGATATAAGCATACATTTTCTCCCTTTTTCCTGTATTATTTTTTGAGTTTCCTTAGCATCCTCATGTTCATCAAAATACACTATAGCTACATTTGCACCTTCCTTAGCATATGCAACTGCTACAGCTTTACCAATTCCGCTGTCCCCTCCTGTAATTACTGCAGTTTTATTACTTAATTTGTTTGCTCCTTGGTAATTTACATTATCATAAATTGGTTTTGGATTCATAAGTGACTCTAATCCTGGTTGTTTATCCTGCTTTTGAGGTGGTATTGTTTTTGGAAAATCCATACTTTTATCTTCCTTTCGTTTAAAATAATATTTTTTCTCCATATCTAGTATTGCTCATTAAAATCTTTATTATTTACTTAATATATTTACTATATAAGTGTTTTTATGGTAAAATCATTGTACATGAACATTTAAATTTTATCTTTCCTACATTAATTTAATTGTTTAATGGTAAATTTTAATATAAAAAAACTTTTAGGGGGACATCTTATGAAAAAAATAAAATTATTAATCACTTCAATTATAATTAGTACAGGTTTATTACTTCCAACATCTGTTTTTGCTAGTAATGACACTAATAATGCTAATTCTAATAAACCCAGTGTAACTAGACTAGCTGGTTCAGATAGATATGGAACCTGTAATGCCATTGTACAGAATGGATGGTCTCAATCTGATTATGCCATTTTGGTTAACTCTGATATGTTTGCAGATGCTATTACTGCTTCACCACTAGCTAAAAAACTTAATAATGCACCAATTTTGCTTACTGAAGGTAATAATTTAACTACTTTAACTAAAGAACGTTTGCAGATATTAGGAGTTAAAACTGTTTATATTATAGGAGGTACTGGTGTTATTTCCAATAATATAGTAAATACTCTAAGTTCAATAAATATAAACAGTAAAAGAATTGGAGGAGTAGATAGATATGAAACTTCCATTAAGGTTGCTAAGGAATTAACTGGAGGCAATGCTTCTGGTATGTTTGTTGTTTCAGGCGATACCTTTGAAGACGCTTTAAGTACTGCTCCTATAGCTTCTAAACTTCAATATCCTATCATACTAGTAGCCAAAAATTACGTTCCTGCTTCAGTTAAAAATTATGCAGCAAGTGCTAAAGATAAAGATTTAATATTAGTAGGTGGAGCTGATGTTTTAGACAGTAACATTTCTAATGAACTAAAAGCAACAAAAGTTTATAGTCAATCTGATAAATACAGCAGAAATCTAGCATTAATAAATGACTTTAAGGGAAATTTGGACTTAAATAAAGTACTTGTAGCCAGTGATTCAGCCTTTGCAGATGCTCTTTCAGGTTCAGCATTAGCAGGAAAATCATCGAATCCAATTATACTATTAGGAAATAGTAATATAGATACTATTTCAAATTTTATTAGTAAAAATGATGTAAAAAATGTAAATGTATTAGGTGAAAGAGGAGTTATAAGTGATAATGCTGTTAATAGTATTATAGGAACATCTACTGCTCCAAATTCATATTTAGATTCAATTGCAGATAATACAGATTTAACTGATGCTCAAGTAGATTATTTATTATCACAACTTCAAGGCGATTGGTACAAACAAATTTATTTAGAAGATAAGAAAGTATCCATACCTTATGATAGTAAAATACTTCACTTTAATACTAAAACTTCTGGCAAATATCAACTTATTACAGCATACAAAAATGATGCACAACTAGAAAATATTCAAAAAATCAAAAAAATATCTAAAAACCAATATTTGTTTTATGGCATGGACGGAACTGATGAGTATGATACCCTCTTTACTATAGACATTGGTAATAATACAATAACTCTTAATTCTCTTGCTTCTATAGCTACTGGCACTAAATCTTTAAATAATGAAACTTTCATTAAAACAGATTTTGTTAGCTCAATAAACAAGGCTGCTTTTGTAGGAAAATTTTTAGATGGTGCTAATAACACATATGAATTCAAAGATGATCTTACTGCAGTATGGCCAAACAAAACTTTTAAATATAAAATCCAACCATTAGATAATACTGGTGATTGCTACCTTTTTGAGGAATATGATTCAAATGGCAGCGTAGTAAATAGATTGGTTTCTCAAGATGCCAAAAGTGCAAGACTGTTCTATATAGCTATAAAAAATCCTGATAAACACACTGATGCTGATCCTGCATACGTAAAAGGTGCTAGATACCTTGCTTTAACTAAAGCTAACTAAAATTAATATTACAATTAATAAGTTTGTTTTAAAACAAATAATGAGTGTAAATAAAAGCTATGAAATTTAGTTATACAACCTATATTTCATAGCTTTTCAAATTGAAAAAAGTTTTTCTATATATTATACTAATCATAAATTAAAAAAATCATTAAATAATTCACCGTTTTTATTATTAGCTTAAAAGAAAGGAGATAATTATGCGAAAAAAATACATAACTTATCCTTCCGATATGCCAGTTTCAATATCTTTAGAGAATGTAATAAATTACCCCATGCATTGGCATAATTCCATAGAAATTCTCTATGTCCTTAAGGGTAAACTCAATATCACTATAAGTTCAGATAACTATGAACTCATAGAAAAGGACATAGAAATAATAAATTTAGATGAACCTCACAGTATTGTAAGTAATGATAGAGATAATAAAGTTTTAGTTTTTCATATAGATTCTTATTTTTTTGAAAAATACTACAGTGATATTGAAAATATGTTCTTCTTCACCAATACTACAGATGACAGAGCTCAGGAAAGTGAAAAATACGATGCTTTAAGAACATTTTTAGCTAAAATAACCTGTGAAGCAGTTCAAAAACAAGATAATTATGATAAAGAAATACAAGTTATTCTCATAGATCTTCTTTACCACCTTATAAACAATTTTCACTATTTAATGTATGAAAATGAAGATTTAAAAGAAAAAGAAGAACAATTAGAAAGATATCATAGAATTTCTAAATACATATTTAATAACTCTAACGATAATATAACACTACAAGACATAGCAAAAAAAGAATTTTTAAGTACTGATTATTTATCTCACGGAATAAAAGATGTTACAGGCTCAAGCTTTACAGATTTGTTAAATTCAAATAGAGTTCAAGAAGCTTTAAAACTTCTTTTAGATACAGATAAAACTATATCCGAAATTTCAGAGGAAGTAGGATTTTCACATACTAGATACTTTAATAAGCATTTTAAAGCTCATTATAAATATACCCCTCTTCAATATAGGAAAAGATTTAAAGTTGATGATGAAACCTTTGAAAATCAAAAAAAACTTAAATTTTTTGATTTAAATGAAAGTCTTCAATATATAACTTATTATCTAGAAGATTATGATAGATTTAATTACGAGGATAAAATAACAAAAATAGATATAAACATGGGTGAAGATATTGGAGAATTTCATAAGTCCTTTAAAGATGTGCTAAACGTAGGAGATGCTTTTGACCTTCTTTTAGAAGATAATAAAGACATACTTGAAGTTCTTCAGGAAGAAATAGGCTTTGAATATGCCAGACTTTTAAATGTCTTTAGCCAAGACATGTGCATATTTCCGGGTTCTAAATTTTATAATTGGAATAGAACCAGTGATGTATTTGAATTTTTAGATACACTTAATATAAAACCTCTTATAGTTTTAGATAATAAAAACTTTTCCACTGAAGATTTCTTAAAAGCTTTAAAGTCTTTCCTAAACTATTTTGGAGAATTGGACAATTTGGATTTGTATTCTTTTAAATTTCAATTTAGTTCAACTATATCAAATATTACCCAAGATAAAATAGTAGAACTTTTGTGTAAGGATTATGAGTTAGAAGTATCTGATAAGCCCTTTTATGCTAATGATAGTATAGACTATATTTACGATACAGCATATATGATGCCATACATCATTAACAGCGTAATAAGAAATACAAATTCCTTGAACTTTTTAAGAGCTTTTGATGTTTTAGATAAACAGTTTAACTTAACTAATGAAGTATTTTTTGGATATCCTGGTCTTATAAATGACAAAGGAATAAAAAAGCCTTCTTATTATGCATATTACTTATTAAACAAACTAGGAGATACCTTAGTTGCAAAAAATGATGGATATATAGTTACAAAGTCCCATAAGGAATATCAAATTTTACTTTATAACCATAATGAGGACATAGATAAACTTATTCCATTTAAAAGTTTTTCAAAACTTAGAGCTGTAAAAAATGCTGTTGCACAAAAACTTTCGTTAAATATAGTCAATATACCTTCATCTATAAAAGTAACTACTTACGAAATAAATGAAAAATCTGGTTCTTCATATAACTACTGGATTGACATGGGAAAACCTAAAAGATTGAGTAAAGAGGAAAAACAAATTCTTCATAAAGCCTCTTTTCCTACTATACATTTTAAAAACCTGAAAAAAAGTACTGTATTTAACTTACAAATCACCCTTAAAGGTTATGGAGCTTTACTTATCTTGATAAAAGAGGCTTAATAATACCTAAAAACAGGTGTTATTAAGCTATTTTCTTATTTTGTCTATTTTCTCAACACCTCATAATTGTACTTTTCTTCTGAACCTCTAAGTGAATGTAAATTTCCCCCAAAACCATTATAATTTAATTAAAGAGTTAAGTAAGCGAAGATTATCTTTTAAATGTCCTAGCTTACTTTTCTAAAATTTGAGGTGAAATTTATGGAAATTGACAGTAATATTTTTGCAAAAGAAAAAATTAAAACAACCCTTTTTAAATTTGCTATACCTGCTATATTTGCATTGTTGGTATCGGAACTTTATAACATTGTAGACACAATATATGTAGGTCACTACATAGGAGTTACTTCCCTGGCAGCTATAACCATAGCATTTCCTGTTCAAAAGCTACTTATAGCTCTTGGTCTTTTAATAGCTGTTGGTACTTCAACTTATACTGCTAGAAGCTTAGGTGAAAATAACATTTCAGAATTTAAAAGAATAATAGTTACTTCTTTAACTTTAGTTTTAACTATCTTAACGCTAGTTTCATTTATTGTTTTTGTATTTAGAAAACCTATTTTTTATACACTAGGAGCTAGTGACATAACCTATGCCTTAGTAAATAAATATGTATCCATAATATTATTAGGCGGCATTTTTCAATCTTTATCAGTAGTAGCCTGTTATATTATGATTTCTTTGAAACAAACTAGAGCTTTATTATATACTAACTTAATTGGCGCTGTTTTAAATATAATAATCAATTATATATTAATAGTTATGCTTGGCTTTGGAATCGAAGGAGCTGCCATATCCACAGTAATTTCTCAAATAACTGCCTTTAGCTTTGCTTTTTATAAATTCAAAAATATTATAAGAGATTTTAATATTGAATTTTCAATGCATTCTATTCATACTTCAATTACCAGAGAAATTTTAACTGGTATAATAACTATTGGATTTTCAACCTTTATAATAGAAATTGAAGATGCTTTAGTTTCTGTAGTATTAAATAACCTTCTTTATTCTCAAGGTGGAGAAGCTGCTATTGTGATAGTAGGAGTAATAACCAAAGTTTCAATGTTTTTATTTGTAACAATAATAGGAATAAGCTCTGCAATGCAGCCTATAGTTGCTTATAACTTTGGTGCTAAAAACTATGATAAAGTTAAAAATGCTTTAATTACTTCAATTAAAGCCGTGCTAATAGCTTCCTTTGGTTTTTGGTTAATTTTTATGTTCTTTTCAAATTCTATAATAGGATTTTTCTTAAAAGATTCTACTTTACTTAACGAAACGGTTAAAGCTTTCAGACTATGTATTTCTTTAATACCTCTAACTGGAGTATATTATATGGGAATAAATTATTATCAAGCAATTGGTGAAGCGAAAAAAAGCTTTTTACTTTCAATATATAGGGAAATTATAATATTCATACCTTTAGCTATACTCTTTGTTGAGCTATTTGGTATAAAAGGTACTTGGATTGCTTATCCTATAACTGATGCCATTGCTGCCTTAACTTCTTTTTACTTCTTAAGTAAAACTTTGAGAGAAGATTTCAACGAAATAGAAATAAGCCGCAAACTTAAAATAAAAACTCATATGTAAAAAACAGCTTCTACTTAAAATAGTGGAAGCTGTTTTTTATAAGTTATAAAGCAAACTAATTAACCTTTTTCAATACATAGTACATTGGTCTTTTGCCGCCATAAGCATAATCTCCACTTTTCCATTGAACAAACATATAGGTTTCTCCATCAATATCTTTTATAAGGTATTCACTTGAAACTTTATCTTCTTTATCTATGACCATACCCTTTGTCCATGTGAAGCATTTTTTATCTGTTGTCCCATTTTTAAAAAACTTAAGCTCTTTAATATATAGTTCATCCTTACAATACCTCTTAGATTTTTTAAAATCTGATATATACTCAACAAAATCTACGCATGTCCAATTTCCAACAACTTCAGGATCATATTCATAGGAATAATAAGTATTGTCTATTATTCTATTTCTCCCCAGTTCATCTACTACATACTTAGAACCTATATTATTATTGACATCATTGAAAAATAAATTGCTGGAAAACACATTATCTATTTTCCCTTCTGTAAGCATAGTAATTCCTAAAACTGATAAAATAATCATTGAAGTTATAATTACCCTAGGCGAACTTCTTTTAAATTGTTTTATGACATTTATTCTTCTAACCATATCCTCAGCATTTACTGAAATACCAACTGCCATATTTAATTCTTTCTTTGTATTAAATTTAGAATACTTAATAAGGTTTATCATGGTATATCCATATTCCTTTAGCTTATCATTTTCTAAATAAGAAAGTGCTAAGGAATCACAACATAATTCCATATCTTTTTTCATCCTTTTTGTAAGGTACCATACAAATGGATTAAACCAATAGACTATATTAACTATTTTAATAACATAGTTAGTCAAAACATCTTTTCTTTTGTAATGTGAAAGTTCATGAAGAAATATATGTCTAATATCATTGTCATTCATTTCTTCAATTATACTTTCTGGCATTAATATCTTAGGATTGAAAAGGCCAAAAATTGCTGGAGTTTTAATATCTTGTCCTTTAACAACGACTATTTTTGTTTTTATTTTCATATTCCTTTTACATTTTTCTAAAATATCTATAATTCTATGATCCACTAATTGTTTACACTTATTTACCTTGTTTACACATGTTACATATGCCATAACCATATATAGAATACCTAAAATAACCCCTATACTCCATAATATAAGTGTTAATTTTATAGTTGATAATGGCATTGACATTTCTTTTGTAAGCATATTTGGATTTAAATAAAAATACTCCTTATTAACCTGAATATTTCTTACTGCATTCTCATCTAAATTTTCAGTAAAATACTGATCATAATCAAATTTATCTATAGCAGATACAACTGGTGGTCTATTAAAAAAAACTGGTGACATATTAAATAGACTAAATGAACTTTGAGGTAATATTGGTACAATTAGTCTTATTAAAATAAAAATCCACATTGCATATTGAATTTGCAGCCTTAGTTTTCCTTTTAAAATTCTTATTATAAGAAAAGTAATTAAAATCAGTGTACTAGCTGAAAATGATAAGTATAATACCCATTTATATAAGATCATTAAATGAAACATAATCTCTACTTCCTATCATCTAATATACGTTTCAAGTCATCTATGTCCTCTTCCGTCAATTTATTGTCCTCAATAAAATTCAATAACATATTTTTAGCAGCACCATTATATACTCTTTGTATAAAAGATTTACTTTCTTCCTTTATACATTCCTTCTCATTAACCAAAGGATAATAATAATATGTTCTGCCTTCTTCATTAAAACTTATAGCATTCTTTTTTAAAAGTCTACTTATAAGTGATTTAACTGTTTTAGGTTTCCATTCAGTGCTGCCTTCTAAATATTTTATTATTTCATTTGCAGTACAAGGGTTTTTGTTCCATATAATCTTCATTATTTCCCATTCTGCTTCAGATATTTTAGGTATATTACTCATATTTTAATCCTCCCATTAATTACAATCGTAATCTATAATATTATATTACGATTACACTTAATCATTGTCAATATTTCTTCAATAATTAAAATTATTTAATATTATAAGATTATTTTCCCGTATATATTCAAAATTAATTATTAAATATCTTGCTATGTTATACAAAAAAAATTGCACAGCAATTTTCATACAATTACTATAGAATTAATATTTTATAGTAAAATATTATATAGTACATAATTTTATATTTTAATTCAAATTATTAAAATATAAAACTCAATAACACAGCTATAAATTGTAATATGTAATATATAATAAAATTGTTTTAATTTTGAAAGGAGTTAATTTAAATGAAATATGTTCTTGATGTACATACTCATACTATAGTAAGTGGGCATGCTTATTCTACTTTATTAGAAAATGCTAAATATGCTAGTGAAATAGGTCTACAACTTTTAGGAACAACAGATCATGGTCCTTCTATGCCTGGTGCTCCTCATGAATGGTATTTTGGAAACCTTAAAGTACTTCCTAGAGAACTTTTTGGTGTAACTATGCTTTATGGATGTGAAGCGAATATTATAGATCTTGAAGGAAATCTTGATTTACCAATGGATATGCAAAAAAATTTAGATATACTTATAGCTAGTATCCATGAACCTATAATGAAAGGAAATAACAATCCTGATTTAACTACTACTGCTCTATTGAAGGCTATGGATAATCCTAATGTACACATTTTAGGTCATTCTGGTAATCCTAAATTTCCAATTCATGAAGAAGAAATAGTAAAAAAAGCAAAAGAAAAAAATATACTTATTGAAATAAATAATAGTTCCTTTATAAGTTCAAGAATAGGCAGTGAAAAAAATTGTTCTAGAATTGCTAGCCTATGTAAAGAACATGGCGTAAAAATAATACTAAACAGCGATTCCCATTTTGCCTATCGCATAGGTGGTTTTGATGCTGCAATAAAAGTATTAAAGCAAATAGATATGCCTGAAGAACTAATAATAAATAAGAGCAAAGAAGATTTTCTTGATTTTTTAAGAGCTAAAGGAAAAAATCTTTAATTTTAATTCAAAATGCTTTGTATAAGTACATTGTGACACAACTTTTTAGGCTGAGTCCGCATCTCTAGATATATGGTGTATAAAAGCCAACCGTTTATTAAGAATATCTAATGCCTAAAAAGTTGTGTAGTAAATGTATTCTTCTAATTATGATGAATTGCTTATAATGTATTATAAATATAGCTATATAAAAAAAGCGTAGCTTTCTTAATTCTTATTGTTTATATGTTTTACCTTGACTTTTTTAATAAATAAGGTAAGTCGTAGACTGTAAAAACTTAGTAACCTTATTGACTATTCATTGCATTAAAAATAAAGTTACCTGTTAAATAATTTTGTGATTACTTTTATGTATATAACATATATAAAATGCAAGATTCTTAAAAGGAAATCATCTGACCAACTTATCTCTTTCGGGATATTTCTATAAAATAAGAGATAACTTGTTTTTTAATTTAATATATTAAGTCTTCAGCAGGCTCCGCCTTAATTTTTAAGCATTAAGATATATGTTAAATGCAATTTCAATTTACTAGAATTACCTATAACAACGTAATTAAATGTGTACATATAAAGTCACTAGTTTGAATTTTAACTTTTATGCAGTGATATATGTTAAAATTCAAACTTCCACTGTACTCTTGTATCACATTATGCTTACCTTGTTCAACTCTTCTTTTTCAATTTTGCTCTATATCCATTAGGTGTACAATCTTCCATCTTTTTAAATATGCTTCCAAAGTAGCTTAATTGACTATATCCAACCTTTTTACTTATATCAGATATTTTCATATTTGTTTCCTTTAAATATTCTTTAGCCTTTTCTATTCTCAACTTGTTTATATAGTCTTTTAGAGACATACCATTTTTCTCATTAAAAATAGTGCTTAAATAATTAGGACTTATAAAAAACATCCCTGCAAGAAAATTCAAAGTAATTTCTTGATTAAAGTTATTTTCTATATATAAATTTATTTTTTGTATAGTATCATATTTGCCATTTAATAATACTTTTTTTAATATGTTTATAATTTCTTCACAAGCCTCTAAAATAATGTCTTTTAAGTTATTATAATCAATACAATTTTTTATTTTCTTCTTATACTTGTATCTTATATCCAAAAACATATCTTTATCATTAGTTTCTGAATATACTATCCTGCTTAAAATTATTAAAAGCTCTTCACAATTTTCTTTTATTTCTTCTATAGATAGGCCCTCATATTTAGTTATGATTTGTAAAATCATGTTATGGCAAGCACTTTCATCAAGCTTCTTAATATAATCTTTCAGCTTTTCTTCTTCAGAAATAGGATATTCCATAGTTTCCGTGTAAAAATAACTTTTAGACTGGAAATTATAGTTTTGAATACTTGAAGATACTTGAGATTTTAAAAGTTTTAAATTAGCCTGTTTTAAAGCATCTTCCAAATAAACTTTTTCCTTTGTATTTTTCAGTATTTCATTATTTTTTTCACTTAATTCCTTTTCCACTAAACTGTTTTCAATAATATTAGAAATGAGCTTAGAAACTATTCCTAATGATTCTTGAAGAGCATAAAGCCTGCTCTTAGGAATTAGAGGTATATCATTATATGCAGCTATTAGCTCTTCACAATTTATATTTGTATTTTTACAACTTTCTAAAATTAATTTTTCTGTATCCTTAGATTTATTTATGATAAGGTGTCCACATTTCACATAACCTATAATCTTATCTCCCATTAAAATAGGAACTATTATAGTTATTATATTATTGCAGCATTCAAATACTTTATCCTGTTTATTTAATTCACTTTCATACTTACTTTCCTTCTCTTTGCATAATCCAGTTGATTTACACAAGCTGCAAAACTTATTTAAATTTATAGGCTTTGTAATATCATTATTATTATTATCAGTAATGACTACGGAAAGCTTTAAAAGCTCTGATACTTCTTTTTGAATGTTTTCGAGCACTTCTATATCAACTATATCTAATATATGTTTATCATTTACAATAGATAAATTCTGATGTATTTCCATTAATTTTGATGGTGTATATGTTATAAGAAAAACTAATTCCTCTTGACTTGTATTTATAACTTCATGTTCTGAATAAGGTGGACAATGAATGAGCATACCACTTTCTAACTTTTTTTCCTCTCCATTTATCCTATGTATACCCTGGCCTTTAATCACATATAATATTTGTTCTTCTCCAAAATGAACATGTCTAGTCTGCTTTTTACCTGGGAAAAATTTTACCAAACCTGCACTAAGTCTCTGGGTAAGTAAGTTACTTGGTTCATGCAGCCAGGTAACTTCCCCCCATTCAAATTTTTGTATATCATATTTATTCTTTTTCATCATGTCACCAATCCTAAAATATTCAAATGTTAAAATCCATTTTACAAATATATTATATCCTACTTATTTTAAATCTCAACTTACATTAATTCTACTATAAAATTTAACCAATAGTATTGAATAATAGCAAATGAATTCAGTAAAAAATTAAAAAGGGGCTGCAGCACTAAGAAATTTACATACGATATGTTGTAAAATTTATTCTTAGTGTAACAACCCTTTTCTAAATATACATTATTATGAGATTGTACTACTATAATGCTGATTTTTTTCTTCTATTTGTTTATTGGACCAGAATGTTGCAAGGCTTGGTCCTGATATATTATGCCATACACTAAATATAGCTGCTGGTATAGCCGCTGCTGGTGAAAAGAAACTCATTGCAAGAGATACTCCTAAAGCAGAATTTTGCATACCTACTTCAAGTGACACTGCTCTTCTCTTAGGTTCTTCCATACCAAGCACTCTTCCAGCTAAATATCCAAATAAAAATCCACATAAATTATGAAGCACTACTACACCAATTGCCATTGCTGCTGTACTTAATAATCTTTTTGAATTTGCACCTACAACTCCTCCAACTATTAAAACTATAGCTATAGTTGATACTAAAGGAAGCGCTTTAGTTGCCTTCTCTACCTTTTGTCCAAACATTGTATTTACAATAACGCCTAAAACTATAGGTAAAATAACTATTTTTGCAATTTCTATGAATAAACTTACTACAGGAATTGAAACCCATTTACCAGCTAAAAGTAATATTAATAATGGCATAAACAATGGAGCTAAAAGTGTGGAAACTGCACCAATTGAAACTGAAAGTGCTAAATCACCCTTTGCTAAATAGCACATTACATTAGATGCGGTACCACTAGGACAGCATCCAACTAAAATAGCTCCTACTGCTAATTCTTTTGGTAATTTAAATAATATACATAGTATATACGCTATAGATGGCATCAGTATATAATGAGCTGCCACTCCTATAAAAACATCTTTAGGTCTTGTAAACACTTCTTTAAAATCTTCCTTTTTTAAGGTCATACCCATACCAAACATTATAATACCCAATAATAGCGAAACCTTTGGTACTACCCATAAAAATAATTTAGGTTTGAAAAGACCTATTGCCGCAGCAATTATAACTAATAATGCAAAGTATTTTCCTAACATTTTACCTATTTTTTCTATAAAATTCATTGTATAGCCCCCTATTATGTCATTAATATTTATAAAATTTAATTAAGGTTTAGTTAGAGATTAAGATTATGAAAATCAACTTTCTCTATCTAAACCTTAAAATAACTTTATTTCAACACTGCCCCTGTGTTTGCTGATGTAACCAATTTTGCATATCTTCCTAAATAACCCTTTGTTATCTTAGGTTCTGGTTTAACATACTTTTCTTTACGTTTTGAAAGTTCATCTTCGCTAACTAATAACTCTAATTTTTTATTTGGTATATCTATAGAAATTTTATCTCCTTCTTCTACTAAGCCTATTATTCCATCCTCCATAGCTTCTGGGGATATATGACCAATAGCAGCTCCTCTTGTAGCTCCTGAGAATCTTCCATCAGTTAAAAGTGCTACATCCTTATCAAGTCCCATACCTGCTATTGCAGCAGTTGGAGATAACATTTCTCTCATTCCTGGACCACCCTTTGGTCCTTCATATCTTATAACTACTACATCACCTTTATTTATATTACCTTTGAATATTGCTTCAACAGCTTCTTCTTCAGAATTAAATACTCTAGCTGGTCCTTCGTGTTTAAGCATTTCCTTAGCTACTGCAGATTCTTTTACAACAGCACCATCTACTGCTAAGTTTCCTCTTAATATAGCAAGTCCACCTTTGTTGCTATAAGGTTCTTCTACAGAATGAATTACATTGTTATCTTGTACAATCTTATTTTTAATATTTTCTCCTACAGTTTTTCCTGTTACAGTTAAAGCATTTTCACAAATAAGTCCCTTCTTAGATAACTCATTCATCATAGCTGGAATTCCTCCGGCAAGATGTAAATCTTCCATGTGATATTTTCCACTAGGACTTAATTTAGTTAAGCAAGGAGTTTTTGAACTTATTTCATCAAATAAATCTAAATCAAGTTCCATTCCAGCTTCATGCGCTATTGCTGGTAAATGTAATACTGTATTTGTTGAACCAGCCATAGCCATATCAACAGTTATTGCATTTTTAAAAGCATCCAATGTTAATATATCAAGTGGTCTTATGTTATTTTTTAATAATTCCATAACTCTCATTCCAGCATATTTACCTAATTGTTTTCTTTCACCTGAATGAGCTGCTGATGTCCCATTGTAAGGAAGACCCATACCTAAAACTTCAGTTAAGCAATTCATACTATTAGCAGTGAACAAACCAGAACAAGAACCACATCCTGGACAAGATTTTTGAGCTATGTCTTCAAGTTCTTCTGATGTAATTTTTCCATCATTATAAGTTCCAACACCCTCTATGACAGTAGTAAAATCTGCATCACAACCATTACGTTTTCCTGCTTTCATTGGACCACCACTTACAACTACTGCTGGTATGTTTAATCTAGCCGCTGCCATAATCATTCCTGGTACAATTTTATCACAATTAGGAATTAATACTAATCCATCAAATCCATGCGCTATTGCCATAGTTTCTATAGAGTCAGCTATAAGTTCTCTACTTGCTAAAGAATATTTCATTCCTACATGTCCCATAGCAATACCATCACATACACCTATAGATGGAAATTCCATTGGAGTTCCTCCTGCCATAGTAACTCCAACCTTTGCAGCATGTGCAATTTCATCTAAATGTACATGTCCTGCTATTACTTCATTTTGAGCATTTACAATTCCTATTAATGGTCTATCTATCTCCTCTTTTGTAAAGCCCATACCATACATTAAAGATCTTGTTGGAGCACCTTTTGCTCCTCCTTTTACAACATCACTTCTCATTAATAAATTCCTCCTAAAAGTTTATATTAAATTTAAATTTTCGTTTAAAGTACAAATGCTAATTATATATATTGTATAATATTATACTTGAAAGAACTATAGATAATTTACTGAAAATATATTTCTTTATTAAGCTTTAGATATTATGAAAATATTACTGTAAAATATTAATATATTACACTTCAATTCAAGACTTGTTATCATAATAACTAAAATTTAAAATATTTTATTTTTTCAATATATTTAATATTTAATCGTATTTTGCATATATAACAACATTTCTTCAACATTTTATAACTTTAATTTACAATATTCATTATAAATTTGCTAACTTGTCAGAAAACTCAATATCAATTTAAAGAAAATAGTAATATAATAAAAATTTAGTGACTATTTAATAAAATGCATTTTTATGTTAAAATTATATAAATTGTTAATAAAATGTATCTTCGAATAGTTATATTTTATAATAAAATATCACAAAATTTTAGGGGGCATATTTATGAAAAACATCGAATTAAATTATGGTAGAGGAACAGTTAATCTTTCCTTAGATGAAAAAAATATAATTGAGGTCATCGAAGGAAATGAATTTAAAGTTTCAAAATCAGAAGATGAAATAATTCTAGATGCATTACATAATCCTATTGGAAGTCCTAGACTTAAAGAGTTAGTTAATCCTGGAGAAACTGTTTGTTTGATTATACCTGATATTACAAGAGCTTGGCAGAAAACCGACAAATTCTTATACAAAATTGTAGAAGAATTAAATGCTGGTGGAGTAAAAGATAAAGACATAACTGTTGTAAGTGCAGCAGGTTCTCACAGGGAACAAACTAAAGAGGAACATGAAAAACTATTAGGAAAAGAACTAGCAAAAAGGTTATCTGTTATTAACCATGATTGCTTTGATAAGGAAAATTTAGCCTATGTTGGTGAAACTACATATGGTACACCAGTATGGGTAAATAAAAAAGCTTTAGAATGTGACCATATAGTACTTGCAGGTGGTATTGTTTATCATTTTCTTGCAGGATATGGTGGCGGAAGAAAAACTGTTCTTCCAGGAATAAGTTCTTATGAAACTATAATGCATAATCATTCACTTTGTCTTAAACCAAACTTAGGTGAAGGTAAAAATCCAAATTCAGCTTGTTCAAACTTAAAAGGTAATCCAATTCATGAAGATATGATGCAAGCTGCAGCATTTTTAAGACCTACTTTTATATTTAATGTAGTTGTTGGACATGATGGAAAAATTGCTGCTGCAGTTAGCGGAAACTATGTAGAAGCTTTTTATGAAGGATGTAAAATAGTCGATAAAATAGATGGAGTAACTATAAAGGAAAAAGCTGATCTTGTTATTGGTACAGCAGGCGGATTTCCTAAAGACATAAATTTCTACCAAACTAGTAAAACTATTATAAATGTAAAAGAGGCTGTAAAAGAAGGCGGCACAATGATCATTTTGAGCCAGTGTAGTGAAGGTCTTGGTGGAAATCAGGATGTTCAGGATATGCTGCTTAATTATGATAACTTATTAGATAGAGAAAAAGAATTACGTAGAGAATATAGTATTTCAAAGGATATAGGTTATATTTTCTGCGAACTTGCTAGCAGATTTGATGTTATATTTGTATCTGATTTAGATCCTGAGCTTCTAAAAAAAGCTAATATAGCAGTAGTTAAAACTTTAGATGAAGCTTTAGAACTTACCTGGAGCAAAAAAGGCAAAGACTTAAAAACTTATGTTATGACTGCTGCTGCAAGTACATTTCCTAAAATGAGTTAGTAATAATAGATATGTAAAATTATAGAGTGAGGCTGTCGCACTAAAAAAATTAGTGCGACAGTTTTTTGCCTAAAAAATAAATCTCCCACTGGTAAGAGTGAAAGATTTATATTCGACTTATTCCCGATTAAGTGAAAATCAGGCTGCGCCTCCATTCCATAATAAAAACTGTATTAAAATTTTATATCCATATATATTTTAAAAAACAATCTATCATTTTCTTTATATGTTTTTACAAAACCACCATGAATCTTAATAATGTCTTTAACAATTGATAATCCTAAACCACTGCCTTCCTTTTGTCTAGATAAATCCTTTTTATATAACCTTTCAAAAAAATTTTCTATTTCATTATCGGTAATTGGTTCTTCAGGTATATTACTAACTGAAATTATTGCATAAAATTTATTATTATATTTTTCTTTACTTATATTAAATTCAACACTTGTATTGTATTTTGAATATTTTAATGCATTACTTAAAAGATTATTTACCGCCCTTAAAAATAAATTAGGGTCCACATAAATATAAATAAATTGCTGCATTAAATTAATAGAAAGTATTAGTTTATTTTTTATAAATTCATCTTCCTCTTCTTGAACAATTTGCCTTGCTAATTCATTCAACTCTATTTTTTGTTTTTCAAGCACAATATCTTTAGAAGAGAGTTTTGAATATTGAAAGAAATCATCAAGTATATTCTTTAAATATAAACTTTTTTTATTCATTATATCCACATAACTATTAAGTTCATCTTTTGATACATACTTACCATTTTTAATCATATTTATATACCCAAGTATGGTGGTTAAAGGAGTTCTTAAATCATGAGATATATTAGTAAGAAATTCACTTCTTTTTTTATCTTCTTTTTCCATCTCTGAAGCCATATAGTTTATGCCCTCTGCCAATTCACGGAGTTCATTTTTATATTTTAATGGTACTCTTTCATATAAATTACCTTCCGCAATACTTCTCACTGTTGATTTTATTTTAGATATATAAGATATGCGCTTCCATATAATCAAGAAAAAAACAATTATAAAAATTATACCTGTCATTATACCTACAATGTTTCCATTTTCTAATTTTCCATAACCCATATATATATAATATAGGTAGCATCCATCTTTTAAATAATCACATCTAGTTATCTTAACTAAATTTTTTCTATTATGATTTAAAAATTCAAATGTTTTTTTACCATCTACAACTTCGTTTGCATCTATACTTTTAATTTGCTTGTTGTTTGAAGCTATTACTTTTCCATCTTTATGTACTATAGAAATAAGATATAACATGCTATTTTCTTTATCCATGTATTTCTGTGCTCTATTAGAATCATTAATATTCATGTTTTTTAATTGATACTCAATTCCAGTAATCACATTATCATGTACATATTCTGCAGTATTTTTAGAATTATTTAAAAAGGAACCTAAAATAAATTCTTTCAAAATAATTGCAAATATAATGGCTATAATAGCTGAAATAACTGCCGAAAAAACTAATTCACTTCTAAGTTTAAAGATCCTTTTCAATCTTATATCCCACTCCCCAGATAGTTTTTATATATTTTCCTTGCTTAACGCTGTCTCCAAGCTTTTCTCTCAAATTTTTAATGTGCATAGTTACAGTATTATCATTTTGCATAAAGGTATCTTTCCATAAAAGCTCATAAAGCATTTTAGTAGAATATACTCTTCCCTTATTAATTGCTAGTGTGTATAAAATTTCATATTCTTTAGGAGTTAATATTATTTCCAAATTATCTTTTTTAACTGTATATTCTGAAGTATTTATTTCTATATCTTTAATCTTTATTATATCCTGACATGGATTGTTATTACTTTTAGTTCTTTTTAATATAGCCATGACTCTTAATGAAAGTTCTGTAAAATCAAAAGGTTTTACTATATAATCATCACACCCATTTATAAATCCTTTTATTTTGTCCATTTGTTGATCCTTTGCAGTAAGAAGAATAACCGGTATATTGGATGATTCTCTAAGCTTACACAACATAGTATAACCATCCATTTTAGGCATCATAACATCTAACAGTATTAATGAGAAAGACTTTGCTTTTAAAACTTTTAGGCCTTCATCTCCATTGCAAGCCTGTTCTACTGCATAACCTTCTTTACTAAAATAATTTACAAGCATTTCTCTTATGTCTCTATCATCATCTACTATTAATATATTCTCTTTCACATTTATCACCCAATTTTAAATTATATCACTTTTTTAGTGCTGACTCTTAAGACATACTTCAAAATAACTAATCAAAATCTCTTTTTCCAAAAATATAAGTGCTTAAAAACATCATAGTTAAAATCCAACCAAAACATACCATTAAAACAAATAATATGTTTATGCTGCTGGTAAGTTGCTGGGAAATAGCTCCTGTTAAAATCTGAAGATCATCAATTATATACGGAATAGGGAAAAACTTTACGAGAACACCATATTTAGCTGATACAAGATTCCTACCTGCAAATCCTAACACATACCAAATTGCTGTTCCGCAAATTAATATAAAATTTGTAAGTGCCGAAATTAGTGAATTTTTACAAACAGTTGATATAAATATTATTATTGATACAATAGCCATTGAAACAATTATTGTAATTAATACCAATATAATAATTGAACTCCAAAGTGGAATCATTGTACGACTTCCAGGTACATACTTCATTTGTGAAGTTAATGAAGTCAAAGGTAATGATTTATCCAAGACATACTTTGCACCTACATCAAAGGGCAATCTATAATCTGAAAAGCCCAAACGAATTCCAGCTTCCAAAATAAATATTGTTGTACTTATAATTATAGTACTTGTACTTAAAATTATTGAAACAATAAACTTTGATATTATAATTTTTTTTCTTGAAATAGGTCTGGTAATCAAACTTTTAATAGTATTTGGAGCATATTCTCCTGATACTATATCAGATAATAATACAATCATACTAAGTAAAAAAATCATTGGAATAAATACCATTAGAATTTCTATAGTTCTATATGTTCCCCTAGGTGTTAACTCACTTTTTTCTATATTATGTTCTTTTTCATATTTTAACTGATCTATTTTATATTCATTTTTAGGATTATTTTCTTTTTCTAATTTTTGAATTTGCTCATCTAGTTTTGATTTATCATAATTATTTATTGTATTTAATTGTTCCTCTATATCCGCTATTTCTTTTTCAGTACCAATTATATCTCGTGAAAATTCTGCTTTTTTAAGCTCTGTCTCTGCTTTATCTCTACTGCTCTTCTGAATATTAAGAAGAGCCTTATCTCCTTGAAGATTTGCCTCTAAAGTTTCTGTCTTTGAAACATTTATGATTCCAAAAGCTATTGTAACCATAATAATAATAATAATGAAAATCTTTTTTTTAATTATAACTCTTTTAAGTTCCTCCCCTATATATTTACTCATTACTACCTTCCCCCATCATCTTTACAAATTTATCTTCCAAATTTTGTTTTACTTCAAAGCAGCCTTCTACATTTATTCCATCCTCATGTAAATTTTTTAATATCTCAAAAATATCATGTAACTCAGTATTTATTAAAATTGAAATACCATCATTTTCTACTTTTAATAATTTTACATCAGGTATCTTTTGAATAGTTTCTGATGCTTTTTGAGGCAAGTTAGTTTTTATAAACATATTTTTTTCAGTACTAACTTTTTCTTTATCACCTATTTTCTGAATACTAATAATTTTTCCATCATCTATAAATACAACCTTTGTACATATGTTTTCTATCTCACTTAAAATATGGGAAGATATAAAAATACTTACTCCCTTTTCTTTAGCTAAAGTATTTATAGTGTTTTTAAGTTCAAAAACTCCCATAGGATCTAGTCCATTTGTGGGCTCGTCTAGTATTAGTAAGGATACATTTCCTATGATTGCTTGTGCCAACCCTAGCCTTTGTTTCATACCCAAAGAATATTTCTTCACTTTTTCATCAATTTTAATACCTAAATTAGAAAATTTTATAGCATCTTCTATTTCATCTTTTGTCACATTTTCCAGTACGCTAGCTATATAATTTAAATTTTGCCTTCCTGTCATATATCCATACATCTCTGGTGTTTCTACTACTGATCCGACATTTTTTAAAGCTTCTTCTCTTTCAGTTTTAAGATTCTTTCCACATATTATAACTTCACCTTTATCAGGAAATAACATGCTTGTTATAATTTTAATTAAAGTAGTCTTCCCTGCCCCGTTTCTCCCTACAAAACCACATATCTCACCTTTATTTATAGAAAAATTAACATCAGTTAATACCTGTGTTTTTCCTCTCTTTTTAGAAACATTTTTTAATTCTAAAACTTTTTCTGTCACTTTCATCATCCTTTTTAATATATTTTATTTACTTCCAATATCTACAATTATAAAGGTCAAAAATATATTAAAAATGTATTAAAAATAAATAAAAAATAAAGTTTTACGTAGGAGGAACAAATATATAAATTATTTCTGACAAATTATATAAAAATAATTTGCATCTGAATGATAATGGAGGAATACGATTAATTGATTTAGAAGTGGAAGAACATGTTCAAAAATCCCTATCCGACGTATGGGATAAAATCACAACAGAAAATGTATCAGAATTAACTAACATAGATAATTTTAGACGTGAATTCTTCAAATTATTTGGTTTTGAACATTCAGATAGAGATTATGATAAAGAGGTTAGCCAATATGTTGAATTAACAAATTGCCTTGAGTAAATAATAAATTTAATTTTCATATGATAAAAATTATGCTACGTAAGAATGCAGTGGAAGTTTGGATTTTAACTTCAAGCATACACATATAAATAAATTATCATAATTTATTTTAGTAATTCAAAATCATATTCATCAATACCTTATAACGCTTAAAAATTAAGGTAAATTATAAGTATTATGAAAGCTACACTTTTTTATTGAGATTTGTATCATAATGTATTATAAGCAATTTTTTATATTAGAATTACAATAGTTACTACACAACTTTTTAGGTGGAGGGAGTTTTGAATATATGGTGTATAAAAGCTTTTGAGAGAATTTAGGAGGTCTTAAGCAGTGAACCAAAATCTATGATTTTGTGTGAATCGCTTACTCCTCTGACATAAGGAAGTGGAGTTTCCTTAACGAAAAAATCTCGTAATTTGAATCAGGACGATTCAAGCCACGAAAGTCCCAGGACGGGACATTTGAGCGGGTAGAGATTTTTTAAATTTTAGACATTAGAGCTCCTTGATGAACGGTTAGCTTTTATACACCATATATTCAATGCGGACTCCACCTAAAAAGTTGTACCACATTGTACTTATATCATATTGTTATAAATTTCTATGTCTATTGAATTCTTTTTTAATCTCCAATAACTTATGTTCATCTGTTAAAAGAGTAAACCCTGTAAGTGCTAAAGCCTTTGATGCAGTTATCAAAGCTTCATCTCCACCTTTTGATTTAGCAGCTTCTCGAAATTCAGGTGTATGAGCACACAAACTTTTATCTCCTATTTTTATAATGGGCTGAATAGTTGGAACTACTTGACTTACATTACCTGCATCTGTAGAACCTATGCCTTTTTTAGGAATGTTATCTATATTTATTCCAAGTAATTTTAGATTTTCCACAAATACTTCATCGAACTTTTCATTTATAATAAAGTTATCTACTTCATTTTGAAAAAAGCTTATATTAACTTTAGCTCCAGTACTTAAAGCTGCTCCTTTCGCAATATTTTTAACCTTTTCTGTAACTAACTCACAATTTTCTTTTGTAAATGCACGTATAAAAAACTTAGCCTTTGCATAATCTGGAACAATATTTGGTGCACTTCCTCCATCAGTTATAATTCCATGTATTCTAACATCATCTGTTACATGCTGTCTTAAAGCATTTATTCCATTAAAGAGCTGAATTACCCCATCTAGTGCATTTATACCATTTTCAGGAGCAGATGCAGCATGAGAAGCTTTGCCTATAAATTCAAATTGTATAGGATTATTGGCTAAAGAATATGGAGTTACAGAGTTTTCTCCTCCAGGGTGAACCATTAAGCAAGCATCTACACCTTTGAATAATCCCTGTTTCACAAAGGTTGCCTTTGCACTGCCATTTTCTCCGCCTTCTTCAGCAGGCGTTCCAAATACTAAAACCTCTCCACCAACTTCATCTATATATTTAGATAAAGTAATAGCCGCTGCTGTACTAGCAGTTCCTATAATATTGTGACCACAGCCATGTCCTAAATTTGGAAGAGCATCATATTCTGCTAAAAATCCTATAGTAGGTCCAGAATTTTTACTGGATTTCTTCCTAGCTATGAAAGAAGTAGGATGACCTGCTAACGCTTTTTCTACCTGAAACCCTTCTTTTTTTAAAGTATCTATAAGCAGTTCAGAAGCATAGACCTCCTCATTTCCTATTTCAGGATGCTCATGTATCTTATGGCTTATATCTATATAATTCTCTTTCTTACTTTCTAATTCACCAATTATATCTTGTTTGGTTTTTTTAACATTCTGTATATTCATATATAAATGCCCCCTTTTAATATAAACTAACTTCTATATGGACTATATTCTAATATTCCTACTTGTTAAAATCATACCTTGTAAGAATCTGTACGTACCCCTTGAATAAGTCCTTATAAGAATATTTTTATAAGCATTAATCTATCTGATACAAAACACTGTTTATATTTTACTTAATGCTCTATCAAATTCAGAAATTAAATCATCTATATTTTCTAATCCTGTTGAAACTCTAATCAAGCCCTTTGAAATATTCGCCTTTTTAAGTTCTTCATCATTTAATGCTCTATGAGAAGTTTTAACAGGGTAAGAAACTGATGTAGTAACTCCTGCTAAACTTGGTACAAACTTTATTGTTTCAAGCTCCCT
This sequence comes from Clostridium carboxidivorans P7, assembly GCF_001038625.1. GTDB lineage: Bacteria > Bacillota > Clostridia > Clostridiales > Clostridiaceae > Clostridium_AM > Clostridium_AM carboxidivorans. The sequence continues at coordinate 3,114,709 of NZ_CP011803.1, forward strand.
TATAAGATCGTAAGCTCCCTTTTCCCCATTTTTCAAATCAATACTGAGCATACCTCCATATAAGTTACTATTAAAAATCTTATTTGCAATTTTATAAGAAGGTGAACTTATAAGTCCAGGATAATATACATTTTCAATTTTAGGATGTTTTTCTAAAAACTCTGCTAATTTCAAAGCATTATTTGAATGCTGGATTATCCTAAGCTCTAACGTTCTTAGACTTCTTATCAAAAGCCATGCATCAAAAGGACTCATCATAGGTCCATATAATGCTCCTGTATTTTTTACCTTATTTATAGTCTCTTTATCTGAAACTACGGCTCCTCCTGTTACATCACTGTGTCCATTTAAATATTTTGTGGCACTATAAACTACAATATCGGCTCCTAATTTTAGTGGTTGACACACCACAGCTGTAGCAAAAGTATTATCTACAATTAATTTTGCATTATGATTATGAGCTTTATTTGAGATGTCATTTATATCAATAGCTTCCATTAATGGATTTGATATAGTTTCTACATATACTAATTTTGTATTTGGCTTAAAGTATTTTTCAAAATCATCATTTACAACATCAACAAATGTAACCTCTACATTAAATTTATCCAATTCAACTTTAAGAAATTGATAAGTTCCTCCATATAATACATTTGAAGCTATTATATGATCCCCTGCTTTTACTTGCGAAATAATAGCCATTGTAATAGCAGCCATTCCTGAAGAAAATACTTGAGCATCTTCCCCTTCATCTATGTTTGCTATTATTTCTTGCAGTGCATCATGAACTGGGTTTCCATTTCTTGAATACACATATCCCTTAGCTTCTCCTTCATATACTGCATCTAATGTTTCTACATCATCAAAAACAAATACTGAGCTCATTGATATAGGTATGGACTTTGCTGAAGATACTGATGGTGGATTCTTTTCTCCTAAATGAGCAAGACTTGTTGCAAAACTTTTTTTCATATTACTTTTCCTCCAAACTTCTATTTATTTTAATAAGAATTATTATTATACGTAAGTATTTTTTTAATTAAAATCTCTTTAGCTGCATAATTTATACTTACACAGTATCAAATGTCAGCTGAATCAATTTGAACCATAGCTTCTGCAGTGAATCCATCCACTATATTCTGACGTATCCTTATTTTCCTTAAGTACTTCTTTTTCCTTTAAATATTTATTGGCATCCATACCATAAACTTTTCTATCTTCTCCAACAGGACATACCTTTATACATACTCCACATGGATATTTATAAGCACCTTTAAGTTCAGCATGATATTTAGCACATTTTTCTTTATCCATTTTAAAAATAGAACCTTCTTTTGAAGTAAATGCTTCTGTTGGACAGCATTTTTGACATATACTACATTTAATACATAATTCCTCTTCACACATTTTATCTTCTGGGATAATAGCATCAGTTAAAACTGATACAAGCCTTACCCTTGGGCCAAACTCCTTTGTAAGTAAAGTGTGATTACATCCAATAGTGCCAAGTCCAGCATATTTGCCTGCTAACACATGAGAAAAAGCGGCTTCTGGCTTTTTAACAAGTACAGAAATATCACCATAGCAATCCCTTGGAAAGAAAGATGCTTTATGTCCTTTCTTATTGAGATAATTGGCAAGCTTATATGCCATATCATCTAATAACCGATTTGTAGTATTATAAAGTTCAGAATAAACAACTGAAGGAGTTGTTTCAAGCATAGGTAAAAATATTTGTAGTCCTAAAACAATAACTGTCTTAGTCCCAGGCCATATATTTTGAGGAAAAAATTCTGAATTAGTGTCCTTAAATTCTTCCCATCTTTGAACAGATGCAAATCCTATAAGATTTGCACCCATTCTTTCTGCTTCCTCAATAATGGATGCTTTTAGTTCATAACCTTCATTATTATCAATCATATCAAAAACTCCTTTATGAACCTTGGTTCTTAGAACACAGGTACTTGCGCACCTTTATACGTTTCTTTTATAAACTGCTTTATATCATCGCTTTGATAAGCTTTAACTACTTTTTTGTAAGCCTCATTATCCTTATCCTTTTCTCTAGCAGCTATCAAATTTATATAAGGCTTAGCTTTATCATTAGTAACGTCTTCTATAAGTATAGAATCTTTAACTGGATTAAATTTTGCATCTATTGCAACTCCGCTATTTATTATAGCTGCATCAACATCTTGAAGAGATCTTGGAATTTGGGTTGCTGCAAGCTCTACAAATTGAATGTTCTTTGGATTTTCTGCTATATCCTTAATTGTTGGAAGGTTTCCAACTCCATCTTTTAATTTTATTAATCCTACACTTTGCAGTAAGTTTAGTCCTCTTCCTTCATTAGTTGCATCATTGGGAATAGCTATTTTACCACCATTTTTAATGTCCTTAACAGATTTTAAAGTTTTTGAATATACTGCAAGGGGTGCAAGTATTGTATCTCCTATGGCTGTAATTTGTAAATTATGTTCCTTCTTAAATTTATCTAAATAAGCATGATGTTGAAATGAATTTAAATCAATTTCTCCTTGAGCAAGTGCTAAGTTAGGACGTACATAGTCTGAAAAACTAACTACTTGCAAATCAACATTATCTTTTGCAACCTTTTCTTTAACCTTATCCCATATCTTATGGTCATCGCCTGTTATACCTATTTTTACTACCTGTTTTTTATTAGAACTAGCTTGCTGTGAACCACTGCTTGCTCCACAACCTGATAAAAGTCCTAAAGATAATGTTATTGCTAAAAATATACCTGTAAATTTTTTCATAAATCTTCCTCCTTTTAGTCGGAAACACTGAGTAGTTAATCCTACTCGCTCCCGCTCGTGAACTACTCGTTAAAGTCCATTTAGGACTTTAACCTCTTAAATATTAATGTGTTACTAATCTTGATAAAATATCTCCTAAAAATTGAATGATATTAACAATAATTAAAAGTACAATTATTGTAGCTACCATGATATCAGTTTCAAAGTATTGATATCCATAGCGTATTGCAAAATCACCAAGTCCACCCCCTCCAACAGTACCTGCCATAGCTGATAGTCCAATTAAACTTATAATGGTTATAGTCACAGCATGAATAATGCCTGGCAGTCCTTCTTTTAACATTACTCTAAATATGATTTCTAGAGGACTTGAACCCATAGCTTGTGCAGCTTCAATTACTCCTTTATCTATATCAAGTAGTGCTGATTCAATTTGTCTTGCAAAGAAAGGGGTACATCCAAATATGAGTGGAACAAGAGCACCCTTGGTACCTATGGTAGTACCTACTAAAAGTCTTGTAACCGGAATGATAGCTGCAAGAAGAATAATAAATGGTATTGATCTAAATATATTAATTATTTTTGCAAACACTCCATTAATAATTTTATTTTCTAATATATTTCCTTCCCTTGTAACTACCAATGTAACTCCTAAAACAACTCCAATAATTGCTGATATAATTCCTGAAATGGCAACCATATAAAAAGTTTCAAATAATGCTTTTATCATATCTGGATAGAGTTTTACTAAATTCGGTGCTATATTATTTAAATATTCAATCAATTTCATCGCCTCCATGAATTTTTTAGCATTTAATTACTGCTAACTTTTAATTTTCTATCATCTTTTTTAATATCTATTGTATCTACAGAAATATTATTTTCTTCTAAATATTTTATTGAATTTACTATACCTTCATTAGATCCATTTAACTTTACTATCAAATTACCAATTGGGGTATGCTGGATAATTTCTATATTTCCAAATAATATACTTGCATCTACTCTAAACTTCCTTGAAATTTTGGAAATAAACGCATGACCTGTTTTTTCTCCTGTAAAGGATATTCTTACTACCTTCTCCCCTTCTGTAATTTCATTAAAAGCAAAATTTTCTTTTTTAAGGAAATCATAAATTTTTTCATAGTGAAATAATGAACCTATAAACCTTTTTGTTATATCTGCTTTTGGATTTGTAAATATGTCTATTACGGGTCCTCGTTCTACTATTTGTCCTCCATCAATTACTGCTGCCTTCTGACAAATCTCCTTAACAACCTCCATTTGATGAGTTATAATCACTATAGTTAATTTTAGCTTTTCATTAATGTCCTTAAGTAATTTCAAAATTGATCCAGTAGTTTGTGGATCTAAAGCTGAAGTTGCTTCATCACATAAAAGTACTTCAGGATCATTGGCTAAAGCTCTAGCAATACCTACTCTTTGTTTCTGTCCACCACTTAATTGTGAAGGATAAACATCAACCTTTTCTTCAAGTTCCACTAGTTTTAAAAGGCTTAGTACTTTTTCTTTTATTTCTTGTTTGCTCAATCCTTTACCCTTTAAAGGATAAGCTACATTTTCAAATACAGTTCTGCTTCTCATAAGATTGAAATTTTGAAATATCATACCAATTTTTTCTCTGCTTTTCCTAAGTTCTTTTGTTGATAGCTGCGTTAAGTTTTTCTCATTTACAATTACATCTCCTGAAGTAGGCTTTTCCAATAAATTTATACATCGAATCAAAGTACTTTTACCAGCTCCACTATATCCTATAATTCCATAAATTTCACCAGCTTTAATCTTAAGATTAATTTCTTTTAAAGCTTCCACCTTAACATTTCCATTTGTATAAACTTTTTTAATGTTTTTTAGCCATATCATTTTTGTCCCTCCTTAATTTATACTTGCTTAGTTCTTTAAAAAATAAAAAATCCTCTTCGAAGAAGAGGATTCTCATTATAAAAAACCGTACTAAAGTACATAAATTTTCTATACCACTCTCATCTTCCAGAACAAAGTTCTGCTGGAATTAGCACCTTTACATGCTCGCTGCATGTGGTTGCTGAAACGTCATAGGGCCAGTCCCTCAGTTTCTCTTGATAAGGTAAAAAATATTCACTTTTAAATTTATGTTTCTGTCCTAAACAATTAAGTATTTAATGATTTACATTATAATTATAATTTTCCATACTGTCAATACCTTTTATGATTAAAATTTATACTTTTTTAATTGAATCTATATAAAAACACTTTAAAAGAAGGTTAAATATATCAATAATATATTTAATGTTATTATTATAGCTGCTATTAATCCGCCTAAAATTTTAGTACATTTACCATTAACTAACTCACCCATTAAATCCTTACGATTTGATATATATAACATTTGAATAATTGGAAATGGAAGTATAAAACTTAAAGCAACTTGGCTTAAAACAAGTACATACATTGGGTTGATCCCCATAGCTATAATTATCATAGCTGGTGACATGGTTATAAGTCTTCTAATATTTACGGGAATGTTTAAATTAACAAACCCCTTCATAATAGTTTGACCTGCCATAGTTCCTACAGCAGAAGAAGATAATCCAGATGCCAAAAGTGCAATTCCAAAAGCACCACTTGAGAAAGCTCCTAATAAAGGCTGTAATGATTTATGTGCTTGTTCTATGGTACCAACTGCTATTCCATTTTTATAAAACACTGCAGCAGATACTATAACCATTGCAGCATTAACTATAAATGCAATATTCATAGCTACAACTATATCTATTTTTTCCATTTTAAGATGTTGTAATTTGTCTAAATTAGATGAACCTGATTTTCTATATTGAACTAAATGAGAATGCAGATATATTACATGAGGCATAACTGTAGCTCCAAGCATACCAACAGCAATTAAAACTGCTTCATTATTAGGCAACATAGGAACTATGGTATGCATACCTACTTCAGCCCAATCCGGTTTAGAAAGGAATAACTCTATAGTATAAGCTGTACAAATTACAGTTATCAATAAAGTTATAATAATTTCTATAACTCTTTGACCATACTTTTCCATATATACTATTACAAAGGTCATTACTCCAGTTAAAAGACCTGCATATATTAAGGGTATTCTAAACAATAAATATAATCCTAAAGTTCCACCAAGAAACTCTGCTAAATCAGTTGCCATAGCTCCTAATTCAGCAACAATCCAGAAAATCCAATTCACAGATTTAGGAAAAACTTCAGCACACATTTCTGGGAGATTTTTTCCTGTTGCTATCCCCAATTTTGCAGACATTGTTTGTAGAAATATGGCCATCATATTGCTGAACAGTATTACCCAAATCAGCTCATAATTGAATTTAGCTCCACCAGTTATATTGGTTGCAAAATTTCCTGGGTCAATATATGCTACACTAATAACAAACGCAGGTCCTAGATATTTTAATAACTGTTTTACTTTAACCAGCATTTTATTATTTTGAGTACCAATGACTGTTAACTCATCAGGAACAACATCTAACTCAATTGCACTCCTATCGCTTCTCATCATTATACACCTCAGCTATTTATTTTATTTTCCAGATATAATATAATTTATTAGGGGCTAAGTATCTTACCCTAGCCTAATTTTGTTTCAGTAATATAATTATGCATTACATTTTAAGAATGTTACCTTATAAAGTAATTTTTTCTTCTAATGAAACATATATATATAGTTTATAGGGAGTGATTAATTTGAAAATATACCTAACAAGGCATGGAGAAACAGAATGGAATAAAGAACTTAGAATGCAGGGATGGAAAAATTTTAATCTCACAGAAAAAGGTATTGAAGATGCTAAAAGCCTTGGAAAACGTCTTAAAAATATAGATTTTGATTTAATTTATAGTAGTCCTTTAAAAAGGGCCTTGGATACAGCAAAGTATATTCGTGGAATAAAAAATACGAAAATAGTAATAAATGAAAATTTTAAAGAAATGAATTTTGGATTATGGGAAGGAATGAATGAAGAAGAACTAACAAATCAGTATCCAAAAGAATATGAAACCTTTATTAAAAAGCCACAACTATTTAAACCTTTTGGAGGTGAAACTTTCACAGAATTTGTACACAGGATAGAAAAAGGATTATATGATGTTATTGATAATAATAGCAGCACTGACAATATACTAATTGTAGCTCATGCTGTAGTTATTAAGGCTATTATGAAAATAGTTAAAGGATATGGAATTGAAAAATTGTGGAGTCTTCCATTTATACGTGGTACAAGCATTACTGTTTTAGAAGTAGAAAATAGAAATATAAAAATTTTATTAGAGGGTGACACATCACATGTACTCTAATGTACATAAAGTGTACATTCTTTTATTTTAAATATAAATAGAATATAATAGAATTATTAAAATAGAAGTTGAGGTGTTTTATAATGAAATTTAAATTTGATCATAACAATATTAATGTTTTAGACTTAGAAAAAAGTATTAAATTTTACAAAGAGGCTCTTGGGCTAGAGGAAGTAAGAAGACATCATTCTTCAGATGGAAGCTTTACATTAGCATTTTTAAAGTCAAGTGAGGGAGAACATCAAATTGAGCTTACATGGCTTAAGGATAGAAAAGAGCCATATAATTTAGGAGATAATGAAATACATATGGCTGTAAGAACAGATGACTATGAAGCAGCTCATAAAAAACATAAGGAAATGGGCTGTATATGCTATGAAAATGAACAAATGGGACTTTATTTTATAGCAGATCCAGATGGATATTGGACTGAGATATTAGCTTTTAAGGCATCAGAAATTAAATAGGTTGGTATCAAACAATCTCATGTAATTTTTACCATGGTAAAGCTGATTTAAGTGAGAGGCGGGATGTATTTTGAGTAAATTAAAAATACATTATTTATACAATAGTGGATTTTGTGTAGAAACTCCAAATTGTATTTTTATATTTGATTATTATAACGATAAATGTACAGAAAATGAAAAATCACTAAAAAATGGGGTCATAAGTGAAGATTTGTTAAAAACTGAAAAAGCAATATATGTTTTTACATCTCATAGCCACTATGATCATTTCAATCCTTTAATATTTGACTTCACTAAATTTAATTCTAATGTAAAGTACATTTTAAGCAGTGATATAAAAAACATAAGAGAAGATATACATTCCTTTATTGTAAAAAAAGGTGAAACAATAAAAATAGACAATTTAATTGTAAAAGTATATGGCTCTACAGATGAAGGTGTATCTTTTTTAGTAAATTTCGATGATTTTAATATATTCCATGCAGGAGATTTAAATTGGTGGCACTGGAAGGAAGATAGTTCTGAAGACAACAAACAGGCTGAAAAATGGTTTAAAGAAGAAATAGATCTTATAAAAGGTGAAAAAATTGATATAGCATTTTTCCCAGTTGATGCAAGACAAGAAGAATTTTTCTATCTTGGTGGAAAATATTTTATAGAAAATCTGAAACCCCAAGTTTTCATTCCTATGCATTTTAGAGAAGACTTTTGGGTAACACAAGAGTTCAAGACAATGATGAAAGAATCCTCTACAACAGTTTACAATATACCATGTAGGGGATTTGAGATAGAACTTTAATCTCACAATTAAAAAAATTCGAAGCATTTTTTTAGAGGACAATTGACATAGGACAAATGACAATGAAGGTGAGTTTTCCTCCTTACGTCGGAAAACTAATAAATTTAAAGCTTGTTTTGCTAACGCAAAACAAGCTTTAAATTTATTAGTCAGCAATGTTTCGCCTTAGCGAAACGAGTCATCAAACTTTTAATTAAAGATTTTCCGTAGCAAAGCGGAGGAAAATCATCCTTCACTGTCCTCTGTCCTCTGAAAAAGTTGTGTCGCATTATGCTTAAATTGTAAAGAATGTGTGAATAATTATTTTACTTATTTTTACTAATATCCTTGATTTTGCAATGCCGTAAACATTTACATAATCATTTTTTGTATATTTGTAAATTGTTGAAAAATTATTATTATTATATTATAATATCATATGTTGTTCAAATTATTATTATGGAGATGAAACTTATGAAAGAAGAAATCGAATTACTTAGAGAAAATTTACATGAGTTACTAGAAATAGATAAATGCTTATGCTCAAATGAAATAGTAAAACTTAGTCAGGAATTGGACAAGCTCATTTATGCATATTATTCTTGTACTGCAGAGGTATAAATTATACTTGTAATTATTAGAACTAATATTAATAATTTATTATTAAAAGTTTTATAGATTAAATTTATTTTAATACATTATACATGTATTAATTTATTTTTTTCTGAACTTTTTTAACTTTCTCTCATAATCAAATTACATAACTTAAACAAAAGTAATCTTATTAAATAGATTAATCATTAATAAACATAAGCTGTATCTGCAGCAATTTCTTACAGGTACAGCTTATTAATACTACATACATTTAATTATGATCTTTACAACCAAATAGTTTTGGGACTATTTCTCGTTTTCTATTCTCCCGCTAAACCACTGTCTTTAAACTGTTTTACAAACTTCTCACTTAACCTATTTGCCTTCTCCTTAAAGAATACTCCAAAGAATATGGAAATCAAAAAGAATATTAGTAATACCGCTATATTTTTAATTAACGCTTGTGGTAAAATTCCTCCCACAGCCTCTCTCATAGCTCCTATGGCATAGGTAAAGGGAAGCATAGGATTTATATTTTGGAAAAAATGAGGCATTAATTCTATTGGAAAAGTACCTCCAGAGGCTGAAACTTGTAATACCATTGCTACCATAGCTAATGCCTTACCTATATTTCTTAAAACGGATACCAAAGTATAAATAATCATAGTAAATACAATACTTGTATATACACCTAGCATTACATATACAGCAGGAGACACAACATAGGTTTTTAAAAGAACTAGATTACCTATAGTTGTAACTAGTGCCTGCATAATTGCAATAGTTACAAAAGTAAAATATCTTCCAAAAAATTGTTCTCTTGCACTAAGTTCTACACCATCTTCAAAACTTTTAACTTCTACAGATAATAGTGAAAGTAATATAAACGCACCTACCCAAAGAGCCAGTGTAGTGTAAAATGGGGACATAGCTGAACCATAATTAGGAATTGGGTAAATTCTATTTTGCTTCAAATCTATAGGATTTGCTAAAAAATCACTTTCTTTTTTAGCATCTTTTTTTAGTATTTTAGTGATTTCGTTAAATTTTTCATCTTCACTAAGACCTTTTAACTTTTCTGAATCTGAATGTATATCTTGTTGTATTTTAGGAAACTTATCTTTTAATTCCTTCAATCTATTCACACTGGAACCAGATGCAGTATTTATACCTCCTATTAAGCTGCTAATTAATGGCATATTAGTCTGCATATTTTGCAGCATTTTCACTGCATCATCCGATAATCCAGCAAAGTTTTTTAAAGACTGATCAATAGCTGGCGCAGTTTCACTATCAAAATTATCAATCATATTACCTAATGTACCTGAAATTTTATTAGCTCCTTGTATAGCTGAATTTATGTCACTAGGTAGTACTTGATTTCCGCGATCTATAGTATCAATAAGCAAACTTATAAAATTTTGCTGATCTGACATTTGATTTCTAACATTTGAAAGATTATTAATAAAATTTTCTAGTCTGCTATTACTTAAAGCATTATTTATTGAATTTAGTAAGCTTAAAACCTGATCAAGCTTTTTTACACCATCTCCATATTTATCCCTAACATCCACTAGAATTTTTCTAGTAGCCCCAGTATCTGATGACTTTAAATCTTGAAGCTCTTTTAAAAGAGTTTCCGCATTATCTGATGTACTTTTTACAAGAGATAAATTTGCCTTCATAAATGGAGAGATAGCTTGTAATGATTGTTGTGTTTTACTAACATAACCATTTCCTGTTTGAGCAATACTTAAAGTCTTATTCAACGCATCTGATGTAACAGGTAAGCTATTTTGAACATTCTGCATATATTTTTGAAAATCCAAGGATTGGGAATAAAAACCATCTATATCTTTACTAATTTCAGGCATACTGCTATCTACACTAACAATAACATCTATAATATTTTTAAGTTCTGGTTTCATCTTTTCCAATTCAATCCCAAATTGATTGAGATAAGATAAAATAGTATTGCTTGATGTTTCAATAAAATTCCTAGTAATTTCTTCTTGTAAATTAGTTGCTCCTTTTTGAGTGATTTTAGGAGCTATAGCATTTCTTTTTTCATTAACTGAGTATATTAATTGTCCTTTCTTTGGCGTATCTTGAGTTACAACAGAAAGGAGATTTTGTGAAAAATCTTTTGGTATAGTTACACTAGCATAGTACTTTCCATACTTTACTCCGTTCTCAGCTTCACTTTCACTAACAAATTTCCACCCTATAGCTTGATTATTTGCTAATTTTTTTACTACATCATCTCCAACATTTATCTTTACATTTCTAAATTCTGTTCCTTTATCTAAATTGACAACTGCAACTGAAAGTTCCTTTGTATTAGCATATGGATCCCAACAAGCTTTAATATTAAACCATGAATAAAGTGAAGGCAATATAGTCAAAGCTATAATTATGGCTAATGTTACATAACTTGTTAATATGTTTTTCATATCTCTTCTATATATTCTAAAAACATTTTTTATATGATTCTTAAAGATACTGAAAATATTTTTCATGTAACTCATTTCCCCCTTTTAGAAGTAATCAATTAAATTTACCCATTATTCTCATAGTTTATGCACTTATTAATAAGCTTTTTTATTTAATCACTATATCATTAAATTTAAAATTAGTAAACATATTAACTAATTATTTTCATAAATTTCATATATGGTTTTCTAGCACTAAAATGAATTTACAAATTAATCTTAATAATATATTATTAAAAAGGTAAAAACTATCCAGTGAGGAGATCAAATATGGAAAACTATCTTAATGATTCAAATATATGTATTGAAAAAGAAATAGAATTCAAAAATGCAGAAGAATTTAAAGTTAACATTGTTAATACCCTTAAAAGTATGATTTCAAAGGATGAAAGGATATGTTTTGCTATTATCGCTGAAAGGTCAGGTGTAACCCGCTTTGTAATAAGGCAGTATCCCGAATTAAGGAACTATATACTTGAAAAAATGGCCTATTATAAAGAAATCCAGGTTATAGATAAAAAAATAAATAGATCACTTAGAAGCTTATTAAAAAGTAGGAAGAGTGTAACTTTTATGTCTCTAATAAACAAGTGCAAATTTACCACAGACACTGTTTATCACAATGAATACATAAAGCAGAAAATTCGCAGTGTGATAATTGATAACTTTAAAAAAAAGGAGTGTTTTTATGAATCCACTGATTAAAGACCAAATACACATTCTTGTAGTTGATGACGAAGAAAGCATAGTTGAATTTATAAAAATGGGGTTAGAAGATGAGGGATTTATTCTCCATACTGCTTTTGATGGTTATGAGGCAATTTCACTAGCAAAAGAGTTAAATCCCAGCATAATAATATTAGATATCATGCTTCCAGGCATCAACGGATATGAAGTATGCTCTGAAATAAAAAAATGGGTAAACGCATCTATTATTATGCTCACTGCCAAAGATGATATAGATGATCGTGTAAAAGGCTTAGATTTAGGTGCAGATGATTATATGATAAAACCCTTTAGCTTTAAAGAATTATTAGCTAGAATAAATGCTAGACTGCGTAATAGTCTTCCTGAATTAAATGATGTTATGTCTATTGGAAACTTCTATTTGAACGATAAAGCTCATGAGATATATTTCAAAAATAATCTTTTAGAGTTGTCCCCTACTGAGTATAATTTATTAAAATATTTGCTTTTTAATAATGGTTTAGTTTTAAGCAAACCTACAATCTTGGAAAAAGTTTGGGGTTTTGATTTTAATGGAGATGTAAACATTGTTGAGGTATATATAAGATACCTTAGAGATAAAATTGGTGACAATGAACATAGTATTATACGTACCGTAAGAGGAGTAGGATATAAGGTGGTTATATAATGAAAAGTAGGTTTAATGTAGTAAAAACTCAAAGCTTACAATGGAAACTTTTATCTAGATTTTTTTTAATATTAATGTTTCTACTGTTAATAATGGAATCTTATCAATATATAACTATGAAGAAGTATTTATATAAAAGTAATGAAGAGGTTTTGGAATACAGATTTAGAAATGTTCCAATATATGATATAAAAAAAGTTCAAACCTCAAAAGATCTTGTAGAAAATTCCTCAATGCTTGTAGAAAAAATGTTGGATGCTAATATAAGTGTATCCATTATTGATAATAATGGAAATATCATTGCTAGCGATAGTAGAAGTAAAGATTTAGAAATTCACAAAAACCCCAATTACAATTTAGATAAACATGAAAGTAATGGTGACAATAAAGTAAAATATCCTGTTTCAATTCCTAAGCTTCCACAAGATCTTTATATAAAACAGATTCGTAAAAATGGAAATTTAGATGGATATATACTAGCTAGAGATGAAAATAAAAATTTGCAAGTAATTATTTTGCGTAAACTTGGAAATGAGCATTCAAGTGCTGGTTTAGTTCAATTAAGCACTCCAGCAGGTCCAATTGAAGACATACTTCTAAAGCAAATATACACGTATATTGGTGCTTCTATTTTAGTACTAATTGTAGGTGCTTTACTTGGATTAACAATTTTTAAATATACCTTAAAACCACTTCATAATGTAACTAACACTGTGAAAAAAATAAATGCAGATGAACTAAATACTCGTTTGCCCTTAGAAACTGGACAAATTGAAATTGATACACTGTCAAAGGCTTTTAATGATATGCTTCAACGTATAGAAATATCCTTTGAACAAGAACAATACATTAAAGAAAAAATGAGACAATTTATTTCCGATGCTTCTCATGAGTTAAGAACTCCTCTTACTTCAATTCATGGATTCGTAGAAGTTTTGTTAAGAGGTGCTGCAAAAGATGAAAAAAAATTGAATTTAGCATTAAACAGCATTTTAATTGAAAGTGAACGTCTTACTAAATTAGTTAATGATTTATTATTATTAACTAGACTAGAGAGGAAAGCTCCTGTAGAAATGAAGAAAGAAAACATTAGTCATATTGTAGAAGAAGTTTATCCTCAATTACAAATACTAGCGAAAGAAAGAAAACTTTTATTACAATTAGAAGATGACCTACTTATTACTGGAAATAGAAATCAAATTAAGCAAGTTATTTTCAATTTAGTTCAAAATGCTGTACACCATACTGATGAAAAAAATGGTGTTATTAATATAAGCACAAATCTTATAGAAGAATCCAAAAATAAATTTATAGTGCTAAAAATATCTGATAATGGAACTGGTATACCTAAAGAACAGCTAAACAGCATATTTGATAGATTTTTTAGAAGTGAATCTCACAGATCCCGTAAACATGGCGGTTATGGTTTAGGTCTTTCTATAGTTAAATCCATAATAGAATCCCATGATGGAACAATTGAAGTAGTTAGTGATTTAGGCTTAGGTGCTGCTTTTATTATATATTTAAAGCCATTTGTAGAAATAAATTAGAAAAATAACTACTATAATTCTTAACAAAATCATTATGCAATGTAAGGTGCAGTAGAAGTTTGGATTTTAACTTTTACTTCGTGATATATGGTAAGTGTGTCATCACGGCTAAATGTTTTAATTATTCTAAAGCTCGAAGATTTGGAAAACCTAAGAACTTTGTCAAACTCGGTTCCCTCAAACAGGACTAAAGTTCTAAGGCTTTCCAAATCTTCGAGCTAAGAATAATACTAAAACAATTTAGCTAATGTGATGACACACTTACCATATATCACTACCTAAAAGTTAAAATCCAAACTAGTAACTTCAATTGTACACATATAATTAAATTGTCATAAGTTATTTTAGTAATTCAAAATTATATTTATCTTTGACAATTCATCAGAATATCCTTTATCAGTAAGAAATGCTTCCTTAATCGTATTATAAGCAATTTTTCATATTAGAATTACAATATTACTACACAACTTTTTAGGTGGAGGAAGCTTTGAATATATGGTGTATAAAAGCTTTTGAGAGAATTTAGGAGCTCTTATGTCTAAAATTTAAAAAATCTCGTAATTTGAATCAGGACGATTCAAGCCGCGAAAGTCCCAGGACGGGACATTTGAGTGGGTAGAGATTTTTTAAATTTTAGGCATTAGAGCTCCTTAATGAACGGTTGGCTTTTATACACCATATATTCAATGCGAACTCCACCTAAAAAGTTGTGTCGCATAATTCCGTAATAAATTATATAATTTAGCTTTGCTTACTTGAATATGCCATCAAAGAAATTTCTGATAGCAGCCCATATCTTACCGAAAAAGCTCTTAGCTTCATCACTTTGTAAAGTTGTCTTTAATTGATCTGTAACACCATTTAACTGACTCTTCAAATCATTAAAATTCAAATTCAAACCATTTATCTTATTCATTAAAGAAGTTAAATTCTTTATATCAGCATCACTTAAATTATAATTGTATTTTCCAGTTACATCTTTTACTATTTTTTCTACTTGTTCTTGATTCTTAGGTTTTTCTTTAACTACTTCTTTTTTTACTTCATTTACTAATCCAGCTGCTTTATCTTGTCCGATTTTTTCGCCTAAATTACCAGTAGTAACTAACTCTGCATTAGCTGCTTCTTTTTTATTTTCATCAATCTTCTTTCCACCAGTACTGTTCTCAAAACCTTTTAGTATTCCTGTAAGAGCTGCTGTACCAGATACATTAAATGGAGCTGCTGCTTTAACATTCGCATTTTTTATACCTGCAGTAATTAATGCATTTCTTATCATACTTTCGTTAACCCAGTATATATTATGTGTTGATACTTTCAATCCACCTTCATTAGTAGGCTCTACATAAGAACAAGATATGGATCTAGTTCCTATCTGCTTGTCACTAGCTACCCCTTTTAAATACTTAGCTTCTTCATCTCTATTAACTTCAAGTACATTTGCTTCTTCTTTAGTAACACCAAAGTACTTAAGCATTTCTTGTTTTTGACTATCAGTTAAATCTGCTCCTAATGTAACATTTTTATAAGCATCCGCATGAACCTGACTTAATGGCATATACATTGCTACAGTCATAACAATGAACATAACTAGTAACTTACTCATAATCACTTTAAATTTCATAATTTTAGTCTCTCCTTTGCCTTTCATGAAAATAACCAAATAAATTAATCTAAAATCAAGATAAACTTTACTTATTTTTTATTTGGCAGCATTTAAAATAACATTTATTATTATATTATAACTTTACTTCTCAGTCTATGAAATAATTATTAACCTTTACTTTTTTATTGTATAAGTCAAATTTTAATACTGAATATCTTTTAAACACAAACCTTTTGCTGCTGCCATAGGACCTGCTTCTGCTCTTTTCTTTTCATATAAAATTTTCTCCACATCTGATGGCTTAAGAATTCCCTTGCCTACATCTAAAAGAGTACCTACAATAATTCTCACCATATTTAATAAAAATGAATTTCCATTCACTTCTATTCCTATCATGCCATGCTCTTCTGTTATACTTATGTAATTAATAGTTCTAACAGTAGATTTAGTATTAGACTTTAAACTAGTAAAGCTTTGAAAATCATGAGTTCCTGTCAATACTTCCGCTGCATCTCTCATTTCACTTAAATTAAGATTTTCTTCAACATGATAAGCATACTTTCTATTAAACACATTTCTAAATTTATTATTATTTATTGTATACAAATAAGTTTTTGATTTTGCATTATACCTTGCATGAAACCTTTCGCTTGTATCCCTTAAGGATTTAACTACAATGTCTTCAGGTAAAAACTCATATAGATACTTCAACATATCTTCTACAGTCAATATGGAATCAGTATGAAAATTTGCTACATAATTTTCAGCATGAACTCCTGTATCAGTTCTTCCACAACCTACTACTTGAATGTCTTCTCCTGTCATTTTAGATAACACACTTTCTATTTTATCCTGTATAGTTGACACACTATTATTATCCTTATGATTTTGTTTTTGCCATCCTTTGTATCTACTTCCGTCATATTGTATTAACATTTTTAAATTTCTCATATGAACCCTCCTCTAATTTGTCTGATGACTACCCTGGAATAAATTATATGAAACTTCGTAAACATATAATAACACTGATTTTACATATATTCTATACCTTTACCATAATTTATTTTATTTTATAGAAAAAGCCCATGAATTAATATTTCATGAGCTGTTATCAAGTGATTCTTAGACTCAGGTGGAGTTTGCCTGTGAGGAATGCCTCTTACCTGAGCAAGCTCGTAAAATACCATTTAGGTATTTATTGCCGGAGCAAAGCTCGTAAAATGCCATTTAGGCATTTATTGCCGGAGCAAAGCTCGTAAAATGCCATTTAGGCATTTTACCCATCTGAGTCTTAGAAGAACTTATCCAGGCGCGTAGCAGTGCTTATCCCCCCACTTGAAGAAGGTGGGGGGATTAGCAATGGTAGCGATCGGATCAACTAAACTTTATTTACTTACACCGTTATTTGAAACTTCACTACTTTTTCTTGCTGGAATATATTTATATGCTAAATAATATGCAAGTCCAACTAATATTGCACCACCTACTATATTGCCAAGAGTAACTGGTATTAAATTCTGAACCATATGTGATCCATCTATCATTTTATCAGGTGCTATTCCAGAAGCTTTAATAAAAGCTGGATTAGATTTAGCAAATATACCAGCTGTTAAAAAATACATATTAGCTACGCAATGCTCAAATCCACAAGTAACAAATGCCATAATAGGAAACCATATTATAACTAGCTTACTAATAACATCCTTGGCTGCTGAAGCTCCCCAAACAGCTAAACATACTAAAAAATTACACATTATTGCACTGGCAAAGGCTGTCCCAAAAGAAAGATTACCTTTTGTAGATGCAGTCTTTATTACAACTCCACCAAGCTTACCTGCACTTAAACCAAATACCCCTGCTTCAAATACTAAAAATGCTATTAAAATAGAACCAATAAAATTCCCTATATACACCACTACCCAATTTTTTAACATCTCTTTTATGTTTATCTTTCCGTCTGCTAGTGGCACAACCATAAGGCAGTTTCCTGTAAATAATTCTGCTCCACAAATTACCACCAACATAAGTCCTACTGGAAATACTGCTCCTCCTGCAAACTTAGATACCCCAACGTTAGTTATACTGTGTGAAACTACTGCAGAAACAGCTCCCCCAACAGCTATAAATGCACCTGCCAAAATACCTAATACCAATTGTTGCCAAGTCGTTAATTTTGCTTTGCCGCAGCCACTACCTATAGAAGCATCACACAGTTCGCCGGGTTTTAACATCATACTATCCATACAAATTCTCCTTTCATTATAGAAATCTTATATAATTATATGTTAATTTATAATGCACTAATTACAGATTTGTTTGAAAGTAATGTTAAAAATTTAACTTAGCATGATAAAATTAAGCATATTTAAATTATTTGAAATGCCAATTTATAGGCACTTCAAATAATTTAAATACATTTTATATCCACATTGTTTTAATTTTTCCAATATCCTATATTGACTCAAGTATAACGTTTTCAAGAGCTTATGTCAATTTACATTTTACATTTGTTAACATACAACATTAGTTCAAATTATAAATCATATTGTGTATTTGAGCCCAGTTTATTTGTACTATATTTAACAATTTTTATGTAAAAATTTTCTTAAAATACTCTGTACAATACATTGCTATTGTACTTATTTTACGCTAACTTCAAATCCATATTTTTTAAAGATTTCTTTTGAACTATCTGTAGTTAAATAATCCAAAAATTTCTTTGCAGTTTCTTTTTCTTTAGATGCTGTAACTATTGCTTCTGGATAAACTATTGGTTTATGCGAACTTTCACTGATGGTTTCAGCTATTGTACTGTTCTTTAATACAGTAGCATCTGATTTATATACAATACCCGCAGCTGCTTCTCCATTTTCTACATATTGAACTACTTGTTTAACATCCTTTGCATATACAATTTTACTTTGTACTTTATCCATTATATTTAATTTTTCTAAACTTTCTTTTCCATATTGTCCTGCTGGTACTACAGTAGGTTCACCCATTGCAAGTTTAGAATTAATATTCACAAGATCTGAAGTTGATTTTATTTTATCTTTATAATCCTTTGCTACTATTAACACTAATTTATTATTCAATAAATTTTTTCTACTGCTTTTATCAATTAAATTTTCTTTTTCTAAATTATCCATTTGCTGTTTTCCTGCTGATATAAATACATCTGCTGGTGCACCTTGTTCTATTTGTTTTTGTAATGTTCCTGATGCTCCAAAATTAAAAGTAAGCTTCACATTGTTATCCTTTTCAAATTTAGGTTGAATTTCCGTTAATGATTCTTTCAAGCTGGCAGCAGCTGAAATAGTGATATTTTTAGGACTTTGTTTTGAAGTTTCTGAATTTTTTTGTGAACATCCAGAAAAAATTAAGGTAGCAGCCAAAATACTTAGAACTAGTAAATTTTTTTTCAATACAATCCCCTCCCAAAATTTTCAAATCAAGTGATTCTTAGACCCAGGTGAAGTTTACCTATGAGTAATACCTCTTACCTGAGCAAAAGCTCGTAAAATACCATTTAGGTATTTTACCATCTGAGTCTTAGAAGAACTTATCCAGGCGCGTATCAGTGCTTATTCACCACCTGAAGAAGGTGGTGTATTAGCAATGGTAGCGATCGGAAAAAAAATCGTTACACTATTTAAAGTATAACGACTTTTTACACTATTGTAAACAATATTTCACCATTTATTAACTTACATACTAATTATTTTTAAAATGTTTGGAAAAAATATCTTGCAAAGCTTCATTGCATTCATCCAAAAATTCATTATATGTTTTGATAAAATCCTCAGCTTCTGGAGTAAGAATAGATCCCCCTCCTTTATTTCCTCTTGATTTACTTACTAAAAGTTCAAAACCTAATCTTTTACCCGCATTTTTAATCAGATTATGAGCTTTATTATAGGACATACCCATGCTTTTGGCAGCTTCTGATAGAGAACCTAAATTTTTTACTCCTATTAAAAGATTATATACACCT
The DNA here is from genome assembly GCF_001038625.1 of Clostridium carboxidivorans P7. GTDB lineage: Bacteria > Bacillota > Clostridia > Clostridiales > Clostridiaceae > Clostridium_AM > Clostridium_AM carboxidivorans. The sequence goes on from NZ_CP011803.1 coordinate 3,134,686, forward strand.
TTTCCAAAAGTTCTCCCCTCATCCTGCAGCCAAATTTTATATTTAAGTTTTACCATTAAATTTTCACCTCTAACTACAAGCCTTTTCAAATACCTTCCGAACAATATCTTTAGAAGGAACCCCTTCATGTACCTTAACCCCATCAACATAATAAGTAGGTACATAATAATAATCATATTGTTTAGCAATATCAGGTTCACGTTCTTCATCCACTATTTTTATTTCAATGTCTTCGTATTTAGGGTTTTCTTTTTTTACCTCTTCCATAAAAGAAAATGCTTGCTTACAATATGGACACCACGAAGTTATAAACATTATTACAGTTTTCATTTGTTTTTATCACCTAACTTTCATAAGAAAAAACTTACTTATCACATTTAGTAATTACGGGTTTCCCGTTTTCATCTAATAGTACTGTTAAACCACCTGCATATCCTGCAAAAGAAAATAAATAATTCACACCAGTTTGCTTATCTCTAATAATTTTATTTCCTTCCAAATTTCCCTCAGAAAAAACTACTTCAAACCTTTTATTTTTATTATCTTCCAGCATATCATTTTACCTAAGTTATTTAATTATTAAATAATTAGGATTTTTCACTTCCTTTCTCATAACATATTTTTAAAGTCATAAACATTTAAGTGATTTTGTAAATTGTACTATTTATAGTTACCTTTTCTTAAATTTTATCACAAAAATACTAAGTTTACACCCTATAAAAGTTATTCAACCCGTTTTTTGCCTTCTACAATTCTTGTTACCATCATAGCACATACTGTATTTCCTGTAGAATTTAACATGGTTGCAGGTGCATCTATAATAGTACTTATAACAGCAATTATAGGTAACAATTCTGGTGGAAAACCATATACACTTAAAATGAGCATTTCACCAATCATTCCGCCGCTAGGAATAGCAGCCATTACAGCACCTACTAAAAATGCTACCAATATTATGCCCACTATAGTTGAAATACTTGTCATGTCTTTTCCAAACAAGCCAAATAGAAAAACTATTTTCATAATACCACCAAATACTGATCCATCCTTGTGTATAGTAGCTCCTAATGGAATTACAGTTTCAGCTATATCCACTGGTACACCCATTTTTTTTGTAGTTTCTAAATTAACAGGAATACATGCAGCACTTGAACATGTAGCTAAAGCTGTCACTGTTGGTGTCAAAGCATTTTTCCAAAAGGTTCTTATTCCATCTTTTCCATTAGCTAAAAAGGCATAAAGAGTAAAAAATCCAAAATAGTAAACCACTGAAAGAATTATATAAAGAATAAATACTCTTAAATATCCTTGTAATATTTGTGGTCCTAATTCACCTATTACAGCAGCAAAATAACATCCTAACCCTATAGGTGCATAATACATTATAATTTTTACCATTTTCATAACTACTTTTGAAGCTGAGTCCAAGAATTTAGCAACAGGTTGTGCTTTTTCTCCAAGCATTGTTGTAGAAATACCAAAAAGTATTGAAAAGACAATAATTTGCAGCATATTATTTTTAGAAAATAGTCCCACAAAATCTGGTACCGTAAAAGTATTTACAATCTGCTGCAAAATTCCTAAATGCTTAATTTTTTCTGTAGGATTAGTATTTTCTGTTATAATCTTTTTTATAACGGAATAATCTATTCCTTTGGTAGGATTCATTATTAAAGCACCTATAAAAGCAATTACTGCTGCTATAAGAGCTGTACTTAAAAATACTATAACTATTGCTCCCATAATCTTACCAAGTCTTTTCATACCATTCATATTGGATATGGCTGAAGAAACACTCAAAAATACTAGTGGTACTATTATCATAAACATTAAATTTAGAAATAAATCTCCAAAAGGTTTGAGCACCGATGCTTTTTCTCCAAAAATAATACCTACAATACCTCCTAGAATTATAGAGCCTAATAATATCATAGAATCCTTATAGTTTTTAAAAAATGACTTCATTATCTATCCCCCCTATTATTATATTAATTGAAAACCATAAATTAATTTTTACCTTCTTATTTATTATATGATAAACTTTTACTATATTTATTGCTAAAAATGCTTGAAACATTGCAAAAAATGCTGTACCATATTGAGTGAAACTTATTATAGGAGTATTAATATGCTAGACAATGAATCTTTAAAAATTTTAAAAATAAAAAGAGGCTATTTAAAAAAAGATTTTCAAATTTTTCATTTAAAAGATAAAAAAGATACACAATTTCAATTTCATTATCACAATTTTAATAAGTTGGTAATTTTCATATCAGGAAATGTAACTTATCTAATAGAAGGCAAAGCTTATAAATTAAAACCCTTTGACATACTACTTATAAACAATAATGATATACACAAAGCTGTAATAGATCCTGATAATGTTTATGAACGTATAATCATTTGGGTAAATTCAGACTTTTTAATAAAACATAATAATGGCTGCAATTTGCTAACTTGTTTCGAACTTGCTTCAAAACAAAACTTTAACTTATTAAGATTAAGTGATGACTGGATATCAAATATAAAAGATTTACTTTTTAAACTTGAAAGTGCTTCCAAGGATAAAGATTTCGCATGTGAAATACTAAAATCTTCTCTATTTTTAGAGTTCATGGTTTATATTAATAGATTATTTCTTGGAAACAAAAATATTAAAGAATTATCAGATATTGAATATGATAAAAACATTACTTCAATTTTAAATTATATAAATGAAAATTTATCTGAGGACTTATCTATAGACACACTTTCCTCTAAATTTTACATGAGCAAATATCATCTCATGCATAAATTTAAAATACAAACTGGATATACAATCCACAGCTATATACTTCACAAAAGACTTATTATGTCTAACTCACTTATAAAAGCTGGAAAAAACATAACTGATGCTTGTATAGAATGTGGTTTTAATGATTATTCCAATTTCGTCAGGGCCTTTAAAAAAACCTTTGGACTCTCTCCTAAAAATTATTGTAAAATGCTGTCTGAAATTAAATAAAAAGAATATTTTACAAAATCTTAATATAAAAACTTTATTTTTTGCATTAAATGTTGTAGTTTTAGCTTGTATAATTTTGTATAATAGGAGTAGTGGCATGAAATTAAACTCAAAATTCCTCAAATTTGCCACAAAGGGAATTAAACTAAATCAAATTTATGTTGATTTAATTAAGAACAGATAGGAGATATAGGACAATGACTACAAACAATAATCGTATTAAATTTATACGAAACAGCGCTATAATTTTATTACTACTAATTGGTATTTTTACCTTATCATATAAGAGTTATAATTATTTTTATGGCTCTAAAGTAAAAGCTACCAAGGCAATATCAACTAACAAAACCCCTGAAGCTAAAGATGATAAAAATCAATCTGCAAAAAAAGATGATAAGGATTCTAATGCTAAGGATCAGGATAAAAATAAAGATAAGAATAATGATACTAGTAAGGATGATAAAAAACATAATGTATCTAATGATGGAAAAAAATATACTTATGATGCTCAAAAAGTAAAAGACATATTAGATGGTAAAGGAGAAAAGGATGGAAAAAAAATAGCATTCCTTACTTTTGATGATGGACCATCTACTACTGTAACTCCTAGAGTATTAGAAACTCTTAAAAACTATGATGTTAAAGCAACATTTTGTTTAATGGGCCAAAATGTAGAAGAAAGTGAAAGAAGTAAAGAATTAGTAAGTGAGATATTTAAAAGTGGACATGCTATTGGAAATCATACTTATACTCATAATATGAAAAAACTATATCCTGGAAATAGACTTGATGTAAATCATTATATGGATGAAGTTGAACAAGATAATAACGCCATAAGAAATATTCTTGGAAAAGATTTTAATACAAGAGTAATAAGAATGCCTGGTGGATACATGTCAAGACAATATTACCATGATCCTAATTTGGAAGAATTTAATGCAAGATTAAAAGAAAAAGACATGTACAGTATAGATTGGAATGCTTATGACTTTGATGCTGAAGGCAGAAGAAAAAATGCAGATCAACTTCTAGAACATGTAAAAGAAAGTGTAGGATCACAAGAAAAAGTAGTCATATTAATGCATGATACCTATGGCAAGGAAGAAACAGCTAAGGCATTACCACAAATTATAGAATATCTTAAAGGACAGGGATATGAATTTAGGACAATCTCCTAAATAACTTCAATAATATGTATTTAACATAGGTTTTATTATTGGACAAATTGTTTCTAATTTATTAGACCTTAATCAAGAGGCTGTTTAAATTACTAAAAACAGTCTCTTTTGTTTTTTTACAATACAAATTTATTAATTGCATAAGCTATTCCTGATTCATTATTAGATTTAGTTACATGCTTTGCCTGCAATTTAAGATCTTGTACAGCATTTTCCATAGCTATTGGCATTCCAACACATTTTAGCATTTCCATATCATTATAATTGTCTCCAAATGCAATTACATTTTTTAAGTCCATGTCCATATTTTCTGCTAAGAATTTCAATGCATTTCCCTTTGATACATTTGGTGCCATTATGTCTAAAAGTCCTTTTGCCGAACTTACAGCAGTAATTTGCTTATTTTTTGAAAAGTGTTTTTCCAGTTCTATAACTCTTTCATGTTCACTACAAACAAGTAAAATTTTAATAACATTTATGTTCTTAATACTTCTAACTGCATTTTCTAAATATTCTACAGGTACCTTCATTTTCTGAAAAGGATCTTTGCTAAGTTTTTCATATTTAATTCCAAGAGGATTTCCCTTATTGCTATACACTTTATCAAAGCTATATATAAGGAAATCTATATTATTCTCACAACAATAACTTAAAATTTCTTCTGCTGCTGATTTTTCAATTAACTTTGAATAAAGTATCTTTCCTGTTTTCATGTCCCTAATTAACCCTCCATTACTGGATATAACAGGACCTGTAAGTTCCAACTGTTTTACAAAACAGTTAATCATAAGATCTGTTCTACCTGAAGCAATTATAACTTCCATACCTTCTGATTTAATCTTTTTAAGTGCTTCTTCATTTTCCTCTGATATAATACTTTGGGAATTCAATAATGTTCCATCCATATCACATACACACCATTTGTATTTAGTCATTTACATATTCTCCTTTGTCTATAAATATCATATACTACATAACATTATACAAAAAAGTGCTTAATGCTGCAATTTCCCCAAGTATAAACATCTTCATACATAATCCTCACTTTAATCGCTTATTAATGTAAGAGAGATTATATATTCTGTAATTATTATAAAACATAATTGTTACAGTACTGTTACAACATTAGCTAAATTTTAAAAATTTTTCACAATAAAATAGAACCTAACCATTTAAAAAACAAGTTAGATTCTACTTTATTGTATTAAAATAACCTTATTCTTTAAGTTCTACTTCCATTTAAATATGGTCCTAGTGTACCTGCTATATTTTCAACAGAAACCTGCTTTTGTACAGCTCCTATATCATAAGCTACCTTTGGCATTCCATATACTACACAGGATTCTTCATTTTGTCCTATAGTAATAGCTCCCCTTTTTTTCATGGAAAGTAATCCTTTTGCTCCATCATATCCCATGCCTGTAAGTATAATGCCTATAGCATTTTTTCCTGCTTCCTTTGCCACTGATTCAAAAAGTACATCTACAGCTGGACAATGGCCATTAACCTTTTCACCTTTAAAACATTTTACATAGTAATAAGCTCCTCTTTTTTGCAAAGACATATGATATTCTCCAGGTGCTATTAATGCAAGTCCATTGTAAAGTCTATCACCATTTTTAGCTTCTCTTACTTCCATAGGACATGAATTGTTAAGTCTTTCAGCATACATCTTTGTAAAAACTGGAGGCATATGCTGAACTACAAGTATAGGTGGTATATTTTTAGGAAGCATTTTTAAAATACTAGCTACAGCTTCTGTACCTCCTGTAGATGAACCTATAGCAATAATTTTATTTGAAACATTACTGCTTATAACATTGTTTGAAAATCTTTCATCACTTTTTTTCTTCCAATGTGCTACTTTTGCTACAGAAGCTATTTTTATTTTTGTAACCAATTCTTTAATAAACCCTTCAAGTCCATTAACACTTCTTCCATCTGGTTTGGTAACAAAATCTACAGCTCCTGCATTTAAAGCATCAAATACATTGCTGCTTACTGCGCTAACCACTACAACTGGCAGCGGATATTGAGGCATTAACCTTTTTAAAAATTCTATGCCATTCATTTTAGGCATTTCTACATCTAAGGTAATAACATCTGGTTCATATTCAATTATCTTGTCCCTTGCATCAAAGGGGTCTGAAGCTGTACCAACAACCTCTATTCCTATGTCTTTGCCAATACCTTTAGCAACAGTTTCCCTAAATATAAGTGAGTCATCTACTACCAGTACTCTTACCTTTTTACTCTTATACATACTAATCTATCCTTTCCGATAAACTCCAGGCATTATATATCTATAATCAGTTTCGTCCCTACTAATAGATTCTGAATGTCCTATAAAAATATATCCTCCTGGCTCTGTCATCTTATAGAATTTATTTACCAATTCCATTTTTGTCTTAGCATCAAAATAAATCATTACATTCCTGCAAAATATAACATGAAATTTTTTCTTAAAGGGAAATACTTCATCCATGAGATTAAAAATTCTAAAAATAACTTCTTTCCTCAATTTATCTGAAACTTGGTAATTATCATTATCAATTTTATTAAAATAATTTAACTTCCAACTAGCTGGAATATTTTCTATGGATTCCTTTGAATAAATACCTCTCTCTCCTGTATGAATAACATTTACAGAAATATCTGTAGCTAAAACTTTTTTGTCCCAAGCTGCTTTATTTCCTTGGAAATAATCTTGTAGTATCATAGCTAAGGTATAAGGTTCTTCTCCAGAGGAACATCCAGCACTCCATATTCTTAAATCTCTATCTTTTACTTTGCTCTCCAAATAAGGCAAAACTTCATTTTTGAAATATTGAAAATGAGCAGCCTCCCTCATGAAGAAAGTGTGATTTGTTGTTAACTTATTAATGAGAAGAGTTAATTCATTTTTTGACATATCATTAAATAAAAAATTCAAATAATCCCTAAAATTTTTAAAACCTTTTTCTATTAATATATTGTTTAATCTTCCCTCTATTAAAATTTTCTTTTTAGTAAGATTTATACCATAATTACTTTTCAAATAGTCTGTTAACTCTTTAAATTCATCCTGTTTTATATGAATCATGCTTCCACCTCTAAGATATAAAAAGGCTATTGTATTAATTTCAAAAACATGCAATAGCCTTTTATAATATTTTTACATCAATTAATACTTACCAAATTCACTATCACTAAGAGCTATTCTAGGTTTGCTGGAGGTTACTGCTGCTTCTGCATATGAATAGTCTACATCATCCATGTAATTTTCTTTATTTCTATATTGATTCTTTTCATATGCTGAATTCTTCATGGAAGTACTATTGAGTCTAAACTTGCTTACCATTTCCTTTAATATTTGAGATTGACTTGAAAGTTCTTCACTAGCTGCTGCACTTTCTTCTGCTGTAGCAGAATTTGTTTGTACAACCTGTGATACTTGCTCAACTCCTTTATTTATTTGTGCAATAGCTGCTGCTTGTTCATTAGAAGCTGATGCTATTTCACCTACAAAATTAGCTGATTTTGCTACTCCTCCAACAATTTCATTAAGAGCCTTAGCTGTAGCATTAGCTATTTCTGTACCAGCTTCTACCTTTCTAATAGAACCCTCTATAAGTCCTGTTGTTTCTTTAGCTGCATTAGCACTTCTTGCTGCCAAATTTCTAACCTCTTCTGCTACTACTGCAAAGCCTTTACCATGCTGTCCCGCCCTTGCTGCTTCTACTGCTGCATTTAAAGCAAGTATATTGGTTTGAAAAGCTATTTCATCTATTACTTTGATAATCTTGGAAATATTTGAAGATGATTCGTTAATTTCCTCCATAGATTTGAGCATTTCACCCATATGTTCATTACCCTGCTCTGCATTTTCCTTCGCCTTAAGCGCCAGTTCATTTGCTTGATTTGCATTAACTGCATTTTCTTTTGTTTGTGCTGCTACCTCATTAATGGACACTGTTAATTGTTCAACAGAACTTGCCTGCTCCGTAGCTCCTTGAGATAACGCCTGACTTCCATCAGATACCTGTCTTGATCCTGAAGCAACCTCCGATGCTGAATTGTTAATCTCATTTAATACATCATTAAAGAAACTAATTGTAAAGTTCAAGGAATCCTTCATTCTAGCATATTCACCTTTGTAATCTTCATTCATCTTAAATGTCAAATCACCTTCTGCCATTTTCTGCATTATATTTGAAGCTTCTTCTATTGGTCTAACTACTGCATCCATAGTCTTATTAATTCCTTGAATAACTTCCCTATAACCACCTTTAAATTTATCTGCATTTCCTCTTATACTTAAATTTCCATTTACAGCTGCATCAACAAGCAAACTGGATTCATTAATTAATTCCTGTATTGTTTCCATCATTCTTACTATTGCAGGAAGCAATCTATCATTTTCAGATCTTCTTCCTAGTTTACGAAATTCTTCTAATCTTGATGTATTTCCATTGGAGATATCTATAAATATAGCCTGAATACTTGAAAGTCTTTGATGCACACCTTCTATAGCATCTGAAAATTCTTTAAGCATGCCTTTGTAGTTGCCACTCATTTGTACGCTTAAGTCATTTAAAGACATCCTATTCAAAACTTTATTAGCCTCCTTTAAAGGAGCGTTCAGTTCATCTATCAGTTTGTTTATTTGATCAACTATTGTTTTGTTATTTCCTTTGAATTTTGTTGAATCTCCTCGAACATCTAGCTTTCCTTCAATAGCATTATTAGTTAACATTTGAACTTCAAGGAATAAATTTTTATTTGTTTCCATCATCTCTATTAATGCTGGGAGCAGCTGATCATTTTCACATCTTCTTCCCACACGTTTTATTTCTTCTAATTGACTAATATCTCCCTTTGCAGTATCATTAAAAGCTCTTTGTATTACCAATAACCTCTTGTGCAAATCGTTGATAGAATTAGCATAGGTATTAAAATCGCCTTTATAATTTTTAGTCATATTAACTGTGTAATCATTAAGAGAAAACTTTTGTAAAACTACCATTGAATCATTAATAGGCTCTGCAATTGCCTCAAGAGTTTTATTGAAACCTTCTACTAATTCTTTATATCCACCCTGGAATTTTCCAGCATTTGCTCTTGAACTTAAGCTTCCATTTATAGCATTATTAGAAAGAGTAACTGTTTCATCTATTAATTCCTGTATTGACTCCATAACAGCTATTGCTGCTGGCATTAACTTATCATTTTCAGATCTTCTACCTATTCGTTTAAACTCATCTAATCTACTTATATCACCCTTTGAAATTTTAATAAAAATATCTTCAGCATTGAGCAAATTTCTTTGTACAATATTAATTGAATCGGCAAACTTTATAAACTCTCCCTTTTGATTTGTATCCATTTTTACAGTGAAATCATTTACTGACATTTTACCTAAAATTGCATTTGCTTCATTCAATGGTTCTATCACTGAATCAAGAGTACTGTTAAAGCCTTCTACTATTTTACGATAGTCTCCATTATGTTTACTAGCATCTACTCTTGTATTAAGCTTTCCCTCTACTGCTGCTGCTGCAAGCATATTGGAATCTGTTATTAAATTCTCTAAAGATTGTACAATTTTTTTAAATGCTTGTCCAAGAATTCCAACTTCATCTTTACTACCAATATTTAAATCCACATTAAGATTTCCAGAAGAAATACTATTTGCTGCATCTAATATTTTATTTAAAGGCTTGCTAATTATCTTTGAAACAAATAAACCTATTAATACAGACATAATTACTGCCAATAATACAATTCCAAACATTAACATCTCTGCTCTGCTTCCATTATCTACATTCATCTTATTTCGATCATCAGCTTGCTTATTATTAAGATCAAAAGCTCTTGTTATGGAAGTATCCAGTTCATTTGTTATAGTACTGCCATCACCATTCATTAATGCTAAGGCACCATCCAATTGATTGGATTGTATCAAATTAATCATCTTATCCTTTACTGCTGCATATTTATCTACATCAGCTTTTAATACTTTATAATTTTGATCTTCTTCACTGGAAGATATATATTTACTATATTCATTTAAATTATTATTTAAATCCTTATATAAATCATTTATCGTATTAACATATTGAGATTTATCTTGTGATTTACTTAATGCCATATCTCTTAAATTATTACGTACTTTTAAGAAATCCGCTTCTACTCTATATACAGGAGTTAATGGTGTTATATTTTCTTTATATATTAACTTACTTAAACTATTAATTTTATTAATATATATAAATCCTACTGATCCAATAAGTAAACCGCCAATTACTGCTATAGCCGTAATTGAGGCAATAATTTTTTTAGAAATTTTCATATTGTAAAACCATTTCATAGCATTCATTCCTTTCCAAATTAAGTTACTTATTTTGTTCAATTAGGTAGAATTACAGCAAATTCTACCTAATCTTAATAGTTATTTTATAACACTTCTTTAATAGCATCTATTTCATCATCATTTAAAACTTTTTCACAATCCAACAAAAGTTTAACTTCATTACCTACTTTACCTATTCCTTTTACATAACGATTATGAAATCCTGTTTTTAAATCTGGTGGTGGAACAATATTTTCTTCTCCTATTGTAAGTACTTCTGAAACATTATCCACTATTAATCCTATGGAAATTTCTTCAACATCAATTACTATTATACATGTCCTGTCATTATACTCTTTTGCTTCTTTTTTAAACCTTAACCTTACATCCATTACAGGTATAATCTTACCCCTAAGATTTATTATACCTTTTACATAGTCGGGAAGTTCTGGCACTTCTGTTATTTCCTGTATTCCAATTATTTCTTTAACATACTTAATTTCTATACCATAGCTTTCCTTTCCAACTGAAAATGTTAAAAACCTTCCTTTTTGAGTATCTTCTGATAATTCTGTTATTCCATTCATGATTTCTGACATTTAATACACCTTCCTTCAATTTAAATTTGTTACAGCCTTTCCAAAACACCATTTACATCTATTATCAAGCTTATACTGCCATCTCCTAATATAGTACATCCTACAATTCCCTTGACCTTTTTGATATATTTAGGTAACGCTTTAACTACTACCTGCTGTTCTCCTAATAACCTATCTGCAAAAATACATGCTGACTTTAAATCACCATCTACCATTACCATAATCCCATCTTCTATTGAAGTGATTTCTGTCTGTATATTAAAGGCCCTATGAATTCTTAATACAGGATAACACTGTCCTCTTATCATAATAATTTCATTTCCATCACAATCCTCTGTAACATCTTTTGCAGAAGGTTTAAAGGATTCTCTTATAGAAGTTGTTGGTATGGTATACTTTGTTTTTCCTACTGCAATTTCCATACCATCTATTATTGCAAGAGTTAAAGGAATTTTTATTACTATAGTAGTTCCCTCACCTTCAGTACTGTCTATTACTATGCTTCCACCAATGCTGTCAATATTTTTCTTCACTACATCCATACCTACACCACGTCCAGAAAACTCTGTAACTTTTTCTTTCGTAGAAAATCCAGGTAACAATATGAATGAAAAGACTTCCTTATCAGTAAGTTCATTTGAATTTTTTGTTAAAAGTCCATTTTCCTTAGCTTTACTCAAAATTTTTTCTCTATTCATGCCTTTTCCATCATCTTTAATTACAATCCATACATCTCCACCTTCACTTCTAGCCTCTAAAGTTATCTTTCCTTTTTCGGGTTTGCCACTTTGCATTCTCGTTTCTCTGTCCTCTAACCCATGATCTACTGAATTTCTTATAAGATGCATAAGAGGATCTGAAAGATGATCTATAATATTTTTATCTACCTCAGTTTCTTCACCAATAATTTCCAATTCAACTTCTTTATTTAATTTTTTACTCATATCTCTAACTATTCTATTCATTTTGTGAAAAGTCATAGACACAGGAACCATTCGTATAGACATTACAATATCCTGAAGTTCATTTGTAAGCTTCCTTAATTGTCTTGCAGCTTTATTAAAGCTATCTAATTGTAACGCTTCTATTGCAGGATTTCTTGTAACCATAGCTTCTGAAATAACTATTTCACCTACCAAATCCATGAGCATATCTAATTTTGAAATATTTACACTTATAATACTTTGCTGCTTGGATGCTTTAGATTTATTTTCACTGTTCTTATTATTGACAGGTTCCATCTCATAAGTTTTTTGTTTTTCTTCTGCATTGTAGACATTTATATCTTCCTCTTGAGATGAAGGAGCTGTAATTTTCTCTGGATATTCCTCAATTTCATTTATCTCCATACTCCTTACAAAGGCAGTTTGATTTAACAATGCTTCAACTTCTAATCGTGATTTCTCAGTAGCAAAATACATTAAAAATCCGTCTTTTTTTATAATCTCTGCACTATCATTATTCTCCATAATATCTTCAGGAAAATAATAAATTTCTGTAGTAATATCCTTAATGTTATGCCAAACAGTATATGCTCTTATATTTTCCATTTCGCAATCTTCTTCAAATAGGATACATACAGAATACTTTGTTACTTTATCACTTGAAGGTTCACCTTTAAAAGAACCTACATAATATTGTGTTTTATCTTCTTCATTTTCTTCCAAATTTATTTCCTTAGCTCCATTTTCATTACCCTTCATAGTACTTAAATGCATCTTTATATTCTCTACAAGTGCATCAGAATTTCCATCAGCTTCATTAAAGTTTTCCAGCTTCTCTATCTCAGCCTTTATAAAATCAATGCCTGAAAGAACTAATTCAGATAACTTTTCAAAGTCAATTGATGTAACTTTATTTTCTCTTATAAAGAAAAATAAATCCTCTAAAGAGTGAGCAAGAACAGAAATGTTATTAAACATCATCATTGCTGAAGATCCTTTTATTGTATGCATTATTCTGAAAATTTCGTTTATGTCTTCCTCCTGAAGCTTTTTATCTTTTTCACACTGAATTATTATTTCTTCTAATTGCTCTATAAGCTGATTTGTTTCAAAAAGGAACATATCCAACATTGGTTCTCTATCCACCTTAAATCACTCCTCACAATATTTTGGGTCACCGAAAAAACTTTATATACAATTGTAAATTTGTATCAAATGCTACCTAAAATAATATATTTCCCTTTAATTATTTTTAAAATGTAATGTTCTTATTTAAAAAAAACAATAAACAATTTACTTTCAGTTAATTATTATAATTTTCAGGCATTTTAAAGAATTATTGTAAACCGGATCAATAATTTTAATGTTCTTTTCCTGCTAATTTGATATTTTTCTATATTTTACAATAATTTTCAACACATTTTTAATACATATTCTTTTGTTTTGCATATATATTCTACATAGAACCCATAAATTCCTTTTTTTTGATATTCATTAATTTCACTTCCTTTTTAATCAAACTAAATTCAAATTTAAAACTTTTTTATCACCAATAATATTATCGTATATTTTAAATAAACCTAATCTTTTACTAAGCTATAAAAGTAACTATTCTTCTTAATTCAAATTGTACATTTTTACTTATATGTTATAATATAGTAATAATGTAACTTAATACTATATATTTCTTTATCTAAAAGAATGTATTTTATGAAAGGATGATATGCAATATGTACATTGACAAAAAAAATATTAAAAGAGATTTTATAAATGAATTAACTACTATGTACTCTGAAGATGTTAAGGAAGCATCTAACCTTCATAAATACTTTGCCCTTGCAAAGCTGGTAAAAAAGTATTCATCCCAAAATTGGATGAGAACTAATAGAAAATATAAAAATACTAAAAAAAAACAAGTATACTATTTTTCTATGGAATTTCTAATAGGCAGACTTTTAGGAAATAACCTATTAAATTTAGGAATAAGGGATACTTGTAAAGAAGCTTTAAGTGAATTGGGTATTAGTTTAAATGAACTTGAAGAAGTTGAAAATGATGCTGGTCTCGGCAATGGTGGATTAGGGAGACTCGCTGCCTGCTTCCTTGATTCAATGGCTTCTCTAAATATTCCTGGTCATGGCTGCGGTATAAGATATTATTATGGACTTTTTCAACAAAAAATAATAAATGGATATCAAGTTGAAGTTCCTGATCATTGGCTAAGGGACGGAAACATGTGGGAAACAAGAAAAGAAGATAAAGCTGTTAAAATTAGATTTGGTGGTAATGTACATTCTGTAATGGAAAATGACTCTCTAAAATTTATACATGAAAATTATGAAGAAATTCAAGCTGTACCTTATGATACTCCTGTAATAGGCTATAACACAGATACCGTCAACACTCTAAGATTATGGAATGCTGAAACTTTAGATGATGATTTTGATTTTGCATCCTTTAATAAAGGACAATATTCAAAAGCTCTAGAATATAAAAATTCTATTGAATCCATATCTCAAGTATTATATCCTGATGATTCAAATGAGAAAGGTAAATTATTAAGGCTTAAACAACAGTATTTCTTAGTAAGTGCAGGTCTTCAAAGCATAGTTAGATATTATAAAAAAATGAATATTCCTGTTAATGAATTAGATAAATATATTGCTGTTCAAATAAATGATACTCATCCGTCTATGGCTGTTGCAGAACTCATGAGAATACTAATTGATGAGGAAAATATGCCATGGGATGAATCCTTTAAAATTACTACAAATATTATGGCTTACACAAATCACACTATACTTTCAGAAGCTCTTGAAAAGTGGCCTATAAATATGTTCAAAAAACTTTTACCAAGAATCTACATGATAATAGAGGAAATAAACAGACGTTTTTGTGAAGAAATAAAAAATAAATACCCAAATGACACTAAAAAACTTAATGACATGTCTATAATATTTAATAGTGAAATAAGGATGGCACATTTAGCTATAGTAGGAAGTCACTCCGTTAATGGTGTTGCCAAGCTCCATACAGAACTTTTAAAAAATAAAGAGCTAAAAAACTTCAATGAATTCTATAGCGGAAAATTCAATAACAAAACTAATGGTATAACTCATAGAAGATGGCTTGTTAAAGCAAATCCACGTCTTACAAAAACTTTATGTGAAACTATAGGAAATCAATGGATTAAAAATCCTTTAGAATTAGAAAAATTCACAAACTATGCTAAAGATTTAAACATTCAAAATAAAATTAGAGAAGTAAAAGAAAAAAATAAAATAGATTTCTGCAACTATGCAAAACAGACATATGGCATAGATATAAATCCTTATTCTATATTTGACGTTCAGGTAAAAAGGCTGCATGCATATAAAAGGCAGCTACTAAATGCCTTTAATATATTAAATCTTTATTATAAACTTAAGGAAAATCCATCCTTAGATATTATCCCAAGAACATTTTTCTTTGGCGGAAAAGCTGCACCTGGTTATTATCTTGCAAAGCAAATCATAAAATTTATTAATACAGTAGCAGTTAAAGTTAATAATGATAAGGATGCTATACATGGAAAGTTAAATGTTATATTTTTACCAAACTATTCTGTATCCTTAGCTGAAAAAATAATTCCTTGTGCTGATGTAAGTGAACAAATATCAACAGCTACTAAAGAAGCTTCCGGTACTGGAAATATGAAATTCATGATGAATGGAGCAATAACTATTGCCACTTTAGATGGAGCTAATATTGAAATTAAAGAAGCTGTAGGAGATGAAAATATCATCATATTTGGTATGAATAAAGAAGAAGTTCTTTCTTTGGAGAAAAATAAAATTTACAAAGCAAATAACTATTACCATTCAGATTCTAGGCTTATGAAAATTATAAATTCTCTTGTAGATAATTCTTTAAATGTATCTTCATCTGAATTTAAAGATATATATTCAGCACTTTTAGAAAAAAATGATGAGTACTTTGTTCTAAAGGATTTTGATTCTTATACAAAGGCTCAAGATAAAATAGATAAGCTTTATAGAAATAAAAATAAATGGCAGGAAATGTGCATAATGAACATTGGAAAATCAGGTATTTTCTCTTCTGACAATACCATAAAAAAATATGCAAAAGAAATATGGAACGTTTAAATTTCACATAATATGAGCATAGTGCGACATAAGGATGCAGTGGAAGTTTGAATTTTAACTTTTACTACGTGATATATGATAAGGGTGTCATCACGGCTAAATGTTTTAATTATTCTAAATCTCGAAGTTTTTGAAAACCTAAGAACTTTGTCAAACTCGGTTCCCTCAGACAAGACTAAAGTTCTAAGGCTTTCAAAAACTCCCAGCTAAGAATAATACTAAAACAATTTAGCTAATGTGATGACACCCTTATCATATATCACTACATAAAAGTTAAAATTCAAACTAGTAACTTTATGTGTACACACTTAATTTCTATTTTATAGTTAAACTTTTAAAAAAATTCAGCATTTAGTAATCAAATAACTTACTATTTATTGAGTTGTTTGCATCGTTCATATGTTACATTTAATTACTGTTATGACACTTTCTAAACCATAATAAGTTAAAACTTAAAGATATTGAACTACCCATTATTAGCCTAATTGGAAGTTGACTAATAGACTATTCAATTCTATTTAAGTATCTCAACTTATTCTTATAATACAATTCATCTTTCATAATTCTAAATCATAGTAAAATTAAAAAACCGTATTTCTTCAATACGGTCATATGTGTTCCTATGTTTCATTGGTGGAGGTGAGGGGTGACCTTTGAAATCCACTAATTCAACGTATATATCTCTAAATAATATTCCTTTTAAATTACTACTTTTCACTTAACCCATCCTTAAAAAATTTACCTTGTAAAAAGAATTTTAACTCTCTAGCTTTAACTTCTTTAATAAAATTCATCGCATCATTTTCTGAATAGCTTAAGACTGTTAAATCTATAGGTAAATTAAAAGCTTCATATAGAACTTCACTTATTCTTTTACACGCATCATATATATTAGCTTTAGGATATACTTTTGAATCATAAATTACTAGAATATCTAAATCATTGGGTTGTAATGATCTTAATACTGAACCAAATACATAAATTTCAGTACTACTAGGCACCTCTGAAAGTATTTTTTTTATTGTTTCTTTCATCTTTTTTTATATACTTTAAAGGAATATTATCACAATTTATAGCACCGAAAAATTCGCTAAAATCATATATTCCAATATTATTATTTCCAGCATATTCATCAGCCTCATAAGTACTTTCATTCCAATTCCCTCCGATAATTATATATTCTGTTTCAGGGAACTCCTCCAAAGCTCTGATTAGACTCGCTATTCCAAAGCGATATTCATTTAAAAGCAATGTGTTTAAAATAGAATTATCATCTCTTTCTATTCTAAAAAAGATGTCTCTCTCTCTACTAACCCTTATAACTCTTTTATGACTATTTAATGCATCTTCAAAAAAACATATAGTACTAAATGGAACATTCCAACTATTAAACTCTGGCATATTTATTAATCACCTCACTAAAATTTTTAGGAAATTGTTTTACATCTTCCATAACTTGATTACACCCCTTTTTAAATCCATTAGCATGTTCTATAAATTCATAACATACTTCATATTCATCAATAGTAAATAGTTCTTTATTATCTTCAATAATATTCACTATCTTCTCATTATTCGGTATTATTTTCTCATGCTTTCTCTCTTTCCAAATTTCACAAGCATTGCTTAGTGGATTTTTTAATGCAATTTCTGACATAGGTCCATAATCTATGAAAATTCTATGATTTTCAATTAATAATCGTTTTATTTCCGTACATACTTTTACTTTATATATAAAATTAATATCATCTACTTTAGCTTTATTCTTACACTCTTCATTATCTGCATCCTTCTTTGGTGCTTTTGTTCCAATTCGTGGTACTTCATATTCTTTATTTTGTTTACTTGAATTGCAGTATTGTTCTTTTTGGTGTTTAATTATTTTAGCAATCTCTTCTAGTATAATTCTTAGGCACTCATGCTTTCCATCTGGATAAATAATGACTTGAGTAAAATATTCGTTTTCTAACTGTATTCTCTTTTTTCTCTTACTTTCATTTTTACAGCTCATAATAGCATAATTAGTCATTCCTGATTTAGAAACTTCACATAATAATCTTATTGGTCTATCTTTTTCAAGACTACAGCCTAAAAACAATATGCTTTTACTAATATAAATTTGTTTTAATGTCTCAATTAATTGTGAATTATTATATGCAGACTCATATTGAGCTTTAGTTAAAATAATAGAATCAATTGGTTCACTAATATCACCATGAATCTTATATAATAGTAATTCATTATCTCTAAGAGCTCCATTTAAAGCTTCAAAATGCCCTGGATGTGAAATTGCTAGGACTTTATTATGCAGAATATAAGATTTTTCAATAACTTTATCATAATTAGTTGTTATTAATAAACCTTTTTCAAAAATAACTGGCAATAAATACATAGATTTATCTATGAAATCACTAACATCTTTATCTAGATGATCTTGTCCAAATGTTTTTTTTAAATTATCTGCAAATGAAAGCTTTCCCATTTCATCATACAAAAAATCTGCTTTATCCTCGTAATCTAATTTATCAAACATTTCCTTTTGTGAATAATCCCCAAATTCCTTAAAAGTAGCATTTAGAAATCCTTCCCATGATGGATATATACCATCGAATAACATAGACATTCCAGCACCTACGTATGGAACTACTTGATACAACTTAATCTTTTCTATTAAAGCATCAAAATTTTTTTGATTATATGGAGCATTAAATGCCATAATTTCTTGAAAATCCATAATTCTATCCTTTCTATTTCAATTTTCTCTAATTACTACCAATTCTATTTAATTATATCATAATATCAGTATTTTTTTACATTAATAGCTACACAAATGGATTATATTTCTTGTAACCCCAATTCATAATACAAATAAACCCACGAAAACCAAAGTTATGATTTTCGTGGGTTTTATGATGGAGGCGAACCTCGTTGAACTCCTACGTGTTCTTTATATTGTAAACCATCTCAACTTCGCGTTATAGACATAATTACTATAATGAAAATACATTACATACGTTATAATACTTCTAATCGAATTATACCATATTAACCCACATTATTACCTATATTTACAAAACAAAATTAATTTTACTTTGATTCAAAATTATATCTATATATATTAAAACTTATTAATTACACTTAATGCATTCTAGAAATATCAGCACCAACAGAGGTTGTTGCCTTGTAAGGTGTTTATAAGCATGTTCACCTCTGTGGCTAGCATGAATTAAAGCAACTATTTGAATAAAATCTTTTGCGTGTATAAAGACAGAAAATGAATACCCTGAACAGCTGTGTATTTAATTAAACAATTAATTTGGCGCTATACAAGATACTAACCTTAAAGAATTTACCCCAAGCTCCGATTGTAACTTGTTTGTGCGTTAAATTAATACTTGTTTTCCGATTGCTTCCTGCAAACCTACCAAATTCCAATAATCTACTTTTGCTATCTTCAAGTTTTTATATAAACTAAAAAAGAGATTATAAGCAAAAATAATACTGATGAGAATTACCCCATCAGTAAATTTTATCATGCAAAATTTTTTAATTATTAATTTTAGGTGTATTATTTTTGACTACATCTCTTACATATTCAACATCAAATTCATTTATTTCTGCAATATATTCTATAGAAAGTCCTTTACTGTATTGTTTCAATATAAGTTGTTTTATTGCTTCTTCTCTTCTCTTCCTTCTTCAATTTTTTCCCTATCTCTTTCCAATAAAGTCATGAATTCCACCTCCACTGAAATATCATTTTTAACTTTCTGTACTCTTTTATGTATACTTTTAACAAGATTTCTAAAATCTTTTTCGAGGTATTTCTATAAAATAGGGAACAACTGCTTTTTAAACTAAATATATTAGCAAAACATTAGACCCCAACTTAATTTTTAAGTGTCATAAGTTATGATTATAAATATAAATTTGGCTTACTAAAATTATCTATAACAATGCAATTAGATGTGTGCGCTTGAAGTTACTAGTTTGAATTTTAACCTTTATCATATATCACAGAATAAAAGTTAAAATTCAAACTTCCACTGCATTCTTGTCTCTCATTACTTTTTCACTTTCAATGCTCTCATAGAATTTAGAATTGCAATTACTGCTACGCCTACATCTCCAAATACTGCTTCCCACATATTTGCAATTCCTAAGGCTCCTAATACTAGGATTATTGCTTTGACACCTAGCGCAAAAACTATATTTTGCATTACAATAGACTTTGTTCTTTTTGCTATTTTTATAGCAGTTACAATTTTGGAGGGTTCATCAGTCATGATTACTACATCTGCCGCTTCTATGGCTGCATCTGATCCTAAGCCTCCCATTGCTATACCTATATCTGCTCTTGCAAGTACTGGTGCATCGTTAATTCCATCTCCAACGAAAACGAGCTTTCCCTTTGATGATTTTTCTTTTTCTACATTTTCAAGTTTTTCAACCTTGTCCTGTGGAAGAAGTTCAGAATAAACTTCATCTACTCCTAATTCTTGTCCAACTTTTGAACCTACAACACTATTATCACCTGTTAGCATGATAGTCTTTTTAATTCCTATTGACTTTAATCCCTGTATTGCCATTTTTGAATCTTCTTTTATTTCGTCAGATATAACAATGTGTCCTGCATACTTTTTATCAATAGCTATAAATACTACTGTTCCAAAAGTGTCTATGGAATCATACTGTATTTTTTCTCTTTCCATCAATTTAGCATTTCCACATAACACTTGTTTTCCTCTTATTTCTGCTCTAATGCCATGTCCTGATATTTCCTCATAGTTCTTCATATCACTTTTATTTATTTCTTTACCATAAGCTTTTAAGATGGAAGTAGCTATTGGATGATTAGAATAACTTTCTGCAAAAGCAGCATACTCCAATATTTCTTCCTTGGACATCTCATTAAAAGCTTCAATTTCAGTAACTTTAAATGTACCCTTTGTAAGTGTTCCTGTTTTATCAAAAACAACCATTTCCACATTATTTAAAGCTTCTAGATAATTGCCACCTTTTATAAGAATTCCATTTTTAGATGCTCCCCCTATACCTCCAAAGAAGCCAAGTGGTATTGATATTACCAATGCACAAGGGCAGGAAACTACTAAAAATACTAAGGCTCTGTATATCCACTCAGAAAAACTTGCATCACTAATTACCAAAGGTGGAATAAAAGCTAATAAAACAGCTGATACAACCACAACTGGAGTGTAGTATCTAGCAAACTTAGTTATAAACTTTTCTGTTGGTGCTTTTTTACTGCTTGCATTTTCTACTAAATTCAATATTTTAGCTACTGTAGATTCTGAAAATTCTTTTGTAACTTTAATAGTTAAAAGGCCATTTTTATTGATAAATCCACCTAATATTGTGTCACCTACTGCAGCCTCTCTTGGAACAGATTCACCTGTTAATGCAGAAGTATCTAACATTGATTTTCCTTCTAATATAGTTCCATCTAATGGTACTTTTTCACCTGGTGTTACAACAATTAAGTCTCCTATATTTACTTCTTCAGGCTTAACCTTCTTTACTTCATCACCCAGTTTCAAATTAGCAAAATCCGGACGGATGTTCATAAGTGAAGAAATAGACTTTCTAGAATTATTTACAGCTGCATCTTGAAACAATTCTCCTACTTGATAAAATAGCATAACTGCCACAGCTTCTGGAAATTGTTGAATTGAAAAAGCTCCAATAGTTGCAATACTCATCAAAAAATTCTCATCAAACACTTGTCCCTTTACTATATTTTTAAAAGCCTGTACTACTACTTCTCCACCTATTAAAATATAACTTATAATATATAATGCAGCTTCCATCCAAAAGCTAAATTCAAAAATAGACGCAATTACAAATACTGCTGCACCAATGGATAGCTGGATTAGTTCCTTTTTGTTTAGTCCTTCTTCATGATTGTGATTATGAGCATGTTCCTCATTATCATGCACTTTCTCTTTGGCTAATTCTTTACTTAACATCTTCTCTTTCATAATAACTTGTGATTCAATATTTTTTACAATTTTTTCAGCCGCTGCAATAAGCTCATCAGTTCTACTTATTTCTTCAATTTCTAATGCCAAAGACTTTCTCATAAAATCTACAGAAACATTTGTAATACCTTCTATTCTACTTATATTTCTTTCCATCTTAGCTGCACAATTTGCACAACCCAATCCCTCTAATACAAACTCTTTTCTCAATTTACCTTTCGTATTTTTTTGGGGGATTTTAATAGTCTTATTTGGTATCTTTCCTTTTTTTATTACAGTTGCCATTTTAGCACCACCTTCAATTTATCTTTCATTAATGTGAAGTAATCCTTGGTCAAAAATACGCTTTACATGTTCATCATCAAGAGAATAGTATACAACTTTTCCCTCTTTTCTAAACTTTACTAGTCTTGCTTGTTTAAGTACCCTTAATTGATGTGATATTGCAGATTGAGTCATTGAAAATAAAGCTGCTATATCACATACACACATTTCTGCTTTAAATAGTGCACATATTATCTTTATTCTTGTGGTATCACCATAAACCTTAAAAAATTCTGCTAAATCATACAGCTTTTCCTCTTCAGGTATGCTTTTCTTCACTTCATTTATTACATCCTCATGTATTACATTACAATTACAAACTTCAATATTATTTTTATTTTCCATATAATCCTCCAAATATATTAAATTGTTTATGTGCTCATATGTTTATCTGTTCATATATTCATATTAATTCTTTTATGCAATTTTGTCAATATTTACTTTTACTCTATTTATAAATTAAACGACCATATAAAACTTTCAGTTTTATATGGCCGCTTACTCTTTGAACAACTATCGTATTTAAAACTATATATTAATAAAAAACTAAATTACATAGCTCTACCAGGAATCACCGCATCCAATATTCCAATAACTATGGCTGCTAATATTGAACCCATTATAGATACCCTCATATTAGGAACTAAAAATTGTGTTAAATATATTATTATAGCAGCAATAACAAATCCTTTAAGTCCTCTTCCAAAAGGTGATGCATCAACGCCCATAAAAGATTCTACTAAATAATCTATTACAGTTATTACAACTGCAGCTAATAAGAATGACCACATACCAATGATAGTAAAACCTGGTGTCAAAAATGATGTTATTGCTAAAATAACTGCAACTGCTATGAGTCTTCCTATCCAATGTATAACACCGCCGCCTGAATGTTCTTCTCTTTCTCGTTTTTCATGTGCCATTAATAATTACCTCCTTTAGAAAAGTAAATTTGACTTCATGAATACATGCTTAAGCAAGCTCAACTAAGATTTATATAAAAAATTAGAAACCTAATATCAATCAAGCTTTACTTTTATTAGCATATACATGTAGTTTTCTCATATTACTTAAAAATATAAGTGGTAAGTATTCCTTAATAATGACACACTAATTTATATATAAACTTCTTGACAAATACATTTTCAGGAAATTGGGAAGAACTTAAAATATTTTATTAAAATTGCTTAAATGAACCATAAAATGTAAATAATTGAAAAATCAAGAGATGCTATTTCCGCTGCTAAAAAAAGTATTATGAAATAGATATTATATAGCCCCATACTGTGAAATCTGGGTTGAAATCAGATTAATGGGATGATATAATGAAGCCAAGATATTAAAATTTAATATTGTTCGGGTGAATATAGCGTGAGATAACAATTTGTTAACCGAAGAAGCAATGATATAGTTCCACGGCTACATCAGAAACTTTCAGGTACCCATAGCGCTATAGGACGAAACTCTGAAAATTTGTTTAAATACAAAACCCAAGGTGTAAGATATATATTTATATCCAAACTCTCAGGTAAAGAATACAGAGGACATGTGGTGAAAGCTTAGGCTTTGCCTCATGTCCTTATTTTATTGCCAAGAATTATTTAAAGGAGGTATTTTTTATGAACGAAGAATTATATCAAGTTGAAAAATTTTTAAGCCAGTATGGTATGAAATTAGGTGAAAATAACTGCATAACCAACGGCTTGCTAAAACAATTAAATAGAAAAAATATCTTAGCACGATCTATGCGCTGTGTATATATTTTAGATAACTTTATAATTAAAGCTTCATCTGATGCTACAGGATTTTCTTTACCTGTAGGAGCAGATCAATGCATTAACGAATTTGAAATCTATACATCAAAGGATGAAAAACTTGAAAATTTTAAAGATATATTATGTCCAGTATATGCAATATATAAAAGTAAGTTTTTATATTTGACTGTCCATAAACGTTTGACCCCTATAGATACCAGCATAGATTCTGATGAGACAATATATGGCTATGTAGAGAAAGAAAAAAATTTTTCAAACCAGAAAACCTTTTTCTCAAAACTAGAGAAGTTCAAAAATTTATTTGTAACTAAATCTCCTCAATTACAAAATGAATACTGTAAGGTTAACTCCTTTGGATATGATGAAAATAACAACCTATATGTTCTTGACTATGGGATGTTATAGGATTATATAACCGAGTGTTAACAATTTAAACAAAATGGAAACATCCTTAGATTTGTATAAATTAAATCTAAGGATGTTCCCTTATTTTTACTTCAATTCTCCAACTGTCTTATTATATTTGAAAAAGGATTTAATTATTCAATAGTAAACATTTCCATAGCAATAAAATTCATGCTATAATTAAAATCATAAAAATACAAATATAATAAGGAGTGATTAGCTTGATTAATAAAAAGTTTAAAAAGTTACCCATTTTCTTATTTTCATTCATTTTTATTCTACAATCAAGTGTTGTTTGTGCTAAAATTAATGACAACCAAACCGTAGAACCTAGTAAAATATGGACCGTTACATTTACTCAAGAACTTGTATTAAATGAGTCAAATAAACAAAATATTACTGTAAAAGACTCTAAAGGAAATGTAGTCAGCTGTAAGTTAACTTTAGGACAAGATGGTAAAAGTGTTATAATAAATCCACCAGCTGAAGGATTTATTTCTGGAGAAAAGTATACTTTAAATATTGGTAATCAATTAAAATCTAAGTCAGGGAAAAAAATAAGAAGTGCTAAAACGATAAATTTTACCATTAGAAGTGGAATTGTTACGTTCCCGGATAAGAATTTAGAAAACGTAATTAGAGATACTATTCAAAAACCTACTGGAGATATTTTGAAGAGTGATGTTAGTGCAATAAAAACTCTACAAGTTGGAGGAAAAGGTATAACTAACATTTCAGGCATAGAAAATTTAACTAGTTTGACCTATTTGGAATTAAGCAATAACCAAATAATTAGCCTAGAACCTTTAAAAGGATTAACAAACCTGACATATTTGGAGTTAACTAACACTAACATCTCTGCCCTAGAATCATTAAGAGGGTTGACTAAATTGACTAGCTTGTTTTTAGCTAACAATCAAATCAACAACTTAGATCCTTTAAAAGCATTAGTTAACTTGAACTCTTTATCTTTAGTCAATAATAAAATTATCAACATAGATCCTCTAATAGGATTGACTAACTTAAATACATTGTGGTTATCTAACAATCAAATCAGTGATATAACCTCTTTAAATGGATTGACTAAATTGAATAAATTGTTTTTAGATAACAATCAAATTGTTAGCATAGAACCTTTAAAAGGGTTAACAAATTTGACTTGGTTGTATTTAAAATCCAATCAAATTAAAGATTATTCACCAGTTAATTCTTATTATACGAATCTGCAATATAAAGATTTTCAAATAGTAAATTCAATAAGTTTAAACAAAACTACAGATAATTTAACAGTAGGTGACACAGATAATTTAGTAGCAACTGTAAATCCAATAGATGCTACAAATCCATCTGTAACATGGACATCCTCCGATAGCACTATTGCAACAGTGGATGCTATAGGAAAAATAAAAGCAGTAAATGCAGGAACAGCACTAATAACAGCAACAACAGTGGATGGAAATAAAAAAGCATCTTGTAACCTTTCTGTTACTGCTAAAAGTTCAACCAATAACAGTGAAATTGTTACATTCCCAGATAAGAATTTAGAAAACGTAATTAGAGATACTATTCAAAAACCTACTGGAGATATTTTGAAGAGTGATGTTAGTGCGATAAAAACTCTACAAGTTGGAGGAAAAGGTATAACTAACATTTCAGGCATAGAAAATTTAACTAGTTTGACCTATTTGGAATTAAACAATAACCAAATAATTAGCCTAGAACCTTTAAAAGGATTAACAAACCTGACATATTTGGAGTTAACTAACACTAACATCTCTGCCCTAGAATCATTAAGAGGGTTGACTAAATTGACTAGCTTGTTTTTAGCTAACAATCAAATCAACAACTTAGATCCTTTAAAAGCATTAGTTAACTTGAACTCTTTATCTTTAGTCAATAATAAAATTATCAACATAGATCCTCTAATAGGATTGACTAACTTAAATACATTGTGGTTATCTAACAATCAAATCAGTGATATAACCTCTTTAAATGGATTGACTAAATTGAATAAATTGTTTTTAGATAACAATCAAATTGTTAGCATAGAACCTTTAAAAGGGTTAACAAATTTCACTTGGTTGTATTTAAAATCCAATCAAATTAAAGATTATTCACCAGTTAATTCTTATTATACGAATCTGCAATATAAAGATTTTCAAATAGTAAATTCAATAAGTTTAAACAAAACTACAGATAATTTAACAGTAGGTGACACAGATAATTTAGTAGCAACTGTAAATCCAATAGATGCTACAAATCCATCTGTAACATGGACATCCTCCGATAGCACTATTGCAACAGTGGATGCTATAGGAAAAATAAAAGCAGTAAATGCAGGTACAGCACTAATAACAGCAGCAACAGTGGATGGAAATAAGAAAGCATCCTGTAACCTTACTATTACTGCCAAAAGTTCAACTAATAACAGTGAAATTGTTACATTCCCGGATAAGAATTTAGAAAATGCAATTAGAGATACTATTAAAAAACCTACTGGAGATATTTTGAAGAGTGATGTTAGTTCAATAAAAACTCTGCAAGTTGGAGGAAAAGGTATAACTAATATTTCAGGTATAGAAAATTTAACTAGTTTGACCTATTTGGAGTTAAGCAATAACCAAATAATTAGCCTAGAACCTTTAAAAGGATTAACAAATCTGACATATTTGGAGTTAACTAACACTAACATCACTGATCTAGAATCATTAAGAGGGTTGACTAAATTGACTAGCTTGTTTTTAGCTGACAACCAAATCAACAACTTAGATCCTTTAAAAGCATTAGTTAATTTGAACTCTTTATCTTTAGTCAATAATAAAATTATCAACATAGATCCTCTAATGGGATTGACAAACTTAAATACATTGTGGTTATCTAACAATCAAATTAATGATATAACCTCTTTAAATGCATTGACTAAATTAAATAAATTGTTTTTAGATAACAATCAAATTACTAGTATAGAACCTTTAAAAGGATTAACAAACTTGACTTGGTTGTATTTAAAATCCAATCAAATTAAAGATTATTCACCAGTTAATTCTTATTATACTAATCTACAATATAAGGATTTTAAAATAGTAAACACTATAAGTTTGAATAAAATTACAGACAATTTAACAGTAGGTGACACAGATAATTTAGTAGCAACTGTAAATCCAATAGATGCTACAAATCCTGCTGTAACATGGACATCCTCAGATAATACTATTGCATCAGTGGATTCTATAGGAAAAATAACAGCAGTAAAGGCAGGGACAGCATTAATAACAGCAGCAACAGTGGATGGAAATAAGAAAGCATCCTGTAACCTTACTGTTACTGCTAAAAGTTCAACTGATAACAGTGAAATTGTTACATTCCCGGATAAGAATTTAGAAAATGCAATTAGAGATACTATTAAAAAACCTACTGGAGATATTTTGAAGAGTGATGTTAGTTCAATAAAAACTCTGCAAGTTGGAGGAAAAGGTATAACTAATATTTCAGGTATAGAAAATTTAACTAGTTTGACCTATTTGGAGTTAAGCAATAACCAAATAATTAGCCTAGAACCTTTAAAAGGATTAACAAATCTGACATATTTGGAGTTAACTAACACTAACATCACTGATCTAGAATCATTAAGAGGGTTGACTAAATTGACTAGCTTGTTTTTAGCTGACAACCAAATCAACAACTTAGATCCTTTAAAAGCATTAGTTAATTTGAACTCTTTATCTTTAGTCAATAATAAAATTATCAACATAGATCCTCTAATGGGATTGACAAACTTAAATACATTGTGGTTATCTAACAATCAAATTAATGATATAACCTCTTTAAATGGATTGACTAAATTAAATAAATTGTTTTTAGATAACAATCAAATCACTAGTATAGAACCTTTAAAAGGATTAATAAACTTGACTTGGTTGTATTTAAAATCCAACCAAATTACAGATTATTCACCAGTTAACTCTTATTATACAAATCTACAATATAAGGATTTTCAAATAGTAGCACAATAAATTTAAATTTGGTTCTTTCCAAAGTTAGTTGATTTTTCAAAATCTCTCTAAGGAAAGAACCTTTCTCATTAATGTTTTAAATTTACATCTGCCATACATTATCCTTCTCAATTGGAAAATTCAATTCATAAAATTAAAATTTTGTGTCTACAAAATTTTAATTTTATCATAGTAAACAAACTTTTCACTGAAATATTATCTTCTAATGGAAATTCTCTCACTATATTTTTTAGTTGCTTCTATAACTGCCTTTATATTTTCAATTGGAGCACCACCAGGAATATCACATCCAGATCCAACTATATATCCATTTGGACTATCTGCTGCTTTTTCTATACAGCTTTTAACTTCTCTATAAACATCTTCTACTGTTCCATTTCTTATAATTGAAACTGGATCAATATTTCCAACCAAACACACCTTATCTCCCAGTGCATTTTTAACTTCTCCTATATCTTCACAGTTATCAACGCTAAAAGCTGATATATTTAAATCACGCAGGTCGTTCCAAATTCCTTTTGTCTTTCCACATATATGAAGTGATGGTTTTTCACCAGTTATCTTATACATGCCATCTATCATTTTACTAAGATATGGTTTTGAAAATTCCCTAAACTGCTTAGGACTAATTAAATTTGCACAGGATATAGGATCTCCAATACCACACATTAATCCGTGTTCCTTGTAAACGGCTTCAACATATGCTAAGTTACACTCTACTATAAAGTCCAATAACTTATGTACACCTTCTTTATTTTGTATAAAATCCTTCATAAGATTTTCTGTCCCTCTAATGGCAGAAGCTGCACTAACAGGCCCTGATACTCCACTTCCAACACTTGCTTCATTACCTAATTCTTTTTTTATTTTACCCAGCGCTTTTAATGTTATTGGAAGTCGGCCATCTTTATAAGGATTTATAACCTCCATGTTATCTAACATTTTATAATCTTTTAAAACAGGATCTATTAAAAATGAGGCTCTTGAATCACTATACCCCATCTTGCTTCCAAGTGCTTCTCCTAGTCCCCTTAAAGTCACATTAATTCCACAGCTTTCTGCTCCAAATTCTCTTACTATAAACTTTTCAGCTTCTAACATTTTATTAGAATCAAAATAGTATTCTTCAACATTTATGCCTGCATATACTGCTGCGGTTTCTTCAAACATAATAGCACAAGGTAATCTATCTACTTCTTCTCCCCTAAAATAGGCTTCTCTTCTCTCTTTAGAAGTCATTTCATCTCTAAAAATCCCCACAATTCTACCTTCCTTTTATAATTTATAATATTCTTATATTTTATGTAGTTTATCTAACCTCAAATTATACTAACTTTTTCTACGTTTTTCTACAAATATAAAAAAAAATAATAGTCAACTTATATACTATTATTTTCTCCTAATTTATCCGATGATGATCATATTACTTGTCATAATCAGCAACAAAAATTGCTTATTTCAATGAGACGATTTGAATTTGTTAAGGTATCTATATATTGTAGGTTCTGATACTTGGAGTGCCTTTGCAACTTCTACAACTGCACCTTTAAGGTTAAATGTACCTTTGTCGTATAGTTGTTTTACAACATACATTTTTTCGTCAGCTGACATTCTTTGGGGATCTATGTTTACATCACGAATTATATCGCGGATCATAGTATGGAGGATGTCATCTACATTATCATAGAATTGCTCCTGGGTTTTTATATCTTCGATTTCTTTCTCAGACTCATCGCATATAAAACTAAGTTTATCCATTAATTTTTTTACATTATTGTACTCTTCTATATCTATGTTTATACATATAGCTCCTACTATTTTATTTTTTTCATTTTTTATAAAATAACTTGCAGATCTAAAGGTTTTAAAATTTCCCTCTGCTTTATAATTTGCCACAAAATCCTTATTTTTGTAGCTCTTATTCTGTATTATGTTAAGGACTAGATTTGTAATAGGTGACCCTATTCTCCTACCGCTTAAGTGTCCATTTTTTATAAATATTACAGAATGATTTGGATCGGTAACATCGTGTATTAAAACTTCACAATTATCTCCCAAAAGTGCTGATATAAATTCTGCAATAGGTATATGTTTTTCAATTAATTCTCTGTCATTCAAAGTTTCCACCTCACTAATAGTAGTAAATTGACTTTTTAAATGTATAGAGCCACCATTTTTTAGTATTTAGAATACAGCAATACTAAAAACGATGGCTAAAACTTGTATATATTATAGCATCAAAATGAATTATTATAAAGATTAAAAACATTTAATGTATTTATAAAAAAGGATGAATCCCAAAAAATAATTTTTTAAAATTAAAACTATCAAACTTCAAAATTAATTATCCATTAGACTCCATTCTACGAATTTCTTGCTATATTATGTTGACATTACATTTTTCGTGTGTTATATTCTTATTGCAATAAAAATTTATTATATTAATAACTATTTATTCTTACGATTGAAATTTTACTATTCAATTTTTCAAAATAATAATATGGAGGTGAAAATAAATAATAGATTAAAATAGCAAAATCTAAAGGCATCGATATTGTTTTTTTTAAAACTAGGGAATAGTCCTACAGGTCATCCAAATAATGCTGATATCTATCTCCAAGATGATACTCAATATATTCGAACAGGATGTATTTTAGCTGGTGAAGGATTACATATTTAAATTGATGGGTTTAGTTTAAACCTTGAGGAATTATTGTCCATGATGATAACGGTTTCGAATAAAGAGAATAAATATTCTCTTGAATTTGAACAAAACATAAAAAAACATAATGTTACTATTAATAACTTCACCAATTTGGATAAAAAAACAGCAGCAATACCAAACAGGAATTGCTATTAGAAATAAAACCTTCGAAGAATAAGCATAAAGGAGACGTTAAGAATGATTCAAGAAAAATTTCAGGAAACGAAAGAATATAAAAACGCCAATAAGTGGCACAGTCAAGATACAACTTGGGCAATGAGCCTTTTTGGAACAGCAATTGGAGCAGGTGTACTCTTCTTACCAATTAATGCAGGAGCAGGCGGAATATTATCTTTACTTTTAATTACTATAATTGCATTCCCTATCATGTATTTTTCACACAGAGCCATGGCAAAAATGATTTATTTTTCTAAATCTGGTGATAAGGGAATCACAGCTACTGTAAGAGAGTATTTTGGAAATACGGCAAGTAAAGTTTTTGATGTTGTCTATTTCTTCTCTATTTATTCAATACTAATAATGTATGCAGTTTCATTAACTAATACTGCAAAGAGTTTCATAGAAAATCAATTGAAAATGCAAGCACCACCAAGAATTGTATTATCACTTGTTTTAGTTCTTTTTCTAATATTCATTGTAAATTTTGGACAAGATGTTACTGTAAAAGTAATGAGCTATCTTGTATATCCATTTATAGCAACTTTAGTTCTTCTATCTTTATATTTGATTCCACAATGGAGTGTATCAAATTTAAGTTTAGCAGGTAACTTTGCACCAGCAGGTGGAAAAGTTGGTATTACTACTGTATTAGGAATAGCTTGGTTTATATTACCAATAATCGTATTTTCATTTAACCATTCTCCAATGATATCTACTTTTGTTGTTAAGCAGCGTGAAACTTACGGAATGGAAAATGTAGACCGTAAATGTGCCCAAATTCAAAAGGTATGTTATACAGTAACAATTTGTGTTGTATTGTTCTTTGTGTTCAGTACTGTTTTAAGTGTAACTTCTGCTGATCTTGCACTTGCAAAAAAAGAAAATTTACCAGTTCTTTCTTTCCTTGCTAACAAATATAAAATGCCATTATTCGCTTATGGAGCTCCTATCATAGCTTTAGTTGCTATTACAAAATCTTTCCTTGGACATTATATAGGAGCATATGAAGGTTTAGAAGATATTATTGTTCAAGGTGCTAAATCTTGTGGAAAAGATTTAAATGGTAAAACAGTTAAAAACATTATTGTTGTATTCATGATTTTAACATGTTGGATGATTGCTTTCTTAGATCCAAGTATCCTTGATCTTATAGATATGGTTAATGCACCACTAATTGCAATGATTTTATTCTTATTACCTATGTACGCAATATACAAAGTACCTACACTATCTAAATACAAGAAAAATCTTAGTAATATATTTGTTATTGTTGTAGGATTACTAGTAGTTTTATCAAGTATTAAAGCATTCTTCTAGGATTCTTTAAATAAAATCAATATTATATCACTAAATAATACTTTACAGATTTAATATAGGATAACCCCCTTGATTGCTCAAGGGGGTTATGATTTTTACCTATTTTATATTTAAATTTATTTACTTAAGAAATCCAAAGCAAATTGTACATGTAATGCTGTTCCGTATTTTAAGTAATCTTCGTCAATCTTGAATTTCTCATGATGTGGGAAATATACAGCTTCCTTTTCCTCATTTCTATATCCTAAAAATGCATATACTCCTTTTGCATGTTTAAAATAGTACGGCATATCTTCTGAGCCCATATATCTAGGTAAAGTTTTATTTTTTCCTTCGCCAAAGACTTTTGCCGCAGAGTCATCAGCAAGTATTGATAGTTCGTCATCATTGTAAAGACTAAGTGCACTTTCTTCTATTCTTACTTCAGCCTTAAGTTCGTAAGCATCTGCAATAGCTTTTGCATGTCTCCTTATTGCTTCATGAGCTATTTCTCTAACCTGCGGATTAAAATATCTCATGGAGATATCAATTTCTGTATATTTTGCAACTACATTTGCCTTTGTACCTCCAACAAACTTCCCTACTGAAATTACTATTGGATCTTGAGCATTGATATTTTTAGTAACTATTCCTTGAAGGTCTGTAACAAAGGCACATGCAGGATGAATTGTATCTTTAGCAAGGTGTGGAACTGAGCCATGACCAGACACCCCTTCAAACTTTACATAAATAGTATCACAACCTGCCATTCTATAACCTGATTGAATATTTACATATCCTGTTTTTAGTTCTGGCATTCCATGCATACCAAGGCAAGCATCAACTCCATTCATTCCCCCAACCTCTATTATTTTTTTTGCACCTGTGAAAGTTTCCTCACCTTCCTGAAAGAAGAATCTTATCTCACCTGGTATTTCCTCCTTCATTTCAGATAGGATTTTTGCAGCACCAAGAAGCATAGCAGTGTGAGCATCGTGTCCGCAAGCATGCATTATTCCAGGAGTTTTAGAGGAAAATTCAACACCTGACTGCTCGATTATAGGAAGAGCATCCATGTCAGCTCTTAAGGCAACTGTCTTTCCTTTTTTATAACCTTTTAAGATACCAATTACTGAAGCATTTCCAGCTTCCTTTATCTCAATCCCAAGCTTTTGAAGTTCCTCTACAACTACCCTCTTTGTATTAAACTCCTGTCCGCTTAATTCAGGATTTTCATGAAAATATCTTCTAAGATCAACAATGTATTTTTCATATTCTTTAACCTTATTTAGCAAAGCAATCCCTCCTATAAAATTTATTTTTCCTGATATATATTTTTACCTCTTGTTTCAGCTGAAAAAAATGATGCTGCTGTACTTACAGCCATTAAAATTATTAAAACAAAATATGCTTTTTCATATCCAACTGCTGGTACATTCTTATATTTATCAAGAATGTTACCCATAACCACTGGAATAACTGCAGCTCCTAAGAATCCAACACAATTTACAACTCCAGTAGCCATTCCAGAAAGCCTTCTATCATTTACTTCATTTCCCACTGTCCAGCACATTGTAAAGCCTGTCATGACAAAACCAAAAACAAACAGGAATGGAGTAAGAAGACTAAGAGGCATTCTAGTGTAGATAAGAATTATCCATCCTATTAAAGTCAGCGTAGTTGAAAGAACTAATGGAATCTTTCTATTCTTGAAACGGTCTGAAAGATAACCAATTATTAAACCACTAACTGATGAACCTATAACAGCTGATATTACGTAGTTTGCTGCTTTTACTTTAGTCAAACTATATGCTTGCATAAGGAATGAAACTCCAAAGGTTCCTAAGAATACAACATACCCTGTATACAGTCCTATATATGCAAGGGATATAACCCATGTCCTTTTGTTTGTAATAATTGATTTAAGTGCTGGCATAACTTTAATATTCGCACTTACTGCAGGTCTATTTTCAAGTTCATCCATACCAGGAAGCCCCATATCTTTAGGATCATCCTTTACAAAGATCATAGTTAATGCTGCGAAAACTACCATTGCGAGTCCCATAAAAACAAAGGTATTTCTCCATCCAAACTTCTGTGCTGCAATAACAAGTGGAGTTTGTGCTAGTATTGCTCCTAAGTTAGCTGCGAGTCCTGCAAATCCTATCATTAAGGCGAAATTTCTGGAATAGAACCAACGAGACTGTATTTTTATTAAGCAGATAAATACTACGGAAACTCCAATTCCTACAAGAAACCTACCTACATAGGCAACTCCAATGTTAGGAGCTAATCCAAAAACAACTGAACCTATTGCTGCTAATATGGAAAACATTGAAACTGTCCTTTTAGGTCCCAGTTTATCTGCAAGTATTCCCGATGGTATCTGCATGATAAAGTATGCATAAAAGTACATTGATCCAATATTGGCAAACTGTGCTGCTCCAATTGAAAATGCCTGTTGAAGATCATTTTTTACAACCCCAGCACTCATTCGATGGAAAGTCACAAAAATATATACCGCTGCAAGAATAGTCCAAACAACCCATCTGTAACTCTCAACTTTTTTGATTTGTTCATCCCTTGTCTTCAAATTTTCTCTGTTCATTTGCTAATCCTCCTCTTTGATATTTTAGATTCTTTCCTTTACACTTTTTAATCACTTCACAATTCTCCCTTATGAAAGATAACCTTTACACAACTTAAAAAGTTATATCAAATCTTGTTAATTAAAGTATACCTTGTTTTAAAAAATAATCATTATTCCTAAAATATCAAAATAATACGTTTTTTTTGTACCTAGAGTACAATGCATACATGTTAATTCCAAGTCCTTCATTAACATGTATAAAAAGGAGAAAAAAATATTACCAAATTTGACTATAAAAGAATTCTGATGTATGATAGAATCCATTTAAGAACTTGATTGGGTTTAAAAAATTTTAACATATGATGAAGGGAGAAATAGAAATGGATATCTTAGAATGTATTAATAGTAAAAGAAGTATTAGAGCATATACTGATGAAATTATATCGGAGGAAACGTTGACAAATCTGATTGAACTTGGCACGAAGGCGTCAACAGGTTCAGGAATGGAACCTTGGGGATTTGTAATTATTAGAGATAAGAATGAAATAGATTCTCTATCTGAAATGACAAAAAAATATTTACTAGACAACCTTGAAAAATATCCTTATCTAAATCAATATGAAGATTGGTTAAAAAATCCTAAATATAGTGTTTTTAATCATGCAAATACTTTATTAATCGTTTATGGAAATACAGAATCTCATTGGTATGTTTATGATTGCAGTCTTGCTGCTGGAAATATAATGTTAGCTGCTCACAGCATGGGGATTGGAACTTGCTGGATTGGATTTGCAGAACATACTTTAAATACAAAAGAATTTAAAGAAAAATACGGAATACCAGAGAAATATGAGTTAGTTTGTCCTATGAGTATGGGATATATGAAAACTAAGCTTACACTACCAAAAAGAAACACACCTATAATATTCCACAAGTAAATTATTCAACAATAATAAACCTATGCTAAAACTAAATTTAAGCATAGGTTTTTGTTTGGCATCCCTAAAGTAAATAAGCATTATCTTGTCATTTGATAAATTTTTAATGCCAGGGATAGTTTTAATCTGACTTCATATTGGTTCAGGTCTTCATCTAAAAGCATTGATATTTTTTTGTATCTATATTTCATGGTATTATAATGGATAAACATACTATCTGCAGCACTTTTTAAATTCCAATCATTCTCTAAAATTATAATCAGTGTTTTTAAAAGTTCTGAATTGTATTTTTCATCATGGTCTATTATCTTACCAATACTTGATTTACAAAATTCCATAACTTCTTCATTTTCATATACTGAATAAAGCAATCTAAAAACACCAAGCTCCCCATAAAAAATAGCAGCGTCATTTTTATAAAGCACTCTCCCTATTTTAATAGACATAAGTGCCTCCTCATAGCTCTTATGTATTTCCATTATATCATCCTTAAAATCACCAACGCCAAGTGTCACAGTAAATTCAAATTTTTCACGAGTTGAATTTCTTATTTCATCACTGCTTTTTTTAATTTGAGAATCAAACCGCTTCATATCCTTATCCTTAGGTTGAAGCAGAAATACTAAGCTGTCACTGAAGGTTGCATATATAGCATCCCTAAAATAGGATTTTATGATTTGTGTAATATTCTTTATAATCTTTTCTCTAATAAATTCAAGCTCTTCATTTGAATTCTTGCTTTCCAGCTTTAAATATTCAACTTTAAAATTATCAATATCTATTACCATCACACGTATTGGCCTTGATAAATCCCAGCCAAATATCTCTGCTCTCTTATTTACTTCCTCTTTGAACTTAATATTGTTCATAATAATATCCTGAACAAATTCATTTTTATGTTTATCCTCTATTTGCAAACTGGATATCTTTTTCTGAACATCTAATATTAACGCTGTATTTGCATGGGACAGCGCATTATAATTGTCCTTTTCAATATCCTCTCCCTTATGCTTTAAGTATATTATGTAACCATAAACTTCTTTATTTATTCCTATTGTATAATAATGATATTTGTTTAAAATATCCGACAAGTTAAAATCTCTAAATTCCTCTGTGACCATTTCCATACTACAGGAATAGTAAGCTTTTTGGAAATAAGTATCATAATATAAAATATCCTCATTTAATAAGTCTGAAAGGGCATTTATTATACTTTGGGTATCTTCATTATTAATCACCAGGTCAGTAAAGGTACTGTGAATTTTCTCTGAAATTTTTAATACTTCTGCCTGTAGATTTATTATTTGAGATAGAGCAGGATTAATAACTTCTGTAAAAGCCATTTGCAGTGGAACTTCAATTATAGGAAAGCCTATTTCATCTGCTAGGCTGAGAATTTCCTCAGGCAGCTCATTAAAAAATCTTTTTACCTTTATAAAAAGTGCTGCTATCCCCGCCCTATGCAGCTTCATAATAATATGGTGAAATTCATCAAAATGGACTTTAAAAATATATCCACTTGATAATACAATTTCACCTCCCTTAGACCATTTAAATGGGTCAGGAGCATCCATAATTGTAATTGAACTGACATTTTTATTTAAGGCTTTTTCTCCTGCTAGTACTTTAAAATCACAGAACTCAGGAGTATTAAGAATATCTTTAATGGTTATATTTTTACTCATACTTCCCCCTCCCCAGACTAGCAAAATACTTTTAAGCTTTTATACTTTCGTCTACTCTATAATGTATTTTCTAATCTTGTTCTTGAACATCAGCAGATAATTCCCAGTGTACTTTAAATTTATCTATAAGCGAACCATAGCAAGTACTGAAGAATGTTCTCGCTAATGGGGTTAAAACTTCCCCACCTTCTTTCAAAGTTGAAAATGCATGTTGTATTTCATCAATACTACCTTCTACACATATGCAAACAAGGGAACCATCCTTATTTATTTTTTCCAATGAATCAGATAACCTAATTAAATTGTCCCCCAATTGAATAGTGGCTTGAATAATCCAATTTTTTTGTTCTTCTGAAAGCGGCGGCATGTTGGAGTTTGGTGGAATGTCACTAAATCTCATTATATTTTTTGCTTTTGTTTTGAAAGCTTTTGAATATAAGTTTACTGCCTCTTCACATTCACCATAAAAATAGATATATGGTCTAACTTTCACACTAATTACCTTCTTCCCTCTTATTTAAGTATTTTGTTATAAATTCTGCTATTTAATTATTGTTAGCTTTTTTGAATTTTTTATAGGGTAAAAGGTAGAGATATTTTCAAGCTCTCATATTCCCATTAGCTTCTTTCATCATATATTAATTCTCCCTTAAGATTCCACTTCTTCCTCTCAACCATGCTACCACTTAGATATTTAAGCTGAGCTTCCTTATTACCGTTTTCAAACCAAGAAAGATAAGATACTCCATCTTCATTGATGCCATTCTTTAAAAATTGTTTCCATCTGATTTGACCATTCTCATAATAAGATACTAAATGCCCATTATATTTTCCCTCATCATTAAATGGCTGCACATATTTTATTTTCCCTGATTTATACCAATCTTTCCAGAGGCCAACCCTTATACCATTATTATAAAAATGCTCATACTCTATTTGTCCATTATCAAACCAACCTCGTGATTCCCCACGTATTTTATCATTTATATAATATGCTTCATGTTTTAGTTGTCCATTTTTGTAAAATTCCCTTACCTGACCATTTTTAATAAAATTATGGATGCTGCTGTCGGGATTTTGAAGTAATTCACTAAAGTATTCTTCCTTATCATCCCAATGATTTAAAATATGTTCAACTTGCCAAGGATAGAGACACTGGATTAACTTTTCAATGTTAAAGTACACCTCATCTATATTCTGCGGCAAATGTTTAATTTCAATTATTGGAGGATGTATCTTTAATTTCTGATATGCTAATAATTTATGATGACCATCCAACACAAAATCTGCTGATTCGTCATCCTGTTCTTTTAAATAGCAATTATATATGATAGCAGCTGGTCTATTCCCCTTCTTAATTTCCTTTTCAAAATAAGCAACCCTTTCTTTGTTTATTTCTGAAAAAGGCTGTGTAGCAATTAAAGCTTTATAATATCCATCATAAAAACCAGAGGTGGAATATTCCAATAAGCTAAGTACAAATTCATTGTTTTTTGCTTTTTCATTTAAGTATTCATCATAACGAGTTTTAATTTTTTCAGTATTTTCAATATCTGTATCTTTTTCAGAAAACATAATTTCCCAATTTTCATAATGAACATTAGAATAATTATCAGTTGAAGTCTTATATGCAAAAAAACCTTTTTCACTGCTGTTATAAAAATTCAAAGAATAGTTTCCATTAGGAAAAAGCTGAAAAAGAGGCTTTAATATTTCATGCAGTTCTTGTATATTATCAGAGAAATCACCATTCAGACTATCAATTATCCTATTTCTTAGTTCTTTCCTATAATTTTTATTATAGGGTAAAAGGCATAGATATTTTCCAACAGAACCTGCACAATCGTACCATGTAACCGATATTGGATTATGAAAATTTAGGTAACTACCTATTTCCCCTAAACCTATGGATATCATATTTAATCCTTCAGTTATTTTAAATTCCATAATACTTTCTCCTTCATTTTATTGAGCATAGATTATAATCAGTATCTATGCTCAAGTCAGTTT
Organism: Clostridium carboxidivorans P7; assembly: GCF_001038625.1. Taxonomy (GTDB): domain Bacteria; phylum Bacillota; class Clostridia; order Clostridiales; family Clostridiaceae; genus Clostridium_AM; species Clostridium_AM carboxidivorans. The sequence continues at coordinate 3,174,806 of NZ_CP011803.1, forward strand.
CATATATCAATTGCTAAACCTCAGTTCATAAAAGTACTGCACAATTGGGTGCTTCAACTTCATTTTATCGGCCATCTTTAAAAGTCGCTTTTTTCCCACTCGTCTGTCCACCAATGCCAAGACATTTAATAAGATATCATTGCTCTCTAGACTTTCCTCTATAGAAATAGTAAAGAATCTATTCACTACAACAGTGAAATTTGATTTGCTTAACGCTGATTGTGCAGATAGTATTTCCTTTGCATATTCTGATATTTTTCTATTTGTTGCAATTACTTTTAACCTATCCTCTGGTACTGTGCCCTTGGTATTCTTTCTGACCATTTCAATTTCCTCATCACTAATAGGAATTTGAATATCTGGATCATTTTTTATTTCCTGCTCTGTCTTATACCATCTGATTAAGGTACTTGCATCACTCATATTGAATATGTTCTTTTTATCTACTTTTATATAACATTGCCCAGCTTTATCAGGTAAATATCGGTAGCTGGTGGCACCATATTCTACCCTACCACATAATGCAGGACAAAGAAAACTCTCTAGACTTTGTTTCATTTTGCTCCAACTCATAACTTCCTCCTGTGAATTAACATTTTAAATTATTATACAATAACCAGAATAGTTTTTGTTGATAAATTGAAAATATCTGTAATATGTGATTATAGTCACAGTATAATTATCCATTTAAAGCTATAATAAAATACAAAATGCTTTTATATCAAGTGATTCTTAGACTCAGATAGACTTTGCCTGTGAGGAATACCTCTTACCTGCGCAAGCTCATAAAATACAATTTAGGCATTCATTTTACCCATCTGAGTCTTAGAAGAACTTATCCAGGCGCGTAGCAGTGCTTATCTCTAACTTGGAGAAGGTAGGGATATTAGCAATGGTAGCGATCGGACAAACGAAAGTTAAAAATAATATTTTCAGCATAGAAAGCTAGCTGGAATAAAAAATCATAAAGTAGTCAGGCATAAGTAAAAAAGAAGAGGAGACGTAGTAAGATGTTAGAAAATAAAAATGTTCAATGTGAAAATTTAATGGAGTTTATTGTTAAATTAGCACCGGTTCTTCAGAAACTAGTCCCTTTGGATTGTATGATAAGAGTAACTGATACCCAAAAATATATTGGTTATGTTCCAGGTAAAAAAATTAAGACACCAACAGATATAATAGGAATGGATATTCCTAAAAACGATTCGATATATAAAGCTATTAATCTTGCTAAGCCTCAAAGAATGTTATTAGGAAAAGAAGTTTTGGGAATGGAATTTGAATCTACTGCTATTCCTATATGTGACCTAAATGGAAAAGTCGTTGGAGCATTAGCACTTGGCATTGGGGTGGAAAATCGTGAAAGAATAACTAATACTTCAAATGTGGTTGCAGCGTCTTGTGAACAAACTACAGCTACTGTTGAAGAAATTGCAGCTTCTGCTGGACAATTGGCAGCTCAACAGGAATCACTTCAAGCTCTGGCAAGAGAAATAGTTGAACAAATAAATGAAACAGGAAAAATAATAGAAATTATTCGTGGAGTGGCACATACTTCAAATATGCTTGGTCTTAATGCTGCTATTGAATCTGCAAGGGCGGGAGAACATGGAAAAGGTTTTTCTGTTGTAGCAAAGGAAATTCGTAAAATGGCTGAAAATAGTACCACTGCTATAAAAGATGTTGAAAACATTCTAAATAAAATTAATGAGAAAATAGAAATAATGAATGAAAGAATTAATGATAACACCGCTATAGGACATCAACAGGCTGCTGCTACAGAAGAATTATCAAGTACCATGGAGGAATTGTCAGCATCTGCAGATACTCTTAAGCAAGCTGCTAGTAGTGTAATAGGTTAGCAATTTTCTATATAACGGAGGAACCTTTATGAAAAGTATCAAATTCAAAATTATTGGAAGCTTTCTCATTCTACTATTACTAATTATAGTTAATTTCATTTTTATTTTAAACATGCTTAAATTACAAAAGCAGGATGCTCTTTTAGTTAACCTAGCTGGCAGACAAAGAATGTTAAGTCAGACAATGAGCAAAGATACCTTTTTACTTGCTCAAAATGACAAAATCCAGGGTGTTAATGTAGACGCTGTAAAGGCAGACTTAAAAAATTCAGCAGACCTTTATGACAAAACTAGTAAAGCATTCTTAAATGGTGGAACCACTTTGGATACTAATAACGCAGAAGTAACTATTAATAATCTAGGAAAAAATGTTTCTATAGCTCAAAAAGCTGATGATCTCTGGAAACCATTTTATGAAAGTGTAAAAAATGTTTTAGAAAAAGATGATATTAAATCTGTTAAGTTTATAGCTGAAAATAATAACAATTTGCTATCTTTATCTAACAACATTGCCACTTCTCTTCAAAAACAATCTGAAGCAAAAATTAGTTTAATAAAGATTGTTCAACTTTTTATTACTATTATAACTTTTATAACTTTCATTATTATTGTACTATTTGTAAACAAATCAATAGTAAATTCATTAAAAATGGCTGTTAGTAATTTGAATACTATTTCTACAGGAGATCTTTCTAATGTAATTTGTGAAAACAGAAAAAAACGTGAAGATGAAATTGGTGAAATTGAAAATTCTACAGAAATTATGTTATGTTCTCTGAAAAATTTAGTAAATAACATAAAAGGTGGTTCAAGCCATATTGAAGCGTTAGTTAACAATATTTCAAAAAACACCTCAAACCTAAACACAAATATAGATGATGTTTTAATGACTACAGAAGATTTAGCTCAAAGTATGGAGAAAAACGCTGTATATGCTGAACAAATGGCAGCATCTTCTGAGAAAATTGAACGTTCATTAGATTTCATTACGGAAAAGTCTCAAAACGGTTTGTTAACTTCAACAGAAATTCATAATAGAGCTATCAATACAAAAAGCAATTTTAAAGAATCACAGGAAAAAACCTTATCAATTTTTTCAAAAACAAAAGCAGATTTAGAAAAGGCCATTGAGGATTCAAAAATTGTAGATCAGATTAATGTACTTTCAAAAGCTATTATAGAAATAACCTCTCAAACAGATCTACTAGCTTTAAACGCAGCAATTGAAGCTTCTAGAGCAGGTGAGCAAGGAAAAGGTTTTTCAGTGGTTGCTGACGAAGTTAGAAAGCTAGCAGAAAAATCAAAAGCTACAATATTTGAAATACAAAATATAAATGCTAGAGTAACAGAAACCGTTAACATACTAGCAGTTAGCTCCAGTGAACTGCTAAAATATATTTCAAAATATGTTATCAAGGACTACAAGTCAATGTTAGATATATCAGAAAAATATATAGAGGATACAAGCTTTATCAATACTATTATCCATGAATTTGGTTCTACTGCAAAAGACTTAACACTTTCAATTGAAGAAATGCTAAAAGCTATAGATCAAGTAGCTAATTCTTCAGTTAAAGGTGCACAGGGAACCTTAGATATAGTTGAAAAGATGAACAATATAAATCAAGAATCCAGTGAAATAATGCATCAAGCTTCACTATCAAGGGAAAGTACAGAAAAATTGAACATAGATATAAATAAATTTAAAATTTAGTAAAAAACTCTTTTCAAGTAGCGACTCATAGTAAATAGAAATTTCCAGTTTCTGTAACGACCCCAGGGGTACTAGGGCGAACTCAAAAGTTCGCCTTGCTCTATTATTAGTTATCAGTGGATATTGATATTAATATCTGTAAGATTCTCTGTGTTTATATTTATATTATCACTTGAACCAGAATAAGAACCTATTAACTTGACGGTACAGATTTCGTCTTGAAACGGTGTAATAATTGTATATGTCCCATCAGCATTTAAAGTTCCTAGTGCTATTAAAGCACCGCCAGCACTTTCTAGAGATACTCCACATCCTGATAGAACAACCCCATTAGGATTATTTACACGCCCGCTTATTACACATGTAGGCATGGAAACAAATGCTGCAGATTCTGTTTCTGTACCAGCACTCCATGTTTTAGCTGTTCCCAATCCATCTGAATCAGCTGCAACTTTAAAGTTATATGTATTTGCATCTGGTATAGTTTTGTTTATCAACTTAAGCACTATTGCACTACTTGTACTTGCATTTACATCGGTTAATGTTACTGTCTGTCCGTTGTTACCTATTTCTTCTTGATTTAATGCTGTTTCTTCGCCATCTGCTATTTTAAATTTATCAGTTGTTAAGTCTGCTGAAAACCCTTCAGGTAAAGTAAATAAAACTGTTCCGTTTGTCATAGTCTCTCCTGGAGTATATATTACTTCAATATTTTGAGACGCTCCACGGTTTCCGTTTGCTGGAGATAATGTTATAGCCCCTGCTGTCGTAGTTGCTGGCTGTACTAAAATCGGACTTATAGATGATGACGTTAAAGTTGTAGAAGAAAAACCAACCACATGTCCATTTCCATCTATCTCATAAACTGCCAAATATTTATTATTCACCGTATCTACTCCACTTATGTCCTCTCCGATAGCTAGAGGGCTTGTTCCTGTTACTGTATCACCTAAATACGGCGATCTTATTTCTGCGTTTGATATTTTATACACCAAAGTATTGCCGTTTGTTGGAATCGCCATTGCAGATGTAGTTCCTGGTGTACTTCCTTGTGTAAAGTTTATCAGCAGCTCAGCCGGCGTTGTCAATGCTTCCACTTTATAAATGTATCCATTCGTTAATCCTGTTATAGCACTTCCTGTTAGTGCTGCCGCTAAGTCTTCTGCCCTTTCTCTATCAGTTTGAGCTTCACTTAAAGTTCCATCAGCTAACACCCCGTAATAGTTTGTTCCTTTTGTTACTATATATTTTAGCCCTTGTACCAATCCTGTTATAGTGCTATCTCCTGCTGTTGCTCCTTGTACCGAGCCGCTTCCCACTGCTACTTCTTGCGAATTAATTGTTATATTATAAGAAGCATTGTCAGGTACATGAATAGTGCTTGTTACCTCTTGAGTTTCTGAAGATGCCGCTATTCTAAGCACATAATCTCCGGATACAACTGGCGAATTGATTCTAAACACTCCACTATCTTCTATTATTCCTGTTCCAACTGGATGTTGAAATTCCTCATCTCCCTGTGTATATAGGCCTATTGTTAATCCTGTAAATGTTATATTATTGTGACTTGTGATAATTCCACTTACAGAATAAGTTGTTGGCGGCACATATGTACCACCATCACTTGATGGCACTGGTACAACTGGTGGTGGTGGTACCACAATGCTTAGGTTTCCATTAGCATCATAGGCAACTTTATTTGGAGTTGCTAGTGTTGTTATTGGAGTGCTGGAATTTTCAAGATAAGCAATAAAATCAAAGGGGGTATCTCCTGTAACAGCTTTAATGGCTGCTTCTGATATTATATCAGCGCTTATATATGCCTTTCTCACATCGTCATAATAAGCTTTAATTGATTTCTTCCTTTTTACAAAATCAATATATAACTTAGACTGCGGATCATCTTTTCCATTTAGCACTTCAGCTAATGCCGAATCCCTTAACGCTTGATATTGATATTCATAGGTTTTATTATCCTCTGCGTCTATAGATATTGCTACTGGTTTGGCTTTTACTACTGTTGTACCTACTGCTACTACTATCAAGCCTGTTATTACCGTTTGGGATAGTACAGAAAAAATTTTTTTACTTTCTTTCATTGAATTTCCTCCTAATAATACATTTTTTTATTCTGATAAAATTCGTTTTAATTGATATCTTTAATTATCTTAGATTAAAGCAAATAATGTAATAAACTTGAATTTTCCAAATTATTCTTCATTTTCTATTTTATTTTTAATATTATCGTATATATCTTCTACAGCTTTATCATCAACAGCACATACCACAAAGTCTTCAGAGTGGTCTATGTTAAAATTAAGCTTCAAATACTCCTTTAAATAAGGTTTTCCAAAAGATAAAAGCACTTGACATAGAATATGCAACAATAGAGTTGTAGGTGATTTTCTTTTAGTTAATGTAGTTATCATTCCTTTCTACCCTCTGCAAATCCGTTCTATCACTTTTATATTGTTTTTAAAATTACATATGAGACAATGTAAAAAAAGTAAACCAAAAAATTTTACAGTGAAATAGTAAAAGGTATATTAATTATTCGATTTTTATGTATAGGAAAGATTAGGAGGAAGTTTATGGATAAAAGTAAAAAGAAATGGCTTGCAGTATTATCAAAAACTGCAATACTAGGATTAATATTAACAACAGCAAGTTCGAAGGCTGCGGCCAAACCAGCAGCAATAGATATAAATGGCAAGGATAGCAAGGTATACGAATACCAATTGGAAGCACTAAAAGATTCAGCATTAGCAGAAGTATTGAATGGAAAAAGTGATTCTGCTGCCAAATTATACAATGATTTTATTCAAAGAAGAATGTCAACTAAAGCTTATTATGATGATGTAAGAAATGCTTATGTAAGCTTTGATGTAATATCCAAGGCAGCAATTGATGCTGCATTATCAGGTGGAACTAAAAAGTTTGATTTTAAAACCTTTATGGAAGACACAGGTAATCCAACAATAACAGTAGATGCAAATAAAGTGACAGTTGATGAAAATGGAAATGTAGCGGTTAAATCTCCCTTTGGAAATAATACAGAATTGAGTGATGGAGGTATTCATGCTTCAAACTATGAAATTTCAACCACAGGAACCTTTGGAGCCTCTGATGCTGCAAAAGTTACCACGATAAGTGGACATATATCCATAAAAGATGTCGACGCCTCAGAAAGTGATTCGATAGTTTTACAAAATTTAAATATTAAAGGGACTCTTAACGTTGATTTTGGAGAAGGTAGTGTAAAGTTATACAATGTAAAAGTAAATGGTATTAATATAACTAATGTAGGTTCACACTCACTTGGACTTTTTGGTGAGTCTGTAGCTGATTCTGCTGATGTAAATGACTCAAACAGCAATGCACGTGTACTGGTAGCAGATAATTCTAGAATCGGAAGAGCTGTTGCACATAGCGGAGCAAGATTTGAGATAGCATCAGGGGCAACTAATCCACATCCTTTTACAGAAGTTGTATTGGCACCTGCAGACAAACCATCACCTAGTAATGCAATTACTTTTGTAGGAGGAAAATTTGATAAAGTAACCAGTGAAAAACCAGCAAATGCAGCAGTAGAGGCAGGAGCGACTTTACAGAGCGTAGTAGCAAATAGTAATCTGACTTTTTCAGGAGTAGGTTCTATTACTAAATTGGAACTTCCAACTCCAAACACGACTGTACAATTACCAGCAGCTCCAACAGGAACTGTTTTAGTTACTGCAGCAGCAGTAGGATCAAGAGTAATTGTTCCAACTGGAGGAACTGTAGGTACACTAAATGCTAATGCAGCTGTAGCAATTTCAGGATCAGGATCTATTGGAACAGCTAATTTAGGAGCTAGTGGAGTTACAATGGAAACTAGACCAACAAATATAGGAGTAACGGCAGGTGTAACAGCAACTGTTGCTGGGCAAACTGTCAATTCTAGTAATGCTACAGTAATAACAGCAGTACCAACAGATTCAACACCAGCAGTACCAGTAGTAACACCACCAAGTGGTGGAGGATATGTGCCGCCTGCAAATGCAGCAGGAGCAACAATTACAACAGCAGCAGTAGCAGCTAGTAAAACATCTAGCAGCATAACAATAACAGCGGCAGAAGCAAGCACAAATCCAGGAAGTCAGAATATAGAATATGCAATCAGTACAAATGGAACAACATCACCAACAAGTGGTTGGCAAGCAGGATTGACATTTACAGGACTTAATTCAAGTACAGGATACTATGTATGGGCAAGAACAGCAGGAAAGACAGGGTATAATGCAGGTACAGCAGTAGTAAGTTCAGCAATTACAACAGATGCAGCAGCAAATGCAGCAGGAGCAGCAATTACAACAGCAGCAGTAGCAGCTAGTAAAACATCTAGCAGCATCACAATAACAGCGGCAGGAGCAAGTACAAACCCAGGAAGTCAGAGTGTAGAATATGCAATCAGCACAAATGGATCGTTAGCACCAACAAGTGGTTGGCAAGCAAGTTTAACATTCAGTGGACTTAATGCAAGTACAGGATACTATGTATGGGCAAGAACAGCAGGAAAGACAGGGTATGATGCAGGTACAGCAGTAGTAAGTGCAGCTATTACAACAGATGCAGCAGCAAACGCAGCAGGAGCAGCAATTACAACACCAGCAGCAGAAGTAAGTAAAACATCTAGCAGCATCACAATAACAGCGGCAGCAGCAAGTACAAACCCAGGAAGTCAGAGTGTAGAATATGCAATCAGCACAAATGGATCATTAGCACCAACAAGTGGTTGGCAAGCAGATTTAACATTCAGTGGACTTAATTCAAGCACAGGATACTATGTATGGGCAAGAACAGCAGGAAAGACAGGGTATGATGCAGGTACAGCAGTAGTAAGTGCAGCTATTACAACAGATGCAGCAGCAAACGCAGCAGGAGCAGCAATTACAACACCAGCAGTAGCAGCTAGTAAAACATCTAGCAGCATCACAATAACAGCGGCAGCAGCAAGTACAAACCCAGGAAGTCAGAGTGTAGAATATGCAATCAGCACAAATGGATCATTAGCACCAACAAGTGGTTGGCAAGCAGATTTAACATTCAGTGGACTTAATTCAAGCACAGGATACTATGTATGGGCAAGAACAGCAGGAAAGACAGGTTATAATGCAGGTACAGCAGTAGTAAGCGCAGCTATTACAACAGATGCACTAGCAGACTTAACATCGCCAGCATTTACAACAACAGCTACAAACAATGCGGTGGCAATCATGTTAAATGAAGGAATATTCAAAACAGGTACAATAGGAGCTTCTGATTTCACATTCACAGGAACAGATGCAACTGCTTTAGCAGCAGGAACATTTACCAGAGAAAACGATATGGTGGTAAGAATTACAGGGGTTACATTAAAAGGTGGAGCAGATAATGTAGTAGTTGTTAAGGGAGAAGCACAAGCAGTTCAAGCAGCATCAGTAGTAGTAGCATCAGGAACAGTTACAGTACCACTAGTAATCACAGCAGTTCAACTACATGATGTTACTTCAGATACTGGATTTGGTAATGAAGATGGTGATGCTCTTACAATAACATTCTCAAAACCAATGACAAATACAAGCGCTTCACTGACTGCAGCAGATCTTGAAAACTTACTCAAATTTAGTGGTGTAGTTTATATTGATGGTTATCCTATAGATATAATAGATGGTAACAATTTTGATAATGTTCAATTAAGCTATGTGTTTAGCAATAATAACACTACATTAACAGTTACTAACATTGATAATACTTTCCCTTCTAAGATAACAACCAATACTTTTTATATAGGGTCAACTGTACAGTTTCAATCAGCTACACCGAACTTTAAAGATTTAGCAGGAAATGATGTGAATGGTGTACAAGGAGATAGTTTAACTATTACTGCTAATTAAATCTAAAGGGCATAAAATATTAGCAAGCTCACTTTGTTCGCCAAGGACTCTTGGGGGCAATGTCATCAAGCTAAAATAGAAATTATTTACAACAAATGATATTTAAACTGTAAACTTGCATTTCTAAATTAATGATTGCAAGTTTGCAGTTTTTTTGTTTTAAGAAGTTATTTTTGAAACTGCTTAAATATGATTTTTCCTATTTATCGATTTTATTGTAATTTTAATAATCCTTGCATATTTTTGCAATAAAGGCTCGTACATTATTTCATTTCTTTTAAAATCCATTTTATTTCTTCTTCAAGATAGCTTTTTGGTTTCATAAAAAATCACCCCATAGATAAGATATACCTAGAAAAAAAGGTATTCAAATTGATTATTGGGGCGATTTTCAAAAGTTGGCCTTGCTTAAATATAGTGCTATAGTTCCCTAACATCATAAACTAAAGGATTTATCAGTTTTAACACAAGCTCTGCAAGTTGTGCAGGAGTTTCTGTAAAATTATTCTCCAGCCAATGAGCTTTTACTTGAACTAAACCGCCTAATAGAAAATGTTTCATATATGATATTTCTAAATCAGAGTTGGCATAAAGTTTAATAATTGCTTGGTCAAAATATTTGCCCATATAGGGATAATAGAAATCCATAACTTTATGATTCACCTTGCTTTTTTTCACTAATAACAAAAAATCCTTATTTTTATGCCAATAATGAAAATAAGTTACTAATATTTTAAACATATTCTTTTGTGACATTTGTTCTATTTCATCAAAACAGTCTTTATATAATTTTTTTACATATTCATGAAGTACTTCTTCCTTTGTATTAAAGTTTCTATAAAAGGTTTGACGGGTTAAGTCAGCCTTTTTTATTATTTCTGTAATTGTAATCTTATTAAATTCTTTTTCTTCCATTAAAGCTAAAAGAGCTTCTGTAATCCACGTTTGGGACTTTAAAGCTGTGATGTTTTGTGTTTCTTTTTTCATAAAAGTTACATTCCTTTCTATAATGTATCACTTAAGCTAAAAGTATTGACCATACTTTTCTGATATTATATTATATAAGCAAATAAGTTACAAGTGTAACATTTTTTTAGAGGACAGAGGACAGTGAAGGAGGAACATTATTATGGATAAAAAAATATTAGTTGTTGTTACAAATATAGATAAATATGAAAGTACAAAAGAACCAACAGGTTTATGGCTTGGAGAGTTGGTGCATTTCTACAATAGAATTCAAAAAGATGGAATTAAAATGGATATTGCCAGTATTCAAGGAGGAAATGTGCCTATTGATCCACTGAGCGTTAGTGAAAATATCCTTGATGAAGTAACAAGAAAGTACTATGAGGATGAAGACTTTATGAAGAAATTAAACAGCAGCTTAAAGCTAGGTGAACTAAATCCAGAGGATTACAGAGTTATTTATTTCACTGGTGGTCATGGAACAATGTGGGACTTTCCAAATTCTTCTGAGATCCAAGAGATGAGTAAAACTATTTATGAAAATGGTGGTATATTATCTGCTGTATGTCATGGAGTTGGAGCTTTATTGAAGATTAAGGATAAGAATGGTGAACTTGCTATTAAGGGAAAAGAAGTGACTGGTTATTCAAATACTGAAGAAGAGCTTGCAAATGCTATGAACAAGATTCCTTTTCAATTAGAGGAAGAATTGAAGAAAGCAGGTGCAAAATACACAAAAGCATTAAATCCATTTGTATCTTATACAAGAGTAGATGGTACTGTTATAACTGGACAAAATCCTCAATCAACAGAGGAAGTAGCAGAAAAGGTGTTAGACGTGTTAAAGATGATAGAAAAATAATCAATTTAAGAAAAATGATAAGTATTTTTTAGATGACAGAGGACAATTTTCTTATATAAATAAAACTTTCGTATGTGCAAAAATTGAATAAAAAATAAAATGTGAGTGGAGATGTTAATATGATGAAAGTAGATACTGAAAAGTGTGTAGGATGTGGACTATGTGTTAAGGATTGTTTTCCAAAGGACATAGAAATGGTTGATAACAAAGCTAAGATTAACAATGTAACTTGTTTTAAATGTGGCCATTGTATAGCAGTATGCCCTAAAGCAGCAATAACGACTGATGAATACAATATGGAAGATGTAAAAGAATATAATAAAGAAGATTTTTCAATACAGCCTGATAGTTTATTGAATTTCATTAAGTTTAGAAGAACTATAAGACAATTTGAAAATAAGCCAGTAGAGAAAGAGAAGCTTTCTAAAATTATAGAGGCAGGAAGATTTACTCAAACTGGCAGTAATATGCAGGATGTATCCTATATAGTAGTAGAAAAAGGAATACAGGAACTTAAAGCTTTAACTCTTAAAAGTCTGAAAAAAATAGGAGAAACTATGTTAGCTAATCTAACTCCTCAGACTATGGCATATAAGAGATATGCTGAATTATGGTTAAAAATGTATGAAGAATATTTAGAAAATCCTAATTTCAATGACAAACTATTCTTCAATGCTCCAGCATTAGTAATTGTTACAGCTAATTCAATTGTAGATGGTGCCTTGGCTTCTTCAAATATGGAATTAATGACTAATGCCTTAGGACTTGGAACCTTCTTCAGTGGATTTTTTGTAAGAGCTGCACAAGATAATAAAGAGATTTTGCACTTCCTTGGACTTAAGGAAGACAAACAAGTTGTTACCTGTATGGTGATAGGATATCCAGAAGTTAAATATATGAGAACTGTACCAAGAAAAGATGCAGATATAGCCTGGAAATAATATTTAGATGTTGTGGAATTGTGCTTTTGATATAGGAGCTCTGGAAACAGAGCTTCCTATCCTTACCAACGGAAGAATACAAAAATCAAACAGAGGCTTCCAGTTTATATAATGCCCCCAAGGATACTAAGAGATATCTTCATCACTAGATAAGGATATCTCTTAAATTTTAAGGTTTTACAAAAATTTTATATAAGATAGAATCAGGATTGTAAGATTGAAAACTTAATATAATAAGAAGCCAACATGTAAAAAATAAAAATATTAATGTACATATTATGAGTAATACAATGTGTATAGGTTTTGATTTTTTCTTTATTAAAAGTTTCATGTTTTTTATTACACCAATAAATGAAATAATAATTGTACTAAGGGTGAGTATTATAAATACTAAAAATGAGTCCATTTTATGCATATGAGGTACTCCTTAAAAAATTTTTTATTAGTTCTCTGTACCGATTTTTGCAAGAAGCCTGACCCTTTACAGAGGTTGGAGTTTAACTGACAATCTCTGTTGCTATAACTTTTAAAGATTGTATTAAGAAATCTTAAATTGATTACTTATTATTATTTTCATCTTCATTATTAGTAGAATTATCCTCTTTTAGCTTTTGCTTTAATTCATTAGCTATTTTGTAACATTCTTCAGCCTCTTCGTTTCTTTCAAGAGCAGAAAGAGCATATCCTTTGTTATTATATGCAGATGCGTAATCCGGAGTAAATTTAATAGCTAAATCATAACATTCAATAGACTCCTCATTTTGCTCAAGATCATAAAGAGCAATTCCTTTGTTATAATATGCTTTTGATAAATTAGGATTGCACTTGATAGCTAAGTTATAACATTTTATAGCATCCTCTTTTTTCTCAAGAGTATAAAGAACAACACCCTTTTTAGAATATGCCTCTGCTGATGTAGCATCTAATTCTAAAATTTCATTTAATTTACTTAGTGCAGCTTCATAATTTTCATTGTTATATAATTTTGTAACTTCATCAAAGAATTCATTTACTTGTTTAATAATATTATCATATTTATCACCTTTATAAATTATGTCAACCATGCCATCTTCAGATATAACAACTATTATGCAGTTACCTGTCAAATTTTCTTTCAATGAGTATTTAATAGCTGAATTATATCTTGATCCTATTGAAGAATCACCATGATTTTTATCTACGATTCCATCAAGTATTACCCCTATAGCATATAAGCAGGAATTTATGTCAATACATATAGCTCCATCCATATTTGTTATTTTATACATTAGATCTTCTAAGCAATCTTCATTGATTAAACTTTTTTCTTTAATTTTTATAGATTGATTTATAAGCTCTTTAGTTTCACTTTTTGCAAGCTTTGGTGTAGTTATTACTAGTGTAGTTCCATGCCTTTGATTTTTAGCATAACCTACTATTTTCTTTAATGAGTTTATTTTTTCTTCTAACTCTGATTCTTTAAAGTCGTTATTAAAAGCTTTCTTAAGAGCACTTTCTAGTGTACTTTCAGAGTATCTATTTTCTATTAAATTTGGCTTTCCATTTTTTATATTTACTAAAAATTTTTCATTTACAGCACATTCAGTTATTTCTGTATTATCATTTTTATTTATTATTTGGTTTGTAATAAAAATAAAATTTATTCTATGTTCAAATCTACCTGTAAAGTCAAATATGAAAATAGGAGTGCTTTTTTCAAGTTGGAGTTGAAGTTTACTTAATTCAGTAAATTTACCTAATCCATATATTTTTTCATTATCTCCAATTAGATAAGTATCTTTATCTGAAGTCTGTAGTAATTTTCTTACTTTTCTATGTTCATCAAATGTAATAGACTTGTCTAGTTTTATGTAGTAATTTACATATTTATCTGCTAAATTTTTATTCATAATGGCAACTTTTGCACAAACATCTATGCCCTCATAGGTTAAAGTAGATATATTGTTTGTTTCTTCAAACAAACTATTTTTAAGACAATCAAATTTATCTTCCCTTTTTTCAGCACATACTGATGAAAAAACCTTTTTTATATAATCTCTTGTTTTTATAGTTAAATAGTCATCTACATTAAGATATTTATCATCTAGGTTATCTTCATCATCTTTAAAAAATTCATCCATTAAAAATCTTAAAAAAGAATAGGACTTATCTTTTTTAAAAGTAGATGTAATGTTGTAACTGAATCAATTGTAATATGAGATTTAATTGATGGTGACCACCAATAATCATGCCAACATAAGTATTCATAACCCCAACTTTGAAAAATTTCATATGCTGGAGCGAATTCTGTTAATTATTTAACAGCAAATGAGGGGAAAGCACAAACTAGAGTGTTTCAATCTTTATGGGCAGAAAACAAGTAAAGACTTTTAGTTATGAGAAAGGTAGAACTTTATAAAATCACCTAGATATTTAAAAACTAAACATAAATTTAAAAAGCATAACTTATACAATAGTTGTAAGAGTTATGCTTTTTAAATTTATGTTTAGCTTAACTTTCTATATTCTAAATTGTAATCTGATAAATCTAATTGTTTAATTTCCTTAAAATAGTTTTTACATGTCAAACCTTCATAAATTATCATGAAAATCCAACCTAAGGCCATGGCATAGCATACACCTGAAATTCCTAAGTATGGTGAAAGAATATACGATGCTGCAACTCTTATAAAGATTTGCATAACTGTCGCAATAAAAGTTACACGTAGCTTGCCAATACCTCTGAAGAATCCTTGATAAATATTGCAAAAGCCTGAAAGTATATAGAAAATAGACATTGGCATTAAGTATTTTACGCCTATTAATATAACCTCTTTTTCAGAACCAGAAACAAATAAGCTCATAATTTTTTCTGCTCCTAAAAATACAACCAGAGCAGCAGTAATACAATATGCGGTAACTATAATATTGCTTTTTTTGTAACCGGCAATTATTCTATCAAATTTTCTTCCACCCTTATTTTGAGCACAATACGTACCAATAGATGTAGAAAAACTATCAGCAGGTGCTAGCATAAATGAATCAACTCTTGTAACAGAGTTATATGCAGCTATAGCATTTATTCCAAAAGGGTTAACAGCACCTTGAACCAGCAACTTTCCAATGTACAGGCAAGTTTGCTGTAGTGCTGTTACCCAACTATATTGTATAGTTTTTTTTATTAGTGACGTATCTATAATAAATTCACTTAGATTAATGCTTATTAGTGGAATTTTAATATAAACATACAATATACACAATACAGAGGATATACCCTGTGCAATTACTGTTGCAATTGCTGAACCAGTTACACCAAGCTTAAATACAACGATAAAAATAACGCATAAAATCCCATTAAGAATACAGGAGAAGAGTAAGAAAATTAGAGGAGTTTTTGAATCTCCTATAGCCCTAAGTGCTGATGAGTAGAAATTATATAAGAACGAAAAAATTAAACCTCCAAATATTATTTTTAAGAATATATCAGCACTATTTAAAATTTCCTTAGGTGTACCAGTTATTACAAGGATCCATCTAGATAAAAATATGCAGATGATAGACATTACTAGAGTGAAAGCTATTCCTATAATTAAAGCTGTAGAAACTTCCTTCTTTAAATCTTTATATTTACCAGCTCCAAAGAGCTCTGACATAAGCAGAGAAGTGCCAATACAAATGCCAAGTATAAAGAAAATTGCAATTGACATAATTGGATTTGCAACGCCTACTGATGCTAATGCATTCTTTCCAATAAATCGGCCCACAATTATGGCATCTGTTGTATTATAAAGTTGTTGAAATATATTTGCAAAAATCAAAGGTAGAGTAAAAGTTATTAATATTTTCGATGAACTTCCTTGAGTCATATCGCCTTTCATGAATTAATCCTCCAATATATTGTAATCTTTTGTATTCATTTTAATTAAGTAAATTAAGTTTTTATTTATGCTAAGTTTAATAATTCTTCAATATTGTATAAACATTTCTGCAATTTTATTAAATATATTACTTTTTTTATAATTACTACGACTTCAAATTCATTAATTGGTTCAATAATATAATATTCAGCCCCTGATAGATAAGCTTGAACAATATCTTCTTTGTCATTTGTCTGAGAAACTACTATAATTTTTCCATTAAATTTAGAGATTAATTTACTATCAATAAGTATTGGTAAATCTATAATAAGGATATCAATATTCTTTAAATCTAACAAATAGCCATCTGAACTAAATTTAGAATAACTAAATTTTATTATCTCTCCCAAATTGTATTCTTGAATAATTTTAGATAAAGTTAAATTAGTAGATGTATCATCATCAATAATGAGAAAATTCATTAATAATCACCTCTTAATGTACGTACCATCTTACAAAATTGTGTATATATTTAATTAATGGTAGAATCTTCACGTTAATGCAGGTTATACTATATTTATCTTCTTTGGAATAATATTTGTATCATCTATACTATTTTTGCCTTTACAGAACAATGCAATGAATTCTGTATTGGTTATTCTGTTTTCATGCATGATTGTATCAATTGCATCTGAGATGCTGCAATTTTCTATTAGACAGATTTCTTCTATTTTATTTATGAACTCTAATTTTGTCATTATACTTACCCCCTATAAAATAATTCTTAGATTTAGGTGCAGCTTGTTAACACTTACAGTTATTGATGCAGCTACATTTAATTTTATTTTTATTTGAATATTTAGAATATGTGAAATAAATAATAGGTAAAATATAAAGATAAAAAGCATAAGGCAAGTATCCTGTTGCACTTACATTCATAGTTGTTGTAGGTACTAATGCAGCTATATTCCATGGAATAAGTGCAGAAATTAAAATTCCGGAATTCTCTAAATCTAAAGCAAATTGATATTTGCTAGTAGTATTATAACAGTCTTCCATAATTTTATTTGTCATAACAGTAGCAATTGATTGATTACAGCCAAATGCTGCAGTTAATATACTTACTATTGAAGTAATTCCAAATAGCTTATGCTTTGATACGGATAGCCTTGAGAATAAATTTTTTACTTTATCGAATATTTTTATTCCTTCAAATATGCCAGCAAGAGAACAAGATACGAATATTACTAATGAAGGTTTTAGCATGGATATAATACCACCTCCTTTTATAATACTTTGCAAAGTGTTGTGATTAGCTATTTTGAATCCAAAAATAATAAAATAAATTAATTCTTTTAGTTGGTAGCTTTGAAAAAATATAGCTAATACAGATGCAGATAAGGTACTAATTAAAATAGAAATACTAATTTTAACCTTGCATAATACCAATATGAGTATAATAGCAGCAGGTAGTAACATAATAAAATTAATATTAAAGCTTTTTAAAAGTTCTGCTGATAGATTATTATTTACAACTTTTAATGGTTGAGACACTGAAAATATATAGTAAAAAATTAGTGACAATATAAATGGAATTATAGACGAACGTATCATATTTTTGATATTAGTATATATATCTGTTTTTGTTAAATTGGCAACTAAATAAGCACTTGAAGACATAGGAGAACATCTATCTCCAAAGTAAGCACCTGCGATAATGGCGCCTGCTATTAAATTTAAATTAATATGTCCACTTCTGGCTATTATCATTAAAGGTATTCCAACAGTACTAACTGTTCCTAAAGAAGTTCCTATTAAAAAAGATGTTATACAACAAATTATAAAGGTTGAAAGTACAAAAGTAGAAGGATTTATATACTTTAAGCAGTAATATATTATGCTTGGTATTGTACCAGAAGCCATCCATGAGCCAATAATTGCACCGATTAGAATAAATATTTTTAGGACTACGAAGGATTGCTTACCTCCATCAAATGACATTTTACCTATTTTACTCAAAGTATACCCATTTTTTAAGGCAATTACTGCAAACAAAATCCAACAAACAATTAAAATGTATCCAATAAATATATTTTCTAATACGCTGAAAATTATGAGAAAAAAAGAGACAATTAAACCTATATATATTTCCATGTTTTATACCTCACTTGATTTAATTTTTTATTTCATGTACCATTATAGCAAAGAAAGGTATATACGAAAAATATCTATATGCTATTACACTTATACAAATATATGTATAAATTTAATATGTGGAGTGATCATTTTATGGACATTAAGCAACTTACTTATTTTATTGCAATTGTTGAAGAAGGGAATATAAGCAAAGCAGCTGAAAGAGTACATATAGCCCAACCACACCTTAGCCAGCAATTAAAACTTATGGAAGATGAATTAAATGTTAAATTGGTAGAAAGGAATACTAGAAAGTTCCAAATAACTGATGCTGGACGAAGATTGTGGTATAGATCTAAGCAAATGATAGAATTAATGGAATCAACAGTTAAAGAACTAAAAGATTTTAATGAAGGATTAGAAGGAACATTATCAATTGGAATTATAGCATCTTCAGGAAATATAATTTTTCCGCAGAGAATATGTAATTTTAATAAAACATATCCAAAAATAAATTTTGAAATACGAGAATGCAGCACAGATGAAATATTAGAATTGTTAAAGAGTGGTGTAATAGAAATTGGAATTATACGTACACCTTTAAATTCAGAGATTTATGAGTCTATAAGTCTACCCACTGAACCAATGGTAGCTGCAACCAATAATGACTATCACTGGAATAATAAGAGAAAGAATATATGTTTAAAGGAACTTGTAGATAAACCCCTATTAGTACATCGCAGATATGAAAAAATGATAACAGAATTATGTAGACAAGAAGGGTTTAAACCAAGAATACTTTGTAAAATCGAGGATACCCGATCCATATTGTTATTAGCAAATGCAGGAATGGGTATTGCAATTGTACCAAAGGATTGGGTAGAACTTATTCCAAATATGAATTTAAATTATAAAATAATTAAAGAAACATCATTAAATACAAGTACAACTATAGTATGGATGAAAGATCATTATTTATCTTCTGCTGCTAAGCATTTTTTAGAAACTTTTGAAGTGTAAATAAAATGATTTAGTATACAAATTTAGATAAATATGGCTGTGATACTGCTTTTGCGTCAAGAATAATTTTTGTTTCAAACATGTGTTCTATTATTAATATATCAATTTTATGCGGATTGTTTTAAACTAAGGTATGTAATTGATATTTTAAGGTAAAAAATAATAATATAATAGCACATAAACCCTTGAAAACATTAAAGTTTTCAAGGGTTTTCGACAAAGTAAATATAAAGTTTAAGTTATATTTAAAATGACTCTAACTTACCTCTTGTACATCATTTTTTAAATTATTATGTACCCTTTTTACCATTTTGTAGAAGAATACAGCTAAAATACTAGTAAATGTAGAATACATCATACCTAAATACCATATTCCAGAGAACTCTGTATAAAATGCTCCACCTTTGACAGAATATTTTGCAGCCATATATCCACTTAAGCCTAGCATAATAGCTCCAATGAATTGTCCAACCATATTGGCTAATCCAACAGTTGCACCATAGGTTTTACTAGACCATAATTCTGCACCTAAAGCATTCATCATGCTAACCAAGTTTATAAGTATACCTGTTACAAAAGCTAGTATTCCTAATAAAATAGGAGAAGGTATAGGTAAAGTATATGAATAATACATTATAAACATAAGAACTTGTACAACACAAACGATTACAGAACGAGGAATTCCTCTTCTTAAAAGAAAATCAGATAACAATCCAACTAAAGGAGTTCCTACAGCTCTTCCTAATACGTAAATTGTAGACATAAGACCACCTGCTATAATTGCTTTTTCTTTGTTCATACCATAATGTGTATAAAAATCTGTAGCATACATAACAATCCAGCCAGGTATTAAACGAGTTCCTACAGTAAAGCCAGACCACATAAATGCAAATAGCCAGAATTTGATATCAGCTAAAATAGCTTTTGTGCTCTGAAGATATGATACTTTTTCCTCATCATCAGGTTTATCTATTTTAGGTTTGGATAGTACTTCTATATCAGAAGGAGCCGGACGTAAGAATGCAAAAGCAATACACCCAATAATTATTAAAGTTAGAGCAGATAAAATAGATGAAGCTCTCCAATTTGATAAACCAAAGAGTGTTCTACCATTAGAAAGAATAAGAGCAAAAATCGGCATTAGTAAAAATGTCATTATCTCGCCTAATCCTCCACCTGCTCCTATGAACATAGTCATGGCAAAGCCTCTTTCCTTTTTATTAAACCATTTTGTAAGTACAGCACTTGCAGGAATAAAAGATGCACCTGACATAAACCCCATTACAGCACGCCACACAATTCCTTGCGTTAAATTACCACTAAGAGAGAAGCCCACAACACAAAGTGCAAGTGCACATAAGCCAAGTGGAATAACACGTGTTCCTCCAAATTTATCTGTTACCATTCCCCATGGAACTTGTCCTAAAGCATAAGCATAAAAGAATACTGAACCTAATATACCTAGTTGAGGTTTAGTTACTCCCCAATCAGATATAAGGTACTTAGTAACCCCTGTATAATTCCAGCGAACCAGTTCTGCAGTGCAATAGATAAGCATACAAATAAGTAGAACAATCCATCTATACTGTTTTTTTTCTGAAAATTTCATAAAACTTCCTCCTATATGTAGTATCCCATGAGTTTATATTTAATTTTTCAATAGTTAGTATGTTATATTTGAATTTTATTTCTAACATTGAATCTTTATATAAAAAATAAACTTCTGAAATAATATTTTAAATTACTTATTCCATTTTTTATTGAAGCCCATAAGTTCAGCTGTTGTTTTTCCCTGAGCTAAAAGTATTTTTATTTCATCTTCCTTTTGTTTCTTCGCTTTTGATTTCTTTAAAACTTCTTCAGCTCTTTCTTGGGGAATAACAACAATTCCATCACAATCTCCGATGATAATATCTCCAGGATTTACAATACGTCCTCCGCACTGAATAGTTGTATTTATTTCACCACAAGTTTCTTTTAAGGTTCCATTTGGATTTACCCCTTTTGCAAAAACAGGAAAATTCAATTCGATTAAATCATTTTTGTCTCTACAGGCCCCATCAATGACAACGCCTTTAATACCACGAGCTATACAAGAAGTTGCAAAAAGTTCACCAAATACTCCTGCACCTGTATATCCTTTACAATCTATAACTAAAACTGAACCTGGTTTAGCTTCTTCAATCGCTTTATGTATGGTAAGATTATCACCAGGTATGCAACTTATAGTCATAGCATAACCTGTAAGTTGAAATTTATCATGAAGAGGTTTAATTGATTCATCCATACTACCTTCTCTATTGTTAGAATCGCAAATATTACCTGTTGGAATATCAATAAATGAGTTAATAAGTTGTACGTTCATATTTTATGTCCTCCATTGTTTATATTTTTATTCATGCTATATGTACGTTTACATTTGTTTTAACAAAGCATAGATTTATAAGAAATAATTATAAATCTTTTAATTAAAAGTTTAATTTTGCCTAAATTGTTGAAGATGATTAGATATTTTGAAAAATAAATATATCTTATAAAATGCTAAATTATATATTGAACAACTGTAAAATAATGTTAAGTTCATTTTTATTGAAGCAACAGTTAGATTAGTAGGAATCCCGGGTTTTCCGTTTAAATTTAACTTTAAAGTAATTATAGCATTTGAAATAATAGTTGAATATCAAATAATTCTGCTATATAATATCGATATAATTGGTATTTTGAGGTGAGAAAATAGTGAATGTGTTGTCAATAGAAGCTTTTCTAGCTATAGTAGAAACAGGCAATATTTCTGCAGCATCAGAAAAATTGTTTTTATCGCAATCAACAGTGAGCCATAGACTAAAATTATTAGAAGAGCAGTTAGGTATACAATTACTTGTTCGAAATAAAGGTCATAGAATTATTCAGTTAACATCTTATGGTAAGGAATTTATAAGCATAGCAGAACGTTGGCTTTCATTATGGAAGGATACACAAAATTTAAAATCCAGACATATATATAATGACATTGCAATAGGAAGTGTAGATAGCTTAAATAATCACACTTTTGTACCTTTATATCAAAAAATTGTAGAAAAAGAACCAAAGATAAATCTTCAAATTAATACACACCATTCATCTGAGATACATACATTACTAGAAAACCGTGTCATTGATATAGGTTTTGTATTCAGTCAGATTCATCATAATAATATAATTACGAAGCCTATATATTCAGAAAAAATGTATTTGCTTTGCAATAAAAGTTGTAACTATTATGACAATATAAAAACTAAATTCCTATTAAAAAAGAATGAAATATATTTAAAATGGGGACTGGATTATCAGCAGTGGCACGACAGCCATTGGGATCCTGATGAAAAGTCTTTTATAACTGTAAATACAGGTTCAATGCTTTATAATTATTTAAATAAAAAAGATGCTTGGGCAGTAGCGCCATTATCAATTATAAAATCAATTGAACGTTTTAAAGATGTTGCTTGTTATTCAATTAGTGATTCTCCACCAGATCAAAAATGCTATCAACTAATTCATCGCTACCCAAAAGCTAGTCATATAAATGGTATTGAAATATTTTTAGAATATCTTGATGACTATATTAATACTTGTGATTGGATTAATAAATACTAGCTATTTATACATATTTATATATAAGTCTAATAGCTTTTACATATTTTTAATATATATAAATCCTTGTTATAATATATAGTAGGTAAATTAATGAATTAAATATTAATCAATAGTCACTAGTTCATTTTGCAATAACCAAATATAGATAACTATTTTAATTAGTAGCTATCTGGTGGGAGTGACACTCTTTTCAACTACATAGGATTAGTTGTAAAAGTATGTAGAGTATTATTATACATATGTTTACAACTAACCTTATGTAGTTTTTTTATTTCCAATTTTGGATTAATCTATATTTAATTTTTTTAAATTATATAAAAATTTCCGTCTCCTTTTCAAAAAATCAACCTATATATTAAGTGAAAGGAGATGATAAGCATGGCTGCAAAAGCAACAAAGCTTGAAACTGCAATGATTCTTAAGTACAAGGATGGTGTAGACAAAAATGGAAAGGATGTAATCAAAAAACAAAGTTTTTCAAAGGTGAAAACTTCAGCAGCAGATCAGGATATTTTTGATGTAGCAAAGGAATTTGAAAAGCTGCTTGGAAAAACTCTAAACGAACTTGTAAGAGAAGACCAAAGTGGAATAACCAACGCTTAAAAATAATACGAAGTATTATTTTTAGAGGACAGTTGACAAAGTACAATGGACAGTGAAGGAGGATTTTTCTCCGCTAAACTACGAAAAATCTTTAATTTAAAAGGAACTCATACTTTTGTTTTTCAGTGGTACTCTTTGAGTAAGCAATGTTTTGCATTAGCAAAACAAGCTTAAAAAAATAAATTAGTTTTCTGACGTAAGGAAGAAAACTCACCTTCACTGTCCTCTGTCAATTGTCCTCTGTCCTCTAATAGCAATCTCAGCCAAGGCTTCGCAACGACCCCCGGGGGTCGTTAATAAATTGTTTTGCTATTGAGGTGGATTACAAACACTACAAGGTTCATAACCTTGAGCTTTAGCATCACTTAAACTTATTGCAGATTGACTCTTTCTTAAATACTTACAACCTGCAGCATGATATTTTTTCCCTGTTCTAGTTATATAAACAGTAGCAGTTTGATTATTGCTTTGAGTTGTTTGTTGCGCTGGAGCTTGTTGAACTGCAGCACTACTATTATTTGAAGAACTACTTGCATTGCTTGTACTACTGCTGCTACTTGATGTATTTGGTGCTGCTATTCCATCACCTTTGGTAGTTCCATTAGAATTTATAGCCCAAAGACCTCTACTATTTTGTCTAGCCTCTGCAGCAAACTTTTTAAAGTAATCAGCATATTTTACATCTGGTGGATAAGTAGATTGCTCTGCATACCCATTTAATGCTAAAATGGAATTGAACATTTTAGTTCTAATTTCATTTTCATTTATTTCTTTTGGTTGCTCTAACCAAACATATCTTAAAAGTCTTCCATACTGATCAGTGTCACTTGTATCTTTCTCAAGATATACTGTCTTTCCTAAAAGTTGAGATTTTGTGTAGCTAGAAGCTTCCTCTCCATATTGCTCATGTTTTGTTGTACTTTCTGGAGTATTTACACCTATAAATCTAACCTTTGTTTCAGTACCATCCTCTAGCTTTACATAAACAGTATCTCCATCAACATGCTTGGTCACTACTGCTTTGTCTAATTTTATAGGTGATTTAGTTTCTTCCTGTTTTTGCGTTGCTGCTACAGCATTCTGTTGAGCACCTGAATTACTTGAGCTGCTTGAATCAGAACACCCTACCCCTGTGAACAAAAAAACAATTGTAATAAGGCTAATTAAATATTTGTTTATATTTTTTTTCAAATTCATATTTGTCCCCCTTTTCACCTTATATTACACCCTAATTATATAATGTTTTTACTTTATCTTCAATTTCTTACTTATTAGTATAAGAAACTTAGCTTTCCGACATACAAACACATGTTTGCCAAAATTAACTTATTAAATTCTTAATAAATGGAGATAGTTATTTATAAAAACAGCTATATACTCAATTAAAAGTAAATTTACTAGAAAAAGAGATAGTATAGAAAATCAAGTTCAAATGTGTAAAGATCATGCAAATAATCTTGGTATACATGAATTTGAAGTATACGAAGATAAAGGTTTCTCTGGAGGTAATAATAGACATGCCTCAATATCTGAAAATGACTTGCAGTTAATTACAATAATACAGCATATTTTGCCATTAATACACGATCATCAAATCTTATCATTTTTAATAATTGCAGATGAATTTGTCCATAAAAAAACAGAGGTTATCTACATGACTTATTTCAAAAATATAATTATATGAGTAATGTAGGTGTGGCACACTGCAAAATAGATGAAATCTAAAAGTATCAAAAGCAAACAAAAGCTTCCAGTTTCTATAACGATCCCATAGTTACAAGGCGAACTCAAAAGTTCGCCTTGCTAAACCTGTTTTTTTATTTGTATATTTTATTCTAATGTTAATGATCCTGTATCCATACAAAACATTTTTAGCGCAAGTTTTTCATTGTTTGAAAACTATAATATGGAAAACACCTAAGTTTTGTTTGTACAAAGCTTAGGTATTTAATAAATTAATTTATCTACTCATTTTAAATAAAAAAACAAAAACCCTGGATTACTCCAGGGCCAGGCCTGTAATATTACGCATCATCGAGAGGCTCACAGGAACTGTTATTATATATTATTCATCAATATACTTTAAATTAACCTACACCTAAAATTTCTTCCCAATTATCATGAAAACCATAGTGAGTTAATTTTACAAATGGATACTTTATAATTAATTTTTTAAACCTATCAATAAAGTTGTCCATTATTAAATCATCATCAATTAACTTCAATATACTCAAGTAAATATAATAATGCTGCTCTTAGTTCTGCACCAAATTTATAAATCTGCATTACCTGTTCCATAATAATATTTTTATAAAACTTATCATTTTTTCTTAAAGTCAAAGTATACCCACTCAATCTATAGTAATTAACGTGAGATAAAACTTTATGTGCATAAGAAACATCGTCTATAATTAGTCCTATTTGATAGTTCTACTTTCAATAGAGATGATATCAAAAAAACTGGGCTAAGTATTAATGAAGTTAAAAAATTAAAGGAAGATATAATTAATGATTAGCAATAAAAATTGGAAGTGAAATAAACAAAATTTGTTGATAGAACAGCAAAAGAAATTATAAAGTTAAAGAGAAGGTGCAAGAACAAAATTATCTTTGCACCTTCTTTTTTACCAAGTTTAAATATAAGGCCTTTTATGTATTTAAATTTTAATTTTACTTTTAACATATATCCTCTCACCAAGTGATGTCTACATGTCCGTAAAATTCCTTTCTTATTATCCTTACTACACTACTATATAGATATGTGGTATATATTTATTTCTATATTCCATCTATTTTTATAGAATAATATAGACATCAAAGACATCGATATTAATAAACCCTTGCATTCAGCCATTTTAGGTGATGTCCTTATAGATGTCTATGGACTATTTTTATGGACATCATAGACATCAAGTGATTCTTAGATTCAAGTGGAGTTTGCCTGTTTGGTAAATTAATCTTTTTTAAAGACATATTTTTTATCTATTAAGGGCATCAGTATTTTCCCTTACAAAAACTTTTTGATATCCGTATATCAAGCTCATCTAAAGCTTTGCAAGAACCCACCAGAGGTCATCAAGAACCCACCAGAGGTCATTAAGAATTTATTCTAGAACACTTATATATATTCGACAAGAATGATTATTATCCTTTTATGAAATTATAAAATATCAACCCAAAACAAGATTAGAATTAACATTATCTGAATTAGATTTTTCTAACATAATGAAAGATTTATCCAAACATCACGCTGCGCATGGCTCAAAAGGGCATTATTATCTTGCATTAATATAGCAAACAGAAAACTTCATGTAATAACTCTAGAGGTGCTTTTTAGTGGTTTTGAAACAATTCCATAACCTTTATATCTGGATGATGGTATCGACCTCTTTTAACTGTATTTTTCTTATATTGTATAGATTGCTGTGGACACCACTGCATACATCCAACACATAATTCACAGTTATGCTTCCACTTTGGTTTTCCTTCAACAATTTTTATATTATTGGCAGGACAAATTTTTGAGCATGTGCCACATCCATTACACTTATCATCTGTCCAAAAGTTTTCATCTTTATCATTTGGTTTAAAGCTTTTATATATAAATCCCCCAATAGTATTCACAATCAGATTGCCATTTTTATTGACAACTTGATTATTTTTTATTATTGGAGCAATTTTAAGAATTTCTTCTTCCTCTTTTTTAAAAAGCTGCTGCTGCTTTTCCTCTGAATATGGAGGATACATAACCTGATAACTACCAGGCATAGCAATACCAAAACTTGCAGACAATTTTGCTCCCTTTTTATTTAGTATATTTTCTATTTGCTTAATTGAAATACCACTTCCTGATCCAAAAGTTGCCACTGCAAAAATATATGCATTTTTATTGATTTGAATTTTTTCCAAAAAACTCTTAACTATTGTAGGCAGCCCTAAAAAATAAACTGGAAATACAATTCCTATTTTCTCAGATAGATCACTACTTATGTCTTCTATATTGTTCTTACTTATTTGTACAAGCTTTACCTCTTCTAGTTCACTGCTTAAATCCTTTGCCACTTTTAAAGAATTTCCTGTTCCCGTGAAATAATAAATTGTTGTACTCATAATTACCTCCAAAATTTAATTAATTTCCCTCATCTCTATTTTACTATATTATTTATAAAAATGTGGATTCAACAAATTAAATAAGAAAATTTTAGGAATAAAAAATTATCCTTGGCTGTTCACTACTAATAATTTATTTTTTAACTTCTAATTATTGCGGTTTATACACAAGATGAATTGTTAACCCATAAATTTAGCAAGTTCAGCATTAACTTCTTCTGCGTTTTATATTTTCCATGACAGTTGGGTATAATGTAAAATCAGTATGTGGTAAGAATTTAGCTGCAGACATTTTTGATAGAAAATCTTTTGCCTCTCCCAGCTGCAGGTAAACTATATTATTAACTATACTTTCCACTGATAATAATTCTTCAGCATCTTTTAGCAGCATACAAGCTCCTTTCAGTGAACCATTACCTACTTGAGCAAACCGTTCTCTAGGTAGATCCGGATATAGACCAATAGTAATTGCAGATTCTAGATTAATATAAGTACCAAAAGCTCCGGCCATATATATCCGCTTTATTTCTTGAGGTCCCATTCCTAGTTCATCTAATAAGAATTCTACCATGGTGTTTGCCGCAGCTTTTGTATCCATGAAACTTAAGATATCTGTTTGGCTGAATGAAAGTTCTTCACCGGAACCAGACTCATTTTCCCATGCATATATTACTACATATTCTCCTTCCCTTAAAAGGATACGCTCTGATCTGCCAGGAACAAATCTACCAGAGTAATCAATCCAACCTTCAAGAAGCATTTCAGCCAGAAGATCAACAATTCCAGAACCACATATACCTATTGGTTTTGCATTCTGTATAGTGGTAATGATCATATCATTATTAACGATTCTAACCGAATCCACAGCTCCTGTACTAGCTCTCATCCCTTGTTTGCTTATACCGCCTTCAAGCGCTGGTCCCGCAGCTCCTGCCACCCCAATCATAAATTCATTATTCCCCAAAATCATTTCACCATTTGTCCCAATATCCATATATAAAGACAATTCACTTCCTTTATGAAGCTTAGTAGTTAACAGTCCACTGATGATGTCACCACCAAGATAATTAGCTGCAGAAGGAAAACAATAAACCAATCCGCTAAAAGGCAGTCCAATATCTCTCCCTGAAATAAAGTCGCATCTGTTAAAAGAAGGAGTATATGGTGTATAGAATATAAACCATGGATCAATACCAAACAGGAAATGGATCATTGTTGTATTTCCAGCAATAATTAAAGCTCCACATTGTGATGGGGAAATTCCTGTCAAGGAATGAATCTTGTCCATAAGTTCTTTAAAATTATTCAGTGTAGCTTGCTGGATTTCCTTTAAATGATCTTCATTGTCCTTGGCGTAAAAGATTCTGCTGAGTATATCTGCACCATAGGCCGCTTGATGATTTAATATGCTTTCTTCACATAGTACATTTCCAGAGTTTAGATCAACTAATTGCATAACAACAGTTGTGCTTCCAAGATCGGCCGCATAAGCAAAATTCTTATCTGTAGTATTTCCAATTTCTATTATAACAATTTCCCAACAATAACTATTCTGAACCATTGTGACAGTTAGTTTCCAATCAAAATTTCTTAACAGCTTATAATAAGATTTTAATGTAGAAATAGAAATATATACATTCCCATATTTAGGTTTTAATGCCTTCACAATTCTATCCTTATCAGCCACTGTATCACCAACCTCTGGTGGTTTCAATTCAAGGTATTCTTTTTTACATATTGGTTTCATTATTATCGTCCTCCTTAATTTTGTTCATTATTCAAGAAACATCTTTCACAAAATATAGTTGACAGCTAATGAGTTGAAAATTTAATAAAAAAACTAGTATTAGTTTCTTTTGGGTACTTACATTAGTTTTACTGAATGAATAAAATTTATTACAAAACATACTAATTCATATAAAAGTAGCTTCTTAAAATACATATGCATGCACTTTAGAAGCTTCTTTTATATCTAATATTAATTTTAAAAAACAAGTATTAAAATTACTCTATCTTATCCCGACATCTTTAATAATATCTGTTACATCCTGCCACTTATTTAAAGAATAAATATGAAGTCCATCTATTCCAGCATTTATAAATTTAAAAATTTGTTTTGCTGAATACTCTTTGCCTGCTTTTTTAAAGTCCTCCGGATTATCTCCATATCTGGCAATTATCTCTGCTAAATCTCTAGGTATAGAACTACCGTTAGATACAGCCATTCGAATAGTAGGATCTTTAGATAGTATAGGCATAACACCTACATCTATTGGCATTGATACTCCAGCTTTTCGAATCTTTTCTACCCACCAACAATATTGATCAACATCATGACACAATTGAGTCATAATATAATCTGCTCCTGCATCTTGTTTGATGCGCAAATGAGTAATATCTTCATCGAAAGAATATGATTCAAAATGCTTTTCAGGGTTACCAGAAACAGCAATAGTGAATTTAGGGAAATTACTTTTTATGTATTGTACTAATTCATTGGCATAATTAAAATCTCCACGTGTTCCTTCCCAGCCTTTAGGAAGGTCACCTCTTAAAGCTAAGATATGATCTACTCCCATATCCAAGTATCTTTGCAGCTCCTGTTTCATCTTTTCTTTCGTATTTCCAATACAGGTGTAATGGGTAACAGGAATGGATTTTCCACTATCCTTAATAGCCTTGCAAATCTCCATATTCCGACCTGCATTCGTCCCTCCAGCACCATAAGTACAGCTAATAAAATCTGGATTAAATTCATAGAGATGTTCTAATGTGTCTAAAAGCGGTTCTATGGGCTTATCACTTTTAGGTGGGAAAACTTCAAAGGAAAAACTCATTTTTTTCTTCATAATTTCAGTTACTTTCATATTAACCCCCATCCCGACGCTGCCACTGCGCCGCAAATAGTAATGAAAAATGGTGTGTGGCTTCCACCACTTGTCAATAATAAATTTGAAGAGAAGGTAAGAATGGTAAAAAATCCAATCCATCTTACCTATATAAATAGTATAAATATATTAGTTATAAAAGTATATAACCTATGTTACTGTTTATTAAATATTACAAGAATATTCTCTGACAATAAAAGAAAGTTCAAAAGATTTATCCTATTATTTAAATTTTATTCTAGCTTCTTTCCAACAGCAGCAAGATATATCGCAAATTCTTCATCTCCATCTAATTCTAAAAGCTCGTCTATCATTCTTTGGTCATATATTCCTATAGCACAAGTTCCTGATCCAACAGATTCACTAGCTAAATAGAGATTTTGACATACATGTCCAATATCTATTAGAATTTTCTTATGAGCCGTAATATCAAACTTCCACTCAGAGCGATATGGAATAGTACTCCATACAAATAGCACTGCAGCTTTTTTAGCAAAATTAGGTACAAAAGGTTGTTCTAGAGTAATTTCATCTATTTTTTGGTCTATTCCATCTAGTTCAAACATAAATAATAATTTGTGCTCTACTGGAAGATATCTGTAAACCCCCTTTTGTATTCCTTCCACCTGCATAATGAATAAATATGTTTCAAAGGAATGTGTTGCACCACTACAGGGAACTGTTCTAAGGGTAAGTCCAGCCTTATTTGTATCAGTAATGCCTTGAGTAGCCCATAATAGATATGATAGTTCTTCAAGGCTCATTGATTCATCTTTATAAAATCGTGTACTTCTTCTTTCCTTTATACATTCATAGATATTCTGTTTTTTCACAATATCTTCCCTTACCTTTGGGAGATCAATAATCTTAGAAGATGAGTTGAAAGATTTAACGCTAGGTGGTTGAGGTATTCCCTTCATCTTATCAGTTTTTATATTTTTGAATTCACTAAAGTTAGATTTTAAAAAACTTCTCTGTTGTTCATATCTAGACATAACGTATCCTCCAATGCTATATTTTTATACATATAATTAAAGTATAGCAATCTTTCTAAATTAATTCTGTGACTAACGTTACAACCTTTATCTATAATTTTTCCTTGTTCAATTAAAAGCTTTGCATAACAAGACTTTCCTCTTTGTATTGTTCCATTATTTGCGCTGTATTAATATTTTGACAATCTATATGTTTTTATGGTATATTAATATAGTTACATAAGAATACACCTTATGGTGCAAAACAATTTTATCAATAAATTAAGATATTATTCGGCTTTTGTGATTTTTATTGCAAGAGTCATTTGTTTTTTATGAGAACAAAAATCAGGAGGCAAAATGGAAATTTTAATAGTATTTTTACTGAAACTACTCGGCAACACTCTGTGCACAATGAAGAATATATGTCTAACTCGTGAAAAGTTCTTCTTTTCGAGCTTGCTAGCAGCGTTGTCTACAACTGTATACATGATTGCTGTTGTAAGGATGGCAAAGTCAGACGGCATACTCAGTATCGTGGCGATATGTACCGCAACATTTATCGGGACTCTAATTCCAAGGCTTGTCGTTAAAAAGTCTGAGAAGGAGAAGCTTTACATCTTTGATATCACAGCAGACAACATAAATAATGGCAAAGAGTTTGCAGATATTTTAAGAAGCGTGAACATTCCCACAAAAACTAGCGTTGTCTACGATACGATGATGATTAAGACACTTTCCATAAAGGCATACTGCGCCAACAAGAAGGAAAGCAAAATGGTGAATAAAGTCATATACCCAGATTTCAAATACAATGTTTATGTACCAATGAGCTTAGATTAAGCTCGTACATTCCATCAACTCCAAGTTGAAATAAGAATTTCTTTATATCCTCAAGTTTTGGGGCTTAAATACATATCTTGTATCTTTTAGAATTCTAAAAGTAAATTCTACAGAATTTTTATGATATATTCTATTAAAATATCTTTATCAGATAAACTTTCTTTATTCAACTGATTTGTAATGAATACAAACATACCAGTTTTTTCTTTTTCTATATTTTTTTCTAAAGTTTTAATTTTAAGTGAATCTAATTCTGAAGAATGGCAAACTAAAAATCTATATTTTTTACTAGCTATTTCATCTTTAAAACTTTGTATTTTATCAGCAGTTTCTCGAGCCAAAGCTTCAATTTCTGCTGCTGTTCAAAGAGTTCTGGACACGTTTCAACATATTTGTCAATTTGATTTGTTCCTAATATTTACAATTTTATAATTGAAAACTCAGGGATTATTAGGCAAGAAGAAAGTATTCATAGTAACTGATAAGATTCTTGTTGATCTTGGAATTGTTCATAAAGCTACAAAGATTCTAACAGAACCTGGAATGGACTACAAGATATTCTCAGATGTTTTACCAGATCCAACTCTTGCTACAGCAAAAGCAGGTGTTGAACAATTGAATAACTTTAAACCAGATACAATTATGTCAATTGGTGGAGGATCACCGATTGATGCAGCTAAAATTATGTGGGTATTATACGAGCATCCAGAAGAAAAGTTTGAAGATTTAGCTATGAGATTTACGGATATTAGAAAGAGAGTTTATACCTTCCCTGTAATGGGTTCAAAATGTTATATGGTTGCAGTTCCAACTACAGCAGGAACTGGTTCAGAAGTTACTCCATTTGCAGTAATCACCGATGAAAAAACAGGTGCTAAATATCCAGTAGCAGACTATGAATTACTTCCAAATATGGCTATAGTAGATGCTGATCTTATGATGAATATGCCAAGAGGATTAACTGCAGCTTCTGGTATAGATGCTTTAACACATGCTCTAGAAGCTTACGTATCGGTTATGGCTTCAAGCTTTACTGATGGATTAGCTTTAGAAGCAATAAAGGTACTTTCCCTCAGTATGAATATCCAAATGCTAAGAGAAGATATGCAATCATTGCTGAAACTCTAAACTTGGGTGGCTCTACAGATGATGAAAAGGTAGATTTATTAATTAAAGCTATTCAAAAGTTAAAAGATCAAGTTAACATTCCTAAATCTATAAGTGCTGCAGGAGTTAAAAAAGAAGACTTCTATGCTACATTAGATGAGATGAGTGAATTAGCTTTCGATGACCAATGTACAGCTGCTAATCCAAGATATCCATTGATTAAAGAAATTAAAGCAATGTATATCAAAGTGTTCGAATAATAGATTACTCAACAACAAAAAAGTTTGAAAATAAATATTTAAGGTTTGATAACATATATATCAGCAGTCTCCCTAAAAATGAAAGGATGGTGTAATCTCATGGCTGTAGATGTAAAAAATATGTCTGATGAAGAAATGAAAGAAAAATTGCTGGAAATCAAAATAGAAAACCTTAAGGATATTGAAGCAAAAAAACAGCTTGAGACTAAAAAACCGGAAAAATTAAAATAGAATAAGACTGTAAGTAAATTTCCATGAGCAATGAAAATAATACTAGTGTTTATTTAGCATCCAATTTTTATATAAATTGGATGCTATCATTTTTCTCCTTTTAAAATTAGTACTTCTTCAAGCATAGATAAGTATCGCTTAAAATCTGCTATTTCAATATGCCTCTAGCTTTTTTCTTACAATCCTAAACCTATTATCCATTCTTTCATGCTTTCTGCTGTTGCTCCTGCACTTAATCTTTTTCCAGAAACCCAACGAACAGAAGGATCACAGCAAGCTTTTAGTATCTTGTCGCTATTACCCATACCACTGCCTCCTGAAGTACAGAATGTAACTACTGTCTTTCCTGAAAAATCGTAGCTTTCCATAAAAGTATTAATAATCGTTGGTGCTACATACCACCAAATTGGAAATCCAACAAATATAACATTATATTCTTGAAAGTTATTTACTTTATCTAAAATAGCTGGTCTTGAATTAACATCATTCATTTCTATACTGCTGCGGCTGCTCTTATTGTTCCAATTTAAATCTTCCTTTGTATATGGCTTTTCTGGCTTTATTTCATATAAATCTGCTCCCACAACTGCTGAAAGGTTTTCTGCAACTCTTCTTGTAACTCCGCTTGCTGAAAAATAAGTTACTAATGTTTTACTCATAAATACTTCTCCAATCTTAATATTTTTTTCGTGATTTATCTTTTATTCTTCTATTCTAAGTACATATAAATAACACTTACTTATACATACCATAAACCCTTAACCCAACTTTAGGTCAATATATATTTTAAATTTACTTCTGTAAAAGATGTTTGAGTTGTAGCTGTATTATTATTTAATAAGTCCTAGTTTAGCTAACCTATTTTTCACATCATTCGATGTATCCTTAGGAAGATCTTGACTTATTGCAAGTCCTTCTAAAATTTTAGCCTTTGGTTCCAATTTACCAATAGACTCAATGGTTTTTGTGAAGCCGCTGCCACCGCTGGTGCAGAATGGCACAATGGTTTTTCCAGATAAATCATATTCATCAAGGAAACTATAAACAGCTATAGGCATATCGTACCACCAAATAGGATAGACAAGAACCACCACATCATAGGACGCAATATCCTTCACGTGTGTTGCTAACTTTGGTCGAACATTGGCATCATGTTCTTCCTTACCCTCACGATCAATCACACTATGCTCAGAAACTAACTTATCAGACTTTAACTTATCTGCTCTCTGAATAAAGAACAAATCACTACCTGCTAAATCCTTCTGGATCATTTTTGAAACAATTTCGTTATTGCCCTGAACACCACCATCCTTCACAACATTCAAGCTCGCAGAAGAAACCGTATCCACCTTTTCAGGAAGATCAGTATTTCCAACACGGGAGAAATACACAACCAAAACTTTGTGTGAACCTTCTGAAACTTTAGCTGAACTGTTAAATGTTTGAGTTACACTAGAAGATGCATTCGTCTCGGTATTTTTTCTAACACTACAAGCAGTGAGAGAAAATACCACAAGTAAAATTAATAAGATAGTTCGTTTTTTCATTATTATAATCATTCCTTTCGCTTCACTTAAAATACAAAACCTAATAAAATGTTCTACTCTGAGCAAATTTTATTTTATTATTACTAAGTAACTTTCTCTTCCAATAACTTTAGCATAATGTATAAAGTTAACTTTATGTCAATACCTTATTTTTAAAAATTATATTTTTTATATTCTTTTAAACTATTGACATAAAGTTAACTTTACCACCTATAATAGACATGATGAAATAAGTTTGAAACATTAAGGGATATGTTCTGTTTCTTTGATATCAAATGAAAAAGCTAAATATTCTTATGGATGCACGTATTCCCTGCAATCATTGTAAATTACACTATCCTATTGAAACAATATTTTTTAAAACAGGAGTGATAAAACATGGAAAAATCAAAAGTTTATTTTACAGATTTTCGTACGAAACTCGGTGAAGGATTACCAACCAAGTTAAAAAAACTGATTAAAAAGGCAGATATCGGACAAATCGACATGGATAACAAATTCGTTGCCATCAAAATGCACTTCGGTGAGTTGGGCAACTTAGGTTTCCTCCGCCCAAATTATGCAAAAGCAGTAGCCGACGTTGTAAAGGAGCTAGGTGGTCATCCATTTCTCACAGACTGCAATACCCTATACCCTGGCAGCCGCAAAAATGCTCTTGAGCATCTGGAATGTGCATGGGAAAACGGCTTTACCCCACTAACAGTTGGCTGCCCAGTCATCATTGCTGATGGACTAAAGGGTACCGATGACATCACGGTACCGGTAGCAGGCGGTGAATATATAAAAGAGGCAAAAATCGGTCGCGCAATCATGGATGCTGATGTATTTATCAGTCTGACTCATTTCAAAGGTCATGAGATGACTGGCTTTGGTGGTGCCATCAAGAACATTGGTATGGGCTGTGGATCCCGAGCTGGAAAAAAGGATCAGCACATTAACGGTAAGCCTGACATCTCACATGAACAATGTAGAGGCTGCAAGAGATGCCTGCGTGAATGCGCCAATAATGGTCTGGTATTTGATGATGTGGAAAAGAAGATGTCTATCAATGCAGATAACTGTGTTGGTTGTGGACGCTGCTTGGGCGCATGTAATTTTGACGCTATCACGTTTTCAAACTGGGCAGCTAGCAAGGAATTGAATTGCCGCATGGCAGAATACACAAAAGCAGTAGTAGACGGTCGCCCTTGCTTCCACATTTCCCTTGTGATAGATGTTTCACCTAACTGTGATTGCCATAGCGAAAATGATGCTCCGATCCTTCCAAATCTAGGCATGTTTGCTTCCTTTGATGCGCTAGCACTGGATCAAGCCTGTGTAGATGCTTGTATGTCAGCTGCACCGCTGCCAAACAGCCAGCTATCTGACAACATGTCAAAGAACGGCTTTAAGGATCATCACGACCACTTCACCAACTCCACACCAGAATCGGAGTGGCGCACTTGCCTTGCCCATGCAGAAAAAATAGGTATCGGCAGCCGAGAGTATGAACTGATTGTTCTAAAATAAGTTATATTTCACACTAATAATTTGTAAAAGATAATGAAGGAGTTTAAGGTTCAAATTCAATCTTGGGGACCATTTGCAGTAAGATTGAAATATCATTAAAAAATGCAGGAAATTTAAATTAAACTCCTGCATTTTTTATAGTTAATCTATATAGAAATTTAAATTGGGTTTATTTGTCATATACCAATTTCCCACTAAAACCAACATTATCCAATTCATTTTCTTTCAACAAAACTATAATTGCTTGTTCAGGTACATTCATAACACTTGATGCTGTTGCTGTAAATTCTTTAACCAATTGACTTTTTTGTTCTTTATTTAATTTTCCTGCTTCTAAAGTAATTACTGGCATATTTTCCTCTCCTTTCTTTAGTTATATATTTTTAATTATTGTATAGATTTTCCTAATTCATATGCTTGATTTGGGAAATCAGTTTGTTCAAGCACTTCTCTTACAGGACATCCAGTTGCAAATAGCTTTCCCACATCTGTCCAATTTAGAAAACGAAGTATACCTTCATAAGTTTTTTCTAAACCTTCCATAGTCCAATCATCTGCACCATATGAAGTTGCGAAAAGCATTGCCTTTTTGTTTCCTGCTAATTTTGCATTATTTGCATGGAATCTATCAATTACTGCTTTTATTTGTGCTGACATTGTATAATAATATAATGGTGTTACGAACACTACCATATCTGAATCTATTAACTTATCATACCATTCATTCATTGCATCTTTACGTACACATTCACCTTCATGGCTCACGCAGTATTCACATGCTAAACATGGTTTTACATCTTCAAATGCTGCATCAAAACGCAACACCTCATGTCCCGATTCTTTAGCTCCTTCTATAAATTTGTCTGCTAATAAGGCAGATGTACCCTTCTTATGTGAGCTTCCTGTAATAACTGTTATTTTCATCGTTATTCTCCTTCCAAATTAAAAATCATATTTTTTATGGTTAATTGTGTTTGTTTTTGCCGATACATTGACTATAAACCCTTAAGTCGACTTAAGGTCAAGCTTTTTTTATAGCGCTAGAAAACCCTTCTAGTTGAAGCTTATTATCACTGCAATGAAAAGGGTTTTAACATACTCTACTATTCGAAATTTTATATCTCTAATCATTTTTGTTTTGCTTATGGACTGCCTCTGTGCCAGCCTTAATTGCTGTTTCATAATACCATATCTTATGGTTGATGGTTTCCATAATCTTATTTAATTCCTCACGCTGCTTTTCAACGGCTTCCTTTCTTTCAAGAAACATCTCCATCCGTTCCTGCAAAGTACTATCACCCTCTTGGCACAAATCCATATACTTCTTTATGTCTTTTATTGGAAGTCCAGAATTTTTCATACAAGTTATGATAGCCAGTCCCTCGAAATCTTCATCTTTAAAAACCCTGGTACCATTTGGCTTCTTCTCCACAAATGGCAGAAGCCCTTCTTTATCGTAATAACGCAGCGTTGGAACAGTAAACCCCATTTTTTCTGCAGCCTGTTTAATCGTATAATTCATAAAGCACTCCTTTCTTCACCCAATGATTATTAATCATAATTAGTAATACCAACAATCTTATCATAAGGGATAAAGTTAACTTTATGTCAATACCTATCATGTAATCTAAAGTTATTAATTTTTGAAACGTAGGAGCTAATTTCCTCCTTTACTTGCTTTCCATGAAGCTATCAATTCATCTGTAATAGGTCCGCACTTCTGCTCATAAGTGTCAATTTTATAATTAATAACATCCAGCGTTTCTTGTATATCATGCATCTTTTTTTCTAATCCTTCTCTTGTTTCAATCAATAAATCTCGTCTTACTTCCTTGGTTGATTCACCTTTCAAAGCAAGTTGAATATATTCATGTATAGTCTCCAATAACACTCCTGCTTTTTTAAATCTCATGACAAAGTCAATCCAGCTAATTGATATTTCATCATAATTTCGGATACCAGATGACGTTCTTGGAACTGCTGGAATAAGACCTATTCTTTCATAATAACGTAGGTTATCTATTGAAATGCCTGTTATTTCTGCTACTTCTTTTATTGTCATCTACAATACCTCCTTCATCAAATTCAATATTTTATTTAACTTACTCCTCTTTTAACAAAGGTTCCAGCTGTCCCATCATATTATCTATATTTTCAAAAATAACACTTTTCTTAGTATCAAATTTATTAATCATATCGATATGTTCTGTCATATAATTATAGGATTGTTGTGATGCAGATATATAATCATCAATTTTCTTCATTCCATTAGATGACTCTTTGATAGCATACAGAATAGGTGAAATATCTTTCTTCTCCTTAATATTATTAATTATAATGTTATCTTCAACTTTATTTTTATTCCTATTAAAGCAAAACCATTTCATAATAATTCTCCTAATTGTTCTAATTCTTTTACCTGTTCCTTAAATTTCTCCTTGTTTGATAACAATACTTTATTAATACTAAATTATAGAAAAATTTCTAAACAAGGGTTATTATACATATGATCTAACTAGTTTCAATACAAATCATATCACCTTAAGTTAACTCTAGGTCAAGCATTTTATTGACTACATTAAAAAAAGATTCTTAAAAAATTATTTAGCTAATTTTTTAGGAATCTTTTTCTGCATTGCTATTTAAAATTTTCAATTTTCCTGATAATCTTTGCAGGAACACCACCAACAATAACATTAGCTGGCACATCCCTATTAACAACTGCGCCAGCAGCAATGACAGCTCCATCACCAATATTCACACCGGGAACCACAGTTGCATTTGCTCCAATCCAAACATTATTGCCAACCACAATTGGCGCAGGATGCATAGTGCCTCGTTTCCTCGGATCAATATCATGATTTAAGGTAGCAAGCACCACATTGTGCCCAATGAGAACCCCATCACCAATAATAATACCGCCTTGATCTTGAAAACGGCAGCCCGAATTGATAAAAACATTCTTTCCCACAGTGATATTCTTTCCGCAATCTGTATAAAAAGGTGGAAACATAGCAAATGTTCTATCTACCGTTTTCCCAATTAGCTTGGAAAAAAGTTCTCGAATTTCTTCCGGAGTATGATATTGTCCATTCAGATCAGCAGTTAATTTCAGTGCCTCCTGTGAAACCTCATGCATTACTTGGTGTAATTCTGAACCTCCCTCAACCGCTTCTCCTTTATTCAAGTGTTCTAATAAATCATAGATGTTCATTGGTATCCTCCTTTGTTGATAAGATTTTTGCATGTTCACAAGCACAATGATGAAATCCTTAGGTTTATTAGCATATTTCATTTCCATCATTATAAATCACTCATCCCTTAAGCATAAGTGTTGACTATGACAGCCATAACTACTACATCTGAATTATACTGCAGCATATGCCTTCTAAAGCAACTTCTTCCTTTGTCTTTCCATTTTCATCTACACCCCATACTTGCTTAGCAAAGCGAACAAACTTATCTAAACCAAACTTATATATATATATCGATAATATGGAAGTGATATTGCTGCTAGTCCCATACCATGCGCGCAATCCATATAAGCACCCAATTGGTGTTCAATCATATGTACTTCCCAATCCTGAGTTTTACTCAATCCCATAATCGGATTCATTGCAAAAGTAGCACTCCACATCAAATTACTTCTTGCTTCATAGTTATTAGGATCTTTTTCTGCAATTTTTGCACTATTTATGATAGAACAAAGAAGTCCTTCTATAAATGCTCTGCTTTTACCCTAATCACTAAACCTAACTTTAGGTCAAGTATTTTTTGTTTTTTACTTAATACTGCTTGAAAATTACCATTCTATGAAGCAATTTTGAAGCATAGTGACCAATACAAACAAACAACCCAATAATTGCCAGCTGATCAGCAAAAAACAAACTCAGTGGTTCATCAAAATCAAAAAACACAAATTGAGTTTTAAGTATCATATAAGAACCATTTTTTCGCTGCAAAAATGCATATATTCCATAAGCAGCAATCAAGGCAGCTACCATACGTAGAAAAATAGTGCGCACGTGGGAAGTCTCTTTCATGCCAGTAATTTTTTTTGCAACAGCCATAAGCATATTCCAATGAAGGCCCATATGTACTGACATCATAGCAAATCCCCAATAGGCAGCAAGCAAATGAATTGTTCTTGCAACAGATGTGCCATCACTTATATGAAGGAACATAAACACATGGTGTGATATCATAATTCCACTAACCATAAGACAAATCATAATTACAAAGATTAGAATATTGATAACCGTTCCCAGAATTCGAATTCCAGAATACCTCCCTTTCAAAAGATTTTGATGCCATCTGTAATTCAAAATATGGTGGATAATGAATAAGATAAACATAGAAATTCCCACTACTTCATGGGCTGCTTCACCAACCAGTGAATATGCCATGAGTACAGGTAGCATAATGGTCATTAGTAAATCCACAATAATTTGAAATGTTTTTTTTGATGTCATTTCATCTACTCCTTTTAACTTTTAAAACCGTAAACACCCAAACAAGCAGTTACCTGTGATGTACATAATATTCTCACGTGCTTCCATGTCATTTCCGTCCTTTGCTGCTCATACTAGATATTTTCCTAGATTGTTTCTATCATAAAGGATAAAGTTAACTTTATGTCAATACCTTATTTTAAAAAATTCAAATTACTAAGCTTAACTTTTCCTTTTCGCCCAAAAATAAAGACCTTTTACACAGGTATCTTACTTTTTTCTAAAATCGATACTATGTGTAAAAAGTCTACTATTTATCATAATTAATGGTATCTATAGCTTTATCATAAGGGATAAAGTTATCTTTATGTCAATACTTTGTTTTTAAAAATTAATATTGTTATATATTCAATAATATTTTATTAATATCTTCGCTCACCACCATACGTTCATCATAAACCCACTGTTCATCAAATTCTAAATTAAAAATCTTAGAGAAAGAATAATAGAGATTTATCTTTTGATAATAAAGTTCCAATTCATTAAGATCTTTTATTAAACAAGTTGGCTTAGAAATTACATCACTATGAGCTATAAAAAGCTCATCTACATAGCTTAAAAAAGCATCCATCATTGTAGGATTGGATACATCAAAAGGTATTTTTAGTAGAGTCCACTCCATTTTTTCATCTAATTTATAACTCTTTATATTATCTAATACTATGATATACTCTGAAATATCCATTTTTCTATAAAAATACATCTTCTCTTCTCGTGTACTCCATAATGCAAGCTTTTCTCTTAAAGGTAAGCTTTTTATTTTCAATATAACTTCACTTGGGCCTATAACTGCTTCTTCTATAGTTCTATCTCTTACATTTATCATCTCATTTATGAATTCTTGAGTGCCTCCATAGGATGCTACATACCCAATATCATATATTCCCTTTCTTCCTGCTCTTCCTGCAATTTGTTTTACTTCTTGGGAATTTAAAAATCTCACTTGACTTCCATCAAACTTTTTAACATTCATAAATATAATTCTTCTAATTGGAAGATTTACTCCCATACCAATGGCATCAGTAGTTACAAGTATTTTTGTTTCTTTATTTATAAACTGCTCATACTGCTTTCTTCTCACTTCAGGAGGCAGGTCTCCATAAATCAAACTGGCTTTTATTCCTAAACTTCCATAATAATATGCTAATTCTAATACTCTTTTTTTAGAAAATACTACAAGTGCATCTCCATCTTGAATACTTTTACGAGAAAAAGACCCATATTCCATCACAAGAGGTATGCTTCTTTTATATTCTTTAAATTCATATTGATCCTGACAATCTTCAATTATATCAATTAATAATTCTTTACTATTAATGGCTCCACAAATATGTATCTCCTTACAATTTAATCCTAACAATGCTCGTGTCCATGCTGCTCCCCTTTGATCATCATTTATCATCTGGATTTCATCTATAATTGCTATATCATACTCTTCATTAACATCTAATTTTTCTATAGTACAGGATATATGCTGTGCTCCTTCTACTATTATTTCTTCTTCTCCAGTCATAAGGCTGCATTTTACACCTTCAGAATTTAATCTCTCATAGTTTTCTAAAGCTAATATTCTTAAAGGAGAAAGATATACTCCATTTTTAGCTTGCTTTAATCTTTGCATGGCATTATAGGTTTTTCCTGTATTAGTTTCCCCTAAGTGAAGATAAAATTTTCTAATGAGCTTTCTAGCATGTTCATATTCATCCTTAGGATTTGCTGGAAATACATTGTCAAATTCTTTAGATACAAGCTTAGGTATATGCTTGGTTATAAGCACACTAATTATTCCAGAACCCAAATAGCTTTCATAATTATGTTTTACTATTTCTTTAAAACTAAAGTTAGTACCATTTTTTCTATTGTAGTCATCTACAAGTCTTTCAGATATGTATTCTAGTATTTCTAAATATTGCTCATAAACACTTTTAAAATCCCTAAGACCATCATTTTCAAATTCTTTTAAATGTCTTATTTTCTTTCTCACAGAAACTTCATGTTCCCACAATGCATTTGTCTTAGTATGCTGCACTATTTCTTCTATTTGAGGAATTTGATTTTTTATCTTTCTAAAATTTCTTTCTACTGCTCCTTTTTTCATTGACTGTCCTCCTAAGCAGAATTTATTTAATTATATCTATTATACTAGTATTATCATAAATTTAAATTTAATTATATAAAAACAACTTATATTTTTGTATATTAACTGTAATGATTTTTTTGCAAAAGATAAATTTTAGAAAAGGAATTTTTAATTCAATATAGAATACTGTTTAATACAAGTAACAGATAATGTTATTACCATAAGCTAGGTAACAGTCACATAAGGGGAGCACTTAGTATAGTAACATACACTAAATATATTAAGGGGATGGATAATATGATTTTAGGAATTAGTGCAAGTGGCAGAAAAGATGGAATTATCAGCAAAACAGTGAAAGCTATATTGGAAGCAAGTAATTCAGAATATGAATACATTTCATTGTCAGGCAAGAGAATTAATGGTTGTATTGGATGTACACTTTGCGCCGCCGATAATCAGTGCAAAGTTAAAGATGATTGGAATGAAATAGCAGAAAAAATGTTAATGGCAGATGCAATTATTTTTGGTGCACCTAACTATGGAGGGACTATAAATGCCCTTGGACATGCATGCTTGGAAAGAACTTTTTGCTTTCGACACCGAGAAGCTTTTAGTCTATCT
This sequence comes from Clostridium carboxidivorans P7, assembly GCF_001038625.1. GTDB lineage: Bacteria > Bacillota > Clostridia > Clostridiales > Clostridiaceae > Clostridium_AM > Clostridium_AM carboxidivorans. The sequence goes on from NZ_CP011803.1 coordinate 3,218,975, forward strand.
GGCAAGATTGGTGTAGCGGTTAGTGCTAGTTATAGTGAGGAAGGAACTAGTTTAGTCAATATGATTATAAAAAAATCTATGATGGTTAATAAGATGTCAGTAGTTGGTGCTGTATCCGCTCATGGATATTCCCAATGTTACACATGTGGATTTGGTCACAACTGTAATGCAGGTAATGTGGTTAAGAAATATGGTCCTTTGGATAAAATCGAAAAGAAACATCTTCCACCTAGTTTTGAAGAGCAGGAAGATACAATTTTTCAAGTTAATAATATTGGAAAATTATTGAGGTCTTTAGGAGTCTGAATTCTGTGCAATACTAAAATGTTTAAAAACGATGTCTTTGTAGGGTTGCGCTAAGTGGTCACAATAGGCAAGGACGTTCTATTCATGAAAAATATTCAGGTGTATTAAAGCATCTGTTCAATAAGAACTAGTTTTTCACTGTTAAAAAAGCACCGTTATAGAGAAAATGAACTGCACCCTGTCTACTTGACAGGGTGCAGTTCATTTTAATATGTAAATATTTTTTATATAAATCTTCATAACTTCTACATAACTATTCTGTATATTATACCTATTAAATGTAATTACACAGTAAGAAATCTACCTATATACACGGCCTATGAAATAATTTTGGGATAATAATATTATTAATATACTGATGAGGTGAATTTATGAGTATCAAAAATATAAGATTAAAAGTATACAATATGACTTGTACATCTTGTGAAAAAACTATAGAAAGAACCTTAAAAAAGTTAGTAGGGGTTTTTAATGCTAAGGCTAACTACAGTGGTCAATTTGTAGACATAGAATATGATTCTGAACTTTGCAATATAAAGGATATAAAAGATTCTATAAATAGTATTGGATATAACACTGAGAATTCCTACAATTTTGGATTTGCTGGAATACTTATGGTAGCAGTTGCCATTATTCTTATAGGTAATTCTACTGGTGGTTTTGATATGAATAATATGCTTAAAGGAGCAACCTATTTTGTACTCTTTATAGTTGGAGTACTCACCTCTATACACTGTGTGGGAATGTGCGGTGGAATAATGCTCTCTCAAAGCTTATCTAATGAAAGCACCAATAAATTTCAAGCAATTAAACCTGCAATACTTTATAATGCAGGAAGAGTAATATCATATACAATTCTAGGTGGAATTATTGGTGCCTTAGGAGCTGTACTTTCACTATCTATAAAAACTCAAGCTGCTCTTCAACTGTTTGCTGGTTTATTTATGATCATCATGGGATTTAATATGGCTGGTTTTTCTTTATTTAGAAAGCTGCAAATAAAACTGCCTTGGTCCTTTTGTTCAGTAAAGAATAAGCCTAAGACTCCATTTATGGTAGGTATTTTAAATGGTTTAATGCCATGCGGACCTCTTCAAACTATGCAGCTGTATGCTCTTGGTACCGGCAGCGCTGCTAAAGGTGCTCTTTCTATGCTCATCTTTGCATTAGGCACAGTGCCTTTAATGTTAACTTTTGGTGCAGTTTCTGGCCTACTAAGCAAAGGGTATACAAAAAAGATTTTAAAATTTAGTGGAGTCCTTGTAATTGTTCTAGGGTTAATTATGAGTAATAGAGGACTATCTTTAGCTGGCATAAATCCTGTTTCATCTATAGCTTCTCTTTTGCCTGGCACTAACCAATCCCTTGCTGCTTCTGCAGCAAATAGCACTAAAGCTGTTTTAAAGGATGGAGTTCAGGTAGTAAATATGACTGCAGATGGAAATGGGTATACGCCTAATGTACTGTATGTAAAGAAAGGCATTCCTGTTAAATGGATAATAGATGGAAAACAAATAACTTCCTGTAACAATGCAATTGTAGTACCATCGCTAAACATAAAGAAGCAGCTAAATAATGGTGAAAATGTAATAGAGTTTACACCAAATGATAAAGACATAAACTTTAGCTGTTGGATGGGGATGATAAGAGGTGTAATTAGGGTAGTAGATAATTTAGATTCTGTTGATACATCTAAGGCAGACCCTTCAGCTCCACCCGTTGGTGCTCCTAGTTGCTGCAGCGGAGGTGCAGTATCTTCTAATGCTAATTCATCAAATATACAGCAAAGTCCAAGTATATATGGAAGTGATCTAAGCAAAGTTCCAACTGAAAGTCTAGTTAATACTGCAATGGTAATTGGTAAGAATCAAAGTGCTACAATCAAAGGTATCGGTTATGAGTTTAAACCGCTTATAATTGTAGTAGATAAAAATATTAAAACTAAACTGACATTTGACCTTACTGCTTTTGATAATCCAGAAGGAAAATTTGAGCTTGTATCAGCTAAAACCGCTGAAACCTTTAAATCCTTTGATGGAAAAAAAGGAGTTGTAGATTTAGATATTACCTTTAATGAAACCTCCGGCTATGGAATAGTAAAGGATGGTAAAGTTCTAGGTATTATTGAAGTGGTAGATGATATCAAAAAAGCTGATCTAGAAAATATCAGAAAAACCTATATTAAATAAAGCATTATTAAAAGGGAACGCAAATAGATTTATGTAAATTTAAAATCTATTTGTGTTCTCTAAAAAAGTGATTAAATAAAAGTAATCTCCATATTTTTACTTTATTAATCACTTTTAGTTTAATAATTATTTTTCTATTGTAATCTTTGCCTTTTCTAGTTCAACAGCATTTCCTATTGTATCTCCCACCGGGCACCTTTTCTCAATTAATTCAACAAATTTCTTAATTTTTTCTTCTGAAGCATCACTCTTTATATGCATATTATATCTTATCTTCTGGTATCCCGGTCTTACATCCGATAACCCCATAAATCCATCTGGATCTAATTCTCCTTCTAACTCTATCCAAAAATCCTCCAGATTTATTCTCATTTTTTCAGCAAAAGATGCTGCAAGTATTGTTTGACATCCACCTAGAGCACAAAGAACTAATTCAACTGGATTCATTCCAGTATCAGTTCCACCTAATTTTTCTGGTTCATCAATATCTACCTTAAACCCTCTTGCTTCTGCTGTAACTGCAAGACCTTTCTTTTGTCTTGCTGTTGCCCTAAATGTTGTTATCGCCATAATACCACTCCTTTATAAATTTAGTTAACATTACACTACAAGTATCTCCCAATCAATTAATACTAAACGTTATTTCTAAATGGTATAGTAAATAAAAAAATTCCATTCTTTGTTTTATTGTATAAGCACGTTCAAATAAAACAAAGGATGGAATTTTATTTTCAATTTATTATAGAGACTAATTTATTTTGCCAATTCATTTAATTTTGATGCTAGAGGATTTAATTCTTGTAGTGCAGCATCCATATTTTGAATTTCAGATAGCTGACTTTTAAAGGTATCCGCTGTTGACACAATACCATTAGAAATATTATGTACTGAATTTTCTATTTTAGTTAAAGTATTATTTATCTCATTTATAGATTGACTACTTGAACTGGATAATTTTCTAATTTCATTTGCAACTACAGAAAAACCTTTTCCGTATTCTCCAGCTCTAGAAGCTTCTATGGCTGCATTTAAACCTAAGAGATTAGTTTGAGAAGCTATCTTTCTAACAAAATTTAGTATCTCATCTGTATTTTTAGCATTCTCATCAGCTTGCTTAACTTCAGTTAAAATAGTATCATTGGCGCTTACAGCTACCTCAGTTCCTTTGGAAATTAAACTTGCTGCTTTAGATATTTCACTAAGGGATTCAGATAAAGTTTTTGATAAATTTAATATTTCATAGTGCCTTTTTAAACTTTTAACAAGAACTATACTGCCTATAATAACTCCTTTGTCATCCTTTACAGGAATCCCTGTAGCCTTGATCTCTACTCCAAAAACCTCTTTTGGAACTATTGATGACACTGTTTTTTTTGCTTTAATACACTCATAAGCAGCACCACCTGGCCTTAAAGGGTCTCCTGGCTGTGCATTCATATTTATGTTTTCACTGTTTACAACTTTTATAAAATGCTCTGTTGTTGACATAGTAAAAGCTATTTCGTCTTCAAAAAAGCTCTGCATATAAGGCATCATTTCTTCAAAAGCCTTCTGCAATTTATTTTCAATTTCAATCATTTTTATACCCCCCAAAAACTCAAAGTGGTAGACTAGTAGAATAACATTATGTGTACGATAAATATCAATTAGAAAACAATTACATTATATCATGGCTTAAGTTGAAAATGCATCCCATTTTGAGTACTTTCATAAGAAAAGAAGTATAGCTTAGTTATAAGTACAATAATTATTCCAGAATACAATAATTGTTATAATTTCACATATTATGCTCCAATTTATTTCAAATCAAGGTATGTGGTATTTTCTGGAATACCAGATACAGATACATTATCCCCTTCATTTAATGAATCTATGACCTTCATATCTTCTTTAGCAAGTTCAAAATCAAAAATATCCAAGTTTTCTTTTATTCTTTCTTCATTTGAGGATTTTGGTATAGGAATAATTCCTCTTTGTATATGCCATCTTAATGCTATTTGTGCTATAGTTTTTTTATATTTTTCCGATAAATTCATCATCACTTCATTTGAAAATATTTTTCCCCTCATTATCGGACTCCAAGCTACCAGCTGAATATTATTTTTATTACAATAATTTAGCATATCATTTTTAGAGCTTAAAGGATGTACCTCTATCTGATTTACCATGGGCATTATTTTTGCGCTTTTTCTTAATTCTTCTAAATGTCCTACTTTAAAATTGCAAACTCCAATTGCTTTTACTTTACCTATTTCATAAAGATATTCAAAGGCTCTCCAAGTTTCAGAATTTAGCTTATTAGGCCAATGAATAAGATATAAATCTATATATTCTACTTGTAATTTTTCTAATGATTCATTAAAAGCCTTAATAGTTTTTTCATATCCATGATCATTATTCCAAAGCTTAGTTACCAAAAATATTTCTTTCCTATTTACTCCACTATCTTTTATACCCTTACCTACTCCAACTTCATTACCATAAAAAGATGCAGTATCTATCTGTCTATATCCTGTATCTAGAGCACATTTTACTATTCTTGCTGTTTCATCCCCACTACCAGATTTATATGTTCCAAATCCTATTGAAGGCATTTTTGCCCCATTAGACAATACTTTGAATTTCTCATTCATAATATGTAACCTACCTTTCACATTTCCTAATAAAAACATACCAATAAAAATTTATTTTGTAAATATACGTTCTAATAAAACTTGTTTTCATTTTTGTAATTAAATTGGCAAAGACTTAAAACAAACATTAAACACTATTGTTAACTATCATGTAAAACTTAGTTGACAATGTTTTTCTATTCATATATACTTCAATATATACAAAGCATGATTTTTGATAATTCATGATGGATATATATTAAGTATTTATGGAGGCTTTTAATATGAAGGATTTAGCAAAACAAATTATTGCAGGTAGACGTTTAAAAAGAAACGAAGATTTCAATTTCTTTTTAACATCAGATATAGAAGAATTACTTGAAGGTGCCAATATGATTCGTGAAGCATTATGCGGCAGCAAAATCGACCTTTGTACTATTATAAACGGCCGCAGTGGTCGCTGTAGTGAAAACTGTAAGTTTTGTGCTCAATCTGCTCATCATCACACCGGAATTGAAGAATATGAATTTTTAGATCCTGATGTAATTTTAGAAGATTGTAAAAAAAATGAAGCTAATGGAGTTCACCGCTATTCTATTGTTACCGCTGGCAGATCTCTATCAGGAAAAGATCTTGATAAAGCCATTGAAGCATACAAAAAAATGCATGAAGAATGTAACATTAGTCTTTGTGGGTCTCATGGACTTTTAACTGAAGAAGAGTTTATTCGTTTAAAAGAGGCTGGTGTTTCAATGTATCATGAGAACATAGAAACCTCAAAACGCAACTTTCCTAACATTTGTACTACCCATACATATGAAGACAAAATTCACGAAATTAAGCTAGCAAAAAAGGTAGGTTTTAAAGTTTGTTCTGGTGGTATCATTGGTATGGGTGAAACTTGGGAGGATCGTATTGATATGGCAGTAAGCTTATCAGAATTACAAATTGAATCTATTCCTATCAATGCACTTATGCCTATTAAAGGAACATGTTATGAAAATTTGAAACCTATTTCTGAAGAAGATATTTTAAGAACCATAGCTATCTTTCGTTATATTAATCCTACAGCATATATCCGTATGGCAGCAGGCAGAAGTTACTTTAAAGACGGTGGTAAAAAAATATTTCTATCTGGTGCTAATGCTACAATCACTGGTGATATGTTAACCACTGTAGGTAATAATACTATACAAGATAAAGAAATGTTAACTAATTTAGGCTTTGATATTTCAAAATAGCTATTATATACAATGAAAATGGAGGAAAATTATGAACAAGAAATCTAATGTTTATCAAATGGCAGTTATAGGTGTCATGGCTGCAGTTATCTGCATTCTTGGACCTTTATCAATACCTATTGGTGTAGTACCAATTTCCTTTACAAATTTAGCAATTTATTTTGCACTTTACGCACTTGGCATGAAAAAAGGATCTATCAGCTATATAATCTATATGTTAATCGGTTTTGTTGGTATCCCAGTATTCTCTAATTTTTCTGGTGGTCCATCTAAACTATTCGGACCTACTGGCGGCTATATTATCGGATTTTTCTTTATGGCAATGATTGCAGGATTTTTCATCGATACTTTTTTTGATAAATGGTATTTATGCTTTATAGGTATGGTTCTCGGAACTGCTGTATGTTATGTTTTTGGCAGTATGTGGTTGTCATATCAAGCTCATATATCAGCAAATGCAGCATTTTCTGCAGGCGTAATTCCTTTTATACCTGGAGATCTTGCTAAAATTATAATTGCTACCTTGGCAGGTTCTAAAATACGTGAACGACTAATTAAGGTTAATTTATTTCAAGCTTAATTAACCTAAACTAGGACTATAATTAATTCGGACTAAGTTATAATTTGATAACTTAGTCCGTTATTTTTTCTTTTTATTAATCATTCAAATAATTTTTAGTGAGTTCTTCTTGTATTTTTAATAGTAATTCATTAAAACGTTTCTTTTCACTTTCAGTTAAAAAGTTTAAAAGCACAGATGTAAATTCCTCATATTTAGGTAATATACTATTAAATATTTCCTTTCCATTATCTGTTACTACAGCTTTTATGCTTCTTCTGTCATTTTCATTTATGATTCTTTCAATTAATCCTCTTGATACCATTCTATCCACAAGCGTTGTTATATTAGCTCTTGTTACATTCATTTTTTCACCAAGAGTAGATAAAGTAATTCCATCATCTCCAGCTAAATAAACTAAATACAATGCAGAAAACTGAGTTTCGGATAACATAAGTTCCTTGTAAAATTTATTAAGTACCTTCTGAACCATATTAGAAGTTTTAGAAATTACCTCCAATAATCTTAATGAACTACTTCTATTATCATCTAATTCTTTACTTTCTTCGTACAACTGTTATTCGCTTCCTTTCACAAGTATTATTCTTAACCAGTTTCCTGAAAATTTAATTAACATATAAATTGTCGGTTTACTAATTATTTATAATATATACTGATTTTATCCCCATTGTCAAGCGGATTAAGCAATATTTATCGATGCTAGTTTGCTGCTACTTGATTCTTCTTTAGCTTATTATTAAAAATCATATATAGTATTACTCCAGTTAAAAAGGTAATTATTTCTGTAATGGTCATAGACCATATAACACCATGCAATCCAAAGAAATTATTTAATACTATTATAACAGGAATAAAAAGAATTCCTTGTGTAATTGACATAATTGTTGATGGCGTTCCTTGACCTGATGCTTGAAAAATTCCTATAAATAATGTTGTAAATCCATTGAAAAATGCGGAAATAAGCATAGCAGCCATGATATAAACTCCAACACTTAATACTGCTACATCATTAGAAAACAGATGAATAATTATATTTCTAAAAATATAAACTAAAGTAATAACCCCACCTGATAACCCCAAAATCCATAACGCTGATTGTTTTATACTGTCTTTTAATCTCTTAAAGTTTTCATTAGAAAAATTATATGCAATTAAAGGAATAATTCCTAGTGCAAGACCCATTGCAAGAAATTCTGGTACTTGTACAATTCTCAAGGCAATACCAAAACTAGCTACTACACTTTCTCCATATCTAATTGAATAGTTATTTAAAAGAAGAGTTGTAATAATTAGAAAACCAGCTAGGAACAATTCAGAAACCCCAATTTTATATATCTCTATTTTATCTTTAATAGAAATATTAAAATTCTTAATAAATCCTTTTAAATTCTCACTTTTTGTTTCCAAGTAGTAAACATAGTAAATAGATGAAGCTATATTAGCTAAGATCATTGATAATGCTACCCCTACAACATTAAATTTAAATAATAGTATAAATAATGGATCAAAGATAAGACTAAAAATTGTACTTACAACCATTCCGAACATTGATTCTTTTGATGCTCCTTCTGCTCTCACAACTTGCTCCAATGCAAAGTTCATCACAATTGCAAAACCACCAATAAACATAGTTAAAGAATAACCTTTTGTATAATTAATAATAGCTGAAGTATCTGCCCCCATAATCTTAACAATAGGAGTAAGTGCTATTGTTAAGATTATTCCAAGAAAAATTCCTATGGTAATACTGCTGTAAAAAGTATATCCTGCTATCTTCTTAGCTTTCTCTATATCTTGTTTTGCAACAAGGCGAGTTATAAATGTTCCTCCTCCAGCTCCTAACATATTTCCAAAAGCCATCAATATAGTGAAGATTGGTAGTCCTAAAGTAATAGCAGTTAACATATCTGTATTGTTTAATAGTCCAATAAAAAAAGCATTAATAACATTATATATTGTACCTACTGACATACCAATCATCATAGGAATAGATAAATGTGCAATTGCCTTAGTAATTGGTGCATTTTCTAAATAATATTCGTTTGACAATTTTTGTTTCATAATTTCATCCTCCTCAATAAATATTCTTAGAATTCATACTCTTAGAATTCTAAGTTTTTAGTTATAAGTTATTATATTAATAACTTATAAATTTCTATCTACTTTCAATAGCAAAGCTAACAATGTCTCTTTTTCTTGTTCCGTCAAGCTTGCAATAATATTTTCCTCTTCCTCAACCACTGATTTATTAAAATCCTCTATCAATTCAGCGCCTTTAGGCAATACATATATATATTTTAGTCTCTCATTCTCTTTAGGTATTCTTCTTTCTATATACCCTTTTTTCTCTAATCCTTGAAGCATACTTGTAATGCTTGCTTCTGTACGTTGAAATACTCGTGCCAAATCTTTTTGAATAATGCCACTGTCTTGATGTTCATAAATATACCCTATCATGCGTCCTTGTTGAGAATTTAATCCTAACTTTTTTACTTTTTCATCAGAACTGAGTTTCATTTTTATGGCAATACTTCTTATTAATTGTGAATATGGCGTTTGTATAGAATATCTAGAATTAGTCATTTAAATTCCTCCTAAAATTATCTTTGAATTCTAACTGTTTATAGTTTAACAATTAGAATTCAAAGTGTCAATATTTATTTTGTATCTATAAAATTTCTTTCATTAATTATATACTTTAAATATTTTTATGCTATTATGTTTAGTCCATTATCATTAACTGGTAAGTAGAATGTAAAAAAGATATAGGAATAAGTATATATTACACTTAATATCCTATATCTATATTTAAAATTAATTAAATGTTATTTCTATTAACTATTTATGAGCTTTTTGTGGAAAAGCTGCTTTAATTGCATCTGCCTGAGCTTGTGTTATTATGTTAGAGCTAACTAATTCAGCAAATAAATCAGTTTTCTGCTTAGGATTTGCTGCAAAATAAGCTTTTCTTTGATCTGCTGTCATTCCTTTTACTTTTTCCATTTGAGCTTTCATATCAGCAGCTTTTTGTTTTTGAAAATCCAATATTTTTGTTTCTTGATCTGCTGTTATTGTTCCTGCTGTAACAAGTTTATCAAGCTGTGCTTTAAAACTTTGTTTTTGTGGTAGAGCTGCTTTAATTGCATCTGCTTTAGCTTGTGTTATTATGTTAGCACTAACTAATTCAGCAAATAAATCAGTTTTTTGCTTAGGATTTGCTGCAAAATAAGCTTTCCTTTGATCTGCTGTCATTCCTTTTACTTTATCCATTTCAGCTTTTCTTTCAGTAGCTTTTTGTTTTGCAAAATCCAATATCTTAGTTTCTTCATCCGCTGTTATTGTTCCTGCTGTAACAAGTTTATCAAGTTGTGTTTTTATTCCCTGTTGTGATTTATTTTCATTATGTTTTGCTTGTTTTTGTGGTAAAGCTGCTTTAATTGCATCTGCCTTAGCTTGTGTTATTATGTTAGCATTAACTAATTCAGTAAACAAATCAGTTTTTTGCTTAGGGTTTGCTGCAAAATAAGCTTTTTTCTGATCTGCTGTCATTCCTTTTACTTTATCCATTTCAGCTTTCTTTTCAGCAGCTTTTTGTTTTTGAAAATCTAATATTTTTGTTTCTTCATCTGCAGTTATTGTTCCTGCTGTAACAAGCTTATCAAGCTCTGCTTTTAAGGATGTTCCTGCATTCTTATGATTTACCTTCGCGCTTTGGGAAGCTTTAGCTTTAGTAGTTGCAGTTGCACTTTTAGCTGATGCATAAGTTACAGTAGAAAAAAGTGTACCACTTACCATTAATGCTGCTATCACTTTGGTCATTAGTTTTTTATTTACCATTTAAATTTCCCCTTTCAAGCTTTTTAATATTTTATTTTGTTTACGTTTTTATATTAACCTGCTTGTGTGTCAACTTCATGGCAAACAAATGAAATTTATGTTACATCTTAAACAAAATAAGGCAAACTTTACTTTAATTTTTTACTTGTTTAATGTACTATGTTTTACACCATAAACAAAGTAAATACAAAGTCCTATTACTAACCAAATTGCAAATCTAATCCAAGTGACAGCTGGCAAACTTGCCATAAGATAAATACAAAAAATTATGGTTAGTATTGGAGTATATGGTACACCTGGACACTTGAATTTTCTTTCAATGTCAGGCATTGTCTTTCTTAAAATCATAATTCCTAAAGATACAAGTATAAAAGCAAATAAAGTTCCTATATTACATAAATCCATAATTACATCTAATGGCAAAAAACCTGCCATAACAGCTGTTACAACTCCTGTTATTATAGTACATAATTCAGGAGTTCCATGTTTTTTAGATACTTTAGAAAATGATTGTGGTAACAATCCATCTCTTGACATAACCATGAATATTCTAACTTGTCCATATAAAGTTACAAGAAGAGTAGAAATCATACCAAGCACAGCTCCTACACCAACTAAAGATGATCCCCAGTTGATTCCTATTCTTGATAAAGCACCTGGAAGCGCATTGTTTACATCTATAGACGTAAATGGAACCATTCCTGTAAGTATAACTGCTACAGATATATATAATACAATAACTGCTATCATACAAATTGCTAATCCAATTGGAATATCTTTGTTAGGATTAGCTGCTTCCTCTGCTGCTGTAGATACTGAATCAAATCCTATAAATGCAAAAAATATAATGGCTGCTCCCGACATTATTCCCTTAACTCCATAAGGTGCAAAAGGGTGATAATGTGCAGGATTTATATGAGTAACTCCAAGAATTATAAACACAAGTATTACAAATATCTTTACACCAACTATAATATCATTTACTTTTGCACTTTCTGACACTCCTAAATACAAAAGCCAAGTCACTACAACTGTAATTAAAACAGCTGGTAAATCTACAAGTCCTCCTGACATAGGAGACTTTATAATTGCTGCTGGTAAATGTATACCATAATCATTTAATATTCCAACTAAGGTTCCTGACCACCCTGAAGCAACTGCAGCTGCTGAAACAAGATATTCAAGTATTAAATCCCATCCTATAATCCATGCTATAATTTCCCCAAAGGCAACATATGAATATGAATATGTACTGCCTGCTACAGGAAAAATAGTTGCAAGTTCTGAATAAGTAAGAGCACAAAGTGCACTTGTTATAGCTGCTATTACAAAAGATATAGTAACTGCTGGACCTGCTAAATGAGCTCCTTGACCCGTGGCAACAAATATGCCTGTCCCAACTATAGCTCCAATTCCAATTGCCGCTAAATCAAAAGCCTTCAATTCCTTTTTAAGACCACTTTTTTCAACGGACTGCTTAAAATCTTCTAAAGATCTTTTTCTGAATAGATTCATTAATTTAAGTCCTCCTAATAATCCTGAAAAAATTTATTTATACAAATGCAATTAATTATAAATAAAAACAAATAATTATACAACATTCATATAAGTCAGTATGGAGCATTTTTCAACATATTACCCTATTTTTCTTTAAATAAAGTAATTTTTCTCATATAAAAATAGGCGAACTTATTTACTCGCCTATTTCCTATTTATATCATATATAAATCTATCCTGAAAATAAATCTCACATTGATGTAACTGCAATTTTTGTTTACCATTTGAGACTACATCCTGTTTTATATTCAAATTCTTCTTTTATTGCTTTCATTTTTTCTTCTTCTAAATTATCTAACTTTAACTCTATACTTAAATTTAAAGGGTTAAAGGATGGATTCTTCTTTATAATTATACCTTCTCTTCTGCAGAGCACCTGTGCTATTTTTATTATTTCATTTTGATTTACAGCACTGGATATACTCATATTCCACCCTGTAATTTTAGCAAGTTCACTAACTTTTTCTGTATACTTTTTTCCAATTGCAGGTGATATAAATGAAAGTTCTATGTACTTTCCTTTATCATTTGATTTTATTCCCTTTTTATATGGTTTGAATTCTTCTTTTTCAAAGCTTTCTTCTATAATCTTTAAGGCTTGATTTTGCTCAACTGCCTTAATTTGATTTTCACTTTCTATGATGTCATTTCTTACATCTTTAATTGCTCCAGAGCTTTGCACTAAAAGTTCTAATCCTGTTTTTTCTTTAAAAGTGTTTAACTTACTTTGTTCCACACTATACTCAGAATTCAATATCACCACAGCTTTCTTTTCTTCAAGCCTATAGGATATCTTTTTTATATCTAGGTCATACAAAAGCTCTGATATTAAACTGTCTGAGGCATTTATATTTACCTTATCGCTTATTTCTACCTTCCATTTTGTTTGTCTCTCAAATTCCCTGCAAGCTTCATATATATCTTTATCTACTACATAAGGGAAATCAAAGCTCAATATTACTTTCTTTTCATTGTAAATAAGTCCAGCTTTTTTAAAATTATACTTTGAAAAATATTCAGCTGCAAAATCATTTAACTCATTAGGTTTTAACTCTTTTGGCTTCAATTCTTCCTGTACCACTTCTTCACTTTTACATTTAAACAAGAATAACCTTTTGTTATCATTTTCAAAGTATACAGATTGCACTACTAATTTTTGAATTTCATCCATTTCTAAAGCTTTTATTTTATTACTTCCGGTCCATATATATATTAATTCTTCTACAGTAAAGAATCTTTCTCCATAGTTATGTAATATAAACTTCCATAATTCCTTTATATTGTTTTCATCTAATTTGCTGCTTGATTTTATAACATGAGGCATTTGTTTTTTCCACTGTTTTCTTGGATTTTTTATATTAACCTCATAGCATTCTCCACATTTCGGTGCATATACCCTTGCTCTTACTTCTGATAAAAGTTCCTTGGAAAAGCTTTCTACCACTTCTTCATTACCATGTACCATAAATATGTTGTTAGGAGTTAATAAATTTATAAGTGACTTTATTTCTCCTTTATCTCCATGAGCAGAAAGCCCTACCTTTTCCACTTTACATTTCACAGGAATGCTTCTTCCATTTAACTCTAACTTTTTATCTTCTTCCTCCTCCAGCAAATTTAATAATTTTCTACCTGGAGATTCTTCATCCTGATATCCAGTTATAACTATGTACCCATTTTCCATAGGAGCTATCTTTTCTGCATAATACTGGCTGTAGCCTCCTGTAAGCATACCAGAACTTGAAATTATTATACAAGGCTCCTTATCTTCTAATATTTTCTCTCTAATTTCTTTCTTGTCCACAGCAATTATATTATCATCATAAAAAGGCTCGATTCCTCTTAGTATTTTCTTTCCAAGAGAATTTTTTAAGTAAAGTGGATTTAACTTATATACTCTATTTATATCCTTAATCATTCCATCCACATATATCTTTACATTTTTTATAGATTTCTTATTTAAAGCCTTCTTAATAATTAAAATAATCTCTTGTGCTCTTCCCAAAGCAAAAGCTGGAATTAGCATTTTTCCTCTATTTGCTTCACATTCATTTATAAGCTGTAAAAGCCTTTCTTCCTCAACTTCTCTATTAGCATGAAGCCTGTCACCATAAGTAGTTTCAAAAATTGCAGCATCTGGTCTAAGTTTTGGAACCTTTAAACCCTCTACTGTTTTCTGTGAAAACACTGAAAAATCTCCAGAATAAAATAAAGAGCCTTCTGGTGTAGTAATATACACACAAGAAGCACCTGCTATATGACCCGCTGTATAAAAAGTTATCTTTATATCTTCAAATATAGGAAACTCCACCATATAATTTATAGTAAATATCCTATTTAACATATTTTCAACATCTACTTCTGCATAAAGTGGGATTTCTGCTTCCCTATTTTTCATTATCTTCAAGCTGTCATACAAAAGAACCTTCATTAAATCCTTTGTCATATTATTTGCATATATTTTAGCACCAGGATATTCCTTGCTTATTATTGGCAAGGATCCTATGTGATCCATATGAGCATGACTTATAATTATTGCATCAATTCCTCCTTGTTCCTGAATAGTTCTGAAATCTGGAAGAGGATCTTTAGATGCACCTTGTCTTATTCCACAATCTAAAAGTATATTTTTATTATAAATTTTTAGGAGTATGCAGCTTCCCCCAACTTCATGTGCTCCTCCCAAAAATGAAATTTTCATATAATACACCTACTTTCCAACATCCTATATTATATCCTAAATTTATTTTTTGAGAAAGTAAATAAAAAAAGCTACTTTTTTTGAAACTTTATTGTTAATATATGTGTATATAGTATTATGCATGGAATTATAAGTACTTTATCTAAAAAAAACACAATAATGGAATACATTTCTGTGTTTAGTCTGTATTTAATAAGTTCTATTAGAGGAGGAACCATATTGGACATAGATAAAAAATTAATATTAAGATGTAAAAAATATGACAAGCCTGCTCTCATGGAATTGTTTAAAATATATGAAAAATATTTGTATAGATTATGCTACAGCTATTGTCAAAACCAGCAGGATGCTCTCGATTTAGTTCAGGAAATTTATATAAAAATATTTAACAACATAAACAAATTTAATGATGATATGCCTTTTCATCCCTGGGTGAGAAAGCTTTCCGTAAATATTTGTTTAAATTTCAAAAGAACTATTAAATCCAATGTAGTATCCCTAAATGGAGAGTTAAATGAAGATTCCACTTTAGAGGATACCGTAGCTTCTGATTTCAATGTTGAACATGAAATTGAAAAAATGGATTTAAAGAGAATCTTAAAGGAAAATCTTAAAGCTTTGCCAGAAAACTATAGATTAGTTATAATATTAAGATACTATGAAAACTTAAGTTATAATGAAATTTCTGAATTGCTGTGTAAACCTCTTGGTACTATAAAAACAGATCTTTATAGAGCAAAAGCTTTACTTAAAAAGAAACTAGAAAATATTCGGGAGGAATAAAAAATGAGCTGCAAACTTGATAAAAAGTTTCTTTATGCTTATGCAGATAACACCATAGATCCTCTGGAAAAAATATTTGTAGATGAACATCTAAAATATTGTGATGAATGTACTAAAGCTTTAGAACTTATATATGACATAGATAAAAACTTGAGTAATATGGAAGATGATTTAGTTTTTCCAGAAAGGTTGAGTACAATTTCTGAATTGGTAGCAGAAAATTGTATATCCCAAATCGAAGAAAATGATTTAAAATTAAAAATTCAAAATAACTATAGATTTTATAGAAACTTCAAAGGAAATATAAAAAGTTCAAGAAAGCTTTATAAGAAGAATCCATTTAATAAATTTATTCATAAAAGTATAAAAAGCTCTATAAAATTTATAGAAAAACCAATAAAGAAATCTATAACTAAAAAAATTAAAAAAACAAAGCTTTTTAAACTATTTAATGCAAGTTAATTTTTGTAAAATGAGGTGTATTTAAGTGTTTATACTCATTACATTTTTAAAGGTACTTGGAATATTGTTATGTGTTATACTCTTTATACTAGCATTATTGTTATTTATTCCGTTTAAATACAAATTGTATTATAACATCAACGATAGTTCAAATTTTGAAGGAACTATATTATGGCTGTTCAACTTATTTAAAATCAAAGCTTTGCAAGAAGAAAATTTTAAAATAACCCTTTTCATAGGCAGCAAAGCTATTTATGTAATTTCTGAAAGTGAACATTCGGAAGATAAAGAAGTTAAAACTGATAACAAAAAATCGAAAAAGACAAAAACAAATAATATTAAAAACTTTATAGAAAAAAAGTTTTTAAGCTGTGTACTTTCTTATTTTAAAGACATGTTAAAAATAGTTAAACCTGATGAAGTAAAAATAAATGGTGTTTATGGTTTTGATGATCCTTGTATTACTGGATTATTGTCTGGTTTTATCCCAATAATTGCACAAGTAATTCCTCACAGCCATATAAACTTAAATCCTGTCTTTGATGATGATGTTATAGATATAAAAGCCAGCATGTGTGGAAAAACATTTTTATTTTTAATGGTCTTTAGAACTTTAAAATTTATATTAAAAAAGGATGTTAGAAAAATTTTACTAAAAAAATCTAAAACTAGTGAAACTTAATTAATACTTTATGTGTATTAATTATTGTAATAAGAAATTAAACAAATTTAGGAGGATTTTAATTATGGCAAATAGTTCATCTATTCCAGAAAATTTAGAGGTGTTATTTAATAAATTACAAAACTTTTTAAAAACTGAAACTGTTGTTGGCGAACCTATTATTATTGGAGAAACTACTTTAATTCCTATTATATCTGTAAGCTTTGGATGCGGTACTGGTTACGGCAACGGCACTGATGATAAAGGAAATAATGGTGCAGGCGGTGGCCTTGGATTTGGCGCTAAAGTAACTCCTAATGCTATGATTGTAATAAAAAATGATTCTGTTACTATGCTTCCTGTAAATAACAAAAATAATGTTGAAAGTCTTTTAGAAATGGTACCTGGTATAGTATCAAAGTTTAAAAAAGATAAAAAAAATAATAGTACTGAAAAAAAATCTGAAGAAGATTAAAAAGAACGTATATAGATTTGTACAAGTTCAAATCTATATACGTTCTTTTTTATAAAAAATAATTTTTCTATATTCAATAAATATCTAAGTAAGACTAAATCCCTTTCCATAAACCTCATAGGAATCTTGAACTAAAACTAAAGCATTATTATCCACTTCTTTTACAATTTGCTTTAATTTAATTATCTCCTTACTAGTAATTACACACATCAATATTACCTTTTGGTCATCTGTATATCCGCCTCTTGCTTCTAGCTTGGTAGTTCTTCCATTCATTTCTGTTAAAATCAGTTCATTAATTTTTTCAATATTATCAGATATTACATAAACTGATTTTGAATCTTTAAATCCTTTAATATACATATCAACAACTCTTCCTATTATGTAAACCGTCACAACACCATATAATGCTTTTTCTATTCCAAATACATAAACGGTTAAACAAACAATAGATAAATCAATACACATCATAACTTTACCTACAGGCTTGTGTATAAATTTAGATATCATCTTAGCTACTGTATCTGTTCCTCCTACAGAAGCTTGTTTACTTAGCAGCATTCCTAATGCAAGGCCTGTCATAACACCACCTAGAACTGTTGCTAAAAATATATCCTTTGTGAATGGACCAACTCCACTAGTCAATTCAACAAAAATTGGAACTAGAAAAGCTCCAAGTACTGTATTAATAACAAACTTTTTACCCAATATATATAATCCCATCAAAAAAATAGGTACATTAAATATTCCTATTATTATTGACTTTTTCACATGAGTCACACTTTCAAGTACAATGGCTAATCCTGTTACTCCTCCTGGAACAATATGATAAGGAGAAAAAAATGCATTTAATGCAAAGGAAAATAAAAAAATTGCAAATACAATAACCCCTAGGTCAATCAACTTGTTTTTCATACCCATCCACCTTTCTTAAATAAATATAAGTTCTAAATCATACAACATAAAAACCTCCCATCCTACGTTAGGATGAAAGGCCGAACTTTCCAGTATTAATTATACATTAAAATTAATACTAATCATCTTCATTTCGCTTACATATTAAATTTTTCAAATTACGATAACATCATACCATAATTTATTATACACTGCGCTTTAAATTTGTCAATGAATTTAAAGGTATTATTTTAAATTTCAGGTACTATTTTTAGTAATATTTAAACTCAATATATTATTTTAAGTAGCATTTAAATTTAGAGCTAATATTTTAAGTAATATTATAAAAATTTTATTTGACTGTACTAGGTTTAATATCTTCAAATATATATTGGTGCATTTGATTTTTAGTAGCATTTAAATCAAATATTAAATACCAAACATTATCTATCATCTTTCCATAACAATAACCATCTAGTGGAAACCTCTGCTCACCTATATCCTTAATACCTAATGTATACACAGACATTAATTTTTTTAATATTTCAGTATTTGGTATACTCGTTTCTGTATAAGGCAAAAGTTGAGAGATCAAACTTAGCATACCTGTCGGTGGAACTTTTTTAATTTTATTTAGTACATGAATTAATACTGTTCTTTGTCTTTCAGTTCTTTGAAAATCACCACCATCATTTTTTCTTATTCTTGTATATTCTAATGCTTGTCTTCCATTGACTTTTTGTAATCCGCTGTTTGTAATAATAGAGGCAGTCTTATTTCCACTTTCTGAATTTTCATCTGTGTTGTTATTAATATATTTTAGTTCCTCTGGAGTTATATTTACCTCAACCCCACCAACACTGTCAATTATTTTCTCAAAGCCAAAGAAATCAACAGTAACATAGTCCTTTATATTTAAATCAAAATTCTTATTTAATGTTTTAATTGACATCATAGGTCCCCCATAAGCATATGCATGATTTATCTTAGTCATTCCATAACCATCAATATTAACATAAGCATCTCTCATAATAGAAGATATTTTTATCTTCTTGTGTTTTTTATCAAGAGTTAAAATCATAAGTGCATCAGAACGTGAGGCTTCATCCTTCTGTCTCCTATCAACTCCAAAGAGAGCTATATTTATAATTTCATCATCCTTTTTAACTACATTATTGCTTATATTTAATTCTGAATTAGTTTTTGGTATTTCTGCTTTTTTTACTTTGTTTAATTGACTATTAAAACATAAAATAATTGTTCCAATCGCTGCAAATAAAACAGTTATAGTAGACAATATAATTTTACTAGTTTTTCTCATAAAAGAACCTACTCCTCATATTTTATAATTTATTATATGATTTTTAAAAATTAAAAATAACACATTATAGACTAGATAATTATCATTACAATACAGGTTGCCCTTTTTTATTTATTTTTCTTATAAGTTATTCACAATTTACTTTTATATAGCATATTTAAATAACAAAATGAATAAATAGTATCATCAATAATTTATACAAAGGGGGTATTAATATAAAAATGTCTACAATTTTAATATATGTATTAGTAACTATTGCGTTAATATTCTTTATAGTATACTTCATATTATTCTACAAACAATCTAATACTACTTCATTAGGTAAGTCCGATACTATCTCCATTAGACCCGATATGTCACAAAAAGAAATAAATAAAATTTTAGCTACTAATAAAAAAGTTAAGTTTATAAGTGGGATCTATAATATAGACGCTGAAATAGGTTTAAAACTTTCATCAAATCAAGTAATTGTATTTGATAGTGAAGCTGAAATAAGAGCTATTCCTAATGATAAGGAAGACTATGGAATTATTAAACTAAACAATATTAAAAATACAACAATTAATGGAGGTAGGATTATTGGCGAAAGATACTCACACAAAGGTACTACTGGAGAATGGGGCATGGGAATATCTCTTAATGATTGTACCAATATTAAAATCAAAAATATCATAATAAGAGACTGTTGGGGAGACGGAATATATTTAGGAGCTTCAAAGCGTGGTTATAACAAAAATATTGAAATTACAAATTGTACAATTGATAATAACAGAAGACAAGGTATAAGTGTAATTTCAGCTGTAAATTTAACTATTTCTGATACAAAGATAATGAATACGAATGGAACAGCACCAGCATCCGGAATAGACTTTGAACCGAACTACTCAACTCAAAAATTGAAGAAAAATATAGTAAAGAATTTATATACCTACAATACTGAAGGCGCTGGTATATTAATCGCAGCTAAAATACCTTATTTAGATATAACAATTACAGACCATAAACATGATGGTGGAGAAAGAGCTAAATATGGTCTATGCGTTAACTTTGTGGATATAAAACAAACTGGAAGTATAACTGATATAAATCCTGTATATGTAAATACCAATAATAATCCAGTACAATTTAATGATAAAAACTCTAACTCTGCTCCAGTATATATTAAAAATCTTTCTACTACTGAAAAAGTTAAATAAAAAATTTAGATCTTAATAGAAAAATACCCATCAGACTAAAACCACAGCTCAATGGGTATTTATTCTATTTCTTATTAAATCCCCGCCAATCCCAACAGCAGCACCAACACTATCAATAATAACATCCTTAACCTGTGCTCCCCTGCCTGGAACAAAAATTTGATGTATTTCATCACTTATAGCATAAAGAATACAAATAAGTAACGCAAAAACTATACACCTAATACCAGTTACACCACTTCTTCTCAAAGCATTTATCACAAATATACCAAGAACTAAATAAACAAAAAAATGAGCATTTTTTCTTATTATATGATCAAATTGTTTAATATTAAATTTTGCACTAGGATTAACTTTCTCTATGGCTTTTATATTAATCTCTGTTACTCCTGTACTCAATTTACCAGACTGCTCTGCTGGTTGAGACGACAGCTTAAAAATAAGTGCCATCCAAAGAATAACAGCTATCCATGATAAAATTTTACGCATTTTATTTCACCTCATAATACTCAACGTACCATTCAGCAAACCTCTGAAGCCCTTCCTCTATGGTCGTTGATGGCTTGAACCCAACAGTTTCCTGTAATAAATCCGTTGATGCATAGGTTGCAGGTACATCACCAGGCTTCATAGGTTCAAATTTTTTGCTAAATATTACCTCTCTGCCAATAGCTTTACTTAAAGCTTTTTCCAGAGTTTCTATAAATATCATGAGTTTTTCAGGACTGTTATTTCCAATATTAAATACTTTATGAGGAACAATTTCCAAAGGAGGATTACTAATAAGAATTTCAATTCCTTCTACAATATCATCTACGTATGTGAAATCTCTGTATAGATCATGTTCAAAGTTACCATTATTAAATATACTAATTGGTTCCCCTGCAAAATACTTTTGAGTAAATCTAAAATACGCCATATCTGGCCTTCCCATAGGGCCATAAACTGTAAAAAGCCTAAGTCCTGTAGTTGGAATCTTATAAAGATGACTATATGCATGAGCCATCAATTCATTAGATTTTTTAGTAACTGCATAAAGAGATACTGGATGATCCACAAAATCTGATTCTTCAAATGGCACTTTTTTATTAGAACCATAGACTGAACTAGAGGATGCATACACAAGGTGATCCACCGAATTATATCTACAAGCTTCAAGAATATTAAAAAATCCTATGATATTACTTTGTATATATACATCGGGATTCTCTATAGAATACCTAACCCCAGCTTGTGCAGCTAAATTCACCACAATATTGGGCTTATACTCTTCAAATATATTCATCATCATAGCTTTGTCTGAGATGTCTCCTTTGATGAATATAAATTTCTCAAAAGGTTTAAGTATTTTCAGACGAGCATATTTAAGATTCACATCATAATAGTCATTTATATTATCAATCCCAATCACCCGACATCCCTGTTCCAAGAGCTTTTGGGATAAATAAAATCCAATGAAACCTGCCACTCCAGTGATAAGATATGTTTTATTAATATCTAAACGTTTGTAACTCAATTATTTGCCTCCTTAAAAATATATTTGCTTATCTTCCTATAGAATAATACTCCACCCCTGCTTCTTTCATCTCTTCTATTCCATATAAGTTTCTTCCATCATAGACCAAAGGTGTTCTCATAAGTTTCTTATATACCTCTGGCTTCACCTCTTTAATCTCACCCCATTCGGTAAAGATAAAACAGACATTAGCTTCTTTTAAAGCTTCTTCCGCCTTTTCAACATACTTTATGCTTCCTTGCCCATTTTTTCCTTCTCTATATCGTTTTTTTAAGTTCTCCCTACCTACAGGGTCATATGCATAAACTTCTGCTCCATGCTTTAACAGTAATGGTAAATTCTCAAGGGATGGTGCTTCTCTTAAATCATCTGTTCCTGGCTTGAAGCTAAGTCCAAGGACTGCTACTTTTAGTCCATTAAAAGTAATAAGACGTCTGCAAGCCTTCTTATATAAAATGGTCTTCTGATCTTTATTCACATCAATGGCAGCTTTAATTGTCCTAAGTTCATAACCATTCTGTCTTGCCAGGTACTCAAGTGCTTTTGTATCCTTAGGAAAGCATGAACCGCCATAACCAATACCAGCATTTAAAAATCTTCTTCCGATACGCTTATCAAAGCTCATACCTTTAGCAACCTCTTGAATATTAGCATTTACCAGCTCACAAAGATTAGCAATATCATTCATATAGGATATTTTAAGAGCAAGGAAATCATTGGATGCATACTTTATCATCTCTGCTGACCTTCTACTTACAGATACAATAGGAAGATTGAATGGCTCATATATCTTCATGAGCATCTTCTCTGCCCATTTACTTTCTGTTCCAATGATGATTCTTGCTGCATGGAGTGTATCGTACACCGCTGTGCCTTGAGATAAGAATTCAGGGTTTGATGCTACTTCTACTCTAATCTTTTTATTGCCGCCATATACATCTTCTCTATCACAAGGTAAAAAATCATGAATAAATTGCTCTACCTTATCATTAGTACCCACAGGCACCGTAGATTTAACCACAACAAGGCAATCCTTTTCTATAGTTTCAGCTATTTGTCTTGCTACTGTAGCTATATAACTTAGATTTGCAGAACCATCAGGTTGCTCTGGAGTACCTACACCTATAAATATAGCATCTACATTCTTGTAAGCTGCTTTATAATCAGTTGTATAATCAAGTCTGCCAGCTAAATAATTTTTCTGCATCAAACCTTCCAAATCTGCTTCATAAATTGGAGAGATGCCTTGCTTCATCAGATTAACTTTCTCTTCATCAATATCTACACAGGTAACCTGGTGACCAACTTCAGCAAAGCAAGCGCCTGCCACGAGGCCCACATAACCTGTTCCTGCTACTGCTATTTTATACATAATACATTACCTTCCTTTGGTTGTTATAAATAGGTTCATATTCGCTATTTTTAGAGACTACTTCCATACTATATTTTACTAAAATTCTCCCTATTCCCATCTTTATCAGATAATATAATTTCATCTATGCCTTCCATTGGCCACTCTATCCCTATTTCTGGATCATCCCAAGCTATTCCACCTTCATCTTCAGAATGATAAAAGTCAGTGCATTTATAGCAAATTTCTGATTCATCTGAAAGTACAAGAAATCCATGAGCAAAACCTTGAGGTATATAAAACTGTCGCTTATTTCCTTCGCTTAGAGTAACACCTACCCATTTTCCAAAAGTTTTGGAATTTTTACGTATGTCCACTGCTACATCAAATACTTCCCCTTTTATAACCCTAACAAGTTTTCCTTGTGGATGAGTCTTTTGAAAGTGAAGTCCGCGGAGAACTCCTTTTTTAGAACTAGACTGATTATCTTGTACAAATACCATGTCAAGACCTACTGACTTAAAGTCGTCATAATTATATGTTTCTATGAAGTATCCACGTTTATCACTGAAAATCTCAACGTCTATTATATATACCCCATCTATTTCGGTTTTTATAAAATTAAAATTTCCCATTATAATCCCCCTTCTATCCATATTATGAACTCACTTTTGTAATAAAGCTTTTTAGTGCTTCCTTCCAAGGTCGCATTTCATCACCTAATGTTACACGAAGCATCATATTATCAAGGGATGAATAAGCTGGTCTTTTGGCTAATCTATTTACTTTACCAGGGGTGATAGGAGTAACTTCGCAATCTATGCCACTGTATTCAACAATTTTACAAGCAAAGTCATACCATGAGCATTCCCCAGTACCTGTGCAATGATAAATACCATATTCATTCGTAAGAATAATCTTTAATATATGGTGGGCAAGGTCTTCTGCATAAGTAGGATTACCTCTTTGGTAGTCTACAACGTCAACATGCCCATTCTCTTTGGCTGACTTCATTATAGTGTACACAAAATTTTTGCCATATTCTCCATAAAGCCAAGCAGTCCTTACTATAAAATAATTGCTACAGTGCTCTCTCACATAGCTTTCTCCCAGTAGCTTAGTCTTTCCATATACACTTACAGGATTTGGAACGTCATACTCTTTAAAAGGAACAGTACCTTCTCCATTAAATACGTAATCAGTAGATACATGAAGAAGCTTTATGCCATATTTTTCTGAGGCAATAGCAAGATTTCTCGGTCCTATGGCATTTACCTTGAAAGCTGCGTCCTTATCATTCTCACAACCATCTACATTTGTATATGCTGCACAGTTTATTATTACATCTGGTTTAAAAGAACTAACATACGAAATCACTTCAGCGCAATTTGTTATGTCCAACTCATTATAATCTGTGAATTTACATTCAGCATCTTTAATTCTTTGGTCAAGCTTTCCAATATCGGAGCTATTTTTCTCTATTATGAATTTAAGCTGACATCCTAGCTGACCCTTTCCTCCTGTTATCAGAAGTTTCATATTTACCTCCATATTAATGACAGGCATTAAACTTATAAGTCTTATTAAAACGAAGTGATACCTGTAATTAGTTTACTATTGATTTTTGAGCTATTTTTCTTAATGTGCTGCTTTCTTTAACTTTTCTTCATCCCCACTAGCTAACTGTAAAAGATATTTACCATAGTCAGTTTTCTTCATTGGAAGTGAAATTTCTATTAACTGTTCTGTATCTATAAAACCCATTCTATAAGCGATTTCCTCTATACATGCTATATATAGTCCTTGTCTTGTTTGCACTGCTTCTACAAAATTCGCAGCATTTAGAAGACCTGATGGAGTTCCTGTATCAAGCCATGCCATACCTCTTCCAAAAAGTTCAACCTTCAACTTTCCTCTGTTTAGATAATTATTATTTATTTCTGTAATCTCAAGTTCACCCCTACTAGATGGTTTTATAGACTTTGATATGCTTATAACATCATTATCATAAAAATAAAGTCCTGGAACTGCATAATTAGATTTTGGATCTATTGGCTTCTCTTCTATGGATACAACATTAAAGTCCTTGTCAAATTCCACTACACCAAAATCTCTTGGGTTACTTACGTGATATCCAAAGATAGTTGCTCCTTCTTTTCTATCAACAGCCTTTTTTAATCTCTCTGAAAATCCATAACCATGAAATATATTATCTCCAAGGACAAGAGCAACATTATCGTCACCAATAAAGCTTTCACCAATAATAAAAGCTTCAGCAAGTCCTCTTGGACTCTCCTGCACTGCATACTGAAAATTAACACCAATTTGACTACCACTAGCAAATAATTCCTTGAAAGCTGCTATATCTCTTTGAGTAGATATTATAAGAATATCCCTAATACCTGCAAGCATTAAAACTGAAAGAGGATAATAAATCATTGGCTTATCATATATTGGAACAATCTGCTTTGAAATAGCTTTTGTCATAGGATAAAGTCTTGTGCCAGAACCTCCTGCTAGTATAATTCCCTTCATTGATATGTACCCTCCCTTTAAAATTAAATATTATTTAATACTTGATTCCCATACATATTTTGATAATAGCTTTGATATCTACCACAGGTAACACTATCCATCCAATCTTTACTATCAAGATACCACTCAATTGTCATCTTAATTCCATCTTCAAACTTAGTCTCAGGATACCAGCCAAGTTCTTGTTTAATTTTAGTTGAATCAATACCATATCTTCTATCGTGACCTTTTCTATCTTCAACAAAAGTAATTAAACTTTCATCAACATTAGGGTCTACATTATCATGAATGTAAGATATTATAGTTTTTATGATATGTATATTAGTTCTTTCGTTGTGACCACCTATATTGTATACCTCGCCTATTCTGCCATTATTAATAACCATATCAATAGCCTTGCAGTGATCCTCTACATAAAGCCAATCACGAATATTCATTCCATCACCATATACAGGTAAAGGCTTTTTATTTAGACAGTTATTTATTACAAGAGGAATAAGCTTTTCAGGGAATTGAAATCTACCATAATTATTAGAACAGCGGGTAATATTAACTGGCATTTTATAAGTATCATAATAGGCCTTTACCCATAAGTCCGCACCAGTCTTGCTAGAGGAATAAGGACTATGAGGATCAAGTGCAGTAGTTTCCATAAAGAAACCTGTTTCTTCAAGTGATCCGTATACCTCATCTGTAGAAACCTGAAGATACTTTTTACCTTCTTTAAATCTTCTTTCAACTTCCCATGCTTTTTTAGCAACATTTAAAAGCACTGATGTACCTAAAACATTGGTTTTGATAAATATCTCAGGGTCAGCTATACTTCTATCTACATGAGATTCTGCAGCAAAATTCACCACATAATCTATGTCATACTGCTTGAATAATTTTTCCACAAGTCCTTTATCACAGATATCCCCTTGAATAAAACTGTAATTAGGGTTAATTCCTACATTTTTAAGATTCTTAAGATTACCAGCATAGGTAAGCTTATCTAAACAAATGATATTAATATCAGAATACTTTTTAAACATGTAATGAATGAAGTTTGAACCTATAAAACCAGCTCCACCAGTTACTAAATAACTTTTCATAATGATACCTCCATAAATAAATTATTTTAGTATAATAGTTACACTTAAGCCTCCTACTTATGTTTTTAAAAGTTTC
This sequence comes from Clostridium carboxidivorans P7, assembly GCF_001038625.1. Classification (GTDB taxonomy): domain Bacteria; phylum Bacillota; class Clostridia; order Clostridiales; family Clostridiaceae; genus Clostridium_AM; species Clostridium_AM carboxidivorans. Next base: position 3,246,362 of record NZ_CP011803.1, read on the forward strand.
TTTCCCTTCTCATAGGCTATACCAATATCTACTCTATATAAATAATAAAATATTAATAATGTTGGCATAGCAATTAATAATGCAGGAATGATTTTTATTGGAGATACTAACCTCCAAAGAATTATAAATATAGTTGTTAGGATACTCATTATTTTCATCCTATTTGATACATATACTAATTTCATCTTTGATAAGACCATACACGCTATTACTACACTTACTGCATAGCCAACTAAGGTTGCAATTGCGGCTCCTTCTATACCAATGGCATAAATTAAAAAGTAATTTAAAACCACATTTGTAACAGCACCTGCTAAAAGAATTAATGTTGATGGCCATGTATTTTTTACAACCAAAAATTGATTTACAATGGTTTGATATAACATCAGTAATAATGGTGATAAAAATAAATATGGAAAAGCTACATATCCATTTACATAGTTTTCTTTAAAAAATAGTTTAAAAACAAAATGAGTAAATGGAACAATACTTACGAAAATTGAAAAGGCCACTAATGCTAAATACTCAAATATCTTTGAAGTCATTTCTACCTGATCTTCATCCTTCATAGTTGAAAAAGCAAAGTACTGCCATCCTCCTGCAAATGCAATATATATAAATTGACTTACCGAGGCTACTCTTGCTCCTATGCCATATATCCCAACAAAACTGTTTCCTATCTGTTTAGATATCATAAGCCTATCGCAGGATGTAAATATCCAATAAATAATAAACGCTGGCATTAAAGGCGCGCCTATTTTTAGCATTTCTTTAATAAGAGGAATATTTATTTTCCTAAAATTGAACCAATTCCTGTTTAATATATATAAAAAGACAAGCATTATAGATGAAGTAACTAATGCAGCGGTAGGTAATGCATATAGGTAATTTTTGTGCATTAACATTGGAATTGAAACAGCATATCCTATAATTGGTGATACAGTATTAGTAAACAAGAATATTTTTCTTTTATTCTGCATTCTTGTAGGAGCTACTACTATACCACTTAAAGTAGTTATTAAAATACTAAATGCTGTAAGATTAAGTAGACTAACATATTTCTCATCATTAAATATCCAAACTGAAAAATAGGATTTAAATATAAAGAACACTAAACATATTATAATTCCGTTAATTAAAACAAAATTTAAGGCACTAGCACATACTTCCTTCTTATATTCAAAGTCATCCTTTTCAAAGAACATTCTAAACATAGCATCATACATTCCCATTATGGCTATAGCTGAACCAAAGGTTACAGTTATATTTGATAAGTCACTAAGTCCATAATATGTAGTATTTGGCATAAGCCTTGTTATAATAGGTAGCATTATTAAAGGAGCAATTTTTGCTAGTATACTTCCAAGTCCGTATACAAAAAAATTTTCAAGAAAAAGCTTAGTTCTGCTTTTACTCATATTTATCTCCAGTCATTTATTTTCTCTATTATATAATCAACTTCTTCATTCTTCATTCCATACCATATAGGTAAACTCAAAACTTCATCTGCTATTTTTTCAGCTATTGGAAAATCACCTTTTTTATAGCCTAAATCTTCATAACATTTTTGAAGATGCATTGCAATAGGATAATGAATTACAGTTCCTATACCATAATTTTGTAGATATGTTTGCAATTCATTTCTTCTATGACTTCTAATGACAAATACATACCAATTAGTCTCTGTATATTCTGCAATTTTAGGTAATACTATATTCTTGTTTTTAATACCTTCAATATATTTTTCAGCTATGGATTTTCTATTTTCATTCCATTTATCTAAGTATCTTAATTTAATTCTTAAGAAACTTGCCTGTATTTCATCAAGCCTTGAATTAAAGCCTTTGTAGATATGATTATATTTTTCAATTGATCCATAATTACTTAATGCTCTTATCTTTTCCGCCAAATCCTTATCATCTGTTACAACAGCACCACCATCACCAAGTGCACCTAAATTTTTCCCAGGATAAAAACTAAAACCAGCAGCTTCAGCAAGACTTCCTGCTTTCTTGCCTTTGTATTTTGTACCATGAGCTTGGGCGGCATCTTCTATAACCTTTAATTTATATTTTTTAGCAATATCATTTATTTTCTCCATATCAGAACTCTGTCCATAAAGTTGAACTACTATTATTGCTTTTGTTTTATCTGTTATTGCAGATTCAATTAATTTTGGATCTATTTCATACGTATTTATATCAGGTTCAACAAATACTGGTTTTGCTCCACAATATGAAACAGCAAGTGCAGTAGCAATAAACGTATCTGAAGGTATTATTACTTCATCACCTTCTTTTATATCATAACCTTCCAAAATAAGATGAAGTGCATCAAGACCATTGCCACATCCGATACAATATTTAGCCCCACAATACTTAGCAAATTCCTTTTCAAATTGTGTTAATTCGTGGCCAAATATAAACCAATTTTTTTCGTAAACTTCTTTAAATTTATTAAGCATCTCCTCTGCAATTTCTTTATGCATAGGTTCAAAACTTACAAATGGAATTTCCATATCATTACACCTCCTATTTATACCTTTTTACAGCTTCTTCCAAATAAAAATCATAATTTCTTATATAATCATCTTCAGAATAATATTCAGAGGCAAGAACCAAAAGTACGCTTCCCTCAGTAAAATCAAACATTTCTCTCCATACATAAGGTCCTATATATAATCCAACAGAAGGATCATTTAATTCAGTGACTGCCTCTTCATTGGGATTTTTAGTTCTTATTTTTACTGAACTATTAAGACAAATAAGAACTTGGTGAAGCTTTCTATGAGAATGGAATCCTCTTTTAACTCCTTGTTCAACACCTTTTATATAATAAATTCTTTTTATTTCAAATGGAATATCTATCTTAGATTCTATTGGCGTCAAATGTCCATATTTATCGGCTATATCTTTAAATTTAATCAATGAACAGTTATACACTAATTTCACCTACTTTTCTTGAAATTTAACAGATTGTATCCATGTATCATAATCAGATTCTTTCCAAGGCATACCTCTTTTAAATGTATATCTCCAAGGATAAACTGATTCACCAGTAAATTTATTTTTGATTTTTCTAACTGAACAAACCTCTTTTGCTGGAGCTCCAACTACTAAAGTCTCCTTAGCTACATCCTTCGTAACTATTGCGCCAGCACCTACTAATGCATCTTCATTTATATGCACTCCTGGTAAAATTAAGCTACTTGCTGAAATTATTGCAAAAGAATCAATTGTTACATTTAAAAATTTATCTGAAGGAGGTGTAGGGTCATTTGCTAATACAACATTCGGAAACATCCAAACATAGTCATTAATTTTACTTCCATCTCCAATAGCACAATTATTAGACATCCTAACGTAATTACCAATAGTACATTTAGGTTGTATATGTGATAGAGTTCCTACTACTACATTATTTCCTATTTTAATATTTTCTCTAATAGTAACTTTATGTCCACTCTGAAAATTATCACCTATAACTGTATTACCATATATTACACTTTCAGTTCTTATTAAAGCATTTTCTCCTATTACTAATGGATTAACTTTATTAATTCTATCTTTATAAAAATCCACTATATATTCACCAAGAATACTTTTTGCACCAATAAAACTTCCTTTTTTAATATACACATTATCTCTAATTATGCAGCCATAGTCTATATACACATCATCTTCTATTGTTACATTTTCACCTATAATAACGCCTTCTTTTATAGTTACATTTTGTCCTACTTTTGCTGATGGATGAATCATATGATCAACTCCTTTATTATATTTAAAGCTTGGATATATAATTGCTTTGATTTTCGCGAGCAAAATGTGCTATTAACACCTCCTTCATTTTTCTAGGTACCTTGTAAACATTTTTCAATGACATAAAAAATTCTTTACGACAAATAAATAATATTCTTACCTTATTTATAAATGATAACCTTATAAATTGTTTGATGGGAAATGTCTCATATTTTTTATGTGTTTCATACATAAACCTTTCATAATCTGTTATATTCATATTTGTATTTATCATTATATTTAATCCTACAGAATGCGAAATCTTAATTTCAAACATTTTATTTAAAATTTTACACCAGTTTTCTTTATAATGATTTTTAGCTACTCTATCTTTTGTTTCCATGTTAATAAAACTATCTTTATTATTTAATATTTCATTTATCTTAAATATCATATCAGCTTCGCTATTAACTCTTATATCTTTTAATGCATCCAAATAAAAAATTGGCGTTTTTAATGACATAGATGGTATATTATAATTTATAGCTTCTAATGTACTTGTATAAGAATTTGCAGGAAAACTATCTACATAAACATCTGAAATTTTCATATATTGGCATACATCTTCTTTATCAATAATTCCTTCTGCTCTTATCCTTCCTCCACTTGTTTTATTTAATCTAATCCACTTTAATGCTTTGTTATTAGCTCCAATTATCAAGACATATGTATTAGGGTTTATATCTATAACTTTTTTAGCAAATTCTCCAAAATTATATTTATTTATATTAGTGTACTTATAATCATCTGCCATTGATAAGATTATTTTTGAACAATTTGGTAATTCTAATCTCTTCTTTATAGCTTCTTTTTCCTTTTCATTAATTTTTTCATATGGCTTTTCTTGTTCATTCATTATCGGTATTGGTAAAACATAATTATTTTTAGTACCACGCTTTTCAATTGACATTTTCATTCCGCCAGAAGTTAAATCTAAGACCATATCAGCAATACTTACTCCCAGCCAAAACTTATGATCCGAATGATTGTATAAATATATTGGTTTTTTCCAAGAACTATTAGAAAATGCAATCAAAGGTACCATATCTTGGTTATGAATGTGTAAAACAATTTTTTCATATTTCATAGCACATTTTGCTAAAAACTTAGCTTTTTCTATTAAGTCATTGGATTTATTTAATATTATGCTACCCCCAGATTTTTCAACACTTTCTTTTAGCCAATTTGGAATTTTTACATTTTGGATTTCATTGATTAATATGCTATACTTTCTGTCTGAATCAAAATTAATCCAATTATTTACTACTCTTGTATGCCCTCCAATATTGCATGGTCTAGTCATTACGTGTAATACAGTATCTTTTTCTTCTTCAATTTCATCAATACTTTCAAAATCAATTATTTGTGAAATTTTTATTAATTGTTTTTCTATAAATTCACTATAATATACTCCTGTAACATGATCGGTATAATTAAGAGCTAAAATTTGCAATAGGTTTAGCCTTTCTTTTAAGTTGTTTTCTTTTAAAATTAAATTTTCAATACGTTTAGCTTTCTTTAAATTATTAATTATGAATCTATCTGATTTCATGTTATCCCCCACATATGAATGATATTATTACTGAAACTAGCAATAATTAAATGCACTTTAAATTGCATTTATGTTTTCTGAATTAGAATTGTACAGTGTTCCACCTACAATTAAAACTATATAAGCTAATATTAAAATGTTTGGTCTTTGATAAATTGATAAGATAAAAGCCAATAAAATATAATAATTTTTTATGCTATTAGTATTAGTGTAATATAGTACAACCACTAAAATTAAATACAGTATAAAGAAAATCAATCCTCGTTCATAAATGAAAATTTTATATGTAGATGATACTCCTCCATCTATATTATTAGTAATGTATCCATCACCCTTCCCCATTAAAATAGTTTTTACATCACCTTTTAAAAATTGCTTATATGCATAATCAAGTTCTGGCGATGTTCTATTATCACCATTAAGCTTATTATCAGAAACAGTAAATCTGTTAAATAATATTTTATCAAATACTCCATAATCTTTATTAAGGCTGCTAAAATTTAAAATAGTTAATAATAAAATAAAGAATGCTAATATCTTATATTTTTTACATACTATTAAATTAATAATTAATAGTATATAAAAAGCAAATGAAAATGAAATCAATCCACCAATAAATATAATCTTATTTTCAACATTCTTTTTTAAATCTAATTTTTCTATAAAAAGTATAAGACCACATACAGTTCCGACAGCTCCTGGTTCATCATACATTGCATAAAGCTTGTTAAATATAACTCTACCCATATTAATAGTATCTTGTGTAGTATTTACAGCACCTAAATATCTTCTGTAATTTATGTCATATAAAGCTTTTACTTTGTTCAATGGTTCAATAATTGTATAACTAAAATCAATTCCCATAAAATTAAATAGACATATTATTATTCCAGGAATTAGTGATAATGCAAATAGCATTACAAGACACTTATAAGTTTTAATTTTAAAAGTTTTATTTCCTAATAAATATAAAAGTACTGGTATTTGAAAATAAAATATTGCTACTAAATTTTTGAAATTGTTTATTGATGCATTAAAATAAATAATAATAATATAAAATATAATTACTATTATATTTTTTCTATTTGAGTTGTTTAAATATATATTACTTTTTATAATTAAACAAAACATACACAAAATTGGAATAGCATATGCAATTAACTTATTATTCCATACAAAATATGGTTGTAAAGATATGATGCCTATTATTGCATAAAATATTGATAGCATTTCACCCCTAATAATCTTCATATTATCTTTTATTATTCTCCATTCTCTGCATATTTTTTTATAATACATTTATTATTTATGTATAGTAATACAACTAAGTCTACAAATTAAACACACATTATAATATAAAATTATTTATATTATTCTATTCTGAAAACTCATCATTATCTAATAAAGCCTGCTTTATTGCTTCAAGATATCCATACCCAAATTTCTCATCTGGCTCCAAATATCCACATTCTGCCCATTCGTTCCAAGCGAATATAAACAGCATATCTTTCTTGTATACATCTCGTGCCCTTCTTATTTGAGCTGTTAAATACTTTTGAAACTTTTCTGGTGTAGCCCCTTCATATATACTTCCTTTCTCTCCTTTACGTGAAGTGTTATCCCAATCAACAAAAGCTCCTGGGATACATTTCTCATCTTGAGGTTTGCGCTTCAAAATTTCTTTCCATATTGCATCATAGCTTACTCTTATGACTCCCCCAGGTCGCATTCCTCTAATATCACATTTAAAATAACGTTCTAATAAATAAAGAAACACTCGTCTTATTGATTTTAAATGTTTAAATTTGTTCTTTGTTAAGTCCTTATATGCATATGGTGGCTGGTATTCTATGTTAAAAGAAAATCTACTACTATCCCTTTTGGGGCTTATGTCAAAATTTATATGTTGATATGCAAAATCTATACCAGGAAGTCCATTTTTTTGTGCTAAATCTTGCCAGCAATCTAGCATCTCATTCAAACATCCTATTATTTCAGGTCGATAAATAACAAATAAAGGCTTTCCATTATTTTTTATATACCGACTATCTTTAAAATATGGCAATAAATAATTAAAGTGCTCTTTCCATTCCTTTTCATTACCATACTTTTGTTCAATCAGTACTCGACTATTCTTCGAGACCCAAGCCTGTGTCCAATGTTCATTGGCCCAACAAATACAAAATGGGAGGTCTAAATCTTTATTCTTCAGAAATTGTTCAACTGGGCGTTGTAGAAGCATATGACCATTAAACCAATAATGATAAAAACAAAATCCATATACTCCATAGTCTTTAGCTAATTTTATTTGCCATTCTTTTACGCTATCATCTAAAAGATTGTAATAATTTTTATTTAAAGGTACACGTGGTTGATAGTGACCATCAAATAAAGGTTTTGCTTTTTTTACATTTACCCACTCAGTAAATCCTGTTCCCCACCATTGGTCATTTTCAGGTATTGAATGAAATTGTGGTAAATAAAATGCTATTATTCTCATAGACTAATTACCTCTCTATTCTTATTACATATTAATTGTTTTTCATAAAAGGCCTCAAACACATTAGCTTCTTCTACTACATCAAACCCTGCAGATCTTATTTCTTTAAAAGTATTTCTCTTTTTATATTTTGTGCATTTTAAAACCTTATCAGCCCATACTTCTAGCCCTTCACTTAAAGAAATTTTCTCTATTAAATTCGTAATAAATGCCTCTTTTGGAACAGTATCTGCAACAATACAAAGAAGCCCCGCAGCTTGTGCTTCTATAGTAACTATACCTAGCCCCTCAAACATTGATGGAAACACAAATACATCCATAACTTGCATATAGTCATTAACATTTGGTACTATTCCAGTTAGTATGACTTTGTCCTTTATATCTAAACTATTTATTTGCTTTTCTATCTGTGGTCTTAATTCTCCATCACCTACAAGCAGTAATATAACATTTTTATTTTTCTTTTGAACTTGGTAGAAAAAATCAATCAAAAATTTATGGTTTTTAGGATATGAAAAGCTACCTGTATGTCCTACTACAAATTTATCTTCAATACCTAAAGCTTTCCTCATTTCATTTCTCTTAGCTTCATTAAATACATATTTCTCAGCATCTATAGCATTTTTTATAACTCTATAGTTATTTTTTTTAATTACATTATTTCCAAATAACCACTTTCCTGCATCATCTGAACAGGCAAATAAATAATCAGCTATATATCTAATTGGAAACTGCATTATATTTTTTACAAATTGTTCAACCTTATTGCCTCTTGAGGCTGTACTATGACTATGAGCTATAGTTATCAATCCGTGCTTTTTAGCAATCTTCAAATATATTGCTGCAGTACTTCTCATATGTCCATGAACTATTTTATATTCTTGATGGCTATTGAAAAAAATATCCCAAGCTTTTTTATATTTAAAATGATTCTTACCTAAATAACGAGGAAAGCTATAAATATTCCCACCTAATTTTATTATTTCATCATCATAATCACATTTTTCCTTGGTATGTATCACAAAATCAAACTGTATTTTTGAACGATCAATATTACGATATACATTCATTATCATAGTTTCAGCTCCGCCTCTATTTAGGGTACCTAAAACATGTAATATTCTAATAGGTTTCTCCATATCATACTCCTTCTTTTAATTTGACTCGTACTGCTCTAATTGAAAAATACATTTTTCTCAAAGCCTTATCGTATAGACCAAGTTTTCTATCTTTTAGTTGTAAATCTTGAAAACTACCAAACTTACACCTGCTTTTTTTAATAAAATCTTCAAGCATATCAAAATCTTTTTCACTCATATTATTGGGATGATAACAAAATGTAGTTACTTTAAATAATAAGTTTCGAACTCGACCTGATTGTTGAGGAATGAAATAAAAATCTCCCATCTTATAAACATCATTTGCTACAGTATCGCTAATAATTCTTATGTCAGTCTCAGATTTTAAAGCTTCAAGCGTGTTCATATCAAATGTATGGGAAGGTGCAAAAAATATTTTGGGATTAAGATGATGTTCTTGTAAAATTTCACATCCTCTTCCAATCATGGCTTGTTGCTTTTCAAGTGGCACATCAACAAATTCAGAACGAGAATTTACAGGATTAATACCTCCGCTATTTGTCGAGCATACATGGTTATATCCATGTAATGCAATAGCCCAACCTTCTGACTGCCATGCTTTAGCTTTATTCCAAAAATTAAAATTCTTCTGATATTTAATCAAAAAATCTTTATCTTGATTATCTGGTATAATCCCAATAATAGGTTTAATGGTATATTTACTCAAAATGTCTTCCATCATACTCCATTTACCTACATCCATATATTCAGAAGCATCATCTAAACGTATTAAATACATATCTATTCCCCCAAAACAGTTCTTTATAAAAGCCCTTTTGATCTTCTTTTACATTTAACACTTGCAATCTGAATTAATTAATTGGAGATAAAGCTTAACTCCGCTTTATATCTGTGTTTTTAATAAAGTTATACCTAACTCACTCTATATTTTTAATTTTATCTTATAGAATACTTAAAAAATCTATACTTTTCCAACTTCCCTTAGATAAGTATCAATAACAATCTGTCTATCAAACTGTTTCTCAACTTTCTTTCTGCCAGCCAACCCCATTTGTTTTTTTTCTTCATTATCCAATGCTAAAAACTTATCAACCTTATCTATCAAATCCTTAGCATTCCCAATCTCAAACAAATATCCAGTCACTCCATCATCAATAACATCCTTAGAACCGTTAATCTTTGAAGCAACACAAATTCTACCCATAGCTGCAGATTCTAAAAGTACATTTGGTACTCCTTCGCCACCATATGATGGCAAAATTGTACAATGGCATTTTTGTATCCAAGGCTTGATATCTTTTTGAAACCCTATGTAATTAATAATACGTTTTTTATGGTATTCCTCAATTATTTGTTTATATTTATCCTCTTCAACAAAACCTGCTATATAAAAGTTCGTATTAGGATGTTTCTCCTTGATTGACTTAGCACAATTTATATATTGCTCAATACCCTTAAGCTTCATTACCCTGCCTATGAAAATAAAATTTATCTCATCCTCTGATGGTAAGTCACATAATGAATATTGCTCTAGATTAACACCAGATCCCGGTAACATCTCCCAATTATCTTTTATCATTTTATTTTCTATAAAATAATCTTTATCGCCACTATTTTGAAAAAATACTTTATAAGATTTCTTAAGTGATAGTTTGTATAAAGCTTTTGCTACCATACTAACAAAATTCTTCTTTAAAAATGTAGCTCCAGTTCCAGTGATGTTACTAACTTGTCTATTCTTTGTAAAGTTAGAAGCTATACACCCATAAACATTTGGTTTAATAGTATATGAAAAAATAATATCTGGTTTCAGTTTTTTCATTATTTTTATGTAGTTTAAAGCAAGTCCTATATCTCTAACAGGGTTAACTCCTTTACGATCTACAGGAATTTCAATTATCTTGCACCCCATATCAGAAAAAAAACTATTTTCCTTATCTTTGGGAATAGAAATAAAAACCTCATTCCCTTCTTCAATTAATTTTTCAACTAATTCTTTTCTGAAATTATATAATGTTATAAAGTGATTTGATAATATAAGTATTCTCTTCTTCACTTTTTATACTCCCTTGCTATCTATTTAAATATTCTTTAACTTCCCTTTCTATTCCAATTTCAAAAGATTCAGGACTGTATCCAAAATCCTTTTCTGCATCCTTATGTGAGAAACACCTATCTTCGCTCATCCTTTGAACTTTTTCTACATAATCAATTTTGCCAAGAGTTAATATTTTTAAAATTTTTGCTAGAAATACTCCAAACCACAAAGGGAAACTAATAAATACCGTTTTCTTACCAAGATTATTACTTATCAATTTAAAAGCATCAATCATTGCTATTTGATTTTGACCTGATAGGTTATATGTAGGTTTTGCATTCTCACTTGGCATCATAAGGACTTGATAATATGCCTTACCTAAATCTCTGGCGTTAACTGGCTGAATTAAACATTTGCCATGATTAATTACAGGGAAAAGGCTTAATCTGTCCACCATCTTAATAAATTTACTCATATTATGATCACATACATCTCCATATATCATAGTAGGCTGTAGTACTATAAGCTTTATATCAGCTTTCTTTATCATTTCAGTAAGTTTTTTATCTATAGTTTTATATTCTTCTGATGCAACATTAAATTTTGAATATATTCCAGTAGTATGAACACAAATTGCTCTTGATACTTTGTTGTTAATGGCTGTTTTAATAATTTGTAATGTGTATCTTATATTAACAATATGTACTACTATGTCTACACCTTTCATACATCTATCAATAAACTTTTTCTCCCTAATATCACCAACAACCTTTTCTATCTTAAGTCCACTACTATCAAGCATTGATGTGTCAGACGTTTCTCTAACAATACATCGAATATTTTCTTCATATTTATTTTTAATAAGTTCTTGCAGAAAATATCTACCACTATGTCCTGTAATTCCTATAATTAATAACATCTTTGCCCCCCTCCAAATCCATCCCACATACTCACTTCAATATTTAAAATCTTCTTACCCCTTGATAGATGAGGTTTCTTGAGTGTGTTTTTCAATCTCTCCCATACCACTATCAATGATTCCTTCACATCTTAAAACCTTAAACACAGTTCTAAATAATATCTTAAAATCAAATCTTACAGATCTATTTTTCAAATAATACTCATCATAAGAAGTTTTCATACAATCATTTAACATATCTCTACCATTAACTTGAGCCCATCCAGTCAACCCTGGTAATAATTTATGAACTCCAACTTTAGTTCTCATTTCTTTTAATTCATATTGATTATACAAAGCTGGCCTTGGACCAATAAATGTCATATCTCCTTTAAAAATATTAATTAGTTGAGGTAGTTCATCTAAGCTTGTTTTTCTTAAAACTTTACCAAATCTTGTTATATATTTTTTTGAGTCTTTAAGTTCTTCAGTTGCTACATTTGGGGTTCCAACAGTCATAGTTCTAAATTTGTAAAACTTAAATAACTTATTTTCCTTACCAATTCTCATCTGAGTAAAGAATACAGTTCCTTTGGAATCTAATTTTATAATAATTCCTATTATTGAAAATAATGGAACAAATGATATTAAAAAAAATAAACTAATTATTATATCAATAAATCTTCTCATAAATATCCCCTTTTCAAATAAAATTAGATACAGCTACCTCTGATTCAAATCTTTTATAAGTAGGTACTATCTCTTCAAGTTTATATATAATTTTCTCTCTATCATCTTCTTCAACTATTGTCTTAAATTCATTGATTTTAACCATTAAACTATTAAAGTCCTCAAAAGTAGGTCTTCCTACAAATATTTTATTATGACATGTCCTATTCAATCCTTCTTCTTTAGTCAAAACTTCTTCATAAAGCTTTTCCCCTGGTCTAAGACCTATAAATTCTATACTAATATCTTTATTTGGAACATAACCTGAAAGCCTTATTAAATCACAGGCTAAATCATATATTCTAACTGGATCTTCCATATCTAAAACAAATATTTCTCCACCTTTAGCATATACACCAGCTTGAAGAACTAACTGAGATGCTTCTGGTATAGTCATAAAAAACCTGTTAATATCCTTATGAGTCACTGTAACCGGTCCTCCATTTTTTATTTGTTCTATGAATAATGGTACTACTGAACCATTACTGCCTAGTACATTTCCAAATCTTACTGCAGCAAATTGAGTTTTGCTCCTTTTATCTATAGATTGAATAATCATTTCACAGACTCTTTTTGTAGCTCCCATTATATTAGTAGGATTTACAGCTTTATCAGTTGAAATCAGAACAAATTTCTTAACTTTATATTTATCAGAACAAAGAACTACATTTAATGTACCAAATATATTATTCTTTATAGCTTCACTTGGATTCTCTTCCATAAGCGGTACATGTTTATGAGCTGCTGCATGAAATACAATTTCCGGTCTATATTTATTAAAAATTAAATCCAGCTTTTTTTTATCTTTAACTGAAGTAATGATATATTTTACATTTTCAAATATACCATTTCGTCTAAACTCTTGTTGTAAAATATAAGCATTATTTTCATAGTTATCAAGTATTATTAACTCTTTGGGATTGAATTTTATAATCTGCCTACATAACTCAGATCCTATGGAACCTCCTCCACCAGTTACCATAACAGTTGTTCCTTTGATATAATCATTAATTTGTTCCATATCAAGTTTTACAGGATCTCTTCCTAATAAATCCTCAAAATTAACTTCTCTTAATTTATTTAAAGTAACTTTCCCATCGATAATTTCATATATTCCAGGTATTAATTTAACTTTACAACCAGTTTCCTTACATATATCTAAAAGTTCCTTCTTAGTTTTCATATCTATAGCTGCAATGGCTATAAGTATTTCATCAATATCCAACTGCTTTGCTAATTGAACTATATTATTTCTTGTTCCCATAACTTCTACACCAGCGACACTAGTACCAACTTTATATTTATCATCATCAATAAAAGCCACAGGCAAATAATTCACTTCATTACAGAACTTCATTTCATTAACAATCATTGTTCCAGCTTTACCAGCACCAACAACTAATACTCTCTTATCATATATAATATGTGATTTAACCTTCCCATCTAAATACTCCCTAACTATTCTGAAAGACATTCTAAAACCAGCAACCAGAATAATAATAATAATACCTGATAAAATGTCAACACTTAACGGAAGTCTTTCCCCAAAAGTAAATCCATAAATAGTTCCTAACAAATTACCTACAATGCACGCATATATAGCAATCAAAAATTCATCCATACTAGCATAAATCCATAAATTCTTGTAAAGTTTAAATAAATAAAACACTATCAAATAAATAACTGTAATTATTATTGCATCATTCTTAAATCTTGCTAATTCATAGGTCGGTATATCAAAATTAAATCTAAAACAATATGCTAAAATGTAAGATAAATTTATCAAGATAATATCTATTAGCATTAATATATATTTTCTTGAATTTTTTAGACTTTCCATATTTCCTCCTTACAAATCATAAATAAAAATATTCTTGACTACTATTGCAAATTTTCATTGAGTTGTTAAAAACTTATCAATTAGTACAGAAATGACTCCACCTACAGACAATATTTTTATTACTTCCCCTTGCAATTTTACATTCTTTAACTTTTTTATTTTTTTAACTTTTTCCACCCAGAATAGTAATATCTAGAATAGCTCTTCTGTTTAACATCCATCTTATTTAAAACTACTCCTAATATCCTTGCATTTACTTTTTGCAAAAGTTCTTTTGCCTTTATAGCTGTAGCTTTTTCTACTTGTGATGAAGCAACTACAAGGATGCACCCATCTACATAAGTAGAAATTAACTGTGCATCTGTTACAATTATTACAGGAGGGGTATCTATTATTATATAATCATAAGTTTCCTTCAAATCCTCAATAAACTTTTTCATCTTCTCCGATGCAACCAATTCAGATGGATTAGGCGGTTTTGTTCCAGATGTAATTATATCCAAATTGGGTATTTCTGTATTTTGAACCGCTTCTGAAAACTGTATATTATCTATTAAAAAGTCTGATAATCCTTTTTCATTTGATGTATTAAATATCTTATGAAGCTTTGCCATTCTCTGATCACAATCTATTAAAATAGTTTTATATCCATTCTCAGCTATTACTACAGCTAAATTAGCGCAAATTGTAGATTTACCTTCTCTTGGACCAGAACTTGTTACAACAATTGTCTTTACTTTACTATCAAAAGACGAAAATTGAATATTTGTCCTTAACGTTCTATATGATTCTGAAATTAGAGATTTAGGGTACTCAATAGTAACTAATTTCTCTTTTTTCATAAATTTTCCCCCATTCAAAGATGATTTTTAAAAATAAAATCAAAAATAGTTTTTTTACTAGAAACTTTACACAACTTCTGTGGTATATCTTCGCCCCTTAACATACGTTCTCCGTTACCTCTAATGCAATCTTCTAAATTTTTGTCCATATGCCCTACAACATTTAGTGCATGGTTTATATCTGATATCCTGCGTTTTAGGTGTAGAGCAGATACTATGAAGTTACATATACCATGTTTTATTAGTTTTTCCGAAGTTCTTTTTACATCTTGTCAAAATAAACCATCAATGCTGCCAGCGTTTATTTGAAACAAACAGTCTTCATCAATAAAATCATTAATTTTTAAGATGTCCACTATTATAAATGTGTATCTTTCTGGATGAGCTATTATTGGATTTAAATCAAGCAATCTAAGTTCATATATTATGTCTAAAATCTTAGAATCTAAATAATCCATTGGAAGTTCAAGAAGAATGTATTTAGTATCATTTATTCCTCTTATTATTCCTTGCTTATACAATTCTACAGCGTACTTGTCTACAAAAATTTCTTGTCTGGGAACTATACCCATCTCTATTTTGTTTTTAATTGCTTCTACTTTAGTACTTTCTACCATTCTGCATATATCTTCATATTTATTTTCATAGCGTCCTCAAATATAATGAGGTGTTGTTACTACTTTTTTTATGCCATTTTGCTCTACTTCTTTAAGCATTTCTACAGTATCCTTCAAACTTTTCGCACCATCATCTATCTGTGGCAATATATGAGTATGTATATCTATCATATTAAACTCCACTCTAATTTAATATTTTTCAGTATCTTTGGGTATGGTTCCAATTACAGGAAGATTTAAATATTTATTTACATCCTGCTCTGTTTTTAAAGTATTATCTATATATTCAAGTAAAAAAGCAATTCCTATGGAAACTATTAATCCCATAAAGAAAGCTATAGTAATATTTAAAAGCTTTTTTGGTTTTACCGGTTGTTCTGGCATTTTTACTTTATCCATTACCTGAATATTTTGACCCGGATAAATTCTTTTTGCTTCTTGTATAAATGAATTATAAACAGCAATTATCATGAGATATGCTTCTTGAGGACTACTATTCTTCGCTTTAAATTCAATAAGCTGAGTATTTGCCATTGGAGATACAGTTATATTATTTAAGATGTCATTAACAGAAACGTTCTTTAATCTTGCTGATGCACTTTCTGCTACAGATGTTGACTTTGCTATTTCCGCATAAGTTTTTGCAAGATTTTGAAACATCATAATGTCATCATATTGATATCTTGAATTATCATTTGAACCTACATTGACTTTTCCTATCACAATAGTTGCTTTAGCTTCATAGGTAGGTTTTATTACATAATAACTTAAAACACCAGACACAACAGTGCTTAGTATAGTTATTAAAAGTATTAATTTTATCCTCTTTTTAATAATATGTAAAAATTCATATAAGTCTAACGATATTTCTTCTTCCATATTTGCATTCATTCCTTTCACTTGGCTTAATGCACAAAAACATAATAAAAAGTGCTAACCTTGTCTCTGGGCAAATTACTTTGCATTCTACTTGCATGCATATAATAGTTAACTATGATGATTTTTACCATTCTTGTTCATTAGTACATATCTATTCCAATAAAGTGCTGCTTCTGTTCTATCTTTAATATTTAACTTGTTAAGTATATGATTAATATGCTTTTTTACAGTATTCTCTGTTATAAAAAACTTCTCAGAAATTTTTGGATTACTCAATCCTTTTGCTACTTCAATCAATATTTCTCTTTCCCTATTAGTTAATAACTCCAGTTTGTTTGGCAAATCAGTATCTTTATTTATTATTGAATCCACAAAATAAGAATCAAAATATTTTTTTCCCTCATATACACGTTCTATTGCATATAATATTTCTTCTTCATTTGATTTACCTAATACGTAACCTTGAACTCCACTCTTTAATGCTTTTACAAAAAATTCGTTATTTTCATAAAAATCTACTATGATTACTTTAATATCTTTTCCTGAAGATATTAGTTCACTAATTAAATGTAGTTCATCTTCATTATCCTTATTTAAGTCCAACAGTATAATATCAGCCATGTTACTTTTTATCATAAACATAGATTCTTTTATTGTTTCACCAACAAACTGTATGAATAAGTTATCGAACTTAGATATGAGTGTTACTATTCCTTCCCTTATAACAGAGTAATTGGATATAATTATAATTTTCATAATACTTCTCAATTCCTTAATCTGTATTATTGTAATCTTCCTGGATATATACTCATTTCAGGAAGGTAACTTGGCCAAGTTTTATTACACTCTCATACTAACATTTATGCCCAGTTATTACATCATACCCCAGTTTGATTTTTTATTAATAAGTTCTATACACGGTATAATACACTTCTACTACTAAAGTAGTAGA
The DNA here is from genome assembly GCF_001038625.1 of Clostridium carboxidivorans P7. GTDB lineage: Bacteria > Bacillota > Clostridia > Clostridiales > Clostridiaceae > Clostridium_AM > Clostridium_AM carboxidivorans. The sequence goes on from NZ_CP011803.1 coordinate 3,264,109, forward strand.
ACTTTACATCAGTAACAGTCATCTTTTGGCAGTATGAAGTTCTAACCTTTTCACTTTATACTGATAAATTAAGACATTAGTTGTTTTCCAAATTTGCCTTCTTATTACTGCATATATCAAATATCCCTATGTATTCAAAAAACTATAATAGATAAACAAGCACTAAATTGTTTATCTACTATAGTTCTCTTTTTTAGTAATCACTAAAAATTTGATACGTCATACTATCATGAGTATCGCCTCATACTAATTTTATATATTTAAGATATATTAGCATCCCTATTCAACATTCCACATTTATTAGCATACAAAGCTAGTTGTGTTCTATCTTTCATATTGAGTTTATCAAATATATGATTGTTATGTTTTTTTACTGTGTTTTCAGAAATACAAAGTTTTTTCGATATTTGTTGGTTGCTCATTCCCTTTCCTATTTCACATAAAATCTCTTTTTCCCTTGCTGTAAGCTGTTCTATTTTTTCAGGTTCAATACTATTTTCCCTAACCATACAATCTATAAAATATGAATCAAAATATTTTTTTCCTTTGTAAACTTGCTCTATGATATACATAAGTTCTATTTCATCTGATTTTCCTAATATATATCCTTCTACACCACACCTAATAGCTTCTACAAAGATGTTCTTATTCTTATTAAAATCTAATATTATAAATTTGCTCTTTACACCACATTCCTTTAATTCTTTAATTAATAGCAACCCATCTTTATTTTGTTCATGTAAATCAAATAAAACAATATCAATTTTAGTTGATTTAATTAGATACATTGACTCCTTCAATGTTTCTGCAACAAGCATTATATCAACACGATTACATCTTGACATAATTGAATATATTCCTTCTCTTATTAAAGCATAATTTGATATAATGATAACCTTCACATATACCCCCCCAAAAACTTAATTTTTAATAAATGAATTAGGTTATCTTTTCACCTGTATTTTTTGCTGTTTATGTTACTTTTAATACCTCTGTTAATAATTTTTTATCCTTAACTCACTTAAATATTTAAAAAATCAAAATAAGTTTTATTGCATTTTTCCATATTTTGTAAAACACCATTTTTTATTATGACATATATAATAAAAAAAACAATACAAAAGTGATAGAACGGATTTGCAGATGATAAAACAGATTATTAATAATTTCTAGTATAAAATAATATCACAAGTTATTCACAGATTTAAATTTTTATAATTTACTATATAAAAAAACCCAATTAAACCGTAAAAACGGTAAAATCAGGTCGGTTGCACCATTGACTCTGTATACTTTAAGGTGCCCAAATATAAGTATACTTCTTTGTCTCCTTTTTAATATAACCTTTTTAAATAATTATTACATAACAATTATTTGCTCCCTTATTTAATTATACAACATATTGTTATTTTTCAAAATATACGGTTATTGGCATTGTTATAAATTTTTTTAAACTTCAGCAACAAAATATAAATAAAAATGACCATTGCTCTTACTATATAATAAATATGATATAGTAAATTATTAAAGAACATAAAAATAGTATTTTATCTCGTATATAGAATAAAAATCTGCTATATATTTAAATTCTATTCTTTTCCTCTCTTAAAAAATGAAAATATCCCCTTATCTTCCCTTATTTTATCTCCTTGATTTTCTATATTTCCATTTTGCAAAAGCAGCCATGCATTTTTAATGACTTTTCTTCTTATGCCATCACCTATCTTATGAGCTTCCCATAATGCCTTATCTATTTCAGGACATCTATTTACTGTTGAATGTGCATCAGAAGCTATAAAGTCAACTATATTATGTTCTATTAAGATTTTTGTGAGCTTTTGTACTTTTTTTCCAAATAGCCCGGTTATACTTCCGCTGTTTACTTGAAAAAGAAATTCTTCCTCAATAAAATCATTTATTAAAAATGGCTTTTCTATAAAATACATATACCTTTCCGGATGTGCAATTACAGGAACCATTCCCTGTAACTTAATTTCATATAAAATATCCATTGAACTCTTTTGAAACTTTTCCATGGGCAGTTCTACCAACATATATCTAGAGTTATTAATTCCCTTTATAACACCCTTTTTATAATTACTAAGCATATGATTATCTACAAATATCTCTTGTCCAGGAAATATTTCTACAGTTATATTCTGCTGCTTTCTTCTTACATTGATTTCTTCTACTAATTTGCATATATTTTTATAGGTATTTTCATGGTATTCGCTACAAAAATGAGGAGAAGCCACTATTTTTTTAATACCATCTTTATCTGCAATTTTAAGCATTTCCATAGTATCCTCAATAGTCTCTGCTCCATCATCAATACCTGGAAGTATATGACTATGAATATCTATCAAATTTACTCCTCCCTATTGACTAATATTTATTATCCTTTGCTATTTATTCCTAAAATAATATATTTAACCTTTAATAAAACTAGAACATCTTTTGTAGTAATAAAAATATATGATATAATGAAAAAATAACTTTTTATTAAGAAATGGGGGCTATTCTATGACAGAAAAAAATTACTGCCAAAATTTATATTTAAGTTCAGGAGGTTTAATTATATACAGGAATCTTTTAAATGATCCTGTTATAAGTAAATTAAGAAATCTTTTAAAAGAATTTTCAAAAGATAATCCTGATAAGGAAAGTGTGCTGAATTCATATTATGATATGCAGCACAAATTATTAGAAAGTGCAGAAAGCTTAAATTTAAGTGGAAATGTACTGAAATCTTACATTATAAATCTTTTAGTAAAGGATAAAAACTTTTTTAGCTTAACTTGTGAAAAGTATGGCTGTGATATACAAAAAGATTTATACAATGCTGCTTTAAATGATATAAGAATTATGAGGTCTATAGTTGGGGTGGATTTAAATTCTATAGTTTCCTCATTAGATTTTCCTTGCAACTTCCTAGAAAATTATTCTCCTACAAATAGATCGGAGAAAATATGCGAATTTCAGAATTATGTATCTGCGCTTTTTAACTCTGATTCTGATGAAGCTTTACTAAACGCTTTAATAAATTATTACTATAATATAGGATGTGCTGAGCTTTCAAACCATATTGCATTTAAATGGAATAACACTAAAGGCTTAATTGGCGTTGAAAACTTTGATAAGGTTAACTTGGATGATATTGTAGGCTATGAATATCAAAAGGAAACTTTAGTAAAAAACACACTGGATTTTGTATCTGGAAAGCCTGCTAATAATGTTCTTATAATAGGATCTGCTGGAACAGGAAAGTCTTCTTCAGTTAAAGCTGTAGTTAATAAGTTTTACAGCAAGGGACTTAGATTGGTTCAAATATCAAAGGAACAACTACTGTGTTTATCAGACGTGTTAAAGGAATTAAAATCCAGAGGAAAATACTTCATTATATTTATTGATGATTTATCTTTTGAGGAATTTGAAACAGACTATAAAGAGATGAAATCTGTATTAGATGGTGGAGTTGAAGACATTCCTAAAAATATTTTAATTTATGCCACTTCTAATAGAAGACATTTGATAAAAGAGACCTGGAATGACAGAAGAGCTGATGAAGAACTACATTCATTTGATTCTATGAATGAAAAATTGTCTCTTTCTGAACGTTTTGGAGTTGTTATAACATACGATAGTCCAGACAAAAAACATTATTTAAAAATAGTTCAATCTCTTGCTAAAAAGCAAAAAATTGAACTTGATGAAGAAGCTTTAAATCAAGAAGCTTCAAAATGGGAATTAAGAACTCATGGACGATCAGGAAGAACTGCAAAACAATTTATAAACTACATTTCATCTTCTATATAGATATAACTTTTTAGAGGACAATTGACAAAGGACAGAGGACAGTGAAGGTAAGTTTTCCTCCCTACGTCGGAAAACTAATTTATTTTTAAAGCTTGTTTTGCTAATGCAAAACAAGCTTGGAATTTATACAAGTCAGCAATGTTTCACTTTAGTGAAACGAGTCATTAAAAATTTAATTAAAGACTTTTCGCAGCAAAGCGGAGAAAAATCATCCTTCATTGTCCTCTGTCAATTGTCCTCTGTCCTCTGAAAAAGTTGTGTCGCATTGTGCTCATTTTATCCATCACTAAAGTTAAAAGATTTAATCTCCATCAAACAAATTTCCAATACTGCCTAAAATACTTCCTTCTTCTTTTCTTCCACCACCGCGAGGAGCAGCTGCAAATACACGTTCTGCAAGTCTATTAAATGGAAGGGATTGAATCCAAACAGTTCCAGGACCAGATACAGTAGCAAAGAATACACCTTCACCTCCAAAGAAAGTATTCTTTATTCCACCTACAAATTCTATATCATAATGTATATCTTTTGTCATAGCAACTAAACATCCAGTGTCTATTCTTAATATTTCTCCATAGGCTAAATCTTTTTTTATCAGTGCACCGCAAGAATGAACAAAAGCCAATCCATCTCCTTCTAATTTTTGAAGTATAAAACCTTCACCACCAAAAAATCCAACACTTAACTTTTTTCTAAAATCTATACCAACAGATACTCCCTTAGCAGAACATAAAAAAGAATCTTTTTGACATATAAGTTTTCCACCCAATGCACTTAAATCCATAGGAAGTATTTTTCCAATGTATGGTGCTGCAAAGCTTACTTTTTGCTTTCCGCCTCCTATATTAGTGTAAGCTGTCATAAACAAACTTTCCCCTGTTAACACTCTTTTTCCAGCTCCAAATAATTTATCCATCAATCCCCCCTTGGATTGAGAAGAACCATCTCCAAATATTGTTTCCATTTGGATATTAGTGTCCATCATCATCATGCTTCCAGCTTCAGCAATTACAGTTTCCTTAGGATCAAGTTCTATTTCAACAAATTGCATGTCATCTCCATAAATTTTGTAGTCAATTTCATGAGAATTCATATCTATCACCCTTTCCCTTTATATATACTATTATGAATATATATTAATTTAGCCTTATACCTAATATATTATTACAATGTTTTAAATATCTTTAAGATTGTTTTTACAAAGAAAAATATATTCTATAGTTAATAAATTTTATAGCAAGGGACTTAGATTGGTTCAAAAATCAGGCACAAGATTATGCAAACTTTACCTAACCTTGTGCCTACCAAACCTTCATAATTTCATAAATAAGCTTTGCTCAATTAAATCAAACTCTAAATCATCTATTTCTTTAGTTGTTGTTTTAAAGCTTCTGCTAATTGAGCTGGACAAGATGTGTTTTTCTCACCACACTCAATGTTTTCAAGTTTATTAATAACATCTTCTACTTTCATTCCCTGAACCAATTTGCTTATGCCACTTAGGTTTCCATTGCATCCAGATGTAAAAACCACATCCTTTAATATATCATCCTTAATCATAAATTGAATTTTGGTTGAACATACACCTTTAGTTTTATATTCTATCATAAATAAATATCCTACCTTAACTAATAATTTTATAAATATATCTAATTGCTACTATTTTGCAATTAATTAAATCTCTATTTTATATTAACACCTAAAACTTATCCCAGAAAATAACTTCATTTAATGAACTCTTTTTAGGCATTAGAGTATTTGCGTCAGACGGATAGCCTAATGCAATAATTGATATAAGTTTTTTGCTTTCAGATGCATTAGCTAAAGCTTCAATTTCTTTAGCATAAGGCATTCCATAACCTGCCATCCAACAAGATCCCAGACCTTTTGCTGTTGCAGCAATCAGGATATTCTCTGTAGCTGCAGCCCCATCCTCAACAAGTGTTGCACACTCTTGATTATCACAGAAAACTAAAATTATAGCAGGAGCCTTACCAATTACAAATTTTCCCCAAGTTGCAATTTTCCCAACTTCATCAATAGTAGATCTTTCCGTCAATACAATAAATGAACGTCCTTGCTTGTTATGGCCAGTGGGAGCCAACCTTCCACATTCAACTAAATCTTCTAACGTTTCTTTTGAAACAGCTTGATTTAAAAATTTTCTTACACTTCTTCTCTCTAAAATAGCTTTGATTGCATCCATAGTTATTAAACACTCCTTCTTTATATCTCAATTAGTTTATCCTAGCGACAACATAAAATTTTATTAATTATTATTTGTATACCAACTAGTCAATACACTGTTGATAAAATTCAACTGCAGAAAAACAAAATTATTTATGCTTACTGGAACAAAAGCATATATTATGTCACCACCTCTTTACAGATTTAATTATATATGGTCTACAAAAAAATAAAAGTACGCACATTGATTATATATAGTATAAAAAAGTATACCTAGGTAATAATATAGTGCAGTTTTGCCAATTTCTATTCTTACTTAGTAGTTTTGTATTGAAGTACTCACAACTTTGATATATAGTATATACATATATATTTTAAGTATCATTACTACACTGTTGGGAGATGATAATATAGATAAGGAAACAATAAATTTAAACTGTAAAAATCAACCATATCCAGTGGAGACTACTCTCAACATTATCAGTGGAAAGTGGAAATGCATTATTTTGTACCGTTTGCTCGGAGGAAAAATGCGATTCAACGAGCTTAAGCGTTTGATGACAAATATAACTCACCGAGCACTGACGCTCCAATTACGAGAATTAGAACATGATGGTGTTGTAAAGCGTACAGTCTACGCTGAAGTTCCTCCACGTGTAGAGTATGAATTGACGGCACTTGGTTTTTCTATGGAACCAATTATTAACTCTATGTATGATTGGGGCTTAAACTATCAGAAAAATCCCATTATATAAAGATAATCTTTGTTTAATGAGTCAATATGTGATGTTAGTATACTACTGTAGACATAAAAAGGAAGGTTTTGTCTAGAGTATTGTACTAACACCAATCTCTGTAACAAACAATTTTTCAGACATTTTTTGCTGAGTATACAACAAATTCTAAAACACACCAAAAATAAACTAACTGAGAGACTATACACTTTTAGTAGTATATGTGTTATGTTATAGCTAACATATTATACATCTTCATTATTCTAATATCTTCTTTGGATATAGTTAATTTATCAATAAGTTTTTGATCTTGTTTTAATGGTTTCTTAGAAAGAAGCATCTTAGCTGCAATTGGCATAAGCGGTCTAGACGATATGCCAAACATCAACCCCCATTTTGTTTGCGAATCCATAAATGATGCAAGCATACTAATTGTAATCTGTTCCATAGGAGTAGCTTGATTCCTTAAAATAATATTGGTTAATGCATCATAATGCTCAATATATCCCCCATATGTATTCTCACATTCCTGATAATTTTCATAACTCTCTATATTCATATAAAGCATAACTTTATATCTATTTTCCTCAGTTTTTGAGAGAACATCCATGACGCAACGTATCAATTTATTCGCTCTACCATCATAAATATAGGAATAAAATTGAGAAGATCCTTGAAAAAATGCTGGCTTTTTACCTTCTATTTGAATTTCTACGCCATTAGGCTCACAATAAAGCAATTGGTCTACATGAATCCTTAGCACTTTTGCTACATTGTACAATGTTACAATGTCTATCACTATTTCTCCCTTTTCATACTTAGAAACCGTGGCCTTACTTTTATATATCTGGTCAGCCAGTTCCTGAATAGTCATCTTTTTGGCTTTTCGAAAACTGCGAATTCGCTTACCAATTTCTATTGATATTTCCTCCAACTTATCACCTCATTATTTGTTTCTTAATAATTGATTATTTTTTAAATAATCCTTATAATTTATTTTTTTCAATTATTTTAGCATAAATCCTGTATTTTTTCTACTCTAGCGAAACTTTACTTAATATTTATATTTCTATAAGAAACCTTAAGGAGTTTGTACCCGCTTACAATATGTGCTTTAATAAACTCAAGAAATTAAACAAAAGGAGAATTAAATATGACTTATAATTTTGATGAAATAATTGACCGTAAAAATACTAATGCAATGAACGTCGAAGGCTTTCGTGAATACATTTTTCATGCAGATGCATCTATGAAATTTCCATATGCTGATGATGAATTTGTTAGAATGTGGGTAGCTGACATGGAGTTTGCAACACCACAAGTAGTTATCGATGCTATAAAAGACAGATTAGATCGCAGGATTTTTGGATATACTAGAGTATTTGATCCAAAGTACTACGAATCATTTGTTAACTGGACCGAAACCCGCTACAAATGGCACTTTGATAAAGAACATCTAGTTATGTCTAACGGTGTTATTCCTGCTTTGTATGAACTAGTTAGCTATATTTGTAAACCTGATGAAAAGGTTCTATTTGTTACTCCTAGTTATGCATATTTTAAGTATGCTGCTGACTTCAATGAGCGTGAGGCCGTATGCTCAGACTTAATCAATACTGATGGTTACTACACACTAGATTTTGAAGATTTAGAAGCCAAAGCTTCAGATGAAAAAACAACTTTATGTATCTTCTGTAATCCTCACAATCCAAGTGGTAGAGTATGGTCATCTGAAGAACTAAAGGGCGTAGGAGATATCCTAATTCGCAACAATATGTGGGTTATCTCTGATGAAATTCACTGCGACTTGCTTAGAATTGGTCAAACACATATACCAATGGCTAAAGTATTCCCAGAATATGATAAGTTGATTACATGTATGGCTCCAAGTAAAACCTTTAATATGGCTGGATTCATGATTTCCAATATCATCATTCCAAATGATGATTTAAGAAAAATTTGGCTTTCAAGACACTATAACTTTGACAATCCATTAAGTATTGCTGCTGCTCAAGCCACTTACGAACATGGTGCTGATTGGCTTGAGCAAATGCGAGTTTATCTTGATGAAAACTTCAAATTTGTTGGTGAATATCTTTCAGAACATCTGCCAAAAGCAAAATATCGCATATCAGAAGCAACTTATTTGGCTTGGATTAACGTTGGTGCTTATTTCTCAAGTGAAGAAAATCTTCCATTATTCTTTGCTAATAAAGCAGGCGTACTTCTTGAAGGTGGTAATATGTTCGTTCAAAACTCTGATGGTTTCATTAGATTAAACCTTGCATGTCCACGTTCTTTAGTTAAAGAAGGACTACGTCGCATTTGTGACACAGTTAACTCTAAATAGATTGTTTTTTATTGAGTATAGACTTGATTTTTTATGCCAATTAGGAACACCCTTAGATTTGTGTAAATTAAATCTAAGGATGTTCCTAATTAAACTTTTAAAGGCTTATTTTATCCATCACTAAATTTGAAAAACTTAATTAGCCTTTTCTTCCCCATCCGCTTCCTTATCATTTTCTTTCTTGTTTTCATTAGAATTACTTACAGCCTTACTTAGAAAATCCATAATGTTAACACCTGTTAAGGCTTCTACAGTTTCAGGAAGCTGAGACATAATATCACTTACATAGCCTGTAACCTTTGCAGCACCTGTGCCTTTTCCTTCACCTGATCCATTATCAACAATGACAATCTTTTCAGTTTTAGATAGTGGTTCTGATACAGCTTTTGCAATTTCGGGCAATTTTTCTATAATCATTTGTGCCATGGCAGCATCATTATATTGTTTATATGCTTCTGCCTTTTTCATCATAGCTTCTGCTTCTGCTTTACCTTTTTCTCTAATAATATCAACTTCTGCCATACCTTGAAGCCTTAGTGCTTCGGATTTTGCCTTACCTTCTAATTCAATTGCTCTTGCTCTTGCTTCTGCATCAGCAATTTCCTTATATTTAACTGCATCTGCTGTTTGAACACTCATATACTTGTCCGCTTCTGCTTGCTTTTTAACAGTGGCTTCAAGTTCTCTTTCTTTTCTCATTGCTTCTTTTTCAGCAAGTTCAATTTCTCTTTGCTTCCTCGTAATTTCTACTTGAAGTGAAGCATCTGCCAATTCTTTTTCTTTTTCTTTTTTAGTAATTTCTACCTGAACCTCTGTTTCAGTTACTTCTCTCTTAGCTTTATTAGCTTCAATTTCATAAGCCAAATCAGATATAGCCTTAGCTCTTTCCTGTTCTTTTCTATAATCTTGCACTTTTAATTCTTTGTCTTTTGTAGATTCAGCAATTTGCGTTTCTGATAAAAGTTTTGCAGCTTCACCTAATCTAACTGCTTCTGCTGTTTTTATTTTAGTTTCCTTTGCTGCTTCTGCTTCTGCAATTTGTGCATCTCTTTTTACAGCTGCTATTCTTGGTTTACCAAGTGCTTCTAAATAACCATTTTTATCTGAAATATCCTTTATAGTTAAAACCTTTAATTCTAAACCCATTTGTGCAAGATCTATTGCTGCAACTTCTTGAACATGAGATGCAAATTTTTCTCTATCCCTGTATATTTCTTCGATAGTCATTTTTGATACAATTTCTCTAAGTTTACCTTCCATAACATTCTTTGTGGTATGTTCGATAACATCAAGAGTATGCTGTAGTCCATTTGATGTATTAAATTGTTCTGCCGCAGATAAAATTGAATCTGTATCTGATTTTACCTTTACAACTGCAACTCCATCTGCAGTGATTCCTACTCCCTGTCCAGTTAATGCCCCTTCTATACGAACATCAATCTGCATATTTTCTAAAGAAATCTTATCTGTTCTTTCTAAAAGTGGAACTACAAATCCACCACCACCAGTAATAACTCTTTTTTTAAGTCCTGTTACAATAATAGCCTTATCTTGAGGTACTCTTTTCCACATAGAAAAAATTCCTATAATAAGAAGTAATATGACTCCTACAATAATTGCAGGAATAAAAATAGTTGACATAATATCTACACTCCTTTTTAATAAATTTTAATTTTCCTCTTCTAAAGGCTCAACATAAAATACATTACCTTTAATTAAATATATCATTACATCTTGTCCTTGCGCTATGGATCTTTTGCTAACATGCTGTGCTGGAGCATTATACTTACTTCCATTAACAGTATAAGATATAGTTCCAAAGCCATTCTCAAGTATTGGTGATATAACCTTTGCCTTCATTCCTATAAGCTTACTTTGTGAAACTGCACTTGTATTTTGCGCTTTATATAATGGTATTAATACAAATCTATATAGTAAAAAAGAAACAACAATTCCTAAAACAGCTGCTGCTATAAATATAATCACTGCATTTAATTTATATCTAGTACCTAAAATTCCAATACCGCCAAATACAGTAATAAACGAAACTATAGTTATAGGTTTTAGCGGAAAAAGTGAAAATCCACCATGGCTATCAGCGTGTATATCAAAATGACTGTCTAAATGAATTGCTCCTAGTAAGTCTCCAACTACAAATGTTACTAAGGTGTATATAACTCCTACCCAAAATAGAATTGTATAAGCTTTTTCCATATAAGCCCCCCTCCCATAATCAAATCATATAATGAATAGCCTCCTCACCTCCTAATAGAACTTTAAACTAAATAGATTAAAGTTAACTTAACCCATTTTAACATATAGGCACGTATCGTATTAAGTAATATTAAATATCACTTAATGTGATATGATTATAATATTACTGAATAAAAAATACAATTGCCATATCAACTATAATTTTCCATCAAAGTCTTAAAAATAATAACCTATATGTATAAACATCATAGGTTATCACTTTTGCTCTCTTTTACTCTTGTATGATACATCAACTAAGTATTGACTTAATTAACCTTTTAATTTTTCTTTAATTCCAAGTCCTATCTTTTTTACTGTAGGCAATATTGGTTTAAATTCTTTTGGAATATCTTGTGCCAAACTATATTCTTTGTCTTCTTCAGAATTTACATCATCCTTAAAGGCATACTGTACAATTAGCTTTTCTTCATCTTTACATATTAAAATACCTATAGAAGGTTTATCTTCTTTTTTCTTTAAATTATCATCTATCAATGAAAGATAGAAGCTAAGCTTTCCTAAATATTCTGGTCTAAACTTACCTATTTTCAATTCAACATTTACATAGCATCGTATATCTAAATTATAAAATAATAGCCCTACATAATAATCTTCTTTTTCTACTTCTATATGGAAATTACTTCCCACAAAAGAAAATCCTGCATGGATCTCTAGGAAATATTCAACAACATGATTTTCAAACTGCTTTTGCAAATCTTTTTCTGTTGCTTCTTCTAAGAAAGTCAAAAAATCAAGCATATATTTATCTTTTATTAATTCAATTGATATATCCTGCTTTAATATCATTTCGTCAATATGATTGTCCTTTTCTTCCCAAAGTTCCTTTAATTCAGAATCCGTTTTCTCTACATTCTCTACTATAGGTTTACTTTCAATGACATCATTGTTATCAATTTTACTATCTTGTTCTTCATTAACATCTGCTTCATCAATATCTTCTTTATAATTTTCTTTTTCATCAGTATCATTTAAACTTTCTTCTTCACTATTTTCAATTTCTATTTCTTTAATAAGTGTAGTTTTTCCCCAAGAATTTTCTATAATTTTATTTATGTAATATACTCTTTTATCGTAATCATCAATTTCATCCATTAAAATTATGTTATGAGACCAACTGATTTTTGAAGCAACTTCTTTAGCAAATTCCTCATCTTTATAAGCTTCAGCAAACTTGCGCATACACCTTAAATTTCTCTCTGAAAAACCCTGCATATTTGGAAATGCTATTTTTAAATCCTCTGATAACTCATCAACAATTAAATCTTCTAGTACTCCTTCACCCTGTTTATTCAAAATCAAATTTCCAATATTCCAGTAGAGCATAAGTAATTCTTTATTTACTGATATTACAGCCTTTTGCTGCGAATCAATTATTTTATCTTTTAATTCATTTAAAAAAGTAACATAACCTTTATCATATTCTTTTAACATCAAAGTCACCTCATAATTCCTTAATAGCTTAAGTTGATTATATCTCAATATACAAAAAAAGTATATGTTGTTAACCATTTCGTTACAAATTTGAGCTTATCCAAAAATAAAATCTTACAGCAAATAGTTATTGTATAACTTGTTACAATATAATAAATTAAATGTGTTAAAAAATGAAACTTTTTCCTGTGTAAAAACATCTAACATATGTAAAAACAAAAATGCTGCAGCATTTGAAAGAGGGTATACAATGAACATAGAAACACTTGTGCTTAAAAGCAAAAGCGGAGATATTTCTGCATTTATGGAGCTTTTAAAACAAAAACAAGAATTATTTTATAAAATTTCTTTTACCTATACTAAAAATTCATACGATGCAGAAGATTGCATATCTGAAGCTGCCATAAGAGGTTTTGAAAAAATTAAGCAGCTAAAAAGTCCAAATAAATTTTACAGCTGGTTTACTTCAATACTTATAAATATATGTAGAAAAGGATTTAGAGAAAATACAATTACCTCATCAGAAAAAGAAATAAATGAAGTCAGAGATATGTTCTCTTATGATTCTATTGAAGATAAAATTGTAATTGAAGGCTTACTCAATACATTAAAAAATGATGAAAGAGAAATATTGGTTTTAAGATATCTTAAAGATTATTCTATTCAAGATGTAGCAGAAATAATGGATATTCCTATAAATACAGTTAAAACAAAAATATATAGAGCTCTTAATTTTCTAAGATCAAAGAGTGGGAGGACAAAAAATGAATATTAATAATGTTCCTGAAAAATTAATGGAAAATGTTGAAAATAAACTTAGAAAACATGTTGAAAATAAAAAGAAAAAACTGCATTTTTATGCATCAGCTGCTATTTTAATTATAGCAATTATGCTGCCAATATCAGTTTTTGCATATAGCAAATACTATAATAATATACCCTTTAAACAAGAAATAGATTTGGCCAGACAAAATAATAATGTTTCTAAAGTAAATAAATCATTTAAATACAAAAATATAGACTTTACTATAAAGGACATCGCAGCAGATGAAACAGGAATAGAGGTTATTTACAACGTATCTAATCCTAAATATTATATAGATGGATTAAGCTTTAAAGATGCAGATAACAAAAACTTTCACCAATGGGGATACTCCCTACCAGATTCAAGCAACAACTCAGACAAAAAAGAAAAAGCTTTTTTCATTTCTATTGGTAAAGAGGAAGCAAAGTATATACAAAAAAATCCTATAACTATAAATATAGACAATATTTCATATAAAAATACTGAATACAATAATAAAATACTAGCTAAAATAAGCTCATTTATTAATCCTAAAAACGATAGTTTTAAGGTAAACTGGAATTTAAAAACACAAATAACTATGCAGAATGTTAAAAACCTCCCTATAAATAAAGAATATAGCCTTAATATAGGTACATTAAAACTTAAAAATTTGAAGGAAGGAATTCTTAAAACTATCGTAGAATATGATTTTACTCCATCAAATGGAAGTATAACTGTAATGCGGCCATTATTCTCAATGCGACTAGATAATAACTATACCGATAATATTAATGAAGAAGAAAGACCAGGTTACGAATCATCAGGATATGTACGTGCAGAAGAATTTAAATCTATATATTACAAAAATATAAAAGAAGTAGGCATAAGATTAGTAGGTGCATCTGTTAATTATTGGTATAACAAAGAATATGAAATTTCTAAAGACAAACTTCCAATGCAATTTGATTTTAATGGAGAAAAGCTTAAAATTACATCCATGACACAAAAAGATGATTGCACTGAGTACAACGTTGAATATGATAAGACAAATAGAATTTATGAACGTATTGGAATTATCCCAGTTAGATTCAGTGATACTGATAATTATGGCTCCGAGTCACATGAAAAAAATGAAAAAGTACAATTTAAAGATCAAGCATCTAGAAATACTGTTTATAATACTTTAATAAAGAAAGCTCCTAATTTAAGTTCTATTTATAATAATTCAGGTTATTCTGGTATTGGAGTAAATAATGCTGTTGTAAGTGAAAATTTCAGTTTTAAAGGCCGTAGTGTTCCTAATAAATTTAAAATTGAAAGTGCAGCAAGAAGTTTTCTTTATGATACTGATGAAATAGTAATTAAAAATAACTCCAATTAATATTAAGCACTAACCTTACTCCAATATAAATTTTTTACTATTACATTATATAAGTAACTGGACTTTCGCAGTTTAAAAATAATGTGACACAAGCATATGTAAGCGAAGTAACTATATTTCAAATATTTACGTATTTTGATGTTATATTTTTCAATAACTTAAATACCAATCCCTTTTAAAGTATTTCTATAAAATAAAAAAAGCTGATATTTAAACTAAATATATTAGTAAAACAGCAGGCTCCGCCTTAGTTTTATATGTTATAAGTTATAGTTAAATATAATTTGACTTACTAAAATTATTCATAACAATGTAATTAAGAGCGTACACTTGAACTTGCTAGTTTGAATTTTAACTTTTATGCAGTGATATATGATAAGGGTGTCATCACATTAGCTAAATTGTTTTAGTATTATTCTTAGCTCAAAATTTTTGAAAGTCTTAGAACTTTAGTCCTGTTTGAGGGAACCGAGTTTGACAAAGTTCTTAGGCTTTCAAAAATTTCGAGCTTTAGAATAATTAAAACATTTAGCCGTGATGACACCCTTATCATATATCACGGAATGAAAGTTAAAATACAAACTTCCACTGCACCTTTACATCGCATTATGCTTATATTAAGTCAAACTTGTATGTGTGAAAGTTGAGTTAAATAAAAACTTGTTATTTTTACTGCACAAATTATTTAACAGACTCTGCAATTTTTATTAATTCATCTTTTCCAAATGCTCCTTTACCCGATACTTCATAAAGTACATTATCATATTCCCAGTCAATATACCTATCATCACTTATTGCAGCATCTTTTCCATTAACTTTTACTTTTTCAAGTTTGCCATCTGTTGAACTTACAAATTTAGTATCATTATTTGAAATGCTTTGAGTCATAAAAATCTCTTTACCTGTTTTTTTATTAGTAAAAAATATAAAAATGTATTGATTACTAACTCCTCCATCCTTATTTTTTATAAACTCTGCTCTATCAAATTTATAATCTTTTGGCAAATAAGAAGGAAACTTAACTTTGAAACAGGTGTACTGATTTAATGTGCTAGAATCTTTAACTATTAGAAATTTCTCTTTCCTGCTTTTTTCAGTTTGTATTGTAACATTATTAGGATCTTTTGATGAACTAACAAAGCCAGTAATTTTTTCTCCATTAGCTGTATAAAATTGAGTACCATCAGTAAAAGTCGTTATAGGTTTGCCATTTTTGTCAAAAACCTTTCCTTTCAATTTATCAGGTATAGGACGAGAAGCATTTTTATCTGTTTTAGGAGTTTCTTTTTCTTGCATAATCTTGGTACCATTATCACCAATAAACACTGTACTTATTACTTTTCCTAATACTCCTTTTGCAAAAGATGTTTGACTTAAAGCTCCACATATTATTAAACAGCATGCAGCTGCAACAGCAGTACGCTTAATTTTATTTGAACCTTTCCCAACATTATCTCTTTTATTCTCATTTATATTTTTCAAAGTTCTTTTAAAAACAGCTTCTTTATTACTATCCTTACTAAAATCCTTATCTGATAAAGTTTTTCCAAGCTTTAAAATTTCATTATATTCTTGTTCTTGAGGTTCATCTGTATGTTCTATACCATTAAAATAAGCGTCCATATCTATTGAAAATTTATCTTCTATACTTTTTTTATTCATAGCTATACCTCTCTTTCCATTTCTACTTTAAGTTTTTTCATTACCCTATAAAGTATTACTCCCACATTACTTTCTGTAAGCTCTAAAATTTCTGCAATCTCTTTATTTTTTAAATTTCCTCCAAATTTAAGTGCTACAATATTCCTCTCTTTACTATTTAAAACCTTTAAGGCCTTTGAAAGTTTATTATTAGCTTCAGCTATTAATACTATATCTTCTGGATTATTTTCTCTTGATATTAATTCTTTAATTTTATCTATAGAAAATAGTCTATGCTTCTTTAAACTTCTAAAATAATCATTCACTACATTTCTAGCTATAGCAAACATCCACACTTCAAATGGGGACTTACTTTTAGAATATGTGTCTATTTTTAGCATTACCTTTTCAAAAACCTGACTTGTTAAATCTTCCGTTTCCTCATTAGAATTAATTCTATAATATATATAGTTGTATATCCTTTTGTAGTAGGTTTCAAAAATATAGGTCAAATCTAATTCTTTACTTTGGCCTTTATCTGAAGAATTAGATAAAGCAAACTGCTCCATATTTTTAAACACCTCCTTTTCCTATTTTTTACTTAGCTAAGTAATCACATATGTTAATACGTATAATTCTTAATTTCATTACAACTTTTTTTAAATCTTTAAATAAATATATATAAAATAGTTAATCAAAGTTTATTATTACATAAGCAACCCTGTCAGTAATAATTATACTCATATATAATATCATTCCATATAAAAAACAGGGTTCAACATTGAAAGAATTTCAATATTAAACCCTGTTTATATAATATAGTTTTATTAAAGCAGTTAGTTTCTAATTTTAAAGCTGATTATTTAATTGATATTTAGATAAAATTCACACTAAAGCACTGCCATACCTATAAACCCACTTATAATACCAATTACTGCTACAGAGCATCCTACAAACACAAGTACACGAGTTGAAAAAGCTCTCTTTACTAATAATAAAGATACAATACTAACTGATGGTAAAGTTATAAGTAATGCTGCTGCAGGACCTGTTCCAAGTCCAAAAGCCATTAGTGTTTGAATTATTGGTACTTCTCCTGCTGTTGGAATAACAAATAAAGTACCAGCAATTGCAAGTCCAATTATAGCAAGTATACTATTTCCCCATGCTGGAGTAACAGCTGGGAACAGCCATGCTCTTGCTGCTCCTAATATTGCAACTACAATTAGGTAAGCAGGAATAGTATCTATGATTAATTGGAAAAGAGCTTTTAACCAACGACTAAATAAATTCCCCTCTTCCTTTTCTTCTTGCATACTAGGTAGTTCTACATCATTATTAGTACCTTCATCTTTTGAGAATTTAACTGCTAAGGATGAAATACCTAAAACTAAAACAAGTCCCATAACTATTCTAAATATTGCAAAGTTCCATCCTAAAACAAATCCCATAAACACAATAGTTGCAGGATTAAGAGTTGGATTTCCTAAGAAAAAAGCCATTGCTCCATTAACAGATGCTGAAGATTTTCTAAGACCTACTGTAACTGGAGCCGAACAGCATGTGCACATCATTCCTGGAATCGCAGTAGTTCCAGCTGCCACTGTACTTTTAAGTGATTTACTTCCCATAAATTTTCTTATCCAGTTTCTAGGTATTGCTACTTGTACTAATGAACCTATCAATAAGCCCAATATTAGTGCTTTCCATATAGCGTTAAAATATGCAGTCATATATCCCAAAGCTGCAGCCAATGAAGGTGCTGGTGAAACATTAGATTTTCCTGTAAGTATAGAAGCTCCAATAGAATGTTTTGAAGCTGCTACAAATGCTTTGGAATAATAAGGACTCCATTTAACATAAAATAGCCCTCCAATTACTACAATTGCAAAAATTAAAATAAGTGCTGTGTTGTAATTCTGTTTTTTCGTTTCCATTTTTGTGTAACCCCCTAGTTTTATTTTTATATCTAAAAATATTTATTCAAACAAACTATACTTTATCTGATTTCTTCTTTATTCTATAAATTATAGAACTTATTATAACGCTAATTTCATATAATAATAACATTGGCACTGCCATCAAAAATTGATCCATAACATCTGGCGGAGTGAGTATAGCTGCAAGAATAAATATAATTAATATAGCATATTTTCTATTCTTCTTTAAAAAACTAGGCTTAACTAAACCTAAGCTTGTTAAAACTAGTACTATTAAAGGCATTTCAAACACTATTCCAAAACATGTTAACAGTGTTAGTACAAAATTTATATAATTATTAATTGAAAATAATGGAGATACATATTGAGTTGACATAGACATAAAAAACTTTATAGCCATAGGAACAACTACTATATATGCAAAAGTTGCTCCAGATATAAAAAATATAATGCCCATAAATAATGAAAAGATAACATATCTGCGTTCTCTCTTCTTTAAAGCTGGTTTAATAAATCTCCATACTTGGTAGATTGTAATAGGCAAAGCTAATATAATACCTATATATATTGATACTTTTACATATTCTAAAAATAATTCCGGAGGACTAACATAAATAAGCTTTAAACCTTTAGCTAACTTAACAATATAATTCATTACAAGCTCTATTTTGCTATAAGAAATACAGGATGTTATTGTATTTGCTAAAGCAATTATAATTATCCTTTTTCTTAATTCATTCATATGTTCCAATATAGTTAATTTAGTTTCTGAAGATTTATCTATTTCTGACATAAGGTTCCTCCTGAATATGCTCTAATTTTAATGCCACTTTTTACTTTTTGGTGTCATCATCATCTTTAGATGTATTACTTGCGTTATTTCTAAATTCACTTATTGCTTTTCCAAAACTTTTACCTATTTCAGGCAACTTTGATGGTCCAAAAATCACAAGTGCTATAACTAATATAACTAATAGTTCTGACATTCCTATTCCACGAAACATACCTATTCCTCCTTAAATTACATCTTATATAATTTTCATATACCTATTTTTTGTGTTCTTCTTTATCAATATCTTCTGATATGCGATTAGCATGATTTTTAAATTCACTTACTGCTTTTCCAAAACTTTTACCTATTTCAGGCAGCTTAGATGGTCCAAATACTATAAGTGCTATTATTAAAATAACAATTAATTCTGACATTCCTATACCTTCAAACATAATTTTCCTCCATAAATCACTTTTTCTTTTTAAGCTTTTCCACATACTCATTGTTTATATAGGACAGCTTTACTTTTTCTTCTTCTATACTATTATTACTGCATAAATCAATACACAGCCTGCAGCCCCTGCATTTTGAACAATTATATTCTATTTTAAAACTCTCTTCTGTTTCTGTAATCTTCCAAGCATCATAAGGACATATTCCTTCACACAATCCGCAGCCATCACAATTTGATTTAACCTTAAAGTTTTTAAATATATTGCCTTCTAAATCTACGTCTTCATTAAATGTTTTTTTCAACTTGCTAATTACATTTAGTAAGAAACTTCTATTATTAAAATCTTCTTTACCATAGTATTCTTCTAATGTACTAACTACAAATTCCTTAAAAATATTAGTAGATTCTCCTTTTATGGAATTAAAAAAATCTCTTCTTGTCATTAATCTTTCTTTACCACAGTCTGGACTTTCTTCATATATGCATTTAACTTTAACATTGATATTAAGCTTTTTTAAGAAATTAATACTTAACTTAATTTTCTCTTCTATATTATCACTTGAATTTAAGTCACAATCTTTACAATGGTTTAGCTTGAAAGCTATTTCATGATCCTTATTCAGAATTAAAAAAGCTATTAAATATTCTATATGTATTCCATTCAAACATTTAAAAGAAAAATCAACAGAATTTAAGTTTTTTTCACATCCAACACATAAACTACAATTTTTCTCACTTTTTTTTAATAAATCTATTTCACCAAAATTGTCAATAGTTACAGCTTGGCTTGGACATTGTGCTTTACATAAACCACACTTTTTACATTTCTCATTATCAATTTTTATTTCATCCTCTGAAGAAGTTATAGCCTCATATTTGCAAACTTCCATACATACAACACATCTTTTAAATCTATTTCTGTAATAAATACAGTGTTTTTTATCTATTCTTGCATCATTATTTACAGATAACTTCTTAACAAGATATTCAATAATCATCTAAAATCTCACCTTACATGTCTAAACATTATTTTAATGCACATTTCTTAGGTTTTATTACTAGTGATGGGTTAGTAATTTTTGAACTCGGTAAACCTTTAACCTCAGAAACTCCATTATACTTTTTTAAATCTTGTAATTCTCCAGCTTGTAATGCTCTTGTGGCACATGCTGAAACACAAGCTGGTTCTTCTCCTTTTTCTAGTAAATCAATGCACATATCACATTTACCAGACTTTTTAACTTCACTTCCCAAATATTTGGGCTGACCATAAGGACATGCTTTTACGCATTTTCTACATCCCACACATTTCTCTTTATTGATTACTACTATGCCATCTTCTTTTCTCTTATTGCAAGCACCTGTAGGGCAAGCTTTTACACAAGCTGGATTAGCACAATGATTACATGCCATAGATATAAAATACAACCACGGATTAGGAAACTTGCCTCCTTCATATTCCTTAACTTCTCTAAAAAGTATTCCTACATCCAAGTCATTCTTATCTTTACAAGCTATTTGACAAGCCTTACATGCTATACAAAGTTCCATGTTAAAAAAGAATCCTTTTTGTCCCATGATACATTCTGCCTCCTTTCTTTGCTCTTATATTTATAAAACTATCCTTTGTTTAAACTTATAATCTTCTTCAATTGTACTATTGTGTTTCTCTACTTGTACTATACATGCTTGGAATGATTCTATATCTGGACCTGAAGGATAGTCACCTGTTAACATATTTACAGATCCTGCCATACAATTACCATCCTTATCAATTTCTAACCAGGAACCTTGAGGTAGTGCCACTACTCCAGGCATTATAAGTTCTGTTACATGAACTTTTCTTAATATGGAACCATGATCATTAAAAATTCTAACTGTATCATTATCAGAAATTCCTCTTTCTTTAGCATCTACTGTATTCATCGTTAAATGACACAAAAAAGCTTCTCGAAGCCATGGAACATTTCCCATGTTTGAATGGCTTTGTCTTTGTCCATGAACACTGCAAAACTGCAAAGGGTACTTGCCTTTAATTTTATTCTTCCAATCACTAAAAGTAGCTTCATATCCTTCTGTTGGTGCTTCATATTTAGCTATAGGATTTCCCTTATTCCAGCCTGCTTTTGTAACAATATCAGCTAAAGTTTTACAGTGTAATTCAATCTTTCCACTCTTGGTTTTGAGAGGATTTTTTTCAGGATTTTCTCTGAATTTTTTATTGTGGATATAAACGTATTTATCATTTTGTTTTCTTTTAACCTGATAAATTCCATTTTCCTTAAATTCCATTATTCCTATTATTCCCTTTTGAGGTTTCCCTTGAACTCCTAAAGAGCTTATATCATTTTGTGTTATAGTAACTAGATTCTCATAGGTTGAACCATCTTCTTTCATAACTTTAGCTCCAGCTACCTTGTTAAATACTCTTTGCTTTAAATCAATAGGTTCTATTTTTTGTGGTGAAATACCTAACCTTTTACCAATTTCTTTTGCAATCCACATGTCATCTTTTGCCTCAAATAATGGTTTGATAACCTGACTTGCCCATATTAATATTTCTCTGTTTCCAGTTAACACAGTTCCATATCTTTCCCATTCTGTAGTAGCTGGTAAAACTACATCTGAATAGGCTGCATCTGGATTTAAAACATACTGATTAGTTAAAACAAAATCCACTTTTCTATGTGCTTTAATACCTTTATTTATATTATTTGATTGATTTAACGTTGAACTATGGCTATGATATATAAATCTTATATCTATATTGCCTTTCTTATTTTTTCCAGCAGTATATTTGCCTGTTAATATAGCATTCCAGTGTTCACTTTTACATAATTTAATTTTTTCCAAAGGATTTTTTATTTCTTTTAATCCATCTTCTCCTGGTTTAATGAGATTTGGACCTCCATTACCAGCAGGTTCCTGGCAGCTAACACTGAAACATCCTCCTTTTATACCCATGTTTCCAGTCATTGCTCCTACAGTAGCTTGAGCTAAACATACGTGCTGACCTTTTTCAACTCTTGCCATATTCCATCCAAATAAAACTGTAGCCGGTTTAGTTTTTCCCAATTCTAGTGCAAAGGAAATTATCTTATCTTCTGGAATTCCGCATATTTCTGAAGCCCATTTTGGGTTCTTAGGTTGTCCATCATATGTACCTAAAATATAGTCTTTAAAATTTTCTTTTGGATCAACATCTTTAGGCATATGTTCAGCATCAAATCCAACAGTACACCTATTTAAAAAATCCCAATCTATTAGAGGATTAAATGGTGAATCATTAGTAATCAATACATATGCTATTGCAAGAAGCATAGTAGTATCTGTTGCCGGTCTTATAGGTATGTATTCATCAGCTAAAAGGGATATAGTAGTAGAATAAATAGGATCTATACAAATAAACTTTATGCCTTTTTCCTTAGCTCTAATTAAATTTCTTAATGCTGAACTTGATGTATTCCAAGCAGGATTATTTCCCCATAAAACTATTAACTTTGCATTAAGCAAATCCATTCTGTCATTCATTATATGACTTTTTTGATTTACTCCTAATATTGGTTCCATAGCTTTTGCCCAAGCTCCTCTTGATCTACTTCCAAACATTTCAACAGAGCCACCATATAGTGATAGCATTCTCTGATTTTCTCCTCCAGTACCATCCGCACCATTATTGGAATATATAGCTTTGTTTCCATATTTAGTTTTTATTCTTTCTAATTCACTGGAAACAATATAAAGTGCTTCATTCCAAGAAATTCTAACCCACTGATCTTTACCTCTAAGTTCCTTATCTCCTCCACCAGGAACCCAATGTTTTCTTTTCATTGGATACTTTAACCTATCTGCTCCTAAAACTTGTTTTATCTGTGACCTTCCTCGAGCACAAGCTCTCTGCTGTGGATTATCATAACTATCTGTATGGGTATCATCAGTCTTTGTTCTTAACACTACACCATCAACCACATAAGCTTTTATTAAACATCTTCCTCCACAGTTATGCCAGCAAGGTGCTGTTATCCACTTTCCTTTCTTCTTCATTAAAGATTCTCTCTCTTCTTTACTTATGACCTTAAGCTTATTACTACAGGAAGTTAACATTAACGATGCTGATGCAGCTGCAGTCCATTTTAAAAAACTACGTCTATTAACTTTGTAATTTAAAATTTTCTCAATAAAATTTTCCATGAATATTCACCCCTAAAGTTTTATAAATTCTTTATTATTCCTTTTACCATTTCACAATCAAATTCTAAGTATCCACTTAAAACCTTTGCAATACCTTTATAAAAATTAGTATTTGAATTGTTAATTATATCTTCACTAAAACCATTACACCACTTTAAAAGGTGATTACTAAGAAAAAACTCTTCATCTTTTATAACTTTTAAAAACTTTTCCTCATCCGATTTTTCATAAGCTTCTATAGACAATTCAATTAACTTACTCATAAAATCTAATTCCAAACCTATGTGATCATCTGGTTCATATAAATAATTTTCAGAAATGAATGAATATTTAACATACATATCCCTAACTTCCATTGTTTCCTTTTGAAATAAAAGCCTTTCATCATTTAAATATGCCGATTCCCATGGTGGTGCTGGTAACTTATATGGCCCAATAAACATTCTTGTATAATCCCAATGTAATTCTTCAAAACTTTCATCGCTTAGTACATCTTTATTTGAAAAAAAGTCCGCTATTTCCTCATAACCTTCTTTTATTAATTCACTTTCTTCTTTAAAGGGCATTTTATCAATCATATCATCTTGTAAAATTAACTTTAATAATTCCTTTGTAGGTTCTGATAAAAATATACTCTTTAAAAAGCTATAATAAAATAACCTGATTTCAAGCAGAAATTTTAATTCTTCATTTTTATCCAAAATAATCCTCCTAGTATAAAAATATGTATTTTATCCTATTTTTCTTCCTGTTAATATTACCATAATCTCATATTACGACAAAAGGTTTATTAATTTTTAAAATAAATAAACTTTATCTATAAGTAAAATTTATTAATAAAACACTTGCATATAGTATTTTAAAATATGTTCTATATTAAGGCATGACAAAATAAAAGAGTAAATACCCTAAGGTACTTACTCCTTTATATAAACCATTTTTTATATTTTAAATTTCACTGAAATAAAAACTCACTATCTTTGT
Organism: Clostridium carboxidivorans P7; assembly: GCF_001038625.1. GTDB lineage: Bacteria > Bacillota > Clostridia > Clostridiales > Clostridiaceae > Clostridium_AM > Clostridium_AM carboxidivorans. The sequence goes on from NZ_CP011803.1 coordinate 3,289,051, forward strand.
ACACTACCAGATGCATTTCCTGCTGCAAGCTCTAATACTTCATTTTCTGTAACGACATTTGCATCTCCATCTATTGTGTGTTTTAATACTGAAGCTGCTACTCCAAACTCTAAGGCTTCTTTATGACTTTTCCCCTGCACTAATCCATATATCAATCCAGAAGCAAAAGCATCTCCACCACCTACTCTATCCTGTATAGTAAAATCATATCTTTTTGATCTATAAAGCTCATTTCCATCATAAATTATAGCTGAAAGAGCATTGTGCGAAGCTGAAAAATTCTCTCTTAGTGTAGACACTACATATTTTATATTGAATTTTTCTATCATCTTTCCAAATATGGATTTAAATCTTTCCTCATCTAATTCTTCCTTTGAAAAATCAGCTACCTTATATTCACTTTGTTTTCCTTCTACACTACTTAGCCATCCAAAGCAAACATCTACACCTTCTAATAGTCCTGGCATTACCCTTTCAAATTCTTCAATGCCCCAAAGCTGCTTTCTATAATTTAAATCTATACTTACTGGAACTTTATGTGCTTTAGCTGCTTCTACAGCTTTTTTTGCAAGTCTTATGCAATTTTCTCCTAAAGCTGGAGTTATTCCTGAAATATGAAACCAATCTGCATCTTTAAATATTTCATCAAAATCAAAATCATCAACATTTACCTTTGTAATAGCTGAATTAGCTCTATCATATACAACCTTAGATGGCCTTACAGAATTTCCTTTTTCAAAGAAGTAAATACCTATTCTTTCTCCACCTCTATGAATGTATTCTGTATTAACACCATACTTTTTTAAGTTGTTTATAGCACTTTGTCCTATTGGGTTATCAGGCAGTTCAGTGACAAAGCATGAATTTATTCCCCAATTTGCTAAAGATATAGCTACATTGGCTTCAGCACCACCATAAACTATGTCAAAGGATTGTGCTTGAGTAAATCTTTCATATCCTGGTGTGGATAATCTTAGCAATATTTCTCCCATAGTCACTACTTTTTTCATATCTAAGTTATCCTCCTTAACTATTTACTTCTAGCTTCTTTTACTTTTTCTACAAAAAGTTTTGCAACTCTAGTTACTTCATCATAATTACCAGTGTTTGCACCAGCAGTTAATTTTCCACCTACTCCTACTGCAATACATCCATTTTTTATCCATTGATCTACATTTTCCAAGCTTACACCGCCTGTTGGCATAATAGGTGCTTGTGGAAGAGGTGCTTTAAAGTCTTTTACTATGCTTGGACCAAAAGCGCTTCCTGGGAATACTTTAATAACAGATGCTCCAGCTTCCATTGCTCCAATTATTTCAGTAATTGTCATACATCCTGGCATATAAGGTATTTGATATCTATTACATAGTTTAGCTGTTTCCAAATCAAATCCTGGACTTACTATATATTTTGCGCCTGCAAGTATAGCTATTCTCGCTGTTTCACTGTCAAGCACTGTTCCTGCTCCTACTATTAATTCATCCTCTGTAAATTTTTCTTTTAATGAAGTTATTACTTTATCTGCTCCTGGAACAGTAAATGTTACTTCTATTGCTGGTATTCCACCTTCTATACATGCTTTTGAAATTTTTTCTGCTTTTTCAGCATTTTCAGCTCTAACTACTGCAACTACACCTACTTCAGTGATTTTTCTTAGAGTTTCTAACTTTTCTATCATTATGAATTCCTCCTATTAATCTATTTTTTATTTCTAAAGTTTAGTCAAAATGTAAATTCAAATTTATAATTAAAAAATTACTATAGTGTCACTCCATTTTTAAATATAGCTATTTCTCTAAATTCATTCTTTTCATTATTTACCAATTCACCACTAGCAACTTTAATTATATATTCAATAAATTCCTCTAATAAGCTGTCTAAAGTTTTATCTTCTACCAAAGTTCCCGCATTAAAATCAATCCAATGAGGTTTTAATTTATAAAGTTGTGAATTAGTTGATATTTTCATAGTAGGAACAAAGCTTCCAAAAGGAGTTCCCCTTCCTGTTGTAAACAAAACCATTTGACATCCTGCTGATGCTAATGCAGATGCTGCTACTAAATCATTTCCTGGAGCACTCAAAAGGTTTAATCCTTTTGTTTTCAAAGTTTCTCCATATTTAAGCACATCCACTACTGTTTCTGTACCTGCCTTTTGTGTACATCCTAAGGACTTATCTTCAAGTGTTGTTATTCCTCCAGCTTTATTTCCTGGTGAAGGATTTTCATATACTGGTTGATTATAATTCATAAAATACTCTTTAAAATCATTAATTAGATGAACAGTTTTATCAAATACCCCTTTGTTTTCAGTCCTATCCATTAATAGTGTTTCTGCTCCAAACATTTCTGGAACTTCTGTTAAAATTGTGGTTCCACCTTGTGCTATCAACCAATCTGAAAACTTTCCTACAAGAGGATTTGCAGTTATTCCTGAAAATCCATCTGAGCCACCACATTTAAGTCCTATTTTAAGTTCAGATAAGGACACTTCTTCTCTTTTATCATCTTTCATATTTTCATAAAGTTCTTTTAATAGTTTGACTCCTTCTTCTATTTCATCTGAAACTTCTTGAGCAACTAAGAACTTTACTCTTTTTTCATCATATTCTCCCAATGCCTTTCTAAATTCATCCATATTGTTGTTTTCACATCCAAGCCCCATAACCAATACTCCACCAGCATTAGGATGTTTAACTGCATCTATTAATATAGTTCTAGTATTTTTATGGTCATCTCCAAGTTGAGAGCATCCATAATTATGCTTTAGAACTAAAGTATTATCTATATTCAAATTACCTAATTCAACTTTAAATTTTTCTATAACTTTATCTGCTATGCCATTTATACATCCAACTGTAGGCACTATCCATAGTTCATTTCTTATACCTACATCTCCATTGTTTCTTTTATATCCTTTAAAAGTTAATCCCTTATTCTCAAATACATTCTTAATAAGCCTTTGATTAAAATTATAATCTTTTATACCATCTAAATTGGTTTTTGCATTATGTGTATGAACCCATTCACCCTCTGATACATCACAAATTGCATGGCCTATAGGAAATCCATATTTGATTATATTTTCATTCAATTTAATTTTTCTTACAGCTATCTTATGACCTCTCTTAACAGCTTCTTTAATACTAATTTTTTCATTATCTATTTCTACAATTTCACCTTTTTCTAAATCTGTTAAAGCCACAACTACATTATCATTTTCATTTATTTTAATAACGTTTTTCATGACATTACCTCTCACTTTCTACATAACTTCTTTAATTGCTTCCTTAATTCCTAGCTTTTCAATTTTTGATAAGTAGTTAGTTACTGTGTCTGTTAATCCTTCAATTGCATTTAAATTCATTTTCCAATTCTTTTCATATGATAAAACTGTACTTACTATATTCTTTAATCCTGCTTCAGTTCCATCATAATTTTCCCATAAGGATTTATATAAATTTAAAATATCTTCATTATCTGCTAGTTCTATATTCTCTTCTCCTCTTTTACCTTTATAGAATTCTATTAATGCAGCCAGTGAGAAACATAGTTTTTTAGGAAGTTTTCCTTTTCTATTTACATACTCTATTAAGGATGGTAAATCTCTTGTTTCAAATTTTGACATTGAATTTAGTGCTATACTCATTAAATAATGTTTTACGAAAGGATTAGCAAATCTTTCAAGTACTGCACCTGCAAAGTATTTTAATTCTTCTTCTGGCAAATCCAATGTCGGTATTATTTCATCATACACAGTTTTATTTACATATCTTCCAATAACCTCATGTTCAACTGCTTGTCCTACAGTTTCTAAACCATAAAGGTATGCCACTGGTACCAAGGATGTATGTGCTCCATTTAAAATTCTAACCTTTCTTGTCCTATAAGGAGTCATGTCTTCAACAAATTTAACATTTAACCCTGCTTTATCTGCTGGAAACTCATTTTTTATCCATTCAGGTCCTTCAATTACCCATAAGTGAAATTGTTCACTAACATCTACAAGACTATCTTCATAACCTAATTCTTTTGTTACTTCTTCAATTGTGTCCTTTGGATATCCTGGAACTATTCTATCTACAAGGCTGCAGCAAAATGTATTAGCCTCATTTAACCAACTTGAAAATTGTTCCTCTAGCTGCCAAAGCTCTGCATACTTCAAAATTATACTTTTAAGCTTTTCACCATTTCTATCTATAAGCTCACAAGGAATTACTATTACCCCTTTATCCTTTTCTCCTTTAAAAGCCTTAAATCTATGATATAAAAACGCAGTTAATTTTCCAGGGTAACTGTTTTGTGGCTTATCCTCTAGTTTATCGTTTTCATCAAATGTAATTCCTGCTTCAGTAGTATTTGAAAATATAAATCTTATTTCAGGTTGTTCTGCCACTTTTAAATATTCATCATATTGTTCATAACAGTTAATTCCTCTACTTATACTATTTATTACAAAATGTTCTTTAACAGCTTTTCCTTCTTTTATTCCTTGCAAATATAAGTTAAACAAGCCATCTTGTTCATTTAATTTATCAACTTTTCCATTCTTAGTAGGTGGAATTACTACTACACTTCCATTAAAATCTGCTTCTCTATTCATTTTGTCAACTTGCCAATCAACAAAAGCTCTTAGAAAATTACCTTCTCCAAATTGTAAAACCTTTTCTGGATATTTTTTGTACTCTTTATAAATTTCTTTATTTAGTTTCATAATTAATCCTCCTAATGATTATTGTTCACGTGTGCAATCAAATTTAATTTTCAACACTAAGTCATATATAAATTTCATATTTGTTTATTTCTTTATTTTATTATACTATCTTTTGCACACGTTAACAATAGGTTTAGGAGAGATTTTTTTATAAATATTTTGATTTAATTTTCCCTTCTACCAGTATGATTTGAGCTCAAATTAAAACAAATTATAATAAAACTTATCTCAAATAAATTTTATCTAACTAACCATCCACCATCTACGGCTAAAATATGCCCATTTACATAATCTGACGCTCTGCTTGCTAAAAACACTATTGCTCCCATCAAATCAAATGGTTGTCCCCATTTAGCTGCTGGTATCCTTGACAATATTTCATTATTTCTATTCTTATCAGCTCTTATTGGTGCAGTGTTAGCTGTTTCTATATACCCTGGTGCTATTCCATTTATTTGTATGTTATGACAAGCTAATTCGTTAGCAAAAGCCTTTGTTATTCCTGCTACTGCATGCTTGCTTGCTGTATATGGTGGAACAAATTTTCCTCCCTGGAAAGAAAGCATTGATGCTACGTTAATTATTTTTCCTGCTTCCTGATTTACCATAATATTAGCTACATCCTTACTCAAGTAGTAAAGAGCATTTAAATTTATATCCATAACTGCTTGCCAATCTTCATCCTTATACTCAAGTAATGGAGTTCTTCTTATTGTGCCTGCATTATTTACAAGTATATCTATTTTTCCATAGACCTCCATACATCTTTTCACTACTTTTTCTCTATCTTCTTTTTTTGTTAAATCAGCTTGAACAAACTCTACTTTTCTTCCTGTTTCTTTAATTAATTCTCTTGTTTCTTCCCAATTTGTACCATGAGTTGATATAAGCAAATCTGCTCCAGCCTTTGCTAAAGCTACTGCATATCCTTGTCCAAGTCCTGTATTTCCTCCTGTAACAATTGCTACTTTTCCATCCAATTTAAAAAAATCCATTGAAAAATTTTTTAATTCTGTACTCATATTATACTTCCCTTCTATTAACTGCATTGAAACTTTTTTTGAGAGGACAGAGGACAGTGAAGGATGATTTTTCTCCGCTTCACTACGAAAAATCTTTAATTTAAAAGAAACTCACGTTTTTTTGTTACTCAGAAGTACTCTCTGAGTAACAAATTATCAGGAACATCCTTAGATTTTAGCTGCCTACTTAAGCAATGTTTTGCATTAGCAAAACAAGCTTAAAAATAAATTAGTTTTCTGACGGAAGGAGGAAAACTCACCTTCATTGTCCTCTGTCCTCTGTCCTCTGTCCTCTGTCAATTGTCCTCTAAAAAGTTGTGTCGCAATGTACTTATATTAAGCCTAGATTTTGTACACGCATTGTACACATAAGCATTTGTTTCATAATACGAAAAGTGATTTCATATTGTGAACCCACTTCTATTATATAAAATTAAGTTTTGTTTTTCAATAGAAAATTTGCGCATAAAAAAATTTTGACGTAATTATTAACTAAAAAATAATCACATCAAAATTTCATTATGCTAAATATCATATTAACTATTCTCATTTAGTTTAAGAACAGAATCTCTTATTACAAGTTTTGTCTTAAGGAATATTTTTTCACCTTTATAGCTTTCTCCATTTATTATATCAATTATCTTCTTTCCACCCATTATACTTATATCTTCTATAGGTCTTTTTACAGTTGTAAGTGATGGCGTAGAATATTCTGAAACTGCTATATCATCAAATCCTACTATTGAAATGTCTTTTGGTACACTAAGACCACTATCAAAAGCTGCTTTTATAGCACCTATGGCCATATCGTCATTAGAACAAAAAACTGCTGTAGGAACTTTATCTAAATTCATAAGTTTTTTCGTAGCATCATATCCACTTTTCATATCAAAATTTCCTTTAATCATATATTCACTGCGTACTGGTACATTATAGTGAATCAAAGCTTCCATAAATCCATCTTTTCTGTTTTGAGTGGATTTAAACTCCTTTTTTCCTTCTATTATAGCTATATCTCTATGTCCATTTTTTATCAAGTGTTCTACAGCTTTAAAAGTACCTTCCTTGTCATCAGATACTATATTTATTAAGGCTTCTTCTTCTAATTCTCTATTTAAAACAACTAATGGAATACCCTTCTGCATTACATCATAAACAAAGTAATTATCATTGTCACTTTGACTCATCAAGACAATTCCATCAAATCTCTTTTTATTAATGGCTGTAAAATCCTTGTAATTATCAATTCCTCTTACAACTAAATTATAATTTTCTTCTATAGCGCTATTTACTCCTGTTACTGTTTCAAAGAAAAATCCTGAAGATGTACCTCTACTTATGCTGGAAAAAAATAACCCTATGGTATAAGATTTATCTAATACTAAGCTCTTTGCAATATAATTAGGTACATAATTAAGCTGTTCTGCTATAGCTTTTATTTTACTTTTTGTTTCTTCATTTATTAAAGGACTATTATTAAGTGCTCTTGAAACTGTTGTATGTGATACATTTGCTAATTTTGCTATGTCTTTTATTGTTACGCTCATTAGTTCCACCTTTCTTTTGAAAACAAATATACATTTTTCTTTATGATAATATCATATTTTGTATAACTAAACTATATATAATAAAATATAGTCCTTTAAACATTATATACCTTTATACAGTAAACTTTTCAACTTGTTGTAAAATTTTCTTCATCATATCTTTTAACAATATTGCTGCTTTTGCAACTTCATCAGATGACATAGTCATTTTTTCTGTTGAAGAAGAAATTTCTTGAGATGCCTGTGAATTTTCTTCCGCTACTAAAGATGAATTTTCAACACTTGATATAATATGATCCTTTCTACTGCTAATTTGTACTATAGATTTGTTCATTTCTTGAATTTGAGGTAGTATACTTTCTATGGAAGTTATTATTTCCCTAAAAGAAACTATATTACTACTTATTACTGTAAGTTGTTCTATAAGCTCATTATTAGCATTATTAGTAGTTTCAGTAACTAAACTAGCTTCACCTTCGATAGTATTTAATAAGTTGCTTATATCCCTTGATGAACTTCTTGACTGTTCTGCTAATTTTCTAATTTCATCTGCTACCACAGAAAATCCTCTTCCTGCTTCTCCAGCCCTAGATGCTTCAATAGATGCATTTAAAGCAAGTAAATTTGTTTGATCTGCTATGTCATTAATTAAATTGATTATTTCTGTAATTTTTTCAATACTTCTGGTCAGTTCATTTATCCTTTCTCTTGCCTCATCATAAGATGTTGCAATATCATTTATAGAACTTGCAAGTTTACTTAATTCCACATCACTTTTTTTTGACCTATCACTAATATTTTTAGCATTGTTATGAATTCCATTTATAGATTTCATTATTACATCCAATTCTTCACCAAATGAATTTAAATTTGAATTTATTAATACAAGTTCTTCAGCTTGATTTGAAGACCCTTTTGTTACTTCTTTGATTGAAGCTGAAACTTCTTCTATATAACAACGCATTTGTTCTGATATATTTGTAAGTGATATAGATTGATTGGTAACATTTGTAGAATCTTTTTTTATTAAAGAAATAGTATTTGAAATAGATATAACTGTTTTTTCTAATGCTTTATTCATCACACCAAATTCATTAGTAAGTTTAGTATTAAACTTAACTGTAAAGTTTCCTTCAGATAATCTGCATAAATTATCAATAAATTCTTTTATAGAACTTTTAATTATAAAAATAACAATAATTGATATTATAGTTAAAACTAAAATAGATATACTAAAAATAATAATAAATAAAGTCATATTTTTATAATACAAGGTTTTAGATTTTTCATTTTGTTCTTTAGCCTTTTGCTTTTGGTAATCAATTAGCTGGATATTCTTTTTAGCCAAATCATTTCCATAACTACCCATAGCTACATTTGTTATTTGTTTATCTGGTATTATGTTATTCTTTCTTTGTTCAATAATCTTTGGTATAAAAGAATAATAATGCTCATACGCTTGTTTCATTTGCAAAACCAATTGTCTTTCTTCTGAATCATTCTTCGACGACATTTCATTTCTAGATATTATAGTTCTTATGTCATTATTTAAGCTAATCATTGTCTTTTCATTTTGTTCTTCAAATGGTCTATCTATTATTTTAGTTAGAGTATTTCTTAAAACCCCCATATCACCATTAACATCACCCCAATCTTTTAGTTTAGGTATAATATTAACATACATATCATTTATATTGTTATGCATTCTTGATGTATTTACATATCCTATTACACCAATAACAATAGTTGTTATTAAAGATACTAACCACATTACTATTATCCCTTGTGTAATATTTATGTTCTTAAAACTATTAAAGTTTATTTTCATAAACTAAATCCTCCTTTCAAAATATGCTTTTAATACACTTACCTATAAATAAAATGCAAGTATTCATATTTTAAAAACATAAATACTTGCATTAGTAAAATTAACGGGGTTGTATTAAGTGAAAGTTACATTAATTATTTTCAAATTTTCCATTTTGTAAATCAGCTACTATATCTCTGTATTTATCATCTGATAAATTATACATTAACCCAATTACAACAGCCGCTATAGCTAATGCAACAGCTGGATATAATGCCATTACTGCTTTCATTCCTAATAATGTTTTTGCAGTTTGATGTGCATTTGCTACATATCCTGTTAATTGTAAAGCTCCTAAAGTAACATAAGCTGCTATAGATTGAGCTATTTTTCTTGAGAAGTTAAATGCAGCATAAGTTATACCTTCTTTTCTCTTTCCTGTATGCCATTCACCATAATCAATAGCATCAGAAACGAAAGCCCAAGTAACACCATTTGGAATAGCAAGTCCTGCATATCCTATAGTTACAAGTATTGTGAATACATAAAAGTTTGCTGGTAATATAAAGTTTAATCCATTAGCAATGATACCAATTGCGAAACCTATCATAGCAGTTTTCTTTTTTCCAAACATTTTAACCATTTTAGGAATAGCTGCGATTCCTAAAATAGAACATCCAATCATTATACTGTTTATAACTGGTTGAAGTTTAACATTTCCAAGAGCATATTGACAATAATATATCATCATTTGATTATTTGCATTCATTGCAGATATTGTAAATAAAGTCATAAGAATTAAACATAATAACGGTTTATTTGTGAATACTGCTCTAGCATAATCACCCACAGTTGTTTTTTCTTGTACTTTTGCTTTAGGTTGAATGTGCTCTTTAGTATTTCTAAAACAAATATAAAAGGAAATTACACCTATTAAAGCCATAATAGCAGCAGCTACTGGATATCCTATTTTAGGATCTGAAAAATGTATAAGTATAGGTACAAATGCTACACCAGTTATTAATTGTGCTGCTAAAGATCCTGTTTGTCTGTAGGTTGCCATTTGACTTCTTTCATCAACATCTTGAGTCATAACAGATGCTAAAGATCCATAAGGAACATTTGTAAATGAATATATAAGTCCCCATACCATATAAGCAGCATATGCATATACTAATTTACTAGTAACTGTAGTACCAGGCATCAAAAATGTTACAATTGTTAGTATAGCAAGAATTATGCTTGAAACCATCATAACTGGTCTAAATTTACCATGTTTACCTGGTTTTTTTGCATCAACGGTTGATCCAGCTATAGGATCCATAAATGCATCAAATATCTTTGTATATACAAAAATATTTTTTGCTGCTGCTGCTGGTATACCACATACATCTGTAAAGAACTTAGAAAGATACGCCTGTCCTAAATCGAACATAAATCCATTACCAAAGTCACCAAAACCATAAGATATTTTTTCTTTTAAGGTTAACTTTTTGCCAGTTTCTTGAACCTTTTTTTGCTCCATGTTTCTACTCCCCCTATTATATAATATCGTTTACATTCATTAAAATCGTATACATTTATTTTCAATCTTTACTGCGCCATAAACGCAGTAAAGATTAAACTATTTTTCATTAAAATTCTACATTCCAAAATATTCTTTCGCATTATTATAAGATATATTCTGCACAATACTTCCCAAAAATTCTATGTCATTTGGATATTCTCCATTTTCAACCCATTCACCTATTAAATTGCAAAGTATTCTTCTAAAATACTCATGTCTTGTATATGATAAAAAGCTTCTAGAATCAGTCAGCATTCCTACAAAACGGCTTAATAGACCAAGGTTAGCTAAAGATTTCATCTGTTCTATCATTCCATCTTTGTGATCATTAAACCACCATGCTGATCCAAATTGTATTTTTCCTGGAGCAGTTGTTCCTTGGAAATTTCCAAGCATAGTTCCAAGAACAAAGTTATCCTTTGGATTTAAAGTATATAATATTGTTTTTGGAAGTAAATCTTCAGTTTCTAAGGCATCTAAAATCCTTGAAAGAGGATAAGCAATACCTTCATCATTTATGGAATCAAATCCTGTATCTGGACCTAATTTATTAAACATTTTAGTATTATTATCTCTCATAGCTGCAATATGATATTGCATTGTCCATCCTAATTTTGCATAAGTTTTTCCTAAGAATTTTAAAACAGCTGTTTTATATTTGCTTACTTCTTCTACAGCTAATACTTCACCTTTAAGTGCTTTTAAGAAAATTTTCTCAATTTCTTCTTTAGATCCTTCTGCATACACTACACTATCTAGTGCATGATCTGATACTCTACATCCTACTGAATGGAAGAAATCAATTCTGCTTTTTAATGCTTCTATAAATTCATCATAACTATTTATAGCTTTACCATATGCTTGTCCTAGTTTTTCAATCCATGGTACAAAAGTTTGCTTATTTATGTTAATTCCTTTATCAGGTCTAAAAGCTGGTAAAACCTTCACATCAAAATCCTTGCATTCTTTAAGTTTTAAATGATATTCTAAAGAATCTACTGGATCATCTGTTGTACATACAATCTTTACATTTGATTTTTTAATTAAGTCTCTTGCTCCAAATCCCTCTCCATTTAATAGTTCATTTGTCTTTTTCCAAATTTCAGGAGCAGTTTTTTCATTTAAAACTTCATATATTCCGAAAAACCTTTGAAGTTCTAGATGTGTCCAATGGTAAAGAGGATTTCCTATAGCCATCGGTAACGTTTTCGCCCATGCTATAAATTTTTCATAATCAGTTCCATCTCCAGTAATGTATTTTTCATCTATACCATTACTTCTCATAGCTCTCCACTTATAATGATCACCATAAAGCCAAACTTCAGTTATGTTTTTAAATTTTTTATTTTCAAAAATTTCTTTTGGATTTAAATGACAATGGTAATCTATTATAGGCATGTCCTTTGCATATTTGTGATACAAATTCACTGCAGTATCATTGCCTAATAAAAAATTTTCGTCCATAAATTTTTTCACTATAATCACCCTACTTTTTCTACTATTTTTCTTATTGTTCACGTGAACAATTTAACTTATTCTTATTATAATCGTTTTCTTTTAAAATTACAACAGTTTTTTGTTAACGTGTGCAAAAATATTTAAATAAAAAATTTTTCAAATAAATTTGTCCCATATAAGCCTAATATTTATTTTATATCCTTAACATATATTCTTGCTGTTTCACTCCAAATGTCCTTTGGCTCTAGTGTTTTAAATCCTGTTATATTCTGATCTAAATTAACATTAGGTGCATTTATCACACAAGTTTGAGGCTCTATACACACATAATTCTTGTCACCCATATCATTCCATATAACTATATGTTTATATTCTTTACCCATTTCATATACTACTCTCATATTTTTAGATCTATCTTCGATTATTGCGCCACGAAATTCTGATCCATTAACCTCTATATTTTCTAATGTATAATGAGATTCTATTTTGCATCCTAATGGTATTATACCTTTATTAACATACTGATTTTCTTCTTCTGTTAAATCCAATATTTCTTTTGTTGGTAAATTTCTTTCATCTTGTACCCATCTTTTGCCTACGGATACTATTAATCTATAATCTTCATCTTTACTTTCTGGATTAAAAGGTACATTAAAAGCTGTATGATATCCTATACCTATTGGCATTTTTTCACTACTTAAATTAATAATACTTGTAGTTTGTTTTAGTCCTTCACTAGAAAGATTATAAAGTAATTTAAATTGAAATTCATGAGGTAAATACTTATAAAAGCTATGTTCCTTATCAAAATTAAAAACAGCCTCTATTTCAACTTGGTCTCCAGAAATAATTTCTTTTCTTGTTATTTCCCATTTATCATTTTTTACAAATCCATGAATATAATTATGATTTTTAGGCTCATTTATAGGAAACTGGTATACTTTATGGTCCACTTTAAATTTACCATCTTGTATTCTATTTGGTGGAAATAATAATGGTAATCCATATACCTGAGGCCTTTCTCTAAATTTTTCAAATTCCAAATCATCATTGGGACTTCTAAGTATACTTACTCCCTTAAAAACATTTTTTAATTCTACTATATTTGCTCCTACTTCTGGTACCATAAGTGCTTCATATCCACCTGCACTGAAACGAATAGCTTTGTGATTTTTCCATAAAACTTCTTTTATGCTGGTATGTTCATTTTTGTTATTAATCAAACTTATCATCTCCATATTTATTTTTACATTATAAGTAATAATTTTACGTCTGACCATTGTTATCGTTAACAATAACTAAAATAATACTTTACGCGTACTAATTAATGCACCCAAACTCTTATTGTTAACGTTAACAATGATTGTATTATCATTATACAATACTTTCTAAATATTTATCAATAGCATTTCAATCTTTTTGCTAGTAATTAATCTTAATTAAACTTAGAAATAATTCAATTCTTAAAAAAACCTTATTTTAATGTCCAAGTACTAGTAAAATTTAATTCTTTGCTATATAATGGTTTTGTTCAATAAGCATCATTGCTAATACTCCTATTCTCTATTCAAATAAGATGCATAAGCATTGATAAATAATCTAGTTAAATTAAGAAAAATTAAACTAAGTAAATCATAGATTTTGGGTTACTGCTTATGTTACCTGTCATATTTATTAACGTGGACTAGCACTCTGTAGTATTCCAAGCATCTTTTACTTAATTTAACAATAAAATAATTATAATGATTTTATAACAAATATTACTATAAGGATGTATGTTTATGAAAAGGCCAACAAGAATAAAAAAATATAAAAAAGCTAGAAAAATTAAATTTCTAATCTCAACTTTTTTTATTTTACTAGTTTTAGCTGCTTGTTTTTGGGGATTTAAGTTCTACAATTCAAAAAAGCTAGCTAATAATATAAAAGTATCAGCTAATAACCCTGCAAAAACTAAGCATGAAAAAAATAAAACTGCAGATAGTATACCAGAAAGTGTACTAAACTCTAATACTGAAACTAAAGATTCTGAAAATAAAGATATAAGAAAATTTCCATATCCATTTAAATCTATGCTTTCTATATGCTCTGACATAGATGACGCTACCTTAGAAGAATTTCAAACTTACCATAAGTTTTTGAACACCAAGGAAAAAACTCCTTATGGTGAAGGTTTAGGCTTAGATATCGGAGATTCATTTTGGATGTATATGGGTGATAATATGAAATCCACAGTTGATACTGAGGGGCATGGAGTAGACCATATAATGACATTTTTTAATGGAACCAGTAAAACAGAAAAACATAATGCTGACGAAATGATTCATTTTATGGGTTCAGGATGGATAGATTCTATTCATACTTTTGGAGACTTTTCAACCAAAAGCGAAAAAAATACCCTTTTTAATAGAAAGTTAGCCGAAAATGCTTGGAATACTTTAAACTCCATAGGTTTTAAACCTACAATTTGGATAAACCATGGTAACAAATCCAATAAACAAAATTTTGGTGCTCATGACACTTCAAATTTTATGAGTTACCAACAAGGTGATAACCCTAATTCATCTTACTACCATACAGATTTAACTATACAAAATGGTGTTAAATACGTATGGAATTCTTTAAGTGATTCTAATTTCGGACATAGTTATCCTCTTTATGAACTATCTTTAAGAGATGGACAAAAAGTTTGGGGATTTTATAGATATACAAATAATTTAGTAGATGGCAAAATGGATTGGACATGGACTCCAGAACATATTCATCGTCAACTTACTAAGGATAACCTGGACAGCATTGTAAATAATAAACAGTACAGCATAGTAGCTCAACATTTTGGTGTCAACACAGAATATTTGTTTAAACCAGAAAATATTCAATCCTTAAAATTATTAAAGGAATATGAAACTAATAACAAGATACTTGTAGCCAAAACTTCTAGACTTCTAAACTATGCTGATGTTCATAAATACCTAATGTATAACAAGTTGACTGAAGATGGTAAAACTTATATTAATATAAGTTCTGTAGATGATCCTATATTTGGGAAATTTACTCCTACCATTGATAATATACGCGGAATTACTTTCTACTGTGATGACCCAGAAAATACAGTATTATTGTTAAATAAAAATAAAATAAGCAGCGATGATTTGCAAATAAACCCTAAAGATGAAACTGAAAAAGCTAGTATATCTATTAAATGGTTTAAACCAGACTATACGGATTATACAAAATAACTAATCCTCATAAAGTAAGTACAGTACTACACAATTTTTTCAAGAGGACAGAGGACAATGAAGGTGAGTTTTCTTCCTTACGTCAGAAAACTAATTTATTTTTAAAGCTTCTTTTGCTAACACAAAAGAAGCTTTAAATTTATATAAATCAGCAATGTTTCGCTTTAGCGAAACGAGTCATTAAAAATTTAATTAAAGATTTTTCGTAGCGCAGTGGAGAAAAATCATCCTTCACTGTCCTCTGTCAATTGTACTCTGTCCTCTTAAAAATATTGCTTCGCAATATTTTTAATTTAATTATTAAGTTTTTGATTTATAATGTCCCAATAATCAGCATTTTCTAATCCTAATCTCCATATGGCAACTCCGGCTAAATTATAGTTATTTACAAGATCTAATTTATAGCCAATGCTTGTACTATTTTCAAACCATACGCTATGATAAACACCATAATTATCAGTATAATTGAAATATGGACTTTTAGATGTTGAATCCCATTTAACTTGAACACCATTTCTGTATGCTTTATTATAAGCTTGATTTATAGTATAAGCATCTGCACTATTGCCATTTGATGCCCAATCATATGCATATGCTGCTAATCCCAACATTATCTTATCATTAGGAATAACATTAACTGAATAATTAATTACTTTTTCTACCCAACCTATAGATGCAATAGCTCCTGGTGAACCACCAGACCAATGTTCATCATAAGTCATTATCATAACTTTATCTGAAAATTTTCCAATTTCATTATAATCATATGCTCCAGTTCCTGCATCCTGAGGATTGTCCACAATTTTCGATGGAATTGATACAGTTACTTCAAATCCCTGTGGGTGCAATGTATTATATAAATCTCTTATAAATTGTGTAAATTCATCTCTGTTATAATAAAATATACCTTCTAAATCCACATTTACACCTTTATAGTTATTCTTTTTTAAAGCATCCAATATATTATTTATCAAATTTTGCCTATTTGTATCACTTTCTAATAAAGCCTTAGTTATATTTCCATTAAAAGAATTTGATATCATAGCATAAGTTGAAATTTTATTTGCATTTGCATATTCTATTTGTTCCTGAGGAACAGTACCTGTTATATTTCCAAGTCCATCCACATTATAAGTATCTGTAGCAATACCATCGATTAACCCTGAGTAACTAACCAAAGACTTATATGATAAGTCATCTCCCGAATAGTAAGAACCTGTATATGCTAGTACACTTTTTGTAGGAAATAAAATCGATTGTACAAGCTTATCAGATATAACTCCGCTGCCACCTAATACTTTAAAATAGTCTATATCATTTAATTTTGACTTAATTAAGCTTCTACCTTTAAAATAGTTTGTATTTACCAATACAATTGGTGAACTACTCTTTCCTGCAGCAGCAGAACCACATAATGCATCTGGGAAGTTTTCCCCTGAAGTTAAATATGTAGTTTTAAAATTTAAGTCCGATGAAAACTCATTTATAATAGCTATATTAGTTTCATACCTATCACTTCCATTTAACCTTTTAACATTTGATATATTTTTTATAGAACTATTACTTATAACCCCAGTACCACCCAATACATAACATTTGTTTATTACATTGCTACTTATATATTCTTTAACACTATCTGGAAGAACATTAGTATCAGTGAGAATTATAGGCATAGCTTTCATAGCCGCTATAGGTGCTATAGATAATGCATCTGGAAAATTTTCGCCATATGCCAATATAATTTCATTACTTTGTCCTAATTCTTTTGCTACTTTTATACTAGTTTCATACCTATCTTGTCCACCTATGCGAATTGTATTTATATTATTATCATTTAATTCTTTTTCAACACTAGGAAGTATAACACCTTCCCCACCTATTATTAAAACCTGTTTAGTTTTTAATCTCTTAATTTCATCAAATACTTCAGAATTCAAACTATTTCCTTTAGTTATCAAAATAGGAGCATTATATTTTTTTGCAAGCGGCACAGCACAAATAGCATCTGGGAAATCTTCCCCTGAAGCCAACACAACATATTCTGATTCATTCCAACTATCTTGTGAAACTTTTACTGCCGTTTCATATCTATCTACTCCACCAATTCTTATACTATTTGGAGCCGCAGATACCTTTGTTACTAAAACAAAAAACAAAACTATAATTGTATAAAATGCTATGGAAAATTTTTTAATTGTAATCATTTTTTCCTCCTAGTATAACTTGTATTTATCCTAATATAATTATTTATGAAATTAGATTACAATTCAATAAGTATATTTATCCTTATATTCCATGGTTTAAATTGGAGCTAGAAAGCATAACAGCTTTTATTACCTTTCCATATTAATCATTTTGCAAATTTCACGAAAAAAAATATGGCCATTACAGCCATATTTCAATATTGGTATATTTTTATTAATTATAGAATTACATTATCTTTTCCCACCTACCATATTTTCTTCTGCTGCTTTAACCATTCTTTTTACCATTTCTCCACCTACGTTACCTGAATTTTTATCATTACCAAATTGTTTTCTATTCATAACATTTTCTAATGCCATATCTTTTGCCACTTCTACTTTAAATTTATCAATCTTTCCTTCTGACGATGGTACTAATGGTTTTTTTGACATTTCAATACCTCCTCATATTCTTCATATATGTGTAGTTTGTTTTTTTTTATTTTATTATTCATTTACTAAAATAATACTTTTATGTAAGTTCTAAAAACTTAACTTAAAATTATTTAAAATCTATAGAATTCCTTGATGTTATATTTTAATCTTACAGTAGCGCGATAACTCTTTTTAAGATCATGAATCATAACTTTATCTGATATATAACATGCATCAATAAAAAGATAGTTTATTTTTGTAGAGGATACAAAATCATCTAACATATTCAGTCAGTTTATACTTTTGTTTCGCCTTTAACTTGGTAATATAATCTTAGATTATAAATCAAGTTTAATAATATAAAAACACTACAAATCAGCTGCTTTATAACTGATTTATAGTGTTTCTTTAAGCTATTTTCTAATTTTTTTCATTAACAATTACTTTCTTCTAAAAACAAGTATCTCATTAAATTCCTACACAATTGCTTTTAACATGAACCATATGACCAGTAAAGTTCATATCTAATTTCTCTTCCAATTCTTTGGATATACTTACCAATGCATTCAAATCAATGTTTGTCTCCACTTTAATTTCATTTAGCATATTTACAAGATCTTCAGTTGCTGTATTTCCAGCAGCTCCTGGTGCAAAAGGACATCCTCCTAATCCACCAATTGATGTTTCAAATACGCTTATTCCAGCCTCTATAGCTGCAAGATAATTTGCAATTCCCATTCCACGGGTATCATGCAAATGTAATCCTACAGGTATATTTTGAAACTCCTTAGAAACCTTTTGCGATAATTCATACACTTGCTTTGGATTAGCTATTCCAATAGTATCACATAAAGTTATAGTATTTATTCCTATTTTTTCTGCAGATCTAATAAGGTTAATAACCAAATCTTCACCTACTTGTCCCATAAATGGACATCCAAAAGCTGTGGCTACATCTAGTCGTATTTGTATATCTGGTAATTCAGCTCTAATATCAGCCAATCCTTCTAATGACTGTTGTACAGTACGATTTATATTAGCAAGGTTATGCTTTTCACTGGCAGATATAACATAAGTTATTTCTCTTAACCCACATCCATAAGCTTTTTTAGCACCTACTAAATTAGGAACAAGCGCAAAAGTTCTTATTTCTTTCTCATTAAGCTCATCAATTACTGCTTTTGTTACAGCTTCAGCATCTTTCATTTGAGGAATAGCCTTTGGATGTACAAAGGAAGTCATTTCCATTTCCTTTATACCAGCATCGATTAAATCTTTAATCAATTTTATTTTAACTTCTGTAGGTATCCAATTCTTTAGATTCTGTAATCCATCTCGAGGGCCTACTTCCACTACTTTAATTCTATCTCCAAATTTCATAATTATTTTCCTCCAAATACACTATTGATTATAGTATTCCCTCTTGTATCATATTTTCAATTTCTTTTTCGCTTAAACCCATAAATTCTTTGTAAAATTCTTTATTATGCTGACCTAAAACTGGTGCTGGCGTTTTAACAGATGTTTTTGTTTCTGAAAGCTTAATATGAGATCCTGTTATTTTCATTTTTCCAGCTACAGGATGCTCTACATCTACAAACATTTCTCTTACTCCTGCTATATGTGGATCTTTAACAACTCTATCAATAGTATTAATTGGAGCAACTGGAACCCCAGCTTCTAATAATATATCCACAATTTCATCTATTGTATGTTCTAGTGTCCAAGCTTCAACTATCTTTTTGACTTCTACATGACGTTTAACACGTTTTATATTTTTATCAAAATCTTCACAAGTTGCTAGTTCTGGTTTATTCATTACCTCACATACTTTTCCCCATAATTTATCATTAGCTGCTCCTATAACAACGCTGCCATCTTTAGCTCTAAATGAATCATAAGGATAGCATGATTCATAACGATTACCAATACGTTCTGGTATACGTCCTTCTACTAAATATATTTGATTTATAATTTCCATACTTGCTACTGTTGAATCAACAAGAGACACATCTACTTTTTGACCTATTCCTGTTTTATCTCTATAATGTAATGCGGCTAAAGTCCCTATTGTAACTGATAAACCTGCTAAAACATCAGACATTGCTGTACCTGTACGAGTTGGTTCTCCACCTGGTTGTCCTGTTGTACTCATTAGACCACTCATAGCTTGTCCTATTATGTCATATCCAGCACGGTTCTTATATGGTCCATAGTGTCCAAATCCTGATACACAAGCATATACAATTCCAGGATTAACCTTCTTTAATGTTTCATAACCTAATCCTAACTTTTCCATTGTTCCTGGACGATAATTTTCCATTACTATATCAGCCTTTTTAACCATTTCAAGAAAAATCTCTTTTCCACGTGAATGTTTAAGGTTAAGTGTTATACCTGTTTTGTTACGATTTAGATTCATATAATATGAACTTTCACCTTTTACAAAAGGACCAAACTGTCTGCTGTCGTCTCCTTTTTTAGGCATTTCGATTTTTATTATATCTGCTCCCATATCTGCCATCATCATAGTTGCAAATGGTCCTGCTAAAACCCTAGTCAAATCTAAAACCTTTACTCCTTGTAGTGCTCCTGTATTTATCATATATATCTCTCCTTACTATAATTTTTTAATTTATTTTATTTACTATTTATTTTTGAGGCAATTATATGCCATGGTTTATTTAAATTTTTTTATCCTATTACTCTATAGCCTCCTAAAAGTGCTATTAAAGCAATAAGTACCATGCCAACTACTGACCAGATAAATAATTCTACGAATAATTTACTTTGTTCTGCTTCACTACAATCAGTATTGGCAACGTATGCAGCTAATATCATAGCTCCCCCTGTGGAACCCGGGCTTAATGCTCCAGCTACTGATGAAGCAATGACTATAGCTGAAGTTAATTCTGTTCCTGAAACACCACCGCCAACTGTATGAGCAATTGTACCTACTGTTGGCACTAAGGTTGGAATAACTACACCTAAGGTTGAGCTAAACCAAGTCATAGCACCAGATGTTATGGCCATAATAAAAGATGACGTAGTTGGTGTCATAAATTTAGCCAAAGTTTTTGCTAATAAATCAATTCCTCCTGTAACTATAACTATGTTCATAAGAACTCCAGCACCTGTTACAAGTAGTAAAATTCCCCATGGAACAGCTTTTATACACTCTTTTTCATCCGCAACCTTTAAAGCTAAAAGCACAGCAGCTATTAAAAATGAAGTTAATCCAACATTGTACTTTAGAACTGTAACAGAAAATATCATAATAATTACGCCAATTATTGTAATTACTTGATTTTTAGTAAATTTAGGTAATTCGCTTAACTTTAAAGGATTTTCGCCTTCGGTCTTATAGCCTTTATAGTATACGTATACTAATATTGCCAAAATAATTGTTGAAATTGTCGCATTTATTAATGCAGGTGTCATAACATTTGTAATACCCTGCTTTGAAGTTATACTAGTAATAAGAATACCTTCTGGTGTAATAGCAGTCATTCTACCAGCCAAAGTACCTATTACCCCAATTGCAGATAACATTATTGGGCTAATTTTTAATATTATAGCTAGAGGTGCTGAAAACATTACTACAATAGGAATAGCTGGTACAGCTCCAGGTCCAGCTGCTGCAATGAGAAAACCTACTAAATATACTACTGCCGGAATTAGCTTAGTTCTTTTTCCAGCTAAAGCAACTGCTTTTTTGGCTATCAACTCTAAGGTTCCGTTTACCTGAACAATACTAAATAAGAAAGTTATACCAGCCAGCATTACGAAAAGAGACGAACTAAAACCAGCTATAATTTTTGTATCACTTAATCCTACTAATTTACCAACTACCATCGCTAATGCTATAGCCACTATTCCTACATTCATTTTCTTTACAAACCCTAGCACTATCGCTAGAACCAGAAAAGCTAAGGACAACAAAGCTCCATTATTCATACTATTTTTTCCTCCAAATATGTTTTTACATAGTTTAATAAGCTTAATTCGTTATTTATCATAATTCATGATTTTTTACAGGCTTATTCCCACCTCCTAAACGTTTACTCATTTCTCTTAAGAAAAAATCTCACAAGTTTATTAATAATGCTGTAAAATTCATATTAGTATGATTGTTACTATTATCACTAATAACCTAGGTATCAATTCTATCAGTTTAAATAACTTTTTTACTAGCTAGCTATGGTTTTAAAAATTTTATTTACTGACATTTATATAAATAGCAATAAGCATGCCAAAAACTTTTTAACGGTTTTTGGCATGCTTCAAGAATATCTTGTATCATTTTTGATTTTAATATTTAATTAAAATTTTCAAAAACTGCTTTACACATAAGGAGTTTGACTCAGTATCATTTTTGATAGTAAATAAAATCATTTTTGATACTCAACTTTATATCTTTCTCCAAAATGTAGCACGGCCTATTTTTAGTTCCTTAATTACTTTATCTTTATCTTGATCATATTTTAATAACATAGAATTTATAATATATTTTTCAAATTCTTTAACAGCATCTTTTAATCCATTCTTCAAATTTACTTTCACTACGATATGCTCATCCATTGCTTCTACTGTATGCATAACTTTTCTTAAGGTTTCGGCCCAGTTATGAGACTTAGTTTGTACAGCTACTAAAGCTAATCTCTCTATAATATTATTAAATTCTCTTATATTTCCCGGCCAATCATATTCAATGAGTAAAGGATTAATCTCCTTTATCACTTTATTAAAATCAATATCATAGTTCTCTGCAAACTTCTTTAATAATTTATTTGCTATTAATGAAATATCCTCTTTACGTTCTCTTAATGGTGGTAATATAATATTAAACACATTCAACCTATAATATAAATCTTGTCTAAACTCTCCTGTTTCAATCTGCTTTTCTAAGTTCTGGTTTGTAGCACTAACTATTCTTATGTCTATAGGAATAACCTTATCTCCACCTACTCTCATTATCTCCTTCTCCTGAATTACTCTAAGCAGCCTTGCTTGCAACCCTTTAGATATTTCACCTATTTCATCAAGAAAAATTGTTCCATTATGAGCTAGTTCAAAAAGCCCTTGCTTTCCTTCTTTTTTAGCTCCAGTAAATGCTCCTCCCTCATATCCAAAAAGTTCACTTTCAAGTAAATTATCAGGTATAGCTGCACAGTTAACAGCTACAAAAGGTCCATTACTACGAGTACTTGCGTTATGAATACTTTGTGCAAATAGTTCTTTTCCTGTACCTGATTCTCCTTGTATCAAAATTTCAGCATCAGTTTTGGCATATAAATCTGCAATTTTCTTTAATTCAATCATACTTTCATTAGCTGTCAGTATATCCTCAAAAAAATACTTAGCAACAAAACCTTTTTTATATATTCTTTCTCTTATTTTCTGTTCCAATTGTTGTATCTTAGTTATATCTTCAAAGGTACTTACAACACCTATTCGCTTACCGTCTACTTCAATTGGTATACGATTTGTTGCTATAGTTCCTCCATTTATATCCTGTAGTACACCAATCTCCGCCTCCCCACTCTCTAGTACATTATGCATTCTAGTGTTAGGTATTGTTTCAAATGCATCTTTTCCAAGAACCTTTTTTGATGATAAATCAAAAATTTTCTCTGCTGCTGGATTATACAGCACTATTTTATTATGTTCATTTGTTACAATAACTCCTTGCGTTATAGAATCTAGTATAACTTTAAGCCTTGCAGAACGTGCTGCCTCAATTTTACGAACTTCTGCTATATGCAAGGCTTCTTGCAATGATTGTTGAATGGCCTCTTCTCCACATTCAACGAGTACACCTCTTAATCCATATTTTTGAGCAGTTAATACTGCAGGCATACCTCCTACAACTACTTTAATCCCCTTACTCTTTATCTCATTCATAGCCTGATCTATATCTTCTTCATTCTTAAAAATATACTCATATATTTTTACATCCAAGATATCTTCTATGTTTTTAATACCAAATATGGTTTTTCCATAAGTAAATACTGATACTTCGCTTGTGATTTCTTTTGCATAATGAATGGATTTAAGCACATCAAAGGCTGTTACTGGTATAGCCACAACAGGTATATCAACTGCCTTTTTTATATAATCAGCAGTACCCCCTCTGCTTAAAAAAACATCTACTTTATTTTGTAACTTACTGGCTATGTTAGCCGCTTCATTAAGTGATGCCACTTCAATATGTGCTTTTACATTACTTTTTTCTGTTATACTTTTAAACAACTCACCCATATATTCATATGGAGTTATAAGAGTAATGTTAAAAGAAGAACCTCTAAACTCTTCCACAAATATTTCCTCCTTCTTTCACATAAATATCTATATTTTAGCAAAGCTGATCTTACCATAACTGCATGTAGTAAATTAACTCCTCACTTCTTGTTAGTAAAATTTATTTTCAATCAATTCTAAATGAATTTGTTTCATTAAATCCCCTCATTTCCCAACTCCACAATATTGCCAAAGATAGACCAATTTCTTTTTCCAATTTAATAAATGGATATTTAACACAAGATGAATTCTTATTATATTGTTTTTTACCTACAATTTTGTTTTACTTCAATTCTTCAAAAGTTTTTATAACAGCTGCTGATTAAAATTATAATAATAATAATTTTAATCGTAAAGGCGTTTTATAATCAATTTGTTAATCTCATCTCATAAATACCACTAGCAGTACCCCCAATTACTTAAAACTTTAAACAATATTTATTACACTATTGTAAACATGAAAACATTTTACCACTATTTGCGTGTTGCCTATATTAGCTTGCCCCAATATAATTGTACTTGTACTTAATACAAAAATTAATAATAAGGAGATTAATTTATGAAGATATTTAAATCTAAATTATTAGTTGCCCTATTTCTAGCTACTTCTATAATTGCTCCTACTCAAAGTGTAAATGCTGCTTCTCAACAATCTATAACTAGAAGTGAAGCAGAACAAAGAGCTTTAAATATGATTAATTTAAGTTGGAATTACTCTTCTGATAAAAATGGAGTTTTACTAGCTAACTATAATTCAAGTGTAACACAACCTAGTCAACTTAAAGATGCCGCAGCAGTTACAACTACTGGTATCCCATATAATTGGGGCGGACAAGATTCTTTGGACTCAAATTCCTATGGATCACCTTGGTCAAACTTTTTAGATGCCGTAAATAAAGGTGCTTTTACCGGAAATGTTAATACTGAAGCTGGTTTTGGATATATTTCTGGTACTGCTGGTATAGATTGTTCTGGTTTTGTACAAGCTACCTTTAATGTAAAAGATTCAAAATTGTCAACTTCATCTATGTTCGATACTTATTTTACTAAAATTAATTTAAATGATATTAAGCATATGGACATACTTGATAAACCTTATGATCATGTAGTTATTTTTGATAAATGGGGTACACAAAACGGAGTTACTGGTGCTTTTACTTACGAATCCACACCAGACCAAACTTATGGCGGCATACAAGGCACTAAAAAATATTTTATAAGTATGGATGAAATTAATAAAGGATATATTGCAGGAAGGTATGTGAATATAGTTGAAGATTCTTCTAACACTCCTCCAATCTCTAACACTACTGGCAACACTAGTAATATTCCTCATCCAGTAGATGCCGGTATATTTGCTAAAATAACAAATGTAACCACTGCAGCAAATTTTAGATCTAAAGCATCTACAGACTCATCTATTATTGGCACTATACCTAAAGACACTATTCTATATTTAATTGATTATTCAGCAGGTTGGTATCAGATAAGTTATAACGGACAAACTGGTTGGGTATGGGGTAACCTAATTACATCTATACCAAGTGGTAAATATGTTACTATAAATAAAGTTTATCAACTAAATATAAGAAATAATCCATCAACATCAGCTGATATACTTGGTTATCTAAGTCAAAATCAATATGCTGAAGTAATTAACTACTCAAATGATGGCAAATGGTTAAAAATTCGTATAAATGGAATTGAAGGCTATGCCTCTGGTGCTTATTTAAGATATATATACTAATTAACTCAACTTTCACAGTTTAAATACTTTGCGACACAACTTTTTAGGTGGAGTCCGCATTGAATATATGATGTATAAAAGCCAACCGTTCATTAAGGAGCTCTAATGCCTAAAATTTAAAAAATCTCTACCCGCTCAAATGTCCCATCCTGGGACTTTCGCGGCTTGAATCTTCCTGATTCAAATTACGAGATTTTTTAAATTTTAAACATAAGAGCTCCTAAATTCTCTCAAAAGCTTTTATACACCATATATTCAAAGCTCCCTCCATCTAAAAAGTTGTGTAGTAACTATTGTAATTCTAATATGACAAATTGCTTATAATATAGTTCTTCAGAAAAAAGCGTAGCTTTCATAATACTTATTGCTTAATTTATATATTTATACTTTTATCTATTTTTAATAATAACTTATGGCGCAGCCTGTAATAGATTACTAAATTTATAAATTATTTATTGCATTAAAAAATAAAATCATATAAACAATTAATCTCTTTCAATATATTTCTATAAAACAAGAAACAACTTGTTTTATAGAAATATATTAAGTTCCTAGCAGGCTACGCCTTAATTTTTAAGCGATTTAACTTTAATTAAATATAATTTTCACTTACTAAAAATCACCTACAACAATGTAATTAAATGCGTACACTTGAAGTTACTAGTTTGGATTTTAACTTTTATGCAGTGATATATGATAAGGGTGTCATCACATTAGCTAAATTGTTTTAGTATTATTCTTAGCTCAAAATTTTTGAAAACCTTAGAACTTTAGTCCTGTTTGAGGGAACCGAGTTTGACAAAGTTCTTAGGCTTTCAAAAATTTCGAGCTTTAGAATAATTAAAACATTTAGCCGTGATGACACCCTTATCATATATCATGGAATAAAAGTTAAAATCCAAACTTCCACTGCATCTTTACGTAGCATTATGCTCATATTAACTTCCAATTTTGTATGTTGCAAACTTGAATTGTTGCAAAATTTGACATACTCACAATCTTTAGTATAAAATTAAAAATGAGTTAGTCTCCGAGCTTATGATCCTAAGGATATTTCTACGGATTATGAGCCTGGACTATGAGTCCACAGGGTACTTTAGGAAACAAAAGTGCCTCCACGTTTTTAGGAAAGGAGATGGGTTAAAATTGTATTATATTTATTACTCATATCTCCTAAGCGAAAATTTTAAATTTAACTTGAGGAGGGAATTATAATGAAAAAAATACCTACAAAAGAAGCTGTAGGAAGCATTCTATGTCATGATATTACTCAAATCATCCCTGGGAAAATTAAAGGCAGAGCTTTTGAAAAAGGCCATATTGTTACTGAAGAAGATATCCCTGTTTTACTATCCTTAGGAAAGGATAACCTTTATGTATGGGAAAAAAAAGAAGGTTGCTTACATGAAAATGAAGCTGCAGAAAGGCTTAAAAATCTGTCAGCTGGCGAAGGTTTAACCTTTTCAGAAGTAAAGGAAGGTAAAATTACCTTTATTTCAGATAAAGATGGAATTTTAAAAATAGATATAGATCTTCTCACTCAATTAAATTCCATAGATGAAATTATGTTAGCTACAATACATAATAATACACCTGTTAAAAAAGGTGATAAAGTAGCTGGTACTAGAGTAATTCCCTTAGTTATTGATGAGAAAAAAATTTTAAAAGCTGAACATTTAGCTGAAGGTAGAAAAATTGTAAGTGTAAAACCTTATAAGAAATTTAAAGCAGCTATAGTTACTACAGGTAATGAAGTATATTATAAAAGAATAGAGGATGCTTTTGGACCTGTAGTTAGAAAAAAGTTATCTCAATTTGACTGTGAAATAATCGGCAGTACTATAGTACCAGATAATATTGAAACAATTACTGCTGCTATAGAGGATTTTATAAATAAGGGTGCAGAAATGGTTATATGCACTGGTGGTATGTCTGTTGATCCTGACGATTCAACACCTGCTGCTATTAAAAATACAGGAGCACAAATAGTAACTTATGGAGCTCCAGTACTTCCTGGTGCTATGTTCTTAATTTCATACAAAGGTGATATTCCTATTTTAGGATTGCCAGGTTGTGTTATGTATGCAAAAACAACTATATTTGATTTAGTACTTCCTAGAATATTTGCTGGTGAAAAAATAAAAAAAGAAGATGTAGTTGTTCTTGGTCACGGAGGACTTTGTTTGGAATGTAATGTATGTACCTATCCTCACTGTAGCTTTGGAAAGGGGTGTTAACTGATATTGCTTGAATTTATAGAACTAGAAGAAGCTAAAGCTATTTTGAATGCAAAAACTCCTTCTTTACCAAAAGAGGAGGTATCTCTTATGAATTGTCATGAAAGAGTTTTAGCAGAAGATATATTCTCTCGGATAAATCAACCTCCATTTAATCGTTCTCCTTTAGATGGATATGCATTTAGAGCTGAAGATTCCATACTTGCAAATAAAGATAATGGAGTTAGATTAAAAGTTATAGAAGAAATTTATGCAGGATTTTGTGCCAATAAAGAAGTAACTGAAGGTACTGCAATAAGACTAATGACGGGTGCTCCAATTCCTAAAGGAGCAAACTGTGTTATAAAACAAGAAGATACTGTTTTTAAAGATGGCTTTGTTGAGATATTTAGTAAATTTTCACCTTGGCAAAACATTTGTTTTGAAGGAGAAGATATCAAAAAAGGTCAACTAATTTTAAAAAAAGGCACTGTTTTAAAATCCAACGAAATTGGTGTACTTGCTAGCATAGGTTGTAAAAATGTATCCGTTTACCCTAAACCTAAAGTTGGTATTTTAAGTACTGGTGATGAATTATTATCAATTGAAGAACAACTAGCTCCTGGCAAAATATATAATAG
This sequence comes from Clostridium carboxidivorans P7, assembly GCF_001038625.1. Lineage (GTDB taxonomy): Bacteria > Bacillota > Clostridia > Clostridiales > Clostridiaceae > Clostridium_AM > Clostridium_AM carboxidivorans. The sequence goes on from NZ_CP011803.1 coordinate 3,317,926, forward strand.
TAGTTTGTATTGCCTATGCTCTAGGCTAAGGGAACTTTATTGCGAACCTATAGACATGGGTATTGCAAGTGATAATATTGATACTTTAACCGAAAAAATTAAATATGCTCTAAGTAAATCGGATATTCTTATAACTACAGGTGGAGTATCTGTAGGCAAAAAAGATTTGATAAAAGATGTTATGAAAAACTTAGGTGCAGATTTACTTTTTTGGAAAGTAGCTATAAAACCTGGTTCTCCTATATTTTGCAGCAGCTTAAATAATAAATTAGTTATTAGTCTTTCCGGAAATCCTGCTGCAGCTATAACCACCTTTGAAATTCTTGTGCATCCTATTTTAGCAGAAATTACTGGAAGACAGAGTCTTGCATTACGCAAAGTAAATGCATTACTTCAACAAGATTTTAATAAAAAAAGTAATGTTCCACGTTTTGTAAGAGGAAACTTTTCCTATACTAATGATGTTGCTGTTGTTGATATTGCAAAAGGGAATCAAGGCAATGGAATTTTAAGTTCCTCTCTAAATTCCAATTGTTTTATACAAATACCAGCTAATTCTTCACCTTTAAGTAAAGGACAAGTTGTAGAAGTAGTGCTAATATAAGAAATTTAAAGGCTATATGTGAAAATAAAAAACAACACAATATATTGACTTCTAATTAAGATTTCAATATATTGTGTTATTTTTCATGTTTTCTCTTATGGCAATCCTCGTACTGGCTTATTCATGTTAGGGTCAACCTTTCCAGTAATGGGATTAGATGTTTTTTCATTTTTAGTTTTATTATCATTCTTTCTATTTTTTTCACTTTTTTTATTCATACACAAACCTCCTTTTACCACATTATAATATCCATCACTATGTATTTTTATGTATTTTTATATTTAAACTATTTATTTACTCTAAAGAAGTCTAATATGAATTTCAAATACTCTAGAATTACAATTATAAAAATAGCTATTACAAAAAAATGATAGGCTTCTAGGGCTACCGCTTTTTTAGATGCAATAAAAATCATACAAAGTAAATTTATAATTATGGTACTTAATCCTGACTTAATAAACTTATTACTTTTTATTTTAATACTCTTGTAAATTATCATAATAATGACTATAAAAAAAGCTGCTATTAGTATGCTTTTATACATATTCATTAAACTTGAATTAAAAATGCCTTGTTCATATACTTGTTTTTTAAACACTAAATATCTTATAACTCCCATCTTTTTATCAGAGAGATATTCTAGCACTATTCCTGGAATTAAAACTATCATTTGCATAATTGTCAATATAATCTTTATCTTATTTACCATTATCTCACGTCCATTCCCATTAAACTATCAACTTCATTTTTAACTTTAAAAAAGGCAATATAAATATATCGCCTTTTTTAATATAATTTTTACTTTTTAGGTTCTCCTGTTTCTATAGGATTAGCTGGATTTCCAGTGTTTCCGCTCCATTCATTCCAACCACCATCATAAAGGGATATATTTTTCAATCCCATAACATCTGCATAAGTTAGTACTTCTGCAGCTCTCCAACCTGTTCCACAATAGAAAGCTAATCTTTGATCTGGTGTAATTCCTGATTGTTTCCACATGGCAAGTATTTCATCTTTATTTCGCATTGTATTATCTATATTTCTGTAATCCTGTAAATGACTTGCATCAGTTCCTGCATGACCCCATACTGCACCTGCAGGACGACCCTTTGGTTTTATATAATCATAACCTGAAGTTTTACCTATATATTCATCCCAGCTTCTTATATCAACTAATTTACTGTTTTGTTTATCTGCTATTATTTCTTTAGCTTGTGGTAAATCTATAATATATCCTTTATTTGAAGGAACTGCTGCTCCAAAGGATTCTACTGGAACTTTTTTATCAGATGTTTTTTCTAATGCATATCCTGCATTCTTCCAGCTAGCAGTACCACCATTTAATACTCTGACATCTTTAACACCCATATATTTTAATATTACACCAACTCTAAAGGATGGCATTGAATCAGCACCATATAGTATAACTGTAGTATTTGCTGTTATACCATTATTTTCTGCAAATTTCTTAAGTCTATCATCAGAAAGACGATTCCAAAGTGGACCTTCTTCAACTTCATCAGTATTTATGTGAACTGCTCCCTTTATATGTCCTTCCTTTAAGTAATCTGGTGATTTTGACTCATCTCCCCAGCTTACTTCAAACACTTTATATGGAGTTCCAGTATAAGTTTCTGGTTTTTTTCCATCCATTAAATCATTAACCCATGATGCTGGAACTAACATTTGATAATTTGCATAACTTTCCATTGCAAGTTTATCATCTGAAGCCCATTTCTTTACATCATATTTATATATATTTTTTATTCCATTTTTAGTTAAATATTCAGCTACTTTATCAGCATCTTTTCCATTAGCATCATATAAAACTACATTTTTTTCCGTTGTAATGCCTTTTGTCTTTAAAGTTTCCTTTAGTGTTTTATCTTTATCCTTCGCATCAACCTTTAACCAATTTGCTGAAAAATCTGTAGCTCCCTTAATATGTCCACCTTTTTTTACTCCATCTAATTTCCATCCGTTAAAAGCATCATTACTTCTTGTATCTACAATTACCCAATCGCTTTTACCAATTTTATCTTGTAAGTCCTTTGTTTCCATAGTTTTGGGTGTTGTTGAATCATTTTTTGCCGTGTTATTTCCACTAGAACACCCAGCAAGCGATAACATACCAATTGTTAAAAAAACTGCAGCTAATGAATATTTTTTTATCCTTTGCATAAAAAAACCTCCTAAGTTAATTTAATATGTAATAATTTACTTAATAAGCTTATAAATAACTCAAAAAATTATTCCGCTGTTTATTATTATATTATATTGTATCCCAAAAGTATAATAATATATTGTTATAAATTTTATTTATCTATAAGTTTAATTTATAACAAAATTATTATACTAAGATATGTTATTATAGCTTATACAATTAGTGTTATATCAGGTATTAAAAATTATACTAATTGAAAAAATCTTTAAGCAAGGTACATTTTTAAATATATTATAATCTACCTTACTTAAAGATTTATCTCAAATATTTTATTAATTAAACTTTACAAATTTCTGCATTTTCTAATGCACTATAATGCGCATATCCTCCTATATGAAGTGGTGTATCACCTATTTCTGGATCTACATGCATGCCGCCCATACATGGATAACTATGCCAAAATTTTGCTACTGTTTTTTTAGCTTCTTCTCCCAACTTTTTTCCTACAAGATGTTTTGCTATATTGTAGCCATTTCCACAAGGAGCAGAAATTATAACTTCAGCCTTTACAATAATATTATCTTTATTTACATGTAATTTAAATTTAGGTTTTCCTAATCTAAATTCATCTATAAATTTATTTATTGTCTCAAATTTTCCTTTATTTAATGTACAAAATGGCTTAGGAAAAGCATATTCCAAGCCAAGTTCTTCACATTGATTTATAACAAATTCTCTAGTCCATCTCGATACCCAATCACCGCTCTCACAAGGTACTATTAAACCCTTACCTCCACTTTTCTTTAAAATATTAGGTATCTCAGCTAATATATCCTGATGTACTCCAATAATCACTGCAATATCATGATCCTTAAACTTATCTGGCAAATATGTTAATGGTTCATCTTCAAACATTCTGTATACATCTGGTAACTTTATTATTTGAGATATGCTATCTTCAAAATTTAAATTGTATTTTTCCCTGCACCACACACACTTTTTTCCACACACAGTACAAACTTCTTTTTCATCTATTAAATTAGGTATAAATTTTGAATTTGCAAACCTAGAATCAGTTTTAATATAGAATTCATTTTCAGGTAACTTACCGCTTTTTTCTGAACATATAATCAATAATTTCATTTTATTACCTCCTAACTACAAAATAATCCAAAAAAATTTATTAGATAATATTTTATATTAATTATAATAAATATCCTCTGAAAAATCAGTAACCTTTGTTACTTTATGTAAAAAAAATAAAGAGAGGTTCTTTTCCTCTCTTTCAATCACAATTATAAATTTTGTAATGCAATATTTACATCTATAGGAATGTCATCTACAGTTAATTGAATACATAAAATTTTATCTACATTCATCTTGATTTGTATATCTTCTCCATATAATAACGTTGGAGTAGATATATTTACATTCACTCCTATTTCAGACAAATTAATACTAGCATTAGCAGTTAACATATTGGTGAGTTCTGATAAAGCACTTTGTGCCATATCATCTAACTCATTTACTGGCATGCCCATCATCATTTTCGATGCAATTTTTTTACCACTTTCAATATCTGTTATATAAACTACATTTCCTTTTGCATCTCCTACAATACCTAAATTTATAATAACTCCTTTACTTTTAATTTCTTTATTTAAAATAACTCCCTTTTTTTCTATGTTAGTAAATCCAATTTGAGGCATTACATTAAAAAAAGCTTCAATAAATGGGTTAACATGATTCGCATCCATTATTCATCACCTCTTTTAAATCCAACATTCAATAGAATTTCTCCGAAATCTGTATGAGTCAGCACTGATAAAGTATCAATTTTTGACTTAGATATTTTAATTGATTCTCCGTAGAATATAGTTGGAGGTGCAACTCTTAATCCATAAACTTTATTTTTTCTATTCATCATGGAACATGCATTACCTGCAATTATATTGGCAAATTCCCCCATGACATTCAATATTTCTTCTTGATTTTTAGGATCTCTTCTTAACATAACCTTTGCCATATTTTCAGCACTTTTATTAGATAAATCTATAATCATTCTTCCTGAAAAGTTACCTATAATTCCTATTACTACAGAAATTCCTCTTGATACTTCTACATCGTTGGATTTTTTATCCTCATCAAAGGCTGTTATAGTCTTTGTAAACCTAGTAACTCCACCTGAAAATGCTTCTTTAAAAGTATTGAAATAGCTTTCTTCAAGTTCCTTAAATATTTTATCACTAGAAATAACTTTTTCTATTTGAGCTATAAGTTCTTCTGGATCTATTGGCTTTTGAATATATCCTGATACTCTACTTTGCTTAGCTTTTTTAAGTATTTCTTCATCCATCATTGAACTTATAACTATTACTTTTATTTTTTCATCTATTTTATGTATTTCTCTTGTACATTCTAAACCATCAGTTCCTGGTAAAGTCATATCCATGGTTACTAATTGTGGTCTTGTATCTTGCACAACATTAATTACTTCTTGAAGATTTCCAGCTTCTCCTACAACTTCAAAGCCTTTATCTTCTAATATATCTCTAATAACATTAATTGAAAAAGGTGAATCATCAACAATTACAACTTTTACTTTTTCCATAATCCGTTACCTCTTTTCTTATTATTTTCGTGTTAAAATACAAAATTTAAAGAACTTTCTATATGTTGCTATTATATCATATTTACCTTCATAAACAAATATATACTATATGATTAATTATAGTAATTTTGTGGATTTTTGTTGTATTTAAATTTTTATTGCACAGTACCTTGCATTATTCAGTACCGTGTACTATAATATAATTTATAAAATGGAAATGAAAGGATTTTAACAATGAATGTTCAATTTAAAAAAGGTGTCTTAGAATTGTGCGTACTGGCAGAACTGTACAAAAGAGAATTTTATGGATATGAGTTAGTAGAAGAAATATCTAAATATATAGATATTTCCGAAGGAACCATTTATCCTCTTTTGAGAAGGCTTAAATCTGAAGGCTATGTCACAACTTATTTACAAGAATCCAGTGATGGTCCTCCTAGAAAATATTATAAGCTTACTTCACTGGGAAAAGAAAAAGGTCTTATTCTTATCTCTGAATGGATTCGTTTTGTTAATGGAGTACAACAAATTGTAAGTAGTGCTAATTTAGAAAATTCTCCATTATGTATGGAAAAAAACATAAAAGAAGGTGAAATTAATGAATAAAGAAGAATTTATGAAAACTTTGGAACAATCTCTTGAAAATATGGATTCATACGAAAAGAAAGATATACTTTACGATTATGAAGAACACTTTAGAATAGGTTTTGAAAAAGGTAAAACTGCAGAGGAAATTATAAAAGAACTTGGAGATCCAAAAACTATCGGTAAATCCTATAGAGCTTCTGCTGCAGTAGAGGATGCTATGGAAAACCCATCTACCAAAAACATTAGGAAGGCAATTTTGGCTGCTTTAGCTCTTGGATTTTTTAATCTTGTAATAGTTCTTGGGCCATTTTTAGCTTTGGCAGCAGTTTTAATATCCCTATTTGCTTCTGCTGTAGCTGTGTTTGCAGCAGGAATAGCTAGCATATTTGCAGTACTTTTCCACCCATTTTTAGGTTCCATTGTAGCAATCCTAGGTAATCCTATTGCTATATTCCTTTTAGGTATTGGTACAACTGCTCTTGGTATATTATTCTTTATTGGAGTATGTTATTTATCAAAATTCTTTTATAGAGCTTCTATAAAATATCTTAAATGGAACATTAATATCATAACTAAACAATAAATTATTGGAGGTTAAAAATGTTTAATATTAATATAAAAAAATTAGTAATTATTCTCATATCAATCATAGTTCTAAGTTTTTCTGCTGGAGGTACAATACTTTTAGCTACTGGCAGCTTTGAAAACTTTAATTCATTAGGAGTTTCCAGCAAAGCTTATACTATAAATGATGAAAAAACTCAAAAAATAGATGGCATAAAAGAAATATATATAGAAGGTTCAAGTGAAAATATTTCAATAATATCAGAAAATAGAAAAGATGTTAAAGCTCATCTTTACGGTAATGTAAGTGCCTCCTTTAAACCGGAGTTAGAAAGTAAAGTGGAAGGAAGCAAACTTATAATATCTGTCAAAAGACCTTCTGGTTCCTTTAACTTTTCCTCCAAGGAAGGATTAAAATTAGATATAAACGTTCCTGAAACTTATGCATCTGATGTATCCGTTAAATTGAGTTCAGGAAAAATAACATCATCTAATCCGCTAAAGCTTAATAATTTTAATCTTGATTTAAGTTCTGGAAGCGTAGATTTAAAAAACTTAACAGCATCAAACTTATCACTTGAAGCTACTTCTGGTAAAATTTATGGTGAAAATATTGTATGTGAAAATTCATCATTAAGACTTTCTTCTGGAAGCATAAATTTAAATGGCTTTAAAGGAAATATAAATCATCGCTGTACCTCTGGTAAGACAGAAATAACTTACTCTGAATTCAATAATAATGTAAATTTAAATGTTTCTTCTGGAACAATAATATTGAATCTTCCTAAAAATTCCCAATTTGCTCTAAATTCTAAAGCTTCTTCAGGTTCTGTAGAATGTGATTTTCCTATAACTATTCAAGGAGAATCCAAACATAACCAACTAAATGGTGTGGTTGGAAATAATAAAAATAAAATTAATATATCTGCTACTTCTGGCAGCATAAAAATTAAAAATCATTAAAACTAAGGAGATATTTAAAATACATTAGCATGTATTTTAAATATCTCCCAATACAAATTACTGTTCATTGCATTTTTCTGCATCACATTTTACAAAAAATATTATATTTTTCTCCTTTACCTCAGCCCAAATTTTTCCTCCATGTAATTCTACAATGCTTTTAGCAATAGCAAGTCCTAGCCCGCTTCCACCTGTAGCTTGTGCTCTTGACTTATCTACTCTATAAAATCTGTCAAATATTTTTTTCAGCTCTTCTTCATCTACATTTTCACATTTATTCTTTACAGCTACAACTACAAATTTGTCCTCTTTATATAAATCTACATTTATTTCTCCTGGTTTAGGACTATATCTTATGGAATTCATAAGCAGATTTTCAAAAACTCTAACCATCTTATCTCCATCTACATATGCACAAATCTTTTCATCTGGTATGCTCTTTTCTATAACCACATTGTTTTCTTCACATATGACATAAAGCTCTTCTATAAGTTGTTCTAGAAGTCCATTAAAGGATATGTTTTGCTTATTCAAGCTTATACCTTTATTAGTTAATTTTGTGTATTCAAATAGATTGTTTATAAGTACTTCTAATTTTTCAGACTTATTATAGGCTATATTTAAATATTCTTGAAGTTCAGCTTCGCTTTTATATTTTCCATCTTTAGCAAGTCCAATATATCCTTTTATGGATGTAAGAGGCGTTCTTAAATCATGGGATACATTGGTTATAAGATCGCTTTTAGTCTTTTCTGCATTTCTTTCACTTTCTATTTTTCTATTTAATTCCTTAGCCATAAAATTTATGTTATCTGCTAACTTTGCCAATTCATCCTTACCTTGTATACATACCCTAGAATCCAAATTTCCTCTTGCTATTTCAAATAATCCTTCTGAAACACCTTCTATATATTTCATCTTTTTATTAGTAATAAGATAAAATAACATTATAAATACTGCAATTGCTAGTATTATTGAGAAAAATGAGCTGTCAGATTTTATATGAGTAGTTTCTCCATGAGGAATACCCTTAACTATTACATAAGCCTTGCCATCAGAAAAATCCGCTGCACCAAGCTCCACATATTCTGAAACCTTATCTAAGCTTATTATTCTTCTACCACTTTCACTAACATACCTATAATCATTATAATTATTTTTGTATTGAGAGGTTTTTTCGATTAAATCATGTATACTAATTTCATTTTCTTCTGCATTTTTTGACTTATATAATACTTTTCCATTTAAATCAGTTATAAGTATTTTTATAGTTTCATTTGTACTATTATTTGCTTCTTCATTATTTATAATATTTGATAATGAATTTTCATCTTTTAAACTCAAATTTTGTTGTTTAATTCTACTTTTTATTGTAGAACATTGATTTACAATTGAATTTATACCTTCACTATAATCTATGACTGTTGTGGTATAGTAACTATTATACCAAGCTGCTGCTGTAAAAGAAGCTGCAACACACACTAAAAAGGTTACTACTAACTCCATTCTTATACTTCTACTTACTTTTTCTTTGCTAAAGTCATATATTCTAATAGTAGGTCTGAATAATCTTTTAAAAATTCTCTTTATAAATTTAGGACATCTAATTCTCAATTTTATAGCCAACTCCCCATACAGTTTTTATATACTTAGGTTTTCTTGAATTTTCTTCAATTTTTTCCCTTATCTTTCTTATATGAACCATAACAGTATTATCTGACTGATAAAATTCTTCATTCCATACTCTTTCATATATTTTTTCTGTACTAAAAACAATCCCCCTATTTTTAGCTAATAACTCTAATATGTCAAATTCCCTTCTAGTAAGATTAATCAGTTTTTCTCCTACTTTTACTTCATGTGTACTTACATTTATAGTTAAATCATCTATCTCAATTATATCTGAATTTATATTTTGCATTGCATTATTCAATTTAGTATATCGTCTTAATTGGGATTTTACCCTTGCCAAAAGTTCCAACGGATTAAATGGTTTAGTTATATAATCATCTGCTCCTGTTGTAAGCCCCATTATTTTGTCCATATCCTCCCCTTTAGCGGAAAGCATTATTATAGGCATATTTTTATGTTCTCTTATTTTTATACAAGCTTCAATTCCATCCATATTAGGCATCATAATATCTAATATAATTAAATGTACTTGCTGACTTTTAAGTACCTTTAAAGCTTCACAACCATCTGAAGCTTTAATAACCTTGTACCCTTCATTTTCTAAATATATTCCTATTAAATTTCTAATCTCTTTTTCATCATCAACCACAAGAATAGTTTCTTTTGACATATAATTACCATCTCCATTTCAAAATACTCACATACTGTCAAATTATTCACTTATAAAATTATACCAGATACTATACATAATATAAAACTTTACCATGTGAAAACTTATTTAATAATCATAACATCTTAACCTTAAATAAACTTTATGAAATTCCTTAATATTTTCTTAAAAAAAACATATATTATAGTATACATAATAAAAACAACACCTATATGTAGATGTTGTTTTACTTAAAAACTTTTCATTTTTCTAAAATTATATATGAAATGCTGAATCACTGACTAAATTTTCTATTGAATGTTAGTCCAGTTTTCAAAATATTTTCTGCATCTAGTTTCTTTAAAGGCTTGCTAAAATAGTAGCCCTGTATTTTATCACATTTTTTACTTTTTAAAATTTCCACCTGTTCCTCTAATTCAACACCTTCTGCTACAATATCTAAATTCATTTTGTGTCCTAAAAATACTAATGCCTCTATTATTATTTCCTCGTTAGCTCCTGTACAAATATCATCTATAAAAGATTTATCAATTTTTATTCTATTAACTGGAAGCATTTTTAGATAATTTAGAGATGAATATCCTGTTCCAAAATCATCTAAAGCTACTTTCACTCCAATAGCTCTTAATTCTTCTAACTTTTTAATATTTAAATTCAAAGACTTTATTAATGTACTTTCTGTAATTTCTATTTCAAAACTTTCAGCTCTTATGCCTGTTTCTTCTAATATACTTTTTACAATGTTAACAAAATCAAGCTGTTGTAGTTGAACTGCAGAGATATTTACTGCAATATGATCAAACTTATAATTTTTTTCACTCCAATTTTTGTTTTGAATACAAGCTGTTTTTATAACCCATCTGCCTATAGGAATTATAAGTCCAGTTTCCTCTGCTATTGGAATAAATTCAGCTGGGGATACAAATCCTAATTCTTTACTATTCCATCTTAGTAAAGCCTCAAATCCTTCAATTTGATTATTGAAAACATTAACCTGAGGCTGGTAACATAAAAAGAATTCTTCATTTTCTAAGGCTTTATTTAAACAATTTTCTATTTTTATCTTTCTTTCTAAAGCTTCACTTATAGCTTTATCGTAAAATACATATTTATTTAACCCTGCCTCTTTTGCCTTATACATAGCAGAATCTGCATTCTTAATAATGGTTTCAGTATTACTATCTGTATAATTAAATATATGTACTCCTATTGAAACAGTAATTAAAATTTTATATCTTTCTATACTCCATTGTTCTTTAAAAATTTGCAATATTCTTTCCACTACATCTATTAAAAAGGTATCTTCTTTAATACTCGGTATAAATACCAAAAACTTGTCACTCTCAAACTTAAATATGTACGCTTCATCATTTAATAGTATTTTTTTTAATTTATCACCACATATTTTTAAAATTCTATCACCAAAGTCATATCCCAAAGTATCGTTGACATTTTTAAAATTATTTAACCCCAATATCATTAGAGAACCTTTTGAAACATTTTCTTTTAGAGAACTTTCAAGAATTTTAGCGTTGAATATTTTATAGAATATTCTCTTGTTAGGAAGGCCCGTAACAGCATCATTATACGCTAAAGATTTTATTTCTTCCCTTTCACTTTCTAACTTCTTGCTCAAATTATACAATTTATCATGTGCTTTCTTAATCTTTTTCTCACTCTCAAAATGTTTTATTGAATCATAACCCATATCAATAAGCATTTGAGTAAATTCTTCTACAAACTTAAGTAAAGTATTAGTTTTTTCTGATATTAAAGTTTCAAATTGTTCTATACCTTTTAAACCATCATATTTATTAAGACTATAAATACCTACATTTTTTGTTAATTGCTCTTTATCAAGTTCTAGAAAATAAAAGTTACCTACTATAATTACAGCAATTGGCTCATTCTCTATAACAATTGTTCCAGCAATATTTATTCCGCCATCTTGACATACTTCAATTAAATGTGTTTCACCTTTTTTTATTCTTTCAATTAGCTTTTGAATACTATAATCGAAATTTAACTTTAGTGCTTTTACACATAAATCTCTCTCCTTAGCAAAAACCACCATTTCTCCATTCATATTGTATATTGCTAGTGGAACCTGTGCTATATTACTAAAACTCTCAATAATAGATTGGAGTTTTTTTAAACTTATCAAATCAGAAAATTTATATTTAATATTCAAAAACATCTCCTCCGCATAATTTGAACAAACTATTTAGTCAAATTATTATTTATATAAACATTTAAATGTACTCTATTTAATAATAGTTATTCCAAAAATTCAAAATATTAGTTCAATATTTTAATACCTTGTATAATTATATTTTATTTTTTATTATAGTTCAATGTTTTTATTTAAAATCCCTACATTCAGAGTTACTACATTTTATCCCATATCTATCATTTCTAAAACTCCCATCTTTACAGGAAGCTCCTTCTGAACCTAATAATCACTTCATATGCATAGTATAACATGAAATTTGTTGAATTTCTTTGTAAATTATAATAACATTTACTTAGTGGAAATTATTTTTCTAACTAAATTATGAAAAGAGGTTTAACTAAATGAATTTTCTTAAAATAACTGATTTAGCTTATAATCAATTAAAAGAATTCTTAACTGAACAAAATGTACCTTGCAATGGTAATATTAGAATATACTTGGCAAGTATGTCTTGTCATGGTCCTGTTTTTAATATTTCTGTAAGTGATCTAGAAGAAGGAGACTTATCGCAAAAAGTTGTCGATACTACATTTATAGTTGACAAAAATCTTTTTGTTCAATTTAGCGGTTTTGTATTATTAAGCCCTGACGAAAACGGTATGGGAGGATTTACTCTAGAACCAGTTCATAAACCTGAAAATATGGGTTGTTCTGGTGACTGTTCTACTGGATGTTCAAGCTGCGAAGATTGCCAATAATTTAAACCACTCATAGAAAAAGAGGTGGTAAATTTCATGGATATTAGACAACTTAAATACTTTATAGCAATTGCAGAAGAAGGCCAAATAACAGGTGCAGCCAGAAAACTAAATATGGCTCAACCACCTCTTAGTTATCATCTTAAACTTTTGGAAGATGAACTTGGTGTTAAACTTGTAGAAAGAGGAAGTCGAAAAATCAAATTGACTGACGCTGGGAAAATTCTCTATGCTAAAGCCAGTCAAATATTAAAATTAACTGAAACTACTGTTAAACAATTAAAGGATTTTGGTCAAGGAATCAAAGGAACTTTGTTTATTGGTACAGTATCATCCTGTGGTGCTACATTACTTCCTGAAAGAATACATAATTTTAATAAAAAATGCCCAGATATAAGCTTTGAGATATATGAGGGAAATACCTATAAACTATTAGAACTACTTAACAATGGTTTAATAGAAATTGGAATTGTACGAACTCCATTTAATGCAGAATCCTTTAATTTAAAGTATCTATCCAAAGAAAAAATGATTGCAGTATTTAATACTAATTCTAAGTGGTATAAAAATAAAAAGAGTATATGTATTAATGATATTATGGATAAACCACTTATAATATATCGTCGTTTTGAAAAATTAATATCAAAATGCTGCCAAAACTTTGGGTTTAATCCAAAGATAATATGTAAATGTGATGATGCAAGAACAGCTCTACTTTGGGCTGATTCTGGTATAGGTCTTGCTATTGTACCCAAATCTGCTATTAAACTTGTTAACAACAGTGATTTGTCTTATATAGAAATTGATGAATCAGAATTGGAAACAAGAGTAGCTGCCATATGGCTAAAAAATCAAAGCTTATCAGAGGCTGCTAAATATTTTCTAAATGTAATTTAAACAACAATCTAAATTAAAATTAAAATCAGGTGGGGCTATTCCCCACCTGATTATCAATTATCCTAATATTGCTTTTATATCTTCTTCTGGAGTGCTCACAGGAGCTATTCCAAATTTTTCTACCAACACATTAATTACATTTGGTGATAAAAATGCTGGTAATGATGGTCCTAATTTTATACCTTTAATACCTAAAGAAAGTAATGTAAGTAATATACAAACTGCTTTCTGTTCGTACCAAGATAAAATTAATGATAATGGTAAATCATTTACTCCACAATTGAAAGCTTCTGCTAATGCTAATGCAATTTTTACTGCTGAATAAGCATCATTACATTGTCCCACATCTAAAAGTCTTGGAAGACCTGCTACTGTTCCAAAATCAAGTTTATTGAATCTATATTTACCACAAGCTAATGTTAATATTACAGTATCCTTTGGAAGAGATGTAGCTAATTCAGTATAGTAATTTCTTCCTGATTTTGCACCATCACATCCACCTATTAAGAAGAAATGCTTAATAGCTCCACTCTTAACAGCTTCTATAATTTCATTAGCATGGCTTAATGTAGCGTTGTGTCCAAAACCTACTAATATTGATTTTTCTTCTTCATCCTCAGTCCATCCACCAAGTGCTAAAGCTTTTTCTATAATTTCTGTAAAATCTTTCTTTCCATTTACTTCTTCAATATGTGTAGCACCAGGCCAAGCTACTACACTAGTTGTATATATTCTATCCATATAGTTGTCTTTTGGTTTTTGTATACAATTTGTTGTCATAAGTACACAACCTGGAATGTTATCAAATTCTTTTTGCTGATCCTGCCATGCACCACCGTAATTTCCTACTAAATGAGGATATTTATTTAATTCTGGATACGCATGAGCTGGAAGCATTTCTCCATGAGTATATATATCTATTCCTTTTCCTTCTGTTTGCTCTAATAGTTCTTTTAAATCCTTCAAATCATGTCCTGAAACTACTATGAAAGGACCTTTTTTCTTAGTAACTAAAACATTAGTAGGTGATGGATTACCATAAGCTCCTGTATTAGCACCATCTAGTAATTCCATTACTTTAAAGTTTACTTGTCCAAGTTCCATAGCTAGTCCTAGCCAATCGTTTATATCTAGCTTATTATTTAAAGTAGCTGATAGAGCCTTGTAGAAAAATTTATTTACTTCTTCATTTTTCTTTCCTAAAATAAAAGCATGATGAGCATAAGCTGCCATTCCTTTTAATCCATATATTGACAATTCTTTTAAAGATCTTATATCTTCATTTACAGTACTATCTGCCATTATACCAAATTTTTTTGCATCATTTATCATCTCTTCTTTAGATTCTGGTGCTTTATAATCTGCTCCGGCAAATACTTCTGAAACTTCTCCAGCTAAAGCTTTAACTTCAATCTTTATGCTATTAGCTTCTTTTACTAATTCTACTAATTTATCTTCATCAAAATTTACATTTGTAAGAGTGGTAAATAATGAATCCATAGTGAACTTGTCTATTTTGTCCCCTAATACTATTCCCTTTTCTATAGCTTTATTTCCATAGAAACCAATACCTTTAAGTTGATGTATTAAAAGATCTTGAAGTGCTGCAACTTTAGAATTCTTTCCACAAACACCTGCTTTTGTACACCCTTTTCCTCCTGCAGTCTGTTCACATTGATAACAAAACATATCTAATGCTTCTGTTGAATCTTCTAAACCTTTATTTAACTTTTTAAGTAAATCCTCTAAATTTATTCCATGAACACCAACTGCTTGTTCTAAAGATTCCATTTGTGATGATGGACATCCTACACAGCCCATTCCATGTGACATTAAGATTTCTACTGCATTGGGATTTATTTTCAATATATCCCCTATTAACGTATCCTTAGTAATTCTCATATTTCACCCTCCTAAATATAATAACTTTTTATTCATTTTGTTTTTCTATCTTATGATTTTATTTTACTAATTTTATACTTTAAAATCGGTAACCTAGGTTACAAATTTAAAATTAGAGGATAAAATTTTTATTTATGGATAACATATACGTAATTAAAATTTAGAAAGGAGACTTTAAAATTGGATAAAGAAACAAAAGAGTTATTTAGCCAAATAAATTCAGAGTTAAAAGAAATAAATTCAAGATTAAAACATATAGAAATAGAAGCATCTAATGGGAATTATACCTATACTGATACTGATATAAATTCAAAAACAAAAAAGTAGAGCAAAATCTTAATTTTACCCTACTAATAAAACATATTTAAAAATTTTTATTGAATTATAATTAAACTTACCAAATTATTGTTGAGGTACATACATAAAGTATGAAATAGGATCCTTTGTTTCTGTAGCAAAATTTATGTTTCTCTTATGATAAGGATCTCCCTCATATTCGTTTCCTTGATTATCACATATATATGCATATTCATGAGAATTTGGATCTACCCATCTCATAAAGGTGTATGTATGTGTTGGACCTGAAGAATCATAAGCTATAGTAAAGCATATATCTCCTGATCTAAGTTCATCCAAATTTGTGCTTTTCACCCATCCACGACTCAATAGTTCATTTGTAAGTGTGCGTGTGTTAGCTACACTCTCTGGTAAATCACTAAGTCCTGCTCTTCTTAAAGCTTCACTGGCAAAATATGCACAATTGTTGCTTAAATCTCCACCGTGTAGTTCTATTGCTCTTGTCATTACAGATTGTCTATTATCTGCATTTGAAAGATAGTTATATAAATTTTTCTGAAAATCAGAATGAGTTTTTATTTCTGGAGCAGTTATTGTTAGGTTTAAAACTGCTTTTACTAAACAGCCTTCGGCTGTTCCATAATAAGTGTATTTTCCTGGTTCTCTATTTGTAGTAATAGGGTTGTCCCACTTTACTTTTACCTTTACAACTTTTCCATCTGATGTTACACCATCAATTGTATCTGGTGCAGTAAAATTATCATATTGTTTAGCAGTCAAATTAATATCCTTTGTAGAGTCTATCTTTAATTCATCTGTTGCACTACTTGGTGAATCTAAACCAGTTATTGTCAAATTTAAACGTACTTTTTTTGAATATCCATCAATAACTCCATAATAAGTATACGTTCCTGGTTTACTTGAAACATCTACATGCTTGTCCCACGAAACATTTACCTTCTTAGTTGTTCCATCAGACATAGTTGCATTTATTGTAGTTGGAAAACTAAATTTATCATTTTCTTTTATAGTTACATTAACATCATCTATATAAGATATTAATGTGTCTGTTTTTACTGGTGCTGAAGCAGTTTGTCCAGCTGTTTTAAACTCCACATAAACCGGGTTATTTAATGACTTATTATTTTTAGACTTAAGATCTTTGTCAATAATTAATGAATAATTACTATTAGGATCACAATGTGAAGAAATAGTAACTACAGTATCATTTTCACTTAAAGATACACTTGAGGTTGTCTCAACTCCAGTATCCTTGTTTATAATTTTTATTTTATCTTTTACTAAACTAGAATCCAGTGGCATATTAAACCTTATTTTCCATACTTTATCCACAGGAACATCTACCTTAGAAATTGAATTTAGTCCTGCAATATCTGCGTTCACATACTTAGAATCTTTTGTACTTTTTTGTAAATTTTCATTATCTATATTATTAACAGCTTTTGAAGAAACTGTTGTAATGGCACTTGAATTTGCTGTATCATTTGCTGCTGCAAAAACCATATCATTTTTTATGGCTTGAGAAAAAATAATACATCCACACATTATAAGTATTTTTATTACACTTTTTTTCATTAAATTCAATCACTCCAATGCTTAAAATTTAGTACACCTAATAGTTTACATCTTTTTTTCATAATTTTCAACCTACATTTGCTAAAAAGCCTCAAAATTAGCAAATTCGCATTTTGCAATATTTATCTATATGTGATTTAATACATGTTTTACATACAAATTTTGAGTGATAATTCATAAAATATACATATATGAAAATTAGTATAAAAAATCTATTATTTTACTAATTATTTTGTGATATTATATAATTAGTGATTTTACTTTTAATAAAGAGGTGTTTATATGAATACTTCAAAAAAATACAAATTAGAGGAATTAATAGACATAATATCTGTACAGCACATTCAGGATAAATTTTCAAAGTTAACCAATATGTCTACAATAACAGTAAATGAAAAGGGAACCCCTATAGTAAACCCAAGTAATTTTTCCGAATTTTGTAACCTTATAAGAAGTTCTGAAGAAGGCTTTAAAAAATGTATTAATTGCGATGCTAATGGAGGATTAAAGTCTATTTCATCAAGAAAACCCGAAATTTATACTTGTCATGCAGGACTTACAGATTTCTCTGCACCTATAATAGTAAACAATTACTATTTAGGAGCTATGCTTTGTGGACAAGTATTTGTTAAGGAAAAAAACAACAGAAATTTTATTAACATAAAAGAACTTAGTGATAAATTTTCCTTACCATGTGAAAAACTTGAAGCTGCTTTAGATAAGGTAATTGTATTAGAATATAATAAAATAATAGATATGGCAGAATTTCTCTACCTATTTGCTAATTTAATTGCTAAAATGGGCATGTCAAATTTAATTCAGGGTGAACTCTTAGATGAAACAAAAGAAAAAATGAAATTTCAACAATTAGCCAAAGATATGCAGCTTAAGTCTTTGCAGGCTCAAGTAAATCCTCACTTTTTATTTAATACATTAAATACTATAGCTAGAATGTCTCTTATAGAAGACGCTCCAAATACTGAAAAACTCATATATGCTCTTTCTGACATCCTTAGATATAGTCTCAAAAATTCAGATAATATGGTTCAATTAAATACAGAAATAGACAATATAGAAAAATACCTTTTCATCCAAACTACTAGATACAGTGATAGAATAAATTTTGAAATAGATGTTCCTGAAAACATTGGACATTACAAGATTCCTGTGATGACACTTCAGCCCTTAGTAGAAAATGCCATAATACATGGTCTTGAACCCAAAAAGGATCCTGGATTAGTTACTATAAAGGCTAAAATCTTTAATGGTAATATAAATGTAGAAATATCTGATAATGGAGTGGGTATGACGCCTGAAAAAATAAATCTCATAATTAACAATACCACTACTTTACCATCTAATACTACTGGTCTAGGTATTCAAAACGTGAATGGAAGAATAAAATACTATTTTGGTCCGGAATTTGGTATTAAAATAGAAAATAATTATCCTATAGGAACAAAAGTATCTGTTACTATACCTGCTATAATTTAAAATAAGGTTTATTTAGTATTTAATACAAATATTATTATATGGGAGGTATGTTTTTTGTATAAGCTACTTATTGCTGAAGATGAATCCTTAGAACGTAAAGCTTTAAGAATTATTCTCCAAAAAAAATTTGATAATGTAGAAATAATTAATGATGCAAAAACAGGCATAGAAGCTATAGATTTGGCTTATAAGTACAGACCTGAAATAATTATTATGGATATAAAAATGCCCGAAAAAAATGGTATAGAAGCCTTAGAATCTATTACTCAATTTCTTCCTTACGTTAAAACTATAATTTTAACAGCCTATAATGATTTTGACTTTGCTAAAAGAGCTATACAACTAGGCGTAATTGATTACATTCTAAAACCAGCTAGACCTTCTGAATTATATCAATCTATGGATAAAGTTATGGGGTTATTGCCAAATATTAATGATAACTTCGTTGATGTACCATCTTCTTCTAAATCAGATCCCATTAATGAAGCTATAAATTATATTCATAAAAATTTCAATAACAATATAAGCTTAGAATCTGTATCATCACATGTATATTTAAACCCTCAATACTTTAGTCGATATTTTAAAAGTCATACTGGGGTTAATTTTATTGATTATGTTTCACAAATACGTATACAAGAAGCAAAAAAACTATTAGCTTCCACCAATAAGAGTATAAGTAATATATCATTATCCGTAGGATACATAGATCCTTCATACTTCAGCAAAGTATTTATAAAGTATGAAGGTGTAGCTCCCCATAAGTACAGATGGGTTGTAAATCATGATCGTGCTTAAAAGTATTTTATAATTATTCATTAAGTTATGTTTTGAATCCAAAAGGAGGCACTTTTAAAGCAGCTTCCTTTTTTAATTAGCTTTATTTATTTTTCCATTACACACAAATTTACAAATAAAAATCTAATTTTTTATCGAAAAATAAAAAAAGACCTGCCGCAGGCAGCTACTTCAATGGTCTTCTAGTTTTGCTACTTGTTATGTTAATCTTTTGAGTAGTCTTAGCTCTTTTTTCAAGACTATCAAGGGATTCACATAAACATTCTTCGATAACATCGGATGTTATCAATGTTAATTTTTTATTCAATTTTTCACCTTCTTTGTGTTCAATATCCTTTTATTATATACCTATTATTAAAATATGTCAATAGCTTATATAGTTTTCCAATTCATAGGACAGAGGACAGTGACGGATGATTTTTCTCCACTTCACTACGAAAAATCTTTAATTTTAAAAAAACGTGAGTTTTTTGTTTTTAAGAAATGCTTTCTAAGCAAACAAAATTATCTAAAAATCATAG
Source organism: Clostridium carboxidivorans P7 (assembly GCF_001038625.1). Lineage (GTDB taxonomy): Bacteria > Bacillota > Clostridia > Clostridiales > Clostridiaceae > Clostridium_AM > Clostridium_AM carboxidivorans. The sequence goes on from NZ_CP011803.1 coordinate 3,338,158, forward strand.
ATTTTAGCTTGCTGCTAATAAGCGATGTTTTGCTTTAGCAAAACAAGCGTAAAAATAAATTAGTTTTCTGACGTAAGGAGGAAAACTCACCTTCATTGTCCTCTGTCCTCTGTCCTCTGTCAATTGTCCTCTGAAAAAGTTGCGTTGCATTATGCTTATATTAAATCAAAATCTTATATGTGTGAAAGTTGAGTTAATAATATCTATCTTAAAATATTACATTTTGTGTTTCACTATCAAAACCATGAATATATCCATTATCTACAGCAACTTTTACCTTATCCCCTACTTTTAACTCTATATCTACTGCTATCTTTGCTATAACATTATATTCTTTTAACTTTAAGTGCAAATATGTTTCTGCACCTAAGAATTCAACTAGCATTATTTCAGCTTCCATTACAATATAATGTTCTTGTTTTTCTTTTACACTTTCTATCAAATGTATATGTTCTGGTCTTACACCTAATTTTATAGTTTTATCCACATACCCTTCTTTTTTTAATTGCTCACCTTTATCTTCACTAAATTGAAAATCATTTTCCTGTATTCTTCCAAAAATTTTACCACTTTTTTTAATAACTTGTACATCAATAAAATTCATTTGAGGACTTCCTATAAAACCAGCTACAAACATATTAGTCGGATTATTATAAATCTCCATTGGAGATCCAACTTGTTGAACTATTCCATTATTCATTACTACAATTTTAGTTCCCATTGTCATAGCTTCAGTTTGATCATGAGTAACATATATAAAAGTAGTGTTTAATTTTTTATGCAGCTTAGCAATCTCTGTTCTCATTGTTACTCTAAGTTTAGCATCTAAATTAGATAGGGGTTCATCCATTAAAAATACCTTTGGTTCTCTAACTATAGCTCTTCCTAGTGCAACTCTTTGCCTTTGTCCACCGGATAACTCTTTAGGTTTTCTACTTAAAAGATTGTCAAGGCCTAAAATTCCAGCTGCTTCTTTAACCCTTTTATCTATTTGCTCCTTACGAACTTTATTTAGTTCCAATGAAAAAGCCATATTCTTATATACACTCATATGAGGATATAGTGCATAATTTTGAAACACCATTGCGATATCCCTATCTTTAGGTTCAACATTATTAACTAGATTGTCTCCTATATAAAGTTCTCCTTGAGAAATATCTTCCAATCCTGCTATCATTCTAAGAGTAGTAGACTTTCCACATCCTGAAGGTCCAACTAATACAACAAATTCTTTATCTTCAATTTCTAAATTCAAATTTTTTACTGCGCTATATCCATTTTCATAATATTTATTAATATTTTTTAAGCTTAATTTAGCCATACTGTCTACCTTCCTTTACAAAATCTTTTTTAATCTATCTGGATAATTTGTTATGATCCCATCTATTCCTAACTCTATAAGCTTTTTCATATGTGTTTCTTCATTCACTGTATATGTATTAATTTTTATTCCATTTTTCTTAATACAAGTTACTATTTTTTCATTCATTACTGATGGATAAAACGGATGAAGTGCATCTGCTCCTACTGTTTTTACATAATCTTGTACATTATAAAGAGTTGCTGCACTTAGCAGCCCTGTTCTAATATTGCTATCATATTCCTTTACTCTCACCATTGAATAATGATTAAAAGACGACAATATCACATTATTTTGCAAATTGTATTCATAAACTTTTTCTATTACTTTTTTCTCAAGTTCACCATAATGTATTACATCATTTTTAAGTTCCAAATTTATTAATAAACTTTTATCCCTTACATAATCTAAAAATTCATCAATAGCAGGAATTTTTTCTTTTTCAAATTCCTCACCAAACTTAATTCCTGCATCAAATTTACATAGTTCCTCATAACTATAATCATTAATAAAACCGCTGCCATTTGTAGTTCTATCTATAGTTTCATCATGACAAATAACTATAATTCCATCCCTTGTCATGTGCAAATCTGTTTCAATTCCATCACAACCTGCTTCTACAGCTTTTTTAAATGCAAGCATAGTGTTTTCAGGATAGTTACCACTAAATCCTCTATGTGCAATATTTAAACTTTTTTTCATGTATAAGATCTCCTTTATATTCATTACAAACTATTTGATTTAAAGGAATTGGGGCTGTTGCACTAAGTATAACTTAATTTTTGTATATGCAATTTTGATTTAATATGAGTATAATGTGACATAACTTTTTCAGAGGACAGAGGACAGTGAAGGATGATTTTTCTTCGCTTTGCTACGAAAAATCTTTAATTAAACTTTTAATGACTTGTTTCGCTAAATCGAAACATTGCTGACTAATATAAGTTTAAAGCTCATTTTGCGTTAGCAAAACAATCTTTAGAAATAAATTAGTTTTCTGACGTAAGGAGGAAAACTCACCTTCATTGTCCTCTGTACTCTGTCAAATGTCCTCTAAAAAACGCTTCGCATTTTTTAAAATTGTGAAAGTTGAATATATAACATATTTTATTACTTATCTTAATGCACCATCCTTATCCCCTTGATTTAAGCTTAAACTAGTTTTAATGAATTATTTATTGGATTTATTATATTTATCAATAGCTTCATTTATACTCTTTGCTGAATTTTTAGCTGCTTCCTCAGGGGTCTGTTTGTTTTGAAGCATTTCTTCTATATTCTTTTCAACAGTTTGTCTTGCTTCTGGGAATACAGACATTAATGCACCTTTAGCTGTCTTTGGCGATGCATGTAACTGATCTATAGCAGTTTGGAATTGTGGATATTTCTTCAAATTATCCTTCATCACTTGAACATCATAAGCCTTTTGTGTTACTGGGAAATATCCTGTTTGTGTATTCCAATAAGCTTGTTCATCAGGTGATACCATAAACTTTATAAATTCCCAAGTTGCCTTTTGCTTTGCTTCATCTTTATTATCTAAAGCCCATAGTGAAGCTCCTCCTATTGAAACGCCGCCATCTTGCATTCCCTGGAAGGATGGTAAAAATGCAGTTCCAAGTTCAAATCTTCCTCCAATAGCACTTAAATCTGATTTTAAATCTGCTGTAGATTCAATATACATTGCTGTTTTACCTGCAATAAAAGCATTTTCAGTATCATCTTCATTTCTTCCAAAGTTACCTACATTACCAGAATCAACTAGCTTTTTCCACTCATTTAAGATCTTTAATGCTGCTCCATTTTTATCAAATTCCACTGCTGTTGCTGCTGACTCTCTACCATTGTCATTATTGGCATAGTTAGCACCTTGTTTAACAATGAATTGTTCAAAGAACCAACCATATATAGCCATAGCATATCCATACTGACTAGCTTTGCCTGAACCATCTTTTTTCGCCAAAGCAGCTGAATATTTTTCTATGTCTTCAAAAGTTTTTGGAGGATTATTAGGGTCTAAACCAGCTTCCTTAAAAGCAGTCTTGTTATAATACAATATTGGGGTTGATGTATTAAATGGCATTGAATAAAGTTTATTATTAACTGTATAATATCCTAATATATTAGGCTCTAATTGAGATGTATCATACTTTTCTGCATCTATAAATTTTTGCATTGGAACAACCCATTTACTATCAATCATAAATCTGGTACCAATATCATATACTTGCATTACATCTGGTCCACCATTTCCCTTTTTAGCACTTTTCAACTTATTTATAGCTTCATCATACTTTCCTTGATACTGAACATTTACTTTAATGTCTTTATGTGAACTATTAAAGTCATTTACCATCTTAGTTATTGCCTGTCCATTCTTTCCTCCCATTGAATGCCAGAAGGTTATTTCTGTAGGTTTTCCACTTCCCGAAGCACTCTTACTACTGTTTCCGCATCCTGCTAACATACCAGTTACCATTAAAGATGCTGTTATTAAACTTATAAGTCTCTTTTTCATTGTTTTTCTCCTCTCAAAATACATTTAATATTTAAACTATTATATTATTAACCCTTTACTGCGCCTGATGTCATACCTTCTACAAGTTGTTTTTGTCCAAATATAAAGATCAATATGGAAGGTAATATTACCATTACAATACCTGCCATTATAAGACCAAAGGATTGGTTTTCTGAAAACTGAAGCATACTTATTCCTATCTGTACTGTTCTTGAACTATCCTTACTTGTCACAAGTAATGGCCATAGATATTGATTCCAAGTTACTAAAAAAGTATACACTCCTAATGAACCTACTATTGGTTTTGACATAGGCATTACTATTTTTATTAAAAACTTCAAGCTGCTGCACCCATCAATTTTAGCTGCTTCATATAACTCTTTAGGCAGTGTCAAATAATATTGTCTCATCATAAATATTCCCATAGCTGAACTTAAATATGGTACTACAAGAGCTTTATAGCTATCTAACCATCCAAATGATCCTACTGTTAAATAATTAGATATCATAATTGCTTCAGCTGGAATCATCATTGTTGCTAGCATTAATACAAATAATATATTTTTTCCCTTAAAGTTAAAAAAGGAAAAAGTAAAAGCTGCCATACAAGAAGTTATAATCTGACCAAAGGTAACCAATAAAGATACAACAAAACTGTTTACTATAAATTTAATTACTGGTGCTGTATTTAACGCATCCACATAATTTTGAATGTAAAAACTCTTTGGTATTAACTTAGGTGGAAAAGAAAATATCTGCTCCGGCGGCATTATACTAATAAGTAATGCATATAAAAGAGGCGCTACAGCCATTAATGCAAATACTACATTTACTACATAAAGAAGTACTCTATTTAATCTTTTATTCATTTCTGTGTCACCTCCATTAGTTATAAAACACTTTATTTTTTTCATATCTAAATTGAAGCATTGTTATAACAAGCATTATTATAAAAAGAATTATGGACTCAGCACTTGCTATACCAAATTTATTATTAAAAAATGCATCCCTGTATATTGAATATACAAGCACATTAGTAGCTTCTCCTGGTCCCCCTAAAGTCATGATGTTTATTTGTCCAAAAGTTTGAAATCCATTTATTATATTGATTACCAATACAAAGAACAAAGTTGGTGATAAACAAGGTAATATTACATTTTTTAAACATTGAAAATAATTTGCTCCATCTATTGAAGCGCTTTCTTTTAATTCTTTAGGAATATTTTGAAGACCTGCTGTAATGAATATAAAATTTATACAACTATTCATCCAGATAGTAACAATAGATACTGCAATTAATCCCCAAAACGGACTAGTAAGCCATCCTATATTTTTTTTAAGTACATAGTTAATTAAGCCTATACTTGGATTAAAAAGCAGAAGCCAAATAATAGAAGCAGATGCTGATGATACAGCCATTGGCATAGCATACATTGTATTAAAAATACCCTTAAATTTCAATTTATTATTACATAATAAAGCTGTAATAAGTCCTATTAAGATAGATGGGAATGTAGTTAAAATTACAAATTTAAATGTAACTAATATGCTATTTATAAAAGACGGTGAGTTAAAAAGTTCCCTATAATTTGTTAATCCTGCAAAAGAACCTATTTCACCTTGAGCATTAGTATTAAATAAACTCAAGTAAATAGTTTTAAAGAATGGAAAATAAGTAAAAGCTAAAAAGATAATTAAACAAGGAATAAGATAAAAATATGGCTCTAATTTTTTCAAAATTCCTTTTTTGACTTGAATTCTACTATCAATGGAATCCAATTTTTCTACTACTTGTTGCATTTATATACCTCCATGTGTTCCACGTTTTTCATACATATGGTAACACTGGAATATTATAAAAAGTTTATGCATTTGTTAAAAAAAATTTACATTAAAAAATATTGATTTATAATATAATTATGTGATGTTAAGTAATTATAATGATACCAAATTATACAAGTCCAAAGACTAAAAATGAGGGAACTAACTGCTTGGGAAGTTCCCACTAATATTACATATAATACGGAGGAATACTTAATGGAAAAACGATTTAAATTAAAAGATACCTTAAATTCACCAGCAGTATCTACCGAAATACATCCTAACGTAGATGCTGCCTCTATAAAAAATTTTAGTTTTCCCAACAATACTACCATAGTAACTATAACTAAAATGAGTGGTGTCACAGTTATTGTTGATGGTGAAAATGTTATTTTACCCGATTATTACAAGGTTGAAGGAAGAATCAATGAACGAACTGGTATAGGATTTGATGGTCCTGCTGAATATTATATTGGTTTCGAATTATGTCTTCCTAATGAATGGAATGAGCGCTTTTACTTTGAAGGTGGCGGCGGCAGTGATGGCATCATACCTCCTAGAATAGGTATAAGAAAAGTTGGTAAAGTTCCTGCTTTATCTAGAGGCTTTGCAACAGTTGCTACAGATGGTGGACATCAAGGCAATACTGATTGTAAATTCGGTTACGATCAACAAGCAAGAATTGATTATGGATACAATGCCATAAATCAAGTAACTATTACAGCAAAATCCATTGTTAAAAATTATTATGGAAAGCCACCTAAATATTCATACTTTATGGGTGCATCAAATGGTGGAAGACAAGCCCTAGCTATGGCTCAACGTTTTCCTGGATATTTTGATGGAATTATTTCAGGTGCACCTGCTCTGAATTTAACAAATGCAGCTATTGCAGAAATGTGGGCTAATCAAATCTTTGCAAAAATTTCAAAAAAAGATGAAAACGACAGACCACTTATATATACTGCCTTCTCTGAAGCTGACATGAAACTTGTGTCGGATACTATATTGAAACAATTTGATAGCGCTGATGGATTAGAAGATGGTATTATTTTAGACATGAATGCTGCTAGAAAGTTTGATCCATCAACATTACCTAGAAAAACTAAAAATTTACCAGGATTAACTGATGAACAAATAAATGCTTTAAAACTATTATTTGATGGACCTAAAGACTCTAAAGGTAATGTATTATATTCCAATTGGCCGTGGGACCCAGGAATTTTAGATCCAGAATGGCGTTCATGGACTTTAGGAACAGAAGACTGTCCTCCAAGAAATGTTTCTCTTGGTGTAGAAAGCATGGCCCGTGTATTTACAACTCCTATTCCAGAAGAATATGATTCTAGTAAAGCATTAGAATGGTCCTTAGATTATGATTTTGACACTGATCCTTCAAAGTTGATCCTATCTTCTTCATTCATCAATAATGTGTCAACATATCTTGAACCATTTAGAAAATTAGGTGGAAATTTAATTCTATATCATGGTATGGCTGACCCAGTTTTTTCCGCTTATGATACAATTAATTACTATGATAAACTTATAGATGCAAACGGTGGATTAAAAGAAACCCAAAAATTTGCAAGACTTTTTTTAGTTCCCGGTATGAACCATGTTGAAGGTGGGCCTGCAACTGATCAATTTGATGCTTTAACAGCCATTCAAGAGTGGGTAGAAAAAGATAAAGCTCCTACTATGATTGTTGCACACGGTTCTAAGGACAAACCATTTGAAGACATAAGCCGACCATTATTTCCATACCCAATGCAGGCTGTTTATAATGGTAGAGGAGATACTAAATCCGCTTACAGTTTTGTAGCTAAAGAGCCTGTAAAATAACGTAAATATTATGATTTAGTAAAGAATAAAGGAGGAAATAATCCTTCTTTATTCTTTGGACTTTATTCTTTTTAAATATTGCCTTTTAACAAATATTGGTGTTGTAAGCAATAAAATGATAGCTCCAAATAAAAATGGACCTTGAAGTATTCTATTTAGAAAAAAAGTGTTAAATATTTTATAATTTTCGTCAATAAAAAATTCTATACAATAAACAAATGGAGTCATAGCAAGTACCAAAATACTATTTCTCTTAATCTTTTTTTCATAAATATTTTTTATATAACTTATATCATCTTCATTTAAATCCATATCAATTCCGAAATAATTTTTTATCATTTTTTTATCATAGTTCATAAATTTTAAACTTATATAAAATAGTAATGGCATTATTACAAACATTTCAAACATATGGAATTCTATCAAGTTAAATCTCACTACAGCTAAAATTAATACAAATATAATTAATGCAAAAAATTTTTTTAATAAATTCATAACCTTATTAGTGAGTGAATATTTTTAAAATACCCATCCAACTAAATATTCAACTCCTTCCATTAATATCTTTGCTTTTATAGTTAATACTGATATATTAACAATTAAAGTAAATTTAATAAAGCTATTTTTGTTTAATAATACAAAAATAGCTTTAAAATGTCGTTATATTGTGTTATATGTTATCTTACTAGCCAACCACCATCAACGGCTAAAATATGTCCATTTACATAATCTGACGCTCTACTTGCTAAAAACACTACTGTTCCCATCAAATCAAATGGTTGTCCCCATTTAGCTGCTGGTATTCTTGATAATATTTCATTATTTCTATTTTTATCAGCTCTTATTGGTGCAGTATTAGCTGTTTCTATATATCCTGGCGCTATTGCATTTATTTGTATATTGTGACAAGCTAATTCATTGGCAAATGCCTTTGTTATTCCTGCTACTGCATGCTTACTTGCTGTATATGGTGGAACAAATTTTCCTCCTTGGAAAGAAAGCATTGATGCTACATTAATTATTTTTCCTGCTTCCTGCTTTACCATAATATTAGCTACATCCTTACTCAAGTAGTAAAGAGCATTTAAATTTATATCCATAACTGCTTGCCAATCTTCATCCTTATACTCAAGTAATGGAGTTCTTCTTATTGTCCCTGCGTTATTTACAAGTATATCTATCTTTCCATAGACCTCCATACATCTTTTCACTACTTTTTCTCTATCTTCTTTTTTTGTTAAATCAGCTTGAACAAACTCTACTTTTCTTCCTGTTTCTTTAATTAATTCTCTTGTTTCTTCCCAGTTTGTACCATGAGTTGATATTAGCAAATCTGCTCCAGCCTTTGCTAAAGCTACTGCATATCCTTGTCCAAGTCCTGTATTTCCTCCTGTAACAATTGCTACTTTTCCATCCAATTTAAAAAAATCCATTGAAAAATCTGATAATGACATAATTTTTCCTCCTTAATATTTCTATATAAACTTATATGATTATTTAGCTATTTCACAATTTTTAGCCATGTTTTCTTGAGCTGCATTTTTCCCAACTATTTTCTTTCTATTTATTATCATTAACGCTAGAGTTATTACTGTCATAATAGCAGCACCTATGAACTTTAAGTTTGTTAATTTATATATAGCCCAAGGAAGTGGACTTGCAGCATAATCAACACTTGCTACCATACTTGATCCACCTGGCAATTTTACACTAGCTAATTTAGCTGCTTCTGTAAATATTGGTGCTAAACTAGTAGCAAACAAATCTCCAACTACTAACATAATTAAACCTATTATAAATGTTTTGAATACATCTCCCTTTGTTATTGGAAGTACTAATGGAAATATATATATTAAGCCAGCTAAGCTAGTTAATGGCAAAAATTGATTTCCTGGTATTATAACTGATAAGAATAATATAAAAGGTACAAGAAGCAAAGATACAACCAAAGTTGTAGGATGTCCAATTACTAATGCTGGACTCATTCCTATAGATAATCCTGAACTATTTTTAAATTTTTTATTTATCAATTCTTGAGTCGCTTTAGAAATTGGCACTAATCCTTCAATAAAGAATGATGTTATTTTAGGTATCAAAACCATTACAGCTCCCATAGTTATTCCTAATTTCAAAACATTATTTACTGGATATCTAGCAATTACCCCCAATAAACATCCTATAATTGTTCCTAAGAAAACAGGATCTCCAACTACTCCAAATTTCTTTTGTAGTGCTTCTGCATCAAAATCTAAATTTTTTATTCCTGGTATCATATCTAATAATTTGTTTAACACATATGCAAATGGCACAAATGCCACACAAAATCCTTGCGGAATAGATATTCCCTCCATATTATCATAATATTTAGCTACTCCTTCACTAGTAAAGTCAGCAATTATTACTGTTATTATGAAGTTTATAACTGCAGCAAATAACCCCCACCACATACTTCCAGTTGCAACTGATACTATAGAGCCTGTAAAAGCAAAATGCCAATAATTCCAAATATCTATGTTTACTGTTTTAGTTGTCTTTGTCACTAGCATGATAATGTTTACTATAAGTCCTATAGGAATCATCATGGCTCCTACCTTTGTTCCAAAAGCTATAGCTGACGCTGCTGGCCATCCGATATCGATTACATTTAAATTTAATCCAAAGTTTTTTACCATGTGATTAACTGCTGGTCCTAAGTTGTCTGACAATAAAGCAGTAACTACACTTAATCCAACAAATCCTACTCCTACAAATAAACCTGATTTTAGAGACTTTCCAACCTTAAGGCCAAGTAATACACCAAGTATGGTAAATATTATTGGCATCATAACACTAGCACCTAAACTTACAATATAGTTTAATACTTGCATACTTTTTCCCTCCTATTAATCCTTTATTTTGTTTCACATTATGAAACTTTGTATCACAATGTGGATTATGTTTTCATTATACGATATCACGTTTCATTTTTCAAGAGAAAAAACAAAAATTTAACAAAATCTTTAGTATAATTTCATTTACATTTTTTACTACTTCAATTAATTAAATATAAGGTAAATAATCAAGTAATTCTTAAACTCAGGTGGAGTTTGCTTATGAGGAATACCTCTTACTTGAGCAGGTAGTCATCGGATAAAAAAAAGAACTTGGTTACATTTAACCTCTGTAACCAAGTTCTTTTGATATTTTATTTGCACATTCTAAAATCATTTTTGAAAAATATTCTATTTTATCTTCTGTAAAAGTTATAATTGAACTGGATAAACTAATTGCCCCAGATACATTGTTTTTATGATCTTTTACTACCGTTCCTATGCATCTTATTCCTATTTCAACTTCTTGATCATCAACAGCATATCCTTTTTTTCTTATTTCTGATAAGCTTTCTTTTAATTTCTCAATATCAACTATAGTATTTTCAGTAAGTTTTTTTATATCACTACCATTCCAAATTTCTTCTACTTCTTCTTCTGACATCTGAGACATCATAGCCTTACCCATTGCTGTGCAATACATAGGTTTTCTCATTCCTATTCTAGTGTACATTTTCATGGATTTCTGAGGTTCTACTTTGGCAAGATACATGATCTCATTTTCTTCCCTCACTACTAAATGAACAACCTCATTAGTCTTTTCCATTAGTTCCTTTAAGTAGGGCTGTGCTATTGTAACAAAATCCATTTTTTCAACTTTTTTATTTCCAAGTTCAAATAGTTTTAATGTTAAACCATACTTACTAGTGTTTTTATTTTGTTTTATATATCCTTTCCATACTAATGTATTTAAAAGTCTATAAACTGTACTTTTATGTAAATCAACTTTTTCAGCTATTTCAGTTATACCTAATCCATCTTCATAATCAGATAATACTTCTAAAATACAAAGTGATCTATCAACTGATTGAACTATCTCTGCCATTTTAATTGTATCTCCTTCTTCAATTTAGTAAATTTAATATTATATTACTATAAACATATATTTTCTTAATACATTCTATCATATATTTTTAAATAATAGAACATTCGCTAAGTTATAATTTGTTCATGCTAAATATTTGATATGAGTACATCTCTTATTTCAATTTCAGTACCTTCTGGTGCTTTAATTTTAAATAAATATCCATCTTCAACTTTATAAATTTCCTCTCCATTCTTAATCTTAAAATTGCTATAACCTAATTTTTTTATTCTATTAAATTCTTCATGAACATCATCAACTAAAAAACATATATGTACTATTCCCTCATTTAATGAACTCCAATTATTTAACTTGTCTCCTTGTTTAGCCGTCTGCAGCTCAATCATAAATGTTCCTAGTTTTAACCATGTGTTAAACGCCCGTTTGTGAAAATTAGCTGTTTCTTTAACTAACTCAAAACCTAGTATTTCAGTGTAAAATTCAAGTGATTCCTTATATTTTTCTGTTTGAATACAAACATGGTGAATCATTTTTATACTCATAGCTTTATCTCCTTTAAGAATGTATCTTTTGATAATTTTTTCCCCAATCACACATTGACTTTAAGATGGGCTTCATACTTTCACCCAACTCAGTAAGTCCATATTCTACTTTAGGAGGAACTTCCGCATAAATCTTCCTATAAATTATACCATCTCTTTCTAATTCCCTTAATTGAAGTGTCAATGTTTTTTGAGTAATATTATTTAATAATCTTTGCAATTCATTAAATCTAATTACTCCTTTTGATAAGTGCCAAAGAATTGACATTTTCCACTTTCCACTCAATATATTTATAGTAACATCCATAGGACATTGAGTTGTTATTTCTTTTGCCTTTGCCATCTTAACTCCCCTTTACATATTTCAATTAATAACATTATAGTATCATTTACTACACTACGTTTCAAATTTGTGCGTACTTTAAATGAATTACTTTTAATGATATTCTCTTAAATAGAAAAACTTATTTGATATTTATCAGTGATTATTTTCAAGCTTGGATAATCTTAAAATATCCCCATAATATTTAAATAAAAATTATTTAATTTAAGAAAGAAGGAAATCCTAAATGATAATTGATAGTCACGCTCATGTAATGTTACCAACAGAAAAACAGATATTAATGATGGAGGAGGCTAATATAGACAAAACTATATTATTTTCTACAACACCTCATCCTGAAAAAGCTAACGATTTGAAATCTCTAGAAAGTGAACTTTCTGTACTAAATAATATATTATCAAGCAGTACTTCAGTAAATGAAAGAATTGAAAATATCAAAAATACTACAAAAACATTAAAAGAAGTTATAGATAAAAATCCATCAAAATTTATAGGTTTTGGCTGTGTTCCATTATCTTTAACCTATAATGAAACAGCAGATTGGATAAGTAATAATATAATAAAAAACAATTTTTATGGTTTAGGTGAATTTTCGCCTATGTCTGGTAAAGTGAAGTCCTTAGAAACAATTTTTCAAGCTTCTAATGAATTAGGTCATTTACCTCTATGGGTTCATACATTTTATCCATTGAATTTTGATGATATTAAACAACTTATTGATTTATCTAAAAAATATCCAAAAGTACCCCTAATACTAGGCCATATGGGTGGTACTCACTGGCTTGATGTGATAAAAATTGCTAAGGAAAACTCTAACATCTATTTAGATGTATCTGCTACCTATACAATTTTAGCTCCTACTATGGCAATCAAAGAATTGCCTGAACGTACATTATTTAGCTCAGATGCACCATATGGAAACCCTCTTATATTTAGAAAAATAATTGAAATGAGCAGCCCAGATAAAAAAATTTCTGACCTGGTACTAGGTGGAAATATATCAAGATTATTAAATTTATAATATATCACATTGGTAATATTTAAACATTTTCAATAACACAGCCTAAAACATTTTCTATCATTAGGCTGTGTCATAATTCACTTATTCTAATTTTGAAACCTTTATATACTATTGTTTCTGATTATGAATTTGAAATTTATAATTTTTAAGATTGAACAAATTTTATATTCATGTCAAATTAAAAACTATATATGAATGTTATAATTTCTTAGATTATCTCTTAAATCCTTAGGACTTTTTAATAATATAGTTTCAAAATTAAGCTTTCTTGCACCTTTGACATTAATTTCTGTATCATCTATAAAAATTGATTCCTTAGGATCTATATCATATTCCTCTATTATCCTTTTATATATACCAACTTCTGGCTTTAATAATCTTTCTTTATATGAAACAATTCCTCCATCAAAAATTCGAAAAAAATCATACTTGCTAGTTACATATTGAAATGCTAATAAATGAAAATTAGATAAGAAATAGATATTATATCCAGAGCTTTTTAAATCTCTTAAAACCTTGATTGAATCCTCAATTGGTGCAAGAAGTTCATACCAATTTTCAAAAGCAAGTTTTATTAACTTCTCATTTCCTGCACTGTTTTGAATTATAATATTTATAGCCTCTTCTTCAGTAATGGTTCCTCTATCAAGCATTGCCCATTGCTCACTTTGAAATATTTCTTTATATATTTCTGAAACTTTATTAACTTCAGTAATTTTTGTTTTTAAATACTCCTTAGGTTTAAAATTCAACAATACATTTCCTAAATCAAATATAATGTTTTTATACATAATCTGCTCTCCTTTTTGATGTTATTATTTTTTCATTTCAATAGCTTCTAGATTTTCAACGTTTTTAACTAAATCATAACTCAATATTCTTTTCTTTAATATTTAAAGCAATTCCACCAACTTTTACTTCATTAATTTCCTCATTATCAACTATCAAACTAGCTAAAATCTCTGATGGTTTTTTCATAGAATATCCTTGCTCGAAAGATAAATTTCCAATACTTTCTTGTGAAACAAGTCCATATTTATATAAATAACAGCTTAATGCCCCATTTGATGTCCCTGTTGCAGCTTCCTCATAAATATCATACAAAGGCGCAAAATTCCTGCAGTGAGCTGTAGAACCATGTTCCGTTTCCAACGTAAAGACATGATATCCAACAACATTTTGTTTTTTACTAATATGAGCTATTTTCTGAAAATCAGGTTTCATTTTATATAATGACTTCAATGATTTAATTGGAATTAAAATATCCTTTAATCCTGTAGATACAATTTGAATGGGAATATCACTCATGATCTCCTCTTCATCTATATTTAACGAATCAGCTATATCTGCTTTATTTGGCACTTCATAAAATTTAGGCTTCATCTGATTCATATATATCATATTGTTATTTCTGCATTCCACTTTTAAAATGCCGGCCTTAGTTTCCTGAGTGTACTGACCTGATTTTATTATTCCCTTGCTTGCCAACAAATAGAAAGTTCCAATAGTAGCATGTCCACATAAATCAACCTCCTTATTAGGAGTAAAAAAGTTAATCTTAAAATCAGCCTTATTGGATTTCTTAATAAAAGCTGTTTCTGAGAATCCAACCTTTCCTGCAACTTTTTGCATATCATTTACTGATAAAGAATCTGCATTTAAAACAACTCCAGCAGGATTTCCTCCATTATCTGTTTTAGCAAAAGCATTTAATGTATAAACTTTTATTTGCATTTAAAATTCCCCTTTTATATAAAAATTCTATTTGAATTCTTTCATTTTTATTAATATTATACATCTTATTTGAATTCATTTGAGTTAATTTCAAACTTTGATCTATATAATTTAGAATAATATTTACCCTACAGTGAAAAAATACTTATTGCAATATATAAAATTAAAGGGGTTGATTATAATGAAAATTGAAGCTTTTTTTAGTGGTATAAAAAATGCCAACAGTGCTGTTGAAAAATTAAAAGCAGAAGGTTTTAATAAATCAGTAGTAGATTTAAATGATCATTATGTGGAATATAATGATAGAAATGATCCTCCAAAAGCCATAAATGAGGCTGGAACTTTATCATCTCTTGTGCTTAATTCTGGAGGACTTTCTGATGATGTTTCAAAAAGACCTTTAGCTGCAGCAAGTCCTATGGTAAGCGGCATGGGTGGCTTTGAAGAAATAACAGATGTAAATTATAGGGTAATTGTAAACTTAGAGGATAAAGATGCTGATAAAGCTAAAGATATTATAAAAAATGCTGGTGGTGATTTAAATAACCCTAATTTGGATTTGCCTCATAGATTAGAAGATATTCATCCAAAATTATAATTCTTACAAATTATCTTATTTGTAATTTATATTTAAATATAATTTTTAAAATATTATAAGGTGGTGATTATTTCGAAAACAATTAAAGCAATTTCTGTAATTTTAATAAATCTTTTAATTACTTCCAGCTTTAGTGGATGTAGTTTTAATAAAAATAGTTCAAAGGCTCAACAAAGCACTCCAAATGCTACAAATACTGCTTCTTCAAATGGCTCTACCATAACAAGTGCTGCTGAAAAAAATAATACCATCTGTAGTTGGTATTACAACTACCTTTGCAAGCAATAGAAATAAGGAAGTTCAAGGTGTGGGCTCCGGAATGATAATTGATAATAGTGGATACATACTTACTAATAATCATGTAGCTGGAACTAATGCTAAAAGTATAAAGGTTTCTCTATATGATGGGAGGGATGTTTCTGCAAATCCTGTATGGTCAAATGAAGGCTTAGATCTTTCCATAATTAAAGTAAATGAAAAAAATCTTACTCCTGTACAATTAGGAGATTCCTCTAAAGTTAGAATAGGCGAAACTGCTATTGCTATAGGAAATCCATTAGGATTAAAATTTCAAAGAACTGTTACTTCAGGAATTATAAGTGCCATAAACAGAACTATTGAAGCTAGTGAAGGCACCTTTATGGAAGATTTAATTCAAACAGATGCTTCTATTAATCCTGGAAATAGCGGTGGACCTCTTTCAAATATAAATGGAGAAGTCATTGCTATAAATTCCGCAAAAATTACCAGTGCTGAGGGTATAGGCTTTGCTGTACCAATTAATATAGTTAAGCCAGTGCTAAAAAGTTTAAAAGAAACCGGCAAATTTAATACTCCTGTTATTGGAATAGTTGGATTTGATAAATCCATGGCTGGATACTTAGATATAAACTTTGAAAAAGGTATTTATATTTATGACATAGCTGCTGGAAGTGGTTCTTATGAAGCAGGACTTAAAAAAGGTGATATTATTCTTTCTATAAACGGTAAAGAATTAAAAAGTATGAACGATTTAAGAGAAACTATATATACCATAGGAGCAGGTAATACAGTAAAAGTAACTGCAAAAACCTCTACTGGCAATAAAGATTTTAATGTTAAAATAAAATCTTCTAGTTAAAAATTTAATAAAATAATGGAGCTGCTGCACTAAATAATTTACCTATAATATTATTGTAGTATTTGATTTTAATGCAACAACCCCATTAAAATAGTTTAATCTTTTATAAATTATGAAATAGCATATTATTTATACTATGCATTTTGTTTCTACTATTTAAGAATACAATATGACCTCTTTTGAAGTATGAATAAATGCTTAATAATATTAACAAGCAAATTATCATTATTTCTGTAATTATGCTTTCAACAATAAATACACTCATATTTATATCTTTAAAATACTCTATAAAAACTCCACATAATAATAAAGTAGACAAATTTAAATCAAAAGAGTCCAAAGTTTTCAAAATTTAAAATACAGCGACGAATAATAAAGCTCCTGCAATTGCTCCTACTATAGGTCCAAAAACTGGCACCCAAGAGTAAGACCAATCTGAATCACCTTTTCCTGCTATAGGAAGTACAGCATGTGCTATTCTTGGTGCTAAATCTCTGGCTGGGTTCATAGCATATCCTGTAGGACCACCTAAAGATGCACCTAAAACAAAGATTAATAATGCTACAAAAAGTGTTCCAAATCCATCAGCAGCTTTTGTAGCGCCTATACCAAGAATACCAAATACTAATGTAGCTGTAGCTAAAAACTCAGTTAAAAAGTTTGCCTTCAAATTTCTTATAGCTGGAGCTGTACAGAATATTCCAAGCTTATCAGCTTGACCTTCTGTTTCCTTCCAATGTGGCAAGAAAGTTAACCATAC
Organism: Clostridium carboxidivorans P7; assembly: GCF_001038625.1. Lineage (GTDB taxonomy): Bacteria > Bacillota > Clostridia > Clostridiales > Clostridiaceae > Clostridium_AM > Clostridium_AM carboxidivorans. The sequence continues at coordinate 3,355,732 of NZ_CP011803.1, forward strand.
TAAAACAGCTCCTACAAATCCACCTAACATTTGAGCAATTACATATCCTGGTACTTCTGCTGCTGGGAATTTACCTACAACAGCTAGTCCTATAGTAAGTGCTGGATTTAAGTGAGCTCCACTTATTCCCCCAAATATATATGCAGGAAGTCCAACTGCTATAGCCCATGCTGTTGTTATAACTATCCATCCTCCACCTTGAGCTTTACTTTTAGCTAATGTACAGTTAGCACAAACTCCATCTCCTAAGTAAACCAAAATCATTGTTCCTAGAAATTCAGCCATCATCTTTGACATAATATCCTACCCCCTGATTAATTTTTTGATTTATTTAATTCTGTTATAACAATACCTACTCTTCCATTTTCTAACCTTTCTATGGAAGTCTTAACTCTTAATGTAACTCTACCTTCCCCTGTTTCATAAAATTCCATCTTTAATTATAGAAAACTCTAATCTAACATAAATGAAGTATTTACAAAGTAAGACATATCATATATCCAGAACAAAATTTTTTGTATACTTAAATAGTAATTCATATAAAATAATATTTTTGCATTCTCTATACTTATAAAAACTTAATTAACTGCTTATCTGGTCCAGATATTACGGCTTTATTTACAAACATTCCATTATCCAAAGCAGTGTTAGCACCTACTGTAACTGCATTTTTAACTGAACTTACATCTCCAGTTAAAGTTATGAAAGATTTTCCACCTATACCTATACCTAATCTAAGTTCAATTAAGTCTACATTAGCTGATTTTACAGCAGCATCTGCTGCAATTATAGCTGCGGATACACTAAAGAATTCAAGTATGCCTAAATCCTTTATCTTTTCTACATTAGTAGCTTCATTAATGGCTGGTATAACCTGATAATGCACATTTGGAAGCATTAATTTATCTACCAAATATTCTTGTGCAAATTCTTCTCCTGTATTTATAGCTGATTTTACAGCGCCAACATTTCCCGTTATGAGAATAATGTATTTTCCAGGACATATTGTTCTTGCAAGAAGTAAATCCACTTCTGCTGCTTTAACTACTCTATCTGCTGTTTCAAGTCCTTTTGCTATACTGTTTAATTCCAACATTCCTATAGTTTTTATCATACAATCACCTCTGGCTTCATAAGCTTTATAACAATCCTGCCATCTTTTATGTCTGATACAACACCATCTATGCTAGCATGTATATTGGCACCCATATTTCCTTCTTTTATTTCTCCTATTTTCTGTCCTTTAAATACTTTATCTCCTAAAGAAACTACAGCTTCAGCTGGTGCTCCTATATTTTGTTTAAGTGGTATTTCTACTTTAGAAGGTATTATTTCTTCTCCTTCTTTCAAAACCTGTCCAATATAATCATTTAGATGAAGTCTCCTGATAAGTCTCTTTGTAGGTACTTTTCTATAATCCCTTACTAAAGATGCTTCAAATCTTTTCTTATCATTTACCCACTTTATGCCTTTCTTTCTCAATTCATTTTTAAAATATACATTTATCCTTTTTGGAGATAATCCCATAGGACAAGCATACATTTCACAAACTCCACATTCACAACATATAAGTGTTTCTTTTAAGGCTTCCTCATCCTCAACGCCAAAAGCCACATTTCTCATAATTTTATGAGGATGCATAGGATGTCCTATTAAATTTCTAGGACACATATCAGTACAATAGTGACATTGTATACAAGCTGATTTTGCTTGTTTCTTCATATGCTCTATGGTAATCTTTTCTCTATTAAATAAATAGTGTTCTGAAGACAGTACTATAATAGCACCATCGGTTTTAGTTATAAATCTACTTTCTAAATCCTTCTTTAATACTCTTTTTCCCATCATAGGCCCGCCCATTATTACTGCATAGTCATCAAGTTTAGCTCCACCGCAGCTCTCTATACATTCTAATACAGGAGTACCAATAGGAACTTTAATTATTGAAGGTGTTCCAACTTCTCCTATAACCGTAACATACTTATACATAACAGGCTTATCTTCCATAGCTTCATATATATTAAAAACCGTACTGACATTAGATACTACAGCTCCTACATTTAAAGGAATACCTGCTGGTGGTATTGTCCTTCCTGTAACTTCATACACCAGTATTTGTTCATCTCCTGCAGGGTAAAATACATCTGATAAATATAAAGTTATATTAGAATTCAATTTGTCTATAGACTTCTTTAGTGCTTCTATTTCCTTTTCATATTCTTTTTTTAAACCTATAACTATATTTGAAGCTTCCACTAATTTTCCTATTTCCTCAGCAGCTTTTACTATCTCATCACTTTTATTTCTCATTATATATTTATCTGATTGCAGGAGAGGTTCACATTCCAATCCGTTAATTATAAAATATTCTACTTTACAATTAAGCTTTTTATCCGTAGGAAAACCTGCACCTCCTGCACCTACAACGCCTGCTTCATGAATTTTATCTATAAGGCTCACAAGTTACCCCCCTTTCTTTTTATGTTGAAAGTTGAGTCTCAATTCTCAACTTTCAACTTTTAAATTATACTATTCTAAAGGAATCAACCATTGTGCATCTTCTTTGTCTTGTAAATGTTACTGCATTAGTAATTCCCTCTCCTGTAGGTCCTGCTATAGTGAAGGTTGTATGTCCTTCACCACCAAAGCCTATTCCGGCATAAGATGGTGCATTCTTTACAAATATAGTAGTATCTATAGCTCTTGCCATTTTAGTTAAATTAACTACATTTTTAGAATGCATCATAGCAGTATGTCTATTTCCATGTTCATCTTCTACTGCTGTTTCTATAGCTTCATCTACATTCTTTACTTTTACTATAGGTAAAATTGGCATCATAAGTTCTTCTTGTACAAATGGATGACTATTTTCTGCTCTATAGATCAAACATTCAACTCCAGTACCTGCATCTTTTCCAATGCTTTCTAATAAGTATTTAGCATCTTTTCCTACAAATTTTTTATTTATAGAATACTTTTTGTTTTTCTCATCATAGTTTAAAACTTTACCTACTAATTTTTCTGCTTCCTCATCAGTAAGTTCATATACAACTCTGTTCTTCTTGAATTCTTTTATAAGTTCCTCATAAACAGACTCTACTACAATAGCTTCTTTTTCTGCTATACAAGGTAAATTATTATCAAAACTGCAGCCTGCTATTATGTCTCTTGCTGCCTTTGGTATATCAGCAGTTTCATCTACAACTACTGGAGGATTTCCTGCTCCTGCACCTATAGCTTTTTTACCTGATGATAAAACTAATTTAACTATTCCAGGGCCACCAGTTGCTACTACAAGTCTTATTCTCTTGTGATTTATCATAATATTTGTGTTTTCTATTGATGGTGCCTTTACAGAAGTTATAAGATTTTCAGGTCCACCTGCTTCTTTAATAGCTTTATTTAATATTCTTATCATAGTAAGACATGAATTTAATGCTCCTGGATGTGGTGAAAATACTACTGTATTTCCCCCAGCTAGCATGCATATACTATTACAAGCTACTGTAGCTGCTGGATTTGTAGATGGAGTTATAGCACCTATAACACCAAATGCTCCATGCTCTATAAGTGTAAGTCCATTATCTCCTGTGTAAACTTCTGGTCTTAAAATTTCTGTTCCTTGAGTTTTTTCAACTATTAATTTGAGTTTTAAATATTTATGATCTACTCTGCCCATTCCTGATTCTTTTACACACAAATTTGCTACTTCCATAGCATTATCCATAATTGCTTTTCTCATAGCTTGTATTAATTTTTCTCTCTGCTCTAATGAATAACTTGAATACTTTTTCTGAGCTTCATAAGATGCTTCTACAGCTTCATCCATGGTATCAAATATGCCATCGCTTTCTTTCTTACCAAACTCTTTTTTATTCATTTCCTTTAGGACTTTCTCTATTATAACGGATAATTCATTACTTTCTAATTCCATTTAAAACTACCTCCTCAAAAACTTCTACTCCATATTTAGATACAAGCATGTCCTGTTCTGCGGTTCCACCACTTACACCTATAGCACCAACTAATTTATTTCCTATTTTAAGAGGATATCCTCCCCCAAAAGTAATTACCTTTTTTAAATTTCCTATGCCATATAGTTCGCCTTCTGGAACAGCCATATCTTTAAGTTCATTTGTGGCCATTTTAAAAGCCGCAGCTGTATAAGCTTTCCCCATAGACACTTCTATACTTCCTAAAAGAGAATCATCCATGCGCTGTAACATAATTAAATTTCCACCATTGTCTACTATAGATATAACCATAGGAATCTCTATTTCGTCTGCCTTCTTTATACAATGAGAAGTTATATATTCTGCCAAATTTCTATCCAGCTTTTCAATTTTGGGATTTTTATTTGACTTTTCTGTGCTACCCAAAATATTTCCTACATTTTGATGTACCTTTTCAAATATATCCTTATAATCTATATATCTTGCTAATGAATATATAGCATCTGAAAGCCTATTTACATATTTAAGAAGTTTTTCACTTATATCATACTTTGAAATAAGTTCTGTCATATATCTCTCAGCTCTCCTTGCATCTGTCCTTGCTATATCCAGATATGAAGATTCTTCTGTTCCACCTGGAACTATAAATCCATTAATATCTGGTTTTAAACTTTCCATTTTATCAATAGTATTCTCTAAAAAATTAATGTCTTCTTCTTTTACTCTTTCTTTATAATTATCAGTACCAACCGAAGCAAGTTCAGCTCCTAATTCAAAAAGTGTCTTTTGAATTTTAAGTATTATATCTCTAATCTCTTTATCATCTATATGACTTCTTGCCATTCCAAGTGCTGAATTTGTTTCATCAATAGTGCCATAGCACCATACTCTTATATCACTTTTTTCAGTTCTACTGCCACCCACAAGACTAGTTGTTCCTTTGTCCCCAGTCTTTGTATAAATTTTCATAGGATTTCCACCACCTTTAACTGTCTGTTACTTCAACAGAATCCACAATACCAATAATAGAAGCATCTGATGGAATTACTCTTTCTGAAGTGTCAACATACCTTGCACCACTTCCTGTAACTACAAGAACTATTTCACCGTTTCCAGCTCCAACTGTATCTATAGCAACCAACGATTCTCCTATTAATTGTCTATTTTCATCCATTTTCCTAACTATAAGAAGCTTAGTACCCACAAACTTTTCATCTTTTTGAGTTGAAACTACATTTCCAACAACCTTTGCTAAAAACATGCTACTCTACTCCTTCGCTACTAGCATGTAAAGTAAAAGTATAAATTCTAACTTACTTCACACACCTTAATAATATTTTACTTCTATGCCCTTGTTATAAATATAATCCTGAGCAAGAGAGGTTATTAAAGCTCCCTGCTTCACATGCAATTCTTTGCTTCCATTCAGTGCTATTATGATATCTTGCATTGTCAAAACACCTGATAGAACCTTTATATTTTCCTTTTCTGTTTTACAAGTATCTATTTTTGCTTCTTGAGCTTTTTCTTCACAGTTATTATTTTTAACTTGCTCTACACTTTGTTCAAACTTGTTAATATTTATATCAAATTTTAATTTTTGTTGAAGTGCTTCATCTAGTTGTTCTGAATTTATAAACTTTACTCCAAAGGATACAAGTCTTTTTTCATAATCTGAAATAAAATTATTGTAGACAGGATTTTTAGAATATCCTAAAGATATATTTACATTATTGGATGGATCAAAACTATCTTTTACTGCTATTACTTCCTTATTCATCATAAGGCTCTCAGCTATGCCAAGAGTAACTAAATTATCTGATATGCCTAGTGCACATTTACTTAAAGTATTTCTAGTCATAACAGGTACTAATATTGCATCTGCTTCCTTTATAGCCTTTACCATATCATTTTTACAATTTATTAAATTTCCATTTAAACCTTTTATGCATTCTTCTGGTATAGACTTATTGGAACCATCAGTACGTACAATATCATAATGTACTATTCCATAAGAAGAAAGAGTGTTAAATATATCTTTTACATTTACAGCTCCACCACTTATAAACAATAGTACTTTTTTATTCATCATATTTAATATTTGAGTAACTATAGGCTTTATTAATTGCTCAATTTCCATCTATTACTCACCTCTTTTACTAATCAAATAAACCTTGCTTTAAGTTATCTAGTTAGTACAATCCCCTATTAATATTTTTCATATCTATGGGTATTATATCTTTATGTACACTCTAAACAGCTGAACTACTCATAGATATACCCATAGGTGTCACAAGTAATGGATCATAAGGTTTTATTGTCTCTATACCTGTATATTTTTCCACTACTTTTTCGATATCTTTAAGGCAGCAAGTTCCCCCTACTAAATAAATTGTCTTTACATCATATCCCCTAACATGATGCAAAATTATATTAGCCATTTTCTCTACTACTGGCCTTACTAGTGGAAATACTGTATTATAGTTTTCAGACTTAACCTTATATTCATCTGCATCTTCATAATCCATATCCAAACTTCCGGATATTACCAAGCTCAAATGATGTCCTCCTGTTGGTTCATCTGCTGAGTAAACTACATTTCCATCTTTTAGTATAGATATTCCTGTAGTTCCTCCACCTATATCTACAACAGCTCCATTTTCAATTTGAAGTACTTTTGAAGCTGCTGTTGGTTCATCTATTACACTTGTTACTTCAAATCCACAGGATTCTACTACATTTGTTATAACTTTTGTATTTCCTGCACTTATTCCTGGTGGAATAGCTGTAGCTGCATAATCAAGCTTTCTATTAAGTTTTTTCTCCAGCTTTTCCTTTAATTCTCTAACTATAGTAACTGCTTTTAAATATTCCACTACTATTCCATCCCTAACCACTGATGCTTTTCTCATTTCACCAGCTATAGGATTGTTATTTTCATCTAAAACAGTAACTACTATATTTGAAGTAGCTAAATCCACTCCTACTTTAAGCTTTGTCTTATTATCTATTTCTTGGGGAGTTTCAAAAGTTTTCTCCATATTCTTTATAAAGTCATTTGCCTTATCTAAATTATCCATATCAATCACCTATTCTTGCCTATAATACTTATGAAATCATTACTCTTAATTTCAGCTGCATTAGCTTCATCTGTATCTATATGAAATTCCAATGCAGATTTTGTACTTACCCTTATGAGAACATTTTTAAATATTACTCCTTTAGGTCCCTTAGTTTCAACCTGAACCAAATCTCCATCTTTTACCCCATACTCTTCTGCTTGAGGTGGAAGCATGTGTATATGTCTATTTGCACATATAACTTTATTTTTAAACACTATCATACCTTTAGGACCTATTACACATAAGCTTTCAGAGTTTTCAAGATCACCTGAATTTCTTACTGGTGGTTTTATTCCAAGAGTATAAGCATCTGTTCTCGATATTTCTACTTGACTATAACTTCTTACAGGTCCGAGTATTCTTACCTTATGAAAAGCTGCTTTTGGTCCTGCTATAGTTACAGTTTCATTAGATGCAAATTGACCAATTTGTTTTACTGGACTTTTCACTGTAAGTTCGTAACCTTTTCCAAATAGAATTTCTAAATCTTCTTGGGTTACATGTATATGTTTGTTAGAAACTCCTACAGGAATTGAAAATTCTCTATTCTTTATTTGATATTTTCCCATTATGTTTTCTACTATATCAGCTATAAGCTTTTCTTTTTTAATCTCTGCCATTTATATCACCTTGCATTTCATTGTAATGTATACACATATTCTTAGGCTGGCCTTTTCTACGAGGACACGCAGCATCATGACAAATATTGCATGTTTCGCTATCCTCTTTTAATTCTTGCTGTTTTATATTTTCTTTAGGTTCAACTATTTCTTCTTTTTTTTCTACTTCTTCTTTTTCCGTTTTTTTTTGAATATTTAATGTCTCTTTTTGCTCTGTAACTGTCTTTTCTTCATTTACTTCCTCTTTAGGTACTTCTTGCTTAATTACTTCTTCGTTTGCTGCATCTTCTTTTTTTTCATCTTGTTTAGTTACTTCTTCTTTAACTATCTCTACTTCTTTGTTATCTTCCAAAGCTTCTTTTTTATTATCTTCTTCCCTTTCAATACCAACAGTTGAATCAGACTCTATAATACCTTGAATTCCCTGTGCTGGTCTTGGTATTACCAAAGTAGATACAACTTTATTTACTTTACCTGCACTAACTTTTGCTGATTCTACAGCTGCCTTTACCGCACCTACATCACCTTTGATTTTAACTGTTACCATACCTTGTCCTCTTGTTAATTCATATCCTATAAGTTCTACATTTGCGGATTTTACACAAGTATCTGCTGCTTCTATAGCTGCAGCCATACCAACAGTTTCAATAAGCCCCAGGGCTTCTTTCATAAAAATGCCCCCTTTAACTCACAAATTTATCGATTTTTTAATATATCCATTACAGCTGCTGATATTTTCTCTATTAGTTCTACATCTGCTTCATTGGATTCATTTACATCTTTAAATGGCATTGCCTTATATAACCTAGCTGCATTGGAACCTATTTTTCTTGCTTTTTCTTTTTCATAAAAATTTAATTTTATATCTAACAATGGTTTATCTTCTTTTAATTTGTTGTAGTGAAGTACTACTGTACTTTCCTGCACACCAACAGCTATACCCATTCTAGATTTATGACAAAGAGAATAAATTTTTTCTACAAAATTCTTTTTTTCTATAGGCTTCTTTATTAAATCATAAGGTATTCCTTCTTCTTCTATACCAGCAAGAATCTCTTTAAAAAGAGATTCTTGCTCATTTTCTACATATACTAATATACTTGGCCTATCTAAAACATTATTTACCATAATAATTACCCTCTCAAGTTGTTATAATAAGATAACACAAGTCCCGTAGCCACAGCGTTCCTTGGTCCTTCTATTCCTCTTATATTTCCACTTCCACAAACTATACCATAGTGAGATAATTCTTCTGATACCATTTCTGGAATTTCAAAATCAAGAGCAGATCCTCCAACTAATACCACAAATTCTATACTTCTCAAATTCCCATTTGGTGCTGTATCTCCAAGTGCTCTTATAGCATTAGTTACAAACACCTTTTTCTTTGCATCTCTTCTAACAAGCCTTATTTTTTCCAAAGAATCCTTAGTTGGTATTGGAATCATCTCATCATTCTTTACAACTACATTTCTTGCAAATAATGAAGCATCTAAAGGCTGTTGGAAAAAGCATACTGTTCCATCCTCATATCTTAAATTGAAAAGACTTTCTACTTTAGCTAAAGGATATTTTTTTATATCTTCAGATAAGTTATAATCATCAAGACCAAGTTCTGAATTTATAAACATGGTAACCATTTCTCCTGCTCCTGCATGATGAATAGATTTTACCTTACCTTCTTTACTTATATATGCAGAATCTGTAGATCCTCCTCCCATGTCAAGTATTACAAGAGGCTTATCTGTTCCAGGTGTAGTTAATGCTCCAAGCACTGCCATGTTGGCTTCTACCCCTCCAATTACCACTTTAATACCTGTGCTTTCCTGCAACTTTCTTGCTATGTTTTCCATAGGTAACTTACTAGTTTTAACCATTGCAGCTAATGCTACAGCATTTTCTAATGCAAATTCACCAGCAAGTCCACCTTGCACTTTTTGGGGTTTAAAAGTATCTACAGCTAAAATATCCTGTATTTTTATATCTTCAATATTTTGTGATGTAAGTTCACCCATTATTTGTCTTACTCTTTCTATCATTCCACCTACATTAGTACCTGACTCTCCACTTACATCATTAAGAGGCCATACTTCACCTAAGTTTTTCATTATACCTTCAGAACCTTCTTCAATAGAAACCTTCTTTTCTGAAGTTCCAAATAAAATAAGTTTTCCTGCAGGTATAACTCTTTCTTTTACATCTCCTTCAGGAGTTCTTATAACTACTGCGGATCTGTTTCCTATTAATGCCCTTGATATAGGAATTATATGCTTAGTTTCTTCTGGTGAAAGATTAAATAAAGTAGCAAGTCCATAAGGATTAGATAGGGTTTTTATTGTTTTTCCTACTTCTGCAACTTCTACAGCTGCAAGCATTCCCATAGGTACCTTATCTATGTAAGAAACTTCATCAATAACTGGTATTTTTTTATGCAATCTGTTACATATTATAACTCCATCGTCACCTTGTGCTATAGCTCCAGTTATCTCCAAATTTCTTTCAAAACCTTCATTTAGCTTTTTTGATGCAGTTTCAAAATCAACATTTTTAGGAATAACACATATTACCTTATCATTTTCATGAATTCTTTCTAATTCATCTAAAAATATTGTTCTTCCTGTTCCTACTCCGACACCTCCTGGAGTGTCAGGATTATGCCCTATCATAGTAGATTCAGTTATTATGGTTTCTGTTATAGTTTCCATAGCAACATCACCAATAACTGGAGTAGCTTCATTTATGCATATAGTATCTAAATCACTTATGTTCTTGTTTAAGTTGCCGCAGGCATCTTTAAGAGCCGTTAAAATGCCTGCAACATTGTCTAAAGTTCCTTTTACTCCTGAGGTTTTTACTATGCTACTTGTTAAAAATTTAAGTTCGCCCTCTACATCACCTATGGCTACTTCTGTGGTAGAATTTCCTATATCAACTCCTGCTACAAGTTTCACTTAGACCACCTACCTAAACTCTTAGTTTTTCCCTCTTTTCGTACACTTCACAAGCTTCTCTAACAAGGGAAGCACAGATTTTTGCATTATATTTATTCTCAAGTTCATCTGCTATATCCAAAAGTTCCTGTTTTGTTGACCTATAAGGTCTTAATGCATTATATATTTCAAGTACTCTATCATCAGGTACAAATGTAAGTTCAGCTGCTCTTCTTAAATTTGCTGCAAATTGATTTCTGCCTATTGATTCTGCTATTTGAGCTTGATATAAAAGAACTTCTGGAGTAATCTTTATATCATCAAGAGTTACACTTCCATTTAGAACATTTTCCATATTTATATCATCAAAAGTTTTTCCACTTCTTGTCTTTATTAAGTCACTTCTCTTTTTAGCTAGTGGATAGTCAGCATCTGTAAGAGTATCGCAGCTCTTTTTAACTTCACAAGCTGGTTTTGAAACTTCACCAGATGACATTTTATTTAAAATCTGATTAACTATTTGTTCTATTAAAGCATTATTATCCATAATCTCACCCCTATTCAAAAACTACTTTTAATTCTATAGGCTTTGCACCTTTAACTACATGCTCAGTTTCCTTTATATGAAGTACTGCTGATTTAGCCTGGTACTTTGGTCTTGCCATTTGATCATTTCTAACTGGAACTGGATCTGGTGATTCTCCTTTAGCATATTTAGCAGCATTTTTACCTATAGCTCTAAAAGTTTCTCTATCTATTAATGGTGCTTGTGGGAATAATTCAAGGTTATTTAGCGGTTGTAAATCCTTTTGGTGTATAACCGTAGTACCTTTTGATTGTATACCTATACCTATTCCAGAGCCACTTATTTCAGCAGCATCATGAGCCATAAAAGATACATCTGATGTACGTAAAACTTTTACAACTCTTGGAGTAATGCCCTCTTCTTCTATACCTGCAAGTACCTCTCTTATTACATCATCATGAGGAATTCCTACTATTGTCTCAGTTTGATACTTTCCAAAAGCTGGACCTACTGCTACAACTACTTCATCGCTTCTCTTTCCAACTTCAGCATTACCTACTTCCTCTAATTTCATTTTTCCAACACTTGAAACAGCACTGGAAGTTTTAGAGGCATTTGAATTGCTAGATGTCAATTGATCCAAAACTTGTTTAGTTATCAATTCTATTAATTCCTCGTTAGATACTGAATTTACCATACTTAACCGCTCCCCTCTACATTTTATCTGGATCTAAAGCAAAATCTATGTTCTTAATCTTTTCCCATTTCTCTCCATCCAGTCTATATCCTGTTCCAGGTCCCATATAATCGTTTTGATCATTAACTCCACTTATTACATTGAAGTTTTCATCAAATATAGCTGATGCATGAAGATAATCTCCTGCTATTCTCTGTTTTAATAAGCTCAAAACTCTTTCAGCTATATCAGGGAATCCACCTTTATGAAGAGCTTTTACAAAGTCAAGACCTGTAACACCTCTTGATAACATATCTTGTGCTGCTTTCAAGTCTTCTACAACATTTCTCTTTGGCATATCATTACTACCATGAGCATAAGTTGCAGCTTCAACTTCTTCATCAGTTATAACTGGAAGTCCTAATTCTTTAAATAAAGCTTGAATTGCTTTTGCTGCCTTATTTCTAACAGCTATTACATCTTCTTCTTTTACTGGAACAAGACCTGCATCAACTTTTAAATCTCTTTCCATAACTACCCAATCATCGTAGTCTTCTGCATCCCAGTTAGATCCTGCAAACATATTGTCGTAGTTTGGAGTTGAGCTGTATCCTGAACAAATGAAATCAGTTCCTGGTAAGAATTGCATCATAGTTCTTGCAGTTCTTCTTATATCAGAATGAGTGAATGTCTGGTCATTACTTGATGCAACTTCTAGATCAAGCATTGTAGTTATAAGGTTTTCAGCAAGTACTGCTCTTATGCCTCCTGGTACTGCTGCAGGAACACCTATACAACTAACAGAACCATTCTGTAAACCTTGAGCTCCAGCACCTCTTGTTATCATTATGCATCTTGCTTCTAAGTAAAGCATTGATTTTCCTTCTGCATATCCCATCTGAACTTCTGATCCAGTACCAGATGTAAATCTCATCTTAAGTCCTCTTGATGCATAAGCTGATGCCAAGAAAGCTTTTGAGTAAGGTGTATCATCACCATCTACAAATACTGGTTCAGTTCCATATACAGAAATAGTTTCTGCATATGCAGTATATCCAAGCATACCTTGTTTAAGTTCAGTTGCTTCTTCAAGTGAGCATTGAGTAAGAACTCCAGCTCTTCCAACTTGAGATCCTACAAGAATTGAAACAGCATTAAATGGAGCATATCTTACTATACCTACTGTTGTTTCCTCTTCATCAAAGCCTCTTAAAGCACCTTCTGCTGCATCTGCTGCAATTTGAATAGGATTATCACGTAAATTTGTAACGTGAGCCTGATTTGAAGGATGTTTTCTAACTCTCATCTTTTGAAGAGCCATCATCATTTCAACTACATTTAGCTTGTCCACTACTTCAACAAGCTTTGCAGGTGTTATAGCAGTAGCTATTTTAACAATCTTTTCTCTTGGAACATTTATATCTGTAAGCATTCTGGCTATTTCAATTGAATCTATTGCCATAGCCTTTTCAGTATTTTCTATATTAATAGCATGGCCAGCTAAGAAAGTATCTATAAAATCAAAATCCTCTCTTTTTTTACCATCCATTTCAGTTATCTTACCATTTTCTACTTTTATACTTGGAATTGGATCCTTAGGACTTCCTATTGCAATAAGTCCTACTTCTGGCCACTCTTTTACAAATCCATCATTGTGCACTGGTCTTTTTTCCAGTATTTCAAACCTTTTAGATCTTTTCATTAATTTCAGCACCACCTTTTTTTAATTAACTAAGCACTACTATTTATTCACTGATCAATTAAATCTTAAATATATGGTTCACCTGTAGTTGATACAGGATCTTGTCCCATTGATTTTGCAAGTGCAATTCCTACTTCTCTAGCAGCAATTACTGATTGTCTAACAGCACCTGAATCTCCAGTTATTGTTATAATAACCTCGTTAGTAAGTGAAGTTCCCTGACTTGGACTTGCATAACTTACTAAATCTACATTAGCAGTTTTTAATGCTGTATCTGCCATTACAACTCCAATACCTGCTGGAGCACCAACAATTATTCCAAATGCCTTTCCAAGTGGAGCACCAAAAGCTTTTTCTAAAGCTAAGCTTGCTCTTGCTGTATAATGAAGTTCTACATGTCCTGCATCAAATCCATAAACATCTCCAAAAGTTCTATCTGTATCTTTAAGAGCAACTTCTACAGCTCTTCTAGCATCAGATACATCTTCTGCAGCGAATATGATTAAAGCACCATGTCCAGCTCCACCCTTTGTATCTCTTGGTAATTCAATACTTACTATCTCTGTATTTGTAGCCTTTACAGCCTCATCTGCAGCCATTATTTGAGGGCCTGCACCTGTTCTGTCACTTATTATACCTATTGAACGGTATTTTTTATCCAATCCCATTTTCTCATGTAATAAAGTATCAACATTAGCTATAACTAATCCCACTGTATCTCCATAATTTGCTGTACCTACAAACTCTGTTATTGGTGATGGTGCGCTCATTGCATTTGCCTCCTTTTTTTCTTCAACTTTATTTTGTTCAATTTCTTTCTCTTGAACTTTTTCTTCTTTAACATCATTGCTTAACATTTGGCATGCTATATTTTGAACAATTTTACTGATCTGTTCTTTATCCATGCCATCTAAATTTATTCTTTTCTTAACTTCCTCCAAAACGTTTGCAATTAAGTTATTATCCATTATTCATTACCCCTTAAAAATATTATTCTATTACTTTAGGTAATATTTTTTCTACATCAGTATGTGGTCTTGGAATTACATGTACAGATACTACTTCTCCTACACGTTTAGCGGAAGCTGCTCCAGCATCTGTAGCTGCCTTTACTGCACCTACATCTCCTCTTACCATAACTGTTACAAGTCCTGATCCAATCTTTTCATATCCTATAAGAGCTACATTTGCTGCCTTTACCATTGAATCTGCTGCCTCGATTGCTCCTACTAGTCCTTTTGTTTCTATCATTCCCAATGCTTCTTGTCCCATAAAAGCACCTCCATAAATTTAAATTATTTTTACTCTTTTATTTTATAATATATTAGGTAAGAATTTTCTGATTATTTTGTTTACTTTCCTTATTTTATTGACTTCATAATTAGTAATATTTTTACTTGTTTTGGTAATTTATTTACATATTCAATTCAATCAAGTGATTCTTAGACTCAGATGGAGTTTGCTTGTGAGGAATACCTCTCTTCATCTGAGTCTTAGAAGAACTTATCCAGGCGCGTAGCAGTGCTTATTTCCCACCTGAAGAAGGTGGGGTATTAGCACTGGTAGCGATCGGATAACTAAAAAAAGGATTATCTTAAAGTTAATTTTTAAGATAATCCTTACTCTATCATCATAACGACCTTGATTTACACGAAGTATTAGGCTGAACAATATCTGATGACTGCATTATTTTATTTTTTTGTAATATTTTGCGTTCCTTTCTAAAATAGTAAAAAGAATATACCATTATAAAAATTTCTGGAAAAGCATATCTTCCTTGTCCTTCTGTTAAAAAGTATATAGCGCTAAACATAAAAAATAGAACCACATTATATAATTCAAACTCATTTAGTTCATAATCTTTTCTTTTAATAATAGCCTTTAAAATAGCAAGTCCTCTTTTGAAAATGTATATAATGGCAGGAATAAATATGATATTTCTTATAATATTAGTTAATATAAATAAGATAATAATAAGATAAATTTTCATTCCAGTTCCATATGCAACATATAAAATATCATCGCCTAAACAATAATTATTAAGTAACCTTTCAAATCCTAATTCTATAAAACGTATTGGATGAGTTTTTATCCAATCCTTAGCTGCCTTAGTTAACATTTTATCTTTTTCTGTAGCATTAGCTTCCTTATATTCTTTTGTTTTTACAATAGAATTTTTAACATTTTCTACTGGCATCCATCTTCCAAACTTATTCTCTGAATTATTGTTTATGTATAGAACTATTCCTCCATTATTGGACACAAAAGTAAATTGGCCCATCATCTTAGTATTTCTATAAACCCACGGTGCTATTACTAGTGATGCCATAACCAATATGATTAAAGAATTTCTTAATGCTCTCAAAAACTTTTTATTCATAATAAATTCAATTAAAAATACAGCAAAGAAAAATACTAAAAAAAATGGTTTTATCATAGTATTTAAACCACACAAAATACCTATCAGTACATATTTGCATTTCCATTTACTAAAGTAAATAAGCGTTATAAAGAGCAATATCATAGTAAACAATATTTCTGTAGCAAGAATACTATTGTAAAATATATTGTTTGGAAAAAACACAAATAATGCAAATATAATTCTTCTGTCTTTTTCAATTATGTCTAATCTTCTTAATATATTTAGGAAACATACATAACATATAAAAGTAAGAACAATATTAAATATTTTAGCTTTTAATAAGCTAGCACCAAATAACTTAAATATGCCTCCCAAAACAATAGAATAACCTATTGATGTATAAGTATCTCCCCAAGACAGACCATTAGCTATATCTGTTGCTATCTCATAATAATATTTAAAATCTGATTCTAGTTTTGTATCTACCAGGACTATCCAAAGAATAGATAACAATATCCCTAAAATTATTGTAATTTTATAGTAGTTCTCACTTTGCAAGTATTTTTTTATCATATGTAACTTACCCCTCAGCATTAATCTTCAAACCATATTCTACTAAAATTTTCTTAAAAAAACCTTATTAAAATTGTAAACTTTTTATTAAGATGTCCTTTTATCCAATAGATACCATCCATAATAATCTCATCCTCTTTAGATAACTTCACCATTGCATACGTTATCAATATAATTTTTTTCCAATTCATAGTATAATCTAAATATACTTTATTCTTAGGTGGTGTATTAATGACTCTTTTAAATATAGAAAACTTATCAAAAGAATGTGGAAATTTAAGATTATTAAATGATTTAAATTTGACCTTAAATCACGGAAAATGTATAGGTATAAAGTGTTCTAATGATACTTCAAATCTTCTCTTTAGTTTGATTTTAGGAAAAACTAATTACTCTAAAGGAAACATTTATATAGAAAACACTCCAATTAGTAAATGCACTAATATAAAAAATATTATTGCTGTTGTATTTAGCAATGAAGGCATGTATGAAAGGTTAAAAATTTATGATTACATGAAATTCTTTGAGAAAATTTACAACTCCAAAATTTCTATAAAAGAAATATTAATTAAGTTAGGCTTATTTGACATATCAAATAAAAAAATAAAGTCTTTAACTTATTCCCAAAAGAAAAGGCTAAGCATAGCGCGTGCTTTACTTAGTAATAGTAAACTTATTTTAATACAAGAACCTACATTAAATGTTGATAGAGAAAGTGCTTTAATAATAAGAGAATGCATACCTTACATTTGCAGTTTAGGAATTTCCATTCTTGCTACTTCTGTATCATTAGAAGATATTATTTTGTTAGGCTGTGAAACTTATATTTTAGATGAAAAAGGATTTAATACTGTTGAAACAGATATACCTACTAATGAAACTGATGAAAAATCCAATAATGAAGAATCTTTAGACGCTCCATATTTTAAAGTAGATAAAATTCCTGCAAAAATAGATGAAAAAATTATTTTGCTTAACCCTACAGAAATTATATCTATAGAAAGTTTAAATGGTACAAGCTATTTAAATGTTGGTGAAGAAAAGTTTCCTTGCACCTTAACACTTAATGAACTTGAAAACAGATTAAAACATTTTGGTTTCTTTAGATGTCATCGTTCTTACTTAGTTAACCTTCAAAGAGTTAGAGAAGTAGTTACATGGACAAGAAATAGCTTTAGCCTTATATTAGATGATAAAAACAAAACTTCTATTCCTCTATCTAAAGGAAGAATGAATGAACTGAAAGATATTTTAAAATTTTAGATGTGCTTCAAAATGCTGATCTAAATAACCCTTATATTTCTCCTGTTACATCTTTTTAACGTAATATTCACCATTTTAAAAGCTGCCTTGATACTGAAATATGTATAATTTAGCAGCTTATTTGCTCCTTTCATGGAAATTTTATATAACAATGCTTATAAATATCATATAATCGTTAATGTAAACAAAGCATGTAACCATAAGATGATATTTGAAAGGAGCT
This sequence comes from Clostridium carboxidivorans P7, assembly GCF_001038625.1. Lineage (GTDB taxonomy): Bacteria > Bacillota > Clostridia > Clostridiales > Clostridiaceae > Clostridium_AM > Clostridium_AM carboxidivorans. The sequence goes on from NZ_CP011803.1 coordinate 3,373,682, forward strand.
TTGGTATGGACAATGTAATTGTAATGAAGAATATTACAAAAAATTTCAAAGATAAAAAAGCATTACGTGGATTAAGTTTTGAAATAAAACCAGGAGAAATATTTGGTTTTTTAGGTCCTAGTGGTGCTGGCAAAACTACAACAATTAAAATGTTAACTTCCCAGCTTTTGCCTTCTTCTGGTGAAGGAAAAGTTCTTAATGAAGATATCTATTCTTTAAATAGAAACATTTTCAAACACATAGGAGTTCTTACTGATACTAGTGGAATATATGAAAGACTTTCTGTGTATGAAAACTTACAATTATTTGCTAAGATATATGATATAGATGAAAAACACATAGATGAAGTCTTAGAAAAAGTTTCTCTATTAAAGGATAAAAGAACTAAGGCTAAAAAGTTGTCTAAAGGAATGAAGCAAAGACTTTTACTAGCTAGAGCCGTACTTAACAAGCCTTCACTTTTATTTTTAGACGAGCCTACTTCATCCTTAGACCCTGGTACTTCTAATGAAATTCATAAACTTCTTAAAGAACTTAACAAAAGTGTTACTACTATATTCTTAACCACTCACAACATGGAAGAAGCAGATAAGCTTTGTACTAGAGTAGCTTTTTTAAATGAAGGTACCATAGTTGAAATGAATACTCCTCTCAAACTAAAGCAAAAGTATGCTGAAGATTGTATAGAAGTTAGATTAAAAGGAATTGATGATTTAATAACTATAAATAATGATGAAACTGGTGGAGAAAAAATAAACAGCTGGATGAAAAGTGGACAATTATTATCCATTCATTCAAAGGAGCCAAATTTAGAAGAAATATTTTTAAAATTAACCGGGAGGGGATTATAGATGGATTTTTCAATTAGAAGAGTTAATGCCTTATTTATTAAAGAATTAAAAGATTTTTTTCAAAATCCAAATATTTTGGTTATGTTTATGATGCCTATTATGTTTGCTATATTGTATGGTAAGATGATGGGAACTAGAATTCCTAAAGTCTCTTCCTTAGAAATATGCTTACTTCTTAGTTTGACAATGGTAGGATGTTCATCTGCAGCCTGCTTAATTGCAGAAGAAAAAGAAAAAAATACTTTAAGGACACTTATGCTTTCTCCTCTTTCTCCAATTGAATTTTTAACTGGAAAATCTTTAATTTCCTTACTTTCATGCATGGTTTCAAGCTTGATTGTATTTTTTATAGTAAGCGCACCCAATGTTAACCTATTTTTATATATAATAATATCCTTAATTTCATCTATTACTATAATAATCTTAGGATTGCTAATTGGGCTTCTTTGCAAGAGTCAATTGGAAACAGGAATTGCCTCTACTCCAATTATTATGATATTAATGTTGGTTCCTATGTTTTCTGGAATCAGCTCTGCGTTAAAAAACATTGCGAATTTTTGCTTTACTTATCACGCTTTAGTTGCAATTTATAAAATATCTGAAGGCAAAAGTTTGTTAGATTTAAAATTGAATTTACTAAACATTTTTGTATGGTTTATTGTTTCTTCATTCTTACTTGTTTTTGTTTATAAAAAAGTGAGCTTGGATAAATAGATTTAAATGCTAAAATACATAGTCGTGGACATAAGAAAGGATGATAAATGATGTTTAAAAAGACTTTTTCCTATTTATTAATATCAATTTTTATTACATGCTCTAATGTAACTTTTGTAAGTGCTGCACAAGATACTTCTGCCAGCACAAAATCAACTGCGGTTGCTACAGCATATCAATCAGATTCCATTAAAGTTAATTTTAATGGAAAACCTATTTCAGTTAACCGTTATGATACTTATTTTGATTCAAATTCAAAGGTTATGCTTCCACTTACTCCTATAATAAAAGCAATGGATGCTAATTCAAATATTCAAATAGGAGCTGGATATGCTACAATAACAAGCAATAAAAGTACAATAAAAATTAACAATGGTGATAAAAATGTAACCTTAAATGGTACTTCTATTGATTTATCTGTAAAATCCTTTGTTAATAATGTAGAAGTATTTGTACCTTTACAATTTTTTAGTGAAGTACTTAATAAAGTAGTAGACTTTGATAGTGACAGCAATACAGTAAATATATCTGATATTCAAAAAAATACTGAAGCCTATTTTAGTAATACTTCAAGTCTTTCAAGTGACAAGGACATTTCTAAGAAAGTAGATGATTATTTAACTGCTGAGCAAAAGCTTTATAATTTCTCTGGAAGTGTTCTTGTAGCCAAAGGAGGCAATATACTTCTTGACAAAGGTTATAATATGTCAAATTTTGATCAAAACATTAAAAATACACCTTATACAACCTTTGCTATAGGTTCAATGACAAAACAATTTACAGCAACAGCCATAATGCAATTAGTTGAAAAAGGATTGATAAATGAGCAAGATAAAGTTTCTAAGTATATTCCTGATTTTCCAAATGGGGATAAAATAACTATAGACAATCTGCTTACTCATACATCTGGTCTATCAGATGTCACTCCTACACTTTTAAATATGAAACTTGAAGATTCTAAAAAAGTTGAAAATATAATTAACTTATTTAAGAATAAACCACTTTATTTTAAACCTGGAACTAAATTTCAATATTCTAATTCAGGTTATATTTTACTAGGATATATAGTAGAAAAAGTTAGTGGAATGAGCTATGCTGATTACCTTCAAAATAATATTTTTAAACCTCTTAATATGAACCATACAGGTATGGGGTATAATGGTCCAATAAAGAATTATAATTCTAATGGATATAATGGATATCTGGATGTCTCACCTATTAGTGATAAGTCATCACTTAATGCTCTTTATGGTGCAGGTGCATTATATTCCTGTACAGAAGACTTATATAAGTGGGATAGATCCTTAAAGGAACATAAATTATTGACCGAAAAAACCTTAGATAAAATGTTTTCCAAACATGTAGCAATGTCTGAGGGTGATAATTTAGACTATTATGGTTATGGGTGGATGATATATGACTCACCTGATTTGCACGAAATTTACCATGGTGGTAATGTATTAGGATTTACAAGCAATATAGAAAGAATACCAGATAAAGATTTAACTATAATTATACTAAGCAATATAGGATATTATCATGTAGACTCAATAAGTAATACATTAACCAATATATGTCTTGGAGCTAAATATGAAATGCCAAAAGCAAAAGAAGTAATAAAACTTGATGACAATTTATTAAATAATTATGCTGGAGAATATTCTTTTAAAGATTTGGGAGTAACTGGTTCTATAACAAGTGAAGATGGGCATCTTTATTTTATCTTTGTAGGCCAGCCAAAATGTGAAATGTTTGCTGAATCTAAAAACAAATTTTACTTCAGAAGTTTTGATGCTACTCTAACTGTTAATACCAATGAAAAAGGACAGGTTACTAGTATTGATTTATACCAATTAGGCGCTAAATATAGTGCAAGTAAGGTAAAATAGATTTTTTAGTTATTTCTTGTATTTTGACATATATTCTAATTCTCTATAAAATTTAATACAAATTTATAAAAGATAAAGAAGGGTTAAAGCTATGGATTATTTTGAAGAGCTTATGAAAGGTCTTGGAAAAATAGGTGCAAAAGTTTTGTTTAATAAAGAAGAAAAAAGCAGCGAAACAATTAATATTGATCAAATGGGTTCCATTGACATATTTAAAATAGTGTTAAAAAGCTTATATATTAAAGGAAATTATAATGAAGCTGAAAACCTAATTTTTCACGAATTAGAAAAAAATAATTCACCAGAAGTATACGAAGCATCCTGTGATTTCTATAATCTATTGCTAAAGAAAAGTGATGAAGAATTACTTAAAAATAACTTTTCAAAAGAAGAAATTTATCAGGGATTAGAAGATATAAAAAAATTTAAACCAAATTAAGAAAATCAATTATAGTTTTCTGTGATTTAGTAATATAATTTAAAAAACTAATAAAATAAGTTAGATACTTTATAATAAGTGTCTAACTTATTGATCAATTATGTTTAGAAACCTTTTCAACAAATAATCAATATAAAAAATTAGATTCTGAATTAATACATTTATATCTATATATAGGCCTACCTATGGATCCATATTCCACTTTCATATCCAGCACTTCTATATTCTTTAAAAATTCCAGATACTTACGCATGGACACCCTAGAAATGCCTACTATCTTAGCCATCTCTTCAGTAGAAAAAGTTTTTCCGTTAATTTTTTGTATGTTTGTCCATACATTTTTTAAGGTATTTTTATCTAACCCTTTAGGAAGCTGTGGTGTTGTAAAAATTTCTTTATTAAAAATGTGTTCATCTAATTCTTGTTGATTTAATTTATTCCTTTTATTTATAAAATTTCTAGTTTCACTATATGCTCTTAAAGAAGTATTAAATCTTTCAAATTCAAATGGTTTAATGAGATAATCTATAACACCATAGTGCATAGCTTTCTTTATTGTACTCACATCACATGCAGCTGTTACTAAAATGACATCTACTTCATTATCTATCTTTCTTATATAAGCTAATAAATCAAGTCCATTCATACCAGGCATAAATATATCAAGAAGAATTAAATTAATTTCTTGCTGCTTAATAACAGATATTGCAGCATCAAATGAATTAGCTATTGCGGCAAGCTCAAAGCCATCTATTTGGTTTAAATATCTTTTATTAAATTCAGCAACCATAGGATCATCTTCCACAATTAAAACCTTAATCAACTAATATCACCTTTGCTTTCATAGGGTAAATAAACTTCGAATGTAGTACCTTCATTAATCTTTGAAGTAACCTCCATTTTGCCATGTAATTTATCCACACTGGATTTTACTAAAAACAATCCAAAGCCTCTAGTATTCTTCTTAGTGGAATAACCTTTTAAAAATATTTTTTGCTTTAAGTTCTCACTAATACCTACTCCAGTATCTTTTATTTTAATGTATAAATGTTCTTCATCATAAAATAGATCTATGTTTATTGACTTATTTTCAGTATTTCTTACTGCATCAATAGAATTATCTATAATATTTCCTATTATACAAATAAGCTCATGAGTGACTTCTGGATTTTTAGGTTCTGGTACAAAAAAATCTGGTGATAATTCTAACATAATATTACTCTCTCTTGCATAGCTTAACTTTCCTAAAATGAAACCAGCTAATACAGGATCTTTTATATGTTTTATAAGAAATCCAATTTCAGATTGATAATTATTTGCAATACCTTTAATATATTCTGAAAGTTCATTATAACATTTCATATGTATCATTCCTAATATTACTTGGAGTTTGTTCATAAATTCGTGAGTTTGTGCTCTAAGTGCATCAGCATATAACTTTACTCCAGTAAGCTGTTCTGCAAGAAGCTTAATTTCTGTTTTATCACGAAAAGTAGATATGGCACCTTCCAATTTATCGTTTACAATTATAGGTGTACAATTAGCAATTAATCTTATTCCATTAAGCTCTTGTTCTTGATCTAATTCTGCATTCCCAGTTTTAAGCACCCTACCTATATTACTGTTAGGAATAAATTTCTCTGCTTCATTTCCAATAGGACTTTCTGTAATACCTACCTTATTAAGTATCTTTAAAGCTTCATCATTTACAACGGTAATAAAACCATTTTTATCTACAGCTATAACACCTTCTCTTACAGATTTAAGCATGGCATTTCTCTCTTTTAAAATCTTTGCAATAGCTGAAGGCTCTAATCCAAACATAGTTTTTTTTACATTTCTTGCTAACATTATTGCACCAATTAAACCTATTAAAGATCCTATTTCTATTGCTAAATAAATAGCATGTCTGCTTTCTTTTACAGCTTGTTCAACATTTCCCATTAAAATTCCTACAGTTACTATGCCAACTTGAGTACCATTATTATTATATACTGGTACAAAAGCTCTTAATGATTTACCTAAAGTTCCCTGTGACATTGACACATATTCTTGTCCTTTAAGTGCATTTTCATCATCTCCACCTACAATCTTCTTATCTAATTTAGATGCATCAGGGTGGGATTTTCTAACTCCATTCATATCAGTTACTACTACAAATTCCACATTAGCTATATTTTTAATTTCGTTTGCATATTCTTGAATACTTTTTTCATCCTTTGGATTATTCAATCCATTAATAACTATTGATGATTTAGCAACAATATGAGCAGTTTCCATTGATTTATCTTCTAAATGCTTTTTAGTAATATAAGTTACCTTTTCACTTACAAAAATATCTGTTACCAGTAATACTGCAGCTACAACACTGCAAACCAAAAGTAATATTCTAGTTTGTAATCCTAAATTAACTTTATTAAATTTCATAATAATCTCCACTATTATTGTAAAGTTCTTATAATAATCATATTTTCTTCAAATTATAACAAATATTTTTTTCTTTATCAAACTTCATAAATATAAACATATATCAATATGTATCACTTTTTATAATATAATTTCATATTTTTCTGATTACTTTAGTTACAAAACTATTATTAAAATTCAATAAACTATTAAATATTTGTTTTAATTTATATAATCAAGATATAAATTACTTCATGCTTAAGGCAGTAGAATTCATTATGATAACGTTTAAATAATTCTATTTTCAAAAATTGAGGCCTTAACGTGAATAATCTACTTTTTAATAAAAAATATTTAAGGAGTGATTTTTATGCAAACGACTACAGACGTACCTAGAAACACTGATAACTTATTTTCAAAAATACTGCAATTTAAAATAGGTGAAATTCCTATACCTTTATTTATTGCAATCTCAATTATAATTTTCCTTTCTTGTCACTACAAACTGCTGCCAATAGACATGATTGGTGGATTTGCCGTAGTAATGGTAATGGGATTATTACTTGGTGAAATTGGAGCGAGAGTTCCTGTTTTAAAAAATATAGGAGGACCTGCAATTTGTACTATATTCATACCCTCAGCTTTAGTTTATTATAAATTGCTGGACCCAACTGCTATAAAATCAATTACTGCACTAATGAAAACTTCAAATTTCTTATACTTATACATTTCTGTTTTAGTGGTTGGAAGTATTCTTGGAATGAACAGAAAAGTTATGATAAAAGGATTTGTAAAAATGTTTGTACCTTTAGTAGTAGGAACAATATGTGCTGCAATAGGCGGAATTATTATAGGTTTATTGTTCGGATATACTCCATATAAATCATTTTTCTTCGTAATTGCTCCAATTGTTTCTGGAGGTATAGGAGAAGGAATATTGCCACTTTCTGTAGGATACTCTGGCATAATACATGGTTCTCAAAATGATCTTGTTGCTAAACTTGTCCCTGCAGCTATGATTGGTAATGTAATTGCTATAATGATTTCTGGTTTATTAATGCGTATAGCTATAAAGAAGCCTAAACTTACAGGAAATGGTGTACTAGTAAAAACTGGTGATGATCAAGACATACTTCAAGCTAAAACTGAAGAAAAACCAATAGATTTTAAACTTATGGGGGCCGGATTCCTAATTGCTTGTACTTTCTTCATATTTGGTACATTTTTAAGCAAATTTATAGGTATACCAGGTGCAATAATAATGATAATTACAGCTGCTATTGTAAAATATCTAAAATTATTACCTAAGCATATAGAATTAGGTGCTCACCAAATATATAGCTTAGTAAGCAAAACTCTTACATGGCCTTTACTAATAGGTGTTGGTGTTGTTTATACTCCTTGGAGCAGCTTAATAGCAACAGTTACACCTGGATATATTGCTATTTGCATTGCATCTGTTACAGCCATGGTTACCTCTGGTTTCTATGTTGGTAAAGCAATGAATATGTATCCAATAGAATCAGCACTTGTTACCTCATGTCACAGCGGCCTTGGTGGAACAGGAGACGTTGCTATACTATCTGGCGCAAATCGTATGGAATTAATGCCATTTTCTCAAGTATCCACAAGACTTGGTGGTGCTGGAACAGTTATATTAGCCACTATATTATTAAAACTTTTTGTTTAATTTCATATTAAATCGTTAACATTAGGAGGTTTCACTTATTATGAATATAGAGAAGGTAGCCAAAGCAGGTACACTAGAATCAAATGACATAATGATTATGGTTGCACCAAATGAAGATGGAAAAGTAGACTTAGAACTTGAAAGTATAGTAATGAAGCAGTTTGGAAAACAAATAGAAAAAACTATACTAAAAAAAGTAAAAGAATTAGGAATAGAAAGTATAACTATAAAGGCTCAGGATAAAGGAGCATTAGATTATACAATAAAAGCGAGAGTTCAAACAGCTATAGAAAGAGCAATGTAAATTTAAAATTGAGGTGAGATATATGAAAAGACTAAGAAGAACAATGCTTTTTATGCCTGGCAACAACCCTGGAATGCTTCAAAGTGCACCAATACTTGGAGCTGATTCAGTAATACTTGATTTAGAAGATGCAGTAAGTCTTACAGAAAAGGATAGTGCAAGAAGACTTGTTAGTGAAGCTATAAAATTTATAGATTATTCAGCAGTAGAACTAGTAGTAAGAGTAAATCCACTAGATACTGAATATGGACCAAAGGATATAGATACTATAGCTAGAGTTAAGCCAGATGCATTAATGATTCCGAAAGCTACAGAAGAACAGCTTGAAACTATAGATAAAATGCTTTCTAAAATTGAAAGTGAAGAAAAATTTGAAGACAATCATATAAAACTTATTCCAATTGTAGAAACAGCTTATGGCTTGGAAAATGTGTACAGCATAATAAAAGCATCAAAAAGAGTAGTAGGTGTACTTTTGGGAGCAGAGGATTTAACTTCAGACTTTGGAATTAAGAGAACAAAAGAAGGAGAAGAAATATTTTATGCAAGAAACAGAGTGTCTACAGCTTGTAGAGCTTCTAGAGTAGATGCTATAGATACTCCTTTTACAGATACTAATGATTATGAAGGATTAAGAAAAGATACATTTAAAGCCAAGAGTATAGGTTTCACTGGAAAATCATCCATAAATCCAAGACAAATAGACACTATACATTCAGTATTTGAACCAACAGAAGCTGAAATAAAGCATGCAGTAAGAGTATTAGAAGCTAGAGATGAAGCTAAAGCTAAGGGATTAGGAGTATTTTCTTTAGATGGAAAAATGGTAGATGCACCTGTAATAAACAGAGCAGTAACTACTGTAGAATTGGCTAAATTATTAGGTCTTATTTAATTAATATGTGTTAGATTAAATCTGGAAAAAGTGAGGTATTACTATGAAAAATGTACTAGGAAGAGAAATTCCTGATAATATAGAAGGCTATAGGGAAGTAAAGCCTTTTCAAGGAGCTTTTTCAAATTGTGGTGTTAAAGAAAAAGTAGGTGTAAAGGTAAGTTCAGTAAAACCGGGAGAAGATAAAGTATTAAACAGCATAGAAGAAGCTTTAGATAAAGTAGAAATAAAGGATGGAATGACTATATCTTTTCACCATCATTTAAGAAATGGAGATTTCATACTTAATAATGTAATGTATGCTATTTCAAAAAGAGGAATAAAAGACATTACTGTAGCAGCAAGTTCTATATTCCCAATACATGAGCCCTTAGTAGAATATATGAAGAGGGGTGTTGTAACAGGAATAGTTGCAAACTATATGTCAGGACCTGTGGCAGAAGCTATATCAAAGGGATACTTAAAAAAAACAGCAGTAATGATGACTCATGGTGGAAGACCAAGAGCTATAGAAAGTGGAGATTTACATATAGATGTAGCATTCATAGGAGCACCAACTGCAGATACTTATGGAAACATAAATGGAGTTTATGGAAATGCTGCTTGTGGTTCATTAGGATATGCTGTATCTGATGCTGAATATGCAGATAAGGTAATAGCAATTACTGATAACCTTGTTCCTTACCCAGCATGTCCTATTGAGATCAATCAAACTTATGTAGATTATGTAGTTAAAGTTGATTCCATAGGAAATCCAGCAGGTATTGTATCAGGTACTACAAAAATTACAAAGGACCCTGTAGGACTTAAAATAGCTAAAATGGCATCAAAGGTTATGGAAGCTTCAGGACTTGTAAAGGATGGAATGTCATTTCAAACAGGAGCAGGAGGAACCTCCCTTGCAGTAGCAGAAAACTTAAAAGAAATAATGAGAGATAAGAAAGTAACAGGAAGTTTTGCAGCAGGTGGAATAACAGGTTATATTGTAGATATGCTTGAAGAAGGATTATTTAGAAATATATTTGATGTACAGTGCTTTGATTTAAAGGCTGTAGAATCCTATAGAAATAATCCTAAACATCAAGGTATGAGCGGATCAATGTATGGGAATCCTCATAATAAAGGAGCTGTAGTAAATAACTTAGATGTAATGATACTTGGAGCTACAGAAATAGATACAAATTTCAATGTAAATGTAACAACAGGTTCTGATGGAATAATAATGGGAGGTTCAGGTGGACACAGTGATACTGCAGCAGGAGCAAAACTTGCTATAGTAGTTACAAATCTTATAAAAGGAAGACTTCCAATTATAAAGGATAAGGTTACTACAGTTACAACTCCAGGAGAAAGCATAGATGTAGTAGTTACTGAAAGAGGTATAGCTGTAAATCCAATAAGAAAGGATTTAATAGAAAAATTAAAAGCTAAAAACTTACCTGTTATGACAATAGAAGAACTAAAAGATTTAGCTGAAAATATGACAGGAAAGCCATCACCTATAGAATTTACAGACCAGGTCGTTGCAATAGTAGAATATAGAGATGGTACTATAATAGATGTAGTTAGAAAACCATTATAGGAAAAATTCTTCAAATGGTATTTTTGTTAAATATAAAAAAGCGCTCTTCTTTGTAATAACTTCAAATCAATCATCTGAAATTATTGTGAGAAAGAGCGCTTTCTTCCATTTCCAGTTTACATAAAAATTTTTTTAAGCTTGGCTAAATTGAACTATAGCCTTAAAAAGATCTCCATCAATTTCTATATTAAGTTTGCCACCTTGGAGCTCTACAATACTTTTTGCAATAGCAAGTCCTAATCCTGATCCTTCTGTATTTCTTGATTTATCCCCCCTTTTAAATCTTTCGAAGATTTCTTCTGCATCAAAATCCATTTCATAAGAAGAAATATTTTTCATGACAATTAAAATTTTATTATCTTCTTCCATTAAATTAATATATACTCTAGTATTAGGTGCTGAATATTTTATAATGTTATTTATTAAGTTTTCAAATACTCTCCAGGTTTTTTTTCCATCCAAATTAGCATAAATATGCTTATTTGAATATTTAACCCTAAGAGTTAATGAAGCCTTTTTAATTTTCTCATCTAATTCTGCTATAGACTGCTCTAATAAAGCTGCTACATCAACTTTTTCTATATTTAATTCAACTGAACCACTAGACATTTTTGATGCTTCAAACAAATCCTCTATAAGGACTTTAAGTCTTTCCGATTTTCTATCTAAAACCCCGATATATCCTTTAATTTCATCTTCTGATAATCCTTCTTTTTTTAATAAATTTATATAGTTTATTATAGATGTAAGAGGTGTTTTTAAATCATGAGAAACATTTGTTATGAGTTCCGACTTAAGTCTCTCGCTTTTTACCTGACTTTGCAAGGACTTTTTATATCCTACTTTTATGTTATTAATATTATGAGCTATTTTTGATAGGTGATTTTCTCCTTTTTCTTTTATAACATAGTTTAAATTTCCTGAAGCTATTTCTTTAGTTCCCTTTAATATTTCATTTAAATAATCTACCTTTTTAAACATAATACGTAAAATCAAGGTTATATACAGTATACCTATTATAAATCCTAGTATTATAGTACGTGGTGACATCACTACTAATAAAAATGTAAACGAAGCAAGTATAGTTGTAATAATTGTAATAACTAAAATCTGAAGCTTCAAATTTCTTCCTATAAAACTTCTTTTAGCAGCATTAGTTAAACTGTGAATTAAACTTTTATTCCATTCATTTAAAAATTCCTTTTTATTTTTTATAGGTATTATATTGTTTTTAACATATAATACCACATATGCAGTATATATACTGACAATTGTAAGCTTAATAAAGTGTTTAATTCCTAATGGTTTATAAAAAAAGCTAATATGCATCATATAGCCTAACATTATAATTGTATAAATACAAAATACAAGCACACCTAAATCTATAGGTAATTTTTTATATAAACTTCCTGCTTTTTCTTGAAAAGCTATTTTTAAGCTTTTATCCTTTTTTATGCCTATTAATACTAAAAGAGCTATAATAAATGAACCACATCCCATTATCATTTCTTTAATAATTCTGCTTCTAACAGAATTGTAATATTGATAATTTTCTAATATATAATTATTAGAATATGATTGTTTTGGAATCATAATATACCCTTCCCATGAAAAATTTTTAAACATGGAATTAGTATTTTGAAATTGTTTATCTTCAATGCTTTTCAATGGAAACTCAATAGTAAAAAGTGATTCTTTTTGTATATATTCTTGAATTGTATCCTGCCCTGTTAAGTTATGATATATTTCATTTGTTTTTGTATTTTTAATATAATATTTTATATCATTTCTATTTTGCACGCTTTTTTTAATGGCTTCATAATCTTTGTCATATCTTGATGCAACTTCATTCTTAAGTTCTTCATCAGTTTTAGTGTTTTCCTTTTTTACTTCTTCAAGTTTTTTATTTTTTTCATCCAGTAATTTATTAACTTTATCTTTATCTGAAATCCTTTGTGCTTCTTGTATATCATTATTATATTTATTTTCGATTTCAGTTTGTTGATTTTTTAACTTATCTTCATAAAATAGCCTTAATCCTTCTATATCTTCTTTACTAGCTTTATTTTCTCCAAATTTATCATTATAATCTTTATAATGTACATAAAAATTACTTAAGTTTTCACAGTAGCTATATATTTCTTGTCCAAATTGATAACTATTAAAATAAGTTTTATTCTTAATGTAGCTAGCATTTTTAACAACATCACATGCTGACAATATAGAAAATGCAGCTGCATATATTCCTAAAACACACAAACAAATATATACAAATTTATTTTTCAATTTTATACCCAATTCCCCACACCACCTTTAAGTATCTCGGTTCTCTTGGATTAATCTCTATTTTTTCTCTTATTCTTCTTATATGTACTGCTACAGTATTTTCTCCATTATAATAAGGCTGCTTCCAAGCTTTTTCATATATTTCTTCAATAGAAAATACCCTTCCTTTATTGTCCATTAACAGCTCTAATATTCTATACTCAATAGCTGTAAGTCTTATTTCTTCTCCATCCACAGTTACCATCTTTGTCTTCTTATCCAAAACTAAACCTTTGATAACAATTTTATCATTGTTTTCTTTATAATTTCCTAAATTTATATATCTTCTAAGTTGAGACTTAACTCTGGCTACTAACTCTAAAGCATTAAAAGGTTTGGTCATATAATCGTCTGCTCCAACATTAAGCCCTAATATCTTGTCCATATCTTCAGATTTTGCAGAAAGCATTATTATAGGAATATTTTTACTTTCCCTTATTTTAAATGTAGCCTTAATTCCATCCATTCTTGGCATCATAATATCCATTATAATAAGATGAATTTCTTCTTCCTCCAAAAGCATTAAAGCGTCTATGCCATCTTTAGCTTTAAACACTCTTATACCTTCATTTTTTAAATAAATTTCTATTGCTTCAGTTATTTCTTCTTCATCATCTACAACTAAAACATTGTACTTTTCCATATTCTCTTCCACCTTTCTTTATAAATTATATCATTTTTAATCCCTCCTTTGCTTCGGCTACAAATTAATTATACTAGAGAATTTTTACAAATAACTTATCAAAGTTCTTACAAATTTCTTAACAAAATATTTTATTGCAAAAAAATAAAAGCTGTGAAAGTATGATATTATATTCATATTTCACAGCTTTCTATTTTTAATTAAATTTTTTCTTAAAATAGATTCTATAAACTTAAAAACTCTATATAACTTTAAAGCTTCCAGATGTAATCACCATTTTTGTTTATATATCTAGTTCTATTTTCAAAAACAACTTTTGCAACACCATCTACAAATTTTGATACTTCATCAAAAATTGGCTCTATAATGAACTTTCCTGCTTTATTTATGTATCCCCATTTACCATTTACCTCTACAGATATTAAATCTTCACTTATGGTATCTACATTATCAAATTTTACAGGAATTATTTCTACTCCAGATTTATCTATAAAGCCATACTTTTCTTTAATAGCAACTGCTGCAAATCCTTCATAAAAGTTATCTGCCCAATCATATTTAGGTGAAATTATCATTTCTCCTTTTGCATTTATAAATCCATATTTACCATTGCCTTCTATTACTGCTAATCCTTCAGAAAAACTACTAGCTTCCCTATACTTAGGAGCAATTACAATATCTCCTGATTTGTTTATATATCCATACTTACTATTTACCTGAACTACTGCTAACCCTTCTGAAAAGCCATAAGCATAATCATATTTTGCTCCTATTACTTCCTTACCAAGCTTATCTATATATCCTAATTTACCTCCTGATTGAACCAAAGCTAAGTCTTCTTTAAAATCATCTGCATATAAAAATTTGGGCTCTATTACTGCTTTTCCTTCTTTATCTATGTAGCCCCACTTATATCCTAATTTTACTGCTGCCAATCCTTCTGAAAAATCATAAGCCTCATCATATTCAGCCTTTACAACCAATTTCCCTGTATTATCTACACATCCGTATTTTCCATTTACCTCAACCATTGCTAAGCCTTCCCTAAAATCATAGGCATCATCATATTCAGCTTCAACTACTATATCTCCTTCTTTGTTTATAAATCCAAAATTTTCTCCAATACTTACCATAGCTAATCCTTCACTAAATTCTTCAGCATAATCAAAATTAGGTTCTATAGAAATTTTTCCTGTATTGTCTATATATCCATATTTACCATCTAATTTTATTGGATAAAGTACTTTTTCCATTTTGCATTATCTCCTCTACTTATCAAATAATCCGCCTGTCTTCTTATTTATGATGGCTTTTCTAGTTCCACCTATATTTTTGTCTGCTCTTAAATGTGACCCTTGCTGAGCACTTTTTTTCTTTTTAGCCTCAATTATTTTCTTCATCATTTCAATATTTTTATCTGACATTTTCTATTCTCCTTGTATATAGCATAATATATTTCTTATTATCACATTATACTATATTATTTTATTCTATTTGCATTAATTTATAAATTTTCTACACAATATAAAGTAATTTAATGGATTTTTAAAATATATTTTTTATAAATATTCACTTTTTTTACTATAATAGGAGTAATGTGAAGGTATACTTAACTGCAATGAATATATTAATTATTTTGTCGATATTTCATTAAGATATTTACTATAATACCGTTTAATAACTATCTTTAAATATGATAACATGTACATTGTACATCTGTAATTATAAAAGAATAAATTAATAGATATAACTATAGCTGTTATAACTTTTTAATAAAAGAAGTGATATAATAGCTGTAAATAATGTTTTGATTCTCCATATAAAAGGTTTACATTATTTTTTAATTATATAAATAAGGACCAAATATCTTTTGATAAAGGTCCTCAAAAATAGGAGGAATGACAATATGGAAATAAACAGAAAAATTGACGAACTTAAAGAAGGTTTAATAAAATCTTCTCAAGAACTTGTAAAAATTAAAAGTGTTGAAGAACCTGCAAAAGAAGGTATGCCTTATGGTGAAGGTGTGCACAATGTACTAAATAAAACTTTAGAAATTTGCCAAAACCTTGGTTTTAAGACAGTAAATATTGATGGTTATGTTGGTTATGCTGAATATGGTGAAGGAGAAGATTACGTTGCTGTGCTTGGTCACTTAGATGTAGTTCCAGAAGGAGATGGATGGATATATCCACCATATGGTGCAGAAATTCATGATGGAAAAATATATGGAAGAGGAACTATGGATGATAAAGCTCCAATGGTAGCTGCACTTTATGGACTTAAAGCTATAAAAGATTTGAATCTTCCATTATCCAAAAGAGTTAGAATCATATTCGGCACAAATGAAGAATCAGGTTGCAATGAAATGCCTCACTACTTGGAAAAAGAAAAAGCACCTGTAGCTGGTTTTACACCAGATGCAGAATATCCAATAATATATGGCGAAAAAGGTATTACCATATTTGATGTAACTAAAAAATTAACTGTAAAATCTACTGGTGATGTAATTATTAAATCTTTAAATGGTGGCCAAAGAGCCAATGTAGTTCCTGATTACTGTGAAGCATTAATATCGACTAAAAATACTGAAGCTATTATTAATGCTGCTAAAGAATTTAAGAGTAAAACTGGTTATGATGTAACTGCAGAAATTAAAGATAATATGATAGTTGTTAAATCAGTTGGTGTTGCTGCCCATGGAAGCCTACCTCATTTAGGAAAAAATGCTATAATGCAAATGTTTAAGTTCCTTGGAGAACTTCCTCTTGGAAAATGTGATATTGCAGATTATATAAACTTCTTTAATAAATATGTAGGATTTGAAACTGATGGAAAATCTTTTGGAGTATATCTTGAAGATAAAGAATCTGGAAAGCTTTCATTTAATATTGGTACAGTATCCATGGATGAAGAAAAAGTTTCTATGGCACTTAATTTAAGATATCCTGTAACATTTAAATATGAAAATATGATGAATCCATTTAATGAAAAAATAGAAGCTGCTGGTATGGAAATCGAAAATATGCTGCATCAAAAACCTTTATTTTTCCCAGCAGATCACCCTATTATAAAATCATTACAAAAAGTATATACAGAACAAACTGGTAAAGAAGCAAAACTTCTTGCAATTGGTGGAGGTACTTATGCTAAAGAAATGCCAAATATAGTTGCCTTCGGACCAATATTCCCTGGAAAGCCTGATCTTGATCATCAGGCAAATGAATACATTGAAGTAGATGACTTAATACTTAATGCTAAAATCTATGGTCATGCAATTTATGAACTTGCAAAATAGTTAGTATTATAAAAATTATGCGACACAAGAGTGCAGTGGAAGTTTGGATTTTAACTTTCATTCCGTGATATATGATAAGGGTGTCATCACGGCTAAATGTTTTAATTATTCTAAAGCTCAAAATTTTTGAAAACCTAAGAACTTTGTCAAACTCGGTTCCCTCAAACAGGACTAAAGTTCTAAGGCTTTCAAAAATTTTGAGCTAAGAATAATATTAAAACAATTTAGCTAATGTGATGACACCCTTATCATATATCACTGCATAAAAGTTAAAATTCAAACTAGCAAGTTCAAGTGAATGTACATAATTACATTACTATAAGTAATTTTAGTAAGCCACAATCATATTTACAACACTTAAAATTAAAGCACAGGCTGCGCCATAAAATATTATTAAAATAGCTAAAATATACATAAACTAGATAACAAGTATTATGAAAGCTACGCTTTTTATTTAGAGTCATATAAGAAAGTAATATATACACGTAATGCACTAAGAAGTAACTTTCAACTGTATGGAGACTGATATATGCTGTGAAGGAAGATTCGAACGAATTTTAGAAGTTCTTTGCTTGATATATTGAAAAATTTCGTAATTTTTGCCAGGACGGCAAAAGCTCCGAAAGCGACAGGACGTCGCATTTGAGACCAGCTAGTAAAAGTCAATAAGTTTTTATAAAAAATTTTATTAATAAAAATAGGCATCACAAAAAATCCATTAAAAAACACGAATAATGGAAATTGGCTCCTAATTATTTTAGCCGTTAGGCTGCTGGTTTAGATTGCTTATTAAGATACATCTTTGTATGTATTTTAGGGTCACGTAATTCATACTCTTTTTGATTTTTAAGAACAGAGAATATGTAGTTAATTAGCTTATGCATTATTGCAACTAAGCCTACTTTTTTACTTTTACCTTTCATATTCTCAGCATAGAAATTAAGTAAAACTTTATTTATTGGTTCACCGTTTCTACTTTTACGTACAGATGCTAACGCGACAACATATAAAGCTCTTCGGCCTATTCTGGTACCTCGTTTAGACATAACATTTTTGTTACTATTAAACTTACCAGATTGACTAACGGAAGGATCTAAGCCAAAATATGCAACTAAATGCTTAGGTTTAACAAAACCTTTAATATTACCGATTTCGCTCATTATTGTGATTGATGTTAAATCTCCAACACCAGGTATCGAGTAAAGCAGTTGTACATTTTTCTTAAATTCATCAGAAATTCTATTACTGCGCATTAATATATGAATTTCAGCTAATAGGTTCCTAATTTGGATTTCCAATGATTCTATTATTGCAATAGTATTAATTACTTTTACAAATAGACTTGGTGATTTAAGACCAATGTAAGCAGCTTCCTCAGCAGCAGCATATAACTTTTTATATATTTTCTCACTATATACTAGTCCCTTTCTAGAATTGCTTGAGATGAGATTAATAAGTTCAACTCTATCAGCATTTAAAACTGCTTCAGCACTAGAATACTTTTTTAAAACGGCTATTGATGTTTTACTTGTAATACTTGAAAAGACAGATCTATAACCAGGAAAAATGACTCTTAAATCCGTAGAAAGTTTTTTCGTAAATGTAGATTTACTATCAGTAAATTTATAATAGTCTCTACAAAGAGATTTTAAAGTGTAGATTTCAATATCAAAATTAGAAGAATATTTGACATCTTGAAATTTACCTATAGTAGCAATGGTTAATGCATCTTTTTTGTCATTTTTCACTTTTCTTATATCCACATTTTTGTTACAATTAGTAATGAGTGGATTAAGGATACATACTTCAAATGTATCTTTAAGAAAGTGGAAAAGAGTAAGATGGTATACACCAGTAGATTCCATGAAAATGGCTGTTTTCATGCTAAACTCTTCTTCCACTTTTTTTATTTGATCTACTAGGTAATCAAAACCATTTCTATTATGCATAATCTTAAAAGGCTTTCTATAAATTTCACCGTTAGGTGCTAGTATAGCAGCTACTGAAAAATCTGCGGATACATCAATTCCAACTGTTGGTCTATAAAAAAATTTACTCATATACATTATCTCCTTTGTTTGTAAGAGATAGAATAGATATTCCATTTCTATCAGTAATTTTGTAACCTTGTTTGTGACACAGGTAATTCCCAAGGGGAAACCTAACCAGCTAAACACAGAATTCTCACTGATGGAATGACATGCTCAGTCACGGGTAATAATGACTCGATAGAGTCACTTCCCAGGAGGTGTCCATCTATCTTCTATTCAGGAGATATTATACATCAATATTTACTAATTTGGTTTCCCCTTAAGGGAAAATAGAAAACTAAGTTAAAGTAGAAACATACACCCTGTCGGGTAAAAGAATTACGAATAATAAGAAAAAACTGAGTTGTAATATTCACAAATGGTATAGATAGTTTTCTATTGAATGTTATGGCTACATTATACAAGGAGGTAGAAATTTTTCAATATCTCAAGCATTAGAACTTCTTAATGAAGTGAGTTTTCCTTCACAGCATATATCAGCCGGAATACAGTTGAAAGTTACTTCGTTTACGTCACATTATACTCATATTACTAAATTTATGCACTACAAATCATAACCTAATTTTCTAGCTCTATAGTAACAAGATACAAGTCCTGCTACATCATATCTAGCATCATGAAAATCAACATCATCGCAATTAAAAAGCTTTTTAGCACCTTGAAGCACTTTATTCTGATCTACTCGAAGAAAATCCATAGTCTCTTCTAATCTGGGGTTTTTTAGTCGTCCAGTTTTTGTCTTTGCATTTACTTTTGATTTAAAATACTGCATAGTACAAAAAAATTTAGCAGGATTCCAATGGATACTATTTAATCTATCAAATTCAGCAGTAACAAATTTCTGATCAAATCTTACATTATGAGCTATAAAAATTCCTCCTTCTAAATCTGCAGCTACTTCTGAAGCTGCATCTTTAAATTCTTGTCCCATAGATAAAGTTTTCAACCTTTCTACACTAAAACCATGTACAGCTTCTGCAGATGGTTCAACATAATCTACATCAAAGAAAAAGTTCTTTGCAAAACAAACTTTTTCTTCTCCTCTAGAGTTTATATCACAAACACAATATGTAAGTTGTATAATTTGTCCTGGTTCAAGCCCTGTAGTTTCTGTATCTAAAAAAATTTTTTTCATACGAATGTAATCTCCTTATTATGTTTAGTTAAATGTTTATTTTAATATATTATAATGAAATTTTTTTGTAAAGATCTACTTACATTTTACATTATTCCTTTATAATTATAAACATTAGGTCCATTAAATGCCATAACAATAATATAAAAATATGTGTTAAAATAAAACCTAGAACAGTATAAGGGGTGAGGGTAGATGTTTTTAAGAAAAAAATTTTTAGTAGTTTTAACTTGTTTTTTATTTGTGTTTTTTGGTGCTTCTATGAAAGTATCAGCTAATGCTTCAACTCAAAGACTTGGTGGTGCAGATAGATATGAAACATCAGTAAAGATTTCTCAAAGTAATTGGGACAAATCAGAGTGTGTTATACTAACTTCAGGTGAAGACTTTCCAGATGCTTTAAGTGCAGCACCACTATCGAAAAAATATAATGCACCTATTTTATTAACAGCAAGAAATAGTATAAGCAATAATGTACTACAGGAAATAAAAAGACTAGATGCAAAAAATGCATTTATAATAGGAGGAACTGGAGTAATATCCGAAAATATTAATAAACAATTAGACAGTCTCAATATAAGCTATACTCGAATATATGGACAAGATAGATATGAAACTAGTGTAAAAGTAGCAGAACTTGTAGGGATAAATAATGGTATTTTTATTACTTCTGGTGAAAATTTCCCTGATGGAGTATCAGCAGCTCCTATTGCAGCTGCAAAGCAAATGCCTATACTTCTTACCACCAAGGATATGTTGCCTGATAGCGTTAAAAACTTCATCGAAAAAAATAACGTAAATATGGCTTATATTGTTGGCGGCGAAGGAGCTGTTAGTAATACTAGTATCAATTTTAAGAACAGTAAAAGATTAAGTGGAATTGACCGATATGCTACTAACTTAGCAGTTATTAATGAATTTTCAAATACTATAACTTTTGATAATGTATACCTGGCTAATGGAGAAAATTTCGCAGATGCACTATCAGGCTCTGCTGCTGCTGCGAAAAAATCATCACCAATTGTTTTGATAAGCAATTCATATAACACTAAAAATTCTATAATTAAGACTAATTTAAATAGTATATCCACTATAAATATATTAGGTGGAACTGGTGTAATTTCAGATTCATTAGTAAATAGAATGATAACTGGAAGTGGATCAATAAAAATAGCTTTAGATCCAGGTCATGGAGGCTATGATTCTGGTGCAGTTGGTCCTACTAGAGTACTTGAGAAAAATGTTAATTTAGCTATAACGCTAAAAATCGGAAAAATTCTTCAGGATAATGGTATAGATGTTATATATACTAGAACCAGTGATGATGTATCTTGGCCTTCAGAAGTAGGACAAGACCTCCAAGCACGATGTGATATAGCAAATAATGCGGATGTCCAATATTTTGTATGTATCCACTCTAATAGTGCAGATGACCCAAGTGCTAGTGGAACAGAAACATATTATCTATCAGGCAGCCCTGAAGGTCAAAAATTAGCACAATCAATACAACAAGAATTGACTAAAGCTATAGGTTTGCAGGACAGAGGAATAAAAACAGCAGGTTACTATGTTTTGAAAAATACTAATGCTCCAGCAGTATTAGCAGAAATTGCATTTATAAGCAATCCTGATGAAGAAAAACTATTAAATGATGATAGCTTTCAAAATAAGGCTGCACAAGCTGTAGCAACAGGAATACTAAAAGTAGTAAATCAATAAATGTAATCTTATAGTATAAGCATATTGCAACACAACTTTTTAGGTGGAGTCCGCATTGAATATATGGTGTATAAAAGCTAACCGTTTATTAAGGAGCTCTAATGCCTAAAATTTAAAAAATCTCTACCCGCTCAAATGTCCCGTCCTGGGACTTTCGCGGCTTGAATCGTCCTGATTCAAATTACGAGATTTTTTAAATTTTAGACATAAGAGCTCCTAAATTCTCTCAAAAGCTTTTATACACCATATATTCAATGCTCCCTCCACCTAAAAAGTTGTGTAGTAACTATTGTAATTTTAATATGAAAAATTGCTTATAATACACTATAATTATAGCTCTTAAAAAAAAGCGCAGCTTTCATAATACTTATTATCTAGTTTATGTATATTTGAACTATTTTTAAATAATACTTTATGACGCAACCTTAGTTTTAAGTGTTATAAGTTATGGTTAAATATAATTTTCAATTACTAAAGTGGCTTATAACAATTTAATTACACGCGTACACTTGAAGTTACTAGTTTGGATTTTAACTTTTATGCAGTGATATATGATAAGGGTGTCCTCACATTAGCTAAATTGTTTTAGTATTATTCTTAGCTCAAAATTTTTGAAAGCCTTAGAACTTTAGTCCTGTCTGAGGGAACCGAGTTTAACAAGGTTCTTAGGCTTTCAAAAATTTTGAGCTTTAGAATAATTAAAACATTTAGCCGTGAGGACACCCTTATCATATATCATGGAATAAAAGTTAAAATCCAAACTTCTACTGCAACTTATGTCGCAATGTACTTATATTATTAAACTAATTATCATTTGGTTTCTTCAAACATAGCGTTTTATTAACAAACTCCATTCCATCTTCTTGATGAGAAATGATCATTAAAATATTACATATATCCCTTTCGCCAAGTATTTTAAGAATAATTTTTCTAGTTTCAGCATCCATATTGCTTGTTCCTTCATCTAAAATAATTACATCTTTTTTTGCAATGGTTGCTCTTAAGAAAGCAATGATTTGAGTTTGACCTCCTGATATTCCAATTCCATTTTGATTAATTTCAGTTTCCAGACCATTTTCAAATCCCTGAATGTATTTTTCTAAATTATATTTTTTAATTAGGGATACTACATCCTCTTTACTTTTATTAGTTTGTCCATATAGTATATTATCTAAAATGCTACCCCTAAACAAAAATACATTTTGAGATACAACTCCTATTTTACTTCTTATACTTCTTTTATCAATAAGAGAATATTTCTTATCATTTATATAAATTTCACCTTCAGTTGGAGAATACAATCCTAAAAGATTTTTAATCAATGTAGATTTACCTGTGCCATTTTCTCCCTTTATAAGAACTTTATCACCTTTATTCATTTTAAAATTTAATTTATCTATTATATTTTCACCATTTTCCTCATATTTAAACCTTAAATTTTCAATAGAAATACTATCTATGTTTTCACTTATTATTTCACATTTTTCTGTGTTCTCATCATTCATTTCTAAAAATTCTTGTGTTCTTTCAATACTTACACATACAGGTTTCACAGTCATTCCCAAACTGGCAAAGCTTGATGTAGTTGCAAATATTTTATTCATGTATGCGATAAATGCAGTATATATTCCTATGGTTAATTGATTATTTAAAATAAATATTCCTGAAAACAATAATATTAAAATTGCTGCTAAATTATTTACTAAAAGTATATTCTCCATAAAAAATAAAATTTGTTTACTCTGTTTTATACTACTTTTTACCATTTCGTTTAACTTATTTTTAAATTTTTTAAGCTGAACCTTTTTTCCATTTAGTATCTTTATTTCTTCTATGCCATTTAATACTTCATAAGTTTCACCACTTAAAACAGCTCCTGTTTCTAGCATCAACTTTGTACTTTCTGATAGTTGATTAGATGAATGTTTTACAGTAAAAAAATATACTGGAACTATAATTATTACTATAATAGTTAGCTTATAGCTCAGAGTAATCATCATAATCAGTGCAAATATAAAGTCAAAGATACTTAAAAATGTATTTACAAACATAGGTGAAAATAAACTTCCTATATTTCCACATTCAGATATCCTACTAAGTATATACCCTTTTTCCTTCTTACCTAAAAAGCTCATAGGCAAATCTATTATTTTATCCATCATAGATACTCTAACTTCATTAACTACAGAATTTTGAACTTTTATAAAAAGACTTTTTGAAAAAATACTTATTATATACCTTAACACATGTAATAAAATTAACACAGCAATAATCTTATATAATTCCATATAACTTTTATGAGGTATTAAAACCTTATCTATCACATATCCCATTAGATAAGGTACAGGAGTATACATGATTGAGCAAATAATCATTCCTACTATACCTGCAAAAAAGTTAAATTTACATTTTTTAATATATGTATTTAGTTTTAATAAATTGTTATAACCACCCATACTATTTATTTCCTCCTCTATCAGTATCTTTCTAATAATAAAACTTTATTTTAAATTTGGCAAATTTGTTAAATTATTTTTTTAATAATGTTGACACAACTGTTATAACTGTATATACTGTTCATATACAGTATATTATATATACACACTCTTTTGCAAGGAGACTTTTACTATGAATATAATTATTTCAAACTCAGTTGGTGAACCAATATATGAACAAATTACAAAACAAATAAAAAATCTTATTTTTAATGGCGCTCTCTGCGAAGGTGATTCTTTACCATCTATAAGAAACTTAGCCCAAGAATTAAAAATAAGTGTTATTACCACAAAACGAGCCTATGAAGAACTAGAACGAGATGGTTTTATTGAAACTATTCCAGGAAAGGGCTCCTATGTTGCCAGTCAAAATAAGGAACTCTTAAGAGAAAAAAGATTAAAAATTATTGAAGATAAGCTTTTAGAAGCTGTTGAGGAAAGTAAACTTGTAGGTTTGTCATTAAATGACTTAAAAGAAATGTTAGACATATTGTTTGACAGTTCTCAAAGTTAAATATATTGCAGTAATAATGATTATGGAGGATTACTATGAGTAATATTTTAGAAATTAAAAATTTAAGAAAAGAATATAAAGGTTTTACATTAGACAACATAAACTTTAATCTACCAAAAGGCTTTATTATGGGATTTATAGGCCCAAATGGAGCTGGAAAAAGTACCACTATAAAACTAATAATGAATCTAATCAAAAAAAATTCTGGTGAAATAAAAATTTTCGGACTTGATAATATCAAAAATGAAAAAGACATAAAACAAAAAATAGGTTTTGTTTATGATGAAAATTACTTTTACGAAGAATTAACTTTAACAGAAATGAAAAACTTGATAGCTCCATTTTATAAAAATTGGAACAATGCAGCTTTTAATAAATATATGTCAGATTTCAATTTACCTGAAAAGAAAAAAGTTAAAGAACTATCAAAAGGAATGAAGATGAAGTTCTCTCTTGCCATTGCACTTTCTCATAAGGCAGAACTTATTATTATGGATGAACCTACTTCTGGCCTTGATCCTATTTTCAGAAGTGAAATGCTGGATATTCTCTATTCAATAATACAAGATGAAAATAAAGGAATACTTTTTTCAACTCATATTACTACAGACTTAGAAAAGGTTGCAGATTATATAACCTTTTTAAATAAAGGAAAGATAATATTTTCTGATACAAAAGATGATATTCTTCAAAACTACAGTATTGTAAAAGGTGATAAATCTCTCTTAGATAGTGATACAAGAAAAGAATTTATTGGTATAAGAGAAAATTCCTTTGGCTTTGAAGCTTTAACAAATAATACTGAAAAAATTAAAAGACTATTTAAAAATAATTCTTTAATTGAAAAAGCTACTTTAGAAGATATTATGGTTTATACAGTAAAGGGGGTCTAAAATGTTAAATCTAATTTTAAAAGATGTTCTTATTCAAAAAAAATATTTACTTATTTCTATTTTATATGCTTTGTTTTTTACCTTATGTTTTAAATCTAATACTTCTATGGTATTCAACATGCTTCCAATAATGGTTGCATATGTGCTTATAACTGGAGCTTGTAGTTTTGATGATAAGAATAAATCTGAAATAATGCTTAATAGCCTACCTATAAATAGAGCTAACTTAATAATATCAAAATATCTATCTACAATACTTTTTATATTTATTGGAATAGCTTTAGTATTCACTTTTTCAACTATATTAAACTTTTCTGGCTTTATCCACATGGATAGACTAATGACTTTAGAAGATATTTTTGGAACCTCTATTGGTACCTTAATTATGAGTTGTTTATACTTCCCTTTTTACTTCAAATTGGGTTATCAAAAGGCTAGATATTTTATGGGAGCTACATTCATGTTGATTTTTGCTATTGTAATGATTTTAGCTAATACTGTTAATAAAACTTCTATAAACTTTATGGCTTATTTAAATAACCAACCTGATTGGCTAATAACTAGCTTTATGGTTGTAATTGCAGCTATACTGTTTCTTAGTTCCATACTTCTCTCAATAAAATTTTACATTAATAAAGATTTATAAATAGTTTTTTAAATTTCTTTGGCTTTCAAGCTTTAACAAATGATACTAAAAAAATTTAAAAAACTGTTCAAAATAATTCTTTATATTGAAAAAGCTACTTTAAAAGATATTATGCTTTCTACAGTAAAGGAGGTCTAAAAATGTTAAATCTAATTTTAAAAGATGTTCTTATTCAAAAAAAATATTTACTAATTTCTGTTTTATATGCTTTATTCTTTGCATTTTGCTTTCAATCCAATGCTTCTATGATATTTGTCATGATTCCAACTATGATCCCATACATGCTTATTTTAGGAGCTTGTGGTTTTGATGATAAAAATAAATCTGAAATAATGCTTAATAGCTTACCTATAGATAGAACTACCTTAGTTATAGCAAAATATCTATCTTCACTGTTTTTCATATTTATGGGAATACTTTTATCATTTGTTTTTACAACTTTATTAAATTTCTTAGGCTTTGTTCACATGAATAGACTAATGAATTTAGAGGATATTTTGAGTATTACCATTGGAATCTTAGCTATTTGCTGTGTATATTTCCCATTCTATTTTAAATTTGGCTATCAAAAATCAAGATATTTTCTCATTGGTATGTTTTGTTTGTTTTTAGGTACTGCAACTTTTTTAGCTAGTAATATAATAAAAGTTCCTAAAAATCTTATATCTTCTTTAAATAGCCAGCCTGATTGGCTAATAGCTAGCTTCATTGCTGTAATTGGAGCTATACTATTTCTTATTTCTATACTTCTCTCAATAAAATTTTACATTAATAAAGATCTATAAATAGTATTTCAACTTCATAACTATTCTTTAAAATACTATAATAAATTAATAAAAAGTGTAATTCTGAACTTTCCTTTCAGTATTACACTTTTTTGTATGAAACATCTCTAATTTAAAATTAATTTGCTTTTCTATAGACACTTTGCCAAGAAAATAAAATATTCTGCCATAAGGAAAATACCTACTCCTATACATGTAATAATCATTGTAATAATACTTTTCCTGATACTCATAAACAATCCACCTTTATATTGTATCTAAATGACATTTTACCAGACTTGCTCAGGTAAGAAGTATTCCTACTCCATCTGACTCTAAGAATCCATTGATATTGAAAACTACAAAAACTTATACAATGCAACTTAATGATGTAAACATATAAGGTATATAACTAACATGTCTTTTATAAAACAATGGTGAATTTGGATCTAATAACTCAGTGCTAAATTTACCAAATGCATAGAGACCAAAGGAAAATATTAATACCACCATTATTAGAAAAATACTTAAAATATCAAACTTTACTACAGAATCACTTTTTAATGAATAGTATCTATAAATTAAAACTTCTACACCTAATGATATTAATACTAATGGCCAAAACTTAACAACAGTAAAATCAATTGGAAAGTTAAAAACATTTATTAAAAGATATAGTACTCCAACAATTATAAACACTCCACCTAAAGTTAAAGTTCCTACTCTTCTTCCTTGCATTTTTCTTCACCTGCCTTTAGATAAAGTACCTTTTTTTTTCTTAAAAGAAATAATCCTAAAACAATGAAGAAAACAGACATACCAACACATTTTATATATCTTATAACCGAATAATCAATATAACTACTTGCTAATGGAAGTAGTATATTATTAATTAATGCCAATATACCTACAATAATTAAAAAATATCCAATATATTTTTCCATAGATCTGTTTCCCCAGAAATCTTCTTTGTGTTGCATACTAGAAAATATTTTTAAATTTGAATCCACTAGTGGTTCTTCACTCATAACTTTTGACCTCACATCAAAAATGCTATAAAACCATATTATTGGTAAAAAGACACCTAAAAACTCCAAACCAATACTAGAACTTAAGAAAATAGTAAAGAAGAATAGCATCATAAGCTCGATTCCTTGTCTTGTAAGTCCTAAATACATATGTCCTGCTCCTGGTAACATAGCAAAGAAGGTTGCCATACTTTTTGAATTTTTCACGATATATACACTCCTTATTATTTAAACTTTATTATGTATCCATTGTATATTGTAAATCTTAAAATAAAGCTTTATAGTTTCTTAATATTTTCTTAATATTAAAGGAATTATATAAATCATTGAGCAAATCTTATTTACAGAAACTACATAAACAGTCAATTAAAAATTCACATATTTTTGATATACTTAACATTATATTAAAGAATTAGGGAGTGAAAAAATGGATAAAGAAGGTAAATTAAATAAAAGTAATTTTATAAAAGAAGCTAAAGATCTAATATTTGTTATAGTAACTGCTTTAATTATGGCTTTGCTCATTCATAGTTATGTTTTTGCAAGAGTTGATGTAGATGGACCATCTATGCAGTCCACTCTTCATGATAAAGATGTTCTATTCATTGAAAAAGTAAGTACAGAAATGAACAAAATTAAAAGAGGAGATATAATAGTATTTGATTCTAAAGATGCTAATGAATCTAATTACATTAAAAGAGTTATTGGTATAGAAGATGATAAAATAGAATTAAAAGACGGAAAAGTATATTTAAATGATCAAGAACTTAATGAACCTTATCTAGATCCTCAAACAGTTACACAACCTCTTACTTCTGAAACAAAGTTTACAGTTCCTAAAGGCTGCATATTTGTGCTTGGAGACAATAGAACCAACAGCACTGACAGTAGAATACTAGGACCAATTAACTTAAAAGATGTAAAAGGACATGCTGTTGTAAGAGTTTTTCCATTTAATAAATTAAAGAACTTTTTTTAGATATATTAATAAAAAAGAACTGGATTAGTTATTATTTAATAATTCAGTTCTTTTTATCTATGTTAATTATTAAAATTTTTCATAGTGCATATACTAGCTATAAACTTAACTTGAGTAATCTTTTAAGTATAAAACTAAAATTTGAAATACACTATGGAGGAATACACTATGAAAATAAAGAATAAAGCAATATTAATTACGGTTTCATGTCTATTTATCATTTTTATATTGTTTAACTACACTATACCAATAAGTTCTTATAATAATGTTAAAGCATCACCAAGTTCTATGGATGAAAAAATTATATATTTAACCTTTGATGATGGTCCTAGTACTAATGTAACCAATAAAATGTTAGATATTTTAAAACAACAAAATGTAAAAGCTACTTTTTTTGTGGTTGGATACAAAATAAATGGTAGAGAAGATATTTTAAAAAGAATGTACAGCGAAGGTCACAGCATAGGATTACATACATATACTCATGTATATAGAAAGGTTTATGCAAGTGATAAAGATTTTATAAATGAAATGAATGAAACTTCTATGGAAATAAAAAAAGTACTTGGTATAGAACCTAAAATAATAAGATTTCCTTCTGGAAGTAAAAAACATCTAACTAAAAATCTTTTAGAAGAATTACATGAAAAGAATTATAAAATATATGATTGGAATTTGTGTACTTCTGATGGAATTAATTATAATACCAAGGCAAATAAATTGTATAGAGAAGCTACTCAAAAATGTATTAATCCCAACAAAATATTTTTACTCATGCATTGTGATGCAAACAATAAAAGTACCTGTGATTGTTTAGAATCTGTAATACTATACTACAAAAATTTAGGCTATCATTTTAAACCTATTACCCCAGATACACCTGAATACTATTTTAGAGTAAAAAATTAAATGTTAATACTATATATAGCAAAATAAGTTAACTGTCAAAATCACAGCTAACTTATTTTTTAATAGTTTAAAACTCTTTTTATTTCTTTTGATATATTATAAAATGCTTTTTCATCTTTTCCATCTAATGCGCCATCTACTAATGCATAAAGTGTACTTAAATATAATTCGTCTCTTTCTTTTTTACTCAATGGATTAATCAAAAATCCCATTTCATAACCTAGAGAGCTCATAATTTCCTTACCTTCATAAATGTTTTCTAAAACATTTATATAAGTCAACAATTCCTTTTTTAGTAGTGTAAAAAATATTCTACTTGAAGAATTTTGTTTATGCTTTACAGAACATATTTTTACATGCTCCTTGTCAAGAGAACTTAGAATTATTTCACCTTCAGATTCCAAAGTAAAACTTTTTTCTAAATTTGACTGATTATTTGCTGCATCAATAGTAAAGTTAGTTAAAAAATCTATATATTGTTTAAAAACTTCCTTAGTAAAACTATAACTATTTGAATGAGTTTTACCATTATTATTCTTTTTAAACGATACATTGTAAGCATCTTTGCCACTAATGTATTTTTCTATAGAAGCAACCATAGAATCTGTTGATTTATTTAATGTTCTTTTTGGTATAAATTTTGTGCCATATGCAAAGCTGTCATTTTTACTATTTTCATATAATACAAAATTATTAATTTTCATAAAACAACTCCCCATTTATATAAATATATATTTCATTATAATCGAAAAAAGTCGTTTTATGCTGTTATACATAATATTAAAAAAATTAAAAAAACAAGGCTTAAATCACCTTATTTCAATAGCAAACTAAATATACGTAAATTTTTCTAATTATTTATTATAATCAACACTTCTTTATAAAAAAAATACCTAGTAAAATTAATACATTAAGCTAAATTCTCAAAAACTCAGCTTAATGAATTTTGTTTTAATAACTTATATAAATATCTAACTACTTTTTCTTAAATAAAGCAAATCCTCCCATAATAGCTATCACCAATGAAGATATAGCAATAGTAATTACTGTTTTTGTTCCTAATTTTTTCAAATAAATTCACCTCCGTAAATACAACCAAAATATTTTGATTGTTACTTTTTTATATATTTTTCATTTAATTCTGCCAATTTATATGATTAAATTATAATATGCATTTATACAACTTTCAACACTTTTATATATACAACTTATAAAAAGCAAAAACATGACTTAATATAAGAAAGTCATGCTTTTATAAAATTCATCACATTTTTACTCTACTAAATTATTTTTAAAATAAAAAAATAAGTAATATTTGCTATTACTTATCCATGTCATCTAATAATTGGTGCAGGTGAAGGGAGTCGAACCCCCACGCCGTTGGCGCTAGATCCTAAGTCTAGTGCGTCTGCCAATTCCGCCACACCTGCATATAAAATTACAATTTACAAATTAATATTTGTAAATTAAATAATTTGCTTATTAATTTTTATTTGGTGGCTTACCGGGGAATCGAACCCCGGACAACATGATTAAAAGTCATGTGCTCTACCAACTGAGCTAGTAAACCAATGGCTGGGATGGCAGGATTCGAACCTACGCATGTAGCAGTCAAAGTGCTATGCCTTACCGCTTGGCGACACCCCAATTTGTTTTGTGCATTTCCTTAGCACAGTTATTAATTATACGGGGAAATATATAATTTGTCAACAGTTTTTTGCATTTTTTTTATTACCTTTTCTATTATGCATTCTTTTCTACAAATTAGGCACTTTTGTACCCTAACTTACAACAATAAATTATTAATTTATTATCCAATGTATTACTTTAGGTGAATTTATTAATATGGTTAATATAAATGGAAATAGCATTGCAGCTGCCACAATAATCCATACTATTTTGACTGTTGCCTTTTTCAAATTACACACCTCCTTTCTTATTTATCCATTTTATGTAACTATAATACACTCTATATATTTACAATTAATGAATTTATCGTAAAATTTTTATTAGTTTTATTCTAAATAAACACAGAAAAATTTTCAATTTTAGCATGGACGTTTCCAAAAATAAATACTATAATAGTAAAGTATTCTATAAATTTAAACACTTAATGTCGATCATACAATTCAATAAGAAGTGTTCACCTTGATCAACCACTTCTTAAAATAATAAAACAAGGAGGAAAAATATATGATTCGTTACAGTGATATAGTCAATAAAAATGAAAGAGAAATTGTACTATTAAAAGCTTCACCCTGTGTATGGGGAAAATGTACCTTTTGTGATTATATAGAAGATAATAATAGTGACACTCAATTCAATGTAAATTTCAATAAGGAAATTTTAAAAAATGTTACAGGGAAGCATAAGGTACTGGAAGTTATAAATTCAGGCAGTTGTTTTGAACTACCAAAAGAAACTCTACAGGATATAAAAAATGTAATAGACTCTAAGGGTATAAAAAAACTATTTTTTGAAAGCCATTGGATTTATAGAAACAGACTTGAAGAAATGAAACAATTCTTTAATATTCCTATTATATTTAAATGTGGTATCGAAACTTTTGACAGCCATTTTAGATGTGAAGTTTTGAAAAAAGGAGCTGTATTTTCTGGACCAGAAGAAGTATCAAAGTACTTTAACTCCATTTGCCTTATGGTAGGAATTAAAGGACAAACAAAAGCAATGATAGAAACAGATATAGACTATCTATTAAAGTATTTTAAACACGGCTGTATAAATATTTATGTAGAAAATTCTACACCATTTAAAAGAGATGAAGAACTAATTAGCTGGTTTAGAGATAATTATAGTTTTCTTGAAGGAAATGATAATATAGAGATACTTTGGAATAATACTGATTTTGGCGTTGGAGGTAATTAAAATGAACTTAAAGAAATTAATTAAAATTGCAATAACAGCAGCACTATATGCAGCAGCTACTATGGCTATAGCTCCTTTAAGTTATGGAGCTATACAATTTAGATTTTCGGAAGTTATGACACTTTTAGCATATATAGACCCTATTTATATTCCTGGTTTAGTGCTTGGATGTGCGCTATCAAATATATATAGTCCTCTAGGTCTTATTGATGTGTTAGTTGGAACTACAGCTACCCTTATAAGCGTTTATATGATAAGTAAAACCAAAAGTTTATTTATTGCTACTCTTTGGCCTACTATAAATTGTGTATTTGTAGGTGCTGAACTTTACTTTGTACTACATCAACCATTTTGGATATCTACATTGTATGTTTGTCTAGGAGAGTTTGTTGTTGTAACCTGCATAGGCTATCCATTATTTAGATTATTGTTAAAAAGAAAAGATGTACTTAGTGTACTAAAATAGAGGACAATTGACATAGGACAGAGGATAGCGAAGAAAAATCATCCTTAACTGTCCTCTGTCAATTGTCCTTTGTCCTCTAAAAAATGTTTCTTTATAATCTACTTATATATTTCAAATACCTTGTCCAATCTAGTCATACTAAAAATCTTCATAACTTGTTCATTGATCGAATAAAGCTTAAGACTACCATTTATACTTTTGCACTTTTTATAAACCGAAACCAAAACCCCAAGTCCTGTGCTGTCAATAAAAGTACATTTTCTAAAATCTAATACAAAATTTTTTTCCCCATCCTTCATTAAATAATTAAACTTTTCTCTGAGTTCATCTGCTTCATCTACTGCGAAATTCTCTGGCATTTCAATTTTAAATTCATTCATTTAAATCACCTCAAACTATAAATTTTTCCACAAGATTGTTTAATGATATGGCTAATGCACTAGATTCTTGAGCACTAGCAGCCACATTTTCAATTGCCGAATTTTGTTCTTCCGCTGATGCAGCAACCTCTTCACTATTAGCCGCATTATTCTCAGTAGCAGTTGCAACTGTATTAATAAGATTTATTATCTTATCAGATGTAGCCACTTCATCCTTTGTAACATCTACTATTTGCTCTATATCTTTTGATATTTGTTTTACAGCATCTATAATACTAACAAAAGATTTATCTGTATCTTTTACTATGTTAACTCCATTTTCTACTGCATTTTTACTTAAGCTCATACTGTCTACAGCTTTTCCTATTTTAGCTACCATTTCACCTATCAATGAAGATACCTCATTTGCACCAACATTAGTTTCCTCCGAAAGTTTACGAACTTCTTCTGCCACTACAGTAAATCCCTTTCCATGTTCTCCAGCTCTAGCTGCTTCAATAGCTGCATTTAATGCCAATAAGTTGGTTTGAGATGAAATATTATTTATAG
Source organism: Clostridium carboxidivorans P7 (assembly GCF_001038625.1). GTDB lineage: Bacteria > Bacillota > Clostridia > Clostridiales > Clostridiaceae > Clostridium_AM > Clostridium_AM carboxidivorans. The sequence continues at coordinate 3,408,132 of NZ_CP011803.1, forward strand.
TACTAATTATTCCACTGACTTTTTTAGAAAGTTCTTGTAAAACCTTTAGTGTATTTTCTGTTTCAGCTGATGCTTCGCTAATATTTTCAATAGCTGAAACTGTCTCTTCAATCTTATTTCTTCCTTGTTCTGCACTATCCATAGTATGCTCTGAATTTTTTTTGGCTGTAACTGCTCTACTTTGTGATATTTGAACTAAGCTTGATAGTTGAACTAAAACTTCTGATACTTCTACAACCGAATCGCTTTGAGCTTGAGAATTTTGTGCAACCTGCTCTATGGTATTTGCTATTTGTTCTGTTGTAGAACTTATTTCTTCATTTGAAGCTGCTAGCTCTTCAGAAGATGCTGTTAAACTTTCAGATGCCTCTCTAATATGATGTATTGTATTATCTTGATGGTCAATCATTTTATTAAAATATTCACCTAAAGTTTGTATTTCGTCTTTTGTATTTATTTCAGCTCTTACTGTTAAGTCTCCATCTCCAGCCTTTGTCATTAAACCTTCTAAGTATTTAATAGGATTTATTATGTTTCTTACAGTAAGTTTGTATGCTAAAAATAATGCAATAATTACAGATAATACAGCTATTAAAATAGTAAATTTCCTGATAGTTGCAGCAGGAGACATATATTCCTTGTAATCAGCAGTTACTGCTATAAACCAATTGCTGACAGGAACAAATTTTACAAATTTTCGAGCTCCACCGTAAGTATAATATCCTTCTGCAGCTTGTCCCGATTTAGCTTTATTAAATAAAGTTTTTAACTGATCATTATTATCATTTAAAATGTTCTCCTTAAGTACCTTTTCACTTGTAGGATGATAATCAATTAAACCATTTTTATCTACTATATAGCTATAACCATCATTTCCTATTTTTACTTGTGAAGCATATTTTGAAATATATTCAAATTTAATAGTAGCGCCTACTATACCTGTAACTTTATCATTAAGTTTTAATGGAGCAGCAATTACTATTACTGGTTTTCCTGTAGTTTTAGATGTTATAACCTGACTTATGTTCTTGTTTCCTTTTAAAGCATTTTGTACATAATCTCTATCACTTAAATCAACATTAGGTTTTTCATCTTCACTACTTATAACTTCCTTACCAGAAGCATTTGTAATGAATACATCCTCTAGTTGATTACTATTTTGTTTTTGTAATTGAGCTAAATAGTTAAAAACATCAGCACTACTTTTCTCGTCACCACTTGCAATGCTAGATAACCTACCATCTAAACTTAACATTTGAACATAATTATTTACTGAATTTATATTTTCATTTATTAATTTAGCTGTTTGATTTGTAGTTTCCTCTAATTGTTGTTCAACTGTATTTTGCATTAAACTTGAAGTTCTAAAATACGAAAAACTTCCCAAAACAACAAGAGGAATAGCTATAAATACAAAAAACATCAAACCTAACTTGTTTTTTAAACTCGTCCTCATTTTAATACCTCCATATTTATAATTGTGATAATTTATCCTGCCAATGTTTTTTCTATAATCACCATATTTGGCTTTAATTCAATATTATCTGAAAGATTTTTAATAAGGAATAATCCTCTTCCCTTATCTTCTAAAATATCTTCATCATTCAAATTATCATTAATTATTACATTTTTAAGTCCCGTTCCACAATCTTGAACTTCAAATTTTACGCTTGAATTATCATATGAATATCTCAAATAAATAGGCTTATCCACATTCATATTATTTCCATGTTTAAAAGCATTTGTTAAAGCTTCTGTCAAGATTAATTTTATATCGAAATCATATTGTGAAGCATTTAACTCTGAAATAACTTTATCAATAATCTGTTTATATTCTGATAAACCATATAAAATAAATTCATTACTTTTCACTTGCATTCCTCCTAAACTATTTAATTTCTAAGGCAATGAGTGTACTATCATCCTTCAAAGCTCCAAAATCAGCAATTACATTATTTAAAATATTTTTCATATACTCTATAAATTCAGTTATTGTATGTTCCTTAAGATAATTATCTTTAATTTCGTAATCATCAAATATAAATTCCAATCCATCTGTAGGAAAATAAAATCTATCTCCCTTTTCAAAGGAAATTACTTTTTCATCAAATTCACCATCTTCAAACATACCTAAAAAAGGTCCTTTTACAATAAACTCCTCAGCACTGCAATTACTTTTTTGAAACATAAATTGATTTATTCCTGCACCTGCTATTCTTGCTTCATTTTTCTTTAAGTCTAAACTAAAACAACATGCTGCTATATATTTATCTAAGTAATTGACAATTTTTTTGTTCAAAATTTTAACTATTTCACTTGGATCATAACTAATTAAAATTGCTTCACGAAATAACACAAAAAATGCCAACACACTAAGAGCTGCTGTGATTCCTTTACCACTAACATCTCCAACTATCCCAATTGCCAAATCTTCATTAACTTTATATATTTTAAAAAAATCCCCGGTTACAGTTCTAGCTGGCATATATAATGTTTCCATTTGAATTTTTTCTGGAATAGGCGATATGCTTTCGATATATTTTTTTTGAAATTTAGCAGCCTGATTTAGCGCTCTTTTAGTTTCCGTAATATTTCTAATTACTGCTTGAATAGCTGGTCTACCTTTATATGTTAAATAACTAGCAGATATCTCTACTTCCACTGTAGTTTGATCATATCTAACAATTTTATGGTCAGATGTACTCTTTGCTCTTTTTTCTTCTAATATTTGCTTTATTTTTTTGCGAATAGGTTTTACACTTTCACTTTCTATATATTTATATATACTTTCTCCAATAATCTTACTATAATCTGTACCTACTAACTTGCAAGCTTGATGATTTGTTAGAACAATTCTATTGTCAACTACAATAGCTATAGCTTCAGGTGAAAGATTAACTATCTTACGATATCTTTCTTCACTTTCTTTAACAGTATTAGCCATTATCCTTTTTTCAGTAATATCTTTTAATTGTTCAACAACAAATATTATTTCACCAGAGTCATCTAAAACTGGATTGTAAGTGCACTCCATAAACCGGTTAAATTCTGGAACATACTTTTCTATTATTATCATTTGTTTAGTTCTTATGGCTTTTTCTACATCACAGCTTTCACAATTTTTTTTTCTGTTTAAAGTTTCAAAACACTTTTTTCCTCTAACTTCACCTCGAGTCTTATTATAAAATTTGTATCCAGCTTCATTAAAAAACAGAATTGTATTATCTGAATTAAATACTCTAATAATATCAGGAATTCCTTTTAATACACCTTCTAAAAGTTCTAAAGTATAATTTACATTACTTGTTTCGCATTTGTTAAAATGTGTTGTGCTATTAATAAAACTTTGTAAATTCAGTTCACTTTTTTTCAATTCATAGTTCAAACAATACCACCTCTGTATCAATATAAATAATAAAAATATTTATATATAAAATATAATTATTATTGTAAGACATTTTGTGAACTTATAATAGAGCTATATTACTAAATACAATTTAATATCAATTTACATAGCCTAACTATAATAATATACTATTTACGCACTTTTTTAAAGTTACATTATGGAAAATAATTCATTAAAAGTAAGTTATTATCGTTTACAATATATAAAATATATGCTTACTTAAATGCTGAAATTAAAAATAAGCTTCAATGGATACAAACTCCATTAGAAGCTCATTTTTACACCTTAAAATTTAAAATCTTTTAGTAAATCTGCTAAACTAGTACCTGCACTTTCATTATCATTGAATTTATCTAAATCTTCCTTTGGTTTTTCAACTGCATCTTTAATACTTAAGCTAATTCTATTTTCCTTATTATCTATATCCAATATTTTTACTCTAACCTTATCTCCTAAATTTAGTACATCTGAAGGTTTTGCTATCCTCTCTTCTGATATTTCTGAAATATGAACAAGTCCTTCTACACCAGGCTGAATTTCTACAAAAGCTCCAAAGCTTGCAAGTTTCAAAACTTCACCTTCTACTACATCTCCAATTTTAAATTTATTACCTACACTTTCCCATGGGTTTTCATTTACGTCTTTTAATGCTAATGCTATTTTATTGTTTTCTTTATCTACAGATAATATATAAACTTCAACTTTATCTCCTACAGAAACCACATCTGCTGGATTATTAACTCTTTTCCATGATAATTCTGAAACATGAATAAGTCCATCTACTCCACCTAAGTCAACAAATGCTCCAAATTTAGCAAGTCTGCTTACTACACCACTTCTTTTTTCTCCTGGTTTAATGCTATTTAAAAGATGTTGTTTCTTTTCCTCTGCTTCAGCCTTTTCTATTACTTTTCTAGATAAAACAACCTTTTCCTTATCTTTATCAAATTCTATTACTTTTACAGTTAAAGTTTTTCCAATAAATGATTTTAAGTCTTCTACATAAGATAATGACAATTGAGATGCAGGTATAAATGCTCTTATACCATTTATGTATGTTACAACTCCACCTTTTACTACTTCTTTTACTGTTGTTTCTACATCTGATTTTTCTTCAAAAGCCTTTTTCAATTCATCCCAAGCTTTTATTTTATCTGCTGCCTTTTTAGATAAAAGTACATTACCTTCACCATCATTCATATCTAATACATAAACATATATTTCTTCATTTTCTTTTAAAATATCACTTAGATTGTCTTCTTCATTTTCAACTACTTCACTTTTGGATAGTATTCCATCTGACATATATCCTATATTTACTATTGCATGATTTTCTGTTACAGATATAATCTTACCTTTTACAACTTCTCCTCTTCTAATTGATTTCATAGATGATTCTATGTCCTCCATAAACTCTTTCATAGAATTTGTATCTTTAATTTCTTCTGTCATCTTTATCTCCCCTAACTTAATAATTTTTATCTAAAACACCTAAGTAATATTATATCTAACTTTTGTTAATTATTGTACACAAAATTAACTATAGAATTTATTAAATTTAAAATTACTTTCAAATAGCTTGTTACATTTACAAACTTTTATATTAGCCTATATTATGCTTACACCTAAAATATTTATTCAAAAAGAGTTGGCAATCTGATTGTCAACTCCTTCTTACATACTTAATGACCTTTTTTCTTTTGCTTCTTTTTTTGCTGTTTAAGTTCAAACTGCTTTTTCTTTTCTTCATCTTTTTTAGTCTTAGAAATTTCTTTTCTTTCTACTTTTTTACTTTCCTGCTCTAACCTCATTGTTTCTTGAGCCTTAGTTGATATTCCCTTTTTTTCAGTTTCTTTTTTTACTTTTTTCTGAAGCCTTTTAGCATTTATTTTCTTCTCTTTTAAGTCCATTAGCTTAACAGGTTTAGTAAACCTTAGCTTATAAAAATTACGAAGCATAAATTCATAAACCTCATAATCCTTAGGCTCAGAACCAAATGTTACTTTAGAAACCTCATAAAGGCTATTTGAAGTCCTTTCAAAAACTCCTACCCAAAACGGCTCTTCGAAATAAACAGTAAGCTTGATATTCATTTTTTTCCCCTCCAAGTTAAATTCATACAGAAAATGGACATCCCGAGGGGGAAGGCTACTGACATATTAAATTTACTTAATATGCGTCCGGACTACCTACCGAACTGTGTTTTTATTTCTGCAAATAAATTTTACAATATTTATGATTGCTGTGCAAGTAATATTTTTCCTGTAGAAAATTTTTAAATTATAAAGTTATCTACTATTTAGCTAAATCTTTATATGCCTTATACCCTAGTATTGATTCTGCACTTTTAACAGCTCTTACTACTGCTTGTTCAACTACCCTAGCAGCTAAAAGTCCAACTACACTTATATCTGCTTCTATCTTTCCTGTGGCCATAGTAAATATTGTATCTCCGTCAAACATGGAATGAGCAGGTCTCATGGTCCTTGCATAACCATTGTGAGCCATAGAGGCTATTTTATTCATTTCTGACTTTGTAAATTTACCATTAGTAGCTACTACTCCTATTGTAGTATTACCACTAAACAAATTTTTCTTTTCTGAATATCGTGATATCATAATTTCTTCTGTATTTGCAAAAGTCTTTTTATCTTCCTTCAAAGCCCCAGCTATAATTTTTCCTGTAAGAGGATCTATTACATCTCCAAGACAATTAACTGCAATGCACGCACCAACTTGAAGCTCTCCTACTTGAACAGCATAACAACCTAGGCCACCCTTCATCGAATATTCACTTCCTAATACCTTTCCCACGGTGGCACCTGTACCAGCTCCTACATTACCTTCTTTACATTCATTTAATTCAGCATTTTCACAGGCTTTATAGCCCATAAGTTTATCTGGCCTTATTCTATAATCTCCAATAGCTAGATCAAATAATACAGCAGAACATACTATTGGTACTTTTGTAACAGTAACATCAAACCCTACACTCTTTTTTTCTAAATATTCCATTACTCCACTAGCTGCATCCAATCCAAAAGCACTTCCTCCTGCTAGTGTTACTGCATGAATTTTATCTACCAAATTTACAGGATCCAGCAAATCTGTTTCCCTAGTACCTGGTGATCCTCCTCTAACATCTACTCCAGCAGATGCACCTTCTTCACAAATTACTACTGTACAGCCAGTTGGTCCATTTAGGTCTTGAAAATTTCCTATTTTTATTCCTTCTATGTCACTAAAACTTATTTCTTTCATTTTTATACTCCTTGTTTAAAACCTTTTTCTATAATTTTATCATAATATAGATAGTATTTTTTAGGAGAAAACTAAATATATTAGCACAACAGCATACTTCGCATTAATTTTTAATCATTATAAGCTATAGTTATAAATATAATTCTTGCTTACTACAATTTAGCTCCTATTTTTCTTGCTTTGTCTAACATTTTTTCAGAAATATTTCTATTTGTTTTAGTTCCTGACTTTACAATCTTACCTACTATCTTATATCCACCATAATGTAAAACCTCTTTTATAGCTTTCATTGCTCCTCTACTTTCTGCCGCTATAAAGTTAAATGGCCATGGTGTACTGCATGATACAACTATCACTGCTGTTTTTCCTTTCTGCTTTGCTATTGGCATACCACTATCACTTTCTCCCATAAAAACTGGAACATTACGTTCAAACAAAACTTTCAATTGAGAACTCATATTTCCCCAATAAGTAGGAGTTCCAACTATCAATACATCTGATTTTTGTATTTTTTCTCCAACAATGTGTGCATCATCTTTAGGCAATACACATTCATTATTTGGTCTACACTTCATGCAAGCTATACATGGTTTCATTTTTAAATTGTATACATCAATCCATTCTATTTCATTGCTCTCTTTTGAGCCATTAGCTATTTCTTTTAATAAATTATAAACTATACCATCTTTACGTGGACTTCCATTTAATACAAGTATTTTTTTCATTACACACCATCCCATTATTTTATATAACATATATATTAATTTATTTGAACTGTTATCTTATCAATTATATTTTTTGCTGTGGTTACTCTGGATAAATCTTTATATAAATTCCCATCAGATCCATCAGGACTACTATGTCCAATAAGTTTTAAGTCGTATATTTTATTTATTGAATTCAAATTAATATTTGAGCTATAAATCAAAGCTGGCTGACCACTTCCCCAAGGTCCACCTGAATAATTATCTTTTCCTTGTTCAGCATTTTTAGGGTAATATTCATTAAAATCTGTTGACATATTAACTTCAGCAAAAATTATATATTCACCTTGCTTTTCATTAATCTTACTACTTATTACAGAATTGCCCTTAGGTGTAGCTGATGACATAGTATCTGGATTGATTTTATTATTTCCATGTTTATGAGTCCAATAAGGCAATGCTTCCTGTCGTTTAATTTTACCGCCTTGTGCTGAATCATCTGGCGCCTTACTCCAATTTTGATTAACAACTTTCGAGGTTGCATATATTGTATTAACATAATTTCCATTTAAATCTTCTATCCAAACAGCAAATTGTGGAGGAGTTTTTATACTAATAAAAGAATTAACTTGGAATTTATGAAGATATTCTTGTCCTTTTATAACTGAAACAGATAATTTTTTCCCTTGCTTTTCACTTGTTATGGAAATATTACTGGTTTTATTAATCTTTATTGTATCTATAATCTTATACGCTGCCAACGCTGCAACAACAAATGCTATAAGTAAAAAGGCTATTCTTTTTTTCATAATTAATTTCCACCTTTACATTTAACTATAGATCTTATCATGAATTCAAAGGTTTCCTCTATTAACTGAGGTGCTTTTATGTGGTAATAATGTTCTAAATAATCTTGTTTTTTAACAATATTATTGAAAATACCAGAAATACTTGACCATAAAATAATTGTTGTAGTATCTATATTTATGTTTTCCAATACCTCTCCTTCATCTATTCCTTGCCTTAGTATCTCTTTCAAATTATCTAATGCCTTTTCACCTTCTTTATAGCATTCTATAATTACTTTATTATTACTGCTAAAGTCTGATTGCTGATTTTCATAGTCCACTATAACTCTAAAATAATCAGGATACTTAATACTAAAATCAATGAAGGTTTTTCCTAACAATTTAATTTTTCCTATGCTGTTAACTGATTTATATTTTTCTAAATTTTCATTTATCATTCTATTTAAATTTTTAAATGCCCTAAGCATAATTTCATAATAAATTTCTTCTTTACTTTTAAAGTAAACATAAACCGTTCTCTTACTAAATTCAGCTTCTTTTGCAACCTCATCCATAGTGGCTTGCTGCATACTCTTCTCAAAAAAAACTCTTTCTGCTGCATCTATAATATCATTCTTCTTTATTAATAATTCTTTCTCTTTTCTCTCTTTTGTTCCCATAAAACCCTCCAACACTATTATGTAATAAAGTAAACTATTAGTTTACTTTATTACATAATAGTGTATGTTTTTCTAAATGTCAATGATTTAATTTCATAATAATACTACATAATAATAAAATCCTTATAATACATTTATTAATAATGTTATCTAAAACTAAATCATTAAAAATAGCCTTCATTAATATATAGAAGTTCTAACTATTAGATAGATTCTAGACAAATTAAAATTTTTAATACACAATAAAAAATTAGTGCGAATATAAAAAACGCACTAATTTTATAAATTATAATCATGTAATTTTTACTTAAACTTCATAACTAAAGGCTACATTAAGTTTTTATTCAACAATTTCATTTGAAGATCCATCTAGTTTCATTCTATATAACTTACTTGTCATATTACCAGACATAAAATCTAAATGATATACCCAATCTCCTGCTACATACAAGGAAAGAACAGATTTATTTTGGCTTATCTTTTCATAGCCAGTTCCATCATTTTTTATTCTATAAACTCCATTTGAATTGAATCCTGAACAATAAACATACTCTCCTTGAACTTCCACTGCGGTAGAACAATCTACATCACTTAACATCTTATTTTCTGATCCATCTAATTTCATTTTATACAATAAACCATTATCATTATCATCTATTACACTGTAATAGATATAATTCCCCTCAATATTTATGTTTCTACTATTTGAATTATTAAGTTTTTGTTTCTCTGAACCATCAAGTTTAATTCTATATAAATTATTATTTTCATTATCACAATAGTAAATCCAATCACCTACAACACTCATATAATTTTCTGCAGAATCATTACATAAAAGTTTTTTGTCTGATCCATCTGTTCTCATTTTATATATTTTAGATCCATCATCTAAATTAGCATAATATATCCATCCATCTTTTAATGCCAAATACATTCCATGTTCATTTCCTATTTGTTGTTTTCCAGTTCCATCTTTTTTTATTTTATATACAGAAAACTTATCCGAATCTACTTTATTATATTTAGCATAATAAATATAATCATCTTGAAAATTCACATAAACAGGTGCATCATCTGTTAATTCGCTTCTCTCAGTACCATCATTTTTCATTTTGTAAAAGCAGTTTTTTTGATCTTCTCCATAATAATTGATGTAATAAATATAATCACCATCAATCCAAATTTTTTTTGCAAAATCATCGGATAATTTCACCTTGCCTGATCCATCAGTTTTTTCCTTATAGAATTTGCTGGTTGATGATGAGCTTCCATTATTTACACTATAGTAAACCCAATTTCCTTGTTTAACTATAGGTGAACCATTATTCTGAACACTTACCTCTGTAGTTGGCGTATTATTCGAAGCATCACCACTAGTACTATTAAATACATCTTGTTCATGTAACTCCTTAACCCCCGAAGTTCCACCAAAAACAGTAATATTTTTAATTTCGCTTTCTTTAGTAGTTAAAAAATATTTAGTATATTCGCTGGCTTTATCACCCATCAATATAATAGGATTAGCTCCTTGTGCTGCAAAAACAGAACCACTTAAAGCATCTGCAAATTGTTCTGAGTAAGCCATGCATACATTGCTAAAATCAATCTTATCTCCAAAAGCTTTAATAATATTTATATTTCTTTCATACTTATCCTTACCATCAATTCTCTCAACATTAGGGAACTTAAGTGCTGTATCTTCAGATATTACATTTGCTCCCCCTATTATGTAAGTTTTAGAAATGTTTTTACCAGCCATAAATTTTTCAACAGAACCAGGTATTCCATCTTTAGGCATTAAAACGATAGGCATTTGATATCTAGCTGCTATTGGTGCAATAGACAATGCATCTGTAAAATCATTATCTGTAGTAAGTATAACTCCATTATCAGTACCAATTTTCTCTGCTACTGCTGCTGAAGTTTCATTTCTATCTTGTCCACTTAATCTTTCAGTAGTTATTCCCATATTTTTCATTGTACTTTCTACACTAGGAGTAATAACAGCTGCTCCTCCTACAATAAATACGTGTTGCACTTTTAATCTTTTTAATTCACTATAAGTTTTATCACCTAAAGTACTACCTTTAGCTAGTAATATAGGTGCATTATATTTTTTAGCTAACACAGATGCGCTTAAAGCATCTGGAAAATTTTCTCCGTTTACTATCACTGCATACTGGCTTGTACTCTTCCAGCCTTCTTGTACAATTTTACTGCAAGTTTCATATCTATCAGCTCCCCAAATTCTTTTAACTTCAGGGAAGGCAGCATTAACTTTACTTGTACATAACATTGATAAACTAACTGCTGCAACTGAAACTAATAAACAAAATTTCTTTTTTAACATTCTTCTTTCCTCCTGGTAAAAATAGAATTCAAATCTATTATAGCACAGTGCAACTACAATTTTCTAATATTTATTACATTTAGAATTAAATAAAAAAATCCTTGAGCTCAATTCATTTTGAACTCAAGGAACATTTTTCTACCTATGTTTTATTTTATTAACTGCAGTTACTACTGAAACTACAATAATCATTGACAAAATTATTTCTGGAATACCATTAGTTACAGCAACTGCAATTATACCTTTTTTAGCAGCACTTAAGCTTAAATTTAAAGCTTTTGCATAAGGTCCTAAGTATATAAGGTATAGCATTCCAAGTACACCTATAGTATTAGTAAGTGTACCTACAGCAGCTCCAAATGCAATTCCTAGAGATTTTGACTTTAACTTAACGACCTTATAAACATAATAAGATGTTAATCCTATAAGTACTCTAGGCAATACAGAAACTAATGGATTCATAAATGCAAAAGAAACTGGTGTTGGTGCAGTTATTGATTGTACAATACTAAATATACCAAAAATCAATCCTACCATGGCACCTACTACAGGTCCTTCTAGTATTGCTCCAATAATAACTGGAACATGCATAATAGTTGCTTTTACAGGTGGTATGGGTATAAATCCTAATCCAGTTAACCCTAATATGATTGAAATTGATGACAACATGCCTATGACAGCAAGCTGTCTTGTGCTAAACTTAGCTGTAGATTTTAATCCTCTTTCCATTGATAATTTACCTCCGTTCTTATTCCTTTTTGGGATATAATTCGGAATTTCTTATTAAAAAATTTCCGTTCGGTTTCAAATTGAATACCGACGATTTAATTTTATCACCTTGAAAATAAAATTCAATACAAAAAATCAAAAAAGATAATTTTATATTTTCTAAATATTAAATAACTTTACAGAAAAATAGCACAAGTAGATATCACTAACATAATATCCACTTATGCTTATATTCTACAAAATTTTATTTACATAATTCTACTGCTAATTCTGCACCTAATGCAGCATTATTATAAACAAGTCTTATATTGGATTCTAAACTGTCTCCTCCAGTTATTTCTTTTATCTTAGCAAGTAAAAATGGTGTTGATTCCTTACCTCTTATACCTTTTTCTTCTGATTCCTTTAAAGCATCATCAATAGCTTTGTTTATTACATTATAATCCATTTGATATTGTTCAGGAATTGGATTTGCAACTATAAGTCCACCTTGTAATCCTAAATCCCACTTAGCTTTTATAGCATCTGATAATTCTCTAACTGAATCAATTTTATAGTCAACTCCGAAACCACTCTTTCTTGTATAGAAGGCTGGCATTTCATCTGTTCCAAATCCTACTACTGGAACTCCATTAGTTTCTAAATATTCTAAAGTTAATCCTATATCTAGTATAGATTTTACACCTGCACAAACTACAGCTACATTTGTATGTGATAATTCTTCTAAATCTGCTGATATATCAAAAGTTTGCTGTGCTCCTCTATGAACTCCACCAACTCCACCTGTGGCAAATACTTTTATTCCAGCAAGTTCTGCAATAATCATTGTAGATGCTACAGTAGTTGCTCCATCCATTTTTTTTGCAATTATAAATGGAATATCTCTTCTACTTGTTTTTATTACATTTTTACCATTACCTAAATGTTCAAGTTCATCATTAGTAAGACCAACTTTTAATTTACCATTTAAAATAGCAATAGTTGCAGGAACTGCTCCTTTGTCTCTTATAATTTTTTCAACATTTCTTGCTGTCTCAACATTTTTAGGATATGGCATACCATGAGATATTATAGTAGATTCTAATGCTACTACTGGTTTGCCTTCCTCTAATGCTTTTTTAACCTCTGGGTTTATATCTAAGTATTTTTCTAACATAATTTTAATTCCTCCATTTTTTTATTTATATTTTCAATTGACATATTAGGATTTATGGTATTTTCATGAGATAAAGCTAAAATAGATGCTGTCATAGCAACCTTAGTGCTCTCTTTCATTGATAACTTATTCATTCTGGAATAAACCAGTGCTGCCAAGAAGGCATCCCCTGCTCCTGTAGCATTTACCACATTAACTTTTGGTGTTTTTACAATATTTTCTTCACATCCATCATTATAATAAACTCCATCTTCTCCAAGAGTTATGAATACTCTTTTAACACCTTTATCTAAAAAATATTTTCCACATTTATTCAAATCATCATTACTTTTAATTTCTATGCCTGAAAGGATTTCTGCCTCAATTTTATTAGGCTTTATAGTATGAAAACATCCTATAATGTCCTTCACCTTTTTTGCCTTAGTTGTGGATACCGTATCTAAAAAGAACTCAGTATCCTTATGATTTGTTACAATGTATTCAATAGTTTTCTGTGGTATATTTGTATCTATAACACAAATACTAGCATTATCTATTACATGCTTTTTCTTTTGTATAAATTCAACTGTCATTTGCTCTAAAATGTCCATATATGCAATAGCTACCTGCATATCTCCTTTTTCATTGAGTATGCATAAATAAGTAGAAGTTGGCTGCTCATGAAGTACAAGGGAATGTTCCATATCCAGTCCTATGTTTCTTCCTTCTTCTATTATCTTATTGCCATATACATCATTACCTATAACAGTAATAAGTTTAGTCTCTACATCCATTTTTCTTAAATTTTCACCTATGTTTCTTCCAACACCGCCTAGGGATATTTTTACCTGACCAGGATTAGAATCCTTTTGTATTAATATCTGATTAGGAAACCCCTGGATATCAACATTAGCACCACCTACTACACATACATAAGGAGCTTCATTTAATACATATCCTTTTCCCTTTATATATCCTTTTTTCATTAAATTTGTAATATGTACTGCTGCTGAAGAACGGGTAATACCCAAAATTTCTGAAAGCTCTTTTTGAGAAATCATAGGATTACTTTTTATAAGCTTTAAAATTTCTTCTTCTCTATTTGTCACTTGACTCCCTCTCTTTATAATATAACTTTCACTTTTCTTAACTTTTGCTTACTAAATTAATTTTAGCTTATTTAAATTTGAATTACAATATATTTTTTAAAAATTTCTAATAAAAAAGTTGAAGAATCATATTATTTTTAATATAATCCTTCAACTTTCATATTACTCACATATTTATTTGCATAAATCTGCCCAGGTACCTTTGGTTATATTCTCTAATTCATCAACAGCTACCTTTACTGCAGCATGTGGTGATCCTGCTGCTGGATACACAAAATCAAATTTTTTAAGTGATACATCCAAATATGTATCCATATGATTTTTAAGTCCAAAAGGACAAACCCCTCCTACAGGATGGCCAGTTACTTCTAGTACTTCATCATGATTTAGCATTTTAGCTTTAGTACTAAAACAATCTTTAAACTTTCTATTATCTATTTTAGCATCACCCTTTGAAACTATTAAAATGTCCCTATCCTTTAATTTAAAGGCCATAGTTTTTGCTATACGTTCAGGCTCTACCCCTATAGCCTGAGCTGCTAATTCTACAGTTGCTGTACTTTCATCAAGCTCAAATACTTTCAATTTTAAATTTTCATCATGAAATTGTTTTTTTACACTTTCTACACTCATTGGTTAGCCCCCTAATAATTTTTATTTTAACAATTATACCACATTATTTGTGTTGCAACCACTATATTACAATTTTGATTTTAATTTGCAATTAGCATTCAACAACTTACTTTCCGCTTTTTCAGAGGACAGAGGACAATTGACAGAAAACAGTGAAGGATGATTTTTCTCCGCTTTGCTACAAAAAATCTTTAATTAAATTTTTAATGACTCATTTCGCTAAAGCGGAACATTGCTGACTTATATAGATTCGAAGCTTGTTTTGCGTTAGCAAAACAAACTTAAAAATAAATTAGTTTTCTGACATAAGGAGGAAAACTCACCTTCATTGTCCTCTGTCCTCTGTCAATTGTCCTCTAAAAAATCCCTCGCATTTTGCTTATATTAATTCAAAATTATATATATGCAAAATCTAAGTTAATACTATCCTATTCTCTGCTAACAGGAAAACCTTCTGGAAAATATTCTTTTGGATACAATAAATCTATAATTTTGTGCCTATTACATTTTTCATTTTTCATAAATACATTAGGTATTCCTTTGAGAGAAATTCTTACATTCTCCAAATTGAATATGTCACAAACATTTTCTATGCATTCTACTACAGAAGCATTCTTACTCTTCTTTACATATCTCTCTATATCACTGCCAGTAAGCCATTCCTTTGCACATTTATAATCCTCATCGTAATTTATAACTGTACACTTAAGTTTATTTTTATCATTTCCTGAAATAGAAGACATAAAAAAGGTTTTCACCATAATATCATCCAATGGCAAACTATATCCAGCAAATATTATATGTTTTGCATTCTTCATTAAAAGTCCCATTTCTGTTTTTATTTCCTCTAAAGGTGGTATACTTTTTTGTTTTGCTAAAGTTTGCATTATAAGCGGCATATCAAATGGATAAGTTATTTGTCCACAGTATGGACACTCTATAGCTCCTTTTTTATTCTTTTTTTCATTTTCACTTTTATATTTCCATGATTTTTGTAAATCTTGCAATACAGATGGTCCAAAAACTTCTGTAGATAATCGATTCCAGCTTCCTCCAAAGGTTGTTATATACTTTCCACATTCAGGACATATCCTTGATCCAAAAATACCATGGGGAAAAAGAATTTTTCCTATTCTTACAATTCTAGATGGATACTTATAATCATTTATCCTTTTACATTGTGATTCCTCTACTGTATACCATATTTCTGGCTCATCACTGTCTATTTTTATAGAAGCAATTTGAGTCCCAAAATCATCAAAAAGCCTAAGCTTTAAACCATCTTTCAAATAATATGAATTATCATTTTGTTCCTTATGTGAATTAAATATATTCCACAAAATTACAGGGTCCCAATTAAATGATATTATAGCATAAGAATATAGATAGAATCTCCTTGTATCTCTCTCATATCCTCGCCTATCAAAAATATCTCCTTCTTCTTTCATAATGTCTGTCAATATTTTAGTAAATTGATAATATGGATCTAAACTTTTTTTATCCATATACCCTGGCTTTTTTTGTATGCTTAATCTTTCTAATTCCTCGATTAGAAGAATTAAGCACCTCTTAGCAGCTTTTACTCTCTCTACTCTTAAAAATTCTGTTTTTCCATTACAAAAAGCATTAAATCCCATATTACTATCTATTAATTGATCCAGCATTGTAAAAAGTTCATGCATATTAATTTTTGTATTTGTGTTTATAATAGTTTGCAGCGCCTTTAAATCATATATTTTTGAAAGTTCTCCATCTTCTATTAAATATTCTGTCACTAATTTTTTAAAAGATGATTTCAATTTTTCATCTTTACCATCTAAAAAAGAAAAATCATTTTTATTTATCTTTATTACAATTTGAATTAATTCTTTTGTAGCATAAAGTCCTAAAGAATTGGTAGCACCCGCCCCCCATAATATTACGGTTTCAGGCCAATATTTTTCTGGCATTGAACTCACCTTTGCTTTCATACTTTTAACTATTGAATATATCTTTAATTATAGTACTTCTTTTTTAACATTATATGTATTTTGAATAAAAATTTATATTTCTCATAATACTAAAATGTATATTTTGAATATATTAAGGAGTGGATAAAAAATGAAAACAGTTCATTATAACGTTTCAGGTATGGTATATCCTGAAAGTAAAACTAAACTAAAAAATGCTCTAGATAAGATAGAAGGAGTTCAAGAAATTGCAGTAGACATAGCTCGCGGGACTGTGGAAGTAGAATTTAATACTCCTGCAGACGCAAAAAAAATAGAGCAGTGTATTACAAATACAGGCTACTCTATACAATAAAACTATATTTAAAAACAAAATTTTAACTTAATATAAGTACAATGCGAAGCAAAGCTTCGCATTATGCGTATATTAGACTCATATAAAAACCTTACACTATAATTACATTTTCACATCCATTACTACAAGCTTTAGTTTTAAGTTGTTCCATCATTTCATCAGTAGGTTGATGTGTATTAATCTTGTCTTCACGAGTACCTATACTTCTATACTTTATAAGTTTATATCTTATTTTAGGATTAATATCTACTATAAGCTTACTTATTTCATTTACATTTCTATAGTTATCTAAAACTTCAGGTACTATTACCGTTCTAATTTCATATAACTTATTTATACTACCTAAATATTTTGCATTTTCTATAACTATATTATTATCTTTTCCCGTAAGCATTTTATGTTCATCTTTATCAAAAGATTTCACATCTAGCATAACCATATCCAACAATTGAGTAAGTTCTTTATGCTTTCTAAAATCAGTACTTCCATTGCTATCTACAAATATTGTCAATCCTAACTTTTTTACCTTTTCAAACAACTCCACAAGGAATTCCCCTTGAAGGGTACACTCTCCTCCTGATACAGTTATCCCTGAAATAAAAGTCTTAACCTTTAGTATCTGTTCTAATATGTCCTCTGTATCCATACTTCTAAATTTAGGCCCACATTTATTTTTACATATCTTAACACACAAACCACAATCCTCACACTTTTCTGGATTCCATATCACAGATTTTTCAACTAAAGATATTGCACCATATGGACAATTATCTACACATTCCCCACACTGAATACAGCTTTTTATAGTTTCTGGATTGTGGCAATAAAGACAATCAAAATTACATCCTTGAAAAAATATGGCCGTCCTGTTTCCCGGACCATCTACAAAGCTAAATGGGATAATTTTTCTTACAATTCCCTTTAACATTTTCTTACCTTTCTCTCCAATACTCTTGAATTTTTGACTGCACCTAATCCTAGTGCTACTGTATCCTGAAGCACAGCTTCTCCTTTATCTAACTTTTCCAAGTCTGATTTTTTTACAAGATATCCAGTTATTCTTATTACATCGCTATCTGATGCATACAATGAAAAATATCTCATTCCCTGATTAAATGCACCTTTTATTATGTCTAAAATAGCTTCTGGATTTTTCTTTGCTGTTACTTCAAATGGGAATATATCTCCTATTCCAGATGGAAAATATTTATGGAATTCAGCACTCTGAATTAGATGTTCATGTAATTCTGGCTCTTCTCCTATAGGTATTCTACATCCTGGACTTGTACCCTTATCAGTTTCTATTCCAACTTGAGCATGAAGTAGAAAATGTCCTTCAGCTGCCTCACAATATGGATTAGTTCTCTTATTTACTACATCATACATTTTTTGTATAATTCTCAAACCTAGTTCATCAGCTTTCTTATTATGTCCAAATCTCTTATCTAAACCTTCTACACCTAAAAGTGTGTTCACACACTCAGCAAGCCCAAACATGCCAAACATAGCTGTAAATTTATTTCTACTTATAAGACCTTCTTTTACAAGGAAGTTGGAATCAAAGAATCCACTTTCTTCTACTAAAAATCTTATTCTTTCATCCATATATGAAGCCATTTTTTCCATAGTAGCTGGTAAAAGATCATTTATAAATTCTTCTTGGCTGCTAGCTTTTTCAGCTAAAGCTTTTAAATTTAATCTAACTAGGGTATAGCTTCCTCCACCTATACATAAACCATTGTAACAACTTGCTATAGCATATCTATTAGGTTTAAACTCTTCTAAAAACATTTCATGATTTGCAAAACTTGGCTTTGCTGTAACTAATGCTGTACTTACAGCATCCACAGCAAAAGCATCAGATGTTTCTTCTTTGCTATATTTTAAACTTATATTAGGTATAGCTGTTTGGATTTCTCTTTGTACCTTTAATATTATTCTACCTGCCTTTGTATCCTTAGGTCCTATATTACCGTGGCAAAAAGAATCTGTTACAGTTCTATCTATATGAATGAAAAATAATTTTATTGCCTTGTATGCTTCTTCTTCATCCTCAATAAAAGGTTCTAATAAAGTATCAACGTTTCCTACATAAACAGGCATTGTTGTAACTGAAGGCACATGCTTATATAGTATTAATAAATTATTTACAGCTTCCCAAATATCTTTTGGAGGCTTCAATCCTAAAAATTCACTTCCTTGTTCCATGAATTTTTCATAATCAGGCAATACATATCTTGGCCTATAAGGCGCATTACCTTCATTAAGATCACAGATTACTCCTTCCTCTCTAAGTTTTTGTACATCATCACTTATATTTAACACGTTTAAGCTGGATTCCGCTCCACCTGCAAGTGCTATTAATCTTTGCTGATAAGTTAATTTCTTATCTTTTATTATTTTTAGTATATCATCCATATTATATAAAGCTCCCTTCAAATTGTATTGTTTGTAATGATCCTATATATTTATAGTAATTTTTTATTATAGTGATGTCAAATGTAAATAACATTTAATATTATATACTAAGCAGACACAATATACAGCTAAAATCACATAATATGGAGGTAAAAAAATGGATAACTCAGTAGATAAGAAGTATTTAGGAGTTAATTTGAAAGAATGTAAATTCATCGGTAAAGGTCGTCAAGGATCTGTATACCTTCTTCCAGACAAAAAAAGAATTATTAAGATATACAACAAGGAAAAAGGCTGCAAGGGTGAACTAGAAATATTACTAAGAGTACAGGATAATCCTCATTTTGCTAAAGTATATTCTTATAACAATAGAGCTATGATAAGAGAATATATTCCTGGAATGTGCATTAAAGATTATATAAGGAAAAATGGACTTTCTGAAAAACTAGCTATAAATCTTGTTAAACTTGTAGAAAGCTTTAAAACTGCTGGATTTAAAAAACTAGATATAAGACTTGCTCATATTTTTGTTCAACCTAATGAAGATGTTAGAGTAATAGACCCTAGAAAAGTTTTCGAAAGGAAACTTAATTACCCTCTCAAAATAATGAAAGGATTAAGAGAACTATCAGTATTACCTAAATTCATGAAAATATTAAAGGAAGAATACCCAGACTTATACAATCAATGGAGTAGAAAGCATAAATAAACTCTTAAATGTATCTTCTATATAGATATTAGAAGATACATTACATATATACATAATAAAAATACATACTTTTGTCATAAAACTTTAAAGATATAACACTAGTTTATTAATATTAACTTTTAAAATAATTTAACCCTTCACTACTTAACACATATACTGTTATTATAATGCTATAATTTGGTGGGATAACTAATTATGTATATGCTTAGAGTATCACAATATTCTAGAAGTGATTCTGTAAAATACGCTTTGAAGTATGCTTTAAACACTAATAAAAAATATAGATACTTTCCTTTAATAAAAAATAACAGTGGTGATTGTGCAAACTTTGTTTCGCAATGTTTATATGCTGGAGGAGCACCAATGATTTTAAGTCCTAAAAATCCATGGTGGTACAACAATACCAACCAGTCACTTTCTTGGACTTTAGCCCATTCTCTTTACTGGTATTTAAAAATAAATGCAGAATCCAATCTACCTGGCTGTAAAGGAGTTGAAACATCTGATATTAATTCTCTAGAATTAGGAGATTTAATATTCTATGAAAATAAAAAAAATATTATATTTCATTCAGCAATTATAACAGGATTTTCACAAAATAAGCCTTTAATTTCTCAACATTCTTTTGAAGCATTAAACATATCCTATTTAAAAACTTGGAGATCACCTAAATACCACTTTTTGAAAATACATCTGTAATAAGTGGCTAAAAATAAACATTATAAGCAAAATGCGAAGCATTGCTTCGCATTTTGCTTATATTGAAACTTTTTTCTGAACATAACATCTAATGTATTCTCTAAAATCCCATTCATTGAGAAACCTTTCTGCACTTTCATATCCTAAATCAAATAGCCTTAAACTCTTATCCCTTTTTATATCAAAATCTGTAGTTTTAACATCGGCAGTAGGTATAGATATAGTCCTTACCCGATCTTTATCCGTTAAATAAGTCTCATCATAATTATCAATTACAGATTCAACTAAATCCATTACAAAACATAAAAAATCATTTCTTTCTTTTTCACTGCATGATTTAGATACTTTTTGAAACTTAAATCCGAAAGTAGGTAATTTAGGTACTCCTGTAACATCAAATATCCACACTGGAAAATTACTTAGTATTCCTCCGTCTACTATGAAACTATATTTATCTCTATATCTTAATTTTTCGGGTTTGAAATAAAAAGGAATACTTGTACTCATTCTAACGGCTTTTGCAATTTCAAATTCCATAGGGTCAATTCCATATTTTATAAGATCATCTGGAAGAATAAGAATACTTTTTTTAGTTATATCCGAAGCTATTATTTTAAGATTTGATACTCCATTTTTACTTACATCCTTAAATTTAGTTTTACCTTTAGCTTTTAATAACTCATCTATCCAAGTTTCTATATATTTTCCTTGATAAAGTCCCTTTTGAGCCACAACTCCCAGCACTTTGCCTATAATAGGAAGAGACTGTAATCTATTTTTATCTAAAAAGCTAGTATAGTCTAATGTACTCATTATGTTTTTCAATTCCTTACTAGTATATCCTACTGCCAATAATGAAGCTATAATTGCTCCTGCAGAAGTTCCAGCTAACTTTTCCCACTTATATCCCATTTGTTCAAACTTAGTAATTGCCCCTACAAAGCCTATAGCCTTAACTCCTCCACCTTGAAAAACAGCATATGCCTTCAAAGATACATCACCTTTTTAATATTAATACACTATACTATACTATTAAAAAACTAGTTATTTTGTGATTGATATTGGAAATTTATATACATGTTTCTACTAATATAATCTAACTATAGCATCTGTCATAACTGATGCTCTTTTATTTTCTTTTATATCATGAACTCTTACAAAATCATAGCCTTTCATTATTCCTATAACTGTAGTAGCTACAGTACCTTCCACTCTTTCTTCTGTAGGTAAATTTAAGGCATTGCCTATCATGGACTTTCTTGAAGTTCCTAAAAGCAATGGATATCCAAATTTACGAAAGTCCTCTAGATGGTTCATAACAATTAAATTTTGTTCATAAGTTTTAGCGAAACCTATTCCTGGGTCTAAAATGATGTTTTCAGGTTTTACACCTGCTTTTAAAGCAATATCTATACTCTCTTTTAAATCACTTAATACATCTTCCATTAAGTTTATATAGTCCTTGTTTTCTCTATTATGCATTAAGCAGCATGGCACTTCATACTTTGCTGCTACTTCTGCTATATAAGGATCCTTTTTAAATCCCCAAACATCATTTATAAGAGTAGCACCTGCTTTTACAGCTTCTTCTGCTACTTTGCCCTTATATGTATCAACAGAAATTGGTACATCTATTTCCTTAACTAATGCTTTTATTGCAGGAACCACTCTGTTTAATTCTTCTTCTTCTGACACTGATGTATGATTAGGCCTCGTAGATTCTCCGCCTATATCTATTATATCTGCACCCTGCTCTATCATTTCCTTTGCATGCTGTATAGCTTTTTCTATATTATTAAACTTACCACCATCTGAAAAGGAATCTGGAGTAACATTTAAAATACCCATTATATAAGTTCTTTTACCAATTTCAAAATCTTTTTTTCCTATTCTCATTATTTTAGTCATACAAATCTCTAGTTAAACTAACTTTTTAACTAGATTCCCTCCATTTCTAAATTATTATAATCTTCACACATTTTTTAATTCAAATACATTATAACATCTTATTTAACAACAGTGGTATAAAACTTAAAACTTTACGCAATGTACTCATATTGCAGCAGCATAAACAAAAAACTATATCTAAAAATTAATACTAATTCTTAGATATAGTCTATTTACATCTACTTTTATTTATACAAATCTCTTAATTTCTCAAATGCATCAAAAGACCTTTTTAACATTTCTGTATCAACACAATAAGAAACTCTCACATATCCCGGACATCCAAAATCGCCTCCTGGAACAATTAGAAGATTAAATTTCTTTGCATTTTGAGAAAAATTCACATCATCTTCCTCTAAAGCCTTTACAAATAAGTAAAAAGCACCATCTGGCTTTACACATTGATAACCCATTTTAGTAAGTTCATTGTACAACAATTTTCTATTTGTATCATATAGTGCTATATCTGATGTTTTGCCTAAACACTTCAATACTACCTTTTGGAATAAACTTGGTGCACATACATATCCAAGTGAACGTCCTGCTCCACATACTGCTGTATAAACATCCTTAGTATTTTCCACACAATCAGGAACTAGTATATATCCTATTCTTTCTCCTGGAAGTGAAATTGACTTACTATATGAATAACATACGATTGTATTCTCATAATAAGCTGGAACATATGGTATCTGTATATCATCATAAACAATCTCTCTATAAGGTTCATCTGATATTAGATATAAAGTATTTTGATATTCTTCAGATTTCCTTTTTAACAAATCTGCTAAATACTTGAAGGTTTTTTCTGAATATACAACACCTGATGGATTATTAGGAGAATTTATTATAATTCCTTTTGTATGAGAATTAATGGACTTCTCTAATAAATCCATCTGAATTTGAAAATTTTCTGTATCTGCTGGTACTACTACAGCCTTTGCACCTGCGCTTTTTACAAAAACCAAATATTCTGGGAAATAAGGTGCAACAATAATAAACTCATCTTCTGAATTTACAGTAAGAGCCTTAAGTGCAATACATAATGAAGCTGCTGCACCACATGTCATATAAAAATTATCCGCTTTAAGCTGTGAATTATATGTATTGTTCATATAATCAGCTATACCTTTTCTTACTTCAAAATCTCCCTGTGCAGAAGTATAGCCATGGACTTCATCTGACTTTTTTGTTTCCAGTAATTCTATAATAGCTTCTTTTACACATTCTGGCGCTGGAACAGTTGGATTTCCAATACTAAAATCAAATACATTTTCTTTTCCAACAATTGCAGCCTGCTGTTTTCCATACTCAAATAATTCCCTAATTACAGAACGTTTTGATCCTAATTCATACATCTCTTTTGATACCATTATCTTGTCACTCCTTCTAATTATACTGTTCTCCTACAAATACCACTCTTTACAAGATTATTAACATCTTCCATTACACATTTTATTAGTACAATATTGTTATAGAAATAATTCTCTGTCTGTTTATAATGGCTTTAAAGACATTAATATATAATATTCAGTTCCTGTAAGTAGTTTTAATTGGCAATACTTAAAATTTATATTAATTAAATAGCATTATAGCAAATAACCTACAATACTTTCCAATGTCATATTTTGAGATATAATGACTTAAAGTTATAATAATCAATAAAAAATGCTTAAAACAAGGAAATATGGCAAATACTAAATAATTAGAATATTTGTGCAGAATATTTATCATTTTTTTATATTATTCATACGCATACAATCAAATATATTCAATTAAAGTTAAAATCTAAACTATCACTTCATTTTAAAAATAAAAAAATAGCCTCACGCTATAAGGCTATTTCTAGCTTAATTATTAACGTCTCAATATAAGTCTTTTTTCTACAAATTCAACACCTTCATACATTACATAAGCTAAAATGGATAATATCAATATACTTAGCATAACTGTATCTAATTGAGAAATTTGACCTCCATATATTATTAAGAAACCAAGTCCTTCCTTTGCTACTAAAAATTCCCCCATTATAACACCTACCCAAGAAAGTCCCACATTTATTTTAAGAGAAGAAACTAATGTAGGTACTGAACTTGGAATTATAAGATGTATTAATATTTGAAGTTTAGAAGCACCAAAAGTTCTTAGAAGTTTAATTTTATCTGTATCAACCTCTTTAAATCCATTCAATACAGATATTATTGTAACCACTATAGCTATAAGTAAAGTTACAACTACTATTGCCTTAATTCCATTTCCAACCCAGAATATTATAATAGGAGCAAGTGCTATTTTGGGTAGCGCATTAAGTACTACAATATATGGATCTAAAACCTTACATACAAAATCCGACCACCATAAAAGTATAGCAATTAAAGTACCTAGAATAGTGCTTAATAAAAATCCAAATATGGTTTCTATACATGTAATTCCTATGTTATTAAACAAAGCACCTTCTGAATATAATTTTAATAGGCTTTTCCACATTCTTGATGGAGTGCTAGTTAAAAAGGGATCCATTATCTTCAAATCACCTAATACTTCCCACAATACAAAAATTAATATCAAAATTAAAAGCCTAGTAAATACTATTTTTCTTTTTGTTTTTTCAACATTGTTAATATATAAGGAATGTTCTTTTACTTCATCTATCATTATGAATTTAACTCCTTCCATATATTATTGAAATATATTCTAAATTCTGGTTCTTCCCTTGATTTTAATGGTGATTCGTGTGGAACTGAAAATTCTATATTGAATATTTTTCTTATTTGTGCAGGTCTACTGGATAATACTATAACTCTATTAGACATAGATATAGCCTCTGATATGTCGTGAGTTACCATAATTGCTGTTTTACCTTCCTTTTTTATTATCTTGAATATTTCATCACTTATATTAAGTCTAGTTTGATAATCTAAGGCTGAAAAAGGTTCATCTAAAAGCAAAACCTCAGGATTTACAGCTAAAGTTCTTATAAGTGCTACCTTTTGCCTCATTCCACCAGAAAGTTCCTTTGGATAATGAAATCTAAAATCCCATAATCCATAATCTCTAAGTAATTTATTTATATTTTCAGTATAATCACTTACCTTTTTATGTTGAATTTTAATGCCTAACATTATGTTATCCCACACAGTAATCCATTCAAACAACTGATCACGCTGAAACATATAACCCATTTTACTAGAAAAACTAGTTAAACTTTCATTATCTATATAGATTTCGCCAAAAGAAGGCTTTAATAATCCTGCTATTATATTTAAAAGTGTGGATTTACCACAACCAGAAGGTCCAACTATACTTAAAAATTCCCCTTCCTCTACAGCAAAATTTATATTCATTAATGCCTTAGTAAAACCTTTTAAAGAATGATAGTTCATATAAATATTTTTTACACATACTTTATCCAAAACATCATCTCCTTATATTTAACATAACTCCTGCTTTATTATATGAATCTTTACAATATGGTGTTAAAAACTTAAGCTCAATTGAAACATAAAAAAGCGTAAATAGATTTAATTTTATACAAATCTATTTACGCTTCCTAATTTAGTTGTAATGTAATGAAACTTTCAATTACTTGCTAATATCCTGTATTAATGATTTTATATCAACTTTCTTTTTAAGCATTCCATTTTCCATTAAGAAATCCTGTGTTTTTTCCAGTTCTTTCATATCCTTATCCGTTATCTTAGGGCTAAAATCATACCAGTTGTACATTTCCTTAACTTGATCAACAGATATCTGAGTTTCTTCTGAAGCTAATTTATAAGTTTCATCTGGATTATCTTTCATGAATTGAAGACTCTTATTATGAACATTCATATATCTTTTGGCTATATCCATATGTTTATCCAAGAAATCCTTTCTAGCTGCAATTACTATAGTAGCATCTAGTATTCCTTCACCTGTAGTAATAATATGTGCTCCTTTTGTCAAAGCTTGTGGTACTGAAGCTCCTGCAACTAATGCTGCATCTGCACTACCAGACATTAATGCTGAAACTCCCTGTGGTATTCCCATATTTATAAATTGAACATCTTCAGCTTTCATATTTTTATTTTTAAGTGCACCTAAAAGTAATTGATGAAGTATTGTTCCCTTAGGACCTACTACCTTTTTTCCTTTTAAATCTTCTATAGATTTTATATTTGGATCTTTAGCCATAATTGTAAATGCTTTTGGCGCTCTACTGTACATTCCTATTATCTTAATATCAACACCATTGGCAGCACCTAAAATAACTGAAGTAGCTCCAATTGCATTACAAAAATCTAATGAACCTGCAGCTACAGCTTCTGTCATCTTTGATCCTTCTGTAATCTCAGGAAATGTTACTTTTATGTTATCCTTTGAAAACTCATCCTGGAATAAATTTTTTCTCTTTTCTATTATAGATGGTACATTTAAAGGTGATTTAACATAAGAAATATTTATGTTGCTTACCTTCTGCTCTGTTGATTTTTTGTTTGAATCTGCACTACTAGAATTTTTTTGAGTTTCACCACAACCTACCAGTGATGTAGTAATCATAGCAGCTGTTAATACTAAGCTTAATTTTCTTAATGCTTTCATTGTTAGTCCCCCTTGTTTTTTATTAATTTAAGCCATAGGCTAATTAACATTTTCATTTGTTCTTTAGGCTAAAATTTCTTTGAGCAAGCTGTTTTTTATCTCTAAAAATTTATTGGAAGAACTATCTCTATAATAATCCATATCAATAATTTCTTTCTTTATTATATGACCTTTGTCCATAACTACTATTTTTTGCCCTAAATAAATAGCTTCATCTACATCATGAGTAACAAAAACTATAGTCTTTTTATTTTCTAAAAATATGTTTATAAACTCTCTTTGAAGTTTACTTCTATTAAATGCATCAAGAGCACCTAAGGGTTCATCCATGAGAATTATTTCAGGATTATAACAAAGGGTTCTTCCTAATGATACTCTTTGAGCCATACCTCCTGAAATCTGAGAAGGATAAGCTTCTTTAAACTTTTCCAATCCCAGCATATTTAAATATTTATGAACTATATCACAAACTTCCTGTCTATTCTTATTTTTAATAAGTGGAAAAGCCATATTTTGCTCTACTGTAAGCCATGGCATCAATCTGGGTTCTTGAAAAACTATACTAACCTTCTTTTTAGAATCCTTCTCTTTTAGTTTTTCATCTCTATATATAAAACTTATATTTCCTTCTGTCTGATTTTCAAGTCCACATATTATTCTAAGTAAAGTAGTTTTACCACATCCACTTTTTCCAACTATAGTAACAAAACTTTCGTCTTCTATTAATAAGTTAATATTATTCAACGCACTGACCTTAGTACCTTTTATATCAAAGCTCTTGCACAGCTTTTTTATTTCCAGTCCTGCCATAGTCCACCTCTCTCCCGTAAGAATGTGCAAACTTACTAGTTATATTAATGAAAATATAATCAACCAAATACCCTAAGATTCCTATAGAAAAAATTCCAACTAGTATTATATCTGGTCTGGATAATTGCTCTGCATCCATTATCATATATCCTATACCTGAAGAAGCTGCTATAAGCTCTGCACCCATAAGTGATCTCCAACTGTATCCCAATCCTAATTGAATACCTGTTATTATAGAAGGTACTGCTTGAGGTAAAATTATCTTAAAAAACTTATCCGTAGTGCTAAATCCAAAGATTTCACCTACCTCTAGAAGTTTTTCATCATAATTAGTAACTCCATTTAAAGTATTTGAAAATATAGGGAAAAATGTAGCAAGGAATATGACTGCTAGCTTTGAAGTTTCTCCAATTCCAAACCACAGTATTAACATAGGAATAACTGCAATAGGTGGTACATGCCTCATAAATTCTAAAAAAGGCTCTATATAAGGTAAAAGTTCTTTCTTCATTCCTAAAATAATAGCCATTGGAAATGCTATTATAAAGGTTATAAAAAAGCCTATAAAAACTCTGCTAAAGCTTACCCCTAAGCTTTTTATGAGTATACCACTCTTAATTAATTCCAAAGTAGTATTAAATACAGCTGCTGGACTAGGTATTATATAATCATTAAATATATGAAGTTTAGAACCAATACACCATACAAGTATAATAACTAAAGGTATAACTAATCCTTTGAATTTTTTCATACAATTCCTTTCCTGAATGCAAAAACCTTCCCCAAAACAATAGTTTTAGGGAAGGTCATTATTTTACAAACAAACACCTTTTGTATTTAAACTTCCCCTTCAGATTAGACTTTTCCTTTCTGTTAGGTGGTATTATTTTCAATTAAAATTAGAACAATACTTATTTCATCAAATATCCCGGATACTATCCAAGCTATCTGATAAAATTGTATTTATAAGAAATATTTTATCATTACATTCAAAATTCATCAAGTTAATTTAATAACCACATACTGGATAACTATAAGCAAAATTCTCTTAACTTGCTTATATATGTAGTTGATATTATCTATTTTTGATGGTATATTCTATATATAGCTGTATATACACATGTAAAATAATATATGTATACACCGGAGGTATGAATATGAAAAATGATTTAAAGGATAAAATATTAAAGCTAAAAAAAGATAAGGGAGCAATAATTCTAGCTCATTATTACCAAAGACCTGAAATTCAAGATATTGCGGATGCTGTTGGAGATTCTTACTATCTAAGTAAAATCGCAAAGGATTGCAGTGAAAATATAATAGTTTTTTGTGGTGTCAAATTTATGGCTGAAAGTGCAAAGATATTATCGCCTGAAAAAACAGTTTTACTACCTGCCTTTGATGCTGGTTGTCCTATGGCTGATATGGCTAATCCTAATGACATTTTAACACTAAAAGATAAACATCCTAATGCTAAAGTTGTATGTTATATAAATTCTTCTGCTGAAGTTAAAGCAGTATCAGATGTATGCTGTACTTCATCTAATGCTGTAAATATAATAAATAATTTACAAGAGGATGAAATAATTTTTCTTCCTGATAAAAATTTAGGAGAATATGTTCAGCAGCAAGTAAGAAATAAAAAAATTATACTTTGGAATGGCTTTTGCATAACTCACAAAAAAGTTTCAGCAGAAGAAATTCTAAAAGCTAAAAAGCTTCATCCTGGTATAAAAGTATTGGTACATCCTGAATGTGAAAAATCTGTGAGAGAACTTGCTGATTTTCTAGGAAGTACAGGCCAAATAATAAATTTTGTAAACAATAGTACTGACAAAAAATTCTTAATTTGCACTGAAGAAGGTGTTCTTCATAAAATTAAGCTTAAAAATAAAGATAAGGAATTTTACATTCCGAATGGTGGCATGACCTGCATAAATATGAAAAAAACTTATTTAAATAATGTTTATGAAAGCCTACTAAATATGGAATATGCTATAGAAATAGATGAAAATATAAGAAAAAAAGCTTATAAAGCACTTATTAATATGCATGAACTTGGAGGAAAATAAAATGGATATTTATACTGATGTTTTAGTTATAGGTACTGGAGTTTCAGGACTTTATTCAGCACTAAATTTAAGAGAAGATTTAAAAATAACAATGATTTCAAAAGGTAAAATAGACCAATGTAATACTGCTCTAGCACAGGGGGGTATTTCTGTAGCCAGAGGCACAAACGATATAGATTTATTTGTAAATGACACCTTAAAGGCAGGTTCCTACAAAAATGATATTAATGCAGTAAAAATACTTGCAGAAGAATCTATGGAAAACATAGATGCTCTTTGTAAAATGGATTTTGATTTTGATAGGGATAATGATGAATTGTCTTATACCAGAGAAGGAGCCCATAGCATAAATAGAATAGTTCATTATAAAGATAAAACTGGTAAAAAATTAGAAGAAACTCTCTTAAAACAAATTCCATCAAGAAAAAATATAACTATTTTTGAAAACTGCACCATGCTGGACATTTTAAAAAAAGATAATGTTTGTGCAGGTGCTTTATGTATAAAGGATGATATTCAATTTAATATTCATGCTAAAATTACAATTATGGCTGCTGGAGGTATTGGTGGTTTATTTAGAAATTCCACTAATCAAAAAATATTAACTGCAGATGGAGTTGCTGTAGCTTTAAAAAATAACATAAAAGTAAAAAATCTGGGCTATATTCAATTTCATCCTACAGCTTTCTTCAACTCTAATGAACATGAGAGAAAATTTTTAATATCAGAATCTGTTAGAGGTGAAGGCGGAAAGCTTATAAATTGTAATGGAAATAGATTTGTAGACGAATTGCTTCCTAGAGATGTAGTTACCAAATATATATATGAAGAAGAAAAAAACACCCATACTTCAAATGTGTATCTTGATGTAACCTTTATGGAAGAAGAATTCTTGAAAAACAGATTTCCAACTATATATAAAAAGTGTTTAGAAAATGGAATAAATATCTCTAAAGAACCTATCCCTGTTTCTCCAGCTCAACATTATTTTATGGGTGGCATAGAAGTAGACACCTTTGGAAAAACTTCCATGGAAAATCTTTTTGCTTTTGGTGAATGCAGCTGTACTGGTGTTCACGGAGCTAACAGGCTTGCAAGCAATTCTTTGCTAGAAGCATTGGTATTTTCAAAACGTGGTACTAAAAAAATAAATAAAAATATTTCAAATATCCCTATGATTAATATTGATTCACCTTCACTTAATTATGATAAAAAATACTATGAAGACTTAAACAACAAAATATTTATAGAATCCCTAGTTAAAGAGAGAGGAGACATAAAAAATGAATTGGTTAATTGCTGATAAAATAATAAAAAATGCTCTCAATGAAGATATTTCTTATGGAGATATAACCACAGAATCTATTATAAAAAATTATAAAAAAGCCAAAGTAGATTTAATAGCAAAAGAAGATGGAATAATATGTGGTTTAGAGGTTTTTAAAAGAGTTTTTACTATTCTTCAAAATGCTGAAGTTGAATTCTTTGTGGAAGATGGTGATTCTGTTTTTAAAGGTAAAAAAATAGGACAAATTTCTGGAGATGTACGAATTCTCCTCACTGGTGAAAGAGTTGCCTTAAATTTTCTCCAAAGAATGAGCGGAATCGCAACTCTTACAAGAAAGTTTGCAACCGAACTTGAAAATACTAAAATTAAACTTTTAGATACACGAAAAACTACTCCTAATTTAAGAATATTTGAAAAGTATGCTGTAACCATTGGTGGAGGCTGTAATCATAGATTTGGACTTAATGATGGAGTTCTCATAAAGGACAATCATATAGCTGCTGCTGGAAATATTAAAAATGCAGTTAACATGGTAAGACTTAATGCCCCATTTGTTAGAAAAATTGAAGTTGAAGTTGAAAATTTAGATCAATTAGTTGAAGCCTTAGAAGCCAAAGTTGATATAGTGATGTTAGATAATATGGACATACCTTCAATGGAATCTGCCATAAAGATAATAAATGGTAAAGCTGAAATAGAAGTTTCAGGCAATGTAGATTTGAAAAGTATTAAAAATTTATCCAAATTAAATATAAATTATATATCCACAGGTACTCTAACACATTCTTTTAAGGTTTTAGATTTAAGTATGAAAAATCTAACATATTAAACCATGTATAAACCTCCTCTTAAAAGTAAAAATAAATATGTGTTAATTACAATATAAAAGGAGGATTCATATATGACAAATAAACAAGATACTGATAGAGAATTACAAAAAAGAAGGATTCAAGAACAAAATGAAAATAAAATAAATCAATTGATTAATACTGTAGAAAATTATACAAGAACTGAAAGACACTTAGAGCAGCACTCAGACATAGGAGACCCTGAAAGACTTGAACGTGCAGAAGAAGTTCAAAGTGAAAGAAAATCTGAAATTGACCATTTAAAAAATAATATTGTATATGGTAATGAATCTTTAAATAATAACTTAGAAAATTTAAGAGAAAATTATGATGATACACAGGAATATATAAGCCATTATGG
Source organism: Clostridium carboxidivorans P7 (assembly GCF_001038625.1). Classification (GTDB taxonomy): domain Bacteria; phylum Bacillota; class Clostridia; order Clostridiales; family Clostridiaceae; genus Clostridium_AM; species Clostridium_AM carboxidivorans. The sequence continues at coordinate 3,440,964 of NZ_CP011803.1, forward strand.
TTCACAAATGAGTGATGAGGATCTTAAAAATTTAAAAGAAAAGCAGCAAAATAGATTAGAAGAACTTGACAGACAAAAATAATGAAATTTTTTTCAAATCAGATAAAGCTCATTAACCATTTATAACTTATTTTTTATTTGATAAATTAAAAATAAATACTCATTGGTATAAATAATAAAGTTCAGTTAAATTCTTCATACTACAAATTTAGCTGAACTTTATTTAATTCTATAAAAATATTATAGCTGTTATAATAGTACATATAACTCCTATAAATACAGGTATCAAATTCTTTTTTGCAAGCTCAAAAGGCTGCACATCGCATATAGCAGCAATAGGTACTAAACTCCATGGAATTATGGTTCCTCCGCCAACCCATATAGTTATTATCTGTCCTAAAGCTGCAAGCCCCTCTTTATTTATATTAATACTAGAAGAAAAAACTTGTGCCAAGGTTCCTATAAGAGGTAACCCGGAAAATCCTGAACCTCCAACTCCTAAAAGAGCACTTATAGATGACTGCATTATTATTACCGAAACTTTATTTATAGGAAACCTTTGAGATACATATAAGCCTACATCTGAAAGAATTCCTGTAGAACCCGCTCCTTTGCCTAATATTTGCAAGGCAGTTTCCTTACTTCCGAGAAAAAAGAAAGCCCCTATAATAATAACTGGAGCAAATACCTTCATACCAAATATAAAACCATCCTTTATACTCCCTGCCACTTCTCCTAACGCTCTTTTAAAACTATATTTTATTATAGAAACTACCACAGTAACTATTACTGCAGTACCACCTATAAGCGACGTAGCTTCTGCTCCCTTCAATTTAAATTTATATATTAAAAATATGTCCATAATAAATATTAAAGGTGTAACTACAGCTATTATTTTTGTAGATATTTTTACTAAAACATTCCTAACTTCATTAACTTCTTTTAATTTTTCTTTTGGACTTTTTATAATATCTCTTTTCATCATAATAAAAGAACTCACAATGGTTGATATACTCATTACTGACCAAAGTAATAAGCTAGCTTTTATTAAATAAAATGGATTATTAATTCCTAATGCTTTAGACGTAATGGCTGGTGCTGCTTGTATGAAAAAATCACTTGATAGTGCCATTCCATTGCCGAACAAATTTAAAGTCACTGCCACCCAAATAGCTGGCAAGCCAGATTTTAGAGCTGCCGGCACCATTATAGTTCCTATAAAAGCTACTGCAGGCGTTGGCCATATAAACCATGATACAATAAGCATAGTAAACCCTAGTATAAAAAAAGATAGTGTAGGATTTGTCATAAACTTTTTCATAGGTTTTACCATAAATTCGTCTGCTCTAATATCCCTTAATGATTTAGACATAGCACTTATTAACGAAATTATAACTATTATTTCAATGAATTCTCTTGCAGATACCACTAATGCCTTATATATAATTTGTACTGAATTTAAAACATTTCCTGTAGCAATATATCCTATAATTCCTATTCCTATAAGACAGGGTAAAACTATATCTTTTTTATAAATCATCATAATTAAAATAAATACTATAACTGCCAAATACATATAATGAAGCATTCCTATTTGTACCATAACACTCCAACTTTCTATAAAAATTATCAATATGATATATTATTATGTCCATATACATGCATTTTACAATGGCAAACTAAATCAAATACTGAATTACTTCTAGGTCAACTTATAAAAATTATGCGACGTAAAGGTGCAGTGAAAGTTTGGATTTTAATTTTCATTTCGTGATATATGATAAGGGTGTCATCACGGCTAAATGTTTTAATTATTCTAAAGCTCGAAATTTTTGAAAGCCTAAGAACTTTGTCAAACTCGGTTCCCTCAAACAAGACTAAAGTTCTAAGGCTTTCAAAAATTTTGAGCTAAGAATAACACTAAAACAATTTAGCTAATGTTATGACACCCTTATCATATATCACTGCATAAAAGTTAAAATTCAAACTAGTAACTTCAATTGTACGCACATAATTAAATTGTTATAAGTCACTTTAGAAATTGAAAATTATATTTAACCATAGCTTATAATACTTAAAACTACGGCGGAGCCTGCTGTTTTACTAGTATATTTAGTTTAAATATCAGCTTTTTTATTTTATGGAAACATTTTAAAAGGGATTGAGAATTTAAGTTGTTAAAATAGTCAACGTATGCATAAACTAGTTATTAAGTATTATGAAAGCTGCATTTTTTATTGAGAGTCATATCATAATGTATTATGTGTACACGTAATGCACAAAGAAGTAACTTTCAACTGCATGGAGACTGATATATGCTGTGAAGGAAGATTAGAACTTCTTAATGAAGTGAGGTTTCCTTCACAGCATATATCAGGCGGAATACAGTTGAAAGTTACTTCGCTTAAGTCGCAATATGCTTATATTGCTGCTTTCCTTTTAAGTGCTACATTTATAGCATTAAATAAAACCGAACCTGCAACAGTATTTATAACAACAGCTGGAAGTACTACTGATAAAAATAATACACGGAAACTAGTTGGAAGTCCTACCATAATTGAAGCTAATGACAAAAATGCTGTACCACTTATAAGTGTTCCTATAGCTGTAGTTATAATTATTTTTATTTGATTATTCAAAGCTTTCCTAATAGGTTTTAAGAATAAAAACATTAAATTGGTAGTTATTAATTTATCTATTACATTTGGTATTTGTCCACCTGGAAATCCTGTAGTTGCAGCTGCTAATATACCTGCTATAAGTCCTGCACTTATACAAGATTTATAATCCTCATTTAGTATCATTATTATAAATAGCATAGCTAGTGAAAAATCTGGTTTCATTCCAAGTACTAGTGGAGGTGTTATTTGATGCAATACTGCACCTATAGCTAAAAGTAGCGAATTTGTGATTAATCTTTTTAAATTCATAATAAATCTCTCCTTTTTAATTAAAAATCAATAATTATTTTTAAATATACAATTTAAATTTCCAAAATTAATTAACATTTGTGTAATAAATGATGCCTTGTAATTTAAATACTAATCAAATTTATATAAAAAGCCGGCTTATAAATTTGCATAAAAAAACTCCGTCCTAAAAAATATATTAGGACGGAGATACTTCCGCGGTACCACCTAAATTGTGTACTAAAACACCACTCTTTCAGATACTAACATATCCTATCCATTGTAACGTACGGATAACGGTAACCACTACTCTTCAAAATCTTGAATTTCGATTTACTCCTAAAAGGTCCATTCACCATTCGTTATCGTATTGAGATTCCACCACCCTCAACTCTCTATGACTAAACAACCTGGTTACTCTTCCTCATCAAAGGATTTATTTTTAAATTGTTTATATAATATCATTTTAATTAAAACATGTCAACTATTTTTTTAACTTTATTTTAAGATAATTAATTTTCAAATTACTTACATACACTTTTTATAGCTTCACAAAGTATTTCAGAGAACTTTTGTCCACAAGAAGGCAGTTTGATTTTTTTATGTGGAATTATTCTTAGTATAACTGGTAATTCTATGTGATAGCTAATCCACCTTTTATCTATTATTGTAGAAGATTTTGTGGCTTTAAAATATACTTTATCAAAATTTGCATTTATCTTAAGTTCCTTAATCTTACAAATATCTTTATCTTCTCTATCTTCACTCCATTTTCTACAAATAATACTTTCTAGACTTTCTTTCAATTCTAATGCATATTTTTCATCTTCTTTACATCCACTGGATATTTCTATATTATTTCCCGAATGTTCCATACCATGTCCATGAATTTCTATCAAGTATCTAGGATCACATTTTTTAAGGGCTGTATAATAATCACTGTAATTATCATTGTGATTTTTATTTACATCTATGAAATAATTACACGCACACAAAAAAGAAGCTTTAAGCTTTTCCGCAATGTAATTTCCTATGTATCCCGCATTTTCATCACTATAGGGATGAGAATCACATGGCATCTTTATTGTACCAGATGGAGTATGATGAGGCACTCCTATAACTATATTTGATTCTTCTTTTATATCAGCAATAAATATGCTTGCATTATCAATTTTCAAAATATTTGTATACAGAACCACCATCTCCTTTTTTGCCTTAATATTATTTTAACACATCCAATTGATTTTTAAACATATCAGCACACAAGTATAAAAGTTTTTTTACAGGAAAATATAAATACGAAAGGAGTGCTTAGCTATGCCAAAAAAGAAACCAAATATATATAACAGAGAAGATCTATATACAAGAGATAAAGAATTTAGAAATGAACCTAAATACGAAGACGAAAAACGACAACAGAAGGAAACACCTGGAGTATCCGGTAAATTTTCTGGAAGATAGGAGGTTATACTTATGACTAAAAAGAAACCACATCATGGCGAGGATGCAAAGCTTAGATCTGCATTAGATCACAGCGATAATAGCCAAGAATCCCAAAATGGATATATGGAAAGAGGAAATCCATCTGTTTATGCAGCAAAAGGAAGAGTTATGCGCAATAATGATAATGGTTCACACATTTAATACTAAAATAACTACTAAATAAACTTCTTCTTAAATTACTTTCACAAATTGGTTAAAAATAACTTTTAATTAATGCTTATTTTGTTTAGTTTTTTTCCTTATTTTTCATTCTCCAATAATAAAAAACAAGGAAGAACCTGTAACTTTTCTAAGTTCAGGTTCTTCTTTACTTTTTATTGCCTATGTTCCATTTCTTTGTTAAGTATTTTATATAACTTATCTAATTCTTCTTTACTCATAGAATCTATATGCGATAATTTATATTCAATTCCCATTTTATTATATTTTTCCACTCCTAAAGTATGATATGGAAGAAGCTCTACTTTTTCTACATTTTTTATACTTTTTATTATACTAGCTAGCCTTTTTATATGTTCTTCTGAATCTGTTATTCCTGGTACTACTACATGTCTTATCCATAACTTTGTATTGGCTTTCTGAACTGCTTGTAAAAATTCATCAAAACCTTTTTTACTTTGGCCTACTAAATTTTTATACCCATTATCATCTACATGTTTTATGTCAAGTAATACTAAATCTGTATATTTCAAAATTTCATCATATTTTCCTGAACCATATCCAGCAGTATCTATAGTAGTATGAATTCCTTGTTCCTTGCATAATTTTAATGTTTCTATTAAAAAATCTGGCTGCATTAGAGGCTCTCCACCTGAAAACGTAACTCCGCCACCATTTTTAAAATAAGGCTTAAACCTAGCAATTTTTTTAACAAGTTCTTCTGGTGTAATTTCCGTTCCTCCTTGAAAGTTCCAAGTATCAGGATTATGACAATATGCACATCTTAGAGAACACCCCTGCATAAATACTACTGTTCTTATTCCTGGTCCATCAACTAACCCCATACTTTCAAATGAATGCATTTTACCCAAAGTCATAATTTTACCTCCTTATTCAAAAACTTTTTTAATTCACTATCTTAATTGTAAATATACCCGCTGCTTAATACAACGGGTACATTTTATTATAAGGATTTTATTATATTTTAGGCATTTGAAAAGATTTTTCTTTTCAAGCACCTGAATCTGGCATTTTAAACTACATTTTTTCATGGAAAGTTCTGCTTATAACTTCTAGCTGCTGTTCTCTAGTTAATCTGTTGAAGTGAACAGCATAACCTGATACTCTTATTGTAAGTGTTGGATACTTTTCTGGATTTTCCATAGCATCTATCAAAGTTTCTCTATTTAACACATTTACATTCAAGTGGAAGGCTCCTTGTGAGAAATATCCATCCATCATGTTTGCAAGATTTACTATTCTGCTTTCCTCATCTTTTCCAAGTGCATCTGGTATTATAGAGAATGTATTTGATACTCCATCCTGACAGTAAGTTCTATATGGTATTTTTGCCACTGAATTAAGTGATGCCAATGCTCCATTTTCATCTCTTCCATGCATTGGATTTGCTCCTGGTGCTAGCGGCTCACCTACTTTTCTTCCATCTGGTGTTGTTCCTGTTTTCTTACCATATACCACATTTGATGTTATTGTTAACACTGATAATGAATGTTCTGCATCTCTATAAGTTTTATGCTTTTTAAGCTCATTTGAAAATTTCTTAACTAGCTGTACTGCTAAATCATCAACTCTATCATCATCATTTCCATACTTAGGGAAGCTTCCTTCTATTTCAAAGTCCACAGTTATTCCATCTTCATTTCTTATTGGTTTAACCTTTGCATATTTTATAGCACTTAATGAATCTGCTGCTACTGATAAGCCTGCTATTCCAAAAGCCATAAATCTTTTAACAGCTGTATCATGAAGAGCCATCTGTCCTGCTTCATAAGCATATTTATCATGCATGTAGTGAATTGTATTCATTGTATCTACATATAATTCAGCTACATATTCCATAACTTTGTTATAACTCTTAATTACTTTATTGAAGTCAAGAACTTCATCTTCCATCTTTTCTATATCTGGTACAACTTTAATCAAACTTCCATCCTTAGCTTTTTTCTTTTCGTCATATCCTCCATTTATCGCATAGAGTAATGATTTTGCAAGGTTTGCTCTTGCTCCAAAGAACTGCATTCTCTTTCCTATTTCCATAGCAGATACACAGCAAGCTATACCATAGTCATCTCCATATATTGGTCTCATTATATCATCATTTTCATACTGCAAAGAGTCTGTTTTTATGGACATTTCAGCACAATAATTCTTAAAGTTTTGTGGTAATTTTTCTGACCATAAAACTGTCATATTTGGTTCTGGTGCTGGCCCTAAATTAGTTAATGTGTGTAAAAATCTATAAGCTGTCTTTGTAACTAATGATTTGCCATTTACTCCAATTCCACCTATGGATTCTGTCACCCAGTTAGGATCCCCTGCAAATAAATCATTATACTCTGGTGTTCTTAAATGTCTTACCATTCTTAATTTTATAACAAGCTGATCTATTATTTCCTGAGCTTCTGCTTCTGTTATAATACCACTTTTTAAATCTCTTTCTATATATATATCTAAGAATGTAGTATTTCTTCCTATAGACATTGCTGCTCCATTATTTTCTTTTACTCCTGCTAAATATCCAAAGTATAAGAATTGAGCTGCTTCTACAGCATTTGATGCTGGCTTTGATATATCTATACCATAAGATGCCGCCATAGCTTTTATTTCACCTAAAGCTCTAATTTGCATTGATACTTCTTCTCTAAGTCTTATAAGTTCATCTGTAGTTGGTCCTACTAGTTCATTTAGATCTTTTTTCTTCTGTGCTGTTAAAAAGTCTATTCCATAAAGAGCTATTCTTCTGTAATCCCCTATTATTCTTCCTCTACCATAAGCATCTGGAAGTCCTGTAAGAAGTCCAACTGTTCTTGCTTTTCTTGCAGCTTCTGTATAAGCATCAAATACTCCTTGATTATGAGTTTTTCTATACTTACCAAAATAATTTTCTATATTTTCATTCATTTTAAAGCCGTATTCCTCTAAGGACTGTTCTACCATTCTCATTCCACCAAAAGGATTCATTATTCTCTTTAGTGGTGCATCTGTCTGAAATCCTACTATAACTTCATTTTCCTTGTCCAAATAACCTGGTTTAAAATTATTTATACCTGAAATTTCATTAGTTTCAACATCTATAATTCCTTTTTTAATTTCTTCTACAATTAATTCTTCCGCTTCTTTCCAAATCTTCTTTGTTTTTTCTGTTGGTGCTTCTAAAAAGCTTTTGTCACCTTCATATGCTGTATAGTTTTTTTGTATGAATTCTCTTACGTCTATTTCCTCTGTCCATATACCTGTTTTAAATCCTTGCCATTGTTTCATAACCATACACGCTCCTTATATTCGATATTTTATTACATTTATTTTAACTTAATTAAGTTTCATGTCTTATCTGATAATGCTATTATATACTTTTTTATTCACTGTATCAATACCATTTTTCGTTGTATTTACGCATTTTTTAATAGAAAAATAGTACAGAGTTTACATCTGTACTATTTTTCTTCAGATTGTTCATAAACCCAGCATTTTTAAAGTGCTGGGTTTAATTTTGTCTTAAATATTTATGCGGTAGCATATAAAAAGAGAATGTTATCCATAAATTGGTTAGTGAATTCTTTAAAAATTGCAAAAATAGGTGCGATAGCACCCTGGCTATCTTTTTCATATTCTGAACTGCTGCTGTTAACAAACATTGTTCAGAAACTTTTTTAATTCCACGCATGCGACAATAGCGCAGACCATGGAGATTTTTTGAATCTGCAAAGCTACGCTCGATAGTTTCTTTTCTTCTTTTATATAGCCATTTTCCTTTATCAGTCTTAGTAAATTTGATTACTTCATCCTTGTAATCTTCCCAGACATGGCGATAAACAACTTTTCTTTTGCTTTTATCTGATAAGCAATTTTCTTTTTTATTGCATTGGCTGCAGTACTCGATTTTACATACATATTCTCTATAACCATCACGGTTAGTAGTTCTATATTCTAATGCTCTTAAATCTGGACAATAATATACATCTTGTTCTTTAACATATTGGAATCTAAATTTAGTAAATTTACCTTTTACATGAGGACTACGTCTATAGCCCATAACTGCTTTTAGTTCTCGTTCAAATATTTGTTTACAAATATTATTAGTAGAATAACCAGCATCGGCTCCAACATATTTAGTTTGCAAATTAAACTTTTTAATTTGAACATCTAGTCTTTCTATATAAGGATCTACATCATTTATGTTACCAGGCGTTACATAAACATCTGTTATTATGTTATACTTTCCATCTACAGTTCTATGATCTAAATAAAAAAATCCTTTTGGTTTTCCATCCCTATGCATATAGCCACTATCAGGGTCTGTAGTACTGGTCTTAATTTCTTTAGTTTTTTCTATTTTATCTTTTTTTTTAGAGGTTGTTTTCCATGAGCTACTCTATCCTTATTAATGTCTTCTTCTAACTCATTAAAATAGTCTTTGGTTGATTGTGTAATTTGTTCTTTTGTAAACTTGTTTTTATTAGCGTTAGCTTTCAAATGTGTAGAATCTGTATATAGAATTTTACCATCTACCAATTTTTTATTTATTGCTTGAAATACAATATTATCGAAGATTTCTTGGTATATATTTGTATCCTTAAATCTTGTTATTCTATTTTGGCTTATAGTAGAATGACTTGGGATTTTATCTGTTAATGAAAATCCTAAAAACCAGCGATAAGCTACATTTACTTCAATTTCTTTCACGAGCTGTCGCTCTGATCTTATTGCAAATAAGTAACCTATAAATAACATTTTGAATAAAACTACTGGCTGAATTGCTGGTCGTCCATTATCAGGACAATAGAAGTCCTTAGTTAAATCTCTTATAAATGAAAAATCTATATATTTATCAATTTTCCTTAAGATATGATCTTTGGGAACTAAATTTTCTATATATACTAACTCTAATTGTTGCTGTGCAGAATTATTTTCTTTAATCATAATAGTTAACTCCTTAAAAAATCTGATATTATATTAATTCTACACAAAATCTTAAAATCCTTTTTGAATTAAAAAAAAGCCCTATCGGGCTAAAAATTTAAAAGGCTGCTGACAAAATATGTTTATCAACAGCCTGTAGAAAAATAGTACAGAGTTTACATCTGTACTATTTTTCTTCATTTATCTACAATATATAAATTTTTATTTTATTTTTTATATTATATAAACTGCTATTTTAAAATATTACAAAAAATTACAGTGAATCATATTTTACTAACAAAAATAAGGGTTAATACTAAAATTAATTCTAATTTCAGCACTAACCCTTCTAAATTTTTTAATTTTAAAAAAATAATAGTTTTACTTAAAAAATTTCAAAATATAACATTTACTAATCCTGTTCATATCCTTTTAACAGATTTTCAATTTCAGTTCCTAACTGATGTCCTTGTTTATAGGACGACATATGCTCTAATGATACACTTTCTTTTAAAAGATCTTTTCCCATAAGACTATCTACTATTCCTTTTTTAGCCGCTGGAATATGTCCTACATGAACATCCTTTATATCTTCTAATTTAAACTTATCCATTAACTTAACGCCCCCTTATATACATTTTTCATTAATTATTATTACCTCATAATATAATAAAAATGCATATTAGAACTTTAGTTATATAATTACACTTTGATAAGTTATTCCATAAAAAACATTTCAATAATTAATCCGATTTATTAGAATACTCATGCTCCACATATTCTAACTTCTTTAACATATCTATTATGCTTTTTTGTAAGTCTTCATCAACCTTTATGCTATCGGAACTAATATAACTTTCTGCAATTTTTAATCCCTTTATAATGTCACTAATTTCCTTTAAGTTCAAAAGCATTAATATATCTTCTTTCATTTTTAAGCCCCCTTCTTTTTTCATATTTCACTTTTAAGAGGATATTAAAGCTTATTCAACTGATGCTAATGTATAAAATTTAATTTTAACATTTATACAAAATTAAATTTGTTCAGTAACCGCAGAATAAATTTCACCTCAATCAAGTTATACTTGATTTATTCAGTATATTTAAGAATAAGTTTATAAAAATAAAATTTTTATTTGAAAATAATCTCTATTAATTAGTAACTTTATTATTTTAATATAATATACTACAAATTATATAAAATGACAAGTGATGTAAATTAGATATCACTTGCCATTTCTCATTTGTAAATTAACTTTTTATTTATATTCTAGAAATTTGCTATAAAATCACAATATTCATCTAACATATATTGAGTATAAACTTTCTTACCCATAAGTCTATATATTATATCAGACTTTTTGTATCCCTCTTTATATAATTTATATTCCTTAAAAATTCTTTTTAGCATACCTTTATTTATATTAAGTAAATCAACTAATTCATCTAAAATATAAAAATCTTTGCGCAGCAACATTTCTAATCTTTTTTGCAGCTCTAGCTTATATTGTAAATCCAGCTTTCTATTTTTATGTGGTCCTTCCTTACCTCTATGATGTTCATGACAAAGATACTTAAAATTTAGCGGAAAGTCAATTCCTCCCTGACTTCTGTAAACTATATGATGCTTATCCGCTTGTCTACCGCAGATCTCACACTTTAGCAAATTTTCCCCTCCTAATACTTAAAAATGATTTTAATTTATTTATACTTAAATTATATCATAGGTTTAAAAGTATTACACTTTGAAAAATTATGAATTTTTCTATTTCAAGACATATATTTTATGTTAAATGTTATAATAAAAATATATGTTTTTAATTTCTTAATAGTGCAGTTTAATAGAAAAATATAATTATTCCTTTAAAATTTAGAAAACTTATAGAATTTTCTAAATTTTAAAGGAATAATAGTTGTATTTATAGAATATTTTTATATTAATTATAAACTTAAATTTCAATTAGTATAAATGCTTATCCATTACATTTCAACACAGCACCAAACATCTGTGCTGTGTGCTACTTCCTATTTTTCATAATAGTCTTAATAAGTACTATTAATATAAATATAAATAATATAGAAAATATCGGAACTGCTGAATAATATATTATTTTTTGAAAATCCATGTATATCACCCTTTCAAACTGTTATATAAATCATTATATTAAGTATATTCTATAAATATAAAATATTCTATAGTTTGCAATGAATTCTTTAATTTATTTTGTAAGACTGTACAAAACTTGTAATTTGTCAAATAAAAATATGCTATAATTTAAATAAACTTTATAATTTTATGGAACATTATTTTTATAGGAGGTAGTACATTTGAGATCAACTTTATCTCTACTATTTATTATAAATGCTATAGTTTCTATAATACTCATAGTTCTTGAAAGAAAGAATCCTGAAAAAACTATTGCATGGCTGCTAATTTTTATTGTGCTGCCACCTTGTGGATTAATTTTGTATATCTTTTTAGGGAGGAACTGGAAAAAGCATAAATTGCACAATGAAACAAACATCAACATAGAAGAATTAATTTATGAAGCATCAAAAGATATAAAAGATAATAGCTATTCATCTTTAATAGAACTTCTCTCTAAAAATAGTGAATCTCCACTTTTTACAAACAATACAATAAAAATCTTTAAAGATGGCAGTGAAAAGTTCAAATCACTAAAAAACGAATTGTTAAAGGCTAAAAATCATATTCATCTAGAATACTATATAGTAAAAAGCGATACAATAGGAAATGAAATAAAAGATATACTTATAAAAAAGTCTTTGGAAGGTGTTAAAGTACGATTTATTCTCGATAGAGTTGGTTGTATAAGAATAAAAAAGAAATACATACAAGATTTAAAGGATGCAGGAATAGATGTAGTTCAATATTCCTATTTTTTAGCTCCTATCCTGCGTCATATTAATACACAAATAAATTATAGAAATCATAGAAAAATTGTAGTAATAGACGGCAAGATTGGTTTTGTAGGCGGAATTAATATAGGTGATGAATATGTAGGCAAAAGCAAATATGGATATTGGAGAGACACCCATATAATGGTTAATGGCGACTTTGTTCTAGGGCTTCAAGCAGTATTTTTAGATGATTTTGCCACTATAAAAGAAGCTAATAAAGAACTTTTTTATTACGATGACAACTTCGAAGAATTTTTTCCTTCTACAGAAAATAATAATAAAAAGCTAATGCAGCTAATAAAAAGCGGTCCTGATTCTGAATTTCCAGCTATTGAGCAGGCAGTACTTAAAATGATATCTTTGGCAAAAGATCACATTTACATTACTACACCATATTTTATACCAAGTGAAAGCATTTTAAATGCTCTAAAAATAGCTTCCTTAAGTGGAGTTGACGTTCATATACTTTTCCCTGGAAAATATGACCATATTCTAGTTCACTATGCTTCAAGAACTTATTTAGAAGACCTAGTAAAAAACGGAATAAGATTGTACTTTTATGATCAACATAATTTTGTGCATGCAAAAACTACATCCATAGATGGTAAAATGTGCACAATAGGCACTGCTAACATGGACATTCGAAGTTATGAATTAAATTATGAAATTAATGCTGTAATTTATGACGAAGAAACTACGGAAGAACTAGAAACTCTATTCTTTGAAGATTTAAAAAAAAGCAAAAGAATCACATTAGACTATTTCAACAATCTTTCTCCTTATACAAAAGCATTTGAAGCATTTTGCAGAATTTTTTCATCTTTAATGTAAGGCATCTTCAAAAAAATAAGTGGTGAAATTAAAATTTTCACCACTTAGATTCATATCCTTCTTTAATTAATCCCTTTCTGTAAGCTATGAGAAGCTTTTCTAAATCCTTTACTTGACTCTTAAGCTCCAATCCTTTATCAGTATCCGCTACTCGTTTTCTAGTTACTACATGCTCTAAAATTATGGTAGATGATAAAATATCCCTATCATTTTTAACAGCATCCTTTATAGCCGCAAAAGGTTCATGAGATGTCAAAAGCAATCCATATGAATTATAAATCAATGTATATCCTGCTATTCCTGTTTGTGGTTGATATGCTTTACAAAATCCACCATCTATTACAAGAAGCCTTCCATTAGCTTTTATAGGACTTTCCCCTTCTTTTGTCTTAACTGGTATATGTCCATTAACAATGTGTGAATTATCAGGATCTAAATTGAATTCAGTTAAAATATTCTTACATATTTTCTCATTGTCTCTGTATTTATAATAATAATTTTTCTCTTCATAATGCGTATCTTTGTCATCTATAAAATATCTTTCAAATGTAGTCATCCTGCTCTTTCCAAAAACCGGTGAATTCGGACCACACCATAAATACCACATCATATCCATACCATAATTTTTAAGTTCCATATCATTTTTAAAGAAAAATGAATCTCTTGCTACACGATCAAATCTATCCAGCAAAGCTTTTCCACTATATTTTATATTTCCTATTTTAACCTCTTTAAAACTTCCATTTTCATTTAATGGAATGCATCCATGATATAAAAGGTTAGAATTATATGCTAAATACATGTTTCCTTTACTATACAAAAATTTAATGTGCTTTTGAAGTTTTTCACTATTTATGAAGGAACGAGTTAACTTATTTATTAAATCTCTCTCTCCCTCCGTCAATTCATAAGGATTTTTCCAATCTATAGTTGGAAATGTAGTATCATTTAACTTATATGTTTTTCCATATAAGTTTATTTCTCCTGTTTCTATATTTATTTTATCTAATAGCATCCTATCATCCATCTGAAATTCTGGATGCTTCTTAATAATACTACCTTCTACTTTAAATTGGATTATCGAAATGGCTTTGTGCATTTTTGCTAAAAGATTTAACTCATTATTACTTATATCTTTATCTAGAGTTCTAGGTTTAAAACCTTTGCATTCATCCTTTTCATAAAATTCCATAGCATAAGTAGCAAGTGGTAATAAGTTGATTCCATATCCATCTTCAATGGTTCTTAAATTAGCATATCTTAAAGATATTCTAAGAACATTACATATGCAAGCTTCACATCCTGCTGCTGCACCCATCCATAATATATCATGATTTCCCCATTGGATATCTACAGAATGATGCTTTATTAAAGCTTCCATAATAATATCTGCACCAGGACCTCTATCATAAATATCTCCTATAATATGAAGTCTATCTACTACCAAATTTTGTATAACTTTAGATATAGCTATAATAAATTCTCCAGCTCTATCTATGTCTATTATAGTTTTTATAATTCCATTATAGTACGCATGTTTGTCTACTCCATCTTCTTGCTCATGAAGTAATTCTTCTATTATATATGCAAAATCCTGAGGTAAAGCTTTTCTCACTTTTGACCTTGTATATTTCGAACATATATTTTTACATAATTCAATAAGTTGATATAAAGTAATTTTATACCAATCTTCTGCACTAGCCTCTGTTTGTTCTATCAATTCCAACTTTTGTTCTGGATAATAAACAAGAGTAGCTAAAGCAGCCTTTTGTTTTTCCCTCAAAGAATTACCAAAAACATCATCTATTTTTCTCTTAATAACTCCTGAAGCATTTTTCAGCATATGGGTAAAAGATTCATATTCTCCATGTATATCACTTATAAAGTGCTCTGTTCCTTTTGGCAAATTTAAAATAGCCTGTAAATTTATAATTTCTGTACTTGCACTTGATATAGTTGGATATTGATTAGAAAGTAATTGAAGATATCTAAGGTCTTTTTCTATTATTTCTAAATTATCTTCATCATAGAAAATCATATTTCTTCTCCTTCTATAATTTTTCATTTCCATAATAATAATGTTATACTTTATTTTATGCTAACAACATATTTACTGCTATTAGCACAGTAATAGTATAGCATATTTATTTATATTTGAACACTTTATATTTTACTTCTAACACTTAAACAAACTTTCATTTCTTGATATTTTAAAGCTTTATCTATTCTTATCTTTATGTAATAAATAACTTATAGTTTCCTATATTCCTTTAAATATACTTTTTACATTTTTCATGTTTTATTTTTATTTAATGAATTTTTTTCCATAATTTTTTTATAATTTTATATTTATTAGGAAAAAATATATTTTTCCATTGACTAATAATAACATTAGTGTTATTATTTAAGTAATAAAAGTCGAATTTTGTTTTAGGAGGAAGAAAATGAAGTCAACAGGAATTGTAAGAAAAGTTGATGAGCTTGGAAGAATAGTTTTACCTATAGAATTAAGAAGAACTCTTGATATTGCTATTAAGGATCCTTTAGGAATATATGTAGAAGGAAATCATATCATATTTAAAAAATATAATCCTTCCTGCATGTTCTGTGGTGATGCTAAAGATGTAGTAAACTACAAAGGTAAAAACATTTGCAAGCATTGTTTCGAAGAATTAAAAAAATCCATATAAGACAAGCTATGCAAGATATATCGCAAAGTTATATCTTGCATAACTTATTTTACACGTTTTTCTATAAAAAGCACAATTGATTTGTAGCTTTTTATTTTTTTCTTTTATTGAAATTTTCTAAAAACTCTTGGACGTTTATTGACTTTTTATTCCACTATGATATAATGTCTATTAACAGCCTTTATATATTGCTGTTAGTAGTTCTTAATACAATTTGTTTAAAACTCTTCCCCTGAATATATGATATTTTATCTTTTTTTGAACATTTAAGTAAAAAATTTTTAATACTATTTAAATTATATCTTTCAATAGAAAGGATTGATTTAAAATTCAAAAAGTATACGGAATCCCTATAGTCGAATTGAGAACTACTTAAAACAGCTGATTATGTTTAACACAATCAGCTGTTTTTTATTTTATTAAATTTTAAACTTATTTGTTTCTAAATTAAGTTCCTGTGCTACTTCATTTAATTCTGATGCAAATTTTGAAACACTCTCTGTATTCGCCAGCATCTCTTCTGACGATGCTGAAATTTCTTCTGAAGATGCTGAAGTTTCTTGTGACACAGCAGTAACTGATTCCACCTTGTTCATAATAGTTTCCTTAGACTCCATTGTTTTCTCAATAGATTTATAAGTATCCTGTACTAGTGGTGATATTTTAGATGATGCATTAAGCATATCTTCAAAAGATGCCACAGTTATATTTACTGTATCCTTTTGCTTTCCTAAAAGATTTTTAACTTGTTCTGATGTATTCATTACATTTGAAGTTTCACTGCTTATAGATTGAATTAACTTTTGTATTTTTCCTGTTGATTCTTGGGATTGTTCTGCAAGTGTTCTCACTTCATCTGCCACTACAGCAAAACCTTTTCCTGCTTCACCAGCTCTAGCAGCTTCAATAGCAGCATTTAGAGCAAGTAAATTAGTTTGTTCTGATATTTCATTAATTACATCAGTTATACTTCCTACTTGAGATACACTTGAATTTAAATTGGCAATCTTATCAGATACTATATCAAAAGACTCTTTTATATTTTCAATAGATTTCAAAAGAATTTCTATCTGAGATTTTCCTACTTTAGCTTTTTCTTCTGTTTCCTGTGAACTTTCCTTAACGCAGGATATTTTAATGTATATATTTTGGAGTTCTTCAGACAAGTTAGATATATTATTGACTACATCAACTAAATCATTTGCTTGCTTTGTTGCTCCGCTGGTAACATCCTGTACTGCACTTGTTACTTCATCAGCTGCACTGGCCATTTGCTTAGCATTATTACTTAAATCAGATGACATGCTGCTTACTCTAGAAGCTTCATTTTTTAAATTTCCTATAGTTATCTTTAAACTGTCTGACATGGATTTAAAACTTTTTCCTAAAACTCCAATTTCATCATTACTTAAAACTTCAATCTCATTATTAAATTCTCCCTTTGCAACTTTTCCAGCTACTTCTACCAAACTATTAAGTGGTTTTATTATTCTTTTAGCAACTGCAAGCATAATAGCAGCAAATATTACAAATGCAATTATTGAAATAACTACTATCATTCCTACCATAGCATTAATAGTTTTATGTACACTTTCTGTAGAAAGGCCTACATCTATAGCTCCTATATGAGTGTTATTCTTGTAGACAGGTACAATTACATCATATACTTCAGTTTTTCCTTTGTATTTATATGTAGATGAGTAAATTTTTCCATCCACTGCTGCCGTTTTGCTTCCCTCATCATCAAGCACTTTTCCTATTCTATCTTTTTCGCTATGAGCTGTTGCTTTTAAATTTTTATCTATAAATAAAGCATAAACTATACCTTTATCACTAGACATTAATTCATTAATTAAAGATTGAGTTTCCACGCTTGCATTTAATTTTTGAACTTTATTAGCAAGGATTCCTATTTGGACTATTCCTCCATCAGGTTTTCTAACATATCCGTATTTGTAATAATTATTATTCTCTCTGCTCTTTCTTATGTTCTCCATTAACTCTGTTCTTTCTCCTGTAATTACAGCATAAGATATATGCTTACTATCAAATACAGAACCTATACTGGATGGTAAATTAGCATATACTATCTTACCACTAGGATCTGTAACATTTATTTCATCTACTTCAAATTGCTTTGCCAGCTGAACTAAATAGTCGCTGTTCACTTTATCTGAATTTGCTCCTATAAAGCTTCCTAATGTTTTTATTCTGGTTTCTATGGATTCATTTAATGTATCCATAGTACTACTGTTTTTACCCATTTCACTAGATATTTCTTTTCCTATGTTTGTCCCATTTATTTTCATTTGTTCCATGAGTTTTGATTTTGTTTCCACTATAGATACTGTGGCTATTATAACTATAACTGAAAATATAATAATTAGAGGCATAACAAGAACTTTAAATTTTATAGATTTACTTTTAGACAAAAAATTTTTATTCATAGATCTAGTCCTTTCTTATAAGTTTTTTATAAATCCTTTAACATTATTTTACACAATATGATTTATACTACAATTTAATTATGTTTTACTAAATTGCAATAATAATAATATCATACCTTTTATTTAAAATCATTAGTTATTGGAATTTTCTATAGGTACATATATTAATCTCATAAAAAATAATGAATGGTAATAAGATTACCATTCATTATTTCAGATTGTTCATAAACCCAGCATTTTTAAAGTGCTGGGTTTAATTTTGTCTTAAATATTTATGCGGTAGCATATAAAAAGAGAATGTTATCCATAAATTGGTTAGTGAATTCTTTAAAAATTGCAAAAATAGGTGCGATAGCACCCTGGCTATCTTTTTCATATTCTGAACTGCTGCTGTTAACAAACATTGTTCAGAAACTTTTTTAATTCCACGCATGCGACAATAGCGCAGACCATGGAGATTTTTTGAATCTGCAAAGCTACGCTCGATAGTTTCTTTTCTTCTTTTATATAGCCATTTTCCTTTATCAGTCTTAGTAAATTTGATTACTTCATCCTTGTAATCTTCCCAGACATGGCGATAAACAACTTTTCTTTTGCTTTTATCTGATAAGCAATTTTCTTTTTTATTGCATTGGCTGCAGTACTCGATTTTACATACATATTCTCTATAACCATCACGGTTAGTAGTTCTATATTCTAATGCTCTTAAATCTGGACAATAATATACATCTTGTTCTTTAACATATTGGAATCTAAATTTAGTAAATTTACCTTTTACATGAGGACTACGTCTATAGCCCATAACTGCTTTTAGTTCTCGTTCAAATATTTGTTTACAAATATTATTAGTAGAATAACCAGCATCGGCTCCAACATATTTAGTTTGCAAATTAAACTTTTTAATTTGAACATCTAGTCTTTCTATATAAGGATCTACATCATTTATGTTACCAGGCGTTACATAAACATCTGTTATTATGTTATACTTTCCATCTACAGTTCTATGATCTAAATAAAAAAATCCTTTTGGTTTTCCATCCCTATGCATATAGCCACTATCAGGGTCTGTAGTACTGGTCTTAATTTCTTTAGTTTTTTCTATTTTATCTTTTTTTTTAGAGGTTGTTTTCCATGAGCTACTCTATCCTTATTAATGTCTTCTTCTAACTCATTAAAATAGTCTTTGGTTGATTGTGTAATTTGTTCTTTTGTAAACTTGTTTTTATTAGCGTTAGCTTTCAAATGTGTAGAATCTGTATATAGAATTTTACCATCTACCAATTTTTTATTTATTGCTTGAAATACAATATTATCGAAGATTTCTTGGTATATATTTGTATCCTTAAATCTTGTTATTCTATTTTGGCTTATAGTAGAATGACTTGGGATTTTATCTGTTAATGAAAATCCTAAAAACCAGCGATAAGCTACATTTACTTCAATTTCTTTCACGAGCTGTCGCTCTGATCTTATTGCAAATAAGTAACCTATAAATAACATTTTGAATAAAACTACTGGCTGAATTGCTGGTCGTCCATTATCAGGACAATAGAAGTCCTTAGTTAAATCTCTTATAAATGAAAAATCTATATATTTATCAATTTTCCTTAAGATATGATCTTTGGGAACTAAATTTTCTATATATACTAACTCTAATTGTTGCTGTGCAGAATTATTTTCTTTAATCATAATAGTTAACTCCTTAAAAAATCTGATATTATATTAATTCTACACAAAATCTTAAAATCCTTTTTGAATTAAAAAAAAGCCCTATCGGGCTAAAAATTTAAAAGGCTGCTGACAAAATATGTTTATCAACAGCCTGAAATAATGAATGGTAATAAGATTACCATTCATTATTTGTAAATTTCTATAGTTGTTCCATTTGGTGCATATTGTTTTAATATATTAATATCTTCATCAGTTAATGCAATACATCCATAGCTCCAATCATATTTATTTCCACCGCCATGCAATCCTATCTCTCCACCTAAAGGGGTATTCCATGGTGGTTGCTTTTTATTATTTATGGCTCTTTCTATTCTTTTATAGACAGCTTCATTTATAAGTCCCTGTTGTAATCCTCTTTTAGCATCTTCAATATTTGGATAACTTATACCAATAAAGTAAGTATATTTTGTATTTCCATTTCTATAACATATATAATAACTTCCTTCTGGAGTTTTATTGTCTCCTTCTTTTTCTTTATATCCTTCTGGCGACCTCCCTAACCCAATTTTAAATCTTCCTACTAATTTATCGCTAGAATAAAGTTCTAATACTCTTCTTTTTTTATACACCTTAATCGAAGCCTTTTCAGCAACAGCATCTTTTTTATTAAAAAAAAGCTTTTCATTTTCTTTTGTAGAATCAGTACTCTTTTGCACAGAAACCTGTTTGGCACTATCAGCCTCTTTTGTCTTTATATACTTTTTTATAGATATTCCAGAAACAAGTACAATTAAAAAAATACCAAATATTAAAAATACCAAAGGGAATTTCTTGTAATCATTTTTCATGTTATACCTCCAGCTATTTTAACGATTTAAATTTTCTCTTCTTAATAATGATTTTCGTTAACTTTTTCATTTTCATTACTTATATTTAAACTTTATTATATAAAATATTCATTTAATGTTTGTCAAATTCCAACTATTGATTTGATCCATTGTAGTAAACTGTCATTTTTCTTCCCCATAACCTTAAATTGATTATATCTCTTATTATATCTGTCTAAGCTAGCATTATATTCTGCTAAGCTACTTCTATATTCCGATAGCTTTTTATTATAAATTATAATACTGTTATTCCACTCCTCTATATTATCAGATTTTAATTTTCCTAGATTTGATTTCATTTGTTCAAGTTCTTGATTTTTTTTAATTAATTCATTGCTCATCTTTTCAATATTTTTTCTATCATTTTCAATAGAAACATTCATCTCTTGAACTTCTTTAGAGTTTACAGTTGATTGACCACTTCTTAAATCTACAAGACCTGCTACCAAAACTAGAAATAGAATTCCTAATATGGCTACTATTTCAAACATAAGTGACTTGAATTTATTCATAATATCATCCCCTAAATCACTAACGCATCATTTACTATTAATTCTATAATATACTTATTTTACCATATGTTTCAATATAATATATTATTCTAAAATAAAAATTAATAATTAAAAACTTTTACCTTACAAAATAATATTAGATAAATCTTGGATTTAAATTTAAACACAAAAAATCCATAAACCTTTATATAAAGTTTATGGACTTTAATAATTTTAGTATTTTAAATTATTTTTTAGAAGGCTTTCGTGTGAACCTTTTACATTTTTCAATAAAAGTACTTACATTATTATTTTCTAACCTTATCCTTTCCGATGTCATACCACCTCTTCCTAATCTATCGCACAAAGAAAGTAATGCCACCTCTTTAAAATTCCCCTCTGATATCATATCCTTAATGTTAGCAAAAGGCATATCTTTAACTACAAAAAGAGTCTGCATATGCCACCTTACTAAATAAGAAACTTTTTCTATAAAATCTTCGCTGCATCCAAATTCCGTTAAAAAATCTACTGAAAGTTCTTTTCCAACTTTGTCATGATCGTAAGATGTTATTTTTCCCTTTCGCATCTTTGTAGTCGGTGCCTTTCCTAAATCATGCAGTAATGCTGACCACATAAACACCCTAGAATCTTCACTTTTATCCTTTCTCTTAGAAGCTTCATCTATAACAAGCATAGTATGATTCCAAACGTTTCCTTCTGAATGATGCAATGGAGACTGAGGAGTTTTCATTAAATCCTTAAACATAGTTAGTGGATATACTTTTTCAAACAATTCAGTTTCAGCTATAGAATTAAAATATTCAGACGGTCTTTCATCTTCCAGCAAGTGTTTATTGAAATTCTTAAATATCTCCTGTAAGTTTTCCATATTAAGTACCTCTTTACCATAATAATATTTAAACTATATTATTTATTTTCCCAAAAGTTCTTTATAATATTTTCTACTTCTTTAATATTTCTTACAACAGTATTGGCCTCCCAATGTTTTGGAAAGAGTTCTCTATAATTTCTACTTGAAAATCTTTCATCCATTAGCATAACTATTCCTCTATCTTCTTCTGTCCTTATTACCCTGCCAGCTGCCTGCAGTACTTTATTCATTCCTGGATACATATAGGAATATTCATAACCCATATTATTTTTATCATTAAAATAATTCATTATTATATCTCTTTCGAAACACAGCTGAGGTAACCCAACTCCAACAATTCCTACACCAATTAGTTTATCACCCTTTAAGTCTATACCTTCCGAAAACATGCCTCCTAAAACAGCAAAAGCAACCATGTTTTCTGAAGAATTTTTAAATCTGTCCAAAAAAGTCTTTTTTGATTCCTCAGACATAGAACTTTCTTGAATTACAGCATTAATATCGGAGTATTCTTGACAGAATATATCATAAACATTTCTCATATATACATAGGAAGGAAAAAATATTAAGTAATTACCTTTTCTACCACATACTAATCCATGTATATATTCTGATAATAAATTATAACTACTTTCTCTATTTTTATATTTAGTAGATATTCTGTTTGCAAGAATTAATTTCATATTCTCCTTTGGAAAAGGAGATGGAATTCTCATTGTATAATCCTGTTCATTTCCTCCTAATACTTCTTTAAAATAACTTATTGGTGATAATGTAGCAGAAAAGAATACAGCAGCTTTTCCTCTCTTTACTGCCTCATTTAAAAGATAAGAAGGGTCCAAGCAAAAAATTTTTATCTTAATGTCATCTCCCAATTTTTCTACATATGTAACAAACCTATTATCATAAAATTCACTTATTCTGGTATAGGATAAAACATCAAAATATAATTGTAAAAGTTCATCATAACCTTCCAACTTATTATTTTTAGCAAGCCACTCTTCTGATTCTTTTGTAAATCTTCTTAATAAATTATATATATCTTTTATTTCTTCTTTTTGAACATAAATATTTCTATCTTCTTCTTCACAAATTTTCCTAAGTTTTATCATATATGAATTTATACTAGTTAAAGCTTTAGCTATTTGGGGTTCTTTTTTTGTCATTACTTTCTTTAATTTTAAAAAAGGCTTTTTATAAAGTTCAGCCGAGAACATTTCCCTTCCTCTATCTGCTAAATTATGAGCCTCATCAATTAAAAATACATAATCCTCTTTTCCATTTTCAAAAAAACTCTTTAAATATACTTGAGGATTAAAAGCATAATTATAATCACAAATAATACAATCAACCCACAGAGCTATTTCTAAAGAAAATTCAAAAGGACATAACTTATTTCTTTTTGCATATTCTATTATTACTTCTCTACTTATTAAAGTTTCTTTGCTTAAAATTTCATTTAGTGCATCATTTAATCTGTCATAATGTCCTTTAGCAAACTCACAATCTTCCGGATTACAGGAAGGTTTATCTTTAAAACATACTTTTTCCTTTGCAGTAATGACTAAAGTTTTTATTTTCAATCCCTTATTATTCATATTTGTCATACATTCCTGCGCCACATTTGCAGTTATGGTTTTCGCTGTAAGATAAAATATTTTAGAAATAAGTCCTTGCTCCATAGCCTTAATAGCTGGAAATAAAGTAGATATAGTTTTCCCTACCCCAGTAGGTGCTTGAACAAATATTTTACTTTCTTGTTTTATAGTATTATATACTGCAACTGCAACCTCTCTTTGTCCTGGTCTATATTTATCAAAAGGAAAATTCATATTTTTTATAGAAATATTTCTTTTAACAATCCACTGTTCCATGAAGTTTGCCCACCAAAAATACTTATCCAACAAATCTAAAAAAAACAATTTCAACTCTTCTATATTAAAGTTTTTTATAAAATATTTGCTTTCATCAGCACTTATACTATAATAAGTTAATTGCACATATATATCCTTTAAATCGTTTTGAATAGCATAAATATATGCATAACATTTAGCTTGTGCCATATGAAGAATATTATAATTCTCATCTATTAATTCTAATGGTTTGTTTACAGTTTTTATTTCATCTATAACAATTTTTTCTTTTTCTACTATTACTCCATCTGCACGACCTTCTATAATAAAACTAAATCCTTTATATTCTATATTATATTTTAAACTTACCTCAGCATTATATTGTCTTTCTATATTATTCTCTTGTTTATACTTTTTTTGAAGTTTTTGATGTGCTCTTGTTCCTTCTAATGCCCTGCTGCTTCCTACAAATTTTGAATCTAAATCTCCGCCTCTTAACACAAACTCTACTAAATTTCGAATGGATACTTTTATTTTCTTATCATCCATTAAATCATCTCTTTTCTAATACAGTTGTACATTTATATATTTTAACAATACATTAATATATAATTCAACTTTCGTACATACAAAATTTTAATTTAGTATAATTTTTAAACTGCGAAAGTTAGATATATAAACAATAAAGTATTTAGAAAATTAATGTAACCATATTCCTTACTTGCATTATTCTGTACATATATTATAATTTATTATATAACATGTAAAAAAACTATTAACTTTTTTAATTATTAAACGATAATGTTTTTGAATTATAATATAAATTAAACTATATTTTTAATTTAACTATAAAACTTACGAAAGGAAGGTAGCATAATGAATAAATCCAAAAAATTAGTTTTTGCTTTTTTTATATCTGCTTCCCTAATAAATGCTAAATGTCTATTACATAATTCTGTGCATGCTGCTGGAATCATGCCAAATCCACAAGGTGCCTCTTATGTAAGCGATTCAAATATTTTCACTAAATATGGATATAAAGGACAGTGTACTTGGTTTACTTACGGAAGGGTTTTAGAAAAGCTATCCATAAACTTACCTTCAGAATTTTATGGAAATGCCGTAGATTGGTGGTATGCCAATGCAAAGGATAAAGTATACAGTTATGGTTCTGAACCTAGAGCTAACTCCATAGTTGTCTGGGGCGGAGGAAATAAGGGTTATGGTCATGTTGCCTTTGTAGAAAAGGTAGAAGGTAATACTGTATATTTTAATGAGGGTAATTTCAATATTAGAGGTGCCTATGACGGTCAATTAAAATCTTTATCTAAAGAAGAAATAAAAAATAGAGGAAACTTATTCTTAAAGGGATATATTTATGTATCATCATCACCTTCTAGCAACTCAAATAGTGGACAACCTACTACTAATACAAATACAAATACAAATAATAATAGTAGTAATACTCAACCCGAACAGTCTAAATCTGCTAGTGGTTTAGTTAATATTTCTAGCTACAGTTCTACTCTTAACGTAAGAAGTAGTGCTAGTGGCTCTTCAGGAGTTGTTGGATCGTTAAAAAAGGGAAGTTCTGTAAATGTAGTTGCTGTTAGTGGTGACTGGTATAAAATAAAATATAACTCCTCCTATGGTTATGTAAGTTCTAAATACATAAGCCTTGGTTCAAGTCAACCTGTAGTTAATAATTCTAACACCACTAGTACCGCTGCTGTTACTAATTTAACTTCAAACAAATTTGGTGTTGTAAATTTAAGTAATCAATCTTCTTATCTGAATTTAAGAAATAATCCTTCAGGTAATGTTATAGGAAGCTTACCTTCTGGAACTAAGCTTCAAATATTAGGTACTTCTGGCAATTGGTATAAAGTGAATTCAAATGGAACTGTAGGATACGTGTCTTCTGATTATGTTTCTATTTCTTCCGGAAGCACTGTTACTACTACTGCCGCTGCTAATCCTCAACCACAAGCTAGCGGAAAAGTTGGTACCGTAACTCTTAGTAATAAAAATTCAACCTTAAATTTGAGATCTGCACCATGGACAGGAAGAATAGTTTCTGAACTTGCTTATGGCAGCAAGGTTCAAATATTATCATCTAACGGTCGTTGGTACAAAGTACAAGCAGGATCTGCTGTTGGATTTGTACATTCGGATTATATAGCATTATAAAAAAATATGAAACATTTTTTAGAGGACAATTGAAAGATGACAGTGAAGGATGATTTATCTTACTAAAGTAAAACATTGCTGACTTATATAAATTTAAAGCTTCTTTTGCATTAGCAAAAGAAGCTTTAAAAATAAATTAGTTTTCTGACATAAGGAAGAAAACTCACCTTCATTGTCCTCTGTCCTATGTCAATTGTCCTCTTGAAAAAGTTGTGTTTCAATGTGCTTATATTGAAAATAACATTTCCAAATAAAACTATCCTTTTCTTTTATATAAATGATTTTTGCTAATTTTTAACTCCCCTTCTATCCTCTTCAGCCTTTATAAGATCAACATTATAAGTTTCCACATTACTTAAAGTAACATTTGTGGTAATAGGAGAATACCAACTTTGTGAATTAAAATAATTTCTATACTTTGCTGTACTAAATATATAACCATGTCTTGCATAAATCTCATTTCTAGCAATTCCTAATTGATAATTACTTAAGCTAGCTACTTGACTTTTAGTAAGATAAGAATAACCACTATTTGAAAATATAAAACTTCCATTAACTACAGGTGCTGGAGATGGTTCTCTTACAATTACTGTATCCGGCTTACTATTAGTTTGAGGGGCTTGATTAATATTAACTGTTACTGGTGAGTTATCCTTAGCATTTTGATCTTGCTTAGCCGCCTTATCCGATGCTGTTTGCGACTTGTTTCCATCGTTCTGCTGCTTATTCTCACTTTGAGCTGGTTTGCTATCTGAATCAAGTGAAATACGAATTCCACCGCACCCTACAAAGAGAAAAACGGCCAGAATACACATTACGGAAATTATTATTCTTTTCTTCATTAATCCCCCTTTTTAATTACACATTAATACTATTACCATAATATGTTTTATATACTTTAAGAGGAACTTAATTTTTAATCGTTAATCTATATATTAAATACAATTTTCATTTACTAAAATTATCTATAACAATATAAGTAAAAGTTAAAATTAAAACTACCACTGCACTTTACATCACATACTTCTTACTTTTTCTCTAATGAATCAGTATCGGTAATGCAATCATTAAAATTATAAATACAACAGCAATTATTATACTTTTGGTGTTTCCAAAATTCATAGTCCATCCAATACCAAATCTTTTTTCTACAAAGATGGCTGGATCATCCTTATTTACGTAAATGCTATTAGCTAACTTCCAATACTTATCATCATCCCTATCTTGTACTTTTTCATTCTCTTCATCCATACTTCCAACCTTAATTTTGCTTCCACCTTGACCTGTTTTTACAGACATAACTATACTACTGACAATTATAAGCATTGTTATTGTAAATATAACGATCATACTAGTTTTAGCGCTCATTTTTATAACTTGAAGTATGCTTAAATTTCCTACAGTAAATAAAATATTTATAGCTATAGCCATTAATATCATATACGCTGACCATCTGTATCTAAATATTTTATTTCTTTCTTTAGATGCTTTGGGATCAGAAGCACTTATTTGCTGCTTTGACCACCCAATAATTTTATAAGAAAAAAACATAATTATAGTCATAAAAAGCTGTACTGCAGGCATTTGTATTATTAGTTTATATGACTTTGGAGTCCACCCATTTGCCTCACCAGCAAAATCAAAATGAGTTGGAACAATATCAGGGAGATTATGATATACTCTATATCCTATATATAAATTTATAACTATCATAAATAAAGGTATTAAAAACCACGATGGTGATACTAACATACTTTTATTTTTCTCTTTAGTAAAATTAGTGTCAATAACAACTACT
This sequence comes from Clostridium carboxidivorans P7, assembly GCF_001038625.1. Lineage (GTDB taxonomy): Bacteria > Bacillota > Clostridia > Clostridiales > Clostridiaceae > Clostridium_AM > Clostridium_AM carboxidivorans. The sequence goes on from NZ_CP011803.1 coordinate 3,469,130, forward strand.
GATTTTTTAGTTTTACCCCAATTTAATTCATTCTTTACTTTTTTTACTTCCTTATTAGCTATAAAATAAACAAAAAAACTTATTATCAAATAAGCTAATATTAATACAACATTCAATATTTCAAAATAAGCATTAAGATAATAGCACAATAAAAATACTATAATTATATATGGTATTGAAACTATTATGTTGTTTGTTACATACTTCTTATAAATATTTTTTAATTTTTCACTTTCAAGTTGATTTTTAGGTATTCTTATACCAAAATATATTTCCTTTCTAGTAAGTCTAGGCGTTAAAACTTGAATTAAAAATATTAAAATTACAATAAATACTATTGATATTGAAGATATAATTCTATTATCCATTTTTATTCCTCCAAATTTGAAAGACTAATTTTATCATTATTTCACATTTTATTTTTTAAAATGATTTACATTTTTACTATGTATATTCCTTAAATATTTCTTCACTGATGTTTAAAAAATTTTTTTTATCTACACCTCTACAGTAGGCTTCTGCTATTATGTATCTCAATTCTTCTGATAAGTTTTCCATATATTCCTCAGAATATGTTTTCAACATTTTATTTATTATGGCACCTTTTCTCCTATCTATAGTTATAAAACCATCTATTTTAAGCATATTATATGCTTTATTAACAGTATGCATGTTTATACCTATATCTTCTGCCATTTGTCTAACTGAAGGAAGACTATCTCCTTCTTTTAACTCCCCCTTTGCTATACCTTGTATTATTTCTCTTTTTAATTGAACATATATAGGCGTATCTGATTCAAAATCTATTTTTATTAGCACAATGTCCCACCTCCATATATAAGTGCAAATATCTTAACACATATATTTGTTATATTGATACTATAACTAATATAACAAATTGTCAATACATAAAGATTTCATCACAAAATTATAAATTTTAGGTATCTGAAAAAAAATAAAGATCAGTAAAAAATCTTACTGATCTTAATCTTTTATTATATACCTTTTTCTTTTAATTTACCTGAATTATTTATTCTCACACCATTACTATCAAAAACTTTTTTCAAATGCTTTTCTGCTGTAAATACTGTTACTGACAATACTGGAACAAAAGCTATAAGAGGAACTAAGTATGGCTTATTAGCGACAAAAGCATAGGAAGCTCTTCCTATAATTAATAAAATAATACCTGCTATAATATATTGATTCGATGAATATCTATTTCCTTCATCCCAAGTTTCTTGATTTATTGTTGACATAGGTGTCCTATATCCATACCAAGAATTAATTTTCTTTGGTCTTACTATTTTAGGTATTAACCCAAATGCTAATGTTACTAAACCAAAAATCAAAGAATATACCATATAATACCATCTCCTTTAAAATAATGTTTTATTATATCCATGAGATTTTTTTATATAAGTAAACCGTTCACCTTAAGCTATAAATTTTAGCTTTCTACCCATGTCACTATAATAAAACAAAACTTATAAAAAATCCAGCATATTTTTATAATTCTGTCAGACAATTTATGTAATTCAATTTTCTAATATTCCACATATTCAATTCATTTCAATCTACTAATATAATATCTATTTTTGATTATCACTACCATTAATCTTATTTTGCATTTTTGCTTCTAAGTTATCCAACAACTCTTCACTTTCTTGTCCATCTTCAGGATAAGTAACAAAAACACATTCTATTTCATACTCCTTGTATCTAGAATCTTTATTTTTAACTTCTCCATATCTGTTTTGTACACTCTTCTCTATTTTATCCATAGGATTTTTATCTTTCCATGGAATAACCCCTACAAAATTTGAAAAACCATGCTTTACAAATAAATCTGGTAATTTAAATAAACTTTTTAATTTTTCATATACTGAATCTATCAAAATTAAATATGTTTCCTTTATATCAATTTTTTCTCCAAATAAATCTGAACCTGGCTTTACCAAACTTACCATCATAATTGAAACCTTTGTATTTTCTTCTTTTGCCTTACTTATTTGTTTTATCATGTATTCTTTAAAGTTCAAGTAAATTATTTCTTCTGGTTCTTCTCCCTTTTCATGTGACACAATCAAGTTATCTATTCTTCTTAAAAACATTTTTGGATCAAATGGTTTTAAAATATATTCAGAAATCCCCTCTTTTATACATGTTATAAAATCAATTCTTGTATTCATTTTAGTTAATACCATTATAGGTATTTTCAAATTCATTGCCTTGATCTTTTTCAAAACCTCAAATCCATCTTCAGTACTTAATCCTACTTCTAATATTATTAGGTTTATCTCATTCTTTTTATCATAAAGCTTATTAAAAAAATCAAAGGATGTAGCAGCTTCATAAATTTCTATGCCTTCCTCAGCTAATAATTGCTTTACTCTATATCTTATATATGCCATATCATCTAATATTATTATCTTATACATACTTACCCATCTTTCATATAATGATTACTATTTTACTTGTTAACATACTTATTTTGTCTAAAAACATAGCAAATAGTATCTACACCCTTAAATAATTTTAACTAAAATTTACACTTTCTTCAACTATTATCTTAATTAAGTTTAAATTGGTATCAAGTGATTCTTAGACTCAGATGGAGTTTGCTTATGAGTAATACCTCTTACCTGAGCAAAAGCTCGTAAAATGCCATTTAGGCATTTTACCCATCTGAGTCTTAGAAGAACTTATCCAGGGGCGTGTCAGCCGTTATCTCCCACCTTAAGAAAAGCAGATATCCCAAATCTATGATTTGGAGATAGTCGCTTTCACAGAGTGTGATGGGAGTGTTACGGATGGTAGCCATCGGATAAAATATTTTATGCGAACTTTTAGGATAAACTTCTTTATAAATCATATTTATTTATCGTTTATAACGTCTATAATTTTATATATTTATTTAAAATAAAATTTTTAGAATTATTATTATTTATCAAAACTTTTCACTATTCAAATATTAATTCACAGACTGTGGATAACTTTGTGGATAACTTGTACATAAACTGTATATAACATGTTTATCATATACAAAAATATGCCGCACCTACATTAAAATTCTTAGGATACGGCATCGCATTTTTATTTATTTCACCATGTTAGTTAATTCATTCCACCATCTATTGTTATTATCTGTGCAGTAATATATTTTGCAGCATCACTACACAAGAAAACAACAGTTTTACCTACATCTTCCCCCTTGCCAAACTTACCTATAGGAATCTCTTCCTCTAACGCTTCTCTTTCTTCTTTATTTAGAAAACTATTCATTTCTGTATCTATAACACCTGGTGCAACTGCATTTACTCTTATATTGGAAGGTGCCATCTCCTTTGCTAAAGCCTTTGTAAATAAATTCACAGCTCCCTTGGAAGCAGAATATATTACCTCACAAGATGCTCCAACATTCCCCCACATAGAAGACACATTTACTATACAGCCAGCTTTTTTGCTAACCATATGTGGAATAACATTATGAGAACAATTGATAACCCCATTTAAATTAACATTAATAATTCTTTCCCACTGCTTTTCATTCATATCCATAAAAAGGCCTATATATGAAACTCCTGCATTATTAATCAATATATCTATTTTTCCAAAATGTTCTATTGCACTATTTATAAGCATTTTAGCCTGTTCATATACACTAACATCTGCTTTTACTATAATAGCAGCTCTACCAATTTTTCTAATTTCCTCTAAAGTTTTTATAGCTTCTTTTTCATTATTTGTATAATTTATTACTACAGATGCTCCTGCTTTAGCTATTTCTAATGCTATACTTCTTCCTATGCCTCTAGAAGAACCTGTGACTAATGCCACTTTTCCTGTTAAACTTTCCACTTCTGAATCTTCACTCCCTTAGTACAAAATTACACTTGTACCATTATACCACTACTTAACTTTCTTTACATAACTTAATCTTAAATTCACTTATGGATTGTAGCAATTGTTCTGCTCCTTGTGCATTTTTACTTGATTTATCACATATATGTAAATTTTCTTCTTTAAGGTTTTCTATATTATCCACAATATCAGTTGAAGCATCTGCACATTCACCCATGGACTCTGTCAAAGTTTTCATATTCACTGTCATTTCTTCTATTGAGACATAAATATCCTGTAATAGTAAATTAAATCCTTCTATTATACTTTGAAATTTACTTCCATCGTTTTTGTAATCATCACTTACGACCATAATTTTATCATAACTTTCTAATATCTCATTATCTATAACATTTAAAATAAACTTTGATGACTCAGAAAGCTTTTCTACTGAATTTAAAACATTTTTTACATTTTCCTGTATATCTTGAACCACGCCATTAGATTGCTCTGCTAATTTTCTTATTTCATCTGCTACTATTGAAAAACCCTTTCCATGTTCACCTGCTCTTGCAGCTTCAATGGCAGCATTTAGAGCTAATAAATTTGTCTTTTTAGATATATCTTTTATTACTTCTGCCATTATAGAAATATTTTCAACAACCTTTGTATTCTGTAATGCTTCATTTAATTTTTCTTTTGATTCAGAATAAGTATGTAAAATTTTAGTTCTAGAGTTTTCAGTTTGATTCTTCATTGAATTTGCTCTGCTTTTTATACTATTAGCTAACTCTAAACCATTTTTTGCTTCTTCTACAGTATTATTTATTTCATCTTCTATATTTAAAGACTTACAAGCTAATTCTTCTATATATGCAGAAGCTTGCTGCATATTAGCTGAAATTTTATTAGATTTATATGAAACATTTTCTACATGCTTATGTATTTTTTCAAACATATTATTTATATCATTTGTAGATTTTAAAGTCTCTTTTCCATTAAGCTTCACAGAATAAATAATCTTTTCTACATTATTTATAGCTGCATTTAATGAGTTAGCTACTTGTCCAAATTCATCCTTTCTATCTATGCTTATTCTGTGACTTAAATTACAATTTGACAATTGTTCTGCATATTTTTTTATTTTTAACAGTGGTCGTTTTATAGACCTTGATATTATAAAACCTACTGCCATACCAATTAATATAAATAGTATAGTCATAACTATAAATTTATGTTCTAATTCATTTGCTTCCTTAAATATTTCCTGTTTAGGTATAGTTAATGCCATAGACCACTCTGTATCTGGAACAGGAGCATAAGACATAAACATTTCTTTACCATCTTTAATATAATATCCAGAACCTTTTTCTGCTTTTATCATCTTACTTTCTAATTGTGCTAATGCCACTAAACTTTTATCTTTATTAGCATTTTTAATAGTATTATCCTTGTTTAAAACTAACTTTAAATCTTTATGCGCAACTTTAGTACCTTCTTTATTTATTATAAAGCTGTATCCACCGTTACCTACCTTTGTTTTTTGAACTATTTCATTTAATTTTTTAGTAGTCATATTAGAAAATAGAACTCCATTTACTTGTCCACTTTCATTTTTTATAGGTACTGCTATGGCTATAATTTGTTCCCCTTCTACATTTGTAACCGGGTCAGATATGGAAGCTTTGCCTCCTAATGCTTCTTTTAAATACAAGTTATTTGATGAAAAAAGATCAGTTTGAGTTTTTCCTCCATCTGCCAAATGTGTTAAACCATTAGGTTCAATTATATTTAAATTTATATATCCTAAATCTTTAGCTTCTGCTAAGAGTACAGGACTTTGTAGTTGAATATTCATGGATTTAATTTCTGGTCTAGAAGCTATTTCATTCATCACTCTAATATCCTGTTGAATAGTTGAACTTACAAGTGCTGAGCTATCATAAGCTTTAGATTCTAAAAAAGATCTAATAGTATATTCCAAACTATTATAGGAACTACTATATGAAACATAACCTAAAATTCCACAGACAAATATAAGCAATACAGTTATTTGCATCATTATTTTAATTCCAACACTGTTTATAAAATGGATTTTTACAATATTGTTTAGCTGTAATTTAGTTGAAATGTTTCTCATCATTATCCTCCTCAATATTAACATTAAGTAATATTTCCCTTAATTATTTTACTATTAAAAAGCAATAATATTATTAAATAACAAATACTTTAACCTGTTTTTAACATTACCGCATAATAAATTAACATAATTTTAACTTTATGCTAAAAATAATTAATTTATAATATTAATATCATATTTAAATATAAAAATACTGTTTGATAAATAGTATTTTTATAATATAATATTTATATAAACAAATAATATTTAATATTACTTAATATTAATTTTTATAGAAAGGATGTATATATGCTTAATTTTAAACCACTATCCTTAGAGGATAAGGAACTATTTGATAAATATTTAAAACCATACTCATTTGAAACCTGTGAATATTCCTTTACAAATCTTTTTATATGGCGAAAAGCTTGTGATATACAATATGCTATTTATAAAGATGTGATAATTATTAAAAAAATGGACTTTGATGGGAGTTATCATTTTATGCAGCCTATAGGCTATAAAAAAGAAAATTTAAAAGAAATAGTTAATGTTTTGTTAGAACTTAGAGCTTCATATGACCTGAGTTACCTTTTTAAAGATGCAGAACAACCATTTATAGATGATCTCCTAGATGTTTTTGGTGACACTTTTGTTATAGAGGAGGATAGAGATAATTTTGATTATATATATGAAAGCGAAAAACTTATAAGTCTTTCTGGAAAAATTCTTCATAAGAAAAAAAATCACTATAATTATTTTGTAAAAAATTATGATTATAAAATTTCTGAAATGACTTCAGACCTAATACAACCATGCATAAAAGCTGCTCGTGAATGGTGTCACAAGCATATATGTAAGGGATACCTTTTATATGAACTCAGATCTATAGAAGAATTACTAAAAAATAGTGACAAATTGGATTTTATAGGAATGGTTATTCATGTTAATGATAAATTATCTGCTTTCACTATAGGTGAAAAAGTAAGTGAAAATATGGGAATAATACATATTGAAAAAGCAGATTCAGATATAAGAGGTCTCTATAACTTTGTCAATAAGACCTTTATAGAAAACTACTTTAGCCAAATTCCACTCATAAATCGTGAACAGGATTTAGGAATTGAAGGTCTAAGACAAGCAAAATTATCTTATTCTCCTGTTGAGCTTGTTAAAAAATTTAACGTAAGTTAAGCATTACCCTTTTGATTAGAATAAAATTAACAATATATGTATAATAATCAAGTAAATTTTTATTTAAAAAAGCATGAAAGAACCTAACTTTTCATGCTTTTTTATAATTGTTTTTACTGTATTTCTAATATTGTTAATATCCATACTTGATATTTTCCAATTATAATCTTCTTGTACTAAATAATTCATCTACCACTTTTTGTGCAAATTCAGCTACTTCTACCCTGTCTTCTTCGTTTCCTTGATACATTGGTGGTAAATTATTTATTCTACAAAGTCTGTTAATAATTTTAACATTAGATATTAAATTATCATGTGCATTACTTCTTTGTTTGTCAAGTTTCTCAATATATTCTCTATACTCATTATCTTCTTTACTATATTTTCCAACCATTATTCCTACTTCTAACACATTAACTCTTCTTAAATAATCTCCAGCAGAATCTATTAATTCTTCCATCATATCTAAACATTCACAATCCTCAGTTTTAGAAATAACTCTAATAAATTCATTAATTTTTTCTCTAAACATAGTACGTTAACCCCCATTTTATATTTTGTATACAATAATACTATTTTAGCACAAAGCATAATGCTTTTACAAATTATTCCAAAACAAATGTAAATGAATCTTCTTTTCTTACTATTTTATCCGATCGCTATCATTGCTAATACCCCATTTGTATGAAACTCCTTCTCCTATTGTCGAAGGAGTAAGTGATTCGCACAAAATCATAGATTTTGGCTCTCTACTTAACTTGGTGATAAGCACTGCTACGCGCCTGGATAAGTTCTTCTAAGACTCAGATGTAGGAAGTATTCCTCACAAGCAAACTCCACCTAAGTCTAAGAATCACTTGATACTAGTAAGAATTAAACTTACTAAAAAGGTTATTGTAGAAAGTATTACAGATATCATTAGAAATCCTGTTATTAAAATATTATACTTTATTAAATCAATAGCCAAGATATATTTTGTTAAATTTAAAGCATTTAGTATTAATAATATTATAAATATAACACATAATCCTCTGGAAGCTCCCTTTATATCTGCAGAACTCAACGATATATGTGAGGATATACATATAGATATAAACAGAAATACATAAAAATACGGATTTTCAAAATTCTTTAAAGAAAAAATAACTTTTATTAAACCCAAGTAAGAGTTTATTATTCCTTCAATTATACTCTTGTTTAACACTGTAATATGTAGACTTCTAAACAATATATTAATAAAACTGTTATAAGCTCTTGGTATTATAAATTTCATCAAAGCAATTATAGAAAAAACTCCTCCAAATATAGGTGCTATACCTATAAAAAAATTTCCTATCTGCTGATAAATACTGTTTTGATTATAACCATGTTGTACATATCCCATTACGCCATTCTCATCTGGTTTTTGAAGTAACTTAATTTTAGTAATTTTATGTCCAAATAATACCGCAAAAATAGCATGGCTCAACTCATGTATTGGAACGCCAATAAACCCTGTTATCATTACTGCATTGCTGCCAAAACTTCTCTGAAAGTTTTTTATTGAATTATTTCTTAGTACACCAAGAATCAACCCAATTAATATAATCATACCTGTCAAATAAAATGTTTCTACAAAAGTTCTTTCTAATATTTTCATTACAAAGTCCACAATTAACCAGCACCTTTCAATACTACAAAACTATACTAAATAAATAATTTAAATAAAAAACTGCATGTTTGTTCTATTATTTACACTATAAATTTCGCTATTTATTTTAGCACATTCTTTCCATTTATAAAAATAAATATTAATGATAATTATATAATTTTCTATATTAAATAAAAAATTTTTTTATTTCAATTTTATAACTTTACATTGCAAAAATTACTCTTATACTTTTCTTTAATATGTACATTCTATAAAACGAGGTGAATATGAATGAAAGAAAATCAAAGTAAATTAACTAATAAAAATAAAATAGGTTTTACAACAGAACAAGGTATTTCTCCAACTGATTCTCCTATAAACGGAATGTCTACTGAAGAACTATATAGACAAAAGGAAGCATATGACGCCAAATTCACTCTTTATAAAGGCTCAATATTACCAACTGATACCTATAAAGATAGTTTTGGCAATCACAAATAATTTTTCTTAAAAAATAAAAACACATTAGAGAACAAGCTTCGGTCTCTAATGTGAATTATTTAGTTTAAAGCTATTTATACTTCCAAAATCTATTCACTGACTACAGTAAGCTTTGCTAATAAAAACATAGTTTTCATTCCCAAAGAAGTAAATTTGCTCTCATACTCTGTAACTATATTTTCCTGAAAATCGCTATTATGAAGATCATAAGTTATATATTCAATATTAAAACCATTTTCCTTAAAGTAAACTTGAGAATCCTCAAACAAATCTTTGTCATCAGTTTTAAACCATATTTCACTTTCAGGTTTTAAAAACTGCTTATATTGATTTAAAAATCTTGTATGTGTAAGTCTTCTCTTATTATGTCTGTCCTTTGGCCATGGATTGCAAAAATTTATATATATCCTACTTACTTCATTTTCATCAAACATTTCTGAAATATTTGTTATATTAGTTGGAATAATCCTAGCATTAGTAAGTTCTTCTTGAATTAGTTTTCTTAAAGCATATATTAATACTTCATCTTTTAAGTCTATCCCTATATAATTTATATTAGAATTTTGTTTTGCATGTTCGCACAAAAAAGTTCCTCTTCCACATCCTAATTCTAAATATATAGGATTTTCATTCTTAAATTCTTCTTTCCACTTTCCTTTATACTCCTGCGGGTTTATCACAGTTAAAGGACTTTGCTCCATCTCTGGTCTTGCCCACCATTTTTTCCTTAGTCTCATAAAAATTCCTCCTGATGTATCAACATAGCATTTTGTTTTATATTATAACGTTAGCAATATGCATAAATGCAACATATAAAAATCTTGATGGTATTCCTACTACATAAGTTGCTATAGGTGTTACTATAATTACTAAAAGTATAATCATTTGATATCTATATAATGTATCTGATATTTTATAATAGTAGCCTGGAAACAAGTCCCTTAAAATATGAAATCCATCTAAGCCTGGTATCGGTATAAGATTAAAAATAAAAAGCATACAATTTATACTAACTATATATGAAATTATTATTGAAAGTATATCATATAATCCTGAAACATTACCTAATGAATTAAATCCATACTTAGATAATAGCGCCATAAGTATTGCTCCTATGAATGCCACTACTAAATTTGCTAATGGGCCAGCAATAGATACTTTCAAATCATCTTTATACCTATTTTTAAAAGCTGATGGATTTATTTGAACAGGTTTTGCCCATCCAAAATTCATTATTAATATCATTAAAAACCCAATTATATCTATGTGTACAAATGGATTTAAAGTAAGCCTTCCTTGGAATTTAGGAGTTTTATCTCCTAATTTATCTGCCACTATGGCATGAGCATACTCGTGAAATGTAAATCCTATGAGTATAGCTGGTACTACAAGAATCTTAGTTAATAACCAATTATTCAAATTTAATCATCCCTCCTTTAATAAAAAAACTATTTAATTAAATAAAGTTTTTACAAGTTTTCCATCACTTATTGATATAACTCCTCCATTATACATTTGTACAAAAGTACCTGCATAATTATATTGTTTTCCACTTGAAAATTCTTTTACAACACCTTTAAGACTATCATTAACATAAACTTTTCCTTCTCCAGTTATATATATATTATTCTTATCTACAGCACTGCCTAAATCTATAGTTTGCAATTCATTTCTACCTTCTTTTACAGTTCCGTAAAATATTTTAGTAACTTTATCACTATTAGTTTCTCCTATATATACATTGTCATTATCATCTACACCTAATAAACTTGGATTACTTACCCCACTTATATCCAAAGGTTCATCTTTATCAGTCATATATATTCTACTATGAGTTAAATCTTCATATACTAATTTGTCCTCATGTGGAAGTACTCTTATACTTCCTATTTGATAACTTCTTGTTTCAACCTTTTTCATTTCCTTCATTATATTAACCCAATATATACTGCTGCGCTTCCCACTGTTAGCCACTTTAACATATATAATATTAGTAAGCGGTGATGCTTGTATATCTTCAACTTCTGATTTTTTATCAGCCCAATCTAAATCTTTAATATCTTCTTTCAAACCTTTATCAACATCATAATAAGCTAATTTCAAATTTGATTCTTCATTTGAACTTTCCTTTTCAGCTATAAGCATTCTATTTCTATCAGAAAGCCATTTATAAAAAGATACCTTTACTCCTCCTTCAAATTCTACGCTTTTTTCTTCTCCTGTTAAAGTATTTACTACTTTCAATACATCTCCATCATAATAAGCCACAAACTTTCCATCAAATGATATGTTTGTGTTCTTTGCATTATCTGGTATGTTAATTTTAATATCTGGTTTTTTATTGTCACTTTTCACTACTTTCTTAGTTTTGATATCTGTGCTTGATGCAAATAGGTATTTATTAGCATAAAAAAGTCCTGCACACTGTAGTGTTAATGATATCATTATCCATATAAGAATTCTTACGAAAATCTTCATTGAGCACTCTCCTTCTAATACTTATCTAGTGTACTTTAAGGTTTAACATAAACAGCAGAAGGTACAGATCTTTCTCCTAAAGGATCACATGGATTGTTTATTACTTCACCTTCATGGTACATAGTTGACGAAGAACCTCCATCCAAATTTGTAGCGTTTAATGCACCATATTCAAGCATTATATTCTGAACATCTTTTAACGTTGCACCTACGCTTTTTGTTTGCCTTCCATCTATAACTAAAAATAATATAGATCCATCTTTTCTCTGTCCTATGGCAGTTCTTAGAGCTATTCCCCAGCCACCATCACCAGACTTTATAGTTCCCTTACCGTTTACAACCAATGCAGGACCAAAAGAGATAGCATCCGTAACACCAAGAGACTTCATTTCTGATAAGCTGTGTGAGCCTACTAAAAGCTCTCCTTTACTAGTCATTGCCATTACTTCCATTGCCTTATCTTCATCTGATACGTCATTATACACTTCTTTTCCATCACTCATAAGTATTCCAACAGGTTTTCCACCAGTCCCTGTCCACTTACTATCACCTGAGGAACTGTCTGTAAACCCACCACCATTAATTGCTGCTACAGCATTATTATCCTTTGCTATTTGACTAGTTAACTCACCAGCTACACCTAACTTTTTGCTATATCCTACTTTTACTCTTGTAGGATCATGAATAATAAGCATATATCCGTTAAATTTTCTTCCATCACTAACTTCTTCTCTTTCTATGCTGCTATCATGATTATTTTCAAACTTTAATTGAGAAACGTTATCTTGCTGAATATTGTCTATAGTATTTTCTCCTAAAATTTTATTAATTTCATCATCAGATAAAAAAAACTTAGCAATATATTGATGACTAAGTGTTGTCATTGCAGATTCAACTACAGTCTTTTTTACATTTTGAAATGGCCCATAAAATATTAAAAGAGGAGCAGTTATTCCAGTAAATAATACTTCAAATATTATAAAACCTACAACCAACTTCCAAATGGATTTACCCCTTTTACCATTTGTTTTTCTTTTGTCCATATACAAAAACCTTTCCTTTCTAAAATTACATCTCTCAATATTGTACAATAAATGCTATATTTTTTAAATAGAAATAATTATAAATAGGTCATAAAAGATGTTAATAAAAATTAAATTTTGAATATGTTAAGGATTTTCTAAAAATTGTTCTACTCTATTCTTTATATATTCATGCCTAACTTTCAAACTGTATTTATACATAAAATTATTGACATATGTTATCATTTGAATACATTTTAAGTAAATAAAATTTGTTATAAAAAAAGCGGATTAACTCCGCCTCTTAAATTATTATAATCTTTTTGAAGCCTCATATGATAGTGGTGATCTTTCACACTCATTGTAATTCATGGTAACTTGATAACATAAATTACTACCTTTCATTTTTTCTGAAGCATAACAAAGTCCATTTGATCTTGAATCAAGGAATGGTTGATCTATTTGATCTGGGTCGCCTATTAATATAAGTTTTGTCCCTTCACCCACTCTTGTTATAATTGCTTTAACCTGCTTTGGTGTTAAATTTTGAGCTTCATCTACAATTACCCAATTTTTAACTATAGATCTTCCTCTTAAATAAGCTACAGCCTCTGTAGTTATAATTCTTCTATCAAAAAGTTCCTTGATTTTATCTGCTAATTCCTTTTCGTTTTTATATCTCTGCTTTTCATTTGAATCTACTAATATTTCCAAATTGTCAAATATTGGTCTCATAAAAGGTGCTATTTTATCCTCTTCTGTCCCAGGTAAAAATCCTATATCTTCATCCATAGTAACATTTGGTCTGCACACAAGAATTCTTCTATATTGATCAGTATCACACTCCATAATCTTATGAAGCCCAACTGCTAAAGAAAATAAAGTTTTAGCTGTACCTGCTGGCCCCTTTACTATAACTAAAGGAGCTTTCTCTGCATCTGTAAACAATGCTTCCATCATAAATTTCTGCCCTACATTTCTTGGACTAATACCCAAAAAAGTATTTTCCTTGCAATTCAAATTTACTACTTTGTCACCATTAAATCTCCCTAATGCTGTTTGCCTAGGATTTTCACTGCAGTGAATTATAACAAATTGATTAGTATAAAAATTAGGTACAACATATTTTCCTTGTGTTTCTTCATAACATAAAACATCCTTTATTTCTATAAATTTATTATGATAAAATTCTGATATTTTTTCACTTGAAGCATAAACATCAATTCTTCCTGTATATTGATCTTCATTTTCCGGTACTACCTTTTCATAAAAATCTTCCACATCTATACCAACAATATCTGCTTTAATCCTCTCAAAAGTATCTTTTGTAATAAGGCATACATCTTCTCCTTGTTCCTTAAGAGCTTTACAAATCTGTATTATTCGATTATCTGCCTTGTTTTTATCCCAGCATGGAGGTATTTCTGTATCATAATGGTTCATTTCTACCCTCAACTTTCCTCCTCCTGGTATATTAACTCCTTCATTAAGCTTTCCCTGCCTCCTAAGCCTATCTATAATTCTAGCTGCATGTCTAGCATTAGCACCTAAATCATTCTTTTGTTTTTTAAAACTATCCAATTCTTCTAATACTATTTCAGGTATAATTACATCATTATCCCCAAAAGTGAAAATAGCTCCTGGTGAATACAGAATAACATTTGTGTCCAAGATATAGGTTCTCTTCAAAATTACTCCTCCCTTCTCCCATTACTAATATTATATTCACTACATTTTATAAATGTATTAAAATTTATTAAAATACAATTTTATTGCATTAATTTAAATAAGCACTAGTATTTTCACTAGTGCTTACCTAAAACAAAATATATCTATAATAAGGGGTACTTATTATATTTTTAAATTTTCCTCTAAGGTTTATTTCCTTAGGACAATTATTATTATTATATATAATAATTGTTACGATCTTGTTTAATATTTGTTATATGTTAGTGTACATTTTTTAACATTCTATGAATAAAACACCTGGAATTAACCAAGTGCTTTATTCATAGGATATTAAAGACGCATTTTATGTAAAATTAAAAATTACTTACTAAATGTATATGTATCTCCTAATAATGTGGTTACATTATTATCAATAATTATTCCTCCAGTATTTTTAATTGCATACACTGTATCTGATTTTTCGCTTAGTACCTTGTTTATGTACTTCTCTTGTGTTTCTGTCCCCTCATAATGTACTTGAATATCAAAGTTGTTAATAAAATCCAGCCCCTTATTATATGAAAATGTATCATAGTCTTCATCTGGAGTAATATGATAATCTTTTATCTGAATCATTGCACCGGCACTACTTCCAATGATTGTACCTTTAAAGTTTTCAATTTCATTTATTAAATCAAACTCCTTTAGCCTGTACATCATTTTATCAGGTAAGCCTCCAGTGAAAAATATTATATCACTACTTCTTATTTTATCTTTTGCACTTTCTCTAGTATCTTTAAAATAGTTTATGCATTCTATATTTTTTTCACTAACTCCATAACTCGAGAACGTTTTCTCTATAACTTTATAATGCCTTCCTTTATACTTATTAAATTCACTCTGCCACTCCATATCGTTTTTTATATCTTCATCAAAAGAAAATGGAATTATTAGAACTCTATTATTAGAGTTTATATACTTTGATACCATATTTTTTGCCCATTTTTCATTGAAGTTATATAAACTAAATAACATATTTACCATTGATATTCCCCCCTGGTTTATTGAGCATGTTGTGCCATTTTTATTTAACTAATGGTTATTATATCACATTTTTTCTGTAAACTATATGAAAGATATTATATTAACAAAGGTTTCTACTGCTGCATCAAAATATCATTTACTATGATGCAGCAGCATATCTTTATAATCTTAAATATGCTATTTTAAAATTTTATTCCAATCCTTTTCTCTGATCACTCCATCTGCTCCATAAACACTCCATATACCAGCTTTGACTTGCCATACCTTAACTTTTTCAACTGTATCAATATCCCATAATTCATTTTTTGGCGTTATACCTATATACCACTTTATAAACTTTGTAGCTATAGGATTAGAAGGCCACCCTTCTCCTATAGTTGGTTTCTTAGTTATCAAATTCAGAGCATTTATAAAACTGTTATCTATATTACTACCACTTGGTAAATCAACTATATATCTAAATTGTATTATAGCCTGTTTAGTTTTATTATCTATACTTCCTGTAGCATTGCTTTCTCCTGGCTCAAGGCAGCTAAGCCTCTGTAAATCATGTTGAATAGACTTAATAAAAGCATATGTCATGCTATTATCAAGAGTATTTACAACTGCTCCATCTTGAACTATTGTGACTTCATCAACAACAGTATTATTTAAATTTATTTGTTTTTCTGAACTATTACTTAACAGTTGATTTAGGAGCTTTAATAATTTACTAGAATAGCTTTTATCACTAGCCCAAACACCACTACCTAAATTTTCAATGTTAGGTGCTATACCTCTTATTACATATTTAAATCTTGGATCTATCAGTATTTCATTTTTAGGCAGAGGATTAGTAGTGCAATAAGCATATAAGTGCTGTACGTGACATTTTACTCCTTCATCCTCTGTAGTAAAAATTAATGCTTGTCTTCTGCCATTATTGTCCAGAGCACCTAATCCAGCATAATTGTGCATATCTAAAGTAGTAATTGAAGTATCTGAATACCTTAAATAATTTGTTTCCAAACACATTTGAACCCAAATACATTCAAGTCTTATGCCATAAATATCACAATACTTTCTATAAATATTTGCTAAATATGGTGCATTAGAATTTTGCTTTCTGAGAAAATTTTCACATTGTTTTGGTGTTATGAGCGATTTTCCCATTATTGGTGTATTCATAAAAACATCTCCCTTGTTAGTTTTTGTCATTTGCTGATACATATCTGATATATACTATTTGATTTTCAATCAATTTGTGCATAATTATATTATTGTTAACTTTTTTAATTTAGGTTACCAAAATAGTATTTCTGCATATATGTATGTAATAATTATTATTAATATAAAAGTGGAGAATGAAGATATGGAGATATGTGTAGTATTTAATACTTGGGGAAAAGAACCATTTATTATTAAACGCTTTAACAGTGAATATGAAGCTATTAAAAATATAATAGCCAAAGGATTTGATGTTTTTGCCCACAATACAGATGGTATAAGATTTATAATACAGACTTTTAAATACTAACTAATATATTTTAACTAAGCAAAATGCAGTATTTTTGTAACTATCATGGCATCCTAAAACCCATATATTTTAGAAATATATGGGTTAATGCTGCAATTTGAGGGTTATATTTCTTTATATTAAATACCACCTAATTTTACGAATTAAGCTGATATAAGTTCTATAGACTTTTCAAAAATAATGCCACATCATTCAAAATATAGGCCTTATACTTTTCATACAAAAATCAATCTTCATTAAATTTAACCCATTGTGTTCTATAGGTCACATCCTTAAATTTTTTTAGCTAGTTCTTTCAATATTTCAGCAGTTGAAGATAATTCTTGAATAGATGAAGTTATTTCCTCTATTGCACTACTTGCTGCTTCAAAATTTGAATTTGATTTATTTATACTACTAGTAACAAGTTCCATTGAGCCAGTAATTTCTTTTAAAACAGAATTAATCTTTTTAACTGATTCACTACTTGATTTAGATAATTTCCTTATTTCTTGTGCAACTACACTAAAACCTTTTCCACTATCTCCTGCTCTTGAAGCCTCAATAGCTGCATTTAGTCCCAAAAGATTAGTCTGACTGGAAACACCTTGTATAAATTTCAAAATTTCATTAGTGTCTTCAACATTATTATTAGCCTTATTCAGTGCATTATAAGTATCAGAATTTGAATCAACTATTTTTTGGATTTCTCCGCAAATATCATTGCTTGCCAAAGACATTTTTTTTAGAGAACTTGATACGTTTTCAGAAAGAGTTAGTACTTTATCCATATTTTCAAGACTTTCTGCTGCTAATAAAAGACCAATCACATTATTATTGTTATCTTTAATTGGAATCGAATAAGATCTAAAAGGTACTCCATATAATTCTTTAGGAAGAATTTCTACTACTGGTTTTCCAGACTTTAACGCCTTTCCTGGAGCACCTGCTTTAGGTGTTGGCTCTCCCTCTTTACTACGTAAACTTAATTTATCGCTACAAAGTATTTTCAAAATTTTTTCTGTATCAGTAATATAAATAGTTACATGATGATCAAAAAGTATATCTATGTATTGTAGTGATTCATTTAAAGAGTCAAATATTGTATTTTCAACAATTGGCGGTAACATATTTTTTCCTCCCCTGTAATTTATTATAAATACAATATATATTATACAACTTATACCTATAAATTAAAATATTTACTAATATTAGCATATTAGAATGCATGGATATCTGTTTTAAATTCAACCTCTACTATAACTAACCCAAATAAATAAGCATCAGTATTTCTACAAATGCTTATCTAATATAAATAATATTTTGTTTTTTAGAATACTTCAAATTCCCTATATATAGTTTAAGCAACTTGTACATTTTTATTATGTATAAGTTTATTGTAGTCATTTAATAAGGAATCGAGCCTTTGACTTATTTCAACCATTTCATCATCGGTTAGGCTTACTCCTCTTTCAATAATAACATACATACATCTTCTCATATTGTCAATTTCAGTAAGCAAACATTCACACTTTTCCATATTTTTCATGGCTACACCTCCCTATATAATCTTTCCATTTTATGATAATCTTTCTATTTTTATTATATTCCCTATTTTCTAAACTTTCAATTATTTGCTGTCTTATTTTTTATATTTTTATACAAAAGAGCACTCTGCCTACAGAGTGCTCTATAACATTAACCATATTAAACTGTAATTATACTTTATATCTAATTTTTCATATTAACGTTTTTTCTGTACTTATCTTTTTTGCTTTCTTCTATAACTTTTATATTATTATTCTTTGTAGCTACATATAAATAACATGGATTCTTTACACAAAATATATGTGATATTCCTACTGTTACATACTCCACTACTCCATATAACCCTTTCCATTCATTTTCATCTTGTATTTGTACTATATCTCCAACTTTCATATGTTACACCTCTTCTAATTTAAATAAGCATCAGCAATATTTTTAATCATTTTCACCAAAAAAACAAAATATATTCATTTGTTAAAGGAATGCTTATTATATTTTCTGGTTTTGTACCAATATTTATCTCCTTGGAATAAATATTAGTATATACTTTTAAAATATTTTGTGAATAAATCATTTTTAGCTAACCTAGTATTTATTTTTATACTACATTGAATAATGAAGAAAACCTTTAAAAAACACAGTTTAATATGACAAATTTCTACACTTTATTGCAATTTTATTTTAAACAAAAATAAACAAGTTTTCAATAGAAAACTCATTAAATAAATTATTAGAGTATGAATTTTTTCAAATATATTCCTATAATGAGTACTTTTTATACCAAAAGAATTGTAAATTGATTCCGTGCCTTTACTATTTAATGAATATTACCAGTTATAACTAGCATTATTCATTATACAATTAAAAGAGCTTAAATAAATATCCAAGCTCTTTTAGTACTTGTATTCAATTTTTATATTGCAATCATAAAATCTTTAAAGACTGTATAATATAATTAACCTAGTTGATTGTAACCTTAGGTAGAGCATTTTTTAAAGATTGCACATTATCGTTACTTAATTGGTTACCTCCTATATAAAGTTCTTGTAAATTAGTTAATCCCCTTAATGAGCTTGTATCACTTATTAGATTATTAGCTAAATTAAGCTTTTTTAAGTTAGTTAAATTTTTTAATGCTCCTATATCATTTATTTGATTACAATCTAAGTTAAGTTCTTCCAACCTAGTCAAACTCTTCAGTAAACTTATATCACTTATATTAGTAGTAGATAAACTAAGATATTTCAAATTGGTCAAATTTTCTATTCCACTAAGATCCTGTATAGAATAATTATCAGCATAAAGCATTATTATCTTTTCAACATCACCTTTATAAATATCTCCTGTTGGTTTATGCACTACTGCTCTAATCCTGCTTTCTAAAGCTTTACTTTTAAAATTTACTACACTAGTATCAGTATTTCCAATAACATTTAAATTATCCTTTGTCACTTTTGTAGTAGCAATGGATGTTGTTGCAGTATTAGTATTTTCTAAAAATCCTGTAAAATCAAAAGTTTTGCCTTCCGTTACTTTGAGCACTGCTTCTTCATTTATAACTGATGTAGATACATATACTTTTCTCACATCATCATAGTATGCTGCAACTGATACTTTATTTTTTATAAAATTTTCATATAAAGCTCCATTATCAGTATCTCCTAATACTGAAGCTGATGCTGATGATTTTAAATCTGTATAGTTGTATTCATAATACTTACCATCTTTTCCCGTTATAATCACAGAACTTGCCTTAGCACTAACTATCGAAGTTGATAATGCTAAAGTCAGTATTGTTATTAATAAAATCACTAATTTTTTTTTCATCATTTTAAAAATCCCCCTAGTCTTGTTTAACTTTCATGTTTTTACTATATCTAAAACTAATATTCTACACATTTCCCATAAATCCTCTATATATCATAAATATTTATCAAAATACCTATAACTATATTCGCTTTAGCATATGTAATTGAATAACCTCAATAGAATACATTAACTATATTTCAGGTATTCCAGCAAAAAAAGTACTAACTATTTTCAATTAGTACTTTTCATACAAATTTTTATTTACTTCTCAAAAGTATAATTCACCCTAATATCTAAGGTCCCTTGATATATATTTGTACTTACCATTATACTTATATATATCTATTAGATCTAATTAATTATTTCAATCCACCTAAAGAGTCTACTTTAATTAAATTCCAAAAATCTTCACTAATAATTCTATATCCTTCAATAGTTGGATGTATGTCACCAGGAAGATATTGTTTTAAATTACTATTCATAGATTCATATGTATCAACATAAACAGGTGGTACTGCTGTGTCTTTAAAACTATCTACTACATTTTTAACGGAGCTATTAAATCCTGTTAAAAGCTGTAAAAATACTGTTTCCTGCTGTGTTGATAAATTTGGTAATGCATTGTAATAACCCATAATATAAATTTTTGCATTAGGGTTAATAGTTTTTATTGACTGAATTATAGCAGAAATTTTTCCGCTTACTGTTCCTATTTGTGTAGGAAAATCAACATTCTGTCCACTTAAATAAGCTCTAAGCAAAGACAATAAATCATTTGCACCAATGTCTATAGTTACAATTTCAGCATTATTAATAGAATTAATTACCTGAGTATCTTTAAGCTGACTTAAAACATCTGCTGTTGTGTATCCTGATACACCATATTTACTGTAACTTTTCAAAAGGCCTTTATTAGCTAAATTGCCTGCAATAATATCTGTATAACCATATCCGCTTGTTATATTATATGGTGTCTGACCTGATGCCAGTGAATCACCTAAAGATACATAATCAAGTTTTTGAAGCGAAGAGGAATTAGCGTTTACAGCTAAAATTAATACAACATTACCCTTATATCCATAAACTGTACCATTAAAAATAAATGTACCTGATTGACTTGTATCTGCTTGCTTATCCCATGTAACAGTTACATTTTTTATACTTCCATCACTCATAATAGCTTGTACTGTACTAGGTAAGCTATAATTACTTCCTTGTCCTGTGATTGCGGTTGTATTACTTATGCTGGCAATTGTATCAGCATTACCAACAACTATATTACCACGAGAAGTTGTTGTAACCTGAATAGGATTTAAATTTATTGTTGGTGTAGATGGATTCTCTAAAAAGCTATTCAAATCAAATTTTTGTCCTGAAGTTATTAAGCTAACTGCAACTTTAGATGCTGTATTAAAATCTACATAAGATTTTCTAACATCATCATAATAAGCACTTATGGCACTCTTTCTTGTTAAAAAATCATTGTATAATTTACCACCTAAATCTCCTGCACCATTTAATTCATACGCCATTGCAGATGTCTTTAAGTCAGAATAATTATATTCATACACCTTTCCATCTGTTCCAATAACATCAATTGCACTAGCCTTTGCAAATACATTGCTAGAAAATAATAAGCTTGTACCTAGGATAGCACCCATTACTAATAACTTAATTTTTTTCATTATATTCCTCCTCATATCCTTGTGGTTTTATAAAAGTACATTTTTATATATAATTCTATAAAATTGTCTTTAAATCCTTTTATTAAATTTAATTATTTAGTGAAAATTTCAAATTATTGCAGCATGATTATTAAACCTATAAATTCAAACCACATAAAAGACTTAAATTTATTAATTGTAGCAATATTAAAATGGTGACAATTAAAATAGTTATTTTTAAGTATTTTATAAATAGAAATAAGCATCAGTATTTCACTAATGCTTTAATAATCAAATTATTTTATTTAATGTTAACGCCCTTTCTTTTATTAGCTTTAGATAATAATACTACTGATGTTAAAAAAATTATCTCTATTCCTAATATTATAAGATTCATACAATAAGCTCCTTTCTCTGAATGCTAATTGACTATATTATACGAAGACATTGTTACATCATTGTGCCATTCTTGTTACATAATTATTTATCTTTATTGAACATTTTGTAAAGTAAATAAGCACCTGTGATATTCACCAGTACTTACCTAAAACAAAATATATCTATAATAAATAGGAACTTATTATATTCTTTTAACTTTTCCTCTAAGATTATATCCTTAGGATAATTATTATCTTACATGGCAGTTATCGTAATCATTTAACCATTTCCCAACTTCCTCTTTTTCATTAAAATCTATTGATTTTATATCAATTTCATTTATTTTTTTCATACTCTATAGCCTCTTAAAATAAAAAGCTATAGAATTAACCTAATAACCCTATAGCTTCATTAGTACTTGTAAGTTAATTTGTTTACTTCCTACCTCATATAATTTTTGAAATCTTCTATAAATTTTTTCACACTTTCTTTTTTAAACTTATTTTGATTAAGTACAGCTTTATCACTAAGATTAATAAAAAAAAGCTCATTGCCAGTAGTAACAAACATTGCCCTAATACCCACTAAATCATAGTTCACTAATTTAAAATCACCATCTTTCAAAGAATACTCTCTTTCTGCTTCAACTATATCATCGTAAAAATTTGAGCCTGATGTTTGAAATACCTTCCACTTACCTTCTTCAGAATAATACACGCTTGCACTACAAACACTTCTTCCATTTATTTTGTTAAAGAAAATAAATCGATTGCTGCTATAAATAATATCATCAATATTATTCAAATTTGGACTTTCTTGATCTAAAACCCTTGATGAAATATAGTAGTATTCAAATCCTTTATCCATATATATATCATCAGCATCCTCATAAGATTTTAATCCATAGTCACTTTTTTGCATATTAATCCCTAACTTAAAATTATTAAAATCCTCATTCACTTCATTTTTTATAGTATCTATACTATATTTATCAGTATTCATTACTGTAAACTTTTTAGTAGTTTCTTCTTTTAATGAATGTCCACTATATGACTTAACATTTTTATTTATAGATATAGTATATGTATCGTTTTCATTATATTTATCTACTGGAGTTATTATAACAAAATTTCCATTTCTATTGTTTTCTACACTTATATTTGTCTTAATTTTTTTTCCATTATTATCAGTTATAATTATATTTCCACTTATTGTACTAGGATCAATACTTTCATTAAATGTTATACACCATGGTTTATTATATGACACATTAAGTTCTTGTGGTAATTCTTTGGCACTAACATAAAAAGTTGTACTTAAACTAATAAGCAATGCCAATTCCCAAATTTTAAATATTTTATTCATATAAACTCTCCCCCAACTAAAATTATGATATTATAAATTATACATCAAACACCACTTATAGTGAATAAATTGATATTATTACTAATTATGGAATGTAACTATTAAAAAATTTTTAATTACCCATAATTTAAAATATTTGATAGTATGGTTTTAGGCACTGGGTTAAAGCAGATGGAACTCCCATCCTAAAAATAGACTGGCATTGATATGAGTAAAAAAGAATTAAAAGTTTAAAAGTCAGATTCATACTTATTTGTCTAAAATGAGTATAAATCTGACTTTGTTTATAGCACCCTAAAACTAGTGCGGGAAAAGTGTGGGAAACTAAAAAAATAAGAGGTCTTACATCTCTGTAAAACACTCTTATTACACTTATGGTAGCCACTAGGGGAATCGAACCCCTGATTCCACCTTGAGAGGGTGGCGTCTTCACCGCTTGACCAAGAGGCCATATTTAACTTACTTGTATATTATATTATACATCACTCGTTAAGTCAAGCAATTAATTACATTTTTTATTAAAATTTACCCAACTCTTTTTAGCATACTTTTTCCTTTATCAGTTATCTTCCAAATGCTTACACTCGCATTGCTATTACTACCACAACAGCTTGATTTTTTCGTGCATCCTTTACTACCACAACCACAACTTTCTGAACAACAATCTATACTATCTTTCTCTATATATCCCTTATGCTGTAATTGAATTATCATCTGTTCTACTAAACCTTCATCTATTCCTAATTCCCTAGCCATTGAACTATTTGAATATACTCCACCTTCAGTTAACCTTTTTAAAATTCTAATTAGCATATCTTAACCACCTTTCAATTTTTAAATGTCTTGAATCAAAGAATTTAATTTTCCAATTTCTTCTTCACTAAATTCCACTTTATTCTGAACTTCAAATACCTTGTCCACAGTGTTTAAAATATCAAAAGACATTTCAGTTACATTATCAGAAGATTTACTTATAGTATTGGCAACTCTATCTACAACATTTGTTATGTCTTCCACTGACACATTTATCTTTTCTGTTGAATCACTTACTTCATTCATAATATTACTGAAATTTATGATTTCTTTATCATATTGCTCACAAACCTTCATATATTTATCATAGTCCTTATTTACAACTTTACTTAAGTAATCCATAACTTCATAGGAACACCTACTTAAATTTTTAACTGAAGAACTTACATTATTAATTACACCATTAATATTTTTCGCAATTTTTTCTGATTCTTCAGCTAGTTTTCTAACTTCTCCAGCTACAACATTAAAGCCTTTGCCTGCCTCCCCTGCTCTTGCAGCCTCAATGGATGCATTAAGAGCTAAAAGATTTGTCTGTTTTGTTATTTTTATAATATCATCTGAAAATGTATATATTTTTTCCACTTCTTTTGAGTTCTCTATTGAATCATTTAAATCACTTTTGATTTTATCTAACATAACCTTAGAACCTTCTATGGACTGTAAAATTTGATTTTTTAAATTTTTTGACTCGTTATTTACTATATGAACATTTTCACAACTCTCTGAAGATTTATCTGCTATTAGAGATGTTAATTTTTCAATTTCTTTTATAGACGAGCTCATTTCTTTTGCCTTATCAGATATATCTGAAATTTCTTCAGTTAATTTTTCAGATATATTTAAATTATTATTTGCAGATTCTTGTATTTCACTAATCAGCATTTTTACATTAGAAGTATTTTCTTTAACTTTGCAAGAAACATCTTTTATGTTATTTAAATTTTCTTTTCTAATGTTACTATCAATCTTAGCATCACTTTCATCTATATCCTGTAATTTATGATTTCCAATAATTGTTCTAAAAAAACAACCTACTTTTTTACATACATTTTTCATTAATGTCTTCACCCCAATTTAAACTTATAACTTTAATCATTAGTAGTTTTTGCACTTATACAGATTTGAAATTAGATATATCCTTTATAAACTTTATATTATTTTCAATGAAATCAACAATAACTGGATCATACATAATATTTTTATTAATCACTATTTCCTCCATACATTGTTCAAAATCCATAGTTTTTCTATAAGGTCTGATTGAAGTCATTGCATCAATAGAATCACATACTGCAATTATTCTAGACCCTAATGGTATTTCTAATTTAGCTAATTTATTTGGATAACCACATCCATTCCATTTTTCATGATGGTGGAGTACAATTTTAGCAATATGTTTTAACTTATTTGACTTATTTAAAATGTCAAACCCTATTTTAGGATGCATTTTTATATGCTTCCATTCATCCTCTGAAAGTTTTTCATTTTTATTTAATATATCATCAGGTACTCCAATTTTACCTATATCATGAAGATGAGCTGCCATATGAATATTTTCTAATTCATTACCTTCTATACCAAGCTTTTTGGATAGTTCATATGCCATGAATGCTACCCTTTCCGAATGTCCCCTTGTATAAAAATCCTTTGCTTCAAGAGCTGTTACCAAGCTTTCTATTATATCGTGGTAAATTTCTGTTTCATTAAATCCAATTATATCTTCTTTTAGCATCTGATATCTCCTTAGCACAATCTTGTATGATATTTTCCATGTGAACCCAGGATCTTTTTGAAAACACAATTTTCACATCAGATTTCTTAGATTCTTCTTTTGCAATACTTGTTAAACTATGACCTACATAATCTACTAATACCAATACCAAATCTGTTTTTTCTGGAATTCTAATTTTTCTGTCGCTTTTCTTTCTTCCACTTATATGATGTATTTTGTCAAAACCTGTTTCCATTAATTTTTCTTTGATATTACAAATATTGTCTCCCCCTATAACTAAAACACTCATAAAAAAACTCCTTTCCAAATTATATTTTTAATTGCTTTTGTAACATCATACTGCAAAACTAATTTTCAATTTATAAATTATGCTTACCTTTTAACACCCATTATTTAATAAAATGAGTATTTATTTAAAGTATAATAATAAACAAATTTATCTAGGATTTAGATGGAATGAAAAAATTCCATCTAAATCAATTACTACAACAAAATCTTAAAAAGTACAATTGATTATTTGATATTAATAATCATTATCAATATAACTATATACTTATACACATATATACATTTTTTTAGCTAAATCCTAAAATTCTTCCTATTTGATAAACTAAAACTGCTGCTATCCAACCAATCAAACAACTAATTAATGCTGCAATTACAGCCCATTTTTTTGAATTAGTTTCTTTTCTTATGGCTGCTATAGTTCCTAAACAAGGAACATATAAAAGCGACATTACCATAAAGGACAAAGCTGAAAGAGATGTGAAATTCTGCTGAATAGCTCCTATTAGCTTTGGTCCTTCTTCTACTCCATATATTGTAGCTAATGTTCCTACAACTGCTTCTTTAGCACCAAAACCTGTTATAAGTGCTACACCAGATTGCCAGTTATCAAAACCTGCTGGTTTAAATATTGGTGCTATTACTGAACCTAATATACCAATAAAGCTGTCCTTACTTGCAGGTTCTACTCCTGCAGGTAAATTTGACATTATCCAAACTATTACAACTACTCCTAAAATAATAGTTCCTGCTTTTTTCAAAAAGTGTTCTGATTTTTCCCACATGTGTATAAATACACTCTTCATAGTAGGAATACGATAAGGAGGTAATTCCATTATGAAATATGAATCTTCTCCACTAAATATTTTTTTGCTATAAAATTTACCCATTAGTATTGCAACTACAATTCCTAATACGTAAAGTAAAAATATTATAATTCCACCTTCATTAAAAATTCCTATTTTTTTGTCACCAAAGAAAGCAGCTACAAACACTCCATATATGACCAATCTAGCTGGACATGACATAAATGGAGTTATAAGTATAGCTATCATTCTATCCTTTTTGCTTTCTAGTGTCCTTGCAGACATTATTCCTGAAATATTGCATCCACTACTTAATATTAAAGATACTGCTGTTTTACCATGTAATCCAACTGCATTCATAAGTTTATCCATTACATAAGCTGCTCTTGCCATATATCCGCTGTCTTCAAGTATGGACATAACAAAATACATTGTAAGAATCATTGGTAAAAATACAATTACAGATCCAACACCACCTATAATTCCATCTGTTATAAATGATATAAATAGCTTAGGTGCACCTAAATTTCCCAATACATTTCCTATGAATTCCCCAAATGCACCAAATGCATCATCTACTTTTCCCCCTAAAAATCCATTACCAAAGGTTATAGAAAATTGATACATAGTAAACATTATAATAGCAAATATAGGTATGCCCAACCATCTATTTGTAACAATTTTATCAATTTTATCAGATCTACTCTCATTCCTAATTATTTCTTTTTTTACACTATGTTGTACTACCTCATTTACTATTTCATATCTCTTATCTATTATATATGTATCTGGCTCATAACCTATTATTGTTATTAACTTTTCTATGCTGACATTTATCTTATCCTTTATTTGGTGAAACTTTTCTTCTATGTAATCCATCATATACTCATCATTTTCTAAAAGCTTTATAGCTGTCCATTCTCTTGGATATTCCAATGTTGCTGCACATGTTGAAAAAGCATTTCCTAAAATTTTTACCTCTTTTTCTATGTCCTCACCATAATCAATTTTATATAATTTACTTTCCCTTGAGTCACCTAATTTTACACTTTCACTTATTAACTCTTCTATTCCTTGACCTTTAGGTGCTACAGTTGGAACTGCAGGTATGTTTAGTATTTTTGATAACTCCTTTATGTCTATTTGTATATTTCTATTTTCAGCTTCATCCATCATATTAAGAGCTATAATTACTTTAGCTCCTGTTTCTAAAAGCTGCATTGTTAAATATAAATTTCTTTCAATATTGCTTGCATCAATTACATTTATTACTACATCTGGCTTGTCCTTCAGTATAAAATCACGAGCCACTTTTTCATCTTCAGAGTAAGCACCAAGACTATATGTTCCTGGCAAATCCACTACCACTATATTTCTATCCTTATATTTTAGTTTTCCTTCCTTTTTTTCTACTGTAACTCCTGGCCAATTACCTACATGCTGCCTTGATCCTGTTAATTCATTGAATAAACTAGTTTTTCCACAGTTAGGATTTCCAGCCAAAGCTATTACCAACTCTTTATTCATTTTTCTCCTCCAATACTTTTAAACTTCACTGACCATTACCTTTTGAGCCATTCCTCTTCCTAAAGCTAACCTAGTTTCTCCTATTTTTATTATTAAAGGTCCTGAATCATTTTTCACTATTTCAATTAAACTTCCTTTATTAACTCCCATTTCCATGAGTTTTTTGCACATCATTTCTCCTGCCATTACAGAGTTAACTTCAGCATACTTGCCAATTGATACAAAATTTAAAGGCATACCAGAACTCAAAAATTTCTACCTCCTTTCAAAATAAAGTCCATATCAATCAAAAGTCATATCATATTAATTCAACTTTAATATCCTTAGCTTCATCATTTCTAAGTGTTAAATTGTATCCTCTTACTAAAATCTCTATAGGATCTCCCATTGGTGCTTTTCCTTCTATTACAATGTTAGTCCCTTTTACTATGCCCATATCCATTATCCTTTTTCGCATTCTGCTATTTTGAGATATTTCCACTACTTTCACTTTAGATTTAACTTTTGCTTCATTTAGACTAATTAAATTTGCCATAAAACCACTCCTCCAACATTGATTCTCATTCTCAATATCATTTTGAAAAAATATAACGAATTTCAACTTCTAATTTCAAAGCTTTTATCAAATGATATTGATTTTCATTATCATATATATGATACTACTTTATTTTAAATTTGTAAACCTGTTATAAAAATAAAATTAGCTTAATTATATTTTGAAGTTATGAATAATGTTTGTTTTTTAGCATAAAATTTCATTGTATACTAAATTTATGTATATACTTGTTGCAAATAGTTTGCATATAGGTATATAATATTATAGTAAGTAATACCCACAAAAATATATTTAATTACTACTTTTTGATAATTGCATTTATTTATAGTTATAACTATTTATATTTTATTAATAATTATAACTATAAATGAATGCAAACTTTCTTTGGGTTAAATAAAAAATATAATTAATAAATTGGAGGATTTTAATGATAGAAATCAAAAATTTAACTTTTTCTTACACCGGCAGCGAGCCTTATATCCTTAATAATATAAACTTAAATATAAAGAAAGGAAATTATGTTTCCATTTTAGGTGAAAATGGTAGTGCAAAAAGTACTTTAGTAAAACTTATACTTAATCTTCTAGCTCCAATAAAGGGAACTATATCATTAAAAACAAATAATATTGGATATGTTCCTCAAAAGGTTGAAGGTCTTAATACACAATTCCCTATTACAGTTTATGAAATACTTAAATGTCATATGAAATTATTAAAGATTAAAGATTCTAAGGTTATAAACGAAGCCCTTGAAGCTGTAGGAATGGAAAACTTTAAAAATAAATTAATAGGAGATTTATCTGGAGGACAGCAGCAAAAAGTATTTATTGCTAGAGCACTACTTGGAAATCCAGAATTATTAATACTGGATGAACCTTCTACAGGTGTTGATATAGCAAGTCAAAATGAAATTTATAGAATTATAAAAGGCTTAAACCTTCGTTCTCATATTACAGTTATATCAGTAGAACATAATCTTAAAGCTGCACTAGATAACTCTACACACATTTGTAAAATGGAAAATGGTTTTGCTAGATTATATCCAATAAACCAATTTCAATATCACGATTTGGAGGTTTCAAATGCTACATTATAGTTTCATGCAAAATGCCTTAATAGCATCTGTATTTATTTCTATACTATGTCCAACAATAGGTGTTTTTTTAGTTTTAAAAAGATATTCCATGATGGGTGATGCTTTGTCTCACGCCTCACTAGCAGGAGTGGCTGTTGGATTAGTATTTGGGTATAACCCAATATTGTCAGCTTTTATTTTCACATCATTTTTTGGTGTTGTTATAGAGTTTTTGAGAGATTATTATAAAAAATATGCTGAGGTTATACTTGTAATTGTTATGACTCTTGGAATAGGTATAGCCATTACTTTAATAAGCATGGGTAAAACTAATGCAAATGTAAACTCTTACTTGTTTGGAAGCATCCTAACTGTAAGCAGCACTGAACTTTATACTGTTTTTATTCTTAGTATAATATCTGTTATAATATTATGTGTATTCTTTAATCAATTGCTTTATATAACCTTTGATGAAGATGGTGCAAAGATTATGGGTGTAAAAGTTAAGCTTTTAAACTACGTTTTTGCATTATTAGTTGGTGCTACTGTTTCCGTTTCTATAAGAATAATGGGAATACTTGTAATATCATCAATGATAGCAATGCCTGTTGCTGCAGCACTCCAACTTCATAAAGGATTTAAAGTAACTCTTATATTTTCTATAATATTTGGATTTATAGATGTTATTATAGGTTTAATATTGTCCTATTATATAGATAGTGCTCCTGGAGGCACTATAGCTCTTACTTCTGTAGCTTTAATGCTTGTAATAATAATTATCAGGAGATTAACAAAAACTAACTTAAATTATGCTTAACTTTTTGAAAAAACATTTTAGGAGATTTCTACGTTATGTGTATATTAAAATTTTCAAATGTATCCTTTAAAGATGATAACAAATATATTTTGAAAAACATATCTTTAAGTATAAATGAAGGAGACTTTGTATCAATTGTTGGTCCTTCTGGAAGTGGTAAAAGTACTTTTTTAAAACTATGTTCCAGTCTCATAAGTCCCGACGAAGGAGACATACTTTTTAAAAACAAGAATTTCAAAGAATATGATGCTGTAAATTTAAGAAAAAAAGTATCTTATTGCTTTCAAATACCTTATCTTTTTGATCATACTGTAGAAGATAATCTTAAATTTCCTTACGTATTGCGTAATAAAACTTTTGATATAAGCAGAGTTAAGGAACTTTTTAATATTTTCAATATGGATATTAGCTTTATAAAAAAGGAAGTAAACAATTTATCTGGTGGTGAGAAACAAAGAATTGCTCTTATTAGAAATCTGTTATTTGAACCTGATATATTGCTTTTAGATGAGGTCACTTCTGCTCTTGATAAAGATAATACATTAATTGTGGAAAACGTAATAAAACTAATGAATAAACGTGGTATAACTATACTATGGGTAACTCACAATGAAGCTCAAAGTAGAAAATATGCTAATAAACTAATAACTATCGAAAGTGGTTTACTAAAGAATTTGGAGGTATTGAAATGAACTCAGCAAATTCAATGAATTTATCTTCTCTTCTTATGGCATCTTCTTTAGTTTTAATATCACTGTTTTTTTCCTACTACCAAAAATTAAAATTAGAGAAAGAAATTATAATTGGAGTTGTTCGTGCTGTAATTCAACTTGTAATTATTGGATACATACTAGATTTTATTTTTGGACTTAAAAATCCTCTATTCACAACTTTTTTAATTATGTTTATGATTTTTAATGCAGCTGTCAACGCATCGAAACGTGGAAAATCCATAAAAGGTTCATTATTAATTTCCTTTATTTCTATAGCATGCGGTACGACTTTAACTCTTATAGTTTTAATTTTCGCCAAAGCAATTAAATATGAGCCTTTTCAAATAATACCTGTAGGTGGAATGGTTATAAGTAATGCCATGGTTGCTATTGGACTATGTTATAAACAAATGGTTTCAGATTTTCAAGTTAAAAGACAGGAAGTAGAAACAAAACTTGCACTTGGTGCAGATATTTTTCTTTCCTCTAAGGAAATTATAAGGAATTCTATAAAAACAGGTATTCTTCCAACTATAGATTCAATGAAAACTTTAGGAATTGTATCTCTTCCTGGTATGATGACTGGTTTAATACTAGCAGGAACCTCTCCCATTCAGGCCATAAAATTTCAAATAATGGTTACATTTATGTTGTCATCCGCTACTACAATTGCTGCTTTTATTTGCTGCTATCTATCCTATAAAAAGTTTTTCAATGATAGAAAACAACTTATTTTTGAAAAAATAAATAGAGTATAGGTGCAACCTCTATACTCTAAATTCTAATTTCTAGTATTTATACACTAACTCTCAATACCTACTCTTGCTTGAACTCCTTGGTTATAGTAATGCTTTATTTCTTTCATTTCTGTTACTAAATCTGCTTTTTCAATAAGTTTTTCATTTGCATATCTACCTGTAAGTATTACTTCTACGTTTTCTTTTCTACTGTCCAACATTTCTATAACTTCTTCTACAGGGAAAAGCTCATAAAATATGGCAATATTTATTTCATCTAAAACTACTACATCATACTCTCCTGAAGTTAAAACTTCCTTTGCTCTTTCTAAGCCTTTTCTAGCTTCTGCTATATCTGCTTTAGTTGGCTTATTGAATATAAAATGGTTTCCCCCAAACTGTTCTAATTTAAAAGTAGGTAAATACTTTACAGCATTTAACTCACTATATTTCATTCCTTTAGTAAATTGTCCAAAGAAAACCTTCTTGCCAGCACAAACTGCTCTAAGTGATAATCCCAAAGCTGCAGTAGTTTTTCCTTTTCCATTGCCTGTATACATTTGAATGTATCCTTTATCCATGATAAATACCTTCTTCCTTATATATAATAAAAATAATTTTCTAAAATATCTTATCTAAAGTTTGCACTGGATATATTTTATAGCCATTTAGTTTTTTAGCAAATCTTACAGCATAATCAAACTTGTCATCATCTTCGTATATTATACCCAACACATTTCCACTGTGAGCTCCAATTATTCCAAGACCACATGTTTCATTCTTTATATTTATAACATCTTTTATCCAATCATAATAAAGCCTTTTTTGATTTCTAATAATACTTTCTGTAGATACATAGGATAGCTTTTCTAAGCTTTTTTCCTGTACAGCTTCTTTTAAAACTTCAAATAAATCATCTGCATTACTTAAATCAGGTAACTTTTTACTATTAAATTCAACTGTATCTACTATGTTTTCTCCTTCAAAAGCAAGCACATTATATTTAAAATATGGACCTATTTTTTCTTTATAATGACCTTTCTTATAGTCAAAAAGAGTGGCTTCATTAAAAATTATACTATCTGTAGGTTCTATTTTTATACACTGGTCTATAAGCTCCTGTTCGTTAAATTCTTTTTTAAACATTTTTAATAAACAGGAATATACTCCACATAAATCCGCAGTACTACTTGCCATACCCTTGCCATAAGGTATATGAGAACATATTTCTATATCTAAATTATCTACATAATTCTTATAATCCCACTTAGTTAAAATGTTATCCAAAAATTTAGCTGCTTTTTGCCATTTAAATTTATTACTAGGGCTTGTACTTTCTAATACTTTAACATTAGTATAAACATTAACTGGACAAGACAGCAAAACATCCCTATTATGTACCCTACCTTGAAGCACTTCTCCAAAACTCCCTGGGTATTTTGTTGTAAACTCCATAAAATACACCCTTTACATTTTAGTTTTTGTTGATTTAAGTTTTTCTACAATATATTGTACTAAATTTTCCTCATTATAAAAAATAGTTTTATAATTTCTTGTATTCCTCTCTATTATAAAAGCATATATATCATTATCTACACATGCTTTTATTTTTTCTTCTGTTCCGCCTTGAATACCACTATCTTTTAATATCATAGCTTTTGCTTCATATTCTTTTATAAAGGCACAATTTAAATTATAGCTTATAGGTCCTTTTATAGCTATTATATCATCAATTTTTACACCTTTACTTAAACATTCATTCATAACTTTTATAGAAGGCAATACTCTATGAACTATTCTATTTTCTACACCTAAAGATAATATCTTATCTAAATTTCTGCTTCCACTGGTATTAAGTACAGTTCCTTTTATATACTTTAACTTATCATAAAGCCCTTCATAATTTTCTACTTCTATAACTTTTTCATGGTCTTTAAATTTATCTACGCAGGATGCTCTTTCATATCTTACATATTCTATATTTAACTCACTGCAAGCTTTAATAGCATTATCAGTAATTTCTACTGCATAAGGGTGTGAAGCATCTACAAGTATCCTTATACCCTTTTCTTTAAACAATTCCTTTAATCCTTCTAAGTTTAAAGGTTTTGTATTTAAATATGCATACTTATAGTTTTGCAATAATTCTCCACCATATTCAGTAGCAGTAGATATTAAAATATCTTCAGTAAATTTATTTAAAAGAGATAGTATGCTTTTGCCCTCTGAAGTTCCAAGAATTAAACCTATCATATTAAAAATCTCCAATCTTTAAAGTATATAAGAAATACCCTATTTACTTAATAATGGATTACCCTTTATAGAATCTTTAATATGTTCCACATATATATCTTGAAAAGCTTTATTTTCACCTAATCCATGTAGATACACATTAACCTTAAACCCTTCTTCTTCTAATTGGGTTTTCCAGGAATCTTCTTCCCCTGCCATATCATTAATAGCATGGTCTCCTGCTACCAACATAAAAGGCATTAATGTAACCTCTTGTATATTATCCTGTTTCATCTTTGGAATCAAATTTTCTAAAGTAGGATATCCTTCTACTGTTCCTACATATACACTATCTAATCCTTCATCCTCTAGTATACACTGAAGTAATGCATAACTAGCATTAGCTGGATGGACAGAACCATGTCCCATAAGCATTACTCCTTGATAACTATTCATAGCAGGAAGCTGATTTTTTAGTGCATTTACTGCTATCTTATAATCACTTTCTCTATATAAAATGGGTCTTCCTAAAACCAACTTAGAAAAGGTATCTTTATATTTGTTTACTCCATTTGCTATCTTATCATATTCATCCCCAGGCATAATGTGTAATGGCTGAACATAAACCTCATCAAAACCATCAGCATTCATTTTTTCTAAGGCTTCCTCCACAGTATCTATGAAAAGTCTTTTTTCTTCTTTTAACTTTTTAATTATCATATAAGAAGTAAATGCTCTTCTTACTTCATATTCTGGAAAACATTCTTTTATTCTGTTTTCTGTACTTTCAATACAAAGTTCAAAAGCTTGTGGAATACTTGTTCCAAAACTTGCTACCAATATACCCTTTTTTCCCATGTCAAATTCTCCATTCTTAATTATTAATTAAACACTGTATCCTCTAGGAGTTACAAATTTATTATCCTTTATATAACTTTTAGTATTGCCTATTATTACGATTGAAAACATATCTACATTAGCATCATCAAAAGAATCTATTGTAAATAATGTTTTTTCTTCACCATCTCTTAACGCATTTTTAACTACAGCAACTGGGGTATTTCCTGATCTGTATTTTTTTATTAATTCCATACACTCCTTTAAATAAAGAGGCCTTCCATTACTCTTAGGATTATATAAGGAAATAATAAAATCTCCTTGTGCTGCTAATTCAACTCTCTTTTTTATAAGATCATAAGGTGTCATAAGATCACTTAAGCTTATATTGCAGTTATCATGCATAAGTGGTGCTCCTACCACTGAAGCTGCTGCTGAAGATGCTGTAACTCCAGGCACTATTTCTACATCTTCATCCTTTTTCATCTCTAATATAAGTCCTGCCATTCCATAAATTCCAGCATCTCCTGTACTTACTATAGAAACCACCTTATCCTTTGACAATTCAAGTGCCTTTTTACATCTTTCTACTTCACCGCGCATCCCTGTAGAAAATACAACCTTATCCTTTATAATAGGTTTTATAAATTCTATGTATTTAGTATATCCTACTATAATATCGCTCTCTTCTAGTGCTTTTACTGATTTAACAGTCATATAATCCAATCCACCTGGTCCAATTCCTACAACATAAAGTTTTCCCATATGAACACACATCCTTCCACTAAGTTCAAATCTGACCAATACAAATAGTCATACCATTAGCTTTTATTTTTTCTGTAATTAGTTCTGCGCCCATTAATTCAACACATGGTTCACATACAGCCCTAACCCCTATAGTTTTTTCTACAAAATCACTGCCTAGATATTTGTGATGTATTTTTCTTATTTCTTCTAAAGAAAATATTTTAAGTTCACATTCCAAATATTCTTTTAATTTTAATATGGCCTTTTCATCTTTTTTAATTTCCACTGTAGCAACAGCCTTTACTGCTCTTTTATCTAAATTGTATTCTGCCAAAATATCATCTACGGAATCTCTCATTCTTTCTGGATCAAAATCCTTTCTACATCCTATTCCAAGTATAATATCTTTTCTTATAAGCCTTAACATATTTTTCTTATATATATCGGAGTTTTCTTTTAAATTATGGGTAACATAGACAACCCCTTCAGCTTCTTTTATATTGCTAGTATATCCTTTTGGCAAGGTTATGATATTTTTCTTATCCAGAAAAGCCACTTGTTTTTTATCTACCAATAAAGCTGCAATCTTTTTAGCATCCTTAAGATCATCTATTACAAGTCCATAATTTTTTGCAATTATATCTGGTGCAGTAACTCCCATATTATCAGTAGCAGTTGTTATAACAGGAATGCTTTTAAGTATATTTGCCACCTTTAAAGTTAATTCATTAGCTCCTCCTAGATGTCCGCTGAGTAAGCTTATAACAAACTTAGAGCTGCTGTCTATAACTAATATTGCTGGATCTTTATCCTTACTCTCCAGATAATTTGCTATGGCTCTTACTGCTATTCCTGTAGAACTTACAAATATTATTGCCTTATACTCTTTAATAATCTTTTCAGTTAAAACCTTTATACCACTTTTCTTTACACTTTCTCTGGAATACAGGTCTATATCTAAACATTCTTTAAGTTTTTCTGCAATAATATCTCCTTGTTCAGTTACACTAATTACTGCTATCTTCATCTTTTCCCTTTCTGAACATATGTGAAAAACCTTCATCATATAAAAGGCTCTTATTGTATTCACAGTCTATAAAGTCACCTACAAGTATTTGAGCTGTTTTTGTTATATTCTCTTTTTTAACCTTTTCAGCTATATCATCTAAAGTTCCTATAACACATTTTTGATCTTCCCAAGTAGCTCTTTGAATTACAGCTATAGGCACATTTCTTCCATATCCTTTTTTAAGCTTTTCTACTACTTTATCTATCATACTTACAGAAAGAAATAGTGCCATAGAAGCACCTATAGATGCTAATCTTTCTAAACTTTCTTTTTCTGGTACTGGAGTTCTTCCTTCTACTCTAGTTAGTATAACAGTTTGACTTACATTTGGAAGAGTAAACTCTTTTTTTATGGCAGATGCAGCTGCTGTAAATGAACTTACTCCTGGAACTACTTCATAAGGTATATTAAATTTTTCAAGCTCATCCATTTGCTCTTTTATTGCACCATATATAGCTGGATCTCCAGTATGAAGTCTAACTATTTTTTTGTTTTCTTTATAAGCTTTCTTCATTACATCTATAACTTCATTTAATGTCATTGATGCTGAATTGTGTATTTCTACACCTTCCTTACAATTTTTAAAGTGCTCCTTGCTTACTAATGAACCTGCATATATTATTACATCAGCCTCCATTAATATATTTCTTCCTTTAACAGTTATTAAATCTGGATCTCCTGGTCCTGCTCCTATAAAATATACTACATTTTCCATAATCAGTCTCCCCTTTTCTTTAGTCTCTTTGAGCTATTATAAGTGACATATAATCCTTATTTTTTAATATTTCTTCTCTATTTCTGAATACTTCTTGACCTTCCCTATATGCTCTCTTTACAAAAACATATTTGAAACCCTTTTTATCTAAGACATCTAATACTTTTTCTTCAACCCTATAAACCTTCATTATTACTACAAATTTTTCATCAGTAATTTTGTCTACTTGACTTGCTGGAAGTATTAAAACTCTTTCATCACCTATAACTATAGGCTCCCCTGCAATACTTGCTCCAGCACAAAATGAAGTTATTCCAGGTACTGTTTCTGTATTATATCCATGATCTTTTATATACTTTAAAAGATATATGTATGTACTATACACAAAAGGATCTCCTATTGTTAAAAAAGCAATATCCTTTCCTTCTTTTAATTTTTCCTCAATGGTTTTGAAAGCTTTGTGTATTTTTTCTTCTTGCTCTGCTCCTCCCATAGGAAAATGTTTTACCATTACCTCTTTATCTTCAGTAATGAAGTTTTTTGCAGTTTCTAGTGCAATACTATTTCCACCTTCCTTAGCAGATGGAGCTATTATAACATCACATTTTTTAATAACATTTACAGCTTTTAATGTTAAAAGTTCTTCTCCTCCTGGTCCTACTCCTACACCGTATAGAGTTCCTAATTTTGTAGCTTTACTTTCCATGCTTGTTACACTCCTATTTTTTATTTTTACTAAAAACCAATCTATTTTGTTTTTGTTCCTGTTAAAATGAATATGCTGTTATTTGAAAACATCATATAGCTCTTTCCCCTATTTTTATTTACAGAAATTTGCATACACTCAACATTATAATCTAAAGACTTTAAAGTATTCATAGCTTTATATAAGTTATCTATGGTAATAAAATTCAATACCATATTTTTTCCCTTTTTAAGCTTTAAATCATAACTTTCAATGATTTTTTCTATACTTCCACCGCTGCCGCCTATAAATATAGCATCAAAAGGAGCTTGTATATCTTTTTCTACTCCCATTGCTTCTCCTTCTACTATATTCAAATTACCAGTTTTGAATTTTTCTTTATTTAATTTTATTACCTTAAGAGCTTCCTCATCCTTCTCTATAGCTGTTACTTCACCCTTCGGACAAATTTTAGCAATTTGTATACTTACAGAACCTGTTCCTGCACCTATATCCAAAACTCTATAATCTTCTTCAAGCTCCAGCTTAGCAGTACTCAAAATTCTAACTTCTTCCTTAGTCATAGGGCAGTCCCCTCTTATGAATTCCTCATCCCTTATATAAATCATTTTTCATTTTCCTCCACATAGTACTCCAAGTTTTCTACTACTACTACACATAAATTACTAAAACTCATATACTCCATTTCTTCTATATCAGCTATAGTGATTTTTTCATCTTCGTAGGATAAATTTTCTCCAACATATACTCTAGCTTTTATATTTTTTGTTTTTAATTCTTTACATATATAAGCTGGTGAATGCTTGCTGTCTGTAAGCCATATAGACACAGCATTATCTCTCACTATGTCATGAAAATTATCTTCTCTTCCATGAAGACTTCCTAAAAAAGCTCCCTGCCAGCTCTTTCCTATCTTGCTCATCATATATTGAAAAGAACTTAATCCTGGAATTATTTCTATGTTCCCTTTATAATTTTTCTTTAAATAATCTGTTATACCATAGAAAAGAGGATCTCCTGATGCAACTATAGATATATTTTTATTCTCTTCAGAATTTATTATATTCAATATATCTGTAAGCTTTTTTACTATAAGCTTTTCTTCCTTGATAAAGTAAATACTTTCCACAGCTCTTTCAAATCCAATTATTAAATCAGAATTTTTTAAAGTATCTATAGCTTTGGGTAATACATAGTCTTTGTTTCCAGGACCTATACCAACAATATAAACCTTATTTTCCACTTTAAACACCTTCCTCTATGCTATTATAAAGTATCCCCTTCTCCATAGAGTACATAATAATGTCCGCTTTTATATTATTATAAGCATACTGCTCCATTTTATTTTTAACTTTTATACCAATGTTTTTATATAGCTGTTCATATCCATCTCCAAGAAAATTCACGGCACCTTCTGTAGTTTTTTGATTATAAACCTGCTGTACAAGTTCCCTATCTTTTCCCATTAAGGCAAGCTCTAATGCTAAAGTTTCCAATCTTACATCACATATTCTACTGTGAGTATTAAAGCACCCTGATGCAACCTTGCATAACTTGCCTATATGTCCAACTATAACTACTTTTTCAATACCTTTTTCTACACAAAAGTTCAGTGCATGTCCTAAGTAGTTTGAAAATATAACCATCTTATTAGGATCAAGCCCCTGTTCTTTGGCCATATTTTCACCCATATTTCCAAATAAAAGTATTAGATCTTTATATCCTTTCATACTTTTTTGATTAATCTCAATTTCTATGGACTTAGTAAGAGCCTCCTCTGACATTGGCCTCACTATACCTGTGGTTCCTAATATGGATATTCCACCATGTATATTAAGTCTTGGATTAAAGGTTTTTTTAGCTACTTCTTCTCCTTTAGGAACAAATATAGTTATTTCAACCCCTTTGCCATTTAAAAGCACTTCTTTTACTTCTTTTTCAATCATTTTTCTTGGTACTGGATTTATAGCTGGCTCACCCTTTGCTACATATAAGCCTTCACTACAAACAGTACCTACTCCAATTCCACCCTTTAAGCTATAGCCATTTTCCTTCTTTTCCGCTCTTGCCCATATTTCCATACCATCTGTAACATCAGGATCATCTCCACCATCCTTTATTACACAACATTCTATGTAATCTTCACCTTTTTTT
Organism: Clostridium carboxidivorans P7; assembly: GCF_001038625.1. GTDB lineage: Bacteria > Bacillota > Clostridia > Clostridiales > Clostridiaceae > Clostridium_AM > Clostridium_AM carboxidivorans. Next base: position 3,510,412 of record NZ_CP011803.1, read on the forward strand.
ATCTTTTCTATAGGAATTAAAAGCTCTATACCATAAGGTGTATCTATTTTTATTTCCTTTAATTCTTCGTTAAAATACAACATTCTAGTTGCTGCTTTTGATGCTGCCGCAGCACAAGAGCCTGTAGTATATCCACACCTTAATCTTTTTCCATCACAATTCACATACATATCAAGCATATTTTCACCTTCTATCTAGACATTTTTATCTGATAGCTACCTAGCTATCATGTACATAAGTGCATTTACTATGCAGGCTGCTATACCACTTCCACCTTTTCTTCCTCTTATGGTTATCATTGGAACGTCCAGTTTCTCTATTTCTTCTTTAGATTCTGCTGCTCCTACAAATCCAACAGGAGCTCCTATTATAAATTTAGGATTCGCTTTTCCTTGCTTTGTAAGCTCTATAAGCTTAAATAATGCTGTAGGTGCATTTCCAAAAACGAAGAATTCTACTCCTTCAGCTGCAGCCTTCTCCACTGCTGCCATAGAACGGGTTATTCCTCTATCCTTGGCTATTTGTGATACATCTTCCCTTGCTACAAAACATTCCACTTTGCTATTGAGTTTTTTTAATGCAGCTTTATTTATACCTGATGCAGCCATATTAGTATCTGTATAAATTGTAGTACCTTTTTTTAGAATTTCTAGTGCACTATCTATAGCACCTTCTCTTATATAAATTAAATCTTTATATTGAAAATCCGCTGTGGTATGTATAACTCTTTTTACTATTTTAAGCTCCCTATCAGAAAAATTGTGGGGTCCCATTTCTTCTCCAATTATTTCAAAACTTCTTTCTTCTATATCCATAGGAATTTTTATATAATCCATAATTCATTCTCCATTCTGCTTTTATTGATATATCTATAATTTAAACATATTGCAAAACTACTTTTCTCTAATATCCACATAACACTCACTATTTAGTGCTGCTTCTTGGAATGTAGCCATATTATTCATAGCTTCGAGAGCTGCTTCTATAACATTAAATGCAAGAGGACAACCAGAACCTTCTCCCAATCTCATTCCTAAATTAAGCATTGGTTTTAAATTAAGTTCTTTCATCATATAAACTGCTCCAGGTTCTGCTGAAAGATGTGAAGGAAATATAAAATCTATGACACTGTTATTTAATCTATATGCACAAAGTGCTGCTGCTGAGGATATTAAACCATCTATTACTATAGGCACTCTATTTTTTGCTGCTCCTAAAAAACAACCACAAATTCCTGCTATATCCAAACCTCCTATTTTAGAAATTACATCTATAATGTCACTTTTATCAGGTTTGTTTACTTCTATAGCTTTCTGTATAACTCTTTTTTTATTTTCAAATTGTTCTTCAGTAAGTCCTGACCCTTTTCCAGCCACAACATCTACTGAAAGGTCTGTTAACACACTTAAAACTGCTGCACTAGTACTAGTATTTCCTATCCCCATTTCTCCTGTACCAAACAAATCATAACCTTCTTTAACTAGCTTATCTACAACTTCTATTCCTGCTTCTATAGCTTTTACAGCTTCTTCCCTAGTCATTGCAGGTTCCTTAGCCATATTTTTAGTACCATATACTACTTTTTTGTTTACTATTTTAGGATTGTTAAAGTCTTCCTTAACTCCAACATCTACAACAGTTATATCTGATTTAGCATATTTAGCCAAAACGCATACCCCTGTTATACCTCTAGTAAAATTATTAGTAACAGTTGCAGTAGCACTCTGATCGCAACAGCTTACTCCTTCTTCACAAACGCCATTATCTGCACACATTATTACTATATTTTTTTTGTTTATTTTATTATATACTTTCCCTGTAATACCAGACATTTTTGCAGCTATTTCTTCCAGTTCTCCTAAGCTTCCTATAGGTTTTGTAAGATTGTCTAGTCTATCCCAAGCTGACTTCATAGCTTCTTTATTTGATGGATTAATTGCTTTCAATGTTTCTTCTAATAATCCCACTATTCTTCCCCCTTGTATTTTTTACTTAACAAGCTCTTTAAGCATGTTCAAATTACCAAAAAAGTGTACATGGCCATAGGCACCTATTGTATTCTCCTTAGAATAACCACACTGCCATTTTTTTAACGATCCATCATAAACTTCTTTTGTTAAAGTGCATATTTTATTTTCTTTTAAATCAACATAAGACTTATGAAACTCATGACAATTAACCTTTGTTCCTATACTAATAAGATTATTCTTTTCTTTAACTTCAAGCTCTGCATATCCAAAATTTTGAAGCTTTTTAGTCATATAAGCCTTACCATTTAAAAAGCCTACAGTTTTAAAATATTCACTATTGTCCATTAACTGTATTCCATCTGTGAGGTACATTAGTCCTCCACATTCAGCATAACAATTTATGCCTTTTTCAAGTACCTCTTTTATACTTGAGAGCATAGATGTATTTTCACTTAGTTCTTTAATAAAAACCTCTGGATATCCGCCGCCAAGATATAAAAACTCTGTGTGCTCAGGTACTTTTTTATCTTTTATAGGACTAAAGAAAGTAACTTCTCCTAGTTCTTTTAAGAGTTCTATATTTTCAGTATAATAAAAACTAAAAGCCTTATCATAAGCAATTGATATCTTTTTTCCCCTATTTATTAAATGATAGTTATCTTCATAATTTTCTGTTTCTTTTAAACAAGTTAAAAGTTCCTGTAAGTTAACATATTTTAATATTAAATCACTGCATAAATCTATCTTTTCATTTAAATCTTCTACTTCACTACTTTGTACAAGTCCTAAATGCCTGCTTTTTAATGACAACCTTTCATCTTTAGGAACATATCCTAAGACCTTAATATTACAATTCTTTTCTACAGCAGCTTTTAACAATTTATAGTAACTTTCACTTATATTATTGAATATAATACCTGCTGCATTTATCTTTTCAAAATTAAGTATGCCATTTATTTCCGCACATAAAGTAGCACTTTGAGCTTTAGGTGTTATAACCAGTAATACAGGAAGATTTAGAACCCTAGCCACATGTGCTGTGGAATATTTTGAATCTATTCCCTTACCATCATAAAGTCCCATAACCCCTTCTACTATACCTATATCTCCTTTTCCTCTAGAAAAAGCAGCTTTTACACCTTCTTCACCCATTAAAAATAAATCTAAATTTCTAGAAGGTTTTCTTGTTATATAGCTGTGAAAAGCTGGATCAATGTAATCTGGGCCTACCTTATATCCTTGTACATCAAATCCCTTTTTCATAAGAGCCTTCATAATTCCTAAAGTTATTGTGGTTTTTCCTCCACCACTACTGTTAGAGGATATTACTATACTTTTCAAGCACTTCACCCCCTACTTATTAAGTTTCAGACCAAAATTCACACTTTAAAAATAATACGAAACATCTTTTTTGAGAGGACAATTGACAGAGGACAGAGGACAGTGAAGGTAAGTTTTCTTCCTTACGTCAGAAAACTAATTTATTTTTAAAGCTTGTTTTGCTAACACAAAAGAAGCTTCAAATTTATGTAAGTCAGCAATATTTCGCTTTAGCGAAATGCGTCATTAAAAATTTAATTAAAGATTTTTCGTAGTGTAACGAAGAAAAATCCTCCTTCACTGTCCTTTGTCAATTGTCCTCTGTCCTCTAAAAAATATTGTTTCGCAATATTTTTTTCTTAGAATTTTCTCATTAATTCAGCAAATTTTTCTACATGTTCCTTTGTATGTTTTACACATATAAACATGCCTTCAAATTGAGATGGTGCCATCATTATTCCGCCCTTTAACATATGTTCAAAGAATCTTCCATAAAGCTTAACATCAGATTTTTTAGCCTCATCATAATTTGTAACCTTGCCACCTTCATTGAAGAATATAGTCATCATAGTTCTAGCTCTATTGACAACTATAGGAAGTCCTTTTTCTTTTCCTATTTCTTCAGCTGCCTTTTGAATTCCTTCTCCTATTTTATCCATCTGATCATAATATGATAAGTTGTTATAAAGCTTTGTAACTGATGCTAAACCTGCTGCCATAACTATTGGGTTTCCAGACATTGTTCCTGCTTGATAAACTGGTCCTAATGGTGTCAATTGTTCCATTAAGTCTCTTCTTCCACCATAAGCTCCACAAGGAAGTCCACCGCCCATTATTTTAGCAAATGTTACCAAATCAGGTTTTACACCATAAAGACTCTGAGCTCCTTTATATGCAACTCTGAAGCCTGTCATAACTTCATCAAATATTAATATAGCTCCATATTTAGTACATAAGTCTCTTATGCCTTGTAAAAATTCCTTTTTAGCTGGTACAACTCCCATATTACCTGCTACTACTTCTATAATAATTGCTGCTATTTGTTCTCCTTGTTTTTCAAAAAGTTCCTTAACACTATCCAAATCATTATATTTAGCAACTAAAGTATTTGCTATACTTCCTTCTGGAACTCCAGGTGATCCTGGAATATTTGAAGTCATAACTCCTGAACCTGCCTGAACTAAAAATCCATCAAAATGTCCATGATAACATCCTGCAAATTTTATTATTTTATCCCTTTTTGTGCATCCTCTAGCCAATTTTACGGCACTCATAGTTGCTTCTGTTCCTGAGTTAACCATTCTTATCATATCTACATTATCTATAGTAGTGCATATATGCTTTGCTAATTTTAATTCAAGTTCTGTTTGTGTACCAAATGCAATTTCGTTTTCTGCTGTTTCTTTTATAGCTTTCACTACATCTTCATCCTGATGTCCAAGTATCATAGGACCCCATGCATTTATAAAATCAACATATTTATTTCCATCTTCATCATAAATATAAGCTCCAGAACCTTTTTTTATAATTGGAGGATCAATAGTTAATCCTACATATGCTCTAACAGGACTGTTTACTCCTCCTGGCATATATTTTTTTGATTCATTAAATATATCTGAATTTCTCATTATTATTTTTCCTCCCTAATCCATTTAGCTGCCTCTAGTGCATAATATGTAATAATCATTTTTGCTCCTGCTCTTTTTATAGATGTTAACATTTCAAGTGCTACTGCTTTTTCATCTATAAGTCCTGCTTTAGCTGCTGCTTTAACCATAGCAAATTCACCACTTACATTATAAGCTGCTATTGGAAAATCATATCTATCTCTTGCCAATCTTATTACATCTAAATAAGGCATAGCTGGCTTAACCATTATAATATCTGCGCCTTCATCTATATCATCTTCTATTTCAAGCATAGCTTCTCTTACATTTGCTGGATCCATTTGATAACCCTTTCTGTTACCAAACTGTGGTGCTGAATCTGCTGCTTCTCTAAATGGTCCATAAAATGCTGAACAGTATTTAGCACTATAAGCCATTATAGATATATTTTTAAAGCCATTTTCATCTAATGCTTCTCTTATAGCAAGCACTCTTCCATCCATCATATCGGAAGGTGCTATCATATCTGCTCCTGCTTTTGCATGAGATACTGCTATTTTAGCTATGTAATTTAAAGTTTCATCATTATCTACTTGATGATCATGAATTATTCCACAATGACCATGACTTGTATATTCACACATACAAACATCTGTTATAACAAACATTTCTGGGTCCAATTCTTTTATTTTTCTTATAGCCTTTTGAATTATTCCATTATCATCATAAGCTCCACTTCCACATTCATCTTTATGATCTGGAATTCCAAATAATAGTACGCTCTTAACTCCAACTTCCTTCATTTCATCTACTATTTCATGCAATCTATCTATAGAAAAATGATAATTACCTGGTAAAGATGAAATTTCCTCTTTTTTATTTGTTCCTTCTACTACAAATAATGGATATATAAAATCGCTTGTGTGAAGGTATGTTTCTCTTACCATTCCTCTTATAACTTCATTTTCTCTTAATCTTCTATGTCTTCTAAACATTTTGTCATTTCCCCTTTTCTATATATTATTTTTTATATTAATAAATCTTTTTAATCTTAATCATATTTTACATAATTCTTATATTACCACAGTTTAAATTTTAACTATTAATTTTTATCTATTAACTTTCTAATAACCCCTTCTGTAGTATATTCATCACAAACTTCATATTTTATGCCTTGTTTTTCTAATGCATTACCTGTGATTGGTCCTATGGAAATTACTCTTTTTTGTTTTATACTATCTACTCCAACTAATTCTATCATATTATTTACAGTGCTAGGACTTGTAAATACTACTGTATCTACATCGTCAAAACATTTCTCACTAGGCAGTGTTCCTAATACTGTTTCATAAACATGACATTCATCCACAGTACATCCATTTTCTCTTAACACTTCTGCTAAATAAGGTCTTGCATTTTTAGCTCTTGGTAAAAATATTTTATCTCCAGATTTTATAAAGTTTTTCATTTTTTCAAATAAGCTTTCTGCTACAAATTTCTCTGCAATAATCTTAGGAATAATTCCCCTGTGTTTTATAGCTTTTTCAGTAGCAGGTCCTATAGCAGCAAATACTGCTTTTATTTTTCTTACATCATAATTATTGTTGTTTAAATATTTGAAGAAGCTATTTACTCCATTTACACTGGTAAATACTATATAGTCATAAGAATTCAATTTATCTATGTAATCTCCCATTGCTTCTTCATTATATTTTATTTCTATAGAGTTTATTTCTGTAACCTGAGCTCCCAAATCTATTAACTTTTCTCTTATTTCCTTTGATTGTTCTTTAGTTCTAGTGATACATACATTTTCACCAAATAGCGGCTTTTTTTCATACCAATTTAATTTATCATTAAATTGTACAACTTGTCCCACCACTATAATAGATGGGGAATGCAGTTCTGCTTTTAAAGCTTTTTCTTCTATATCCTTTAAAGTTCCAACTACCTTTTTTTGTTTGGCAGTAGTTCCTCTCATAACTACTGCACAAGGAGTGGCTTCGTTCATTCCATTTTCCATAAGTTTTTTTGAAATAACACCCAAGTTTTCAAATCCCATCAAAAATATAAGTGTTCCTCCAACATTTGCTGCAGCATTCCAATTGATATTTAATTTTTCTGCACTTTTTCCAGTAAACACATGAAACCCTTGTGCTATCTTTCTATGAGTTACAGGTATTCCTCCATAGTTAAGTACAGAAATAGGAGATGTAATTCCTGGAATAACTTCAAAGTCTATTCCTTCATCTATAAGCCTTAAGGCTTCTTCTCCTCCTCTTCCAAATATGTATGGATCTCCACCTTTTATTCTTCCAACAATATGTCCCTGTTTAGCCAATTCTACTAGCATATTATTAATTTCATCTTGAGTTTTATAATGGCATCCTGGCTCTTTTCCACAATAATATACTTTACAATTTGAATTTAGATATTTTAAAATGCCTATTCCCGCAAGTCTGTCATACATTACAGCTGTACACTGTTTTAACTTTCTTATAGCTTTTAGAGTTATAAGTTCTTCATCTCCTGGTCCTGCTCCTATAAGATAAACCTTTCCCATTTAATTCTCATCCCTTCCTGCATTATGCTTCTATAATTTTTTTAGCTAATTTATATCCTAGTTCCATGTAATCTTCTTTATTTCCAGCTATATCTCTTTTTATAAGATTATCTCCAACTTGAAATATTCCTATAATACTTATAGTATTTTCATTTATTTGTGCATAAGCTCCTATAGTTGAATGACAATCTCCATTTAAAGTTCTCATAAAACTTCTTTCAGCTTCAACACATATTCTTGTGTTCTCATCTTCCATTTTTTTAAATATATCTTCATTTACACTGTTCTTTTTTGTCTCTATTCCTAAAGCTCCCTGACCTACTGCTGGCACCATCTCATTAACATCAAAATAATCTGTTATAATGTTTTCCATGTTCATTCTTTTAAGACCTGCTGCTGCTAATATTATTCCATCTAAATTTTCTTTTTCTATTTTAGATATCCTAGTTTGCACATTGCCCCTTATAGGAACTATTTCTAAATCAGGTCTTAAAAGTTTAACCTGTGCAGCTCTTCTATTGCTGCTAGTTCCAATTTTTGCTCCTTTTTTTAATTCTTTAAAATGTACACCATTCATAGAAACAAATGCATCTCTAACATCTTCTCTTGGAGGTATAGACACTATATCAAACATATCAGGAACATCAAAAGGTACGTCTTTCATACTATGCACTGCGGCATCTGCTTTATCCTCCAATAGTGCTACTTCTATTTCCTTTATAAAAAGACCTTTTCCACCAATCTTACTTAAAGATACATCTAATATTTTATCTCCTGTAGTCTCTACTAAAAGCTTTTCAGCTTCAACATTATGATTTTCCTTTAGAATCTTCATTATAGTTTCTGTTTGCACTTGTGCAAGCTGACTTCTACGAGTTGCAATTTTTAGTTTCAAAATCAATCACCATCCTATTATCAATATGTTCATCCATATAAAACATCTTTAGTACTATATCCCCTTTTCCTTTTTCATAAAAGAAATAAAAATCTTCAGAACATGCAAATTTCATTATTTCCTTCTTTATACTGCTATTTTTTAACCTTTTTCTCAAATCTGATGTAAATTCAATAAACTTGTCATATTTAGCTGCACAATCTTTTACCTTTTCCGCCAAATATATAGATGCTCTAGGATTTCCACTAGAAGTATTAACTCCTAAAAAAATATTTTTTGTATTCCTTTGGCAAGGTGTAACACACAGCCCATCTTGTGGAGATGTACAATCTATATATAGTTTGTAGCTTTCTGTGCAATGTAATCTTATTTCTGAATTTATTTTTTTTGAACTAGTAGCAATTATAACCAAATGATTACATTCTATATACTCTTTTTTATATTCTGATTTTATAATTTTCAAATTACTATACTCTTTTAACTCTTTAAACCCATCATTGAAGTCCCTGGAAACTACTGAAACTAAACATCCTTTTTTCACAAAAGTTTTAGCCTTTGTAAGTGCTGCATTTCCTCCTCCAACAATAAGTACTTTTATCTTATTGGATATAAGTGAAAGCATTGTATATTCTATTCCGCTACATAAAATATCTTCTTTATTATTTTCATACAATCCTCGGCACTTCCCTTCAGTTGTTCCTCTTTTAGTACATCTATGGCTCTATTGATAAATGCATCTGATGTACTTTTAAATAGTACTTCAGCCAATTTTTCATTATCCTTGGTATGCCTTTTATTTTTGAAGGTTTTATATCTCTTTTTATATACCTTTTCTCCACACTTTTTAAGATTTACTATTTCTCCAGAAATACTCTGTATTTTCTGCCAATCCATAAACTCTTTAATATGCTTATCAACTATACATCTATTTTCAATCATTATATCTTTTCTTCTTTTTCTATTTTTGTCATCTATAGAACTTACCTTATCAATATTATATACTGTTACATTTTCCATATTATAAACTTCTTCTTCTACATCTCTAGGTACAGCTAAGTCAAATATAGTCATAGCTTTTTGTGGTAAATTATCCTTTCTTACCACACAATGAGGTGCTGAAGTACATGATATTATACAATCCACATCATCATAATTTTTTATTCTTTCATCAAAATGTATAACTTTCACTCTAGGATCTTCTATATCTACAACCTTTGGATTTCTTACTGCTATATATAGTACCTCAAAACCTGAAGATAAAATATATTTTGCAGCAAGCTGTCCAACTTCACCAAAGCCTAACAGCATAAATCTTTTTATTCCACGCTTTCTACTTTCATTAACTGCTATGGATGATGAAGATACAGGTATTTTATAAAGACTTGACTTGGTTCTAAACTCTTTTCCACAAGTCACTGCAGTTTGAAAAAGTCTCTGCAAATCTCTATGTACAGTTTTTGAATTCAAAGCAATTTCATAAGCTTCCTTAACTTGAGCTAAAATTTGATCTTCTCCTAAAATCAAGGAATTGAATCCACATACCACATCCATTAAATGCTTAATTACTTCATTGCTCTTATAATGAAAAGTGTAGTTTTTCAAATTTATATCCCATCCTAATATATCAAAAACCTTATTTACCATGGCATCATCATGATCTTTAGCATTAAAATATATTTCAGTTCTGTTGCAAGTACTTATTACCACAACTTCATCACAAACTTCTTTTAAACTCTTTGTAAACTTTTCACAACGTTTTTGTATTACAGAAAATTTTTCCCTTACTTCTAATTTTACATCCCTTTTTAAACCTATAAGTTGTATCATTATTACCATCTCCCAAAATAATTCACTACCACTACCATTGGTAGTAATCGTACAAAAACTTAACTTAATGAATTTAAAAGCTTTATAATTTTATCATTACCTTCCCTATTTTTAATAGCTAACCTAATATATTTATCATTTAAGGTTTTAAAGTTATCACATTTTCTAATTGCAATTCCTTTATCTAAACATATTTTATACAATTCATCACAATGTAAACTTTTAAGCTTACACAATACAAAATTAGAATATGTATTATACACTTCTTCTATTAAACCTACTTTTTTCAAATTTGAAACCATATATTTTCTCTCTTCATCAATCCACGTTAATGAATCTTCTATATAGTTTCTATCCTTTAAAACATATTTTGCTGCAATTTCTGCAAAACAATTTACATTCCAAGGATTTTGTTTACTTTTAATTTTATCTATAAGTTCTTGATTTTTGCTTATTCCATATCCTATTCTGATACCAGGCAAAGCAAAGAATTTAGTTAAAGCTCTAATTATAAGTATACATTTATAATTTTTCATTTTCTCTAAAAAGCTAAAATTATTTTTCCCTGTAAATTCTATAAAAGCTTCATCTATTATAATTGTTTTATTATTTTCTTCGCAAAAATCTAATATTTTTTTAAATTTATCCTTATCTATTATTCCCCCATTAGGATTATTGGGATTTCCTATGATAAGTACATCTGATTTTTGTGTTTGTAATAATATATCTTCATAATCATAAGTCATATCCTTTTTCATGGTAGAATATATTACGTCACATCCCCACTTCAAAGCATTTTTCTCATATTCCATAAAGGAAGGAACTGCTATACAAACCTTTTTAAAACAACTTATGGACAAATCTATAATTTCTGCTGCACCATTGCCAAGAATTATATCCTTTTCCGATATAAAAAATTCACTTTTTTTATAATTTTTATCATTAGCTCCACATTTAAAATAATCCACACTGAAATCTAAATATTCTTTAATGCACTTTTTTAAGCTTCTATATTCAGCATCTGGATACTTTTCTACAGCTTTTATAGCTTCATCTAAATTGTTTGTAAAGCTCTTTGGAACTCCTAATGGATTTATATTAGAGCTAAAATCTAAAATTTCTCTTCCCTTTAAAATTCCTTCTGTATATATATCTCCTCCATGTTCCATATCAATCACTTCCTAAATCCTTTTTAATAAAATATATTTACTTCTTAATAATTACAAACATAAATGCTACATATATAATTATCATAAAAATTTCAGCAGCATACATAAGCTTTATAGACTCGTTTATATGTTCGAAACTCAATGTCTTTTTCTTATCCCCTATTGTAGGCTTATGAACTACTTCTCCAAAATATACATTAGTTCCACCTAGCTGTACCTTCATAGCTCCTGCAGCAGCTGCTTCTGGATAGGCACAATTTGGGCTTTTATGATTTTTTCTATCTCTAACCATTATACAAAAGCTTTCTATAGCATTGCCTTTAACTACAAAGGAACTCAAACATATAAGTATTCCAGTTATTCTTGCAGGTATAAAATTGAAAACATCATCTACCTTAGCTGGGAAAAATCCTATATATCTATATTTTTCATTCATATATCCAAGCATTGAATCCATGGTATTTATAGCTTTATACATCATTGCCAAAGGTGCTCCTCCAATTATTGCATAAAATAATGGTGCAATAACTCCATCTGAAGCATTTTCAGCCACTGTTTCTACATCAGCTCTTATTATCTCATTATCACCAAGCTGTGTTGTATCTCTTCCAACTATATATGAAAGCATTAATCGAGCCTTCTCTATATCTTTATCTTTCAATGCATGATATACCTTTTTAGCTTCTTTACTTAAACACTTTGCTGCTAATGTAGTCCATATTATCAATACATTTACAATATGAAATAACCAAGGCAGTGAACTTACTAACTTTAAAATACCAAATGTGATAAAAAAGCTTATACCCGCTACAATTATTACAATAAGCCCTCCAAAAGCTTTAATACCCCCATTAGATTTACACAACTTTCTTCCTTTTTTATCAAGAAATCCTATAAGCCTTCCTATGTATATAATAGGATGCGGCAACCAATTTGGATCACCTATCAGCCAATCTATTATTACAGCTAAAATTATATCTAATATATTCATTGCCATAAAAGATGCTATCAAAATACATCACCCCATTATTTTTTCATTCCCATAATATTATATATACTTGCTATATCCATATTCTGTCTAACTATGTCTGCAAGTCTATCAAGTTCTTTTTCTCTTAAATTTTCATATACATAAGATTTTTTAGTTTTCATACCTTTTTTTGATCTTATTTTATTTAAAATATATTCTCTAAAATCTACACCATCAAAAACTCCATGTATATAGCTTCCCAGAACATTTTCTTCATTATTTACAGCTCCATCCTGAAGACAAACTTCTTCTCCATTCTTATCTGTGATTTCAAATAAAGGTTTTGCTTTTTCACCATAAGTACATATTCCCATATGTATTTCATAACCATATACATCTATTTTTCTTTTTTCTGTTGAAGCTTCATCCTTATATACATCAAAATCTCTTATACTTTCTGCTTTTACCCTTGTAGTAACCTTTTCTTCCTCAAATACAGTATCTATATCCAAAAGACCCATAGCTTCTACCTCTGGAACTTCTGTTTCTACACCATAAGGATCTTTTATTATTTTTCCAAGCATTTGATATCCGCCGCAGATTCCTATAACTAAACCATCTTTGCTATATTCCTTTATACGTGCTTCTATACCAGATTTTCTAAGTTTAAGTAAATCCTCAATAGTATTCTTGCTTCCTGGAATTATAACTAAATCAGGATTTCCAAATTCTTCAACAGTTTCTATAAATCTTACTGATACATCCTCTTCACTCTTTAAGGAATCTAAGTCTGTAAAATTAGATATGTGTGGAAGCTTTATTACAGCTATATCTATAGGTGCTGTTACTCTCTTATTAAACTCTACTGCACCATCTTCATCTTCCAATGCTAAATGAAAATAAGGAATTACACCTAGACATGGTATCTTTATTATATCTTCCAGCATAGTGAGTCCTGGTTTCAATATTTCAACATCGCCTCTAAACTTATTTATTATAGTACCCTTAACCCTCTTCTTTTCTTCTTCATTAAATAAAATCATAGTTCCTGCTAAAGATGCAAATACTCCTCCTTTATCTATATCTCCAGCTAACAAAACAGGTGCATCTACAATCTCTGCCATACCCATATTTACTATATCTCTATCTCTTAAATTTATTTCTGCAGGACTACCTGCTCCTTCCATAACTATGATATCAAACTTTTTTTCCATTTCTTCAAATTGCTCTTTAAGCATATCCCTAAATTGTAATTTCATATTATGATATTCCATAGCTGTACTGTTACCGTATACTTTTCCATTAACTATAATCTGACATTTTTTATCAGAAGTAGGCTTTAAAAGTATAGGATTCATATATGCTTCTGGTTGAAGTCCTGCAGCATAGGCTTGAAGCACTTGTGCACGTCCCATTTCCTTACCATCTAGAGTTATATATGAATTTAAAGACATATTTTGTGACTTGAAAGGACATACAGAATATCCATCCTGTGTAAAAATTCTACAAAGTGCCGTTACTAGTATACTCTTTCCTACTGATGATCCTGTGCCTTGAATCATAATTTTAGCCATACCAATCATTCCCCTCTCAAAATTTGTATAAACGAAAAAATTGTCCAAAAGCGCTCCATGCAATATCCCCATATTTTTAACATATCGCATATTGTTTGACTTTTAAGACAATTTTCTTTATAAAATAAAAAAACCGGCAAATGCCGGAAGTACTATATTAAAAGTCCTTTCCCTCCGAAAGCATATGTTTTAATCAGGCAGGTCTCCTGGCTTATGAATCATTCTCCCCTTTGCCTTCCTCAAATATTAATATAGAGTGGCCAGTAAAGGTTTGTCCTCAATTACAGTAGCGGGGGCTGTTGCGGAATTCAACCGCATTCCCTTTTCACCTTGTTAAAAGGCACCTGAAGTTACAATATTCTCTTTTATAAACTTAGTTTATTACAATTAAGTTACTCTGTCAATAATTCTACTTTATATTATAATGAACTAAAAAATCGTTATCATTAATTACAGAATTATAATCATCATCTCTTACAATAGTATGTTCTTCTGAAAAAACTAAAGCCCTTTTAAATACATCTTGTACATATTCAAAATCATGAGTAGAACAAATTATAGTTTTACCACTGGAATTTAATTTTATCATAAGATCTTTCAAAAATCTTTTTCCTTTAGGATCTATACCATTCATAGGTTCATCTAAAACTAAAACCTCTGGATTTAAAGCTAAAACACTAGCTATAGCTACCCTCTTTTTCTCTCCACCACTTAAATTATATGGTTCTCTTTCTCTAAGATCCTCTACATCTAAAAGCTTTAGACAATCTTCAACTCTCATATTCACTTCTTCTTCCTTTAAACCCATTTGCCTTGGTCCAAATGCTATTTCATCATACACATTAGAACAAAAAAGTTGTGCATCTGAATTTTGAAATACAAAGCCTACATTTTTGTGAAATAACTTGCAAAATTTATTATCTTCCAACTTTTTGCTATTTATTTCTTCACCTTTAAAACAATATTTTCCTTTTTTTGCAAATTCTATTCCATTTACAATTTTCAAAAATGTGGATTTACCACTGCCATTAGGCCCTATTAAAGCTACAGCTTCCCCTTCTTTAATACTTACATTTATATTTTTTAGTACATCTGCATTTTTGTATTTAAAATAAACATCTTTAAATTCAATCATCCTTATCACATCCTAGCAAAATAAAAATACATTAATATAATTACTATATTTATTATAACATAAGCAAAATCCTTAAAGGAAAAACTAAAGCTTGAATAAGACACATACTCTCCTGTGAATCCTCTACATTCCATGGCCGAATACATTTCATCACCTAATTCCTTTGATTTTAAGAAAAGATTTCCCATTACTTTAGATAAAGAAGAGTATTTACCATTATTTACACCTATAGATCTTAACTTTAGAGCATAAATCATTTCTAGAGAAAATTCTCCAAGAATATAAATATATTTTATGGTTATATCGAACACTAATATGAATATATCTGGTATGAAGAAGTTTTTAAGTGCTTTTGTTATGTCATGCCACTTAGTAGTATAAGATAAGATATTTATAGCTAATATAGTACCTATTACTTTTAAGATAAGAAGTATACTATTTCTTACATTTCCCATCATTATAGAAGGTATAATCATAATAAATGTAAAAATTGGTACCACTATGCTTACTGCTAAAATTTTTTTTATGTCTTCTATGTCTAATAAACTCAAAGTAAATAACATATATACATCTACAACTAATATGTACATAAGATTCTTAGACATTGACAAAAATATTATGTTTATAATTGTAAAAATCAATTTTATAGATGGATTAAGCTTGTACATAAAACTATTACTAACTTTATTACTTCTCTTTATTAATGATAAAATACTTAAAAGTCCCACTATAGTTTTATCTATAAAACTATCTTTGTCAGCTTTAGGTACATAGTCATCTTTCTTTAAAAGCCAGTCTCCCATTACTATTACACCTACTTATTACAAATTATTTTACATATACTCAAAATATATCATATATAAAAACTTAATGCAATTAATTTAAAATTTATTATATTATGCATAATCATTGTAAAATATTGAATTAATTAATATTTATTTTACATTTTGCATATATTTTAGAAGGATTTAAAATGCTTTTGTAGAATATGTGTTATTAGTGCGCTATTAAACAGCAGTTTATTTTAATAATAATGAAAGGAGTTCTCACTGTGTTAAGTTCTGATTACCCTTGTTTATTTTCAAATAACTCTAATAATAATTTCATTGTTAATACAGATTTTTCTAATGATGAAAATATGATTAATAAAATTATAGACAATGTTCCTATAGGAGTTATAATTTTAGACAGCAAATTTAACATAATACTTTGGAATTCCGCACTAGAAAAAATGTCAAGCATATACAATAAAACTGTTATAGGAAAAAACTTTTTTCAGATTTTTCCCAAGGTATTTACTGAAGATATCAATATTAAAATTAAAAACATTACAAGTACTAAAGAAACTATAATATTAGATAATCTTTTAGTAAACAATTTCTTTTCAAGTAAACATTATAAATACTGTAATATAAAAATTAGTGCTTTAGAAAATAAATCTTCAATATCAAATGGCATAATGCTTACTTTTGAAGATTGTACTGTACTGCAAAATATAAGATATGAATTAAATAAAGAATGTTCTGTTGTTAAAACCTTAATCAAAAAAATAAAAGAAGATAAATTACATTTAAGTAAGATGAAAGAAATTGACAAATTAAGGACAGATTTTTTTACCAACATCAGCCATGACCTTAGAACACCCTTAAACATAATTCTAAGTGCACTTCAACTTATGAAATCTTTTAACAATTTAAACTGCAATGAAGAAAAGTCTTTTAAATATTTTAAAAGCATAAAACAAAATTCTTTAAGATTATTAAAACTTATTAATAATTTAATAGATATAACAAAAATCGATAGTGGATATTTTGAAATTCGCACTGGCAATTACAATATAGTTAATATAGTTGAAGATATAACACTGTCTGTAGCTCAATATGTAGAAAATAAATCTATAACTCTTACATTTGATACAAATACAGAAGAAAAATTTATGGCTTGTGATCCTGATAAAGTAGAAAGAATTATGTTGAATTTAATATCTAATGCTATAAAGTTTACAAATCCAGGTGGACATATATTTATAAACATGTTTGATGAAGACGATTATATTGTTATTTGCGTAGAAGATACTGGTATTGGCATACCTGAAGAAGATTTGGATATAATTTTTGAAAGATTTCGCCAGTCAAATAGAGCTTCAGCAAGAAACTATACCGGGAGTGGTATAGGTTTGTCTCTTGTAAAATCCTTAGTTGAAATGCATGGAGGAAAAATTTCAGTTAGAAGTACTTATGGAAAGGGTACCAAATTTGTTATAAAACTTCCTGTTACCGTAAATGAAACTGATAACGCACCTATACAAAATACTAGCTTTAATAAAAGTCATATTGAAAAAGTAAGTATAGAATTTTCTGATATATATACACCTTAAATTTTACACATATAAAATTTTGACTTAATATAAGCATATTGCGATGTAAGCGAAGTAATTTTCAATTTCTAAAGTGACTTATAACAATTTAATTATGTGCGTACACTTGAAGTTACTAGTTTGAATTTTAACTTTTATGCAGTGATATATGATAAGGGTGTCATCACATTAGCTAAATTGTTTTAGTATTATTCTTAGCTCAAAATTTTTGAAAGCCTTAGAACTTTAGTCCTGTTTGAGGGAACCGAGTTTGACAAAGTTCTTAGGCTTTCAAAAATTTCGAGCTTTAGAATAATTAAAACATTTAGCCGTGATGACACCCTTATCATATATCACGGAATGAAAGTTAAAATCCAAACTTCCACTGCACCCTTACGTCGCATAATTTTTAAATTACGGAAATTTACAAATCACAGCCTTCACAAAATATATACCATGTTCCCATAGCTACAGCTGTACCCTTTGCTTGTTCTTCTAATAAAAAGTTTTTTAAATTATTCTTATTTACCAAAATAACTTCTATTTCCTCTTCTGATTCAAGATGTTGTTTTGGATTTAAATTTTCTTCTATTGTCTCATCAATTTCTGCATTAACTACACGCACAGTATCTGTTAATAGTGCTGCATTTGAATATAATTCAGGGCTTATAGTTTTTATTTTTCCTATATATCCTGTTTCTTCTTTAAGTTCTCTTAAAGCTTCCTTTTCTAAATCTTCACCTTCTACTAATCCTGCTGGGAACCCTAAAATATAATTATTTATAGCTGGACGATATTGTTTTATCATTAAATATCTATTTGATGGAACAAGTTTAGGTATTATAACCACAGTTTTACTAGTATTAGTCCTTTCTATACTTTCCCAATTTACAGTTTCTCCACTTTTACTCTTATAAGTTGTTTGTTTTAACGCCAACCATTTACCTTTATATAAAATTTTTTCTTCAATTTTTTTCATAATTAGTTCACTCCAATCTTGCAAAAATCTCAGTTAATATCAATAATCATATTCTACTATACTATGTTTAAATTTTACATACTTTTATTATTAAAAAATAAATAATAAATATCTATATTATTACGGGCGTTTACGCTTATGCTAAACCGGATTTATATCAGATTTTAAAAGTTTCTCTCTTAAAATATAAACTAAAGCACCTCTAATTTATACAAAATGTATAAATTATTCTTAAAAAAATGTACATTCTGTAAATAGAATTACAAATTTCCATTTGTTATAATATAATTATATCAAATGGTTGATGAATTACAACGCTTTCTGCTGGTTCTTCTGTTACTTATACAATAATAAAAAATGTATAAATTCAGTCAGGAAAATTAGAGATTATGGCATATCCTTTCAATTGATGCAACAGATATATCTCCTGATTAAGGCCAATTAAATGTTGTGAACAGCTGAGGGGTTACACTTCTCTAATGTAAATGTTTAACATGACTTTTTTCGGTGTAGGATGATGAACATATCATATGCAAAAATATTGTAAAATCACCCAATCTAATTTTTCTAAATCTAGCTGCGTTATTTTTATCAACTATGTGTACAATGGGTGATATGGTCGCGATACTTGCGGTGCTTTAGTAGACAGAATAAACAAAAAACATTGATGATTGTCAACTTTGTCTTGTTTACGTTTACTATATGTTGGCATGCAGTTTGATTGCTACGGGCGTCTCATTGGAATTAAAAGAAATTTAAAGTGTTGTAGTACTAATTGATATGATTATAACTTAAAGTAAATGTTTAAAGAAGGGGTGTATATTATGATAGTAATTGGTGAAAAAATTAACGGAGCAATTCCTTCCACAGCTAAAGCCATTGCAGCAAAGGATGCAGAATTCATAAGAAATCTTGCAATAAAGCAAGCAGAAGCAGGCGCAGATTTTATTGATGTTTGTGCTTCAGTGAATGATGAGATCGAACTGGAAACAATGAAATGGCTTATAGACATCGTACAGGATGCAACAGATGTTCCAATAGCAGTGGACAGCCCTAACGTTCACACATGCGTAGAAGCCATGAAATACTGTAAGAAGCCAGGCCTTTTCAATTCCGTATCTATGGAAGGGGACAAGATTGACGTGGCATTTCCTGCAATCGCTGATACAAAATGGGAGTGTGTTGCTCTCTTAAACAGCGACAAAGGAATCCCTAAAACTGCTAAAGACCGTTTGGATGTATTTGCAGATTTAATGGCAAAAGCAAAAGAATACAACATTGATCCATCTAGGTTGCATATTGATCCCTTAATTGAAATGCTATGTACATCAGAAGATGGGATCACCATGGTAACAGAAGTTATGAGAAAAATCAAAGAATTGTATCCTACGATTCATGTGGTTGGAGCTGTTAGTAATATTTCCTTTAATATTCCAGCTAGAAAAATTGTCAATCAAGCATTTGCAGTATTGGCTATGAATGCAGGAATGGACAGCTTTATCCTTGATCCATTAAATCAAGATTTAATAGGAATGTTGTTTGCAACAGAAGCACTATTAGGTGAAGACGAGTACTGCATGGAATATATTAGAGCATATAGAGAAGGAATATTTGGTAAAAAGAAACAATAATTATATAAAATAATAAGGAGGAAAAGATAATGTCTAAAATTGAAGAAGTAAAAGCTAATGTAGAGAAAGGTAAAACTAAACTTATTAAAGGATTAGTTCAGGAAGCACTAGATGAGGGAAGCAAAGCAGAAGATATACTTCAAGCTATGATTGACTCAATGGGTGTTGTAGGCGATAAGTTCTCAACAGGAGAACTATTCGTACCTGAAATGCTAATAGCAGCAAAAGCAATGTCAAAAGGTGTAGAAGTGCTTAAACCTCATCTTGCAAGTGGTTCTTCATCTTCTTTAGGAACATGTATTATTGGAACAGTTGCAGGCGATTTACATGATATTGGAAAAAATTTAGTTTCAATGATGATCGAAAGTACTGGATTTAAAATAGTAGACCTTGGCGTAGACGTACCTGATGCTAAATTTGTTGAAGCAGTTAAGGCAAATGAAAATGTAAAAATAGTAGTATGTTCAGCACTTCTTACTACAACAATGCCAGCTTTGAAGAAAACAGTTGAGACTTTAAGAGAAAGTGGATTAAAAGGATTCAATATAATGGTTGGTGGTGCTCCTGTAACAGCTGAATTTGCGGATTCAATAGGGGCAGATGCATATACACCTGATGCAGGTAGTGCTGCAATTAAGGCTAAGGAATTGGCAACAGCATAGATATATCATAAATAATATAAGGGGAGGTATTGATATATGTTAACTAAAAGACAGAATTTACTCGAAACTATTAAAGGTGGAAATCCAGATCGTTTTGTTAATCAATATGAATTTTTAAATATGATCCTGGAAATGCCTTTGGGACATGGATCTAAATACGGTTCTACTTGGAAAGATAATTGGGGAATAACATGGCAATGGCCAGAAGGTCAACTTGGTGCATTCCCTGTACATGATGACGAACACAGAGTTTTAAAAGATGTTACCGAATGGAAAAAATATGTTAAAATTCCTGAAATCGACACTTCCGATGAAGCTTGGGCTGCAGCTGTTGCTCATGCTAATTCTGTTGACCGTAATGAGGAATTTGTCTCACCTTTCTATGCTCCAGGTGTCTTTGAAATGACACATCATCTTATGGGTATGGAAGATGCATTAATGGGTTTATATGAAGAGCCTGAAGCTATGCATGAGTTAATTGATGCTATTACACAGTATGAGCTAGATGCTGCAAAAGTGATAGTTGAAAAACTTCATCCAGATTGTATTTTCCATCATGATGACTGGGGTAGCCAAAAAAACTCTTTTGTATCTCCTGCAATGTTCGAAGAGTTCTTTCTTCCAGCTTATAAAAAAATCTATGGTTTCTATAAAGCCAATGGTGTTGAATTGATTGTTCACCACAGTGATTCTTATGCAGCTAACCTAGTTCCATATATGATAGAAATGGGTATCGATATCTGGCAAGGCGTTATGAACACTAATAATATTCCTGAATTGATCAAGCAATATGGTGGAAAAATATCCTTTATGGGAGGACTCCACAGCGGTTTGATTGATTTTCCGGATTGGACACCTGAAAATTGCACCAAACATGTAGAAGAAGCTTGCAAAGCTAATGGAAAGAAATACTTTATTCCATGCCTAACTGCAGGTTTACCTAAGGGATATTTCCCAAATGTATATGAGACAGTAAGTACTGCAATAGATGAAATGAGTAAAAAAATGTTTTAAGGTACATAACTTGTACAAAACATTTTTGTTGTAAATAAAAAACATTTTGGATCAATGTTAAAAATAAATTAATCCAAAATGTTTTTTGTGTTTTTTCCTACTGAGAGTTCTTCGCTTCTTACAATGTCAAGCACGAGTCTCACTTTATTGTCTAATGTATAGTGAACTCCTATATTCCAAAACTTAAATTATGTATATTCAGTAGAATATAATTATACTTAAAGAAAAATACTTCATAGGGGGAATTATATGAATATTTTAAATAAAAAATTTCAAATTATTATTAATTCACAAAAGGGTAAAGAAGTCATAAAGGTTAAATCAGGTGAAAATTTATTTAATGTATTAATGGATAACAGAATATTTATAGATAGTCCCTGCAATGGAAAAGGAATTTGTGGAAAATGTAAAGTTAAAGTAGTAAAAGGATTAAAGGAACCTACTTCACTTGATATAAAACATTTAACTAAAGAAGAGTTAGAAAGTGGATTTAGGTTATCATGTAATTTGACTATAAATGAAGATTTAGAAATAGTACTTTTAGAAAAGAATAAAGATATGGAAGTATTAATAAATGGGACAGAACAGCAATATACTCTAGATACTGTAGTGAAGAAAAAATATTTAACAATTGAAAAACCATCCATTAATGATCAACGAGATGATTATAGAAGGTTAAGTGATGCTTGTGAAAGTGATGATTTACTCATTAGTTTGCAATATTTACCTCAAATAAGTGATTTGTTAAGAGGAGCTGATTTTAATGTTACCGCATCACTTTATAATAATCGTCTTTTACATTTAGAAAATGGTAACTGCTTACAACAAAACTATGGACTGGCTGTAGATATAGGCACAACTACTATAGTAATCTATTTATTAAATCTAAATGATGGGAAAGTAATAGATATAGTTTCAAGAGTTAATAACCAGATAAGTTATGGGGCTGATGTGGTTTCAAGAATAAATTTTACTATTGAGAATCCAAAGGGATTAGATATATTGAAGGATAATATTATAACTCAGCTTAATGATATGATAGAACTGTTATGTAAAAAAAATAACATAAGTGAAGATAACATATATGATATAGTTATTGTTGGAAATACTATTATGATTCACCTACTACTTGGACTTCCATGTAAAAATATAACTATGTCACCATATATTCCAGTGGTTACAAAAGCACTGGAGCTTGAAGCTAAGGAGATTGGAATTAAGGCTAAAGGCATGGTAAGCTTACTTCCTGGTATATCAGCTTTTGTAGGAAGTGATATAACTGCTGGTATATTATCCTGTGGTATGTTAAATTCAGAAAAATATTCATTATTATTAGACCTTGGAACTAATGGAGAAATTGCGCTAGGTAATAAAAACAAAGTAGTAACTTGCTCTACAGCTGCTGGACCAGCTTTTGAAGGCACAAATATTAAGCATGGAATTGGTGCCATAAAAGGAGCTATAAGCAAGGTTGATTTATCAAAGGATAAAATATATGAAACAATAGGAAATGAAAAACCCTGCGGAATATGCGGCTCAGGGGTGTTGGATGCTGTGGCACAATTTGTGAAGTTTGGAATATTAGATGAATCAGGTAGAATGGCAGGAGCAGACGAAGTAGAAAACAAGGATTATCAGAATAGGATTGTTGAGATAGATAACATGAGACAGTTTATTCTAGCGCAAAATAACATACGTGAAGAAAGTATTACTTTTACACAAAAGGATGTACGAGAAGTTCAATTAGCAAAGGCTGCTGTATGTGCTGGTATCAAAATACTTTTAAAAGAAAAGAACATAAACTTTAATGAAATAGAAAAAGTGTACATTGGCGGTGGATTTGGTAATTATATGGATATAGAAAGTTCTGCTACCATAGGCATGATACCCAAAGAGCTCAAGGGTAAGATTGAATCTGTTGGTAACTGTGCAGGGGGTGGAGCTAAAATATATTTGCTATCAAAACAAATAAGAGAGAATGCAGTAGATATTATTAATAAAACTACATATATAGAGTTATCAAAAAGAGAAGATTTTCAGGAGTATTTCATAGATTCTATGATACTGGATTAATATCTTCAGTGATAGATGCAGAAAATCCCAAACAGAGAAAATATCTATTAGACATACATTTGGAACAATAAAGAGATACAAGCATAGAGGGGGGCGACAAACAACTTTATGGATAAATATTGTAATTATAGCAAACGTGAAAGAGTACTAAGGACAATCAGGCGTGAGAAAACAGATAGAATTCCTAAAGGAGAGCTTTGTATTACTGATTCTATTATTTCTCGTGAATTAAATTGCAGTAAAATTGGATTTGAAGAAAAACTTGCATTTATCGACCGACTCGGTCTTGACATTTTTACTGTTTCACCGATTTTTCCACATGACAAGAATAGATTACCAGAACCGGATGAATATGAATGGCCCGATATTAAAAAATGGGCTAGTCAGACCTCGGTTTTTACCTTTGCACTAATTGACAGCGCATTTGAGACGGGCTTGCGGACATATGGCATGTTGGATTTTCTAACACTGCCGAAAGAATCTCCTGATGATCTAAAAAACTTTATCAGACAGGTTGAAAAACTGAATATTGCCACAATGAAACAAGCAGCCGACCAGGGTATAGATGGAATAATACTGGCAGATGATATCGCTTATGCAAATGGACTATTGACAAATCCAAATATTTTGAGAGAATATTTTTTGCCTTCTTTGGCAAAACAAGTTGAAGAAATTACACATCTTGGACTTCCAGTCTTTTACCACTCGGACGGCAATTACCGTGAAATTATCCCTGATTTGATCGATATGGGTATACAGGGGCTTCAATGCATTGAACAACGATGTGGTATGGACATTGCTGCTTTACAGAAGGAATATGGGGATTTGTTATGCTTGTGGGGACATATCGATACTGAAAACACACACAGTGCACATGATGTAGATTTTCTGAAAAACTTCTCAGCTTCTATACAAAGCCTCTCCGCTCGAAACGGAATCATATTGGGAACAAATTGCGGGCTCTATGAAGGTATTGATATAGAAGGATTGACAGCAATATACCGGACTTTGGAGTGAAATGAATAAACAGAAAACAAATTATTATTATGTGATTTCAGGGATTATTACTGACAGGCTTCAGCAGATTTAGAATATTCATTCAAGATTATCCTTAGAAGGGGCTGCCGACAATGAAATATCACTTTCATAAGTTACGAATAAAGTCCGGCAAGTTAATTTGCTGGGCTTTATATTGCTTACAAATTGTACATATATAATTTGTATAAACTAAATAGTATTAATATTTTTTTCAACTAGGTCTTGATAATAAAAAAGAGTTCTTCTTCACAATATTATTAATTACATATATCACAATAAGGGCACTTCCAAAATGTATCTTCTGATTTATCTGGATGAATTTTATTATCAAGTTTCTGATTTTCACCAAACTCATGATAATCTCTACATTCTTCTTGAAACGCTGCTTTAGGTGAGTCAGCATAGCTATATTTAAATTTTTTATACTTCTCTCCAACATGTTGTTTAAGTCTTCCATTCAAATCAGAGTCAGCTCTTCCAACATATTCAACTATAAAATGATTATTCTCTTTATTAATATGTCCTAAAGCATAATTCCCAGGTGAATTTTTTGTTACTTGCTTGTCTATTGTTTCTGTATTTAAATCAAAAGAACCTCTCATTTCTAATGATGCCATAATATCATCTCCCTTTATATTAAACTTCTACAAAAGTATAATAATACCCTCTAATTTTCATTCGTATTGTTTTACTAAAAAAGGTACTCATTTTAATATTCATTAATAATCTCTAATATTCAAACTACCACTACTATACCTTGTATCACATACTACTAAAACTTTTAAGTAAAATTTTAACAAATATGCTTGCTTTATTAAAATTTCAATGATATAATGCAAATAGTTAACAATACCATTTAAGGAGATAGTGTCAATGAGATTAAATGTTTTAAACTTAATACAAATTGTATTTTTGTTTATTTGTATTTCAAGTATATTCTCATATATAATATACTCTTATAAAAAATACACAAAGCATATTTATATAGATATTTGTTCAGCTCTTAATACAAAAGCTGTTAAATATATTGAAAAACTACATATAGAAGATTATTCAGCTTTTGAAAAATATAATATTTGGAGATTTTGTGTGCATTTTAAAAATATTGTTTCACTAAAACTTATCTTTTAATTAATAAACAAGGAGAGATTTTAATGAACATTATTTTTAACCTTTTCAACCAAATATTAAGTAGTATTTTCAATTTCACTGGAGATTGGGGTATTTCCATAATTTTTTTAACTATATTAGTAAGGATAATACTCATACCATTTTCCATAAAACAAAAATCTGAAATGTATAATCAGCAAAGAATATCACAAAAGATTCAAGATATAAAAAGTAAGTATAAAAATAACGAGAAAAGAATTAAAGAAGAAACTATTAAATATGAGCAGCAGCTTGCTAAGAGCACTTTAGGATGTCTAGTTACCTTTATACAGCTGCCAATACTTTTCACTTTATATAATGTAGTGATGAAAATGCCAGTACAAGTTGGCACAATTATTCTACCTTGGGTTTCAAGTATTAAACTGTCTGATAGTTACTATGTCGTTCCAATTATATATGGTTTAATTTCTATATGCCCGCAGCTTATTACTAATTTGGATTATTTCAAAGTGTTAAAGGAAGTTAAACTTTCTAAAACAAATTTAATTATAACTAGTATATTCAGCATATTAATAACTATAAAAGCTCCAATAGCACTTGGATTATACTTCATAACTACAAGTTTATTTACTTTATTTGAGGAAATAGGCTATAGACTTTATATAAAAAAGTTTAGTGCAGCTTCAAGTAATTGTTAGATTTATGCAATGAGCAAATAATTAAAATTATGCGACGTAATGGTGCAGTGGAAGTTTGAATTTTAACTTTCATTCCGTGATATATGATAAGGGTGTCATCACGGCTAAATGTTTTAATTATTCTAAAGCTCGAAATTTTTGAAAGCCTAAGAACTTTGTCAAACTCGGTTTCCTCAAACAGGACTAAAGTTCTAAGACTTTCAAAAATTTTGAGCTAAGAATAATAATAAAACAATTTAGCTAATGTGATGACACCCTTATCATATATCACTGCATAAAAGTTAAAATTCAAACTAGTCACTTCAAGTGTACGCATCTAATTGAATTGTTATAGGTGAGTTTTCCTTCACAGCATATATCAGCCGGAATACAGTTGAAAGTTACTTCGCTTACGTTGCAATATGCTCAAATTACAAGGTAAAATTTTATCATATTATTACCCCACCATTAATAGTATGATAAATTATTATTCTTAGCTAAAGCTGTAACTACTGAAAATATTATGACTGCTGCTAAATTTGCAGTGTTATTATCTTGATCAAATCTTGGGGATACTTCAGCTATATCAAAGCTTATTACTTTATTGGATTTTAAAATATGTTTAATGAACTTTAACACTATTTCAGGATCTAATCCTAATGACTGTGATGCACTTACTCCTGGAGCAAAAGCAGAAGAAAATACATCTGAACACACAGTTATATAAATGTGTTCTTGATCCTTCATAAAATTATCTAACTTATCTAACTGATCAAAAATATTGTTTCCTGAAATATCCTTTGCCAAAACATAGCTTACATTAAGCTTATCTGCAGTTTTAAATAATTCCACAGTATTACTGTGCTTTTGAATTCCAATACAAAAATAATTATATTTTAATTCCTTTTCTTTACAAATATCTGATATTTGCCTAAACATAGTTCCTGAAGTTCCCCCATTTTCATAAGGTCTAATATCAAAATGAGCATCAAAATTTATAATTCCTATATTAGGTTTATTCTCACTTTTTAATAAGCTGTTTACTATTCCATTATAATGTCCAAAGGCAACCTCGTGTCCTCCACCTAAAACTATAGGAAAAAGATTTAAAGATAATATTTTTGATACTGCTTCCGAAAGTAAACTTTGACTTTCCTCTAAACTTATACCATCACAAAATACATTCCCTGCATCGAAAAGTTTAACATCCTTTGCAAAATCACAAGGCAAACCACTTAATTCTTTTCTAATGCTTTTAGGTCCATTAACAGCTCCAACTCTGCCTTTATTTCGTTTAATTCCTTCGTCACAACAAAAACCAATAAAAGCAAAACCCAACTTTCCATTAAAAGGAACCAAATCTTCTTTCCTTAAATCAATACATTTAACCCATTGATGCCATCTAAATGCATCAAAATTAGTTTCACTATCAATTCTTCCTTCCCAATCTGTTTCTTCTTTAATTCTATAATTTTTACTAAACATTTTCTTTCCCCCTAGTTTCTTTCATTAAGTTTTCAACTTCACTACCAATTATTTTAAATCCTATTTTTATTTCCTCTTTTGTTACTCTAGAAAATCCTAATCTAAATGTATCAGAGCCTTTATTATCTGTATAAAAAATATCCCCTGGTGTAAATATAACGCCCTTGTTACAACATCTATCTAATAGTTTTCTAGAGTTGATTCCATTAACTTTTATGAATATATGCAATCCTCCTTCTCCCATAACCTGGCCTGATGAAATATACTTTTTGGCACATTCAATTGCAAATTCATATTTTTCTCTATAGACTTTTCTAGCTTTTTTTATATACTTTTCAAAATTTCCACCCTGTAAGTAATCGTAGAACACAGCTTGATCTAAAAATGAGGTATGAATATTTCTACTTCTTTTCACACTTTCTAAATATCCTATAATATTTTCATCACCTAAAATCCATCCAATTCTTATACCAGGAAAAAGTACTTTTGAAAAGCTTCCTATATATATTACACTATTTCCTTCTCCACACAATGCTGCTATTGGAGCAACATGTGCTCCTGTATATCTAAGTTCTTCATTAAATCCATCTTCTATTATTGGAATATTGTACTTTTTCAACAATTTATAAAGCTTAACTCTTTTTTCTGGTGACATTACAATTCCTGTAGGATTGTGATAGGATGGAATAAAATAAGAAAGTGCAAATTTATCTTTTTCAAGTTTTTTCTCTAGTTTTTTTATACTTATCCCATCAATATCCATATCCACGCCTTCAATAGTTAATCCATGAAGCTTCATTATTTTTATTGCTGTATTGTGAGTAGGATTTTCGCAAAGCACTTTATCATTTGTCTTTGTAAGAGACGATAATATTATATCAAAACCTTCAGTAAAACCATTGGTTATTAATATATCCTTGCCTTTTATGTTAATTCCTTTATTTTTCATATATTTAAGAAGATAATTAATTAATGGTCTATAACCTTGAGCATACCCATAATTTAATATTTTTTCACCTTCTATAGACATACGATTTAAAAAAGCTTTTTTAAATTCTTCCACATCAAAAAGATTTTCATCTGGTGCTATGCTTTTAAAGGATATCATTCCTTTTTTCCACTTAGCCTCATGTTTTACAATATCAAGGCTTTCAGAAGCTCTTGCATAATCATTTATCAAGGCGTTCCAATTTACATTCCACTTTTCCTGCATTTCTACATGAATTTCACATACAAATGCGCCTTTTCCTTTTTTAATAGATATAAATCCCTCATCCTCCAAAAATTCATAAGCATATATAATAGTATTTCTACTTACTTTCATAATAGATGACATTTCTCTTGTAGAAGGCAGCTTTTCTCCACTTTGGAGCATGCCTCCAAGTATCATTTCCTTAATATAATCCTTAATTTGTATATATACAGGTACTTCTTTATTAAACTTTATATCTGAAAACATAGTTTCACCTCTAAAATATATTCTTACATAAATTTAAGGATAAATAAAGAGGCTAACACACTAATTAGTGCATCAGCCCCCTAAACCTAAATATTAAAATGATGGAATTATACTTCCTTTATATTTTTCTTCTATGAACTTTTTGATTTCTGGTGAATTAAGTGCTTTAGATAAAGCTTTTATAGAATCTTTATCCTTATCCTTAGTTCTTACTGCAAGTACATTAGCATATGGTGAATCCTTTGGTTCTATAGCAATAGCATCCTTTGTAGGATTTAAATTTGCTTGAAGAGCATAATTTGCATTTATAACAGCTGCATCTACATCACCTAAAACTCTTGGAAGTTGAGGTGCATCTAATTCTTTTATTTTGATATTTTTCTTATTTTCAGTTATATCTGCTTTTGAAATAAGTTCACCATCTTTTACTTTAATAAGTCCTGCATTTTGAAGTACTTTTAAAGCTCTAGATCCATTTGTTGGATCATTAGGTATAGCAATTTCTGCACCATCTTTTATATCAGCTATCTTTTTAACCTTATTTGAATATACTCCCATTGGTTCAAGATGAACTTTTGTAGTATAAGATAACTCAGTATGTTTTTCTTTATTAAACTGTTCTAAGTAAGGTATGTGTTGATAAAAATTTGCATCTAATTGTCCTTCATTTAAAGAAGTATTTGGTGTTACATAGTCTGTAAATTCAACAATTTGAAGATCATAACCTTCTTTTTGTAATATTGGTTTTACTTGTTTTAATATTTCTGCATGTGGCACTGGTGTAGCACCTACTTTTATTACTTTTTTATCCTTGCTTGTGCTGCTTGAAGCATCTCCACTTTTAGCACCACAGCCTGCTAATGATAAAACAACAAGTGATGATAGTATTAAAGATATTATTTTTTTCTTTTTCATTTTTATTACCCCCGCTTAATTATATTTTTATTTTGTTATTTAAAATAATGTTATTTACTTAATTTTCTATAAATAAATGTACCTAAACTTTGAAAAACCTGAACAAGTACTATTAAGATTACAACAGTGTAAATCATTATATCTGTTTTAAATCTATAGTATCCATAGTTAATAGCTACATTTCCGAGGCCACCTCCACCAATAGCTCCTGCCATAGCAGAGTAACCAACTACACTAATAACTGTTAAAGTTATTCCTAATATTATAGAAGGAAATGCTTCCTTTAATATAACTTTATATATTATTTGCCAGTTACTTGACCCAAAGGATTTTGCTGCTTCTATTACACCATTGTCTACTTCTTTCATGGAAGATTCTATTACTCTAGCTGCAAACGGTGCTGCTGCTATTGTCAAAGGAACTATAGCTGCATTTGTTCCTATACTTGTCCCAACTATTAATTTTGTCAGTGGAAATATAGAAATCATCAATATCAAAAATGGGAAGGAACGTAAAGTATTTATTATAAAATCTAATGTCTTATATACAACTTTATTAGGTTTCAATCCACCTTCATCTGTTAATACAAGTATAATTGCTGGTATAAATCCTATAGCCACTGCTAAAAAAGTAGATATTAAAACCATTTGTACTGTTTCCAATAATGCTGGAAGTAATATTTCATTAATCATCATTTTCAATCACCTCCCAAATTATAGACTTTGAATCTAAAAATTTGCATATATTTTCTTTATACTGTTCATTTGTATTTATAACAAGTGATCCTAAAACATTGTCTCTGAACTTTTCAAGCTTTCCCCATACTATAGAAAAATCTATATCAAGCTCTCTAGCTATTGAAGTTATAATACACTGCTGGCTGTACTCTTTTGGGAAAAATATTTTTATATTCACTCCACTTTCAGGAAGCACTTCATTTTCACCTAATAGCTTCTGTAAATCTTTATCTGGTTTTAAGAACAACTCTTCTACAGTACCTTCACCTTTTATTTCTCCCTTTTCCATAAGTGCAACCCTATTACATATTTCTTTAACTACTTCCATTTGATGTGTAACTAAAACCACTGTAATATTTAATTCTTCATTTATTTTCTTTATAAGTTCTAATATGGATTTTGTAGTATTAGGATCTAATGCTGATGTAGCTTCATCACATAATAGTATTTCTGGATCTAAAGCTAACGCCCTTGCTATACCAACTCTTTGTTTTTGTCCACCACTTAAATCTTTAGGCATACTGTGAATTTTATCTTCAAGTCCTACTAACTTAACTAAATTGGTTACTTTTTTTTCTATGTAAGCTTTATCAAAATTCCATACTTCTAAAGGAAGTGCTATATTATCAAATACATTTTTTCTATTTAGCAGGTTGAAATTCTGAAATATCATACCTAACTTTTTTCTCATAGTCTTTACTTCTTTTTCACTTAATTCTTTTAATTCATTCCCCATAATAGTTACACTTCCACTATCATAAGTTTCCAAAGCATTCAAACATCTTAAAAGTGTAGACTTTCCAGCTCCACTATGTCCTACAATACCTACAATGTCACCTTTTTTTACATGCAAATTTATATTTTTAAGCACTTGGTTGCCAGAAAAACTTTTATTTACATTTACTAATTTAATCATTGGCCATTTCCTTTCTTCTATAAATTTATCACTTTAATTCGTTATAACTGTGATTAGTTAAATCGCAGTAGTTACAAAAACTATATGTCCCATATAACCTTCTTAAGACAAAAATTAAAGCCCGAGGAAAAACCTCGAGCTATTACTCTTAATTTAACCTCTCATCTCTCAGCTTGCGCCGCAGGAGTTAGCACCAATATACCATAAAAATATGATACTGGTTGCTGGGTTTCATCGGGCCAGTCCCTCCACCACTCTTGATAAGTGCGAAATTTATATTCAATTTATGTTTTAAATTATAACAACACAAATATAGATTGTCAACTTTTATTTTTAAATTTTATTGTATTATTCTCAATTATTTATTATCTTCATAAATAAATTTTTTAATTTTTCCATAAACATTTTCTTCACCTATTATTAAGAAAGTATCTCCTTCTTTGAATGCAGCATTAGGTCCTGGTGAAAGTATTAAACTGCCTTTTCTTCTTATTCCTACTACAGTAGCTCCTGTATTTTGCCAAAATTTACTTTCGGATATAGTCTTTCCTATAATGCTAAGTCCTTTACATATTTTAAATTCAAAAGGCATAAAAGGATTGGTATTAATAAATCTATTTGAATAATCTATAAGTTCATCGATTTTCCCTTCAATTTTTTCCTCTAATAACTTTTTTTCATTTATTAAATCCAATATCTCTTTTCTAGATAAATTTATAGAATCTATATCTTTAAATTTATCTAGAAACTTTATGCAATTATCCACTGATTTAATAATAATTCCACTACCTCTTATTACTTCTACTATATCCATGTCATTTAAAAGAATGACTGCTCTTCTAATAGTTTCAGGCGAAACATTATAATAGCTTGAAAGTGATGATCTTCCATGGAGTTTATCTCCTGTAGAAAAATCACCATCTAGTATTCTATTGGCTATATCAATTGCTATTTTTTGATAAACTGGTTTTATTACGTATTTCGATGGCATTTTAAATTATACTTTAAAATATAATATACCTTAAAGTAAATCCTCCTCCCAATAATATTTTATTGAAAAATATCAATATTTAGTAATTTCACACACTAACAATTTAATTTCATTTAAAACGATAAAAATTTATCACTGAATTGAAATTAAAACATTTTTATATATGCATAATCAGCATAATTCCATAAAATATAATACCATAATAGTAATTTTAAAAAAAGCTTTATACTACTAATTTAAGCTTTTTTCACATTTTAATTACTCATAATTTAACTTATTGTAGTAATTAATACTTTCATTTTGACATCACTTTACAGTAAAGCATAAACAATTAAAATTATTTATAAAATGTAAACATAATTAACTATTAATGACAAGTAACAACTTGTATGATACAATGAAGTTGTTACTATAATATTAAAATAGACGCTGTATTATAAAAAGAACGTGAAAATCAATACTTAGAAGCGAATTTTATCTAATATTCTCATCTCTAGGTGTTTTGGTAATCTCGTAAGCGTAAAAAAAGGGGGAAATAACATGATTAAAGTAGGCCTAATAGGTTTAGGTAAAACAGGACAACATATCGCAAATGGAATTTTAGAACAAAATAATATGCAAATTGTAGCAGCAATTTGCAGTCCCGAAAGTACAAAAAAAGGAATGAATTTAGGAGATTTACTTGAAAATAGTAAAACAGACGTAAAAATAAGCACTTCTAATGAATTAGAAAGCGTGATTTTTAAAACTAAGCCTGACGTATTTATAGATTTCTCAACTCCTTCAGCAACTATAAAAAATGCTGTTACACTATCAAAAATGAAAGTAAACATGGTCATTGGCACCACTGGTTTTACTGAAGAAAATATCACTACTCTTCAAAATATAGCTTATAAGTTTAATAACGGTATAGTTTATGCACCAAATATTACTCTAGGAGTAAATGTAATAATGTTATTAAGTAATATTGCCGCCACTATATTAAACAACTATGATTTTCAGATTATGGAAATGCATCATAAAAATAAAAAAGATTCCCCTTCAGGTACTGCATTAAAATTATCAAATGAAATTAAACATGGACTTCAAGTTGCAGGAGTAAATAATAAAGTTATTCCTATTGATGCTATACGTGCTGGTAATATAGTAGGAAAGCATAAGGTCCTTATAGTTGGTGAATATGACCAAATAGAAATAAGTCATGAATCTTTTTCTAGAAAAGCTTTTTCTTTAGGGGCTATCAATGCAGTAAATTATATATATAAAAAATCTGGATATTATGAAATGAAGGATATATTAGATCTAAAGAAAATATTATGTGAATATATTGATGCTTTAGATATCGTTTCATACTAATACAAAACTTAAGTTTCCGTATCCATTACATTTTCATTATTTACAAATAATTATTGTGATTTCTTTTTATTGTTAAACTTATTCATTTTACTAAACACATTTTTAATTTTTTCTTTACATTTCTTAATTATAATTTTCTATTAAAAATCTATTTCTTTTACCATGTTTTTAGGCAAATCTAAGCCTGAAAACTATGGTAACACTTACATATAATTTAATGTATGATGATTTATTATGCTTTACTACGAATGTTTTTGTGATTTGTGAAATATTTTATATTCAAAATTATCATTAAAATGTCTATTTATATTTATTACCTTTACAGCTAATATATTTTTAAGATAGGTACTTAACTAATTTGAGCTGAAGAAAGGAATACTTACCTTATCTCCAGCTCTATTAAAATATAAGATTAAAAGGGCGTATTATCACCTATATAGCAAGCTATATTATTATCTAAATATAACTGTTGAAGATGTTCCATCTTCTCATTTGTCATATCTCCATGCTTACTATATTCGTATTCTTTCCCCAATTGATTCCACTTTGTTTCTCCCAATCTGTGGAATTTCAAAAGGTTGATCTCATATAGAGAATTTTTATTCATAAATTCAATTAGCTTGTATGCATTTTCATCATTGTCATTATATCCTGCTATAGTAGGTTGTCTTAAAACAAGTCTTCCCTTCCAATTGGACTTTTTAAGTGCTTCAATATTCGAAAGTATTAAATCATTATAAACTCCAGTTCCTTGCTTATGCTTTTCTCTGTCCATATTTTTTACATCAATAAATGCAAAATCAATGTACTTTAATACTTCTAAAAACACTTCCTGTTTTGCATATCCACTGGTTTCAATTGCTTTATGAATCTGGCTATCATAACATTTTTTTAGTACTTCCACTAAAAATTCATGATGCATTAGAGGATCTCCTCCTGTAAAGGTTACTCCTCCATCAGAACCCCAATTATTGAAATCACGTTTTAAAATTGTCATAAGCTCATCTACTGTATATTCCTTAACACACTGCTTTAAAGCATTATTGGGACAGATATTAACACAATCAAAAGTCTCACATTCTTCACAAGTATCCCAGGATATTCCCAACTTGCCATCCTCACTGAATTTAATTGAATCATGTGAACATACATTTATACATGCTCGGCATCCATTTTTCCACTTGCATACATTTTCTGCAACCATAATATGTTTTTTCTTAATCCAACTTTCTGGATTGGCACACCATTTACACTGAAGTGGACACCCTGTAAAAAATACACTAGTTCTACAACCTGGTCCATCATGTACAGAAAAGCTTTGTATATCAAATATTAAACCTTTTTCCTTCATATCATTACCCTATTCTGCTTTATAACCAGGACATGCAGAAGCACCACAAGTAGCATATGCCCAGTTTTCTTTTTCTAAGCCTGTACATGTTCCCAATCCGTATTTATCTGGATTACAAAAATTTTTGCAGTTTCCGCATTTTTCAGCTGGTTTGAAATTGGGGCAAGCCTCGCTTCCTTCACCATCAATAGGAACCATTCCCTTTGTTAGTGCACAAAGACCTTTTTCACAATCTAAATTTATATAATTTTTACAATCATAGTGGCGCATTGCTATTACCTCCATTCATTTTTTAGTATACCTTATTATTTATCATATTCAGTTCTATAAATAACTTCATCTTGAATAGGCTTACCGATTTCACACCAGTATTGAGTAAATCCAGCTACACGAACCATAAGTTCTCTATACTTCTCTGGTGTAAGCTGGGCATCTCTCAATGTTTTAGAATCAACAACATTAAACTGAACATGGAATCCACCTTTTCTCATGTAAGCACGTACAAGATCAAGAAGTTTTCTTGTTCCGCTGATACCTTTAACTGCTGTTGGATGTAATTTTAAATTCATCTGTGCATTTTGATGCATTGAGTGATCATAAACTGTTGCAGATTCAAATATAGCATAAATACCATTTTTATCTGTTCCTGCTGCTGCAGATACAGAACCATCTGAATAAGTTGTTCCTGCAAGTCTTCCATCAGCTGTAGCCAAGGTTACAAAGCCTTGAGGTCCATGTGTTGATACTGAAATCTGACACAAATATAAAGGTTTGCCGTAATATGAACGGAATTTATGTGTCATATCATAAATATAGTAATGATATGCCTTAAAAATTTCATCTGCATACTTATCAGCATTACCGTACTTTGGTGCATTTACACATGCTGCGAATATTTTCTCATATTTAGTGCTCTTATCTGTACTTTCTCTGAAGTCAGGTGAGAATACTCCTGTTTCATATGCAGTCTTAAATCCAAAATTATTAAGCATTGCATCTGTCATTTCTTCAATTGTAAATTTACTGTCGTCAAAGACATTCTTCTTAATAGAAGTCAATGAATTTATTAGAGTAATAGTACCACAAGATTCAAAATTAATACATGAGTTATATCTCGCTCCCATAGTGCCAATGTGTTTCCCCTTTGTAAAGCAATCAGGTTTTAACAAGGAATTAACAGCTGGCATGTTGTATTTTCTCCAAATATCCATTTGAATATTGTTACATCTATTTACAACATCTGTAGTAAGCTCCATATATTCTTTCCATTGATTCACCATTGTTTCATAAGAATCAAGCTTCTTATTATGAGGTGGGTATACTTGTTTTCCTGTTCTCTTATCTAAACCGTTTGTTAAAACAAGTTCAAGTACTTTAGGCATACCAATAAAATGAACACCTGTACCACATGTAGGTGATGCACCTCCTGGAATCATTGTTACTTTTCCATTATATTCAAGTGGCAAAAAGCATCCAGGGGCAGATTCTAGACATCCTCCAAGACACCATGCTCTTGCATCATGAAGATCCATTCCCTCTGGTCCATAGTTTCTCATCATAAAGTTCATACCTGTTTGATTGTTCATCCATGCAGGATATCCAAGCCCTAGTTTTGTACAGGAAGCAGCCTTCATAAGGAAGTCTTCTGGTGTTTTTTCATCGTATAATACACTTAACGTAGGTTGAGGAGTTTGATTTCTCATACCCGCTTCAACAATTAAATATTCTAGTGGAGTAACTGCTGAAAGTCCATCATAATTCTGTCCTCCTAAGGAAAGGTTGTTAAATGTATTACCAGAAAGAACACCGCCAGATACACCAGCTGATGCAAAACATTCAATACAAGTAATTTTAATTCTGTATAACTCAAGAAGTTCAATTACTTCTTCATCTGCCATAACACCATCTTCAACATCTTTTTCATAGAATGGCTGCAATACTTGTCCAAGTCTGCCAATTGAAAGACCAGATTGAGGATCTTCATTAACAACACCTAAATGACAGCAAAGTGTCATCTGAAGTGCTTCCCAGAAATTTGCAGGTTTCTTATGAGCAATGTTTCCCATAACTTCTTCAATTTTTTCATAGTTAGCTTTAATTTCTGGATCTGTTTCAATAGAAGCTAAATATTTTGCTCTCTTTGAATAGTTTTCACACCACGCACTTAACCCCTTAGTAATTTCCTTCATTGCTGCATAGTAATAACCTCTACTCATACCAAAATCACCGTCGTCACCAGCTTCTCCCATAACTTCAGCAATTTTTTCATCACATAATTCGATAATTCCATCAAAACCATACTGCAAAGGCATATAATAGTTAATTACTTCACGTCCTTGTGGAATTGCAAACGAATCAAACATACAGATAACGCTTTCCATGATATTTTTAAACTGATCATATCCTGGTGTCATCTTTGAGTACTTATCACTTAATTCTTCTACTGAAATTCCTTCCCAAGGCTTTGAGGTTTTAACTAGAACAGGAATTTCTTCCTTTCTCATACCAAATTTTTTAGCAACAGAGATAACATTTCCATAACTTTCAGTAACGTTACCTCCACCAGCACCAACAACACTTACTGAGTCAGCTTCATTTTCTGCTGGAGCATCAACTTCGTTCATTAAAGCTTCTGCTTGAGCATTAAAGAAACTTGCGCAAACCCAAGGAAAAGGAAATGCACCTCTAACATTTTTTGTCTTGTTCATAACAAGCTTCTCATAAGGTAAAATTGTAGGTGTCATGTGTGATAAAGAAGCTGCTACAGCTTTAGCTCTTCTTACTTCAATTACTTCACCATCATTTTCCCACCAAGTTCTGTTATACCAATACGCAGCTTCCATATCTGCAGTAACTTTTAAAGTATAATAAATATCCATAAGCTTTTGAGTACTTTCTTTTGCTTCTGGAATATCTGCTTCTGAAATATTATCAACATTTTTCATGTCAATACCACGACTTTTTAAAACATCTTCAAGTTT
Source organism: Clostridium carboxidivorans P7 (assembly GCF_001038625.1). Classification (GTDB taxonomy): domain Bacteria; phylum Bacillota; class Clostridia; order Clostridiales; family Clostridiaceae; genus Clostridium_AM; species Clostridium_AM carboxidivorans. Next base: position 3,549,173 of record NZ_CP011803.1, read on the forward strand.
AGTTTCTTTAACATTCATTAAAAGTACCTCCTTTTTAATATTTCCTAAAACATATTATTCAACATATTCTCTTGCTTCTTCTTCACCCTTTAACACTCTAAGAGTTCCCAAAGCCAAAGATTCCATTTCATTTTCACCAGGCATAATCTCAACAGGCGCAATAAACTCTACACGCTTTTTAATCCAGTTAGTTATCATATCAGAATATGCTATACCTCCTGTAATAACGATAGCATCAACCTTACCTTCTACTACTGTTGCAAGTTCTCCTATTCCCTTAGCAACCTGATAAGCCATAGCTTCATAAACAAGCTTTGCTTTTTCATCTCCACTTTCAATCATTCTTTCAACTTCTCTAGCATCAACAGTGTTAAGATAAGCTTTTAATCCACCATTTCCCCTTAATTTTTTCTTCGTAGTTTTTTTATCAAATTTTCCTGAATAGCAAAGATCTATAAGTGCATTGCAAGGAACTTTTCCAGCTCTTTCAGGTGAAAATGGTCCTTCGTCATCTGCCATTATATCTACCATTTGTCCTTTTCTATGAACATTTACTGATATTCCTCCACCTAGATGAGCTACAATAAAGTTCATATCTGAATACTTTTTACCATATTTTTTTGCAACCTTCATTGCCATTGCCCTTGTATTTAATGCATGACTAGTACTTGTTCTTGGTATATCCGGCATACCTGATATACGAGCTATATCCTCTAATTCATCTACTCTAACAGAGTCATATATATAGGCTGATACTCCAATAGAATTTGCTATTTCATAAGCAATTAAAGCTCCTAAATTTGAAGCATGTTCTACTACTGGATTATTTTTTAATCTATCTACCATTGTTTCATTAACTTTATAAGCTCCAGATTTTACTTTTGGAACCATTCCACCTCTTCCAACAACTGCAGCTAATTCTTTAACTTCATATCCATTTTGCTTTAAAAATGAAAGAACAACTTCTTTTCTCATATCAAATTGATCTGCCACATTCTCATATTTTTCAATTTGTTCAACTGGATGCTCTAACGTTTTGCAAAATATTTCTTTTTCATCTTCGTATAAAGCTATTTTTGTAGAAGTAGATCCTGGGTTAATTGCTAATATCTTATAACTCATTTACTATTCCTCCTGTTTTTAAGTTAATTACTCAACTTTCGCAATTTAAAAATATTGCGGCACAACCTTTTCAGAGGACATTTGACAAAGGACAGAGGACAATGAAGGTGAGTTTTCCTCCTTTCGTCAGAAAACTAATTTATTTTTACACTTGTTTTGCTAACGCAAAATAAGCTTTAAATTTATACAAGTCAGCAATGTTTCACTTTAGTGAAACGAGCTCTCAAAAATTTAATTAAAGATTTTTCGCAGCAAAGCGGAGAAAAATCATCCTTCACTGTCCTCTGTCAATTGTCCTCTGTCCTCTCAAAAAAGTTGTGTCGCAATGTGCTTACATTAAGTTAAAATTGTATTTGCAAAATAAAAACCTCTGCCTTTTTATCTTTGAGACCTTCCAATTTCAAGCCCTTTTTCAAAGGCTTGTTTGTTTAATGGAAGTAACTTTGGCTTTTTACCAAGTTTGTGTTCAATTGTTTCCCAAACAATTTCAGGAGAAATAACTTCAGTAAATCCTACATATACACCAAGCATGATAACATTAAGAACTTTTGCGTTTCCAAGCTCAAGGGCAAGCTCTGTTACAGGTGCAGAAATTATTTTAATATCTTTTCTTGCAATGTCTTTTTTAACGATTGAGCTGTTAATGAAAAGTCTACCGCCTTCTTTTAATGTATCAAGAAATTTATCTAATGATGGTTCGTTCATAACAATCAAATCATCCATAACGTCACCTAAAGGTGCTCCTATCATTTCGTCTGAAATAACAACGAAACAGTTTGCTGTACCACCACGCTGCTCAGCTCCATATGATGGGAAGAAAGTAACGTTTTTATCTGTAGAATCACAGGTTGCAGATGCTAAAAATTTTCCAAGTGTCATGACACCCTGTCCGCCGAATCCGGCAACACACAAGTTTGTTTCCATATCTCTTCCTCCTTTTAGTCGGAACACTGAGTAGTTAATCCTACTCGCTCCCGCTCGTAAACTACTCGTTAAAGGTCATTTAGACCTTTAACCTCCTATTTATCTCTTATTACACCCAATGGGTATTCTGGAAGCATTTTTTCTTCAATGAATTTAAGTGAATCCAGTGGTTCAAGTCCCCAGTTTGTTGGGCAGTTTGTTACAATTTCAACCATTGAAAATCCTTTACCATTCAACTGATTCTCGAATGCTTTTCTTATTGCATTTTTAGTTTTGATTACATTTTGTGGAGTATTGCAGCTTGTACGTTCTAAATATGCTGGAGCTGTAAGCTGGTTTAATATTTCACACATATGCATTGGATATCCATGTTCCTCAGCTATACGTCCTTTAGGCGCTGTACTTGCTTTCATACCCATTAATGTAGTAGGAGCCATCTGGCCTCCTGTCATACCATAAATACCATTGTTTATAAAAATAACAGTAATGTTTTCGCCGCGGTTTGCTGCTGAAACTGATTCAGCAAGTCCAATAGAAGCAAAGTCACCATCTCCCTGATACGTAAAAACCAATGTATCTGGGTTTGCTCTTTTAATACCTGTTGCAACTGCACAGGCACGTCCGTGAGGAGAAGTTATATTGTCATATGCAATATAGTCCATATGAAGTCCACAGCATCCTATACCAAGAACACAAGCAGTTTTTTCAACAATGTTCATTTCTTCTAAAACTTCGCCTATTAATTTGATAACTGTACTATGCATACATCCCGGGCAGAAACCGGAAACTTTATCTTCTTGGATTGTTTTTGTTCTTGAATAAATCTTTTCCATTTTCTATACCCTCCTAGTTTTCATTAATTTTTTTAATAGCTTTAATAATAGCTTCACGACTCATAATGTTACCACCTGAGCATAAACATGTATCAATTGAACAACGTTCTTTTACGCCTTTTTCTACATCCTGTAAAAACTGTGCTGGAATAGACATTTCAACGTCAACAACAGCTTTACACACATCATAATTGATATTATCAAAGGCTTTATATGGGAAAGGATGTACTGTAATTGGTCTGATTAATCCAACTTTGATACCTTCCCTACGAAGAATATCAACAGCTGATTTTGATACACGAGCTGAAATACCATAAGCTGCAACAACAATCTCTGCATCTTCTATCATATATTCTTCTACTTGTACATCTTTTTCCCATGAGGCATATAAAGCAGCAGCTTCTTCATTTACGCTCTGCATTTTGCTTGTCAACCATTGACCTGGTTGAATCCATGCTCTATTTTTGTAGTCTAATTTATGACCAATACAAGCCCAATCTTTGTTAGATGCTTTTAATTCAGCAACTTCTTCATCTGTTTTCATCTCAGGTAACACAACTGGTTCCATCATTGTTCCAATAACACCATCACAAAGAATTAAAACAGGGTTTCTGTCTCTTTGTGCATAATCAAATGCTTTATATGTCATGTCAACAGCTTCCTGAACTGTAGATGGAGCAAATACTAACATTTGGAATCCACCATTACCTGAAGCTTTTGTTGCTTGAAGGTAATCTTGCTGAGCTGGTTGGATAGAACCTACACCAGGCCCTCCACGTGATATGTTAGCATACACCATTGGTATACGTGCTGATGCACAGTATGAAATACCTTCACTTTTTAGTGATATACCACAGCTTGATGATGATGTCATTGCTCTTGTTCCTGTTGAAGCAGCGCCGTAAACCATATTTACAGAAGCAACTTCGCTTTCTCCTTGTACAAAATTTCCTCCAACTTCAGGCAATCTTCTTGCAAAATATTCTGGAATTTCATTTTGTGGTGTGATAGGATATCCGGCAAAAAATCTACATCCGGCTCTAACAGCTGCTTCTGCAATAGCTTCACAGCCTTTCATAAATATTCTAGACATTTTTTCTCTTCCTCCTTTATTTATATACTTCAATCGCAGCATCAGGACACATTCTTGCACACATGCAGCATCCTATACAAGCATCCATATTAACTGGCACTACATATTCATAGCCTTTTGAATTAACTTCATGTCCTACAGCAAGTACACCTTTAGGGCAAAACTTAATACAATATTGACAGCTCTTACAGCTTTCTGATCTAATCTCTACTTTTGCCATTTTAATCAAATTCTCCTTTCAAAATAAACATGATTTAAACATTTCTATTAATGTTCATAGCTAATTGATCCCTTTGTAATCAAAGGTTTGCCAATAATTATTGGTTCCACGGATATGTTAAATATAAATGAATGGGCATCAAAGGAATATCTGTCTTAGATTTTACTTCCTCATATAAAGTCTCATTGACACAGGTAAAATCTATATTAATTAAAGCTCCTATCATTTCAAGCATTTTTAAGTTTCCTTCTAATACTTCTTCAACTGTTGTGGAAACCCCATTATTCGGATTACTTATCATATGTACTTTATCTAATTTGATATGAGATATTTTCAATATGGATGAAAGAGTTCCATCTATATGATTCAAATTACCAGACCATGGTCTATATGCATTCAGAACATAATACACAAGTGTACTATCTTGATTTACTTTAGGAGCAAATCCTCCTATGGCACGTGCACCTATATCATTTCCGCCAACATCCACAACTACATAACAATTTTCATCCTTGAGCAAAAGATTAACGCCGCCTACAACTGTTGGTGCATCAAAGAACTGTTCTTCATGATAAAATATAATACCCATTTCTTCAATCTCTGCCTTCACATCTCTGGACCTAAACATTGGTTTTGTCATATCCATATCAAAAAAATGCACTGGTTTCTCATTGAGATCAACAAGGTATTTTGCAAAATTTATTGCAATCTCACTTTTACCGCTTCCGGCTTCACCAACGAAAATAAAATTCGATTTATTCATTGTGAACTTTTTGCAATCAATATTCATAAGCGGCCTCCCTTAATTATTTTTCCTTATTTCTTTTTGTAAGTAATTATTCTAAATTTATTACTTAACTGCTGATGCAGATAATACTAATGATAGATATTTTTCTTCAGCTGAAGCTCCTCTTGAAGTTAAAACAATAGGAACCTTAGCTCCAACTATAAAACCTGCCATCTTACCACCTGCAGAGAAAACTAAAGCTTTTCCAAGTATATTTCCTGCAGTAATGTTTGGAACAATTAAAACATCTGCGTCTCCCACTACAGGACTGCTGTATCCTTTTATTTCTGCTGATTCCTTACTCATAGTTAAATCATAGGATATAGGACCTTCAACAATACAGTTTTTTATTTCTCCTTTTTGATTCATTTCCTTTAATAAACCTGCATCAACAGATTCAGGCATTTTAGGATTAACCTTTTCAACAGCTGCTAAAACTGCAACTTTTGGTTTTTCATATCCCATATCTATAAGTGTATTAACAGCATTTTCAATGATTTGCTTTTTCTCATCTACATTTGGATACATCATCATTCCACCATCTGTAGTTACTATTAACTTGTGATAATTAGGTATTTCATTAATAACAAAATGAGACATAACCTTTCCTGTTCTAAGTCCATGTTCCTTATTTACCACTGCTTTTAAAAGGTCAGCAGTTTGAATTTTACCCTTCATTATAAAGTCTGCTTTATTGCTATTAACAAGTTCTACTGCCTTTGCTGCTGCTGAAGCATCATCTTCTACATCAATAATAGAACTATCATCTAAATCTTCTTTTAAGTTACTTAATATTTCTTTTATTTTTGATTTATTTCCTATCAATACAGGTTCTGCTATATTATCTTTTCTAGCTTTAAATACAGCTTGTAAAGTGTGTTCATCTTGAGCTGCCACTACTGCTGCTATTTTCTTTGATCCTGAATTTTGAACTTTTTTAATTAATTCTTCAAAATTTTTAAATACCATTTTACTCCTCCTATATAGCTAAAAATCATCCTTCACTACTAACTCTTATCCATTAGTTCTTAACTTGTGAAGCTTTGCTTCTCATTATACTTATTATATTAGCAATTTTCATGCCAAAATAAAAAAACAGACCTAAAGCCTGTTTTTGTGTAAATGTTTTTATTTTATTGTTTCAGTAAATTAACACCATGTTTCATTTTATTTACATTGGCTATGTTAACATTTACCTTTTCTCCATAATGCTGTTCTGCTTATACCTAGTTTTTTTGCAATTTCGTTTTTTGACATTCCACTGTTCTCCAACATTTGTATTACCTTCTCTTCTACATACTTATTAATTTGCTTTAAATCTAATAAATTCTCATCGTTATCTAACTCATTGTTATCTTCCAGCATTTCATTTTCATCTAAATCTACTTCTTGAAAAATCAAATATCTTTGAACAACGTTCCTTAACTCTCTAACATTTCCTGGCCATGAATAATTCAGTATCTTTTTTTCAATTTTACTTTCAAGCTTAAACTCACACACTTTTTTTGACAACGTTGTTATATAATGCATAAATAATGGAATTATATCTTCTTTTCTTTCTCTAAGAGGTGGTATATGCAGTTCCAAAATACTCAATCTATAAAACAAATCACTTCTAAAGGTACCATTTTTAATTTTTCCTTTTAAGTTTTCATTGGCAGCTGCAATAATTCTTACATCTAGAGGAATAACATAATCTGATCCAATTCTCATTACTTCTTTTTCTTCTAAGACACGCAAAAGCTTTGCTTGAAGATTCAAAGACATACTATTTATTTCATCTAAAAATATAGTTCCTCCATGAGCAAGCTCAAATAAACCTGGTTTTCCGCCCTTTCTTGCACCTGTAAATGCTCCTTCTTCATATCCAAATAACTCACTTTCCAGAAGACTTTCAGAAATTGCTGCACAGTTAATAGCTACAAAAGGTTCTTTTTTTCTGCTACTTATGTTATGAATGCTCTGAGCAAACATTTCCTTACCTGTACCACTTTCACCATAAATCATAACGGTGCTATCATCTAGTCCTATTTTAATAGCTTTTGATACCGTATTTTTCATTATGGGATCATTGGCAATGATATTTTCAAATGTATACTTAGCAACAAGACCTTTTTTATTTAATTCATATCTTATCTTTTTTTCTAAATTTTGAAGCTTAGTAATATCTTGAAAAGAGCAAAGAACGCCATGAGTTTGTCCATCTATATTCAACACAGATGTATTAGCTGTAATTACTATTTCAGGCAAATTTTTTATTTCATTATATTGATTAACTCCACTTTTTAAAACATCCATCATAAAAGTAAGTTCTGGACAAACTTCTTCAATATTTTTATCCATGACATTGGTACTAGACTTTTTTAATAATTCCTGTGCTCTTTCATTGTATAATATAATTTTTCCATTCCTATCTATAGCAATAACTGCATCATGTACACCGTCTAAAATCATATTTAATACTTCATTTCTGTAATTTTGTTCATACAAACTATCTACTAACTGTTTTGCATGTTCAAATATATCACAGATAGATTCATTGCTCGCACCTATAGAAACATTATCTATTCCTAAATTTTCAGCGTACATGCAAGGAATACCACCACCTACTACTACAACCTTATCTCCTATTTCCTTATATTTATTAATTATGCACTCTATACTATCCTTATCTTCAAATTTTTCAATTATAACCTTCTCATGAATAACATCCTTCCAATCATCATAACTAAAGTACTCTAAATCTGATATGACAATAACTATATCTTTCTTATATTTACCAGCCTTCTTTATTGCATATAAAATATCTAACGTACTTATTTTTAAATTTATAACTGGTACATTTACCGTACCTACAGTATGACGATATCCTCCACTTCTTGCTATAATAGCACTTGCTCCCCTATTCTCCAGCATCTTTCCTTGTGCTTTCATATTATCAGGATCTAATATATCTATAATTATTTCGCCTTGTTCAACTTCTTTTCTAAATAAATGTACAACAATATCCTTTAATTTTTCATCCGAGGCAATAAATCCTATTTTTTTTATCATACACATTCTCCTTAAAAATTACTAAATACAAGACAAAACATTTAAAATTAAAGCTGCAAATTCATTTAAACTTCTCATCTTATTGAATTATTTTTTATAATTGTAATTAGTAAATTCTGAAACTTTAATACTCCTACGCCTACATACCATACACCCATTAGCATTGATACCCCTATTTGTATAGGTAAAGTACCCCAATTCATATTTAATGGTGCCATAATCAATAAGGTTATTGCCCATCCAGCTAACCATGCTGGCAAAAATATTATCTTCTCTAGTTTAGTGCTTGAAATAATTACTGCTAAACCTCCTAAAATAAATAAAGCGCAAAAAAGTTCTATATTTTGATTTAATTTTACCATATCCATTGCTTCTAGTGCTATGCATCCCCATAAATCTCCTAGTAAGAAACCTATAGATATCTTAACACCATCTTCTACTTTATTTCCATTTGCAACAAAGATTCCAGCACAAATCAATGCTACAGCACCTGTAGTAACACCCAAATAAGGACTTATCACTGCCCATATTGGAGGCAGCAGTGCTATTCCTAAAGCTAATGTTAAAACATTTAATTTTTTTTCGTTCATATAATATACCTCTTCCTAAAATTTAATAATTTAATAGGCTGTTACACTAATTATTGTAACAGCCTTCTTTTAGACTAAAATTTTTTAATAAAACTAAACTTTTTATGTGAATCCATAATACTTTTAAGTATTTGACTTTTACTTTTCTGGCATTATTCCTGTAATAAAGTTCTTATAGCTTTCCAAGCGTTGTTTATACTTATCAGTTTTTTTCATATCCGCAATTGTAGATATAGTCTTTCCAATATCATCACCATGCTTGAATTTTCCAGATAAAGTATCATGTGCATGTTCTAATTGTTCTTTTGGGAATTCAAATTTTACTTTACCATCTACAATTTTAATGTCACCTTCAATACCACATAATTCGCAAATAGCATGTGTAGATTCTCTATCTAAGAAGAAGTTTCTAGAATGACAATGTGGACAAACGCCCTCTTCTCCTTTATATGAAGCATTTGAAATATCCTTTGCTGCATTTGCAATATTAACTCCTATTTGATGAACTCTTGCAACCCTTTCATCTTCTATGATAATACCAGAAGACCATGGGAATGTTTCATTATTAATAACCTTCCACATAGGAGTTAAAGCCTGCATTGCTGCGGTACATTGGAACTTTGTAGTCCAATCAGAACCACCAATTCCCATGTAGGAAATAACCTTATCCTTTAATATTCTTGGATCTGGAGCTTTTCCACCTTTTTCTTCAGCAATTTTAGCTGCTATTACATTATTTCCTCTATCCATTCTTGGTCCAAAACGATCTGTGATTGTTTGGAAAATTCCAGGCACACCTTTTTCAAAGATTGGAAGTGCCACAACTATTCCATCTGCATCTAACATTTTGTCAAGCAGCCAATCAAAGTCATCTTTTAAAACACACATATTTCCTTTTCCTGACATAAGTGTTTGAACACAAGCTGTACATCCAGTACAATGTTTTATATCTAAATCCATAAGACGGATAAATTCAACTTCTGCGCCTGCCTCTTTTGCACCCATAAGAGCTTCTTTGCACATAGCATCATTATGACCATTCTTTGTTCCACCTGAAATACCTAAAATTTTCATTTTTAACCTCCAAATATAATTAGTTAGTATATAGATTTTTACAAATTCTTTTACTCTATCTTAATCTGTATAATTATTTTACAAATTTTAAATTATACAGTTTGTTGTTTTTCCTCTTGTCCACCAAATACGTATTTAGGCCACTCTTTACCAAGAAATATATTGCAAAGTGCACCACCACCAGCTACTAATACTACTGACATTATCATTCCATAAAGAAAGAATCCAAATAAATGAAATGGTGTTATTGCTGGCGCATTAGCTGGATGAATTGAAAATATAAAAAATGTTTCTGCAAGTCCTAAAAATAATGCTGGTATATTTGCGAATATAGTATCTCTCAATAAATTTTCATGGACAGTTAATATAGAGAATATTACAACAATTGTCAATCCTACACCACTAGTCCATGGTGGCAAGTCTTTTAATGCTCCAATTAATACACCATTAAGCATTGCCCACAAAATTCCTATAGGGTAGCACACTATCATAGATGGTATCTTTTTAAAATCTGCACCCATTGCAAAGAATAAAAGTAATACAACAAATAACATCCAATTATAATTTGCAAACCCAAAAGCTCCCATAGGCTGCATTAGAAGGGTTAGTATAACTGCACCAAAAGCGCCTTGAATTAAAAGTGCCTTTCTTTTAATTGACATGATTATTCCCTCTTTCCCCATAATATATTTGATGATTTAACGCATAGGAATAAATCCGCGATACTGTGTATAGTTATCACTTTCAGCAATATCTGTTAAGAATAAACTTGAAATTTCAAATTTAGGTTTCAAATAAGGGAATTTATCATACTTAGCCCAAGATGGTTTTTTAATCTCTTTTGCCTTTTCCACTGCAGTTCTATGCCAGCCTGAAGGACAATTAAACCATATTTCAACCACTCTTTGATATGGGCAATTATTAATACTTTGAATAATTTTGCTTGTTAACATTCTTGTTACATCTTGAGATTCCTGAAATTTTGGTACAACTTCTTCATAAAACCACTTGTCCCCTTCTTCCATAGATACACCATCTGGATATTTCATTACAAACTGCCAACGATAGTTAGGCCCATCTTCCATAGTTCTTCCTTCACCTTTTAAATCTTCTTCCCAGGAAATAGGTACAAAAGCCCAGATAAATGGAGGCATACCATTATCACCACCTGTTGATCTTGCAGCATCTCCTGATTCCATTTTCTCTGTTTCTTTACCTTCAAGAATTGCTACTTCATTATCGTCTGGAACATTACCTTGCCATTTTAATACGTCAATTGGAAAATATTCAGTCATAGCTTTATTTTTAAATTCAGGTGTTAGTGGATTAACTAGCCAGTAATGTTCTGTTAACTGCATTCTGTGAGTTCCAAATCTTTCTCCGTCTGGTGGTGTTGGTAATGCAGGATAAAACGCATATTTACTTACATATGGACCAAACTGCGCCATACTTTCTGGTACATGATGATAGTAAAGCCAATGCTTTAACATGTGTCTGTAATCCTCTTTTACAACATCTACATAAATAAGGCTTCTCATGGGCTGAAATTGAATTGACATTTATAATTCCCTCTTTCAATAATAATTTATTTTTAATTATTTACCTCACATCTATAAAACGTTTACTTTGTAAAATTATTAAGCAATTAACATTTTGTATTTATAGTAATGGGATATAGAAATATCTAATCCCATCACCATAAATACTATGACAGCAGCTTATTATTACGGAAAGGTACTGTTAAATTACAAGCTGCTCTTCTATAAAATAGTAAGTTAAACAGTACAACGTAATATATACAATCCATCCATATATGTATCTATATAAATATAACCACGATCATCAACTAAAACATCTTCTGTTATTGCAACTCTTGCTCCAGGTACTAAGTTACCTTCTGCATTATTGAATAAATCCTTCTTTGGATCTGGTGGAAGGAAATATGCTATTTCTTTTGGTACATAAGGATCACTTACATCGTAAATACGAAGTCCAGCATTAAAATGACAACAATAAACTCTGTCATTACGTTTCTCATAAACATCTTGACCAAATGCATCAAATATATTGTGAGGTCCAAATGGAATACGCACTCCATCAACAACATTAAAGTTTGTACCATGAGTATATCCTTCAGGTACTTCAGGATATGGAAAAATGGAAATAAGACTTGGATTACTTACATCTGTAACTTCTACTATACTAAGCATATTCATAGGCTGAGTTACAATTTTCTTAAATAATCCTTCTGTTGTTTCATTGCTGAAATATCTTGACCTTTCTCCTTCTGTTGTAACCACTACATAAGGTCTGTCTCCTAATGGTAAAACAGAATGAATTGGCGCTCCTGCTGATCCTCCTCCAAATGGTGGATTAAGAGGAAGACAATTTAACATTTTAGGATTTGTTTTATCCTTTACATCTAACATAATAAATCCCTTATTTGCATATGCCATGTAAACAATATCATCTTTAACAACACATGCATGAAGGAATGGTGCAGATAATGCTTCTGCTGATCCATAACGTGCACTGCCTGATGATACTTTATTATTCATAAACTGTTCATCAGCCCACCATCTTCCAACTTCTACAGGATTTTTAGAATCTTCAATATCTACTATTCTTAAGATAAATCCATTAAATCCTTCTGCATTTCCGGTTACGTATACATACCTTCCGCCATTGTAGAAGAATCTATGTACTCCAGCTCCACCTTTACATTCAAACTTAGATAATAAAATTGGGTTTTCCGGATCTGTTTTTACATCCCAGATCATTATTCCTCCCCAGAATGGTAAACCAATTTCTGTACCATGTAATTCTTTCATTGTTCCACCATGTGCTGTAACCATAATTCCGTCAGCAATTTGAATCTTTGGTGTACCCTGTCCATCATGCAAATCTTCAGATAGCCATGGACCTTCAAGCCACTTAACATTTCTTGGATGTGCTGGATCAGTAACATCAATTATATTCCATCCATTGTGTCTAAATGAAGCTGTATAGATATAATATTTATCTCCAGATTTTTGCATAGCCATTTGAAATCCTGGTTTTCCATTCATATCGTCATAACCTATAAATTCAATGTTTTTACATAACATTTCAGTTCTTGTACTCATAAAATGCCTCCAATTTTATAAATTTTGCAAATATTATAAGATATATCTTATAACATATATCTTTATTAAAATAATATCAAATATGAAACCATAAGTACAATGCCTAAAATATAAAATAATCCATATCAATTTTGATATGGATTATTTTATATTGCAAATTACTTTGTCAGAAACGTGCTATCTTATTTAGTTATCAATTATTTTAGGTGACGTATAAATTCATTAACTAATACATGTACAATTTCACTTTTATTATTTTTATTCCATGCCATGCTCACCTCATGATTAGAATCTAATAAAACATATTTAAAGGATGGTGTATTTATTATATTTTTTCCCCATGTATCAAAAAATGTTACACCCAATCCATTTTCTACAGATGCAAATATAGATTCCATATTTGGTGACAACTTTAAATGTGGTACAAACCCATATGACTTACAATAATTACGAATTTCTAATTCAGCATTATGCGCCTCTTCATTAGCTATAACATAAAAAGTTTCATCTTTAAAATCATATGGTGTTAGATTTTGTTTTTTAGGTAGTTTTTGAAATTTAGAATACAAAATCAGCTTTTGGATTTCAGTTACTTTTTGTTTATTAATATCCTTAATACCATCCAAAGAATTATCTAAAGTTAATATCACATCTAAATTATTAGTAGTTAGTGCTTTTATAAGCTCATTTATTTCCAAACATTCCACTGAAACTGAGATATCAGGAAACTCCTTTGAGAATTTTTCCAAAATACTAGGTAAAAATGATGAAATGCTCCATCCTACAATATAACCTAACCTTATAATACCTTGCCTTTTACAATTTAGAGAATGAACTTTTTCCATTGTATTTTCAAATTCTAACTGAAATCTACGAAAAAAATCGTAGTATATTTCTCCTGCTTCAGTTAATTTAATATGCTTATTTGTCCTATCAAACAAAGATATTCCAAGCTCTTTTTCAAAAGCTGCCATATATCTACTTATAGCAGGTTGTGTTATGTATAAATTATTAGCTGCTTTTGTAAAGCTTTTTTCATAGGCAATTTCTAAAAAACATTTAATTTGAGTATCATTCACTATATCACCTCGTATTTTCCCAGGCATTTTACGAGCTTTTGCTCAAGTAAGAGATATTCCTCACAAACAAACTCCACCTGAGTCTAAGAATCACTTGATTTTCTATGTACAAGGCAATTCAATAAAATTTCTGTAGCCTGCTTATACTCTTTTTCCATAGATGTTACAGCACTATCAATATTTTTTTCAAGTACAGCATTATATATATTAATATGATTATCAATACTAGTCATGCCATCTCTTTCTTTACGATAGGCACTTCTAAGCATACTTTGCTGTCCTTTTATTAATTTTGACATAGCTATAAGTCTGGAGTTATCTGCATATTTATAAAAAACTCTTATAAATTCTTCTATACTTTCTGAACGTTTTATTTCATCGTTAGCCTCTTGAAAATTTTTAATATTATGCAATAATTCATTTGAAATCTCATCAATTCTACCATTCTCTATAGCATACCTTATAGCAGCACAATCTAATGTTAAAGCAACTTCCTGAATTTCAATAATATCTTTTTTTTCAATACTAATTACACTAGCCCCTATATTATTTTTATATTCAATTAGTCCTTCTTTTTGTAATCTATTTAAAGCTTCTCTTATTGGTGTACTACTTATTCCAAATTTATCCTGAAGTTCATTGACATTTAACCTCTTCCCCCAAGGAATTACCTGTTCAATAATGTCATCTCTAATTTGAATATATATTTGATCTACAAGAGACTGTTTTACTAAAGTTCCCATTTTATTCTCCACCTTTTTCTTTTCTTAAGTTATCTTATATATTATATCATATAAGATATAAGACAACTGATATTTAACGTTAAATCTAAGATTGAAATGGAAATTTTTGAAATAATCCCATAACTAATTTAAGCTGGAGAAAGGATTACCTCATCTCCAGCTCTATTAAAATATAAGATTAAAGGGCATATTTGAATGACTAGTGCCAAGCTTTTTTATTATTGGCACTGTTATTTATTTATTTAAAAATTCATCAATAGCTTTAGCAGCTTTTTTACCTGCTCCCATGGCAAGAATAACTGTAGCAGCACCTGTTACGGCGTCACCTCCAGCATACACCGATTGCCTTGAAGTAAGTCCTGTTTCTTCCTCAGCTACTATACATTTATATTTATTTATCTCTAAACCTTTAGTTGTTGAAGAAATTAATGGATTTGGTGAAGTTCCAAGGGACATTATTACTGTGTCTACATTCATTATGAACTCTGATCCTTCCACAACAACAGGTCTTCTTCTACCTGATGCATCTGGTTCTCCTAATTCCATTCTTACACATTTTACACCTGTAACCCAGCCATTTTCATCTCCTAGAATTTCTGTAGGGTTTGTAAGTATATCAAGTATTACACCTTCTTCTTTTGCATGGTGTACTTCTTCAACTCTTGCTGGAAGTTCTGATTCTGATCTTCTATATACAATATGAACTTCTGCTCCAAGTCTTAATGCTGTTCTAGCAGCATCCATTGCAACATTTCCACCACCAACTACAGCTACTTTTTTACCTACTTTTATTGGAGTATCAAACTCTTCCTTAAAAGCTTTCATTAGGTTATTTCTTGTTAAGAATTCATTTGCTGAAAATACTCCATTTAGGTTTTCTCCTGGTATTCCCATGAATTTAGGGAGTCCCGCTCCTGAACCAATGAATATTGCATCAAAACCTTCTTCTTCTAATAGTTGATCTATTGTAACAGTTCTTCCAACTATAACATTGGTTTCTATTTTAACACCTAGCTTTTTAACATTTTCCACTTCGTGTTTAACAACAGTATCCTTTGGAAGTCTGAATTCTGGAATTCCATATACTAAAACACCACCAGCTTCGTGTAAAGCTTCAAATATTGTCACGTCATAGCCGAGTTTTGCTAAATCTCCAGCACACGTAAGTCCTGCTGGACCACTTCCGATAATAGCTACTTTTTTTCCATTGCTAGTTTTTTTATCTGACAAATCTATATTATTTTCCCTTGACCAGTCTGCTACAAATCTCTCAAGCTTACCTATAGATATGGCTTCTCCTTTTATTCCAAGAATGCATTTTCCTTCACATTGACTTTCTTGTGGACATACTCTCCCACAAACTGCTGGAAGTGCACTGGATTCTGCTATTATTTTAGCAGCTTCTTCAAAATTTTCTTCTTTTACTTTTGATATAAACGCTGGTATATTTATTGATACAGGACATTTAGAAACACACATAGGTTTTTTGCACTCTAAACACCTAGATGCTTCTAATACGGCTTCATCCTTACTATATCCTAGACAAACTTCATGAAAGTTTTTAGCTCTTAATCCTGGATCTTGTTCTTTTACTGGTGTTCTTTTCATTCTATCCATTACTTCTTCCTCCTTGCATCCCTCATAAGCACATAATAATCATTAATCATTGTGCCTACCACAGCCACATCCTTTTCTATGATGAGTATCTCCTTCTATTTCCTTTAAAGCTTTTCTTCCCTCTTCAGTCTTATACATTTTTTGTCTTCTCATAGCCTCATCAAAATTTACAAGGTGTCCATCAAATTCTGGTCCATCAACACAAGCAAATTTCACTTCTTCTCCTACAGTTACTCTGCAAGCACCGCACATTCCTGTACCATCTACCATTATAGGATTCAAACTTACTATAGTTTTAATTCCATATTCCTTTGTAAGCTTAGCTACAAATTTCATCATAATCATTGGTCCTATGGCTACCACATGATCATATTTTTTACCTTCGTTATCTATAAGCTCTTTTAATAAGTTTGTAACAAGGCCCTTATATCCGTGACTTCCATCATCCGTAGCAACATACAAGCTTTTACACACAACTTTCATTTCATCTTCAAGTATTATGCAATCCTTTGACTTTGATCCAACTATAACATCTACATTAACTCCATTTTCATGTAACCATTTAACTTGTGGATATACTGGTGCTGTACCTACTCCACCAGCTATAAATATTATATTCTTTTTCTTTAGTTCCTCTATATCTTCATAAACGAGATCTGACGGTTGACCTAGTGGACCTACAAAATCTTCAAAAGCTTGTCCCTTTTCATATTCAGCCATTTTTTTAGTTGATTCGCCAAGAGTTTGAAATACTATAGTTACAGTTCCTTTCTCGGCATTGTAGTCACAAATTGTAAGAGGTATTCGCTCCCCTCTTTCGTCCATCTTAACTATAACAAATTGTCCTGGATAACAAGACTTAGCAACTCTTGGAGCTTCTATATCCATTAGATAAATGTTTTCTGCCAATAATTTTTTATCTACTATTTTATACATTTCTATTCCTCAACTTTCTCTACTTCTAATTAAAATACTTCTCCTCTATGTTGAAATTATCAATTCTTATCTTCATTCATTAGGAAATTTTTTATATTTTAAAATTATCAAGAGATTTTCTTAAATCATTTATATAATTTTCTAAATCAACAGCATTAGAGGTTACTACACTTGCACTAGCAGTTTGTTCTTCTGACGAAGCACTTACTTGTTCTATAGATGCTGCATTTTCTTCTGAATTTGCTGTAATAGTATTAACAGCTTCTAATATTTTATTTTTATTATCATCAATTATTTTTACATTCTCAAATGTTAAGTTTACACTTTTTCCTATTCCCTTTATAGAATCACTAATGAAATTGAAGGTGCTATTAGCATTTTCTACTGCTCCAGTTTGTTCTTCTGCACTTTGCTTTAAATTTCTCATATAATTAACTGTATGAATAGAATCTTGTTGAATCATATCAGTAATTTCTTTAATTTTTTGTGTAAACTCTGCAGAACTTTCAGCTAGTTTTCTTATTTCATCAGCCACTACACTAAAGCCTCTACCTGCTTCTCCTGCTCTTGCTGCCTCGATTGAAGCATTTAATGCCAATAGATTAGTTTGTTCTGAAATAACTTTTATTGCTGCCAAAATTTTATCTATATTCTTAATATCACTAGCTAAATGGTTCACCATATTTTCTATTTTACAAGTTAACTGAATATTTTCTTTAGCTTTGATGTTAAGAACGCACATATTATCCACACCAGTAGTTACTTGTTTCTTAATCTTGTTAACAGATTCATTCACAAAAGAAAAATCTTCTGTCATAACATCTAGTTTTTCGGAAAAATTTTTAATTGATACTGAAATCTTTTCTGTTTCTTGAACCTGATCTGTAGAGCTGATAGCTATACTTGCTATTGCACCTGAAACTTCTTCAGCAGCAACAGCGGTTTGTTTTGCCGTTAATACTAATGATGATGACGTGTTAAGTACTTTATCAGTAATTTGATTTACATTTTCTATTAAACCCTTAGTTCCTTTTCTTGCTGCTTCAACACCTTGTGCAAGCAATTGAAACTCATCTCCAGATTTTAAAACTAATTCATGAGTCATATTTCCCTCACTCATGATATTTGTAGCTTCTAGTATCTTATTAATATTATTCATCATTATTTTGCTTACCACTATTGACAATATTATTGTAAGCACTAATAAAAATAAGGATAAAAACAATATTTTATAAAGTATTTTATATACAGGTGCTAAAAGATCAGAATTATATCCAACACTCCAGATAGTCCAACCCGTTCTCGGATAATAGGTACATTTTATGTGTCTTGTTTCATTTTTTCCCTTTTCAACACTTGTATCATTAAATGTGGAATTTGTCTTTCCAACAGAAAGATCATGCATCTTCTGCTCTGTAATTTTTTTATTAATTAAATCTTTGTTATTATGCACAAGATAATTTTCCCCTTGAGTTATGAACGTGTAACCTTTTTCTCCTATCTTGTAGCCACTATTTATTTTATTTAGTGTATCTAATCGTATAACAATTCCCAATACACCAACCATTTCATTGTTATCATTTTTTATTTTTTTAACAATGGTCAATATGTTTTTACCAGTGTTAGCATCAGCATAAACTGCTGTATATGCAATATTATCTGTTGCCTTAGCTTGTATATACCAGGGCCTTTTTCTTGGATCATATCCTGTAGGTACTGAATTCCTAGCAGGGTCAAAGTAGTATTGACCCGTTTCTGTTCCATAGGAAATAAGTTGTACAAGAGGATGAGAATTTTGAAAATCTTTAAATAAACTAATCATCTTAGCAGAATTATTCTGTGGGTCTGCTAAAATATTCTTTAGATAGTAGTTTTCAGCAAATTGGTTTAAAGAAGCTTCATTATCACCAAAGAACTGATCTAAATAGGTTGTATACCTACTCAATATATTATCAACATTACTATTTTGATTGGATTTCATTTCACTATATACTTGAGTAGACATAACGCTGCCTAGGACACATATGTTTAACAAAGAAGTCACTACTGCAAATATTATCAGTTTTGTTCTAAAACTTTTAATTTTTAATATTCTTGTATTCTTTTCCATAGGTGAACCACCTTTTTCATCATATCTTCATTTTGCTTAATCATAAGCTCAATAATATTAATTCAAGCTTATAGTAGTTCCACTTTCACCTCTTAAGGCTAATTTTGCCTTCTCTAGTGAAGCAATAATTGCCTTTCTACCTTTTTTAGATTCAGCAAATTTTAAAGCTGCTTCAACTTTAGGAAGCATACTTCCTTTAGCAAAATAACCTTCTTCAATATATTTTCTAGCCTCTTCTGCTGTTAATTTATCTAAATCTATTTGATTTGGTTTACCAAAATTTATTGCAACCCTATCTACCCCTGTTAATATAACAAGTTCATCTGCATCAATATCCTCAGCTAATTTTTCTGAAGCAAAATCCTTATCTATTACTGCAGCTACACCTTGAAGAGTTTTATCTTCTAGCTCAATTACAGGAATTCCGCCGCCTCCTGTTGAAATTACTACATTATCATTGTCTATCAATGTTTTTATAGATTCTAATTCTACTATTTTTTTAGGCTTAGGTGATGCAACTACTCTTCTATATCCACGTCCTGAATCTTCTATCATTACATAACTTTTTTCTTTTTCAAGAGCTTCTGCCTCACATTTTTTATAAAATGCACCAATAGGCTTTGTTGGATTTTTGAATCCCGAATCATCTTTATCAACAACAACTTGAGTTATAACGCTTATTACTGGTTTATTGATTCCTCTTTTTACAAGTTCATCTCTTAATGCCTGTTGAATATTGTAGCCAATCATCCCTTGACTCATTGCACCACAAATATCAAAAGGCATAGCAGGAGTTATTTCACTTGCATGTTCATTTTGTATTGCAATTCTACCTACCTGTGGTCCATTACCATGAGCTATTATTACCTTATGTCCTTCTTCTATTAACTCAGCAAGATGCACAACTGTTTGTTTTACAATTTCTAATTGTGCCTCTGCTGTTGGTATTGAATCTTCCGATTGAAGCGCGTTTCCACCTAATGCTATAACAATTTTTCTCATAATATTCCTCCAAAAAATTTAATATATTTTATAATTACATTAGAAAATTTTTTACTTTGTATATTTAATTAAAGTGTTTTTTTATGTAAAAATTCAGATAATTAATATATCATTATATTTTGCTTACATTTTGCTTTACCGTTGTAGCAACTATGGCAGCTAGCACAATAGCAACCGCTATAAAAGTAAATGCTGCATTATACGATCCTCCAGATATATGAATTAAATACCCCATAGTAAAAGGAGATATAAATCCGGCAATTTGGCCACCAAAGTTAACAATACTAGTACCAGTTCCTGCTATTTTTGAATCCATGCTATCTACAACCAATCCCCAGAAAACTCCTTGTGCACAAAACATGAAGAATGCTGCAACAACTTGATAGAAAATACACATATTAGCAGATGCTGCACTAAAAGTTAGATATAAAAACACCCCTGCAAACAATGCATTTGAAACAAAAAACCACTTTCTATGACCTTGAGTATGATCAGATATATATCCTCCTATTAAAATACCTATTGTACCTACCAAATATGGAAGTGCACCAAATATTCCTGTTTTAATTAATGAAAATCCTCTTTCCATCATTAAGTAACTAGGAAGCCAACTTACAAACCCCCAGAAAGTAATATCAAATAGGAACCAAATAATACTCAATTGCCATAAAATAGGCCTTGCCAAATATTCTTTAAATGGTATTTTTGAACCAGTATCATTTTTAACTTCATCTTGTGAAATTTCTGAAAGTTCTTCATCTGTAATTTTAGGATGATCGGCTGGGTTATCCTTAAATTTAAACCAAATATAAATACCTAAAATTACTCCTGGTATGCCAAGTACTAAAAAAATTTTTCTCCATCCATAAATAGATATAATAGCAGCTCCAATAATTGATGCTACAGCAGGTCCTAAAGTATTAACAGTGGATTGAATACTGGTAGCAGTTCCCCTTTGTTTACGCGGGAAATATGTAGTAATCGTCTTATAAGAAGCTCCTGGGAAACAACCTTCTCCAATTCCGAAAAAGAAACGTACTATCAATAATACTGGATAAAATAAAACTGTACCTGTAATAGTAGTAAATATAGACCACCATACTATACCTATTGATAAAAGCTTTCTAAAACCAAATTTATCTGCAAGTACTCCCCCTGGAATTTGAAACATAGCGTATCCCACGAAAAATGCACTTACTATAGCTCCCTGTTCAATAGAATTGATATTAAACTCTTTACCGATAAAAGGTAATGATAAAGTAATAACCATTCTATCTATGAAAGAGAACAACCATCCTAACCATAATACAAGTAAAACCGAATACCTTACTTTCCATTTATGACTTGATTGAGAATTTATGACAACCTTTTCTTTTTTCATAGGCTCATCTCCTAACAATCATTTAATTCTATTTGCAACTTTTTAGTGTATGCAGTCCCAGAAAAATTCCTGCTATCATATCAGAGCCTGAAGTATGTCCAAATTGAAGCACTTTTTCTATACTTTTTTCTAATGATTTTTCATCAATTTCAATCAAAGCCTGATACATATCAAGCAAAGCATCATTATAACAATTCTGGAAAGCACTCATATAATAATGTATACTAATATCTGTTGTATATTTTCTTTCCTTAATAAGTTCCTCTAATTCTTCTAAAAATTCCTGTCCTAATATAGGACATATTCTATTAACAAACAGAATTCCAACTAAAAAATCATCTCCTGATGGAGTTAATCCCAATCCATATCCTATCCATTTTAATAGAGCTATCCTTATAAAATCTTTTTCTTTACTTTGAAAACTGGAACATAATCTATCTATTCTTGTATCATCCTTTCTCACTAATTGAGATAATGAGAATCCCAAGCCTGTTTTCAAATTCAAATCAATATTATTTTTTAACAAATCAAAATATGATTTTGACATACTGTGAGGTCTCTGCTTCAGAAAATTGCTGAAACCTTTTCCTTCTCTAAGCTGTATTTCAATTCCTTTTGTTTCCAATTGTCCCTTTTCTTTATTCCAAACAAAGCTTATCTTCCTGCCATCTACCAATTCTAATAATGATGGAATATACTGTTCCTTAAGTAAAATACCATATGGTAATTTAGTGTTTTGCCTATTTCCAACAAAACATAAAAATTCATCTACTTTTATATTAAAGCCACTTTCAAAGCAGCTGTGAACAGCATATTCCTCATTCTCTCTCAATAGCTTCATAAGTTCAATAGAGACACTTTCGATCTGTATTTTCATCGATAATCACCTCGTGATACACATTGAAGCTTTAAGTAAATATAATTATTCTGTATATCCTAGTTTTTTTGCATATGCTAAAACTGCTTTTTCAAAACATTCAATAGGTGGATGTACTGTTCCAGCTCCAATTTGGCCTAATCCTGCTTTTTTATGGGCAATTCCAGTATTAATAACTGGAGTAATTCCCTTTTCAACAACTTTTCTAGCATCTATTCCAAGACAAATTCCTTTAAAGTTCCATGTTGGAATAATGAAATTAGGATTTTCATCAATAACAATCTCTCTCATCTGATTGCTGATTTCAAGTGCATCTTCAAATCCTCCAGTTCCTACAAATCTGGTAACTGCAGGTGCAGCAATCATTGCCATTCCTCCAACTCCAAAGGTTTCTGTAATAGCACTATCTCCCATATCAGGGCTTGCCATATCTCCATCATAGCCTGCAAAGTATAAACCTTGTGGAGTATTTACAGGAGCTGTAAACCATTCATCTCCCATTCCTGAAATTCTGATACCAAAATTTTCTCCATTTCTGCACATAGCTGTAACAATAGTTCCTACTTGAATTGTTCTCGCTGCATCCATAACTGCTTTAGCTGAAGCCATCATGATATTAAGGAAAAATTGATCTGTATCTGCAAGAAATTTAACAACCTGACTTTTATCATCTGCATTCATATCAAGTTTAACTATAACAGGACTTATCTCCCTTAAGAATGCTAAAGAAGCAGCAATGTTTCTTTGATGGAATTCATCTCCCATAGCAATAGCTTTTGCAATCATAGGATTAACTGCTAAACCGCTTTCAAAAGTTCTAAGGGCCTTTCCTAAAGTAGGTCCTAACACATCTCTTATCCATCTAAGTCTTACAACTACTTCTTCAGAATAAGCTCCAAATCTTAAAACCTTACCAATTCCCTCATTTAAAGTACAATATGCTCTATTTCCATCTGTCGTATTTTCTACAACAAATACTGGCATATTAGCAGAAGTAATTCCACCCATTGGTCCAACCGCCTGTACATTATGACATGGAATAAATCTAACTTCTCCTGAACTTAAAAGCTCTCTTGCTTTCTCTTCTGTATCTGCCCATTCTTCAAAAAGTACTGCTCCAATACATGATCCCTGCATAGGATCCGGCATGTTTTCCCACTTTATAGGTGGACCTGCATGTAATAGAACTTTTGCTCCATTTAATTCTTGAATCACTGTTTTTGCTTGCACCACATCTAAAAGAACGGGAGATGCAGCTACTATTTTACGAATAACTGCCTGATTGGCAGCGTCTATTGTTTTATAAATCATTTTAATTATCTCCAATCCCAGAAAATTTATAATTTCTCAAATAACGTAATGCTTTAATCATCTGCATATCTCCCCCTGCTGGTGGAGCCCAATTATATTGAACCACTTCACAAGAAAATTCTTTTAACACATTGGAAAAGCTTTCTAATCCAACATTAATAACCTTTGGCTTTTCTTGAAGTAACCTACGTACAGACTCTGATACGCTATATTCTGTGTTATCTGCATTAGTTTTCTTAGGCATAATTTTCTTTGTAATTTCATTAAATTTGTATCCAGCTAATGTAACTGCTACTTCTACAGCATGTTTATTACTTTCACAAACAATAACTCCTGCATCTTCCATTATCTTCTTCTGCTTATCATAATTTTGATAGTCTTGTCTTGTTCCACAGATAGTTGTTACAAAATATAAATCTCTGTTATCTTTTTTTGCATTATCCTGTAATTCCTTAATAGCTGGAAGTAAAGCTCCTGCCATATCTTCGTGAGAACCATATCCTAACACAATATCAAACAGTATAACTCCGGTAGTTGCATCTTTAGCTGCCTCTCTCATACATTCTACTCTCTTAGTAGGGTCAATCATTGGATGTGGCTTACCTTGTGTATATACATCGTCTCCCAGGTCAATTACAACATGCCCTGATGTATTTAACATATAACCTTCTTGTTTTCCTAAAGATACAGACAAATCTAATGTATCCCTGATTATCATTGCAGCCTCTGCTGCCAATGTTCCTCCTGAATAGTATCCTTTAATTGTCTTGTTTTCTTTAGCTGAAAAACTTTTATCCACATTTACACTGCATTTATTTCCTTGTATATTTTCTTTTCTCAATAAACTCACTGCAATTCTTGCTGCTTCATCAAGTGTATATGCATGATAGAAGTTTTCTTCATGAAATTCTGGTTTTTCGCCTAAAAATAGTGTTACTACAGGCTTTTTAAAATTTCTCAAACGTTTCATAACATTGTTACGAACTTTTTCTGCTGGTGGTTTTGATATTACTATTACTACGTCTGTATCCTTATCCTCTTCCATTGCATTAATGGAATCCATCATAGTAATTGCCCCTATATGTTCGGATAAATCTCTTCCTCCTGTTCCAATTGCATTTGTTACTCCTTCTCCTAGACGGTCAATAATAGTTGTTATCTCCTGTATTCCTGTTCCTGAAGCTCCTACTATTCCTATTTTTCCAGGCGTAACATGATTTGTAAATGCTACTGGTATTCCTTTGATAATTCCTGTTCCACAGTCAGGCCCCATAACTAACAATCCTTTTTTGTGAGCCTTTTCTTTTAATTTTTTTTCATCTTCCAATGTAACATTGTCACTAAACATAAACACATTTAAATTCTCATCTAGTGCTCTATCAGCTTCCAAAGCTGCATAAATTCCTGGAATTGATATAACTGCAAGGTTGGCATCCTGAAGCTTGTCCAATGCTTTATCCCATGAATCCACAGCTTCTGATTTTGACTTTTTATTAGATTTTGATGATTGATTTTTAAAAAATTCTTCTGTTTCTGCTAGCACAGCATCTATAATATCTTCCTTTGTTTCTAGAACAATTGCCATGTCATTAGCACTTGCTTCCATTAATTCGGGTGTTTCCATTCCACCTTCTTTAAATATATCTTTATTTGCAGGAGTTGCCATCATGATAGAAACTTTATCAACACCATCCATTGTACTTATTTTGTTTGTCAATAGCATAAGTATAACGGAATCGTGATAGCTTCCCTTTTTTATAATTGTTTTTAACATGAAATTACCGCCTTCCACTTTTATTCAGCAAATTTATTTTTATGATCGTAACGGTTAAAGTGAATATCCTCACTGATTAAATAATTATAGATGTCATCTACAATTTCAACTCCGCCATTGTCATATTTTGCTTTTCTAAGCAATGCTCTTTCTCCTGGGTAATATACCTTATCATTGCCTTTAGATGGTTTCATTTGTGATAATTCATCTAATGAAGCGGACATATTCTTTTTAAAGCTTTCAATATCCGTAAATCTACTTGGATCAATTACAATATGAAGCTGTCCTAAATCTCTTCCTTTAGAAAGATCTGCATACATAGAACTTACATGTTTTCCAAATGGAACGCCTAACATTATTCCAGATAATACGTCAACCATCATCATAAGTCCATATCCTTTTGCTCCTGCAATAGGAAGTAAATTAGCTACGTTTCTTGGATCAGTAGTAGGATCTCCTTCTTCGTCTACTGCCCATGTATCTGGAATTGGTTTGTTTTTAGAACGTGCGTCTAAAATTTTACCCCAAGCCTGAACTGTTGTAGCCATATCAAATATTACTTTTCTTTCATCTGCTGTAGGAACTCCAAAAGCAATTGGATTTGTTCCATAATAAGATTCTGATCCTCCATATGGTACTACCATAGGATCTGACTGACATAGAGTAATTGCAACTAAATCTTCTTTTGCTGCCATTTCTGCATAATATCCTATACTTCCACTGTGTGATATGTTTCTTACTCCTACCACTGCAACTCCTGTTTCTTTTGCCATTTTAATAGCTTCTTCCATAGATAACTTTGCTGCTACATATCCACAGCCATTATCTCCATAAAATACTCCACTAGCAGGTCCAGTTTTCTCAAATTTAAATTCTGGATTTGTAGTAATACCACCCTTAGCAATTCTTTCTGCATAATATTCTACTCTAACTGCTCCATGTGAGTGATAACCTCTTTCATCAGACCATGTTAAAATCTCAGATATAACCTCTGCATGAGAATCAATAAGTCCAGCTTTATGTAATTTATCTTTCATCAATTGCTTTAATTTTGCTCTTTCTAATTTCATTTATGTTTCCTCCAATAAAATTTGATATTTATATAATTAAATTCACTAAAACCTGCGCCTTAGCCAATTTAAATTTTTAACAAGTTTATAAATTATTTAAATAGACATATAGTCAATATCTTAGCAATATCAAGTACATATTAGACAAAACAATTGTTAATATTACTTGATATTGCATAAAACAAATATTTTGATTACTTAAATATGAATATTAAAGTTTTGCATCTCTGTTACAATCTTTAGAATAAATGTATGCAAATTCATCATTTCTGCCAATTCCATAAGCTGCTTGTAAGCTATATGCTCCCATGAATAGGTAATCCCCTTTTTTTACAGGAATCCATTCATTATCTAAATTGTACATACCTTGTCCTGAATAGATATATGCTCCATGCTCTTGTACATGAGTTTCTATGTAACCATGACAAGCTCCTGGTTTAAAAGAAAGTATGTGGAAATTCATGTCAAATCCAATATCTGTAGCAGAAGGTAGAAAATCTTTTACTAATACATCATCCATTCCTTCATAGTGTACCCACTCAACATCATTGATATTGCCAATTACAGTATGTGCCTCAAAACCTTCTATACGATCATAATGTCTTTTATATAAGAAAGCTTTTACTTTTCTATCTCCGTTATTTTCAAAATATAGTTTTCTGTTTTCTGGGCAGAAAATGTAGCCTCCATCTGTTATCACTTGTTCTTTTTCTTCATTCCATACTTTTAAATCACCTTCAAATACATAAAGGAAAGTTTCTACGCCATCTTCACCGAAGCCTAAATGATTACATCCACCTTCATTAACAGTAAGTAAGTAATCTACAAAAGAAGCTCCCAATTTTGGAGATGCTAAGATGGTTAACTCGCAATTTTCAAATCCAGGAATCACATTTTTTACAATGCCATCTGGTTCAATCAAAGCAAAGTTGCCATGTTTTACAACAGATCTGTTTGTTAAAATATCCTTTCTATATCCTGTAACTTGATTTAAATAACTCATAATTATACCTCCACTTTTTTATTACTTAAACTTTTTGCATTAAATAACACAAATAGTAATAATCCAATAACTAATAATACTGCTCCAACATAAAATCCTATTACACCAGAACCTGTCTTATCCATTACAATACCAGTAGCTGCTGGCGCAACAATTGATGATGCCATTCCAAAGAAATTAAACATTCCCAAAGTTGTAGCAAGATTCTTTTTATCTGCTTTGTCTGAAATATAAGAAATCAATACTGGATCAACTGCCATTTTTCCTAAGAATCCATAAAGTAATAATATTATTGCTAAACTAGTTGTATTTGGTGCAAACATAGATACAGCAACTAAAACAAATGCTGAAGCTTCAAGTCCAATAATTATATATGCCTTTTTAGTTCTTATTTTATCTGAAAGACCAGCAAAGAATAATGCTCCTGGAACTGCTGTTACGGAAATCATAGATACTATAAGTCCAACTAATCCACCTTTAATTCCTCTTTCAGTCTGTAGGAATTTTGGAAGCCATGTTACAATCATGTAATACGCATAACATGTACAGAAGTATAAGATATAGCATGAAATCATATTTAGTCCAAATAATGAATTCTTCTGTGCTGGTTGAGTATCCACTTCAGTTTTACTTACTTTTACTTGTTTTTCTGGTTTTACACGATCTGTACTTTTTATTGCAAACACAAACCATAATACAAGTAGGAAAATTAATGCTGAAGAAATAAACACCATTGTCTGCCAAGGCATTTTCATAGTTTTTACAATGTAACTAGAGCCAGTCATACCTAAGATTAATCCTAAAGCAGAACCACTATTTACAATTGCTGTTGAAAAGCCCTTCTTTTCAAACGGTACATGTTGTGCTGTTAATGAAAATGCTGCTCCATAATAAGTTCCACAACCAATACCTGCACATACACTACCTATATAAATTGACGTTAATGATTTTGAAAGTGCAATACCTAACGCACCTAAAGCAAAGATAGTAAATCCAGGTATAAGAACCTTTTTCTGACCAAACTTATCTACCAAAAATCCTGAAGGAATTTGAAGTGCTGTATATCCAAAGAAATAACAGCTTGCAATTACTCCCATTGCTGCATTTGTCTGATGTCCTATAGTTCCTTGAATTTCTGCATAAATAGGAGATAGCATAGCTCTATATATCCAAATTATTGTCCAACCAAGACAAAAGGTAAATACAATTCTCTTCCAATAATTACTCTGAACTGATGTTGATAAATCGTTTTCTTTTAACATTCTAAATCCCCCATCATTTAATATTAATATGCCAATTCATACAAGGATGCTTTTAGCGTTTCAATTCCCTTGTTTAAATCTTCTGTTTTTGTATCTTCAGCTGGATTATGACTAATCCCTTTAATACTAGGTACAAATATCATAGCTGTCGGAATTCTTGGTGCAATTATCTGAGAATCATGTCCTGCACCACTGTGCATAATTTTATAATCTATATTATTCTTCTTGCAGGCATTCTCAATTACATTTGTAATGTTACTATCCATTGGAACTGGATCTTCATCCATCCAGCGGTCAATTTCTATTTCTACATTTGATTCATTAGCTGTCTGTTTCATGAGCTCTTCTATTTCTTCTGTAAACTTACATAAAACTTCTTTATCTGTATGTCTGCAATCCATTGTAAACATTGCATCTCCTGGAACTACATTTACTGTATTAGGTTTCACTAAAATTTTTCCAAAAGTTAAAACTAACGGATCTCCCACTTTTTTTGCTTTTTCAATAGACTCTGTTACAA
The DNA here is from genome assembly GCF_001038625.1 of Clostridium carboxidivorans P7. Classification (GTDB taxonomy): domain Bacteria; phylum Bacillota; class Clostridia; order Clostridiales; family Clostridiaceae; genus Clostridium_AM; species Clostridium_AM carboxidivorans. The sequence continues at coordinate 3,578,680 of NZ_CP011803.1, forward strand.
TTTTTGCAAAAACCTGAGTAACATCTTTTCTATATTTCATCAATGTTGTTCCTGCATGGTTAGCCTCGCCTTTTAACTTAATGTTATATCTTCTCTGTCCTACGATGCCGGAAATTACACCTACAGATATTCCTTCCATTTCTAGTGTATTTCCCTGTTCAATATGAAGCTCTACAAAAGCTTTTACATCTGGAATAGAACATGAGTTGTCTTTTTTAAAATCAAATCCGCATTGATGCATAGCATCTACAAAACGAATACCATTTGCATCTTCGATATTCTCTACATCTTTTTTCTCTGCTATTCCAAAAATATTCTTGCTGCCCCAGAAAACATATGGAAATCTGCTTCCTTCTTCCTCTGCCAAGGATATTATTTCTATGTTTTTCTTAGGTTTGCCATAGTTTTCTAATAAACGTTTGATAGCTAAATATCCACCTATAATTCCTAGCTGTCCATCTAATTGTCCACCGTTTACAACCGTATCCACATGTGACCCTGTTGCAATTGTTTCATTACCATTATCTGTTCCAATAATTTTTCCATACAAGTTGCCGATTTCATCAAACCTAGCTTCCATACCTAATTCTTCAAACTTTTTCTTTAATGCCTTTTGTACTTCTAACCAACTTTCCGAATATAACAGTCTGCTTACTCCTCCTAAATCATCTGATCCAAAAGAAGAAATCCAACTTCTTATATCTTCGATTTCTTTTAATAATTCACTCATTACCTAAGCACCTCCATTTCTTTAGCTTATGTATACATTGTATTTGGAGAACCAAATAGTAACAATATTCATTGTGGATAATTCCTCTTTTGGTTTTTTGTCCATTATGCACATTCTAAAATTTAGTATTTTAATGTAAACTAAAAAAAATACAAACTAAAAATTTAAAATATTAATACAATATTCTCATTTTTAATAAGGAGGTATTCTTTTGTATTCTGTAAACTCAAACAAAATGTCCCTAGAGACATTTTGCTATAAAAAAACAAATATAGAATTATATGCTACACTATATCGAAGCACACAAAAAACAACCCGCGCAACTCTTTTATATTTTCATGGTGGCGGATTGTTATTTGGAAAAAGAACAGACCTTCCAGAATATCATATCAATAAATTTTGTGATGCTGGATATTCTATCCTTGCTTTTGATTATAGTTTAGCTCCTATAAATAAATTATCTCATATTATAGGTGACGTAAACGATGCCATTAATTGGTACTTAGATAACCGTACTAATCTATTTTATTCTAAATGCCCATATTTTCTATTTGGAAGATCTGCTGGCGCATACCTATGTCTTCTTGCTGGAAGGATGAATTTGCCAGAAGCCCCTAGTGGAATTCTTTCTTATTATGGTTATGCATTTGTTCATGATTCCTGGTATACTCAGCCAAACTCATATTATATGAAATTTCCTGCTGTAGATGTTGAAACAATCAATAAGATATGTAAAGAAGAGGAATCCGCAGAAGGTTCATTGGATACACGATATAGCTTATATGTCTATGCCAGACAAACAGGAAAGTGGATATCTATGCTAGTTGGTGATTCCATGGAGGATTTTTATAACTCATTTTCATTTAAGAAAACAAAAGATTTCACCAATTTTCCTCCCGTATTGCTTGCTCATAGTTTTCATGATCCAGATGTGCCTTTTTCAGAATCTCAAATTTTATCCTCTCTTCTACCTAATTCAAACCTATTTGTATCTTCTATCAAAGCACATGATTTTGACAAAGATACAACCTGTGAAGACGCTTTATCTTTAATAGAAGAATCTTTAGATTTTATGAAAGTTTATTGTAAATAAAGAAAAGTATATTATTTTGTGCATATTAACGAAAACCGCCAGACTTGCTGGCGGTTTATTTTGGTTTCATAATTTTGATTATTTTTCTTCTGTTAAAATCAAACTTAATTGTAATTGGAGTATAAAATCAGACTCATCTATTTTTCTCCCTAAAATCTCCTCACACTTTTTTATTCTATATTTTACAGTATTTCTATGAAGAAACATCTTATTTGAAGTTTCTGTAATGCTACATTTGGATTCCAGATAAGTTCTTAAGGTATTTCTAATTTCTAAGCTTTTCACATCTTGTGGATATGCTAATGTCTTTAAATTATAGATACAAAATCCTTCTACTTCATCTTTAGAAAGCGTTTTCAATAACTCGTTAACATTTTTTGTTTTAAAATGCTTAATAAAAGAAATATCATCTCTTTCCTCTCCCACCTGATAGCTTTCTAAAGCTCCATAATAAGAGTATTTTATTGCTTCTATTTCCGATACCCTATTACCATATGAAAAAGTAACTTTTACTTGTAGCATTTCCAAAAGTCTATCATGATAATATCGCAACTTTTCTTCTAGATCATTGTCATTATCTTGAATTAGTAATACATATCTATAATTTTCAATTTCCGGAACTAATATAATGCTGTTATGATAATTTTTTAAAATGTCTTTTTGTAACCACTCATAAATAAAAATGTACTTTTGTTCACGATGAGAAAACTTATCAACATGAAACTTATTGTTTTTAAAAGATTCTAATGTTACTAAGACAACATAATAGAACTTACTAGGCCTTAATCCATGCTTTTCTTCAATAGACAACAACTGCTGCGGCGGTAATTCCTCCATTTTATTTTTATCTAATAGCAAAAGCAAAAATCTTTCATTATCTTTTAATTTATGATATAAAATACACAAGTTTTTATATAATGAAAATTCAAATGCAAGCAGAACCTGCTCTATAACTAAAGCTGAAATATCAGCAGGCAATGACTCTGAGTTAAAAATAAAGAGATAATAAGAATTCCGTCCAAAAGCATGAAAAGGATAAATGGAAATTCTACCTTTTTTCTTCTTTGGATCAATATAATATTGTACTACCCCTGATTGTTTTTTATAAAGGGACAAGGAAAAAAATAATTCTTTTACATTTTTCATATCTCCTTCTATAAAATTATCATTGGAACCAATAATATTCCCAAGCGGATCCATAAGTACAACTAGCTTTTTTAGGATAATACCCAAATTATTTAACAAGACTTCTGTAGATGCTCCCTGAAATATAAGTGTAGAGAACTTTTTCTGGGTATTTAGTGCATATAGTACTTCCTTGTTTTGGACGTTCCATAAATAGCCAAGCATTTGATGATATATTTCTCCTAAGGTAACATCCATAGGAATCTGTAAAAGGGGAAATCCCAACTCATCTGCTGTCATGATAACTTTTTCATCTAAGTAATTAATAAAACGTCCTAGTTTTATTGCCAATGCTGCACATGGCAAGTCATTTAATTTACGAATAAGCATACAAAGCTGTTCCTGATCATCCTTATACGCCATAGCTGTTGTAATAAGTAATGTATTTTTGGGCAAATATTCAGCTACATCAGGAGTCTCTGTTGATTCTATTGTTTCTATTTCTCTATACAAATCAGCATTTTTATTAATTACTTTTAGCTTAGAAAAAGAATTTACCTTCAATAATTCAAAAATATTCATTTAACCCTCCTAAGACCATTCTAAATAACATGTCTATTTAAATCATAATTCTACAACAACTTCTAAGTTTAGACAAATTTCAAGACATACAATTATTATATATTTGCTTAAGTAATATTTCAATTGAATAATTTTTATCTTAAAAGAAAGCATATTGATTATATTTTTTCATGTATTTAAAGAAATTACATATAATCCATTTTACATATAAAATAAAATTCCTCCATCAAATTGACAGAGGAATTTGTTTTTATTATTCACGCATTTATTAACTTTTATCTTACTTCAACTAATGAATACTCAGTTATTTTATCTAATAAATCTGTATATGACATATTTACAGCCTTTGCACTTTTAGGGAATAAGCTATTTTTAGTCATTCCTGGCAATGTATTTAACTCAAGTACATATGGTACTCCTTCTTTTATTATCATGTCTACTCTTACATACACACTACATTTTAAAACTTTCCAACATTTTAATGCCATTTCTTCTATTTTATTTTGAAGTCCTTCTTCAAATTGCACTATAATTTCATCCGAACCACCATCTGCATATTTTGCTGTATAATCAAAGAATTCTGCTTTAGGCTTTATAGCTATTATTGGAAGTACCTTTCCATTCATTATACAGCAAGTTATCTCATCACCTTTAATATATTTTTCTATCATAACTTCAGTGTCATAATCTAATGCTAATCTTACTGCACTTTCTATATCCTGCTTTTTCTTAATTATATTTGTAGCTACGCTTGAACCTCCACAATTAGGTTTTACTACTACAGGATATTCCATCTTTTCTATAAAATCATAATCTATTTCTTCCACAGATTTTACAGATAACCAATCTGCTGTGTTTATTCCTGCTGATCTTAATAATTTTTTAGTTATGTCTTTGTCCATGCATATACCACTTGTCAATGGACCACATCCAGAATAAGGGATATCCATAGTTTCAAGTACTGCCTGTATTATTCCATCTTCTCCAAACTTACCATGCAGTGCTATAAATGCAAAATCTATATCTTTTGCTTTTGCAATAATATCATCTTTTTTATCTATTACTATTGGAACAACCTCATATTTTTCTTTATTAAAATATTTTACTATCTCTTTTCCTGAATTTAAGGAAACTTCTCTTTCAGAAGATATTCCACCCATTATAACTCCTATTTTCATTTCAATTCCTCCATGTACTTTATTTCTATCCTTACTTATATTTTATACAAAAGCTAAAATAAATAAAGTACCACCCTTCAGCTATTTTAACTATGATGTGGTATTTATGTATGAATTTAAATATAATATTGCTTGTGTTTCTGGAAAAATATGGTATAATAGTTTACATATTCTTGTTTTGGCTCCATTAAATTTCTTTATTATTGGGAGGAAGATTATATTATGAAAAAGGTAGAAGATTTCGAAATAACTAGCGATGTAATTGAAGAATGCTTAAAAGAGTGTTTAGACAATTGTAATTTAAAAAAAGAAAAGAGAAAAAAAACTTCAATTAGCAATAAGTAACTGAAGTCTTTTCCAATAACAAAAGATTAAAATTAATATACAGAATACTTTTTTTCAATATTTCTAAATACCGTTACAAGTATTGAGGTAATAAATAAATATACTACTGCAGCTATCATAAAAGGGGTAATGGTGAAATCTCGTGTTACAATTTCCTTTGCAGCTCTGAGCAAGTCACCAATACCAATAGCTGCAACTAATGCTGTATCTTTTATAAGATTTATACTCTCATTACAAACTGCAGGAATAACGTTTCTCACAGCTTGGGGTATTATTATTTTTACCATAGTTTGTCCATAACTCATTCCAAGAGCCTTAGCTGCTTCAAATTGACCTTTATCAATGGATTCTATTCCAGCTCTAAATATTTCTGCTAAATATGCTGCATAATTTACAGTGAATGCTATACTTGCTGCTGTTAATGGTTCTAATCTTATACCCATTACAGGAAGTCCAAAGTATGTGAAAAAAAGTTGAAGTAATAAAGGAGTTCCTCTAAAAGCCCATGTATATAAACTTAATACTATTCTCAAAGGTTTTACACTTGATATTTTTCCTACTGCAACTAAAACCCCTAAAGGTATTGAAAGAACTGCAACTATTAAAAATAGTTCTAAAGATATTAAACTCCCTTTTAAAATAAATCCTGTAACATCCATAAGATTAGTCATTTAAACCACTTCCCTCTTTATTTTGCAATTATATTTTTGCCAAACCATTTTTGTGATATTTTATCTGCTGTTCCATCTGCTTTCATAGCATCTAAAGTCTTGTCAAGTTCATTCTTAAAAGTTACATCTGATTTTCTTATACCAACACCATAATCTTCTTTACCGAAGTCTTCATCAGCAACTTTATACTGTCCAGGTTTTTTTGATATGTAGTATCTTCCAACTACTTCATCTACAACTACAGCATCTATACGCCCTGTTTTCAAATCCATCAATGCTTCTGTGTTATTAGAATATTTTTTTATTTCTTTTATAGATTTTGCAGTTGCACTGTCTGCATTTAATGCTGTTTCACTGCTGCTTCCTAACTGAAGACCTACTTTCTTTCCTGCTAAATCTTTTTTAGTTTTTATATTTGAATCATTGTTTGTAACTATAATTTGTTTGTTTTGAAGATATACCTTAGAAAATGCTATTTGCTGTTTTCTCTTATCTGTAATTGTAAGTCCATTCCATATAACATCTATGTCTTTATTGTTCAAACTAAGCAAAACACCGTCCCATTGAACTGGTTTTAATTCAACTTTTACACCCATTCTCTTTGCTGCTTCCTGTGCCATATCTATATCAAATCCAATGATTTGACCTTTGTCATCTTTAAATCCCATTGGTGGAAAACTGTCATCTAAACCTAATACAAATTTTCCTTTTTGCTGTATTTCCTTCCATGAGTTATCAGTAGCTTGTTCCTTTTTTCCACAACCAGAAATTAATAAACCTAATGTAAATATTGCAATTACTAAAAATACAAGTTTCTTTTTCATTTTTATAGCCTCCTAACAAAATACTTTCGATTATATTAACGATTATACTTTATCATGCTAAATTTGTAAAGTGGCAAAATATAAAAAAGTTGTTTTTTCTTTAACTAAAAAGTAATAATTTATATTTAATTTTAAAATACCTATTTAATATAAATTAATAATCGTGTAGAATTAAGAAGGTAATAATCAAAGTTTTATCAATCAATTACACTTTAATTATATGTTGTACAAATTGTTTATTTTTCTACTGCAATAACTGCATTAATAATTTTAGGCATTCAACAATGTACTAAACGGAGGTGTTTTAAATAATTCACATGTTTATATTATTATTGATTATTTTACTTACTATTATGTCATTTAGAAAGATTTTTGAAAGAACATTTTCATATAAACTAGATAAAAATTGTACTGAACAATTAAAGTGTATTGCCATACTTTTAGTTATTTTCGGACATCTTTCTGCTGACAAAATAATTCAAGCTCCATTTTTATCCCACGCTGGGTCTCAAGGAGTAACTTTATTTTTGTTTCTTTCTGGATATGGACTTACTAAATCCTACTTAAAAAAAGGAATAAACAAAAAAATACTATTTAATAGATTTTCAAAAATTTTACTTCCTTATTCCATGATAACAACTCTATGGATAATTATTGATATATTTATATATCATAAAGCTTATTCAAAGAGTACCATAATCTTGTCAATTATAGGTTTTGATTTCAATAGAAGCGTTGATGCTTCCATGTGGTATATTTCATTTATATTGTTATGGTATATATTCTTTAATATCATATTTAAACTTCCAACAAAAAATATACTTAAGTTGATATTGCTTCTATTTGTAGCTTATTTATTTAAGTATCATCCTGTATACAGATATACTCATGAAGTATCTTATCAATGGGGATTAAATGCATTTACCTTTCCAATAGGTGTAATGGCAGGTTTGTACCTGGATACCATTAATAAAAAATTAGGATCAAAGCGCATTAATTTAGCATATGGTTTTGCATTTTTGATATGCCTATTTACATTTATAGTTTCTCTAAGATATATTAGCTTAGGCACCCACATTTTTGCATTATCAAACTGTGCCTTTGCATTTACAACAGTTATAATAATATTATTTATAAATACTATGGGATATTTTTCAAGAGCATTGAATTTTATAGGATGCATATCCTATGAGCTTTATTTATTAGAAGCTGCACTTATGTGGAAATACTTAATTATACGCCACCTTCAAGCATATAATGTGTGGTTGTTCCTTATAGTGTATTTCCCTATAGTTATTACTTTAAGCTACCTATTAAATAAACTCATGGCAATAATTATGAAACCTCGTAATTCTAATCCAAATACAAAGAGTATTAATGCACCATCTTAGTTCCCTTAACTAAAAAAATAATAGACCGCATATGCAGTCTATTATTTTTTTACATGTTATAAAATTTTCCTTATACATCATTTGGAGAAGAAGTTGGCTGATAATCAGAATATAAGAATAGAACATTTGATACATTTTGTATAGTAGTATTATTAGCATCTATATTTGGTGCATAAGTTACAAAATTAATTGCTTGTGGATGAACAAGTGCATCCTCTGCAGCATCAAATTGTAATACTAGTTTATTTCCATCTACAAGACTGAGGACTACATCTTTATTATTTGTACAACTTACTGGAACAAAATCACTTCCTAATTTATTTGCAATTTCAATTGTACCAAACTGTTCATTGTTTTTAATTGTTATTGTATCTCCAGCTACAGAATGATTGAATTCTAAGTTACCTGCTCCTATAGCTAATGGAGTTATACCATCCCATGGCTTATCAGTTCCATCGAATTTTGAATCTGGAATAACAGTTCTAGTGTTAATTGGATAATTAAATTCAATTGTAACTTTGTTATTAGATATTCCTTGTGAGGAAGTTCTTTGCCACTTGATGGATTGTGCTATAAACCTTGCCAATTTAATTGGTGTGAACATAGCAATCTTATTTCCATCTATATCTAATGTTCTAATCAATTGTTCTGGTACAGCTAAGCTTATTACAAGCTCATCGGTATAGCGTAATGGCTGAGTTGTCTGCAAAACAACTTCAAATACTTTCTTATTATTAAAGTTATTTCCATTATATTTCATTGATATACTTTGAGAATTATTTAATAAACATCCAAAATCTTCTACTGCAAATTTATCTATAGACTTGTTAAATGTCATTCTTATTACTACTGCTCCCTGCTGTTTGTCTGTTACTAAGCTCACTGCTTGTAATTCTGCTCTTAATCCATTTACAACAGTTCCGTTAGTAGATTTGTTTTTAGTTATGGCATATCCATATATATCTCTAGACTGCATATCTGTATTCTTAGTTCCAATAACTACCCTATCCGTTCCACCATCAAAAGTATTTGATGGAAAATTAAATTCTATAGTTTTTTCATCTTTTAATGTTATAGTCAAAGGAGCTACAACAACTCCTGGAGCAGTTCCTATACTTACTTCAAAGTCTGATATATTAATAGAATAAAGCTCATTTTGTCCTAAATATTTATATTGCAGCCTGCTGTCTGAAATAACTGTAACGGTTCCATTAGAAACATCAAATTCTTCAGGATTACTGTCAATTTGATGCAAGTTACATAATGGATAGATGTTGCCTCCCACATCCTGTATATATCTTATCTCTTTAAGTTTTGCATAACCTATATGAACTAAATAATTTGGATCTACTGCTAAAGGTAATATTATTGAATTAGTTGGCAAGGTTATTCTAACCCACTTGCTATTCTTCATAGTTAACATAACAGTTTCAGGCAGCAGAACTTCCTTTTTAGAAGGCACCACTCTTCCATCCTCTATGAGATAATTCTGTATTTCAGTTATTGAATGTTCACCTGAAGTTTGCATCATTTCATTAAATTTAATTACCATAGTGTTATTCCTGAAAGTAATTCCAGTTACCTTAGGTTCTGTATTATCTACAATGATGAAAGATATATTTTGTGCCTTCATAGGAAGTCCCAAAACATCTTGAATATCCTGTGCAAATAAATTATAAACTCCTGGATCAAGCTTTTCAGTTGTTATTGTAGCTGCAAACTTACTAGCATCGTATGTGATTGGTGTTTTAATTGTAACAATAGATGTATCTGGTTTAGTTATTACATAATAATTTGGATTTCTTACTCCACCTTCCGTATCAGTATCCTTCATATCCTTTGAAAATGTTACTAATATCTGTGTAGTATTAGGAATTGAAGGAATTTCTATTTGTTCAACCTTTAATATCCTTGGTGGATTATCTACAACAATTACATCCTTAAAAATGGCCTGCATGGTTTTGTATCCATTGGCATCTGTTATTCTTCCTACAGTAATATTAACCTTGCCAATTGGTAATGGAGTTGTATTGGAAAGTGTATATTTTAGTGTATTAAATTTATTTCCTACCCTTGTTATTTGTAAAACATTAGTTGGTACATTTTCTACAGAAATAGCATCTTTTTCGCTATATAAATTTAATATTGGTTTATCAAATTTAACAATTATTTCTGTTCTGCTAGAAGTTACTACGCTCATTGGTACTGCAGCATTAGCTCCTTTTATTACAGTAAAGTCTTTTGACATGGTAGGAACTACTCTCTGATCGTTGGAAAAATCCTTTAACTTGTATATAGAATCTTCTTGAATTTTACTAAAGTTTACTATTAATTGTTGAGCTCCAACTGGTAAAGATATGTGATTGAATTGTATCTCCATAGATCTGTAATCTGGAGCTACCCTTGTTATAACTGTCTTACTTACATCTTGTTCATCTGTAGTGGCATCAAGAGTTCCTATCCATTGAGGAGCAGGATCTTGTGATACATTAGTATCCTTGTCATAAAATAAAACATAGAAATTATTCAGTTCTTGAGTTCCTGGAACAACTTTTAAATAATCTAAATTTTGAACTGGAACATCCATTTTTACGTTTAATATTCTATCTCCAAAAACTTCTATATCTGCATTCATAGGTGGTGGTGTAACTTCTTTTACTATAAATTCCCCTTTAGCTTCTTCTGTATCACTTGAAATTTTTAATGTATAGCTAACACCTGTTTGAAACCTAATGTCATATGGTTTTACTCCTGTATCATAGGCAACAACTACTCTTTTATTACTTGCAGGATTGACAGAATCCTGCACTGCTATTACCTTTACTGCTTGGTGAATATCTCCTGTTTTAAAAACTTTAAAAACTTCATTACCAGTAAAATCCTTATTCAGCGTAACTGTTATAGTTTTGTTGTTTATTTGATCTATATTAGTTATGCTGATTGGATCATTTAATGATGTTATGGATGCGCTGGAGACGTCCATGTTTACCCCTCCTACTACTAAATTTAAATTATCATCAGAAGTGTTAATAACACTAAGAGTTTTATCAGTAGTATCAACGTTTATTGTAAAGTTAAATACTACCTCTGTACTCTTTTTTATTGGAACATTATATTCCTTTATCAATTCCTCTCCAAATTTTATTCCTATGCTGTTCGCTTCATTTGTTTCACTAACTATAAGTTTTAATTCTATTACATAAGTACCCTTATCTAAGAATTTTAGTTCCCTGCTTTCTTCTAAATATGTTATCTGAAAATTATCAATTTCACAGTTCAACGGAATTCTTGAATCAATGTCCGTACCATTTGAAATTGTATGGAAATCCATCTTTTCACTCCTAACAATTAATTAATGTAAGTTATAAATAATGACAATTGTGTTACTTTTATGTGCATTTGTTTTATACTATGCAATTGCTTCTAATTTAGTTACTACGTTACATAAAAAATCACACATCATGCATTAGATGTGCGATTTTAAAGTTTATAATCTATTTGAAATAAATTGTTCTCAAAAAAATTATTTTTCAAATTAATATTTTTACTCTCGGGGTCTTTTTCCTTACTGTAAATTAATATTCCTCTTTCATTCTTACAGATAAAATTATTTTCAATAAGCACTGCTCCATTTTTAATTTTATTATTTACTTCTATCCCTATTCTTGAATTTTTAATTATACAGTTTTTTATTTCTCCAGAACCATTCATATATATACCCTGCTGAGATTCTATATTTTCTATATTACAGTTTTCTATATTAGTATTAACAACCGTTTCAGGCCAAATTGATATTCCACGCCTACTTATGTTTTTTATACAAATTTCTTTTAATTCATTATTACTAGGAATGTCTTCTCCGTACCTAATACCATCTCTAAAATGACAAACTTCATTATCTAATTTGCTGTTTTTCTTGCCATCAATAGTTAAATTCTTTATAAGTACATTACTGCTGTTTATACTAATTCCATACTGAAAAACATTTTTATTATAATTTTCATTTGGTACTATAAAAACATTTTCTTTGCTTTCACCTACTAAAGCAATTTCTTTATCAATGCATATATTTCCATAATACTTTCCATTTATTAGTCTTATTATATATCCATTATTGCTTGATTTTAATACTTCATTTAATTCTTCATCATTACTAACTTGAAAAAACTTAGTTTCTATGTCACTAAACATGCCTTCTCCTTTTACAAAGGCATAATTATTATTTAAACTCAATTTTCTTGCAAAGCTTACACCATTAGTTACTATTTTTACATTATCACCCTTTCCTATATTCACTCCAGAGGAAAAGCTTATGTCTTCTCCATTTTCCTTCATAGAAAAGGTGTTATTAATAATTTTGTCTATATCTTCTATAGCTGCTCCTTTCTTTAAATTACTTATTCCAAATTTAACATTATTAAACTTATTATTTTTTATTTCACCTAAAACATTATCTTCATTAACCTGTATACCAACACTTAAATTACTCATGCTGGAATTTATAATAGAAATTTTACTCATGCTGTTCTTTTCTAAAATTATTCCATTTAAATCTTTAAAATTATTTCCCTGAATATCCACATTTTCAAGTATTACATTTGAAAATTTACAAACATATATATAGCAATTATTATTAATAATAGAAGACTCACTAATAAACTTTATTCCTTTTAAGCAGGTATCTGCTTTAATAATTATTCCATTAGTAAATATGGTTTCTTCGTTTCCTATAATCACTTTATCCTTTAAAGATATAGTAATCGGTCCATTTGTCAATTTGTATTCTCCACTTTGCAAAAAAATATTTTGCACCGTTTTGTCATCTAATGCTTTCTGCAGTTCCTCTCCATTGGATACTATTTTGATTTTTTTATTTATGTATTTAAATTTTATATTAAGAGAATAACATTCCTCATTTTCTTCACAATATAAACCTTTATTTTTATCTACAGTAACCTTTATACTATTTTTATCCAGATTTAAAGTTTCCCCTTTTAACAAAACCTGTAAAATTATATTGTTTTCATAATTAACTTTTTCATCCAATATTAATAGTTCATTTACCACATTATCTTTAATTTGTCTCTCCATTTGAATTTCACCTACTTTAAAGTAACTTCATAATTAATATATATGAATTATAAAACATCACTATAACTTGTAATTGGAAAATCTTGTAGTAACCCTTCATAAAACTACATAACAAAAAGGCGTTTAACTAATTTTTACATCATTTAAACACCTAATTAGAATACTATTATCAAAATTTTCAAAACAAATAAACTATGTAAATTTTTTATTCTTCTACGCTTTCATCATCACTCATTTTTTCCTGAAGAATTACTTTAATATCCTGGAGTTCTCTTAAAATCTTTTCAACTATTTCCATTTGCTTTTCATCCATGAAAAATACCCCCTCAAATTTTTATTATATTATTAATTATATACAGGCTTTTAACTTTTTTCTATAGGACTTTGAAGGGTGTATTTCTATATAATTACTTATTCTTACTGTTTTTTACATAGCGATTTATTATTTACTTTTCTAGTCTAACTGTTCAAATAGTCTACAGTAAACTGAACATATAAGGCAGTTCCCCTACTTAATGCACTTTCGTCTATTATAAACTTATCATTATGATTTGCATACATGCCAAAATTTTCATTTCCACCACCTAAAAATACAAATACTCCTGGAACTTTATCCATATAGTAGGTAAAATCTTCCGAGATAGTTAGTTTATCCATAGATATTAAACTATCCTCTCCATAAAGTTTCTTTGCAGACTTTAGCGCTGTATCTGTTAATTTTGAATCATTTATAAGAGGAGCTGGACAGTATTCATATTCCAATGTGCCTTTAGCCCCATAGGTTTGAGCTGTGTTTTGAACTACTTCTCTCATTTTCTTTTCTAGAGCTTTTCTCACTTCTTGTGAAAACGCTCTTGTAGTTCCTTCCATAACTACCTCATTTGCAATTATATTAAATCTATCTCCACCTTTTATGGTTCCAACAGTAATAACCACTGGTTCAATTGGATTTATATTTCTGCTTACTATACTCTGTAAATTCATAACCACTGCTGATGCAGCAACAATAGAATCTACTCCCAAATGAGGTGTAGAACCATGGCTTGCAGTTCCTCTTATTCTTATTTTGAAGGTATCTGCTGAAGCCATTCTAGCACCAGGCTCTATACTGAATTTTCCATACTCCAAGTTACCCCATATATGCATACCAAATATTGCATCTACACCTTCAAGTACATTATCTTCTTCCATTATTACCTTCGCACCAACACAAGTTTCCTCTGCTGGCTGGAATATAAATTTTACTGTACCATTGAATTGATCCTTTATTCCGGATAGTATTTTAGCTGCACTTAAAAGCATTGCTGTATGGCAATCATGACCGCAAGCATGCATATACTCATTATTTGATTTAAAAGGTAATTCTGTATTTTCCTTTATAGACAGTGCATCTATATCTGCTCTAAGGGCTAATGTTTTTCCTTTTTTTGCTCCTTTAAGAATGCCTATAACCCCTGTTCTTTTAAGCCTTTTAGTTTCTATTCCAAAGGATTTTAGTTCTCTTTCTATAAGCTCTGTTGTTCTAAATTCTTTCCATGATGGTTCAGGATTTTGATGAATATCTCTTCTGATGTCTATGGTATATTTTTCACTTTGTTTTGCTAAATTTTTAATATCCATAATTCAATTCTTCCTTACTCTCTTATCTATTCTATTTATCTATTATTGGCTTTCCTGGTAAAACTTCATCTATTATATCACCATTTTCTACAACAATTGTCCCATTTACAATTACATAATGAATTCCTTCTGGTTTAGCATCAGGTTTCCCTTTACCTAGAAAATCAGATTTATCACTTATTGTTTCTATATCAAATATTACTATATCAGCATCTAAGCCTTCTTTCAATCTTCCTTTGCTTGTAAGTCCAAGAACCTTTGCTGGTAATAGAGTACATTTTTCTATAGCCTTAATAAGGGAAATACTCTTTTGTTCTCTTACCATTTTTCTAAAAAATCTTGGAAATGTTCCTGCATTTTGCGGATGTCCTTCTGATCTATTTCCAGAGGGACTAGGCCCTATGTCTGAAGATAGCATAACATAATCCTTTAAAAGCACTTCATAAATTTCATCTTCAACACCTGTAAAACAAACTATAGTTTCATTTTTATAGTTATTCCTAAGCTCTTTATAGAGCTTTTCTGTTAGCCTCTCTCCTTTATATTTACCTGTAGAAACTAACATATCATTAAGCTTCCAATTAAATTTTTTAATATGATCCTCATCAAAAACACTGGTACCTATGGATGTAGCAAAATCTGTATACATACCGCTGTCTACCCATACATTTAATCCATTTTTTCTAGCATCATCTACAATTTCAAGTGCTTCTGTCATTATACCGGTTCCATACTGATATACAAAATGTGATATTTGAACTGATGCACCTGTAATTTCAGCAATTTTTACAGCTTCCTTTAAAGAATCAATATCATCTGGGCCATCCAATCTAGTGTGTATTGCTACTAATTTTTTATATTTAGCAGCAATACTACTAAGTGCAATAACTTCTTCAAAAGATGCTCCTGGAGCATACTCCAAACCAAAGGATAATCCAATAGCACCTTCTTCAAAAAGTTTTCTTTCTATATTTTCCATGCACTTTATCTGAAAATTCGTTGCAGCTATATAAGGATTTGTTAAGCCTACATTGTTTCTCAAATTAAAGTGTCCTATAAATTGAGCTTGGTTTATTGGAAAACCTTTTTTATCCTGTTCAACAAAGAACTTTTTTAAATCTTCAGGAGAAAAGCCACAATTTCCTCCTATAGTTGTAGTTACTCCTTGAAATACAGACAATTCTCCACATTCTCTATGACCATCTATGTGACCATGAATATCTATGAATCCTGGACAAACAATATATCCTTGTGCATCAATTTCTCTTTTTCCACATATATTTTCTTTGGTGATTATGGCTATTTTACATTCATTAATACCTACATTTCCATGAATCATAGTATTACTTTCTGGATCTATCAGCGTTCCATTTTTAATTAACAAGTCATAAATATCCATATTCTCACCTTCCTAAAATTTTATTGTTGTTTAAATTCAGACCAGATTAAATCATAAGTTTTAGCTGCATCACCTAAGTCTTTAAAATGTTCGCCTTTTTTGAAATTTTCATCTGGAATAAATACAGCTTTATTATTTAAATATTCCTTTGACATAAACTGTTTAGCTGCAAGGTTAGTATTAATATATTCATTAGCTGTAGTAGCTGCGTTACTTATTTCTCCATCTAACATAAAGTTTATAAATTGTTCTGCATTTTTCTTATGTGGTGCTTTTACTGGTATTACAAAGTTATCTTCTTCTATGTTCATTCCTTCTTCAGGATATACTATTTTTAATTTAGGATTTGCTCTTACAGCAGCTGAGGCTTGTGAACCATACATAAATCCTATACTAGTATCGCCACTTATAAGACTATTATGTGGTGTATCTGCATCAAAAACTTTTACATTAGGTCTTAATTTCTTTAATTCTGCTTTTGCTTGATCTAGCTTAGTCTTATCAGTTTCATTCATTGAATATCCTAACTTTTTAAGAGTCATACCTATTACTATTCTTGAATCATCTACAAGTACCATAGAACCTTTAAGTTCTGGATTCCATAAATCTTTATAACCCTTAATGTCAGTTTTTATTTTATCTGGATTGTAAACAATCATTTGAGTACCTAATGTATAAGGTATGGAATATTTATTTCCTTTATCATACTCCTGGTTTAAATACTTAGTATCTACATTTTTGTAGTTAGCTATGTTTGCTTTATCTATAGGCTGCATTAATACATCTTTTTGTTTTCCCATAACTTCAACTATATAGTCGCTGCAAATAACTACATCATATTGTGATCCTTTAACAGCTTGAAGCTTAGCAAGCATTTCCTCATTAGTTGAGAAATTAGTATAATTTACTTTAATTCCTGTTTTCTTTTCAAATTTTTTTACAACATCATCTGGCACATAATTTGCCCAAGTAAATATATTCACTACCTTTTCTTCACTTGATTTTTGTGTGTTACTAGATGTGCTAGTTGATTTTGAGCATCCTGAAAATGCAAATGTTGATAATACTGCTACAAGCAGTAAACTTAAAATTTTTGATAATTTCTTGTACATAAAACCAGTCCCCCTCTAAATATAATTAGTTTAAATTTTTATCCTGTCTTTTAAATCTTATACCTTGTGAAACAATAATGAGGATAAATATAAAAATTAACATTATTGTACATAGTGCATTAATTTCTGGAGACAATCCAAACTTTAACATTGAAAAAATCTTAATTGGCAAGGTAGTACTTTCTGAACCTGATACAAAGAAATTTATAATTACATCATCAAAGGATAATGCAAATGCCAGCATGGCACCTGAAAGTATGCCTGGTAATATAAGCGGTAAAATTATGCTGGTAAATACTTTAAACCTGTTTGCACCTAAATCCATTGCAGCATCCTCAATAGAACTATCAAATCCTGCAAATCTTGCCCTCACTACAATAAGTACAAATGGAATACAAAAGGTAGCATGTGATAAAACTAAAGTGGTTATTCCAAAAGGTACATTAAGCTGTGCAAAATATATTAATAGTGATATTCCCATAATAATTTCAGGTATTACTATGACTATATTAAGAAGCATATCAACTATACTTTTCCCTCTAAACTTATATTTATATAAGCCTATAGCACCTAAAGTTCCTATTACTGAAGAAATTATTGTACTGGAAACTGCAATTATAAGACTGTTTTTAAAGGCAATCATTACATTTGTATCATCAAATAATTTTCCATACCAATCAAGGGTAAATCCAGCCCATATTGCATTACTTTTTGATGCATTAAAGGAATAAACTATTACTACAAATATTGGCACATATAAAAATAAAAATATTAAAGTAGTATATAAAACTGAAATCCAATTAAAAACTTTTTTATTCATTAGAAAACCTCCACATCTACTTTTTTACCGGTAAGTTTCCTACAAATACCTATAAGAATTAATGCAACAATAATAAGGACAATTGAAAGTGCTGCACCAAAAGGCCAATCTCTTGAAACTAAAAATTGATTTCTTATAAGGTTTCCAATTAACATAATATTGCTGCCGCCCATTAAATCAGGTATGAAGAACAACCCCAAAGATGGTATAAATACCAATATACATCCTGCAATAATTCCCGGCATAGTAAGTGGCAAGGTAACCGTAGTAAATGTTTTTAAACTATTTGCTCCTAAATCCTTTGCTGCCTCCACAAGAGATTTATCCACTTTTTCAATAGAATTATAAAGTGGAAGCACCATAAATGGAAACAAGGTATAAACCATTCCTATTAAAACTGCTCCATAAGTATAAAGTAATTTTAAAGGTTCTTTAATCAATCCTAAATTTAAAAGTATATGATTAATGAGTCCTTCCGTACTAAGTAGTGCCATCCAAGCATATGTCCTTATAAGTGAATTTGTCCAAAATGGAATTATTATCATCATAAGTGCAAATATACGAAGCTTCTTTGGTGTTTTTGAAAGGAAATAAGCAAAAGGATATCCAAACAAAAAGGTTAAAAAAGTAGTTATAGCAGCTATCCCCAAAGAATCAAAAAAAACTTTAAAATATAGAGGCTTTATCATTCTTTTATAATTTTCAAAGGAAAAAACAAAATTTATTCCACCTTCTGCACCTCTTTGCATAAAACTTATAACTACAACATAAGTTAACGGTATGGCCACAAGTAATATCATCCATAAGGATATTGGAAAAATCAAAGTAAGCTTATAAAAATCTATTTTTTTACTTTTTACTGTTTTAGCTTTATCTAAATCTTTATAATTCAAGGCGCTCATAGTGTCACTGCCTCCCCTTGAATTGCTTCTTCTATATTTTCACCTTCATGTCCTATGAATACTAAATCTTTTTGATCCCAATATAAGAATACTTCTTTTCCAACTTCAGGAACACTTAAGCTTTTTTCATAGTCACTTACTATTATCTCCTTATCATTTGGTAAGACTACTATAAATTTAAGAGCAGCTCCCATGTAACTATGTTCTTTTACAATTCCTTTTATGTTAAAATTATTTACTGGATTTGTTGAGTATTTCATTTTTTCTGGTCGTAAAGAAATAATCTCGTTATCTCCCATTTTCAAATTTCTATTCTCAACAATTAGATTTGACTCTCCTATATTTAGTACTGCTTTATTCCCACAGACTTTTTCTACCACAGCATCAAATATATTTGATTCTCCTATGAAATCTGCAACAAACCTAGTTTTAGGTCTTTCATAAATTTCTTCTGGGATACCTACTTGCTCTATAATTCCATTATTCATAACAACAATACGATCTGACATATTAAGTGCTTCCTCTTGATCATGAGTTACATATATAAAGGTTATACCTAGCTTCTTTTGCAGCCTTTTTAATTCAACCTGCATCTGCTTTCTCAGCTTTAAGTCTAACGCTCCTAATGGTTCATCTAAAAGAAGCACTTTAGGATTGTTAATTAATGCTCTTGCAATGGCAACTCTTTGCTTTTGCCCTCCACTTAAATGCTTGGGCATTTTCTTTTCATAACCTTCAAGCTGCACTAAATTCAACATTTCTTTAACTTTTATAGATATTTCTGATTTATTAACCTTTTTAATTTTTAATCCATATGCAATATTCTCATATACATTCATATGAGGAAAAAGTGCATAGTTTTGAAATACTGTATTTATATTAAGTTCGTAAGGTTGTTTATTTTCAACATGTTCTCCTTCTAAAAGTATATTTCCCTCTGTAGGATTTTCAAATCCGCCAATCATTCTTAAAGTAGTAGTTTTTCCGCATCCACTAGGACCTAATATGGTTAAAAATTCCCCCTCATCAATATCCAAAGACAAATTATTTACTACCTTTTGTTCATCAAATTTCTTTGCTACATTTACTAATTTAAGAATCGTTTTTGACATATTTACATGCCCCCTTTTACATTAAATGATTCTTTTACCAAATAAAACTTATATAAAAAACTCCTACCTCCTTTCAGAGGCAGAAGTTTACTCCTACTTCTTTTTATTATTGCAATTCAGAGTATTTTTGTCTGATATGTTTTAATTATAATTACTATAGTTTCATATGTCAATACCTTTTATGGTTATATTTTCATACTACCAAGACACAATTTTATATAATGTTTCACAGGTAAAATACAATCTTAGAGTACAATTTTATAAAATATTGTGTTATAATAAATCTCAATACGCAGAAAATTAGCAAAATTAGAATGAAAATTTAAGAGGTGATAACTGTGCCAATAAAATTAAATGATGATTTGCCAGCATTTGAAATTTTAGATAATGAAAATATATTTGTAATGCCTGAACATAGGGCTTTTCACCAGGATATTAGACCTTTAAAAATTGCTATTTTAAATCTTATGCCTACTAAAATTACCACTGAAGTTCAATTATTAAGACTTATTGGTAATACATCATTACAAATAGAAATAGAATTATTACATCCTAAAACACATGTTTCTAAAAATGTTTCAGAAGAATATCTTACAACCTTTTACAAAACCTTTGATGAAGTCAAACATCAAAAATTTGACGGATTAATTATTACAGGTGCTCCTATAGAAGAAATAGCTTTTGAGGAAGTTAACTATTGGGACGAACTTAAAGAAATAATGGATTGGAGTGTTCACAATGTATATTCAACTTTGCATATATGTTGGGGAGCTCAAGCAGGTTTGTACCACCATTATAAAATTCCTAAGTATCAACTTGAAAAAAAGATGTTTGGAGTATTTTCTCATAAAATTACTAGTAAAAAGGTTGAACTATTAAGAGGTTTTGACGATGAGTTTTTTGTACCTCATTCCAGACATACAGAAGTTAGAAGAGAAGATATAGAAAAAGTTCCTGATTTAAATATATTAGCTGAATCAAAAGAATCCGGTGTGTACATGGTTACAGCAAAAAAAGGAAGGCAGATTTTTGTAACTGGACACTCTGAATATGATCCTTTAACATTAAAGTCTGAATATGATAGAGACATTAATAAAGGTCTTGATATAGAAGTTCCTAGAAACTATTTTCCACAGGATGATCCTACAAAGGACCCTATAGTGAAATGGAGAGGCCATGCTAACCTATTATATTCAAATTGGTTGAACTATTACGTTTACCAAGGAACACCTTACAATTTAAATGAATTAGAATAAAACTTATGTAAAAAAGAGAGTACTAACTGAAAGTTGGTACTCTTAAATTGGTTAATATTCATTTAAAGTAGCCGCATCTCTTCTTTATACGCAATGACCTATCTGCAATATAACCATCTAAATCCTTCTTTCCTTTTTTCTTAGCTTTTTGATATCGAAGTGCAAGTAACTTGAACTGTTCTAGACTTAAACGAACTTCCAATATTATCACCTCAAGGATATTATAACATTTTTATGCTATCCTAGGTTATGATTATGTAAATTATTTATATGAATAATTCTTTTTTTAAAATTTTTTTAATTATAGCTTTTTTCAGAAACTTATATTACAGTTCAATTTAAATCTCTATTCAATTAACTTTTTTCATTAATTTCATGAAGACTTCTACCTTTAGTTTCAACTGCCGCAAAAGCAATAACCACTGCTACTAATGCAAATACTATGGTGATCATAGTAAATACGTAAACAAATCCAGCTTGTTTCCCTTTACTTTGATATACTAATCCCACTATATAAGGAGCCGCAATAGCACCAATACGTCCAACTGCAGCTGCTGAACCTACTCCTCTGCCTCTAACCCTCGTAGGATAAACTTCTGGTGTATAAGCATATACTGCACCCCAAGCTCCAAGGCTGAAAAAGTAAAGCAAACAACCATAAACAATTACATTAGTAACAGATGCTGCCTGACTAAATAGGTATGCTGCAACAGCAGTACCTGAAAGATAAGCTACTAAAACTGCCTTACGACCAATACTTTCTATTAAATAAGCCGCACTATAATAACCAGGTAATTGAGCAATACTCATAATTAATGTAAATTGAAATCCCTTTACTAAACTAAATCCTTTACCCATAAGAAGTGTAGGAGTCCATAGAACAAAACCATAATAACCAAAGTTAATACCAAGCCATAGAGTCCACAGTACAAAAGTACGTCTAATATAATCTTTAGACCACAGTTCTGAAAGTGTAATATTCTTCCTCTTTTTTACCTTGTTACTTACAGTAGATCTATTACTAGTTATTCCTGCTTGCTGTTCCATTTTGCTTACAATTTCATTGGCCTCCTCAAAGTATCCTTTTTGTTCCAAATACCTTGGAGATTCTGGAATACCTTTTCTAAGATAAGCTGCATATAGTGCTGGTACTCCTCCTAAAAAGAAACCAATACGCCATCCGTAAACAGGAATTAGTAGGTAAGCAATTAAAGAAGCCGCAATCCATCCCCAAGCCCAAAAGCTTTCAAGCAAAACAACCATACGTCCCCTGGATTTGGCAGGTGAAAATTCACTGACTAAAGTAGACGCTGCTGGTAATTCTCCACCTAGCCCCAATCCAGTTAAAAATCTTAATAATAGTAATATGCCAAAATTAGCTGCAAATCCTGATACCGCACTTGCTAATCCATACAACACAAGAGTAAATGTAACTACAGTCCTTCTACCCCACCTATCAGCAGCCATACCTGCAACAGCTGCTCCAATAGCCATGCCAACTGCCGAAGCACTCCCCAGCATACCTAAATCAGCAGGAGTAAGTTTCCACTCTCTTCCTATAGCAGCCATGACCCCTGCCACCATTCCCTGATCCATAGCATCAAACAGCCAACCTATACCTGTTAAAAAAAGCACTTTCCAAAGCATTGGTGTAACCGGCAATCTCTCTATCCTTTGTGAAATAGTAACCATTAATTTATCCCACCTTCTGTGTTAATATATACCTTTTTTAATTTTTCCCAAGGTGCAACTTTTTTATGCTTTTTACTAAATTACCTTTTAATACATGCTTTTTTTAATAATTTTTCACAAAGTTATCTTTTTCTTTGCAAAATAAAAAGGAGCTATAATGCTCCTAATCAACTTCAGACTTTATTATTATTTATATTATTAATTTATCTACTAAAAACCACAAATCCATTTTCAGGTAACTTATTTATAAAGGGTGCAATTTTACTTATCTTCTCTATTCCATAACTTTTCAATAACTTATCCTGTTCTTTTTCGCTTTCTGGAACTTTACCTAAATTCTTTAGTTGATTGTTTTTTACAGTAAACAAGTTACCGCCGCTTTGAAATAAGAATTTCTCTTTCATAAAATAACATCTCCTTCCATATATATAATTATTCTACATATAGTAGTAAAAATCCTTCTAGATTTCGTTAATTTTTTAACTATTTTATTTTTTATTGGTAAACGTTTGTATTATCTAAAGCCTATTAACTAAATCCTCTGTAAACATTCCTAAAAAGTTTCATAATCTATACTATATAATTAAAAATATATTATTACTCATATATCGCATACATAATAGATCCTATTATAAAAAATATAACATTTATCAATAATATTATTAAAGATATTCTTAATATTCTTTTGTTGCTCCTAACAATTCCAATTCGAATACCTATTGCCGAACATATACCAATAATCATAAATAATAACATGCTTCATTTCTCCTTTATTTGATAAATTGATTAATGCCATAATGTTTTTTATATTAGCATTTACATATAAAACGCAAAGGTTTTACTATTATCATAACCAGATGTTTTAAATATATTATTATCTGTTTAGTTAAAGAAAAAAGCAGCCCATCAACACAATTAGTAATGGCTACTTTTTTATAATCTTAGCTTTATCAGCTTCCTAAGCAACTAGAATTGTATACTACAGAGTGCTGCCAACTCCCTGTTTTTATTACCCTTATTATATCAAATAAATTTAAAAAAACGAAACAATTTATTCCTATATAGGTTATAATTTGTGATTGAAATTCTAAGCATTCTTTTTCTCTCTAATATCATGGTATGTGAATTTATTGTCCATTCGTGTTAACATATCTGTTTCTTTACTTTTCATGAACAAAGGAACAGATTCTTCAATAGTCCTTGCGTTTTCTAGTCCAAACCAACGAACTGGTGATCCTGTGTAATTATTAATATTGTATTTTAATCTCATAAAGGCATGGTCAATTCCTGAAATGTCACTGTCAGGATCTAAAGTTTTTCGGATGAAAACAAACATAAAATCGCCTACATTTTTTTCATCATACAAAGAGTAGACCTGAGATTGTGACTTTATTTCGCCACTTTTCATGAGATCGCTAATAATCTGTCTCATATAGACGTTGATACGCTGCTCTACCTTAAATCCTAATTTTAGTTGAACTTTGAAGCAGAAATCTGTGCCAAAATTTTGAACCCTATATTCTCTTGTGTAAGGTTTATCTGCAACTTCTATATGAATAAACCAATAAATTTGTGCCCGCTTTGGACGTTTGTCTAAAATAGAATACAACACATCTCTTTCAAGATGATTCATATTCCCATTGCTTGTCAAATATACAAGATTACAAGCAGTATAAGGAATAGTAATGTCTTCTCTTAATTGCCTTAATTGCTCTACAAAACGCTTGGCTGGGAAAAGTTTAGATTGTTTTTGCTCAATTTGGTATCCTTTATGCCAGGTAAGCATTACAGTAAATAAAGCTAGAGCTAGTAGAACAGCTACATACCCACCATGCATAAATTTTGTTGCACTGGACAATAAAAAAGAAGTTTCTAATGCACCAAAAAACACAAGGAAAGGGACACAAAAAATATTTGATACATTTTTGCTGCGTAAATATTGGAAAAGCAAAAATGTGGTCATGAGCATTGTTGCTGTAATTGCTAATCCATAAGCAGCTTCCATTCTTCCTGAGGATTTAAAGAACAATACTACTCCAATACATGAAATCCAAAGAAGATTATTGACCTTCGGAATATATATTTGCCCTTTCATTTTAGATGGATATTGAATTTGCAAGTGAGGCATCAAACCTAAATGGATTGCTTCTGAAACAAGAGTAAATGAACCCGTGATAAGTGCTTGCGAAGCAATAATCGCAGCCAATGTACTTAAAACTACTGCAAAAAGTTGTAAAGAATTTGGCATCATGGAGAAAAATGGATTTAATTCAGTTACAGGGTAATTTTGTGGATGTAATCGCGCTTGCATCAACCAAGCTCCTTGTCCTAAATAATTAAGAATTAAGCAAATTTTAACATAAGGCCAACTACCATAGATGTTTAGCTTACCAACATGACCCATATCAGAATATAAAGCTTCTGCTCCTGTAGTTGCCAAAAAAACACTACCTAATATCATAAAGCCAGCTTTATTATAGGAACTAAAAAGTAATTGGATACCTCTGAGAGGATTTAGAGCTAAAAGTACATGTGGATTGAATCTAATTGATAATATGCCAATAACTCCAAGGAATGCAAACCAAAGGGCCATTATAGGTCCAAATGCTTTTCCAATCAAACTTGTTCCTGAACGTTGTACAAGAAATAAAGAACTAATAATAAAAATAGTGATTAATAGAATTGTTCCTTGTCCTTCTCCTATAAAATCTGAAAGCAATGGAATACCACGCAAGCCTTCAATTGCTGAAGTAACTGTAACAGCAGGGGTAAGAACGCCATCTGCTAATAATGCTGCACCTCCAATGATTGCAGGAATCACAAGCCATTTTGCACGTTTCATTACCAGTGAATATAAGGAAAATATGCCACCTTCTCCATGGTTATCTGCCTGCATGGCAACCATGACATATTTCACTGTTGTTAATAAAGTCACTGTCCAAATAATTAAAGAAAGTGCACCGATAATAAAATTATCATCTAATGTGGCAAGTCCACCATTTCCAGAGACAATTGCTTTCATTACGTATAGTGGTGATGTACCAATATCACCATACACAATACCCAGTGCTATCAAAACATATTCAAAGCGTAAAGGAATCTGTTTCTGTTTATCTTTTATAAGTTTTTTCATACTCTCCTCCAATATAAATCAGTTTATCAATACTTACTACTTGCGCCACTTTTGCAACTATATAAGTTACTATGATTTTTTAAGTTTTTTGTTGCATGATTGTTTAAAACACTTTTTAAGAAGATTTAATATTGATTAAGTACATATTGTTTTCATCTGTATCTCTCCTATTTTACATTTTATTATACTTTATCTTACAATTTTCAACTGTATATATGAAAATTATAGTATACTTGTAATATTACTACAACAAGAATTCAGTAAATTGTTTTTCACCCGCCCATCCATAATTTATAAAATCAGAACATAGACTAGGTAAGGAACCATAACCTCCTGAGGAAAATAAAACTGATTTAATCAAAGGCCAAAAGCAGAAAATTCCTATATAATAACAAAATACTTAAATCTATTTTAATGTAAGCTTTGACTCTTCTTCACTATACTCTCCATCACAATCTAATATACCAATCTCCATCTTAATTGTTACCTTATCCTTTGATATATCATCAAATTCTATGCAATATCCATCACCAGTGTCCTCTATACTTTGAACTCCTATACCTGTGCTGGTATATAAATGTGAAAGCATACTAAATACCTGTTTTTTATCATCACCTTTAATATAGACATGAAGCTTTCCATTCTTTCTCTCTACATTGTAGATTTCAGCTTTCTTTCCATTTATAAATGTGATTTTCTTTGTATAAATTACGCCTTTTTTTTCTTCTTTTGGAACATCGTCCAGTTCTTTTTCTAATTTATCACAGTACGCTATATTTTCTTCCTTTGTCATATTCTTAAATACATCATCTTTTATTTCTTTTTTAGTATGCTTTACAACTGAAATGTTATTACAATCTTTAATAGTATTGTAATTTATATTCTCTACAAAGGTATAAAAATTGTCATCCTTTCCGCTTCCTCCTCCAAATATAGGATAAATCTTATTATCTATCTTGAGATAAAAACCATCCATCCATTTGTTACTGTCAATAATAGCTCCAAAAGGATTGGCTTCAATATGCTTAATATTTATTCCTATATCCTTGGACATAGTTACCTGTTTCTCAATGTCTTCCTCAAAATTCTTTGAAAAATCTCCCTTTATGTCCCATACTAATGATTTATTAAAAGCATCACTAGTGGCTTCTATTTTAAAGTTTAACTTGCTGGGATACTCCTTTTCTGTTTTAGGAAAATTAAGAACCTTAAGCTCTGTATTTTTATCAATATTTTTTGATCCGCCAAAGGAACCAGTTTTTAAAGCTTCTCCATTAATTTTATAACCAAAGAACACTAAAGGTTTCTTTGATTTTGCCCACTTATCACCATACTCTGTCTTTAAAGCCACCTTTATAACATGTTTTGTTACTACAATATTTTCTAAAGTAACCTTTACACCATTCTCTTCATAAGTCTTGCCTATGTAAGCAGAACTTGGCAAATACTCTGGTTTAAATCCTAGACCTACATATATTTTATCAAATACAGGTAATACCTTTGCTACTACACTGCTTCCATTATAAAATAGCACTGCTGCTATTGCTAATGAAGCTGCTATAGCTTCTAAAGCACTTCTTTTTAACTTACTTTTTCTTTTTATAATCTTTTTTCTTAAACTCTTTTTTATATTTTCTTTTTCTTCCTTAGAAAAACTTATTTTCATAGAATTATATTCTGCTAAATCTATGTGTTCTAAATCTATATTCATAAAATCATTCCCCATTACAATTTACCTCCCATAAATACATGTTTTAGCTTTTTCCTAATTCTCAAAAGCCTATTGCTTATGGCACTTTTATTTATTCCTAAGTTAGCGCTTATTTCATCTAAACTCTCTTCTTTTAAATAACGTCTAACAATTATTTCTTTACTGTCTTCATCTAGCATTTCTAGATTAGACTTTAAAGCTTCTTCCTGCAACTTCTTATGTACTTCTTCAAAAACATTATCACAATTACTATAAGCTAAATCTTCTTTTAATTCTAACCTATTACTATGTCTTTTTTCTCTTCTTAATATATCTATTGCTTGTCTTTTAGTTATAACTGCAAACCATTTACCAAAATCTTCACTGCTTCCCTTAAAGAAAGCTATGTTATCCCAAACCTTAAGTAAAACATCATTAGTACATTCTTCACTAAGCTGCCTATTATTTAAAACACTGAAACTAACCTTTAATCCTAAATCAGAATAGTTGTCCACTAAATAATCTAAGGCTTTTAAATCTTTACACTTTAGTCCTTCAATAAAATTGTCTTTATTTATCATCTTATACATCCTTTCTAAAGGTACCTTCATCTATATAAACGTAGATAATATTAAAATCTATCGGATAAAACTTAGTATATATAATTGAAAATTTGTTACTTTTCCAATTATACTACTATAAATAAAAACAAAAAAAGAAGGCTAACCACAATCAATTTGTAAGTTTTCCTTCTTTATTACCTCAAAGATATACATATATTATATTAGCAACAGAGATTGTCAGCTAACTTTCAGGCGTATCCTTAACCGTATCCATGCTGTATTTTATGGATACTATATTTTCTTTAAGGATACGTTCTTATAAATGCTCTTTGCAATCCGTTAGCAACAGAGATTGGAACGATTTTTGTTGCTACAGTTTCTTTTAAAACAACATTCCCCTCAATTATCTTTTATGCTTTTTAGCTAATTTTATTATAATGAAAACAATTTTCAAAATCAATAGCCAATTTACAATTTATTTCATTTTATCCTTATAATGAGTTTTTAATAAATATAAAAAGCAAGTTCATTCATGTTATTATGCAAATCCTACCCTTGTTTTCTATTACTTTATTCTATATCATTTTCAAGAGATAACATTGAGTGGTATAATCTTTCACCTTTGTTACTATTATATTTACAAAATACTGTTATCAAATCCCTTTCCGTCAACCTCGGAAGCATCTATTATAGAAATAAGAGCATCTTTATCTATATTTTGTATTGAATATTTTAACTCTGGTAAGTGAGATAACCGTACTATACAATACAAAACTTTCCTTTCTTTGCCAGTCAATGTTTGCCCATTTAAAATGGTAGCTCCTCGATGCATATAAGTCATGATATAATCACATACTTCTTTCTCCTTTTCAGTAATTATAAACAAAAGCTTTTTTCTTACCATACCATGAATAATTTTATCTGTTACAACTGATGTGATATACATTGATATTAATGTATAAAGCGCAATTAATATACCATTTAACAATGCAGCTATACATAATATAAGGCAATTAAAAATAAGCCCAATTTTACCAACATCATAATTGTCATGTTTTTTCTTGAATAGCATTGTTATAATATTAATTCCACCCATAGAACCGTGGTTTGCAAATGTTAACCCTATACCAAGCCCATTTAGTACTCCACCGTATAGGCAATACAATAAAGTATCATTAGTGATTATTATACTTTGCATATCTTTAGTAGCAACTAAAAAGACTGAATAACAAATCGTACCTATCGCGCTATAAATCGTAAATCTCACATTTAATTTTTTAAAGCTAATGACGAGCAGAGGTATATTAGCTAACATTATTGTATAACCAGCTGGAAATTTAGTTATATATTGAATTAAGATAGCAAGACCTGACACGCCACCACTATACAGTTTTGCATGCACAATAAACATATTTAATCCTATTGAAGATAGCAAGCAGCCCAATATTATGAGAACTACATTTTTTATTCTTAGGTTATTTGTTATTGTTTGCATACTCATCCCTTACCCTTATATAGTTATTTTTATATAGAATATCAAACTATACTCGGTAGCGCAATATCTTTCCAATAAGACATAAAAAGCTATACCTTTAGGTAATAGCTTTTCGTTACGATTAATGATCTTATAATCCAAATATCTCTTCTAATTTTTCCGCATCAGTTTTATTGTATTTTGTATCTATTCTTCCCTTTAGTTGGCTTTTGTCAGTTAAAAACATATCTGAAAGATCCATCTTAATTCCATCTACATATGCTGCTTCTGCTATTCCATTTTCCATCACGAACTTTACTGTACCTTTATTAAGATGAGAACTGCTTTTTTTCTCTGCTAAGATATTTGAAAATTCTTTTTGTGCTGTTACTGAATTATTTTTTGTAGTATTAGTATTAGTTGAATAGTTTAAATAATTATATTTATTTTCTATTGCTAATCCCATTTTATTAGCCTTCTTTCTTTAAATTAATTTAATTAGCTTTTATAAATATCGTATATATTAGGCCTTCCTTTAATATGAAAATTATATTTATATTTCCATTCATTACAGCATTACAATATTTTTTCATTTACAAATATATCTATAAGTATCTATTTATAAAGCTTATAGATATACATAAATATTAATATTTAATATTGCAACAATTAAGATACTCTTTTACGGCTACTGATAATAATAAAAAATAATATATCTTAGAATTATAAAAAACTAAGGGTACAAAATTAATTGTACCCTTGAAATGGGATAATGGGGGATTTAAATAGCTTTAAAATCTATATCAAAAGTAAAACCTTTATCATTTATATTTTATTAAATAATAAATATTTTCTTTTGATATTCATTATTATATATCTTTTTTAATTTATTGCAAGCATTATCTTTCGACAATTAAAATAGATTCAACTTTATTATCAAAATTTTCTAAATATTTTGATTGATTTTCAACATATCTCATGCTATAATAAATGCAAGAGTAAGACAAGCTTACATCTAATCTAAATAGAAAGAAGGTGAATTGAATTCAAATAGAATTTACTTAACCACCAGATTAGTGTCATTTAACTAATTTGGTGGTTCTAATTTTTCTTACATAATATATATTTTCTTGAACTGTTATTATTCATAACTAATATATATATTACATCATTTGTTTGGTATGTAATTGTATTCTCTTTGTCAAATTTATTTAAAGTACAAATATCATCATTTATTTTTACTTATTATAGTTCCTTCTAAAATATAATTAAAAGAGAGACTTTTTAATCTCTCTTCAAGAATAATATCTACTGTTTGATATATATTTTCTCTTATTTGTTTTTCCGTCAAAATCCTCTCTCTCCTTTCTATTTATTATTTTGCATATTGTAATGCACCATTAATAAGATTATTCATTGCTGTTTCAATTTCTATATGATCTGTAACTCCTGGGAATTTATTTTCAATTTCAACATGTTGCTGTATTTCTTGAGGTGTTGCTTTTCCACTTGATACATCACTAATTCCTGACACTATTTTTGAGGTATCATCTTGAGGAATATTTTTAGTAATATTTGTAATTAATTCACTTATGTTCTTTACCATAGCATCAATTTGTCCATCAACATGCCCAATAAAAGTATCTAGTTTAGTTTGAGAATCAGTTAAATATTTCTCTAAAGCCTTTTGTACCTTATCATGACTTCCACCTGCTTCATCTCTTAGCAACAGAGATTGTCAGCTAACTTCCAATCTCTGTAAGGGGTCAGACCTCTTACAAAAACTGGCACAGTTTTTGTTGCTATGAACTTAAAAAAGGCATCCAGCGTAGTGGATACCTTTTTTTATCTTAGCTATTGATTTTACTATGTTTAAAAAATCTAAAATTTTTATGATACTTATAGTAGTTATTGTTTATAACTTTATATTCATTAATTTCTTTATCTCTATATTTTATTTCTTTAATTCTCTCCCGCCGCCAGCACTTGCACACAACTAAAAATTCATTTTTTGCTTTTGTTTGTGTAAGAACTTCTAAAACTTCTTTCATTTTGCTTTATACAGTTAAGTTGTAAATATCAACTTCTAATATTATTATTTTACCCAAATTTGAGATAAATATACAAAGAATTTTATTATTTTTTATTTTATATTCTTTTTGGATAAATTCAATTTGATCTTTTAATAATAAGTATTAAATGCTGTTTATGCTATACCATAACCAAACAAATTTTAAATATTATTCTCAATATAACATTTATCCTCTTGGATTTTCAACCTTCCCTATAAATATTACAGCTCCTGTTTTACAATCTCTTATAGCAAATACAAAGGGTCTATCCACAACAAAATCAACCTTCTCATGTTCAACTGGTGCAGGTGATCCACATGCAATTTCTACTGTTATAGCCGCTGCCTCTGTTCCTTTTTCATCTACACTGATACAAGTCTTGTGTATAATGTCACTGATAAAAGTACTCTTGGAAATTCCATCTAAGCTTGATTTTTCTGGATCAAAGGCCTGCTGCATACCTAAATTTTTAAGCACATCCTTCATATTATCCTCTTCATACTCTAATTTAAACTTAGGTATTTTCATATTAACATCAGCAACAGAAAACTCTTTTAGCCATTTATCAAAATTTTCTTTTGTTGCTTCTTTCATAAAATCATTTACACTTACAGCTCTATCTGGTAAAAACAAATCCATTTCCAAGCCACCATAATAAGGAAGTCGTACTGCTTGGAAGTTGTCCTCTTTTAGGTAACTATTTGTAATTGTGCTTTGCATAGTATCTATTTTTACCTTTTCACCACTAGATAAAGTAAAATCTTCTTGTTTTGTATTATTAGGATAAAATTCATTTTCCCATGCACCTTTAAAGCTTATAGCATTAACTAAAATAGCTTTTTCAGATTCATCTATGTTGTTTATTGCCTTCTTAATTTGTCCATCTGTATTCTTATCAACCCACTGATTTATTGTTCCTACTGTATCAGGAGCGCCAAAATCCACGCTATTTACCTCAGAATTATAATATTTTTTTGATGTATCTACAAAACTCTTAGTAAGAGATAGATTTTTATTCACCCATATTGAATCTGCAACCCTCAAACGTGCTGAGTTTGAACTCATATAGTTTAAGCTATTATAATAATTTAATGTATTATAATATTGTTCATTTATACTTTTATCATCTATATTTTTTAAACCTATAGCATTTAATATTTCATCTTTTGTTTGTCCATTAGCTCCATTCTGAGTTTCAGCTAATATAGTAGATATACTTAAAGGAGATATAATTATATTTTTATCCTTATCCTTATTTGTTAACTGTTTCATCAAATTGAAAGCAAAATTATTATTTCCCTGAATTACTGAGCTGTCTTCATTTATATCTATAGTTTTAATTGGCATAGTGTCAGTATCATTTTCAATATTAAAGTGCAGCTTATATTCTTTTTTTAATGCCTTGCCCTTATTAGAGTGTACTTTAGTTCCAATATTCAATATATAACTTTCCCCTGACGTATATCCTTCCTGTGGAGCTGTTACTATAACTGTTTTACTATCTGTTCCTGATTGAATACTTACATTTACTGGATTACCATTACTATCTGTTACAGTTATAGCTTGTTTAGTTACATCATCAAATCCAACATTACCATTAAATACAATCGTCCATGTTTTATTTTTATCCACTGTTTGATAATCAGTATAATTTGCCGCTTTTACACTAGGTGCAATCAATAAAAAAGCACTAAAAATTATTGCTATTAATAATTTATTTTTCATTTTATTCATCCCCCCATATTAATTATAAACATTTAATTGAATAAGTTCCAATAATTATATATAGTCTTTTTCCACACTTAAAAATGAATCTTATTAAATGCTTTTATATAATATTCCAATTAATGTAGCGTATAAAAACAGTATTAATGTGCATAATATTTACTTGTACAAAAAACAAATAAGGTTAAAAGACATATAAATCTTTTAACCTCTTAATAATCAATAATTGGCGGGAATATGTGGGAATCGAACCCACCCGTCGTGGTCTTAGCACGGCAGAACGGTTTTGAAGACCGGCAGGCACACCAGCACCTATCTACTCCCTTATTAATAACAATATTTAATTCATTATAGTTAAAACTATGAATTAAAATCTGTTATATTATACAAAACTTTAACTGAAATTGCAATGTATTAAAATTTTTAATAGTTAGTACTGCAATCCATTACACTTAGTTATTATAAATTAAGAATCTGTTTATGTCAACTTTTTTCAACATAATTTCTTACTTTTTAAACATATTTTTTTAAATTTTTTTAAACTGCACATTTTATCAGCATATAATTATGAATTATACATCTGCTAATAGAATTTTATTTAAAAAATATTAAAATTGTTTTGACAAAAACTATGTACAGTTGTAATTCTTAATTTAATAAACTTTAATAGAGCACTCTCTTATCATCTACTCTTTTGGTCAATTTTATTCCATCAAAATGTTCTATTAGTGCCATAGCATACTTTCTGCTTGTATTAAGCTCGTCTCTAAGCTGAGCTAAGGTTAAACTTCCATTGGTGTTTATAAAATTAACTATAATCTCTTTAACCTTATCATAATCCTCTTTCAAGAATAAGCAGTCCTCTGATACTTTAACTATAATACCTTCATCTAATAAGGAATCAAATATCATTTTAAAGCTCTTCTTATCCTCTTGCTTTTCTTCTAATTCACTATACTTAGGAGGGGAAAATTTAGCAGCTTTAAATGCCTTTATAATGTTATGTCTTGTATTCTCCTGCTCCTTAGTATATTTTATAGTGAAGCCTTCTAATGAAATAAAACTGCCATGTATGCTTATTTTATTATCCTTAACAAATAAATCCAACATTTCATCATATATTTTTTGTTTTATTCCTTTAAATACTTTGTTTTTTATTTCTTCTTTAGATATTCCCCATTTTAAAGGATTTTCTTTGTGGAATCTTTCTAATAATTCACACATGCTATTTACTTTATTATCTATATACTCTTTGTGAACATATACAGCTTTATCTCCTGTATCAAATCTTACTATTTTATTTTCATCTACAAGCAGCTGGAGTTTTTCTCCAATTTGTTCTTCATTTTTTCCTAAAGCTTTAAGTATATCGGAAGCCTTAGGATACTGATCACTTAACTTTTTAACATTGTTTTCAATTATATTTTCAGTTTTGCCGCTTTCTTTTACCTTTAATTCTTCCAAATATTTTTTATCAAATCTCTTTGCTTTTTTAGCTGAAGGATCTATTATAGAGCCACCGCCTATGGTATACATTGGAGAATAACTTCTTATTACAAATCTATCATTTCTTTGGGCTGTTAAAGGCTTCTCCAATCTTAATTGAACATAAGCTTCTTCTCCTTGATTTAACTCTTCCTTATCCAATATTACAACTCTGCATATTATCTCACTAGTTCCATGATAGAGTCTAACCCTCTGCCTATTTTCTAAAGGTCTGGATGCACTCTTTAAATAGTACAACTTACAATCTATCATGAGAGAAGGTTCCATTAAATTTGCAGCTGCAATTACATCTCCTCTTTTTACAGCACTAGTTTTTACATTAGCTATATTTATGGCGCATCTTTGACCTGCTTCTGCTATTTTTACAGATTTATCATGTACTTCAATTCCTCTTACCTTGGATACTTCCTTAGAAGGATAAATTTCTACATTTTCACCCTCTTTGATCATTCCACTAATTACAGTACCTGTCACTATAGTACCAAATCCACTTACTGAAAAAACTCTATCCACAGGAAGTCTAAAATGTCCTTGAGTATCCTTTGCATCAATTTCTTCTGTAAGTTTATCTACATCCTTTATTAATGCGTCCAATCCAACTTTTGTTTTAGAGGAAACTGCATGTATAGGTGCATTTTCTAAGAATGTACCTTTAAATTCCTCTTTTACATCCTCTTTAATCATGGAAAGCCATTCTTCATCCACTAAATCTGATTTTGTAAGTGCAATTAGCCCTCTTTTTATATTTAAAAGTTGAAGTATTTCAAAATGCTCCCTTGTCTGAGGCATTATGCCTTCATCTGCTGCAATTACCATTATTACTATATCTATTCCGCTTACACCAGCTAGCATATTTTTTATAAATTTTTCATGACCTGGAACATCTATAATACCTGCTCTTCTTCCTGAAGGCAAATCAAAAAACGTGAATCCTAAATTTATGGATATACCTCTTTCCTTTTCTTCTCTTAAAGTATCCGTTTCTCTTCCTGTCAAAGCCTTTATAAGAGTTGTTTTACCATGATCTATATGTCCTGCTGTACCTATTATAATATGTTTCATAAGTTCACATCCTTTCTCCTATGTAAATATGCCTTCCAATTTGTTTAAAACCTACTAAATGTTTCAGCAACAGCATTAAAATCTTCATCAAACATAGTTCTTATGTCCATGATAACTTCATCGTTAGATACCCTTACTATTATTGGAACCTTATTTTTTCTTAACATAACTTCCAATTCTTCAGGTTTATATTTATCACTTTTAACCTTTATAACATAGGTTGGAATTTTTTCTATAGGCATAGATCCTCCACCTACCATAGAATAATCTTCTTCTACAGAAAATTTAAATTCCTTGTTTTTATTTTGAAGTTTTCTTTTTAGTGAATAGGCTCTTTTTTTATGCTCATCCTTACTGCTTAATATCATATGAAGAGTAGGTATTTTTTCTATTGCTTCTTTTTCATCTAAATAATATTTAATGGTACCCTCTAAAGCAGCTAAGGTCATTTTGTCTATTCTTAATGCTCTAGTGAGTTGATTCTTCTTCATCTTATTTACAAATTCTTTTTTTCCTACAATTATTCCTGCCTGAGGCCCTCCAAGCATTTTATCTCCACTGAAGGTAACTACATCTACGCCTTTTCGTATACTCTCCTGAACTGTAGGTTCATATACAAAATTATATTTTGAAAAATCAACTAAAGTTCCACTACCTATATCTTCAATTACAGGTATGGACTTATCTTTTCCAAGTTCCACTAACTCTTCTAGTGAAACATCTTCTGTAAATCCAAGTATTTTAAAATTTGATGTATGAACCTTAAGTAAAACCCCTGTATTTTCATTTATATTATTTTCATAATCATATAAATGAGTTCTATTTGTAGTTCCAACTTCCACAAGGCTAGCACCACTAAAAGTCATTACATCTGGAACTCTAAAAGATCCTCCTATTTCTACAAGTTGACCACGAGAAACTATGGCTTCCTTATCTTTACATAACGTATTTAAAACCAGCATTACAGCTGCTGCATTATTGTTTACAACTAAAGCTGCTTCTGCACCTGTTACTTTTTTTATGAGTTCCTCTACATGACTATATCTGGAACCTCTCTCACCTTTTTTTAGATCATATTCTAGATTGTTGTAATTTGCAGCTACTCCTATAACGTTTTCTACAGCTTCTTTAGAAAGAATTGATCTTCCTAAATTAGTATGTATAACTACTCCTGTAGCATTTATTACCCTTTTAAGATTTGGTTCCTTACTATCTTCTAAAATCTCTTCAAATTTTGATAATATATCTTCTTTTGCAAAGTCATTTATTTTATCTTTTAATATACTCTCTCTATATTCATCTATAGAAGCTCTTAGAGAATCTACAACTAAAGTTCTCATAGTATCATCTAATCTATTTATAACTACATCTTCTTTTAAAAGTTCATCCATTTTAGGCAATTTTCTTAATAACTCTTTTTTTTCCAACTAATATCACCTCTTATGTATTTACTTATTCAACTATTATATAATTTTCACCTTGCTGCTCTATAACTTCTCCAATAACAGCTGATGGCATTTCCAAAGTAAGAAGTTCTTTCATAATTTTTTCTCCTTCTTCCTTGGAACATGTAATTAAAAGTCCACCTGATGTTTGAGGATCAAACAATATATCCTTCATCCATTCAGGTATATTTTTTAATTCATATTTTCCATCTATATAATTTCTATTGTTATATGATCCTGCAGGCACCAAACCCATTTCTGCATATTCCTTTGCTTCTTCTATATAAGGTATTCTATCTGAATAAATCTTTAAAGAAACCTTTGAAGCAGAAGCCATTTCATATGCATGCCCCATAATGCCAAAGCCTGTTATATCTGTACAAGCACTCAAATTATACTTTGCTACAATTTCACCTGCATACTTATTTAAAGTTGACATAACTTTAACTGCCTTGTTATAAGCTTCCTTTGACGCTACTTCTCCTTTTATGGCAGTATTTATTATACCTATTCCTAAGGGTTTTGTTATTATAACTACATCCCCTTCTTTTGATCCATAATTTTTTAGAATTTTATCTGGATGAACAAGTCCCATAACAGATAATCCATACTTAGGTTCACTATCTTCTACAGTATGGCCTCCTACTACAACTGCACCTGATTCTAATACCTTATCCGCTCCACCTCTAAGTATTTCTCCTAAAATATCTATAGATATACAAGTAGGAAAACAAACTATATTTAAAGCTACTGTTGGTTTTCCACCCATGGCATATACATCGCTTAATGAGTTAGCCGCAGCTATCTGTCCAAAAGTATAAGGATCATCTACTACTGGAGTAAAAAAATCTAAAGTTTGAATTACTGCCATTTCATCATTTAATTTATAAACTGCTGCATCATCAGAAGTTTCTATTCCAACTATTAAATTTTCACTTTCCATCTTTGGCAGCTTTCCTAAAATCTTTTCAAGGGTCTCCGGCCCTATTTTAGCTGCTCATCCAGAAGTTTTTGTTAACTGTGTAAGTCTTGTTGTAGACACAATAGCACCTCCCAAATTCATAATTACATATATATAATACTTTACTTTTAGCCATAAGTATAGCTTTTACTTTATTTACCTGCAATTTGTAATTTAAAAAAGTTCAGCCGCATTATGCTTATCCTCCTAATTAAAGTTTATCTAGCTTCTATTTTATCTTTAATTTTTTCTAAAGTCTTATCTCCTATTCTTCCAACCTTCTTTAAATCCTCAATAGAATTAAATGAACCATTTTTTTCTCTATAATCTATTATCTTCTGAGCTGTCACATCACCTATTCCTGATACAGTCTTCAGTTGTTCTTTGGTGGCAGTATTTATATTCACCTTTCCATCTGATGCTGGATTAGAATTTGCATTGCCACCTGAAGAAGCTGGCAGATTTTTATCATTTTGCTTATCTACATATATATAATCTTCATCTTTAAGTTTTTTTGCAAGATTCAATTTTGCTTTATCCGCAGTTTCATTAAATCCTCCTGCAGAATTTACTAAATCCTGTACTCGACTTCCAGCCTTTAGTTTGTAAACTCCTGGCTTTTTAACTTCTCCATTTATATAAATGGTCATATCTTTATTATCTTTACTTTCTACAACTGCTGCATCATTAAAGACTTCTTTAGCATTTAAATCCTTTGATGGCCTTGATAAAACATATCCTGTTATTAAAAATATTGTAAATATGACCAAAATAACTATAGAACCTATAATTTTCTTTTTTTTATTCATTATAAACCTCCAAATAAAACAT
The DNA here is from genome assembly GCF_001038625.1 of Clostridium carboxidivorans P7. GTDB lineage: Bacteria > Bacillota > Clostridia > Clostridiales > Clostridiaceae > Clostridium_AM > Clostridium_AM carboxidivorans. The sequence goes on from NZ_CP011803.1 coordinate 3,618,085, forward strand.
ATTTTCTTATGCATTATTTAAATTATTGACATGTTTAAAAAATTCTGTCGCAAAAATAAAACTTTTTTGATATAATTATGATTAACGATGTTTGAGGAGGCTAAAATGAAAAAATTATTAATTTTTATGATGAGTTTTGTATTTTTACTTTCAAGTGTTTCACTCAAAGCACAAGCAAAAGCTGATCCTCCAACTGTTTCTGCTGATAGTGTAGTACTTATGGATGCAATAACAGGATATGTTTTATATGGAAAAAATGAAGATTCTGCTTATCCTCCTGCTTCTACTACAAAGCTCATGACTGCACTTTTGACTTTAGAAAAATGTAAATTAGATGATGTAGTAACAGTAGGAAAAAATCCACCTTTAGTGGATGGAAGTAAAATATATTTGTTTGAAGGTGAACAATTAAAAGTTAGAGATCTATTATATGGTTTGATGCTTCAATCTGGAAACGATTGTGCAGAAGCACTAGCAGAACATGTAGGTGGATCTATAGATAATTTTGCAGTACTAATGAATAAAAGAGCCTTAGAATTAGGCTGCAGGGATTCACATTTCGTTAATCCTAGTGGATTATATGATGAAAAACACAAAACCTCTGCAAGAGATTTAGCTCTTATAATGAGAGAATTATCTAACAAACCCGAATACACACAAATTGCTAGTACTAGCTTTTACGAAATACCTCCAACAAATAAGTCTGCTGTAAAAAGACCTTTGTGGAATGAAAATAAGCTAATACAAAAATCTTCACAACTTTATTATGATGGATGTAAAGGTGGTAAAACTGGTTACACTACTCAATCATTACATTCATATGTGTCTTATTCTACAAGAAATGGACAAAGGCTTATAGTTGCATTGGTACATGATAAGGATAAGACATTTTTTCCTGATGCAGTTAATCTGTTTAATTATGGCTTTAGTACTTTTGAAAGTGTACTATTATATAAGAAGGGTGATCTTGTTGCTACATATAGTAATAATGGCGTAACAGTACCTCTTTTAGCAGCTTCAGATTTTTACTATGTTAAATTAAAAGAGGATACCACTGTACCAAAATTTGTTCTTAAAGATGAAAATTTAAGCACTAAATTTTTCAAAACAGGAGATACAATTGCAGAAGGAACTATAGTTAAAAATAATCAGAATCTGGGTACTTTAAAACTTACAAGTGGTACTAGCCATGAATTAAAGCAAGTACTTCAATCAAGTCCATTTAAAAGCATGAATTTAAAAATGGAATACTTGATTGCCGCCATACTAGTAATACTTGGTGGTGCAATTTTCATGTTTAAAAAGTACAACTTATTTAATAAATTATTTAAAAAGGAATAAAAAAATTGATGACTTTATACATAAGGTCATCAATTTTTTATTTTCTCTATTAATTCTTGTAAATCTTTTGGAAGTCCTATTTCCAATTCTAACATCTCTCTGGTTCTAGGGTGTGGAAATACTAGTCTATAGGCATGTAAAGCTTGCCTTTCTATATATTCCTTATCCTCAATTTGTCCGTATAAAGTATCACCATACAACGGATGTCCGATATGTGTCATATGAACCCTTATTTGATGTGTTCTTCCAGTTTTTAAAGTGAGCTTAACTAAATCTCCCTTATTAAAACTTTCCTGAACACTATAACAGGTTATGCTTTCCTGTCCTCTTTCATCTACAACTCTTCTTATATTTCCATCATCAGTTCTATATATAGGAAGATTTATTATTCCTTCCTTTTCCTTTAAATTGCCATGTACCACAGCTAAATAACTTTTTTCAAAGTCTTCCTTATGCATGTCTCTAGCTAGACTCATATGTGCAAATTGATTCTTTGCTATTATAATAAGGCCTGAAGTATCCATATCCAATCTGCTGACTAATCTTACTATGCATTGTTCTCCCTTTTCCTTAAAATAATATAAAAGTCCATTAGCTAAAGTCCCATTTGGATAACTCTTTGTAGGATGAACTACCATACCTGGTTGTTTATTTACTACTATAAGATCGCTATCCTCATAAACTACATCTATATCCATTTTTTCTGGTTCTATATTTTGGCTTTCCTTTTTTTCTACATCAAAAGCTATTTCATCATCAAGTTTAATAACATAATTTAACTTAACTCTATTATTATTTACACTTATTCTTCCATCAAGTGCTGCTCCTTTAATAAGCCTGCTTGAAAGTTTTTGAACATCTTTAAGATATGCTCTAAGCTTCATACCTTCTTCATTACCTTTTACTCTAAAAATAAGCTTATTTTTCTCCATACACTGCTCCTTAGGATTTAAATTTAATCTTATAGTTATCCCTATACATTTGTCTTCTATGCACAAAGAGTGAACCTTTAAGTTCACTCTTTGTTATAAGTATGTAATTTTAATTAGTCTACTAAAGCTATTACTTCTATTTCAACTAAAGCGTCTTTTGGAAGTGTTACTTGTACGCAAGATCTTGCTGGCATATCTTTTGTAAAGTATTTTGCATAAACTTCGTTAACAGCAGCAAAGTCTCCCATATCTTTTACAAATACAGTTGTTTTAACAACTTTATCAAAAGATGTTCCTGCTTCTTCAAGTAAAGCTTTTATATTTTCTAAAGATCTTTCAGTAGCTTTTTTGATGTCTCCTTCAACTAATTTTCCTGTTTCAGGATCTAGTGGAATTTGACCTGATGTAAATAATAAATTTCCAACTTTAACAGCTTGTGAATAAGGTCCTACAGCACCTGGTGCTTTTTTTGTACTTATTATTTGTTTTTCCATAATGTTAAACCCTCCTGTAATTGGGATAGTAAACCATTACTATCCATCTTTTATAGTTTTGCTCAAACAATACCATTATAACAAACTTTTTATTTTTTTGCTCAATTATTTTATGTAATTTAAATAATTATATAAACTATTTATTTATTTTTAGCTGTAAAATTATGAAATTCCTACCTTCTATGGTATTTAAATGAATAAGTTGTCCCTTTTCTAGCACAAATTTTATGGTATTGTTAAAAGACATTAATAAAGCTTTATCTAAATTTTCATAAGATATTTTTCTCAACTCTTCTACTCCTGGAAAATCCCTTAAGGGTTCCACATAATCAGCCAAGTATATTATCTTTTCCAATTGACTCATATTTTTTCTTCCAGTGGTATGATAAGCTACAGCATTTAATATATCTTCATCTTCAATTCCCATTTTTTCTTTGGCTATTACAGCAGCAACTGCTCCATGAAGCAATTGAGGACTTTCCTTAAATATTTCATCAATTTGTAAATTATAATTTACAGCTATGTCTAAAATTTTTTCATCACTCATATTTTTAGCACAATCATGAACAAGACCTGCAATTTTTGCTTTTTCTATATCTTCATTATACAACTTTGCTAATTTTATAGATGTATCTCTTACACTTAAACTATGTTCATATCTTTTAGGTTTAAGATTCTGTATTAGATAATTTTCGATTTCCTGCTCATTCCACACGTTACATCACTCCAAATAACTATTATGCATTAAATCATTTATATAGTCCAAGTTGTTCTATAATATAGCACACACTTTCAGGCATTAAATGACTTACTTTTCTTCCTTCTTTTATATGTTTTCTTATGTTTGTAGAAGAAATTTCAAGCAAAGGTATATCTAAAAAAACAATTTTATTATTACACTTCTTTTCAATTGAAATTTTCTTCTTCAACACACTTTCTATACTATAGCCAGTTCTATTAAAAACCACAAAAGTACATAGATTAAGTATTTCCTCAGTATTTTTCCAATTTTCAATATCCATAAGACAATCAACGCCAGTTATAAAATACCACTTAGTTTCCTTTTCCAAATTAGTGAAATGTTCCAGTGTCTGATATGTATAACTCAAATTGTCTCTATTTATTTCATAATCACTCACATCAAAGTTATCTTCATTTCTTATGGCCGTTTTTACCATTTCATATCTTAAAAAAGCTTCTGTAATATTTTTATTCAATTTATGTGGCGGATTGCCTGATGGCATAAATATAATTTTATCTAAGTTTAACTTATATAATGCTTCATAAGCTATATGCAGATGTCCATTATGAATAGGATCAAAAGTTCCTCCAAAAATAGCTTTTTTTATCATATATACCTTCTCCTAAACATATTATATAGGTCACTGACTTATACTTAATTACTAAGGAAGTTCTATTTTAGGCTTTTTACTTGATCTTTTATATAATACTAACTTATTTCCTATGGCTTGAATTCCTTCACAACCTAATTCTTCACAAATCATATCTGAAGCTTCTCTAGCATCGATTCCGCTATTATTTAACACAGATATTTTTATAATTTCTCTTGCTTCTAAAGCATCCTGTACTTGTTTTAAAAAGTTATCCTCTATACCTTCTTTTCCCACCTGAAATATTGGACTCATATTATTTGCCAAAGATCTTAAATAACTTCTCTGCTTACTTGTAATCATTTGTAACCTCCAAAATTATAATAAATATTCAAATTCAAAATCATTAAGTCTTACTAAATTACCGTCTTCAATACCCATTGCTCTTAATTCATCAAGTACTCCCTTATTTTTTAATACCTTATGGAAATATCTTAAATCATCAGAATCATTTACATTTACACTTGCTAGAAGTCTATCCACAAAACTTCCTTCAACAATATATGTGTCATCTTGTTTTCTTATAGTGTAAGTAAATTTCTTTTCCTCTGGTACAAATTTCTCATCTTCGCTTATTTCAATCTCTGTAACTGGTATAGTACTTAATACTCTCGCAGCTTCCTTTATAAGCTCTTCTACGCCTTTATTAGTTGCAGCTGATATTTTAAATACCTTATCATAGCCAAGTTCCTTAACCTTTTTCTTGAAATTTTCAAATACCTCATCATCATAAAGCATATCAGCTTTATTTGCAGCTATTATCTGCGGTCTATCCCAAAGCTTTACGCTATACTTTTTAAGTTCTTCATTTATCTTTAAAAAATCTTCAAAAGGATCTCTTCCTTCAACTCCAGATATATCTACCACATGTATTAGAAGCCTTGTTCTTTCTATGTGTCTTAAAAACTTTATTCCTAGTCCTACACCTTCTGAAGCTCCCTCTATTATACCAGGAATATCTGCCATTACAAAACTAGGTATACCAGACATATTAACTACTCCAAGATTAGGATTCAAAGTTGTAAAATGGTAATTTGCAATTTTAGGTCTAGCCTTTGATACTACAGATAGCAAAGTAGACTTTCCTACATTAGGGAATCCAAGCAAACCAACATCAGCAAGAATTTTAAGCTCTAATGTTATCCATCTCTCTTCTCCTGGCATTCCTGGCTCAGCAAAATCAGGTGCCTGTCTTGTAGGAGTAGTAAATCTAATATTTCCTCTACCGCCTCTACCGCCTTTAGCAACTACATATTTATCTTCTTTATGAGATAAATCTGCCATTATTTTGCTTGTTTCTGCATCCCTTACTACAGTTCCCATAGGAACCTTTATATATAATGTTTCTCCATCCTTACCAAAGCATTTAGACCCACTTCCATTGCCTCCTGGTTCTGCTTTGTACTTCCTTTTATATGCAAAATCTAAAAGAGTAGTCATATTAGGATCTGCTACTAAAACTACATTTCCACCTTTGCCTCCATCGCCACCATCAGGACCTCCAAGTGCTATATACTTTTCTCTTCTAAAAGTACTTGCACCATCTCCACCATCTCCAGATTTAATAAATATTTTTGCTGTATCTACAAACACTAAATTCATCTCCCTTTTTTACCTAACATTAACTGCTTAGTACTATAAAAAAACTTATTCTAAGCCAAATTGTAATAAACTTTTTCTAGTCCATAACTAAATATATATAAACATCTTTAATGCTATTATCAAAGTCACTAAATATATTATTAACTAAATTACACTTTTAATTATAATATATATTAAAAATTTCATATCAAATTTTACACTTAATGTTGATTTTTATACTTATATTCTTTATATATTTCTATCAATAAATACTTTTATCCATTCCAAATTAAACCATTTATTAGCTAATTAAAGTTTTAAAAAAGCACCCTCATAAAGGGTGCCTTATTTTTAAATTATTCTGCTGCTACGATTTCTTCAACATCTACAGGATACACGCTAGCTTTTTTCTTGTCTTTTCCAACTCTTTCGTACTTAACAACTCCGTCGATTTTAGCAAAAAGAGTATCATCTCCGCCTATGCCTACGTTATTTCCTGGATGAATCTTTGTTCCTCTTTGTCTAACTAATATGTTTCCAGCAAGAACAAACTGTCCGTCAGCACATTTAGTTCCAAGTCTTTTAGATTCACTGTCTCTACCGTTTCTTGAGCTACCTACTCCTTTTTTATGAGCAAATAACTGAAGGTTAATTAGTATCATTCTACTACACCTCCTCTACTTTTACATTTATATATTCACCATAGTTAATTTCAATATTTTGCAAACCTAACAATAAGGTTTCCATTAATACTTGGCATGCTTTAATTTGTTCTATATGTAAATTTTCAATGCTTATGCTTAAAAATCCATCTTCATCTATATGAAAATCAGGCTTAAAGTGCATTACATCAGTTATACCATTAAGTATGGCTACACTTAATGCAGAAACTGCACTGCAAACTATATCTTTTCCATATTCATCAAATCCTGCATGACCACTAGCTTTCATAGAAACTAAGTTATTCTCTTTTTTTGAAAAATTTATGCTAATCATAACTAATTAAGCATTAATTTTTTCAATTTGAAGCTTAGTATAAGGCTGTCTATGTCCTTGTTTCTTTCTATAGTCTTTCTTTCTCTTATACTTGAAAACAAGAACCTTTTTAGCTTTTCCTTGAGCTACAACTTTAGCTGTAACTTTAGCTCCATCAACTGATGGTTTTCCGAAAACTGTTTCTCCGTTTTCTTTATTTACAACAAGAATGTTGTCAAGTTCAACTGTTGATTCAACTTCAGCATCTAATTTTTCAACGTATATAACGTCTCCTTCAGAAACTTTATACTGTTTTCCTCCAGTAACTACAACTGCATACATTAAAATACACCTCCTCAATCCAGTCTCGCCATTTAAGGTATACAATATCTAAGTTTATTACCTATTATTGTAATTTAATAACCTTCTCAGTGCGGCCTACAAATGCCATTCTAACACATGTATTTATATTTGTAAAGTTTTTTATTCATAAATTCTAAACATCTCTAGACTTTCTATTTGATTTGCAAAAATTAAAGGTTCTACCTTAAAATGTTCATCTCTTCTATAGGTAACATAAATACTCTTATCCAGTGCATTTATGTTTTTTACAAATGTAAGTACATCTCCTTTTATATTATCAGCATAAATTTCATCTATTTCTATGTGTATATCTTTTATGTCTCTTTGCTCATCTATTTTAAAAATTTCATTTTTTATGAGCATACATACATATGAAAATCTTAATTTTTTTCCTTTACCACCGCACAATTCACAATTTTCTTCTAGATAATCATATATAGATTTTCCTGATCTTCTTCTAGCTATCTGCACTAAATTAAGCTCTGTAAATGGATAAATTACTGTTTTGTTTTTATCATCTCTAAAGCCTTCTTGAAGCTTTTGCATTATTTTTTCCCTATTTTGTTCATTATCCATATCTATGAAATCTATAACTATAATACCACTTAAATTTCTAAGCTCTATCTGTCTTGCAATTTCTTCGGCTGCCTGGTAATTAGTAATATATGCTGTTTTTTCTATAGAACTGCTTTTTACATTTTTCCCTGAGTTTACATCTATAACATACATAGCTTCTGTTCTATCAATAACAATGTATCCTCCACATTTTAAATAAACCCTATTATTTCTAAGGCTCAATATTTCCCTTTCAATACCATAATAATCAAATAAAGTTCTATTATCATCATAAAGTTTTACTGATACCTTCCCATACAGAGAATCTGCTAAAAATTCATTTATGTATTGAACGTCTTCTTCAGTATTTGCATATACCTTACAATTATTATTTAACCTATCTCTCAAAACCCTTCCTAAAATTCCTCCATTATCAAATAATAGACCAAATTTATTAAAGTATTTTGCTTCATTATTTATATTATTATATATACTGTAAAGTTTTGATATCTCTTTATTTATATCATCTATGGAAGCATTTGCGCCTTCAGTTCTTATCATTATTCCTACATCATTAGGTTTTTTTAATTGTTCTGCCATGCTTTGCTTTAAAAGCCCATCTTGTATTTTTCTTGAAAAAGTTACTTCCTTATTCATAGTCATCAATACACAGTATTTACCTGGTATACTTATAACATTGGTAACTTTGGCTCCCTTATTTCCCAAATCCTCTTTTATTACTTGAACTAAGAGCTCCTGACCTTTTTTTAGTTTTGTATTTTTAAATTTATTATCTAAATAAATATACACATTTTTTTTATGTCCAATATCCACAAATGCACATTTTATAGCAGGTACAATATTTTTAACAACACCCTTATATATTTCTCCAGGATAAGGTTCTCCGGTTTCCTCTTCTATAAAACATTCCTTTAAAATATCATTTTCCTTTATAGCTATTCTTAAAAGATTGTTTTGCCTCTCTATAAATATATCCTTCAAGTTAATTCCACCTTTTTATTTAAATGCAAAAGTTAATTATGCTTCTCTTTCCCTTGCAAATTGATACAATGGCACTAATTTTCCTTCTGATTCAGCATACATTTCTTCTCTTTTTATATCTACAAAAGCTTCCATATTGGCCTCTTTTGTATTTTCTTGAATGTATTTTGCTAAAAGCTCTGCAGATAAATTTTGTCTGCTTCCGCAAGCTATAAGAGTTTCTATAATTAAAACATTATCTTCTATTTTATAATTAAATTCTTTAATCATAGTTTTTATATCTACTTCTGCTTCTCCGCTTTTGCTTTTCTTTATAGTATTCCACTCTTTTGAATTTAGTAATTTCTCCATTTGCTCATTTAATGACTCTACATTTTTATACTTTATACGTATTGTATACTTTGCTGCATCTATAACTGCCATTGATTTAAATATTTTTTTGTTTTCAATATCCTGTATTTTTACAGCATCAAAAACCTTTATGCCACTTGGAGCAACTTCATTTAATTTTTCTACTATTATATTTTCAGCTGTTTCTTCCAGCATCAAATCCATATAATCTCCAGAAGAATACACTCCAACAGCTAGGGGTTGTGCTATAGACATATTTACATGTGGATTAAAGCCTTTAGAATATTCTGCAGAAAGCTCTGATCTTTCAATCATTCTTTGAATAGTTCTCATAAAATCCAAATGTCCTATGAATTTTATATTACTTTCTTTACTGAACTTTATTAAATAATGCATTATCAAAGCACTTCCCTTCTAAATTAACATTTACTCCACAATTATAACATCCCTGTCTGCAGTCTGGAGTTACTTCTCCTTTTTTAGCCTTTTCATTTTCTCTTATTAAGAATTCTTTATTTACTCCAACATCTATAAAGTCCCAAGGAAGTACTTCATCATATTCTCTCTGTCTGTAAGCATAAAAATCGCCATCTACATTACATTCTTCAAATGCTTCCATCCAGGTATCAAAGTTAAAGTATTCTGACCATCCATCAAATTTAGCACCTTTTTCAAAGGCTTTAATTAAAACATCACAAACCCTTCTATCTCCTCTTGCAAATATAGCCTCTAAATAGCTAACAGGGCTTTCATGCCAATTATACACAATGTTTCTGCTCTTTATTTCTGATCTTAAAGCACCTATTTCTTCCCTTACGTCTTCCATTCTTATCTGTGGAGCCCATTGGAATGGAGTAAATGGCTTAGGTACAAATATTGCAGTACTTACTGTTACTCTTAAGCCTTTCTTTCTCTTTTCCTTTGGTACACCAAAATATTGATCTACTACCTTTTGTGATAAATCAGCAATACCTTTTACATCTTCCATAGTTTCATAAGGAAGTCCTAACATAAAGTATAATTTTATAGTAGACCAGCCTGATTCAAAAGCACTTCTTGATGATTCCATTAGATTTTGTTCTGTTACACCCTTATTTATAACATCTCTCATTCTCTGAGTTCCAGCTTCTGGTGCAAAAGTTAAACCTGTTTTTCTAACCTTTTGTATTTGATTTATCATATCTACAAAAAATGAATCTATTCTAAGAGATGGAAGTGATACTCCTACTCTATCCTTTTCATATTTTTCTACAAGCATATGTATTAAGCCTTGTATATTTGAATAATCACATATACTTAAAGAAGTTAGCGAAAGCTCTGAATAGCCTGTGGATTTTATAAGCTTTTCTGCAAGTTCCATTAATTTATCTGTTGTTTTTTCTCTTATAGGTCTATATATCATGCCCGCCTGACAGAATCTACATCCTCTGCTGCATCCTCTGAAAGTTTCAAGCATTATTCTGTCATGTACTATATCTGTATATGGAACAATAAATTTATCTGGATACTTAACATCATTAAAATTCTTTATTATTCTCTTCTTTACTTTTTCTGGTACATCATCATACAAAGGTTTAAATTCTTTAATAGTTCCATCTTCTTTATATTCTACACTGTAAAGTGATGGTACATAGATACCTTCTATATGTGAAAGTTCTCTTAAGAATTCCTTTTTCTGCTTCTTACCCTTATACTTTTTGTACAAATCCATGATCTCATCCATTTGCTCTTCCCCTTCGCCCATAGCAAAGAAATCTGCTATGTCATAAAGGGGTTCTGGATTGTATGCGCAAGGACCTCCGCACATAATTATAGGATCTTCTTCTCCTCTTTCTGAGGCTCTAATAGGAATACCTGCTAAATCAATCATATTTAATATATTTGTATAACTCATTTCATACTGAAGAGTAAATCCTATAAAATCAAAATCCTTTATAGGGTCCTTAGTCTCTAGTGTATATAGAGGTATATTATTTTCCCTCATAAGTTTTTCCATGTCTACCCAAGGTGCAAATACTCTTTCACAAAATGTATCTTTTCTTTCATTAAGTGTATAGTAAAGAATTCTCATACCAAGATGAGACATACCAACTTCATATACATCAGGAAAGCAGAATGCAAATCTAATATCTACTTCATTTTTATCTTTATTATAGGAATTAAGTTCTCCTCCTATATAACGAGCGGGCTTTTCAACCTTAAATAATATATCATCAGAAATTCTATTCATTAATAATCCTCCTCTTGTGTTATCACTTGATATTCTAACATAACAAAATATAAATTTAAAATATAAATTTATATTTTACTCGTGAATTTTCATAAATTCTTCTAAAGTTATATTACCGTGCAATTTAAGTCCATCTATTACATCTTCTTCGTAAACTATATCAACAACTTTCATTTCATTATCTAAAATGGTAAACATATTATATTTATTTTTATCAAACAGGCCCATAACAGTTAGCAAATCTTTCTTATAATATACACAAATATTTTTACTTTCTATATAACCTTTATTTATAAATTTATATTTCTTTTTTATAATATCTCCCATAATTATATATGATATCCTTTCTTTTTCTTTAAATGACGATATTATTATAAATAACCCTATGATTCCAATATTAAAATTATTAAATCCTTTAAAAAATAGTACTATATAAAAGAACATAAGAAAAGCACCTATTACAGTACTTATATTTATCATAATTCTGTTTGCTTTTTTATATGAAAATTTAAAATACAGTATATCTCTTAATATCCTGCCTCCATCTAAAGGAAAAGCAGGTATGAGATTGAAAATACCTATAGCTATATTTCCTGCGAACAACATATAAATTTCATCACAGTGTACTATTGTATTTATATAGTAAAGAATTGCAGCTAATACAAAATTGGATAAGGGACCTGACAAAGATATAATCAAATCCTCCTTTGGAGATGCATCATCTAATTCTTTAAATTTAATCGAGGCTCCAAAAGCTATTAGTTCTATATCAAAACCTGAAAAATTATAATGCTTAGCAGTTAAATAATGAACAGCTTCATGAATTATAACAATAAAAAAAGCATATATAAGATTTCCTTTATAACCTACAATAATTAAAAATATAACATAAGGAATGAAATACTTATTTACTCTAATCACGCAATTACCCCTGCAAATTAATTACCTAATTTATTAAAATAGTCATTGGGATTTTTATTCTCTCCCATATATAAAAGCTCAAAATGAAGATGTGGTCCAGTAGATTTGCCTGTATTTCCACTTTTGGCTATAACCTGACTTTTCTTGACCACATCTTCTTTTTTTACAAGTGCCTCACTTAAATGACAATATTTAGTTTCAACTCCATTCTTATGATCAATTAAAATATACTTACCATTCTCAGAATCTTCACCACATTCCCTTACTACTCCATCATAAGAAGCTTTAACCGATGTACCTACTTTTGCATCCAAATCTATTCCTGAGTGAAACTTATTTTCTTTAGTTATTGGATCTTTTCTATAACCAAAAGCAGAAGTTTCAGTTCCTTCTACTGGTATAATAAATTCTTTTCTTATTTTATCCTGTACCATATCTGTTCCCGTGAGCTTACTTCTAATATTTTCAATCCTATTAATTATACTATCTTGAAGTTTTTTAAAATCAAAGCTTTTACTTCTATTTAAAATATCTTTATAATTGTAATTTTCATTTATTATAGATTTAGAATAATTATATGCTGACACCGTCCTAGTATTATTTACAGCTTTACACATTATAACGAAAATAAAAAGTACAAATACTCCTATTAATTCTCTAATAATTCTTCTAGTCCAATAGTTTGAGGTTTTCTTTTCTCCTTTATCAGATATAAAAGTATTCTTATAATTAGGTAAATATGTAGCTCTGCTTCTCTTTTTTAAAGAATTATAATAGTTTTCATATTGAGAATTATAACTTCCCATATCCCAATGTTCCCCCAATTTTAAACATATTAAGTACTGTGATAAAGCACTTAATATATATATACTTCTTGGTACCTTCTTTTATGATAGCTGCATACATATTTCTTATATCTATATATGGTATGGGTAAAAAATAAAAACCCCAACTAATTATAGTTAAGGTTTTTTATAATTTTACTTTTTTATTCTTCAAATACATGTGCCTTAAGTGCTTTTACAAAAACTTCTGCTGAACCTACGTTAGTAGCAAGTGGAATACAGTGAACATCACATATTCTAAGTAATGCTGAAACATCAGGTTCATGAGGTTGTGCTGTAAGAGGATCTCTTAGAAAGATTATAAAATCCATATTTCCTTCAGCAACTCTAGCACCGATTTGCTGATCACCACCTAAAGGTCCTGAAAGGAATCTATGCACCTTTAGCCCTACAACCTCAGATATAATTCTTCCTGTAGTGCCTGTCCCAAATAATTCATGATCCTTAAACACATCCTTGTACCTTTTAACAAATTCTACCATATCATCTTTTTTCTTATCATGTGCAATGAAAGCAATTTTCATAATACATCCCCCTAAAAGTTAATTTTTTTCCTTCTCATCCCTACATTTAAAACCAGTGCTAATCCCATAAAACTGGTCAGCATTGAACTACCACCATAACTCATAAACTGAAGAGCAATTCCAGTTATAGGTGCTATTTTTATTGTCATCCCTATGTTTTGATATATGGAAAATAACAGCGAAGATACAATTCCTACACATATCATAGAACCAAACCTGTCCTTTGAGTTTCTCGCTATATTTATAAATTTATATATCAATATACCATACAACAATAAAAGTACTAAAGCACCAACAAGTCCCCATTCTTCTCCTAGTGCTGAAAATATGAAATCTGTATGCTGTTCTGGAATATATCCTCCTGCTACTTGAGTACCTTTTAAAAATCCTTTTCCCCAAATTCCACCAGAGCCTATTCCTATTAATGATTGACCAACCTGAAATCCTGATCCCAAATCATCTGATTGTGAAGTTATAAATGACGTTAATCTTGTTTTCCAATATTCTTCCATTAAAGGTGAATTCCAAACAATAGCAACAAGTCCTACTAAGCTTACAAGGCCACCTACTATTACTTTTAAATTCAAGCCTGCTACAAAAAACATTCCAAGTACAATAAAGAAACATACCATAGTCATACCCATATCAGGTTGTTTTATTATTAAAAGCATAGGAATTATAGCATAAACCGCTAACTTTAAGAAGTTCTTTACATCATTTATTTTTCCTTCCATAACGTCCAACTGCTTTGCCAGCATTATAATCATTCCTAATTTTGCAAATTCCGAAGGCTGCATTAACTGCACTCCTCCTATTTGTAACCAAGAAGCTGCTCCATTAACAGTTGACTTAAATATGGTATCATTTAATACTAATAAAAATACTCCAAACCAATAAATTATACCAGCATAATTTTCAATAATGACATAATCAAATAGAAGTATTATATATATTAGTATCAACCCTGCTGCCAACCACATCAGTTGATGTTTTAAAAAAAAATATCCAAATTTTAAACGAGTAGCACTATAAATATTCACGCAACTAAATAACACTATAAGTATTACTGTAATAATCGATACAAAATCTAATTCTTTTAAAAGCCTTCTATCCAAGGTAACTTTTTCTAGCATGTTTTCTACCTCCAATAAATATGATTATACCACACACTAAAAAAAAATCTATTCATATTTTAATTCTTTAACATATAGTTTATATATGGCTTATTTGTCAACCTTCATTCTTTTTACCGGTATGCTTGCAATTAAAGCTGGTGAATCCCCTTCAAGCTCCTCCATTTTAGTCATTTTTACATCTATTTCACCGTTATCTATTTCCATATATTTAGATAATACTTTAAGTATATCTTCTTTTATTGACTCAAGTACTTCTGGAGATATACTGGATCTATCATGTATTAGAATCAATTTTAATCTCTCTTTAGCTACATCTTTTGAGGAAGGTTTCGACGAAAACATTTTAAATAAATCCATTTTAATACCCTCCTACTTAATACCAAATAACTTTTTAATTCCTGAAAAGAAACCTTCTTGGTTATCACTCAAATCCATAAAAGGTACCTTTTCTCCTACTATTCTTTTTGCTATATTTCTAAATGCTTGTCCTGCTGAAGCCTTATCATCTAAAACTATAGGCTCCCCCTTATTAGTCGAAACAGTTATATTTCTATCATCTGGAACTACTCCTATAAGTTCTATAGCTAAACTATCTAAGATATCATTTACATCCAACATATTTCCATTCTTAACCATATCATAATTTATTCTATTCACTATGAGTTGATGATTTTCCAATCCTTTAGCATCTAATTTTCCAATAACTCTATCTGAGTCCCTTACAGATGTAACTTCTGGATTTACTACAATTAGTGCTCTATCTGCGCTAACTACAGAATTTTCAAATCCCTGCTCAATTCCAGCAGGGCAATCTATGATAACATAATCAAATTCTTGTTTTAATTCTGTTATTAATTTAACCATTTGATTTGTGCTTATATCATCCTTATCTCTAGTTTGGGCTGTTGGTAAAAGATATAAATTTGGTAATCTTTTATCTCTAATAAGAGCTTGTTTTAATTTGCACTTATCTTCTATTACGTCTAACAACGTAAATACTATTCTATTTTCAAGTCCCATTAAAACATCAAGATTTCTAAGACCTGTATCCCCATCAACTACCACAACACTTTTACCTAATGATGCAAGTCCTGTTCCAATATTAGCTGTAGTAGTAGTTTTACCTACTCCACCTTTGCCTGATGTTACTACAATAGCTTCTCCCATTTACACTACCTCCATTAACTAATTTAAAATTACAAGTTATCATTTAATAACAAACCTTTATATAAACTTATTAGGTAAATATGGTTCTACAATTATTGTCCCTCCTTTTACTCTAGCAACCTCTGGATATTGAGGTTTATCACTGCCTTCTGGAGATCTGGTCATTACATTTGCAATTTGAAGTATTTCAGGCTGAAGATAAAAAGCTGCTACAATAGCTTTAGAATTACCTCCAAATCCTGCATGAGCATAGCCTTTTAATGCACCTAAAACTATTATGTTTCCGTCTGCATATATTTCAGAGCCTGCATTTACATCTCCAATTATAACTATATTTCCTGGGTAATTTATAATTTGACCACTTCTTACAGTACGTCTCAAAAATTTTGTACGTCCTTCATAAATTCCTGAAAAAACTTTACTACTTTTTTCGTCTTTATCTTCCATAATACAATCTTTTATTAAAAATTCTTCAAATAAAACATCCTTTAATTTTCTAAAGTCTTTTTCAGTTATATACTTAAGTTCAGTGGTTATTTTTAAAGTACACCCTTTATAAAAAATTTTACCTTTCGACAACCTCTCTGTTAAATTTTCGAGCATATCGTCGAAATCTTTAAACTTATTCATATTAATGATTGCATTTATTCCATCTCTATTGCCTTTAATTATAAGACTATTATCTCCCATATTAGACCTCCATAAATCTCCAAGTCACATCAATGTAATATTTCAACATTAAAATTTTAAATCCTTCTAACTAAGTCAATTTTATTTTAAAAAAAAGATATATACAAGCATTTTTTCCTTATATATACCTTTTAATTACATATTCAACTTGTTTTATTAAAATATGCTTCAAAAATGTCTTTTGCTACATAAGCAGAACTAGCTCCTTGGCCTCCATCAAATACCATAACACATACAGCTATTTTAGGATTTTCTAAAGGTGCAAACCCAACATATACGGCAAAATCTGTCCTTCCGAATGTTTCTTGATCATTCAAGCTAGCTGTACCAGTCTTTCCTGCTGTCCTTATATTAAATCCTTTAAATGCTTGTGATGCAGTACCTTTTTCGTTAACAGCCTTCATTCCTGCTTTTATAGCTTCTATATTTTCAGGTTTAATCCCTGTTCTTTCTACAACTTCAGGTTTAACCTGTTCAATTACCCTTCCATCAGGATCTAAAAATTTATCTACAAGATGTACACTGTATCTGGTTCCCCCATTAGCTATAGTTGCAATGTAATTTGCTAGTTGCACAGGAGTAAATTCATCCATGCCTTGACCAATGGAAGCAAAATACATAGGTGCTCCTATTTTAGTTTGACTATAAGCATCTGAAACTGCTATATAGTAAATATTGCTTATTATAGAGTTGATTTGACCTTTAGTTATATTAGCACCTTTATATTTAGGATCCTCCTCTATCAAATTATTAATTAGATTTTTATAAGTATTAGTATTAAAAGCTTTATCTCCATCCTTTATTGAATTTTGTATTTGTTTCTTTATATCATTTTTTAATTTTTTAACTTTATCAGAATCTCCACTTCTATCATATAAATCTATAGCTGTGATGCTTTTTCCTCTATCATCTACTCCAGCTTTTAACTGCTGCATGATTTTCCACAAATATGTTTGTGCATACTGATTTTTTTGTGACCAACTATTAAATACTTGACCAAAAGCTTCTGATATCTCTATTCCTGTTGCTGGTTTTACATTGGAATTAGGATCAATTCCCAATCCAAATTTCCAAGCATATTTGGCTAATGAATCATCACCAAAAGCATTTCTTAAAAGTTTAGCTAAATGCATAAAATATGGATTACTAGACTTTTCTATAGCTCGTGTTAAATTAACCCATCCATTGGCACCATCTAATTTAAACTGTATAACATGACCTCCTCCTATATCATATTCTCCTGTATCATCTACTCCATAGTTTGGGGTTATTACTCCACTTTCAAGACCTGCAATTGCTGTCATAGGTTTAAATGTAGATCCTGGAGGTACTCTTGACTGAGTAGCATAGTTGAATAAAGGCTTTGGACACACATCATGGATATCTACTCTTGCAATTTTACCTTTTACACTTGTATCTATAGGAAATAACTTATTTAACACATCTTCTTCACTTTGTTCTGGAAAATAACTCATAAGCCCTATTCTTTCAATATACTGCTTTGCAAATTCATTTATATCAGGATAATACTTTTTATAAAGCTCAGAAGATAATCCACCTGGTGCTGCAAAAGCATTTGGATCAAATCCTGGTCTGCTGGCTAATGCTATTACAGCACCAGTATTTACATCTATAGCCACAGCTGCTGCCCTGGTAGCATTAATTGTATTAGAACCTTGTTGTTCAAGAGGATTCTCTCTTAAATATTTCATTCTTCCATCTAATGCCTTTTCTGTAGCAGCCTGAACATCTTTATCTATGGTGAGTTGAATTGTTTGACCTGGATAAGGATCTCTACTTCCAAGTTCCTCAATTATTCTCCCATATTTATTAAGCTTTACAATTTTTCCACCTTTAGATCCCTTAAGTCTATCTTCAAAGGCACTTTCAATTCCAGACTTACCTACATAATCCGAGCTAATGTCATATCCCTTTTCTGAACATTTATCATTACTTGAATCCATCTTAGATATATATCCTAAAACTCCAGATGCTAATTCTCCATTGGGATAAATTCTCATAGGTCGTGTAGTTACATCCATGCCAGGAAAATTATTTAACATTTGAATAAATTTAAATGCAGTATCCTTCTTTATATTGTTTGCAACTACTACTGGTCTATATCCTAAAAAACTATTCATTTTCAACTCATCTTTTATTATCATAAACCTTCTCTGTTCATCTATAGAATATTTTTTATCATCAATTCCATACCTCTTCACAAGCTTGTTAAAGGTTTCTTTTGGAGTTATATTTAGTAGCTCTTCATCAACTTTTGCTTTTTCCTCATATGTAAGCTTCCCCTTCTTATCTTTATATAATTTATTCTTTATTTCATCTGCAAATCCCCTGTCTTTTTTAAATCTTACTTCAAGTGTTCTTTTAGTTTTATCATCATCACCTCTAAATTCAAAGGTAAATGGATTTACTTTAAGTTCAAAATCATCTTTTTGGGTTTCTCCATTTTTATCAAGAATATTAAATACTTTACTCATGGTATCAAAAAAGTATTTATCACTTTCCTCTGTTTGATTATAAACTAAAATGTAGGTTTGAGTATTTAATGCCAGTGGTAAACCATTTTTATCTAAAATATTTCCCCTTGGTGCAACCTCTGGTATTTCCCTTAATGACTTAACACTTGCTTTTTCTCTATATGTTTCACTATTGAAAACTTGCAAAGTAAATAACTTTGAAGAAATAGCAGTAAATATAATTATCATAATCAATATCAATGCACTATAACGAGTAAATCTTCTTTCTTTTTTCTCTTTCATAAAATCACCATTCTTTTAAATTTTACAAAGCTATTAATACATGAATATATAAATATCCTAATATGTATAATGCTTCAATGTTAATAATTAAATTCCTGGTAATTTTTAATAGAACAAAAGACATATACAAGTATTTCTCCTTGTATATGTCTTTTTATAACTATTAACTCTATTTTAATTTTGAATAGATATACTGCTTAAACTACTAATTATTATTGTTATTGCTATTAGTATTATTACTGCTTGTTTTGAAATATGCTTCATACATACTTCTTGCAACATAAGCTGCTCCACTACCATGACCGCCATCATATATCATAACACATACAGCTATTTTAGGGGTATCTGAAGGTGCAAATCCAACATAAACTGCTGTATCTGTTCTTCCAAAGCTTTGAGCATCATTTGATATAGTTGCTGTACCTGTTTTTCCTGCTGTCTGTATAGTGAAACCTTTAAATGCCTCTGCTGCAGTACCCTTTTCATTAACTGCATTCATTCCAGCTTTAACTGCATCCAAAGTTTCCTTTTTAACCCCTGTTTTTTCTGCAACTTCAGGCTTAACCTGCTCAATTAGCTTTCCATCAGCATCTAAAAACTTATCTACAATATGCACACTATATCTTGTTCCACCATTAGCAATAGTTGCAATATAGTTTGCTAATTGAACTGGAGTAAATGCATCTATGCCTTGTCCTATGGAAGCATCATACATACTAAATCCTGCTCTAATCTGGCTGTTGGCATCAGAAACTGTTACATTATAAATAATATTTACTACAGCTTTTATTTCTTTATCACTTATATTTTTATCCTTATACTGATGATCTTCTTGTATTAAATTGTTAATTAAACTTGTATAAGTATCCTTACTAAAAGCTTTATCTCCATCCTTTATTGAGTTCTGTATCTGAGTCTTTATATCACTTTTTATTTTTTTAACCTTACTTGAATCTCCATCTCTATCATATATATCTATAGAAGTACACTTATTTCCTTTATCATCTGATCCAGCTTTTAATACTTCCTCAGTTTTCCACAAATATGTTTGGGCATAACTATTTTTTAAAGACCAAAGATTAAATACTTGGCCAAAGGCTTCTGGTATTTCTAATCCTGTAGATTTTTTAGAATTAGAAGTAGGATCTGCTCCTAATCCAAATCTCCATGCATATTTAGCAAGAATATCATCATCATATGCATTTCTAAGCATTTTACCTACAGTCATAAAATATGGATTACTGGATTTTTCTATAGCCCTTGCTAAATCTACCCACCCATTTGCACCATCATCTCTAAAATATACTCTTCCAGCCTCTCCGCCACCTTTATCAAAGTACATTTCATCATCTACACCAAAATCTGGATTTATTACTCCAGTTTCAAGACCTGCAATTGCTGTCATCATTTTGAAAGTAGATCCTGGCATAGATCTTGATTGAGTAGCATAATTAAATAATGGCTTTGGTAACGTATCTTTAAGATCCTTTCTTATTGTTTTGCCTTTTACACTTGTATCCACAGGAAACAATTTATTTAATGTGTCTTCTTCATTTTCTCCTGCGATACCCATTCTTTCAATGTAGTTTTTTCCTTCATCAGCTACATCTGGATAATACTGTTTATAAAGATCGGAAGATAATCCACCTGGTGCTGCAAAAGCATTAGGATCAAAACCTGGTTTGCTGACTAGTGCTATTACAGCACCAGTATTTACATCTATAGCTACAGCTGCTCCTCTTGTAGCATTAACTGTATAAGAGCTGCCCTGTGAAGGATTCTCCCTGAGTTCCTTCATCTTTTGATCTAATGCATCTTCTGTAGCTTTTTGTACATCTTTATCTATTGTAAGCTGTATAGTTTGTCCTGGATAAGGATCTCTTTTTCCAAGTTCCTCAATTTTTCTTCCTTGTTTGTTAAGTTTTGCAATTTCTCCACCTTTAGATCCCTTAAGCCTGTCCTCAAAAGCACCTTCAATTCCAGATTGACCTATATAATCTGTACTAACATCATATCCTTTTTCCGTATACTTATCATCATTTGAACCTATTTTAGATATATATCCTAAAACAGCAGATGCTAATTCTCCATTTGGATAGCTTCTCATAGGTTCTCTAGTTACATCTATACCAGGCAACACATTTAACATTTGATAAAATTTAAATGCAGTTTCCTGCTTTATATTAGTTGCAACTACTGCTGGTTTATATACAGAAAAAGTATTCATTTTTAATGTATCTTTTATTATCATAAATCTTCTCTGCTCATCTACAGAGTATTTTTTATCGTCAATTTTATATAGCTCCACGAGCTTCTTAAAGGTTTCTTCTGGTGTTATTTTAAGAAGTTCCTCATCAACTTTTGCTTTTTCTGCCTCTGTAAGCTTATCTTTTTTATTTTTATATAGCTTATTTTTCATTTTATCTGCAAAGCCTCTATCTGTTTTAAACTTTATTTCAAGTGCTCTTTTAGTTTTGTCATCATCACCCCTAAACTGAAAACTATATGGATTTATCTTAAGTTCAAAATCATCTTTTTGGTTTTCTCCACTTTTATCGAGAATATCAAATACCTTACTCATAGTATCAAAAAAATGTTTATCGCTTTCATCTGTTTGATTATAAACTAACGTATAAGTTTGAACACTTTTGGCTAATACCGAGCCATTTTTATCTAAAATATTTCCCCTTGGTGCAGCCTCTGGTATTTCCCTTATGGACTTATTATTTGCTTTTTCACTGTAGAATTCACCTTCAAGAATTTGAAGAAAAAATAGTCTTCCAGCAATAGCAGTAAATATAATTATCATAATTACTATTAAAGCAGTATAACGAGTAAATTTTCTTTCTTTGTTATCCTCCATGAAATCACCATTCCCAAAAATTCTATTATATATAATTAATACCACAATATTCATAATAATTCAATATAAGGTATTAAGTTGCTTTTAAACTAAAAATAAAAAAGATATATACAATCATTGTTTTGATTGTATATATCTTTTATTCATTTAATATTATTTTAATTTTGTGCAGATGTGTCGGTTTTCGAAGTATTACTGCTGCCTACTTTGAAATATGATTCATACATACTTCTTGCAACATAAGCTGCTCCACTACCATGGCCACCATCATACAACATAACACATACAGCTATTTGAGGTTTATCTGAAGGTGCAAATCCAACATATACTGCTGTATCTGTTCTTCCAAAGCTTTCTTGATCATTAGCTATAGTAGCTGTACCTGTTTTTCCTGCTGTTGGTATAGTGAAACCTTTAAATGCCTCTGCTGCAGTACCTTTTTCATTAACTGCATTCATTCCAGCTTTAACTGCATCTAAAGTTTCCTGCTTAACACCTGTTTTTTCGGCAACTTCAGGTTTAACCTGCTCAATTAGTTTCCCATTAGCATCTAAAAACTTATCTACAAGATGAACACTATATCTTGTTCCACCGTTAGCAATAGTTGCAATATAGTTCGCTATTTGAACTGGAGTAAATGCATTTATACCTTGTCCTATAGAAGCATCATACATACTAAATCCTGCCCTAATCTGGCTGTTAGCATCTGAAACTGCTACATAATAAATGGCGTTTATTATGGACTTCATTTCCTTGTCACTTACATTTTTATCCTTATATTGCGGATCTTCCTGTACTAAATTATTAATTAAACTCTTATAAGTATCCTTGTTAAAAGCTTTATCGCCATCCTTTATGGCACTTTGTATCTGCTTCTTTATGTCACTTTTTATACTCTTAACCTTACTTGAATCTCCATCTCTATCGTACAAATCTATAGATGTAAAATTATTTCCTCTATCATCTGATCCAGCTTTTAGCTTCTCCATAGTTGTCCATAAATACGTTTGAGAATAAGTATTTTTCAAAGACCAACTGTTAAATACTTGTCCAAAGGCTTCTGGTATCTCTAGTCCTGTAGATTTTTTAGAATTGGAAGTTGGATCAGCTCCTAAGCCAAATTTCCATGCATATTTGGCAAGAATATCATCACCATATGCATTTCTAAGCATTTTACCTACAGTCATAAAATATGGGTTACTAGATTTTTCTATAGCTCTTGCTAAATCTACCCACCCATTTGGTCCATCATTTGTAAAATATACTCTTCCAGCTTTTCCGCCACCTTTATCAAAGTACATTTCATCATCAACACCAAAATCTGGAGTTATTACACCACTTTCAAGACCTGCAATTGCTGTCATCATTTTGAAAGTAGATCCCGGCATAGATCTTGATTGAGTTGCATAATTAAATAATGGTTTTGGTAATATATCTTTAGCATCCTGTCTTACTGTTTTACCTTTTACGCTTTTATCTACAGGAAACAATTTATTTAATGTATCTTCTTCACTGCCACCTGAAATACCCATGTTTTCAATATACCGCTTACCAGCTTCTGCTATATCAGGATAGTACGTATTATATAAATCAGAAGATAGTCCACCTGGTGCTGCAAAAGCATTTGGATCAAATCCTGGTCTGCTGGCTAGTGCTACTACAGCACCAGTATTTACATCTATAGCTACAGCTGCTCCTCTAGTAGCATTAGCTGTATAAGATCCCTGCTGTTCAGCAGGATTTGCTCTTAAATATTTCATCCTGTCATCTAATGCCTTTTCTGTAGCTGCCTGAACATCTTTATCTATAGTAAGTTGAATTGTTTGACCTGGATAAGGATCCCTTTTTCCAAGCTCCTCAAGTATTCTTCCCTGCTTATTAAGTTTTACAATTTTTCCACCTTTAGATCCCTTAAGCCTGTCCTCAAAAGTACCTTCAATTCCAGACTTACCTACATAATCTGTGCTAGCGTCATAACCCTTTTCTGTATATTTATCATCATTTGAATCTATTTTAGATATATATCCCAGAACATCAGATGCTAACTCTCCATTTTCATAAGTTCTCATAGGTTGTGTAGTTACATCTATACCAGGAAACTCATTTAACATCTGATAAAATTTAAATGCGGTCTCCTTTTTTATATTAGTTGCAACTACTGCTGGCTTATATCCAGAAAAACTATTCATTTTTAATGTATCTTTTATTATCATAAATCTTCTCTGCTCATCTACAGAGTATTTTTTATCATCAATTTTATATTGCTTTACAAGCTTCTTAAAGGTTTCTTCTGGTGTTATTTTAAGAAGTTCTTCATCAACTTTTGCTTTTTCCGCCTCTGTAAGCTTATCTTTTTTATTTTTATATAGCTTATTTTTTATTTCGTCTGCAAACCCTCTATCTGTTTTAAACTTTATTTCAAGCATCCTTTTAGTTTTGTCATCATCGCCTCTAAACTGAAAACTATATGGATTTACTTTAAGTTCAAAATCATCTTTTTGAGTTTCTCCATTTTTATCAAGAACATCAAACACCTTACTCATAGTATCAAAAAAGTGCTTGTCACTTTCATCTGTTTGATTGTAAGCTAAAATATAAATTAAATTACTTGAAGCTAGTATGGATCCATTTTTATCTAAAATTTTTCCTCTTGGTGCAGCTTCTGGTATCTCTCTTATGGACTTGTTATTTGCTTTTTCACTATATGATTCACCATCAAGAATTTGAAGAAAAAATAGTCTTCCAGCAATAGCAGTAAATATAATTACCATGATTACTATTAAAGCAGTATAACGAGTAAACTTTCTTTCTTTCTTACCTTCCATTAAATCACCATTCCTCTAAAACTTCCATCTTCGCTGCATATATTGCTTTTCACACAGTCTGTAAATTCTCTTATACATTATAATACTTATAACCATAGCATAAAGACTTATAAAAAATATACTGCTTATATCTGTATATATTTTATTTAAGTATAATATTGAAACCAACATTAACCCTTTCAAAAGAGTTAATAAAAAACACGATCCTATAGGAATCATACTCTTTTCCTTAAATATATTTTCACCTATGAATCCTGCTATTACACATATAATCATATTAGTAAATGTATTTACTCCAAACCCATTTATAAAATATGAATCCTGAAGTATACCACAAAAGACTCCGAGCCATAAACCTTCCCATTTCCCATTTACAATAGAATAACATATACAGAATACTAAAAGTAAGCTAGGATATATGGTTCTAATAGCTAAAAATGGCATAACTACATTATCTAACATGAAAAATAAAATTGATAAAAGAAATAGAACTAATATTTTTCTCATTTTATATCACCTTATTGTTTCACATCTATTTTGTTTTTAGGTACAACTATAAGAACTTTCTCAAGTTTATTAAAATCAACATAAGGTTTAATTACAGCATTTTTCATTACCTTACCCTTATCATCTTCTATTTCCGTTACAGAACCTATCCTGATACCCTTAGGATAATTCCCTATATCGTCAGTTGTAGCACCAGACGTTACAATTGCATCTCCAACTTTTATCTTAGAATCTTGAGGAAGGTAATATAATTTTGCAAGCAATCTATTATTAGTATCTTTATACCCTCTAACTATACCATTTTCATTAGTACTCTCCACGATACCACTTACTGCAATATTTTCATTGCCTAATGTTTGAATGATAGCCCAATTACTACCTACAGAAGTTACCTGACCTACTAATCCTTCTGCTGTTATAGCTATACGCTGCTTTTCTATACCATCCTTACTTCCCTTGTTTATATAAAACTGATCCAACATTCCATTTCCACTTTTTCCTATTATGTCACAGCCTATATAATTATAATCTGAATTTTGCTCTTTAAAATTGAGCATATTTTTTAATTCTGTATTTTGACTTTTAATTGAATCATATTCTATAAGTTTGCTTTCTAATTCGTTATTTTTCTTTTTTAAATCTTCATTTTCTTTTTTTACACTAGAAAAACTAAAAATAAAACTCACCGATTGTTTTATTTTACTATTAAAGTTATATATACCACCTTGAACTGAATTAAAAGTAAAACCTATGCCATTACCCAAAAAAAACATTTTATCTCTCTTGATACTTTGTGAAATTAAAACTAAAAATGTAACTGACAGTACTACAATAGCTACCGCCAGTTTATTTCTAAAAATCTTCATAACTTATATATACTATTTTCTACTAGCTATTATTTTATCAATAGTATCTAATGCTTTTCCAGCACCAAGTGCAACACAATCAAGAGGAGATTCTGCTATATGAACAGGCATATGAGTTTCTTTATTTATAAGTTGGTCTAATCCTTTAAGCATTGCACCGCCACCTGCAAGCATAATTCCTTTGTCCATAATATCAGAAGCAAGTTCTGGTGGTGTTTTTTCTAATGTAGTTTTAATAGAATCTATTATTTGAGCTACTGGTTCGCTTAATGCATCTCTTACTTCGCTTTCAGTAATATTTACAACCTTAGGAAGTCCTGATATTAAATCTCTTCCTCTTATTTCCATTGTTTCCTCTTCTCCAATATCAAAAGCTGAACCTAAAGTTATTTTAACATTTTCAGCTGTTCTTTCTCCTATCATAAGACTATATTCCTTCTTAATATAGCTTATAATAGCCTGATCTAGTTCATCTCCAGCTACTCTTAGAGATTTACTTGTAACAATACCTCCAAGTGATATTACTGCAACCTCAGTAGTACCCCCTCCAATGTCTACTATCATACTTCCAGTTGGTTCATTTACTGGAAGTCCTGCTCCTATTGCAGCAGCCATTGGTTCTTCCATAAGTAGAACTTCTCTAGCACCTGCCTGCTTTGTAGCTTCATCTATTGCTCTTTTTTCAACTTCAGTAACTCCTGAAGGAAAACATATAACTATTCTAGGGCTTGTAAACGCAGACTTAGGGCTTACTTTTTCTATGAATTTTCTAAGCATAGTCTGAGTAACATCAAAATCAGCTATTACTCCATCTTTTAATGGTCTTATTGCTACTATATTTCCTGGAGTTCTTCCTATCATCTGCTTTGCTTCTTCTCCAACAGCAAGAACTTTCTTAACATCACTATTTATTGCTACAACTGAAGGTTCACTAAGTACTACACCTTTTCCTTTAACATATATCAAAGTATTAGCTGTTCCTAAATCAATTCCCATATCTCTAGATATTCCAAAAAAACCCATATTAATTTCTCCTTTCAAACTTTACAATATTCCTTTTTCTTTTAAGCTAATATACCTTCCATTACCTATAATTAAGTGGTCTAGTAATTCTATACCCAAAAGTTTGCCACATTCCTTTAATCTATTTGTTACATTTATATCCTCATTGCTAGGTTGTGGGTCCCCTGAAGGATGATTATGACACACAATTATAAAAGCACTATTTTTTCTTATAGCATCACAAAACACTTCCCTTGGATGAACTATAGATGAATTCAAACTTCCAACGGAAACATCCTTAATAAACAATACAACATTCTTTGTATTTAACATAATAACCTTTAGGTGCTCCTGCTTAAAATTTTTCATCTCGTCCATAACAAGTGCTGCTGCATCCCTAGGTTTAGACACCTTATAGTCATTACCATCTCTGTAAGATTTAAATCTTTTAGAAATCTCCAATAAAGCCATAAGTTGTGCTGCTTTTGCTTCTCCAATACCGCTGAGACTCATAAAATCTTCTGCCGTTGACTTTAAAAGACCATTTAAGCCTCCAGTTTCCTTTATAATTCTGTTACTTAAGCTCAATACATTTTCTTTCTTAGTTCCAGAGCTTAATATTATCGCTAACAGTTCAGCATTTGATAAGCTTTGTGTACCATACCTTAATAATCTTTCTCTAGGCCTTTCATTTTCAGGTAAATCCATAATTTTCAATGTTTGTTCCATTAATTATACTCCTTCTATAGATTTACCCCCATCCCTCTTAACATTTTTGACAACTTATTCAAAGGAAGCCCTACAACATTATAATAGCAACCGTGAATTTCTTCAACAAAAATTCCTCCATACCCTTGAATGCCATAAGAACCAGCTTTGTCTTTATGTTCTCCTGTTTCTATGTATTTTTTTATTTGTTCATCTGACATTGGTGAAAATTTCACTTTTGTACAGACAAAATCTCTCTTTATGTTTCCTGACGTACTATCTAATACAGCTAATCCTGAATACACTTCATGCACATTACCACTTAACATTTTAAGGGTATTAAAAGCATCTTCATCATCCTTAGGTTTTCCAAGTATTTTTCCATTAAAAGACACAATGGTATCACAACCTATAATTATAGCTTGGTTTTTCACCCTGCTTTTAACTCCCAATGCCTTTCCTTCGGCTATATCCATTACATAAAGACCACAATCATCCTTAAATTTAATAGTATTTTCGTCAAAATCACTTATTATCACATTAAAATCATTTGTTAATCTTTTTATCAGTTCCTGTCTTCTAGCGGAAGCTGATGCTAAAATAATCTCCATCGTATCCCTTCTTTAACGTCTTTTATATAATATTATAGCCATAATAATACCAATTATAGTCATAACATTAATATTAAAGTTTAGTCCTAAAGTTACAATCATGACTTTAAGATTTAATGAAATTGGTGTAGACGTTCCTATAGCATAAGAATTTTTCAAAAAACTTAAAAAGCTTAAATTATTTCCTAGTATGTCACCTATAAGGCTTCCGCATACTGCTCCTAGAAATATTATAAACCACAAAAAACCTATACCTTTTTCAGCCCCTCTCAAAATAAATCCCCTGCCTTAATTATATATCTAATATAGTTTATCATTTAATAAAAACATAAACAAGTCTATATAGTATTGTTTAAAAAAAATTTTAATATAACAGATTAAAATATAATTAATTTTATAATTTTATCTTTAAAAAAAAGATTTAAATAATGAAATCCATTATTCAAATCCTTTATAATTTATAATTCAAACTATTTATTAATACCTACTTTTTTTAAAATTTGATATAAATAAATATAATTTTCTGCTGCTTTATCTTTAGAAATTTCCTTTGGCATTTTATTTACATCATCTTTAAGTTGTTTTAATACAGCTATATTTTTACCTTGATTATTTTCATTATTAAGGGATGAACACCACTTTTTAAGTTCTGATGTCTGTATAGCTTTAACATCTTTTTCTGAAAGTTTATTTAGTATTTGTATATTAGCACTTACAATTTCAGCTATTTCCGCATCACACACATTATCTTTATTTATTGTAAATAACATTTTAGAATTATCCACTTTTGCATCATTAAGAGATTTTATAATTTTCTCACCTTGGTCCTCAACGTATATGCCAAGCAGCACTCTTGTTTTATTGTCTTCAGTCACAGTAAATGGACTTCCATAAGCATTCAATAAATTTTTTTCTACTTCTGCATTTTCTTTATTTGCATATATTCCTCCTTGTATGACTATAAACTTAGCTGCCTGAGTGCTATTTTGGTTTGTTACATTCTGCACATTACTTTTACTAACAGAGTTTTTTCCAGTGCTTGTCTCATTTTTCAAGCTCTTTCCACCATTATAGTTTCCTGAAAAAAGTTTAAAGATTATAGTTCCAAATAAGAAAGCTAAAACAAGTACCAATAATACCAGTAGAATAAAAGTCTTGCCATTATTTTTGTTTTTTAAATCATATCGTGTGTATTTCATTTTCTCACCCCTAAATTAAATGTTTCTATAATATTAATATTTAGGCATGAGAAAATTTATTCCTATTATAAATCATGTTTCTATCTTTTCATAATTATCATATCCTTATATTCACCATGAATACTATAAAAGTTTTTTACTAACCTTATGCTCACAAACCCTAAGTCTTTCCAAAAGTCTATACTTTTCTTATCTTCCTTCATCATTCTAATAAAAAATGTATTAATACCATACTCATCGGAAAAATACTTCATAATCTTTTTTGCAGTTAAACTATTAAGTTCTGTATTTCTATAATTGTCATTAATATAGAAATACCATATCCATGCTTCACTTGGATTTTTAAATTCTAATCTTCCTTTTAAAATACCTATTAATTTTAAGTTTTGATTTATTTTCAAAAAAAATTCACATTCACTAATATAACTCTCCAAAAATCTTTCTCTCAAATCATTTAAATCAGTTTCTTCCTTAAAAAAGCTTTTTTGACATTCCATCCACTTTTGAACCTGCGGCAAATCTTCTTCATTTATATTGGATATTTCTATATCATCAAATTGTATATGAACATCTAGCATAAACTCACCTCTTTTATCCCTTTAAAACTCTGTTTACTTTAGAAATTCTACATTGAGTTTTAAATTCCTTTTATTATAAAAAAAGCTGTAAACTTTTACTTTAAAATATGGTATCATAATTATAGATTTTTCTGGGGGGGAATGTTTTTATGATAAGCATATCAGACAATGAAACTTATTCTAACTTACTAATTTTTAAATTTAAAAATTTTGAAATGGAGTATCCTGAAAACATCAAATCAATATTACGCTTTAGTGAAAATACTGGAGAAAATAAAGAACTGGAGTGCATTAATACTTTAGGAAAGTGCAGATATAAAAATATTTTTGTACTTGGAATAGGCACTACAGAAGAATTCAATTCAGTAAAACTTTTCAAAACTTTAGGCGATGCCATATTAAAACTAAAAAATTCATTATCAGAACTAGATATATTACCTACTTTTCCAAATGATTTTAACTATACTATAGGTGAAAGCCTTCAAATCGCTTTATATAAATACACTGGAATAAAAAAAGTAGAAAATAAAATAAAGCTTCAAAACATAAACATAATTTCAAAATATAAAGATTCTATAAACAAAGGTTTAATCATAGGACACAGCATTAATTATTCACGTCAACTAGTTAACATGCCAAGTAATTATGTAACTCCAAAATATATTGTTCAGCAAGCTGAAAATATTGCTAGAAGTGAAAATTTAGATATCCAAATACTAGACAAATATATGCTAAAACAATTAGGTATGAATTGTATATGCAGCGTTGGAAAAGGAAGCATCCATAATCCTCGTCTTATAATCATGCAATATTTTGGTAATCCTAGAGATAAGAAAATTTTATCATTGATCGGTAAAGGAGTTACTTTTGATTCTGGTGGTATTTCACTAAAGCCTTCAAAAGGAATGGAAGATATGATATCAGACATGGCAGGTGCTGCATCTGTTTTATGCGTAATGGAATGCATATCCAAACTTAAACCTAAAAAGAACATAATTGCCTTAATTCCAGTAGTAGAAAATATGCCTTCTGGAAGTGCATATAAGCCCGGTGATGTAATAATTACATACAGTGGCAAAACTGTTGAAGTAGTAAATACAGATGCTGAAGGAAGGCTTATCTTGTGTGATGCAATATCCTATGCAAAGGAACTTGGATCTACAACTATAATAGATATAGCTACACTTACAGGCTCTTGTGCTAATTTTTTGGGAAACATTAATATAGGTCTTTTAAGTAATTCTAACGAACTTGCACATGATATTATAAAATGCGGAAAAAATGTTGGAGAAAATTTTTGGAGACTCCCTAACAATATTGAATATATGAATGAATTGAAATCAGATGCAGCAGATATTAAAAATACTTCAACAAAATGTGGTGCTATATTAGGCGGTATGTTTTTACAAAGCTTCTGTGAAGATATAAACTTTGCTCACATTGACATAGCTGGCTCTGCTTATAGTTCCAAACCTTCATCCCCTTATGACAAAGGTGCTAATGCATTGCCAACAAGAACACTTATAGAATATATTATGGAAAGTAATAAATAGAACAGCCTCGATTTATAAGCAAATTGCAACGGAACTTTTTCAGAGGACAGAGGACAATTGACAGAGGACAGTGAAGGATGATTTTCCTACGCTGCGCTGCGGAAAATCTTAAATTAAATTTTTGATGACTCGTTTCGCTAAAGCAAAACATTGCTGATTTATATAAATTTAAAGATTCTTTTGCGTTAGCAAAAAATCAACCTTCACTGTCCTCTGTCCTCTGTCAATTGTCCTCTTAAAATTTCTTTCTATTCTACTGCTACTAAATCCACTCTTATAACACCTTTAATTGTTTTAAGTTCTTCAATCAAATCATTAATTTCAGTTTCTACTTTTGATGCATCAAAAGTTATGGTAACGCTTGCTGCATTATTTATAGGAATATCTTGATTAATAGTAAGTATATTTCCTTTTCTTAAAGCTATCCCATCTAGTATTTTTGATAAAGTACCTGCTTCATGAGCAAGAACTAAACCTATAGTAACTTTATGACCAGTTATTCCTTCTGATAACGTAAATACACAATCTTTATATTTATAGTAAGTACTTCTACTTATACCAACCTGCTTTACTCCTTCAGAAATGTCCTTTACTTTGCCAGTTCTCAACAATTCTTTAAGCTTAACAACTTTTATAAATACCTCTGGAAGAATTTTTGTGTCAATTATCAAATGCTTATTATTCATAAAACCCCTCATTTCTGTTTGCTTTTAGCACACATTTGTATGTCTATAGCATAATACATTGTTATAATATTATCATAAAGAGTAAACAATTTCAACCTACAGAATATATTATTAACAAAAAACATAAATACTTTCCATATCAAAATGATAAAAATATATATGTTTTTATCATTTTGATATATCGTACCTGCTTAAAAAGTACTTTAGTGCAGGATATTCCTGCACTAAAGTACTTTTTTCTCTTAATAGGGTTATTTAGGTTTAGGGCTATTAAAATTTTTTCAAAACTGTATTCATATATTATATTACCATCTTTTATACTATTTATGCAAGTCCAATATTTTCCGGTATATATTTAAATTCTATGTTAATACAGCTATAGTTTCAAAATGATAAAAAAATTATTTTTTATCATTTTGAAATAAGTTTTATTTTACTTTCTCAAAATGTATGATATAATAAATATTGTAATATTAGTTTTTATTTTTATATAGGGGGTAAAATATGGAGAACTTTGATTACTGGGATAATTCAAATGATATGTGTAGAATAGATATGGACAGTATATTAGAATATGATATATCTTCTTTTATACTACAAGCAATTTTTGATTCTGCAAACGAAGGATTAATTGTTACTGACGAAAATCTCTTAATAAAAAAAGTAAATATTACAACAGTTAAAATATTAGGTATAAAAGAAGAACTATTATACGAAACTTTCTTAAGTGATATATTAAAAGAAGATGTTATAAACAATTCCATACTCACAGGAGAAAGTTATTTTAATGAAGATTGCAGCTTTAACATTAATGGAAATAGAATAAGATCTATTATAAATATAATACCTGTAAGATTAAGAGGTAAAAATATAGGGTTAGTATTGTCCTTAAGAGATACAAAAAATTTACATAAATTAGTTAATAATTTTGCAGGCTATAAAGCATCCTTCACCTTTGATGATATTATTACAAGGAACCAGCAGGTAAAGCTTTTAATAGAATCTGCAAAAAAAGCTGCTAAAACTGATTGTAATGTTTTATTAGAAGGGGAAAGTGGTACTGGCAAAGAAGTATATGCTCAGTCTATTCATAATTATAGTTCAAGGCGCAATGCTCCTTTTATAGCAGTAAATTGCGCTGCTATACCAAGGGAGCTTGTAGAAAGCGAACTTTTTGGCTATGAAAAAGGTGCTTTTACTGGAGCAAATAAAAGTGGTTCACCTGGTAAATTTGAATTAGCTGATGGTGGCACTATTTTTTTAGACGAAATTGGAGAATTGCCTTTTGATGTACAATCAAAGCTTTTAAGAGTACTTGATAATCTTAAAATAGTAAGAGTTGGTGGCTCTTATGAAAAAAGTATAGATGTGAGAGTTATTGCGGCTACTAATAGAATTTTAACTGAAGAAATTCAAAACAAAAACTTTAGAGGTGATCTTTATTATAGATTAAATGTAATGAATTTGCACTTGCTTCCTCTAAGAGATAGAAAAGAAGATATAGAACTTTTAGCTCAGTATTACTTAACTAAGCTAAACATGAAAAACCCTTGTGAACCAAAATATCTAGATCCTTCTTATGTTGAAAAATTAAAAACCCATAATTTTTCAGGAAACGTACGTGAACTTAGGAATATTCTAGAGAGATCTTATTATCTTTGTGAGGATTCATTAATGACTTCAAAGCTTCTTGCAAAAATAAAAAGCGTGGTAACCCATACACACGTAATATCTGAAGATGATGAAACTGTGCATGTTGCTCCTAGAGAAATTGTTCCTTTAGAAAAAGTAGAAGAAAGATGTATAATAGATGCTCTTAAGTTTTGTGATGGAAATGCTATAAAAGCTGCTGAACTTTTACAAATAGGCAAGGCTACCATTTACAGAAAAATAAACAAGTATGATATAAATATCAAAGTACTTTAAAAAATCCTGCTGCTTTTTAATTTATGAAAGCAGCAGGTTTAAATATCAATTTATAGTAATTAATCTACCTAATTTAACTATCCAATTTGGTTCATGTTATCTAATATTTCATTTGCATTATTTTTACGTTTTTCTTTAATCATTCTTTCCATTTCTTCATGATCTACTATTTTTAAAGCTTTTGTTGGACACACCTCTGCACAAGCTGGTCCACCTTCTCTTCCTGAACAAACATCACACTTACGTGCAACAATTCTTTCTTTTCCCTCTTGGCTAGAATTTTCATCATTAACTTTAATTTTTGCCTGAAAAACTCTTTTGCCATCCTTAAATTCTGGAATCATATCTATTGCTCCAATAGGACAAGCAACTGTACAAGTTTTGCATCCTATACACTTTCCCTCTTCTACCTGTACATATCCATTTTTAGTACTGATAGCATCAACAGGACAAGCTTTAGCGCAAAGAGCGTCCTCGCATTGTCTGCATTGAATTGGAGCACTTACTTTTGCATTTTTTACTACGTTTAGACGAGGAAAAAATTCAATTTCTGATACTTCTGAGGTAAATATATCTTTTTTTGAGTGAGCTACAACGCAAGCTATTTCACAAGTTCTGCATCCTATACATTTAACTGGGTCCGCTACTACAAAGCAATTAGGCATATTTCTTTACTCCTTTCTGGATTTGTATTGAGTATGCAGCAATTCATGTGACTTGTGTCCTAAAGGTTTTTCCAAGAATTCACTATAAACTTTCTTAATACTTGGATTTTCATGTGATTTTCTTAATTTTAAATTAGAATCATGATCATATAGGCCTTGTTTTCTATTAGTGTAAGCTTCTTCTTTATACTCATCTAAAAGTAATTTTGGTTGACCGCCGCCACTAACACATCCTATTGGACATGTCATGAATTCTATAAAGTGAAGATCACATTCACCCTTCTTTATGGATTCAAGCACTGGTGCTGCATTCTTCAATCCTGAGACTATACCAACTTTCAATTTTAAATCTCCAACCTGAACTTCAGCAGTTCTAAAACCTTCTCCACCTCTAACAGCACTAAGATCTACACTTGGAATTTGCTTTTTAGTTATAAGTTCATATCCTGTTCTAAGAGCAGCTTCCATAACTCCTCCTGTAGCACCAAATATAGTTCCTGCACCTGTATACATTCCTAGAGGATCATCAAATTCTTCTTCTTCTAACTCTTTAAAGTCTATTCCACTATCCTTTATCAAATAAGCCAATTCTCTTGTAGTAATAACTAAGTCTACATCTCTATATCCGCTGTCTTTCATTTCTTCTCTGCCTGATTCAAAATCCTTACATGTACATGGCATAACAGATACACTTAACATTTTAGCAGGATTTACATTATTAATTTTAGCGCCATAAGTTTTGAAAATAGCACCTGCCATTTGTTGTGGAGATTTACAAGTTGAAAGATGGTCTAAAAGTTCTGGATAAGTTTGCTCTAAATATTTTACCCATGCTGGACAGCAAGATGTAAACATTGGAAGAGTTCCGCCTTTAGTTACTCTTTCTATAAGTTCACTTCCCTCTTCCATTATCGTAAGATCTGCTGAGAAGTTAGTATCATAAACTCTATCAAAACCAAGTTTTCTAAGAGCTGCTGCCATTTTTTTAGGATTTAAAGTTCCAAGAGGCAATCCAAAATCTTCACTTATCCCTACTCTTACAGCTGGAGCACATTGTACTACCTTAAACAAGTCTTTATTTTCAAGTAAGTCCTTAATCTTTTTTACTTGACAAGCTTTGTAAGCTGCAAATATAGGTTCTTCAACATTATCTAGCATACCTCTGTCATAGTATTTCTTACTAAGTGGTGTTGCAGGCTCATCATATACAGAATAATATCCCTTGCAGACCTGAACGCATTGTCCGCACATAACGCATTTATCTGTGTCTATATGTTGTGGCACCCCATCTTTACCTTCTATAGCATCTACAGGACAAACTTCACTACAGCGTCTGCAGCCTGTACATAATTCTTCATCTATACGTATTATGGCAGTATCATTTGACATTATAACATCCCTTCCTTTAATGGATTTTTTATTAATTATATATCACTATTAAAGTCTAATAATCCTAAAGCTGCTTTTATATTACGATCTTTCTTTTCATCCCTAGGAACAGCAAGCTTTAAAGCTTCTTTTGGACAAGCCTTAACACACGCTGGTGTACCACCATTTTCTTTACACAAATCACATTTATGAGCTACTAATTTTACCTTTCCTTCAAAAGCAGCACCTGATTGCTTTTTATCATATCTTGGTAAAAGATCTACAGCTCCTACTGGGCAAACAAGCATACAAGTTTTACAACCTATGCAAGCACTTTCATTTACTCTTATACTTCCGTCATCCTGCTCTATAGCATTTACTGGACATGCATTAGCACAAGGTGCATCCTCACAATGTCTACACTGAATTGGCATAACAACTTTTTCTTCTTTTACAAGATAAAGCCTTGGGACAATTGGAGTATCCATAGTTCCTACTGTAAAACCTGCATCCTTATCTCTATGACTTGCCGCACAAGCTACCTCACAAGATCTACACCCAATACATTTACTTGGATCTGCTATTACAAAAGAGTTAAGATCTGCTTTCATTTAATTTACCACCTTTCTCATACACAAAAGTATATTATCGAAAACTTTTCAATAATTTTCGAATAAAAAATATCTCCCATAAAAAAGTGTCTTATTTATGAAGACACTTTTGCAATTTTAATACTATAACATCAAACTTTTTCATATATTTCTTTTACTTCATCAGCACCAGCTTTTCTTTTGCATTTATCACAGAGAACTTTACCCATATCCAATTCTTTTCCTATCTTTTCATACGCAAATTTAATATGCTCCTCTGTAGCAAAAGTTTCTCCGCATTCAGAACATTTTACTAGCTTAAATTTCTTTCCCCATATCTCTCTTTCACCATCTTTATCCACTATCTTTATGGCATTAGTTGGACATACATTAGCACAAGATCCGCATCCTATACATGCTGGTGAAGGTTCATGGTAAGGTGTATCTACTTCCTTATAAATTCCCCTATTAACTGTTGATATAGCTCCTGTTCCTAACTTTTTACATGCTTTTGCGCAAAGTCCACAAAGTACACAATTTTCTGTATTATCTAATTTAAATCTCTCTACTCTTTTTCTCTCTACGCCAAAAGCTTCAGCCATTTTTGCTACTTCTTCATTTTCCGGACATCTAACACGAAGCATAGTCATTATATTTTTTCTTATTCTCTTTATTTTATCTGAATTAGTTACAACTTCAACTTCCTTAGTAACTGGGAAAAGGCATGAAGTTACAACTTTTGCTCTTCCTCTGTCTACAACTTCTACTACACATAATCTACAGCTTCCAAGACCTGCTAGAGCATCACTGTGGCATAGTGTAGGTATATATATATCATTTCTTTTTGCTATTTCAAGAATAAATTCTCCTTTTTCAGCCTCGCATGCTTTTCCATCAATTATAATTTTCATTACGTCACCCCCCCCTATTTAACCTTAACTGCATCAAATTTACACATATTCATACAGTTTCCACATCTTACACACTTCTCATCATCAATTACATGAGGTTTTTTAACGTCCCCTGTAATAGCATCCACTGCACAATTCTTTTTACATATATCGCAGCCTTTACATTTATCTTCATCTATAACAAATGTTGTAAGTTTCTTACATACGCCTGCTCTACATCTCTTATTTCTTATGTGTTCTTCAAATTCATCTCTAAAATATCTTATTGAGGCAAGTACTGGATTTGCTGCACTCTTTCCAAGGCTGCATAATGCTGCTTCTTTTGACATTGAAGCAATTTCAAGAAGTTCTTCCAAATCTCCTTCTCTACCTTCGCCGTTACATATGTCTGTCATTATTTCTAGCATTCTCTTTACGCCTTCTCTGCAAGGTACACATTTTCCACAGGATTCTTCAGCTAAAAAGCCTAGATAGTATCTTGTAACATCAACGATACAAGTCCTATCATCCATAACAATCATACCACCGGAACCCATCATTGAATCTGCCTTAGTTAAAGTATCATAATCAACTGGCAAATCTAAATATTCTTCAGGTAAACATCCTCCAGAAGGTCCGCCTATTTGAACAGCCTTAAACTTTCTATCGTTTAATACTCCTCCACCTATATTAAATATAATTTCTCTTAAAGTAGTACCCATAGGAACTTCTACAAGACCAGTATTCTTAACCTTACCAACTAGTGAGAATACCTTTGTACCTTTACTCTTTTCCATAGTTCCAATTGAATGATACCACTGTCCACCTTTGTCAAGTATTATAGGAATATTAGCCCAAGTTTCAACGTTATTCAATACTGTAGGTTGTCCCCATAAACCCTTTTCTGTAGTGTGTATATATTTAGCTCTAGGCTCTCCTACCATACCTTCGATAGAAGACATAAGCGCTGTAGATTCACCACAGACAAAAGCTCCTCCACCTCTTACTATTTGAATATCAAATGAAAAATTAGTACCTAATATATTTTCACCTAAAAATCCTCTTTCTCTAGCTACATTTATTGCTTTCTGCATATTCTCAACAGCTAATCCATACTCATCTCTTATATATGCAAATCCTAAAGTACCTCCAACTGCATAAGCACAAATTGTCATACCTTCAATAACACTGTGAGGGTCACCTTCCATTATACTTCTATCCATAAATGCGCCTGGGTCACCTTCATCACCATTACATACTACGTATTTAGGTGTTGTATCAATTTCTGCAGCTGTCTGCCATTTACGAGATGTAGGGAATCCAGCGCCGCCTCTTCCTCTAAGTCCTGAATCACCTACTTCTTTAAGTACATCCTCTGGCTTCATTTGAGAAATTACCTTTTTTAATGCTTTGTATCCGCCTCTTTCTATATAATCCTCTATAACTGTTGGGTC
This sequence comes from Clostridium carboxidivorans P7, assembly GCF_001038625.1. Classification (GTDB taxonomy): domain Bacteria; phylum Bacillota; class Clostridia; order Clostridiales; family Clostridiaceae; genus Clostridium_AM; species Clostridium_AM carboxidivorans. Next base: position 3,657,651 of record NZ_CP011803.1, read on the forward strand.
AATTTCTCCTACATTTCTAAGTGCAATTTTATTCTGTCTTTTACAAAATTCACTTTGTTTGTGGTTTCTTAATCTTTGTTTAGTAGAAGTTTCAAAATATAATAATTTTTCAATAATTTCTCCATTCATTAATGTCTTTTTAACAACATCTTCTACATCTTCAACTTTTACTTTAAAATATGCTATGTCATCTGGGTAAATTTTTATTACTGGTCCTTTTTCACAAAGTCCATCACAACCAGTTGCTTTTAATTGAACTTCCGTTTTTACCTCAGCATTTGCTCCTAACTCTGCAACTTTTTTCTTAAGTTCCTCAAATACTTCCATACTATGTTTTGCTAAACATCCTGCTCCGCAGCATACATTAACTATTTTCTTATTGCTCATTATTTTTCACCTCTATACTCATCAAGAATTTCTTTTATCATTTTAGGTGTCAAATTTCCATAAAATTTTTCGTTAATCATCATAACAGGAGCTATAGCACAACATCCTATACAGTTAACTGTGTTAATTGAAAATTTACGATCTTCTGTAGTTCCCCCAGGTCTAATGCCTAATATTTTTTCAAGTTCATCCATTACCACCATTGATCCAGATACATGACAGGCAGTTCCATCACATACTGTTATAATGTTCTCCCCCTTTGGTGTTAAACTTAGAGCCTTGTAGAAAGTAGCCATACCATATAGTCTACTAACTGGAGTTTCTAAGTATTCAGCTAAAGCCTCTAAAGACTCTCTAGGGATATACCTATACTTTCTTTGTATATCTTGTAAAATAGCTAAAGTATATCTCTGTTCTTTAGGATATTTTTGTATTACGTCTTTACCACTCATGTCTAAATTTTGTTTTTGTGCCACATCCATTAAAATTCACCCTCTTACCTAAAGATTTATATAAACAGAATAACAAATTATTCCATTTACCCCCATTTAATAAATTTAACTTTTATAATTTATATTTAAAACCTTTAAAATTTGAACATAATTATCTAACAAATTCATAAGGTTCTATATTCGTATTTGAATACCTTTACATAATAAAATTATATAATATACTATTTCTTAAAAGACCTATCTTTAAATCATTTTTAACTATCAAGCAAAATCTTTGATTTTGGTATAGTAAATTTCCCCTGTTCTAATACAGCAAAGAACCTAATTTAAAGATAGATCTTCATTTACATACTATTTACAACATTCTAAATTTATGTTCATCTTTTTTCTTATTTTAGTATACTCATCCTGTACATATTGTTCTGCAGCCTTTTGATCTTTAATATTTTCTACCTTTACAGCACAATATTTATATTCTGGTGTCTTAGATATAGGATCTAAGTTATTTAAAGTAAGCTCATTACATGCTCCTACCCACCATTGGTATGTCATGTAAACTGCACCTTTATTAACTCTATCTGTAACTAATGCCTTAGCTACTACAGATCCTCTACGTGAACTTATTCTCACAAATTCTTGATCTAATATATTTAAATTTTTAGCATCCTCTGGATTTATTTGAACATAACCTGGCTCATCAGCTAACTGCTGAAGTGCCCTACAGTTACCAGTCATTGTTCTTACTGAATAGTGACCAACCTCTCTTACTGTAGAAAGTACTAGAGGGTATTCCTTATCTGTACTCTCCATAGGTGCTCTCCATTCTGCTGCAAATAAATTTGCCTTTCCACTAGGAGTATTAAATTTATTTCCTTTATACAAATATGAAGTTCCTGGATGATCTTCTGAAGGACATGGCCATTGAATTCCACCTAGTTCTTCAAGTCTTTCGTAACTTGCTCCCTTAAAGTTTGGACACAAGTTTCTTAATTCATCCCAAATTTCCTTTGTATTTTTATAATTCATGTCATATCCCATAGCTTTAGCAATTTCTGAAATTATCTGCCAATCAGGCTTTACATCTCCTGTAGGTTCTATTGCCTTACGGAATCTTTGGAAACCTCTATCAGCCGAACTATATACACCTTCATGTTCACCCCAAGAAGTAGCTGGTAATATTACATCTGCATGAAGTGCTGTTTTATTCATAAATATATCTTGAACAATTACAAGTTCTAACTTGTCCAAAGCTTCTCTAACTTCTGCTGCATCTGGATCACTTTGTACTGGATCCTCACCCATAATGTAATAAGCTTTTATTTTATCCTCTTTAAGCACTAAATGAGGAACTTCAGTTAAGTGATATCCCACTTTATTTGGAAGTTTTACTCCCCAAGCATTTTCAAATTTTTCTCTTATGGCATCATTTGTTACTGATTGATATCCTGGATATACATTAGGGAGTGCACCCATATCACAAGCACCTTGTACATTGTTTTGGCCTCTTACAGGACCAATTCCTACATTTGGTCTTCCAAAGTTTCCAGTTAGAAGTGCCAATGATGCTAATCCTTTAACTACATCAACCGCCTGTCCAAATTGACATACTCCCATACCATAAAGTATCATAGCATTTTTAGCTTTAGAGTACATTCTCATTGATTTTCTTATATCTTCTGCTGGTACTCCAGTCATTTTCTCTGCATACTCTGGAGTATACTTTTCAACTAAAGCTTTATATTCTTCAAAGCCTACTGTATGTTCTTCAACATATTGCTTGTTGTACAAGCCTTCATTTATTAAAACATTTGCAAAAGCATTTACTAGTATCATATTAGTGCCATTTTTTATAGGAAGCCATAAATCAGCTATCCTAGCCGATTCTGTTATACGTGGATCTGTTACTACTATTTTAGCTCCCTTTCGTTTTGCATTTACTATTCTTCTTGCAACTATAGGATGTGAATCCGCACCGTTATAGCCAAAAATAAATACTAAATCACAATCATCTATTTCATGAATACCATTTGACATTGCTCCATTACCTAATACGTAAGCCAGACCGGCTACAGATGGCGCATGTCAAACCCTGGCACAGTGATCAACGTTATTTGTTCCAATAACCGCCCTCATAAACTTTTGCATAATGTAATTAGCTTCATTTCCAGATCCTCTAGCACAACCTGTTCCCATAATTGAATCTGGTCCATATTTCTCTTTAATTTCTTTCAATTTTGAAGCTGTAAAACCTATAGCTTCTTCCCATGAAACCTCTTCAAGTTGTCCGTTTTTTCTTATCATAGGTTTCTTTAAACGAGATGTTAAAATTTTAGGATCATTTAAGAAATCCCATCCATAGTGTCCTTTAAGACATAAATTACCCTCATTAGTTCTACCATTAGCAGGTTCAGCTCTTACTATCTTTCCATCTTCTACAACCAGATATAAATTACATCCGGCTCCACAATAAGGACATACAGTTAATACCTTATTTTCCATTTAATTACCCCCTAATTAAATCCTTTACTTTTTAGCCTGATAACGAACAACTGAACTTCATAAATCCATTAATTGAAAAAAGAATCACTGTTGTAAAGCATTGTAAACTACCTTAATATAAATATATTAAAATATTCTGAAATCAATGTCAAGCTAGGCTTGTTAAAGTTTTTAACAATCTTTTTACAAAAAAAATGTATTTACTCTAAATAAAGCAAGTGCATTTCAACCTATTCTTAAATTATACTCAATCTTTCGTGGAAACTTTTTTTATAAAAAATTAAATTTAATAATATAAAGTAAAAAAATATCGTTATATTTTTATCATTGTTAATGATATTTATACTTATTTTTGGTATATTATACATCAATTTTATGGAATTATTCTAATCTTATCGATAAAATATAATATATAATATACTTACTAATATAAAATATGTTAAAAAAAACTAACAAACTATAATTTCATTATAACTGTAAACATGTTTCTTTTTGTAATAAATTTAAATACACGTTATTTAACAAAGATTTTTTTATATAAGTTATTTTTAGAAATTTTATTCTAATTTTGTAGTAAAATAGTTTTAAAATTAGTTAAAAATAAAACACTTTAGTTTTATTCAAATATGGTATATGTGTATCCCTTTAGTGAATACTGTACTGTTTCAAGCACTTTTTCAAGAGAAAATATTCTTGAATTTAAAAATATTATTGCTGCTGCCTTAGTTTACTTAGGCACCTGAATGGTTAATAAAGAATATGAAAAACATCAAAAAAACTATCACACATTTATGCACTTTAAATTTTACATAACGTGTGATAGTTCTTTATATTTAAAATATCATCTTTTATTAATATAAATCTCTTAATTTCTGGAAGGCACCAAAAGACCTTTTTATCATCTCTGGATCAACACAATAAGATATTCTAACATATCCTGAACATCCAAAATCATCTGATGGTACAATGAGAAGATTAAATTTTTTGGCATTTTCAGAAAAACTTACAGCATTTTCTTCTAGTGATTTTACAAACAAATAAAATGCACCATCTGGTCTGACACATTGATAACCCATTTTAGTAAGTTCATTATATAGTAATTTTCTATTTACATCATATAGTGCTATATCTGATGTTTTTCCCTGACACTTCATAATTACTTTCTGGAAGAAACTTGGTGCACAAACATATCCAAGAGCACGTCCAGCACCACATACTGCTGTATATATATCCTTACCATTTTCCACACAATCAGGAACCAGAATATATCCTATTCGATCTCCTGGAAGTGAAAGTGATTTACTGTATGAGTAACATACAATTGTATTCTCATAATAATCTGGAACGTATAGTATCTTTACGTCATCATAAACTATTTCTCTGTATGGCTCATCGGATATGAGATACAAAGGTTTTTGATATTCTTTAGATTTCTTTTTCAATAAATCTGCTAAATCTTTCAATGTTTTTTCTGAATAAACAACACCAGATGGATTATTAGGAGAATTTATTATTATTCCTTTAGTGTTAGAAGTAATAGCTTTTTCCAGTAAATCCATCTTAATTTGAAAATTCTCTGTATCTGCTGGCACTACTACAATCTTTGCACCTGCACTTTTTATAAAAACTTGATACTCTGGAAAATGTGGTGCAATAATTACAATTTCATCTTCCGGACTTTCAGTAAGAGCCTTAAGTATGATACTTAAAGAAGCTGCTGCACCACATGTCATATAAAAATTATCTGCTTTAAGCTGACAATTATATGTACTATTCATATAATCAGCAATACCTTTTCTCACTTCAAAATCTCCCTGTGCAGAAGTATACCCATGGATTTCTTCTGATTTTTGTGTTTCCAACAATTCTAACATTGCTTCTTTTACACACCCTGGTGCTGGAACAGTTGGATTTCCAATACTAAAATCAAATACATTTTCTTTTCCAACAATTGCAGCCTGCTGCTTTCCATACTCAAATAAATCTCTGATTGCAGAGCGTTTTGCTCCTAACTCATACATTTCTTTTGATAGCATTACATTTCCACTCCTTTTAATATCATGATAAATTATAATAAGCAAATATTATGCCAACACCAACACTTATTAATTTGTACCTTAAATAGCAAAAAATCAGTAAAAAACCTTCTAAATGGGTTAATAGGTATTAATGGGTTATTACCTATTAACCCTTTTATGCTTTAGTTTTCTATAAAATTATTAATTGCTGGTATGGTATCTTTGTCTATTGTTTGAGTATTAGTGGCAAGCATAATAGTAAAGTGGATATGAATAATTTAAATAAAAAAAGAGAGACAAAATCTCTCTTTGCTTTTAAATTAAAATCCAAAATACCGTTACCCTAATTTTGACACCTATCTCTCCGATAGGTGGGTGCCCTCACAGATGTTTCTATCAATCCCAAAGCCGTCAAAAGGTCTCACAAGGAAGTACATATCTGCATCTAAATTTTGAACTCCCATTTTAGTAATGTAGGTTCAAAATATAGAGTCTGTCGAATATTCCAGAAATTATACAAGTTCATGGTGCAGAAGACGGGACTTGAACCCGTACGATTACTCACACGCCCCTCAAACGTGCGCGTCAAAACTACACCTTAAAACGTTGTAAATTAATGCTTTAAATACGTCTAAAACATCATTTTACAATACATCCGTCCATTATTCCCATGAATGTATTTTATCACAATAAGTTTAACATTTCAATTAAAATTTAAAACATAAATGTAATAAAAAATCTCTACATTAATGTATTCAAAAATAGACATAAAATTAACTTATACTTTATAAATCATTATATAATTTATAAATTTCCTCCGAAGTGTTCATTATATCTATCTCTTGCATGTACATATTCTATCTTATTTTCATCATAAACAATAAAATCATTTCCTTGTCCACAAGCTACAATACTAGTATTAAATTCTATTTTCAAAACTTTACATATAACTTCTGGTATATATAATTTACAAAAACTATATTTATCACTATAAAAATATCCTACTGTTTCAAAATTTCTTCTAACTAAATGCATATTCTTATCAATTAAAGATTTAAATATTCAATTTCTGAAGCAGAATAATGTGCAGGAAAAAATATCTCTGGCTTTTTTCCTTCTCTAAATAATTCCTCTATTTTTCCATCAATATCTGCTGTTCCAATTTTAAATTTTTCATAGTTCACCATATTAGCACCTCTTTTAAAGTTTAGTCCCACATCATTCTATAATATTCAACCGTTTTGTTGTTAAGTAAATTAACTTTTTCTATCATTTCATCTCTAATTTGTAGATATTTAATAGTTTCATCTTTATGGCATTTAAATTCATCTGATAAAGGGCTTTGAATTGAGATTATTTTATTTATAGCAATTTCAGTCTCAGCAATTCTCTTTTCTAAATCTTCTACTTGCCAATCATGCAATTCATCTTTTTCAATATTCTTTAAGCATGCATCATATTCCCTATCAAAGCAAGAAATTAAGTTGTTTAACATTGATTTATCTCTAATTTTTCTATAAAATTCATTAAAATCATTTCTACTATCATTTTTTTTAGGATTTGAAACAAAGTATTTATATATGTACCTTTGAAAATAAGGTTTATACTCTTTATTCCTATATATATTCTTAACACCTATCATGTCTTTTTCATTACTCAAAACATTTTTTGCATTTTCGTATATATGGTCAAGCAATAAAATCACCTCCTACTTTTATATAAGTTTTTCTATAAACTAACAATTACAAAACCTTAATTTCCTCATTATAAAATTATTTTTTACCTGCTTCCCATTGATTTCCGCATTTTAAACAAGTTATTAATACCTTTCTACTACCTATGAAACCTCCTAACAATCCAACTCCACCAAATAATCCCCCTCCGATGGCCGCTTTACCTAAACTAAATCCTTTGTTATTTGCAGTTATTTGTTTAGAACCACACTTTGGGCAACTTATAGAGTTATTACTAGCACCTGTTTGCCTTGGAGAATCTATTATATGTGTTTCTCCTTTAACAATTTCTATATTTTTATTTAAATTAATAAAATCAGATACTTGTCTACAATGCGAACATCTCATTGGTGGGTTAAGTCTAAAACCGCCTTTTGAACGAATACAATAATATTTTTGAAAAGAATTTCGTTTTCCACATTTTTCACATGTGGCATAAATTACATAATCATCCTCTTTTAAATAGTCCATTTATATTCACCTTCTATGTACAATAATTGAATATGAAACATAAGTTAACTACCACCTATATCCACATTTATTGCATTCAAAACTCTTCGTTAATTTCCCTATTGAAAAAATGCCGAACAAGGCAACCGAACCTGCTTTACTTAAACCACCAATCTTTTTTACATTAGTTGATCTACAAGTAGGACATTTAATCGTATTATCTTCAACATTTTCAGTATCTTTTATACTTTGAGTCTCCTTAATATTTTCAGCATCTTCAATATTACTGTTTTCTAAAGAATCTATATAATCATTTTGTTTATCAAGTTTAATACTAATTACTGCACCTACACTCTCTAATTTATCCTTATAATCTTTTGCTTCTTCCAATTTTAAATCATCTAATATTAAATACGGAGTATATTTTGTCATTGAAATAGCAACATCCATACTAATACCTAATAAATCTACTAATTTATTATTTACATCTAATGATGTTTCACCAGGTTCCTCTAAAAGAAGATAATATTTATCATCTGAGTGTTCTTCCTTTTGTTCATCATTTTTCTTCATTGGTTCACCACAATTAGGACACATTGCTGCGTTTGGTGAAATCATTTTTCCACACATAGGACATTCTATTAAGTTCCCCATATTAACCATCCCCCATTAAGTCTATATATTATATAATATGCTTTTCTATTTTTCTATTCATTTCTATTCTATACAAAAATTATACAGACATCAACAAATTCTCCAAAATGGGGTATTCAAAAAATATCTCTTACCGATTTAATTCTTATGACATGAGTGTTAAAAAAAATTTCCATAGTATTTTCAATTGATTACAATACATAAAAATCTACTTAAATCGGTTTTTGATTTTTTTGATTTATAATATATATAACGTTAAAAGCAAGCACAAAATGTAATTTATCATGATAAAAATACACACAAAATGTGATACAAAAAGTACTAATATCTAAAAATCTAGTACCTAATGTACTAATTTATTTAAATTTAGTACAAGTAGTGCTATACACCCATTAATCCTTGCACTAAGAGTACTACTATATCCACATAATGTCACAATATTATATTTTTTCATAGTTATATTAATTTATATAAACTTTGTTTTATATGGTTTTACTTGAAAGAATATTTTTAAGAAGTTGATAAACCAAGGCTTGTAAGATATTTTAATTTAACTAAATAAAATCGAGAAAAAAGTGTACGTAGAGAATGATCTTTTTCGGTATTATACTCTATTCAAAGAATTTTAAGGAGATGAATGTTATGGATAACTCTATTGTTGCTATTACCGCAATTGCTTGCGTTAGTCTTGTTAGTATTGTTGCACTAAAAAACAATTATGATTTGAAAATAATTATTATTTTCAAAAGTTTAAAATGTAAATTTTTCACTAAAAAATAACAAAATTTAAAACAATAAATTTAATCATGAAGCAAGTTATTTTTCGATTTGCTTCATGATTAAATACCTATTTAATTATCAACACTTCTAAATCTATAAAGCATAAATCTAATACAAAAACTCCTACATATATATAATTTTATCTTATTTTTATTAGTTATGTTGAAATTTATATTAACCTAAACATCTTGTGAGTAAACTAATAACAAGTATTTTTTATGCTTAATCTTTCAGATCAAAACATATTTATTTTACTAATTTATAAACTCTATTTTGTCCATTAAGTCTACCTGTTTCTTCATATAATTTTCCTGTCGTTTTATCAATAAAAAAAAGAATAGCCCTACCACCTTTAGGAACAAAAAAGTAACAACTATGCCCAATTACATCATCTGAACCTTCAACTATTGTTTCTTTAGTTGCTACATTTTCTACAACATCCCAATCACTATTACCACTATAATCTTTTACCATCTGAATAGCCTGCTGTTTTGTCATACTATTGTCTGTTAAATTAGCTTTAGTATCAGTTGTAGAAGATTTTAACTGACTAGCATTTACATTACTTGTATCAATATCATTCCTGTCTATTGATTTTATATTAGGCTTTATTACAGCTAATTTATCATATATCTTATCAAATTCACTTGTTTTATTATTTACATCCTGATTATATGTAAACAATGAGCCTTTAGGAGAAACTGCTTGATTATATATTTGAGTATAATATCCATACAACTCAACTAAAGCATTATAAGCTTCTTTATAATCATCAGGTGGATTTTTCAGTTGTGACATTTCTGATTCTATATTATTTTTAGCATCTTCTCTTGATTTTAAGTTTCCACTGTCTTTCCACTTTTTATTTAACATAGATAATTCTGTATCAAAATCTTTATAATGTGAATCAATTGCTGAATTCCACGTTTCAGAAACTACAGCACACATTAAACTTGTAGTTTTCTCTTCAATTAAAATATCTTTAGTTGTTTTTGTAAAGGTATTAGTATAATTTTGACAATATTGTTCATATTTTTGAGCTTGGACTTTTTTATTGTACAAATAAGCACCGCCTACTCCTAATGAAAACAATACAATTAATAGAAGTATAGATAGTATTATTGTTAAACTCTTTGATTTATTATTAGATTTTTCATGAATCATATTATTATAGGTTTGGATTTCTCTTTCATTATTGTATGGAACTATACTATTACTAATTTTTGTACCACAATTAGCACAGAATACACCATCATCTGGATTCTCAGCTCCGCACTTAGAACAATACACTCCATCACCTCCGAACTTTATATGTATATATTTTATTATACTAAAGTTACAGGTTAAGGTAAATAAATGTAGTGTAATTGCCAGGGCAACCGCATGAATATTTTTCAAAGACTTGATATATTAATAAGTGATTACTTAAATGATAACTCAAATAGAAAAAAGAAGGTACAAAATTAATTGTACCCTTGAAATGGGATAATGGGGGATTTAAATAGCTTTAAACTCTATATCAAAAGTAAATTATTTATCATTTATCTTTTATTAAATAATAAATATTTTCTTTTGATATTTATTATTATATATCTTTTTTGCTTTATTGCAAGCATTATCTTTCGACAATTAAAATATATTCAACTTTATTATTGAAATATTCATAATATTTTGATTGATTTTAAACAAATCTCATGTTATAATAAATACAAGAGTAAGACAAGCTTACATCTAATAAAAATAGAGAGGGTGAATTGTATAATAATAACATTTACTTAACCGCCAAATTAGTGTCATTTAGCTAGTTTGGTGGTTTTAATTTTGTCTTATACTTTAAAATATACCTTTTAGCAAAATATTATTTGTTATTAAAATTACAATAAACTTTTTAATCTTATTTTTAAACTACTATTAAAATCATGATTATCTTTCCAATAAGTATTTAATATTATATAGTAAGGTGTTGTACCACCATCTTTTATACATTTAATATCAATACTATTATTTGTTGTATTAACAACATTAAAAGCATTAGTAGGAGTATTAGTTGTTTTATCTACAACAAAATCAAATAAAGCTCCCTGAATTTCTGTTCCATTATCAAACAATTTAGCTGTATATGTACAAGTTGTTCCACTTGTTATTTTACTTAATCCTGTTGTAGTCGAAGCTGTCAAATTAATAGTATAATTGTGTGCAACTGTAGCTATTACATTTATAATTATACTATCAGTAGCACTAGGATTATCCTTTGCTGTAGCAGTAATTGTTACACTACCTGTACCTACAAAATTAATTAATCCGTCAGAATTAATTTGTGCAATATTCATATCTGAAGAAGTATATATCATTTCTGGTAAAGGTGTAATCGTAGTAGTTTCTTTATTTATTGTTTTAGAATATTGTAGATTAAGTTGAATTGATTTATTTATATAAGCTTCAATGCTATCACCGTTTAATATTTCTAATTTATATATAGCTATTTTAGTTTTATAATTTGCAATTAAATTTACCTTATCGTCATCCTCTCCCATAAGGTCTCGTTTTGCATATGCAATAATAAGACTGTCCTTACTAAAATAATCGAAACCAGTAAATTTCCAAACTGTTTGTGGATCTGTTAAAAATCTTTTATCCAGATCTAACATTAAACTATTCTTATTTTTCGGAAATGTTACTAACACTTGCCCATCTACCAATGACATATATTGATTTGTTTGAATGTCCAAAATTTTTGTATCTATTATAGAAGGTATTTCCACTACTTCACCATCAATTACAAATTTCAATATTGTCGTAATTTTTCTAATTATACTCTTGTCATAATTCTTATAATATAAAACTGGTTTTTCTATTGTCAGCCATTGACAACCCAATCCTTCAATTACACTACCTTGATTTATAATATCTTTAGGCGTAATTATATACTTATTATCAATACTATTAGTTCTATCATCAATTTCTTTAAAAATAGCTTTGATTTTCTTATTGCTATCAATGTCCACAGGTTGTCCATATCTATTAAAATAATCATCAAACATTCTTTCCATAGAATCCAACATATCCAATAATATCACCTCTTTCATAATCGCCACATATGGCGAAACTATCTTCTATTTCTAGTAAATAATAAACTTACATTACTATATTGATCCTCTGGAATAGGTATTGCTGCAATTCTTTGTTTAATATTTTGTCTTTGTTGGTCTAAAAATTTATAAGCTTCAGAAACACTCATAATATCAGCATTATCAAGTTTTCTCATTATATCTACATCATTTGAAAGAGCTTCTAACACATCTAATACAGTTAATAGTAAATTCCTTTGCATTGTAGATTTATCATATTCTAATGTTTCATCTAGTGTATTTTCTGATAAAAAAGTTGTATACTCTGTATCAGTAAAATATTGTCTATTACTTAATTCTAGCTTTAATCGGTCTAATACTTTCACTTTTAACACATCCTTTCCTATTTTAGGGCATAAAAAAAGAAGTCGGTTTTAACGACCTCTTATAAATTATATTGATACATTTGGTAAATTGCCTTTCTTTTTTTGTCTATCTATCCAGTCTTTGAATGAATTAGCATCCATAATTTCACCATGATTTAATCCAAATCTTTCAGCTTCTTTTATACTTGATACATATGACATATTTTTTTCACATCTATTATGAAAAATTTCTTTATCTTCATTATCAAGTTCAATCCAATAAATTTTACTAAATTTCAAATCAAATTCTACTTGAAATCCTTTTGAATATTTAAATTCAATATTAAAATCTTTTGAAAACTCTTTTATTTCATTCTCATCAAATGAAGTAATAACATATCCATCTATTCTTTTACTTTCCAATTCAAATCCCCCCCAAATTGAATATTATTCATACTGTCTAAATGTTTCTATCTTAAAATCATATTTGTATACCCTAAAATTATAATCACTTATGTAGCTCTCCAATATTAAGCTTTTGAAATTATATATATTTTTTTATTTCTGCTTGGTTGAACATAGGTATTTGGTTCTTTATGACCACTAATATAACCATTAAAAGCATTTTCAACTTTAAATTTTATATCACTCATTTCATAAAAACGTTCTGTATCCAATGAAATTACTGTAACATCATTGAATGCCAATAATCTAATAATTTGTTTAGTAGTATAAATTTCACCAATCTTTAATTCATGTAAAATGTCACTTTCAAATTCACTCATAAATACATCCCCTTACCCATTTTTTCTATATCATACCATAAACGAACAACTATATTAATAATTTTGTAGAAATATTTCTAATTTTACAAATCATTAAAAACTATTTACACATATAAAATTCTACTTGTCCTTTATCGAAATGTATTTGCCAAAATTCTGGTGCTATTTCTAATTTGATATGATTTATTTGAAAATCCTCTAACACTAGATCCCTTATTCCACATCCTTGTCCATCTTCATATTGACTATGTTTAATAATTATATAATCATTGGAATGATTTATATATAACCGAAACCATGAAGTAGCATTATACACTCTTAGATATTCATAATTATCAACATCTATTTCAAAAACTTTCTTATTATTATCATTAAAATCAAATTCAATAACTCCATCTGAAGTTTTAATTTGACTATATTTTACTGTTCCCATAATTGAAAACCTCCTTTAATTTGCTTAAAAATAGTTATATAGTTGACTGAAATTCCACAACCTCTTGATTTAATATCTAGTGGTCACTTAAAAAAGCCACAAAAAAGAGGACGAATTACGTCCCCCTTAGTGGTGTCGGTTCCGTTTTAAACGGTATCGATATTTAATTTTTATGTAATGTCCTTGTAGGAATTTACTTATATTTGTCCACATCTCCCAAATTAGTGAAAATAGAATAATTGCATCACCCTTTATGGGCATCCCTTTTAAAAGGGAACACCTAAAATTTTATGTGGGTAAAAAATTAGTTAGTTGGTCGGCACTCTATAAAAAAGGGGTTAAATTAATTATTTTTCAAGCTATGGAACTGCCTTCGTCAACCAAATATGTCCCCAAAAATAAAAAATAGTATCTGCAAAATGAAGATACTAAAAATATTTATACATTTTTTATAGAAATTCCAATTGATAATGATATTCTCTTGAAAAATTATATGCGTTAAATAAAAATTTCTTATACTTCGCATAACGTTGTAGCGAACTGATATAATATAGTTATATCAATACTTGTACTATTTTAAAAAACATTGTTAATAAAATGCATGTAATTTATATCAATTATACATAATATTTATACGCAAATTACTGTATATTAGTGCATATATACATATTGTAGCTTATTGTTCCATCTGTATAAACATGCGTATTTTTATGTATATCATTGTATAAATGTATAATCAAGTTACTGTTATGTAATCAATTAATTCTTATAATTACTTATTGTTACAATAGCATACGTCATTAGTATATGTCATTTTTTAATTTAAAATTTCATTTTTATTTTTTTTATTTTATTTTATTTTATTTTTTAAACTTTTTAATTTTTAAAAATCATTTTTTTGTTTTTTGCTGTAACACAGTGTATATTTTTTAACTGTAACATATGTTACCAATTCATTTTTATTTAACCTTTATTTCTATGTTGCAATTTATTACATTATAGTTTTATATTTATATACTAATAATACCTTATAATATCAACATTATCAACACATGAATAATCGGTCATATATAACCATTTAACTCACTTAAATCTATTATCAATTATCCAACTTTTTCTTCATTATTATCTACATTCATGCTATCATCTTGTACATATTTATTACTGTTATCACTACTATTATTAATCTTATCATCCTCCTTATTTATTCTATCCAGTTCCCCAGTAACATCATTAGTTAGATAACTCTTTTCAATTATAGTTTGTAATGATATTGCCCCCATATCAAACTGAGTTTTAATATTATTTAATTGTTCTTCATTGTTTATAGGTCTACTATAATTAAATTCACAATCAATAAATTCATCCTCAGAAAATACAATACCTTGTAATGCCAATAGTTTCCTTATAATTTCCCATCTAGTTTCAAAACCTTCATGTAGCCATTGTTCATTTATCATAGCTTTAACTGAAGCCAATGAATATAACATACTCAATGATACTTCCGAAACATTAGCGACATTACTATTGCCTAAAGCTACTGAAGGAATTGCTGCTATTGTTTCTAATTTCTTATGCAATGTATCTAATAATAATTTAATTGTACTATAATCCATTGTAGCATTAACAAATTTGAATTCCCCTACATCTAAGTTAATCATATACCCTACTGCATCACTTGGAATAGTAGCATCTACTCGTTGTCCTCCTAATGTCACTGCTATAGGATTCAAACTTAATGTATACACACTATCTGTCATTTTACTTAATATGTCCTCCAATTGGTCAAGTATTGGTTTTATATCTTCAAGTTCACTTAATCCACAATTATCATCATAGTCATTAAAATTATGGTAATGTATTGGTAAACCACTTAAATTGCTATATTCATTTATTAATTGCAAATCTCCACTTTCATTACTATAACATTCAACATGATCTGAAAAATATACATTATAATAACTTACCTTATTACTATCCATAGTATAATATTCAATAAATCCTATATATTCACCAGTATCCTCTGAAAAAATCGGGTAACTATCTTCTGAATTTATAAGTTTACTTTTGATAGTCTTATTATCAATATAAACATATTCAAATATATCTCCAAACCTGTTAACTTTCCTTAATATATTAAAATCTATTTTAGAATATTTTCCTTTACGATATATATTATTAAAGGTAGCAACAATATTGTCACTTCCAGTTATACTTACCTTCTTGCCTAAGAGGTATGTGTCATGGAAATTCAAAATTGTTTTTGCTTCCTGCAATATAAGTTTTGTAGTATTAAATACTTCACCTTTCCATTTGCTATTTTCTCTTTGTAATATTTTATGTATTCCTTTAAGATACTCCCTATTTCCTAATATTTTACTAATTCTATTAAAGTTATACGGCTGCTGTACTTCCTGTACAAACCAATCTTCTACATTATTATATTTATCCTTTATATATTGTTCTAGCGTCTGCATATTTACACATCCTTTCAAAAAATAATAAAAGGCATAGCCATAATAACTACACCTTAATACATTCCCGTCCATCTATATTGAACATTACTATCTATAATTGTCATATTTTCAATTTGCATTTCATTAATAATAAAAACCCTATCTGCATCTATTTCAATCACATCAGAATTATCAATCCTTATATGTAAAGCTTTGTCAAAAGTTTCAATAGTAAGCTGTAATAATGAATGACTAAAATTTATAACAGTATTCTGTACTGTAGTAGTCTGTTTTCCATTGCTAGTTATTATTTTAGAATATATAGCACTACCCATCATGTCACACCCCCTATAAATAATTTACAATGTAAGAATTATTTTTTAAGAACTCTATCTCTATATTGTTTTGTTTCAAATTAATATTATAGTCTGTTCCTGGAATGGATTTTGTGTAATATCCATTAATATCAACCTGCATAGATATAGAACCTGTTTTAACATTATCATTTATTGAATTCATAACTAATAAATAAGCAAATCTAATTTTTTTATTAACTAACAATAATTCATCCCATGCCAATGAAGGTATAGAATTAAATATATCAACATCTATACCATTAACTTTTACATCATCAATAGTAGCATTTATAGCAATAAATTTATTATTCATATTATCCCATGTAAACCAACTACTCCCGTTATCTAAGATAACTTTTACATTGTTAGCAACTAATATAAGCTTATCAATATTTTGAATACCTTCTAGTGAAATAAAATCATTTGCTATTATAAGCTCATCCACTGGAATTGCATTTAAATTCACCTTATCATCTGAATATGTTATATCTATTACATTTTTGTATTTACTCTTATCTATTGAATATGTATATTCACTTCCTTGCCCCATAGCTCTATTAAAATTAGAATTTATACTGAAATTAGTTTTTAATTTCATATCTCCATCGAACACAACATTATTACTATGTACAAAGTTGCTACTTTCATCATTTGCAAAATCAGCTAATAATTTAATAACATCATCTTGAGAACCAGTTATCTTGTATACATCAAAAATATTTTTAAAATTATTATTATCTGTATTATCTATGTTTGTTACATGATTAGCTTCCACATTTAATTTTACAATTTGCTTTACTTCATTTGTTGCATTACCATTGTTTCCACTATTGGAGGTATTTTTGCGATATATATTTATACCCAATCATAACCACCCCTTATTGTACTAATTTTTCTAATAGATCAATCCTGTTATTTATGATATCTTTTAATTCTTCAAAGCTATTTATATTTTTAGGAATTGCAAGATTATATAAATCCCCATTAACTTTTACTTTATTAATATTTATATTGGTTGTTCTTTCTATCATTTTTTCGTTTCCTTCTTTCATTATTTACCTTCTTAGTTTCAACCTGTTCACTAACTGTATGTTTCTTGTGATTGGATTCAGTTATTTTTTCCTTACTTATCTTCATAAAATCTTGTAACATGAATTCAAATTTTTCTTCTTTTGATAAAATTTTTCTTTCCTCTTTATAATTTTTATTTCTATACATATCCTTAAACCAATCCTTTCATTTTTAAAAAGTATAATAAAATCCATTTTTTAACCCTGCTAGTGCCAAAGCCGTACTCATAACACTATCATCGTGATTGCTTCCACTTGCCCCCATTTTCCCATTATCATCAATTGCAAATACTTTCATTTCATTTAGCAACCTTATACTATTAATTTTTATTTGTCCTTTTTCAAACATCTCAATAAAATCATTGATAATAATACCTTTTGTTTTGCTATTAGTGTCGAACCCTAACCTCCACTGCATTTTATTGAATTCATCATAGGATTTATATTTAGTCATGTTCATGTATTTCAAATTGTATCTAAGTCTTTCTATGATCGAATGCCCCCCACTAGCTGTTTCCACTGTACAAATGCCCTTACAGTAATATCTACCTATAGCATCAATAATATCTGCCATTTCATATGGTTTTAATTTATTGTTATAAAACTCAGAAACCTGTTCACCATCCTTATTAAATACCTCTATAACTGTAAAATCCTGTCCTACTCCCTCCGAACTATCGATACCGATATAATAACGCTCCTCAACTTTGGGAATTTGCCACATAAAAAAAGACCTACCATAATGATTTTTTAATATCAATGGTAAATCTGTTATATTTTCTTTAGGTATATGTTTAATTTTATTTGTTTTAATAGCTCTTTCTACTTCATCAATTTTTTTATTATTAAATACGTTAGAACCTGTAGAAATGAAGGCTTCAAGATCGGTAGCAGGATATTCGGAGTGAAAAGCATCTAAGCCACTACTAGCCACTTTTAACCTTCTCCACATAAGCTGTTCTATAGTAGCACCTAGTTTTACAAGTTCCTTTTCTTCATCGTCTAATTCATTAATAGTAAGTAATTTATTGTTTTTAGATTTATATATTTCTACAGCCTTTTCATAGTCCTTCTTGAATAATGTACTTCCATTAATCCAATTAAAGAAAAATGATTTATAACTATTTTCATTGTTTTTAGCTTGGAAATATAAATCGTGAAAATAATTTAGTCCACATGCAGTAGATTCTATAATTAATTTCCCCTCTGGTGCTAAAGCTTGGGTTATACTATTTAGTTGTTTTTCAGACATTTTCCAGAAGGCAAATTCGCTGATATGACAGATTCCAGAAATAGTTTCTCCTCTAGCAACGTCCTTATTACCAGCACATACACAAGTTATTTTTGAACCATTAGCCATTTTAATTTCTTGCCTATTGTTAGCAATTTCTTTGGGCTTTAACCAACTAGGTAAACTATTGAATTGTTGCTTCAGCTTGTCAAATATCGCATTACAACTTTTTTGGTCATGAGATACCAATAGACAACATGAGTTAGGGTAAACTATACACTGTCTTATACTTAAAGCTACAGTACAAACACTCAAACCTAGCTGTCTAGATTTCAATACAATATTAAATTTCTCTAAACCCTCTACAAATTGTTTTTGTTCTTCTGTTAAAATAAATGGTACTGTTTTAGTATCTTTATTTACTATTTTCACAAAAGCTCCTATCCAATCTACTTCGTGACCATCCTGCCATAGATATTTTAATTTTTTTGCGTTATGTTTACTTATAGCCATTATTTATCACCTTCTAGTCCCGGAATATTAATTCCCTCTAAATAATTGTTTATTTCATCCTGACCGCTTTCAAAAAAGTCTGATTTAAAAAACGATTCAATCCACTTAGCTGCATTCACATCGCCTTTATTTAAAGCTTTATTATACATACTTTCATAGATATTTAACATCTTTATATTTCTTAAAACCTTTAAATATTGTTTAATAGCTTCTTGTACATCTTCATCATAAAGCCACTCTTGCATGGCTGTTTCATAGCCAACTTGAGTTACATTTTTAATTTCCTTATTGTAACTATCTTTAGATTTATCACTGTCGATGTACCATCTAACAAAGTAACTTTTCTTATTACTATTAGTTTTTATATTTTTCTTAATGTCTGCTATTCTACTCATATATTTCTCCTTTCAATAATTATTCATCTTCTGATTCGAACCAATCAGGAGAATACAAAATATCTAAATTCCTAGCTCTAGGATTTTGAAAAATATAAAACATATTTTCTGTTTTTCCCCAACTACTATTGCAATTCCATAAATATAATTGGCTATTATTTCCTGTTATTTTTAGAGCTTCTGATACAGTGTTATCCATTACAAATTTTTGTAAACCATTTTGAAACCATACATATCCACCGCCACCAACGCCTATTTGATTACTTATTAAATATTTTTTCTTATTAGCTTCTATTTCTTCTTTTGTTTTCCCTGAAATATTCCAAAATTCAATAAAAGGTGGTATATAATATGCTGTTATTTCTACATCTTCAGCTTTACACTTTAGCTCCATTAACTTAACCATATAAAGTGTTATTTCATCCCCAGAACTATATGTTTTATCTATATTTAAAAAACCATCTCCACCTGTACTATCGCTAACCCAAGCGTGCTTTATATAGCATGTATTTTTTACTTTAATTTCCAATTTATAAAACCACGTCTTACTTTGCAATATAAAATTATTTGTAACTGTATTAATTCCAGATTGTAATTTACTCCAACATTTATATTTGTTATATTTAAAATCAAAAACTTTTGGATCTACTTCATCCCAATTCAGTACGTTCCTTCCATCACTTGTAGTTGCATCCATTTGCCTTTGGTAATTCAATCCATCATATGTCAGCTTATTTATATTTTCTTCAAATGTATATACCATTAAAATTTCACTTCCTTTATTAAATTAAAAATGCCCACAAATCCAGTAATATCAGCGCTTCTATTAACCTCATGCAAACCATTGATATTAAGCTATTTGTAAGCATTTTAAATATTATATTAATCTATATCTTTTAGACATTCGTTAATAGTATCTATATCTATAATTACTTCTATTTTCTCATTCAATTTTTCCACCCCATTCCTAAGTTTATGCTATAATATTTCTTGTACTATAAATAATCATGTCCTTCTTCACAAGGGCAAGGTTGAATAAAGCTTTTGTATTACCAGTACAAAGGCTTTCTTTGTTATTAACATATCCATAATGTACATGCTTGTCATATATTTTAAAGTCTTCAAATTCTTCATCAGGCAAACTTAAATCCATTTTAAATAATTCACTTAAACCAAATAAATCAATTTTAGTTTCTAGTTTATGAGTATGTGGATTTAAGTAAATTTTAGAATCCAAATTATATTTTTGTTTCAATTCTTCAAAATCTCTTTTTTTATTTTTAGCTACATGAAATTCCATAAGTTCTATTAATTCACTCATCTCAAGCTCTTTTAAATATTTTCTTTGAACTGGACGAAAATCTCTCTTCCAAACATCAAAGCAAGTATAAAGCGAATCTGTACAACAAAGGATCATCTTCATTTCTTCAGACCATTTACTTATATCTATCTTATCTGAATAATAAGATAGCATAGTTATAAGAGTACTCCCTGCAAATTTTTTGTCATAGTAATTAAAATAATTTGTACCATTTATTGTATTTAAGTTAGCACTCTCAGTATTATAATTATCTTTACTAGATATTCTAGTGACATGGTTATCCCATGTATACCATCCATCACCTTCAATGGCAATATCAATGCCTATAACGTTATTTTCTGTTTTATTTTTAGTTCTATACACCTTTTGACAATCTATTCTCCAACCATTTTCATCAATATAACTTGAATTGAAATCCATAAAATATTCAACATTTCTACCAAACAATCTGTTTTGAATATAACATGATGCTAATGAATCAATATCATCACTTAAAATTAATGAATACTCTTTACTAGTGTCACCGCACCATTCTGGAAATTTTTCCTTTAGTTCTTTCTGCATATACTCGATGTAAGTTTTGTTTCTCTTGCCTTCCAAGTAAGCTAATAAGTATAATATCAGCATTTATATTTAAAATTTTTAATATGCATTTTATTAAAAACATTCTATTATTCTCTCCTTTGGAATAATTTATATATTATATGTATTTTTTCTTCCTCCCTTTTTAAACAAAAAGGAAGGGTCATGAATCATAACTCAACATCTACACCACCTTTCATTTTAAATTATTATTTAGTAACAGTTTTCTTAGCTTTAGTTGTTGATTTTTTACTATTTGATTTATTTTTTATAACTTCCTTTTCAGCTTCTTCATTTAATTTATTAATATAATCTTCAGTTTTTCTTATATCATAAATTCCATAAAGTGCATCAATCCATTTCCTATAGAATTCTTGATTAAATGGTTTTTTACCATTCTCTAGCATGGACACATAATTTTTAGAACATCCTATTCTATCGCCAACATCTTGCAAGCTTAAATTTTTAATAAGACGTATTTCTTTTAACTTTTTTTCACTTAACACACTCTTTTCCTCCTCAATATAATAGGTTTACAAAGTTAACTTAAAAAAATAAGGGAATAACTCCCTTACCTTTTAAGCTGCTGGATTAGAATTTTTGATTGAAACACAAGACTCTTCCTCGATGAGCTTCACTGCGTACATCATTGAAGAATAGAGATCTGTCGCATACAAACCTTCTGGTCTAAAGTCTTCGACAGTTAAACCCTGTCTTATCTTGTATCCTATAGCATCATTTTTTAATATAAAACTTCTATATTCCCCATTCTTTTCTGTTCCATGGTTTGTGAATATAACGGGAATTCCCTGATAAAATCCAAGACAATTTTTCCTAGCAATACCATTTAAGGCTGTTACTGTTGTATTACTCGCTGAAGTAAATCCAACCATATTAGTAAAACTTGTTATCAATGCACTATGTATAATAATTCCCCCATTTGTGAAATCTTCAACATTTCTGTCATCTCCAAACAATAAAAGTGCTTCATCAATTTCATTTGATGTTATAGCTTTAGCATTTGCTGCATGAACCTTTAAATCTGTAGTATCCATTTCTTCTATTAAGTCTAAATCAAATTTGTAGTCCAATGAATCTGATTGTTGTTTGGCTGCATTCTGTATTTCATAACCTAATGCTTCCTTTTGTGTTTTATCATAAATTCTTACAGGTGGAGCTTCCATCTGTTTAATTACAGCTTTAACTTCATCAAAATCTAATTCTGCTGGAGTTTTTGCAGTACCTTTAACAACTTCAGTGGCATCTCCTATTCTTTTACTTCTTGGAAAACTTATTGTATCTCCTTTTTCGCCACTAATAATAACTCCTAAATCAGTAGCCATATTCTTTACAAGGGCTTTACTGCCCATTTTTTCAATTACAACTTGTGCATAAATTTCTGGTACAACTTGCATAAAATCACATTCCTTTCTTAATTTAAAATTATTTTATAAAAAAAGAATGAATATATTTCTATACCCATCCCTTTTCTTTCCTTGCCATTAAACTATATTTATCATATAATTCTCTATTTGTTTGCATTAAATTGAGTTTGCCATCATAAGTCATTTTCTTAAATTCTTCAAATGTATTAGATTCATTCTTAGATTTATGTCCATTGGGAATAAAACTATTATTTAAAACCAAATTATTAAACATTTCTTTTAAGCTATTTATTTCAGTTTCCATTTCCTCTGCACCTACCAAATATTTTGATAGTTGTTGAGGTAGACCCTGTTCTTTTAACTTATCAGATACAGTTAATAATTTTTCTTTAGCTTCAGCCATTTTTTCTCTTTTCTCTAAAGCTTTTAATCTATTTTCCACTTCGATTTCTTTTTCAGTTTTTTCCACTGGCTTATATTTTACTAGTTCATCTTCTAAAGCTTTCATTTTCTTACTGTATTCAGTGCGAACCTTATCTCCTGCACCTTGAGTAAGTTTTTCAACCTCATCTTTAGGTATATATTCCTTAAAAGAATCCTTAGCCTTTGTAACCTCTTCCAAAATGTGTCCTTCTAATGCTGTCATTTGTTCCTCATTTAAATTCAATGTTGTTAAATCCATATTTTTCTCCTTTCAAGTTTCTCAATCTATCCCTTAATAAGTTATAGATATAAGACCCTTATTAAAAATTTATTAGTGTTTAAAATAAATACTAAAATCAAACCTCTATTAAATAGAAGTCTCATCTTAATATTTATATGTTTATAGCAACATAGGGGAACGTCTTTATCGCGCTCCACACTATGCAAGTGGTATTAATTTCCCCACTTTATACCTTGAATTTGGGCTGCCACAGTTATTTCTATACTTGTGCCAAATTATGGGTGGCATTTGAGGAGAGACGGATCGAACGTCTTACAAGAAATAACAAGAACTTACCATTAATCGGTTTTTAAATTTCAAAACCTGGCGTATTATAATGTTATCAAAGTTCATTTTTTAAAATTTTAAGAGTTTAAAAATATGAACATATACCAAAAATCTAGTATATAAATACTAGAATCAAGTACCTAAAAAACATAAGTGCTTCATCCTAATATTCATTTTGGGAGGGATGCAGTTAAGCACCCCATAATTAATTTATTTTTGTTTTATAAATTTCTCTATCAATCTTTAAATTATTCTTTAATAAGATTCCAAATTAATTCCAATTTATCACTTGATAAATTTCTAGCATCCTTTAAAAATAAACATATACTGGTTGGACTAATATTTATCTTCTTGGCTATCCAATTATTTCGTACACCATTGATTTCCAAATACTCCTTTAATTTTTTACGTACTACTTCATTCTCCATTTTATTTTTAACACCTTCCCTTTTTTAATTTATAGTTATATAAACGAAATACAAATTTCAAATTTTTTTAAATAAAACCTTGACATATTATAGTGTTTTGAATTATACTTATATTGAGAAAATATACTTTCAATTTTACGGATATATATTTCCACTATGTAAAACATCTTTTTAGGTAATATTTTTCATTTTTTCTTTAATTTTTATTATCTTTTTTGACATTTTTGGGTTGTATTTTTCGAAATACTTTTCACGATAAAAAACCTATAAAGCATTGATATTACTAACTCTACAGGTTTTTTCTAAATGACTTCAACTATATTTCTAACTTAATTTTTTAATTTTTCTCTAGTTTGTTTTTGTCTTTTTAATTTATCTTGTTTCCTTTTTTCTTTTGAACATTTTTCACACATAGTTTGTCTATTACCTTTTTTCTTGATTCTCTTGCCACACATCTGACATTTTATATAACCATCGCCTAAAGGTTTATTTATATTTTTATTTAAATTATTAATAATTTCTTCGCCAAACACAGTAAATAATATTGATTTTTTTTGTGTTTTTAATTTTTTATCTGTATAAATATATTTAATTACCATATCTACAGCATCTTTATATTCAACATCATTCTCCTCACAGGCTAATGCAAATTCATATTTAATAGTATCGTAGATTGCAGAGCTTACCTCCTGTTTGTCCATATCAGTTTTCATAAACCATGTGTCTTTTTCATCATTTAGCTCTTTGTAAGCTTCAATTATATTATTATTAATTGCAATTTTTGAATTATTCATTAAAGTTTTATAACTAAATCTTCCAACCTTACTATAATCAAATTCCTGCTTATTTAAAGTTTCAATTTCTTTAGCTATCCTATCTACTGTACCATTACCTATTTCATTAACTTGATGTTCATTTTTCTTCTTAGCAAACATAAAGAAGTATGGCAATTTATCCTTTTCAAGTTGCTTTATAAGTTTATCTGTATTTTCTGTTGGAAAAGCTGGCTGTAATGTTTTAGCACTATCTATAGAAAAATTATTCAAGGCACAAATTACTTTATGAACAGTTAAATCATCATCTTTATTTGTCTTTGCCCATAATTTAGCTAATTGATTACTATACTTTCCTATATTACTACTTTTAAAGGCATTTAATAAGGAATTATAGAAATTCTCTGAATTCAAAGGTTGTCCTTCAGCTTTTCCCATCTCATAATATAGAGGAACTATTTTTTTCATATTCCAATTATTTTTATAATCTTTGTATGATAAACCATATCCCATATTTCGTTTTACTATAGGTAAAAGTCTTTCTGGTTCATTTATAATTAGAAGGTGGTCTCCATCGCAATCAAATTGTAATAACTTGGAAATTAAATCATAACAACTTGTATATACCGCATTTGTCTTAAACCATTTACCTGTCAATTCATTGATTATATTTGTTCTTATACCATGTTCTTGATATAGGTGTGGAAACCTCTCTAAAATCAGTTCGCCTGTTTGTTCTTTAAATAGTTTACAACTAACTTCACCATCTTTAAGTAATCCAATTTCATTATTTTCTAGCATCTTATTGAATTTTTCTTTATCGTAAAATACATATTGCATCCAAGCAAATAAATCAGGTATAACAAAAGTGTTGTATGCATTCATTTCAAACTTTCCAGACTTATACTGTTTTTTCTTTGAGGATATTTTACTACTTAATTCTGTTTTACAATGTGGATCTTTTAGCAACTCAGGATATATGCTTAATACTTTCTGAAAATAACTCTTATTTTTATTACTCTCATCAGCCTTTAATTCTTTTAGCATTGTATCTTTATCAGTATATATTAGTTCCAAATACTCTTTAGCTGGTTCAGTAAACTTTTTTATTTCTTCATCTGTAATATCAACAAGAGACTGCCATATTTGATATGAAAATTTAGCTTTTCTATAATCTTTTTTCATTAAAGGTTCTATATTACATATATTAGCTTTGCAATTATTCTCCTTAAAAGCTTTCTTATATTTATCCCAACCATATACTTTAATTGTTCCGTCTTCCTTATATTCATTCTGATAAAACTTATTTAATTTCCACTGTGATTCTGTAAAGACATATTCAATATTATCTGCTTTCAAATCCCACTCCTTACCATCAACATCTTTTATTTTATAGTTTCCTTCATTGAACTCTTTGCACCAAGCCAAGTAATTGTTGCTTGCCATTAATCCTTTTATCCAAGGTAATCTTATCATGTGATTTACTTTACTTACTGTATTCAAAACCCATCCACAACCATCACTATGTTCAATTTCAATATCCATTTTTTGCCTTACTATGTTATCTTGTAATTCTAATATTTTTCTAGTTTCAGTTTTCTTCTGTAATTTTCCTTCACTATTTCGTTCTTCAATTTTAAAATTCTTATTTACTTCTTTCTTAGATATATAATCTACTACACCAGAAACTTCTGTTTTAAAATCTGGAATAACAATACATCTATCTATATTAAATCCCTTTATTTCTTGAGTAGATTTTACTTGTTCTTCTTCACTTACTTCTATTTCATCTTCAAAAATGTTTTCAATAGAAGTAATTATTTCATCAGTTCCAGAAGAATTTAATGCCAAATAGCTTAAAAATTTATTGGTGTTTATTCCACCCATTCTATTAATATCTTCTCTAGTAAGACCACAAAGAAATGTTTTTTCAAATTTTTCATATATGCATTGTTTCATTAGCAATAGTTTCTTCTGCCTAATTTGACCTGCACTTGCAGTAAAAAATATATATTTATCTCCATTGTAAGTAAATCCATTACAAATCAAGCTATTCATTATGTCATAGTAATAAATTCTTACTACTAACATATCCATGCTAAGGCTGCCTGTTTCTATTCCAAGAGTTCTTGTTAATGCAGATTCAAAAATTGATATTATATTATGTTCTATTAAAGCTGATTCATTCAATTCTCTTATAGTATTACTCTCTTTATTCTTGTATATCAACTCTTCTAATTGTTTTTTCAATACATTTTTTTTAGAACTTAATTCTTTGTATAATTGATTTTTATTACTAGATGCACTAAATTCACTATTTTTCAACCTATAATATACTTTACCTTCTTGTTCATCTTTTTCTTTATTTCTATTTGCCCTAGGAGTATCCTTAGCAATCACTTTCCTAACTGCACGGAAATATTCTTCTAATTGCTTTAATTCATCTATTTGTTCAAGGCTTAAAGCTCCTATCATGTATTTTAAGTATTTTAGTCTTTTAGCTTTTATTAAATGTTCCTCTGCATCTATTTCAACTTTTATATTATCTAGTTTGCATAAGTAAATATATTTAAGATATTCTTGTACAATCTTTAAATTTGTTTTTACCTCTCTTAATTGTTCATTTATTTCATTTTCTTCTTGAGTATAAAAAGCTTTCGTGTCTACTGAATATATTTTTACTTGTTTATTTAACATATAACCCTTATCCTCCTATAAATTAAATTATTTTTGCACGTAGTAATTATAAATCTACTTAAAAAGTGCACTACTGGTTAAACTATTTTTAGTTGTAATTTCTCAACATTAGAGAATATTTTTTAAACAGAATTGTAAATGTGATTGTGAGAAAATTAATAAAAGATTTGATCGGCTACAGAAACGGAAAAATTTATTTTTGCGTTTTGGTAGCCATATGTCGTAGACTTATTTGTATTTATTATTGTAGGATTATCATGTCTTTAATCATTGTAGAATTAATATGTATATAGTATAGAATTAATATGTATATATATCCGTTTTCAAGGCATTTTCATCTTATAATCGGAAAACTTTTTTGCACTTTTAAAGAAAAACCCCCTTAAAATCGTACAAAATGGTATCTTTATTATGAATTTTTGCCATAATATCGGAATAAATAGTTATATTTTATAGAATTTTTCCTCTAAAATCGAACAAAATGCAAATGGCTTGTATCAACAGTTTAAGCCATCGTTACATTATTTTCTCTTGAAAATCAACCTCAACAACATTATCTTGACTTGATTGAGGTACATTAGTCATTCCATTTTGATGTGAACATTCTCTCTCACAGCCTTGGTATAATTCAATGTCATTATTTTTAAGAGCTTTTTCATACTCATTTATATTTGTTTCAAAAACTGACATTAAATAATCTGCATCTTTTAGACATTCAAAATTCTTACTCATAGCAATATCTTCAAAGTTTTCTTTATTATGTTTTTTAGTTTTTGCATCTCGATTGTCCTGAATTATTATATGTTGATATATCCACTCTACTCTTTCAAATAAAGGTATATAGTAGACATAATTCTTACGCTTATTTCCCTTATAGATTCCTTCTTCATCAAAAATCTGTACCATCTCATTTTTATTCGATTCATACACTTTTATAATCTCTAAACTATTATTAGCTAAACTACCAATATACTCTCCTATTTGGGACTTCTTTCTCCCTACAACTTCTCCAATTTGATCCATTGTTGGATAGGCATAGTGTTCCTTAAATAAGTTATAGTACATATTTCCATAAGCATCAGACTTAGGTACAGTCTGCCAATATCTATATCTAACACACAATACAGTAAATACTGCCCATTCTGCAGGAGTTACATTATTCAGAACTGCTTTAGCAAAATCAATTGGCAGAGCTTTATAGCCCTTCCCTTTCTTATCTGTAAAAGGATAATACTCGTTATTATATGCTATAAATATCTGCAAAGGAGTATTCACATTTATGCCTTTAACTCTATTAAGTCTTATAATTTCTTGTTTATTAAATTCAACTAAGAGTCTTTTTATATTATCAGTTGTAATTTTTTTGTTTATTTTCTCATAAATCATGTTAATAGTGGTTTCTAAAAATGAACATTCATTGTGTTTTGCTTGGCACATTAGATTCCATAATAAAAACCATCCATTAATCCCATAAATTTTTGCAATATGCTGTTCATTTATTGAATCGAATCTCAATCCAATAAAGTGTTCATAATCAATGCCATGTTTATGTTCATTTAAATCTTTATTAAGATACAAATATTTACTTCCTACTGTTTTAGTCCATTTTTCAGTTAATGCTGCAAAACTAATTTCCTTAACACTCATATATATTACAACCTCCTTGGAGGACAGTTTAAGTCCCTCCATTTAAAATTATTATTTATCATAAGATTTTTAGGATTAGAGAATGGGCAATTGCCACTCTCTATATTTTAAAATTTCCATCATCTTCATAGCACAACCTGTCCCAGTTCTTTACTAAAGTCTTACTAAAATCTTTTGCAGTACCGAATTTAAACTCAGATAGTTTGTCTACTACTGTCTTATTGGTTAAATCAGTAATGACTTCATTGCCCCCACCACATGTATATAATATATAGAACTCTAGTTCTTTACGACCTACTATTTTAAAATGAAATATAACATCTATATCACTGAAATCTCTGATGCTAAACTCTTTTATAGCATTTAGTGCCTTATTAAAATTTATTGTATCTTCTATTCTACTTATTGTTTTCTTGGTTACTATCATTGTTAGTTTTTACCTCTTATCCTTTCTCCTTTTAAAATTTCATCAAACTTATTTCATAAAATGATTTTGAGATTCCATTATTGCCATTAAATCAAGTTCATTTTCATTGATATCTGTATTCTCAACTTCTTCTTCAGTTATAAAATCATCAAAGTCAATTTGGTATTTATCAGACTTATCTGTTGTTTTTTGTTGTTCTTCTATAGTATCTTTCTCAGTATCATCTGGTGTTGTGTTTAAAGTTTCTTTATCTGTTACTTCTTCCGTTACACTCTCTGTAACACTTATCGTTACATTATCAGTAACTTCCTTAGTTACGTCTAATTGTTCTTTTAACGTTACGCTATCAGTTGCACTAGAGGTTACGTCATTAGTAACATTCTCAGTTATGTTAGAGGTTACAGTGGTAGTAGCAATATTACCACCACTGTTATTGCTTACATATTCATATAAAATACTTTTTATTAGATTGGCTTTATTGGGTATTTTATTAAAAAAGTCATATATTTTTTCATCAACAAAATGATTTGGACATTTATCATATCCCAAAAATAAACTTATTCTTCTCTCTTTCTTTTTCTTATTCTCATCAGGCATATTTATTCACCTGCAGCTATTTT
Organism: Clostridium carboxidivorans P7; assembly: GCF_001038625.1. Lineage (GTDB taxonomy): Bacteria > Bacillota > Clostridia > Clostridiales > Clostridiaceae > Clostridium_AM > Clostridium_AM carboxidivorans. Next base: position 3,688,167 of record NZ_CP011803.1, read on the forward strand.
ATATTTAGCATCTAAAAACATTTTAGAGCCTTTCACATTCGTAAATACTGGTTCTTTCATTATCTTGATATTACCCTTCTCAAAATTTAAACCTTGAGATTTAAATAACTCAATAGTTCCACCAGTAAAATTTACATTTACACAGGTATCAAACTTAACAATTTTATTTGTTTCATTTAATACTTTTTTTAGGTACTTTTTTAGCAACTCTTTATCATGTGTGTAAACTCCATCTTCTATTAATTGTTGAATATTGGATGTATTTATCTCTCTATTATTAATTTTGTTTATAAGGTCTTCATAGTATTCAAAAGAACCTAACTCATCTATTGTATCTACCATTAGAATACGATTATTTCTTGTTTTAATAACATTGATAGTTTTTGAGCCTATGTCAATTACCGATTGCATACCATTGTGATTTTCAATTAGTGGTATACTTGCAACACCCTCTAAAAACATTTCCACATTTTTTATATTTACAATTACTGTATTTTCATTATTATTAATTCTATAAGTACACATACAACTATCTTTCTCTTTTATTTTATCTATATACTCTTGAGCTTCATGCGCCTGATTTATTGGAGTAACCATAGATAAGTTTACATCAACTTCTTCAGCATCTATTTCAGATGTAAATAAACCTCTACAAATTCCATAATATAATGCAGGTATAAAATTTTTTTCTTTTTTTGAAGAACTTTCTTCAAACACATCATTATCATTAGCTATGATATTATATCCTTGTTCATCACTTAATTGAATGTAGTCATTATCAGCCAATTTATTAGGTTGCCTTTCTTTTCTTACTTTATTAACAAAACTAAATACTTTATCATCTATAGCTACTTTTTCATTATTGTTCCCTATGTCCACACTCAAATTTTTAGTTATTTTTTTGTTTTCCATATTTACTCCACTCTCCACTATTCTTGAATAAATTTGACTAGATATTTCTTCATCACTTAAATTTTCTTTTATCATGTCTTTAATTACGTCAACAATTTTAGAGTCTACGTCCATCCAATTTTCTTCTGTATTAGTTTTAGCTACATTAACTCTACTTAAATCAAGTGCTAAATTACCTTTTTCGTTTTCATTTCCAAGCTTATTAAATCTCCAACCTATGTTATAGTCGATTCCAAATTCCTTGGTTAGCACACTACTTGGCTTACCCATATTTTCTGGATCTTCCAACAATACATTGTATCGAATTCCACTAATAAAATATTTATGTTGAAAATAGAAATTTCTTTTTCTTGACATAGTTTTAAAATCCTCCCTTAATTAAAATTCTATATTTTTTAAAAGTAATGTATAAATAACTAAAAACCGTATATAATATAGACAAGCAAGTTAAGTTCTAAGTTATTTATCATAATATTGCAAATAACTTCTTTATTAATTCATAAAATAATGTTCAACTTATTTCATAGGAGATATCATGACTTTTATCGTATTGTGGTTAATACTCACATACATGGCAACATCCAAGGACAACATTGATAGTAGCACAATATTTATGTTGGTTTTGTTTGGAGTTATAATCACAATAAACTATCTCTAATGGAGGAATATTCCTCCATTGGCCTTACATATGATTAAAATTCTATTAAATACATCATTTATTGCGCTTCAACATTTATACAATTACAATACCCAATAGTTCTTCTTAGCTGTTCTAGTTTCTCCTTTAATTCTTCTTCAGATAAAGTAGTTTGTATTTCAATATCTGAAAAATCATAAAAACCTTCATCAGTGCTACTATTAGATTCCCATTCAATATCATTAAGAAGAATTATGTTATTTTCATTGCAAAAGCTGTCAATTAATTCTGTAGCTTCTTCTTTTACTTTATTCATTTCTTCCATATGTTCATATTCCCACTCATTAGTCATATCCCCATATTCAGAGCTATCCAACCATTGCAAATTTATTGCTATATTATAAATACTATTTAGAACTTCTTCTATTTGACCTTCAATTCTTTCTTTTCTTAAAGTAAGTATATATTCTTTTGAATAATCTTCTTCCACTAGAAAATCACTTTCAGAATCAAGTGTTATTAATTTTATAAATTTTCTTCCATCATCAAATTTAAGATCCATATTGTGAGGATTACAATAATGATGTACATTACCACTTTCATCAAGAAATACAACTCTTTCATATCTAGTCATATCATTTCCTTCGAGAACTCCATTATAAGCTTTGTTGCCTTCTTCTAAGATTTCATCATAGTTTTTCTGAATTAATTCTTTCCAATTTATTTTACCCACTATAGTCTTTTCCTCCATCTTATCCCTTTAATATTTTTAACTGAGGGAGAACTAAGCTCCCTCTAGATATGTTCTTAATTAACAGTTATATTTTTACTTTCTTCAATCCATCTTCCCAATCAATAGTTATTTTTTCATCATCAGTGTAAATAGTCATCTCCATGCATTGCATCTTATCTACCCATTTTTCTTTAATATCAATGCCAGTAATATCCTTAACATTTACAACATTAATATAACGCTCATCATCGTCTTCTTCTGTAGGTTCTGGAAACTCTTTATCACACCATAAGTAGCATTCGCTATCAATATAATAATCATTGCCATCTGGAAATTTCACTTGATCTCTTATATAAGTATCTAGCAACTTTTGCCATATGTTTCCTTTATATTCCGTAATATCTTTGCTTTTATATGTTAAGTTATACATAAATTCTTCAAATACAGCATCCTCAAAGCTTGTACCTTGGGATTCCATTTGATTTTCAATAGATCCATAAAATATTGTTATAGTCTTATAGTCTACATTATTTTCAAGTATATCTATTTCTAGATATTTATAGTACTGTGTTATTCCACTAGGATATGTTTCACTAGTAACCGTATGCCTTATTCTTACTTCCATATTTAATTTTGATTCAATTAGTTTTTTAGCTTTATAACATTCAGGCAAAGTTTCCTTTCTAAACTCCTCAAGTATTCTTTCCTTTTCTTGTTGTACATTAAGTATTTTTTCCATATTAAAATATCCTCCTCTAATTTCATTTAATAATTTTAAATATTTACCTGTTTAACATACAGGTATTTGTGTGATATAATAAATTTGAATTTAATTTATATAATGTAGATGTTAAGTCTACCAAACTTAACCTACATATTAATTACATATTTTTCTCAAGATACAGGCTACCAACCTGTGTCTATTTTATTTATCTTTTTCCTCTTCATGTAATTTGCCTATATCATTGTATTTAAATTCATAGTCATAAACAGTTATTATGACTTCTAAATTAATATCAAAATAAAAACTGAATTGATTCATATATTTGTCATATGTTACCCCTCCAACAATCTCTATAGTATCAAAGATAAAATCTTCAACAATCATGTTATCATCTCTAATTATGCATCTTTCATAAATGATATCGTTTTTAACTTTTTTTTGTATGAAGACACCCCAATCATTTTCCGAACTTCTTGCATAAGTTACTGTAGGTATTTCTATGACACCTTTAGTTTCGATTGTAATACCTCCATACTCTGATCTAGCGACTTCATTTAACATATCTACCATTTTTTTAAGAGTAATTTTTTTTAAATCCAATTCTGGTATTTCTTTTTTATTTTTTATATCATTTTTAATTTTTAACTTCTGTATTTCTATTTTATCCTCTTCATTTAGCTGCTTTTGGAAAATATCATCTGGAATATTAAATATCTTAGAAATTACAGGTAGATATTTTTTTGGTATAGGTCTGGTTCCTTTAATCCATCTATTTATATTTTGTTTTGCAATGCCCAACTTTTCACTAAGTTCTTGATGCTGCATCTCATATAAATGTAATACATATTCTAGTCCAATCATTTTTTACACTCCCTTGGTTTTCTGAAACAACCTCGTTCCATGTTCTTATAATATCACCTTTGGATGTATAGGTCAACCACATTTAAGAAAATTTTTCTAATTATTTTATTTATCCTCATACAAATCAGCAATTTCTTGCCATTCTTTTCTATTTTCTTCATCATAATTTTTTATAGCTTTAGCAATTTTTCTAACAAATTTATCTGAACTAACAGCTTTTCCATATGCAACTTTTACACCCAGCAGCACACTTCTTAATGTGCTATTGTAAACATTGGGATTTTTTATTAAATCCAAGAAATATTCATATAAAGATAATAATTGATTTGCATCACTTAATCCATAATCCATACAATCTTCGTCTTCTTGTGCTTTTTCAAAACACTGGTCTAGTGTATTTTTTATATTCGCCAGTAATTTTTCTTCATCAATTTGATAAGTATTCATCTCAATTGCAAGTAAAGCACCACTATCCAATTCAGTCCTGGTTATTGTTATTTCTTCTCCTGTTTCATCATCTATTATTGTATCTTCATATTCATATTCATAATCTTTGATTTCATTATTTAATTTAGCTTTCTGCATCTCTAATTTATCTAAATCTGTAAGTTCTTTTGATATATATTTTTCTGGAATTTTAAACATATCAGATATCTGCTTTACCCTCTTATCACTTATTCTAGTTTTTCCTCCCTCATATTGAGATATAACCTGTTTACTTACTCCTAATTGTTTTGCTAAGTCTGTCATTGATAAATTAAACAACTCTCTAATATAACTTATTCCTAACAATTTTCTTCCTCCAAAACCAATTTACTTGTCACTTGTCTGTTATTTGGTATGTTTTTATAATAAATCTTTACTAGTCACTTGTCAAGTAATTTTGAAGAAAATTTTTCTATTTGCTTTTCCAGGCTATTTTGAAACTAATTTAATAATCTATAACCTGTACTATTTTTATTCTTAATAAAGTCTAACAAATTATACATGATATTATTATCTTCTGAAAAGCTCTTAATTAGATGGTATCTATGCTTTTCCTTTATACCTCCACCAGTATTTTTCCCGAATAATTTGTAAGACATGGATTCAATATCAATTTCAACCCTATAGCTCTTGTTTTTATAATTAAAAGAAATTCCATAGTCACCATTATTAATGGTTATTATATTATGATTTTTAATATTATTATCTTCTAAAATTTTTATTATACGATTTTCATTCTGCTTTATACTATTTTCTTGTAACCATTCTTCTGCTTTATTCATACTCTTCCTCCTTAAACTTCTTTTTTGAACTTTTTTGTTGGCATCTATTTATTTTTGTAAATTAAAAAGGGATTATCACATAAAGTAATAAAACAAATAGTCTAACCGAATTTCCTCATATTTATTTGACGTAATTTTACAAACACTACGCCTATAAAAATTTAGTTACTCGATTAAATTTTAATTGTTGTTATTCTATATGTAATAATCCCACTTGATTTTTAATGTTGCCCACTTGCAACAAGTTTCTTCATTTAATTTTACTTATGGGTATAATATTACATATAAATAACATTTATGTCAACAGTTTTTTCCTTTATTCTACTGATTTCTATTATTACCACTGTAATTCCAACCTTAAAACTGATTCGTTCCATAAAGTAATTACAATATTTTCACACTCATACTGTTCATCAGTTGCCCCGTTTAAATATTCACTATTATCATCTATATCTATGTCCATAACTTCATCTAGTTTAAATGTTATAGCTTCTGATCTATCATCAATATCTTTTAAATTTAACAATATTTCTTTGTCCACATTCTCACTAAGAGAATAGTTGAATTCTGTATATGCTTTATAAGTCATAAACTCATTTAAAGTGTCTGCAACAACTTCATGTCCTTTCATATATTCTAGTGCCTTACATAATTGTTGGAATTGTTCTTCTCTTATTTGTTCTAATTCGTCCTGAGCTTCCAGAATGTCACCTTCTAGATTTAAAGTTTTAGTTTGTACATTTTGCATCTATTATTCCTCCCTGGTTCTTTTGAATATTTTTAAATTTTGCACTGTTAGCTCTACATTATTTGCAGTTGCATATTGGATAAATTGTTGAAGAACTTTTACACTCATATTCTTTCCTCCAATCTAAAATTTTATAGACTTTACCCAATTTGAGGTGTATACTTGAATTACGAGTAGAAGTATCTGACCCTCGGGTTGGGTGCTTTTTTATTTATCTTAATTTTATTATAACTCTAATTATACTATAGGTCAAGTTATAGTAATCTAATTTTAATTATATTATTTTGAGTTATACTATTGACAATTATAGTATAATTATGTATAATTAAACTGTAGTAAAAACTATTTTAAGAGGTGTATAATACCATGATTATTTGTAAACTCGAAGAATATTTAGATAAGGTTAAAAAGACAAAATATTGGTTAAGTAAAAACACAGGAATTTCTCAAAATTCTATAGGAAAATTAGTAGCTAATAAAACTACTTCTATAAACTTTGATGTGCTTAGCAAGATCATTGAAACTTGTGAAAAAGTTGACCCTAATGTTAAAATTACAGATATAATAGATTACATAGAAGACGAAAATATTAATAAAAATGAAAAGGTAGAAGAATAATAAGAAGTTCCTCTACCTTTTACTATTATCTTTTTCCAATATTATCTTATAAACTTTACCTTTCTCAATATATTCAGTACTACTTTTATCTGCTGCAATTTCTTCTCTGACTGGCTTTACATAACTATTACTATTTATGTATTCTTTAATTTGTTGAATTGTTTCTTCTCTATTAATTAAATTTTCCTTGTTAACTTTATCTTCATTCATTTCTCTTTCAATATATTCCAATATATCAAAACATATCATATAAAAGTTTTTCAATTCATCTTTATTAAGCCAAAAATTAAACCTATCAGAAAAGAAAACAATTATGATTAACATTATAGCCATTTTAATAAAAAAGTTAAAAACATCATCTGTATTTGCAATACTTTTTCCAGAACTACTATAAATTGCACTGAAAATACCACCAAAAATTGCACTTCCTACCATTGCGATGACAGTAAGCAAATTTGCTACGTATGCATTAAAATCAACAGTTTTAAAACTGTTAATTGATATTTTAATGTCTTTCTTTTTATTTAAGATTCCATCCAAATCATCTTTTTTATAGAATTTATTATAATAAGTATCATAAATCCCCTTATAAAGTTCATCAAAAGTACTAAAATAAGTTCCATAAGCTTCATTGTTTATAATTCTCCAGTAATACTTACAATATTTTTTTAACTTTTTTTCTTCGAATTTATCATATTTTTTCCATAATTGTAATGTAAAAAGATCAGGTTTCTTTTCATTAATGCCATTATCTATCTCTATTGAAATTATAGCTAATATAGTAGGTATTACAACTATTATAGAAATTATAATTTTAAACCACAAATTAAAACTTCCCCTCAAAAACGTATAATTAAGTTAATACCATTTCTTCTTTGTTACCATTAATTGCGAACTTATCAGCAAATTTTTTAGCTTCATATTGTATTTCAATAGCTCTTTGTATATTTTTAACAATCTGATTAGATTTATATAAGCTATCACCTCCAAATTTACATAGATGCAATTCAGTAAAGCAATACTTTTCACCAATTATAAAATCAATTAATCCCACAGGAATAATTTGTTCTATGCCTTCATTCTTTTCTATTATGAATTCTATATTTTTTTCATTTAAAAATTCCTTCTTATCTAAATTGTTAATATCAATCCACTTAGCACCTTCTTCTAATATTCCTTGAGCTTTACCATCTATAAAACACGAAACACTTCTATCATATAAATCTAGAACTCTAAAAGTCATGATATAATGTTTATTGAATTTATCATCTTTCCATAATTCATACGACTTCTCTATTATCATTCTTCCTCATCCCTTCAGATTAAGATTTAATAATTATTTTGAAAAACATTAGCTTTTAGTAATTTCTTTTATAGTAAATTCTATTTCTGATATACCTTTTTTTCGCATTCCATCAACTCTATACAAATAGTGTCCTTTAACTTCATAACTAAATTTATCTAAAAAAAGACTGCTAATACATGTATCTTCTAATTCATCTTCAGTCAATAACCTATTATTATTTACTGTAATAAGCATTTTTACTACAATAAGTTTTTCCATATATTCTGTTAAGTTATTAAATTTTATTTGTTCTATACTCAATTCATGGGTATAAGCTACACGTTCATTATCAGATAGAAATACAATTACATTTTTACCAGTAACATCATCCTCATGTAAAGCATAAATCATGTTAATCTTAAAATAATCGAATATTGTAGGTATGCTTGTCATTAAATATTCTTTTAATTGCTTAAGTGTTGGATATGTGTTTAAACCTTCCATTTTAATATATCTCCTATGTTCTCTCCACTGTAAAATTTGCTGATAATTTAGCGTTACAATCACTAGTATTTATAGTTGTTCTATCATAATTGAACCCTTCCATACATTCTGTATTCACTGCTGGCTGATGATGATAAATTAATGCAGCTTCTACTCTTTCACGATAGGTTGAATCGACTTGCCCAAAAGAAATACAAATTTCATTAGCTTTTGCAACCTCTTTTCTCCAATCTTCCCACTTTTCATGATTGGCAATTCGACCATTTACATTATTTGATTCTCCAATATATATTAGTTTATGAATACCAACAGTATCATTATTTTTATTGTAAGTACATTCATAAACACAATACACACCTGATTCACTTGGTATACCAGCAACATCAGACTCTCTCCAATACCCTCTAAAATTAATATCAAAAGTTTTTGCTGCCATAAATAACATCTCCCTTCTTTTGTAAATATTTCTACAAATAAAAGAAAATTCCTCTATTAAATGATAAATAATTAAATATTAATAAAACAAATTAAATTTCGAGTAGAATATTATTTTATTAACGATAATTATGTTTAAATTTCAATAATATTAGCTATATCAACACATTTTTATGCAAATCAACATTCCACATATTTCACAAATAGAAAACTATTTACTTTAACCCAAGTATTCTATTGTGCTTAATTGCACATTATTTGGATAAATATGTATACTATGTATATTTTTATTATACTTTTCAATAAAATATTAATAAAATAATAATTAATAATATCCATATAAGTAATTAAAATATTATTTTGTAAAATATTGTTGTTTTTTGTCTTGAAATGTTGTATACTTATTCATAATAATATTTTAGGAGGTTTTATACATGCTTACAAAAGAAGATAAAGATGACATAATAAATTTACTAATTAATTCCATCAATATTTCTACCTCTAGTATGTCTATAACAAATGGTACTCAGGAATTGTTAAAGATTGAAATTAAACAAGGCTCTTTTGACATTAATCTTTTCTCTGCATTAGATACAATCTTTAAAGTTCAAGTTTCTGAAAGAAAGAATAACTATGTGAAAGTGAATATTGATAATAATATTGGTATTAGCCATAACTTGCTAGAAGAACTAAATACTATTTATATTTATAAATATAAAACTTGCATAAAATTAATAGATAAACTAATTGTATCCGAAGATTCTTTTACAATTTATTTTAATAGACTTATTTATAAATATTTTAAAGATAATAAAATTTTCGAATTAACTTATAAGAATCTTTGTAAATCTATAAAACACAGAATGGAAATAAATCAAAAAAGATTTGACTTCTTTAGAAATATAGAGATAAAAGAAACAAATAGAAACGAATAATTTTTCAACTAATGTTATGGATGATAAACTAAAGAAAGAAGGTCTGGAAATGATATTTGAAACAGAATATGAATCTACCATAAAAAGTATAAATAAAAGTGTATTAAATTCCTTAAAAGATAAGTACAATAATATTACTATCAGTAATTGGTTATTTTACATTGAAAATTCATTTTTAGATCAATATAATGATTTAGTAATTTCAGTACCAAATGACATTATTAGAATGACTATTAAGGATGGTTTTGCAGATACTATAGAAAAGCTATATAGGGACAAAATAAAATTTGATAAATTGATAATATTTATTGACCCAATCTATGAAGAAAAAGTCGAAGAATTTCTTACTGCAAAAGAAGTAAGAAATATTAGTGCAAAAACAAGTGTTGATGAAATGGTTGATAAAAGATTACAAGATATAAATGAATCAATTAAACGTGCTGCTAATAATGGAGAAAATGAAACCTGTTTATTTCTTACAACACAAAATAAAAAAGACAAAGAGATATACGATAGAATTAATAAATATCTAAATAATAAAGGTTATACCCTTAGATATTCAATTGAACTAGGTGTGCTGCAAATATCTTGGTAAAAAATAGGCCATGTAAATAATTTTGCGTATTCTTTATCTAATAGATTTATTATAAATATCAAGGTATTCATCTAAAATATATGATATTTCCACTGATTATCGAGGTATTATTATATAAACAGTCATAATTTAAGCTGTCTTTATATAATCTTATTAGCACCTTGATAATCAGTACAAGTATCCTCCAAACTAAATGCAAATTTATTGCAGAGTGAATTAGATGATTAAAATACTTATGTACATTCATTCAATGACACTGCAATCCACACATTTAAGCGATTTTAGGTACAAAATAAGTATTGTGAGCACCAGAATTTATAAATTTATACTTACTCAACGTCTTTTATTTTGAACCTTTCTTTCCTCTAGCCTAATTCATAATTCTCATTTTAACTATTTTGAATAATAATAGTCTAATCTATTCTTTATATTGTTAACACATTTATTTATAGCTTTTCTATCTTCTATTCCATCAGAATCACTAGAAAAATACTCTTCTAACATATTTTCTATTTTATAGAACTCAGAGTATTTAAAATATCTATAAAAAGAGAAACCATAGTTATCTCCACTTGAACCTTCTGAAAATTCTATCATATAACTTACTCTACTGTCATTTGAATATCTACCATCATTATAGAAAACTTTTAAATTACAATCTACACATGAATTTCTATTTTTTAAATTATATATCAAAGCTAAATTTTCTATTGAAACTTGCTTTCCTTCTCCAAACATAAAATAATCTATACCATATTTTTCAACTAACTCTTCTATACTTGAAATAATTTTATTAAAATGTTCGTCTTGGGTTTTTAAGAAATTATTGACCACATTAATTATATTTACACTATTAACCTTTTCATATTTTTGCATTACAGAATCATTCTCTAAATCTAACTTAAAATTATTCCCATCAATCATATATACATTATGATTTTCCTTAATTAAGTTTTTACATTTCATATTCTCACATCCCCTTTTGTAATTTAAATAACTTTTCATTTTTTATCTATTTTAACTTATATTGTATTTTATAGGTTGCATTTATTTCACTATCCTTCAAAAAACATTTTACATAGTCTTGATCATAGAACTCTTCATAACCCCTTAATTTATAAAGATTATCATATCCTTCACTAAGCAGATTTAATATAAGTCGGTCATTAGTTATATGTGTGCATTTAATTCCATCAAATCCCCAGCATTTACAAATTATTTCTAAATTTTTAAGTATTCTATATCCATTTCTAAGATATAATTTGTTATTTATAGTTTTATTTAATTCATTAATTTTTTCCGTTGGTAAATAAAACCCTGATAATATAATATATGTTTTTTTATCAACTTCATCTTCTTCCATAGATATAGTAGTTGATTCATCATCCAGAACAAATGAAATAGACATTAATTCATTTTTATTAGAAATTCTTATAATATATTCCAATTTGTATACTGATGCTAGATCACAATAAATTCTATCTATTAACTCAAAGACAGTTAATAAATCAAATTTATATTTGCATAATAGTTGAATTTTTTCAGGATTAAAGATTCTATCTACTATATTTCCATATTTGCTTCTATATTTATTTCTTTCACTATTACAATAATTATCAAGTAATGTTTCTTTTCCCACAATAACCACCCCTAAAATTTAAAAGAATAAGCTTAATCGACCTATTTGTAAGATCCCTACCACTATTTTACTCCATCTTACATTTTATGTATAGATTACAATAAAAAACATGAAAATATATTATTTACAAGATTAATTCTACTACCATATTCCTGCACTATATAAAGCATTTTAGGCACTCTATTCCCCAAGTAGACCAATAATACCTCTCTTGACTTGCCCTCTCAAATCTCCTTTAAATCATCCCATTTTCTTATCAAATTTTAGATTTAGCGTTAATCCATCTATCTTTTTTAAAACTTTGTATTCCCATGAATCATTAACTTTTTTAACTTCAATAGATAAAATATAATCCTTATATTCTTCTGTAATATAAGACTTAAAAATTACAATATATTTATTTTCATAATCATCATAATAAGCTACATTAAACCACCATTTAACATCACTTTCAACCCTATCAACAAAATTTAAAATACCATAAGCACAAATACATTCATCTTCAAACTCTTCTTCTGTTGTCATTATTATTTTTTTCATTATTTGTTTCTTTACTCTCCTTCTTTATATAAACTGCACCATTTTGCTTCTTCCTTATTAGTTAATTTGCAATTTCCTCGCCTTGTGCAATGTAAATCTGGATTCTTATATTTACTTTTAGGATTAACTTTTACATGTATGCAGTTAGTGCATATCTTATTTATTAAAGTACCATTTTCTTTCATTCATAATCACCTATTTATATTTTTTGTTTTCTCTATAATGCCCAAATGAGATTAATTATTGTTTTATTCGTTTCCCATTTATATTCTTTACATTTCACTTCTAATTAACACATATTATAAATTATACCATATTTTTTTAATTATCACTTGACTTATGGTCTGAGTAATTTATGCTTTAGGGGATTCAAAGCAACGGACATAGTTTCCCCTAGAAAAAGGGGAAAATAAAATTTATGCTTCTTTTTCATCGGAAGTTTCCGTATACTGCTATTGTATTTTATATTTTCATATTACAAAAACTGCCCTGTAATACTTATCAACATGTTATGCACGTTTTATCCACAATTACTTGTTGATAATTATATAAAATCCCTGTATTCAGCTTACCACCCACATAATATTTTTAATGGTCGTGTGTACCCATTTGAGGAACAAATACTACAATAGCAGAAATACTACTTGTCCCCATAGATTTTATGCATCGGCTCTATGTAACCTATACTAATTATTTAACGTTGCTAGTATGCTTCAACAACTAACCTACTAATCCTTAAAAAAGAGTATAGGAAATAAACCTTGCAAAATCCAATTTTTTTTGATAAAATTTATATGTGTTAAGTATAAATTTTTGTTATTACTTTTGGGTTTTAGCAAGAATTTATTATTGTATTAAATTGTAGTCACCTATTGCAGTAGGTGGCTTTATTCTTTTATAAATGTAGTTTTCATGGCATTTAACATATCTGCATCAACAGAAACAAATTTTACACTTATATTGCCTGTGCTGTGTAACATGGCTTGATAAATCCTAAAGATATAAGAATGAATTTTTAAAATAACAACATAAGTTTCAATATTTAATCTTTCATTTTTTTCGTGGTTCTCATAAATAATTGTTTCTCCATCATCTGACATTTCCTTTATTTGTTTGTATACTGCTTCTTTTAAGAGGTTTCGCATTATCATCTACCTCCTTTTAAAGTTCTAATTTTTTTTCTGTTAATTGAACTATTTTCCAAAATATCAGCAGAAAATCTTTCTACATCTTCTACTAATTCTGTAGTATAAAGTTTTGTATATAAAGTAATTAGTTCAGGACTTTTGTGTTGTACTAGAAACTGTATTTTTGGTATAGGTACATTTTGTAATACTAAGGATTTAATATAAAATCTCCTAAATGCATGTATAGATGTTATTTCAACATTTCTTTTTTTATTGTAGGTAGATATATATTTATATAATTTATTAGATGTTAATTGTTCACCATATGGAGTTATTAAGAAATATTCATTCATTACACCTTGGGAACTTAATAAATTTAAATATTCATTTACTACTTCTTTAAGATTATGAACTAATGGAACTATATGCGGTTTGTTATTTTTGGTATGTCTATAGTAAATAATATTATTATTTAGGTCTATATCCTCTACTTTTAAATTTATTGCTGTACTAAGACGCATACCAGTAAATACAAATATATTTACTGCTACATATGCAACATATTCACTAAAATTACATTTACTTAGGTTAGGTTTAAGCAATAACTTTTGTATATCTTCTTTACTATAGGTTTCTTTAGGTTGTAAATCTGGAGATGGTACTTTAATTTTAAATTTTGGTAGGTATCCTTTTTCCATTGCAAAATACAGAAACGTTCTTAACCCTCTTATATTGGTGTGTATAGTATTAATACCATTATTTCTTTCTGTCTTGCAATATTTCATAAAATTCATTATAGTTGATTGGTCTATTGTATTAATAAAATCATTATAATTTTTAAATTTATAAAAAACATTTAGTATTTCTTCATAAAATCTAAAAGTTGCAGGTCTTAATTGTCTTTCTTTTAAATTGTTCTCAAATTCCTCTTGAACTTTTGCAATTGTAATGTTAGGATACTTTTTCTGTTGTATATCTGGTATTAAATTTAAATTTATCTTTTTCATATAATTGCTACTCCTATTTATATATTTAGGAATAATGGCAATACATCCAAATAAAAAAATAGCAATACGTCTATTGGATTACTTTTCCAACGAACGTATTGCTATTTACAACGTGTTTCACACTAGCATTTACAATACTTACAGTGTTATTCATGGTGCAGAAGACGGGACTTGAACCCGTACGATTACTCACACGCCCCTCAAACGTGCGCGTCTGCCTATTCCGCCACTCCTGCATATTATCGTTTACTGTCTTTTGCAACTACGACTATTATACTATGTGTTTTTATCTTCGTCAATGGCTTGTTTTTAACAATTGTTAACTAAAAAATAGGATTTAGTACTTAATATAAATTTAATACCAGTATTAAATCCTTAAACTTTCTCTTTAACTACCATCACTTTTTTTGTAATCTTTTATCATTCTTATATAAATATTTATATATATTACAATTTACTTTAACCTTTTTAACATACTTGTCCGTTTCCTTAAAAGGAATGTAGTGAAGGTTTTTTCCATCAGAAGAATGTTCTGAGTTCTTTAGCCACTTTTGAACATTACCTCTTCCTCCATTATATGCTGCCAGCACTAATTCCATATTATTATCAAATTCATCCTTTAAATTATCTAAATACCAGCATCCCATATTTATATTGAAGTCAGAGTCATTTAACATATCTGTTTTGAAATTCTTCACCCCCATTTTATCAGCTGCCCAATCTGCTGTATCTGGAGTGATTTGCATAAGCCCATAGGCATTTTTATTTGATTTTGCATTTTTATTAAAATTACTCTCTGTTTTTATAACTGCTGCTACTAAATAAGGATCTAAATCATATTTACAGGAATATTTAAGTATACTATCTGTATATTTTAATGGATAAAAGTATTTAACTATATTTTTTGCATTCATTAATAATACAATTAATGCTATAAAACCTATTGCTCTTTTAATTCCTTTCAAACTAATTTGTGCCTAAATTACTAAGGCACTTCACCCCCCTAAAATTTCTGCCAATCTCTCTTAAAGTTATATTTAATTCTTCCTCTGTATCCTTTAAACTTTTTGAATTATCTATGGTATAGTCTGCAAATTTAATTTTTTCTTCTAAAGACATTTGTGAATTTATTCTATTGAGAATTTCACTGTGTGGCAACTTATCTCTATTTTTAATTCTTTCAAATTGTGTTAAAGAATCTACCCAAACCAGTATATTTACGTCCATATATTTATGTAAATTATTTTCTATTAGGGTAGCAGCATCAATTATACAGACTTCTTTTCCCTTCTCATCCAATTGATTTATTCTATAAAATATGTCTTTCACAATAAAAGGCATAATTATCTCTTCATATTTTTTCCTTTTTTCTTGTACAGCAAATATAAAATTACCTAATTCTCTTCTTTTTAGTTTATTATTTTCATCAACAAATGTTTCTCCAAAGTTTTTCTTTATTTCACAAATAATTTCAGGATATTTGTTTAATACCTCTCTGGCTACAATATCTGCATCTATAATATCAAACCCTCTTTTGCTAAGCATTTCAGAAATGGTACTCTTTCCACTTCCTATTCCACCAGTGAGTCCGATTTTAAGCATAAGAAATCAACCCCTTTGTATTTGAAGAAAATTATTTTGCCTCGTACCAATTATCTCCAAGATTAATATCCACTTCCAAAGGTACTCTTAATTTCATAACATCTTCCATTTGATTTTTAACTAATTCTTTTACTTCTTCTAACTCATCCTTATATACATTCAAAATAAGTTCATCATGCACTTGAAGTATTACTTTACTCTTTAAATTTTTACTCTTTAAGATGTTATATACATTTACCATGGACATCTTTATTATATCTGCAGCACTGCCTTGAATAGGTGTATTCATGGCTAATCTTTCCCCAAAAGCCTTTACCATCTTTTTAGAATTCTTAATTTCAGGTATAAACCTTCTTCTATTCATTATAGTAGTTACATACAGATTATCCTCTGCCTGCTTTATAACATTATCCATATACCTTTTTACACCTGGATATCTTTCGAAATAAGTATCTATATAATTCTTAGCTTCTTTTCTAGATATCTTTAAATCCTTAGCCAAACTAAAGTCACCTATGCCATAAACTATACCAAAGTTTACAGCCTTAGCATTACTTCTTTGAAGCTTAGTAACTTGGTCTATAGGCACTTTGAACACTTCTGATGCTGTTTTAGTATGAATATCACTATGATTAAGAAAAGCGTCTATTAAATTTTCATCATCTGCTATATGAGCAAGTACTCTGAGTTCTATTTGTGAATAATCTGCTGAAAGTATTATTGAATTTTCATCTTCAGGTACAAATACTTTTCTTATTTCTCTACCCATTTCATATTTTATTGGTATATTTTGAAGATTAGGTTCCGTGCTTGACAATCTTCCTGTAGTAGTAACTGTTTGATTAAAGCTAGAATGTATTTTTCCATCTTTATCAATTACAGCTTTTAATCCTTCGATGTATGTAGAATAAAGCTTAGTAAACTGTCTATAGTAAGTTATTTTTTCTATAATAGGATGTTTATCTAAAAGCTGCTCTAAAACCTCTGCATTAGTGGAATATCCTGTTTTTGTCTTTTTAATTACAGGCAAATCAAGTTTTTCAAATAATATTTTTCCAAGCTGTTTAGGAGAATTAATATTAAATTCTTCTTCTGCCAACCCATATATATCCTTCTTAAGCTTATCTATTTCTATCTTAAATTTTTCTCCTAGTTCCTCTAATTTTACATTATCAACCTTAAAGCCTTCATATTCCATAGCTGCTAATACCAATGTAAGCGGCTGTTCTACTTCATATAAAAGTTCTTCCATATTCAATTCTTTTATTTGTTTATTTAAGGTTTCAAAAACATCTTTTAAAAGAGAATTTTCCTTTACTCTGATTTCATCTTCTTCTCCTTGGAGCATTATTTTAAGATAATCCTGTATAATAGAATTTAATCCATATTCACCCCTAGAAGAATCAATTAAATAAGCTGCTATTTCTGTATCAAATTTTACACTGGTAAAGTTTATTCCCATTTTCTTAAATACAGTATATGGAACTTTTATATTATGACTTACTTTTTCTATTTTATCATTTTCAAATATATCCTTAAGACATTTTAATGTATCTTCATTATTTTCTTCATATATTTTTTCAAGTTCTACTACATAATTTTTATTATCTATATTCAAAAATATCTTTTCTATATAACTTTTTGAGTAAATATTCCCATCTACAATTTTAAAAGTTAAGTATAAAATTTCATCTTTTGCAATTAAACTTATGTCTTCCCCAAGCTTTTTTAAATCCTTTATATTACTTATGTTTTTAAAGTCAACTTTAATATCTTCTTTTTCAATTTCTTCTTTTAATTCTTTTTCACCTATTACTTTATCTATAAGTGATTTAAATTGAAGCTCTATAAATAAGTTTTTTACACCTTCTACATCATAATTTTCCTTAGATTTTATTTCATTTAGATCTATTTCTATAGGAACATTAACCATGATAGTAGCAAGCTTTTTACTGAATACTGCCTGTTCACTATACTGCATTAAATTTTCTTTTATTTTTTTTCCACTAATATTATCTATATTATTTAATACATTTTCTATACTTCCATATTCTTTTATAAGTTTAAAGGCTGTTTTTTCACCAACTCCTGGAACACCAGGTATATTATCTGATTTGTCTCCCATAAGGCCTTTTACATCTATAAATTGAGTTGGTGTAACTTCAAATTCTGAAATCATTCTATTTTTATCATATATCTCTTTTTCTGTAATTCCTTTTTTTGTTATAACAACTTTTACGTTATCTGTTGCTAATTGAAGAGCATCTTTATCTCCTGTAACTATGTAAACTTCTATGTCTTTTTTTTCTGCATATACAGAAAGAGTTCCTATAAGATCATCTGCTTCGAATCCGTCAATTTCAAACATACTTATAGAAAGCATATTTAATAGTTTTTTTACCACTGGAAATTGTTCTGCCAGCTCTTCTGGCATTCTTTTTCTACCAGCCTTATAATCCTTGTATTCATTGTGTCTAAATGTAGGAGCACTTCTATCAAAAGTACAAACTATATAATTAGGATTAATTTCTTCTCTCATTTTTAAAAGCATTGTTACAAAACCATATACTCCATTAGTATGTAATCCTTGAGAGTTAGTTAACGGTGGCAGTGCATAAAACGCTCTATTCATTAAACTATTTCCATCAAGTATCAATAACTTTTCTTTAGACATAAGACCCTCCAAATTTGTTAATTATTTTATCTATATAAACTAATTTCAATTTTCCATTTTCTCAATCTCTTTATTATATCATCTTAACAAGTATATTCTCTATTTTTTTTAATATTTTATTAAATTAAGTTTCTTTTTATTTTAATGATACCCATATTTCTAATAAAAAAACATCTACATATCAATGCAGATGCTTTCTTAATTATTCCTTTTCTACTTTAACTGCCGTTCCATAACATAAAACTTCTGTTATTCCTTGTGTTACTTCATTAGCATCGTATCTAACCCCAATAATAGCATTTGAACCTATTTCATCAGCATGCTTCATCATTAGTTCAAATGATTCTTCTCTGGTTTGTTCACAAAGTTCTGTATACAAAGATATATTTCCTCCTACAAGACTTTGTAATCCAGCTCCTATGTTTCCTATAACACTTCTTGAACGAACAATTACGCCTCTCACTAATCCACAATTTTCTATAATCTTATATCCTGCTATATCAAATGCTGTTGTTACCATTGATTTATCCATATTATTATTCTCCCCCTTCTTAATTCTAGCTTAGACCACAGCTTGAATTTTTCAAATAGATATGATAAATTCTGCTTGATAAAATTACAAAGATAAGTATATCATTCAAAATATTAAATTACCACAAAGAAAAAAAACAGCAGAAAGAACTCTGCTGATACCGTATTAAAAATTTTAACCCCTACTAAATAGAACACTAACCATATCAAAAAGAAACTTATGTGATTCTCTTCTTCTTATTTTTTTAACTGCTTTTTTATCTCTTTTAGCAGCTTGAACATCTTTTTTATTTTCATTAATAATATCCTTCATGAAAACCACTCCCCTTTTACCCATTAATATGCATTTCAAATAAGTTTAGTTACAACAAAATCATAGTAGTAGGCTTCCCCTTTTGTTTAACACTTATATTACATATGTTTTTTGTTATTTTATAATACTATTATAATATTTTTATAAATAAATGTCACTACCTTTTAAAAAGAATATTGAAAATATTTAGAATATTATCTTAAATGCAATTTTATTCATTAATATTATAGTGATTTATTATATTTTTACTATAAATTGAAGCCAATGCTTCAGTATACAAAATACCACTAAAACATTGACTTCTTATTTTTTATATTAATTTTTGAGATTATATAAACAAGATACTTACTAGAATAATCCGCTTATTACTCCATCTTTATTAACATCAATTTTTTCAGCTGCTGGAACTTTAGGAAGTCCTGGCATTTTCATTATTGCTCCAGTTAAAGCAACAACAAAACCTGCTCCCGCTGAAACTGTTACTTGTCTTACAGTTACTTTAAAGCCTGTTGGTCTTCCAAGTTTAGTCTGATCATCAGTTAAAGAATATTGAGTTTTGGCCATACATACTGGAGTTTTACCAAATCCATTTTTCTCTAATTCATCAATTTCTTTTTCAGCTTGTGCTGTAAATACTGCATCATCAGCACCATAAATCTTTTGAGCTATAGCTCTTATTTTTTCTCTTATTGGAAGTTCTGCATCATAAGCAAATTGGAAGTTGTTTTCTTCTGTTTCTATTAATCTTATTACTTCCTTAGCAACTTCAACTCCACCTTCTCCACCTTTTGCCCAAACTTCTGATAGTTTAACATTTACTCCAAGAGCTCTGCATCTATCTTCAACTAATTTTAATTCAGCTTGAGTATCAGTTGGAAATGCATTTATTGCTACCACTGCTGGTAATTTAAATACCTTAGTTATATTTTCAACGTGTTTTAATAAGTTTGGAAGTCCTTTTTCAAGAGCTTCTAAGTTTTCATTATTTAAATCAGCTTTTGGTACTCCGCCGTTGTATTTTAATGCTCTTACTGTAGCAACTATTACAACTGCATCTGGTTTTAATCCAGCCATTCTACATTTAATGTCTAAGAATTTTTCAGCTCCAAGGTCAGCTCCGAAACCTGCCTCTGTAACTACATAATCTGCAAAATGAGTAGCCATTCTTGTAGCCATTATTGAGTTACATCCATGAGCTATATTTGCAAATGGTCCGCCATGAACAAATGCTGGTGTTCCTTCAAGAGTTTGAACTAGATTTGGTTTTAATGCATCTTTAAGTAATGCAGTCATGGCACCTTGTGCATTTATCTGTCCAGCTGTTACAGGTTCTCCAGCCCTTGTATATGCTACAACTATTCTAGCAAGTCTTGCTTTTAAGTCTTCTATATCGCTAGCCAAGCAAAATATAGCCATTATTTCTGAAGCAACAGTAATATCAAATCCATCTTCTCTTGGTACTCCGTTAACTTTTCCCCCCATACCATCAACAACAAATCTTAATTGTCTGTCGTTCATATCAACACATCTTCTCCAAACTATTCTTCTTGGATCAATGTCTAAAGCATTTCCCTGATATATGTGATTGTCCAGCATTGCTGCTAATAAATTGTTAGCTGCTCCTATTGCATGGAAGTCACCCGTAAAGTGTAGGTTAATATCTTCCATTGGAACAACTTGCGCATATCCGCCACCTGCTGCTCCACCTTTTACTCCAAATACTGGTCCTAATGACGGTTCTCTTAAAGCAACTATTGTATTTTTGCCTATTTTTGATAAAGCGTCAGCTACACCTATTGACGTAGTAGTTTTTCCTTCTCCTGCTGGTGTTGGATTAATTGCTGTACAAAGAATGAGTTTACCTTTTTTTCCTGGAGTTTTCTTTAATAAGTTGTAATCTACTTTAGCCTTATATTTTCCATAAAGCTCGATGTCATCTTCAGAAATACCTATTTTTTCAGCTATCTTCCTTATGTCTTTTGGTTTACACTCCTGTGCTATTTCAATGTCTGATTTAAAACCCATTTTAAAATACCTCCATCTCTAATTTTTGTTTATTTTTTACCTCCTCTACGCTTTCTATACAGAAGCGTAAGGAGATTGGTTAACTTTAAACAAAATTTTTCTTTAGATTTAATTAAAGATGCCCAACAGTTAACAAAAAACGTAAAACCGCCTGGACACATTTGCCCAGGCGGTCGACATTTATACTTTATAAATCACACTCCCTGTGGTAAACTCCACTTCCGCCAGTCGTGCGACTCTTAAATTTTCAAAATAAAAATTACTGCTTAAATAAACATGTAATTGTAAATTTTATCACTGCCTCTTAATATTAAATGATAATGTTAATTATGTCAATTACTAAATATAAGTATTTTCTTGTATTTTTTCTAAAGCATTACTTCCGAACTCTCTGCATCTGCTTAATCCCTCTTCATCTGGATTCCATAATTCTTTTATTCCTTCACTTATTATTTCAAAACCAGCCTCATTTAATTCTTCACTAATAATTTTTACTGATTCGCCACTCCAGCCATAACTACCAAAAGCTGCCCCTTTCTTTCCCTTGAAACCAAGTCCTTTAATCATCTCCAATATTGCAGCTGTCGAAGATAATATTCCGTTATTTATTGTTGATGAACCAACAAGCACCATTTTTGATTTAAATACTTCGGTAATAATATCATTTTTATCATTTTTAGATGAATTAAATATCTTTATAACAATATCCTTATTTGAACTTTTTATTCCTTCTGCTATGGCTTCAGCCATCCTTCTTGTTCCATTCCACATTGTATCATATATTATTGTAATCTGATTTTCTTGGTAATCCTTCGCCCATTCCATATACTTATTGACTATTTGCAGCGGATTATCCCTCCACATTATTCCGTGACTAGTGCAAATCATATTGACAGGTAAATTAAGACTTAATACCTCTTCTATTTTCTTTACAACAAATTTGCTGAAGGGAGTTAAAATATTAGCATAGTATTTTATTGCCTCCTGAAATAATTCACCTTGATCAACTTTATCGTTGTACATCAATTCAGAGGCATAGTGCTGCCCAAAGGCATCATTGCTGAATAAAATATTTTCACCGGATAAATATGTAAACATTGAATCAGGCCAATGAAGCATCCTTGCTTCTACAAATGTCAATTTATTTTTACCTATATTTAGACTATCCCCAGTCTTTACCTCTACAAAGTTCCAATCCTTATGATAATGCCCCTTTAATATTTTTACACCACTTTTAGTACAATAAATTGGGGTATTGGGTATTTCTTTCATTAGCTCTAAAAGCGCACCACTATGGTCACTTTCAGAGTGGTTCATTATTATATAATCTATTTTGTTTAAATCAATTTCTTTTTTTAAGTTGGCTACAAATTCTTTGGCAAATGGATACCAAACAGTATCAATAAGTACTGTCTTTTCATCTTTAATTAAGTATGAATTGTATGAAGAACCTTTATGTGTAGAGTATTCTTCACCATGGAAAGTTCTTAGCTCCCAATCAATCTTTCCAACCCAGGTAACAGTGTCATTTATTTTAAAACTCATATAAAAAAACCTCCACTTAATTATTAATATTATGTTTATATATCATAATTTGATAATTTTAGTTACCACCTTATACTATTGATTCAAATTATCGCAGATTTTTAAACAAAATATTGTTTTCTAAATGTATATGTTGAAATAAATCTAATTCAACTTCTTTTAACTTTTCATATGTTATTTTAAAAGAACCACATGCATCTTTTGGAATACTATAATGATCTGTCACTTCCCTTAATTCCATTATGATATTCCCTGCTCCAGTATGCTCTTCTTCCAATTCATTAATAAGATTTAATACCCGGTTTTTATCATCAGCATTACCTTCTCTTTCATATTGCCTTATTTCAGGAAATATAAATTCTTCTTCTTTAACTAAATGCTCTTCAAGTTCAATTCTTAAATTGTTAAACAACTTATGAACTTTAAACAATTCTTTATGGGATTTACCATGAACCTTTAATATTTTGAAAGCATATTCACTTATTCTAGGAAGTTCCTCTCTCAAATATGCATGGTGAGTATTCACTATATAATCTATTAACTTACCAGGGCTTTCTTTTGCCCAATCTACAAACTCATTGTTTTTTTCTGTGAATTCTTGATATTTGTTATTAAGATCTTCTAACAATTGACTCCCATCAAGCTTTTGTGCAAGTATTGCATCACTTAAAGGCCTATTCCCTCCACAGCAAAAATCAATATTATACTTATAGAAAATATCACTTGCATTGGGGAATTCCGTAACGATATCACCAATTTTATCATTCTCATTAAATTTTCTATTCATTTATAGCACCACCTGCTTTCTTATTTTCACATTTTACTGTATGATTACTCTGTTAATTATTATGTGCTTATGATTGATATTTTATCTATTACTATAAGGACAATTTACTTACACTTTGACATATACATGCCTCCACCTCTACTAAAATAAACAAAATAAAAAACCATATACTTTAAGCAATTTTACTGATTTTTTTATCAGCAATTACTTTTGTACATGATCTCACATTTTTTACATGAAATATTAAATTTTATTTATAAATTTACTCACTTCAAATTTGTTTCATTTTTTTCATTTAAAAGTTTTATAGTGTACCTATTTACATCTCTTCTATTTTTAAATATTATTATCTGCTTATCTTTATTTTTTTCAATTATACAATTATTTCTTCTACCTAACTTTTGAGGAAAATTCCAAATATATTTCATAAATTCAAAATCAAACTTTTCATTACACCCCTCTGACATATCTGGTCTTACCCTATTTAAATTTGTAATAACTCGTTTAAAATAATTAAGTAAGCACGCTACCCTACTTAATTCAAAACAAATTACCGTATCAGCCTTTCCAAGACGAATATCTATAGTTCCACCATAATTACCATCAATTATCCATTCATCACCTTCTACCAAAAACTTTTGTTTTTTTACCCATTCATCTCTTGGTGTTTCAACCCATCCACTATTCCAAAATTCTTTATCAAGATGAATAAGTGGAATGCCTGTTATATACGAAAGTTTTCTTGAAAATGTACTTTTACCGCTACCTGGTGAACCTATAACCATTATTCTTTTTCCTATATTATTCATTTATATCACCTTTAATTTGTTTTTATTACTTCACAATATATTACTAATGTCTAAAGGTAATGTTATCAGCAGAAATAATGAAGTCTATTAAGTCCATTTTTTTATTTTGAAGCAAAACATGTAATTCATATTTATCATTTATTTTATACATTTCATCATAAAGCCACCGCGAGTTTTGCAGTAAAGCATCTTGTTTGATTATATTATAGTTTTCAAACTTTATCTCATCTATGTCTGTAAAACCGTATTTGTTGTCAAATAATATCAACAAATACTGTTCTGTTTGCCTTACATCTATAATACCGCAATCATGAAAGTTTATATTTTCAACTATTCTTCTATCAAATGATTTTGATGCTTTTTTATAATATTTTTCATACTTTTTAATAGTTTTGTTTACCAATTTTTCATTGTTCTTGCAAAATAGAGTTATAGCTTGTATTACTTTATGAGATGCTTTATCCAATGCACAAACCCGAATATCTGCTATTTCTTTTAATATTTCTTCCGGCAATATAGTTTTTATGTACCTTTGTCTATGTATAAATCCTTGATAAAATTGTTGAGATAATTTTTCCCTGTCAAATGGCTCACATGAAATACAACTTTCTTTTACTGCTCCAAGCTTCTCTTTATGTAAGGCAATTTCTTCCTGCAACCTCAGCCATTCTGCCAGTTCTTGTTTATATAATTGCTGAAAGTATTCTTCTGAAAAAGATTCTGCCTCTTTCATTGCTTTAAGAGGAAAATGAATACTGGTCTTTTGACAAAGTTCATACCATTCCTTAGTAAAATAATTCATTGCTTTAATTCTCCCTTCATATATTGTACAATAAGTTCATCTAAGGCTTGGCTCATATCTAATATTTCATTATCTTTTCCTATTTTATCTGGCATTTCACACATTTTATTTAAATTGCTTCTTAATTCATCAATTTTGTTTTCTAATGCTGATATTTTATCATGACTTATTTTAATAAAATCCGCTTCCATTTCTGTTTTAATATTTTTTATCTCTGTTTCATAAAAAATATTAAATAAATCTATTATTTCATCTGTAATAATTTTTTCATGATTATTTATTTCAAATATCTTCTCTCTTTTTCCTATACTTTTTAGCAGTTCAACAACATACTTATCTTTATTAATTATTATTGGAATTGCAATTATCATAATGGGGTTGTTGTAATTATCTTCTATCTTAGCAAATACAACATCTTCATCATATGATTTAATTGAAATACAATTACTGCAAGCCGTACCTTTTTTCCAATAGTCATAACATGATCCATTAAGCTTATGAATTTCGCCACCTTTAATAATTATTATTTCTTTATTATTAGGTTCAACTATTCTGATAGCATCATACATATTTTCTATTATAGCCAACCTTTTTTTTACATCTTCATATAGCCTTGGCATAATATCTCCCCCTATGCTACTTAGTTATAACATTTTTATTTTTCAATTCATTCATAAACAATCTATTAAAAAGGTATAATTTGAATTTTATTTTTAATACCCCTTTATTTAATAATATCACCTTTAATTACATTTTTCACCATTTTTAGTTCAACATTATTTTTCTTTTAAGTTTGTCCAACAAATTAAATCATTTTTAATTTGTTAATGCTATATACCTTATATCTAACTTCCTTAATCCTAATATCATATATTTACAAAAGAAAAAAGCATGAAGGGTTACAAGATTTTCTCTTGCACTTCCTTCATGCTCTTTAATCATTCATTTATTTAATTTCTATATATTTTTTACGGAATTTTTTATGAGTTTTGGATGGTTTTTTATTATATTTAGACTTTTATTTTAACTATACACAAAAAACTTATTTGCTCATAGCTTCTTCAACAGCAACTGCTACTGCAACTGAAGCTCCAACCATTGGGTTGTTACCCATTCCTATTAATCCCATCATTTCAACATGAGCTGGAACTGATGAAGAACCTGCGAATTGAGCATCTGAGTGCATTCTTCCCATGGTATCTGTCATACCGTAAGAAGCTGGACCTGCACCCATGTTATCTGGGTGAAGAGTTCTTCCAGTACCACCACCTGATGCAACTGAGAAGTATTTCTTACCTTGTTCATAACATTCTTTTTTGTATGTTCCTGCAACTGGGTGCTGGAATCTTGTTGGGTTAGTTGAGTTACCAGTTATTGATACGTCAACTCCCTCTTTGTGCATTATAGCAACACCTTCTCTAACATCGTCTGAACCATAGCATTTAACTTTAGCTCTTTCGCCTTTTGAGAAAGCAACTTCTCTAACTACTTCTAATTTTCCTGTATAGTAGTCGAATTTAGTTTCAACATATGTAAATCCATTAATTCTTGAAATTACATAAGCAGCATCTTTTCCAAGACCATTTAATATAACTCTTAATGGTTCTTTTCTAACTCTGTTAGCTTTTTCAGCTATTTTTATAGCACCTTCAGCAGCTGCAAAAGATTCGTGTCCTGCTAAGAAAGCAAAACATTTAGTTTCTTCTCTTAAAAGCATAGCTGCTAAATTTCCGTGTCCTATTCCAACTTTTCTATCATCTGCAACTGATCCTGGAATACAGAAAGCTTGTAAGCCTTCTCCTAAAGATTCTGCAGCTTCTGCAGCTTTTTTACATCCTTTTTTTACAGCTATTGCAGCACCTAATATATATGCCCAACAAGCATTTTCAAAGCATATTGGCTGAGTTGATTTAACTATGTTATAAACATCGATTCCCTTTTCATCACAAACAGCTTTAGCTTCTTCTATAGTCTTCATGCCATACTTTTCAAGTACTGGTTTAATCTGATCAATTCTTCTTTCATAACTTTCAAATAATGCCATTTCAAACGTCCTCCTTATATATTATTCATGTCTTGGATCGATAACTTTTACAGCTTCATCAAATCTACCATATTGACCAGTAGCTTTTTCTTTAGCTTCGTTAGCATCCATTCCTTTTCCTATCATTTCCATCATTTTTCCAAGGTGAACGAATTTATATCCTATAACTTCGTTATTTTCATCTAAAGCTACATTTGTAACATATCCTTCAGCCATTTCTAAGTATCTAGTTCCCTTAGCTTTTGTACCATACATAGTACCAACTTGGCTTCTTAATCCTTTTCCTAAATCTTCAAGACCTGCTCCTATAGGTAGTCCACCTTCTGAGAAAGCAGTTTGAGTTCTTCCATATACTATTTGTAAGAATAATTCTCTCATTGCTGTATTTATAGCGTCACAAACTAAATCTGTGTTTAATGCTTCAAGTATAGTCTTTCCTGGAAGTATTTCTGATGCCATAGCTGCTGAATGAGTCATTCCTGAACATCCTATTGTTTCAACTAAAGCTTCTTGGATTATTCCATCTTTAACATTTAAAGTAAGCTTGCAAGCACCTTGCTGTGGAGCACACCAGCCTATACCATGTGTTAATCCTGATATATCTTTTATTTCTTTAGCACGCACCCATTTTCCTTCTTCTGGAATTGGAGCTGATTGGTGGTTTGCTCCTTTAGTTACGCAACACATTCTGTCAACTTCTGTTGAATAAATCATATTTTATTCTCCTTCCTCTACTGATAAAATTATTTTTATAAGAATAAAAAACTTAACTTATAATTTTTTTACCCTTGATAGTGCTTTTTATATCCCAGTGGGTTTTTTATGTTCCCACTAAGTATAACACAATTCATCTTGAACAATTATATTGTAGCAAAGATGCCTTAATATAACAATACATTTCTGTATAAAAATTTATAGAATAATATAAAAAATTAAGGAAACACAAATTTTCAGAGGACAGAGAACAATTGACATAGGACAGTGGAGGAAAACTCACCTTCATTGTCCTCTGTCCTCTAAAAAAAGTTGCATAGACAAAGTTCAATAAATTACTTTCTTTATGTATAGATAGTTTGTTATTAAATTTTAAATTGATTTATAATTTTATCCAGTTCTCCAGCCATATTACTCAAAATAGTGGCATAAGAATTCATTTCTTCCAAACTTGCCGTTTGTTCTTCAATGGCTGCTGCAACTTCATGACTTCCTCCTGAAGTTTTCTTTGAAATATCATAAATATTTTTACTCATAACCTCTACATTGTTTATATCATTTACCATATTTATAATTTCATCAGCAATTCTTTTTATTTCCACCCCAACATTGTCGCTAGTACTTAATATTTTCTTAAAAGATTCTTTTGCTGTATGGGCAAGCCTTGTACCTTCCCTTACTTCTTTAACCCCTTCACTCATTAAACCAACTACCTGTTCAGATTGAAGTTGTATATTTTTCACCTTTTCTTCAATTTGTTTTGCTGCCTCTGCTGAATCCATAGAAAGATTTCTCACCTGCTCTGCAACAACTGCAAATCCCTTTCCAGCTTCTCCAGCTCTAGCTGCCTCAATTGCTGCATTTAAAGCTAAAAGATTAGTTTCTGTGCTTATACTTTGTATTAAATCTACTATCTCTTTTATCTCATTTGAACCATTCTTTAAATCTTCCGTATTTTTTTCTATTTTAGAAATTTTATTTTCTATAACATTTATCTGTTCTATTAAGGAATCAACCTTTTTCTCTCCATCATTAGCTGCCTCAACAGCATTTACTGAAGTTTCTAGCACATTATTTGTATTTTCTTGAATGTTTTTGTTCTTATCGTATAATTCATTTACAACTTTTACAGTTTTCTCACATTCTTCTGCCTGCTTTGCCGCCCCCTCTGAAACCTGCTGAATGGAAACAGCTACTTGTTCTACTGTTGAATAATTTTGTTCCACATTCAATTTTAAGGTTTCTGAAGAATTTGATACTTTATTACTATTGTCTGCAATACTTTTTATAACAGAACGTAAATTTTCACTCATCTTATTAAAGGACTCCGCAAGAACAGATAAATCATCCTTAGATTTGACTTTTATTTCTTTAATTCCTAAATTTCCATCTGCTATAGACTTTGCACTATCTGCAAGCTTATATATAATATTTGCTATGTTGCCTGAAAAAATTGAAGCACCTATAATACTTAAAATACCAATAGCCAAAATCAATATCAATACGGTCGCTTTAGCAGTATTGTATTTTACATTTAATTCTTGTTTTAAACCCTTATAGTATTTTAATTCTGTAAAAATAAAATCTGTTGAACTGCTTTTCATTAAGTCTATGGTTTCTATTGCATCTTCTTTTTTCTTCATTGCTGCATTAAAATTTTTACCATCGTTCAATTCAATAGTTTTCGTGATTCTTTCATTATAAGTTTTAACTATTCTTTGTAATGAATCTAAGGCTTTCTTGCCCTCTTTATCCTTAACATTTTTCTTTAATATGGCTACAGCATTATTCATTTTAGATAAATTGTTCATGCAGCTTTGTTTTTGATCATCTTTTTTATCGGTCATGTATTTTTCAATAACATTTCCAGTATCATCTGCATAATCAATAATTTCATTAGCTACTATAGTGGTTTCCATCATAGTATTCATCTTATCTGTATTTGATTTCATGACTATAAAAGGAACTATACTAAGAAGTCCCATAAGCATTATTATAATAACAAAACCTGTAATCATTCTCATTTTTAGAGAACCTTTAAAACTATTTTTACTATATAACTTGTCCTTTGTTTCCATAAAGCGCCACCTACCTTTAAACTGTAATTAACTCTAAAAACTTAAATTAATATTTCCTATTAGGTAATTCTTTTTTTGCTTGATCTTGTGTAAATACACTTTCTTTTGACTTTATGTTTTTATCAACGCTTTTACCAGCTGCTATAGATTTCGCAATTTCTAATATTTGAGGTCCCAAAAGTGGATTACATTCAACTATACCATTTGATTTTCCATCTGCCATTAATTGAAACATATCTTTAATACCATCTACTGAAACAATAAAAATATCTTTGCCTGGCTTCTTTCCAGCCTCTTCTATAGCTTGAACTGCACCTACAGCCATGTCATCATTATGTGACCATAGTACATTAATTTTATCTCCATCAGATTTCATAAAATCACCCATAACTTGTTTACCCTTTGCTCTTGTAAATTCCCCAGTTTGTGATTTAGTAATCTTATAATTTGGACAATCCTTAACGGTTTCATTAAATCCTTTTTGTCTTCCAACTGTAGCGCCTGCACCTGCTGTTCCTTGTAGTTCAACTATATTTAAATTTGCATCCTTACCAAACTTATCAATGATTAATTTTGCAGCTTTTTTTCCTTCTTCCTCCATATCTGATCCTAAAAATGCAGTATAAAGAGACTCATCGGCTACTTTCACATTTCTATCTACAATAAGCACAGGAATTTTTTCCTCCTTTGCTTCCTGTAGTACTGAATCCCAACCAGTTTCTACAACAGGATCTAAAACAATAAGATCAACTTTTTGTGCTATAAAAGATCTTATTGCTTTTATTTGATTTTCCTGTTTCTGCTGACCATCTGAAAATTTTAAATCTACATTAGAATCTAAATTAGGAATGTTTTTTATAGAATTGGTTTCTGCTGTTCTCCATCCACTTTCTGAACCCAATTGTGAAAAGCCAATAATAATTCTTTTTTCATTATCCTCTCCATTGTCATCTGTTGAAGTTGACTTAGTTCCACATCCTGCAAATATGGCAATAGCAAGACTAAATATAGTTATAAGAGATATTATTTTTTTAAATTTCATTTTAAGTCCCCCCGATTGTAATTTTCATTAGCTTTTGTCTTTAATAGTTGAAAATACTACTTTAATTTATAATTCGAACGCAGCTATCTAAACTTTATGTAACAAAATCAAGCTATTCCAATTTATCCCTAAATTTTATGATTATTTATTTTTCCTTATTTTCTTGACTATATTGTATTTATATGATATTATAATTTTGTCGCTTGCCGGAGTGGTGGAATTGGCAGACGCAACGGATTCAAAATCCGTCGAGGTCACACTCGTGCGGGTTCAAGTCCCGCCTTCGGCACCATTAGATATCAAGGGTTAAAGGGTTTTGGATAAACGATCCAAAACCTTTTTTCATGTCAAAAAGTCAGTAAAATGTCAGTAGAATAAAAAATACTTACTAAAACTTATAATATGTTATTAAAGCTTTCATATCTAGATTTTGATTACATCATTAATATTAAGTGCAATATAACAAGTACACTTGAAGTAACACATCCCCACTTTATGCATTTATTAGTACTTTTATCTTTTTTATTAAAGAGCTTATTACCACTAAAACCTACTATAAAACTTATAATAGCCATGATGGGTATACTACTCATTATTTATATTCCTTAGTTTTTTTAATTCTATTGGCTCTGGTGGTAATTCGGTTTCAAATTTAGTCCAACCTTGATTTGTTTTTAATAGGTTTATGGCATGGAATTGTTTTAGGTTTAATAAATCTTCCAGCTGATATGGAATAAGCTCCTCTTTAAACTCATTATAATTACCTTTATCACTACCTTGCAATAATATAAAGCTTGCTCCAGCTCCCTTTAACTCCGTATCCAAATGAAACTTTAATTGACTCATATAATGAAGTGCAAATATATACTTACCGCCAAACTTTCTTGTTTGAGTAAGTGTCTGTTTAATCCAACTCTGAGCACCTTCGCACTGAGTTAACTCATCTATAACCACATTACACCTTTTTGGCTTTCCTTGCTTGCTTCTAAGTTTAATAGCAAGAATTATCTTAGTACAAAAGAATGTAGCTAACATATCTTTTACACCTACTGAGAAAAATACATCCTCTGGCATTTTTATTAATACAACCTTACCTTCATTCATACAATTAACAAAGTTATAATTATCACTACAGCTTTTATTAAACATAATTTTAGTTCTCATATCTTGTTGAAGATCATCAACTCTATCCAATATACCTTTTAAAGCAACCCCACCCTTAGTCCCTACAACATTGCCATTTTTATCTCTTTCATTTAATTCTTCAAGTGTAATTAATTCTCTTCTTAATATGTCTGTAACTACATTAGTGCAACCTTTTATAGTATCTATATACTCATTCCTTACGCTATGATCTTCTAGACATTCTATTACATCACCTACATTCTGTTTACCACAAAAGTATGTTATATTACCTGCAGCTCTTAAAAGCCTTTTCATCTGTGAAGTTAATCCCCTGCTTTCATCATCTACATTAATTGCATTTATGAAAGCTATAGTCTGCTGCATTTGTAAGTTTGCCATATCTAGTTTTTCCATATCAGTATTACCTTTTAATTCAATCTCATTGTATCCAAAACCCTGTAGATTATTTATATCATCACAATTTATCTCTATAAGTTTTTCAGATGGTGTTATTGCTTTAATTGCATTGGCTAATTCACAGTTTTTTATAAAGTCAATTATTATAACACCTTCATTATTTTTTATCATATCTTTACACATATTAGCTATAAGTGTAGTCTTTCCACCACCTTGAGCTGATAGTAATACCAATGGTAAATTTGCTTTATCATAATTACTTGGAAGGTATGAATTATAATAATTATCCTTATATTTAACTTTTCCTAAGTATACAATACCATTTTGTAATTCCTCTGGTACTGGATTTTCTAATACATCAATTTTATCTATATTTTTGTGTTGAGTTAATAGATCTCTACCTGGCAATTCTAAAAGATGCTTACATTCACTAGTACTAAACTTATTTACCACTGCATCTTTTATTTTAAAATCTGTATAGTAGACAGTACTTCCATTTTTCCTTTTTTCATACACAAGCTTATTGTCACCATCTAATATTTGATAACTTTCACAAACTGATTTTGCTATGTTTTCTTTGCGCTGATTATCTTCACTATCAGCCATTACTAATATTTGTGTATTTATAACTTTATCATCTTTTTTATGTGTAGTATCTTTTGATGGCTGAATACTGTTATTTGATATAAGATTTTTTAAACCGGTGATAGCAGCCTCATTAAGTCCTATATTTTCTGGCTTACTATTTCCAAAAATATCACCTATTATTTTCCCTAACAAATTCAGCACTTCATCTATAGCACTAAGAATATATAAAGTTACTACTTTTGCTATATATGCTTTTCCATGATTTTTATCAACTGGAAGACCATCATTATATTTATTCATAGTACTTTTATAAATAGTTGACCATCCATTTTGATTACAAGGCATAAAATTATAAAAAATTCCTACTCTATCTTTAGTTTTATCTTCCATAATATCTAAAACTGTAAGAATATTGTTTAAAGGTTGGTTTAGTTTACGATCTACTTTAATACTTAAAGCATCCTCTTTTGAATATCTAACCTGATAGCTTAGGCACTCGTTAGAGAAGTCAGGAATAAAACTGACTTCTCTAACTGTTGCTTTGCTCCATGTTTCAGTTACTTTTTCTATATATAAACTTTTATATTGTGCAGGACAAATAATGTAAAAATTAACATCATTTTTAGTTATATCAATCATAAAACTAAATTTTAAAGGTTTATGATATTTAATATTTTTCAAAAGTACCTTATGCTTTTTTTCTATGTTAATTCTTTTAAAAAAAGGCTTATACATAGTACTTATAGCTTTAGCTATATTTGTACTATCATAATTTCTAATGCTTGTATCAGGAACTACTTGTAATATAGTATAATCTGAATTTATAACTTGGAAAAATTCTTTAAATTTATAGCTATACACTTTACTAAAAGGATTTTTCATAATATCCTCCCTATACTCTTTTAATACTCATATCTAAAATCTTAAGTAATATCCATAAAGCAAAACAAAACTTTGATCTATCTAAATCCTTTTTTCTGTCATTCATCAAATATATTAAAAATGATGATAAACACACAATTAAGCAAACCCAAAAACTAATTGAGATAAATCCATTCCATAGTAATATTGGATTAGCAAAGTAATGATGAATTGTTTTCATCATATCAAAAAATTCTTTGGCATTATTATTTAGATCAGTAACTGATTGTTTAAATGAATCCATAGACTTTACTAATTGCCAATTATTATAGTCAAATATGGACGGAGTTTGCTGAATTTGTGGTTCGGCATCTCCTAAAAATTCGGCTATAGTCATAATTTTATTAAACATTAATATGCCTCCACTAATTATTTTAAAGTGAAGAATATATTTGGAATCTTATATATAGCCAATCCTGCAATAGCATATCCAATTATATTTTTCCAACATGCACTAACAGTATCTTGTACAACTGCTTGGATTAGTGTTAATATTGCTTTGATAACGCAAACCCACATACCTACGGCTTGAGAATAATGGAGGAATGTATTACCTATGCCATCGGCCCACTGTAACCCAGTGCCAACTGCAAATACAGGACAATAGCTAGTAACAAGTGTAATAAAAACACCGAATGATATAATTATTCTTAAATCATTCAAATCAGTAAAATCTATATTTTTGCTTTCTTTATCAATAAGTCTATTTATGTTATAGATAGTCCTATCTTTTGCATCCATATTAAATAAATAATTAATATTTTCTTTATTAAACTGATAAGTCTTTTCAGGTATTAAAAACATACACCAGCCTCCTAAATATTTTTAGAGAATAATAATACTTGAATTGGTAATAATATGAATAATAAACTTATAAAAGGGGTGTTACTCTTGGAAGTAATGTTTGTATCTGGAGTGATTTATATAGTATCAACTTTTGCATTAGATGTATTATCAAAGTGATTTATTTGTAAACAATTTATTAACAATAGCTAAATTAACTTAAAAAGTAGCAACTTTTTAAAATTAAAATCATATGCTGTTACTACGGAGCAATGCTTTAGGGCGAAGCAATGAAGCATGACTTCGAAGGATGAAAACAGCTACGTGGCATGAGTCTAACCATTTTGGTTAGGCTTATTTTTTCTATAATTTTTGTCAAAATCAACCAATCTAACAAGTTGTGAACCTTCCCTAGTTTTCATTACCCAACGTTCATATTCTCCGAGTTCTCCAACTTTTTCTATAAGCTCTGCAGTAGTCCATCCAATAAGATCTCCATCATAAACAGTAATAACTTCACTTATATAATGCTTCATAATTAAATCTCCTTCTATTTATTTTGGCATGTTCTAAAAACTTGACCTAGTTTAGATAAATTTAATGCTTGCTATTAACTTTCGTTGTAACTGCAGGAGCAGCTATGACTAATATGAAGTGATTAAAATTTAGATATGATTAATTTATAGATGGTTTTATGAATTAATCTCTTTACTTGTAATAGCATCTAAATAATTAATGTAATGTTCAAGAGCATCTTTAACAAAATCTGATTTTTCTTCTTTAACAATAACTGCTAAATATAACTTCATGTCTCTGGAAGTCTTCTTAAAACTTACGTCTACCTTTGGCATTGTTTCCTCCCATTTTCTTACTCTTTAGTATAATGTATGCAAGTTATTGTAAAATGTTTCCACTTTATTTCAAACTTATTGAAAAATTTTAGAATTTATTTATAAAAAAGAGATATGGCTATTCTTCATACCATATCTCTTTCAATTCCTTTTTTAATATTCGTGCTACTTCATAAGCTTTTTGTAATGTTGGTGCACTATCTCCATTTTCCCATTTTGAATAGGTAGATAGTTTTTCTCCTAATAATTTTGCGAACTCACTAGAGGTCATCATATATTCACGCATTCGTATGGATTTCAGATTATTTTTCAATCCCATGATACATCACCTCATACCATCAGTTTATTCATACGTGCAATCAATGTTCTCAAAATCCTGCTAATTTGGCCAGTTCTTTAACTTTATCTTTTTTCTGTTTATATATGTAATTATCCCCCACTATATATGGTGTTCTATGATAAAAATAACTAAATACTTTTTTCTCAATTTTAGAATCATAAATATCTAAAGAAAATACTACTTTTTCTATAGCCTTTTGTAAAAGCTCTTTCTCAATACTATCATATTCAATCAAATCTTTTATAGTAACTCTATATTCATAGGCTTGATTTTTATTAATTATTACATCACCTATCCCTTTCAATGTAGCATATAAAAACTCATAATTATCTTCTATGTATGCTTCTCCATCTTCATATTTTTTTATTTGTATCATATTTCAACCCCCTTTATGCTATATATTCTATAAATGATATAAATTTCCTTTTTATACTAAAAACATACTTACATAATTTACAATTATTTTTGAACATAAAAATAAAAATCCACAGTATAGGAATTAACCTACACTGTGGATTTTACTTTAAATTGTTTAATTTTATTATATTTGAGATGTATTACTTTTGGCTACACTTGCTGCAGTCGTTATATTATTCACTGTAGCTCTTAATGTCTCATTTTCTGATTCTGTTTTCTGTAATTTAAGTTGCAATTCTTCTTTTTCCTTTTTTATAGATGTAACTAATTCATCTATTTTTTTGTTAACATCTTTGATAGTTTCATCTCCACAAGCTTTCTCAATATATATGCTTATTACATTTTCCAATTCTGGTGTAACTTTTATACCTTGAGTCTTTAACACATCTAATACAGCTTCTTTTGCAGTTTTCTTCCTCTCATCTGATGATATTTGAGAAGAGACATATAATTGCTCTGTACCATCTACAGCATTAATTGCTTGGTCTAATAAAAATTTTGTAAATTTGCTGGCCTTTTCAATCTTTGCATTATTAGTATTATATTGCTCCACAATATTCGTAAGATCTTCAGCACCTTCTAGAAAGCCCTTTATTTTGCCAATCCATCCTGGCACATCAACTTTCTTATAAGTTAAATATCCTAATAAAGTTATTAAACCTATAACCCCTAAAGTTGTTCCTGCTATTATATATACATTATTCATTCTATTCTCCTCCATTTTCAATTCATTTTAATATATAGGACCAATCCTTTGAGTAAATAATTCCGTTAGCTCCTGTCTTGCTCCAAACCTTATTAACAATTTGCCACTGTTTAACTTTAGCAGTCATAGTGCTATCATAAACACCTGTTTTAGCCATGCCCAAGTACCATTGCAAGAATTTAACTGTGCAAACATCATTGCTCCAACCTTCTCCAGTAGTATACTTATGTGTAATTACATTTAAAGCATTAACAAGCGAATCATCTATGCTTGTACTACTGCTTAATCCAGCTATATAGCGAAACTGTTGTATAGCTAATTTAGTCTTCAAATCTAGTTTCCCAGTAGCGTTACTTTCTCCTGCTTCCATGCATGAAACCCTTTGTAAATCGTGCTGAATTGATCTTATATAATCACTGCTACCATCAAATATGGATCCATTAAAATAATTCATATCAATGTCACCGTGTACACCATTTAATCTACCATTTTCGGAGTATTGCCAACTAACAAGGTTAGGGAATTGTTCAGGCTGCTTTCCATAAGAAGCCAACCATATAGGAATAGTTGAATCTACATTACCTGCTAAATACTCATAGTAGAAGCTCATCCCAGTATACAAACCAATATTATATCCTTGGCTTTGGACATAAGACACAAACTTATTTACATAGGCAATTGCCTGCTCCTTTGTCCAATTATCTTGATTTTCTATGTCAAGAAACAATACTGTATCATGCCATAATCCTTGTATTCTAGATAGAAAATGTTGTGCCTCTGCAACTGGTTCATTTGAGTTATCAGCAAAATGGTAAAATCCAATATGGTAATTATACTTAACTAAATTATCATATCTAGTATATAACTCCTTATCGTCATGCCATAACCCTTGTGAAGCTTTCTGAATAAACACATTAACACCAGTGTTCTTCAATGCTTGATAGTCTGTTATTGTATCATACTCATAGGCATCAACTCCTTGATAAATTGTAGCAGCTTGTACACTTACAGGCATTAATAAAACACTGACTAAAAAAGCCAGTGTTACAACAAATATTGATATTCTATTTTTCAAACTTATTCCCCCTATTTAAAAATGTTGTGTTGAATTGCATAAAAAAAGAAGCCTACTAAAGCTCCTAACATTACCATCATTATTCCTGAAAATCTATCCAGCCTTTTACATAAGCTTAATATCTGCTCACTGTGTACAGCCTCTATTTTATCAAGATTTTCAAACTTTTTATCATGTTCATCCAGCCTTTTTTCATGCTTATCTAACGTTTCCTTAACTTGTTTATGCTTTAAACCACAAACTTTTTCATCATAGCTCATATAGCACCTCTTAATTTTTTAAAAATAGAAAGAACTCAGATTAAATAATCCAAGTTCTTAAAATCTTTTTCTTTTTTTATTTGGAATGTGTTCTAATAAATCACTAATATCGCATTCTAAGACCTCACAGATTATATCTAGGTGATCTAAGTTTACTCTTTCAATTAATTCATTATATATTTCTGAGATAGTATTTGGTCTTATTCCTGTCTTTCGTGCAAGATCTGCCTGGGTCCATCTTTTTTCACCTAAAAGCCTGGACAAATGTATTTTAATCATAATCTTACAACTCCCTTATTTATATCGATTTTCAAGGGAATTGTAACGCCTTTGGTGATTTTCAGGCTTGTTTTGATATAAAATATCAAATAATGATATGACATATCGTATTTTGTTATATTAGTTACTTGCAGAAGCTTTTCTTCTGTCTAATTCAGCCTTTACTTTATCATGTAAAAATGCTGGAACTTGAATTTTACCTGTTTCAGGTTCTAAAGTTCTTAATCCAAGTTCAACTAAATCTGCATATAATTCTACCATTATATTCCCTCCTTTCTACGCTTTATTCATACTTTCAATTACTTCAGCAATTGCTAATTGAAGTTCAATTTTATCTTTTTCCTGTTGTTCTATACTTTCTGCTAATGCTACTTGTAATTGAAGTTTCTCTTCTGTTAACCTTTTTATTTTTTCTTCTTCTGTTTCAGATATATTTATAAGTAATTTTCTGGACACTAGCTCACCCCCACACCAATTGCATCAATACTAATTTCGCCAACTGCATCATTTGAAACTATTTCATACTTAACTGATATGGACCATTTATCTGCAGTTTTAGTTTTATTAGTAAATTCATAAGATTGATTATTTTGATATTGAGAAGTTATCTCTTCCCATGTAGGTGATGCATCCAAAGCATTATTGCAAGCAAATACTTTGACTGTTGCCTTTGAATCAATTGTTTTTTTATCTATTACATTAATCTTAAGAGGCATAAAATCTACTTCACTTGGAAGTGTTGCAACCTCTAAAACATTTCCTATTTTAACTTGAATACTACTGGACCACGCTGTTGTATTACTTCCACCATCTGTTGATCCAATTCTTAAATACTTTGAAGTACTAACTGTAATTCCTGTAACACTAAATTTAAAACTTTTCCCATTGTCTGAATTGGTAACACTGCTTACATCTTCCCACTGCTTACTTGTATCATTGTATTTTTTTAATCCAGTTGTAATTGTTTGTGCATTTTGAGTAAATCCACTATCATCTGCAATTTCAAGTTTTAATGTTTGAGTGTCTCCCTCTGCATCAGTTGAAGTTGTAAACACTACATCAAAATTCTGCGGAACTCTCATTAAATTTACTGGATTATTTATTGTTGGTGCTCCAGGAGCACTATTTGTTTTTGTGAATGTCCAAGTTCTTGTACTTACAGCTCCTTTACTATCAGTTGCCTGAACAACTATAGTGTGACTTGCTAAACCTAAACTGCTCCACTCTGAAGTTAAATCTAAAGTTAAGCTCGTTCCACTCGCTTGATTACTTAATGTTCTTATTGTAGTTCCATCTAATTTTTCGACTACATTTATTGTGTCATTTTCTGCATCTGTTACAGTATAAGTTTTTTTCAAAGCTGCAGCATAATTCCCTAAGTTCCCATCTGAATCAGATATCAGAGGGGCAGTGTTCAGAACTTCAAGGACGGGACGCCACCCAACGTAACTGTAAGAACTACTACTAGAGCCATCACTAAGATAGCGCGCGGAGTAGAAACCGCGAATAACACGAAAGGAAGAATTTGGTAAAAATGTTTCTTGAACCCAACTATAGCAATAATACCAATTCCACTTTGTGTTATGTGTTCCTAGCCTATCAGTTTCATTTTGTGTAGTATCAAGATCAGTAGAGTTTGGTGATGGTAGTCCACTAAATGCTGCTTCATTTGTAATTATTCTATCCCATTCGTTATTAGTAGGAGTACCACCACTATAGCTATCAGTACCACTTCTATAATTACTACCACCGGTCATTACCCTTAATAAATAAGATTGTCCATCTATAGTAATAGTCTTTCCTGATATAAGTCCTTGAGCATTTAAAACATCCCAACTAACACTTACTAAAAGGTTTCTATCTGCAATTAAAAGCTTCTTATTATTAGCTGCATCATTTACCTCTATCCAATTAATTTTATAAGCATCATCTGCATCTGTATTTTTTATTTCTATGTTTCCTGAAGAATAATTAGGTATATTACCAGCTCCTGGTGCTCCTGTAGGTGTAGCATTATTTTGCCATGGATAAGTTGGCCTTACTTGTTTCGCACCATTCAGATAAAAGGTACCTAATTTAATTAAATCTCCA
The DNA here is from genome assembly GCF_001038625.1 of Clostridium carboxidivorans P7. Classification (GTDB taxonomy): domain Bacteria; phylum Bacillota; class Clostridia; order Clostridiales; family Clostridiaceae; genus Clostridium_AM; species Clostridium_AM carboxidivorans. The sequence goes on from NZ_CP011803.1 coordinate 3,729,554, forward strand.
TTAGCCATTTACTTCACATCCTTTCTGCAAATAAAAAAACACCCATTACTGAGTGTTTAAATTCCCAAATCTAAATTTAGGATTTTCTATTTTTATATAATTGTATTTGGAAAATATTTTTTTACTAAGATTATAACTGTTAGAATGTCTTGCATGTCCTAACCAGCTATTAACACTTTGTTGCACTTCTTCTTTTGTCATTTCTTTATTCTGGATCTTTTTATCCATGGCTTTTATTCTTCGCTTCATTGCAGATTTACAACAATCTCTTACTAACTTATGAGTAGTAAATATTTTAAAACCATAAGCATTAACTCCTTGACTTAAAGGAAAAATTTTAGTTTTAGAATTAGTTTCTAAATCAAGCCTTTCGTTTAAAAATCTGGTTATATTCTCTTTAGCTTGTTGAGCTTCTTCTTTAGTTTTTAGAATAACTATAATATCATCCATATATCTTACATAACATTTAAGACCAAGGAACCTTTTAGCATATTGGTCCACTTCATTAAGGTATATATTAGCAAAATCTTGTGATGTTACATTTCCAAGAGGAATGCCTCGCTCTCCTTCTGGAGAACTATCTATTATCTTATCTAATAGTATTAAAAATTTATCATCCTTAATCTTTTTCCTTAAGATCTGCTTAAGTATATCCCTATTTATAGAATAGAAAAATTTTCTAACATCCATCTTAAGTATCCAACCATCACCATGTTTCCATTGGACATACTTCATATTATGCTGAACTTTCTGTACAGCCTTATGAGTTCCTCTTTCCACTAAGCAAGCATAAGAACAATCTATAAATTTATTATAATAAACTTCTTGAAGTACTAAATGTGCTGCAAATTGAACTATTTTATCTCGAATTCGTGGAGCATGAATTATTCTTTCTTTAGGCTCATATACCTTAAACTCTATATAACTTCCAGGCATATAAGTTTCATTTTTTAATTCTCTCCAAAGTTTCACCAAATTCTTTTCTCTTGCCATATCAAAAATAATAGCTTCTTTTCTATATTTTCTTTGGGCCTGTTGAGTTCTTTTATAACTTTTCTTTAAGTTTTTATAATCTATAGCCTTTTCAAATAAGGTATTCGGCATTTTGGCATCTCCTTTCAAAGCTTGGCAAAATGCCATTATTCATGTGTTTACACCAAAAGGTGAAGGATTAATTCTCCCCTGAAGTTCAAGCATAAGTCCAACCGAACTTAAGGGTCATGTTGATGAAACCGTAGTCGCACCAATCTAACTGCTTACAGGGCGGGACGCCACCCAACGTTATTGTTAGAATTATTACTATTGTTATTATTAAGATAGCGCGCGGAGTTGAAACCGCGAATAACACGATAGGAAGTCCATACAGAATTAACCCTATATTTATTATCTAACTGATACTTTCATCAAACCACCAGTTATTCTACCTAACTCTGATATTCGTTCTTGTAGCTGTAAGCATTTTCTTTCTGTTATATACTTTTGTTCTCTAGATATAGAAAATAGTACTAATAAAAGTTTTAAATCTGCATCTACCTGCTGAAGATAATGTATCCTGTCTCTTTTTATATTATTTGCTAACATTGTATTTCTAATTACTCTATAAAAGGCTTGTTTAATCTCCTGGCATAAAGCAAATTTTTCAGCTTTAGGATACTTTTGCAGTACTGGATAAACTTCTTTATTTAATAGTACTTCTGTTTTCTTTTGTAAAATTAATGGTTCCACTTGATGTCACCTTTCATTTATATTTTAACTGCTTAAGTTTAACATATTTGGTTATCCTTAATTATAAATTTGTTATAAAATAACCATGTTAGATATAAACTTTGCCATTAGTATACATTCCTTGTAGCAGATTTACATCTGCAGCATTTTCTATTTTATCTATAAAAACATGCTTCATTCCTGATGTTGATATTAGTCCTTGTAATGCAAGTTGAAAAATTACTTGTGATATATCATTCGTTATAGTAGAAACCTTATCTCCAAAATTTTTCTTAAGTGCTACGTCATTATTCACCAATTTTTCAAAAATAGTATTAAAAGTATCAGCATGGCATGGATCTGTAACTTCTAGCTTTCTTATTTGTTCTGTAACTACAGGATTACTAATATCATAGTCCATACATTAGCCTCCTTCCCTAAAATTCCTCAGTACATTCTATTGATATTTTGGAATCTGAATCCATTTGCTTTGAAGTAAAATTTTTAATAAGAACTAAATCTCCATCTGCATCATATAATCCGACAGTGCTTATTTTTTGATTAAGTACTCCAGATTCTCCTGGATTAAGCTCTGCAACAAAAGTAACACTTAATCCATCTTGGCTAAGTGTTGCAGACTTAATATCATTTTTAATTATTTCCCCATCTATTTTAGTTAGTGCTAGATCAGGCTGAATTACCTCTCCATTAATATCTACACCACCAGTTCCCCATCCTGCTTTTGTAACTTTTGGTACAGTTGTGCTATCATAATGAGCCTTAGCAAGTTTTTGCCTTGCCTTATTGGTTGTTATACTTGTTAATATCTCTGCCACAGATTATGCACCTCCTATATGCTTCGTATTAGTTCTGTTCTATTACTCAAATCTAATTCGCCATTTAATGTGTATTTACTATTTAAAGACTTAAATCTATAACTTCCACCATCACAACTATTAACTATATTATTATTAATAGTTCCTTTTACAAAGCTGGTTATATTGGTATTAACAGCATTTGTTACTAAATGAGAAAATACTTTTTGAGTAATAAAGTAAATTGTCTTTTTTATTCCATCTGGTCTAGTAGTTCCATTTAAATAAAACTTTCCATCTAAAGTAGCTTGACCATTTAGCAATAGATGAGTTGGTATATTAAAAGCATTAGTATAGAATTTAATTTTTGCTTCAATTAATGCACTGCTGCTAAATTTGTACTTATAAAAATAATTAATAAAATACCTTATAAAATAAGCTAAGTGAGCAGGTTTAATATCTTCTATTACATCCCTTAGTTCTTGTAAACTAAAATTAAACTCACCATTTAGATTTACTCTAAAAGCATATTCTTTAGGTATATTTTCAACGTAACTATCTTTTACAAAATTTTTAACTATGTTTTCAACTTTCAACCGGGTTATTGGACTTACCTGTGAAAGTTTAGATAAAACTTTACTTCTTCTTGTATTTATATCTAAGCTCTCATTTGTAGATATTCCACAAAATTCTTCCCAATATTTCAATCCCCAAGTTGCTGTTTGAGGAAAAACTTGGAGCAATAAATCTTCTACAGATTCATCATATCTATCAAAATCATTTTCTCCTATGCTTTGAAGTGTATTTGAAAATATTTTATCTTCCAATAAAAAAGGAGGCAAATAACTTTTTAGAGTTTCAAAGCTACTCATAAGTTATTACCCCCAGTATTGGTTTTTCTTCATCTGTAGTGGTTACATTTGCTGCACTACCATTTAATTTTACTCCTGTAAAATCTTCCACTCCTATTGTATTGGTTATTTCTGCCTGAATATTTATAAGTTTAATTGTACTTCCAGGTTTCAGATTATTAATATAAGCTTGTAAATTGGTTGGAATACTTGAATTATCCCCTTGAAAGCCTTGTATGGTTATATTAATAAACTTATTAGTTACAGTAACTATTGTAACTGTAGCACCTATAGGTGCGGTACCTTCTCCTGTTCCATTCCCTGGATCAATATGTTGTTTTACATTGCTTAAAATAGTGCTATCAAGTGGTGTTCCATTCTCACCATAACAAATAACTTTTACTGTTCCTGGACCCTCCCAAAGAGGAATTACCTTTACCCCTTTGACTCCTGATACTTCTTTTGCCCATCTTTCATAATCACTTTTGTTGCCAGAACTTGGAGGGTTTTGCACTCTTTGAAGTAATCTAGCTAACAATTCAATATCTGTTTCAGGATCAGTACCTCCAGTTGCTAGTGATTCATTTGTAACACTAGTTACTCCATTTATACTTATAGGAAGTTGAGTGATGGTATTAGCTGGAACATTATATTTTGAGCCAACATCTATTGCTTTTAAAGGGCTACTAACTTTACCATCATCACCAATTATGCATTCTACTGTGGTTAAGTACTTTAATCCCCCTGGAGTTTGTAATATAGTATTTGCTGGTATCTTAGTTCCTTTAGTTCCATTTATAGTTTCATTTACTGCTGCACAGTTAGCAGATGTTTCAGGTACTCCTCTTGAAGCTGCATGCATTTTTAAATAGTCTCCCTTACTATATTGAGGAAAGGCTTTATTTAGCAAATCATCAAGTTTTGAATATCTATTTGAACTTTCTTTGGATGTAGGAGACAACACATCATTAACAAAAGAACCTTCTGATTTATCTACATCAGAGGTTACATCATCTTTCATTCTAGTTAGTATTTCATCTGAAGAGTTTCCGTTAGCATATATACTAAGCAACCACACTCACCTCCCCATATACTGTATTAGCAGTAAAACTTATCTCAAATTTTTTACCTGTAACTGCAACTTTTATATTATTAATAGATTTTATATATAAACTAATTAGTAAAGCTTCTTTTATATATCTTTCAGCTTCAGCCTTAACAAATTCAACGCTTTGATAACCTATTAATTTTTCACATTCATTTCCATAATACTCACTGTAGGCTTTAAACCTTTTTCTTACAGTTTTCATTGATTTATATATCCAAATTTTTATAGCTTCAACTCCTACTACTACTTTAAATCTACCATCAACTAATATAAAACAATTTTTATTAAAATCCCATGCAAACTCTTTTAATAAAGGTAAGTTTTCTGCTTGATTACTATTTAAATTGATATCTAAATTAATTTGAGGTACTTCTGGAAAGATACTCATAACCTAGTCACCTTCGCTATTACCACATAAGTCTGTCTATCTGCTGTAGCAAACATAGCTAAAATATCTCCTTTGTTAAATCCATCCTTAGTTTCATATACATTAGTAGTTCCATTACACTCTAGTTGCCTTTTATAGCCTTCTAATAGGTCAGTTGAGACTAATACATCATCTTTATATAATGGCAGATCACCTACTTGAATAATTAAAGGATTAATACTAGCAACATTTCCTATACAAATCGAAGGAGGATTCTTTTTAGCTCCCCTCTCTTCCATCAGTTTTAATAATTTCACACAACTATCTTCATTCATTTTAATCCTCCTTCCAATCCATAGTATTGTCATAACTTAGCTTTAATTCTGTTGTATATTTTCCTTTAGCAAGATCCCATATATGAGTATCACCATCTATATACATAATTTTATTAGTTAAAAGATCTACATAAGGTATTTGGCTAAGTATTGCATAACCTGTCCTATATCTCCAATCACCCACTGTATTCACAGTAAATTCTCTATCTATGCTATGAAAAAGCTTTTTTGCTTCTGTATAAGGTTCTTTGTTTTCTTCCTTATGATATTCCTCCTGGAATACTCCATATGCTTTAGACATATCAGGCAACTCTGTTACACCAACATAAGTACCTTTATCATCATATATCTTTACTCTATTAACCATACTAGTCATAGAATCTTTGTATATCAATCCTATCAGATTCCTATCTGGAGTTAATGTTTCACTTGCATATCCATACCAAGTATTATTTTTTATTATTATTCCTTTTTCCATAATACTTAACATATTATGATCAGCATAAGGTATATAAAACTTACCATTTTGCTTACTAACCTGGGTATAAATTTCCATTATTGCTTCATATGCAGTTTTACCATCTATTTTTCTACTAATTTTAATTCCTGTAGTTGGTACAATATTGTAAGGTATACCTAAGTCTTTAGCTATTTGCTCTACTGCATATTCACTTTCTATGTCCTTAAAATTATAAGTTACTTTTGAACGAAGAAGATATATAATACAATCTTGAGCTGTAAATGTAAGTTCTCCACTCTCTGTATTTATTTCTCTTTCTTGTGCCCATCCCCTAAATATTTCATCATAATTTAAATTAACACTAATAAGTGTACCTGGAGCTACTTGAAACCGTGGCTGCCTTTTGTCTAATACAGGATATCCTATAGTTACATCAAATTTTCTAGATACTTCTTCTTTGGTCATACTTGTTTGAACTGTTTTGACCATATCAGTTAGGTTCTCCCAATCATTATCATAAAAAGCCCAAACAGATAAATAATTTCTCATAGCGTAGGTACAAACTCCTTAACTTGTCTGTATTCTTGTAACTCCATTGAATAATAAACATCACGGTTTCCTGGTTTTTCTCCGTAAGAAAGTTTAACTATTGTAAATAACCTATTCACAGGAGTCTCTGTAATTATTAATCTTACTGCATCTACATCTTCATGCCACTTTTCTAGTATTGCTATATATTCATAAGGATCTTCTTTGGGCTCACAAACACAAAAACTATACCTCTGGCACGGAAAAAATCCTGTCAATGGTATAGTTTTAAGTTTTCTTCTTCCTGATGCAGATATCTCACCTACATTTTGTACATTATAGGTATCTACATTAACTTCACTATCAAGTTGGTATTCTTCTGGTATTACTGGAAATTGAAAACTTATTCCTGAAGTATCATTTTTCATCCAAAATTCCACTTACAACACCTCCTATGCCATATTAAGGTGTACTTTTAATAATTTTTTTGTTAATGCATCAGTTATTTTACCTATATCAGCCTCTTCACGAACAATGATTTGCTCTGCCAATTTTGCTATGGTTATATTAGGACTCTGTTTTGAGCTATCTTTGTTCAAATTAACTATTACCTTTGAAGTGTCTTTATTAAGCAAAGGAGCTAATTTTTTACTCTGCAATGGCTGCATTAAGTTCTTAGCCATTTTCATAGATGTAAAATTATCTTTTACTTGTGTGCCTCCTGGTAAATTCATTAACTCAGGACCATTCTCACCTACCCAATGCCATCCTGGTAAAGAATAGCTTGTACCTAGTGAATATCCTACATAAGAGCCACCACTTGCCATATTCCTTATACCTGGAACATTATATACACTGCCATATCTATCCTGTATATATCTTATTCCTGCAGCTATATTACTTATCGGATCATATATGTTATCCATGCCTGGAAGGTGATAATCACTCATGTTTTCGTCTATGAGTTGCATTAGACCTTTCGAAGGGTGTCCTGCTGCAGCATTGCTGTCCCAAAGATTGATAGACATTGGATCTCCACCTGATTCGTGTTCAATTATGCTTGCTAGTGGTCCAAACCAATCAGAAGACACTCCTGTCAATGCCATGGCTGCTGTTATCCATTCTGCCATGTTTCCACTTACTGCTCCTCCTGCAGCACCAACCATACTTCCAATCCAGTTTTTAATGAATCCTTGCATATCTTCACTAGTCATACCATTAATTAATCCCTTTAACAGGAAACTACCGATTTTATACATAATAATAGATGGCGAATGAATACCAAATCCACTCTTAAACTGCTCAATAATCTTATCTGTAAGTGTTTTTACTATATCAACTAAACTAGATTCAGTGTCCTGTACTCCTCGACCTAGTTCACTTACTATTTGTTGTCCATAACTGTAGGTATCTTTAATTAACTGAGTTATTACATTTCTCATATTTGTTGCCATTAATGTAGTTGCATTAGTAGCAACAGAAACATTATTTTGAATACCTGTACTAATACTTTTAACCATATCAGGACCATATGTGTCAGAGTCTCTTAATGGACCTTCATCCGGTTTAGTAAAATGAATTATTCTCTTTATTTTATTAGCCATACTGGTTACAGAATTAACTGCATTGTCTGATAAACTATCAATACCTTTTGCTAATTCAGCAGGCATGTCTTTACCCCATTCTAAGAACTGAGAAGTTAAACTCGTCATTGTCTTGCTAATACCAAGTGCAGGAGCTTTCATTGCACTCAGCATACTCATAGACTTACTATTACTGTATACTTTACTTCCAGCTGGTAATTCAACTATTTCAGGTCCGTTTTCACCTACCCATGTTAAACCACCCATCCAGTTATTTGTTCCTAGAGCATTTCCACTATCTACAGCTAAACCTTGTGGTCCTGCTCCTTTTTTTCTTTTTGTAGGGACATCTGTACCTTCCTGAACTAATTTAATTGTTTCTGTAATAGGGTCTTTAAAGAAGTTCTTTAAGTCTGTCCATGCTTTTTTCCAAGCTTCCCAATCCGCTTCTATATCTTTTATAATTTTTTCCACATAATCTCGACATCCACCCCAGTTATGTGTCCAAGCTTCATACAGTAGACCTACAATTATTATGATTGCTGCTATAGTTGCAACAACTGGATTAGCTGCTATAACTGTAAAGAATGTTCTTAGTGCCCTTACTGCACCATTACTGAATATTTTTATTACATTTCCTAAAGTACTAAATACAGTTTTTACAGGTCCAAACATTTCACTTAAAGTCTTAGGTAACTCTTTAATAACTCCAAGGTTTTTGAATCCCGAAAATGCCTCCTGAAGTGGTTTTATTAAGCTAACTCCTTTTAATGTACTTTTAAAAGTATTGAGTGCACTAATAGAACTTTTAACTCCCTTTGGAAACAATCCAAAAAAGTTTTTTATAACACTTTGTCCACCTTTAAAAGTAGAAGTTATATTTTTACCTGTAACACTGAATAATCCTGGTATCCATTTTGCTATATCTTTTCCGAATCCAAACGCATCTTTAAGCCCTGTAAATGGTAACTTTAAGACTCCTTTTAATCCACCACCACCGTTTTTTACCATACTTTTTAAAGCAGTATTTAATTTAGGAAACTCTTTTATCATTTCTTTAATATTTTTGAAACTGTCAAATCCGCCTTTAAGTAGTGATCCACCTATTTTAACTGCAAAAAATCCTTCTAACAGCTTAGGATGTTCAATTAAAAATTGAAGAAAAGGTTGTAACGCTTCATATACAGTTTTTCCTGCACGTCCTATCTCTATCATTGCATCTTTAAATTCTTTTGCACTTTTAACAAACTTATTAAATTCATTTTCATATTGTTGAACTGTATCTTTATTTTCAAATCCTTTTAAGAAGTTTGAAAACTTGTTTCCTCCTACTGCAACTAGATCACTTACATCTTTAGTTAACTTTTTAAATCCTTCTGAAGCATATAATTTATCCATTAATGGTTGTATTGCTACTAATTGCTTTTTAAATACTTCAAATGGCCCACCAGATACAAATTGACCTCCCTTATCAATTCCTGCTAAAGCTCTTCCAAAACTTAATCCAGTATCAGAAATATTGCTCATTAACCCCTCTGCTGTATTAGATTTATTGTCCATAAGTTTATCCCAGTGATTGTTTTTTATTATTTGTAAAACTGCATTTAATGCCTCTTCTGGTGTATTTGTTAAACTTCCTCTATTATCAAATTTCATTCCAGCTTTTTCCCACATCTGTTTGCTTATTCCTAAGTCTCTACCACGCATTACAGCTTCACCCATATCTCCAGAAGCTAATGTTGCTGCAAATTCTATACTTTGATCTAAAGGCTTATTTTTTACTGCCGACAAATTTCCTAAAGGCATAAGGAATTTTTGATAGTCTAGTTGAGAAACTGCAAGGCTGGAAACTCCCTTAACTACGTCATCAGCTCTAAAAGGTGTTTTTAAAGCTGTTTGATAACTCCACGCTAAGGCATCATTGCCTTTCTTTTTATCATTTAAAACTGTTTGGAGCGTTGCTAAATAATTTTCATTGTTAATTCCTTGCCCAAGTGTAAAATTATATAATCCTTTACCTGCTTCGCCTAAAATAATTCCTCCAGCTAATGTTTTTAAACTAAATACTTTATCTATAATACTATTAAGTACTTTACTTATTTCATCCTTAGCTTTAAATACAGCTGTAAAAGGTCTACTAACTAACATCTTAGCTTCACCTTTTATTCTTCTTATACTATCTGTTGCAGAATCTTTAGCTGCTATAACAACTGCTACATTCTTTTTTATCTCATTAATTTCCTTTTTGGTCTCTGATATATTTTTGAGAGCTTCTTTGTTATCAACAATGATTTTAGCTCTATTCAATTGGTCTATACGTTCTTTTGCTTCCTGAACTTGCTTTTGAAAATCTCTAGTTCTTTCTATTATTTCTAATATTTCAGAAGTAAAGTCATCTTCAAGGGTAATCTTATTTTGTATTTCCGTAGAATCACCACCTTTTTAGTGGATTAAAAAAAGAACCACCAAAGTGATTCTTTTAATTACTTATACTTTTCGTCTAAAATAATATGGATGAATGTTACTTTTTCATCTTGAAAATTTACAGCAAACTCATATACACCAAATTGATTATTCCAATGCATACCAAATTTATTTGCGAGATCTGGATTATCAAAAGATAAGTAAAACATTTTTAAAATATTATTAATGTTACTTGATGCTATAGTTTCTTTCGGTGTTACTGTTATTCTTGCTGCCTTACTATCAATAAAAAATACCTCTATCTCCATATTGTTTTTGTTATAAATATTTACAAAACAATTAGGTGCTTCTTCTTTAGTATCATAGTAATTCCATTTTTCTTGTCTGTTAGCTGTTGGCTGTCCTAAAATCGTATTTACTTCTTCTTGAGATTTATTTTTTATATCACTTAATTTAAAAAGTTGTCCTAATTCCTGCTTAGTCTCTTCTTGCTTTACCTCTTTTTTAGTTTCTTCCTTTTTAACCTCCTGTTTTTGCTGCACCGTAGTTTGTTTTGTATTATTTTTATCTACTTTCTTATTACTACCACAACTATGAAAAGCAACTATACAAATAATAATTACAAGTATTGAAACAAGGCACCCACAACCAGAAACTTTATCCACTTTATCTTTATCTTTATCTTTAATTTTGTCTAATGATTTTTCCTCTTCATTTGGTTTAGAAGTATCTTTTTTATTATTCTCTTCCATTCAAATCCCCCCTATATTTCCATATTATAGCACAATACAAAGTTATACAATAGTTACTGGAAAAACAGGAGATCCTGAACTATCTATTTTTCTACTTTTATCATTTTTTTGTTTTAGTTCATATTCATAGAAAGCTCTTATTACAACTTTTTCACGTTCAGGTATATTGTAAAAGACAGATGGTCTTATTCCATGATGTACCCAGTAATAGTACATCATTTCAACAAAACCATCCGTCTCTATGAGTTTTTTACCTCTTCAACAGCATCTTTCCTATCTCCTGAAAGTTTCTTTATGAATTTATAAACTCGATTTACTTCACCTGGTAAAGGCAATATCTTTTTTACAAGTTCTTTTGGTGTAGGTGCACCATAATGCTTTTTAAGTGCTTCATCTTTAAAGTCTGGTTTGATAGTACCAGCTATTACCGTCATTATCTGTGTATCTGTAATTTCTATATCTTCTATTCCACCTTCCTCATTATATCTAACCGCATCCTTTTGTATATCATTGTATTTTTCTATTGGAACTGCTCTGCATTCAAAATATACAGGGTTTCCTAGCAATTCAGATAACCTTTTTATTTCTATTTTACCTGTAGGTAATTTTACCTTTGAAGGATCTGCCTCCAATAGCATTTGCATTACATCATATTCTTTATTTTCTACATTAGTAGTATCCATAAAAAATTCCTCCTTTTATTTAATCTGTTATTGTTATTTCATTTATAAAGTCAAAATCAGTGAAAGTGAAAGGATAACTTTCTTCCACAATTTTCCCCGTTGCCCAATCAGTTATAGTAGCTTCATCAAATTCTACACCATAGTACGCCACAGACTCAAACCCATAAGCATCAGGATCTGAAAGTTTACTTATTATAGTCGAATTCAATGAAGTACTGTTTTTTATTGCAGTTGCAACTTTCTTTACTAACTTACTATCTATTTTGGTAAACTTTACAGTTCCATTGCCTTCCCATCCAGTATTCTTTTTAGGTTTACCTGGTTTTCCACACATTGGGACATCTACCTTATCGGACTTCACTTTACCTTGACATTCAGTTACATTATTGTACTTTTCGTTATCAATCCAAAGCTCTCCCCACTTTCCATTTATGGCTCGTTTAGGATCAAATGCCATTCAAATCACCTCCTATATTACATATAAACATCAAAATCTAAATCCTGCATTGCATTTGTATATTTAACATGCGCATTTAAAAATGCCTTTTTCCCTGTATTAGCTACTAATATATCTTGGTCTTTCATATTAGTAGTATCAGTTCCTTGACTTTCTAAATATGTCTTTTGAGCTTCTAAATTTATGTCTGCTTTATTTTCAGAACTTGGGTCAAAGAACTCTTCCTGATTTTTTAATGTTTTAAAATATGCATTTACTGAATTTATAAAGAGAATTTTATTGTCATAAATATTTATTACTTTACCAACGTATTCCTCATCCCATGTATTTGTTATATCATCTCTGTTAAAGTCCATTTTATCTATTATTAAAATATCCTTCCAATCTGGTCCTTTAGGAGATACTAGAGTTTTTAAACTATTTACTCCTGAAGCTATTTTTATGTTTTCGCCATCATTTATTAAAATAAGCTTACCATCATCAATATCTGCATTTGGATCTGTTGATTCTTTTATACTTTCAACTTCTGATAGTACAAAATAAGTTGCTGCTCTTGTGAATGGTAAACCTGCTAAAATCCCAGCTATTCTGGCAGTGTATTGGCTGGCTGTATATACTTTTTCACCTACTTTTATATCTTCAGTTGCAAGATTTATAATTCCCTCATGGTCTCCTGGACAATTAGGCAGTACTGCCTTAAATGTCTTATGATTAGTATCTCTTTGTGTCTTAATCCATGTTGCAATATTAGTTGTATCAGCCGGTACTATACCTGGTATAGCTAAATAATTAAACTTTTTATTTTTCAAAATTGCTAAAGCTGAATTATAGTCAGTTGCTGCAGCAACAATTCTTTCAATTATAATTTTGCTTGGAGTTCCTGAAAATGTTTTAGCTATATAATCATAGTTATCTGCTGTCCAATCTGTTGTTGCAACTTCTTCAATTCCTTTATAGATAACTTCACCAGCTGCTTTGGTATCATCTTTTAATATTAATGCTACTATGCCCTTTGTACTTCTGCTTATTGCAGTTGTAGCCTTTTGCATAAATTTCATGTGAACTTCTGGTAATCCCATTAGCTTTACCTCCTTATTTATTCAAAATCTAATTCTAAAGTATCTGCAGTATCTCCAGTTTCAGGAGTATATCTGCTATCATACCAATCAAGATCTATTGTTAAATATATTTCGTTATCTCGTGGTCCTCCATCTAAACTATTTATAGTAGGACACCTATCACCTACTTGAAGATAACCCTTCTTTTGGAATATATTTTTTAGTTTTTCGTATTCTTCAAGCTGCTTAGATTTATCTATATTTTTATAAAAATCCAATTCTGCAAAGAATACTACTTGAATGAGTACTGTAGATTTATATGTTAATTTACTTAAGTCAGTAGTGTTGTCTCCTGCAAATCCAACAAAAAAGGAAGGCCTTTTAAATTTCCCTCCTGTATTTTTAATATATATTGGTATTCCAGTATATTGATTTGCTATTTCTCTTCTTACTGCATTAAAAACCTCATACATATTTAACCACATATCCTTTTAAACATTTCATCAGTCCATCTTTTTAATTCTTGTTCTGCTTTAGGCTTAAATCTTATCCAACCTCTTTTAAACATGTGCTTGCCTGGTATGAATTTTTCTTTAAGCATAAAGCCTTTTACCCTTTTATCTGTCACAGGTAATTGCTGAGTTTCATTCATATAAGTATAATTGTTTATCTTGCTTTCAAAAGTAGTATTAATACTAAGCTGTTTCCACTTCTTTCCACTACCATTTTTTAATGCACTTGTAGGTACAAATCTTTTATGTTGAACATGTCCTTCTTCTACATCCAATGCATAATCAACATTAGTGCCAACTTCAATAGTATTCTTATCTACCCGATTATTTGTAATAGAATTTATTAGCCTTCCAGTATCAATAATATTTTCATCATTCATTATGTCTTTAACTTCTCTTTGATACATTTTTCCTAACTTCATAAGTTCATTTTGCTTTTCTTCTGGCCAATTATTATTTACAAACTCCAGCACTCTCTTTTGAAAATCGTCTAATCCTTTAGTCTCCCATCCCATAAATTACACCTCACCATCACAGCTTATATCTACTTCAAGTTGATATACACTAGGCTTATGAGGTAATTCAGCTTTATACTTATCTCCATTCACTACAATAATGTCCCCTTTTTTTATATCTGCAGTTCCTATAGTATAAAGTCTTGTATTTTCATATGCGACTAATTGAGGTTGCTGTTGATTTATACTTCCTGATGTTCTTCCAAGTCTACAAGGATATTCTCCTATTGGAACAGGCGCATCTTGAGGTTCATTAAATTCTGGATCAAGAGTACCTGAACCACTTCTGTATACTGTACACATCTTATCGAACATTCCCATATAAGACATTTATATCACCATACACCTTATAGAATTACTTTTGTTTGTCGGCTCTGGATCACTAATAAAACCATCTAACTTTTTAAGTATCTGCTCATATGCTTTTGAATTAGCTTTATAAGAATAATCTCCATTGCTTTCTGATTCTTTGCTGTTATCATTTAACATTACATTTACAAGTTCTGCATTAACTACTTTAACTGTAGATGGAACAGGTTCAATAAATTCTTTACCATAATAGTTATCTATAAGCTCTTTACCACTAGCAATTAAAACATTTAAGGCTGTATCTGTTTTTAAGATTAACCTATCATTGACAATTAGATCTTTTAATTCTGCAATGGTTAAATAAGCCATACCATCACCTAACTTTCTTTAAAGTTTTCACATGCTCCCTTCCACTGGTCAAAGGTACCATCCTTTTCCCCAAGCTTACAAGCTTTGCATATTGATTCACTACATTCTTTAAAACTTGCACACTTGCTACAAATACAGCTATTGCAATCTTTTACTAGATCATCATTATTAGCAGCTTCTTCTTTTACCTCTTCAAAATAACCTGAATCAAGAAGTATCTTTCCTAGTTTATTAGATACCTCTTGAATTTTTGTATGCTCCTTCCTGTAATCAAAGACATAAGAAGAAGCATGATAAATACAATCTTTAATTAATTCCACTTTTATCATACTTCATACCCTCCATTAAGCTCCTATTGCTGGTATTTTATCTATAGTTACTACTGCATCTTTTTCAAGAATTATAGTATCCATATTTAAATGTAATGCATAGAATCTCATGTCTCTAAATACTGCCTCTTTACCTTCTGTAGTTTTTCTTAAACTTATATCATATGTGTTAACTACTGTAAAATTCGAAGGATCTCCAAGGATTATTTTGTTATCAGGAAAATTAGGTACTATTCTCCACTCAACATTAAGTGGGTTTATATTGGTACCATTTAATATAGCCATATCTCCAGCAGCTGTATTTCTTTTCTTTAAATACTCAATCCATCTTATATACATATCATTGTTAGCTATCCATCTAAACTTATCTTTATTAAAGTATTTAGAAGGTAATGCTCTTAAAGCTCCTGTAAATATGCTATCTGTAAAAGCTGTACCTATAGTAGTTGCATCAAGTATATGTGAGCCTGTTGCAAGTTGCTTTACTATGCCATCATCAATTACTAAAAAATCATGATCTGGATCTGCAGTCGCTACTGCAGTATCTCCATTAAATGCTAAGTCAAGCATATCAACTTTAACCTGACTTGCTATCATCCCCATGAATTTAGTTTCAAATCCTTCCTGTTCAATATTTTCTCTTAAGAATTTTTCTGATATTTCAGCACCAAGTACTACATCAGTACAGCTGTAAGGTACTGAACCAAGAACTGGTTCTACACCTTTACCTGAAAGAGTATCTGTTGCTTCCACTTGAGCTCTTAAAAGTCGTCTACCTATCCCCAACTTATCAATGGTTCCTTTTGTTACGGTTCTTGTTTGATGAGATAACTCTCCTAAAAATGAGCTATCATCAAAAATCATATTTAAGAAAGCTTTTGATTGCTCAGGATTCAGCATCCCGTTAGTTTTACCTGAAGTTGTTACTGCTGCTTTTTCTATTATTGTTCCATTACTTATTGACATGATATCCTCCTCCTTATATGTCTAGTCCTTTAAATACATCATTTGATTTCTTTACAGTTTCAGTTGTTTGTGTCTCTGTCTCAGTTTGCTTTGATATTCCTCTTGCTTTTTCTACTGCTGCAATTCTCTCATCTATAGGCTTTAATGAATCTGCTACAGCTGATTTTACTATTTCAGATATATCTTCCTTGTTAACTTCTTTCTTAGACCCATCTGAACCATCTTCTTTTTCAATTTTGTCTAATCTATCAGTGATAGGCTTTAAACCTTCACCTAATGCCGATTTTACTATTTCAGTTATCTCCTCTTTTTTCACTTCTTCATCTCCTCCTTCAGAATTGTTTGTGGTTTCAACTTCATCTACTATAGATTGAAGCGCAGTTATTGCACCTTTAATGTTATCCAATCGAGCAGTAGCTATTTTCTTACCTGCCTTTTCTATAGGCTCTGCCTTAAGCTGTTCAGCACATTTGTTAATACCAACCTGGTCTAACTGATTTAACACATAAGTTTTAAAAGCATCAATTTGAGTTCCTATTTGAGCCTTTTTATCCGTTATGGTATCATCAGCAAGAATATTATACATAACAGTTCTTAAGGTCCATCTGGCATTATCTAAGTTGTCAGATACATCTTGTGCTGCTATAGCTCCTGCAAAGTCAGTTGGTGGCTTTGGCTTACCATCAGCCTTTTGAACTTCTTTTTTCCCTGCAAAGAATGATTTAACTACATTAAAAAAACCCTTAACATCATCATCTACTGAATTAGTTTCGGGTTCTTGATAATCATCACTTTTATAGATTTGTATTTTCTGCTTATTGGCTCCTTTTTTAACTAAAGATATAAAATTAATATCCATATCAGTCATTTGTGGCACTCTCTTCACCTCCTTCTTCAGGTGTTATATAAATTGCAGTACCCCCAATGCTGAAACCTGTAATCTCTTTCTTTTGTATTTGCTTCCAGGCTGCATCATCAGTAACTTCTACTGCTGCACACCAATCATCCTGTTTTGCGCTAATGTCTGGTATATCAGTTTTAGCTATATAATTTTCTACTACAAAACCATATCCACCTTTTTCATTATGGCCCTTATCTACTCCTGCTTTAGATATAGATTGTGTTAGAGCCAACTTTTTACCAAAGCTATGACAAGCTTTTTTAACATCATCTACAGTTGCCCAATCTCCTTGAGTGTCTATATGATCTTCTGGTGTACCATCTTCTTTAAAAACTTTTGATGGTCTATACACAACACCTTCAACTATATGATTCTGTTCATCTACTTTAGATATTTTCACTTCAAAATTTTTGGCTGGCATTTTTTCATCACCTCTATTTATTGCTTTCTATATTAAGTATGTTTATTTTTTAGCTTTTTCCAAAACTCGTATACTGTCTTATCTTTCTTAAACAATTGACGCTGTTCTCTTTTAAATACCTCATCAAGCAATTCTTCAGTTGGATAATTTTTAAGTTCCTTTTCAATAGTTGCAAAAGCAATTTCACCATTTACATGACATGTTTCAGGAATAAAAGTCATTGTTACTACTGGAATAGTATCCATAGATTTATCTATTGCTACTTTCTTTAATCTACTAGATACATCTTTACCATCTATAGATGCTTCAAGTTCATAGGGTCCTTCACCTATTTTAATATCAATATTCATTTATTTTCTTCTCCTATACTTAGAACTACATTTAATTAGTTTTCTGGCCAATGCATCTGCTACCTTACCAATATTAATGGCATTATTATCTGCATCTAACGTAATCTCTAAATGGGCAAGTTTTTTAGAGTGCCCAAGGCTTTTTCTGCATACATTATCGGTTATTCGCTCTAAGTGCAGCAATGTCTCTTTTTCAAAGGAAAAACCATTTTTAACACATTCCTTTTGATACTTACATGTACTACATGAATTGCATACAATCTCTTTTAATTCTTGAACATGCTTTGATAAACAAAACATTTCTTTTTCATTTAAGAATTTTTCTGATTCATTATCCATAGTTTCTCATCCTCCAAAATTACTCTAAGCTTTCTCCTTCAAATCTTTGAGTTGATATTCTTTACTTCATGCTATTGCTCTTTTTTATATTTTCTATTATCCTTTTTCTAACTTCTTCGACTAATTCATCAAATGAAATAGTATGTTCCTTTTGCGATCTTAACTTACACTGTATCTCTGATCTAAACTCAACTAATTTTTCTTCTAAATTTCTATCCACTTTAGTAAGTTCTTTTGTCACTTTAATTCTCTTAGTATCTACACAAATAGAACTAATAAGAAGAATTATAATTGATACATTTAATACTATATCCAACATTGCACTCACCCCTTATAAAAATTATTCATCTAAACTTTCTCCCTCAAATATTGGAACTGTAGTACATCTGCAATGAACAACCTCTTTTGCTGGAGCACCTAATGAACTATCTCCTGGGAACATAAGCTTGTATCCTCCAACATTAAAAGGTTCATCTACTTTTCTTTTCTGACCATTAGCAGCTGCATGGTCCGATCTAGTTCTACCATCATGTGCTGAAAGCCACTGTTTACCTATAACAAAATCACATTGATTGTAGCCTTCAAATTCTCCTGCATTACTGGCTGATATTGTTTCAGTTCTGGCTACTCTTATAGCTCTAGTCCTATTAAACTCTGTAAGGTTATCCATCCTACTTGCTAATTCATCCATGCTTTCACCAGCTTTATATCCTTCTACTAGAGATTTAACTACAGCATCATGAGTTGTCTGCTGAACTTCTGGAGAAAATTTAATAACATGATTTTTTATCCATTCAACAGAATTTTTATTAAAGAATTTTTCATCAAAATAGGATGGCTTTTCTTCATCATCTTTTTGCTTTCCCCAATCGGGATCTTCAACTTTTATTTTTGATTGAAAGGTTTTTGCTAAATCCTCAACACTTTTCTTTGCTAAATCTTTTATATACTGCTGAATTAAAGGCTGCATCTTCTTACTTAATTTTTTAATGTATTTATCCTCGTCTGAAAATAAAATAGCTTCTAGATTTTTCTCTAAGGATTGTGCTGCTATTTCATCCTCTGCAGCATTTTTTATTCTTGCAATATAATCCTTTTTCTGTTTATTAAAGAAGTCCGTCATAACTTTTTCTACATCTCTTGAAAATTGTTCTGCATCACTTATCCAAATTTTATTGCCTTGAACCTTTGCAAAATAATCCTTTGTATCTGTGTCAGCTTTAGCTATAGCCTTTTTTAATCCTATCGAAAGAGCCTTTAATACTTTTTTTCTTCTACTCATCCCCAAGAGCTCCCTCTACTGCTAACTGAATATCCTTTAAAGCTTCTAGTATTCCATTTTCATCAGATTTTTGAACAGCATTTTGTAACTGTTGAGCCTGCTTTTGAAGTTCTAACTCTTTCAAAGTTATTTGTAGTGGTTGATTAGCCCAATCACCTTCAAATTGCTCAAATTCTTTTCCTAATAGTTGACCCATTGCATCTAAAACCATATTAGGAGTTGCTGCACCACATGTTATATATGGATACAAGGCTCTTGCTATCTCTCCATTATCAGTTATCCTTGGAGATTTAAGAAACATTGAAACATTTTTTATTTCTAACTTAGTTTTTAAAAGATTATTAAGCCTGAATCCTAGATCTTCCCTCTCAGGCTGAAAAACCTGTTCCTCGGTAAGTTGCCTTGCAGTATCTGCAGTAGCTTTATTATAGTCCTGACTTTCTCCTGTATATATTGGGGGTAATCTATATGCTGATCTTATATTAGTTCTATTATTTTTACAGTATTCTTGAAACAATGCATCATCTTGAAGTATCTCAGCTAACTTTTCAAATCTTATATTAACTTTATTAGACTTTTCTTCAGTTCCTAATAATCCATCACCATCTTTAAATCCTTCAGCTTCAAGTACTAAATAGCCATGTTGTGCACTTTCACCTTTTGAATTTTTAAGCATATCTATGGATGATTGTGTTAGTTGTCCATTCTCCACGACTATTGCTAATGGTATGTGCCTGCCATCATCAAAGTAATTATAATTAAGTTCCTGAGCCTTTCTGCTGCCTTGAAGATTTAGCACGTTTCCTAAATATCGAGGTAGCCCATATTCTGTATAAGGACAGTAAATATTGAAAAACATTATTGAAGTTGCCTTTCTTTCCTCAGGAATATTTTCGCCATATTCACCTGTATTACAATCCATGTCCCGTGGATCTCCAAATTCTTTAAAGTAAACAGTGTTAATCCCTCTTATCTGAACAAATTTTCTAAACTTCTTTTTCCTTTTTATAGTTACTTCTTTTCCATTTTCATCAGTTATAACCACATCAATATCAACTAATATATCCTCTCTCTTACACATTCTTAAAGTATGTCCTGGTATATGCTCAAATCCCGCTGGATTGTTTAACCCATCAGGTATAACTTCAATAGCCCCCCAGCCAAGCTTTTCCCTATCATCAATAACTTTCTTCATAATTTCAACAAAAGATTCATCAAAATTACAGTATTTAAAGAAGTTATCATATTTATTCCATTCTAAATCTAATTGTTTTTTAGTTGCTTCATCTGATTTATCATAATCAATGTCATACTTAAAACTGTATCCAAAACCAACTATATTAGTTTTATAAGCTTCTATGCATTGTTGCAATATATCACTTTGCTCTGGTAGTCTTATTAAAAGCTCAGGATCATAAAGTGGTGCTATTACTCCATTGTTATATAATCCTGTAAATGGGTCCTTGTCTATTTGTCTACTTTGACCTACTGCATCATTTGCAACTATTTTCTTAACTACTACTGTGTTGTTCATATTCTACCTGCTCTACCTCCTTTCTGTCTTTCGTTAACTTGTTCTTTTACTGGTAAACATGCTAAAGTAACTGCATCAGCTCTATCCGGTGATTTAAGTCCTCTAGCTTTCATTTCTTTTTTAGATTCAATTTTAATTTTTCCTGATGAATGATAAATATATTTTCTACAAGACAGCTGCCCTACTAAATCATCATCGTTAGGAAGTATTAACTCACACTTTTTACCTCCAGATATGTCAATTAAATCTCTTACTATGCTCCACAAATAAGTGGTTATATCATAGTAAAATTTATTATGAATTGATATGGATAAATTAACCGGATATATTGTAATCCAATCTAATCCTTTATCTCTTTTTACTTCCTTAATTCTGTCTGTTACTCCCCCACCAAGTCCAGTATCATCAATTTTTACTTTTATTTTGCCACCCTGCTTAAAATACTCTGGATATTTTTCTCTTAAATTAGTGCAAGAAAAAAGAACATCTCCTGCTGTTCTCATTAAATCCTGGCCTCTTCTTATCAAAAGAGGATCTACTTTATTATTTATTTTCTTAGCTATTACTGTATCATCATCCCCAAATCTAGCAACGTCCACACCTAAATCAATGCTTTCAGTATCTCTTTCTACATACTCAGTCATTATGGATTGCTCTATAAATTCAAGTGGAATGAATACATCATCCTCTTGTTTTGGAAACTCTCCATCAACTCTAACTCTTACTACATTTGAATCTTCTCCATACTTTCTAATAAGTGACTCTATATTATCTTTATTGGTCCTTTTAACATTCCTGGCATTAACTTTTACAGTGTAATAATCAACCTTATCCTTAAAAAAAGCATCATGGAATATTCCAGTTGTTTTAGTTGGATTCCCTAATAGTAATAGTCTGTTATCCTTATGGCCTAAAGTACCTAATATAGCCTCTAATATTTTATCTTCTACACCGGAGGCTTCATCCACAACAAAAAGCATATACTGCTCATGATATCCCTGCATATTTTCAGGTCTTGTAGCAGTTTTTGCAGTTGCATACCATACAGCTCCATAACCACTCATTTCAATTCTAGTTTTCTTCCATATGATTTTTCCATCAAGTATGGTCCCAGTTAACCATTTGTTTATTTCAGCCCAAAGTACATCATGTAGTTGCTGCTTTGTGGGTGCAGTAGCAATTATTCTTGCATATGGATGCATGGCAATATACCATAAAATTAAACATGCTGTAAAAGCTGTTTTTCCTACACCCTGTCCACTTCTTATTGCAGTTTTAGGATTATCCCTTACACTTTTACCTGCTTCATTCTGCCAATTATCAGGATAAAAATTAAGTATGTCTTCAAAGAAACCTATAGGATCATTAAAGTATGTGGTAACTATCTTAACCCAAAAATCATTATTCATTGCTGCCACCATTCTTCCTTTTATCCATGGCCTGAAGAACTGCTTTAGCTAAATCATTATCTTTATTACCATCACCTGTTGTTTTTTCTATATCAACTTTTAGCTTATTAATTCTAAGTTTCTGTTCTTCTGTAGCTAAATTCCAATTAGTATGCAGCATTTCATCATATTGCTTAATAAGGCTCCTAAGTTCTGACATGGCTCTTGATTGTGCTTGTAAAAATGTAGCCTGTCTATCCCATGCAAACTGAAACTCATATTCATACTCTTGTTCAGACTCATTTGTAGAAGTTTTTTGTGTGCTTCTATCTTTTGATTTAACTTTAGACCTTTTAAGTTCCTTAATCATTTCTTCTTTTTCAGTAACATTCATAATTCTTTGGGACCTTGCTATTGCAGTATATTGAATTATAATATTTTCCCATAACATATCTAATGGATCTTTAACCATAATTTCCTCAACTATGTCTATTGTTTCAGGTGGAAAAATCTTAGAAAAAAAGCCATGGGTTTCAGCATTTTTATTACCTTTTGGGACACTGCTTTCATGACCTACTGAGTTTTTATTTCCTTTTGGTGCTCCTCTTTTTGTGTGCACACTTTTTTTATTTTTTTCTTCTTTTGTATGCACACCTTTTCTATTCCATTTATACCTTGTCTTCCATGATTTTATGGTATTCAAACTTACATTATATTTTTCAGCTAAATCTTTATATTTCATGCCTTTAATGTAATCTTTTTTTGCCTGCTCTTTTATGTCTGGAGCTCTTATGTTTGCCATATCACCACCTCATTGCTATATGCATTTGTTTTGTTTTGAACATAAAAAAGAGCTTGTAGAAGCTCTTTTTTATTTAGAAAATATTATAATAACTGCTACTACTATAACTAAAATAAATATTATAGAAAATAAAAATTTAAGAAAAATTATATTTAGTATTAATAAAAGTATTCCTAAAATCAAATTAACTATGAATTTAATTTTGCTTATTTTTATGTTTTCATCATAATAATCTTCTAATAACTCTTCAATTATGGGTATTCTTGTAAATAAAGATAAAATTAATATAAAATTAATTATTAGTGCTATTATTCCTAAAAATAAACATAAAAAATATTTATCAGTTTTAATAAACATAAATACTAAGACTTCCCATAGCCCACCTGGCTTTGGTAAGTCTTTTATAAATAATAAATACCCAATAACAGATATTGATTGAAAAGCTGCTAATATATAAAATATATTAGTATTTAGCACATTCTTTAAATACTTTGTAAATTTATGCATAATATCACCTCCATAACCTACATATTCTCCATAATTTTCAAATTTCCTTCCTAATTTTAGAGGAATTTAACATTTTGTGTTGAATATTCAATTATAAGGAGGTGATATTATGTACCATACTGGTGATAAACCTGGTAAAGGTCATTACAGATGTACTGTCTGTGGTGAAGTGATTTATTTAGATCAAGATACAGATACTTTACCACCATGCCCTAAATGTCATAAAACTGAGTTTACAAAAGTTGATTAATTCCTATGAACTTTTTAATTGACTCATCTGAATAACCAAAGGCTTTACCTAGAATCCAATGATCAAAAACAGTCTTTGGTTGTTCAGGTAAATTCTTTATTATTTCTAACATATACTTTTCTTTATATATCCATATAGTTTTCCATCCTTCTGATAAATCTTCTATGTAAGCAAATAAATTATTTTTATTTATAATGCTTTCAGCTTCTTCTATGTACCTATCTTGTAATGGCATCATAGCCGTTGGTTTACCACGACTTACAAACTCACAATAAGACACTATTTTTCCTTTATTGAGATCATTCATGATACTACCTCTAAATAATTTTTTTACTATCTTATGCCAAATACTTTTCAATTATTTACCTAACCTGTTTAATAGCTCCATTAACTCTCCTATAACTTCTTTCCTGCATACATTCCTTAAGACTATCCGAAGCCTTTTCTTTTACAACTCTTTTACTATTGCAATAAGGACATGTTAAATACCTACCATTAGCCATATTGTCTACATCATCTGTTAGCAATACAAATTCTTTTTTACATGTTCTGCACCTATAGCTTGTATAAATATTTAACATATTCCCACTTCCTTAAAATTTTATAATATATTTTTTATCATAAGGTTATATTTTTCTGTAATTTGGTTATACTCATAATTGTAAAAATTAATTCAAGTAAATTGATGTATAAAAATAAAAGGAGATTTAACTATGCATAGCCTGAATTATATTCAGGTCATAGTTCTCTATATTTTGTTTTGTATTTTTAATAATAGCTACATTTCCATTGAAAAACATAATGGAAAAATAGTAAAAATTTTTAAATATAAAGGCAAAAATTATAAAGAATAACATGGCCCGAGAAGATTTTAAGTATCTTCCCGGGTTTAATAAATCAAATAAATAAATAAAAAGAATCAACTGAAGTTAATCAATTGATTCTTTTTGCTATTGTCACCGATTTATAATCCCTGCTTTATGGCACAACCTTAAATTTCTAACTGTATATATTATATCACTTGACATACCCTAGTTACTGCCAACTTTATAAATTCTTAATCCTCTCTGATATGAAAATAATTCTCTCGCTTGCTTTAACCATCTATATATTGATCTCTCACCTGCAGGTATTTTAGTTGATGCAACATGTACTCTATCTTGTATATCACCTATAGTAAATTCTTTATCAGCATCCTTAAAATATACAATTTCTATTGCCTTTATTATATGTTTTTTATGCCTTGCTTCTAGTTCTGCTAAAACTTTATCTACTGCCTCCATATCATTGATTTCAGATATTCTTTCATTTACTGCTTTTTCTGCTGCAATAAGAGCCTGCTCTGTAGGTTTAGATATTCCATCTTTAACTTGTGTTTCTTTTTTCTTTATTTCATCTAATGCTTCAATGTATAGTTTCTGTTTATATTTTTCAGCTGACATTCCATTTTGAGCGTAAAACCTAAATGCAGCTGTTGCGTAATCTCTTAAGTAATCTTTCATGCTTGTCCTCCTAAACCTTAAATTCTTTTTTCTTAGCCTGTTTAAATTCATGTTTCATGATCTGTTTTTTAAATATCTTCCTAAATACCCCACTTAATAATTTCAATAGTTGATTTTCTTTTTTTAACTTTACAACATTAATAATTACTACTTCTTCAGCTTTTAATGCAATTTTTATATGACATCCCAAACTTTCAACATCTAATTTATTTAAATCTAAAACTACACTTCCTATCGCAACTCTATCACTCTTATAAACATAAGAAACTAGATACTTATTCATTTTTATTCTCCCTTAGCAATTATTTCTGCATTTATGATGTAATATCTTTTTGTTTACTACTCTTGAATTAAATCTATTTTTATAGCTTCTATGCTTCCAACTCTGCCTTAGCTTGTCTCCATCATCTATCTTCACTTGATTTACTTCTTTTAAGTCCTCGGAAAGTTTATCCATAAATTCAACTAATTCAGAAGTATCCATAGGTTTAGTTCCAATTATGGATTCTAGTTTCTTCTTTTCTGCCATATTTTCCTCAGCTTTTTGCACTGCCTTAACAACATTTCCTATAGCATTAGTAAAACCAACTACTAAACCAACACATAAGGCTCTAAAATTTTTTAAGCTTTCTTCTGAAAATTTAATTTCTAGCATCTTTATCATCCTTTCTAAGTTCCTTGGCTATTTTACATATAGCTAATGATATTACTGGAGTTACTATTATAAGAGTTATGGTTGTAACTAAAATTATTAATGTTAACATACATTACACCTTCTAACTACTTGTCCACCTACAAGTATTACCCCAGTTTCAAAACATATTAATGCTCTGCGTTTCTTCCCATTTATTTTGAATAGGCACCTATGATATATAGGTTTATGAATACTCTCAAATCTTACTTCTTTTGTCCCAGCTATGAAGTCCTTTAATGACACTTTTGCTAGCTGTTCCACAATTTTATCCTCCTTATTTGATATTATTCTTCTCCCTAAAATCTCTTATTTCACTTTCAAACATTTTTATAAGTACTTCTTCATGAGCTATGTCCTTCTCTAATTTTTCTAATCCTTTTTTTAACTTTGGATTATCTTTATACACCGAAACTACTGCTCTTCTGTTTAGCATTTTAAACTGTAATGCATGCTTTATTGCATACATTTCTACCAATGTTAACTTTATAGTTTGCTTAATCATTTTTATCCCCCTAAAACATAGCCATCTGGCCATTTTCTTTAACCTGAAAATCTATCTTCTTTTTAGGCTTTTTCTGTTTCCTGAATTGCCATCCGCCTAATACATAAAAAGGTGTTTTCCACTCTTCATACATTTTCATAGATAAAGTATTTCCATGAAGTACTATTGCTGGAATACCTAAAAGGCTTAATTGTATATAACACATATGAACTGCTTTTATATCCAAATCTACTGCAGTAACTATCAAAAGGATATGGTAGTTATAACCTTTATCTTTTAGTGCTAATGCTAGCCCAATTATTGTACTTCCTCCCCCTGCTGACGGTTCACTTACAGTAATAAACCCTTTTTCTTTTATAACTGTATCTATATTTTCTATAGTCATAGCTCCCATAGCCTTTGATATATGAATTGGTGTAAAAAATTGTCCCTTCCATTTGTTACCCAGTTGAAGCTCCATAAATATTTCTCCCAACACATCACTTGTTTCTTCTTCCAGTGCCATT
Source organism: Clostridium carboxidivorans P7 (assembly GCF_001038625.1). Lineage (GTDB taxonomy): Bacteria > Bacillota > Clostridia > Clostridiales > Clostridiaceae > Clostridium_AM > Clostridium_AM carboxidivorans. Next base: position 3,756,657 of record NZ_CP011803.1, read on the forward strand.
ACTAATTCTGCAAATAACTTCGGAAAAATTGCTCCTTCTTCTTTTGAATATGCTGCTATTACATCCATGTACCTTTTTTCCCTTTTGGATCTATTTATGAAGTCTACTGAATTGCTTAACGTTATGGCTGACATTTCTAAAAAATCTGAATATACCGTCCATAGATTGTGCCTATATGATACTTTTTCAAATAGTTTAATCATATTTTTCTTGTGATTCACTCAACCACCTTCTACTACATGAGTTTCATTTGAGAATAAAGTATTAAAACCTTACCCTTAATGTCCTTAATATTTGTATTACGACTTGTCTATTTTCCATATATCTAATATTTTTTGGTCTTTGCTTTTTAGAGCGTTCTTAAGAATCTTGCGTTGTTTATAATAACTCCCGATGAAAAACAAATAATTCTCTTTTATCTTTTTATTAATAGTTTTTTGAGGTCTATTCACAGCTATACCTCCATATTTTCAAATTTTATATCTTTAAATATCTTCATAATTTGCAACTCTTCCAAGTTTGTTAATGTTTTACGCCCTGATTTACCACTTTTATGATTATGCATTATTATTGTTGTATTACTTTCTAAATTATTTAGAGGATTATCCATGCAAATATCATTATTTAAAATATCAGTTTTACAAAATCCCTCTTTATTCTTTAAACACTGAGTTAAAGGACATTCAACATATATTCCATTTTCTTTTTTCTTCTTCATAAACATTCCTCCATCATAATGACGTATAATTTTCAGCTCCTATAGCTGCTTGTTGAATTACACACCTAAACAAATTTAAGCTGCCTTGTTTCTTCCCAAATTCTCTCGTTTGCTAATTCCGCCCAATATTGACCATAATATTCTCCTGGCTTCTCACACACTCCATTGTCAAAAGCTATAAAATTTCTATTGTTCTTTATAGCAGCTAATGGAATACTTCCATACCCTGTAGTTAAATCTAAAATCGTTGCTCCCTCATTTGTATAGGTTTTAATAAACCAATCACATAGCTCTATAGGCTTTTGTGTTTGGTGCAGAGGATAAGTATCCCATGCAAACTCTAATACATCTAAAGGATATCTTTCATCACTGTCATAGTGATAATCAGATATATTTGCATTGTAATTTGAGCTTTTATTTTCTTTTTTAACAGTTACTACTTTTCTTTTATGTCCAGTAGTCTTCTGAGGATTATATATAGGTAATTCATCATAAAATACTAAAACATCTTCATGTGCTTTCATAGGCATTTTACTAGCATTTTGATATCCTTTAGGTTGTCTTTTTTTACAAACTATTTTATATTTATAACTATCTAAATTACTGCACATTAGCTGTCCTACAAACTTTCCTTTAGCAAACAAACATACTGCTGCATTGTCTTTTTTTACTCTATTTATAGCATCCCATAGCTCATTAAAAGGAATTACCTTATCCCATGAATTATGTGTTTCTCCAAAAGGTAAATCACAGAATATCATGTCTATACTTTTGCTTTCTATATCTTTAGTACCTTCTAAGCACTCTTTATTTATTACTTTATTTCTAATTAATCTTCTCATTTCCACCCTCCCCGATGCTTCGTATAATTTTCATTATGCCTATTTTTCTAAATGGCATGTTAATCTGCTTTCTCGTTTATGGCTTTTAACAATATATTCAATTTTAAGTTTTTGGTTTTCTGCACATGCTTCACATGGAATATTTGAATTGCAAAACTCACTATTAAAGAAACATGTAAAGTCTATTACAGATTTAGCTCTTTCAATTTCTTCATGAGTACCTTCTATTGTAATCTTCATAATTACCCTACCTTTCTATAACCTCAGCATCCTTTTTGCTTACTTCTCCATCTTTAGTTACTCTATAGGTTTTTCCTATTTTATTTGAATACCATAAACTTTTACTGGAGTAATCCATAATCATTATTTTCATAAATTACTTTCCAACTCTCTTTTCTTTCTGAGCATCTTCTCCCTTATTCCAAATCATCCTACAATGCTCATGAATATATTGCATTTGCCTATACTTCCTATAGCAATAATCTTTAAGATCAGTTTTATTAATTTTCTTATCCTTATTCATTGCTAACTTTCCTGCATTAGCTGCTATAGCTGCCCACCTATCTGCAAGTACCCATGCTTTCTGACTTAATTTAAATGCGTGGCTACAATCTTCTGTAGTTAGATTTATATATTGAGTTGCTAAATCATAGTATTGATCTATATCTTCAGGAAAACATTCATCTAAATCTACTTTCTTACGTGTAATTGTTAATCTCATCTAATCACCCACCTAAGCACTCTTTAATATTTTTAAAATCTGCATCTTTCCTATGGCAGTATGCTTCGTACCATTGTCAAATATAATGTTTAAAATATCCTTTCCCATTCCATACTCACGCACTATAGTTCCCTCTATGATGTTCTTTCCATACATAGCTTGTACATAATCACCAACTTTAGCTTTGCTTATTTCTGGTACTGTAGACTCATCTTCTTCTTTTTCATCAACTAATATTTTCATAACATCTTCTTGATTACAATCAACTCTATTTATACTTGTAAAATCAATAATCCATCCATTTTCAAGAATATCTATTACATTATCTGAAAGCTCAATGAGTATATTACTGTCACCTTTTCTTTTGATTACTCTTTTTATACTATTTTTAAATTTACCAAGTACCTTTTGTAGATTCTCTTTCTGTATGGTGTTTGCATTAAATTCAGATTTATAGTACATGATCTTATCCATTGGAAGCACTGGAGACTTATTGGGTATAGTAAATTCCTCTCTTCCATCTTTATTAATGTAAATGGTCCTATAAGAATTTTCATATACTACTTCAATACCTAATCCTCCACCACAGTACTTAATTACCCTAGATAAATTCTCATTTTCCTTAACCTTATTTTTCTTTAGGAATTGTTGCTGCTCTTCCGTTGGAACTAAAGGGTTTATAATTTTCTCATTTTCTTTACATGCAACTTTAGTGATAATTTTTGTAGCCAAAACAGGATTTTCTGTGACCAAAACACCATTTTCTATAGCCATTTCAGCTTTTTTTGTGAACGATTTAGGTTTTTCTGTAATCTGTATGTCAAATATACTTAACTGACCATCTATAGGCTCAATATTATTTTTATCTACTTTCTTCACTTTCCTCCCTCCTTTCAGGGACCTAAAGTCCCTGACTTGTTACTTTTTATCCCTGCCTATATAGTCATATATAGATACTTGTCTTCCTGCCTTTCTAAGCTCGTCCCATAAAAATTCATCATCTAAAATATCTGCTATATTTGCCTTTGTTTCTGCCCAATCCTTTCCAAGTGTAGCTACCATATTGGACCAATCTTCAATATCATGATCTTTTAATGTTCCATCACTATCTATATGCCTTAACTCATGGTACATAAGTGCTACTACCTGTTCCTTGCTCATCTTTTCTGTGTAGTACTCTCTAGTTTCTATAATGTATTCATAACCTGTGACAGAATAAAGTTCATTATTTGTTGCCTTGATCCGAGCTATCCAAGATTTTTTACCTCCAGTTGGTTTCCAATAGGTATCTTCTAAAAATAAAATTTTATCTGGTTTAATATATTTCAATTCTTCAAACCTACTAACTAACTTGAAGCATATAGGTCTATATATTAGATTTTTAATCCAATGCTTTTCATCAAACTTTGCATTATCCAGTCGAGTAACTTTCTGAATTCTTCCTGAGTCTTCATTACTTGCATATTGAATGTTATATCCTCCAGAAAACTCTATGTCCTCTATTATTTCACCAGAGCTGCCTTCAACTATGGTAAGTTTTTTCATACTACCTTCTCCTTTCTTACATAATGCTAAACTTCTTTTAAGATTTCTAATTTTATACCTGGATATCTTAGTTTAAATTGCTTGTAAGTTCGTTTCCATTGCTCGCTTTCATACCCTTTAGTGTCTTCCACTGAATAAGTCCCATCATTATTTAGTATTAAAAAGTCTGCGCTATAAGTAATTGCTCTTTCTTCTATATTCCCTTCCTGAAGAATGAATTGTGGCTGTAATATGAATCCTGCTATTTCTCTAGCATGGAATAATAATTTTAACTGGCAGTACCTTTTCATTTCTAACTGACTTCTAAAAAATACTCCATCATGCCAGCAGCCATTGTTATTATATTTTTGTCTCTTAGCTTTTGGTTTTTCTAGCTTTTGTCCTCTTCGTTTTAAATAATCTTCATATTGCTCTGGTGTCCAGTTCATTAATAAACTTTACCTCCTTGTAACTTGTCCTACTTTTCGTCTACATGTTTTCTCTACTGCTCTTATGCTTAAACTATTTAAATCGCACTGTAACGCTCTTCTTGCATACTCCTTTAGCTTTTTACGTCTTTGCAAAATCTCATAGGTCTTTTGTGCTTTCTCACTGACAGCCATATTTTTTCTCCTTTCTTTTTGTATTAGTAAATTAATACTCTAGTACACTTAAATTAAAACTATATCTAAAGTTATCTCTAATCCTAGCCTTTTAAGTTCTTCCTTTTTTCAAGTTCATTATGTGCCCACTCTGAAAGTTTTACTGACTGCTGCACTTTGCCTCTTTTGGCATATATGACTTCTACCTTTAAGTAATTTATTATCATATGATCTCAACCTTTCTTGTATAAAAGTCTGCGCACATGAAACTTTCTTTATAATTCCCTGATTTAACAGTTATAAACTTGCTATTTTTACTTATTACTACCCCATCTATGAACCTAATTGGAACATTCTGCTTATCAGCAGTTACTTTAATTTTTATTTCTTTGTTTAAATTAATCATGTCTGCTATTTCCCTAATTTGCTGAGTATGCTTTCTGCCTTCTATCTCTAGTGCTGCTTCGCTACCATTTTCAGTCGTATGATTTTTCTTTTTAGTCAAAGACATTCGCTGTATTTTGCTGTCTACTGATCCTTTACTTCTATTAGTTTTAAACTTTTTGTTAAGCTCTTCTGTCAACTTATTTGCATCCATAATCGGCTTATTAGCTCTGATGAACTCCTCTTCCTTTGGGTCCCACTTCATCTGCATTTCCATTCCCCCTAAACCAATTTTGAAGTTCTAAATCACTTATTCCTAATTGTTTAGCTGTAATATCTATAGCTTCAGAAACCGTGCAATCATTGTTATAGTAGGTTCTAACTACTTCATCCATGAACTCAGATTTTTTCATACTTTACCTCCTATAATTTCTTTGTACTTTTTATAATCCAAGCCCTTTCATGAGCCCTATCATTAAAGCTTTAGCAATTTTTCTCTCATGTCTTCTAAATTTTTCATATCTTTTATACTCTCTTTTGCAGTCTCTATAGAACAAATCGTATCTTCCTGAAAGTCCAAATATTTTATAAGTTTTTTTAGCTGCCTTCGATATCTGCTTTTGATACTTATTCATGAGCATTTCACCCACCTTTGACTTATATTAATTTATATTCTTCCAACTCTTTTTTTGAAGCACATGACATTAAATACACATAATGCCTTTATCAAATAAACAACTATATACACTTTTTATGATCTCTTCATCAAACTCTCTTGGTGATTCTTCAATGTTTCTTAATAATGTCAAAATATCACCAGTAGAATATTGCTTTAATACTTCTATCTTTTCTTGATTAGTCTTTTCTGTATCAGTTTTGAAAAATAAATTAAATCTACTTCCATATGTCATGTGACTTTAAACCCTCCTTCATGAATTCTTTGTATTACATAACTATCCATATATACAGATAATTAGATTGTATTTTTAAAAACTCTTTTAAATTCAACTACCCATACCCAAGGATCAGCTTTCCAACCATACTTATCAAGAGATTCTTTTTTTACTGTAATATTCCATAACTTTTTAAATTCTTCTATATATTCATCTGCAGTATATATATCAGTAATAGGGTAATCAATTTTAATACCTTCTTTTTTACACTCTCCTGCAGTTGTTGACCTTATTTTTTTAACTTTTATATCAGTAACTTTCAAAAATATTCTTGCTGCTTGTTTTGGCATATGAATTGAAGGTATCCATACTTCATCTTTACACTGGTTGGCATTCCCCCAATAAGGGAATTTAGCCGGTTCACCATCTGCTTTATACACAAAACCTTCTTCACCATCAGGTGTCCATGTATTTGCCCATGTTTCCCTCACATAAAGAATATCTCCTACTTTATAAGGAGTTTTTATTTCAAACTTAGTAGTAAAAATGTGTGCATCTTTAAAAAGTACATTTCCATTATTGAGTTTTCTATCATACTCCATTCCTTCGACATTTTTAATTATTCTTCTTGTACTTGTCTTCCTACCTTCTAAAATTGCTTTAACCATCTGTGTATTAAATAATATAGGTTTTTCCATTTTTTCACCCTTTCTATAAAAGTTTCTCGCTGATTTAATTTAAAACATACTTATTTGTTCATTTTCTACTATCTCAAAAGGTTCGACATTCTTACCATCCACTATCAAAGGTATAAACATGTTTCCTGGTTCCTTTTCTAATTCATATAGTTCTACTGCTCCGGTTTCCGAAAATCTAAGTATATTTACAAGTTTTCTTTTCTTTCCCCAGTAAGCTAACATCAAACCACCTCCTGCAGCTATTCTTTGAATTATGACTTAAATTATTTATATAGGCCAACTGGAGCAAATTTATTAATAGTACACTCGTTACAATTTTTTGCTTTGCTTGTAACGATTTTTTTACTTGTTCTCCAGCAGTGCAGACATTTATCTTCAAGTAATTTTTGCCCACATTTTCCACAAAAGTTACATGGCATTTTGTTTTCTTTGCCACAATTAGGACAAGTAAGAATAGTTAAATATTTAGATTCATATTTCATAGTAAAATTCCTTTCTTAATACTCATAATTTTCAAATTATAAATTATTATCTGTTAGCTAAAGTTAAAGTCATTTGTAAGTAGATCCTTAACATCCTCTAAGTTGTAAAATTTCATATTCTCTTCATTACGTTGAAAAGTCATATCACCTAATTCATATAAAACGTTGCTTATAAACGTCAAAACTTTTTGTTCAGCATCCTCATTTATGCTCCTAAATCTAGCAAAGTTACCTTTATACAACTGTATAAATGCAATTAAGAATCTAGCTTTATCTGAATTTATACTAATTTGTTCTTTACTGAATCTTGAGTTTATGCTTTGAATTTTAGAATTTAATTTTTTATTTTTATCTTCCAAATAAGCTATTTTGTGATTCTTAGCTTCTATTACTTGCTGCAGCTCTTTTAAAATATCCTCAAATTTCTTAATTTTAGATCCATTTGGAACTTGGATATTCTCTCCTAGTATGCTTATTTGCTCATACACTTTTTTCGCCTCACTTTTGCCACCCTAATAATTTTTTCTCCAGGTCGTCATAATCATAGCTCCTCTGCTCAAAATTATTGAATGTGCTTTCTTTTTTACTGCTGAATTGCTGTCTATTAGGTTCTTTCTTTTTTTTCTTATTTTTAAAATCTCTTTTATCTGCCATTACTGCTTCTACAGTTTTTAGTCCATGTTCTAGCCACCTGTTTAATATTGCCTTTATATAACTTATTTCTCTAGCATCTTTTTCAACAGCTTCCTGAAGTGCTAATGTAATTACTGCAGATTGCATACCATCTTCAATATAACTTTGTAATATTTGAAACTCGAAGGGTGTCATGAGATGGCCAAAGTTATTATTAAAAAAATCTATAAAGTTATCCACATTATCCACAGGTTCATTTCCAGTAGTAGCAGTAGTAGTATTATCTACTTCTTTATCTACTTCTCCTTCTACTTCTATATCGTGACTGTCACGTGACATATCGTGACTTTTTTGTGACGTCACGTGATTTGTATTTTCAGTTCCACAAGATTCACCTTGCGCAGGTGCTTGTAATTCTTTGATTTTAGATCTTTGTCTTTGTTTTCTTAGTCTATTTTGCTCTCTTATCTTATCCATTCCTTCCAGATTCTGATGGTCCTCCCATCCTGATATTTTAATGCCCTCATTATGTGTCTCTACCATGTTGAACTTTTCAAATATTTCTAGTGCCATTTTTACTGTATTAAGTTCCATATCAAATTCAGTTGCAAGCATTTCTGGTTTATATGGCAAGCTTTCAGTAAGTAAGATATATCCTTGAGCATTACATTTACCTGCTAGAGTAAGCAGCATAACCCAAAATAGAACTATGTCATTTCCACCTGGGAGCTTACGTATCTGCTTAATTTTTCTATTATCAAACATATCTATATTTAATTTAATCCATGTTAGCTGTGCCATAATTACTGCTTCATCTCCTTATCTAAAAGTTTTTTCCTATTACGCCAACGTGTTTTAAGCCACTTTCATCTATCCAAACATAAAATTTAAGTCTTAGTTTTTTCTTAGCATTTTTCAAATTCTTCATCCTCCCATTTGGTATAAATTTCATACCATTGAGCATACTATTGATATATATAGGTTTAATATGCTACAATGGGGACAAGAGCTGGCAGGCTCTTATCCAATAATTTTTTATCAGGTATGCATCCTCTGCAAAGGGTGCATTTTATTCTTTCTCCATAAAATTCGCTTTTATCAAATCATCCCTACTGTCATATTTAATGCTGCCTAAAAAATACTCCAAATTATCCGAATCATGTATCTCATAACCATTCTTAACTAAAACTTCTATTTGTGAATTTATGCTTTCTATTAGAGTCTTTAAGGCCATGTTCATGGAATCATCTCCTCTATAAATTGACTTTGCTCTGTGTCTATTTCTTTGCCATTCCAACCTAAAATTTTCTTTGCTCTAGTTACAAATAACCTTTCTTTTGCTCTAGTGATAGCTACATAAAATAACCTACGCTCCTCTTCTAAATCTCCTCTTTTACTTGGAAAAATATTTTGATTCATTCCTGGAACAAATACTGTATTAAACTCCAATCCTTTACTTGCATGTACTGTCATAATCTTAACTGCATCCCGTTGCTCCATTAATTTTTCCTGAATATCTTTCATGTGTACCCACTTTAAGAAACTTGATATGTCTGTAGACTCTACTAAGCTTTCTTGTATTGATTGCCATCTTTCAATGGCTGACATAGCTTCATGTAAATCTTGAATTTTATTGTCTCTATTTTCATGGAGATATCTTATTGAAAGATTCAAAACACATATTGCTACATCAAATACTTTTACAGCTTCTGAACATTTTTCAGTTATATAATTTCTTATCTCATTTAATTGCTGAATAAATCTTTGTATATTTTCAAGAGATTCTGCTCCTTCTAAGGCTTCCATAAAACTTATAGACTCATCAATTTGAAACTTTTCTAATTCGTGAGCTTGAAGTTCATTTAATCTTTTTACAGGAAAATTTATCACTTTTTTTAAAGTTGCATCATCTTTAGGATTTAAAACTACTTCTAAAACATTTAAAATCATTTTTACATCATGTTTTTTAAGAGGATCTTCTTTATTACTTACTAATTGATAAGGTATATTAAATGCCTTGAACATCTGCATAAATGGGTCCATTTGCTTGTTTGTTCTGGTTAGTATTGCATAATTACTATAGCTGCTGTCTTCTAATATTTTTGAAGCTATTAAGTTAACTTCATTCATTACATTTTCAGCTTTAATAACTTCTACATTAGGACCAGTTTTATGAGCTTTTAATGTCTTTTTAGTTTGATTTTTGTTATGAGCTATAACATTATTAGCTGCATTTATAATGGATTCTGTGCTTCTATAGTTATCTTCAAGTTTTATTACTTCACAATCAGGATAATATTTTTGAAAGTTTATGATATATTCCGGTTTAGCTTTTCTCCAACCATATATAGATTGAAAATCATCACCTACTACAAACAAATTTTTAGGGTACAATGCTTTTATAATTTTCATCTGAACATCATTTGTATCTTGAAACTCATCTACGAACATATACCCATACTGGCTATTGTAATTTTGCTGAACTTCCTTAAATTCAGTTAAAAGCTTTAAAGTCTCTGTAAGAAGCATATCTAAGTCTATTGCATTGTTCCTTTTTAAAGTCCATCTATATTCCTGAATAACTGCCTCTTCTTCTCCGCAATCTACATTTCTATTTCCATCAAGTACATCAATTATTGCTTTGAGATTAGTGTATTTTTTATAGCCAAATTCCTGTATTATTTTATCTATAATTGACTCTCTATCTTCCTGGTCATATATAGTAAATTCCTTGTCATAACCTAGTAAGTATCCATATTCTTTAAGCACTTTTACACAGAATGCATGGAATGTATTACAAAATAATTTTTCACCTTCAGCACCTATTAACTTTATAACTCTCTCTTTCATTTCTTTACCTGCAAGTCTTGTAAATGTTAAAGCTAACATACTGCTGCATCCTACTCTATTTTCATGTAAGTGCCCTATTCTTCCAGTTAATGTACTTGTTTTTCCAGAACCTGCTCCAGCTAAACATAAGATAACCGGTGATGTGCTTTCTACAGCTTTTCTTTGTGCTTCATTAAGCTGATTGTTCATTTATTTCACCTTCTCTATTTAAATCCCAAACTTTAAACCCATCTACTTCTGTGGCAGCTATAACTCCTGAAAGAATGATATTATCTAATTTATTACTTATTTTATTTAAACCATCTATAACATTTTTAAAGTTTTCAGTATCAAGATTTTCAATATTATCTATGGCCAAGATCCTACATGTTGGATTTGCTTTTTCAATAAATGTTGTTAGCATTGAGATTAATAGAATCATTTGTTGCCCTGTACTAAGTGCATCAAAGTTCCTTTTATCACCAAACTTATCTTTCCATCCAAACTGGAATATTTCTTTTCCTCCTGCAGTTTCAGTGGTGAAGTAAAACTCATTTTTTATCCCCATTGCAGTCAAGTTCTCTTGTATAGCACTTTGAATAGGTTCTAAGGTTTCCTTTACTAATTCCCCTTGCAATCCTTTAGCTCCAAGTGTTTCATCTAATGATTTAAAATTTATATAATTGTACTCAGCAGTCTTACTATCTATCATTGTTGACTTTAAATTTGACAAAGTAATTTTTGCTTTTTCCTGCTCATCAATTTTAGATTTTAAAGAGTCTATATTAGTTCTAATACTTTCAATTTGTTTTTGCAGTATATCTATTGGAGCTATGGCTTCTACAGGCTCATTTTGAAGTTTCTTTAGTTCTGCATTTAAATTTGATATTTTTTCAGTTTTCAAACTATCAAATGACTTAGCTTGATTTAATAGTTTTTCCTCATTATTTATTGCTGCAGTTAATGAGTTGTTAGCTCTATTGGCTTCAATTTCTTGATTTTCTAATGCTTTTTTATTTTCTTGTAATTCCTTACACTTTTTATTTAAAGACTTCTCTTTTTCATCAAGTTCATTATAAGTATCTGCAAGGACTTGCTTTTGAACTTTCCATATATTTATTTGGCTTTCTGTATACTCAATAAACTTACTAAAATCTTTACCACAAGCTATTCTTCTATCTAATACACAACATTTTTTAATACTTTTTACTCTTTCTAAGCTTTTTTCATTAGCTTCAATCTGAATTCTTAATTCAGTTCCTTTGTTTTTAACTTCATCCTTATCTTTTATAATTGGTTTAAGTTCATCTTCAAGTTTGATTAGTTCATCTTTAATTGCTTTTATTTTTTCTGAGTTATCTACATTTTTTATCTTCATCTTTAGATTTTGAATTTTTTGCTGAATATCTTCTGTATTTACAGAACATTGTTGCAATTCCTCATTTTCAATAGCTTTTTTTAGCTGATCTATTTTAGCTAATTTAGCATCTATATTCTTTTTTTTCTGAGTATCCGCACTGATCTGCTTTTCTGCTTTTACAAGTTCCTCTTGAAGCTTCTCAAGCTCATCTTTATTAACTTTAAGATTTCTGTCTGTCTCAGCCAATTTATTCTTTAATTCCCCTAACTTCTGTACTGCTGCAGTAGCTCTCTTTTTTTCATCATTCCAGAAACTTAATTTAGTTTTAGTCCAATCAATCATACTTTGTAATCCTGCAACAATATCATATTTTTCAGGGAACTCATTTAAAACATCTAAAATTATATTTTTCATCAATTCAAATTGTTCAGGATTATTTACTTCAAGCTCTACTGTAAGAAGCTGATTTTCAAGATATTCTTTTACTTTGTCTTTGGTCCATTTCTCACTCTCAAACCCTGCAAGATTATATATAAATTCTCTTCTTTTGCTATCTGAAAGATTTAAAAACTCACTAAAGTCCATCATTATAGGAAAAGATCCTAATTCAGCTAGTATTCTTGCTTCTTTCTCGTTTATTTTCTTTTCACCTCTGGAGGGACTAACATTTAAATTTTGTTGTATACTCTCTTTTATAGAACCATCTCTGCTCTTAGAAACTTTCTTTTTAAATTCTCTAGTAAAACTGAACTCATTTGTTTTTAGTCCAACTTCCATAGAACTGCTGCTGCTTAGTTTAAAAGTTTCATCTGCTTTTTTCCCTTTGCCTGGAACATAACCAAGTAATGATATTCCCAAAGACTGAAGTCTAGTGGTTTTTCCTATACCATTAGGACCAATAATAATGTCTTTTCCTGTAAGTTCTTGAACTACATTTTGGCCTTTAATGTTTTTCATAGATATTCCAGTTATTTTTTTCATCTTTAAAATGCCTCCTGTTTATCTAATTTTGAATTTATTATTGTTTTAGCCATTTCTAACTGACCTGCTGTAAGCTCTTCATAAGGTTTTCTAAAGTTATCATGAATTACTTTATTAAACTCCTCTTCTCCCATAATTCCTATTACAGATTCTAAATCAGCTCTTAGAACCTTTACTTTTTCATTGTTCTCGTTATGAACATTTTCAGTATGGGTAATTTCTACATTTTCCCTTTCTTGAGTATTTATGTGCTGCATTGGTTGAGCTGTGCTTTCTGTAAGCTCTGGAGTTGTTTCTTCTTCATCCCTAGCAGTGTATATGTCCTCTTCTGTAATATCATCTATTACATTAGCATCAATAATATCTACTTTTGCACCTTTATATTCACTAATGCTTTCTCCTTTTTCAGCCATGTGAGCTAACTTTGTTAAATCATCTCTAGTTAAATCACTATTAAATCCCACTACATTTACAAAACCTACATGGAATTTATCTGGACCTACTGCATCAACATAAACCTGACATAAACTTGGGTGCTTCTTAAGTGCATTTCTTTCTGCAATTGTCTGTGCTTTTCTTTCTGCAAAAAGCTTATTTTGAATATATGTGTCCATGCATTTTAATATATCTACATTAGTTAAATCTACCCATATGCCCATAGTCCCTTGTATTCTTAAAAACATTCCTTTTTTCTTTTCATCATCTGTAAGAGTTTGCTCCATACACATTCTTCCAGAACCCTTATTATATTGAACTTTCTTGTTTAGGTCCTGAATAAAATACATTTTTATATCATAAAGAAGTGTACTTGAAGTCATTACTAAATTTCCTGTAGGACTATAGCCTATTGCAGTTTTCTTTACCCAAACCTTATCTATAGTTCCACTTTCAGGATCTATAATTGGGTAAGGATTAACTACTATATCTCCATTAGGCAATGTTAATTTTTCAGGCGTAATTATACTAATTCCTGCAAATTGATTCATTGCATTATATCCAGCTGCTGTAATCATTGCCTTTCCCTGTATTACTGCTAGATGCCCTTTTCTTTCTTCAAGCTTAACTCTACCTCTTAAAGCCTTTATTGCTCCTGTGGGTGTTCTTTTTATGAAAACATCACCATCTCCTAATTTTGCGACCTCTTGATTTTTACCCATCTCATATCCTCCTCATATTAAATAAATTTTATGGTTCTTTTTTACAGTTATTGGCATAGAATATAATGTAAAGTGTTTGTGTCTTTCCAAATTTAAGTTTTTTATAAAAGGCTTATTCAGCCTTATTTATCAATAAGTTAATCAACTCTTTCTCTTACTTTCATACCATCATAAAGTAATGTTTTCCATTGTCCATAAAAGTAATATCCTTGATTGTTGTGCTCAACACGACCTGAGTACCATCCTCCATCTCGCCCTATTTCTTCATCTGCTGCAAGATATATTTCAATAGATCTCCCACAGCTTAAAGGGTATGAGGTACCTCCTTGGTTAAAGTCAATCTCAAACTTACCATATGAATTTTTTCTTAAACGTCCCTCTTTCACTGGTTTTGAAAAATGCTCTATTGCCCATTTAGCATCATTCAAATTCTCTGCAGCTCTATAAATAGCACTTCTTATTTCTGATTCCTCCATGGTTTCACCATCTGAACAACTTGGAAGATTATTCAATGCATTATCAAGCTTTTCAGCTAAACTGGTTATGTCTGATAAATACTTTGTATACAATTTATCTCTTATCATTTTTTACCTCCTCCAGCATACTTTTAATACTTAATGGCTCCCATCCAAGATATTTTCTCATTATATTGCTCGCATCAATTAATGCTTTTAATTCTTCATATGAAGGACATTCAGAATATTTTTTGTACTTGCCACTTTGCCATTCTAGTAAAAATTCATATGAAAAAGTAACTTTTATAAAAGGTTCTAGACTATTTATTGCATGATCCATTAACTACACCTCCTCAAGGCCACCTCCTTAAACACATTGATAATACTTTGTATTAACCTTAATCCAATCTAATAATTTATCTTTGGGTATTCTTATCTTTCTTTCTCCAAGTCTTAACACTGGAAAATTCTTTTGATAAACAAGCTCATACGCTGCATTTTTACCTATGTTTAAAACTTTTCGCATATCTGTAACTGTTAACAACATTGGTAAATTCTCAAATTCTTTTTCTGTCACTAGTGCCACCTCCTAAATTACTTATTTACTATCTACAATTAAAGTTGCTATAGTACTGCATCTAGTGCACTTTATTTGAATCTGTATACTTCCCCTCAACTTATATTTAAAAAGTAATTTATTACATTTAGGACATCTAAATTGATCCATTTCACTAAAATCTTTTATCATTCGGGAACTCCTCCTTAATTCTGAGTTATTCCCCTCCATTTACCCCTTATTTAAGAATCTTAATGGTGATTCCATACATTTATACTCTAAAGTTTCTATAGTGTCCTCTAAAAGCTTCTTAGTGAATATCGCTGTAACCTCTACTCCTTCAAATTCTGTTTCTATAAGCTTTAATATTTTATCTTCTACTAAACTAATCTCGTTATCTGCAATTTTGCGGTAATACTATCTGGAATTTCTTCAAACATTAGTGTATTTGAAAGCTCCTGTAATTTATCTAATGCATTAAGAAGTTCTTTTGATGGAATGTTATGTAGATCTATTTTTATACTAACTGTCCCTTTATTTAGTAGTGCAGTTTTTTCAAAACACTTATTTACATTCTTACTAGATTGATTTTCATACTCAAGCACATTTATAACTCTTGATAATGCAGATGTTAATTCATCATTTTGGGGTTGCTCTTGAACTGGTACTTCTTGAGCAACTTCTTTTTTAGTTTCACTCATTCTTTGATCCTCCTAAGCAACTTTATATTTAATAGCCATTTCTTTTACTATAGCTATATAGACTTCTGTTAATCTCTTATCATCTGCAATTACATCTAACTTAGTTACTTTATTAGCTTTACTTTTACTGCCAGTTTCCTCTAGGACTTTCCTTCTTCTATTTGTAAGCCTTATCTCTAATTTTGCTCCTGCTCTTTCATTGAGTAATTTATAACTTTCATTTCTTACCTCTCGATAAGCTTCAGTTGTTCCACCACGTTCAATTGCAATCTTTGAAAGAATACTATTAATATCTGCTTTCCATGAATTAGGATTTAAAGCTATAACATCTCTAATTCCTTGGACCTCTTGCTTAACTGCTGCTGTTTCCTCTTTAGCTACTGCAAGTTCCTGCTGTAGTTGCTTTTGTTCAAGCTCTTGCTTTGCCATATTATCAAATATTTGCTTAAATGCTTGAAGTTCTGGACTAAGTTGATTTATTGAAAAATTTTGCTCCTTAACTCTAAAATAAGTTTCCTCTAAAGCTTCATATACTTCCCAAGCTTCATCAGTATCAAGAATCTTTGCATGCCTTGCTGCTCCTTTTTCAGTCCATAAAATAAGCTGTGGTGCGAATTTTAAAGGTTCCCTGATATTATCGGGTAAGCTATTTTTAAATTGTTTAAGCTGCTGTCCTTCTAACTTAAAATAATGTTTTCCTTCTACAAACCTATTTTTGTTATTGGAAAAATTATCTTGAATATTCTTCTCTGTAGCACCATATTCTTCTGCTAAAACTTTAGTTGTCATTATTCTTTGCTTTTTAAATTCAAGTGGTATTAAGTTACTCATTTTACCATCTCCTTTGTTTTTTATTTTCTCTTCCACGAAACCCATAATGTTCTATTAAGTTTTTTTAGATTTTACATATACTATATAGTAACTTTTAAGTTGACTTCATTGTCAAAAAAAATATCATGAGGAACTTTTAATATTGAAATCAGCTTTTTAACTTCTGCAACTGTAAATAAGTCAGGGTTATTTTCCTTTGTATTATAGTTAGCAATGCCCATTCCCATTAATTTTGCAGTTTCCTCTTGACTTAATCCTTTTAAAGTTCTAAATGCTTTGATTACATTTGACATATTTCTCACCCCCCTTTTTTGTAACCTTTAAGTTGACTTGCTATGATTTTATTATAATCACTTTTAAGTTGACTGTCAATAATATTTTTATCATTTTTTATAAAAATATTCTAAAAAACAATAAAAAGTATATTTAAAAGCGACTTTTATTTATTTTGTCAACCTTTGAGTTATAATATATTTAAATATATAAGAGGTGAAATCATGGAAAATATTACAGGCACTAGAATAAAAAGTTTAAGAAAAGAATTGCATCTAACGCAAGAAGGATTAGGCAATATTTTGCATGTTACAAAACAATCTGTTAGCAAATGGGAACTTGGTACAAACATTCCTGAACCTCCAATTTTAAAGCAACTTGCTAACATGTGTAATTGTTCAACTGATTATTTACTAGGAACTACAGATGTAAGAAACTACACAGATAAAGTATTTTCTGAACCTAGTAAATTAAATAAGGATGATAACACTGAATTAAATAAAAAAGATGAGAAAGACATAGAAAAAGCTACAGAAAAGTTTCTGGAAGGACTTGAAGGTGGAGCTATGCTTAATGGTGAGATATTAGATGATGAAGATTTTGAATTATTTAAGCAAGCAGTAAAGAATGGACTTACTTATGCTAAAATCTCAAATAAAAAGAAGTATACACCTAAAAAATATAGAAAAAATGATGATTAAATAGAATATAAGGGTTAATGGTCATAATATTGGGGGAATTAACTTTGAAAAATATTATTGATAAAACTGTTAAAAAACTTATAAAAAAGTATAATACTAGAGATCCTTTTGAACTTACTAGATATTTAAACATTAAAGTTCTTCAAGAGCCTTTAGGAAAACATATAAAAGGATTTTATCAGTTATGCCCAAAGAATAAAGTTATACACATTAACCAAGATTTAGAAGATGCTGAAAAAACTTTTATTTGTTCTCATGAATTAGGACATGCCTTATTGCATACCAAGCTAAACATTTTATTTTTAGAACGCAACACATTTTGTGTAAAAAACAGATATGAAATAGAAGCTAATACATTTGCTTCTTGCTTAATGATAAAAGACGATTTAGTACAAGCATATCCTGATTACTTTACCTTAGAACAAATAGCCGCAAGTGAAAATTTACCTGTAGAACTTTTAAAACTCAAATTTAATATTTGAGTATTTTTTGGACTATTTTGAGAAAAATTTTACATAAATGTATTATGTTGAAAATAGTCTAATGTTGTAGAAATAACAAATGACCATCCGAGAGCCTTTGAGCACCAACCCTTTATATATTGATGAAAGAAGGAATAATTATGGGATTTAGATTAAAAAAATCAGATAAAAATAAAATTTCTAAAAAGAGTAATGCTGCTAATAAGTCTACACCCACTACTAGTAAAAACCCTGGATGTGGATGTTTTACTGTAATAATTGTACTAATGCTTATTGGTATACTTCATTCTGCTTTTTCAGGCGATACCACTAAGAATGCTTCTACTAACACTAGTAGTAATAGTACAGTAGAAACAAAGCAAGATAATAAAAGTAATGCTACCAATGCAGAGAATCAAAATAAAACTACTACTCCAACAGATAACTCATCTAATACACAATCACAAAATAATGCTGTGCAGCCAAGCTCTCAAAACTCTGCCAGTACAGTTCAACCTCAAAATGGTACTTCTACTCAAAATTCAAACTCTGATGATAGCACCATAGTATATTATGTTCCTGGAAGTAAAGTATATCATTTAAGTAAAAGTGATGGAACTCTAAAAAGAAGCAAAAACATACAATCCATGACATTAAAGGAAGCAAAAGCAGCAGGAATGAAACAATCTGCATCTAAGGCAGATGAATAATAGTTTAAAGATATCATTTGAGCACCAACACTTTATATAAATTGGAGGAATGTTTATGGAGTACTCACAAGATAAATATTATAAAATAAAACTGACTAAAGAACTTATTATAAACTTAATCGAAAATTGTTTGAAAACAGTAGTTTTTAAAAATATAGAAATTAGACCAAGTATAAAGTATGAGGCTAAAAATAGCAATTTAAGCTTGCAAGGTCTATCTTTAACAGATTTTAAGAATGAAACTTTAAAGAATACTAAATTTAAAACTTTCTCTATGGTTATCCTGTGCAATTCGAATAATGAACTTTATTCTTTGGTTTTGTTAAAAGATTCAGCCATCAAAGATGAAATTGTTATAGCATTAACGTCCCATGATAAAATATGGGTAGATGAGAACTTAGATTATATAACAAAATTTTTAGAAAAATGTAACAATAACAACATTGATACTATTTTTACCAATAATTCTAATAAAAAATTAGAAAATTCTGCACCAAAGGGTAATTTATTTACATGGTTAAAAAACAATATAATTGGTATTCTGGCTATACTTGCAGCATGCATAATAGCGTATTTACAACATATATATAAATAATTAAAATTTATTCATTTTTGATTTTTTAAGTTCATTGATGATACTTTCTAATTTTGTAACTCTATACATTAATGAGACTATAGCAACACTTAAAGCTAATACTTCTAAAATGTTCAACAATGTATTCATTTAATCAACTCCATACATAATATTATTTACTTAAATTATATCACTTTCAAAGTATAGATAATAGTACTTATGCATATTGACACAAGAACATATATTTGCTATATTAACTATAGAAACCCGATAAAATTTAGAGATTTTTTAAAATCCGTTTAATAGAGGTTCCACGAAACCCATACAAGCCTTTGAGCTATGTATTGGGTTTCTTTATTTTTATATTGAGGAGGAACTTCTATGCAAACTGTATTTATTCGTAAACGTGGTAAAAAATATGTAGTTACATTAGAATATAGGGATTCATCTGATGGAAAGAAAAAGCAAAAATCATTAGGATCCTGCGATAAAAAAAAGGATGCTGGAAAATTATTAATAGAGGAAAAGTCAAAAATAAATAATAATGATTTTATTATGCCTGAAAAAACAACCTTTGAACAATACTTAAATACCTGGATAGAACAACATAAGAATAATTTAAGTGTAACAACTTATAATAGATATAAGGACATAATAGATAGGCACATAATACCTCATCTGGGTGAATTTGAACTACAAAAGCTAAATCCTTTACAAATACAAAACTTTTATAATATAATGGCTCAATTTTTAAATAGCAAAACAATATTACAATATCACAGAATAATTCATAAAGCACTTGATAGTGCATATAAATTACAAATTATATCTAAAAATCCTTCTGACTTAGTTGAAACACCTAAAATCAAAAAATATAAATCTAATGTTTTTAGCGTAAAAGAAGTTCAACAGCTTTTAGAGACTTGCAAAAATACTAGGTTAGAAGTACCTATAAATTTAGCTGTTATTCTAGGCTTAAGAGCTGGTGAAATATTAGGTTTAAGTTGGGACAAGGTTAATTTTTCAAATAATACTATAACGATAGATAAAAATTTAGTTAAGGATAGAATGTCAAAAAGTTATGTTTTTAAAGATCCTAAAAGTGAATCTTCCATAAGAACATTAACAGCTCCTAAAGAACTAATGAGTTTATTAAAAGAGCAAAAGAAAAAGCAAAGTCAATTGCAACTACAAAGTTATGGTACTTATAATAATAAATATCATCTACTATTCACTAAAATAAATGGAGAACCAATGACAAGTGATTCTTTCAGCCGAATGTTTAGAGACTTTTTAAAAAAGCATAAATTTCATTTAATAAGATTCCATGATCTTCGCCATACAAATGCCTCATTAATGTTAGCAAGTGGTACAAGTGCTAAAGTAGCTTCAACAAGATTAGGACACAGTACTATAGGAATAACAATGGACCTGTATACTCATGTTCTAGAAGGACTTGAAAAAGAAGCTGCTGACAATATTTCAAATTTAATTTATAATACTACATCAAACAAGTAATATCAATGCTTTAGAGCACATACAAAAAGTCAGTAATATGTCAGTAAGTCAGTAAAATGCCATGAGAATTATTAAAACTTATTAAAATCAAATGAAGAATATTAACACATAAAAAACTCACAAGCCTTTGATTATACTGGCTTATAAGGAATTGTTAAAACTTACTAAACACCATTAAAATTGCAACATGCGTATTCAAAATCCGTCGAGGTCACACTCGTGCGGGTTCAAGTCCCGCCTTCGGCACCACAGAAATCCGCACTTTTTTCAAAGTGCGGATTTCTTATTTTTTGATTCATTATTTTAATATAAAAAAAAGATACAGTAGAAATTATTTTTACTGTATCTTCTTTTTAATGATCTTATAATCCAAAGATTTCTTCTAATTTTTCTGCATCAGTTTTATTGTATTTTATATTTATATTTCTCTTTAGTTGGCTTTTGTCAGTTAAAAACATATCCGAAAGATCCATCTTAATTCCATCTACATATGCTGCTTCTGCTATGCCATTTTCCATCGCAAACTTTACTGTACCTGTATTAAGATGAGAGCTGCTTTTTTTCTCTGTTAAGATATTTGAAAATTCTCCTTGCGCTGTTACTGAATTATTTTTTATAGTGTTAGTATTAGTTGAATGATTTAAATAATTATATTCATTTCCTATTACTAATCCCATTTTATTAACCTTCTTTCTTTCAATTAATTTAATTATCTTTTATAAATATCGTGTATATTAGAGACTCATTTAATGTAGGAGTTACATTTATATTTCCAATAGGAGAAACACCCTTTTGCTAGTTTTTCATACTACTCAGTATATTACTTGTACTTATTAATTACCTATACCTAAAATGCAATAAACTTATTTAATTACAACATTATCATATACTTTTCCATCTAAACAAATAGCTACAATTGGACTAATTGATCTCCTGTTATTACCCGAAGACTCAATATTAACATTTTTAAGAGTAACATTGTAAATGCTTCCTTCTTCAACGTATCCAAATAAACCTATATATTTTGCTGTTTTACTAGTAGTTTTTAAATTACTAATTGTAAATCCATTACCATTAAAGGAACCGGTGAAAGGATTATCATCATCACCAATGGCTGTCCATTCCTGTGTTAGTGAAATATTTGAATCCAATATATAATTATAGGACATTGCATATTTTCCTTTTCCGATTGAATGAAGTTGATCTTCTGTTTTAACCATATAATAAGTTTTATTACCTATAGTTATTGTTTGCATATCTATAGTTTCTAACGTCTTAGCACTTACTACACCAGCATTTCCAATTGTCATTATTCCTAATAATAGTAATAATAATCCTCTAAATATTAATTTCATATTATCATCTCCTTAGTTTGTAAAATAATCATAAATAAGTATTATATAACAAGCCTATAGGAAACTTTTTTGACAAGCTAGTTCATTATAACCTTATATTACATTTTGTGTCAATTGAGTGTTTAATAGGTTAGTTTATTATTTTAAAAAGAGACTTTCAAGGCTAGAGATTCTAAGAATTTTAATAAAGAACGAAAAAAGCTATCGTTTTGGTAAGCCTTTTTCGTTCTTTTATAATCCTACCTTTATCCAATCTTGATCATTTACCTTTAAGCTAAGTTTCTTTATCCTAACACATATAAATATTTATCCAAACTTCTATTTACAGCTTCATTTATAATATTAATAAAATCTTGAAGATCATTTTCAACACTTGCTTTTTCAAGAGCACTCATATATTCATTTCTCTCTTCCATTCTTATAACAGTAATTGGATAACCATTTCTCATAAGGATTAAATTCATAAGCAATCTTCCACATCTTCCATTGCCATCTATAAAAGGATGTATAAATGTAAATTTATGATGGAACTCAGCTGCAAGAGCCATTGGATGTAGTTTATTTTTATTTTCATCATACCACTTAATTAAATCCTCCATTTCTTGTGGAACTAAGAAATGTTCTGGTGATCTGTGGTTGCTGCCACTTATAAGTACGTTAACGCTTCTATATCTTCCTGCATTTTCGTTGTTTATGCTTTTTAAAATAATATAATGAAGATCTTTTATAACATTTTGATCAATATCTATATTTCTATTTACTATATCTTCAACATAATCAATAGCTTCTTTATGATTGATGACTTCAAGATGTTCCTTGAGAGTTTTCCCTTTTCCAATAGTGATACCATCTTCAAGGATAACTTTTGTTTCTATAATTGTAAGTGTATTTCCTTCAATAGCATTTGAATTATATGTAAGGTCTACATCAAAATATTGCTTTAAATTTTTAATAGCAGTTTCATTAAATGGCCTTTTACTATAAAGTATCTTTTTCTTTTTATCTATTTCTTTAATCATATAATCACCTTTTATAGATTAGAATTTTATATATGCTTTAATAAACATTTTTTCTTAAAAGCAATTCATATAAACTCAATTCACTTACTATCTATCTATAAAATTCTAGCCTATATAAATTTCTCTTACTCTATTTGCTTATCCTCAAACTTCTCTCTAGCATTTTCAATAGCAGCATGTAATTTTCCCTGCAAAACTTCCTTTGGTGGTAACTGTGTCATATATTCAACATGTATTCCACTTGACCCTAGCTCCAGCAATTCTATTTCCTCTAAATCTTTTTCACTATATGTATCTTTTAAATCTAAAAAATCTAAAACATAAGGATCTCTAAAAAATAAATTTATGCTCATTTTATTATTTTCACTTAGCTGATTAAGATCATTTATTATAGTTTCTTCAGGCTTTTTAGATATAGCCGTTCTTTCATATAACATGGAGTTGATCCTTTCATTCAGGGTTCTTACACTCCATCTCTCATTGGTACACATTGTTATATAAAACTCTCTCTTTAAAATATCATTTATTGCTATAAGTTTTAGTAAATGAGACCATGTTAATTTTGCAGACAGTGTCTGCAAAATTTCAAAATCACCTATGGTTTCATATAACTTTAGCATATTAAATAAGTTTCTCTGACTATATTCTTTTCAATGATAATTATAGCATAAGGTACTATACTAAAAATATTCATCAATTTCCTCATCATGGTCCTCATGCTCAGTTTTATAATTCTTTTTTGACATTTACTTATCTATTCTTTCTATTTGTTTATATTGAAATATTGATATAAGTTTATTAACTTTTTTATATCTCCAAGCTCCCACATCTAGTAACCTTAAATAAGCACCAGTGCTCTTCACTAGTGCTTATTTAAAACAATATATATATATATAATAAGGGGGACTTATTATATTCTTTTAGTTCTTCCTCTAAGGTCTATCTCCTTAGGACACTTATTATTATATACAGTAATTGTTACGATTTTGTGTTATATTTGTTACTTGTTAGTGTATATTTTTAAAACATTTTATGAATAAAACACCTGACACTTAATCAGATGCTTTATTATTGCCACCTTACTCTTTTTGTAGCATCAAGTCATTATTTAATCTGTTTTCCAAAACAATTTCCATATATCTTTTAGAGTAAAGTTCTTTTTCATAAAAGTTAAGTATAAAAATAATATACTGAAAATACTACCAAACACTATACTACTTAAATCATGAACTTTAGTCCAAAACCCTAATTGGACAAATATAACTAATATATAACTCATAAGAAAATAGTCTGGATCACTTTTTAATTTTTCAATATTAAACCACAAAAATCGCTTCATTATATTTATCCCCTTTCTATATAGCAATTTAATGTATACAAACCTATACTATTTACAACCATATTATACCATACAAATAAGTACTACGAATATATTGCATATGTATGTCATATTTATTAATATAAATTCTTCAGGGAGGTACATATATTTGGAAAACTTAAATTTGAGCTATACTATGCAAAAGAAAACAAAAAAGCTTTTAAAACTAAAAAATGAATTGGATAATAAAAAGGGTAAACTTATACTTTCATCTGGATTTACAGGAATGCTTGTAGTCTATGTTGGCTTATCTAATGACAGATATTTTGATTATGCTGCAGCAGCATTTAACACTAATATTCCGCAAATATATGGATTGGAATTTTTTGATTTAGTAACATTGGTTTTGGCATTCATTAGCGGTTTTGTTCTATATAGTGAATTAAACAAATTCAATAAACTTAAATCCTCATATGAATCTCTAAAACAAAGTATTAAAGAATCTATTAATAGTGATTTTTGTAATTGCTCTACTACTTGTAATTGTAAAGATGACTATATTATATTTATGGAAGGTAAAGGAATAGATTTGATATGAGTATATGTTTTAATAGATTAGGAAGTCTTTACAAAGAAAATGAAATCAAGATATATAAGCTAAACCTTATTTCTATTGGTTAAATAGGTTATTAATTTTTCTCATTTTCATCCAATTTATAAATAAATCAATCATATGTAATTCATTGAAAAATTTTCATATTACACTAATCCTTGATTTAACAAGTTTTTTAAAGCCTCCTTTTAAAAAATTTATTATAATAGAACTGGTACATTTATTGCTTTATTACATTTAAGTAAAATATAACTAGGGGGTCTTATAAATGGATTGTGTAGAAATTACAAAAGAACTTATTAAGATTGATAGTTCAAATTTAAAAGGAGCAAATAAAGCTATAGATTTTTGTAAAGATATATTGATATCTAATGGACTAAAACCTGAAATAATAGAAAATAACGGATTTAAAACTTTAATATGCAATATTGGCTCTGGAAATAAAAAAGTTATACTAAATGGTCATTTAGATGTTATTTCTGGAACTCCTGATCAATTTATACCTTATATTGAAGATGGAAAACTCTACGGCAGAGGTAGTGCTGATATGAAATCTGGAGCTGCTGGTATGCTTAACACAATTTTGAATCTTAAGGATAAAAATTTACCTTGTAAAGTTGAGCTTCAATTAGTTACAGATGAGGAAACTGGCGGCTTCAACTGCTCAGGGTATTTAGTCAATAACGGTTTTACAGCAGATTTTGTAATATGCGGTGAACCTACTCAACTAGGTATCGGCATACAAGCTAAAGGTATATTACAAGTTTATTTAGAATTTACAGGAAAATCTGCCCACGGAAGCAGGCCATGGCTTGGTGATAACGCTATAATAAAAGCTTATGAAGCCTTTAAATTAATTGAAAATCTACCTTTCACTAAAGAAAAGTCAGAACTTTATAGTCATCCTTCCATTAACTTATCAAAAATTGAAGGTGGAGATGTTTATAATAAAGTACCTGATTATTGTAAAATGTATCTTGATATAAGATTTCTTCCAGAACAAAATCCTCAAGAAATAATAAGACAAATTGAAGAAATTACTGGAACCCACGTAAACATTCATTCAATGGGAAATGCTGTAAAAACCAAAGTTGACGATATACATGTAAAGAAACTAGAAGAATCAATTTCCAAAATATCTAATGGCAAAACCGAAGTGTTTGGACAACATGGTTCTGCCGATACTAAATTTTATTCTAACCATAACATACCTGCTGTAGAATTTGGACCTACAGGACAAAATTGGCACGGCAAAGATGAATTCCTAATAGTAGATTCTCTCTATGCATATGAGAAAATGCTTATGGAGTTTATATTGAATTTAGACTCTATTTAATAACTCAACTTTTTTTAAGAGGACAGATGACAATTGTCCTCTCAAAAAAGTTGTGCCGCAATGTTCTTATATTAATTCAAAACTTTGTATCTATGAAAATTCAATTAGTATCCTATTTTTAGCTAATAAATAAAAAAAACCTACCTATTATATATACTAATAAACTAGTTACCTATAAGAAAGTCTAAAACATTGTAATAATCTTAATGATAAATATATTTCTAAAGACAAAAAGCTGTAGATGAGGTTTATATATAACCTCACCTACAACTTGTATATTAGCTTGCTTATTATTTTTCTGGAAAAACCTTTATTAAAGTTTTTATTAAAAGAAATATTATTAACATTACTACAAATATTCCGCACATTCCTGAAACTGTTACTTGTAATGCTTGTTCGAAATTCATTAGAGCAGTACCGCCCATTTATAACACCTTCCTTATCTTATCTAATTAAGTTCATTATTAGTCCGCCGGCTATAACTGAAGCTATTTGTCCTGCAACGTTAGCTCCTACTGCATGCATCAATATAAAGTTCTGGCTGTCTTCCTTAGTTGCCATCTTCTGTATTACTCTAGATGACATTGGGAATGCAGATATACCTGCTGCACCAACCATTGGATTTATCTTTTTCTTTAAGAAAAGATTTAGGATCTTAGCAAATATTACTCCACCGATTGTATCAAATATAAATGCTACTAGTCCAAGTGCTATTACAACTGCAGTCTTCATTGTTACAAATTGATCTGCTTTCATAGATGCAGCTATAGTAATTCCTAGTAACAAAGTTATGATATTTACAAGTTCATTTTGTGCTGTTACTGACAATCTCTCTAATACACCACATTCTCTAATAAGATTTCCAAACATTAAGAATCCTACTAGGGCTACAGAAGTTGGTGCTATTAATCCAGCAATCACAGTAACTATTATAGGAAACAATATTCTTGTCTTCTTAGATATTGATTCTGGTTTATAAGGCATTTTTATTGATCTTTCCTTTTTAGTAGTTACTAATTTTATTGCAAAAGGTTGAATTACTGGTACAAGTGACATATATGAGTATGCAGCAACTGTAATTGGTGCTATAAGATTACTATGAAAATAGTTAGCTACAAATATTGAAGTAGGACCATCGGCTGCTCCTATGATACCTATTGAAGCTGCATCTTTTAATTCGAAACCCAAAAGTGTTGCTGCGCACATAGTAAAGAAAATACCAAACTGAGCTGCTGCTCCGAATAAAAGCATAAAAGGATTTGATAAAAGTGGTCCGAAGTCAATCATGGCTCCTATACCGATAAATAATAGTAAAGGAAATGCTTCTGTTGAAATTCCACTATTGAATAAGAAGTCCAGTATACCCTCAACTGGAGTTCCGTTTAACGTCTGTGTTATTGCTCCAGACATAGGTATATTAGCAAGTATTGCTCCAAAACCCATTGGTAATAGTAATGCTGGTTCAAAGTCTTTAGCAATAGCTAAATATATAAGTACTCCTCCGATAACCCACATTACAAGCTGTTTTATTGTAATGGCCGCAATACCTTGAATTAAAAATTCCATTATTTTTATCCTCCTCGTTTTCTTCCTAAGCTATTTGAACTAAAGCATCTCCTGGATTTACCATATCGCCTTTTGCTACATTTACTGAAACTATTTTCGCATCTCTTGCAGCAACTATTTCATTTTCCATTTTCATTGCTTCTAATACAAGTAAAACTTGTCCTTTTTTAACTTGATCTCCAACTTTTACAGCTACGCTTACTATGCTTCCTGGCATTGGAGCTTCTATAGTTTCTGCTCCTGCAACTGGTGCAGAAGGTGCTGCGGCTGGTGCTTCTTGTTCTATTGTTGTAGCAGCAGTTTCTTTAGTAGCTGAAGCTTGTTTTTCTAACAATGAAGCAGAATTTTCTGCAGTTACTTCTTCCATTTCCACTTCATAAACTTTACCATTTAACTTTATCATGTATTTTTTCATATTAATTAAACACCTTCCTAATCAATTATTTTATCCTAGTTAATTTTGATATATGAAAATAAGAATCTGGTTTTTCTTTAGAAGCCATAATTGATGCAGCTAATGCTACTACCAATCTATCTTCTTCATCATTATCATCATTGAAAGTCTGCACAGGGTTTTGAGATGTAACATTATTACTATTAGTAAAGTTTTGTACAGTATTTTGTGCTGCACTGTTTCCTGATTTAAACTCTATTATTGCTTGAGATAGCTTAGAAACCATTGATATTGCATATAATACTAATATAGCAAAAACTACTGCTAAAGCTCCAAATGCAATAATAACTGTTTCTGAAAAATTTACGCTATTTCCCATTGTATTTCACCTCCTTGATACTCTTCATAACTCTATCAAATATTGTCATCATATCTTCTCAAGTTGTTACATAGTAACTGTAATATACTGTACTTTTTCACTATTGTCTTTTACTTCATTACTGTTTTTTGCTTCATTAATATCTTCTGTTTTAGGATTTAACCTATTTTCAAAGAATTTTTTAGCAACTTGAGGGAATAGAGCATAAGAAAGTACATCCTCTAAGGAGTTAGCTAAATCTCCAACTTCTTTCTTATAGTTTTCTAATTCTGGTTGTAATAAATCTGCTGGTCTTACAGTTATAACTTCTTCATCTCCAATAATCTTTTTCTTAATTTCATCACTAATTGGTGCTGGAGAAGTTCCATAAAGACCTCTAACATATTCCTTAATTTCCTTTGGAACCATTTTATATCTTTCACCTGCTAGTATATTAAATACTGCTTGAGTTCCTACCATTTGACTTAACGGAGTAACTAGAGGTGGAAATCCTAAGTCTTCCCTTACTCTAGGTATTTCTTTAAGTACATCTTCATATTTATCTTCTGCACGCTGTGCTTTTAACTGGGATAACAGGTTGGAAAGCATTCCTCCTGGTACCTGGTACTTTATAGTCTTTGGCTCAACATCCATTACTTTTGGATTCAATATTCCTGATTCTCTGTATTTTTCTTTTATAGGTTTAAAATAATCAGCAATTTCTCCTAATAAATCAGTATTAAGCTCAGGTCCACGATTACCTTCTTTAAGTGTCAATGCCATTGATTCTGTTGAAGGTTGTGATGTTCCTTCTCCAAATGGTGAAATTGCAGTGTCAATTATATCTATTCCTGCATCTACAGCTTTTAGATATGTCATTGACGCAATACCACTTGTGCTGTGAGTGTGAAGTTCTAAAGGAATATCTACTGCCTCTTTCAATCTCTTTACAAGTTCATAAGCTGAAAAAGGAGTTAGTATACCTGCCATATCCTTTATACAAATTGAATCTGCTCCAACACTTTCCATCTTCTTTGAAAGTTCTACAAAATAGTCTATAGTATGAATTTTACTTGTTGTATAGCTTATTGCACATTGGCAGTGAGCACCTGCTTTTTTTATTGCTTTAATTGAAGTTTCAAGGTTTCTTACATCATTTAAAGCATCGAAAACTCTGATTATATCTATTCCATTTTCAACAGATTTCTTAATAAATGCTTCAACAACATCATCAGGGTAATGTTTGTATCCTAAAAGGTTTTGACCTCTTAAAAGCATTTGTAACTTAGTATTTTTAACAATCTTACGTATCTTCCTCAATCTTTCCCATGGATCTTCATTTAAAAAACGAAGACATGCATCAAAGGTTGCTCCTCCCCAAACTTCCAATGAATAATATCCAACCTTGTCCATTTTTTCTAGGATAGGTAGTATCTCTTCAGTTGTAAGCCTGGTAGCAATTAAAGATTGATGACCATCTCTTAGTGATGTTTCTGTAATTTTTACTGGATTCACTACTATATTCCTCCTTTTAGTCGGAAGCACTGGGTAATTTAATCCGTTCGCTCCAGCTCACAAATTACCCGTTAAAGTCCATTTAGGACTTTAACCTCCCTAAATATTTTAATACTTGTATGTTCTTTTAATATTATCTTCTCTATTCTATAAAGAATGCAGAAAGTTTTTTACATTTTTCTGTCGCATTTCTCAGTTTCGGGAGATGTGACAGCAGAATGTAAAAGTTTTGCTAAAACATTATATACTTCCTCGATTAAAATAAGTTAAAGCAATTTTTTCAATATGATCTAGCAATTCATCAACGCTATGTTTCCTTGATCTACCACATTCAAAAGCGTTTCTTCCACATAACAAGCATTTCCTAGGTTCTCTTCCAATTTCCTGCCTACTTAACTGATTTCCCTCTAAGTCCAGAACGTCAAAATCAAACAATCTGCCTAAAGGATGTGTTTCTTCAATTTTAGTGGTTATTTCTTTAATAAAAGATGGTGTATCCTTAAAGGATGCAAAATATTCTGGTCCACTATTTTTATAAAGCAATTTTTCATCAATAATTTCAATAGAAGCTTTCGCCAACTCATTTTTAGCAGCTAACAACCCATCATCAAATATTTTTTTAATAAAAGAATTATATTTAACAGGTCCAGGAATATTAAGCTTATAAGAAATAAGTGGACTCTTATACTTTTTTAAGAAATACTGCTGAATTTGTACTCTTTCATCTCTTGAACTCAATATATCTTGAATATTTTGTTCTTCACCTTTGAAGGATACACCCATCTGAAACACCTCTTCTTATTACTTTGTAATTACTTTACTTTTCTTATTACATCAATGATGCTTCCATCTCTGTATTCAACAAGTGCCACTACTTTGTCGTCATATTGAATTGGATCAGCTTCTCCAACTATCTTCTTAGCCTTGTCTCTTAACTCTTCAACTGTAACTAATGGAAGTCCACTATTTTTAAATACTTCTACTAAATCAGTTCTCTTAGGGTTAATAGCAATTCCTGCTTCAGTAACTATAGCATCTACACTTTCGCCAGGTGTAATTACTGTATTAACAGAATCAACTACAGTTGGTATTCTTCCACGAACTAATGGTGTAACTATTATAGTCAATTTAGCAGTAGCTGCTGTATCACAGTGTCCACCTGAAGCTCCTCTAGCAACTCCATCAGAACCAGTTATAACATTAACATTAAAATCAGTATCTACTTCTAATGCTGAAAGCACAACTACATCAAGTTTGTTTACAATTGGTCCTCTGTTGTGAGGATTTGCATAGAAAGAAGAACTTATTTCATGATGTGTTGGATTTTTAGCTATTGACTCTACAGCACCTAAATCAAAATCTTGAACGTCGAAAATATGTTTTATTAATCCTTCTTCAAGCATTTCAGTCATTGGTTTTGTGATTCCACCAAGTGAAAAACTTGCTACATATCCTCTTTTTATCATTTCATTTTTTATGAATCTAGTAACAGCTAGTGTAGATCCACCTGAACCTGTTTGGAATGAAAATCCATCTTTAAAGTATGGAGATCCTATTATTAAATTAGCTGCATTTTCAGCAATTAATAATTCCTTAGGATTTTTTGTAAATCTTGTAGCACCTGAAGCTATACCTGATGGATCTCCTATAGCATCAACCTTAACTACATAATCAACAAATGTTTGATCAATACTTGCTGGAACATTAGGAAAATCTGCTAAAGTATCAGTGATTATAACTACTTTATTAGCATATTCTGCATCAATTTTTGCATATCCTAAAGATCCGCAGTTAGCTTTTCCACCTATTCCACTAGCATTACCATAATCATCACAAGATGATGCACCTAAAAATGCTACATCTATTTTTAACTCTCCTGCTTCTATAGCTCTTGCTCTTCCACCATGTGATCTAACGATTACTGGATTTTCCATTAATCCATTAGAAATAGCTTCTGCTAATTCTCCTCTTAAACCACTTGTAGTGATATTTGTAACTACACCACTTTTAATATGTTTAACTAATTCTTTATGAACATTGCTTAAAGAGCTTGCAGCTACTGTTAAGTTCTTTATTCCCATTTTAGCTATGATATCCATTACCATGTTTAGAACGAAGTCTCCTTCTCTAAAATGGTGATGGAAAGATATTGTCATTCCGTCTTTTAATCCTGTCTTTTTGATTGCTTCTTCTAAGCTGTCTACTAATTTAGTTTCACCAGGATTAACATGTTTAATTGTTGGAGCTACTTTAGCTACTTCACCAGTATGCGCAAACTGTCCTTTAAATATTCTTTTTCCTTTTAAAACTTCATCTGGAATCTCTCTACCTATAACGTTCTTCATATTAGATTTCCTCCTTATACACGCCTGCAGCTTTTGCTAATTCAAGTACTCTTTCTGCTCTTTCAATAATTGGTTTATCAACCATTTTACCATTAAGAGAGATAACACCTAATCCTCTTTCTGCTGCATCTTTTGCTGCTCTTACAACATCTACAGATTTCTTTATTTCAGCATCTGTTGGTGTATAAATTTCATTTACTGGAGCTATTTGTCTTGGATTTATTATTGATTTACCATCAAAGCCTAATTGATGTATTAATTTAACTTCATTTCTGAAGCCTTCTTCATTATCAACATTACTATATACAGTATCAAAACAAGCTATTCCTGCTGCTCTTGCTGCTATTATAAGCTGAGTTCTTGCACCTAAAAGTTCCATTCCGTCAGGGAATCTCTTAGTTTTCATGTTAGTAACATAATCTTCTGCACCTATTGCTACACCTATAAGACGTTTACTTGACTTACAAATATCGTATGCATTTATAATTCCTAATGCACTTTCAATTGCAGCCATCATTCTAGTAGAACCTACTTCTCTTCCGATTTTCTTTTCTACTTCTTCAATTACAGCTTCAACATCAAGAATATCCTGTGCTGTTTCAGTTTTTGGTAATCTTATTACATCAACACCAGCTCTTACAACAGCTTCTATATCATCTCTTCCATAAGGTGAATCTAAGGCATTTACTCTTACAACTATTTCTGTATTACCATAGTCCACAGTTTTTATAGCATTATATACTAAAAGTCTAGCTGAATCCTTTTCAGTTAATGCGACTGCATCCTCTAAATCAAACATTAGTGAGTCAGCTCCATAAATATAAGCATCTTTAACCATACCAGCATTGCTACCTGGTAAAAACATCATGGTTCTTCTTAAACGTCCCATTAGTCAATTACCTCCCAGTTTATATTTTGAGTTAATCCTGCTGCTCTAAAAGTAGCACATTCAACTCTTGCCTTTATTACGCAATCTAATGCTCCTTTATCTATAGCCATTACTTTTGCATTTTCAACTTTCATAGTTTCTAAAGTTTCTTTTATAACTTTTCTTATTTGTCTTCCAAATTGTTTTTCAACACTACTCTTTAATTCAATCTCTATTCCAGCTTCTTCCTTAGGTTCAATTCTTACCTGTATGTCACTTGATTCCAAAGTTCCAGCTATTGAGACTTGTTTAATTTCCATTAATTGTACCTCCCTTTAGTGTCTTCCAATATTATTTTTAATTTTTTCTACTAATTCCGCTGCAGCTTTAGATTTAAAATATTCATAAGTGCTGTTTGGAACTAGTTTTTTAACTTCAGCCATTTTTCCTTCTTTTATATAATTCCTAACTTTTGAAGCACTTATTGCTTCACCCTTCAATTCCAACCTTGGAACTATTATGCATTCTACACCTGCTTTTTCCAGAGTTGATTTCATTATTTCGTTATATTTTCTTGTTACTTTACAATAAGGTTCTTCTCCTACATATCTTCTGTTTATGCCTAATGCTGGCACAATGTACCTTTTAAATATTTCTAAGTCCAATCTTGCATGAGTGTCAACTACTGATCTTCCATCCTTAATGAAATATGATGGAAATGTAGCACTAGATATAATATAATTTCCTGCTTTATGAATAATGACATTTTTTAAGTGCTTTGTACCTTTTTTTACAAGGTCATATCTAACTGAAAATGGTATAATTGATGCATCCTCTGAAACCACAAATAGATGAACAACATCATTTTCACTTGCAACCTTTTCTATCAAGTACTGATGTCCAAGAGTAAATGGATTTGCATTAACTACAATGCTAGCTACCTTATCAGCATCTACTCTTTTTTTTGATAAACTCTTAACATATTGTTGTATCCCATTGGGGTTGTTTTCCATTAATACAACTGCATCTTCTATTCTAGCAATTTCATTAAATCCTGCATTTTGAAAAAATTTTGCTGTATCACATTTGGTATACAGAAATATATCCGTATAACCTCTGTAATATTGTTCACTCATAAGCTCCGAAACCAACATATTGGTTACTCCTTGTCCCTTATAGTCTGAACTTACAGCTAGGCATCTTAAAGTATTTTTAAAAAATGAACCTGTTGCCACTAATTGTTTTGAATCATAAACTCCAATAGTGTACTCAAGATTTTTATCCAACCTAATACCTTCATTGTTTAAAAATAATTCAACTTTTTTTCTTTCACCTAAATCATCTAAAAATATTCTTCTATCTTGAAGGCCGTAATCCATAATCATAATTCTTACTTCCCTCCTTTAACAAATTAAGAGTTTCATTCTGTAATTTAATTATAAGACAGAGTTCTTCCACGACCAAGTTTTTTTGATGTTCTTTCCTGCACTTTTGATGTTTTTCTCATATTTTCCCTGTTTTTTTGTCGAAAAAAATAGGGACACTTTCAAGTATCCCTAAGCCTTGTTCTATCCTAGCTGATGATTCCTTCAATAAATCCAAGAAAAATACTTACTGCAAGAAGATCTGCAGAACCACCAGGACTTATATTTTTTTCCACAAACTTTATATTCATAACTTCTAATTTTTTTATTGCATCAATTTGATTCATTCCACCAATCTTTATAAATTCTTTTGATATATTTTTAGTATAAGTAAGACTTTCAATTCCTCCTCTAATAACTACATTGCTATCTTCACTTTCAGTCATAATGCTCATCAAAACTTGTAAAAACAAATCATTAATAGAAAGTTGTCTATTTTTAGTCCACTGTCTAATGATTGGTATTGCCTGCTTTTGAACAGTTTGAAAACCACCTTCTACTTCACCACGTATACCCTTAAATCCATATTCTTTAAATAGCCGTTCACCATGAGTTAGATTAGTTTTTGTATTAATTCCTTTAAAATCTTTAACTGTCAAATCCCTAGTAATATCTTTTACTTCATTACAAACTTCTTCTATAAAAAAATTTTCTTTTTTATGTTTTCTATATAAATTACCTACTGCTGCACAAAGAATTCCTAGTGAAAATATTATTCCCTTATGAGTATTAACACCTTTTGTAGCTTCAAACATAGATTTCTCACATTTAATACCTGGAGCCCTCAACCTATCCATGAGCTTTGTACTATCTAACTCATTAAAAGAAATACCTTCAAGAACACATTCATATAAGCCATTATAAAGTGCTGAACTACTTGCCATGAAGGTAAAAAAATCCATGTCCTTATGTGAACCTGTATTATCACGATCTACTAATCCAGGTTTAGGAGTCGTACTAACCTCATAAAGTATTGATCTTTGTGCTAAAGAAGCTATATAGTGTGCAAATTCATTATTTTGTTTCAATATTTTATTCCTCATCTTTCATCGTTGAATACACAATATCTAGTGAAATATGTAAATGTCTTTCTACAATTTTATCAATGCCCTCAGTATTTTTTTCCGATATTGCCTTTAAAATTTGTCTATGCTCAACTAGAGCTTTTTCTCTTCTCTCATCATCAGTTATAGAAATGTCCCTAAATTTTCCAATGTAATCATTTAACTTGCTAATCATACTAGCTAACCTTTTCATTTTGCTAGCTTTATATATTAAAGAATTAAATTCTCCAAACAATCTTATTACTTCTTTAACATCGCCTTCTCTATTTTTCTGTTCTGTTAAATTCAGTAATGCTTCTAATTCTTCCAGTTCCTCTGGAGTTATATTTTCCATTGCAGTTGTAGTTGCCAATACTTCTAATGAATGTCTTATCTTATAGACCTCAATAACATCTTCCTTTGAAATTCTTTTTACTACTACCCCTATACGATGTACACTTTCAACTAATTCTTCTTCTTCCAATTTTCTTAATGCTTCCCTTACAGGTGTTCTACTAATATTCAATCTTCCAGCATATTCTTTTTCTATAATTCTTTCCCCTACTGGAACAACGCCGCTAATAATTGTCTTTCTTAAACCTTCATATACTATTTCCCTTATTGGTTTGTTCTGATTAAAATTCGTATTCTTTACAAATTCATCCATATAATCCGTCATAAAAAACCTCCTTTCCATCGTAAGTATATTATACTACATAATAAGTTTTAAACAACAATAAACCATTTAAAATATCATCTTAAAATGTAATTTTGAAAAGATTATAAATTCAAACTATTTATAAAATAAGAAAAAGCTCCCCTAGGAGCTTTTTCAGATTGTTCATAAACCCAGCATTTTTAAAGTGCTGGGTTTAATTTTGTCTTAAATATTTATGCGGTAGCATATAAAAAGAGAATGTTATCCATAAATTGGTTAGTGAATTCTTTAAAAATTGCAAAAATAGGTGCGATAGCACCCTGGCTATCTTTTTCATATTCTGAACTGCTGCTGTTAACAAACATTGTTCAGAAACTTTTTTAATTCCACGCATGCGACAATAGCGCAGACCATGGAGATTTTTTGAATCTGCAAAGCTACGCTCGATAGTTTCTTTTCTTCTTTTATATAGCCATTTTCCTTTATCAGTCTTAGTAAATTTGATTACTTCATCCTTGTAATCTTCCCAGACATGGCGATAAACAACTTTTCTTTTGCTTTTATCTGATAAGCAATTTTCTTTTTTATTGCATTGGCTGCAGTACTCGATTTTACATACATATTCTCTATAACCATCACGGTTAGTAGTTCTATATTCTAATGCTCTTAAATCTGGACAATAATATACATCTTGTTCTTTAACATATTGGAATCTAAATTTAGTAAATTTACCTTTTACATGAGGACTACGTCTATAGCCCATAACTGCTTTTAGTTCTCGTTCAAATATTTGTTTACAAATATTATTAGTAGAATAACCAGCATCGGCTCCAACATATTTAGTTTGCAAATTAAACTTTTTAATTTGAACATCTAGTCTTTCTATATAAGGATCTACATCATTTATGTTACCAGGCGTTACATAAACATCTGTTATTATGTTATACTTTCCATCTACAGTTCTATGATCTAAATAAAAAAATCCTTTTGGTTTTCCATCCCTATGCATATAGCCACTATCAGGGTCTGTAGTACTGGTCTTAATTTCTTTAGTTTTTTCTATTTTATCTTTTTTTTTAGAGGTTGTTTTCCATGAGCTACTCTATCCTTATTAATGTCTTCTTCTAACTCATTAAAATAGTCTTTGGTTGATTGTGTAATTTGTTCTTTTGTAAACTTGTTTTTATTAGCGTTAGCTTTCAAATGTGTAGAATCTGTATATAGAATTTTACCATCTACCAATTTTTTATTTATTGCTTGAAATACAATATTATCGAAGATTTCTTGGTATATATTTGTATCCTTAAATCTTGTTATTCTATTTTGGCTTATAGTAGAATGACTTGGGATTTTATCTGTTAATGAAAATCCTAAAAACCAGCGATAAGCTACATTTACTTCAATTTCTTTCACGAGCTGTCGCTCTGATCTTATTGCAAATAAGTAACCTATAAATAACATTTTGAATAAAACTACTGGCTGAATTGCTGGTCGTCCATTATCAGGACAATAGAAGTCCTTAGTTAAATCTCTTATAAATGAAAAATCTATATATTTATCAATTTTCCTTAAGATATGATCTTTGGGAACTAAATTTTCTATATATACTAACTCTAATTGTTGCTGTGCAGAATTATTTTCTTTAATCATAATAGTTAACTCCTTAAAAAATCTGATATTATATTAATTCTACACAAAATCTTAAAATCCTTTTTGAATTTAAAAAAAGCCCTATCGGGCTAAAAATTTAAAAGGCTGCTGACAAAATATGTTTATCAACAGCCTGAAAAAGCTCCCCTAGGAGCTTTTTCTTATTTGTAAATAATATTTGAAATTATGTACTTTTATAAAGGCATAACACCTGTAAGTGACGCTGCTAATACAAATATTATAAATGTACCTATTGACCATTTAGCAGAATGTCTTTGCCATTCTCCCATATCTACTCCTGTTAATTGTAATAGTAAATATATGAATCCAACAAGTGGACTTAATAAGTGGAATGCCTGTCCCATTGTAGCTGCAATACCAATTTGTAATGGAGTAAATCCATAAGCTACACCTGTTTTTGCAAGAACAGGAAGAACACCTAAATAGAAAGCATCATTTGAAAGCATAAATGTACCTGGTACACTAATAACTGCTGTAACTGCAGTCCAATGTGATCCTAGTGATTTTGGAACTACTGAAGCTAAGTTTTTAGCAATAGCTGTTGCCATTCCACTTTCTGTCAATATTCCCATGAATATTCCTGCTGCAAGTATCATAACTATAACCTGTACAGCATTTCCAGCATTTCTTTCAATAACTTCTCTTTGTGTTTTTATGTCACGATAGTTAATTAAAAGTGCTAATGCTGCACCTACTTCAAATATTACAGAAGATGGAATATCACCCATAATTAATATAACCATAACTGCTATAGTTAATATGAAGTTAACCCATATAAGTTTTGGTCTCTTAAGAGCTTCTTCTTCTTCTGATGTAGCAGCTAATTCTGCAAAAGCTGCTTCGCTAATTTGTACAATGCCTAATCTCTTACGTTCCTTTAATCCAAGTATATAAGCAACACCAATAACATATATAATAGCAAGTATCATTCCTGGAATTAAAGGATTTAATATTTCTGAACTTTCAAGCTTTAATGCTGCTATTATACGGGCAGTTGGTCCTCCCCAAGGCAAAAGATTCATTATAGAATTTTGCATTATTATTATAGTAGCTAAATAAAGTGGCTTAATTTTAAGCTTTTTATATACTGGTAGTAAAGCAGAACATACTATCATAGTAGTTGTTGATCCATCACCATCAACAGATACAAGTGCTGCTAAAATTGCTGTTCCAACAAGTACTTTTACTGGATCTCCCTTTACAAACTTTACAATTGCTTTAACAAGTGGATCAAACAATCCAACATTTATCATAATACCAAAGAAAAGAATTGCAAATAATAACATAGTTGATGTTGTTGCTACCCCTTTAATACCTGTAAGCGCAAACTTTCCAATAGTGAGACCAAAGCCTCCAATGTATGCAAACACAATTGGTACTATTATAAGAGCTGAAAACGCAGTCAAACGTTTCGTCATAATTAGAACCATGAAAACTACAACAATACTATAACCTAATATAGTTAATAATGACATAACTTTGTACACCTCCACATTTTTCGAAAACGATATCAATAATAATTATTTAACAAACCTGGCCAGCTTGTTTTTTATTATATGATGCTAAATCGTTTTCTACAATATGTTTTTCGACATTTTATAATATTCGTTATAACTTTCTTACAATTCTTAAAATGGTATTAATAAATTCTTAAAATAATATTAAAGATT
Organism: Clostridium carboxidivorans P7; assembly: GCF_001038625.1. Taxonomy (GTDB): domain Bacteria; phylum Bacillota; class Clostridia; order Clostridiales; family Clostridiaceae; genus Clostridium_AM; species Clostridium_AM carboxidivorans. The sequence goes on from NZ_CP011803.1 coordinate 3,796,414, forward strand.
ATTAAATTGTTAATAAATATCAGACAGCAAAAATTACAATTATTGTTATTTGATGTTTTTATTTAATAAATATCATATAATTTTATTTATTGCCTCTAAAAGTTCAGATAATTCTATAGGTTTTCTAACAAAAGCATCAACAATAGAGTTATAATTCACATCACTTTCATCAACATATCCAGACATCAGTATAACAGCTGCATCATTTTTTATTTTCTTAATTTCTGCTGCTAGCTCAATTCCTTTAATATTGGGCATCATATAATCAGTAATAACAATATCAAATTTTTTACTATTCTTCTTAAATAACTTTATTGCTTTTCTTCCATCTGTTCTTGCTACCACCTGAAAGCCAACATGTTCTAAAGATTTTTTTATTACTTTTATGTTTTCTAAACTATCATCTATTACTAATATTCTTTTTTTATAACTTAACTTATCTTCAAGTAACTTACGCTCTGAATTTTCGCTTTTATCCATATCGGACTCTTCATTGACTAAAGGTAGATAAACCTTAAAACAACTTCCCATGTCTATCTCACTATCCACCATTATTACTCCACCATATCTATTTACTATACTTTGAACTACAAACAATCCTAAACCAGATCCTTTTCCAATATCCTTTGTAGTAAAGAAAGGATCAAAAATTCTCTTTTTAGTTTCCTCATCAATTCCACAACCATCATCTTTAATCATCAATTCAACATAATCATGTTTTTCCGAAAGCACATTACTAATATTGTTAGCCTCTATTCCGCTAACAGTATTTAAACATATTTCAACTTCACCTCTGCTATTTCCTACTGACTGATAAGCATTTGTACATAAGTTAAATATAACTTGATGAATTTGAGTAGGATTAGCTTTTATATATCCACAATCTTTGTTTATGTTTTCTTTAAGAGTTACATTCTTAGGTATAACTGCTTTTAAAAGATTTATAGTTTCTTTAATTATATCATTAATATTAACTGGTTCTATTTTAACATTCTCTTTATCATTTCTAGTAAAAAGTAATATTTGTTCAATTAAATCTTTTCCTTTTTTTGAAGCCTTAAGTATCTCCTCAATATCTTCATAATATTCCTCATCTTCTCCAGTTCTCATAAGCAATAATTCTGAATACCCCAATATAGGAGTAAGTAAATTATTAATATCATGAGCAATTCCACCAGCAAGTGTACCAATCATTTTTAGCTTATGAGAATGATAAAGCTCCGCCTCTTTTTTTCTAAGTTTCTCAGAAGATTCATTTAAAATTCTTAAGTATTCTGTTTCTTTCTCAAGTGCTTCTTTATTTTTTTTCATTCTGAATAATTCCGAAAGAAAAAAGTATATAATTATGATAATTATTATAACTATTCCAATAACTATAACTAAAAATCTATTAATAGGTCTTTGTACTTCATCATAAGACATTGTCACTGCAACAATCCAAAAATAATTGCCAAGCTTAGCAGGAGTATAGGCATTAAGCTTTTTTGCTTTTTTCAAGGATGACTCCCACCACCAATAGGAGTGATAGATTGCAGTACCTTCATCTCCTTTAAGTTGGTGATCTATTAACTCTTCAAGTTCACGAAAATCTAATCCAGGATGCATTTGTTTTCTCGTTTCAATAACATCTATGCCAATTTGTTCTTTTAATTGGTGCATAATTATTATTCCATCTTGATCTTTAACCATTGCATATCCCTTTTCTCCTACTTTTACATCAGCAATTAACTTTTTATAGATAGCATCAACTCTTAGTTGTACTGAAATCACACCTTTAAAATTGTCTCCATCAAAAATGGGTTGATATACACTGTAAATAAAAATGTCTTTACTTTTGTTTAAGTGCACTTTTCCAATGTAAGTCTTTTTCTTTGATATAGCAGCATCAATATCTGTTTGAAGAACACTATCCGTATTTTGTAAACTTTTTGGGTACTGTGTTACAAGTTTTCCATTCTTATTATAAAAGCAAATTGAATCTATAGCATCATCCTTCGCTTCATAATAGGACCTAATTTTATTATCATAAACATCAAGCATTTCTCCATTTTCAATATAGGAGATACTTTTAATAAAATCCTTATCTAAAGCAATAGCCTCTACACTATCCATAGCATCATCAGTATACATTTCTATACTCCGGGATATAGACCTTGAAATACTCAGCATTTGCTGCTCCTGTTGAACTATAATTGTCTTTTTATATTCATTGTATGCAAGATATATAAACCCACTTAAAATTATAACTAAAAGTATATATATAACTGTTCTTACAACTTTATTTTTTGGTACTAATTTTTCTCTTAATATATCAAATATCCTTATAATCACCTTTTTACCTCCACTCAAAATAATAATTATGCTCTTGCAGTTCAATTATAATTGTATTACAATTATAATTAAATTTTAAGCCATTTTTCCTAACATATTTTTTTACAATATATACCTTATACATATTTTTTTGTAATGTACACCTTTTCAGTTGTTACTATATTTTGTTTAGTGTTTATTACTATGTAATTGTTTTCTGTTTTAATTAATTACTATATATTAATTAAAATTTTATACTGTGAGGTTAATTATGGAACAAATCAGAATACTTATTGTTGAAGATGAAGAACCTATAAGAAAATTAATTTATAAAATACTTTCAACTCAAGATATGCTAGTTTATCAAGCTCAAAATGGAAGCCAAGCCCTTGAAATGATAAATAAATACAGCTTTGACTTAGTACTATTAGACATATTGATGGATGATATATCTGGATATGACGTTGCAAGAGAAATCAGGAAACATAACTTACAACTTCCAATTATCTTTCTTAGTGGTAAGAAAGATGATGAAGATATTATAAAAGGCCTAGACATAGGTGCAGATAGTTATATCACAAAACCTTTTAGCCCTTCAGTTCTTTCTGCACAGGTAAAATCAAAAATAAAAAGACGTAAAGAAATATTACACGAAAATACTGACTCAAACATAATAGTTCATTTTCCTTTTAAATATGACTTGAATACGTATAAATTTTATAAAAATGATATAGAACTCAAACTATCTTCAAAAGAAACAAAGCTTATGAAGTTCTTTATGGAACATCCAAACCAGGTATTTTCAAAAGAACAACTTTACCAAAGTGTTTGGCAAGGTAATAACAGCGATGACAATAGCATAATGGTTTATATAAAATATCTTAGAAATAAAATTGAAGATATACCACGTAAACCAAAACATATAAAAACCGTATGGGGAATAGGATATGAATTCTGTGTATAAATAGTTTTGTACTTAATACCTCAATTTTCAGAGGACAGATGACAATTGTCCTCTACAAAAGTTGAGTTAATATCATATACTTGTTTTTTCACGAGGTGACAATCTTAATTAATAATGGAAAAATACCAATTACAGTTACAACTCTTACTGTATGCAGAATGGCAATTTTAGGTGCGTCTCCTCCCAACTCCTTTGCTATAAGTGCCATATCTGATAATCCACCAGGAGCACTAGCTAAAAGAGAAGTTATAAGTTCAAGTCCACTAGTTTTATTTATTAAAAATCCAATAAATAAATTAACAGAAATAATACCTATCAAAAGGATAAAAGCGGGTATTAATATGCTTTTTAGCTGCACTATATCTCCGTATGTAACTCTTGATCCTATGAGAGCTCCTGCAAACATTTGAGTTAATCTTCTAAGATTTAGCGGCATGAAGCCTTTATCAAAAATTACATTTAGAGCACCTACTGCAGCCATTGAAAATGTCATTGTACCAGCTGGAATTTTTAGTATATATCCAATTAAACCAGTTGCTAAAGCTAAAACTGTAGTTATTAATAAATTTATTGATTTTTCTTTTAATGTGCTTTTATTTTTTGTTCTATTTGATTTTCTTTGTAAATTTGCTTCATCAACACTACTAGCTATTTCATCCAAAGCATTTTTATCTTCATTTTTAAAGCTCTTAGCTATAAAATTCATCATTGGAGGAAACACAATTAGTACAGTAACAAGTCTAATAAGATGCAAAACAACTACCTTTGAAGTATCTGCTCCAAAATCATCACTTATAAGGGACATATCTACAATACCTGCAGGCGCTGTTGAAAATAACGCTGTTATTAAATCAATTCTTGTAACTCTAAACATTACATATCCCATAAAAAGATCTAAAGTTATCATGCTTACCACCATTAAAATAGCAGGCTTTATTATTAACCTCATTTCCAATACGTCTTTACGTTTTATACTGGCTCCAATATATGCTCCAGCACATATTTGAGTTATGATTTTTATATTCTGTGGAATAAATGCATGTCCTGTAATAACACTAAACACAGCTACAACCACCATAGACCCTACCATGGCACCTGCTGGAATTTTAAGACGCAGTGCAATAGTACCACCAAGAATTGCAACAATTAAAGTCATAATTAAATTTATCATAAATAACAACCTTTCCGCCAATTATCTAAACTTTGTTGAATTCTAATATTTATCTAGTCATATTCTATCATGTAATATATAATATATCTAATACTATAATTAATATAAACATTATAACTATTAACCTATAGTAGTCAAGGAGGATATTCTAATGGATTTTAGACAATTACAATATGTATTAACAGTAGCTGAAGAAAAAAATTTTTCTAAAGCTGCACATAAATTATTTATATCTCAACCTTCATTGAGTCAATATATTCAAAAAATAGAACTTGAATTAGGTACTCAACTTTTTGATAGATCTTCCTCCCCATTAAAGCTTACATTTGCAGGAGAGCTGTATATTGAAACAGCTAAGAATATTTTAGATCTAAAAGATCAGCTGTATCAACAAATTAACGATATTGCTAATCGAAAAAAAGGTCGTGTTATTATAGGACTTTCTCCAGTTAGAAGCACTTACATTATGCCAAAGATCCTTCCAATCTTTCATGATAAATTTCCTGATATTGAAGTAGTTCTTATCGAAGATATCTCTAGTACCCTAGAAACTTTAGCAGTGAAAGGTTCAACTGATATTGACTTAATAACAACCCCAATGAAAAATGACATGCTTGACTTTGAAACCATATTCTCAGAGGAAATACTAGTTGTAATTCCTCCAAATCATCCTATACAAAGTAAGATTAAATATAAAACTTCTGCTAAATCTACTCATCCTACAATTGAGCTTAAAGAACTTAAAAATGAGCCATTTATTTTGCTAAAGAGGGATCAAAAATTGCATAAAATGGCTACTTCACTTTGTGAGCAAGCTGGTTTTTCTCCGCGAATTATACTTGAAAGTGAAAGTATTGAAGCCGCTCATGCATTAGCAAAAGCAGGTATGGGTATCACTTTTGTTCCTGATACGTTAATATCAGCTCATCAAACAGAACCTTATCCACTTTATTGTTCAATTGACAAATTGAGACCCACTAGAGATGTAATAGTTGCCTACAAAAAAGGCAGATATCTTTCAGTAGCTGCCAAAGAGTTTATTTCTATTTTAAAAACAGTTTTTCCGAAAAATCAAAAGCATATTTAATGAAAAAGCTTGCACTTTATTTCACCATTCAATGGTAATTGATTCAACATTTGTTTATTATGTTTACAAACGTTAAACATTTGTAAAATCAACAAACAAATTTTGAATATTACTTTTTTATATGTTATAATTTGAATTATAAAAATGAAGAACTTTCAATTAGTAAGATTTATCTAAATTTTATAATATTTACAGGAGGTACTCATGATCAATTTATACGGCGAAGGCGCATATTTGTTAAACGGCAATGATTTAACTTTCAACGACAAAGAATCTGATGAATGTATTAAAACTAAATTAGGTGAAAAATACCTTGATAAAGAAGAAGCTAAGAAAAATACTATAGCTTATGGTATTTTACAAGATCACAATAAATCAGGTAATCCTGATAAATTACAATTAAAATTTGATGCTTTGACATCTCATGATATAACTTTTGTAGGTATTGTTCAAACAGCAAGAGCTTCAGGTCTTGAAAAATTCCCAATACCTTATGTACTAACAAACTGCCACAACAGTCTTTGTGCTGTTGGAGGAACAATTAATGAAGATGACCATTTATTTGGATTATCAGCAGCTAAAAAATATGGCGGAATTTTTGTTCCACCACATATTGCAGTTATCCACCAATATATGAGAGAAATGATGGCTGGATGTGGAAAAATGATTTTAGGTTCAGATAGTCATACTCGTTATGGTGCATTAGGAACTATGGCCATAGGTGAAGGCGGCGGAGAATTAGTTAAGCAGCTGCTATCCAACACATATGATGTAGATTATCCTGAAGTTGTTGGTGTTTATCTTACTGGAACACCAAACCCAGGCATTGGACCACAAGACGTTGCTCTTAGCATAATTGGTGCTGTATTTAAAAGCGGCTTCGTTAAAAATAGAGTTATGGAATTCGTTGGACCTGGAATTAAAAACTTAAGTGTTGAATATAGAACTGGTATAGACGTAATGACTACTGAAACTACATGCCTTACATCAATTTGGTGTACAGATGATAAAGTAAAGGATTATCTTGAAGTGCACCAAAGAGGAAATGATTACTCAGAACTTAACCCAAGTGAAGTTGCTTACTATGATAAGATGATAACTGTTGACTTATCTAAAGTACAATCAATGATAGCACTTCCATTCCATCCAAGTAACGTTTATACAATTAATGAACTTAATGCAAATATGATGGATATTTTAGATAAGGTAGAAAAAGAAGGACAAAAACTCTTCAAGGGAACTGACTTAAAATTCTCATTAAAAGATAAAGTTATAAATGGAAGATTATTCTCTGAACAAGGATCAATTGCAGGTTGTGCAGGGGGAAATTATGAAAATATTTGTGCAGCAGCAAATATACTTGACGGAAAATCTATTGGAAATGCAGAATTTACTTTAAGTGTTTATCCATCAAGTATGCCAGTATATCAAAGCTTAGTGGATAATGGAATTGCTTCAAAACTTATACCAACAGGAACTGTTTTAAAAACAGCTTTCTGCGGACCATGCTTTGGTGGTGGAGATACTCCTGCAAACAATTCCTTATCAATTAGACATACTACAAGAAACTTCCCTAACAGAGAAGGTTCAAAACCAGGAGATGGACAAATTGCTTCAGTTGCATTAATGGATGCTCGTTCAATTGCAGCAACAGCAGTTAACAAAGGACTTATTACAGCAGCTACTGAACTTGAAGGCATTAATCCTGAAATTCCAAAGTATTACTTCAATAAGACTATATATGATAACAGAGTATTACAATCTTACAATAAAGGAAATGATGATACAGAGCTAAGATTTGGTCCAAACATTGCAGATTGGCCAAAGATGGAGCCATTAACAGATAATATGCTTCTTCAAGTAGCATCAGTATTATTAGATCCAGTAACTACAACAGATGAACTTATTCCATCAGGGGATACATCAAGCTATCGTTCAAATCCTCATAAGTTAGCGAGCTTTACACTTTCTAGAAAAGACCCAAATTATGTAGGTCGTTCAAAAGAAATTCAAGCTGCTGAAATTAAGAGATTAGAAGGATCTATTCCTGAAGAAGATAATGCAGCTTTAAAAGAAGCTTATGAAAAGCTTACAGCTAAGTTCAGCAATTTTGATAAGAAGAATACACTAATTGGAAGCATGATTTATGCGAATAAACCAGGAGATGGTTCTGCAAGAGAACAAGCAGCAAGCTGTCAAAAGGTTTTAGGCGGATTTGCAAATATAGCAAAAGAATATGCTACTAAGAGATACCGTTCAAATCTTATTAACTGGGGAATACTACCATTACTTATGGATGGAGAACCAGAATTTAAATGTGGAGACTTTATTTATCTTACAGATGTAGTAAATTCAATTAGAGAAAGAAAACCTGAAATCAAGGGCTATATCTTAGGCAATGAAATGAAAGAAATATCCTTAAGTGTTGGTCAACTTACAGACAATGAAATAGAAATTTTATTATCTGGCTGCTTAATTAACTTTAACAAAAACAAAATGAAGAAATAATATACAATACCAACACATTAAGGTAGTTTAAAACTAAATAATTAGTTTTAAACTACCTTAATTGTCTTTTAATGTAATAATTAATTTTGTTAAATCCTGCTGTAGTGCTATAATAATATTATTAATTTAGAGTATAAGGAGATGTAATTATGAACGATATAAATAAAGAATTGGAACTGCTTCATTCTGATGCTAAAAAAGATCCTTCGTTAAGAGAGAAGCTCCTTGCAACACGTTCAGCAGATGATCCTATGGATGAATTTTGCAAAATAGCTTGTGCTGCAGGACATCACATAACTGTTGGTGAACTTTTTGCAATTGGACAAGAATTTAGTGACAACCAATGCAAAAGTACAAATGGTGGAAATCCATACCCATATGACTCCTTCGATGACACATATGAAACCTTTCTAGCTTCTCTATAAACTTTACATTAAATTTATATGGGGTTGGAGGTGATTATTATGAATAAAAAATCATTATTAATAATTGATTGTCAAAATGATTTTATAACTGGCAGTCTTGCATGCCAAAATTCAGAAAAAGCTGTATTAAACATTGTAGACTATATTAATAAAAATCCAGAATTGAAAGTATTTTATTCCTGTGATTGGCACAAAATCACCAATAAATCATTTCAAAATAATGGTGGAATATGGCCTGTTCACTGTGTTGAAGACACTGAAGGCGCTTCACTTTCTAAGGAATTTACTCTTGGAATAAAAGATAAAAACAAATCCCCACAAAATGCTGAAATTGTTTTTAAGAAAGGTATCAATGATGACGTTGAAGAGTATTCAGCCTATAATGCATTAAACATAAAAAATGAAAAACTATATGATAAACTTGATAATGAAATTATAATATGTGGAATTGCCAGTGAGTACTGTGTCAAAGAAACAATACTTGAACTTCAGAAAAATGGCTTTAATGTTACTATTCTTGCAAATGGCCTTGGGTATGTTGATGAATCTAATCATTCAAGCACTTTAAAAGAGTTTGAAAAAAGTGGTACACATATTATTTATTAATAGTTTATAACATAGGTTTCACTTATAAAAGGCAATATGTAATTTTCTAATGAATACAAAAATTACATATTGCCTTTCAAACAATTTTATTCTAGTTGGATTTTTTAATCAAATTTAATATTACATTTTTTTAAAATACTAATAGCCATGTCCGTATCTGTAATAAGAATATTAATAAGATTACCTTTTAAAGCGCCAATTGTAGCATCTGTTTTATGTTTTCCAACTACTATTCCTATACGGTATCTAACCTTTAATATAGATTCCATATCAACTCCCACAACTTTTTTATTAATATCTATATCACACACATTGCCATCTTTATCAATAACACGTCCATAAATACTTCCTACTGCATTTGTATTTTGTAAATCGCATTTATCCATATATTTTCCCCATATGTTACTATATAGAGATGTGCATGTTTCGCCACCTATACCAGTAAGAATAATATTTGCTTTTTTACCATATTCAATAGCATCTTTAATAACAGGTTCATCAATTATTTTTTCTCTTATATAATCATCTTCAATATATAAAGGTGCAAGTAAGAATTTATATTTACCATTATACGCTGCTGCTAAATTTTTAATAAGTTCTGGTGAATCTAAAATAGGATTATCTTTAGCTACACTACCAACTATCTGCAAAGCAGTAATATTCATGAACTGATTATTATTAGCACTAACCTGATTTATTATATTATAAACAGTCTTCCCCCATAGAACACCTATTATTGAATCTGATGTAATTATTCTATTTAGATATTCTGCACCCAACTTACCTAGCTGTCGTAAAGTATCCTCATATGGTATATAGTGATTATTAAGAATAATAACATTCTGCAAAGCAAAATTTTCTTTAAATATATTCTCTAACTTTGTATTTCTATTATTAGAAGTATGTACGGTTATTTCTACTATATTTTTATTTCTTGCATCTTGAATCCATTTTGAAACCTTAAACCTCGTTGTTGAAAAATAGTCTGCAATTTCAGATTGAGTTTTATTTTCATTGTAATACATATGTGCAACCTTCGATAAAACCTCATCTTTTTCTTCTTCATTCATTTTATCATAATCATTAAACATTATTATCCCTCTTCTATGAAACAATTCGTAATATATTTTATCATTTTTAAGACAAATTTAAAAGTATTTATATCTTTAACTGCAATTTCTTCTGATTTATCCATAAAATTATTAAAAACGTGTAATTCATTATAACATTATATAAAAGCCTCTTCAACATTTGTTTTTTTAAAGTCCAAATGTTTAACATTTGTATTTTTAAAAAACAAATGTTGAACATTATCTATTTCTGTGCTATAATTCAAAGTATAAAAATTAAAATTTTTAATTTTTTCAAAATTTACATACTAGGAGGTAGTCATGATCAATTTATACGGCGAAGGCGCATATTTATTAAACGGTAATGATTTAATTTTCAATAGCAAAGAATCTGATGAATCTATTAAATCTAAATTAGGTGAAAAATATCTTAATAAAGAAGAAGCTAAGAAAAATACTATAGCTTATGATATTTTACAAAATCACAATAAATCAGGTAATCCTGATAAATTACAATTAAAATTTGATGCTTTGACATCTCACGATATAACTTTTGTAGGTATTGTTCAAACTGCAAGAGCTTCAGGTCTTGAAAAATTTCCAATACCTTATGTACTAACAAACTGCCACAACAGTCTTTGTGCAGTTGGAGGAACAATTAATGAAGATGACCATTTATTTGGATTATCAGCAGCTAAAAAATATGGCGGAATTTTTGTTCCACCACATATTGCAGTTATCCACCAATATATGAGAGAAATGATGGCTGGATGTGGAAAAATGATTCTAGGTTCAGATAGTCATACTCGTTATGGTGCTCTAGGAACTATGGCAATAGGTGAAGGCGGCGGAGAATTAGTTAAACAGTTACTATCAAACACCTATGATGTAGATTATCCAGAAGTTGTTGGTGTTTATCTTACTGGAACACCAAACCCAGGTATTGGACCACAAGATATTGCTCTTAGCATAATTGGTGCTGTATTTAAAAGCGGCTTCGTTAAAAATAGAGTTATGGAATTTGTTGGACCTGGAATTAAAAACTTAAGTGTTGAATATAGAAGCGGTATAGATGTAATGACTACTGAAACTACATGTCTTACATCAATTTGGCATACAGATAATAAAGTAAAAGAATATCTTGAAGTTCACCAAAGAGGAAATGATTATGCAGAACTTAAACCAGGAGAAGTTGCTTACTATGATAAGATGATAACTGTTGACTTATCTAAAGTACAATCAATGATAGCACTTCCATTCCATCCAAGTAACGTTTATACAATTAATGAACTTAATTCAAATATGATGGACATTTTAGACAAAGTAGAAAAAGAAGGCCAAAAATTCTTTGAAGGAACAAACTTAAAGTTCACTTTAAAAGATAAAGTAAAAAATGGAAGACTATTCTCTGAGCAAGGTTCTATTGCAGGTTGTGCAGGTGGAAATTATGAAAATGTATGTGCTGCAGCAAGTATACTTGACGGAAAATCAATCGGAACTGACGAATTCACTCTAAGTGTTTATCCATCAAGTATGCCAGTATATCAAAGTTTAGTGGATAACGGGGTGGCTTCAAAACTTATGTCAACAGGAACAGTATTAAAAACAGCTTTCTGTGGACCATGTTTCGGTGGTGGAGATACTCCTGCAAATAACTCTTTGTCAATTAGACATACTACAAGAAACTTCCCTAACAGAGAAGGTTCAAAACCAGGAGATGGACAAATTGCTTCAGTTGCGTTAATGGATGCCCGTTCAATTGCAGCCACATCAGTTAACAAAGGACTTATTACAGCAGCTACTGAACTTGAAGGCATTAACCCTGAAATTCCAAAGTATTATTTCAATAAGACTATATATGATAACAGAGTATTACAATCTTACGACAAAGGAAATGATGCTACAGAATTAAGATTTGGTCCAAACATAACAGATTGGCCAACTATGGAGCCATTAACAGATAACATGCTTCTTCAAGTAGCATCAGTATTATTAGATCCAGTAACTACAACAGATGAGCTTATTCCATCAGGAGATACGTCAAGCTATCGTTCAAATCCTCATAAATTAGCAAGCTTTGCACTTTCTAGAAAAGACCCAAATTATGTAGGTCGTTCAAAAGAAATTCAAGCTGCTGAAATTAAGAGATTAGAAGGATCTGTACCTGAAGAAGATAATGCAGCTTTAAAAGCAGCTTATGAAAAGCTTACAGCTAAGCTCAGTAATTTTGATAAAAATAATACATTAATTGGAAGCATGATCTATGCTAATAAACCAGGAGATGGTTCTGCAAGAGAGCAAGCAGCAAGCTGTCAAAAGGTTTTAGGTGGATTTGCAAATATAGCAAAAGAATATGCTACTAAAAGATATCGTTCGAACCTTATTAACTGGGGAATATTGCCATTACTTACTGATAAGCAACCAGAATTTAAATGTGGAGACTTCATTTACCTTACAGATGTAGTAAATTCAATTAGGGAAAGAAAATCTGAAATCAAGGGTTATATCGTAGGCGATGAAATGAAAGAAATATCTCTAAATGTTGGTCAACTTACAGACAATGAAATAGAAATTTTATTATCTGGCTGCTTAATTAACTTTAATAAAAACAAAAATAATAAATAATTAAAAATAAAAAATCTACATAAGGTTAGTTGTAAACATATGTATAATAATGCCCTACATACTTTTACAACTAATCCTACTATGTAGTTAAAAAGAGTGTAACTTTAACCAGATAAATACTAATCAAAATAGATAAGTTTCTATTATTCAACAATATGTTTATAGTTTTTCATAAAACTTTTCTTTACCCTCAAAAGTGATTCCATATCATTTAAAAATTGAAAAAGCATTGCTCTATTTTCAAATTCCTCTCTTGTTTTAGGAAGTTCTTGAACCTTAAACATATTTATAATTTCATTTAATTCATTTAAAAGTTCTTCAGCAGTATTAAACTCTGCAAAATCAGATGCAACTTTTTCTGTAAATGCTGCAACAGTTTCAGTCTGCTCAAAAGTCATATAAAATTTAATAAAATTACTTTTCATATATTTTAGTGTTTCATATTGCAGAGTTCTCATTTCCATATATTGAACATAATATTTTACATCATTAATAATATAATTGTTTAAATGTCTGTATGCACTCCTTGTACCTTCTTTTAATATTATTTCTAATTCATCAAATAATCCGTCTTCTATATGAATACTTTGATTTCTCAAATTTTCTGCCATGTTAAATAAAATTTTACGCATATGTTCTTCAATATTTTCCTGAGTTTCTTTTATTTCATTTTCTATTTTAGGCATATAAATATTAAGAAATATACCCATCCCTGCACCAACAGTCATAAGTAAAAATTCATTTTTTATCCAAAACATAGATATTGACTCTGCAGCTAATAGATGTGTAACCAAAACTGAACTTACAACAATTCCATCTGTGATTTTTAAAAGAACAGTAAGTGGAATAAAAATAATTAAATATATTCCAAAGGTTAAAGGCTTAAATCCAAAAACTAAAAATAGTATACTTGAAAGTAGCAATGCTAAAACGGTAGATTCAATTCTTTGAAGTGCTAATTTTATAGATGTTTTTTTAGTATTTTGAATGCTTAAAATAGTTATAATCCCAGCAGCTGCAGCATATTTTAGTCCCAAACATTCTGCAATGATAATAGCAAGCGATGAACCAATTGCTGTTTTTAATATTCTCAATCCAACAAATTTCTTCATTTGATTAACCTCGTTAATTGTAAAACTTCTATTAATTATAACTTCATTTACACTTAATCCTAACATTTATCTTATGGTTCATCAACTATAAATTAAGATACTATTATAATAAAATTTTTTACAATATCAGCAAAGGTTAAATTTCCTTTCTTAATTCTTAGTTTTTATCCACTAAAGTCAATAACCCATATCCCACATCTCTAAGCTTATCTATCATTAAAGCAATATTTTGATTTGCTTTTGCCTGTTCTTGTGTAATTATATTACTTTGCTCAATATTACTAGATACAGCTTCAACAGAACTTTGAAAATGTTTAAGCATATCGTTTATTCTTTCAGCAGATGTATTACTTTCTTTAGCAAGTTTACGAACCTCGGATGCAACTACTGAAAATCCTCTACCAAATTCACCAGCTCTTGATGCTTCAATGGCTGCATTTAACCCAAGTATATTAGTTTTCTTTGCAACTTGTTGAATTATATTTAGTATTTCTGATGTATTATTAACCTCTTCAAAAACTTTAGTTACAACATTAGCTGTTTCCTGACTTGTAGCTGCAAGCTCTTCTGAAGAAGAAGCTAATTCTTCAATTGTTGAAGCTGACTGCTCAATAGACTCATATAATTTTGAAGCTTGCAGCTGAACTGCATCTTTCCATTCTTTCTCTCTTAAATATTCATTATCTTGAGCTTGTACGATTTTTAGTGCTTCATCTATAGCTCTTTTTATAGATGAGGTATTTATATCCAACTTTTGAACCTTAACTTCATATTTATCAGCTAGTTTTAAATCAAAAGAAGCTGAAACAAATGAAGTAAATCCTTGCTTTTTAAGTTGTGATATTACTAATTCTAAGTCTTTTGCTTCATAAGAATGCATATGTATTAATGTATTACCAAAAGTATAATCATAAATTCCTTCACCTATTAAAGAAGGAGAACCAATTACAGCAACTTTTTCAATTCCAATGATTACTACTTTTTGGAGTGCATCTAAGATATCATTAACAGAACAAGTTATAGAAACTACAGGTTTACCGGAAAAACGTTCTATTTGTCGTGCTGTTTCACCTCTACTAATAAACACATCCACATTTGGATTTTCCTTCACAAAACTTTCTGCTTCTTTTGAACTATTAATTAATTTAATTGGTATATTTAAATTCATTTCTTTAATTGATTGAGATGCAATGCTTGCTGTTTCTTTGTTTACTAATGCAAATAAAATTTTACCCATTTATAATCCCCTTACCTCCATAATATTTATTTCTTTACATATATAAAAAAATAAGTTCACTCATCCACTACTCTACATAAATTGGAAAGCAGCGAATAAAGTGAACTTATCCTAAAAAATTCTATTAAGGTCTATATACATCATCTATGATTTCAAAGCCTTTTTTCTCAAGTAGATCATCTACCCATTGTCTATTAACTGTTCCTGATGCTGAAGCTGCAACCTTTGCTGCATCTCCTGCTGCAATAGTCTGTGCTTTATCTAATATTAATGCTGCATCATTCTTAGGAATTACGATTACTCCATCATGGTCTCCAAGAATTATATCTCCTGGGTTAACAGCTATACGTCCACAAGCAATTGGCACATTTAATTCACCAGGACCTTCTTTATAAGGACCACCTGGAGTTGTTCCTGTTGCATAAATTGGCATTTCACATTGTGATATTACATCAATATCACGTATAGGTCCATCAATTACAATACCTTTAATCTTTTTGTATTCAGAAAGATATTTATACATGATTTCACCCATTATTGATTGGCTTCTATCACCTTCATTTGAAACTACTATTACATCGCCTTCTTCAGCTATATTAAGTGCTTTATGTAAAGTAAGGTTATCACCAGGACGAGACTTTACTGTTAAAGCTACTCCACACATTTTTTTTGTTGGACTTGACATTAGCTTTATATCTGAATGAAGTGCACATAAACGTCCCATAGCATCTGCAACATTTGCTGCTGGCAATTCACTAAATGCTTTTACTAACTCCTTATCTGGAAGTTCTCTCTTTAAAAATATTCTATTTCCTACTGGCATATTAATCTTCTCCTTTTTCTTATAAAATTATTTTATATATAATAAATTTTTAAATTAGTCTTCAAAAGTTTCTGCTGTATCCCAATCTATTGCTTTAACAGGCCATGTTGGTTGTTTACCTTCGTATACTTCATGAATACCAATAGCAGAATGTAGTGACGCTCTATTAGTTGCTTCTTTAGTAGCTGCACCAATGTGTGGTGATACAACAACATTTTCTAAATATAAAATTGGGTTTTTAGGATCAACTGGTTCCTTCTGAAGAACGTCCAATCCTGCACCAGCAATCACTTTATTTTTACATGCTTCATAAAGCTCAACTTCATTCACAATGGCACCTCTAGCAGCGTTAATAAAGAACGCTGTTGGCTTCATCATTTCAAACTGCTTCTTTCCAACAAACTCTCTAGTTATTTTAGTAGTTGGACAATGAATAGAAACAAAATCACTTTCCTTGTAAATTCTTTCAATATCTCTTACTACTTCTACACCTTCTGGGAAATCAGCTCTCTTCTTATACGGATCATAAGCAAGAACCTTCATATTAAAACCATGCATACATTTATTAGCTACAATTGAACCGATATTACCACATCCGATAATACCAACAGTCTTTCCAGCTAGCTCACATTTAGGTGTTCTTAATTTAGCCTTATAATAATCATTAATAAAATCTCTTCTTACTACTGTATAATTTCTTGAGCAATAAAGCATGTACATCATTGTAACTTCTGCAACAGACATACTATTTGCTGTTGGACAATAAAGAACTTGTACATTATGGTCTTTTGCTGCTTGTAGATCAACAGTATCAAATCCAGCTCCATGTCTTACAATAACTTTCAATTTATCAGCTGCTTCAAATACTTCTCTAGTAATTTTAGAAAGACGAACTACCATAGCATCTATACCTTTAATATCTCTAATGATATCTTCAGTTTCCATACCACTTCCTGTAATAAGCTCATGACCTCTGCTTTCTAGGTAGTCTCTACCTTCTTGCATAATTTCTTGTGGTAATAATATTTTATATCCCATTTTAATATCCTCCTGTAATTCTAAAATTTAGTCTTTCATTATTTTAGTTTTCATAAATATAATCTGGTGCACAATACATAATATAACCATCTTTAATAGTCATTTCTGGTTTAAGCAATTTATTAGCTAAGAATTTGGAACCTTTCCAATCCTTATATAATTGCTCTTTATCCATAATGTCAAAAATAGCAACATCTGCATATGCTCCTTCTGATAGTGAGCCAATTTCATTTTCCATACCCATAAGCTTTGCTGGTCTTTCTGTTGTCATTCTAATGACTTCATTTAAGCTGATACCCATACACAAGTATCTGGACATTAGGTTTGGAAGTGAAAATATAGGTCTTCTATACATACTACCTAAAACTAAATCTGTACTGCACATATCAGCTACAAATCCTTGCTCCATAGCCTTTGTCATTACTTCAAAGTCACCATGCTTTCTGCCTTCAGCAGTATCAAATATAATTCCTCTTTTTCTAGCTTCTAGTACGCAATCATATAGTTTTCCATTTTCATCTATAATTGTGTTTTTTACTCCTTGATAAACATGTTGAAATATATCACCTGGTCTAAGTATTTCTAATACTTCAGAAGTTGGAACAGGAATATTTGTACAATGTACTTCTACCGGACATCCAATTTTATTTGCAATGTCAACTGTAGCAATTAATGGCTGAATTCCAAGTCCTTCTGCTAATTCTTCGCTTTGTCTAATTTTCAATCCTAAAATGTTGTCTCTATTCTCTTTGTACATTCTATCCATTTTTTCAGCATTAAAATATTTTGGATTAATACATTCATGATAGCTGGTAGTAACAAGACCAGCAGAACACACTTGTAAAAAGCTCTTTATTCTAACTTTGCTGCGGGCAATAACCGCCTGTCTGAAGATTGGATAATTAGCAACACCAGCAGAAAAATCAATGGCACTTGTCACTCCTGTTGGAATATATGCAGTATCTGGATACATTCCTATTTCTGTACCATCTTGAAACATATGAGCATGAGAATCAATAAGCCCAGGAAATACATATTTTCCTTTTGCATCGATTACATGTTTTGCTTCTTCTCCCTTTTCATATTTGGTTATTCTGCCTCCATATATTGCTACTGTCTTCACTTCATCTACATTATTTTTAGGATCAATCACATGTCCATTTATAATTAATAAATCTAACATTTCTTTTCTCCTTTATATTTAAAATTAAATTATATTTACCAAATTCCAAGTACCTTCCAATAAGGTAAACCTATACACAAGAATACAATTAATGCTACTGCAACCATTATTGTTCCTACTCTCCAGAAATCCTTTTGAGTACAATATCCTGTTGCAAAAGTATAAATTCCTGCACCATTTCCATAGTGAGTCAATAATGATCCATAACCTGCAAAGAATGCAAGCAATAATGCAACTACCATGATTGGTGCCTTTGTAGTTAATACTAAAGCAAACAATACAGGATAGAATGATGCAACAAAGGCACTGTTTGACACAAAGAAATACCTAACAGCCAAGCTAATTAAAAGTATAACAACTATAACTACCATTCCGTTTAACTGTGA
The DNA here is from genome assembly GCF_001038625.1 of Clostridium carboxidivorans P7. Lineage (GTDB taxonomy): Bacteria > Bacillota > Clostridia > Clostridiales > Clostridiaceae > Clostridium_AM > Clostridium_AM carboxidivorans. The sequence goes on from NZ_CP011803.1 coordinate 3,814,959, forward strand.
CAATTTTAAGTATCCTTCTAGTACTTTTGCAAGCCAAGTATAAAATCCTTTTGATGCTAATGCACCAGCAACACCATAAAATGCACCATACCAAACAAAGGTACTCCATGCACCCTTTTGAGATATAACATCGCTCCAGTTTAAAATTCCAAACAAAAGAGTAAGTGCTAAAAATACAAACGCTACAATCTGCATGCTCAAATTTACTACTGTGATCTTTGCTCCAAACATCCATCCTAAAATAGCTAATACAAATAAAACAGACAATATTTTTTCTTCTTTTTTCATAGGTCCCATTTCTTCAAGACCTTTTTTCATTATTGGTTTAATATCTCCAAGTTCTTTTAAATCTGGTTTATAAAATTTATATACTACAATAGGACCAAGTGCTAAAACGATTCCAGCAGGGACAACTGATGCCTTAAACCATGTCATCCAATCTATATTGACCCCCAGCATTTTATGTGCAAGAGATACAGTAATTGCATTTGTTGCCATACCTGTCAAAAACAACACTGCTGTTGACATGGATACTACATACATAAGCATTGTCAAATATGCACCTAGCTTACGAGGATCTTTTTCAGGTGTAGATCCTACACTTTCTGCAATATTTCTAAACACTGGATAATCAATTGATGTACGTGACATATTTGAACCTGTGGCAGGACTTAATATTAAATCTACTGCTGCCATCATATATCCTAACCCTAATGAGGTTTTTCCAAATCTTATAAGTAAATTATATGCCATTCTTTTGCCAAGACCTGTCTTAACAAATGCAGCACATACAATAGTTACAGTTACAATAAACCATGCCATATCTGATCCATAACCAGAGTAGACTATCTTAACATCTATAAACATTGACAAAACACCTATAATAATTAAAGTAATAACTGGTTCTGAAAATGGCTTAACTACTAAACCTAAAAGTAATGCTATATACAAAGCTACAATATGCCATGTTTCTGCCTTCAATCCTTTTGGTGTCGGTATAAACCAAAATAATAACGGTATTAAAACAACTGGTAACAATTTTAATAGAGTTTTCTTATCCAATTTTTTTCCCCCTAACATACTTGTTTTTTAGATTTTTCCTTTGGCACCTGGAATTTTCATTAATGAAATTTACATTTAATATTATTAGCAAATTTGATGCCAAACTGTTTATAAAAGCTTAAAATGTATAAAAAAAATTTTTTTACAGTTATTTTGTAGATAAAACTCGCTTAATTTATGTATTCGTTTAACTTAAAACTACAAAATTTTACATTTATACAACTGTAACTTTACTTTATTAAAGATTTGCATTAGAATAATTTTTATATTCCTTTTCAATATGAAATAAAATGAAATAATTTGCTTTTCACACTATTTCATATTGAAATAATAAAATAATTGAGGTGACATTTAAATGAATAATGATATTATAATTTTATCTTCCTCTACAGATTTCACCAAAAAATATCGCAATCTATTAAAAAAGAAAAATCTAAATTATCCTATTTTTGAAGCCACAGGAGATAAAACACTGGAAATAGGAATTAAATACATTGCACAAGGAACCAAGGTTATTATTACACGTGGAAACAACTTAGCCATTTTAAGAAAAAATCTAAATGCTGTTTTAATAGATGTACGTTATACCTATGAAGATGTATATTTTTCATTAGAAAAGGCAAAACAGTATTCAGATAAAATAGCTTATTTTGGATTTGGTTTAGCACATGCAGTAGCATCAAAGTTTAAAAATATTTCAGGGGAAGATTTTTTGCTTGTAAAGCCAGATTCTGTAGCAAACATTGATGAAATGGTAAAAAAACTTTCCGAGCAAGGTATTGATGTATTTATAGGAGGCATTACAGTAGCAAAAGCTGCAAAAAAATATGGCGTTAAAAATATAATGATACAGGTTGATGAAGTATCGCTTGAAATAGCCTTAGACGATGCAATATTTTCCCTTAACTTTGAATTGGAAAGAAAAAAAAATTACGAGACAATTAAACAAATTTTAAACTCTACAGCAGAAGGTATTATAGGTATAGACCAAAATTCTGAAATAACTTACATAAACAACAGAGCTAAGAAACTGTTAACTGATAAAAATAATAATCTTTTAATAGAACAAATACTTAATCTTTCAAAACTTAAGGATACTGTTAAATATGGGCATGCTGCTTATAATGAATTATTAGAAATAGGAAATACTTCGCTAGTTTTAAGCAGTCGTCCCATAAAAATTGATGACAATATTTTTGGAGCTGTTGTAACTATTCAAAAATCTGATTACATTCAAACAGCTGAAAAAGAAATACGTAAAAAGTTAAATGCAAAGGGACATATTGCTAAGAAAACATTTGATGATATAATTGGAAAAAGCCAGATATTAGCTACTTCAATAAAAAAAGCTAAAAAATTCGCAAAATCAGACAGCACTATATTGATAACAGGAAAATCAGGAACAGGTAAGGAAATTTTTGCACAAAGTATTCACAACTACAGCGAAAGACGTAATGAACCTTTTGTTGCAATAAACTGTGCTGCTCTACCAAAAAGTATATTGGAAAGTGAGCTTTTTGGATATGTTAAGGGTGCATTTACTGGTGCAAGACCAGAAGGAAAAGCAGGTATATTTGAATTAGCACATAACGGTACTGTATTTTTAGACGAACTTGGAGAAATGTCAGAGGATATACAAATAAAACTTCTAAGAGTTATTCAAGAAAAGGAAATTATCAGAATTGGTGACGATAAGGTTATACCTATTGATGTAAGAATAATTAGCGCTACCAATAAAAATTTGTTACAAAGAATTGAAGAAAATAAATTTCGAGAAGACTTATATTATAGACTATGCGTTTTAGAATTAGAGCTTCCAACTTTAGAAGAAAGAAAAGAAGATATTCCTCTTCTTGCGAAACACTTTATTTTAAAAAATGCTCCTGATATTAAAATTACATCTGAAGCCTATAGACTTCTTCAAGGGGTACCCTATCAGGGAAATATAAGGCATCTTAACAACATTATTGAAAGACTCATTGCAATGTGTGATAACAATATTATTGATGAATATCTAGTTTCCCAAGTTTTAAATTTAAAACCAACAAATTCAGAAGAAATTTTTCTTCAGCCGCTTTCCGAAGAAAAAAATGATACTACACCAGAAATTATAAAAATTGAAAATCAGTTAATAAAAGATGCTCTGAAAAAGTATAATGGTAATAAAACTAAAGTAGCAAAAGAACTTGGGATGAGTTATACAACCCTGTGGCGCAGACTAAAAAAAATGTAGCACAAAACATAATTATGAGGTATAAAACTTTCTATATTTCAAAGTTTTATACCTCATATTCAGCATAACTGTCTTTACCAATTTAATATGCTTTTAAATCATTTTAAACAGTGCATATAAGTTATTAACTAGTTGTTTTTCTTTTTACTGGAATCCACACTTCACATTTGTATTCATCATGTTTTTTAGCATTCCAAAAGTTTTTTTCAATACATGGACCTTCAACTTGTTCAAATCCAGAGGATGGAAACCATTCAGAATATATACGCCTCCATACACCTTGTATAATTAAATTATCTGGTACATTTCCATACCCTTCGAATACTGCCCATGTAAATTTAGGCACTTCAAGTATGGTAAATTCATCTGGTATCTCTTCTTCAGTAATTTCATATCCCATTATATATTTTCTTGTACCATCTTCTTTAAAGTCATAATGAAAGCCATCTAACAAACTACCTTTGGGTTTACCTAGTACTTGATTAATTTTATCATGCGTTCCATCTTGAAAAATCTTATTGATGAATTCTGGTATCTCCCTATAGGCTGTATCACCAACCTTAGTTGTTATAAATCCTGCACCAAATGCTTTAAAGCTTTCCTTTTCAACTATTCTATAAGTAATTTCACATTCTCCTTTTATTGATACTTGAAAGGATATCTTTGGAAAAGCCTTAATTTTTCCGTTAACCTTTTTTAAAGCTGATGGTGATATTCCATGTAATCTTTTAAAAGCTTTAGTAAATGCTTCTGGACTTTCATAACCATATTTTAATGCTATATCAATTACCCTTTGATCTGGAACTACAATTTTATAATATTCTCCCATCTAATATTTCCTCTCTATAATAATCTTAATTATTTTATAATTTATTACCATCCTAGAGTATATCAGAAGATAGAATTTTATATCTGTCTTTTTGTGCTTTAGTTTGTCCAAAATTAAATTAAAAAAAGTCCTGTTAAGCAACTATAGCCAAAAATACTACTATCACCCTACTTAACAAGACAATTTTATTTTTCTAAATTTGTTTAATTATATTTATTCTACTCTATATACTCAGTTACCAAATCAGTAAAAAGTATACCCTCTAAATGGTCTATTTCATGACAGAAACATTTTGCCAAACTTCCTGTTCCTGTTAGAATAATTTCTTCACCATTTTCATTCAATGCTTGTACCTTTACCTTTGCCGGCCTTTTTAACTTTCCCCAAGTATTTGGACTACTTAGGCAACCTTCTATAACTTCCTGAGTTCCTTCTTGTTCAATTATCTTTGGATTAACTAATTTTATAAGTCCTCCGCCCATGTCCATTACAACTAACCTCTTTAATATACCAACTTGTGGACCTGCTAATCCTCCACCATTTTCTGTATTATACATAGTCTCTGCCATATCATTTAATATCTGCCTTATTTTATCATCTACTACTTCAACTTCTCTGCTCTTTTTTCTTAGTATTTCATCTCCAAAAAGTCTGATTTGTCTTAATGCCATTTTTAAACTACACCTCTATTTTTTTAATTTAAGATTTCTATTAACATAATCATTAATTATCTTCAACTTACTTTCATCAATTAATTTAAATTTTAAAGCTGCTTTATAATTAGAACCATTATCATTTTCTTCAACTCTAATAACAGTACATAAAGCACTTATTGGTTCATCTAAATGCAAGTTTATAATAGCTTCCTTTGAATCAAAATTATTTTCATAAGTAACTAAGCAAACTCCTCCTGCACTTAAATCTATGGTAAATGATTTTTTTAATTTTGCGTAATAACTTGCTGAAATTTCATTAAGATTATTAATTTCAGCTTTACTTGGCAGAAAATAATATTCTATATCTTTAATTACTTTAAGTCTTGGATTCTGTCTTCTCTCTATTTTATTTATCAGTGTTGGTGTTTCTAACAGTATTATATTATAATTGCTATCAAGTTTACTGCCAATAACTTTCGAAGTACATCGCAAAGCCTCATTTTCACTAGCTAAAATGTAGTTTACCTGTTCATTTACTTCAAAGGGAACATAGTTATCCTGCAAGGTACATACTCTTATGGCTAAGCATTCATCATATTTCTTTAAAACTGTTCCATCATAAAATTCTTTTTTAATAATAAACTGCATTTGTTCAAACAAACTCAAGTTTTTTAATACTAACTTCTCCATCCTATCCCCCTACTTTGTCAACACTAAATCACTAACATAGTACAAAAGTCTAAAAATTCCTATATTTTTGATATTGTAACATTTTTTGTAACTTAATTTATAAAAACTCCAATTTTATTTCCTATTTTATATAATAATAGAAATTCATTAAATTATCAATAAATAAAATATAGGCGGTTTATTGTACCGCCTTTTCTTAAGTATACTCTCCTAATCCGGATTTACGTTATCATTTTTATTTTGCTTTTTTCTTTCATTTTCCTTATATGAATTTTTACCATTGTCCTCTACATGTATACCTTGAGCTGATTTTTGTTTATTTGTTAATTTACCTTTTATACTCATTAAAATTCACCTTATCCTTTTATTTTTATACAATGAAGATCATTTAAAATCTTTTTGTTATATCCTTCTGTATTCTCTTTAAATCCTTTTGTCTTAGTCTGGTTTCAAGCCTTATTTCATCCCAATCCATACCCTTTATCATCATTTGTTTTGCTCTTTCCTTAGCGTGCTGCAATTCACCTCTCATACTTTTGTCTCCCTTCTATCTATTACCTTGCATTTTTTCCTTTGCCTTTATAACATCATGTTCATTAAGTTCTGTTCTGCTTTTTATTTCTCCCATTCCTACACCTTTATCTAATAAATCTTTCGCCTGTTCCATAGCTTTTTCGTGTGTTCCTTTATTTTTAGATCTTACCATTATTAAGCCACCCCTACCTTTTTATATTTATTACCTTTCCTGTATCTATTAAATCTTCTACAGGAACATACTTTTTTTCCTTGGATTCTAATATTTTTATTTTAACCATTTGTGCTCCTGTATCTATTGCATCTATCCATACAGGATGACTTCTATATAATACTTCTATATTTGCTGGTGAATCCATTATTTCTTTTACTTTCTCAATTTTCATACTTACCTCCATTTTTTATAGAATTGTATATGTTTATATATAGTTTGAGTATCTTATAAAAATTTATACAAAAAAAATAAGCAGCCGATATATATCAGCTGCTTTTACCTAATCATATGGATTAATCATTATAGAATATAACTACATCATCACATATATAGTATTTTTCTTCATCTTCAACTGTTTCTTCGTCCTTAACTATTTCTCCATCTTCGCTCATGTTAATTACGTCGCCCTCTTTAAAGCCATCAACTTTTTCTTTTTCCAAGTTGAAAATTTCTCCGCTTTCATCCTTACATATGGCATAGTCATTTACATAACAAACAATAGTAAATTTCATAATTTCGTACCTACCTCAAAATTATAGTAACCCTTATATATATAATATGATATAAGTAAGAAAATATCAATTGTTTCACAATAAGAGTTTATGAGGAAGGCTTCAAAAATACTATACTACTTTATATCTTCATACTTTGATAAAAGCTGTTGAAGCTTTCTAGCCTGCATAGCTGATTCTTCTGCAAATTCTTTAAAAGTGGATACTACCTCAGGATCATCTAACCTATGAGAAAACATTTGATAATCCCTTACACTTTCCTGGGCATCTAAAAGTCTTTTCTTTATAATATCCTTAGTATCTAATTTCATAGCTCACATGCCTCCTAAGATTCATTAAATTTATCCTTGCTATTCTTACCAGGTTTTTCATTTGCTTTAAATTCAGCACTTCTTGAATGGTATTTAGCACTATTAGGATCTTTAGACCATTTTTTAGGTTGTTTATTTCTATTTTCCATATGTATTCCCTCCCTACATTTTTTATTTTCTAATCTTCTTTATGCAATCCAAACTTGGCTCTTGCACCTTCAGCTTGAGGATCATGCTTTATATTTTTTTTCTTAAACTTGCCATCTTCTTTTTTATTATTATTAGTATTTTTCATTTTATTTTCCATTACAATCTCTCCTTTCTGTCCTTAGTTTTTCCTTGTAAATACTTTTTATGCTAAATAAAAAAACCCTTAAAAATTCTTTTTGCTCTTGACAATTTCTATTTACATTATTAGCATTAAATTTATATTTTTGATATAATATATTTATTGAAATTTTTTACTATTATATGACATCAACAATTATATTCACTACACACATTCAACTAGATTTCAATTTAATTATTTTAGCATAATTACAATATAAGAGGAGGTATTTTTATGAGTTTTAAACTACCTAAATATCAAGCACCTGACTTTGAAAAGGAGCCTTTTGTTTCAGCACCTAATGTAACTTCTGAAAAAGTAACTCTTGAAGGCGTTGCCCCTTTTAATTATCATGCAACTTCTATTTATCCTGAATATTTTAAAATTAATGAAAAATGGATTTTAGCTTCAGAAAGTCGTATGGATTGTGTAGTTGTTTTAAATGATGATGAAACATTAGAAGTTAAGGAATTTAGAAATTTACATATTGGTGATAATGTTATATTAGGAAGAACTGAATGTTCAGAAGACGGTATTTATATTCATGTAAATGGTTTTAAAGCCAATATAGATAGCGATCAAACTTTTTCTTTCAGATCTGGAAGAACAAGAGAAAGTTCATATTCAAAAGATTATGATAGCCTATATGAATTACTTAGGCATGAAAGAGAACATGGATATATATTATGGGTTTTAGGACCTGCCGTAGTTTTTGATCATGATTCAAAAAATGCCATGGCATCACTTATAGATGCTGGTTTTATTCATGCACTTTTTGCTGGAAATGCTCTTGCAACTCATGATTTAGAAGGTTCTATTTTGAAAACAGCCCTTGGTCAAGACATATATACACAATCTTCAACTCATAATGGACACTATAATCATATAGACATTATTAATGGTGCAAGACGTGCTGGTTCTTTGGAAAAATTTGTTGATGAACAAGGTATAAATGATGGAGTGATTCATTCTTGCATAAAAAATAAAGTTCCTTTTGTGCTAGCAGGTTCCATAAGAGATGACGGCCCTCTTCCTCCTGTTTTTTCAGATGTATATAAAGCACAAGATGCCATGAGAGAGCATTGTAAAAAAGCTACTACCGTAATATGTATGGCTACTCAACTTCACACCATTGCTACTGGAAACATGACTCCTATGTATAAAGTAGAAGGTGATACCGTACGACCTGTATATATATATACTGTAGATATATCAGAATTTGGAGTAAATAAACTAAGAGATAGAGGAAGTTTGGAAGTTACTTCAATAGTTACAAATGTTCAAGATTTTGTTGTAAACATTGCTAATAATCTATTATAACGTAATGCCATTTAATTAATGGAGGTATAAAAATGCTAAAAAGAAATTTAACATCAGAATTAGTAGCAAAATTCAAAGAATTTATGGATAAAATATTAAAATTAAGAAAAGAAGGTAAAAATCAGGAAGCCTTAACTGTAATTGATGATACTTTTAAAGAAATATTCAGGCTTAGCTCAAAATTTTTCAATTCATTTTCTGATGAAAACTTGTTGGATATGATAAAAACAGATGGCACTATAAATGCAGATAAATGTATCATGATGGCAAAGCTTTTAGAAGAAGAAGCTCTCATTTTTGAGGATGAAAACAACCTTGATGAAGCCTTTTATATGAATTTAAAATCCTTGAATCTATTTTTAGAAGCTTATGTAAATAAAAATGATGATTGCGATTTGCAAAATTATTTTTCTGACATAGAACCTATTATAGAAAAAGTATCTCCATATAAAATACCTATTTCCATACAAAACAAAATTATGGATTATTACCTTAAAATAAGCAGCTATGATAAAGCTGAAGATGTGTTTTATGATATTTTGGAAAACAATAATTTTGATAAGAACTTAATAGAGAAAGGTATCAATTTTTATGAAGCTCTTCTTCTTAAGGATGATAAGGATTTAAATGAAAATAATCTTCCTCGTGAAGAAATAAATGAATCTATAAAGTTTTTAAAAAATAAATTATCTACTGATTCTTAAGTTCAAATAATGTTTAATTATAGAACTAAATAAGATTACTATATAATATATTAAACAGCTTATTTATAGAACCATGTTTACTACAGCATGAATTTTATAAATAAGCTAATTTTTAAACTTTTTTTACATTAACCATCTTGTAATTCATTTTTGGATGAACCGCTTTTAACCATGACATAAATTATCCCAATAGCCATCCAGGTAAAACCTACTATCTTGGAAACTTTAGACATATTTATCCATATATAAAAGCAGATTGCAAATCCTAACATAGGAAATACTAGATTAGATATAAATTTTATACCTGTTCTCTCCCTTTTTTTAATATAGAAATGAATCAATACAGATAAGTTTACAAGCATGAATCCTATAAATGCTCCGAAACATACTAAATCAGAAGCTGTTTCCAAGCTTAAAATCCAAGCTCCTACTATACTTATAATACTCATTATTATAATATTATAAATTGGTGTTTTATGTTTAGGATCAAGATGAGCAAATATTTTTTTAGGTATAACATTATCCCTTCCCATACCATAAAGTAATCTTGCTGCTCCTGCTTGTGCGGCTACTCCACCAGCTATTAATGCTACTATAAATGCCACTGAGCAAAATACAACAAGTAACTGTCCTCCAACCTTTCCTATAATAAAAATAAACGCTGAATCCACATTAGGATAAGTAGTATAATCAGGCCATACTAAAGCTCCTATATAAGCTTGTAGTATAAATAAAGCTCCGCCTATTAGACAAGTCATTATAGCCGCTCTTCCTATATCCTTAGAAGGGTTTACTGATTCCTCAGCTAAAGTAGTTACAGCATCAAATCCTAAAAATGATAATGCAGCTGTACCTACACCTGAAACTATGCAGCTAAAGGTAGCAGTACTAGAATTGTATATGGCCTTGCTATAAAATAGAGTGCCTGTTCCAGCCCCACCATTTACAGCATGCACAGCAAAAGCCACAAAAGTTATAAGACATGCAAAACTGAAGATTGCAACAATTGTATCAACTTTAGCAGTTGCTTGAATCCCTAAATAATTAACTACAGCTATAAACACTGAAAATACAATAACCCAAATCCAATTAGGAATGCTAGGTATTAATGCATTAGCATAAATAGCAGCAACTATATTTATCTGAAGTGGTAACAATACATAATCTAAAAACATCATCCATCCAGTTATAGATCCTATCCTCGGATTTATAACTCTTTCAACATACGTATAACTTGATCCCGCCACGGGAAAAGCCCCAGCCATTTTACCATAGCTATACGCAGTAAATATCATAGCAATCATTCCTATTAAATACGCCAGTGCCATGTGGCCACCAGTTTTATGGTTTATTACTCCATAAAGTGCAAAAGGTGCTATTGGATTGAGAAATACTATTCCAAATATAAGAATGTCTTTAAATGTCAATACCCTTTTTAATTCCTGTTTATATCCTAAATTACCGTCTTGAATCTGTCTCTGCTCTTGTAAAGTCGTTTCACTCATGTTTTTGCCTCCCGAAAACGCTTTCAATAAAATTTTTTTTACTAAAGCATTTTTTTTATTTTTTTAATATTATTAATATTACTAAAACATAATAAACCCCTCCAATAGATATTTAAATTAAATTTTTAACATATATAGCGAATAATATCCAAAAATGTTATTAAGTTCACTTATATGTAAGTTGTCCTATATTATATAATATTATAACTTACTCTTTTTTGCAACTATAAAATTAACTGAAAATTCAGAGTTTTTTAACCAATAAAGTTATATTTTTCATACCTTGTCATTCAACCTCTTAGTTAAGTCAAAATAAGAAAACAATCTATCTAAAATCTCATATTTGTGAAATTTAATAAAGCATGAATTTCATTTTTAATATTAAAAAAAAGCTATAAAATATAGGTCTAATACCCTAATTTTATAGCCATATATATTTTAATTTCCTATTTTACAATGAATTTTATTAAAAATAATTTATGAAAATTACTTTGAGATACTATTATCTTAAAATAATTATCCATTTTTATAAAATTTATGCTGCAATATCTTGAAAATATTGCCATGATTCTTCAAACTTTGATTATTTTTTAATTATTTATATTTATGCCAAGTTCCTTTATTTGAGTTTCCTCTACTACATTTGGAGCTTCTGTTAAAGGACAAAATGCATTTTGATTTTTAGGGAATGCAATTACATCTTTTATATTTTCTGTACCTGCAAGGAACATAATCATTCTGTCAAAGCCATATGCAAGTCCTCCGTGTGGTGGTGCACCAAATTTAAATGCTTCAAGCAAGAATCCAAAACTATTCCAAGCACGTTCTTCTGTAAATCCTAAAACCTTAAGCATCTTTTCCTGTAATTTTATATCATGTATTCTTATACTTCCTCCACCTAATTCTTCTCCATTTAGTACAATGTCATAAGCCTTAGCTCTAACTCTTCCTGGATCACTTTCCAAGTACTGAATGTCCTCATCCATAGGTGCTGTAAATGGATGGTGTTCTGCCTGGAATCTTTGTTCTTCTTCATTGTATGAGAATAATGGGAACTCAGTTACCCAAACAAATCTATACTCATTGTTATTTTCTAGTATTCCTGTTTCCTTTGCCATATGAAGTCTTAAAGCTCCTAAGCTCTGGAATACAACGCTATTTTTATCTGCTACTACAAGTACTAAATCACCAACTTTAGCTTGTATTTTATCAAGTACAGCCTTAGTCTGTTCTTCATTCATAAACTTAGCTATAGAAGATTTTATTCCATCTTCTTTATATGCTACCCAAACTAATCCCTTAGCTCCATAAGTTTTTACAAAGTCAACCAACTTATCAATTTGTTTTCTTCCCATTGAAGCACAATTTGGGGCTTTTATAGCTCTTACTGATCCACCATTTGCTAGTGCATCCTGGAATACTTTAAAGTCTATATCTTTTACAGTTTCACTTATATCATTTATTTCCATACCAAATCTTAAATCTGGCTTGTCACTTCCGTATTTTTCCATAGCTACTTTATAAGGCATTCTTTCTATTGGAAGCTTAACGTCAACTCCTGCAATTTCTTTAAATACCTTTTGAACTAATCTTTCATTTAGCTCCATAACATCATCTTCTTCTACAAAAGATAATTCCATATCTATTTGAGTGAATTCTGGCTGTCTGTTTGCTCTTAAATCTTCATCTCTGAAGCATTTTGCTATTTGGAAGTATCTATCATAACCTGAAACCATTAAAAGTTGTTTAAAAAGTTGTGGTGATTGAGGTAGTGCATAAAACTTTCCTGGAAAATTTCTACTTGGAACAAGATAATCTCTAGCTCCTTCTGGTGTACTTTTTCCTAGTATTGGTGTTTCCATTTCAAGAAATCCATTTTGATCTAAGAAGTCTCTAACTACTTTACCTGCTTTATGTCTTATCATAAATATTTTTTGCATATCAGGTCTTCTAAGATCAAGATATCTGTATTTTAATCTTATATTTTCAGCTGCATCTAAGTTTTCTTTTATATATATAGGTGGTGTTTCTGATTCTGATAAAATCTTAATGCTTTCTCCCTTTAATTCCACCATACCTGTAGGAAGATCTTTGTTAGCAGCTTCTCTTTTAACTAAAGTTCCTGTTACAGCTATACAATACTCTGATCTAACAGTATTTGCTTTTTCAAAAGCTTCCTTATTTATTTCTTCTCCAAAAACCACTTGAAGTATTCCTGATCTATCTCTTAAATCAACAAATTCAAGTCCGCCTAAATTTCTTCTTCTTTGAACCCATCCCATAACAGTATATTTGTTACCTACATGAGTTTCTCTTAGTTCACCACACATAATGGTTCTTTTAAGTCCTCTTAATGCTTCTCCCATTTTTTCTCCTCCAGTATTTCTTGTATTTGGTTATTTAAAAATTAAGTTATTTTACTACCTTAACAATACTATCTAAATCTTTTAAATCGACTTCAAACTGCTGACCATCTTCCATTCTCTTCAATTTTGCTGTACCAGCTTGTAATTCATTTTCACCTAGCACAACTGTAAATCTAGCACCTGTTTTATTTGCATACTTCATGGAAGCTTTTACACTTCTGTTCATATGATCAGAATCACATTTTAATCCTTTTGCTCTTAAAGCATTTACTATTTTAAAAGCTTCTATTTTGGCATCATCGCCCATGGCACCTACATATAAATCCACATAGTCAGATCTAGGTATTTCTATTCCTTCTGATTCCAAGGTCATAATAAGTCTTTCTAAGCCCGCAGCAAATCCAAAGGCAGGCATATCTGGTCCACCTAACTCTTCAATGAGCTTATCATATCTTCCACCACCACAAACTGTTAAATCCTTATATATTATTTCAAAAACAGTTTTTGTATAATAATCCAATCCCCTTACTATATAAGGATCAATAGTATACTTAATTCCAATAGCATCTAGATACTTTTTCAATTCTTCAAAGTGATTTTTACAATCATCACATATGTAATCTAATATAGTTGGTGCATTTTTAGCTATCTTTTTACACTTTTCCTCTTTACAATCAAGTATTCTCATTGGATTTCTTTCAAATCTTGATTTACAAGTAGGACATAGATCATCATAATTTTCTTTTAGAAAACTTTTTAATGCATCATTAAATTTCTTTCTGCAATCTGGACATCCTAAACTATTTATATTTAAGCTTAAATTTTTAAGTCCTAACTCGTCTAATGCTCTCATTGCTATACTTATACCTTCAGCATCTATTGAAGCTTCCTGTGAACCAAATATCTCTACTCCATACTGATGGAATTGTCTTAATCTACCCTTTTGAACATTCTCATATCTAAAAGCAGGAATAAAATAATAAAGCTTTGTTGGCTGTGCTTCATTATAAAGGCTGCTTTCAATAAATGCTCTTACTGATGGTGCTGTTCCTTCAGGCTTTAAAGTAATACTTCTTCCACCTTTATCTTCAAATGTATACATTTCTTTTTGAACAACATCAGTAGTTTCACCTACTCCTCTTGTAAATAGCTCTGTATGTTCAAACATAGGAGTTCTTATTTCTTTTATTCCATACTGCTCTGAAAGCTCTCTAAATTTATTTTCAACGTAATGCCATTTATAAGCATCCTTTGGTAACATATCCTTAGTACCCTTTGGTGCTTGTATATTCATTCTAATACCTCCCTTTATTTCAACTTATTTATATCGTGTATTTAAAAGTTTAATTTTCTTATTTACCATTTCCTCTGTTCTATTTATGTATTCTCTTACATCCTTAACATTTGCATGTCTTTCTATTCTATTTTCATCCAAAAATACAACCTTAGTAGCTGCATCTGCTCCACAAGCAATAATAGTTTGAACCTCTTCAATAATTTGAATGTTATATAATCCTTCTTTAGAAGGCTTGGCATATCCTACATTCTCCATATTACCAACCATGTTTTTCTGCCTATACATATAATATGGTTTAATATTAAGGTCTTTAGCTAAATTTACTGTTTCCTCATACATTAAATTTAACTCTCCCTGCCCTGGCAGAGAAAATTCTTTATTATTAACTATATTTTCATGGAGCTTAGAAGCTCTTTTTACAGACATACCATGTACAGTTATACTATCAGGTGAAAGTTTTAATATCTCCTTACAGGTTTTCTTCACATGCTTTAACTCTTCACCAGGAAGCCCTACTATAATATCCATATTTATGTGATTAAAACCAAACTCTCTTGCCATTTTAAACTTATCTATTACATCTTGAACCGTATGTTTCCTACCTATAAGCTTTAAAGTATCATCATTCATAGTTTGAGGATTTATACTTATTCTGTGCACATTGTACTTTTTCATAGTATTTAATTTACTTGAAGTTATACTATCCGGTCTGCCACATTCTACTGTAAATTCCTCTATATTATTTTCACGTACAAAACTATTATATATATGTTCCATAATTTTTTCAAATTGTTCATCGTTAATTGAAGTAGGAGTTCCTCCTCCAAAATATACACATTGAATTTTAAGTCCTTTTGTTCTTATGTATTCAGCTGTCTTTTCTATTTCATAACATAAGCTTTGCAAATATGGTTCTACTACATTCTTGCATCCCTTGATAGGATTGGAAGTAAATGAACAATAAAGACACCTTGTTGGACAAAATGGCATGCCGACATATACACTAATCGTATTTTTATCCTTGTTAACCAAACTTTTTTCCGATCTTGCTATATTGATACAAAGTTCTGCTTTGTTCCTCTTTACAAGAGAATGTTCACTAAAATAATTAATTATATATTCATCATCTTTTCCTTGGTTTATCAATTCTAAAGCTATTTTACTTGGTCTTATACCTATTAAAGTTCCCCAAGGCAGTTCTTTCCCAGTTTTTTTATGTAAATATTTAAAAATTGCCTTTTTAATTTCTGATTTTACAGTTTCTTCATTTGAAAATTCAAATGTTTCTAGTTCATCTTCCTGTAAAATATTAATACTATTCTGTTGAACTTCTATGGAAATATCCCACTCATCTTCTACAAAATCTATCTCTGAAAATTTATAAAACATACTGATCATATGATATACATCATATCTGTAATCCATATTATTCAACTTTACTCTAATTTTCATTATTACATATTCTCCTCTTTAAAAATGGAGAATTAAAAATTCTCCATTAAGTGACCTCTATAAAAATGGATTGTGCACTTTTTCTCTTCCTATGGTGCTTTCTGGTCCATGTCCTGGCAACACTTGAATTTCATCATCCAATATCATAAGTTTTTCTTTAATATTTTTTACTATTGCATTAAAATCTCCCGCCTCTAAGTCCGTTCTTCCTATAGAACCTGCAAATAATGTATCTCCCGTAAATATTGAGTCTCCCATCAGAAAGCAAAGGGATCCTGGTGTATGTCCTGGTGTATGAATACATTTTATCTCCATACTTCCTACTTTGAAAATATCCCCTTCCTTTATGAATTGATCTACATTATTATCAATATCACCATACATTGATGCACCCTTACTTATCATTTTATAGTCTTCATTGCTGATACATATAGGTGCCTTAAATTCTTTCTTCAAACTAACTGCAGCCCCTGTGTGATCTAAATGTCCATGAGTAAGTAATATGTATTTGACCTGAACATTTTCTTCTTTTATTATTTTTATTAAATCTTCTTCATCTCCACCTGGATCCATTACAATGCAATCTTTAGTTTCTTGATCTATTACTATATAACAGTTAGCGGCATATATTCCTGCAGGAATCCTTTTTATTTTTATTGACATTGATATAACCTCCTACTTTAAATTAAAAAGTTTTATTACTATCTATCATTAATGTAACCGGCCCATCATTTTCTATGGTTACTAACATATCCGCACCAAATCTTCCTGTATCCACCTTAGGTATAGTTTCTCTACACTGCCTCACAAATTCTTCATACATTTTTTCTGCCTCATCTCCACCTAATGCTTCTATAAAGCTTGGTCTTCTGCCTTTTCTGCAATCCCCATATAAAGTAAATTGTGATACTATTAATAATTCTCCTCCCACATCTATAAGAGACTTATTCAATTTTCCATTTTCATCTTCAAATATTCTCAAATTTAAAATTTTGTCTTTTAGATAAGTTATATGTTCCTTTGTATCTTCCCTTGATATTCCAAGTAAAACATTTAAACCTTTATTAATTTCTCCAACTACTTCTCCATTTATTTCTACCTTGGAATACTTAACCCTCTGTACTACAGCACGCATTAAAATCACTCCTTAAGTCTTATAAAATTAATTTTTAGTTCTATAAACATCAATAATGTTTCTTATTCTCTTTATCTTTTTCATAACAAGCTTTAAATCATCTACGCTGGATATTTTTAATTTTATATTTATAGTGGCAATTCCATTTTTAGGCGGTTTTGCATTTACAGCATATAAATAAGTATTACTGTTACTTATAATTTCCATAGCCTCTGCTAATATTCCTTCTCTATCTTCTGCACTAATTTCAATTTCAGCTATATACTCAGCTCCCTTAGGCCTTCCCCAGCTTACTTCTATCAACTTATTATCTTCATTTTTTAATAAAAAGTCTACATTTTTACAGTCTTTTCTGTGAATTGAAACGCCTCTTCCCTTAGTTATATACCCTACTATCTCATCACCAGGAACTGGATTACAGCATTTTGCAAATCTTACAAGTAAGTTACTTTCGCCTTTTACTATTATACCTGGCTGATCCTTCTTTGGTCTATTTTGCTTATTATTTTTATTTAATTGTTCCTCTACAGCTTTCCAATCATCCACTTCATGTTTAGCACTTTTTAAGTAGAGTTCTTTTAATTTTAAAACCACATTAGATTGAGTAACAGCTCCAACTCCTACTGCTGCATACAAATCATCTATGGAATTCATATTATATCTTTTAAGTGTAGTTTCTAATATTTCACCTTTAGCAAATTCTCCAAAGTTATACCCTTGTTTCTTAGTTTCCTTTTCAAGTAACTCTTTACCCTTTACTATATTCTCTTCTCTCTTTGCCTTTTTGAACCAAGCTCTTATTTTACTTTTAGCTTGATTACTTTTAACAATGCTGAGCCAATCTATACTTGGGCCTTTAGGTGTAGTTGATGCTATTATTTCAACAATTTCTCCCGTTTTTAAATGATAATCAAGAGGAACCATTTTTCCACTCACCTTTGCACCTGTACATCTGTTTCCTATGTCTGTATGAATTTTATATGCAAAATCTATGGGGGTAGCTTCATAAGGTAAATTTATTACAGTACCTTTTGGAGTAAATACAAATACCTCATCAGAAAATAAGTCTATTTTAAAGCCTTCCATAAATTCCTCTGCATCTGAGGTTTCTCTCTGCCATTCCAATATTTCTCTAAGCCATGTAAGTTTTTTATCTATATCATCTGCTGTTTCTACTCCTTCTTTATACTTCCAATGAGCAGCTATACCATATTCAGCAGTTTTGTGCATTGCAAAGGTTCTAATTTGTATTTCAAATGGTTTTCCCTGAGGTCCTATAACTGTAGAATGAAGGGATTGATACATATTGGGTTTAGGCATAGCAATATAATCCTTAAATCTACCTGGTATAGGCTTATATATAGTATGTACTATTCCTAAAGCAGCATAACAATCCTTTACAGTTTCTACAAGTATTCTAACTGCAGTTAAATCAAAAATTTGATCTATGGTCTTATTTTTATTAACCATTTTTCTATATATACTATAGAAATGTTTTGGCCTTCCATCTATCTCTGATGATATTCCAGCCCTATCTAAATTGTTTTCAAGCTGCTGTATTACCTCACCTATATATTCTTCTCTTTCTTCTCTCTTTTCTGAAATTTTTCTAACTATAAAATAATATTCATTTGGATTTATATATCTAAATGCTAAGTCTTCCAGTTCCCATTTTATTTTTGACATACCTAATCTATGAGCAAGTGGAGCATATATATCAAAGGTTTCCTTAGCTTTTTCCTTTTGCTTCTCTACAGGCATATACTTTAAAGTTCTCATATTATGCATTCTATCTGCTAATTTTATAAGTATAACCCTTATATCCTTTGCCATAGCAAGAAGCATCTTTCTAACATTATCTGCTTGCTGTTCCTCTTTTGTTTTATATTGTATTTTTCCAAGTTTAGTTACACCGTCAACTAAATTTGCAACTTCCACACTAAATTCACTACAAATGTCTTCATAAGTATATTCCGTATCTTCTATTACATCATGGAGTAGTCCTGCTGTTATAGTACTAGTGTCCATTCCCATTTCAGCTAATATGCATGCTACTTCTACAGGGTGCATTATATACGGTTCTCCGGATTCTCTTTTTTGTTGTTTATGTGCCTCATCAGCTAAATTATACGCTTTTTCTACCATCTTTT
This sequence comes from Clostridium carboxidivorans P7, assembly GCF_001038625.1. Taxonomy (GTDB): domain Bacteria; phylum Bacillota; class Clostridia; order Clostridiales; family Clostridiaceae; genus Clostridium_AM; species Clostridium_AM carboxidivorans. The sequence goes on from NZ_CP011803.1 coordinate 3,834,257, forward strand.
TATCTACGTTAATGCAATTCTTATCTATTTTTTCTATTAATTTTTTTAGCATGCTACTACTCCTACTCCTCTAAAATCAATGGCTGGTTAAAAACCAGCCATTATTTTTTATTACTATTATATTATATACTGTAGAAAGTTGCAATTTATTTAAACATTGTATTTAATTAAAGACATTATATCGTATTTTTTTAACTTTTCTCTTCCATTTAAATCAGTTAATTCCATAACAAAATCTACAGTTACAACTTCTCCACCCAGTTGTTCTACCAACTTAGCAACAGAACCAATAGTTCCTCCTGTAGCTAATAAGTCATCTACTATGGCAATTCTTTGATTTTTCTTTATACTATCTTTATGTATTTCTAATTCGTCGCTGCCATATTCTAAATCATAATTTACACTAATAGTTTCATATGGAAGCTTTCCTTTTTTTCTTACAGGTACAAATCCTGCTCCTAAGGCGTATGCTACTGGTGCTCCAAATAGAAAACCTCTGGCTTCAGGACCAACCACAATATCAATTTTCTTGTCCTTTAAATACTCTACAATTTTATCCACAGTGTATTTAAATGCATCTTTATCCTGCAATAAAGTAGTTACATCTTTAAAACTTATTCCTTCTTTTGGGAAACCATCTATTACTCTTACTTTTTCCTTTAAGTCCACCTATATTCTCCCCCTTAATAATAAATACAATTATATTATATACCTTAATTTGTAATTTTCATATTATTTATTAATTATTGACATATATCAAAAGTTTTAAATACATTTCAAGAAATGCACAACTCATTTCCTTTAGTTTCGTTTTTTAAATATTTTGCTATCTGTTCAGCTCTATCCATACTAGCGGTAGTAAACAATTCTACTGCTATTCTTGCGTTATCTACATTTCTTCTACTCTTTGATACTGGTACAATATTATACGCTAATTTACATATGCTTTCTTTATTTATATTTACAATATTATGGATTTTAATTAAAGCTTTAAGCCCATAATTATTGGTATAATTTAAATGATACATTCCTTGACTAACCATGATTTTATTTTCACCAGTTAAACTTATATTTCTCGAAATTATACCTATCATAACTAAATCTAAATATTTGCTTATACACTTCATTTGATAATACATAGATATGGACTGTGCTAATTTAAATGCTATTCCTACTGCTGTTAAATCTTTGAAAGTATATTTACAACCTTCTTGATTTGGATTTATAATAAGAGTTTCAGGAAGTACTTTGGAACATTTATGATAATCAGTTATTATTACATCTATTCCTAAATTTTTACAAAGTTCAACCTGTGAAACAGAATTCACTCCACATCCTACTGTAATAATAAGCTTTGCTCCTAAAAATTTTACATGGTTTTTTATAATATCAGAATCTATGCCAAAATCTTCATCCATATCTTCAGGAACAACATATTCCACATCTGCATTTAAATACTTTAAAACTAGCAACAACAAAGAAACAGCTGTTATACCATCTAAGTCATAGTAGCCATAAATAACTATTTTTTCTCTTTCATTTACTGCCTTTATAATTCTTCTTAATGCTTCTTTCATACCCTTTAATAAAAAAGGATCTTGAGCATCTGAAACTCTAGAATGCTGCATATTTCTTTCTTGTATCTCCATAATAAAATCCTCCAAATTTATCGAAAGCATATATATTATAATTGATATTGTCGTATTTTACAAATACTTTATAAAGAGATTATTAACAATAAAAAAATCTAGAGTTACATATACTCTAGATTTTTTATTTTATCATAACAAACTAATATTTTAAAGAAATTTCTTTATTTTGCTGTGTTTAATTTTTTGGCAGCTGAATTTCTATTTTTACCCATATGCTTTTTTAATATTACCCAGAATGGAGTAGCTATAAATATTGATGAATAACATCCTGATGTAATACCTACTAAAAGTGGTTTTGAGAAGTTTCTTATACCTGGTACAAATACATAAATAGCTACTAACATTATTAAAACTGTAAGTACTGTATTTATAGATCTTGCCAATGTTTGAGTTATACTGGCATTACTAAGTTCTACAACACTTGACCCTCTCATGTACTTATGATTTTCCCTTATTCTATCAAAAACAACTATAGTATCATTTATAGAATAACCTATAACCGTTAACATGGCAGCAACAAACATTGAATCTATAGGTATTCTAAACACAGCATAAAATGCAAACATAATTAAAACATCATGAACCAGTGAAAGAATTGCTGCCAATCCAAATGTAAATTCAAATCTAAAGGCTACATATATAAGCATTGCTACTACTGATAAAGCAATGGCCTGATAAGCCTTCATTCTAGTTTCTGCACCTATTGACGCACCTATATTTTCTTGATTTGTAACACTACTGTCTTTATATTTAGCTTTAACAGCCTTAACAATTTCAGCTATATTTTCATTATTTAACTTAGCACTTTTTATTTCAATAGAAGTATTGTTAACCTTATTAGATTGAAACTCTGAATCATATTTTTTTACTATGCTATCTACGTCAGCTTTATCAAAAGTTTTTCCTATACTTATTTCAAGAACAGTACCACCTTTGAAATCCAATCCAAATTCTAAACCTTTAGTAGCAGCTGTAAAAAGTCCTATAACTATTATAATAGAAGATATGGCAAACCATATTTTAGTCTTTTCTATAATTTTAAGCATGTTGTTTTGCCCCCCTTCTGAAGTCATGTACTCCAAAGGTTCCTATGGTCCATTTATGATAGAACCATCCCATGCCTGTTGCAAGCTTCATTAAGGTTCTTGTTACAGTAGTTGCTGTAAATAAACTTAAGGCAACACCTATAACTAGTGTTAAAGCAAATCCCTTTACCGTACCAGATCCTAACCCATAAAGAACTATTCCTGCAACAATAGTAGTTACATGAGAGTCTATTACTGAAGTCATAGCTCTATGGAAACCTGCATCTATAGATGCTCTTATTGATTTTCCACCTTTTAACTCTTCTTTGGTTCTTTCAAATATCAGCACATTGGCATCTACCGCCATACCTACTGTGAGCAAGAAACCTGCTATACCTGATAATGTCAAGGTTACACCTACAGTAGCAAAAGCCAAAAGTAATAAATATATATACACGATTAATGCTAAACCTGCAATAAATCCTGGAACTCTGTAATATAAAATCATGAATAATATTACTAATCCTATACCAATTTTACCAGCTAATATGCTCAAAGGAAGAGAATTAGCTCCAAGGGATGCTCCTACTACCTTAGATTCAACTGCTTTAACAGTAACAGGTAGTGCACCAGAGTTAATTAAATTAGCCTGTCTCTTAGCTTCTTCTAAGGTTCTGCTTCCTGAAATTTCTGCTTTACCATTAGTTATCACATTATTAACAGTTGGGTCTGTAAGTAATTGATCATCTAAATAAATTGATATTTTTTGACCTAAAAACTTTTGAGTAGCATCTGCAAATTTTTTAGTTCCTGCGCTATTAAGTTCAAGCTCAATTACTGGTTTTTGAGATTCTGAGCTTATAGTAGATACAGCATTCTTAACATCCTTACCTGTAAGTACCGTTTGCTTGTCTGGACCTACAAATTTAAGTTCACCAGTTTTAGCTATACCATCTATTACAGACTTGGCATCATACTTTCCTGGTATTTCTATTCTTATTCTTTTCTGACCTTCTCTAGCAACGGTTGTTTCACTAACTCCCATTTTGTTAACTCTCATAGATAAAAGTTCTACAGTTTTATCAAAGGTATCCTGATCAACTTTGCTAGCTTGAATTTCTTCCAGTACTGAAACTCCACCTTGAAGATCAAGTCCTCTATTTATAACTTCACCAAATGATTTAAGTCTATAATCTCCAACTGTGACTCCATATACTCCTGAATAAGCAAAAAAACCTATAAGAAGCAAACATATAACAAACAGCACAGTGCTTTTTGCTTTATTTTTCATTTTTATCCTCCTTTGTTAATAATTAACTTTCATAATTTACATCTATTTACATTAGCCATTATATTACTTAAAAAATATACCGTCAATATTTATAAATGTAAACTTTTAAAAAACTATTCCATCATCTTTGTTTTCAATGCTATAGCACATTCAATTCTCTTTTTTTGCATCTGGCATCCTAATGAATATGGTGTATGCATATCACCATTAAAATTATAATTATTAGCTTGACATCCACCACTGCAATAAAATCTAGCCCAACATTTTTTACATTCAGGCTTAGTGTATATATGAGCATTTCTAAATTTGTCTACTATATCCGTATTTAATTCTTCGTCACTTGATAAATTTCCTAACTTGAAATCTTCATTTCCAATAAATTGATGACAAGGATATATATCTCCTTCTGGAGTTATAGCCACATATTCATGTCCTGCTCCACAACCTGATATCCTTTTGTATACACAAGGACCGCCTTGTAAATCTATATTAAAATGATAAAATCTAAAATCTTTCCCTTCTTTATGACGTTTAAGCATTTCAAAATATAATTTATCGTATTGTTCAAATATTGTAGGTAAATCTTCTTCTCTAAGGGAAAGCGGATGATCTTCTGGAAGTACTACAGGTTCTATTGATATTTCATCAAATCCCTGATCTGCCATAAACTTTATATCTTCAAAAAAGTCTGTATTCCATCTTGTAAATGTTCCTCTTGCATAATACTGTTTTGACTTGTCTCTCATTTCAACCATCTTTTTTATTTTAGGCAATATGCTGTCATAAGAGCCAGTTCCATCCACTCTTACCCTGACTTTATCATTTACTTCTTTTCTTCCATCTATGCTCAAAATAATATTTCCCATGTTCTTATCCAAGTAGTCCATTATTTCATCATTTAATAATGTGGCATTAGTAGTCATGGTAAATCTTATATTTTTATTGTGAATTTTTTCCTGCTCTTTTGTATATTCCATAACTTCTTTTATAACATTAAATGCCATAAGTGGTTCTCCACCAAACCAATCTACTTCTATGTTTTTTCTTGGACCTGATTTCTTAATAACAAAATCAATAGCTTTTTTAGCAATTTCAGCAGACATCAACTCTCTGCATCCTTTGTAATCTCCTTCATCTGCAAAACAATATTTACATCTTAAATTGCAGTCATGAGCTACATTTAAACATAAAGCTTTTATATAAGATGGAGTCTTATTAGAATTTAATGCTATGTCTTCGTATAAATCCTTAGAATATAATACCTCTTGTTCTATAAGTTCCTTTATCTCATCATAAGCTTCTTCTATTTCTTCTTGCTTATAATCATTCTTCAATCTATTTATAACAATTTGTTTTTCTTCTAACTTTTTATCATCTAAAATGTCATAAACTAATTTGTCTACTATATGTACTGTTCCAGAGTTTACATCTATTACATAATGTTCTCCCCCCTGGACAAACTTGTGAATATCTGCCAACTTCTATTCCTCCTAAAATAAATATCAAAAAATTAAACTTTATCCAATAAATAACATTCACGGTATTGGTTTTCCTAAGGATAACCAATAAATATCATGTATTAGATAAGTTCACCTAAAATCCAGATAGTTTTAAAACACTAACCAAATTAAGTTATACTTGATTAAAATCTCCATGTAAATTTAAAGCAGTAACATAACGTTACTGCCTAAATTTATGTTAATTTTCACAAGCTAAATTAGCAACTGTGCAAGAAGTCTTACATGCAGATTGGCATGAGTTAGCGCATTCTTTGCATCCTGGCTTTTTTAAGCTGTCTTTTATATTTGATTTGTTTACAGTTCTTATATGTTTCATTTAAATTCCTCCATTCATAAACTTTCCGTTTGATTATAACATAAACGATAAATAAAATAAAGTTATTAGTGAATTAAAGATTTCTTGCAACTATTCCAGATGCTGCTCCTACTACCAGCGCTAGTAAAAATCTGGCGATTCTATTGTAACCTATTACAGCAGAATTTCCTGATATAACAGAAACTACATATATCACCATTAAGTACAATAAAGTTACCATGATTCCTACTAAAAATCCTCTACTATTTGTCTTTCTTACTGCATAAATGGTACCGTAAATTATACTTAAAAGTGTAGTAAGTAAATAAAATGTGGAACTAACTGTTTCGCTTATTTCTGTAAAGGTCATTATAACTGCAAATATAAGAAGCAGCACCACCGTTATAATGAATCCTCTTAATACGCCTTCTGCGGCTACAATATAGCTTGTATTCTTTTCTTTTTCCAACTTAAAACACCTCCTACCTAATAGTATCTATGTAGAAAGAAGGTGTTTTATGATTAAAATTTAAACATCCTTATTGGTTATCTGTGCTTTTTTCTTCCTTTTTATCATCCTTGCTTTTGTACTCATCAATTGAAGATAATAAATTTAACACTCCAGTCTTATCAAGCTTTATTCTCACTTTGTCTGGTCCTGTTTGAATAATTACAAACCTATCCTGCATATTTATTATTTTGCCCACTATACCGCCTTTAGTCATAACTTCATCATTAACTCTTAAGCTATCCAGCATACCTCTGTATTGTTTTTTTCTTTTACTTTCAGGTAGTAATATAACTAAATAAACTACTACAAGCATAAATATAAGTGGAGAATATTGAATCAAAGTTTTCATGAAAATCACCTCCCTCATTATTTAGTTAACAATTAAACTTTTATTTTGTTTACTCAATTCGTAATTTTTTAATATTACGAACATGGTTAACTCTTAACTCTTTTAGGCTCTTCCATTCCACTGTTTAAGTTTTTCACTTTTGTATTCTGCGAAATAATCACCATCAATAGCGTCTCTTATTTCTTGCATCATATTATTGTAGAAATAAAGATTATGGAGTACACAAAGTCTCATTGCTAATATTTCCTTAGCTTTAAACAAATGCCTTATATACGCTCTTGAATAGTGCTTACAAGCTGGACATTGACAACCTTCATCTATTGGCTTGGAATCCAACTCATATTTTGCATTAAATAAATTTATTTTTCCTTCTTTAGTAAATACATGACCGTGTCTTCCATTTCTAGCAGGAAGGACACAATCAAAAAAGTCTACTCCTCTATCTACAGCTTCTAATATATTGCTTGGTATTCCAACTCCCATAAGGTAAATAGGCTTATCTTCTGGTAAATATGGAACTACTGCATCTATTACCCTGTACATTTCCTCATGAGATTCTCCTACTGCTAAACCTCCAATGGCATAACCATCCAAACTCATTTTGCTTATAGTTTTAGCATGTTCAATTCTTATATCTTCAAAAATTCCTCCTTGATTTATACCAAAGAGCATTTGTTTATTATTTATTGTATCTGGAAGGGAATTTAATCTATCCATTTCATCCTTACACCTTTGCAACCATCTTGTGGTCCTAGCTACAGATTGCTCTACATAATCTCTTGGTGAAGGATTGTGTATGCATTCATCAAAAGCCATAGCTATAGTAGATGCTAAATTACTTTGAATTCTCATACTTTCTTCTGGTCCCATGAATATCTTTCTTCCATCTATATGAGAATTAAAATAAACTCCTTCTTCTTTTATTTTTCTCATTTTTGCTAAAGAGAAAACCTGGAATCCACCTGAATCAGTTAAAATAGGTCTATCCCAATTCATAAATTTATGTAATCCACCCATTTTTTTTACCACTTCATCACTAGGTCTTAAATGAAGATGATATGTATTTGAAAGTTCTACCTGACATCCTATTTCCTTTAAATCCATACTAGATACCCCGCCCTTTATAGCAGCTAAAGTACCTACATTCATAAATACAGGTGTTTGTATTACACCATGAGGAGTTGCAAACTCACCTCTTCTAGCTTTTCCGCACTTTTTAAGTAATTTGTACATTAAAACACCCCTTTATTTAATAAACATTGCATCTCCAAAGCTAAAAAATCTATATCTTTCTTTTACTGCTGTGTCATAAGCATTCATTACATTTTCTCTTCCAGCTAATGCGCTTACTAACATTATCAATGTAGATTCTGGAAGATGAAAATTAGTTATAAGTTTATCTACCATTTTATACTTATATCCTGGATATATAAATATATCTGTCCACCCTGATTGTTCTCTTACTTCTCCTTCATCATTTCCTATAGTTTCTAAAGTTCTGCAAGAAGTAGTTCCTACTGCAATTATACTTTTTCCATTTTTTCTTGTTTTATTTATTATATCCGCAGTTTCTTTAGACATAGTATAATATTCTGAATGCATATTATGATCTTGTATATTTTCAACTTTAACTGGTCTAAAAGTTCCCAGTCCTACATGTAAGGTTAAAAATGCTATATTTACACCTTTTTCTTCTATTTTCTTTAATAGTTCCTCTGTAAAATGTAATCCTGCTGTAGGTGCAGCAGCTGACCCCTGTTCTTTTGAATAAACAGTTTGATACATTTCCTTGTCTTCAAGCTTTTCTTTTATATAAGGAGGAAGAGGCATCTGTCCTAGTTTGTCTAATACTTCTTCAAATATTCCTTCATACTCAAATTTTACAATTCTGTTTCCATCTTCTTCAACACTAACTACTTCTGCCTTTAATTCTCCATCACCAAATACAAATCGTGTTCCAACCTGTGCTCTTTTTCCTGGCTTAACAAGAGTTTCCCACTTATCCTTGTCTATTCTCTTAAGTAGCAAAAACTCTATTTTCCCTCCTGTATTCTCTTTACTTCCAATAAGTCTTGCAGGAAGTACCCTGGTATCATTTAATACTAAACAATCTCCTGGTTCCAAATAATCAATTATGTCCTTAAATATTTTATGTTCTATTTCACCAGTATTTTTATCTAATAACATCAACCTTGCTTCATCTCTTTTTTCCAATGGGCATTGTGCTATTAACTCCTCTGGTAAATAAAAATCAAAATCTGTAACCTTCAAAATATCTACTCTCCATTTCTTATTCTTATGTTCTATCCTTAAATATTGATTGCTGCTGTACTGTTTTAGCACATTTTTTACTTCTATTCAAATGCTTATATGCGCTATCTGATGCAACTCTTCCCCTAGGTGTTCTTATTATAAATCCCTTTTGAAGAAGATAAGGCTCATAAACATCTTGAATAGTATCAAGTTCTTCTCCTATAAAATACGCCAAAGTTTCTAAACCTACTGGTCCACCTTTGAAGTTATCTATTATGGCTGTTAATATTTTATTATCTATACTATCAAAGCCTTCTTCATCTACATCTAAAAGTTCTAAGGCAGCTTTAGTAACTTCCAAATCTACTAGTCCATTTCCTTTAACATCTGAGTAGTCCCTAACTCTTTTTAAAAGTCTGTTAGCTATTCTAGGAGTTCCTCTTGATCTACTTCCTATTTCCAGTGCTGCATTTTCTTCTATTTTCACACCAAGTATTTGGGCAGATCTTACTATAATTTCTTTTAATTCATCATTCTCATAAAACTCCATTGGACACATTACCCCAAATCTATCTCTTAGAGGAGAAGTCAAAAGACCAACCCTAGTAGTAGCTCCTATCAAAGTAAATTTAGGCAAATCCAATCTAATAGACTTAGCAGCAGCACCTTTTCCTATAACTATATCCAAAGCATAGTCTTCCATTGCTGGATATAGTATTTCTTCTACATTTCTACTTAATCTGTGAATTTCATCTATAAATAACACATCATAATCATTGAGACTTGTAAGTATTGCAGCTAAATCACCAGCTCTTTCTATAGCAGGACCCGATGTGACCTTTAAATTGCCTCCCATTTCCGTTGCTATTATGTTAGCCAATGTAGTCTTACCTAATCCTGGTGGACCATATAACAATACATGGTCTAAAGCTTCTTTTCTTTTCTTTGCTGCTTCTATAAAAATTTTTAATTTTTCTTTTACCTTTTTTTGTCCAATATATTCATTAATTCTTTTAGGTCTTAAACTATATTCATTTTCCGTATCTCCAACTATATTTAAAGGTGTAACAATTCTATCTTCTTCATTCATAAAATTATCACCTTCCTAACCCATTAAAAATTTTAATGCATTTCTTATTATATTCTCTACAGAATCCTTTTTGTCTATAGTATTAATAGCTTTGTTGGCTTCTTTTTCAGAATATCCTAATGCTACAAGTGCTTCCAATGCTTCTGAACTATTCCCTGCAGTTTCATCTATTTCAATAGTATCTCCTTGTGATATATCAACATCTTCTGGTTTCACTTTATCCTTAAGCTCAAGTATAATTCTTTGGGACATTTTCTTTCCTATACCCGGTGCTCTAGTAATAAGTTTTTCATCACCAGATAAAATTGCATACTTTAAATTGTTAACGCTGCTTATAGATAAAAGTGATAATGCAGCCTTTGCACCTACACCATTTATAGACAAAAGCAAATTAAACATACTCAATTCTTCTTTTGTCAAAAAACCATAAAGACCTATAAAATCTTCCCTAACTATTTGCTGAAGATAAAGCATTATTTCTTCATTTATTTTGGGAATTTTAGCCAGAGTACTTCCTGAAGTATATATTTTATAGCCAATGCCATTATTTTCAACTACTATGTAATCTTTATTCATTCCTGCATAGGTTCCCCGTATATACTCATACATCAAAGACGTCCTCCAATTTCTTAAATTTTAAATCAAACTTTAGTGTAAACTTAACATATATTACTTTACCATTATACTTAATTTAATTCAAGAAACAAAGAATATTATCCACTAGAAAACGCCTTAAAGACTATTACTCATAGTCTTCAAGGCGTGCCTCTGCATCTTCCCTTGTATTACACTGGAAATACTTATCCCCTTTTGTTAAAAGTTCTATGTCTGCTTTTTTTAATCTATCAGTTTTTATGTCTGTTACATCTCTTTTTTCATCTTCTATAAACATATTTCCATCTTTATCAGTTTTATATATAGCAATAAATCCATCTTTTATACCAACTACATACTTATTTGGAGCATATCTATCAAATTCTTTCACAAACACTACTTCTGAAGATTTCATACTTTCTAAACTATATCCTTGTCCTTTATACACTTGATTTAACTCACTTTTTTTCTTACCTGCTAAATTACCAGCACTCTCTTCTTTTTCAGTTATAACTTCACCACTTTTAATATACTTTTTCTCGAATATTACCTTTGCATTTGGCGAAAGTGAAGTGTTCATATTAGAGTCTACGGTCATAGTTTTATCTATATCCTTACTTTCATTTTGTACTTTATATTTGTCTTCCTTCAAGTTTGTACTTTTCAACTTATTTATACACAAATAATAGCTCAAACTAAAAATTGAAATAGTTAAAATTACAAGTAAAACAGTTCTTATCTTTTTTCTATTATTATTAATAAAATCCATAATATCCCTCCTACAAGATATTATGGACACATTGCAAAGGTATTATTCAAAAAACTGATTTTTTTCTTCTCTATATCTTATTATTCTACTCCCCAGTTATCAAATTTATCTATTAGCCATTTATCACCTTCAAAACTTAAAACAGCATTTGAGTAGGATACATCCTGCTTGCCAAAATAATATCCTTTTAAAGAAACATATACTTTATTGCTATCGTACTTTTTATATGCAATCTGAGAATTTTGAACTATAAGTCTAGGTGCTAGATTTCCATATCTCATGTACCATTTACCATTTACATTAGTGAATACAAAACTCACCATATTTTTTATAAAATCATCTGTATAGTAATTGTTTAATCCATAATTTTTATTCAAATATTCATATATAGAACTGTATTTACTAAAATCCTCTGTTACCTTAGCGTAGCTTATTCCTGCTATGTTAATGTACGAACTGCCATCCACATTAATTTTTAGCATATTTTTAAAAGCTTCATCTCCAGTAAACAACAACATTTTGATAGAGTCATCAGAAATAACAGGCTTATTTTCTAAAGTATATTCAATATCGTTACTTATGCTTCCTGTACCACCAAGTAAAATTAATTTACTATAATTACATTGGTCTAAGTATTGTTTTTGAGATGCTATATTAACCCCATCTGTTAATATTATAGGAGCATTTTTCTTTGCTGCTAAAGCACTGCCAGACAAAGCATCAGGAAAATTTTCTCCACTGGCAATAACTGCAGTATCTGAAGATAAGTTAAAATATTTACAAACATCTAAGGATGTTTCGTATCTATTCATTCCAGCTATTCTTATTATATTATTATCATTTAAGGATGTAACAACTTCTTTTAATTGGTTAACCACATTGTTACTTATAGAACCTTCGCCGCCAATAATAAATGCTTTAGCTGGTTCTATATCTTTCAACATTTCTTTTGTTTGGTCAGATAATTTTGATGAGTCACTCATTATAATTGGGTAACCTTTTGATGCAGCAATACTAGATACACTTAAAGCATCTGAAAAGCCAAGGCCATTAACAATAATCACTGGTGTATTCTTTTTTATATTTAAGAAATTCACAATTATACGATTTGTATCAAACCTATCAATTCCACCTAATCTTTTAATATTATCATAACCTATTGAATTGAGGTAATTTTCAAATTTTCCACTTACTGATGCTTCTCCACCTAATATATAGATACTGCCATCAATTTTCAACTTACTTTTTATAAAATTAATAGTACTTTCATTGGAACTATTGTCTTTACTTATTAGTAAAATAGGTGCATCTACATTTTTTGAAAGCATACAACCAGCTAATGCATCTGGAAAATCATCTCCGCTTGCAATAATAACACTTTCTAGCTTATCATTATTATAGTTATTCGTTATATTCATTGAAGTTTCATATCTAGTTGCTCCATCTATTCTATTTACAGTATAGTTAGTTTTAGCATACACTAAGCTTCCTGACACTATAAATATGGCTATCGTAGTAAATAGAGTTATAATTTTTTTCACTAAACTACCCCCTCAAAATATAATAAAAAATCATGAAGATTATAATATATTATATTTATAGTATTTGGGAATTAAAAAAATTACATAATAAAATTATAGATACCAAATATCTTTTATACTATATTTTTTACTCAAATAAAATAAATATGTGAATACTTTACTTATAAAAAATTAATTATATATTTAAAATTATCTAAAAAGGAGGTACAAAATTAATTGTACCTTAAAGGGGGGTATTACTTAGAATCATATATTTAAAACCTATATAAAAGTAAATTACTATATAGCATTATTAGTTAATAAATACTTTTACTTATTAATATTATACAGAATTTTCAGTATATTTCAATTATTTTCATTCGACAAATAGAAATTATACATATTCACTACTTAATACACTTTTTCATTAATCAAATTAATAACATAAGAACACCTTTTTATATTGGCATATACCAATATAAAAAGGTGTTCGAATCGCACATCTATAATGTAAGATCTAAAATTTAAACATATATCGTAATCCATCAATTTTAGCTTTACCAAAAATCCTATTAGCTCTTTATTCTTCCCATCCTTCAGGGAACTCAGCATTGTGGTAAACGTCCTGAACGTCTTCGTCATCTTCTAAAGCATCAATCATTTTTTCGAACTTAACTACTGTTTCTTCATCAATTGCAGTATATGTATCTGGAATCATTTTTACTTCAGCTTCTAAGAACTCAAGTCCATTAGATTCTAAAGCTTCTCTTACTGTTCCAAAATCTTCTGGTGTAGTTGTTACTACAAAAACTTCATCTTCTGCTGCAAAATCTTCTGCACCAGCATCTAAAGCCATCATCATTAATTCATCTTCGTCTTTGTCATCTGTTTTTTCTATAACAATTTGACCCTTTTCTTGGAACATAAAAGAAACACATCCTGTAGAACCCATGTTTCCTCCATTTTTTGTAAATGCATGTCTTACATTGGCAGCTGTTCTATTCTTATTATCTGTCAATGCATTTACTATAACAGCAGTTCCTGCTGGACCATAACCTTCATAAACTACAGATTCGTAGTTTACTCCTTCCATTTCTCCAGCACCTTTTTTTATTGCCCTTGTTATTGTATCCATAGGCATGTTAGCAGCTTTTGCTTTTGCTACAACATCTCTTAACTTACTGTTAGCATCAAGATTTGATCCTCCCATTTTAGATGCAATAGCAATTTCTTTTCCTAATTTAGTAAAGATTTTACCTCTTTTTGCATCTGCTTTACCTTTTTTAGCCTGTATATTATGCCATTTTGAATGTCCTGACATATTTATTTCCCCCTAACTGGTTATATATTATTTTAAATTATTACTAAAAATCACATAATAAAGATTTTAAGTCTGATTTATAAAATACCTAAAACATTATATCATACAAAGACTTATAAATTCAAACTTAAAATATCATTTTTCTTCACTTTACAACAATAATTATACTAAATATCTTGTTCTTGAAATAATCTATTTTCTTTCTTAAAGTAGTAGCTTTCATCTCCTATTACAACTTCACACTTGCCATTAGTGGCTTCTATTACAGAGGATTCTACTGTTTTTAATTTAGAAACATCACAATACATTATAATTTTAACTTTATCTGTATACTCTATATTTTCTATATGCCATAAATTTTGTTCAAATAAGTATTGAACTTTTCCAAGCATATCATATTCTATAAATATCTCTAATACAGATCCTTTAACCTTTTCAACTATAGTACCTTCATCTACTGCCATAGCAGCAGCCTTTGAATATGCTCTTACAAGACCTCCCTTTCCTAAAAGTATACCGCCAAAATACCTGGTAACCACTATAACTACATCTGTTATCCCATTTTTCTTTATAACTTCTAAAACTGGAATTCCTCCTGTTCCCTGAGGTTCTCCATCATCACTATATCTTTGTATGCCCATGTTTTCTCCAATAACATAAGCATATACATTATGTCGTGCTTCTTTCTGTTCACTTCTTATTTTATCTATAAATTTTTTTGCCTCTTCCTCTTCATATACCCTTTTTATATGGCCTATAAAAATAGACTTTTTTTCCTCGAACTGCGTACTTATTTCATCCTTTATAGTAAAATAACCCAATCCCAATCACTCCTTAACTTGCAAATCCGCTTCTGCCAATGTTTTAAGATACTCTTCCGACACCCTTTTTATATAATCTTTTTCTGCACTTTTATAAATTTCTTTAATTTTACCTAATGCCTTTTGACTTTTAATTTTAATTAATGATTTTATGGCATACATAACTACTTGTGGATTTTCATCTTCTAATTTTCGTATTAGTATATTTTCACCAGCCTTATCACCTATCTTACCTACAGCAGAAACTGCCATTCTTCTTACATTTACATGATTATGAACAGAAGCTTTAATTAAAATATCTAATACTTTATTATCTCCTATTTCTCCAAGAATCCAAACAGCATTTTCCTTATCCTTAGTCTTCATATCTGCATAATCACATCTTATATAATCTATAATTTTACTTTTATTTTCTTCACTTAATCCTTTTAAAACTTCTATTTTATCCAATTTTCCAGATGATGATATAGTTTTAAAAAGCTCCTTCTCATTATCACTTTTAGCTAGTATTCCATATTTAATTTTACCATCTAATATGTGTTTTTGAACTGTTTCTTTTGATAAGCTTCTTATTTTGCATAAACATTCAATGGATTTACCTTCTAAAAACAAAAAATAAGTTATATCCTCTTCTGTATATGAGTTAATTTTAGACCACTCTATATTAATCATACCTTTTTTCATGATGATACTCTCCTTTGTTATTCCAGCAATTCATTTATTATGCTTAAACCTTTTTGCATAGCTTCCTCATCTGTTTGTGAGAAACTAATTCTAAAATATTTTTTACCTTCTGAAGGACTTTTATAAAACAAAGTACCTGGGGTAATTAACACCTTTTTATCTTTAGTCTTTCTAAACAATTCAATAGAATCAACATATATAGAATCTTTTATTTTCAAATAGAAGTTAAGGCCTCCCCCTGGACTTATAAAATCCACTTTATTTTCCAAGTGTGATTTTATACACTCCTCCATCAATAAGTACCTATTTTTATATATGTGATTTAAATTATTCATATAATCTTTCCACAATCCCTTTTTTATATATAAATCTAAAGCTCTTTGCATAAGACTAGATGTGGATATATCTGTATTTATTTTTGAGTTTTCAATACTCTCTTTAAATTTCATAGGAGGTATCAAATATCCTATTCTTATACCCGGTAAAAATATTTTTGAAAAACTCTTTATATATATTACCCTATCATTTTTATCCAAACTTTTAAAGCTTTTATATTTTATACTATGATCATAAATTAATTCTGCCAAGTAATCGTCTTCTATAATGTAAAAGTCATAAATCTCTGCTAAATTTAAAATTTGTTGTTTCTTCTCTATACTATAGCTCATTCCTGTAGGATTTTGAAAATAACTCATAGTGTAAAAACACTTTATATTATTCTTCTTCAATATTTTTTCAAATTTATCTACATCTATGCCATCTTTTCCTATAGGAACTTCATATATATTGGCTCTTCTCCACTTAAAAACAGATAAAGCACCACTATATGTAGGCTTTTCAACTATAACATTATCATTGGTATTTATAAGAGCCTTAGA
This sequence comes from Clostridium carboxidivorans P7, assembly GCF_001038625.1. Lineage (GTDB taxonomy): Bacteria > Bacillota > Clostridia > Clostridiales > Clostridiaceae > Clostridium_AM > Clostridium_AM carboxidivorans. The sequence goes on from NZ_CP011803.1 coordinate 3,850,830, forward strand.
TACTATATCTATCCCCTGTTGAGCTCCTGATACTATAAGTATATCATCACTTTTAATTTTTTTATTCCAGAAAACTTCACTTATACTTTTCCTCAGTCCTTCATATCCCAGTGCTTCTTGATATATAAGAGCTTCCGCACCATCCCTATCCAATACTTCATTTAATACATCCTTAAAAGATTGTACCGGAAAAAAATCATTACTTGGAGTTTCACCAGTAAAATCTACATATTCCTTTACCATTTTTCCAGATATTTTTTTTAAAGCTTCTGAATATTCCTTTTTAAAATTTTTAGTTATATCTTTCTTTTTAGCATAAGTTCCACTTCCCATTTTCTGTACGGCATATCCTTCGTTTTGAAGTCTTTTGTATGCATTTACTATTGTTACATTATTAACATTTAGAAATTCTGATAAAGACCTTATTGATGGCAGTTTTTCTCCATCTTCAATTTTATTTATATCAATTAATCTTTTTATATGTCTTGTAATAGTTATGTATTTGGGAATTTCCCCTTGCATGCTTACAAAATACTTATCCATAATGGCACTTCCTTATAATTTCATATAATTAAAAATAAACGAACTTAAATTTCTCTTTACCTAAAACTTAAGTTCGTTTATGCATTCTCTAATAATAAAATTTTATATAAAGTATACATTCTCCTTAAATAAAATTTCTCCTTTTTCGTTTTTGTAATCTCTATTCTCTCTTTTTATTAAATTTTTTCTCCAAAGCTTATCTAATATTTCTTCCATATTTATGTCATAGTTATAAAACAGTTTATCATTTTTTATGTTTTCAGCACTTAAGAAACTGTCTTTTTCTCGCATATAATTTATTAATACATTGCTCAAGTTTCTTAGAGATCCATCCACATTTTTTTGTAGATATTCTAAAATATGATTTATAGTTTCTTCTTTATTAGCTTTATTAAAGAATAACTGATCCACGCATTTCTTAAAATCATCATTTAAATTAATAGCCATAGTAACTGCATCTTTGCTTATCATATATCCTGAAAAATTGACATAAAGTCTTGCATATTCCTCCACACAGCGCACTGCAGCAATATATGATGTATATATACTATCATTGTGCAAATACTTTTTGCATACACCTAAACTTTTTAACAAGCTTCCTAAATACACCATATTCCATATTTCTCTATCTAAATCAGGGTAGTATCTACCATTGTCGTATTTAGTAGTAATTTGTATGTCTTTAGAAAATACAAGTCTGGATGAAGCAAGTATTCTGTGTATAAATCCACCCTTCAAATCCTCTTCATATATTTGCAGAAACTTACTCTTACTCATTAATTTAATATGCACCGGAACTTCTTTTTCTTCTGTATATATATTTTCTATATCCGGATTTTTCTTGTCTAATATAACAAAAAGATCTATATCAGATTCATCCCATAAGTCACCAGTAACCATACTTCCAAATACCATAACTGCAAGTACCGAATCATTTGATTTTAATCTCTCAATTATATTATTAAACGCTTTCTGATATTGTGCAATGCTCTTTTCCATTTGCTATCTGACACCCCTTTAAAAATTAGTAAAATCAAAAAAGTTAATTAAATTAGAATTTAATAAAAATTTAATTTTTTTCTTATTATATAATAAATTTCAGTATAATTACAATACCAGAAAACGTTTATGAATAATTTCTTTAAGTATTTATAGATTAATTTTAGAAATTTTTATTCTTTTTATACTATTGCATTCTGTACATTTAAATAAATGGACACAATAATTAATTCCATCATTTATATCCAATTGACAGGCATAAGAATCTGTATAGTCTTGTACTCTTCCCATATCCTTCATGGTACCCTTACACTTTTCGCACGGTAAATTTATTACACTTAGTCCATTACATATAGGACATACCTTCTCCAATAGCTTTCACTCTCCATTTGATATATTTTTACTTAAATCATATACTTTTCACATCTATTATAAACTTCATCATCTGCTAAAGCACAGATATAAGTTCCATCTTCCCTATATTCTTCATCCTTTACCTTTGAATTTCTATGCAAAAATGCTACCATAGATTGGTCTGTATAAGGTATAAGGTATTCTGCCTCTTTTAATGTATATGGTAAAAGTTTACTTACTTCCTGAAGCAATAAATCCAAATTATGCTCTTGCTTTGCAGAAATACATACAACTTCTATTTTGTTATACTTTTCTTTGATTTCTTCTATTCTCTCCTTAGATGCTTTATCAATCTTATTTAGCACTAACATCATAGGCTTGTTATTTACTCCTAGCTGCCCAAGAACGCTATTTACTGCATCTATCTGTTCTTCTACGTAATCTGAAGATATGTCTACTACATGTAAAAGCAAGTCAGAATAAATAACCTCTTCAAGTGTAGATTTAAAAGCCTCTACCAAATCATGAGGAAGCTTTCTGATAAACCCAACTGTATCTGTTACGGTAATTATTCTACTATCTGAAAGTTCTATAGCTCTAGTAGTTATATCTAATGTTGCAAAAAGCATATCCGCTTCAAAAACCTTTTCCTTATGAACAGCCTCCTTAGGCATAGCAATCTCACACAGCTTATTTCTTAAAGTAGATTTACCTGCATTTGTGTATCCAACTAAAGAAACCTTTTGTAGTTCATTTCTTCTTTCTCTTTGTGTTTCCCTTACTTGCTTTATCTTCTTTAATTCCTTAATCAAATCATAAATTTTTTCTCTTATATGTCTTTTATCTGTCTCAAGCTTTTTCTCTCCTGGACCTTTAGTTCCTATACCTCCACCTGTTCTAGAAAGCACTGTTCCAAGCCCAGATAGCCTTGGTAATCTGTATTTCAATTGTGCAAGTTCTACTTGTATTTTTGCTTCTCTACTTCTTGCTCTAGTTGCAAAAATTTCAAGTATCAATGTTGTTCTATCTATGACCTTTGCTCCTATATTTTCTTCTAAATTTCTTACTTGCGAAGCTGAAAGTTCATCATCAAAAATGATAACATTAGCAGAATATCCCTGCCTTAAAAGTGCTATTTCATCAACCTTTCCCTTACCTACATAAAAGGCACTATCTATTATGCTTCTTTTTTGTAGAACTTTATATACAACTTTTACATTACATGCTTTAGCAAGTTCTTCAAGTTCATCTATACTTTCTTCACTTTCCACTCCAACTAAAATAGCTCTTTCACTATCATCGTCAATTATATTTTCATCTTTTATTATATCTTCAATATATTTTATTCTATCTAATATATTAAACTTAATTCCAGCATCTATGCTAAGAGGTTTTGTTGATTCTGCTACAAATAAATCATTTTCTATACCACAAAATCCTAAAGTCATATCTGTATATTTATTATCTTCAACTCCAATAGCAGTAATACAATCCAATTTAAGCTTTATAAGAGCAGATATATCTATGGCTGAAAGTCTTGAATTACCATTTGGATGTGTGTGTATTATTCTAACTTGTGATAACTTTCTTTCTTTTATATCTATTTCAGGAATTTCTACAGTACTGCTATCACCTATAGCTACACTTATAACTGTTCCTTTTCTATTTATACCTACACTAACTTCTCTATTAAGATACGTTGTAACATCACATAATAATTCTATTAATTCTTCAGTACAAATGCTATCCTTAGGCATTTTCATTTCATAAACTTTTTCTAATCTTGCTAATATAGAACTTTTAACACCTTCTATATTTCCATATATCATCTTCATCACTCCATAATCTTATTATTTCTATAAATTATAAACTTATCCCTGCTTATCATTATATATACTTACAATCCTTTTACTTAATTTAAGTAATTTTCTAACAATATAAGCGTATACTTGACAACTTTCATATAATTTTATACTATAAAATCAACGTTGTAAATATGTATAAAGTTGGAGGATCATAATGGAAGACAAAGTAAAAAAAATACTAATCAGTAAAGAAAAAATAGCTGATAGGATACATGAATTAGGTAAAGATATAACTAAAGAATACAAAGATAAAAATCTTTATGTTTTATCACTTTTAAGAGGAAGTTTTATATTCGCTGCAGATATAGTAAGAGAAATAGATCTTCCTACAAAAATAGGCTTTATGACAACTTCAAGTTATGGCCATTCTGAAGTTTCTTCTGGATGTGTAAAAGTTGTAAATGACATCCAAGATGATATTAAAGGCTGTGATGTCCTTATTGTAGATGATATAATCGATACAGGTATAACAATGGACTTCGTAATAGGTCATATAAAAGCTTTAGGTGCTGCCAGTGTTAAATGCTGTGTTCTTTTAGATAAACCTGAAAGAAGAAAATTAGAATTAAAACCTGACTTTTGCTGTTTTGAAATTCCTGATGTATTTGTAGCAGGTTATGGATTAAATTATGGAGACTATTATAGAAATATTCCATATGTATTCAATTGGGAATAAAGGTTTCATAATTTAAAATTTGAATTTTCTTTTTTAATTAAGAGTTAAGAATTAATAAATCAAATTATTTATTATTAATAATTTTAAAAATAATGAACAAAAATTCGCTAATGTGAATTTTATTTTTATTTTATTATAAATGAAAGTTTTCTTAACTCTTAACTAAATAATTAAGAAAGTTATGTTTATATTCTATTCATTCTCTGTTTATAGGTTTAAAACTTACATTATCTAATCACAAATTTGTAATAGTACCTAGAATCTCATAAGCTATTATTATCTCCGAAATAGGTACTTCTTTTTTAACACATCTGCTTTTATCATAAAAATATCACCATCGTTATCCTTCTACATATTAATATACTTGTGTTATCAATTTGTTAACAATATATTGATATAATATCTAGTATAATTATTAAAAAAAGTATAATATATAACTTGCATAGTTTTATTTTTAGAATTAAACGTTTTTTTAATATCTATATTTTAAAATTATATTCTACATTATATAAAAAATTTATTTGCTTTAAAAATTTGCATTACTATAATCATTTTTAAAGCGATTATTGGATTTTTTTTCTAAATTAAAGTTATATTTCATTAATATTTTAATTTATGTTATAATAATTTAAAATTATTAATTTCAAAACTAAGAATTAAGGAGGACAATTATGAGCCAAAGGCGGAAAAAAGCTGTTTCGAAAAAGCCTCATTCGAAAAATGCTTTTAAGACTACGCTGATTACTGTATTAAGTTTATTTATATTAGCATCTGTTGCCTGTTTTGGAGTAGTTTTAGCTATAATACAAAATGCTCCTCCATTAGATGTAAAGCAAATTTTAACTTTAAACGAACCATCTATTTTATATGACAATAAAAAGCAGTTCATGGATGTAGTTGTAACAAATGAACAAAGAACTGTTATAAAAGATAAAGACATACCTCAAAATTTAAAAAATGCCTTTGTAAGTATAGAGGATGAAAGATTCTATAAACATGGTGGTATAGATTTAAGAAGAATAGCAGGGGTAGCACTTATAGATGTAAAAAATAAAATTAAAAGGCAACCTGGAGTACAAGGAGCTTCTACTATAACTCAGCAATTACTTAAAAACACACTTTTATCCTCTGAAGTAACCTTTAAGAGGAAAATTCAAGAGATGTATTTATCAGTACAACTTGAAAAAGAATTAAGTAAAGATCAAATACTTGAAGCCTATATGAACACAATATATTTAGGTGGAAGAGCATATGGCGTAGAAGCAGCTTCCGAACAATATTTTAATAAAAAGTCAAAGGATTTAAGTTTAGTTGAATGTGCTTTTATTGCAGGAATGCCACAAAGTCCTTCTGTATATTACCCTTTTTCTACTTCTGCGAAAAAAAACCCTTCAGTTTACTTAAATAGAACTGGAACTGTATTAAAAAAAATGTATGAAAACGGATATATAAATGAAGAACAATATAATGGTGCTATAAATGATTTAAACAATAAAAAGCTTGCTTTCCAACCTCAAACTCAAATTAGCAATAAACTTAATTTTGAGTGGTACACTCTTCCAGCCATAGATCAAATTAAAAAGGATTTAAAAAAGCAGTATCATTATACTGATACTGAAGTTCAACATCTTCTTATGTATGGTGGATTAAAAATATATACCTCAATGGATAGAGATATGCAAGCAAGTACTGTAAGTGCTATAAATTCAGATAGCATAATTGGTGCTTCTTCAGATAAAAATGGTATAACCCAACCTCAAGCTGCAGCAGTAGTTATGGATTATCATTCTGGAGAAGTAAAAGCAATTGTTGGAGGAAGAGGTGATCAACCTCCTAGATCCTTTAATAGGGCTGCTTCTGATAATTATTTGAGACCTTCTGGATCCAGTATAAAACCTTTAACAGTATATTCTCCTAGTATTGATTCAAAGCAGAGCACAGCAGCTACTGTTATAGATGACTCTGCACTATCAAATGATCTTGCTCAAAAGTATGGTTCTAATGGAACTCCTTACTACCCACAAGATGATGATCAATCGTTTATGGGTAATATCACTATAAGAACTGCAATAGCCAAATCAAGGAACTTAGTAGCTGTAAAGCTAGAGGACTTAATTGGTTTAAAAACAGGTATTGAATATGCTGAAAAATTTGGTTTAACATTAGATGCTCATGATAAATCGAGTATAGCTGCTTTATCTTTAGGAGAATTACATCATGGTACCAATCCATTAACTATGTCTGCAGCTTATGGCGTTTTTGGAAACAGTGGTAATTATACTGCTCCAAAGCTTTATACTAAGGTTTTGGATAGAAATGGTAAATCAATTTTAGAAAATAAGACTTCAACAAGAAAAGTACTTTCACCAGAAAGTGCATATATAATGTATGACTTATTAAAGGGACCAGTAAGTCCTGGAGGAACAGGTACAAGTGCTAGTTTCGGAAGCATGCCTGTAAGAGGTAAAACTGGTACTTCTGGAGATAACAAAAACTTTTGGTTTTGTGGCCTTACTCCTTACTATTCAGCTGCAGTATGGATAGGAAATGATGATGCATCTGTTTGTGAGAATGGTTCAAGTAACAAAGCTGCTGCTATATGGAGTGCTATAATGCAGCCAGTACATGAAAATCTATCTACAACTGATGTACAAATGCCATCTGGAGTTACTACCGCAAACATTTGTGAAGATTCGGGTAAATTAGCTACATCTTCATGTTATGGTGATCCTACAGGAAATAAAACTTATAATGAGTTCTTTATACAAGGTACCGAGCCTTCACAGTATTGTAATTATTCACACTCTGGTTTTAGAAATAATCCTTTTTTCAATCGTGATGATAATAAGGATAAAAACAATACCAATAATAAGTCTGCCGATACCAATAAAAATAATAACAGTAATACTACTAATAATAACAATAACAACATTAATAATGGTACTCAAACTAACAATGAAAATACTAATACACCTAATACCAACACAGACACCAATAACAATGGAAATAATGTTATAAATCCTAAAAAACCTACTATAATAAATTAAAAGCGAGTAACTCGCTTTTAATTTTTTTTCAAATAAAACTTTCTTTCTTATATTATTTTCATGAATAAGCAGTCATTTCAAAATATCAGATTTTCAGCGCCTATCCAAATAAAAAATAGGATACAAATTGTATCCTATCCGCTTAAATTTTCCCTCATTACTTTCAAAACTTTTTTTTCAATTCTTGAAACTTGTACCTGACTTATTCCAAGCATTTTTGCTACTTGTATTTGAGTTTTATCCTTAAAGTATCTAAGCATAATAATTTGTCTTGATTTCACATCTAAATTTTTTAAGGCTTCCTTCAGTGCTATTCTGTCCACTATTTCACTATCTCTATCACTACTTTCACTTAATTTGTCAATAAGTAGAACAGGTGCACCATCATCTTGATGTATAGTATCATATAAATATTGAAGACTATTAGAGGATTCCATAGCAAATATAATGTCTTCTACACCTATTCCTGAATACTCAGATAACTCTTCAATAGTTGGCTCTCTACTAATCTGTTTTGTTAAAGCTTCCTTTGCATAATGAAGTTTTTTCGCAGTGTTTTTCACACTTCTACTTACCTTTATCATACCATCATCTCTTATGAATCTTTTTATTTCTCCTAAAATCATAGGTACTGCATAAGTAGAAAATTTTACGTTATATTTTTCATCAAAGTTATTAACAGCTTTAACCAAACCCATGCATCCTATTTGGAATATATCTTCATATTCATATCCCCTGTTTAGAAACTTTTTACTAATAGCAGAAACCAAAGGCAAGTTAACTTCTATTAACTTATTTAATGCATCCTTATTTCCATTTCTAGCATACTTTATGAGTTCCAGATTGTTCTCATAATTGTAATTTGCTTTTTTTAATGCTTCTTCACCCATATTATCCACCTAACTTAAAGATTTAAATACTTTCTTCATTATTAATCTTGTCCCTTTATTTTTCTCAGAATTCACTTCTAAACTATCCATAAATGTTTCCATTACTGTGAAACCCATACCAGACCTCTCTAAATCTGGTCTTGATGTATACAATGGCTGCATAGCAAGCTCTATATTTTCTATACCTGCTCCTTCATCCTCAACTATTACTGTAAATTCTTTGTCCTTAATATAAGCCTCAATTTTTACTATACCTTCTCCTTTTTCATAACCATGAATAATAGAATTAGTTACTGCTTCTGATATTGCAGTTTTTACATCTGCTATCTCTTCTATGGTAGGATCAAGCTGTGATGCAAAAGCTGCTACTGCGACTCTTGCAAAACTTTCATTTTCTGATTTGCTTACAAATTCTATTTTCATCATGTTATCATACATTTTTTAATCCCCCCGTTATATATTTTCAACTGCTTCTTCAATATTTTTATAAAACTTAATTATTTTAAATATTCCAGATAACTCAAATACCCTTTTTACTGATCCATCCGCTTTTGTAATACATATATTTCCTTTCTTAGACATCAATTTTTTATATCTGCCTATAACTACACCAATTCCTGAGCTGTCCATAAAATTAACATCTGAAAAATCCATTATTAACTTTCCAATATTATCTCTGTCTAGTCTATCGTCTATTTTATTTCTTACTTCCTCTGCACTATGATGATCCAATTCTCCAGACATATGAACTATAAGTTTACCATCCTTACTTTCAAATTCCAAATACATATTATCTCCGCTCTACTAAGATTAATTTAAATAATATCTACTTGCCAAAGTAATCTTAGCGTTAAAGGCTTTCCTTTAACTTTAATTTACCATACTGCTTTTATGGCAATTTACAGTATGACTGCAAATTATATTTTAAAACAAATTTACAGTATATGCATACTTGCATAGTCTGAGCAAGACATTCTTACCCCCCTTCTCTTTTTTAATTTTCTTTGGAATAACTTTAAAAATTATATCACACACCTAATTAATATTCTCTATTTGGAATTATTTTCCTCCTAGTTTTCTTATATTTTTATTATTTATTTTTACCACATTATACATTTTTATACATACCAATTGTCATTTTATAAAATCATTGTTATAATATTATTTGCTAGATTTGCAAATGATATTTTTAATTTGGAGGTATGTATTATGGATATGTGGTTAAAAGAAGGTCAAATAGAAAATGCAGCTATGACCTACAAAATAAAGGAAACCCTTGTTAGAAAAAAAACTGAATACCAGGATTTAGCTATAGTTGATACATATAGTTTTGGAAGAATGCTTTTGCTAGATGGTATAGTTCAAACTACTATAAAAGATGAATATGTATATCATGAAATGATCGCTCACATTCCTCTATTTACTCATCCAAATCCTAAAAAGGTACTTGTAGTTGGAGGAGGCGATGGGGGTGCTATAAGAGAAGTTTTAAAACACCCTTCAGTAGAAAAAGCTGTTCTATGTGAAATAGATAAAGAAGTTATTAATGAATGTAAAAGATTTCTTCCTGAAATAAGTTGTGCATTAGATGATGCAAGATGTGAAATCTTTGTAGGTGATGGAATCAAATATGTTCATGAACATAAAAATGAATTTGATGTAATAATAGTGGATTCTACTGATCCATTTGGTGCTGCTGAAGGATTATTTGGAGGAAGCTTTTACAAAGAAATATATGATTGCTTAACTGAAGATGGTATATTTATAGCTCAAACTGAAACACCTTTTTACTTACCTGAAGTAGTAAAACGTGTTTATAATGATGCAAATGCCGTATTTCCTATAACTAAGTTATTTATGGCAGGTATACCTACTTATCCAAGTGGATTTTGGAGCTTTACTGTAGGTTCTAAAAAACATGATCCAGAAACCGTTGATTTATCAAATTCTATAGATATAGATACAAAATATTATACTAAAAAACTTCACAAAGCTTGCTTTGTATTACCAAAATTCGTTGAAGACTTAACAAAGTAACTACTTATTTACTGAATTTTCGCAAACACAATTCTTACTTGATATAAGCACATTGCGACGCAACTTTTTCAGAGGACAGAGGACAATTGACAGAGGACAGTGAAGGATGATTTTTCTCCGCTTTGCTACGAAAAATCTTTAATTAAATTTTTAATGACCTGTTTCACTAAAGTGAAACAGGTCTGACTTGTATAAACTCCAAGCTTGTTTTGCGTTAGCAAAACAAGCTTTAAAAATAATTAGTTTTCTGGCGCAGGGAGGAAAACTCACTTTCATTGTCCTCTATCCTCTGTCAATTGTCCTCTAAAAAATGCTTCGCATTTTTTTACATTACAAAGTTTAAATATCAATAATTAAGCACTAAAATTTATTACAATATTTAGATAGGTGCCATTTCAAAATTCTTTTCTTTCACTAATCACCATCAATTTCTACATTATTTTAAATAATATAAAAACTGAAAACATGGAATAATAATTTAACTGTTTTTGCATGTATACATTTACATTTATTCACTTTAATAATTTATAAAAATTACAGCTTCTACTTTCAATCTATATATTGCAATGAATATTCATCTGTGATAAAATAGTTACCAACACTCATTTAGTCTGAAAAATGAATTTATTAAAACAAAATTATTCAATTGTGCGTACTACTTACACACTAATATTACAAGGGGGCATTTATCTACTATGAATAAGAATAATTTTCCAGAAAAACAAGGATTATACGATGCTGCTATGGAAAAAGATAGCTGTGGTGTTGGATTTATAACACATATAAAAGGCATCAAATCACATTCTATACTTAAACAAGGTCTTCAAATACTAAAGAACCTAAAGCATAGAGGCGCCGTTGGGGCCGACGCCAATACTGGGGATGGTTCAGGTATTACTATTCAAATACCTCACGAATTTTTTAAAGAAGAGGTTAAAAAATGTAAAATTGAACTTCCTACGCCAGAAGATTATGCTGTTGGAATGATTTTCTTACCCAGAGAACCAAATGTAAGGCTTTTTTGTCAAGGAATTTTTGAAAAAGTATTAAGAGCTGAAAATCAAAAATTACTAGGATGGAGAGAGGTTCCTATTAATGAAGATGCCTGTGGAGAATCTGCCAAAGCTACTAGACCTGTCATTATGCAGGTATTTATAGATAGAAATAATCAACCTGATAAAGTGTTTCGACAACAACTTTTAATAATAAGGAAACAAGTTCAAAATTTAATTGACAATTCTAAAAGGGCAAATGTAGAAAGCTTTTATATTTGCAGTTTATCACATAGAACAATAGTATATAAAGGATTAATCCTAGGCTATAGATTAGAAGATTTTTATTTAGATTTACAAAATAGCAATGTAAAAACTGCAATTGCCATAGTACATGAAAGATATAGTACTAATACTTTTCCATCATGGCAGCTTGCACAACCTTTTAGATATATAGCTCATAATGGTGAAATCAATACTATACGTGGAAATATTAATAAGATGAATGCCAGAGAAGGAGTTATGTACTCAAAAAGCTTTGGTGACAATTTCAAAAAAACTTTACCTGTTATTGAACCTGGTGGAAGTGATTCTGCCTCTCTGGACAATGCTTTAGAATTATTTATTGAAAATGGATATTCTTTAGAGTATTCACTGATGATGCTTATTCCTGAAGCATGGCAAAAAGACTTTTCAATGAATGAAGATAAGAGATCTTTTTATGAATATCATGCTAGATTAATGGAACCTTGGGATGGTCCTGCAACTATTGCTTTTACTGATGGCATCAAATTAGGTGTAATACTAGATAGAAATGGATTGAGGCCAGCCCGTTATATAATAACAAAGGACGACCTAGTTATTATGTCATCTGAAACTGGTGTAGTAGATATTAATTATGATGCTGTAAAAGAAAAAGGTCTCGTAGAACCAGGTAAAATATTTTTAATTGATACATCTAAGCAAAAAATTATTTCTGATGAAGAAATTAAACAATCAGCATATAAATCAAAACCTTTTACTGAATGGATTAAAAGAAACAAACTAACACTTGATGATATAAAACAAAATTGTGAAGCTAAATCCATAAGAACAGAAACTCTATTATTAAAGCAAAAAGTATTTGGCTATACTGAAGAAGAATTAAGAAAAGTACTCGCTTGTATGATTAATAATGGTAAAGAGCCTATTGGATCTATGGGAATGGACATTCCACTTGCTGTATTATCTAATAGACCACAGCTTATATTTAATTATTTTAAACAAGCCTTCGCTCAAGTTACTAACCCACCTATAGATCCTATAAGAGAATCTATGGTAATGTCTTTAACTCAATATATTGGAACACATGGAAGAATTGTTGACGAAGTTGAAACAGAAACAGATAAAAAGTATATTGAACTTAAACATCCTATACTTTCCAATAGTCAACTGGAAGATATTAAGCATCTTGATGATGATGACTTAAAAGCAATTACACTTCCAATTATTTTTGAAACAGACCGTAAAGATGGATTAGAAGAAGCTCTTACTTATCTATGTAAGCGTGCTGAAGAAAGTATTTTAAAAGGCTATAACATTTTAATATTAAGTGACAGAAATATTAATTTATACTATGCTCCAATTCCAAGCTTATTAGCTTTAAGTGCTGTTAATGCTTATCTTATAGAAAAGAAATTAAGGACTTCAGCTGACTTAATAGTTGAAACTGGAGATGCTAGGGATGTAATGCATATGGCTCTTTTAATAGGTTATGGAGCAAAAGCTGTTAATCCTTACATGGTATACTATACTATTTCTAACATGATCGAAAATAAAAAATATATAAAAAATATAAGCAGCATAGAAGAAGGTTTTAAAAACTACTGTAATGCAATTTCTTCAGGTTTATTAAAAATTATTTCAAGAGTAGGTATTTCTACATTGCAAAGTTATAACGGTGCTCAAATATTTCAATGCATAGGATTGAGTGAAAATGTAATAAATAAGTATTTTCCTCATACTCCTACAAGAATTTCAGGCATTGAATTAGAGGATATTTCAAATGATGTTATACAAAGACACTCTTCTCCATATGAAAATGACTCTGATTTAGAGAAAAAGACACATCATATTTTAAATCCTATAGTGGTAAAAAAGCTCAGAAAATTATCTGAAAATAAAGATTATACTCTCTATAAGGATTATTGTGAAGACGTAAATGAAAAAATAGATGAAGCAATGACTATAAGAGGATTGCTAAAATTTAAAAACAGAAAAAGTATACCTTTAGAAGAAGTAGAATCCGTACAAAGTATTCTAAAGCATTTTACAATTTCTGGTATGTCTTTCGGTTCTTTAAGCAAAGAGGCTCATGAAACTATAGCTATTGCTATGAATAAAATTGGAGCTACTAGCAACTCAGGAGAAGGTGGAGAAAATTCTGATAGATATAAATTAAGATCTAATGGAGATGATTCTAAGAGTGCAGTAAAGCAGGTTGCTTCAGCAAGATTTGGAGTGACTACCAATTACCTTGTAAACTGCAGTGAACTTCAAATTAAAATGGCACAAGGTGCAAAACCTGGTGAGGGAGGCCATTTACCTGGAAGTAAAGTAACAGATGAAATTGCTAGAGTTCGTCATTCCATTCCTGGTATAGATTTAATATCTCCTCCACCTCATCATGATATATACTCTATAGAGGATTTGGCGCAATTAATATTTGATTTAAAAAATGTAAATCCGACTGCACGAATTGGAGTAAAATTAGTATCTGAAATTGGTATTGGAACTGTTGCTGCTGGAGTAGCTAAAGGACATGCTGACGTAATCATGGTCAGTGGTCATGATGGTGGTACAGGTGCTTCTCCTATAAGTTCTATGAAATATGTAGGACTTCCATGGGAATTAGGTCTTGCAGAAGTTCAGCAAACTTTATTATTAAATAATTTAAGAAGTAGAGTTACTGTTCAAGTAGATGGAAAATTGAAATCAGGTAGGGATGTTGTTATTGCTGCCTTACTTGGAGCAGAAGAGTATGGTTTTGCTACAACTGCTCTTATATCTCTTGGATGTATAATGTGCAAACAGTGTAATTTAAATAGATGTCCTGCTGGAATTGCTACTCAAGACCCTGAACTTCGTAAAAAATTTAAAGGTACTCCTGAACATTTAATTAACTATTTGACTTTTATTGCACAAGAAGCAAGACAGTTAATGGCTAAATTAGGCTTTAAATCACTAAATGAAATGATTGGACGAGTAGATGTTCTTGATGTAGAAAAACAACTTGAAGGTAAACTAAAAAATTTAGATTTAACTCAAATATTATATAGACCTGAACTTCCATCAAGCATTATAGGAAAACATGTAATTGCTCAAGATCATAAAATAAACCAGGTGCTAGACAAAAAATTAATTGAAATGTCAAAACCAGCTTTAGAAAATGGTATCAAAATTGTGCATGCTTTCAATATTAAAAACACAGATAGAACTGTTGGAGCTATGCTAAGTGGAGAAATTGCAAGAAAATATGGCAATAAAGGCCTACCTGATAACACCATTGTAATTAATTTGCAAGGTTCTGCAGGCCAAAGCTTTGGTGCCTTTCTTGTTAAAGGTGTCACCTTAATTCTCAATGGAGATGCCAATGATTACGTTGGGAAAGGTCTCTCTGGTGGAAAAATTGTATTAATTCCTCATGCAAATTCTTCTTTTGATCCTAAGGAAAATGCTATTGCAGGTAATACCCTACTTTATGGAGCAACCTCTGGTAAAGCATTTATTCATGGAAAAGTAGGCCAAAGATTTTGTGTGAGAAATAGTGGAGCTGAAGCTGTAGTAGAAGGTATTGGTAATCATGGATGTGAGTATATGACTGGTGGAACTGTAGTTATTCTAGGACCTACAGGAAGAAACTTTGGAGCTGGAATGAGTGGAGGAATAGCCTACGTTTTAGATGAAAAAGGCGACTTTATAGACAAATGTAATGGAAAAACCGTAGAAGCAAAACCACTTAATAGTTCTAGAGATATAAATAAGTTAAAGGATCTTATAAGTGAGCATTATCAATGTACCAATAGCGAAAAAGCTAAAGATATCCTTGAAAATTTTGAAGTTTATTTAAAGAAATTTTTAAAGGTAACATCCCCTATTTATGAAAAGCAATTAAATTTAAAAGAACTTGTTCAAGTAAACAATAATAGTTATCCTTCATTTTAATAAAATGTTTTATATGATATCCAAAAATTAGAACAGCAAAAGCTGTTCTAATTTTTTTATAACTATTATTATATTATAAATCATGTAACTTTTATCTTATTTAATGCAAAACTTTACTATTTCCTACATAAGCTTCATTCCAGGAATCCCGAAATACATATTCCCCAGCGCTTTTTGCAGCATAATGACCTTTTTCTTGCTTTATTTCTCCTACAGGTGTAATTCCAACAATTCTATATTTTTCAGGTATGCTTAGTGCACGTCTTACCATATCTTCATCCAAGGCTGCTATCCAACAAGTTCCATAACCTTCCTCAGTAGCTGCAAGAATAAAATGCTCCATAGCAATGGCTCCATCTACAAGATAATATTGCTTACCATCCACTTCACCTGATTTATCTGGATCAGCTACTACTACTGCTGCTATTGGTGCTTCTTTAATAGCTTTTCCAGCTTCATCAGTCTCATTTTTTACAGCATTAGCTATAATGTCCTTTTTATCCTTATCTTCTACAATAATAAATTTATAGCATGAGGAATTCTTCCACGAAGGAGACATCATTGCTGCATTAATCATTCTATCTATTTTATCTTTGTCTATAGTAGTATTTTTAAATTCTTTTATACTAGTTCTATTTTTTATAACATCATAAAATTGCATAAACTCCACTCTCCTTTAAATGTAGTTTGTGTAAATAACATATACATTATTCATAGGTTATTACTTACATTTAGTGAATTGCTTCATCTTTTAATTTATGATAACTATTTACTTTTATGTTTAATAACTTCCAATAAAAATTTGGGTATTGAACCAAGCCTTTTAACTCTAAAAGGTTCCTTAGCTACCCTATATAACCATTCTAATCCTAACTTTATCATCCAATTAGGTGCTCTTTTTACTTTACCTGCAAATACATCAAAACTTCCACCAACACCCATAAAAATCTTACAAGGCAATTCCTTCATATTTTTTATAATGAATACATCCTGTCTTGGTGATCCCATAGCTATGAATAATGCATATGGCTTTTTAGCTTTAATATCATCTATTAAATCACTACAATTATTTAAATCAAAATATCCATTATGGCTACCACTTATATTTAATTTAGTATACTTACTTTGAAGTTTTTCGATACATGCATCCAATATTTCTTGTTTAGCACCAATTAAATATATACTTTTACCTTCTCTTTCGCACTTTTTTACTATTTCCTCCATAAGCTCTATACCTGCAATTTTTTCCTTTACAGGATTTTTAACAACTTTAGAAGCCATTACAGTTCCAACACCATCTGGAATTATTATAGAGTTATCCCCAGTAAAATTATTGAACAATAGAGGATTATTAAGTCCATTATATAAAACCTCTGGATTTCCTGATATTATATTCACCTTATTAAACTTTTCTATATAATTCATAAGTTCTTTTAAAGTTCCATTAAAAACATTATATTCTAATATTCTAGTAAACATACTATTCCTCCAAATTATCTACTTTCACAACCTAAATCCACAGAAACTCAAGGAAAATTTAACATAAAATTATTCCTTGAGTTTCTATAAATTATAAGACAAAATATTTAAGTTGCAATGCCTTAAAAAGCTCCTTCTTTTTTAAATACTGAAAATACAGTTCCAAATAATATCTTTATATCCGTCCATACTGAGAATCGTTTTATATAAGTTAAATCATAAAAAATTGTTTTTCCTAATTCAATTTCTCCTCTTCCACTTATTTGTGCTAAACCAGTTATACCTTGTGGTACTAGCAATCTTTGTCTGTATTCATCCGGATAAAGCTTAACTACATCTGGTATTTCTGGTCTAGGTCCAACTAAACTCATATTACCTATGAATACATTAAACAATTGTGGAATTTCATCTAAGCTCGTTTTTCTTAAAAAAGCCCCTGACTTCGTAATTCTATTATCACTTTTGCTTTGAAAAACAAAATTTTCCAAATTGCCTGGTTCTATGTTTAATTCTCTTTTCTTCTCTGCATTTACAACCATAGTTCTAAATTTATATATGGTAAAATCTTTTCCGTCTTTTCCTACTCTAACTTGTTTAAAAACGGATGGTCCTTTTGAATCCATTTTAATCCATATGGCTAGTATTATAAATACTGGTGATAATATGATTATTCCTATAGCAGATAATATTATATCACTTAATCTCTTCACGAAAAAATGTAATTTCTTTGATTTTATATCTTTTTCTAAATCTATCTTTATACTTTCAATCTGCATGATAACCTCCTACAATTATTCATCTACAAGTATATAATATATCAGATATAACATGCATTTACAATATAATTATAACTAATTTTTCACAATTTAGACATATTACGAAGCAAAAATAATGCTTCGCAATATTTTTATATTATCTTGCTAAATCAGTTTTAACTTTCTCAGATATTGAGGAAGTTCCCCCAATTAATATTTCATTAATATACTTATTTGAATCTATAAATCTCTTTTGCTCATTATTATTATCACCTAAAAGAAGCAGTGGTGCATTAAGCTTTGCTGCAAGAACACTTGCTGAAAGTGCATCTGAAAAATTTTCTCCAGAAACTAAAGTAATGTTCTCTCCATTAATGTCAAAATATTTTGCTATGTTTATGGATGTAGTATATCTATCCTGTCCCCATATTCTAATAATATCATCTTCGGACAATCCACATACTCTTTTCACTTTATCCTTTACGTTATCCGATATTATTGTATCTCCTCCTATTATATAAACTTTAGAAGGTTTTACCTTTTTTAAAGTCTCTTGGGCTTCTGAAGGCAATTCATATACATCGGATAATATAACTGGATATCCCTTTAATGCTGCTACTGAAGATGCACTTAACCCATCTGCAAATTCATTTCCTGATGTAACTATTATAGGTGTACCTTCTGGTGCATTTATAGCATCATTAATTGCTTTTGTAGCTCCAAATTTTTCTCCATCATTTAGCATTTTTATATTATTATATCCTAAACTTTTTAAATTTATAATAATGCTTTCATTTGCACCCATTTCATTGCCTAGTATATATATATTACCACTTTTATCTAAATGATTTTGTATATACTTAATTGCAGCATCATTTTCCAAATCCGTTTTACCAGATAAAAGTATTGGTGCATTTAATTTTTTAGCTAATACACTTCCACTTAAAGCATTTGTAAAATCATCTCCTGAAGTTATAACAACATCATTTGATTTTCCATTATTAAATTCTTCAGCTATACTAGCTGCTGTAGTAAATCTATCTGTTCCACCTATTCTTTTACTTGTATACTGTTTAACAGTAATAGGCTGCCATTTTTTTATAGCCTCATTTGCTTCATCAGGCTCACTTATAAACTTTCCTGAATCTTCTTGACCATAAACTTTCCACTGATTATAGCTTATAGCTTCATTATACTGGTTAAGTTGATAATACTTGCTAACTACATTTCCATCTGCCTTATAATAAGTATTATAATTAAAAGAGTTATCAAATGACTTTTCATCTGCTAATTCTATATTATAGTTACAATATGGTGTTAAAAATAAATTTTCTTTAAACCAATTTTTATTAGAATTTTCTAATAGATATACATCACAGCCCTTATTCCCATAAAATACATTATTGCTTATGGTATTATTTACAGCATTTGATCCTATTGCTAGTCCAAATGCATGATTATTGTACAATTTATTATTATTAATTATACAATTACTTCCTCCATTAGGTTCGCCATACATTTGTATAGCAGCACCTGCATTATCATGTATATTGTTTCCTTCAAATGTCCAATAAGTTGAACCATAACCTATATAAATTCCATGATCTTTTGGTTTATCAACTTTTAATCCTACATTATATATCTCGCAATTTTTAACTGTACAATAACTAGAATCCTGACCATCTATGCCAGATGTTCCATAAGGTCTATAAACTGGATAATCAATATTTCCTATATTTAAATCCTCCATATCTATATAACTGGATTTATCTGTTATATAGATACCTGCTCCTGTAAATTGACTAATTTTTATACCTTGTATCTTCCAATAAGAACTCTCCCTGAAAGTAAAAGCATCTGGAGCATTCATACCATTTATATTAAGTTTATAATCTCCTACTACACTGACTGATTCTCCTGGATAATTTTTAATTGTGCACCATGAATCATTTGAAGCCTTTTTTTGATAAACTTGAACTGCTTCATGATATACACCTTCCCTTATTATAAGTGTATCTCCAGATTTCATTTCATTAATTCCTCTTTGAATAGTATAAAAAGGATTTTTCTCTGTTCCATCATTGATATCACTACCACTTGTTGAAACATAGTAAGTATTATTTGATGCTGCTGCATAAACTACTTCAGACTTACCTGCTGCAACAAATATTAAGCTTAGTACAGCAATACATAATATTATTATTTTTTCACAAATAGCTGTACCTTTACATTTTGAATTTAGCATTCCACAAAGCGCCCCCCAAATGAATATAAATTTAATTATTTATCTAAAAAGTTCATTATTACCTTTTTCACTTTAAGGTAATTTACGACTTTCATTTATTAATATTGCTCCAATAAAGCTTATAAAAAAAGCTTTAATTCCAAATTGCAATGTATTTATAGGTATTGATCTATTTGTACAATACTGAATAAAGTAATAAAGTATAAATGCATGTGATAAATACACACCATAAGAACTTTTAGAAACATATTGTATTGATTTCATTAATAGATCTTCTTTCCAGTTAATACTGAATATAAAAAATGTGAAAATTGTGCTATATATTAACACACTAGGTCTTAAAAATGTAGCAACATAATCTATATCAGAAACGAATTTAGTAGTTATTAGTGCTTCATAAATTAGCCCAAAAGTCACTACAATAAATGTAATAAGCACTAATATTCTATATTTAACAGCTTTTTCTTTAATATAATCCATATTCTTTCCAATAAAAGCACCAAGAGAAAAATAGAAAATCCAATTTAGCATATTTTTTCTCTCGAAAAAGCGTACCAATATACCTGGCAAAGTAAAATAGTGTGTTGCTACTAAAATACCAGTAGTTATTGCAAAAGTTACAAGTAAACTCCACTTAGAACCTATAAACTTATATATAAAAGGAAAAAACAAATAGAATTCTACAATTATAGGTACAAAGTAAAGATGATAATATACATTTCCAAAGATGATATCATTACCTGATTTATATATATTAAAGGCCTTGGTTACAAATACAATATATATAACACACCATACTAAATATCTAGGCACAGTTTTATAAAGTCTATGTGAAAGGTATTTGAAATATCCCTTATCTTTTTTATATGTATTAATAAGCCCCATGCCAGATAAAATTATAAAGGCTGGCACAGAAAATCTACTAAGCTGATTAATAATTAAAAATCCTTTATAAGTATTAGAATTTACATTTGTCCTATATAAAATTGTTGCAGAAACATGAATAAGTATTACGCTAATAGTAGCTAAAGTTCTTATAACTTCCATTTCCAAAATGCGTCTTTTACTGCTAATTTTCTGTCACCTCCTTCTACACACATTACCTAAAATATACTTTCTCTGCTGCTTTCCCTTATTACTATTGCTTGGGAAATAGCTAAAAGTATCCAAAAATAAGCGGTAGTTTTAGGCACAAAAAATAAATTGTCAGATATATTCATAAAATAAAATCCTACCATTGAAGCAAAAATTCCTGTACAAAAATATCTATATAATTTATCTTTAGCACTTGAAGCTGCTTGTTTTACTCTTAAAAGAGAAAATACCAACATACAAACAAATGATAATATACCCAAAATACCTAATTCACTAGTAACTTTCAAATATGAATTATGAGATGGTCTATGAGTAAACCATGGATATTTTAATTCTGGATATTTCTTTACATATGTATCATACAAACTAACATAATTACCATTACCTACTCCTAATATCGGATGCTCTTTTATCATTTTTAAAGCTGTTTTCCATAAGTAAATTCTAGATTCATTTTGTGATGAATTAGCAATATCTAAAATTCTATGACTGATTTTAGGTATAAATAATGAAATAACTGCTGCTGGGCCTATTATAAATATCAATTTCCAGCTAAATATTATAGCTAATATAATCGCTCCTATTGCAACTCCAATAAATGCATTACGCGACCAAGTTAACACTATATCAACTACTATAATCATTGATATTAACGAATAAATAGACTTTTTAATTTTATTTTTTTCATATATTGTAAGCATTATTATTGGAAATAAAGCTAATACCAAAAATGCTCCTAAATTATTTGGATTATCTAATGTTGCTTCTATTTTTTTATCTGTATAAGAATACTTCATAAATTCTGCACTTAATCCAAATCCAGTAAAATACTGATATATTCCAAACACACAGATAGAAAAAACAGAAAATACATATGAATTTATTATCCCTCTAATATACCTTTTATAATTACACTCATATTTAATTATAAAAAATAAAATCACATATGATAAAAATCTAGCACTCTCATTTAATGCTATTTTCTTGTCAAAAGCATAACTTGTAGATATAATCATTACTAAAAATAATACACTCATGGATATGCTTAAATAATCATGAAAAAAACTTTTAATATCCAAAAACATTTTTTGTCTGCTTTTGGAGGATAAAATTAATTTTAATATATATATGAGTATTATTAATGCTAATATTCCGTCACCATATGTAGTCTTTCCTTGTTGCCAGGGAAGTATGATTATATAAATGCACATAAATATATACAAAACATTTTCCAAAATCTTCATTTTACACACTCTCTCCAATAAAATAATAGTTACCAAACCCCATTACCTAATATATCAAATAGTTCCTTAAGTTTCAACGCTTATATAAATTATTAAATCTATATTAACATTATCTTCTTCTTATTTTTTGTTTCACAAGTGATATCATGTACATATATTCTTCTATTTTAAACAAATGAATACATGCCATATAAACCCCAGTTCCTATAAAAAATGACATTATTATTGATAGTATACTAGCCTTCAGCTCTGATGCAATTAATAACATGCAAAACTTATTTACCCCAAAAATAAATACTCCCATAATTAGCGAAGCAAAAATAGTTTTTGCTAATACATTAAATATTTTTCTTACATCAATATTTCCAATCTTTTTATTTAAGCTAATAAGCATTCCTATAGTAACAATAATCGAAGATATTGTAGTTGCCAAAGTTAATCCTGATACTTGCATATACTTTGCTATAAATATATTTATAACTATATTTATCAATATTCCTACAAAGCTATTTATCATTGGTGTTTTTGTATCTTTAATAGAATAAAATGCTTTATTTAAAATGTCCCTTATTCCATAAAAAATCATAGCAGGACAATAAAATAATAGCGCACTTGAAGTAAGCTTTGCTGCACTACTTGTAAAGGCTCCTCTTTTAAATATGATACTTATAAGAGGCTGTCTTAATACTGCTATAGCCACTGCTGCTGGTACCATTATAAGTACAATTATATTTATTGCTCTTTTTACTGCAATTTTATATTCTGTTTTATCCTCTCTTGCTGCTAATTCTGACATAGTTGGATACACTATCATTGCTATTCCTATAGCAAAAACTTCATATGCTAATGTATTAATTTTATTAGCACAATCTAAAATAGTAGCAGCTCCAGAAAATATATTTATAGCAAAGGATCTGTTTACAAACACATTTAATTGAATTAATGATGTACTTATAATAACAGGTATCATAAGCTTAAACATATTAAGCATTTCACTATCTTTAAAGTTTATGTATCCTTGATACTTATATCCTAGTTTTTTATACTTAGGTACATTAATTATAAATTGTGCAAAAAATCCTATAACTGTAGCTACTGCAAAGCCTTTTATCCCATATCTAGCTGTCAAAAATATAAGATATATTATATACACTGCATTGGATACAAAAGCCATAGCCGCTGGTTCATAAAATTCATTATGACATTGAAGCACTCCTGTAACTATACTCTGAAGACTTACAAATATTAAAGACAACAACATAATTCTTGTCATTTCCACAGACATTTTAAATACGTTAGGATTATTTACAAAATCATGAGCAAATATATAAATTATGTTTTTAGTAAAAATAATCAATATAATAGTAACTACAATGGTAACTATTGATGATACATTTATAACATTATTTACAAACTTATCTCTTATTTTCTTAGCGCTTTTTTGTAAATGCTCTGTATGTACAGGTATAAAAGTAGTAGTTAGTCCATAACTTATGGTAGTAAGCAAATAAACTATCCCTAATGCAAAGTTGTATATATCCGTAGTATAATTTGCTCCAAACTTTGCTGCAATTAATGAATCTCTCACTAATGCCAGTACCTTACCTAAAATTATAAACACCATAACTAATATGGACTTTTTTATCATTTTTTTAGTCATTGATTTTCACTCCACCTATGTCACTCTGACAGTATTTGTTTATAAAAATTATAATATCCATCACAAAATGTATTCATAGAATATTGTTTTTTCACAAGTTCATATAAATTCTGTCCTTTATCCCTTAACATATCCTTATTTTCATATGCTGATTTCATTTTTAAATATATATCTTCTACTGACTTTGGATCTATTAAAAATCCTGTTTCATCATTTATACACTCATTTATGTCACCTACATCTGAACATATAGCCGCTCTTTTAGCTGCACCACTTTCTAATATAACAATAGGAGGTGACCCACCTTCATTAAATGATGTAAGTATGCTTATATCTGATGCATTTATAAAATCTACCACATTGCTTTGAAATCCGGTAAAAATAACTTTATCTTTAATTGATAATTCATTGCATTTTTCCTCTAAAACAGATTTAAGCTCTCCATCCCCAATTAATAAAAGTTTTGTATTAGAATATTCATTATTCAATTTATTAAAAGCTTCTATACAAATCAAATGATTTTTTATAGGGTGCATTCTTGCCACCATTACATACACAAAATCTTCCTTACTTATATCATATTTATTTCTTATTTTATCTTTGTCATTTAAAATATTTATTTCTTCTAAATCAATTCCATTATTAACAACAGTCTTTTTTCCAGTAAAGTTACTTTGCTCCAAAAGCTTTTTTATATATTTTGAAACACATATATAATAAGGAAAACTTTTTAAACCTAATTTACTTAATGGTGTAAAAAATAAATACTTTAACTTGTTATTTAAGAAATCATATCTGTAATCACTATGAACAGTAGCAGCACAAGGTTTAATAAGCTTTTTCTTCATTATATAGTGCATAAAAAATGCCTTAGCTCCATGGAAATTTATAATATCCACATTATTTTCTTTTACATAATCACAAATTTGATTATTTCTCAAACTTTCAATTAATATTACCTCTATTCCCATACTCCTGGCATTATCATATAATTCACCTTTTCCTATACACCCAATGACAGTATCAAACTTACCCTTTGAATAAACACATAAATTTAATACGTGTTTTCCACCACCACCATTATCATTTCCTGATATAATCTGTAGAACTTTAATATAAATCACCTGCCTAATGCATATAACACAGTATGTACTTGGCTATATACATAAAATATATAAATATAGCTTTGGCATGCAGTATTTGCATGCCAACATTCTTACTATTTTAAATTTAATAATATTTTTTCAAGCTTTCTAGCTATAGCTTCCCTTGCATAATGCTCCATTACATACTTTCTTCCGTTTTGTCCAAGTTTAGTTCTTAGCTCTGGATCTTTATATAATTTTAAAACAGCTTCTGCAATCTCTTTAGAATTTTCTGGTTCAACAGTAATTCCAGCTTGAGCATCATTTATAAGTTTCTCAGCTTCACCTTCTACAGCTAAAACTATAGGTAATTCTGAAGCTAGTGATTCAAACATTTTAGAAGGTAATGCTCCTTTGAATAAATCCAGCTTCTTCAAAGGTATAATTGTGGCATCCATAGATGCTACTATTCTAGGCATTTTAGGTTTTGATTGTACTGGCATAAAAGTTACATTATTAAGTCCCTTTTCCTTTACCATATCAATTAATTTCTGTTTTTCAGGCCCATCACCGAAAAATAAAAATTGTATATCTTTATGTTCTCTTAAAATATCCGCTGCCTCTATGATTACTTCTAGCCCTTGAGCTATACCATGAATACCAGCATAGCATATAGCAAATTTACCATCAACACCTAGTTCTTTTCTAAATTCTTCATCTCTATTTTCTCTTTTAAAGAATTCTGTATCTACACCGTTCGTTATAAGGTGTACTTTATTTTTATCGAATCCTCTGTTAACTATATTATCTACTATTCCCTTAGTTTGTCCTGTAACTGCATGTGCTTTCTTATAGCAAAATTCTTCAAGCCATGTGGATAAACTAATTAATAATTTATTATGAAGTACTCCAAGCTTTACAGCAGATTCAGGCCATAGATCAGATATATTAAAAATAAACTTTGCTTTTTTTCTCTTAGCTAAAATATAACCTGACCATCCCAAAAATAGCGGAGGTGATTCTGTTATTATTGCATCCTGCTTATCTATGTACTTTGATCCTGTAAGCACTGATGAAAATGTAAATGATAAATAGTTTCTAAGTCTTTTTGTAAAACTTTTATCCTTTGTTGCATAAATACTTGTACGAACTATTTTTATTCCATCTATTTCTTCAAGAACAACTTTTTTATCTCTGTATCCTTCAAATATTTCCCCTTTAGGATAGTTAGGCATAGCAGTTAATATCGTAACTTCATGGTTAAACTTTTTTAACTGTTTAGCAAACTCAAAAATTCTATTTTGAGGAGCTCCAACTTCTGGAGGACAATATTGAGTTAAAAATAAGATTTTCATTTTTCCACTCCTTATTTTCCTATTATCTCTAGTATTTTGTGTCCAGCTTTTCCATCTCCAAATATGTCCTTTTGCTGCTCTTTTGGCTCAAAATTAACTATTGAATCAAGTATTTTATTTTTATCTGTTCCTACAACCTTATTCCATCCATTTTGAACTGTTTCAACCCATTCAGTTTCATCTCTCATAGTTACACATGGTTTCTTTAAGAAGAAAGCTTCCTTTTGAACTCCACCGCTGTCTGTTACTATTTTTTGTGAATTCATCTCTAAATTTATCATTTCAAGATATCCTACAGGTTCTATTACTTTTACATTTTCATTAAATTTTAGTCCATAATCACTAATATATTTTTTAGTTCTTGGGTGCATAGGCAATATTACTGTTTTACCACTTTCATTTAATGCTTCAATTATATTTTTCAATCTATTTATATCATTGGTATTTTCTGCCCTATGTATGGTAGTTAGGATATATTCATTCTTGTTAACTTTAAGTTCATTAATTATGTTAGATTTATCTTCAGCTAAACCTTTAAAATGAAGTACAGCATCAAACATTACATCTCCAACATTATGAACTCCCTTGGTTATGCCTTCATTTTTAAGATTTTCTATAGCTGAAGTTGTAGGTACAAATAAGAACTTTGAAATGTGATCTGTCAAAATTCTATTTTGCTCTTCAGGCATAGTCATATTAAAACTTCTAAGTCCAGCCTCTACATGAGCTACTGGAATTAAAAGCTTACTAGCACACAACGCTCCTGCTAATGTAGAATTAGTATCTCCATATACTAAAACCAAATCTGGTTTTTCCTTTAAATATATTTCTTCCAACTTAATAAGCATTGTTCCTGTTTGATGTCCATGATTACCTGAACCAACTTCTAAGTTATAGTCTGGTTTAGGTATTTTTAGTTCATCAAAAAATACTTTAGACATATTTTCGTCATAATGTTGACCTGTATGAATAAGTATTTCCTCATGCTGCTTTCTTATAACATTAGATACAGCTGCAGCTTTTATGAATTGTGGTCTTGCTCCAACCACTGTTAATATCTTCATACTTCTTCCTCCTATTTGAAAAGCCTTTCTAATATTTTTGACTTATACTGCTTTTCTAAACATTATCATTTCCTTTAGTTTAATAATTTCTTCCATCCTTACTATAAATGCAGTTATTATAAATACAATAACTCCAGCAAATGAAGAAATTAATATTTTAATGAATACTGACACTGTTGATACATATTTTAAATCCAACACTCTATTTAAATAATATATAACTATTAGCATAACAGCTGAAGCAATAATGGTTTTTATTGCAGTTATAAGTATCTTCTTACCATTCATACTTCCTATTTTTCTTCTCAAACTGAAAATAAGTAATGCACAAGCTATATACATAGATGTAGCATTAGCTAAAGCTAATCCTTTAAGTCCTAGAAAATATTTATATATAAATATTAATATTATATTTAATACAAGTGATATAGCACTATTTATCATTGGAGTCTTTGTATCCTGCAGTGTATAATAGGCTTTACATACAAAATCTCTTAACCCAAAAGCTAAAAGTCCTAATGAATAAAAACATAATACACTAGAAGTTATATCCGTAGCACTTCTAGTAAATGCTCCTCTTTCAAACAATATATAAATAATAGGTTTACTTTGCATCATTACAATTAAAGACATAGGCAATATAAACACTATTAATGTACATATGGATTCACTTAAAGTAGATTTCATTTCCTTCATCTCATTATTGGCTGTTTGTCTTGCCATCTTGGGATAAATTACTGTAGATATAGCCACTACAAATATATCTACAAATAAAGCAAAAACTCTATAAGCATAAGTTAGGGATGATAAACTTCCCGCACTATAGCCCGTAGCTACTCCCCTCTCAACAAATGTATTAATTTGCTGAACTCCTGTTCCTAAAATAACAGGAATAAGCATTAAACACATTCTTTTAAGCATAGGATCTCTAAAATTTATTTTAAAGCTATGTCTTAATCCAATTTTTACCACATACGGTATTTGAGGTAGTATTTGAATTGCAGTTGCAATAAGAGTTATTATGGTAAATCCCATTACGCCATATTTTTTACCAAAAATAAATAAATATCCAATTATAAGCACATTAAACGGAAGCGCTACTAAAGAAGGTACTGCAAAATTATTTTCAGATTGCAGCATGGCATTAAATATGTATAATACTGCATTAACTGTAAGTGTAGGTATTAATATAATAGTAAGTAATTTTGTAAATTGAAGCTTATCACCTACAAATCCTGGATTTAAAAGAGACACTATAGGATTTATAAAAATTACACACATTACAGATATAATTACAGTTATTAATATAAAGAAATTCAAAACATTGCTTACAAATTCACATGCTTCTTTCTTACCTTGTTTCCTCTTTTCATTATAAAGTGGAATTAGAGTCGTAGTGATTGCCGCTCCTATCATTATAAATAACACCATTGGAAGGTTAGATGCTGCATTATACGCATCTAACTCTATAGTTCCAAACTTTGCAGCTGTTACACTGTCCCTTAATAGTCCAAGTATCTTGCTTATAAAAGTACATGCAACTATTATAGTAGCACTTTTTACTAATTTATTTCTATCGCTCATTTTTTCACCTTTTTATTGTCTGCTATATAAATTGATACATGATATTGTAACACCATACATCATCCAATATGGAAAGAAATAAGTAACAGAACTTGGTCCAAAGCTGGACAATGCAAAACCAAACAATGCTGTTATTAAGGTATAGGCTGATATTTTAGCTCCATAATCCCTCATATTGGATATAAGAAGTAATCTGTATAACAAATATAAATAGTAAATTCCATATAGAATAAAGAAGAAAATTCCAAAGTCACCAAGCACCTCTATGGCTAATCCATGAGGACTGTATATACCATGAGTATTTCCTTTATCCATTAATTGCTGAGTAGTATTTCCTGCACCAAAACCTAAAAGCTTTTTATCATGAAATACTCCTTCAACTACATCATATACTACTGTTAATCTTTCACCTTCTGAACCTTCTTCACCAACTTTAACATTTTCTATATTAGTAAGTTTATTCATTTTCTGCTTCATTTGATTAAGATACATAGAACTGTTTCTCATTACAAATACATAGCTGAATTTATATATAACTCCGAAGCCTATAACAATTATTAATGGATATATTAAACCTTTTAGTTTATACTCTTTCAACATAGCTATAGCAAAAATTACCACCATCAATATTACAGACAAAAGACTCACTCTTGATGTTGTAAGTGATATTGCAGCAAAAATAAGTAAACTACACAGTAAATAAACTATTTTTTGTTTGCCATACCTTCCAAAAGTAAAAAGGAATACTGGAATAGGCAAACATAAACTTAATAGTGTAGCCAAATTATTGGGATTATAGGAAAATACCATAGGTCTTGTTTTCAAAAGCTCTATCTCCATTTCTGAGAGCTTATGAACAGTATAACTATAATAATGCTTTACAGGTAATTCTACACCAATTGCAGTTTCTATTATCCCTATAACAACTATTACTGCAGCCATTAATCCGATAATTTTTATAGTATTTTTAAATTTTTCTTTAGTGTTATTATATACAATAATCACTGCTAAAAAAGCAAACATCATAGCATAAATTGCGATATATTTAATATTAAAAGATTTATTCTTTGACCAAAAATAACCTGCACATATGTATATAAACCATATTATAAAAAAGCCTAGAATCTTTTTATCCATGTTTACATTTATTCCACCATTTTTAATCCACTGCAAAGCTGTAAAAATAATCATCAAGAACAACATCACATGAAAAAAATAAATTTGTTCATGACCTGGTAAATATGCTGTGTATTCAAATGCAGCAGCTACTAACAATGTGCAATACAATTTATCATATAATTCAGGTGAATAAGTTAAGCTTAAGCTTAAAGCTGTGCATACAAAAAATAGCATTCCAATTACATAATTGTGAATTAGAAATGATCTTGCAAGTACAACAATAAATACTATGCATAAAAATCCTAAGCTTCTTTTATCTAGTTTGTTCATCTGTTTTTCCTCCCGAAATCAGAAAACTATCATATAATTTCTTCATAGTTTCTGCATTATGTATCCAATTATATTTATCTTCAACTAACTTTCTAGCATTAACAGAAAATTTTCTTATTTTATCTTCATCTTCTATTAAAATTTTTAATTTTTCTTTCAATAGTTTGCTGTTTTTAGGTTCTACAGTATAACCATTCAAATCATTAAAAACTATTTCTGTTAATCCACCAACATTAGTTGACACTACCGGTCTTCCGCATGCGCATGCTTCTACTGCTGCCACTCCAAAACTTTCTCTTAAGGATGGTATACATACTATATCCATCATATTTATGTATTCAGGTACCTTTACATTATCTACCTTACCTGTAAAAGTAACTTTATTTTCTATATTTAATTCTGTACATAGACCTTCTAAATTTTGCCTTTCTTCTCCATCCCCAACTATCATCAATCTTATATCTTTATCACTTTCTTTACATAAATCACTAAAAGCATTTATTAAATAATCTATTCCATATACTTTATTTAAATTTTTCATTACGCCTATAGTTATATAATTTTTTTGCAAAACCGAAGTGCTTTCTTTGAATTTATTTATGTCCACTCCAAAGGGAGTTATAGTTATGTCTTTTTTGTTTTTATAATATTTTCTAGTTTCATTAGCCATATCCATACTAGTAGAACATACTGCATCTGCACCATTAAGTATGTATCTTAACAACTTAGCATTAATAGCATTAGAGTTAGGGAAATCATATACATCACTTCCCCATACAGATACAATAAAAGGGTGATATCCGCTGAGCCTTCCAAAAAGCCCGTAGCTTGTAGCATAATGACTATGTAATATATCTGGTTTTATTTCATTTACTAATTTTTTTATTTTACTAACAATAAAAAAGTATGATAGTTTACTTTGAAAAGGTGGCTTTACAACGAAAGTCTTTACATTTTTACTGTACTTGTATTTAGTATCTCTCATAGATATTAAATATATTTCATTATCAAAATTCGAAAAATAATTTATCCATTTTCTTGTATGGATGCTTTCTGCATCTGCTAAAAAACATATTTTAGCCATTAATTACACTCCCTAAAAACAGCAAGAGTTGACAATGGACATTGCCAACTATCTGCTGAATAATGTTTTATGTTATTGATTCTTAAGTAGCTGATCTTCTGGCACTTTTCTCAATTCTTTAGCTGGATTTCCTGCCACTATGATTTCCTTTTGTACATCTTTTGTTACTACACTTCCTGCAGCTACAAAACCATCTTCATTTATAATTTTTCCAGGTAATATTGTAGCTTGAGCTCCAATTCTTCCACCTTTTTTAACAGTAACTCCTTTAAAATGATTGTATCTTTCTTTTGAACGAGCTGCAAAATTATCATTTGAAGTTACTACTCCAGGAGCTATAAATACATTATCTTCAACTTCAGAATATGCTGTTAAATAAACATTGGTTTCCAATTTACAATTTGAACCAACCTTACAGAAGTTTTCAACAGCAACTCCTCTTCCTATTATGGTTTTGCTTCCTATAGTTACATTTTCTCTTACAGTAGCTAAATCTGCAATAAGAGTTTTTTCTCCTATTTCGCAACCACAGTAAACTATAACTCCTGCTCCTATTAAGCATCCTTCTCCTACTATAGCTGGTGGAAGTTCCTTTTCATCTTTAAATATACTGTTTACAGCTCTCATAGGCTGTTTTCCTACTACTGTATTATCATCTATTCTAACATTATTTCCTACCTTGCTGCCTTTATGTATTATTACGTTATGTCCTATAATACAGTTGTCACCTAAAACCACATCATCTTCTATTACTACAAATTTACCAAAGCTTACATTAGAGCCTATTTTAGCTTTATCTGATATATAGTTTTCCATTTTTAATTCTCCATTCTAAAATACTATTATTTATGTATTTTCTCCACGTTCACCATTTCCATAGTTGAAAAACTTTCCATAGGGAACTTAACTGGCATTCCTGTAAGTCTTGATTTGTATGCTGCAAGAATTATAGACATACCTTTTTTGCCTTCTTCACCACTTACAAGAGGAGCTCTATCATTATTTATAGCATCTATCATATCTTTAAATAATGGATTATGACCAAATCCGTAAACAGAATCTGGATCAGCACCTTGAGCTTTTAATATTTCATCTTCATTGTCTTTATTGTCTTCAAATCTCCATGTCTCTATTTTGTTTACCGCAAGACCGCCTATGGCTACAGTTCCTTTTTCTCCAAATATGCTTAAAGTTTCCTCCAAATTCTTTGGATATACACAAGCACTTCCCTCTACTATTCCTATAGCACCATTTTTAAATCTTATAATTATTGCTCCAAAATCTTCTGCTTCTATATCTCTTAAAAATGTATCACACTGTGCATATACAGTATCAATTTCTCCACCCATCATCCACTGCAATAGGTCTATGTTATGTATACACTGATTCATCAAAGTACCACCATCAAGCTTCCATGTACCTCTCCATGGAGCTTGAGTATAGTAGCCCATATTTCTATTCCAAAGTATTCTTGCAGTTCCATTAACAAGTCTACCAAATCTATTTTCTTCTACAGCTTTTCTTAATTGTTGT
Source organism: Clostridium carboxidivorans P7 (assembly GCF_001038625.1). Lineage (GTDB taxonomy): Bacteria > Bacillota > Clostridia > Clostridiales > Clostridiaceae > Clostridium_AM > Clostridium_AM carboxidivorans. The sequence goes on from NZ_CP011803.1 coordinate 3,884,068, forward strand.
ATTGGTAAATTAAATCTATTTTGATGACTTACACACAACTTAACATTATTTTCTTTTGCACACTTTATCATTTTGTCAGCATCTTCTATGGATAAAGCCATTGGCTTCTCAACTATAACATGCTTCTTCTTATTCATGCAGTACATAACTATTTCTGGATGATAACCACTTTCTGTAGCTACAGTTACTACATCTATTTCCTCTTTTTCAAGCATTTCTTTATAATCTGTATATACAGATACTTTAGCATCTTTTCCTAACTTTGTTACATATTCTTGTCTTTTTTCTTCTGCCTTTTCTTTTATAACATCACAAGTAGCCACTAAAACAGCTTCTTCTTTATTAGCAATTAATGCTTCTACATGCTTATAAGATATTCTTCCACATCCTATAATTGCAAACTTCATTGTTTTCATACTCCATCACTCCTGATTTTTTATTTCCATTAATCTAAACCATCGTTTAATAACATTTTCGGAAGGTGATCTGCCTTCCGAAAATTTTACTATAGCTTATGAATTTTTTCTCTGTTATTCTTTACATCCTTTGTAGCATTTCTTGTATCATAAAGCAAATTAGCTTTTTCAACTATTGTTTCATAATCATAGCAGCTGTGATTTGTAGTTATAATTACAATATCAGCAGTCTTTATTGCTTCCTGCCACTCTACTGAAACGTACTCTTTTCCATTGTGTTTAAATTTAGGAATATAAGGATCGTTTATTATTATATTTGCACCATTTTTCTCTAAATGCTCTATAACTTTAAGAGCTGGTGATTCCCTCATATCATCAATATCATTTTTATAGGCTACACCCAATAATAATACATTTGCACCATTCATTGCTTTCTTTTGAGTATTTAAAAGCTTCATTGCATTATCTACTACAAAAGCTGGCATAGAATCATTTATATCTCCTGATGCTTCTATTAATTTAGTATGGAAATCAAATTCTTTAGCTTTCCATGACAAATAAAATGGGTCTAATGGTATGCAGTGACCACCAAGTCCTGGACCTGGATAAAATGCCATAAATCCATATGGTTTAGTCTTAGCAGCTTCTATTACTTCCCATATGTCTATTTTCATTCTATTACATAATATAGCCATTTCATTTGCAAGACCTATATTTATGTTTCTAAAAGTATTTTCAAGTATTTTTTCCATCTCAGCTACAGCTGGTGAAGATACTGTGAAAACTTCTCCTTGTAAAACATTTCTATAAAGAGTAGCAGCTACTTCAGTACATTCTGCTGTACAACCACCAACTACCTTTGGAGTATTCTTAGTTTTATACTGTTTATTACCTGGATCAACTCTCTCTGGTGAAAATGCTAAGAAGAAATCTTTTCCACATTTTAGTCCACTTTCTTCTAAAATTGGTTTTAATACTTCATCAGTAGTTCCTGGATATGTTGTACTTTCAAGAACTATAAGCATTCCTCTGTGTAAATATTTTGCAACACTTTTAGCTGAATTTACAACATAAGATAAATCTGGTTGTTTGTATAAATCCAATGGTGTTGGTACTGCTATTGAAACAGCGTCCACATCTTTTACAAAGCTAAAATCTGTAGTAGCTTTCAATCTTCCTTCTTCTACTAATTTTTCTAAGTCTGTATCTAATATATCGCCTATATAATTTTCGCCTTTATTAACCATTTCTACTTTTTTATCTTGAACATCAAATCCAATAACATTATATCCAGCTTTAGCCTTTTCAACTGCAAGTGGAAGTCCTACATAACCTAATCCTACAACACCAAGTTTAGCTGTTTTGTTTTTTAACTTTGATATTAATTCATCTCTTAACTGTGACATCTTTCTTCCTCCCGTATTTCCTATAATCTCGTAACTGTATCTACTGTTACGCTTATTAGCTTAACTTTCTGTATGTTTATATATTAACATACTTATAATTTTCAGATATTATTTTTTTTAAGTAATCTGAAATATACTTAACAAATGACACTTTAAATTTATCATTTGTGATTTAACTTTATTTTTTTCTTTTATATGTTGGCACTTTTTCTTCAACAAGCTTAACTATGCTTTCCTTATCCATATAAGCAACATTACTAAATTGCTCTATTGACTCTTCTATAAATCCCATATCTTCACCAATAGGTTTATCTACAAATATTTTATCATGCTCTGTAGAAGTTAAAGCAACCTCATTCATTAATAATTCTTCATACAATTTTTCACCAGGTCTAAGTCCTGTATATTCTATTTTTATATCTACATCAGGTTTATAACCTGATAAAGTTATCAAATCTCTAGCTAAGTCTACTATTTTTACAGGCTGCCCCATATCTAGTACAAATATTTCTCCACCTTTAGCTATAGCTCCTGCTTGAATTACAAGCTGTGCTGCTTCTGGAATAGTCATAAAAAATCTATTTATTTCAGGGTGAGTTACCGTAACTGGACCTCCATGAGCTATTTGCTTTTTAAATAGTGGTATTACCGAACCATTACTTCCTAAAACATTACCAAATCTAACTGCTACATACTCTGTTTCACTAGCCTTATCAAAGGCTTGAACCATAATTTCGCAGAACCTCTTAGTAGCTCCCATTATATTAGTAGGATTTACAGCTTTATCTGTACTTATTTGTACAAATTTCTTAACTTTAAATTCATCACAACATTTAAGTATGTTGTATGTACCTATAATATTATTTTTAATAGCTTCTGATGGATTTTCCTCCATTAATGGTACATGTTTGTGCGCTGCTGCATGAAATACTACATCTGGCTTATACTTGTCAAAAATTTTATTCATTCTTTTTTTATCCCTTATAGAAGCTATAATAACTTCTTTATTAAGCTCAGGATGATTATAATTCAATTCCATTTGCACATCATATACATTGTTTTCATAAATATCTAATATCAATAATTTTTTAGGATTAAATCTGGCTATTTGTCTACAAAGTTCTGACCCTATTGAGCCACCTCCCCCTGTAACAAGAATAGTTTTATCTTTTATATATTTATTGATATTTTCATTATTAAGCTTGACTTCATCTCTTCCTAGTAAGTCCTCTATATTAACATCTCTTAACTTACTTATATTAATTTTTCCATCTATTATTTGATATATTCCTGGTAGAGTTTTTAACTTACACTTAGTATTTTTACATATATTTATTATTTCCCTTTTTATTCTCAGGTCTGCTGATGGCATAGCCAGTATAATTTCCTCTACGCCTTTTTGATTGCATACTCTATTTATATGTTCTCTTCCACCTATGACTTTTATTCCATTAATCAGCTTTCCTTTTTTAGACTCATCATCATCTATAAGTCCAACTACATCATAAGTTAAGTCTTTATGCCTTTTTATCTCTTTTATAAGCATTGCTGAAGCATCACCTGCTCCAATTATAAGTAATTTCTTATCATGTTTTTTTCCAGTCTTTTCTTCTTTACTTTCTTCTTTAACTCTGTAATTAAATCTTATTCCACCTAATGCAATTACAGATAGAATCCAAAATATTATATGTACTGAAAATGGAAATCTGTAATAAGGTGTCTTTTCTAAGAATTTATAATTTATAACATAACTATATATTACAAATATAATATTTGATATGGATATTGAATATATAATAGACATTAATTCTTCAATAGAAGCATATTTCCATATACTATTATATAATTTAAAAAACTTGTTAAATATTAAAGTTATGACAACCACTGGAATTACTGATAACTTTATAATTATCATATATTCTGCTGGTATTTTGAAATCAAATTTCAAAAGAAAAGAAAAATATAAAGACGCTATAAGAAAAACTATATCATATATTATAAGCTTCTTGTCTCTCTCCACGTTAACACATCCTCAAACATTATTGTAAAAGCTTTATATTAAAACTCCCTTTTTCTATTTTACATCATAGAAAAAATTATTCAATATATTTTTTTAATAAGTGATTGCAGCTAAAAAAAGAGTTGTAAGATTTTACAGCTCTTTACTCCTATCTTTTTTTTCTGATATCTCATTTTTAAGTTGTTTAAAAAAATCTGTTTCACCTAGTGTTAAAAGGTATTCCATAAAGGATTCTTTTAGTTCATCTCTTCTTAGTGCAAACTCTACAGTAGCCCTAAGGAATCCTAATTTATCGCCTACATCATATCTTCTTCCTTCAAAATTATATGCATACATTGCTTCAGATTTAATTAAAGTTCTCAATGCATCTGTTAGCTGAATTTCGTCTCCTTTACCTGGTGTAGTATTTCTTAGTATATCAAATATAGCAGGAGTTATTATATACCTACCCAATATAGCAATATTTGAAGGTGCTTCCTCTACCTTAGGCTTTTCAACTAAGTCCTTTACTTTATAAACCCTATCTTCAATATACATTCCTTTTACTATTCCATATTTATATACATCTTCCTTATTGACTTCCTGCACACCTATAATAGATGTTTTGTATTCATCATAGCAGTCTATAAGCTGTTTTAAACAAGGAATCTCACTATCTACTACATCATCACCTAACATTACTGCAAAAGGCTCATTTCCAACAAAGGTTCTTGCACAGCTTATAGCGTGTCCAAGTCCTTTAGGCTCTTTCTGTCTTATGTAATATATATCTGCCATATTAGATATTTCCTTAACTAAATACAGTAACTCTTCTTTTTTATGATCTTCTAAATCTTTTTCTAATTCTATTGATTTATCAAAATGATCCTCTATAGCTCTTTTGTTTCTTCCTGTTATTATAAGAATTTCTTCTATTCCAGAAGCTACTGCTTCCTCTATAATATACTGTATTGTAGGCTTATCAACTATAGGAAGCATTTCTTTAGGTTGTGCCTTAGTGGCAGGCAAAAATCTTGTTCCAAGTCCTGCCGCAGGTATTATAGCTTTTTTTACAGTCATAAAAAATCTCCTTTCACTCCCAATCAAAATATTACAAAATACATACCCTATTTATTTTTTACGTTTATTATCTTTATATACTTGTGTAAAAAATTATTTTCACTTTATTATTTCGGAGAGTTGAACCACAACCTCATCCTCAGGATTTATTTTTTTTGCAATTTCCAAGTGAAGTTTAGCATTTTTTATGTCTTTATTATTTAAATAACACATGATAAGGTTAGTGCATATCTCTATAGATTTAGTTGCTTCAAAAGCTTTTCTTAAATATCCTATAGCAGTTTCATAGTCACCTAGTGAAGCATAATTTATTCCAAGTTCATTTATAACTTCAACAATACTACTATCTATACTTATTGACTCATTTAGATAATATATAGCTTTTTCGTAATTTTCTAATATTCTATATGCTATAGCAATATAATAGTAAAGCGTAGCATCGTCCCCAAATTCATCAAGAAGAGGTAAAAGCAAGCTTAAAGCTTCTTTAGGCATATCGTATAATATTTCCTTACCTTTTTCATAATTTATAATTAATTTTAGTGATTCCTTAAATTCTGTAATATCTAAAGATTCTTCTCCACCACCAGAAATATAAGTATTTATGCAAAAAAGAGCCTTATCAAAATCTCCACGTTCTTTCATTATAAGTGCTTCATAAAAATATGGCATTGGATAATTTTCGTATTTCTTTAACTCTTCAATAATTTGTAATTCTTCATCTTCGTAGCTTTTATCTAATTTTCTTAGCTCATCTACTATTATTAGAACCTTATCATAAATTTCAACATTATCTTCAATTTTGCACAATCCCTTAATAAGTATATATGCATCCTCATAATTTTTATGTTTTATATTTTCTGCAATTTTCCCTTTAATAAACTTATCGCTCTCTTTTAAATTAATTAATATATTAGTATACACATCATTAAACTTAAACTTTTCATCTGCTCCCATAACATAAAACATACCTTCAATAAAAAAGCTTACAGGAAGCTGACCGACATTTTTTTCTGTCTTAACCTTACCTACTATACTAGAAGCTTTAACCGGAACATATACATCCTCATTGCTTTCTATATGAAACAAATTTTTTATATTTTCCTTTTTTATTTCTAAAAATAAAACTTCAGATAATTTGTCTGCAAAACGAGATTTTGTATTCATAAATATAACACCTACTTAATCTAATATATTGACACTTTGAATTTTACTACAAACATTAGTTAATTTAAAGTAAAAACTACAATAGTTCATAATTATATCACAGGTATACTTGAAAAAGCAAAATTAAGAATTATTAACTAACCTTCACAGTTTAAAAAAATGCGAAGCATTTTTTAGAGGACAATTGACAGAGGACAGAGGACAGTGAAGGTAAGTTTTCCTCCCTACGTCGGAAAACTAATTTATTTTTAAGCTTATTTTGCTAACACAAAACAAGCTTCGAATCTATATAAGTCAGCAATGTTTCACTTTAGTGAAACGAGCTCTCAAAAATTTAATTAAAGATTTTTCGTAGCAAAGCGGAGAAAAATCATCCTTCACTGTCCTCTGTCAATTGTCCTCTGTCCTCTGAAAAAAGTTGCATCGCATTATGCTTACATTAGCTCAAACTTTTATAAGAAAATTGAGCTATTAATTATTCATTAAATCTTCTAACAATTACATGCTTCATCTATGATTTTCATAACATTATTTTCAAATAATTTCATTTTTTCTTCTGAATCTTCTATGCTGTTGCCAGTTACTGATAAATAAATCTTCATTTTAGGCTCAGTACCTGAAGGCCTTACTACAAACCAGGAATTGTCCTCCATTATAAATTTCAGTACATTTGATTTAGGTAATTCTATTACTTTTTCACTAATATTTATTAAATCTTTTTCTATACTTATCTTGTAGTCCATTTTCTTTGCTATTTTAACTTCGCCTAAAGTGTATCTCATGGAATGTCTTAAATATTGAAGAGCTTTTTCTATTTTTTCTTGTCCTTCTTTTCCTTTAAGCACTAATGACACTAATTTTTCTTTATAAAAGCCATATTTTTTATATAAATTCATTAAAGCTTCATATAAATTTATACCTTTGTTTTTATAATATAGTGTCATTTCGCATATAAGCATTGAAGCTATAACTGCGTCTTTATCTCTTACAAAGTCTCCTGCTAAATACCCATAGCTTTCTTCAAATCCAAATAGGTATTTTTTATCTCCCTTTTTTTCAAATTCTCCTATCTTCTCACCTATATATTTAAATCCAGTCAATACATCCACAAGATTTGCTCCATAGTCCTTTGCAATATCCGATGCCATTTCAGTAGTAACTATTGTTTTTATTACAGTTCCATTTTCAGGTAATTTGTTCAGTTCTCTTAAAGATGATAATATATAATGAGTTAATAGTGCTCCAGTCTGATTACCTGTTAATACTTTATATTCTCCATTATTATCTTTAACAACTATACCTATTCTATCGCAATCTGGATCTGTTCCAAATATTATATCAGGTTGGATTTTATTCGCCATTTCCAATGCTATATTAAAAACCTTAGGATCTTCCGGATTAGGATAAGCTGCTGTAGGAAAATATCCATCTGGCTGTTCTTGTTCTTTTACTACAGTCACATTTTTATATCCTAATTCCTTAAGAACTCTTCTTACTGGTATATTACCTGCTCCATGTATTGGAGTGTAAATTATTTTTAACTCATCTGCATATTTATCTACTAATTCTTTTCTTATAGTTAGATTTTTTACTCTACTAATATACTCTTTATCTACTTCTTCTCCTATTATATTTAAAAGTCCATTTTTCTTTGCATCTTCAACATTCATAGTCTTTATTTTATTAAAATCATTTACTTCCTCAATAAATGAAAAAATTTCCTTTGCAGATTTATCCGTAACCTGTCCACCATCTTCTCCATAAACCTTATATCCATTATATTCTTTTGGATTATGTGATGCAGTTATTACAATACCGGCTTTACTTTTAAAATGCCTTACTGTATAAGATAATATAGGTGTTGCTCTTAATGATTCAAATAAATAAACCTTTATACCATTAGCACACAAATTTGCTGCTGCTGCCATTGCAAACTCTTTAGACATTATTCTTGAATCATAAGCTATGCTTACAGAAATATCCCCTTCATACTTATTTAACAAGTATTGTGATAACCCCTCAGTAGTTTTCCCAACAGTATGTATATTCATTCTATTGGTACCCATACCAATAATTCCTCTTAGGCCACCTGTTCCAAATTCTAAATCTTTATAAAATCTATCTTCTATCTCTTTTTCATCCTGTAAATTTTTCAATTCCAATTTTGAACTTTCATCTAAAAATTCCGAACTCAACCAAGAATCATATTTTTCTCTATAAGACATTTTATAGCCCTCCTTTAATATGTAATATTTAACATTTATTATTATACTACAATTATATTACAATAATGAGTATAATGATAAACAATTTTATAAACTTTTTATAAAAATACTGGTGATAATGGTTATTCACCATTATCACCAGTATTTTCAGGTTCTGTAATTGCATCTATTGGATTATCTGATAGCTTATTGTTACAAGTCACAAATGCTATTAAAGTATTTAAATCATCTATAAAAGTTATCTCTTGTGAAAGTTCTATATCAGCTACTCTGTAGGAATCACCTATTTCTAGTTTTGAAACATCTACATCGATATGTTTAGGTATATATTCATACTTACACTGAACCTTTACATTGGTTCTTTCTTTTTGAACAACACCGCCTTTTCTTGATACAAAATCTTCACCCATAAACAATATAGGGACATCTGTTTGAATAGCTTGATTTTTAGGAATTTCTTCTAAATCTATATGAATTATTTTATGATTTACAGGATTTCTTTGTACTTCTCTTATTAATGTGCTATGTTTTTCTGACCCAAGTTCAACCTCTAATACACCATGTTCTCCTGTAGAACTAATTTTTTTATTTAATTCAAGTTCTCCTATTTCAAACATTAAATTGTTTATATTCTTTCCATAAATAATACCTGGTATTTTGCCTGATTTCCTTTCCTTTCTAGCTTCATGTACTGTATTTTTATTTCTTTTATGTAATTCTAATTCTTCCATTTTAAACTCCTCCCATACATATCCTATAAAATATCATTTAAAACATTGTTAATCATATTTTTAATTATTTACATAATTATTTATATTATTCACAATTTTTACTTCAAAAAATATTTATTTATAAAATTCCTCCACATTGTTGCATTTACAAAACATTTAACATATAATTATATTGGTTTAAATGAAAATGTAGGCCAACCCTTGAATCATCAGAGTTCAAAGGGCGTACTTTTATGAAAGAAGGTGCTTTATCAAGGTGTATAAATTAGATCAAACTCAAACCCCTTTATTTGATGCATTAATGGAATATGTAAACAAGGAAACCATTCCTTTTCATGTTCCTGGACACAAAAAAGGCGTAGGTGTGGATGAAGAATTTAAAAAATTTATAGGAGAAAACCCATTTAAAATAGATGTTACAGTTTTCAAATCAGTTGATAGTCTCCATCATCCCACTGGTGCTATAAAAAAGGCACAACAATTAGCCGCTGATGCATATGGATCAGATGCTGCTTTTTTTTCAATACATGGAACATCAGGTGCTATCCAAGCCATGGTTATGTCTGCAGTTAAAGCTGGAGAAAAAATAATAATACCAAGAAATGTTCATAAATCAATTACCGCTGGTATTATATTAAGTGGTGCGATACCTGTTTATATGCAGCCTGCATTGGATAAAAAAGTTGGTATAGCTCATGGAGTTACACCAGAAACAGTTGAAGAAACACTGAAAAAAAATCCTGATGCAAAAGCAGTTTTAATTATAAATCCAACTTATTATGGGGTTGCTACTGATATAAAAAAAATAGCAGATATAGTTCATAGTTACGACATTCCTTTAATAGTAGATGAGGCACATGGTCCACACCTTGGTTTTAATGAAAAACTGCCAACTTCTGCAATGGAAGCTGGAGCTGATATTTGTGCTCAAAGCACACATAAAATAATTGGAGCCTTAACTCAATGTTCTTTACTACAGGTTCGCTCTAATCGTATAGATATAAATAGAGTTCAACAAATTTTATCTTTATTACAAACTACATCACCTTCATATATATTGATGGCTTCATTGGATTGTGCAAGAAGACAAATTGCTCTTAGCGGTAAAGAACTTTTAGATAAAACTATTGAGCTTTCAAACTATGCTAGACAGGAAATAAACAAAATTCCAGGCTTTTATTGTTTCGGAGATGAAATTTTAGGGAATGACGGTGTTTTTGCCCTTGATCCAACTAAAATAACAATAACATGTAGAGACTTAGGGATAACTGGATATGATTTAGATATGATACTTTCAAACAAATACCATATACAGCTTGAACTTTCCGATCTATATAACGTACTTGCAGTAGGGTCATTTGGTGACACAGAATACAGCATAAATGCTCTTATAAATGCTTTAAAAGAAATAAGCAAACAATATTATGGTAAAGGAAATAAAAAGTCAGATTTTATAGATATTCCTTCTATACCAAAACAAATTAAAATTCCTAGAGAAGCTTTCAATGGGAATAAAACTCCAGTTCCTTTAAAAGAAAGTATTGGTATGATAAGTGGAGAATTTTTAATGGCTTATCCACCAGGAATTCCTATATTGTGTCCTGGTGAAGAAATAACCAAAGAAATTATAGACTATGTTCAAATGCTTAAGAATACTGGATTATACGTTCAGGGAACTGAAGATCCTGAAGTAGAAATCATCAAAGTTGTAAAATAGTAAAAATATATTTAAAATACCCAGCACTTTAAAAATGCTGGGTATAACTTTTGTTGTTATTAATTTCTTTATTTCTAATTAAGCTTCTATGCCTTTTACTAAAGCCTTTTTATTTAATTCAACAGCTTTAGGTGGAACTATAACTTCTAAAACTTCATTCCAATTTATATTTTCTAATTTAAGCGCCTTAAGTAATGCTCCTAAAAGAACAACATTTTGAGCTTTTATGTTTCCAAGCTCTTCTGCGATTTGGGAAGCATTAACTATTATTGTATTTTTAACTGTCTTCTTTAACGTTTCATTAACATTTTGTGGATATTCTTCTTCACCTATTAGGACTGGAACTGGATATATTTCATAATCATTTATAACTAAGTATCCATCCTTTTTTAAGTAAGGAAGCCATCTTGCTGCTTCACTTTTTTCAAAAGCTACTATAACATCTGCTGTTCCCTTTTCTATAAGTGGTGAATAAACCTTTTCCCCAAATCTAACTTGAGTAGTAACGCTGCCACCTCTTTGTGCCATACCATGAACCTCAGACATCTTTACATCATATCCATTTTTTAATAAGCCTTCTGTTAAAATCTTGGAAGCAAGTATAGTTCCTTGTCCACCTACTCCTACGAATAATATACTTTTAACACTGCTCATATTATTCACCAACCTTTTCTATAGCATCAAATTTGCAAACCTGTTTGCATAATTCACATCCATTACACATATTTTTATCTATGCTGACTACATTATCTTTAAACTTAAGTGCTGGGCAACCTGTTTTTAAGCATGCTTTACATTTCTTACATTTATCTGAATCTACATTACAATGCATATTTGCTCTTCTCTTTATAACATCCTTCTTTAAAGCACAAGGTTGTTTTGTTATTATAACAAAAGGCTCACTGCTCTCATATGCTGCTTTTACAGCCGCTTCAGTTTCTTCTAATTTATAAGGATCTACTACTTTCAAGTTTTCCTCTTTTATACCTAATGCAAGTACAACTTTTTCTATATCTATCATCGGAGCCGGTCTATTTTGTAATGTTTTTCCAGTTCCAGGGTTTTCCTGATGACCTGTCATGCCTGTAGTTCTGTTATCTAATATACATGTAACTATAGGTATATTATTGTATATTGAATTTGTAAGTCCTGTCATACCAGAGTGGAAGAATGTTGAATCTCCTATAAATGCAAATACTTTCTTATCCCTGTTTGCTAACTGATTTGCTTTTTCTATTCCAAGTCCAGCTGTAATTGAAGCTCCCATACAAACACAAGTATCAGTTACATTTAAAGGAGCTACCATACCTAAAGTATAGCATCCTATATCTCCTGAAGATATTATATTATCCTTATATTTTGAAACTGCATAGAAAATTCCTCTGTGTGGACATCCTGGACAAAGTACAGGAGGTCTTGATGGAGCTTTTATATCTACTGTATAATTTTGTTCATGGCTCTCATTACATATAGCCTTTCTTATAATGTCTGGATTTAACTCTTCACATATAGGAATAACTTCTTTTCCTATACAATTTATTCCTAAAACCTTAAGTGCATTTTCTAAATAAGGTTCATTTTCTTCTACAACATAAACTTTTTCAACTTTTGATGCAAATTCTTTCATCATTTTGTCTGGAAGTGGATAACTCATTCCTATTTTTAATACAGAAACTTTGTCCCCAAAAACTTCCTTTACATACTGATAGGATATACCACTAGTAATTATACCTATTTTACTATCTATCATTTCCATTCTATTTAAACTGCAATTATTAGAGTATTCCTTTAATTTATTAAGTCTTTCTTCTACTTCATAATGCTTCTTTTTAGAATGTGCTGGTATCATTATATATTTTGTTATATCTTTTTCATAAGGTTTTACTTCTGATTCTTTTCTTTCTCCCAATTCTACTACACTCTTGGAATGAGAAACTCTTGTAGTACTTCTATAAAGTACAACTGTATCAAATTGTTCACTTATATTAAAAGCTTCTTTCATAAAATCTTTACATTCTTGTGAATCTGATGGTTCTACCATAGCTATCTTTGCATGAGGTGCAAAAAGTCTGTTATCTTGTTCATTTTGTGATGAGTGCATTCCTGGGTCATCAGCTGTAACTACTACTAAGCCTCCATTTACACCTTCATATGCCATAGTAAATAATGGATCTGCAGCTACGTTTAAACCTACATGTTTCATAGTTGTTAAACTTCTAGCTCCTCCAATGGCTGCTCCTGAAGCTACTTCCAAACCAACCTTTTCATTTGGTGCCCATTCTGCATATACTCCATCATAAGTAGCAAAGTTTTCAAGTATTTCTGTACTAGGTGTTCCAGGATAAGCAGACGCAACTTTACATCCTGCTTCATATGCACCTCTTGCAATGGCTTCATTTCCTGACATAATGACTTTCATATATATACCTCCATTTTTAAATTATCTTAATTAACTTAACATTTCACATTACTGCTTAAAGTTCAATTAGATTATGCTTTATTTAATCCAATAAAATTATTTAATTATGACACTATAGATCCTAATGCTATAGAATATAATTTTGATTTAGCACTGTCTGCTCTTGAAACAAGAACTACAGGACACTTAGCACCCATAATGACTCCAGCATTTTCTCCATTTCCAAAATACGTCATAGATTTTCCTACAAAATTGCCAGATTCTATATTAGGAACTAAAAGCACATCTGCATCTCCTGCTACTTCGCTTACAATACCTTTATGTTCTGCTGCTTCCTTTGATATTGCATTATCAAAAGCCAAAGGTCCATCGATAATACATCCTTTTATTTGTCCTCTTTTATTCATCTGAGTTAATGAAGCTGCATCAATAGTTGCCTGCATTGAAGGATTAACTACTTCTACTGCACAAACAGGCGCTATTTTAGGTGTTTCTATTTCTAACTTGTGTGCAACCTTTACACAATTATTTATTATTCCTATCTTGTCCTCCAAAGTTGGATAAGGAACCATTCCTCCATCAGTTAGAAAAATTAATTTGTGATATGAAGGAACTTGATAAATCATTACATGTGAAAGTAATCCCTTACCTCTAAGACCTGCCTCTTTATTTAATACAGCTCTTAACAAATCTGCAGTTCCAAGCATTCCCTTCATTATAAATTGTGCTTCTCCATTAGATACAAATTCTACAGCTTTTGCTGCTGCTCTTTTTATATCCTTTTCGTCTACTATTTTAATACCATCTATACATAAATTTTCTTTTTTAGATATACTTCTTATAGCGTCTTCGTCACCTACCAAAATAGCATCTACTATTCCAGTTTTAACTGCTTCTGTTACAGCTGTTAAAACTTCTTTATCCTGAGCTACTGCTACTGAAAGTGTTTTTTTGCTTTTTTCTTTAGCTAAGCTTATCAATTGTTCCAGTTTTTTCACCATAAATATATACCTCCATCATTGTAATTAATTTACTACATCATATCACCATTATTGGTAATACTATTCCCCATAAACTAAAAGAATTTAAATATATTAAAAATAAATTTAAGACAATACTATATTATAGATAGCAAATACTATGCCAAACTTATAAAACTCCTATTCCTAGTTTTTTTAATATTTTTACTTTTAAATATTTTGATTAATGGTACCAATGGTACAAAGTCATAATACCTTTGGTACTGTTAATTATACACTCCACCTTCACATTATAAAAAAATGCAAAGCATTTTTTAGAGGACAATTGACAGAGGACATAGGACAATGAAGGTGAGTTTTCCTCCTTACGTCAGAAAACTAATTTATTTTTAAGCTTATTTTGCTAATGCAAAACAAACTTTGAATTTGCATAAGTCAGCAATATTTCGCTTTAGCGAAATGAGTCATTAAAAATTTAATTAAAGATTTTTCGTAGCAAAGCGGAGAAAAATCATCCTTCACTGTCCTCTGTCAATTGTCCTCTGTCCTCTCAAAAAGTTGTGTTGCACTATGCTTATAATATTAAATTAAAGTTTTGTATGCATAAAAAAATCCAGACTTACTTCAATAAGTCTGGATTTTTTAATATATTTTAGTATAAAATTCTATCTGTAACATCTTTTACAGATTTACATCCTGTAAGAACCATAGCTGATTTTAATTCGCTTTTTATTGTATCTATATAAAGTTTTACTCCTTCTCTTTCTCCTCCAAAAGAAGCTGTTACAAATGGTCTTCCTATAAGAACTGCATCTGCTCCTAAAGCTAACATTTTAAGAACATCCACTCCATTTCTAACTCCACCATCTGCAAGTATTGTAACCTTACCTTTTACTGCTTCTGCAATTTCTGGAAGTACGTCTGCTACACCTGGAGTTTGATCAAGCACTCTTCCACCATGATTTGAAACAACTATAGCATCTACTCCTGCTTCTACTGCAAGTTTCGCTTCGTCAACAGTCATTATTCCTTTTAATATAAATGGAAGCTTTGTACTTTGTACTATTTCTTTTATTTGTTCTACAGTCTTAGGACCAACTGGCTTTCCATGAAGTGCTAAAGTTATAAGTCCTGCTGCATCTATATCCATACCTACAGCAAAAGCACCTGCTTCTTCTGAAAGTTTTATTTTGTTTATAACATTACTATTTTCCCAAGGTTTTATTATAGCAATTCCTTCCCCATTGAATTCCTTTAACTGCTGGAGATTTGTTATAAGAAATGAATCTACTGCTGTATCTCCTACCATAGGATAAATACCTGCATCAAGACATCCTCCAATTACCCATGATATGTATTGTTCTTCTGTAAATTTACCACCCATATTTAACGTAGTTCCTGATACTGGTGCTGCAAATACTGGAACTTCCATTTTCTTTCCGAATAATTCTGTACTTGTATCTGGGTCTTTAGCATCATGTATAACTCTCATATTGAGTTTATAACTATCTAATGCTTCAACATTAACTGAAAAAGCTTCTCCTGTTCCCTTTCCACCCATACCTGGAACCTCTCCAGAACAAGCCTTACCATTACAAACTGGGCAAACCTTACAACTTCCATTTAAATTTTCACGAGCATTTTTTAATACTTCTTTGTAATTCATTTTTTATACCCCCACTCAAACTATTTTATGAATATAATACTTTGATTTAAACATACACTTTAATTATAGTTCATTTATTTTAAATCTCAATGATTATTAACTAAATTTCATTATTAATTTTTAAAATTATATAAGTAAATTCAACAAAACTATTACTATTAAAAATTTTTCCCTATTTATCTGCAAAGTTAATCAAGGTCAAATTTACATTTACCACTGTTAACATCTTCTTCTGTATAAATTGTAATTCCATTTCTACTTAACAACTCTGCAGTAACTCCATTTCCATCTATTTTATTTCCAGTAAATGTACCATCGTAAATTTTTCCATAACCACAAGAAGGACTTCTAGCCTTTAAAATAGCAATCTTTGCTCCACATTCTTCTGCTATTTTAAGAGTTTCATGAGCTCCTTTTAAAAATTCTGCTGTAGCATCATCCCCATCTGGTCCGATTATTCTAGCCTTTCCATCAAGTACTTCTGCCCCAGTAGAATTGTTTATTTCATGTGCTGGTCTTGGTGTACTCTGCCCTCCTAATTGCTCAGGACATACAGGTATAGCTTTTCCTTGTTTCAATAACTCCAACACCTTAGAATCTAAGTTATTACCACCATTGTACTTACAGTTTATCCCACATAAACAAGCACTAACCAATATCATATATTTTCATTCCCCTCTAATTAATTCTTCCCATTTTAAAAATATTGCGACACAATATTTTTAGAGGACAATTGACAGAGGACATAGGACAATGAAGGTAAGTTTTCTTCCTTATGTCGGAAAACTAATTTATTTTAAAGCTTGTTTTGCTAACGCAAAACAAACTTCGAATTTATACAAGTCAGCAATATTTCGCTTTATCGAAATGAGCCATTAAGAATTTAATTAAAGATTTTTCGTAGCAAAGCAGAGAAAAATCATCCTTCACTGTCCTCTGTCCTCTGAAAAAGTTCCGCCGCATTATGCTTATTACACGAATCCCTGCCTATTTCTTCTACCTAAGTTCAGCTACTGTAACTCCAGTACCACCTTCACCATATTCCCCTAGTCTGTATTTTTTTACATGAGAATGGTGCTTGAGCATATCTGTTATGGTATTTCTTAATACACCTGTTCCTTTACCATGAATTAAAGTTACTTCCTTTAGTCCTGCTAAATATGCTTCATCCAAATATTTATCTGCAGTATATACTGCCTCTAAAGAATCCATTCCTCTTAAATCCACAGATGAAGCTACAGATTTTAAGTTGAGCTTTGCTTCTCTCTTTACTCTTTTCTTTTCTTCTTTATTTACAGCACCTGTTACTGCTCTTAAATCTTTTAGTTTAACTTCTATCTTCATAATTCCAGCTTGAACTTGAACATTACCTTTATTATCAGGTTTGGATATAACTATTACTTTTTGGTTTAAAGAAGGTACAAAAACTTCTTCTCCTTCTCTTACATTTTTAAGTTCCTCACCATCATCTCTTTTTACTTTATTAACTTTTTCATCTATTTTATCAAGCTTTTGTGCTAGTTTTCTTCTTTCTTCTTCAAGCTTGTGTCTTACATCTGAAGCATAACCAGCTTTCTCTAATTCTCTCATTTCCTTAAGAATATTATCCGCTTCTTCTTTAGCTTCCTTTATAATTCTCTTTGCTTCCCTTTGAGCATTTATTACAGCTTTTTCTCTGGCATTTTGAAGCGATCCCATTTTTTCTTCATATTTATCTTTAATTTTAGCCGCTTCTAGCTTTAACATCTCTGCTTCTCTTGCATTAGCTTCAGCTTTTACACTTTTTTCTTGGAGATCTTCTATTAAATCTTCAAATTGAAGTGTTTCACTATTTATATTTTCTTTTGCATCATGAATTATATAATCTGCAAGTCCTAATCTTCTAGATATTTCAAAAGCATTTGACTTACCAGGTATCCCAATTAAAAGTCTATAAGTAGGTCGTAATGTTTCCACATCAAATTCTACTGATGCATTTTCTACTCCATTTACTTTTAAAGCATAAACTTTAAGTTCACTGTAATGAGTAGTAGCAACTATTCTGCAGCCTCTGCTCTTTAAGTTTTCCAAAATAGATACAGCTAATGCTGCTCCTTCTGTTGGATCTGTTCCTGCTCCTAATTCATCAAAAAGTACTAGTGATTCATCATCTGCCTTATTAATTATATTTACAATATTGGTCATGTGAGATGAAAAAGTTGATAAGCTTTGCTCTATACTCTGTTCGTCTCCAATATCTGCAAATACTTCTTTAAAAAAGCTTACAGTAGAATTTTCTCTAGCTGGAATCATAAGGCCACTTAAAGCCATAATGTGCAGCAACCCTACTGTTTTCAATGTAACTGTCTTACCACCTGTGTTAGGACCAGTTATAACTAATGATGTAAAGCCTTTACCTAAATACACATCTAAAGGTACTACTACTTTTCTATCTATTAAAGGATGTTTTCCTTGTACTATATCAATAATGCCCTCATCATTAACCTTAGGTGCTGTACAATTAAGTTCACTAGCAAATTTGGCCTTAGCAAAAATAAAATCTAGTTCCCATATTATATCTGCATCATTTCTTACTGCTATTATACTTCCATAAATTTCATTTGAAAGGTAAGCTAATATTCTATCTACTTCTGCCTTTTCCTTTAACATAAGTTCCTTTATTTCATTGTTTAAATTGACTAAACCCATAGGTTCTATATATAAGGTAGCTCCACTAGAACTTTGATCATGCACAAGTCCAGGAACTGCCCCTTTATGCTCGGCTCTTACAGGTAAAACATATCTATCCCCTCTCATAGTATATAAATTATCCTGTAGATAATCTGAATAAGTTCTTATAAGAGAATTGACCCTATCCCTTACAGAGGAATTCTTATCCTTTAGAGCCTTTCTTATATTATAAAGGGCTGTACTTGCTCTATCGGAAACTTGTTCTTCACTTTCTATGGACATAAATATATGATCTTCTATATTCTTTAATGGAATAATACCCTGAGATATATTCTCCAAAACTCTAAAGCCTTCTTCTTCCTCTTTGTGACTTATGTACTCTTGAAATCTTCTAGCCGCTCTAAGTATTGCTGCTATTTTCAAAAGCTGTCCTGGCATTAAAGTAGATCCTTTTCCTGCTCTGCTTATACCTTCTCTAACGTCATAAACACCTTCAAAAGGAGGTGCTCCCTTTGTCACTAAAAGTTTAAAAGCCTCCTTTGTTTCTTGAATATGTTCTCTAACTTCATATATATTATCATAAGGTTTTAATTCTTCTATTAAATCCTTAGCTGCACCAGTACTTGTATAATTCTTTAACTGTTCTCTTATCTTATAAAATTCTAGCACCTTTAATGCTTTTTCATTCAACTCGTTCGACCACCTTTTTACCAACTTGTATTATTTAATGTAGATTACTCTACACCTCTTTTATAATGTCCTCTTGTAAATTTACTAAAATCTCCATTCCATTCTTTCTGTTTTACACATTTTAGCACATTATTTACTTCATTATAAGTTTCATCTATAAAATCAATTCTGTAATTATTTATACCTGCCTTTTCTAACTCATCTATATTGTCTATTAAATTTGTAGGCACACTATTATAAATATGACATCTACAATATTTATCTGTATTAACAGTAAAGCATGCTCCCATTCTATCTTTTAAATGAAATGTTCCTTTTTCACATGCTCTGCTGCAATTTTGAGATACACCTTTGTTTCCAAAAGTACTTCCTATTACGCAGTACTCTGAAACCATATTTTCTACTTTTCCATAAAGCATTATCTGGCATGGTATTTTAGACTTCTTAGCTAAACTCAACATTTCACTTTTATTAAGCTCTACACTTAAACATATGCCATCCAGTAAATCATTATAAAATTGTGTAGAAGTAGGATTAAATATATTTAGTTTATAGTCTCCTATTATTGTAGTTTTTTCTTTAAATTTATGTATTATACCCAAATTTGCTGTAACTATGCCTTTTATATATGGGAGCAATTCTTCTACTTTAGAACATACAGCTGAAAATTCCTCTTTTATAATATTAGGAACCTTAAGCCAAACGCTGTTTTCTTTTATTATTTCATCTTTTATATCACTTTTTTTATAAAATATATCTACTGCCACATCCGAAAGTTCATTTTCAAAAGCAGCTTTCATTTGATCTAGCATATTGACACAAATCATACATTTAGGAATTGGCCTAGCGGAAGCTTTTTCTTTCTTTAACGCTTCTAAACCTTTAGTTCTATTTACCTTAAGTAAATCATTTTCTATAGCTTCTATTAGCTTTCTCCTGCTCTCATTTATAGATGATACTGGCATAAAACCTTCTTGAACATCATCAAATTGTATATTAGCGACCCTAAAAGGAGTACTTCCACTTTTTTTAAGATGTTCTTTCAATTTATCTGTATTTAAAGGTTGTTTTAAAGCTTTTTGAACTAGCTCTCCCTCAACAGAATACTGTTTTCCTTTGTAAATAGTACTTAACTTTATAGGCTCATTTAATTTAAATTTTACTTTTAAATCCAAGTCTACTTTTTTTTCAAAAGGATTTTTATAAATACTTTCCATAGAACTAAGTAGCTTTATATCTGAAGTTTTATAAAGAATATCTCCACTTTTAAAATCTACTGGCTTAAGTTTTACTTTACTTCCTTTAGACGCTTCAAAAACTTCATTTCCATTTTGTATTATTTTTGAAACTGTAAATCCTTTTTCTCCATTTCTTATACCATCCTTAATGCTCAAATCTTCTTGTAATGCAATACTTAAATCCTTTTGGACCTTTCCAAGCATTACTCCTGTATTCTTAGGGAAAGTATAAGCCATCATATCTTTACCTACATTTCCAAACAAATAAGCCTTTGAAAAACCTTCTCTATTAAAAAGCTGTAAAAGCTTTTTCTTTTCCTGTTCAATATTCACATCTGATCCTTTTAGAATACTATCTATAGCTTTTCTGTAGGAAGATACTACTGCTGCTACATATTCAGGTCTTTTCATTCTTCCTTCTATTTTTAAAGAACTAACTCCACTTTCAATTATATCTTTTATATTTTCTATAGTACATATATCTTTTGGGCTTAATAAATATCCTTTTTGTTCTCCTCCACTAATACTATCAACTATAGTATATGGTAATCTGCAAGGTTGAGCACATCTTCCTCTATTACCACTTCTTCCTCCAATTAAACTGCTCATAAGGCATTGCCCAGAATAACATACACATAATGCCCCATGTACAAAAATTTCTGTTTCTATATTCAAATCTTTGGATATATGTTTTATTTCATTTAAAGAAAGCTCTCTTGAAAGTACAATTCTTTTAAATCCTTTATCTTTTAAAAGAGCAGCTCCCTCACCATTATGTACTGTCATTTGAGTTGAAGCATGAAGTTCAAAGTCTGGTAATGCCTCCTTTATTAACACAGCTAATGCTGCATCCTGTACAAGCAGTGCATCTACACCAATACTGTATAAAAATTTAGCATACTCTAAAGCTTCCTTAAGCTCCTTTTCTTTCATTAAGGTATTTATAGTTACATATATTTTTACTTCATATAAATGACAGTATTCCACTGCCTTTTTCATATTTTCATTATCAAAATTAGAAGCATAAGCTCTTGCTGAAAACTTATTTCCTCCTAAATATACTGCATTTGCTCCACACTGTACTGCTGCATAAAGACTATCCATACTTCCTGCTGGCGCCAGCAGTTCTATTTTGTTCATCCTACATCTCTCCTACTATTTTCTTAACCATACGTTTTTTATTATACAGTATATTATTATCTTTTAAAACTTATTTTAGGCACATAAATGGAGTATTTTATACTTTAAGCATAATGCGAAGCAAAGCTTCGCAAATTAAGAATTAATAGTGGAGGATGATTTTTAGCTATCGCAAAAATGCACATTAACTGCTAGTTCTTCACTCTTAACTCTTAACTAAAAAAGTTGCTTCGTGTTATTTTTATCTTCTTCAACTTTAAAGCATATATACCATTATATATTTCAACGTAAAGTTAAAATGTTCTATATAAAAAACTGCTGACAAAACATATTTGTCAACAGTCTAAAATTAAATTATTTTTTGTTATAAAATTTTATATTTCAGGTTTTATTCCATTTACAATAGGTAACCTTTTTTCACCCTTTATTGTTCTTATTAAAATATCTCTCATTAATTTAGGACTGTTAGTAAATGCATCTTTTGTAGATCCAGCAACATGAGGAGTTATAGTTACATTATCAAGTTTCATAAGTATATCATTTTCTTCTAATGGTTCCACATCAAATACATCTAAAGCTGCTCCAGAAATTTTTCCTTCTTCCAAAGCTTCTTTAAGAGCTTTTTCATCAACTAATCCCGAACGTGCAGTATTAACTAATACAGCATTAGGTTTCATAAGACTAATTTCTTTTCCTCCAATTAAATGATAGGTATCTTCTGTAAGTCTTGCATGGACAGTTATTACATCTGAGTTCTTCAGCAAATAAGGTAACTCAACAATATTTACTCCATCAAAATTTCCATTAAAAAATGGATCATATGCTATTACATTACAACCAAATGCTTTTAAATATCCTGCTACAAGTTGTCCTATAGATCCAAATCCAACTATACCCACAGTTTTGTTACACAATTCAGGAATATCCCCAGTATTTGGGAATTTTTTTCTCCATTCACCTTTTTTCAAAGCTGCATGCGATCTAGCTATATTTCTAACTTCTGATAATATCATACCCATAGCAAATTCCGCAACCGCCCTTGCATTACGTCCTGGAGTATTCATAACAGTTATTCCTTTTATTGCAGCATATTCATATGCTATATTTTCGACTCCACCTCTTAACACTCCTATAATTTTTAATTTTTTAGCCTTATCTATTATTTTTTTTGATATAGGTGCAAATTGTACTATTAAAATATCATATTCACTAATGTCTTCTATAAGTTCTTGTGAGAACTCTACTGCATCTGGCCCATTTTGTTCTACTAAAAGGTTATCCTTTTGAAGCATTTCTAAATTTTCATGTTTCCACTCTCTGACAGTTACATCTATTCCGTATTTCTCCAATCCTTTTAGTCCTTCACTCATAGATTCTTTAGGAATAAATTTATCTCCTATAGCTAATAATTTCATGTTTGGTCCTCCTTAAGCTCTATTTTCTGACATAACCATATCTATTTTTTCTAGTATTTTATTTTTTAAAATATCTTTCGCTGGTTTAAATAATTCATCTGGTAAAGGATCTATTCTTTTTTGGACTTCCACTGCCTTTTTCATTCCTTCCATTAAAGCAATTCTCAAATCAGCATAAAGGTTAACTTTTGTTATACCATTTTTAATAGCATTTTGCACTTGATCTAATGGTGTACCTGATCCTCCATGAAGTACAAGAGGTACAGGACTTAATTTATTTATTTCTATAAGCCTGTCTATTTTTAATTCTGGAGTCGAAACATAAACCCCATGTGCAGTTCCTATAGATACAGCCAACGCATCTATTCCTGTTAAACTGACAAATTTAACAACTTCCTCAGCATCTGTAAGCATGGTTTCTCCTGCACTAGTTCCATCTATTTCTTTTCCTGCAACATGTCCAAGTTCTGCTTCAACAGAAACTCCTTTTTTCTTAGCCATATCAACAACTTTTTTTGTATTTGCTACATTTTCATCAAATGGCAACATTGATCCATCATACATTACTGAAGTAAAACCATTTTCTATTGCTTTTTCTATAATCTCAAAATTTGTAGCATGATCAAGATGAAGAGCTATTGGAATTTTGTATTCACCCGCAACTCCTTTTATCATAGATGTAATATATTTTATTCCTTTTCCAACAAGATCATGTTCTAATACCATTAAAATAATTGGTGATTTTTTTTCTTCTGCAGTATCAAGAATAGTTCTTATAAGTACATCTTCCATACAATCAAAAGCTGGTACAGCATAATGTTCCTCTCTTGCTTTTTTCAAAATTTCATTTAATGTTACTAACATAATATAATCCTTCCTTTCCTATCTCATTAGCATTCCGCCTGTAGCATCTATAGTTGCACCTGTAATATAATCTGCAGCTTCTGATACCATAAACATTACTATTTTACCTATATCATCAGGAGTAGCTACTCTACCAATAGGTATTCTATTTATATAATAATCTTCATTATTCTCAAGTGCTTTGCTTACCATGTCAGTTTTTACCATACCAAGAGCTACTGCATTTACATTTATACCATATCTAGCCATCTCCCTTGCCATAGACACTGTAAGTGCTACAACACCTGCTTTACTTGCAGCATAATGAGCATGTCCCGTAGTTGCTCCATGAAATGCTGCTTGAGAAGTTATATTTAATATTTTCCCATTTCTTTTCTGTAAGATATTCTTCTTTATAAAGGCTTGGCTTGTTAAAAAAACTGATGTTAGATTTACATCCATGGTTTTTTTCCATTCATCCAAAGTAATATCTTGAATCCAATTTTTGAGCCATATTCCAGCATTATTAATTAATATATCTACACACCCAAATTCTTTTTCAGCAGCATTTATCAATTTAACGCAGTCTTGTGGATTAGCAAGATCTGCTTTAACTGCCAATGCCCTTCCTCCATTTTTTACAATTTCATTCACTACCTCTTTACAAGATTCTTCACTTTTATTGTAATTTATTACAACATATGCCCCTTCCTTTGCCAATGCAAGTGCTATGCCTTTACCTACTCCTCTTGATGCTCCAGTAACAATAGCACATTTATTCTTTACTTTTAAATCCATAGTTCTACCACCTTTCATTAGTTACAACTTTTTAAATACAGAAGTCAACACTTGAATTGTTTCAGTATAAATATTATACTTTTTATTATAAGTGTCTTTCAGTGCTTGATTGGGCATACAGGTATAAGCTACATTTACCATTGAATCGGCAGCAGAATCAAAGGATTTAAAATTATTTGTAGCAATACCAGCACATATTGCAGCTCCTAGAGCTCCTAATTCTGTACTTGTAGTAACTTCTATTGGTAGCTGAAGAACATCTGCAAATATTTGAACCCATACTTTAGACTTAGCAGCACCACCTGCTATTCTAATAGCTTTAGGTTTGTCTCTAAATGCAAGTAACTTATCAATATGTGCTTTATGGCAAAATGCAACACCTTCATAAATTGCTCTTACTAGGTGTGCCTTTGTATGCCATCCACTCAAGCCAACAAAACTTGCCTTTGCATCAGCATCAACATTTGTACCATATAAAAATGGTAAAAACATTATATTTGTATCTTTTGCATTTACACTTTCAACCATTTCATTGGCATATTCATAAACTGATTTATTTATATCTTTACCTTTAACTTTTTCTTCACCCATAAATTCAGTAACAAACCATTCTAAATTAGATGCAGATGTTGGACTTGCTTCTGTTGTAAGCCAATATCCTTCCATACAATATAGTGATGTCATAAATAAATCTTTTGATACAATAGGTTTCCTACTTATATATTCATTTATACTCCATGTTCCTGCAATCATACAAAGTTTATCTTCCGTTGTAACTCCTGTGGCTATTGCTGAAGAATCTATATCAAACAGTCCTCCGGCAACTGGTGTACCTTCTAAAAGTCCAGTAGCTTTTGCTGCCTCTTTTGTAACATACCCACATATTTCAGATGAATACTTTATAGGTGGAAGTTTTTCTATTATTTCCTTAAGCCCAAATTCATCTAATAAACTTTCATCATACTTTACATCTCGAACATTCATCAAATTTGTTCCTGAAATATCAGTAATTTCAGCATAGGCTTTTCCTGTTAAACAAAATCTAACATAGTCTTTACACATTAGAACCCATTTTGTATTTTTTATTACTTCTGGCATATTATCTTTAAACCATGCAAGAAGTGCTACCGGTTGGCCTGCCCATATACTTTGCATTGTTTTTGGAAGAACTATTTCAAATGTTCCATTAATGTACCATTTACTAACATAATCTTTTGCTCTTGTATCAGTAGATATTATTCCGTTATAAGCTGGTTCACCATTTTCATTTATAAGATACATTCCATTTCCATGTCCTGTTGTAGCAATTCCTGCTATATCTTTAGGATTTATTTTTCCTTTAGCTATTACATCTCTAATAGCATCTACATTTGCCTGCCACATTTCGTCCATATCTCTTTCAGTAAAACCTGGTTTAGGCATAATCATTTTTGTTTTATAAGCTGATACAGCTATTTCTTTTCCTGATAAATCATAAAGTGCGGCTTTTGACATTGTTCCACCATTATCTATACCAATTAAATATTTTGGCATTTTAAACCCTCCTTAATTTTAACTAAATAACATTGATAATTTTATAATCAACCATCCTAATGGTGTTGTAGCTCCTCCAACTATACCTGCCATACTTGTAGAGCTTGATACTCCACTTGGAAGTGTTACATTTGCAATTTTGGCTGCCTTAGTATAATAAGGTGATATATCTGTCCCTGCATATAATATCAATGTCATAATAACAAGTCCTGAAATAAATATTCTTACTACATTATTTTTGCAATAAGGAGCAACCATAGGTACTAAAAAAACAAGTGATGCTAAATCCACAAATGGTAATAACTTATTTCCTGGTAAAATAATAGCTAACAAAAGCGATGCTGGTATTAGCAAAAGTCCACTAGCAAGTACTGCAGGATCTCCAACTAATAAAGCTGTATCAAGTCCAATATAAAATTCCCTGTCAGGAAATTTCTTTTTAAGCGAAACTTCTGCAGCATCTCTTACAGTAATAAGTCCTTCTACAAGAACATTTATCATTGCTGGAAGTAATACCATAACTGCTGCAACCTTAATTGCTAAAGTCAATATATCTGTTATACTCCAGCCTGCTAATATTCCGAGTACAATTCCAAGCATAGTTCCAAGTGTAAGAGGTTCACCCATAATACCAAATTTTTTAGTAATTTTATCTGGATTTGCATCAATATCTCTTAATCCTGGTATTTTTTCAATTATCCAATTGACAACGATTCCAATAGGTACGTAAATTGCTGAAGTAGCATGTGCAAAGGATACTCCTTTTAGGTTAAAACTTTTTTGAATCCTAGGTGCAGTTCTATCCGCTATAAAAAGTGTAACTAAGAAATGAATTAAAGAACCTGCTGATGCAATAGCTACATTATTTGTAACTGCATATACTACTCCACCTGTTAATAAAAAATGCCAATAATTGAATATATCTATATTAACAGTTTTTGTAAGATTAAATATTAGCAATATTAAGTTAATTAAAAGTGCACCAAAAACAACAATTGGAACAATAGGTGAGCCCCAACCTATTGTAGATCCAACAGGCCATCCTGGATCCACTACTGTAAGACTTAACCCAAATCTTTTAACCATTGCCTGAGCTGCTGGTCCTAAACTACCAAGAAGTAGTCCAATTACAAGATTAATACCCACAAATCCAATTCCTACAAGCATTCCTGCTTTAAATGCCTTACCTATTTTCACTCCAAATACTATAGCTAATATAAAAAATATAATTGGCATCATTACTGAAGGTCCCATATTAATTAATGTTTTAATAATTGACATATTAAATAACCACCACTTTCATCTATAATTAATCAGTGTCTAATTTTTTATTTAAATGAATTCACCTCCTTAAATAATTTCTAATTTGTTATTTAATATAAATTCACCTCCTTATAAAAAATAAAATCCTGTTTAAGAGTAATCAAAATTGACTACTCTTAAACAGGATTCAAATCACCATCCTGTTACCTATTTTGTTTTAAATAACTATAATCATTCCAAAGTTTTTTTTCACTTGTAGTAACTCCCACAAATCCAGCCTTGTAAACTTCTATAACATTTGACTTTTCAGTTATAAATCCACCTCCTAGCAGAGGTACATTTTTAACTTTAGCTATTTTATCTCTAAAATTTGTAGATATCAGACCAGGCAAAACTTCAATTGCATCACATTTACTATTTTTTAATGCTTTTAGCCCTGACTCTAACCCTCTAGAATCTATAAGAAAAAATCGTTGAATAGCATATAACCCTAGCATTTTAGACATATTTACATTTGTTGAATTAGATGAAATTATACCATCAACTTTAAACAAATTTTTCAACAACTTTATCCCCATTTGATCAGTAGCTAGTCCACCTACTAAATCTATATTTACTAAAGCTATTTTATTGTTATCATGACACTTCTTAATTAAAGATTTAAGATTTCCTAAATGAACTTCAGATAGAAAAATTACATTTGAAACAGACTTTAAAGCAATTTCAAAATTTCTCAAATCACGAACAGACGGTATTATAGTAAACCGTTTAAACATATTCGAAAATCTTCCCATTAAATTACATCACTTACAAATTATATTTGGTATATATTTATTATAGTAAATTAGTATTTAAAAGTCAATAACATTACTATTAAATTTGATATATTGTTACTTATTTGGTATTGCCTTAGTTCATTTTTATGTATTATTTTATAGTGTTTACTACCAAATCCATATAATACTATTACCAAAATTCTCTAATGTCATATTTATATACTTAATTAAATGCCATACATGAGACTTTTATCCTCAAATACTTTATAAACTAATTATTTATAAATCATTATCATATATAATTTTAATATATATAAATAAACGATTTGAGAATCTCACAAATCGTTTATTTACATTACACTAAATTATACTTATTGTTTATATATATCCATTATGCTCTTTACTATAGTCTCTATATCTTTAAAAGTATTAAAATAACCTGGGCTTATTCTTACTGTACCTTTATTATTAGTTCCTATAATATTGTGAATTAATGGTGCGCAGTGATACCCCGTTCTTACTGCTATGCCTTTTTCATTAAGCTTATACCCAACTATTGAACTATCTACTCCATCAATATTAATTGAAACTACTGCGCATCTATCTTTTAAATTAGTTGGACCATAAATTTTTACATAATTAAGCTTTTTTAATTCTATTAATAAATACTCTGTTAATAATAATTCATGTTTGCAAATCTCTTTCATTCCAACCTTTTTAATAAATTTTATTCCTTCACATAATCCTGCAATACCTGGTGTATTTAATGTTCCACTTTCAAATTTATCTGGCATAAAATCAGGCTGTTCCATATCACTTGAGTTACTTCCAGTTCCACCTTCTTTAAATGGTTCTACTTGAACTCCATCTCTTATAAATAAGCCTCCTGTACCTTGAGGACCAAATAATCCTTTGTGACCAGGAAATGCTAGTACATCTATATTGCTTTCTTCCACATCTATATTTATAGTACCTGCACTTTGAGAGGCATCTACCATAAATAAAATTCCTGTATCTTTTGCTATTTTTCCAATAGTTGATATAGGTTGTACAGTTCCTATAACATTTGAAGCATGATTTATAATTATTAATTTTGTATTAGCTCTTATTTGTCGCTTTAAATCCTCTATACTTATATGACCACTTTTATCCACATTAAGAAGTGTAACCTGCACTCCTTTTTTCTGCAAACTGTTTAAAGGTCTCAGTACCGAATTATGCTCAATAGCTGTACTTATTACATGATCACCGCTCTTTAAAATCCCTTTAATCCCTATATTTAATGACTCAGTTGCATTACTTGTAAAAGTTATCTGAAAAGGATCAGGAATATTAAAAAGTTCTTTTATCGCTTCTCTAGTTTCCATAATCTTAGATTGTGCTTTTATTGCTAGCTTATGCGAACTTCTTCCAGGATTTGCTGCATAGTTTTCCATACAATTTAAAACCTCTTTATAAACCTCATTAGGCTTAGGAAAAGTAGTTGCAGCATTATCTAAATAAATCATAATCTCCTCCTTAAATCTTGTAAATATTCTCAAATCTATCCTTTAATTAATTGATAAGCTTCCTTATTATCTTGCAAAACTATTTTATATACAGATTTAGCTTTAATATTATTTATCTTTAATTCACTTTTAACAATTTCAAAATTCTCCTCATTAAATCTAATAGAATAACTGCATCCCAAAGTAATTTCACAAGGAGTGGAAATAAAGTTAACTTTACATCCTTTTTCCATAAGTTTGTTATATATTAACATTGCTTTACTGTAACAAGGAAATACCATTAAATACTCACCACTGCTTTTTTTCATAATGTTTCACCTCATTTACTCCATAAATGATTTTTTATTTTATAGTATGCATTTAAATATCAGTTTGTTAAATCATAAAATATTCTTTACTACCATAAATACTAAAGATAGTATATTACCTAATTTTTGTAACAAGTAAAAGCTTAGTGAATATGATAATATTGCAAAGATAATTAGAAATTACTATTATAAAAACTATGTATTTTACCCCTCATAAAATACATAGATTCCCAAAATCTATGAAATAATCATTAGGAGGAAAAAATAATGAGCGTATCATGCAAAGCCGTTCTGGGCCCTTTTATCCATCCTGCTGTATGTCCTACTGGTGAAGGCACCGTTGACATCTGTAATTGCCCTTTAGTAGATTTTGATGTCACCATAACAGGACTTTGTAATAAAACCAGATATGGTATAGTTGCAGTTGTTAAATGTGATAATAAAATAGTTGCAACTGTATGTGACATATTCGACGTAAATGTTCCTAATGCTGATAAATGTGCATGTGTAAATGTAACACGACATTTCAAAAATGTTATGGTTGATGTAGAAGCTTGCACAGATGTCTCATGTACTTTTAGTGTTGATATTGCATGCGGTAATTATATTTTAGGATGTTGTACTTTATAAATGCTTTAACTTTTAAAACTTAAAACTAGCATTAAAGGATATCTAAATAGATATCCTTTTTTATAAAACTACAAATTAGTTATATACAAAAATAAGGAGGTGAAAGACAATGAATACAGATAATTTTTCTAAAAATGATTCAATAAAAAAAAGGCATAGTCACGTGCATGGTAAAAATTTGCCTAGTAAACATATTAATAAAAGCTGCCACAGAAACCTTGGTAATTTTGTTTTTAATACTCAATGCTGTTCTAATGATAATCCAGATTCAAATGACTGCTGTAATGATAAACCCAAAAAATGTATAAATCTCCACAAAACTTTTGAAGGAAGATTACTATTTTTACATGTTAATTTAAAAGATATATGTCCAAATAAAACAATTGTTGTGAGCGTATTAATTTATGAAAATGACAAACTATATGCATATAAGGTTAAAAAAATGTTTACTGGCAGCCTTGACAGCTGCAAATGTAAAGAATTTGATGCTGGAAAATTTTGTTTTGTTATTCAAGAAAATTGTATTTGTAATGAACGCAAATTTAAAGCAAAAGTTATATATAATTATACCGAATGTTAGTAAGAAACATTTTTATATCTATAACTCCAAATTTAATTTGTTAAACTTAAAAGTGTCATATAAATTTAAAGGGTTCAATGCTGGTGCACTGAAACCCTTATTTATTTTATATTACTGCTTTAATAATTAATCCTCTGCAAGGAATATGAACATTTACTGTATTGGTAGCTTGAGCTAAAAGAACATTTGAGTTAAAATCTCTAACTGAAGCAGTATTAACAACTTCAAAGTCACCACAACTTTCAAAAGGTCCTATAGTTCGTGTATAATTAAATGTTTTTGGAAGTTGATCTGTTACACAAAGCTTTGGTGATAATTCTCCTTGTAAAGTATCTTGTACTTTAACACATTCATGTTCTACATTAATAACTGCCTTACTAAAATCAATAACAGCTGATGCTTTTATATCTATAGTTGCAGCTCCAACCTGAATAGTTACTGTAGCCTCATTAAGCCTTGTGTTTCCATTAGGAAGATTAGCGCTATAACTACATGTTAATGTAGCTCCTGCTGCAAGTGTAAATGGAAAAGTTACGTTACAAACTACATTAGCAGGTATATTATCAGGTGAAATAATATCAGTAATCTTATTTATAGTAACGCTGCTTCCTGATACATTTTGTATCGTTATTGTTCCATTCACTGCCCAGTCACTATCTACTGGCGTTTCATTTACTGTTACAGCATAATTAACAGGAGCAGTTCCACCAACACTAAGAGTTATATTATCTGGCTCAGCTGATTTTGTAATATTCCAATTAAAAGTTCTAGTTAAAGTTGTCTTAGCATCTTTTGATACTTTTAATATATCTCCAGAACAATTTACTGTAACAGAAGCTGATGCTTTTTGTCCTGTTTCCTCAATTGTTGCAGTATTCATATGGGTTCCATTGTCATCAGGACATTCATACTCTACAGAATACGTTTCTGTTCCACTAGCTGAAAAAGTATAAGGTCCACTACCTGGATTAGTATCTGTAACGGTAATACTATCATTTACTAAAGTTGGTTCTAGTAAAGTTGCTGTAGCACTTGGACTTGGACCAAATGGAGTTCCAAGATGTCCTGAATGATTCGTAATTGTAACATCAGCTGTAACCTTATAAACTGCACCTACTTCAATAGAAGCAGTTGGAATTATTAAACTATACGGATAGTTGCCTGTCTCACCTGGGTCAAGTACAGGATTACTACTAACATCTACATTAACAGAATTTATAACCGTCATGCTTGGGGATTTTGTAAGTTTTGCTACTATTTTCAAACCTTCAGTTGCTGCAGATCCCATATTTATTACAGTTACAACGCCACTTATAACTGCTTTATCAGTAGTTGTTTGACTTTTAGTAACAGTAATAGTATATTGCGATGTTCCTGTACCGCCATTAGATAAATTCAGCTGAGTAGGATTGGCAGATTTGGTTATACTCCATGTAAATTCTCTTGTATAACTTGCATTAGCTGTTATCCTTGCATCAAGTGTTGTACCAGACTGCCCATCATCTAACATTATTACTTCATCTGCTGCTATTTCTGCATTTATGCGATTTTTATAATACTGATCTCTATTGCCTACTATGCTAAATTGATCATATTTTATTTCAGGATACCTTTCTATCTTCATATATATCCTCCTTTTGCTAATCATTTATTTAGCTAAAATTTTAAAAAGTTCCAAAATTTAATTCCTGTTTGCAATAATATAATATTCAAGTTGATTACAATTGTTACCTTTATGTATATGTATTTATAGTGACATTTTTATTAATATCTTTGTATAAATATTAAAAATAGTAGAGTTCTTTTTTAAACTCTACCTTTCACAATGCACTTATTTACTACTTTTTTAACTTCATTATATAATGAATTTTACTCTCTGAAGTACCTGGTAAAGCTACATTAACCTTATCTTTTTGAACAGGTACCTTTTCTATGTCAACCTTGCTTAAAAGTTCAGTCCAAGAGTTATTGTTAGAAAAAGCTAATTTATTATAAAAAACAATTAAATATCCTACATCTTCACAGGTTACATTAACAGAAACATTTATACCTTCAAAAGTCTTTTTACTATATATAACTATTGATTTTAAGCTATCATTGATATTTTTTACAAAATCCGCTTCTTTCAAATTTACATTAGAATCACTAAACACCTCTAATGGTTTTTCCACTATTTTAGCTGCATTACTAAATAAAAATTTTATTTTTTCTAGTTTTTCATGATTTATTTCAAATGCTGCTAAATTAAAATCCTGCTCCTCTATTATATGTTTTATAAATAAACTTAAATCAGCAATATTGCTGTATTTTTCAGTAATAAAAACTAATTTATTATAATCTATCCCTTCATAGACAGCATAATCCACATAAGTTACTGCAGTTTTTACTGCTGGATTTTCTTCTTTCCCTAATTCATAAAGAATCTCTACACAATTCATATAACACATATCTAATACCAAAATATCTATTATATAATGTAAGTTTTTTCTTAATGCATTAACCGCTTCAATCATTTCTGGTATGCCCATAATATAAGGCACATTTAAACTTAGATCAGTAAAACAGCCTATAAAATCTCCTCCATGATCAGAAAGCACTACCATAAAATGCTCAGCTTTATAATTTTCATATCCCCACTTTATAAAATCGTATAGAACATTAGGATCTGCCATATTTGTTTGACCTAAATCTTGTATTAAAATAGAGTGTCCATTTTCAACATAATATCTTCTTACTCCACACCAACTATCTTTATCACAAGTTTTATAATTGCCTAATTTGCCTATTTGAACAACTATATTTACATCTTTATTAGATCCAATCTTTTCACATGCTAAAAATGACTTATACATTATACTTTCCATTTCATTATTGCCATCTGCATAAATTAGTATAGTCCATTTTTGCATATTCTCATTGAGCATATTATAAACACATCCTTAATAATGTAGATAAAATCTCACTTAAACTTTTAGAAAAATCTCCACTATATAAATTTTAAATTCATTAAATACCAAACTTTTCAACTTAAATATTTTATCTTAAGAATGGTGATGCTTGCTGGAACTACTATATCTATGCTTATGTTTGTGCTTGTGGCTATGTTTTTCACATCTAAAATCTAACTGTTTTATTATTGTACATACTAATGCCATAATAAACCTATCATCCACTTCCTCATGGAAATTACAACAACATTCATCTTCTTCAGGCTCAACATTTATATTTACATTTTTAATCATTTCACATGGTTTAAATTCAATAATGCATTCATTATCCTTACTTAAAGTATCTGAACAGCAGTTTTTTTTGGACATGTTAAAATCTCCTTTAAAATTGCTTTTATTTAATCCATCTATACTATATTATCTCAATTATTATTATATGTAGAAATGCTATTATTGCTATTTTTTATATAAACAATTGTATACCTTCTCATTATGTACCATATTAATCATTTAAACAAAAAATAAATGTGAGAAAGTAAATCTTGCTTTCTCACATTCATACACTATTAAAAATCCTTGATTTTTATTTAGCATTCTGTCCACTATTCAATAAAGGGTTATTTTTTTTTTTCTCTTGGGCTAAAGTTATTTGGTTTTCCAATAACTTATGCTGTAAATCTATAATTTTATATTTAGAAGACTGTAGTTGAAATTTTATTTCTTTGTTTTCAGACTTAATTTCCGTATTTTCCTTCATATATTTTTGAGCTGTATCCTGCATTACTTCCATTTCTTTCATTAACTTTTCTAAATGCTGGTCTTTTTGCTCCAAATATTGGGCATTCACATCATTTTTTAATTTTTGCTGAAGTTCTGCATTATATTCTTCCATATGCTTTAGTTGCTTTTTTAAAGATTGAATTTGTTCTTCATAACTTTTTTGTAATTTAGCCATTTGTTCAAAATCAGCACAAAGCTTTTCATACTCTCTTTGCTTTTTAAACATATCATCTACTATATTTATTGCTGAAAGAATTGCTGCTGATGAAGTACTTAATTTGCTATTATTTTCTAATATATTTTTAACCTTCTTGTCCACATAGCCAGCAACTTTATGTAAATATTCTTCTTGTTCATCGCCTTTTAAATTATATTCTATTCCATTTATCTTAACGGTTATAACATTCATGTAAACACCCTCTTAGATAACTCTATTTATTACAGTTTTATATAACATTATTCTATCATAAAACTTGTATATATTAAACCTATTATTTGAATAACATTATTACCTAAATTTTACAGCATTTTGAATAAAACTTCAATGTATATATAAAGCTTTGTATAAAATTAAATTTACACAAAGCTTTATGTTTACTTATACACTATCTAAGTTGTGCTCCAAGCCTATTTTCCAATGTTCTAACTATTTTATCATGAACTTTATTTACTTCATTATCTGTTAAAGTTTTATTTTCTTCTCTGTATATAAGTGAGTAAGCTATACTCTTCTTACCTTCTGGTATCTGCTCTCCCTTATATACATCAAATAATTTTATACTTTCTAGTAAATGTCCACCCTGCTTATGCATTATTTCTTCAATATCCTGTACAAGTACACTATCATCTATCAATATAGCCATATCTCTTGTTACTGCAGGGAACTTAGGAATTGCCTTATACTTCTTATCCATATTTGCATATTTGTATAATATATCAATGTTTAATTCAGCAATATAGCATCTTTCATCAACACCATAGTTTTCTGCTACATCAGGATGAATTTCTCCCAAAATACCTACTAAATCTTTCTTTATATAAAGTGCTGCTGTTTTTCCTGGATGGAAACTAGGATTTTCACTTTCTCTTTTAAAAGAAAACTTGTCAATTCCTAAATTTTCAAGTATATTTTCAACTACTCCTTTTACATGGAAATAATCTGCATCCCCATATAATCCTAAAGTAAGAATATTTCTCTCTTCTGGAAGTTTGTTTTCATCTTCATTTGGAATATATACCTTACCCATTTCAAAAATTCTTACATATGAGTTATTTCTTGAATAATTTCTTCCTAGTGCTTCCATCATAGACGGTACAGTTGTTGTTCTCATTATGCTGTAATCTTCACCTAGTGGATTCCTTACAGATACAACTTTTCTTAAATCACTATCTTCAGGTAAAAGAATTTTATCAAAAACCTTAGGACTTACAAAAGAATAACTTATAGATTGATTAAGTCCGCTGCACATTAAAGTTTCTACTAACTTATCATCTAATTTTTGTTTTAAACTCTTTCCACCTCTTGCATTAACACTTTTTATTATAGTGGTTGGCACATTGCTATATCCATATATTCTTGCTACTTCTTCTGCTACATCTTCTCTTATATTTATATCTGATCTAAATGTTGGTACATCTATAACTAAATTATCTTCTTTAACTTCTGTGTTTAGTTCTAATCTATCTAAATACTCTTTCATGTCTTCTTTTGATATATCTGTACCTAAAAATGTATTTATCCAATTAGAATCAACTTCTAAAGTATGTCTTTCTAACTTTTCTGGATAAATGTCTATAGTACCTTCCATAACTTCCCCA
The DNA here is from genome assembly GCF_001038625.1 of Clostridium carboxidivorans P7. Lineage (GTDB taxonomy): Bacteria > Bacillota > Clostridia > Clostridiales > Clostridiaceae > Clostridium_AM > Clostridium_AM carboxidivorans. The sequence continues at coordinate 3,920,812 of NZ_CP011803.1, forward strand.
GCTTCTAATTCTTGCACTAGATGACAAGCTCTATCTAAAGCAATTTCTGCTAAGTTTGGATCTAAGTCCTTTTCAAATCTTGAAGATGCTTCTGTTCTAAGTGCTAATTTGTTAGCTGAAATTCTTATATTTGTTCCATCAAAAGTTGCACTTTCAAATATTATTGAAGTAGTATCATCTTGGACTTCTGAATTTAATCCACCCATTATTCCAGCAAGTCCTATAGTTCTATCTCCATCTTTTATATTAAGTACATTTGAATCTAAAATTCTTTCTTCATCATCTAAAGTTGTAAACTTTTCTCCATCTAGCGCTCTTTCCACTACTATATTTTTAGATGTTATCTGTCTTGCATCAAAAGCATGCATAGGCTGACCAAGCTCTAACATAACAAAATTAGTAATATCCACCATATTATTTATTGGTCTTACTCCAGCTTCTAGTAATCTATCCTGCATCCAACCTGGTGATGGTTGAATTTTAATATTCTTAACACCTCTTGCCATATATCTTCTGCAAAGCTTATCTTTTATATCTACTTTTAATTCATCCTTTATATTATCTTTGCATACAGCTTCAAATTTTAGTTCTGGCATTTTATACTTTCTGGCACCTAAAGTTGCAGCAGTTTCTCTTGCAATTCCTACAACACTTAAACAATCAGGTCTGTTTGAAGTTATCTCAAAATCTATTACAGAACTTGTCATGTCTAAAACTTCTTTTATATCCTTACCTAGTAGTGTGTCTTGTGGAAGTATCATAAGTCCATGAACCGGCTTATCTCCAGCTATTCCAAGCTCTTCTTCTGAACAGAACATACCATTAGAAACTTCTCCTCTAAGTTTGCCTTTTTTTATCTTGAGTCCGCCGTGTAGTGTAGAACCATGAAGTGCTACTGGAACTACATCATGTTCTTTCATATTAGTTGCTGCTGTAACTATTTGCAATAGCTCTTCTTTATTTATATCTACCTGACATATAGATAATTTATCAGCTTCTGGATGTTTAACTATTTCTACTATCTTTCCTGTAACTACATTTTGAATTTCATCTCCTGTAGTTTCTATTCCTTCAACCTTTGAACCACTTAAAGTAAGTCTATCTCCAAGCTCTTTAGCCGGAATATCTATATCCACATAATCTTTTAACCATTTAACTGGAACTTTCATTTATATTCTCTCCTTTTTAGTGTTTTTGTTATACCTATATATTGTTTTTATTAAAATTGATTTAAGAATCTCATATCACTTTCATATAACTGTCTTATATCATCAAGTCCATATTTAAGCATAACCATTCTATCTACACCAAAACCAAAAGCAAATCCGCTGTACACTTCTGGATCTATACCACAATTTCTTAGAACATCTGGATGAACCATTCCACAACCTAAAAGTTCAATCCAACCTTCTCCTTTACATACTCTACAGCCTTCTCCACCACATACAAAGCAAGTAGCATCCATTTCTGCTGAAGGTTCTGTAAATGGGAAATGATGTGGTCTAAATTTAGTTTTAACTTTATCTCCAAACATCTTTTTTGCAAATAGTTCAAGAGTACCCTTTAAATCTGCGAAAGTAACGCCTTTATCTACTACTAAGCCTTCCATTTGATAAAATATTGGTGAATGGGTAGCATCTACAGCATCTGAACGATATACTTTTCCTGGAGATATCATTTTTATTGGTGGTTTTTCTTTTTCCATAGTTCTAATTTGTATTGGAGAAGTTTGAGTTCTCAAAACTATGTTGTCATTTATATAGAAAGTATCTTGTTCACCTCTTGCTGGATGATTCTTAGGTATATTTAATGCTTCAAAGTTATAATAATCTAGTTCTACCTCTGGACCATCTTCTATAGTGAACCCCATAGTTATAAATATATCTTTCATCTCATTTAGAGTTTGTTCTAATGGATGTCTTCTTCCTAAATTTTGTTTTATTCCTGGCATAGAAATATCTATTACTTCATTTTGAAGTCTTGACTTCTTTTCTTTGTTTTTAATGTTATTGATTCCTTCTTCTATGGCATTTTCTAATACTGCCCTTACTTCATTTGCTATTTTTCCAACTGCAGGTCTTTCTTCTGCTGAAAGAGCTCCCATACCTCTAAGTATTTGTGTTAATTCACCCTTTTTTCCAAGATATTTTACTCTTATGTTTTCAAATTCAGAGCTGCTTGAAATATTTTTTATTTTTTCTAAAGCATTATTTTTTATAAGTTCTAATTTTTCTTTCATGTTTTTTCTCCTTTCACATTTTGTTATACATTCTTATACCAGCTAAACGCTGCTATATAAATTAAACTAAATTTCAAACACATATAGTTTAACTTTATACATATAAAAAATCCGTCCCTAAAAAAGGGACGGACCTTATCCGCGTTACCACCCAAATTGATATCATTATATTTATAAAAACAATACCCTCTTTGTAAATATATCGGTTTTAACCGCTAACTGCTACTTAAAATTTCACAATTAGAACTCTAAAGTGAACTTCAATATATAAACTTTTTAAGAAGGCTTTCAGCCGCCGACCTTCTCTCTCTAAAAAAATTATATATCTACTCTCTTTATCATAGTTTAATATTTCTTAACTTATTTTACTATTTTACATATATAACTTTACATTGTCAATACAAATTTCAAATTTTTTGCTATGTAAGGCTCTGACGTATAACTTCAAACATCATAACTCCAGCAGCTACAGATACATTGAGAGACTCTGCTCCTCCTGGCATTGGTATCTTCACCTTTATATCAGCCATATTATATATCTCATCACTTATTCCACTACCTTCATTGCCAACAGCTATTATTTTTTTTCCTTTTAAATCCACATCATAAAAATTCTTATCTGTATTAAGTGAACTAGCAACTAAATTAAATCCCTTTTCTTTTAGAAAGTTTACTTTATTTAAATCATTATCCTGTATTACAGGTACATGAAATATGGATCCCATAGTTGATCTTAAGGTCTTTTCATTATATATATCTACAGTCCCTTTAGTAATTATTACTCCAAGAGCTTTAGATGCATGAGCGGTTCTTATAATAGTACCCATATTCCCTGGATCCTGAACTTTATCCACAAGTACATAAAATCCTTCTTTGTTTTCCACATTTAATTCTTTATTATCCACTACTGCAGTTATACCTTGTGGAGTTTCTGTATCACTTAAAAGCTTTAATACTTGTTCTGAAACCCAGTAAATCTTAGTGCTCTTTTGAAGTTTACTTTTGATATCAAAACTTTGAAATCTACTTTTATGACTCTCACTTACAAAAATCATTGGCACTTGAAATTCTGATTTTAAAGCTTCCTCAACAAATCTAAAACCTTCAATTAGAAACTGATTATTCTTAGTCCTATGCTTTTTTTCCTTTAGCTTTTTTATTTCCTTTACTAATGAATTATCCTTACTTGTAATTATCTCCATAACACTCAACCTTTACAAAATTATAAATCCAAGCATGTATATTTGCACTTAATTAATTTTTATATCAATATACTTTCTATGTAACTTAAAAAAATACAGCATTTAGCTGTATTTTTTATGTAAATATTAAATTAAGCGTTTATTTGTTTCTTAGCTATCTCAACTAATTCAGCAAATGACTTTGGATCATTTATAGCTATTTCTGAAAGCATCTTTCTGTTGATGTTGATGCCTGCAAGCTTCATTCCATTCATAAATCTTGAATATGAAAGTCCACTTATTCTTGTAGCAGCATTTATTCTAGCTATCCAAAGCTTTCTGAAATCTCTTTTCTTTAACTTTCTTCCTACATAAGCATTTCTTAATGCTCTTATAACTGTTTCATTAGCAGTTTTAAATAACTTGCTTTTACCACCATAGTAGCCTTTTGCAAGCTTTAATATTTTTTTATGATATTTACGAGCATTTACCGCTCTTTTTACTCTTGCCATTTAAAAAACCCTCCTTCGAACCATCTATTATACATAAGGCATTAATTGTTTCATTGTTTTTTCTTGAGTTACTGAAACATATCCTGCTTTTCTAAGATTTCTCTTAGTTTTTGTACTTTTCTTTGTTAATATATGGCTCTTGAAAGCTTTAGCTCTTTTAAGCTTACCTGTTCCTGTAACTTTAAATCTCTTTGCTGCACTTCTTTTAGTTTTCATTTTTGGCATAATAAATTCCTCCTCTCAATTATGCTTTCTTAGGTGCTAAAATCATTATCATGTTTCTTCCTTCTTGCTTAGCATGTTTTTCTATTATACAAACATCTTCAAGCCTAGAATAAAAAGCATCTAATATTTTTCTACCTGTAAAAGAATAATCTGCTTCTCTACCTCTAAATCTAACAGTGACTTTTACTTTATCACCTGCAACTAAGAACTTTCGTCCATTATTTGCTTTGATAGAAACATCATGTTCTTCTATAGTAGGACTAAGTCTAACTTCTTTAAGAGTTACAACTTTTTGTTTTTTCTTAGCATCTTTATCTTTTTTAGCTTGCTCATAAACAAACTTTCCAAAATCCATTATTTTGCAAACTGGTGGATTAGCATTTGGAGATATCATAACTAAATCTAGTTCTTTTTCTTCAGCCATTTTAAGTGCATCTCTTGATGATATAACTCCAAGCTGAGAACCATCATCTCCAATAACCCTTAATTCTTTGTTTTTTATTTCCTCATTCATAAGAAAATCTTTATTAATAATTTTCACCTCCCAGGTGGTTTTATGTTTATGTTTTATAACATATAAAAAAGGACGGCTTAAGCCGTCCTGAAAATACAATTCTAACAAAAACTGTAGTAACCTCACTAGCTTTGCTGTAAGGTGAGAAACGGCTGTTTCTTCTTAACATAGAGTATTTTACTATACTATTTTTAATTTGTCAACATTTTTATATTAATCTACTGAACTTTCTTTTCTGTCAATTTCACCTTTGATTTTTTCTACAAATTGATCTAAAGCCATAGCTCCTAAATCTCCAAGCTTTCTGCTTCTTACAGCTACTGTATTTTCTTTCATATCTTTATCACCTAATACAAGCATGTAAGGAACTTTTTGAAGTTGAGCTTCTCTTATTTTGTATCCAATTTTTTCATTTCTCAAATCTACTTCTACTCTTATTTTATTCTTCTTTAATTCTTTTGCAACTTTATTTGCATAATCAATTTGATCATCTGTAATATTCATTATTTTTACTTGTACTGGTGCAAGCCAAGCTGGGAATGCTCCTGCATAGTGCTCTATTAATATTCCTATAAATCTTTCTACAGAACCAAATACAACTCTATGAACCATAACTGGTCTGTGTTTTTCTCCATCAGCACCTATATAAGTTAAATCAAATCTTTCTGGCATCTGGAAGTCAAGCTGTACAGTTCCACACTGCCAAGTTCTTCCTATGCAATCTCTTAAGTGGAAGCCTATCTTAGGACCATAGAATGCTCCGTCTCCTTCATTAACTTTATATTTAAGACCTATAGTATCTAACGCTTTTCTCAAACCATTAGTAGCAGCTTCCCAATCTTCATCACTTCCCATAGAATCTTCTGGTCTTGTTGAAAGTTCTACAAAATATTCAAATCCAAATACTTTATAGAAGTCATCTATTAATTTTATAACATTTACGATTTCATCTGTAATATTATCCTTTGCTAAGAACATGTGAGCATCATCTTGTGTAAAACATCTAACTCTCATAAGACCATGCAGTGCACCAGACTTTTCGTGTCTATGTGCTAGACCCATCTCAGCATATCTTAAAGGTAATTCTCTGTATGAGTGTATTGTATTTTTGTAAACAAGTATTGATCCTGGACAGTTCATTGGTTTTATAGCATAATCTTCATTATCTATTTTAGTAAAGTACATATTTTCTTTATAATGATCCCAGTGTCCTGATTGTCTCCATAATTTTTCATTTAAAATTACAGGAGTCATTATTTCATCATAGTCAGCTGCTGAATGCATCTCTCTCCAGAAGTTTTGAAGAGTGTTTCTTATTATCATTCCCTTAGGGTGGAAGAATGGGAATCCTGGTCCTTCTTCGTGCATACTGAATAAGTCTAATTCTTTACCTAATTTTCTGTGATCTCTTTTCTTTGCTTCTTCTAACATATTTAAATATGCATCAAGATCAGCTTTTTTCTCAAAAGCAGTTCCGTAAATTCTCTGAAGCATTTTGTTCTTCTCGTCGCCTTTCCAATAAGCACCTGCGATGGAAAGTAATTTTACAGCTTTAACCTTTCCTGTTGATGGTACGTGAGGACCTGCGCATAAGTCTACAAAGTCTCCTTGTTTATAGAAAGATATTACTGCATCTTCTGGTAAGTCTTTTATTAATTCAACTTTGTAACATTCTTTCTTTTCTTGCATAAGTTTTATAGCTTCTTCTCTTGGAAGCTCAAATCTTTCAAGTTTTAAATTTTCTTTAATTATTTTGTTCATTTCTACTTCTATTTTTTCAAGCATTTCTGGAGTAAAAGAAAATTCTGCATCAAAATCATAATAAAATCCTGTATCTATTGCTGGTCCTATAGCTAATTTAACTTCTGGATATACTTTTTTTACAGCTTGAGCAAGTATATGTGAACCTGTATGTCTTAATATCCATTTTCCATCTTCATCATCAAAAGTTAGTATTTCAAGTTTGCAATCATTATTAACTTCTGCCATTAATTCTGCTCTTTCACCATCTATCTTAGCTCCTAGAGCCTTTTTTGCTAGGGATGTGCTCAATTTAGCAGCTACATCAGCTACTTTTGTTCCTTTTTCTACCTCAATTAAACTTCCATCTTTTAAAGTAATCTTTACCATAATAATTTCCTCCTAATCTTTTTATTTAAATTATAATTATTTACAATATAAAAACACTCGTCTCATAAATAAATATGGGACGAGTGTTATTTCGCGGTTCCACCCAACTTCAACAGCATCTAAGCCTTATTTAGGCAATGATTATTAAAGCTATACAATAAAGAAAATAAAATTTTTCTACTGTATATCTACTGTTATCTCTAAACCCCTTAACGCAGGAAACGGATATACTTACTATAATTTCAGTATTCAACTCAAAGGTGGTTTTCAATGTCTCTTACCTAAAGAACCTTTCAACCAATGGGTTCTTCTCTCTTAAAGCAGCTTCACATCTACTCTTCCTTATCACTGTTTTTGTATATTATATTCTTTTAAGTTAATAGTTGTCAATAGTTTTTTATACTTTTTATTGAAATTTAATTTCAAACATGATATAATTAAAATTTTACCCACAGCACCAATTAATGTTAATTTTAAATAAAAAAACACCTATCCCAACACATGGGACGAGTGCTATTCGTGGTTCCACCCAACTTTAACAGTAATCAAATTATCTAAATTATACTTTAATAAAAACTACTAAAGCTATAATATTTTATCTTTACTGATATCTCTACACCTTTAACGCAGGCAGCGGATATACTTACTATAATTTCAGTATTCGACTCAAAGGTGGTTTTCAATAACCCTTACTCAAAAAATCTCTCACCCAATGGATTTTTCTCTCTTAGAGTAGTTTGTCATTTACTCTTCCTTATCAGCGTCTTTAAATTATATACCTCATTATAGTATCTAAAATAATAACTGTCAACACCTTAAATTAAAAATTTTTAAATATTTTTATACTTTCTTTATTAATTTTATATTATTACAATTCATACTTTATTGAGACTGTGTTTAATCTTTTCACATATTTTACAGGTATCACACATCTGAACTCTATTTGTAAAAACCTTTTTTATAGTATCTATCAAATCCAAATTTCTACAATTATCCCCACAATGAATTATTATTTTTCCTGGTGAATTAGTTATCAACATACTTATGATCATATCATCCATATTTGTATTTTCTTTATATTTTAGATCTCCTAAATCAGCAAATAGTTTTTTTTCTATATCATTACCTTCCTTATCCTGTATCAAGTATTTACCATCACTTTTTATAATTATATTTATTTCTTCTATTTTACTTTCTTGAATTTCCACAAAGTACTTTAATAATTTTATAAATTCATTATATTCTTTTTCGGTCATATATCTTTCTACAACTTTATCAACTATTTCTTCTAAATCTTCTCTCAACTCTTTCATTCTAAAAGTTATAAATCCATTTATATTTATTTCTTTATTTTCAACTATGCACTCCACTATTTTGTCAATTATAGTATTCCTCTTATTCATATAATAAATTGAATTTTCATCAATTATTGACTCTTTCCCCTTTAGTACTTTTATGCTATTTTCTCTTATTTCTTTTATTTCATCATGTCTAAGAAAAAAATACGTATCACATAAAAACATTTCCATATCCTTTTTATAAAATTCATCTATAACAATTTCATATAACATATTAGCTATATTTACATTAAACATATTACTCAATCTATCATTTAACTCTTCATTACAAAATATTTTTACGAAGTGAGTATTGGATTCTATACTTTCTGAAATTCCTATTACTATATTTTTATTTTTAAAATATTCTTTTATATTGTTTATTCCATCTATTACTTTCTCTTTATCATTATCGTATACAACAGTAAGCAATAACATCATTTCCACTCCCTTCTTTGAAATAGTATATGTTTAAAACAAATGTATATTCAAAAATTTATTTTCAAATATCGACACAACATAAAAATATTGCGAAGCAATATTTTTAGAGGACAATTGACAGAGGACAGAGGACAATGAAGGTAAGTTTTCCTCCTTACGTCAGAAAACTAATTTATTTTAAAGCTTGTTTTGATAACACAAAACAGGCTTTTAATTTACATAAATCAACAATGTTTCGCTTTAGCGAAACGAGTCATCAAAAATTTAATTAAAGATTTTTCGTAACAAAGCGAAGAAAAATCATCCTTCACTGTCCTCTGTCAATTGTCCTCTGTCCTCTGAAAAAGTTCCGCCGCATTGTGCTTATTTTAAAAATTAAAGTTATAATATATAATATCTAAACCAAAAGAGGTGCACGGAATAATGAAATATGCTATTGTAGATTTTAGAATAAGTGATGAAGAAAAAGGTAATCTTAAAAAATTAGGATATGAAATATTGATATGTCCACCATCAAATTTGCTCTATGAAGCGGTATGTGGACATCCTGATATCCTTTTACATATAATTTCTGAGGATACAATAATGGTTCATAAAGATATGAATAAAGAATTTGTAGATAAGCTGATTTCTATAAATTTTAAAGTGGTTTTTTCTCAAAATAATCTTCAAGAAAAATATCCCTATGATATTTTCTTAAACAGTGTGAATATGCCAAATTTGTTTGTTCATAACATAAAGTATACAGATCCTAATCTTATGCTTTATATAAAAGATAAAAAAACAATAAATGTTAAGCAGGGTTATACTAAATGTTCCACTGCCATTGTAAATGATAAAGCTATTATAACCAGTGATAAATCTATAGCTAAAGCTTTAATTAACGAAAATATAGATGTACTTTTGCTTCCACCTGGAGACATATTACTGCCTGGATTGAACTATGGATTTATAGGTGGCTGCTGTGGTCTTTTAAACAAACATTCTATGGCTTTTTACGGAAATTTAGAAAATTACTTATATGGAGATGAAGTAATAAAGTTTCTAGAAAAATATGATATAAATCCTATTTATTTAAGCAGCGGAAAGCTAATAGATAGGGGAAGTATTTTTATAGTTAATAAGGAGGATCATCAAAATGAACTTGGAGAAAAGCAAAATGATGGACACTATATGTAAATACTGTATAAGCAGATATCAAGTTTTAAATAATGCTCCTATATTATCAAGTTTGATTTATCAACTTGGCAGAAAGCTTCAAATCGATATTCCTGCTATAAGAGGAATTCTTTATGTAGAAGTGAATGGATATAAGCGACAATATGCTCACTGCTTTAATGTTTATAATGGTCAAATAGTAGACTCTACAATATATCAGTATGCTCTAATAAATAAAGGTATAGAACATCTATTTCCACTATATGTAGTTGGTATTGCTCCTTCTCATATAGACTATTCCATAAATAGTGAAATTAAATATGAATGTCAGTTTAAATTTAAAGATGAATATCTATCAAAAATTTTAAAAGATATAAAGGATTCAAATGATATAAAACTAGAAAGGTTTTCCTTATTGGAAGATTCAAAAAAAGAAACTCTAATATTTTAGTTTTAGATATACTAAAAATACGGTCAATAAAGTTCAGCTGGGTAAAATGCCTAAATGGCATTTTACGAGCTTTACTTAGAAGAAAGTAATCCTTATTTACAATTCAAATTCAGTGTTGTTTATATCCACTAATCCTACTTTTACTTCACAATTGAAATTCTTTTTTAATAATTCTGCTAGTTCATCTCTTGCGTTAATTACATTGTCATAATTCTTCCCCTTAAATCCATCTATAGGGAAAAATATATTTTTACTTTCTCCTACAATTTTTCCTTTTTCACTTTGCCTCCATATCCATCTTCTTGTTCTTACTTCATGTCCTGCAAAGTAAATAAGTTCCCCATCTTCTAAACATTCTGCTTCAGTTTCTCCAAAAGGAATAAAAGTATCTCCTTTTTTTGAAAACCTAATAGAAATATCTCCTCCAGCAGTATCCATATCATGAGCACCTAGTGGAACAAGATATTTTAGTGAAATTGCATTTCCTATATCAACAATTGGATTTATATTAGGCAGCCCTTTTTTCTTTGCAACCCTTGCAATCATTGCTTCAATAGAACTTTTAAATTTGTTTGGATTAATACCTAATTCCATAAATGCATCTCTATAATGCATTATTTCTTCTACTTCTTTCACATTTCTACCTTCAAATTTTGTCTCATTTAATTCTATACTATTCTTTAGAAGTTTAGTTACTTCAGCATTTTCCACACTGTTATCAATACCTTTAGCTACTACAATACCAATGCACATATTACCTAACTTCTCAAAAACATCTTTTGACACACTGAATTTCATAATTAATCACCTACTCCAAAATATAATTTACTATTAGTTTATCTTTTTCACTTATCTGTTCAGAAAATTATAAACCATCCAGTAACTGGAGTGTCAATATTTATTTATCAATATTTGAATTTCAGTTACAAACTGTGATTTATCAACAGTTAATCCAAAATCAATCAGTGTTACTTCTATTGAATTCTCTATAATTGTATACCCTTTTTCTTCAATATATCTTAAAAGTTTATCATAGTACATAGGAGAATCCCTATGAGTTCCACAAAAACGAATAGTAACATAAACTCCTTGAGATAGTACTTTTACCAAATTCTTATTATATCTTTCGCCTTCTGTAAATAAAAAAATATAATCATATTCATCAAATATTCTATAATTTAATTTATCTATGCAAATTGACACTCCTACTTTTCCATTAAATATAGAAGCATCTTTGTTAGTCTTATTCTCCAACTGTCTAATTGACAATTCTAAATCATTATCAGATTTTATCCTTTGCTTTAATAAGACAATGGTCCTTTTTTTAAACTCAATTTCCTGAATTACATCTAAATTCTCTTTATAACTAGCATAATTAATTTGGTTTATCCTGTTCTCAATTTTTTGTTTTATAGATTCCAAATCCTTTATTTTTTCTTCCGTAATTTTTTTCTGTTTTTTTAATAAATCCATAATATTATCAATGCTTCGTTCTTTCAAGTGATAATCTATGCTCTTTAACGACATGCCAAGTGCTTTTAAATATTTTATTGTGTTTAATTGTTCAAATTGTTCTGTTGAATAATATCTATAACTATTAGTCTTATCTATAAATATTGGCTTAAACAGATTAATTTCATCATAATACCTTAATGTCTTTATATTAATATTAAATAACTTTGACATTTCACCAACGGTAAATAAATCTTTCATTGAATTCATCTCCAATATTAAAAGTATAGTTTTCATAGTATATAGATAACTTCATACAAAATCTAATATATAAGGTATGGTAATTGCAAAGAATTGAATATAAAAAAAAAGTAGTCTAACTACTGATTAGACTACTTTTATGGAGGCGCCACCCAGATTTGAACTGGGGGTAAAGGTTTTGCAGACCTCTGCCTTACCACTTGGCTATAGCGCCATATTGGAGCGGAAGACGAGATTCGAACTCGCGACGTTCACCTTGGCAAGGTGACGCTCTACCACTGAGCCACTCCCGCGTTTTAATTTAATAATGGTGGCTGGACCAGGAATCGAACCAGGGACACGAGGATTTTCAGTCCTCTGCTCTACCGACTGAGCTATCCAGCCACACATGGCGACCCAGAAGGGGATCGAACCCTCGACCTCTGGCGTGACAGGCCAGCACTCTAACCAGCTGAGCCACTGGGCCATACTTGGTGGGCACAACAGGGCTCGAACCTGTGACCCTCTGCTTGTAAGGCAGATGCTCTCCCAGCTGAGCTATGCGCCCAAGTATTACTAACTGCGACAATTAGTATTATATAACTTACTACAAAAGTTGTCAACTATTTTTATTAAATAAATTGGAGAATTTAAAATTCCCCATTATTTACTTGCTAATTTTATAAGTTCCCCTATTTCGTCATGCTTAAATGTATAGGATTTATTACAAAAATTACAATTAAGTTCTTCATCTTTTCCTTCATCATATATTTCTTTTAGATCTTTTAATCCTATGCTTATTAAAGCTTTTTCAACCTTTTCTTTTGAGCAATCACATTTATAATAAGGTGTAATGCTGTCTAATATCTTTAAATCCATATCTTCAAAAATATAGTTAAGAATTTCTTCTATATTCATTCCTTTAGTCATCATTTCTGTTATAGATGGTATCTCTTGCAATCTATAAGTTACTAAATCTGCAGTAAGATCATTTGCTCCTGGCATCATCTGTACTATAAATCCGCCAGCTGCTTTTATACTCAAATCGGTATCTACAAGCACACCTAATCCAACAGCCGATGGAGTTTGCTCTGAAACAGTAAAATAATAAGCTAAATCATCACCTATTTCACCTGTATAAATAGGCACCTGACCAACATAAGGCTCTCTTAGCCCCATATCCTTTATTACTACAAGACTTCCATTTTTACCTATAGCTCCACCTACATCTAGTTTTCCTTTGCTATTAGCAGGTAAATCAACTAATGGATTACCAATGTACCCCTTTACTCTAGCATCTGAATAAGCTGTAACAACTACTCCTTTTGCTTCTCCACCTCCAGAAATTTTAAGAGTTAATGCATCATTTTTAGATTTTAACGTAGAACCCATAAGACTTCCCGCTGTAAGCATTCTTCCTAATGCCGCAGCTGCTGTAGGAGCACATTTATGCTTTTGTATCCCCTCATTAACAAGTTCTGTAGTTGTAGCTGCTATTATTCTTATATCACCATTATTAGCCACAGCTCTTACTAATTTATCTTTCATATTCTAAACTTCCTCCTCATTTGCCTTTTTCACTATATAAGTTATTCTCTCTGTTTCATGGCTTATAATTTTCTCTTCATAGTTATCCATAACTTTTACAAGTTCTAAGCCGCATAACTTTAGAAGTTCACAAACTCTTTCATGTTTATAAGCTCTTTCACTGTGTTCTTCATCAAATCTTCTATAATATTCTCCTTGCTTCACAAAAAATGTAAGATACATGTCCACAATATCATCTTCTAAAAAGTTTTCCCATATATAGGTTACATTTTCATCATCATAATTGTAAATATTATTTCCAAGTATTTTTGTGAGCTTATAATAAGAATTCATATCAAATATAAATATACCATTATCTTTTAAATGATTATGTATTCCTTTAAAATATGCTATTAACTTTTCTTCTTCCAATATGTAGTTTGTAGAATCAAGACAACAGGTTATAAGATTGAATTTTTTGTTCAAATTTAATTGAGTTATATCCTGACAGACAAACTTAACCTTTATACCTTTGCTCCTCATCTTTGTTTCTGCTTCTGTAAGCATATCATAAGATAAGTCAACAGCCCAAGAAGAAACAAACTTTGCTGCTATAAGTTCAGTTATGTTTCCTGTACCACATCCAAGATCCAAATAATCTTTTCTATCCATATTTAGCTCATCATAATTTTTTAATATAGTTTGTACCCAACTTTTATAATCTATATCTTTATTTATGAGTTCATCATAAATATGTGCAAAATCCTTATAACACTTCATTTTCAATTCCTTTCAAAAGTAAAATTCAATATATCACCAATTAATATTATATACTTTTAAAGTATAAGTCAATAATATAAACTTAATAAAAATCTATATCATTGACCTCATTCTCTTTCTGAAATCATTTTGTTTGTAGGAAGATTATTCTGCTTTTTTCTTTTAGTCATTATTCCACCTATTCTTCCTGTTTCCTCAGCAGTAAGAGCTCCCCACCCATATTTACTAACTTTATCATCTAATCCTAATTCATGAGCTATTTCATATTTCATTTTTTCTCTAAGTTTTTCTTCAATACTTAATTCTCTGTGAGATTTAAGCTTAGCTTTTATAACTTTTTTCAATGGAGTCTTTCCCATAATATTTCCCCCTTTCTTTTTATTATTTTTTACACGAAAGGGATTATTTATGCATATTAAAGTAAAGTTAATCCTCCATAATTATCTTCCTTCAGTATACGCATATTTTATTTCATATGGTGCTCCAAATAATGTAAACATAATATTTTTAACATATTTACATTTATATAATTCTTTACTTCTATACACTGTAGGTGCTATTACTGCATCCTCAGCTAATAATATATTTTCAGCTTGCTTAAATGCGTTAAATCTATCTTCATTTTTATCCTGGCTTAAGTTTGCTGCATTAATAATTAGACTATCATATTTGCTATTTGACCAATTTGTACAAATAATATTTGAACCTGTAACCCATAAATAAAATTCTGACATAGGATCATTATAATCTGCAAACCAAGTCATAGAACCTAAGTCATAGTCACCACTTTCTATTTTCTTTGTAAAGTTATCTCCATCTGCATACTCTATCTTTATATTTATTCCTAAATTCTTTTCATACATTTTTCTAAAGAACTCTGCTATGTCTTTTTGTTTTGCATCAACCCCTGGTTGTATATATCTTATGGTAATTTTTGATGGATCAGTATCCATACCAAGTTCCTTTAATCCTTTCTCTAAAAGCTCTCTTGGATTATTTCCATCTTCTTTTAATTTTTTTACCGGCTCAAAGTTAGCTTTTCCCCTAAAATCTTCTTTTCCTATTTGAAGTGAAGGAGGTACAAAAGCATATGCTGGCATGTATAATCCTTTCCATAGAGTTTTAGAAACTTCCTCTCTATCTATGGATAAAGAAAATGCCTTTCTAACATTAACATTAGAAAATATCTTATTTTTTTGATTAAAAAACTCAAAATCAGTAGTTGGCTCTGACAGCTTTACTACGTCAAATTTTGATTGCTTTTTTATTTTGTCTTTGGCTTCTATATTTGTAATCTGAGCTCCATCTAAAGCTCCATTTAACAACTCATTAGCTATAGTATTACTTTGTTTAAAAATTTTAAAATTTGATTTTTCAAGTTTTACTGTTTTGGCATCCCAATACTTATCATTTTTATAAAGTTCAACTCTATCATTATGAACCCATTGTTTTATAATAAAAGGTCCACAAAATACCATCTTATCTTTTTCGCTTCCATATCTATCTTTGTATTTTTCAACTATATCCTGCCTTTGAGGCTGCATTACTATAGAACTTGTTATATTAATAAAATATGCACAAGGATATTCCAAATCTATTTCTAAAGTTTTAGCATCTAATGCCTTTACCCCTACAATATCAGATGACATATTTTTATTTGCGTTTGTTTTAACATCATTATATTTTTTGCTGCCTTTTATAGAATATAATAAAAATGCATTAGGTGATTGAATTTGAGGATCTAATGTTCTCTTTATGCCATATTCATAATCTTTTGCAGTAACACTTTTCCCATCGGACCACTGATTGTCCCTAATATGAAATGTCCATTTTAACTTATCCTCTGACACATCCCAACTTTTTGCTCCTGCTGGTTTCACTATTTCCTTTCCTGATGAATCTGTTTCTATTCTTGTAAGTGCTTCATTCACTTCTGACAGTATTTGAAGCGAGCTACGATCTTTAGCCTTAGATTGATCTAAAGTTTTTGGTTCACTATCTAAAGTAAGATTTAAATATTGACTCTTATCAATTTCTGTTTTAGTAGCAGTTTCAACTTTTTTTGGTTTACTGCATCCTGTTAGTACTGATGTTGAAGTCAAGGTTAAAATAACAATTACAGATAATAATCTTTTAATATTCAAAGAAAGGTACCTCCTTCGTACTTATCCTTTTTAATTAAACTATGTAACATACTTTCATATCTTAATTTTATACCAAATTCTCTTTAATAAAACATAAACATATGAAATTTGTATATTTTATTTTTGTACATATAAAATATTAACAATTTATTATTCTATAAAATAGTATAAGTCTAATTAATTCTATTGTTATATCACAAAGCATTTTTTGCAAATTTTAAGCACATTTAGCAATAAACATATTAAAAAATTATAATATAATAATTGTATAAGGCTTTATTACTAATAAAAAAGAGTATATTTTTATTAAGATTCATTATATAATATTAAGTAAAATAAATTTTAGGGGGCATTTAGAAATGAATTATAATGTAGCAGTAGTTGGTTGCACAGGAATGGTTGGAAGAAAATTTATAGAAGTATTAGTTGAAAGGAATTTTCCAGTAGCTGAAATTTACTTTTTCGCATCTGCAAAATCCGCTGGAAAGGTATTAAAATTTAAAGACAAAGACGTAACTGTTGAAGAATTAAAAGAAGATAACATAAAAAACAAAAAAATAGACTTTGCCTTATTTTCTGCAGGGGGCAGCGTAAGTAAGGAATTTGCACCTATTTTTGCAAAATACGGTACTACAGTTATAGATAATAGTAGTGCTTGGAGAATGGATCCTGAAGTACCTTTGGTAGTTCCTGAAGTAAATCCTGAAGATATTAAATGGAATAAAGGAATAATAGCTAATCCTAATTGTTCTACAATCCAAGCAGTTGTAGCTTTAAAACCTTTATATGATAAATATGGTATAAAGAGAATAATTTATTCTACTTATCAAGCAGTATCTGGTGCTGGTATGGGTGGCTACAATGATTTAGTAGAAGGTTATAAAGGTACTGCACCTAAAAAATTCCCTTATGCTATAGCAGGTAATGTTTTACCACATATAGATGTATTTTTAGAAAATGGATACACAAAAGAAGAAATGAAAATGATAGATGAAACACAAAAAATATTACATGATAATAATTTAAAAATAACAGCTACAACAGTAAGAGTTCCTGTTGTATATGGTCATAGTGAAAGTATAAATGTAGAATTAAATAAAGAATTTGATATAAAGGATATCTTCTCTCTTTATAAAAATGCTGAAGGCATTATATTAAAAGACGATGTAGATAACCTTGTTTATCCAATGCCTGTAGAAGCTGCTGGTCATGATGAAGTTTATGTTGGAAGATTAAGAAAAGATTTCAGTATAGATAATGGACTAAACCTATGGGTTGTAGCAGATAATATAAGAAAAGGTGCAGCTTCTAACGCAATACAAATTGCTGAGTGCATTGTAAAAGGAAATAAATAATTTAAAACAAAATTATTTATAATATATAAATAAAATGAGGTGTTTGTATGAGTTTATTCAAAGGTTCAGCTGTTGCTATCGTTACTCCTTTTAAGGATGGAGGCGTTGATTTTAAGAAGTTAGAAGAGCTTCTTGAATGGCATATTAAATCTAGTACAGATGCTATAGTAATTTGTGGAACTACTGGCGAAGCTTCTACTATGTCTGAACAAGAAAGAAAAGAGACAATTAAATTTACAGTTGATGTAGTTAAAAAAAGAATACCAGTAATAGCAGGTACAGGATCAAATAATACTGCCGCATCTATTAATATGAGTAAGTGGGCAGAAAGTATAGGAGTAGATGGACTTTTAGTAATAACGCCTTACTACAATAAGACTACACAAAAAGGTCTTGTTGAGCACTTTAAAGCTATTGCAACTAGTGTTAAAAGCCCTATTATTATTTATAATGTACCTGGAAGAACAGGATTAAATATACTTCCAAAAACATTAAAAGTATTATGCGAATTAGATAATATAGTTGCTGTTAAAGAAGCTAGTGGAAATATAAGCCAAATAGCTGAAATTAAAGCTGTTTGTGGTGATAAACTTGACATATATTCTGGAAATGATGATCAAATAATTCCTATAATGGCTTTAGGCGGAATTGGTGTTATATCTGTACTTGCAAATGTAATTCCTAAGGATGTACATGACATGTGCGAATTATTCTTAAATGGTAAAGTAAAAGAAGCATTAAAAATACAATTAGATTCTTTGGCTTTAACAAATGCATTATTCATAGAAACAAACCCAATACCTGTTAAAACAGCTATGAATATCATGGGAATGAATGTTGGAAATTTAAGACTTCCTCTTTGTGACATGGTTCCAAATAATCTAGATGTTTTAAAAAAAGAACTTAAAAATTATGGGCTTTTAAAGTAAGGAGGATTTTCCATGGTTAAAATTATATTAAGCGGATGTAATGGCAAAATGGGCAAAGTTATATCAAAACTAGCAGATAGTTCTTCTGATTTAACTATTGCAGCTGGAATAGATAAAAACACTGAAAAAACTAGTTTCCCAGTATTTGCAGACATATCTAAGTGTACTGTTGATGCTGACGTTATTCTAGACTTTTCAAGACCAGATGCCTTAGAAGGACTACTTAAATATAGCAAAGAAAAAAATATAGGAATCGTTCTTTGCACTACAGGATATACTAAGGAACAAATTGATGAAATAAATAAAGCATCAAAAGAGATACCTGTATTCCGTTCAGCTAATATGTCCATAGGAATTAATGTTATAAACAAAGTATTAAGAAATATAAGCGAATTACTCTATAAGGATTTTGATATTGAAATAATAGAAAAGCACCATAATCAAAAGGTTGATGCTCCAAGTGGCACTGCTATTCTTCTTGGTAATACTATAAAAGATTCTATACCTGAAGAAACTAAATTTGTTTATGGGAGAGAAGGCATATCAAAAAGAACTCATGACGAAATAGGAATACATGCAGTTAGAGGTGGTTCTATAGTTGGCGATCACGAGGTTATATTTGCTGGCAAGGATGAAATTATAGAATTAAAGCATACAGCTATGTCAAGAGATATATTTGCTATTGGCGCTCTCAAAGCTTGTCAATTTATGTTTGGAAAAGATAAAGGATTATATTCCATGGATGATGTAATAAAATAAATATTAGTAGCTTGTATGAAAAAGCTAATTGTGCTAGCGTTTAGCTAGCACAATTAGCTAATTTATATTCTTTACAAGCATTTACTAATGCTTTGAATATCAAAAGCTGTTCATCATTGCGTTCACCTAACATTTCAGGATGCCATTGCACACCTAATACAAATCTATCACCTTTCATTTCTATAGCTTCTACTATCCCATCTGGTGATACAGTAGCAACATTAAATGTATCAGCTACATCTTTTATAGCTTGGTGATGATAAGAATTTACTCCTAATTTTTCTTTATTAAAAATTTTATAAAATTTAGTTTTTTTATTAACATTAACCTCATGTACTGGGTTATATTTTGGTGATCCCTTAGCCGAATGATTTATAAAATTATTATTTCTTAATTCTGATTGAACTTGAGATAAATCTTGATAAAGGGTTCCTCCACAAACTACATTTAAAAGTTGATATCCTCTGCAAACACCTAAAATAGGAACTTTACTATTTTCTATAATGTTTCTTGCTAATTGTAATTCCTGTTCATCTCTTTCTGGAATTATATTTCCTATATTTTCTCCTATATTTTCCCCATAATATTTTGGTTGAATATCAGCTCCACCTGCGAAAACTACACCATCTATAATATCAATAATATTTTCAACATTATTTCTATCACTAAATACAGGTATAATTACAGGAATTCCACCTGCTTTTTCCACTGCTTTAACGTAATCATTTGCAGCAAGCTGATACTCAAATCCACATCCAAATCCTTCATAAACTCCATTTAATTCATAAGAATAATCTGCACATATGCCTATAACTGGTTTCATTTTTTATTCCTCCTATTTTTATTAATAAATTTTTTATTATTTAAAATACCACAATTGATGCTTTAAATATTATGCATTGTAAATCCTCCTTCCGAGCTTTACAATTATATACAATAGCAATAAGTATGCCAATTTCAAATTTATAGACTTTTCTAAGTGTTCACGGTTATTTTTTAATTTATATTTTCAAAACGATTTATCATTTTGAAAATATAAATTAAAAACATTTATTTTCATATGTTTTAACAATAAAAAAGCTTGTTGTCACTTTGACAACAAGCTTTTCATTTTGAATTTACTATATAATTTTATATTTTTAATTAGCAACCTTCTTTAATTTTGCTTTCCTCTTTAGAAGAATTGTTTTTATTAAGACCAAATGCATAATAACAAACAGTTAAACCTATAAGCCAAATTGGTCCTACAATAACTGCTATTAAAGTATCAGGACTTAATGACATTACCAAAAATACAAATACTAAATATGCTAAAGCAAAATAATTTGTATATGGATACATCTTCATTGGAAATTTTAATTTTTTTACTTGTTCAGATGTAAGACCCTTTCTAAACTTTATTTGTACTAAAACTATCATAAACCATGCAAATAATCCTGCAAAAGTTGCAATACTAGCAAGATACACAAATACTTTACCTGGAAGAAAATAGTTAAGCACAACACCAATTAGCATACATGCTGAAGATGCCAAAATTGCATTCATAGGGACATGTCTTTCACTAACTTTTCCAAAAACTTTTGGTGCTGAGCCTTGAAGGGACAAGTTATATACCATACGTCCTGTTGTATAAATACCACTATTGCATCCAGACAACGCTGCTGTTAATACAACAAAGTTTATAATTCCAGCTGCAGATTTAATACCAAGTTTACTAAATGTTAAAACAAACGGACTGCCAATTACCCCTATTTTATTCCATGGATAAAGACACATAATTACTGTTAATGCTCCTACATAGAATATACAAATTCTCCAGAAAACTTTATTAATAGCGGATGGTATAGTTTTTTCTGGATTTTTTGCTTCACCAGCAGTAATACCTATAAGTTCAGTACCAAAGAAAGCAAAAGTAACCAATGCCAAAGCACTTACAGGTCCTTTTACTCCATTAGGGAAAAATCCTCCATTAATCCATAAGTTTGAAAAACCAATAGGCTTTCCTGCATTACCTATTCCAGTTACAATCATGACTACACCTACAACAATCATGAGAATAATGGCAACAACTTTTATAAGAGCAAACCAAAACTCACACTCTCCAAAGGCTTTTACTGCAACTAAGTTTACAAATACCATAATAACAAGAGCTGTAAGAGCTGATCCCCATTTAGGAATTCCCGGAAACCAGAAGTTAATATAAATTCCTATTGCAGTAAGTTCCGCCATACAACATGAAACCCAATTCAACCAATAAGTCCATCCTGTTAAATATCCTGCAAGTGGTCCCATATATTCATTAGCATAAGCACTAAATGAACCTGCAACTGGATGTTCAACTGCCATTTCACCAAGTGCACGCATAATAATAAATAAGATAATTCCTCCAGCTAAATATGATAGCAAAATTGCAGGTCCTGCCATTTTAATAGTTGTTGCTGATCCTAAAAATAAACCAACACCTATTGCGCCACCTAACGCTATCATTTGAATATGTCTTTCTTCTAATCCACGTTCAAGATTTTCATGCGAACCATTATTTTTATCACTCATACTTTTAACCCCCTTAAATCTAAAATATTTCATTCAGTTAATTGTTCATATTATTTGCAATTATAAAGCGGTGCCAATCAGCTTAACTGGCACAATGAAGTATTTTATATTCCTTGCAAGCGTTTATAAGTGCCTTAAATATCAAAAGTTGCTCATCATTGCGTTCGCTTAACATTTCAGGATGCCATTGTACACCTACCACAAATCTATCTTCCCTTTTTAATTCTATAGCTTCAACTATTCCATCTGGTGATATAGTAGAAACATTAAAATCGTCAGCTACATCCTTTATTGCTTGATGATGATAAGAATTCACGCTCATAGTTTTTTTATTAAAAATTCTATAAAATCTACTTTTTTCATTAATCTTAACTTCATGCACCGGGTTATATTTTGGTGACCCCTTCATTGAATGATTTATAATTTTATTATTTCTTAATTCTAATGGAATTTCAGATAAGTCCTGATAAAGAGTTCCTCCACAAACCACATTTAAAAGTTGATATCCTCTGCAAACACCTAAAATAGGAATTTCAGTATTTTCAATAATATTTTTTGCTAATTGCAGTTCCTGTCTATCTCTTTCTGGAATTATTTGTCCTATTTTTGTTCCTATGTATTGTCCATAATGCTTTGGTTCAATATCTGCTCCACCTGCAAAAATTATACCATCTGCAATATCGATAACGTTTTCAATATTATTCAAATCATTAAACACTGGAATAATTACAGGAATTCCCCCTGCCTTTTCAACTGCCTTAACATAATCATTGGCAGTAAGCTGATAATCAAATCCACATCCAAAGCCCTCATAAACTCCATTCAATCCATAAGAATAATCTGCACATATGCCTATAACTGGTTTCATATTTATTCCTCCTATATTATCAATGAAAATTCACATTTTAGTTGAATTATAGTTAATTCAGTACTTTCCCCCTTTTAACTCTTTTTAGAATTTTCACAATATATAATAGCAATAAACATGCCACAATTAAGATTCTGAAATTTTGGACATATGCGACATTATTTTTAATGAATATTGTCAAAATGAATTGTCATTTTAATAATACGTCTCTATAATATCGCATTTTCCTGTCATTTTGCAACAAAAATCTATTGTCATTTTGACAATAGATTTTTCATTTTGAACTTCATATTGAATTTTATAAATTATATTTTTTTATATCTCTATATAATGTAGAAAGACTTATTCCTAATTCTTCTGCAATTTTTTGTTTGCCTGCAAGAGTGCTGCCATGTCTAATTATTAATTCCTCAAGACATTTTTTCCTTATTGATTCTAAATTATTATATTGAATTTCTTTTTTTTCTGCACTTATTTTTTTAGGGATGCACGACAATGTAAGTACATCTTTGTTTTCCATATTGACAGAGTATTCAACAACATTCTCCAGCTCTCTTACGTTTCCTGGCCAATCATATAGCAATAATTGCTTTTTTACTTCTTCCGATATGCCAACTATATTTTTATTTAATTTTTTATTATACTTATCAAGGAAATGCTCTGCAAGTAAAATTATATCCTCTAGTCGTTTTCTAAGAGGAGGTATCATTATCGGTATTACACATAATCTATAAAAAAAGTCCTCTCTAAATTCTCCCTTTTTTACCATAGTTTCAAGATCCTTATTAGTAGCTGAAATTATTCTCACATCCAATTTTATGGATTTTACTCCTCCTACCCTTTCCAATTGTCCCTGCTCTATAACTCTAAGTAATTTAGGCTGCAAATGTAATGATAAATCTCCAACTTCGTCAAGAAAAATAGTTCCTCCATTAGCAAGTTCAAATTTGCCCGGCTTTCCACCTTTATTTGCACCTGTAAAAGCGCCACTTTCATATCCAAAAAGTTCACTTTCAAGAAGATTTTCAGGTATTGCAGCACAATTAATAGCTATAAAAGGTTCATCTTTTCTTTTACTCATTTTATGAATAGCTCGCGCAAATACTTCTTTTCCTGTACCACTTTCCCCCAAAATTAAAATATTAGATTCATATTTTGCCGCTTGTGTAGCCAGATTTTTAGTTTGATTAATTAACTTGCTATTACCCTTTATACTGTCAAGATTTATATTTAAATGCGAAGCATCAGCTAAAAGTTTATATGCTATATTAGTCAATTCTTTTTTATGCTTAAATATAAAAAGAATATCTGTCTTTTCATTACTGTTATTTATGAATTTTACGCTTACAAACATTCTATTATTGGGGATTGGTGCTCTTAAAATAACCTCCAATTCCTTTTCAGCTTCCTCTTTAAAATCACTTATTATATTTTCAAAATTATCTTCCACAAAAATTTCTTTTATATTATTCTTATGTTTTAGTATTTCTTCCATAACACTGTTGAAAACAAGTATTTCGCCTGAGGAGCTTGTAAGCACAACTCCCTCACTTATAGAATTTAAAACTGTTATTAATCTATCCTTTGTTTCTTTTTCCTTTATTTTAGTTAAAATACTTTCTGCTAACCTTTCTAAAAAAGTAATAAGTTGACTTCTTATTTTAACCTGTTTTTCTTTAAGTTTAGAAGTTAATGACATAATCGTAATAGCTCCAATGCATTTTCCATCATTTTTTATAGGATATGCTATAGAATACTCATTAAAGCATTTTCCATAAGTCTTAATGGGACATGTATCACATATTTTATTACCTTTAGGGCTATCTATAATTAAAACCTCGCCATTTTCTATAACGTAATCATTGGCACATCCCTTTGGAAGTGCTTGTCCTATAGATTCCTTAAATAACCCAGTTGCAGCAACCCTTACTAAATGACTATCCATAACATAGATATCAAACTCAATAATGGAACTTGTTGTCTCTATTAAATTCTGTATAAATTCTCTTATTTCATACATTGCACTATACATATAATTTCACCACTTTATTAATATTCATATTTAAAATTGCAATTTTAAAATCATTACTTGTATTTTATCACATGAATAATTTCATGTAAATTTACTGATAATATCAAAATGAATGAAAAAGGCAGTTTAATAAAAAACTGCCTTTTTTCCAAATTCCATTACTTTCTTCTATTTGCAAGCGCAATAACTCTATTCATTTCATTGTTAACTATCATGTATCCTTCATCTACGCCCATTCCTGGTTTAGCAAGTACTTGTTTTGCGCCACAGGCCATACCTATATTTGTAGTTACTTCGGCAGATCTATTTGTTTCGTTGCATGTTCCTCCACAATATGCTCCCATACCATGTTCTTTACAGTAAATTATTGCATCTGCTATATTATTTACTCCACCTAAATCAGGTGTCTTTATTTGTACCATATGTCCTGCTTTATTGTCTGTAAAGAATTTTACATCGTCTACTGTGTTGCACCATTCGTCTGCAACTAATTCTACTTTTATTCCTCTTCCATCTAATTCTGCTGTTAAGTCTCTTAATGCTTCCATTTGTTTTTGTCTCTCTTCTACATCCATTGGTCCTTCTATTCTCAAATGGAATGGTTTTGCTGCTTCTTCTAATGTTTTTATATAATCAGCCATTGCCTTTGTATCATATTTAAATGCAGCTCCTATTGTTCCATATACATCTATGTGGAATATTGGACTGTAATCCTCTTTTGTTCTTAATTTTATTACTCTATCTCTTAACCATTCAACATACTTTAATAATTTTTCACCTTTTAATCCTAGTTTTTCTTCTACATTATTTATAAGTGCATGTGGCATTACATCTGCACCTTTTATTATCATTTTATCTGAATTATCGTATCTGTCATCTCCTGATTGAGTAAATATAGGTACTCTCTTTATTTCATAACCTGGATTGTATTCATTTCTTATTACTTCTGCCATAGTTAATTTTTCAGCTTTTGCTACTGCATCAAGTATTGCTTGAGTTACTCCATATCTTATAGCTGTATGTAATCTTTTTCCATCAACTTGCATTTTATCAAATTCTTCTGCTAATGCTTTGAATTCCTTTAATTCTCTTCCTATAAGCTTAGGTGCTATTTCTTTTTCTATAACTGGAATAAAATCTTTAGCTAAAAATAGAGGATCTCTTCCGCCTGCTCCTGAATATTGTACTGCTGCACAATCTCCATATGCTACCTGACCATCTTCTAATATAATCATAACAGATATAGCTTCTCCAGCCTGTCTAACATTTTTAAATCCTTCTGTTACTGGTTCTCCTACATAAGTGAATCCATCGTGTCCTGCTCCTTTTTTTATAGCTCTCTGATCATCAAAATAAAATCCTGTTTTTGATTCTGAACAAATAACGTCAACTATTTTCATTTTTTACACCCATCTTTCTAAATACTCTTTATATATTTAATTAATTACATTATTCTGGTCTTCCTATTAGAACTCCCTTGCCTACAGCAAATATATCATCTATAGTCATTTGGAATGTTACTTCTCTTCCTTCAAACTTTCCTCTTTCTTCTAACTTTCTTGTATTGAATGCCTTTAATTCTTCAGTTAATGGTAAGTTTCCAAAGTTGAAGTATCTTACTGCTCCATTATTATCCCTAGCAGGCATCATTTTTCCAGCATTAAATTTACTTGGTGCAAATGGTATATCTACTATTCCTGATTCAAAACCTTTTACTGTTCCTACTGCTAAATCTCCATTTCCAAGTTCAAATAACTTATCCATCATACATTTAGTTTCTGCTTTTATTATGCTTATTTCTGTTTCTAATTCCTTTGACATTGGAAGTCTCTGTCCTTGGAACATATTTAATGCCATTTTTGTTGCTTTTATTCCTGCTGCATTTGCTTCTTTTGTTGGTATTCCCAATGCTTCATGTGGTGTTTTTACTATAACCTTTGTTGCTCCTGCTAGTGCTGCTGTTGCTGCTCCTGATGATATTACTCCAAACGCTTTAGCCTCATCCTGTGGGAATCCTCCCATCCATTCGTGGAATACTGTTGTTATATAAACATCGTTATATCCATATTGTTTTAAATATTCATTTACTTGTTCTTCTAAGGCTCTTATTGCCGCAACATCTTGAACTAAATTTCCGCACTGTCCATATCCTACTGTTATGTTCTTAACTCCTTGTTCTGCTGCAAGTAATGCTTCTATTATTGCCACTGTATTTGATGTACTTGGTGGAACTAAAGTTCCTGTTAAAGGTCCAAATGGTTCTCTGTTGATTGATATTCCCTGCTCTTCATAATATCCAACAAGTCTATCGCAGTACTGCCAGTCCAATAAACTTTTTTCTATTGATACACTTTTAGCATATGGAACGTTATAAGATATTCCGCCACCTTCATTTGAAGTCCATCCTGCTGCATGTATTATTTCTGCAAGTAACCTAGAATCTGGTGTGCCGTGTCTTGCTTGAAGTGGTAAATTTACTGCTTCAAATACTTCTCTGCATCCTTTTACTCCATGGTTTACTCCTGGAAATCCGTTTAATAATGATCTTCCTGCTGCTAAACTTTCTTTTATTCCTATTTCGCATTCATCATATCTATTTTGTCTTGTATAACTGTCTATTGTTGATGGTAGTAAGTCTGCATTTCCTTCATTTTGAAGATGTTGTAGAAGTTCTATATGTTCATTTATTAGTGCAACTCCTGCTCTTGGTTGTGCTAATGTTATTCCTGCTTCTTTAGCTTTTCTTAATTTTGCTGGAAAACTCTTATATTCAGGTACCTTTTTTAAATATTCTACTGCTTCCTTTAAGTCTACTTCGCTTCCTGTTGGCCACTGACTTAATACTTCTTTTCTCATTTCAAAAAATTCTTCATCTGTCCACTTTTTATTTTTAAGTTCCACCTCAATTACCTCCTAATAAACTTATCAAGTATTTTTTCATTAATATAGTTTTAATACAATTTTTATTTAATCTTCAACTTTTAAGTCCTTTTTTAAATCTGCAATTGTAATTTCTGGTGATGTTCCTGGTGCGTATACTCTATCAAATCCCATTTCTTTAAACTTCTTATGTACATCTTCCCATTTTTGTTTTCCTACTACTAAATTTCCACCAGCATACAATAGTATTCCATCTAATCCTGATTCATTAAGCTTTTCTCTTAATCCTCTGCAATCAATTTCTCCATGTCCATAAAGTGAAGATACTACTATTGCATCTGCATTAGTTTCTATTGCTGCATTTATAAAGTCTTCTTGTGGAGACAATACACCAATATTAACTACATTGAATCCTGCTTGTGTAAATGAATGATCTAATATTTTGTTTCCAACTGCATGACAATCTGAACCAATTACTCCAATAACTAAAGTTTTCATTATGAAACCCCCCAAAACTTACTTTTAAAAATTTATTTATATTTTTAAAACCTATAACTTATATAATATGGCCTTATTACAAATTTATATTAACTAATGGATTAATGGACTAATCCATTGCTCTTTTTTATAATACCACATGAAAAAACGCATATCAAACGTTTTCAAAAAAAATCTTTTTTCAGAATATTGCGTTATATCTAAAGCACTTTAGCACATTAATTTATCATTCATAATATTTTAAAATCATTTATAAAGTATTATGAATTTACAGTCTATCTAGCTTAATATTAACGAATTTGTGAAGTTACACATATTTTTACAAATCCAAATTATGTCTTAGTACATTAAAATATACTTTGAATATCTTAATCCTAAAAATTGCATAATTTCATTCATATACATATTGTTTTTACTTTATTATCCATACCTGTGGAAATTTTTTGGATTAACCTTCCATTAGATTTAGATATTTAAAAAAAAGAATCTTTATTACATGAAAAAAATGGACTTTTTTCAAAGTCCATTTCATTTGCTATTTATCTTTATTTAAATAAAAATTTCAAACTAACAATTAAATCACTGTAAATTACTTTAAATTTTTCACAAAACTTTCTATTCTATCTGATGCTTCTTTTAATTGTTCCATACTATATGCATAAGAAATTCTCATATGACCTTCTCCACCAACTCCAAAAGCTGAACCTGGAACAACAGCAACACCTGCCTCTTTTAGAAGCCTTTCACAAAATTCATCACTTTTCATATTGAATTTTTTTATAGATGGAAACATATAAAAGGCCCCCATAGGAACATTTGATTCGAATCCCATTTTAATAAATCTATTATATAAATAGTCTCTTCTTTTTATAAATTCTTTTCTCATATATTCTACATCTTCCATGCAGCTTTTAAAACCCTCACAAGCTGCCCATTGAACAATAGATGGTGCGCATGATACATTATATTGGTGAACCTTCATTATGGCATTCATAAAACCTTCTACTGCACACACATATCCTATTCTAAGACCTGTCATAGAAAACATT
This sequence comes from Clostridium carboxidivorans P7, assembly GCF_001038625.1. Taxonomy (GTDB): domain Bacteria; phylum Bacillota; class Clostridia; order Clostridiales; family Clostridiaceae; genus Clostridium_AM; species Clostridium_AM carboxidivorans. Next base: position 3,950,066 of record NZ_CP011803.1, read on the forward strand.
TTTGAAAAACCACCAACAGCAATTACTTTATCCCTTATATCATCAAATTGAGCTATAGAATAATATTGATCTTCAAAACATAATGAACTATACATTTCATCAGTTATAGCTACAATTTCATTATCTTTAATTATCTCATGAAGCTTGTTATTATCTTCCCTTGATAAAATAGCTCCAGTTGGATTACATGGGTATGATACAACTATAGCCTTAGGTTTTTCTTTGCTTATTAAACTTTTCAATTCCTCAAAGTTAATAGAAAAATCGCTGTTTAAACTATAATTTATAATCTCCCCTCCAATAAGCTTTACACAGCTTTCATAAGCTGGATAAGCTGGCGTTGGTATGAGAATTTTGTCTGAAGGATTCAATAAAGCTGCAAAAACATCCATTAAACCCTCACTACCACCAACGGTAATACATATTTCATCCTTATCATAGTTTATGTTTTGGGTTTTTAAATAGTTTGATATTCCTTCTCTAAGCTCTACAATTCCTGCATTTGATGTATATGTAGTTTTGTTTTCATTTATTGCTTCAATCATAGCTTTTTTAATTTTATCAGGTACATTAAAATCAGGCTGACCTAAAGTTAAGGAAATGGCATTTGGGTAATTAATTACTTTGTTGAAAAACTTCCTGATACCTGAAATCTCTATATTTTGCACATTTCTAGAAATAGTATTATCCATATTGTATTAGCCCCTCTCTATTTATATCATAAATTTTAGCTTTAACACTTTATCAATATATTATCATAAAATTTGTTTTATCCAAACATTATATTTAATTTATATTATATATTGAAAATTATCTATACCAATTATGATACTGAATTTTATAACATTATCAATGAATATATTATACATAATCAAAATAATAAAATTAAAACTTTATTTGTTTATATAATAAAAACAACAATCGCTAAGTAATTAAATTACTTAGCGATCCTTTTTTATTACCTGGCAACGACCTACTCTTCCACAGAGCCTCCCCTGCAGTACCATCGGCACTATAAAGCTTAACCATCGTGTTCGGAATGGGAACGGGTGTTACCTTTATGTCATTATCACCAGATATTCTTATTTAATTTTAGAGATTTTGTTATCTCAAAATTGCACAGTGAATTTATTTGGTCAAGCCCTCGACCTATTAGTATCAGTCAGCTGAACATGTTACCATGCTTACACCTCTGACCTATCAACCTTGTGTTCTTCAAGGGGTCTTACTAGCTTACGCAATGGGAAATCTAATCTTGAGGTGGGTTTCACGCTTAGATGCTTTCAGCGTTTATCCCGTCCCGACATAGCTACCCAGCCATGCTCCTGGCGGAACAACTGGTACACCAGAGGTCAGTCCATCCCGGTCCTCTCGTACTAAGGACAGCTCCTCTCAAATTTCCTACGCCCGCGACGGATAGGGACCGAACTGTCTCACGACGTTCTGAACCCAGCTCGCGTGCCGCTTTAATGGGCGAACAGCCCAACCCTTGGGACCTACTTCAGCCCCAGGATGCGACGAGCCGACATCGAGGTGCCAAACCTCCCCGTCGATGTGGACTCTTGGGGGAGATCAGCCTGTTATCCCCGAGGTAGCTTTTATCCGTTGAGCGATGGCCCTCCCACGAGGAACCACCGGATCACTAAGCCCGACTTTCGTCCCTGCTCCACCTGTATGTGTCGCAGTCAGGCTCCCTTCTGCCTTTGCACTCTTCGAACGATTTCCAACCGTTCTGAGGGAACCTTTGGGCGCCTCCGTTACTTTTTTGGAGGCGACCGCCCCAGTCAAACTGCCCACCTAACAATGTCCCGTGACCAGTTTCATGGCCGCCGGTTAGAATCCCAATACTGTCAGGGTGGTATCCCAAGGATGACTCCACAGAAGCTGACGCCCCTGTTTCGCAGTCTCCCACCTATCCTGTACAGACAATATCGAAACTCAATGCTAAGCTGCAGTAAAGCTCTACGGGGTCTTTCCGTCCAATCGCGGGTAGCAAGCATCTTCACTTGCACTACAATTTCGCCGGATTTGTTGTCGAGACAGTGCCCAAGTCATTACGCCATTCGTGCGGGTCGGAACTTACCCGACAAGGAATTTCGCTACCTTAGGACCGTTATAGTTACGGCCGCCGTTTACTGGGGCTTAAGTTCATACCTTCGCTTGCGCTAAGTATTCCCCTTAACCTTCCAGCACCGGGCAGGCGTCAGCCCCTATACTTCAGCTTTCGCTTTAGCAGAGACCTGTGTTTTTGCTAAACAGTTGCTTGGGCCTATTCTCTGCGACCTACTTTCATAGGCACCCCTTCTCCCGAAGTTACGGGGTCAATTTGCCGAGTTCCTTGACAACAATTCTTCCGATGGTCTTAGGATTCTCTCCTCATCTACCTGTGTCGGTTTGCGGTACGGGCACCAACATCCTCCATAGAGACTTTTCTTGGCAGCGTGGAATCAGATACTTCGCGGCATAAAGCCACTCCCCATCACACCTCAACATTAACCAGACGGATTTGCCTGTCTGATCTGTCTAAGTGCTTAGACACACATCCAATAGTGTGCACATCCTATCCTCCTGCGTCATCCCATTTGTAATAACGTCAGTTGGTGGTATCGGAATATCAACCGATTGTCCATCACCTACGCCTTTCGGCCTCGGCTTAGGTCCCGACTAACCCTGAGCGGACGAGCCTTCCTCAGGAAACCTTAGATTTTCGACCAATAAGATTCTCACTTATTTCTCGCTACTTATGCCAGCATACTCACTCCTGTACAGTCCACCGCTCCTTTCGGTACGACTTCACTCCATACAGGAAGCTCCTCTACCGCTCTTTCGAGCCCATAGCTTCGGTGGTAAGTTTTAGCCCCGGACATCTTCGGCGCAGGATCTCTTGACTAGTGAGCTATTACGCACTCTTTAAATGAGTGGCTGCTTCTAAGCCAACATCCTAGTTGTCTTAGAAATCCCACATCCTTTTCCACTTAACTTACACTTTGGGACCTTAGCTGATGATCTGGGCTGTTTCCCTTTTGACTACGGATCTTATCATTCGCAGTCTGACTGCTGAGATACAAGTATATGGCATTCGGAGTTTGATAGGGTTCAGTAACTGTTGTCAGCCCCTAGCCCATTCAGTGCTCTACCTCCACTACTCAATCTCAACGCTAGCCCTAAAGCTATTTCGAGGAGAACCAGCTATCTCCGAGTTCGATTGGAATTTCTCCGCTATCCACAGCTCATCCCATGGTTTTTCAACACCAACGTGGTTCGGACCTCCACGGAATTTTACTTCCGCTTCATCCTGGCCATGGATAGGTCACCCGGTTTCGGGTCTACGACATGCAACTTTTCGCCCTATTCAGACTCGGTTTCCCTTCGGCTCCGTACCTTAAGTACTTAACCTTGCTACATACCGTAACTCGCTGGCTCGTTCTACAAAAAGCACGTCGTCGCACATAAAAGTGCTTCGACCGGTTGTGGACACACGGTTTCAGGTTCTATTTCACTCCCCTTCCGGGGTTCTTTTCACCTTTCCCTCACGGTACTGCTTCACTATCGGTCACCAGTTAGTATTTAGCCTTGGGAGGTGGTCCTCCCTGCTTCCCACAAGGTTTCACGTGTCTCGTGGTACTCTGGAGTAGATCTGACTGCTATTTCCTTTCACTTACAGGGCTGTTACCTTCTACGGCGGAGCCTTCCAGCTCTCTTCAATTAAGAAATCACAGTATTTATGATCTATCCGCAACCCCAGGAACAAGTTCCTGGTTTGGGCTCTTTCCCTTTCGCTCGCCGCTACTTAGAAAATCGATTTTTCTTTCTCTTCCTCCGGGTACTTAGATGTTTCAGTTCCCCGGGTTTACCTCCATAAACCTATGTATTCAGTTTACAGTACAATGCGTTAGCATTGTGGGTTTCCCCATTCGGAAATCTCTGGATCTCAGGCTATTTGCGCCTACCCAAAGCTTATCGCAGCTTATCACGTCCTTCTTCGGCTTCTGGTGCCAAGGCATTCACCATGCGCCCTTTGTAGCTTGACCATTCATGTGAAAATTGTCTTTCAACAATTTTCTTAGTTAAAATCTACAAAGGTTTTTTTACTTATATAATAAGTAGTTTTACCTTTAGCTTTACTTTTATTTAAAAGTTATATTCACTGTGCAATTTTCAAAGAACAATTTGAAGAATTAGATTCTTCAAAATTAAACAGAGCTATTAAATAAACCTTCAAAGTAGAATTACCTACTTTGTCGACTCCTTAGAAAGGAGGTGATCCAGCCGCAGGTTCTCCTACGGCTACCTTGTTACGACTTCACCCCAATTACTAACCCCACCTTCGGCCGCTGGCTCCTTACGGTTACCTCACGGACTTCGGGTGTTGCCAGCTCTCATGGTGTGACGGGCGGTGTGTACAAGGCCCGGGAACGTATTCACCGCGACATGCTGATTCGCGATTACTAGCAACTCCAGCTTCATGTAGGCGAGTTTCAGCCTACAATCCGAACTGAGATGAGTTTTAAAAGTTTTGCTCCACCTCACGGTCTTGCATCTTTCTGTACTCACCATTGTAGCACGTGTGTAGCCCTAGACATAAGGGGCATGATGATTTGACGTCATCCCCACCTTCCTCCCGGTTAACCCGGGCAGTCTCACTAGAGTGCTCAACTTAATGGTAGCAACTAATGATAAGGGTTGCGCTCGTTGCAGGACTTAACCTAACATCTCACGACACGAGCTGACGACAACCATGCACCACCTGTCTCCCTGCCCCGAAGGGCTTCCCTCATTACAGGTAATTCAGGGGATGTCAAGTCTAGGTAAGGTTCTTCGCGTTGCTTCGAATTAAACCACATGCTCCGCTGCTTGTGCGGGCCCCCGTCAATTCCTTTGAGTTTTAATCTTGCGATCGTACTTCCCAGGCGGAATACTTATTGCGTTAGCTGCGGCACAGAAGGAGTCGATACCTCCTACACCTAGTATTCATCGTTTACGGCGTGGACTACCAGGGTATCTAATCCTGTTTGCTACCCACGCTTTCATGCCTCAGCGTCAGTTACGGTCCAGAGAATCGCCTTCGCCACTGGTGTTCTTCCTAATCTCTACGCATTTCACCGCTACACTAGGAATTCCATTCTCCTCTCCCGCACTCTAGATATCCAGTTTCAAATGCAGTTCCCAAGTTAAGCTCGGGATTTTCACATCTGACTTAAACATCCGCCTACGCATCCTTTACGCCCAGTAAATCCGGACAACGCTCGCCACCTACGTATTACCGCGGCTGCTGGCACGTAGTTAGCCGTGGCTTCCTCCTTGGGTACCGTCATTATCGTCCCCAAAGACAGAGCTTTACAACCCGAAGGCCTTCATCACTCACGCGGCGTTGCTGCATCAGGCTTTCGCCCATTGTGCAATATTCCCCACTGCTGCCTCCCGTAGGAGTCTGGACCGTGTCTCAGTTCCAATGTGGCCGATCACCCTCTCAGGTCGGCTACGCATCGTGGCCTTGGTGAGCCGTTACCTCACCAACTAGCTAATGCGCCGCGGGCCCATCTCAAAGCGGATTACTCCTTTAATTAGTATTTCATGTGAAAAACTAATGTTATGCGGTATTAATCTCCCTTTCGGAAGGCTATCCCCCACTTTGAGGCAGGTTGCCCACGTGTTACTCACCCGTCCGCCGCTAATCCATCCCCGAAGGGATTTCATCGCTCGACTTGCATGTGTTAAGCACGCCGCCAGCGTTCGTCCTGAGCCAGGATCAAACTCTCAATTTAAAAGTTTAATCTGTACTCAAATTATTGACGTTAAACTTGTTAGTTTAACTAATACTGGCTTATTTAAAATAAGATTTATATCTTACTTTCACTCTGTTTAATTTTCAAGGATCTTGTCGCATCTCAGCGACTTTTATATCTTATCATGTTTACTTAACCCTGTCAAGAACTTTTTTCAAATTCTTTTTTGTTAAGCTTGCTGCATCACACAGCTTTAACATAATACCATGTTACTTAAGAAGTTGTCAACATATTTTTTATGTTTTATTTTCTAAGTAACTGTCTGCTCTCTCAAGCGACATGTGTTATTGTATCATATATTTATAATATTATATTAGATAATACTAGTGCATATTCTGTTTATTCTCTTATTGCTCTATTTTACTTACTATTTACATAGTTTTTCACTTATAGATACACAAGGCCGAGTTTATGATTTTTTTAATACAAATTTAAAAATCTACTACATTTAGAACTAAATCTTTAAACAAGACTTTACACATGAATTTTACTATTTACTTGAAAACTTTAAAAGACCTTTTTAGTCATACATTTTTTACATATAAGTTTAGTTAGTTAACTTTCTTATAAAGTGGTGTTAATATTTATTATAAACGTAAAAAAAGACTACATATCTGTAGTCTTTAATAATTCATATAAAATTGGCTCCGCGAAAAGGATTCGAACCTTCAACCTATCGGTTAACAGCCGAGTGCTCCACCATTGAGCTATCGCGGAACGCATTACCTGGCAACGACCTACTCTTCCACAGAGCCTCCCCTGCAGTACCATCGGCACTATAAAGCTTAACCATCGTGTTCGGAATGGGAACGGGTGTTACCTTTATGTCATTATCACCAGATATTCTTATTTAATTTTAGAGATTTTGTTATCTCAAAATTGCACAGTGAATTTATTTGGTCAAGCCCTCGACCTATTAGTATCAGTCAGCTGAACATGTTACCATGCTTACACCTCTGACCTATCAACCTTGTGTTCTTCAAGGGGTCTTACTAGCTTACGCTATGGGAAATCTAATCTTGAGGTGGGTTTCACGCTTAGATGCTTTCAGCGTTTATCCCGTCCCGACATAGCTACCCAGCCATGCTCCTGGCGGAACAACTGGTACACCAGAGGTCAGTCCATCCCGGTCCTCTCGTACTAAGGACAGCTCCTCTCAAATTTCCTACGCCCGCGACGGATAGGGACCGAACTGTCTCACGACGTTCTGAACCCAGCTCGCGTGCCGCTTTAATGGGCGAACAGCCCAACCCTTGGGACCTACTTCAGCCCCAGGATGCGACGAGCCGACATCGAGGTGCCAAACCTCCCCGTCGATGTGGACTCTTGGGGGAGATCAGCCTGTTATCCCCGAGGTAGCTTTTATCCGTTGAGCGATGGCCCTCCCACGAGGAACCACCGGATCACTAAGCCCGACTTTCGTCCCTGCTCCACCTGTATGTGTCGCAGTCAGGCTCCCTTCTGCCTTTGCACTCTTCGAACGATTTCCAACCGTTCTGAGGGAACCTTTGGGCGCCTCCGTTACTTTTTTGGAGGCGACCGCCCCAGTCAAACTGCCCACCTAACAATGTCCCGTGACCAGTTTCATGGCCGCCGGTTAGAATCCCAATACTGTCAGGGTGGTATCCCAAGGATGACTCCACAGAAGCTGACGCCCCTGTTTCGCAGTCTCCCACCTATCCTGTACAGACAATATCGAAACTCAATGCTAAGCTGCAGTAAAGCTCTACGGGGTCTTTCCGTCCAATCGCGGGTAGCAAGCATCTTCACTTGCACTACAATTTCGCCGGATTTGTTGTCGAGACAGTGCCCAAGTCATTACGCCATTCGTGCGGGTCGGAACTTACCCGACAAGGAATTTCGCTACCTTAGGACCGTTATAGTTACGGCCGCCGTTTACTGGGGCTTAAGTTCATACCTTCGCTTGCGCTAAGTATTCCCCTTAACCTTCCAGCACCGGGCAGGCGTCAGCCCCTATACTTCAGCTTTCGCTTTAGCAGAGACCTGTGTTTTTGCTAAACAGTTGCTTGGGCCTATTCTCTGCGACCTACTTTCATAGGCACCCCTTCTCCCGAAGTTACGGGGTCAATTTGCCGAGTTCCTTGACAACAATTCTTCCGATGGTCTTAGGATTCTCTCCTCATCTACCTGTGTCGGTTTGCGGTACGGGCACCAACATCCTCCATAGAGACTTTTCTTGGCAGCGTGGAATCAGATACTTCGCGGCATAAAGCCACTCCCCATCACACCTCAACATTAACCAGACGGATTTGCCTGTCTGATCTGTCTAAGTGCTTAGACACACATCCAATAGTGTGCACATCCTATCCTCCTGCGTCATCCCATTTGTAATAACGTCAGTTGGTGGTATCGGAATATCAACCGATTGTCCATCACCTACGCCTTTCGGCCTCGGCTTAGGTCCCGACTAACCCTGAGCGGACGAGCCTTCCTCAGGAAACCTTAGATTTTCGACCAATAAGATTCTCACTTATTTCTCGCTACTTATGCCAGCATACTCACTCCTGTACAGTCCACCGCTCCTTTCGGTACGACTTCACTCCATACAGGAAGCTCCTCTACCGCTCTTTCGAGCCCATAGCTTCGGTGGTAAGTTTTAGCCCCGGACATCTTCGGCGCAGGATCTCTTGACTAGTGAGCTATTACGCACTCTTTAAATGAGTGGCTGCTTCTAAGCCAACATCCTAGTTGTCTTAGAAATCCCACATCCTTTTCCACTTAACTTACACTTTGGGACCTTAGCTGATGATCTGGGCTGTTTCCCTTTTGACTACGGATCTTATCATTCGCAGTCTGACTGCTGAGATACAAGTATATGGCATTCGGAGTTTGATAGGGTTCAGTAACTGTTGTCAGCCCCTAGCCCATTCAGTGCTCTACCTCCACTACTCAATCTCAACGCTAGCCCTAAAGCTATTTCGAGGAGAACCAGCTATCTCCGAGTTCGATTGGAATTTCTCCGCTATCCACAGCTCATCCCATGGTTTTTCAACACCAACGTGGTTCGGACCTCCACGGAATTTTACTTCCGCTTCATCCTGGCCATGGATAGGTCACCCGGTTTCGGGTCTACGACATGCAACTTTTCGCCCTATTCAGACTCGGTTTCCCTTCGGCTCCGTACCTTAAGTACTTAACCTTGCTACATACCGTAACTCGCTGGCTCGTTCTACAAAAAGCACGTCGTCGCACATAAAAGTGCTTCGACCGGTTGTGGACACACGGTTTCAGGTTCTATTTCACTCCCCTTCCGGGGTTCTTTTCACCTTTCCCTCACGGTACTGCTTCACTATCGGTCACCAGTTAGTATTTAGCCTTGGGAGGTGGTCCTCCCTGCTTCCCACAAGGTTTCACGTGTCTCGTGGTACTCTGGAGTAGATCTGACTGCTATTTCCTTTCACTTACAGGGCTGTTACCTTCTACGGCGGAGCCTTCCAGCTCTCTTCAATTAAGAAATCACAGTATTTATGATCTATCCGCAACCCCAGGAACAAGTTCCTGGTTTGGGCTCTTTCCCTTTCGCTCGCCGCTACTTAGAAAATCGATTTTTCTTTCTCTTCCTCCGGGTACTTAGATGTTTCAGTTCCCCGGGTTTACCTCCATAAACCTATGTATTCAGTTTACAGTACAATGCGTTAGCATTGTGGGTTTCCCCATTCGGAAATCTCTGGATCTCAGGCTATTTGCGCCTACCCAAAGCTTATCGCAGCTTATCACGTCCTTCTTCGGCTTCTGGTGCCAAGGCATTCACCATGCGCCCTTTGTAGCTTGACCATTCATGTGAAAATTGTCTTTCAACAATTTTCTTAGTTAAAATCTACAAAGGTTTTTTTACTTATATAATAAGTAGTTTTACCTTTAGCTTTACTTTTATTTAAAAGTTATATTCACTGTGCAATTTTCAAAGAACAATTTGAAGAATTAGATTCTTCAAAATTAAACAGAGCTATTAAATAAACCTTCAAAGTAGAATTACCTACTTTGTCGACTCCTTAGAAAGGAGGTGATCCAGCCGCAGGTTCTCCTACGGCTACCTTGTTACGACTTCACCCCAATTACTAACCCCACCTTCGGCCGCTGGCTCCTTACGGTTACCTCACGGACTTCGGGTGTTGCCAGCTCTCATGGTGTGACGGGCGGTGTGTACAAGGCCCGGGAACGTATTCACCGCGACATGCTGATTCGCGATTACTAGCAACTCCAGCTTCATGTAGGCGAGTTTCAGCCTACAATCCGAACTGAGATGAGTTTTAAAAGTTTTGCTCCACCTCACGGTCTTGCATCTTTCTGTACTCACCATTGTAGCACGTGTGTAGCCCTAGACATAAGGGGCATGATGATTTGACGTCATCCCCACCTTCCTCCCGGTTAACCCGGGCAGTCTCACTAGAGTGCTCAACTTAATGGTAGCAACTAATGATAAGGGTTGCGCTCGTTGCAGGACTTAACCTAACATCTCACGACACGAGCTGACGACAACCATGCACCACCTGTCTCCCTGCCCCGAAGGGCTTCCCTCATTACAGGTAATTCAGGGGATGTCAAGTCTAGGTAAGGTTCTTCGCGTTGCTTCGAATTAAACCACATGCTCCGCTGCTTGTGCGGGCCCCCGTCAATTCCTTTGAGTTTTAATCTTGCGATCGTACTTCCCAGGCGGAATACTTATTGCGTTAGCTGCGGCACAGAAGGAGTCGATACCTCCTACACCTAGTATTCATCGTTTACGGCGTGGACTACCAGGGTATCTAATCCTGTTTGCTACCCACGCTTTCATGCCTCAGCGTCAGTTACGGTCCAGAGAATCGCCTTCGCCACTGGTGTTCTTCCTAATCTCTACGCATTTCACCGCTACACTAGGAATTCCATTCTCCTCTCCCGCACTCTAGATATCCAGTTTCAAATGCAGTTCCCAAGTTAAGCTCGGGATTTTCACATCTGACTTAAACATCCGCCTACGCATCCTTTACGCCCAGTAAATCCGGACAACGCTCGCCACCTACGTATTACCGCGGCTGCTGGCACGTAGTTAGCCGTGGCTTCCTCCTTGGGTACCGTCATTATCGTCCCCAAAGACAGAGCTTTACAACCCGAAGGCCTTCATCACTCACGCGGCGTTGCTGCATCAGGCTTTCGCCCATTGTGCAATATTCCCCACTGCTGCCTCCCGTAGGAGTCTGGACCGTGTCTCAGTTCCAATGTGGCCGATCACCCTCTCAGGTCGGCTACGCATCGTGGCCTTGGTGAGCCGTTACCTCACCAACTAGCTAATGCGCCGCGGGCCCATCTCAAAGCGGATTACTCCTTTAATTAGTATTTCATGTGAAAAACTAATGTTATGCGGTATTAATCTCCCTTTCGGAAGGCTATCCCCCACTTTGAGGCAGGTTGCCCACGTGTTACTCACCCGTCCGCCGCTAATCCATCCCCGAAGGGATTTCATCGCTCGACTTGCATGTGTTAAGCACGCCGCCAGCGTTCGTCCTGAGCCAGGATCAAACTCTCAATTTAAAAGTTTAATCTGTACTCAAATTATTGACGTTAAACTTGTTAGTTTAACTAATACTGGCTTATTTAAAATAAGATTTATATCTTACTTTCACTCTGTTTAATTTTCAAGGATCTTGTCGCATCTCAGCGACTCTTGTATTTTATCATGCTTACCTTTGCTTGTCAACTAGTAATTTTTACTTATTTGACTTTGCTAAGTTATCACTGATTCGTGACTGGATGTATATCATATCATGCTTACATCAGTTTTGTCAACTAGCAATTTCTCACCAATTCAACTGACGTTTTCTGCGGCTTACTTACCGCCAGATTCGCATCTTATCACTATCACTAAAAGCTGTCAATTGGTAGTTTCAACCAACCTCTCTACAGTGTAACACTACATAAAAAATTAATAATTATTCACAGTGCTTACTGCACTTCCAAGTGACAAGTGATATCTTACCACTTATAAAAACACAAAGAGTTAATACAATTCTCCACAATTTAAAATATACTTGATAATATTCGTTAATTCTCTATTATACTTACTATTTTGTATACGGACACGCCTGAGTTAGTTTATATGATATGATTTTATCAAAGATTTTACAGTGAGATAATTGCTTTTTAATATGAATATCTCACTGTAGTGGTTTTAATAAAGATAAATTTAGATTTTTAAATTTACTTTCAAACTATTTTTTCATTCATAATATTATTTAATTTTAACTTCTGGATTCTAGCTTCTACTTCTTTCCTATCTGTAGAATATAATCCTGATTTTTGCATTCTCTTAAAGTATTCAGCACCTGCAAAAGTATATCTATTTCTCCTACCTTCTTTAGTCATCATTTTATAATTTGCAAAAGCTATAATATCTCCTATGGCTGTGGTCTTTGGAAGAATAAGAGGAGGCATATCTAATACACATCTTACTGCATTATGACCTGCTAATGTTCCAGTACATATAGCTTCTGTATGTCCTACAAAAAGCCCACTTTTTTCACCACCACAGAATAAATTACTTATTCCTTTTACTTTCATATCATCTGTCCTAGGTGCTACAGACAAATACCTAATGGAGTTACCCTTTCCACCTGCATAAGGATCTACATATTTTGAATTTTCTAATCCTTTAATTTTTCTTAACTTTTCTAGTGGATAGTAAGATGTCATAAGTTTTGCATGCCCAGTATCTAATAATACTACGTTTTCGGCAAACTCTTTTAATGCATACTGTTGACATACCTTTGCCTTCAATTTATCCATATTTACATCCTCTTTAGGAACCTTTAAAACAACTACCCCTTTTTTATCTAACTCTTCTACTATATTGTCAGCTAGACTTTCCTTACACAACTTGCAAGAACCACTAAAAGCTCCATATATATCATCTTCTCTTTCTCCTTGAAGATCATCTACACCGGCTCTCATACTTATACTAACTCTTGGTCCAAAAGCAGGACACCTAAGTACACACATTGAACATCCATTTCCATATCTTAAACAGTTTCCCATAGGACCTGTAGATCCTGTAGTTTCAATAAATACATCTCCCTCCACATAACTTCCATCTGATAAATATATTCCCCTTATTTTATTTCCATCTTTGTTTACATCAATTATTCTACATATCATATTTAATTCTATATTCATAGCTTCTAGACATCTTCTTACTGCAGGTTCAATTTTATTTACATCATAAAGCCATGCATGTTTATGGCCAGGAAAATCCACATTTTTATGCCTTGTATTGCTATCAGTTATATTTATTAAGTCTCCTGCTCCTAAGGCTATTAATTCTTCCGCTGCAGTATATCTTCCATTGTTTCTCATTATTCCTCCTACATTACCAAGTCCTAACAACATATCAGTTTTTTCATAAAGAGAAACATTATCTGCACCTGCCTTTTTTGCACTTATAGCCGCTGCACATCCGGCCCATCCACCGCCAATTATAACTACCTTCATTAAAAAACCTCCTATATTAAATTATGAATTTAAAATTTCCCTATCTTTAAAACTCTTCTATATAAGTCTTCTCTCTTTAAATACATGTTTAGGATCTATCTGTACCTTGCATAACTTCTTTACCACATGATTTTTATATCTGGTACTGCAAGTACCGCATACACCTTCTCCACAGCACATTTTGGAATTATTACAGCACGAAAAATTAATATTTTTATCAACAAACTCCATTAGTTTGTAAATAAGTATATCCGGCCCATCACAATGAATTAAATTTACATTTTCTACTTTTAAAATTTGTTTTATCATGGCTTTTAGTTCTTTTGTAAGTTCACCCTGATCCAACATCTTACACTCTAATATTTCTGAATTATATTTTTTAAAATATTCTTTTTCAAAAATATTATTAAAAGGAATTTTATCTATTATTGCTATAATACTATTTTCATTAGAATGTAATTTTTTTAAAACAGGTATTAAAGGTGCTATACCTATTCCTCGTCCTATAACTATGGACACACCGTCTTTTGCTTTATATACATTTTTTAATCCTAATATACCGTTCCAAAATGGCCCTCTAACTAACACTTTTTCATTTTCATTGAGTTTACATATGCTTTTTGTTTTAATACCTTTTGTTTCTATGGCAATTTTCAATGTGTTTTTCTCTGTATCTGCTTCCATAATAGAAATTGGTGCATCATAATAATTTGTACACTGTGGATTTCTTATAAATATAAAGCTTCCTGGGTATACAAGATCATGTACTAAGCTGTGGGATGCATTTATTGTAAAAATATATAGGCTTTCTTCTACTTGCTCTTTCTTCACTATTGTGCACAAGTAATTTTTTCTTTCCTCTTTGGCTTTACTTTTGTTTAAAATAAACTCTTGATATATGCATACACCCTTCCAATTTATGCAGTCACAAAAATTTTTTCCTGAAAGTTGTGAACACAATATGCAATCTCCTGTTTCAGATAAATGACATGGACATGCTTTACAGATGAAAATGCGATAACAAACAAGCTTAACATAGACTACAGAAATGAACTGGTTAAAAAGCTTCATATATCTACAATAGGAGAGAAAATTAAATATCATAGATTGCTAAACGGATGGAGTCAATTTCAACTAGCAAGTAAACTAGGCTTAAGTAAAAAACAAGGTAGATATTTAATAAAAGATTATGAAACTAGAAGATTATGTCCTCCTCCTGAACTTTCTTTAAAACTTGCTAAGATATTTAGAATAGATACAAAATATTTTTATGATAATTATTATGAATTCTTAGATTCTAATTATTCCAGTAAAATTTTAAATTGGAGAAAAAAATATAACTTAACAATTACTGATGCTGCTAAAAAAATTCATGTAAATTATGTTACTTGGAGCTCTTGGGAAAAAAATAAAAAAATAAGCAGAGAAAATTATGAAAAATTAAAAGCACTAGGAATTTAATATTACTATACCCATATGTGAAAGGGGCTGTTACACTTTGCAACAGCCCCTTTATTTAAAAGTAATTTATGAGAGAAGTCTTGGTTAATGCTCTTTTGACTACCCCAGCAGTATTCGCTGCGAACCAGTATCCTATTCGGCTATTTGCCACTTAACAATCTACTATTAGTTTCTTTTTAATTCTTACTGACTTTTCCCTCTACTTTTCAGATGAATACTAGTTAAATTGTATATATAGGTGTAAAACTGCAATATCCTATTTCATCACACCTCTTTTTCATTTCCTCCCATATTTTTTCTTTCTTTATAGATTCTATTGCTGTTGGATATAAAATATAATTTTCTTTAAATATGTGATCTCTTAAATTAAATATAATATATTTTGCTGTATCATTAACTCTTTCTTTAAATTCATTAAATCTTAATTTAGAAACCTCTTCAGCTGTTTTAATTAAAAACTTTTTCTTGGCTCTTAAATCATCATGTTCCATTCTCATAATTCTTGTTGGACCAGTAATACCTCTATCCTCCATCTCAGCAAATAATACCTGTTCTTCTCTTTGGTGATGGCTTTCTGCATCTAATATATTAGATGCAACAGTTTTTAATGCTTCAAATTCTTCTAAACTATTATCATAGCTATTTAGTTTTTGAATTTTGAAATTAATCTCTTCTAGTTCTGTTAAAAACTCAAGAATTTTGTCATGTTCAGCAATAAGTGTATGCACAACATGACCTGGCTCAATTTTTGTTTTAATTTTATCAAGTTCGCCTTTTAAAACATCCATATGAATATCGCATAAGTGTCTTAAATCTTGTGGATTCATTCCTTTTTCTATTAAATTTTGTTCTGCTATTGAAAGCTCAATAGGATTTATATTTGAAACAATATCTAAAGCTTCTTTTCTTAAACTCTCTGTAACTCCTGCCTCATTTAATTTTTGTAAAACTTCAGTTAATTTTTCTATCTTTTTATTATCCATTTTTAATTCTCCTTTATTAATTATTTTTTAATTCGTAAAGTCTTGGAAACAGTATATTGCTTTCCAAATGTATATGTTGAAATATATCCGATTCCATTTCTTGTAATTTAGAATAAGTTAATTTATAAGTAGTACATCCATTAGCTGGAACATCATAATCATTAGTTATTTCTCTTAATTCTTTAAGTATATTTCCAGCTCCGACGTGTTCATCTTGCAATTGATTAATTATATTTATTGCTTTATCTAAATCTTCTTCACTATTACTTTTTAAATATGCATTAATTGCTGGATATTGAATTGTCTCTTCTTCTATTAAATGAGCTTCTAATTCCATCTTAACAGTATGAAATAACTTATGAACTCTTGAAAGCTCTGGATGTTTTTCTCCATGAACCCTTAATATTTTAGTTGTTAGTTCACTTATTTTAGGAAGGTTCTCATAAAGATAAGCATGATGTACATTTACTATCTGATCAACTAATTCATCAAGGGGTGCTTCCACCCAATTTCTATCTTTTGAGTAAAGATCATTTTTTAATTTCTCATAGGTATCATTTATTCTTTCTAATAGTTCTGTTTCATTGACCCCTTGCTCTTTTATAGCTGTAATTAATGGCCTATCTCCACCGCAGCAAAAATCAATTTTACATTCTTTAAATATATCTGCTGCCTTTGGAAACTTCGTTACTATATCACCTATTTTTTGATTACTATTAAATTTATTCATTTATTCCTCCTAAATTGTATATTTAAAACAATCTTTTATTGATTTCATTATTTGCTTTTTCTTTAACTTATGACTTTATTATAGCTTTATTGATTTTAATAATATGTGATTCAAATCAAATGCAAACCAGCTAAATAAAAAATAAAATTCACTATTACTATCAATGTAATAAGGCATATCAAAATAAATAACAAATCAGTGTGCTAATCTATTGCGGGTCTACTTCGTCAGCAAATCTAGTCAATAGCTCACCATTAACTAAATTCACCTCCTTGTTTGACGCACAATATATCTCGTCTTTGACTTGTTATTTTCTTTAATATGCCTAATGGACTCTTGATTTATATATAATTTTTTAAACCTTCTTCATCTAAAATTATAATAATTTTTGTTCCTACTATTTTTATTAATTTTTCATCTTCAAATTTCTTTAGCTTTCTACTTATAGTTTCTCGTGTAACTCCAATAAAATTCGCCATTTCTTCACGTGATAATGGTAATTCTATGGATATATTTTTTTCTATATTCTCTCCATATTTCTCCATTAAGTCTGTTAACAAATAAGCCATTCTCGAATCTACATCATTAGTTGCAAGATTCTGAACAAGACTTTCTACCTTCGACAATCTTTCCCCTACAGTTTCTAATACTTTTATTCCAATCTCCGGATTTTTCATCATTATCTCTTTCATTTCATCTTTAGTTAGTGTGCATATTTTTGAGTCGATTATTGCTTTGGAATTAAATCCATACTTAGATGGTTTTATAAGCTCCAATTCTCCAAAAAAGTCTCCTTCTGAAAGTACATGCAATATCTGTTCTTTACCATCCTTAGTATATTTATATAATTTTATCTTTCCTTCATTTATAAAAAAAAGTGTATTAGCCACATTTCCCTCTGTGAAAACAACATCGCCTTTAGCATATTCTTTATGATTAATAGTCTTTACAATTTTTAGTAATTCTTCATTGTTTAAATTTTCAAATATTGGAACCTTACTTGCACAAAGTTCCCCTCTGCAATTATTACAACAGTTACCGCAATTATTATTCATTGCATCATCCTCCTTTATTAATTTACTAAACGTTGATACTAAAGTTTAAAAATAAATCCTAGCTACAATTTCGCAGCTAGGATTCTATATTGTAAATAATATTGTAGATTATAAATAGGGTGGATATTTGTTGTACATTATTTAATAATACTATTTTTTAAGCTTCCATAAACATCTTCATATCATCTTCAACATTTGTGATTCCACCAATTCCAAAGTTATCAACCAATACTTTCGCAACATTTGGTGAAAGGAATGCTGGAAGTGTTGGTCCTAAGTGAATGTTTTTAACTCCTAAGTGTAATAATGATAATAATACTATTACAGCTTTTTGTTCATACCAAGCTATGTTGTATGATATAGGTAATTCATTTACACTCTTTAAGCCAAATACTTCTTGAAGTTTAAGTGCTATAACAACTAATGAATATGAATCATTACATTGCCCTGCATCTAATACTCTTGGAATTCCTCCAATGTCACCTAAATTCAATTTGTTATATTTATATTTAGCACAACCTGCAGTTAATATTACAGTATCTTTTGGTAATTTTGTTGCAAATTCTGCATAATAATCTCTTGATTTTGCTCTTCCGTCACAACCTGCCATCACAAAGAATCTCTTTATAGCACCAGTTTTAACAGCATCTACAACTTTATCAGCTAATGCTAAAACTTGATTATGAGCAAATCCACCAACTATTTGTCCTTTTTCTATTTCTGTAGGTGCTTTGCATTTCTTAGCCATTTCTATAACCTTTGAAAAATCTTTTGTACCATCAGCCTTGGCTTCTATATGAGCACATCCTGGCATTCCTGTAGCACCTGTTGTAAATAATCTATTCTTGTAAGAATCCTTTGGTATAACTATACAGTTAGTAGTCATAACAATTGGACCATTAAATTTTTCAAATTCTTCTTTTTGCTTCCACCATGCATTTCCGTAGTTTCCTGCAAAGTGCTTATATTTCTTGAACTTTGGATAGTATTGTCCAGCAAGCATTTCCCCATGGGTATATACATCTACTCCAGTTTCCTCTGTTTGTTCAAGTAACATTTCTAAATCTTTCAAATCATGTCCTGAAATTAATATTCCTGGATTAGTTCTAACCCCAATATCTACAGTTGTTATTTCAGGATGTCCATATTTTTCAGTATTGGCCTTATCAAGTAATGCCATACCATCTACACCAAATTTACCTGCTTCTAATGTTAAAGCAACTAATTCATCAACTGTCAAACTGTCATCTAATGTAGCTGCTAATGCTTTAGCCATAAATCCATGAACCTCTTCATTGTTATAGCTTAAGTTCATAGCATGCTTCATGTAAGCAGATAATCCTTTTAATCCATAAGTGATAAGTTCTCTTAAACTTCTTATATCTTCATTTTCTGTTGAAAGTACTCCAACTTTTTCAGCTTTCGCATCAAATTCTATTGTATTATCAGCTGTCCATGTCGTTGCATCTGGCATTATCATTTCTGTAGTTTGCATTCCTAACACCTTTTTGAAGAATCCACCATTTACCTTTACTTCACCAACTTGTCCACCAGCCTTAACAACTTTAGCTTTTAAAGTTTCTCTTAGTTTTAAAGTTTCTCTTACTCTATCTAAAATAGAATCTCTATCAAAATTTGCATTTGTAATTGTTGTAAATAAATTTTCTGTTATATATTTATCTACAGTACCATCTACAACTCCAACTTTTCTTCCTTCGTTACTTACTATAGCTAGTCCTTTAGTTACATATATTAATAAATCTTGAGCTTTTGCTACATATTCATCTTTACCGCAAACTCCCACTTTAGTACATCCAGTACAACCTGCTGTTTCTTGACATTGATAACAAAACATTGACATATTATGTCCTCCTATTTTATCTTTTATTTTTATATAAAGTTTAATAATTCCTTTTTATTATTTCTTAACTTCGACAATTTAAAGTTTACTATATTCTTTTCATCATTTCTGTAACATACGTTACTATTTTAAAGTTAATAAATTTCTTTTTATTTCTATATATGAAAAAATAAAAAAGATACTTGATTCCTAGTATTCTGAATCAAATATCTCTTTCATCAAAGTTAAAGCTTAGTTTCGCAATAACACATAAATTTCAATCGTTCTATTTCAAAATTTGATTTCGCTAATATTTCTTTTTCTTTTATAGATTCTATGGCTGTAGTATATAAAATATAATTTATGAAATACATCTTATATTACCCTCTTACCATAAGATTCTAATTGTGTTTTTGTTTCTTCCAATTTTTTGTCTACAATGCTTGCCTCTTCTATATGATTTATTATAGTTTTTGATGTTATTTTTAATATTTCATCAACACTTATTATTTCTTTACTCATGCTTTCAATATGCTGTTTTTGATTTATTAAAATTTCCATTACTTCTCTTACTTCCTGCTCAACTTTTGCTATAGAAGATAAGCTTTCTTCTATTTTTTCTGCTGCATTTCCTGAAGCATTAACCCCTTTAGCAATAACTTCTTTAGATTTATCAGAATTATTTATAACACTCTTTGTTTCATCTTCTATATTGCCTATTAACTCAGAAATATCCTTAGTACTTTGTTTAGTCATTTCCGCTAGGTTTCTTATTTCACCTGCAACTATAGCAAAACCTTTTCCTTGCTCTCCTGCCCTTGCTGCTTCTATTGCGGCATTTAAAGCCAATAAATTTGTTTGATTTGCTATATTCGTTATTAACTGCACAACTTCATTAACTTTACTAAATCGTCTTGCCAATTCATTTATGTTTTCAGTATTATTTCTATTTTCATTCTCTAAAGACTTTACTATTTCTACAATTTCTTCAATAGCATTTTTCCCTTCATATGATTTTTTAACCGTATCTTTTGTAATTTCTATAAGATTATTCCCTTCTGAATATAATTTATCTGTCAAGCCATTAGTATTTTCTGTTAAACTAGAAATTTCACTCATATGTACCTTTACTTCATCTGCAAGCTTTCCTAAAACATCATGTTGATCATCTACCATGTGGTGCTGTTTTACAGTTTCGTTTAACAATTTGCTCATCTTCTGAAAAAAATTATTAGTTCCATCCTGTAATTGTTTTGTCTTCTTTATCGCTTCTTCACTATCCCTAACTTGCTTATTCTCTAAATCCTTAATTTTTTTATTTCTAAATATGTTCATTTTTTCCTCCTCAATTCCTCTCACTATCAAATATTCCTAAAATTTCCTTAGAATTATTTCCTAAATAGTATTAATATCTCATTTATTGACTTTATGCCTGTATGAATAAAAAATTATTATAATTAAAAACAGGTTTGTTACCATATTTTAAATTAAAATATCCAAAAAGAATGTGATTCAAATCATATTTCACTAAATTTTCACTTATTGTATACCAATGGGTTGACCAATATTATACATTCACTTGTTATATGCGTATAATTTCAAGGTAAAATAAAAAGGACGCCTCAGATTTTTAAGACATCCTTTTATCTATTGTAATTTAAGACAAGGTCCATGACCCGTAGCTATAAAATTAGGTTTTAACTGTCGCAAAGTTTGTTGTAACTGTTCCAGCTTATCAGAATCTGGAACCTGTTCTGGCAGAATACTATTTACTTCCATACTCCATTTTGATTCTTTTACTGTATCTATTTCTTTTCCCATAGCAAACATTAAATCACTACTAAAGAATATTCCACGTCTATTTTCAATTGTTAATAATCCATCCCAAAGATGCATTTCCGAAGGATAATCAATGAATTCTAATTCATAACTATCTGTAGTTAACTTTTCTCCAGCTTTTTTGGTAATAGTTTTTGCCTTAATTCCAAAACCTTTTAATTGACGCGCTGTAACTTCAGAACAAATTGTCTCAGCCTCAGGAAAATGTTCTAATATTACTGACAACCCACCACATTCATCTGCTTCAAAATGTGAAATAAAAATATATTTTAAATCTTTGCCATTAAGTGCTGCTTTAAGTTGTGGCAGCAAAGCTTCTGCCTGCATTACATTACCTGTATGTACTAATAATGGTTCATCACCTAATAACAAATATTGATGAAATGTAAGATTAATCTGCTGAATATAACTACTAAATTGGTGTAAATCATTATTTATAATCGCCATATAACTACCTCTTTTCTTTTTAAATATAATCTAAATCTGAAATCAATGAGCATCTTATTTTTTCGTAATTGCAATTCTCCATATTTCAGGCCCTTGCTCTAAGTATTCCCACTCAAAATGTTCTGGAAAATTCAATATAAACTGCTGATAAAGTGGACGAGGATCATGATCATTTATAAGTTCCATTGTTTCACCTAATATTAATTCCTCAAAAGC
Source organism: Clostridium carboxidivorans P7 (assembly GCF_001038625.1). Taxonomy (GTDB): domain Bacteria; phylum Bacillota; class Clostridia; order Clostridiales; family Clostridiaceae; genus Clostridium_AM; species Clostridium_AM carboxidivorans. Next base: position 3,971,905 of record NZ_CP011803.1, read on the forward strand.
TTTAAAAATAATATCCTTCTTATGTCCTTTTTCATAGATTCTAATATCTAAACTTGCAGCGAAATTTGGCATAATTAATTCCTCCTTATACATTCTTTCAAATAGGAATAAATCCCTTACTTAATCAAATTTTATTAGTTGATAATATTATAACCATTGCTCTATATTTTTAGTGTGATTTATATCACTATATCAATATAATTTTCATTTTTTTATATCTAAAGATTTTAATTCTTCTATAAATGCATCCATTGCAGGTGTAACCCATTTATTTCTATGATACAAAATTTGCGTCATCATATTAAAATCACAATCAACTAAATCTAATTTTACTAAATTTCCTTTAGATAATTCATTTTCTACAGTCATAATAGGCAATAAAGTAATTCCTAGATTATTCATAACAAAACTTTTAATAGTTTCTATACTTCCTATCTCTAGAGCTAAATGAGGCTGCAAACATTCTTTATGAAACATTGATTCAAAAACGCTTCTATAGCTACATCCTTTTTCAGTAACAATTAACGATTCATCTGCAATGTCTCTTAGCGTTAGTTTAAATTTATCTTTTAATTTATTTAATGGAGATGCTAAAATTGCCATTTCTTCATCATAACACATACATGAAATTAAATCTGGATCCTTTATTAACTCACCTAATGTAAAAATTAAATCAACAGTATTATTTTTTAGCATGTTTTGTAAATCAGTACAAGTTCCTATTTTTATTATTACTTCTACTTTTGGATACTTAATATGAAAATCTTTAAGTAATTCTGGAAGCTTAACTGTACAAAGCGATTCAACAACACCAATTTTTAGTATTCCTTTTGGAGTGTCTCTATCATCTATTGCTTCTTTAGCTTCATTTGCAAGATTTATTATTTTTTCAGCATATTCAAGAAAAATTAAACCTTTCGAGGTTAGTTCCATATTCCTACCTATTCGTTCAAATAATTTAATTCCAAGTTCTTTTTCTAAAAGTTGAACTTGAGTCGTAATTGTAGATTGGGCATATCCAAGATTTTCTGCGGCTTTTAAGAAACTCTTCATTTCTGTAATTTTAGAAAATGTTATTAGCTGTCTAAGCTCCATTTTGTTTCCTCCATATAAATTCAGTTCAATATAATTGAACTGTATATTCAATTAATTCAATTTTACTAATATATAATGTTATGCTAATATAAAATCATTAAAAATTCAATCAGTTTTTCAAAAACATAAGGAGTGATTTTAAATTGGATATAAATATTGTTAATAATTTAGGTTTTTCAACAAAAGCGATACATGGCGGAAGTAGTAAAAATGATGTAGGTTCTGCTGCTACACCAATTTACCAAACATCTACCTTTATTTTTGATTCTGCAGAGCAAGGCGGAAAAATTTTTTCAGGAGCTGAAGATGGATATAGATATTCTAGATTTGGTAATCCAACAAATAAAGTCTTAGAAGAAAAACTTGCAATTCTCGAAGGTTCAGAAAGCTGTATTTCAGCGGCTTCTGGAATTGGAGCTATATCTACTGCATTATGGACAACTTTAAAATGCGGAGATCATGTAATATCATGTTCTACAATTTATGGGGATACTTCTGCTTTGTTAAATACTGGGTTAAAAAAATACGGTGTAGAAATTGATTTTGTAGATATGGCAGAGCCTGAAAATGTGCGTAAGGCTATGAAAAAAAACACAAGAGTTGTTTACATTGAAACACCAGCTAATCCGACTTTAAAAATCAGTGACATCAAGTCCATCTCAGAGATTGCTCATGAAAATAAAAATTGTATTGTTATGGTTGATAACACTTTTTGCACTCCTTATATACAAAGGCCACTTGAATTAGGTGCCGATGTTGTTTTACACTCTGGAACAAAGTTTTTAAATGGTCATGGAGATGTAGTTGCTGGCTTTATACTTGGTTCTGAAGATTTTATAAAGGAAGCAAGACTTGGAGTTCAAAAACTAACTGGTGCTATTTTAAGTCCTTTTGACTCATATTTAATAATAAGAGGATTAAAAACACTCCCACTAAGAATGGAAAAACATTGCGCCAATGCAATGGCTGTTTCTGAATTTTTAGAAAAACATCCAGCTGTGGAAAAAGTATATTATCCTGGCCTTAAGAGTTTCAATCAATACGATCTTGCTCAAAAACAAATGAGCTTATCTGGAGCAATAATTGCATTTGAGCTTGCTGGCGGAATAGAAAGCGGACGGACTTTAATGAATAATTTAAATATCTGCAGATTAGCCGTAAGCTTAGGTGATACAGAAACATTAATCCAACATCCAGCATCTATGAGTCATTCAGTATGCTCTAAAGAAGAAAGATTATCTGCTGGAATAAGTGACGGTCTTGTAAGGTTAGCTGTAGGTCTTGAAGATGCTAAAGATATAATTGAAGATTTGAGACAAGCTCTGGATTTAATAGCTAAGTGATTTACGCCACGGCACTAAGATCTTTTATATTATAAGATTAAATAGTTAAATAAAATAATTTACCTAGAAAATTTAAAATATCAATATCTGCCAGCATACATAATGCTGCTCATGCACAAATTAATGACCTTGCTTTCACTCCAGCAATAAAAAATATTGATGGAAATGAAGTAGTTGGCTTTCACGTATGGGTTGGAGGAGGACTTTCTGCTAGTCCTCATTAAAAAAATATGTGTTTAAGCACTTATCTCCTACTCCAAAGACTTTTATTGGATACACCATTTCTTGTACTGGAAAAGAATTTTGTAACTTAGCTATTGTTGAAACAAAGAAAAAAGCAAAACAAGTTATTGAATATCTTGATTCTAAAATAAAGTTAGATACACCAATTCGTATCCATTTTACTGGCTGCCCTAACTCTTGTGGTCAAAAACATATAGCTGATATTAGCTTGCAAGGCGCACTCATAAAAACTGACACTAGTTGTGATGAGGCTTTCACTATATGGCTTGGCGGTACTCTAAATAACACTGGAAAGTTTGCTGAAAATCTTAACTTACGTGTAAAATCAGATAGTGTACACTTAGTCATTGAAAAGATAGTGCTTTTCTTTAAAAATAATAAATTAGAAAATGAGGTCTTTAATGAATTTGTAAGCAGAATAGGAATTGATGAAATTAAGAAAAATATATAGATATGAAAGAAAAATTTTCATTCTTAAATAAAGTTCTAGAGATAACAATTAAAGAAATAAAACAAACATTGTAATAAAAAAAACGTGGATTCACCACATTTTTTTATTTGTACTTATAGATACCAAAATCATAATATAGACTTATGAACTATAAATTATTCTGCTATTAATTTTCCAAAATCTCTGCACTTGCCTTCATCATCACCTTCTGGAGATTCTTGAACTGTTAAGCCTTCACTTATTAATATAGCCCCATATGACTCCATTCTCTTTTCCCATTCTGTCATCCATTCACCATTGCCCCATCCCCATGAACCAAAAAGAGCAACTTTCTTTCCTTGAATATTTCCTTCTAATGATTTAACAAAAGGTTCCATTTCACTTTCATCTAATTCTTCTGATCCATAAGCTGAGCATCCTAAAATAAGTATTTCTTCATTATTAACATCATCAAGTGATGCATTAGAAACTTCAACTAATTCAGCTTTCTTCCCCTCTGATTGGATTCCTTCAAGAATTAAGTTGGCCATTTTTTCTGTATTTCCTGTTTGACTAAAATATATTATTTTCATATTTAAACCTCCTGAATTATACTATTTACTTCTTAAATTGTTTTTTTATTTAACTTCTGACATTATTATAACTTTATTTGTTTTTAAAAAATGTGATTGCAATCAAATCTCAATAAAATATTTTTTTCTTATATACTTTTAATTATTTATTGATAAATTTATTATAGTAGCCTTAGGCCTAGACATAGATTCAATTGAATATTTTATTCACCTCTCTGTTTCCACCTACAATTAAGTCAGCTCCTTTACCTTTTGCATCTTCTATTAATCCACTAACAAAATCTGCTGTTCTGGATACTTCTGATCTGCAGCTTTTTCTACCTTTAGCAATTTCCCTCATCATAAGTTCTGATAATTCATCTATATTTTCTAGTAAAATGTCTGATGCTTTATATAATATTTCTGCTCGTGCATTTATTGTTGTATTATTCCACTTTCTTTGAGCTTCTTTAACTGTTTTATATACAAGAAAATCTTCAAATCCCTTCCATTTATTTTTAGAATTTATCTTATTAGTACCTATCATTAAAATCCTCCTTATTTTTCTTTAGCTCTTTATTTTAATGTTTGTTTTTCTTGAACTTTATTTAATTCATGAGCTTATTATATCTTTGCTAAAATAAAAACAATATGATTTCAATCAAGTTTTAAAAAATGTAAATCATAAAATTATAATAATATAAGATACTAAACCCAATTTGTACTACATATTAAATTTATAATTATATACAACAAAAAAACTATCTCGAAAATTGTGAGATAGTTTTTATTTAAATTATTATTATCTACATTTGTACCCCTTGTTGCAAACAAGTTTTTAAATCATCATCTGGTTCACTTATAGGTCTTATGTTAAATGTATCAACTAAATATTGTAATACATTAGGACTTATAAATGCTGGAAGTGATGGTCCAAGGAAGATTCCTTTTACACCTAATGAAAGTAATGCTAAAAGGTCTGCGACTGCTTTTTGTTCATACCACGAAAGAATTATTGATAATGGTAATCCATTGACATCTGTATTAAAAGCATCTGCAAGCGCTGTTGCAATTCTTACTGCTGAATATGCATCATTACATTGACCTACATCTAATAATCTTGGAAGTCCAGCAACTTCTCCAAAGTCTAATTTGTTAAATCTATATTTTCCACATGCTAGTGTAAGGATAATACAATCTTTAGGAACCTTTTGAGCAAATTCAGTATAATAACTTCTTCCTGGCCTTGCACCATCACACCCACCAATTAAAATGTAAATTATGTTACTTGGAGCTCTTGGAAAAAAATAAGCAGAGAAAATTATGAAAAATTAGAAGCACTAGGAGTTTAACTCACTAGTTCTTCCAATTTTTAAAGCCTATCTATAATCCTAAATTTCTTCAATTTTACATCTATGTTCTTTACTTTTTGAATCATAACATATTGCCACTGCTAATACTTTTTTACCCTCATCTTCTCTTCTAAACTTTTCTACATATTCCTTTTTTCTAATTTGATCTATTGCTGCTTCTGGTAATTCATCTTTCTTGAGTTCAACTATGAAAGGAATATCTTTTTTTCTTCTTGGATGAAAAGTAAAATCTGCATAGCCTTTTCCTGTTTTCTCCTCACGTTCTACTCTATAGATATCTCTAGCTGAAATGTATGCTAAAGTTAAAACACATGAAAGGCTATTTTCGTCATTATATTGAAGTATTGGTATTTCTGAGTTATGAATATCATGCAATATTGCTTCAACAGTTTTTGTGTCACCTTTAACTGTTGCTTTTAGCATTTTCTTTGAATTTTCTATTATCTCTGAAACATATCCAAAAGATTTATCTCCTAAAGCCTTTTCAAATTCCTTCATAAGTTCTTTATTAGGAATCTTTAAGTATCCATCATGATACGATAAAAATCCAAGCACTATCATAGCAGAATATATTTCTTCTTTATTTCTCGGTACTCCTTGACCTGCTCTAAAATCTTCATCAATAGTTATATCAATCTCTTCCCCTGTAACCATTTCTATAACATCATCTCTAATTTCTAATATGTTATATTTAAGATATTCTGCAACTTCATCCATGGCTCCAGTATTAGTCCAATAACTTTCGCAGTAATTATTTTGAAGTGCTTTTACTACAGACCTTGGATTATATACTTTAATTCCTTTTGCCGTTAAATATCCATTGTACCAACTTTCTAATTCTTTAAAACTAATATTTTTATTTTTGTTGCAAAGTTTTATAACTTCATCTTCTGTAAATCCAAAATACTCATCAAAAGTTCTATCTTTTAAAAAAGTAAACTCATCAAACATATTAAGTGCTGAACCACTGGAATATTTCTTTATAGGAAGAACACCTGTCATATATGCTAAAGATACATAAGATTGATCCTTTAAAAGATTTCTTAAAAATTCCAAAAAGTCATTCTGATTTTCTTCAAAAAGATTATTAGAGAAAATATAGTCCCACTCATCAAATATAAAAATAAATTTATCTTTAGTATCATATAACATTGAAGATAAATTAAAATATTCATCCGGGATAATATGGGGATACTTTTGGGCTATATCTTTTTTTATAGTGTCTCTTATCATCTTAATATAATCATCATAAGTATTCCCGTTTTCAGATATTGCGTTAAAAGATATGCTAATTACATTATACTTATTTAAATGTTCCATATAAGTAGCAGCATTACTTATGTTAAGATTATCAAATACTTCTTTTGAATCTACTGCTTTAGAATAATAAGCTCCTATCATGTCAACAGCACTGGATTTTCCAAAACGTCTTGGTCTTGTTACACATATATATTTACTTTTTGTAGATATTCTTTGGTTAAGCAATGTTATCATAGAAGATTTATCTACAAAATACTCTTCATTTACAAGTTCCCTATAATTTTCAAATGGTTTATTAGTATTTAAATATATAGACAAAGTATCATCTCCCCTTACATTACTCATTTTCTTTGCTGCACCTAATAACTAAAATAATTATAACACAAGCCAATATATTCTTTAACCATCATTGCCTTTTTATTTCCTATTTAATCAAATTATCCTGTTTTTAATATCTTAATGTAAATTCAAATATGGCGTACTCTAATTATTCCAACAAAATTTCAAGTTGGATAAAAAAATATAGATTAACAATTACTGCTGCTAAAAAAGTTAATGTACATCATGTTACTTGTAGCTCTTGGAAAAAAATAAGCAAAAAAAATTGGAAACACTAGGAGTTTAGCTCACTAGTGTTTCTAATTTTTTAAAGTCTTTTACAGCTTGTCTATATATTATTTCTTCTGCCACCACTAATTGCAAATTTATAATTTCTTCATAATTACAAATCAGATGTTCACTCTCCTTGCCAAGCTTCTTTTTTATTTCATCAAATAAATAGTTTAGCTGCTCTTGGCATTCACAATATTTTTTATCTTTAGTAATAATATTATCGCCAACATCCTGAACTCTACCCTTAACCATACAATTATACACTTCATTAATATCTTTTAACATTTTAATTTTACCCCCTTCAGTAATATTATTTTTTTAACTGCTTCAATGTTATCACGTTTTAGAAAAACTTTTTTCCAATATTCTTCCCGATTTCTTCCTTATTTCTTTCATTACCATAAAGCCTTGATTTTACTAAGGTTAGTTTGAAAAAATTATTATTTCCTACCTTTACCTAAGTAAATTTTTCTAGCACTAGTCCCGTGATGAACCGTCTTTTTAACATACTGATACATTTGTAGTTACCAAATATATAATTTAATTTCTTACATAATTGATCAATAGATAAGAATATAATTTTGTGCTATTTATTGCAATTTACCCTAATTTATATTCAAATAAAATACGACAAAATAAACATTGATTTTACAAGGCTTTTTAAATCTGTTTTGATTTTTGTCTCATTTGTCTAACATATTTAGAGATTTATATTTTATATCTATTTTTCAACATACAATTAACCAATTAGTAAATATATTCAAAATAACTTATTATAGAAAAAAACTAAAAATTTAATTTTGCTGAAAGTGTGAGACAAATAAGACAAAAATCAAAAGTGTCTATATTGTTAATGTTTATTTTGTCTCACTTTGTTTGGGCGCAAGTTAAACAAAGTGAGACAAAATACAATAAAAACATTTTGAAATTTATTTTTTGTCATTTAAGTATGCAGGGTTAACTATATATTTATTTTGTGGCTTTCTCCCTCTACTGCTGTGTATAACAGTTTTTTCCTCTTCAATTATAAAGTTATTTTCTATCAATAATTCTAGTGCTAATTCAACGTCCTTAACAGATCTAAACTTTGTTCGATTTCCTTTCTGAATATCTCTTTTGGTGAATTCACTTAATCCTTTCTTTTTAATAAATTTAAGAATAAGCTTTGCATCTTTTGTTTTTTTATCCATTCCAATCATTCCAAATGCAGCTTTACTGTGCTCAATAAAATACTTTCCTATATCAACTGCTTTATTAAAATTTTTCTCTGAAACCTCTGCATCCCATGAATTATATATACCAACTAGTTCGCAACAATGTAGTATACCTGCAATTCTCAATACTGCTCCATGAAGTTTTCCCGCCCAATCCTTTACTACTTCTAAATCATCAATCAGTCTTGGCTCTAACATTTGGGCAAATTGAACTGACTTTATTTTAGCTGCTTCTGATAAATGTAATATGCGAGTTTCTTGTTGCTGTTCTTCTTCTAATGACTGACCTGATTCCAATAAAAGTTTAATATTTGTAAAATATGTTTCTTTTATATCCTCTGGAATTGGGTTAGAATTTATATTTCTACTTCCAACTTTACTTTGAGGAATACTAAATAGAAATCTCGCTGTTAATCCTTTGCCTCTAAAATTTTCATTGTCCATTACCTTTCTCAATACTTCTGGCTGTATTGCAAGTCCAATAGTTAAAGCTGGTTCTTCAACATGATCTGCTCCTCTTACAACTCTATCAACTCGCAGCATATCTCCACTGTGTCCTTTTAAAAATACTCCTGTATTGCTGGTATTATTTTGTGAATACCTTCCAGCCATTATTTCAAAAATGTCACCTTCTGCTGACATAATGGCCAACTTACCATCATTTTCACTTAATAAATTTGTTATTTTTTCTGGTGAAACATCATCCGCTAGTAGTCTTAATGGTTTCTTGTCCACAAATTCTTCAAGTTCTTTAGCTTTTTGCCTCGCTTGTTCCTCCAGTTCAATCTGATTTGTTTTATCACTTTTCTTAGGCGCCGATGCTGCTTTTTTTAAATTCTGCAACTCATTTTTAAGAATTTCCTTTTCAATCTGATTTGCAGCAATTTCTGGTTTTAATTTTTTGTTCACTTCTGCTTCATGTTTTAGTAAAGGCTTAGTCATGTGTGAAAATACAGCAGATTTTCTTTCAGCTGGATTCATTACTGCAACAGTGTATAAATTCAAAGGCTCCTCCCACCCTAACTTTCCTTCAATTTTAAATTTTTTAGATAAAATTGATGCAACTACTGCTAGTCCAATAACAGCAGCTAAATCTGCTGGTGTCTGTGTATCCTCTGCTACTGCTTTAACATAGTTTTCCATCCATTCTGGAAAGCATCCTGATGGAAAACTTGGAAGTACGCATTCATCTAAATCAATTATTTCCTGTTGTTCAGATTGATATTTTGTTAAAGGGATTAATCCTTTTTGCTTTTGTTTTTCTTCTTTATATTTGTCAATTATATTTCTGTCTTCAACACTAATTGCCATACTTTTACCATCTCCTTAGCTTCTACATAACTTTTTAAATAGTCTTCTCTGCTATAGCAATTTAACAAACAATCTAGTAAATAGCTTGCATATAATTCATCGTCAATAATATTTGAAATTTCTTCCAATTCCTCTATATTATCAGTTTTATCTATTAAATTTTTCATTATGTTTCTTATAGAACATAACTCATTATAAGTTCTGTCTATATCTAACTCTATAAAATTTAAAGCTTCTTTTTCTGTCTTCTTTTTAATAAAATCAATCTTTACTTTCTTAGATAACTTTTTATTCTCCTGCTTTAAACCTAAATCTGATGCTAATAGCTTTATAGAATCTTTATTGCTTATACCATTACTAAAAGCATATAAAGTTATAACATCACCACCAGTTGCACAACTTCCAAAACAATGCCACGTATTATTAATAGTATCTACAAGAAAACTTCCAGTTTTCTCATGGTGAAATGGACATAATATATTGCCTTTTTTACCTCTAAGCTTTGATAAATCGGCTGTTGTGTATTTCTGCAATGCTGTTAAAATGTCTAAGTTATCTTTTATTTGTTCTACTAATTGCAAATACAAATCCTTCTTTCATTTTTAATAGCAGATGTACTTTACATGTAGCTTATCCAACTACTAAATATATTTTTTAATCATTGTTAAAAATAGAAAATATGTTTACCAAATTGTTAACTGTTTCCATTTAAAGCCACACATTATCACCTCTTTTTTGAATAAATTGTTCGTTTAAGTGTATTATAATTTATTTAAACAGCTTATTTTTTCTATATTCTTCCGTAATTCTTCCATGTTTATCAAACTACATATTAGTAGAACCAGAAATACTTCCATGACTGAAAAGCAAAAATCATAATCAAACCTACACCATACAAATCTAAGATATTTCCCCTTATATTTATTAAAATATTGCTTTATAACTTACAAAATAGAGTATACTACTTCCTTTTATAGATTTTTTTCTAAATTATTCCTTATTTATTCCATATTCAAAATCGCACTTAGAAGATATAATAAAATCTCAATAAGAATATTTTTTATATCAAAACTTAACAATTATATACTTATTCAAAAAATTAAAAAAGAGCATTTCTGCTCTTAATTTTGTACAATCTTTTTGTTTTGATTGTTTCTTTTAAACTAGATATATTTTTATCTTTCTACATGGGCAGTATCTTGTAATTTGAAATTAAAATATCTTAATGAAAATTTAAATAACTTATCTTAACCTTTTATTTTCAAGGGTTAAAGGAAATTAATTTTTTTATTATAGTTTCATAAATTATCTTAACTTTTATCACTTGTCTACTCATTGGTAGCAAATTCGTAGTATACTACCAAATTTAAACTTTGCTAAAACTCTTAATCTTATTATATATCGAATAATCCTCCAATGAATCCTAAAACAGCTCCAACCCCAGCACCAACAATTGGTCCAATTACTGGTACTAGTGTTCCAACAGTTGCACCAGCAAGTGCACCTTTAGCCGCAAAATCTAATGCACTAGTCAATGAGCCCTTCATTTGATTTTGTATTTCATAATTATAATTCATAAGATTATCATTGTTTTTCCAAACTTCTGGATTTTTATTAATTTTATCAACGTATATAATTCTTTTTTCATCTGGTGTAGATTTAATTATATAACATAACAACTTTGAAATATTATATTTATATAGTGCAGAGTAATAAATTGGTTTAATTTCAACACCTGTAGACTCATATATTCGTTTTTTAACAGATTCAACTTTTTCATCTAAAAATTGTATCAAATCTTCTTTAGGAATATTTAAATTATTATCCCATCCTCGCCCTTTCATAGCCATATCACATTGATTTATAGCGACTAAAATTCTATTTTTATCCGAAATGTTAGGTATAATAACCTCATTTATAAGTTCAAAGGAAGTCCTCATGTCTTTAGCAGAACCATCAACAACAACTAATACTAAATCTACCAATGCTTTACCACTATCATCTTTTTTATTAAGTAACTCAACAATATTTTTAGCATAGTACTTGTCTTGTTCTGGACTATCTCCTAATCCCGGGGTATCCCATAAGATAATATTGTCTAATTCATACTTTTTAATTGTCATAGTTTCAGGATCTACACCTTGTCCAACTTGTGCTACTTCCTCATTAAATAATGCATTTATAGTTGAACTTTTACCACTTCCTGTTGCTCCTGTGATCATGATATTGAGTTTATTTTTTTCTAATTCATTAATTTTTTGTTCAATAGCTTGTTTAGTTTCTTCATCTAAATTAACTTTGTTCAATTCATTTTTAACTTTATCTAAAATACTTTCCACATTAACCCCCCCCTTTTCTACATTAAGTTTCTACGCCTTGTTGGCATATTTTCAATAATCGTATCAAATAGTTTTGTAATGTTGTAATTATATTCAGCTGAATAGTATATCGGTTTTATTATATCAACATTAGTAGCTTCTTTAACTCTTCTTTGTATGGATTCTGCTTGTTCATCTAAAAACTTTTTTAGTATGGGTTCAGGCTGGTTAGTTTTATTATTCCAATGTCTTCCTTTCATTGCGACATCAGCTTGATTAATCGCAACTAAAATTCTGTCCTTTTGAAAATTTGGCACAATAACATTATTAAGCAAGTTATAGGTTGTTCCCATATCTCTATTGGCTCCTTCAATAATTACTAATACCAAATCAATCCATCCGTATGTAGTATTATCTAACACATAAGTCTTGTACAATAAATTTATTAACTTCTTGGAATGCATTCTATCCATATCAACTCCATCGCCTAAACCAGGTGTATCCCAAAACCTTACTAAATCACTAAGTGCATAACTATCTAACTCCATAGTTTCTGGGTCAACACCAGTCCCAACCTTAGCAACTTCTTTTTCAAATAAAGAATTTAATGTTGTTGATTTTCCTGCACCTGTTACACCTGTTACCATTACATCGAGTGGACGAAAACGAGCTATTTCTAATTTTTTTCTTATATCTTGAATTCTATAATCAACAAACATCATATCACCAACTTGTTATAACATTCCAAACAGCTTTACCTACTCCAGCTACAGTTCCTATGATTCTACCAGCAGCCCTACCAATAGTTTCTCCTGTTTTACCAAAAATCTTTCCAATATCTTCACCCACATCTGCACCATCTGCTGCACACTCTGAAACTGTATCTGCAAAGCTTTGCTTAATTTCAGTTGAATAATCTTTTAAATCATCACTATCCTTCCACATTTCATCTTTATCTGAAATATTATTTACATATGCTAATCGCTTTTCTTTTGGAGTATGTTGAATAATGAAATATAATAACTTAGATAAATTATAAGGACGTTGTTCTTCGCCTTGATCTTTGAAACCTGCTGAATAATAAATTGGAGTAATATCAACCCCTGTTCCTTCTTTTATTCTTTTTCTTACTGATTCAACTTTGTCATCCAAGAATTGAATTAACGTTGGCTCCGGTTTATTCTCTTCAAAATTCCAATATCGTCCTTTCATTGCAACATCACACTGATTAATAGCTACAAGAATTCTATCTCTTTTATTTTTTTTATTTTCTCCAAGATTAGGAATTATAACTTGATTGATAAGTTCATATGATGTACCTAGATCCCTTGTGCTTCCATCTAAAAGAACAAGAACTAAATCAATTAAAGCATTTCCGTGTTCGTCACACTCAGCTAATTTCTTTATAATATTTTTAGAATGTCTATTATCTGCTTCTTTTCCATCTCCTAACCCTGGACTATCCCACAAAACTAAGTTATCAAGATCATATTTAGTAATTTCCATCGTTTCTGGATCCACACCAACTCCAACTTTAGCAACTTGTGTATTAAATAATGCATTTATAGTTGAACTTTTACCACATCCTGTTGCCCCTGTAATCATTATATTAATTTTCTGTTCTTTTAATTTTAATATATTTTTTAGAATTTTTTGTTTTTCAATCTCTGGTAACTTAGATGAATATATATCTTCTTCCATCTCTTTAAAAATACTGTTTTTATTATCTACTGACTCCATATTAAAACACCTTCCTTGTTAGTATATATTTAGATGAAAATTAGTAATTTACTCTATACTAATGTCCATAAAATTATTGCATTAAAATTTATTTTTAAATGTTATAATGACATTAATGATTAAATCATTAGCTAGGAGGAATAACTCAATAATTATGATTGAATTTTTAAAAACACCAACTTTAATAAATATTGAAGTTACTGATAAATGTCCTTTACAATGCCCCCAATGTTACTGTCAATTAAATGCTGGAAAAGAAATAGATAAAACTATAGCAATTAATGTTATTAAGCAAGCTACTAAATTAAATGTTCAATATGTTAATATTAGTGGTGGTGAAACGCTCTTATATCCACACCTATATAAACTAATTTGTACTTGCAACAAATATAATATTTCACCAAATATAGCTATATCCGGATGGGGGTTTACTGAATTAGTTTTAAATAATCTAATTCAAAATGGAATAAACTATATATTTGTTTCTTTGAATGGTTCTACTGAAAAAATAAATTCTTTTTCAAGAAACGGGTATAATTTAGCTATAAATGCTTTAGAAATTCTAGCAAAGTCGAATTTTAATAAAACCATTATTAACTGGGTTATGCAATCAAACAACTCAGATGATTTCATAAATATAATTAAACTTGCTGAAAAATATAATGTTAAAGCAGTAGTTGTAATGGCTATAAAACCTGATAGTAATGGTAACCTTAAAACTTTCCCTTCTAAAGAACAAATTGAAAAAATATCGATTCTTATAAAAAAATATTCTGGCAATGTTCAAATAATAATTGATAAATGTTTTTCTCAATTAAAGGCGTATATGGGAAGAAACATTTTTTCAAATACAAATCAAGGTATTTATAAGGGTTGTACTGCTGGACTAGATTCATTCACTTTAAATGTTGATGGTAAATTTTCACCATGTAGACATCTGTTTATTTCTGAATCATCTGATAGTATACTAGATTATTGGACAAAATCTTTAATTTTAGCACAACTTAGAAAGTCTAATAACTTACAGGTAGAACCCTGCATTAATTGTAAACTAAAAAAATATTGTCGTCCTTGTATAGCAGTAAATAGCACTACAAAATTAAGAAAACCAAAAGATAATAATTATTGCCAATTACATCTAATCTAATAATATGTTTTTTAATATTAATGCTATATAAATTGTTACTAATAAATTTTTTTGGTAATAACATAATTCGTGCTTACTATAAAATACAAAATTTTTATTAACCTTATTGTATAATCAAATATGTATGTACATATTTGATTATACATAAAAATACAGAATTTTACCATATTTTTCACAACAACTTAAGAATGAGAATTCTTAGCTATAATTTTTTAATAATTCTACTATTTTTTGTTTTATAACATCATCTGCTTTTTCTTGCAATTCTCTTTCAAACGTCAAAAAAACATACCCTTCATCTCTACGATTTTCTAATTTACAGTTATTCGTTTCAAGAAAATTATAAGCAAACTTTTTTATAAATTTAGCACCATATCTTTTACCTTTAGCATACTCATTTAAATAATCTAATACATCCTTATTTACCAACTTACTTTGTATTAATTCTGATAAATACTGACTCTTACTACTTTTATTATCTTCATCTTTAACTTCAAAATCTGAATAATCATTAATATTTAGATTACTATCAATCCAAAATATTGATTCTTCATAAAAAATTGAACCATATTCAGATTCAACTAGTGAATCAATAGTATGATGGAAAATTTTATTATTAATCATATTTTTATATAACCATTTTGCAAGATTGGATGTTTTTTCGAATGCATACATACAAAGGGACACATCACACATACTTTCATAATTATCAATAAGCTCCAAAAATAAAGATATATAATTTTCATAAGTATTAAAGTTTTTACCATTGTTTTTATCTATTACATATTCTTTATAATTCATAAGATTTTTGCTGTTTATTGGTCCCATCTCTTTAGTTAATGATGATTTACGACGAGTAAAAATCAAAAAAAAATATAACGGGGTATATCTGTTGTTTTTCAAGAGATCCCATAGCAAAATTGTGTATTTCTTCTATATTTTCATCTATACATTTTCTCTCATACTCAGCTTTAACCTTTTCCTTATTCCTGCTTTTCCCTTGTATATAGCGTTTATATAATTTTATAAGTAACTTTTTGTTTTCTAGTGATGTCTCTTCATTTTTATTCCTATCGGGTTCTTTTATTTTATTTAAAATATTCTTATACTTCCTTGTATTTTTATATATTTCATTAATACATTTTTCAAAAGCATCTATATCTTCTTTTAATAGTATATATTCAGCTAATCTTCCCTCTTTCTTAATTGATGCTTTTTTATTTTTTAAGTTAAATAAGTAATCTGACTTACATATAAAACACGACAGTAGTGGTATAAGTTCCTGTATATGTTGCTTTTTTTCGCAAAGCTTTAGTATAAATGCAGCTTTATTTTTTAAAGAAAGTTCATACTTATATGCTAAAAATATAAGTTTATCCTGGTATGAATTTATCTCTTTTATAAGATTTTCTATAGTCATTCCACTATTTTTAATAATTTCACTATCTGAAGGTTTTTTACTATATTCTTCAAACATATACTCATCAAATTGATCATCATCCATATCCATAATCTCATATAAATTCTTATCATTAATTTTTATACCCACAACGTTAATTTCTCCTTTTTCCCGATATTTTTACCATTATCTTTAATACAAATTATATTCATTTTGTAACTTTTCTGCAATTAAATGAGTTCCGATTTTTTAGATAAATTTCGGAACTGAAATATATTTATCTGCTACTTGGTTAGTTGTAAAATCTACCTAGGATGTTAATCAGCTCTAAAAGCAAAGGATGTGAATTTATGATTTTTTATAGATTTGAAACTGGATAAAAGACTCCTAGATATCAATAATTAACTATCAATTTTAAGAAACATTATATGTCTCTTAAACAAAAATAACTTTATACAAGGTGGGAAAAACATGGGAATATTGCTGATGATGCTCTATTTATGGTTAGGATCTAAATCAATAACTTTTGTTAAAGCAAAAGTACTTGGACTAAATTACGTTCATATAGAATCACCTTCAGACTTTCTATTTAGGAATATATTCTGGGCTTTAATTCTTGGATGGCTTACCATTCCTTTATGGATTATTCTATCTTTATTGGGAATGGGGAGAAAATAAATATTTATCTTAATATATGGGGGTATTTCATGATATTTAATAAATTAAAAAAACATTCACTTAACAGTAAATCAAAATTTGATATATATTATAGTAACGAATTGAGAAATAGAAAAAGGCTTAATTTATCATCTCCCAGCCCTTTTAGAAATGGACTTAAGAAATTTAATATCTTATATGTTATTTTATCAGTTATTTTTGCAATTTCTTTTAATAAAGATGTCAATTTACTTGTTTCAATTTTAATGGCACTATGTGCCTCTTTCTTGATTATAAACATTATTGCAGCTTTTAAAGTTGATAAACTTAGATCTATAGAATTTAATTTATCATCTTCAATATCTAAAGAGCAGCTTATTGCCATAATTACTTTACCTTTAACACAATTAAATATGAAAATTGAAAATTTATCGCATTATATTAGGATTACACATAATAAGCTACAGTATGATATTATAATTTATCCAGACAGAAATACTTTTAAAATATGGCCACAAAAAACATTACTTTCAAGATTACTTGCTAGAACTTATATTAAGCTCTATAAAAATGCTATACTTTGTATGCCAATTATAGCCTATACCATACAAATAGAAATTAATAAATCTATTAATAGATTATAAATTTTAAAAAAGTCAGTTAAAGGTTCTCTTAATCACTTCTAACTGACTTTCTTAAATTTTTCTATTTAATTACAACTTCTATCTCAGCCCTATTAACAAGCTTACAATAATATTTTACCCTTTAAATGTATAAGTTTTTTGAAACAAGGTATCCTCTTTGCATTTTCTATTAATTAACATTTCCCTTATAGCAAGCTCAGCCAAGGTTATGTGTGCATCTGCTACTTATTTTTTGTATTGATTAGTATAGCTACTTCCTTTATTACTTAATTAAAAAACATGATCACTATGCATAGACTCAACGTTATTTTTAACTGCAGCTATAAATATCTCAGAATTTGAAGGTGCTGTAAATTTACATGAGTTTTCATTTCCATCAATTTTAGTTAACGTTCCAAAATCTGTCTCGCCTTTTTTTCTATAGTATATATTATACTGGTCTACACCTTCAACTCTATTCCAACTTAAATTATATTCACATATAGTTTCATTACCATCATAATACGACCAGTTCAACTTCAATCCTGTAGGCTTATACCCCTTAATGTTTTCCATTGTAATAATTTCATAAGAGTTATCTGTTTGTAGTCGTTTTTTATTTTCATATAATTGATTTGTATCTGGTATAACATTCACTAAGATCCTTCGTTCAACCTCTCCAGCCTTGGCAATTATATATGCATTTCCTAATCCTAATGCTCTCATAATTCCAGCATTATCAACTGATACAACATTTGAATTAGTAGATGAGTATTGAATTTTAGGTTTAGTTACTCCATCATAGTTCATTTTTATAGATGAACGTAATTCCTCTGTTTCACCTAAACTAAACTCACTTTTTTCATTAGAAATTTGAAAATCTATTACCTTCGGCTGAACAACCTTAACTTCAATCTCTTTAATTACTTTATTATTAGCTATCGCCAATATTTTTGCCGTTCCTGGCTTTAATCCTTTAACACTTTTTTTACCATCTACTATAGCAATACTATTATCTGAAGATTTAAATGATACATCTATGTTTTTAGAGCATTCAGGCCTTAAACTATGTTCTTCAGTAATTTCAACTTCTTTATTTACTTCAATAACATCTTTAGAAGTATACATATTTATATTAACGATATCTGGTTTTAAAGTTCCTGTACTATAAAGTATGTATCTTGCAAAAATTCCACAACATATGATAAAAATACACGATATGCTACTAATAATCATGTTTTTTAATCTTGCAATTGCTTTATTACGATTTTCATTATATGGAATATTATAATTAGGATTAAGCTCTTTGGCTTTCTTATATGCACTACTAGCTCCTATATAAGCTTCTAATTTATCTAATACAATACCTTTTTTATAATACCACTTAGCATTATTAGGCTCACGTTCAATTAAATTTTCAAAACATGATGCTGCTTTTTCATATTCACCTAAATAAATTAACTCTTCACCTCTATTAGCTATGTATGCTATATTGTTTTCAAAAATATGTATTGCATTTTCAAAATTTTTCAAAGCTTCTAAATGATTTCCTAATCCTGACAATACAACCCCTTTATAATTATAAGCTTCATGATTTCTACTATTAAGTTCTATAGATTTGCTATAACATTTAAGAGCATCACTGTATCTCCTCTGCATACTATAACAATACCCTTTAATAAAATAAATATTAGACCGTGTGTTATCAACCATTATAGCCAGCTCACAATATTGAAGAGCTTTTTCATAAACTTTTGAGTTCTTACATTTTTCTGCCTTACTTTCAAAATTAGAATAGCTCACATCACTAGTGTTGTATTCTTCTGCAAGAACCCATGGTATCCTTTTCTCTATAAGTAAGTTTTTTGTTTTGCTTTCATTACAATTTCCTGTTTTAATTAAAGTAGCTAATACTTCTTTAAATTTATTGAGGCCAAAATCTTTATAAAAATCTTTTATGTATGTTTTTATGATATTACTGCACTCCTAGTTTCTTTTAGCACCATATAAAACCTTTGCCTTTTCATAATAATAATGACTTTTTTGCTTGAATCACAATACTCAATTGCACTATCTACCTCTCTCACTGCTTCATCCACGCGCCCTTCAGACAATGCCTTTTCTGCTCTTTTCACATAAGTATCTGGATTCCTATCTATTACCTCTTCTGTATTTTGAGATACAATATTCCACCCCATTCTATTTCCTCCAAAATGTTAAGTTGTATATTTAAATTCTTGTATAAGTTCACCTTTTTTTCTAATTTCCTCAAGAACTTCTGACTCTATTTCGTATGCTGAACACTCCGCTACTATATCAGTTTTTAGAAAATGCATATCTAATTCGTCTTTTTTAGTATAAATAGTTGTTTTATTCCTAACTATATCTACTGCTCCATCTATCTTTGCTATAGACTTAAATATCTTTTCTCATACTTTATACCATAAGGTTTTCTAATAATAACATCATCAATAATTAAATAACCAAGATTAACCGTGTATGATTGTATTCCTTGGATAAATAAGATTAAAATATTGTTATTATTTGTGGTAATAGATGGAATAAGGCAAATTAAATCTTCATGAAAAACCCAAAGAATCTTATCAGCAGTGTAAGTTGCAGTTAGATTATTAAACAAAATAATACCTATGCAATAGGCAGCTAAAGCTATAACAAAATAGCGACTTGGTAAAAGCCGATCAAATTTACATTTGTATATTAAATCTAAGATTATATCGTTAATACCATGTTTGGAAGCAGTAATCTCATTTATAAAATTTGTGTAAGTACTGTTAAATAAATAACAAATGTATTTTTAAATATTTAAAAATACATTTGCCGAATTGAAGTTTAATTTAAACTTCAACAATAAAAGCATGTCCTCTATTCAATAAACTTATAAAATATTCAATAAAACTTCTTTCATTTATATTACCATAATTTGATTTATAAAAATCCTTTAGTTTATATCTTCTCCCGTTAGGTGTCCCTATTGCTATAATTGATTCCATTGTAAATTTATATTGGATATCATTTTTTTGATGAGTGCTTTTAATCAAATATCTTTCATTACAATTTGATACCGTAGATTTTCTATTACTAGTATGCATTGTATTACTACTAGTATGCATTGTATTAACTATAAAGGCATGCTTTCTATCCAATAGACTTAAAAAATATTCAATAAAACTTCTTTCACTCATATTACTATAATTTGACTTATAGAAATCCCTTAGTTTATATCTTCCCCCATCAATGGTACCTATTGCTATAATTGATTCCATTGTAAATTTATACTGGTTTGTGCTAGAATTTACATCATTATCTAAAATAACTTTATTTTTACTTAATCGGGATGCATTATTACTATGATCTTTATCATTGAATTGATAGTCAATTTCCACTTGGATTTCTTTCCTTTTGAGCAAGTTTTC
The DNA here is from genome assembly GCF_001038625.1 of Clostridium carboxidivorans P7. GTDB lineage: Bacteria > Bacillota > Clostridia > Clostridiales > Clostridiaceae > Clostridium_AM > Clostridium_AM carboxidivorans. Next base: position 3,992,676 of record NZ_CP011803.1, read on the forward strand.
TATATCATTTTTATCATAATTACCACTCTTACTTAAAATATTTAATACGTCTTTAAACTTTTTAAAATCAAAATCTTTATAAAAATCTTTTATATATGTTTTTATGATATTGCTACACTCCTGATTTCTTTTAGCTCCATATAATACCTTTGCTTTCTCATAACGATAGTGACTTTTTTTGTTTGAATCACAATACTGAATTGCACTATCTACCTCTCTCACCGCTTCATCCATACACCCTTTAGACAAAGCCCTCTCTGCTCTCTTCACATAAGTATCTGGATTTCTATCTATTACCTCTTCTGTATTTTGAGATACAATATTCCACCCCATTCTATTTCCTCCAAAATGTTATGTTGTATATTTAAATTCTTGTATAAGTTCACCTTTCTTCCTAATTTCCTCAAGAACATCTGACTCTATTTCGTATGCTGAACACTCTGCTACTATATCAGTTTTTAGAAAATGTGTATCTAATTCGTCTTTTTTAGTATAAATAGTTGTTTTATTCCTAACTATATCTACTGCTCTATCTATCTTTGCTATAGCCTTAAACATTTTTTCTCGTGCTTTATACCCAAAAGCTTTTTCAACTGCATTAGCAGCTGTATGGGTTAACCATTCTCTAATTTTATCCCAAAATGTTACTAATGCTGTAGTAGCCACTGCCCCAACTACTGCTCCTGCCAATATCCATTTTGCTGCCGCAAATAATAAAAAACTCATTTTTTATCCTCCTTAAGTAGTCTTCAAAGCTTCTACTCCCCTTGTTGAAGAAGCATAGCTTATAAGATTTTTAATTCTAAAAGGCCCATATGGTACCTTTTCATCCATTTTTGTAAAGTTATACACTGCATCGTCCATTCTATTAATACATTCTGCTTGCTTTATATACTCTTGAATGTCTACATTCTCTGCTAAATAGCAATTGTTGAGCACTAACTTTAAAATTGCACTAATACATGGCTTTAGATTCTTACAAATCACATATCCGAAACAATCCTCAGTATAATTCGCAATGCGACTCCACCTATACATAGATACCTTTAAGGTTTTCATTAAGGTATCTGATCCTGGTAGAACATGGTGCTGCACCAAAGCTGATAAACTCTCATCTATGAGAGTGTGGTAATAAAAGTGTTTTAGCCTAATGGAGCACATTTCTCTACTGATTAAAAATAAAAGTTCTTGTTCTTCAAAATCTGCGAGAGTTTTAGCAGAGATTTCAATCCATGGATTCTCTGCCCCCTTTGTCTCTATCCCATAATAGAAATCTTCATAGACATAAATAGATGGTAATTCAATTTTCAAAATACCAGCTACATTCTGTGCAATATGGTAAACTTCTTTAAACTGTCGTTCTGTTACCTGTACCGTCTTGCCAAGTAAATCAGGCTTTCTCAACTTCTCATCAAAGTTTTTATAGTAGTGCATTATCTCTTCATCAAAATATGCACAATTTTTCATATCTTTAAATACTAAATCCTCTATAGGATGTATATATAATATCTCTTCTATCATATTCTGCTCCTATCTGAAGGCAGTAAGACTAGAAACTACTCCACCATTTCTGCCAAAATAAGTAGTATGATTTCCACTTTTAAGGCCCGTTCCTATGCTCTGTCCTTTATTATTTAATCGATTAGTAATATTTGCAGTTTTGAATGTAACGCCCCCATTACCACTTCCAGGATAACTTGTAAGGCTCATGCGAGTTCCTCCAAAATTGAAAGTATTCCTTAAGGAAGATAAATTTCCATTTCCGCTATAAAAATATGTAGTGTGCATAGTTATGCCCCCAATACCTCTAAAATATTTTTCTCTATTTTTTCTTCGTGTTTCATACTTAAGATTAAGTATATCTCCTTTAAAATTCTATGGATTTCTACATCTTCTGGTCTTTTTTCTGCTGATTTTCTAAGTAATGGTAATGCAATTTTATATTGTTTATACTTATATAGCAACAATCCATATATCTTATTAATAAGGTAATGATCTATAACTCCGCTTTTGTTTTTAAAATATTCATAAAAAGATTCAAATGCACTTTTCTCATCTCCAACCTTATAATACTTTAAAGCTGTTATACAAAGTTTAAAATCTGTATTTAAACCTGTAGTAATCTTTTCACAAGTATCTAAGTTATTCAAGTTGTTTGAGGCCAAAAACGCCAAATTCAAACTAATTTCGTTCTTCTTTGTATTTAATTGCCTTAGTTTTTCAGTATAGTAATTATCTTTTTTATCATAATTTATTAACATTTCAATCTCTTGATTTACTGAAGAAAATTTTTCTTTTAACCTTTCAATTCTACAGTATATAGTACCATCATCCAGAAACTCAGTTTCTTGTAAAGTTCCTTCATCAGATTGGGATAGTTTCTGTATAATAGCAATCTTTGTATCATTATAAGCCTTAATGATTTTTTTCATCAATAGTCATCATCTCCTTTTCATATTGTTCCTTTGTAATTACTTCTGATGTTATTGTAAGCTTTTCTGATAAAGCATAACGGTTCATTACAAATTTGTAAGCCTCATCAAAATCCTTTAATTCAATCATTTGACCATTGCGCTGCAAGCATAATACAGCTGCATAAAGTACCATATCTTTAATATCAGCCCCAGAAGTCTTTTCATATTTCACAGCAAGTATCTTAGGTGTTATATTATCTTCTAAAGGAAGTTTTTTAGGAAGATGAGCTTTCCAAATTTCCTCTCTGCCTTCTAAGTTAGGATTTTTGAATTCTACACTGGCCAAAATTCTTCTCTTAAAGGCATCATCATAATTGTTAATTAAATTTGTTGTAAATATGACCACTCCATCGAATTTTTCAAGTTCCAAAAGCATAACACTTCTTGTAATATTAACTCCGTAATCCGCAGATTGACTTACATTAGTAAGCCTCTTTCCTAAGAAGGAATCTGCTTCGTCAAAGATTAATACAGCGTCATTTTCACTTGCTCTCTGAAAAGCTTTTTTAACATTTTTAGGGGTATCTCCCACGTATTTTGATTCTAACTCTGCATAATTTACGGAATAAACCTGTTTTTTGAGGTAATTAGCAATAGCCTCTGCTGCCATACTTTTTCCTGTACCAGGTGGCCCCCAAAAATTCAATACAACAGCTCGCCCATTATTCAAACTATCATTTAATCCCCATTCATTAAACAACTTATCCTTATATCTAGCAATAGTAAGAGCTATTAAAATCTGTTTTTTAGACTGTTCCTCTATATACACATCTTCCATTCCCCATCTTGGTTTATATATATTTAAAAACTCTTCTTTTACGTTATCTTCTTCCTTATCTGTAGCTACTAATGCTTCTCCATCCCTATGGCTAATAGTAATTCTCTTTGGGATTGGATTATACTTGGAACTATTCTTTCCTATAACTCGTACAATTTCATTGAAAGTATTGTTTACTAATACTTCATCGAGTATTACCTCTTTGCCATCCACCTTACCAACCTTTGCATCTTCGATTGAAATTGTACAAATAGTATCCAAAACATTAACTCTTCTAGTAATTGTTTTAGTATTTATTTCTTCTAATTTACCACTATTATTTCCTTGCTCTGAGCCTTTAAATAATTTCATTTCTTGCTCCTCCAGTTATAATAAGTTAAAACTTTCTTTCATGGTTATTATTATCTTACTAGTCATTTCTCCAACCAACATAAGTCCACATTTTCCTCAATTTCAAACTATAAATATTCTTCATCTAGGATAATTTTAGAAATACTGTTACCATTATACATTAATTATATCTCATTTTCTAACAACTTTCCTAAAGACAATTATAAACAAAAATATTATTCACTGTAGCTTCATTTTCCAAATGCTTTTCTTATCACAACTTATACCTAGCAGCTAAATTCAATCTTTAGAAAAATTAATTACTTTAAACTAAAATATATCCATAACTTAATCTATTATGACATTTACTAGATAACCTTTATCTACTACTCAACTATATTTTGTTTCTATACCATCTTAAATTGTCCGGTTTCATTTTTTCAGCCTTATGGTACTAATCAAGAGCTTTTTCATAATTTAATAAATTTACATAAGCTTCAGCATATAAGCTGCATATCCTTCCATCCACGTGATCATTATTAGCTGCCTCATCACAACATTTATGCATCTTTATATCTTTTTAATGCTTAATTATATGTAAGCAATGATATGTCCAGCTAATCTAAATTTTTTAAAGCTTGTGCTTTATAACCTAATAATACTGGTATACTATCATTTTCATCTTCATCACATGACACTTTATTTAGGCTTAATAAATTTAATATTTCATCTGCATTCTGTATTACTTCTTCATACCTTTCCAAATCATACAACATTGATATTAAATTCAAATAATAGAGCACTGTTTTCTCAATATTAATTGCTTTATACATATTTGTTACAGCTTCTTCGAGTTTTCCTGCTTCTTTAAGCATGTTTGCTTTGATCTTATATGCAATGCTTATGTTAGGATTAATTTCTATAATTAAATTTAGATATTCAAATGCCTTTTCTGGATATCCATATTCTTCAGCTTTATATACAGCTCCCAATCCACCTCTAAATTCATTGGAATTTAATGCATATGAAATAACCAAATATTTTAAACAATTAACATAATAACTTGAGTTTTCTTGTCCATTAATATCTCTAACTAAAATTTTAAATTTTTCATAATAAAATAATGCTTCCCTTGGTTCTTTTCTTATTAATAACTCCAATATTTCTAGTGCTTGTTCATACTTATTACTTTTTATAAGTATCAAATATTTTTGAACTATGTATTTTATATCATTATTACTATATTCTATACCTTTATCTATCTCTTTTAGCGCTTGTTCAATATCACCACGTTCAAGAAAATGTTTCGATCGTTCATAGTAAGTAATAGCATTCTCATCTGTAACTTTAGATGTTTGAGAACTGATAATTTCCCACTTCATAACTTAATAGCCTCCTAAAATTCTTTATATGTTGTTTCAATTTCTTTCAAAAAATGCTTTCCTTTATAATCAATATTTGTTTCTGAATGAACTAACTCTGAATATAATATCAAAGTAACTTATTGTTTATGTACTCCTAAAGGCCCCACTTTCTTCATTCAAATAACATAATATTTTAAAAAAGTGGACTAACCTCCCCCCTAAAATAGCTTTAAATGTCACAATATTAGGTATTAATATATAACTTAAAGTACTTTACTTCCCACAATTATTTCATTAACACTTGTAATGTAAAAATATTTTGTTGTAAGTTAATTAAATCAAATTATTACTTTTTCAACATAAAAACACATAGCTCTTAATAAGATACCTTTAGCAATTCAAACTGCTTACAGTTTACATGTGAATTTAATCTTAGAATATACTCTTAGGCCGGAACCATCATAGATATAACTTTTATCGCATTTACTAGAATAGATACTGAATCTACAAAAATATTAATTATTTTCATATTATGCGCCCCCTTAATATTTGCTAGTATTCTGATAAAAAGAAGGATACATAAAAATATTATTACTATGATGTCCATTGAATTTCCGGTAGCCCAGGACTTACTTAATGGTGCCTGCCTAAAAGTATATTTATAAGAGCACTACGTTTTATTTTTTATACAAGTCTATTCTTAAAATAATACCTATTTATACTAACTCCATATTAATTTTAATATCTATTCTATATCTAGTAGGTTAATGTAAATATATTATTTTTTATTACTCTACCATTAAGTTTTATTAATGATATCATGTCTTTTTTACTGTACTCTACCTCAGTGCTTAGTGTATTAATATACGAATTGACTTTATCCAATCTCAAAATACTACCACTGGAATTATCATTTAATACCTTTAATAAATTAAACTCTGATAAAGCATGTTTTCCTTCACAATGTAACTGAATTCGTTTATCTACAAAAACATATAACACTTGTGGAAAATAAGGTCTATTTTTAACCCTTTCATTGTTATTAAATATCAAATCTAAATTTTGTTCATTTAATTCTAAGAAATATTTATGTTTATATAATTGCTTATTATATATTTGACTAACAGCATCACATATTTGATCATATTTTTCACCTTTTAAAAATACATTTTCTTTCCACTTACATTCTATAATTAAAAGGCTATTAGATATTTCATCATATAACGCGACATCAATATCACTTTTCAAATCTCCTCCATTGAATTTATGCAACTTATCAAAATATACCTTATTATTTGATACTATAATATTTTTATAATTTTTGCATTTAGTTACAATATTATCAACAACTGATTGAGAAACAGTACTATCTCTCTTTTTAATTTTAATACTCTTTTCATAATGTCCATTCACTATGGAGAATTGAAAGTCGTTCATAATAAAAGATGATGGTACCCATAGTATATTGTTTTTAATATTGACTAATGGATACTCATTAATACCTCCCATCAATTGACTACCAATGGTAAAATAATCAATGATGTTATTTATTTCATCATAAGTTATATCTAAAAATCTTTTAATAATTTTTATTAAATCCTCTTTATTATAAATTATAGGCACCTTAAATAATGGATTACCTCTCAAATCTAATAATGTATCCTTAAAAATACTTATCTTAGATAAATACATGAATACTGCGAGAATATTAATTAACTGTTGCTTATCTTTAATTATTTCACTTGAAAAATCTATACCAACTTTATCAATATCTACTCTTACATTATCTTTACAAGCATTATACACCTCTAAATCTATTTTCTCTAAAAAGATAAATTTCCTTAAATTTATATGATCATCTCTAGTTGGATTTCTTTTAAAATACTTATCGGTTATTTTTTTTGTAGCTTCATTTTTTAAACATGCTTCTTTTACAGCCTGAGACAAATCACCACTTTTTCCCCAATAATATGTATCTTGACAATCAATTTTATCTTTAATACTAGGCAACTTAAAAATATATTCATTGTTTTCATTTTCTTCAATAAGTATTTTATTAATTCCTCTCATCTTATTTAACTGTTCATTTAATAAATAATTACCACACAACATAAATATTTCAGGAAGATTACTTTCAAATTTATTATATTTATTTTGATCAAACTGAAATTCTTTAATAGCAATTTTTCTGGTCAGTAACCTTTTAAAAAACCATTCTATAATAGTTCTTTTTGAAGCTGCATCTTTATAGGTATTGTCCCCAGTGAACGCGCCATTTCTAAACCCATTTTCAATTGACAAAAGGCTATAACATATTAATTCATATCCAGTAAAACTAATTAACTTATGCTCTATTTTATTAAATTCTTCTTCTATCTTTTTATTATTCAAATTATACATATCTCTTCTAATTTCATATTCAACTTGTCTATCCATCATTTCTCACCTTATATCAATGTTCATAATCTTTATAGCTAAATAAAATCAAATAATTTAGCATATATCATTAACATCTTTTTCATTTACAATATGCACTATTTCTCAATTGTAGACTCATATTTTTAACTTCGTTCTATAGATATAATCTAAGCTATATCTTAGATTATATGGTTCATTGAATTCATACAATATCTCAATTATTTCATATATAATATGTTCTATAATTTGTACCAAATTCCTCTATTTGTAACATAATTAAAACTATTTCTTTGCAAAAAACAAAAGGCAGCAACCTTTGCTACCTTATAACTTATTTTCTCAAATATAGATTGAAAATCATGCATTAATTTCATACTCCTTAACCCGTCTATAAAAAGTATTCCTTTTCATATTTAACATTTCCATAGCTTGTACTGCTGTTATTTTTTCTTCCTTCCAATCTTTATATACCACTTCAAATTCAGCTGGTAATTCTATTTTCCTCCTACCAAACTTAACTCCTTTGTTAAGAGCAATCTTTATCCCTTCTTCTTGACGTTGTTTTATTCTGATTCTCTCATCTTCAGCCATATAACTTAATAATTGCAAAACTAGATCAGTAATTAATGTTTCTAACCCATTCATATTTTTATATTTGGTTGTATCTAGTAGTGGCATATCCAAAACAACAATATCTATTTTTTTAACTTTTATTAATTCCTGCCACTCATCTAATATCATCTGTTTATTTCTCCCTAATCTATCAAGTGATTTTATGTAAAGAACGTCTTCTTCTCTAAACATACGCTTTAGCAGCTGATATTCTGGACGTTTAAAATCTTTACCACTTGCTTTGTCTACAAATATGTATTCCTCACTTATACCGATTTCTTTTGCAGCATCTATTTGTCTCTGTGGGTTCTGATCTTTTGCACTTACTCTACCATAGAAAAACTTTCTCATAAAATATATCACCTAACCCTTAACTTTTATAATAATTTTACAATATGTATTTCAAAAACACAACAATGTAATTGAAATATCCCTTATATAAATTTGTTGTGTTTTTGAAACATAAAAACAAGCAAATTATATGTATTTCACAAAGTATACTTTTTGAAATATAACTTCTTAGTATTTTACAAAAGTACTATAACTCCAAAAAAACTAAATTTTATTCAAAACGTCACATAATAGATTTATAGGAACAACTTTGTATAATGCACTTTAACTAAAGCTACAAAATTAAAGAAAGGATGATTAGAATGAAAAACAAATTATCAAATGTTGTGGAGAAAGACTTAACTATAGACAGCAGAGAAGTAGCTAAAATGTTAGGAAAGGAGCATGGAGATTTGTTAAAAGATATTCATGGAAGTGGCAAAAACCTTGGCATAATACCAGTTTTACTAAAGGAGAATTTCCCCGTAAGTGATTATTTTATAGAATCTAATTACAAAGATTCTAGCGGTAAAGTAAATAAATGCTATAATTGTACTAAAATGGGTTGTGAAATGTTAGGAAACAAATTACAGGGTGCAAAAGGTATACTCTTTACTGCTAAGTATGTTAAAAAATTTAACCAAATGGAAAACTTAGTTAGGGACAAACAAACACAATTATCTATTAAAGAAATACAAGAATTAAAAAATGCTCTATCTGAATTAAAAAAAGCCATAGAAGAGGCTAACCTTCAGTTTATTAGGCCAAGCCATAAGGAAAAATTAAATTACAATAAAATTATAAAATCTCTAACAAATAGTCCGGAAGAGGTCAAAATAGTTAAAAATTTAGTTTTTGGTCTATTAGGTATAGAAAAGTGGGAAAACACATGTATAGGAGACTCAGAAAAAATAATAGAAACAATTACTGCAGTAACAAAATTATTAGAAATTAAGAAGTTTGAGCAATTAAGATTGGTTTAGATAGCACGCTACAGTAAAATATTAAAAAATCCAGATATAGTATGACCTTCACCCTATTAAGTAGTAGTCAGCATACTATAGCTGGATTTTTAATATAGAGTTTTTAAGTAACCATATTAGGTTTTGAATATAGCTACTTTTCATTAATTGTTCAAACCAACTTTATTTATTACTATATACATATGTAATTTTCTCATCTATGAAATATTTTCATATACTCTTAAAACTAGGTTGAATATTTCTTCAAGCTCTTCCTCATTTGTAATTTTAACTTCAATCCAGTCTACTCCACTATGCCTGCCATCCTTAAGTCTCCTAAATTCTAGAATATCTGAATTTAACAATAAATTATTTCTGTGAAGATGTATCTCTAAACAATTATTCAAAAAAGTAATCAAGCAAAAATTTATTTTTTCATTTTTCTCTACTAACCTATAGTCTGGTATTTTTGTAGCTTTGTTAAATATACCTTTTCTATCAACCATATTTATTAATTTCATAAACAGACTCTTTAACTTCAAATCTGCATTTTCATACTTTTTATAAAAACTAGGAGCCTTGACCATTCTTTTGATAATTTCTGATTGATCAAATTCTTCTTTAAGAATATGTTCATCATTATTTAAAAAAGTTTTATTGTTTTTATCAAAATTATTTCCTACTAACTTTTCTTCATAAAAATGTAAATCATTTATCCTTGTTTTAATATTGCTATAGAACAAGTTCTTGGGGTTGTTCATATACCTATCATTCCAAAAAAGATCAAAGTAAATTGCTTTAAAAGGTTTTCCAATTTCATTTTCTATTTTAATTGCCTTCGTTTTGATATATTTTTGTATTTTCTCGTATAAACCTTTTTCCTTTATTTGCCCAAATCCTTTACTTTTTGAGATTCCAAATAACTTTCTCTTTTCTTCCGTAAAAACAAATTCTATTCCAAAAATTATCCTATCTAGTGGCAATAACAGATACTTTGAAAGATTTTCTCTATTATTTATTTCCCTTGCCATAAATGAAATGTGCTGTAAATATAAATTTATAGGCTTTCTAATCCTATTATATGAATTTAGACGCTCTTTATCTGTTTCATTTTCAAGAGATGCATGTATATCTGAGAATATCTTACTTTCTATTTTTTCTATATCATCATCTGAACTGATAGAATTTAATGATTTTATTATACTCTCTTTATTTTTTATAAAGTATGCAATATAACACTCTTGAACCTTGAACATATTTGGAGTAAATCTTCCAAAAGCTTGAAATGTAGACTTATCAACAGCCATCATAGTTTTATTTTCAATCTTTATTCCTTTAATAATATCATCATATTTATATGTTTCTTCTGGATTAATATATATCTTTCCAGCAGCATCACTTATAGCAATATACTTAGAAACAAATTCACTGTTCATTTATTATCATCTCCAAACTTGTAAATAATTTAGTATTGAGTCGTTTTTGCATAAAATATAAATACAATTACACATTCTCAATAAACTTTTCAAAGTTATCCGTTTCCCTAAATTCAACTTCATTCTCTAGTGCTTCAAAATGTTTATGTCCACATTGAATTTTCTTATATTCTCTTTCCCTTAATTCTTCTGCCAAAATATTCCCCTTAGTTTCTACTATAAAATATAATTTTTCTGTATTATCTTTTTCTATTAATACAGCCCAATCTGGGTTATAGTTTCCAAGTGGTGTAAGTATTTTAAACCAATCAGGAAGTTTAATATACATCTTGACACTTTTATTATTTTCAAATTTTCTAGCAAAATCTTCTTCAACTCCAGAATCATATATGATATACTGATAAATTGATTTTTCACTCTCTATCATGTTCTTTGATAAATATCCTGCTAATTCTTCAGTTTCAAACAATTCCTGAGCATAATACTCTTCATCACCTATTTTTTGATACTTAATTCCATCAACAATCATTAATCTCATTTTTCTTTTTATAATGCTAGCTGCTTCATCCATAAATTGTTGTGGGTTGCTTTTAAAAGCTTCTAATCTTTCTGACTTTTTCAGTATTTCTACTAAGGTTCTTCTAGTTAAATTTGTTTCGTTTTGAAGAAAGGTTATTATATCGGGCAAAATAAAATTATTATTCTTTACTTCTTCTGTACGTCTATCATTTTCTTTTGTTACTGTTCCAGATTTATTGATATCTAACTCTGCCTTTGTAAATAAGAATTTAGCTTTATTGACTTTTAAATTATACTTTATTTCTTCGGAACATTTATTAATAAGTTCTTCTGAACTAAATTCAACAGAATATGTGGTTTTATACTTAATCTTATCCCATAACTCTTTAAATTCTGGACTAATATATCTTTGCTTATTTAGAGCTACAGTTTTTCTATCTCCTGCATTTTTAACATTTAAGTTACCAGCTAATTTTTTAAGTGTTGCAATAATTTGTTCTTCACATTCCTTAAATTCTTCTGGAACTTGTACGTTTTTAGCTTTTAAGTCACTTCTTAATTTATCTTCAATTTTTCCTTTATCATCAATGTAGTTGTTATCCTTTAAATGATTATATATCTTTTCTGAACCTTCTTGATCTAAATACCTTGCTGCTCCATCTATAGTTATCTTTATATTTGCAAAAGTATGACTTTCCACAACACCAAACCTTACGCCACCATCTTCTTCGTATTCCTTTTGAAGCTTACTTGCAAATTCTTCATAGCTTTCATTTGCCATTACTGTAAGAGTATTCACATTAAAGCCGTAAACTCTTTCTCCCTCTTGGTTAACTGCTAGTCTAAGTCCTCTTCCTATTTCCTGTCTCTTTTTAGACTCAGATTTGGTTTCATTTAAGGTACATATTTGAAATACATTAGGATTATCCCAACCTTCTCTTAAGGCCGAATGAGAGAATATAAATTTTAATTTAGTGTCAAAACTTAATAGCTTTTCTTTATCCTTCATTATTAAGCTGTAAGCATCTTCATCTGATGCTGTATTACCTTTAGTATCCTTTAATACTCCCTTTTTATCTTGAGCAAAATATCCATTGTGAACTATTCCTGCTTCACTTTCAATATCTACATCATTAAATAAGGTCTTATATCTAGGATTTTTAATAGCTTCCTTATACTCTTCTTCAAACCAAAGAGCATACTTACCTTTTTGATTTTTTCCATCTTTATCTATATATCTATAATTTGCAACCTTATCTATAAAGAACAAACTAAGTACCTTTATACCTTCTTTTTTTAATCTAAGCTCCTTATTAAGATGTTCATCAATAGTTTTTCTAATATGCATTCTTTTAATAAGATCTTCATCTATTTCCCCACGTACTTCTCCTAAATACAAATCTTCATGTCCAACAAAAGAAACATATTCATTTCCTTCTTTAGCACTTATCTCTGTAATTTGATAGCCTTTATAAACCTCTCTATTTCCTGATAACTCATATAAATCATTATCTACCTTAAATTCTTTAGCAATTCTTTTTATAGCACCTTTTTCCAACTTATCAATTTCTATTTTTGCTTTTATAGGAGATTTTTTATTATTAACACTAATAAGCTTTAAGTAAGCATTATTGTTATTATCTTTAGAAACTATACTTGCTACCTCTATCTGTTTTACCAATTGCCTTTCATAAGCATCTACAGCATCCAATCTAAACATAAGATTATGCTTATCCTTATGAGTTGCAGAATATCCTACTGTACTCAATGGATTTAAAGAAGCAATTGCATCTTTAGCTTTATCTGTGCTGACTGTACTTTGAGGTTCATCAATTATTACAAAAGGATTAGTTTCCTTAATAAATTCTAAGGGTTTAACTCCATTGGTTTTCTCGTGATCCATATTTATAACATTAGTATCTTTATTAAAAGATTGAATAGTCATAACCATTATTCTTATATAATCGCTTGTAGCAAATTCTCTTATTAAATCTAGGTTTTTTGATTTATACTCATATGCTTTAAAAATCACATTCTCATATAATTCTTTAAAGTGTTCTGTCATAATATCAATAGACTTCATTACTCCTTCTTTAATTGCTACGGATGGAACAACAATAATAAATTTTGTAAATCCATATTGTTTATTAAGTTCAAATATAGTTCTCAAATATACATAAGTTTTACCTGTACCTGTTTCCATCTCTATAGTAAAATAATAATTATTTTTCTTTATATCTTTTTCTGAAGATGGCTTCAAACCATTTTTAAGCTGAATTTCTTTTACATTCTTTAATATATCCTCTTCATCTAACTCCAGCTTATTACCTACTCCTAAATTGGTAATAAGCTTACCTTCAGTACCTGCTTTATCCATCATAGCAGATACTGTAAAATTAGACTGAGCAGGAGTTTGTCCTTTAAATATGTTCACTATAGAAGAGATACTTTCCTTTTGATAATCTAAATCTGAGTTGAATTTTAATTTCATAAAGTAATCCCTCCTATATACTCATAATATCTTTTATATCATTTCTCTTTAATATCTCTATAGCATTGGTCTTAACTGAATCCGTTTTAAAGCCATTGTCCTTAAATACAAACCTTGAAATTTCAGGCTTTAGTTCATTCTTCAAATCCACCATGCCTTGTACAACATCTAATGTAATTTCACTATCCAAGCATATTATTAGTGCTCCAAAGCCTATGCTAAATACTTTCTTTCCATTAATTTCTCTAGTGTCCACAGGATATGTTAAATCAATTCCATATTTAAGCATTACTTCATAAACCACATCTTCTTCAAATCTTCCTGGAACAAAATTATCAATAGTATCATCTAAGGTCATTAGAAGATTTTCATAATCAGGATTCCAAGGCTTGATATTAGAAGTATCTAATTTGAATACTTTAAAGCCTATATCTAAATTTTCTATTCCTTCTTTATCTTTATTTTGGACTATTTTCTCTCCTGCTCTTCTAATACGTTCTTTTCCTATTTCACAAATATTTTTATAGCCTGCTTTACAGGCTTCTGAATTTTCATCTGTTTGTTCAGGTAATTGAATCATTATAAATCTACGTTTACCTAAATCATCAGCATTAATACTCATTACTGCATTAGCAGTACTTGCTGAACCCGAAAAAAAATCTAGTATTATATCTTCATTATTTGCATTAGGTGAAATACATATAAGTCGTTGAATAAAATCAATTGGCTTTGAATAGTCAAAAACTTTAATTCCATCAAAAAGCAATCTTACATCTCTTGTAGCCTTCTTATTTCCATCTAAATCGTTCCAAAGAGGCGATGGTCGTTTAGTTCTACCTTCCAAATAATATTTTACATATGGCCACCATATTTCCACATCTCCACGTTTAGTCTTTTTCCATAATATAAATCCATCTTTTTTTAATTTATCATATGTTTTTTTTTCAAATCTCCAGCAACTTTCATACCCTGCAGCTGCGATAGGATATATATCATTACCATCAGGATCTTTAATTGAGTAATACATATTAGGACGATCTTCTCTTCTATCATTGCTTCCTGTCTTTCTCATTTGATCATATGCATACTTTCCTCTTTCATCTTCATTATCAAATCTTTTCAAATCATGCTCTGTTAAAGGTAATCCACTTAAATCAACTCCAGAAATCTTAGTGTATGCTAAAACATAATCGAATGAACTTCCTAGCCCTCCACTATCTTGACCTGTTGTTTGGCCAGTTGCTCTTACAATATTTCCCAAAAAATTATCTTCTCCAAAAATATCATCACAAACTTTCTTTAAATTTCCAAATTCATTATCATCAATTGAAATAAATATAACACCGTCATCCTTTAATAAATTTCTAGCTAACCTCAATCTAGGATACATCATATTTAACCAATTCGTATGATACCTTCCACTTGATTCTGAATTAGTGCTTGTCTTATTACCATCATCATCAACTTGGCCAGTCACCTCAAAATAGTTTTGCAGATTATCCTTATAATCATCCTTGTAAACAAAATCATTTCCCGTATTATAAGGAGGATCTATGTATATCATCTTAATTTTATTCTGATAACTCTTTTGAAGTAATTTTAAAACCTCTAAATTATCTCCTTCTATATAAAGATTTTCTGTAGTATCCCAATTCTTACTTTCTTCCCTAAATGGTCTAAGAGTTCCTCTTGATGGTGTTTGAGCCATTCTTATGGCCTGTGATTTACCATACCACTCAAATCTATATCTTTCTTCTTTATCATCTATGTAATTTCCTAAAACATCCTGTAATCTTTCAAAATCTATTTTGTCTTCACAAAATACTTCAGGAAAGATCTCTTTCAGTTTTAAAATATTTTCTTTTACTATATCTAAGCTTTGTCCACTTATTTTTTCTGTAGTTTCTATATTTTTTTCTTTAATACCCTCTAAGTTATTTATTTTGTTTTCAATTAAGTTAGCCATTCACATCTCCCCGTTTCTATTTTTTAAGAATTTAATTTTGCAATTATATCATTTTTCTTAAATTCTAGTTTTTTTATTTTTATATTAATATCCATTCTCTTATTAAAATGCTGCTCCTTATTTATATCAATTTTGAATTTTTCTATTTCACTATTAATCTCTTCAATTTGATTATTTAATTTATTAACTTCTCCAATATCCCTATCTTTTAAAGCTTCAAAATCACCCGTAATAGATGAAGCATTAAGAAGATTTAGTTTTTCCACAAAACTTTGGTAGAACTTGTACATATTTATAAAAGAAAAGTTTCTTATATCTATAGAATTCATAAACGAAACTTCATTATCTTTTAAATTGTGTATATTTATCCATTTACTGTAAGCAAAATTATCAATTGTATTTTTACTATTATCAACTTTGTTTATCCTTTTATAGGCTGCATTTAGTAATATCTTATCTTCATGCATTAACACTATTAGCAAAGGATATGGTATTGTCTTTTGAACAATCTCACATATTTTTTTATATCTTGCTTCTTTAAATAACAAGACTTCTATCAAAGCTATCTCTTCATAATCCAGCTCTTCATTCTTAAATCTTTTAATATTCAAGTTCTCTTCTTTAAAAGAATATTTCCAGGTAATTTTTTCAATGTCATTTGTGAATATGTCCTTATCAGAACTTGTCAAAGTTCCATTTTCATAAAAAAGCTTCTTAAATATTGTGCTACCAACATTACAATTCTCCGGTATATTCATCTTTTCATAAAATTTATTTACCATGACCTCACCTACTTTATTACAATAAATGATATTAATTCAAAATTATCTATACCTTTAAATAAACTTTTTTGAACCGTTGTGCCGCCTTTATTAAATAGAGAAGCTACTCCTTTTTCTTCTTTTTTACCTATGATATTATCAATAGCATCTTCTAAAAGTTTGGAATACTTCTTCATTTCACTGCCATTATTTGTTTCTAAATTAAATTCTTCTACTATATCCTTTAAAATTTCTCCATTTCCAGAACATAATTTTTTATAAAAATCTAATATCTTCTTTGCATGAATATAGTTATACTTAACCGTTCCATCCTCATAAATATAAACCATATAGTATGGATATAAGGAATTACTTTCTTCTGGTTTTGCATTTATATTTACTTGTTTTAATGTAAATATAACTCCAGGCTTTATTTGATTTTTTAGTTCGTCCTCTTCCATTTTTGTTACTGCATACATACCTAAAGGAGCCTTTTCTAACTCTTCTTTGTGAGTTTTCATGTATTCCATTAAATCCATCTTGAAATCATTCATAGTTAAATCAGTTATAGAAATTCCTCCAGCAATATCTTCTAAATCTACTACCTCATCCTGAAGTTGCTTTAATTGCTTCTTTCTATATTCAAGATCATTCATTTTTGATTTTCCAGTAGATTCTATTAGATTCTCTTCACCAGTGGCAGAAACATCTAGAAGCATCATTCTTCCAGTTACTCTAGCTTCTAGATTTATATATTCATCTAATTCCATGTTGGGCCAAAAGTTCACTAGTTGAATAACATCATTTCTTGAACCCAATCTATCTATTCTACCGAACCTTTGAATTATTCTAACTGGATTCCAGTGAATATCATAATTAATTAAATAATCACAGTCCTGTAGATTTTGTCCTTCTGAAATACAATCTGTAGCTATTAATATATCTATTTCTTCTTTTATATCACAGTTTACTTTTTCTCTTTCCTTTGAAATTGGAGAAAAATTTGTTAGTACATCATTTAAATCCTTTTTAGTAACACCTTTTAAGGTAGACTTATTATCTCCTGATCCTGTAACCAAAGCAGTATGTACTTTAAATTTGTCTCTTGCCCAAGCTGCTATACTTTCATATAGATAATTTGCTGTATCTGCAAAAGCTGAAAATATTATTATCTTTTTATTGTTTAGATTTATAGGATTATTTATTTTATTTTCAATTAAAATTTTCAGTCTATTTAATTTAGCATCTCTATGAATTACAACCTTTTGTGCTTCAATTAAAAGTTCTTCCAGCTTTCTTTTATCATCTTCTAAATCTTGTTTCCATTTAATTAAATCCATATCCTGTATTAATATTTTTACTTTATTCCCTATTAGAGAATCTTCCAGCAGAGGATCATCAATTTCAATATTCTCTATGTTTAATGAGCTATCATAATCAAATTGCTTTTTTTCAATCTTATCCAGAGTATAATCTATTTGCTTTAAAAGTTTTGCTATTGTTATTCCAAAGGAATTAATTGAGCTCTCCATTCTTTTTAGTATATTTACCCTCATTAAGCTAACTAAACTTTCTTCTCTATCTACCTGCCTAAATACAGATTGTCCACCTTTTACAAAAGTATCGTATTTTTTGTCATACTCACTTCTTTTCTCTGGAAGCACATATTTAAGTGGCGAGTATGTACTTAAATTTAAATTTCTAATTACCTTATTTACATGATTCAAACTTGGGAATTCATCTGATTCATCGATTTTTGACTTTTCATTTATAGGCTTTAATCTTTGAGGAAATTTACCAATTTCAGCTGTACTATAATACTTCTCAATATGCTTTCTTGATCTAGCTATAGTTACTGTATCAAGTAATTTAAAATAATCTATATTAATCATTTCCATGAAAGTATCCAATGTTCTTTCTTCCTCTTGAAGGTTTGTCCATTTATTAAATATCAATTGAGCTTTTCTTAAAGTATGTTTAATGCTTACTATTCCCTCATCTTCAAAAGCATCATCTATTCCTTCTGTTATAAAATTAATTTGATTCTTTAAATCATTCATTTTATTATTAACTGGAGTAGCAGATAACATTAATATCTTTGTTTCTGCTCCACTTTTTATAACATCATTAAGGAGCTTAGAATATCTGGTAACTTTATCATTTCTAGAATTGTTGTTTCTAAAATTGTGTGATTCATCAATAACCACTAAATCATAATTACTCCAATTTACAGTTTTTAAATTTATCTCACCAGAATACCCTTCCTCCCTAGTTAAATCTGTATGATTTAATACATCATAATTAAATCTATCTTTAAGTAAAATATTTCTCTTATCATTTAAAGTATATATTGTCCAGTTTTCTCTAAGTTTTTTAGGTGATAAAACTAAAACCCTATAGTTTCTAAGCTCATAATATTTGATCACTGCTAAAGCTGAAAATGTCTTACCTAAACCTACTGAATCAGCTAGAATACATCCTCTATGCTTTTCTAATTTGTCAATAGCACCAATAACTCCGTCCTTCTGAAACTTGTATAGCTTATTCCATATTTCCGTGTTCTTAAAGCCTATTCTAGTTTTAACTATATTCTCTTCAGTTATTTCCTCTAAATATTCTCTAAATATGTTATATAAAGTAACAAAGTATATAAATTCTGGAGTGTTTTCTTTATATATAGCTTTCATATGCTCTAAAACTGTAGCTTTAACATCTTCAACTAAGGTTTTATCTTCCCACATATTATTGAACATTGTTAAAAAATGATTAGTAAATTCTCTTCCATACATACAGGTATTCATATCCATTCTTGTAGATGGTGAAAAACCTAAACCATCACTTGTAAAGTCTACTGTTCCATTTATAGAAATATCCTCATCTTTATTTTCTACGTATATAAGTCTTTGTTGTGCTGGATTAGGTTTTCTTAAAGATTTAATTTCTACCTTATCCTTAATCCACTCAGCACATTCCTTTGCAATACTTGATTGGTTCATTTCATTCCTTAACTTTATTTCAAATTCATTGCCAGAAATCCTTTTCTCTGATGTTTTATCTATAAAATATTCCCTTACAATTTCCTTATTTTGTTTAACAAAAGATGGTTCAGTAAATAGGAATCTTAACTTATCAATCTTTTTTAGTTCTTTACTTAATTCTTTGTATGCAAAAATAGTAAAATATGATGATATTATAGATAATTTAGAGCCACTTTTGACCTTTCCCTTTAACTCTTCACCAACTTTACCAAACTGCTTATTATCTAATATTTTAGGCTGTTTCATAAAATCACACTCTCAATCCAATTGTTACTTTTTTCATATATTACCATAATATCATTTTACACGTTTTGTCAAAATATTTAAACCCTACATATTTATCTTGAAATAAATTCATAATTTGCAAAATAAAAAGCACCCAACTCTTTATAGAGATTGAATGCTATTTAATAAATTAGTGCTTTTTCTACATTTCACAAATCATATGAATATCAAAACTCTTTTGTAACACACCACAATATAAAGTTTCGGAAGTAACAAATAGTTACTTCCGAAACTTTATATTAAAATACTATGACAGAGCATTATAATACTCATATCTATGTTCAGTTCAAGTATATTGAAATGCCATTTTCTCTATATATACTTTAAATACAATATAACCAAAATGGTGACTAATACTTCACTTATATAAGATATATCCCTAAAATTTCCAACTCCACCTGCCACTAACGTAACTATAGGAACTTATTGATAAACCTTCTCATTTTAACTACAGCCTTAGAATATTCATCTTTACGTTTATACAATGGAGGCATCTTTGAAACTCTTTGCACACCTATATATGATCCTTTTAATATATTTTCTCTAGCTCTATAAATATCTTCAACTGTAATAATTCTTTTCCTTTTAATTTTATTCTCTCTATTTTCTGAACAATAAATTTCTTCATAAAACTTTTTAGAGGCATTTAATTTTGATACTAATGGTTTGTAATACTTTTCAGAATGAGATAACAAATCAGCTGTCTGCAGCTTAAATAAATAAGGCACAAGCTCATCTCCCACCAAATTAATTGTATTTTTTATACTTTCTGATGTAGGAAATGTTTTATGGTCATGATATTTTATAAGAATGTATAATTTATTAATTAAATCTTGATCGTAACCAAGCCTAGTTAGTACAAGTTTGGCAATTTCCGCACTTGTATCTTCATGTCCCCAAAATCTTTCAGTGTTATCCACTAAAACTTTTTTATAAGGCTTACCTATATCATGCAGCAGTGCTGCTAATTTTAGTGTTAAATCAAACTCAACTCTATTTACGGTTTCTGATATGTGATCAAATACTTTATATATATGAGCTGGATGATTTTGAGTACAATTTACACAAATAATTAGCTCAGGAATAATTTTCAAAATTTCATCTTTATTACTTTTTATATCTTTACTTGTAAGAAGTATATTATCTAATCTTTTCTTATCTTCTAAATATAACATATAAGACACTCCTCTCGATTATTATTAAGAGTATTTGTTTGGTGTTACAGAATAATTATAGATTTTTATATCTTTGTCTATAAAACCTCTCCTCTGAGCTCCCAATAAGGTTTGATACATATTTTCTCTACCAACAGCATTGTCAGTATGGAGGTATATTTTCTCTATTCTTAAACCATATTCACAGATATGTTTAATCAAATCATATCCCGTAGGCAGTAAATTACCTTGGTCATCAGTTCCTAAGTCGTGATCAAGTGAAAGTACATTTATTTGAAAATTTTGAAGATAATATTTTGCATGTTCTACAGTATGTGCTATTACAAACCCCTCTGGACAATCTCTTAAATCATCAACATATAAGTTAATTTTTTCTTGCATATAATTTCATTCCCCTTAAAATTGTAATTTATAATATCTTTTAAGCTCATAATAATCTTATACAATCTATTATACATTTATTGGAGTATAACTACCAACAAAAAGAAAGCCTGTATTTGTTGTAGCTGCCACAGACTTTCTTCATTCATATTATAAAAATCCCATATATCTAAATCACATTAATATTTTATATAGAAGTTCTTGTTCAATACACAATTTAAAGTTTGTAGCAATTTCCACTTTCATAAGTTCATTTATATAGAAATGCTTATTTCCATATAAATTCATCTGGAATAATTGCAATCTCAATTTCAGGAAATTCTTTTTCAAATGTTCTCTTTTGATTTTCCAAGCATATTATTGCTATACTACTTTTTCGAGAATAATTATATTGATTTACCTGCTGATCCTGCCTTATCTTTACTATCTTCTCACCATCATTATTAATAAGAACTATAGCTTGTTTACCATTTTCTATGGTGTAATCTGCATATTTCCAATCAGTTTTCCCATAATCATTCCCATATAAATATTTTATGGCCTCTTCTTTTATATTCCTATTTCCTAATTCCATTAACAGTTCTATTCCCTGTTCCGTGAAAGGCAATACCATTTGTTCTCCTACTCCTAAACTATCTAGTGTTCTTTTATATAACCCCATAGTTAAAGCATCTCCTGGCAAAATAACCACTCTTTCTATTCTTCTATTTCCTTCTTTTATTTTATCTTCTCCAAATAAGTGCATTTTGCACTATTTCTTCTTTTATATGTTTTATATAAGCTGCTTTTATTTTTATATGGCTGCTGATATTCTTTCCTTGTTTTAAAGTTCCTAGATTGTAGATGTAATACTCTTTTTCGGTTATCCTACTCCTTATTTTACCATAAGACTGTAGTTTTCTACCTGCTAGTTTTTCAATATCTTTTAATTTCCAACTCGGATAGCATTCATACACGTTTTGGAGTGGAATTAAGACTTCAGATATTTTTTCCAATCTTTCTCTTGCGTATTTATCTCCTGAGATTTGCTTTAGGTCAGTTTCACCTATAGATTCTAGATATCTCTTTTCTTTTATGCCCATGTAGGCATATTTATTTGTTTTAATGATATACTTTGCATCTGCCAATGTCTTCTTTCTTCGTATATAATATTGACTACTATCATCATAAATTCTACGTATGGATTCATTATTTAAAATTCCATAAGCAGCTATCATTTTTAACAGTTTTATATCCCTTTCCTGTAAATACATCATCTTATTTTTCCATCTCCTGTCTCATATTTTTTCTCATTTTATTCTACTTTTTTTAATGTAAAAGCAGGTTTTTAGGGTTTTTTTCTTTTACTTTTTTCCTTATTTATTCTTCCATTTTTTTATCAGTATTTTTAGTTATTATTATTATTTTCATAAGCAGCAGGTGCCATCTCAGTTATAGAAAAAAAGCAAAACTAGTCAGGAGAGCTTTAATTGGTCAAAAGTGCTTCGTTGCACTCAACTTTTGTAAAAATCATCCCTCTTAACCTCTGATAATATAAGGCTTTTAAGTTTTTTTGTATATACAAAAAAAAATCTCTTGTTTTTTTAACTTTTTGTATACTTTTTTGTTCCAAAAACGTTGAGTTTTCGTGAGCTAAATAATAAGTTTTTTGTATACATTTTTCAAAATTAATCTATTCCATTTAAAATGCTCTCAGGTATTTTTTCGTCTCCAAAAATAAACACTTCTACATGAGGATTTTCGGACGAAATAATTCCCTCAAAACCAAATTTCAATATAGTATTATTATCATCTTTTATAATCCTTGATAACACAATTCCATCTATCAATGGTTTGAAGAATTTATTATCACAATCAAATTTTATAGGGTGAAAAAACTTACATCACACAAAAACTTTTTTTATATTTTTCTATAGAAAATCCTTCCCACTTTCTAATCAAAAGAGCCATATTATTCTCCCATGTATTCGCAAAATAACCGGCGGCTGCATTAGCTGTTTTTATATATATTGTTGGTAATACGTCTGGTATATATATCTTTATTCGATCTCCATTGTATTCAAGTTTCCACTCAGGATATATAAGTTGTTTTAGTTGTTCTAAAAGGATCTCATTAATTTCAAAATCCTTTAAAAGTGTAATAAATTGTGCTATTTCTTTATGTAAAATCATACGCTGCCTTTCCAATTGTTTATATTCTTCCACTTTCTTTTTTATATTTTTATCTTTTGGTAAATAGAGATCTACAAAACATAAATCATCTACCCAAGCCTTATGAGATTTTCCTTTTCTTTTCATATATAGATAACCACCTTTCTAAATTTATATAACATCATGTAATACATGATAATATATGATAGTGCATGATAAAATACTTTAATATATTTGTTTATCTTGCATAATAATATGACACTAAAAACAATATACATTTCTACAAAACCACTGTATCTCAAAGATCCAAGATCATTTTTTTCAACATTGCGACAAATATCATGCATTTTAATGTAAATTATTGTACTACATGATATTGAATTGTAATATATGATTATATATGATAAATTATTATTTTACATGATTTTATGCTGTAAAAAATTAAATTACATTAGAGAATAGTATTTTGCATGATAAAATATTGTTTTGTCATGTATTATATTATAAAATATTACAGTAGAATAACTTGTGTATTTTTTTGATAAAAGTATTATATTTCAATGGCTTAGACATATTTATCAGAATAATGTAAAAACATCATGTGAATTATTACAATATATGATTTTATAATAATTTATCATATAATATAATACATTACATGATATTATAATAGTCTGTCATTTATTATCATATAAAATACTATAGTATAAAAATTCGTGAATTTTTTAATAAAAGCATTACGTCTCAATGGTTTAAGTTTACTTGTAAGAATAATCCAAAAACATCATGCAAATTATTGTAATATATGATTGTATATGATAACTTAATATAATAACTTATAATACATGATTTTATGCTGTAAAATATTAAAATACATTAGAAAATAGTATTTTGCATGATAAACTATTTTTAAATAGCAATTTATAAATATAAAATGTTATTTAAAAAAGCTACCGTACATCTCAAATTAAGATACGATAGCTTTTTAATTTAAATTTGCTATATTATTTCATCATTTCAATTTAACACACAATACTTTTACATCACACATATTTATATCTTATTTATAAAAAATAAGGTTTACTCCTTACAATAATTTCATAAATATTCAAAGATAATTAAAAGCACCTCAAAATTCAATCTGAATAATGGGTGCTTTAATAAATATTATTTAATCATATCGTTGAACAAATTTTTTTAATTGTTCTGTAATACTGTTTATATATTCTAAGTTTGAAGATATTTCCTGTGTGGATGCGGCTTGTTCCTCACTGATACTTCCCGTAGATTCTATTGATTTATTAATTTCAGAAACTGAATTATTCATTTCTTTTAATATAGCTTCAATTTTTTTTGCCGATTCATGAGATTGTTCTGCAAGTTTTCTTATTTCATTAGCAACAACTGAAAATCCCCTACCATGTTCACCTGCCCTTGCAGCCTCAATTGACGCATTTAATCCTAAAAGATTTGTCTGTGCTGCTACACTTTTAATAAATTCCAAAATCATTGAAGTATCTCGATACTTATCTGTTAAATCATGTGCTAAATCTATTGATTGCTGCCCATAGTCTGAAAGCTCTACTGCACTTTTAGCTATTTGTTCAACATTTACTGATACTTGATTTATAGAAGAAGATAATTCTTTAACACTTTGTACCAAATTATGATTGTCATTCAAATCAATGCCTGAACTTAGAGTTCCTATAATTTTTTTATCAACCCCATAAATTGGTGTAAATATTGTCTTTATAGGTCTTCCATATACTTCATCAGGAATATCATCAAAAGTATTCTTACCTGTTCTTATACATTCCTCTATAGTACTTATTCCACTAATTGGCTTACCTGCAGGTAAATCAAGCTCAAACTCTCTTGCTCTATAATATGACAAGTATTCTTTCAAATCTGTCAAGCCAACAGCCATATCTTCACGAACAACTCTATTGATATATGGAAGAACCAATTTGAATGCTTCCAAGATAGATTCATTTGTTTGAAACTCATTTGATTTTAGCATTTTGAAATTCCTCCCTTAAAACACATATTTTTTAACTATCATTTACTTTTTAATTACATTATATCATATCACTTTATGTTATATGTGTAATTTTTTTGTAATATAAACATTTTTTAACGCATCTCAATTTAACTTTTTAAGATCAACAGAATATAAAGTTCAAATATCAAATTATAAAAAAGCAAGCATGGTATTAATATTATTTATCAATTATTATATTACTATATTTATTGCAATGTTCCCTTGCTTTTTATCAATATACTTTAGCTTAGACTCTTATCACACAGCTTGTACTCTTAACTGATTATATTATTAATATTAACTACTAAGCGCATTCAATTTATATATATCTGAAAACTCAATTCTTACTTTTTCATCATAATTGCTAATTGTGTTATTCAGTATTCTATTCTCTTCAATATTACCATTACTTAATACTTTTGCTGGTAATTTTATTGTGAATTTAGTTCCTATTCCATATTTACTTTCTACAAAAATAGATCCCTTATGCATTTCTACTAATGATTTGACTATAGATAACCCAATTCCACTGCCTTCATTTTTCCTTGTAAATGATTTATCTACTTGCCTAAACCTATCAAATATAGTATTTAGTTTATTTTGAGGTATACCTATACCTGTATCTTTAACAGTAATAGTTATATAGTCTTTATCATCTATAATATTTACAAATATACTTCCTCCTGGTTCTGTGAATTTTACTGAATTTGATAAAAGATTAAGTATTATTCTTCCAACTTTATCCAAATCACAAGCAATAATTTTTTCTTCTAGATCAGTATCAAATGTAATACTTATATTATTATTTATATATTTTGCTACTGACTGAGTGATTTCTTCAACTAAATTAACAATATTACAATTTACCATATTAAGTTCAATAAATTTGGAATCTATTTCAGTTGAATCAATTAAATTATTTATTAATCTTAACAATCTAAAGCAATTTTGTTTCTCCATATTTATATTATTTATTAATTTTTCCCTATTGATTGGATTTTCTCCATTTTCAATTATCATTTTATTAAGTTGTATAGTTCCTAAAATAATATTAAGTGGTGTTTTAAGTTCATGGGAAATGTTAGCAAAAAATTCTGTTCTTAGTTTTTCTAATTCACGAGTTTTATAAATTATTTGCTCTTTTTCAGATATGGTTTTTTGTTGTTCTATACTTTTAGATATATCATCATATACAACAACTATTTCTTCTGCTGATAATCTGTATATATAATAATTGTTCCTGTATATATTCATCTTGTAATCTTTATAAAATGTTGGATATAAATGTTTTGGTACACCAGTTCTCCAAACATGTTTCATTATTTTAAATAAATCAGTATTTAAACCTTTAGGGAAAATTTTTTTAAAATTTTTGCCAATAACATCAACCTTATTAATTTTCTCAATTGATTCAGCAGCTTTATTTAAATCTTCAAAAATAAAGTTTTTTCCTCCGTTTTTTACATTATAAATTATTACAGCGCTTCTCATATTATTAAATAATTCCCTATATTTAATTTCACTTTCCCGCAACTTATTTTCTGTTGCTTGTATATATTTAATTTTTGCTTCTAACATTCTCTCATCCAATGCTAATTGTAAATCTTTTTGAATGCTATTTCTTAGAAGTTCTAAAAGTTTAACACATTTATTGTCATAATGATTTTCCTTATTATCCAAAACACATATAGTACCAAATATTTCACCATCTGGCCACATTATTGGTAATCCTAAGTATGATATCATATTTAGCTTAATATCAGGATTTTTCTGCCATAATGGATCTTTTAATGCATTAGGTACAAGAAGACAATTTTTAGTTCCCACAACAGTTTCACAATAAAGGCCAGAATGTAGTTTTACATTTTCACCTATTTTATAAGGATTAAAAGTTGAATTGCTTCTAAGAAATACTGAAAAATAATTTGCTTTAAGACGCATAATTAAAGCTGAAGGGACATTTATAGTTAATGAAATTATATCTACTATATCCTGCCATTTCTTTATTGTTACGTTAGAAATGTTGGGTTTATCACCAGAAGTTATTTTCACTAAAACAGGTTGTTCTTCTGAACAAATTTTTACACTTGAGTACTCCATAATTTTCCCTCCATTTTTTTACATAATTTGAAAAGTATATTATAATTATATATAAACATACAAAAAAAGTCTATATTTTTTCAACAACTTTATAAAATTTCATTTTTTGCTTATTTATATAATTTTTTTTATATTTAGAACTGCAATCTATTTAAATATTAAATAACTTAATAAAAAACATTAAAATTTAATTTCATGCAACACAAAGAATTTTTTAACATATTTAAGGGGAATTTCAATATAAATGGAGAATATTATCATTAATAAAAAATCTATGAGAGGTGAATAATGAAATGAGTATAAAATTTTCATCTGATCAAGGTAAAACAGTTATAAATTATTCTGTAGCAGCTTCTACAAAGATTTTTGACTATCCATTTTTTATTACTGATTCATGCAAGACAATAACTAATAATAAAATAATTATTATCAAAGACACTAATGACCCTAATAAAAATTATTTGCTTAAAGACTTTGAAATTGTAGAAAATGGAGTAATCGGCGATGACATAATTTTCAAACTTCAAGAAAAAAACACAAAAGCTTTAAAATCACTTATATTAAAAAATATAGAAGAAATTGAATTAAACGATGACTTTAGGAAAAAATACTACATAACTTCAGATAACTTTAAAAATAGATCCTTAAAAGTTTTTTTTGAATAAATATAGAAAAAATCAGAAAATTATTAGAGCCTTATGCAGGCTCTTTTTTACATAAAATTGAAAAAGGAGTAATAATCAATGAAAATAGACATTATAGAATTAGCTATAAATAAAGTAAGCTAATCTAAGTAATTGTTAGATCTTCAAAAATTCACTTATCGTGCGTTAAGTTTGTTATACCATTTTTTTAATTAAATTGAATAAAAAATAGTACTTTTAAGAGTGCTTCGGACTAAAAACATCTTAGAATCATTTTAACTTCTACTGGAAATTAGTTCCCGAACTCACTCATATAGACATTGAATGCTATTTAATAACTTATGTTTTTTTCTATATTTCTCTAATCATCTGAATCTCAAAAGTATTTTGTAACATACCAAAATGCATCTTCGGAAGTAACAAACTGTTACTTCCGAAATTTTATACGATAACTATACACTCTAGTCCCCCACGTACTCTGTGAAAGTGGCTGTCACCAAATCGAAGATTAGAACCTCCAACTCCACCTGCCAATAGTATAGGAACTTATTGGTATGATATGCTTGTTTTTCTATATCACAAAGGTGAGATCGGCTCTTTGTTTAGAGATATAACTGATAAAAAACGGATTGAATAAGAACTTTCTATTACGAAAGAAAAATTAGCACAGATAACTGAAAAGAAATATCATAAATTATTTGATTCCATGTATGATTGTTTCTGTATTATAGAAGTAATATTTGATGATTATGGCAAACTAGTTGATTTTAAATTTATTGAAACAAATCCATCTTTCTTAAAGCAGCTTACCTTAAAAAATGTAAAAATAGAAGAAAAAACAGCAAGAGAATTGAAATTTGATTTCAAAGATTACTTGTGTGAAGCCTATTCAAAAATTGTTTTGAATAGTAAATCTATACAATTTATAACCGATTTGTAAATTTAATTGATAAAAGTAGTAATGTAGAGATATCAGTGAGGGACGACAGAATAGAAATGGAGCAAACAGACTAGATAAGATTTTTCAAAGATTCCATCGTATAGGCGAATCTCCTTCCCTTAATACTGAAGGTACTGGTATTGGATTGTCCATTGTAAAATCATTTGTTTATCCGAACAATTAACAAAATCAGTAAATTAAAATAACTAAAGAACTAGCAATGAAATTTTAAGAACCTATAGCTTAAATTGCAATTTAAGCTATAGGTTCTTTTTAATTGGCTTGTATCTATTTCATAAACATTTCTATATCAGAATCAACTGTACCTGTTCCTCCGATTCCAAAGTTCTCCACTAAAATCTTTACTACATTGGGTGATAAAAATCCTGGAAGCGTTGGTCCAAGATGTACATTCTTAACACCTAAGTAAAGTAGGGCTAATAAAACAATAACAGCTTTCTGTTCATACCATGCTATATTGTAAGCTATAGGCAGTTTATTTACATCATCAAGTCCAAACACTTCTTTAAGCTTGAGAGCTATTAATACTAACGAATATGAATCATTACACTGCCCTGCATCAAGTACTCTTGGAATGCCTCCAATATCTCCAAGTGGAAGCTTATTATATCTATATTTTGCACAACCAGCAGTAAGTATTACTGTATCTTTTGGAAGTTTCTCAGCAAACTCAGTGTAGTATTGTCTTGATTTCATCCTGCCATCACAACCTGCCATAACAAAGAATTTCTTTATAGCTCCAGATTTAACGGCATCAATAACTTTATCTGCCAGAGCAAAAACCTGCTCATGAGCAAATCCACCAACAATATTTCCCGTTTCAATTTCTGTCGGTGCCTTACAATTTTTAGCCATTTCAATAATTGGAGAAAAATCTTTTTTTCCATCTTTCTTTGCTTCAATATGAGTACATCCAGGATAACCGGATGCTCCAGAGGTAAATATTCTTCTTCTTACTTCTTCGCTTCTAGGCGGTACAATACAGTTTGTTGTAAAGAGAATAGGTCCGTTAAAGCTTTCAAACTCTTCAACCTGTCTCCACCATGAACTTCCATAATTTCCAACGAAGTTATCATACTTTTTAAAGAAAGGATAATAGTGCGCTGGAAGCATTTCACTGTGTGTATATACATCAACCCCTGTTCCTTTTGTTTGTTCAAGCAGTTGTTCAAGATCAGTCAAATCATGACCAGATATTAGTATAGCAGGGTTGTCCCTAGTTCCAATATTAACCTTTGTGATTTCAGGATTTCCATACTTGGAAGTATTAGCTTCATCAAGAAGTGCCATAGCACTAACTCCAAATTGACCTGTCTTTAAGGTAAGTGTAACTAGTTCGTCCACTGATAAACTAGTATTCAGGATTCCAGCCATTGCTTCATATATAAATCCATAAATATCAAAATTCTCTTTTCCTATATTGAGGGCATGATGTGTGTAAGCTGCCATACCTTTAATACCGTAGGTAATGACTTCTTTTAATGATCTAATATCTTCATTTTCTGCAGCAAGAACTCCAACTTTACTAGCTTTCTCAATCATAGAAGCTCTATCAAATACTTCAAAACTAGCAGCATCATCTAACTGATCAATGTTAATTTGCTTTTTTAGATCATTTCTAATTTCAATTAATTTCATGATTTGCTTCTCTATAGCTGCATCATCAAAATTAGCATTGGTTATTGTAATAAAAAGACTCTTTAATACCTCATGATTTACAGTTCCAAGTGCTTTAACATCAAATTTTCCTTTAACAACAACCTCAGAAACTCCTTTTACTGTGTAAATAAGCAAGTCTTGTAACTTTGCTACTTCTTCATTTTTACCACATACACCTTTAATTGTACATCCTTTACCTCCAGCTGTCTCTTGACATTGATAACAAAACATTCCCATTGTTAAACCTCCTTTTTATTATGCTGTAGTTTTAAAATAATCATAAAAAATCAAACCTTTTCAAACTCTGCTTTTGAAACTCCACAAAGTGGACACACCCAATTCTCAGGGATATCCCCAAACTTTGTACCTGGAGCTATTCCTGAATCTGGGTCTCCAACTGCAGGATCATATTCATAAGCTTATATAGTACAAACACATTTATCCATGTACACCCCTCATCTTTGATGATAAATGTTATTATATCATAATTATTTTCAATACATAAAATTCCATAATATTATATTTCTTGCAATTCAAATTTTAATGAATTGTATTTATTGTCAGATAATAGCTTTCTTTATATTAAAATTATCATACTTTTTCTATTAAATCAACATAATTTTACCAATTAAGATTTTTATATTTTAAGTTCTATATATATTCTCTAAAATTTGAGTTAGCTCTACAGGATTAACAATATTGATTATGTATAGAATTGTAAAACTATTTAAAAATTCTGATATATTTGTAATATTTATATATATTTACTTTATTTTTAGTGTTATAATCTTATTAAATTATTTTGTACTGGGGGTAATATAAATGACTAAATTAAATCAAGTGTATAAGTGTTCTTTATGTGGAAACATTGTAGAGATAACTCATGCTAGTGGAGGACAGTTAGTTTGTTGTGGACAACCAATGACTTTACAATCAGAAAACACAGTTGATGCATCACAAGAAAAGCATATTCCTATAGTAGAAAAGATTGAAAATGGAGTATTAATTAAAGTTGGAAGTGTAGAACACCCAATGGAAGAAAAACATTATATAGAATGGATTGAACTACAAACACCTAAATGTATATATAGAAAATATTTAAAGCCATCAGAAAAACCAGAGGCTGTTTTCAAAACAAATGAAGAACTTATATGTGTTAGGGCATATTGCAATTTACATGGATTGTGGAAAGCAGAATAAGTTAAATAATATAAAGACAAGTCTACAGACTTTACTGATAAATTCAAACAAATTATTGTAAATAATTGAATTGAGGTGTATAAAATGGAGCTAAAAGGAAGTAACACAGAGAAAAATTTATGGTCTGCATTTGCTGGAGAATCTCAAGCAAGAAATAAATATACATATTTCTCTTCTGCCGCTAAAAAAGAAGGATATGAGCAGATAAGTGAAATATTTAGACTAACTGCAGATAACGAAAAGGAACATGCAAAGATCTGGTTCAAACTTTTAAGTGGTATAGGAAATACTGAAGAAAATCTAAAAGCTGCTGCTGGTGGTGAACATTATGAATGGACTGAAATGTACAAAAAATTTGCAGAAGAAGCTAAGCAAGAAGGATTTACAGATATAGCTAGATTATTTGCTATGGTAGCAGAAATTGAGAAACATCATGAAGAAAGATATCTTGAACTCTTGAAAAATCTTCAGGAAAATAAGATTTTCAATAAAGATGAGAAAAAGATCTGGATATGCCGTAACTGCGGATATATTCATATAGGTGATGAGTCCCCAGAAAAATGTCCTGTATGCTCACATCCTAAGGCATACTTTGAGGTTGAGGCAAAAAACTGGTAGATCGATAGAAATCAAATTGTTTTAAGAGAACGCAAATAGATTTGAATTTCACACAAATCTACTTACGTTCTCTACAAAATCTATTTGCGTTCCCTGTTTTAAATGTATAGATACTAGTATAGTGTTATATCTATATTAGTATTTCAAATTCTTATTTATCAATTCCTTTATTTCATATCAACAACTATTTTACAATTATATTCTATTAACCTTAACAATCTTTAACTCATTATTACTTAAATCATTTTTTAACTGAAAATCAAACTTTAAACATTCACTAATACAAGATTTTTTATCACATAAAGTGCAGTGACCACCACTAGCAGTTAAATAAAAAGGTCTATCATTATACTTAGCAGCTGGTGTACATGGGTTTTCCTGATGAAAGCAATGAAGATGGTGAGTTACTATGGCAATTATTCTATTATGGTATTTATCCATAAAGTCATTAAAATTACTTGTAAACATGCAATTTAAAGAATGTGATGTTTTATTATTCAGAACTTTATCCTGTAATTTGCCTATACTTGGTGGAATATGCATACCTATAAAAAAATTTATATGCGGACTTTCTTTATCCATATATTCTCCTGTTTTATTAAGCTCCTTTTTAAAGTACTTGTGTTTATAAAAAAATCCATCAGACTTACAACCTGTAGTTAGCACTATAATATTTAATCTTTGAAGTCTTAAATTTATTATTTCATATTTTTCCTTCACAAATTTTATCTGTATGAGTATCTCCTATAAAAATTATTGAAAACTTTTCTTTAAATCTTTCTTCCATACACCTATAATTTAATATAATATTTCCTAAATCATTCAATCTTATATTAAAACAACTGTCAATTATCATTTTCAAGCACCTATCTCTCAATTTTCACATCCCCTTGTATCATTTGTATTTAGTGTGTTTTTTGTATTATATTAAAAAACAATTTACACCGTTACAACTTCAACAAGTAAAATGTAGTGTTTTACTGAGCTAACTTGTAATATACCCTTGCAGCTATTTTTTTAAATCTATATATAAAAATGACATTCACCCTGATTTAATGTGAATGTCATTTTTATAAAAAATAAACTTAATGCTTTAATTTTACTTATGGGAATTTGCTAATTTATTTAATGCATCAACAAATTCTGTAATCTCTTGTAAACTTGCAGTAACTTCTTCAATTGCAGCAGATTGTTGCTCTGTATTTTCCAATGTAGAATCGG
The DNA here is from genome assembly GCF_001038625.1 of Clostridium carboxidivorans P7. Classification (GTDB taxonomy): domain Bacteria; phylum Bacillota; class Clostridia; order Clostridiales; family Clostridiaceae; genus Clostridium_AM; species Clostridium_AM carboxidivorans. The sequence goes on from NZ_CP011803.1 coordinate 4,026,591, forward strand.
ATGATTCCATAGTTTTATCTACGGAATTCTCTATCTTACTTGTAAGCTCTGATATCTTTAAAGCTGTTTCCTTAGAATTTTGAGATAAGTTTCTTATTTCAGTTGCAACAACTCCAAAACCCCTTCCGACTTCTCCTGCTCTAGCTGCTTCTATAGCTGCATTTAAGCCAAGCATTTTTGTTTGGTCAGCTATGCTTTTTATTGAATCAAGTATTGTGTTAATTTCCAAAGATATATTTTTTACATTAACTATTTCTTCACTTAAAACGTGTTGATTGTTAGTAACATTAACTGAAGAAGCTGACAATTCCTCCATAGTAGCTGAAATCTGACTAAAATTCTCTGCAAGCACCTGGGACATATTTTTAATCTTTAATTCTTCATAACCTATTTTTGATAAAGCATTAGCAATTATATACAGTACTTCTGCAGCTGCTCTTACGCTTTTTTCAGTAGTAATCTTTACTTTATTTACTTCTTCCACATATCCATTTTCATTAACTCCTATTTCATTTGCAGTTTTTCTAAACTTAGATTCATCTGGAGCAGAAGTTAATATTTGTCCACCTAAAATCGTTCCAATTTGTCTGCCTTCCACTAATATAGGTGCAGCAAAATCAATTAATCCTGCATGACAAGTATAAACATATGGTCTTCCTGTTCTCGCAGCTTCTTCCCCACCTCTTCTATGTGATTCAGCACACCTTGCGTCACCTATCTTAGTAGATTGAGTAAACTTCAAGCAAAAATCTGTATAAGAACTTGGCTTAGTTACTGGTTTTCCATTAATATCTACGGTTATACTGGCAATATCCATGCTTTCTGCAAAATTGTCTTGAAATCTTTGAAGTAAATCAATATCAATAACATCCTTTACCTCTATTAAATTTAAATCAACATCATTACTACCAACTATTTTTGACATAATAATTCCTCCAAAATATAATGAATTTAAATTTTAAACTTTTGAATCATATCATTAAGACCTTGAGCTGTTACAGCTACTTGATCTATATCCTTTGTATTTTCATCAATACATGTCTTTATTTTTTCTGCATTTTCAGATCGCCTTTGTGCATGCTGCCATGGATGCTTTCAATATAGAATTATAAAATATAGAATAAATAATTAGGGATTATAGCAATAAACGTAAAATACATACCAAAGAAATTACTAATATTATCTTTGACATAATATTTTTCGAAAAAATTTTCCTTGTAAATTTATGATAATCCTAATTTTTTATCGAATACTTTATAAAAAACTTAAATTCTGTACTAAATTAGTGAAAATATCATTTTTTCAGATTATTTATCACAATATCTCTTATTATACTTAATTTTCACAATTAGTGAAATCCATTAGTAAACTTTTTATGCATTTTAATAACTTATATTACAAAAATATAATTTAAACTTTTTCATCAACCATTTATGGGAAACTTTATATAAACGGTAATAAATTATAACTTCATGTATTTAACTTCTATTGAGTATGATGTATGAAATTATTACTTTTTTTATCTTTGACATCTTTTTTTAAAACTATATTATTTGAACACCACTTTATAAGTAATTTAAAACTACTAAAAAATACAACGTACCAAATACCTCTTAATTATCAATACTCATATTGATGAAACCAGAATTTATAGGAGGTATCTGGTACTATGATTAGTATTGACGAAAAATCAATAATTAAAACAATTGAAAATTATTTTTGTTAATATCGCTCCATATTTTATAAGCAGAGCTTTCATATATTTATTTTACTTGTTATTGCTATACTTTCAGTTCGAGAAGTTCGTTCTATAAAATTTTTATATGACAATTTCATCAAAAAGTATTGACATAAGGCCCTTAACAGTTTTTACTATTTTTTATCTTATGAAAACTTCTCGATAGAGAGTTTGATGTTTGCTACAGTAAAAATAGCAATTTCACTTATTCCGCAGTAACTTAAATCTGCTATGATTATTTTCATAATTATTGATGACACTCTACAAGCTAAATCTTGAGATAAGTTTGATTGATACAGGAAATTATTTGACCATACAAAACATGATAGTACTTCTTACTTAAATGGTCATTGTTTTGTTTCCTTAGTTATAAGTATTCCTCTACTTTTTTGTGGTAAACTTAGATATCTTACATTGCCAGTTGGTTATAAACTTTACGATAAGATCAAAACAAAACTTGAAATTACAGGTAAGATGATACAAAACATAATGCCATTACTATTAGGAGTTCAAGTTATAATGTTAAGCGATAGTTAGTACACTAAAAAACCTTTTTTAAACATGTTAAAAGATTATACCAATCTTTCTATCATAGAGGCAGTACGTTCTGATACAAGCATGTATGATTTATGTCAAGAACCTACTGTAAAAAGCGGTATAATTTTTATATGAATTAAATCACAATCGTAATTTGTGACGACTTAATTGCATATCGAAAATATTATAATTAGGTATGGTGAAACATACCATAAGTAACGGAGGTTTTTTATAGAAGTATTGTAGAACTAACACAAAGATTGATATAGATTTATTTTTAGGATGATAAAAAAGTTACTTTAGGAATATGTCTCTAATTATTATTAAAAAAGTACTAAGAGAATCATTTTATAGTACTTTTTTAATATTGATATATTTATTTAGTTAAAGATGCAAAGCAAGAAAGGTTTCCTTCAGATGTATTTTTCATGCTGAAAAGTTCATTACCAGAACAATAAATTGCATCTCCAACAGCTATCTTTTCTGTTTTATTACTTACACTTAGAGTTCCACTCCCTGAAACTACATAAATTATAAGCCCTCTTTCCCCATGAGTATGTGGCGGAATCTCTTGCCCTGGTTTAAGATTTAGCATAAACATAAGAGCTTTTTCTTCATTTATCATATCTTTTTTTACAAATCTATCATCAGAGTATACTTGGTGGTCTGATATTCTAACTAACTGCATAATGGTAACTCCTTTCACATTTAACTTGAATTTATAGCAATATTATTTTACTTAAAATATAAATTATACAATAATATATTAGAGCTTATAAGCAGTTTATAATACCATAGTTTTTTAATATTAGTTTAATTATTAATTATAAGGATAATAGATAGAAAAGGAGCAATAATATAACAGGAGATTAGTATTATAGAAGAGTGGTGATAAGAATGATTAAAAGAATAGTAATAATCGGTAGTGGTATTGCAGGAGTAACAGCTATCAAAGCAATTAGAGAAACAGATTTAGAATCAGAGGTGTATTTGATTGGAGAAGAAGAATATTATCCTTATAACCGTGTAAGATTATCCAAAGGAATATTTAGTCAACTTGAGGAAAATAATATACTTCTTCAAAAGAAAGAGTGGTATGAGCAAAATAATATAAAGATATTAGTTAACACAAAAGTACTAAATGTAAACACTGATTCTCAAGAAGTATTGTTAGATGATGGTAGTAAAATTATGTATGATAGATTGCTTTTTGCAAATGGATCAAGTAATAGAATACCACCAATTAATGGTATAGGTAAGAATGGTGTGTTTACACTACGTAATCTCAATGATGCCTTAGAGATTAAAAACAGGCTAAATGAAAGTAAGGAAATTGTAGTTATTGGTGGGGGAATACAGGGATTAGAAATGGCTTGGATACTACACCAACATGGCAAAGAAGTTACAGTCTGTGAATTATTATCAAGACTCATGCCTACTCAATTAGATGATGATGCATCCTGTATATTGAAAGAAACAATACAAAGCCATGGAATAAAAATATTAACTAGTACAGCTGTAAAAGAAATATTAGGTGCTGATAAAGTAGAAGGAATTTTAATAGACGGAAAAGTTGAACTTAAGTGTGATACAGTTATATATTCGACAGGAATTAAGGCAAATATAGATTTGTTAGAGAAAACCAACATTCAAACAGCACGAGGAATATTAGTAAATAACAAAATGGAAACAAATATTAAAGGCGTATATGCAGCAGGAGATATAGCTGAATACAATAATCAAATTTCCGGCCTATGGAATATAGCTATAGCTCAAGGAAGAGTTGCAGGATACAACATAGCAGGTAGAGAAATGATTTACGAAAACATTATTCCAGTTACCACTTTAAATGCTTTTGGTATTTCATTATTTTCTATGGGATGTATAGATGAGACAAAACCTACAAATATATTAGTTGAAGAAAATAATAATTTGAAAGAGTATAAAAAAATATTCATAAAAAATAATAAAGTAGTTGGTGCAATTGTGATAGGAGATACAAAAAAGTCACCACTACTTAAATCCTCAATAGAAAAAGAAATAAATTTAGATGAAGTTGATTTATCTAATATATCTGTTAATGAGCTATTTGAAAAATTAAAAAATAAATAATTGGGAGGTAAAAATGACTGAAATAAAATTTTGTGAAAATAACTTTACCTTTGGAACAGAGGAAACTATGAAAAAACTAAAAGAAAATTATAGTAATGCTGATGTATCGGTAGAGCCTTGTTTAGGATATTGTGGTGATTGTGCAGTAGGACCATATGCTTTAGTAAATGATGAAATGATTCAAGCTGATACTGCAGATGAATTGTATGAAAAAATTAAAGATATGATTTGAAATTGTAATTAAAAGAAAATATTAGATAAGTCCAATTAAACACTATTTTATGATTATAATTTATTAGAAGGAGAGATTTAAATGGAAAATTCAATGTTTTGTTATCAGTGTGAGCAGACAGCAGGAGGAAAGGGATGTACAAAGAGTGGAGTTTGTGGAAAAACACCAGAAATTGCAAATTTACAAGACTTATTAATATATCAATTAAAGGGAATTTCTTGCTATGCAAAGCCACTTATAGAAAAAGGAAAAGTCATAGATAAAGATATAGTGAAATTTGTTGAAAACGGTTTGTTTACTACATTAACAAATGTAAACTTTGATGCTGAGGTTCATGTAAGATTATTAAAGGAATCACAAAAAATAAAAGAATCTATAAGAGATCAAGCACCGGAGGGGAAATATCCTGATGCAGCTACATATAATCTAAGTGATACAAAAGAAGATATGCTAAAGGATTCAGTAAAAGCAGGCATCATGTATGATCAGGATCTCGATGCTGATATTCGTTCTTTAAGGTCAACTATATTATATGGATTAAAAGGTGTAAGTGCTTATGGACATCAGGCAAGGTTTCTTGGATATAATAATGAACAAGTAGATAATATTTATTTCTTAGGACTTGAGTCTACCACAAATGACAACTTAACTCTTGAAGATATGATACGTATGACTATGAGAGTGGGAGATATGGCTGTACAGGTAATGCAAACACTAGATGAAGCTAATACGACTACGTACAAAAACCCTTCACCTCATAAGGTAAATGTTAATGTTAAAAAAGGTCCATTTATTATAGTATCTGGCCATGATTTAAAAGATTTAGAAATGCTTCTTGAGCAAACAGAAGGTAAAGGTATCAATATTTATACCCATGGAGAAATGCTGCCAGCACATGGATACCCAGAACTAAAAAAATACAAACATTTAGTAGGTAATTATGGATCAGCTTGGCAAAATCAACAAAAGGAATTTGACGAAATACCAGGATGTATTTTAATGACTACTAATTGTTTGATGAGACCAAGAGAAACATATAAAGATAGAATATTTACTACTAGTGTTGTAGGTTGGGATGGATTAAAATATATTGGAGTTTCTGAAGATGGAACTAAGGATTTTAGTGAAATAATAAATAAATCCTTAGAGCTAGGTGGATTTAAAGAAGATGAAGAAGAAAAAGAAATACTAGTAGGCTTTGGGCATAATGCAACATTATCAAATGCTGGAGCTATAGTTAATGCAGTTAAGGAAGGAAAGGTAAGACATTTCTTCTTAATAGGAGGTTGTGATGGAGCAAGACCAGGAAGAAGTTATTATACTGATTTTGCTAAAATGGTCCCAGAAGATTGTATAATTCTTACTTTAGCTTGCGGTAAGTACAGATTCAATAAATTGGACTTTGGAACAGTAGCTGGATTACCAAGACTATTAGATGTAGGACAGTGTAATGATGCCTATTCAGCAGTTAGAATAGCAACAGCACTTGGAGATGCATTTGAAACAGATGTTAATGGTCTACCACTAACCATTATACTTTCTTGGTACGAACAAAAAGCTGTGGCTGATTTATTAGCATTATTATCACTTGGAATAAAAGGAATGTACTTAGGCCCAACTTTGCCAGCTTTCATATCACCTAATGTATTACAATATCTAGTAGACACCTTTGATATAAAACCAATAAGTACACCAGAGGATGATTTAAAAACTTCGCTTAAACAAGCAAAATAAAATATAGGATTCACATGAATTGGATAGATGTAAACACTCTGGCAAGATTCTAAGAATTCCAAATAATACAGTATGACAGATAGTATTAAATTATATTGGCTTATTTGGAATTTATAATTTATGCTTATTAATAGCACTATTTATATTGACTGTAAGATTATAAGAAAGAGTGTGCTATTAAGGTGGGTTCAACATTTCTAACAAAAACTACGCTAAGACAAAAATCTGCTCAATTATTGACATACTATACGTAATAATTAGCGTCGGAATGGTCGGATTATCTATACTTCCTTGAATAGAAGTGGCATTAATAATAGACTCCGACGTTGTTGATATATAAACAACGATGAACCCTAAATATCAAAAAATATTTCCACATATGGTTCTAAATGTTAATATTATAAACTTAATTCGCTTCAATAATTTAATACGACTTTAGTTTTTTATTATAAAATTACTTAATGAAATATAGGAAGATATATAACTTCATTTCCTGTAAAATATGTTTGTAATAGAACTATTATTGGAGGGATAATAATGAAACATGTTTATGCACCAGGATGTGCACTTATGATTTACAAGACAGAGCTTGCTAAAAAAGTATTAAAGTTTTTAAATGAAAATTTAGGCGATATTTCTGAACACTTGGTTTGTTGTAGGCATAACCCTAATCTTGAAAGTGGCACACAGGTAATCAATACCTGTGCAGGATGTGACAGGAGATACAGAGAGCTTTATAATGGTATCTCAACCAAATCACTTTGGGAAATTTTAGCCGAGAGCAATTCATTTCCATTTCCAGACTATAAAGGTATGAAAATGTCCATACATGATGCTTGCCCTACACGTACTGAGGAAAGGGTACATTCTGCTATAAGAGAACTTCTTAAAAAAATGAATATAGAAATTATTGAACCGAAGAATACCCGTACTAAAGCAATATGCTGTGGAGACAGTTTTTATGGTACCTTATCTGTGGAGCTTATAAAGGAGAAGATGAAAAAACGTTCAGATGAAATTCCTTGTGATAATGTTGTGGTTTACTGCGTTTCATGTATCAAAGCAATGCATATTGGGGGTAAAAAGCCTCATTACATAATAGACCTTTTATTTGGAGAGGAAACTGGAATTGGTACTTTTGAACCTGATGCATGGCACAATGAATTACAAAAATTCATAGATGAACATTGATGAGGAGAAAACCTATGAATGAACGTACTAGAATTTCAGATAATGAAAAATGGCAAGCAGTTATTAATTGTGCTAGGAATTATGACAGTCTGTTTTTCTATGGAGTAAAGACAACAGGGATTTTTTGCAGACCATCATGTAAGTCAAAGACTCCCATACGCGGAAATGTAATTTTTTTTAATAACGCAGCAAATGCAATAGCAAGTGGGTTTCGTCCATGCAAAAGATGCTGTCCCGACAAAATAATTTTTAAACCTGAATTAGAAATTATAAAAAAGGCTAAAGATATATTTCATACAACTTATAACAAGCAAGTTAATTTACAGTATGTTTCAAGACAGCTTGGAGTGAGTATAAATCATTTGATAAAACTTTTTAAACAACATACAGACTTTACTCCTATACAGTATATTTCTAAAATAAGAGTAGATAAAGCAAAAGAGTTATTAAAACAAGGAGATATAAGTATTCTTGAGATTGCCTACGCTACAGGTTATAAAAGTTTATCTAACTTTTATAAATGCTTCAAGGACCAAACTGGATATACACCAAGTGAATACAAAAAGAGCCGAGGTGAGTTATAGTGTCCATATATTTCTACGAATTTGACATTGGGAAAATCGGCATTGCTGAAAATGGTGGAAGAATCACTAATTTATATTTTACAAGTGAAGGGATACCTCAAGATACACAAATATATGAAACTCCTATATTAAAAGAAGCAGGTCAGCAGCTTAAAATGTATCTTGAGGGGAGACTTGAAAAATTTACTATACCCATTAAGCTTAACGGGACAACTTTTATGAAACAAGTTTGGTCAAGTCTTTGTGAAATACCATATGGTACGACAGTAAGCTATAAGGACGTTGCTATAAATATCGGTAAACCTAATGCTGCGCGAGCTGTAGGACTTGCAAACAATCGTAATCCAATTCCAATATTTATTCCTTGCCATCGTGTGATTGGTGCAAACGGAACACTTATTGGTTATAGCGGAGGGATTGAATTGAAAAAGAAATTACTTTAGATGGAGAATAGAAAAGATTATGGATATTTTTAAATATGGACACGAAGAAATAGAATATTTAAAAAGAAAAGATAAAAGGCTTGGTGCAGCTATTGATAAGATTGGGATGATAAAACGTGAGATTATTGCAGACCCATTTACTGCACTTGTTTCAAACATTGTTGGTCAGCAAATTTCAAGTAAGGCTGCGGAAACTGTATGGAATAGGTTATGCAATCTTCTTGGGAACATTACACCGGAAAGTATTGCAAAAGCAAGTCTTTCTGAAATTCAAGGTTGCGGTATGACATTAAGAAAAGCTGGATATATAAAAGGAATTGCAGATGTTGATATATCCGGTGAGGTAAATTTTAATACACTTTATACTTTAACTGATATTGAAGTAATAAAAAAGCTCTCTTCACTTAATGGAGTTGGTGTTTGGACTGCTGAAATGGTGCTAATTTTTTCACTCTGCCGTCCTGATGTTGCAAGTTACGGAGATTTAGCTATTCGCAAAGGAATGATGAACTTATATGGGCTTAAAGAGCTAACGAAAGAAAAATTTTATAAATATAAAAAGAGATACTCACCTTATGGTTCTATAGCGTCATTATATCTGTGGGCACTTTCAGTGATATAATCTCTATATATTATTAGAATTATATTTTAATAAAGCTAGTACGCATTTTTCTTATTTGACGAAACAACTAAAAAAACGAACAATTCTCAAAAACACCACATAATTCAAAGTTAAATTATGTGGTGTTTTTGCATCGCATTTCAAAAATTATGTTGATGTATTGTAAGTTTACGATAGATAACTTTCTTCTTAAATTACTTAGTAAAAAAATGAACAAATACTCCTGTTACCACTATTATAATTGCATAAAAAACTATCTGTTTTAAAACTTCTTTTAAATTTATTTTTTTATTCCTATTCATAAAATTACCACCTTCTTCTATTTATTTATAAAATCATATAAATAGTGAGTTTATACTATCCCTAAAATTTTCCCAAGGGTTTTAGTTTTTTCACGACCTTTTATAACCCTTATACTTTGCCAATTATTCTCAATTGGAGTACACATCTCGTTTAATAATCTATCATATGTTCTACCAATAGCATCCTCAGAATCAGTATCATACCTCTTCTTCAATTGTTTTATATTCAAATTACTTGTCACGATTAAAGGTTTCTTTTTTCTATATCTAGAATCTATAATTTGATACATGGTGCTCCTTGACCAATTTGTATTATTCTCAGTTCCGATATCATCAATAATTAACAATTCTGCATTATCTAAACAATTTAAGATATTTTGAACTCCTTCATCACCAAATTTGTTAAAACTATACTTAATCCTTTCTAAAATTAATATAGAACTTACACATACTACAGGTACATATTTTTTTAACAACGCATTAGCTATACACCCTGCAAAATATGTTTTCCCATTGCCTGGTTTTCCATATATCAGAAGGCCTATATTTCTTTCAACCATTTCTTTAAAGTTTTTAACACATTTTATTCCTAATTCATACATTTTTTCATTTCCTAATTCATGGTTCCAAGTCTCAAAATTCATTTCTTTAAATTCCTTAGTCATGAGTCCATTTCTAAACATTTTCTCCAACCTTATTTGTTTTTCCTGAGCTTCTTGCCTTTTCTCAATCTGCATACATTGCTCGCGTTCACATTTACACATTCTAGGCATAGTATGTTCTGTTCGGTTTTTACCTAACAGAACTCTAATTCCTATAGGCTCTCCACATACTGGACACAATGGTATATTAGATGTGGAATCCGATTCCTGTCTCATCTGTTTCAATACCCTTATTTCTTTTAGCTGTTCCATCTTCTACTCCTCCTTCTTTCTTTTCTGTTGACCAAATATTTTTTATAACCTTTGAACAGTAAATAAAAGAATTTATCTTACCTCCTATAAATCTAGGCTTATAATCTTTAAAAGCTTTGTCTATCCCTTTAAAAATTACTTTCAAAGGAATTTCTTTACATATACTTAAAATTTCTTGTCGTTCTTTATCGCTTAGGTTAAATTCAGACTTATTTGCTTTTTTACAGTAATAATCAATAACATCTAAACACTTTTCTTTATGATCATTATTAACAATAATATCTAAGTCTTTGTGTTCATCTAAGTCTTTATCTATTAATGTGGAACTATCTCCGGAAGTATCTGTGGAAACATCTCCGGCACTATCTATGGAAACACCTACGGAATCTATTTCTGTGGAATTACCTTCCTCAGAATCTATTTCTTCTGTTTTTTCCATGGCTCTCTTATCTAAACAGCTTATTCCAACTTCAAAAGATATAATTGTGTATATAGGAGCCTTTCCCCCTGTTCTACTTTTAAAATCAATTCTTCCTTTTTGCTTTAATTCATTTCTTGCATTTCTCACACTTCTTCCTGATAATCCTGTTTTAATGCTTAGAACAGATTCGGCTACTGTAAATGTTTTTACCCATCCAGCCTTATTGTTTATGTGCATAATTGTATGCCATAATGCAATTGCCGACGTAGATAATTGGTTTATTTCGAGCCAATCATAAAAAGCATTAATTTCATTTAAATACTTCAAGTTAACACCTCCTTAATATTAACTATTTAGCCACATTGTCCGATTTCAAATAACCTTTATTTATAAGTTTTTGTTTTTGTATTCTAAACATTCCTCTTATATCCACCCCATATTCCCTGCACATTACAGCAATATATATTGCGGATCCCTTATAAACATCTATAGTGTCCTGTATGCTTTTCAAAATTAATTTTAAATCTTCATTCTTGCAAGTTTTAGGCATGTTATAGACCTTAGCTGAATGTATAGATTCAATTGCTTCTTTAAGCTCTTCCATAACTTTTTCTTTCACACTAGCTCTATGTAAATCTGCTGCATCACCATCCAGCCATTGTAATGAGAATGCATCTCCACACATCTCATTGATAGTTTCCATATAAACTATTGGATTATTAAGTTCATTACATATATTTTTTAAATTTTCTTGTGTTATTGATCTTCTACATGTTTCTATAGCTGATATTGTCTTTTGCGATAAGCAGCTAGCCTCTCCTAAGTATTTCTGCGTAAATCCTTTTTCCTCTCGAGCTTCCTTAATTGCATTTCCTATCATTTCTTATACCTCCTGTAGAATTTAGATTAAAAATTCTTTATTTTGTAGATTAAATATAATGTATATCTACATAAAATTGGGATATAATTAATTTGTAGATATATCTTTTGTTCATTAGTTTTTAGCTAATGTACATATCAAAGCTTAAGACTTATATAATTCTTGGCTTAGCTTTCTTATAAGTTCATCAAATTTTTCAGGAGGTAGTTCATTTTTATACGCTATGGCAAGAGCTTTAGCTGCTCTTATCTGTAGTTGGTCCAATACTTCCGGATCAGTTGGATAGTTTACTTTTACGTGCATAAATAACACCTCCTATAACTATTCTTATGAACTTAATAGATTGTCCTATATTAGATTTTTAAGGTTTGGTTTTCTTGAACTTCATTGATAAAAAAAATTTTTTTAAATTCTTCCTCAGTTAAATCTAAAATACTTTTTATACTCAATGCTAGTTCTACAGTAATTTTGGATTTGCCATTTTCTATTAGGCAGTAACTACCTTTACTTTTATAATTTAATTTTTGGGACATGCCTTCTTGTGTAAATCCCTTCTCTTCTCTTATTTGGGATAAAAGATATAAATTCATTTCACCACCACCTTAGTTTGAGATTCTTGAACTTTATATTTTTATTATAGTTCAAGAAATTTAAACTGTCAATGTTCTATGCGAAAAAGTTTAACTTATTAGAACTTTTGTATATTATTTTAATTTTTATGCTATTATTAAAATAATGTTTAAAAATTTTAAACTATAAGAGGTAAAAGTTATGGATAATATTTTAGGAAAAAGAATAAAATTATTACGAAATGAAAGCGAATTAACTCAGGAAGAATTTGGAAAAAAATACAATTTAAAAAAATCTACGATATCACAATACGAATCAAGTTTTAGTAGACCCGATGATGATTTAAAAATACAAATCTGTAGTGATTTTAATGTAACATTAGATTGGCTAATGGGTCTCACTGACATACGCAATCCATATGAAAATAAAGAAGGAGAAAAATTTGCAGAAACAAATACTAAAGATCTTCCTCAAACTAAAACATTAAAAGATGAACTAATATCTCTAATGATAAGACGAAAAATAATCACAAATGATGATGAGATAAACGAGGATATGTTAAAAATGATAGAAAAATCTATAGAAACTTATGCTGAGCTTAATAATAGTAAAAAAGTAAAATGAGTAAATAAAATCTCTATACTGCTTTGAAAATCCCTTATAAGATAGACTGAACTTTTGGGTTTAGTCTTATTTTTTTAATTCAGTACTTTACAATTCAATAAATATTATACAATATAAAATTTTTTCATATTATGTTCCGAGAAAGGATGAATTTTATGATAGCTGCAATATACAGTAGAAAATCAGTATTTACTGGTAAAGGCGAATCCATTGAAAATCAGGTTCAGATGTGTAAAGAATATGGTGAAAAAAACTTAGGCATAAAAGATTTTATTATCTATGAAGATGAAGGCTTCTCTGGTGGTAATATAAATAGACCAAATTTTCAAGAACTATTACAAGATGTTAAAAATAAAAAATTTGATGTTCTTATATGTTATAGATTAGATCGTATAAGTAGGAATGTTGCAGACTTCTCTACTACGCTAGAATTGCTTCAGAGGCACTCTATAGCCTTTGTATCTATTAAAGAGCAGTTTGATACTACTACACCTATGGGCAAAGCTATGATATACATAGCAAGCGTATTTGCGCAGCTAGAACGTGAAACTATAGCAGAACGTGTTAGAGATAATATGCTCCAACTTGCCAAAACTGGTAGATGGCTTGGAGGCCAAACGCCACTAGGTTATGAGTCAGAACAAATTAACTATTTTGATGAAGAAATGAAAGAAAGAAGTATGTATAAACTTACAGGTGTTAAAGAAGAACTAGACAATGTTAAGGTTGTATATGAAAAGTTTTTAGAAACTAAAAGCTTAAATAGAACTTTTAAGTGGTTATATTCTAACGGAATTAAAACAAAAAAAGGTGGAGAATGGAATGCACAAAAAGTAAAAGATATTTTGAGCAATCCTATTTATGTACAATCTAGTGATGAAGTATTAGCATATTTAAAAAGTAAGAATATAATAATTGCCGGTGAAGCAAATGGTAATGGTATTCTTAGTTATAATAAAACTAAGAATCTATCCATAACAAGAGATATGTCAGAATGGATATGTGCGGTTTCTAAGCATAAAGGTATAATAAAATCTGAAGAGTGGCTTGAAGTACAAAAAATTTTAGATTCTAAGAAAAAAGGACCAGCAAGAATAGGTACATCTCAGGTAGCTTTACTTACTAAAGTTTTAAGATGCAGCAAATGTGGCAGTTTAATGTTTGTAAAACATGGACATAAAAGTACAAAAAACGGTAATAAGAGATATTGCTATTATGTCTGTACAAAAAAAGACAATTCAAATGGTAAGTTATGTAATTGTAAAAATGTTAGAGTTGATATATTAGAAAATTTGGTTATAGACAACCTAAAAGAACTTAATAAAGAAACTATACTTAAAGAATTATTAAAAACTAAAAAAGAATTGTCAAATGTAAATAAAGATTCCGCTTTAGAAAATATAAAAGAAAAAATAAATGATGTTGAGCAATCTATAAAAAATTTACTAAAACAACTTGCTAAAAGCAGAGATAAAGCTTATTCTAAATTTATAGAATCTGATTTAGAAGAATTAAATAATGAACTAGAGAATTTACAGGCCGAGTATAATAATATTTCAAGTCAAAAAGAGGATATAGATAAAAGAGAATATGATATTGATTTAATGGTACAATCTCTTAAATATTTCAATAAAAACATAAATGCCTTTAAAGATATTAATAATAGAAGATTACTAATAGAATCTGTTGTTGATTCTATTATTTGGGATGGAGACACTGAAGAAATCGAAATAAATCTTTGGGGAGTAAAAAAAAACTAACTCCTCAAGCTAATACAATTCTATCGCATTTTCGTATTCCAAGGACAATAAATACTTCCAGCATCAATACAATCTTTCATTTCATAATCCAATTACATTACCTCCCAAAGCACTCTACTATTAAAATATTTTACTCAACACATTTTTGTTACTGAAAAATACTTTACCTCTTTAATTGACAAAATATATTTATTATAATAATATTAATAACTATAATATTAATAACTATAAATATTTAACTTAGGAGGTTATCCCTATGAACTATGATTTAACTAATCCATATGAAATAGCAAGATACATAAAAGAAGCAAAAAAATCTACTCCTGTTAAAGTTTATGTTGACGGTAACATTGAAAATTGCAGCTTAGGAAACATAGAAGATTACGGCAACAGTGGATTTCATGTACTTTTTGGAGAGGCAGAAGAAGTTTCTAAATTTTTAGATGATAACAAAGATAAAATAAAAAAATTTAGAATAGAATATGACAGAAGGAATTCAGCAATTCCTCTTGTTGATGTTACAAAAATAGATGCTAGAATCGAACCTGGCGCTATTATAAGAGACAAGGTTAAAATAGATAAAAATGCTGTTATAATGATGGGCGCTGTTATAAATATAGGCGCTGAAATAGGTGAAGGCACTATGGTAGATATGAATGCTGTTGTTGGTGCTAGAGGTAAACTTGGAAAAGGAGTTCACTTAGGCGCAGGTGCTGTTGTTGCTGGCGTTCTTGAACCACCAAGTAAATCACCTTGTGAAATAGAAGATGATGTTTTAATAGGTGCTAATGCAGTAATCCTTGAAGGTGTAAAAGTAGGAAAAGGTTCTGTTGTAGCTGCTGGTTCAGTTGTTGTAGAAGATGTACCTGCTGGAGTTGTTGTAGCTGGTATTCCTGCAAAAGTAATTAAAACAGTAGATGATAAAACTAAAGATAAAACTAAGATATTGGAAGATCTAAGAAAATAGAAAAACAAAGAGCAAACTGCACTGCAGTTTGCTCTTTTTACTAAGATATTTGTTTATCTACTAAAGCCTCATCAATTCCTTTTTCCTGTTGATTTTCTTTTGCATCATCCTCATCATCTTTCCCAGATTTCTCCATCTTTGATATAGATACTTCATATGCAATCTTTTTAATTGTTTCAGTATCAGATACTTTCTTTTGATACTCTCTACTTTGCAATCTACCCCAAACTTTTATATTGTCACCAACTTTTAATGTTTTGCAAAATCTGGAATTTCTTCCCCATGCAATCGTTGGTATGTAGTCTGACTTATTGTATGCTCTATTAACTGCAAGAAGTATATCTGAAATTTCTCTTCCAAACGGAGTTGTCCTATAAACTGGTTCCTTACAAATAAATCCATCCAAATATATTTGATTAGGATTTTTGCTTTTTTCTTCACAGTAGTATATGTTTCTTGCAAATACTGTTAGTATTAATCTATTAGATCCATCCATAAATTTGTTATAAGATCTTAACTGACCTTCTATCATGAGTTCTGTGCCTACTTTAATATCCATTCCACCTATAAGTCTTTCTGATACTGTTATAAATAACTCATCTTTTGCGTCACTTAACCTGGAAACTTCCATATAAAAAGTATAAAATCCTTCCCCATACATTTCATGACTAAATTGTAATTCTGAAATTACTTTTCCTTCTAAATAAATTTTATTATTTAGCATTGAATTTTCCATCATAACCCCTCTTTCCTTTCGTTTTCAAATTATCTTATCACCCTATAATTATTCACAAAATACCCAATTTATACTTATAAAAGTTAAATTGCATTATATTTAATTATCATATTGGATTTGTTAAGATTTCCTCCTCTTAAGATTCATACCTGTATTTCCATTATAATACAAATATAGCTCTACTTTCAATAAGGTTCTATTTAAACTTTATATATTTATACTAATTTGTCATTTGTTTACCATCATAATCTATATGATAATTATCTTTATAAATCAAATCTCCAACTTTAACAAACTCATAGCCTTGTTTTTTTAAATTTTCTATAACTTTTGGTAAGTTATCTGGTGTGTATTTTGCATTATTATGAAATAGTATAATGGAACCGTTTTTTACTTTTTTTACAACTCTTTCATATTCTAAATTCGCACCTTCTTCTTTCCAGTCTATACTGTCAACATCCCATTGAATACAATAATGATTTGTATCCTTTACCGTTTGTACAACTAGATTGTTATATGAACCTTCTGGACATCTAAAAAGTTTTGTTCCCTCACCTGTTAATTTTCTTATTTTAGAATCATTAATGTCTATTTCTTCTATAATTTTGTCTCTTGAAATTTTAGTCATATCAGGATGTCTATCTGAGTGATTTCCTATTTCGTGCCCTTTTTCGTATATACTTTTTACTTTCTCTGGATATTGATCTATCCATCCTCCCACTAAAAAAAATGTTGCCTTTACATTATATTTGTCCAGTACTTGTAAAATTTTATCTGTGTTATCTGTTCCCCAACTCACATCAAACGTTAATGCAATTTTTTTATCCTTTGTATCAACATAATATATTGGCAAATTTCTATTTACATTAATAAAGGTAGCTATATTTTTATTCTTATAAAAAACTGACCCTATAATTGCAACACATAGTAAAAACATTGCCAAAAAAACTTTTTTAACCATTTTAGCTTTCAATAGTTTCCCCCCTAAAACATTTTATTCCCTTAATTTTATATAGTACTATTTGTATATAAATATTACATATAATTTAAAAAACAATAATATTTATAAATGAAAATAAAGCACTCAACTATTTGAAGTACTTTATTTATTTTCATATATTTTATGTTATAATATATTTTATAATAAGATTATTAATTTTTATTAGGAGGATAAACATGTTTGAAGATACTTTAGAATTAGCGGAAAATAAACTTCTACTACTTTTTATATTTAAAAAAATTAAGTTCCCTGTTTCTAATAATCAGATAACACAAATTATTTTAGAGAATAATTTTATAAATTATTTTACTCTTCAACAATACTTAAACGAATTGCTTTCCTCTAATTTTTTAAAGTACACAGATGAAACAGGCAATCACAGACTTGTAATTACAGAAAAAGGTATTAAAGTTCTCTCTTTATTCGAAAATAGAATATCTGAAGATAAAATAAACGCTGTAGAAGACTACTTAAATAAAGAAATAAAAAACATAAAGAAAGAAGTAACTATAACTGCTGATTATACCCTTGGGAAAAAAGGTAATTTTATTGTAAATCTAAAAGCTATAGAAAATGATTCTATACTTATAGATATTAAACTTAATGTTGGCTCCAATAAGGATGCTAAAGATTTATGTCATAAGTGGAAAAACAATTCTTCTGAATTATATGACAAGATCATTCAGTTACTTATAAATTAATATTACTTTAGATTAAAATCATACCTGTAGGTTCTCCTCCTATAGGTATATAGTCTTTCTTTTCATTTTCTATATTTACCTTTATTAATAAATTATTATAGTTATCTCCTATATAAATGCTGTCATCATACTTTATTATTCCCCTAGGCATTCCTCCTACTATTATATTCTTATCTTCCCTGTAAAAATTTATATCTATAATACTTATAGTTCCATCACCAAAGTTAGATACAAAACAAAATCTTTCATTACAAAACATATCTACAGGAGAATTTCCTGCCGTTATTCTATTTATTATTTTATGATTTTTTAAACACATTACAGCTATGCTTCCCCTAAAGTCTGCGCCTATATTACTTTCACAGATAATAGCATATCTACCATCCACAGTAAAAAGGGCTTTAGTAGGATAAGCGCCTACCCTTATGTTTTTTATGTTTTCATTATTAACACAGTCAATTAAGGTTATACTATCATCTTCCATGTTTGAAATTAGCAGAATTTTTTTTTCTTTATTCAAACATATGCTATGAGGCAAACTCCCACATGGAATTTCTGCTGTTACTTGTTTTTTCTCTAGATCAAAAACTAATAGGCTGTTAAGGTCACCGCATATTATATATGCATTATTTCGAAATACCACCACATCGTTACAATGTACACCTATGTAGTGAGTACTTTCTTCTATACCTTCTTCTAAGTTTACAATAGACATAGTATTGCTGTAATTATTGGCTACTACAATTCTTTTATCACTTAAGCATATACCATGAGGGCCAATTCTATCATCCGTACTATAACGCTTTAAAAATATTCTATTTTCTTCTTTAAATTCATTTAAATTTACTTTAGAAATAAAATCAGAAGAAGTATTACACACATATAGATAATTCAAGTTTATCCCCCCTCACAAATATAATATGAATATTAACGAAAATGGACATATTTTTTTACTCATTATATTGAGTAATTTTTTAATATTATATATAATATCTTTATTGCTTTAAAAAAAGGTGGTGATATTTATGTATAATTATTTAACAAAAGGTGTTTGTTCAAGTCAAATAAACTTTGATATAGTTGACAACAAAGTATGTAATGTATGCTTTACAGGTGGATGTAATGGTAATCTAAAAGGGTTATCAAGTCTTATAGAAGGCATGGATGTAAATGATGCTATAAAAAAATTAAAGGGAATTACTTGTGGTGGAAAAGATACTTCTTGTCCTGATCAACTTGCTACTGCATTGGAACAAGCTGTACGTTAAATTTAAATTTTACATAAAAAATAGAGTGCAATGTAGTTACCTTGCACTCTATGATCTATTCTATATTAATTTTTGTAATAATTTTTCTCATTCCGCCTATCATATATAAAGAACCTGATATTATCAAAATATCTTCTTCTCCTAAATAGGATAGTGCAGTTTTATAAGCTTCTTCATAATTGTCCTTAGATTCACAATTAGCATTACACTTTTTAATTATCTTCTCTAACTCATGTGCATTTTCAGCTCTATAACTATCAGGGGTTACAGCTATAATTTTTTCCGCCATAGGTGCTATAGTGCTTACCATCTTTTCTACTTCTTTATCTGCTAATATACCAAGAATTAAAATCATTTTTCTATAACTAAAATACTTCTCTATATTTTCCTTTAGCTTTGTAATACCATCTATATTGTGTGCCCCGTCTATTACCACTAAAGGTTTATTTTTCATTACTTCAAGTCTTCCAATCCATTTGACATTCTTTAGTGCATTCAATATGTTATTTAATTCTATACGGAAACCTTTTTTTATAATTTCCTCTATGGCAAAAATAGCTGTTGCACAATTTACCATTTGATGCTTTCCTAAAAGAGATAATTCTATATTATAAATATTGCTAGAAGTCCTTACTATCAATTTTTGCACATATTTATTACTGTTATTGCTTATTTTTTCACTTTCAACATACTCTACACAATTAAAAGGAACTTTTATTAAATTTGATCCTTTTTCTTTACATACTTCTTCTATTACCTCTTCTACAGACTTTTCTTGAGGATACATAATTACTGGAACACCATTTTTTATTATTCCTGCCTTCTCATAAGCAATTTTCTCTAAAGTATCTCCTAATATATTCATATGATCTCTACTTATAGATACAATTACATTAGCCAATACCCCGCCACCAAGCTGAGAATTGTATGGCTGTACTACATTTGTAGAATCTAATCTTCCTCCCAATCCTACCTCAATTACACCAAAGTCTACTTTCTCTTTACAAAAATAATAAAACATAGCACAAGTAATTATTTCAAATTCAGTAGGATGATCATAACCTAATTCTATAACTTTATCAACTGCTTTAGAAACTTCTGTAACTACACTACTTAAAGCATCTTTAGATATATTAGTTCCATTTATCTGAATTCTTTCCTCAAAATCTTCAAGATAAGGAGATGTATACATTCCTACCTTGAAACCTGATTCTATTAGTATCTTTGAAATCATAGTTGTAACAGATCCTTTGCCATTAGTACCAGCTACATGTATATATTTTATTTTCTTATGTGGATTTCCTAAAAGTTCTAATATCTTTTCTGTTCTACTTAAGCCTAAGTTACTACCAAATTTGGCCGTGTTAGTTATATACTTCATAGTATCTTCATAATTCATACTGTCACATCCCCATATTTTAATTTTACAAAATAACTAGTATCTCCAAGTTATTTCTTTTTGAAACCTGTCTTTAATTCCATTTTATTTTACTAAATTTTTAATATTTAATCAATTCCAATAAAAAACTGCTGACAATATGTATCGCCAGCAGTTGCACAAAATAATTATATTCTTTTCAACTATTTTAAACTTTCTAGTCTTTCTAAGACTGATTGAAGCATTTCTTTATATTTTTCACCTTTAGCTTTTTCTTCATTAACTACTGCTTCAGGTGCTTTTGACACAAATTTTTCATTAGCAAGTTTCTTTTCTACTCTGTCTATTTCCTTTTCTAACTTTTCTTTTTCCTTATTTAATCTTTCAAGTTCTTTTTCAAGGTCTACTAGATCAAGTAAAGGCATAAACATTTCTGCTCCCCTTGTAACTACTGAAACCACATTTTCTGGAGCTTCTTCCTTAGTATTTAAAAATTCTACTGCACTTGCTGAAGCAAGTTTCTTGAAGTAATCCTCACCATTCTTAAATGCTTCTAATGCAGCACTTTCTGTTATATAAGCCATTATCTTAGCTTTTCTTGATGGTGGTACATTCATCTCTGTTCTTACATTTCTCAATGATTTAATAGCTTCGATGATATATTCCATATCCTTTTCTGCTTTCTCATCATTAAGTGCTTCATTATACTCAGGCCACTTTGATATAACTATTGACTCATAATCAGTATAAAGATGAGTATATATTTCTTCTGTTATAAATGGCATTATTGGATGTAATAATTGTAAGCTTGTAGATAATACATTATTTAAAACATTAAAGGCAACACCCTTAGCTTCCTCATCATCTCCATACATAACAGGCTTAACAAGTTCTATATACCAATCACAGAATTCACCCCAAATAAAATCATAAACCTTTTGTGCTGCTATACCTAATTCGAATTTTTCTATATTGTCTGTTACTTCTTTTATTAAAGTATTCATTCTAGATAAAATCCATTTATCAGCAGAGCTATAATTCTTGCAGTCTTTGTACTTATTCATGATTTCTCCATCTAAATTCATAAGTACAAATCTTGATGCATTCCATATCTTGTTTGCAAAATTTCTAGAAGATTCTACCCTTTCAGGATAATATCTTATATCATTTCCTGGAGCATTTCCTGTAATAAGAGTAAATCTTAAAGCATCTGCTCCATATTGATCTATTACATCTAATGGGTCTACACCATTTCCTAAGGATTTAGACATCTTTCTTCCTTCAGAGTCCCTTACTATTCCATGAATTAATACATTTTCAAATGGAATATCGTCTGCACAATATAATCCTGAGAATACCATTCTTGCTACCCAGAAGAATATTATATCGTATCCCGTAACTAATGTACTATTTGGATAAAAGTATTTGAAATCTGGTGTTTTTTCTGGCCATCCAAGTGTTGAAAAAGGCCATAAAGCTGAACTGAACCATGTATCAAGTACATCTTTATCCTGTTCTAATTTATCTGATCCGCATTTAGTACATTTTGTTACTTCATCTACGCTTACAATAACTTCACCACAATCTTTGCAGTACCAAACAGGAATTCTATGTCCCCACCATAATTGTCTTGAAATACACCAATCCTGAATATTTTCCATCCAGTTAAAATATGTCTTTTCAAATCTTTCAGGTATAAATTTAACTTTTTTAGTTCTAACAACATCTAAAGCTGGTTTTGCTAAAGATTCCATCTTTACAAACCACTGCTTTGAAATCATAGGTTCAATAGTACTGCCGCATCTATCATGGCATCCTACATTATGAGCATGATCTTTAATTTTAACTAAGAAACCTTGATTTTTTAAATCTTCAACTATAACTTTTCTAGCTTCATATCTATCAAGGCCATCATATTTACTTCCTGGGAAATTAATTCTTCCATCTTCATGCATAACAATTATCTCTGGAAGGTTGTGTCTCTTACCAACTGCATAGTCATTAGGATCATGAGCTGGAGTAATTTTAACTGCACCAGTTCCAAATTCCATATCAACATAATCATCTGCTATTATAGGAATTTCTTTATTAACTAGTGGAAGCATTAATGTTTTTCCTACTAAATGAGTATATCTTTCATCTTTAGGATTAACAGCAACCGCTGTATCTCCAAGCATTGTTTCTGGTCTTGTAGTAGCTATCTCTAAGTATTCATCACTACCTACTACTGGATACTTAATGTGCCAAAAATGTCCTTCTTGCTCACTATATTCAATTTCTGCATCAGATATAGCAGTTTGACATTTAGGACACCAATTTATTATTCTGTTTCCTTGATAAATTAGTCCTTCATTATATAGCTTAACAAAGAAAGTTCTAACAGCCTTATTGGCCTTTTCTTCCATGGTAAAACATTCCCTCGTGGAGTCTACAGATGATCCAAGCTGTTTTACTTGATTTCTTATTCTTTCTCTATATTCATTTGCCCAATCCCAAACTTTTTCTAGAAATGCTTCTCTGCCCATTTCTTTTTTCTTAAGACCTTGCTTTAAAAGTTCATTTTCTACTTTAACTTCTGTTGCTATACTTGCATGATCTTGTCCTGGAAGCCATAAAGTACTATATCCCTGCATTCTCTTTGTTCTTATAATTATATCCTGGATAGTATCGTCTAGTGCATGACCTAAATGAAGCTTTCCTGTTATATTTGGTGGTGGTAATACTATAGTATATGGTTTTTTATTTTCATCCACCTTTGGAGTAAAGTATCCTTTTTCTTCCCAATTCTTATAAAGTTTGCCCTCAAATTCTTTTGGATTATAAGTGGTTGCCATTTCCTTATTTTTTGACATAAAATTTCCTCCTTAAGTTTCCTTATATATTTTTGTATCTTGCCATTATATATTCATCTGCATATTTGCCATTTTTGACAGCAGCATATTTTTACCATGAAACCCTCTCACTAATTATTCCCAAAATATTTTCTTTTACCCCATCCATAATTCTAATTTCATTTATGTCTTTAGCATCTTTTAATTCTACTGATCTAATAATAAAATTCATGCTTTCACCCCCATAAATAAAACCATCAATTCCTTAGGAAAAATAAAAAAAGGTCTTTCATCCTTAAAAGGACGAAAAACCTCGCGTTACCACCTTTTTTCCTGCAAAATTACAGGCTCTTAATACAACTAACGGTTAAGAAAACCGTCTTTATCTACTTAATTTCAATAAAGAAGCTCAGAAGCTACCTTCAAAGTAATCCATATAGAAAGCCTTTCAGCCAATAAACTTTCCTCTCTTAATATATTCCTTACCTTTACTCCTCTTCTTCACAGCCAATAAAACTATATTAACTTAAATATTATTATAACCTTAATTATTAAACTGTCAAGTATGTTTTTAAAAGTTTATATAGGCTCTCCTTTAAAGTTTTCATAATCTGGTGGATTTTTAGTATTTTTTTTATTTCCACTTGGCCTATTCATATCATTTTTCTTATTCTCTCTATTACCTGCTTTATGTCTATTTTTTACACTCATAATTAAACCCTCCTTATTTACAATGTTATATTTTCCTCAATAAGAAGCTTTTATTCTAAATAAAATATATAAAAAATAGATTGAAGTTTTTTAATAAAGCATACTAAGTAGCTGTAAAATACCTATTTATTTTGTAGTTATAACAGCCGTACTTTCACCGTGTTTCTTTTTTCCTAAATCTATACTAATACTTTCTACAGAATTCATATTAGTAATAATTACTGGTGTAATTATACTTTTAGCTTTCTTTTTAATTATCTTGGAATCAAAAGTCAAAAGTAAATCTCCTTTTTTAACTTCATCTTCCTTTTTAGTATGTGCTATAAATCCTTCACCATTCAATTTTACAGTATCAATGCCTACATGTACCAATACTTCTAGTCCATCATCCGTCACAATAGCAACTGCATGTTTAGTAGGAAATAATACCTTTATTTTACCATCTACAGGGGAATATACCTTATTTCCTTTTGGTATAACAGCAAATCCATCACCTAACATTTTATCTGAAAAGACATCATCAGGCACTTGTTCTAATTCAACTATTTCTCCATCTACAGGATTAAATAGTGTACACGATTTACTTGCATCTTTTTTATTGCCATCCAATGCAGCTTCATTGTTTGATGAAATTTCATCGTAATCTGAATTCTTTACAACTCCTCCATTGGCAATAATAGCTTTTATATCATCTTTAATTCTTTCTGCTTCTGTACCAAAAATAGCCTGAGCACTATTTCCAATCATTAATACACCAGCTGCTCCAAGTGCATTTAATGTATCTTTATCAACCCTTGAAACATCTTTTAAAATAAATCTTAATCTTGTAATACATGCATCTAAAGCTTTAATATTATCTTTTCCACCAACAGCTTCTAAAATTTTAGCTGCTTTTTCACTACCTTTGGCATTTATGTATACTACTTCTAAACTATCTTCATCTTCTCTACCTGGTGTCTTTATATCCATTTCCTTAATTGTAAAATAAAATACAAAGAAATACATAGAAAAATATCCTATACCTATTGGCCAAATAAGCAATGGATGACCCGCAAATTTAAATCCTAGCAAATAATCAATAAATGATGCTGAAAATGTATATCCCAATCTAATGTGTAATAAGCTAGTAACAATTCCGGATGAAAACGCTGCAAGTACATGGAATACAAATAATATTGGTGCTACAAATATGAAAGAAAACTCAATTGGCTCTGTTATTCCTGTTAGAAATGCAACAAAAGCTGCAGAAATCATCATACCAGCTATTTGCTTTCTCTTTTCTTTCTTAGAAGCCATAATTATAGCAGTTGCAGCTCCTGGAAGACCAAACATTAAAATTGGAAATTCTGATGCCATAAATACTCCCGCAGTAGGGTCACCATGAAAATACCTAGCCGAATCACCAAAGTAAGTTACACCACCAGAAACATATTGTCCAAATTGGTATAAAAATGCTGGATAATATATATGATGTAATCCAACTGGAATTAATAATCTCTTACCAGCTGCATAAAATGCCGGTCCAAGTATAGATGTATCTGCCCATTGTGAGAATACATTAATTGCATTTTGAATTGGAGTCCAAACACTTACACCTATTATTCCAAATATTAAAGCTGCAATAGCTGTAATAATTGGTACAAACCTTTTTCCGCCAAAGAATCCTAAAACTTGTGGCAACCTAATATTATGGAATTTATTATATAGTACTCCAGCAATCAACCCTATACAAATACCTCCAAAAACCCCCATGTTGATTGTACTCTTTGAAACTATATCTGTATAAGATGCAGTTTTCATAAAAGCTGATACTGCCATATGCTGCTCAGAAGCAACCTTTGCTGCTAATACTTCTGCAGCATTAGAACTAGCCACTTTTATTACAGCTTCAAGTATAAGCTGACCCACTACTGCAGCTAGCGCCGCAACTGCCTCTCCTCCTGAAAATCCAATTGCTACTCCAACTGCAAAAATCATTGGTAAGTTAGTAAAAATAGCATCTCCTGCCTTAGCTACATAAGCTAAATTTAATAAATCTGGCTGACCAAATCTTAATAGCAATCCGGCTGCCGGCAGAACTGATACTGGAAGCATCAAAGATTTGCCGACTTTCTGTAGTACTGCAAATAACTTTTCCACATCATTTCCTCCTATTTATATTTTATCCAAAAGGTTTCAATATTAAATGTATGAAACAGGCTATTATATTGTTTTTAATATATCCCAGCACATCAGTTTATATAATTAAATGTAAAAAAAGTAAAAGACATCAGCAAAAATACAATAACTATATAAATAGTTACTTCTTTAAGCTCATGCCTAATTTAATAGTAACACTGCCTATATGTCTTTAATTCGATTTATATGTAAAGTAATATATCCAATTTCATCTTCTGGAACATTCACAGAAAATAAATCTTCAATTTTCATAGCAACTTTGATTGCTATTCCGTACTCATTATAATATTCCTTTTTTATAGCATCAAGCAAACTATTTTTAATGGACTTGTTGTCCAATATTCTTTCTATCATAAAATTTAAATGTGTAATCGTTCTTATATAACTTAAAGATTTTGTATCAATTTTCTTTTTTAATAATTTAAATATAAACTGCATGATTTCGTTTATCTTTTTAGTATGTACTAACGTATCACTTACATTTTTTTCACTGATAGCTGCATTAATATGCATACATATAAAACCTATTTCATCTTCAGGTAAATTTACCTGAAATCTATCATTAATCATTTCAAGTGCTTTTTCTGCCAGCTTATATTCCTTAGGATATAGCACTTCTAATTCATTCAAAAATGGATTTTCAATTTTTATTCCTTCCTTAATTCTTGTAATAGCAAAATTAATGTGGTCTGGAAGAGATATATGTATGGCTTCACTGACTTTTAGTCCTAGTTCTTTTTCGCATAATGAAATTATTTCTTCTGAAATACCTATAATTTCACTATTAATCTTTTTTAATACTTCATTAAATTCTTCATTGGATTTTGCTGACTGCTTTACAAATATTCCTTCAACTCTATCTTCTCCTATTTCAGCTCCCTTGTGACAATTAAATCCAATAGCTTTTCCGACTATAACAAATTCTTCTGCATTCTTTTCAGCAATCACAACATTATTATTTAAAACTTTTTTTACTATATACTGTTCCAAATGTTCCCCTCCCATTCTTATTTATATATCAACTGAAATATATAAAATTTTGCTATAACATTCCGATCACAAACATATCTCTATTATACCACTTTTTATATCAAAGTATATTTTAAAGTATATTTTTATGTGTTTAATAATAAAAACTTTAACACAATCTCCTTAAAAATCATATTATGAATTGATATAAAAAACATCGGAGGATGTATTATGAAAAATAAAAAATTTCATATTTTTTCACTTCTACTAAGTTTTGTATTTGTTGCTGTTATTTTCGCTGGTTGTGGTGGTGATAAGAAATCTACTAATACTGTTACTACTATAAAGTTAAATGAAGTTGCTCGTTCTGTTTTCTATGCTCCAATGTATGCAGCTATAAATCAAGGATTTTTTAAAGAAGAAGGTATAAACATAGATCTTACAACTGGGCAAGGTGCTGACAAAACCATGCAGCAAGTATTAAGCAAAAGCTGTGATATTGGTTTCTGTGGACCAGAGCAAGTAATATATATTAACAATCAGAATAAAGAAGATTATCCTGTTCTTTTTGGGCAACTTACTCAAACTGATGGTTCTTTTCTTGTAGGACGTAATGATGTAAAAGATTTTAAATGGGAAGATGTAAAGGGTAAAAGTATCATAGGCGGAAGACCTGGTGGTGTTCCTGAAATGAGCTTAGAATATGTGTTAAAAAATCATGGTATTCAACCTGGAAAGGATGTAAATCTTATAACAAATGTTGCTTATACTGCTACTGCCGGAGCGTTTAAGGCTGGTACAGGAGATTATGTAGCTCTTTTTGAACCTACAGGAAGCATGCTTCAAAAAGATAAATCCGGATATATTGTGGCTTCCATAGGAAGATCTGCTGGAGTTATACCTTATACCTGTTATTTTTCAACAAAATCCTACATGGATAAAAATCCTCAAATCATAGAAAAATTTACTAAAGCTATTTATAAGGGTCAAATTTGGGTTCAAAATCACAATGATGAAGAGGTAGCAAAATCCATAAAATCTTTCTTCCCTGGAACAGATGAAAGCATAATTGTATCTGTAGTGAAAAATTATAGATCAATAAATGCCTTTGCTTCAACTCCTGTAATGAAAGAAGAAAATCTTAATAGACTTATGGATATAATTCAATCCTATAATCCAAGCCTTATTCCTCAAAGACCAGCTTTCAGCAAAATAGTAAATAATAGTTTTGCTGAAAAAGCTATCAAGTAACTTAACTTTCGCAAATAGAAAGTTGAGTAAGTAGTTTTATATTAAAAATACCAATAAATATTTTTTGTAGCTAATGTGGAATACTTTTCTCAAAACATGGATATAAATTTAATATAATCCATAAAAGATAACAATTATCAAACTGTACACGTAGATAAATTCATATAAAAACTTGAGGAGGATTCACATGAGTTACTTTCACAAAGCCAATGAGTATTATAATGCAAAAGATTACCAGAACGCTATTAATCTTTATCAAAAAGCCGTTCAATATAAAGATAACGAATCTGCTGCTCTTTATAACTCAGCAGTATGTTTCATAAAGCTTAAAGAGTATAAAAAAGCAATTTCTCTACTTAAATCAGCTATTATGATCAAAAAAGAAAGTAAATACTTTTTTAATCTTGCATATTGCTATGTGATGCTTAATGATAACAAAAAGGCCCTAATATACTTTAATATGGCTTGGTGTTTAAACAATGATGATGTCGATTGTGAAAAAGCTATAAATATTATAATAAAAAAACATTTGTCTAAATAAAATAAATGCAGAATAAACTTTTATGTTTTTCTGCATTTATTTTATTTACATAAGAAATATTAAGATTTAATAATGTTGTACTTTGATTATTTTAAAGCTTCAAATGAATATCCCTTTGCTTTAAAATATTCTATTACCTGCGGCAATGCTTGTACCGTTGTAACCTTTGCTGGTGCATCATGCATCAAAATTACTAAATGCTCTTGATTACCATAAGTTTTAACTTTACTGATTAAACTACTTACAGGAACACTATTATGTTCTGCATCTCCTGTTAGATCGTTCCAATCCACATAATGATACCCTACTTTTTTAACTTCCTGCCTAAATGGAGCTAATCTCTGTCCAAAAGATCCTCCTGGAAATCTTATAAGCTTTAAACTATATTTACTTCCTATAATAGATTTCAGTACATTATTACACTTGTCCAAATCATTGATAAAAACTTTAGGATCAGAATATACATAGTGCATATCATGTGTATATGTGTGATTCCCTACTACGTGCCCCTCTGATATTTCTCTTTTTATCAAATCTTTATTTTGTTCAGCATTTTGTCCAATAACAAAGAAAGTAGCCTTTACATTAAATTTTTTAAGTATGTCCAATATTTTAGGCGTATTATTTGTAGATGGTCCATCATCAAAAGTTAAATATACTACTTTCTTACCATCTGATTTATAAGGATCAAAAGCTCCTTCATCTTTTGTATTATTAGGATTAACACTGTTTTCTCTTTTATTCATAGCTTCTTGATCTAATTTTTTCTGCTGTTCTTTTAAATTTGCAGCGTTAACTACAACATTTTTTCTGGCTGATATCTTCCCCCCTATGAAAAAACCAACTGAAAATAGAATTAATAAAGAAATAACTGATAATACAAGATTTCTTCTTTGTCTTACTTTATTCTTTCTAATCCTTTCTTCGTATTTTTCCATTCATATCATCCCCTAAATTCTATCATTCATAATTACACAAGATATTAAATTTTCTAAGGCAAATAAGCATTTTACCATTCACCTGCTATCTGTGCATTTTTATGATCTAACTGAAATCTCTGGCTATTAAAATAATTACCTCCCCTATAGAATGTAGAATCTACATTTATCCACTTTTGTTCTTCCGGTAAATAAACCTGATTCCATGCATGACTTACCCAACTAACTCCATTGAATCCCTCACCTGTTATCAATCTTACCTTTATACCATTTGCTCTACACATAGCCACATACAAACAAGAATAATCAAAACAAATACCCTTTCTAGTATCATAAGTATATATAGCACCAGATTGTACATTAAAATCATTGTTTAAAACCTTATTGGCCTTATCATGATCATAGGCTATATTTTTTCCTATCCAATTATATATTATTTTTGCTTTACCTTTAGTTGTATCTTCTTTTGATACTATACTTTTTGAAAATTTATTTATTTCATCATTAGATTTTACTCCTTGATCTAAAGTAACTCCATTATAATATACTACAGTTCTATCGTTATTATTAACTTTTCCAGGTGCGGTTTCCTTATTTTCCCCTTGCTTGATGACAATTTTAAAAGAGTTATCTATAATACTAGGAAGCTTTTTGGCTATAGTTGAATTTGTAATAGGTATTATTGCTTCCTTACACATAATATTGTAAGGTTTTGATGCTTCTAAATACTTATTTAACTTTGCATTTGTACTAAACATAGACAGTATATTTAATGCAAGTGTTACTAAAAGTAAATAACATATAGCTTTAGGCAATTGAAAAACTAACCCTGTCAATCTCCTAAAAAAGTTTCCTTTAGAACTTAAAGATTTTTCTATTATATCTAACATAGGATAAACAGTTAAACAATTTATAAGTTCTAAACTAAGTTTAATAATTTTATAAATTATAAGTATTATTACAGGTATTATTACAGCATAAATTATAAGAGTATTGCTTTGTATATAATTTAAAAAATCTGCTGGTATTGATATATATATTTTTTTATAAATACCAGAATCATGTTGAATAAATACCTTTCTTCCAAAGTAAATTCCTAAAAACAAAGCTAAAATAAAAGATATACTTCTGTTAATTTCATTAATATCTGATTTTAAATTATAGGATGAAAATTTAAACAAAAATCCTCTTATTAAAGGATAAAGAAATACTAAAATAAGAGCTATGGTTACCATATTAATATTATTCATGCCTAACATTTGTACTCACCTCTTAACTTTATACCTGACGGCACTTTATAATTCTATACTTAACAAAGCTAAAATATATACTTGCACTTGATAATAAGAGGTTTTTGTTAAATATATGAATCTTCATTACTTACAATAGAACGCAATACAGTTTTTATATTTTCCCATGAGTACCCTCTTCTTAAAAGATAATCACTAAGTTTTTTATAAATTTTTTTATAATCCTGCTCAGATTTTGATATTATGTTATATCTTTTTTCCGCAAGCTCATGTAATTTATCTAAATCAGTTTGTTCATCATCATGAGTTTCATCCTTTTTTTCAAAATCATTAAAATCTTTTTTTATAACATTGTTTAATGTTTCTGAAACTATATCTGAATTATATCCCTTTCTAATTAAAAATTCTCCTACTTTTTTATAAATCTTTCTATAATCTCTTTCATTTTTAATCAATAAGTTGTATTTTTTTTCCGCTAACTTAATTGCTGTCTCTTTTTCAACGCCACTCTCTATACAAACAAAGCCTTCACTTATTTTTTTCTCATCTATTCCCTTTTTTATCAAATCGTATTTTATTTTATTTCTCCCATTGCTTTTTAACTTATCCTTTATATACATTTGTACAAACTTTTCATCATTAATAAAGCCATATTTTTTCAGAAATTCTATAGTTCTAATTACAGTTTTTTCATCATATCCCTTTTCAAGAAGCTTTGAAGATATCTGTGATTGTGTCTTGTACACTTTTTCTATAATTTTAAGAGCACTGGATTTACATTTTATATAGTTATCTTCTATTATTATTTCATTTAAGCAATTAAAATCCACACTCTTTCCCTTTTCAATATTATGAATATATACTAATTCTGCACTGCATGCAAAGGCAAATTCATGATTAATATACACATTTACCCTATCCTTGTTTCTTTTCTGAATTTCAACTTTAGTAATAATTTTTTTTAAATCTTCCATTATATACTCACCTTATTTTTCACTTTTAAATATGTGTATAGTTGGCTCATTAAAAATAAGCCTAGCAACATTATATATATGTTCCTTTTTTACCTTTTCTATTTCATCCATATCTGTAACAAACTTATATATATTATCTTCATCAATTGCTTGGTGAAGCACATAATTTCCTATATCTGATGGGTCTTCTAAAGTAAAAGCAATAGCAGTTTTTAAAACCTTTTTCATATGTTTTATAGTATTGTTATCAAATATTATTTCTTCATTCTTTATTTTCTTAATACATTCATCTATTACTTCTAGTGATTCATCTATATTTTCTTCACCTACAGCAGTATATATAGAGAGAGTTTTAACATAGTTTGTTAAATCCAAATCAGTATATACATCGTAAGCAAATCCCTTTTCTTCTCTAAGCTTTCTAAATAATATTGAATTAGCACTTTCCCCAAATTTATGGTTCAATATTCTAAGTGCCAATTCCTCCTCTTTACTTATATGATGAAATGTAAAAAGGTAAATTATTGTGCTTTGTTCTATATTTTTTTTATAGGAAATCTTTTTTATTGGAATATTTTTTTCTGCAATAACTTCCTTCCTTTTAAATTCTTTCCATATCCATTCATTAAAATACTTCCAAACTATATTAAAAACCTCTTCATGGTCAAGAGGTGAAACTATAGATATATAACAGTTGTTAGGAACATAATATTTTTCATAAAAATCCACTATTTTTCTTCTAGTGAGATTTTTAACACTTTTTTCATCCCCTATAGTTTCATATTTTAGAGGACCTTTGTTAAAAGCTATTTCATTTACTTTTTTAAAGCTTAAATCTTCTATATCGTCCCTACTTGTTCTTATTTCTGCTAATATTACCTCTCTTTCTTTTTCAATTTCATCTTGTGGAAAAATACAATTTCTAAGCATATCCGATAAAATTTCAATTCCATTTTCCAATTCTTCATTTAATGTAGTAATAGTATATACCGTACTGTTTTTATCCGTATAGGCATTATATTCTCCACATAAATTTTCTAAATCCATATTCAATTTTTCATTGTCTCTATTCTTAGTTCCTTTAAAAAGCATATGTTCTATAAAGTGGCTTATTCCTTTCTCGTTAATATTTTCATATATGGATCCTATTTTAACTCCCACGTTTATAGAAGTTATTTGGGTATCTTTTTTTATAGTAACTAATCTTATTCCATTAGGCATAACCTTTTGTTTAGCGTCAAACATAAAATATCTCCTTTATTTTTGGTTAAAATATAACTTATAAATATATTATATTTTATATTATAATAAATAAAAAGCTACATATAATAAATATAATAAAAATTTCATTTGCTAATATCTAATTACTATGATATGATAAGATTTGTTTTGTATTATAAAAAAGAAAGAGGAATTTGAATGGAAAATATTAAATTTAGTGATTTAAACCTTCATAAAAAGGTTTTACAAGCTATAGACGCTATGGGTTTTGAAGAACCTTCTCAAATCCAAGCTGAAGCAATACCTGTTATTTTATCAGGTAATGACATGATAGGTCAAGCACAAACTGGTACAGGTAAAACTTTGGCTTTTGGAGCTCCTGTATTAAGTCAGATAGAATCTAGTGATAAAATATCTGCACTAGTACTTACTCCAACAAGAGAACTTGCTATACAAGTAAATGACGAGTTAGCTCGTATTGCAAAGTTTAAAAGGACAAAATTACTTCCTGTATACGGTGGTCAGCCAATTGATAGACAAATAAAATCTTTAAGAAGAGGCGTAGATGTTGTAGTTGGAACTCCTGGTAGAATTTTAGACCACATAAAAAGAAACACTTTAGATTTAAGTGGTGTTAATTTCTTAGTTTTGGATGAATCTGACGAAATGCTTAACATGGGATTTATAGATGATATAGAAGAAATTATAAAATCTTTAAACAAGGATAGACAGACACTTCTTTTCTCTGCAACTATGCCAAAAGAAATAGCAAAACTTGCTTCTAAATACATGAAAAATGAAGTAAAGCATATAAAAATAGTTAAAAATTCTTTAACTGTTGAAAAAATTAAGCAATACTATTATGAAGTAAAGCATAAAGATAGATTTGAATCATTATGCCGAATTTTAGATATAGATGAACCTTCTAGTGCTATAATCTTCTGTAAAACTAAAAGAGGTGTAGATGAACTTGTTGAATCTATGCAAGCAAGAGGATATAACGTTGAAGGTATGCATGGTGACATGGGACAGAATCAAAGATTAAATACACTTAGGAAATTTAAAGAAGGTACTTTAGACTTTTTGGTTGCTACTGATGTAGCTGCTAGAGGTATAGATGTTGATGACGTATCTCATGTAATAAACTATGATTTACCTCAGGACATGGAATCTTATGTACATAGAATTGGTAGAACTGGTAGAGCCAATAAAGAAGGTATTGCATATTCTCTTGTAACTCCTAGAGAATATATTATGATAAAGCAGTTAGAAAAATTTACAAAAAGCAAAATAAAGAGAAAAGAAATACCTACTTTAGATGAAATTTTTGAAGCTAAGTATAACAGCATGCTAAAGGATGTAAAAAATACTCTAGAGCAAAATGACTATAAGGATTTTATCCCTGTAGCAACAGGCTTAGATGATGATTATAATTTAGTAGATGTAGCTGCTGCTCTTATGAAAATGCTTTTTGATAGAGAATTTAATTTTGATTATAATGAAGATTCACCAGTGAAATCAACTAAACCTGTAAGATTGTTTTTATCTGTAGGTAGAATTGATAAAGTTACTCCTGTTAAAATACTTAATTTCTTAGAAGAAACTTCTGATATAGATGTAAATGAAGTTGGAGATATAGATATATTTGATAAATTTACTTTCATAGATCTACCTGAAGATTTATTAGATGCAGTTTTGTCCAGAAGCAGTGGTAAAAGATTAAATGGTAGAAAAGTTAATATAGAAGTAGCTAAAAGCAAAAATAATCATTCCCATAAATAACATGAAAAAGCTCCTTAATTCAAACAAATTATAATTGTGAACTTTTTTCATGTTTAAAATAAATCCACAAATGTAACACATTTGTGGGTTATTTTTTAAATATGGCTTAAATATTTAAAAATAAACTAAATTATATTACCATAAACATAACATGTTAGTTGAAGTAACCAATAAAGAAAGGAAATAGTTATGACTAAAATATCTTTTAAAGGAAGTGCAATGCTAAATCCTGTCCCATCAGTTCTTATAACTTCACAAAATAAAGAAGGAAAAACAAATGTATTTACTGTAGGGTGGATTGGAACTGCTTGTACTAAACCTCCTATGATAACTGCAGCTATACGTCCTGAAAGACTTTCTTATGAATATATAAAAGAAACAGGAGAATTTGTGGTTAATTTACCATCTAAAGATATGGTTAAAGCTGTAGATTTCTGTGGTGTACGTTCTGGTAAAAACATAGATAAAATAGAACACTGTAATTTAACATTAGAACAAAGTGAAAAAGTTAAAGTTCCCAGTATAAAACAGTGTCCCGTCTCTTTAGAGTGTAAGGTTAAAACTATCACTCCTCTTGGAAGTCACGATTTATTTCTAGCTGAAGTGTTAGCTATTCATGTAGAAGAAAATCTTTTAGACGAAAATGGTAAAATTCACTTAGAAAAAGCAAACTTAATATGCTATTCTCACGGAGAATATTTTTCTCTTAATTCAAAAGCTTTAGGCAAATTCGGGTATTCCGTTCAAAAAAAGAAAAAATCTAAAAATAAATTCAAAAAATAATGCTTTAAATCCCCCCTCTTTCATAATATATTACAGGGGGGATTTTTATGTCAAAGTTTAAAAAACTACTAGTAATCTTAATCTCAATATTAATTGTTGAGGCTATAATAATATATTATGTATATAAATCATCATCTAATAGAAATGCTTTCAATATAAATAATCCTAAGAGTAATTATATAATTGTAGTTGATGTTTCTTCTAATAATTTAATAGTTTTTAAAGATGGTATTCAATTTAAAAGTTATCAAGTTGCAAGTGGAAAATATGATACTCCTTCCCCTTTAGGTACATGGAAAATAGTAAGTAAAGACAATTGGGGCGAGGGTTTTGGCGGCTACTGGATGGGTTTTAATGTCCCCTGGGGTAAGTATGGTATACATGGCACATTATTTCCTGGTTCTATAGGATGGAATTCATCTCATGGATGTATAAGAATGAAAAACTCAGAAGTGGCAGAATTATATAAAATTATTCCATATGGTACAACCGTCATTGTTTGGGGAGGACCTTATGGCAATTTCGGAAATTACCTCAGAACTTTAAAACCTGGAATGACAGGATCAGATGTATATCAGCTTCAATTTATGCTTCGAACAAAAGGTTACTATAATTCTAAGCCTAATGGCATTTATAATGATTATTTTAAATCTGTAGTTCATAAATTTCAGAAAGATAATTCTCTTCCTATATCTGATACTATAAGCTACAGTTTCTATTCCAAACTAGGTATAAAATTAGTTGATTAAAATATTTTGTATTCTAATACATATAAATGTTTTAAAAAAAGTAGATTAAAAGTCTCTTACACTTTTAATCTACTTTTTAATTTTAAACTACATTTTTTCATGGAAAGTTCTGCTTATAACTTCTAGCTGCTGTTCTCTAGTTAATCTGTTGAAGTGAACAGCATAACCTGATACTCTTATTGTAAGTGTTGGATACTTTTCTGGATTTTCCATAGCATCTATCAAAGTTTCTCTATTTAACACATTTACATTCAAGTGGAAGGCTCCTTGTGAGAAATATCCATCCATCATGTTTGCAAGATTTACTATTCTGCTTTCCTCATCTTTTCCAAGTGCATCTGGTATTATAGAGAATGTATTTGATACTCCATCCTGACAGTAATTTCTATATGGTATTTTTGCAACTGAGTTAAGTGATGCTAATGCTCCATTTTCATCTCTTCCATGCATTGGATTTGCTCCTGGCGCTAGTGGCTCACCTACTTTTCTTCCATCTGGTGTTGTTCCTGTTTTCTTACCATATACCACATTTGATGTTATTGTTAGCACTGATAATGAATGTTCTGCATCTCTATAAGTTTTATGCTTTTTAAGCTCATTTGAAAATTTCTTAACTAACTGTACTGCTAAATCATCAACTCTATCATCATCATTTCCATACTTAGGGAAGCTTCCTTCTATTTCAAAGTCCACAGTTATTCCATCTTCATTTCTTATTGGTTTAACCTTTGCATATTTTATAGCACTTAATGAATCTGCTGCTACTGATAAGCCTGCTATTCCAAAAGCCATAAATCTTTTAACAGCTGTATCATGAAGAGCCATCTGTCCTGCTTCATAAGCATATTTATCATGCATGTAGTGAATTGTATTCATTGTATCTACATATAATTCAGCTACATATTCCATAACTTTGTTATAACTCTTAATTACTTTATTGAAGTCAAGAACTTCATCTTCCATCTTTTCTATATCTGGTACAACTTTAATCAAACTTCCATCCTTAGCTTTTTTCTTTTCGTCATATCCTCCATTTATCGCATAGAGTAATGATTTTGCAAGGTTTGCTCTTGCTCCAAAGAACTGCATTCTCTTTCCTATTTCCATAGCAGATACACAGCAAGCTATACCATAGTCATCTCCATATATTGGTCTCATTATATCATCATTTTCATACTGCAAAGAGTCTGTTTTTATGGACATTTCAGCACAATAATTCTTAAAGTTTTGTGGTAATTTTTCTGACCATAAAACTGTCATATTTGGTTCTGGTGCTGGCCCTAAATTAGTTAATGTGTGTAAAAATCTATAAGCTGTCTTTGTAACTAATGATTTGCCATTTACTCCAATTCCACCTATGGATTCTGTCACCCAGTTAGGATCCCCTGCAAATAAATCATTATACTCTGGTGTTCTTAAATGTCTTACCATTCTTAATTTTATAACAAGCTGATCTATTATCTCTTGAGCTTCTGCTTCTGTTATAATACCACTTTTTAAATCTCTTTCTATATATATATCAAGGAATGTTGTATTTCTTCCTATAGACATTGCTGCTCCATTATTTTCTTTTACTCCTGCTAAATATCCAAAGTATAAGAATTGAGCTGCTTCTACAGCATTTGATGCTGGCTTTGATATATCTATGCCATAAGATGCCGCCATAGCTTTTATTTCACCTAAAGCTCTAATTTGCATTGATACTTCTTCTCTAAGTCTTATAAGTTCATCTGTAGTTGGTCCTACTAGTTCATTTAGATCTTTTTTCTTCTGTGCTGTTAAAAAGTCTATTCCATAAAGAGCTATTCTTCTGTAATCCCCTATTATTCTTCCTCTACCATAAGCATCTGGAAGTCCTGTAAGAAGTCCAACTGTTCTTGCTTTTCTTGCAGCTTCTGTATAAGCATCAAATACTCCTTGATTATGAGTTTTTCTATACTTACCAAAATAATTTTCTATATTTTCATTCATCTTAAAGCCGTATTCTTCTAAGGACTGTTCTACCATTCTCATTCCACCAAAAGGATTCATTATTCTCTTTAATGGTGCGTCTGTTTGAAATCCTACTATAACTTCATTTTCCTTGTCCAAATAACCAGGCTTAAAATTATTTATACCTGAAATTTCATTAGTTTCAACATCTATAATTCCTCTTTTAATTTCTTCTACAATTAATTCTTCTGCTTCTTTCCAAAGCTTCTTTGTTTTTTCTGTTGGTGCTTCTAAAAAGCTCTTGTCACCTTCATATGCTGTATAGTTTTTTTGTATGAATTCTCTTACGTCTATTTCCTCTGTCCATATACCTGTTTTAAATCCTTGCCATTGTTTCATAACCATAAAAAATGCCTCCCTGCTTAATCAAAATATTTCTTTACATATCCAGGAAGCTTCAAAAAATATAATACCACCTGGACAGTTTGCCCAGGCGGTCGACATTTTTCGTATAAATCACACTCCCTGTGGTAAACTCCACTTCCGCCAGTTATGTGATTCTACTAAAAAATCTTTAATTACATAGTTCTTTCATAGAATTAAATAATGATTTTTTAGTTTTTTTAAATTTAATAATATAATAATAAACAATAATTCGTTGTTTGTCAATTTATAAATACTTACATTAATTTTTAACTATGTTAAACTAAAAACTACTACTAATAGCATTTTAAACTTTTCTACAGCCAAAAGTGCATGTGCTACATGTGCTGGCATTACTATAGTTTCACCCTTTTTAACATTAAACTTCTCATCGCCTATGGTTATTTCAGATTCACCATCAAGAATATAAACCATGGCATCCCCTCCTGCTGAATGAGAGCTAATTTCTTCACCTTTATCAAATGCAAATAAAGTTACACTAAGAGCTTTTCCTTGAGCTAAAGTTCTACTTACAACTCTTCCCTCCTCATAGTCTACAAGTCCTTCAAACTCTAATGGTTTTGCAAAATCGATATTTTTTATAAAATGTTTCTCCATAATCTCTTACCTCCTAACAATATAAGTATTTCCTTATATTTAAATAGTAATACAAATTGTATAATTAATCTGTACCATTAGTTACAGAAGAATAAATTTCATTACAAAAAAATAACAGCTAAAAGTTAGCTGTTATTTTTTACTATTTAATTGTAAATTTCATTATAATAGGTGTAGCTATTTTTTGTCCTGCATCAGAAGCAACATTTGTAGTTACTACTAAATAATATACTTTACCTGATTGATAACTTTGTGCAGGTTTAACTACTAAAGTATCTTTGGTCACATCAAAGCTTATATCAACATCTACTTTGTTATATAATTCATCCAATACATATATATTGTCTTTATTTGCTGTAGAACTAGCTACACTTTTAGTAAACTTTAGTCTCCATGACTTATTTGGATCTATACCTGTCTTTTCTTGCCACTGTCTAGAATTATTAAAGTCTACTTCTGTATCATTAACTACTGTTACAACACAAGTATCTTTAAAGGCTCCATCATTTGATACTGCATTTATATAAACCTTACCAGGTTTTAAAGCCTTTATATTTATTCCATCAAAAGAAATTAATCCTTGTGCATCAAATTTCCAGTTTATTGAGTTATCTGAAGCATTAGCTGGTAATACATTGGCAGTTAATGATGTAGTTTCTCCCACTTTTAAAGTTATCTGATGTTTGTCCAATACCACAGACTTAACTGGTACATTAGTAATACTTAAATCATAATTTGTATTAGCACTTGGATACTTTGATCTATTCCAGTCATGATCTTTAGCCAATTGATCATCTGTTAAATTATAATAATCATAGCTTATTCTTCCTTGAACATCTGGTACCGGATCATCCCATGTACAATCTAATTGATACCACTTTCCATTAAGATTCACCAAATTCCAAGCATGATTTTCTACACTACTTCCATCTACCATACCAACTACAATTTTGGTTGGTACACCTGATTTATTTAACATTTTATATGCTAAAAGTGCATATCCTTGACATACTGTAGTTCCATCATGCAATGCATCATAAGCACTATGTTTTACAAGAGTTTCATCATAAGTAGTATTTGCAACTATGTAATCATGTATAGCTTTTTCCTTTTGATCTTGTGTCATAGAAGCTCTTGTTATATTTTGAAGTATAGAATTCACCTTTTGATCTACCCAATTTTCCTGATCATATGTTAATAAATATTCTACAGTAAAATCTATATCTACATCTTGATTATATCCATGATATCTTACTTCAGAGCTTACAATAGAATTTGCCAAATAATCATCAGATTCATCAATATAATCTAGTACTTCATTTAATATGCCTTTTAAATCCGAAAAATTTCCTGTATAATGTATGGAAAAACTTGTATTTCTATTTAAATAATTATCTTTGGCCACTTGTTTAATTTGATCTATAGTACTGCAAGAATTATTACTATATAAAAGATTGGGTTGTTTTACTTGCTGTTGTACAGATGCATTAAGAAGATTTTTATTTTTTCTGCTTATATTTCCACTATAATATTTTTCATTAATATTATTTATTTTAATATTATAATCAGAATTTTCAGCTGAATCTTTTACTCCATATGCTTGTACAAAAACAGGTGCAAAAGTAACTAAAGATATAACTATCATACTAGTGATTAACTTCCAAATTCTTTTCACATATTTCACTTCCTTTTGCAAAATAAATTTGTATACATTATACCATATATTTTATCTAAATTTCCTTAAGTTCTCAAAAATAACTTCTTTTATAACAAATTATTTTATGTACATATTGATAAGTATATTTACATTTCTTTATTATTTATAAGATAATAAGTCAAAACTCATGTAATAGTTATTAGAACCATATTTTATATTTATAAATCTTCTTTTTTTACAATATTTAACCTAAAATGGTTATTGAATAGATTCCTATAAGATGATAATATTTGTATAAATTCAAAATATATAAATATTAAGGAGGATATATAAAATGTTTACTGAAAGGAAAACTTTAAATCTTTACACTTCTGCGGAATCCTATAATAATTCGAATCCAGATATAGTCATAAATGATGTAAGTATAGAGGTTCAAAGAGAAGGTTTTTTAGTAATAAAGGATCTTAATGGATATACTCATATAATAAATGTAAATAAATTTGTAGCTATAGTTTATTAAAAACTATTAACTTAAAAAAATTAAGAAAGGAGTATGGTTATGTTTTGCCTTAATTTTCATAACCAGTCATATGAGTTTGAATTATCTTGATAATTATAATATATATGATATCTATTTAAAGTGGAAAAATGGTACTGAACCTTTTCAGTGCTTTTTTAAATCCACACCATTTGTTTCTATTAAAAACTATCCAAACTTTATTATAGAAAAGTTTGATATTACATGTAATGAAACAAAAGAATTTAACGAAACTAAACATATAATAAATAAATATAAGAGACATGATACTATTTTTATCTTAGACATACCTGGAAGTGAAAGTATTAAATTTGCCTACATGCTTCAAAATAGTCTAAAGATAAAGCCTATACTTACTTTTAATGCTATACTTCATCCTTATGGTTTAGTTCAAGGAGAAGATTTTATAAGTAATTTAATTACTTACGGAGAAAAAATTTGTGATATAAAAACCGAAGGTTATATCTTCATATTAGATAATGGCAGATATATCTCTGATTCCACAGGTACTGAAGAAAACTACTTTAATAACCAGTATGAAACTACCGAAGAGGATATGCCCTCTTACGAATTGTTAAAAGAATTAAACTTTGCCAATGTAGTTTATATTTATAAAACATCTATTAAAGAAGATATTTCTTGTTATTTTGATTATCTAGAGCATTATAGTATAAAGGTAAACAATTATATGATTGGAGAATAAAATTTATGGATAATAAAAAATCATGGAAATATAAAGCTGCTGCACTAAGTCTTGCAGTATCAATGGTGTTAGTAAATCCATTAGCCTTAACTGGTTGTGGAAATCAAAATAAAGACAAAGATAAGGAAGATGATAATCAAAGCCAGTTTACTTCTTACACAAATTCAACACCTTTTATATTTAACTCTAGTTCAACATACAGCAGTAGCAAATCCAGTATCAATACGGGTACTGCTAGCGGATGGAAGGCATGGACTACTCCATCATCTAATGGTGGATATTCTGGAGTACATGCCGGAAGCGTATCTAGTTAAATATATTACTTTGTGGAGATGATTTTAAAGTGTACAACTCTTTAACTGATAAACTTTTGTTCGACTACTACATGATAGATTGCAGAAGAAAAGAAAGCATATTTTCTCCCTGCCCCTTCTATCTCGATACTAAAACACTAAATAATATGAAAAAATCTGCAGAAACTTTAGATTTTCTAATTAAGAGAATAATAAAAAATATTAATGGAAATTTTTCTGATTTTCAAGAATATATAAAGGACTTTAAATTTAAGCAGGATATTATAAATCTAAAAATTCCATTAAGTCCTATGTTTTGGATAAGATATGATGCATTTATAAGGCAAGACGGCGGAATTTTTTTCTCCGAATTTAATTATGACAAGCCTTGTGCTCAAAGGGAAATCTTAGTTAGTGAATACTTGGAAACCCATAATAATTTAAATAGTGGATTTAAAGATAAATTTATAGCTTCTTTTAAAAATATAATAAATGATTTTTTTAAAGATCATGTGCATGAAACATTTAATATAGCTGTACTTATAGATCCTTGTCATTTAGAGGAATGCCATTTATCATTTTTATATAAAGATATTATGGAAGATTCTAATTTTCATTTTATAGCTGTAGGCCCTAAAAATTTAAAAGTTGTAGATGGAAATTTACTTGCTTTTGGTAAGGAAAAAATACAGGTAATTTTAAGACAATTTCCTACAGAACATATGGATGAAGTTTGCCATATAGAAAAAATTTTAGATTTATATAATCAAGGTAAAGTTCTCATTATAAACGATCCTAGGGTAATCATTGGTCAATGCAAAAGTTTATTTGCTTACCTATGGTCATTAATAGAAAAACAGGATAAAAGATTAAGTGAGCATGAAAGAGAAGTGATAAAAAATACTCTTCCACAAACTCGTATTTTTAAAAAAGATTATGTAGAAAATGTAATAAAAAATAAAAACAAGTATGTTTTGAAACCTATTTATGGAAGGTACAGTGAGAATGTATTTATCGGAATACTACATTCAGAAGATGAGTGGAAAAAATCAGTAGAATATGTTTTGGAAAACCCAGATGATTTCATTCTTCAAAAATTTTGTGCTATTCACAAGAATGCTGTAACTACAGTATCAGAAAATAGATTTATACCTAAAGAGGCTTTTGGAAACTTTGGAGTTTATCTTATAAACGGAAAAGTAGAAGGCTTTTGTACTAGGTGGAATGAAAGCTATTTAACCTGTGACGAAAGCACATGGATAACACCTATCGGATTCTCAGATAAACATATAGATATTCTCCATTTTACAGGAAACAATAGAAAAGAAGTTTGGAATAAAGTAAGTGATAGAGCTATGATGGAATATGATTTTACTGGAAGTTATTTCAGAGATAAAGAATATACATCCCTAGACAGCCTTATTTTAGACAAAAATAAATTTGATGAACTAAAAAATGCTGCAAATAGTATATGCACCATATTTAAAAAAGCT
Organism: Clostridium carboxidivorans P7; assembly: GCF_001038625.1. Lineage (GTDB taxonomy): Bacteria > Bacillota > Clostridia > Clostridiales > Clostridiaceae > Clostridium_AM > Clostridium_AM carboxidivorans. The sequence goes on from NZ_CP011803.1 coordinate 4,071,140, forward strand.
CAAAATCTAGTATTAGAAAATATCAATACATTTTCTGACATTTTAGGTATTAATGGGCTAGAAAATATAGTTAAAGCTAAATATACGGATTCCTTTCTATTTTTAGGAAGAATAGATTGGTGCCTTAACGAGCAAGGTGAATGGAAACTTTTAGAAATTAATTCTGAAACCCCTGCAGGTTTAGTTGAAAGTATTGGTATAAGTAAAATAATACAACAAGAATTAAATATTCCATATAAAAATCCTAATGAAAACATGGTTAGTATGATAAAAGAAGAATTTTCTAAAATATTAAAGGATTATTCTAAAAAACATCCTATTAACAATATAGGTATCTTATCTGGAACTTATTATGAAGATTGGTATAATACACGCATTATATACAATATAGTTAAAGATCTTCCTTATAACATAAATATGGGAAATATCTACGATGTAAAAGTTAATAATAATAATTTATATCTTTATGGTAAACCTTTGGACGCTGTATTTAGATATTATCCCTTAGATTGGTTTATTCATGAAGATAAAACAGATATACTAAAGGCCATGGAACAAAATACCCTTAGTATAAACCCTCCCCATACCATAGTTACCCAAACCAAAGCTTTTTTAGCTTTAATCTTTGAATTAAAACAACAAGGTTTTTTTTCTAAAGATGAAAATCTTATTATCGAAAAATATATATCACAAACTAGTTTTGATGTAGAGAAACTTAATACAACTGATATTTGTATAAAGCCACTTTTAGAAAGGGAGGGCAATGGTGTCTTATTAGGATATGAAGTATCTAAAGAACCTGAATACAGTTTTATTTTTCAGAAACGAGAGCATATAACTCCAATAGATTATGATGTTTACTCAACCTTACATAAGGAAAATAAGCTTTTATATCCTATTATTGGCACCTATATAACTGGTGATAAATTTTGTGGTCTGTATACTAGACTAGGAAATTTGGTAACGACCAGCTCCTGTATATATTCCCCTATATTTATCCGATGACTTGATAAAGGAGGTCATATAATGAGTAAAAAAAATGAAATTACTTCTACAAAATTATACCAACAAAATAATAAAAAACCTATAAATAAACGTAAAGTAATTAAAGTTATTGTATGCATTTTAGCTATTTTGGTAATGATAGGGATATACGACCAAAGAAAAGATAGTCAAAGGAAAGATGATAAAAATTTGGTGGGATATACTGTGCAAAAGGAAGAATTGGTAGATAGTTGTAACCTAGTTAATGTAGATGGTTTCTACCTAGGTAAAGGCACATTAGACGGCCAGACTCATTACATTTTTCAAGCAGAAAAAAACAATCAAAAATCAAACAACATAGATGTAATTGATAAGCAAGTAGACATATATTATGTTGATTATTCTAATACATTGGATAAGCCAGGTACAGTTAAAGCTTACGCCACAGATTATGTAAAAAAGGACAAAAATGGAAATGTAGTAAGGACTCAACAAAGATATTGTTACAAAGTATATATTCCTCAAAATTCAATAAAAAATTGTGGTGAACTTACCACATCAGATGAATAAAATAAGCAAATTGCTGTGCAATTTGCTTATTTTATTTATATAATGTTTTGAAATCCTTCACCAAGAACTTCATTTATTTCATTTACAGTAATAAATGCCTTATCATCAATTAAGCTTATATACTCTTTTAATTTAAAAAATTCTTTTCTACTTATTACTGTAGTTATAACTTCTCTTTCGTTGTTTTTATATGCACCTTTAGCGTAATATACGGTAGCACTTCTATCAAGTTTTTCAACTATATAGCTTTTAATCTTTTCTCCTTCATTACTTATTATAGCCACATGCTTATAGGTGTTGATACTCTTTATTACCTTATCAATTATAGTTGAGTTTATTATAACTCCCAATATAGCATATAAACCTTTATCTATTCCAAATACCCAAGATGCAGCTGCAGTGACTACTATATCTGGAATTAGAACAGATTTACCTATACTAATTTTAAAATACTTATTTATTATTTTACCAATAATATCAGTTCCACCTGTAGAAGCTCCTTGATTAAATACAATTCCCATACCTAAGCCAGAAATTAATATTCCAAATATAAGCTGCACAAGAACATCGTTACTTAATGGATGCAGCTTTGGGAACAGTTCCTCTAAAAGCAGCATCATTCCTGATATAGTAAAACTACAAAATACAGTTTTTCCTCCAAACACAGGACCTATAACTATTATTCCAATTGTAAATAATACAACCTCCATTGCCATCATCAATATGCCAATAGGTATCTTAGGGAAAATGCTATTTATAATTATAGCCGCTCCACTTATTCCTCCTGCTGCAATTTCATTTGGAGCAAGGAAAAAATAAGTTCCAAATGAAACAAGAAATGTACCTAATAAAATTAAGAAAAAACTTTTTAATTTATTTTTCATACTCACTCCTCCTAGTATAATATTCACTAAAAAGAGCATATAAATCCAAGTAAAATATTTCCTCAGATTTATATGCTCTCATATCACACATTACAAAACTTTTGCATGAATGTCTTTTCATAAGCTAAATTATAATTTAATTATATGGTAGCACATAATACTTTTTACTGTCAATATTTAGTTTAATTTTTATGAAATTTTAGTTGACAAAAAAAATGGTAGGTATTAGAATTAAAACAAATGAGTGAGTACTCATTTATTTTAAAAAACGATGAGGTGATATCATGAATTTAAATGATGATCTAATGAAGGATGACATAGAAAAACTTTTAAATGACCAAGAAGGTTTAGAAGAAAGTATAACAAAAAGGCAGTGGCAAATACTCGAAGCAGCTATGAAGGTGTTTTCAGAGAAAGGATTCCAAGGAAGCAGAACCAGTGAAATTGCAAAAGAAGCAGAAGTTGCAGAAGGTACTATATTTAGATATTACAAAACAAAAAAGGACCTACTAATTGGACTTTTAATACCTCTAATTATAAAATTTTTTAAACCTTTGGCTATTAAATCAGCAGAAACGATAATAGAAAACAAAAAAAATAAGCCTATAGATGAATTAATGGAAGATTTGCTTTTGGATAGATTAAATTTAATACATTCAAACTTTCCATTAATTAAAACCATATTTATGGAAGCTGCATACCAACCAGAACTTCTTAAAACTATTCAAAAAAATTTAGGTCCTAAAGTGATACCATTTATAAATAACTTTATGGAGCAAAATATTAAAAACGAAAATTTTAAAGATATAGAACCCACTCTGATGACAAGAACTATGATGAGTTTACTGCTTGGATATATAGTACTTGGTAATGTTTTTCCAGACTATTTTAGCAGTGAAAATGATGAAGAAGAGATAAAACAAATAGTAGATATCTTTTTACATGGAGTTGCAAAGTAATATTTTGGAGGGTTTTAAAATGAATAAAAAAAGAATCTTAAAACTTGCAATTTTATTTATAGTACTTATATTATCATTTTCTGTTTTCTTTACAGTTAAATCATTAAAAGACAAACAATCTGATGAATTTATATATTCTGGTACTGCAGAAGCCGATACTATTAACGTAACCTCTGAAACTTCAGGTAAAATTGGCGATATCAAGATAAAAGAAGGTAGTAAAGTTAAAAGCGGTGATTTAGTAGCAATAATATCATCAGATGAAACTGAAGTTAACCTACAGAATTCTGAAATCAGTATAAAAAATGCAGAAAATGAACTTGAAAAAATTAAAGATGGCAATAGAATAGAAGAAATAAAAGCTCAACAAGCATTAGTTGAACAGGCTCAAGCAGCTGTAAAACAAGGAGATGCAAATGTAAATAATGCAAAAAATAATTTAGATGCTGCTAAAACTAATTATGATTACAAAAAGAAATTATATGATGATGCTGTTACTCTATATAACAGTGGTTCAGAGTCAAAATACAAAGTGGATGCAGCTAAAAATGAGTTAGATAATATATCTAACACTTTAAACAATGCAAAAAGTACAATGGATATGTCTCAAGCGCAATTAAATAATTATAAAGCACAACTAAGTGCTGCCAGTGAAAAATTAAATCTTTTAGTAAATGGTGCTACTGAGAGAGACAAAAACACTGCTCAATATAATTTAGATAAAGCTCAAAATTCCTATGAATTATCTAAAATTCAATTAGATAAAAATAATTTAGTATCCGCAGTAGATGGTACTGTACAAACTATCAACTTTAAAAAAGGTGAATATGTTACTCCAGGTACAGCTGTAGCTACTTTAATTGACACGAAAAATGTTTGGGTTAAAATTTATGTACCTGAAAGTATACTTCCTAACATCAAATTAGATAAAAATGTAACCCTAAAAAGTGATTTTATAAAAAATAAAACTATAAAAGGAAAGATCACATATATATCGCCAGATGCTGAATTTACTCCTATGAATATAGTCACTAAAAAAGATAGAATGAAAATTGTATACGCAGTTAAAATACAAATATTAGATAACTTGGATATTGTAAAATCAGGAATGCTTTTTGATGTAAATTTAAAATAGGAGGTGCATTATTATGGATTATGCCATTTCTATAAAAGGTCTTACAAAAAAATTTGGTAATTTCACAGCAGTAGACAACTTATCTTTTGACATACCTAAGGGTAAAATTTTTGGATTTCTAGGACCAAATGGATCTGGTAAATCTACCACTATAAGGATGATTTGTGGTGTATTAAGTCCAACATTAGGTGAAGGAAAAGTTTTGGGATATGATCTTATAAAAGATACGGAAAAAATCAAACAAAATATAGGATATATGTCTCAAAAATTTAGTCTTTATGAAGATCTAACTGTAGAAGAAAACTTAGACTTCTATGGCAACATATATATGCTCCCTAAAAAACTCCTGGAAGAAAGAAAAAAAGAGCTTATTATCATGGCAAATTTGAAGGGAAAAGAAAAAAGCTTGGCTGGAACTCTATCTGGAGGATGGAAGCAAAGATTAGCACTAGGGTGTTCATTAATCCATAATCCTAAATTGCTTATATTAGATGAACCTACTGCAGGTGTAGATCCTGTTTCAAGAAGAGAATTTTGGCACACAATAACAGAACTTGTTAAGGATGGCATAACAGTTCTTGTAACTACTCACTACATGGATGAAGCCTCTATTTGTGATATTATTGGGTTTATATATAATAGCAAGCTTATTACCATAGATACTCCTGAGAATCTTTATAAAGAACATAATACAGAAAATTTAGAAGAAGTATTTATAAACTATGTTAAAAAGCTTTCTAATAGACAAGTTATATCTTCATTTAATGATTTAAAAACATCAGAATAAAAGAAGGTGATATAGATGCAATATAAAAGATTACTTACCATTACTAAAAAAGAGTTTATCCATATAAGGAGAGATAAAGCAAGTTTAATTATAGCCTTACTAATGCCTGTTATGATGCTTTTGTTATTTGGATTTGCCGTAAATACAGATGTAAACAATGTAAACTTAGCCATTTATGATGGCAGCAACACATTAGAAAGTAGAGAGCTTATAAGCAAATTTACTAATTCATACTACTTTAAACTATATGGCTCTATGGATTCTTCGGAAGAAGTAGAAAAATATATAAGCATGGGTAAGGTAAAAGTGGGTTTAATAATCCCTCCTGATTATACAAAAAATTTAAGGAGAAATTCTCAAACAGAGATTCAAGTTTTAGTAGATGGATCAGACCCAACTATAGCTAGAACTGCAATGTCCTATTCTCAACTTATAGCAAATAATTATTCACTAAAAATAAAATCTGTTAATGTAAAAAAATTAACTTTAAAACCTTTAGTACTTTACAATCCAACGTTAGAAAGCAGTAAGTTTAATATTCCTGGAGTAATTGGACTTATTCTTCAAAATATCACTGTAATACTTACATCTTTTGCCATGGTAAGAGAAAGGGAAAAAGGTACTATAGAGCAGCTTATTATGACTCCTGTTACCCCTTTTGAACTCATAGTTGGTAAACTCATACCTTATACTATAATAGGATTTTTTGATATGATAATTTCCTTATTGCTGGGAAATTTAATATTTGGTGTAGTTGTAAAAGGCAGCATGGCATTACTAATATTTCTTGGAACTTTGTTTTTAATATGCTCTCTGGCAATGGGTATGCTTATATCTACAGTAGCTAGAAACCAACTTCAAGCAATGCAAGCTTCTATAGCCTTATTACTTCCAAGTGTACTTCTTTCTGGGTTTATGTTTCCAAGAGAAGCTATGCCTAAATTTATATACTATTTAAGCAACATACTCCCTATGACTTATTTTTTACAAATACTAAGAGGAATAATTGTTAAGGGTGTAGGAATCTCTTATCTGTTAAGTCCTATTATTTCACTGCTAATTTTAATTTTTATAATTATAGTAGCCACTATGAAAAAGTTTAATAAGACATTAGATTAAAAAAAATAAAGTTCACTTCAATAAAGGAAGTGAACTTTGTTTTAGTTTAATATTTTTAAAACTTCTACTTCATATTCTCCATCTGGTGATTCAACAGCAACTTTTTTACCAACTTCAATTTTGTATAAAGCCGCACCTAAAGGAGACTCTATGCTTATTTTCATATTTTTAACATCAGATTCTACTGAACTTACAAGAGTAACTTCTTCAGTATCATCAATATCATAGAACTTCACAAGAGCTGTTTTATTAATACCAAATACATGATCTTCATCAGAATCTTCAATTATAACAGCATTTTTAAGCTGCTGCTCTAATTCCATTATTCTTGTCTCAGTCATAGATTGATCATCTTTTGCTGCATCATAATCAGCATTTTCACTTAAGTCTCCCTGCGCACGGGCATACTTCAAAGCAGCTTTAATTTCTGCTCTTTTTACAGTCTTTAAATATTCTAATTCTTCTTCTAGCTTTTTCTTACCAACTTCTGTCAACATTATACTACGCATTAAAAAATCACCTACTATCTTAAATTCTGTTAATCTAACATAATTAACCTCATTTTACTATTATAATATTAGTAAATTAATAATACAAGACGCAGGTTAGGAACATTAATTCATAATTTACTTAATTGTCTCAGGCTCACCATATTTTTTGTTAAAAGTCTCCACTGTTATTTTCTTCATAACTTGTGCTACCTTAGGTTTGTCTTTAGAATCCCTATCCACAGAAACTATTTTATCCACTACATCCATTCCTTTAATAACTTTTCCAAAAGCAGCATACTTTCCATCAAGGCTTGCTGCATCTCCATGCATAATAAAAAATTGTGATCCAGCTGAATCATTTTCTTGTGACCTAGCCATAGAAATCACTCCTCTTGTATGCTTTAATCCATTCTCAGAAAATCCGTTTTCAGCAAACTCTCCTTTTATCTTATAACCAGGTCCTCCAGTACCATCACCCTTTGGACATCCACCTTGAATCATAAATTTAGGTATAACCCTATGAAAAGTTAATCCATTATAAAAACCCTTATTGACTAAGTATATAAAATTGTTCACAGTATTTGGCGCTGCTTTAGGATATAATTCAACCTTTATCTCATCGCCATTTTCCATAGTTATTGTAGCTATTGGATTAGCAGCATCATGCAGTGTTTTTTCATCTACAGCTTTAAATTTTTTAGATCCCTGCGCAGAATTTTTCTGGGAGCATCCAAAAATTATAAAAGCAGCTATTACACATAAAAGCAGAATTATAATTTTATTTAATTTCATTATTACACCTTCTTTACATATACTTAGTTTAGTATAACTAAAGTAAGTGTAATTATCAACTAAATATTCTTATTAGAGGACAGGTGACAATTGACAGAGGACAATGAAGGATGTTTTTTCTTCGCTGCGCTGCGAAAAATCTTTAATTAAATTTTTGAGAACTCGTTTCACTAAAGTGAAACATTGCCGACTTATATAAATTCAAAGCTTGTTTTGCATTAGCAAAACAAGCTTAAAATAAATTAGTTTTCTGATGTAAGGAAGAAAACTCACCTTCATTGTCCTCTGTCCTCTGTCAATTGTCCTCTCAAAAAGGTTGATTCTTATTATTTTTACTATGTGATTATATTATCCTCGGCTTTTTATAATATATGGAACTGTAATAACTGCTATATTTTTTTCTCTTAAAAGAGTATTCTTCAAAATTAATGCAGTATGATTGTGAAGTATATTCCCCCACCAAGCACTCACTACAAATTGAGGTATAACTATAGTCACTACATCTCCTGGATTTGAAGGATATTCTTCTGAAAATATATATTTCATTAAAGGCTTTCTAAGTTCTCTATAGGGAGATTGTTTTATTACTAATGGAACTGAAATATTATACTTTTTCCATTTACTTTTGAGTTTTTCACTTTCTTCCTCATCTACGGATACATGAAAAGCCACTATATCATCTGATAAACATTTTGCATAGTTTAAAGTTTTGAGTACAGATTTATTTAAACCACCAACTGGAACAATAAAGTGTTTTAATTTTTCTTCATTAAACTTTGGCAAATCCTGATTTTCCATACTTAATTGCTCTGCAATTTCATCATAATGTTTTCTTACATTCTTCATTAAATATACTACAAAAGGTATGAGAAAAAATACAACCCAAGCTCCATGTAAAAACTTAGTATATCCTATTATTATAGCTGTAATCAAAGTAACAAAGGCACCAACTCCATTTATAAAAGCTTTATGCCTCCATCCTACCTTTTTACTTTTTAACCATTTTCCTACCATGCCTGTTTGAGATAAAGTAAATGAAATAAATACTCCCACAGCATACAATGGTAACAAGAAATGTGTTTCTCCCTTAAAAAGCACAGTCAAAAATATAGCAGCAAGGGACAAAACAATTATTCCATTTGAATAACTTAATCTATCACCTCTAGTTAAAAATTGTCTTGGCACATAACCATCTTTAGCTATAAATGATAAAAGCAAAGGCAAATCAGAAAAGGCTGTATTTGCTGCCATTATTAATATAAAAGTTGTAGCTATCTGCATTATATAGAACATTATTCCTTTTCCAAATACTTGTTCTGCTATTTGAGAAATAACAGTCTTATCAAGGCTAGGTACTGCTTTATATAAAGTAGCCAAATATGATATACCACCAAATATAATCATTATTATTAGTGCTAGAAGAAATAAAACTGTTTTAGCATTTTTCTGAGCTGGCTCTTTAAAATTAGGCACTCCATCGCTAATAGCTTCTACACCTGTTAATGCAGTACAGCCACCTGCAAAAGCCCTTAATATTAATAATATAGTTATATCGCCAGCAGCTTGAGGAGCAGCTTTCATTGGTATTGGAGTGTATCCTAAAATATAAAATTTTATTATTCCATATATTATCATTATTATAGATAATATTATAAAGAAATAAGTAGGCAAACTAAACAATTTAGATGATTCACTTATTCCTCTCAAGTTACCTATACACATTACTATAATTATTAATACAGCTATAATTACTTTATGAGTTAAAGCTTTAGGAAAAGCTGAAGTTATAGCTGCTGTACCAGCACTAGCACTTACAGCAACTGTAAGTACATAATCTATTGTTAATGATGCGCCTGCTATTAACGCCCATTTAGTACCTAAATTTTCTTTGGATACTTTATATGATCCACCACCATTAGGATAGCTATCTATAGTTTGACGATATGAAAATACTAAGATACATAAAAGTATTACAATAGCTAAAGCAACATAAAACATATATGTATATGACATCATTCCTATAACAGGAATCAAAACCCATAAAATTTCTTCTCCTGCATATGCTACAGAGGATATTGCATCACTAGAAAGTATTGGCAAACCCCTAAATATACTATATTTTTCATGATGAATTTCTTCAGACTTTAAAGGTTTTCCTATTAAAAATTGTTTTAAATTCAGTAACATAACACTCACCTCAAAGCTATTTTACCCTATTATTCAAGTTACAATACAATATAAATATAATTAAAATTCTTACAAACACTAGTTAAAAGAGATTAAAATTCTATATCAAATGATAATACATATCATTTTTGAAAAGTGTTGACTTTTAAGGATTATGCATTTATTATATATGTATATTTTATTATCAATTGATAATAAATCATAATTTTTAGGAGGCTTTAAAATGAATTCAAAAGTAAAAATTGCAAGACTTTCTATACTTTCTAACTCAAGTCTTATATTAATGAAAATATTCGTAGGTATATTTACAGGTTCAGTGAGTATTATATCTGAAGCAATACATTCTACTATGGATTTAGTAGCTGCAATCATTGCCTTCTTTTCCGTGAAAATATCTGATAAACCAGCGGATGAGGATCATCCGTATGGACATGGAAAAGTGGAAAATATATCAGGTGTACTAGAAGCACTACTTATTTTTGGAGCTTCTGTATGGATAATAGTAGAAGCTGTAAAGAAAATAATGCATCCTGAAGCTGTAGGTTCAATAGGTATAGGATTTATAGTTATGTTCATCTCTGCTTTGGTAAATTATATAGTATCAAAAAAAATATATAAAATCGCCAAACAAGAAGATTCTATAGCTTTGGAGGCAGATGCTCTTCATTTAAAAGCAGATGTTTATACATCTCTAGGTGTTGGTATGGGGTTATTGTTAATATGGATCACCAAGTTAAATTTTTTAGATCCTGTAGTTGCCATTATAGTTGCTATATTTATTTTAAAAGAAGCTTATGAGCTTTTAAAAACAGCTTTTGAACCTCTTTTGGATGTAAAATTATCTGATGCACAAATAAACTCAATAAAAGCTGCTATTGACAAGCATAGTGCTGTATACTGTGACTTTCATGACCTTAGAACTCGAAAATCTGGACGTACCAAATATATTGATTTGCATCTAGTTTTTCCTGAAAATATGACTATAAAAGATGCTCATGACATTTGCGATATAATAGAAAATGATATTGAAAAATCTCTAAAAAATACCCATGCTATGATACATTTGGAAGCTTGCGACAAAAATTGTTCCTACTGTAAATTTACGAAGAAAGAGAAATGCAAATAAAAAATACCCGTATTTATAAATCATAAATACGGGTATTTTTATTACACTTAATTGCTGCTTCCTAAGACTATTCTATCTATGCTAAAGCATTTAATGCTCTTAGTAAATTTTCTATATCCATACCGTGAACTTGAGCAGCTTCTTCTAATGATTCAGCTTGTGCTGAAGGGCATCCTACACATCCCATTCCAAAAGTCATTAAAGTTTCAGCAGCTTTTGGATTTACTCTTATTATTTCTCCAATTGTCATGTCCTTAGTTATTTTTTCCATAATACGTACCTCACTTTTTCTTATTTATAATACTAAATTTAGTATCACATTGTAATTGTAATACTTAGTCATTTTCTTATCAAGTATTATTATTTCTTTTATAACAAAAATTTATTATTATTTTTTATTTATAAGCTTAAACTCTGAATTAGTAATTTCAAAATTATTCTTTAAACCATCAGTTATATAAACTTCTTTATTCTTGGTTACAAATATAGCATCTACCCCTTTTAATGTTTTCACATACTCAGGACCCTTTTCCATACCCTTATAAAATATGTTTTTAGTCATAGCATCTGCATCAATAGAGACATCTGTAACTAATGTAACACTAGCAAGGGAATTATCCATTGGGTAACCAGTAAAAGGATTTAAAATATGATGATATTTTTTGCCATCTTTTTCAAAAAACCTTTCATATATTCCAGAAGTTACAACTGTTTTATTAGTAACATTTATTGTAGCAAAGTAATCTCCAGTAGTATTAAATGGATTTTGTACACCTATTGTCCATGGTTTGCCTTCTGGATTGTCATTAATAGCAAGTACATTACCTCCAAGGTTTACAATAGCATGTTTAACCCCATTTTCCTTTAGTATTCTTGTAGCTTCATCTGCAGCATAACCTTTTGCAATACCACCTAAATCTAAAGACATTCCAGGTTTAGTCAGCATTACCTGCTTGTTTTTCTCATCTATAATAAGATCTTTATAGTTTATTAAAGCTTTTTTTTGGTCTATTTCCTGTATAGAAGGCACCTTAGCATTATCAGTTCCTATTCCCCAAAGCTTAACTAAAGGTCCTATAGTTATATCAAATGCTCCATTAGACTGTTCTGAGTAGTATTTCCCTTTTTTCAAAACATATAAAGTATCATCTGATACCTTAACATAAGACTTTCCAGCCTTGTCAGCAACAGCATCCAACTCAGTTCCACTTTTATTTACACTCATCTTATTTTCTATATCTTTAATTCTTTTATATGCACTGTCAATAGCTTGCTGCTTATTGCCATCGTATACCTTTATGGAACAAACAGTACCTAACATATACTCTGTTTTATCAAGTGGTTGTAAATTCTTTTTTCCACATCCATAAAATACTGAAATACACGTTATCATAAAAATTACTATGCCTATACTTTTTATCATCTTTTTCATATTTGTGAACCTCATTTTTTCATTTTATTTAAGTTTTATTTTCATACACACAAAATTTTGGCTTAATATAAGCATAATGCGACACAACTTTTTCAGAGGACAGAGGACAATGAAGGATGATTTCACTAAAGTGAAACATTGCTGACTTATATAAATTCAAAGCTTGTTTTGCGTTAGCAACACAAGCTTAAAAACAAATTAGTTTTCTGACGTAAGGAGGAAAACTTACCTTCACTGTCCTCTGTCCTCTGTCAATTGTCCTCTAAAAAATGCTTCACATTTTTTAAACTGTAAATGTTAAATAATCAATAGGTTAAACTCATAATATAGCTTCTCCTAATTATTTAAGCTTAATAGGGAATCCACATGCAACCATATAAGCTTCATCACTTAAACTTCCTATATATTGATTGACATGACCTAGAATATCACTAAAAATTCTTCCAAGCCTATATCCTGGCACTATGCTCCAGCCCACTTCATTTGTTACTATAATTAATTCTTTATCTTTTTCTTTTGCTGTTGTAATTACTTTCTTTACTTCATCTTTTATTTCCTTTTCTAACTTTGCTATTTCTTCTAATGAAATAGTATCAAAATCAATATTTTTGTCAAACATCAAATTTGTAACCATAGTACCTATACATTCTAACATTACATATTTATTATTGTCTTTTTCTAAAATTTTATCTAAATCTTTAAATCCTTCATAAGTTGACCATTTTTGATTTCTGCTCTTTTTATGAATTTCTATTCTTTTTTTCATTTCTTCATCTGTAACTTTAGCTGTAGCAATGTACAACACATTATCCTTGCCTTCTAAAATTTTTTCTGCAAAAGTACTTTTTCCACTTCTACTTCCACCTGTAACTAATACTATTTTTCCCATGCTAATGCTCTCCTATCATATAAAATTCTTAACTAGTATTGTAATAATAGTTAATGCAAGTATTTCATTTAATTCATTACTTGCTCCTAAAGTATCTCCTGTAAGTCCACCTATTTTACTTTTACAAAATGAATTGAATACAAATGTAAAAATTATTCCTGAAATCATTAAAATCACAGTATATTTCCAATGTATCATTAATAATAACACTGCTAAAGTCATTATAAAACTTATAGATAATTGAGTTTTTCCTACATTACTTATAAGAAAATTTCCTGTACCTGTATTCTTGGCAGTATTGCCTATGTAAGATATGAAAACAGTACAAAATCTAGATATTGCCGGAACTACTATAATTGCCATTGAATATTTAGGCGCTATATATGTTAAAAGTGAATATCTAAACAAAAAATTCATTATTGTTGCAATACATGCATATGTACCTATTCTACTATCTTTCATTATTTCAATTATTCTTTCCTCACCCTTAAAAGCAAAAAAACCATCAAAGGTATCCCCTAATCCGTCTATATGAAAGCCACCAGTAATAATAACTCCAACTAAAATTACTATCACTACTACTACATCAACTGGTAATATCTTTATAAATGCTTCATATACTGCCCACTGAATAATACCAATTATTAAACCTACAATAGGCAAAAAAGTTGACCCTCTCTTAAAATCCTCCATTTCACAAGGTAAATTTATATTTACAGGTATTCTAGTAAAAAATTGAATTACTAACAAAAAACTATTGAATATTTTTTTCATAATAACCTCCTTTGATATCATTTTTAAACTGCAAAAATTAAGTAAGTATATATTAAATTTAATTATAATTTTTATGTAAATCTAAACATGACATATGCTATCTATATATATATTTCCATACTCATACTTTATAAGAGTTATATCGCCATTTTTTGAATTAAACTTCCAAAAAAAATCTAAATTGTTGTCTAAAATATAACAATATACAGACTTTATAACACCACTATGAGTTACAATAAGAATATTGTCATCCTTAAGTTGTAAAATGCTATCCATAAAGTCTTTTATTTTCCCATAAAACTGCACATAACTTTCTCCATTTGGTGGTACTGCATTCTTCCAATCTTCACACCAAACCTCCCACTCTTTCGGATAAGTCTCTTTTATCTCAGTATAACTTTTTCCTTCAAATGCACCAAAATTTCTTTCATTTATTCTAAAATCTTCAATTATACTACATTCTTTTTTATCTAATATGATTTTAGCCGTTTGCTTAGCTCTTTTCATCTCACTGACATATGCTCTATTAAAGCTTATATTCTCAAGCATTTTTGAACTTTTCTTTGCCTGTATAAAACCGATTTCACTAATTGATACATCTAAATTACCATAATAAAGCTTACTTTTATTACATTCAGTTTCTCCATGTCTTACAAAATACAAATTCATATAATACCCCCATCTCTATAGTTCACAAATAAATTATATAGCAAATATACAAAATGGACAAATCATTATTCATTTGAATAAACATTTATCTATATAAAAATAAACCTGTAGATAATTTCATCTACAGGTTTTCTCTTAAATTTTAAGCAGTGTGTTCATCATCTGATTTCTTAAACTTATTCTTTCTGGACAAATATACAGGATAACCTATTACTGTTAACACGATACCTATTCCAGCATTCATTGGTTGAGTAAATAAAGTATTTAAGATTATATAAGCTCCACCTAAAATAGCTATTGCTGGCACTATAGGATATAATGGAACTTTATATGGTCTTAGAAGATTTGGCTGATTTTTTCTAAGTACAAACACCGCAATGAATGTCATAACATAGAAAATCCATATTACAAAAATTAAAAGGTCTGTTAATTGGTCAAACTTACCTGAGAATACTAGTAATATTGATATAACAGTTAATAATATACCTGAATTTATTGGTGTTTTAAATGTAGGATGTAATTTTGCAAGCCAAGCACTTCCTGGTAACTTATTTTCTACAGCCATTGCATATGGAATTCTCATTCCTGTTAATATATATCCATTTAATGCTCCAAATATAGAAATTAGTATACCTACAGTTATAATCTTACCACCTGATGGTCCAAAGATTATAGTTGCAACGTCAGCTGCTGGTGTTTTTGTTCCTGCAAGAGCAGTTGCTGGTAATACGAAAAGATACGCTACATTTATTAATAAATAAACTGCCATAACTAATGATAATCCACCAACAATCGCTTTAGGTAAATCTTTACCTGGATTTTTCATTTCTCCTGATATAGCTCCAACATTTATCCAACCATCATAAGCAAACATTGCAGCTACCAAAGCTGAACCAAGACTTGTACCTATAGGATGATTAACAGCTGTCATTGGAAATAATCTTGCTGCTCCTCCATCACCTTTCATAAGTCCAAATACTATAATCGCAAACAATGGTACTAATTTACAAACTGTAGCTACAGTTTGAATAGCTCCACCTGTTTTTGATCCTAATGAATTCATACACATTAAAAATACTATAACTATAATTGCTATTATGTTTAACATGGAATCGTTTAAATTTAATAATGATAAAACCTGTGTTGAAAATATTATGGCAAGTGCAGCTATATTAGCTGGAAAATATATAACTGTTTGAGCCCAACCTAAAAGATATCCCCAAAGATCTCCATAAGTTTCCTCTAAGTATGCTACCATACCACCTGTCTTAGGTATTGCTGCAGACACTTCAGCAGCTGTAAGTCCGCCTGCTATAGATATAATTCCACCTAAAACCCAAGCCATCATACCCAATCCAGGTGCTCCTGTTGATGTAAATATAGCTGTAGGCTTAAAGAATACACCTGAACCGATAACCATACCGATAACGATTGCAAGAGCAGGCACAAGACCTATTTCTTTTTTTAATTCACTTTTGCCAATTTTGAGATTACCTCCCTACAAATTTTAAAGTTTGATAAATTCTTATTACGATAAAATATTAACATCAATTTCACTTTAAATCAAGATAAATTTCATAATAGTTTTTGAATTTTATACAAAATACTGAAAATGGCAGGATCTCGCGAACATATTTTGTGATTTTAAAACTTAACTTACTTAGTTCTGTTTTTTATATTGTTATATTTTTAACTATCTTGATACAATAAATTAAAACAACTGAATAATTTCTTTCATTTATAATAATACTCCATTAACTAAATAATGCCTAATAGTATCAATATTATTTTTATTTGATATCATTTATTTTATAAAACTTATAGTTTTGCCTTTGTAATTGATTAATTATGTTATGCAAAACAGATTGCTCTGAATAGTTATAATATGGATAACCATCTTCCCCTCTATCTATTTTTATATCTTCAAATTCAATGTAAGGATGATAGAAAAAACTACCTAATAAATTTTGGTTAAGCTTTCTTATTTTTTTTAACATATTAGAACAATCTTTCTTTCCATCTACATAATCCAATGGTGTAGGAATATAAATTACTTTTTTCCCATTACTATTAGTTTTGAAAATATGTTCGCAGCATGTTGCTCCTCCATCTTCTGAATAAGGTTCATATATATAGCTAAATTTTTCTTCTACACTACTAAGTTGATTCTTTAAGATTCCATAATGAGGTGTTTCAAAAAAGTCACATTTTATGCCTAACTTTTCCGCACAATTTAAAGCTTTATTTATTCTTTCCGTTGAATAGCTTTTATCTTCTGGAATGTTATCACTTTTGCTCCGATGAAATTCTAAGCCGTCAACACTTGTAGTATTTCCATATTGATGTGTATATCCATGTAATCCAATAACCCCATTTTTATCCACAAAATAGTCTAATGTAAATAAAAAATCTGCATTATACATACTATAACTTTCCGAAATATCATTATCAATATTATCACAAGGCTTTACATACCTAGGAACCCAGGCTACATGAAATGGTATATTCTGTTTATATAAGTAATCTGCTATTACCCTTAACTTTTCTAAAGCTTCATTTGATGAATATATTCCACCTGCAGTAATATCTTCCAATCTTATAAGAGCTGCTTTGTTTCCATGCTTCTCCTCACTTAGACCTACTTTATCCCTATTTTTATAAAAAAATATAGTTTTATTTTGTATATCCCAATAAGTCTTCAAATTGAATATCTTAGTAAAATCAATCATAGATACATATAATACATTATCTTGTATTATAGCCTTTCTCTTTAAGTCATATTGCTCCTTATTTACTGTAAATTTCTTGTTTATACTATCAATTTTAATGTTATCATTTTTAAGATTAATATTTGCTAAACCATTTTCTATAACTACCTTTCCACCTACTTTTTCAGTTATCTCACTTAAAGGCAAATAATATCTATTATTCTCCACATATATAGGCAACCCTAAATTCAATGCTTTATTTTCAAAATTAATTAGTATAGAATCTTTTTTCATATCTAGTCCTTTAAAATTGGAAATATTTTCTTTATTTCTATTTAAAATTTCACTGCTCACAAATTTAATACTAAATATAAATAGTAGAAAAAATATTGTTATAACCATTACTAATTTATTTTTAAATATTTTTTTCATCAAATCCTATCCCTTCAAAACTTTTTATTGATTTAACATTTATAATTTTTCAATATTTATATTTTTTACACTTTTTTATTAAATATGTCATTGAAATAAATATAAAAAAACACAATAAGAACTTTACTATTTTGTTGCTTTAATGTAGTATTAATTATTGGTGTAAAATTACTTTTGACAACAAATAATTTTTATTATATAATATTATTAATTATATAATAAGGATGGTGTTTATGGATACTTTATCTAGCATTTTTAGAGAAAAAAAATTAAAACTTACTCCTCAAAGAATTGCAGTATATAAGTTTTTACAATCAACTAAAGAACATCCATCTGCTGAGACAATATATACAGCACTTCAACCAGAATACCCTACTATGAGCCTTGCAACTGTCTATAAGGCTTTAAAAACTCTAGTTGAAGTGAACCTTGTTCAAGAAATCAACGTTGGTGAGGGAAACTTTAGATATGACGGAAATGTACTACCACATCATCACATACAATGTCTTAGCTGTGGAAAAGTAGAAGATATAGACGGAATTTGTTTTTCTAATTTAAATGACAAAGTTAAAAGTTATACTGAATATGATGTAGTAGGAAATCAAGTATACTTTTACGGAATATGCAAAAATTGCAAAAACTAAATTTAACTTAATTAACTTTTTACACTTCAGATACTGAACTTAAAATCTGAAGTGTAAATTTTTTTGTTTAAATATATGCTCTAAAATCACATTAATTATGCTTTTACTTATAGGCATCATTTACAATTTCTTCCCAAATTTTAGTACTTGGCTTACCTGATAACAGTTCATCTATTTTAGAAGATATTCCACTTTTTAATTTTTCAGGAACATTTTCCACAAAAATTATGTTATTTTCAGTACTTTCTTTTAAGTGCTTAACTACTACAGATTTAACCCCAGATTTTATAGAACTGTTTGCTTTTTTATTTCCAGTTACAAAACCTTCCTGTACAAGCTTTTTCTGAAAATCATCGCTTATGATAAATTTTGTAAAACTATTTATTTCTTCACTATTTTTACTGTTTACAGGTGTGCAAAGTATAGAATTACAAATTACAGGTACCACCATTTTGGAGGAATTGCCACCAGTAAAATTTTCTATAATTTTCACATCTTTATTTTCATCTTTAAAATCCTTAACATAATAGGATGAACTTATAATCAAAGGTAAATCACCTTTGATAAATTTATTTACACTGCTTTCATTTCCAATTTCAAAAGTGTTTTTGCTTATGTTATTTTGTTTTATAAAAGCTGCCATATCATCAAAAGCTTGCTGCATTTCATTTAGAGACTTATAAAATTCAGCTCCACTATCATACTTGCTTTCTAATTTTCTCATACTAACTTTGTTATTTATTATCATAGAAGCTAATCCATTATTTATATCTAAATCTTCTGTCAAAATTACAGGGATTTTTATTGACTTTTCATTTAAACTTTTTAATGTGTTCTTTAATTCATCAATACTAGATGGAACTTTTAAATTTTCTTTCTTAAAATAACTTTCATTATAAAAAATTTCTATAGTATATGGAATTAAACCAATTCCATAATATTTATCATTAAATCTTCCATAAGAATTTACTATAGTATAGTATTTATCGTTAAGTTTACTCTCATCATAAAAATTTCCCATATCACTTAATAAGCCTTTTCTACTTAACTTAATCATATTATTTCTAGAAGTAAATACTATATCAGTATTACTGTTCTTACCTATATCTTCTTCTATTTTACCTCCTATAGCATTATTAATGCTGACTTTTACTTTAGGATTATCTTTTTTATATCCTTCTATTGCTGATTTTAATATACTTGAAGACTCTTTATCTTTTAAATCCACATATATATTTAGTTGTTTTTCTTTTTCTGAATCCTTTGCCTTATTACAAGCCACAATATTGATAACAAATAGCAATATTAAAAATAATGCTACACTTTTTTTCTTGTAAGTCATAAAGTTTAGTTACCTCCTTTCTAGCTAAAAAATTAAACATTAAATTTTTTATATGCAAAGTACTTCTAATTTTATTTTGTACATAATAATTAAATATATAATAATTTCATATAATTAAATGGAGGTGAAACATATGAAATTTAGAGTGATATTTCTAAAAAAGAAATATATTTACTTTATAATACTTACATTGATAATTTTTATATTGATAGTTATACTATTTTTATCAAAACATTATTCTCCAACCTTTAATAGTATTTCTGAAAGCAAAGTATTAAAGGCTGACTTTGATGGTGATGGAAAAAAGGACATACTATCCGTAAAAAGATTTGACGATAAGTATTCTATGGATGTTAAAATTAAAGATAAAAGTTATCCTATTACTCCATATAAAAACTCTTCTGCTTTATTTAATTATTCACCTTACTGGCCTATGCGAGTAACTCTTATGGATGTATCAAGGGATAAAATTCCTGAAATATTTATTCAAGCTTCAAATAGAGACAACCCTGTTCAATATGTTTTTGTTTGGAATGGTAGTAAATTTGATAATGTACTTTCAAATTCAAATAATATTTTAGGATTTATTGATTGCAAAAATAATAAAACTCCAAAGGTAATATCAGGTAAGCTTCAAGGCAACACTGTTACTCTTTCAAATTATATATTTTTAAATTATAAATTTAAAAATTATAATTATGATAGCAATACTACTTTTATGGGTACAGACACCATAGCTACTTTTATTCAATTTATACAAAGTCTTCCTCAAGGAGAATCTTATAAACCTAAAGATATATTTACCCCCAACTTATCTGATAAAAATTTGCCACTTATAAAACAACTATCTTCAGATAATAACACTTATGTATTTCAAGATGGTATATTTAAAGAAAATAAGTGTAATGAGGATGGAGAAGTTTCTGAAGTATATTGGACTTTAAATTTCAGAGGAATATCAAATTCAGATAAAAAACTAATAAAAAACTATACCATAAATCTTTTATTAACTCCTAGCGAAGTTAACAAAGGAAATTACTACTTTAAAATTTCTTATTTATTTTAAAAAAACAAAAGGGACCGTTTTACGGTCCCAAGGGGGATGGGGGGTTATAGTATCAAACAAACTAAAATGTAATTTGCTTGACACTTTAGGAGATTATATCTCCTAATTACATTTATTATAATATCCTACTTTGAAAAATTTTATTCACTTTTTATTAAAATTTTTAGTATTTTTTATACATATCTTCTATTTCTTTTTTTATTTCTTCCCTAAGTTTTACAGGTTCAATAATTTCTGCATTTTTGCCAAATCCCAATATCCAATTTTTTACTTCTTGCCATTCATCCAAATACATAATTAACAATAAAGATCCATCATCTAATTTTTGTAATTGTTCATCAGGATGCCATTTTCCACTTTCTATAAAATCCGAAACTTTTTTATCAAACTTTATTATAACTTTATTTTTATCACCTTTAAAAACAGCCCAGTTTTCTTCTAAATATGTTTTTAAAGAAAAAGTATGAGGTATCATATATATTTCATCTGTTATCTTTAAGCTCTGTATTCTCGATATTTTAAAACTTTCAACACGATCGCTATTGTAATAGTAACCTATTATATACCATGCACCTTCTCTAAAAATCAAGTTATATGGATCCACTTTTTTTATAGTTAAATTATTTTTATTTGCAGAAAAGTAGTTTATGCTTAAAGTTCTTCCTCTACTCATAGCATAATTTATTTGAGATATTTTATCTTGTAAGTTTTGTAATCCCCCAGCTTCATTAATTTTAAAATTTCCATTTTCATTTAAATATTTTAGTTCATCGTCTGAATTCACATATAAACTTTTTATTTTTGTTACAGCTGTTTGCAAATCTTTCTCATACATAAAACCATTTTCTTTTGTAAGTATTTGCGTAGACATAAGTAAAGATTGTAATTCTTCTTTGTTAAGTTTTGACGGTTTCATATAAAATTCTTGATCTATATAAAATCCTCCATACCTGCCTTTCTTAGTATGCACTGGTATGTTAGCCTTATTCAAACTATTAATATATCTATATATAGTTTTTTTATCAACTTCTAAAGTTTCTGCTAATTCCGTTGCCGTAGTAAGTCCTTTGTATTGTAGTGTAATTATCATTTCTATTAAATGAGAAATTTTAGACATACTTTTTACCCCCAGTATAATTTTATCCTAATCTTTAATTATATCGGTATTTTTAACAAATTTTTTAGCATTTTCATACAAAATATTAAAATAAATTTTTATCTTTTTAAATTATTCATTAAACTTAAAGATAAAAAAACAGGCATACATAGTTTAAAAAACCATATATACCTGTTTTTACATGTTTAGTTAAGATAATTTACTTATTAATAACGCCATAGTAGTTACAAAATTAAATGTAAAATGATTGAACACAGAATACCAATATCCCTTTTTTTCTATTAAATAGCAATTGTAAATTCCTATCCAAATTAATAAAGGAAAAGCTCTTAAATTAAAATGAATAACGCCAAAAATTATACTACTCAACAAAGCTGCTAAATAGATACCTATTCTAGGTGCAAATGTCTTTTCAAATAGCAGCCATCTAAAAACAAATTCTTCAAGTATTGGTGCAAAAATTATAACTATTGGAATTATTATCAGAAATCTATTTAACGGCATATTAGACATCCAAGTAACTACTTCCTGTTCTTTAACCTGCACATTGAACTTAGAAACAATCATTGTTTCTATATTAGCAATTATAATTATTACAACATAAGAAAAAGTCGTTAGCCTTATAGCTGAAACAATATTAAACTTTTTTAAGCTAAATCCAAATTTTTTAAAATCATCACTTAATCTTTGGCTTAACGTTTGTTTTAAACTTTGGCTTGATGAATATAAACTATATACTCTATTAGCATCTTTTAAATACTTAATATTGATAATGGTAAAAATAAATGGAAAGATATTATTTGTAAATAAAGATGCTATTAAATATACTAAAGCTACTATAGCTAATACTATTTTACTTCTATTTCTTTCTGCAGAAAACCTTATAAAAATTACAATTGGAGGAACATAAACAAATAAAAATACAAGCAGGTCTTTAATAATATCATATTTTACCATTATATATTCTCCTTATTCCGTATCCTCAACTCTTATAGCAGCTAGTTATTTATACACTGCTCAATTGCATCTAAAAGTTCCTCTTTACCCAACTTTTTTAATGAAGAAAAAGTCAGAATTTCTTCATCATCACTTAATTCAAATGTTTCTCTAATAACCTTTAAATTCTTTCTCAATTCAGCTTTTTTCAATTTATCAATTTTAGTTGCCACTATAATAGCATCATAATTATAATGCTTTATCCATTTATACATAATTATGTCGTCCTCAGTGGGTTTATGCCTGCAATCAACAAGTAACATAACTTTTTTTAATTGTTCTCTTCCTGTTAAATACCTTTCAATTACTTTGCCCCAGCTTTCCTTTTCTGACTTTGAAACCTTTGCGTATCCATAGCCAGGTAAGTCAACAAAATAAAATTCATTATTTATCAGAAAAAAGTTTACTAATCTAGTCTTTCCAGGAGTACCACTTACTTTAACCAGCTTTCTCCTATTAACTAAAGTATTTATTAAAGATGATTTTCCTACATTAGACCTTCCTACAAAAGCTATTTCAACTCTATTATCTTGAGGATACTGATTTGGTACAACTGCAGAAATTACAAATTCCGATTGTTTTATTTCCATAAATTCACTTTCACCTACTCATTTTTAACTAAGGCATTTTCTAAAACAATATCTATTTTATCCGCCAATATATAATTTATCTTGCCTCTAACGGTTTTTGGTATTTTTATCAAATCTTTTTCATTGTCCTTTGGTATTATTACTGTAGTAATACCTGCTCTATAAGCAGCTAAACTTTTTTCCTTAAGTCCGCCTATTGGAAGAACTCTACCTGTTAAGGTTATTTCACCAGTCATAGCCACATTATGCTTAACCTTTATGCCGCTTAATGCAGATATAATTGCAGTTATCATTGTAACACCTGCTGATGGACCATCTTTAGGTACAGCACCTTCTGGAGCGTGTATGTGCAAATCCTTCTCTTTATAGAAATTATCTTCTATTCCATATTTATGAGCATTAGCTCTAACATAACTATATCCAGCTTTAGCAGATTCCTTCATGACATCACCTAATTGACCAGTTAGTTCTAATTTTCCTGTTCCAGGCATAACAGTTACTTCCACAGGTAAAGTATCTCCACCATATCCTGTCCATGCCATTCCCATTACTACTCCAACTTTATCTTCTTCATCAGCTTTATCATAAGTGAATATTTCAGGTCCAAGATAAGTTTTTACTTTAGTTGAATTAAGTATTATTCTCTTTTTATCTTTTTCCATAATTTCTGCTATAGCTTTTCTTATTACAGAAGATATTTTTCTTTCTAAGCTTCTAACTCCTGATTCCCTTGTATAGCTATCTATTATAAGTTGTATAGCTGAATCAGATATTTTTACTTTATCATCGTCTATTTCATGTGCTTTTAACTCTTTAGCTACTAAATGTTCTTTTGCTATATGAAACTTTTCTTCACTGGTATATCCTGAAACCTCTATTATTTCCATTCTATCTAATAATGGTCTAGGTATATTTTCCAAGCTGTTAGCTGTAGTTATAAACAATACATTTGATAAATCAAATTCTAATTCAAGATAGTGATCTCTAAATGTACTATTTTGTTCACTGTCCAATACTTCTAAAAGTGCATCTGCTGGATCACCTTTAAAATCATTACTCATTTTGTCTATTTCATCTAATAAGAACAAAGGATTTTTTGACTTAGCTTGCTTCATTCCATATATTATTCTTCCTGGAATAGCTCCTACATAAGTTTTTCTATGTCCTCTTATTTCAGCTTCATCTCTAACGCCACCTAAGGACATTCTAACAAAATTTCTGTTTAAAGCATGTGCTATAGATTTACCTATAGAAGTCTTTCCTACTCCTGGAGGTCCAACAAGACAAAGTATTGGTCCTTTTAATGAATTGCTCATCTTTTTAACAGCTAAATATTCAATTATTCTATCCTTTACATCTTCAAGTCCATAATGTTCTTTTTCTAATACTTCTCTAGCTGATTTTATATCTAAGTTATCTTCCGTTTGTTTATTCCAAGGAAGATCTAATATCCAGTCAAGATATGTTCTTATTACTCCACTTTCTGCTGAATATCCTCCATTACTTTTTAATCTTTCTAATTCATATAAAGCTTTTTCTTTAACATTCTTAGGAAGTTTAGCTTTACTTATTTTATTTTTATATTTAGCTAATTCCTTTTTGTCTTCGTCCTCTTCTCCAAGTTCTTCTTGTATAGCTTTTAGTTGTTCCTTTAGATAATATTCCTTCTGTACTTTATCAATTTTATTTTTTACTTTTACGCCTATTTTTCTCTCTATTTTTAATATGTCAACTTCATTAATTAATATATCTAAAAGCTTTTGAAGCCTTTCTTCTACTTCATAGGTGTTTAAAAGTTCCTGCTTTTTTTCTTGTTTAAGCGTAAGATATGAACTTATAACATCTGCAAGCCTTCCTGGATTATTTAGCTCCTCAAGTGTAACTATTGTATCTATTGGTATACTTCCTGATAATTTTATGTACTCATCAAAATTTTTTCTAATTGAACGAACTAATGCTTCACATTTATTATTTTTAATACCATCTTCATCTACTAAACTCTCAACTTCAACTTTTAAAAATGGTTCTTTTTCAATATATTTTGTTAGCTTTCCTCTACTTTCTCCTTCTACTAATACTCTTATAGTATCGCCAGGAAGCTTAAGAATCTGTTTTATATTACAAATAGTTCCTGTTTCAAATATATCTTCTTCTTCAGGTTCTTCAATCTTGGCTTCTTTCTGAGCTGCTAAGAATATCTTTTGCTCATTAAGCATTGCTTCTTCAATGGCAACTATAGACTTTTCTCTGCCAACATCAAAATGTAAAACCATATATGGAAACACAGTAATGCCTCTTAACGGAATCAGAGGAAGAACTTCTAAATTTTTCTCCATTATTTCTCCCCTCACTTTTCAAGTTTATTTCAACTTAATAATAATTTAATATATAATTAGACTAATATATTATACCCATAAAATAGTTTTTTTTCAATTACTCTATTCAACTTGTTATGTTTTTTAGATTATAAATAAGTAACTTATTCCTTTTAAATTAAAAATCATATAAAAAAGTACTTTAACACAAAAATAAATTTAGTATTAAAATACTTTTTTTGATTTTAAGCTTTTAGAGATTCTGCCGCTAATACATCAATATTAGTATTTATGCAATTGGATTTATCTTCTACATTTTCTTTTTCTAATGCTATTTTTATAACTTCTTTTATATTTTTAACTGTTATAACCTTTATTCCATCTAATTTAGAAAAACTTTGCTGCCAATTTTCATCTGGTATTATGACAACTTTGGCGCCTGCTTTTTTTGCTGCCTGGACTTTAGCATTTACTCCACCAACAGCTCTTACATCTCCATGTATAGACAGCTCTCCTGTCATTGCAACTTCATTACTTACAGGAATATTGTTTATAGCACTGTATACTGCTGTAGCAATGCTTATACCTGCAGAAGGTCCATCTACTGGTGCTCCTCCTGAAAAGTTTATATGTATATCATATTCGTCACAATTTAGCCCAAAATTTCTCTCAATAACAGTAATCACATTTTCTACAGAACATCTAGCCGTACTAGTTCTTATCATTTTTCTATTTTGATTACTTATTTCCTCTTCTTCTACAATACCTGTTATTTTCAATACTCCTTTTCTAGTATTGGATTTTTTAGCAGTAGCCTCTATTTCCATTACAGCTCCAATATTTGATCCATAAACAGCCAAACCATTAACATAACCCACAGCAGGATTATCGTTTATTGTTTTTTCAAATCTTGGCGAATATTGCCCATTTTCAATTACCCATTCAACGTCTTCTATTGTAATATTATTTCTATCCTCATTTAAAGCTATACCTGAAGCTAATTGAATTAAGTTTACAGCATCTCTACCATTTTCACAATACTTACCCACCATACTACAAGCTTTATCATCTATGTTAAAACCTATTTTGTTTACAGCGTTAAGAGCTATTGTTTTAATTTCTTCTGGATTAAGTGCTCTAAAAAACACTTCAACGCACCTAGATCTTAAAGCTGGAGTAATTTCTTCTGGATTTCTTGTTGTTGCACCAACAAGCCTAAAATCAGCTGGAAGACCATTTTCAAAGATATCCTTAATATATGTTGGCATATTTGTATCTGATGAATTGTAATATGAGCTATCTAAAAAAACTTTTCTATCTTCTAATACCTTTAAAAGCTTATTCATTTCTATATGATGAAGTTCACCTATTTCATCAATAAACAATATACCTCCATGAGCTTTTGTAACTGCTCCTGGCTTAGGCTGAGGTATACCTGCAACTCCTAAAGGCCCTGCTCCTTGGTAAATGGGATCATGAACAGAACCTATAAGAGGATCAGCTATTCCTCTGTCATCAAACCTTATAGTTGTGGCATCTATTTCAATAAACTTTGAAACTTCAGTAAAAGGAGAATAACTTTTTTTCTTAGCGTACTTAAGCACTAACCTAGCTGCAGCTGTTTTACCAACTCCAGGAGGTCCATATATTATTACATGTTGTGGATTTGGACCACAAAGTGCTGCTTGAAGTGCTTTTATCCCCTTTTCCTGACCTATAATTTCATTAAAATCTGATGGTCTGCTCTTTTCCGTAAGAGGTTCTGTGAGCTTTATATTTCTGAGCCTTTTTAAGTTCTCCATTTCTTTCTTACTTTCTTTATCAATAACTATTCTATTTGATTTTTGACCTTTAAGTGCATTAAAAAAATAAAGCCCCATAATTATAGTAAATACCATTTCAATAATCATTAAAGTGTACATCATCGTTTAAAACCTCTCTCCAATAGTTTTATTTCATGACTATATGTTATAATATCATTATTTTTCATGGATACTGTCATTTTCATATTATGCACATTTTTCATTTTGTATATTCTATAAAAATCTTATATTATAAAATTTTTACTAATTGTTATATCAACTTTACTTTAAAATAAAAAAAGAGTACTGAATAAAAACAGTACTCTTTTATTATCATATTATGCGCTTTCTGAACCTTTTCTTGTTCTAGACTTTTTTACTTTTATAGGAGTTCTCTTATCTCCTTCTGCATTAATAAGCTCTGGCTTCTTGGTTTCTATAGTATCTTTGTTTATGACTACTTTAGCAATTTCTTCTTTTGAAGGAATTTCAAACATTATATCCTTCATTGTTTCCTCAATTATAGCTCTTAACCCTCTAGCACCTGTGTCTCTTTTTACAGCTTCATTAGCTATAGCTTCCAAAGCTTCCTCTTCAAAATCGAGTTCAACATTATCAATTTCGAAAAGTCTCTTATACTGCTTAACAAGTGCATTTTTAGGCTCTTTTAATATACTAATTAAGGCATTTTTATCTAATGCATCAAGAGTCACTACTATAGGAAGTCTTCCTACGAATTCAGGAATAAGGCCAAATTTCAAAAGATCTCCTGGCATTATCTCTTGTAAAAGTTTTCCTATATCTTTTTCATTTTTAGACTGTATTTCAGCTCCAAATCCCAAGGTGCTTACTCTAGTTCTACTTTCAATAATTCTGTCAACTCCATCAAAGGCACCACCACAAATAAATAATATGTTAGTAGTATTTATTTGTATAAATTCTTGATGTGGGTGCTTTCTTCCTCCTTGAGGTGGCACTGAAGCTACTGTACCTTCAAGTATTTTTAACAATGCCTGTTGTACTCCTTCTCCAGATACATCTCTTGTTATAGATGGATTCTCTGACTTTCTAGCTATTTTATCTATTTCGTCTATATATACAATTCCTCTTTCTGCTCTTTCTATGTCATAATCGGAATTTTGAATAAGCTTTAAAAGTATATTCTCAACATCCTCACCTACATAACCAGCTTCAGTCAAAGTTGTAGCATCTGCAATTGCAAATGGAACATTTAAAAACTTAGCTAATGTTTGTGCTAAAAGAGTTTTTCCTGAACCTGTAGGTCCTAGTAATAAAATATTACTTTTTTGTAATTCTACATCATCATTATTGGCATTTGAATTTATTCTCTTATAATGATTATAAACTGCTACTGCCAAAGACTTTTTTGCTTCATTTTGACCTATTACATATTGATCAAGATAGTTTTTTATTTCTATTGGTTTTGGAAGAGATGTCATATCTACTTGAGCATCTTCTTCAAAATCATCAGTTATTATTTCAGAACAAAGTTCTATACATTCATCACAAATGTATACGCCTGGTCCTGCTATTAATCTTCTAACTTGATCTTGAGTTTTACCACAAAAAGAACATTTTAATTGCTTTTTATCATCAATTTTGGCCATCTCTACACCTCTCTATAAGGTTATTTCTTCTTTACCATAATTTCGTCTATAAGTCCATATTCTTTAGCTTCTTCTGCTGACATAAAGTTGTCTCTCTCTGTATCTTTTTCAATCGTTTCTAGTGGTTGACCTGTTCTTTCACTAAATATAGTATTCAACTTTTTCTTTATTTTTAGTATTCTTTCAGCATGAATGCCTATATCTGTTGCCTGACCTTGGAATCCTCCCAATGGTTGATGTATCATAATTTCTGCATTTGGAAGTGCAACTCTCTTTCCTTTTGCACCTGCATTCAGTAAAAAGGCTCCCATTGAAGCAGCCATTCCTATGCATATTGTAGACACATCTGGTTTTATATATTGCATTGTATCATAAATTGCCATTCCAGCTGTTATAGAACCTCCTGGGCTATTTATGTATAAATATATATCCTTATCAGGATCTTCAGCCTCTAAGAAAAGTAATTGTGCAACCACAAGACTAGCAGTTACATCATTAACTTCTTCAGTTAACATTACTACTCTGTCTTTCAGTAGCCTAGAATAGATATCATAAGATCTTTCTCCTCTATTAGTTTGTTCAACAACTACTGGTACTAAACTCATAATTCTCTCCTCCTTTTTAAATCATGTGAATGATTTTAACCCATTTAAAATTTATAAGTTTAAAATTAATTGCCAGAAAAATTCCTGGCAATTAATCTTTTTAACATATTATGCTATTTCTTTACTATTGTCTACTAACATCTTTATAACTTTTTCATTAATTACACCAAGTTTTAAATAACTTTTCTGTGAATCTAAGATTAATTTTGATGTTTTTTCGATGTCTTTGCCGCCATATTGTTTTGCCATTTCTGCTGCTTTAGCTAAAAGTTCTTCTTCTGTTGCTTCAACTTTTTCAACTTTTGATATTTCTTCAATAGTTAAATCAGTTTTTACTCTCTTTTCTGCAGTTTCTTTCATATATTCTCTAACTTTTTCTTCTGTATTATTTGTATATTGATAATATGTTTGAAGGTCTAATCCTTGATATTTTAATCTCATTTCTAGATCTTTTAACATATTGTCAATTTCTTTATCTATCATAGCTTTAGGAATATCTATTGTTGCATTTTCACAAACTGCATCAATAACTGCTTCTTCATATTCTCTCTTAGTTCTTAATTCATTTGCTTCTTCCATTTTTTTCTTTAGATCTGCTTTTAAGTCATCTATTGTATCAAATTCTGAAACTTCTTTAGCAAATTCATCATCTAAAGCTGGTAGCTCTTTTAATTTTATATCTTTAACAGTAACTTTAAAAGTTGCTTCCTTGCCATTTAATTCTTCTTTGCCATATTCTTCTGGGAATGTTACTACAACATCTTTTGAATCCCCTTTGTTTAGACCTACTAACTGATCTTCAAAGTTATCTATAAATGTACCTGAACCAATTTCTAGTTCATAATCTTTTCCTTCTCCGCCTTCAAAAGCTTTATTATCAACAAAGCCTTTAAAGTCTACAACTGCTATATTTCCTTTTTCAATTGAACCTTCTTCTTTTGTTTCAACTCTTGCATTTTTCTGTTGCATTGCTTTTAATTCATTATCAATTTCTTCATCTTTTACTTCATATACATTTTTCTTAACTTCTAATCCCTTGTAATCTCCAAGTTTTACTTCTGGAACAACAGTTACTTTTGCTGTATATATGAAATCTTTTCCTTCTTCTATTTGAACTATGTCTATTTGTGGATAATCAACTGGCTTTACATCATTTTCTTGTAAAGCTTGTGGATATGTATCATCACAACAGAAGTTTATTGCATCTTCATAAAATACATTATTTCCATAATACTTTTCTATTATATTCTTTGGAGCTTTACCTTTTCTAAATCCTGGTATATTAAACTTTTTAGCATTTTTGTTAAATGCCTTTTTCATTGCTCCCTTAAATTCTTGTGCATCAACTGTTATTTCTAATTTTACAACATTATTTTCTATTTTTTCTACTTTAGCATTCATTATACTATTCCTCCTAATCACCATACGTGCTTATGTTAACCACAACATTATAACATATATTTAAAAGTATTAACATACATTGAATTAATGTTATGAGTTATTTAACATTTAGATTAAATTCTGTATTATAATTATATACCAAAAAATATAAATTTTACAATTAATTTTTAATTTATATTTCATTAGTCAAAAATTGTTTCGAAGCTTTAATTTCATCATAACTAGAATAGTTATTACTGTATACTTCAATAATTCCTATTTCATTATAACCTATTTCCTTTAATTTACAAGATATTTTTTTAAAATTTACATCACCTTTCCCTGGCAATAAACAAACATTGTTATCATCTCTATCGTTTATATGAAAATTAACCATAGAACTTCCCATTATATCCATATACTTTTCTGGAAGTGTATGTGCTTTATATGCTTGCTTTATATCAAGCGTAAAATATATTGGATATTTTACATTTTCTTTTATCGTATTTAAAAATCCTAAATCTGAAGATATGCACCAAGATACATTTTCTTGAGCAAGCTTTATACCTTCTTCCATAGCTAAATACGTTAATTTATTATATACCTCTAATACAAATTTATAATTTAAATCATTTATATTCTTATATCGCATTCCATGAAAAGTGTAACATTTAGCACCTAAAATCTTAGCTGCCCTGCATACCTTCTTAAAACATAAAAACATGTCATCTCTTCTTCTCTTGTAATCATCAAAAAGATAAGGTTCAAAAGCTGAAGATAAGCAATGAACTGAATGAATTTTAAAATCATATTTAAGCTTTTCTTCCAAAACCTTTTCTGCAAAATTCTCTTCATATTCACTAGGGCTATTTAAAAATATTTCTCCACTTTTAAATCCTAAATTACTCATGAAGCTTATACTATTTTCAGTATCAATATTAGGATAAAAGCTAGCTGATGATATACCTATTTCCATCGTGTCCTCCAAACTTATTCACTAACATTTCCATCTGATGTTAAAAATAAAGTTTTACCACCTGAAATTACTGTTAATCCTTTATCTGTTAATTTATCAAATTTTATATCTTCACTTTCTGGAACATTTTGAACTAACATTTGATTTTTATTTGCAATAGTCTCAATCCAAACATACTTTGTAGTCTTTCCCAACCATGGAAGTTGGCTTATATATGCAACATTGTTTTCATCTATGAATCTTGGTGAAGAACACCACACATAGTTAGGTTGTGCTGAAAGTTGTGCATTTTTTGTTATTACTGTTCCATCACTTGCAGTATACTGCATATTGCTTATATCTTGTTTGTTTCCATTTATATCCATAAGTATAATACCTTGAACTTTATCATCATAAACTATCATATTCTTACCTGATGGGCTTATACTATAAACTACATTACTTTCTGTTGGCGATACCCCTTTAAAAACTTTATCACCATTTTTAGTTTCATATATTGCATTTATACTTTTTCCATTACTTAAACTAATTGCATAACCTGCTGGTTTTTCTGTTTTTTGTTCCTTTTTAGGAGTTATTTCTGGTTGTTTTTTTGCCTCTTTAGTATTATCAGTAGTAACATTTTTAGCCTGATTTATGCTCTTACCTATATTCTTAAATATTCCTTGGGCAGATATTGCTGTAAATATAACTAAAACAACACCTATGACAACAGCGAAGGTGATTGTTTTCCTTCTTCTTCTCATCTTCTTTTCATAGTCTTTACTAAATATACTTGGTTTTGCCACCTTCAATTCCTCCTACATAAAATATTAAAAATTATACTATTGTTCTTTTATTATACCATAATAACTCATTATTTATTATAACTCAAAAGCATAAATAATAATAATTTTTTGTTACTATTACAAATATGTGATTTATAATATTCAAATTAATTTAAGCGAAAAAAATCTTATGAAAAACAATTTTCATAAGATTTTTTAATACTAATTTAAATATTCTAACATGCTCATATACTCTACTTTTTCATTACTCTTTTTAAAATTTATAGCTGTTAAAAATATTTTTGCAGTATCTATGCATGTAAATACTGGAACCCTATATTCGGCAGCTTTACGCCTTAGCTTAAATCCTTCACTCTCAGGATTGTTTCCTCTAGTTGGTGTATTTATAAGCATTTTTATTTTTCCATCCACTATAAATTCTGAAACCTGATCCCCATCTATTATTGTACAATCTATTGCATTTCCCTTTAAATAGTTACCAGTTCCTTCTGAAGCATAAAATTTAAATCCAAGTTTTTGATAATCTTTTATTATGTCTATTCCTTCTTTTTTATCTACATCTTTTAATGATACATAAATACTTCCTTCTGTAACTATATTCACACCAGAAGCACTAAATCCCTTATATATAGCCTTATCTAAAGTATGATCTACTCCTAATACTTCCCCTGTAGATTTCATTTCTGGTCCTAAGTACATATCTGCATCAGCTAGCTTTTCTCCTGAAAAAACAGGTACCTTTACAGCAAATAAATCTTTATTCTTTAAAAGACCTGTACCATACTTAAACTCACTTAACTTTTTTCCTAACATAACTTCTACAGCTATTTTGACCATTGGTACACCAGTAACTTTGCTGAGTATAGGCACTGTTCTTGATGCTCTAGGATTAACTTCTATTACATAAACATTATTTCCATCAAATACATATTGTATATTGACAAGTCCTATTATATTCATATTCTTTGTTATCTTCTTTGTATATTCAATTAAAGTATTTATTGTTTCTTCTTTTAAAGTCATATAAGGATATACTGTTATACTATCTCCTGAATGTACTCCTGTTCTTTCAACATGTTCCATTATTCCTGGCATTAATATATCTTCGCCATCACATATAGCATCAACTTCTATTTCTGTTCCTTTAATGTATCTATCTATAAGAATAGTATGATCTGTTGAAACTTGAACTGCCTCATTCATATATTTTGTAAGACCCTTTTTATCATATACTACTTCCATAGCACGGCCTCCAATTACATAGGAAGGTCTTACTACCACTGGATATTGAAGTTCCTCTACTGCCATATAAGCTTCCTCAATACTTATAACTGCTGTTCCCGTTGGTGATGGAATATTCAGTTTTTGTAAAAATTTTCTAAACTTATCTCTATCTTCTGCAAGATCTATAGCTTCAAAAGAACTTCCTAATATCTTCACACCTTTTTCATAAAGTTTTTGTGCTAAATTTATAGATGTCTGCCCACCAAGTTGAACTATAACACCTTCTACTTTTTCCCTATTTACAATATTCATTACATCATCAATATGGAGTGGTTCAAAATAAAGCTTATCTGCTGTATCAAAATCGGTACTTACTGTTTCAGGGTTATTATTTATTATTATTGCTTTATGTCCAGTTTCCTTTATAGCCCATACACCATGTACACAGCAGTAATCAAATTCTATCCCCTGTCCTATTCTTATAGGACCTGAACCTATTACCAATACTTTTTTATCATCAGTTATTATATTTTCATCCTCATCCTCATAGCAAGAATAGTAATAAGGTGTTTGTGCTTCAAACTCTCCGCTGCAGGTATCAACCATTTTGTACACTGGATATATATTGTTCTTAACTCTAAAATCATCTATTTCTTCTTTAGATGCTCCTGAAATTCTATATATTTCTTCTTCTATAAATCCCATTGCTTCTGCATCATATAAAAGGCCCGCATTCATTTTTTCTGTTTTTAGCCTATTTTCCATAACTACAATATTATTTATGCCATTTAAAAACCATTTATCTATTTTAGTTATATTATGCAATTCATCTACAGTGATCCCTTTTCTTAAAGCCTCTGTTACAGCAAATATTCTTTGATCGTCCTGCATTTTTATCTTTTCTATAAGTTCGTCCACAGTCATTTCTTCCATCTTGTGTATCTTTAAAGTAGAGAACTTTCCGTCTAAAGATGTTACAGCTTTTAATAAGGAACTTTCAAAAGTTCTGCTTATTGCCATTACTTCTCCTGTAGCCTTCATTTGAGTACCTAACATTCTTTCTGCTCTACTAAATTTGTCAAATGGCCACTTTGGTATTTTTGTTACCACATAATCTAAAGTTGGTTCAAAACAAGCACTGGAATTTCCTGTAACATAATTTTTTAATTCATCTAAACTATAACCAATAGCTATTTTTGATGCTATTTTTGCTATAGGATATCCTGTAGCTTTTGAAGCCAGGGCACTAGAACGACTAACCCTAGGGTTAACTTCTATTACCACATAATTACTACTTTCTGTATCCAGTGCAAATTGTATATTACATCCACCTTCTATTTTAAGACTTCTTATTATATCTATAGCTGCTTTTCTAAGCATATGATATTCCTTATCTCTTAAAGTTTGCGAAGGTGCTACTACTATACTGTCACCTGTGTGTATACCTACAGGATCTATATTTTCCATGTTACATATAATAATACAGTTATCTTTTCCATCCCTTATAACCTCATATTCAAGCTCTTTCCATCCTGCTACACTTTGTTCCAAAAGTATTTGACCTATAGGACTCATTTTTATTCCCAAATCACATATTTCTAGAAGCTGATCCATGTTTTCAGCTATTCCGCCACCAGTTCCTCCAAGTGTATATGCAGGTCTTATTATTACAGGAAAGCCATACTTATCTACAAAATCAACACATTCATCTACATTAGTAGCTATAATACTCATAGGTATAGGTTGATTGTTTTCTATCATTAGCTTTTTAAATTCTTCTCTATCCTCTGCTTTTTTTATAGCTTCACTATTTATTCCTAAAAGTTTCACTTTAAATTCATCTAGCACACCATGTTTTTTCAATTCCATAGCAAGATTTAAGGCAGTCTGACCTCCAAAGCCTGCTAAGATTCCATCCGGTCTTTCTTTTTCTATTATCTCTTTTACACATTCTAAAGTTAAAGGTTCTATATAAACCTTATCTGCCATGTTACTATCTGTCATTATAGTGGCTGGATTACTATTTATAAGAATAGTTTCTATCCCTTCTTCTTTTATAGCTTTACATGCCTGGGTTCCTGAATAATCAAATTCAGCTGCTTGACCTATTATTATTGGACCTGATCCTAATATTAAAACCTTTTTTAAACTTTTATCTAAAGCCATTATTGCTACCTCCTGATTTCCAAACCTTTAATTATGCCTTCATTGATTTTATAAATTTATCAAACAAGTATGCTGAGTCTTGTGGTCCTGGTGCACCTTCTGGATGAAACTGCACAGAAAATACAGGAAGCTCTTTATGTCTCATGCCCTCCACTGTATTGTCATTTAAGTTTACATGAGTTATAATCATTTTTTCTTTTACACTTTCAGCATCTACTGCGTATCCATGATTTTGGGATGTTATATATGCTCTATCCTTTTCTATATCATATACCCCATGATTTCCACCTCTATGTCCATATTTCATCTTATAAGTATCTCCGCCAACTGCTAGAGCCAACATCTGATGTCCTAAACATATTCCAAAGATCGGATATTTATCAATTATACTTTTTATTAATTTTATTCCTTCTTTTACTGTTTTAGGATCTCCAGGTCCATTACTCAAAAGAATTCCTTGTGGATTAAGCTTTACTATTTCTTCATAAGCTGTATCATAAGGCAATATTGTTATATCGCACTCTCTATGCTTTAAATTTTCTATTATATTTGATTTTACTCCAAAATCTATAACAGCAACCTTTGCACCTTGGCCCTCTATGTGAATAGCTTTCTTAGTACTAACCTCTTCCATAAAGTTTCCTTGTAATTCAGTTTTGCCTAAGTATTCCTCAAGCTGTTTTTTACTTAATTCTTCTGTTGATATTACACACTTCATGGCTCCTTTATTTCTTACCTTCTTAGTTATACTTCTTGTATCTAAATCATAAACCCCAACTACATTCATCTTTTTAAGCATCTGATCTACAGTATGTTCGCTTAAGTAGTTAGAAGGATTATCTGATATATTTTTAACTACAAAACCTTTTGCATGTACTTTAGTAGATTCATCTTCAAAACTGTTTACACCATAGTTACCTATTAATGGGTACGTCATTGTTATTACCTGTCCAGCATAAGATGGATCTGTAAGTATTTCCTGATATCCTGTTATTGAAGTATTAAAAACAAGTTCCCCAACAGAAGTTCCATTTTTACCAAAACCTTTTCCCTCATATATGCTTCCATCTTCTAAATATAATAATCCGTTCATACTATTCACCTCTATAATTTTTTATAAATAAAGCCCCCTGTATGGCACAGAAGGTTCAAGCCTATTTCACTTTAAACTTAAATTTATACAATATTTATGTATAAAATGAAACTTGTAATTTGCTTTTTAATTGATTTTACATTAATTTTGAAATTTATATTGCTTATTTTTATTCATTGCTATTAATATTTATACATAGAATATCACAAAGATATCCTGTTGTCAATAACCCTTCAATTGAAGTATTTTATAAAAAAACAGACCCCAAACTTAAAAAGTTTGAGGTCTAAAATGAAATTCAAAAATATATAAAATATATATATTAAGGAAAATACTTAGCTAATTATTTAATATTCCTGCTGCCAGGTTTTACATATGGGGTACCTTCTTTGCACATAGGGCACTGTTCCTTTTCATAACTTTTAATATCTAACTTTACAGCACTGTATAAAGGATATTCTACTTCTACCCCTTCTGCCCTTCTATCTACTATACAGATTATTCCTACTACTTCTCCACCTAACTCTTTAATGATATTTGCTACTTCTAGAAAAGACTTACCTGTAGTTATAACATCTTCTGATATTATAGCCTTCTGTCCTTTCTTTATTTCAAATCCTCTTCTTATAGTCATATTTCCATCTTGTCTTTCAGCAAATATTCCAGGCTTTCCTGTTTGTCTTGCTAATTCATAGGATACAACTACGCCTCCCATAGCTGGTCCTACTATAATATCAAAATCTACATCTTTAAGCTTATCTGCTACTACTTTTAAAACTTTTGCAGCTTTATCAGGATATTGAAGTAATTTTGCACACTGGCAATATCTATTACTATGTTTTCCTGAAGATAGAAGGAAATGTCCTTCTAAAAGTGCACCTACTTCTTTTAATGTATCTATAACCATTTTATCTGTGTTTTCCATCTTAAATTCCTCCATATGCATGAAATTTTATACGATTCCTCTTATTTCACATAAATCTTTTATATTTTCTTTTTCCATATAACTCTTTATTCCATTTATAATATCTAAACATATATCTGGCTTTATAAAATTTGCTGTTCCAACTTGAATTGCAGTAGCACCTGCCATAATAAATTCTATAGCATCCTTCCAACTACTTATTCCTCCAAGTCCTATTACAGGAACATTTACTGCTTTACTAACTTCATAAACCATTCTAAGTGCTATGGGTTTTATTGCAGGACCTGAAAGACCTGCTGAAATATTATTAAATACAGGTTCTCTTTTATTAATATCTATAGCCATACCTTTAAAAGTATTTACAAGAGATATAGAATCTGCTCCTGCCTCACAACATCTATAAGCCATATCTATGATATCCTCTGCATTAGGTGAAAGCTTCACCATCAAAGGTTTTTTGCAAATTTTTTTAACTTCAGATACTACTTCAAAAGCAACTTTTGATTTAATTCCAAAAGCCATTCCTCCTGATTTAACATTTGGACAGGATATATTAAGTTCTAGTATGTCTATATCCGTACTATTAAGCTTTTCTACGCCTTTTATATAATCCTCAATAGCTGCTCCACCTAAATTGGCTATTATAGCTGTATCAAACTTTTTCATATTTTCAAGTTCATACTGTATAAAATGATCAACCCCTGGATTTTGAAGTCCTACACTATTTAACATTCCACCTCTTGTTTCAAATACTCTTATACCATCATTTCCTTCTTTAGGATTCAATGTAAGACCTTTAGTACATATTCCTCCTAATTTTGATACATCATAAAAATTAGCATATTCCTCACCAAAACCAAAAGTACCTGACGCAGCAATAACTGGATTTTTCAAATCTACTCCGCATATATTCACATTCATCTTAATTCTCCATTCTCAGTTATTAATTAATAACTCATATGATATCTTCCCCTGAAAACACTGGACCATCTTTGCAGGTTCTTTTGTTTCCATTCTTTGTTTTACAAGTACATACTAAACATGCGCCTACACCACAAGCCATATGTTTTTCCATAGAAACATAAACTTTTACATTCTTATCTTTGCAAAGCTTAATTACTTTATTCATCATAATTTCTGGTCCACAGCATAAGACTACATCATAAAGCTCAGGTTTAAATATATCCGTTATATATCCCTTATGTCCTTCTCTTCCAGTTTCAGTTGATATATTTACATTTTCAACAATTCCCTTAAATTCATCAATAATGTAGCTTTTATCTCTAAACCCTGCGTACAAATCTACCTTGCACTCCTTAAGGGATTCTGCCACATACTCCATAGGTGCTGTTCCTATACCTCCTGAAACTATGGCTACTTTTCCTTTTATGTTATCTATGTCAAATCCATTTCCAAGTGGTCCCATAATTTCTACAGTTTCAGCTTTCTTCAACTTACTTAAAATTTCAGTTCCTTCACCAACTACTTGATATAAAAAAACTATTTTTTCTTCATCTATATGATTTATACTTATAGGTCTTGATAAAATAGGTTCTTTGTTCCAACATTTCAACATATAAAACTGACCTGGCTTACCATTAAACTTGCCTTTAATAGTTAATTTATATACTGGATTTTCTATTTCAATATTTTCATAAACTTTTTCAGTTGAATAATTCATCTTTACTTTTTCCATAAATCATTCTCTCTTCCTTAAATAACTAATCATATATAGATTTAGCTATTAATTTTCAATTTACTAAGTATGTCATCTCTCATTCTTACAGCTTCTTTTCTTGCACATTCTGCGTAATTTTTTTCTCCATCTTCAACCTTTTTGTATGCAAGTAGTATTCCTCTAGAAGAATTAACTACTCCACCATTTCCCTGATGCAAGTAAAGTGCTACATCCTCAGCTTTTCCTCCTTGTGCTCCATATCCAGGTATAAGGAAAAACATCTTATTTAAATCAGCTCTAAGCTTTATTCCTTCTTCTACGTGAGTGCATCCAACAACTCCACCTATGGAACTATATCCACAGCTTCCCATGCACTGCTCTCCAATTTGCTGTATTTTTTCTCCTACAACGTTATAAACTTTTTCTTTTTCCTTGGTATCTACATACTGTATATCTTCAGCACCTTTATTAGATGTTCTAACCAGCAAAAACAAACCTTTTTCTTTATTTTTCACATAAGGTAAATAAGGTTCTACTCCATCCAATCCCATATATGGATTTAAGGTTACAAAGTCACTTTCAAAGTCTCCTTCAAAATGTGCCCTTGCATACATCTCTGCTGTCTTAGCTATATCTCCTCTTTTTATATCTGCAATTACTATAGCCTTTTTGCTTCTTATATATTCAAGAGTTTTCTTATAAACCATTAGTCCTGATATACCTAAGGCTTCATAATATGCTATTTGGACTTTATAACAGCTGGCTACATCTAAAGTTGCATCTATTATATTTTTATTGTATTCAAAAATAGCATCTTCTATTGAAGTATTCTTATTAATTACCCATTTAGGAATATATTCTACATCAGTATCTAAACCAACACATACATGACCATTCTTTTCTACACTTTCAAACAATTTATCTATTATCATAATTGATTACAGCTCCATTCACACTTTATTGGATTTTTATGCTCACTTTTACATTTCGCTAAATACTGTATTTCCAGACTTTAATGTTCTTACCACAGCTCCATATACCTTCGTGCCATTAAAAGGAGTATTTTTACCCTTTGATTTAAAAGTATCTGAACATATTTCATATTTTCTCTCTGTATCTACTAAAACTAAATCTGCATCATAGCCTATTTTTATTTGTCCTTTTTTAACACCCATTATATAAGCTGGATTTCTAGACATTATCTCTGAAAGCTTACTAAAACTTATTTTTTCTTCCTTTACAAGCTTTGTATAGCATACTGAAAAAGCAGTTTCGATTCCTGATATTCCTGGTGAACCATTCTTTTTATCCTCTGCCGTATGTGGTGCATGGTCTGTACCTATAGCATCTACCCATCCATCTTTTATAGACTTTATTAAAAACTCAACATCCTCTTTTTCTCTAATAGGAGGATTTACTCTATAATCATTATCTACAAGTGCTATATGGTGTGGTGCAACTTCACAAGTTACATTAATTCCTTTTTTCTTAGCTTCTATAATATATTCCATGGATTCTTTTGTACTTACATGTGCTATATGAACTGCACATCCTGTAAATTCAGCTAATGCTATATTTCTCCATGTCATAGTGTTTTCTGACAACCTTGTATCTATATTACTAAGTAAATGTTCCTCACAATGACACATAACAATTCTGCCGCTCTCTTTTGCTTTAACCATTGCCTCAAGCATAACTTTACTATCCATTACGTCATTTCCATCTTCTGATATTATTTTTACAGAAGGATCTAATCTATCTAAGTGACTTATATCTTTTCCATCAAAGTTATTTGTTATGCTTGATACTTGATGAACATCTATAATTCCTACTTCTTTTGCTCTATTTAAAACATAATTTATAGTATCCATACTGCTGCATACAGGCTTAGTATTTGCCATAAGGTTTACCATAGTATATCCTCCCTTAGCTGCAGCATAACTTCCACTTTCAATATCTTCTTTATTTGTAAAACCAGGTTCCCTAAAATGTACATGTAAATCTATAAATGATGGCAGTAAGGTTAATCCTTCAGCATCTATAATTTTACAATCCTTTTTTAAGTTCTTTCCCATTTCACAAATTATACCTTCATTTATATAAACATCTCCAATAAAGTTCTGCGACCAATCTACTATTTTTGCATTTTTTATTAATAGTTCCATATAGGCATCCCCTTTCTTTCGATCAAGAGGACAACGGACAATTGACAGAGGACAGTGAAGGAGGATTTTTCTCCGTTACACTATGAAAAATCTTTAATTATATAAATCAGCTATGTTTTGCATTAGCAAAACAAGCTTAAAAAATAAATTAGTTTTCTGACGTAAGGAAGAAAACTCACCTTCACTGTCCTCTGTCCTCTGTCAACTGTCCTCTTAAAAATTATATTTGGTTCTACATATCTGAAACTCTGTAGGTTTCGTCACAGTATAAACATCTGTACTCTCCATGTTCCTCATCTGTAAGATAAAATACATGTGCTAAATCTCTTTCTACAGAAGTTATACATCTTGGATTTTTGCATTTTATTATATTTTCAACTTTCTCAGGTAACTTTAATTTTATCTTTTCCTTTATTTGTTCGTCTTCTATTATATCTATTGTTATATTAGGATCTATAAAACCTAGTACTTTAAGATCCAATTCTAAATTATTCTCTATTTTAATTATGTCTTTTTTTCCACACTTCTTACTTTCTGCATTCATTATTAATGCAACTGAATACTCAGCATTATCTAATCCTAAGTAATTAAATATCTTTATTCCGTGTCCAGCCTTTATATGATCAATTACTATACCATTTCTCACACTATTTATTGTTAACATATTATAATCCCCCTTCAAAATTATCTAACACCTAAAAGCTTAGCAATCAATGCCATTCTCACATACATTCCGTATTTAGCTTGTTTAAAATAGCAAGCTCTAGGGTCATCATCTACTTCATAAGCTATTTCGTTAACTCTTGGAAGAGGGTGAAGAACTATCATATCCTCTGATGCTATAGACATTTTTGCTTCATCCAATATATAGCTATCCTTAAGTCTTATATAATCTTCCTCATTGAAAAATCTTTCTTTTTGAACTCTTGTCATATAAAGTATATCTAAATCTCCTATAACATCTTCTAACTTTTCTACTTCTTTATACTCTATATTATTTTTATTTAATTCTTTAATTATATACTCTGGGACTTTAAGTTCTTTAGGGGCTATCAAAACAAATTTATTATTTTGATATCTAGATATAGCCTTTATTAGGGAGTGAACAGTTCTTCCAAACTTTAAATCTCCACAAAGACCTATTTTTAAATTTGACAATCTTCCTTTTATAGATTTAATTGTTAAAAGATCTGTAAGTGTTTGTGTTGGATGCTGATGTCCGCCATCTCCAGCATTTATAACTGGTATTGGTGAATTGATAGCTGCAACTTTAGGCGCTCCTTCTTTAGGATGTCTCATAGCAACTATATCTGCATAACATCCTACTGTTCTTATAGTATCTGCTACGCTTTCTCCCTTTGAAACTGAGCTTGAATTTGGTTCTGAAAATCCTATAACCTGACCACCAAGTCTTATCATTGCTGCTTCAAAGCTAAATCTAGTTCTTGTACTTGGTTCATAGAATAGTGTGGCTAGTAACTTACCCTGACAAATATGGGTAAAATCTTCTGGATTTGAAATAATCTGATCTGCTAATTTAAAAATTTCTTCTAATTCTTCTAATGTAAAATCCATAGGGTCTATTAAATTTCTACCTTTTAACATAGTATCTCCTCCTTCTTAGCCTCTCTGTGCTAAATTTAAAGGTATAAAAAAATGCCTTTCCTTTAAAGATAAGGAAGGCATGGTTTCTGCATACATTTTGATTATACTTTTTTCTTCAATTTGCCTTTCTAATCTCTCTGGATTAGTTTTAAAGGTTATAAAAATTTTAATATTCAACTTTTATCTTGTTTACTATATCATGATTTATATACAAAGTCAATATCTACTTCAAGGACTTTGCTACTAATGCAGCGCCTATAGCTCCTGCATATCTGCCTAATTCATCAGCTTTAACCTTTGATTGAAGCTTTTCCGATAATTTTTTTATTATGTACTTATTGGTACTTAATCCGCCTGTTAAAAAGTAGTTGAAACTATCTGAATGTTTTTGGCATAAAGACTTTACCTTACTTGCGATGGAATCTACTACTCCACAAGCAATATCCTCTCTTCTTTTTCCACT
The DNA here is from genome assembly GCF_001038625.1 of Clostridium carboxidivorans P7. Lineage (GTDB taxonomy): Bacteria > Bacillota > Clostridia > Clostridiales > Clostridiaceae > Clostridium_AM > Clostridium_AM carboxidivorans. The sequence continues at coordinate 4,115,646 of NZ_CP011803.1, forward strand.
ACCAATTAAACTTATAACTTCTGATTCTGCAAAAACTGTACACATAGAACTTATAGTAATTTCTTCCCCTTGCTCTGACATTTCACACATTTCTGTTATACTGAGTCCTAAAGTGTTTGCCATAAGTTCTAAAAATCTTCCTGTACCTGCTGCACATTTATCATTCATGGTGAAATTAGTTACCTTTCCATCCTGTACAGTTATTACTTTAGTATCTTGTCCTCCTATGTCTACAACAGTACAGTCTTCACCTAAAATATAGTATGCTCCTTTTCCATGACAAGTTATTTCAGTAACAGTTTTATCTGCATAAGGCACAGAAACTCTGCCGTAACCTGTAGCAACAATCCTAGAGTTATCTTTGTTTAAATTTAATTCTTCCAATCTTTCTTTTATGTCCTCTGCTGTTTTTACACTGCTCCATCCTGTGGGCAAAACAAAGGTATTTTCCATTTCATCACCATTAAAAATACAAACCTTTGAAGCAGTTGATCCTATATCTATTCCTACGTAAAACATTAAAAACCTCCAGTTTAACAGAATAGAGAATGGAAAATATACTTTCCCATTCCCCATTTAAATTTTTCTACTTACAAATATGGATTTTTTACTTTTCTATCCACAGAATGAAACCCTAAAGTTTTCACATTGTGCATATCTATTAAAGTTTTTATCTTATCTTCATCCTCTTTATTATACATTATAGAAATACCGCAGCAAGTTGAAAGTTGCCTAGGTGTTGGTACTATTGTATACTTTATTTTTTGTTCTTTCAACACTTTCTCCAATTTCATACCCTCTGTATGAGATGGAAATAGTATATAATGTCTTATTTGCTGCATTTTGCTTACCCTCTTTTTAAATCATTTCAAGGAAAGCTTCTACTCTTGTTTTTATCTGTCCAGCATCTTCTGTTGAATAATCTGTCTCTATATGCATAACAGGTATATCTTTTTCTTTTAAAGCTTTCTCAACTGCTTTATGTTCAACTGCGTAAGTATGGCAGAAGGATAAATTAAAATCTATTACACCATCTACATCATATTCCTTTGAATATTTTATTATATCATCTATTCTGCCTGTGTTAGGAGTGAAACAAGCACAGTTTATATTTAAATATCTATCTGCTAAATTTTTAATTAAATCATCTATAGTTTCGCCTTCTTCTGATACTTCATTTTCAAAATATCTTGTACCTGTACAAGTTTCTTCCACTACTACTTGTGCATTTAATCCCTCGATTATAGAATGAAGTTTCCAGTTTGGCAATGCCATAGGAGTTCCTGTTATCATTAATCTTTTCTTTCCTTGATCTTTTAGATTCTTAACTCTTTCATCTAATTCATCACAAAGTTCATTTAGTTTTTCAACAAATCTATGAGGATCATCATAAAAAGCAATTTGAGATATTAAAAGACAATCCAATCCACTAATTGGTGATGGCTTGTACTTTCTTAAATCATATAATCTCTTTAGTGCTCTTCTTTTAGCATTAGCTGTTCTTATAGCTTCTTTAAGACTATCAACTGTAACTTTATTGCCTGTAAGTTCTTCAACTTTTGCAATAACATCTTTTATCTCACTACTCCATGCTGTATAGTCCTTAGCTCTTTTCATCTGTGGTAAATCCATAACATGTACTGGAACATAATCTTCCAATACTTCCCACGCTTTTTTCTTACCATCACAGGTAGTTTCTCCTATTATCATGTCACAAGATTGGAAGTATGGGCATGTACCACCAACTTTAGCTCCCATAAATGCTTTTATTAGAGGACACATATTTCTTGGTAAAACTTTTTCTCCATCTTCTATCCAAAATTGTGAACCTGCACAGAGTCCAACTCCAATAGCATTAGCTGCAAGTATTACTTCATCTGGTACAAATACGCAAAAAGTACCTATAACCTTTCCACCTTTTCTTCTATGTTCATCTAATTCTTGTATTCTAAGTCCGTGTACTTCGGCAACAACAAAATTGAAATAATTCATACCTTCTGGTCGATTTTCTTGAGTTAAATATGTATCACCATAAAGTTCTGGTAATACAGCACATAATTTATCGTGCTTTTCCAAATCTACTCCTAAGTCTGTCCATAATTGTCTATAATCTCCCATTATAATTACCTCCAACTACATTTTTATAAATACATAGTAACACAACATATATTGAAAACGTTATTTTAATATTTAATAGTAACTGCTTCATCTATAAGTTATTCTTTTTCAAAAATTAAATCATTTCTATAAAAGCACCAATTCTAGTTTTAAGTTGTCCTATATCTGTTTGAGAGTAATCAGTTTCTATACTTAAATAAGGTATATTTTTTTCTTTTGTTACAAATTCTTTTATTGTATAAGTTTCTACATTATAAGTATGGCATGCTTGAAGTATTACATCTACAACTCCATCAACCTTATATTCATCTATTAACTTAGACAATAATTCTATTCTATTATTATTCGGTGTCATACAAGAACAAGCTATATTTAAATACTTGCTTGTAAGTGCATCTATAGGATCAATGGTTTCATCTACTAAAAATCCTATATCTTTAACACCTCCACAATTTTCGAAGCAAACAACCACTCCTCCATTTTGTTCTATGGTGTTGATTATTTTATCAGTAGACTCACCTAAAGGACATCCCGTTACTAGTATTCTTTTTGCTGAACTAGATACTTTCTTTTCTCCTTTTCCATAAGTCTCTTTAATGCTTTTTGTCATATCACTTATAGTTTTTATTTCCTCTTCCTTATCATAGCTAAAAGCTGCACCTCTAAGAACCTTTAATATATCTATACCTTCAATAGGAGGAGGAGTCATTTTTCCTAGTTCATAAAATTCCCTTAAAGTTTCCCTCTCTCTATTTTTCAATTTAATTGCATCCTTTAAATTTTGTTCAGTTATCTCTACATCAAATTTCTTTTCTAACTTTTCTTTTAGTTTAATAATTTCATTTTTCCAAAGCTTATAAGAATCTTCACCTTTTGTAGTCTGAGGTAACTGCATTACATGTACATCTTTTATCTTTCCAAGCATTTCATACATTTTTTTCTTTCCATCACAAGTAGTTTCTCCTACTATTAAATCTGAAAAATATGTGTAAGGACACTTTTCAGTTATAGCAAAACCATAACTGGATTTTATAAGAGGACATAAGTTTCTTGGCAAATGCTTTTCCGCATCAGGTATTGGCTCTTCACTAGTTCCACATATTCCTATTGGTATAGCTCCAGCTGCAGAAATTACTTCTTTTGGAGTAAAGGCACAAAACACGCCTACAACTTTTTTTCCTTCATCCTTAAGATTTTTTATAGTTACAAAACCTTTTCTTCTCTTTTCCCCAAATTCATTTATTTTTTCTGGCAATTCATTCATTTTAAATCCTCCAATTTATACATTAAAATTATTGAAAGTAATATCTTCCAATACATTGTGAAAACATACCATTATCAATTTTATAATAGCATATATGCACTACTGCTAGTCATTGGATTTACTTATAAATATCCATATGTCTATAACGAATTCATATAGTTGATTAATACTACAACTTAAAAATTATTATTATATGCTAATAAATTTACAAAAATAAATATCAGCCAAAAGGCTGATATTTATTCAACAAATCTAACTTTATAAATTTAAGAGGATATTACTTTATTTTTTTATATTTATAACATATCCTTTATCTCTTAAGCTTTTTATTATACTTTCACCATGTTCTTGAGATTGAACTGTAATTTCAAATGATACATCAGCAGATTCAAGTCCTCTTTCATTCCAGTTGCTGTTTTGTCTTACTGTAACAACATTTCCTCCCATTGCTCCTACTTCAGATATTAAAGCTCCTAATGTTCCTGCTTTATCTTGAAGTTCTGCTTCAAATCTTATTCTTCTCTTTTCAAAAACTAATTCTCTTTCTATTATTTTAGCTGTAGTTGCTATGTCAGCATTTCCTCCACTAACTAGAGCAATAACATTTTTGCCTTCTATTCCATCTATTTTTTTAGCTAATAAAGCTGCTAAAGGTGCTGCTCCTGATCCTTCAACTATTAGCTTATTTCTTTCCATTATTTGGAACATAGCATGAGCTATTTCATCTTCACTTATTGTAACTACTTCATCTACATATTTTTGAATGTATTTAAAGCATTCGTCTCCTAATGTACTAACTGATATACCATCAGCTAAAGATTTTGCTCCTGGTACAGTAGTAACTTTTCCTTTCTCTAGTGCAGCTTTTGCAGATGGTACTATTTCTGGTTCAACTCCTACTATTCTTATTGAAGGTTTTATTGATTTAGCTGCTACGGCAATACCAGATATTAATCCACCACCACCAATTGGAACTACTATAACATCAGCTTCAGGTAAATCTTCTAACATTTCAAGAGCTATGGTTCCTTGGCCTGCCATTACATCTATATCATTGAATGGCTCTAAAAATGTTGCTCCTGTTTCTTTTTGTACTTCTACAGCTTTATCATGACATTCATCATATACTTGACCTGCTTGAATAACTTCAGCACCATATCCTTTTGTTGCTGCTACTTTTGCTTGTGGTGCAGTTAATGGCATTACTATAGTAGATTTAACATTAAATGATGTTGCAGCGAAAGCAACTCCTTGAGCATGATTTCCTGCTGAAGAAGCTATAACTCCTCTTTTCTTTTCTTCTTCTGTTAAATTAACTAGTTTGTTATATGCTCCTCTTAATTTGAAAGCACCAGTTTTTTGTTTATTTTCACACTTTAAGTATACATTACAATTACATTTTTTTGAGAAAGTACTTGTATGAAACATAGGTGTCTTTCTTACTACTTCCTTAATGTTTTCTTGAGCTTTTTTAATTCTTTCTAAATTTAATTCCATAACTTATTCCCCCTGCTTGTATAAATATTTTATATAATTCATCCATGTATGGATAATTTCTAGCATTTTTTATGATTGTTGAATTAAATATTGCATATATTTTTTACTGAAGCTTTTAAATTACACATTTTTACCTTGTTGAAATATTTTACATTTTGTCTTTCTATCAAACGTTTACACTTGTTCGTTGTACGCAGATATACGTCTTTTTTAATAATTTCAATAGAATATGTGTAAAATTAATTTTATATTTCCTTAACTTCTAATTATATTCTATCACACTTAAACGTTTTCTACAATTATATTTTACTCCAAATTACATTTTTTTGCGAGATATTTTTATAAATTTTGAATCTTTTATTTCATATATAGAAAAAAATATTTCATTTTCCTTTAAAAAATGCATTATTGTCCTGAAAATCGGATTTTAATTATTTTTGTCTATCATAAATAAAAATCCAAATTATCACGTTACTGAAACTAGATATGATATCATGTGGAAATTACTACATTAATAAATACATTTAAGGTACCAAATGTATCAAGTATTTATATTGTGCCCACTAATGATAAACTTTAAAACCTTTTAAAGTTAAAAAAATAAGCAAATTTCAATAACTTGAAATTTACTTATTTAAATTTAGGAAAATTTATATATCTTTAATCACTGTAATTTGTGTACATAAGAATATAAACTTAGTCCAAGCTCATATTCTTTCTATGTTTCATATTGTCCACAATATAGAATTATGCTAAACTATCTATGTACAATTCAATAACACGTTGCATGTGGGCAACTGGTATCGCTATCCCTTTGAGAAGGGAGGTGATACATATGTACGAAATGTTTATAGTGGTTTTTGCTGCTCTATCATTTTTGGTAGCTTTGATAAATTTAATTATCGTACTTATAGATAAAATAAAAAAGTAGCCCACCGGTGCAAATGGTAATGGCTACTTTTTTATAATACTAGCTTTGCCAGTTGCCTAAGCAACTAGAATTGTATACTGCAGGGTGTTGGTAGCACCCTGTTTTTATTATGCTCATTTATTGATTTTATTATAATACCTAACAATACAAAGTATTGATAAGTAAATACTTTATAATATCATTATAATATTTTTATAGTACTTTTACAACAGTTACCTAACAGTTAAATAACTGTTGTACTTAATTTTTATTATTTTCTATTCTTAATATGCTTATTTTATAGTAATTTTTACTTCTTCATTATTATTTCAATACATTGTTCTATTCCTTCAATTCTATCATCAAAATAAATCACCTTTTTAATTTGGAATAAATCTTCATCAAAAACTTTGGAGATAAAATGGAGGAAAAATACAAAAAATTAAAAAAGCACTAACCATAGTGCTTTCAATTTCTTTCTGGTGCGCCCAGCAGGATTTGAACCCGCGGCCTCTGGATTCGAAGTCCATCACTCTATCCAACTGAGCTATGGGCGCTCATTAGGATATTTGTGCGTTTTACTTACTTCCAGGTTTCTGAATTAAAACTTAAAATTTAAAACATAAAAACGCATATATTTGGAGCGGGTGAAGGGAATCGAACCCTCGTAACTAGCTTGGAAGGCTAGCACTCTACCATTGAGTTACACCCGCATGTTTGGAGCGGAAGACGAGATTCGAACTCGCGACGTTCACCTTGGCAAGGTGACGCTCTACCACTGAGCCACTCCCGCATAACTTATTTAAATACTTGGTGCAGGTGAAGGGAGTCGAACCCCCACGCCGTTGGCGCTAGATCCTAAGTCTAGTGCGTCTGCCAATTCCGCCACACCTGCATGTATTTTTAAATTGTATCTTATAAGTAATAGGTACTATTCAAAAGTTTATTCCTTTTGAACTATACTTTATTATTTATTGGTGGCTTACCGGGGAATCGAACCCCGGACAACATGATTAAAAGTCATGTGCTCTACCAACTGAGCTAGTAAACCATATTTATGTTAAAGTGGGGTGGACGAAGGGACTCGAACCCTCGACAACCAGAACCACAATCTGGCGCTCTACCAACTGAACTACGTCCACCATAAAAAAATGGTGCGCCATCAGGGACTCGAACCCTGGGCACCCTGATTAAGAGTCAGGTGCTCTACCAACTGAGCTAATGGCACAAATATGTGGTGCGTCTTAAGGGATTCGAACCCCTGGCACACGGCTTAGAAGGCCGTTGCTCTATCCAACTGAGCTAAAAACGCGTATATATGGAGCGGGTGAAGGGAATCGGACCCTCATAACTAGCTTGGAAGGCTAGCACTCTACCACTGAGTTACACCCGCAAATATGTCTTTTTTTAATGGTCGGGGTGACAGGGATTGAACCTGCGACCTCATGGTCCCAAACCACGCGCGCTCCCATCTGCGCCACACCCCGGTGTGTTTATGGTGCGCCATCAGGGACTCGAACCCTGGGCACCCTGATTAAGAGTCAGGTGCTCTACCAACTGAGCTAATGGCACAAATTATGGTGCGTCTTAAGGGATTCGAACCCCTGGCACACGGCTTAGAAGGCCGTTGCTCTATCCAACTGAGCTAAAAACGCATATTTGGAGCGGGTGAAGGGAATCGAACCCTCGTAACTAGCTTGGAAGGCTAGCACTCTACCATTGAGTTACACCCGCAAATTATCAAACATAATAGAAACTTATTAACTTTTTAATGCTAAGCTTCTTGGTCGGGGTGACAGGGATTGAACCTGCGACCTCATGGTCCCAAACCACGCGCGCTCCCATCTGCGCCACACCCCGGTATTTCAGTAACTTAATCATTTAAATATATCTTTTCAATGGTCGGGGTGACAGGGATTGAACCTGCGACCTCATGGTCCCAAACCACGCGCGCTCCCATCTGCGCCACACCCCGACATTCAAGATTTATCTTGAACGTTCTTAGAAGTTCTTATCAACTCCCGACAACATAGATTATTCTACACGATATATTCGAATTCGTCAATACATATTTTAAAATTTTTTTAGTTTTTTTATTTAAACGCCCTTTATACCTGGATTAATCTTGCCATCTTTTATCTCTATTATAGCTACACTATAAAATTCATCTCTTGGTACTGCAGGGCTTCCTGGGTTTACAAACCATATACCATCCTCATAAGCAATTTGCGATACATGTGTATGTCCAAAAAGAACTATATCAGCTTTAACTTCTAAAGCTTTATATCTTATTCTAGACAAATCATATTTTACATCATACCTGTGACCATGAGTTATAAACACTCTTTTATCTGCGATAACTTCCGTTTTTTCGCTAGGTACATCCACTGCAAAATCACAATTTCCCTTAACATTTATAATCTTGCCCTTATAATACTTTTTTATTTCTTTAACATCTTGTACATTGTCTCCTAAATGTATTAATACATCTACATCTCCTATCTTTTTTATGGCATTTTCAATAACCCATATATACCTATGAGTGTCACTTATTACACCTATCTTCAACTTCTACTCATCCCCCATAAGATTTATAATTTCACGCTCCAATTCTTTTAGAGCATTGGCTCTATGACTTATGGAGTTTTTTAAATCAGACTTCATTTGTGCAAAAGTCATTTTATATTCTGGTATATAAAATACTGGATCATATCCAAATCCATTTGATCCTCTTTCTTCGTTTATTATTATTCCCTCTATTTCTCCTTGAACCTTTATAACTTTACCTGTATCCGATATTAACACCATAGCACATACAAACTTTGCTTTTTTATCTTTATCATCTTTTTCTTTCAATAACTCTAACAGCTTTTTATTATTTTTCTTATTATTTCCATGTTCACCTGCAAATCTTGCTGAATATACTCCTGGTGCCCCATCTAAGCAATCAACCACAAGCCCTGAATCATCTGCTAATACCATTTCGTTTTTTAAAATTTTATGTATCTCATTAGCCTTTTTATAGGCATTTTCCATAAAAGTAGTTCCATCTTCTTCAACATCAATATTTATATTTGCTTCTTTAAGAGACAAAACTTCTATGGAATATTTCGAAAGTATTTCTTTAATCTCTATTATTTTATTTTTATTGTTGCTTGCAACTATTAATTTTTTCATTTTCTCTCACCTGTTCCAATCCATAATGAATCCATCTTTAAACTTTCTTTTTCTATTTGAATTACATGATTTATTCCTTGTTCAGCTAACGAAAGAAGTTCACTTAAATCCTGTTTGGAAAATGGTTTTTCCTCTCCTGTGCCTTGTATTTCTATAAATTCTCCTGAATCTGTCATTACCACATTCATATCAACATTAGCTTTGGAATCTTCTTCATAACATAAATCTAACATCTTCACATTTCCTACAATTCCTACACTTATAGCACCTACAAAATCTCTAACTGGATATACATTAAAAGGAGTTTGTTTATGTAACTTATTTACTGCATCTACTAAAGCTATAAAAGCTCCTGAAATTGAAGCTGTCCTTGTTCCTCCATCTGCCTGTATAACATCACAATCTATCCATATTGTTTTTTCCCCTATTGATTTTAGATCTACTACAGACCTAAGCGCTCTTCCAATTATCCTCTGAATTTCCATAGTTCTTCCATCAATTTTTCCTCTATTGATATCCCTGACTTTTCTGACTTTAGTTGATCTAGGTATCATATTATATTCGCAAGTAATCCATCCTTCACCTTTGCCTTTCAAAAATGGAGGTACTTTATCCTCTATTGAAGCTGTACAAATTACTTTTGTATCTCCTGCTTCTATCAATACAGATCCTTCAGCATATTTAGTATAGTTTCTTGTAATTTTTGTATGTCTAATTTGATCATTTTTTCTACCATCTATTCTCAAACTTATCCCTCCAATGACACTTAATATAAATTACCCAACAATCAAACTACATTATTCTTTCTTCTAATACAAACAATTCATCCCTTTCTGGAGGAAGTACTTCCTTCTCAATATTTCCTTCTATCAAAACGCCCTTCTGTTTAACAATTTTACCTATTATAGATGCTTCTATACCTTCTTCTTTTAATACCCCTATCAGTTTATCTCCATTTTTAGTTGTTATAAGCATACTTCCAGAAGATATAAGTCTTAGAGGATCTATTGAATATTTTTTGCATATCTTTTCAGTTACATGGCTTATAGGCATTTTTTCTTTATATACCCTAAATCCTAAATTGCTAGCTTTAGCAACCTCCCATAGTGCACCCAAAACTCCACCTTCAGTTATATCATGCATTGAATTAACTCCAAATTTTCCTGCTATGGCTCCCTCTCTTACTACACTTAAACTGTTTAGATATGTCTTCGCCTCTGCTATTTCTTCATGTGTCAAAATGCCTTTAATTTTATCCTCATGATCATTTACAACTATACCTGTTCCTTCAAGGCATAATAATTTAGTTACTATTATATCATCATTTTCTTTAGCTCCAGAAGTAGCAATAGACTTATTCTTTAGACCCTTTCCTATAACAGTACAGGATATCACCATTTTATTTACAGCTCTAGTTATTTCTGTGTGTCCTCCTAAAATTTCAACATTTAACTTTTTAGTTTCTTCTCCTATTTCCTTCATAACACTTTTTATATCTTCTAAAGAAGACCCCTCTGGCGCCAATATTGTCACTAATATGCCTAGTGGTTCTACTCCAGCAGATGCTATATCATTGCAATTTATATTTACTGCTAATTTCCCAGAATTTTTTTCTGCTCCAGTAATAGGATCTGTTGATACTACACACTCATATTCCCCAAAATCTATTACGCTGCAATCCTCTCCTATTCCGCTTCTAATTCTAACATCATTTCTAATTGCTCCTCTAGAATCATCTATTATGTTTTTTAAATCATCCCAATTTAATTTTCCCACTTTCATTAAAATTTCTTCCTTTCTATAAAAATAAATAAGCACTATTTCACACTCTACTTCATATTATTTATATAAGGATTAATTTATGGTAGGTGTATGTTTTGAAATATATTGGCCCATTTTTAAGAATTAATAAATTAAAAAAAGAAAACATAGAACATCAACTCTTTTTCTTAGCAAAAGAATCTTTAAATCAAATTGTACTACATTCTAAGTGTGGAGTATATACCTCCATTAAAGAACTTAAAATAAAAAGTTTATCTAGTTCTGATATTAACACATTTGGTAATGTTTCTCCACTTCTATGCCTATATAAGAAGGGGAATCCTAAAATTACAAATATTGATGATAACCTATGCTGGAACGCTGAAAGCTTTAAAAGAGAAATCAATGTTGATAGTAATGCATTTATGACTCTTTCTCTTCTTGAATTATGTAATTATTATAAACAATTTGAAGGTATTAATAACAAAAAATTTAACTTGACTAAGCTTTATATGTGCATTTGTAAAAATCAACTTGATTTTTATGCCACTCATTTTAGAAATGCAGATGGCGTTTTTGTCGACAAAAAAGAAAGTAAAGATTCTTATAATGAAGAAGTAAGTTTTGAAGAAAAAAACAAAAAATTTAAGTTTTCATCACAAGCTTTATTTATGGATGCATATTATAGATATGCTTCTCTAAGTGATGATGATGAAAAAGTTTCTTATGAAAATTTTGCATTGGATATTCTTAATATGTTTATTGAATTTAAAGAAGACATATATACACTTTCTCTTGATGAAATATTAAAATTAACTTTAAGCTTAAATATTTTTTATGGTTATTCAAAAAATAAACAATGCAAATTACTTTTACTAGATTTATGCGAATTGATATATGACAGGTTTAATAATACTAATACTCCTCTTATATCTTACGATGATAAACTAGAATATGACTGTCTAAAATATATAAACTTCTTCCTTTTCTATAAAAATACAGGAATTATAAAGTTCAAGGAAGATGCTGAAAAGATTCATAACAAGCTTTTAAATCTTTATGATCCTGAAAAAGGCATTTTTATAAAACATACCGAAAAGAAGGATATAACATTTTCTTGTATTGAAATATCATTATATTTGCTTATATGCCTAATTCACGAAAACATAAGCAAAGAACAAAGCGACAACAATTTGATTATATTAGATGTATTTAAACGCCAGCTTATTGATTCAGGTATTATATTAAGCTGGCCAGATATTCCTGATTTAAATGATATAGAAAGATATAAAAACTATACTCTAAAATCTGAAGATTTAATAGATGAACAGTACTTTAGATCATCTTCATTACCTACTCCAGAAAGCTGTGAAATTACTTCAGTATTTGTAAAGCATGTTGTTTACAGTAGAAAGAAAGAAACCTTTGAGCCATCTAAAACTTCTTTTGATAGTTACAAAAACATGGTTATATTCTTTCTTATTATATATCTCCTAAAATCCTAAAATATATAATTTGGGTACTATTTAAAAATTTGTAAAAGTCCTATTCAAAAAAAACAAAGGCCATGTAAATAAGAAAGGAAACTTTCTTATTTACATGGGTTTTTTATGAAAAATATTAAATTTTTATGCTTCAGTTACTATTTCTAAATTATGAAAATCCAGATTACCCCTTTGATTTATAGAAACACCTTTTATATTATATTTTTTACAAACTAATATCTTATTAAAATACATCGGTATAACAGGCAACTCTTCCATTAATATGTCTTCAGCTGTCCTCAATTCAGCTATTTTTTTACTTTCATCACTTTCTATCCTTGCCTTTGCCACCATATTATCAAATACTATATTGCCATATCCATAAACATTATTTTTAGAAGATGATTGCCATTGTTCTAAGAATGATAATGGATAATTATATACAGCTTCATATTGTATTTTTGCCATATCATAATCGCCTTTTTTTATCTCATCCTTTAATTCCTCTGTACCATAGCTCTCACATTCCACCTTTATTTGCAAGTTATCTCTTAGATTTTTAGCTACATTTTCACATATTTTTTTGTTTTCTACTGTATCTAAATAAATTATTTTCAATGGATCTGAATCTTTATTATATTTACTATTTTTAATGAAATTTAGAGCCTTATCCTTTTGTATACTGGCTGAGAAAAATTCCTTGTTTATGTAAACTCCGTTAACACCATTGCTTACTCCTTGCGGTATAAATGATAATCCTGGTTTTGCTGAGTCATTCAGTATATTTTTTGATATAGCATTTCTATCTATACATTCAGATACTGCTTTTCTAAAATTCACATCTTTCACTATAGTATCCCTTTTTAAGTTGAAAACTAAAGCTCCTACAGAAAGTGATTGTTGTTCTATAATACTGCCCTTATTCATAAGATTTTTAACTTCACTTATTGGCGGATTTGTAAATAAATTAATTTTAGAATTTTGAAAAGCTGCTAATGACGCTTCACTGCCATCATTAAAGGTTATACATATCTTATCACTTTTAACACCATCTTTATTCCAATAATTCTTGTTCTTTATTAACATCATTTCATTATTATTTTTAAAATCACTTATTGTAAAATATCCAGAATACAATATGTTTTTATAATTTTTACTCCAATCCTTTAAGTTAGCATCTATTTTCCTTATTCCATATATGGGTTGTGCCAATAAATTTAAAAAATAGCAGCATGGATAATTCAATCGTATTTCTAAACTTTTTTTATCTAATGCTCTAATTGCTACATTATTGAAATCAGTTTTTCCACTTCTATAATTTTCCGATCCAAATATACAATAAAGCTGTTCTGCATATATATTTTCAACATCCTTGCTTAAAATCTCTTTAAAAAAATTTACAAAGTCTTCTGCTGTAATATAAGTACCATCACTCCATTTCGCATTATCCTTTATCTTAAAGGTATAACAAGTTTCATCCTTACTTAAAGTCCAACTTTGTGCTATTGCTGGAGTTATCTTTCCAGTATCATCAACTCTTACAAGTCCTTCAAATAAATTATTTAGTAAATCCTGTTGTCTTATATTAGAATCATTAAGCATGAATAAATCTTTCGGCATTTTTCCAATATTATATACTATATAATTTCTTATCTGTTCGCTTTTACTGGTTTGTACATCCTTTTCAACACACCCATTAAAAAACATAAAACTTATAATTAGCAAACAACAAATAATTTTCTTCATATAGCATCTCCCTTACATAACAATATATCTAAATTATTAGCAGTTATACAAAAAAATAAACAAAACTCACATAATAAGTTTTGTTTATTTTTTTAATTTTTATGGTAGGTATTGTAAAAAGCTTAATTTATCAATATTAGGTTGATTTTTTATAAATTTTTTTACATCTATCTTTTTAACTTTCTTATGTAAATTATCATATATATGTTTTTCAAAAAAGCCTGTAGTAATATAAATACCTCTTTCTATTTCATAGTTTTCCAAATAATTTATAAATCCTTCATAATCATTTTTCGTTATAATATCTTTTTTGTGGTACTTTAGCAAAATCTCTTTTTCTTTTCCAATAAGGTCTATAAGTAATGTATGTGAATCTTTTAAAATCATTTCATACTGTATATTATAATTCCAACAACTTTTAGTAATATTATCTGATATTTCATTAATACTTACCTTTTTCAATTTCATCTTATAAAATTCTGTCTTTTGTCCGATGAAACATGATTTGTGAAACAAGTTATTCACACTTCCCCCTCCGAAAATAACTAAGTATTAATTCATTATATGATTGTATAAACATTTTTGACACAAATCACATTTAACTTTCATACCATAGTATTGTGAATAAAGAATTTTTAAAAATTATGAAATATAAAAAAGGCAACCTTATAAAAAGATTGCCTAATGAATTATTGAATTTAAATTAATTTTAGTAAACTTTCATAAATATAAAAAAGATAGTTCCAATTGCAATTAGTACACAAGTTACAGGACATACAATATCATTTCGATTCGCTTTAAAATCAAACATTTTTGCAGCCCAAATGAGCATAGTGAAAAATATGCACCATTGCATAGTGTAATAACTGTTAAAGTACTTTACATATGTAAATTGATATGTAGTAAGGAGTGTTAATACTAATGTAAGAATAGTTAAACAAACCCCTATCCACCCTAGTAGATTTATAGTTTTTTTCATTTTCTCTCCTCCACATATAGTACAATTATGTACAAGCTAAACCATTTTTATCATAAACCTTTTTCAGTATTTTGTAAATAGCCCAGGAAAACGTTCACCATTATTTTACAATTTGCTTAACATTTTCTCAAATTCTTCTTCATTTATAATTTTCACACCAAGTTCTAAGGCCTTATCATATTTGGAACCAGCTTCTTTTCCTGCTAAAACATAATCTGTCTTTTTACTTACACTTCCTGATACTTTTGCTCCAACTGATTGCAATTTTTCTTTTATAGTAGTTCTTGTATAATTTTCTAAACTTCCAGTTACAACTACAGTTTTATCACTAAATAAACTTTTTGATACTTCCTCTTCCTCAAAAATTGGTTTTACTCCTAATTCTAAAAGTTCATTTATACTATTTATTATTTTGTCTTCATTAAAAAATTCTATTATACTTTTCGCAACAATTTCTCCTACATCCTGAATTGATACAAGCTCTTCCTCACTACTTTGTATTATATTATCTAAGGACTTAAAATTCTTAACCAAATCTGTAGCAGTTTTCTTCCCTATATTAGGTATTCCTAATGCATATATGAAAGATGCCAAACTGCAATTTTTACTCTTTTCTATAGCATTTACAAGATTTTGAGCCTTTTTTTCAGCAAACTTATCCAGCTGCATTAAATCCTCTTTTTTTATTCTATATAAATCAGGTATAGATTTTATTTCAAGTTTTTCAAAAAGCTGCTCAGCAGTTTTTTCACTAAAACCTTCTATGTTCATTGCTTCCCTGCTTCCAAAATGCACTATACTTTTTACCATCTGTGGTTTACAGGATAAAGTATTATCGCAAAAATAATGAACACCATCTTGTACTAATTCACTGTCACAGTAAGGACACTTTTCTGGTGCTTGTATTTCTATACTTCCTTCTAATGTATCCTGAACAACTCCCATTATCTCTGGAATTACATCATTAGATCTTCTTACAAAAACACTGCATCCAATTCTAACTTCTTTTCTTTTTATGTCATCCATGTTATTAAGTGTAGCTCTCTTTACTGTGACCCCAGCTAACTCTACTGGTTCTAATATTGCTGTAGGTGTAACTCTTCCACTTCTTCCTACATTCCATTCTACATCCAGAAGCTTTGTAGTAGCTTCCTCTGCTTCAAATTTATATGCAATTGCCCACTTAGGAAACTTTATGGTATATCCGAGAATCTCCCTTGTTTTCATATCGTTAATAGCAATTACTACTCCATCTATATCATAATTTAATTCAGATCTTATTTCCTCTACATACTTTAGTTCATTCTCTATTTCTTCTATACTGCTGCAAATTTTAATATAATTATCTAAAGGAAATCCCATATTCTTTATAAAATTCATCATCTCAAAATATGTCTTAAAAGGAGCACCTTCATTATAACCAACATCATAAAAGAAAGCTGAAAGTTTTCTTCTAGCTGTTTCCTTTATATTTAAATTTCTTAAAGCACCTGCTGCTCCATTTCTCAAATTTTTAAGAGGTACAGCTGCAGACTTATTATATTCTTCAAAAGCTTCACGAGTCATTATAGCCTCACCATGAACTTCTATAACATTACTATTATTTATTTTTAAAGGCAGTGACATTATAGTTCTTGCTTGTGCAGTTATGTCTTCACCCACTTCACCTGTTCCTCTTGTAGCTGCTTTTATAAGAATTCCATTTTCATCATAAGTACAGTTTATAGTAAGCCCATCAAACTTTTTAGTAATAACATATTCAAGTTGTGGCAATTTTTCCTCATGAGTGGAATTATAATCATCTACAGCCTTCTTATTTCTTACATGCCAATCTATAATTCCTTGAACAGTTTGTGACTTGTCTAAACTCCACAACTTACCTTTATGAGTATACTTCTGAAACTCTTTTAATATATTGTCTCCAACCCTTTGTGTAGGTGAATAGGGCAATATTATTCCTGTTTCTTTTTCAAGTTTTAACAATTCATCATATCTTAAATCATACTCTTTATCTGAAACACTTGGATTATCTAAAAGATAATATTCCTGTGCATATTTATTTAATTCCTCAACTAATTTTTCAATTTGTTCCTTTTTAGTATCAATTGTACTCATACTTTCTAACTGCCCCCTTATACAAATTCTAGTGATGCTACTCCATACATTAAATTTTTAATTCCAGCCTTGTCAAAAACTATGGTAAGCTTTGTGTATTCTCCGCTTTTTGAAACACCTACAATAGTTCCTATTCCGAACTTATCGTGCTTAACCTTTAATCCTGCCTTAATATCTTCAATTTTTAATGAGTTAGCATTCTCTTTATTTTTATTTAAACTAGATTCACCAAAGGAAGACGGCATACTATTATTTACACTTCTATTCATATGACTAGTTACACTATTAGTTATAGTAGTACTTCTATTGCTGTATGTACTAAAACTTTTTGACTTAATAGTATTTCTTGCTGTCATATTGTCATTCTCTCTTAAATCCTTAGATATTTCTCCTATAAAATCGGACTCAGAATAAGATACAGTTCTTCCAAAAACTCTTCTTTGCTCTGCTGATGTCATATATAATTGCTCTTTTGCCCTAGTTATACCAACATAACAAAGTCTTCTTGATTCTTCCATTTCACTAAAATCATTTAATGATTGGCTTCCTGGAAATATACCATTTTCCATACCAACCATAAATACTACTGGAAACTCCAAACCTTTAGCACTATGTACAGTCATCATAACTACAGTATCTGCATCTTCATTAAAATTATCTATATCAGAAACTAAAGTAACTTTTTCTAAAAATGCTGATAATGATTTATCTTCTGAAGTACTTTCAAATTCCACTGCAGCGGATACCAATTCTTTCAAATTTTCAATTCTACTTAATGCGTCTATATCCTGAGAGTCTTTTAATTCTTCTAAGTAGCCTGTAGTATCCAATATTTCTTTTATAAGACTTGAAACAGCTATTTCATCTTTACTTCTTATAAAGCTATTTATAAGACTTACAAATTTTTTTATGGATGCAGTTCCTCTTGTAGGTATACTTGGCACCTGCTCTATATCAAGAAGTACACTGTACATACATTCTTCCATAGAATTTGCAAATTCTTGAACCTTTTTCACAGTAGCATCACCTATGCTTCTTTTAGGTACATTTATTATTCTTCTTAAGCTCACATCATCAAGAGGATTATTTACAAATTTTAAGTAGGCTAATATATCCTTTATTTCTTTTCTATCATAAAACTTTAGTCCTCCAATTATCCTATATGGTATATTGGATTTCATAAAAATATCTTCAAAAGTACGGGACTGCGCATTTGTTCTATAGAGTACGGCAAAATCTTTATATTTTTTGTTATTATCCTTAGTAATTTTTCTTATTTGTGAAGCTACATAATTTGCTTCTTCCATGTCAGAATAAGCTCTATATATCTTTATTCTTTCTCCATCCTCATTTTCTGTTCTAAGAACTTTACGTTTTCTTTCTGCATTATTTTTTATAACATCATTAGCAGCTTTTAATATATTTCCTTTGGATCTATAATTTTGCTCTAATTTTATAACCTTTGCTTCAGGATAGTCCTTTTCAAACCCTAATATATTTTTTATATCTGCACCTCTCCAAGCATAAATGCACTGATCATCATCTCCAACTACACATATATTTCTATGTTTAGTTGCTAGAAGTTTTACCAATTCATATTGTGATTTATTTGTATCTTGGTACTCATCTACCATAACATATTGGAATTTTCTTTGATAAAAATCTAAAACTTCTTCATTTTTCTTGAATAATTCTACAGTTTTATAGATTAAATCATCAAAATCCAAAGCATTATTACTCTTTAATTTCTTCTGGTATAACATATATGCATCTGCAATTTTGTTTAATCTATAATTACCTTCATTTTCTTTTTTATATCTATCTGGTGATATTAAATTGTCTTTTTGTTCTCCTATTTTGTTTATTATTTCTCTATCTGTTATGTCCTTATCATTTATGTTTAACTCGTCCATACATTGCTTTATCAATATTTTTTGATCATAAGTATCATATATAGCAAAATTCTTATTATAACCTAATTTATCTATTTCTCTTCTTAATATTCTTACGCAGCTTGAATGGAAAGTGGAAACCCACATATTGTCTGCTTCATTTCCTACCAAGCTTCTGACTCTATCCTTCATTTCACCAGCAGCTTTATTTGTAAAAGTTATGGCTAAAATTTTTGAAGGATATATGTTTAAATCATTTATCATATGAGCTATTCTATAAGTTAATACCCTTGTCTTTCCTGAACCCGCTCCTGCCAAAATTAATAGCGGTCCGTTTACCTGTACAGCCGCCTCATATTGTTCTTTATTTAAAAGCATTTTTAAATCCATACCATCCACTCCCTGGTTTTTTACTATGTTTAATATTATATCATTTTTAGCACTGATTTAATCATCAGCAACATAAAAAATGTGTTGATTTAAATCAACACATTTATTCTTAAAATACTTAACCTAAACTATCTATTGTTACTATCTTCACTTAACCTATCTAAAACTACCTTATACCCTTCACTTCCATAATTTAAGCATCTATTCACTCTACTTATGGTGGCAGTGCTTGCCCCTGTAGTTGCTGCAATATCCAAATATGTTCTTTTATTTTTTAGCATCTTAGCTACTTGAAGTCTTTGCTCTAAAGCCTTTATTTCATTTATAGTACATATATCATCAAAAAACCTATAACATTCTTCTTTTGTTTTTAAACTTAATACAGCCTCACATAAAAAATCCATTTCCTCACTTGCTAATTTGGATTTATATTCTTCCATGAGTTCCACACTCCTTATTTATCTACATTTTAATCGTTATATGTTTCATATAATTCTATCACGATTTAACGTATTAATCTATAAAATTAAAATAATTTTACAAAAATAAATTTTTTTATTTATTTTGGTAGGTACATATGAATTTTATATAACATAATACAAAAAACACTGAAAATAAAAGCAGCCCATTGGGGCATGGGCTGCCTGCTCATAAATAAAAAGGGGGCTATTTATCCTAATTATTTATCCTTGCATCCTATATTATATTAAAATTCTTTACAAATTTCAAGTTATTTTTGAAAATTTCATTGGTAAAAATTGATTTTTTTGGTTTATATCATTGCATATAGCGCCAATATGTGCAAGTTTTATTTCATTTAAATGGTTTTTAAGCTTTTTATCTCATCCTCAGACAATTCCCTATATTCTCCTTCTTCTAAATCCAAGTCTAACTCCATTGGTCCAAATTTTATTCTTTTTAAATAAACTACATTCTTATCCAAAGCATTAAACATTCTTTTAACCTGGTGAAACTTTCCCTCCTGTATAGTAACTTCAACCTTTGACCCATTTTCATCAGACTCTAAAATTTTAAGTTTCCCTGGAAGACATTTGTATCCATCATCTAAAGTTATACCTATTTTAAATTTTTCTACATCATTTTGGTCTACAGGTTTATCTATCTCAGCATAATAAATCTTATCTACATGCCATTTTGGAGATATTAACCTATGATTTAGTTCTCCATCATTTGTAAGCAATAAAAGTCCTACTGTATCTTTATCTAATCTGCCTACAGGAAATGGTTTAAATGCTTGGTGTTCTGGATCAAGTAAATCTACTACTGTTTCATCGTAATTATCAAAAGTAGCTGAAACTACACCATTTGGCTTATTCATTATTAAATATATATTTTGTCTATAATTTACCATTTCACCTGAAACTCTTATTTCTTTGTCGTCAGGATCTATTTTCATTCCACTGTCTTTTACAACTTCATTATCAATCTCTACTAAACCTTGTTTTACTAAGGCTTTAATTTCTTTTCTTGTTCCATATCCTAAATTTGATAAAATCTTATCCAATCTTTCCATAAAAAATCCTCCTATATTTGAGTGGTTTATATGAGTATTATATCCTGTTATACCCAAAATAAAAACAGCCTATATATAAGACTGTTTTTAAGTTTACTTTCCTGAATAATATTTCATAACTTTATTTACATAATCTCTTGTTTCATAAGGAAGTCTAGATATTCCTGAAACATCTGATACTCCTCTGTTTTGTAATGTACCCGGACCTGCATTATAAGCCGCTAAAGCTAACTGCTTATTATTAGCATACATATTAAGTAAAGACTTTAAATACTTTGTACCACCCTCTACATTCTCTTCTATGTTATAAGGATTCGAAACTCCAAGTTCACTAGCTGTACCAGGCATTAACTGCATAAGACCTTCTGCTCCAGCTTCTGAAACAGAATTAGGATTAAAATCTGATTCCTGTTTTATTACTGCCATTATTAAATTACTATCAACACCATATTTTTGTGAGGCTTTTCTTACAGCTTCATCTATAGTTAAATTACTGCTTTTTATGTCACTTTTTAAATCTTTGTATATAGAATTAAGCCTTTCACCTGCTCCATAGCCAAGCTTGCTTAAATCAGTTTGTCCCAAGGCCAACTTACTAAAATCCATGTTTCCGTCGCCATCACTAAATGCTTTAGTTAAACTTTCTAAAATAAGTCCAAAGGAATCTGAATCCCCAAAAGAACTTTTAAAAATTTGAGTCATAAGTTGAGCTTGTAAAAGTTGTTCTACCTTTTTATTGTTATCAACATTCATTTTCTCACCAACCCTTAATATATACCTTAATTAATTTTATCGTAATACTTTAATAAAACTTTAGAATTCTAATACTACTAAAAATACACTACTCTGCAAAGAAATCTATCATATCATAGTCTTCATAAGACCCCTTATGATATTGACTTTTAGCCAAAACTAGTATTTTATACTTACCTTTACTAAATGGTATAAACGTATAATAATTCTTTTTACTATAATTTTGAACTAAAGTCCAATCTCCTTTTTCCATTATGAAAAATTCATATAGAACATCTTTTCCACCTTCACTTTTAACAGTGAAAGTTGCTGAATCATTGCATAAAAATTTTGTTCTATCACAACTTATTTTTGTATTAGTTACTGGAAGTGCTTCATGAATTTTTACTGAAATACACTTTTTACAATCAAATATCCTATCACTTTCTTTATTTTTAGCATACATTTCTACAGTATATAAGCCACTACATTTTGGCACAAATGAATATCTCTTATCTTCTGTATATCCTGTTTCTTCAACTTTATGATCATTTATTCTTAAAACATAATTAACTAAAATACTACTAGTATTTTGAGTTATTACATTTAGCATAACCTTATCTCCAACTACATAATAATCTTTTAAAGGAAACAAAACATACTCTATTTCTCCAGGTATAAATTTAAATACCTCTAAATTAAACACGTAATGACAATCAAATTTCCTATCAGAATATTTGTCTTTTACCCTAGCTTCAAATTGATAACTTCCTTCTTCCTTAGGTATAAAAGTTATAGTATTATTTTTATCATAATTAATTGTTTCTAAAACTCTATTTTCTCTTCTTATTATAAAGCCATATTCTAAATCTGTTCCTCCAGATGCATTGATTTTTACCTTTATAGGCTCATCTATCAACACCTTATGTTTTTTATCCATAATAACATCATTAATTTTTACAGGTTCTTTACTTTTTTCGTCTACTGTAAATTCAATACATTCACAAGCTTCATACTTTTCTTCTGAGCTCTTATCCTTAACCCATAAGTATATTTTGTAATCTCCTGGTTTCCTAGATTTCCAATCATAACTATTGGTTCTTATATATCCTGAATCCTCATTATAATTTCCTTCTATAATATACTTATATAATAACTCTTTTCCTCCAATAACATCTGCCTTTAAATTTATAACTGTTTCACATAACTGCGGAGAATTCAAGTCTGTGGTAAAGCTTTTTATGCAAATATCCTTGTACTTCTTTACCAAAAAATTTATTATAGCCCTATCATCAAAACTTTTATTTGAATACATGTCCTTTACTAAACATAAAAGTCTATATTCTCCACTTTTACTTTCTACATAACTTACAATTCTTTTTGTTGAATAATCTTGAATACATTCCGTCTCACCATTGCTATTTATTTTAATAAATTTATAAAGAATATTTCTTCCTTCTTCATGAGATGTTTCTACCTTAAAGGTAAGTTCATTACCTTCAATCAAGTCTAAATTAACAGCGTTAAAATCCTGTATCTCTACTTTCTTCAAATCCATTACATCAAATTCTACAGTTTGAAAGTCATCATAATTATTTTGAGAATCAATATTTTTGCATTCCACTAACATTTCGCCTTTTCCTTCAGACTTTACTGTCCATGAAAGTGTATTATCTGGTGAATAATCCTTTATAATTTCCCACTTATCATCTATTTTGAGCCAATACCTAAACATAAGTGGAAGTTTATTTGTATTTACAAATAAATTAACTTTCTCACCCAAATTAAATTTATATTTATCTAAACCTATATTATTTATTAATTTTTCTTCAACTTTTCCTATTATATAATTTTCTCTTGATACATAATCAAAGCTTTTTTGACTATCTTCTCTACGAGCTTGTACCATTATTATGTATTTGCCATCTTCTTCTGGTACCCATTCAACACTAGTCGCCTCACTAAAATCTTTTAAAGTACTCCAAATTCCATTTAAGCCTACCATGTATTTAAACATTAATTTTTCTTCTAATACATTGTTTATACTAATGAGAATTTTCGAGTTTTTTTCTTGTGGACTTTCCAAATTATATTTTATTTCTAACTCATTCATCTTCTCACCTACCCTTGATAGATAACATATTTAATTTATATTATACTATAATTCCATATTTTGTAATAGTGTTTTATTGATTTTATATCTCAATAATTTAGTTATATTTAATGATATTTGGGTAAATATATTTTAAAGGAGAGTGATACTATGGATAAAATAAGTAAATATGATCCAAATTACGCTTACAAAAAAGACACTATAGATACTGGTGTGTCTGAAGAAGGCTATCCTATTATTGAAAGAACTACTAATGGTCTTATTTTTCCTGAAGGGCCCCAAAATAATGTAGATATGAATGATGTTAAACCTTTTGATTAAAATTCAAGAAGGAACTTAATAAATAACATGTTTACCAAGTTCCTTCTTCTAAATTATCCTTTATTAACCTAATTAAGTTTTTATAAAGCCTTTCATCATCTTCTCTTGTCCTTTTTTTAGGACTTGAAGTTTTTCCTCCACTACGTCTTACTTTAGCTGATATATGCCTTTCAAACAAAAGCTTATCTATATTGCTATCATCATAAATATAACCTTTAGGACTTATTGCATAGGCTTTCTTTCCAAGAGCCATAGCTGCCACACCATAATCCTGCGTAACTATAATATCATACTTTTTAGCAGCATTTGTTAATGCTACATCCACACTTTGAAATCCCTTATCTACATATTTTACAGTGCTATAGTCACTAGTTATTACATGGGATATATCACAATACATAATCACATCTATGCTATTTTCTTTAGCTGCTTTCTCAATAATATGTCTTCCTGGACATGCATCTGCATCTACTATTATTCTCATATAATGCTCCTTTTTAATCAACTACAAACTTACAATCTAAGCATATTGCAAAGCAACTTTTTCAGAGGACATTTGACAGAGGACAGAGGACAATGAAGGTGAGTTTTCCTCCTTACGTCAGAAAACTAATTTATTTTTATGCTTGTTTTGCTAAAGCAAAATATCGCTTAAGCAGACAGCTAAAATCTATGATTTTCAGATAATTGTTTACTGAAAAAGTACTTATTATAAACAAAAACGTGAACTTCTTTTAAAATTAAAGATTTTTCGTAGTGTAACGGAGAAAAATCCTCCTTCATTGTCCTCTGTCAATTGTCCTCTGTCCTCTAAAAAATATTGCTTCTCAATATTTTTTTACTATGTAAATTAAAGTCTTTGCTCTAATTCAGCCTTCATGTCCTCATATCCTGGTTTTCCAAGAAGGGCAAACATATTTTTCTTATATGCTTCAACACCAGGTTGATTAAATGGATTTACTCCTAATAAATATCCACTAATACCACAAGCTTTTTCAAAGAAATATACCATATTTCCAAAATAATATGGTGTTAATTCTGGAACATTTACAACCATAGCTGGAACATTTCCGTCACTATGAGCTAAAATAGTTCCCCTAAATGCTTGTTGATTTACAAAGTCCATGGATTTCTTTGCTAGAAAGTTTAATCCATCTAAATTATCCTTATTCTCTTCTATAATTACATTTTTTCTTGGCTTTTCAACGTTTATAAATGTTTCTGTTAAAACTCTCAAACCTTCTTGAATGTATTGTCCCATAGAATGCAAATCTGTTGAAAAATCTGCTGCTGCTGGGAATATTCCTTTATTGTCTTTGCCTTCGCTTTCTCCAAATAATTGTTTCCACCATTCTCCAAAGTAATGTAAACAAGGCTCAAAGTTTACCAACATCTCTGTAGTTTTACCCTTTGCATATAGAGCATTTCTAGCAGCTGCATACTTATATGCAGTATTTTTATTTAAATCTGATGAGCTATATTGTTCTCTTGCATCAGCAGCACCTTGCATCATTTCATCTATATTTATTCCTGCTGCAGCTATTGGAAGTAATCCTACTGGAGTTAAAACAGAAAATCTGCCGCCTACATTATCAGGAATTACAAATGTCTCATATCCCTCTGCATCAGCTAAAGTTTTTAATGCTCCCTTTGCTTTATCAGTAGTAGCAAATATTCTTTCTCTAGCTCCCTCCTTGCCATATTTCTTCTCCAATAAATCTTTAAATATTCTAAAAGCTATAGCTGGTTCAGTAGTTGTTCCTGATTTTGATATAACATTAACAGATATATCCATACCTTCTATAGCTTCTAATAAATCAGCCATATAAGTTGAACTTATATTATTTCCTACATAAAATATAGCAGGACTTTTTCTCTTATCCTTTGATATGCTAGCACTAAAAGTATGTGAAAGCATTTCTATTGCAGCTCTAGCACCTAAATATGATCCACCAATTCCTATAACTATAAGAGCATCAGAATCTTTTCTAATTTTTTCAGCTGCTTTTTTTATTCTTTCAAATTCTTCTTTATCATAATTTACAGGAAGATCTACCCACCCTAAAAAATCACTACCAGCACCAGTTCCTTCATGAAGCATTTTATGTGCTGAGTTTACAAGAGGTTGTAAACTTTGTATTTCATGTTCTTGTAAATAAGGCATAGTTTTACTTAAATCTAAAGTTAAATTTTTTGACATTTTCTTCCCTCCAAATCCTTATTAATTAGTTCTATTGAAATTCTATTCTATTTATTTATATAAATCAAGTTAGTAAATACATATTTTTCATAAAAATGAAAATGTAAACATTTACTTATAATTTTTATTTTCATTTGATATTATTTGTTATAAAAAAAATTTCTAACCAAAATAAAATGATTGGTATGATCATTTTTTACATACCAATCGCTTACTTTTACTTATTAGAATTTGCTAATCTATTTAATTTATCTATAAGCTCTGTGACCTGCTGTAAATTTGCAGTAACTTCTTGAATTGCAGCAGATTGTTGTTCTGTGGTTTCCAATGTAGCACCAGATGATTCTATAGTTTTATCTACGGAATTCTCTATCTTGTTTGTAAGTTCTGATATTTTTAAAGCTGTTTCTTTAGAATTTTGAGATAAACTTCTTATTTCTGTTGCAACAACATTAAAACCCCTTCCAACTTCACCAGCTCTAGCTGCTTCTATAGCAGCATTTAAACCAAGCATTTTTGTTTGGTCTGCTATACTTTTTATTGAATCAAGTATTGTATTAATTTCCATAGATATATTTTTTACATTAACTATTTCTTCACTTAAGGTATGCTGGTTATTAGTAACATTAATTGAGGATGCTGATAACTCTTCCATGGTTGCTGAAATTTGATTAAAATTATCTGAAAGCACTTGAGACATGTCTTTAATTTTTAATTCTTCATAACCTATTTTAGAAAGTGCATTAGCAATTATGTATAGTACTTCTGCAGCTGCTCTTACACTTTTTTCAGTAGTAATCTTTACCTTATTTACTGCTTCCACATATCCATTTTCGCTAACCCCTATTTCATTTGCAGTTTTTCTAAACTTAGATTCATCTGGGGAAGAGTTTAATATTTGTCCACCTAAAATTGTTCCTATTTGCTTACCATCTATTAATATAGGTGCAGCAAAATCAATTAATCCTGCATGACAAGTATAAATATATGGTCTTCCTGTTCTTGTAGCTTCCTCTCCACCTCTTCTATGAGATTCAGCACACCTGTCATCGCCTACTTTAGTAGAATGTGTAAATTTCATACAAAAATCTGTATAGGAGCTTGGCCTAGTCACTGGTTTTCCATTGATATCTACAGTTACACTGGCAATATCCATGCTTTCTGCAAAATTATCTTGAAATTTTTGAAGTAAATCAATATCAATAACATCTTTTATCTCTAGAGCATCTAAATCTATATCTGTGCCGTTAGTAATTTTTATCATAAATAACTCCCCCAATTTAATATTTTTTTACTTTGAATTATACTACAAATTTAATTTACATTTTTTTATTATTATATCACATAAATGGCCTAAATCAATGCAGTTTTAGTGCTTAAAAATTCAAATATATTAATAATCTTTTTTAATGGAATTAGGCATTAGTAATATAACTAATGCCTATTAAAAAAAGCTAGCTTTTATTTCTCTAAGCTGTTTAACTTAGGACATTAATTATTTTATAACTCAATTGTGTACTAAATATTTATTTTTTAAAAACTATTTGTAAATATTTTCCTATTATGCACTTTTTAATATATCATATTTTGAAAATACCACATTAGTACTTTGTTTCCCAAAAACATAGTAAAGATTGAAGCTAATGCAATAAATGGACCAAATGCAATGTAATCCTTTTTTTCCTTTTTCTTTAAAATAATTAATAGTAAAGTTATAATGGAGCCAAATATGAATGAAAAATAAATGCTTATAACTGTTAGCTTGATCCCAAGAAACAGTCCTGAGTAAAAACATATTTCAGCATCACCTAATCCCATGGCTTTAGTAAAAAGTGCTATAGAAGCTATTACTCCACCACCAAATAATGCACCAAAAATATATTGTTTAAAATCATCATGACAATAAGCACCTACTAATATAAATATAATTCCAAATACTATTCCTATAATACTAGTGCTAAAATACACATCTGTAGTATTTAGATCAATCATTCCAACTACAATCAAAATAGCTATAAGAACTACATACTTTACAAATTGAATACTAGGACCATATTCTAAGTAAGTTAACAAAAATAAAATTCCTGTTACAAATTCTATAATAGGGTATCTAATGGATATCTTTTCACAACAGTATCTACACTTTCCCTTTAATAATATATAGCTAAAAATAGGAATTAAATCATACCACTTTATTTTCCTCCCGCAATCAGTACAATGAGATGGAGGATACGCTATTGATTCTCCTCTAGGTATTCTATAAATACATACATTAAGAAAACTTCCTATCATAAGACCAATAATCATTACAAAAATCAAATCTAGTATAAACATATTTTCTCCTTTTCTATGGACTAAATTAAAAGTTTCTTTATAATTCTGGTCTATATAATCAATTTATAATCATGCTTTTATAAAATGTAACCTAGTAATCTAAATTTTATAAAAGCATTTAATCACATTTTCTCTTTACCATTTTCTGCTTCCCATGTTTAAAAAGATTCAGATTTTATTTACACTGATATAAATCACTATTTTCAACACTAATTTGTAGTATATTAAAAACCTAGAGATAAGTCTCTAGGTTTGAAAACTCAGGTATACAAAATGTAATACTAATAAAAAATTAAGTAATACAATTATTAATTTTCAATATTAATTCCATAAAAAATTTCATTTATTTCATTTTCTAATTTCTCTCTGATTTTTTTCTTTTCTTTCATTGATTTACATTCACTACTTGAATCAAATAGATAATTTTGAAGATCCAAATTACTAATTCTCATTTTTGTATGAAAAATATTAGATTGATAAATATTCATATCTATAAGATGATAATTATCAATAATATCCTTACTAATAAAATTTTGAATAGAATCAATATTGTGATCAATAAAGTGCTTTCTCCCATTAACATCCCGTGTAAATCCTCTAACTCTATAGTCTATTGTAATCACATCCGAGTCAAAGCTGCTAATTAAAAAATTTAATGCTTTTAAAGGAGAAATTTGTCCACATGTAGCAACATCTATATCAACACGAAAAGTAGATACCTCATTTCTCGGATGACTCTCTGGATATGTATGCACGGTCACATGACTTTTATCAAGATGAGCAACAATATTTTTTCGAATAGGTGTCAGTACCCCTTGATTGCAGGATTCATCCAAAATGTATAATGGTACTTCTTCTTCTGAAATTAGTAAAGTTACACTGGCTCCCTGTGGATCATAATCTTGTTTAGCTACATTCAAAACATTAGCTCCAATAATTTCTGTTACTTTCTTCAAAATCTCTGTAAGTCTATCTGAATTATATTGTTCATCTATATACTCAATATATTTTTTTTGTTCTTCTTCATTTCGAGTATAACAAACATCGTAAATATTAAAACTAAGAACTTTTGTTAGATTATTAAATCCATAAAGACGCAACTTGTTATTTGTATTTCCCATTATACTTCCTCCCTTAAATCGTAAAAAACTATTTTAAATACAAAAACATTCTATTTTAAATCACTTATGAAATTTGGAAGTTCAAAACAAGATTTTACAATCTCCTTTGTTAAATAACGTGTGTTATTAGGCAATCTATCTGCATTAATATCACTAGGATCATAAACATCTGAGGCCATTGTAAAACTCCACAATCCTCCCGGATAAGTTGGAACAAAAGCTATGTATGTTTTTACAATTTTAAAATTATCTTTTAACATTCTTCTAGTATTCTCAATTATATTACGATGCAGCATTGGAGATTCACTTTGACATACCATTACACCATCAGAGTTTAATGATTTTTTTACATTTTTATAAAATTCTTCTCCAAATAAATCCTTAGCAGGCCCTTCTGGATCTGGCGAATCAACCATAATAACATCATATTTATTATTAGTGTTTTTTACATATTCAACTCCATCTCCAAATTTAAAGTTTATTCTTTTATCAAAATCAGAACCTCCACTTATTTCTGGAAGAAATTTTATACATTCTTTTGATACTACTTCATCTAATTCCACCATATCAATAGTTTTAAGTTCTTTATATCTTGACAATTCTCTTACTGCTCCACAGTCTCCCCCACCAATTACCAAAACATTTTCTGGATTTTTATGTGTAAGTACTGGTATATGAGTAATCATTTCATTATATATAAAACCATCTGCAGAAGTAGATTGCATTGTCCCATCAATTACAAGACATGGACCAAATGCTGCAGTATCAATTAACGCTACTTCTTGATATGGAGATTTATTGTAAGAAAAAATTTCTTTAACTTTATAAGTAATTTTTAGGTTTTTTTTCTCAACTTCAAATTCCTCAAACCATAATTCATTATCAACTTCTTTAAAGTATTTAGGTAATTTATTTGTTTTCATAATATCATCTCCTTAAATAATAAAAAAATGTGTTTGCAATTCCTTAAGCTTCCATTTATATTGATCCTGATAAATTGATAATACCCAGTGAAATTATTAAAATAATAATTTCACTGGGATATTTATATTAACTAATGTAAGGTTTTACTTATAAATCTATTACTATTCTACTTTCACCCTTCATAGCTAATGGTGACTTTTCTAAAGATGCAATAACAGCCGGAACACCTTCATCATTTATAATAACAGGAATTCCACCTCCACTGCAAGTAATAACTATATATTCGTTATCTAAAAGATCCAAAATAACTTTTATAAATATTTATAAGTATTGCAAATGCTTGAAAAAGTTAATCAATATAATTTTAATAATGATTAATTTATAATCACGCTTTTATAAAATTATTTAATCACATTTTGTCTTTGCAAATTGCGTAATTAAGCAACATACCAAATACAATAAACACTACAACCATACTCATCATAACTGCATATGGTCTCCAAATCAACATATCGAAACGAAATCCATAAACCTCTCGTATCACCTGTGAGGATGCCATTGGAAGTGCATTTAAGATAAATTGAGAGAATCTCCATGGTACATTGATAAATAAAGCCATAATTATGTAGAAAATATTTATTGCAGTTCCTATTGCTATAGCCAAATTTGTATTTGCTGTTTTGTAAGATACCCATCCCATAATAGTCGTTAAAGCCAATACTCCTAAAAATTCACTTATAAACATCAAAATTATTGTATCTGCTAATGTAAAATTCCCTATAGAAAATAGTGCCATTACTTTGAAACTACTCTCCAAAGTCTGAAATCCTGTAACCGAACCTAGAATTAACACTGTACTAAGTGTTGCTACTAATGTTAACAATAGACCATATATTATAATTGGCAAAAGACGAAGAGCCATCATTTTTTTTCCTAGTTTTGTTGCATAAATAATTTCCATACTACCATCTTCCATACTGTCAGAATAAGTGGATGCTGCAAAAAATGTGACCATAAAGATAATTATTAGATAAGGAAACTTAAGATTATCAATCCCTAAATTCCAAAGATAACATCCAGGATACTTAACAAATGGTGTTTTTACTTTGTTCAGTTCTTTAAGTGCCTTTTCCTGATCCTTTTGAGGGATTTTTTCTATAAGTGCAATTGACTTTTTTCTCCAGCATCCATAAAAATTCTTGGCATAAGCATCAGGGTAATCTTGAATTCTTTTTTCACAGTACAGCATTCCAGGATAAACCTCCACTAAACCCTGTATAAAAGTTACAAGTGGTTGATATTTTATTTCCTCTGATTTTTGATCTCTCACATTTTTTAGTCCCAACCATAATTTATCTTCAGTCATTTCACCGGAATATATAGCCTCTTCTTTCATCACTTCATGTAGATTTTTTTCTCCTCCTATTAGTGCTGAACTTAATCCAGCGGTCAAAAGAAACATTCCTATTATTGAGAAAAGTACATACCTTGTAAGAAGTCGGCGCTTTAATTCTTGATATATCACCTCTTTACCTCCTTCTATAGTTTAATGCTGTGAATACTGTACTAAGTAAGAATGTAATTCCGCTCACCATAAGTAAAATTGATGGCATCAAAAAAACTTTTCCCAAAATTGTTGTCATAGGAAATTTCCCTAATTCTACAAATTCTAAATATGAAAATGCTACGCCTCCTGGTAACAATATCTTAATCCCATCAATAACAGGAGCGTTTATATTGATAAATATACCGAAAAGAAAGGCCCCTAATATTGTCAATACACAAAGCTCAATGGCTCTTGATGATTTTTTAACTATAGACGAAATCCATGTAGCAAAGCTTGCTATAGTTAAAATTCCCACTGCTCCAAAACCAAATAAATTTTTAAGTAATTCTCCTTCATTGTAGGGAAAAAAACTTTTACCTGAAACCTGTATTGATGTATTTAAAGCATCCTGAGGCAATGAATTTCTAAGAAGTATTACATAAACACCAACTCCACAAAGATAGATAATAGACGCCATAATCCAGGGGATAACAATCTTTGCTGCAGTAAGACTTTTTCTACCTTTCATTGTAGCTTTTATAATTTCATCCATTCCATTTTCTTTATCCTTGGCTATAATGGACCCTGCAAAAATCCCTACCATAACCATAAGCACAAATGAAAAAATCATCATGTGTCCAATTCCTTCATCCCATTGTTTAAATCCACTGTAATAAATATAAGGTTTTTTCACCTTATCCCAAGTTGACAGAGCTAATGTCTTTTCACTTTGGCTATGTGAATTTTTATCAATATAATTACGATAATATAAGTCTTCATTTTCATAAAAATGCTTTCCCGCATCCTTAGAAATATGTAAAAGATCCTTTGTAGATTCTCCTCTCATATTTCTAAGTCTTAACTCCTGCATAACCAAGATATCAGCATAAACAGCATGTTTCAGTAAATCTTTACTCATCACAATATCACTATCTTTCTCACCCTTTAATGAGTGAAGTAACGCATCACAGCCTCTTTGAAATTTATCTTCAGTCATTTCTCCCGCAGTAACGTTTCTATCCTTAGCTACTGCTTCTATTGCCGATTTACCTTTATAGCCTTTGTAACATCCTGTCTGCATAAAATCTTCAGTGGCTCCCCCTACAATAAACCACGCCCATAATCCTGCCAGCATAATTGAAATTAAAATATATGTCAGCTGTCTTTTAAAGCTAAGCTGTCTTTTTAACTCTTGAAAAAACACATCCATTTTTATACCTCCTTCACTTTTGAAAGATAAAAATCATTAAGAGAAGGTGAAACTAATTTACTATTTGGCAAAGGAACATCTGCAATATAACGAATTGCAACCTGTCCCCTATCTTCATTTCGAAAATTCATAATCCTATATTCTTTT
Organism: Clostridium carboxidivorans P7; assembly: GCF_001038625.1. Taxonomy (GTDB): domain Bacteria; phylum Bacillota; class Clostridia; order Clostridiales; family Clostridiaceae; genus Clostridium_AM; species Clostridium_AM carboxidivorans. The sequence continues at coordinate 4,149,161 of NZ_CP011803.1, forward strand.
TCCACCTCTGCCATATCTCTTTCTGGAACAACTGTTTCAAATACATTACCATCAAGTGTTTCAATTAAAGAACGACTTTCTCCCTCTGCAATTACTTTACCTTTTTCCATGAGTACAAGGTAATTAGCAATAAATTCAATGTCTGAAACAATATGTGTAGACAAAATAACAATTTTTTCTTTACTTATTGTGGTTAAATATTGACGAAATTTTCTTCTCTCTTCTATATCTAAACCAGCAGTAGGTTCATCTACTATTAAAATATCAGGATTATTTAACATAGCTTGACATATTCCAACTCTACGCTTCATACCTCCTGAGAGCTTATCCACCTTTTTCTTTCTAACTTCCAATAAATTAAATTGACTTAATAATTCACTGATTCTCTCATTTCTTAGCTTTCTATTAATACCTTTTAAAACTCCAATGTAATGAAGAAAATCTTCCACTGACTGATTTTTATCATATCCAAATTGCTGAGGCAAATATCCTATTTTCTCTAGATATGTACCTTTAAGTTCATTAATATTTACATCATTAAGCATTATTTTTCCACTACTTGGCTTTATATTACCAACCAACATTCTCATTAATGTAGTTTTCCCTGCACCATTTGGTCCTAAAAGTCCCCAAATCCCTGGAGTAAATTCAAGATTTATATTACAAGCAGCTTTTAAATCTTTAAATTCCTTAGAAAGATTGTAAATTGTTAACTTCATGTTTCTTCCTCCTCAAAATTTATCCGATGACTACCTGCTCTAATACTCCCACGCACTCTGTGAAAGCGACTATCACCAAATCAAAGATTTGGGATATCTGCTTTTCTCCAAGTGGGAGTAAAGAGCAGCTACGTCCCTGGATAAGTTCTTCTAAGACTCAGATGTAGAGAGGTATTCCTCATAAGAAAACTCCACCTGAGTCTAAGAATTACTTGATAAATATGCATTATAAAACAACCTCTTAGTCCATCTCTAAGAAGGTTATATAATAAAAAACCTTTCTTTTATCCTAAGTATAACTAAGATAAAAGAAAGGTTTATTCATAAATTATTTAGCAATTATAAAGATTTTATTAAGGAAAATATATATAAATTTATCATATTTATTATGCATTAAGTAGAGTTATAGTAAATATAGTATGTCCATTCTTACTTTCTGCCTCTATTGATCCTTGATGTCTTTCTATAATTTCTCTTGCAATAGCAAGCCCCAGTCCCGCTCCAGCTGATTGACTTCTTGACTGATCTCTTCTATAAAACTTTTCAAATATAAGTTTTAATTCCTGCTCACTTATTACATCACCATCATTTTCTACAAATAACTGTGTACTGCATTTTCCAACTTTGACCTTTATTTTTATGATAGAATCCTTATGGCTATATGCTATAGCATTCTTTAATAAGTTGTTAAGTACCCTGGCAAATAGTGATCCATCAACATAAAGTTTCGTATTAGGAGGCTGATTTATATCAAATTTTAAGTTTTTATCACGAAGCATAGGATATAGTTCTTCTGTCAACTGTTCTAAAAAAAAATCTGCATCTAATAAACTTTTATTCAAAGGAATTTCCTGAAGATTAAAGCGAGTAATATCAAAAAACTGATTCGTTAAATCTTCCAATCTATAGGCTTTTTTTAAAAGTTTTTTAATATAATCCCTGCGCACATTCTCTGGCACCTCAGATTCATCTAAAATTGTTAGATACCCAATGATGCTTGTAAGCGGAGTCTTTAAGTCATGTGCTAAATAGGTTACAAGGTCATTTTTTTTGCTCATCTCTAGTGATATTTCCTGCTTTACAAGGTCATTCTCATGCATAAGATTACTTATTTCTGAATCAATGATTTTTAATTCCTGAGCTTTTTGGGGAACTTCTCCTTTTATTAATAAAGATATACGTTGTTCTAACTCATCTATTGTCATTTTTCTTTCTTTATTTTGTGAGTATTTTGTTGTAAAATAAATAACTATTTCTAAAAGAATAAAACCCAAAACAGCTATAAATGTTAATATATCTTTAAGCCTTGGCCAGTAGAAAATACCCCTAGAACGATCTACTCCTAAAAACAATACTTTTTCCCTATCAAATAATATTTGATTTTCAAAATATTCTGCTACTAATCCTTCAAATTTTAAATCAATGAGGAACATTAATATTATAAATATTAAAAAAGCTAAAATATAATAATTCCATTCCCATTTTTTACGCTTCAATGATATAGCCTACCCCCCATACAGTTTTTATATATTCAGGATGTTCAAAAGATTCCTCCATTTTTTCTCTTAAATTTCTAATATGAACTGTTACTGTATTTGTGGATTTTGAATAGTATTCATCCTCTCTAAGCAAATGAAACAACTTTTCTCCACTTAAAACCTGCCCTCTATTTAATAGCAATATTTCAAGAAGATTAAATTCTGTAGGTGTCAACTTTAGCTCCTTGCCATTTAAATTAGCCTGTCTACTTTTTCTGTCTAAGATTAAACCTTTATAATATATGGTGCTATCTTCTTTGGTGTTTTCTCCATACTCCTTGTATCGTCTAAGCTGAGCTTTAACTCTTGCCATAACTTCTAGAGGATTAAAAGGTTTAGTAATATAATCATCTGCACCATAAGTAAGACCTATTATTTTATCTTGATCTGCTGTCTTTGCAGTGATCATTATTATAGGATACTTATATTTGGTGCGTATACTTTTACAAATGTTTAACCCATTTATATCCGGCAGCATTAAATCCAAAATAACTAAATCCGGCTTTTTATCTTCAAGAATTTCAAAAGCTTGCTTACCATTTTCAGCTTCCCATATTTCAAAGGATTCAGCTTTTAAATATATTTTTAATATATCTCGAATGTCTTCATCATCTTCCACAATCAAAATTTTCTCCATTTAACTCCTCCATATGTTTATATAAAAAAACTTATAATATCCTTAGTTCTATTTAAGTATAATTATACCAAATAGAATTAGTACATTCATGATTATTTAATTTTTTAAAATAATTAATATTATACCTACAATAAAACTAAATATAAATAAAAAGAAAGTACTAATAATTGTTAGCTTAATCCTAGGAAATAGCTATGAATAAAAACATATTTCAGCATCGCTCCATCCGATTTCTTTAGTAAAAAATGCTATAGTAGCTAATAATCCTCCGCCAAATAATGCACTCAAGATATATTGTTTAAAATCATAATGATAATACTGAAATAACCATCTGTAGTATTTAGATCAATCATTCAAGCCACAATCAAAATAGCTATAAGCGCTATATACTTTATAAATTTAAGACTAGGACCATATTCTACTAAATAAGTTAGTAATAAAAAGACTGTCACATTTTGTAACAGTCTCTTATAGTAAACAAATCTCTAAAATCGCTAATATTTAATAGTCCTATATTACACAAACTATTTTTTTAGTGCAATACATTCAATTTCAACAAGACCATTTAAAGGTAATTTTGCAACTTGTATACAACTTCTAGCAGGATATTGACCTTGAAAATACTTGCTGTAAGTTTCATTAACAACAGCAAAATCTGATAAATCTTGCACAAAAATTGTTGTTTTAATAATGTTGTTATAGCTTAATCCTGCTTCTTTAAGAATTTCTCCCACATTTTTCATTGATGCCTTTGTTTGAGCCTCAATTCCTTCTGCTAACTTTCCTGTTTTAATATTGATTCCTAATTGTCCAGAAGTAATAACTAAATCTTCAGTCTCGTATCCTTGTACATATGGACCAATTGCTGCTGGTGCGTTTTTAGTATTAATTATCTTTTTCATTATTCATTCTCCTTTTTTAATGCTGCTGTAATTCTATCTAAACCAATCTGTAAAATTGAACGAGGGCATGCTAAATTTAATCTTATAAATCCATTTGAATTTTGTACAAACATATTACCGCCTTCTAATAAGACTCCAGCATTGTTTGCAAAAAACAATGGAATATTTTGATCTGTATCTATATAAGCACTAATATCTACCCAAGCAAGATAAGTTGCCTCTGGAATACGGAATTTTGCAAGTGATAAATGCTTAGCTAAATATTGTTTTAAAAATTCAAAGTTTGAATCAAGATATAATTTCATTTCATCTAACCATCCTTCGCCATATGCATATGCAGCTTGTACTGCTGTAACACTCAATGGATTTTCGAAATCATAGTGGCGATCTTTCCATTTAGCAAATAATTCTTTATTAGGAATTATTACATTAGCCAACATTAGTCCTGCCATATTAAATGTTTTACTCGGAGACATGCATGTAATAACTTTATCATAGTCAGTAACTACTTTTGCTAATGGTATATGCTTCATATCGGTGCGAATTAGATCACAATGAATCTCATCTGAAATAATCCATACATTATTTCTTTTACAAATCTCCCCAACTTGTTTTAATTCTTCCTCTGTCCAAATACGTCCTGTTGGATTATGTGGATTGCAGAAAATAAGTAATGTAGTTTTTGGGTCTTTAGCTTTTTTTTCAAGATCATCGAAATCAATTTTGTAATATCCATCTTCATTAATTAGATCTGAACATACAAGCTTTCTATGATGGTAATCAACAGCATGTTTAAAAAATGCATATGAAGGTGTCATTATTAATACATTTTCGTCCTCTTTAGTAATATAACTAACTAATTCATAAAGTGCAGGTATAATTCCAGGAGAAGTTACCAAATCTTTTTTTTCACAATGCCAATCATATCTTTTTTGAGTCCATTTTGCAAAAGCCTTATAATATTCAGGATCAAATATTTTTGTGTAGCCAAAAATTCTTTTATCTAATCTTTCTTTAATAGCATTAATGATTACATCTGGAGTAGCAAATTCCATGTCTGCTATCCACATTCTAACAAACTCTTCATCCTTATATGGAAATTTCATAGTATTATCAGCATGAAAGATATATTCTCTGAATCCATCAGTATTCATAGAATTTGTGCCTCGACGTTCAATTATTTCATCAAAATTATATTTCATTTTCTATCAACCTTTCTTGTTTTTTATTATAATTTTTCATTATAAAGTATATCGGTATTAGAATAATCATTGCTCCAAGTCCAAAAACTAATTTCATTTTATCAGCATTAAATATCAACCATGCACTAGCACTTACCGCAAAGATAGGAATAACAGGGCCGAAAGGAACTCTAAAATTAGCCTTTAAATCCTTTCTTTTCTTTCGTAAAATAATTACCGATAAGCATGTAGGAATGTATTGACTAAAACGTGCAATTACACTTATAGCTGCTAATTGAGTAAAACTGCCATTCATAGCTAATACAAGTGAAAAAGCAACTGTCAGTATTACTGCTATATAAGGAGCATTTTTCTTATTTGTTTTAGCAAGTGATTTTGGAAGCAAATTATCTTCTGCTAATGCAACTGCACATCTTGGAGTAATAAATGAAGCTGCTATATTTATTCCTGCAATAGAAATTAATGTCCCCATTGTTACTAAAATTCCACCAGTTCCTCCTAAAAAAGATGCCATAGCATCAGCTACCGGTGTAGTCGAATTGTGAAGTTTTACTCCTAATGTTCCAATACTAATTAATTGAACTAAAAAGTAAATAATAGATATTAAAGTCATAGATATAATAATTGCTTTAGGAATGTTCTTTTCAGGATTTTTCATATCTCCTGCCGTAACACCAATATTTTCAAATCCAGTAAAAGCGTAGAACACCAAAATTACTGCTTCTGAAATATTGAAAGATGAATGTCCATATGGGAACAAAGGAGTAAAATTCCCTTTATTTAAAAAGAACAAACCAACTGCAATAAACAATACAAGTGGAACAAGTTTTCCAATAGTAGCAATATTATTTAAGAATTTCATCAAGTTCACTCCTAATAAATTTAGCAAACCAAGTCCTAAAATGATACAGGCTACTAATGTTTTGGAAACCATTGTATTTTGAACAGCAGGTACTATTTTAGCAAGTGCGGTAACAAATCCAACTGCCATTGTAGCCCATGCAATAATACTTACAACCCATTTCATTGTACCTACTTCAAAACCTATAAATTCCCCAAAAGCTGCTCTAGCATATAAATAAGGTCCACCTGAACGTTGAAACATACTACTAGCCTCCGCAAAACAAAGCGCCATAGACATTACTAATAGCAACACCAATAAATATGCAAGTAAACTCCCTGGTCCTAATATTTTATAAACGTTTCCTGGAAGTAAAAAGATACCCGTTCCAATAACAGAATTTATACCTAATAAAATAATGCTAAATAGCCCTAATTTCTTATTTTCATCCATTTGTTTTTCTCCTTATGTTATTTTTAGTGTGTTTAATACATATTGAGTCAAAACCTTTACACCTGTAAAAATTCCATTTTCATCAAATATAGAACTAGCATTATGCAGTCCTTGTGTACTTCTCTTATCCTCATTGGCTGTTCCTATCATAAAATAGCATCCAGGACAATAATCTAAATAGCATGAGAAATCATCTGATCCAGGTGATGGCAATTCAAGCGACACTATATTTTCTTCACCAATAGTCATTTCTGCTGCTTTTATAATCTGTTCAACAATTTCATAATCGTTGAATATAGGAGGCATTTTGTTATCTAAAACCTCTACTTCTGCTGTTGCATTCATACTTTCGCAGCAATATTTAGAAATTCTATGAATTGCTTTTAGGTTATGCTCACGGCATTCAGTATAAAAAGAACGTAAATTGCCAGTCATTACTACTTCATCTGGAATAATATTGGTTGCATTACCACCATGAATTGTTCCTATGGTAAAAACAGCAGGCTTGACAGCAGGATTTTCCCTTGAAATAATAGTTTGAAGCTGTGTTATTAAATACCCAGATACAACAATCGGATCTACGCATTTATAAGGATGTGCCCCATGCCCACCTTTACCTTTTACAGTAATTTTTACAATATCAAATCCAGCATTGATAGGTCCCTTTTTTATTCCTATACAACCGGCAGGAACATCCGGACTAGTATGAACACTTAAAATTAAATCAGCCTTGGGTTCTCTTGACATACATCCACACTTTATCATTTCAAGTGCACCAGTTCCATTTTCCTCTGCTGGTTGAAACAGTAATCGTACATTTCCTGAAAGTTCTGATTTGTATTCGTTTAACAGCTTAGCGCAATATAGCAATACTGTAATATGCAAATCATGACCACAAGCATGACTTACACCATCAACAATAGAAGAAAATGAAAGGTTGGTGTTTTCTTTAATTGGTAGTGCATCAATGTCTTCTCTTATTGCTATGGTTTTACCTGGTTTGCTTCCTCTAATAATCGCGCTAATACCTGTCCTTAATCCACAGTCTTCAATCTCTATGCCATACTCTTCAAGACGGCTGCGAATAAATGATGTAGTCTGAATTTCCTGATTACTTAGCTCTGGGTTTAAATGCAACATTTGCCTTATTGTAATCATTTCTTCTTGGTCTTTCATTACTTGTTCATTAACATTCATTTTAAGAACTCCTTTCTTTATTATTTACATACACATAATATTAAATTTGAAAATAAAATTCAAAAGCAGTACAATTTCGTTTTAAGAAACAAAATTAAAAAATATTTTCTTTAAAATTGATTAATATCATTAAAATTGTTATAATTTGATATAATATAATTATCTTATATCAAATTAACAAAAAATATATTTTAATGAAACAAAAGAGGGAAATATGATAAACGAATTAACATGTGAAATTGGGAAAAAAATAAGAAATTGTAGAAAGAGTAAAAATATAACAATGCAGCAACTAGCTGATATTATTCACAAGAGTAAAGCATCTGTATCTAAATATGAGAAAGGTGACATTGTTGTAGACATAGTTACTTTATATGATATTGCTGCTGCTCTAAACATACATATAGAACAGTTATTATATAGTCAGCCAGTACCTAATATTACTTTGGAAAACAAAGTATTTTGCTCTCAGTTTTTTAGTAATGCTACACACTTTTATTCTTATTACTTTGATGGTCGAAATAACAAAATTGTTCGTTCTGCAATGGACATCTTATCTGAAGTAGAGCCTAATATCTACAAAGTTATGTTGTATATGAATTTTAAGGAATATGAAAACTATCAAATATGCGAAAATACATATTATGGTTTTATAGAGCATCATAATGTTCTTACTAATATTTTGCTGAAAAATCAAGCAACAGCAATTGAACAAATTACTATTAGCATTTTAGCTGATTTTTTAGACTCTCCAACGAAATGGGGATTAATGTTTGGCATTTCTTCAAGACCAATTATGCCAATAGCATTAAAAATACTTTTTTCGCAAAAACCATTAAAAGAAAATAATGAACTAAAGAAGCTCTTACAAGTTTCAAAAGAAGATATCAGAAACTTGAAGATGTATAATATGTTTATTGCAACTCCTGATTGGTAATGATACACTGGTTTTAAAATTATCATTAGACTTATTTCTATTCGTGAAATTATATTCTCTCTATTTCTGATTTATGAAATTATATAAATAGTGTTCTGTAATACTCATTTTTTATAATTATTTACAAAATAGTGTCATTAAATGTACAATTTATTTTAATTTCTCTATTTATTACATAATTATAAACATTTCTTTCTAAAAAATAAAAGTTAGCACTTCTTGTTGCTACTTTACAACTTTTTTTACTAGTGAGCAAATCGCAATATAGGATAATGAAAGATTAATAAAATAATGCACTTCCTACTTTGTTTTTATTACTATCATAGTACCTTTGACCTCTCCTCTGTGCACGTCTAAGACGCCTCTTAAAATCAATAAAAAAACACAAAAAGTGTTTTTGATTATTCCAATTAAGAATTAATATCAAAAACACTTTTTATGTTATTTAAATTGCCTATTTATAATAGTTTCCAATTCTTAGAGCTTATTCCCACTCAATAGTAGCAGGTGGTTTTGAAGTTACGTCATAAACAATTCTGTTTACTCCATGAACTTCATTAACAATTCTTCTTGAAACTATATCTAAAACTTCATAAGGTATTCTAGCCCATTCAGAAGTCATTGCATCAGATGATGTTACTGCTCTTAAAGCTATGGTATGGCAATAAGTTCTTTCATCTCCCATAACTCCTACAGATTGAATATTTGGTAGGCATGCAAAGTACTGCCATATCTTTTCATCCAATCCTGCATTAGCTATTTCTTCTCTGAAGATAGCATCTGCTTCTCTTGTTATTTCCAATTTTTCTTCTGTTATTTCTCCAAGAACTCTTATTGCAAGTCCAGGTCCTGGGAAAGGCTGTCTCCAAACTAATTTATGAGGAATTCCAAGTTCTTCCCCAACAGCTCTTACTTCATCCTTAAATAGTTCTCTTAAAGGCTCTATTAGTTTAAATTGCATGTCTTCTGGAAGTCCACCAACATTATGATGGCTTTTTATTGTAGCAGAAGTATTAGTTCCACTTTCAACTACATCTGGATATATAGTTCCTTGAACAAGGAAACTTATCTCTCCAAGTTTATTTGCTTCTTCTTCAAAGACTCTTATAAACTCTTCGCCTATAATCTTTCTCTTTCTTTCAGGGTCACTTACACCTGCAAGCTTTCCTAAAAATCTATCTTTAGCATTTACTCTTATTAAATTCATATCAAATTGTTTCTTAAATATTGTTTCAACTTGATCTCCTTCATCCTTTCTAAGAAGACCATGATCTACAAATATACATGTAAGTTGTTTTCCAATAGCTCTATGTACAAGTACTGCTGCAACTGATGAATCTACTCCACCAGATAAAGCACATATAACTTTCTTGTCTCCAACCTTCTCTTTTATAGCCTTAATTTGATCTTCTGCAAAAGAAGTCATTGACCAATCTCCCTTTAAGTTACAAACTTTAAATAGGAAATTTGAAAACATCTTTTTACCAAAAGGAGTATGTTCTACTTCTGGGTGAAATTGAACTCCATATATTTTCTTCTCAGTGTTTTCCATAGCAGCTACAGGACACTGGCTTGTAGTAGCTATTACATTAAATCCTTCTGGAGCATGAGACACATAATCTGTATGACTCATCCAGCAGCTTTGCTCTTCATCCATTCCATCAAATAATGCAGATTTGCTATTTAATTTTACATTTGCTTTTCCATATTCTCTTACATCTGGACTTTCAACTTTTCCGCCTAAAGTATATGCTATAAGCTGTTCTCCATAACATATTCCAAGTACAGGAACTCCTAAGTTAAATATTTCTTTATCTATTCTTGGAGCACCTTCGCCATAAACACTGTTAGGTCCACCTGTAAAAATTATACCCTTAGGATTTTTTTCTTTTATTTTATCTATTGTATATGTATAAGGTATTATCTCACAATAAACATTATTTTCTCTTACTCTTCTAGCTATTGTTTGATTGTATTGACCACCAAAGTCAACTACAAGAACTAATTCTCTTTGCATAATTACCTCCAAATATTTTAATTAAAATTAAGAATTGTAAGCTACAATTCTTAACTTTAACTCTAAACTATTAAATTTTATTGATTAACACTATAGTTTGGTGCTTCTTTAGTTATTGATATATCATGTGGATGACTTTCTCTAAGTCCTGCTGATGTCTGTACTACAAATGTAGCATTTTCATCTAACTCAGTTAAAGTTCTAGCTCCTAAATATCCCATACCTGAACGTATTCCACCTAAAAGTTGGAATATAGTGTCTGCTACATATCCCTTATAAGGAACTCTTCCTTCAACACCTTCTGGAACTAATTTCTTATTTCCTTCTTGGAAATATCTATCTTTGCTTCCACAAGCCATGGCAGCTAATGATCCCATTCCTCTGTATACTTTATAGCTTCTTCCTTGATATATTTCAGTTTCTCCTGGTGCTTCGTCACATCCAGCAAGCATTGATCCCATCATGGCAACTTTTGCTCCAGCTGATAATGCTTTTACTACATCTCCTGAATATTTTATACCACCATCTGCAATAATTGGAACTCCATATTTCTTTGCTTCCTCTGCACAATCCATTACTGCAGTAAGCTGAGGTACTCCAACACCAGATACAACTCTTGTAGTACATATAGAACCAGGTCCTATACCAACTTTTACGCAATCTGCTCCTGCAAGAATAAGATCTCTTGTTGCTTCCGCTGTTGCAACATTTCCTGCAATAACTTGAAGATCAGGATAGTTTTCCTTTATTAATTTAACAGAATCCATAACTCCCTTAGAATGTCCATGAGCTGTATCTAAATTTACAACATCTACTCCAACCTTAACTAAAGCTGCCACACGTTCTAACATATCAGCAGTAACTCCTACTGATGCTCCACATAAAAGTCTTCCTCTTTCATCCTTTGCACTGTTAGGGAATTTTTTAACTTTTTCAATATCTTTTATAGTTATAAGTCCTATTAAATTATTGTCCTTATCTACCAATGGAAGTTTTTCTATCCTATGATTTTTTAATAGTTCCTTTGCTTGTTCTATAGTAGTATCTTCTGGGGCAGTTATTAAATTTTCTTTAGTCATTACTTCACTTATTTTTCTAGAATAATCTGTTTCAAACACGATATCCCTATTTGTTATTATTCCAACAAGTTTTCCAGCTACAGTAATCGGAACACCTGATATTCTATACTTACTCATAAGTGATAATGCATCCTCTATGCTGTTATCTGGTGAAAGAGAAAACGGATCAGTTATTACTCCGTTTTCCTGTCTTTTTACTCTATCTACTTCCATGGCCTGCTCTTCTATACTCATATTCTTATGTATAATACCTATTCCGCCTTCTCTTGCCATAGCTATAGCCATTTTAGAGTTAGTAACAGTATCCATTCCAGCACTCATAAGTGGTATATTTAATTTTATTTTCTTAGTCAAATTAGTAGTCAAAGAAACCTCTCTTGGCAACACCTCTGATTTATTTGGAACTAAAAGTACATCATCAAAAGTATATGCTTGTTTTAAAATTTTTCCCATTCTAAATCAACTCCCTTTTATATTATAAACAATAATTAATAAACAAATCATTAAATATTTTTAGATTTTTTGTAAAAAAAAACACATTAAATCACCAAAGAGTGAAATTAATATGTTTATACACAATAACCTCACTCATAGTCGGAAATTTACGGCTTCCGGTAGATACTCCCTGCCATATCCAGGGGATATATGAGTCGAATGAAACTTTTGTTTCATATATTAATAAAATTGCAACTTATTAATCTATATTATTTGAACTATTTACATTATTTTATTCAATTTTTATACCTTTGTCAATTATTTTATTTTAAAATCAAGATGTTTTGAGGCATATATATACGTTTTCATAATGAAATTCTACAAAATTGAAGCTTAATATTAGCATAATGTGACACAACTTTCTCAAGAGGACAATTGACAAAGGACAGAGGACAATGAAGGTGAGTTTTCTTCCTTATGTCAGAAAACTAATTTATTTTTAAAGCTTGTTTTGCTAACGCAAAAGAAACTTCAAATTTATATAAGTCAGCAATGTTTCACTTTAGTGAAACGAGTAGTTGAAAATTTAATTAAAGATTTTTCGTAGTGCAACGAAGAAAAATCCTCCTTCACTGTCCTCTGTCAATTGTCCTCTGTCCTCTCAAAATTAAAAAGCTTCCTATTATAATTAGTATTATGTATAATATAACTGCATTTTAATAACAACAATATACTTAATAACATGAATTAGTATGAAAAGGAGCTTTATTTACATATGATAAATTTCGAAAGAAAATACAATAGAATGTTTTTAAAAAAAATTATACAATCTATATCTAAATTCAATATGATTGAAAGCGGCGATAGAGTAGCTGTAGGGCTCTCTGGAGGTAAAGACAGTGTATTCCTACTTTTCTGCCTTAAACTCATTCAGCAGACCCATATAAAAGACTTTAGCCTTATGGGCGTTAATATAGACATGGGGCTTGGAATGGACATGTCACCTTTAATAAACTTTTGTAATGAAAATGAAATACCTATAATTATAGAAAAGACTAATATAGCTGAAGTAATTTTTGAAGAGAGAAAAGAAAAAAGTCCTTGTTCTCTATGCTCTAAATTAAGGAAAGGAGCTTTAGTAAGAGTTGCAAAAGCTAATAATATTAATAAGATAGCTTTAGGACACAACACAGATGATGTAATAGAAACTCTCTTTATGAATGTGCTAAAGGTTGGTAAGTTGGGTGCCTTTCATCCTAATATATATCATGAAGACAACAAGATGAGTATAATAAGACCTATGATATATTTAAGAGAACCTTTAATAGAAAAGCTTGTTAAAGATTTAAATTTGCCTGTAATAAAAAGTCTTTGCCCTGAAGATAAAAAAACTACAAGGGAAGAAATGAAAAATTTGTTATTTTCTCTTGAAAACATTTATGAAGATGCTGCTGATAAAATTATAAAATCTTTAGATAATGTTGATTATAAAAGTTTATGGAATAAAAAGTAAAAGTTAAACCCAGCACTTTAAATGTGCTGGGTTTATAAACAATCTGAGCATTATTTTTGACTTAATTTTAGTACATTCCGTCCATTCCCATTCCTGGTGCTCCACCTGGCATTGGGGCATTGTTCTTTTCTGGAATATCAGCTACTGCAGCTTCTGTAGTTAAGAATGTAGAAGCTACTGATGCAGCATTTTGAAGTGCTGATCTTGTAACCTTAGTTGGGTCAACTATGCCTACTTTTAACATGTTTACATAAGTATCATGTAAAGCATCATATCCTACTCCAGCTTCATTAGCTTTAACTTTTTCAATTATAACTGAACCTTCAACTCCAGCATTTGTAGCTATTTGTCTTACTGGTTCCTCAAGAGCTTTTGTTATTATATCAATACCTACTTTTATATCATAAACATCTGAAGTAAGTTTTGCTACTTCTGGAATTGCATTAATATATGCTGTTCCACCACCAGCAACGATTCCTTCTTCAACAGCTGCTTTTGTTGCTGCTAGTGCATCTTCTATTCTTAATTTTCTTTCCTTTAATTCTGTTTCAGTTGCAGCACCAACTTTGATTACAGCTACTCCACCAGCAAGTTTTGCAAGTCTTTCCTGTAATTTTTCTCTATCAAAGTCTGATGTAGTTTCTTCTATTTGTTTCTTTATTTGAGATACTCTATCATGAATAGCAGTCTTATCACCTTTTCCATTTACTATTGTAGTATTTTCTTTAGTGATTTTAACTGATTCAGCTCTTCCAAGCATCTCTATTGTAGTATCTTTTAATTCTCTTCCTAATTCTTCAGATATTACTTCTCCACCAGTAAGTATAGCTATATCTTGAAGCATTTCTTTTCTTCTGTCACCAAAACCTGGAGCTTTAACAGCTACACAAGTAAAAGTTCCTCTTAGCTTATTAACAACTAAAGTTGCTAATGCTTCTCCTTCTACATCTTCACCTAAGATTAATAATTTTTTACCCTGTTGAACTATTTGTTCAAGTACTGGTAATATATCCTGAATATTTGATATTTTCTTATCAGTAATTAATATATATGCATCTTCTATGTTAGCTTCCATCTTTTCTGTATCTGTAACCATATATGGGCTTACATATCCTCTGTCAAACTGCATACCTTCAACAACGTCTAATTCAGTTCCCATAGTTTTTGATTCTTCAACAGTTATAACACCTTCGTTGCCTACTTTTTCCATAGCATCGGCTATAAGCTTACCTATTTCTTCATCAGCAGCTGATATTGCAGCAACTCTTGCTATATCTTCTTTTCCGTTAACTGTTTTTGAACTTTTCTTTATTTCTTCAACAGCTTTATTAACAGCCATTCTTATACCTTGTCTTATAAGTATTGGATTAGTACCAGCTGTAACATTCTTTAATCCTTCTCTTATAATTGCTTGTGCAAGTAATGTTGCTGTAGTAGTTCCATCTCCTGCTACATCATTTGTCTTTGTAGCAACTTCTTTAACTAATTGTGCTCCCATATTTTCATATGCATCTTCTAATTCTATTTCTTTAGCTATAGTAACACCATCATTAGTTATAAGTGGTGAACCAAATTTTTTATCTAATATAACGTTTCTTCCTTTTGGTCCAAGTGTAACTTTTACAGTATTAGCAAGCTTATCTACCCCTGCCTGCATTGCTCTTCTTGCTTCTTCACTAAATAAAATACTTTTTGCCATATTAAAACCTCCTATACAATTATTCTATTACTGCTAATATGTCATCTTGTTTTAAAATAGTGTATTCAACACCATCCATTTTAATTTCATTTCCTGCATATTTGGAGAATAAAACTTTCTCTCCAACTTTAACTTCCATTTTAACTTCTTTTCCATTAACTACTCCACCAGGTCCTACAGCCACAATTTCAGCTTCTTGTGGTTTTTCCTTTGCTGCTCCTGGTAAAACAATTCCGCTTTTTGTAGTTTCTTCTGCCTCTAATCTTTTAATAACGACTCTGTCTCCAAGTGGTCTAATGTTCATTTAAACCCCTCCTTAAATTACTTTTAATTTATTTTATATAATTAATTAGCTTTTATTGTTAGCACTCACTTCATTTGAGTGCTAACACAATTATTATAATAATGAATAATGTCTATATTTTCAAATTTCAATTTCATACTTATTAAATTATTTACTGTAAAATAATCAAATAGTCACATCATAGATAAGTATTTCGCCTTTTTTCTAAAGATTTCATCAATATACTAATTATTCAAAATAATTTTTAAATTATACACCTGCTTATTATTGTTATTTTTTACTTATCAGGTTATAATACACAATATAAATCAATAATTTTAGTTATACTTGAAAACTAAATAAAAACCCCCAGGAGGATTTTTATTATGAAGCTAAGCACATACTTTAAAATTATATTTTCTATTTCCATCTCCATATTCATATTATTGTTTTCTATAAAAACTACTTTAAACTTTAAATATCTTTATTATTTCGATATAAATCATTTAAATATAGAAAATAGTACTTCATTATCAAAAAAGGAAATACAAATTACTTATGATTATTTAATAGATTATATAAATGGTCCAAAAAACCAAACATTTAATATACCAACCCTTAACTCTTCTAATGAAGGTAAAATTCATTTTTTAGAAGTTAAAAATCTGTTTAGAAAATTAAACTCAACGTTCCTTATTTTTAGTATAATGAGCATTTTAGGTATTTTATATACTTATAAATATAAACTTTTTTCTATTTTCAACTGGGCATTCAACTTACTTTTATTTGTATGCTTATTTACCTGGATACCGTTTTATGTAAATTTCAACAAAAGCTTCAACTTTTTTCATGAAACAGTCTTCAAAAATAATTATTGGTTATTCGATCCTAATAAGGACCCAGTAATTAACATTTTACCTGAAAAATATTTTTTTCATTGTGCTATTTTAATAATTTTAATTACACTTATAGGAAGCTTGCTTTTAAAAATAATATATATTAAAAATAAAAATGGGAAATAGATAAATATAATCTATTTCCCATTTCTAAAGGAACTACGTTTAATAATTTTCTTTACTAATATCTCACCTTTAAATACTCCTATAGCAAATAATAAAGTCATAACAACGGCTATAAGTATCAATATGGTTTTATTACCAGAACCAATTTTAGCACCAAAATATGCAGATATAAATATTCCTGGAATCCTTCCTAATGTAGAATATATCATAAAATCTTTAAAAGTCACATTTGAAACGCCGCATATATATGCTAATACATCTTTAGGTATACCTGGTATCAAATACAACAAAAAAACCACAAAATTCATATGACCCAAATTTAAAATTCTTTTAAAAAAATTTGTATCCTTATTAGATATTATTTTATCTATTAGAGGCTTACCACAAAAATGAGAAATCCAAAATACAATCATACTTCCAGCAGTTATTCCTAATAAAGATATAATACCTCCACCTATTGTTCCATATATATATCCTCCTGCAATTTGCACAATTTCTCCAGGAATAAAAAATGCTACAACCTGTATAACCTGAAGCATAAAAAACACCATAATACTGTACTTTCCATAAGACATTATTATGTGTTTTATTTTATTAGGGTCCTTAAACAAGACAAAATACTTACTATAATATTCATATGCTGAGCAAATTAGAAATATAAATATTATACTTAAAACAATATATGACTTATATTGTTTAATTTTATTAAAAATTTTCCTAGGGAAACCTTCAAACATACTTTCACCTTAATTCTATATATAATAAACATTTATTATATATTATCAATTAACTTAAAAAAAGTAAACGAAATAAGCAGCCCTAAATGCTATTTGCATTTAAAGCTGCTTTTATAACACTAATTGAATATTATCTTTCTAAATTTACATTTTTAAACTTATTTAATTCTTCATTTGAAAGTACTGACTTTTTAGAAGATTGTCCACTAAATTTTGAAAGTTGTGGTTTGGACCTCATAATTGAAACCATAGTAGCTGGTCCACCTATACATCCACCTTCACACATCATTCCTTCTATAAAGTTTCCTGGAAGCTTTCCAACCTTAGCCATAGTCATAGATCTCTTTATTTCATCCATACCACTAGCTTTTACTGGTTTAAATTCTTCCTTAATACCCTTATCCCCTACATAATTTTGTATTGCTGCTGTAAGGCCACCACCTTGAGCAAAACCTCTTCCAAAACATGAAGCATCTTCTACTAAAGTATCTTCACAATTCTCAGGATCTATTTCAAAAGCTCCCATTAAAGCAGCTATTTCTTCAAAAGTCAAAACATAATCCACTGCATCTTTTATGCTTTCTCTTTGAATTTCTGTCTTTTTAGCTGTACATGGTCCTACAAATACTACTAATGCCTCTTTATCAATGCTTTTTATCATTCTTGCTGCTGCAACCATAGGTGAAACTGTACCAGAAATTTTTTCAACCTGATCTGGGAATTTCTTTTCAATATAATTCATAAACCCTGGACAACATGAATTTGTCATATATTTTTGTCCTTCTTCCATTCTTTCAACAAATTCATTAGCTTCATGTACAGTTACAGCATCTGCTCCACATGCTGCTTCTACCATATCTTCAAATCCTATTTTCTTAAAGGCATTTTTGATCTGTCCCACTGTTACTTTTGGTCCAAATTGTCCACTTATAGCTGGAGCTACTACTGCATAAACCTTCTTGTTGTTAACCAATACATTAGTCACATCTTTAATGTAGCTTTTATCTGATATTGCTCCAAAAGGACATGCTGCCATACAAGCTCCACAATTTATACACTCTTCTTTTTCAATCATTGCCATTTTGTTATCTGAATTAATCTCCAATGCACCTGTAGGGCATACTCTTTTACATGGTCTCATAACCTCAGCTATAGCACCATATGGACATGATTTCCTACACATTCCACATTCTTTACAAAGTTCTTGATTTATATATGCACTTCCTGCTACCCTTGTTATAGCATTTGCTGGACATACTTCCATACATTTATGTTGGATACATCCTCTACATGCATCTGTAACTGTATATTTATCTATAGGACATTTATCACAAGCTGCTGGTAACACATACATTATCTGCTTATCATCTTCAGGTATAGATAAATTATTTATAGTATCACCATTAGGTAAAAAACCTGCAGCTAATTGAGCTCTTTCAAAAACTACTGCTCTTTCTTTATATACACAACATCTATATTGAGCTTTATCACCCTGTATTACTTTCATAGGAACTTTTTCTAATTCTCTTTTTGTAAGTCTGTTTTCTTTTGTCAGAGCTGCTACTTCTTTTAATACTAAATACTTAAGTTTTTTTAATTGGGTTTCAAAAGTTATCATCTTATTCTTTATCCTCCTATTATATACTAGTAAATTAAGATTTTTTTAATATGTTTTAACTCATCGCTATTTAAACAATAGGAAATACATTTGCTAATGTTTAAATAAAATATGAAAGTTAAAAACTATATTATAATTTTTAACTTTGTAATTCTTAATTTGCTAGTTAAATTGTTAACTTTGATAAAATTACTTTAATTTTGAATTTAAATCATTTTTTAATAACACAGTAGATACTTTTTGCTTATTAACACTCTTCAAACATTATAACAGATTTTTTTAATTAATGTAACAGATTTTAAAACAAAATTTATTGGAATATTTTAATCCATAATCAGGTTATTTTTTGTGTAAATGTTACCAATTTAACAATGTTAGGAGGGCAATTATTTTAGTGTTTAATTAATCCTCTTCAAACTTAATTTCATTCTCTCTTGCATAATAAAACAAATATTGTTGCGCAAATCCAGCTAAATTTGCAAATTTATTTATACCAAACTCCCTTATTTTTTTAAGAGAAACATCTGGTGCTAAGTAAAAATGCTGCATAGCTCTTTTCACCCAAACATCTACAGGAAAAGCAGAATACTTTTCCATAGAAAAAAGCATTATACAATCCGCAACTTTAGGTCCTATTCCCATAAACTTTTGAAGTTCCTTGTGGCATTTTTCTGCCTCCTGACTCTTTATCCACTTGATGTCATACTGCTCATCATATTCTTTGTTTTCAATATTTCCTTTAGTATATATATTACTAACTGTATCCTTAATATATTTTGCTCTGAATCCAACCCCACAACTTTCCAATTCCTCTAATGAAACAGAACTTAGCTTATCAATAGTTGGAAATGTATAATATGTATTATTCTTATATTCTAATTTTTCTCCCCATTTAGAACTTATATTTTCAATTGCTCTTTTTATCATAGGTATTCTATTATTCGCAGATGTTATAAAGGACACTATTATTTCAAAAGGTTCCTGTTTTAATAGTCTTATACCATAACCAAAATTTACTGAAGTACTTAATATAGGATCTTTACCCAACAAGTTTTTTATTTCAGAGTAATCCCTATCTAAATCAAAATAATCCATCCATATTTTATCAAAGTCTTCCTTACAAGTATTATAAATTATAACATCATTTTCTTTCTTTTCTATTTCTATTACCTTCCCATAAGCTACCCCTATGTAATTACCATTCTTTTGTCTATGCCATCTAAAACACTGTCCACAATCAAATATATGGGTAATTTCAAAATTTTTAACGTCCTTTACTATTACCCCATTTTCAAATGATTCTACAGAACTAAAGTCCATTTTAACACCCCTATTCTTAGTTTATATATATATAATTTTATCTATTTTTAATAATCTAGATTATTAATTTATCTCAAAATATTGCCATAAAGTAAAAAACTTATTTCCTAAATTTAACATCTCAGGATATCAGCAGGCTTCGCTTTAATTTTTAAGCGTTAAACATTTGAATTTAGTAGAATTACTTATAGCAATATAAATAAATGTGTACACATAAAGTTACTAGTTTGAATTTTAACTTTTATGTAGTGATATATGTTAAGCGTGTCATCACATTAGCTAAATTGTTTTAGTATTATTCTTAGCTCAAAGATTTGGAAAGCCTTAGAACTTTAGTCCTGTTTGAGGGAACCGAGTTTGACAAAGTTCTTAGGTTTTCCAAATCTTTGAGCTTTAGAATAATTAAAACATTTAGCCGTGATGACACGCTTAACATATATCACGTAGTAAAAGTTAAAATTCAAACTTCCACTGCACTCTTGTGCCGCATTTTACTTTATCCTTGAATCTTCATTTCTCTTTCCACAATTTCTTCTAATATCTCTGCTGCTGTGTCAACCATAATAATGCATCTGATTTCATCATTTCTATACTTTTCTTTCAACTCTGCACATTCACTAGTACCTAGTTTTTCCTGAAATTTTTGAAAAAATTCTTGAGATAATTGTTTTATTTTTTCACTTTCGTGAGCTCTTACTTTGGTAAATAATATTCCAAGTACAGCTAAAGAACCAGTTATCACCCCACATGTACTTTCAATACCCATACCGCCTCCAAAAGCAGCCATAGTTTTTAATGTTTTTTTATCAAGCTGCATGTTGTATTCTTCATTTGCACCATATATCATAGTTTCTGCACAATTTAAATTATATTCTTCGGCATAATACTTTCTAACTGTATCCTTTAACATTTTTTTAACACTCCTTTTAATCTTTTCTTAAATTATAACTTAATATTTAGTTTTTTTAAATAACTATTATTGTATATATCGTAAAAAGCCGCATTAATTAAAATTAATGCAGCTCTTTTATATAAACAAATTATTTTATTAAATTTTTATTCTGTAACTATAATACTTTTTTTAAATAAGCATCAAATTTCATTTTAATAGAATCATAAACTTTTTTATTTTTAAACATTACATTACTTTCTGGTAAACTCAAAACAGCTTTTTTATCTTCCTTATTAAATCCATCTGTATAAAGGACTTGAATACCATAAGTATTTGATATTGTATTTAGAGTATAAACATCGTCCACTTCAACATTAACAGCATTTAACCCATTATATTCTGGTATTTCCCAAGAAATCATTTCTACCGCTTGTTTTAAATTTTTAATATTTATATCCAAATACTGTGCTAATTTTGACATGTTATCAAATACAGTTTTTCTATAATCAACATGTACAGCTGGAACAATTTTTTGTATTTTTCTATCTGATCTAGTAAATGTACCTTGTGATTCAGCAAAGCTTGCTATTGGAACAACTACATTTGACATCAACGCTGTATCAGTCATAAACATATCAAAGGTTGCTATAAATTTTAGCTTTTTCAAAATCTGAGTAGTATTTTCATCAGCTCCAACTGGGTCTTCACCAATGATAACTACAGCCTTTATTTTTCCCTCTTCTATTTGTTCAAGTATTGACTTTCCACTAGCTTTTATATCCATGTCTATAAATCCTTGATAATTACTGTTAGAGCGTACAGTAATTATTCCGCTATGTGCTTTTCCTATCTTACCTGTTATTACTGCAGCATCTGCTAATAATTTATAACCATCAGCAGTAACCATATCATCATCAGCAACTATTATTGCCTTTTTAGCTTCCCCGTACATCTTAGCAAGTTTATTTGCTTCTTGATTATCAGCACAATCTTTTACAAAACCCCATAATTTCTGAAGATTAACAGCTTTCTTTTCAACTTCAGCCTCTTTTACATATCCTCCTTTAAATAAAGCTTTAATAAAGGATTTTAAAAACTCTACACTATTATTAGGCTTTATTGAAACATCTGCATACTCTTTCATTCTAGTTTCATCACTGCTTATGGATACAAGTTTAGCTTTTTTCTGTGCTGCATATTTCATTTTTACAGCCATTATAGGATGATTTTCATCTACATTTCCTACAGAAACTATCAAATCAGTGCTGTATAATTCTCCATAACTATTTGATGACGCATCATACCCAAGTACACTTTCCATTCCTGAAACTTCATCCATAGCCAATGAACCAACAAATTCAGTATCAAGCTTATCTGCAATTTTCTTAATCACA
Source organism: Clostridium carboxidivorans P7 (assembly GCF_001038625.1). Taxonomy (GTDB): domain Bacteria; phylum Bacillota; class Clostridia; order Clostridiales; family Clostridiaceae; genus Clostridium_AM; species Clostridium_AM carboxidivorans. Next base: position 4,171,596 of record NZ_CP011803.1, read on the forward strand.
AAGGCTTCTTCATTAGTAAACCTAGGCGATGTAAGAATTGCTATACTATTACTTCCGTATTGTCCTCTAATTAATTGAAGATTTTTTGAAATAAGTGTTAATGCCTCTTTTAAAGTAACCTCAGTACTGCTATTTTCTCTCCTTACAACAGGTGCTTTTATAGCATTTTCATCATTAATAAAGTTTATTCCAAATCTACCATTAACGCATAATAGTCCTTCTTCCTTACTTCTATCAGGTAAAGATTTGAACACAAGATTTCCCTTAGTTTGAAGTACTAGATTACATCCCACTCCACAGTAATTACATACAGATTTTACATTGTCCAAATCTACTGGAACCTGTTTTTTTACAGCTTGTTTTTCCATACATGCTCCTGTTGGGCATACATCTACACACTGACCACAAGATATGCATGAACTTTCTTCAAGAGGTAAATTAAATTCTGGAATTACCTTAGAGTCAAATCCTCTTTTCTCTAGTCCTATAGCTGTTATTCCTATAAACTCTTCACAAGCTCTTACACATTGGCCACATAATATACACTTATCAGGATTCCTTTCTATAAATGGGTGATTTTGTTCTTCTTTCCTCTTATGTTTTTCTCCAGATATTTTTTTAGTATCTACATTATAATCTTCTATATAATTTACAAGCTTACATTCAAAGTAATCATGACATCCACATTCAAGACATCTTGAAGCTTCTCTTAGTGCAGCTTCTTCTGTAAATGTTTCAGATATTGGAGCAAAACTAAGTTTTCTCTTATCTGCCTTCACCATTACCTGATGTTCCCTGATTTGCTTTTCATGTCCCTCAAAATCTTTTTCACACAGATCATCTTGAACTATATAATTTGGATAAACAACTGGTGTTATTTTTCCATTTAAATAACTATGAATTACTTTTGCTGCATTTTTTCCTTGTGCTATAGCTTCAATAGCTATCTTTGGACCAGTGGATGCTTCTCCTCCAGCAAATACCCCTTCAATATTTGTTTCAAAAGTATTTTCATCAACTAAAATATTTCCTTTTTTAGTGGTTGTTAGTTCCTTTACAGATTCTGCATTTACCCTTTGTCCAATAGCTGATATAACAAGATCTGATTCAAATGAAATCTCTTCTCCAAAAATAGGTTCTGGTTTTCTTCTTCCTGATGCATCTGGCTCTCCAAGTTTCATTCTCTGACACCTTACATTGTTTGCTCTATTTCCGTCACCCGTAATTTCTATAGGTGCTACAAGATAATTAAACTTAACACCTTCTTCTTCTGCTTCAACAATTTCAACCTCTTCCGCAGGCATTTCATTTCTTGTCCTTCTATATAAAACTTGTACATCATCTGCTCCAAGTCTCACTGCAGTTCTAGCTACATCCATAGCGGTATTTCCTCCGCCTATAACTATAACTTTGCTGCCCATATATATTTTTTCCGATTGTGTAGCCTTTCTCAGAAAATCTATACCACCAAGAACACCTTCCATGTCTTGACCCTTACATCCAATACTGGAGCTTGACCAAGCACCAATTGCTACAAACACAGCATTATATGACTTTTTAAGATATTTTATACTTATATCTTCTCCAAGTTTAACATTGCACTTAATTTCCACGCCCATTTTTACTAATGTATTTATTTCAGCATCCAATATATCTTTTGGCAAACGATATTCTGGTATGCCATACCTTAGCATTCCACCTGGATGAGGCATACTTTCATAAATACAAACCTGATGACCTGACCTTACAAGAAAATATGCACAAGATATTCCTGCAGGCCCACTTCCTACAACAGCAACTTTTTTACCTGTTTTTTCTTTAACTTCTGGTGCAAATGTACCATTCTTTATATCTATATCTCCAAGAAATCTTTTAAGATCAGCAATTGCGATTGATTCATCAACATTTTGACGTCTACATGCTGTTTCACAAGGATGTGGGCATACTCTACCTATACTTGCTGGTAAAGCAACAACATCTTTAACAAGTTTAATTGCTTCTTCATACTGACCATTAGCAATTAACCCAACATATCCTTGACAATCTGTATGTGCTGGACATGCATTTACACATGGTGGTCTACAATCACCCCTATGATCTGATGCTATTAATTCAAAAGCTACCTTTCTAGCTGCTAATGTTCTTGCTGTATTAGTTTTTATTATCATTCCATCTACTGCTTTTGTTGAACATGCTCTCTGGAGTTTTGGTATTCCTTCTATTTCAACAACACATAACCCGCAAGCTCCATAAGGTTTCATTCTTCCATCATAACAAAGGTTTGGAATTTTTATTCCATTATCTGTAGCTATTTTTAATATGTTTGTCCCTTCCTCAGCAGTCAATTCTCTATTATTTATATTTATTCTAATCATATTCCTATGACGCCCCCTTTTTACTCCACCATAACAGCATTAGATTTACATACTGTCATACAATTGCCACACTTTATACACTTTTGTTGATCTATTTTATGTGCTTTTTTAGTTTCACCTTCAATAGCTTGTGCTGGACATTTTCTTGCACACAAGGTACATCCTTTACAAACATCAGGATCAATACTATAAGTTAAAAGTTTCTTACATTGCTTAGCTGGACACTTATGATCCTTTATATGTGCTATATATTCATCCTTAAAATATCTTAATGTTGTAAGAATAGGATTAGGTGTAGTTTGTCCCAGTCCACATAGTGATCCATCTTTAACACTTATACACAATTCTTGAAGTATATCAATATCTTCAGTACTTCCCTCTCCTGAACATATTTTTTTAAGTATCTCAAGCATTCTCTTTGTACCTATTCTACAATATACACATTTTCCACAGGATTCTTTACAAGTAAAGTCAAGGAAGAATCTGGCCATATCTACCATACATGTATTTTCATCCATTACAACCATACCACCTGAACCCATAATGGCACCGGTTTTGTTTATTGATTCATAATCAACAGGTGTATCAAGTAATTTTCGTGGTATACACCCTCCAGAAGGTCCTCCCATCTGTACTGCCTTGAATTCCTTGTCACCTTTTATTCCTCCGCCTATACCATATATAACTTCTCTCAAAGTCATTCCCATTGGCACTTCAACTAATCCACCATTCTTAATTTTTCCTGCTAAAGCAAATACCTTAGTTCCTTTGCTTTTTTCCGTGCCATATGCTGCAAATGCCTTACCCCCATGTACTAATATCCAAGGAACATTAGCATAGGTTTCAACATTGTTTATATTTGTTGGCTTTCCAAAATATCCTGATTGAGCTGGGAAAGGTGGTTTTAATCTTGGCATGCCTCTTTCACCCTCTAGAGATGCAATTAATGCTGTTTCTTCTCCGCATACAAAAGCTCCTGCTCCTGTTTTAATCAATATATCAAAATCAAAACTTGAACCCATTATACTTTTTCCTAGATAATTTTTTTCTCTAGCCTGTTTGATTGCTATTTTAAGTCTTTCTATTGCCAGTGGATATTCCGCACGAACATATATATATCCTTTTTTTGCTCCTATTGCATAACCTGCAATGGCCATACCTTCAAGAACTGCATGTGGATCTCCTTCCAAAACACTTCTATCCATAAATGCTCCTGGATCTCCCTCATCAGCATTACACACTACATATTTGTCTTCTCCCTTAGACTTTCTAGCTGCATCCCATTTAAACCAGGTAGGAAAACCCGCTCCTCCTCTACCTCTTAATCCAGCTATCTTTACTTCTTCTATAACCTCATTAGGAGTCATTTCTTTTACTACTCTATTAAGAGCTTTATAACCATCCTTATCAATATATTGTTCTATCTTTTCAGGATTGATTATTCCACAATTTTTTAAAACAATCCTGACTTGATTTTTTAACTGGGTATATGGTTCTTTATCAGTAGATACTATATAATCATAAACTGGTTCTCCCTTGATGATATGCTTTTCAACTATTTCCTGTACTAATTCTGGTGTAACATTTCCATAACTAAACACACCATTATCATCAATAACATCCACTATAGGTTCATAAAAACACATACCTATACATCCTGTAATTGAAACATCAACATTTAATTTATTTTCATCAATTATAGCTTCAAGTTTATCTTTAACTTTTTTGGCTCCTGCAGCAATACCACAGCTGCCAAATCCTATCCTAATCTTCATTTTAAATAGCCTCCTCTTTTTCTCTAGCATATATATCACGAATTATCTTCCTTACTTTATCTGGAGTTAAATTTCCATACGCCTCTCCATTAATCATTATTACTGGTGCAAGACTACAACATCCAAGACATGCAACATGCTCAAAAGAAAACATTCCATCACTACTTGTCTCCCCTGGATTAATACCTAATTCATCACAAATAGCATTTCCTATTACCTCAGAATTGTTTACATGACAAGCTGTTCCTTGACATTGGAGAATCATATACTTTCCTCTTGGATTTAATCTAAATTGTGAGTAAAAAGTGGCAACTCCATATACCTTTGTTCTCTTATTACCAGTCTTATCTGCAATAGCTTTTAAAACATCAAGAGGCAAGTAACCATATATATCTTGAGCATCCTGCAGCATACTTACAATGTTTCCATTTCCTTTATAATACTTGTCAAATACCTTGTCCATCAACGATAAATCAATTTTCTTATTACATTCACTAGTCATATGTTATCACTCCTTTAACATATTAAATAAACTCAGAAACAGCTGTTATTTTAGCTGTTTCTTAAAACTTCAATATCTCTGATTTTTACTACTAATTATGATGTTCTAATCCTACATGGCATACATGTCCCTCTTCCTTTTCTTGTTGATCCATATATGCTTTTCCTTCTTCTGTTTTGTACATGGTTTGTCTTCTAATAGCCTCCTCAAAATTAACTAAATGACCATCAAATTCAGGTCCATCCATACATGCAAATTTGGTTTCTCCACCAACAGTAACCCTACAAGATCCACACATTCCCATACCATCTACCATTATGGATTTTAAACTTACTATAGTTTTAATACCTAGATTCTGTGTAACTCTGCATATATTTCTCATCATATCCATAGACGCCATAGCTATAACATAATCATATTTTTTTCTTTCTTTTTCAACCAATTCCTTTAGTAAATCTATGCTACAACCTTTATACTCATAGCTTCCATCATCTGTTGATATATATAAACTAGTTGATATTGTTCTAAATTCTTTTTCCATTATCAAATCTTTTTTTGATTTGCATGAAACTATTACATCCGCATCAATTCCACATTCATGCAGCCATTTAACTTCAGGATATACTGATGCCACCCCTATTCCTTCCGCTATAAATAGCATTCTATTATTTTTTAAATTTTCTAAATTTTCACTAACCAATTTTGATGGTTGTCCCAAAGGTCCTGCAAAATCGGCAAAGGCTTGGCCTTTTTCATACTCAGCTATTTTTTTTGTTGAAGTACCATTTACCTGAAATACTATATTTACACTTCCTCTTTCAGTATCATAGTCACAAATTGCAAGAGGTATTCTTTCAGCTCTTTCATCTGCTCTTAGTATCACAAATTGTCCTGGCTTGGCTGATTTTGCAACTCTTGGTGCCCTTATATCCATTGAAAAAACATTTGCTGCTAGCTCCTTTTTCTCTAGAATTTCATACATTTTACTTACCCCCTATATAAACATTTGTTTTTTATAACCAGTTGCTAGTATAAATATATATATCAAATTGTGAAAATATACTTCTTATTTTTAATTTACTAATAATATAAAATTTATTATTTTGTTTTAAAGGCATGTATAGCCACGTTAATAAAAGTTAAACTTCTTCAAAAAGAGTATAAAAAAAATAGTAGAAATGAGTTCATTCACTCAATTTCTACTATTTAAATCATGTATATTTAATTGTGTATATTTATTTACTCAAATACTCATGTATAGCATTAGCTGCTTTCTTTCCAGCTCCCATAGCAAGTATTACTGTTGCAGCGCCTGTTACAGCATCTCCACCAGCATATACTCCTTTTCTTGAAGTTAAGCCAGTTTCCTCTTCTGCTACTATGCATTTTCTCTTATTAATTTCTAATCCTTTAGTAGTTGAAGATATCAATGGATTTGGTGATGTTCCAAGAGACATTATCATGGTATCTATCTCCATTTCGAACTCTGAACCTGGAATTTCTACAGGTCTTCTTCTACCTGATGCATCTGGCTCTCCAAGCTCCATTTTTACACATTTCATGCCTTTAACCCAGCCATTTTCATCTCCCACTACTTCTACTGGATTTGTAAGAAGGTCAAAAATTATACCTTCTTCTTTTGCATGATGTACTTCTTCTACTCTAGCTGGAAGTTCTGATTCTGATCTTCTGTAAACTATGTGTACTTCTGCTCCTAATCTTAATGCTGTTCTTGCAGCATCCATAGCAACATTTCCTCCACCTACTACAGCAACCTTTTTGCCTGCCTTTATAGGTGTGTCATATTCTTCTCTAAAGGCTTTCATTAAGTTATTTCTTGTTAAGAATTCATTTGCTGAGAATACTCCATTTAAGTTTTCACCTGGTATTCCCATAAACTTTGGCAATCCTGCACCTGAACCTATGAATACGGCATCAAAGCCTTCTTCATCTATAAGTTCATCTATAGTTACAGTTCTTCCTATAATTACATTAGTTTCTATCTTAACACCTAACTTTTTAACATTTTCTACTTCATGTTTAACTACAGTTTCCTTTGGAAGTCTAAATTCTGGTATTCCATAAACTAAAACTCCACCTGCTTCATGTAAAGCTTCAAATATAGTTACATCATAACCTAGTTTAGCTAAATCTCCTGCACAAGTGAGTCCTGAAGGACCACTGCCTATTACTGCAACCTTTTTGCCATTACTAGTTTCTTTTTCTGATAGATCTACATTGTTTTCTCTTGAATAATCTGCTACAAATCTTTCAAGCTTTCCTATAGCTACTGCCTCTCCTTTTATTCCAAGTACACATTTACCTTCACATTGGCTTTCTTGAGGACATACTCTTCCACATACAGCTGGAAGTGCACTAGATTTAGCTATAGTCTTAGCAGCTTCTTCAAATTCTTCATTTTTAACATGCTCTATAAATTCTGGTATATTTATAGATACTGGACATTTAGATACACACATAGGTTTTTTACAATGCAAACATCTTGAAGCTTCTTTTACAGCTTCTTCTTTATCATATCCTAAACAAACTTCCTGAAAATTATGAGCTCTAACCTTTGGATCTTGCTCTCTTACTGGTACTCTTTTCATTTTCTCGTTGTCCATTATTTGTCACCATCCAATCCTACATGACATACATGTCCTTCTTTTCTTTCCTGCTCTTCCATTAATGACTTTCCTTCTTCTGTTTTATACAATCTCTGTCTTCTCATAGCTTCTTCAAAATCAACTAGATGACCATCAAATTCTGGTCCATCTACACAAGCAAATTTAGTTTCTCCTCCAACAGTAACTCTACAAGCTCCACACATACCTGTACCATCTACCATTATTGGATTTAAGCTTACTATAGTTTTAATACCAAAGCCTTTTGTAACCTTACATATAAATTTCATCATGATCATAGGACCTATTGCCACTACATGATCATATTTTTTTCCTTCTTTTTCAATAAGCTCTGTTAATAAATCTGTAACAAAGCCTTTATATCCATAAGTTCCGTTATCAGTTGCTATATATAAGTTTCCTGATACCGATTTCATTTCTTCTTCCAATAGCAAATATTCTTTTGACTTACATCCAACTATTACATCTGCATCAATTCCATGCTGATGAAGCCATTTAACTTGAGGATATACTGGTGCTGCTCCTACTCCTCCAGCTACAAATATTATATTTTTCTTTTTTAATTCTCCTATGCTTTCGTTTGCTAAATCCGTAGGTTGTCCTAAAGGTCCTACAAAATCTCTAAATGTTTGTCCAATTTCATAATCAGCCATTTTTTGTGTTGATCCACCAAGTGTCTGGAATACTATAGTTACAGTACCCTTCTGAGCATCATAGTCACAAATAGTAAGAGGTATTCTTTCACCTTTTTCGTCCATTTTAATTATTACAAATTGTCCTGGTTTAGCGGACTTTGCAACTCTTGGCGCTTCTATGTCCATTAGAAATATATTAGGCGCTAATTCCCTTTTGTCAACAATTTTATACATTTTATTCCCCCCATTGGTAAATGTTTTTTAATTATACGAATTTATACATATTATTATATCACATTCATTATACAAATTGCATAACTAAATAACAAATAATGCATATTATATTAATTTATACCTTATATTCTATAGGATTCATAAAAATACAACCTGCTTTTATTTATTTATACATTTTTTGGTTTTATTTTGAAAACCTAAGTACATGCAATAGGCTATTTAACTAGCTATAAATAATATTTATTATATAAAACTTAAACATTTAAATTTTATAACGACTATATGTGACATAAATCAACCCTAACTTTGTTAATAATTAAACTTAAAAAAGATAATAATTGAAATAAAAATTTCAATTATTATCTTTTTTTTAACTGTAAACCCTGCTTATTCATTATCGCTATCGCCATCATTTAAAAGACAAGTTAATGTCAATAGGCTATCACTTAAATGTACATTTTCTACTTTAACATCATCTGGTATAACTAAATCTACAGGTGCAAAATTCCATATTCCTTTAACACCATTCTTTACTAAAGTATCACATACATTTTGAGCACTATTAGCTGGCACACATATTATTCCAATTTCTGTAGGATTCTCTTTCAAATAACTTGGTAAATAATCTATATCTTTTATTTCTATATCACGTATTCTTATACCAATTAATTTAGGATTTATATCAAATATAGCATCTAAGTTAAACCCAGTTTTTTCAAATCTAGTATAATTTGATATAGCCTGCCCTATGTTTCCTGCACCTACTACTACAGTTTTATATGGCTTAGTAAGTCCAAGTATATTACCTATTTGGCCATGCAGTTCTGTTACATTATATCCATATCCCTGTTGACCAAAATCTCCAAAACAATTTAAATCTTGTCTTATTTGTGAAGCAGTAAACCCTATCTTCTCACTTAACTCTTTTGATGATATTCTATCAACATCATTCTTCATTAACTGTCCTAAATATCTATAGTATTTAGGCAACCTTTTTATTACAGCCATTGATATATTTTTTTTCTTATCCATACAGCACCTCTTATTATATATATATTTTCTATTATACTTGTTTCTATAATTGCATTTAAAAATTTATAATACAACGTGAAAACAATTTTTCATGAATATTTTGTTATACAATTAACATACTAATTCTTTTTCTTCTCCTACTCTTTATAGTATTATTTAAGTATGCAATATGTCAATAGTTTATTTTTCTAATTTATGATTTTTTATAATTTTATCACTTTTTTATTAGTTGTTTAACAAAACACTAGTTATATAATAATTTATGAAATTAGACTACAAAAAATTCATTTAACATAGTAAAATATTAATGATTAAGGAAGGTGAGATTATGGTTGTTTTAAGTTGTAAAGATATTCATAAAAGTTATGGAATAGATGTTATACTTGAAAATGTAACTTTTAATATAAATGAAAGCGACAAAGTTGGACTTATAGGACCAAATGGTGCTGGAAAATCCACACTTTTTAAAATTATAACAAATCAACTAGAACAGGATTCTGGAGAACTATTTATAGATAAAAATAAAACTATAGGCTATTTAGCACAGCATTTATCTTTAGATTCAAATAACACTATTCAAGAAGAAATGTTTACAGTTTTTAAAGATCTATTAGCTCTAGAAAATAAATTACAAAAATTGGAAAATTTAATGAATGAACCCTATGATCCCGAAAAAGAAGAATATCATAATAAAATAATTAAAGATTACACTATGTGTTCTGAATTATACACCAATAGAGGTGGATATACTTATAAGGGAGAAGTATCTAGGGTTTTAAAAGGACTAGGCTTTTTAGAAGATGATTTTAGTAAGCCAATAAATATTTTAAGTGGTGGTCAAAAGACTAGAGTTGCTCTTTGTAAACTGTTATTAATTAATCCTGAAATTTTGCTTCTAGATGAACCTACAAACCATCTTGATTTGGATGCTATAGAATGGCTTGAGGAATACTTGAAAAGTTATAAAGGTACAGTAATAGTTATTTCCCATGACAGATATTTTTTAGATGCTATAACTTCAAAAACTATAGAACTTATAAATGGTCATATAAATTGTTACAATGGAAATTATACTACTTTTTTAGATCTAAAAGAAAAAAATTATGAGATACAATTAAAAGCATATAACTTACAACAAGCTGAAATTAAAAGACAAGAGGCTATAATAGAAAAATATAGATCTTTTAATAGGGAAAAAAGCATAAAAGCTGCTGAAAGTAGACAAAAATCATTAGATAAAATAGAAAGAGTAAAAGCGCCAGATAAAGAAGAACAACTTGGTCATGTTGAGTTTGAAACTAGTATAAAAAGTGGTAATGACGTTCTTCACATAGAAAATTTAAGCAAAAGTTTTGGCGAAAAATCTTTATTCAACAATCTTTTCTTAGATATTAAAAAAGGTGAGAAGACAGCTCTTATAGGAGAGAACGGAAGAGGAAAAACTACATTATTTAAGATAATAATGAATACCATTAAAGCTGATTTAGGATTTTCAGTATTGGGCAAAAATGTTTTCATTGGTTATTATGATCAAGAGCAATCTAATCTTGATGATGATAAGACTGTAATAGATGAAGTGTGGGATGATTTTCCTGAACTAACCACAACCCAAGTTAGAAATTCATTAGCTGCTTTTCTTTTTACAGGGGATGATGTATTTAAAAAAATAGGTTCTTTAAGTGGTGGTGAGAAATGTAGAATTAATTTATTAAAATTAATGCTTTCTAAATCCAACTTTTTATTATTAGATGAACCTACAAACCATTTAGATATAATGTCTCGTGAAGCTTTAGAAAAGGCTATACTAAGCTATGATGGTACTGTTCTTGTTATATCCCATGATAGATATTTCTTAAATAAAGTTATAAATAAAATATATGAGTTAGTAGAAGATGGGGCAAAAGAATATTTAGGTAATTATACTTATTATATTGAAAAGAAAAAAAATCCATTGAGATTTCAAGAGGAAGAAGAAAATTCAGGCAAAACAAAAACTCAAGTACAACATGAAAAAAAGAAAAAAAGAGATCTTGAAAAAATACAAAAAGAAAAAAACTTAAAAATAAAAAACATCGAAAATGAAATTGCTAATATGGAAGATTTAATAGAACAGCTCCAACAACAACTTTGTCTAGAAGAGGTTTATTCGGACTTTGACAAAAGCGAATCTATAAACAAACAATTAGTAGATTCCCAAAAGCAACTAGACAATTTATATGAAGAATGGGGAAACTTATCATAGTAAAAATGACGGATCTTTATTCCGTCATTTTAATTTTTGTCCACAAAAAGGACAGAACGAAAAATCTTTCTTTGAACCTTCCAAATTTTGTCCACAATATGGACAAAAAGAAAACCCAACATTATTCGAAAGTTGCAAATTGTTAGAGTCCTCAGGTTTACTTGAAATTTTTTCTAAAATAATTTCTAATTTTTCTTTTTCTATAGGCACGTGAATAACTTCATTAACATACTCTTTAGAATAATCTTCTAGCTTTATTTCATTAGCTGAAGACAGTATAAATATTACATTCTTATTTATATCTTTTATATTTTTTATAAGCTTTTCTCCAGTTATGTTTTTCATAATTAAATTACATATAACTATATCTGGATTGATTTTTTTTATTTTAGCCAAAGCTCCATATTCATTTGTAAGATTAACTTCATAACCAAGGTCATTTAGCATATCTTTCATAATAATGCTTTGGAACTTGCAATCATTAATAAGAATTACCTTCTTCATGGTTTCACCACCATACACTAAATATATTTACTATGATTTTAACTTATAATTCTCTGTTTTTCAATGCATTTTATTCATATTTATTAAATGTATGTATAAAAAAATTAATGACTTCCATAAATAATTAAGAAAGCCATCTAAAATTAAATACTTATTTTCTATATTTATGCACTTTTTCATCTATAGTAACGCCTTCACTTTTATAATCTATCTTTACTACAGACATAACTCTTTCAGCACCATTTTGTACACATATTTCCTGCGCTTTTTTCACTATTTCTAAAAGTTCATCCATTTCACCTTCCATAGTAGTCTCCATAGGACCAACTTCATACTTTACACCGCAAGAATCTATATATTCTATAACTTTATCTACTACTCCATACAAATCCTTTTCCTTTACAACTGGAAGCACTTGTAAGCTAACATTAACACTTGACATATTATATCCCCCTTAATAATTTAATATACCTTTATACTATACATTCTTCCATTTGATGTCAATAAAAGCTTCTTAAGTCCAAAACCCAATTAATCTAAACTTTCATTTGTTCTAAATTCCAATTATCTCTTTTAACCTCTTCACATTATTACGACTTATAGGTATTTCTGATCTATTATTATCATCCATTACTAACTTATAAGTACCATTAAACCAAGAGTATAATTCCTTAATATTGTCCATATTCACCAAATAACTTCTATGAGCTCTAAAAAAATCAGTTTTTCCTTCTATTTGCTGAAGTGTAAAACCAACTAAATAGGTACCATATTTAGCTTTAACATAAGTTTTTTCATCTTTTATATAACAATAGTATATGTCTTTTATATTTACTAATACAATTTTTCCGTTTTTTTCACAAGGTATCTTTTTTACAATTCTTTCTTCTTTATCAATTTTATTTATTATATCGTTTATGATATCAGGAAGTTTTTCTTCATCTATAGTTTTATTTTTAAATTTACTTGCTAGTCTTTTTATAGTAATCTCTATTCTTTTCTCATCAAATGGTTTTAGAATATAATCAAGTGCATTTACCTCAAAAGCTTGTACAGCATGTTCCTCATAAGCTGTAACAAAAATTATATCTATGTTTTCATCAAACTCTCTAACCTTTTTTGCAAGTTCCATTCCATTTTGAAGGGGCATGTTTATATCCATAAAAGCAGCTTCAGGCTTTTTATTTTTAATGAGTTCTAGTCCACTCATGCCATCATACCCAATTCCTACTACATCTATTAATTCATGTTGGGATAATATATATTTAAGTTCTTCCGCGGCTGGAATTTCATCTTCTAAAATAACACATTTTATTTTATCCATCTACAGACTTTACCTCCTTTGGTATTAAAAATTGTACTTTAGTACCTTTATCTATGTTTGTATCTATTTTTAAGCCATAATCTTCCCCATATAGTAACTTTAATCTTTCATTTACATTTTTAATTCCTATTCCTGGCGATTTATTTACAACCTGGTTTAATGTATCCCCATCCATACCAACTCCTGTATCTTCAATTAAAAATAGAACTTCTTCATCGGAGCAATTAGCTTTAACAAAAACAGAGCCTCCTAAAGGCTTCGGCAATATTCCATGTTTAATAGAATTCTCTATTATAGGCTGAAGCATAAATACAGGCATTTTAATATTCATTAAGTTTTCTGGTATATCTATAATGATTTTAAGCCTTTCTCCAAACCTGGCTTTTTCTATAGATAAATAAGATTGTATAAATTCAAGCTCATCTTTTAAAGAAACAAAGTCTTCTTCTCTTTTAAGGGTTTGTCTAAAATAATTAGACAAATCTATAATCAGTTCTTTAGCCTTTAAAGGATTAGTTCTGCAAAAAGAGGATATTGTATTTAAAGCATTAAATAAAAAATGTGGCTGTATCTGTGATCTTAAAGCTCTAAATTCAGCAGTAGAGGCTTCTTCTGCTAGCTTATTTACTTTATATAACTCTATTTGAGTAGAAAGTAATTCACTTAATTCCTTAACAAATTCCCAAACATATTTGTCATTTTCCTTTCCTAAATCAACTTCTAATCCTAAAACTCCTTCAAAGCTAGTATTAGATATTAAAAATGGAGCACATACGAAAAATGTAGGCTTATCATTACTTATAAATTTAATTAAACTATAATCTGGAGTTCCATAATATACTTTCAATTTCATTTTTAACTTTTCTTCATCAATACCTCTACCACAATAGGTAAGAAACCCTTTCTTATCTCCTATAAATACTCCTTTAGCATTTGTTGTTTCATATATAATTTTTGATATACTTTCTGCAGTATTTTCGTTTAATCCCTGCCGCATATAATCTGTAGTCTTTTTTACAATTTTCAGTACTTTTTGAGTTTGAATAGCTCCAATTCTATTATATTGCTCCCTTGCATTCTGTATTATATTCAAGAAAATAATTACTCCCATGGAGTTTATTGTTATCATGGGCAAAGCTATAAACTTTACTAAACTTGCTGCATCTGGAAGAGGTCTTGCAAAAATCAACAGCACCACCATCTGTAACATTTCAGCTATAACTGCACCTATAAATCCACTTTTTACACTAATATCACCATTTTTAGAATACTTTCTTGCCACAGCTCCTGTAATCCCCTCTATTACTGTTGCAATTGCGCAAGCTAAAGCTGTATATCCACCCATAAGATATCTATGTGTACCTGCTATTATGCCTACTATTATTCCAATAGCTGGTCCACCAATATATCCTGCTACTATTGCTCCTATAGGTCTAGTATTTGCTATAGCATAAGGTTCCAGACTTACTCCTGTATATGTCCCTATTATTGATAATGAGCAGAAAAATATAACCATAATTATTTTATCTGCAATTTTCAGCTCATCTTTAATCAAATTCTTAAATATATGCGATTGATTATATATATATGCTGCTAGGGCAATCAATGCCATACGTTCTAATAATTGCACATATATCAATTTTCTTTACCTCCTTTAAAGTAGTATATTATTATACTACTTTAAAGGAAGGTATAAATGCAATCTCTAAAATTAATCCAACAAAAAATATATTTTAATTTTCAGATTATTCTTTTTTTATTATGTCAAACACCCATTATATTTTACCATACACCCCCCTTTTTTTATCTTTCAACCGTATTCATTTTTTTTTTTCTTCAGAATATTATATCATTTTAGTGTAAACTTTTGTTCATCTGTAAAGGTTTGCAAGGAATAATTTTATTAATTAAGGGGGGTTTTATACTATGAACTCGATTGTACTTGTTATTATCGGTGCACTTGTATTAATTTTAGCTTACAGATTTTATGGATCATGGATAGCTGCTAAAGTATTAGTTTTAGATGAAACTAGAGAAGTCCCATCTAAAACACATGAGGATGGACGTGATTATGTTCCTACCAATAAGCTAGTGCTTTTTGGTCACCACTTTGCAGCAATTGCTGGAGCTGGACCACTTATCGGACCTGTTCTGGCCGCACAGTTTGGTTATCTTCCTGGAACACTATGGATTCTAATTGGGGGCGCACTTGCTGGTGCCGTACATGATATGGTACTACTATTTGCATCAGTTAGACACGATGGAGAATCCATTGCTGAAATTGCTAGAACAAATCTTGGAAATCGAATGGGATTTGTTACTTCTATCGCTGTATTATTTATATTGATAATTGCTATGGCTGGTCTTGGATTACCAGTTGTTAACTCACTTTACAACAGCCCATGGGGCACTTTTACCGTTGGTTTTACTATTCCAGTTGCCTTCTTAGTTGGTTTATATTTGAAATTTTTAAGACCTGGTAAAATTCTTGAAGCTACAATTATTGGTATGGTTCTTATAATGGTTGGAGTTATTGCAGGTCCATATATCCAACATACTGCTTTAGCACCATATTTAACTTTTAATGCTAAGCAAATGTCTTTAATTCTTGCAATATATGGTTTCCTTGCAGCAGCACTTCCTGTATGGTTGCTATTACTTCCAAGAGATTATCTAAGCACATACATGAAAATCGGTGTTATTGGCTTCTTGGTAATAGGTATAATATTTGTTAGACCAACTATCCAAATGCCAGCTGTTACTAACTTTGTAAGTGGTGGTGGTCCTGTAGTTCCAGGTAAAGTATTCCCATTCTTGTTTATTACAATAGCCTGTGGTGCTCTATCTGGATTCCATGCATTAATAAGTACAGGTACAACACCTAAGCTTATAGCTAATGAGCGAGACATTCTTCCTATAGGTTTTGGTGCTATGCTTTTTGAATCCTTTATAGCTTTAATGGCATTAATTGCAGCAACTTGTCTACCAACAGCTGATTATTTTGCTATAAACTCAGCACCAGCAGCATTTGCTAAACTTCATATGATCCCTAAAGAACTTCCAATGCTTTCACAAATGGTTGGTGAAAACTTAGCTGGAAGAACAGGTGGATCTGTATCTTTAGCAGTTGGTATGTCTTACGTATTCTACAAACTTCCAGGACTTGAGCACTTAATGTCTTACTGGTATCATTTCTGTATAATGTTCGAAGCATTATTTATATTAACTACTATAGATTCTGGTACAAGAATAGGAAGATATCTACTTCAAGACTTATGTGCTAAGTTCTATAAACCTTTTGGAAACAAAGAGTCTTGGTTTAACCTTATATTCTTTAGTGCTTTAATATCGTTTAGCTGGGGATATCTATTATTCACAGGTAATGTAAATACAATATGGCCTTTGTTCGGTATTGCTAATCAATTGTTATCTGCTATAGCTTTCGCTATAGGTACTACAATAATTATAAAGAAAGGCAAACCAAAATATGCCTTAATTACATTCATACCAATGGTATGTATAACTGTAATAACAATAACTGCTTGTATAGAAAATGTATTAATTAATTATCTACCTCAGGGGAAGGTATTGTTAGTTGGTATGTCTCTTGTACTTATAGTACTTGTATTAATTATATTATTTGAAAGTGCTAAAGTATGGATTAAAGATTTGAAGAAAATGAAATCATCTGAAAGCACTACAGCTTAATAAAACTTAATAAAATTAAATCCACATTGTGAGTAATTAATTATTCACAATGTGGATTATTTTTTATCTTTGTCCCTTTTCGTATGGTACACCATCTGCAGCTGGTGCTGTAGTTTTTCCTACAAAACCTGCAAGTGCAAGCATTGTTAATATATAAGGTATCATTGAGTAAATTTCTGTTGGTATATTTAGTGAAAGGCTTTGAGCATTTATTTCTAAAGCATTACCAAAAGCAAATAGTAAACATGCCCACATAGTTCCCTTTGGTTTCCAGTTACCAAATATCATAGCTGCTAGTGCTATAAATCCACGTCCTGCTACCATTCCTTCTTTGTAAACTGGAGTCATACCTATTGACAAAGCAGCTCCTCCTATACCTGCAAGTATTCCTGAAAGTATTACACAAGAATATCTAACTTTATAAACATTTATACCTAGTGTATCTGCTGCGCTTGGATGTTCTCCTACTGCTCTTATTCTAAGTCCTATAGGAGTCTTAAACAATACAAAGTTTGCTACAAATACAAGCACTATTGCAAGTACCACAAACCAGTTTAATCCTGCCAAAAATGGTCCTATTACAGGAATACCCTTTACAGCTGCGGGTATTGCATAAGGAAGTCCTGTTACTATATCTGTTTGACCACCCTTTTTAAATATTTTAAATATAAGGAAACTAGCAAAGGCTGTTGAAAACAAATTTATAGCAGTACCTGATATTATCTGATCTGCTTTTAAAGTTATACTTAAAAAAGCATGTATCAAAGCTAAAAGACCACCTGCTATTGCTGCAAATAAAATTCCCATTAAAGGACTTCCTGTAGCATAAGAACCAAAAACTGCGAAGAAAGCACCTATTGTCATCATACCGTCAAGTCCTATATTTACAACTCCTGATTTTTCTGAAAATACACCTCCAAGGCCTGCAAATATTAAAGGTGTTGCCATTCTTAGGGTAGATGCTAGTATTATTATAATAAGTGTTACCTTATCCATTTGCAATTACCCCCTTTCTTCTCTTTCTATTCTCCAAGTATTTAACTATGTAGTCTGTGGCTACAAATATGATTACAATTGATTGAATTAAATAAACTATTTCCTTTGGTATTGAATTCAATTGAAGTATTCTTGAACTGCTGTTTAATGCTCCAAATAATATAGCTGCTGGTATACATCCTATTGGATTACTTTTTGCTAAAAGAGCAACTGCCATACCATCAAATCCATATCCGATGTTAGCCATTAAATCTGTTGCATTATACATAACTCCTGCCAAGTGACATGCTCCACCAATACCTGCAATAGCTCCTGATAAAACCATTGCTAATACTGCATTCTTTGCTACATTTATTCCGCCATATTCTGCTCCTAATGGGTTTAAACCTACTGCTCTTATTTCATACCCTATAGTCGTTTTCCAAAGTAACCAATATATAAAGACAGCACATATAAGTGCAAATATAAGTCCTATATTTGCTCTACTAGAACCAGTAAATCTTAATAGTTGAGCACTTTGCTGTATAATTGGTGTAGCTGATTTTGATGCAACACCAATAGGGGTTCTAAGGACTATAATATTAACTACATTTAAAGCTATATAATTCATCATTATTGTATTTATAACTTCACTAGTTCCATACTTCGCTCTTAGGTAACCTGGTATTGCTCCCCAGATTCCTCCTCCTATAATACCTGAAAGTAATATCAGAGGAACATGTACCCATGGGCTTAATCCAGGTATCAAACCTACTATAGCAGCAGCTATAAGTCCCATTGTAAACTGTCCTTCAACTCCTATGTTAAATAGTCCACATTTAAAAGCAATTGCATTTGCTACTCCTGTAAATATTAAAGGTGTTACAAACACCATTGTTTCTAAACTTTTAGCAGTATCTCCAAAACTTCCACTTATTATAGTACCAATTAAATCTGTTAGTGCAGTAAAGTAATCTCCTATTCCATATCCTTTTGACCACATTACAAAAAATACTGCTACAAAAAACGAAACAATTATTGAAAATAAAGGGAATGCTAAACTTTTTACAGCATTTATCACTGACTGTTTTATTTTATTATTATTCAACGGTTTTTACCTCCTTTTCCTTATCTAAGGTTCCTCCAGCCATAAGAATTCCTAGTTTCTTCTCATCTGCATCCTTTCTGTCTAGTATATCAACTATATTTCCATCATACATAACAGCTATTCTATCTGATAAAGCTAATATTTCATCTAATTCAAGTGATATCAAAAGTACAGCTTTTCCCTTATCTCTTTCCTGTACCAATCTTTTGTGTATATATTCTATAGCTCCTACATCTATACCTCTTGTTGGTTGAGATGCAATTAAAAGTTCTGGATCCTTTGCTATTTCTCTTGCTGCTATAAGCTTTTGTTGATTTCCTCCTGAAAGTGATGCTGCTGTAACTTCTTCATTTGGAGTTCTTACATCAAATTCTTCTATAATATTTTTACAATACGTACGTATTTCATTGTAATTCATTACTATACCTTTACTAAACGGTTTTTTATGATAAGTACCAAGTACGGCATTTTCAAATAAAGAGTATTGTAATATAAGTCCTCTTTTTTGTCTATCTTCTGGAATATGACCTACACCAGAATCTGCAATTTTTCTTGGAGATTTACCGGATATATCTATTTCATTTAATGTTATCTTTCCTGACTCCGGTTTTCTAAGTCCAGTTAAAACTTCCACAAGTTCCGTTTGGCCATTTCCATCTACTCCTGCTATACCAACTATTTCTCCTGCTCTAACCGCTAAGCTTACGCCCTTTACTGCCATTATACCTCTATGGTCCTTTGCTTCTATATTTTCTATATTTAGAATTTCTTTTCCTACTTTTGCTTCCTTCTTATTAACTACCAAGGTTACTTTTCTACCTACCATAAGTTCTGCTAATTGATCTATATTAGTTTCTTTAGTATTAACTGTTCCTGTAACTTTTCCTCTTCTTATTATAGTTACTCTATCACTCATTTTCATAACTTCTTTTAATTTGTGAGTTATAAGTATTACCGATTTTCCTTCTGCTTTAAGATTATTTATAATAACGCCTAATTCTTCTATTTCTTGTGGAGTAAGTACTGCAGTAGGTTCATCCAATATTAAGACATCAGCTCCTCTGTATAAAGCTTTTAATATTTCCACCTTTTGCTGTTGACCTACAGAGATATCTTCTATAACATCCTTTGGATTTATATTGAAACCATATTTATCAGCAATTTCTTTTACATCTTTGCAAGCTTTAGCTATATCTATTTTTAAGCCTTTTTTAGGTTCTATACCTAAAACAATATTTTCAGCTATTGTAAAATTGCTAACCAACATAAAATGTTGATGCACCATACCTATACCAAGCTTTATAGCATCATTTGGGTTTGTAATTTTTGCTTCTTTACCATTTACACGTATTTCACCCTTTTCTGGTTGATATAAACCATAAAGTATGTTCATAAGTGTGGTTTTTCCTGCTCCATTTTCTCCTAATAATACATGTGTTTCTCCCTGCAGCAATTCAAAATTTACATTATCATTTGCAATAGTTCCTGGAAAAACTTTGGTTATCCCAACCATTTCAATTACTTTTTCCATTAATTTTTCTGGTTACCAACCCTAATAACATTGTAACCAGTGCCCTCCCTTCAATTAAAAGATATTTTTACTTTTCATAAATTACATTTTTTAAATTGATTCTACAATACCTTTCATAAGTTTTACAAACTTTTCTCTTGCAATTTCTGAGGTTTCCATTACTTCTTTATGATTCAATGGCTGTTTTAATATTCCTGCAGCCATATTGGTAATACAAGAAACCCCTATGACTTTTATTCCACTATGATTAGCTATTATTACTTCAGGTACTGTAGACATTCCCACAGCATCTCCACCTAAAACTCGTATCATATTAATTTCAGCTGGTGTTTCATAAGTTGGTCCACTCATGCAAGCATATACACCTTCTTGAAGTGGTACATTAAGTTGTTCAGATATCTTCTTTACTTTTTCTCTTAATTCTTTATTATATGCTTCTGACATGTCAGGAAATCTAGTTCCAAAGCTATCCAAATTCTTTCCAATTAAAGGATTATTTCCTGATAGATTAATATGATCCTTTATAAGCATTAAGTCTCCAGGCTTATAATTCACATTCACGGCTCCTGCAGCATTAGTAACTATTAATGTTTTAATTCCTAAAAGCTTCATAACACGAATGGGAAATGTAACCTCTTGCATTGCATATCCTTCATAGTAATGAAATCTTCCTTGCATTGCTATAACTGTCTTTCCTTTTAAATTTCCCACAACTAATCGACCAGCATGTCCTTGTACAGTTGAAATAGGAAAATTAGGAATTTCACTATAAGGATAATATTCTGCATTTTCTATTTCATCTGCTAAAGCACCAAGACCTGAACCTAAAATAAGCGCTATTTCTGGTTTATGTGTTGTTTTTTCCAGTATATACTTTGATGCTTCTTTTATGTTTTCTTCCAAAGTCATATTGTACTATACCTCCTAAACTCTATTTGATTTAAAAATTATTTTAAAAAAATTATATCTTTATCTATTATATTAAAAATATAAATTTTAAAATTTACACAACAAAGAGTAACCGCTTCCACATAAAAATTCTCCAAAATTTATTATATCAAATTTTTTTAATTACTTGTAAGATACTTTTTAATAATTTACTTTTTTACAAACCTTTCTGAACCTTTTAAGACTAACTTAGGTGCAATTGTAATCTTTTTCACTTTAAAATTCTCTATATTTTTTATATTCTCCATAAGAATTTTCATTGCTATATTACCTAACTCCGTTGTAGGTCCATCAACAAAACTGATATCCATTCCCAAGGAATTTAAAATATCAATTCTATCAAATCCAATTAAAGCTATATCTTTTGGTATTTTTAGGCCTTCTTCAGTAAGTGCTTTTATACATCCAATAGTCATCTTGTTGCTGCTAGTAAACACTGCTGTTGGTCTATCTTCCATTAATAACATTTTTTTTGTAAGTTCATAAGCTAATCTTTCCCCATAATCACCTTTAAATACATACCTTTCATTAAAAGGTATATTATTTAGAGCTAAAGCTTTTTTATATCCTGTTAGCCTATTTTGTGCTGCATCAGAATTCATTCTTCCTGTAATTATTGCAATTTTTTTATGTCCAGCCTTTATTAAAGCTTCCGTAGATTCATATGCACCTTTAATATTATCCACAAATGCTCCACTAAAATCAGCATATTTTACATGTCCATCTGCTAACACTATAGGGATACCTAGCTGCTCAATAGTGATTAAATATTCACTATTAAAATCATCCTCAACAGAAGTTGGTGCAATTATTATACCTTGTATTCTTTGTTCTTTAAGTACTTTTAATGCCCTTACTTCTTTCTCTATATCATTATCAGTATTGCAGAGTATTATATTTTGATTATACTCAACTGCAACTTCACTAATACCTTTTATAACTTCACCATAAAACT
Source organism: Clostridium carboxidivorans P7 (assembly GCF_001038625.1). Taxonomy (GTDB): domain Bacteria; phylum Bacillota; class Clostridia; order Clostridiales; family Clostridiaceae; genus Clostridium_AM; species Clostridium_AM carboxidivorans. The sequence continues at coordinate 4,194,089 of NZ_CP011803.1, forward strand.
GGTTATTTATTTCAGGTATCACTACCCCTATGGTATTAGTTTTATTCTTAGATAGACTCCTAGCTATTGCACTAGGAGTATAATTTAATTCCTTTATTGCACTTAAAACTTTTCTCTTAGTTTCTTCCTTAACATATCCTGAGTTATTTAAAACTCTTGATACTGTTGTTAGCGAAACACCTGACTTTTGCGCAATATCTTTTATTGTTGCTGGCACTTTAATTTCTCCTCATTTCTATAGGATAATTACAAATTTTCACAATTACCACGAAGTAATTAGTAAATTTAAGTTAAATACACAAATAAAATATGTTACCGGTTTCATATATAATATACTACATTTTCCAATATACCTCAATGAAATTTTTAACATTGTCTTACTATTCTGTATATTGATTTTCGTAAAATAACTTAATTTCATTTTTTATAAAACAAAGGAACTGTCACACTAAGAATAAATCTCATACTATATTGTATGTAAATTTCCTAATGTAACAGCTCCTTCTAAATTAACAGTATAAAATACTTATTCAAACAAATTTACTAAATTATTAAATAGTGATTTATTCTGTTTTATTTTTTCTTCGTTACCTATAACACATACATAATTCTTTTTCATTGCACTGGATATCATTTCTCCAAATCCTTTTATATCATCTATTTTAACATTTAGTACTTCTTCTCTTTCCTTTTGTATATCTTCGTATTTAATATGTTTAATATAGTGTTCAGCTGCACGTTCTCCCTTCATAGAAGGAGTCAATGGAAAATCTAAATCTGATATTGTTCCTATAATATATTTTGTCATCTGCCTATCATCTGCATTAAATTCTTTGAAAAACTCTCCTGCATTATCATAAACATTAATAGTCTCTTCTAGGTTCGGATCCCTATAAGATGTAAAGAACATATTACCATTTTTTTGGAATGATGCAAAGCTTCCATAAGCACCACCTTGAACACGTACTTTATTCCATAGATAATCATAATTTGCTATAGTTTTTAATACCAGTAAGCCTCCTGTATACGAATATCCAAGCTTTATAAAATTATAAGCCTTAGCTACGTACTGAACTTTTCCAGAAGTCATCAACCCTTCATTTTCAGGTCCAAATTCAAATTTGTATTCAACTTTTGTTATTCTATTGTCTCCAATTTCCTGACAAATTAAAGGAAGCTCCTTTGCGAAAGTTTCATAGTCTTTTTCATCTGAAGTAACATTAACTATTAAATTATTTTTATTAAAAATAGTTTCAGCAACTTCTTTTAAGCTATTACTGATTTCTTCAGCTTTTTCATCAAAATTTTTCTCCAAGTCAGCTATAAATTTATAAAATGATAGACCACTTATTATATCATCATATTTACCCATAGGTGAAAAATAGGAAAATAAATGACTTGCTGATACAATATGACCTTTTTCAAACATTATCATCTCTAAACGTGATTTAGTTTCTTGGATTATCTCTTTGACACGTTTATAATCATCATACTTAGTATGGCCTATTATTTCTCCAAGCAAAGTTGCTAGTTTAGATATATTTCCTGTAAGCACCTTAGATTTTACAACAAACTTAGGATAAAATTTCTCCGAGTCTCCTTTTTCAGAATAAGTTTCTGCTGCATATCTTATACCACCAGTATAAATATTAATTTCTTTTACTAAATCTTCATACTGATATTTTTCAGTGTTTAATTTTCCTATTACAGTACTTAGTATTGATATATAAGGCAGCATTTCTTCTTTAACACCTTCTGTGTCAAAATACATATTCATATATATTATGCCATTAGTAAACTCAGGATGATAAAGTACTTTAACTCCATTTTCTTCTTTTTCAACTAAACTAATTTTTTTAGCTTTCAAATCAATATCTTTTATTGAAAGAAGTGGTATTTTCTTTAAATTTTCTGGAGAATCTTGAGTTACCTGTCTTTTCTTTAATTCATTAGTATTATTAATAAGTTCTTCTATTTCTTTATCTGAAAGGCTTTCCTTATACTCCTTTAACCTTTTTTTGATTGCTGCTTCCTTCTCTTCTTCTAATCCTTTAGCCGGTTTTACAATTAAAACAGAACCGTGATTATTTTTCAATATATACTTTTCTATAATATCTTCAAAATATCTTGTTTGTAAGGATGTTTTTATTTTACTCAAAGTATCTTCGTATGCCAAGTGAATCCATGGTTTTTCATCATATAGCCAGCTATCCATAGCTTTCATACTGTATATAAGTCCTTTAGGATATCCTTGATAGTCAGCCTCTCTTAGTTGAAATTCTTTTATATTTATAGATGCTTCTATAAGCTTTTTATCTATTCCATCCTTTACAAGCTTAGATAAAGTATCTCTAACTATATTTATAAACTTTTCTTTTTGATCTTCATTAGAATTTTTAACAATTATACTAAACATAGGTTGAAGAATACCACCTTCAAAAGAACCAAAAACATCTTTTCCTATTTTAGCATCAATCAATGCCTTTTTTAATGGTGCAGAAGGTGTTTCTAAAAGTAAATGTTCTAGTATATCAAAAGCAAGATATATTTCAGTATTTGTGGCATTTCCAACAGAAAAATTCATACTCAAAAATGTTTTATCTTCTTCTTTTTCAGTACTGGATATAGGATATTTTATAGTATTTTCATGAATTTTTTCAAAAGGCTTTTGAAATAATAACTCTGAATCTACATTTTCCTTTGTAAAATCCTTAAGATATTCTTCATTTAAAAACTTTAACTTTTCAATAATGTCCATGTCACCATATAAATAAATATAACTATTGGATGGATGATAATACTTCTTATGAAAAGCTAAAAATTGTTCCTGTGTTAAGTTAGGTATAAAATCTGGGTCTCCTCCTGATTCTACTCCGTACTGTGTGTCAGGAAATAGGTACTCAGAAATTTTTCTAAATAATATAGATTCAGGTGATGAAAATGCACCTTTCATTTCATTATATACAACACCCTTATATGAAATTTCTGAATCCTTGTTCTCTAGTTCATAATGCCATCCTTCTTGCATCATAATTTCCTTATATTTATATATGTTAGGATAAAAAACTGCATCTAAATAAACATTCATTAAATTCAAAAAATCTTTATTGTTTCTACTAGCTACGGGATACATAGTTTTATCTGGAAATGTAAATGCATTTAAAAAGGTATTCATAGAACCTTTTATTAATTCTACAAAAGGCTCCTTTAAAGGAAACTTTCTTGAACCACACAATACAGAATGCTCTAGTATATGCGGAACTCCTGTGCTATCCTTTGGAGGAGTTCTAAAACTTATAGAAAAAACTTTGTTATCATCCTCATTTTTCAAGTAAAATAATCTAGCTCCACTTTTTTCATGCTCAAATAAAATTCCTGTAGAGTTAATTTCATTAATATCTTTCTTCTCTACTAATTTAAACCCTTCATAAACTTTACCTATTTCTAATTCCATATTTTCTGTTCTCCTTTCAAGTTTACTTTATTTCAATCCATTTTTTTAATTTGTCATAGCTCCTTTTTCCTTCCTCATATCCTTGCTCATATAAGTAATTCAATTTATTCTTATCTCTCTCTACTCTTCTTACTTCTAATTTTTCAGTTGGTCTAATTATAAAAACCTTTCCTTCCTTTTCAAGCTTCTCTATATATTTTATCGTTTCATTATATATTTTATAACGATTTATCAAGGCTTTTATCAATCCTGTGTACTTTGGATATGCAATTTTTAATAAGTGCTTAAATTTAAAAGGTTTTTTTTCATATCCTTTGTTTCTAGTTAAAATTATTACATTTTTAGAATTGCCATCCTGCATAGACTTTTTTATCGGTATTGGATCTGATATGCCTCCATCCAGTAATTGCAAATCCTCATAATTAACTATAGAATTTAGCAAAGGTAAGCTGCTGGATGCTCTTATTACTTCTAGCACCTGATCTTTACACTGGTTTTTTTCAAAATACAAAGGTTTGCCTGAATTACAATCTGTAACACCTATAACAAATTTTTCTTTAGCATTATAAAAAGTATCAAAATCAAAGATTTCTAAATTATTAGGAATGTCTTTAAAGATAAAGTCCATACCAAATAATTCCTTTTTTAATAATAATCTTCTATAACTTAAGTATCTTTTATCATTAACATAGTTTATGTTTATTATTTTATTTCTTCCCTTTTGTTTAGAAATATATGAGGCTGCATTGCAAGCTCCCATTGAAACCCCTATAACATATGGAAAATATAGATTTTTATCCATAAAAAAATCTAATATACCAGAGGTGTAAACTCCCCTCATTCCACCACCTTCAAGAACTAAACCTAGGTTTTCCACGGCATTTCACATCCTTAATTTCACAATTAAAATTTATACTACTTAATGTAATTTATTATATCATATAATTTATACGTAGTTCACAATTATATCCAAAAAGCTGATTACATTAAGCAATCAGCTTTTTTAATAAAACATAGTTAATACTTTTTACAAGGATAATATAAATTTCACTATTGAATATACTCCATAATATAAAGCCTTATCATCTGCATCAAAATTACTAGAATGTAATGCTTTATCTCCTTGTTTTCCATTACATATACCTAACCTAAAGTGTATGGAAGGAACTTTCTCTGCAAAATATGAAAAATCTTCTGCTGCAAAACTTTTCTCAAGTGGAAGCACATTATCTTCCCCTAAAGTAATCTTGGCACTTTCTATGAATTTATCTGTAAAATCTTTATCGTTTATTAAAGGAGGATATCCATCTTGATATTTTATGGATACATTGCAATTATATTTTTCTCCGCAAAGCTTAGATAAATCCTGTATATCCTTCTTAATACTTTCTCTAATATTTTTGTTAAAGGTTCTTGCTGTACCTGATATTTCCGCATTATCAGCAATTACATTAGGTGCGTCACCTGCATTAATTGAAGCAAATGTAATTACAAATGGATCTAATGGGTTATTTTCTAAGCGCGTTTTAGTATTCATAGTTTGTATAAGGTCTAATGCTGGATATATTGGATTATTGCATAAATGAGGCATTGCAGCATGACCTCCTTTTCCATGAAAGGTTATGAAAAAGTCATCCACTGAAGCCATGGAAGGTCCCGATATAACCTCTATTTTTCCAACCTCCAAATTAGGCCATACATGAAGTCCTATTATGTATTTAACCTTTGGATTTTCAAGTACGCCTTCTTCAATCATAGGCGCTGCTCCTCCTGTTCCTTCTTCACCAGGTTGAAATATGAATTTCACACATTTATCATAGCCTAATTTCTTTAGAACTAAAGCACATCCTAAAACTACAGCCATATGGTAATCATGACCACATGCATGTGATACCCCATTTACAGGAAGAGCATCCATATCAGCTCTTATAGCAATAGCTTCTTCACCTTCATTTAAGTTTCCCACTATTCCTGTATTAAATAAAACTTTTGTATCTATATCTAGCTTCTCCAAAAAATTCTTTACTATGTTACTAGTTTTATATTCCTCAAAGGATAATTCAGCATTTGCATTAAGTTGTTTTCTTATGTCTATTATTTCCTTCATATTCTCTTCTACTAATTTTTTCAAATCCATAATATTCATCTCCTTCATATAAAAAATAACTCTGCCCTTTTAAGGCAGAGTTATTTTTACACTATTTAAGCTTAATTAACAATTGTCCTGATTCAACCTGTTTGCCTTGGCTAACAAATATAGTTTCAACTGTTCCTGAAGTTGCAGCTACAATATTAGTTTCCATCTTCATAGCTTCAATTACAACTAAACTTTCACCTTCTTTTACTGCATCTCCTTCTTTTACAAGTACTTTTACTATATTTCCTGGAATACTTGCTCCTATTTCTTTTTCATTATCAGGATCTGCCATAGCTATTGATTCACCAGCACTTTCAATTCTGCTGCTGCTAACCTTATCTTTAATTTTTACTTCTCTTCTATTTCCGTTTATTTCAAATACTACTATTCTATTTCCACGTGAATCAATTTTTCCTATTTCAAGAAGTTGAACAATTAATACTTTTCCTTCAGCTATTTCAACTTCACAAGTCTCTCCTTCTCTTAATCCATGGAAGAATATGTCACTTCCCATACGGCTTAAATCGCCATGTTCTTTTACATATTTTAAATAGCTTTCAAATACATCAGGATACATTGCATAACTTATTGTATCTCTGTCTGTTGGTTCCATCTTGAACTTTTCTTTTAAATGAACTTTTATTTTTGCAAAATCTTCTGGAGGCAACATTTCTCCTGGTCTGCATACTATAGGTTCTTCTCCTTTTAATACTACCTTTTGTAGATCTTTAGGGAACCCTCCCATAGGCTGACCCATCATTCCTTTAAAGAATGCTACTGAAGAATCAGGGAAAGTCATATTTTTTGCCTTATCTAATATAGTTTCAGGTGTTATATCATTTCTAACCATAAATATAGCTAAATCACCAACCATTTTAGATGATGGAGTAACCTTTACTATATCTCCTACCATGTGGTTTACTTGTCTGTACATTTCTTTTACTTCCTCAAATCTATGACCAAGTCCAAAACTTTCAACTTGTGGTTTTAAGTTAGAATATTGACCTCCTGGTATTTCATATTTGTATATTTCTGCTGTTCCAGTCTTTAAGCCTGATTCAAATTGTTGATATACAGGTCTTACTGCAGCCCAATAATCTGATAACTTTTGTAAGCCATCCAGATCTATACCTGTATCTCTTTCAGTATTCTTAAGTGCTGCTACTACTGAGTTTAATGCTGGCTGACTTGTAAGTCCTGACATACTATTAAGTGCAGTATCTACGATATCAACTCCTGCATGTGCTGCCATAAGAACTGTTGCTACACCATTACCTGTAGTATCATGAGTATGAAGATGTATAGGTATAGATATCTCATCTTTTAACGCTCTTATAAGTTTAAGTGCTGCATATGGTTTTAAAAGCGCTGACATATCCTTTATTCCAAGAATATGAGCTCCTGTTTTCTCTATTTCTTTTGCCAAGTTAATATAGTATTGTAAAGTATATTTATCTCTATCTGTATCTAAAATATCTCCTGTATAGCACATACAAGCTTCTGCAACTTTTCCTTGCTTTAATGTTTCATCTATAGCTACTTCCATTCCCTTTAGCCAGTTAAGAGAATCAAATATTCTAAATACATCTATACCTGATTGTGCTGATTGTTTTATAAATTCTCTTATAACATTGTCCGGGTAATTTTTATATCCTACAGCATTAGCACCTCTAATAAGCATTTGGAATAATACATTAGGCATTTTTTTTCTTAACTGCTCTAGTCTATCCCATGGTGATTCTTTTAAGAATCTGTAGGCAACATCAAATGTAGCCCCTCCCCACATTTCTACTGAAAACAGATCTTTTCCAATTACAGATTCAGCTTTTGCTATCTTCACCATATCTTTTGTTCTCATTCTTGTAGCCATAAGTGATTGATGAGCATCTCTCATTGTAGTATCTGTTAAAAGCAATTTATTTTGATTTTTAATCCAGTCAACTAATCCTTCTGCTCCTTTTTCATCTAATATTTGCTTTGTACCTACTAAAGGCTCTTCTATTTTAACTTTTGGAACTACAGGAACGTCAAACTCTGTTTTCTGACCACGAGTTTCATTGACAACCTTATCTCCAATAAATTTCAATATTCTCAATTCCTCATCTGGACTTGATGCTGATATATCAAATAATTCTGGATGATTAGCTATAAAATTAGTATCACATTTTCCTTGTGCAAATTGTTCATGATTAAGAACATTTATTAAGAAATCTACATTAGTTTTTACTCCTGAAATAGTAGTTTCTTTTACTGCACGTATGGATTTTCTTATTGCATCTTTAAAAGTTCTTGACCATGATGTATTTTTAACCAAAAGGCTGTCGTAATAAGGACTGATAACAGCACCAGTGAATCCATTACCACCATCAAGTCTTATTCCAAAACCAGACCCTGTTCTATATACATCAATTTTTCCTGTATCTGGCGCAAAATTGTTAGAAGGATCTTCTGTTGTTATTCTACATTGAATAGCACATCCTCTTGGTTTTATATCATCTTGAGAATCAATTCCTACTTCTTTACTTCCTAATTCATAACCTTCTGCTATTAATATTTGACTTTGTACAATATCTATTCCTGTAACCATTTCAGTTACAGTATGCTCAACTTGTATTCTAGGATTCATTTCTATAAAATAATGATTTCCATTCTTGTCTACTAAGAATTCTAATGTTCCTGCACTTCTATATCCTACAGACTTAGCAATTTTCAATGCATCTTGACATATAACATTTCTTTTTTCTTCTGAAAGTGCTATTGCTGGAGTAAATTCTATAACTTTTTGATGTCTTCTTTGTATGGAACAATCTCTTTCATATAAATGTACTATATTACCATGCTTATCTCCAAGTACCTGTACTTCTATATGTTTTGGATTTTGAACATACTTTTCAATAAATATATCATCTATACCAAAGGCTTTTTTAGCTTCATTTTTACAACTCTTATACGATTCTATAAGATCTTTTTCATCCAGTACTATTCTCATACCTCTTCCGCCGCCGCCAGCAGCTGCTTTTAACATAACTGGATATCCACATACTCTTGCAAATTCTACAGCATCTTCTTCAGATTCAATGGGTTTTTGAACTCCAGGAATAGTTGCTACTCCTGCATTTTTAGCTGCTATTTTGGATTTAATCTTATCTCCAAGACTATCCATCATTTCTGCTGTTGGTCCTATAAATTCCATTCCAGCTTCTTCACATTTTCTTGCAAATTCAGCATTTTCAGATAAGAAACCATATCCCGGATGTATAGCATCAACACCTTTTTTAAGTGCAAGATTTATTATTTCATCAATATTTAAGTATGCTTCTACAGGTCCCTTATTTTTTCCGATTAAGTAAGCTTCATCTGCTTTTGTTCTAAATAAAGAACGCTTGTCTTCATCAGAATATATTGCTACTGTTCTTATACCAAGTTCTTGACACGCTCTAAAGATTCTTATTGCAATTTCACCTCTATTTGCTACAAGAACTCTTTTAAATTTCTTAACCAAATCATTCAGCCCCTTTTTAATAAAAATCGTACTTACTTGAATATTTATTAATAATTTCTTATAAATTTTAACAACATAATATTATTATATATAAGTATTAAAATTATTTCAATTGCATTGCAAAAAAAAATTACTTGCATTTTCTAGTAAAAACTTTTGGTATGAAACTATATATGAATAAAGTGCTTATTTTGACATTCAAATTTCAAATTATTTTATCATTCTTTTATAAGAATAATTATTATAATTTTTTATTTATATAAAAGTATTGTAATTTATTATATAATCATACAATATATACTTTATTTTATATGTAGTATATCACATATATTTAATAAAGTATAGTATATATATCATTTTCCCGTCATTAATACTACTCAATATAGAAAATTCGTGTAAATATTTAAACGATTACACGTCAATAACTGATACACTACTTGGTACACATTACGTTCCATCCTACACAAAAAAAATAATAAATATGTCTTAACTACAGCTACTCAATGCATAAATATACATCATCATTGTTAAATTTACATTTTTAAGTATACAAAAAAGATTTACTTAAGTTTAATTAACTTGAGTAAATCTCCCTGTTTTCATCCATTATTCTTATAATTTAACACTATCTCTCGCCAAGTTTTAAATTAGGTACGGCATTTAAATTTAATGGAGCTACATTTCCTTTAATATATTCAAAATAAGCAGCACTTCCTATCATAGCTGCATTATCAGTACACAATATAAATTCAGGAAATAAAACTTTTATATTCTTACTATTACCTTCCTTTATTAAAGTGTCTCTAAGACAGGTATTAGCTGCAACTCCTCCTGCCACCGCAATTTTATCTACATCTTTCAACTTACAAGCCTTCATTGCATTGTCCACCAAAAAACTTACCACTGCCTTTTGAAAAGAAGCCGCTACATCTGCTCTATTTATTTCTTGTTTTTTCATTTCCATTTGATTTAAGTAATTAAGTACTGCTGACTTAAGCCCACTAAATGAAAAGTCTAAAGATTCACCATCTTGAAATCTAGCTCTTGGAAATTTTATAGCATCTGGATTTCCTTCCTTTGATATTTTATCTATTTTAGGTCCTCCTGGATATCCAAGTCCTATAGCTCTAGCAACCTTATCATATGCTTCACCTGCTGCATCATCCCTTGTCTGTCCCATAACTTCAAAATCTCCATAATCCTTCATATACACTACAAATGTATGTCCTCCTGATACAACTAAACATACAAATGGAGGTTTTAAATCCTCATATTGTATAAAATTAGCACTTATATGTCCTTCAATATGATTTACACCTATTAATGGTTTTCCTATAGCATATGCTAATCCTTTAGCATACTGTAGTCCTACCAGCAATGCTCCTACTAATCCCGGTCCATAGGTAACCCCTACAGCGTCTATATCCTGTAAAGTAACACCAGCCTTATCTAACGCCTCCTGAACTACTACAGCTATTGCCTCCACATGTTTTCTTGAAGCTACCTCTGGTACAACTCCACCAAACTTAGTATGTATATCTATTTGAGATGCTATAATGTTTGATAAAACTTTTCTACCATTAACCACTACCGCTGCCGAAGTTTCATCACAACTACTTTCTATAGCAAGTATCTTTATATCTTTATCCATAACCTTACCTCTCTTGTTTTTCCTTACTTTCTTTTATTAGGCACTAACAATAATTATACTTTATTGAAAAATTATAATCAATAATAAGCAAAATTATCGGTACATATTAATTGAATAGCACCCCATTTACTCATTATGATATAATGTTAGTATTATTTTTAAGAGGACAGAGGACAATTGACAGAGGACAGTGAAGGATGATTTTTCTCCGCTTTGCTACGAAAAATCTTCAATTAAATATTTGATGACTCGTTTCACTAAAGTGAAACATTGCTAATATATATAAATTTCAAGCTTATTTTGCGTTATGAAAATAAACTTTAAAATAAATTAGTTTTCCACGAAAGGAAGAAAACTTACCTTCATTGTCCTCTGTCCTCTGTCAATTGTCCTCTCAAAAAAATATTGTGTCACAATATTTTTAAATTGTTATAGAATTAGGAGGATAATGAAATTGAATATAGATAATGAATCCTTAAAAAAGCTATTAGAAGAAGTTTGTTCTTTTGAACAGTTAGAATTTTCGGGCATACCTGATATAGATTTATATATGGATCAAGTAACTACTTTTATTGATGATAAGTTTTCTCATTTAAAAAGAAATGAGAAAGACACAGCTATTACTAAAACAATGATAAATAATTATACCAAGGCTGGAATTTTAATGCCTCCCAAAAAGAAAAAATACTCTAGGCAACATATGGTATTAATCATACTAACATATTACTTAAAGCAGATTTTATCTATAAATGACATACAAGAACTATTTGCTCCTATAGTTGAAGATATAAATAAATCAGAAGATAGCAAAGTAGATTTAAACGATATTTATAATAATTTTTTAGATATAGAAAAAAAAGAGACAGAGGATTTTAAGTTAGCTTTTGAAAAAAGCTTAGATTGTCAGCATAATGATAAAAATAAAGAGGATACAAGCAAGTTAATTATAATTGTAATTAAACTTATACTTAAATCTAGTATTGAAAAAAGAATGGCTGAGAAAATAATTGATGAATTTTTTAAAGATGAAAAGCTAAAGGGCTAGTTAATATTCCTTTAGCTTAAAATAGCTTTGTCAAACAATCTTTACAAATGATTGTTTTTCCGTTGTTTGCAGAAATTGAATTCTCCTTCTTTATTTTTTTCCCGCATATTTCACAATGTAATTTATCATTTTGGGATAAGTTTGTACAAGGCTCAGAATTATGTACTTTGGGTGACTTTGATTTGTTTGGAGGAGGAGAATACTGTATTGGTTCCTCAACAATTTCTCTTTTTAAAATTTTATAATCCATAAAATAAGTGCTTTCTCCAAAAAGTTCTAATTCAAATCTAGGATTTATTTGGTCATAGAATTCCTCTATTATAAGTCTCCTTACTTGAGCATCATTAATTATGAGCCCGCTCTTTTCAATACCATCAAATATGCTTTTAGTAATATTATTGGTATCCGGATGCCTTTTTTTACTTTTATAATATACTTTAAGTACAGCTATTAAAGCTTCACTTAGTACTACTCCAGGATTTTGACACCTGGCCTCATAAGCTATTTCCTCTTCGTAAAGAGCATACCTATCGTGATATTTTCCTGAATTATAAGGTAAAATAGCCCTACCATTGACATTAAATAATTTAAAATTGGATTTAGATAAAGGCGAACCTTTTACTATGACTTTGGCATAAGTTTTTATCATTAATTTCTGCTCCTTCTGTTCATATCATACCTTATCATGCTACATCTTAATTTAAAAATAATGCGATGCAACCTTTTCAGAGGACAGAGGACAATTGACAGAGGACAGTGAAGGATGATTTTTCTCCGTTTCACTACAAAAAATCTTTAATTTTAAAAAGCTCACGTTTTTTTGTTTTTAACAAATTCTTTCTAAGCAAAATTATCTGAAAACCATAGATTTTAGCTTCCTGCTTAAAAGAAATTTTGCTTTAGCAAAACAAGTGCAAAAATAAATTAGTTTTCTGACGTAAGAAGGAAACCTCACCTTCATTGTCCTCTGTCCTCTGTCAAATGTCCTCTGAAAAAGTTGTGTTACTATGTACTCATTATATAAAATTACACTAACACATATTATCATTATAATAGTAACAATTATTACTTTCAATAAATAAAGATAACCAACTAGCTTATACTAAATTGGTTATCTTCATAATGGTGGTATTTTTATTTTATTAGTTACTAAACAGCTTTATCTATTTTTTTAGTAGCTATGATGTTAACACCTGTACCTGCTATATTTTTCACTACTACATCTCCAATATTGATAGGTGCTTTTACTACTATTCCTTTTAGCTCTTTCACACAATCAAATATTTTACCCTTAGGTACATCACTTTCAGTTTTAACTGGAACTACATCAATAGTTCCATACTCTACATATACAGAAGAAGTTACTATTCTAGTTGGATTTGTGCATTCCTTTTCTCCATATTCTGCACCTTTTTTACAAGTATTACCAGTAACTTCTAAGACTTTGTCACCTTCTAATTTAACTTGAAGCTGGCATCCCATAGGACATCCAATACATACTAAATCTCTTATACTCATTTTACTACTCCCTCTCTACCTTAATAGTGATTTTTTCGCAATTTGAATACTTTTCAAACATTGCTTTAGTAAGTTTCACTGTTTCCATTTCTCCTGGAGTAAGAATCCTCTTCTTTATATGCATTTCTCTTTGGTCATCGAAATACACAGCTATGAAACTATTCTTAAATACATCGCCTACTCTAAATCTAACATCTATATGGTCTTCTACATTTTCAGGATTTACATACTTAGGAACTGTATATCTAACCCCTTCTGTAGCAACAATTTCTACCTTTTTGCCATCTGATTTCTTTCCCTTTATATATTCAACTGCATTTTTACCTGCATTAACACTTTCAAGAGTAACATTGTCAACTAAGTCGTGAACATGAAGTACATTTCCACAAGCGAATATTCCTTCTTGATTTGTTTCAAGTCTTTCATCTACTTCTGGTCCTCCAGTTATATTTGAAAGCTTAACATTAGCTTTTCTTGAAAGTTCATTTTCTGGAAGTAATCCAACAGAAAGAAGTAATGTATCACAAGGAATATATTCTTCTGTTCCCTTTACTGGCTTTCTATCCTTACCTACTTCTGCTATAGTAACACCTTCAACTCTATCTTTACCTTTTATATTAGTTACTGTATAACTTAACTTTAAAGGTATATCAAAATCATCAAGGCATTGTACTATGTTTCTCTTTAATCCACCTGAATATGGCATAAGCTCAACTACTGCCTTAACTTTTGCTCCTTCAAGAGTCATTCTTCTTGCCATTATAAGTCCAATATCTCCTGAACCCAATATAACAACTTCTTTTCCAGGCATATATCCTTCTACATTAACAAATTTTTGAGCTGTACCTGCAGTATATATACCAGCACATCTGCTTCCAGGTATATTTATAGCTCCTCTTGGTCTTTCTCTACATCCCATAGCTAAGATTACAGACTTAGCTTTTATCTCAATTATTCCATCATCTTCATTAACTGCTGTAATAACCTTATCATCGCTTAAATCAAGTACCATTGTATTTAATTTATATGGTATTTTCATATCTAAAACTTTATCTATAAATCTTTGAGCATATTCAGGACCTGTTAATTCTTCTTTAAAAGTATGAAGTCCAAATCCATTATGAATACACTGATTTAATATTCCACCTAATTGATTATCTCTTTCTAATATTATAATGTTATCTATTCCTTGCTCTTTAGCTGAAACTGCAGCTGCAAGTCCTGCTGGGCCACCGCCGATTATAACTATATCATATTCTTGCATTTTTTAACCCTCCAAATATTATAAAATATATATATTTTACGTTATTGCCTAATTATTATATGCTTTCTTTATCTTTACCCACTAATAAATTTGATTCTCCACCAAATTTAGTTACATCAGTACGTGCTATTCCAAGTTCTCTTGATAAAATTTCAACTATTTTTGTTGAACAAAAACCAGATTGGCATCTTCCCATTCCTGCTCTAGTTCTCTTTTTAACACCATCAAGTGTAGTTGCTCCAAGTGGTCTCTTTATAGCATTTACGATTTCACCTTCAGTAACTGTTTCACATCTACAAACCATTTTTCCGTATCTAGCATCTTTAGCTATAAGCTGTTTTCTTTCCTCATTGTTCATTTCTCTGAATTTAGGTATTCCTTTTCTTATTGGATTAAAATCTGCATTTTTATCTGGATTTAATTTTGCAACTACCATATCTCTTATCATTTCAGCCACAGCTGGAGCACTTGAAAGACCTGGTGATTCTATTCCAGTAGCATTTATAAAGTTTTTAGCATCTTTTGGTTCACCAATTATAAAGTCATTTTCTGTACAATGTGCTCTAAGTCCTGAAAAAGATGTAATTACTTGTCTCATTGGTATTTGTTTAACACTTAGTGCAGCCCTAGATACTATATCATCAATACCTTCTCTTGTTGTAGTTAAATCTGTTTTATCTTCTAAATCAACTGCATTAGGTCCAACAAGTAAATTTCCATCAACTGTTGGTGTAACTAAAACACCTTTACCTAATTTAGTTGGAAGCTGGAATATAGTTTTGGAAACCATATCTCCTACAACTTTATCAAATAAGCAATATTCACCTTTTCTTGGTGCTATATGAATTTTTCTTTCACTAACCATATTGTTTATTTCATCTGAGAACAATCCAGCTGCATTTATAACTAATTTTGTTTCTATATCACCTTTGTTTGTTTTTAAAATGTATTTTTCTCCACTTTTCTCTATACCTTTTACTTCTGTTTCAAATCTAAATTCTACTCCATTAGTTGAAGCATTTTCAGCTAAAGCTATAGTCATTTCATAAGGACAAACAATTCCACCAGTTGGTGCATATAAAGCTGCTACCACTTCATCTGATAAATTAGGCTCCATTTTTCTAGCTTCATTTCCATCAAGTATCTGAAGATCTGGAACTCCATTTTCTTCTCCTTTTTTCTTTAATTCACGAAGTCCATCCATATCCTTTTCGTCAAAGCACAATACAAAAGATCCGTTTCTCTTAAATGGAAAATCTAATTCCTCTGATAGTTTGTCAAACATTGTGTTTCCTTTTGCATTTAGTTTTCCCTTTAAAGTTTCAGGTTTTGCATCGAAACCAGCATGAACTATAGCACTATTAGCTTTAGTAGTTCCATTTGCTAAATCCACATTTTTTTCAACCACACAAGTATTCAATTTATATCTTGATAATTCTCTAGCCACTGCACACCCAATTACACCAGTTCCTATAATTGTTACATCAAACATTATAATTTACCTCCTCCAAAATATAAAAAAAGAGAGCTCAAAATTAAGATATTTTTATATATCTTAAAATTTGGCTCTCTTAAACTCCGCCTTAATAATTAACTTTTAAAGTTCATCTTTTTTATATTTTAGCATATTTATATGCAATATGCAACCATCTAAACGTTTTAATTTTAGACAAATGCCATTATTATGCTTAACGGAGCTAGTCCCCAATCTATTTAGAATAGGCCAGCTTAGTAATTGTTCCTATAGAAACATCTCCAACTACAGCTAAATCTTCTGCCGTAAAATAAAAAGGTACATTGGCATCAAACAATATTTGTGATGATGCACTAAACTCTTCGTCGCCTTCCCATAGGGCAAAAGTTACATATATATTGTTTAAAAATTGAAACTTATAAGCTATGTCACCCATGCTTACCTTTTCTGCTCCAATTTTTTCAAAAACCTCTTTAAATTTATCAAGTTTATTACCAAAAGTTTTAGATAGTCTTAAAAGACATCTTCCATAAAAATTATTATAGTAAACATTCCCACCATCTACATCTCTATAGGTTATATTTTTATTGATTGGTGCAATACCTTTTGAATTCATAAGATATCTTAACAGTAAAGTTTTCGGTGGATATTTATCTATTTCTGACCCATCTTCTTTTAAAACATCTCCACTAGGATATTTTACTATTATATTTTCTCCCATAAGCTTTACTATAAATTCACATTTTTCTTCATCGTAAATACATCCACTATTTTGAGCCATCTCTCTAGGATCAAAGTTTTTTAATATACTTTTATTATAATCATATGGTATTTTATCTTTTCTTTTTTCTTCTATAGCAACATTATCCATAAATACTTTCATCCTTTCAGTTCTTATACTATAATAACTCACAAAATAGACACTTTGTGAGTTATTATTAAATTACATATTTTCCTTAGCTTTTATAAGCATTTCATTGGCATTTTCCATAGCTTCTACAGCTTTTTGTATAAACTCTGCAGTTTTTACTTTTCCCATTGATTTTGACTTTTCAATCCAATCTTTAAATCCATCTTCATGGGATTTATTATGATCTACCCAATGATCTAGCAAAATTTTCAAAGTCTTTTCTTCTTTGCTTAAGTTTAATTCACCATCTGCTGACACTTCATGTGAATGATTATGACCATGTATATGATCATGCTCATGTTGGTGTTCACAAATATTATCTATATGAGCTTCATGGATGTGTTCATGAGATTCATTTTCACCATGACTATGAGGATGAATATGTTCATGCTCATGCGCATGTGTATGTTCATGGCTGTGTTCATGTGTATGCTCGCATCCATTATGCTCATGTTTGTGTTCATGAATATGCTCGTGTTGGTGTTCATGTTCATGATGATGTTCATGTTCGTGATTATCCATAAATATCTCTCCTTTTGTATATAAAATTTTTTAGTTTATTTTTTCTATCATGATTTTGTGATCTAATAATTTAACCTCTTTTAACATTCCTTCTATTATTTTTTCTTCTCCTAGTATATCTGATAAAAATAATTTACCATCTGCTTGTGGAATTATCTCTACTACATAGTCCATTATTTTTCTTTCACCTTCTGGTGTAATTAAGTAAGCTGTTGATTCACACATTTTAATTACCTCCTTCTTAATTTAAATATACTCTTTTTGTAAAATATATCAAGGTTATTTATTTAGAAAGTAACTCTTTCACTGTTGGGAACTTTTCTATATCAGTATGAGGTAAGAAGCATGCTGATACAAACTCATCCATATACCCAGGTTCTACACTTAATTCTACATAAGTCATACTATTTGATACTTCCTCCAACTTATGTCTAGCATCTTCACTCATTAAAGTTAAATAACATCCCATTAAAGAACTATTTCCTATATATTCAATCTTAGACCTCTCTACATCAGGTAACATACCTATCTTTACTGAATTTTCAATGTCTAAGCTATTTCCTATACCACCTGCTATATAAATCTTATCTATCATTGAAAAATCCATTCCAAGATTGTTCAAAAGCATGGTAATACCTGAATAAATAGCAGCTTTAGCTCTTATAAAATTATCTATATCAACCTCTGTGATTGTTATATTCTTCTCCAAATTATATTCTTCTTTAAATACAAGTATATATTCGCCAATTCCATGTTCATCAAATCTAGTTCTATTTGTATTTAAATTTTTCACTATTTTACCTTTTCTATCTATTATTCCAGAAAGCATCATCTCACATATTAAATCGATGATTCCAGATCCACAAATTCCTGAAGGCTTATCGTTACCTATTACGGTAACTTTAGGTTCATAACTTTTTTTGTCTATAGTAACTTTTTCTATAGCACCACTTGCAGCTCTCATTCCACAGCTAATTTCCCCACCTTCAAAAGCAGGTCCTGCAGAACAAGCACAAGTCATTAAAAATTCCTTGTTTCCAAAAACAATTTCTCCATTTGTACCTAAATCAATAAAAAGTACATTCTCATCAACATCCCACATTCCTGATGATAACACCCCTGCTGTTATATCTCCTCCAACATAACTTGCTACACAAGGTGCTAAATATACAAAGGTTTCAGGGTTAACCTCTATCCCTAATTCTGAGGCTTTTATAAAAGGTGGTTTAACAAAAGCAGGTATATATGGCTCCATTCTCAAAAAATCCGGGTAAATTCCCAAAAACAAGTGAGACATGGTTGTATTTCCTGCTACTATAAGAGATACTATTTCATCCCTATCTATGCCTGAATCTCCACACATTTTGCTTAAAATTGGATTTATGGTTTCTTGTATTACCGCATGATTTAATTCATGAAGTCCATTCTTTTTAGTAGAATACATTATTCTATTAATAACATCTGCACCATACTTTATTTGTGCATTTCCTGAAGATGCTTTTGCTACAAGTTTTCCACCATACAAATCTACTAAACATGCAGCTACAGATGTAGTTCCAATGTCTAAAGCCACACCATATAGTCTATTTGTTGTATCTCCTTTTTCTATATTGATTATTGTAGTTTTTCCTTGACCTCTTGGTATATGAGTTATAGTTATATTAAAATTAGCTTCTCTTAAAATCGGAGGTATTTTTCTAAGCATAGGAAGTCTGCAAAACACTTGATTATAACCTAATTTGTTTCTTAAATGCCTCTTTATTCTCTCAAAATCTGATATATTATCATTCAAAGTTGGAATATCTAACTCTACATAATCTTTCTTTACATAAGTTTCAAATTCCATACCCTTATCTAAAATTTGTTTCTTTGCTTTTTCAAATATTTTGTTTTCTCTTTCTCCTGATAAAGCTTCTATTTTCATATTATGCATAGAAGCTGAAGCATTTGATGGTATTTCTACTGTAACATCTCCAATAACACTTGAAGAACATGCTAAAACATAGCCTTCATTCCACTCATCATCACTTATATGCCTATCTTTTTCCGAACTTACTTTTCCTTCAACTATTTTAACCTTACATTTCCCACAGACACTATTTCCATTACAAGGTGCATCTATAAATATTTCTGCTTTTCTAGCTACTTCTAATAAATTTTCCCCTTGCTGTACTTCTATTTCTTTATTATATGGAACAAATTTAACCTTTGCCATATCTTGTAAATACCTCCTTAAAAAAAACTTTCTCGGCTAAAAAACCGAGAAGTTCTTTCTACTTTAAGCCTGCCTCGTATTTTGAAGCACTTAATAAATTATCAATTTCACCTTTATCGCTTATCTTAATTTTTGCTATCCATGCATCGTAAGCATTTTCATTTACATATTCTGGCTCATCGTCCAACTTTTCATTGACTTCTAATACTTCACCAGATAAAGGTGCTATTAAATCAGATGCTTTCTTTGAAGATTCAACTACTCCAAATGCTTTATCCTGAGTTATTTCATCTCCTACTTCTGGCATTTCAACAAATAGTATTTCACCAAGTTGATCTTGTGCAAAATCACTTATTCCTATTAAAGCCGTATCTCCATCTACTTTAACCCATGTGTGTTCTTTACTATAATATAAATTTTCTGGAAAATCCATTTACCACACCTCTTTTATAATTTTATTTAGGTTATAATTAGAAATTAGGATGCCAGAGTGCCAGCATTTTGGTATTCTGACATCCTAATTAATGTCGTATTATAAGTTTTATTACATTATTGGATCCATAGTTAATGCTGGATGTCCTTTTTCCTCCAAGAATGCTACTACTGCATCTGATTCTACAGCTATGCTTTCATCACAAATCATATCTGCAAAATTATCTATTCCATATAGTTCTTTAGCAGTCTTATTTAATTTTTCTGCTACGAAATCTTTTAATTCTTTTGGCATCCATACTATTCTGCCTATTCCACCTTCAGCTTTCATAAATTTCTTTGATGGAATAAATGATCTACCATGTCCCATAAATCCTGGAGTCTGTACTCCACCACCTGTCATTGATGCAAGTTCAACAAATGTCATTCCAAGAGGAGTTGTTGCTCCATGTTCTCTATTTACTATTACAACACCATTAGCTTCTGGCATTATACCTGTTATACATTCAAAGCATCCACAAGATGTCATAGGATCTTGTAATATACTATATAATGTAACATTATTTACAGCACCTTGAGATATTTTTGAAACAGTTTCATTTACCTTATCCCAAATACCTGCATTTTCATCTACTAAACCATCTTTTGGTACTGCTTGACATGGTCCTGTTGGATTTAATTCAAGTGTTGCTTTTGCATCAAGCCATGAAACTGCACCACAAAGTCCTAGTCTTTCTGGAGTTACTATACATACATGTGCTGGAGCGAAAGATTGACAAAGATTACATGAGTAGAAAGTATCAACATTTTCATCTATCAATGATTCAAGTCTTTCATCTCTTTCTGCAAATCTTGGCATAGCAAGCTTATCTTTTAATTCATGAACTTTATCTAGCTCTGTAATTAATGTAACTTCACATTTATCAACAACTGAACCAAATTCATCTAACATTTTAGCATATATTACTTCACCAAAGTCTTTTAATCTAAAGCCTTTATCAAAAGCTTCTTTACTTATTCTTACTTGAGTCATATTTCTTTGTCCAACATGCATTACACCTTCAATATAGTTCAAGAAGTAATGAAGTCTTCTTTCTAGAACTGGTTCAAAATCTTTTTGCATGTTAGCACCAGATACTTTAACTAACATTCCCATTGGCAATCTTCCTGGAACATCTTTTAAAGAGTCAATGTCTGGTCCTATTATTTCTATCTTATGATCTTCAACTTCACTTGAATCTCCACTCATTACTAATTCCCAAGCTTCAGTCTTTCCAGCACCAAATTCAATATGCATATCGCCTTTTCTTATTCTCTCACCTTCGAATGCTGCTGCAAATGCAACTGGAATTGGAATTTCAGTAATCTTTATCTTTATCTTTCTTGCTTCAAGAGAAGTCTTAACTACTTTATCATAATCCTTTTGAGTTAATAATAATGTAGGAACTTCTGGTACAACCTGATCAGTTATTACAGGGAATCCTAATGCGATAGCACCTGCGCCTGCTGATACTACAAGTTCACTTAATGGTCCAAAAGCATTTACAAATGCTGGAACTCTTTCAGCTGTATATTTTAAGAATTCTGGTAAATTACCTGGCTTAACTCCTCCGAATATCAATGCTGCTCTTATAGCAACTGTTACAACATGAATTACTGAAGTAACATCATATCCTAGAGGTATAACTCTTAAGTCAAGACCCATTTTAACTTTAGCTTCTACAGCCTGGTCTATTACTTTACCAACTAAGAAAGTAAGTAATCCTTTTGATTGATAATCTTTTATTACTTTTGCTGCAGTTTCAGCATCTGGACATTCTCCAAGTACAACTGCTACACCAGGGATATCACCAGTAACTAGTGGTACACCTAATGAACAGATTATTGGATCTGATACAAAACCTACACAAGGTTCAGAATATGGAGCATCTGAAAGAACATACTTACAAGCTTCAATTATTTCTGCTGCTACTGCTGTAGCAAGACCAGAGTTCAATAATTTATCTAACATTTCCTCTTCAACTATTAAACTTCTAACTACGTCTAGAGAAGCTTCCAATTCTCCTACATTTGTAACTTTTTTGCCTGTAGCAGAATATAATACTGACAATGAATATGCAGTATCAGGGAATGCAACCTTACAATCCTTACCTTTTTCATCTACGACCTTTTTAACCAAATCTTCAGCAGCTTTTAATGCTTGCTTTGAGCCAGTGAATACAGTTTGATATAAATTCATTTTTTTGCCCCTCCCTAAAATTAAAATTTATATAAAATTATAGTTCTAAATAAGAATCAGCATATAAAACAGCTCCATTTACAACATCGCATGTTTTAATTGTCTCCATTAATCTTAAATCACATGGATTCATTATAGCTGAAGTCAATCCACATTGTATAGCCATTGCTGCATAAGTAGCATCCATTATTGGTCTTATAGTCTTTGGTGCACCATTAGAAACATTACTTAATCCACAGCAAGTTCTAAGTCCCATTTCGCTTATAAGTCTAATAGCTTCTAGAACTTCTTTTTGTTTATCTTGCATTCCTTTTATTACTAGGAACAATGGATCAAATAATAAATCTGTTGGTTCCATTCCAAGACCCATTCCTCTTTCAAGCATTTCTGTACAGTAAGCCATTCTTTCATCATTGTCTTTAGTTATACCTTCTTTTGCACATAATGCAATACACATAGCTTCATATTCTGCAGCTAAATCTATATTTTCAATTCTACCACCAGCATCAGCTGAATTTACAATTGGTTTTCCTTTTTCTCTATTATAAACTTTAAGTCCAGCTTCTATTGCTTTCTTATTTGTTGTATCCAATGCAAGAGGAACATTGTCAAATTCTTTTTGAAGTAATTGAACTCCCCATTTCATTATTTCTTCTCCATCTTTTTCAGCTGGTCCTATGTTGAAATCCAAATAATTAGCGCCTGCGTCTAATTGTTCTTTTGCTCTTTTTAAAATTTGTTCTGGGTTTCTTTCTTCTATAGCCTTTCTGATAGCTGGAGATATGCAGTGTATTCTTTCACCAATAACAATAAATTTATCCATTTTCAAATGACCCCCCTGTTTTATATCATTAATTTTTTAAAAATAAAATTTTATATTATTTATAATTGAGAATCAAGACAAAACCTGATTCTCAATTGCAAACTTGAATACTTTTATTATTTAATATTTAACTCTTTTAAGAATTTAGGAATAAACATAGCTTCTGTTGTTCCAACTGTAATATCCCAACCTGGTAATTTCTCTTCCAAATCGCCTTTCAAAACAGCAACTTTTCCTGGAAGTATAAGTTTTCTACACTTAGTTTTGCTTTCTATTCCTGATTCTTTTACAAATTCTGAAATAACAGTTGATGTAAACTTACCAGCAGCCCAAGAAGTAAGAACTGAGTATCCACCTGCATCTGGAATTAACATCCAAACTGGCATCTTAGATCTTTCAACTTCTCCAGTTACTATAAAGTAAGTTAATGCAAAGTCAACAGTACATATTACTGGTGAATTTTCATCTGCACCATTAAATCCATATATACCTGGTTCAACTCTCATTGGTTTCTGAGGATCTGTGAATATGTTTTGTCTTACTCCATATAGAGGTAATGCTCTAACATAATCCATATCACTTAAAACTATTAATGAACCATATTTCATTGTAAATAATGTAGATAATGCAACTTCCATGAACTTATCGCCTTTTGAAAGTTCATCTACAAATAGTATTGAAGGATAGCCAAATACTCTGTCTTGATCTTGAATGTTTATTCTTCTTATTTGAACTGTATTTTCAAAAGCTTCTTTTATTGAAGCTGAACCTGGATCAAGAACTAAATTCTTATATCCTAATTTGTGTATTTCTTCAACTAAAGCATATAATGCTTCTAAGCTTTCAGCTTTTACTCCTAATGCTAAGTTGTCAGCTTTTACTAATTCAACAAAAGCAGCATAATTGTCTTTATTAGCACCATATACTAATGGATTTTCATCTTTAACTAAATCTAAAGCTTCTTTAGCAACACTTGCATCTTCACAAATTAATGCATAAGCAACCTTTAAACCACTTGCTTTTACTTTATTAATTAAAGCAATATATTTATCTTTATTTCCAGCATATTTTAATGCTGCAAATTCAACTTTCATGTCTTCGCCGATTCTTACATAGTCAACTTCTTTCATATGTGCAATTTTAGCATCTACTTCAGCATCATCCATAGAATCACTTAATAAAACTGCAAATCTATTTCTATTTACTAATGTTTTTTCATGACGGAACATAACAGTTTCTCCGCCTAATTTATATTCAGTATCACCTTTACCTATTGTTATAGTTTTCATTATTGGTGCTGTAGCTTCTGATAATTTTTCTAAAGCTTCAGAACTCATATGTGGACATTTTCCTATTTCTACAGCTCCTGCTGCAACCTTCATTGAAAATGCCAAACAAGTTGGAAATCCGCAATCTTTACAATTCTTTTTTGGTGTTAATTTAAATATATCTAATCCTTTTAAAGCCATTTTGAATCCTCCCTTATTTAAATCCCAGTATAAATTTAAATTTACATTAAGCTAATAATTCGCTTACAAATTTTTTAATAGTTTCTAGTGATTTTGGATGACGTAAAATTACTGCATTTGATCCTGATGCTAAAACACCTGCTGCTGTTGAAACTTCCATAGAAATTCCTCTTTCTTCTAGGTTATCCCATGTTTCTTCATCAACTGATTCCTTTACCTTCCAAGTTTCAAATGCAACTGGTGTAATTATAGGTACCTGTAAAGTTTTATCATCTTGTCCTAATGCTGCAAGTCTAACTCTGTCTAAAGTTGAAATAACATATTCATATCCATACCCTGCTGCTGAACATCCTACATTATCAACTATCTTTTCATTACCAACACCTAATTGATTTACTAATATGTTTATTTGTTTTGCAAGGTTTATGTCAACGGATGATTCTGCACCAATCTTGTGATTATAAGCCATAGCACCTGCTGCTGCTATAGTTTTATAGTTATCTTCTACTGCTGATAAAAGAAGAACATTGTGTCCATCTAATTCTTGAGCAATTTTTTCAAATAACTTAGCATCCTTATCATGATTTCCTGTTCCAGCTACAACAAGAGGAGTTTTTATAGCTTCTACTACAGCTTTTGCTGTTTTAGCACACTCTTCAACTGAATTATCTTTTCCATTTGGATCTGCTGAATCTAATTTTAAACAGATAAAATCAGGAGCATATTTTTCTTCAATACACTTTGCCCAAGCAACTGGATCATTACATACATCTTTATAAAGTTCTAATATTGCCTTTGGCCAACCTTCTAAATCGTCTGTAATATCCATACCTAATTTAGGAGCGTTTCCTGTATTTCCATCAAAGGAATAAAAAGGAAGAACACTTTCTCCACCTAATTTTATAGCTTTTTCACCTGTTCCAATTTCTACTTCACAAATCTTTCCTGAAAATTTCTGTACTGACTTTTTGAACATAACTTAATGCCTCCTTAAATTATTTATTAAATTGGATTTTTGATAAAATATCATATAGTGTTTTTTTAGAAGGGGAATCCTCTGGCATATCTACTAGAGGTTTCCCACTTGTATCATACTCATAAATGGTAGAATCCATAGGTACAACACCTAATAAATCTAGATCTTGTTTTTTTATTTCTTCCATAGTTCCATCATTTATTTTGCCTTCTGGAGCTCTATTAACTATAAGAAAAATTTGGCCTACTTTTAATTTCAATTCATCAACTAACCTTCTTATTCTTCCTACAGCTTGAATACCTCTTCTAGAGCAGTCACTGATTAAAAATAATGTATCAATATTCTCAACTAGCTTCCTGCTCAAATGCTCCATTCCAGCTTCATTATCTATAATTATATATTGATAATTTGCAGCTAAAGAATCTATCTGAGCCTTTAACACCCCATTTACATAACAATAGCATCCAGGCCCTTGGGATCTTCCCATTACAATCATGTCATAGCCATCGCCTTCCGTTATGGATGTATTTAACTTGTATTTTAAGTAATCAGCTTTTAACATGCCTCCCGGAAATTTATTACCTTCAAGTGATTTTTGGTTTACATCTTCTTTTATGTCTCCTATAGTTTCTTCTACTTCTTCACCTAAAACTTCATTTAAATTAGCATTTGCATCAGCATCTACAGCTAGTATTGGTTTTTCTCCTTTTTTTACAAGATAATCTATTAATAATCCTGTTAATGTAGTTTTACCAGTTCCACCTTTTCCTGCTACAGCTATTTTATATGCCATTGTATAACCTCCTCCTATTGTCATGCATAGGGTTTTTAAGTCCTATTCTTTACTCTACTGAATGAACACATTGTTTATGAACATCATGAAGTGCTTCCATAATTCCTTCACATAAAGTTGGATGTGGATGAATTACTTCTCCTACTTGTTCTGCTGTTAATCCAAACTCACAAGCTACTGTTAATTCACCAAGCATATCTGCTGCACGTTCTCCAATTATAGCAGCTCCAATAATTACATCTTTTTCATCTGTAATTACTTTTACAAAACCTTGTAATTTACCCATAGCTTGAGCTTTTCCTAATCCTCTGAAATCGAATTTTCCTACTTTGTAATTTATTCCAGCATCTTTAGCTTGTTTTTCTTTCATACCAACAGAAGCAACTTCTGGTTCTGTGAACACACAACCTGGTACAGCTTTATAGCTCATCTTCTTCTTTTTATCTAATATAGCATTTTCTACAGCTACAATACCTTGTCTTGAAGCTACATGAGCTAAATCAGGGCTTATAGTTAAATCACCTATAGCATAAATTCCTTCTATATTAGTTTCTAAATACTCATTGACTATTACTTTACCTCTATCAGCTTGTATTCCTAATTCTTCTAATCCAAGACCATCAGTATATGGTCTTCTACCAATGGCTACAAGCATCTTTTCTGCTTCTACTTTTTTGCCACTTTGTAGAGTTGCAACTACATTACCCTCTCCAACTTCTACAGTTGAGATACCATCACCTACAAAGAACTTTATCTTTCCCTGTTTAAAGCTTCTTTGTAGTATTTTTGCTGTATCTTCATCTTCAAGAGGTAATAATTGTGGTAACATTTCTACTATTTTAACTTCAGTTCCAAGTCTACTTAAGAACTGTCCTATTTCACAACCTATTACACCTCCACCAACAACAATCATTGATTTTGGCTGCTCTTTAAGATTCAAAACTTCATCAGAAGTCATTACATTTTTTCCATCATAAGGAAGAAATCTTGGAACTACTGGTATAGAACCTGTAGCAAGAATTATCTTGTCTGCTGGTATACTTTCTTTTGTTCCATCTTCCTTTGTAACTTCAACTTCTTTATTGCTTACTAATCTTCCTGCTCCCCTTACAAGTTTTACTCCCTTGCTTTCAAATAAGTACTCAATTCCCTTTACAAGGTTAGTAACAACTTTTTCTTTTCTTTCCATTATAGCTGCAAAATCAGCTTTTACATCAGCTTCAAAATTAATGCCAAATTTCTTAGCTTCTTTTACTGTATTTAATACATCTGAGCAAGCAAGTAGAGCTTTTGTAGGTATGCAGCCTACATTTAAGCAAGTTCCTCCTACTTTACCTTTTTCAACTACAGTAACATCTGCGCCTAACATCGCAGCTTTAAGTGCAGCTACATATCCGCCTGGTCCCCCACCAATAACAACTATTTTCATCTATAATCGCCCCTTCGATTTTATAATCCTGCTTGATCTAATATTAATGGCACATTTTCTTCCGCACCAATTGCCATTATGTGAACTCCGTCACAAAGACCTTCTTCTTTTACCTTCTTTATAAACTCACCAGATATTTTTATTCCTTCTTGAACTTTATTTTCCGCACCCTTCATTCTTTCAATTAATTCATCTGGAACAAATATTCCTGGAACATTTTTATTCATATATTTAGCCATACCTGCTGACTTTAATGGAATTATACCCACCATAAGTTTTGCATCTAAATGCTTAGTTTTTTCTCTAAATAATTTTAAAGTATCTATATCATATACAGCTTGTGTTTGAAAAAATTTAGCACCAGCTTTTATTTTCTTTTCCATTTTCAAAATTTGTAATTCTAAAGGATCATATCTTGGAGTTACACAAGCTCCTAAATAAAATTTAGGTGTACCAGTTAAATCATTGCCTGACATATCTTTTCCTTGTGCTATAGTGCTTGCAACACTAAGTATTCCTACACTATCCAAATCATAAACTGGTTTAGCTCCTGGATGATCTCCTGTCATTGTATAATCTCCTGTAAGAGCTAATACATTTTCGATTCCAAATACCCCTGCAGATAAAAGTTCCCCTTGAATTGCTATTCTATTTCTATCTCTCCCTGTTATTTGAAGAACAGGCTCTAATCCTGCATCCTTTAACACTTTACATGTTGCTAAAGAAGTGGCCTTTAAAGTTGCAGATTGAAAATCTGTAACATTAACTCCATGTGCTCTCCCTTTTATTGCTTTAGCACATTCTATCAAATGAGAAAGATCTATACCTTTTGGAGGAGCCATTTCTGCTGTTATTCCAAATTCTCCTCTTTCGAAAGCTTCTTTCAATAGGCTCATTTTTAATCCCCCTTAGAATTATTCCTTATCTCTTAAATCTACTTTTCTTGGATGAGCATTAACCTGATAATCTCTTGGTTCTCTGATTTCTAATAAATTATCAAGCTTGTTTAGTTCTTTTAACTTGTTATATATTAGAATCCAAGCACAGTCATTTTCTGGATCCACTTCACATTTTCCATCTCTTGCACCACCACAAGGTCCATTTAAAAGACCTTTAGCACACATTGTTATTGGACAGATTCCACCACTCCATCCAAGTTGGCAATTTCCACAAGCTTTGCAAGCTTCTTTATATTGTCCAACTCTTTCTACTTCTCCTATAAATGATGTATTGTTAGCTGGATAAACAGGAATCTTCAAAAGTTTTGCAACTGTTTGAGTTCCGTCGCCGCAAGCCATGGATAAAACTGCATCGGCCTCTTTTAATTCTTCCTTTAAGGCTTTTAAATCTTTTCTAGTTTTCAATAAATTACAGGAAGGATCTAGTATTTTATATCCTAAAACTACCTTACCATTTTCCTCTAATTTAGTTTTCATTTCCAATACTTCTTCTTCTCCGCCTACTTTACAAGTGGAAGCACATAAAGAACAACCTGTTAATATTACTTTTTTACTATCTTTAAGATATCCAAGTACCTCTTCAAAAGGCTTTTTCTCTGAAATAATCATTCTTATTCCCCCATCTTAATAAATGCTTATACTAGATTATTTTGCAATTTACATGCTTTTACCACATGCTTAGCAAGTATTGAAGTTGTAACTGAACCTACTCCTGCTGGAACTGGTGTTATCATTGAAGCCTTTTCTATACAACTGTCAGTATCTGCATCTCCGCATAGATTTCCTTTTTCATCAACATTGATACCAACATCTATAACTACAGCTTCATCACCAATATATTTAGAATCTATCATTTTAGCTTTACCAATTCCAACTATTACTATATCAGCTTTGGAAGTTACTGAAGGCATGTCTTGAGTTCTTGAGTGGCATATAGTAACTGTTGCATTTTCATTTAACAGCAACATTGATACTGGTTTTCCTACTACCATAGATCTTCCTATTACTACTGCATTTTTTCCTTTCATAGGCACATTGTAATGTTTTAATATTTCAATTACTGCAGATGGAGTACAAGGCGCAAAACCAGTTTCATCCTTTTCCATCAATTTAGCAACATTTACAGGACTAAAACAATCAACATCCTTTTCTGGCGCGATTATATATTTAATAACACTTTCATCTAGTTGTTTTGGGAATGGTCTAAAGATTAATATACCATTAGTAGCTTTATCTTCATTTACTTTCTTAAGTTCTGCTATGAAATCGTCTTGTTCTATGTTTTCTGGAAGCTCTTTTACTTCTGTGTCTATTCCTATAGAAGCACATCTTTTAAGAGCCCCTCTCTCATAAGCAAGGTCACTTCCGTTTGCTCCAACTCTTACTATAGTAAGTTTTGGAGTAATACCCTTAGCCTTTAATTCTTCTACTTCCTTAGTTAAAACCGTACTTATCGCATCTGCAACTGGCTTTCCCTTAATTATTTGACCCATACTTACAATCTCCTTCATAAACAAAATTATTAATTAATAGAATTTAATTATTTTAACATCCCTGGGAAGAAGTTGAACTTCTTCCCCTGGATATCATTTTATCTAATTAATTAAAGCTGTTATTTACTAAGTGCTTTTACTACTTTTCCATAAACTTCATCCGCTATTTTTATTCCATCTTGTATTAAAGGTTCCGTTTCCTTCTTTACTTTTTCAACATAAGCTTCATCTTTGATTGAATTTATGTTGATTATTACATTTAATTGAGCACCAATTATAGCAGCTCTTAAAGCCTGTACCCCAACTCCAACATCGCTTATAGCAAGCATAGAGCAGTTGTCTACTAGTGCTTCATGAAGTTTTATAGATTCATAACACTGTTTAACTATAGCTACTGGAACTTCACAAGCAGACTTTAAACATTTCTGCAAAGTTTCTTCTTTTAACTTTTTCTCCTCTTCAGTTTCCTTAGGCATACCATATGCTTTTGAAAGAGGAAGGAAGCATTCTGCATCAGCATCTATAAGTTTTAGAAGTTCTTCCTGAAGCTGACCTGCTTTACCAAGTATACCTTGAACTTTTTCTTCATACTGAGCATATTTTTTCTTTCCTATAGTAAGGTTACAAACCATACTTCCTAATGCCATTCCTATAGCTCCTACTAAAGCTGCAGCTCCACCTCCACCAGGTACTGCTGCCTTTGATGCAAGAACTTCTATAAAATCTGTACAAGTTTTGTCTGCTAGTTTCATCGTAATTTCCTCCTCTGAAATTAGAATAATCCGCTTATTACTCCATTTTCATCAACATCAATTCTTTCAGCTGCTGGAACCTTAGGAAGTCCTGGCATTTTCATTATTGATCCAGTTACAGCAACAACAAAACCTGCACCTGCTGAAATTGTTACTTGTCTTACTGTAATATTAAATCCTGTTGGTCTACCAAGTTTAGTCTGATCATCAGTTAAAGAATACTGAGTTTTTGCTATACATACTGGTGTTTGTCCAAAACCATTCTTTTCTAACTCTGCTATTTCTTTTTCAGCTTGTGGTGTAAATACTGCATCATCAGCACCATAAATCTTCTTAGATATAGCTGCTATTTTTTCTTTAATTGATAATTTTTCATCATATGCAAATTGGAAATCATTCTTTCCTTCATCTATTAATCTCATTACTTCTTTAGCAACTTCTATGCCGCCTTCTCCGCCTTTTGCCCAAACTTGTGATAACTTAACATTTACGCCAAGTTCCTTACACTTATTTTCAACTAGCTTTAACTCAGCTTGTGTATCAGTTGGGAATTCATTTATTGCAACTACTGCTGGTAATTTATATACCTTAGTTATATTTTCAACATGTTTTAATAAGTTTGGAAGTCCTTTTTCAAGAGCTTCTAAGTTTTCATTATTTAAATCAGCCTTTGGAACTCCGCCGTTGTATTTTAATGCTCTTACTGTAGCAACTATTACAACTGCATCTGGTTTTAATCCAGCCATTCTACACTTAATATCTAAGAATTTTTCTGCTCCAAGGTCAGCACCGAAACCTGCCTCTGTAACTACGTAATCAGCAAAATGAGTAGCCATTCTTGTAGCTATTACTGAGTTACATCCATGAGCTATGTTAGCAAATGGTCCACCATGAACAAATGCTGGTGTTCCTTCAAGAGTTTGAACTAGATTTGGTTTTAATGCATCTTTAAGTAATGCAGCCATTGGTCCTTGTGCTTTTATTTGTCCAGCTGTTACAGGTTCTCCAGCTCTTGTATATGCTACAACTATTCTAGCAAGTCTTTCTTTTAAATCAGTTATGTTACTAGCTAAGCAGAATATAGCCATTATTTCTGAAGCAACAGTTATATCAAAACCATCTTCTCTTGGCATTCCATTAGCTTTTCCGCCTAAACCATCTGTTATAAATCTTAATTGTCTGTCGTTCATGTCAACACATCTTCTCCAAACAATTCTTCTTGGATCAATATCTAAAGAATTTCCTTGATATATATGGTTGTCTACCATTGCAGCTAATAAATTGTTAGCTGCTCCTATTGCATGGAAATCTCCAGTGAAATGTAAGTTAATGTCTTCCATTGGAACAACTTGTGCATATCCACCACCTGCTGCTCCACCTTTAACTCCAAATACTGGTCCTAATGATGGTTCTCTTAATGCAACTATTGTATTTTTGCCTAATTTTGATAAAGCGTCAGCTACACCTATTGACGTAGTAGTTTTTCCTTCTCCTGCTGGTGTTGGGTTAATTGCTGTACATAGTATTAATTTACCATTCTTACTAGGAGTTGTTTTTAAAAGGTTATAATTTACTTTTGCTTTGTACTTTCCATAAAGCTCGATGTCATCTTCAGGTATGCCTGCTTTTTCAGCTATTTTTCTAATGTCCTCCATTTTACACTCTTGTGCTATTTCGATGTCTGATTTAAAATCCATTTAAAATACCCCCATCTCTAATTTTTCTTTTATTTTTAACCTCTTCTATAATTCCCCCTATGGAATTATATGGAGACTGGTCAAACTTATTAAAAAATCACATGTTTTAAACTAACTGACCTTCTAACTTTTCTTTTATTTTTTTTACCTCTTCTACGGTTTCCTTACTGGAATCGTATGGAGATTGATTAACCCTGTCAGAAGTTCCTACATTTTCACGATAGTGCATAAATCCAAGACAAGCATCTTCACCTACATTTTCAAGTACATATCTTTCATCTTCTTCATTTTTAATTTTATTTGCAACTACAAAAACCTTGTCTATGCCTATATCTTTTGCTAATTTTTTTACATGATGGTATGTTTGAATACTTCTAATTCCTGGTTCTACTACTACAACAAACACATCTACGCCTTGAGCTGTTCCTCTTCCTAAATGTTCAATACCTGCTTCCATATCCATAATTACTATATCTTTATTTTGAAGTATCAAATGAGAAGTAAGCTTCTTTAGAAGTACATTTTCTGGACAGATACAACCAGTTCCACCAGTATCAACTGTTCCCATCGTTAACACTCTGACACCATTGTATTCTTTACAATATCTTTCAGGTATATCATCAACCTTTGGATTTATTTTAAACATTTTTCCAAAAGCACCTGGTGTGGAATTGGTTCTCTCTGCCACTAATTTTTTCATTTCTGATATTGGTACTATTTCATTAATTATTTCTTGTGGGAACCCTAATGCTAAAGCTAAATTAGGATCTGGATCTGCATCTACAGCCAATACCTTATATCCTTCCTCTGCATATATTCTACTTATTATGGCAGAAAAAGTACTTTTACCTACGCCACCTTTTCCCGTTATAGCCATTTTCATTTTCATATTATAGTTCCCCCTTCTCACTAGTTATTTAAAGTCCTTATAATGAGTTTCAAGTAAATTCTTTCTCGAAATGATAATTAGTATGCACTTTTTATCATTTCGAGAAAGTTTTTTGTATCATTTTGATTCTAGAAATTATTATTTAAGATAGTACCTTGTATTGGTAGTTTGGCATAACATTTGCTTATTTAACAAAGCAATTAATATTACACTACTTTTATACTATTTTAATTATACTACTTTATATTCCTAATTTTTTACGTTTTTCATTGATTCTAGCTACTATTTCATCTACTGCCTTATGTGGATCTGGTTGGATAAAGAATTTAGCTCCTACCCAATCTTCCATTTTATTAGTTAAGATATCCACAACTTCTGGACTACCTGTTACTGGAGGAACAACTCCAAGCCAAGTATCAATACCAGAAGCTACTACATAACATCCTATTGAAACTGCTTTCTCTGACATCCATTCTGGAGCTACACCAGCTACTGGTAAATCACTAAAATCTACACCTAAGCGATTAGCTACAGAGCCTACTAACTCTAAAATACGGCTTATATCGACACAAGAACCCATATGAAGTACTGGTGGTATATCTACTAATTCGCATACCTTTTTAAGTCCTGGACCTGCAAGTTCTCTTGCTTCCTTCTTAAGTAATCCTGCTTTAGCTGCTGCTTGAGCTGCACAACCTGTAACAACAACAATAATATCATTTTTGATTAAGCCTTTTATAGTTTCTATGTGACCAAAGTCATGTTGAACCTTTGGATTATTACATCCAACTACAGCTGCTGCTCCTCTTAAAACACCTGCAACTATAACATCTCCTAAAGGTTTTGTAGTCTGCATTGGTCCTATTTGAGAGTTTACAACTCCATCTAATTTATTTAATATTTCTTCTGTACTATATCCAACTACTGCTTCTGATTTAAGTTCTGGTATCATAACCTTGCTCTTATCTCTATTTTTAAAGTTCATTATTGCTGCTTTTACAATTTCCCTAGCTGTTTGAAGTGGATGTTCTTCATCCATTTCCATACGAGTTGATCCCTTAATATTAGCTTTTGGTGAAGTTGTTATGAATTTAGTATGATATGATTCAGATAATTTTGCGAGTGCTGGGAATATACATTGTACATCAACTACTAAAGCTTCAACAGCACCTGTTACTACTGCTAATTCTTGCTGCATAAAGTTTCCTGCTAATTTAATACCACGTCTCATAGTAGCTTCATTTGCAGTACAGCACATACCACAAAGATTTATTCCATCTGCTCCCTGTTCTTTAGCTAAAGCTATCATTTCTGGTTCTTCAGCTGCTTGTACAATCATTTCTGAAAGTACTGGTTCATGGCCATGTAAAACAATATTTACTGAATTGTCTCCTAAAACTCCTAAATTTGCTTCAGTACCTATTGAATGAGGAGTTCCAAACATTATATCACTAAACTCTGTAGCCATATATGATCCCATCCAACCATCTGCTAATCCACATCTCAAAGCCATTTTGATCATAGGTTCAGCATCTGCCATACAGCCTATATGTGTTGAATGCATGATTGAAACTACTTCTCTATCAAATCCTCTAGGAGTTATTCCTAAATTGTCCCAAATTTCTTTTCTCTTTTTAGGTAGGGTTGGTGGAAAATTAACTTCTCCCATTTGTCTACCGAAATCATTTAATCCTGCTTGTGCAACATCATGAGCTATATCGTATATATCTCTACCTTCTGTTGGAACGTTAAATCTTTCTGCTACTTTCATCAATTTCTTTTCATCTTTAACCTTTATATCACCATTTGGAGATGTATGATATAGTTCAAGAGCTATACTTCTACCATGATCTGAGTGAGCAGCTGCTCCACCTGCAACCATTCTAGCAAAATTTCTGGAAACGATAACACCTGCGTCAGCACCACAAATACCTCTTTGTACACCTTTTCCTGGAACTGGGCTTACTCTACAAGGTCCTAAATTACAGTTTCTACAGCAAACACCTGCTGAACCAAATCCACAAGGTGTTTTTAAAGCATCTCTTCTGTCCCAAGCTGTTTCCACACCATCTTTTTTAGCCTTGTCCAACATTTCAAGTGTAGTCTTGTCAATTGAAAGTACTTTTTCATCCATTTTAATAAATTCCCTCCTTGCTGAATTACCCCTTTAAATAATATCGGAGTTAATTCCTCTTAATTACCTAAAACCCTATTGTTTTTTTATTTAGAAAATAATTGTATATAAAAATTACAATTATAATCTTTTTCATTTAATTTAATAAAGAAATTATACTTATGTACCCTAAAAACGTTAAAAATTAAACATCTATTTTCATAAAAATCTCAATATTGCAATAATTACTAAGCAAATTTAACCTTCATTTCTCTATTTTTTAAATTTTTCAAAATCCAATTTGGTAAATTATTGAATGAGATTAAACATGATTTTTAGCATTTGTAAAAATACTTAATAGAATTAAAAGTGGAAAATACATACACTTTTTAAAGATTTTTAAGAAAATATTTGAACGACTTCGTAAATGTCTTTCTAATCATTATAATATCACAACCCATATGTAAAATGCAAAATATTTTTTATTATTTTTCCATTAAAATTTCCAAAATTTAAGTTTACATATATTAACTATAATTATCTATTTTTGAAACATCCCAATATTATGGCATAAAAACATATTATTTGATTTATCATTATAAAATTCTATTTTTCATACACAAGATTGTTAATTTTTTAATTATCATTTATTTAAACTTAAACATTTTAAAAATTTCTGAAAAATAGTTTATATAGATTCTACTTTTCAACTTATTCCAAGCTTTTTACCATTAATATATGTTCGACCCATTTCGACATGAATATTTCGTTTCTACAAGAAAAACATATTTTTTAAAATGTCGATAACATAAAAAATAATATTTTTCATACAAATTTTATATGGTATTCCCATTATTTACATGGAAATTATAATAAAAAAATTTTTATTTATTTAAAATAAATTTTTATAATAAAATAAAAACTTACTTTCTACACAATAAAAATAAAATAATGTACATTAAATAATAATTATTCTACTTTTCTATAATGTTTTAGCATTACTAAATAAAAATTTATTTTTGTAAAAAGGATAAAATTTGCACAAGAGCTATAATTTTATCCTTTAGAGATGGGCGTTAATAATGTTTTGCCTTAATTCTTACTATATATAAATTGTTTTTTATAAATTTCTAGATACAGCAAAATTCAAAATTATAAATTATTTTGTAAAAATAGGATATCATATATTCTTTTTAAAATCATCTTACATACTGATTATTTTTTTTTCATAATTTTCACACAGTGTATAATTAATGAAATAATTTTCAAACTTCAAAGTATTCAGTTTAAATTGATTTCTTCATAAATTTATACATAAAAAAATAAGTAGATTTGCATTTTTTGCAAATCTACTTATTTTAACGCTTTGGCAGGGGCAGTAGGATTTGAACCCACAACCAATGGTTTTGGAGACCACTACTCTACCGTTGAGCCATACCCCTAAGACATTGTCTATTATACAGCATACTATTTTAAATTGCAAGCTTTTTTTAATTATTAGTTTATTATATGTTATGAAACTAAAATTTTAACTAAGTTGAATGATTAATATTACTTTTTTGCAGCTTCACTTTCATAGAATTTTTTTAAAGTTTCTATATTATACTTTAGAATATCCTCATAATTAATTTCACCATTATATATTTTTATATTTACAGTTTTAATATTATACTTTTTTATTATATCTGCATTTTCTTGCAAAACAGCTGGGTCATTATACAAAAATACAAGGTTTTTTAAATCCTTAACTTTGGCTTCTAGATCCCATTTTCCATTAGAATCTTTTACTGTATATATTGACTTAAAACCATTATATTTTATAAAATAATTCATTTCATCTTCTGCAAATACAAAATTACAATCTGTTAATTTACTTACAACAGTTTTTAAATCTTTTTCATGTATTTCGATATTTTTTACTGCTTCCGAAAAATTTTTTTGGTACAAATCTCTATTCTTAGGATCCTTATCTTGTATTGAATTTTTGATATTTAGCAAAGCTATCTTATAATTATCAATATTCATTAAGTAGTAACCATTATCTTTCAAGGTAGTATTTTTATATTTTACTTCTTTGTTATATGATAAAAGTTTTACACCTCTAGAAACATTTATTACTCCAACTTTACTTTTATTTAATTTATCTATAAAATCATCAATCCAAGGCTCAAATCCTGCTCCCATATAAATAAATAAATCCTTTTTAGCTATATTGTTTAAACTATCTGAAGTAAATTGAAAATTTTCTTCATCTATTCTACTTTTAAAAATATAGTCCACAGAATGCATATTTTTAGATATACTTTTAACCATATTGCACAATAATTTATCTGTAGTAACAATGTTTAACTCTATATCTTTTCTTGTTTCCATTTTAACTTCATTGCTATCTGATTTCACTGATTCATTTTGCATTTTATAGCTGCAACCGCTTAATAATATCATACATAAAAATAATAATATTGCGTTTTTCAAATTATTCACCTCATAATTAAGCATATGAAGAAATATTATTGAATACCCTCCACATGAATCTTAAAATAACTCTATAAAATTAGAAATACATTTCTATTTTACATAATGCTTTTTAACAATGCAAATAATTATATTTTTTTACTTCACTCATCTTTTTTCCAAAGCATCCATGCAACCTTTGCATTAACACTATCCTTGATCTTTCCATTATCACTTATGCTCTCTAAATAGCTCTTTATAATATCTTTAGAATTTTCAATTCCTAAATCTTCAAACTGTAATGTATACACCTCTATTGCTTTACTTAAATCCCATTCTTTATTCCACTGAACACTTTTATATTGAATTTCCGCATGTATACCCATGTTCCACAGAATGTTAAAAGCATAATAGATATTATTTTCAAATTTCTTATTATAGCTTTTATCTTTTCCTAATATTTTTTCCCTAAGTTGATTTTTAATATTATCATTTCTATATACAAATCCACTCATAAAACAATATCTTTTTGATGCTTCAATCATTTTTAATAAAGTATCTTTACTATTTATTGCTGGAGTCATAGATGCAAATACAAGATCAAACTTTTTTCTCCAATTATAGTCATCCAAGTTCAAACTTTGCCATGTTTCAACCTTATATTCAATATTATCAATACTCATATCCTTCATATTTTGTATGGCATATTCAATCATTTTAGAGGATATGTCAATGCCAATAATATTCTTTGCATACTTAGAAAATTGTAAAGAATGCTTACCAACACCACAGCCAACATCTAATATAGAAGAATCCTTATTAAGAATATGTTTTGAAGTAAGAAATTTTACTAACTCCATATTTTCTTCTTTATCATTATTATTTATAATTTTATTAAACTCCTCAGCTCTTAGATCCCAAAACTTTTTCGATATTGATAGGTTTTTTCGTTCACATTCATTCCACATTTTCTCAAATACTAAACTATCCATGTTAAACCAACTCCATACATTTTTTTATGATAACCTAAAATATTTGTTACTGTTATTGAATGATTCTATATTTGTAATAAATTTTCCTTTATATAAAACATATTTAATATGTTTTATATAAAATATCTATGTTAAAATTAAATAAGATTATTATTATTATTTAGTGAGGTTCTATATGAAAATAAGCATGGATAGGGTAATAAGAGCTATGTCCATAGCTCTAGATTTATCTCAAATTAGTTCAGAATATGATTCACCAGTTATAGAAAATGTTTCAAACGTTGATTATACAAGTCATAAATTTAAGCACCATTCTATTAGAACTACATATTTGGCTTTAGAAATAGCAAATTTTATAAAACTAAATGAGGAGCAAAAAAAGCAATTATATATTGCTTCTCTTTTACATGATATTGGTGCTGCTAACTATTTAACAAAAAGTCATTCATCAAATTCCTTTATAAAAAAGCATTGCGAAATTGGTGCAGAAATAACTAAATCTTTTCCTATTTTTAACAATATTTCTAGCATAATATTAAATCATCATGAAAACTTTGATGGCAGTGGTGCTATGGGGTTAAGCGGAAATAGTATTCAAATAGAAAGTCAAATTATAAGAATCTGTGATTTAATAGAGATTTTATATAATGAAACTATACCAGCTTTTAAACAAAGAAATAGTATTATATCATGGATCAAAAAAAATGAGAATATAATTTTTTCTAAGAATTTAGTAGATGCCTTCTTACAAGTTTCATCTAAGGACTTTTTTTGGTTCAATATAGAAAACATATCATTTATGGAATTTATATTAAATACTGTATCTCCAAATATAGATGAATGTTTAAATTTAGAACAATTTCAAGATATCGCGTACATATTTTCAAATATAATAGATAATAAAAGTAAATTTACTGCAACTCATTCCAGAGGAATTTCAGAACTTGCTTATACAGTTTCAAAATTCATCGGATACCCTGAAGATAAGTGTATAAAGATGAAAATTTCAGGTTTACTTCATGATATAGGGAAGCTTGCCATTCCATCAAGTATACTTGATAAAAATACTTCATTATCTGCAGAAGAATTTGCTATTATTAAATCACATGTGTATTATACAAAGGTAATATTGGATAGAATTGTTGATATAAGTGATATAAGTGATTGGGCTTCTAACCATCACGAAAAACTTAATGGAAATGGTTACCCTAGATCACTAGTTGGCGAACAATTATCAGAAGAATGTCGTATTATAGGTGTTTGTGATATTTATCAAGCTCTGACAGAAGACAGACCTTACAGGAAGGGATTTGATAAAGAAAAAGCTTTCTTCATAATGAATAATATGGTTAATGAAAATTTTATTTGTGGAAAAGCACTACAATATCTTAAGGAAGCATTAACGTGTGCTAATATTCCTAAATAAGCAGCGTCGCTTTTCTTTTCGCACTGTTTTGGTTAAAATATTTTATGAGGTGAATTTTAATGAATTTTATTGTAGATAATGTAGAGTCAACTATAAATCTAGGAAACAAATTGGGAAACATGTTAAAACCTGGCGATATAATATGTCTTAATGGAGAAATGGGAACTGGTAAAACCCATTTTACTAAAGGCATAGCAAAAGCCCTTGGAATAACCGACCCTATAACTAGCCCAACTTTTACTATTGTTAATGAATATGAAGGGCGTTTAAAGTTATATCATTTTGATGTTTATAGAGTTAATGACCCTGATGAAATTGAAGCTATTGGCTTCGATGAATATATATTTAGTGATGCTGTTAGTATCGTAGAATGGTCAAATTACATAGAAGAATTAATCCCCACAGAACATATATCTGTAAAAATTGAAAAAATACCTGAAAAAGGTATAGATTTCAGAAAAATTTCAATAGAATATTATGGAGAAAGATACGATTATATAAAGGAGTTAAAATAGAATATGAAAATTTTAAGTTTAGATTCAGCTACAGAAGCTGCTACTTGTGCAGTAATAGAAGACAATAGATTACTTGGTGAAATAACCTTTAATTATAAAAAACAGCATTCCATTTTAATGATGCCTATGATAGATAAGCTATTAAAAAATTTAAAAATTGATATAAATTCTTTAGACGGATTTGTAGTTTCAAAAGGTCCTGGTTCCTTTACAGGTCTTAGAATAGGTGCTTCAACAATAAAAGGATTAAGCCAAGGTACCGGCAAACCTTTTGTAAGTGTTTCTTCATTAGACGCACTTGCTTATAATTTAGCTTATACAGATGGAACTATATGTCCTATTATAGATGCATTGCGCAATAATGTTTACACTGCATTATACAACTTTGTTGATAGCAAACTACAACGAGTTAGTGATTACATGATTATTTCCATTGATGATTTAATTAGTACTATAAATGAACAGAACCTTAAAGTTTGTTTTATAGGAGATGCTATTTATAAATTTAAGGAAAAGCTAACAAACAATATAAAAAATATTAATTTTGCTCCTGCACACCTTAATGTAGTAAAAGCCTCTTCATTAGGCGAAATAGGTTTAAACCTTTTAAATTCAGGCATAAAAGATGACTTATATACATTTTCACCTTTGTATATTAGAAAGTCTCAGGCTGAAAGAGAATATGAGAAAAAAATGGAGTCTTTGGCAAGTGAATAATATTGAAATACTGTCTTTAAAGCAGGAACATATTGATAGTGTACTTGCAATAGATGCTTTGAGTTTTCCAACACCTTGGAGCAGAACTTCTTTTGAAAATGAAATCTCAAATAATAAATTTGCAAGATATGTAGTTGCTAAAAAAGAGAATGTTATAATAGGATATGCTGGTATGTGGTTAATTCTTGATGAAGGACATATAACTAATATAGCAGTTCATCCTGAATATAGAGGTATAGGTGCAGGAAACCTTTTACTAGAGGCACTAATGGAACTATGTAAAATTGAATTTGCACATAACATGACTTTAGAAGTAAGAAAATCCAACATAGTAGCTCAAAACCTTTATAAAAAGTATGGCTTTGTAGAAGAAGGTTTAAGAAAAGGATATTATGCTGACAATAAAGAAGATGCCTTAATAATGTGGAACCATAATGTATAAATGTGTGATGTAACTCAAAATAGAGAGGAGTTATAAAGTAAGTGAATGAAGAAAAGAAAAAAGCTCTACAATGTTTAAAAACCTCAAAAGGACAAATAGAAGGAATAATTAAAATGATTGAGGAAGGAAGATATTGCATTGATGTATCTAACCAAATAGTTGCTGCTCAATCACTTCTAAAGAAATCCAATTTATTAATCCTAAAACAACATCTTAATCATTGCGTGAAAGATGCTTTTCTAAATAATACTGGAGATAAAAAAGTAGATGAAATAATAGACTTGCTTTCCAAATTATTAAAAGACTAACATATTATTTTCCATAAATAAAAAAACACTGTTTTTAAAGCCATTTACTTTAAAAACAGTATTTTGTTTTATTTTTATTTAATTACTATTCTATTATAATTTTTCTTTCCTCTTCTAATAAGC
Organism: Clostridium carboxidivorans P7; assembly: GCF_001038625.1. GTDB lineage: Bacteria > Bacillota > Clostridia > Clostridiales > Clostridiaceae > Clostridium_AM > Clostridium_AM carboxidivorans. The sequence continues at coordinate 4,236,822 of NZ_CP011803.1, forward strand.
ATAGACTTATCATTAAAGTTGGCTTTTGTTATTACCATATTGGCATCTGTTATCTTTTCATCATTTATTGTTAGCCCACCTTGCTGTACAAGTCTTCTTGCTTCACTTTTGGATGGAAGTATTTTTGTGTTTACAATTAAGTCTATTACAGTACATCCAAGTTCATCTTCTGTTATTTCTACTGTTGGGACATTTTCCATACTAGCTCCACCAGCAAATAATGCTTCTGCTGCAGCTTTTGCTTTTTCTGCTTCTTCCTTACCATGAACAATCTTGGTAACTTCATAAGCAAGAACTTTCTTAGCTTCATTTATTTCAGCATCTTGAAGTAAACCTAATCTTCTAACTTCATCCATAGGTAGGAAAGTTAAAAGCGCTAAGCATTTTTCTACATCTGAATCTGCTACATTTCTCCAGTACTGATAAAACTCATATGGTGAAGTTTTTTCTTTATTTAACCATAATGCACCCTTCTCTGTTTTACCCATTTTTTTGCCTTCACTATTAGTTAAAAGTGCAAAAGTCATTCCATACGCAGGCTTACTTTCTTTTCTTCTTATTAAATCTGCTCCTGCTATTATATTTGACCATTGATCATCTCCACCTAATTGTAATACACAACCATATCTTCTGTTAAGTTCAAGGAAGTCATATCCTTGCATTAACATATAGTTAAATTCAAGGAAAGACAATCCTTTCTCTAATCTTTGTTTAAAACATTCTGCTGTAAGCATTCTATTTACAGAAAAATGCACTCCTACTTCTCTCAAAAAATCTACATAATTAAGATTTAATAACCAATCAGCATTATTGGCCATTATAGCCTTATCATTATCAAAATCTACAAGAACTGAAAATTGATTTTTAAAACACTCAGCATTATGCTGTATTTGTTCCTTTGTTAACATTTTTCTCATATCTGTCTTACCTGAAGGATCACCAACCATAGCGGTACCCCCTCCAAGCAATGCTATAGGTCTATGTCCTGCTCTCTGCATGTGAGCCATAACCATCATTTGTAAAAAATGGCCAACATGAAGACTATCTGCAGTTGGATCAAATCCTATGTAAAATGTAACTTTCTCCTTACCTAATAAATCTCTTACTTCTTCTTCATGAGTAACTTGTTTTATGTATCCACGTTCCATTAAGGTATCATAAACATTAGCCACTTCAATCACTACCTTTCTATATATTCTTATATTTGCCTTTTTCTATAGTTTCTAGTATATATTTAAAATATTTTTTTATCAACATTTTAATACTTATTACTTTTTTAAGGATAAAATTTAAGACTGGATTTTACATCCAGTCTCTTATTTTAATATTAATTTATTTTCTATTTTAAATTCTAGTTAAGCCACATATTTTTTTATAAAATCTGGCATCTCCTTATCCCCATTTATATTAATATAAATGTCAACATTGCTATTCTCCATTAATTTCTCTAATAAACAAAATAAATGTGCTGCATCATGAAGATTTCCTTCTACAATATTAAACAATCCATCAATAAAAATTGTATCAATATCATAATCTTCTGAAAGTATGCCGCACAAAAAACCGTAAAAACTTTCCTGATTTTTTAAGTAAAATTCGTTAGTAGCAATAAATCTTATTCTTCTATCCAACTCTAGTAGTGGTCTTCTATCATCATCGATATACACAATGTGTCCCTTATTTGTTAAAACCTTTTCATTGGCAAGATTAATTAATGCTTTCGTTTTGCCTGAACCTCTCTTGTTGCAAAATACATGAATCATGTTTACCACCCCTTCTTTAATATTTTATGCCACTCTTATAAGTAAATTATATAATATTCAGAATATTTTTTCAACGTTATTTGGAATAACTTTGAAAAAATTCTGAAATACTTAAACTTTTTATAGAATATATTAAATCTATTTTTTAATATATTCTATTTAAACTTTTTTATACCAGGATATATAACTTTAAATTCACCATCTTTAATAACATTGATAAAACTTACTCTGCCCTTATTTTTAAAAGCTTTCTGCATTCTATTAAAACCTGTTCCATTTTTTATAAACCTTCCTTTTTTGTCTAATGCAATTATTTTTTCATATATCCACATATTTCTTCTCATATAATTAATAGAATTTTTATTTGTTTCCTTTACTAATATTCCAGGACTAGTTATAACAATACTATTAAAATCCACTATTACTTCTATTTCTTTATAATACATTGTATAATCCCTATACAAAACAGCATTTCTTATTCCTTCATATATTGACTCTATAGGATATGTTTTAGGCAATATTTTCTGTAAAAATTCTTCACTTTCATCCAACATAGAAAGGAGATCCCCTTGAATTATTATAGTTTTACCTAAATTTTTGCTAGCTCTATTAATTATTTTTATCATATTATGTGATATATATACATTATTTTTCTTAGAAAAAATTAGAATTCCTCCTAGGGTGGCCATGTGCTTTCCTGAATCCTTATCCATATGTATAATAGATGCATTCTCCATAAGTTCTACTCTATTTTCATCATTTACTTTTATTCCTTGGGAAAAAAAATATCTATCCACTATTTCAGTATCTATACACTTTAAATCACTATGAGGTATTGGAAATAATTCAATATTCAAACTTAAGTTTTCCTGAAGTGATGAAATTATTTCTTGTTTTCTCATAGTATCATTGGTAGAACCCCTTCTTATATAAAAGGCTCCATTATCCTTAATTTGATAAGGCTTTTGAGGTCCATCATATATATTTATAATGGCTACTTTCTTACCTTCGTACTCTATAAATTCCAATGATACAGGTATAGGTGGTTCAATTCTTGAACTCACAATTTGCTGTATTTTTTCTTCACTAAAATTAACATCATCAATTCCTAACACTTTTTTAGTCTTATCTTCTATTCCTATTATTAAATAACCTCTTCCACCTCTGGAATTAGCTATAGCACATATATCCTTTGCTAACTCTTTTCTACCACTATCAGTTTCTATCTCTATAGACTGTTTGAAGTCTAATTTAGTACCTTCTGACTTTTTAAGCAAGTTTAAAAATTTCTTTCTATCCATATTAAAACCCTCAAATTCATTATATAAATATTTATATTCAAAAATTCAGTAAATATTTTAATAGATTTATTATACATCACTTATATAATGATTGTTTAGCTATATTAATAAAAATTTACAATACATTTTACTACATAAATCAATTTTTATAACGAAATCTTACCTTAAAATGAAAACATCATCTGGTAACGAAAAACCAAGTTATACATAGCCTGACAAAGATAATGCAGAGTAATGGTAAAAATAAAATTTAAATATTGTTTTTTTTTTACAATATGCTATAATACATGTATAGAGTATAAATTCTATCATTTTTATAAATAGGTTAATTTTTCCAGGTATTCTATTCTCCTTTTCTTCATAGGAGGTAAGTTATCCAAGAAAATTAGTCCTATGATTTTAAGGAGGTTTTTTTAATGGCAGATAAGACTATCGTATGTAAAGACTGCGGAAACGAATTTGTATTTACTGAAGGAGAACAAGAATTTTACAAAGAAAAAGGATTTGAAAATGATCCTGTAAGATGTCCTGATTGTAGAAGAAAAAGAAAAGCAGAAAAAAATAGAATGAGAAATAGCTAGTTAAAAACTATTTAAAAAAAAAGAGGTTTTAAAACCTCTTTTTTATTATTTCTTTACAACATTAGCCTTTTTTAATACTTTTCCTAAAGGTAGTGCTAAAGCCATCCCCGCTACAACTTGAGCTATATTTCCAGGAATTTCAGCTGCTGATAAAACAAAAGCTTGTGCAAATGCTATTTTAGTTACAAAATGCATTATCATAGCTCCAGCTAAATAATATGCACCTATCATCCATATTCCACCTAAAATAAATGCAAATACATTATTAAAAATGTTATTACCATCGTAATCTTTTCTATAAGCTATTGTAGCTGCTATATATGCCATAACTCCTTTTATTACAAAAGTGAAAGGAGCCCATATAGCATAAGGTGAAAATAAGTCAAATATACACATTCCTATTGCTGCTGATAGAAAGCCTTTTTTCTTTCCTAAAAGTATAGCAGCTAAAAATACCATGCTATCACCAAGATGAACTACTCCTTTAATAATTACACCACTAGGTATATTAATTACAGCTGTAGCAATATATGTGATAGCTGCCATTAATGATATTTGAACTATATCATTGATTTTTAGTTGACTACTAGCCAGATTTTTATTTTCCATTTCTAACTACACTCCTTACTCAAAAATTATTTATAATCATTATATTAACATTTTTCCTAATTGCAAAATGTATGGGTACACTCGTTGAAAATTACAGAAAATTCAAACTAAATTTACCATAATAATTTTTTATGATAATGCTAACACTAATACTATTGTGTATATTAATCTAAGTTTATTTGAAATTTTTTTTATTTTCTATAATACTAAATTGTTTTTTACAGGAGGTAACATATATGATATTTTTACGCTGGCTAGGTGGTTTTATTATATTATTCTGGATAATAGGCTTAATCTTTAAAATAGGTGGAGGATTTATAAATCTTCTTTTACTATTTACCGCTTTAGTCTTTGTTATTGATGCTCTATTAGGTAAAAAGAAGGGAATATGATATTTTTTTTACTCTGGTTCCAAATTAGACTGTTGGAATCAGAGCTTTTTTGTTTATTTTGATATGTACTTAATAATACAGTCATGTTATAATTTATTTTGTGTGAGAAGGGGGTAAAAAAAAGTTATGTTAAACTTCAATATTAAAAGTACTTCAGGGACAGCACGCAATCTGATTTCTAAAGCACTTGACTTGTTAAATAGATATTACTTTATACTTATAGGTTTGTACCTTTTAAAAAGAGCTGTAGGTGTTGCACTACATTCTAATTCTGGCGTAGATTATAAAACGTATCTTTTTCTACTAGCTTTTGCCAGCTTTACAGCATATTCTGATATGAGAAAAGATGTTAAATGGATTCCATTCCTAATACTATGCATACCTTTTCTGATGTTTATATCCTACATAAATGTTCACGGATATGAATTCTGGGGAAAAATGTTAAGTTGGCAAATAAGTAGAAATATTGTTGTTGATTTAAACCCTATATTCAGTAAAATACCTTTTAATGATGCTGGTTTTGCAAGAGTATACATGCCTGAAACTCTTACTTGGATTTTAAGAATGGTTTATAATAATGGTTTTGTTCTACCTGTTTTACTTCCTCTTTACAGAGCTGCCATATCTAAAGATTTTAAGAAAATGATTAGATATGCTTTAGGTGGACATGTTTTACAAGTATTTTTAATTACTCCATTTTATTTAACCTTCCATCTTCAAGAAGTTTGGTATGTACTTGGACATCCTGATGGATTAAATAGACATTTAAGTCCTCAGGCGGCTGCAGGTGTTGCTCTTAATTGTTTTCCATCCATGCATACATCTATAGCCTTTGCTATGTTTTTACTAGTTATAAGGGAAAAGAATAAACTATTCAAGTATTTGTGGGGATTCTTTTGTTTAAGCGTAATATTCTCTACAATGTACCTTGAAATACATTGGGTTATTGATGTTTTAGGTGGATTACTTCTTGCATATTGCAATGTCAAATTAGTAGATTTTATATTAGACAAAGGTAAAGCAATAATATCAACACCTCTTACTTCTATATATTATAAAACTATTCGTTCAACATACTTAACTGACTACAATTTTCGTTCATTATAATACTAAAATTTAAAGGCTTAAACTTTAATTGTTAAAATACAATTAAAGTTTAAGCCTTTTATAATTTGTACTAATTATTCAGATTTACCTATATCAGATAAAGTGAGTCCCTTATTGTGCTCTAAAGCCCAATTTATAGCCCATTCACTTTGGAATATAAGTATGTTTCTATCCTTCAAATCTTTTACTAACTTTGTATCACTAGTTAGAACAAGCTTTTCAGGGTTTACTTCTGAACTTTCTATCCATCTTATATTTCTATAAGCAAGCATATCCATTTTAATATCTACATTATATTCGTTTTTCATTCTATATTCTAGAACTTCAAACTGTAATACACCAACTACTCCTACTATAATTTCCTCTATACCTATATGCAATTCTTTAAAAACTTGAATAGCACCTTCTTGGGAAATTTCTGTTATTCCCTTTATAAATTGCTTTCTCTTCATAGTATCTATAGTTTTTACTCTTGCAAAATGTTCTGGAGCAAATATTGGTATTCCTTCAAACTTAAACTTTTTAGGACTTGAACATAGAGTATCTCCTATTCTAAAAATACCTGGATCAAACACTCCAATTATATCTCCAGCATAAGCTTCCTCTACTATTTCTCTATCTTGCGCTAAAAATTGCTGTGGCTGCGCTAGCTTTATCTTATTTTTTCCTTGAACATGGAAAACTTCCATTCCCTTTTTAAATTTTCCTGAACATATTCTCATAAATGCAATTCTATCTCTATGAGCAGGGTTCATATTGGCTTGTATTTTAAATATAAAGGATGAAAATTTTTCCTCAAATACATCCACTTCCCCTTGATCAGATTCTCTGGATAATGGTGCAGTTGTAAGCTGTAAAAATTCTTTTAAAAATGGCTCTACTCCAAAGTTTGTAAGAGCACTTCCAAAAAACACAGGTGTTAGATTTCCTTCTCTCACCTTGTTTAAATCAAATTCATCACCAGCAATGTCCAATAGCTCTATATCCTCTTTTAGTTTTTCATGAAGAGCATCTCCAAGTAAATCTTTAAATACATTGTCATCTACATTGCCTTCCATTGCCTCTACCTGAGTCTGACCATGATTTCCTCCACCAAAAACCTCTATAAGTTTTTTATTTCTGTCATAAACTCCCCTAAAATCTGCACCTGATCCAATTGGCCAATTCATAGGATAAGACTTAATTCCTAATACTTGTTCTATGTCCTCCATTAGTTCAAAAGGATCTTTGCTTTCTCTATCCATTTTATTTACAAATGTAAATATAGGTATTCCTCTAAGGCTGCATACATGAAATAACTTTTTAGTTTGTTCCTCAACTCCTTTTGCAGAGTCAATTACCATTACCGCGCTGTCTGCTGCCATTAATGTTCTATATGTATCTTCACTGAAGTCTTGATGTCCTGGTGTATCCAATATATTTATACAGTAATCATCATAGTTAAATTGCATAACCGAAGATGTAACTGAAATACCTCTTTGCTTTTCTATTTCCATCCAGTCAGATACTGCATGTTTTGAAGCTTTTCTTGCTTTAACCGAACCTGCTAATCTGATTGCTCCTCCATACAACAATAATTTTTCAGTAAGTGTTGTTTTTCCGGCATCCGGGTGGGATATTATGGCAAAGGTTCTTCTTCTTTCGATCTCTTTTGTTAAATCTGCCACACTTCTCTCTCCTCTTTATTTTTTTGCTTTCAACAATGATTTTAACTTTATTATGAACCAATGTCAACTTAACTTATTATAGATTTAATTAACTACATACAATATAAAATATTTAAAAATTACTAAATGAAGTTGCTATATATGGTAAACGTTTAATTTTTGTATAAACCTTTCTTCACAGCTAAATATTCTGTTTACTCTGAATTTCTTTTAACTATACAAATGTTATAATAATCATGTTAATAAAACTATAATTTTGGAGGTTAGAAATGTACAAGTTATTAGCTCTTGATATGGATGGTACTTTATTAAATGAAAATAAAACTATATCTAAAGAAAACTTTCAAGCTATTCAAAATGCTAAAGAAAGAGGAGTTAAAGTAGTCTTAGCCACTGGAAGACCTTTAAAGGGTATAGAAAAATATTTAAATCAATTGAATTTAATCACTGAAAATGACTACGCTGTTGCTTTTAATGGTGCTGTAATTCAAAATACTAAAACTGGTAAAATTTTATCAAAAACTTTAATGACAATGGATGATGTTAAATATCTATACAGTTTAAGCAAAAAGTTAAATGTTAATATTCATATATCTACTCCTACGTCTTGCATAACACCTAAACTCAATAAATATACTGAGCATGAAGCTGCTATAAATGGACTTGATATTGAATTATTAAACTTTGACGATGTGAATCCAAATACAACTGTAATAAAAGTAATGTTTATAGATGATGAAACTTTATTGGACAATGCTATTAAACAGCTTCCTGATGAAGTTTATAGCAAATATACTGTAGTAAGAAGTGCTCCTTTTTTCCTTGAATTTATAAATAACTCTGCAAATAAAGGTGTTGGCGTTGACATATTGGCCAAAAATCTAGGCATAAAAAGAGAAGAAGTAATATGTATGGGTGATGCTGGCAATGATATTCATATGATAAAATATGCTGGTCTTGGAGTAGCTATGGGTAATGCTTTTCCTGAAATTAAGGAAATTGCAGACTATGTGACAAAAACTAATGAAGAAAATGGAGTAGCCCATGTAATAAACAAGTTTATATTAGAGGATAAAGTGTGCTAAATATAATAAAACAAAAATATGATTGATAGGAAAACATATCCATATAAATCATATTTTTTTATGAATTATTTCATTTCTCTGCTAATAGACACAAATGCTCTTTTACATAATCAATGTCTTTTTCGTTTGCTAATACGACTAAATAATCTCCTACACAGATCGATGTATTTCCTTTTGGTATAATTTCTTCTGCGCCTCTTTTAACTGATACTAATAAACATTGATCCGGCCATTTAACTTCCTTTATCTTTTTACCATCCAGCGTTGATCCCATACAAACAGCTATTTCTATAATTTCTTTATTTCCCTCTTCACATTGAAATTCACTAACATTTTTATTTAAAAATTTTTTAAGCAATACCTCATATATTGGCTTTGATTTCATTATATCTGCAGTAACGTATGCTGTTAAACATACTAAACTAAGTGAAAGCAAATGGGAAAATGACCCTGTCATTTCAGTAATTAAAACGCATCCTGTTATAGGTGATTTAACAGTTGCAGCAAAGTAGCCTGCCATACCTAGTATTATTAGATTATTTATATAGCTTTGGTTAAATCCAAATAAACCCTTTATCAAATCACCATAGCTTATTCCTATTAACCCACCAATAACTAAAAGGGGAAGGAATATTCCGCCTGGTGCTCCACATCCAAAACTTACCATAGTAAAGAAAAATTTCACTATTAGCAATATTAATAATACCTTTAATGGAAAAGAATAATTTACAAGAGAACCTATTATCTCATGTCCTCCTCCTAAAACTTGTGGTAAAGTCAATCCAACTACTCCTGATATGATAAATGCTATTATAGGTCTTGCTTCTGGAGATAACCATTTCTGTTTAGCATATAGTTCCTGACTTTTAAATATACACTTATTAAAAGCTACACCGAATATTCCTAAAACAATACCCAATATGATTATATAGAAATAATTATTTAGTGGTATTGGTCTTAAATTTTTAAAATCAAATACTGGTTTTAATCCAAAAAAGTTTTTACAAACAAAATCTGAAGTTATAGATGCTGCTAATGCTGTTGTCATAACTATAGGTGAAAAATTTTTATGTACTTCTTCTAAGGCGAAAATCACACCTGCTAAAGGCGCATTAAATGCTGCAGCAAGACCTGCACTAGCTCCACTGGTTATAAGAAATTTTTCTTCCACTTTAATTCTTTTAAAAATTCTTCCAACACCTTGTCCAACAGCTGCTCCCATTTGAACAGAAGGACCTTCTCTTCCTAAAGATAGTCCAGCACCTATACAGATAACACCTCCTAAAAATTTAGCCAGTATTACTTTCCACCAATTCATAGTAAGCTTCCCGGCCACTATTCCTTCAACTTGTGGTATACCACTTCCTGAGGCCATAGGTTCCTTTTTCATAATTATTCCTACAATCCATCCACCTATAACAAGAATTATTACCCAAATTGGAATTAAGAAAATGTTTTTTAATTGTAATGCATAAATATACTTGGCGAAACTAAGTGCTTTCTCCAATGCATATCTATAGCTTACAATTAATAATCCTGAAAAAAATCCTACTATTATTCCTTCTAAAATAATTTTTAATTTAAAATTATTCCACTTATATAAAATATTTTTAGTATTATTTATATTAGTCAATTTCAACCTCCCAACCATGAAATTAAAAAGATGCATATTAAAACGCATCTTTTTTAGGTTATAAAATTATTTTACCACTTATTATCTACTTAGATACAGGAATAAAGCCAATTTTTTTCTGCATCTTTCTAAGCATTTTATTAGAAACATAATAAGCTTTTTCTGCACCTTTTTTATATATGCTTTGAAGATATTCCTTATCCTCTGTAAATTCTTTCACCTTTTTCTGTATAGGTTCTAATTCATTTACTATAGCTTCTGCTACATCATTTTTAAATTGAGCATAACCCTGACCTTCATATTTCTTTTCTATGTCTTCAATACTCATACCTGTAATAGCATTTAATATTGTAATTAAATTTTTGATACCTGGTTGATCATCTGTATATTTAACTACTCCTATACTGTCTGTAACACATCTGTTTATCTTTTTTCTTATAACCTCTGGTGGGTCCATAATTAATATATAGCTATTAGGGTTATCTGAGGATTTTGACATCTTCTTAGTAGGTTCCTGTAAATCCATTATTTTTGCACCTAGCTTTGGTATATATCCCTCTGGTAATTTAAAGGTTGGGCTATATAAATTATTAAACCTTTGTGCAATATCTCTTGTAAGCTCAATGTGCTGAGTTTGATCCTTACCTACAGGAACTAAATCTGCATTATATAATAATATATCTGCTGCCATTAATACTGGATAGTTTAAAAGTCCTGCACCTATTGAATCTCCATATTTCTTTGATTTGTCTTTATATTGGGTCATTCTTCCTAATTCGCCAACGTATGTCGCACAACAAGTCAATAACCAGCTTGCTTCACTGTGTGTAGGTACATGTGACTGTATAAATATAGTATTTTTTTCAGGATCAATACCTGCTGCTAAATATATTGCTAACACTTCTAGTGTTCTTCTTCTCAAATCTTTTGGTTCCTGTCTTACAGTTATAGCATGAAGATCAACTACACAAAAGTAGCAATCATATTCATCTTGGAGTTTAACCCAATTTTTTAAAGCTCCTAAATAATTTCCTATAGTTAAATTTCCTGATGGTTGAATTCCACTAAATATTACTTTTTTATTTTCTTCCATTTTGATTACCTCCTAGTATGTTTATATAAAAAAGCCCTATGATTTTCATTAATCATAGGGCGTGTTAACACTGTGCCACCTAAATTCAAAAAGATAATAAATCTTTTCCTTGCTTAAGATACATACATATCCTGCCATTATAACGTATGGCTTACGTCAAAAGAGTACTTTAAATTCATCCCGATCCTCCAAGATCCATTCTGTTTAAGCATAATTACTGTAATCCCAGCCACCTACAGCTCTCTTTAAATTTGTTTTTAAACATACTTGCCTCTTATCAAAGGATTTTTACATATATAATTCTTTTAACTTATATTATTCCTTAAACATTAAATTGTCAATATATTATTTAAATTTTATTTTTTCCACAAACCGTGAACATTACAGTATTCTCTAGCAAATAAAATTTCTTCATCTACTTTAAATATAGCTTCTGGCTTTTCTCCTGGTTTTAAATACTTTCTATATACTTTATTTGCAGTATGAACCTCTATCCATTCAATATAATGATTTTCCAACATAGGATGTTCAACTTCCCCAACTTTTACAACTATACCATCTTGTAATTTTTCTATGACAGGTACATGTTTTTCAACTGCAGCATCCATAGTATTTTCTGAAAGAAGAGTCATAGGCTTTCCACAACACACTAAAGTTCCTCCGGCTTTATGGATAACCTCTACCATATTACCACAAATTTCACACTTATAAACTTGTCTAACATCTGTCATTGTTATTCCTCCTTAACATTCTATATTTACTAATAATAATTCAACATAATTTATTAAATTCCTTCTTATTTTTTAAATTTTCTTACTTTTCATTCTAACTTTTCATTAATATAACATATCATAAATTTCACTGAGTGTTTATAGTTTGAAAAATAAGGATTTTTAAACACTCAACTTTTTCAGAGGACAGAGGACAATTGACATAGGACAGTGAAGGATGATTTTTCTCCGCTTTGCTACGAAAAATCTTTAATTAAGTTTTTAATGACTCATTTCACTAAAGTGAAACATTGCTGACTTGTATAAATTCCAAGCTTCTTTTGCGTTAGCAAAACAAGCTTTAAAAATAAATTAGTTTTCCGACGTAGGGAGGAAAACTCACCTTCACTGTCCTCTGTCCTCTGTCAATTGTCCTCTAAAAAATGCTTCGCATTTTTTTTAAATTACAACCCTTACCTTATGATTTCCATCTTTAAAAAATGGAATTATTTTATTATCTATTTTATTCTCATCTACCCATACTCCTTTTTCCTGACCTCTTTTTACTTCTATGGAGTATTTACACTCTTCTAAATTATAATAAATATCATAGTTATCCCATTCATCAGGTATACATGGTTCTACAGTAAATCCATCACCTTTTCTAAACTTTAATCCAAGTATCCCTTCTATCCCTGCTCTATACATCCATCCAGCAGCACCAGTATACCAACTCCATCCACCTCTTCCTACATGAGGATCCACAGCATAAACATCCGCTGTCATAACATAAGGCTCTACCTTATAAGTTTGACATTCTAAATATGATTCTGAATGATTTATTGGATTTATCATATTAAATAGTTTCCATGCCTTATTGTTATACCCCATTTTGGTTAAGGCTAATATTATCCATATAGCTCCATGAGTATATTGGCCTCCATTTTCCCTCACTCCTGGCACATATCCTTTAATGTATCCAGGTTCTAAAGAAGACCTATCAAAAGCTGGTGTAAGTAATAACGCTATACCTTTATCCTCTTTTATAAGATTTTTCTCTAAAGCATTCATGGCCTCTTTTATTCTAGATTCTTTTCCAGCACCAGATATAACCGCCCAGGATTGTGATAATGAGTCTATTTGACATTCATCATTTTTTATAGATCCCAAAGGAGTTCCATCATCAAAATATGCTCTTCTATACCAGCTTCCATCCCAAGCATTTTTTTCAAGGTTTTCTTTTATAAATTCCTTTAATTCATTATATCTGCTCACTTTTTCAAAATCAGATTTATATTCACATAAAGGAATAAACTTATCCAATATGCTATATAAAAACCATCCAAGCCATACACTTTCTCCTTTTCCCTTATTACCTACAGTACTCATACCATCATTCCAATCTCCAGATCCCATTAGAGGTATATTGTGTGGTCCAAAGTTTAATCCTTTTTCTATAGCTTTTATGCAATGCTCATAAATACTACCTTTTTTATGAGATATTTTAGCTATATTATATCTTTCATCCTCACCCTCCTTTAATGGTTCATCCTCTAAGTAACCAGCTTCTTCATCCAAAATGCTGTAATCTCCTGTATTCTGGATATAATCTGTAGTTACATAAGGGAGCCATAGCAAATCATCTGAGAATCTAGTTCTTATTCCACTATCCACTACAGGGTGCCACCAATGCTGTACATCACCTTCTAAGTATTGTTTAGAAGCACTATAAATTATATGTTCTCTAGGTATACTATTATCCACATAATTTACAGCCATTACATCCTGCAGCTGATCTCTAAATCCATAAGCTCCTCCTGATTGATAAAAAGCAGTTCTTGCCCAAAATCTACAAGATATAATCTGATACATAAGCCATCCATTTAACATTATATCCATAGACTTATCTGGAGTTCTAACCTGTATGGTATTAAGTAACTTATTCCAGTATTCCTTAGCCTTATTTAATTCTTCTTCTGCTTTAAATTCACTGTTATATTTGTTTACAACCTTTTCTACTTCTTCAAAACTTTCTCCTTGCCCCAATAAAATTAGAACTGTTTTTTCTTCTTGGCTTTCCAAATCTATTTTTATATTTTCAGCTAGGCAAGGATCAAAACCTGCACCTACAGTATCTGATAATTTCTTTAATTTCATGGCTCTAGGTTCACTTATACTTTCCCCTCTTCCAAGAAACTCTGTTCTATTACCTGTAAAGGAAATTTCCTTTCCTCCAAAAGTTTTTAGATAACAAATAAGTGTTCCAAAGTGTTCACTATATGGATTTAAGCTATAAATATATTCCTTTTCATTATTAAATTCCGTAAAAATATATTGGGAACTTTGTTCATGAGTTACGCCTAAAACTAATTTTGCATAATAGCTTATAGATAACTTTCTTTTTTCATTTGTGTTATTTTTAAGCCTTATACTGCACAACTTAACACTTTCATCCATATCTACAAACATAGTCATTTGTCCTATAATACCATGAGCTTCATGTTTGAAATTTGAATAACCAAAACCATGCTCTATAATGTATTCGCCGTTATCTCTTATAGGCTTAGGTGATATACTCCAAAAGTCACCTGTATTTTCATCTCTTACATATATTTGCTCAGCTTCTCCATCTATTACTGGATCATTTGACCAGGTAGTTAGCTTATTTTCCCTACTATTTTTGTTCCAGGTATAAGATATTCCACTTTCAGAAACATGAAAACCAAATTTTCCATTTGAAATTACATTTATCCATGGAGCAGGAGTGTTTTCCCAATTCTTAAGTACTATGATATAAGAATTATTTTCGTGATGAAATCCTCCTATGCCGTTAAAGTAATATAATTTAGGTATATCATACTCGTAATGGGTAAATGCATATTCTTTAGGTTTAGTTAAAAGCACTTCTTCATCTTTTACAGTTTCCTCCTCATGGATTACCTGAGATATTAAAGATCCTTTATCTCCATCTATAACTAACCTAGATATAGCCATAAGTAAATTTATATCTTCTTCATTTATAGTAGCTTTGCTATGCAAGAAAACTCCACCTGCTTTATTTTGCTTATCCCTTACATGACTTGAACATATTAAGTCTCTTATGGAATCCTGCAATGGTTGTATATAGGAACTATTCTGCAAATTCAATATAACCAAATCTACTTTTAATCCCTTTATACTCCAGTATTCATGAGCGTTTAATAATCTTCTAACCATATCTATATTTTTATCGTCTCTCACTATCAACAATACTATAGGCAAATCACCTGATATTCCATAAGGCCATAAAGCTGACTGACCTTTACTTATATTCTTTATATACTCCTCTCTTCCCTTAAAAAGTGTATTTAAAAATAAAATTCTGGATGCCATAAGCTGATAAATATTTGCTTGCGAAGATTTTATTCCTAGATACTTCATTTCAACCTGTATTCCAGTCCAGGATAGTTCAAATATTCTATTTACATTATGCATATCTTTATACTTTTTAGAAAGTTCAATAGCTTCTTCTCTAGATTCCGTAGTTGCTGTGGTAAATGCTATTTTACAAGTTTCACCTTTTTCTATTCTTACTTTTATTCTCATACTTATTATAGGATCTAATACTGCACCACAAGTCATCTTCAGCTGCACATCATTTTCCATAGCTTCAGGATTTGATAAATCTCTTCCTCTCCCTATAAAGTTAGCTCTACTAGTTTCATATTGAATTGAACCTATTGATTGACCTTCCAATGCAATAGTTTGCATAATCCAAGGTTGTTTTGAGCCTTGAGCTCTAGGTCTCCTATTGGCAATTATACATCCAGCCTCATCAACATATTCTGTTTTTATAAATAAGTTTCCAAAGGATGGATGAACCAAATCTGCATTATATGGAGCTAAGGTTACTTCACAATAACTAGTAATTTCAATTTCCCTACTATGTTCACTTTGATTAGTTATAAAAATTTTTCTTACCTCAGCATTATCCTCATTAGAAACGGTAATATCCGTATGTGTTTTTATATTCCCATCCTTTCTTTCAAATTCAGCCTTATCCAGAGAAAATATAACATTATATTCTTCTCCTTCAAATTTACAAGGCTCATATGCAGCACTCCAATATTCATTGGAATTTAGATTTTTTATATAGAAAAACATACCTGTGTTATCTGTTGTTACATCTTCTCTCCATCTATAAACAGTCATATCATCTTTTTTAGCATATCCAGAACCACTGTTAGTTATCATTAAAGAATAACTTCCATTAGACATAATATGTGTTTCTGGCATTTCAGTTTTTGCTGTAGTATATCTTCTAGTAACTAAATTTTGTTTTTCTGTTATTGCATCTGCACTCTCATACTGCTGTTCTCTATCATACACAACAGTCTTAGATTTTTTCTCCTGAAGAAGTAACTCTGTAGCCTTTACCCTTGGTATTTTATGAAACCTCTCTTGAAGTACATTATTGTTTAATACATTGTCTAGTGACATTAAACTCATACCTTCATGATGTACCATAAAACATTTAACTATAGCTTCTCCCTTTCCTTTAGGCAGCCTTTCTCTAGTATAATCTATGGATTCATAAAAGCCATATAAACCTTCCATGCCTATATCAATAAGGTTCTTTATGTTATTAAAGGCATCTTTTAAATCAATCTGCAATGCCATGACTGTAGAATATGGTGATATTACTAAGTCACTCATAAGTCCTCTTTTAAGGCCTATACCAGGTACTCCAAAAGCTTTATATTGATAATTTAAAGCTGCATCAAAATTATAAAAGGCAGATTCAGATATTCCCCAAGGCACTCTTCTCTCCTTACCATACCTCTCCTGACCTTCCACTACAGCTCTATAAGTTTCATATAATAGAGTATCAGGATAAGGTTTCATAATTATAAGCGGCATCAAGTATTCAAACATAGTTCCTGTCCATGATACAAGTCCTTTGTCTTTACCAATTATAGTCAAGGCTCTCCCTAATTTAAACCAATGTCCTTGTTCTATATCTCCTTTAGCTATGGATATAAAACTAGCCTGCCTTGCCTCTGATGCTAATAAGTCATAATAGCAATTACTTATATTATCTTTTTCAATATCATAACCTATAGAAAAAAGCTGTCTTTTTTCATCATATAACATTCTAAAATCTGTATTCTCGGAAATGCTATTCAATCTTTCCTTTAACCCTTTTAGCTTTTTTATAACATTCTTTATTTCATTACTGCCAGCTCCCAACATAGAATTAATTTGTTTTATCCACTGCTGATCATTTTGTAATTTTGGTAAAAGTTTATTAAGTTTATATTGAATAAACTCTATTTCTTTAGGTAAATTTTGAATTGGAGTTTTTTCAACCAAATCTATTAATTTCTGTTCTAAAAACTCCACTTTTTCTGGCACTCTTACTAACATATCAACCCAAGGAAAAAAAGTTTCTATTTCTTTTAAACTTTTACTTATACTGTGCTTTAATTTATTATTCCAATATAAATTAGCACAACCATCAATTTTTTCTATTTCTATAGACTTATCTCTAATTTTACATAATGTATTTTTCCATGATAATATATTAAAATCTTTATTATTAAATTCATGTATTAAATCCATATAAAAATTTTCTATATTTACAGAATGCTTTATCTCCTGATTAGCAAGTTTTAAATTATCATTAAATGCTGATATTACATGCTTTCTTATTGAAAAATTTGACATATACTCATTTATAGATTCATCAGTAAGCCATATATATCCTATCAGATTACCGCTATCTACAGTTGATATATACTTAGGATGAAGAGGATTTTTAGTTTTAGTATCATACCAATTATAAAAATGTCCTTTAAACTTTTCCAAGGACTCCATATTAGATACTATCTTATCCATCCTCTGTTGAAATTCAAGTATGCCAATGTAACCTAAATCATATGCTACTATATTTGATGTCAGTCCCATTCCTATATTAGTAGGTGAAGTTCTATGAGCTACACCATTACTAGGGTCCTCTTGATAATTATCCGGTGCTAACCAATTGTTTTCGTCATTAACAAAATCTTCAAAGTATGACCAAGTTTCCCTAGTAAGTCTTCTTAATACTCCCTCCTGTTCATCTGTTAATTGTCTTTTTTCTTTTCTTATTTCTTTGCTTACACTGTAAGCTATCCATGGACTAGTGAACCAAATAACAGCTGAAGGCATTATTAACATTCCTGAATCCAAAGAATTTTGAAAAGCTATAAATAATGTAATAGCACTTATAGCACTTCCTATCCACATAGACTTTATAAAATCTGTAAGTCCCCTACCTGAATTTACTTCTGCATCCTCAGCAGTCTGCCATTGAAGAAGGTGTTTCTTGCTTATAGCAAGCCTATATAGAGTTCTAATTATAGCATCTAGCATTAAATATGCTTGATATGGCAAAAAACAGAATATAAGAAATACTTGTTCCAAAACATTTTTTCCATTAATAAGCTTTCCAGAAAGTCCTATGCCTTTAATAGGCGAAATTACAGTTTCAGATACATCAAAAAATATCGGACATAAAAGAGAAATAAATGCTACAGCAAGCCATTTATCTGGATTTCTAAATATTAAAAGCGCTGCAATAACAAGTGTCATTATGGATGGCGCCAAAAGGCTTCTTCTTAAATTATCAAATATCTTCCACCTGGATAGTGTATTTAAGGGACTTTTCTTAAATAACCATGGTATAAGCTGCCAATCTCCTCTCGTCCACCTATGTACCCTTTTACAACTGGCATTATAATATGCAGGATATCCATCTATAAGTTCTATGTCTGTAACTAATGCTGCTCTTATATATGATCCTTCTAACAAATCATGACTTAATACTAAATTTTCAGGAATTTCATCGCTAAGTACACTATTAAAAGTATCAACATCATATATACCTTTTCCAGTAAATATTCCTTCATCAAATAAATCTTCATATACATCAGAAACAGCAGTAGTATACATATCTATACCTGCTTCTCCTGAAAATATCTTTGAAAATATAGTTTTATTTGCGCTTTCAGTACCCACTCCTACTCTAGGCTGCATAAGTCCATGACCTCTTAATACCACTTTATTTTTTAAATCTATATAAGGTCTATTTAAAATATGGTACATAGATCCTATTAGCCTTTTTGCACTATCTCTAGGCAATTGAGTATCAGCATCTAATGTTATTACATATTTAATATTATACAAATCTTCTATGTTTCCACTTATAACATCATAACTTGTATTTTTATCTCCTCTTATTAATTTATTAAATTCTACTAATTTACCACGTTTTCTTTCCCAACCTAGCCAAATTCCTTCCTTTTCATTGTGCTGTCTATACCTATTAAAAAAATAAAATATATCTTTTTCATCTTTTCTATACTTCCTGTTTAAATCTTTTATTAAATTTAAAGCAGTATTAATTATATCTTTATCTGCATTTTCTTCTTTCTGTAGGCCATCTTTAAAATCACCCAACAATCCAAAATACACATTTTGTTCCTTATTCGCCAAATAATATACTTCCATATCACCTATTAATTCTTTTACTCTTGTTTCACTATTTAGCAATGTAGGAATAACTACTATTGAACTAGCTTCTATAGGTATACCCTTTCTAAACTCAATTTTAGGAATAAATCTAGGCTGTACTAACTTACATATACTCCAATTAAGTGTCGATACAACAATTTCGCTGCAAGGAATTAAAATTAAAACTGCTGCCAAAATGTATTGCCATAGAACAGGCTTAGGAGCATTATAATAACCTAAAATCAATATTAAACTCATAACTATAACTGTACTAATTACTATACTTCCTATATATGAAATAACATTGTTTCTTATAAATTTGCCTTTTACACTATGTAAACCTCTTTCATTAAATGACATCTTATTTTTTAAAGTTTTAATTCCATTATCAATTATGTAATACCCTACATGTTTTTCATATTCTTTTGAATCATTATTATCATTTGCAGCTAAAGAACATTCTATTGCTCTTTTAGCTATAAGGGACTCAGGTACATTCATATGTTTTGCTAGCTTTTCCACGCTATGCCTGTAATAATCTCTAGATTCAAAATCCATATTCTCATAAATTTTAGAAGGATCTTTTCTTAAGATATTTTCAACATAACTTAATTTTTCAAAGCTTTCTTTCCAATTTAAGGCTCCTACTTCTCTTATACCTGTTATAGAATTTCCTATAGAAATTTGATAACCAGATTGTTTTTGATGTTCCACATTTACTACTTTTTCCATGTCAGTTTCTTCATTGTCTAATTTTTCATCAATCCAATTATATATAATTCTGTTTTCTATTTCATTATCTCTTAATATCTTCAAAATTCTTTCTACTATGTGTGATGTAAATGATATATCTTCTAAATAAAGCTTTTTAATTTCTTCTTCTAATCTATCATTATTAACTGCATCTATAAGTCTTTCTGCTATTAACTCTCCTTTTCTTCTTTCCTTCTGTGCAAAAACAATTCTTTCAATTATTTTACTTATGTTTTGAATAAGAGCTATCCTAATCATTATAGGTAATGCCCAAAGTTCTCCACTGGTGAGTATAGAATTTTTTTGATATGAATTAATAAAGGTTTCTATAGTTTCTTCATCAACTGACCCATCAGTATGAGAAACTAATTCTATAGCTACATAATAAATTCTAGGATAATCCTTCATTATTCCTTTAGTCATGATTGGCAGGTTTTTATAGTATGCTTCAGGCATATTCATTTTTATGTCAGCATACTCTCTTTGTATTAAATAAAGATTATCCAAAAGCCACTCTGCTGCCTGTATTACTTCTCTATTGTTTTTAACTTCCTTATCTATGTAGTCATACCCCTTTAATATTTTCTTATAACTAATATCTAAACTTTTTATAAGCCTCTTTCTATAATTATTTTTCTTTATAACTGATGAATAGTTTGATATTTCTACTGCATGCTTTTGTAGTTCTTCTTTATTGGCATTTATGGTAGGAACATCATCCATTATGTTATTTTCATCTTTTCTATTTTTATTAAATAATGCATAAGTACCAATAATTAATAAAATGGCTGCTAACGCAGCTATTGTGTAATAAAGCATAAAAATCATCCTTTCGTCTAAAAAGAATTGGTGCAATGCTTATTATCCCCATGAATTTATAAATTATGAATTTCAGTAAAAAAACATGCTGTGAAAAATTAAATTTTTCACAGCATGTTTTTATTTTTATAACAATACTTCATTTTCTAATATTTGATCAAAGTTTTGCCTTCTACATATTACCTTTACTTCTTCATCTTTGACTAAAACCACTGCTGGTTTTGGTATCTTATTATAATTATTAGACATAGAATATCCATAGGCTCCTGTATTTAATACCACCATGATATCTCCAACTTTAGCTTCAGGAATCTCTATACCATTTAATAAAATATCCCCGGATTCACAACATTTACCGGCTACACTTACTCTTTCTGTAAATTCACTTTCCACTTTATCAGCTACCACACACTCATACTCCGCATTATAAAGTGCTGGCCTTATATTATCTGTCATTCCTCCATCTACTGATATATACTTTCTTATGCCTGGTATTTCCTTTATTGAACCTACTGTATAAAGAGTACTGCCTGCATTACCTATAATAGATCTTCCTGGTTCTATAACAAGCTTTGGAAGCTTTATTCCAAGCTCCTTTCCCACACTTTCCGCTTTGCTTAATATAATTTCACAAAAATCTTCTATTTTTTGAGGAGTATCACCTTCCTTATAATAGATGCCAAATCCTCCTCCCAGATCCAACTCCTTTAGTTCATAGCCCATTTCATCTTTAATACTTTTTACAATGGAAAGCATTATTTCAACTTCATCTTCATAAGGTTTGATATCAAATATTTGAGATCCTATATGACAATGCAGCCCCTTTAATTCTATATTAGTAAGTTCTATTGATTTTTTTACTGCATTCATAGTATTATGTTCCAGCATTGTAAAACCAAATTTTGAATCTATTTGTCCTGTTTTTATATAATCATGAGTGTGTGCTTCTATACCTGGAGTTATTCTTAAAAGTATAGATTGAACCTTGTTTTTTTCTTTAGCTACTGCATTTATTTTATCTATTTCATCAAAATTATCAACTACAAACCTTCCAACACCTAAACTTATTCCCATTTCTATTTCTTCTAAAGTTTTATTATTTCCATGAAAATATACTTTTTCCATAGGGAAATCGCTTTTAAGCGCAGTATAAAGTTCTCCTCCCGAAACTACATCAAGATACAAACCTTCACTATTTATCATTTGACACATTGCTAAAGTCAAAAAAGCTTTTCCTGCATAAGCTACTCTATTTTCACCCTGTTCCACATTAAAAGCTTTATAATATCTTTTACATTGTTCTCTCACTAAGGCTTCATCAATAACATAAAGAGGAGTTCCAAATTTTCTTGCTAAATCTATTGTACTAATTTTTCCTATATAAAGAGTATTATTTTTGATTTCCATACTTCCGAATAGTTTCATAAGCATTTTCCTCCATAAAATATTTTTATAAATACATCAAAAACAACTCAGCTTTTACACATGCAAAATTTTAACTTAATATAAGAACAATGCGACACAACTTTTTTGAGAGGACAGATAACAATTGACAGAGGACAGTGAAGGATGATTTTTAATGACTCATTTCGCTAAAGCGAAATATTGCTGACTTATATAAATTCGAAACTTGTTTTGCATTACCAAAACAAGCTTAAAAATAAATTAGTTTTCTGACATAATGAGGAAAACTCACATTCATTGTCCTCTGTCCTCTGTCAATTGTCCTCTAAAAAATGCTTCACATTTTTTTAAGTTTCCCTATGAACAACATAAATATTCATGTTTTTAAGCTATTTATACACCTTAAAGTGTATAAAATTCTTCAAAGGATTTAGTTGCATATATATAATCCTTCACGCCTGCTAATTCTCTTACTGAATGCATAGAAAGAATAGCAAGGCCCATATCTACAGAATTTATATTTACATGACTTGAAGATATAGGTCCAATAGTGGAACCACCCTTTTCATCTGAACGATTTACAAAGACTTGAACTGGTACTTCTGCTTTTGAACATATATTTTTATATACAGCAGAAGATACAGCATCAGATGTATAGCTTTGACTAGCACTTGATTTTATTATTGGTCCCTTATTAATTATAGGTCTATTTGCAGGATCACTTTTCTCAGCATAATTTGGATGTAGTGCATGCCCTAAGTCACAAGATATTATAAAGGATTTTGCCAAAGCTCTATAATAGTCCTCTTTACTTTTTAGAAGACTTAAAGCTATTCTCTCCAATATAATGGAAAGCATAGGTGAATCTGCTCCCTGCTTTGTAGTGCTGCCAACTTCTTCATTATCAAAACATACCATAATGTTAGTACTATCTCCAACCTCTGTGTTTACTAAAGCTTTTATTCCTGAATGCACCATAATTAAATCATCTAATCTTGCACTAGATATAAATTCATCATTAAGTCCCATTACACAGCCTTTTTCAGTATCATATAAAAATAAATCAAAATCCAATATATCTTCTTCTTTAACTCCAAGTTCTTGAGATATAACCCTTATGAGATATTTTTCTTTTTCAAATTTTTCATTTACCATAGAAAGTAGTGGAAGTATATCCTTCTGTCTATTTAGTTCTATACCGGAATTTATATTTCTGTTCATATGTATGGCAAGATTCGGTATTATCAATATAGGCTTTTTTATATTTAAAAGTCTTTCTTCAGGATAAAATGGATTTTTGCTTTTAATCGTTACTCTTCCAGCTAAAGATAAAGGTCTATCAAGCCAAGTATTAATAATAGGTCCTCCATAAACCTCTGTATTTAATTTTACATATTCACCCTCTACCTCTATATCAGCATTAGGTTTTATCTTAAATCCAGGAGAATCTGTATGGGCACCTATTATTTTAAATCCATCCTTCTCTAATTCACCTTTACCTACTACAAATGCAGTTAATGCAGAGTTATTTTTCTGTACAAAATACTTTCCACCTTTTTTTAAATTCCAGCTGTCTTCTTCTTTTAGTTCAATAAATCCATAATTTGAAAGCAATTTTTTTAGATTATGAACTACATGAAAAGCCGTTGGACTTTCATATATAAAATCTATAAGTTCCTGTGATTTTTTTAATTCTTCATTCATGTTTATTCCTCCAATTTATATCTGCATACTAAAGTTTTTGTATTCATTTATAAGTATAACTGAATTTAGTACTTATATATCAAAAATTTAATATATAACCAATTTTTATTTTTTAATATATAATCAAATATAATTTTTAGCAAATATATACACAAAGATACGCTTTTGCATATTATATAATGATTGAAGTAAACGGGAGTGTGTGTTTATGAAAGGTAGTATAAGAAATTTTTTCCCTGGCGGTAATACGTCTTACGGTTTCTATTCCTTTTACCAATACATTATAGACGAAAACATTGCTAAAAGGAAAATATGTATTAAAGGAGGCCCCGGTACTGGTAAATCCTCTCTCATGAAGAACATTGGAAATTTCTTTGTAAACAAAGGATATAATATTGAATATCATCATTGTTCATCTGATAACAACTCTCTAGATGGAGTAGTCATTAAAGGGTTAGAAGTAGCTTTAATTGATGGTACCTCACCTCATATAGTTGATCCAGCAAATCCTGGTGCAGTAGATGAAATACTAAATATGGGTCAGCATTGGAATGAAGAAGGCTTTAAACAGTATAAAAAATCAATAATTGAAACTAACAAAGAAATTAAAAATACTTTTGAAAGAGCCTATAGCTTTTTTAAAGCTTCAAAGCTTATACATGACGATTGGAGTAATTTCCATAGAAGTGCTCTTAGTTCTTCTAAACTATTATTATTAGAAGAAGACTTAAAGAACAAAGTTTTTTCAAATTCACTATGCAAAACTCTAGGTAGTGATAGACATATCTTTGCTACAGCTTTTACTCCTAATGGCATTGTAACTTATATAGAAAATCTAACTGAAAGCTGTAATAAAATTTACGTATTAAATGGAGGTCCAGGAACAGGTAAAACTCAAGTTCTTACTTTTTTATATAAGGAAGCTTTACGTAGAGGCTTTTTTATTGAAGTTTACCATGATCCTCTAATTCCTGATAGAATAGAACACATAATAATACCTGAATTAAAAACTGCTATTATAACCTCTAATGAAATAAATAATCAAAAATTCACAGGAACTCAAATATTTATGGAAAACTTAATAGATTACAGTAAAATCAATAAAGATGAACTAGTAAAATCTAAAGAAACCTTCTACAATCTTCTAAATAAAGGCCTGTCGGTTATATCCTCAGCCAAAAATCTTCACGACCAACTCGAAAAATACTATGTTTGCAATATGAATTTTAAGGAAATTGATGAAACTTATAAATTATTGCTAGATAGACTCTTAAAATACTAATTATATAAATTTTTCATATGCTCCCTTTGTTGTAAACAATTATCAAATGAAATTGTTTATTTCATAAGGAGGCATATTTTCTTATATAAAAAGAAGCTGTCCCTTACTATTATGAGACAGCTCCTTTTTATATTATATTCTTTAATTAAAATCTTATTTTGTAATTTCTTTATTTGATGGAAGAATCACTTCAACTTCTGAATGTGGACGTGGAATAACGTGAACTGATATTAATTCTCCTACACGTTGTGCAGCAGCAGCACCAGCATCTGTAGCAGCTTTAACAGCTCCAACATCTCCTCTAACCATAACAGTTACAAGTCCGCCTCCAACATATTCTTTACCTATTAAATATACGTTTGCTGCCTTAACCATAGCGTCAGCCGCTTCTACTGCTCCTACTAATCCTTTAGTTTCTATCATTCCTAATGCATCATATTTTACCATTTTAAAATCCTCCTAAAATATCTTTTATTTTTATATTTTAATTTTTAATTATAACTTTTTATTAATTTTCTTATTTTACTATTGTTATTTTTGAGTTTGAGTTAATGCCCATTGCATTAGCCTCTTCAATATCAAGATGACATTCAAGACTTGAAGCATCATTAGCTCTAATAGCTACATTGCTGTATACTCCACCTCTTAAGTCATCAACTTTTATTGATACTACATCTCCATCGCAAACCCCTAAATTTTTAGCATCTTCAGGTGTCATGTGAATGTGTCTTTGTGCAACTACTAATCCCTCTTCAATTTGAACAGAACCTTTTGGCCCAACTAGCGTGACTCCTGGTGTTCTGCTTAAATCTCCGGATAATCTTATATGTGACACTGCTCCAAGCTTAACACAGTCTCCAGCTAATACTTCAACTTGTGTCTTGCTTCTTAAAGGTCCAAGAATTCTAACTTTCTCAATAGCACCTTTTGGTCCACAAAGCGTTACAACTTCCTTGCAAGCATATTGTCCAGGTTGAGATAGATCTTTAAGCTTCACAAGTTGATAGTCTTTGCCAAATAAACACTCTAAATCTTTTTGTGAAAGATGTAAATGTCTATTGGAAATACCTACTGGAATTTCAGATAAATTTCCTTGAACCACAGCTTTTTTTTCATTAGCTTTAACTGCTTCTAATAAAAGCTTTAATACTGATTCAAAATCATCCATTAGTTTGCCTCCTTAATAGCAGCAACTATTTGGTTAACTAAATCTAAAAGTCCTTCATTTTTTGTACTTTCATCGTTAGTGCAAGTGTTATTAGTGCTAGCAGTTTCAGCACATTCATTAACTTTATTTAAAGCTGCTGCAGCCGCTGCAATTTGAGCTGGACTCATGTTCATAAATGCGTTTTCAATTTCATTACAGCTTTCAGTAGTTTTTGTACAACAGCTGAAAGTTTTATTTTCAACTGCTAATGTTGTACAATCTTTTATACCATAAGCAACTCTCTTAATGTTTACAAGGTGCTCTGGAGTAACGTTCTCAGATACTGAGCTTCCACCCCAAGTACCACAGCCTAAAGTGAAGGAAGGTTTAAGACCTGTGCTTGCACCTGTTCCACCTTGAGTTCCGCCAGTATTAACAAGAATACGTGACGCTGGTTTTCTAGCAAACTTCATAACTATGTCTCTATCTTCAGTATGAAGACTCATTGTATGACCAATTCCATTTTGAAGCAATTCAATACTTAATTCACATGCTTCATGCCAATCTTTTACTGTATAGAAGCCAAGAACTGTTGTAAGTTTTTCGAAGGATAATGGGTTACCTTCTCCTACTCCATTTTGTTTTCCTATAAGTACTCTTGTTCCTTCTGGAATTACAATTCCTGCAGCATCAGCAATAACTTGTGGGCTTCTTCCAACGAACTTAGCATTCATAGCATGTCCATTCTTGAATAACAGTTGACAAACTTTATCAGTTTCATCTTTTGTCATGAAGTATCCACCTTGTTTCTTGAACTCTTCAACAACTTTGTCGTGATTACATTCTTCACAGATTATTGATTGTTCTGAAGCACAAATTGTACCATTATCAAAAGTTTTACTTGCCATAATGTTTTTAACAGCTTTTTCTACATCAGCAGTTCTTTCAATATATGCTGGAGAATTTCCTGCACCAACGCCAAGAGCTGGCTTTCCTGAGCTATAAGCAGCTTTAACCATTCCTGGACCACCTGTAGCTATTATTATAGAAACTTCGCTGCACTTCATTAATTCATTTGTAGCTCCAATTGTTGGAATACTTACTGCACTTATAATATTCTCTGGAGCGCCAGCTGCAACAGCTGCATCATGCATTAATTGAACTGCTTTAGTTGTACATTTTGCAGCAGATGGATGTGGTGAGAATACTATAGCATTACGAGATTTAATTGAGATCATAGCTTTGAAAATAGCTGTAGATGTTGGATTTGTTGAAGGTACTATACCCATAACTAAACCAACTGGCTCAGCAATCTCTATAAGTTTGTTTATTGTATCTTCTTTAACTATACCTATAGTCTTCATATCTTTTATTGAATTATATAGTATAGTAGATGCTAAATGATTTTTGAAAGTTTTATCTTCAGCTTTACCAAAACCAGTTTCTTCAACCGCCATCTGTGCTAAACAAACAGCATGTTCTTCTGCAACTTTAACCATATTGCGTAAAATTTTATCGATTTGCTCTTCAGTATAGTCAGCAATTTTATTAGCTGCTACTTTTCCAAGTCTAGCAAGATTTCTAGCTTCTTGAATTGAGCGTAAATCTTTATCAAAGTTTTCCATTATTTCATACTTCCTCTCTTAGCTTTAACAATAGCTATTTTTTCTCATAATATAGCTTAAATTTGCTAATTAATAGATTTTTATTAGCCTTTGAAATTGCTCTGCCTGCGATTACAAAATCTTTGTATTCACGAGCTAGATTCCTGAGTTTAACAACCGTTAATTTAGATAGTATAGAAATGGCTTTTTCTATACCATTTTGGCTTACTGACTTATCTATATCATCTTTGTGCAAATTCTCCAGGTTTACCTTATGCATTTTACCTAAGTCTAAAGCATCTTCATTTTTCTCAGCATTATCTTCAGTTTTTTCTAAATCATTTATTTCTTCCACAATTTTTGCTTCTTCTGCAACTTTTAATTTCTCTATAGATTCTGCTTCTATAACTTCTGCCTTGTCTGTACCCTCTACATTAGTTAACTCCTCTTCAGAATCATTAGGTCCAATTATATTTTTCAATTCCTCATGAGGACGTGGAATTACATGTTCTGAAACTAAAGCTTGTTCATGGAGTTTTTTAACTGCTGCTGCTCCAGCTTCTATAGCTGCTTTTACTGCACCTACATCACCTGTAATTGAAATCGTAACAAGACCGCCACCTACATAAGTTTTTTCAATAATACTTACATCTGCTGATTTCACCATAGTATCAGCTGCTTCAATAGCCGCAAGTAATCCTTTTGTTTCTATTAAACCAAGCGATTGCATAGGTTTATCCTCCTAGTCTTCTATGAAGTTAAGACTTGAATCAGGTGGGGTTTCAACCTCATCTAATTCTTAGCCATCGGATAAAAGATCCACCCAATTTGCTGGATATGTTGTATAGAATACCCTAGCTTTATCTGGTGAACCCCAAACTACTTTGGTATTTGATGGTACAAATAATACATCACCAGCATGAGCTGTATATGTCTTTCCATTGATTTCTACTGTTAAAGTTCCTTCAATAACATAGTCAATTTCTTCATAAGTCAATTCCCAATCAAATTTTGAGTTTTCAATGATTAAGAATCCAGCACTCATTTTTGATTCGTCTTTGCTTACTAACTCTTGGAAATAAACTTTGTTATCTGGATTTCCAGTATCAAATACATCCATTTTTACTGAACTCCCTCTAACTACCTTAAGCCCACTAGCATCAGTATCTGCCTCGAATGGAAGACTTTTGCCTTTTAAACATTCAAGCATTTGTTGAAGAAGTCCCTTATCCATCATTACTTTAAAGAAATTAAGCATTTGTTCGCAGTCCATATCCTCTACATTTAGTGGCTTTTTAACTTCTTGTTGTTGTATTTTAACTTCTGGCTGCTGCACTTTAACTTCAGGAGCTTCTGTTGAAAATATTATTCCATTGTTTTTTGCAAGATCTTGAGCTGATGGTGTGATTATTTCACTGCCATCTATACAAAATACCTTTTCTCCCTTTAGTATTAATGCTTCAATATCTTTTACAGATATTAATTTTTTCACTTTATCACATCCTTTTATTTATTACGAAGTCATTATAATATACCTTCATATGTGTAAGTTCTTAACCTACTAGAATAAAGATTCCACTAATCTGTTAGAAACTGAAGGTATAACTTCAGCATTTACCAACATACCTTTTTGTCCTGCAATAGCTTTTCCAGCTTCAATACCAGTTTGAACTGCAGCTACATCTCCAGTAAAAGTGAAGAATGACTTACCACCGAGTCCTGTTCCTAGTCTAAGTTCTAAAGGCTGTAATTCAGCAGCTTTCAAAATTGCATCAGCA
This sequence comes from Clostridium carboxidivorans P7, assembly GCF_001038625.1. Classification (GTDB taxonomy): domain Bacteria; phylum Bacillota; class Clostridia; order Clostridiales; family Clostridiaceae; genus Clostridium_AM; species Clostridium_AM carboxidivorans. The sequence goes on from NZ_CP011803.1 coordinate 4,266,787, forward strand.
GCAATGACCATTGTTGCTAAGGAAAAAAATTCTATAATTCCAAGAGCCTGAATTCTATCTGGCATTGTTGTACCTGTTATTGCTGGAAATACCTCAGGGCTAACATTTGGTATAACAATAGAATCAACTAAAAATTCTTCTGCAACACTTTCACCAACACCGACTGAATCCTGAACCGCTGCAACATCACCTTGAACAATAGCTATATATTTACCTGGGCAAACAGAGCTAGCTGTTACTATTTCCACATCAGCGGTTTTTACCATTTGATCTGCTGCATATATGCCACGTGCAATACTTGTAAATTCAATCATACCTATTGCTTTTGACATATTAATCCCTCCTTATCGCGATAAAATCATTTCCACTTTCTACAACTGTTCCTGAAATACTTGCATGAATTGCAGCGCCCAAACTATCTTCAGGAATTTTTCCAATAAGCTGCCCTAATTCCACATGATCTCCAACAGAAACAACTGCTGATGCTGGTGCTCCTACATGCTGTCTTGTTGCAATATGTATGAGTTTAGGTTCTATTGCAACCTCTGTCATAGGAGCAGACTTGTCGAAATCATGCAGCCCCAATCTAGCTATAAGACGTTTACTTGGAACTAATCTATACTCTCGATTCTTGCTTGCAGTGAACTCTGACTTTATCGGTTTGTACCTTACATTCTTTTCTGCTAATTTGCCTTTAAAGTAGAGATTTGCAGCTTTAGGATAAAGTCCCGCTGGACATGAAAACAATTCACATAAATTACATTGGCAACATAGTTGTGCAATTTTCTGTCCTTCAATATCTTCTAATTTATAGCTTAAAGCTCTCATCATTTTGTGTGGCTGTGTATTATGTCCTATGAGATAACGAGGACACATATCTGTACACATACGGCACTGTTCACAAGAAGCTCTATTTACTCTTTTTGCTTGTTCTATATTCATAGATTTTCTACGAATAAGAAAGTGATCTTTTTTAAGGATTACAAAACCCTTATTTTTCTTTGTAATGTAGCCATCTATACTGCTCATTACAGGGCCCATCATAGGACCTCCATCAATAACTGCATAGTTATCAAAATTTTCTATTCCACTAAGCTTTAATACATCTATAATAGGTGTTCCTATTGGTACTTTTACAGTCAACCTGTTAGGAATATCGCCTGCAACTGTAATGTACTTTTCTGTAACTGCTTCACCTTGAGAAGCATTGTAAATATTTAATGCTGTCTCTGAATTTACTACTACACATCCAACCTGAATTGGAATGCCAGCTTCAGGAACAACCCTTCCTGTAAGTTCATAAACTAAAACCTGCTCATCACCTACTGGGTAGATATCTGGAAGCTCTTTTACTTCAACAAAATCGCCTACCTTCAGTGCTTCAATTCTTTCTCTTAGAATTGAGATAACTTTTTTGTGCTTTCCTTTAATACCTATAATAGCTTTTCTAGCTTCAACAAACTTTCCTGCTGCTTCGAATCCTTTAATTATTTCATCTGGAAACAACTCCATGAGCTGCTGATCTACTCGCAGCAAAGGTTCACACTCAGCTCCATTAAGCAATATATATTCTGATTTTGATGTTAACTTTGCATGTGTAGGAAAACCTGCACCACCTGCACCAATAACGCCGGCATCTTTAACCATTTCAAGAAGATTCATTTATACCTCCCTTGCAGCTTTCCATACTCCATAGAAACTGCTAACTCTTATGGATTCTGAAATTATCCAAAATTACAATCTTCATCAATCATTCCAATAACAACTGCATCTACAGGAATATCCTCATTTCCTAACATCCTCCGTGCAGATGAGCCAGTACTAACTATAACCCTATCTCCAATACCTGCACCAATATTATCTACAACAATAAATCTTCTTCCTGAATCTGTTCCTCCGATTTCCTCTGCAAGCATAAACTTAAGTCCATTAAGCGAGTCTGCCTTCCTAGTTGCCCATATATTATCAATAAGTCTTGCTGCTATCATATTGCTTTTACCTCTTTCATTTTAAATTTAATTTCATCCAATGCAGATTGTACAGATGCTGTGTCACCGAAAATTCCAATTAAAACCATATGTTGAGGACATGTTCCTCTTATATCTTCAACGGTAACTCCAACAGCCTTTTCAGCAATATCTGCAGCATAAATCATATCAATAAGCTTCCCCTGAACAAGTCCTATTGCATCACTGCTATCTAAATCTGTCTTACAGTTTCCACCCATTCGTCTTCTTAGAATATCTTTAGTGCTTTCAGAAGGCGATTTTATTATTCTAAAATCCACTTTTAAACACTCTCCTCATTACTCAATGATATCTTGAGTGCAGCTTAAGGCTATACCAAGTGGTGTGACAAACATAGGATTCTTAGGCTTATGTGTATAAACTCCTGTTTGTTTTGCAATTATTTCCTCAATTCCTGTTAAACAACAAGTACCACCTACTAAAGAAATTTCCTTAACATCATAATTCTTAATATTATAATTAATAATTGATGCTACTTTCTCAACTACCGGTTTTAATACTGGTAAAATTTCTTTATGGTTCTTATTATCTCTTTTGAATTTATCTGCCTCTTTAAAAGGCATTCCATATGCACCTGAAACAACTAGTGAAAAATGAGTACCGCCTGTAGCCTCATCAACAACATAAACAACTTTTCCATCCTTTAGGACTGATATACCAGTTGTTCCGCCACCAACATCTACAACTGCACCATTCTCAATTTTAAGTAAAGCATTTGCAGCAGTAGGCTCATCTAAAAGGTTTGTTAGTTCAAAGCCTGCAGCTTGAACTACATTTTTAATTGCTCCACCATCTAAGGAGTCTGTTCCTGGTGGTATTGCAGCAGCAGCATAAAGAAGTTCTGTATTAAGTTTTTCTTCAATTTCCTGTTTAAGCTCTCTAACAAGCTTTACTGCTCCAATATAATCAACAACCATACCATCTCTAACTACATCTGCATATCTATACGCGCCTGCAACAGGCTCATAGTTTTCATCTAAAACTGCTAGTACTACACATGCAGTTCCTAAATCCACACCTGTATAATAAACAGAAGAGTTATTACGTATTGGCTTTTTCACAACTTCTTCAAACTTTTGAACCATTTGATCACAATATTCAAAAATTAGATTTTTCTCTGACATTGCTTTCCTCCTACTGCTGAACAAATCAATTGTGACAGCGAATTAATTATTGAATTAACATTATTTATAATTCTATTTTTTAAATCGTCATCATCATTTTCGTAAGCATTAATTATTTCAAAGTGTATTTCCCTTAAAGCACAACGAAGTACATGGGTTTTTAATATTACATTACTTTTTTCAAGCTGCATATGAAATTCTGTTATTTCAAAACAATCCTCAAGCTCAATTGTGAAATTTAATGAATTCATGCCAGTACACTCTTTAAAGAAAACAGGTTCAAGTGTACCTTTTCCTTCCACAACATTTCTTATATTTGATATTTTTCTACCTAAATTTATAACATTTTGTGCTAAAATAATATCTTCCTTTAATATTTCACTGCTAGTAACAAGAAATGTTGCCTCTATAGATTTCAATTTACAACAAAGCTTCTTTTTTAAACTTAAATTTAAATTGGAATTAGTTTTTTCCTCTTGCTCTACCGCTTCTACCTGTTTCTCATCCTTTACTTGATTATGCTCCTTGTCCTTTGAATCATCATTAATCAATTTTATTCTTTTATCAGATAGGTATTGAGATGCACCAGGTGTAAGCCGTTGTCCCTGTTGTAACTTATAGGTATCAAAAGGTTCTTTTCTGTATAAATCTCTTAAATACTCTTCGGTAATAAATTTGATCATCACCCTTTACTCCTTACCTTTTTCAAATAAACAGAATTCTTAGAGCGGGTATTCATCGGATAAATACTCCTTTAAGGCATCAATTCCTGTTCCCACTTTGAAACTAATATGAAAATGTGGCTCCAATATTCCTATATTCTTTAGCTGCCTTACACACTTTTCTTCATTTTCAGGCATAACATCGCATTTTGTTATAACTCCAATTACTGGACATCTAAATAATTTTGCAAATCCAGGGGAGTATATTTCAGTACAATTAGATTGATCAACCAATATAAGCACATAAGCTGCATCCTGAGCTGCTGCAATTATATGTTTATACATCCATGCATTCTCTATATAGGCACCTGGAACATCAATAGTATTTTTACCATAAATCAAATCTGGTGTTCTCCTTAATGGACCATCATAATCATTTAATGCGTTAACTAAAGTAGTTTTGCCACATCTTGAGGGACCAATTACCATTATCCGTTTTTTTCTCATGTTCTTGTGATGGGAGCAGGAGTAAATCCAAGCATATCTTTAAGCGTATCATTTACTGCATTAAGTGCTGTTTCAACACTTTGAACATCACCATTTATTACCACAGACCCTGTAAAACGATCTAGAAATCCAATTTCCACATCAGCAGTCTTTGTGGCAATGTCTGCTGCAATAATAGCAGTTTCATAAGGTGAAAGAGTTAAAATACCTATTGCTCCTTTTTCATCAATTCCAAGACGTTCATATATATCATGCATAGGTGATGCGATAACGTGTGCTATAGTAATCTGTTTTCCTGGAACAGATTCCTGTATAATACGCTGTATATTCCTATCAGAAAAATCTCCCATAAATCTTACCTTCCATCTTAATTATCTATTTGAAAATTATTTAGTGACGAATTACTTTTGCGCATAAATCGTACTGTTTAATCCATTCTTCTATTCTATTTAAATCTTCATTATCCAAACTTGGATCATCTTTTATGGGATATTCCATTCCCAATTGTTTGTATTTATTTACACCCATTTTGTGATATGGAAGTAAATCAATTCCTTTAAAATTTCTGTAATCTTTATAAGGCTTCAAAAGCTCCATTGTTTTTTCTATGTCTTCTTTTTGATCATTTACGCCTTTAAGTAACGGCATACGGATTTTTACATTATATTTACGGCGAAGTAACTCTTTAAGGTTTTCTAAAATCTGTTCATTTCTAACCCCTGTAAAGTGAAAATGTTTATCAGAATCAATATGCTTAATGTCAAATAGGAATAAATCTGTGAATTCTGCGACTTTAAGTACTGATTCTAGTTTTGCGTAACCACAAGTTTCAATTGCAGTGTTTATACCTGCCTGCTTACATGCCATTAATAAACTACTTGCAGCTTCAGGCTGCATTAAAACTTCACCACCGCCTAATGTAACTCCGCCGCCAGAAACTTCATAAAAAGTTCTATCTTCTTCTATGATTTCTAAAAGTTCAGAGATGGTTTTTACTTCTCCAACTATTGATATAGCAGATTTAAGGCAGGCATCCTTACACTTACCGCATCCAATACAATCAATATCACGATTAACTTCATGTTTTAAAGTTTTGCTATTTATAGAGTGTATGCCTACAGGGCATACAGAAACGCAAGCCCCGCAGTCAACACATAAATCACTTTTAAACATAACTTTATTCTTTCTAACCAAGCCTTCAGGATTTGCACACCACTTACATCTGAGAGGACATCCCTGAAAGAATATTAGAGTTCTTACTCCATCTCCATCATACATATTGTATTTTTGTATATTAAAAATCGTCGCTTTTCGTTCAATTATTCCTAAATTTCCATTACTCATATTTTTCATTCTCCAATTTTATTCACATTGATTTTTAATATATTTAAATCAAAGATTTGAGTTCTCTGCTTATATGCTTAAAAATGTGTAAGTACAGTTCTGCTTATGATTTCATCTTGAACATCTTTGCATAACTCAACAAAGAATGCACTATATCCAGCAACACGAACTATTAAATCACGATACTCTTCTGGGTGTTTTTGTGCGTCAAGTAAAGTTTTGTTATCTAGATAGTTAAATTGCATTTCTCCAAGTTGAAGAGCACATGCACTACGTAATAGTGTAATGATTCCTTGCTCACCTTCTGGTGTATCAAGAAGACCAGCTATTAACTTAAAGTTATGAACCATACCTATATTCATGTCTTCACAGCTCATCTTAGAAACAGATTTAATTATAGAAGTAGGTCCTTTATAATCTGCTCCTTGAGTTGGACTTATACCATCTGATAATGGAGTCCATGCTCTACGTCCATTTGCAGTAGCTCCAGTAAGTTGTCCAAATGGAGTGTTGTTTGAGATTGATAAAGTACCATGGCTAAGCACTGAATATAATGTCTTATATTTACGATGCTCTTGCTCAGTAAAGTTGATTAAATCAGCAGCAATTAAATCTGCGTAATCATCATCGTTACCATACTTAGGTGCTTCTAAACAATCTTTTCTTAATTGTTCATATCCAGCAAAATCTGCTTTTAAAGCTTCATTCATTTGTTGTAATGTATATTTTTTATCATCGAATACTAATTTCTTTATAGCTGCCATAGAATCTGTATAAGTAGCAAGACCACTCCATACTACTCCAGGTCCGAAGTTATACATAGCTCCGCCTGCTTCTACTCCTCTACCCTTTTCCATACAGCCTTCATACATCATAGACATAAGTGGTTTTGGTGCAAGATCTTTGTGAACACGTTGAGAAATTACTGTAGCAACACTTGTCCATTTAGTGATGTATTTAATTTGCTCTTTAACAGCAGCTTCAAACTGTTCATAAGTTTTAAAGTTGCTTAAGTCTCCTAAATTTGGGCACACTTGCTTACCATACCATAGCGGTACACCATGGTTAAGAACAAGTTCTATACATATAGGCCATTGAGTATATCCTGTAGAAGTCCATTGATATAATCTTCCTGCCTTCTGAGGTTCAACGCATCCCATTAAGCAGTAATCTCTTGCATCTTCTATAGAAACACCTTTAGCTAACATTATTTTTATATGAACATCATCAAAGTGACATGCTGGGAATCCCATACCTGCACGGATAACATCCACTATTTTCTTAAGGTATTTCTGTGGTGATGCTTTGTGTATACGACATGCTAAAGATGGTTGATATATTTTAACATGACGAACTGCATCCATTAAAAGATAAGTTAAGTCGTTTGTAGCATCACGTCCTTCTCTAGTAACACCACCTAAACACATGTTAACAAATGGCTGATAACCTGCAAAGAATTTAGAGCCACCTTCACTTGTTATCCACATCATTTCAGACATTTTTATAAGCATACAACCTGATAGTTCAAATGCTTCAAAATCAGTCATACGTCCAGCTTCAATATCAGCTTTATAGAATGGATACATGTATTGGTCAACACGTCCTATAGACATACCTGTTTGATTTTCTTCAACTACAAGTAATGATTCTATAGTCCAAACTGATTGAATTGCTTCCCAGTAAGTACTTGGTTTATGTGCCGGAACTCTAGCATTTACTTCAGAAATCTTTTGAAGTTCTGCTTTACGCTTAGGGTTGGTTTCCTTTGCAGCAAGTTCAGCTGCATAGTCTGACATACGTTTAGCATATATCATAACACCTTCAGCAGTATCAATTAATGATTTATAAAAATAGATTTTGTCTATGTCTTCTGGATTTTCATAATTAAGCTCAGCTAATTTATCCTCTGCTTCTCTCTTTATGTCAAGCATACCTTTTTTCATTAAGATAACGTCATATCCTGGGTTAGAGTCTCCTCCACCATTTACTGCGTGGTATGAACAATCTGAAACAAAGGATTCTCCTGAAAGTTCCCATACTCCAGCTTCACGATACTGATCTTCACAGTATTCATCAACTGATTTTCCTTGCCAATATGGGAATAACTCTTCACGCATAATCTTCTTATCTTCTTCAGATATATAGAATGGATCTTGTGGACGAGTTCCTATTGTATCAATTTCATCCACCATCCATCTCCATGCTATATCAGGAGAAAATGCACCTGCACGAGGCTGTCCATTTGGTGCTCCAACGATAAGTTCGTTATCTTGAATTACTAGCGGTGCAGTTTCACAGCAGTGTTTAAAACATTTACCACGTAAAACTGATTTAGGAATACCAGGGTTTTCTTTAGCTATTTTAGTAATAGCTCTTGCACGGTGAGTTGTTATACTTGGAACGTGTTTTAAGTAAGTTTCCTTTAACTTAACTAAACGCTCTGTTATTCCATCTGGAATTTGCCCATTGTTATCACCTGTAACACATATATGAGCTGGTTCTTCTTTTGTTATTTCTTTAGAAACACTTGAAAACATCTTCATTAAACTTGCACGTTCTTCTTCAGTCATGTTTTTAGTAGCTTCCATAAATTTGCTTGAAAATTCACGAATATCCAAATTTATTACCTCACATTCTTTAAGATATTTCATATTTTAAATATGATTTTTATTTTAAGTCCTTCATAACTTTCTTCAAAATACTCTCTAATAGCTTAATGTTATCTATTTCTTTTGAATTTACTTTTTCTTCTTCAATGTCTACTGTTTTAATAATTTCATCCACTCTGCGAACTCCATATCCAACTTTACGTACATATATTAAGTTCATAGGTGAAACATTATCTGAAGTCATTCCATCCCCTGCAGAACCACTACCTAATGTCATTGATGGAAATAGATTTGTAGTTGCTCCCATGCTTCCAAAAGTACCTGGAGTGTTAACAAGCACCCTACCAACAGGTTTTTTTAGTGCAAATTGTCGAATAACTTCTTCATCCTTGGAATGTATAATAAGAGTATGTCCCTGTCTTTCACTAAGCAATAGTTCTATACATTTTTCACAAGCATGCATCCAGTCGTCTTCTATATAAAAGGCCAACACAGGACATAGCTTTTGCTTTGAATAAGAATTTTTTGGCGAAACAAACTTTTGCTTAGAGATAAGAAGCTTTGTATCCTCTGGAACAGTAAACCCAGCATTTTTTGCAAGATATTGTGGTGGTTTGCCTATTATATCCACATTTATGCTTCCATTCGTCTCTAAGAAGGTAGCTGCCAATTTTTCGCCTTCCTCTTCTGTCATAAAGTATGCACCATTTCTTTGAAGTTCTTCTTTTACTTCAGCTGCAACACAACTATCAACGACAATTGATTGCTCTGCACTGGATACAACTCCATAATCAAAATTTTTGCTGTCAATAATATCTTTAACGGCTCTCTCTATATCTGCTGTACGCTCTATAAAGGCTGGACCATTTCCATTACCACCATAAATTACTGGCTTGCCGGATTTATAAGCTGCATCAAGCATTTCTGGAACTCCCGTATTCATTATAAGAGAAGTATCTTTATGATTCATAAGCTCTAATGAACCACTTGGAGTTACTGTATGTAAATATGCAAGAGCGCCTTCTGGAAGTCCTACTCCCTCTGCAGCCCTAATTAAAATTTCAATTGTTTTACCAATTGTATTTTTAGCTCTATGATGAGGTGAAAATATAATTGCGTTTCCTGATTTAATTGCAATTAACGCCTTATATATAGTTGTAGAAACAGGACTAGTGGATGGACAAAAGGCTATAATAACACCCATTGGCACTCCAACTTCTGTTGTCTTTCCTACCTTATCTTCACTAATTATACCTACACACTTCATGCCTCTAAGTCTATTTTTCAGATATCTGCATACAAAGCGGTTTTTGATATATTTATCTTCCCACTTTCCATATTCAGTTTCTTCATTAGACACCTTAGCAAGTTCCTTTGAATGTTTTTCAATCTCTTCAGCCATACGTTCAACTATCTCATCAAGCTTTTCCTGTGAGAAAGTTGCTAACTTTTTTTGTGCTTCACGAGCATTTTCAACAAGAATTCTCGCTTCTTGCATGGAGAGCAAATCATTATCAATAATTCTCATTTTTCTCTCTCCCTTTTCAGTTTTATATTAAGGATTCAAAGTTTCAAGTGAATAGCGTTTTATTATTTTGTCAAGATCCTCATGAGGACTTGCAATAACAACTGAGCTGTAAACTTCAGAGCCCATATCTTCAACGGCTTTTACACCAGTTTCTACAGCTGCTTTGCATGCTCCTACGTCTCCACGAACTAACACTGAAATATAGCCAGAAGCTACATTTTCAAAACCAATTAATTCAACATCTGCAGCTTTGCACATTGCATCTGCTGCCTCCAAAACATATACTATACCAAATGTTTCTATTAAACCTAAAGCTTTGTATCTGCTCATATATAGTTCCTCTCTCCCAATTTATTTTTATAAATCAATATCATATATTGAAACAATGTCTCCAATATCCTTAATTGGTCTTGGCATAACATTTTGTGCTGTGAGCTTTCCTATTACTGACGCTGCAGCAGCTCCTGCTTCTACAGCAGCTTTAACAGCAGCAACATCACCCTTTACCATAATTGTAACAAGCGTAGAACCAACGTTTTCATATGATATTAGTTCAACATTAGCTGCCTTTAACATTTTGTCTGCAGCCTCAATTGCAGGAACCATCCCTAATGTTTCAATAAGACCTAATGCTTCTTCTCCGTAATATCTCATTACATTTTCTCCTCCCTATTTTGCGATACATATGTTTTAAATTATTTAAACAACTACACTAAATTTTATTAATCTTTAATATATTTATTTATTGTTGCAGCCCCATCTTCATGAGCATGATAATAAACAACTAATTCTCCAGCTTCGTCTAATTCAAATCTTGTTTCTTCAATAAGACCATTTGCTTCGGCTGTCATTAGCGCGTTGGTTACAGCCTTCTTTTTTAGAGCTCTAAAGCTTCCATATTGTCCTTTCAATGCTTCTATAACATTATCAGCAGAAGCTTCCTCAACCTTAGTAAAGTGTTTCAAAATAGCATAATTAAGCGGCTTCATCTGTTAAACCTCCCATATCATTTTTTCTTCTAAATAAGTCAAGTGGATTCATGGATATTGTAAGGATACCAAACATCATTATTACAGCTCCTATCCAAGCAACTGAAGGTAATGCCCATCCATCCTTGCCTCCATAAACTCCTAACAATAGTAGGCAGAATAATGGTCCAAAGAAGGAATATGTACCATTACATGCAGTACCAAGTCCTGCTCCACACATACTGTTTCCGGCATACCATGTCATGAAAGTAATAACTGATAAAAGACCACTTAATATAAACCATCCCATTGCTGGACCACTTGTAAATGCTTGTGCTGCAAGATTAAAAGAAATACCAGCTTTACCAGTCATTATTCCTAGAACTGGAACTACAATAAATAAATTTGCTATACCTGATGTTACTTGACGAATAGCAATACCAATTTCATAATCAATCATTGCTGTACCATATCCAGCTACACAGCCTTCAAAACCCCATGCAAGAGCTGCTATAATAGCGATACCGAATCCAATGAAAGTTTTTGTTGAAGCAGCACCATTAGCAAAGCTCGTACTACCAATCAAGAAACTAGCAAATACACATATTAAAATACCAAAAGCCATACGTTTATCTAATCTCTGTTTGAATAATATTTTACCAAGTATTGCTGCAATAGCAGGACATAGTGCTGATATTGGAACAACTATTGAGCCAGCCATTTGAAGTGCTATAACATAAGCTGTACCAGCTACTGGTCCTCCAATAAGGGCTGCTAATATCATTACACGTCCTGGTTTTGTGTTAATACATCTTATAAAGTCTCCAAATTTACCTTTAATTACTGAATATAAAATTGCCCATACAGCACTAATTGAGTCATTTATTGCATTAGCAAGTGCTGCAACTAAGTATGCTAATACAAATGCTGATAATCCTGCTGTATTAGCCCCATACCAGTCACCCCATACTCCTTTTGTCATTCCCATGGTTAAAAATGCTGTATACATTCCATAGGTAAGTCCTGAAAATAAAGCCAATGATATACCTTTCTTGAAGAAATTACTCGTTAATTTCTTCTTTGCAATTATTGCTGTTTTTGAAACTTCCTTCATAAAATTAAAACTCCTTTCAATTAATCTTTTTCTTATATATTAGTTACTTTTATATATTAAATTTGCAGCATCACCTTCTTGTGCACGATAATAAACATTTATTTCACCGTTTTCATCTAACTGAAATTTTGTTTTCTCAATAGCACCAAATGCCTCTGCTGTAATTAAAGTCATCATTACTGATCCCTTATTTAATTCCTTAAAACTGTCATACTCATCTTTTAAAGCATTTGTGATATCCTGGGCACAAGCCTCTTTAACTTTTGTAAAGTGTTTTAATACCGCAAAATCAAGAGATATCATTTTATGCTGCCTCCTTCTTCCTAAATAAATCCATTGGATTCATAGCTATTATGAGGATACCAAACATCATTATTACAGCTCCAATCCAGACTATTGGAGGTAAAGTCCATCCTTGCATACCGCCCATTACTCCAAGAACTATCCAGCAGCAAAATGGTCCCCAGAAGGAATATGTACCATTACATGCCATACCAAGAGCAGCACCACACATACTGTTGCCGTTGTACCAGCTCATGTAGGAAACAAAAGCACAAAGACCACTTAATGCAAACCATATCATTGCAGGCCCACTTGTAAAAGCCTGAATAGTTAAATCTGTTGAGAATTTAATTCCATTACCAAATACCAAACCAAAGAAAGGTACTAATATTAATAAATTTGAAAGTCCAGATATTGCTTGACGAATTGTAATACCAATTTCTGAATCAATCATTGATGTACCATATCCAGCTACACAGCCTTCAAATCCCCATCCAAGAGCTGCTATGAAAGCAATACAAAGTCCTAGGAACATTCCTTTTGGAGCATCGCCACCAATACTAGTACTACCAATCATAAAGCTAGATAAAACACAAATACCAATACCAGCAAGCATACGTTTGGTTAACTTTTGCTTAAATAATATTCTTCCTAGAATAGCACCAATTGCTGGGCAAAGTGCTGTAATCGGAATAACAATGGAGCCTGCCATTTGCAAAGCTACTACATAAGCTGTACTTGAGATAGGTCCGCCTATAAGAGCCGCCAATATCATCACAGCACCTGGCTTAGTCTTAAGACATCTAAAGAAGTCTCCAAGTTTGCCCTTTAAAGTTGCATATCCTACTGCCCAAATGGCACTGCAGGTATCGTTTACTGCACTACCAAGTGCAGCTAATACATATGTTATAACGATTGCGGATAAACCTGCTCTATTGTCACCATACCAATCAGCCCATATTCCTTTCTTCATTCCCATGGTTAAAAACGCTGAATAAAATCCGTACATAAGACCTGAAAAAAGAGCTATTGAAATACCTTTTTTAAGAAAATTAGCTTTTAACTTATTTTTTGCAATAATCGTTTCTGAGGTCATAGCCTTTGAAACTTTGTCCATAAATAGAACCCCTTTCATCTATTCAATTGATATTTTTTATACTGTGTTCTTTAAAATAGAACCTTGTAATGGGAATGTTTTATGATTGTCATAATTGGGGATATTTCAAGTTTTTAAATTATTAAATAACTCTTCATTCATGTCTTTTGATTGTTTTTCTTTAATGTAAATAAATTATATTCCTTTCCCTATAGGGTAAAGTCAATACATATTTCACAAGAATATTCTAGCAAAATCTAAAATTCTACATTTACCGCTATATTCAGCGTTATTTTTCAATTTTTTAATCGATTTCAATTCCTTTATTAGGTAACCCATGAAATTTAAAGGATGTAATATTGGCACATTTTTCACAATGATAATCATATTTCATAAATATACTTTCCCCTACGGTTAATGTTTTTAACATACTCCATAAAAAAACATAAGCGGTAAGCAATCATTTAAAATGATTATTTACCGCTTATGCCATCTATCTTTTAATTTTAATCATAATCTCTGTTACATATTTACCAGTATTTTTAGTAGTCCAATAATCTGTTACATATCTTTCATAACATTCCTCGGAACATTTATAACCATGTTCTTCAGTCCACTTTTCTATCTTTTTATATGTTTCATCAATGTTCTCATGAGATCCTATATGATAGCAACAAGCTGCCATCCAACCACCATACTCAATGGTTTCTTCCTCTTTACATTTTAAAATATTCTGCTGCATTATTCTCATCTTATTGCATTTTCCATTCATTTTGTCCTTATATGATGGAAAACTTATGATCACAGGCCCTGTTATTGCATTATTTATACTATCTATATAATTATTAAACTCTATATTAATTATAGAATCCATATAATCATATTGAAAATCTTGATTCAAAAATACTAATTTTTTGTTATCTATATACTTTATAGCCACATCGCAAACATTATTTTCAATTACCATCTGTGCCTCAACTATAAGATCACGCCAATCTTTCACTGATCTTATTTTTAAGTTTATCTCTCTATCAAGTTCTTCTAATTCGTCAATCTTTTTCCTGAAGCTTTTGTCGACGAAATCATAGGTTGTTCCCTCTAAAAAAGCCTTCATTTCCTCCAATTTAAACCCGCTCTGCTTATAGTATCTTATAACAGGTACAGTCAATAAATTTTCCTTGCTGTAATATCTATAGCCATTTTCATTACTTACCTTATCTGGTGATAATATATTCATTGTATCGTAATATCTTAGTGCCTTTTTGGTTATTCTACAAATTTCTCCAACTTTACCTATAGAATATAGTTCAGCAGCCATAATTGCTCTCCTTTTTTTAATTTTTTTCGTTATAATTTAAATTATAATTTAAATCATATTTTATTTCAAACGTTTTCTTAAATTTTTTTGTACCACAAAAAACCACTCATAAAAGAGTGGTTTAAAATACAATATTTTAACCAAAAAACTTATCTAAAATATTTAACAAGTCTTCACTTGTTGCTTCTCTAGGGTTTGCCGTTGTACATATATCCTTAAAAGCTGCACTAACAATTTCTTCTCTACACGACTTAGCTAATTCCATATCAACGCCCTGTTCCTTTAAAGTTGTTGGAACCATTAATGTCTTTTGAAGCTCTATAACACTTTTAATTAGATTGTTAACTCCAATACTTACATTCGGTGCATGCAACTTTAATAATTTAGCAAGCCTTTGATATTTCTTAGCTGCTATACCATATTCAACATTGAAAGTACCATTATTTAAATTAGCATTATATTTAATAACATGAGGAAGTATAATAGCATTGCTTCTACCATGAGAAACATGTAATTTTCCTCCCACAGCATGAGCTAAGCTGTGAGTAATTCCAAGTCCAGCAGCATTAAAAGCTATTCCAGCAAGACATGATGCATTATGAAGCTTTTCTCTTGCCATTAAATCATTTCCATCAGCATAAGCCTGTGGTAAAAATCTAAAAGCTAAAGTAAAAGCTTTCTCTGCAAGAGCATCAGAAAAATCAGTAGCATTCTTTGAAACGTAAGCCTCTATGGCATGTGTTATTACATCCATTCCTGTATCAGCAGTTATAGCCTTAGGAACAGACTTCACCAATTCCGGATCAAGAATAGCAACTGTCGGAAGAAGAGACTTATCCGCAAGTGCATATTTTAATTGTTCTTGTTTATTTGTAATTACTGCATATTCTGTTACTTCCGAACCTGTACCACTTGTAGTAGGTATAGCATAAAATTCTTCTATAGAAGAAGCTCCTCCAGTAACTTTTTTTGCATATTCTCTTATTGCCTTAGCTCCATCAATTGATGAACCTCCGCCAAGAGCTATAATAATTTCAGCATTACAACCTTGCAGCTTTTGAATACCACTTGCAATGATTTCTACAGATGGATCAGGTACTATATCACTATATACTGCTACTTCACAATCAACAAGTTTTCCTTGCACTTTTGCAGTCATACCTGAAGTTTCCATAAATTTATCACATACAATCAGTACTCTTTTATTTTTAATTTCGTTTAATCTGTCTAAAGAGCCTTCTCCAAAATAAACTTCTGTATTAATACTAAATTCTTTCATATACTTAATCTCCTATCAAAAAGTTTAAGATACGAATGAATTAGTTGTCCTTTAATTTAAAAATAAAATTATCCCATAATTATAACAATCAAAACAAGTTTATAACAAACTTTGTTAAATATTATACCAATATTATATTAATAATACAATTCTTTTTTAAATATAAATAATTGAAATTTTAACATTAATAAGGCACTATTTTTTAACTATTTAATAGTTTTTGTTGCTAATTGTTTTTACAAGCTACCTTCCATACAATCTTGTTATATTATTTATCTTTTCAGCTAACTTATCAGTTAACATTTCTTTTTCCACTCTCCACTGCCAATTCCCGCCTATAGTTGATGGAATATTCATTCTAGCTTCATTTCCAAGCCCCAAATAATCCTGGAACTGAGCTATGGCTAAATTAGCCACAGAGCTTAATGAACCTCTTATAAATCCCCAATTGTATCCTTCTTCATCATCTAATTTAAAATATTTTTTAGCAAAATCCACATCTTCCTTTTTGGTATTTTCCATCCATCCCATTACAGTTTCATTGTCATGAGTTCCAGTATAAACTATACAGTTTTTATCATAATTATGGGGCAAATAGTTACTTTGTTCTCTAGTATCAAAAGCAAACTCCAATACTTTCATACCAGGAAATCCTGAAGCATTTCTAAAATCTATAACCTCCTGTGTTATATATCCTAAATCTTCAGCTATAATATCTACTTCTCCTAAAGCTTTCTTCACTGTATCAAACAGTTTTATTCCAGCTCCCTTCACCCATTTACCATTTACTGCTGTCTTTTCTCCATAAGGTACTTCCCAGAAGGATTCAAATCCTCTAAAATGATCCACCCTTGTTACATCATATAGAATGCTATTCAATTTAATTCTTTCCACCCACCATTTATAATTAACCTTCTCCAGATGAAGCCAGTTATATATAGGATTTCCCCACAACTGCCCCGTAGTAGAAAAGGCATCAGGAGGACATCCAGAAACCACTATCGGTCTTTTATCTTCATCAAGCACAAAAATCTCACTATTTGCCCATGTATCTGCACTATCTTCTGCCACATAAATAGGTATATCTCCAATGATTTTAATTCCTTTGTCATTGGCATACTTTTTCAAATTGAACCACTGGGTAAAGAATAAGTATTGTAAAAATATCCAATAGTCTATTTCATCTTTTAATTCTTCTTTGTAATTATCTATTGTTTCTTTATTCCTTAACTTTATAGATCTATCCCAATTCTGCCAGGATCTTAATCCAAATTTGCACTTGATAGCCATATATAGTGAGTAATCTTCTATCCAAAACTTATTATCCTGTCTAAACCTACTTATTTCACTTTCATACATTCCTTTACTTCTTTCAAAAGCAAGTCTTAAAATAGGCATTTTATTACTAAATATCTTTTCATAATCCACTTTTGTATAATTGCTGCCAAAGTCAACATTTTCATAATCTTCTCTTCTAAGTAATCCTTGTTCGGTAAGAAAATCCAAGTCTATAAAATAAGGATTACCTGCAAATGCTGAAAATGATTGATAAGGCGAATCACCAGCTCCAGTAATGCCTAAAGGCAAAACCTGCCAATAACTTTGTGATGACTTTTCTAAAAAATCAACAAATTTGTAGGCTTCTTTTCCAAAGGTTCCAATTCCATATGATCCTGGCAAAGATGTAATATGCATTAAAACACCACTACTTCTTTTAATCATTCTTTTACTCCTTTACTTTTTATCAACAAATTTTCTTTCCTAATGTACAAGATTACTATTCCATATTCAATTTTCTCAAATCATTTTATTATTCATTTTGCTAAAATGTTCTTTTAGCTCTAAAGCCTTTTGACTGTGAAATAGTCCTTCCTATTGCTTCTATTCTTCCAGTAATACATCCTCTACAATGAGCTGGAGTATCACCTACACATATTTTCCCAGGATATAGAGCATACAATCTCCTGTATTCACCTTCTGTCACATTTGGCATAACTACATTTGCTCCACTCTGAAGCGCTATAATTCTTCCATTTTTATTTACTGTCTCCATAGCAGTAGTTGCAGGTATATTAGTATCTGGCATAAGAAGCCTGATGATTGCCATAACTTTTAATGTAAGCTCTAACTCTCCACCCTTCTCTTTAGCTAAAGGTGTATCTTTATTAGGAATAAAGGGACCTATCCCCAGCATGTCTGCTCCTATTTCTTTAAAAAACAAAATATCATCTGCTAAAGATTCTATAGTTTGACCTGGAAGACCTATAAGGCATCCTGTTCCTACTTCATACCCTAAACTTTTCAGATCCTTTAAACACCTTTTTCTTTCTTCATGGCTCATACCAGGGTCCATATCCTCATATAATTTTTTATCAGTAGTTTCTATTCTTATTAAATATCTATCTGCTCCAGCTTCTTTATAGGCTTTATATTCTTCCATAGTTTTCTCGCCTATACTTAAAGTAATAGCTACATCTAATTTTTTTATATTGGATATTATATACTTTAATCTTTCCACTGTATAATATTCATCTTCACCTGACTGCATCACTATAGTTTTATAACCATAGTCTTTAGCCTTCTTAGCTAAACCTATTATTTCATCTTCATTCAATCTGTATCTTTTTATATTTTTATTAGAACTTCTGAGACCGCAATATAAACAGTTTCTTTTGCATATATTAGAGAATTCTACAAGACCTCTTAAATGAACTTCATCTCCAACATATTTTTTTCTAACTCTATCTGCTGCACTAAAAAGTTGTTCGTTACAATCATTATCCTTAAGCAAGCTTACTATTTCACTTTTGCTTAAATTGTGCTCTTCTTCAGCTTTTGTTATCAATTCCAAACTTTTATTCATTAGATGATCATTTCCTTTCTTATAACTTTTTATATTGTTAACTACACTTTAAACACATAGGCTATAATATTTAATGAATATTGTAAAAAAGCTTTCAATAAATATTGAAAGCTTTTTTATTTTATCGAGGAAGTTCTATATACATATAATTCATGTAAGGCTCTTGTGGCCATTACATATTTTAATTTGTCCTCTTTATTATTAAGTTTTTCATCATCTATTAATATAACAGCATCAAATTCCAAACCTTTAGCAAAATAAGATGGCAGTATTACTTCTCCTCCAGAATAAATCCTACTTTCTTCATTTAATATGGAAATATGGATTTTTTCTTTTATGAGTCTACCCAAAGTTTCTACCGTATCCGAATCTTTGCAAACAACTGCTATACTTTCATATTCTTTCTCCTTTAATTTTACAACATTTTCTACTATTTTGTCTACTAAATTATCTATGTTATTTACCTGTTTTTCCAGAACTTTCTCACCATTCCTCACTAAAGGAATAGTTTTATTGCTTTTTAAATACTTATTTGCAAAATTCATAATTTCTCTTGTGGACCTATAGCTTTTATTTAAATTGAAATTATAAATATCCAAATCACTAAATACTTTATCCAATTGAAGCATAGCAATATCCCCTTCTACAGGAACTATTCTTTGATTGCTATCACCAACTATAGTAAATGATTTACACCCTGTAAGGTGCTTTAATACTTCAAATTGCAGCATTGAATAATCCTGTGCTTCATCTATAACAATATGCTTTACTTCTTTTTTATATTTTAAACCTTCAAGCTTGATTTTTAAATACAATATAGGTGCTAAATCATCATAAATAAGCTGTTCACCGTTGTTAAATTCGTTATAGATTTCAATAGTATCTGGAGCGTTCATCCACTTCATTTCATTTTTTATTTCTATTACATGTCTTATAATATCTCTTATTTTACTTTTTCTTATGAAGTTTAAGTTATTCTGCTGAATTTCCAATTCATCTTTAGATAATTTTTCAATTGATTCCTTATATTCTTTTTCTACTTTTCTAACTAAATCGTTTCTTTCATCCTTAATTTTAGATATCAATATTCTTTTTATTTTTTTGTTTCTTCTAAATAGAGGCATATCTTTAAAATAGACACTAAACATTTCTTCAATTTCTTCTTTAGTTGCTATAGCCTTGTCATAAAATTTAACTTCCTTTATTTTAAAATATTGATAATCTAACTTTTTAATCAAGTTATCAAGCTCTTCAATGTATTTTACAGACCCTTTATATTTTACATCTTCAATAAAACTTTTATCTTCTTGCAATATTCTTTCCATATATTCTTTAAAATCCATTATGGAATTTAAATCCAAAATCTCCATTGCAAATTCTTTAAAGGTAAACTGTTTTACTCCAACTTCACCCAAACTTGGCAAAACTGTAGAAATATAGTCCATAAATATGCTATTTGGACCAAGTATCAAAACTTTATCTTCTAATGCACTTCTATAATTATATAAAAGATATGCAACTCTATGAAGTGCTATAGTGGTTTTACCACTACCAGCTACTCCATCAACTATTACAGCGCCTTTTCTAGACTGTCTTATTATTTCATCTTGTTCCTTCTGTATAGTCATTACTATGTCTTTTAACTTTTCACCAGCATTTTTACTTAATACCATTTGAAGTACTTCATCTTTAACATCAATACTAGAATCAAATAATCCTAGTAGTTTAGCCTTTTTTATTATAAACTGTCTCTTAGATAAAATATTAGTTTTTATTTCACCCATTGGTGCTTTGTAAACTGCTTCCCCTAAAGTTCCTGCATAAAACAAAGCACTTACAGGAGATCTCCAATCCACAATAATTGGTTCATAATCTTCATCTTTATCCATACCAAATCTTCCAATATATACAGTCTCTGTTCCATATTCATCTTCAAAAATTATCTTTCCAAAATAAGGTGAAACACTAAGAATACTAAGCTCTCTGAGTTTTCTATCTATAAATTTAAATGCTTCTTCTTTTACAAATATTTCATGATCAAAATACTTTACTATTTCATCTTCATCATCTTTATATTCTTCAAGTTTCTTTTTTCTAAAGTTAACTATATAGTCTGAAATATCTTTTCTCTTTTGTATAAAATTTAAAGTCTGATTTTTTATTTCTTCAAGAGTCTCTTCTAACTTTTCTTTTTCTAAATTTAATTCTATTTCTCTTTTTAATTCTTTTTCAAGTTCATTGTTTTCCATAATATTCTCCACCAATTCTAATCTAATGATGATTCATTTAAACTTTTTTCTTCTTCCACCATAGCCATAAACTCATCACCCATAAGAGTTTCTTTTTCCATAAGTCTATTTGATATTTTAGTAAGCAATGTTCTATTATCTGCAAGTATCTTTTTAGATTTCTCATGACCTGCTCTTATTATTTTTAAAGTCTCTTCATCAATTATTGATGCTGTTTCAGCACTGCAATTTTGTACAGGCCTTCCATCTAAGTATCTATTTTGAATAGATTCAAGTCCCATCATGTCAAATCTTTCACTCATTCCATACATAGTTACCATGCTTCTTGCAGATGAAGTTGCTCTTTCAATATCATTAGCTGCACCTGTAGATATAGTATTAAACTCTATTTCCTCTGCAGCTCTTCCACCTAACATTACACATATTTGATCCATCATTTCTTCCTTAGTTGTAAGATACTTTTCACCTTCCGGCAGCTGCATAGTATATCCCAAAGCTCCCATAGTTCTTGGTACAATAGTTATTTTGTGTACCGGATCAGTATTTTTTAATAAAGCAGCTACAAGTGCATGACCAACTTCATGAAAAGCGACTGATCTCTTTTCCTTATCTGATAATATTCTATCTTTCTTTTCTTTACCTGCAATGATTACTTCTATTGCCTCTTCTAAATCTTCTTGAATTACTTCTTTTCTATTATTTTTAACTGCTCTAAGCGCTGCTTCATTTATTATATTAGCTAAATCTGCTCCTACTGCACCTGGAGTACCCTTTGCAACAGAATTCAAATCAGATTCATTAGCTATTTTAACCCCTTTAGCATGTACTTTTAATATTTCTTCTCTTCCTTTTAGATCCGGTCTATCTACTATGACCCTTCTATCAAATCTTCCTGGTCTTAAAAGAGCCTTATCTAATATTTCAGGTCTATTAGTTGCTGCTAAAATTACTACTCCTTTAGAAGAATCAAAGCCATCCATTTCTGCTAATAATTGATTTAATGTTTGCTCTCTTTCATCATTTCCACTAACATTATTATCTCTGCTCTTACCTATAGCATCAATTTCATCTATAAACACTATACATGGTGCCTTTTGTTGTGCTTGTTCAAACAAATCCCTTACTCTTGAAGCACCCATACCTACAAACATTTCTACAAAAGCTGAACCTGATATGGAGAAGAAGGGTACCTTTGCTTCTCCTGCTACAGCTTTAGCTAATAGTGTTTTACCTGTTCCTGGAGGCCCTACTAAAAGAGCTCCTTTAGGCAACTTTGCTCCTATATCCGTATACTTTTTGGGATTATGCAAGAAATCAACTATTTCTATTAAAGATTCTTTAGCTTCTTCCTGACCAGCCACATCACTAAAATTTACACCTGTTTCACTTTCTGCATATATTTTAGCCGTGTTCTTTCCAAATGACATAACACCGCTTCCCATTTTCTTATCTAGTTTTCCAAATAAAAGTCTTCCTAAAAATATAAAAATTGCAATTGGCAGTATCCAATTTATAAAGAAACTCCTTATAGGACTATTTTCTTGAGGTAATCCACCATATGTAATTTTTGCATTATCTAGTCTTTTTACTAAATCATTATCATCTAATCTTTCTGTATATAATGTTTTTTTGCTTTCTCCACTTTTAACCTTAGGTATAATTATTAATTTATCTTTTGAAATTTGCACTTCTTCAATTTTGTTTGAATTTACATAATTTATAAATTCGCTATATTGAATATGCTGTGTTTTCAAATTCACTACGTAATCATTTAGAATAAAGATCACAATAGCTACAACAATGGCATAATAAATACCATACTTTAATTTATTGCCATCGAACTTTTTATTATTAAACATATCTAGCCTCCACTATACAATCATTTTAACTTTACACTATATATTATATCAATAAATACATTTTATCTATAGTATTTATAAACAATTATTTAATTTTACTCATTTAAATATATAAGTGCAAATTGCGCAAATATGGCAGCAGCTTTGTATATTATATCCTCATCTACATTAAATTCTGGACTATGAAGCGGCTCTGTAATTCCTTTTTCTTTATTAAGATTTCCAACCCAAAAAAATGTTCCAGGAACCTTTTCTTCAAAGCTAGAAAAATCTTCACCTATCATAGTTGGTTTATCTACTATGATTACATTTTTGCTTTCTATTACTCTACTAGCAGCTTTTCCTAACATAGTAGTAATCTCATAATCATTTACAACAGGAGCATGATAAGGAGTAAACTTAAATTCATATTCTGCTCCATTAGCTTCACTTATACCCTTTATAATAGATTCTATCATCGCTGGCATTTTTTCTCTCACTTCATAAGTTAATGTTCTTATTGTTCCTTCTAATTCTGCCTTATCTGGTATTATATTATGAGCCGAACCAGCACTAAATTTTCCAATACTTATAACTGCTGGCTCTAATGGATCTACTTTTCTACTTACTACAGTTTGCAGTGCCATATATATTTCACAGGCTACAGCTATAGGGTCTATGCATTTCTGCGGCTGACCTCCATGGCCACCTTTTCCATGTATTACTATCTTAAAATTATCTGAAGCTGCCATAAGAGGTCCTGGTTTTACACCTATTTTTCCTGCTGCTATTCCTGGCCATACATGAGCACCTACTACCACATCTACCTTTGGATTTTCTAAAACTCCACTATGTATAGTTTTTTCCGCTCCACCAGCACCTTCTTCTGCTGGTTGAAATAAGAACTTAACATTTCCACTAAATTCATCTGTAAGCTCTGATAAAATCGAAGCTGCCCCAATAAGCCAGGATATATGTGCATCATGCCCACAAGCATGCATAAATTCAGGGTACTGTGACTTATACTTTATATCATTTTCCTCTCTTAATCTAAGGCAATCCATGTCTGCCCTTAAAAGTACAGTCTTTCCTGGCTCCTTTCCTCTCAATATTCCAACCACTCCTGTACCACCTACATGTTCCTGAACTTCTATTCCATATTCTTTTAACTTATCTACTATTACCTTTGCTGTTCTATTTTCGTGCATACCTATTTCAGGATGAGCATGTATGTCTCTTCTAATCGTTATAAGTTTATCTTTTAACTTTTCAGCCTTTTCCAATATTACACTTTTAAACATAAAATTCTCCCCTTGACTTTTATTAGGTATTCAAAATACATTTTTCACATACCCTATATTTAAATTATAATAATACTTTACATTATATAAAAGTTTTTTAAACATTCAAAGGTTCAAATTGAAAAATAATTACTTGATTAACTTTAAATTCTGCATTTAAAAAGCCTACTGTTTAATATTTTGCAGTAGACTTTTTAATATACATTTTATTTTATAATACTTAAATTATTTTTAGTATGCTCTTCCCCAGTAAACCATTTTATCAGTCTTTTTGCCACAGCATACACAAGTATCTGATATCTTTTCTTGCTTAAATGGAATACATCTAGATGTTGCACCAGTTTCTTCCTTAATCTTATCTTCACAAGCTCTATCTCCACACCACATAGCTTTAACAAAACCTGTTTTATTTTCAACTATATCTTTAAATTCTTCCATGTTTACTGCTGAACTAGTTTTTTGTTCTCTAACCCTTTTAGCAGCTTCAAACATAGCATTGTGTATGTCATCTAAAAGTGATGGTATTTTTGTTTCTATTTCATCCATTGAAACTGATATCTTTTCTCCATTATCTCTTCTTACAAGTACAACTTGATTCTTTTCAATATCCTTAGGTCCTACTTCTAAACGGATTGGAACACCTTTCATTTCATATTCAGCAAATTTCCAACCTGGCATTTTGTCACTATCATCTACTTTTACTCTAGCTATCTTAGATATTCTTGCCTTCAACTCAGCTGCCTTTTCTAAAACGCCTTCTTTATGTTGAGCTATAGGAACTATAACAACCTGAATTGGTGCTATTCTTGGTGGAAGTTTAAGACCACTGTCATCTCCGTGAACCATTATTATTGCACCTATTAAACGTGTAGTTATTCCCCATGATGTCTGATGAACATATTGTAATTTACCATTTTTATCTGTATATTGCATATTAAAAGCTTCAGCAAAGTTAGTTCCAAAATTATGAGAAGTAGCTGCTTGAAGTGCTTTTCCATCATGCATTAAAGCTTCTATAGTATAAGTTCCAATTGCACCTGCAAATCTTTCTTTTTCAGTTTTTTCACCTCTTATAACAGGAATTGCAAGCATTTGTTCAACATGATCTGCATATACATTTAACATTCTAATTGTTTCTTCTTCTGACTCTTCTTGAGTTGCATGTACAGTATGACCTTCATTCCATAAGAATTCTGTAGTTCTAAGGAAAGGACGTGTAGTTTTTTCCCATCTTACAACTGAACACCACTGGTTGTATAGTTTTGGTAAATCATTATATGATTGAACTGTTTTAGCATAATGCTCACAGAATAATGTTTCTGATGTAGGAC
The DNA here is from genome assembly GCF_001038625.1 of Clostridium carboxidivorans P7. Lineage (GTDB taxonomy): Bacteria > Bacillota > Clostridia > Clostridiales > Clostridiaceae > Clostridium_AM > Clostridium_AM carboxidivorans. Next base: position 4,292,227 of record NZ_CP011803.1, read on the forward strand.
GTACGCATAATCTTTCAGTTAATTCTTCATTTCCTCCTTGAGTTACCCATGCAACTTCTGGTGCAAAACCTTCAACATGATCTTTTTCCTTTTGAAGTAAACCTTCTGGTATAAACATAGGCATATATACATTTTCATGTCCTGTTTCTTTAAATCTTCTATCTAAATCACCTTGAATATTTTCCCACATTGCGTAAGCATAAGGACGTATAATCATACAACCTCTAACACTTGAGTAATCAGCAAGTTCTGCCTTTTTTATTATATCTGTATACCATTGTGCAAAATCTTCATCCATTGGTGTAATTTGTTCTACTAATTTCTTATCTTTTTCCATTTTAATACCCTCCTATAATTGTAATGAGTTTATTCAATAACTATTAATTTCTTACTTTAACATCCTTGACAACTAAAATAAAAATAATGCATTATATATTATTTTTTTACTTACTAAAAATATGAAGAACGTTTATAGATTTTTTTAAACTAAAAAAAGCCTTAATCCCAATAAGGGACCAAGACTATATCGGCGGTACCACCCTGTTTAATACATTTCTATAAAACATATTCACTCTTAATTATTAACGGTTATTACCCGCTGTATCCTACTATTATTTCAGTACAGAACTCCAAGGTAGGTTCAAAATAATCTTCTAGGAACTTTTCACCAACCATTCCCTCTCTTCAAAAAGATTGACATTTTTACTAGTCCTTTTCTTTGTATTTATAATATTTTTACTTTTTAAACTTATTTTATATGATAAAATATAAAAACCTAATTGTCAATAGAATAATGATAATATTTTTAAAATCACATTGAATATATATCAGAAAATTCAATATTTATCATTTCAATTTTATTATTACATTTATTTTCTGCAGCACTTTTTTCATTTTCTATTACCCTTAAAGGAAGTTCTATTTTAAATGTACTTCCCTCACCTAGTTTACTTTCAGCACTTATTTTTCCACCATGTAATTCAACTATTGATTTTACTAAACATAATCCAATTCCGCTTCCCTCTGCATTACGAGTGAAAGACTTGTCTACTTGATTGAACCTTTCAAAAATAGCATTTAAATGATTTTTGTCAATTCCTATACCATTATCTTTTACCGATATTTCAACGGTTTCATTTTTATCAGCAATGTTTACATAGATTTCATCTCCTGGATCAGAAAATTTAATTGCATTAGAGATAAGATTAAGTACAACTCTCTCAATTTTATCAGGATCACAAGCAATAATTTTTTCTTCCACATCTGTATCAAAAATAATACTTAAATCTTTACTCTCAACATATTCTGATACTGATTGAACGATATCTTCAACTACACTTACTATATTTTCATTAGACAAATTTAGTTTAAAAAAACCAGATTCAATCTTTGACAAATCTATTATATTTCCTATAAGCTTTATAAGTCTATAGCAGTTCTGTCTTATAAAATAAGTATCTTTAATGATTTTTTCTTTATTCTCTTCTACAGACTTGTTTTTCAAATATAACTCTAGTAGTTGGGCAGAACTAAATATTACATTCAAAGGTGTTTTTAGTTCGTGAGATATGTTAGTTAAAAATTGTTCATGCATTTTGAGGGTTTTTTCCATTTTAAGCTTAGCCTCTATCTCTTGAGTCACATCCATAAAAATTACAACTACTTGTGCTAGTTCACCATTAAGTCCCAAAACCGGTTGATATAGTTTTTTTACAAATACTTCTTCTCCATCTACTATCAACCTTATATATTTTAAATAAGAAGTTTCTTTCTTATTCACTATATCTTTAATATGCTTAAGCAGCATATACTTATTAAAATTAGTTATAATGTCAGAATAATTTTTTCCTTTAAGTGAGGATATCGACTTTATCCCAGGCTTTAAACCACTAATAAATTTATAAGCTTTTTGATTAATATGCGTAATTTTTAAATCTGGATAAGACAAAGTTATAACAGGCAAATCTAAATTTTCCACCATTCTATTTAACAATCCATATTGAGTTTTTATTAATAAATCTTCTTCACTTTTTACCTTTTCAGTAACGTCACGAAAACATATTATACCTGCAACAAATTCACCTTGTTTATTGTATACCGGAGTGCCATTTAATTCTATATTGACTCTTTTATTATTAATTTTCATAAAAATTTTACATGGTGATAACTTTTCACCCTTTAATACCCTTTCAGCAGGTAAGTTTTCACTTGAAATCAAGTTTCCGTCTATATCAGTACATTCAACTTGTTCACAAACTTCTTTTACATTATTCAGCACCTTATTATAAAACAAATAATTTCTAGCTGCTTTATTAACTATTGTAAAGTCCCCGTTTCCATCAAAAATTACTAAAGCATCAGATATATTTTCAATAATAGCTTCTAGTTTTTCTTTCTGATACCTTATCAATTCATCTTTTTTTACCTGTTCCGTTATATCATGTGAACAAAAAATAGCTTTTATAATATTACCATCTTTATCATAAATAGGACTTGAATTTATATCGTAATAATAAACTCCATCTGGTTTTTTGCACATTAATCTGTACCCTTTAAGTCGTTCTCCCTTTATAGCTTTCCTGCTAGGTAAGTCTTCCTCTTCAATTAAGTTACCTTCACAATCATAATAATTTGTGCACTTTAGTACATTCTCACTGTTTTTCATTAAATCTTCATTATAGAATATTTTCTTTCCACTATTATTTAATATAGAACATTTATAGTTTCTATCAAAAATATGCACCCCATCAAACATATTTTCAACAATACTTTCTAATTCTTGTTTTTGTTCTTTAATAACCCTTTCTTGTTTCTCTATAATATTCCTGTTCAAAACTCTCTCTGTTACATCCACATAAGTTTGAATTATATACTCTATTTTTTCATCAGTATATACTGGAACTATAGATAAATCCCAATAAATTTCTTCTTTAAAATTGAATTCATTAACATAATATGGTTTACCATTTTTAATAACATTTTTAAAAGCCTTTTCTAAAGTGCTTTCCTTATAACACCCTGCTATACTTTCAAGCTTTCTGCCTATAATATTATCTATTTTATTATGTGAATTATTTAAAAAATTTAGGTAGTTCTGATTTGCTTCTAAAACAATTAAATCTGGAAAACTGCATATAGCAACTGCAGTTTTGTTGCTTGGATCAAGCTGCTCAATTAAGTTAATTCTATCCTTCAAAGTACATTTCATAGAATAGTCCCCCATGGTTTATTAATAAATAATCATTTTCATACTTATTTATCATATATTGTTTAACTATATTTTACCATAATGCATTTTATTTTAAAACTTTTACTATAATTGTATAACTACAGAATTATGAAAGCTTATATAACATATCAAGTTTATCTATTGTATCGGTTATAAAAATACACTAATTAACAGATATTTTACTAAAAAAAATAGTCCCCATCTATTATTAAGATTGGGGACTTTATTATTTAATTGAACTTGATTTTAATATATGTTAACTACTTTTTTATGTGTTTTGTTATATATGATTGGCAACTTCATAAGCATCCCAAATAGCATACATGATATTTGCAACCTTACGAGCATCACCTAAAAGATGAATTTCTGGAACTTCAAATTCTAATTCCTTGTATAAAGAATTTTCTTCTTTATATCCAACAGAAAGTATTACTGAATCACATTGTATTTTATCTATTCCCTTTTCTGTTTCAACTTCTAAAATTCCATCTTTATATGATTTAACTTTTGAATTTGTTCTTACCTCAATACCATTGAATGGAATAAGTCTTTCAAGCATTTCACTATTTGCAGAACATAAAGGTCCATTTAGTGCAAGTATTTTATTTAATGCTTCTACTATAACTACCTTCTTACCCTTCTTAGCAAGATCAAGTGCAGTCTCACATCCAACTAAACCGCCACCTACTACAACAGTAGTATTTCCGCAGTCTTTCTTTCCTATTAGCACATCTGCTGCTGTAAATACTTTATCATCATCTCCAAGTGAAAATACCTTTGGTGTAGAACCTGTAGCAATTATTATGCTATCTGCACCAGAATTTAAAACTTGTTCTTTAGTAACTTCACTATTTAAATTTACTTCTACATTTAATTCTTTCAATGTATGTGCATACCAGTTAGCTAAAGCAATATCATCCTCTTTGAACTCTGGAGCTCCACCTGGAATAAGGTTGCCTCCTAATCTATCACTCTTTTCATAAACTACTGGTTCATGTCCTCTAAGTGCTAAAACCCTTGCTGCTTCACAACCTGCTACACCACCACCAATTATTAAAACTTTTCTCTTCTTTAATATAGGTAGAAGTGCATTGTCTTTTTCTTTACATGCCTGAGGATTTACAGCACAGTTAAGCATAGAATAATGCTGAATTCTTCCCATACATCCTTCTTGACATGATATGCAAGGTCTAATTGATTTACAATTATTACTTCTTAGCTTATTTACATAATCAGGATCTGCAAGTAATGGTCTTCCAAGACTTATCATATCGCAAGTTCCATTTTCAACAGCTTCAAGTGCCATATCTGGATCATCCATTCTTCCTGCACATATAATAGGAACATCTACAGTGTCCTTCATCAATTTAGCATAAGGTCTGTATAATCCCTTTTCTTGATACATTGGTGGGTGACTCCACCACCATGAATCATATGATCCAACATCTGTATCCAATGAATCATATCCATAGGATACAAGTAATTTAGCAGCCTCAATTCCTTCTTCTAAATCTCTTCCCTTTTCAACAAATTCTTCACCAGGAAGCGCTCCATCTCTTAAATCTTTAATAAAACTCTTTGGTGAATATCTAAGAGCTACTGGAAAATCTTCTCCACATCTATTTTTAATTTCTTCAACTATTTCACGTGCAAAACGAAGTCTATTTTCCAAACTGCCACCATATTCATCTGTTCTATGGTTGAACAATGAAATAGCAAATTGGTCTATAAGATATCCTTCATGAACAGCATGGATTTGCACTCCGTCAAAACCAGCTCTTTTTGCATTATAAGCTCCATCTCCAAATTTTTTAACTATGGACTTTATTTCATCTATTGTAAGTTCACGACAAGTTTTGTCAAGCCATCTATGTTGAATTGGGGATGGTGCAACTGGTGGAAATTCTCCAAGGTTAGTTGGTATAGTAACTCTACCAAATCCACCTGACATTTGTAAAAATACTTTAGCATTATAAGCATGTATTCTCTCAGTCATTTCTCTTGCAGTTCTAACAAATTGAACAGGATTATGAGTAGGACATGGACAATTTGGCATACCGTGTTCTTCAACTTCATTATCTACAAAAGTAACTCCTGTAATAATTAATCCAGTACCACCTTTTGCTCTTTCAGTATAGTAATCAATTCCTCTTTGATTAAATCCACCCTCGCTGTCAGCTAATCCTAACGGTCCCATTGGTGCTAATGCAAAACGATTTTTTATTTCGCACTTTCCAATTTTGATTGGTTCAAATAATTTTTTATACTTATTCATAAAACCACTCCTAATGATAAATAGTATAGGTATTTTGCACTTAATTTATTTACATATCTAAAGACAACCGCGCAGTATTCTTTATATAGATAATTATATATTTAACAAATAAACATGTCAAGGTTTACATGTTTATTTTTTCATATTCTATTTAATTTTATATAAAGTAATGATAAAATATCTATATAGAAAGAATGAGGTGTTAACACAATATGAGGACTTTAAAGTATGCAATTTTAGGACTTATTAATAGAAGTCCACTAACCGGATATGATATAACCAAAAAATTTAATGATACATTAGTAGAATTTTGGTATGCAAAACATAGCCAAATATACCCAGAACTAAAAAAACTCACAGATGAAGGTCTCATTTCCTATGAAACAGTAATACAAGGAGAAAAATTAGAAAAAAAATTGTACACCATTACTGAAAAAGGAAAAAAAGCTTTGCAAAAATGGCTGGCAAAAGATGAACCTTTACAGCAAACACCTAAAGATATTTTTAGACTCAAGGCTTACTTTTGTGATGAAATGGATATTAATACTTTATTAAAGCAATTTAAAAGTGAATTAAATAAACATAACGAAAGATTGGAGTATCTAGAAAATTCTATGGAAGAGCTTTTAAAGAAAAAAGATGTATCTAAAGTATCTTCTTCTGATTTTGGTGACTATATTGTTTTAACTGGTGCTATTATGAGAGAAAAAAATTATATAGATTGGCTTGAGGACTGCATAAAAAAAATTACAAATGGAGCAGAAGATAAACAGTAATTCAACATTTGTATAGAAATAAAAGTGGCTATCGCCATAAATAATTTCACATTCTTCACTATCTAGTTCTTCCACAGCTTTTTGTAAAATAAAAAGCGTTGCTTTATCATAAATATTGTATTCCAGAATGTTGTAACCGTGCATCTCAAAGCAAGCATAGAGAGAAGAAAAAGAAAATTTATAAAAAAGACCTTTGTACAACAGATTTTCTCTGTAATGCAAAGGTCTTACTTCATATCATATTATGCTATATCACAAATTAGTTAGTGTAAAGTTTTTATATTATTTTTTTAAAATCTTCTTTATATATTAAGGGTTATAGAATTTTTTCTATATTTATCAGGGGTCATGCCCACATCTTCTTTAAATTGTTTATAAAAATAACTTAAGTTGGAATATCCTACCTTTCTGATTATTTCTTCTATTGAAAAATCAGAATTTTTCAATAAATATTTTACCTTATCCAATTTTATTTTTTTCTGTAATTCTGTTAACGTATTGCCAGTAACTTTTTTAATTAATTTTCCCATGTAATCCGTACTATAACTAAAATAATTAGCCAAATCTTTAAGATTTAAATCATTATAATTTTTGTCTATATACTTAACTATTTCTACATATATATTAGACTCTACTTTATTAATAACACTTGATGGTAAATATTCATTATAACATCTTAAAAGTTCATTAAAAATTAGTACTATATAAGATCTTATAGCTGTTTCCATACCATTTTTATTTTCATAATACTCAATTAATATATTTATCATAAAATCCCATACTCTTTTATTTTTAGAAGTTTCAAAACATAGAAATTGTCTAAATTTGTTTTTATTATACAACGCTTTTACAATAAAATTTGATATTAAATCATTATCTGCAATTTGATTCATAAATATCCAATTGAAAAATTCTTCTTTTATTAAAACATTTATTGCTATATCATTTTCTTGTGCTTCTTTTATGCTATGTTCCACATTCATATCCATAAGAAGTATTTCACCTTTTTTTATTTCCACATCAGTATCTTCGATAATTTGCTTTATGCTTCCTGAATAAACAAACATCATTTCAAGATAATCATGGCTGTGTTTCTTAAATTCAATAAACCTATCATGTTTATGTATCGATATATCCTCTGAATTTTTCATAAGTTTAGAGTTATTAATAACCCAATAGTCTTTTAATATTTCATTTGAAAAACACTCTTCAATTTTTGCCTTATCTTTCTTATTTTTTAATAACTTTTTAAGTTTTATTTCGCTTGGACTCAATTCTCTAAGACTTTTATCAAGATCCTTAATATTCAAAATATCACCCCACTAATATAAATTATTAGCCTTTATCTTACTTCTGAAACACTCATTTGCTTAACTTTATTAAAACTATTTTTTTCTATCACTAAAATTTAAATTTGCGTCATAGTGTCTCTTGAATTTTTTTGAATTTTAAAACTCTAAATAATAAAAAATTTTAGGTATTCTTAAAGTCCTTGCTTTATTATCGATATTATATAATACTACATCTAAACATTAACATTTTTCAAGATACACCCTTTTTCAAGCTTCTATAGTCATAAAAAATAAGAAATCATATAAAATACCACTTTTAAAATTTTCTAAAAAATAATTGTATAATTTTGATTATAGTTCTATATTCTTGTATATAAAACTATAATCAAAGTTAACCTTTAATTAAACTCTAGTACTTTATATTAATCTATTCTCTTAATAAGATTAACATAAAGCACTAGAGTTTTATACTTAGTTACTAAAATATAAATTATTAATAACCGCTTGCATATCTTTGTCTTTCTATTTCTTCAACGCTCATTCCTCTAGTTTCAGGAGTATAAACTAGTCCAATAATTAATTGGATAGCTAAAACCGAAATCAAAAACAATCCAGTTTTTTGAAATCCAAATGCAGTCAACATAGTTGGAAAAACTAATGAAACTATACCAACTCCAGCACGTACTAAGAAAAATATAATACCTTGAGCTTTTCCTCTATATTGAGTCTTAAACAGTTCAACGCTCCATAATGCAAAGAAACATTGTGCACTAAATCCTGCTGAAATTCCCCATAAAATATCAAAAATTATTAGTGAAACCCAACCCATAGGTGCAAACACAAGAACAACCCATGCTAAAACTTCCATAACACATGCAACTGAAAACACTACTTTACGATTCCATTTATCGCCTTTTCTTATGAATACCAAATAAGTAAATAAAATTGTTAAAAACCATATAAGTATATTTAATGCATTTGATTGCAAATTATTTAAGTTGCCTATTTTACTGAAAATGAATGGTAGAAAGTATCCCTGTAGTCCAGCAACTAAATTCCATAAAGTATAAGTACCTGCAGCAAGAATAAATGCTTGCCTGTTTGCCTTTATTGTAAATATTTCACTAGTAGGAGCTTTTACGAAATCTGAGGACTTCTCCTTTTCTTTTTGTTCTGTCCAAATTTTTGATTCCTCAATCTGCTGTTGTAGAATCCATGTAATAAGTGCAATTACAAATAATATTCCAAACATAATTCTGTTTCCTAAAAGTCCATGTTTGTTTAAAAAGATGGATAAAATAAATATAGTCATAGGTGCAAATCCCCATGAAAATTGACCCCATCCAATGTTTGCACAACGTTTTCCTGATGGAGCCTGTTCTCCTAAATAACTCCATGATGCAGGAACTACTGCACCTACTGCTATACCTGTAATAATATATCCAATCAAAAGCATAGGAAAATTCATTGATAAAGTTATAAGTAAAACTCCAATCATATATACAATTAAATCATATCTATATATAAATTTTCGCCCATATTTATCTGATAAAGGACCACCTATTAATGCTCCAAGTGCTGCGCCAAATCCATTTGCACTAACTGCTCCTAAAAGCCCAAGTGCCATATCATTTAAATGTAAGTAATTCATCCATAACGTTAATCCACTTGCACCTGCTACAATTGCACCCGCATCTAAAAAATTTGACATGGAAACAGTTATTGTTTCCTTAAATTTAGATTTTTCATTAGCCACTTAAATCCCCCCCAATTATTAATCCATATGAAATACTTCTTTTAAATCAACTGATACAGGACTGTTATCTGCATTCGTTTTCATTATGTCCTTCATATAAGCCCACCATTTTTGGCATATTTCTGTTTCTGAGCTTTTATTCCATTTTTCCTCATCTTCTATTTCAAGATAACCAAATAAAGTGTTAGTTTCTTTATCAAGAAAAATGGAATAGTTCTTTGCACCATATTCATGTATCATGTTAACCATTTCAGGCCAAATTTGACTATGCCTTCTCTGATATTCTTCATGAAAACCTTCATATACCTTCATTACAATTCCTTTTCTAACCAATTTTATCCCTCCAATTTTTTAATTTCATAATTATTGAATAGTATTCTGCATCACACTACATGATGCAGAATATAAAACTATTTATTTAAAAGCTTTTTTATATATATTAAGAATTTCAGTTTCAGAAGTATCCCTTGGATTTCCAGGGGTACATACATCCTTGAAGGCAATTTCTGAAAGTTTTGGAAGATCTTCTTCCTTTGCTCCAATTTCAGATAAGGTCTGTGGAATTCCTATTTTTTTAGATAAATTTCTCACTACATCCACAGCTGCTTTTCTATACTCATCAACAGTTAATTCATCTACACCTAAAACTCCCATTTGACGTGCTATTTCCCTATATTTCTCTCCAGTTGATGGTGCATTATACTCCATTACATACGGCAAAAGAAGAGCGTTGGCAACTCCATGAGGCGTATCATAAAATGCACCTAGTGAATGTGCCATGGAATGAACTATTCCAAGTCCTACATTTGAAAATCCCATACCTGCAATGTATTGAGCAACTCCCATTGCTTCTCTTGCTTCAATATTTTTAGGTTCAAAAACTGCAGTTTCAAGATTTTTTGATATAAGTTCTATTGCTTTCAGCTCAAACATATTAGTAAGTTCCCATGCACCTTTTGTAATATATCCTTCTATAGCATGAGTAAGAGCATCCATACCTGTTGAAGCAGTGAGTCCCTTAGGCATTGAAGCCATCATCTCAGGATCAATAACTGCCATTATAGGAATATCTTTAGGATCAACACATACCATTTTCTTAACAGCTTCTGTATCAGTAATGACATAGTTAATTGTAACTTCTGCAGCCGTACCTGCTGTTGTTGGGACTGCTATTATAGGAACAGCTTTATTTTTTGTTTCTGCTACTCCTTCAAGAGATTTCACATCTGAAAATTCCGGGTTATTTGTTATGATGCCTATTGCCTTTGAAGTGTCCATTGAAGATCCTCCACCAATTGCAATAATGAAATCAGCTTTTGAATCTGCATAACTTTTAACTCCAGTAAGAACATTCTCTATTGTAGGATTTGGCTTCACATTATCATAAATTTCATAGGGAATTCCTGAATCTTCAAGTTTTTTGGTTACATTTTGTGCTACATTAAATTTGAGTAAATCCTTATCTGTAACAACAAAAGCTTTTTTGAATTCTCTTTTTTTAACTTCTTCTGGAATTACACTTATAGCGCCCTTTCCAAAATAAGAAGTTTCATTAAGAACTATACGGTTTATCATCTACAATCTCTCCTTATTAAATTAGTTATTCATATAAAAATTTTTCCGGTAAAGTAACATGAAATTCTTTTGCAAGATCTCTAAAATTATCTGCAGTTATAGTCTGTTTTTTTCCACCCATTGACAATACTTTTACAAGGATTTCAGCTGATTTTTCTGCTGTATCCATAAGGCCAAAAGCAAGGTCCATAGTCTCACCTGCAACAAAAGTTCCATGATGAGCCCATATTACTACATCAAATTCTTCCATCAATTTGCTAGTTTCTCTTGCAATTGCTGCTCCACCAGGAACCATCCATGGCACTACCCCAACTCCTGAAGGAAATACTACAGGACATTCTGTTGCCATTTCCCAAAGTTCTCTTGTAAACACCTTGCTATCAAGCGGCAAAACAAAAGTAAGTGCAATCAAATTAGTAGTATGAGAATGATATATGACTTTGTTTTTTCCGCCTGTAGCTTCTTTCTTTACTGAATGACTCATAAGATGAGAAGGAAATTCACTTGTAGGTTTTGCACCATTTAAAAGGCCCCAAACTATCTTGTAGTTTTCACCTTTATCATCTATCTTTGCTATACCTATATTAGCTTCAGGATCAAGTATTACATTTCTCATATATTTTCCGCTTCCAGTTACAAGAAAATATTCATTAGCCAAATTAGAAACAGATACTCCTATTGGAACAAACTCAGAGTTTTCGCTAAGTTGATCCTTCACATCTTTTATTTCATCTTCTCCTATCCTATAACTCAAGTTTCCTCCATTTCGTTCATGCCATCCCTTAAGCCATGCATCATAAGTTATCTTTATATAATCCTTTACAAATTTTGCATTTTCAACTTTCATTCTTATCCCTACTTTCTCTTTGATAATTCCTCTTTTTCATACTTTTTAACTTCATCCAGCCATGATTCTTTAACAGGTACATTATTTATCTCACAATAATAATCCCATACAGCACCCATTGGATATGTCTTGAATTCTTCCATTAAGGCAAGTCTGTCAGTATAATTTTCTTCATCTTGAAGTTCTTTTAATTTTTTATTTGGAAGAAGCATTGCATTTAAAAGTGCTTTTATCATATTTCTTGTTCCCATAGTCCATGCAGCTACTCTATTTATGCTTGCATCAAAGAAATCAAGACCTATTATTACTTTATCAAGAGCATCATTTCTTACTATTTCCTTTGCAAGTTCTTTAAGCTCATCACTCAAAATTATAGTGTGGTCGCTGTCCCAACGAACTGGTCTACTTACATGAAGAGCAATTTTATCAGAGAATAAAAGCATTGCTGAAATTTTATCTGAAACTACTTCTGTAGGATGATAATGCCCTGTATCCATTAAGCACAATACATCATTTTTAGCTGCAAAGTTCATATAAAATTCACTTGAACCAACTGTATAGGATTCAGCTCCTATTCCAAAAACCTTTGATTCTACAGAATCAAGATTGTATTTTTTATCTATTTTTTCCTTGAATATTTGTTCCAAAGAATCTTTAAGACGCTGTCTTGGACCAAGTCTGTCACTTGGAATATCTTTATATCCATCTGGTATCCATAGATTTGTCAAACAGGGTTGTCCAAGTTCTTTTCCAAGGTATTCTCCAATTTTTCTTGAAGCAATACAGTGTCTTATCCAAAAATCACGAATTTCTTTGTTTGGATGAGAAAGTGTAAGACCATCGTCTGCCTTTTCATGAGAAAATATTGTAGGATTAAAATCAAGTCCCAATCCATTTTTCTTGGCCCATGAAACCCAGTTTCCAAAATGCTCAGGTTTTATCTCATCTCGATCTACAAACTTCCCATCAGTTTCAGCATATATTGCATGAAGATTGACTTTATGTTTTCCAGGAATAAGACTAAGAGCCTTATCGAGGTCTTTTCTAAGTTCTTCTGCATTTCTTGCTTTACCTGGGTAATTTCCAGTAGCTGCAATTCCTCCTGACAATTCTTTTTGGTTTACTTCGAATCCTGCAATATCATCTCCTTGCCAACAGTGTATTGATATTTTTACTTTTTTGAGATCTTCTAAAGCTTTGTCAACATCTATCCCCCATTTTTCATATTCCTTTTTTGCCAATTCATATTTTTCCTTAATGCTCATTTAATCTACCTCCAATTATTTATTGAATTTTTTTATATCAAAAGACTTTTTCATTAATTCTCTTACTTCACTTAAATTTTTACATATCCCAAGGCTTAATATCTGGGCTGAAATATTTCCTACTGCAGTTGCTTCTGATGGTCCCGCAAAGACTTCTTTTCCAGTAACCTCTGCAACTAATTCATTTAACAGATCATTTTTACAACCTCCACCAAAAATATTTATCCTTTTAAATTTTTTTTCAAATATTTCCTCTAGAGATTCTACTGAAGATTTATAACTGTAAGCCAAACTATTGAAAACACAAAATGCAATTTCACCTATATCCTCTGGAATATCTTGATTTGTCTCAGAACAATAATTCTTTATTTCTTGGATCATATTTTTAGGTTTCAGAAATCTATCATCATCTACATTGATTATTGATTTAAAATTTCTATATTTCCTAGCTATCTCTGCTATTTCTACAAAACTGTATTTATTATCAATATTTCGCCTAACTTCTTGAATAATCCAAAGACCCATTATATTTTTCAAAAATCTATATCTATAATCGATTCCACCTTCATTTGTAAAATTGTAATCCATAGCTTGGGGAACACATATAGGGAAATGGTTTTCAACACCGATGAGTGACCATGTTCCAGAGCTTAAAAATATACTGTCATCATCATTGCATACTGAAGCTATAAAAGCTGATCCTGTATCATGTGATGCTGCCAATATAACTTCTGAATCAAAGCCAAACTCTTCAACAAATTTTTTTCTTAGCCCTCCCAATTTTGTTTTAGGAAGCCTTATTTCAGGAAACATATTTTTATTTATTCCAAAGGTATCCAAAATATTGTAATCCCAAGTTTTATCAAAAGAACTCAAAAGCTGAGTTGTAGAGGCATTAGTATACTCTGCGGTTTTTTTACCTGTAAGTAAAAAATTTAAATAATCAGGAATCATTAAAAAGGTCTTTGCTCTCTTAAGATAATCACTATGTTTTTCCTTTATAGAAAGCAATTGATACAATGTATTAAATCTCTGAAATTGAATTCCAGTATATAAATAGAGCATATCTTTCGGTATTTTTTCAAAAGCTTTTTCCATAAAGCCTTCAGTCCTGTCGTCCCTGTATGATACTGCATTTCCTATTAAGTTATCCTTTTCATCCAACAGCACAAAATCAACACCCCAAGTATCTATTCCTATAGTCTTTGGAATTTTACCAATAGTCCTGCACTTTTTTATTCCATTTTTAACTTCACTGAATAATCTCTCAACGTCCCAGCAATATTCACCATTTATTTTTTTTATTCCGTTTTCAAACCTATATATTTCTTCAATTTTCAATTTTCCATTTTCTATATGAGATAAAATGTGTCTTCCACTGGAGGCACCAATATCTATACCCAAATAATATTCCATAACTTATAACTCCTTATTGAAAATACATAATAAATTTCATTCTCTGAATTCAATTATATCTTCAATTAATCGTTATCACAGTATCATAAAAAGGTTTACTCATTATCAAAATCCGTTCAATATTTTTCGTTATATCTACATAAACTGATATTTCAGACAATACTCATGTTGCAGAAAAATCTATCTGTTTCAAAAGTAAAAGCTACATCTATAAATTCACAAGTATTCTCTAATTATTTCTAAAAAAAATAGTTGAGAAAGATAAAACCTACTCCTTAGAACCTGTCAGTTACTACTGTCATAGCAAGCCAAGTATGAACATGATAATTAAGATGCATTGATCTATACGATTAATGCATTTTTTATTATTAAAAAGATAAGCAAACTTAATATAGAGCAGCACGTAACTTTTATGTGAATCTAATAAAGCATAAAAAAAATTACACCACCGTGGGTGTATTTACTTTTTATGCTTTTCTTTATATATAAATAAAAATGAGGAGAATAAAAAAATAAACGTAAGTATAGCAATTCAAGTATTAGGAAAGGTGGATGGAGAAAAAACTATTCATATTGTTAGCAAGTATATCATATATGTTAAGCACCTTTGTATCTTTGCCAAGAATGACCTCATTCCAGCATTTTATTAATGCTGTAGCTACATCTCATTTATTTTCCAGCTCTTTTAGCAACACACAGTACCTACACGGGCAGTTTGTTTAATATGACTAATTTTTACACTCTTGTATTTTAATATATTTTTATATACTCTGAAAGTATTGATATATAAGGGCTCTAAAGATTTTCCCATAACTTTCTATATCATATTAAATTTTATTATAATTTCTACCTTGGCGGAAAGTTTCGTTCTTTCCGTCATTTATATTTTAATAGTTTGATTGATTATATAATTGTAATTGTGTAGCTTTTCATCTTGCTTTTCCATTCGCTAATCACTCAATCGACCGTTTAATCGACCGCTCAATCAATTGATTAAGCGGTCGATTATTTTTGATCGATTAACACATATCTAGTAGCTACTCCTTTTCATGGCGTGTATTAACGCATTAGCCAATGCCTCACGAAGCGCCTTATGTACTGATGTATCATCCTCTCTTACAATTCCTTTAAGTTTAAATGGAATATTGATATCTGACGTTAATTTGTTTATAACTTTAAAATAAAAATCGAATATATTTCCACTCCAGGTTCCATCTTGAGACGTTACTCTATCTTCCCATCTAACTTCAGCTGCATTATCACTTTTTTCTCTATAATCAAGAAAATACTCCGGCACTTCTTTAGTTATATCCCATTCATTTCCGAACATCAATAAACCTGCAATTGTTAATGCTTTAATATTTAGGAATTTCAAATTTAAAACAACGCGTTAATTATATTATTTTTTAGCTTAAAGGTGATTTCTATTTTTACTCATAATAAAAAGCACCCAACCATAACGCCGAGCACCTTTTACTATGCCAAAATTCACTTTATTTCTTTAACTCTTCCTACAATTCCACCCTCAAGCATAACTTTGATACCACGAGGATGAACTGCAGAGTTTGTAAGGAGTCTTTGTACTACACCCTCAGTTAACTTTCCTGAACGCTGATCTTGTTTTTGTACTACTAATACTTTTGTTCCTATTTTTATATCTTTTCGTATCGTTCCATCCATAGTATCACTCTTCTTTCTTATTTTCTATATAGCTTAACCACAGTTTCCACATGAGCGGTCTGCGGGAACATGTCTACAGGTTGAATCTCAGTAGCCGTATATCCTAATTCATCTAATATGCTCAAATCCCTAGCCAAAGTTCCTGGATCGCAAGAAACATATACTATCCTTTCAGGAGCCATTTGCGCTATAGCCTCTAAAAGACTCTTTTCACATCCCTTTCTTGGTGGGTCCACTACTACTACATCTGCTTTTATACCTTTTTTTATAAGTTCGGGTATAATCTTTTCAGATTCCCCTACTATAAATTCAGCATTATTAATATTGTTTTGCTTTGCATTTATCTTGGCATTTTCTATAGCCTGTGGGATTATTTCAATTCCATATACCTTTTTAGACTTTTGAGATAAAAATAATGATATAGTACCTGTACCGCAGTATGCGTCAAACACAGTTTCATTTCCGGTCAATGAAGCATATTCCAATGCCTTGTTATATAAAACTTCTGTCTGTACTGGATTAACTTGAAAGAAGGATAATGGAGATATATTAAATTTAAAATCGCCTATATAATCACTTATATTATCTTTTCCCCACAAAGTTATACATTCTATTCCTAAAATCACATTAGTTTTTTTACTATTTACATTTTGTATAATACTAACAATGTTCTCCTTGCTTTCTAGCAGCATTTCTACAAGCTCTTCTTTATGAGGCAACTCATTACTTCTAGTAACAACAACAACCATAACCTCATTTGTTTTAAATGCCTTCCTAACCATTATGTGTCTTATACTTCCAGTATGTAATTGTTCATTATAAGATTTTATATTATATTTTTTCATCCAACTTTTTATCAATTTTAATACCTTGTCTGCTGCTTCATGCTGTATATTACAGGTGTCCATATTTATTATTTCATGAGTTCTCTGAGCATAAAATCCTATATTGACTTCTCCATTTTTTTCTCCTACAGGCAGCTGAACTTTGTTTCTATATCTATAAGGATCATTCATGCCAATAGTATCATGTAAATTTACTTCTGATATTTTTAGCTTTCCTATTCTTTCTATACAATCTTTAACTCTCTGCTTTTTAAAATCTAACTGTGCCTGATAAGAGTAATGTTGAAGCTGACATCCTCCGCACCTTTTGTATATACTGCAAACTGGCTCAGTTCTGTGTTCAGAAGCTTCTATAACATCTACAAGTTTTGCAAAAGCAAAATTCTTGTTTACTTTAACTATTTTTACTTTAACCTTCTCATTCAATAAAGCGCCAAGCACAAAGACTGTAAAATCGTTTATTTTACCTACTCCTTCGCCTTCATACCCCATTCCTGTTATCTTCATATCATATTCTTCATTTTTATTTATAGAAATGTTTTTATTCATTCTTCCACCTACCATATTAAATCTTCTTTCACTATTCTACAGTTTAGTATTAAATTTGTCTATTAAGTTTTTTATTTTGTTTTTATTAACATTAACTATTAAAATATAATTTAAAGGATATTTTATTTTTATATAAAATTAGCTAAAGTATATTATATTTTTTATTGATAAGCAAAAACTTTATATATTATACAGGAGGTGTATTAGTTTTTGATAAACATTAACTGGGAACCCAAAAAAAATAATTCTAAACCTTTATACAAACAAATTGTAGATTATATAATAAACGAAATATCTACTGGCAATTGGGTTGTGGGTACTAAACTCCCTTCACAAAGGCAGTTGGCTCAAGACTTTAAAGTAAATAGAAGCACTATAGTAGAAGCCTTTGATGAATTAAAAAGTAAAGGTTTCATTGAAGGAAACAGCGGTGGCGGTACTAGAATAGTAAATAGCACCTGGTCCCTGCTTTCATCAAAGTCTAAGTTAAATTGGCAAAATTATATTGAAGGAAGTATACACAAACCTAATCTTCACACAATTCAAATGGTTAATAAGCTGGAATATAAAAAAGATATTATACGATTGGGCACTGGTGAACCCGGACCTCAATTGTTTCCTAAAAATATGATGGATAAAATATTAAATAAATGCTCAAACAAAATTATGTCCTTAGGCTATCTTGAAGGTAAAGGTCTTTTAGAACTAAGAACTATTTTAAGTGAATATCTTAAAATTTATGGGATAAACGTTAAACCCTCTTCCATCCTTATTGTTTCTGGAGCACTTCAAGCCCTACAATTAATAGCTTTATCAATTTTGCCTTTAGGTTCTAAAATTTTAATAGAAAAACCATCTTATTTAAAGTCCCTTCACATATTCCAATCAATGGGTATGAATATGATTGGGACAAAAATGGATAACAGAGGCATTATTCCTGCTGAAATATCAAAAGAAATTAATAATAAAGTCAATACTTTATTATATACAATTCCTACTTTTCACAATCCTACAGGAATTGTAATGACTAAAAATAGACGTATGGAAATATTAGATTTATGCGAAAAACATAGAATTCCTATTATTGAAGATGATGTATATAGAGAATTATGGTTAGATGAAATACCTCCCCTGCCATTAAAATCCTGGGACAAAAACGGAAATGTGCTTTACCTTGGAAGCGTGTCAAAATCCCTTGCACCAGGTTTTAGAATTGGATGGCTTATTGGTCCTGAACCAGTAGTTGAAAGATTAGCTGATATAAAAATGCAAACAGACTATGGCTCTAGTTCCTTATCTCAACTAATATTAGCAGAATGGATAAAAAGTGGACTTTATAGTGAACATCTTAATAATGTAAGGTCTAAATTAAAAATTCAAAGAGATAATGCCTTAAAAACTTTAAATGAAAATTTTGCTGATATAGCTACTTGGAATATTCCTAAAGGAGGTTTCTATATATGGCTAAAATTAAATTCGCCTATATCAATGAATAAGTTATTCTCCCAAGCAGCAAAGGAAAATATACTTATTAATCCAGGAAGTATATACGATTCTCTTAATAATCAAAATTTAAGAATATCTTATTCTTATGCTTCCTTAGAAGAAATGAAAATAGGTTTAGAAAAATTATCACATATAGTTAGAAGTTTTCTCAAAATATAAATAAAAATCTGCTGTATTCTATATATACAGCTTGCTTTTCTTTGGTTGGTAAAACTTTTATCCTTTTGGTTGGAGATATTATCCTTAACTAACACTATAATTTACATTAGAAACCTTAATTCAGGAGGATAATATCTATGATAAAATATTTAATTCAAGGATTTATTTTAGGTCTTAGCTATGTTGCACCAATTGGAATGCAAAACCTATATGTAATAAACTCATCTATATCTATGAGTAAAAAAAGAGCTTATGAAGTGGCCTTTATAACTATATTTTTTGATATAAGTTTATCTCTTTCAAGTTTTTTTGGCATAGGATTACTTATTAATAAGTTTAATTTTCTCAAACTGACAATACTGTTATTAGGAAGTATTATTGTTTTATATATAGGAATGTCGCTTATAAAATCTAAGCCTACCTTATCAACAGAAACTTCAACAAATTTAAATATACCCTTATCAAAAGTAGCATTAGCATGCTTTACTGTGACTTGGCTTAACCCTCAAGCCATATTAGATGGTACTTTATTGTTAGGCAGTTTCAGAGCATCTCTACCATTAAACTCCTATGATTTTTTTATTGGTGGAGTATGTACTGCTTCCCTAGTATGGTTTACTTTTTTAGCTACAATTTTTTCTATTTTTAAAAATATCTTTAACGAAAAAATTCTAAGAAAAATAAACATACTTTGTGGCTGCGTGGTTATATTTTACGGACTTAAATTATTATATTCCTTTATAAAAATTATATATGCTGTATAATTTCTATAAAAAATTAAAAAATCAAAAAGCAAGCGGATAAATCCGCTTACTTTAATGTTCTTTAAAAGTTTCACATTCAGTTTCCCTAGTAGTTCTTGCGTCAGGACCATATACTTGAACATTACTTGCTGTGCATAATTCATTTACGTTATAAATACAGTTTTCAGCTTCACATTTTATTTCTGGACTCATCTCTATAGAATCCGCGCTAAATAATTGTTTAAACTGCCCTACTAAATTCATATTTGTAAAATTAGACATAGCATTTACAAGACCTTTTGGCGAAAAAGTTTCACATCCAGTTTCTCTACTGCTGTGAGATTCATCTCCTGTTATATGTATATTATTAGCAGAACAAAGACCATTTATATTGTTTACACACTTTTCTGCATTGCAGCTTAATTTCCCACTCATAAAATATCCCTCCAAATTATTAATAAATTTATTATACTTTTTGTTAATTGAAGGAATTTTATACCTAAAAAAAGTGCACCTTTTAAAAAAGGTGCTAGAAATAGAATCAGTTGTCTCTTATTTCCCTATCATGTTATTTTAACCATAAACCATCTTATTATACATAATTTTATATAAATTTTCAAGAAAAACTTTCATAAAAATTATTTTATTTTCCAAAAGTTTTCTTTACATCCTTTAACATTCTTGTAATTGGCAAATTATATGGGCATCTAGACTCACACTTTCCACATTCTATACAATCTTTTGCAGTAACCTCTAAAGCCTCATATCTATCTTCTGCCCACTTTTTTAAGTTATATCTTTCTTTATAACCTTGTAATAAAAATATTCCTGGTATGTCTATTCCCTTTGTACATGGTGCACAATATCCACATCGTCTACAAAATTCAGTACCTAACTCATCTGATATTTTCTTAATTTCCAGTTTTTCATCTTCTGTTAATTTGATATCGTTTGAAGCAACTGCAGCATTTTCTTCTACCTCTTCTACTTTTCCCATTCCTGGTATAGCACAGGTTACATTTTCATTCTTTAATATATATTTTAATGCTAATGTTCCATTATTTATAGCTCCACCTGCCATTGGCTTCATAGCTATTATTCCTATATTTAATTCTTTTGCTCTTTTAAAAAGCTTTTCTGCTTGATCCTCTACTATATTATATGGATACATTATTGTTTCAAACTTTCCACTTTCAATGGCAAGTTCTAAAATTTCAAGGCTGTGAGAAGTTATTCCTATATGCTTTATTTTCCCTTCTTGTTTAAATTTTAATAAAGCTTCATAAGCTCCATCTTCACTTAAAACTTTATTATAGTCTTCCATAGTTTTTACATTATGTAATTGATAAAGGTCTATGTAATCAGTTTTTAAATTGCTTAAACTTTTATTTACATCATTGGTCATAGATTGCTTGTCTCTAGACATAGATTTAGTAGCAATAATCCATTTATCTCTTCTTCCCAATAATGCTTCACCTATGTACTCTTCAGATACAGAATAACCTCTAGCTGTATCTATAAAGTTTATTCCTTTTTCTTCTGCAGCTATTATAACATCCTTGGCACTTTCGTTATCAATTCTTTGTATAGGAATTCCTCCAAAACCTATTACTGAAACCTTTAATCCTGAACTAACTAAATTTCTATAATTCATATGCTTCACTCCTTATCAATTTAATAATTTACTTAATGGGCATTTTACTATTACATATACAAAATGTCAATAAAAGTGATATTGAATTTAAAATAAAAGACTGCCATAAAAGACAGTCTTTGGATTTACATTATATTAGTTCTTCCATTATAAACAATTCCTCTTACAACATCCATTGTAATAAAGGCTCCTGTTTTTAATACTTCGGTTGCACCACCTGCATTGCATATAATAGGTATCTCACTTGATATACATTCTATAGCTAGATGTGAAGTTAATCCACCTTCTTCTCCTATTACGCCAGCAACTCTATCAAGTACAGATATATATTCTCTATCTAAACTCTTTACAACAAGGATATCTCCTTTTTCAACAATTTCATTTGCTTCTTTAGCTGATTTAACTATTTTTACATTACCATAACCTGGTTTAGTACCTGCACCTCTACCTTGAACTAGTATATCTCCAACTATATGAACCTTAAGCATATTTGTAGTTCCTGAATAACTTACAGGTATACCTGCTGCTATAACAACTAAGTCTCCCTTTTTAACATATCCAGTCTTTAGAGACATTTCTACAGATTTCTCTATTAATTCATCTGTAGAATTCATTTTTTGTGCACATATTGGGAATACTCCCCAATTTAAAGCCAATCCTCTAGCAACTTTATCACTTGGAGTTACAGCTATGACAGGACTTGCTGTTCTATATTTAGAAACCATTCTTGCTGTATATCCGCTTTGTGTAGCTGTTATTATAGCTGATGCATTCAATTCTGCTGCAGTTGTACATGTAGCTAAGCTGATAGCATTTGCCACAGTATAAATATGAGAATCTTTCATTTTATTTAATGTTTCTTTATATTTTATTGTGGACTCAGCTTCTCTAGCTATTCTACCCATTGTTTGAGCTGCTTCTACAGGCCACTTTCCATTTGCTGACTCTCCACTTAACATTACAGAATCAGTACCATCTAATATAGCATTAGCTACATCTGAAGCTTCTGCTCTAGTTGGTCTAGGATTTCTTTCCATTGAATCTAACATTTGTGTAGCTGTTACAACAAACTTACCAGCTTTATTACACTTTTCAATTATCATTTTTTGAGTTGATGGAACTCTTTCTATTGGAATTTCTGATCCCATATCTCCTCTGGCAACCATTATTCCATCTGAAAACTTGATTATCTCATCGATGTTATCAACACCTTCTTGATTTTCTATCTTAGAGATTATTTGTATATCATGTCCACCAAATTGTTCCAACAATTTTCTTACAGCTAAAACATCTGCTGCTTTTCTTATGAAAGATGCTGCTACATAATCAACACCTATTTCACAACCAAATTTTAAATCCTCAACATCCTTTTCTGTAAAAGCAGGAAGGTTAGTTTTTACATTTGGTACATTGGCATTTTTTTTAGTAGTTATCATTCCACTATTTCTTATAATACAATGTATATCAGTTCCTTTAACTTCTTGAACTTCCATACCAATTAAACCATCAGCCATTAATATCATGTCTCCTGGTTTAACATCTTTATATAGTTCACGATAGCTTAAATTACATCTTGTAGCATCTCCATCTACATCTTCACCACAAACTATTGTATAATTTGTACCTTCAACTAATTCTACTTTTTCTGGAAAATATCCTGTTCTTATTTCAGGTCCTTTAGTATCAAGTATTATTCCTATTTGCTTATTATATTTTTTTCTCAACTTTTTTACTAGTTCTATTCTTTCTCCATGTTCTTGATGATCACCATGAGAAAAATTATGTCTTGAAGCACTCATTCCAGCTTCAATTAACTTTGACAAAACCTCTTCTGTGTCACTTGCTGGTCCAATTGTAAAAATCATTTTAGTCTTTTGCATAGCTTTACTCTCCTTAATATATATTTAGAATTTACTTATATCTTAATATGATAATATTTTTGCAATGTCATAAAGCTTCTCATCAAAATTTCTTGGAATCGCTAATGCTTCATCTATATCCATATCTTCTATCTTGCCATCAATTACTCCAACCACTCTTGAAGACTTTCCTTCTGATAATAATTCAACAGCTTTAAATCCCATTCTAGAAGCCAATACTCTATCTGCACAAGTAGGACTTCCACCTCTTTGAATATGTCCAAGTTTAGTAGCTCTTGCTTCTATGCCTGTAATTTCTTCTACTTTTTCAGCTAACTGATCTGCTCCACCAATACCTTCTGCAAGTATTACTAGATTATGCATTTTTCCTCTTAGCTTACCTTCTAAAATAGTTCTGCATAGTTCATCTTGATTGTAGCCTTTCTCAGGAACAATTATACTCTCAGCTCCACCTGCAAGACCTGCATAAAGGGCTATGTCGCCACAGTTCCTTCCCATAACTTCAACAATACTTACTCTTTCATGAGATGTTGAGGTATCTCTTAATTTATTTATAGCATCTAAAACTGTGTTCACAGCAGTATCAAAGCCTATAGTATAATCTGTGTATGGTAAATCATTGTCTATAGTTCCTGGTAAGCCTACTGTTGCTATTCCTAACTTTGATAACAATTGAGCTCCATGGAAAGATCCATCTCCTCCTATTACTACCAATCCATCTATACCAAAAGTCTTTAATATATTTGCACCTTTTTTTCTTCCTGCTTCTGTTTTAAATTCTTCACAACGTGCAGTCCTTAGCATGGTTCCACCACGTTGTATAATATCAGCTACACTATGTCTATCCATTGGAAAAATTTCACCACTTAGTAATCCACTATAACCTCTTTGTATTCCCATTACTTTTAAGCCCTTATCTAGACCTGCTCTTACTACTGCTCTTATGGCAGCATTCATTCCAGGTGCATCTCCACCACTTGTTAACACAGCTATTGTTTTCATACTTATACCTCCTACGACCGCCGGGACATTTTGTGTCCCACGAACATTATACAATATTTATTCCTTTTTTACATTATAACACATAATCTTGTTAACTTTAGTATCCTATATTAATAATTTTAATCGAAATCCATTAAATATTCAATAATTTCTATAAAATATAATATTTTTTTTTAAAATATATAGAGAGGTATATTTCTCTTCCTCTCTATATATTTTGTTTATTATAAAAAAATATACTTAATAATTTTAAATTACTTTAACATTTTTATCTCCAAACATTTTCCTAAGATTAGATAACAGTTCTATATCATTATTTATCCATAAATCCCTATCCAATCTAAATTTCTTTCTTTCCTTTTTAGTACAAAAATATACAGGTACATTTCCTTTAAAATCTAAAAACAAAGATTTAGTTTCATGAAGCACATTTTTTAAACTACTTTCATCTTCTATTTGTATATATAACTTTTCACCATTTTCCTTTATTACAGGTTCTAGGCTTTCACATAATATTTTAGGCTGTTCCTCTTCTCTTATACTCACTCTTCCCTTTACTATTACTATACTATCTTCATCTACTAAAGTTCTATATTTTTGAAATACTTTTGGGAATATTATAATTTCTATTACTCCATATAAATCTTCTAATTTTATAAAAGCCATCATATCATTATTTCTAGTTACTTTTTTTGTTACTGAATTTATAATACCACCTATAATTACTTTATCTCCATCCTTTAATTTAGACTGCTGCCCAACTGTTCCATCTTCTAAAGATTCATCACCTATTATGTCTGATATTTTAGCACTAGTTTGCAGTGATAAACTTTTTTCATATTCTTCTAAAGGATGTCCTGATAAATAAAGTCCTGTCATTTCTTTTTCCATAGCTAAAATATGCCTTTTTTCAAATTCCTTTATTTCAGGATATTCTATCTTAACTTCTATCTTTTTAAAATCTGTAAAAAGACTCAATTGTCCATCTATATTTTTTTTTCTAGAATTACTTACTCCATCCAATACCTTTTCATAGACTGCAAGTAATTTTGATCTATATACCTTAAAACAATCAAAGGCTCCTGCTTTTATAAGACTTTCTACTACTCTTTTATTTATGCATGAAACATCTATCTTATTGCAGAAATCAACTAAGTTTGAAAATACACCTTTACGTTCTCTTGATTTTACTATACTATCTATTACATTTTCTCCTACATTTTTAATAGCAGAAAGTCCAAATCTTATTTTATCTTCCTTAACTGTAAACTTAGCATAGCTTTCATTTATATTTGGAGTTAAAACTTGAATTCCTATTTCATCCGCAAATCTAGTATAGTATGCAACCTTTTCGTTATCACCCTTTACACTGTTTAACATAGCGGCAATATATTCAGTTGGATAATAATGTATCATGTAAGCTGTTTGAAATGCCACTACTGCATAAGACGCAGCATGACTTTTATTAAATGCATAACTTGCAAAATCCATCATGGAATCAAATATCTTATCAGCAGCATCTTCGGATATTCCATTCTTTATGCATCCTGGAACTTTTTCTACTCCTTCTTCATCTACTATACCATATATGAAATTATGTCTTTCCTCTTCCATTACATGATGTTTCTTTTTAGACATAGCACGTCTTACTAAGTCACTTCTACCCATAGAGTATCCCGCAAGCTTTCTAACTATCTCCATAACCTGCTCCTGATATACCATACATCCATAGGTTACGCCCAATATGGATTCTAATTCAGGTGTTAAATATTCAATACCTTCAGGATTATTTTTATTGCTAATATATTTAGGTATTTCTGCCATAGGCCCTGGTCTATAAAGACTGATTCCTGCTATGATATCCTCCAAAGAATCCGGTCTTAATTCTTTCATGAAAGATGTCATTCCTGCAGATTCTAACTGAAATATGCCTACAGTTTTACCTTCTCCTATCATCTTATATACATTTTTATCATCATAATCTATTTTATCTAAGTCTATGTTTATCCCTTTATTGTCCTTAACCATGCTCACTGCATCTCTAAGCACTGTTAGAGTTCTTAATCCTAAAAAGTCCATCTTTAAGAGTCCCAACTCTTCTAATGTTCCCATGGTAAATTGAGTTACTATATTGTCTTCGTTTTTTTGCATAGGCACATAGTTAACTAAAGGCTGTGATGCTATAACTACACCTGCTGCATGAGTAGAAGTATGTCTTGGAAGTCCTTCCAAAGCCCTAGCTATATCTATTAACGCTTTTGTTCTCTCTTCATTTTCATAGGCTTCTTCCAATTCAGAATTTAACTCTAATGCTTTATCAATAGTTATGGCTTTACCTGGTGCTGCAGGTATCATCTTTGCTATTCTATCCACTTCAGCATAAGGATAATTCATAGCTCTTCCAACATCTCTTATACATGCTCTAGCAGCCATAGTTCCAAAGGTTATAATTTGAGATACACTATTCTCTCCATATTTTCTTACAACATAGTCTATTACCTCTCCACGTCTTTCATAGCAAAAATCTGAATCTATATCTGGCATAGATACACGTTCAGGATTTAAAAACCTTTCAAACAATAAGCTGTATTTAATAGGATCTATTTTAGTTATTCCCAATGTATATGCAATTATAGATCCTGCTGCAGACCCTCTTCCTGGACCTGTCATTATCCCATTTTCTACAGAAAAATTAATAAAATCCCATACTATTAGGAAATAATCTACATATCCCATCTGCTTTATGATAGAAAGCTCATATTCTAGTCTTTCTACAAGTTTTTTAGCTTCATCATTGCTATCTGCTAATTCATTTACGCTTTCTATGCTAAATGAGACTTCCTTTAACTGTTCAAATTCTTTATATCTTTGTATTAATCCTTTGTAACATAGATCTCTTAAATATTCATAAGGTTCTACATGTTCTGGCAATGGAAATTTAGGAAGCTTAGATTTATGAAATTCATAATCAAAATTACACTGCTCAGCTATTTTTACTGTATTTTCTAAAGCTTCAGGCACCCTAGAAAATATCTTGTACATTTCTTCTGGTGATTTTAAATAAAATTCATCTGATGGATATCTCATTCTATTTTCTTCATTTACAACTTTTCCTGTCTGGATGCACAACAAAACATCATGAGCTTTATAATCTTCTTTTTTTATATAATGTACATCATTTGTAGCAACCAATGGTATATCCAATTCTTTGGACATTTTTATTAGTTCCTCATTAACCTTTTCTTGTTCTTCCATGCCATGATATTGAAGTTCAAGATAAAAACCATCTTTAAATATATCTTTATATAAAAGAGCTATTTCCTTTGCTTTGCTCAAATTGCCTTTTAAAATATAAGATTGAATTTCTCCTCCTAAGCAAGCGCTTAGTGATATCAATCCTTCACTGTGCTTCTTTAAATAATCATGATCCGTTCTAGGCTTATAATAAAATCCTTCTACAGAAGCCTTGGAAACTATTTTCATAAGATTTTTATAGCCTGTTTCATTTTTTACAAGCAGCACAAGATGATAATTTTCATTTTCTTTATCATTCTGCTTTATGTGCATAGACTTTCCTGCAACATATACTTCACAACCTATTATAGGCTTTATGCCTTGTTCTTTAGCCTCTTTATAAAAGTCAACACACCCATACATTACTCCATGATCTGTTATAGCTATACTCTTCATTCCAAGTTCTTTAGCCTTACTTATAAGTTCTGGAATTTTAGCTGAAGAATCTAGCAGAGAATATCCTGTATGCTGATGCAAGCTTACCCAATCATATGTCTTCTCTTCCACTACCCTCACCTTCTTTCTTTTTATCATCTTAATTATCGTCAACTAATAAGTAATTTATATCATTGTGCACAAAAAATAGTAGCTGCCCCATACTGCGGCAGTCACTATCATAATAGGTCTATTTTTGCTTAATATAATTAGTTTCTTACTCTTCAAAATCTATAGCTGCTGATGATTCTAACATTGGCTTTAACTTTGCCAATACTTGATTTACATGGAATGAACACACTTGATATTCATCCATTTCTTCATGAGAATTAAACTTTGTAATAATTGCAACATCAAATGATCTAGCTGAATGTACTACATCTTTCCCAACAGTTAATTCTTTTAACTGAGGTATTTGTCCTTCCATGGCTCTTAAAATATTTGCAGCCTTTTCTACATTCTCTGGGCTTTTGTCCTTTAATTTAAAAAATACTATGTGCGTAAACATTAATACATTCCCCCTCGTTTATTTAGTGATTATTTTTTTATTTATCTTCTTAATATCTTTGCAGATAAAAATGTTTTAGCTATAAGTTCTCTTTTATTATCAAACATATCTATTTGTACCTTACAAAAATTTCTTCCTGTATCTATTATATCCGTATATATATGTATTTTGCTGTCCATTTGCACAGGTTTCATAAAATAAGTATTTATGCTATCAACTAAAACATTAACATTATTTTTTTGTCTTAGTGTCATAATACCCATAGTTGATACTAACATATTTAATGAACTCCAAGAAGCAGTTCCTATAGGATCTAACATTTCAGGAGTTATTTTCCCTGAAAAATATGCTTTGTCACTGTCAAATTTAAACTCAAAATTCTTAAGTACTAAATCTTCCAATGTTTCTGCCGCCTGTGGCTGTCTATCCATAAATTGAAGAGCCTTAATAACATCCCTTCTTGTTATTACACCAATTAAAGTTTTTCCTTTGACTACTGGAAACATTTCTATGCCTTCCCAAGCCATTATATGTGCCGCATATGCTACTGTAGTCTTTGGAGTAACTGTTATAGGTTCCCTATGCATTATTTTACCTACAAGCTCGCAATCATCATTATTAGACAACTCCTTAAGCGTAACTACACCTGTAAGTTTTCCTTCTTCATCCACTACAGGATATCTTTGATGTTTAGTTTCCATCATAATTTTTTTCCATTCTCCTACAGTGTTACTACACTTAAGAAAGTATGGACTAGTTTCCATAATGTCTTCAACTAAAACTATATCCTTTTTTATAAGATTTTCAGATATAGCCTTGTTAATCATACTAGCAACAGTAAATGTATCATAAGTAGTAGATATTATAGGAAGACACCTTTCATTAGCTAATTTTTTAATTTCATCACTACATGTAAATCCTCCTGTTATAAGGACTCCACATTGATTCATTAAAGCTAATTTTTGAGCTTCTTCTCTATTTCCAACTATAAGAAGACAATCTGCTATTAAATATTTTTCCATAGCATCAATAGTCATGGCACCTATAACAAACCTATGAAGAGTCTTATATACACCGTCTTTTCCTCCAAGCAGCGTTCCATCAACGATATTTATTACTTCACCATATGTTAACATTTCAATATTTTTTTTTCTCTACTTTTTCTATCCTTACAGTTCCAACTCTAGGTATAGTAGTAACTATACCTAGAGCATCAGAATCTTTTATTGCTCTATATGCAGTTCCATCACTAACACCTAAATCATTAGCTATACTTCTAACAGAAATTTTTGTTCCAACTTCAAGTGAAAGTATATACTTTATTATATCTTCATGCTTTGACACGGTCCCAGCCTACCTTCCTTCTCTTCTAACTTCCTCTGCTATTTTTTCTATTCTTCTAAGTCTATGGTTAACTCCTGATTTTCCTACTGGTGGATTTAACATTTCTCCTAATTCTTTTAAAGATTCATCAGGGTAATTTAATCTAAGTTCTGCAATTTCCCGTAAATTTTTAGGAAGCCTAGTAAGACCAATCTCTTTTTGAATAATCTTTATACTTTCAACCTGCCTTACAGCCGCATTAACTGTTTTACTCAAATTAGCGGTTTCACAATTTACTAGCCTGTTTACATTATTCCTCATTTCCTTCATTATTCTTACATTCTCTAACTCCAGAAGGGAGGAATGAGCACTTATTATATTTAGTAAATCTACTATTTGTTCCCCTTCTTTAATGTAAACTATAAAACTGCTTTTTCTCTGTATTACTTTTGAATTTAATCCATATTGATTTATAAGGGAACTTAAATCATCAGCATATTCATTATCGTGAGTAACAAATTCCAAATGATATGTTTTTTCAGGATTACTCACGCTTCCTCCTCCTAGAAAAGCTCCCCTTATATATGCTCTTTTGCAATTTTCATCTTCTAATATATCTTCAGGTATACTATAATCTAATGCAAATATATTTTCTCTTTCTTTTAGTAATCCTACTTCTTTTAAAAGGTCTTTTACACCCATTTCTTCTGTAATTAAAATCATATACACATTATTTTTTTTAAGCGAATTACTTTTCTTAACCATTATTTTTGTATGAATACCAAAATGATCTTTTAATAGTTTAAATACAAACCTTGCAATAGCAGGATTCTCTGTAGTAACTTTGAAACTAAATTGTTTATTTCCACCAAGTAAGAGCGTACCACTAACCTTCATTATTGCAGATAATTCAGCTATTGCTTGTGATTTACTCATTTCTACATATCTACAAACTTCATTTTTTACTTTCAATGAAAATGACATTTTTATTCTCCTATTTATTCTTATTTTGCTTTAATCTTTCTGATAAATAGAAATACTCAATAATTTTTCTTCTATCATATAGAAGTTTTTTCTCCATAATAGTTTCTATCAATATTGAAGCAAGTTTTTCAGAGTTGTGTCTTATAAGTCCATTTTTAATCCTTATAAAATCACCCTCTATAACATTTACATTAAGTCTTTTTAATTCCTCAATGTTATCTATTTTAACTAGATGTGAAGTTTCTTCTTTGTACTTATCTTCCAATTCATCGTCTATCCTGCCTATATTTATAACAACATAATCTACTATTTCCCCGCCTGCATGCTTAAATATAGCTTTTATATGATCTTCAACACCAAAGCCATCTGTTTCTCCTCGCTGCGTCATTATATTTGATACATACAACTTTATAGCATTAGTTTTTTTAACAGCTTCAGCTATATCTTTAACTAGAAGATTGGGAATAACACTAGTATAAAGACTTCCTGGCCCAAGTATTATTGCATCCGCTTCCATTATAGCATCTATAGCTTCTTTAAGTGGTTTTGCATTTTTAGGTTCTATAAATATTTTATCAATAGATGTATTTTGCTTTATAGCTTCATTAGGAATATTAGACTCACCTGCTACAATAGTCCCATTTTTCAATTTTGCTTTTAATATTACGTTATCTAAAGTAACTGGCATAACCTTTCCCGTTACAGCAAGAACAGAGCTCATCTTATGAACAGCTTCTTCAAAATTGCTGGATATCCCATCCATAGCTGCTAAAAATAAGTTACCAAAGCTCTGATTTTTTAATCTTCCATCTTTGAATCTATACTGAAGCAAATCTTCCATTAATGGCTCAGTATCTGCCAATGCAAGAATACAGTTTCTTATGTCACCTGGAGGAAGCATTCCAAGATCTTCTCTTAAATCTCCAGATCCTCCTCCATCATCTGCTACTGTAACTATAGCCGTTATGTTAGAAGTATAATATTTTAAACCCCTAAGCATAGTAGATAAACCTGTTCCTCCACCTATAACTACAATTTTAGGTCCTTTTACTAATAATCTTTTTTCATATATAAGATTTTCAAGTTTTCTAGAATCTATGGATACATTCAAATACCCCTTATTTATTAATGCAATTACTGAGCGCATTCCCTGCATTATAGATACATATAAAACAAATACACCTGATGCAATTAAAAATAAATAAAAGGATATATAATACATACTGTAAAGTCTTCTATTTACAAATTCCAGTACGCCAAATACAATAAATAATATTCCCATACTTCCAAGCATAACCCATCTTTTAACCTTTATGCCTGGCCTAAGCCAATCTACTATTTTCATAGCTTTTTACCACCTTTGTTAACATCTTCTTCTATATCTCTATGATCTATGTTAACTTTGTGTCCATCCTTTTTTAATTTTTCATAAATAGAATTAGCGATAGTCACAGATCTATGTCGTCCACCCGTACATCCAATAGATACTATTAGTTGTCTTTTACCTTCTTTTAAATAATTTGGAATTAAGAACTCAAGCATATCTTCTAATTTATCTATGAAATTTCGAGTTTCTTTAAAATTCATAACATAATCACTAACCGGCTTATCATTACCAGAGTATTTCTTTAACTCTGGTATATAATATGGGTTTGGCAGAAATCTTACATCAAATACCAAATCAGAATCTACAGGTATACCATATTTAAAGCCAAATGAAAGCACTGTTATCATAAGCTGAGTTTCCAATTGACCTTCTTCCGCATATATCTCTGTAATTTTTTCTCTAAGTTCTCTTGTAGCGAGATTTGAAGTATCTATAATGTTATCAGCTCTATCCTTTACTTCTCTTAATCTGTTTCTTTCCATTGATATTCCATTTAATATTCTTCCATCAGGAGCTAAAGGATGTTTTCTTCTTGATTCTTTAAACCTTTTTATGAGTACTTCATCGGAAGCATCTAAAAATAAAATCTCATATTTATATCCTTGCTCTTTTAGACATTTTAAACTTTGAAATAAATCATCAAAAAACTTTCCGCCTCTTATATCTATAACTAAAGCTATTCTATCTATTTTACCATCAGTCTGGTAGCAAGCTTCTGCAAATTTAGGTATCAATGTAGGTGGAAGATTATCTACACAAAAATATCCTAAGTCTTCTAAATTCCTTATAGCTTGAGTTTTACCTGCACCTGACAGTCCTGTTACTATAACAAATCTCATAGCTAAACCTCCAATAAGTAGTAAATTATATAAGTTAAATTTAACCATTACATAAGTGAATTTTTTCTTTATAATTATAACACAACAATTTTAAAGAAGGAATAGAATATAAAATGGAGAATTTAACATAGATTTTACTGTTAAATTCCCCATTTTTAAAATTAAATTAGCTTTTATTGTTCCTCGCCTAATATTCTAACTTCAGTTAAAAGTTCCACATCAAATTTTTCTTTAACTTTTTCTTGAACAATAGATATCAAATCCAAAATGTCTTTTGCTGTAGCATTTCCCTTGTTTATTATAAATCCAGAATGCTTTTTAGATACTTCTGCATCACCAACACTTACACCCTTTAATCCACTATCCTCTATAAGTTTTGCAGCGAAATAACCTTCTGGTCTTTTAAATGTACTACCTGCTGAAGCATATTCTAATGGTTGCTTTTCACTTCTTCTTCTATTTAAATCATCTATTCTATCCTTTATTTTACTGCAATCCCCTTTATCTAGCTTAAGAGTTACTTCAAGTACTGTATATCCATACTTTAATATAGAACTCCTTCTATATCCAAGTTCTAAAGCTTCTTTATCTAACTCTTTTATGTTTCCGTCTTTGTCTATAATTTTAGCACTTTCTATTACATTTACAATTTCACCATTATATGCACCAGCATTCATAGCAGCTGCTCCACCAATACTTCCTGGGATGCCACATGCAAATTCAAAACCTGTTAAACAATTTTCCATTGCAGTGTCTGATAATTCTTTTAAAGTTACACCACTTTCAGCAATTATCCTGTCGCCTTCTACTCTTACTGCATCTAACTTGCAAAGCTTAATAACTACGCCTCTTATTCCACCATCTTTTACTAATAAATTTGATCCATTACCTACTATATAATATGGTATTTTTTCTTCCTTACAAAAGCCTATAACATCTACAACCTGTTTGAAATTTTCAGGAGTAACAAGTATATCTACTGGTCCTCCTACTTTAAACGATGTATGATTTTTCATAGGTTCATCTATTTCTATATCTCTTGGATCTAATATTTTAGCTAAATTTGTACTAAAGTTTTTAAATTTATTCATTACATATTCTCCTTGAAAATTAAAATTATGTATCATATTTAGTATAATGTATGTATTAAGCTTAATCAAGATTTATCTGATTAAGCTTATAATTTTCTTTAAACATCTTACTTGTCATTACCTCTAAAGTACTCTATTATACTTTCTGCTGCCTTTCTATCAATAGAAGGTACCTTTATAAGTTCTTCATATTTTGCAACCTTTATATTTTCTATACTTCCAAAACTTTTTAAAAGTTCCTTTCTTCTTTTTTCACCCACATTGGGTATATCCTCCAATATTGAATGCAAAATTCTTTTATTTCTTAAGCTCCTATGATATGTTATTGCAAACCTATGAACTTCATCTTGTATTCTAGTAACAAGCTTCATAACATTGGAATGTGAATCTATCAAAATTTCTTCATTATTGTATATAATTCCTCTTGTATTATGCTTATCATCTTTAACCATTCCACACACAGGTATATTTATATCAAATTTTTTTAATACTTCAAGTGCTATATTAACTTGACCTTTTCCTCCATCCATAAGGATTAAATCAGGGAATACACAAAACTTTCCTGCACTTAATTCTAATTTTGTTTTTTGTATTTTTTCTATTTCATCCAAGCCATGCTGAAATCTTCTGGTTAAAATTTCACGCATGCTTTCATAATCATTAGCACCCTTTACTGTATTTATCTTAAACCTTCTATAATCACTATTTTTAGGTCTTCCTTCTTCAAAAACTACCATAGTGCCTACCGAATCTACACCTTGAATGTTTGATATATCATAAGCTTCTATTCTATGAGCAATATCCTCTAATCTTAGTATACTAGACAAATCTTTTAATGATTCATCATATAGCTTTCTATCCTGAATAAATTTCAATTTAAAATTCTCTAAAGTCATTTTTGCATTCTTTTGTACTAAATTTAAGGTATCCTTCTTACTTCCTTTTTGAGGTATTTTCACATTTACCTTAGATCCTCTTTTTATTGCTAACCACTGTTCCAATAATATTTGATCTTCTACTTCAGGAACATACATTGTTTTAGGTATATATGCAGTTCCTCCATAAAATCCTTTTATAAAATCAGCAATTATCTCTTCATTATTGGTACCTTCTGTATTTTCTATTATAAAATGCTCTCTTCCTGTTATTTTTCCATTCCTTAGAAAAAACACTTGAATACAGCTGTCCTTTTCATCACTATAAACATTAATAAAATCTTCATCTTCAAAATTTCCTGTTATTATTTTTTGTTTCTCTGTAATTTTTCTAACAGCCATAATTTTATCCCTTAATGCTGCTGCCTTTTCAAATTCTAAGTTTTCTGAAGCTTCTTCCATATCACTTGTTAATGAATTTATTATAACTTTATCTTTACCAGATAATAATTCTATAATATTCCCCACCATTTTATTATATTCATTTTTAGTTATATGTCCACCACAAGGTGCTTTGCATAATCCAATATGATAATTTAAACAAGGCCTTATCTTTTCACTACTCTCTTTTATCAATTTTCTACAAGTTCTAATAGGAAATATCTTCTTTAAAAATTCTATGGTTTCATAGACTGCAGAAGAATCTGTATATGGTCCAAAGTACTTTCCACCATCTTTAGCTAAAATTCTAGTTACAAATATTCTTGGAAAGTCTTCATTAGTCGTAATTTTTATAAAAGGATAATGCTTGTCATCTTTTAATAATATATTATACCTTGGTGTATACTTTTTTATTAGGTTGCACTCTAAAATTAAAGCTTCCATTTCAGAATCTGTAACTATATATTCAAATTCAGCAATATTCTTTACCATTGCCTTTACTTTTTCAGAATGGTTTCGTGAATTTTGAAAATACTGTTTTACTCTATTCTTTAAAACTTTTGCTTTACCAACATATATTATTTCACCTAAGCTATTTTTCATTAAATACACACCTGGTTTATCTGGTAAAACCTTTAAATGGTATTCAAAATCAAACACATAATCACTCCTAAAATAGTTAAATATTACTTAACTTTTACAAAGGTCACTTCATAAAAATTTGTGGAAGTTTATATATTATAAATATAAGTCCAAATATCATAAGTAATTCTTCTATAGAATTACCCATTTTAGAATTGGTTTTATAAGTAATGGGTAACTTTACTTTTTTGTTTCTAAAAGGATATAAAAGTGGTACTCCTCTATTAGTTGCCATGTCACATAACAAATGCATACCATAACCTATCATAAAATAGTAAACAAGATAATGTATATTGTACATATTTCCTATATAACCTGCTATAAAAGAAAATATAATCATACCTGATAAACTATGGGTTAATCCATTCCTGTGAGATGACATAGCTATTACCATAAAGGAAACTCCTAATGCCTTGAATGCAGGTTGCTTTGTATATAAATAATCATACCATAAAATTATTATACCCAAACACATATACAAAGTAACTTTTGTTGCTTTATTTTTAAATGGTAATATATATTTATTTATTATACTTTTAGGATGGTCTATATCCGGCAAAACTGATGCCAAAATAACTACCATCATACCAATATAGTTAAATTTTCCCGGTAAACTATTATAAACTGATAAAAAAGTAACTACCCCAAGACCAGCATGAGTTTTCCCCTTCATATTTTCTCCCTTTATACCATAAAAGCAAATTTTTATATATTTTTATGGTATTTAAATAACCCCATTATTGACTATATTATATCATTAAAACAGTGATAATTTTACTTTTTACAACAAAATTTCCCGGGAAAATATGAAATTGAAGATTCATGTAGAACTCCGCTATTTGCACACAAAAAACTTACCTTTAAGTTAAATTTTTACACAATATTTTTTTGAGAGGACATTTGACAATTGACAGAGGACAGTGAAGGATGATTTTTCTCCGCTGCGCTGCTAAAAATCTTTAATCAAATTTCTGAAGACTCGTTTCGCTAAAGCGAAACATTGCTAGTTTATATAAATTTAAAGCTTATTTTGCTTTAGCAAAATAAGCTTTAAAAATAAATTAGTTTTCTGACGTAAGAAGGAAAACTCACCTTCATTGTCCTCTGTCAATTGTCCTTTGAAAAATTTGTGTCACATCATGCTTATATTATTCAGTTAACTTCACATATACTTAAGTGTTAATTAGTCTATATCTTATTTTCTATAGCATTTACAATTTGGCTATCTACTATGTCAGCTATATTTAAAAGTATATCTTCTACCCCTTTAGGTTCAAACTTTCCAAACTCACCATGATGTGAAAGTATAGAATAGCATATATCATCTAGTTCTTCTTCCGAAAGAACATTTCCTACTTCATTATTTATTTCTGATACATATGCTGCACCCATTACTATATGGTCTAATTTTATAGGCTTCCTTTTTATTACACCATCATATTGATATTCCTTTATTTTCATAATATCGTGTATTACAGCTTTTAATATAAGCCTATCCTTATTCATTACTTTACTTGCATCCATATAAAAAGGATTATCTATATAATTATTAAGCACACTTTCCATAGTTTTCATCACACCTACAGTGTGTATAAAAAGTCCGCCTCTTTTGTTACCATGAAATTTCTCTGCTGCAACACAATTCAAAAATGCATTCCATCTTTCCTCATTGTAGCCCATGGCTCCAGTAGCAGCTACAGCTATTTTCTTATACTTATCTTCTAATTTATTTATAGTTTTAATAAAGTATTCAATAAGTTCCTTAGGTACATCATAAAATGGCACAAAATCTGAATAATTTACATCTTCTTGAAGCACCTGTATTACAGGATTTTTTATTTGCATATTGCCATTAAAACTTCCTGCAAATCCTTTTACATGTACAATGCTTCCTTCTTCCATTGAATTGTTTAACCTATCATAATGGTCCCATACTGGAAATGATATTGATCCTGTATTATCTTGCATTATCATGATTATATAAGGGCTTCCGTCCTTCTTATATCCTGTTCTTTTGTCATTTACCATGCCTAAAACTTCAATGGCATCTCCATTGTTTGCTTTAGCAATATCTTCAATTTTCAACACTAGGCACCACCTTTATATTCTACTTTTTTAAGGCTGTTCTAATTACTTCTGATGCTATTCCAGCTGCAGCCTTACCACCTTGTCCTCCATCCTCTACAATTACTGCTACTGCTACCTGTGGATTATCATAAGGAGCAAACCCTATAAACCAAGAATGTGGCGTAGCATCTTTTCCATCAACTTGATGATCAGCCGTTCCAGTTTTACCACATACATCCACCCCTTCAACGGATGCATTCCCACCAGTTCCTTCTTGTACAACAGATTTCATAAAATCTCTCATAGTGTTTGCAGTACTTGTAGATATAATTTGCCCTAACGATTCTGGTTGTATTGACTTAACAAGTACCCCTTTACTTGTTTGTACTTCCTTTACCAATTGAGGTTTCATCATTATTCCGCCATTTGCTATAGTAGATGAAACTAATGCCATTTGGAGCGGACTTGCTAAATCGCTGCTCTGTCCAATAGCAGTTTGAGCAATGCTTCCTTTTTCATAATTTTTAAAAGTAGGGAACTTACTCTGCTCTACTGGTATTCCATCTGCTGGTATGTCTTTGTTAAAGTAAAACTTTTCTGCTGTTTCCTTTAACTTATCATTTCCAAGCTCTAATCCCAATGTACCAAATACCACATTACTTGAGTGAACATAACCATTTTTAAAATCTATATTACCGAATGTTTCACCTTCAAAATTATGAAGAGAATATTTATCACTTATTCTCAACTCTCCATTGTCTTGAAATGTTCTATTTCTGACACCTGGCATATTCTCCAAGGCACTTACAGCTGTAACTGTTTTAAAAGTTGAACCTGGAGGATATAGTCCAGCTGTAGCCCTATTTAAAAGAGGTCTATTTTTATCAGTATTTATAGATTGCCATATTTCTTGTAAATTATTAGGATTAAACGATGGTTTTGAAACTATTGCCAAAACTTCTCCAGTTTTAGGATTTAGAGCTACTACAGCTCCTTTATTATCTCCTAAAAGGTCATAAGCTTTACTCTGAACATCATAATCTAGGGTAGTTTTTAAGTTATCACCTATTTTTTCTTGTTCTTTACCTTTATTTTTTATCAAACTTTTAATATTGTCTTCAATATCAGTATCCATTAGCTCTTTATCATATTTTTTTTCCAAACCCGTAATACCATATTTTATATCTACATATCCTAATGCATGAGCAAAAATTTCTCCACCTGTGTACTCTCTCTTTTGGGTTTCCTGATTAACTCTAGAGCTTTTTGTTAAAGGTTTGCCGTTTCTATCATAAATAGTTCCTCTTAAAACTTCATTTCTCTTAACCCACAACCTTCTATTATATGTGTTATTTACTATTTTAGGTCCTTCAACCATTTCAAAATAAGTTATATATGAAATTAATCCTATAAAACATATCAAGAAAATCATAAGAACTTTTTTTATGTTATTTGATATATCATTCATAATTTACCTACCCTCTTCTGATATCTTTTGAATTATACCCAAAGAAAAAAACGTAATAAGCATAGAACTTCCTCCATAACTTACTAAAGGTAATGTTATGCCTGTAAGAGGAATAGCATTCATAACTCCCCCTACTATAACCAAAACTTGAGATGCAATCATGGCAGCATATCCTACTGCTAAAAGTCTTGAAAAATTATCTTCTTCATACACTGCTGCCCTCATACACCTGTAAAAAAGTAAGAAATATAGTATTATTATTGCAAATCCTATAAGTATACCTAATTCCTCACACAAGGCTGCAAATATAAAATCTGTAGTGTTAACAGGAACATATTCTGGATGTCCAAGCCCAAGTCCTGACCCTGTAAGTCCTCCTGAGGCAATAGAAAACATAGATTGTACTACCTGATAACTTTTGTTTGTGGCATATGGCCAAGGATTTTGCCATATTAACACCCTTGTTCTTACATGATCAAAAAGTCTATAACTTGCCACAGCTCCTATGCTCGATAAAGCAAAACAAGCAGCTACATATCTAAATTTAGATGTAGCTATATACAGCATAGTTACAGATATTCCAAAGAATATAAGTGCAGATCCTAAATCTTTTTGCATCACCATAAACCCTAAGCATACCATTACTACTATACCTGGCTCTATAAGATTTTTAAAATCTTTATAGTCTTTCAAACTAGAGGCCAAATATCCAACTAAAAATAGCTTACCAAATTCCGAGGGTTGAAAGCCATAACTTCCTATAAAAATCCAGTTCTTAGAACCATTAACTTCTCTGCCGAACAGTGTAGCAATACCCATAAATATTATAGTAATTACTAAAAATATGTACTTATATTTACTAAACCTTCTTAGGTCTGGAAGTACTACTACTATCAATATAAAACCTGTTACGCCTATAGCAAACCATATAATTTGCTTTATGGAACTAGCCATATTCAACCTATATATCATAACAATGCCTATAACAGATAATATACTGGAAAAGATAAATATATATTTATCTCCATCGGAAAAAAACTTTCTTATTATAAAATAAGAATATCCTATAAGCAAACATGTAACTACAGCCATAACCATAGCATTCTTATCTAATGGCTGCTTAAGTATGGCCAGATTAGCAAAACACACTAGGCATAAAAGATATGTGTATCTTAAGAGCTTTTTTTCATCTCTACTAGTATCCAAATTCACTCACCACCAATTTTTAATTGAAAATCTGATTTTTATCCTATTACTTTAAATGATGTATTTCCTATTACAATTTCATCACCAGAATTTAAATACTTTCTGCCATTTACTCTATTTCCATTTAATAGCGTACCATTTGTACTATTTAAATCTTCTAATATACAATCATTATTTTTTAAAAATATTCTTGCATGATATCCTGATGCATATGGGTCGTCCAATACAATAAAATTTCCACTCTTTCTTCCTATGTTTACTTCTCCATGAATAGGTATAACAGCACCCTTTCTTAAATTGGAATTGTTACCAGCATTAATAATTTCTAACCCCAAAGACTTTCTGTGTCTTCTTCTATTTTTCTTATCTCCACCCTTTATATCTTTATACATTATTCTAAGAGCTAAAGAAATTATGATATAGACTATAGCTATTATTATAATTTTAAAAACTAAGCTTAACTTATTCAGATCCATATAATCACCTTCTTGTACTCATACTTTTTGATAACCTTATTCCATAACACCTTTTACACATTAAAAGACTAGCATTAGGGTAGATTAGCTGCTAGTCTTATTAAATTATAACATCTTTTTCAAATATTGTCCTGTATAAGACCTTTGGTTTTCTACTATTTGTTCCGGTTTTCCAGTAAAAATAACTTCTCCACCCTTTTCTCCACCTTCTGGACCAAGATCTATAATATAATCTGCACATTTTATAACATCCAAGTTGTGCTCTATAACAATTACTGTATTTCCTGTATCCACAATTCTCTGAAGTATACTTATTAGTTTACTTACGTCATCTATGTGCAGTCCAGTAGTCGGCTCATCTAAAATGTACAATGTTTTTCCAGTGCTTCTTTTAGATAACTCATATGCTAGTTTTATTCTTTGAGCTTCTCCTCCTGATAGCTGAGTAGATGGTTGACCTAATCTTACATAGCCAAGTCCTACATCCATAAGGGTTTGTAGTTTATTTTTTATTCTAGGTATATTTTCAAAGAACTGCAATGCTTCCTCTACTGTCATATTTAAAACATCATCAATATTTTTCCCTTTATATTTTACTTGTAAAGTTTCCCTATTATACCTCTTTCCTTTACAAACATCACAGGGTACATAAACATCAGATAAAAACTGCATTTCTATCTTTATTATTCCATCCCCGCTGCAGGCTTCGCATCTTCCACCTTTAACATTAAAGCTAAATCTACCTGGTTTATACCCACGCATTTTAGATTCTGAAGTACTAGCAAAAACCTCTCTTATAATGTCAAATACTCCAGTATATGTGGCAGGATTAGATCTTGGCGTCCTTCCTATAGGACTTTGATCTATATTTATAATTTTATCTATATTTTCTACTCCACTTATATCCTTATGAATTCCAGGGTTATCTTTAGCGTTATTTATTTTCTTATGAAGTCCTTTATATAATATTTCATTAACTAACGTACTTTTTCCTGATCCTGAAACTCCTGTAACACAAGTAAAAATTCCTAATGGAAATTTTACATCTATATTTTTTAAATTATTTTGTTTAGCACCTTTTACTATTATACATTTTTCATTACCAGAACGCCTACTTTCAGGAACAACTATTTTCTTTTTTCCACTTAAGTACTGTCCAGTTATAGACTTTTCATTATTAATTATTTTATCAATAGTTCCTGCTTCTATTATTTCTCCCCCATGTTCTCCTGCTCCTGGACCTATATCCACAATAAAATCTGCTTCCTTCATTGTATCTTCATCATGTTCTACTACTACTAATGTATTGCCTAAATCCCTTAAATGTTTTAGCGTACCAATTAGTCTATCGTTATCTCTTTGATGGAGTCCTATACTTGGTTCATCAAGAATATACAATACTCCAACTAAACCTGACCCAACTTGAGTTGCAAGCCTTATTCTTTGAGATTCTCCTCCTGATAAGGTTCCCGCCATTCTGGCCAAATTTAAGTAATCAAGGCCTACATCTATTAAAAATTTTAGTCTTCCCTTTATTTCCTTTAATATTTGTTCACTAATTATTTCGTTTTTTTCAGATAGCTTAAGTTCATCTAAAAATTTTAGTTCATCCTTGATTGACATTTCACAAAATTGAGCTATATTCTTTTCTCCAACAGTAACAGCTAAAGCTTCACTTTTAAGCCTAGTTCCGCCGCATTTAGAACAAGGTGCATCACTCATATATGCTTCAATCTGGCCTTTTATATAGTCAGAATTAGTTTCTAAATACCTTCTCTTTAAATTATTAATAAAACCTTCAAAAGCATGGTCAAATTCCATTAATCCATTTTCACTTCTATATTTTCCCTTTATTTTTCTTCCTTTGGTACCATAAAATATAACGTTCATTATTTCTGGATCTAGCTTTTCTACCGGTGTATTTAATGAAAATTTATATTCTTTAGCAAGTGCCTTTAATATACTAAATGTCCATGAATCTTCCTTTAAACTTCCACTGCCCATGGTTTCAATGGCTCCATCTGCAATACTTTTACTCTTGTCAGGTACTACTAAATCTTCATCTATTTCCATAAGAGTACCCAATCCATCACAACATTCACATTTTCCAAAAGGTGAATTAAAAGAAAATGTTCTAGGTGCTATTTCTCCTATGCTTATACCGCAATCCACACAAGCAAATTTTTCGCTAAACAGAATATCTTTTTCTCCAATAACATTTATAATAACAACACCTTCTGATAATTTTAGTGCAGTTTCAATGGAATCAGCTAATCTACTTCTTATATCCTCTTTAATAATTAACCTATCTATTACTACTTCAATAGTATGTTTTATGTTTTTCTGAAGTTTAACATCATCTTCTTCTAATTCTACAATATTACCATCTATTCTTGCTCTTACGAAACCATTTTTCCTTATATTTTCTAATACTTTTACATGTTCACCTT
This sequence comes from Clostridium carboxidivorans P7, assembly GCF_001038625.1. Taxonomy (GTDB): domain Bacteria; phylum Bacillota; class Clostridia; order Clostridiales; family Clostridiaceae; genus Clostridium_AM; species Clostridium_AM carboxidivorans. Next base: position 4,336,162 of record NZ_CP011803.1, read on the forward strand.
TTCTTCCCTTTATTACAGGCGCTAATACCTGGATTTTTGTTCTTTCCTCCATAGACATTATTCTGTCTACCATTTGATCTACTGTTTGCTGCTTTATTTCTTTTCCACACTTAGGACAATGAGGTATTCCTACCTTTGCATATAAAAGTCTTAAATAATCATATATTTCAGTAACAGTTCCTACAGTAGAACGTGGATTTCTGCTTGTTGTCTTTTGATCTATAGATATTGCTGGGGATAATCCTTCTATATATTCCACATCTGGTTTATTCATCTGTCCTAAAAATTGTCTTGCATAAGCGGATAATGATTCAACATATCGTCTTTGTCCTTCTGCATACAAAGTATCAAAAGCTAGAGATGATTTTCCTGAACCAGATAATCCTGTAAATACAATTAACTTATCTCTTGGAATTTCCAAATCCACATTCTTTAAATTATGAACCTTTGCACCCTTTATTACTATTCTATCCTTCATTACTTTTGTTTACACTCCTCATTTTCTTGTAGTACAATATATCCCAAGATGCTTTTTTCTATCGGTCATTAGTTTTTCTTTTTTTGTTTTTTTAATTTTAGTATTTTATCTCTTAAATCAGCTGCCAATTCAAACTGCAGCTCCTTGGCCGCTTGTTTCATTTCTTTTTCATATTTTGAAATTAATAAATCTATATTTTCATTATTAGCTTCCATAGCTTCTTCTAAACTATCATATTGCGCATTTTCTTCTAAAACCTTAGTAGCTTCAATTACTTCTCTAATTTCTTTCTTAATGGTTTTAGGTACTATATTGTGTTTTTCATTATACTCCATTTGTATTTTTCTTCTTCTATTAGTTTCTGATATTGCTTTACCCATAGAATCAGTTATTCTGTCTGCATACATAATAACCTTACTTTCTGAGTTTCTTGCAGCCCTTCCTATTGTTTGAATTAAAGAACGTTCAGACCTTAAAAAACCTTCTTTATCAGCATCAAGTATAGCTACTAAAGCAACTTCAGGTATATCAAGACCTTCCCTTAAAAGATTTATTCCAATTAAGACATCAAATTCACCCTTTCTCAAATCTCTTATTATTTCCATTCTCTGTATAGTATCTATACCAGAGTGCAAATAATTAGCTTTAATATCCATTTCTTTAAAGTAATCCGATAAATCCTCTGCCATTTTTTTTGTAAGAGTTGTTACAAGAATTCTATATCCCCTTTTTATAGTTTCTACTATATTTTTATATAAATCATCTATCTGTCCTTTAATAGGCTTAACTTCAATTTCAGGGTCCAATAGGCCTGTAGGCCTTATTATTTGTTCTGCCACATTTGTAGAATGTTCTAATTCATAATTTGCAGGTGTTGCACTTACAAAAAGTACTTGATTTAACTTCCCTTCAAATTCATTAAATGTAAGTGGTCTATTATCAAATGCTGAAGGTAATCTGAATCCATATTCAACTAAAGATTCTTTTCTCGACCTATCTCCAGCGTACATAGCCTTTACTTGTGGAATGGTAACATGACTTTCATCTATAAAAAGTAAATAATCTTCAGGGAAGTAATCTATAAGTGTTTGAGGAGGAGTTCCTTTTGCTCTTCCATCCAATATCCTTGAATAATTTTCAATACCGCTGCAATATCCTACTTCTCTCATCATCTCTATATCAAAATTTGTTCTCTGCTTTAATCTTTGAGCTTCCAAAAGCTTATCTTGAGATGTGAGTTCTCTTACTCTTTCTTCTAATTCTGATTCTATACTTTTTATAGCTATCTCCAGTCTTTCCCTAGAAGTGGCAAAATGGGATGCAGGGAATATAGACACATGCTTTCTAGTTCCTATAGTTTCACCCGTTAATGCATCAAATTCTTTTATTCTATCTATTTCATCACCAAAAAACTCTATTCTTATAGCTTTTCCACTGGATGACGCTGGAAATATGTCAAGTACATCTCCTTTTACCCTAAATGTACCTCTTACAAAATTTATTTCATTTCTTTCATACTGTATTTCTACAAGTTTTTTTAGAACTTCATCTCTATCTTTAGTCATTCCTTCTCTTAAAGATAAAGTAAGTTTTTTATATTCTTCCGGATTTCCTAAGCCATATATGCATGATACCGATGCTACTACAACTACATCTGTCCTCTCTAACAAAGCAGAAGTAGCTGAATGTCTTAGCTTATCTATCTCATCATTTATAGATGCATCTTTTTCTATATAAGTATCCGTTTGAGCAACATAGGCTTCAGGTTGATAATAATCATAGTAAGATACAAAATACTCTACGCAATTCTCCGGAAAAAATTCTCTAAACTCTGAACATAACTGAGCTGCCAAGGTTTTATTATGGGCTAAAACTAAAGTTGGTTTTTTAACACGCTCAATTATATTTGCCATAGTAAAAGTTTTACCTGATCCTGTAACTCCTAAAAGGGTTTGAAATTTCTCTTTATCATTTATACTTTTTACTATACTATCTATAGCTTGTGGTTGATCTCCTGTAGGCTTAAATTTTGAATGTATTTTAAATTCTTTCATTCTCTATTCATCCCTATCCTTATTTTTGATTTTCTGTAATATCTCCGCAAACTTGTTCTCATCAAACTTTACTACCATACTATCCTTTGGAACTCCTTTTGGTACAAATACTATTCCCAATCTTTTTGAAGTATTCATTTTGTTATAGCTTACTTCTTCAAATTTGCCAGTAACCTTTTTTACTTTAAACCAAATAAAATTTGAAGTTTCTCTAATAATTTCACTTATTTTTTCTTCATTCTCCACTTTCTCGCTGTTAATTTCCACCAGCAAGTCTCCTGTAGAAATTCCCATTTCATTAGCAGGAGAATTAGGTGCAACTTCCAAAACCATAATTCCCTCTTCGTCACTTGTATATTTTGGAGTGCCTTTTAATTCTAATCGTCTTTGAAAAATTATCATTCCTTCATGAGCAACTGGTGCAAATACAAGTACTAAAATTTTAAAAAATATATTTAAAGCAGCCAATTGTGCTAATGCAAATAAAGCTAAGCTATATATTATAGTTAATCCTCCAGACATTAAAGTTTTTTCCTTCTTACCTCTTGTAAAAGTTATGCTGTTATAACCTATCACTCCATAAAAAGGAATCAAAGCTACTAATGCATTTTTCAATACATTTGAAGGCATAGAATTGTTTACTAGAGGCCACCAATTTGGTGTAGGTATCTGCCATGATAATCCTGGATTAGACACACTGTGCAAAATAAAAAACATTGCTACTGGAAGTGTCCAATATCTCTGAAGTGCAAAACCTCCTATTATCCTACCACTCCTATTTGTAAATACAGGTATATATCCTGTATCACCATCTAAAATTATTAAAAATCCTTCTATAAAATGCAATACTGCAACCATACTCATAAGAGCCACTATATCTATTTTTAAAATATCTAAATTAGGCATTTTTAGACTAACTGAAAGGAAACCTAGTACTATACTCATAATTCCAAGAACTGATCCCGAATAAGAAAAGCATATGAATCTCTGATTAAAAAACATGAAAACTATGGATAGTAAAAATACTAAATCTACAGCTGAATTTTCATCGAACACAATACCTAAATAAGACATCATAATGCTAGCAATAGTACCTGCAAAAATACCTATAACAATTTGAGATATAGTTAACTCAAAAGGAGAATTTATTCTTTCCCCTATTATCATTTTTTGCATAATGGAAGTTTTCTTATTTCTTCTATAAAGTACAAAAGCTAAAATAATCAAAAACGCAACTAAGTATGGTTCCGTTAATGCAAAAGCTACCGATTTTAAAGTATATAACAAAATACTCATTAATCCACTTTCCCCTCTCCATAAATGAAGTTAGACAGAAATTTCTCTGCCTAACTTAAAATCCATAAATATATTATATCTTTATATTTATTTTTAATCAAAATAACAAATATCCACTATTTAACTTTAGTTTTTGCTAGTTCAAGTGCTTTATTAAACTGAGGATCTGAACTTCTATCATAGGCTTTCTTTCTAAGTTCTTCTGGATAAGTTACTGGTACATCTGGCTTTATGCCAACATGATGTATATTCTCTCCATTTGGAGTATAATATTTTGAAACTGTAACCTTCAGTGCAGTTCCATCCCCTGTATCCAGCATAGTTTGAACAACACCTTTTCCAAAAGTCTTTTCACCAACCAAGGTTCCAATTTTATAATCTCTTATAGCACCTGAGAATATCTCGGAAGCACTAGCTGAACCACCATTTGTAAGTACTGTAAGAGGTAATCCTACAAAATTTCCTCCACTTGATTTATATTCTTTTTTATTCTTATATTTATCTATGGTAGAAACAATCACTTTATCCTTTGGTAAAAAGTTAGAAACCATATCTACACATTCATTTAAAAGTCCACCAGGATTTCCTCTTAAATCTATTATAAGTGATTTCATTCCTTTTCCTTGAAGTTCACTTAGTTTACTTTGTAGATTTTTGGCTGTATTTTCATCAAACATAGAAATTTGTATGTAACCTACATTTTTATCTACCATTTCTCCCTTTACTGTAACTAAGTTTATTTTTGCTCTCTTTAGTTTTACATCAAAAACACCTTTACCTGCCCTATTCATAGTTAAGGTAACTTCCGTTCCTTCTTTACCCTTCATTAAGGTAACTGCTCTATCAAGATCTTTTCCTGATACATCAGTATTATTTACTTTCTCAATTTCATCCTTAGGAAGCAATCCTGCTTTTTTAGCTGGCGAATCTTCAAATATATCAGCTATAATAATTTTATCGTCCTTAGCTTGAACTTGTAATCCTACACCACTATAGTTTCCCTCTGTTTGAGTATTAAATTCATCAAATTCCTTCTTATTCATAAATACTGTATAAGGATCATTTAGTGCACTTGTCATGCCCTTAATAGCTCCTTCTACCAAATCTGATTCATTTATATTACCATCATAATACTTATACAACGCACTCTCCACTTGAAATAGTTTATAAAACTTACCTATGTTACTATTATTTTGAATATATGATTTTGTTCCAAATAAAGTAATTGTATTTGTTACAAGTACAGCTACTATAGTTAGTGATATCCACTTCTTCTTATTCAATTCTTCCACCTCTTTGATTTAAAGCTTATATACCTATATTATTTATATAAATCTTAAATAATTATAACATTAAAAAAAATAAATTTGCACAAGTATTTATAAAAAATTAGCATGCAGTATTAAACTGCATGCTTACTAAACATCTAAAAACTTTCTTATAGAAGAAATACTGCCTGCTGCTCCTATAATCATACCTACTAATATAAATAAGCCAAGAATGTTAATTAAAACATATTGAGGTTCAACTAATTGAATCATAACTAATCCTGATGAAACTTTTGCATAAGCCATCCTATAAGCATAATATAAAATTATATCTGCTACTATACCGCCTACAACTCCAATCATCATACCTTCAATTATAAATGGCCATCTTATAAACCAATCTGTAGCTCCTATATATTTCATTATACCTATTTCTCTTCTTCTTGAATATACTGTAAGCTTTATAGTATTTCCTATTAGGAATAATGAAACTCCCATTAGTATTACAAACATTACGCTTCCAACCCATTTTATAGTTTTTGTTATTGTTATAATCTTGTTTACAATATCTCTGCCATCTTTTATTTCATCTATGCCTGGCATACCTTTTATTCCACTTACAACATTAGATACTACTTCCGGCTTTTGAACCTTTATTATGTATGAATTAGGCATAGGATTGTCCTTATCTAATCCGTCCAATAATCCTTTATTTTGTTCTCCTAGTTGCTTTCTGAATTTTTCTATAGCTTGAGCCTTACTTTCATAGCTAACATCTTCTACTCCGTCTACATCTTTTATCTTCTTTTCTATATCCCTTTGCTGTAACATAGTTATATTATCTTTCAATATAACTTTTACTTCTACTCTTGACTCTACTTCAAGTATTCCTTGATTAACATTTTGTATAGTAAGCCAGAAAACTCCCAATATAAAAAGAGTTGCTGCGACAGTTGCTGCTGCACTACTTATGGTTTTGTTTCTCTTTAAGCTTTTTAAAGCATCTACTATAGAAAACTTAATTGTACTAATCCTCATATCCGTATGCACCCCTTTTCTCGTCTCTTACTATAACTCCTTTTTCTATGGCTATAACCCTTTTTCTCATACTGTCTACTATATCTTTGGCATGAGTCGCCATAACAACAGTAGTTCCTGCACGACTTATATCATTTAAAGTTTGCATAATATCCATTGAAGTTTCGGGATCCAAGTTTCCTGTAGGTTCATCAGCAATTAATATTGATGGGCTATTTACTATAGCTCTTGCTAATGATATTCTTTGCTGTTCTCCTCCTGATAACTCATGTGGAAAAGCCTTGTATTTATTAGCTAGTCCCACAAGAGATAAAACTACTGGTACCTTTTTTCTTATCTCTTTTAAAGGTGCTTCTACTACTCTCATTGCAAATGCTACATTTTCATAAACATTTAATGTAGGAATTAACCTAAAATCCTGAAAAACCACTCCTATTTTTCTTCTATAATATGGTATTGATTTTCTCTTTAGATTTGTTATATCTGTATTATTTACTATTATGTTTCCACTAGTTACGTCAACTTCTTTTAGCAAAATTTTTATAAAGGTAGATTTTCCTGCTCCACTTGGTCCTACTAAAAATACGAATTCCCCTTTTTCTATATTTACATTCACATTGGACAGGGCAAATATATTATTATTATAAACTTTGCTTACATTATTAAACTGTATCATTTAAACATCTCCTTACATGCATATTAAGTTTACATAGCTTTTCTGCATTGCTAAAAATATTATAACATAATACGACATTAAATAAAAAACTATTATGCTAATTTTTTGTTAATAAAATGATACATTTATGGCAACCTAGTCCTGAAATTTTAATTTATTTAAATTAAAAATGGTGGTATTTCTAATAAATACCACCACTTACATAATGTTTTATTTCAAGCTTAATCCTTTTTTAACTGCTTTTACTATATCGTCTGAAGTTAATCCATAAGCTTTTAAAAGTTCTGCAGGCTTTCCGCTTTCTCCAAAAGTATCCTTTATTCCTACTCTTACTACTGGTGTAGGAAGATTTTCACTTAACACTTCACATACAGCAGAGCCTAATCCACCTATTATACTGTGTTCTTCAGCAGTTATTACAACTCCTGTTTCTCTTGCTGAATTTATTATAGCATCTTTATCTATAGGTTTTATTGTATGTATGTTTACAATTTTAACCTTTATTCCCTCTTCTGAAAGAGTATTATATGCTTCTAATGCCGCATCTACCATTATACCTGTAGCAATTATAGTTGCTTCTTTTCCTTCTCTCAATGTTACGGCTTTTCCTAGCTCAAATTTATAATCAGGTCTATCATTTATAACTGGAACACCTGATCTGCCAAGTCTAACATAGCAAGGTCCTTTAAGTTCACTTACAGCTTTAATTACAGCTTCTGTTTCTACTGCATCACTTGGGCATATTACTGTCATATTAGGTACACTTCTCATTAATGAAATATCCTCTACAGATTGGTGAGATGCTCCATCTTCTCCAACTGTTATTCCTGCATGAGTTGCACATATTTTTACATTTAACTTTGGATAGCATATAGAATTTCTTATCTGTTCAAAAGCTCTTCCTGCAGCAAACATAGCAAAACTGCTTACAAAAGGTATTTTTCCACAAGTTGACATTCCAGCTGCTACTGCCATCATATTACCTTCTGCAATTCCCATGTTTATAAATCTTTCGGGACAAACCTTTTTAAATTCTGCAGTTTTAGTTGATTTTGATAAATCCGCATCAAGTACAACTATATTTTCATTTTCCTGGCCTATTTTTGCTAAAGCTTTTCCGTAAGCTTCCCTTGTTGCTATTTTATTAGACATTATTCTTCACCTCCAATTTCCTTTAAAGCCTGCTCGCATTGTTCCATGCTTGGAGCATTTCCATGCCAGCCTACTTGATTTTCCATAAAGGATACACCTTTACCTTTTATAGTTTTACATACTATCATTGTTGGCTTTCCTTTTACAGTTTTAGCCTTTTCTATAGCATCAATTAATTCTTCAAAACTATGTCCATCTACTTCTAATACATTCCATCTAAAAGCTGCAAATTTATCAGCAATAGGTTCTGCTGACATTACATCTTTACATGGTCCATCTATCTGAAGTCCATTATAATCAACAAAAGCAGTAAGATTATCTAGCTTATATTGAGCTGCTGCCATTGATGCTTCCCAAACTTCTCCTTCTTCTAGTTCTCCATCTCCAAGTAATGTATATACTCTGTAATCCTTTTTATCCAATTTTCCAGCTATAGCCATACCAACTGCTGCAGATATTCCCTGTCCTAATGATCCTGTAGACATATCTACCCCTGGTACTTCATTCATGTTAGGATGACCTTGAAGAATTGATCCAAGCTTTCTAAGCTTTTTTAATTCTGCTACATCAAAATATCCTTTTCTTGCAAGCGTACTGTATAATACAGGTGCAGCATGACCTTTAGAAAGGACAAATCTATCCCTATTTGAATTTCTTGCATCTTCGGGATTTACATTCATTTCATTGAAGTATAATGTAGTTAAAACTTCTACTGCAGATAAAGATCCGCCTGGATGTCCTGAACCTGATTCAGTTAGCATCATTACAATATCTTTTCTAACTTGCTGAGCTACTTTTTTAAGTTCTTCTATATTTTTTTTCACAATCTCAACCTCCTAATAAGCAAACAATTGCAATCTACCTATTATTTTATCACAAAACCTAATTTTTATATACACAAAAAAATAGGGATTTAAAATCCCTATCTTAAGCTTATCACAAGCCCACACTTACTAAAAGTGCATCATCTACTTTTTTCATATCTATATCTGTCATATGACCTATTTTTTCTTTCAATCTTCTTTTATCTAGAGTTCTTATCTGTTCAAGCAATACTACCGAATCTTTATTAAGTCCATAGGCTTCCGATGAAATTTCCACATGAGTTGGAAGTTTTGCCTTATTTATCTGGGAAGTAATTGCTGCTACTATTACCGTAGGACTGTATTTATTACCAACATCATTTTGAATAATGATTACTGGTCTTATTCCTCCTTGTTCAGACCCCACTACAGGGCTTAAATCAGCATAAAATATATCTCCTCTTTTTACTATTGTTGTCATCAGCTAAATCACTCTCCGAAAGCTTTGCTTCATATTCTTTAAAATCTTTCATGTCATTTGCAAAGCCCATTTCTGCAAATTCTAGATTAAGTTGTGCCATCTCCTTATAACCTTTTTCCATTGCTGATATATTTGATCTCTTTTTCTCTTTAATATATAATATGATAGCTTCTCGAATAAATTCACTGCTTTTTTTGCAATCTTCTTGAAGTACTTTATTCAATTCATTATAGAGTGTTTCTGAGAGGTTTACCACTAATCTCTTTGAATTTGACATATAAAAATTAATACCTCCTATTAACTTAAGCGAAATATATACATATAAATTATAGTCCTAAAGCCATTAATGTGTCAAAGAAATTATCTGTATTTTCCCCATTTTTCTACTTGTATTTTTTACAAATAATCTCTTATTATTGCAAATATATTGTACTATTATGTATTATAAACATACAATTTTAATTTAATATGTACTACGTATAAATTAATAAAAAGCGATTTAATATATATCTCTATAAAGTATTATATCCAAATATACCTATATTTAATATATTATAAAAAATAAATTTATTTATCCGCACGGCTATTAATTATTTAACTTACATAAAATAATAAATAAATAGTTACTGGATATTTTACCAAGCATAATTAAAATTTTCATAGAGACTGCACACTTAATTTAAATATATGTAATTTTTGTGGAATTTATAATTATTATTAGACAGTAAAGGAAACTTTCCTTTACTGTCTTGCAAAAAACTATTTGAAATTATATATAGTTTCTAACCTTGATGATTTTTCCATCTTTAATATAAACTCTAGGAACTCTTTTACTTATCATGCACAATAATTCATAATTAATGGTTCCCAACATTGGAGCCATATCATCAACATCAAATTTAAGTGTTCCATCACTTCCCATAAGTATTACTTCGTCTCCTACTTTTACATCTTCTATTTCAGTAATATCTATCATGCATTGATCCATACATATGTTTCCTACTACTGGTGCAAACTTTCCATTAATTATAACTTTTGCTTTTCCAGATAGCATTCTAGTATATCCATCTGCATATCCTACTGGTAATGTAGCAATAACACTCTTTCTTTCAGTTCTAAATTTTCTTCCATACCCTATATATTCACCCTTTTCAAGAGTTTTTATGTGCATTATATCTGCTTTCCAAGTCATAACCGGTTTTATATCTAACATTTTCTTATCAACTTCTGTTGATGGATAATATCCATAAAGTATTATTCCAGGCCTTGCTCCTTCATAATGTGTTTCTGGCAATTCCATTATTGCCGCACTATTAGCTATATCTCTCATATTTATTTTTACGCCTTTTTCTTGCAGCTTTTCACAGAAGTAATTATACTTTTCAAACTGTTTATGAGAATAATCCTTGTCCAATTCATCAGCAGTGCAAAAATGTGAGAATAAACTTTCTATTTCAATATTAGGAAGTTTGCTTATTTTGTATACCTCTTCTATGCTATCTTCATTAGGCAAGAAACCAATTCTACCCATACCGGTATCTACTGCCACATGTATCTTAGCAACTTTATCTTTAGCTTGTGCTGCTTTAGATAACTCACTAGCATACTCATAAGAAGTTACTGCAGGCTCTATATCATATTCTAATAAATCATCCATTAGTGTATTTGGTGTAAGTCCCAATATCATTATATGACAGGAGATCCCACTCTTTCTCAACTCAATGCCTTCACTTAATACAGCTACAGCTAGCCTTGTAGCACCATTTTCTAAAAGTACTGGGGCTACCTCTAAAGCACCATGACCATAAGCATCAGCTTTTACGACACCTATTAGCTCCTTACTTTTTGATTTTTTTCTAATACTTTTCATGTTATATGTAAGGTTATCCAAGTCAACCTCCACCCATGTAGATCTAAAATTTCTAAACATAAATATCCCACCCTTCCAAAATAAAGTAAAAATTTTAATATGTTTTCCATACATATTAATTATACAATATTTTTAATACATATATCATTCAAATTGTTTAAAAAATTAAATTTATTTCAATTTTAATAACTCAACCTTGCAAAATTCACACAAAATTTAGCTTTTCTAATCTATAACAAATAAATTCTTATTCAATTCCGTATTAAAATTGAAATTAGAATATTCTACTTTAATTTTTTCACTATCTTTCCAATCATATATGCTCAAGTGTTCCGGTTTTTCATTATCTACATTTATATACAGATTAGCCTTACTAATATTTTTATTATTACCTGGAATATCCAAACCTATAACTTCATATTTTTTATTATTTATAGTTTTTAAAGATACTTTTATTTTTTCATTAGTATAAATAAGACCTATATATTCACCTATAAAGCTCAATTTAAATACACTATCAAAACTTTTATCCGTACTATACTTAAATCCACTTTTTAAATCTTTTACAAATATATTATTATCCTTGTACACCATTATTCTATTATTTTCAAGTTCAAATCTATATCCATATCTTTTATCATAAAATTGTTTTCCTTTATAACTTACAGTTTGTTTATCATTCTGTATTTTCATATCCACATCGCAGCTATAACTATCTAGATTTTTAAAATTCTGAATAATTTTTTCTGATTTATCCTCATTATTCTTGCATCCTGATAATAACAAAAAAAATAAAAAGAACATAGTAGTTACTATTAATAATTTTCTTCTCATCTTATTCCCCCTAAAAAACATTTATAATAGAGAGTATTAATTCATCATTAATAATATTCCTATATGTTCTTTTATAATAAGCTTTAAATGTTATTCTCTATTCTTGTAATTCTTTAATTATAAATGGTATGTTATTTAATACATGTGTAGCATTTACACAAAACATTTCTTTTGACAGTACCTCACCACAATATCCATGAATAAAAGCTGATATACAAGCTGAATCCATACTATTATATCCTTGACCTATGAACGAAGCTATCATGCCCGTAAGACAATCCCCCATTCCTCCTGAAGCCATAGAACTATTCCCTGTAGGATTAATTATTGTACTATTCCCATCTGTAATTATAGTGTTATATCCTTTCAAAAGTATTACAACTTTATTCTCCTTAGCAAAAGCTTGAGATACCTCTAATCTATGTTCCTTTATATAATCTATAGACAAACCTGTTATCCTTGACATTTCTCCTAAATGAGGAGTTAAAATAATTTGGCAGTTTCTATGTGCTAAAATATCTAAATTATCTTTCAGTACATTTATAGCATCTGCATCTATAACTACTGGATTTTTAGCCCTATTTAAAACATTTTTCAATATATTAAGGGTACCTTCGTTATTTCCCATGCCTGGTCCTATAGCTATAGCATCACTTTTATCTACAAGCTCTTTAATTCTATTTTCTTCTTCAAAAGAAACAGTCATAGCTTCTACTAACTTGGAACTTAGTATAGGTTGAATTTCTTTATGACAACATAGTGTTACGAGGCCTGCTCCACTTCTCACAGCACCTTCTGAACAAATATATGCTGCTCCAGTAAATCCTTGCGATCCTGCAAATATAGTAACCTTTCCATAATCACCCTTGTAACAATACTTATCCCTTTTTATCAAATTATTTTTTATCATATTTCTATCCATAATAAATTCATTATTATGAAACTTATTTATGGCACTCTTTGGTATTCCTATTTTCTCTATAATTATTTTTCCTGTCACTTTGTCTGTTCCATAGTTTAAAAATCCTCTTTTATACAGTTCAAAAGATACAGTTTTATTAGCCCTTATACATTTACCTAATATCTTTCCTGTATTGCTATCAAAACCTGATGGAGCATCTACCGAAATAATGTACTTGCTATTTTCATTAATTATAGATATAACCGACTCAAATATACCTTCTACATTTCTTGATAATCCTGTTCCAAAAATGGCATCTATGGTTACTTGATTTCTTTCTATACAATCTCTTAATTCATTAATATCTTCTAAATTATCTACTTTATTAATATTGATTCCCATATTCTTTAATATATCATAATTAATTTTACAGTCAGGCTTCATATTTTCTTTTCCGCCTACTAAAAATACTTCCACATTTTTGTTCAAAATATGTAAATGCCTTGCTATAGCAAATCCATCTCCACCGTTATTTCCTTTAGTACACACTATACAAAAACTATCATACTTGTCTAGATCTATATTCTTTACAACTTTTAAAGCTGCATTTTCCATTAAAACAATTCCAGGTATATGTAATTCATTTATGCAATAACTATCTATCAGCCTCATTATTTCTGATGTTGCAATCTTCAAATTTATCTACCTCCATTGTAGCATAAGCTATGGCATTATCTAAGCTATGGGATATACTTACATGAATTTTATAATTACCACACTTTTGTGCTATCATTTTTGCTTTTCCTCTCAATACAACTATAGGCTTCCCAGAAGCTGTTCTATCTATTTCAATGTCTTTAATTTCAAATCCACTGAAACCAGTACCCATAGCTTTAACTACAGCTTCTTTTGCTGCAAACCTTCCAGCAACAAATTCAGGTCTTAGATTTCTCACCTTAAAGTACTCTATCTCATTCTTACTAAATAATCTATCTATAAAATTTGTATGTTTCTCCATAGCTTCCTTAATTCTTCTTATCTCAACTATGTCTACCCCAACACCTAAAATCAAAACATCACCCCCATGTGTTTTATTAAATATTAGTCTTACTTAATATAATAAAATAAAATTATCCATTTTAAAAGTACAAACTACTATCTTTAATTAGTACTACAAAGAAAAAAAGAGGATTTTTTCCTCTTTATTTTGTAAATATTTTAATAAGCAATATATTTTATTTCTTTATCAAAATCAACTATATAATCATCAATATTTTCACCTAACACATCAACTAGATGTACAGGTGATACACAATTGTCATATAACAATTTTAATAAATTATGAACCTTATACCTTTGAGTACTTATGCTTTTAACACAGTCTCTTTCTATATTTACTAACTTATCCTCTACAAAATCCTGTCTTTCAACTTCAATGCCATATGACTGTACCTCTGTGGTATCTATTCCATATGTTATTGAAAGTTTACCTTTTAGTAGTCTGTAAAAATAATTATACCTCATTTTTTCTGTCTTTTGAGTTCTAACCAGATTTTCTACTATCATGATTTTGCCCCCCCATAATCAACTTCAACACTATCTTAGCACATACTTTAAAAAAAATATGTCATTTCATGATAATGTTACTTATAACTTATCCCTCTTATATGACATCAAAAAACTTGTAACACCAAATCTAACAACTTTGAAATTCCTTAAATGTAATATTTTTCATATTTTAACGTGTAGTATTGTCGAAACTACAAATACTTTGACTACATTTTATCTAAATGACAATTAATAGCTTCTACTAAAACTTCTTCCTCAATTCTTGTAAATTTGCATATATCCTCCAATATCAGTATTGCTGCAACTAATAATAAACATTGATTGTCTTCACACTTTTCCAAATTATAAAGCCGCCTATACTTATCTACTGTTTCTTTTTTACATTTTATGTCACTATACATACTTTTTAATGCGTTATTTAGTTCATTAAAAGATAATATTAAAAAGTCTTTTTTAGATTTTTTATTACCATTTACTATGTATTTAACTATTTTATTCAAAGAATCTTGTTTATAATGTCGTTCCATGTAAATTTTGTAACTGTTGGCCAAATACCTTCCTATTATGTAACTGTCTATTAAAGCTATTTCACCTTTGGTACTAAATATTATTGTTGCTTCTATATTGGATTTTCCTTCATTTCCTATTTCTTTAATCATTTCATCTATTTTGGTATTAAAAAAAGTAGTAAATTTAGAATCTAAAATAAAATACTCTAATTCTTTACTAGAACACTCCGTTATAAAATCATAAAAATTCTTATAAATTTTTTTCATATAGTCTTTACGATTCAATCTATCACCCTCTAGAATAAGTTTTTAGTTCAGACATACATTTTATATTATTACTAATTTTTTTTTTAATATACTATAAAATTAATTATAAATCCTCATTAAAAAAAGCTATGAAACCCAGGTTTAACCCCTTAGTTTCATAGCTTTTTTCATATATTGTACTAAGAAATATTTTTATGAAATTTTTCCTTTCCTTCTCTATCGAAAGCTAAGGTTGCATTTAGCTCCCCTCCCATAACCACAGTAATTGATACAAGAAACAACCAAGTTAATAATATTATTACAGCGCCAATACTTCCATATATTTTAGAATAATTGCCAAAGTTATTTACATAAAAGGCAAAACCAATGGATACTAATATCAATCCAATAGTAGCAAATATTGCACCAGAACTCACTTCTCTCCACGTAAGTCTTCTACAGGGGGTATAATGGTATAATGCTGCCAAAATGAAAATAGTTAGTACAATAATAATAATATATCTTACTATGTGCCACATAATTTTAAATTCCTCTGAAAACCCTAAATTCAATGCCAGAGAATTTCCAATTATTTGACCAAAAACTAATAAAAAGATCATAGTAAATATGGCAATTACCAATCCTATAGTACACAATACAGCTATAAATTGGACTTTTAAGAAACTTCTATGTTCCAACTCGTCATAAGCTTTATTCAATCCTTTAATAACACCGTTAAAACCACTTGAAGCTGACCATATTGTAAAAATTAAGCTAAAAGACATCAGATGAGGATTTTTATAATCTACCACCTCTATTATAGTATTCTTAATTAACTCCAAAGCACTTCGTGGAATAATCCTATTTAATCCTGCTAGCACATCTTGGCTATTAATAGAACTATATCCTAGAACAGTCATGAGAAATATTAAAAATGGAAAAAAGGCAAATATCAAACTGTACGCAAGTTGAGAAGATAATGACAATACATCATCTTCATTAAATCTAAACATTAAATTTTTAATATCTTTAACCACTTGTTGCCCCATAACGTGCTCGCTCCTTTAACTCCTATATTATTCATCAAAAATTTTAAATAATTATTTTATTCAGAATATTGACTTTTCTTAATAGATATAGTATTATTTAATTAATCAATAGACAACCTCTAGACACAAAAACATATCTATTGATAATAAATAGAATCGAGGTGATACCGCCAGAAACTTAAGGTTTTATTCAATATTTTAATCTGTAGAAAGAAGAGGAATATACCAATGGGCATTTAATATTTTTTATATTATGTCTAGTAGGTTCTAATTCAAATAATATATTCCCTTAAATTTAATCTTTCTATTCTAATTTTCTATAAGTATATTTTTTTAAATATATTAAATTAAAGTATTGAATGTATTGTTAAGTTAAATCGAAGTTAATAAAAGTAAATTTTTCTATATACCTGTTAATGGTTGTTCAGGATTTTAGATGATTACTATAGAAAGGATGGTTGTTAGAATTCAAATAGTTGAAAATGAGTTTATTGAATTAGAATCTACTTAGCAGCTGGTCTGTATATGATAAGGGCATATATAAACCAGCTGCTATATATTTTTTGATATTATTTTGCAACATAATACTTTTTCTTAATGTTACTCAAAATTTAAAGTCGATATTTTTCTATCTTCTCCTAAGAAAGTGTTTTCAAATATATTTTTTGCATTTAAAATATATTCTTCAGGATTTGCAAGTGATGGACTAAAATGAGTAAGCCACAATTCTTTTACTTCAGCTTCCCTTGCCATTAAAGCAGCTTCCGAAAAAAGCATATGCCTATTTTCTAAAGCTTTTGGAAGTTTTTCATCATCTCCATACATCCCCTCACATACAAACAAATCTGATTTTTTTACAAATGAAATAAGTTCTTCTGTAGGTCTTGTATCTGTGCAATAGCTTAACTTTAATCCTCTTCGTTCCTCACCTAATACCATGTCTGGTGTATATACTTTTCCACCTTCTTTTATATTCTCTCCCTTTTGAAGTAAATTCCATAAATTTAGAGGTACATTATTAAGCCTTGCTTTTTCAACATTAAATTTTTTGCTTCTATTTACATTTACACTATACGCAAGACAAGGCATAGTATGATATGCAGGTTGTGCCCATAATTCCATATCACCAATTTGAATTATCTTATCTTCAAAATAGTTTTCATCGTCAGTTGGAAGCTCTATTAAATCTACATAATAAGGAAGTACCGGAGATACTACTGTAAGCCCTTTCACTATTGTACTTAATCCTTCTGGTCCAACTATATACAGAGGTTCCTTACGTCCAGAATTTGCTATAGTAAGCAAAAGCCCGGGAAGCCCAATTACATGATCAGCATGATAATGAGTGAAACAAATTACACTTATATCTTTAAATCCCCAACCTAAAATTTTCATAGACACTTGAGTTCCTTCTCCACAATCTATCAAAATTTTTTTCCCCTTATAAGATATTAAGAGCGAAGTAAGATTTCTATTAGGTGTAGGTACATTTCCACCACACCCAAGCAAACAAATATCAACCATAACATACCTCTTTTCTTAAAAACTACTTATTTTTTCATATAGTTTTTGCATAATTTAATTGTATCATGCGCTACTTTTATATGTAAAACTTTTATATGTACTGTATGGTTATGTGATTTACAAATAACTTAACTTGCAAGTCTTTGCATTGCGATATGCTTATATTAAACGAAAATTTTCTATTTGGAAAAGTTATGTAATAATAAAGTAACTTTTCTAAAAATTCATATTTATAGCAAAATTACTTTCTTTTTACTCCATATTATTCTATAATTAATAATTAATAGTACTTTTAAAAAACATGGTATTTAGGATACCAATCATGAATTAAATAGAAAACGATAACATTAAATTTATCATTAAGTTCTTTTAAAATTAATCAAATTTTATTTAATCCATAAATAAACATTTCCAAAATCCAATAAATGACAATTTGTCAATATTAATTAGGGGGTAAAACTTATGGTAAACAGATTTATTTTAAATGAAACATCCTATCATGGATCAGGAGCCATTAATAGTATTGCCGATGAAGCAAAAATAAGGGGTTTTAAAAAAGCCTTTGTATGCTCAGGACCTGACTTAATTAAATTTGGTGTAACTAAAAATGTACTTGATGTACTGGACAAAAATGGGTTGACATATGAAGTATTTTCGGACATCAAACCAAACCCAACTATCCAAAATGTCCAAAATGGCGTAGAAGCTTTTAAATTATCTGGTGCTGATTATATCATTGCTATTGGTGGTGGTTCTCCAATGGATACTGCAAAAGCAATTGGCATAATTATAAAAAATCCTGAATTTGCTGATGTAAGAAGCTTAGAAGGTGTTGCTGATACTAAAAATAAAGCTGTTCCTATTATTGCAATCCCAACTACAGCTGGTACTGCAGCAGAAACAACAATTAATTATGTTATCACTGATTCAGAAAAAAATCGCAAGATGGTATGTGTAGATCCTCATGATATACCAATAATTGCAATAATCGATCCCGATATGATGTCATCTATGCCAAAGGGTTTAACAGCAGCAACAGGCATGGATGCACTAACACATGCTATTGAAGGATATATAACAGCAGGTGCATGGGAACTATCTGATATGTTCCACTTAAAAGCAATTGAAATTATTTCACGTTCTTTAAGAAGTGCAGTTGATAATACACAAGAAGGTAGAGCAGGAATGGCACTTGGTCAATATGTAGCTGGTATGGGATTTTCCAATGTAGGTCTTGGTATTGTTCATTCTATGGCACATCCTCTTGGAGCACTTTATGATACACCCCACGGAATTGCCAATGCAATTATATTACCGACCGTTATGGAATATAATGCAGAAGCAACTGGTGATAAATATAAATACATAGCACAAGCTATGGGAGTCAAAGGAACTGAAAATATGACTGTAGAAGAATATAGAAAAGCTGCTATAGATGCAGTTAAGAAACTATCAGAAGATATTAAAATTCCTAAAGACTTAAAAGAGATTGTAAAAAAAGAAGATATTCCTTTCCTAGCACAATCTGCTTATGATGATGCATGTAGACCTGGTAATCCAAAAGAGACAAGCGTTGCAGATATTACAAAATTGTATGAATCTCTTATTTAAAAAAAGTAATAAAAATGACTCTAGCACAATATTTTATTGAGCTAGAGTCATTTTTTTAATAATTTATTGATTTGTAAAAGTCTGTCTTTTCTATCTTTTAAATTGTAATTTCTATTTTAGTCAAATTAAGTTCAAAACCTAATTCCAAGAAAACTTTTTGTATGAGCATTCAAGCAATTAAGCACCTTTTCTTTCTGCTTCACCTATGTTATTAAAATTGTCCTCTCCTTGTTGCAATAAACTATGCTTATGTGAATACGCTGCATAAACAATTATGCCTAATGCAACTGATACACCAAAGTACAACCATGTTGTTTTTGATAAACTAAGCATAAGAAATACACAACATACTACTGCTATTAAAGGTAATACCGGAACTAAAGGTACTGTGAACTTTCTTTCTAATTTTGGATGAGTTTTTCTAAGTACAATTATTGATATAGCTACAAGTGAAAATGCTGCTAGAAGAATCATGTTTGTCAAATCTGCTAATTGTTTTATATCTGCAACACCAGCTAATACAGCGCCTAAACATCCTACTACCCAAGTTGAAAATACAGGAACATTTGTTTCCTTATTTACACTACAGAACTTTCCTGGAAGCAATCTATCACGACTCATTGAAAATAATATACGTGATGCTCCGTAAACGTATGCAAGTACTACGGCTAAAATACCAATAACTGCACCTACTGAAAGTAAAGAAGCTGCCCAACTTTGACCTGTAGAACTTAACGCATAGGCCATAGCATCACCAACATTTAATTTTCTGTAATCAACCATTCCAGTTAAAACTAAACTAACTATAACATATATAAGTGCACATCCTAGCATTGAACCAATAATACCTCTTGGTAGGTTCTTCTGAGGATCTTTTACCTCTTCAGCAGAAGTTGAAACTGCATCAAAGCCTGCGAAAGCAAGGAATACAGATGCTGCACCAGCAAATACGCCCTTAAAACCAAATGGCATAAATGGCTGCCATCTTATTGGTTTTATAAAAAATGCGCCTACAATTATGAATAACGCTATAACCGCAAGTTTTGTAAATACCATAAAATTATTTATCTTCTTGCTTTCTTTTGTTCCTCTAGATAATAAGAAAGTAATAATTAATACTACAACAACTGCTGGAATATTCATTATTCCACCTTGACTTGGAATACTTGAAAGAGCTGCTGGCAGCTTAATTCCAAATTCTTTTAGTAAACTAATAAAGTATGATGACCAACCACTAGCTACAGTTGCTGCGAGCACTGTATATCCAATAAAAAGCGTCCAACCAACTAAATGAGCAATGAATTCACCTAAAGATACATAAATGTAAGCATATGCACTTCCTGATGTCGGAATTGATGATGCAAATTCAGAGTAACATAAAGCTACAAGTGTACAAGCAATTGCAGATGCAATAAATGATAAAACTACAGCAGGACCTGCATCTCTTGCAGCTACAACACCTGCTAGTACCATTACTCCAGTTCCAATTGTTGCTCCAATACTCATTATTGTTACATCAAATGCACTTAAAGTTCGTTCTACAGAACTACTTTTATTATTGTCTAAAATGGAATTTACGTCTTTTTTTCTAGCAAATAATTTCATATGATGACCTCCTTATAAAATATAAATAAAATTTTTTAAGTAATTTATTTGAGTAATTAGTTTTTCAATTAGATAAATTGCAATTAACTTTATTGGTTATTGCATAATTGATTATAATAGGCCAACTACAAAATACTTCAAATTGCTTCAAATGACTTCAAAATACTTAACAAAAAAATAAAATGTTTTTAAAAATTTAGAATTTTTAAAAACATTTTATTGAATGTTATGAAATTATAACCAATACATGTAGGTATTGACATGTAACATTTGATAATTTTTTAATATTCTTCACACTGAAGTAATAGTCCTTCAAAGAACTTATTTATTATTACTTTTCCACCAGTTTTATTTTTTCCCTTTATATAATCCATTTCAGCTTTAACACTTGCAAAATCAAACATACCCTTGGAGTAATCCTGAAAGCTTTCATTATAATAATCTTCTATTCCTATGTATGCAAGATTAGTTAACCCAGTTTTAATTGCTCTTCTTATTCTTTGTTGTATTGTTTTAGGATTGTCTCCAAGCATAGAACTTAATTCATTGAAATTACATTCATCAAAGGATTTTTTTGTTTCCAATAGATAAATGCAAATTTTTATAATATCGTTTGTTCCTTTTTCCCCCAACATACCAAATCTACTTAAAACATGTTTGATTATTTTAATATTATTGTCCTGTGGCTTTTTTTGAGGATTAACGTCTTTAAATACTTTCTTTATATTATTAAGCATATTTTCAATTTCAATTCTTTCTGCTACCTTGCTTGTAACCTTTTCCACCTCAATTTTATTAATAGGCTTGCTAATAAAAAACTCAATACCAGAATTATAAGAATCTGCCACCAACTTTACATCTGATACCTGAGAAATCATTATAAACTTAATCTTTGGTTTTAATAGCTTTACTTCTCTTACTAAACTATTACCATCTAATTTAGGCAAAAGCAAGTCAACTAGTACAATATCCGGGTTGCAAACTAGTATTTCTCTAAGAGCTGTTTCTCCATCATTAGAGCTGCCTATTACTTCACCTGACCCATTTTCTTTAAGCAAATTAGTCAATATCTTAACAATGCTCACATCATCATCAATAATATAATATTGCACAATATTTACCTCCTAAATGAACTTATTGGTATTTTTACTGTAAAGGTTGTACCTTCGTTTTGTACAGACTCCACAGATATGCTTCCTTTAAAAATATTCTGAGTCAAGTCCTTTACTAATGTAAGACCTATTCCTCTACATATGCTGCCACTTTTATCATACTTTGTAGAAAAACCAGGATTAAATATAAAATCCAAATTACCTTCATTTATGCCTGTCCCATTATCAGATACAATAAAAACATATTCATCTCCCTGATCCACAATTTGCAATTTAATTAATCCTTTTTCATTGCTATCTATAGCTTCTATGCCGTTAAAAATAAGATTTCTTATAATTGATACTAAATAAAAATGTTGAGAAACATAAAAATTACATTCCACCTTAAAATCAAGCTCAATATTTAAGCTTTTTGCTATTATGTAATCCTTTGTATATATTTCTAAAATACTTATAATATCTTTTATCTTCATATGTTCAACATCTATTTTCTCATTAGACATTTCTTCAAGCCCTCTCATAACTCTGATATAGTCCTTTTTAATCTCATGGATATCTTTAGCAATATCAAGTGTAAGATTTTTTAGTTCTTCAGAATAATGATTTTTAGAAACTATCTCATATACTGAAAAAGACTTTTTCATTACATCTTCTATTTCAGATGCATTCTTATTCATAAAATATATTTCACTTTTAAAACTTGAAGTTAACAATATCAATTTTCTGTAACGTTCCTCATGTTCTTCTTTTACAAGAAATGAGTTATAATATTTCATTAATATTAGTATAATCAAAACTACTAAAGTTCTTACAATCGCTACTAGTAAAAGAGCTTTGATCATATTGCTGT
This sequence comes from Clostridium carboxidivorans P7, assembly GCF_001038625.1. Lineage (GTDB taxonomy): Bacteria > Bacillota > Clostridia > Clostridiales > Clostridiaceae > Clostridium_AM > Clostridium_AM carboxidivorans. The sequence goes on from NZ_CP011803.1 coordinate 4,359,088, forward strand.
TTTCTCCACTTATTCTAGTTCGAATACTTATTTCAACAACATTTGAAATAAAATCACAACAAAACACTGAAAGTATAAATCTTGTTAAATCCTTTTTTCCATTTTTATAATATAAAAAATAAAACAGAATTCCAAAAGTGGTAAAAAACATTATTTCAGGTGTAGTTATTCTAATGGTTTTCATAAAGTCCATATTACTGCAATAAACCCACACTGATCTACAAAATGTTGTAGATATACCCGTAAGTATTGCTGTTTGTATTGGATTCAATTCAGTATAATTGTAAAGAAATACAGAAAATATAATTACTGAAAGGGCTATAGTAAAATCTTGAATTAAAAAGCCAAAATAAATCTGAGATGCTATAGCTACACCAATTACAACTGTTAAAGTACGCTTTAATTTTTTCATATTATGAATTTTCCTTTCATTTTTTTAAAGAAATTTAATAGTTCAAAGTTTATCAACAGGTGCAGCAAATATTGCAACTCCATATATAAAAATCCCAAAATACTTTTATAAAGTACTTTAATATAACAAAAAGAATACATCATAAACTTATGCATGTCAAGGCATGGAAATAGTTGTGTTAATGCCTGTTATAAAACTATCATTACTTTTTTATTGCATACTTATTTAAACATATTAAATAAGTTAGTAGCATCTAAATTCTAACCTATTTATTGCAGTTAATGTTTTTAATGCTGTGTAAAAATTCTTTTACAAATTTCTAAATATGTACACTTTTGATGTTTAGTAATATTATTACAACTATGGAATATTTTTTGTCAATCTAAGAGTATTGATTTTATAACTATAAAGGGTTAAAGTATAATAAAATACAAAATGGGGGAAAGAGGTGGTTTATTTATGGAAACAAAATTAGAAAAAAGATATGGTCTAATCACAGCTATAGCTATGGTAATTGGTATAGTTATAGGCAGTGGTGTCTTTTTTAAAGCTGAAAAGGTTTTAAACGCAACTGGTGGAAGCCTTACCCTAGGTATCCTGGCTTGGATTATAGGCGGTATTATTATGATTTCTTGTGCTTATACTTTTGCTGTAATGGCAACTAAATATCAATACGTAAATGGGGTAGTAGACTATGCCCAAGCTACTTTAGGGAAAAAATATGCATATTATGTTGGATGGTTTATGGCATTAATTTACTATCCAACATTAACATCAGTATTAGCATGGGTTTCTGCTAGATATACTTGTGTATTATTTGGATTTCCAATTACAGGTGGAGAATGTATGACTATTGCATGTTTATATTTAATAGCAAGCTTTGCATTAAATGCATTATCTCCTGTTTTAGCAGGTAAATTTCAGGTTAGTACAACCGTCATAAAACTTATTCCATTAATTTTAATGGCTATAATTGGTACAATAGCAGGTGTAGGCAATGGTATGATTAAATATAACTTTACAACTGTAGTAAAACAAGTTAATCCTTCCACTGGACTTTTTACAGCTGTTGTTGCTACAGCATTTGCTTATGAGGGATGGATCATTGCCACAAGCATCAATGCCGAACTAAAAGATGCAAAGAGGAATCTTCCAATAGCTCTTGTTGGAGGAACTTTTATAACTATGGCAATTTATATACTTTACTATATCGGATTATCCGGAGCAGTAGCAAATAAAGTTATGATGGCAGGCGGCGAATCAGGAGCTAAATTAGCCTTCCAGACAATTTTTTCATCGCTAGGTGGTTCTTTGCTATTTGTATTTGTTATCATTTCTTGTCTTGGAACTTTAAATGGATTAATGCTTGGATGTACTCGTGGTATTTATTCATTAGCAGCAAGAGGTCTTGGTCCAAAGCCAAATATATTTAAACAAGTTGACAGTATTACAAACATGCCAACAAATTCATCTATATTTGGATTGCTTCTTTGCGGTATATGGCTATTGTATTTCTATGGTGCTAACTTAACAAAGCCTTGGTTTGGATTTTTTTCTTTTGATTCTTCAGAATTGCCTATAGTAACTATTTACGCGATGTATATTCCTATTTTCTTTATGATGATGAAAAAAGAAAAAGATTTAAGTTCTTTCAAAAGATTTGTAGCACCTACTGTTTCTTTAATAGGATGTATTTTTATGATAATTGCTGCATGTTTTTCTCATAAAATTGCAGTTGTTGCATATCTAATTATCTTTGGAATTATAATGATTTTTGGTAGCATATTTTCTAATAAAAAAACTGTTGAATAGCATTAATAAGTACTATAGTATCCACATCTAGAAACATTATGAAGTGCACCCCCAATTTAAGCATTTGGAGGTGCACTTTTTTATACATAAGTATTTTATATATAGATACTCTCTAAATTTATATTATTATTTTAAAGTTTACTTAACAGTATTTTAAAGTGTTCTTAAAGATAAATATATATAATGTATTTAAAGGGGGAGGAGGTCCTATGAAGATACTGAACCATATACAGCATGGCGATACATTTCTACTCAAAACAATTAATATATCACTCAAATGCAAATGTTTGGATATTATTATGCCGTTAGTCACTCGTTTAGCCTCTAAGTTTTCATTAGTTACATTTTGTTTGTTTACAGAGTTAAATCCAAATCCTTTTATCCATATGATTGGATTAAAATGTACAATTTCTCTAATAATAAGTACTATTATTTCTCAAGTATTTAAACAAAGCGTAAGTAGAATTAGGCCCTTTTTAATAGTAAATAACCTAAATATACAAAAGATTGGAATAGATGAATATTCTTTTCCTTCAGGACATACAACCGCAGCTTTTAGTGTCTGTGTTATGATTTCATTATTTTGTCCATCTATAACCTTTTTACTTATGCTATTGGCTTCTCTTGTTGGTATATCCAGAATTTATTTAGGAGTACATTATCCTTCCGATGTATTTGCCGGCGCAATTTTAGGAACTCTATCTTCCTTCTTAGTTTTTTATCTAATATAAATTGCAGTAAAACTTATGATATTGGTTATAAAATGCCTTATTACCTACAATTTTAAAAAGGAAATTAATAAAAAATAAAATTAAAGGTTGGTGTTAAATATGAAAAATCTTAATATATGTATTGATATTGACGGAACAATTACTGACCCTTACTTTTGGCTAGATATTGCCAATAAATACTTTAATAAAAATGTAACTATTGATAAAGTAACAGAGTATAAAGTTGATATAGTTATGGGAGTAACTAGAGATGATTATTATGATTTTTATGATAAAAACAAGTTCAAAATGCATAATGATAATGTGAGTTTAAGAGAAAATGCTAAAGAAGTAATAGAAGAATTGATAAAGCTAAATAATATATATTTTGTTACAGCCAGGGATAAAGATTTAAAACTTCTCACTTACTCTTATTTAAACAACAATGGAATTCCTTATGATGATATTTTTGTTCTAGGTACTCATTACAAAGTAGATATGGCTCGAAAACTTAAATGTGATATATTTATAGAAGATTCTTATGAAAATGCTTTGCAGTTATCGGAAAATGGTTTTAAGGTATTGCTTATAGATACCAATTATAATAGGAAACCCTTAAACAAAAATATAGTTAGAGTTCTAAACTGGAATGAAATATATGAACTAATAAAAGAAACGCTATTATGTAGCAAGGCTATATAATAGCATTTCTTTTACTTAGTTATTCATTCCATTTAAACAATTTATTCTTGTCTACAGGAATATCTTTACTTTCAATATCTTTCTTTAGTATCTTGTAGAATGATACAAGAAGTAGCGCTATAACAAATAACATTGGAATAGCAAAAACTGATGTAACAGATTGTATTGTTGTTAAAACATTTAATCCAGGCACCATATGTTCAAGGAATAAAATACTAACTGGAAGCAGTAACACAAGAAATGCCCAGAATACTTTATACCATTTATTAGGCTCTTCATCATTTTTAAGATTTTTAGAAGTAAGAATTGATACAACTGTAGATGCTGCAGTTGCACCACATGCTAATGTGATGAATACTACTGCCATATATACAGCAATAGCTGCACCTGATAAAGGTAATGTCTTTAAGACAGCTAATACGGCTGCATTATTACCACTATCAATAACCATTTGGGATAAATTAAGCTTTCCTGATAACTCTAAACTCATTCCATAGTTTCCAAGCACAGCAAACGCAACCCAACAAGATAATGATGTCCAAATACATCTTACAATAGCAATTTCACGGAATGTACGTCCATAAGAAACACGTGCTAACCACAATCCATCGGAAATAGTACATCCAACATACCAAGCCCAATAAAAAATTGTCCACTGCTGAACAAATCCAGTTTTCGCAATAGAATCTGTATTAAAACTCATATGAACAAACTCTCGAATGTTTGTTCCAATAGCCATAGTAAAATTATTTAAGATAAATGATTTAGGTCCTACTAAGAAAACAAAAACAAAGAATGCAATGGCTAATTTAACATTAAACCCACTTATGATTCCAACTCCCTTAGCAATACTTTTAGATGTAGATAGGATAAAAAACACGCAAAATACTAAAATAATACTTATACGTAATCCAAAAGTAACTGGCATATTTAACAAATATCCCGCTAATTCAGCTAATATAGAAGTTCCCAAACCTATTGTACAAACCAAACCTCCAATGTAACCAAATGCAACAACACCATCTATACAAATACGTATAATTTTGACTAACAGGCTGTCACCTTTCAAAACATTTTTACAAAGATCGGATAAATTCAAAGAATCCATTTTTTTATTCCAATAAATGTAACCTAGTGCTAGTGAAACAGGCAAATAAATAGCCCAAGCGGAAAATCCCCAATGGAACATTCCATAAGCAGATGCATATTCATAAGCTTGTACCGACATAGGCTTAACACCAAATGGTGGAGTTTTAACATAGTACATCCACTCTACCATTCCAAAAATCAAAATTCCGGCTCCTGCTGCAGAACACATATTCATGGATATCCATGTAAAAAGTTTATAATGTGGCTTTGCTTCAGGACCTCCTAAACGAATATCTCCATACTTTGAAAACATAATAAATACTGCAAATACTGCACTTAAAAATGCAATTATCAAGAATAACCAAGGAAAATTCAATGTCATAGCTGAATAAAAATTGCTAATTACAGCAGCACTTCCATCCGGAAACAATACCATAGGAATAACCATGGCAATTAATAATCCTACAGCAAGTAATGCTATTGGTAAATTAATCTTTTTAAGCATAATAATAGGCCCCCCTTACAAATTAAACATTCTCAAAGACTGTTAGTGCTTGTTTAAAATCAGCAATCAAATCTTCAATAGCTTCTGCGCCAGTAGAAATACGAATAAGTCCTTCTTCCATTCCCATATCTTTAAGCTGTTGAGGAGTAAACTCATTACGGAATGCAGTGGCTGGATGTGCTATAGATGTACGATATCCGCCTAATGTTCCAAGGTATTTTACTAATTTCAACTTGTGCATAAATGTATTCACTTTATCTCTATCATCTTCTACACGAAAGCTAAGCATAGCTCCACAACCATTTGGCATAATCCTTGCTGCTAATTCATGCTGAGGATGGTTAGATAAAGTTGGGTAATTTACATAACGTACATGAGGATCTGCCTGCAAAGCTTCAGCAATCTTTCTAGCATTCTCAAATTGCTTAGTGACACGCATTTCCATAGTTCTTATACTACGAAGCATTAACCATGAACTATTTGGATCTAAACATCCTCCAAAAAGCAAGTAGTCTGAATATATTTTCTTCATTAATTCATTTGAAGCAGTAATAGAACCAGCTGTAATATCACTATGTCCTCCAAAATATTTTGTTAAACTGTGAATAACAATATCTGCTCCATGCTCTAGTGGGCGAATTGCAAATGGTGTAGTAAAGGTGCTATCAACAACCACTAATGCTCCTACGCTGTGAGCCGCTTCGGATAAAACTTCGATATCTACTACTTCGATAAGTGGATTAGCAATAATTTCTGTATATACCATCTTTGTATTAGATTTCAAAGATGCACGAATACTATCTATATTTGTAAAATCACTATATGTAACCTCAACACCAAATTTCTTTAATATGTTTTCAAATAATTCAATTGTTTCTCCATAAATAGAACGACTAGCAACTATATGATCGCCTGATTTAACAAGAGATAAGATTGTAGTAGAAATAGCTGCCATTCCTGAAGAGCAAACAAGTGATTGTTCTCCATTTTCTAAATAGGATACAGCTTCAGCAACACCATCTCTATTTGGATTGGCAGTTCGGCAATAATAATATTTACCACCAGTGCTAGCAAAGTCATAATCATCCATATCAGAAATAATATTTGCTGTTGAATGATAAATAGGTGGTGTTTCTGGACGTTCAATTGGAAGTTTAGACTCACTTCCTGTATACAAAATATTAGTCTCTCTAGTTAACTCCTTAGAATTCATAAATATTTCCTCCTTATTTTCTGCACAATAAATTTAGTGATTTATTTTTCACAAATGTAAACCTTATCACTAAGGTACATGTGTAAGTTTAAACCTTATCCTAAGATACATGTCAACAATAATTTTCATGCATGACAAAAAATAATCAATCATAATCGTAAAAAATAACAGAAGATGTGTATTCCATATTACATAGAATACACATCTTCTGTTATTTTTAGTAGCATCATAATCTTACTAGACTTTTATGAAACAGACTACTCTATCAAAATTTGAACTTCATAATCCGTATTCATATATTCAACTAAATTATCCTCAAACTCTAGAGCAACAATGGTAGATGGCTTAGGAAGAGAATTAAAGTACTTTTTTAAAATTGTTGTATCCCACTTTTCATGCAGCAATTTAGTACGAAAACACAGATACTCTCCCGCTGGAAGCTCTTTATAAAATGGTGTAAAAAATTGAGGTCTATTCTTAATATAAATAAAATATGTTTTAGGTTCAAATTTACTCTGAAACAGTCCTGATGTAGTTAATTCATAACCATATTGACGTCTATAAGACAATTGATGTAATTCTTCTCGACTGCGCACCTCAGCCATTCGAATTTCCATGTCTGCTAACTCATCAGAATCGTAACAAGGAACATAAATTAAGTGCCTCGTTTCCATATGCATACGATACAGTACCTTAGATACATCCATCTTACTCAAATAAGTAAAATAATCAATATACCATTCTATATCCTTAATTCTTGCACGAATAGCTTCTAATTCTTGATTAGCAGTCTGCCACTGTCCTTCCAATGCTGGAAGAAGACCTTCAACTGTTCCTTTTTTTATTATGCTATCAATTTCAGATAATGATAAGCCCAAATATTGCAGATATTTTATACGATCGATGATGTGAAATTGATTAAATTCATAATATCTGTATCCGTTTTCACCTGATATGTAACTAGGCTCAAGAATTCCTATTTTTTCATAATGGCGTAACGTTTGTGTAGTAACGCCGAGTAATTTCGCTGTTTCTCCAATGGTATAATACTTTTTCATTATAATAACCCCTTGTATAAATCATAACATCAAATATTAGTTTATCTCAAAACAGTATTTACTTCAACTTAAAAATTTTAAACCTTATTGTCGCAATAAGGTTTTTTAATAATTTAAATTTATCAAATAAACTAACATTTCCTTTACAAAATAAAAATCATGAATGGACCTGAATTTAACCTTCATTCCACTCATGATTCTTAATCATATCTGTAATAAACAATAAAATTTGTTCAAAATGTCTTATCGAATTATTGGTATTAGGTTAACTATTTTATATCTTATTTCAATAAAGTTTGTTCAAAATATAATCATAATTGTATCATTAGTTTAAATCTGTGACAAAAAAGTACGTTCGTTTTATCTTAAGTTTAAATAGTTGTACTAATTTTTCATGTATACACAAACTTGCTAATATTTTGTCAACACTTATTTTTAAATTTTATATTGAAAAAAAGGCGACATTAAAAAAGCTACTGCTAAGTAGCTTTTTTTGCTACTTTTCAATTGTTATGTGGTTTTATACACATTCATAATACGGGCATAATAAACTCTTAAGAACTTATTAAGAGCAGACATTTTAGCTACGTTTTTTGGTTTTCCAGTAGTTGTACGGAGAATAGTTTGAATTCCTGGCATAATCTCATCAAGAAGGTTGGTAAGTTGAACCTTAGCGTTTACACGTATAGAAACTGTTTGATTATATTGTCTAGATAAAAATCTTAAATCTCTATATTTTTCATCGTTACCTTCATATCTTGTAAGATTATACCTTTTTTCTATCGCATATTTAGCTATTCTGATAGCATCCTTTTCATCGGTTTTTACCTTTCTGATCTCTGTATCACCGTACTTTTTCATAAGATAAGCGTTAACTACACTAACATATACTCCGGCCTCATACAACTCCTTTAGTACAGGGTAATGATAGTGACCAGTAGACTCCATAACCACAAGTACCATGTCCTTCTGATTTCGAATCCACTTGATAAGCCTATCACCTTCAACGTGGTTATGCTTGATTTCATATGGCTTCATAATTATTGCTCCAGTATCTTCCTATAGCTGCTATTGTACTTTTACCCTTAGAAACATCAATTCCAACGCCTATCATTTTTCATCACCTCCATATTTTTTACGATTGGTTCCAACACAATCCTATTCGTTCAAATTTGTTATTTACACGGGTGTTTCTCCCAACTTGCTTAATCGAATATTGAATAGGAGTGCTGGTCAACACTTTGTGTAACGGGAGTTTCATCCCAAATCTATTTACGTTGACCAATCAAACCTATCATAAAAAAAGTAAGCATAGATGTCTACCACTAATGTGATATCTATCTATGCTTATATTGTACAAAATCTACTTGCGTTCCCTGGCAATAAAGTTATTAGTTTTCAGCCATACTATGTTACTCAAAATTTATCTGGAGCATATTCACTTATTTTAAATACATTTCTTTGCGAGGCTGATGGGGTACTAACTGAAGCAACAGATGAAATACAAAATATTATGAATTAAACTATTAATATTTAGTTACAACCCATACCCACACAAACCACACCTGAATCACAACCCATACCTGGAATACATCCTAAACCTGGTACAGAACAAGTGCCTAATGAAATACCAACACTATCCTGTGGTATTATTACAATTTTTTTAGGTAATTCAATCTTTTCCATAAATATTCACTCCTTAAATTTAATTTATATACAATAAATGTATTTAAATCTAAACTTTGTTTTTTCCAAGTATCTGTTTTATATACAGTACCAATACAATTTTTTTCATAAGCAATCCTTTTTTTGTATATAATGATCCATTCCTTTGGGATATATTAGCTTTTTATCATGAATTTTAAGAAGATTTATTTTTTCAATTTCTGAAAAAATACTTTTTTATAACCTACTGATTCTAACTTAGGTTCTTCAAGTGATACGTGATCCCTTCCCATTAAAATTAACACTTTTTTATGTCCAATAACATTTTTTAATATATTTTCATTCCTTATACTAATATAAAATATTATGCATTAAACTATCAACATTTAGTTACAATTGAAACCCATACAACCAGCACCTGGATCTGGATCTGGAGCACACCAAGTACCTGGTTCTACAGAACAAGTGCCTAATGAAATACCGGCACTCTCCTGTGGTATTATTACAATCTTTTTAGTTAATTCAATCTTTTCCATAAATATTCACTCCTTAAATTTAATTTATATACAATAAATGTATTTAAATCTAAAATTGATATCAGCAACTAACCAAATCACTAATTGAAGTTTTATATAAGTAGGCATATATTTTATTTGAATTATAATTTAATATAGATTAGTGACATGGGAGCTGCACCACGTTTTTCAAGAGAATCACTTTATTTATTGTGATTCTCCTGTTTGTTGAATAATTTTACTAATTCTATTAAGATTCTCAATTAAATCTAAACCTTGTTTTTTCCAAGTATCTGTTTTATATACAGTACCAATACAATTTTTTTCATAAGCAATTCTTTTTTGTATATAATAATTCATTCCTTTGGGATATATTAGCTTTTTATCATGAATTTTAAGAAGATTTATTTTTTCAATTTCTGAAAAAAATACTTTTTTATAACCTGCTGATTCTAACTTAGGTTCTTCAAGTGATACGTGATCCCTTCCCATTAAAATTAACACTTTTTTATGTCCAATAACATTTTTTAATATATTTTCATTTATACTATTATCTCTTATACGATTAGTTGAACTGGGAGTATTTGCATCATTAGGAACCCACCAATCAACACCTTTTACTGGAATGTGAAGATTATCTGCTATCAAATGACAATAAAGCATCTCCGTTGGACCATCTGCAAAATTCCCTTCAGCTAACTGGTCAGGTCTACTTTCAATTAAAAGAACATCAGGCTTTAAATTTTCAATGGCAGATTTTAAATTCAAATAAGAATAGGGTTCTGAATCTAACAACATAGTATGGTCTGTTCCCAAAAAATAAATTTGTTGATTATCCTTTAAATATTTTCTAAAATTATAATCTCTTGTGAGTATATTAATGATATACTGAGATTCATACATAACCACCAAAAGTATTATACAAATGATAAATGCAATAATGTTTCTTAGTATTTTTTTTATATTATTCAATATAAAACCTTCCTCTAAATAATTCTTAGTACATAAAAATCATACCACTATATTTTACTCTGGTAATACTTTCTGTTTTAGTGTAACATTTTAATTTCATACTAGTGCAAAGCTGTCTTATGTCAAATGTGCATCTATGATGATGAATAATTTAACATTTTCTATTTATAGTTGTTTTAGTAATGATTACCTGTTATACTGAATAATCTAATTCAGTATTGAAATCTACGCAGGAGAAACCTAGATTACAATAACTGCCTGAACCACAATAATCACCTGGTACAGAACATGTTCCTATTGTGATACCAACACTCTCTTGAGCTGTTATCATTATAGAATTTTTAGAAAATTTAATTTTTTCCATGAATGTTCCCTCCTTAAATTTATCCTAAATAAATATTATTAACAATAATGACATGTACTATATTTATTAAGAACTTCATTAAGTGTATTCCAATTTTCTTTATTTGATTTTATTTCAGATAACCTTAGTAATATACTTGAAATCATTGTTTTCATTATAGTGCACATAGAATCTGCACCATGATAAAAATCAGGTTCATCTAAATTATCTCCATAGCTAGTCAAGCATGAAGAACAAACATTTCTTGCATAGCATTCCTTACATTTCTCATATAAATGTTTTTCATTATACTTTAAAGTAAAATCCTTTAAGTTATCTTTTAGCTCATCCATGGTTGATTGTAAATTTCCAATTGATATATCTGATCCAGAAAAAACAAAACAAGGACGAATTATACCATCTTTAGCTACGGATACAGAATTTAAACCTGCAGGGCAAATATATGGAACTTGTGTATTTGATATAAGTCTATCAAGTATTCCTAAAACAAAAGAAGATGACTTTATTGATTTTTCATTTAATATAGTATCAAATGAATAATCAACTAATTCTTTTGTATAATTGATAATAATATCTTGATAATTTGATAAAGATAGTTTGTTATTTGAATCAATACATACAGGTGCTATATGTACTATATCGATTCCAAAATTAGTATGGAAATAATTAAGTAAGTCAACAAAACTTATTTTCTTATCTATATGAGCTTTAGTATACGTACATTCAAGCCCTATAGAATTTTTTGGAAATCCTTTTTCTATTAATTGTTTATATTTTTCATTTATTTTATTGAATGTTCCATGCCCTAGTTTATCTATTCTTAAATAATTTTGAATAAATTCATCACCATCAATACTAATAGTTATTGTAAAGTTATATTTTATCAACATATCTATAATTTGATCTGTAATTGTAGTTCCATTTGTTATAACTGCAAATCTAGGAATATAATCAATTTTATTTTCATTTTTTAATTGATTAAAATAGTTACAAATATATTCTATAACTTGAAAATTCATCAATGGTTCTCCACCAAAAAAGAAAACTGTTCTAATAAAGTCAAATTTATCTACAAAATAATCTATTATATTTTTTGCTTCTTCATACGATAAAGCTTCTACCTTTTTACCATAATTACCACCATTAGCATAACAATATTTGCACTGTAAATTACAATTATTTGTTGTAATAATTGTAAGTTTTTCTAATACACGTTTATTTAAGTTACTTATTTTTGATTCACATCTCTTTTTGTAATCAAGTTCATTTTCCGAATATGTGCTATTCAATATATCAGTTACTTCCTTAGAATCTATACCATCATTAAAATACTCTCTTAAATGATTTTTTAAGTTAGGATCAAATATTCGATAAAAGTCTAGTGTTTTATTATTAAAAAGTACTGAACTTGAACTACCTTCTAAATAATTAAAAAAAGATTTCATATTTTTTCCTCCTTTAATATAATAAATGATTTTTATATTAGGAATTTTATATTTGTAAATTATGTTATCAATTTATAAATATAAAATTCATTTATTAACTACATATTTATGATACAAGTAGATCCTTTCAAGTATATAAACTAATATAAAAAATATAAAAATATTATATGCAAATTGCACAGTAACAACATTAAATATTATTAAAATTGCCATAAATACAAATAAAATGCCACTCAAAATAGAAAATATTTTAATAGATTTTATAAGCATTTTTTCATTTAATATTTTAGTATTAGTTTTTTTATATTTTTTAACTAATTTGTCATTAGGATATACAAATCCAACTAAAAATTCTATTACACCACCTAAGAACCAAATAATTGCAATTCCAATATTTAAATTTATTATGATCACCTTCTTTTTAATATAAGAGTACTCTTTAAAAAGAATACTCTCATATTAATTTTAGCTGTTATACACAAGCGAATCCAAGACAACCGCCTCCACACCAAGAACCACCGGTTGCACAGCCAGATCCACATCTATTTCCAACACCACTTGGTGGAGACTCACACGTTCCCAATGTAATTCCAGCACTTTCAGCAGGGTGAAGAATTATACCTTTTCCAAATTCTAACTTTTCCATATAACTTTTCCCTCCTTAATTTTTACAGACAATAATTAATTTTAGCTGTTAAATACAAGCAAAGCCTCCACTTCCAATGCAAACTCCCCCACATGCAGATCCAATACAAATTACTCCAAGTCCTTGTGGAGTAACATCGTTATCAGAATCAAAATTAAATGTTATTTTATCCATTATGTTCACCTCCTTTTTTGTATTTAAGTAAATTTAAATAAAAGTACATAATTATTGTTTATGTGTAATTATGTAAAATTATTTCAAATAATTAAATGGTTAACTAGCTTCTATATTATACAAATTTTTATATGTTATATTTTCATTTATTAGTTTGTCATGGGGTCCTTGTCCAACAACTTTTCCTTTATTAATAATAATAATTTTATCTGCAAACATTAAACTAGATAGTCTATGAGCTACTATAACAATCGTACAATGTGAACTTATAAATTTTATTGATTTATTTACATATTCTTGAGATTGATTATCAAGTGATGCTGTAGCCTCATCAAACAATATAATTTTTGATCTTTTTAAAAGGGCTCTTGCAATAGCTAGTCTTTGTTTTTGTCCTCCTGATAAATTAACTCCATTTTCTCCAATTAATGTATCATATTTTTCTGGTAAACTTTCTATAAAATCATATATATAAGCTTTTGAACAAGCATCTTCAATTTCTTTATTTGTAGCTGTAGGATTGGCAATTAGTAAATTTTCTTTAATTGAAGAATTAAATAAATATGGTTCTTGATGTACAATTGATATATTTGATCTTAAAGTTTGTTCGTCTAAATCGTTTATATTAACATCGTCGAGTTCAATACAACCTTTGCTGGGACTATAGAATTTTAATATTAAACTTAAAATAGTGCTTTTTCCAGCACCACTAGTACCAACAATAGCAGTTACCTTATGAACAGGAATATTAAAAGAAACATCATTTAATATTGGAGAATTTTTTTTGTATTCAAAATAAACATTTTTAAAACATATTGTGCCATTAATATTATTTAAATGTTTTGTACCAAATTTCTGTTTTGAGTAAGATAAATTGTCTATTAAATCAAATACTCTTTCAAGAGATTTTAATATTTGCTGAAAATTCGAATTTATTTTAGTAATATTTAATAATGAGGATGAAAATTGAGTAGAATATGAGGTAAATGTAATAAAATATACCATTGAAAGATTGCTATTAATTACCATAAATGCACCTATTAAGGTTACTAAAATTTGAGATAACACATTTGCACTTTGTGCTAATATTTGAGACAAGGTATTTATAAAACCTAAACTAATAGTTTTATTTCTTACATCTTCTGATAGAATTGAAAATAATCTAATTTTTTTAGGTTTTACATTTAAGCTATTTATTTCTCTAATTCCTACAAGTGATTGATGTAATTCGTTAAAGTACTTATCATTAGATTCAACTAATTGACTATTTTTTTCTTTTAAACTTTCTCCATAGTGAACAAAAATTAAATATGATATAGGAAAGCATAAAATAACTACTAATGACAAAAGCGGACTAATAAATAATAATGCAATACCAATAGTAATTACTTTTAAAATGTCCACAATTGATGTTAGAATTTGATTTGTAAGTACGTTAGCAATAGTTGCTGAATCATTATGTATTCTTGAAATAAAATCTCCAACATTCATTTCATCAAAAGCTTTCATTGATAAATTCAAAGCACTTGCATACATATCTTTTTTTATATCATAAATTATATTATTATTAATAAAAGCAATTAAGTAATTTTGTACTAAAGTTGTAGTTGCTGAAACAATAAATATTATAGATATATATATAACTAATGATACTATTTGACTAAAATCTTTACTAAATAAACTTTTTAATAATTTAGCCCAAATAATTGGTTGTATTAATCCAAATACAATTCCTATAATCATACAAATAAAAGTTATAACAAATTTTAATTTATAAAATGTGAGATATCTAAATGAGTGTATTATTAATTTAATATCATTTTTATTGAATGGATTAATAATCATTAAAATTTGTACCTCCGATTAATATAGTCATAAATTTAAAGTAATTATTTATATTAAATTTAACTACCATAGTTAGCTGCTGTTAATTTAGACTATTCAATTAACATATGGCCTATTTATATCATCTGGACTTTATATACTAAGCTTGTCTACTATCGAATAGCAAGTAAAATATTTATATTGAATCATTGAATTTAATAAGTTTAGATAACTGTATAAGTCATTTATCAGAGTTGGATATCTATAAATTTAATTATATATACTTTTTATGAAATAAAAATACATATTTCATAATTTGATGTTATGATGTATTAATTAAACAGCTATTTGGAAATTAATGGTAAATAGGTAGAGTTTTACATGTTAAGGGTTTATAATAATAATTATTAAATTAGTTTAATAATTATTAAGGAGGGTTTTATGAATTATACGATAGCAATATGTGATGATGAGCCAGTCCAGGTAAAAATTATTGAAAAGTATATAGAAAAATTTAACAAAGATGAAAGTTTAAATTTGATTTTTTCTAACAGTGGAGAAGAACTTTTATCTAAAATAAAATATAAGCAAATACACATTTGTTTTTTAGATATAGAAATGAAAGGTTTGAATGGAATTGAAATAGGGAAAAAGCTCAGGGAAATTGATAAAAATGTAATTATTATATTTGTTACGGGTTTTAAAGAATATGCATTAAATGCTTTTGAAATAAAAGCTTTTGATTATATAATGAAACCTATTTCTGAAGAAAAATTCAAAAAATTATTTCAAGAAACATTGGACAGGCTACATCTAATTCATTATAAGTTAGAAAAGGATAAAGTTTTTAATGTTGTGAATAAAGAAATTACATATAAAATTAAATATGATGATATTTATTATTTTGAAAAAGAATTGAGAAAGATTAAAGTTATTCATAGAGGTGGCAGCTCAGAATTTTATGATAGCTTAAAAAACTTAAAAGAAAGAATTGATATGAATTATTTTACACAATGTCATCAAGGTTATATTGTGAGTAATAATAAAATTTTAATTTATAAAGAATTGTGTATCACTATTGAAGAACTTGGTATAATTATTCCAGTAAGCAGACAATATGTTAATGATGTTAAAAAGGTATTTTTAAAAAATCTATTTAAATAGGAGAAGCGTATATGGGGGTTGGAGAATATTATGAATTGACTTTTAATATTATAGATAATTATTTACTGTATTTCTTCTTAAAGCATTTTTTTAAAAATAGGATAAATGAAAAATTTATAATCGCGATAGCAATATTAATGCAGAGCTTTATACTTCAATTATTAAATATGTATTTTGGCACTGGAGATTTTTTAAGTTTTATTATAATGTTATGCATTGTTAATATGGTGTATTTTACAATTTTTGAATGTAAATTTAGAAACTTAATTTTTTTAACGTTACTGTTTTTTGTACTAATGTCAGTTTTTGATATTATAAGCACAACCAGTACAAGTATAATATTTAAGGTTTCTATAAATAAACTTTCTGGAGAAAATATTTATAGAATATTTAGTGCAGTGGTATGTAGAGTTTTAATGTATGTTTGTATGATATTTTTTAGAAAACTCAAGGTAAATCCTTTTTATATAAAGAAGATGTACATTTATCAAATTTCAGTGATTTTTATGATAAATATATTATTTGTTTTTATACTTTTTAATACATATCAAGAAAAAACTTTTTTAAAAAGTAATGTTTTTATAGCATTTATTGCTTTAGTCATGATAATATTTAGTTTTATTATTATAAAAATTATACAGCAGGTTGCTATTTATTCAAAAGAGGAATATGAATGGTTAATGAAAGAAAAAGAATATAAAAGACAAATCTTTTATATAAATAATATACAAGATTTAGTTTATAGATTAAGAGCACAAAGGCATGATTTTAACAATCACATAGGATGTATTTGTGGACTTGTAAGCGTTGGAGAATTTAAGGAAGCCGAGGAATACTGTAAAAAAATATTAAACCAAGTATCAAATTTAAATACTATTACAAATATAGATAATTATGTTATAGCATCTATATTGAATTTTAAGTTATCATTGGCGTCAGAAAAGCAAATCAAATTAGATATAGATATAAATTTGCCAAAGGATATCAAAATAGATTCTATAGATATATCAATTATTCTTGGTAACGCATTAGATAATGCATTAGAAGCCTGTGAGAAATGTCCTAGTACAGATAGGTTCATTAATATTCGAATGTATATAGATAAATCATATTTAGTAATTAAAATAAGTAATAGTAAGGTAAATAAAGTACCTTCAAATTATGGTACAACGAAACAAGATAAAAAAAATCATGGTTTTGGAATTCAAAATATAAATTATATTGTAATGAAATATAATGGTTTAATACAAATAGATGAAAATGAAAATTTATTTACACTTAATATTGGTATTTTAATAGAAGAGTGAATCAATTCAGCAAAACCCATTAATTTACAAAAAAGTATCTAGTTAATACATTTCAACAGCTAATTAAGCAATGCATCTTTTAAAATTATTTAATAATATATATGATTATAATAAAATAAAAGAATTATCGTATTTTATATATTAATTACAAAATTTAAAGAAAAAGGTGTTCAATGAATGATATATAAGCTTTCAAGAAAAATAGCAAAGGATATGGTTAATAATAATATAGTTAAATTTGGTGATTATGAAATATATCTTTATGGTATTCAATCAATAATATCTAGTATTGTAGATATTTTAGTAATACTTATTATTTCTGCTTTTTGGGGACAAGCATTATACTCTGTTATTTTTATAATATTTTTCTGTACTCTAAGGATTAATGCTGGAGGATATCATGCTAGTTCATATTTCAAATGTCTTATATTTATTACATCAATAAATTTTTTAGCTATTGCATTAGTTAATAATGTGAAAGTTATAAAATCACCTTATTTTATAATAGCATCATTATTGTTTTCAATATTTTTAATTCTAAAATATTGTCCAGTAGATACTCCTAATAAACCGTTAAATAGCGAAGAAAAACAGTTATGTAGAAGAAGATCTATAATTACATTCATTATTCAAAGCATTATTATCTTGAGTATTTATTTTATAAAAAGTAGTTTTGGTAAATACTGTAGTATTGCAGCTTTAGCACTCTTATCTGAAACAATGTTATTACTGCCAATTAGTAATATGTTTAAGAAGAAAGTTTGTATAAAATAAAAATTTTAAAGCAGTGACTGAATTAAAATATTAAAATATATAATTTGATAAAGGAGTGATTTAGTATGAAAAAATACAAAAAAATTTTAACTATATTCGCATCCATGGCTTTAGCAGCTGTAAAATTAGGAGCTAGTACAAATTGTTTTATTTTTACATATCAGCCTAAATTTCCGGAAAGGTTCCCCAAAAGAGAGTAGATAAATATAAATGAGCAACTTTTATAACAAGTTTTGGGATTAGAGAAAAACCAACAAAAAATAGACATTCTATTCATTCTAAGGTATTATATTACTTCAAAACAATATAATTAAAGGATTTGCAAAAACGTTTACAAAAAAGTATCTAAAAAAATTATTAGCACTTGATCATAAGGATCATGATAATATATAAAATTAAATTCAAAGTAAAAGTTTGAAATTTTTTTGGTACGGCAAGGATTCGGGTAAAAAACAGCCGCAAGATAGTATTTACCATTTTAAAAAGTTATAAATCAAAAATGGAACTACTATTTTGTGGCTGTTATGACGTGAAATAAGAACATTGCGTCTTAACTACAGTATCATTTTGCTTGTGCTAATACACTATCTAACATATCAAATTTTTTCAAGCAAGTAATATATTCTGCAACTAAATAAAAGTTGTTCAAATCACCCTCATCTAAACCTCTGAAAGCAAACAATTCATCCCACAACATACTACTCCCTTCAACCATAAAAAACGCTGTTTCAAGTTCTACTCCGACAATAATTTTATTTTCTTTGAACACATCATCCTGTTTCTCATAAAGACGCTTTCCTAAGCCCATGTTTTCAACATAAAATACCTTTGCAACAGGCATTTTACTGTTGGGCAACTTATTTGAATAACACTTATTTATTATAACATTGTCAACAACAACCCGTTTTAGTTCTTCTTTTGCTTGTTCTGTTAAAGTATACTTTTGTTTAAGATATTCAATTATTTCTAAAGCTGTTTTTTTATTTGGATACAGTTTTGCTTTGTATTTAACATAGATAGCTTTCCATTCTTCAACCATTTCTGATGTTGGCTCTTTCATCAACATAAACTTACCTCCTGACAAAAGATTAAATAACTTTTACTACACATAAATTTACTATTATGATACTTTCTAAATCATAATAAATAAGATATTATGCTTTCCATTATTAGCCTAATGGGTATATGCATAATTCGAAGGAAAATTAAAGTTAGGTTCAATACAAACACCATTCGATTTACCAAAAGAGATTTCATAATCTACTGTAATAGGATTATGAAATTTCTTTTGATAATATTTTTTAATGTTAAGCATTAAAAGGTGGTTGCCCAAAACTTTTATCTAAAGATATAGCTATTTCATTATTTTTATCTGCTTCTTCTTTTTCACCCAACATATACTGAGTTGTAGCTAAACTGTAGTAACCTAAAGCGAAATTAGGATTGTTTTTTATTGCTATTTGATAACACCCTTTAGCTTTTTTATAATCTTTTAAAGCACAAAACATAGTACCTAAATTATTATATGCCTCAATATACAATGGATCTATAGAGATAACTTTTTCATAATATTTAATTGCTTCATTTATATTATTAGTTGTATAAAAAGTATTTGCAAGGTTAAAGTTTGAATGAGTATAGTTAGAATTAATCTCTATAGACTTTAAATACATATCTATAGCCTTTTTAAATTCTTTCAATTCATATAAAGCATTTCCCAACTTAAAGTATACTTCAAAATTACTGTTATCTAATTTTATGTATTTTTTATATGCTTGAACACTCTCACTATATCTTCCTAAGCTAAAAAGAACATTGCCCAAATTAAAAAAAGCTTGTGCTAAATTTTTATCTATTTTGATAGCCTTTTTTATGTAATTTGTAGCTTTTTTGTAGTCTTCTAATTCAATATAGATAGATCCAAGATTGTTGTATGCCTCAGCCAACTTAGGGTTTAATTCTATAGACTTTTCATAATTTTTAATAGCGTCCTCTATGTTGTTGGACTTTTGTAATGCCGTTGCTAAATTGCAGTATAGCTCTGAATTGTTTGGATTAAATCTTATTGCAGTTTCATAAACTTGCATAGCTTCTCCTAATAATCCCAACTCATTAAGTGAATTAGCTAAATTATTATAATATATACATTCATATGGATTTAAATCTATTGCTTTTTTACAGAGCTCTTTTGATTCTTCATATCTTTTCAATTTATAAAGTAAAACACCATAGTCATTATATGCATCACCATAATTAGGATTTATATTAATTGCATTTTTATATTGTTTTTCAGCAATATCATAATTTCTCATGTTAACCTGAATATTAGCGATCATTTTATATGCATTATAATCATTAGGATCTATAACAATGATTTTTTCAATAATATCTAAAGCCTCTTTAAACTCTTCCAACTCCTCATATAATAAAGCTAATCCATAGTAAGCATTTACTGATTCAGGATATAATTCAATCTCTTTGTTATACATTTTCTTTGCATCATCGTATAATTTCAGATCAGAATATATATTTCCTAGATTGCTATGCACATCTTTATGATCTGAATCCAATTTTAACACTTTTTCATAACTTTTTTTTGCATCTTCATATTCATTCAAGATTACTTGCGTATTTCCTAGATTATAATATGCTAATATATTATTAGAGTCTAATTCTATAGCTTTTAAATAGTTTATTTTCGCAGATTTAAACTTTTTTTCTTCATATAAAAAGATACCTTTATATAAGTATCCTTCAGAATAAGTGTTATACTTCTCAATAAATAGATCTAATAATACCTGTTTTTCTTCTTTATCTTTAATAAATGATATATTTATTAACTCCTCTATTAATTCGGAGTTATCAAATTTCATAAAATCTAAAATCTGTTTATATTTATCTTCTATTAATTTACTTAATGATATAGCTTTCATGTCTGCTAATTGATCCATAAATAGGGCAATTAATCGAGATATTTGTTCTATTATTTTAATCTCTTCATATATTGGAATACTGTTCAAAACATCTAATCCACTTACTTCATTTTTTAATTCATTTAATTGCTCTTCCCAGTATTTCATGTACTTAAGCCTATTACTAATTTGATAAATTTCAGCATCATCTAAAATTATAGGTAATATCCTACCTTTATAGTTTTCATCTTTAGTAAACTCTAAAACCTCATACATACAATTTTTTGATTTTAAATAACTATTACTTATTATCATAACGACATAATCAGCATTTCTAATACTTTTCATAAATTGCTTAATGCTATCTTTAAAGTTTAAATTTCTTTCATCTCTAATAAGCTTTATACCTAACATTTGAAAGTCTTTATCAATTTTATCTGCAATAACTTTATCATTCCATGAATAGGATATAAAAATCTTTGGCATATTCATTCTTAAATCACTCCACTCTTAACCAAATATTTTAATAATTAGTTTTTCATTTTTATATTTAATAAGTTACTTTTTCTTAAATTCCATATTCAGAACAATTTGTCAATCTAAAAGAACGTACTTCCCATTATAGACATTAGTAGAAGTTTATCTATCCAACTTCTTACTTTAGGTATTCTTTATATAAATTAATTTTCCTTCTAAAAATAAAAAAACATGGAGTTGATGCAGAAAAATTTACTGCATTAACTCCATATTTAGTGTGACTACTTTATTACTACGAAGTAAGTTTTTATTTAAATACATTATCCTGTAACATTTATTGCTTATAATTAGTTACAATATTAATTATAACTTATAATTTTGACCAAACCTTTTTATTCATGGTCAAACTATTTTGTATATGACCAAACTTTATTGTTTATCACAATATCTTTGTATTCTCAACTAAATATTATTCAACTGTTACACTTTTCGCCAAATTACGTGGTTTATCGACATCGCATCCTTTTTGTATTGCCATGTAATAAGATAGTAATTGTAATGGAATTACAGATATTACTGGTGATAATACATCATTTACTTCTGGTATATATAATACTGAATCTACAGTTTTTTCTATTTCAGTATGACCTTCAAATGCTATACCTAAAACATTAGCTCCTCTAGTTTTAACTTCTTTAATGTTACTTACCATCTTATCATATAATTTTTCTTGAGTAGCTCCTGCTATTACTATAGTTCCTTTTTCAATTAAAGCTATAGGACCATGTTTTAATTCTCCACCTGCATAAGCTTCAGAGTGAATATATGATATTTCTTTAAGCTTTAATGAACCTTCCATAGCTACTGCATAATCAAGACCTCTTCCTAAGAAGAACATATCTTTATGCATATAAGTTTTTGAAGCAAATTTTTGTATAGTTTCTTTATTTTCTAATACTTCCTTTGCCTTTTCTGGTAGTATTAACATTGCTTCCTTTATTTCTTCTATTTCTGATTCACTTAATGTTTTCTTATTTTCAGCAAAGAATAAAGCTATAATATACATTGCTATAAGTTGAGTTACATATGCTTTTGTTGAAGCAACTGCAATTTCTGGTCCTGCCCATGTATATAATACATCATCTGCTTCTCTTGATACTGAGCTTCCAACAACATTAGTTACAGCTATTACTCGAGCTCCATTAGCTTTAGCTTCTCTAAGTGCTGCTAAAGTATCTGCTGTTTCTCCTGATTGACTTACGACGATCATTAAAGTTCTTTCATTTATTATAGGATCTCTATATCTAAATTCAGAAGCAACTTCTACTTCTACAGGTATTCTTGCTAATTTTTCTATTACATATTTACCTACAATTCCTGCATGGTAAGCAGTTCCACAAGCTACTATATATACTTTGTCTATATTTTCTATTTGCTCTTTTGTTATTGTTATTTTATCAAGGGTTATTGGTTTTCCTGGCATAACTCTTGATGTCATAGTGTCTTTTATAGCTTTTGGCTGTTCGTGAATTTCTTTTATCATAAAGTGTTCAAATCCACCTTTTTCAGCAGCGTCAGCATTCCAAGTTACATGATATATATCTCTCTTTATTTCTTCTCCTTCTTGTGATAAAAGTTTTACTCCATCTTTAGTCATAACTACAAACTCTTTATCATTTAAAAGGTATATATCTCTAGTATGATTTAATATTGCTGGTATATCTGATGCTATAAAGAATTCTCCCTTGCCAAGTCCAACTATTAATGGGCTATCTTTTCTTACTGCTACAAGTTTATCTGGTTCTTTTGAACATATTACACCTATAGCATAGCTTCCTTCCATTTTAGCTACAGCCTTCATAACCGCATCTACTAAATCACCATTGTAAAAATAATCTATTAAATTAGGTATAACTTCTGTATCTGTTTCTGATACAAACTTATATCCTTTTGAAATTAACCATTCTCTTAAGTGTATATAGTTCTCTATTATTCCATTGTGAACAACACTTATTGTTTCATCTTCATTACTATGAGGATGTGCATTTAAATCTGATGGTTCACCATGAGTAGCCCATCTTGTATGTCCTATTCCTAATGTTCCCTTTAAAGGTTCTTCTTGTAGCTTGTTTTCAAGATTTACAAGTCTTCCTTTACATTTTGTAACATTTATTCTTTCTCCATCAAATATAGCAACTCCTGCTGAGTCATATCCTCTATATTCTAATTTACTTAATCCCTCAATTAAAATTGATGATGCATCCTTTTTTCCTATAAAACCAACTATTCCGCACATAAAAATCTTCCTTTCTTAAATCAAATAATTTTTTTTACAACCTCAAAGCCTATTAAAGCTTATTATTTTAAAATAAACAAAACTTAATAGACCTATGACAAATTTAAAATTTGCCCTAGCTTGTATTACAATAAAGGTTTTAACACCAGATTAATATTGTGTCAGAAATCACTTTCTGATTTTATTAACCGTTAACGGTAGTGCGTTACCGTGGGGCACCCGCCGAAGATTCGATACTCCCCATCCTCGTCAACTTAAGTGACACCCCAAATCTACGATTTGGTCGGTGGAACTTACTCAGCCGTAAAGGCTGAGTTTCCTTTAAAAGGAAATTTCCTATAACCTCATAAAGTTTTTGTTAAATTCCCTCCTCATAATCTACAACAAAAGCAGATTTGGTTGGTAAAAACTAAACTTATCCTAAGGTCTATTCTTTCACTCAAGTCCTGGCGCTTTAAATTAACTTGTCTTTTTATTTTATATTGTATTCCCATCCCCTCTCCATTGTTACTTTAATATAAAGCATAATCAAGCTGTCAATTTATTATATTTATAACCACATTTTTTGTCAACTTAAATGATTCACTTAAAATCCTCATTTATTAGCTTATTATGTACATGAAAAGCCTTTACAAGTATGTTTTATGTATTTTTAAACTGTAATTATTGCTATACTTTTTATGCTAAAGTTATATATTAAACAACAAATAGAATATGCACATAACTTTTATTATTATATATTTAATAAATTAGACAAACATCTAAATTTTTTGTTAACTCTAAGTTAAACCAACAAAAATCCTTAGGGTTTTGCTAACCTCTAAGGACTTTCATTATGGTGTTTTTATTTATTAAAATCAATTGTAAACTTTAAATTCTCCCCAAAATCAACATTACTAAAATCATTAGTATATATGGTATATTTCTTATTAGGATCTAATGCTTCAAATGTCTTTGTAAATTCATTAGGATTATTTTCATCTTTTCTCAAGTTATAATCTCTAATTTTAATATTTTTTCCTTTCTCATCTTTTATAAGAACATCTTTTGCTTGAAAATATGGTGCTTTACCTTGTGCTGTATACTTAACTATAGTTTTATTATTTTCTGTTTTTATTTCTTTTATTATAACCTTACCCATGTTACCTTGAGGAAGTTCTATTGGATATATTCCATCTATAACTTTACTTATTTCTTTAGGCTTCTTTGTTTCCATTTTAATAGGTGTTTCCTTGCCATTCTTATCTACACTTACTCCACCACCGCCAGAAGGAGTAATTTTACAAGGAACTATAGTTAAATATTTAGGAATGCTTTTCATGCGTACATAATCCATTTCAGAAGTAAATGTTCCTTCTTTTAAATTTCCTTCTCCACCGCCAATACCTTTTGGAGTAAGTTCTATTCCTTTATCATCAAAAGCAATCCAATAATCATAATCAAACAGTCCTTGTCCTCCGCTTCTTTTAGTTTTCGACTTTCCACTTAAGAAAATTGATGTATCTATTGGTGAAAATACCACCTTATTAATTGTTGTACTACTATCTGGAAAATCTATTTTCTTATTTGGCTTAAACACAGTGCTATTCTTTAATAATTCTTCTTTTGATATACTAAATGCAAATTTCCATTTACCCTTTACGTTTCCTATTTCTTCAACATTCAGATTCACATTAAATTTATTAGAATCTTGAGGTATTTTAGTATGGACTTCTTCAGTACCTACATAAGTATAATCATCTATATAATTTCCAGTTGAACTACCATGTGATCCTCTAGGCATTTTGCCATTTATCTTTACTGAACTCAATACAGACATTGCTTCTTCATCACTTATCTTTTTATCACTTTTTACTGTATATCCTATAATCAATTTTGAATCATCTGCTAGAACTTCATTTAATGTAAAAGTTATACCTTTATCTGTAACACTTTTATTTACTATTTGAGAATACTTTTCATATTCTCCATGGAATCCAAATTTGTCGTTAAGTGTTTGTGTTATAGAACTCAATACTGGAATATTTTCAGCAAAAGCAGGTGAAGCTGTACCTATACCTATAATACTTATTAAACCTATAGCTGCTGCTATAGAACCATATTTCAGCTTCTTGAACCCCTTTTGTCCCTTAATCTTTTTATTCAAATTTTTCTTTATTCTTTCTTTTTGAATAGTAGGTATTTCTTCTTCCATTTCGTTAAATTCACTTTCTTCCATCTTTATTTCATTAAATAATTTATATATATCTTTTTCCTCTAAATTAAAATTCTTATTATTCATTACAATATCTCTCCTTTCAAAGGTATAAGCTTTTCCTTTAAAAATTTACGTCCTCTTGAAAGCCTTTTATCTACTAAATTCCTATCTACTCCAAAGATTTTTGCTATATTTTCTATTCCTTCATATAAAAAATACCTTCTTATAAATATTTCTTTATCCTCAGGCCTCATTCCATTTATAGCGGTTAAAATTTCTTCTCTATTTTCTTTTGATATTAGTGCATTTTCTACATTAAGCTCATCTTTTAAATTATAGTCATCTATACATTCATCTGTACTATGCTTAAAAATTTTTCTTTTATAATCTATAGCTTTATACTTTGCTATAGCAGTAATCCAATATTTAAAATTTCCTTTTTCTGAGTCAAAGCTTTCAATATTATTCCATACTGCCCAAAATACATCATTTACACATTCTTCTGCAGGTTGAGCATGAAAACTTGAATTAAGCACAGTTCGCACTACCTTGAAAACCAAATTGCTGTATTCATCTACAACAAATTCTAATGCTTTTGCATTTTTCTTTCTTATCTGTTCTATAAAATTATTTTCATCTATATTCACTTTTTTTCCTCCTTAAGAAGCTTCTCACAAATTAATACGAAGGTTCTATGGATTTTCTGACAATAAAATTATATTATGTGTACAACTTTAATCCAAGCTAATAAAAAAGGCACGAGATAAACTCATGCCTTTTTATATACTTATTCTAATTATTTGCTTTTTTTTCAATAAGTGCTGCTAATCCATGTGCCATTTGATCTAATTCGCTCTGTACTTCACCTTCAAGCATTACTCTAACTAGTGGTTCTGTTCCCGAAGGTCTTATTAAAACTCTTCCGCAGCCATCTAATTTAGCTTCTATTTTCTTTATTTCTCCAACTATTTCAGCATCTTCTAAATATATATTTTTCTTACTGTTTGGAACTGTGGCATTAGCTAAAACTTGTGGTAATTCCTTCATCATAGATGCTAGTTGTGATAGAGTCTTTCCACTTTCCTTAACTACAGCAGCCATTTGGATACCTGTAACTAGTCCATCTCCAGTAGTATTATAATCTGTCATAATTATGTGTCCTGATTGTTCTCCACCTAATTTATAGCCTTCTTTAACCATTTCTTCTAGTACATATCTGTCTCCAACTTTTGTTTTAACTGTACGTATATTTTCTTTCTTTAAAGCTATATCCAATCCAAGATTACTCATAACAGTAACAACAACTACATCTTTATCAAGCTTTCCTTTATTCTTTAAATGCTTACCTAGTATAGCCATTGTAAAATCACCACTAATTAGGTTTCCTTTTTCATCTACAGCTAAACATCTATCAGCATCTCCATCAAAAGCTAATCCTAAATCACAGCCTTTTTTTACAACGTAGTCCATTAATTCCTCTGGATGAGTTGAACCACAATTTTTATTTATATTTATTCCATCTGGATCATTGTTTATAACATAAACCTGTGCACCAAGATCTTTAAAAGCTTTTACTGAAGTTATATATGATGCTCCATTTGCACAATCCAATGCAACTTTAAGTCCTTTTAAATCTATATCTATAGTTGATTTTGCAAATTCTATATAATCTCCAATAGCTTCTCCAGCTTCCTCCACTTTTCTTCCTATATCTTCACCAGTTGGTAATGGTACTCCTTCAAAATTATTTTCTATAACACTTTGAATTTTATCTTCTAATTCATCTGATAATTTGTATCCTTGTGAATTAAAGAATTTTATACCATTATACTCTACAGGATTGTGGGATGCTGATATAACAACTCCTGCATCAGCTCCATATTTTCTTGTTAAATGCGCTACTGCTGGAGTTGGAATAACACCTACACATACAGCCTCTGCACCTACAGAAAGTATTCCTGAAACTAAAGCACTTTCAAGCATATCTCCTGATATTCTTGTATCCATTCCTACAAGTATTTTTGGTTTATGAGCTCCTTCTGTTAGTACAACTGCTCCTGCTTTTCCTAATTTATATGCTAATTCTGCTGTTAATTCTTTATTAGCTATTCCTCTAACTCCATCAGTTCCAAACATTCTATGCATAAACAATACCTCTCTTTTTATTATTAACTTTTAATATAGTATTTTAAATATTTTAAATTTGTTCATTAACCAAGTTATATTATATTACAATTCATAATTAGTAACAATACTAAAAAAACACCCGGAATAAATCCGGGTGATAAGCTAACCTTTCTATTTTACAAAATCTATTCCCTTTTGAATAGCATTTTTATTTGATTCGAAGAATTTTTCTTTTCCATGTGCTTTTAGTGAATCTAGTAAAGCTTCTATGGAAACTATTCCTGTTTCCTTTACTAGTGCTCCTAAAAGTATCATGTTTGCTATTTTTTTACTTCCTATTTCTTCTGCTATTGTTTGTGCTGGTATTGATATTACCTTTACATCTTTTCTCTTTGGAACTATATCTACCAAATCCGAATCCATTATTATGACGCCATTTGGCTCTATAATATCTTCAAATTTTTCTAGAGAAGGTCTGTTCATTACAACTATTGTATCAGCTTTTGTTACTATTGGTGAGCCTATTGCTTCATCTGTTAGTATTACTGAACAGTTAGCTGTTCCTCCTCTCATTTCTGGTCCATATGATGGTAACCATGAAACATTTAAATTAGCATCCATTCCTGCATATGCTAGGAATTTACCCATTGATAATATACCCTGTCCGCCGAATCCAGCGAAGATTATTTGTTGTGATGCCATTTTTATTTCGCCTCCTCAGTATTATCCTTCTTAACTCCTAGTGGATAATATGGAATCATATTTTCCTTTAACCATTTCATTGCTTCTGAAGGTGATAATCCCCAGTTAGTTGGACAGATTGATAATACTTCTATTAGTGAGAAGCCTTTTCCTTCTAACTGATTTTGGAATGCCTTTTTTATGGCTTTTTTTGCTTTTATTATATTTGGAACTGAGTCTACAGATACTCTTTCTACATAACATGCTCCTGTTAATGTTGAAATCATTTCTGAAACTCTTATTGGATATCCTGCT
Source organism: Clostridium carboxidivorans P7 (assembly GCF_001038625.1). GTDB lineage: Bacteria > Bacillota > Clostridia > Clostridiales > Clostridiaceae > Clostridium_AM > Clostridium_AM carboxidivorans. The sequence goes on from NZ_CP011803.1 coordinate 4,388,444, forward strand.
ATTTTAGGATCTCTTCCATATGGTGTTGTTTCTGTTACTTGTCCTGGCAGTGTTGTTGGTGCCATCTGTCCGCCTGTCATACCATATATACAGTTGTTTACAAATATTCCTGTTATATTTTCTCCTCTTGTTGCTGCATGGACAATTTCTGCTGTTCCTATTGCTGCAAGATCTCCATCTCCCTGATATGTAAATACTACTTTATCAGGATTTGTTCTCTTTATTCCTGTTGCACAGGCTGGCGCCCTTCCATGTGCAGCTTCAAACATATCACATGCAAAATAGTTATATGCTAAAACTGAACATCCTACTGGAGCTACCCCTATTGTTTTATCTAATATGCCAAGTTCATCTATAACTTCAGCAACTAATTTGTGAATTATACCATGTGTACATCCTGGACAATAATGTGTAGGCACATCTAATAATGCCTTTGGATTTTCATATACTATTGCCATTATTTTGCACCCCCTACTATGGTTTTTACTTTCTCAAGAATGTCTGTAGGATCTGGAACCATTCCTCCTGATCTTCCATAGAAATCTACAGGTTTTCTTCCATTAGATGCTAGTCTTACATCTTCAACCATCTGTCCACAGCTCATTTCTACTGATAGATATCCATGTTTAGTATTACCTACAGTCTTTTCAAATGCTTCAAATGGGAAAGGCCATAAAGTTATTGGTCTTATTAATCCTACTTTTATTCCTTCCTTTGCAGCCATCTTTATTACATTTTTGCATATTCTTGAAGTTGTTCCATATGCAACTAGTACTAAATCTGTTTCTCCTTCACAGTTAAACATTTCATATCTAACTTCATTTTCTTCTATTGTTTTATATTTAGCTTGAAGCTTTTCATTGTGCTTTTCTAATGTTTCTGGCTCCAAAAATAATGAATTTATTATATTATGCTCTTTTCTTCCATTCAATCCATTGGCAGCCCAGTCTTTTTCTGGAAGCTTCTTTGCTGGTCTTTCCTTGAATTCTACTGGTTCCATCATTTGACCAAGCATTCCATCTCCCATTACCATACAAGGTGTTCTGTACATATCTGCTGTATCAAAGGCATCTTGAATTAAGTCAACCATTTCCTGTATTGATGCTGGTGCAAATATTGGCATTCTATAATCTCCATGTCCGCCGCCTTTTGTTGCTTGAAAATAATCTGACTGAGCTGGCTGGATACTTCCAAGTCCAGGACCTCCTCTAACTATATCTACTATAACGCAAGGTAGTTCTGCACCTGCTATATATGATATGCCTTCTGCTTTTAAGCTTATTCCAGGTGAACTTGATGATGTCATAGACCTAACTCCACTACCTGCTGCCCCATAAACCATATTTATAGCAGCAATTTCACTTTCAGCTTGTATAAATACTCTTCCTATTTTAGGCATTTTTCTTGACATATAAGCTGCAACTTCTGTTTGAGGAGTAATTGGGTAACCAAAGAAGGCTTGACAATTTGCTCTTATGGCAGCTTCACCAATGGCTTCATTACCTTTTATTAATACTTTTTCTCCCACAAAGAATCCCTCCTTATTCCTTTTCAACTGTTATTACGCAGTCAGGACATATTTTTCCACAGGATGCGCAAGCAACACATTCCTTCATTTTTTCTTCTGTAACAGTAGCTGGATGATATCCTTTTGCATTCAGTCTATCTGCAAAGCTTATTATTTTTTTAGGACATGCTTCTATGCAGTGTCCACAACCCTTACATCTTTCTTCTCTAAAAGTTACCTTTGCCATAAGAAAGTTCCCTCCTTAATTTTGGTAATTAAAAGTTTTAGCAATGTTAAATTTGTAAACATCGCTGCAAAACAAATTGTTTAAAACTCATTCTATTTATGTAAATTTTATTTCTAGCATATACTTAAAAAATTTCATTATATTTATTTTCAAGATAATACTTTAATTTCTTTGTCATTTCTTGTATTATTTTGCAAGTTTTAATGCATACTTTATTGTTATCTTTATTTTTCTGTTTCCAAAATAGCATATAAAAATTCTAATTTTAATTATTTACATCACTCAACATTATCCGTTGTATCAAGTTTTTTACATTTTGTAATCGTATTCAAAATAGTGTAAAATAAAACTTTGCTCTTGCTTTCTTGATAATTTATGAATAAAACACATTAAATAAGACTGCATTTACTTTTGCAAAACACATTGTTAAAATTTCATAAAAATATTTAAATATGAAACTTTTTCATTAAAATAGATATGATAATGATTTTTTTCACCCATATGCATATTATATCACAAAATTTTCAAATATTCTAACATAGTTTTTAGTCCATATTATCTTTATTTTGTTCACTTTAATAATTAAATATATTTCATTCTTCAATTTACTTAATTTAACTCAATTAATTTACTTATTTTAGGATTTTACTTTTAAAAATAAAGAGTGTAAAATAAAAGCCTTATTTTACACTCTTCTTATATATTTTACTTATATTCTTTTGCTTGTTCTTCTCCACCTAGTACTCTAAGTCCGCCTTGTGCTAATGCTAATAATTCATCTTCTCCTGGATAAACTACAACTGGTGCAATAAATTCTACCATGTCTTTTATTGCAGCTGTAACAGTTTTACTATAAGCTATTCCTCCAGTTAAAATTAAAGCATCTACTTTTCCATGTAAAACTGCAGCACATTTACCAATTTCTTTACCTACTTGTAATATGAAAGCATCAAATACTAACTTTGCCTTTTTATCTCCACTTTCTGCTTTTTGTTCTACTTCCCTAAAATCATTTGTATTTAGATAAGCTACAATTCCACCTTTTCCACTTATCTTTTTCTTCATTTCTTCTAAAGTATATTTTCCACTATAGCAAAGCTTTATTAAACCTCCTACAGGAAGTCCTCCTGTTCTTTCTGGTGAAAATGGTCCATCTCCATCTAAACCATTGGCTACATCTACAACTCTTCCTTTTTTGTGAGCTCCAACAGTTACTCCGCCACCCATGTGTGTCACTACTAAATTTAATTCATCATACTTCTTATTGTTTTCTTTTGCATATCTCTTTGCTACTGCTTTTTGATTTAAAGCATGGAATATACTTATTCTTTCTATTTCAGGCATTCCGGATATTCTAGCTGCTTCATCTAATTCATCAACAACAACTGGGTCTACTATAAATGCTGGTTTATTTATAGATTTTCCTATTTCATTAGCTATTATTCCACCTAAATTTGAAGCATGCTGTCCTTGCACTCCAACTTTTAGGTCTTCTAACATAGCATCATTGACTTTATAAGTTCCACTTTCAATTGGTTTTAATAATCCACCTCTGCCTACTACTCCGTCTAATGTATTAATATCAAAATTCTTTTCTTTTAAAACCTTCAATATAACTTCTTTTCTAAATTCAAATTGATCATAAATAGTAGCATATTTCTCAATTTCTTCTGAAGAATGTCTTAAAGTTTCTTCTAAAATTTCATTTTCTCCATCATATACTCCTATTTTGGTAGATGTAGATCCTGGATTTAATATTAATAATTTATATGACATTTTACCCCTCCTACAAAATCAATACTTTTACTGTATATGTAAATTTAATAAAGTTCTATTATTTTCTCTTTAATTGATGTGCAACTAACGCTGCTAATGCTATTGCATTCATTTTTGTTTCATGACTATCGTTTCTTGATGTCAATACTACTGGTGCTGATGTTCCTACTAGTAAAGCTCCACTCTTAGATTCTGTTGTATAAGCTAAAGTTTTGTACATTATATTTCCTGCTTCTATATTTGGCATTAATAATATATCTGCTCTTCCTGCTACTTCTCCTTTTACTCCCTTATGTGCAGCAGCTTCTACAGATAATGCATTATCTAATGCTAATGGTCCATCAATTAAGCATCCTTTTATTTGTCCTCTGTCATTCATTTTTGAAATTATTGATGCATCTATAGTTGCCTGCATACTAGGATTTACTACTTCTACAGCACATACTGGTGCTACTTTTGGTGTTTCTATTCCTACTGCATGCGCAACTGTTACAGCATTTTTAACTATATCTATTTTATCTTTAAGTTCTGGATACATATTAAAAGCTGCATCTGTTAAAAATATTAATCTATCAATCTTAGGTATTTCAAAAACTGCTACATGAGACATTAATTTTCCTGTTCTTAAACCAACTTCTTTGTTTAAAACTGCTCTTAAAAAGTTAGCTGTATCAATAAGACCTTTCATTAACATATCAGCTTTACCTGAAGAAACTAATTCTACAGCCTTTAATGCAGCTTTAACAGGATTTTCTTCATTAACAATTTCAAATTTTGTTAAATCCATTTCTATTTCTGCTGCTATAGCTTCCATCTTTGCTTTGTCACCAACTAATATTGCTTCCGATATTCCTTGTTCTTTAGCATCCCTAATAGCTTCAAGTACTGGTCTATCTTGAGCTACCGCTACTGCTATCTTCTTTGTTTCTTGATTTTTAGCCTTTTCTAAAACTTCTTGTAAATTTTTAATCATTTAATTTACACCTCTTCTTTATAAAATTTAGGCTCTTCCTCATCAACTTTTGTTGTTCTTAAATTAAAGCCTTAAAAACTATATTTCACAATCTAGCCATAATTATTTTAGTTTAAAGCATTAACAATAGAACATCTTTAAATTTCAGGCAGTCATTATATTATAGCCATACCAATCATCTTATACATTTTCACTAAATCCAGTGTAAATGATAAATAACGTATTATTTTTAGAGCTATATTCTATATAATATCCTGTAATACTTTAGTGCTATTAAACCTAATATTCTGCAAATATTTTTTCTTTAATTCTATAATTATATGCTGTAATAGCGTTCAAAGTCTATGTTTACTAGTATAGTCGTTAAATTTTTAACACCTAAACGCGGTACTTACACCATATCAATTGTAATCTTTTTACTGATTCTTGTTTATACATACATTCTTGGAGTTAATTTCAAGTATAAGATTATAATTTTCCACATGCATACTTCCTGAAATCATTATGCCTTCTCTTATATTTTACCAGATATATTCAAAAAACACTGTTTTTCAGAATATTCAATATAATGGTTGATATTTCCTTATAATATTTTCTGCCACTTTTATCCCATCTACTGCTGCAGACATTATTCCACCTGCAAATCCTGCACCCTCACCACAAGGATAAAGCCCTTGGGCTGATATACTTTCTAGATTTTCATTTCTCAATATTCTAACAGGAGCTGAAGTTCTTGTTTCAATTCCAGTTAAAACGCCATCATTACTGGCAAATCCTTTAATCTTTTTATCAAAATTTATAAATCCCTCTTTTAAAGCTTCTATTACATAACTTGGCAAACACTTTCTTAAATCACAAAACTCATAACCTGGTTTATATGTTGGTTCTACATTGCCTAATTTAGTAGAAACTTCATCCTTCAAAAAATCTCCTATTAATTGTACAGGTGCAGTATACTTGCCCCCGCCCAAAATATAAGCTAAACTTTCATAATGTCTTTGAAATTCCATACCTTTTAATGGAGTATCCCCTTGAAAATCAGATTCATTTATAGAAACTACTATTGCTGAATTAGCATTGTCCTTATCTCTTTTAAAAAAGCTCATTCCGTTAGTTACTAATCTTCCTTCCTCTGATGCTGCTGCTACTACTTCTCCTCCAGGACACATACAAAAACTATATACCCCTCTTCCTGTAGATTTAGTATTATATGTAAGTCTATAATCTGCAGCCTTAAGTTTAGGATGATTTGCATACTTGCCATATTGATTTTCACTTATAATTTGTTGAGAATGTTCTGCTCTTACACCTATAGCAAATGCCTTAGGCTCCATAAATATTCCCTTCCTGTATAACATCTCATAAGTATCTCTTGAACTATGACCTATAGCTAATATTAAACTTTCACTTGGAATTTCAGCTCCATTTACCACTATTGATTTTAAACCCCCATTACTTACCACTACATCTTGAAGTTTACTATTAAATCTTACTTCTCCACCTAATTCTATTATCTTTTCTCTTATATTTTTTACTACTTTTTTTAATATATCTGTTCCTATATGAGGCTTTCCATTATACAGAATTTCTTCTGGAGCTCCAGCCTTAACAAACTTATCTAAAACAAAGTCACATCTAGCATCTTTTATTCTAGTTGTAAGCTTTCCATCAGAAAAAGTTCCCGCTCCACCTTCTCCAAATTGGACATTAGATTCTAAATTTAACTCCCCTGTAGTCCAAAACTTATTTATAGTATTGGTTCTATCTTCAACCTTTTCTCCTCTTTCTATAATTATTGGTCTATATCCTTTTTCCGCTAGTAAAAGACCTGCAAACATGCCTGCAGGTCCCATACCAACTATAACTGGTCTATGGTTCATTTTCTTATTACCAAAAGGAAATTCCTCATTATAAATCTCTTTTTCAATTTTAACATCTTTATCATTAGCTCTAGCTACAATTTTTTCTTCTTTATCGCATTTTATTTCTACAACATAATTAAATCTTATATTATCCTTTCTCCTGGCATCTATAGATTCTCTTAAAATTTTAAATTGTTCAATATTTGTATGCGATATTTTTAACTTTTTACATACTTTATTTTTTAAATCCTCTATATTTTCATCTATACTTATATTCAAGTTATTTATCTTAATTGACATTTTTGCCCTCCAAAACTTTTTTCTTTGCTGTAATCTTAACTGATGATATACTTTGAGACACCTTCGTTACTCCATCTGGTAAGCTTATATTTAAAGGAATTGAATTTTCCCCTTCTGCTATCGAACTTAAATCCACAGAGCACTTTATATCTTCTGCTTTTAAATTATTGATAACATTTTCTTCACCAGACACTACTACATCAACCTTATTTGTATCCAAATTAACACTATATTTACTGTTATCATTTATAGTTTGTATATTTAAACTCAATTGTTTCTGAATATTTTTATTATTTAAGTTCACCTTTAGTTTTACAGTATCCGAACTGTTTACGAGAATAACTCCCTTAGGAACTGCTAATTTAACCTCTATTGTATCTTTTCCATATATTTTATTTAAATCTACATATTCTGTATCCAAAGAATTTATATTAGATATTAAATCTTCTTCTCCCGCTATATCTATTTTATCTTCAATTGGTACTAAATCTTTTATATTTCCTTGATTATTTTGCTGTATTCCAGATTTAACATTTACAGATACAGTTTTAATTTTTTTAACGGGAATAGTTACCTTTAAAGAACTTGGATTAACTGTTATATTTTTTACAATTACACCTGAAGAATCTGATGGTTGAAGTTGTATATTTGCATTTATATCCTTTGAAGCATCTTTAATATTATATCTTGCTGCTACATATTTTACTCTTTCTACTGCTTCCTTAGGTCCACTAATTTCTTTTTCTTTTATAGTAGGCTTAAAAGCATAAAATCCACTTTTAGTATTCCCATCAAAAATTACTTTAACCGGAACAGTTTTCCGCTTCAAATCATCCAAAGTAATTTTAACCCATAGGTTGTCATTATTTGTTATTCTAATATTAGATGGACTACTTTTAATCTCAACAGGTATTTTATTCTCACCTTTTTTAACTGCATAAGAGTTTAAATCAGACACAAGTTTAAAATCACTTGGTTTTATAGAATAAGTATCTGAAGCGCTCCCTCTTATAGTTAATGTTACTGTCAAATTATCTTCTTGTATAGGAACCAGATCAGATTTTGCAACCAAATCTTTATTTAAAATCTGTACAGGTACAACAATGTGTATCTCTCTCATAGGATTTTCCACATTAAAAATGTACAACCACAAAACTAAAGAAGCTATTACACAACATATCTTAATAATTACTTGGTGATCTTTGACCTTTTGATCCATTTATTCACCTGCTCCCTAAAGGTTAATTTTGTACTCTGTCTTTTTTTCATTATTCTAATCAGAATATCTTTAAGTCTTTCTTTATTGTAACCCCTTGTTAAATTACCATTTACAGCAAGGGAAACAGTACCTGTTTCTTCGGATACAACTATAATTAACGCATCTGAGTTTTCAGATATACCTAATGCAGCTCTATGTCTTGTACCAAGCTTTTTATTTATATTCTGATTATTAGTTAAAGGTAAAAAGCATCCTGAAGATACTATTCTATCATTCCTTATTATCGTTGCACCATCATGCAGCGGAGTATTAACTACAAAAATATTTTCCAAAAGTGCTGCTGAAACTATTGCATCTATTTTAGTTCCTGTCTTTACTATATCTTCAAGACCTGTAACCTGCTCTATTATTATCAAGGCTCCTGTCCTACTATTAGATAAATTTTCTATAGAATTAGCAATTTCCGTTATAATCTTTTCCATCTCCTGGTCGCTTTCCAATATATGCTTATCATTAAAAGCTGTTCTGCCTAAACGTTCAAGTGCTCGACGAATTTCTGGTTGAAATATTATTATAAAGGAAAGTAAGCCTATGGTGATTGTTTTAGTCAAAATCCAATTCAGCATAGTTAAATGAAAAAAACTACTGATAGGTATAAGAAGAACTATAAGTATTATTCCTTTTAAAAGTTGCTCAGCTCTGGTTTCTTTTATTAATGTATAAATTTTATAAAAAATATAAGAAACTACTAATATATCCATCACTGATGCTATACTAATATTTCTAATAGAATTGACTACGATATCCAATAGCTCCAACCACATCACCACCCTAACAAAAATCTATATTTACAATTATACACTATTTAATATTGTTTATATCAAAACCTTAATGGATTTTATAAAATATTAATAAAATTTTTTTATACCCTGTATTTTTTTTTAATTCCTGGCTATACTACCATTAGCCTAAGTTTTTTATTAAACACGGGGAAACCGGAATTTTTTGGGGTGAATCGTATTTTACGTAGGTTATGCCTTTACCGAACCCGACAGCTAACCCCGTAGGTAACAAGGAGAGGATTTTATTGAGAAAATTTATTTTTTGTATACTATTTTTATTAGTACCAAGTGTTTCACCACTGTTCAATGTAAAAGCTGCTGGTTCTGATAATATAGACTCTACTTTATTTAAAGAACAAGATCAAATTGTTGAAGTTTTTAATTACTCTGGTAGAAAGTTATATGTAACTCAAAAGGATATACATTTAATGGCTCAAGTAGTTTATGCTGAAAGTAATTGTGAACCTTTTGAAGGAAAAGTTGCTGTAGCTTCTGTTATATTAAACCGTTTAAAATATCCTGAATTCCCTAAAACGGTAGAAGAAGTAATAACGCAAAAAAGCGCTTTTTCTTGTGTTAGAAATGGGTCCATTGATGTTGTTCCTGATGAAGATAGTTATAAGGCAGTACTTCAAGCTCTAAAAGGAAATGATCCTACAGGTCAAGCAGTATTCTTTTATAATCCTAAAATAGCTACTTGTAAATGGATGAAAGGTATAAACAAAAAGAACGTTAAAACCATAGGAAACCATGTATTCTTTGTAGTAAATTAGACATATTTTTATTTAGCTAGTAATTTAGCTAAGCACATATATATCCCCACAAATTAAAATTTGTGGGGATAGTCTATTTTAAAGAATCCAAATATGCAACAGCATTTAAAGCTGCTATTTGACCTTGGCCTGCCGCTTTTATATATTGATAAGGCTTACCTACACAATCTCCTGCAGCAAAGCACCCTGCAATATTAGTCTTCATATCTATATCTACTTTAATGTGACCATTTTGCATTTCTATACCAGGAACAAGTTGATTTGGTGACACACTATCCTTTAGTACAAAAACTCCATCTGTAATAATGTCTTTGTTCTTCATCATTACATTTTTAACCCTGTCTTCTCCCTTAATCTCTATTGGTTTATCTTTTACTATTTCGATACTATCATTTAAATTGTATTTTCCTTCATACATAGGCACATAGTAAAGTTTACTTGTCAATTCTGCTACATAATTAGCTTCTTCTTCTGCTTCCTTATTGTATCCTATAATGGTAACAGTTTTACCTCGATACAACGGTGCATCACAAGTAGCACAATATCCTACACCTCTCCCTAAAAATTCTTCTTCACCCTTTAATGGCTTTGTATATTCCATACCTGTAGCTAAAATAACAGATTTTGCTTCATACATCTTTTCATTTACCATTAAGGTAAAGTGTGATCCCATTGCATATACAGCATTTATCTTTTCATTTACTATATCTATATTCATAGCTTCAATGTGCTTTTGGAATTGACCTTTTAACTGTTCACCTGTAACATCATAAAATCCCAAATAATTATTTACTTTTGGTGCTTTTAGCAGTTTATTACTTAATTCTTTAATCCCAAATAATATAACATTTTTATTTCGGATTTTTGCATTTATAGCAGCTGATAATCCTGCTGGTCCTGTACCTATTATTGCTATATCATATCTATTAGTCATATAATCGACCTCCCTTTGAAAAAAATGACAAATTAACTTTTGCTAATTTGTCATTGCTGTTTCATTCATAATATTAAATATGTTTTTCTATAACACTTTTTATTGCTTCCTTTGGTCTAAATCCTACTAGTGTATCTACTACTTTTCCATCCTTGAATATCATAACAGTTGGTATACTTGCTACTCTATACTGATTTGATGTTACAGGATTTTCATCTACATTCAATTTCAAAAATTCTACTTTATCATTAAGTTCTTCGGAAATTTCATCTATTACAGGAGCTAACATTTTGCAAGGTCCACACCAAGAAGCCCAAAAGTCTATAACTACAGGTTTTGAAGATTCCTGAACAGCCTTTGAAAAATCCATATCCTTTATTTCTTGTACCATAACTTATCCCTCCATTTATACCTTATTAAGGTATGATTTATATTTTAATTTTATGTTATATTTCTCATTTAGTCAATAGTTGTTAATAATGATTATTAATTTGTGTGAATTTCTTATTTATTAATTATACTTTTTATTACAGAATTATTATATATTGACTTAGGATATTTATCTACTAATTTTTGAGCATAACTTAATGCTTTATCTTTATCTAAGTCCTTATACATAGTAGCTAATGCATAAAGTACTGGTTCTTCATAGCCATCCTTTGCATCCTTTGCATATTTCTCATCATATTCAGTATAATATTTTATAGCATTTTGTGAGTCACTTGATAAATAAAAGCTAGTTCCTAACATATAAATTATGTGAGGATATAAATAATAATCTGCTCCCATTTCATAGGCTTTTGTAAGATTATTTTTAGCATTAGGAAGATCTTGACTATCCATATAGCCATACCCTTTTCCATAAAAGTATTCTACACCTTCACTTTTGAGTATATTAATGACACTTGAAATAACTTCCTTATCATCATTAGACACATTTTTATCTTTCCATTTTGTATAATCGTCATATAGATTGTCAAAATTTTTACTTTGAATATCACTTCTAATTTTATCTGCTGGAAAAGTTTCCTGCTGAACTTTTTTTGGAGCCTCTTTAGTTGCTTTATTTCCATTATTACTAGATGTTTTTGCTGTATTTACTTTTGATGTTTTTGTATTATGAGATTTAGCCATATTACTTTTTACTTTTTTAAACACAGCTGTAGCTCCAAATGTTACTGCAATTATTAGCAATACACCTATTAAACAATAAATGGCATTTTTCGTATCAATTTTGTTTTTTATAACTCCGCATTTTATTAATACTTTTTTGTTTTCTTTAGCCATACTATTATTTTTATCTATTTTCATTACATTTTCTATACTATTCATAGCTTTATCATATTGACCCTTTTTTATATAGCAGAAAGCTTTGTAATTATTTACATTAATGTAATTGTAATCACTTTCTGAACATTGTTCCAAAAGGTCTAATGCTTCATTTATATGCAGTCCTTTTATAAGTGATATTGCTTTTTCATAAGTATATAATCTGCTCTCGTCACTTTTAGTACTAGCTAAATATTTTTCAGAAACTCCATCATTATTTATTTGATGATTCATCTTCCAAAGCTTTCGAGCACTATCTATATCTCCCTTTAAATAATGTAACAATCCCTTAAGATTTATAGATGCTGCATTTTTTATATCTAATGATATGCTTTCTTCGCATAAATCCATGGCCTTATCTATATAACCACTGTTATATTTATTTGATGCTTTAATATATATTTTCTTAGATTTATCCATATGCTTAAGTTCCCCTTAATGCTATTTTCCTTAGTTAATTGTATATAAAACCTTTCCTTCAGAATTTTTTACTTCCATTGATTTATTTAAGCTTGAATCAAAAGAATGAATAGTCCAGTTTTCTATATGAGATTTATTATAGTTATCATCTTCATATACATTAACCTTTAAGCTTATGTTATTATTAGCTTTTTTTGCTGACATTATTTGTTGTTTTTTATCTGATGTTTCTATAATTGTTGAGACATTTCCTGTACTCACATTTAACATATACAAATTGCCACCCTTAGAAACAGTTCCTTGTGATGAACCTATTACTACCAATAAATTTTCATCATCAACCCATTCTATATCTCTAGGTGAAATCTTATTATTTCCTATAATTTCGTAGGTAAAATTATTTCCATTAGTATTCTTTACAAATACTTTGCCTATACCTTCTTCTGATGCTTCTTCTCCCTTACCTTCTATACATGCCCTATATGTGCCATTAGTTGAATCTTCCCAAGGAGTACTAAACTTTGGCTTTGTACTTTTATCTAATTGTTCTTTTGCAAACTTAATAGTGCTGGAACTTTTAGTATTTGTGCTTTTAGTTTGAGGCTTTGCTTCCTGCTTTTTTGGGTTAACTTGTTCTGAAGAAGTATTCTTTTTTGAATCACTTTTTTGAGCAGATGTTGTTTCATTATTTGTTGATGCACTTTTTTCCTTATTTCCTGAGCATCCTGTAAAAGCTAATGTTAAAAGCACTGATATTGAACAAGCAATTGTAATTAATCTTTTTTTCTTTAAGTTTTTCATATTGATTTCCTCCTTATTATTGCACAAATGTTTTCAATGAATCTTTTTAAAAATAATGCTTAATCTACCTATATTATATACTAAAATACAGTTTAAAGATAATGTTTTAAATATAAAATAAAACCTGATTGGAATAAAATTCTCAATCAGGTTTTACTTTATATATTAAGTTAAGTAAGCTATCTAAATTAGTTTTCCATTATTAATTGTTTTGCTTTTAATATAGAAGATGCACTCATTGAAAATTCATCTAAACCATACTCTACTAGTGTAGGAATAGCTTTTTCATCTCCAGCCATTTCTCCACACATACCACACCATTTCCCTTCTTTATGAGCAGCTTCTATAGTCATTTTTATAAGCTTTAACACTGCTGGATGCATTGGATTATAAAGGTATGATATTTTTTCATTCATTCTATCTGCAGCCAAAGTATACTGTATCAAATCGTTAGTTCCTATACTAAAAAAGTCAACATGTTTTGCAAGTTCATCTGCACATACTGCTGCTGCAGGTATTTCTACCATTATTCCTGTTTCTAATTCTGCATTAAATGCTTTTCCTTCTTTCTTCAATTCTTCCATACATTCACTTAAAGTTTCTTTTGCTTGTAAGAATTCTTCTAAAGAAGATATCATTGGAAACATTATTTTCAAATTACCAAAAGCTGAAGCTCTAAGTAAAGCTCTTAATTGAACTTTAAATATATCTTTTCTATCAAGACAAAGTCTTATAGCTCTATATCCTAAGAAAGGATTCATTTCTTCTGGAAGTGGTAAGTATGGTAACTTTTTGTCTCCACCTATATCTAGTGTTCTGATTACCACTGATTTTCCTTCCATCTTTTCTACTGCGTATTTGTATGATTCAAATTGTTCTTCTTCAGTTGGCATATCATCTCTATCCATGTATAAAAACTCTGTTCTGAAAAGTCCTATAGCATCTCCACCATTTTCTAAAACCTGATGAACATCCTGTGGCTTTCCTATATTTCCTGCTACTTCTACTCTCTTTCCAGCTTTAGTAACAGTTTTTACACTTATAAGTTTTTTAAGTTCTTCTTTTTCTTTTTCATAAGCTTCTTTTTTAGCTTCATATTCTTTAACAGTATTTTCATCTGGGTTTATTATAACTATACCTTCATTACCATCTACAACTACTGTATCACCATTTTTTACTGAAGTTGTTATATCATTTAAACCTACAACAGCTGGAATTTCTAGGGTTCTTGCCATTATAGCACTATGTGAAGTTCTTCCACCTATATTAGTTAAAAAAGCTATAACTTTGCTTTTATCAAGTTGTGCAGTATCTGAAGGTGTTAAGTCATGAGCAACTACTATTGTATTAGCTGCCATTTCTTCTGAATCTGCTGATATTTTTCCAGCAAGATTAGTAAGAATTCTCTTACTAACATCCTTTACATCAGCACCTCTTTCTCTCATGTATTCATCTTCCATAGCTTCAAATATACCTGCATACATAGTTGAAACATTGTCAAGAGCCTTTTCAGCATTAACTTTATCATTTTCTATTGCCATATCAACTGCACCTGCAAACTCAGGATCATCTAACAACATCATATGGCTTTCAAATACAGCAGCCTTATCAGCACCCATTTCCTTTTCTGCTTTTTCCTTTATTCTAGTCAACTGTTCTCTTGAAGCATCTAATGCCTTTTTAAATCTTTCTTTTTCTGATTTTACATCTTCTATTTTTCTCTCTTCAATTTTAACTTCATTAGCCTCTTTTATTAAAACTTTGCCTATAGCATATCCTTTTGAAGCTGCAATTCCTTTTTTCATCTTTTATTTATCCTCCTCAAAATAATTACAATTTATCAAATCTATATTTTAAAACTTAATTTCTATTTTAATGTAATTGTTTAAAGCTAAAATATTTTTAAAGCAATTATCATGCCAATCCTAATAAAAATTTAAAATCAATCTAAAAACATTCCTCAAAAACTCTTATTTATTAATGAAAATCACAATTTTAAAATATAGTTTTTTTAATTTCTTTCGTATTTTATAATATTACAGTTAAAAAAATATTGATAAAATTTATCAACTAAAACCATTATATTGTTATAAAGTAATTTAAAAACTGGCCTTAACCTCTGGACTTACAACGGATTTTAGGTTAATATTATACTTGATAAATTTTATCAGATTTTGTACATATATATGATATTTTTTATCAAGAGGAGATGAATTATGTATAAAAACAGTATAACCATAACAATACATAATGGAATACACACACGAATTGCAGCTATGATAGTTCATAAAGCTACAGAATTAAAAAGCAAATATGGAATAAACCTATATATGAGCAATTCATCTGCAAAAGAACCTATAGCTATAAGTATGTTAGCCTTGTTATCTTTAAAAATAAGAGAAGGTGAAATGGTTGAGATTTCCTGCAAGGAAAACTCTATGAATGGCCAACATGCAGTATTAGAACTATGCAATTTTATAACTATGTATATAGTAAATAATAATAATTCAGTTTTATCTAAAATAGATGACATAATTGAAGAAAATACTATTGCTTATGCTCAAATAGTAAAAAATATTCCTGTTGGGATATTAGTTATTGATGTAAATGGATATATTACAGCCATGAATGACTATGCACTTAAAATAGTTGATAAAAATTTAGAGGATGTAATAGGACACTTTGTAAAAGACATTATTCCAACTTCTGATTTGCCAAACATAGTAACTTCAAAAGAGCGTAAGGTTGGAGAAACTCAATATATAAACAATCATCTTGTTTTAACTAATAGATCTCCTATATTCTCTAATGATAAAGTTATTGGAGCTTTAGGAGTATTCCAAGATATATCTGAATTAATAGGTATTAAAGAATTAAATGAAAAATTCAAAAAAATATTAGAAGCATCTCATGACTTAATTTGCTTTGTAGATGATAGACGAATTATAAGTTATGTAAATCCATCTTATGAAAAACATTTTGGTATAGAAAGTAAAGATATTGTAGGTAAAGATTTAGCCACTGTGTCTCCAAATGGACTCCGAATTAAAGTATTTAATACAAAAACACCAATTGAAAATAAAGTTTACCACAAAGATAGCATAAATATAATTTCCACAATAGAACCTATTTTTATAGACGGTATATTTAAAGGTGTTATTTCAATATCAAAAACTGTAGACGAAATCAAAGACTTAGTAAAAAAACTGGAGAAATCCGAAGAAGAACTTAATTATTATAAAGATGAATTAAACAGACATAATTTTAGCAGTTCTTTTAGTTCTATAATAGGCTGCAGCAGTTCTCTTAAGGATTGTCTATTTATGGCACAAAAAGCTTCTAATTCACCCTCTACCGTATTAATTCGTGGTGAAAGCGGAACAGGTAAAGAGCTTATTGCTAAAGCTATTCATAATAATAGTAATAGAAAAAATAAACCTTTTGTTAGAGTTAATTGTGCTGCTATTCCAGAAAATTTACTAGAAAGTGAGTTATTTGGATATGAGAAGGGCGCCTTTACAGGTGCAATTAAAAGTAAACCTGGAAAATTTAATATAGCAAATGGTGGTACTTTATTTTTAGATGAAATTGGAGACATGCCTGTATCTATGCAGGTTAAATTATTAAGAGTACTTCAGGAAAGAGAATTTGAAAGTGTTGGTGGCCTTACTACCCAAACAGTAGATATAAGAATAATTGCCGCTACTAATAGAAATCTTGAAAAAATGATAAAGGAAGATAAGTTTAGGGAAGATTTATACTATAGATTAAATGTTATAAGCATTATTCTTCCTCCTTTAAGAAATAGAAAAGAAGATATAAATCTTTTGGTAGAACACTTTATTCAGAAAATGAATATTAAACTCAATAAAAATGTTACAGGCATAGATAAAAAATCCCTTATGCATTTGCAGGAATACCATTGGCCTGGAAACATAAGAGAATTAGAAAATATTATAGAGAGAGCTATAAATATGTGTGAAAACAGCTTAATAGCAGAAAAAGACTTACCTTTTTACATTAAAAATGGTGAATTGGAAACTGGTTCTTTGATAAACCTTAAAAACGGTAAACTTCAGCCTTTAGAACAATATGAAAAAGAATTGATAACTTTAGCTATGAAAACCTATAAAAGCTATAATAAAGCTGGAAAAGCCTTAGGAATTACTCATAGAACTGTATCTTTAAAATGCAAAAAATATGGAATAGATTTAGCTTCTCTTTAAAAGTTATCCACATTTTCAAAGCAAAATAATCCCCATTGTTTAAAAAACTTTGGGGATTATTTTACTTGATTACATCTTGAAACTCCTTGGAGTCCTTTACTGGATTAAAGTCTTCTTCTTTAGAAGCAATACCTTTTATATCTGGTGACATGTTTACAGCTGTTTTTAAATACTTTACTGTATTCTCCACATCTCCTCGTCTTCCATATATACTAGCTTTGCCATAATAACTCCATATATAATTTTCAACCTCTAAATCTTTATCATACCAGGTTAATGCTGCATCATAATCGCCATGCAGCTCATACCCTAAAGCTTTGTTAAATCTAGCATACCCAAAATCAGGCTTTAATTGAAGTGCTTTGTCTATATTTTTCATTCCTTCGTCAAAGCTACCTTTATAACATAATGCTATTCCTTTAATATTATAAGCCTTATAAAAATTTGGATCTGCCTTTATAATTTCATCAGCTAATGCTATTGTATTATCATAGTTCTTTTCTCCAAAAGCCTTATAGCTTTCACTATATTTTTGTTCCTCAGCCTTTTGGGCTTCTGTCTGCTTTGAAACATTATCATCTTTTTTTTCTTTTATAACTGTATTATTATTAGAACTTTCTTTATTTACGTTTTCTATTATACTATTATTTTTTCTATTATTTATTGCTTCCTTATAAGCTATGCCAATTACTACACATACTGATATACATGCAATTATTACTTTAACCTTCATGGGTATTTTTCCATATAAGCCATCATCGCTATTTCTAAAAAACATAAAGTACCTCCACATTTCTGTTATATACCTTATTATAACCATTTGCTAAAAATATTTCATTCATTTTTCATCCGATCGCTACCATTGCTAATACCCCCACCTTCTTCAAGTTGGGGATAAGCAATGATACGCGCCTGGATAAGTTCTTCTAAGACTCAGATGGGTAAAATGCCTAAATGGCATTTTACGAGCTTGCTCAGGTAAGAGGTATTCCTCATAGGCAAACTCCACCTGAGTCTAAGAATCACTTGATACTAAAGTACTTTACACCATTTACAATAATCTTCATACTTATTTTTAATAAACTCTTTTATTTCTTCTTCACTATGTTTTCTTGACCTTACGCAATACTGAGCAATATCGCTGCATATATAACATGTTCTTGGTTTGAAGCCAAGCATTCCTCTACTTAAACTATTATTGTTTTCATCATAAACATCGATATCTACGTATCTGCCTAGAAAATGTTTATTTTCTATGTTAACTGTTATTTTTTTTATGTCTTTAGCATTTTTATTCACAATAAGTGTTAATGATGGACCTTCTGCTGTTATAGCAAAATTCTTATACTCTATATATTGCTTAAGCTGTTCTATTAAAAACTTGTTCATAAATTTCATTATGCCAAGTGTTATAGTATTATTTTTAACTACACCAGGATAATTAACTCTCATAAAAACTAATGTTTTTTTATACAATTTAATTAACTTTTCTTGTTCACAAACTCTTTCTTCTCTGCACATTAATATATCTTCTGGCGTATATTCTTTTATACCTTTTATATTACAATTTTTTTGTTTATCTTTAACATAATCTTCGTAAGTGTAATTTGTTAACCAACATCTATTCATAAACTAATGTGGAGAGTTACTTTTTTGTATTTTCTCTCTTATCTCCTTTCCTTTATTAGAATTTAAAAACTTCCATGTTACTTCAGGTATTATATTTTTTACTTGATCCATTTGATTATTTTTTATAAATTCTCTAACTTTAGAAGCACTTATATAATTGCCTTCATAACATTTTCTCTCTATTTCAATCAGCTCTACACCATACTTTGGCATAACTTTTTTTAACGTATTATTATATGTATTAGTAACATTACAGTAGGGTTCTTCACCTACAAATCTCTTTATTATATTTAATTTTTTACAAAAATATTCCCCAAATATGTTACAATCAATATTTTCATAGGATTTTAATCTTTCATCCTCTTTTCTAATAAAATAGGATGGAAAAGTAGCTGACGATATAATATATTCACTACCTGGAATAACTTTTACATTTTTAAAATCTGATAAACCTTCTTCTACCATTGAATATCTATCCTTGAAAGGAAATAAGGATTTGTCTTCTTCCACCACAAACACTATAACTTCACTGCACTTTTTTGAAGCTTCTTCTACTAAATACCTATGTCCATTAGTAAATGGATTGCAATTCATTACTAATGCACCTTTTTCAGTAGTTACATCTATTTCATATTTAGCTATCATTTTATCTAAAGCTTTATTTATATTATAAATTCCATATTCTAATAAAGCAGCATTTTCTTCTTTATATATAAGATTAAAATTTAAAGAGGTAAATATTTTTACTTTGTCTGGTTTAGTAAATAAAAAACTATGGTAAATTCCTTCTTCAAAAAGCTTATCTACTAAATTAGATATAAGGGAAGAAGTTATGTTTTCTCCCCTTATATCCTCTGATATGGCAAAGCACTTAAATATATTCTTAGCTTTAGAACAAGTGGCTTTAATTGCATTATTTCCATCTCTAAAAACCACTGTATAATCCACATCTTTATCCAGTATTAATCCAAAGCTTTCTAAAAACTTATATACTTCATTTTTTTCTTCTTCATTTTTCAAATTTATTTTCTGAAGCTTTAAATCATACATTTTTATCTCCTTAACTTAATGGTTTTCTAACTACATCTATTATAGTACCATCTCTATATTCTACTACTGCTACAACCTTATCTGTAAATTCTATAGGCGCTGGCTTTCCTGTCATATTTTCAGCTAAATCTTTTAGTTCTTCTATTGTCATAACAGGTAAATTTTTAGCTTTTAATTTTTCTATTAAATCCTTTCTTATTGGATTTACAGCTATACCTCTTTCTGTAACTACTACATCTATACTTTCTCCTGGAGTTGTAACTGTAGTAACCTTATCCTTTATAATTGGAAGTCTTCCTTTTATAAGGTTTGTAACTACTATAGCAAGCTTTGCTCCTGCTGCAGTATCACTGTGTCCACCTGAACCTCCCATTATTATTCCATCAGAACCTGTTGTTACATTTACATTGAAATTTGTATCTATTTCTGTAGCTCCAAGTATCATTACATCCAAGTTATTTACTACGGCTCCTTTATTATGAGGGTTCCCATACATTGATCCACTCATACCTTGATGTTTAGGATTATTTCTATAGGATTCTACAGCTTTTAAATCAAAGCACTGTACATCAAATATATGTGTGAATAATCCTTCTTCAAACATATCTACAATATAACCTGTTATTCCACCTGCTGCAAAACTTCCTGTTACTTTCTTATCTCTCATTATTTCTTTTAAGTTTTCTGCCACTGCAAGAGAGGTTCCTCCTGCTCCTGTTTGAAATGACATTCCATCCTTTACAAGTCCTGAAGCTTCCATAACCTTTGATGCCATTTTAGCTATTTTAAGTCCTACAGGGTCCTTTGTAATTTTTGTAGTACCTGATACAATACCTGCTGGATTTCCTATAGAATCAACTTTAACTACATAATCTACATAAGTTTGATTGATCTCAATAGGACATGCTGGGTAAGGAACAAGGTTATCAGTAATTGCTATTACCTTATCTGCATATTCAGCATCGGATACGGCATATCCTAATGAACCACAAGCAGCATTTCCATAAACTCCATTTATGTTTCCATAAGTATCCGCAGTTGGTGCTCCTATGAATGCTACATCTATATGTAAATCTCCACTTTCTATAGCTCTTGGTCTTCCACCATGAGTCATCATTACTGCTGGTTTTTTTAAGTATCCCTTTGATATAGCTTCTGCCACAGGTCCTGACATATAGTTTGCAACTATTCCTGTTACAACACCCCTCTTCATATATTCTACTAAGGGCTCATGTATTGGGAATATAGAACTTGCTGCTACAGTAATGTCTTTTATTCCTCTTTTTGAAATAGCATACATTACATTATTAAGTATGAAATCTCCATTTCTTAAATGATGGTGAAAAGATATAGTCATTCCATCCTTTATTTCTACTTTATCTAAAGCTTCTTCTATGCTGTTTAATACTTTATCTTCTCCCGGTTTTACTGAACTTACATTTACACCTACTTTTTCTTTAACACCACAATTTGAAAAAGCTCCTTGAAAAGGCTTTACTTCCCTATAGCCTTCTATATTATCAGGAATTTCTCTTCCTAGTACATTTTTCATAGTAATACCTCACTTTTTCCAGATTTAATCTAACACATATTAATTAAATAAGACCTAATAATTTAGCCAATTCTACAGTAGTTACTGCTCTGTTTATTACAGGTGCATCTACCATTTTTCCATCTAAAGAAAATACTCCTAATCCCTTAGCTTTAGCTTCATCTCTAGCTTCTAATACTCTTACTGCATGCTTTATTTCAGCTTCTGTTGGTTCAAATACTGAATGTATAGTGTCTATTTGTCTTGGATTTATGGATGATTTTCCAGTGAAACCTATACTCTTGGCTTTAAATGTATCTTTTCTTAATCCTTCATAATCATTAGTATCTGTAAAAGGAGTATCTATAGCATCTACTCTAGAAGCTCTACAAGCTGTAGACACTCTGTTTCTTGCATAAAATATTTCTTCTCCTTCTTTTGTTCTCTTAATTCCAAAGTCTGAAGTTAAATCCTCTGCTCCCAAAAGTACACCTACTACTCTTTTTGATGCTTTTATTATGCTGTACACATTTTCCAAGCCATAAGCTGTTTCTACAATTGGAATAAGTTTTATATGATTGTCTTCAAATTTTTCTTCACTTTCAATTTTAGAAAGCATTTTATCTATAGTTTCAAGCTGTTCTTCTGTAGCTTTCGGAATCATTAATGCATCTGGCTTAACTCTAGCTATAGTATCTATATCCTTTGGTCCATATTCAGTATCTAGTGGATTTACTCTTACTACTAGTTCTACTGCTGAATAATCTATAAATTTTATAGCTTCACTAACAAGTCTTCTTGCACTATCCTTTTCTGTAAGACTTACTGCATCTTCTAAATCAAGTATTACTGAATCAGCTCCAAGTATTGGTGCACTTTGAAGCATTCCAGGGTTGTTGCCAGGCATAAAAAGCATTGTTCTTCTTAGTCTTTTCATATATCTCACCTCAATTTTAAATTTACATTGCTCTTTCTATAGCTGTTTGAACTCTCGCTTTTATTGTATAATCTAATGCTCCTTTATCCTGAGCCTTTATAGTTATACTTTCTATTCCTAATTCTTTTACTTTTTTTAGTATAGTTTTTTCTATTTGTTTTCCAAACTGCTTCATTACTATACTTTCAAGTTCTAAGTCTACTTTTCCATCTTCATTTGGTGCAACCATAATCATTATGTCATTTGACTCTAGTGTACCTGCTTTGGCTACCTTCTTTATTTCCATTAGCTTTCTCTCCTCATATTTTTAATTTAATCATTTACAGATTCTAAATATTCTTTTTGTCCCATTTCGTACAAATTATTTCCTTCAGAATCTATTACTACAACTAAAGGTAAATCTTCTACTTCTAATCTTCTTACTGCTTCAGATCCTAAATCTTCGTAAGCTATAACCTCTGCCTTTTTTATAGCTTTTCCCATAAGTGCAGCAGCTCCACCTATAGCTGCAAAATAAACAGCTTTATTCTTTTTCATAGACTCTATTACTTCTTTTGATCTTAAGCCTTTTCCTATCATTCCCTTTAAGCCTATATCCAATAATCTTGGTGCATAAGGGTCCATTCTATAACTTGTAGTAGGTCCTGCTGAACCTATTACTTTTCCTGGCTTTGCTGGACTTGGTCCTACATAATATATGATTGAATCTTTTACATCCATAGGTAATTCTTCACCTTTATCTAAAAGTTCTACAAATCTTTTATGAGCTGCATCTCTTGCAGTATATATAACTCCTGATACTAATACACTATCTCCAGCCTTTAAATTTTTAACCTTTTCCTCTGTGAAAGGAGTTGTAATTCTTTTTTCCATACCTATACCTCCAAATTATCAATAATTATAATTCTATCTCTGCATGTCTTGTAACATGGCAATTTATATTAACAGCAACTGGAAGTCCTGCTATATGAGTTGGATATGTTTCTATATTTACTGCAAGTGCAGTAGTCTTTCCACCAAATCCTTGTGGTCCAATTCCTAAAGCATTTACTTTATCTAAGAGCTCTTTTTCCAAGTTTTCATAAAATGGATTTGAATTTCTTTCTGCTAAAGGTCTAATTAGTGCTTTTTTAGCTAAATTTGCTGCTTTATCAAAGGTTCCACCTATACCTACACCTACTACAATTGGAGGACATGGATTAGGTCCTGCCTCTTTTACTGCTTTAAGTATAAATTCTTTAACTCCATCTAATCCATCTGCAGGTTTTAACATTTTAATTTGACTCATATTTTCTGAACCAAATCCCTTAGGAGCCACAGTAATCTTTAATTTATCACCTGGAACTAAATTGTAATATATAACTGCTGGAGTATTATCTTTTGTATTTACTCTATCCAATGGATCTTTTACTACAGATTTTCTTAAATAACCTTCTGTATATCCTTGTCTTACACCTTCATTTATAGCATCTTCTAAGCTTCCTCCTACTATATGAACCTCCTGACCTAATTCTACAAATACACAAGCCATACCAGTATCCTGACACATAGGCATTTTTTCATTTTTAGCTATATCTACATTTTCAAGTATTTTTTCTAAAATACCCTTTGCCATATCCCATGTCTCTTCTTCTTTAGCCTTTTTTATTCTACTTTTAACATCATCTGAAAGAAAGTAATTAGCATCTATGCATAATTTTTTTATAGAACTTGTTATTTCTGATACATTTATATCTCTCATATTTATCTTTCTCCTCTTTGTAAATATTTTGGTACTTTTTTGTAGATGAAAAGGCAGTTTAATCAAACCGCCTTTTGCAAATTAAAGTACAATTATTTTCTTCTATTTATTAACGCAATAACTCTATTCATTTCATTGTTAACTATCATGTATCCTTCATCTACGCCCATTCCTGGTTTAGCAAGTACTTGTTTTGCGCCACAGGCCATACCTATATTTGTAGTTACTTCAGCAGATCTATTTGTTTCATTGCATGTTCCTCCACAATATGCTCCCATATCATGTTCTTTGCAATACATTATTGCATCTGCTATATTATTTACTCCACCTAAATCAGGTGTCTTTATTTGTACCATATGTCCTGCTTTATTGTCTGTAAAGAATTTTACATCATCCACTGTGTTGCACCATTCATCTGCAACTAATTCTACTTTTATTCCTCTTCCATCTAATTCTGCTGTTAGGTCTCTTAATGCTTCCATTTGTTTTTGTCTTTCTTCTACATCCATTGGTCCTTCTATTCTTAAATGGAATGGTTTTGCTGCTTCTTCTAATGTTTTTATATAATCAGCCATTGCTTTTGTATCATAATTAAATGCAGCACCTATTGTTCCATATACATCTATATGGAATATTGGACTATAATCTTCTTTTGTTCTTAATTTTATTACTCTATCTCTTAACCATTCAACATACTTTAATAGTTTTTCACCTTTTAATCCTAATTTTTCTTCTACATTATTTATAAGTGCATGTGGCATTACATCTGCACCCTTTATTATCATTTTATCTGAGTTGTCGTATCTGTCATCTCCTGATTGAGTAAATATTGGCACTCTCTTCATTTCATAACCTGGATTGTATTCATTTCTTATTACTTCTGCCATAGTTATTTTTTGAGCTTTTGCTACTGCATCAAGTATTGCTTGAGTTACTCCATATCTTATAGCTGTATGCAGTCTTTTTCCATTAACTTGCATTTTATCAA
This sequence comes from Clostridium carboxidivorans P7, assembly GCF_001038625.1. GTDB lineage: Bacteria > Bacillota > Clostridia > Clostridiales > Clostridiaceae > Clostridium_AM > Clostridium_AM carboxidivorans. Next base: position 4,413,529 of record NZ_CP011803.1, read on the forward strand.
ATTCTTCTGCTAGTGCTTTAAATTCCTTTAATTCTCTTCCTATAAGCTTAGGTGCTATTTCCTTTTCTATAACTGGAATAAAATCTTTAGCTAAAAATAAAGGATCTCTTCCACCTGCTCCTGAATACTGCACTGCTGCACAATCTCCATATGCTACCTGACCATCTTCTAATATAAGCATTACAGATATAGCTTCTCCAGCCTGTCTTACATTTTTAAATCCTTCTGTTACTGGTTCTCCTACATAAGTGAATCCATCATGTCCTGCTCCCTTTTTTATAGCTCTCTGATCATCGAAATAAAATCCTGTTTTTGATTCTGAACAAATAACGTCAACTATTTTCATTTTTTACACCGTCTTTCTAAATAGTTTTTGCATACTTATGTAATTTACCCATTGACTCCCGCTCTAATACTCCATCTTTTTCAAGTTGGAGCAAAGAACGAATGTGTCTCTAGATATGTTAAACTAAAATTACTCAGGTCTTCCTATCAAAACACCTTTTCCTACAGCAAATATATCATCTATAGTCATCTGGAATGTTACTTCTCTTCCTTCAAACTTTCCTCTTTCTTCTAACTTTCTTGTATTGAATGCCTTTAATTCTTCAGTTAATGGCAAGTTTCCAAAATTCAAGTATCTTACTGCCCCATTATTATCTCTTGCTGGCATCATTTTTCCTACATTATACTTGCTTGGTGCAAATGGTATATCAACTATTCCTGCTGCAAAGCCTTTTACTGTTCCTACTGCTAAATCTCCATTTCCAAGCTCAAATAATTTATCCATCATACATTTAGTTTCTGCTTTTATTATACTTATTTCTGTTTCTAATTCCTTTGACATTGGAAGTCTCTGTCCCTGGAACATATTTAATGCCATTTTTGTTGCTTTTATTCCTGCTGCATTTGCTTCTTTTGTTGGTATTCCCAATGCTTCATGTGGTGTTTTTACTATAACCTTTGTTGCTCCTGCTAGTGCTGCTGTTGCTGCTCCTGATCCTATTACTCCAAATGCTTTTGCTTCATCCTGTGGGAATCCTCCCATCCACTGATGAAATACTGTTGTTACATAAACATCATCGTATCCATACTTTTTTAAATATTCATTAACTTGTTCTTCTAAGGCTCTTATTGCTGCAACATCTTGAACTAAATTTCCACACTGTCCATATCCTACTGTTATATTCTTAACTCCTTGTTCTGCTGCAAGCAATGCTTCTGTTATTGCTACTGTATTGGATGTACTTGGTGGAACTAAAGTTCCTGTTAAAGGTCCAAATGGTTCTCTGTTGATTGATATTCCCTGTTCCTCATAATATCCAACAAGTCTATCACAGTACTGCCAGTCCAATAAGCTTTTTTCTATTGATACATTTTTAGCATATGGAACATTATAAGATATTCCGCCGCCTTCATTTGAAGTCCATCCTGCTGCATGTATTATTTCTGCAAGCAATCTTGAATCTGGTGTACCATGTCTTGCTTGAAGTGGAAGATTTACTGCTTCAAATACTTCTCTGCATCCTTTTACTCCATGGTTTACTCCTGGAAATCCGTTTAATAGGGATCTTCCTGCTGCTAAACTTTCTTTTATTCCTATTTCACATTCATCATATCTATTTTGTCTTGTATAACTATCTATTGTTGATGGTAATAAATCTGCATCTCCTTCATTTTGAAGGTGTTGTAGAAGTTCTATATGTTCACTTATTAGTGCAACTCCTGCTCTTGGCTGTGCTAATGTTATTCCCGCTTCTTTAGCTTTTCTTAATTTTGCTGGAAAACTCTTATTTTCTGGTACCTTTTTTAAATATTCTACTGCTTCCTTTAAATCTACTTCACTTCCTGTTGGCCATTGGCTTAATACTTCTTTTCTCATTTCGAAAAATTCTTCATCTGTCCACTTTTTATTTTTAAGTTCCACCTCAATTACCTCCTAATCAACTTTAACCAAGTATTTTTTCATTATTCTAACTGCCATATCAGGATATTCCTCTGCTAGAAGACCCATCGCAGACATTATATAAGTTTTATCAAGTAAATACTGTGGATTTTTAGGTTTCAAATGTGTAGGATCAGTTTCGTCAAAAGTACCTGCCTTTAATATTCCTGCAGGATTTTTACTATGAACTAAAACCCCACCTGTTCCTATAAGATATTTTACCTCTAAAAGATCTTTACCTTCTTGCGAATATATTACTCCACAAGGGGTATACAGTGTTTCAAGAACTCCTACATGCCTTTCTAAAGATATTTCAGTTGCTGCTTTAGCCATAGCCTCATCAAACTTTATTTCATCTTCAGTTTTTGGCACCATTTTTATATTTTCCGCTCTAAATTTACAATTTCCCTCTACATCTACAGTTTTATCATTTAAATATTTGTATATTCTTTTTGTAGTTGCTGCTTCTAACAATGCTTCTGCAGAATATCTCATACCTAAGTCACCTTCTACAGTTCTCTTGGCAAAAGGTTCTTGGAGACCTCTTAATGTTACACCTGCTTTAGAAGGTTCTCCATCTGCCAATGAATGTACATCTGTAGTAGCTCCTCCTATATCTACAACTACTAAATCTCCAACTCCTTCTTCTTTATCTGTTCCTTCGCTTAAAATTCTTGCAGCTTTAAGTACTGCTGCTGGAGTTGGCATTAATATTCCGCTTATATAGTTTTCCGCTTTTTTCATTCCTTTTGCTTCAACTATTTTTTCCATAAATATTTTTCTTATTTCTTCTCTGGCTGGTTCAACATTTAAAACATTAAGCTTAGGCATTACGTTATCTGTTACTTTATAGAACATATTAGCCTCGCTTAGTATTTCTTCAACTGTATCTACTGCAACTTTATTTCCAGCTACAACTATTGGTTTATCTATTCCACTTTTAGCAAGCATTTTTGCATTATGAATTATACATTGCTTGTTTCCTCCATCTGTTCCTCCTGCTAAAAGTATAATATCCAAATTTGAATTTTTTATTTCATTTATTTCTTTTGATGTAAGATCATAACTATATACATTTAAAACTCTAGCTCCAGCACCAAGTGCCGCCCTTTTAGCAGCTTCAGCTGTAAGTTCTGGTACCAGTCCAATAGCTACCATTTTCAATCCACCTGCAGCAGATGAGCATGCCAATTTTTTTAAGAAATTAACTTCTTTTCCTTTTAAATTTTCTTGAAGTTTTTCATAGGCATTATTAAAGCCTATCATTATATCATCTTCTATAGTAGTAATATCCTTAGCCGTAGCAAGAATTTCTTCCTTTTCTACATCTACAGCAGTAAGCTTTGTATATGTGCTACCAAAATCTATCAGTAAGTAACTATTCAACCCAATCACTCCTGTTATACTCACATAGAGCTTTTATTTTTAATTAATCTTCAATTTTTAAATCTTTCCTTAAATCTGCAATGTCAACTTCTGGTGATGTACCTGGTGCATAAACTCTATCAAATCCCATTTGTTTAAACTTCTTTTCTACATTCTCCCACTTTTGCTTTCCTACTACTAGATTTCCTCCAGCATATAGTACTATACTATCTAATCCTGATTCATTAAGCTTTTCACGTAAACCTCTACAATCGATTTCACCATGTCCATAAAGCGATGAAACTATAATTGCATCTGCATTAGTTTCTATGGCAGCATTAATAAAATCTTCCTGTGGACAAAGTACTCCTATATTAACTACATTAAATCCTGCTTGTGTAAATGAATGTTCAAGTATTTTATTACCAACTGCATGACAATCTGAACCAATTACACCTATAACTAAAGTCTTCATTATGAAACCTCCCAAACTTTACTTTTGATATTTTAATTCTATTATTTGTGATTTTAAAGCTTTTACAGAATTATCATCTAAGCTATATAAAAACTTAACTATTTCCTTATCCTCTGTACAACTTTCCTTAACATCTTTATATCTACCTGGAGATACTATTAACACCTCTGAATTATTTACAATCTTTAATAATTCATCTTTATCTGTGGTATTTGTATATTGAATGTCTATATTGGAAAGTCCTGCTTTCTCCAATGCACCTCTTGCTTTAAACATGAATTCTTGTGACATGCAAACAAATCCAAACCTAGTTTCTTCAGGGTATCTTGCAATTTTAACTATAGTTTGTAAGTTAACATTTATAGCTACTCCTATTACTTCCTTTTTAAATTGTTTTGTCATTCTCACTACTTCATTAACATGATTAAATGTTGCTATTATTACCTGGCACTTTTCTATCATGCTTTTAGTTTCTTTTGTTGGCATTTTTATATCATCTAAAGTAAAGGGAATAACATTCATATTAGTACTATCCATTAACTGCTTACTAAACATTCTTGATTGTTCAATATTGCATTCAACATATAATGCTGTTATTTTGCTCATAAGTTCTTTTTTCTCTCTTACTCGCTGCATAACAATTTCTAAAAATTCATCTGCATCCATACCAGTTTCTAGAGCTTCTTCAAATCCTAAATCGACAAATTTTATTATCTTTTCTTTTATATTTTGTACTTTCCAAGGATTAGCTTCTTCAGCTACAAAAGTTCCTCTTCCTTGATAAGATTTTAAAACGCCTTCTTGTTCTAGCTCATTATATGCTGTACTTATAGTATTTCTACTTACTTTTAACTTTTCAGACAATTCTCTCTCTGTGGGCATCTTATTGCCTACAGTTAATATATCAGTCTTTATTAAATCCATAATTTGTTTTTTAACTTGTAAGTATAGTGGCACTCCACTTTCTTTGTTTATCTTGATTTCTATAGTAATCACCCCAAAATTCATTGGATTAATGGACTAGTCCATTTCTTGATTTAATAATATCACACCTGCAAATGCACTTCAATTACTTTTTATAATTATTCAAATTTTAGAAAATTCCATTATTTATTATGTTTTAGTCCACTTTAAACCTTGTTTTAATTGCAAACATATATTTACTTATTACCTCATTGGCATCACTTACCTTAAGGCATATTTACATATATTCATATTAAAAAAATTAATAACTTTATATTTTTAATTACCAAAAATTTACTTAGCAAATGAAAAGACCTGTATATTTTCCTTCACAGCATACAGGTCTAATTTAGGCTTAACTTGGATTTTCTATTGATTATAATAATCATTAACTGATTTTACTAATGAAGTTACTATTTTAGATTGATATTCATCTGTGTTTAACTTTTCAGCTTCACGTGGATTAGACAAAAAACCACACTCTACAAGTATGGAAGGCATACTATCATTAGATCTTAATACCTTATAAGAATCTAGTGCTGGTTTTTCCTTTCTATTATTATTAGGATCTAAATCTCTTTTTAAATTTTCCTGAGTTATTTTTGCTAACTTCTCACTTTCCACATTTTTAGAATACCAAACTTGCGCTCCATAATATTGTGGTTCAGGAAACATATTAAGATGTATACTTATAAACATATTGCACTTACTGTCCTTTTTAATTTTGCATCTATTATTTAAATCTTCAATTTTTTTCTTTCTTATTCTTCCACTATTCTCATATAACCCTTTATCTTCTTTCCTGGTCATTATTGCCTTATACTTTTGTTTTTCAAGTTCAGACTTAAGTTTTAACCCTATTTTCAAATTTATGTCTTTCTCCAAAATTCCACTTTTAGATGTGGCTCCACCATCAATTCCACCATGACCAGGATCTATGAGTATGATTATATTTTCCTTATCATTGGTACTTGTATTTAAATGAAACATAGGCATAGAATATTTTCCATTAGCATAGAATATAGAAGTCAGTGATAACAGTATGATAAAGCTAACTAATATTAACTTCTTATTTTTAAATTTCAATATTATCCCTCCCAAAATAAAATTTCATATATATTCTATGCCTTAATATTGATTTTTAATTAGCACAATTTTTTACAATAAAAAAAAGAGAGGAAATTTCCTCTCTCCATGCTTTCTATCTCTTTGAGAATTGTGAAGCTTTTCTAGCCTTTTTAAGACCATATTTCTTTCTTTCTTTCATTCTTGGATCTCTTGTTAAGAAACCAGCTTTCTTAAGTTCTGGTCTTAAATTTTCATCAGCCTTTAAAAGTGCTCTTGAAATTCCGTGTCTTATAGCTCCAGCCTGACCAGTAAATCCACCACCGTGTACATTTACTAATACGTCAAACTTTTCTTTAGTTCCAGTTAAAGTTAATGGCTGATTAACTATAACCATTAAAGTTTCTAATCCGAAATAGTTTTCCATTTCTCTTTTATTTATTACTACTTTACCTTCACCAGGTACAAGTCTTACTCTTGCGATTGATTTTTTTCTTCTTCCTGTTCCAAAATACTGAACTTTAGCCATTTTTTCTCCTCCTTCCAGTTTCCAATTAATATCTTAATTCTAATACTTCTGGTTTTTGAGCTTGATTATCGTGCTCAGCACCTCTGTATACTTTTAATTTTTTAAGCATTTGTCTTCCTAATACTCCCTTTGGAAGCATTCTTCTAACTGCTTCTTGGAATACAAATTCAGGTTTCTTTGCTATAGCCTCTCTATATGGAGTCTCTTTTAATCCACCTGGGTAAAGTGAATGATGTCTTAACATTTTCTGATCTAATTTCTTACCAGTTAAAACTACTTTTTCTGCATTTATTATTATAACAAAATCTCCTGTATCAACGTGTGGTGTAAATGTTGGTTTATTTTTTCCTCTTAATATTGAAGCAACCTGGCTTGCTACTCTTCCTAGTGGCTTTCCAGCAGCATCAACAACATACCATTTTCTTTCAACTTCTTGTGGTTTTGCTATGTATGATTTCATGGTTTTACCTCCCTAAATTCTTTTATAAAATACGTGCTTCTATATAAAGATCCGGGGCTAGTGGATCTTTTATACTTGTAATACAAACATACATTATTATAATACAATCTGCCTGGCGTGTCAATAAGTTAAACACTGAAATTACTTAGTTTATCTAATAAAATACTTTTTCTAAAGTTAATCCACATGCTGGCGCAGATTTTCCTGCATTTGATCTATTTTTAGAACTAATTATTTTATCAATATCTTCAGGATTAAACCTATTAGTTCCTACATCTAAAAGAGTTCCTACTATAATTCTAACCATATTATATAAAAATCCATCTCCTATAATAGAAAATTTTATATAATTTCCATCTATATCTATATTGAGTTCTTTTATTGTTCTAATAGATGTTTTTACAGAACTTCCACTTTTCTTAAAAGCAGAAAAGTCATGAGTTCCTAAAAAATACTTTGCTGCTTCCTTCATTTGTCCAATATTTAAGTTTTTATTAAAGTAATATACATAATTTCTTCTTATTGCTGGTCTATGAGATCCAGTCAACACTGTATAAACATACTTTTTTCCTATACTATTAAATCTAGAATGAAATTCTTTGTCTACTTCCTTAGACTCAATAATCACTATATCCTCTGGTAAAAAAACATTTAGCGCCTCTTTAAAATTTTCAGGTGGTATTGAACTCTCTGTAAAAAAGTTACAAACAAACCCTTCGGCATGAACTCCTGCATCCGTTCTACTAGATCCTGTAACCTTTGAAAAAACTTTAGTAGCCCTTTCAATAGCTTCCTCAACCTTTTGTTGAATTGACTCAGCATTATCTTGTCTCTGCCATCCACAATAATTAGTACCATCATATTCAATTACTAGTTTAATATTCTTAATTAATGCCATGTGTTACTCCATACTGAAACAACTACTAACACCATCATACTTATACTTGCAGTAAAGTCTCTACTGGTCATTTTTAATTGTTTCATTCTAGTTCTTCCTTCTCCACCTCTATAGCATCTAGCTTCCATAGCCATTGCTAGTTCATCAGCTCTTCTAAAGGAACTTATAAAAAGAGGAACCAGTATAGGAATAAGATTTCTTGCTCTTTTAATTAAACTTCCTGATTCAAAATCAGCTCCTCTAGCCATTTGAGCTTTCATTATTTTATCTGTTTCATCCATTAAGGTTGGAATAAATCTTAATGCAATAGTCATCATCATTGCTAATTCATGAGCAGGTACACCTATTTTCTTTAGTGGATTTAAAAGTTTTTCTATACCATCTGTTAATTCTATTGGTGATGTAGTTAATGTTAATAATGATGTTCCAATTATTAAAAATACAAGTCTCAAAACCATAAAGGCAGCAAGTATTAACCCTTCCTTATATACTTTTAAAAACTTCCATGCAAATAGTGGCGGGGTTTTACCATCTGTCATAAAAATGTTCAATAACGCTGTTATTAATACCAATATAAGTACTGGTTTAAGTCCCTTGTATATATATCTAAAATTTACCTTAGATATAATTATTGAAAGTAAAGTAAATGCTATTATAAATATGTACCCTTTAAAAGTATTTACTAAAAATAGATCTATTATATATACTAAAGATATTATTATCTTTACTCGTGGATCTAACTTGTGTACAAAAGAATCTCCAGGCACATATTGTCCTATTGTAATATCTTTAATCATTTACTAACTCCCCTAACGTTTTTTTAGTATTCTTAATATTTCCTCTTTGGCTTGCTGTATAGTAAACACATCACTAGATATATCTATTCCCTTTTCCTTCAGTGCCCTTACGAGGTAAGTAACTTGTGGTACTGCAAGCCCAACACTTTCTAATGTATCTATTTCTTTAAACACTTGTGATGGAACTCCATCAAGTATGGCTTTTCCTTTATGCATAACCAATATCCTATCAGCAAGCTTTGCTACATCTTCCATGCTATGTGATACGAGTATAATGGTCATTTTATATTCTAGATGTAAATCTTTTATCTTACCTAAAATATCGTCTCTTCCCTTGGGGTCAAGACCTGCAGTTGGTTCATCTAGTATTAAAATCTTAGGTTCCATAGCCACTACACCTGCTATGGCAACTCTCCTTTTTTGACCACCACTTAATTCAAAAGGGGACTTGTCTTTATACTTTTCATAATCTAAACCAACCATGCTCATAGCCCTTTTTACTCTGCTATTTATCTGATCATCACTTAAGCCTAAATTTTTAGGACCAAAAGCAATGTCTTTTTCTATAGTTTCTTCAAAAAGTTGATATTCAGGATACTGAAATACAAGACCTACTTTTTTTCTTATGAAATTTAAATTAACTTTCTTTTCAGTAATATCAACATCGTCTATTACTATTTTACCTGAACTTGGTTTTAACAAACCATTAATATGCTGAATAAGTGTAGACTTTCCTGAACCAGTATGACCAATTAAAGCAACAAATTCTCCCTCATTAATAGTAATATTAACATTGTCTAGTGCTTTTTTTTCGAAAGGAGATCCTTTCATATATATATGGGTTAAATTTTCTATTTTAATTGACATAATTCATCCACCATCTCATCTATAGTTAATATATCTTTTCTTATATTTATGCCACTTCGCTGCAGTTCATAGCTTAATTCTGTCATTTGAGGTACATCAAGTCCTATATTTTTCATTTTTTCAACCTGACTAAAAATATTTTTTGGAGTGCCTTCCATAATAATTTTGCCTTCATCCATAACTATTATTCTATCAGCTTCTACTGCTTCTTCCATATAGTGAGTAATTAGTATTATAGTTATACCATATTTACTATTTATCTCTTTTATAGTTTTCATTACTTCTTTTCTTCCTGATGGGTCTAGCATAGCTGTGGATTCATCAAATATTATACACTCAGGCATCATTGCTAATACTCCGGCTATAGCTACTCTCTGCTTTTGACCTCCTGACAACAAATGAGGTGCATGTTTTCTGTAATCATACATGTTTACTTTTTTTAAACATTCATCTACTCTTTTTCTTATTTCTGCTGGATCAACACCTAAATTTTCTGGACCAAAGGCAACATCTTCTTCTACGATAGTTGCAACTATTTGATTATCCGGATTTTGAAAAACCATACCAGCTTTATTTCTTATATTCCAAACATTCTTTTCATCACATGTGTCCAATCCACTTACATATACTTTTCCGTCAGTAGGAATTAACAACGCATTCATATGCTTTGCTATAGTTGATTTTCCAGAACCATTTCTCCCCAGAACAACTAGAAATTCTCCCTTTTTTACCTCGAGACTAGCATTATTAATAGCCAATTTTGTTCCATTTTTATCAGCATTTTCATATTTATAAATAACATTTTTGCATTCTATCATTTTACTTTCCATGGAAGCACCTCGCTAAATTAATGCAGTAAGTTATCGCTTATCTACTTTTTTTATATATAAGAAAATGGGGATTAAGTTAGTTTACTTAATCCCCTAAATCTTATACTAACTCTAGTATAACTACTTCAGCTCCGTCGCCTCTTCTTGGACCTACTTTATATATTCTAGTATATCCACCATTTCTTTCAGCATATTTAGGAGCTACTTTATCAAATAAATCCTTAACTACTTCCTCTTCTGTTACAAATGAAAGTACTTGTCTTCTAGCGTGAAGATCCCCTCTTTTTGCAAGAGTGATCATTTTTTCTGCCAAATTTTTTGTTTCTTTTGCTCTAGTTTCTGTTGTTTCTATTTTTCCATGCTTTAAAAAACTAGTAACAAGATTTCTAAGCATTGCTCTTCTTTGGTCAGTTGGACGACCCAATTTACGTTGTAATGCCATATCTATACCTCCTTACCTTCGCTTTTCTTTGAGCAAACAATGTTAATATTATTTTTTATTCTTCACTCTGTTTTAAAGATAATCCTAAGGCTTCAAGTTTTTGCTCTACTTCTTCTAAGGATTTCTTACCTAGGTTTCTAACCTTCATCATATCATCCATTGTTCTTTCTGTTAGCTCTTGAACAGTATTTATTCCTGCTCTCTTTAAACAATTATAACTTCTAACTGAAAGATCTAGTTCCTCTATAGTCATTTCTAGAACTTTTTCTTTCTTATCTTCTTCTTTTTCAACCATTATTTCAACGTTGTTAGCATGATCAGTTAATGTCATGAATAACTTAAAGTGCTCTATAAGAATTTTAGCTGATAAACTTATAGCTTCTTCTGGCATTATAGTACCATTAGTCCATACTTCAAGAGATAACTTATCGTAATCAGTAATCTGACCAACTCTTGTGTTTTCTACCACAAAGTTAACTCTTTTAATAGGAGTATAAATTGAATCTATAGCAATAGTTCCTATAGGCATATCTTCGGATTTATTTTTTGTTTGAGAAACATATCCTCTGCCTGTATTAACTTGAATTTCCATATATAACTTACCATCATCATCAAGTGTTGCTATATGTAAATCCTTATTAATTATTTCTATATCGCCATCGGTTTTTATGTCTCCTGCAACAACTTCTCCTGGTCCCTGAGCATCTATGTATATAGTCTTAGGACCCTCACCATTCATCTTTAAAGCTAGACACTTTATGTTTAAAACTAATTCAGCAACATCTTCTTTTACTCCACGAACAGTTGAAAATTCATGAAGCACACCATCTATTTTTATATGGTTTGCAGCAACTCCTGGTAAAGAAGAAAGAAGAATTCTTCTTAATGCATTACCAAGAGTGATACCATAACCTCTTTCTAATGGTTCTACAACAAATTTGCCATAGGAACCATCTTCATTAACTTCAACACATTCTATTTTAGGCTTTTCTATTTCTAACATGAATATAACCCTCCTTCTATTTATATTTCAATTTATTTTGAGGGCAACTGATTCTAATATTAATCAATTATTACTTACTATATAACTCTACTATTAATGTTTCGTTAACAGGAACATCGATATCTTCTCTTGAAGGTTCTCTAACTATTTTTCCTTCAAAGTTTTCTGGATTTCCCTCTAACCAAGCTGGTAAAGCCTTTGGATTTTCAGCAAAAGTCTTGAACCTTTCAGTTGATCTGCTCTTTTCGCTTACAGTTATAACATCTCCAGCTGAAACTTGATAAGAAGCAATATCTACTTTCTTACCATTTATTAAGAAATGTCCGTGTGTTACTAATTGTCTAGCTTCAGCTCTTGAATTTCCATAGCCAAATTTATAAGCTACGTTATCAAGTCTCATTTCAAGAAGTTTTAACAAGTTTTCACCTGATATACCTCTTTTTCTTTCAGCCTTTTCATAGTATGTTCTGAACTGTCCTTCTAGTACTCCGTATATTCTTCTAGCTTTTTGTTTTTCTCTTAATTGTAATCCGTAGTTAGAAACTTTCTTTCTACTTTGTCCGTGCTGTCCAGGTGCATAACCTCTTCTTGAAACTGCACATTTATCTGTAAAGCATCTATCACCTTTAAGGAATAATTTTAATCCTTCTCTTCTACATAATCTGCATACTGCTCCAGTATATCTTGCCATTAAATTTACACCTCCTATTACCTAAACTCTTCTTCTTTTTGGTGGTCTGCATCCGTTATGTGGTATTGGAGTAACATCTTTAATCAATGTAACTTCTAATCCAGCAGCTTGTAGTGATCTTATTGCAGCTTCTCTACCTGCTCCTGGTCCCTTAACGTATACTTCAACACTCTTTAATCCATGTTCCATAGCTGCCTTTGCTGATGTTTCAGCGGCCATCTGAGCAGCAAATGGAGTGCTTTTTCTTGATCCTCTAAATCCTAATCCACCTGCACTAGCCCATGATAATGCATTTCCTACAGCATCAGTTATAGTTACTATTGAATTATTGAAAGTTGATTTTATATGTGCACAGCCATGTTCAACATTTTTTCTTTCTTTTCTTCTTCTTGTCTTTTTATTCTTTGATCCAGCTGCCATCTTTTTCCCTCCTTACACTAAGTTATTTCTTTTTCTTAGCTCCTATCATTTTCTTAGGACCTTTTCTTGTTCTTGCATTTGTCTTTGTCTTTTGTCCTCTTACTGGAAGACCTCTTCTATGTCTTATTCCTCTATAACATCCAATTTCAATTAATCTCTTTATGTTAAGAGCAATCTCTCTTCTTAAGTCACCTTCAACTTTTACGTTCTTGTTAACATAGTCTCTTAATGCATTAACTTCTTCTTCACTTAAATCCTTAACTCTAATATCTGGATTTACTCCTGTTTCACTAAGGATTTTGTGAGAAGTTGGTAATCCTATGCCATATATATAAGTTAGACCTATTTCTACTCTTTTTTCCTTTGGTAGGTCAACACCTGCTATTCTTGCCATTAAAATTTACACCTCCTGAATATCTAGTTGGTATGGATTATTTTTTATATAAAGTTCTAGGTCAATAGAATAATTTTAATTCTATATGCAGCCGCATCCTAAAACATTAATAACTTAAAATTCTACTTCTAATTTATGATTTATTAGCCTTGTTTTTGCTTATGCTTAGGATTTTCACAGATAACCATTACTCTTCCTTTTCTTTTTATAATTTTACATTTTTCACACATAGGCTTAACTGATGGTCTTACTTTCATAGCTAACCCTCCTTATTTTGCTCTCCAGGTTATTCTTCCACGACTTAAATCATATGGAGAAAGCTCTACTGTAACTTTATCACCTGGAAGAATTCTTATAAAATTCATTCTTAATTTACCTGATATATGTGCCAATATTTTATGTCCGCTTTCCAATTCTACTTCAAACATTGCATTAGGTAACGCTTCTAAAACAGTACCCTGCATTTCTATAACATCATCTTTTGACATAAGGTAATCAAACCTCCTTATTATTGTCGTAAGACTGCAAAAATTTTCTTATTGTCGCACTATTAATTCTTTCATTTGATATTAATAGATTTCTTATTTCTTCAGCTACAGAATTAGTAAAGTTTAAATGCTTCACTTTTTTCTTTTTTGGTCTTTCTACAGTTCTAAGGTCTCCATCACAAATATAAACATATTTATCATCCAGCACACTTAGTATTATAAAGAATTTACCTTTATCCCTTCCTGCTTTTGAACAAACTATCTTTCCTATACAGCTATTACTGTCTAACAACATATTCACCTCTATTAAATTAAGGTCAGTATCTCAGGACCGTTATCTAAAATAGCAACGGTATTTTCATAATGAGCTGATAGGCTTCCATCCATTGTCACAACAGTCCAATTATTAGGTTGTGTTTCTACACGGTATTCACCTGCATTTACCATAGGTTCTATGGCGAGCACAATACCCCGAGTTAATTTCGGACCTCTTCCAGGCCTTCCATAGTTAGGTACTTCAGGATCTTCATGCATATCTTTGCCTATACCATGACCTACATATTCTCTTACTATAGAATACCCAAAGCTTTCAGCATAAGTTTGAATAGATGCGGAAATATCAGTTAATCTATTACCAACAATGGCTTTTTCAACACCTTTAAAGAAACTTTCTTTTGTTACTTCAATTAACTTTTTAGCTTCTTCAGAGATTTTACCTACAGCAAAAGTTCTTGCTGCATCTCCTTGATATCCATTTAATATAGCTCCACAATCAACACTTATTATATCGCCTTCTTGTAAAACTACACTCTTATTAGGAATACCATGAACTACTTCTTTATTAACTGAAGTACATATTGAACCTGGAAAACCACAATATCCTTTGAAGGATGGTTTTCCACCTTGTTGTGTAATATAGTCTTCTGCAATTCTATCCAATTCTGCAGTCGTTATACCAGGTTTTACTACCTCTTCAAGCTTTAACAGGGTATTTGCAACAACTTTACCTGCCTGCCTCATATACTCAATTTCTGTGTCTGTCTTAATTATTATCATTTACCAACAGCTCCTAGAACATTACAAATTTTATCAAAAACTTTTGTTATTTCTCCTGTTCCTTCCACTGCAGAGAGTATATCCTGATCTTTATAGTATTGAATAAGTGGCTGAGTCTGCCTATCATATACATCTAGTCTTTCTTTAACTGTTGCTTCAGTGTCATCTTTTCTTTGTATTAAAGCGCCATCACAAGCATCACATTTTCCTTCAATTTTAGAAGGATTAAACTTTATATGATAACTAGCTCCACACTTTGAACAAACTCTTCTTCCTGTCATTCTTTCTAAGATAAATTCCTTTGGAACATCTATAAGTAATGCAGTATCAATTTTTTGTTCATTATCATTTAAAAATGAATCTAAAGCTTCAGCCTGTTTAACTGTTCTTGGAAATCCATCTAATAAAAAGCCGTTTTTACAGTCATCTTCCATTAATCTATCTTTTACTATACCTATAGTAACTTCATCTGGAACTAGCTTTCCATTATCCATATATGTCTTAGCCTCAATTCCAAGAGGAGTTTTTTCTGAAATATTTTTTCTGAAAATATCCCCTGTAGATATATGAGGTATTGAAAACTTTTCACTAATTAATTTGGCCTGAGTTCCCTTTCCAGCTCCTGGAGGACCTAATAAAATTATTTTCACTTGAATCATCTCCAAATATTTTTATTACCTTAAGAACCCTTGGTAATGACGCATTACTAACTGCGACTCTATTTGTTTTATAGTTTCTATAGCAACATTTACGATTATTAGTAAACCAGTAGCACCAAAGTATATACCTTTAAAGTTAGTATGAGATTGGGCTATCATTGGTATTACCGCTATCAATCCAGCAAAAGCTCCACCAAGTATTGAAACTTTAGCAAGAACTCTTTCTATGTGCTCTGTTGTAGGTTCTCCCGGTCTTATTCCTGGTATAAATCCTGATGATTTATGCATGTTTTCCGACATTTCTTCAGGTTTTAAAGTAACTTCTGTATAAAACCAAGTAAAGAATATTGTCAATAAGAAATAAGTCAATGCATATTGCCAGCTTCCATCTACAAATATACTAAACTTGCCTGTAGTTACAAACTTATAGAAAGGTGAATTTGGCCAAAATTGACCTATAGTCATTGGAAACTGCATAACAGATATTGCAAAGATTATTCCAATAACTGCTGATCCATTTACATTAATCGGAATGTGAGTGGATTGACCCTTATAGAGTTTTCCACCTGACGTCTTTCCTGCATATTGTATAGGAATTCTTCTTTCTGATAAAGTCATAATTACTACTGATACAAACATTGCAAATGCCACTATAACAAGTGCTACAAGCTCAATAAAATTAATAGTCTCCATTTTTTGTAGTCCAACAATTTGATTTAATGTAGTTGGAAATCTCGAAACAATATTTACAAATATTAAAAGAGAAATACCATTTCCAATTCCACTGTCAGTAATCCTATCACCAAGCCAAATTAAAAACGTTGAAGCTGTAGTTAATGTGAGCATTATCAAAAATGCATTAAGCTTATTACTTGGATCATGAAGCGCATTAGCTCTAGCTATTATAACATATGTACTAATAGCTTGAATAGCTGCTAAAGGTACTGCAGCATATCTTGTATATTGCTGTAACTTCTTTCTACCATCGTCTCCTTCTTTAGAAAGTTGTTCTAATGCAGGAACTGCAATTTGTAATAACTGCATTATGATAGAAGAGTTAATGAATGGTACAACACCAAGAGCAAATATACTAAATCTACTGAATGCACCACCTGCTATCAAATCATAAAATCCGAATAGCGATCCACCTTTAGTTAAATCAGCAAGCTTTGTAGTATCAATTCCAGGAACAGGAATAAAATTTCCCATCCTGAAAATTGCTATCATTAGTATTGTAAACAATAATCTTTTTCTTAACTCCGGAACTTTCCAGGCATTACGCAAGGTTGATAACATCTACTATATCACCTCAACTTTTCCTCCAAGTGCCTCTATTTTTTCTATAGCTACTTGTGAGAATTTCGCAGCTTTTACAGTTAACTTTTTCTGTAAATCGCCGTTTCCAAGTATCTTAACACCATTTTTTGCTTTTCTTACCATTCCTTTTGATAATAGTAATTCTGGTGTAACTTCAGTGCCATCTTCAAATATGTTTAATCTATCAACATTTATAGTTGAAAATTCTTTTGCAAATATATTTGTAAATCCTCTTTTTGGGAGTCTTCTGAATAAAGGCATTTGTCCGCCTTCAAAACCTAATCTAACTCCGCCGCCGGATCTAGCTTTTTGTCCTTTTTCACCTTTACCAGCATTTCTTCCTAAACCTGAACCAGTACCTCTTCCTACTCTTTTAGGAGCTTTTCTTGATCCTGCTGCTGGTTTTAATTCATGAAGTTTCATTTCAACTTACACCTCCTCTGTTTTATGCCTCTTCTACATTTAGAAGATAGCTAACTTTATTTATCATGCCTTTAATTTGAGGAGTATCCTCATGTTCTACAATTTTTCCTATTTTCTTTAATCCAAGAGCATTAACAGTAGCTATATGATCTTTTTTTCTTCCTATTAAGCTCTTAGTTAAAGTTATTTTAAGTTTAGCCAAGGTTCGTTCCCCCCTAACCTAAAATTTCTTCAACGGATTTACCTCTAAGATTAGCAACATGTTCTACTGTTCTTAATCTTGATAAACCGTTTATAGTAGCATTAACCATATTTCTTGGATTGTTAGATCCTAAAGATTTTGCTCTAACATCCTTTAATCCAGCAAGTTCAAGTACTGCTCTAGCAGGACCTCCTGCTATAACTCCTGTACCTTCTGATGCTGTCATTATAAGTACTCTTCCAGTACCAAATTCACCTTGTATATCATGTGGTACTGTTGTACCAACCATTGCAACTTCTACTAGATTCTTTTTAGCATCTTCGATGCCTTTTCTGATTGCTTCAGGTATTTCTATAGATTTACCAGTTCCCACACCTACGTGTCCGTTCTCGTCACCAACAACTACAAGGGCACTAAATCTAAAGTTTCTACCACCTTTAACAACCTTAGCAACTCTGTTTATAAATACAACTTTTTCTTTAAGATTTAAAGTGCTAGGATCGATTCTCATTTATTTCCCTCCTTCTTAGAATTGTAAACCAGCCTCTCTTGCGCCTTCTGCAAGATTCTGTACTCTTCCGTGATATACGTATCCGCCTCTATCAAAAACTACTTCTTTTATTCCATGTTCAATAGCTCTCTTAGCTATTATTTCACCAACTTTTTTAGCTGATTCTTTATTACTGCCTATGCCTTCGAAATCTTTATCCAAAGTTGAAGCAGAAACTAAAGTTTTTCCATTTATATCATCTATTATTTGAGCATATATATTTTTTTCACTTCTATATACTGCAAATCTAGGTCTTTCAGTTGTTCCAAAAATTTTCTTACGAACTCTAAGATGACGTCTTACTCTAGCTTTTTTTCTGTCGTCTTTATTGAACATAAAAGTCACTCCTTTCTATTATTTCTTACCAGTCTTACCTTCTTTACGTCTTATAACTTCATTTTCGTATTTGATACCTTTTCCCTTATAAGGTTCAGGCTTTCTCCAAGTTCTTATATCTGCTGCAACGGCACCAACTAATTCTTTATCAATACCTCTAACAATAACTTTAGTAGCAGCAGGTGTTTCAAATACTACGCCTTCAGCTGGTTCTATTTCAACTGGATGTGAATATCCAAGATTCATAACTAATTTTTTACCTTGTAACTGAGCTCTGTAACCAACACCTACTAATTCTAGTGTTTTTGCATATCCTTCAGTTACTCCGATAACCATGTTATTTATTAGTGCTCTTGTTAATCCGTGAAGAGCTCTTACATTTTTTACATCACTGTCTCTTGTAACAACTACATGGTTGTCTTCAAGAGCTATATTTACATCTTTGCTCATAGCTCTAACAAGTTGGCCTTTTGGTCCTTTTACAGTAACAACGTTGTCTGGTGTTACTGTAACAGTTGCGCCGTTTGGTATAGCTACTGGGAGCTTTCCTATTCTTGACATGATTACACCTCCTGTATTCCTATAGGCACATAACAAGCTTAGTTTGCTATATATCCTAATTACTTTGACTTAAGTAATAATACTTTACATTTCTTTTATATCTTCAAATTACCATATGTAGCAAAGAACTTCTCCGCCTACTCCAAGTTTTGTTGCTTCTCTATCTGTAACAATCCCCTTTGAAGTTGATATTACAGCTATTCCTAAGCCATTTAAAACTTTTGGTATTTCTTCTTTTCTGCAATAAACTCTTAGTCCTGGTTTAGATATTCTCTTAAGACCAGTTATAACTCTTTCTTTGCTTTGACCATACTTCATTGCAAGTCTTAGCATATTAACAGAACCATCTGTATATTCCTCTACGTCTTTTATATATCCTTCTTGAAGCATTATATTTAAAATATCCTTCTTTATGTTAGAAGAAGGTACTTCTACTATTTCATGTCTAACTATATTTGCGTTTCTTATACGTGTAAGTAAGTCTGCGATAGGATCAGTCATTACCATTTATTGTGCCTCCTTTCATTAACAATCATCATTACCAACTTGCTTTTCTACATCCTGGTATTTCACCTTTGTAAGCAAGTTCTCTGAAACAAATACGGCATATACCAAACTTTCTTAATACAGAATGAGGTCTTCCACAAATTCTGCATCTAGTGTAAGCTCTAGTTGAATATTTCGGTTCCTTATTCCATTTTTCTATTAAAGCTTTACGTGCCACGTTTTTCCCTCCTTATTTCTGAGCGAATGGCATTCCAAGGAATCTTAACAATTCTCTTGCTTCTTCGTCAGTGTTTGCAGTTGTAACGAAGATTATATCCATACCTCTTACTTTGTCTATTTTATCATATTCTATTTCTGGGAACATTAACTGCTCTTTAACTCCTAATGAATAATTTCCTCTTCCATCAAAAGCTTTATCTGAAACTCCTGAGAAGTCTCTAACTCTTGGTAAAGCAACATTCATTAATTTATCTGCAAATTCATACATTTTATCTTTTCTTAATGTAACTTTGCATCCTATTGCCATGTCTTCTCTTATTTTAAAGTTAGCAATAGATTTCTTTGCTCTTGTCAAAATTGGTTTTTGACCTGTAATGATTGTTAAATCACTTACTGCTGCTTCTAAAACCTTTGGATTATCCTTTGCTTCACCAACACCCATATTGATAACTATTTTCTCTAGCTTTGGTATTTCCATTACATTTTTGTATCCGAATTTATCCATTAAAGCCGAACTTACTTCCTTTTGGTATTTTTCTTGTAATCTTGTGATCATTATTTCGCCCTCCTTTCAAAGATTAGAATGTTTCTCCGCACTTTTTGCAAACTCTAACTTTAGTTCCATCTTCTAATAATTTATGGCTTATTCTTGTTACTGATTTACATTTGTCACAGTACAACATTACTTTTGAACTATATATAGGAGCTTCTTTTTTAATTATTCCGCCCTGCATATTTGCTTTATTTGGTTTCTGATGTTTTGTTACTTCATTAATACCTTTAACAAGTACTTTTCCTGTCTTAGGCATTACAGCTAAAACTTCTCCAGTTTTACCCTTATCTTTTCCGGATATAACCATAACCGTGTCTTTTTTTCTAACATGTATTTTATTTAATGCCATTATAGCCACCTCCTTATCTTATAGAACTTCAGGCGCTAATGATAATATTTTTGTAAAATCCTTATCTCTTAGCTCTCTTGCAACTGGTCCGAAGATACGAGTTCCCTTTGGGTTTTTATCTTCTTTTATTATAACAGCAGCATTTTCATCAAATCTAATATAAGAACCATCAGCTCTTCTTAAACCTTTAACTGATCTTACTACAACTGCCTTTACAACTTCACCTTTTTTAACAACACCGCCTGGTGTTGCACTTTTAACGCTAGCAACTATTATATCACCAATGTTTCCCCATTTTCTTTTGGAACCACCTAATACTCTTATACACATAATTTCCTTAGCACCGGAATTATCTGCAACTTTCAACAATGTTTGTTGCTGAATCATTGAAAATACCCTCCTTTCAGCTTTATCTACTATTTAGCCTTTTCAACTATTTCTACAAGTCTCCATCTCTTATCTCTTGATAATGGTCGTGTTTCCATTATTAAAACTCTGTCATTAATTTTTGCTTCATTATTTTCATCATGAGCTTTAAATTTAGTTGTTCTATTAACTGTTTTTCCATATAATGGATGACGGACTTTTGTTTCTATTGCAACTACTATTGTCTTATCCATTTTATCAGAAACAACTCTACCTATTTTTGTTTTTCTATTTCCTCTTTCCACAGAACAAACCTCCTTTCAGTCTATGCCCTTAGCTCTTCTTCTCTAAGGATGGTCTTAATTTGGGCTATAGATTTCTTTACTTCCTTGATTCTCATTGGGTTCTCCAATTGACCTGTGGCTAACTGAAATCTTAAATTGAATAATTCGGCTTTAAGATCTCCTAGTTTACCTTGCAAGTCTAGGGGGTTGCTTTGTCTTAATTCTTGCAATTCTTTAGCCTTCATTATTTTCACCACCCACTTCTTCAAAATCTCTCCTAGTCACAAATTTAGTTTTTAAAGGTAACTTATGTGATGCAAGTCTCATAGCTTCTCTTGCAGTAGTTTCGTCAACACCTGATAACTCGAATAATACTCTACCTGGTTTAACAACGGATACCCAATATTCTGGTGATCCTTTACCAGAACCCATACGAGTTTCAGCAGGTTTTTCTGTAACTGGCTTATCTGGGAAAATCTTTATCCAAAGTTTTCCTCCTCTTTTAATGTATCTATTAATAGCTATTCTGGCAGATTCTATTTGATTGCTTGTAATCCATCCACACTCAGTAGCCTGTATAGCAAAATCTCCATATGCTATAAAGTTTCCTCTTGTAGCTTTGCCCTTCATTCTACCACGTTGTACTTTACGACGTTTAACTCTTTTAGGCATTAACATATGATATTCCTCCTTCCTATGCGTTAACTTCTTCCTGATTTTGAGCTACTTTCTTAACTGGAAGAATTTCTCCTCTATATACCCATACTTTAACTCCGATTTTTCCGTATGTTGTATCTGCTTCTGCAAATCCGTAGTCTATATCAGCTCTCAATGTTTGTAGTGGAATTGTACCTTCATGATATTGCTCAGTTCTTGCTATTTCAGCTCCGCCAAGTCTTCCTGAACATGAAGTTTTAACTCCTTTAACGCCTGTTTTCATTGCTCTTTGAATAGTTTGTTTCATTGCTCTTCTGAAAGAAATTCTCTTTTCAAGTTGTTGAGCTACACTTTCAGCCATAAGCTGTGCATCACCTTCTGCTGATTTAACTTCAACTATATTTATTAAAATATTCTTATCAGTAATTATTTTTTGAAGGCTAGCTTTTAAAGCGTTTATTCCTGAACCGCCTTTTCCTATTACCATACCAGGTTTAGCAGTAAATATGTTTAACTTAACTCTCTTAGCTGCTCTTTCAATCTGAATTTTTGAAACTCCAGCTGCAGCAGTTTTAGCCTTTACAAATTCTCTGATTTTATTATCTTCCACTAGGTTATCTGCAAAATTTTTCTTATTGGCATACCATTTAGCATCCCAATCCTTAATTACGCCAACACGTAAACCATGTGGATGTACTTTCTGTCCCATCTATTTCCCTCCTTCTTAAGCTCTTTCTTTAACAACTAGTGTTACGTGACTAGTTCTTTTCTTTATTCTGAAAGCTCTTCCTTGAGCATGTGGTCTAAATCTCTTTAATGTTGGTCCTTGGCATGCATATGCCTCTGCAACATATAAATCATTTATATCCAAACTTAAATTATTTTCTGCATTTGCAACAGCTGATTTTAAAACTTTATTAACCACTTCAGCTGCATCCTTTGGAGTATATTTTAATATAGCAAAAGCTTCATTTACATTCTTTCCTCTTATTAAGTCAAGAACAACTCCTATTTTCATTGATGACATTCTTACATACTTAACTATAGCTTTAGCTTCCATAGATATTACCTCCTTTCTAGACTATTTTAACTTACTTGATTTCTCAGTTCTATCTATATGTCCTTTAAATGTTCTAGTTAATGAAAACTCTCCTAATTTATGTCCTACCATATCCTCTGATATGTACACTGGAACATGTTTTCTTCCATCATGTACTGCAATTGTATGACCTATCATTTGTGGAAATATAGTTGAACTTCTTGACCAAGTTTTTATAACTTTCTTTTCACCTTTTTTATTCATTTCATTTATTCTATTTAAAAGCACTTCTTGAACATAAGGTCCTTTTTTAACTGATCTGCTCACGATTTGGCCTCCCTTCATACAACAGTTAATAGATAGTGAAGAGAATTTACTATTCTCTTCCTACTATTTTCTTCTCTTAATAATAAATCTATCTGAATATTTCTTATGCTTTCTAGTTTTGTATCCAAGAGCTGGTTTGCCCCATGGAGTCATTGGACTTGCGTGTCCGACTGGTGATTTACCTTCACCACCACCGTGTGGATGGTCATTAGGATTCATTACAGAACCTCTAACTGTAGGTCTAACACCCATATGTCTCTTTCTACCTGCTTTACCAATGTTTGTGATTTCATGAGTTAAGTTTGAAACTGTTCCTATAGTTGCTCTACATTCTATTTTTACATATCTCATTTCACCACTTGGAAGTCTTAAAGTAGCATATCCGCCTTCTTTAGCCATAAGTTGAGCTGATGTTCCAGCTGATCTAACAAGCTGAGCTCCTTTTCCAACAGATAATTCTACATTATGAACAACTGTACCAACAGGTATATTTTGTAGTGGAAGACAGTTACCAGTTTTTATATCAGAATCTGCTCCTGATACTATAGTATCTCCAACTTTTAATCCAACTGGAGCTATTATGTATCTCTTCTCACCATCAGTATAAACTACAAGAGCTATATATGCAGATCTGTTTGGATCATATTCTACTGTAGCTACTTTAGCTGGAATTGAATCCTTGTTTCTCTTAAAGTCTATCACTCTGTACTTTTGTTTTGCTCCGCCACCAATATGACGAACTGTTATTTTACCGTTTGCATTTCTACCACCACTTTTCTTTAATGCAACAAGAAGTGATTTTTCTGGAACATTTGTAGTTATTTCTTCAAATGTACTAACAGTCATGTTTCTTCTTGAAGGCGTGGTAGGGTTAAATCCTTTAACTGCCATCGGTATTCCCTCCTTTTTAAGCTTATCTGGTTTCTAACCAATATCGCTATATTTTAATTACATTCCTTCAAAGAACTCTATTGTCTTACTATCTTCTGTTAGCTTAACAACAGCTTTTTTATAGTCCGCTCTTTTTCCTATGTGTACGCCAACTCTTTTTGTTTTTCCCATGTATCTTGCTGTTTTAACATCTTCAACTTTAACTCCAAATACATCTTCTACTGCTCTTTTTATCATTGATTTGTTAGCGTGTATATCAACTACAAAGGTGTATTTTTTATCACTCATTGAAGACATACTCTTTTCTGTTACAATAGGTCTTCTTATGATATCATAATTAGTTAATTTCATTATGCATACACCTCCTCAATTTTTGATACAGCATCCTTAGTTATTACAAGTTTTTCATACTTTAACAAGTCATATACATTAAGATTGTTAACTGGTAGTATTTCTACACCTTGTATGTTTCTTGCTGATTTATATGCATTTTCGTTTGATTCAGATGTAACAATTAATGTTTTCTTTGCATTTAATGCATCTAACATTTTTACTACTTCTTTTGTTTTTGGAGCTTCTAATTCTAAGCTTTCCAAAACTACTATCTGTTCATCATTAACTTTACTTGTAAGAGCTGATTTCATAGCAACTCTTCTCATTGACTTTGGAACTGAAGTTCTATAATCTCTTGGTTTTACTGCAAAAACCATACCACCATGAATCCATTGTGGTGCTCTTATTGAACCCTGTCTTGCTCTACCAGTTCCTTTTTGTCTCCAAGGTTTGATTCCGCCTCCAGAAACTTCAGATCTAGTCTTAGCTGATTGAGTTCCTTGTCTTTTATTTGCAAGTAATGCAACGACTACTTGATGTAATGCGTATTGATTTACTTCAACTCCAAATACGTTATCTGAAAGTTGAACATCTCCAACTTTTTTACCTTCTTTATTAAATAATCCTACTGTAGGCATTCTGTATCCTCCTTTCTACCAAAACTTAAGCTTTAACTGTATTTCTTATTACTACAAAGCCTTTATTAGGTCCTGGTACTCCACCTTTTATTAATATAATGTTTTTCTCAGGCATAACTTTTGCAACTTCTAGGTTTAATACTGTTGTATTTACATTTCCCATATGTCCTGGTAACTTCTTATTTTTAAATGTTCTTGATGGATCTGATGAAGCTCCCATAGAACCTGGTGCTCTATGGAACTTAGAACCGTGGGACATAGGTCCTCTTTGTGCATTCCATCTCTTAATTGTACCTTGGAATCCCTTACCTTTAGAAACTCCAGATACATCTATTTTTTCTCCTGCTGCAAACACATCTGCTTTTATTTCCTGTCCTACTTCATATGCACTTATGTCTTCAACTCTTATTTCTTTTACAAACCTCTTTAAAGCAGCACCAGCTTTTGCAAAGTGTCCTTTCATTGGTTTGTTTACAAGTTTTTCTCTAATATCATCAAATCCTAATTGTATAGCCTCATAGCCATCTTTTTCTGTAGTTTTCTTCTGAAAAACTACGCATGGACCTGCTTCAATTACTGTAACAGGAACTATTTTCCCGTTTTCATCAAATATTTGAGTCATACCAAGTTTTTTACCTAGTATAGCCTTTTTCATACTCTGCACCTCCTCAACGTATTAGCGGATCGTCTTAAACGGTCATAATCGTTAGTAATAGTTATCTATTACAATTATAATTTTATTTCGATATCAACACCTGCTGGTAAGTCTAATCTCATTAGAGCATCAACAGTCTTTGGTGATGGACTTATTATATCTATAAGTCTTTTGTGTGTTCTTATTTCGAACTGTTCTCTAGAATCCTTATACTTGTGCACAGCTCTTAATACAGTTACAACATCTTTTTCTGTTGGTAGTGGTACTGGTCCTGCTACCTTTGCACCTGTTGTTTTTGCTGTTTCTACAATTTTTTCAGCTGATTGATCTAATATGTTGTGATCAAAAGCCTTTAATCTAATTCTTATTTTTTGTTTTGCCATTTCTATTTCCCTCCTTTTCATGCACGCTTTACTTCTTACGTACAACAGCGGATTGGTTATGTAAACTGTTCCGGGTGTTTCTTTATTTTACGCAAAAATATAATTACGCACGGAAAACACCCTCGCAAAACCACCGTCGCCTGGTTCAAGACCTCGGCATACTCAGTCAAGAATTACCCGGAAGCCCGGCAACCTCTTGCCTCATCGCTGTTATCACAATACAACTTCTTAATTATACAATATATTTTTATATTTGACAAGTATTTTTATTTATAAAATAATTTAAATTATTTTATAAAAAAGGAAAGAGCGTCCTCTTTCCTTTTTCTACTGAATGCATTCAAATTTTAAAATCAAAAATTACTCAACTATTTTAGTAACAACACCTGAACCTACTGTTCTTCCGCCTTCTCTTATTGCAAATCTTAATCCTTCATCCATTGCTACTGGTGTTATTAATTCAACATTCATATCTATGTGATCTCCTGGCATAACCATTTCTACTCCTTCTGGTAATGCGATTGATCCTGTAACGTCTGTTGTTCTGAAATAAAACTGTGGTCTATATCCATTGAAGAATGGTGTATGTCTTCCGCCTTCTTCTTTCTTTAATACGTACACTTGACCTACAAATTTCTTGTGTGGGTGTACTGAACCTGGTTTTGCTAATACTTGACCTCTTTCGATGTCATCTCTTTGTATTCCTCTTAGTAATGCTCCTATGTTATCTCCTGCCATTGCTTGATCAAGAAGCTTTCTGAACATTTCTACTCCTGTTACTGTTGTCTTGCCTTTTTCTTCTTTTAATCCTACGATTTCTACTTCGTCTCCAACTTTTAGTATTCCACTTTCAACTCTTCCTGTTGCAACTGTTCCTCTTCCTGTGATTGTGAATACATCTTCTATTGGCATTAAGAATGCTTTATCTGTTGCTCTTTCTGGTGTTGGAATATAGCTATCTACTGCATCCATTAATTCATGTATGCATTTTGTTGCTTCTGCATCATCTGGATTTTCTATTACTTTTAATGCACTTCCTACTATTATTGGAATATCATCTCCTGGGAAGTCATACTCACTTAATAATTCTCTTACTTCCATTTCTACTAATTCTAATAATTCTGGATCGTCTACTTGGTCTGCTTTATTTAAGAATACTACTATGTAACTTACTCCTACTCTTGATGCTAGTAGTATATGTTCTCTTGTTTGTGGCATTGGACCATCTGCTGCACTTACTACTAAGATTGCTCCATCCATTTGTGCTGCTCCTGTTATCATGTTCTTTACATAGTCAGCATGTCCTGGACAGTCTACGTGTGCATAATGTCTGTTTTCTGTTTCATATTCTACGTGTGCTGTGTTGATTGTGATTCCTCTTTCTTTTTCTTCTGGTGCTTTATCTATTTCGTCATACTTAAATGCTTCTGCTTTTCCTTCTTTTGCTAACACCATTGTTATTGCTGCTGTTAATGTTGTCTTACCATGATCTACGTGTCCTATTGTTCCTATGTTTACATGTGGTTTTGTTCTTTCATATTTTGCTTTTGACATTTTTTATTCCTCCCTAAAATCAATCTGCTTTTTATTAAATTAATTAGTTTTCTTACCAGCTATTTGTTCTTGAATGCTCTTTGGAACTTCTTCATAATGATCAAATACCATTGAGTAAACTCCTCTACCTTGAGTTCTTGATCTCAATGTAGTTGCATATCCAAACATTTCTGAAAGTGGAACAAATGCTCTTATTACTTCAGCACCTGCTCTTGGATCCATTCCTTCAATTCTACCTCTTCTTGAATTAACGTCTCCTATTACATCTCCCATGTATTCTTCTGGAATTACTATTTCAACTTTCATCATAGGTTCAAGTAATGCTGGATCTGCTTTTCCCATAGCATTTTTAAACGCCATAGATCCTGCAATCTTAAATGCCATTTCTGATGAATCGACATCATGGTATGATCCATCAACTAATTTAACTTTGAAGTTTATAACTGGATATCCAGCTACTATACCACTTTCGGCAGCTTCTTGTATACCATTATCAATTGGTCCTACATATTCCTTTGGAATAGCTCCACCAACAATAGCATTTTCAAATGTATATTCGCCTTCTGTTGGTTCCATTTCTATCCAACAGTGACCGTATTGACCACGTCCACCAGACTGTCTAACAAATTTACCTTCAGCTTTAACAGCTTTTCTAATAGTTTCTTTATAAGCAACTTGAGGCTTACCAACATTACATTCTACTTTAAACTCTCTTTGAAGTCTATCAGCAATTATTTCAAGATGAAGTTCTCCCATTCCTGCTATAATTGTCTGTCCTGTTTCTTGATTAGTAAATGTTTTAAATGTAGGATCTTCTTCTGCAAGTTTAGCTAAAGCTATACCCATTTTTTCTTGACCAGCTTTTGTTTTTGGCTCTATAGCTACTTCTATAACTGGTTCTGGGAATTCCATACTTTCAAGTACAATTGGATTTGTTTCATCACAAAGAGTATTACCTGTAGTAGTTTCTTTTAATCCAACTATTGCACCTAAATCTCCTGAACGAAGTTCTTCAACTTCTTCTCTATGATTTGCATGCATCTTAACAAGTCTTCCGATTCTTTCTTTTTTGCCCTTAGTTGAGTTATATACGTAAGAACCACTCTTCATTATTCCTGAGTAAACTCTAGTAAATGCTAATCTTCCTACAAATGGGTCTGTAGCAATCTTAAATGCTAATGCTGACATTGGAGCATTATCATCTGCTGGTCTTTCCATATCTTCTCCAGTTTCAGGATTTGTTCCTTTAATTGCTGGTATATCTAATGGTGATGGCATATAATCAACTACAGCATCTATCATTGGTTGAACACCCTTGTTCTTATATGATGATCCACATGTAACAGGTACTATAGCATTTGCTATAACGCCTTTTCTAATGCCCATCTTTATTTCATCTATAGTTAATTCTTCTCCATCAAGATATTTCATCATCAATTCTTCATCTTGTTCAGCAACTGCTTCAATTAAAGCTGTTCTATATTCTGTTGCTTTATCTTGTAACTCTGCTGGTATTGCAACTTCGTCCATAACTTTTCCTAAATCATCTTCATATATTATAGCTTCATTGTTAACAAGATCTATGATTCCTTGGAACTTATCTTCAGCTCCTATTGGTAACTGTATTGGAATAGCATTACAATGTAATCTATCTCTTAACATATTTACGCACATATAAAAATCAGCGCCTGTAGAATCCATCTTATTTACATATACCATTCTTGGTACTTTATAATTATCCGCCTGTCTCCATACAGTTTCTGTCTGAGGCTCAACTCCGCCTTTTGCATCTAATACAGTAACCGCTCCATCAAGAACTCTTAGTGATCTTTCAACTTCTACTGTAAAATCCACGTGTCCTGGTGTGTCTATTATGTTTATAGCGTGATCTTTCCACATACAGAAAGTTGCTGCTGAAGTAATTGTTATACCTCTTTCTTGTTCTTGAACCATCCAGTCCATTGTAGCCTGACCTTCATGAACTTCTCCTATTTTATGAGTTCTTCCGGTATAAAAAAGTATACGTTCTGTTGTAGTTGTTTTTCCTGCATCAATGTGAGCCATTATTCCAATATTACGGTATTTGTCTAACGGATGTTGTCTTCCCACTTAATTTTCCTCCTCTAAAGTATAAATTTAAATTTGACAAAACTGTTTTGGTAAAAGCCAAAACAGTTTTGTTCATTATTAATATCTATAATGTGCAAAAGCTTTATTAGCTTCAGCCATTTTATGAGTATCTTCTCTCTTTTTAACAGCTGCACCAGTATTATTAGCGGCATCCATTAATTCTGCTGAAAGTCTTTCTCTCATGCATTTTTCGCCTCTTTTTGATGCTGCAGCAAGCAACCATCTAATTCCTAATGTCTGTCTTCTTTCTGGTCTAACTTCTATAGGAACTTGATATGTAGCACCACCTATTCTTCTTGCTTTAACTTCAAGTAATGGCATTACATTGTTCATTGCTTCTTCAAAAACCTCAATTGGTTCTTTACCTGTTTTTTCACGAATTATATCAAAAGCTTCGTAGCATATTTTTTGTGCTACCCCTTTTTTACCATCTTCCATTACGTTGTTTATAAATTTAGTAACAACCTTACTATTGTATACTGGATCTGGTAATACATCTCTTTTTGCAATATGTCCTTTTCTTGGCACTTTTCTTCCCTCCTTAACAATGTTAAATTTAAGTTCATCGGTACTCGATATCACACTATTTAATGTAATATCGTAAAGTGCTTTGTACTTCTGCAAGTTATTTATTAAATCTATATATAAATGCTGAAGACATAGCACTATTTTTCAAATCAATTTAGCTAAGCATTATTTTTGCTTTGGCTTTTTAGCACCGTATTTTGATCTACTCTGTAATCTGTTAGCAACTCCTGCTGAATCTAAGGCACCTCTGATGATGTGATATCTAACACCAGGAAGATCCTTAACTCTTCCTCCTCTTATAAGAACAACACTATGTTCTTGTAAGTTGTGGCCTACACCTGGAATGTAAGCAGTAACTTCAAACCCATTTGTTAATCTAACCCTAGCAATTTTTCTTAATGCTGAGTTTGGTTTCTTAGGTGTTGTAGTTTTTACTACTGTACAAACTCCTCTCTTTTGAGGACATTCCTTTAGTGCTGGTGCTGTTGATTTAGCACTTATTGTCTTTCTGCCTTTTCTTACTAATTGGCTTATAGTTGGCATATTTACACCTCCTTTAAAAAATATCAACTAACTTAGAAATTTATCTAAGAAGCTAACTAAGTAACAAATTAAAATTTATGTTAAATTATATCTGTAAGCTATTTAAATTGAGAATTTAATTTTTTAACACTGCTGCTGTTGCTGCTCCGACGTCTATTCCACAAAGCTTTCCTAATTCTTTCATACTATCTACATATACTAGCTCTAGAGACATTTCCTCGACTAATAATTTTACAGGTTGTATAAACTTATCATCGGCATCTTTTGCTATATAAACAGTTTTTACAGTTCCTGCCTTCATAGCTTTAATTGTTTGCTTTACACCAACAACCTTATTGCCTTCAAGTCTAAGAATCATTATTACTTTTCCTCCCTTACAGTGCTATGGAGACAAAGTTATAAAAACTTTGTCTCTTTCAAAAACATACAGATGTATTTTATCATTTTAAACCTACTATGTCAACAAATTATTAAACTTCTATTTCATTATTACTAATTTGTTTTTCCTCTGATTCTTTTTCAGTATTGATTTTGATAGATCTGTACCTTGTCATACCTGTTCCAGCAGGTATCAACTTACCAATAATTACATTTTCTTTTAATCCTAGTAAAGGATCAACTTTTCCTTTAATAGCTGCATCAGTAAGTACTCTTGTTGTTTCTTGGAATGAAGCAGCTGAAAGGAATGAATCTGTAGCCAAAGCAGCCTTAGTTATACCAAGTAACGCAACTCTACCTTGTGCTGGTCTTTCACCTCTAGCTTCTGCTTTTGCATTTTGTTCATCAAAATCAAACATATCTATCATTGTACCTGGTAATAATTCTGTATCACCAGAATCTTCTATTTTTATTTTTCTTGTCATCTGTCTTACTACTACTTCAAGATGTTTGTCATTTATATCAACACCTTGTAATCTATAAACTTTTTGAACTTCAGATAGAAGATAATTTTTAACTCCTAAAACACCTTTAATTCTTATTATATCATGCGGATTAACAGAACCTTCTGTTATTTCATCTCCAGCACTTATTGCATCTCCATTAGATACCTTAATTCTTGAACCAAATGGTATATCATAAGTTACTTCTTCACCTGCATCTGTAATTACAGAAATAGTTCTCTTCTTCTTAGTTTCTTCCATTTTTACAGTACCAGAAACTTCACTTACTATAGCAAGACCCTTAGGTTTTCTAGCCTCAAATAATTCCTCAACTCTTGGAAGACCTTGAGTTATATCAGACCCAGCAACTCCACCAGTATGGAAAGTTCTCATAGTAAGCTGAGTACCTGGTTCTCCTATACTTTGTGCTGCTATTATACCAACAGATTCTCCCATACTTATTTTTTGAGCAGTAGCCATATTCATTCCATAACATTTTGCACATACTCCGTGTTTAGATTTACATGTAAATACAGATCTAATTGTTACTTTTTTGATCCCTAACTTATCAACTTTCTCTGCAATCTTACTATCCATGTAATCATTTTTATGGACTAATATTTCACCAGTATTTGGATCCATTATATCTTCTGCTGAATATCTTCCTGTAAGTCTTTCAGCTAAGCTCTCTATTACTTCGTTTCCTTCCTTTATTTCAGAAACATCATATCCTGCTTGTGTTCCACAATCTTCTTCTCTTACTATAACATCCTGGCTTACATCAACTAACCTTCTTGTCAAATATCCTGAGTCTGCAGTCTTTAAAGCAGTATCTGCATTACCTTTTCTAGCTCCGTGAGTTGATATAAAGTATTCCATTACGTTTAGACCTTCTCTGAATGAAGCTCTTATAGGTAATTCTATAATCTTACCAGATGGATTAGCCATAAGACCTCTCATACCAGCAAGTTGCTTAATCTGGCTCTTAGAACCTCTGGCTCCTGAATCTGCCATCATAAATATTGGGTTGAATCTATCCAAGTTATCCATAAGTGCATCTGCAACATCTTCTGTTGTTTTAGTCCATCTTTCTATAACTCTTTCATATCTTTCATCTTCAGATATAAAACCTCTTCTATACATTTTCTGAATTTTATCAACTGCTGCGTCAGTTTCTGCAAGTAATGTTTTCTTAGCTTCAGGAACCTCCATATCTGAAGTAGAAACTGTAATAGCTCCTATACTTGAGTAGTGATATCCTTTTGCTTTTATCTTATCAAGCATTATAGATGTTTTAGTAGCTCCATGCTTCATATAGCATTTGTCTATAATTGTACCAAGGTTTTTCTTTGTTACAAGGAAATCTACTTCTAATTTAAACTCATTTTCTGGAAGACTTCTATCAATAAATCCTAAATCTTGTGGTATTGATTCGTTAAATATTATTTTTCCTGGTGTTGTATCTATTATTCCAGTAATAAGTTTTCCATCTTCAATTTTGCTCATTTTTACTTTTATCTTAGCATGAATACTAATTTGCTTTAATTGGTAAACCATAATTACTTCATCTGGTGATGAGAAATATCTTCCTTCTCCTAATTCTTCATCCTTATCTATTGTTAGATAATATGAACCTAGAACCATATCCTGAGTAGGAATAACAACTGGCTTACCATCTGATGGTTTCATTATGTTATGTGCAGCAAGCATTAAAAATCTAGCTTCTGATTGTGCTTCAACAGATAGTGGAACATGGACTGCCATTTGGTCTCCATCAAAATCTGCAT
Source organism: Clostridium carboxidivorans P7 (assembly GCF_001038625.1). Taxonomy (GTDB): domain Bacteria; phylum Bacillota; class Clostridia; order Clostridiales; family Clostridiaceae; genus Clostridium_AM; species Clostridium_AM carboxidivorans. The sequence goes on from NZ_CP011803.1 coordinate 4,446,889, forward strand.
TATACGCTGTACATGCTAAAGGATGAAGTTTTATAGCTCTACCTTCTACAAGTACAGGTTGGAATGCTTGAATTCCCAATCTATGAAGAGTCGGAGCACGGTTTAGAAGTACTGGATGATCAGATATTACTTCTTCAAGTACATCCCATACTTGAGATTGAACTCTTTCAACCATTCTCTTAGCACTCTTTATATTATGTGCCACTCCACTTTCAACAAGCTTTTTCATTACAAAAGGCTTAAATAATTCAAGTGCCATTTCTTTTGGAAGTCCGCACTGATACATCTTAAGTTCAGGTCCAACAACTATAACTGAACGTCCTGAGTAGTCAACACGTTTTCCAAGCAAGTTTTGTCTAAATCTTCCTTGCTTACCCTTTAACATATCAGATAATGATTTTAGAGGTCTGTTTCCAGGACCAGTTACTGGTCTTCCCCTTCTTCCATTATCTATAAGTGCATCTACTGCTTCTTGAAGCATTCTTTTCTCGTTTCTAACTATTATGTCTGGTGCACCTAAATCTAAAAGTTTTTTAAGTCTATTATTTCTATTAATAACTCTTCTGTAAAGATCATTTAAATCTGATGTTGCAAATCTTCCACCATCAAGTTGAACCATAGGTCTCAAATCTGGAGGAATTACAGGAATTACATCTATAATCATCCATTCAGGTCTATTTCTAGATTTTCTAAATGACTCTACTACTTCAAGTCTTCTTATTATTCTTACTTTCTTCTGTCCTGTGCTAGTTTTTAAATCCTCTTTTAACTCAATAGATGATTGTTCCAAATCTATTTCTTCTAAAAGTCTTTTAATAGACTCAGCACCCATTCCAGCAACAAAACTTTCATCACCATATTTATCAACAGCTTCTCTATATTCTTTTTCATTTAGCAGTTGTTTTTTTAGTAATGGAGTTTCTTTAGGATCTAATACAACATAAGATGCAAAATATAGTATTTTTTCTAGCGCTCTTGGTGACATATCTAATATAAGTCCCATACGTGATGGTATTCCCTTAAAGTACCAAATATGAGATACAGGTGCTGCCAATTCTATATGGCCCATTCTCTCACGTCTTACTTTAGCTTTAGTAACTTCTACACCACATCTATCACATACTATGCCTTTGTATCTTATTCTTTTATATTTACCGCAGTGACATTCCCAGTCTTTTATAGGTCCAAAAATTCTTTCACAAAATAGCCCGTCTCTTTCAGGTTTCAAAGTTCTGTAATTTATTGTTTCAGGCTTTTTTACTTCACCTCTTGACCATTCTCTTATTTTTTCTGGTGAAGCCAACCCTATTTGTAATGCATCAAAATTATTTAATTCAAACAAGGGTACATCCTCCCTTCCTAATGTTCGTCATTAAAATCATCTATTTCTAAATTACCTTGAATTTCATCTAAAGATAAGTCATCATAGTCAAGTTCTAAATCTTCATCACTATCTTCAGATTCAACATAATCATCAGTTGGAGTTGGTGGAACGAACTCTTCGCTTCCTTCCATATTTACACCTAAATCTTGTATTTCTTCATCTACAGATTCTTTTAATTTAATTTCTTGATTGTCATCATTAAGCACTTTTACATCTAAGCATAAAGCCTGCAATTCTTTTATAAGAACCTTAAATGATTCAGGAACTCCAGGTTCTGGTATATTCTCACCCTTAACAATAGCTTCATAAGTCTTAACTCTTCCTACAACGTCATCAGATTTAACTGTTAATATTTCTTGAAGTGTATGAGCAGCACCATATGCTTCTAAAGCCCAAACTTCCATTTCTCCAAATCTTTGTCCTCCGAACTGTGCTTTACCACCTAATGGCTGTTGAGTAACTAATGAATATGGTCCAGTAGATCTAGCATGTATTTTATCATCAACCAAATGTGCAAGTTTTAATATATACATGTATCCAACTGTTACTGGATTGTCAAATGCGTCTCCAGTTCTTCCATCATATAGTACTGTTTTTCCACTCTCATCATATCCTGCATCCTTTAAACATTGTACTATATCTTCTTCCGTTGCTCCATCAAATACAGGAGTTGCTATATGCCATCCCATTTCACTAGCTGCCCATCCTAAGTGAACTTCAAGTACCTGACCTATGTTCATACGAGAAGGAACGCCTAGAGGATTCAAACATATTTGAAGTGGTCTTCCATCTGGTAAGAAAGGCATATCTTCTTCTGGTAACACTCTTGATATAACACCTTTGTTACCATGTCTTCCTGCCATTTTATCTCCTACAGATATTTTTCTTTTTTGAACTATATAGCATCTAACTAACTTGTTAACTCCTGGTGGAAGTTCATCTCCATTTTCTCTTGTAAATATTTTCACATCTACAATTATACCAGCTTCACCATGAGGTACTCTAAGTGAAGTATCTCTTACTTCCCTAGCTTTTTCTCCGAATATTGCTCTAAGTAATCTTTCTTCTGCTGTAAGTTCTGTTTCTCCCTTTGGAGTAACTTTACCTACTAATATATCTCCAGACCTTACCTCGGCACCTATTCTTATTATTCCTCTTTCATCTATATCCTTTAAAGCATCTTCACCAACATTTGGTATATCTCTTGTTATTTCTTCTGGTCCTAATTTTGTATCTCTTGCTTCTGCTTCATATTCTTCTATATGAATTGATGTAAACACATCTTTTTTAACTAGTTCTTCTGATATAAGCATAGCATCTTCATAGTTATAACCTTCCCATGTTATAAATCCCATTCTTATGTTTTTACCTAATGCAATTTCTCCAAGGTCTGTAGATGGTCCATCTGATAATACTGTTCCCTTATCTACTTTTTCACCTTTACTTACTATAGGTCTTTGATTTATACACGAACTTTGGTTAGATCTTTTAAATTTTAAAAGTCTATAGGTATCTATGCCACCATCTGAATCCCTTTTTACTCTTACTTCATTAGCACTAACATAAACAACTGTTCCAGCATTTTTAGCCTTAGGAAGAACCCCTGAATCTACAGCTGCTTTAAACTCTATACCTGTTCCTACAATAGGAGCTTGAGGTTTTAATAGAGGTACTGCTTGACGCTGCATGTTAGATCCCATAAGCGCACGGCTGGCATCATCATTCTCAAGGAATGGTATCATAGCTGTAGCTACAGAAACTATCTGTCTAGCAGATATATCCATAAGATCAACATCTTGAGCTGGAACTACAAGTACATCTTCTTGATCTCTTACTGTTACTTTACTGTCTATAAAATGTCCCTCTTCATCAAGCGGTTCATTTGCCTGCGCAATGACATATTCATCTTCTTCGTCTGCTGTCATATATACTATTTTCTTTTGAACTGTACCAGTCTTTTTATCTACTATTCTATAAGGTGTTTCTATAAATCCATACTCATTTACCTTTGCATAAGCAGCCAATGAGTTAATAAGTCCTATATTTGGACCTTCTGGTGTTTCTATAGGACACATTCTACCATAATGTGAATGGTGAACGTCTCTAACTTCAAAACCAGCCCTTTCTCTTGAAAGTCCACCTGGTCCTAATGCTGATAGTCTTCTCTTATGAGTAAGTTCTGATAACGGATTTGTTTGATCCATAAACTGTGAAAGCTGTGAACTACCAAAGAATTCTTTTATAGCAGCTGCCACAGGTCTAATATTTATCAAAGCTTGTGGAGTTATAACTTCTTGATCTTGAATAGTCATTCTTTCTTTAACTACTCTTTCCATTCTAGATAGACCTATTCTAAATTGATTCTGAAGTAATTCACCAACAGATCTAAGTCTTCTATTACCAAGATGATCAATATCATCTGTATGACCAATATCGTATGGTAATCCTAGCTCATAATTTATAGTAGTATATATATCATCTCTTATTATATGTTTTGGTATCAATGCATGTATATTCTTCTTAATTTGTTCTTTTATACTATCTTCATCACTATAATTATCCAATATTTGTTTTAAAGCAGGATAATGTACAAGCTCTTTTATATTTAAGTCATCTATATTAAAGTCCACAAAATTATGTATGTTTACAAAGTTATTACCTATAATTTTTATAACTCTATCCTCAAGTTGAACATTTACCATATTAACGCCACAATTTTGAATTTCTAGAGCTTTTTCTCTACTTATTTTTTCACCCTTTTCAACAAGTATTTCACCTGTTTGTGGGTTAACAATATCTTGTGCAGATATCTGATTGGCAATTCTAAGATTTAAAGCCAACTTTTTATTAAACTTATATCTTCCAACCCTTGAAAGATCATATCTCTTAGGATCAAAAAATAATGATTCAATAAGTGATTGAGCACTATCAACTGTAGGTGGTTCACCTGGTCTTAATCTCTTATATATTTCAAGTAGTGCCTCTTCACGTGTTTTTGTATTATCTTTTTCTATTGTTGCTTTTAATCTTTCATCTTCGCCAAAAAACTCAGTAATTTCGGCATCTGTTCCATAACCCATTGCTCTTGCAAGAATAGTTATAGGTAATTTTCTTGTTTTGTCTATTCTTACATATATTATGTCATTGGAATCTGTTTCATATTCTAGCCAAGCACCTCTGTTTGGTATTACTGTTGCAGAAAAAAGTTTTTTACCTGTTTTATCAACTGACATATCATAATAAACACCTGGTGATCTTACCAATTGACTAACTATTACTCTTTCAGCTCCATTAATAATAAACGTTCCTTGCTCTGTCATAAGAGGAAAATCTCCCATGAAAACTTCCTGTTCTTTTACTTCACCAGTCTCTTTGTTTAATAGTCTAACTTTTACTTTTAAAGGCGCTGCATACGTAGAATCTCTTTCTTTGCATTCTTCAACAGTGTATTTAATATTATCCATATCTAGTTTGTATCCAACAAATTCTAGATTTAGATTACCTGTATAATCCTGAATAGGATTAATATCATCAAATACTTCCTGTAAACCTTCCTTTAAAAACCAATTATAGGAATTTAGCTGTACCTCAATTAAATTAGGCATTTCACCTACTTCTTTAAGTTTGGAAAAGCTCATTCTTGTTCTCTTACCAACCTGGACAGGATGTACCATTGACTCTCACCCCTTGCATAAACTAAAAATAACCAAAAACACAACTTTCTTATATAGTAGGTGCTTCTGGATTGATTACATTACCATCAAATTATTATAACCTATTTTTCATAATTAATTCAAATCATTTAAATTAAAAATTAAATATATGTTTAATTTTTAATTAATCAATGCAATTTATTATTTTATCATAACATGTTTAAATTGTCAATTGCTTTCTACAATTATATAAAATGTTTTAAAAAAGAGGCACTTTTTATAAAGTGCCTCTTTAATTTGTGAATTACTATTTTATTTCAACAGTAGCTCCAACTTCTGAAAGTTTAGCTTTTATAGCTTCAGCATCTTCTTTACTTACGCCTTCTTTTAATGTCTTAGGAGCTCCATCAACTACTTCTTTAGCTTCTTTCAATCCTAATCCTGTTATCTCTCTAACAGCTTTTATAACTTTAATTTTTTCTGAACCTGCTTCTGCTAATACTACATCAAATTCAGTTTTTTCTTCTGCAGCAGCGCCTGCAACAGCACCACCTGCAACAGCAACTGGAGCAGCAGCACTTACACCAAATTCTTCTTCACATGCTTTAACTAATTCGTTTAATTCTAAAACGCTCATTTCTTTTATAGCTTGAATTATTTCTTCTCTTGTCATTATTAGACACCTCCAAAATTTCTCTTTTTTAAATTAAGCTTCTTCTGATTCTTTGTTTTCTTTAATAGCATTTAATAAGTATGCAAGATTTGATAATGGAGCCTTGAAGCTTCCAAGTAATTTTGCAATAAGAACTTCTTTTGGTGGTATTGTTGCAAGTTGTTTAACTTTATCAACATCAAAGATTTCTCCTTGAACTATTCCGCCTTTAAGTTCTAATTTTTTATGATCCTTTGCAAAATCATTAAGTATTCTTGCTGGAGCAGTTGGATCTTCATATCCAAATGCTACTGATAAAGGACCTTGAAGTACACTCTCTATTTCGCCAAGTCCTAATTCTTTTGCTGCTAATGTAGTTAAAGTATTCTTATAAACTTTATATTCAACACCAGCTTCTCTTAACTTTGATCTAAGCACTGTATCTTCTTCAACTGTTAATCCTTGATATTGAGCAAAGATTATACCTTGTGCTTTTTCCATTTTTTCTTTTATTTCTGAAACTTTAGCTTCTTTTAATTGTCTATTCTTTCCCACTGTGTGTCCACCTCCTCACAGTTTATACTGCAATTATACAAAATTTAAAGGTCCCTCCGAAGACGCAGAGAGACCAACCATAATCTTTATATTGGAACCCTCGGTAGGTTGTTAACGTTACGCTTTCGCACCCACTGTCTACGGAATATTTACTTGTTAACCCTTAGAATTATACATAAATTTAAAATCTATGTCAATACTACTCTAAAACTTTTGTTGGATTTATTTTAACTCCTGGTCCCATAGTACTTGAAACTACTACTGACTTCAAGTATTGTCCTTTTGCTGCTGCTGGTTTAGCTTTAACTACAGCTTCCATTAATACATGGAAGTTTTCAGATAACTTTTGTTCACCAAAAGATTTCTTTCCAATTGCAACATGGACTATAGCAGTTTTATCAACTCTGTATTCAACTTTACCAGCTTTGATATCAGCTATTGCTTTTGAAACATCAAAAGTAACTGTTCCTGATTTTGGGTTTGGCATTAATCCCTTAGGTCCTAATACTCTACCTAATCTACCAACAACACCCATCATATCTGGAGTTGCAACTACTACATCAAAATCAAACCAATTTTCTTTTTGAATCTTTTGAACAAGTTCTTCTGCTCCAACGAATTCAGCACCTGCTGCTTCAGCTTCTTTTGCTTTTTCGCCTTTAGCAAAAACTAAAACTCTAACTTTTTTTCCTGTTCCATGAGGAAGTACTACTGCTCCTCTAACTTGTTGATCTGCATGTCTTGGATCAACACCAAGTCTTAAAGCTAATTCTATAGTTTCATCAAATTTAGCCTTTGATGTTTTTACTGCAAGTTCCATAGCTTCTGCAGGTGTATATAATACATTTTTATCAACTAGCTTAGCACTTTCTCTATAATTTTTTCCCATTATTAATCCTCCTTCGTGGTTTTAACGGTTTTTACCTCCCACCATATTAGACCAGATTATTCTTCTACAGTTATTCCCATGCTTCTAGCTGTTCCTGCTATCATACTCATAGCAGCTTCAACTGATCCTGCATTTAGGTCTGGCATTTTTGTTTCAGCTATTTGTCTTAACTGATCCTTTGTAACTTTAGCAACCTTAGTTTTATTTGGTACACCAGAACCACTTTCTATTCCTACTGCTTTTTTAAGTAATACTGCTGCTGGTGGAGTCTTTAGTATAAAACTAAATGATCTATCCTGATATACAGTAATTACTACTGGAATTATTAATCCTGCTTGACTAGCAGTTTTAGCATTAAATTCTTTACAGAATCCCATTATGTTTACACCATGCTGTCCAAGTGCTGGTCCAACTGGTGGTGCTGGAGTTGCTTTTCCTGCAGCAAGCTGAAGTTTAATCATTCCTACTACTTTTTTAGCCATGAATTTACACCTCCTAAAATGTGGTTAATACGGACTTTGTCCTCCCACTTATTAAGGCTCTCGCCTTATAGACTAATCTAGTTTTTCTATTTGATTAAAATCAAGTTCAACAGGTGTTTCCCTGCCAAACATGTTAACTAGCGCTTTAATTTTTTTCTTTTCAGTATTAATTTCTTGGATAACAGCTGGGAAGTTTTCAAGAGGACCGGATTTAACTTTAATACTTTCTCCTACTTCCACATCTACATTAACAGCTTTTTCTGCTATTCCCATAGATACAACTTCTTCATCTGTGAGTGCAACCGGCTTAGATCCTGGACCTACAAATCCTGTTACTCCTCTAGTATTTCTAACTACATACCAAGAATCATCTGTCATTACCATGTGTATTAAAACATATCCTGGAAATACTTTTTTTAATGTTACTTTTCTTTTTCCATCTTTTACTTCAACTTGTTCTTCCATGGGAACTTGAACATCATCTATCCAATCATAAAGATTTCTATTTTCAATAGTTTTCTCTAAATTGGCTTTAACTTTGTTCTCGTAACCAGAATATGTATGAACTACATACCATCTAGCTCTCTCTGCCATAGCTCAAGGGACGGGAATCTTTTCTCGACCCCTACCTCCTTCTTTACCTTTATTTAAAAATTACACTAAACAAATTTTTAAATCCTACATCTAGTAATCCAACAATTACTATATAAATAAGACAAAATATTAAAACTGTTGCTGTTGCCTTTTTTACTTTTTCCTTAGAGGCCCAAGTTATTCTTTTAGTTTCTGCTTTTAAGTCTATAAAAAAGTTAATAAAACTATTTCCGGACGCTGCTGATTTTTTTGTTTTCTTTGCACTATTTTGTACAGCCATTTTTCTTCACATCCTTGAAAAATATTTATCGCATGCCTCTATAAATTATTATTTTGTTTCTTTATGAGATGTATGTTTATGGCAAAATGGGCAATATTTTCTCATTTCTAATCTATCTGGATCGTTCTTTTTGTTCTTCATTGTGTTGTAATTTCTTTGTTTGCAATCTGTACATGCTAATGTTACTTTTACTCTCATTACTTACACCTCCTGATATAGTCGTATATGTAAACTATTAATATATCTTTATTAGCCTTAAATTACGCATTACTTTAATAATTTATCACAACTTAGTTTATATGTCAATGAAATTTAAAAATACTTTTTAAAAGGACCAGGTCTAGAAACCCAGTCCTAAAAATCAAAAATTACTCAACTATTTTAGTAACAACACCTGAGCCTACTGTTCTTCCGCCTTCTCTTATTGCAAATCTTAATCCTTCATCCATTGCTACTGGTGTTATTAATTCAACATTCATATCTATGTGATCTCCTGGCATAACCATTTCTACTCCTTCTGGTAATGCGATTGATCCTGTAACGTCTGTTGTTCTGAAATAAAACTGTGGTCTATATCCATTGAAGAATGGTGTATGTCTTCCGCCTTCTTCTTTCTTTAATACGTACACTTGACCTACAAATTTCTTGTGTGGGTGTACTGAACCTGGTTTTGCTAATACTTGACCTCTTTCGATGTCATCTCTTTGTATTCCTCTTAGTAATGCTCCTATGTTATCTCCTGCCATTGCTTGATCAAGAAGCTTTCTGAACATTTCTACTCCTGTTACTGTTGTCTTGCCTTTTTCTTCTTTTAATCCTACGATTTCTACTTCGTCTCCAACTTTTAGTATTCCACTTTCAACTCTTCCTGTTGCAACTGTTCCTCTTCCTGTGATTGTGAATACATCTTCTATTGGCATTAAGAATGCTTTATCTGTTGCTCTTTCTGGTGTTGGAATATAGCTATCTACTGCATCCATTAATTCATGTATGCATTTTGTTGCTTCTGCATCATCTGGATTTTCTATTACTTTTAATGCACTTCCTACTATTATTGGAATATCATCTCCTGGGAAGTCATACTCACTTAATAATTCTCTTACTTCCATTTCTACTAATTCTAATAATTCTGGATCGTCTACTTGGTCTGCTTTATTTAAGAATACTACTATGTAACTTACTCCTACTCTTGATGCTAGTAGTATATGTTCTCTTGTTTGTGGCATTGGACCATCTGCTGCACTTACTACTAAGATTGCTCCATCCATTTGTGCTGCTCCTGTTATCATGTTCTTTACATAGTCAGCATGTCCTGGACAGTCTACGTGTGCATAATGTCTGTTTTCTGTTTCATATTCTACGTGTGCTGTGTTGATTGTGATTCCTCTTTCTTTTTCTTCTGGTGCTTTATCTATTTCGTCATACTTAAATGCTTCTGCTTTTCCTTCTTTTGCTAACACCATTGTTATTGCTGCTGTTAATGTTGTCTTACCATGGTCTACGTGTCCTATTGTTCCTATGTTTACATGTGGTTTTGTTCTTTCATATTTTGCTTTTGACATTTTTATTCCTCCTCATTTGGTTGACTTTTAGTTTAAGTAAACTCACCCTGGTGTGTTGTAAGGTTTATATATTATTGGAGCCCATGACCGGGATTGAACCGGTGACCTCCACCTTACCAAGGTGACGCTCTGCCGACTGAGCTACATGGGCAATTTTTCTCTGGAGCAGGAAACGGGGATCGAACCCGCGACAGCCAGCTTGGGAAGCTGGTGTTCTACCGCTGAACTACTCCTGCTCATAATTAATAAAAAGTTATATACCGATTATCAATTTTAATACAAGTATATTTTTTTGTCAATATGCAATTTTTTATTTATCGTTTAAACATTTTTCTAATTTTCTTTTTACCCTTTGTAGTGCATTATCTATGGATTTTGCATGTCTATCTAGATCACAAGCAATTTCCTGATAAGACTTGCCATCGAGATAAGACATTAATACTTCCATTTCTAAACTTGATAAAACCTCGCCTATTTCAGCATGTATATGATTTAATTCTTCCCTACTTATAATTAATTCTTCGGGATCTGCCACCTTAGCTTCAGACAAAACATCTAACAAAGTTCTATCTGACTCTTCATCATATATAGGCTTATTTAAGGAAATATATGTATTTAAAGGAATATGTTTCTGTCTTGTGGCAGTCTTAATAGCAGTGATTATCTGTCGTGTAACACACAACTCAGCAAAAGCTTTAAAAGATGATAACTTATCAGGTTTAAAATCTCTTATAGCTTTATATAACCCTATCATTCCTTCTTGGTATATATCTTCTTTGTCTGCTCCTATCAAAAAATAAGACTTCGCTTTTGCTTTCACAAAATTTTCATATTTATTAATCAAGTATTCCTGAGCTCTAGTCTCTCCTTTTTTTGCTTGAATAACGATTTCCTCGTCTAATTTTTTTTCAAAGGAGGAAATTTTCTTACTAATACAACCCCTTCTATCCAAGATATCCCCTCCAAAATAAAAATACACCACATATTGATTATACATTAGAACTAAATTTATAGTCAATGTTTTTTAATTACTTCTTCGAATTTTTTCAAGCTCTTCCAGTATTTCCTTTTGAATTGTATCTTCCAAAGTAAATCTTTTTTCTGAATATTTTTTCTCTATTTTGCTTTTAATTTTATTTTCTACACTTTTAACTTCATGATAAAACTCTACCGAAGACATTCTCGTAGCACCTCTTTGAAAAACAACCTGTTGTTCCAAAGAATCCGAGGTTACGACGCATACTTCTATTTTTCGTCCTATTTTATTTACTGTTTTTTCTATAAAAGCATCTGCTGTTTCCCCTTCTTTTGTAAATACTACCACTATGTTATCACTAATTTTCTCTTTTTTCTCTATACTTTTGATTACCATATGAGCATCAAAAACTATAAAAACTTTATAATTTTTATAAGTTGCATAATTACTTAATTTTTCTATAAGTTCAGTTCTTGCAGCTTCATAGCTATATTCTTTTATTTTCTTTAGTTCAGACCAACTATTTATTACATTATATCCATCTACAAAAATATTTTTCACTTTGTATCACTATTACTTTTTAAATCTTTGTTTTAATATTTCATACATAAGTATTCCACCTGCAACTGAAGCATTTAAAGATGATATATTTCCAACCATAGGTATCTTTACAAGTACATCACACTTATTTTTAGTAAGCTTTAATATACCTTTTCCTTCACTTCCTATTATTAAAGCTACTGCACCTCTAAAATCTACATCATAACAATAATTTTCCCCATTCATATCTGCACCATACACCCAAATGCCTTGTTCTTTTAACTTATCTATTGCATTGTTTATATTTGTGATTTTAGCAATTTTCATATGTTCTATAGCTCCAACAGAAGCCTTATATACAGCAGGAGTTAACCCAACATTTCTCCTTTTAGGTATTATAATACCATGTACTCCACAAGTTTCAGCAGTTCTAATTATGGAGCCAAAATTATGAGGATCTTCTATTTCGTCTAGTATAACAATAAACGGTTTTTCTCCTTTTTCCTCTGCATAACTAATTATATCATCTACATCACAGTACTTATACGGTGTAATTTGTGCAATTACTCCCTGATGTGCACCAGTTTGAGAAAGTTGGTCTAATTTCTTTCTATCCACCTGCTTTATAACTACCTTTTTTTCTTTAGCTAAAGCTAGTATCAGGTTTATAGATCCTGATACATCTCCATTGGCAACTAATATCTGTTCCACAGTTCTTTCAGATTTCAATACTTCAATTACTGCATTTCTTCCTTCTATTAAGTCTTCTCTAAAAGATTTTTCACTAGTATTTCTTGAAAAATTATTATCTTTCTCTATTCTTCTATTTGAATTATCTTTAAAGTTCTTTTTAGTATCCTTCACATCAATACCTCTTTCACTTTTTATTCATCCCTCGATAATATCTTAAAGCTTTCCATTTCCAATATGTATCACATTTAAATTATTTATACTCCTAAATACATTTTTCTAACTTCATCTTTTTTACCGCAAGTCATTTTTCCTTCAGGACACACTCCATCCAAACAAGAAGGTCCACTGTATTTAAATAGCACTGGAGCTACTTCCTTTACTTGTTTTAACATTTCATTTGCCAGTGCTCTTATTTCCCATTGAGCTCTATTACAACATCTATGTTTGAAAAAATTCACCAAGCTTCTTGCGTTCATAGTTAACATTATCTTAGTTTCACAAGCATTTGGGAAAACATACCTAGCATCTTCAATGGCTTTCTTTTCTGCAGCTGGTGAATTCATTCCATTCTTTATATGTTTATTTTTTAAAATATCTGCTAACTTATTATAAGCCTCTTGACTATTTTCCATGGCTTCAATATATATTTTTTTAGCTTCTTCATCTTTTTTTATTTCAGGAGGAACTATATATTGAAACTGGCTTAGCTTAACATATCTTTGACTTTGTTGAGAATAGGATGCTAACCTATGTCTTACTAACTGATGTGTCAAACTTCTTGATACTCCTTCAACAGCAAAGGTGAATGATACATGTTCTATAGGAGATTCATGACCATAGGACATCAACATATTTAAAAATTTTGTAGCCTTTTCACCTTGTAAATTTTCTTCAATTTCATCTATACCTACAGCGCTATAACACAGTTTGGCAGCTGAGGCTATAACCTTTTCTGGATTAGGTGTATGTTCTATTAATTTAACTTTTAAATCCATTTATATTCCTCCAGTTATTTGTAATTCTATTATCGTATTTAATAATAAATTTAATCTTTCTTCTTGTTCCGTCAAATATAAATATCCAATTAAAGTTTCAAAACCTGTGGCAAATCTATATTCTTGTACATCTGCATTTTTAGGAACTGTACCTGACTTGGAATTTCTTCCTCTCTTAAAGAAATACATTTCTTCTTCACTTAATTCTTTTTCTATTTTTTTTATAAACTCACTTTGCGCATGTGCTTTTACAAATTTTATAGCTTTTACATGTAAATTATGCACAGACATATCTCTATTCTTATCCACTAAATAAGTTCTCACAAAAACTTCATATACAGCATCGCCAACAAAGGCAAGCACCAATGGATTTATCTGCCTTACTGCATCTTTAGTAAATTTACCTTTTAGTAAACTGAAATCCATTCTAATTCTCCATTCTATAATTCATTTGATTAAGCTCTTTTCCATCTGACTCCTTGAGGAGTATCCTCAAGTAATATCCCCTGCTCTTTTAAATCATCTCTTATCTTGTCTGATAATGCCCAGTTTTTATCTTTTCTTGCTTGCTGTCTTTCCTCTATAAGCGCTTCTATTTTTTCCTCTAAATTGCCTTTTTTAGATTTTTGTAATATGCCTAATGGTTTTCCTAATTCTTTTATCAAATTTAAGCAATGCTTTATTAGTTTTTTTGAAGAATCAATTTTAACATTAGTATTAATGTCTCTTATAAGATCAAAAATAACGGATACAGCATCTGCTGTATTAAAGTCGTCATCCATCTTTTCTATATACTTTTCTTTATATCCATCCAAAATTTTTATGTATTCAACTTCTTGATCCATCAATTCTTCTTGTTTTGTTTCTTCTAATAAGCTTTCCAAATTAGAAATTGAGTTATATAGTCTATCCATAGCAGCTTTCATGGATTCTAATGATTCCATACTAAAATTTATTTGAGTTCTATAATGTCCTGAAAGCATAAATAATCTAATAACATCTGAATCATATTTTTCTAGTATTTCTCTTGCAGTAAAAAAGTTATTAAGCGATTTAGACATTTTCTCATTGTTTACATTTACAAAAGCTGAATGCATCCAGTACTTTGCAAAAGTTTTACCTGTTCTAGCTTCACTTTGTGCTACTTCATTTTCATGGTGTGGAAATGCTAAATCTGATCCACCTGCATGTATGTCTATAGTTTCACCTAATAAATTATATGCCATACATGAGCACTCTATATGCCAACCAGGTCTTCCCATACCCCATGGGCTTTTCCATGCTGGTTCTCCAGGCTTTTGACTCTTCCAAACTGCAAAATCCATAGGATCTTTTTTTCTTTCATCTACACTAATTCTAGCTCCAGCTTGAAGATCTTCTAAATTCTGTCCTGAAAGCTTTCCATAATCCTTAAACTTTTTTGTATGAAAATAAACATCACCATCTACTTCATAAGCATATCCTCTATCTATTAATTCTTTTACAAAATCAACAATTTCATTTATGTATTCAGTTGCTCTAGGATTTACTGTAGCTCTTTCTATATTTAAGGAATCTGCATCCTTATAATATTCTTCTATAAATTTATCTCCTAGTTCTTTTACTGTTATATTATCTTCTTTAGCTCTTTTAATCATTTTATCATCTATATCAGTAAAGTTTTGTATAAATTTAACTTTATATCCCCTATACTCCAAATATCTTCTTATTGTATCGAAAACAACAAAAGTTCTAGCATTACCTATATGAAAAAAATTATATACTGTTGGCCCACATACATACATTTTGACTTCTTTTTCCGATAAAGGAATAAACTCTTCCTTTTTTCTTGCAATTGTATTAAAAACCTTCATAGTTAAATTTTACCTCCTGCTTTTAAGTATATAATTAGATTTACTTACATACTTAAACTAAAATTCTCTTAAATATTTTAACACATTATTATAACTTATTTAAGTCTTATTAACATTTTTTATACACAAGTATAGTTTACAAAACAATGAAAGCGACAGCGCCGCTTTCATTATAAAACATGTTTAATTAATTTCTATGTAATTCGCTTAAAACTTTTTCTTCTATATCATCTATATCTATATCTTCTACATTATCATTATTTCTTAATTTAAATTCAACTTTACCATCAGATATTCTTTTACCTACAGTTATTCTTATAGGCGCTCCTATTAAATCTGCATCTTTAAACTTGACTCCTGCTCTCTCATCTCTATCATCCAATAAAACATCTATTCCCAGTGATTTTAATTTATTATATATATTTTCAGCTGTCTTCATTTGTTCTTCATTTTTAAATACTGCAGCTATTACAATAACTTCATAAGGTGCTACACTTTTTGGCCATACTATTCCATTTTTATCATGATTCTGTTCAACTATTAACGCTAAAAGTCTATCTATGTTAATTGATGCGTTAATAATACTCATAGGTTTACTTTTTCCCAATTTATCTAAAAATACAGCATTCATATTCTCTGAATAAGTTGTTTTCAAATTCATAATTTGGCCTAAACCCATTGCATTTTCAATATTTATGGAATTTCCACAAACAGGGCACTTATCCTTTTCTGTAATCTTCTTAAAATCACCAACAGTACCTGTAAAATCTCTTTCATAATTTACACATTCATAATGATATCCGGTGTCATTAGCTCCTACCATAAAATTACGCATTCTAGTTATTTCTTCATCTACTAACAATGTATCACATTTCAAATTTATTGGACCTGCAAAACCTATTTCAGCTGATGTAGCATATCTTACTGTCTCTTCGTCTGCTAGTTCAAAACTTACAACATGACCTATCCTATTTTTAACTTTT
Organism: Clostridium carboxidivorans P7; assembly: GCF_001038625.1. Taxonomy (GTDB): domain Bacteria; phylum Bacillota; class Clostridia; order Clostridiales; family Clostridiaceae; genus Clostridium_AM; species Clostridium_AM carboxidivorans. Next base: position 4,462,980 of record NZ_CP011803.1, read on the forward strand.
GTCTCATTTACTTCCCTATCGCCTCTAACCATTACAGCTACAATCTTATTATTTATTTTATATATAATGGTCTTTACAAAATATTCTGGTGTTGTATTGAACAAAGAAGCCAGTTCATCTATAGTTCTAGTATCTGGTGTAGAAATCTTATTCATAGGCTTCATGTCATCCTCTTCTTCTGTTTGTAAAGTACATGTAGCTATTTCCAAGTCCTCTTTATATCCACAAGACTCGCAGCATACCACATGTTCTTCCCCTAAAGGATGTTTTATGAAAAACCTTAAAGAATTAGTTTTTATAGAATCTATCCTACATTTATGATAAATACTATTAAAAACTTCACATAAACTATTAATGTATTGGCTTGATTCTGTTAAATCATCATGAAAAACATAACATTGAAGTTCATTAAATTCCTTAGATTTTATAATTCCAAACTTAGGTTTTGGCTCATCCTTAATTTGTTTTTGTATGGAATATATACTTACAGGTAATTGTTTATATGATTTTATTTCATTTTTTACAATTTCTATGTAAGGTTCTTTAAAATCTGCTCCAACATAAAACTTTTTTTCACTTTTATCAACTGTTTCAAAAGTATCCGTCAAACTACTTTCTTTATTATTGCACTGGTTTAATAGTTCAAATGGAACAAACTGTGAAACCTCTATTTCTTGAGAATCTATTTTCTCCATCTCATTTTTTATTAAATTATTTACATTCCCTATAACTTTTTTTCCTGTAGGCATAAAGTTGTATATTCCTGATGCCACTTTTCTTATAATGCCAGCTCTTACCATAAGTTTATAGCTTTCTAATTCAGTTTCCCCTGGAGCCTCTCTTAGAGTCCCTAATATCATTTTTGATAACTTCATAAAATTATCCCTCCCCATATTTTTCTTTATATAAGTATAAATCCCTTACTTTTTAATTAGTAAGAGATTTATATTCGTTCATTTTAATTTTTTTCCAACATTCTTTCAGCAACAACTAAGTCTTCTTGAGTTGTTATTTTTATATTATTATAGCTTCCTTCATATAAATAAACTTTATTTCCATAACGTTCAACTACGGCAGTATCATCTGTAACTGAAACCTTATCTTGTATCAATTTTTCATGACACTTGATGATTAAATCATATTTAAAACATTGAGGTGTTTGAACACAAAATAATTTGCTTCTATCTAAGGTATCTAAAGAAAATCCATCACTACCTTTAACTTTTATTGTATCCTTTGAATTTATTCCGCAAGTACATGCACCATAAGTTTCAGCATATTTTATTCCGTTTTCAATAATACTAGAATTTACAAAAGGTCTAGCTCCATCATGGATAAGTACTATATTACAATCAGTAATTGACCTTAACCCATTTAGTACGGAATCTTGCCTTTCCTTTCCTCCGGATACAATCCTAAGCACTTTTCTTATGCCATACTTCCCCACTACTTGTTCTTTACAGTAGTCTATCTCACTGCTTGAACATACCAAAATAATTTCATCTATAAATGGACTATCAGAAAATGTCTTTAAAGAATAATAAAGAATTGGCTTATCTTTTATGTTTAAAAATTGTTTATTAATTCCTGCACCCATTCTTTTTCCTTTTCCTGCAGCTAGAATAATTGCATAATTTTTGCCCATGTTAAGCCTCTCCCTTTTGTTTTGCAAAAATCATCCTTCCAGCTGCTGTTTGTAATACAGATGTAACTAATACATCTTTAGTTTCACCTATATACTTTCTACCACCTTCTACAACTATCATAGTTCCATCATCTAGGTACGCTACCCCTTGACCTGATTCTTTTCCATCCTTAACTATTTGTATCCTCATTTCTTCACCTGGAAGAACTACTGGCTTCACTGAATTAGCAAGTTCATTTATATTCAAGACTGGAACCCCCTGAAATTCCGCAACCTTATTTAAGTTATAATCATTAGTTATTACCTTTCCATTTAAAACTTGAGCAAGCTTTAACAACTTAATGTCCACTTCCGGTATTTCTGGAAAATCCTTTTCGTAAATTTGTACATCTATATTCAATTCTTTTTGGATCTTATTTAATATATCCAAACCTCTTCTTCCTCTGTTTCTTTTTAATCCATCTGAAGAATCTGCTATGTGTCTTAACTCTCCTAATACAAAGTTAGGTATTACTAAAGTACCTTCTACGAAACCCGTTTGACATATGTCAAATATTCTTCCATCTATTATTACAGAAGTATCTAAAACTTTAGCATTACCTTTAGAGTCTCCCTTGCTTTTTTTATCTTTATTAGCTGTAGATCTTCTAATACTTATACTAGAAAATAAGTTAATTAGCTCATCTCTTTTTTTAACAGCTATTCTACCACCTAAAACCGCCATTACTACTGCAACAAATACTGCTAAAACTGCACCTATTACAGGAATACTAGCTAAAAGATTTACAAATAAGGCTGCTATTAGAAGTCCAACTATAGCTCCTGCAGTTCCAAATAACATTTCAGTAGCAGGAAGTTTTTGAGCACTTTTTTCAATGTAATCCATAATTCTTATTATTATTGTATTAATCAAGGGTGATAATAAAAATAATATAATTCCAAAGAATAAAGAACATAAAATTAAAAATAAAACTGTTTTTATAGGGCTGTTGCTAGCATAACCAATTTTTACAAAGTAATTTGTATGGACTATTGCGTTGCCAATTAAATACCCCAGCATAAGTCCTATAATTGTAAAAATAACTCTTAATATTTTTTTAAGCAAAAGCCTCACCTCCCTTATTAATTATTAACAATCTTTTCATTTTTAAATCCTTAATATCTAATATATCTTAATAAAATATTTTTTTCAATAATACTAAATTTATTTAATAAATTATTTACCTAATTTTCTTATTTCACCCAATGCAGCTTCAATTTTAATACCCAATAATAATGCTATTTCACTTCCTACCATATTTTCAACTTTATCTAGTATCCTCCTTTCACCTGGTGGAATTGTTCCCTTGGATTTTAAATAATATAAATCACGTATTACTTCACACATTTGAAAGAAATCCCCTTCTTTTATTTTATCGTTGTTTTTCTTATATCTTTTACTCCACTTTTTTTCAATAGTTTGCGGCTTACTTTTAATTATATCAAAAGCCTTATCTAGATTTTCTTTACTTGTAATATTTCTTATTCTATAGTCTAATAATCTATCTTCAGGTATATATAAGTTTATATTATCTATTAAAATAAAAATATTTACATATTTTTTATTTACATCATAGCTTTTACTATCTTCAACTTTTGTCATAATTCCAGCTCCATAATTTGGAACAAATACTTTTTGTTCATTAATTACCATAGTAATCCCCCTATTAATAAAAGTATTCTTGATTTATTATATAAAAGTAGAGGAAATTTCGTACTATACTTTATTGACAAAATTATCTGAAAAAAACTATAATTAATTTATAAATCCAACTTAAATCTTTATAAGGAGTTGAACCTGATGAAAGATGTAATTTTTGACGATTTTCAAAACGCAGTAGACGAATCTTTACTTAGACATAAAAGTATTTTGGATATAATGACTAAACTTCAAGAATCTAATGCTAGAATAAACCGTGCTATTGCTAAATCTATTACTAACTGCGGTTGTATAAAGCTAACAGCAGAAAAATAACACTTGCCAGAACATGATGAAAACATAAACATTGAATCACTAAAGGATTGTTTAAAATCCCACATAAGCGGAGAACTTTGTGATAGCTGTAGAGAAGTAATTGAACATGAAATAGGGAATAATTTATTTTACTTAACATCTCTTTGTAATTCCCTTGATTTAAATCTATTTGATGTTCTTCTTAAGGAAAATGATAAAATTAATACTTTAGGAAAATATACTTTTAGATAAAAATTAGCACAAAATAATGCTAGTCATTATTTTGTGCTAAAATTGTTGTCTAACATAATCTGCTCTCTAAGTCTTCTAAGTCCATTTTTTATAGCTCTAGCTCTAGCTTCTCCTATACCTTCAACCTTATCTAACTGTTCATAAGAAGCTTCCATTGCTCCTTTTAACTCTTTGAAATTTTTGACCAAATTTTCTATTACATTTGTAGGTATTCTCGGTATTTTGTTCAACATTCTATATCCTCTTGGTGATATGAGGGTATCCACCAAAGGGACTCCTATATATCCTAATGATTTTGATATATTATCTAGATTTATCAATTCTTCTGATGTCATAGTTTGAATTTGTTTATATATTTCATTATAGTCCATATCATTCTGACAATAATCTCGTATTAATAATATTCCATCTTGTTCTACACTTTTTACTAACTCATTTAACTGCATTGAAATTAATCTTCCCTCGTTTCCAAGTTCACATATATACATTTCAATTTCAGCAACCACTCTCATAACCATTTCTGTTCTTTGAATAGCTGTCATTACATCAAATAATGTTACCAAATCCTGAAATTCTAAAATATTAAGATTACTTACAACCCTATCCAACACTGACACATACTTCTCTAAAGTCTGCAGTGCTTGATTTGCTTTTCCAAGTATTATACTACTATCTCTTAAAACATATTTTATATTACCTTTATACACTGTTATTATGTTTCTTCTTTGTGAAATAGCAATAACAATTGCTCCCATTTGCTTAGCAACTCTATCTGCAGTTCTATGTCTAGTTCCTGTTTCAAAGGTTGCAACATTAGATTCCGGTATAAGCTGCGCATTAGCATATAATATTTTTTTTAAATCATTACTAAGAATTATAGCACCATCCATTTTTGCAAGCTCATAAACATAAGATGGACTGTAATCAGAATTTATAGTGAACCCTCCATCAACTATTTTTAATATCTGTTCACTATCACCTAAAACAAGTAAGCCACCTGTTTTAGCCCTTAATATATTTTCCAATCCTTCTCTAAGCTGTGTTCCTGGTGCTAAAAGTTTAAGTATGCTCATAAGTTCTCTATCTTTTTCTAATCTCAATTTAATCACCCTACACTAAAAAACTTTATTTGTAGCCTCTTTAAGAGAAGAGACTCCTATAATATTTATACTTTTATTTTTTACTTTTTCCTTATTTCTTGCTGGTATGACAATATTTTTAAATCCCATTTTCTCTGCTTCATTTACAATTCTGTCTCCAAATGCTACAGGTCTTACTTCTCCTGTAAGTCCTATTTCTCCAAATACTATTAATTTCTCTAAGTTTATTTCCTTAGATTTAACGCTAGATATAAGTGCTAAAGCCAATCCTAAATCTGCAAAGGTTCCTTCAATATTAAGTCCTCCTACTACATTAACATAAACATCACAATTATAAAAAGGTATTTTTAATTTTTTTTCTAAAACTGCTAAAATAAGATTCAGTCTAGAAACATCTACACCAACTGCAGTTCTCCTAGGCATTACTGCCTTAGTTTCGCTAACTAGTGCTTGTATTTCTATTAATATAGGCCTAGTTCCCTCCATTATTCCTATAACTATTGAACCTTCCTTTTGAAAATCAGTTTCTTCCAAAAATACTGCTGACGGATTTGATACTTCTTCAAGACCACTTTCTCTCATTTCGAATACTCCAATCTCACTAGTAGTTCCAAAACGATTTTTCATAGTTCTAAGTATTCTAAATTCTTCAGTCCTCTCTCCTTCAAAGGATAGTACAGCATCCACCATATGTTCTAATACTCTAGGTCCTGCTAATTCACCTTGTTTGGTAACATGAGCTACTATAAAAAATGGTATGCCTTTTGTTTTCCCTATACGCATAATATCGTTAGAGCTTTCCCGAACTTGAGATACACTTCCTGGTGCAGAAGTAATAGATTGTTTAAAAAGCGTTTGTATGGAATCTACAATAACAAAAACAGGTTTAGTATTCTCTATATGTTCCTCTATTTTTTCAATACTAGTCTCAGAAACTATATATAAATCACTAGACATAGCTTCCAGCCTATCACCTCTCATTTTTATTTGCTCTTCAGATTCCTCTCCTGAAACGTAAAGAACTTTTCCATATTTTCGAGAAATACTATTTGCTGCTTGTAATAGTAATGTAGATTTACCTATACCCGGTGCACCAGATATTAAAGTTAGTGAACCTTTTACTATTCCCCCGCCTAATACTCTATTTAATTCTGTTATGCCAGTATCAAATCTTTCATATTCACTAGATTTTATATTTAGTATACTCTTAGGCAAACTATTAGAACTTATATTAACACTAGATGAGTTGCTTTGTACTTTAGTTTCCTCAACCATACTATTCCAACTATTACAATTAGGACATTTCCCAAGCCATTTTAATGATTCATATGCACATTCTTGGCATACAAAAATAGTCTTATTTTTTGCCATAAGAAACACCTCTTTCTATACAAAATATAATTATACAGTATTATTCCCGTATGTTGTCAATAATAATTAAAATTTTAAAAATAATTAAGAAAATGGTTATGTAAAAGTATAGCTTTTATACAAAATATTCCTTTCTCTATTAGAAAATAAAAGCTATGAAATTAAGGTATTATTCCTATGTTTCATAGCTTTTATGCTTAAAATAAAATCTATCTTTTATTAAGTTTTATAAACTAGATTTTTAATTATCACCTTTTAAAATTATATTATTCTGCCTTAACAAACTCTAGTTCATTATTTTTTACTTCTACTTTGATCTTATCTCCCTTTTTTATATTTCCTCTTAACATTTCTTCTGAAAGCTTATCTTCCACAATTTTAGTTATAGCCCTTCTAAGAGGTCTTGCTCCATAAGTTAAATCAAATCCTTCTTTAGCAAGATTTTTTTGAGCTTCTTCAGTAAATTCTATATATATATCTTGTTCTTTTAATCTTGCATCTACTGTCTTTAACATCAATTTTACTATATGATTTAAATCTTCTTCTTGTAATTGATGGAATACTATAATGTCATCAATTCTATTTAAAAATTCAGGTCTAAAGGAACGTTTTAATTCTTCCATAACATTTTCTTTCATTTTCTCATATTCATTTTCTTTTTCATTTTTACCACCTAATGCAAATCCCATAGACTTTTGTTTTTTAATAGTAGATGCACCTACGTTAGATGTCATAATTATTATGGTATTTTTGAAATTTATAGTTTTACCTTTTCCATCTGTAAGTCTCCCATCTTCAAGTATTTGCAACAAAATATTAAATACTTCTGGGTGAGCTTTTTCTATTTCATCAAATAACACTACTGAATAAGGATTTCTCCTAACTTTTTCTGTTAATTGGCCTCCTTCATCAAAACCTACATATCCTGGAGGAGATCCTATAAGTCTTGAGACAGTATGTTTTTCCATGTACTCTGACATATCTACTCTTATCATGTTATTTTCGTCACCAAACATAGCTTCTGCTAATGCCTTTGAAAGCTCAGTTTTTCCTACTCCTGTAGGTCCTAAAAATATAAATGAACCTATTGGTCTTTTAGGGTCTTTTAAACCTACTCTTGCTCTCCTAACAGCTCTTGATATAGACTTAACAGCTTCATTTTGCCCTACTACTCTATTATGCAGTATTTCTTCTAGCTTTAGTAATCTTTGTGATTCTTTTTCTGTCAGCTTTTCTACTGGTATATTGGTCCATTTAGAAACTACTGATGCAATTTCTTTCTCTGATACAACAAGGTTAGAAACTTCTTTCTTAGTTTTCCAATTGTTTTTCAATCCTTCTAACTCATCTTTTAATTCCTTTTCCTTATCCCTTAATCGTGCTGCCTTTTCAAAATCTTGAACTCTTATAGAATCTTCCTTTTCCTTAGTTATCTTTTCAAGTTGCTCTTCTGAATTTTTTAAATCTGGTGGAGCAACTAAGCTTTCAATTCTAATCTTTGATGCTGCTTCATCCATTAAGTCTATTGCTTTATCGGGTAAGAATCTATCAGTTATATATCTATCTGATAAATTAACTGCAGCTTCTATAGCATCATCTGTAATTTTTACCCTATGATGAGCTTCATATTTATCTCTTAATCCCTTGAGTATTAACACAGCTTCTTCTTTATTAGGCTCTCCAACAGTAATAGGTTGGAATCTTCTCTCTAAAGCTGAATCCTTCTCAATATATTTTCTATATTCATCGATAGTAGTAGCACCTATACACTGAATTTCTCCTCTTGCTAGTGCTGGTTTCAATATATTAGATGCATCAATAGCACCTTCTGCTGCTCCAGCTCCTACTATAGTGTGTATTTCGTCAATAAATAGTATTACATTACCTGACTTTCTTATTTCCTCCATGACCTTTTTTAGTCTTTCTTCAAACTCTCCTCTATATTTAGAGCCAGCTACCATAGAAGATAACTCTAAAGTTACAACTCTCTTATCTTTAAGCAATTCAGGAATATTTCCTACTACTATTTTTTGTGCTAATCCTTCTGCTACAGCTGTTTTACCTACTCCAGGATCACCTATCAAACAAGGATTATTTTTTGTTCTTCTGCAAAGTATTTCTAGTACTCTCTGAGTTTCTTTATCCCTTCCTACCACTGGATCTAACTTGCCTTCCTTAGCCATTTCAGTTAAATCCCTACCAAACTGATCTAAAGTAGGAGTTGGTTCTACATTTGATTTATTAAAATCACTATTATTACCAGTTTGTTCTCCTGATAAAGCTTCTGTTAATTCTTTTCTTAGTTTATCAAAATCTGCACCTAAATTATTCAATATTGTAAATGCTACGCCTTCTGCTTCTCTAATAAGTGCCAATAGTATATGCTCTGGACTTATATAATTGTGATTTAAGTTTCTAGCCTCAAATAAGCTTAATTCCAATAGTCTTTTAGTCCTTGGAGTAAGCGGAATCTCATTTTTATATAAATCAATATCTCCCTTACCTTCATATTCTTCTACTAAATCTCTAACATCATCTACAGTAATATTTATGTCATTTAAAAGTTGTTTAGCTATTCCTTGTTCTTTTAGAATGCCCAACAATATATGCTCTGTTCCTACATAACCATGTTGAAGAACTTGAGCTTCTTCTTGTGCATAAAAGAGAACCTTCTGTGCTCGTTCAGTAAATCTTCCAAACATCATTTATACTCACCATCCTTTTTATAATGTTTCATTTTTTAAAATTTCCCTTACAATTTTAGCCCTGTTAAAATTTGTCTCTTTATCTGACAGTTTACCATTATACATTTCATATATACTAGCTGTCTGTGTATTTACTAAAATATTATTTAAAGATATTTTATCTACATCTTTAATTATTCCCATTTCAACACCTAATCTTACATCTGATAAAAATTTTAAACATTCATTAGAATTTAAAATTATTGCTGATTTTAGTACACCTAATGCTCTATAAATTCTATCTTCTATTTCATATCTATACTTATCTATCAAGGTATTTCTGCATAAATTTTCTTCATTAACAATTTGAATTACTACAGCCTTTAAATTATTTATTATTTCCTCTTCACTTAATCCTAATGTAGTTTGATTGGATACTTGATATATATTGCTTTTACCCTTTGATCCTTCTCCATATAGCCCCCTTATAGTCATACCAAGTTGTGTTACTGCACTTAACATATTATTTAACTTATTGCTTAAAGAAAGTGTTGGAAGATGAATCATAACAGAAGCTCTCATACCTGTTCCTATATTTGTTGGACATGCAGTTAAATATCCAAGTTTTTCATCAAAAGCATAATCAAGCTTTTCTTCTAGAAGATTATCTATTTTATCAGCAAAATCATATGCTTCTTCCAAATTTAAAGATGATGTTATACATTGAATCCTTACATGATCTTCTTCATTTATCATAATACTTACAGTTTCATCTTTATCCAATATAAATGCAGATTTATTACTATTGTCTATAAGGTTTTTACTTATTAAATGCTTCTCCAAAGAAACTTCATTTGAAATAGTGCTTCTTTCCCACAAATAGTTTGTTTTATAACTTTCAGAATTAAATGAAGATGAATAAAATGCATCTTCCACTGACTTTACAATTTCTCTTCCTTCATCTTCTTTAAGCATATGAGGGAATGGTCGTTTGTTTATATTTCTTGCAAGCCTTATTCTGCTGCTTAATACTAAATCATTATTACTCTTGCAGCATTTAATCCAATTTTCCATAACTATCCCTCCTGTTCTCGTGTCTTTTCCAGTTCTTTTATCATATCCCTAATTTGTGCTGCCTTTTCATATTCTTCAGTTGATATAGCTTCCTTTAAACTTTCTTTTAATTTCAATAACTTCTTCTTTCCAATAATATTTTTACCTGCCCTTTTAGGAATTTTTCCTGTATGATCTAAGTTTCCCTGTACTCTTTTTATAACAGGTATTAGTGCAGATGTAAAATCAGTATAACAGTCGCTGCAACCAACTAACCCTCTTTTCTTAAAATCTGAAAAACTGATACCACAATTTTTACAAGAACAATCAAAATTATGCTGAGATTCATTAGGACTACTTATATAATCCATTATTCCGGTCAAAATGTTTTGAAAAGTAAATGGCGAAGATAAATCTAATTGACCCGGGAAATTAAACTCTCCCCTTTCTTTTGCACATTTTTCACATATATTAAATTCTTGCTGCATTCCATTAGTTATTTTTGTTATATGAACTGTAGCCTCATTTTTCTTGCATATATCGCACAACATAATATCACTCCTTTATTTAATACTATTTAACTGGAAAATAAATCAACTTCTCTTTTAAGTGTTTGTTTAAATTTCATTAAGTATAACCATAATAACTGATTTCAATATATCTGATCTTAACTTATTCTTTTTATCCGTTGAACTATTTAGTGTTCTGTCATTTATAACTATTTTTAAAATACTTCCTTCTCTCTCTGTAATTATTCCAGATTCCAACAATCCATGAATTATCTGAACCGCTGAATCATATGTTATGCTATTTCCCAATTTTTCATTTATAATTTCTGCAAGGGATTTGTTTTCATCAAATTGCACACGTCTTATTATTATGCATCCCCCACCACCCCTCTTACTTTCAATATAATAACCTTTATCAGTTGTAAACCTAGTTGTTAATACATAATTTATCTGTGAGGGTGCACAACTAAAATAACTTGCTAATTCATTTCTCCCAATTTGTAATTGGCTTTCCTTACTGTTATCTAACATATCCTTTATAAATACTTCTATAATATCCGATAGTCTTGCCAAAATAACGCCTCCCTGACTTTGCCTTTCTTTGACCTTAATTAAATATTAATATTTTTTTCTTTTCTATTCAATATTCATATCCCCCAAAATTTGTTTGTTTTATACTTAAAATCTTAATTACATTAAGATTTTTTTTATTTTCTAATTTATTCTTCATATATTAGCGACTATCAATACCATATACTGTACTTAGGACTATTTATAGCTTGTACTATATAATATTTTTGTTATAGTAGATACTTTACTATAACAAGCTTAATTCTCAATACTTTCTAGCATTAATATGATACTCTCCTTTATTATAATATTTATCGCGATTAACCATAAAGTGATTATTCTCTAAAATATTACACAATATATCTATATCATTAATTTGCCCTTCATTGAAATTTATTGTAAGACTATCACACTTATCTACTATAGCCATATAATCATATATACTACTATAATCCATTAATTGAATATTTCCATTTATGTTCATTTGGTATTGTGCCATAAAACCTCTCCTTAAATTGATTCTCTATTTACATTAACATAATTATTTTCTCTTATAGTCTATTAAAATATTCAATATATTATTATAAAAAACCAATAGCTTTTGCTATTGGTTTTAAATTATTTACTATTCAACTTTACTTTTAATTTTTTTAGCTTCTTCTATTATCTTATCTACCTCAGTAGATGGAACTTCTTCATATCGTTCAAATTTCATAACAAAACTTCCTCTTGCCTGAGTCATAGACCTTAAATCTGTAGCATACTTGAACATTTCACCCTGTGGAACCTCTGCTATTATTCTCTGCTTATCTTCATCAGGTTCCATTCCTAAAACCCTGCCCCTCTTTTTATTTATATCACCTATTATATCTCCCATATAGTATTCAGGAACTACTATTTCTACGTGCATAATAGGTTCTAATAGTATAGGTTGAGCTTCCATGAGACCCTTTTTATATGCTAAAGATGATGCAACTTTAAATGCCATTTCTGATGAATCTACAGGATGATATGAACCATCATGCAAAGTAGCTTTTAATCTTATTACAGGATATCCTGCAAGTACACCATGTTGTATACATTCTTTCAATCCCTTTTCTACTGCTGGAATGTATTGCCTTGGTACAACACCACCAACTACCTTATCAACAAAAAGTAAATCGTCTTCTCCATCATTTCTAGGCTCAAATTTTATCTTTACATCTCCATATTGTCCGTGACCACCTGACTGCTTTTTATGCTTACCTTGAACATCAGCAATTTTCTTTACAGTTTCTCTATAAGGTACTTTTGGTTTTTGAAGTATTACTTCTGCTCCAAATTTAGCCTTTAACTTACATGCTATTACATCAAGATGGGTTTCTCCTAATCCAGAAATTATAGTTTCAGCATTTTCTACGTCTCTTGAAAGCTTAAAAGTTGGATCTTCATCCAGTAATTTATTTAAACCAGTAGATATTTTATCCTCATCATTTTTTGATTTAGGCAAAACAGCCATTGACATTGTTGCTTCCGGAAACTTAATACCATTAAAAACTATAGGATTTTCTACTGCACTTAAAGTATCTCCCGTAGATGTAAATTGTAATTTTGAAACAGCACCTATATCTCCTGCTACTATTTCATTTGTTGGAATTTGCTGCTTACCCATTAAGAAGTACATAGTTCCTATTTTTTCATTTTTACCTTTGCTTGCATTGTAAACAGTAAAATCTGACTTAATTTTTCCTGTTATTACTCTAAATAATGATAGCTTACCAACAAAAGGATCTGCTATAGTTTTAAATACAAAAGCTGATAATGGTGCATTTTCATCTATCTTAACTTCTAAGTTAGAATTAGTATTCAAGTTTGTAGCCTCTAATGGCTCTGAATTTTCAGGTGAAGGAAAACATTCAACTACATCTTCAAGCAATGTTTCAATTCCTATGATATTCAATGCTGACCCACACATTACTGGAGCTATGTCTCCCTTAGCACAACCATTAATGAGTCCATTATAAATTTCTTCATCACTTAAAGTTCCTTCATTGAAGTATTTATCTAATAAAACTTCATCTGTTTCAGCTACAGCTTCAATTATCATATTTTTGCATTCATCAACTTTATCTACGAGTTCTTCTGGTATTTCATCTTCTTTCATATTATGAGTTTTAGGATCAAAAATTCTAGCTTTTCTAGATATAATATTTATAACTCCTCTAAAATTTTCTTCAGTTCCTATAGGGTACTGAACTGGAACTATAGACATACCGAATTTTTCTTTTAATCCAGATAATACTTTATCAAAATCAGAATTTTCCCTATCTAATTTGTTTATATAGAATGATCTTGGTAACTTATTTTTATTTACATATTCCCAAACTTTTTCTGTGCCTACTTGTATACCTGATGTACCTGATACAACTACCATAGCTACATCAACCGCTCTTAATCCTTCATATGTTTCACCAATAAAATCAAAATATCCTGGAACATCTACCAAATTTATTTTAGTGTTTTCCCATTCACATGGCGCTATAGATGTTGATATTGATATTTTTCTTTTCTTTTCTTCAGAATCATAATCACTTACAGTGTTTCCCTCTTCAATTTTTCCAAATCTATCTGTAGCTTTCGTGTAGTAAAGTATTGCTTCTGTCAAAGTAGTTTTTCCTGAACCACTGTGTCCAACAATTCCTACGTTTCTTAAATTTTTGGTTGTATAATTTTTCATAAGCAATTCCCCCTCTTACTTTTAAGCTTAATTTATATATTCTATTTTAAATTGAAAATTCCTCTTTGAATTAATGAAATTTTCAAAATAATTCGATTATATATATACCCATATATTTCATTTTATATACTATATATTTAAAAATTTGTTTTTAGAATACATGTTTGAAATCTTCTACCACTAAAAATTAATTATTTTTCCAGATGTTAAGAGGAGTACTAAACTTTTTAACTATTAAACAAAAATTGATATAAAAAAAAGACTGTATATTTTACAGTCTTTGATCATTCATATAAAATTGGCTCCGCGAAAAGGATTCGAACCTTCAACCTATCGGTTAACAGCCGAGTGCTCCACCATTGAGCTATCGCGGAACGCATTACCTGGCAACGACCTACTCTTCCACAGAGCCTCCCCTGCAGTACCATCGGCACTATAAAGCTTAACCATCGTGTTCGGAATGGGAACGGGTGTTACCTTTATGTCATTATCACCAGATATTTTTATTTAGTTTTTGAAAGATTTTGTTCTTTCAAAATTGCACAGTGAATTTATTTGGTCAAGCCCTCGACCTATTAGTATCAGTCAGCTGAACATGTTACCATGCTTACACCTCTGACCTATCAACCTTGTGTTCTTCAAGGGGTCTTACTAGCTTACGCTATGGGAAATCTAATCTTGAGGTGGGTTTCACGCTTAGATGCTTTCAGCGTTTATCCCGTCCCGACATAGCTACCCAGCCATGCTCCTGGCGGAACAACTGGTACACCAGAGGTCAGTCCATCCCGGTCCTCTCGTACTAAGGACAGCTCCTCTCAAATTTCCTACGCCCGCGACGGATAGGGACCGAACTGTCTCACGACGTTCTGAACCCAGCTCGCGTGCCGCTTTAATGGGCGAACAGCCCAACCCTTGGGACCTACTTCAGCCCCAGGATGCGACGAGCCGACATCGAGGTGCCAAACCTCCCCGTCGATGTGGACTCTTGGGGGAGATCAGCCTGTTATCCCCGAGGTAGCTTTTATCCGTTGAGCGATGGCCCTCCCACGAGGAACCACCGGATCACTAAGCCCGACTTTCGTCCCTGCTCCACCTGTATGTGTCGCAGTCAGGCTCCCTTCTGCCTTTGCACTCTTCGAACGATTTCCAACCGTTCTGAGGGAACCTTTGGGCGCCTCCGTTACTTTTTTGGAGGCGACCGCCCCAGTCAAACTGCCCACCTAACAATGTCCCGTGACCAGTTTCATGGCCGCCGGTTAGAATCCCAATACTGTCAGGGTGGTATCCCAAGGATGACTCCACAGAAGCTGACGCCCCTGTTTCGCAGTCTCCCACCTATCCTGTACAGACAATATCGAAACTCAATGCTAAGCTGCAGTAAAGCTCTACGGGGTCTTTCCGTCCAATCGCGGGTAGCAAGCATCTTCACTTGCACTACAATTTCGCCGGATTTGTTGTCGAGACAGTGCCCAAGTCATTACGCCATTCGTGCGGGTCGGAACTTACCCGACAAGGAATTTCGCTACCTTAGGACCGTTATAGTTACGGCCGCCGTTTACTGGGGCTTAAGTTCATACCTTCGCTTGCGCTAAGTATTCCCCTTAACCTTCCAGCACCGGGCAGGCGTCAGCCCCTATACTTCAGCTTTCGCTTTAGCAGAGACCTGTGTTTTTGCTAAACAGTTGCTTGGGCCTATTCTCTGCGACCTACTTTCATAGGCACCCCTTCTCCCGAAGTTACGGGGTCAATTTGCCGAGTTCCTTGACAACAATTCTTCCGATGGTCTTAGGATTCTCTCCTCATCTACCTGTGTCGGTTTGCGGTACGGGCACCAACATCCTCCATAGAGACTTTTCTTGGCAGCGTGGAATCAGATACTTCGCGGCATAAAGCCACTCCCCATCACACCTCAACATTAACCAGACGGATTTGCCTGTCTGATCTGTCTAAGTGCTTAGACACACATCCAATAGTGTGCACATCCTATCCTCCTGCGTCATCCCATTTGTAATAACGTCAGTTGGTGGTATCGGAATATCAACCGATTGTCCATCACCTACGCCTTTCGGCCTCGGCTTAGGTCCCGACTAACCCTGAGCGGACGAGCCTTCCTCAGGAAACCTTAGATTTTCGACCAATAAGATTCTCACTTATTTCTCGCTACTTATGCCAGCATACTCACTCCTGTACAGTCCACCGCTCCTTTCGGTACGACTTCACTCCATACAGGAAGCTCCTCTACCGCTCTTTCGAGCCCATAGCTTCGGTGGTAAGTTTTAGCCCCGGACATCTTCGGCGCAGGATCTCTTGACTAGTGAGCTATTACGCACTCTTTAAATGAGTGGCTGCTTCTAAGCCAACATCCTAGTTGTCTTAGAAATCCCACATCCTTTTCCACTTAACTTACACTTTGGGACCTTAGCTGATGATCTGGGCTGTTTCCCTTTTGACTACGGATCTTATCATTCGCAGTCTGACTGCTGAGATACAAGTATATGGCATTCGGAGTTTGATAGGGTTCAGTAACTGTTGTCAGCCCCTAGCCCATTCAGTGCTCTACCTCCACTACTCAATCTCAACGCTAGCCCTAAAGCTATTTCGAGGAGAACCAGCTATCTCCGAGTTCGATTGGAATTTCTCCGCTATCCACAGCTCATCCCATGGTTTTTCAACACCAACGTGGTTCGGACCTCCACGGAATTTTACTTCCGCTTCATCCTGGCCATGGATAGGTCACCCGGTTTCGGGTCTACGACATGCAACTTTTCGCCCTATTCAGACTCGGTTTCCCTTCGGCTCCGTACCTTAAGTACTTAACCTTGCTACATACCGTAACTCGCTGGCTCGTTCTACAAAAAGCACGTCGTCGCACATAAAAGTGCTTCGACCGGTTGTGGACACACGGTTTCAGGTTCTATTTCACTCCCCTTCCGGGGTTCTTTTCACCTTTCCCTCACGGTACTGCTTCACTATCGGTCACCAGTTAGTATTTAGCCTTGGGAGGTGGTCCTCCCTGCTTCCCACAAGGTTTCACGTGTCTCGTGGTACTCTGGAGTAGATCTGACTGCTATTTCCTTTCACTTACAGGGCTGTTACCTTCTACGGCGGAGCCTTCCAGCTCTCTTCAATTAAGAAATCACAGTATTTATGATCTATCCGCAACCCCAGGAACAAGTTCCTGGTTTGGGCTCTTTCCCTTTCGCTCGCCGCTACTTAGAAAATCGATTTTTCTTTCTCTTCCTCCGGGTACTTAGATGTTTCAGTTCCCCGGGTTTACCTCCATAAACCTATGTATTCAGTTTACAGTACAATGCGTTAGCATTGTGGGTTTCCCCATTCGGAAATCTCTGGATCTCAGGCTATTTGCGCCTACCCAAAGCTTATCGCAGCTTATCACGTCCTTCTTCGGCTTCTGGTGCCAAGGCATTCACCATGCGCCCTTTGTAGCTTGACCATTCATGTGAAAATTATCTTTCAACAATTTTCTTAGTTAAAATCTACAAAGGTTTTTTTACTTATATAATAAGTAGTTTTACCTTTAGCTTTACTTTTAATTTAAAAGTTATATTCACTGTGCAATTTTCAAAGAACAATTTGAAGAATTAGATTCTTCAAAATTAAACAGAGCTATTAAATAAACCTTCAAAGTAGAATTACCTACTTTGTCGACTCCTTAGAAAGGAGGTGATCCAGCCGCAGGTTCTCCTACGGCTACCTTGTTACGACTTCACCCCAATTACTAACCCCACCTTCGGCCGCTGGCTCCTTACGGTTACCTCACGGACTTCGGGTGTTGCCAGCTCTCATGGTGTGACGGGCGGTGTGTACAAGGCCCGGGAACGTATTCACCGCGACATGCTGATTCGCGATTACTAGCAACTCCAGCTTCATGTAGGCGAGTTTCAGCCTACAATCCGAACTGAGATGAGTTTTAAAAGTTTTGCTCCACCTCACGGTCTTGCATCTTTCTGTACTCACCATTGTAGCACGTGTGTAGCCCTAGACATAAGGGGCATGATGATTTGACGTCATCCCCACCTTCCTCCCGGTTAACCCGGGCAGTCTCACTAGAGTGCTCAACTTAATGGTAGCAACTAATGATAAGGGTTGCGCTCGTTGCAGGACTTAACCTAACATCTCACGACACGAGCTGACGACAACCATGCACCACCTGTCTCCCTGCCCCGAAGGGCTTCCCTCATTACAGGTAATTCAGGGGATGTCAAGTCTAGGTAAGGTTCTTCGCGTTGCTTCGAATTAAACCACATGCTCCGCTGCTTGTGCGGGCCCCCGTCAATTCCTTTGAGTTTTAATCTTGCGATCGTACTTCCCAGGCGGAATACTTATTGCGTTAGCTGCGGCACAGAAGGAGTCGATACCTCCTACACCTAGTATTCATCGTTTACGGCGTGGACTACCAGGGTATCTAATCCTGTTTGCTACCCACGCTTTCATGCCTCAGCGTCAGTTACGGTCCAGAGAATCGCCTTCGCCACTGGTGTTCTTCCTAATCTCTACGCATTTCACCGCTACACTAGGAATTCCATTCTCCTCTCCCGCACTCTAGATATCCAGTTTCAAATGCAGTTCCCAAGTTAAGCTCGGGATTTTCACATCTGACTTAAACATCCGCCTACGCATCCTTTACGCCCAGTAAATCCGGACAACGCTCGCCACCTACGTATTACCGCGGCTGCTGGCACGTAGTTAGCCGTGGCTTCCTCCTTGGGTACCGTCATTATCGTCCCCAAAGACAGAGCTTTACAACCCGAAGGCCTTCATCACTCACGCGGCGTTGCTGCATCAGGCTTTCGCCCATTGTGCAATATTCCCCACTGCTGCCTCCCGTAGGAGTCTGGACCGTGTCTCAGTTCCAATGTGGCCGATCACCCTCTCAGGTCGGCTACGCATCGTGGCCTTGGTGAGCCGTTACCTCACCAACTAGCTAATGCGCCGCGGGCCCATCTCAAAGCGGATTACTCCTTTAATTAGTATTTCATGTGAAAAACTAATGTTATGCGGTATTAATCTCCCTTTCGGAAGGCTATCCCCCACTTTGAGGCAGGTTGCCCACGTGTTACTCACCCGTCCGCCGCTAATCCATCCCCGAAGGGATTTCATCGCTCGACTTGCATGTGTTAAGCACGCCGCCAGCGTTCGTCCTGAGCCAGGATCAAACTCTCAATTTAAAAGTTTAATCTGTACTCAAATTATTGACGTTAAACTTATTAGTTTAACTAATACTGGCTTATTTAAAATAAGATTTATATCTTACTTTCACTCTGTTTAATTTTCAAAGACCTTGCCGTACCTCGACGGCTTTTATATCTTATCATGTTCGCTTAACCTTGTCAAGAACTTTTTTAAATTCCTTTTTGTTAAGCTTGCTGCATCACACAGCTTTAACATAATACCATGCTACTTAAGAAGTTGTCAACATATTTTTTATGTTTCATTTTCTAAGTAACTGTCTGCTCTCTCAAGCGACATGTGTTATTATATCATGATTTTTCACATCATCAAATATTATTCTCATAATTAGATTAAATTATTCCTAGTTTACTCCTAAATACTAGTTCTAATTAAGTTATTTACATATAGATACACCAGGACATGTTATTTTTAAAAATAAACAAATAAGTTTCAACTGTAGATAATAAACTAAACTTCAGTTGAAACTTATTTTAAATACTAATACTAAGCAAACATCATTATATACTTTTTATAATTCTTTAACTAATTCCTTAAACTTATTGCCTCTAGCTTCAAAATTAGGGAACATATCAAAACTAGCACAAGCAGGCGAAAGAGTTATTATATCTCCTTCCTTAGCAAAACCCCTAGCACTTGAAAGCGCCTTTTCTAAGCTTTCCTCAATTACCATAGGTATTTCTATATTTTTCTTCTTCATAACTTTCGAAAATGCATCTTTTATTTTATCTTTAGTTGCTCCAACTAATATTAACGCTTTTATATTCTCATATCCTTCTTCTGCTAATACATCTAAAGGAATTTTTTTATCATATCCACCTGCTATTAAAATTACTGGTTTCTCAAATGCCTTAAGTCCTGCTAAAGTTCTACTTGGACTTGTAGCTATTGAATCATTATAATACTTTACTCCATCTATTTCCCTTATAAATTCACACCTATGTTCTACTCCTGTAAAACTTATAGCTGTTTTTCTCATATTTTCTATATTAACGTCATCACTAACTGCACAAAAAGCAGCAAGTAAATTTTCTACATTATGCATTCCTTTTATTTGAATTTCATTTAACTTACAAACTTCTTTTTCTTTTATGTATAATTTGTTTTCTTCAAAATAAGCTCCATCTTTAACCTTCTCTTTTATACTAAATTCCAATACTCTTCCTTTAGCTTCATTAAACATAGAGTTAGTTAAATTATTATCCCTATTTAGTATCAATAAACTTTCTGATTGTTGATATTTGAAAATATTCTTTTTTGAATCTATATACTCTTGCATATCTTTATGTATATCTAAATGATTTGGGCTTAAATTTGTAACAACTGCAACCTCTGGAGAAACATTCATAGTCATAAGTTGAAAACTTGATAATTCCAATACTACTTTATCATCACTCTTCATTTTTTCTATTTCAGTAAATAAAGGTGTTCCTATGTTACCACCTACCCAAGTTTTATATCCCTGCTGCTTTAGTATATTATATATTAATGTAGTAGTTGTTGTCTTACCATCACTACCAGTAACGCCATATACTTTAGCAGGACAATACTTTATAAATTCCTCCATTTCAGAAGTTATATAAGCTCCTTGTTTTTTTGCATTTATAAGTGCTGGAGTATCTATCCTCATAGATGGAGTTTTAAATATTACATCAAACCCATTTAAACTGTCCATGTAATTTTCTCCTAATACAAGGTTAACTCCTTTTTCCCTAAGCTCTTTAGCTGTATCCCCTAACTGTTCTTCACTTTTTTTATCAAAAGCACTAACTTTTGCCCCTAACTTTAGCAAAAAATTTATCAAAGGCTTATTGCTTATACCTATGCCAACCACAGCAGTATTTTTATCCTTTATAAATTTTTTAAAATCTGCAAAATTCTTTTTCATTATTAAAGCCCTCCACAATCAACTATCTTTAAGTAATCTTTTTACAATTTACTATTCAATTATACCACTTCATTATAAAATTAAAATCATTTTGTTTTAATATTAAATAACTAAATATGATATTTTACAAACATATTACAAAATAGCAAACAGGCTATTTGTTGAATATAGTCGAAATTGTAAGAAAATATTTAATTTAAAAACTTTTTTGTTAGGTATTGAAACTTTATATTTTATTGTGATATACTTAACAAGTGCCGTAAGGAATATTGATATAATTCCCCAAGTTTTAATTAAACATATAACATATCCCCATGATTAAACCCTACTTTACCGGATTTTTATCCGGTATTTTTTTTATCCATAAAAAGTAACTTAAAAATTAAAAGAGTGTGTATTTCATTTATTTATGAAATACACACTCTTTTATAAACTAAAACTCCATCTTTTCCTTTATAAACTTTTTAAGCTCATCTACTTTCATTCTAAATTGATCCATAGTATCTCTGTCTCTTACTGTTACTGTATTATCTTCTAATGTATCAAAGTCTATAGTTATACAATAAGGAGTTCCTGCTTCATCCTGTCTTCTGTATCTTTTTCCTATGCTTCCAGCTTCATCATATTCTACATTAAAATCTTTTCTTAATTCATCATAAACTTCTTCAGCTTTTTCTGATAATTTTTTAGTTAATGGAAGTATAGCAGCTTTTACTGGTGCAATAGCTGGGTGAAAATGCATCACTGTTCTTGAATCTCCACCTTCAAGTTCTTCTTCATCATATGCATCAACCAAAAATGCTAGTACTGCTCTATCTGCTCCTACAGAAGGTTCTATACAATAAGGTATATATTTTTCATGTGTAACTGGATCAAGATATGACATATCCTTACCAGAGTGATTTTGATGTTGTGTTAAATCATAATCAGTTCTATCAGCTACTCCCCATAGCTCTCCCCATCCAAATGGGAATAAATATTCTATATCTGAAGTTGCATTACTGTAATGTGAAAGTTCTTCTTTATCATGATCTCTAAATCTTATATTTTTTTCTTCAATACCAAGATTCAACAAGAAGTTCCAGCACTGTTCTTTCCAATAACTATGCCATTCTAAATCTGTACCTGGTTTACAGAAAAACTCAAGCTCCATTTGTTCGAATTCTCTAGTTCTAAATGTAAAGTTACCTGGAGTTATTTCATTTCTAAAAGATTTTCCTATCTGGCCTATTCCAAATGGTACCTTCTTTCTTGAAGTTCTTTGAACATTTTTGAAGTTAACAAATATTCCTTGAGCTGTCTCTGGTCTCAAATGTATTTCAGACTTAGAATCTTCTGTTACTCCCTGGTATGTCTTGAACATAAGATTAAACTGTCTTATATCAGTAAAATTCTTTTTACCACAATTAGGACATTCTATTTCATTATCTACTATATATTGCTTTAACTTTTCATTACTCCAACCATCTGCGCTAGCTTTTTCTACTCCATTTTTAGTCATATGCTCTTCAACTATTTTATCTGCTCTAAATCTTGACTTACATTCTTTACAATCCATAAGTGGATCTGTAAAATTACCAACATGACCTGACGCAACCCAAACTTCACTGTTCATAAGAATAGCTGAATCTATTCCAACATTATGTTTGCTTTCATGAATAAATTTCTGCCACCAAGCTTTTTTTACATTGTTTTTTAATTCTACGCCTAAAGGACCATAGTCCCATGTATTTGCAAGACCTCCGTATATTTCTGAACCTGGATATACAAAACCTCTACTTTTGGCTAAAGCTACTACTTTATCCATAGTCTTTTCTACTGCCATTATAATTACCTCCTAAAATTTCTTATTTATTTTTATAATACTATTAACTAAATAAACCCTATTAATACTTGCATAATCACACTTATGTATTATTTTCTAATCGAAAATTAAAGTATAAAAAAAGACTCTACCTTTGAAGAGACGAAAATTTATTTCCGCGGTTCCACTCTTCTTGGCATAAGCCCTGCTCTAAAAAATTTCACTCAAAAGTTCCCTTCATAAATAAAACTTTAATTGTTTCCACCTATCCACAATCTCTCTTAAATAAGTTTTTATTCATTACTTTTTCTTTATCATTGTGAAAGTATTAATATAATAAAAAAAGACCCTACACCTTAAAGGGACGAAAACTTATTTCCGCGGTTCCACCCTTCTTGGCACAAGCCCTGCTTTATCAATTCTTGCTCAGAAGCTCCTTCATAATTAAACCTTAATTGTTTTCACCTATCACAATCTCTCTTAAAAGATTTTCATTATTACTGTTCTTCGTCATTACAAAATATTCAATTCTTAAAAACGTAAAATACATTTAAATAAAAAAATGGCTCCGCGAAAAGGATTCGAACCTTCAACCTATCGGTTAACAGCCGAGTGCTCCACCATTGAGCTATCGCGGAATGTCTTAACTACATTTATTATTATACCAAGTTTTTTCTAAAATGCAATAGTTTTTTTAATTTTATTTGCACTTTTTTAAATTTTGTTTAGATTTCATGTTCATTTATCAATTTTATTAAGGATTTATTATTAATCCTTAGTATAATTATTTAACTTAATACATAGAAAAAATTAATCCTAAGTATACATACTTAGGATTAATAGTTCATTATTTATTGTTGTTCTGGTTTCATTGTTGGGAACAATATAACATCTCTTATAGAAGAAGTATTAGTTAGGAACATTATCAATCTGTCTATACCTATACCAAGTCCCCCTGTTGGAGGCATTCCTATTTCTAATGCATTTATAAAGTCATTATCCATCATGTAAGCTTCATCATCACCAAGTTCTCTTTCCCTTAATTGTTGAAGGAATCTATCTTTTTGAACTATTGGATCATTAAGTTCTGAATATGCATTACATACCTCTCTACCATATACAAAGCCTTCAAATCTTTCAGTAAATGCTGCATTTCCTCTCTTTTTCTTTGTAAGAGGTGAGTTTTCTACTGGGTAGTCGCAAACAAATGTAGGCTGCATTAATTTATCTTCACAAAATTCTTCAAACAATGCAATAAGTATATCTCCTTTTGTGCAGTCCTTTAATTGTTTTTTCATATTTATATGTTTTTCTTTTGCAATCCCTCTTGCTTCTTCATCATCACTTATAACATTAAAGTCTACTCCTGTATATTCTTTAACTGCATCTACCATAGTTATTCTTCTCCATGGTGGTGTAAAATCTATTTCTGTATCTTCATAAGTTACTTTTGTAGTTCCTAATACTTTTTCACATACAAAAGCTACCATGTTTTCAGTTAGCTCCATCATGTCATTATAATCTGCAAAAGCTTGATATAATTCCATGCAGGTAAATTCTGGGTTATGTCTTACATCCATACCCTCATTTCTGAAGTTTCTACCTATTTCATATACTCTTTCAAATCCACCAACTATAAGTCTTTTTAAATATAATTCTGTAGCTATTCTTAAATACATATCTAAACTTAATGCATTATGGTGTGTAATAAAAGGTTTTGCAGCAGCACCACCTGCAATAGTTGAAAGAATAGGTGTTTCTACTTCGAGATATTCTTTATCATCTAAAAAAGTTCTTATAGCTTTTATTATTTTAGTTCTTTTTATAAATGTATCCTTAACATCTTGATTCACTATTAAATCTACATACCTTTGTCTATATCTTAAATCAGGATCTTTTAAGCCATGCCACTTTTCTGGTAATGGTCTTAAGGACTTAGCTAAAAGTTCAAACTCTGTAATATGAAGAGTAACCTCTCCTGTTTTAGTTTTAAATACATTTCCTGTTATAGATAAAATATCTCCTATATCAAAGGACTTATATTCTTTAAGTCTCTCTTCTCCAACATCATTTATCTTTATGTATAACTGTATTTTCCCATATCTATCATGAAGATCTGAAAATCCAGCTTTTCCATGAACTCTTTTGGACATAAGTCTTCCTGCAACAGTAACACTTTTACCTTCAAGTTCTTCATAGTTATCCTTTATTTGGCTAGAAACATGTGTTCTTTCTACTTTATATACATCAAAAGGATCTTTTCCTTGTTCTTGAAGTTTAAAGAACTTCTCTCTTCTCTCCTTTATAAGTTGATTAAAATCTTCTTCTAACTGGTTTAAATTCTTTTCATCATTTGCCATTTATACGCCCTCCAATTTATCTTCTTATGCCAAGTATTTCGTACTTACTTACTCCATCTGGCACTTGCACCTCAATTATATCCCCTATTTTTTTGCCTACAAGACCTCTTCCAACTGGTGATTCATTAGATATTTTATTGTTCATAGGATCTGCTTCTGCTGAACCAACTATATTATATTCTACTTCTTCATCAAAATCATAATCCTTAACTTTAACAATAGAACCCACACTTACCACATCCAATGGAATTTCACTCTCATCTACTATAGTAGCATTTTTTAGCATATTTTCAAGCTGAATTATT
Source organism: Clostridium carboxidivorans P7 (assembly GCF_001038625.1). GTDB lineage: Bacteria > Bacillota > Clostridia > Clostridiales > Clostridiaceae > Clostridium_AM > Clostridium_AM carboxidivorans. The sequence continues at coordinate 4,488,441 of NZ_CP011803.1, forward strand.
CTTCCTTCAACAAATGCTTGTTCATTTTTAGCCTCATCATACTCTGAATTTTCGCTTAAATCACCAAACGAAAGTGCAACTTTTATTTTTTCTGTTATTTCTTTTCTTTTAACTGTTTTTAAATATTCAAGTTCACTTTCTAATTTCTTTACACCTTCATAAGTCATTATATACTTCTTTTTTGCTTCACTCATCTTACTATCCCCTTTTAATAATTTACTAAGAAACCTTCTATAATAGCATTTTTGAACATTTATGCATTTATATTAAAAATCACCTTAATAATCATTTAAGTAATTATAAAACAGGCTTATTCCAATGTCAACATTTACACTTCCATTACTTTATGCATGTTATCAAATAACAATTAAATATTAAAATATCATTGTTAAATTTTATTATTCTCATAAAATTTTTTTATATTAGAGTTAACATGTACCACTTACTTAATAATTTTCCTCAAAAATTGTTTACATTATAGCTTATTCTGCTTTTCTATCAAAAATTACTTCTACTTTTAATATAGCTTTTGTATTCTTTTAAAATTGAGATTACTTTTTCACTGGATTTTTCATAATTTACGGCATCTTTTATTTCTTTATTGTTACTTAAGCCCTTTAAGTACCATCCTACATGTTTCCTCATCTCTCTTACAGCCTTTGCCTCTCCTTCATAAGAAATAGCTCTTCTATAATGTTCCATGCACATATCTATTCTATCCTCTTCAGAAGGATAAGTTACATTTATATTTTTGATTTTTTCATCAATCTGATTAAATATCCAGGGATTACCCATAGCTCCTCTACCAATCATTATTGCATCGCAATTGGTAGTTTTAAAAATACTTACTGCATCCTCTGGAGTTACAACATCTCCATTTCCTATAACAGGAATAGAAACTGCTTGCTTTACCTTCTCTATCATATTCCAATCTGCCTTACCTTCATACATTTGCTCTCTAGTTCTTCCATGAACAGTAACAGCATCCACACCTGCTTGCTCTAATTCTTTCGCAAACTCTACAGCATTAATGTTGTCAGAATCAAATCCTTTTCTAAATTTAGCAGTTACAGGTTTTGATGATGCTTTTTTTACTTCCTTTACTATTTGTGCTGCTAATTTAGGATCTTTCATTAAAGCAGATCCTTCTCCATTTTTAACTATTTTAGGAGCAGGACATCCCATATTTATATCCACCAAACAAATATCTTCATTATCATTAAAAAAATCACAAGCTTTAGCCATTACAAGTGGATCATTACCAAAAATCTGAACTGCTGCAGGAGCTTCTTGCTTAGATATCACTAACATATCTTTTGTGTTTTTACTACCATAAAACAATGCTTTAGCACTTATCATCTCTGTATAAACAAGCTCGCAGCCCATCTCTTTACATAGCTCTCTAAAGGCTATATCTGTCACACCAGCCATCGGAGCTAAAAATACATTTTTTTTAAACTCCAAATTTTTTATTCTCATTAATTACACCTATTCTTTATTTTTTTCATAAATTATTCTTAGACCTTTAAGAGTTAAAGTTGGATCTATTAAATCCATAAACTTTGATTCTTGATTAATAAGCTTTGCCAATCCTCCTGTTGCAACTACAAGTGGTTCATTTTCTCCAAGATCCATCATTTCTTTTTTCATTTTACTAATTATATAATCAACTTGACCTATATATCCATAAACTATACCTGCTTGCATACTAGCAACTGTGTTTTTACATATGACACAAGCAGGCTTTATTAATTCTATTCTTGGAAGTTTAGCTGCTCGTTCAAATAGTGCTTCAGAAGATATTTTTATTCCAGGACAGATAGTTCCTCCTAAATAATCTCCCTTTTCAGTCAAAGCACAAAAAGTAGTAGCTGTACCAAAATCTATAATTATAGCAGACCTTTTGTATATTTCCCTCGTAGCAACAGCATTAACAATTCTATCTGCCCCTACCTCCTTAGGATTATCATATTTAATGTTTATACCTGTTTTTACTCCTGGCCCAACTATTATTGGCCTAATTTCAAAATATTTCAATATCATGTGTTCTAATGAATACATAATATTAGGAACAACTGAAGATATTATAACTCCTTCAACATCTGATGGATCTAATTTATTATGTAAAAACAAATCAACAACCTGAATACCATATTCATCAGCTGTCCTCTCTGAGTCTGTGGACAATCTCCAACATGCAATAAGCTCCTTATCTTTGTACACTCCTAAAACTATATTTGTGTTTCCAACATCTAAAACTAAAATCACTTCACACACCGCTCCTTTCTATATAAAAAGTGCATATACATAATTAAAGAGCAGCTTTAAAGCTGCCCCTTAGTATAATCTATTTTGTCAATTTAACAACTTAATTTTATCAGTTAAATTTTATTTGTCAAGATACGTTTGATTTTTGAAACTATTCTTGTACTTTTTTCATAAATTCTTCACTATTTACTATGTATCTTATATGATTTCCTTCTCCTATCTTTCCTTTTTCGTCCCATGCTTCTACATTAAATACTAGTTTCTTTTTATCTACTTTTACTAAAGATGCTTCACATCTTATTTTCATTCCAATAGGTGACGCTTTGATATGCTTTACATTAACTTCTATTCCAACTGTAGTATATCCAAATGGAAGATGCAAATCTACACAGCTTTTAGATGTATTTTCCATAAGTGCTATCATAGAAGGTGTTGAAAATACATCTATATTTCCCGAGCCTAATTTACTTGCTACATCATTTTCTGTTACATATATTTCTCTTGTAGATGCCATTCCTTCTCTTACATTAAACTCCATAAAACCATCTCATTTCATCGTAATTTTTATTTTGAAAGCTTAAAAACATATAATTATTATATCATTCTTAATAAACTTTTAATATATATTTACAATAAAATAGAGGCTATTAACCTCTATTCTATTGACTTCATTAAATTGTAATTTTATGCTTGCTCAAATATTTCTTCAAATTCATTTGCTTCAAGTTTTTCTTTTTCTAAAAGAGCCTTAGCAACAGCATGAAGTTTATTTATATTTTCATTAAGAAGATTTTCTGCCTTATTATATCCTTCTTCTATAAGTTTTCTTATTTCTTTGTCTATTTCAAAAGCCACTTCTTCACTAAAGCTTCTTCCTTTTCCTAAGTCCCTACCTAAAAATACTTCATCATGTCCTGAACCAAAAGCTATTGGTCCTAAGCCACTCATACCATAATCCATAACCATCTTCTTAGCTATAGTAGTTGCTCTATCTATATCATTTTTAGCACCGGTACTTATGTCTCCTATTATAAGTTTTTCTGCTACTCTACCTCCAAGCAATCCTACTATTTCATCTTCAAGTTTAGTTTTGGACATATAAGAACTATCTTTTTCTGGAAGGTGCATAGTATATCCTCCAGCCATTCCTCTTGGTATTATACTAATCTGATGAACTGGGTCTGCTGTAGGCAATAACTTCATAACCACAGCATGCCCTGCTTCATGGTATGCTGTAAGTCTCCTATCTTCTTCATCAATTACTCTACTCTTCTTTTCAGGTCCAGCTATAACTCTAGTTACTGCTTCTTCTAGTTCTTCCATATCTATTTCTTTTTTATCTTTTCTAACTGCTAAAAGAGCAGATTCATTCATTAAGTTTTCTAAGTCAGCTCCAGTAAATCCTGGAGTTCTTTTTGCAAGTACATCAAGCTTAACTTCTGGAGCCAAATGCTTATTTTTACAATGAACCTTTAAAATCTCTTCTCTTCCTTTAACATCTGGAGCTCCAACTAATATTTGTCTATCAAATCTACCTGGTCTTAAAAGTGCAGGATCTAAAATGTCAGGTCTATTTGTTGCAGCAATCATTATTATACCTTCATTTGCACCAAAACCATCCATTTCAACTAATAACTGATTTAAAGTTTGTTCTCTTTCATCATGTCCTCCACCAAGACCTGCTCCTCTTTGTCTTCCAACTGCATCTATTTCATCTATAAATATAATGCATGGTGAATTTTTCTTAGCTTGCTCAAATAAATCTCTAACTCTCGATGCACCAACTCCAACAAACATTTCAACAAAGTCTGACCCTGATATACTAAAAAACGGTACTCCAGCTTCCCCTGCTATAGCCTTAGCAAGAAGGGTTTTTCCTGTTCCTGGAGGTCCTACAAGTAATACTCCTTTAGGAATTCTAGCTCCCATTTCTATATATCTCTTAGGTAACTTTAAAAAATCTACAATTTCAGCAAGTTCTGCTTTTTCTTCATCAGCTCCTGCTACATCCTCAAAAGTTACCTTCTTTTTGTCAGGCGTGGCCATTTTGGCTCTACTCTTACCGAAATTCATTACATTTCGATTTCCACCACCACCTTGAGATTGCTGCATAAACATAAACCAAAAAGCTACAAGCATTAATATTAAAAGTATTGTTGGTAAGTACTGTACCCACATGGGAATTGACGCAGGTTTAACATAAACTTCCTTAACATCTCCATTTTTAGGATGTTCAGCAATGAACTGAAATAGTCTTTCAGATGGAACTATTGTTTCATATGCACTACCATCTTTCAAAGTACCATCTACAGTCATCTTGTCTTCCTTTACTTGAAAGCTCTTTACATTGTTATCTATCCAATATTTTTGAAAATCATTAAAATTAATAGTTGTTGAACTTTCATTTGTCCTAGCAAGCATTAACGCTGCAAGAATAACTAATACAAACACTATAACCCAGGCCGTTGCACTTGAAAATTTTTTCATTACAGGCCCCCCTCTCTTTTAAGTTTATACTGTAAAATTGTATCACAAGGAAAATTCCTTTACAATAAATTTAGTTAATTATTTATAAACTTCCTCTTTTAGTATACCTACATAAGGTAAGTTTCTATACTTTTCTGCATAATCAAGTCCATAACCCACTAGGAAATAATCTGGAACTACATATCCTGTATATTTAACATCGATTTCAACTTTTCTCCTTTCTGGCTTACTTAAAAGGCAAGCTATTTCTATACTTTCAGCTCCTCTACCTTTCAGATACTCAATTAGATATGATAAAGTTGTACCCGAATCTATTATATCTTCTACTATAAGAACATGTTTACCTTCTATTTCAAAATCTAAATCTTTTAAAATTCTTACTACTCCTGAACTTTTTGTAGAATTAGCATAGCTTGAAACTGCCATAAAGTCCATAGTACATGGAATTGTAACTTCCTTTAATAAATCTGCCATAAATGGCACAGATCCTTTTAATATTCCTACTAGCATTAGTTCTTTGCCTTCATAATCTTTACTTATCTGTGTTCCAATTTCTTTTATTTTTTTCCTCAATTCTTCCTCTGAAAATAAGATTTCTTTTATGTCCTCTTTCATACTGCTCATATTCTTGTTTCCTCTCTTTCAATTTTTATCTCTAATATATTTTTTGTATTTTCATCAACTTTAAAAAGTTCACTCACTCTATATCCTACTATCCATGCAATTTTATCATCAAAGCATATAATAGGAATATAGTCTCTTTGATCCTTAGCTACCTTTTCATCCATAAAGAAATCTTTTAACTTCTTACTTCCACCCATCCCTAAAGGTATAAATTTGTCGCCTTCTTTTCTATGCCTTATAGTTATTTTTTTTTCAAACTTATCATAATCAAAATATTTTATTAAATTGTTGCTTTTAAAATTTACCTTTTCCTTTGGATCAATAATTCTGGTTATTACTCGTAAGTCATATTCCTTTACGTAATTATTACCACTATGTATAATATATTCTTCCTTCCTAACCTCTTTATTTTCTTTTACCTTCTTTAATATGTATATATCTCCATATTTATTTGATACTACAACGTGATTAGGAAGATCAATGTTTTTTCCTGTGGATCTTGATTGAATATTAATTATGTCATAAATGTGAATTTTTTCAAAGTTATTTAAATTTCCAGTTACTTCATACAAAGCTTTTCTTATAATCCTAGTAATTATAGCTTCGTTTTCTAAAAATGCCTCCTTTGATATTATAACCTTTTCTCCCTGTATATCACAATATTTTTTAAATTTTTCTTTAGCAACTGTTTCTAAGTACTCATTATCTATTTTTATAGTATCTGATAATCTATTGAGAACTTTTATAATATCCTTATTAAAATTCTCTTGTATATACGGTATAAGTTCTAATCTTACTTTATTTCTAGAATATATGGTTTCTAAATTTGTTTTATCTATTCTTGGATTAATATTTTCTTTGCAGCAATATTCTTCAATTTCATGCCTTGTAACATCTATTAAAGGCCTTACAAATATGTTATCTCTCACCGCCTTTATTCCTACTAATCCTTCCAAACCTGTTCCTCTCATAATCCTCATTAGTATAGTTTCCGCCTGATCATTGGCATTATGAGCTATAGCTATTTTCTGCGCATTTAATTCTTTTTTTAAATCATTAAAAAAGTCATACCTAGCATTTCTTCCTGCACTTTCGCATGAAATATTTTGCATTTTCATAATTTTATTTATATCTACTGATTTACTCCTGAATTCTATATTTAATTTTTCACAAAATTCCTTTACATATTCTTCATCTTTATCTGATTCATTCCCTCTTAAACAATGATTTACATGTGCTGCACATAATTCTATATTGAGTTGCTTTCTTAAAGAGTATAGTATATGCAGCAAACTCATAGAATCCGGTCCACCAGATACCGCAACTATTACCTTGTCTCCTTTATTAAACATTCTATACCTATTTATAGTTTTTAAAACAGTCTCTATCAATTTTAACACTTCCTAAAGAAAATTTTGTTTTATAAATAATATATTACTTAACTTTTAAGTTTAAAGCAAACTTCAATTCAAATTTTCAATGGCTTAAATTCAGAATATATAACACTCTAAACTTAAGCCATTATAATTTTAATACAAACTATATACCTTCTCTACAATTACTGTCATATCATCTTTTATTTTTCCTTTACTTAATTTTCTTGCATTACTCATAATTTCTTCACTTAATTGTCTTGGATCATTGCAATTATTATTTTTTAAAAAATCTACTATCCATTCATATTTACCAGCTTGTTCATTTTCATAATCTAATACTCCATCACTTAACATAACAATAACATCACCATTTTCAACTTTTTTCCTCACTATATCTATATCCGGTTTGTCCAATACACCAATTGGCAAGGTTTTCGACTTTATTACATCAATATCTTCTCCTTTTTTTATAAAGCTAGCCACAGCCCCTACTTTCATAAAATCAACTTCTCCTTTATATAAGTCTATACTATTTAAATCTAGAGTTGAGAACTTTTCTTCTTCAGAAAACTTCATAGTCATTATAGAATTTATTATATTTATGGCAGTTAATTTATTAAAACCTGATTTAGAAAATCTTTCTATCAATTTTACCGCTGCACTGCTTTCTTGACCAGCCTGCGGACCTGAACCCATGCCATCACTTATAATAGTTAAATAAGTTCCATCTGGCAATTTTCCAAAGCTCTGGCTATCACCACTATATTTTTCTCCATCTTTACAGCATTTAGTTGTATAGGCTGCTACATGATATTTAGGTGTTTCTTCAAAGGTAATAGTACATACCTCAAATTCAGAATTTAAATTACATCCATCTTCACTAACACACATACACTTTCCTGTTACCCCATTCACCAATGGAAGTACGTCTTTTATACAAATTTGCTTTCCTCCACATGCCTCCATAGATAAGTTAACTATCAATCTGTTATTTTTGTTATTATAACAGAATACATCCCTATAATGTATAGCATTCTTATTTAAAACTCTTCTTATAGTGTTTTCGGTTTCAGTATTAAATTTTATATTATAATTAAATTCATCAATAATTTCTGATACAGAGTTTCCTACGTTCTCCACTTGACTAGATAGCAGCTGTCGGCACTCACTTAATCTATTCCTCCACATTTCATTAATTATATAGTTATTAACAATTTCTTCGGTATTTTTTATAATAGCGGACCTTTTCACACACTTTCTTTCTATCTCATGAGGAACTTGTTTTCTATTATCCTGGTAATTCTGTATTAATTCACTAAAAGCATTATAAGTATAATAATTTTCCCTTTTCCAGCACATAGATTGCATAGAGCATGTACTACAAACCCTATCTGCAAGATTTTCTACTAATGCACTACTTTTATTTTTCATAAGTAACTTATCGTTATATACCAAATTCCCCAAAATTCCTGACATATCAAATAATACTTGTGAAAAGTTTTCTAACTTATTTACTAATAATTCTTTAATCTTTTCTGCATAGTTTTCTTTAAAATGTTCCTGCTTTCTCTGCCAATCTAATTCTATTTCAATTTTTTTCAAAATTTTTCCAGGTATCATCAAAAAAAATATTGCACTTATAATTACCTCTATTAATTTAAACTGAGTCCCTATATCAGAGTACATTTTTAATACAGCAAATGCTAAAAGATAAGCTAGTCCACTCATCCACTTACCTGTTTCTCTGAATATACCAGATATAAGTCCGCATACACCATATACTCCTACAAAAGCTATCATATTATTGGACGTTATCCCTATTATAGTTCCCATTGCCACTCCTGATGCTGCTCCCGAGGAACTTCCCTTTGTATATCCTACTATAAGTATAAATGCTAAAGCTATAATATTTCTTAAAGATACTCCTCTTATATTACTTCCCCAGGTTCCTGCTACTACTAAAGATATAGTAACTGCCATACTTATTATTTCCTCACTACTATATAAATGCCTTGTTTTGTATTGTTTAAAGCATATTATAGAATAGTTAATAATAAAATATACTGGGAATATAGCGCTTACTTCAAAAAAAGAAAGTAAAAATGACATACCTAAAGTTACTTTAAGTATTAATAACTTATAAAAAGAAATTTCTATAAACAAAGTAAAAAATATCATCATTATTTTCTTGTTTTGTTCAACTGTTCTTAGTATGTAGTTAATAATTATAAGAGTTCCTGCAGTTATAATGTATACAGGCAAACTTTTTACACTATTATAAAGAGAAATATACCCTAGTATGCTTCCAATTGCTGATATCAATATAACTTTATTTTCTTCACAAGTCATAACTGCAACCAAAAAAGCTATACCGAATGGAGCCATCAAATTTATCATAAGCACTCTACTAATTAAAAATGCAGCTATAAAATAAGTAATAAATTTAATTAATCGAGGCAAACTCTTAATCTTTTGTTTTTTTAATTCATCTTTTGAATCCTTAACTCTCTTATACGGAAAAAGTTCAACTCCGTACTGCATTCATACCACCCACCTTATAAATTACTGCTTTTATTATAACAAAGTCTATTGGAAATAAATGTCATAAGGTGATATGTCTATTTATTTTTTTTAGGACATTTAATCCTAAGTTTCTTTTAAAAGATTTTCTTTAGACAGTTATAGAGAAATTTTGAAGAAATAAGTTGAAAATTACTTGTAAAATAAGTTTTTCAAAAAACTAAAAAACCTGTGGTATAAACCACAGGTACTGGTAGCGGAAATAGGACTTGAACCTACGACACTTCGGGTATGAACCGAATGCTCTAGCCAGCTGAGCTATTCCGCCTTATTATTTAATTTGGTTGCGGAGGTAGGACTTGAACCTACGACCTTCGGGTTATGAGCCCGACGAGCTACCAACTGCTCCACCCCGCGATATTGGTGCTGAAGACCGGAATCGAACCGGTACGGGTTTTAAAGCCCGCAGGATTTTAAGTCCTGTGCGTCTGCCAGTTCCGCCACTCCAGCATTTTTTATCAGCTACCTAAATACCTGACAACCTGACAACATAACTTATTATATATGATATATATATTGTTGTCAACTATTTTATAAATTTTTATGTTAAATAAATTATTTAACATAAAAGAGGCTATTTATAGCCTCTCCATATTCAAAATAAATTATTATTAACTGGATTGTTTTCTGTATCCTCTACCTTTTGAATCCTGATGTTTTTTTAGATCTTGAAATTTTTCTTCACTATCTTTTAAAAACTTAGATATCCTATCCTCAAATCCTCCTTGTGAATTCCTAGTTTTCTCTTTGTTCCAATCAATTTCTACTGGTTTTACACTTTTTCTCTCTGGTGTAGCCTGCTTTATTGATAAACTTATCTTTCCATTTTCATCAACTGAAATTACTTTAACCTTTACTTTGTCTTTTTCTTTCAAGTAATCCCTTATATTTTTCACATAAGTATCTGATACCTCAGATATGTGAACTAAGCCGGTTTTCCCATCGATTTCTACAAAAGCTCCAAAACTAGTAATATTAACCACTGTACCCTCTAGTATGCTTCCTGCCTTTAAGGTCATATTAAAAAGACTCCTCCTTAATAAAAATAATGTTATATAGTAAATTTTAAATTTGAAACTAAATAATTTTAGCGTTTTGTATTTATTACAGGGGTTTCGCCTGGTTTAATAAGACCTAATCTTTCTCTTGCCAGTTTTTCTATATACATATCTGATTTAGACATCTTAACCTCATCCTGTAATTTCTTATTTTGATCTTTAACCTTCAGTTCTTCTAAATTTTTTTGCGATATTTGTTGTTTTATTTTATACATAGTTATTTGTTGATTTATAAAAATATAACATGCATAAAAAATTATAAACAATAAAATCACATTTTTAAATTTTATCTTTTTTTTCATAATCATCACCATTTCCATTTTAGAAATGTATTTTTAAAAACACCTTACTTATATTCTAATTTGATTTTCAATTTTCTTCAAGTTATTTTTTATAATTTCTTTTATTTTTTGTTTTAATAATATAAATTATTAGCATAAAAGGGTAAAATACTATATTTTTTAACACTCTAAATGTCCTTCTTACATTTTCAATTAACTTATATTGAAATTTTATGAAAGTACTGCTAAAAATTTTTATATATAAATATGCTCCTAAAGTTATCCACGCATATATATATACACCTACATATAAACAATCTATTAAAAGTAAAAATATGAATATAATTATAGAGGCTAAGATCCAAAATAAAATATCCTCTACAAAAGTTAATACTTTATTTATGTTATTTAATCCTCTTATTATTCTATATAGGTCGAATAATATTCCTGTTATAATTCCTGCAATAAGACTAAATATAATACATCTTAATTGTTGGGTTATTGATAAAATCATTTATTCCTACTTAAATAATCTTGATATTAGTTTTTCTTTTTGTTTTTTTTCTTGATTATTTGTATATATGCAGGAACTTATCATTCCGATTATGGTAACATCTCCATTTTGTACATCTAGTTTGTTCATCTTAAGACCTTGCCCTTTTATATTAAGTGTACCTAGGTTGGTATTTAATACTATTTGTTCTTCATTAAAACTTATAACTTCTACAACTCCATTTAATACTAACCTTTTTCTATTTTCAATATGCAATATACTTTTTTTATCTTCCACTACCTTTACTTCTTTTTTTTCCATAACATCCCCTCCACTTATATTTAAATATATGTTTATATTTAATGGGATATTACTAAATTGAAGTACTACTTTTAATCCTTAATCTATTCTTCATCCTCTTGTCCTGATATAATTTCGTACATTGCCTGTGCATTTTCTTTTGTAACATGTTGTGCAATATTTACAATTCTAGCTTTAAGGGATTTACTAGCATATCTAATCTCTATAATATCGCCTTCCTTAACCTCTGTGCTAGGCTTTGCTATTTTATCATTTATACTTACTCTTCCACCTTCACAAGCCTCTTTTGCCACTGTTCTTCTCTTTATTATTCTCGAAACTTTAAGATACTTATCTAACCTCATTTTAATTCCCCTCTTTTAAAGCAAAAAACCCAGATTTACACCCAGGTTTTTTTAATATTACTTGTTTACTTTATCTTTAAATTCTTTACCAGCTTTAAATACTGGAACTGTTGATTCTGGTATTTCTATTTCTTCTTTAGTTCTTGGATTTCTGCCTACTCTTGCAGCTCTCTTTCTTGTTTCAAATGTTCCAAATCCAACTAGTTGAACTTTATCACCTTTTTCAAGTGTTTCTTCAACACTTTCTATAAAACCCTTTAAAACTACTTCTACATCCTTCTTTGTTAGTTTTGACTTTTCTGCTATACTTGCGATTAATTCTGATTTGTTCACCTTTTTTACCTCCTTAATATTGAGTATGCTTTAGTTTGCATACTAGCTTATTCTTCATTAATTTGAAAAATCCTTTTTTTTCATCGTTTTTGCATAAAAAAACTTTAATTTTTTACTTTTGCTTCTTCCCAAAGGTCATCCATTTGTTCTAATGTCATATTTATCATATCGACACCTTTAGACTTTGCTTTTTCTTCTATATATGCAAAACGCTTAATAAATTTCTCTATAGTATAATTTAATGCAAATTCAGGGTTAATGTCAAGGAATCTAGCAATATTTACTGAAGCAAATATTAAATCCCCTATTTCTTCTACTATTTTTACCCTTTCTTTCCCTTTATATACATTCTTTACTTCATAATATTCTTCTAAAACCTTATCCATTGCATCTTCCACTTTATCCCAATCGAATCCAACCTTAGCTGCCTTTTTTTGAATTTTCTCTGCTCTCATTAATGCTGGTAGATTTTTAGGCACATGTTTTAACTCTTCTGTATAACTAGTAAGACCCTGTTCTTTTTTCTTTATCTTATCCCAATTTACCAAAACCTGTTCAGATGTATTCAAATCTATATTACCAAATACATGTGGATGCCTGTCAATCATCTTTTTACAAATACATTCCACTACATCATTGATATTAAAAAATCCTTCTTCCTTACCAATTTGTGAGTGGAAAACTATTTGAAGTAATACATCTCCTAGTTCCTCAATAAGTTTATCATCATCTTTTTCATCTATAGCCTCTAATACTTCATAGCACTCTTCTATAAGACATTTCTTTATACTTTCATGAGTTTGTTCCTTATCCCAGGGACACCCATCTTCTGACCTTAATACGCTTATTATATCTAATAGATCATTAAAATCTTTTCTTACCTCCAAATTTTTAGGAATATATATTGAAGTTAAATAATCTATATCTTCCTGCCTATCTATTTCATATAATGGCATCTTTCTAATGCTCTCTAATCCTTTAACTCCTGCTGCCCTTACAAAATAAACCTCACTATCATCAGGATAGTATTGCATTAAAGCTAATTTAACCTCAGAAGCTATAAATTTATCATACACCTGAGTTATTATGGTTCCTACTCTTTTGTCTAAAACTTGACCCTTCATATCAAAAGCATCTATTACTTTTATTCCCTCTATAGGGTCTATTTTTAAACTTTCCATAAGAACATCTATAAAACTTACAGCTGTAAATATTTCAGTTTCTATTCCTTTTTTCTTACATAAATGTATTAATAAATTAACAGACTTTTCAGCTACTAATGGATGACCTGGTACTGCATATACAATATTTCCATATTGTAATTCCTTATTGATTAAATCATCAGCTATAGATTCATATACTTGGTCAAAATTTTCACCTTGTTCATATTTATGGTCATAAGTTTCAAATTTTATACCATATTCTCTTAAAAACTGTACTGTAGGATGTTTTTCTGTTCTTAAATAAATTTTATCGCTATTTTTTAAAACTTCTAAAGTACCTATAGTTATAGCTTCTTTAGCTCCAGGTCCTAGACCAACTATCTTTATCATTTATATTTTCCCACCTCTATCTTTTAAAAATCCTATTTTTAACATGATCATATTTAAATATTCTAAATATAAATATAAATATACTATATACAATAATACCTGAAAATATAGCCGCAATACAGGCTATTCTACTGCTTATGGTATAATTATAGACATTCATATAAATAATTACAACAATTATTATCATTAAAGTAGAGGCAAATGCAGGTTTTATAACTGTTTGAAAATAGTTTATATTAACCTGCAACTTTCTTCTAAGCAATATCATATTTAACATAGAAGCTATTATATATCCGCATATGCTCCCTATCACAGCACCATAGATATTAATACCAGGTATAGAAACCATTTGTATTGTAATTGCTGTTTTTATGGCACATCCAATGGCTAAATTAACTATTGGCATAACATATTCGCCTACTCCTTGAAGAATAGCCGTTGAAGTTTGTGCCAAAATTATGAATGGAATGGATATTGCTGAATACTGTAATATTTTAAATCCATCAGATTGTCCTGGAAATATTAAATTTAAAATTGGATAAGCAAGGTTATATAGTCCTAAACAGGATGGCAATGCTATAACCATTGAAAGTTTTATAGCTAAATCCACTTTATTTATGACTTCAAATCTTCTGTTTAATATATATGCCTCTGCAATTATAGGCATTAAAGAAGCACACAGTGCTGCTGAAAGTGTTAATGGAACATTGATCATGATAAAAGCCTTTCCTGTAAGTTGTCCATATAATATAGTTGCTTGTTTATAATTAAATCCTGCTTGTAATAACTTTTGAGGAACTATTGCAGAATCTATAAGACTCATTATACTGCTTGCTGCTGCACCCAATGAAACTGGTATAGCTATATATAACAACTTATTCATAATATCTATATCATCATGAATTATATTAACTTTAAATTCTTTTCTTATTTTTATATACTTTGCTAATAAGTAAATTCCTGCAAATAGTCCTCCTGCAGCAGCTCCAAGTGCTGCTCCTCCAGCTGAATATTCTATCCCCTTTGGTAGAAGTATGTAAGCAAGTCCAACTCCAACTATAACTCTTCCTATCTGCTCTATTATCTGCGAAATTGCAGTACAATTCATATTCTGTAATCCCTGAAAAAAGCCCCTAAATGCACTCATTACAGATATAAATATAGGTGCAAAGGCAATGGAAACTAGTGAATAATAAGATTTTTCATCCCATTTCAAAAATGCTATAATTGGCCTAGAAAAGATAAGTAATATTGCCGTAAACCCAACACCTAAAATAAACATAAGGAGCATTGCCTTTCTTAAAACTTGAATTACCCCTTCGTGATCATTTATAGCATTTCTTTCTGATACCATTTTGGATATAGCTACAGGTATCCCTGATGCTGCAGCAATAAAAAACATATATAATGGAAAAGACATTTGATAATATCCTACTCCCTCGTCTCCTATAAGCATTTGTAATGGCCATCTAAAAAATAATCCTAAAAATTTTGATATTATTCCCGCAAGTCCTAAGATAAATGTTGCTTTAATTAGTGATTGCTTTTTCATAAAAATACCCCCGATTGTTCTTTTTTAAGAGCAAACTTTTCTAAATAATACTTTACATTTTTATAATTATTTAATTTTAAATGGTATTATTACTTTAATTGCTTTAATTACATGAATATTTTTTATATTTATGTCAATAATCACCTATGGAGCAAAAAGCAAATAAATAATGGCAGCATACGCTGCCATTATTTATTGTTCCATTTGCTTTCCTATGAAAGATGATGCAGTTTCAGCCAATTTAGTTTCAACATCCCCAAATTTTTTTCCTTCATCTTTTGATACTATAATTACGGCGCCAATTGCATCACCTTCTGCTATTATTGGTGAAACTACTTGTGCTGAATACTTTCCTTCAACTTCTTCATCATCATATAAAGCCACTGGCTTTTCCTTATCAGTTGCAAAATTTATAGTCTTCCTATCTTCTATGATTTTTTCAAGATCATCACTTATTTTTTTCTCCAAGTATTCCTTCTTAGTTGCACCACTTATAGATATTATACTATCCTTATCACATATCATAACTATATTTCCTATAGTCTGCTGTAATGATTCTGCATATCCTTTAGAAAAGTCACTTAATTCTCCAATAGGAGAATATTTTTTAAGTATAACTCCTCCTTCCCTATCTGTAAAAATTTCTAATGGATCACCTTCTCTTATTCTAAGGGTCCTTCTTATTTCCTTTGGTATAACTACTCTACCTAAATCGTCTATACGTCTAACAATACCTGTTGCTTTCATTATTTATTACCTCCTAAAATCTAATTTAAATGTAACTTGTGTTAATATTATTTTTCTAAATATGAAATTTTATACACAATTGTTATTTAAATTAGAATTTACTTGTGTAAAAAAAAACACAGTATACAAAATACTGTGTTTTTTTCATTTTTTATATAAGATTTTTTTCGTTTTTAGTTATTTTAGCACTCTTTTTCCACTCAGCTACTTTATCCTGATATTTCTTTTGTTTTTGTTCAGTTTCAAGTTGTGTTTTTATTTGAGCCTTCACTGCATCAATCTTTTTAACAGGATATTCTTCTTTTTCTATACATTTTATTATATGATATCCAAATTGGCTTTTAACTGGAGCTGATACAGCTCCTTTTTTTAACGCTATAGCACCAGCCATAAACGCAGCATCAAAACCTGAATCCACATAATTTACAAATCCTAAATCTCCACCCTTATCCTTAGTAGCTGTATCTGTTGAAACTTCTTTTGCAACTTTAGCAAAATCTTCACCTTTATCTAATCTAGCTTTTACTTTTTTAGCTTCATCTTCAGTTTTTACTAATATGTGAGCTGTATGTATTCTATCAGGTTTTTCTGTAAACTTGTATGGATTATTTTTGTAGTAATCTTGAATACTTTTATCATCAACCTTAACATCTTTGCCTACATTGTTTGTAACATTTGTGACTGTTTCTTGATTTTTCATTTGAGTATAATACATATTCTTTAAAGTTTCTTCTGTAAGATTTTGTTGTTTTAAAGCTGCTTGAAATTTAGTTGCATCATTTCCAAATTGTTGTTGTTTTATATTACTAATCTGCTTATCAACTTCAGCTTTTAATTTTGCATCATCTGGAAGCACTTTTAATTCCTTAGCCTTTTGTTCAATAACCTTTGCCTCTATCATAGTATCAAGTACTTGTGCTTTTTGCTCTTTTAAAATGCTTTTCGCATCATCATTCTTCTCATAGTCTTCACCATATTGCTGCTTAATTTGAGCTACAACTCCCATTAAATTAGGATTACTATCTAATTCACCTCTAGTGATTTTTTCTCCATTTACTGTTGCCACAACACTATTTTTTATAGCTTCTGGCGTTTTAGCTATCATATTACAACCAACTGTCGAAAACGCAAATGCAGATATTAAAACTGCGCTTACTAATTTTTTTACACTTTTCACAACTTATTCCTCCATTCATCTTAATGCTTTTTAGCAATACAAATTAATTTTAACACAAAAACTATCCTACTACAAAATTATTTTTTATGACATATATTAGCCATATACTCCATAATTTCTTTTATATTATAAACTAAATCTTCTTTCTTTACCTCCTTAACCTTATATCCAAATCCTGGATTATCTGACAACTTTATGCTTATTTTTTTGTTATAATCTTTTATAAGCCCTTTAAGCATATTTTCGTCTATTCTTTCTTTACTGTCGAACTTGAATACAACTTCATCCTTCTTTTCCTTGATTTCCTGAATTCCTAGTTTCTTACCTATGCTTCTTATATAGGCTATATTCATAAGATTGTATATAGAAGGTGGAATATCTGAAAATCTATCCTTCAATTCTTCTTCAATATCTTCCATATCTTCATAACAATCAATAGCTGCAATCCTTTTGTATACCTCTATTTTTTGTACTTCATCTTTTACATAGTTTGTTGGAATATATGCATCTACCTTTAATTCTACAGTTGTTTCTACTGGTTCTTTATCTATATCTCCTCTTACAAGCTTTATAGTATCCTCTAGCATTCTACAATACAAGTCATATCCTACAGATGCCATATGGCCATGCTGAGAGGATCCCATCATATTTCCTGCTCCCCTTATTTCAAGATCCTTTAATGCTATTTTAAATCCTGAGCCTAATTCTGTAAAATCCTTTATAGCCTTAAGCCTTTTTTCAGCTACTTCTGTTAAGATTTTATCTTTTCTGTATGTGAGATAACAATAAGCCATTCTATTGGTTCTTCCAACTCTTCCTCTTAGCTGATACAATTGAGATAGTCCCATTTTATCTGAGTCATATATTATCATAGTATTTACATTTTGGATATCCATTCCTGTCTCTATTATTGTAGTAGCCACTAAAATATCATACTCATTCTTCATGAAATCCACTATAATATTTTCTAATTCTCTTTCTTGCATCTGACCATGTGCAACAGCTACTCTTGCTTCTGGAACTAGTTTAGCCATATAGGAAGCCATTTCTTTAATATTTTCAACCCTATTATATACGAAGTAAACCTGTCCCCCCCTATTTAGCTCTCTTAATATAGCATCTCTTATTAACTGCTCATTATATTCTACTACATAAGTTTGTACTGGATATCTTTCTTCTGGAGGCGTTTCAATTACACTTATATCTCTTACACCTACTAGTGACATGTGTAATGTTCTAGGTATAGGCGTAGCACTTAAAGTTAATACATCTATATTCTTTTTCATCTTTTTTATTTTTTCTTTATGCGTAACTCCAAATCTTTGCTCTTCATCTACTATTAAAAGTCCTAAATCCTTAAATTGGACATCTTTTTGAATAATTCTATGTGTTCCTATAAGTATATCTATTTCTCCTGCTTTTAAAGCCTTCATAGTAGCTTTTTGCTGTGATGTTGTTCTAAATCTGCTTATCATATCTATCTTTACAGGAAAATCAGAAAATCTTTGTACAAAATTATTATAGTGCTGCTGTGCAAGTATTGTGGTTGGAACTAAAAGAGCTACTTGCTTTCCGTCCATTACTGCCTTAAAAGCTGCCCTTACAGCAACTTCTGTTTTTCCATATCCTACATCACCACATAACAGTCTGTCCATAGGTTTATCTGATTCCATATCTGATTTTATGTCTTCTATTGACGTAACCTGATCTGGAGTTTCTTCATAAGGAAATTCTTCTTCAAATTGCTTCTGCCAAACAGTATCTTTTGAATATTTATATCCCTTTAATGTTGATCTGACAGCATAAAGCTTTACTAAATCTTCAGCTATTTCTTCTATAGACTTTTTAACTTTCTTTTTTGCTTTTGCCCATTCTGCACTTCCTAGTTTATTTATCTTAGGTATTTTTCCTTCAGTTCCTATGTACTTTTGAACCATGTCCAGTTGTTCTACAGGAACATACAATTTATCATCAGATTCATAAATTAACTCAAGATAATCCTTTTTATGTCCTTGAAGTTCCAGTTGTTTTATTCCTTTATATACTCCTATTCCATGATTTGCATGAACCACATAGTCACCAGGCTTAAGCTCTGCAAAGCTTTTAATCTTATTTATTCCTTTTTTAGATGACTTACTAGCAGATTTTCTTTTTGCCTCTCCAAAAACCTCCTTATCTGAAATAACACATACTTTTAACTCTGGATATTCAAAACCATTCAATTGACTTCCAAAGGTTATTACTACCTCTCCTGGTTGAATATCATGTATTACATCTTTATAAGAACTTTCTATATCATTGTCTCGCAAAGTATTTACTAATCTTTCTCCTCTTGGCCTAGTTCCTGAAAGAATAACTATTTTAACTCCCTTACTTTTCTTATCCTTTATATCCTGTATAAGTAAGTCCATTTGTCCATGGTAATTATGCAATGTTATTTGAGAAAAATTAATTATAGATCTTGGTGCTAGGATTTTTGTAGATTTAGGTATAGCATCCATGGTCATAACTTCTTTTTCTTCTAAAGATTCAAGCACATGAGATTTATTTAGTAATAACTCACTTTGCTTTGATAAAATATTCCCTCTTTCTAAAAAGCTTTTATAATTTTCTTCAAATTCAAAGTAAACGCTATCTAATTTTCCCTTACACCTTTGTAAATCATCTAAAATTATAAAATATCCTTCTGTATATTCTAAGAAAGAAGAAGTCTTATCGTAAAAATATGGCAAAAAGCTATCTATAGTTTCAAAAGTCCAGTTTTCCCTTAAAGACTCTAAATTTTTTTTAACTTCTTGCTGAACATTTTCTAATGCATCATTGTCTTTTCTCTTTTTTAGCTTATCACATACAAGTTTCAAGTCACTTTCCATGCCTTGAAGTCCTTTTTCTATACTTTCATTATCTAAAATCATTTCTTTGGCTGGAAAAATCTCTATACTTTTTACTTTGTCAATACTTCTTTGTGATTGCAAATTAAAACTTCTGATAGAATCCACTTCATTACCAAAAAGTTCTATTCTATATGGCTCTGCAGCTATAGGAGAATATATATCTATTATCCCTCCTCTTATAGAAAACTGTCCTTTACCATCTATAATCTCTACTTTCTCATATCCACATTGTATTAACTTTTGCTTTAAATTCTCTATATCTAAAATATCCTTTATAGAAATATTAAAGGTATAATTTCTATAAAGGTTTACAGGTATATAGCTAGAAGCTAACGTCTCTATGCATGTAACTATAATCTTTTTACCACTCTTAAGCATTTCCCTAATAACTTTCAGTCTTTCCCATCTAAGATCTCCCGATATGGCATAAATATTATAAAAAACCACTTCTTTTGTAGGAAAATAATAAACATTAGTAAGATATAAAGATAAATCTTCATATAACCTCTTTGCCTCTACATCACTATGAGTAAGTACTAGAAAAGGCTTGTCTAGTTCCTCATACACTCCATCTATTAAATATCCCCTAGCGGACTCAGAAAGTCCAAATATACCTACAGGAAATTTACTTTTTTCTATACTACTAATTATACTTTTAAATTCCCTACTACTTTTAAGAGGTTTTAAAAGCCCTTCTAATCTCATTTTAACAACCACCCTATAAACTTTAAAAATTTTGGTCAAATTTAGGTATATTTTCTACACCTTAAAACTATTAAATTTATTCATAGCCTCATCTACTCCATATTTTATTATATGTTCTACAGCATCTACACTAACATCGAAAGCCTTAATAACTTTTTCTCTGTCTTCCACATTAAATCTTCCTAAAACATGAGATACTAATTCTGACTTAGGCTGTCCTACTCCTACTTTAATTCTCGGGAAAACATCAGTACCTAAGTTAGCTATAATGCTTTTTATTCCATTATGGCCACCAGCACTTCCTTTTTCTCTTATTCGAAGCCTACCTACTTCCAAACTTATATCATCGTATAATACTATTACTTGTTCATTGCTGATTTTATAAAAATTTACTACTTCCCTTATGCTTTCTCCACTTAAATTCATATATGTACTTGGTTTTAATAATATAACTTTTTCAGAAGCTATGCTTCCCTCTCCATACATTCCTTTAAATTTTTCCCTGTTTATAGATATATTATACTTGTCACTTACTAAATCTATAATATCAAATCCTACATTATGTCTGGTATGTTCGTACTGTTTTCCTATATTGCCTAAGCCAACTATTAAAAACATTTTTTCACTCCTAACTACCTTTCCTACACTAATTATTCACTAAAGTATATATTATACTAAAAGACATAAATAATAAAGAGACTAAATGTCTCTTTACTTATTTTTTTCTTTCACATCGGAAAGAACTATATTTACTTCTATAGTCTTGCCATTTCTCCAAACTTTACACTTTATAGAATCTCCAATTTTATGTTTATCTAAAACATCAGATAAATCTTCAAATCGTAAGATTTTTTTATTGTCTAATTCTACTATAATATCTGTTGGTTTTATTCCTGCTGAAGCTGCACCGCTTTCTGGTACTACCTCACTAACATATACACCTTCAACTTTATTTTCCTTAGAAACTACACTTTGACCATATATTCCTAAAAAGGGCCTAGAAACTTTACCATAGCTCATAAGTGAGTTTATTATGCTCTTAGCTTCATTTATAGATATTGCGAACCCCATACCCTCTGCATTTTGATCTGCACCTAACTTTAAGCTGTTTATACCTATAACTTCACCTGCACTATTGCAAAGTGGACCGCCACTATTTCCTGGACTTATAGCTGCATCAGTTTGTAAAACTTTGTATATAGCGCCACCATATTGTATCTTCCTATTTAAAGCACTTATTATTCCCGCCGTAACAGAACCAGAAAATTCTTGACCTAATGGATTTCCTATAGCAATAGCCGTGTCACCCACTTTTACTTTAGATGAATCTCCAAATTTAGCTGTAGGTAAATTTTGTGCTTCAACTTTTATAATGGCTAAATCCGATCTGCTATCTGCTTTAACTAGCTTTGCAGGTAAAACTTTTCCACTTGAAAACTTAACAGTAATTTTAGAAGCACCTTCTACTACATGATTATTAGTTACTATATATCCATTAGGATCAAATATAATTCCTGAACCACTTCCTGCATCCTGTAGGCCAAAATATCCTTCAGCTTTATTGCTTATACCTACTACTGTAGGTCCTACCATTTCAGCCACTTTAGTTATAGAATTCTTAGAGGTATCTGCAATTTTAGTTTGATTATCTTGGTTTTTAGGTTCAATTAAAGATTGATTTATTTGTGTATAAGATTTATCAGAATATTTCTTACCCGATATATATGCTCCTGATATTCCTCCTGAAACTGCTGCTATTAATATAAAAGTAACTCCCTTTGCTAAACTTTTTAATCTAGCTTTTTTTCTATTATTAGTAAATTTTATTCCACCTGTAGCATTATCTACACTTTGCCATTTCACATCTTTAATTCTATTCTCTCTATTATCGTCCATAAAATTGCACCTCATAAAAATATATTTAATCCATTATATATATACTAATAAATTTTTTTTACATAACTATGAACAAAATGTTATTATTTTTTTAAATCCTTTTTAGAGTAAATGTAAACGTAACTCCTTGAGGTTGTTGGTTTTCTGCCCATATATCTTCTCCTAATTGTGTAAGTATACATCTTACTATAGGAAGACCAAGTCCTGTACTAACTTTTGAAGTTCTAGATTTATCTTCTTTGTAAAATCTATCCCATATATGCTTTAGTCCTTCTTCTGATATTCCTGGTCCATCATTGAATATTGATACTATTACTTTCTCTCCTTTTGCTTTGGTACTAATTTTTACATTTCCGCCTTCATTTACATACTTTATTGCATTATCTGTAAGATTTGTTACTACTTGAGTTATTCTATCTCTATCTCCAACTACTAAAAGTTTATCATCTTGCATTAATACATCTACTGTAAGCTTTTTTTCTTTTATTTTGGTTTCAAATTTTATTACACACAATCTTATAATTTCATTTATATCAATTTCTTCAATTCTTAATTTAAATTGACCTGCTTCAATTGACGACAAATCCAATAAATCATTTACAAGTCTTGTAAGTCTTTGAATTTCTTCATAAGTCATAGATAGATAATAATTTTCCTTTTCCTTGGGAATAACTCCATCCAAAATCCCCCCTATAAACCCTTTAATAGATGTTATAGGAGATCTTATTTCATGAGATACATTTGAAATAAATTCTCTTCTGTTTTTTTCTACCTTTTCCAAAGAATCTGCCATAGAATTAAACGATTTTGCCAAAACACCTATTTCATCCTTAGAATTTATTTTAACCCTTCTATCCACTTCTCCTTTAGATATTTTATCTGCCACATAATTAATCTGCGCAAGAGGATTTATTATTATTTTTCGTGAAATATAATATATTACAATACAAGAAACCATTATGGCAAATATAGCAGAAATCCATATTATTTCATAAACTCTCTTTAAAGCTCCACTTATTTCACTTAAAGATGAATGCATTATTATTACACCTTTAAACATTTCATTATGGAAAATAGGAATTTCAATAGTATGGACTGGAGCTGTAATTAGTTTGCCATACTTTCCTCTACTTTCCACAACATGATTTTCTCTTAATTGTTCTAAATCATTAGTTAAGACTTGCTTACCAAGTATATTTTTATGTTCATTATCAGAAACAGCATAAACAATTCCATAATTATCCGTTAACCATATATTGGCAGATAGGTACTTGCCAACATAAACTAAGGCATCATTAAATTTATCAGCAGTTATTTTTTCATCTATATATTGAACAGCTGCAGTAGCTATAAGCTGAGAATCTGACATAAGCTGCGTTTTTCGCTGTTCAAAATAGTATCCTTCAAACCAATATGATAGAAATGCAGCTGTCATGATAAAGCTAACTGAAATTATTACTATAAATGTAGCTGCAAGTTTAGAGACTAACCCTTTCTTCATGCTATTTCACCTCAAACTTATAGCCTACACCCCATACTGTTTCTATTTGCCAATTAGGTCCCCCTTGTAATTTTTCTCTAAGTCTTTTCACATGTACGTCTACTGTTCTTGAATCTCCTGGATAATCATATCCCCAAACCTCACATAAAAGTTGCTCCCTTGTAAATACCCTGTTTTTATTATTTGCTAAGTAATATACCAGTTCAAATTCTTTAGGAGGCATTTTTATTTCCTGTCCTTTATAAACTACAGTATAAGAATTTATGTCTATTGCTAGGTCTTCAAAACTTAATACTTCTTTATTTTCATTATCTACATTGTATCTTCTCAAGACAGCCTTAACTCTAGCTAATAATTCTTTAGGTTCAAAAGGTTTAACTATATAGTCATCTGCTCCAAGCTCTAATCCAAGTACCTTATCAAAAGTTTCTCCTTTAGCAGTTAGCATAATAACTGGTGTTTCATATTCTTTTCTTATCCACTTTAATACATCTATACCATCAACATGAGGCAGCATAATGTCTAGTAAAACCAAATCAGGTTTATATTCTAAAAAAACTTCCTGTGCTTCTCTTCCGTCATGACAAACTTGAGTATTATAACCTGAGTTTTCAACATACATTTTTATTACTTCACATATGTTTTCATCATCATCTACAATTAATATCTTTCCTATAGAACCTTCCATCGTACTATCTCCTTCATTTAATCAAATTTCGCACTTTAAATTTATTATATAGAAACTTTCTAATGTTCAATATTAAGTATACTACTAAAATTCTATGTCAGTATACTTACTATTAAATTTACCACACATACTATAAATAGTAACAGTACATACATAAAAAAGTTACAAATAATTTACTATATTAAAAAAGTATGTAGAATTTAATTCTACATACTTCTCCAATTAATTATTAGTCTTCAAATAACTTACTTACTGATATATCTTCATATATTCTCTTTATAGCTTCTGCAAATACAGGTGCTACTGATAAAATCTTAAATTTATCTAACATTTTATCTTGTGGTAAGTTTATAGTATTTAACATTATTAACTCTTTTATAGCAGATTCTTTTATTCTGTCTATAGCAGGTCCTGATAAAACAGCATGTGTACAACAAGCATATACTTCTTTTGCTCCTAATTTTACTAAAGCATTTGCTCCATTAGTTATAGTTCCTGCAGTATCTATCATGTCATCAATTAATATTACAGTTTTATCCTTTATATCACCAATAACGTTCATTATTTCTGATACATTAGCCTTTGGTCTTCTTTTATCTATTATAGCTATTGGTGCATGTAATTTATCTGCAAATTTTCTAGCTCTAGTTACACTTCCAAGGTCTGGAGAAACCACAACTATGTCTTCTCTATCTGCAAATCCTTTTTGTATAAAGTATTTTGCAAGAATAGGTGCTCCTAACAAATGATCTAGTGGTATATTAAAATATCCTTGGATTTGAGCTGCATGTAAATCCATGGTTAATACTCTATCAGCTCCTGCAGCAGTTAAAATATCTGCTACTAATTTTGCTGTAATTGGATCTCTTGCCTTTGCTTTTCTATCCTGTCTTGCATAACCATAATAAGGCACTACTGCAGTTATTCTTCCTGCAGACGCTCTTTTAAATGCATCAATCATTATTAAAAGTTCCATTAAGTTGCTGTTTACTGGATTATTAGTTGATTGTACTACGAATACGTCTGTTCCTCTTACTGTCTCGTTAATATCTACTGATATTTCACCATCACTAAAAGTTGAAACCTTTGCGCTTCCAACGGATAGTCCTAATATATTAGCAATATCTTTAGCTAATTCAGGATGAGAAGTACCTGTAAAAATTTTAATGTTCTTACCATGGGTTATCATTGTATAATCCTCCTAAAATTTATTTCTTTAGTCCTTTTTTCTCTACCCAACCTTCTATGTTCTTTTGTCTAGCTCTTGCAACCGCCAAAGCACCCTCAGGAACTTCTTTTGTTATGGTAGATCCTGCTGCTATATATGAGTTATCTTTTACTATAACTGGAGAAACTAAATTTGTGTTACAACCTATAAATGCATTGTCTCCAATTATAGTTTTATACTTAGCTGTTCCGTCATAGTTAACTACAACAGTTCCACATCCGAAATTACATCCGCTTCCAACCTCTGCATCTCCAATATAAGTTAAATGTGAAACCTTCGTATTATCTCCTATAGTAGATTTTTTAATTTCAACAAAATCTCCTATTCTTGCTGATTTTCCTATAACGGTTAATGGTCTTATATAAGCAAATGGTCCAACTGTAGTATTTTCACCAATTTTACTATCTAATATTACAGAGCTTTGAATAGTAACTCCTTTTTCTACAGTACTGTTGTCTATTCTTGAATTTGGATATAATATACATTCTTCCTTTATGATTGTTTTTCCTTGTAAAACATTTCCAGGATATATCACTGTATCATTTCCAATCTCTACATCCTTACCTATGTATGTATTATCAGGGTCAATTAAAGTAACTCCATTCTCCATATGTTTCCTATTTATTCGTCTTCTCATAACTTTTTCTGCATCTGCAAGTTGTATTCTAGAGTTAACTCCCATAGTTTCTTCAAATGGTACAGGAAGTGCACCTATTTTTTCTCCCTGATTCTTTAAAATTCCAATAACATCTGTTAAATAGTATTCTCCTTGTGCATTATTATTATTTAACTTCTTAATGCTTTCAAGTAACGCTTGTATATCAAAACAATACATAGCTGAATTTATTTCATTAATTTTAATTTCTTCTTCATTACAATCTTTATGTTCTACTATCTTAGAAACATTATTATCTTTTTCTCTTACTATTCTTCCATATCCAGTAGGATTATCTACTATAGATGTTAAAATAGTAGCTTTATAATTCCCACCTTCATGAAAATTAATTAGTTTCTTAACAGTATCTTCTGTAATTAAAGGAGCATCCCCAGTAAATATAGCTACTGTTCCTTTCTTTTCTTGCAAAAACTCCTCAGCACACATTACTGCATGGCCAGTACCTAATTGCTTGTCTTGAAAAGAATATATAACATTTCTTGACGAAGTAGCTTCCTTTACCTTATCCGCACCTTTTCCAACTACTACATTTACTTCATCTATTCCTGAATTTCTCATAACGTCTATTACTATATTTACCATTTCTGTTTCACATATCTTATGAATAACTTTGGGAAGGGAAGATTTCATCCTTTTTCCTTCTCCAGCTGCTAATATTATAGCACATTTATACATTTTAACACCTCTTTATGGTCATAAAATTACATTTTTCTACTTTATAATTATAAAACATCCTCTAATATTATATTTTATATAAAATTTATTTTCAACCTTATACAGAATTTTTATGTAAAATTTACAATAATAAAAAGGAGTATTAACTACTCCTTTTTACTATTCTTCTACTTTTTCAGCAGAAACAGTTTCTTCACTTTTTACTTTCTCGTATTCGTCTAGAATTGATTTTTGAATTTTTTCTCTTGTTTGAGTGTTGATTGGATGCGCAATGTCTTTGAATTCTCCATCAGGAGTTTTTCTGCTTGGCATTGCTATAAAAAGCCCGTTTTGACCTTCTATAACCTTTATATCGTGAACAACGAATTCATTATCAAAGGTTACTGAAACAATAGCTTTCATTTTACCCTCAGCAGCAATTTTTCTTACTCTAACGTCTGTAATTTGCATATAAAATCCACCTCCAAGATGCTTATTTATATAGTATTCTCTATAACTTATAATTTTCCTTCTTATTTTTTGAAAAATCAATAAATTTTTTCAAATTTCTATTTAAACATTTTAGAAGGAAACAATAATGCCTCTCCTTTTTCATCACTTCCCTCAAAATCTACTATGGATACATAATCATGAATTAATTTTTTAGGAGTTTCTACATTATCTATTAATACTCCAATTCCTAAAAGCTCACTATCAAATTCCTTAAGTAAATCAACTATACCCATAGCAGTGCCTCCAGCCTTCATAAAATCATCTATAAATACACATTTGCTTCCTTTCTTAATTGCTTTTTTGGATAACGACATATTCTGTATTCTACCACTTGAACCTGAAACAAAATTTATACTTAAAGTAGATCCTTCTGTGAGCTTTGTTTCTCTTCTCACCACAACTAACTGCACTCCAAGCATTTTTGCTACCTGGTAAGCTAACGGTATTCCTTTAGTTTCAACTGTAACAACATAGTCTACACACTTATCATTAAAGGCTGATGCAAGTATTATGGCTGCCGTATGTATTATTTGTGGATTAAACATTATATCTGTTACATACAAGAAATTCCCTGGTATTATTCTTTCTCTATTTTTCAAAATAATACATAGTTTTTCAGCAAATTCCTTACTTTTTTCATAAGATAACCCGCATACATATTTTACTCCGCCTGCTGCACCAGATATAGTCTCTATTCTTCCCATAGAAAGCTTATTTAAGGTATCCTTTACAACCACCAAATCTTCACTTATTGTAGACTTAGCCGCATTAAACATTTCTGTAAAATGGTTTAAGTTTATTATCTTGTTTGGATTTTCTATTAATACTTTAGTTATAGCCGCGACCCTTTGATTTCTAGTAAATTTCTCCATTATATCACCTATTATCTATATAAATTTTACGAATATTTTTTTAAAAATATATTCTAATATTCATATTCTATTCTAAAAGCCATACTTAATCAATACTATGTCATCATATTTAGTGATATACAACAGGAAATTTTATTTTATGCAGATTATTTATTAATTATATAAAATAAAATTTAGTAACTGTGTTTTTTCTTATTATTTTTGTATATAATTAATAAATAAGGTTAATTATTAAGGAGATGATTACATTGTCATTTGATTTCATAAAAGACAAAGATAAAAAAATATACTTTATAGGTATAGGCGGAATAAGCATGAGTGGCTTAGCCGAAATACTTTTAGAAAAAAACTTTAAAGTAGCTGGTTCTGATATAAAAACTTCCCCAGTAACAAACAAATTAGTAAGTAATGGAGCTTTAATTAATATAGGACAGGTTGAAGAAAATATATCTGAAGATATAGATCTAGTAGTTTATACTGCTGCTGTTTCTAAAGATAACCCTGAATTACTAAAAGCTAAAGAATTAAATATACCAATAATGAGCCGTGCTGAATTTTTAGGTCATTTAATGAAAGGCCATAAATTTAATGTAGCTATAGCTGGTACTCATGGTAAAACTACTACAACCTCTATGGTATCCCATATATTTTTAAACGCAAATCTTGATCCTACTATACTTGTAGGTGGTCAATTAGATGCCATAAATGGTAATGTTCGCACTGGTAACAGCGAGTATTTTTTAACTGAAGCTTGTGAATATAAAGGATCTTTTCTTAAATTTTTCCCTTATATAGGGGTAATTTTAAATATAGATGCAGATCACTTAGATTTTTATAAAGATATAGATGATATACAAAATGCATTTATAAAATTTGCAAAACTAATTCCTAAAAACGGCTATCTAATATGTTATGGAGAAGATCCAAGGATGGGTAAGGTAATTTCTGAGTGTAACTGCAATGTGTTGACTTATGGATTAACTAATGGAAATGTAGTAGCTAAAAATATGAAATTTGACGAAAAAGGTTGCGCTTCTTTTGATGTTTACGCTGCAAATGAAATGATAACATCCGTTAAATTAAATGTTCCTGGTAAGCATAACATTCTAAATGCACTTGCAAGTATATGTGTATCATTAAGCTTGGATATTCCAACAAACCTTATATCTAAAGGATTGGAAAGCTTTAAAGGAACCCATAGAAGATTTGAAATCAAAGGAGTTAAAAATGGAATTACAGTTGTAGATGACTATGCACACCATCCAACTGAGATAAAAGCCACTTTAAGTGCTGCAAAAAATTACCCACACAATAAAATTTTTTGTGTATTCCAACCACATACTTATTCAAGAACGTTAAATTTATTTAAAGAATTTACTGAAGCTTTTGGTGATGCTGATGAATTAATTTTAGCAGACATATATGCTGCTAGAGAAAAAGATACAGGTGTGGTAAGTTCTTCTATGCTTGCAAATAAAATTAAAGAAACAAAATCAGCATGTTTTAATTTTCACAGTTTTGAAGAAATCGTTTCTTATTTAAATAAAAATGCAAAAAACGGAGATGTTATTTTAACTGTTGGTGCTGGAGATGTATTTAAAGTAGGCGAAATGTACCTTAAATAATTTTTATTATGTGTAAAATCCTTCAACATGGTAATAATACACTTATAACCTGTTGGAGGTGTTTTTTATATGAAAAATTTTTTAATATCAGCTTCAGTAGATATTATTTTGATTTTTGCTTCTTATTTCTTGTTTAGAAAAGTAATAAGTGGTCCTGTAAGACATAGATTATATGAAAAAATTTTTAGTTCTTTTGCTAAATTTGTTATATATATCTTTGTCGCAACAGTAATTTTGACTTCAATTGTTGCTTATATATCCTATAGAACTCGTTTCATATCTTATCTAA
Source organism: Clostridium carboxidivorans P7 (assembly GCF_001038625.1). Lineage (GTDB taxonomy): Bacteria > Bacillota > Clostridia > Clostridiales > Clostridiaceae > Clostridium_AM > Clostridium_AM carboxidivorans. The sequence continues at coordinate 4,519,176 of NZ_CP011803.1, forward strand.
ATATAATAGCTCCTGCCGCAGTATCAATACTAGTGGGTTTCTTTATGTCCACTGTTCCAACAAGAGGTAAAGGAGATAATAAAAATAATTTTTAATTTGATATTCGTTATTAGTCATATAATGTAAGTAATTGTAATATTGCTTACATTATATGTTATAATATTGCTTAGAATATTATTTATTGAATCTATAAGGAGATGGTAATATGAAAGCAAAATATAGCAACTTATTTAAAAGCATAGTAAGCGCTTACTATGCTGATAATTTTGAGGAAAAGGTAAAAGAGATTTTATCACAAGAAGACATAAATAAAGAGGAACTTTGTAAAGTTATTTCTTCACTTTGTGGAACAAGTGTGTCCTATAGTCCTAATTTTATTAGCAATTTAAAGACCGCCATTGCATCTTATGAAATCTCTCATAAAGTAGTTAATAAAATTAAACATTGTTCTATGGACTGTGTGAACACATCTGAAAAACCTCTCTGTCAGGCCTCATGTCCTTTCAATGCTATTTTTGTTGATAAAGAAAGTAAAAGCACTTACATAGATAATGATAGGTGCACAGATTGTGGTTTTTGTGTAGAAGCCTGTCCTACAGGTGGAATCCTTGACAAAGTAGAATTTATTCCTTTGGTAAATCTATTAAAAAGTAATTCACCTGTTATAGCTGCAGTGGCTCCTGCTATTTCTGGACAATTCGGAGAAAATATCACCATAAATCAATTACGAGCTGCCTTTAAAAAAATCGGTTTTACAGATATGATAGAAGTTGCTTTTTTCGCTGACATGCTTACATTAAAAGAAGCTGTAGAATTCGATCATCATGTAAAAAACGAAAAAGACTTAATGATAACTTCTTGTTGTTGCCCTATGTGGGTAGGTATGCTTAAACGAGTTTATAATAACTTGGTAAAGCACGTTTCCCCTTCTGTTTCACCTATGATCGCTTCTGGTAGGGTCCTAAAGAAAATAAATTCAAACTGCAAAGTTGTATTTATAGGTCCTTGTATAGCTAAAAAAGCTGAAGCTAAGGAAAAAGACTTATTAGGAGATATAGATTTTGTACTTACTTTTGCTGAAGTAAAAGATATCTTTGAAGCATTAGATATAGATCCTTCAGTCATGGAAGAAGATTTATCCTCAGAGTATGCATCAAAAGGTGGTAGGCTTTATGCACGCACAGGTGGTGTTTCAATTGCTGTATCAGATGCTACTGAACGATTGTTTCCTGAAAAGCACAAATTATTTAAAGCTGTTCAGTCCAATGGTGTAAGAGAATGTAAAGATATGCTTCAAAAAGCTCAATCTGGAGAAGTAAATGCTAATTTTATAGAAGGCATGGGCTGCATAGGCGGCTGTGTTGGTGGCCCTAAGGCTATTATTTCTAAAGACAAAGGCACAGAATATGTAAACTCTTTTGCTGAAAGTTCTTCAATAAAAGTAGCTGTAGATAGTTCTTGTATGAAAGATATACTAAGAAAAATAGGAATTGATTCAGCTGAAGATTTTAAATCTAAAAACAAAATTGAAATATTTGAAAGAAGCTTTGATTAATTTAATATTCCACTAAAATATTTAGATCAAAAGGTTAAACTTGTAATAAAATATAAGTTTAATCTTTTTTTATTTCATAGTACTTTTATTATGCTGTATGCTATACTGAAATACGAGGTGATTGTATGCTAAAAAACATTAAAGGTGCCATTTTTGATATGGATGGTACACTTATTGATTCTATGTGGGTTTGGAGTAAAATTGATGAAGAATATTTATCTAAAAGAAATTTAACTGTACCTAAAAATTTAAAGCAAGATATTGAACATATGGGTTTTTCAGAGGTTGCTTGCTATTTTCAAAAAAAATTTAATATTTCAGACTCTATAGAGGAAATACAAAAAGAATGGAATGACATGGCATTATATCATTATTCTCATGATGTTGCTCTAAAACCTGGCGCAAGAGAATTTTTATCATTATTAAAATCAAAAAATGTAAAAATGGCTTTGGCTACAAGTAATTGTAATCTTCTTATAGAAGCTGCTCTTAAAAAAAATAATATCTATAACTTTTTTGATTCTATAACAACTACAGATGAAGTTCAGCGCGGTAAAGATTTTCCTGATATATACTTATTAGCTGCACAAAAATTAGACCTACAACCTGAGCAATGTGTAGTGTTTGAAGATATATTACCTGCCGTAAAAGGTGCTAAAAGTGCAGGAATGAAAGTAGTAGGTGTCCATGACCTTTATTCAGAATATCAGAAAAAAGATATAATTAACTCTGCAGATATTTATATTTCTAGATATGATGAATTAAATAAAGTTGTCTAAAATTAAGTGGCTGTCACACTAAAATAATTAGTGTGACAATTTATTTATATATGCTCATTTTATCTTTAGCATAAGATTAACAACAAACTTATTCTTTTCTTGTAGTATATCGATTATGCCATTATACTTTTTTACAGTAGCCTCTATATTAGAAATTCCTATGCCATGATTAAGTTTATCTAATTTTTGGGTAATAATTTTATCTTCAACATACTGAATTTTATCTATACATGTATTAGAAATTTCAATTATCAAATATATTTCCCTAACATAGGACTTTATGAATATTTTTCTATCAATACTAGTATCCTTAATCCTCTTGCAAGCTTCAATTGAATTATCTAAAGCATTGCTTAAAATAACACATAAATCCATAGGTTCTACTAAAGTTTTCTTAGGCATAATAAAATCACAAGTAAACTTTATTCCTTCAACTTTAGCTATATTATATTTTTCATTCATGACTGCATCTGATACAGGATTTCCTGTTTTTATTTTAAAATCAAGCTTACTCATAGTTTGTCCAATATTATCAATATACCCTTTCATTTCTTCTATATTATTATTTATAGCTAAACTTTTTAAGCAGTTAAGATGATTATTCATATCATGCATTACTCCTCTTATTTCCTTATAAAGTCCTTCAACATTTTTACTATAGTTACACTGTAAATTAAACTGCTGGTGCATAAGCATATTCTTTTGCATTTCTTCTTTCCCCTGAAGCATTTTTTGAAATATATATGCTGTAATCAATATTGATACCATAAGTGCAAAACTTGTACAAGGTAAAATATAATAAATTCTAGGAAACAAATAAGCCAAATAATATTCTTTATTATTAACTTTAATTATTTGAATAAAATAGAAAATAGCTACTAAACTATAAATGGACAAGCATGGAATTAATAAACATAAACTTTCATACAAATCTATTCTTTTTCCCCTTAAGCTTAATAAATTGCAAATAATCTTTAAAAATATAAATAATAAAATAATTCTCGTAAAATCACCAAGTATAATATTAAATGAACTAATAACCATATGTTCATTAAAAGACATATTTGTATTATGAGTCATAGGAAGTACTTTAAAATCAACTATTAAAAAAGCCATACTAATAAGCAATCGTATTGTATTCTCAACAGCAACTGCATAAAGTTTAATGATAAAATTTCCTTTACATAAAAAACATATTATAAATATCCAAACTAAGTCACTTATCGTTTTACCTAATATTTCACATTGAAATTTCGAAACATAAAGACTAATAATTGAAAAAAGCAACATGTATATAATGAATTTTTCAACCTTTACTTTAAATCCTAAAAATCTTTTATAAAAGTAATATTGCACTGTATATAAAAAAGGCATCGATAAGCATTGTGATAAAAATTCTATACTTTTAACAATTTGTTGTTTATCCATATTTTATTGTCCCTCATTTTTTAAATAATACATAAATGCTTTAGAGAAATCATTTAATTTATATTTAGAAACATATATTTTCTCTAAATTTTTTAAAGTTATAAAAGTATTATCATAACTATAAACATAATTGAGATTCACAATATAGCTTTTATGACATCTAAAAAAATCATCTCCAGAAAGTTCCTGTTCTATGTCATAAAGTTTATAATAATATTCAATAATATCATAGGTTGTATGTATCTTTAACTTTCTTTTTTCTGATTCTATATACATTATATCTTTTAAAAAAATCTTCGTTTTTTGACTAATAGTTTTAGCAATTATAAACTTATCACTTTTATCAACTGATTCTAAAGCTGAATACAAAACTTTTTTAAACTTTTCTTCATTAACAGGTTTTAAAATGTAATTAAAAGCTCTTACATCAAAAGCTTCAAAAACATAGTCTTTAATTCCTGATATAAATATAATAATAGCCTTCTCATTTATACACCTAATTTTTTTTGCAGCATCTATACCTGTAATTTTATTCATGAGTATATCTAAAAAATATATATCAAAATCTAAAGCTGATATCATTAACTCTTCACCGTTAGAAAATTCAACTATCTCATGCTGTTTTCGTGCTAAACTTAGATATTTTTTTGTTATACTAACTATTCCTTGCCTTTGATTAATTTCATCCTCACAAATAGCTATTTTTAGCATTAAACCACCCCATATATAATTATAACATGTATTAAACCTGTGGTTAAACTTTCCACAGGTTTAATACGCATAGAGACAATTTTTAAGCTATGTTATTAATATTTATACCACTACTTTCAAATTTATCTTCAATATTCACTATATAATGTTTAATATTTTGTTGGACTTTACACTGTTCTATAGATATTTCATTTTCATCTTTTAAATTAGAACCACTATTTATCTGTCCTATTTTTTTAGTTATATGCATATTGGCCTTTGGCTTTTGCTCTTTTATACTTTCTTTACTTTTATTGTTTATATCTTTAAGAGATTCATTAAGTTTTTCTTCTAGATTTTTAATACCATCTTCCATTTTATTTAATTGTTTTTTGCTAAAAACAGGATCAATATGCCTAAACTTTATATCATAATCTATATCAGCTTTTAGTTCTTTTATATTACCTTTTATGTTATTTCTTATATTGGATAAATTCCGGAAATTATTTAAGCCAGTAGAAAGATTTAAAACACCATCTAAAGAAGCCGATTTATTTGAATCAGCTTCATAATTATTATTTAACGCTTGCTCTTTAGAACTTCTATTTTTATCTTTATTCTTATCTTTACCAAGAGCTTTTTGTTTGTCTTCTAACTGAAGCTTGCTGATTTGGTTATCAATTTCCTGAATTTGTTTATCAACATCTGCAGTTTTTTGTTTTATAGATAATGGATCTTCACCATTTTTTAGTCCTTCTTCCATAATAGTATTTTTACTATCCTCTAATTTCGATTTTTGATCCATTAGCATTTCCAAAGGACTTTTCTTTTTTGACTTTCCAATATTAGTGCCACTTCCATGTATAGACTTCTTTTCATTAAAATTACGATCTATACTTCTATCACTAGTATTATATGAATTTGTCACTGGTGCACTTCTTTGTGATGAAAAACCTATTTGCATAATATCACTCCCTTACTATAAATTTAAATAACTATAATATTATGTTTCACTTGTTTATATCGTAATGTATTCTATAAATTTTACCAAATTGTATTAACAAGTCATAAAAATGTAATGAATAGATTGTTATAATAAATATTAATGTGCAGATTTATTAAACCTGTGAATATAATATTAATGTATAAATTTTGAAGGGAGTATTTTTTCATGTTACTTTTGCTATTTGTGCTTCTTGTAGGCGGAGCTTTATTTATGGCATACTATTTTACTAATCAAATATACAATCAGAAAAAACAAATACTATTACTAAAGCAACAGAATAATAATTTAACAAAGAAAGTAAAATGGAATAAAGATTCAAACTTAATTCTGCAATATATCACCCCTAATTTTACTGAAGCATTCGTTAACGACAATTGTGAATTATACATTTGCCCAATGGATAATTCAATAACACTTAACTCATTATCTAAAAATACTAGTGTAAAAATACTATGTAGTGTAAAAATCAAAAATGAATTATGGTATGAAATTTCTATTACAAGTAATAGAAATATTAATAATAGGGGCTGGATAAAAGACAAATTTATTAGCAGTTCTGTGAACTAAACTGGAAACAAAAAACTATTATAAATAAAAAGTAAGTGAGGAGTATTTCACACACTCCCCACTGCATTTATAAAATTATATAAATTGAACCTATTTACTAATTAATATATCTTGGTTGTCCACTCTTCACAATTCCAAATATCAGTAACTACATCACTATAAAATTCTGGTTCATGACATACTAATAAAATGCTTCCTCTATATTCTTTTAGAGCTTTTTTTAATTCTTCCTTTGCATCTACATCTAAATGGTTTGTAGGCTCATCTAATATTAATATATTAGTTTCTCTGTTTATAATTTTACACAATCTTACCTTTGCTTGCTCTCCACCACTTAAAACCATTATCTTACTTTCTATATGTTTAGTTGTGAGACCACATTTAGCTAAAGCTGCTCTAACTTCATATTGACTAAATGAAGGAAAATCCTGCCACAACTCTTCTATACAAGTATTATAATTTGCTTCCTTGCTCTCTTGTTCAAAATATCCTATATACTGATAATCTCCTAACTCAGCTTTTCCTGATACAGGCTTTATCTGCCCTAATAAACTTTTTAGTAAAGTACTTTTACCTAATCCATTAGCCCCAACTAAAGCTATCTTATCTCCTCTTTCCATTCTTAAATTTAAAGGTTTTGAAAGAGGTTCGTCATAACCTATTACTAAATCTGTAGTTTCAAATATAACCTTTCCTGATGCCCTAGCTGCTTTAAAATTAAACTCAGGTTTTACTTTTTCTTTAGCAATTTCTATTCTATCTATTTTATCTAACTTTTTCTGCCTTGCTCTAGCCATTCCAGTTGTAGCCACTCTTGCTTTATTCCTAGCCACAAAATCTTCAAGTTTAGCTATTTCCTTCTGCTGTCTCTCATAAGCTGCCTCTAACTGCTTTTTATTAGCTTCATGCACTCTCATGAAATTATCATAGTCACCTACGTACCTTGTAAGCTGTTTGTTTTCCATGTGGTATATTAAATTTATTACACTATTTAAAAAAGGAATATCATGAGATATGAGAATAAAAGCATTCTCGTAATTTTGTAAATACATTTTCAGCCATTCTATATGTTGTTCATCCAAGTAATTTGTAGGCTCGTCTAAAAGTAATATGTCTGGATTTTCAAGTAGTAACTTTGCAAGTAATACTTTTGTCCTTTGTCCTCCACTTAAATCTGCTACATCTTTATCAAGACCCACATCTTTAAGTCCAAGTCCCCCTGCTACTTCTTCAACCTTTACATCTATAACATAAAATCCATTGTTATCAAGTAAATCTTGAATGGTACCCATTTGATCTAAAAGCTTTTCTAATTCTTCTGGTGATGCATTTCCCATCTTATCTGTTATTTCTATCATTTCTTTTTCAAGATCGAAAAGATAATCAAATGCTTGCTTTAATACATCTCTTATGGTTTGTCCTTTTTGTAATTGTACATGCTGATCCATATATCCAACCCTAACTCTATTGGACCATTCTATACTTCCTTCATCAGGCATAAGCTTTCCTGTAATTATATTCATAAATGTTGACTTACCTTCTCCATTAGCCCCTATAAGTCCTACATGTTCTCCCTTTAATAATCTAAATGATACATCTTCAAATATGGCTCTATCTCCAAAACCATGACTTAAATTTTTAACAGTTAATATACTCATTTTTCATCTCCTCAAATCTTTCGAATTTAAACATATAGAAATAGTTTAATTTATTCTTGTGTATTATGTCAAAAGATTTTTAGTTACATTTTTGTATATTATTAATTTTTCAGTTGTGGTATACTACATAAGGAACAAAATCAGGGAGGTAAAAAGTTAATGGCTTGTAAGTTTTATTTATATAAAGGTATGGGTAGAAAAGCTGAAAATGGTCACCCATGGATATATACTACAGAAATAGAAGGTTACGAAGGAACCTATGAAAATGGTGACATTGTAGAAGTATACAACTTTAAGGGAAACTTTATAGGTAAAGGTTATATAAATGATGTATCAAAAATCACAATAAGAATTATGACTAAAGACATAAATGAGGAAATAGATAAAGACTTTTTTAGGAAAAGACTACACAATGCTTGGAATTATAGGAAAAAGATTATAGACACTTCAAGCTGCAGATTTCTATTTGGAGAAGCTGACTTTGTACCTGGTCTTATAATTGATAAATATGAAGATTATTATGTTATTCAATCTTTGGCTCTTGGAATCGATAAATATAAATCTATTATAGTTGAATTGTTAACGGAAGACTTTGGTGCAAAAGGTGTTTACGAAAGAAGTGACGTAAAAGTTCGTGAACTTGAAGGCATGGAACAAACAAAAGGCTTCCTAACAGAACCTTTTGATACTACATTCGAAATTATTGAAAATGGCGTTAAATATTATGTTGATATAGAAAATGGTCAGAAAACAGGCTTCTTTTTAGATCAAAAAGAAAATCGACATGCTATACATAAAATTTGTAAAGATGCTGATGTTTTAGATTGCTTTACTCATACTGGTTCTTTTGCTCTAAATGCAGGCGTTGCTGGTGCTAAAAGTGTTTTAGGAATTGATATATCACAGCTTGCTATAGACGATGCATCTAAAAATGCTGCACTTAATAAATTATCTGACACAGTTAGATTCGAATGTCACAATGCTTTTGATGTTCTTCATGAATGGGCAAAGGAAGGAAGACAATATGATGTAGTTATACTTGATCCCCCTGCTTTCACAAAATCAAGATCAACTATAAAAAGTGCTGTTAGAGGATATAAAGAAATTAATTTAAGAGGTATCAAAATGGTAAAACCAGGTGGCTTCTTAGTTACTTGTTCATGTTCTCATTTTATGGCCCCTGAACTTTTTAAAGATACTATTGCAGATGCTGCAAAAGATGCAAGAAGAATGTTAAGACAAGTGGAATTCAGAACACAAGCCTCAGACCATCCAATACTTTGGAATTCTGATGAATCTTATTACTTAAAGTTTTATATATTCCAAGTTGTATAAAATAACTTCATACAATAAGCAAATTGCTTTGCAATTTGCTTATCATGTGAGACAATAGCTTCTCTTAAACCACAGTTTTTTCCTTATACATTTCATCGAAAACTTTTATAACGCCATTTCTATATTCAGGTACAACGTCAATTATATCTTTAGTGCAACAATATTTTAAGTCATCTTCTAAATTTAATTCCTTAATTCTTTTATAATGACTTGCATAATGTATAAAACTAGTTATATCCTTATTTTCAGTATAAATATAGTGAGAAGTTTTCGCTATATCTGTAAGTTCTATATCTGTTGACATTTTTAATAAGCAATCAATAATATATCCTGAACATATAAAATCATCTATGGAAAACTGACCATAAGTTCCTGCATTTACTATCTGCACATCAGCATCCAGCTCAAGAAGCTTATTTGCTACAGCTTTAGCATTTATTAACGCACCTATTAAGATATTTTTAGCACCTATGCTTCCTTTAATTGCTCTTGTCCCATTACTAGTAGTCATAACTAAAATTTTATCTTTAACTAAGTCTTCTTTATATTCTAAAGGCGAATTAGCACAATCAAAACCCTCTATTTTAAGTGCTTTTCTTTCTCCTCCAAGTATATATTTATCTCTATCCTCATTGCTTATTTTTAGAGCCTCTTCTATTGTGAGCACAGGTATCACACTGTTGCAACCATTATTTATCGCTGTTGTTATTACTGATGTAGCTCTTAGCATATCTATAACTACTACAGCCTTACCCTGCACTTTATCTTTTTTTATATCATCTGCAGAGATTATTAAATCAATTTTCATTTTAAATTCCCCCATCAAACTTTTGTTTTCTTTAATTAATAAAAAGCATTAAACCTTTCACAAAAATTTAATACTCTTTATTGCATTTGAATCATTTATAAAGTTTTATTATCCTCAATTTGATATTTGCACCCCTGATATATTTCTCTTTCCTGTAACGTTTTATCTATAGCATTTAAAACTTCCCATTTTTTTAAACTCCACATAGGTCCTATAAGTAGATTTCTTGGAGAATCACCTGTAAGCCTATGAATAACTATATCAGGTCGCGTAATTGATATAGCAGAACATATTATAGCTATATACTCTTCATATTCTAAAAATCTAAGTTCTCCTCTATTATAAAGGTCTTCAAGAGGTGTATTTTTCATAAGATGTAAAAGGTGATATTTAACACCTTGTATATCTTGTGCACAAACATATTTTACTGTATTTAGCATATCCTTGCTTGTTTCTCCTGGTAATCCAAATATAACATGGGTTACTACATCAATATTTCTTTTTCTCAAATTTCTAATAGCTTCTTCAAATACATTAAGTTTATATCCTCTGTTTATTTTTGACGCAGTATTTTCATTAGAAGTCTGAAGTCCCAATTCCACCCAAGTATAAATTTTTTTATTAAACTCTTCCAAAAGGTCTAAAACTTCTTCACTAAGACAGTCAGGTCTTGTAGCTATAGCCAATCCTACTACATCTTCTTCATTTATTGCTTCATTATATTTTTCTTTTAATACTTCTACAGGTGCATATGTATTAGTATAAGCCTGAAAATAAGCTATATATTTTCCGTTTTTCCACTTTTTACTCATGATTTGCTTTATATCTTGAAATTGATGTTTTATAGAAAAACGTCTATTTCCAGCAAAATCTCCAGAACCTCTTTCGCTGCAAAATACACATCCACCAGTACTTACTTTCCCATCTCTATTTGGACAGGAAAAGCCTGCGTCTATTGATATTTTAAAAACCTTGCAATCAAATTTATTCCTTAAAAAATAATTTAAACTATAATATCTTTTATCTGCCCACTGCATATTTTTCTCCATAACTGTTTTTTATTTAATTATATCACATTTTCTTTGCTTTAAAATCTTTCAAACTTAATTGCCATTTACCTATTACATCTGAAGCTGATTTATCCCCTTCTACTTTAGGTACAACATCAAAATTTAAACTTTCCTTATCATAGGAAGAAAATACTACATCTACTTTATCTAATGGATATTTTTCTTCAAATTTAAAAGGTATAATATCTCCTCCATCTATTTTATAAACTCTTATACATCTACCTGAAGGTGATTTTGCATACTGCACTGTTATAAATTTTTCTTCTGGTGAAAAGTTTATAACTTCTACTTTACAATTCTTTAATATATCTATTGCTGTAATTTCCTTTCCTATAGGTTTTTCCTTACCCATAGCACCACCTTGATTTTGTTTATCCTTCCCACCTCCCTTTTGTTCTTCATCTTTGCTATCTCCACCTTGCACTGCCAAGCTTTCATCCATTTTTATTACACCCACAAAAACATCTTTATCATAACTAGATATGGCTAAATTTTCTCCACTATATCCCAAGTTCATAATTCCAAATTTGGTTTTAGGTACCTTTATCTTATCTACATTTCTTTTATCATCTTTAGAAAATACATAATTAGGAAGTCCCTCCATATCTACAACTAAATTTGTATTGGCATTATTTTTATTTTTTACTCTTACTTGTTCCCCCTCACCAAACACTTCCTTTTGAACCACATTATTTGTTTCTTTTATTTTATAATCATTATCTTCCTTGGCTATTCTTATAGAATATTCATCTAAAGAAGCATAACTACTAGTTAAATCTGACCTTGATACTTTTACTTTAAATAGACCAGCTTTACCTACTTCATTAGTTTCTGATACATTATAACCTAATATTTTCAAATTTTTATTTTCCTGTGATGAAGGACTTTTTGAAAGTTCTTTAGAATAAAGCTTTTTGCTATTTTCTAAATCATCCTTCATTAAGTACTTCATATATGTATCTGCCACATTTCCTGCTGCTTTTATGTCAAAATTACTACTGCTTTCTGTTTTCTCATTTTTTTTACTCTTTGAGCATCCAATCAATGTATTTGAAACAACTGTAACCATAATTACTATTAAAATTTTACTAATAATTTTGAAATTCTTTCTTTTCATCTTTTCTCCTCCTTATCTTTTATAAGATACTGATTTATCTTTAGTTTTTCCTCAAAACAAAAATTTAATTTATAAATCATTATTTTAAAAATTTAATTATATACTATTATATCTAGACTCTTTAGTTTGCTTAAATGATATTTACTTTTTATACATTAATTATATAGGGGGGATTTAAATAATTTATGAAAAACTTATTTTTAGTATTACAAATAAGTGCTGTTTTTATAGGTACTATTGTTGGCGCTGGTTTAGCTTCTGGACAAGAAATAAGCCAGTTTTTCACAGTTTATGGTTACAAAAGCTTCCTAGGTATACTTATATGCTGTATCATTTACATAATAATGGGTTATATCGTTATACAACTAAGTTTAAGGTATAAATTAACCTCTTATGATGGACTTATATCCTTGGTTAGTCCAGGATTTCTAGGACAAGTTACTAATCTGTTTACAACTATATTTCTTATAAGTACCTCTGCTGTAATCTTAGCCGGAAGTGGCTCTCTTTTAAACCAATACTTTCATGTATCAAAATGGGTGGGAATAATTATAATGATATTTATATCAGTAATTGTGCTTTTAAGAGGAACCAAAGGACTAATTGAAATAAATTCTTTTATAGTGCCTTCTCTAATTATTGTTATAGTGACTATATTTATTTTATATGTATCATTTTACAAAGACATTAATGTATCTTATTTAAAAAATATTTCTGCTTACAAACATAATTGGCTATTATCTTCTCTTATATATGGAGGTTTCAACATTCTATGCTGTTGTGGAGTACTTGTACCTCTAAGTACTGAAATAAGAAACAAAAAAACTTTAATATTGGGTGTTGCTCTAGGCTCTATAGGTCTAACAGTACTATCATTTTTAATTAATGCCTTACTAATTTTAAACATACCCTATATTTTTAAATATGAAATACCGTTATTATATATTGCTAATCGTTTTGGAAATGTAATTCAAATCATGCTCCTAAGCATAATTTGGATGGAGATGTTCTCTACAGAAGTTTCTAATATATATAGCGTAAGCAAAAATCTTGAAGAGTTATTCAATATTTCTTATAAAAAAGCTATAATTTTAATAATTATTATATCCATACCTATATCGCAAATTGGATTCGTAAAACTTATATCCATCTTATATCCTGCTTTTGCAGTAGTAAGTTTTATATTTACAATTCAATGTTTAGCCTTTTACCTGGGAAATAAAAATAAATCTGTACATTAGACATACACATAAAACAAAATATAAAGTATAATAATTTTTATAGTAATTACTTTAATTATATAGAGGTGTTATAAAATGTTAGAAGTTCTTGAAAGTTGTAAATTATGTCCCAGGAACTGTGGTGTAAATAGATTAAAAGGTGAATTAGGATATTGTAATTCAGGAAAAAATGTAAAAATTGCAAGAGTATCATTACATAATTGGGAAGAGCCCTGCATATCAGGGAAAAATGGTTCTGGAACTATATTTTTCTCCAACTGTAACTTAAAATGTGTCTTTTGTCAGAATCACGAAATAAGTTCTGAAAGTATAGGTAAAGAAGTATCTATAGAAAGGCTAAGTGAAATCTTTTTAGAACAACAAAAAAAAGGAGCTCATAATATAAACTTAGTTACTCCAACACATTATGTTCCTCAAATAATAGAAGCTTTAAAAATATCAAAAGCATCCGGTCTTAATATTCCTATTTTATTTAATACCAGTGGATATGAAAATATAGAAACAATAAAATTGCTAAAGGGATATATTGATGTGTACCTTCCTGATATTAAATACTTTAACAACAAATATTCAAAAAAATATTCCAATGCTGAAAACTATTTTGCACATGCTTCAAATGCAGTAAAAGAAATGTTCTCCCAAGTTGGAAAAATAGAACTCAACAAGGAAGGCTTAATTGAAAAAGGAGTTATCATAAGACACTTAATGTTACCTGGACTTTTATTTGATTCTAAAAAAATTATAGATTACATATATAGTACTTTTGGTGATTCTATTTATTTAAGCCTAATGAATCAATATGTTCCTATGTATAACGCTTGTAAATTTCCCGAAATTAATAAGCCTTTAAACTCTAAGCACTATGATAGTATGATAGACTATTGCCTAAGTTTAGGTATAAAAAATGCATTTATTCAAGAGGAAGGAACTGCTTCTAAAAGTTTTATTCCAGATTTTGATTTAAACGGCGTGTAAATTTAATGGACAGCTTTATAAAATCTAAAAGCTGTCCATTTTATCAATTATATACTAAAACAATTACCTTTTAATATGTTTAGAACTTTTAAATTTTATATTTACTTAATTCTACTTTAAAATGCTCTGTAATTGTTCTAAATTGGTTAATATTATATATAAGTTTTTTAATTTCATTAGTATAATTTGCCACATTGGCACTTACTTCCTCAGAAGAAGCTGAATTTTCTTCAGCAATAGCGGCCAAAGATTCTATTGTATCATAGATAGTTGCTATGGAATCAGTTTCCTTATTAAGTCGCTCTATAGTTTCTATCATAGATGATGATACTGTTTGCACTGAAGTAGTAGCTTCATAACTTATATCTCTTACATTTTGTAAGTTTTTAGTTTCTACTTGTAGTACATTGTACTGTGATCCTATTTTTTCTGCTAAAGCTTTTATTTCTTCTGAAAAACTAACCAGGTTGGAGTTTATTTCTTCAACGGCATTTTTAGATTGTTCTGCCAAATCACCAACTTCTTCTGCTACAACAGCAAAGCCTTTTCCCAATTCTCCAGCACGTGCAGCCTCAATAGAAGCATTTAATGCTAGCAAATTAGTTTGTTCAGAAATATCAGATACTATTGAAACTATATTTGTAATATCTTTTGCCCTTCCCTCAAGTTCAAAGCCTTTATCCTTGACTTGCTGAAACTTTTCAAGAGTACTCATTATATTCTTACTTGTTCCATCGATATTTTCATAACTATTATTAATTTTATTCAAAGCTTTTTCCAATTCTAATTTATTACCATTTTCACTACTTACTATATTTTTCAATCCTTGTATATTATCATTTAATATAGAAACAGCTTTTTCTGTATTAGTTGCTTGATCCACTGAAGAACTAGCTACCTGTTCTACCACATCTGATATTTCATTAGATGCTTGATTCATAGAATCTGATATAACACTTATATTGTTCATAAAAGTATTCATCTCATCAGTAACACCTTTAAATCCCACAAAATCTGCACTTATATCCTTTTTATTCTCTTTTAAAAGTTTATAAATGTCTTCAAATAGATCATTAGTTTCTATATCTCCTTCTTCTATATAATTATTACTTATGACATTTTTAATATCTTGTTCTATAATTAAAGCTGGCTTCATAAGAAGTGATACAGCTATATGTGCTGCTATGGAAGATATAATTGAAATAATAATAGCCTTAAAGGCTTGATCAAGTCCCATCAATGGTATAGATGTTATTAAAGAAACTATTAATGTAAATAATGCTGTTTTTGATCCTAAACTTTTCATGAATCCTAAAGAAAGTATTTTATTAAACTTATATACCTTCTTATAGTATATATCTTTCTCAAAGGTAAACTTGAATTTTACATAGTTATTACTCTTTTCAAGCTCATCTACTTTAACTTTTTCATTAAAAAACTTAGCACTACCTTCTATCATTCCTTTAAGATAGTCAAACATGCCTCTTTCTGATTTATATTCAAATATAGCTTCTCTTTGTGATATTGGTTTGATGGATACTAGAGGAGGTTTTGCACCTGGCAATTTTTTTGTCATAACCACATGTACATCAAACATAGATTTTAAAAATGAATATAAATTTTCATGCTGAAAAAATGCTGGAAAGTCCTTATAGAAAGCATTTATATTATCTAATCCTATTTCCCGCCATAAATGCTTAATATCTATATTATTACTTTTAGCTATAGCAGCAATAACTTCTTTAACCTTTGTATCCTCTACATTTTCTGCTGGCAAAAAAATTTTTGACGCTCTCCACCCTACATGTTCCATGGCTTTATTTACACTATCATCACCATATAATTTTCTGCAAGTTTTCATCCACGTAGCTATTACTGTTCCTTTCATTTTTAATCCTCCTTATTATATTCACTAAAGTTCTATATTTCATTATTAATGAAGAGTCAATCTTTAAGTAAATCCAGTAACTTCACAAGATTATAAATATTATACAACATCAGTATTGTTTTTACAAAGGCTATTAATTAAAAATTGCACTGCATTTTTTAATGCAGTGCAATTTTCTAAAGCTTTATTTCAACTCTATTTAATTTGGCTATTATGTTAATTTCTTTTATTTCTGCAGTTTCAGTTCTAAAGCTGCCTTTATTACTAATAAGTAGAACTTTATTGTTATCTAACCTTTTTATTTGTCTTATTACTCTTTTGCTTCCATGTTCTATTAAACATATACTATTGTTTTCAATTTCATGTGTACTATATGCAAAAGCTAAGTCTCCTTTTGCTATTCTAAATCCTAACATATCATCATCTTCTATTTGCAAATAGAACACTTTATCTTGAGAATGTCCTTCTACTTTATTATTTATTAAAGGTAATTGTTTGAAGGATACAGCTTTTTGTAAGTCGTACCCATAAATAGGTATATTTTTCAACACTGATCCAAATGCTTCATTCCAAACATCTTTTACAGCTTCTTTCTTAGGTGCTGCAGAATACTTTTTATCTTTTTCTTCTTCAAATACCTGTTCCTCAAAAGACATAGTAATATCATTTATATCTTTTCCTAATACTTTGGAAATTCTATCTATCAAATTTTGATTTATAATTTTTCTACCATTCTCAACTTCATTAACAAAGCTCTCATTTACCCCTAACTTTTTGCCTAGTTGTTTTTGGGTCATTCCAATACTATTTCTTATATTCTTTATTTTTTCGCCTACTCTACTCATACTATAACCCCGCTTTTATGCATTATGTTTTTCATGATTTTACATACTTATTATATTAAACGTTATAATACTGCTTAAAGTTTTTCTGGTTCTGGATATTCTTCTCCATAAATTTCTACAGTCATTTCCTCAATGACCTGATCCTCATAAGGTTTATCCCTAAAATCTCTTTTAGTATTTACTATTTCTTGAGCTATATCCATACCCTCTGTAACCTTTCCAAATGCAGCATATTGACCATCTAAATGAGGTGCATTTTCTGTCATTAGGAAAAATTGGCTTCCTGCTGAATCAGGCTGCATAGTCCTAGCCATAGATAGTACTCCAGTGGTATGTTTTAAATCATTTTTAAAGCCATTACTTGTAAATTCACCTTTTATAGAATATCCTGGACCTCCTGTTCCATTTCCTAAAGGACATCCTCCTTGTATCATAAATCCTGGAATAACCCTATGAAATACTATTCCATTGTAAAAGCCTTTCTTTATAAGACTTATAAAATTATTCACAGTATTAGGTGCAATTTCGGGATATAATTCAGCTTTAATTACTCCCCTATCTTTGATTTTAATCGTAACTAATGGATTCATATTTAGTAATCTCCCTTCGTCTTTCATATATATCATCTATTTGAATTATATCATAATACATAAATATTATTCACATAAAAAACTTTATTTAAAAACTATTAATATTAACTATAGTTAATGTTACATTATCTACTCACATTCCAATAGCTTATAACTTAACTTTATAATTTCATCACTATCTAATGAATTATATACAGTTACCTTTCCACCTTCTCTTTTTTTACTTGCCAAATTACTTTTTATAAGTTCTCTTTTCAATTGTTTTACAGTTCCTAAACTTCCATCTATAATTGGAACTTCATTATTAAGTAACTTAGATAAAGTCTTTTTTATAAAAGGATAATGGGTACATCCAAGAACTATAGCTGCTATTCCTTCTTCTTTTAATGGTTCTATTTTATCTCTTAGATATTTCTCTACCTCTTCTCCTTCCACCATGCCTTGTTCTATTAATTCTACAAGACCAGGACATGGCATAGGATACATTTGTGCCTGATTTTTATATCTGTTCATTAAATTATTAAATTTCCTCTCAGCCAAAGTCATAGGTGTGGCCATTACAACTATTTGTCCTTTTCTTTTCAATTCCACAGCAGGCTTTAATGCTGGCTCTATACCTATTACAGGCATTACACTACTATATTTCTTTCTTAAATCTATTATAGCGGCGCTGGTTGCTGTATTACAAGCAATTACTACTGCCTTAATATTTTTACTTATTAAAAATTCTACAGCTTCAAAGGTTAATCTACTAGCTTCCTCTACAGTTTTTATACCATATGGTGCATTATTAGAATCTCCAAAATAAACAAAATCTTCTCCTGGTAAAAGTTTTACCGCTTCTTTTAATACACTAATTCCTCCAACTCCAGAATCAAAAAAACCTATTGGTCTACATTCCACTTTCACTCTACCACCTTCATTATAGTTAGTTAATATATATGCTTAATATTATATAATATAGAATTAAACTATACAAATTATGAAAGTTCATTGCATAAATATACATTGCATTTAATATTTTCGCAATAATTAAGTATAAAATTGAATTTTTTTAAAAAATACTGCAATATTTTTTGCAGAATAAAAAATTTTAATTGCTAATTGAAGTTTTTTTTTAATAAACTTTCATTTTTCCTATTGACATATTAGCATATTAATTATAAAATTTTGAATATGAAAAAATTCACAAAAACATATTATTAATATCATTTTCTTAAATCGCAAAGTAAAAGAGTAAAAAAAAACTCTTTTTTTATTTTTTAGGAGGAAATTATATGATAAAAGATTTAATCTACACCATTTCAAAAGAAAATCATTCAGAAAAAGAATTAAAGGCAATCTTGACTTCTCATTCTGAAATAAAATTTGTGTCTCTTATAGGCATAGACTTATCAGGAAATGATACTGACGAAAAAATCCCTATGAAGGTCTTCTTAGACGATATAGACACATTCTTAAAGGGAGCAATTCAAACTGATGGTTCATCTGTTGTTCTCCCTGGAATAGCAAGCTTAAATAATGCTAAAGTTGATATGCTAGCTGATGTCGATGTAAACTGGTACGTAGAATACAACTATGAGCATATAGATGGTGAAACTGGAAAACCTATCGGAACTTTAAGAATTCCTTGTTTCTTATATCATGAAAATGTTGCTGTAGACTCCAGACACATTTTGAAACATGCTATAGAACACTTCAAATCAACTCTTTTAGACTTATTTAAAGCACATCCAAGTTCACTAGCAGCTTTTGACATAAAATATGATGACATAGAAGATGTAGTTGCTACTTGTGCTACAGAATTAGAATTTTGGGTTAAAACTCCTAACGATAAAGCTGAAGTTGAAGAACTTTCTACTTCTCAAGTATTGCAAGAGCAATATTGGACTAGAACAAAAGGTGTTGTAAGAACATGTCTTGAAGAATCTTTACTTATTATGGATGCATATGGTTTAGAACCTGAAATGGGCCATAAAGAAGTTGGTGGAGTAAAAGCAAAAATAGATGAATCAGGAAAACTTACTCACATAATGGAACAACTTGAAATAGATTGGAAATATTCTACTGCGGTACAGGCTGCTGATAATGAACTTTTAGTTAAGAGCTTAGTTAAAGAAACTTTCAGAAAAAATGGATTGGATGTTACATTCCTTGCTAAACCTATAGATGGTGTTGCAGGTAGTGGTGAACATACTCATATTGGAATAGCTTTAAAACTTAAAAATGGAAAGAGAATTAACTTATTCTCATCACCAAAGAAACATTTCTTAAGCATTTTTGGATATGCTTCTATAATGGGAATACTTAAAAATTATGAAGTAGTAAATCCATTTGTATCTTCTACTAATGACTCTTTAAGAAGATTAAAACCTGGATTTGAAGCTCCGATTTGTATCGTAACTTCCATAGGTAATTCTGTAGAAGTTCCTTCTAGAAACAGAACAGTACTTGTAGGCGTTATAAGAGACTTACAAAACTCATTAGCAACAAGATTTGAGCTTAGAGCTCCAAACCCACATACAAACACTTACTTAGCTGTAACTGCACTTTACATGACTATGTTAGATGGTATCAAGTATGCAGTAACTGGTGAAAAAACTGAAGATGAGCTTTTAGCTGAACTTTCAAAGAAACCAGAAGATAATGCTGATTATCTAGAATTAGGAAGATCTTATAGAAGTGAAGAAGATGTATTTGAAGACTTCTCTGATGAAGAAAGAGAAAAATTCTTTGGTAAAGCTCCTGCTACTGTTTATGAAAACCTTACTGCGTTTGACAAATATGCAGATAAAAAAGCAGTCCTTATGCAAGGTGATGTTTTAACCGAAAAACTTATAAACAGCTTTGTACTTGGTACTACTAAAAGATGGATTATTGAAATAAACAACAGAATCATAGCAAATTACTCAGATGAAATAAGAGCTTGT
Source organism: Clostridium carboxidivorans P7 (assembly GCF_001038625.1). Lineage (GTDB taxonomy): Bacteria > Bacillota > Clostridia > Clostridiales > Clostridiaceae > Clostridium_AM > Clostridium_AM carboxidivorans. Next base: position 4,539,658 of record NZ_CP011803.1, read on the forward strand.
AAGCCTCTTCATTCTATAGACAAAGCTTTAGACCTTGATGTAGCTAATTGGATGAAGATAAATGAATTAAGACATTACTTAATGAAAGATTCATACTCAAAGCAAAGCTTATTTACAAGAATAAAAGTTGCTACTGATATAAAGAAATATGATGAAGTTTCAAATCTTCAAATAGAACTTGATGAAAAGATAAAAGAATTAAGAGAATTATATTCTAATTATAAGAAAAATTTATTAGATATCTAAAAAAGTAAAACCCTACATAAATTTATGTAGGGTTTTATTAAGTTGTACCTCTTATTATTAAATGTGTTTCAAAATAAATTTGTTTATTTGGTATAACTTTACTATTTATTATATCTATTAGCAAATTGCAAGACTCTCTTCCCATTTCATAAATAGGCTGAGCTATCGTAGTTAATTCTGGCTCAATTACCTGTGATATATGTATATTATCAAAACCAATGATACTTATATCCCGAGGTATACTAATACCTCTTCTTTTCAATACCTTTATTCCACCTAAAGCCATTATGTCATTACTATAAAATACAGCATCTATTTTCTCATTACTTTCCAACATCAGTTTTGTAGATTTCATTCCACCTTCTATGTTAAAAGCTCCTTTAAAAATAATATTTTCATTATATATGCCATATTTATTCATAGCATTTTTATAGCCTTCCAATCTCTGATTTGAAATTTCTAATGTATCAGGTCCTTTTACAAACGCTATATTTCTTTTTCCCTTATTATATAAATAATCTATTCCTTGAATAACTCCATTCTTATTTAAGCAATATACTCCATAAGCTTCTTTATAACTATCTATATATCTATCTACAAGCACAAAAGGTACATTGTTGTTTTTTAACATTTCTATACTAACACTGCTTTCTCCTCCAGCTATAAAAATAACTCCATCAACTAATTTGCTTATGAGAACCTTTATATACTTTTGTTCTTTATTAATTTCATTGTCTGTATTGCAAAAAATAACATTATAGCCCAAATAACTTGCTCTATCTTCAATAGCTCTTGCAATAGATGCAAAGAAGGGATTTGTTATATCCGGTAAAACTATTCCTATAGTATCTGTTTTTTTAGTACTTAAACTTCTCGCTAAATGGTTGGGAATATAGTTCATCTCTTTAGCTAAGGTTAATATTCTGCTTTTAGTTTCTTCACTTATATTTCCATCTCTTTTATTCAAAACCATAGAAACAGTTGCCTTAGATACTCCTGCCACTTTAGCAATGTCCATCATTGTTACCTTTTTCATAATTACCCCTTGTAAAACTAATTTGTATTTTATTTAATAAAATCCAGGATTTACATCCTGGATTTTCAATTTTAATTTATTATTTTTTTATAAGTTTTAAATCTACAGGTATTTGTTTTGGAACGCTTTCACCCTTTATAACTTTTACAGCATTCTCAATAGCTAAACTTCCCATTAAATCTGGTTGTTGAGCAACTGTAGCTGTCATTTCACCATTTGCAACTGCCTTTTTAGCATCATCAGTACCATCAAAACCTACTATTATAATCTTTTTGCCTTGTAATGCTTTAACTGCACCTAATGCCATTTCATCATTATGAGCAAAAACAGCATCAAACTGTGGTGTAGATTGCATTATGTTTTGCATTACATTTAATCCCTTTTGTCTATCAAAATCTGCTGACTGACTTGCAACTACCTTAACATTAGCTTTACCATCAACACCTTCATGGAATCCTTTACCTCTATCTCTTGTAGCTGATGCTCCTGGTTGTCCTTGAAGTTCAACTATATTTGCTTTTCCTCCCAATTGTTGTAGTATAAACTCTGCTGCCATTTTTCCACCCTTAACATTGTCTGAAGCTATATGAGTAACAACTGTTCCACTATTTGCTTGCCTATCTACAGTTATAACTGGTATTTTCTTATCATTTGCTACTTTAATTGAATTTCCAACAGCATCACTGTCTGTAGCATTTATAATTAATGCTGAAACACCTTGTTGTACAAGATCATCTACATTTGATCTTTCTTTTGTTGCATCATTTTGTGAATCAACAACTACTAAATCATAACCTAATTCTTTTGCCTTTTTAGTTGCTCCATCTTTCATTGTAACAAAGAATGGGTTGTTTAAAGTTGATATTACCATTCCTATTTTCTTTTTACCACCTTGGTTAGATGATTGTTGTTGATTGCTGTTACCACATCCTGTAAGCCCTGCAATTGCAAGTGCACCTGTTAACATAAGTGACATCATTTTTAAACGTGTTCTTTTCATAATAATATTCCTCCCTTATTTTATATAAATAAATTTTTTATTTATTTTTCTTATCAAGCATAACTGCTAACAATATAACAAGTCCTTTTACTATTGATTGATAAAAAGGAGATACATTCATTAAGTTCAAACCATTATTCAATACTCCTATTATCATTGCACCTATTATTGTTCCAGTAAGAGAACCTTCTCCACCTGAAAGACTAGTTCCTCCAAGTACAACTGCTGCGATAGCATCTAATTCAAAACCACTTCCTGCATTAGGTGATGCAGAACCAATTCTGCTGGTTACTACAATAGCACTTAATGCTGCTGCTGCTCCAGATAAAACATAAACTAAAGCTTTAATTTTATCTGTATTTATACCTGATAATCTTGATGAATCTTCGTTTCCTCCAACAGCATATACATATCTACCATATCTAGTTTGAGTTAATACATACCAAGCTATTAAAGCTACAATGGCTATTATAATAACCGGTAAAGGTATTCCAATTATGGTTCCATTTCCAATGAAAGTAAAGTTAGTTCCAAGTCCAGATATTGGAGTTCCATTAGTATAGACATAAGTTACTCCTCTAAACACCGTCATAGTAGCTAATGTTACTATAAAAGCTTGAATTTTTCCCTTTGCAACTATTATTCCATTAACTAATCCAATTAATCCTCCAATTATTACAGTTAAAATTAAAATTAAAACTATATTGACATTTTTTTGCGCTAAAGATGCGGCAATTGCACCTGCTATTGCAAGAGTAGATCCAACTGATAAATCTATTCCACCTGTTAGTATTACAAAACACATACCTACGGCAATAATTGCATTAACTGAAACCTGAGTAAATACATTTAATATGTTTGGAACAGTTAAAAATCTAGGTGTTACAAGCGATATAACTATACATAATATTAATAATCCTATTAAAGACTTGTATTTAAACAGCAAACTTTTAATATCTTTTTCCATTTTTCCCTCTCCTCCTGTATCTAATTGATACTTTAAACTCCAATAGCATACTTCATTATGCTTTCCTGAGTTGCTTCCTCTCTCTTTAATTCTCCTGTTACTTTTCCTTCATGCATTACCATTACTCTATCACTAACTCCTAATATTTCTGCCATATCAGAAGAAATCATTATAACAGCTTTTCCCATACTTTTTAGCTTGTTTAATACTTCATAAATTTCTTTTTTTGCACCTACATCTATACCCTTTGTAGGTTCATCAACTATTAGTACTTTAGGTGAACGCATTAGCCATTTAGCTAAAATTACTTTTTGTTGATTTCCTCCACTAAGGTTTTTAACTAATTGTTCCTGATTAGGTGTCTTTATAGATAGCCTTTTAATATACTCTTCTACTTCCTTTTTTTCTGACTTTTTATCTATTCTCTTCATTTTGTTTTCATAACTAATCAGATTAGGAAGTGTGATATTCTGAGCTACAGACATATTTAAAATAAGACCTTCTTGTTTTCTATCCTCTGATAAGTAACATATACCATATTTAATAGCATCTTTAGGTGAATTAATGTTTACTTTTTCGCCATCTACGTATATTTCTCCAGAATCCTTCTTATAATCTCCAAATATAGTTTTGGCAAGTTCAGTTCTTCCTGCTCCCATAAGACCTGAAACACCTAATATTTCTCCTGATCTAATCTCAAAGCTTACATTCTTTACTTTATCCTTCATGGATAGGTTTTCAACTTTAAGTAAAACATTTTCTTTTTCTACTTCTTTATAAGGAAACTGTTCTTCAAGTTTTCTTCCTACCATCATGGTAATTAAATCGTCTTTAGTTACATCTTTAGTTTCAACAGAACCTATATACTTACCATCTCTTAAAACAGTTATGGAATCACAAATTTGGAATATTTCATCCATTCTATGAGATATATATATAATTGCTATTCCCTTTTCTTTTAGTTTCCTAATTACTTGAAACAACTTTTGAGTTTCCACATCTGTTAGTGCTGTAGTAGGTTCATCCATAATAATAACACTAGAATTCTTAGTTAATGCCTTTGCAATTTCAATCATTTGCATATCTCCAAGATTTATATCCTTGACTAATGTATTGGGATTTATGTTGCATCCAATTTGATCTAAGAAATATTTACTTCTTTCTTTCATCCAAACTTTATTTATTTTTCTAGTACCTTTGCTAAATTTTTCATTACCTAAAAATATATTTTGAGCTACTGTTAAATTAGGAAGAACACTAAGTTCTTGATGTATGATTGTTATTCCTAAACTTTCAGCATGTTTTATTCCATGGATTTCTATTTCATCACCATCTACAATAATTTTTCCTTCATCTTTTTTATATACACCACTTACTATCTTCATTAATGTGGACTTTCCAGCTCCATTTTCTCCAAGTAAGGCCAGTACTTTTCCACCGTAAGCTTTTATATGCACATCTTGTAATGCCTTTACCCCTGGAAATGATTTAGATATACCCACCATTTCCAAAATAGGCTTTTTACTTTCCATACTTTATCCTCCTAATACTTTATTAGAATATAACCCCTGATTTTAAAATTATATTTGCATAAGGAGTCTGTTCTCCTGTTCTTATAACTGCCTTGCACTCCTTTAGCTTAACTTTAAGCTCTTCATGAGTAATAAACGTTATTTTTACATCTCCAATTTCATTTTTTATTTCTTCATATAACTTAGGACTAACATCTACTGTTTCCTTAGCTATTTCAACCTCTTCAATTTGTAGTTCTTGTAATACTACTTTTAGTGTTTGTATAAAAGTAGGTACATCCTTTATAAGTGCTATATCTATTCTTTCTGTTTCCTTTGGAATAGGTAATCCACAATCTCCAATAGCTAGAGTCTCTGTATGACCCATTTGTGATATAATACTTGAAATATTAGAATTTAACATACCAATCTTTTTCATTGCTTATTCCTCCCCGTATATTTCCTTTACTTCTTCTAAATAAGGAAGTGAAGGCTGTGCACCTGATTTTTGTACTACTATAGATGAAACTTTGTTTGCAAATTTTATAGAATTCTCAATAGAGTTAAAATCAATTACATCGCTATTTACTAACTTACTTGTAAGTGCTCCTATAAAGCTATCTCCTGCAGCCGTGGTATCTATCGCCTTTACCTTATAAGCAGGAACAATGCTCAATCTATCCTTATCTAGTATAGCAGCACCTTTTTCTCCTAAAGTTATTATTACAAACTTTACACCTTTTTCTAAGAATTTATTTGAAGCTTTTCTTATACTTTCTTCATCTTTAACTTCTATATTAGTAAGTTCAAATGCCTCAGTTTCATTTGGTGCTATAATATCTGTAATCTTTAATAATTCTTCTGGTATATCCTTCGCTGGTGCAGGATTTAAAACTGTAAGCACTCCATTTTCTTTTGCTATTCTAAAAGCTTGTATAGTAGCTTCTATTGGTGTTTCAAATTGAGCTACTAATATTTTTGAATTTTTTATAACCTTTTCTAATCCTTCAATATATTTTGTATCTATCTCCATATTAGCTCCTGGAACTACTATGATAGAGTTATTTCCAAGATCATCTACAGTTATAATAGCCATTCCTGTAGGATTAATGTCACTATAACTTATATTGCTTACATCTATATTATCTTTTTTTAAAGCTTCCACTAACGAGAAACCGTTTTCATCTTTTCCTACACTAGCTAGCATACATACATTAGCACCTAACCTTTTTGCTGCTACAGCTTGATTAGCTCCTTTGCCGCCTGGTATTTTTTGAAAACCCTTTGATAAAATAGTTTCTCCTGATTTTACCATCCTATCTACTCTTAAAACTAAATCCATATTTATGCTTCCTAAAATACAAATATTTTGCATCTAAATATCACCTCTTTTTTAGTTAACCGGTTTAGTTAACCGGTTAATCTCATTTTATATTATCTTTTTATATATGTCAATAATTTTCTGTAAACCTTTTTATGCGAAAAAAATAAGAACCTTACATTGACTAATAAAGTTCATATAAGGTTCTTGTTTTTAAAATTCTCTTAATTGAAAAGTTTTTATTACCATATCTTTTTTATTATTTATAGGCTTCCAAAGTTCTATTCTATCTATCATTCCCATCCTTTGGAAGTTCAAGTTTTTAGTACTTTCACACGCTGTAACATATTCCTTGCTACTCCATTGTCTTGATGCAAAATTGGTATTAGCTAGTGCTACATGTAAGTCCCAGTTATCTATATTTTCTCTAACATCAAATCCATGCAGCTTTAAACTTTCATTTACCTGTCTTGCAATTCTAATAATATAACCCTTATTTTCTATTTTTAAATTAACAGACTTATATGGAGGGTCAAAACATATAGCTCCATTTATCTTTACTTTAAACTTTTTATAAGGTTTTAATATATCTCCGACTATTTTATTTAACTTTTCAATATCCGGATCCCCTATAACTTCTAATGTTATATGTAAAACAGGCATATTCTTGTATAATTTGTACTTTCTACATATATTTTTTTGTATTTCTTCAATAGAAGAATAAGAATCCTTGTTGAATAGCGCCACTAAGTAATATTTCATATTTGTTCAATCCCCCAAATTAATCTTAATAAAATAGTATAAAATGTGATTTTTTGATATAAATATAATCTATATTTTTAATAATATAATGTTTTCTCAACTTTTTCAATTAAATTACATAAAACATCCTCTTCACATTTTTAAAATTAATGTTAAAATATTATAGAATTATGTTATAATAAACTTTGTGTAGTAATATGAATTTAAGATTTTTAATTTAATATAAATTTTATTAATATGATAAGGATGGATCGGGAATGGATAAATTGGTAATTAACGGAGGAAAACCTCTTTTTGGTTCTATAGAAATAAATGGTGCTAAGAACGCTGCTGTGGCAATACTTCCTGCTGCTATACTAGCAAGTAAAAATGTTTGTAATATAGATAATATACCTAACATTGAAGATGTTCACTGTTTAGAAAGAATAATTGAAAGCTTAGGTTGTAAAATAGAAGTAGGAAAAAATTCAGTTGTTATAGATAGCACTACTATAAATAATGTAAATGCTAATACTGAAGACGTAAGAAAAATGAGAGCTTCTTATTATCTTATAGGTGCTCTTTTAGGTAGATTTAAAAAAGCCAGAGTAGAACTTCCTGGAGGATGTCCTATTGGAGTTAGACCTATTGATCAACATATAAAGGGTTTTGAAGCTTTAGGTGCTAAAGTAGATATAACACATGGCTGTGTTGTAGTAGAAGCTGATCGATTAATAGGAACTAATATTTTCTTTGATGTAGTTAGCGTAGGAGCTACTATAAATGTCATGCTTGCAGCAACTCTTGCTGAAGGTGTAACTACTTTAGAAAATGTAGCAAAAGAACCTCACATTGTAGATGTAGCAAACTTTTTAAATAGTATGGGTGCTAATATAAAAGGTGCAGGTACTGATGTAATAAGAGTTGTAGGTGTAAAAGAACTTCAAGGATGCTCCTACAGTGTAATACCTGATCAAATAGAAGCTGGAACTTATATGATTGCTGCTGCTTCATGTGGTGGTGAAGTTCGCTTAGAAAATATTATACCAAAACATTTAGAATCTATTTCAGCAAAGCTCATAGAATCAGGTACTGAAATAATTGAAGATGGTGACTGTATTACTGTAAAATCTAACGGAAAGCTTAAGGGAGTAAACATAAAAACTCAACCTTACCCAGGATTTCCAACAGATGTACAACAACCTATGAGTACTCTATTAACAGTGGCTAAAGGTAGAAGCATTATATCTGAAAGCATATGGGAAAGTAGATTCAAGCATGTTGATGAACTAAAAAAAATGGGTGCCAATATAAAAGTAGAAGGTAGAACTGCCATAATAGATGGTGTTGATAAACTTACAGGAGCAGTAGTTAAAGCAACTGATTTAAGGGCAGGTGCTGCCATGGTTATTGCTGGTCTTATTGCTGATGGAGTTACCGAAGTTTTAAGTATTGAACATATTGATAGAGGTTACCCAAATATTGAAGATAAATTCAAGGCTCTAGGTGCAGATATAAAAAGAGTTAGTTGCTCAGAATAGTATTAATTTAAGATAGGAGAATTATTATGATTTTCTGTCCTTTGTATAGTGGCAGTAGTGGAAATAGTATATTTGTATCTTCTAATAACGCTAAAGTTTTAGTAGATGCAGGACTTCCAGGAAAAAGCATAGAAAAAGCACTTGAGCGTATTGGAGAAAATCCTACTGACATTGATGGCATATTTGTTACTCATGAACATATAGATCATACAAAGGGAGTAGGTGTATTATCTAGAAAATATGATATACCTATATACACAAATGCTCCTACATGGGATTCTATGTCGAAAACCATTGGTAAGATAAAAGATAAAAATATTAAAGTATTACAAAGCAATTGCATAAGCATCAAAGATATGGATATAACTAGTTATAAAATATCTCATGATGCAGCAGCTCCTTCTGGATATTCTCTGAGTTGTGAAGATAAAAAAGCTTGTATAGCAACTGATTTAGGATTTTTTTCTACAGAAATTCGCAAAACTTTAGAGGATGCAGATGTAGTTCTATTAGAAAGTAATCATGATGTTGAAATGTTAAAATTCGGTCCTTATCCTTATAATTTAAAGAAGCGAATTTTAAGCAATATAGGCCATTTATCTAATGATGATTGTGGCAAAGCTATTGTTAATATAGTAAATAGTAAATTTAAGAAAATTATTTTAGGACACTTAAGTAAAACAAATAATTACCCTGAACTTGCATATCAAACAGTATTAAATATACTAAATGAAGCTAAAATTGATTTGGATAAAGATTTAACTGTTTCTGTAGCTAAAAGGGATATGCCTAGTAATTATATAGAATTTTAATAAAAAGGTGAGGGATATGAAAAAAACTCTTTCGATAGTCATATGTTCCATAACTATATTTTCTATGGTAGGCTTAACAGGGTGTAAAAACAAGGACACTATAAGTTCTGGTGATAAAGAAAAGCAAATTGCTCTATCAAAGGAAAAGGAAAATGCTTTGGATTTAAATATATATTTTGGATCTTCTAATAATTCTACTGATTTATCTAAAGAACAACGCGTTATAAAAAAAGATGAATTATTAGGCGAAACCATTATTAATGAGATTATAAAAGGTCCAGGTGTAAAAAGTAATTTAAACCCGGTTTTACCTAAAGATACAAAGCTTTTAAGTTTTTCCATTAAAGACAATACTGCTTATGTAAATTTTAGTAAAGAGGCAAATATATCTATGAATGCATATAAAGAAGAAACTTGCTTAAAAAGCATCATTTTTTCTTTAACTGAATTGCCTTCAATACAAAAAGTTAAAATTTTTATAGACAACAAGGATACTAATATATGGGGAAATAATTTTAACTTAACATCCCCACTTGGAAAAGATACTATATCAAATACTAAGAAAAAGTAAATTATAATAAAAAGTGGTATAAAAAGATTATTGAAAAATATTAGGTTTTTTATTATAATATTTGAAGTAGTATGCATTTTTAAGTTAGTAATATATTTTCAAAAGGAGATAAAACTATGAGTTTGTATAAAAGTTGGACAGATATGGTTGTAGATTTTGTTAAAACTAGAGGAGAAGCTGCATTCTGGAAAGAATATGGTTCTATTGAACAAAGCATTTATACAAAAGTTTTGGCAGAACATAATCATACTATAAACGGAAGCATTAAAGATTTGGCAGATAAATTTGAAACTTCAACAATATTTTTTATGGGTTTTCTAGATGGAATTAATGACAGCCTTGTTGAGTCTTTTGATCTTGATACTCTAGAAGAGGATTCTAACATTGACGTAAAAATAGATTTTGAAAAATTATATTTTAATATGTTAGATGCTAAAGCTGATTATCTTTACACTCTTCCTCAATGGGAATCTATATTCTCTAAAGAAAAGAGAAAAGAAATACATAAAGATTGGGCTAACTCTAAAACTGTAGTAAACAAAAACAAAGTAGGAAGAAATGACCCATGTCCATGTGGCAGTGGAAAGAAATATAAACACTGCTGTGGAAAAAATGCTTAGTTTGAAATTAAATCCCTACACTTCAGTGTAAGGATTTTTTTCTTTGTTAAAATATACTATATATAATGATTAGGAGATTTTATAATGAATATATCCATAATATGCGTTGGTAAGCTTAAAGAAAAGTACTTAAAGGAAGCTATAAATGAATACTCTAAACGTTTAAGCAGATATTGTAAATTAGATATAATAGAAGTTCCTGATGAAAAGACACCTGATAATGCTTCTGAAAAAGAAGAACTTCAAATAAAAGACAAAGAAGGCTTAAGTATTCTAAAACACATAAAAAGTAATATGTTTGTTACTGCTTTAGACCTAAAAGGTTCCATGCTTTCCTCTGAACAATTAGCGTCTTTTATAAAAGATGCTGGTATTAATGGAAATAGTAACTTAGCTTTTATAATTGGTGGTTCCCTTGGCCTTTCAAGTCAAGTATTATCACGAGCTGATTTTAAGCTTTGTTTTTCTAAAATGACATTTCCTCATCAACTCATGAGGGTAATTTTATTAGAACAAATATACAGAGGGTATAGAATCATTAGTGGTGAACCATACCATAAGTAGTATTTAACTTTTTATTTGAATTCTTCTAATCCTCCTCAATAGGTATATCATCTAAATCACTTTCTAAAGTACTTATGTTTGTTTTTATTTCGTTTATAATTGTTTTCTTATTTTCTACATCGTTTTGAGTTTCTGCTAATCCAAGTGTCACAGTACTATTAGCTTGAATGAACTTTTTCAGTCTGTCATCTATTAACTTTTTTATAGATTCTAAATTATTGTTCCCAATAGAATCCTTATATTTTTCATAAAATCTTATAGACTCACAAATATAATCAGTTGCTACAAAGCTTTCATTATTAAGCTTTTTATTTTCTAGTAACCTCCTTATATCCATGTTTTTCTTAGAAAATGTGAGTACCAATGATCCAGGTCGTTTTGCCATAATATATCCCCCCTATTATTCCCTAGGTAATATATTTCTTATATGCCACTTTATATAAACCCTCTACAGTTGACCATTGTGGATCAGCTGTTATGAATGAATTAGGAATTTTCTTTGTTATAGCTTCAACTAACTTTTGGGTAGTACCACCTATAAATACTAAGCCATCTAATTCTTCAATACGAAACCCATGCCTGCTAATCTGATCACAAGCTTCATCAAAAAACCGATTCTTGCTCTCCTCAATAACCTCCTGACTTTCCTTATCTATCTGTCCAAAGTTAGACATATAACCAACATTAAGTGCTCTTTCTGCCACCTCGAATTTAACTATATTGCCTCTCTTATAACCTGTTAAATCATCAGCTACATAATTGATTAATTTTATTGCACCAAACTCCTCCACAAAACGATCAGATGAAGGCGACATACAAATACCATCAGTATAAAGAGAAAATGTAAAATTTAATCCTCCAAAATCAACTACTCCTATTTTTTTGTTTTTAAATAAATGAGGAGATAAATAAACTATTCCAGACCCCTCAGCCTTTATCATTACATTTGAAATTTCAAAGCTATAATCCTTATCATCTACATTTATTTCTATAATTCCGTTACCTTTTATGAAATCTTTATATTCTTGTTTAGCCTTTTCAACCTTTAACACACTTATAGGACACGCAAGAACCATACTTATTTTGTTATCCTTAGTATCAGGTTCTAAAAATTGAGTAATGGCTGTATAAGTGCATACTTTATGTATGAACAACGTTTTTGATGTTTCATAGCTTTTAGTTTCACCTTGTTCACCTACAATCAGTTCTTCACCATTAAACACTACCTTATATGATTTTCCCTCTGCATCTATATATCCATTTTTTAGCTCGTATATCTTAGTTCTAATGTTCACCTTCTTTATATCAGAAGTTAACCCCTTAGAATTTCTGCCAATAGCCTTAACAGCATATTTTCCAGCATCTAATGCCATTATATATTCAGCCATTTTGATCACTCCTCTAAATTATTTTCGTATCTACATTGTACTCTAAATGTAGGTGCAAATCAATTACTTTTTATACAAATATTGTAAAAATATATTTTCATAATCTTATTTTGTAGATACACTATATCTACACTATAGATACAATTACGTAAATCCATGTAATTTAACTACTTATATTTATACCTTAATCCACTTAATAGCCAATTCCTCTGTTCTATGATATACTAACCTTGAAAAAGAAAATTAATATTTACAAGGCAATAATACTACATATATTTTTGAAACTATGTATTTTAATAAAAAAGTAAAAATCACTTTATTTAAAGCATATTATAATACCCACTGGCAATAATAGAAATTAAAGGAATATACTATAGCCTTTAGACCTATATATTGGTTTAAGTATCTATAATATAAACGTTGACATATAATTGTATAGATATTATAATTTTAGAATAAAGTGTATAATAAAAAGTAATGACGAGACTAGCAAATGTAACCTTTATTTTTAGCCGTTTATTAAGTTAAATCATAAATATTTAGTTTACATTTAATAACAACCTTAAGTTTCTGATCTAACTCCTCATTGGATAGTAGGCTTAGAAGTAGTCAATGCCTTACTACTGGTAAGTAAAGAAATTTTCTTTACTGTTTAAGTTAGTCATTTTTGACAAATTAGGTGTTACTGCTAAATTAAAGCCTTTCGTCCCTTTATGGATGGAAGGTTTTTTACATGTATTTATTTAAATAATAATTAAATTTTATATTTTTAGGAGGAATTTAATTTATGAAAATAACATTAGTAAAATCCTTATATAGGGAAACTGAAAATTTTTCCAATAAACCTGTAAAAATATCTGGTTGGGTACGAACCGTAAGAGATTCTAAATCATTTGGTTTTATAGAGATAAATGATGGATCATTTTTTAAGAACATCCAAGTAGTTTTTGACGACAGTCTTGAAAACTTTAAAGATGTAACAAAACTTGCTATTAGTTCTTCTTTGTCAGTTGAAGGCACTATAGTGCTTACACCTGGATCAAAACAACCTTTTGAAATGAAAGCTACTAAAATAACTGTAGAAGGAAAATCTTCTTCAGATTACCCATTACAAAAGAAAAGACATTCACTTGAATATTTAAGAACTATAGCTCATTTAAGACCTAGAAGTAATACTTTTTCAGCAGTATTTAGAGTTCGTTCTGTAGCTGCATTTGCTGTTCATAAGTTCTTTCAAGAAAAAGGTTTCGTATACGCTAATACACCATTAATAACTGGAAGCGACTGCGAAGGTGCTGGAGAAATGTTCAGATTAACCACTTTAGATTTAGAAAACGTGCCAAAAGACGAAAATGGCAAAGTAGATTATTCAAAGGATTTCTTTGGAAAAGAGACAAATCTTACAGTAAGCGGCCAATTATCTGCAGAAACTTTTGCTCTTGCATTTAGAAATGTTTACACTTTCGGACCAACATTTAGAGCTGAAAATTCAAATACGGCAAGACATGCTGCTGAATTCTGGATGATAGAACCTGAAATGGCCTTTGCAGAATTAAAGGATTATATGGACATAGCTGAAGACTTAGTTAAGTACATAATAAAATATGTGCTTGCAAATGCACCTGAGGAAATGGAGTTCTTCAACTCATTTATTGATAAGGGATTGTTTGATAGATTAGATAATGTTGCAAATTCAGACTTTGGTAGAATTTCATATACAGAAGCTGTAGACATATTGAAAAAATCTGGCCATGAATTCCAATACCCAGTAGAATGGGGAATTGACCTTCAAACTGAACATGAAAGATATTTAACTGAAAAAGTATTTAAGAAGCCTATATTTGTAACAGATTATCCAAAGGATATAAAGGCATTTTATATGAGAGCAAATGAGGATGGAAAAACAGTTGCTGCTGCTGACTTACTTGTACCTGGTGTTGGTGAAATAGTAGGTGGAAGTCAAAGGGAAGAAAGATTAGATATATTAGAAAAGAGAATTGATGAAATGGGACTTAGCAAGGAAGACTACTGGTGGTACCTTGAATTAAGAAAATATGGTGAAACAAAACACTCAGGCTTTGGTTTAGGATTTGAAAGAATTTTAATGTATATAACTGGAATGTCTAACATAAGAGATGTAATTCCATTCCCAAGAACAACAGGTTCTGCTGAGTTCTAATAAACTCGGAGGTAATAACATGGAAAAAAGGATTGGTGTTGTAGGCATAGTTATAGAAGATCTTGAAAATGCATCAAAAGTTAATAGCATACTTCATTCTTTTGCAAACATAATTGTTGGAAGAATGGGAATTCCTTATAAGGAAAAGAACATATCAGTTATATCATTAATTGTTGATGGTACATCAGACAACATAAGTGCCATGACTGGGAAATTAGGTAAAATTGAAGGCGTTAATGTAAAATCTGCTATAACAAGGAAGTAACACTTCATTTTGGAGAAAAGCAAGATAATTCATTATTACTAAAATAACTAAGATACGATTTATTAAAGAACTAAAAGTTGAAATTTCCTTATGGAATTTATATCACTATCATGAAAGTATTGCTTAAATAAAATGAAATTTAATATACAATTAAGTTTAAAGAGAGAGTTTTCTGTATAAATTAGACAGCTCTCTCTTTCATTTTATTTGAATATTAAGTCTAATTATCCTAAAAAATCAAATTTTTTTAACAATTAAAAAAAAATTTCATGTAACCGTTTGCTGGTCATTTCAATATTTATTAATTTTCGATAGAATATATAAGTAGGAAGTATTTATCTAAAGGTAACTTAATGTTATTATACTTAATTATAAGGATATGGAAAGGCGGCCTTATTATATGAATCTGGAAAAATTATTTCACTTACAACAAAATTTAAATGAACGTATAGAAAAAGAACATGAACTTGATCAAACTTCTTTGTTGTCCAAAAAAGTATTAGCACTTCAAGTAGAACTTGCAGAACTTGCTAATGAAACTAAATGTTTTAAATATTGGAGCTCTAAATCAGCCTCAAATCGAAACATTGTTTTAGAAGAATTTGTTGATTGTCTTCATTTTATACTAAGTCTAGGGTTGGAAAAAAGCTTTGAAAACATAAACAATATAGCTATTAAAGACTCTCAATATGATATAGTTGCTCAATTTTTAAATCTGTATGTAGACATAAATGATTTTTTTATTTGTTCTTCTAAAGATAATTACATAACTTTATTTGAAGACTTTCTTGCTCTAGGAAAAAGCCTTGATTTTAACATAGAAGACATAGAAAATGCTTACCTTATTAAAAATTCTATTAATCACAAAAGACAGGATGAGGGATATTAATATATCTCTACTAAGACCTATAAGTATTATAGGTCTTTTATTTTAACCATAATTAATAATACTAATTAATTATGGTTAAAATAATCTTAGGATGGTGATTTTAAAATGTTGGGTATAATATTTTCAATAATAGCAGGTATATCTATGAGTCTTCAAGGAGTTTTCAATACAAGACTCGGAGAAAAAATAGGATTATGGGAAACTAATGCCATAGTTCAAGGTACAGGTTTTGCTTTAACTTTAATTACCTTATTTCTTTTGGGTAATGGAAGCCTTAGCAACATAAAGCATTGCAATAAAATATATTTATTAGGTGGTTTTCTTGGAGTTATTATTACTTTCACCGTAATGGAGGGTATTGCAAGCTTAGGTGCTACTTACTCCATTGCAACAATACTAGTAGCTCAATTAACTGCTGCCGCCTTAATAGATGCCTTTGGATTTTTTGGTGCACCTCAAGTTAAATTTCACATTACTAAAATAATTGGAATTTGTATAATGATTTTAGGTATTGTAATATTTAAATGGAAAGGTTAAATATATTAGACTTAAACGAAATATAAGGATATAATGTATAATGTAATATTTATGTTCTATGAATTGGTATTATAATGATTTTCCCACTTCTAAAAATAGTGGTGATACATTTTATACCAATTAATAAATTTTACTCAATATTATTATATTAAGACAACATCTATTACGGGGGGATAATCTATATGGATTTTAAACAAATAGAAGCTTTTATAAATGTGGCAAAATTTAAAAGCTTCTCTAAAGCTGCAAATGCTTGTTTTTTATCACAACCTGCTATTAGCTCACATATATCTAGTTTAGAAAAGCAACTTAAAATACAGCTTTTTGATAGAACTTCAAAAGAAGTGCTTTTAACACCAGCTGGAAGTTCATTTCTAAATTATGCTATAGACATTTTAAATGCACGTGATAAAGCTATTTCTAATCTAGCCAAATTCAATGAAACAGTTAGTGGAAAACTTAAATTAGCTTCTAGTACTACTCCTTGTAATACAATAGTACCTATTTTAATAAAAAATTTTCACACTTTGTATCCTGAGGTCTCTTTTGATGTAATGGAAAGAAGCTCTAGAGAAATAATTGAAAACATTATTAAATTTGACTGTGAATTAGGCATTATTGGTGAATTAGTTAATGATGAAAAAATTAAAAGCTATAAACTAATTGAGGATGATTTAATCGTAATATCAGCACCAGAATTTAACCTACCAAGTTCTATAAAAATAGAGGAGCTGTTAAAGTATCCATTTGTTTTAAGAGAAGAAGGTTCTGCTACAAGAAAAACCTTCGAAGATGCTCTGCAAAAACAAGGATTTGATACATCTAACATGGAAATATGCTTTGAAGTTAATAATTTAGATAGCTTGCTTCAATTTGTCAGACAAGGTTTAGGTATATCTGTAGTCTCTAGCCAAGTATTTAGAGATTATATATCCTATGGCCTTATAAAAGAAACCGCTATAGAAAATTTATATTTAAAAAGATATATTTATTTAATATTAAGTTCTAAAAGAACACTTACTCCAACATCTAAAGCTTTCTTTAATTTATGTAAAAATCACTTTAAATTTGATTAGCACATATGCTCCTAAAAATTAATTATTCTTAAGCACACATATTTAATGTTAACATTATAATATATATATGGAATTAATTTTTAAGGAGCTTTAGATGTTTTCTATAAAAAATAAATTAGATAAAAACCTAAAAATTGCCATAGCCAATAAACATTATAAAAGTTATAGAATTATAATACATTGCAAATCTCTACCGGAAGTTATTGAAAAGAAAATAAGAACATATAAAGGAAATCTAATTCACTTTATTCCTTACATCAATTGTATTTCTACTATTCTCTCATCTAATGCTATAGAGAGAATTATAGAATATCCTGAAGTAGATTATGTAACTTTTGATGACTATGCACTATTGTGTGGTAATGACATAGCTTCTTCTAATAAAATATCATTTCAAAAAAAGTATAAATTAACTGGTAAGAATATAGGTATAGGATTAGTTGATAGTGGTGTTTATCCTCATGCTGATCTATTGACACCTAACAATAAAATCAAAAAATTCACAGATCTTTTAAATAATTATAATTATCCGTATGATGATAATGGACATGGAACCTTCATGAGCGGTATAATATCTGGCAGTGGTTATTTATCAAAAGGTGTTTATAGAGGAATAGCTGAAAATAGCCATTTATATTGTATCAAGGCTTTTAATAGTCTAGGTAAAGGTTATATATCTGATATATTATTTTCTATAGCAACTATTATTTCTGAATGTGGAGAATATAACATAAAAGTAATATGCCTTCCATTTGAACTAATCTCAAATGATTATTTTAAGCTTTCCTTATTTGAACAACTTTTTAAGATAGCATCTAATAATTACAATTTAACAATTGTAGTTCCATCAGGTAATAACGGTAATTCAGAATGCAGTATTTCAGGTATTGCTACTTTAGATAACTGTATCACAGTAGGTGGTATAGATACCACTAAACATGACTTTAAACCATATAAATATTCATCTAGCGGACCATTTTCTAAATTAGAAAAACCTGATACATGTGCAGCAGCTGTAAATATATGTTCATTAAATACAAATAAAAATTATATATCAGAAAGAAATGGATCAAAAATATATCCTCAATCTTTAGAAACTCCTTATACTTGCTATACTGGCACATCCTGTGCGGCTGCTTATATAAGTGGCATTTGCGCTCTACTATACGAAAGCAATCCTAACTTAACTTTTAAAGATTTAATTTCTCTTATAAAAACATGCTGTAATCTTTTAGAAATACCTAAATGGCTTCAAGGAGCTGGAATATTAGATCTAGATAGACTGTTCTCTTAAAACTTTTGCAATATTAGTTTATAAATTAAAATAAGCATATTTAGACTGATTTTGAAATTACAATCTAAGTATGCTTATTTAACCACTACTAATATCCCTTATTTAAATCAACTAAATTTATTAGCTTTTCATTACTTTTATATCTTTTTAAATTTTCGTATATTAAATTAAATCTTCTAGCATTTCTCATTTCTGATATCCATGAATTATGTGGAGTTATTATAACATTATCAAAATTCCATAAAGGATTATTTATATCTAAAGGCTCTTTTTCTACTACATCTAATGCAGCTCCACCTATCTTGCCTTTCTCAATATTCTTTATTAGTGCATTTTCATCTATTATAGACCCTCTTGCTACATTTATTAAATATACTCCATTTTTCATTTTATTAAACTTATCTTCATTAATAAGGTGATGAGTTTCATCAGTATATGGTATTGTAATAACCACTACATCACATAATCCTAACATTTCATCAATATTCTTGTTTGAAAAGCATTTGTCAAAATTATCAACAGGTCTGCCATTAGTATTTAATCCTAATATTTTTACACCAAATCCTGAGAATCTTTTTGCTGCTTCCCGGGCAATACTACCTGTACCTATAAATCCAATTGTTTTATTAAATAATTCCAATACTGTAGTATCTATTTTCCATACTTTATTTTTCTGATTTTCATAGAATTTGCTACTGCGTTTTAACAATTCCAATGCCTTTAATACAATCCACTCACCCATAGGAATACTATATCCACCTCTATTGTTACTTATGCTAATGGAACTATTTATTATATAGTCAATTGGCAGCTGATCTATTCCTGCACTAGAAAGTTGAATCCACTTTAATTTCTTCATTTTACTTATATCCAATGTTTTAAATGGGTTATAACAGACTAAAATTTCAATATCTTCTAAATCGTTACTATACTTTGCATCTTTTTCATTAATTATTTTTACATCATAACCTAAGCCCCTGATTTCTTCCATTTTATCTGCACCATAATCATAAGTAAATAGAACCTTATTTTTCATAATTACACCCCAATTTTAAAAATAAAGTAGCCTTTTCTACCAAAAGCCACTCTAAACAAATAAATTATTTTAAATAGTTTAATTAGTTAATTACTATTCCACGTATTTTCCCATATTTCTAAATTTGCTGTACCTTTTATCCAATAGTTCTTCTATAGATTGTTTTTTTAGCACACCAATTTTTTCTACCAACTCTTCTTTTATAGATGCAGCCATTTTTTCTACATCTTTATGTGCTCCTCCTGAAGGCTCTTTTATTACTTTATCTATAATACCATATTCTTTTAAATCCTTAGCTGTTATTTTCATAACTTCTGCTGCTTCCTTAGCACGTGAAGCATCTTTCCATAATATACTTGCAAATCCTTCTGGAGATAGTACAGAGTACACTGAATTTTCTAGCATCCATACATCATCTGCTACTGCAAATGCTAATGCACCACCACTTCCACCTTCTCCAATTACAATTGAAATTACTGGAGTTTTTAATTTTGACATTTCCAAAAGATTTTTAGCTATAGCTTCTCCCTGACCTCTTTCTTCTGCTCCTTTTCCACAATAAGCCCCTTGAGTATCCACCATACATATTACTGGTCTTCCAAACTTTTCAGCTTGTTTCATGAGCCTTAAACCTTTCCTATACCCTTCAGGCTGTGGAGATCCAAAATTTCGTTTTATATTTTCTGCTGTATTTCTTCCTTTTTGGTGTGCAACTATAGTTACAGGCATTCCATCTAATAATGCTATACCTCCAACTACTGATGCATCATCTGAAAAACATCTATCTCCATGAAATTCTATAAAGGAATCAAATATTCTTTCTATATAGTCTAGCGCTGTAGGTCTTTCTATCATCCTAGCTAAAGATAGTTTTTCCCAAGCAGTTTTATTATCAAGTTTTTTACTTAAAATACGCTGTACTTTCTCTAATTTCTCCATAAAGCAAACTTCCTTTCCTTAGAAAATATAACTTTTCTAAAACTACCTATTCTTATCATGAATCATAAGTATTTTTTTAAGAGTTCCCTTTAAATCATTTCTATGAACTATACTATCTATAAATCCATGTTCCAATAAAAATTCTGCTCTTTGGAAACCCTCTGGCAATTTTTGACCTATAGTTTGCTCTATAACTCTTTTGCCAGCAAAACCAATTAAAGCTCCTGGTTCAGAAAGTATAATATCTCCAAGCATAGCAAAACTAGCTGTTACACCTCCTGTAGTTGGATCTGTAAGTACAGTTATATATAAAAGTCCTGCTTCACTTAATTTTCCTAGTGCTGCACTTACTTTAGCCATTTGCATAAGTGAAAACATACCTTCTTGCATTCTAGCGCCACCAGAAGTAGTAAAAATTATTATAGGTCGTTTAAGTTCTATTGCCATTTCTACAGCTCTTGCAATTTTCTCACCAACTACAGAACCCATACTTCCCATCATAAAATGACTATCCATAACACAAATAACTACTTCTTCACCAAAAATAGTTCCTTTACCTGTAACCACAGCTTCATTTAATTCTGTAGCATTTTGCATTTTTTTTATTTTCTCTTCATATCCTTTAAAATTTAATGGGTTTGCTGAAGTTATATTCTTATCAAATTCTTCAAATGTATTTCTATCTATTATAAATTTTATTCTTTCTATTGCATCCATCCTAAAATGGTGCCCACATTGCTTACATACTTGGTTGCTATCTTCAAGATCATTTTTGTACAAAACTTTTCCACAACCATCACACTTTACCCACATACCATTAGGAATACTAGGCTTAGTTTCTTCATCTGCTTTTCTTAATGACTGTTGACTTACAGTAATATATTTTGTCTTCTTAAATAGATTATTTAACAAGTTAGTCACCTCCAGTTAGAAGTTCATAGCAAAAAATTTGCTATGAACTCTTAACTTTATTCTCAATAAATCTTGTATCATAAGTTCCTTTTATAAAATTTTCATCATTTATAAGTTCAAACTGAAAATCAATATTTGTTTTAACGCCCTCTATAATAAATTCTCCTAAAGCTCTTCTCATTTTCCATATAGCTTCTTCTCTATCTTTACCATATACAATGAGTTTTGCTATCATAGAATCATAGTATGGAGGTATTTTATATCCTGAATATACCGCACTATCAATCCTCACATTAAAACCACCTGGTAAATATAAACCCTCAATTTTTCCTGGAGATGGCATAAAGTTCCTAGAAGCATCTTCAGCATTTATTCTACACTCTATAGCATGGCCTTTTATCTCTATATCTTCTTGAGAAAAGCTTAATGGTTCACCTGCTGCAATTTTAATCTGTTCTTTTATTAAATCCACTCCAGTTACCATTTCTGTTATAGGATGTTCTACTTGTATTCTAGTGTTCATTTCCATAAAGTAAAAATCCATATTTTTATCAAGCAAAAATTCTATAGTACCTGCACTATTATATTTTACTGTTTTTGCTGCTCTGACTGCTGTTTCTCCCATTTTTGCTCTAAGTTCTTTTGTCATTATAGGACATGGTGCTTCTTCTAGTACCTTTTGATTTCTTCTTTGCATAGAGCAATCTCTTTCTCCAAGATATACTACATTACCATGATTATCTCCAAGTATTTGAATCTCTACATGTCTTGGTTTTTCTATAAACTTTTCAACATATATAGTTCCATCACCAAATGAAGCTTCTGCTTCAGCCTTAGCATTTTCATAATCTTTTATAAGATCTTTTTCTTCATAGACTACTCTTATGCCTCTTCCTCCACCTCCAGCAGATGCTTTTACCATTACTGGATATCCTATTTCTTTTGCAACCTTTAACAATTGCTTTTCATCTTTTATTGCACCTTTAGATCCTGGAACTATAGGTACCTTTGCCTTTATCATAATATCTCTCGCATTAGACTTATTTCCCATATCATCTATGCAATCAGCATTTGGTCCTATAAATGTAATATTACACTCTTCACACATTTTTGCAAACTTACTGTTTTCAGATAGAAACCCGAAGCCTGGATGAATAGCTTCTGCTCCTGTAAGTACTGTAGCACTTATAATATTCTGTATGTTTAGGTAGCTATCCTTTGCTGCAGCAGGACCTATACATACAGCTTCATCTGCTAGTTGAGTATGTAGTGCATCTCTATCTGCCTCAGAATAAACCGCTACAGTTTCTATACCCATCTCTCTGCAAGCTCTTATAATCCTAACTGCTATTTCGCCTCTATTTGCAATTAATATCTTACTAAACACTTGCATCACCTATCATAAACATTACTTCAGCTTCACAAGCCTTCTTATCATCCACATATGCTATGCCTTTAGCTATGCCTGCAGGTCCTTTAATTTTTATCATTTCTACTTCTAATCTTAGTATATCTCCTGGCACTACCTTTTTTCTAAACTTAGCCTTATTTATTCCTCCAAAGTAAGCAATTTTACCTTTAAAATTTTCTTGGCTCAATATAGCAACTGCTCCTGCTTGAGCCAATGATTCCACAATAAGTACCCCAGGCATTACAGGTTCCTGTGGAAAGTGTCCCTGAAAAAAGTATTCATTCATAGTCACATTCTTATAAGCTACTACCTTTTTACCTGGCTCCATATACGTTACCTTATCTATTAATAAAAAAGGATATCTATGTGGAATAATTTCTTTTATTTCTTTTATTCCTAGATTAACATTAAACTCTATGTTATTGTCCATTATTTTTCCTCCTAGCGATTTTTTAGGAACTAATTAGCCTTTATTTTAAACATAGGCTGACCATATTCAACCATTTGATTATTTTCTACTAAAATTTCAACAACTTCGCCATCTACTTCACTTTGAATTTCATTCATAAGTTTCATAGCTTCTACAATGCAAAGAGTATCTCCCTTTTTAACTTTAGTTCCTACTTCTACAAAAGCTGGTTTATCTGGACTTGATGATCTGTAAAAAGTTCCTACTATAGGTGATACAACTTCTTTTACATTTAAGTCTTCCTTTATTACAGTTTCATCCTCTTTGTTTTCTTCTAACTTTTCAGTTTCATTTTTAACTTTTTCTTCTGATTTTTTTTCTTCTACAACTTCATCTATAGCTAACTTTTTTTCTTCCACTAATGTATTACTATTTTCTGTGTGTCTTGTACAATCAGGTTCTCCCTGCTTTCTCATAACTATAGAAATTCCATGCCAGTTAACTTCTAAATAACCTAATTTAGAATTATCCATAGTTTTAACCATTTCTTCAATTGCTTTAAAGTCCATCTTACTCACTCCACTTTTTTAATAAAATTACTGCATTATGTCCACCAAAACCTAAAGAATTGGACATAACATATTTAAGATCCGCTTTTCTTGCTTTATTTGGAACATAATCTAAATCACATTCCTCATCTTGAACTTCATATCCTACTGTAGGCGGTATGATTCCTTCTTCTAAAGCTTTAACACTTATTACAGCTTCTATTGCTCCAGCTGCTCCTAATAAATGTCCAGTCATTGATTTTGTAGAACTTATAGGTACATTCTTAGCATAATCTCCAAAAGCTTTTTTAATTGCCTCTGTTTCAACTTTATCATTTATTTTTGTACTTGTTCCATGAGCATTTATATAAGATATTTCTTCTTTTTCAATTCCAGCTTCTTCTATAGCAAGGCTCATAGCTCTTGCTGCACCTTCACCACCTGGTGCTGGTGATGTCATATGATATGCATCACATGTAAAACCATATCCAACTAATTCTGCATATATTTTAGCTCCTCTTTTTTGAGCATGTTCTAAAGACTCCAATATTAATATACCAGAACCTTCTCCCATTACAAATCCATCCCTTTCCTTATCAAAAGGAACAGATGCTCTTTTAGGATCTGTACTCTTAGTTAAAGTAGTTGCTGCAGCAAATCCAGCCATAGACAATGGTGTAATACATGCTTCGGTTCCACCTGCTATCATTACATCTGCAAGATTATTTTTAATCATTCTAAAAGCTTCACCCACACAATTTGTACCTGTAGCACAGGCTGTAACTATATTACTGCATGGTCCCATAGCTCCAAATTTTATAGCTATATTTCCAGCAGCCATATTACTTATAATCATTGGTATAAATAAAGGAGTTATTCTGTTAGGTCCTTTTTCCTCTAACACAGAATGTTGTTTTTCTATAGTTCCTATTCCACCTATACCTGAACCAATAACTACCCCAAATCTTTCTTTCTCTACACTTTCAATATCAAGTTTAGAATCTTCTACAGCTTCCATTGCTGAAACCATAGCAAACTGACAAAATCTATCAAATCTTTTTGATTCTTTTCTGTCTAAATGTTCACTTGGGTCAAAATCTTTAACTTCTGCTGCAACTTTTGCTTTATAATTTTCTGCATCAAAACATTTTATAAAATCTATACCTGAAACACCATTTTTTATATTATCCCAGAATGTATTTGCGTCATTTCCAACTGGAGTTATCGCTCCAAGTCCTGTAACTACTACTCTTCTTTTCATAATTAATTCACCAACCTCTAATTTAATTTACATAACCATTCCGCCATCTACATTTATCACATGACCAGTAATATAATCTGAATATGGCAGTGATAAAAATGCTACTACATTTGCTACATCTTCAGCTGTTCCAAATCGTTTTAGTGGTATACCTTTTAATGTTGTTTCCTTTGCTTTGTCAGATAAAACTTCTGTCATATTAGTTTTAATAAACCCTGGTGCTACAGCATTCACAGTTATATTTCTTGAAGCAAGCTCTCTTGCTACAGATTTAGTCATTCCTATTATTCCTGCCTTTGCAGCAGAATAATTTACTTGACCAGCATTACCTGCTATTCCTACTACAGAAGATATATTTATTATTTTACCACATTTTTGTTTCAACATTACAGAACTCACATGCCTTATACAATTAAATGCGCCTTTTAAATTTACTTCTATTACTTTATCAAAGTCTTCTTCTTTCATTCTAAGAAGTAATCCATCTTTAGTTATTCCTGCATTATTTACAAGAATATCTATTCTTCCAAAAACTTCAACAGCCTTTTCTATAAGATTTTTAGCTCCTTCAAAGGAACTAACATCTGCCTGGACTGCTTCAGCTTTAACACCTAGAGCTTTTATTTCTTCAACTAAATCTTCTGCTGATTTTGATTCACTTCTATAATTAATTACTATGTTAGCTCCAAGTCCAGCTAATTTAAGTGCTATAGCTTTACCAATGCCTCGGCTTGCACCTGTAACTACTACCGTTTTACCCTTTAAATCTTCCATTAGCTATTCTCCTTTAACTTTTCAATAGTACTTTCTAGTGATTTTACATCCTGAACGTTTAAAATTGTAGCTTTTCTATCTATTTTCTTAACAAAGCCACTTAATACTTTTCCAGGTCCAATTTCTATAAAAGTATCTACACCCATATCTATCATTCTTCTTATACTTTTTTCAAAAAACACTGTACTCATAACTTGTTTCTTTAAATAGCCTTTTACTTCATCCTTATTATCTACAACTTCTCCTGTAACATTAGTTATAACAGGAATAGAAAAGTTTCCTATAGATACATCTTGTAATTCCTTTTCCAATTTTTCTGCTGCTGGCTTTAACATAGATGTATGGAAAGGTCCACTTACAGAAAGCATTATAGCTTTTCTAGCTCCTGCTTCTTTTAACTTTTCACAGGCAATTTCTAATGGCTTTGCTTCTCCTGCAATTACTACCTGACCCGGACAATTTAAATTAGCTATTTCAACTATACCTATACTTTTACAATCATCACATACTTTTCTTATGTTATCTTCATCTAGTCCTATAATAGCAGCCATGGCACCTACACCTTCTGGTACTGCTTCCTGCATATACTTGCCTCTTTTTTTTACTAAGCTTACTGCTTCTGTAAATTCTAGTACACCACTAGCAACAAGTGCTGAATACTCTCCCAAACTTAGTCCTGCAGTAACATCTGCTTTTATTCCATTGCTTTGTAATATTCTCAAAGCAGCTATGCTTGTAGTTAAAATTGCTGGCTGTGTATTTTCTGTTTTATTTAATTCTTCTTCTGGTCCTTCAAAACACATACTACTTATAGAAAATCCTAGTGCTTCGTCTGCATTGTTAAATATATTCTTGCAAACATCAAAGTTATCATATAACTCTTTACCCATTCCTACATATTGTGCTCCTTGTCCAGAGAATAAAAAAGCTACTTTACTCATTTTTTCCACCTCTTTTATTCAATTCCAAACATCTTTTCTACTCTTGATATATGTTTTTCTGCTTCGCTAAACATTTCCTGTATTATTTCTTCACAACTTTGTTCTTTGCATACTAGTCCTGATATTTGCCCTGCCATTACAGAACCATTATCTACATCCCCATCTACTACCGCTCTTGAAAGTGCTCCTCTTCCTAATTCTTCATACTTTTCAATTGGAGCTCCCTCTTTTTCAAGTAACTGAAATTGTCTTGTA
Organism: Clostridium carboxidivorans P7; assembly: GCF_001038625.1. Lineage (GTDB taxonomy): Bacteria > Bacillota > Clostridia > Clostridiales > Clostridiaceae > Clostridium_AM > Clostridium_AM carboxidivorans. The sequence continues at coordinate 4,566,702 of NZ_CP011803.1, forward strand.
AGTTTGTTTCTTAAAACACGAACAGGATGTCCAGTAGGCCTTCCTGTAACTTGAGTATCTATATCTTTTGCATGTAATACTTTTTGCTTATAAGCCTCTGGAACTATACATTCATGAGCAACTAAAAATCTTGTTCCCACTTGTATTCCATCAACTCCAAGCATAAATGCTGCTGCTACTCCTCTTCCATCTCCTATTCCTCCTGCTGCAATTACTGGTATGCTTACAGCATCTACAACTTGTGGAACTAACGCCATAGTTGTAAGTTCACCTACATGGCCTCCTGACTCACATCCTTCTGCTATAACAGCATCTACACCAGCTCTCTCCATTCTTTTAGCTAATGCTACAGATGCAACTACAGGTATAACCTTTATATCATATTCTTTCCACATGTCTATGTATTTTCCAGGGTTTCCAGCTCCAGTAGTTACTACTTTAACACCTTCTTCACAAACCATTTTAGCTACTGCCTCTGCAGTTTCTCCAAGTAACATTATATTTACTCCAAATGGTTTATCTGTAAGCTTCTTTGCTTTACGTATCTCTTCTCTCACCCATTCTACTGGTGCATTGCCTGTAATAATTCCTAGACCTCCAGCATTAGACACTGCTGCTGCTAAAGAACTATCAGCAATTCGAGCCATCCCACCTTGAATAATAGGATATTTTATCTTCACCATTTGCGCAAATTTGGAATTAATCATAGTTTTTCCTCCTAAACATCAATAATTTTTTATTACGTTACATACCTTTTGTTTTTTCTTCAACAAACCTTACAGCTTCACTTACAGTTGTTATAGCTTCTGCATCTTCTATCTGTACTCCAAATTGTTCTTCTATCTCTATTACTATTTGAAAAAATCCCAATGAATCTACTCCTAATTCCTCAAAAGATGTATTCATTGTAATTTTATCTTGCTGCATTCCCAGTTGTTCCTCTATTATCCTTTTTATTTTGTCAAATACCATTTAATTCTCTCCCAATTTTATGCTACCATTCAATTGCTATTCCTCCATAGGTGAGTCCACCGCCAAAGCCTATAAGTAAAATTTTATCTCCTGTTTTTAATAAGTTTTTCTGATTCATTTCATCTAAAGCAATTCCAATAGTAGCTGCAGAAGTATTTCCAAATTTGTCTAAATTAACATAAAACTTATCTTCACTTACTCCTAATTTTTTAGCTGCAAATTCTATTATTCTATAATTTGCTTGATGAAGAACTATATACTTTATTTCATCCATTGAACAATTTATCTTTTCTAAAAGTTCTTCTGTTGATTGTAATATGGTTTTAACTGCAAATTTAAATATTTCTCTTCCGTTCATTTCCACATAGCTATTTACATTAACATCTATATCCTTTTTATCAGTGTATGGATTTACCACTGGTACAGCTTTTGAGACTAGGTACTGACCTTTGCTGCCATCAGATCCATTACATATAGCCAGTATACTTTCTCTATCTGATTCACTTAATACAGCAGCTGCTGCTCCATCCCCAAATAGCACACAAGTGCTCCTATCTTCCCAATTTAATACTTTGGAAAGTGTTTCTGCTCCTATAACTAAAACCTTCTTTACACTTCCTGTTCTTATAAATTGAGTAGCTATATTAATTCCATAAACAAATCCAGAACAAGCTGCTGATATATCAAAACAAGTAGCATTTACTGCTAATATATTTTTCTGAACCAAACATGCTGTAGAAGGAATAAAATTATCTGGAGTGGATGTAGCCACAATAATTAGATCAATTTCTTCTGGCTTTACTTTTGATTGTTCTAGCGCTTTTAAAGCAGCTTTAGATGCCATATCTGAAGTATCCTCACCTTCAGATATTCTTCTCTCTTTTATACCTGTTCTACTACTTATCCATTCATCACTTGTATCTACAATACAAGATAAATCATCATTAGTTACAATCCTTGGTGGTACATAACTTCCTGTACCCATAATTTGTACCTTATTCATTAATTTTCTCCTTATAGCTAGTTTTTAAATTATACTTAGATTTAAAAAAAACATTAAGCTTTTCTAAGGATTTAATCAAAATTTCTTCTTCTTCTTCATTAAGTCCTTCTATTGCTTCTTTTACCATGTCATGATGAAATTTTCCATGAATTCTATAAGCTAATTTTCCTCTTTTATTTAATCTAATAAATACTATTCTTCTATCCTGTTCACTTCTTCTTCTTTCAACATAACCCTTTCTAACTAAATGACTTATAGCTGTCGTTAGCGTGCCTAACGTTATATTTAATTCAACTGCTACTTCTGTCATAGTTCTAGGCTTATACATTCCTATGGCCTCAATAGTATGAATTTCTGTAACAGATAGATCCTTGAAAACACCAGACTGAAGAGCTTTTTGTTCTATTTCTAGTATATCATTAAAAGTATCTACTAAAAGTTCATTCAAAACATCTATTCTCCTATTCAATTAAATCACCACTTTAAATTTATATTTATAAAAAGCTCTTAAATAACTTGGGCCATTTTAATGATTTTATCACCCTATAAATCTAATTTTAATTAGCCTTTATAATTTTTTTCAGCTTCTGTTACCAATTCATCTATTAATTCTTTTACAGTAACAATTTTATCTATTCTATAAGCATTACTACCTGTAAAAATAAGTCCTTCATCAAGGTTTCCTCTTACTGCTTGAACTAATGCCTTTGATATACAATAAGGAGTACTCTTAGGATTACACTTTTTTAAGCAATTAAAGCAACTTGTAGGTGCTATTCTACCTTTTTCAACTCGCTTTATTAGTTCATTTCTTATAGCTCTTCCTGGAAGACCTACAGGACTTTGTATAACTTTAATATCATCTTTTTTTGAATCCACATAGGCTTTTTTAAACTTTTCATCAGCATCACATTCTTCTGTTGCTACAAAACGTGTACCCATCTGAACTCCTGCAGCTCCTAATTCTAAAAATTTAGCAATATCGGCTCCAGTGTATACTCCGCCTGCTGCTATTACAGGTATATGTTTTCCATATTCCTCTTCAAAAGGTTTTATTGCTTCTATTACCTCAGTTACAATCTCCTCAAGAGATCTTTTATTTTCTTCTAGCAATTGTTCTGGATGGAATCCTAAATGTCCTCCAGCTTCAGGTCCTTCAACTACAACCATGTCAGGAATTCTATTATATTTTTTACTCCAATGCTTTATAATAACTGAAGCTGATTTTCCTGAAGAAGCAATAGGCGCTATTTTTACATTACTTCCTTCAACAAGCTTAGGCAATAATAAAGGGAGTCCTGCACCAGATATAATTACATCTACTTTCTCATCCACACAAGCTTTTACCATTTGATCATAATTGTTAATGGCAACCATTATGTTGACTCCTATAATGCCCTTTGGGCTTATTTCTTTTGCCTTTTTTATTTCCTGCCTTAAAGCTCTGATATTAGCTTCTTTTGTATTTGTTTGAAAATCTGGTTCTCTATATCCTATCTGAACTGAAGATATTACACCGATACCACCTTCATTTGCTACTGCTGATGAAAGTTTGTAACCGGAAACACCTACTCCCATACCGCCTTGAATAATAGGTACTTCAGCTTTTAGTTCTCCTATGACTAATGGTGGTAATTTCATCTAATCGTCTCCTTTAAAATGATTTTTCACTATCAAATATTTTGATAGTCAAAGTATATATTAAAACAATTTAACTGTCAACGTTTTTTACATAAAATTCATTTTATGAAATTTATTTCAACATGCAAAATTAAAATAAGCATATCATCCATAATATGCTTATTTTGTTTAAAAATTAACTCTTTACTGTAAGTATTTTAATGGATTCTCAGGTTTTCCATTTACCCTAACTTCAAAATGTACATGAGGTCCTGTACTCCTTCCCGTACTTCCAACTTCTCCTATCTTTTGTCCACGCTTTACATACTCCCCCACATTAGAACATATTTTACTGCAATGAGCATAAACAGTTTGCATGCCATTACCATGATCTATTTTTATTACATTACCATATCCATCTTCCCATTCTGTACAAAAAACTTTACCGTCCATAGCGGCACAAATAGGTGCTCCCATAGATGCTCCTATATCTATCCCCTGATGCACAGTTCCCCATCTTGCACCAAAAGGTGATGTTATAGTACCTTGAGAAGGTATACCCATACGACTAGCTTTACTAGAAACACCTCTTGAAAGAGTTGAATTACTCTCATCACTTCTTAATGAATTTTGTTCTATATTCTTTGAAAATTTTATAATTGGATTTTTAGAATTAGTCTCTATTTTTTTAATAGTTTGCTCTACAGTATTTACTCTTCCTATTTCTATACTTTCATTTATATATGTTATATGATTTACAAGTTTTAGGTCATCCTTTTCTTCTTTATATAAATTCTTTATTTCATCTAATGTCTTCCTAATCTCTGCTTCATTAGCAAGTACAGCAACTTCTTTTCCATCAGATTTCATTAAAACTGCATTTACCTTTGTATTACTATTTTCCAAAATAAGCTTCTTTATATCTACAGAATTCTGTAGGCTATTAATATTATCAAAATGTTTTTTTATAAATTTTATATCATCTTTAAAATTCACCTTTCCAAATCTCTTTTCTAGGTCTTTTTTTACATTACCCTCCATATTGTAAAACTGTTCTTTATCTGTAACATAACCTACCACTTTACCATTAATATGTATTTCATAACAATTAGGCTTATTATTATATAAATATCTGAGTAACACTGCTGAAGTAATAATAATTATTAGTAAACTTAAATATATTTTACTTCTATTATTTGAATGCAAAGTTATCATTCCTTTCTTAGACATTATATTTTTACCCTTACCTATTTATTGTTCCTAAAATTGTAAAAAATATTACCTAATTTAAAAAAGTTTTTTCATTGTTATACAAATTTTATTTTGTTATAATTATTTATTAGAAGAACTTTTTTTAAAATTAAACCATATTAAAGGTAGGTTATAGAAAATATGAGTACTTTTGTATTTAAAAGTAAGAACTCTAATTACACTCCTGTAAGTAATATTTTTATAGATAAATTTATGCCAAAGGCCCGGGGAGAATTTGTAAAAGTATATCTTCTAGGGCTAAAATATTGCGTATCTGGTGAATTAGGGGTTAGTTCGCAAATAATGGCAAGTGCTTTACATCTCCTTGAAACAGATGTATTAAATGCATGGAACTATTGGAATGATGAAAATGTAATTAGGATGGTCCCTATAGACAATATGGGCAATTACAATATTGAGTTTCTTAATTTAACTGATTCTCCTGAGGAGAATCCCAAAAACATAAACTTACTGGAGGAATTAAACAAAAATTCCACAAAGGATATGCTTCAAGATATAGAAAAACTCCTCGGAAGACCTCTATCCTCAAAGGAAATGACCATGTACATAGGATGGCTAAAAGATTTTAATTTTTCTCCTGAAATTATTCTTTTACTTATTCAATATTGTGCATCAAAGGGAAAAACAGATTGTAGATATATTGAAAAAATTGCTCTAGCTTGGTTTGATGCAAAAATTAAAAATATAGATGACGCCCAAGCCTTTATAAAAAAGCATGAAGACAAGTGGATTAATATAAGAAAAATATTGAACTACTTAGGTATAAAAGATGCAGAAATTATGAAGCCACAAGAAGATATGTTAAACAAGTGGATTACCACTTATAAGTTTCCTATTGATGTTATATATAAAGCCTGTGAAATATGCTTTCAGCGTATAAATAAGACAGACTTTAAATATATTGATGGTATACTTACAAGTTGGAACAAAGATAATATTAAAACTGTAGATGATGTAAACAAAAAAAATACTAAAAAAGTTTACCATAAAAATAATTCAACTTATAAAAATAATTCTTCTAATAGTACATTTAATAATTTCGAACAAAGAAACTATGATTTTGAGGATTTAGAAAAAAAACTGCTAGGATGGGATAAATAATGGTTAAGGGATATCAAAGCAACATAATTAAGGTATATGAAAATATACGTAAATTTGAAGAAAAATCTCTCAATAAAAGAAGAGAAGAAATTCAAAATAAATTTCCTCAAATTATAGATATAGAGCGTGAAATTGGGAAACTATGTGTTAGGCTTTCAATAACTATACTTAACAATTCAGAAAATAAAGAGAATGAATTAAAGAAACTAAAAGAAAAAATTACTGATCTTAGGATAAAAAAATCTGAAATGTTAGTAAGTAATAACTACCCTTTAGACTACTTAGACATGCATTACATGTGCAATAAATGTAAGGATACTGGATTTATTGGAACTCAAAAATGCAGCTGCTATAAGCAAAAACTTGTAGCGCTGTACTATGAAAACTCTGAATTAAAAACTATACTTGAAAAAAATAATTTTAGCAATTTTAATTTTGAACTTTATTCACCTCATAAAAGTGATGATGTACGTAAAAGCCCTAGAAAAAACCTTGAAGATATAGTTTCAAAATCATGGAATTTCATAGAAAGCTTTTCTTCTTCCGATGAAAACATGTTATTTTTGGGTAATTCAGGTACTGGAAAGAGTTTCTTATCCTATTGCATTGCTAAAGAACTTTTAGATAGGGGCCATTTAGTAGTATATAGAACTGCTGAAACATTAATTCATGACTTAAAACAGATTAGGTTTAACAATTCTGATGAACTTGAAGACTTGCTTATAAATTGTGATCTTCTTATAATTGATGATTTAGGTTCTGAACAAATTACTGATTTTTCTAAAACAGAATTATTTAATCTTCTAAATATAAAATTACTTAAAAATCGCAAAATGCTAATTTCCACAAACTGTGGTTTAGAAGAACTATTAAAAAATTATTCTGAAAGAATTTCGTCAAGACTTTTAGGAGAATTCACACTATGCAAATTTTATGGTGATGATATAAGAATAGGTCAAAACATTAAAAATAGAAAATATTAATTTTAAAATATCTTTTGCTTTAATGGCAAAAGATATTTTTTATCATTGCTTTATTATATTAAAATTATTATAATAAAAAAAACATTGAATGTCATACGACATTCAATGTTTTGGTGCTGGCAGAAGGCTTCGAACCCTCGACCTACTGATTACAAGTCAGTTGCTCTACCAACTGAGCTATGCCAGCAAACTATATGGCGACCTAGAAGGGACTCGAACCCTCGACCTTCGGCGTGACAGGCCGACACTCTAACCAACTGAGCCACTAGGCCATATATGGTGGGCACAACAGGGCTCGAACCTGTGACCCTCTGCTTGTAAGGCAGATGCTCTCCCAGCTGAGCTATGCGCCCATATATGGTGACCCCTACGGGATTCGAACCCATGTTACCACCGTGAAAGGGTGGTGTCTTAACCGCTTGACCAAGGGGCCTTATTAAATTTTTTTGGTGCTGGCAGAAGGCTTCGAACCCTCGACCTACTGATTACAAGTCAGTTGCTCTACCAACTGAGCTATGCCAGCGAATATATGGCGACCTAGAAGGGACTCGAACCCTCGACCTTCGGCGTGACAGGCCGACACTCTAACCAACTGAGCCACTAGGCCATATATGGTGGGCACAACAGGGCTCGAACCTGTGACCCTCTGCTTGTAAGGCAGATGCTCTCCCAGCTGAGCTATGCGCCCATATATGGTGACCCCTACGGGATTCGAACCCATGTTACCACCGTGAAAGGGTGGTGTCTTAACCGCTTGACCAAGGGGCCTTATTCATATTTTTATCAGTCATTCGCTATTACTTAGCGACCCGACATAGACTATAATACAAGATTTTCACGAAAGTGTCAACATATTTTTTAAAACTTTTTTTATTTTTTTTATTTTTTTGTTAAAATCCCTTATATATCAACACTTTAAGTCATTTTAATTTTTTAATATTAATAATCCTTTGAACCAATGTGGCCTATATGTTCCATAATTATAAGTGCAGTATCTTCTATTGCTCTCTTTGTAACATCTATTATTTTACAATTAAATCTTCTCATAAGTTTATCTGCAAATTCTAATTCTTGAAGCACTCTTTCCGCATTAGCATACTGTATTTCCCTTGAAGATGAAGAAAATTTATCTAATCTATGTTTTCGAATTTCAATAAGCTGCATAGGATCTATAGTAAGACCTATTATCTTCCTTCTATCTACTTCGAATAATTCTTCTGGTATAGGTACCTCTGGCATTAATGGAACATTTAAAGCCTTTATTCCTTTATTAGCTAAATACATACATAAAGGAGTTTTTGAAGTTCTAGAAAGCCCTATTAAAATTACATCAGCATGTTTTATACCTGCATTATCCTTACTATCGTCATATTGCATAGCAAATTCCATAGCTCTTATTTTTTTATAATACTCAGAATCCATTTCCCAAATAGCTCCTGGTCTATAATTAGGTATTTTGTTTAATATCATTGATGCCATACTTATACAAGGACCCAATACATTGGTTATATGTATACCCTCTTCTATACACCTTTGTACAAGAAATTCTCTAACATCTACTAAGACTATAGTAGATATTATCATAATATTTTTTTTATCTTCTAAATTGTTTATAAACTCATTTACATGTTCAAAACTTTTTATATAAGGCACCCTTTTAACTTTTACATCTTCAGAAAATAAACTTGAAGTTGCTTTTGCAACTTGCTCAGCTGTCTCTCCTATAGAATCAGACACCGCATATATTGTCAACATAAATTAATTTCCCCCCTTTAAGACTTATAAATTTCCAAGTTCCACAAGTGCACATCCCTCTATAGCTATAATACCTTTATTTTTGCATAAACTCAATATGTCAGTACTGCCAGCTCCAGGTTGTATTAATATTTTTTTAATGTTTAAACTTTCTGCATCTTGTACTATTTTTAATCCAATTACAGGATTTATACATAAATCTATTACATCTATGTCAAAGGGTACTTCATCAAGAGACTTGTAAACCTTACCTGTAGTATCCCTAGGATTAACACCTTCCACATTAAATCCCGCATTCTTTAATTGATTCAATATTTTAAAGGCATACTTCTCCTCTTTTAACACATCACCTACTACCACCCAGTTTTTATAATTTAATAATTCATGAGCTATCATAATCTTTTTCTCCTTTCATCAATTTATAATAGTATTATATACAAAATAATCTTAAATATAAAAAATTCTATTTTAAAATATTATATTTAAGGTAAAATAGTATATAGTATCTTTTAAGGGGAGTTGTTAAAATTGTTTCATGAAATACTAGTAATTGGCGGTGGGGCTTCTGGGATTATGGCTTCTATTGCCTTAAAAGACATGGGAAAAGACATAGGACTAATAGAAGGTTCTAATAGAATAGGTTCTAAAATATTAACTACAGGAAATGGTAGATGTAATATAACTAACAAAAACATTAATTATTCAAGGTACCATAGTAAAAATCCAGAATTTTATAATCATGTTTTAGATAAATTCACAGTAGATGATACCATAAATTTCTTTTACTCCTTAGGTCTTCCACTTACTGAATTAGATGATGGTAAACTTTATCCATTGTCTCTTCAAGCATCTTCAGTGCTTGATATATTGCGAATGGCATTAGACGATCGTAGTGTTCCTATTTATCAAAATCAAAAAGTAAAGACCATAAAAAAGTCATCTTCAGATTTTAAAGTACTTTTACAATCTGGGGAGACTTACGAATGTAAAAAACTTATTTTATGTTGTGGTGGAAAATCTGCCCCTAATACGGGTTCTGATGGCTCTGGCTTTGAATTAGTCCAAAGATTACACCATAGCATAATAACCCCTGTTCCGTCGCTTGTACAGCTTAAATTAAAGTATAATCACCTAAAGGCTTTATCAGGAGTAAAATTTAATGGTTTTGCGGAAATATATGTAGATGACGCTCCTAAAAGAAAAGAATTTGGAGAAATATTATTTACGGACTACGGAATATCTGGTCCCCCTATTCTTCAAATAAGTGGTATTGCTTCACGTGCACTAGCTAAAGGCAAAGAAGTAAGACTTACTATAGATATGATGCCAAACTTCAATAAAGAAGCTCTAATAGAATTTTTAGAAAACCATTGGGCATTGTTTAGCTACAGAAGTATATTTGATTCGTTTATAGGACTAATAAACAAAAAAATTATTCCTACTCTTTTGAAAGAAGCATCCATAACTAATATACATAAACCTTGCTGCGAACTTACATGGAAAGAGAAAGATAAAATATTTTTTCTTCTGAAAAATTGGGACTTTACAGTATATGATACCAATTCATTTAAAAACTCTCAGGTAACCTCTGGAGGCATAAATACAGAAGAAGTGAATTCAAAAACTTTAGAATCTAAAATAGTTAGCAACTTATTTTTTGCTGGTGAAATACTAGATGTTGATGGAGATTGCGGCGGTTTTAATCTTCAATGGTGTTGGAGTTCAGGTTTTATAGCTGCTAAAAGTGCTGCTGAGTAAAAAATCAGCAGCTTATTTTTCATTTTTCCAAAGTGTTTCTATTAAAGCTAATTCTTTATCTTCTTCATCTACTATTTTATGCAAACATACAAAACCTTCTTCTTTTTTATCTATTTGGGTTAATACTTTTATCATAGCACCATAAGTTGTTTCTTTTTCATAAGCTATAATTATATCTACAATTTTACAATTAGTAACTATATCTAAAGGTACTGTTTCAACTGCCCAATCTACATACTTTACATTGTTTACATGCCTATTTGTATCTATATCACTATATCTTACACTAAATACTTTTTCACTATCTACCCTTTCTTGTTTTCGAATTTTCTTTACACTTAAAGGTTTATTATCCTCTTTACTAAGTCCAAAAGCCTCATACATATCCTCTGTTACTGTCATAGCTTTTCTTCTTTCTGTATTTATTAGAAACCATATAGAACTAGCATCAGCTATAATATTCCCCCTTGAATCAAATACTTGAAAACTTCTATAGGCATAAAACTTTCTAAAGGATTCAGGAATAGTTTTAACTTTTACTTTTTCCCTGTATAAAGGATACCTATAAATATGTATATTCCATTTATACAGCACCCAAGCAACCTTTTTACTCTTCATGTAATCTAAACCTATACCAATATCTTCAGATTGCATAGTACAAGCATCTTCTAAATAGTTCATAAGACTTGTTAATAATAATTTCTTATTACAATCTATTTCATAATATTGAATTTCGTATTGCTTCTCTGTCTCTACTTTTTTCATTTCACATTCCTCCTTTGGGTTTTAATCTAATAACATTATATCGTAAATTATAAAAAAAACCCTATGCAAAGCATAAGGTTTTTCATAATGTTCATTATTTACTTAATTTTTACTAATTATATATCTGTTACGTTTATAGTCTGATCTCTTCTTGGTCCTACTGAAACTATAGATATTTTTGTTCCTGTAAATTCCTCTATTTTTTTGAGGTATTTTTTTGCATTTTCAGGAATCTCATTGTAAGTTCTTGCATTTTCTATACCTTTATCCCAACCATCAAATTCCTCATATACAGGTTCACATCTAGCTAAATCCTCTAAACTTGCTGGGAAATAATCTATAACTTTTCCATCAAGCTTGTAGCCTACACACATTTTAACTTTTTCAAGACCAGCTATAGTGTCTATTTTAGTTACAGCAAAGCTTGTAAGACCTGAAACTCTAGCACTAGTTTTAAGTATTACAAGATCAAGCCATCCACATCTTCTAGCTCTTCCTGTAGTTACACCATATTCATGACCATTCTCTCTTATCCAATCTCCAGTTTCATCAAATAACTCTGTTGGGAATGGACCTTTACCAACTCTTGTTGTATAAGCTTTAGCTATACCTACTGCACTATTTATTAAAGTAGGTCCAATACCAGCTCCAATACATACTCCTCCAGCAATTGTATTTGATGATGTAACATATGGATATGTTCCATAGTCTATATCAAGTAATGTACCTTGAGCTCCTTCAAATAATACCTTTTTTCCAGCTTTAATATTATCATATACTATAACTGATGTGTCCTTTACAAAAGCTCTCATTTTTTCAGCATATGCTAAGTATTCAGCACATATATCATCAAAACTTAATGCTTCTCCATTAAAAACTTTTGTTATTATATCATTTTTCATTTCAACATTTTCTTTTAATTTTTCTATAAAGACTTCCTTATGCATAAGGTCACTTACCCTTACTCCACTTCTCTCCATTTTATCTGTGTAACAAGGACCTATTCCTTTTCCTGTAGTTCCAATATCCTTTTTACCTCTGCATTTTTCCTTTATTCCATCTAAAACTCTATGATATGGCATTATAAGTTGTGTTCTGTCACTTATTATTAAGTTTTCTGGAGTGACATTAACCCCAACGCCTTTCAAATAATCTATTTCTTCAAATAATGCTTTAGGATCAAGTACAACACCATTTCCTATTACATTTAATTTATCGTTATAAAGTATACCTGAAGGTATTAAATGAAGTTTATATTGTTTATCACCAACCTCTACAGTATGACCTGCATTGTTTCCTCCTTGAAATCTTACTACTACATTTGCATCTTCAGCAAGGTAATCTGTCATCTTACCTTTTCCTTCGTCTCCCCATTGAGCTCCTAAAACAATAAATGCTGACATAAAAGTTTCCTCCTCTTTTAATTAAGCTAAACATTATTTAACTAATACTCAGCTTTACTATATAAATGTATTTATGACAATTAAAAATAAGATTACTGATTTTTTAAGGCTAATCCTACTATCTTATGGTATCAAAAGTATAAGTTTCAGTCAACAACAAATACGAATATTTTAACTTTAAAACTTAATAAAATTCGTTTTAACTTTTCTGATTTATCAATTATATTCTTCCAAAACATATTTAACTTTACATTATAAAAAAATTAGAAGGGAATGAAATCCCTTCTAATTTTCTACTTCCATAAATCTTCTGTCAAGCTTTCTATGTTATTTTTTCTTTTTTCTGTTTCAACATAATTTACTGTTATTACATCTCCTATATTTATTACATATCCTTCTTCAGCTTCTTTAGGAATTTTGTTTTTCTCTATATTTATCATTTTCATATTTTCTAGCTCTACTACTGCAAATTCCCCTTCAAATCTGTCAATAATTCCTGTCATATAAAACACCTCATTTTTAATAATATTGTTATATTTAAGCACTATAATAGATATAAAAATAATGCTTCCCTATCTATATTATTTTGCCTATTTACAATATTTAAATCACTTTCATCTTTTTTAACTATTTTATACACAGTTTGCAGCAATTCTTCTACATTGAAAGGTTTTGATATATATTCATCCATACCTAACCCTAAAAAATGTTCTTTATCTCCTTTTAGTGCATAAGCTGTAAGAGCTATAATTGGTATATGTTTATCATTGCCTTCTTCAGATTTTCTTATAAATTTAGTTGCTTGAACACCATCCATTATAGGCATCTGTATATCCATAAGAATTAAATCATATTGTTTTGTTTTTAACACATTTAATGCTTCTTGTCCATTATTTGCAATATCACATATATGTCCATATTTTTTAAATAAATTATACATTACAATTTGACTAGCCTTATCATCCTCTACAATTAAAATATTTAACTTTTTATTTATCCTTTTAACTTTATCTTTTCTATCATCTATATTTATAATTGTAGACTTTCCACACTTTTGCAAAAACAAATTAAATGAAAATAAAGTTCCAACATCTTTTCTACTTTTTACTTCTATTTTTCCATTCATTAATTCTACTAGTCCTTTGCATATACAAAGTCCCAATCCTGTACCAGTAGGTTTTTTAGTATAAGTTTTATTTTCTATTTGGCTAAAGTTTGTAAACAATTTACCAATATCTTTTTTGTCTATACCTATACCTGTGTCTTTTACATAAAACTTAAGGTTTACTTTTTTATCAATAGTTTCTCCCTTTTCAATTATAAGGGACACTGTTCCATACTTCGTAAACTTTATTGCATTATCTATGAGATTATCTAGTATTTGTTTTAATTTTATAGGATCACCTATTAATATTTCTGGAATTGCATCATCCATTTTAGATTTGAATTCTAATTTGTTATCTAAAGCCTTCATAGTGCTTATTCTTACAATTTCATTGTATAATTCCTTAAAATTAAATTCTACGCTTTCAACTTTCATCTTTCCTGAATTTATCTTAGAAAAATCCAATATACTATTTACTATATCTAAAAGCTTTAATGCACTAGATTTTACTAACTTTAAATTTTCCTTTTGTTCTAATGTTAAATCTGTCATTATAGTTAAATCCGTCATACCTATTATTCCATTAATAGAAGTTCTGATTTCATGACTTATATTTGCCAAAAATATTCCTTCGTTTATGCTATTACTTTCTATAACCTTTTTTTCATCTTTCAGCTTATTTATACTTAATTTGTAATTGCTAACATCCTGTATAAATATAATCTTTTTAGCTATTTCAATATCTTTTATATAATTAACTGTAACCTCTAAATATTTAGTATAATCTTCTGTTATAATCTCATATTCACACTTTTTTTCTATATCGTTTTCATCTGATTTTAATAAGTTTTGGCTGACTTTATCCATTATCCTTTGTAAATGATATCCTAAATCTAGATCATGAAATATATTTAGTGCTTTACTATTTAGTTCGATAATCTTATCATTTTCATCTAATAATATTGCACCACATGGAAGACTTTCATATATTTTCATATACATACTCTCGCTAAAATTGTAATTTGTCTTTGAATCCAAAACTATTACATCCCCCTTTTTTGGTTCATTTAACAATTTAATTACCCCCTTATAATTTATCCAATATAAAGTACTTCCTCAATTTTTGAAGCTTAACCTGAATGACTTTATTTATAATATTGCTTCAAAATATATGTATTTAATATTTTGAAATTAAAATAATGTGATAACAAACTAAAAATGATTTACTTTTAACTAGTTTTTACAATATTGATTTGTTTTTTTGAACTGATAAGCTATTAACCCTATTGTTTTTAATTATAATACAGTTAGAAAAAAATTCAACACATTTTCATATATTAATGTGTTGAATTTACATATGTTTAAACTTTATAAACTTTTAATTTGCTCTAATAATTTAACGGCAGCCTTTTTAGGTCCTTCTTTTTCCTTACCATTTACACCCAAACACGTTCTCAATTGACCAACTTTTATTCCTGTTTCAAAAAATTTATTAAAGTATTCGTAAATAAGTTTATCTGTATCTTCTACTTTTTGTGCTGGTCCAAATGGATTTGCAAAATAGGTCTCTACAAGCCCTCTCTCTGTGGTAGTTCCCTTTGCCATTCTTCTTCCTGATCTAAATACATCTATGGCTGTATCAATATTTGTAAAAAACTCCAACTCTTCGCCTTCTTCATAATTATTAGCATAAAGTAGTAAGTCTATAGGGTATCCTTTTGTAATTTCCTTGTAGCTTGCCACAGGAATAACAAGTCTTGCATTTATCTTATCTGGATTCATAAATATACTTCTATCAATTTCTTTAAATGCATATCCTGCATCTAAATCATCTAACCTTACAAATGCACCTATCTCCGTACCAAATCCTAAAGGTTTCTCATTTTCATTTAATTTAATAACACCCATATCATCAAAAATTATGGTCATATCACTTATATAGTTATCACTTAGTTCTCTAAACGCCTCTAAACTTTCTGATTTTCCAGCTCCGCTATCTCCCATTATAACAACATTAGCTTCTTTATTGTTTTTAGTTATTATATTAACCATAGCCCCATGTATTGGCAAATACCCTCTTTTTATCATTATTAAATTATGAAGAGTTAGTGTCATTTTTTTCATGTAACCGAAATAATCTATGCTTTCCATGTAATTTATATATCCAAGCATTATGTCATTTTCTTTATCATCATAAAATATTGTTTGCATATCTTCATTATTATCTCTAACACCAAATACATACACTATATCAGGTTTTTTTCCTCTATACTCATCTTCTTTAGCTAATTCAAAAAGGTTACAAAGTGTTACTCCATGAGCCATAAAGTCTCTATGAAAATATATATATGCTAACAACTCTCCTACTTTTGCAGGATAACAAAACCAATGATCTACATTTATAGAGCAATTTTTTAATGGATTTTCATGACACTCTGTAAACATACCATCTCTCTTATTCTTTTTAGGATATGTTATAAATGGAGGATCAACTATTATAGATTCTATAAACGGTATTTTATTTAAGCATTCATAACCACTTGGATAAGGCCATTTTATATCATTTAAAATAAGTCCTGCATTTCCACCAGCCGGAAGTTGTCTATACACCTTAGGCTTTTCTCCTATAACATTTTCTTCTACTTTTCTATAAGTATTTAAAATAAGCTTTGAAAATTCATTATTTGCATCTATAAAACTTACACTTTGAAGACCTTCACCTACTTTGTTATTTTGAACTATAGTATATCTTTCTATTTTTCTCCAGAAACCATATAGTCCTTCTATAAAAGATATAAACTTATCTTTATCCCCTAAAAATTTATCATACTTCTCACTGAACTTTTTTATCTCATCAGCATCCAAAACCATAAGTAATTTTAGTATATTTGTAATCTCTTTGGATATTTCTTTTACATCATTACTATTTATAGAACCTTTAATATATTTATATATATTGCTTTCCTTATTTTTTATTTTGGACATATAAGCTTCTAAAACAGTTTTAAACCCTTTGCTTCCCAATAATTTTTCTGGAGTATTACAATATTTTGCCGTAAAATTAACCATAGCTTTACCATTACTTAAAGAAAATTCTTTTTGCATAAAAACACATCCCCTTATTTTGAAATTTACATTTGCATTTTCCTTCACTATTAAGTGATATTTATAATTATATCACATATTTATGAAATTTTTATACACATAGGCTTTCATTTTGCATCAAGTAATCCTTTTTACATGATTAAATATAAAAGCCCCTAACTTATATTATTCAAAGCTAGAGACTTTAATTGTTATAAAAAATATTAACTTATATATAATTATAAATACATTATCTAATTAATATAATGGTGCTCCTAACAGGATTCGAACCTGCGGCCTACTGATTACGAATCCGTTAGGGTAGATTTTACTATATTATTTACAGTTATATTTTGTTAAATTCTATAAGTAATTAAACTCACATATGTTATATCTAATATCATAGAATTATATTATTATAAAGCATAATAGGTGTATTTTTATATAAATATATATATGTTTTTAATTAAATTTAAATACCTTATAAGTTATCATCAAGCGTAGCTGCAACATGTTGAACTGTATTATTCTCTAGTGAAGTTCCAAAATACGAAGTAGGATCTAATAAAGTTTCTGTCATATCCCTAATAATACTTATATAAACTGAGTAATTAGTTTTACTATGTTTTTTATCTATCTTTGATAAAAAAACATATGGTTCTATAAATGAATTTGTCTCCATAATAACGCTTTTATGATATTTTTTTTTAGATTCATTACTTTCATGTGCAATATAATTCCTAATATATTTCATCTTATTATAATAAGTACTAAAATTTGAATCTGAAAATACTAATGAGAATGGATCATTGCCATCTCTAAAAATATACTTTGATAATTGTGGAATCTTCTCTGAATAATCAATAAATGAACTCCTTTTATTAATTAAAATTCCTTCAAGATGTTTTTCATCAATAAACTCTAATTTTCTTTGAGGTATATATCCTTTAGAACTACCTTTTCCAACAGAATAGTTTACAAATAATTGCGTTAAGAATAGATCAAACTTTACAAATACCTTAAAAAATGCCAATTCGTATAGTTTATTATTACTGCTACCTAATTTACTTAATTCACTGTCCCAAAAATTGATTTCATCAATAACAATTGAGTTATCCATTGATATCACTTCCAATAAAATTACACAATATACTAACCCTTATAATTCTTTCTGCTTGAGATGTAGTTCTAGTTCTATGCATTTGTTCAAATTTAACCATTTTCTGCAACATATTTTTATCATATAATTCTTCGTGAGTAAATCTTTCATAATATGATTCAAATTCCGTTAATTTTAAAATGAGTGAACCTATATTATTATCGATATTTCCTACGGAATATTTTTCTATCCTGTTGATTTCTAAGTTAGGTATACCAAACATCATGTGAGTTATTACTGCAAATAATGTATAAAAGTAGTTTTTTCTATGAAAATAGCTTGTACTATATTTATCATCATCAAAAATTTTTTTTATTGTATATAAAACACGTTCTAATTTAGATTCTACATCTTGTTGTTCTTTAAATTCTTCATCATTATCTTCATAATAACTATCTATTTTTGTTTGGTTTTCGGTAATTATTCCATCAATTATTAGTGCAATTAATCCTGATAAATATTCAATATCTAACATTCTAGATAGTTGTTTATCGCTAAACATATTAATATCTATAAAAAACTTACGCCATTTAGCAGCCATTCTATAAACAAAAACTTTAAACTCTCCCCAATACTTTGCATTTCTTAATTCCTGTCTATTTAAAGCCATATTGTTTGTATTCAACCTTGCAAACATATCATAAATAATTGAATCTTCTTTGATTTTTATGATTTCAACAGGTAATTCATACATTAGAAAATCTTCTTTTAATTCATCATCAAGATCATCATAAGTCATATTTCCTAACTCCTCGTTATGAGAGCTAAGTATAGAAAAATCATCATTTATAAATTCAAGTATAGTCCTAAGACGTTGCTGGCCATCTATGACTTCTCTTATAGTTTTTCTAGTTTTTGTATCAATAACCTGTCTTATGGCGACTTGAGGAACTGGTAATCCTCTTAAAATAGTATCAATTAAATATGATTTAGCTTTAAGATTCCATACCGAATTTCTTTGATATTTGGGCGATATTTCCAACTCTCCTGCTTCATACCAATTTATAAAGTCATTTAAATTATAAATTTTTGTTTCCTTGAGCTTTGACATAATCTACCTCCTAATTATTATTTAAAATAGTAATTTTAATTATAGCATATGTAAATTAACACTACTATTTATACGTATCAACATGTATATGCTCTATGTCTTCATCAATTAAATCAAATTTGGTTTTATTTAATAACTGTCGTAGGTTATTTCCTATACTACTATCAATATTTAATAATTGTGATTTAAGATATGTATTATTAACTTGTTTAATATTGTTAGGTATATTAGATTTATTTATATTATCTAACTTTTCTAAAATGGTTAATCTCTTTTCCAAACGATTTAATTTTTCACTTTTTTGTTTTTCTTCTTCTGTTTTTTGCTTTAACTTTTCAGTATTTATTTGTTGTTTTAATAGTTCCTTTTTTAAGGCTCTTTCTTCACTTGAAAGAATATATTCAGATGCCTTAGTTATAAACTGGCCAGCTAAAAATTCCATAAATGGAGGACTATTATGTGAAAATTTTTTTAAATCTAATGATGTAATATTTGATTGATCTTTGTTTATATGAGATTTGCATAATATCTTTATAACATTTTCATCTTTATAGTATATACCAACAACAGGTCTAGGTAATCGTGATAATACTTCAAAAAACTTATGAAAATAAGTATTAAATAATTTTTTTTCCTGAGCTGATAAATTATACATACTTCTATCTTCTAAGAATGATATTTGTTTATAATTTATATTTAAATCAAATAGTGATTTTATTTTAATTTTTGATTGTCCGTATTCAAAATATTCCTTTTTAATATTTTTAAAAACTTCTTTTACTTTTTCCTTTAAATTTTTATCTTCTAAATCAGATATAAAAACGTTACATTCGGTTTCTAAATTTTTAATTTCTTTGCCCACGGGCAAATGCTTTATATTATTAAAACACTTAATTATATAAGAACTATCAACTGTTTTATATATTTTTGCATTTTTAAGTATTTCATTTATTTCGTTATATGCTTTTAAAATAAAGTTTATATTTATTAGTTTGTCATTAGGAAACATACTTATCATATTTCCTAATGATAATATATATGGAATTTCACTATTGCTTAAATCTATAATATCAAGTTCTGAATAAACATTATTTAACAAAAATGATTTACTAAAAATAAAAATATTTCTGGGATCTATAGATTCATTTAATGCGATAGCTATAGTTTCAATTATTTCAAATTTATAATAGTATGTAGAAAAGTTATTTATAAAATTAGCTACTTCCCACACACTTAAAGGCTTTTCATCTTTCCTTTTAAATTTCACTTTAATTCCAGTTGTTAAATCTCTATAGTCATAATCGTTAAAAATCATTAATTTCACTCCCATGCTTTTGATATTTCTATTTTTTAATATAGAATAACAAGCTTTATATTAAAAAATTTATATTCCAATTATACCAACACAACCACCTTATGACCAATACTTCATGGTAATTCAAGTTAATCTATAATCAAATATAATTGTGATAAAATTCAAATGATCTTTAATTATAAACTTTTAATTGCTTGTCAAGATATACAGAAGAATTAAACTTTGTCAGTTTTCCCCAAACAATACTTCCATCACTAAAACAAAATTCTGTAATAAATTCTCCTGTAAATCTATTTATAGCTGCATCCTAAGCTTTCTTATATTCTGTAGCATGTTCTTGTGGTTTGTTTTTCATTAGTCGAATTATTTTTAAATAAAAATCAAAATCGCTAGTTATCTCTTCCACAAAACCTAGTTTTCTTTACTGAATTAGGAAACCCAATTGACATTAGTAATCTTATGCGAGTTTATAAAACAATATTAAAGAGATCAGGCATTAATACTAAAGGATTTACATTTCATACTTTAAGACATGTTTATGGCAGTAGATTAAATGATTTAAATGTAGATCCAAAAACTATTCAATCACTTATGGAACACAGTTCTATAAAAACAACTATGGATATATATGAAAAACATAAAGAAGCTACTGAAAAAATGAATTCTTTATTAGGTAAGCAATTAAAATAAATAATAAAATATATAAATTAAGGTATATATAATCTAGTATTATATATACCTTAATTTTTTTATATACCTATTCATCTTATCACAATAGGTGTATTTATAATTGCTTTAAATTATAAAATTTGTAAATCCATTGGCATTACTGGTGCTCCTAACAGGATTCGAACCTGCGGCCTACTGATTACGAATCAGTTGCTCTACCAGCTGAGCCATAGGAGCATCTTTAGTTCTTACACATTTATAATTTTAATACACTTTGTAAATATAATCAACTATTCTCATAATTAATTTAATTTTACAATATATCCCGGATGGTAAAGATGCTATAACCTTTTTATAAATCAATCCTATTTAATTTATTAGTATTTAAATATAATATTAAAGGTCAAAAATCATAAAAATTTTTTGACCTTTAATAAAATTTCATCATATTTTTTAATATCATGTTATTTTTAACTTATAATTACTATTTAAACAATTTAAATTAATATTAATTTAAATATCTATTAAAACCATTTAAATACTAATCTTTCTTACTTTGACTTTCTTTGACCTTTGTATTATTATATAAGCATAAACACAATATACAAATAAAAATAATAACAAATTAAGGAGGTTTTTATTATGTTTGATATGATTCCTTTTAGAAGAAACAATTCCATAAATAAAAGAGGTGACGATATTTTCGATAGCTTTTTGAACAATTTCTTTGGCGATGATATGTTCTATCCATCAAATATTTCTACATTCGGAAATGGCTTCAAAGTAGATTTAAAAGAAGATGAAAATAACTACATGATAGAAGCTGACTTACCTGGTATAAAAAAAGAAAATATAGATATTAATCTTAACAATAACTATTTAACTATATCAGCAAAACGTCAGGACGATGTAGAAGATAAAAATGGAAATTATGTAAGACGAGAAAGAAGATATGGAGAATTTAAGAGAAGTTTTTATATAGACAATGTAGATGAAAACACTATTGATGCATCTTTTAGTGATGGTGTATTAAAAGTTATTCTTCCCAAAAAAGAAAAAACTAAAGAATCTCAGAGAAGAATAGATATTCATTAATATTTTTACAGCATAAAAATTCAATGTTGTATTTAAATTTAAAAATGAGGCTCGCTGTAAAAAGCTAGCCTCATTTTTATTGTTGGTGTATAACATCCAAATTACCAAACTTACTGAATTGTCCAAGCCAAGCAAGTTTAACAGTACCTGTAGGACCATTTCTTTGCTTTGCAATGATACATTCACCCACATTTTTCTCTTCTGTTTCTTTATTGTAATATTCATCCCTATATAAAAACATAACCACGTCAGCATCTTGTTCTATAGAACCTGACTCTCTAAGGTCTGATAACATAGGTCTATGATCTGTTCTTGCTTCTGGTGCACGAGATAACTGCGATAGTGCAACAACTGGACATTGCATTTCTTTTGCCAGTGCTTTAATAGATCTAGATATTTCTGATACTTCCTGCTGCCTGCTTTCTGATCCTTTACTTCCTGACATTAACTGAAGATAGTCCACCATTATTATATCTATTCCATGCTCTATCTTCAATCTTCTGCACTTAGATCGCATTTCCATAACTGAAATACCTGCTGTATCATCTATGTATATTTTAGCGCCGCCAAGTGGACCTGATGCTTTAGCAATGTTTTCCCAATCTTTATCATCTAGATTACCTGTTCTTAATCTAAGCATATCTACATGAGCCTCAGAACACAAAAGCTTATATGCTAACTGTTCCTTAGACATTTCTAAAGAAAAAATAGCTACACTTTTTCCTTCTCTTAAAGCCGCATTTTCTGCTATATTTAAAGCAAATGTAGTTTTTCCCATAGATGGTCTTGCTGCAATTAGCACCATATCACCTTTTTGAAATCCTGATGTTTTAGCATCAAGTTCTCTAAATCCTGAAGGTACTCCTGTGGTTTGACCTTTATTATTAAAAAGCCTTTCTATTTCTATAAATCCTCTTTCCAAAACAGTACTCATTGGTTCAAAATCAGCAGTATTAGTATTGTTAGAAATATCAAATATTTGTTTTTCTGCTAAATCAATAACCCCTAATACATCATCTTGGCTATTATAGCTTTCTTCTATTACTTTTGTAGAGGATCTAATAAGTTTTCTTAATACTGATTTATCTTTTACTATTTTTATATAGGATTGTATATTTGCTGTAGAAACTACTGAACCGCTTAATTCACTTATATAAGTTATTCCTCCTGCAGCATCTAGTTTATCATTAGATTTTAAATTTTCTGTAAGAGTTATTATATCAACAGCTACATCTTTTTGATTCAAATCTAATATAGCATTAAATATAACTTTATGTGCATCCTTATAAAAGTCCTCAGTTTTTAAAACTTCCATAGCCTCAGCTATGGAAGTTTTATCTACAAGCATTGAACCTATTACACTTTGCTCTGCCTCTATATTATGAGGCATACTTCTAAGAGGTGCATCCATTCGTTATCTCTCCTTAGAATTACTTTCAAAAACTATTTTCATTAATTCTTCTATATTTTTTACTGCTTTTATTTCTATATCTTCAAGCTCTGTTGGCGCTTCTTTTATATTATCTTCAGGCATAATTACAAGCTTTATACCTTTTCTTCTTGCACCATAAATTTTTTCGAATATACCTCCAACAGGCTTTACTTTACCTCTTAAAGATATTTCTCCAGTTATAGCTACATCTTGCCTTAATGGCTTATTTAAAAGTGCACTTATAATACATATTGTAATAGCTGCTCCAGCAGAAGGTCCATCTATTTTACCTCCTCCTATAACATTTACATGTATATCATAGTCACTTAAATCCTTATCTGCTATTTTTCTTATTACAGAAGCTGCATTAAATACAGAATCTTTTGCCATACTTCCAGCAGTATCATTAAATCTTACTGAACCTTTGCCTTTTTCTTTTGCTTCAAAAACAGCTGTTTCTATCTCTAATGTAGATCCAATATATCCACTAACACCTAACCCGTATATATGTCCAATTTCATATTTTACTTCATTTTTAACATCTTCAAAAGGTACCAATCTACTTATGCTTATAACCTCATTTAAATCCTCATTTGTTATTAAAACTTTTGAATTCAAATCAGTTCCTTTTTGATTATATAAAACATATCCGTATGCATCTGCAAGTATATTAACAGCTTTTCTACCTTCTATTGTATATCTACTTATAGTTTCTGCTACGCCTTCTTCTAAATTAATATCAATTTTGTTTGCTGCGTTTTCAACTATTTTCTTTATATCACTTGAGCTTAAAGGTTCAAAATAAACTTCTGTACATCTTGATCTGAGCGCTGGATTTATTTCATTAGGCTCCCTAGTTGTTGCTCCTATTAATATAAAATCTGCTGGTGCTCCATTTTCAAAAAGATATTTTATATATTTAGGAGTACTTTCATCATCTGGATCATAATATGAAGATGAAAATTCTACTCTTTTATCCTCTAATACCTTTAATAATTTATTTTGGAGCATTTCATCTAATTCTCCAATTTCATCAATAAAAAGTATTCCTCCATGAGCTTCTGTTACAAGTCCAGGTTTTGGTTCCGGAGTACCAGTTTCTGCTAAATCCCTTTTTGTACCTTGGTATATAGGATCGTGCACTGAACCTAATAATGGATTTGTTATTTCCCTTGGGTCCCATCTTAAAGTAGTACCATCAACTTCCACAAACTTAGCACTTTCTTCAAAAGGAGTATACTGCAATTTTTTAACTTCCTCTAATGCTAATCTTGCAGCTGTAGTTTTTCCAACCCCTGGTGGACCATATAGTATAATATGTTGTGGATATGGTGATGCTAACTTTGATAATATAGATTTTATAGCTCTTTCCTGTCCTACAATTTCAGAAAAACATCCTGGTCTTAAAATGCTCTGAATATTTTTACTTAACTTATTAGAATCTAAAACTTCAAGTTGAGCATATTTTTTAAGTGTCTTTGCATTTTCTGGTCCTTTTTGCTTTTTTATAATTCCTAATCTTACTTCATCTAAATACTTATCTTGCTTTTCTATAAGATTTTTTTCTACTTCTTGCTCTATTTTGCTTTTTACATACTTTGTTGCCAAAGCTTCTGAAATCCAAACATTTGTATCTTCTAAAACCTTACATGCATTTGATTCAGTAGGCATAGTTTGTAATCCCTTACCATCACTTACTATCATGTTCAAAGCATACAACCTCTTTAGCATGTCTTTACTTTTCACATAGCTTTGTAATTTATATTTTACTGTCCTAGATCTTATAGTACCTTCATCCAATACCTTATTTAATATCTCATACAATACATTTATTTGGGTCTCAATTGATATATTGTCAATAAATTCATCTTCTATATCATTCACAAATTGTGATTTCACAGGTTCTCCCCCTTATTTTTCTGCTATAATAACTTTTATTTTAGTTGAAATTTCAGGATATAGTTTTACTTCTACATCATAAGTTCCAACTTGTTTTATGTTATCTACTACGATTTTTTTCTTATCAACTTTTAAATTATATTTTTTATTTAATTCATCAGCTATATCCTTTCCTGTTATTGATCCAAATAATTTTCCATTTTCACCTGTTTTAACTGAAAGGTTTATTTCCTTTCCCTTTAAGCTTTCAGCAATCTTTTGAGCTGCTTCTATTTCTGCAAGTTTTTGTCTTCTTTCAGCTTCCTTTTTGTTATTTAATATATGAACATTAGTACCTGTTGCTTCTTGTGCAAGTCCTCTTGGTAATAAATAATTTCTTGCATATCCATCAGAAGCATTTATTATATCTCCTTTCTTTCCTACTGATTTTACGTCTTTTAAAAGTATAACCTTCATTATTCTTCACCTTCCATAATGTATTTGCCAATGGCATCTTTAAGTTTTTTTAAAGCTTCATCTAATGTGACTTTTTTAATTGTTGCCCCTGCCATAGTCATATGTCCTCCTCCACCCAAAGATTCAAGTATAACTTGCACATTGACTTCTCCTAAAGATCTTCCGCTAATACATACATTATCTTTTATTTTAACAAAAACAAAAGATGCTTTGATACCTGTAATATTTAGCAATTCATCAGCAGCCTGTGCAGCTAATACAATATCTTCTATTTCATTGGGGCATACAGCTATTGCTATATTATTAAATATTTCAGCTGACTTTATAATTTCAGCTCTTTTTAAATAGGTGTCTAAATCATCTGCAAAAAATTTTTTTACATCCACAGTATCTGCTCCCAATCTTCTTAAAAAAGAGGCAGCTTCAAAAGTTCTTACACCAGTTTTAAAACAAAAATTCTTAGTATCAACACAAATTCCTGCCAAAAGAGCTTCTGCTTCTATTATTTTTATTTTTGGTTTTTCAACCATATACTGAAGCATTTCTGTAACTAATTCAGATGTAGATGATGCATATGGTTCTATATAGCTTAAAAGTGCTCCTTCTACAAAATCTGTAGACTTTCTATGATGATCTATTATAACTATTTTTTCAAAAGCATCTACTACTTTTATGTCTTGAACATACCCTCTGCTATGAACATCTACAAGTATAAGTAAACTATTATATTTCATATTGTCTATACATTCTTTGCTACTTATAAATACCTTTTCATAATCTTCTTCATTTTTAATTTTTTCTAAAATTAAGTTTATACTGCTATTAGTTTCTTCTAATACTATGTGACAATCCTTTTTTAAAAATTTTATTGTACTATATATTCCAACAGCAGCTCCAAGACAATCTATATCTGGATTTATATGTCCCATTATAAAAACATCACTACTAGCATTTATTAATTCTACCAGAGCATGTGCTATGACTCTTGCTCTTACCTTAGTTCTTTTCTCTACTTCTTTTGTTTTTCCTCCATAAAAGGATAACTTTTCTCCATTTTTAACTACAGTTTGATCTCCACCTCTTCCAAGTGCTAGTTCCTTAGCAGATGCTGCAAAATTTTCATTTTGCAGCGGAGTCTCTCCACCACGTCCTACTCCTATACTTAAAGTAACAGCTAGTTTATTGCCCATATTTATCTCTCTTATATTATCTAATATTTCAAACTTTTTTTCCATCTCTTTTTCAACATAATTATCTTGAACACATAATACATATTTATTATCATCATATTTTCTCATCATTGCATTTAAACTTTGAGCATAACAATTTATTGTTCTTTCTATTTCTGCAACTATTAATGGTCTTTGGCCTTCCTCAATGGTTTTAATTACATCATGAAAATTATCTACTTCCATAAGCATTATAGTATATTTATTCAACTCTAAGTTCTTAACAATTTTCAACATCTGTGTAACATCATAAAGGTACAGAAGTATTATTCTATCTTCTAAGTTATCAGATATATCAACTACATTACTATATATATCATAATAATTTTCCTTTAGTTTAACATTCTTCATCATATTTTTTTTACCATCTAAAATTTGTCTTAAATTAATTTCTTTAATTACACCATTAATATTTTTACCTAATATATCTTCATTTTTAATTATATAAGAATATTTCTGATTATACCAAAGAATTTCTCCTTTTTTATCTATCATAATTAATGGAAAAGGCATCTTTACTAAAGTATTTCTAGTTGCGTTATCCAACTGAGATGAAAAATTCTCTATAAATTTCTTCCATTCTGTTTGCCTAACTTTTGTATTTTTCATATTATATACTACAAGAATTATATATAAACTTATAAATACTATTCCTATATAAAAATGCCTATAAACTATAATTACTGAAATAAGAATAGCTATTATGATCATATATACTTTGTTACCGGTTATAAAATAATTATATTTTTTATCCATTTAATAAGCCCCCATTTATTTTTCTTTAGGCCTTCTTCTATTTGGGTCAAGTTTTCTAAAATCCAATAATATATCTATAAGTCCTAAATAAATGAAAACTACAAGGAGCGGAGAAAAAATAGTAAATATTAATATTAAATTTGAAATTAATTTTGACATATTAAATTTATTTCTTAAATAATATAAAACAAAGGCTGCTCCATTTAGTAAAAGGATAATTTGAAGAATACCATAGCCAGCTGTTGTTATAGAACTACCTATAGACATGTTATTTTTAGTAAGCAATACTCCTATTAAAATGAAAATAGCTACTATTGCTGCCATTTTACTATTAATATAAAAATTAGTAAAAGGTTTTACTTCTACTGTATCATATTTTAATTTTTTTAGTATCACTCTAGTTACATAATAATTTAAACATGCTGACATGAATCCAGACAAAATTATAATTAATAGAAAGTTTTTTGTTAAATTATCTGGCTTAGCAAATTCATATATACTATCTAATACAGCTGATTGTTCTTTAGTTAATCCCATACCAGCATACATTTGCTTTGTCATACTTACAGATTGTTGTAATTGATTTGACAGAAAATCTATAATTCCCTGTTGTCCTGCTAAGTGTACTAATATAACAAAACTTATTGTAATTCCTATAGCAGACATCATAGTTAACATAATTAAGGTTAAACTGTTACTTTTTTTATGTTTTATACAATATCCTAAAGTCACTCCAACAGTACCAAGTATAATTAAGCATTGAAATGCTTGTATCGGATCACTTAACATAGCTACTATAATTGAACTAACTACTACTGCAGCTAATGTAACTTTCAAATTATGTCTTATATAAAGTATTATTACAGGAATTGGTAAGATTAATTTACCAACAACCGCCAACACAGGTACATATAAGTTAGCAAGCATAATTACTACAATTAGAGTTGATATTAACCCTGCTTCAACTACTGACTTTGTGCTATAACTTCTATTTTGCATCTTTTCCTCCATTATTCTCTTTCCTTTAAATGATTATACAGCTTAGTTAAATCCTTACCTTCTTTCTCTATTTTATCCTCTTCTATTATTCCTACTTTTAACTTTTTTCTCATGTTTTCATCTACAGCTGTATGTGAATATCCAAGTCGTTCAGATAGTAAGTATAATACTATTATTGCCCCTGAAATACAATCTAATATTGCATTTTGAGCTATATTACTACCTTTAGTAAGTATTTTAAACAAATCACCAATTGTACATAAAAGATCTGCTTTCAATTCTTCTATTACTTTCACATTATACATTATATTAAAATCTTCTTTTCTCATTTACCCCCATCCCCCTCAAAGCTATACTTCTATTTTAGTTATTTTTATGCATTTATGCAATAAATCTATGCTTATTAAAGTTTTAGCTAATACATAATAGCATTATACATAAATTGAAACATGATTTTTATATTTTAAATTCTATTAATTACACTTGTCAACATTATCTACTGAACAAACGTTTTCATAAAAATATTTCTATTGTATACTTTTACCACAATCATATTCTAAAGTATAAGTTTTATAAATAGCATTGTCAATTTATAATATTATATAAATAAACAAAAAATAAAAAGTGAAGAATAAAAAATCCTTCACCTTAAATTCCACTATTCTGTTGTGAATGGTAGTAATGCTATATTTCTTGCTCTCTTTATAGCATCTGTAAGTTGTCTTTGATGTTTTGCACAGTTTCCGGAAATTCTTCTTGGAAGAATTTTACCTCTTTCTGTAACATACTTTCTCAACTTATTTATATCTTTGTAATCTATTGATTCAGCTTTATCCATACAAAAACTGCAAATTTTTCTTTTAGCTCTTCTCATTTTGCCAGAATTTCTTCTGCCGCCATCTCTATTATTTTGCATCCTTATCCCTCCTTACCTTTAAAATGGGATATCTCCATCATCTACTGGCGTGATATCCTCTCCATAGGCTTTTTCATTAAAGCCTTGAGTATTTCCAAATTCTTCAGATGAAGCTTCGTTAAATGATGGTGCTGCTGATCTATTTCCACTTCCCCATTCAAGGAATTGTACTTCATCTGCAACAACTTCAGTAACATATCTTCTAGTACCGTCTTTAGCATCATATGTTCTAGTTTGAATTCTACCACAAACTCCCATGAGCTTACCTTTGCTCATATAATTTGCTGTAGATTCAGCTTGTTTTCCCCATACTACTATAGGGATAAAATCAGCTTCTTTTTGACCATCTCTAGAAAATTTTCTATCAACGGCTAAAGTAAAGGTGGCAACAGCTGTACCATTTCCTGGAGTAAATTTTAACTCAGGATCTTTGGTTAATCTTCCAATTAAAACAACCTTGTTCATAAAAACACCACCTATTTTTCATCTTTAACTATTATGTGTCTTATAACAGTATCTGTAATTCTGAATACTCTGTCTAACTCTTTTGGTAATTCAGGACCAGCGCTGAAATTTATTAGAGTATAAGTACCTTCGCCAATCTTGTTTATTTCATAAGCAAGTTTTCTCTTGCCCCAAGCATCAACGTTATCTACTACGCCTCCACCATTTTCTATTACGCCCTTAAACTTTTCAACGTTAGCTTTAACAGCTTCTTCGTCTAATGATGGGTGTAATATGAATATAGTTTCATATTTTCTCATTAGATTTCACCTCCTCCCCTTGGACTAACGGCTGTGCTTTACACAGCAGGGATTACAATTAAACATTTTATCACTTATTGTTATAAAAATCAAGCTATTTCTCTTCTGGAACATTCTGTTTTATTATCTTTTTTACATCTTTTTCAAATTTACTTCTAGGTATCATAACTATTCTGCTGCAGTTACAGCATTTTACCTTTATATCAGCTCCAAGTCTTATTATTTCCCAAGCGTTTCCTCCACATGGATGTCCTTTTTTCATTTCTACTATATCACCGAGATAAAAGTTTTTTACCATATTATCACTCCTTAACTACCTTTACTTTTGCATAAGGTATTTTTATATTAGCACTATTTAGAACATCTCTTATTTCCTTTCGAAGTTTCATTTCTGCATCCCATTGAGTCATAGGTTTGGATTTGCCAGCAACTCTTATAGTAATTCTATCTTCTTTTAATGCAGATATACCCAATACTTTTGGTCCTTCCGTAACACATTCATTTTCTTCTTTAAACCTATCACATAAATCCGATATTATCTTTATTGCTCTATCTAAATCTTCATCATGAGATACATCTACATCTACCATAATCCTTATGTTACCTCTTGAATGATTTGTTACTTTAGTTATAAGTCCATTTGGTATTATATGTAGATCTCCATTGAAATCTCTTATTTTTGTAACTCTGAGCTCCATGCTTTCTACTATTCCGCCCTTATCATCTACATTAATATAATCACCAACAGTAAATTGATCCTCAAATAATATGAAAAAGCCATTAATAACGTCCTTTATAAGACTTTGAGCACCAAAACCTAAGGCTACTCCTCCTATTCCTGCAAAGGTTAATCCAATCTTATTAAATAAAACTTCTATTATGCCAAAAACGCCAAAAAAATATACTGAATATCTAAGTATACTTTTTAAAACAGCACCTACTGTTTTAGCTTTTTTATCATCTAAAGAAAATTTAAAATTTTTTTGTTTGGAAACATATCTATTTATAATTCCATTTCCTATTTTAATAATTAAATACATAAATACTAAAATGACTATTACTTTAACCACATTTAATCCAAAGTTATAAATACTCTGCTTATTTAAATCTCCAAACTTTATTCCGTATTTATCCAAGTTGAAATTTAAAGTAAAATAACAAACTAAATTTTTCATTATTATCACCTGTACTTATATAGTGTAAGTCTTATATCCAGTTCCACTTTTTTCATAAATATTCTTTATGACTAGTTCACCTTTTTCTACTAAGCTTTTTACTTGTTCTATAAATTCAGTTTCAATCTTTATGCTTATTCCACAACTTTTGGTGATTACTGTTGGTGTTGGCATTATTTCTACCTTAATATTATTATTTTTTAAAATACTTTCACCACTTATAGCACCATGTGTATTTTGAAAAGTTATAACGTAATAAATATCCATAAATTCCAATTCATTATTAAAATGAATTTTCCTCCTCTCAAATTAAAGTTTTTATTCTATATACAATTAATTTGGTTTATAATTGTATATAGTGGAATATTATACATTAATATCCTAATTTTCTAATCTTATATCAATAGGATATGGTCTATATAACATTATATTCTATTATAACAGAAATAATATTTCATAGCGTTACTTATATATGTTAGTTTATAAAAATTTCATTTACAGCAATCTATATTAGGTATTGTTTGTAAATATTGTTTAAATAATGCTTCTAAGATTTATCATTGAATATTTAGAATCACATTAAAAAACATATATCACCATATATTTATTTTTAAAAAGGTGGAGTGAATTAAATGGAAGATTTACTAAACAAAATTGATAAAATTGTAATTTTTTTTATAATATATACTATAGTTTTTTTAACATTCTTTAGCACTATAAATTATACTCTACCATTCGTACTAGCTTTACTATTTGCATTAATTTTAAAAAAACCAACTAAATATATTATGCGAACATTTAAAATTAGAAGCTCAATAGCATCTTTAATAACTACAATTACCTTTTTTACTATTTTAGTTTTAATTTTATCTTTTGGAATAGGTATGTTTACATCAGAAGCTATTCAATTAGGCAAAAATATCCAATTATATATTTCAAAGAATTCATCTAATGTATATGATTCTTTTGAAGAGCTTCAAAAATACTATAAAAATCTTGATCCTAATATAATTAATGCTGTAGATAAAAACTTTTCTAGTCTTGTTACTAAACTTTCTAATATAACTGTATTTATCACTGGTAAAATTGTATCTACTTTACTAGGATTTTTAGCATCAATTCCATATATAATTATGGTTATACTTTTTACTTTACTTGCTACATACTTTTTCACTAAAGATATCGTAGATGTTAAAGATAAGTTCTTAAACATTATTCCAGAAAATAAAACAGATAAAATATTTTATATTTATTTAGAAACAAAAAAAATGCTTGTTAACTATATAATGTCCTATATGCTTATTATAGGAATAACTTTTTTAGAAACTATTATAGTATTTTTATTCTTCAAAGTAAAATATGCAATTGTTCTAAGTGTATTATGCGCTTTTGTAGACATTTTACCTATTCTAGGTATAGGAACTATATATATTCCTCTTGCTATAATATATATTTTTTTATTCAAAAACTATATAACTGCATTTGGAATTATTATTTCTTATATTTTAGTATCAATAATAAGACAAATAATTGAGCCAAAAATTGTATCATCTTCATTGGGGATCAACCCGGTAGCAGTTTTAGCAGCTTTATTTATAGGTCTTAAATTAAATGGAATTTCTGGTATAATTTTTTGTATATTCCTTGTAGTTTTTTACAATATATTTAAAAAAATTAATATAGTTTAAAATGAGAATTCCTAATATTCATTTATTAGGAACTTTTTATGTGTAAAAAATAAAAATTTACGTATAAATAACCTTCATATGGTTAAAATTCATAATAACAGGAGGTTTTTTATATGATAAATAAATTAGTATTAGATTCCTCATCACCAAATTCTGTTTTTCAATTAAGAGATGTTTTAAGTAAAGAAATTTATCCTATAGCCAAATTAGGTAGACCTATAATTATCCTATGTATAGGTACTGATAGATCTACTGGTGATAGCCTAGGACCTTTAGTAGGAGACAAATTAAAGTTTTTAATTCGAGATAAGGTATTTTTATATGGAAATCTTGAAAATCCTGTTCATGCAAAAAACCTTTCTAATATTATAGAAGAAGTTAATAACAAATTTGAAAATCCTTTTATAATAGCTATTGATGCATGTTTAGGTAGTATTCAGAACGTTGGAAATATAGTATTAGAATCGAAGCCATTAAAGCCTGGCTCTGCTATGAATAAAGATTTGCCTCAAGTTGGAGATTTAAGTATAACAGGAATAGTAAATATATCTGGTGCTATGGAATTTATGGTTTTACAAAATACAAGGTTATTTACAGTAATGCAAATTGTAGAAGTTATATATAAAGGATTATACCATTCAATATTAAAAACTATTGGTGGCAAAAAATCCACTAAGATTTTTGCTAATAAGTTTACGGAAAATGCTAATGCACAATAAAGAATATAAATTTTGAAGGCATCTTAAAACAATCTGTTATATGACCTATTATTTAGTATGCACTCTATTTCTTCTATACTTTTACTGCCAGAATCTATTATTAACATGCCTTCTTCTTTTACACTATTATATATATTAGAATTTATTAATCCACCATTTTTTAAATTACATATTATAACATCACATTCTTTATTTCTTATTTCATCTATAACATTATATCCTCTTTTTCTTAACTGCTGCTTTATATATGTAAATTCTTCTGAAATAAAAATTTTCATAAAAAAAACCTCCTTTATAGGTTAATATTTCCCTTAAGGAGGTTTCTTATTCATTACTTTAAATTTTATTTAAACAATTTTGCAATACTTGTTTTTCTTCTTCTGATAAATCATATCTTGATATTCCTCTATCCACTGGTTTAGCATATGTAGTACTTTCATTTCTACCATATATTCCAGTAATAATAACACCATCATTATTTTCATCTAATAATGATATTGAAAAGCTTAAATCACTTCCCACATCTTCAAATGCTCTATATCTTACTACAGATACTTTTTGAACACATCCTTTTACTCTTGAATCTAATGTTTTATATAGTTCTTTTATATCATCTGAATTTTTTTCTACCTTATCTATTTTATCTAGATAACCTGTTACTAATTCTTCTAAATTTTTATTATCTACACCTCTCATAAACTTCCTATATCTGCTTTCCATCCTACTTAATGATTTAAAAGCACAAATTACCATAATAAATAGTATTATTACTATTATAAAAAGTGCACCAATAATATAAATTTGAAAATTGTTTATTATTCCTATGATGTTTTGCATTTTGTTTCTCCTTCCGTAAATGTTTCACGTGAAACATTAGAGCTGAAAATTTATAGTTTAATTTGTAATTTTTAATATCTCAAGTATTCTTTGAAGATCTTCATTAGAATAATATTCGATTTCTATTTTACCTTTATTCTTCTTATCACTTAATTGAACTTTAGTTCTAAATAAATTTTCTAATTTGTTTTTTATATCAACATAATATGGATTTAAATCATTTACTTGTTTTGTAGGCAATGCTTTTTTACTACTTAAATTTTTAATAAGTTTTTCTGTTTGTCTTACACTTAAGCCTTCATCTATTATTTCTTGAGCTAATTCATATTGAACATCTTTATTTTCCAAACTCAACAAAGCTCTTGCATGTCCCTCTGATATAACGCCATCAATTAAATAATCCTTTACTCTATCATCAATATTTAACAATCTCAACAAATTTGTTACGGAAGTTCTTGACTTACCAATCCTATTACTTAATTCTTCTTGAGTTAATTTAAAATCTTCAATTAACCTTTTATAAGCTAACGCTTCTTCTATAGGATTTAAATCTTGTCTCTGTATATTTTCTATTAAAGAAACTTCCAAAATCTCCTTATCAGATAAATCCATTATTATTGCAGGCACTTCCTTAATACCTGCAATTTTAGCTGCTCTCCACCTTCTTTCCCCAGCTATTATGCTATATGTATCTCCGTCAGCCTTTAACACTATAGGTTGAATAATTCCATGTTCCTTTATTGACTCTGAAAGTTGGATAATTTTATGTTCATCAAAGTTTTTTCTTGGTTGATTTCCATTAGCTTTTATTAAATTTATATTTATTAAACTTACGCTATCATTAGTTTTAGATTCATTTTCACTAATTGGTTGATCTGGTATCAACGCTCCAAGTCCTTTTCCTAATCCAAACTTTTTATTCAATACAACCTCACTCCTTTTGTCTCTTTAGGAATTCTTTAGTTAAATTTTCATATGCTTCTGCTCCTCTACATTTATCATCATAAAGCATTATTGGTAAACCAAAACTTGGTGCTTCAGCCAACCTTATATTTCTTGGAATAGTTACATCATAAACCTTATCTTTAAAATATTTTCTCACTTCATTTACAACTTCATTTGACAGCTTAGTTCTACCATCATACATACTCATAATTACTCCTTCAACCTCAATATTTTTATTGAGGGACTTCTTTACAAGTTGTATAGTGTTTACAAGTTGTCCTACGCCTTCTAACGCATAAAATTCACATTGTATTGGAATAAGTACACTATTAGATAATGTAAGAGCATTAATAGTAAGTAATCCTAAAGATGGAGGACAGTCTATAAATATAAAGTCAAACTTTTCATTTAATTGTTTAATCTTCTCCTTTAAGATATTTTCTCTATTAGGCTTATCTATAAGTTCAACTTCTGCTCCTGCCAGTTCCATTGTAGATGGTATAATATAAAAATTATCCACTAACTCACACTTTTTCATGACTTCATCTAAACTTACATCAGAAGTTAAAACATCATATATGGATTCATTAATAGTTCTCTTATCAAATCCTAATCCACTAGTAGTATTACCTTGAGGATCAATATCTATGTTTAGTATTTTATAACCTTGCATAGCTAGATAAGCACTTAAATTTATAGCTGTAGTAGTTTTCCCAACTCCACCTTTTTGATTAAATATTGATATTATTTTCATGATCGCCACCAACCTTATAATAAAAGCATTAGTAAATTATTATTCGTGATATAAACGCCTTATTTTTAATTA
Source organism: Clostridium carboxidivorans P7 (assembly GCF_001038625.1). Taxonomy (GTDB): domain Bacteria; phylum Bacillota; class Clostridia; order Clostridiales; family Clostridiaceae; genus Clostridium_AM; species Clostridium_AM carboxidivorans. Next base: position 4,603,453 of record NZ_CP011803.1, read on the forward strand.
TATATTTTTAAATGAAACATTTAAAGTACTTTAACAAAAATTTCACTTTAAGTTTCATAAAAAAAATTGAGCTATTAAAATAGCTCAAGGAAAAATTAAGTAAAATTTAAATGATTATGGGATTTAACAAATGTTTCACGTGAAACATTTTATTTTTTAGGTATTTTTATAGTAATTTGTATTTCATCTTCTAAATCTTCAGATGAATACTTTGCATTAAGTCCATATCTATCAAATACTTGTTTAACAGTGTTTATATATACTCTAGGTGAAAATATTCCTTTTATTTTTTTCTTACTATCTTTTCCTTTATTAGGTTCTAGTTTACTTAGTTGCTTTTCTACTAATATTTCTGTACTTTTAACATTTAATGATTTTTTTATTACTACATTTAAAACACTTTTTTGAAGTTTTTCTGTGGGCAATTTAAGCAATGCCCTAGCATGTCTTTCTGTCAAATTATTTTCTAAAACAATATTTCTTATTTCAGGTGTTAACCTTAATAATCTAATTTTATTTGCAATAGTAGATTGTTTCTTTCCTATAGCCTCTGCTAATTTTTCTTGTGTATATGAATGATCTTTTATTAAATTATAATAAGCTTCTGCTTCTTCTAAAAAATTTAAGTTATCTCTTTGCAAGTTTTCTAAAAGTGCAATAGCTGCAGATTCCCTGTCACTTATATCTACTATTATAACAGGAACTTTTTCTAATCCAGCTTTTTTTGCTGCTCTCAGTCTTCTTTCACCTGCTACTAATTCATATTTATCTTCACCTATTTTTCTAACTGATAAAGGCTGAATTATACCATATGTATTAATAGACTGTGCTAACTCTTCTAAACTTTCTTCATCAAAATGTTTTCTGGGTTGATATACATTAGGTGAAATTAAATCAACTGGTATATAATTAATATTTTCTTGCATATTTAACCATCCCTCTTGAGTTTTCCTATTATTAACATTTCTTTATCTTTTTATAAAATCCTTCTATTTTTTCTAATTTTTTTCCTACAAATTATTACAATTATTTTAAAGGTTTCTTGCTAGCCGTTCCAGCTTTTCTAGGATACGCCTTTGGTGTTTCTTTTACCTTTTTTATTATAACAAGATTATGATCTAAATCACTATCTTCAATATTTATTTTTATAATGTCATCAATTTTTCCACCTAGAATGGATATTGCTCTTTTACCATCTTTAATTTCATCATCCACAGAAGGACCTTTCATAGCAACAAAATATCCTCCTACTTTAACATATGGAATACACAATTCACTTAACACCGCAAGATTTGCAACAGCTCTTGATACTGCAACATCAACTTGTTCTCTATACTTAGGTTGTCTGGAAAAATCTTCTGCTCTACCATGAATAGTTTCTACATTATTTAAGTTAATTTTACTTACTACTTCATTTAGAAAATTTATTCTTTTATTCAAAGAATCTAAAAGTATTAAATTTAATTCTTGTTTCATAATTTTTATGGGTATTCCTGGAAATCCGGCTCCAGTACCTATATCAATAACATTTTTAGCTTGCTTCAAAGGAGAAAATTTAAAAATTTTTATGCAATCTATAAAATGTTTCTTAAATATTTGTTCATCATCAACTATAGCTGTTAAATTAATTTTTTCATTCCAAACTTTAATCATATCCTTATACTGACTAAACTTATTATAAGTATCTTCATTAAAAGGTAATGCTACATCCTTACAAGCCTGACTCATTATATCAAAATATTCCATAAATTATTCTCCATTCTAAAACATTTAATTACTTTGACTTTTACTTCTATATTCCCTTTCAAGATATATTAAAAGCACTGATATATCTGCAGGAGAAACACCTGAAATTCTTGAAGCTTGCCCTATATTCATAGGTTTCACCTTACTCAGTTTTTGTACAGCTTCTAATCTTAAACCATTTATATCATTGTAATCAATGTTATCTGGTATAGTCTTATTTTCAAATTTTTTAAATTGTACTACCTGTTCTAACTGTTTATTAATGTATCCTTCATATTTTGAAATAGTATTAACTTCTTCTTTTATATCGTCTGGTAATTCAATTCTATCATTATCTAAAGGCTCTACTTTGAAGTAGTCAAGTTCAGGTCTTTTTATAAGCTCATATAAACTGATAGATTTTTTAAGCTCTGTAGAATTCAATGATACTAAGAATTCAATAACTTCTTTTTTAGGATTAACTTGAATATTTTTCATTCTAGCTACTTCTTCTTCTATGGTTTTTTTCCTTTTTAAGAATTTATTATATCTTTCTTCATTAACTAAACCTATATTATGGCCTATCTCTGTTAATCTTAAATCTGCATTATCCTGTCTCAAAATCAATCTATATTCTGAACGTGATGTCATCATTCTATATGGTTCTTCTGTACCTTTAGTTACTAAATCATCTATAAGCACACCTATATATGCATCTGATCTTTTCAAAATCAAAGGTTCTTTTTCTTTAATTTTAAGAGAAGCATTTATTCCAGCAATAATTCCTTGTGCTGCAGCTTCCTCATATCCTGAACTTCCGTTTACCTGACCAGCTCCAAAAAGCCCTTCTATACTTTTGAATTCTAATGACAACTTAAGTTGCTGTGGATTTATACAATCATATTCTATTGCATAAGCTGTTCTTAAAATTTCCACATTTTCAAGTCCTTCTATCGTTTTGTACATAGCAAGCTGTACTTCCTCTGGCAATGAACTAGAAGCACCTCCTACATATAATTCTTCTGTATTCTCTCCTTCTGGTTCTATAAATATTTGATGTTTTTCCTTATCAGGAAATCGCATAACTTTATCTTCTATAGAAGGACAATATCTAGGTCCTACTGATTTTATAGTTCCATTATATAATGGTGATCTATGTATATTATCTCTTATAACCTTAAGTGTATCATCTGTAGTATACGTTAAATAACAAGATACCTGATCTCTATCAATGTTATCACTCATAAAGGAAAAAGGAACTATTTTTTCATCACCTTTTTGTTCTATCATTTTTGAAAGATCAACACTTCTTCTATTTACTCTTGCAGGTGTACCAGTTTTAAATCTTCTAAGTTCTATACCTAAATCTATAAGTTTTTGTGATAATTCATTAGCCGGAAAAAGTCCACTTGGTCCTCCGCTATAACTAACTTCTCCTATTATAATTTTTCCTCTTAAATAAGTTCCTGTAGTAAGTACAACAGCTTTTGTTTTAAAATAAGCTCCATTTTTAGTTAGTACACCACAAACTTTATTGTTTTCTACTTTTATGTCTACAACTTCAATTTGTCTTAAATAAAGATTTTTTTCCTTTTCTATAACATGTTTCATTCTCTCAGAGTATCTCTTTTTATCAGCTTGAGCTCTTAAAGAATGGACAGCAGGTCCTTTGGATGTATTAAGCATTCTTGATTGAATAAATGTGTGATCTATATTTACACCCATTTCTCCACCTAATGCATCTATTTCTCTTACCAAATGTCCTTTAGCTGTACCTCCTACATTAGGATTACATGGCATAAATCCAACACTATCTAAATTCATAGTACACATTAAAGTTTTACAACCCATCCTAGCTGAAGCTAGGCCTGCCTCACAACCTGCATGACCTGCTCCAATTACAACTACATCGTACTCTCCAGCAAAATATTCCATACAATTTTTCCTACTTTCCTAAACAAAATTCTGAAAATATTTTATTTATTATATCCTCTTCTAATGTATCTCCAGTTATTTCTCCTAAGTTCATCCAAGCATTCCTTATATCTATAGAAGCTAAATCTATAGCTGCCGTATTTTTTAATGCATCTAAAGCTTGAGCACAACTTTCGTTTGCTCTTATTAAAGCTTCTTTATGTCTTGTATTGGTTATAAGTATATCCTTTGATGTAACTTCACCTTTAAAAAATAATTCTCTTATACATTCTCTAAGTTTATCCAATCCCTCACCTGTTTTAGCAGAAGTTTCTACTATATAATTGGAATTAAGATTTTTTATATCCTCTTTATTTATTTTACCACCTAAATCACTTTTATTTAACAAAATTATATATTTTTTATCTTTTATATAATCTATAATTTCCCTGTCTTCATTATCTAATTCTCTACTTAAGTCTAACATTAATATAATTAAATCAGCCTCATTTATCTTTTCTTTAGATTTTTCAACTCCTATTTTCTCTACAAAATCATTTGTCTCTCTAATTCCTGCAGTATCTACAATCTTTACAGGAACACCATCTATATTTATATATTCTTCTATTACATCTCTTGTAGTCCCAGGTATTTCTGTAACTATAGCTCTCTTTTCTCTTAAAAGAGAATTCAAAAGTGAGGACTTTCCTACATTAGGCTTTCCTACAATAACAGTATTAAGACCTTCTCTAATTATCTTTCCTTCCTCTGCAGTTTTTAGTATGTTATTCACATCCCCAACTACATCTTTTAATTGCATTGTAACTTTATCAGCAGTTACCTCTTCTAGATCATCTTCCGGATAATCTACTGTAGCCTCTATATGAGCAACAATTTCCAAAAGCTTATTTCTTATTAAATTTATTTCTTCTGAAACTTTTCCTTTAGATTGAGCCACAGCTGATTTCATTGAAAGTTCAGTTTTAGCTCTAATTATATCTATAACAGCTTCTGCCTGACTTAAATCAATTCTTCCATTCAAAAATGCTCTTTTTGTAAATTCACCTGGTTCTGCTATCCTAGCTCCATTTTTAACTACTTCTTCTAGTATTCTTTGGGTTGCTACTACACCACCATGACAATTTATTTCAACTGTATCCTCAGCAGTAAAACTTCTAGGTGCTTTCATATAACTTACCAAAACCTCATCTAAAGTATCCCCAGTATCCTTTTCTATAATAAACCCATATCTAATAGTATAAGGTTTTATATCATCTAGCTTTTTTTCATTTACTCCTCTAAACAAACCACTTACTATTTTTAATGCTTTATCTCCAGAAACTCTTATGATGGATATACCACCTTCTCCTAAAACAGTACTTATTGCTGCTATAGTATCAAATTCTTTCATTCCCTCACTCCTTATTAAAACTTACTATTATAAAGCAAAAAGAAAGCCATTAGGCTTTCTTTAAATCCACTACAACTCTTCTATGAGGCTCTTCCCCTTCACTATACGTATCTACTGAAACATCATCTTGAAGCGCAGAATGAATTATTCTTCTTTCGTAAGGATTCATTGGCTCCAATTTTACAGCCCTTCCAGTTTTTCTAACTTTATCTGCTATTCTTCTTGCAAGTCTTTTTAAAGTTTCTTCTCTTTTTAATCTATAATTTTCAGTATCTAAAATTACTCTCTTGTATTCACCGTCATGCCCTTTATTAACAACAAGGCTTATAAGATATTGTAATGAATCTAAAGTTTCACCCCTATACCCTATAAGTATACCCATATCTGGACCAGTTAAAGATACTTTTATTAAATTACCTTCTTCTTTTGTTCTTATTTCAGCTTTAACTTTCATACAGTTTAATATGTCTCTTAAAAAAGCCTTAGCTTCATAAATATAATCTCTCTTAACCGTTACTTTTATTTTTGCAGGTCTAAAACCTATATTAAAAAATCCTTTTTTCCCTGAATCCAAAATCTCTACTTCAACTTTATCCTCTGTAACATTTAAATCATTTAAAGCAACTTTCAAAGCTTCTTCAACAGTTCTTCCTGTCATTTCTATAACCTTCATATACAGGTCACCCCCTAGGCTTTAATATTGCCTTTGTTTTTATCAACTTTCTTCATTACTAGTGTTTGTGCTATTTGAATTGAATTATTTACTACCCAATATAATACTAAAGCTGATTTTAAACTCCAGCTAATAAACACCATAAATATAGACATACCTACATTCATTGTAGTTGACTGTTTTGCTTGAGCACTATCTCCTGACATCATCATTAAAGATCCAGAAAAATATGTAGTTAAACCAGATAAAATAGCAAGAAAAATATCTCTTTTTCCTAAATCACTTATCCATAAGAAATGAACTCCATCTATACCATGCAAATTATTAAATACATAATAAAGTGCTATAAATATAGGCCATTGAATAAGCATTGGTAAACAGCCACTAAGTGGACTAGCTCCTTTTTCTTTATAGAGCTTCATCATTTCCTGCTGTGCCCTTTGTGGGTCATTTTTATATTTTTCCTGTATTTTTTTTGTTTCAGGTTGCAATTCACTCATAACTAACGAAGATTTAGTTTGTTTTATATTTAGAGGAAGTAATATAATTCTAATTATAAGTGTAACTAAAATAATCGCTATACCGTAAGAAATATTCTTATTAGGTATCACTCCTGCGACTCCATGATGTACTAATTCAAAAAATTGAACAAATGCATTATTTAAATATTGCAAAATATAAACCTCCTGACGATTTATTTAACTGGATCATATCCACCTTTATTGAAAGGGTTACACCTCAATATTCTTTTTATAGCCAAAAATCCACCTTTTAATACACCATACTTTTCTAAAGCATCTAAAGCATACTGTGAACATGTAGGATAAAACCTACAACAAGGCCTCTTTAAAGGAGATATATACTTTCTATATGATTTAATAAAAAAAATTAAAAATTCTTTCATTAATTATACAGTCCTGCCCTTTTTAAAAGATTTTTAATAGCATCACTTATTTCATTATAACTCTTTTCACTAGCAGCACTTCTTGCTATAAAAACTAAGTCATATCCTGTTAATAATTCACTATTATTCAATCTGTAGCTTTCCTTAATTAATCGTTTAACTCTATTTCTGGTAACGCTTTTGCCTACTTTTTTACTTACTGATATGCCTATTCTATTTACATCTTTTTTATTTTTATAAAAATACAATACTAATAAATGATTAGAAAAAGATTTTCCCCTTCTATATATAAACCTAAACTCTGAATTTTTTCTTACTTTTTGGTTTTTCATTTATCTTGCTCCTTTTTTTCTGCAATTGCAGAAAAAGGCCACAAAAGCGGCCCTTATGCTGTTAATCTTTTTCTACCTTTTAATCTTCTTCTCTTAAGAACGTTTCTTCCTGATGAAGTACTCATTCTTTTTCTGAAGCCATGCTCTCTTTTTCTTTGTTTCTTTTTTGGTTGATAAGTCATGAACATTCTAACTACACCCCCTTTTAAGTAAGTTATATGACCCTCTAAAACTCACTTTAAGCCTATGAGGATTACTTGCTTAAGTTAATATCAACTCATTACCATGTTTAAAGTTTCACTATTAAATTATATATTCATGAAGTTACAATGTCAACATAAATTCTATAAGTAAAAAAAGAAATAAAAACTAGCCTGTGACATTTTTTATTTCTTTTTTGTGGATAACTTCTTGAATAGGTTGTCAGGTTTTGATATTATTAATAGAGAGTTGTGTATAACTTATTTTTTTTAAAAGTTATGCACAGCTGTGTATAAAATTGTGCATAACTTGTTTCTAATCATATGAAAAGTACTTATACTTTTCATATTTTTGACTAACTACTTAATATTATTCACTGTTTATAATCTTAACATTTATTTTTTAACTCATGTTGATAACTTTTCAGCATGCAACAATATAAACAATTTTGTTAACATGTGAATATTTTTATAAACATTTGTCAAAAAACTATAATAGTGTTTATAATTATGTTCGTAAATTGTTAATTTTATTTTTTATTTAAGACTGGAGGATACAAAATGAATGCCCATCTAAAAGAAATATGGGAAAAAACATTAAACATAATAAAAGGTGAACTTACTGAAGTAAGTTTTAATACTTGGATAAAAAGTATTATCCCTTTATCTATGGACGATAATATCTTACATTTAAGTGTTCCTAATGATTTTACTCGAGGAATACTTAATACTAGATATAAAGACTTGATAATAAATGCATTAAAGCTTATTACATCCAAAAAGTATAATGTTGAATTTTCAATAGCTTCTGAAGAAGTTCAAACTTCGGAGGAGCCTAAAACAAAATTAAAAGATAATAGATCACATATAAATGTCAATGATGAGATGTCAACTATGCTAAATCCAAAATATACTTTTGATTCATTTGTAATAGGCAATAGTAACAGGTTTGCTCATGCTGCATCTTTAGCTGTAGCAGAAGCACCAGCTAAAGCTTACAACCCTCTTTTTATTTATGGGGGCGTTGGTCTTGGAAAAACTCATTTAATGCATGCTATAGGTCATTATATATTAGAAAATAATCCAAGTTCCAAAGTTGTTTATGTATCATCAGAAAAATTTACAAATGAACTTATAAATTCAATTAAAGATGATAAGAATGTAGATTTTAGAAACAAATATAGAAATATAGATGTTCTTTTAATAGATGATATTCAATTTATAGCAGGTAAGGAAAGGACTCAAGAAGAATTTTTCCATACATTTAACGCTCTGCATGATGCCACTAAACAAATAATTCTTTCAAGTGACCGACCTCCAAAAGAAATTCCTACACTTGAAGATAGGCTTCGTTCTAGATTTGAATGGGGACTTATTGCAGATATACAAGCTCCTGATTTTGAAACTAGAATGGCTATACTTAAGAAAAAGGCTGATGTAGAAAATCTAAATATACCAAATGAAGTTATGGTATATATAGCTACAAAAATAAAATCCAACATAAGGGAATTAGAAGGAGCTCTTATTCGAATAGTAGCTTTTTCTTCTCTAACTAATAAAGAAATTAGTGTAGATTTAGCTGCTGAAGCTCTAAAGGACATTATATCTAGTAAACAATCTAAGCAAGTTACTATAGATTTGATACAAGATGTGGTTGCTAATTATTATAATCTCAAAGTAGATGATTTTAAATCAGCAAGAAGAACTCGAAATGTTGCTTTTCCTCGACAAATTGCCATGTACTTATCTCGAAAACTTACAGATATGTCTCTACCTAAAATTGGCGAAGAATTTGGTGGAAGAGATCATACTACAGTAATACATGCTTATGAAAAAATATCCGGAAATTTAAAAGTTGATGAAAGTCTTCAAAATGCAGTTAACGACCTTACTAAGAGAATAAATCAAAAATAAATATAAACAATTGTTTATACTTATTTAATAATATCTTGTGGATAACAAAGAAATATTATTTATGTTCTAATTATGTGGATAAAGTCAAATGTTATGTGTTTACTTATCCACAATTATTTTTTCTTAATTTTTCAGCTATACCAACGATTATATGAGTTATCCACATAATCACAGCCCCTACTACTATTACTACTATAAATATATAATTATCTAATCTATAATATATTAAAAATATATTGTGAATAAGGAGGACCTATATTATGAAATTTACATGTGAAAAATCAATATTACAAGAAGGAATATCTACAGTACAAAAAGCTATAACAGGAAAGTCTACTCTACCTATCTTAAATGGAATACATATAAAAACCCATGAAAATGAATTGATTTTAACAGGATCAGATATAGATTTAAGTATAGAAAGTAAAATAAAATCAGACATAATTGAAGAAGGAAGTATAGTTATAGATGCAAAAATATTTGGAGAAATAATAAGAAAACTGGATAATGACACTATACATATATCTACTATAGACAATAATTCTATAGAAATTGTATGTAAAAAATCTAGATTCACTCTTATACACATGAATTCAGAAGATTTTCCTGAACTTCCTAACATAAATGAAAATATGATATTTAGCATACCTCAAAGCATATTAAAAAATATGATAAGAGGAACTATATTTGCTACTGCACAAGATGAAACAAGACCTATACTTACAGGTATACTATTTGAAATAAAAGATAAAAAGTTAAACTTAGTAGCACTGGATGGATATAGGCTTGCGCTAAAATCTGAAACTCTAGATACGGATAACATAATAAGTGCAGTAATACCAGGAAAAACTTTAAGTGAAGTATCCAAAATATTAGAGGAAAATGATGAAAGTGTGAACATAACATTCACACCAAACCATATTTTATTTAGTGTTGGAGAAACTAAAATTATATCAAGGCTTTTAGAAGGTGAATTTATAAAATATAATTCAATAATTCCAGAGGAATATAATTTAAAAATTATTGCCAAAAGAATAGTATTACTTAATTCTATAGAAAGAGCATCACTTATGGGTAAGGATGGCAATACAAATCTTATAAAGTTTGATATAGAAGATGAGAATATGGTAATAACCTCAAATTCTCAATTGGGAATGGTCAGGGAAGAGCTTAATATAATTTTGCAAGGTGAGCCTCTTCAAATTGCATTTAATTCTAAATATCTTATTGATGTTCTAAAAATAATGGAAGAAGATGAGGTAGTAATAGAATTATCAAGTAGTGTGAGTCCTTGTATAATAAAAAACAAGAACACCAATAATTGCACATACCTTGTATTACCTGTTAGATTAGTTAATAATTAAATTTAAAGCGAGGAAATTAATTATGAAGGAAATAGAAATAAATACTGATATTATAAAATTAGACTCTTTTTTAAAATGGTGTGGAGCTGTATCTTTAGGTTCTGAAGCTAAAATGTTTATACAAGATGGTTTAGTTAAAGTAAATAATGAAATTGAAGTAAGAAGAGGAAAGAAGCTTACAAAGGGAGATATTATAGAGTTTGATGGAGAAACTTATAAAATAATATAATTTACATTAAAGCATAAATTGATTTATAATTATTATTTGGCAATGTTCTAATGTTAATTGTGCATTAACCATAGTATGGTATAATTATGTTAGGTGTTTTTTGTATGTATATAAAATATTTGCAACTCATTAATTTTAGAAACTATAAAGAATTAAATATAGAACTAAATAAAAATATAAATGTTTTTATTGGTAATAATGCTCAAGGAAAAACCAATATTTTAGAGAGCATATATTATTGCAGTATTGGAAAATCTCCAAGAACAAATAAGGATAAAGAACTTATAAATTGGAATGGTAAAGAAGCGTACATAAAGTTGTACGTTTCAAAGGATAGAATAGATAAAAAAATAGAAATAAAAATTTTTAAAGAAGGCAAGAAGGGTGTAAATGTAAATTCTATTAAAGTAAATAAGATATCTGACCTTATGGGAGTTTTTAATGTAGTTATGTTTTCACCTGAAGATTTAAAAATAGTTAAAGAATCTCCATCACATAGACGAAAGTTTTTAGATATAGAATTATGCAAATTGAGTAAAAAGTATTATTTCAACCTGGTTCAATACAATAAAGTTTTAAATGAAAGAAACGTAGTTTTAAGGAAATGGGATAAGAAAAATTTAGATATGTTACAAGTGTATGATGAGCAACTTGCTAAGTATGGAGCATATATAGTTAAAACTAGGGATCATTATGTAAAAAAACTTACAGAAAAGGGCATAATAATACATAAAAATATAACCTCAGGTTCTGAAAATATAGAATTCAACTATATAACAGGTGTAAAAAGTATTGATAACTCAGAAGAAGAAATTCTAAATTTATTAGAAAATAATAGATTAAAAGATTTTGAAAAGAGAATTACATCTTTTGGACCTCATAGAGATGATTTTAGTATAAAAATAAATGGAGTAGATACTAGAAGTTATGGTTCACAAGGACAGCAAAGAACTTCAGTTTTAACTATTAAATTTGCTTCTTTAGAAATAATAAAAGAAACTATTGGTGAATATCCAGTTCTTTTATTAGATGACGTTTTATCTGAACTCGATTCTAATAGACAAAAATATATATTAAATTCTATTAGTGATATACAAACATTTATAACCTGTACTGGGATTGAAGATATAAAAAATAATTTAAAAAAAGATTCTCAATTATTTGTAGTTGAAAAAGGTTTTGTTAATAGAATTTGAAAGGAGATTGTTTTATGTTTTTACACTTAGGTGAAAATATAGTGGTTCCAATAAAAGATATAATTGGTATATTTGATGTGGAAAATTCAATGTATAGTTCTGATACTATTCAGTTTTTGAGAATGGCTGAGGAAGATGGCTTTGTTCAAAGGATTACTAAGGATAAACCAAAGTCCTTTATTATAGCTGAAGTTGATAAAAAAAGTAAAATTTATTTATCACCTATTTCTTCATCTACTTTAACTAAAAGATCAGAAACTTTATATTATGAGCCTTAGAATAGGAGGATAGGTATGTCAGAACAAAAAAAACAAGTTTATGATGAAAATCAAATACAGGTATTAGAAGGACTGGAAGCAGTAAGAAAAAGACCAGGAATGTATATAGGAAGTACAAGTGCTAGAGGGCTTCATCATTTAGTTTACGAAATAGTTGATAATAGTATAGATGAGGCTTTAGCTGGTTTTTGCAAAAATATAGAAGTTTTTATACATAAAGATAATTCGATTACTGTTACTGATGATGGTAGAGGAATGCCAGTCGGCATGCATCCAAAAATGAAAAAACCTACTGTAGAGGTTATAATGACAGTTCTACATGCAGGTGGAAAATTTGGCGGCGGTGGATACAAGGTTTCAGGAGGACTTCATGGTGTAGGAGCTTCTGTTGTAAATGCACTTTCAGAATTATGTGAAGTTGAAGTTAAAAGAGAAGGACATATATGGAAGCAAGCATTTGAAAGAGGTAAGGTTAAAACGGGTCTTGAAATAGTAGGTGACAGTGAAGGACATGGGACTAAGATTCACTTTAAGCCAGATGCCGAAATTTTTGAAGAAGTAGATTATGATTATGATACATTAGCTCAAAGATTAAGAGAATTAGCATTTCTAAATAGAAATATAAGGATTAATCTAAGTGATGAAAGAATTGATAAATTAGAAGTTTTCCATTATGAAGGTGGAATAAAATCTTTTGTATCTTATCTAAATAGAAATAAGCAGGTAATTAATAAAGAGCCAATATATGTTGAAGGGAATAAACAAGATTGTTCTGTTGAAATTTCCATTCAATATAATGATGGATACACAGAAAATATATTTTCTTTTGCAAACAACATAGATACAGTAGAAGGTGGAACACATTTAGCTGGATTTAAGTCTGCATTAACAAGAGCTTTTAATGATTATGCAAAAAAATTTGGAATTTTAAAAGAAAATGATAAAAATTTATCTGGAGAAGATATAAGAGAAGGCCTTACAGCAGTTATATCAGTAAAACTTATTGATCCTCAATTTGAAGGTCAAACAAAAACAAAACTTGGTAATAGTGAAGTTAGGGGAATAGTTGATGGTATAGTAGGTGAAGGAGTAAGTTCTTTTCTTCAAGAAAATCCACAAGTAGCAAAGTCTATACTTGATAAGTCATTAATGGCATCACGTGCTAGAGAAGCAGCTAGAAAGGCTAGAGAATTAACTAGACGTAAATCAATACTTGAAAATACATCTTTACCAGGTAAACTTGCAGATTGTTCGTCTAAGGACCCCAAAGAATGTGAAATATATTTAGTTGAGGGTGATTCTGCAGGAGGTTCTGCAAAACAAGGAAGAAACAGAAGATTTCAGGCTATATTACCTCTTCGTGGTAAAATAATGAATGTTGAAAAGCAAAGACTAGATAAAATTTTAGGATATGAAGAAATAAGAGCAATGATAACAGCTTTTGGTGGAGGAATAGGCAAGGATTTTGATGTTGAAAAAATAAGATATGATAGGATAATTATAATGACCGATGCTGATGTAGATGGTGCACATATAAGAACATTGTTACTTACATTTTTCTATAGATACATGAAGGAACTAGTAGATCAAGGACATGTATATATAGCTCAACCACCACTTTACAAGGTTGCTAAAGGTAAAAAAGAACACTATGCTTATAGTGATAAAGAATTAGAAAAATTACTTGAGGATGTGGGCGGAAAAGACAATAATACAAATATCCAAAGGTATAAAGGTCTTGGAGAAATGGATGCCACACAACTTTGGGATACTACTATGAATCCAGACGAAAGAGTCTTACTTCAAGTAACAGTAGAAGATGCTATGGCAGCTGATGAAATTTTTACTATACTTATGGGTGATAAGGTAGAGCCTCGTAGAGAGTTCATACAAGAAAATGCCAAAAAGGTTATAAACCTAGACATATAATAAAGAGGTGTAATTAATGTTTAATGAAGGAAAGATTTTACCAGTAGACATAAGCCATGAAATGAAAAAATGTTATATAGATTATGCTATGAGTGTTATTGTAGGCCGTGCTTTACCAGATGTACGTGATGGTTTAAAACCTGTACATAGAAGAATTCTTTATTCTATGCATGAATTAGGGTTAACACCTGATAAGGGATATAGAAAGTGTGCAAGAATAGTTGGAGATGTTTTAGGTAAGTATCATCCACATGGTGATACAGCCGTTTATGATGCTTTAGTTAGATTAGCCCAAGATTTTTCTATAAGATATACATTAGTAAATGGACATGGAAACTTCGGTTCTGTAGATGGAGATAGCGCAGCAGCTATGAGATATACAGAAGCTAAAATGAATAAAATAACTCTTGAAATGTTGAGAGATATAAATAAAAATACAGTAGATTTTGTTCCAAACTTTGATGGAGAAGAACAAGAACCATCAGTAATACCAGCAAGATTTCCTAACTTACTTGTTAATGGATCTGCAGGGATAGCTGTAGGTATGGCAACTAATATTCCTCCACACAATTTAACAGAAGTTATAAATGGTATATCAATGCTTATAGATAATCCTGAAGTAACAATAACAGAATTAATGACAGAAATAAAAGGACCTGATTTTCCTACTGCAGGTATAATACTTGGAAAGTTGGGAATAAGGGATGCATACGAAACAGGAAGAGGAAAAGTTATTGTAAGAGCTAAAACTGATATTGAAGAGGAAAAAGGACGACATAGAATAATCGTAACTGAAATACCTTATCAAGTAAATAAAGCTAAGCTTATAGAAAGTATAGCTGACTTAGTTAAGGATAAAAAAATAGAGGGAATTTCAGACATTAGAGATGAATCAGACAGGGAAGGTATGAGAATTGTAATAGAATTAAAAAGAGATGCCAACCCTAATGTAATTTTAAATCAACTTTATAAACATACCAAAATGCAAGATACTTTTGGTATTATAATGCTTGCACTTGTAAATAATAAACCAGAAGTATTAAACTTGAAACAAATTCTTGTACATTACTTAGAATTCCAAAAAGAAGTAATAAGAAGAAGAACTAAGTTTGATTTAGATAAAGCTTTAGCTAGAGCACATATCTTAGAAGGATTGAGAATAGCACTTGACCACATAGATGAAGTTATAAATCTTATAAGATCTTCAAAAAATGGTGAAGAAGCTAAAAATGGTCTTATGAATAGTTTTAATCTTTCTGAAAAACAGGCTCAGGCTATATTGGATATGAGACTTCAAAGGCTTACAGGCTTAGAAAGAGAAAAAATAGAAAATGAATATAAAGAATTAGAAAATACTATAGCATATTTAAAAGATGTATTAGCAAAAGAAGAATTAGTTTTAAAAATAATAAAAGAAGAGCTTACAGAAATAAAAAATAAATATGGTGATGACAGAAGAACTGAAATACAAAAAAATGATAATGAGATAAGTATAGAAGACTTAATACAAGAGCAGGAAGTAGTTGTAACACTAACACATGCCGGATATATAAAGAGAATAGCAGCGGATACATATTCTGCTCAAAAGAGAGGCGGAAAAGGAATACAAGCAATGACTACAAAGGAAGATGATTTTGTAGAGCATATGTTTGTTACATCAACACACAATAATATATTGTTCTTTACAAATAGAGGTAGGGTTTATAAGTTAAAAGGATATGAATTACCAGATGCAGGTAGAACAGCTAAAGGGGTAAATTTAATAAACTTATTACCTATTGAAACTAATGAAAAAATACAGGCCGTTATAACTTTTAAAGAGTTTGATAAAACTAACTATTTTATAATGGGAACAAGACAAGGATTAATTAAGAAGACTCAAGTTAGTCAATATTCATCTATAAGAAAAAATGGATTAAATGCAATAAACTTAAGAGAAGATGATGAACTTATAGGTGTTAGAATGACTACAGGAGAAAGTGAAATACTTGTATTTACCAAGAATGGTTATGCTATCAGATTCAATGAGAGAGATGTAAGGCCTATGGGAAGAACTGCCACAGGTGTTAAAGCTATAACCTTAAGAAAAGAAGATATAGCAGTTGCTATGGATATAGTATGTGAAGGACAGGATGTTTTGGTCATAAGTGAAAATGGCTTTGGAAAGAGGACTCCTGTATCTGAGTACACTCCTCATAGAAGAGGTGGAAAAGGTATGATAACATATAAAATAACAGAAAAAACAGGGGCTATAGTTGGAGCTAGAGTAGTAAAAGATGAAGATGAAATGATGCTTGTAAATAGCAGTAATGTAGCTATAAGATTAAATGTATCAGGTATATCAACAACTAGTAGAAATGCAATGGGTGTTACTTTAATGAGAACAGATGAAGAACAAAAGGTAGTTGCTATTGCTAAAATTAATTATGATGAAAACGTAGAAAAAATTGCTGAAGAAAAAGATGATGAAATATCAGAAAATGAATAAAATCTTAAAACAAATGAGAGGTATTAGTACCTCTCATTTGTTTTAAGATTGCAGGCTGTTGATAAACATATTTTGTCAGCAGCCTTTTAAATTTTTAGCCCGATAGGGCTTTTTTTTAATTCAAAAAGGATTTTAAGATTTTGTGTAGAATTAATATAATATCAGATTTTTTAAGGAGTTAACTATTATGATTAAAGAAAATAATTCTGCACAGCAACAATTAGAGTTAGTATATATAGAAAATTTAGTTCCCAAAGATCATATCTTAAGGAAAATTGATAAATATATAGATTTTTCATTTATAAGAGATTTAACTAAGGACTTCTATTGTCCTGATAATGGACGACCAGCAATTCAGCCAGTAGTTTTATTCAAAATGTTATTTATAGGTTACTTATTTGCAATAAGATCAGAGCGACAGCTCGTGAAAGAAATTGAAGTAAATGTAGCTTATCGCTGGTTTTTAGGATTTTCATTAACAGATAAAATCCCAAGTCATTCTACTATAAGCCAAAATAGAATAACAAGATTTAAGGATACAAATATATACCAAGAAATCTTCGATAATATTGTATTTCAAGCAATAAATAAAAAATTGGTAGATGGTAAAATTCTATATACAGATTCTACACATTTGAAAGCTAACGCTAATAAAAACAAGTTTACAAAAGAACAAATTACACAATCAACCAAAGACTATTTTAATGAGTTAGAAGAAGACATTAATAAGGATAGAGTAGCTCATGGAAAACAACCTCTAAAAAAAAAGATAAAATAGAAAAAACTAAAGAAATTAAGACCAGTACTACAGACCCTGATAGTGGCTATATGCATAGGGATGGAAAACCAAAAGGATTTTTTTATTTAGATCATAGAACTGTAGATGGAAAGTATAACATAATAACAGATGTTTATGTAACGCCTGGTAACATAAATGATGTAGATCCTTATATAGAAAGACTAGATGTTCAAATTAAAAAGTTTAATTTGCAAACTAAATATGTTGGAGCCGATGCTGGTTATTCTACTAATAATATTTGTAAACAAATATTTGAACGAGAACTAAAAGCAGTTATGGGCTATAGACGTAGTCCTCATGTAAAAGGTAAATTTACTAAATTTAGATTCCAATATGTTAAAGAACAAGATGTATATTATTGTCCAGATTTAAGAGCATTAGAATATAGAACTACTAACCGTGATGGTTATAGAGAATATGTATGTAAAATCGAGTACTGCAGCCAATGCAATAAAAAAGAAAATTGCTTATCAGATAAAAGCAAAAGAAAAGTTGTTTATCGCCATGTCTGGGAAGATTACAAGGATGAAGTAATCAAATTTACTAAGACTGATAAAGGAAAATGGCTATATAAAAGAAGAAAAGAAACTATCGAGCGTAGCTTTGCAGATTCAAAAAATCTCCATGGTCTGCGCTATTGTCGCATGCGTGGAATTAAAAAAGTTTCTGAACAATGTTTGTTAACAGCAGCAGTTCAGAATATGAAAAAGATAGCCAGGGTGCTATCGCACCTATTTTTGCAATTTTTAAAGAATTCACTAACCAATTTATGGATAACATTCTCTTTTTATATGCTACCGCATAAATATTTAAGACAAAATTAAACCCAGCACTTTAAAAATGCTGGGTTTATGAACAATCTGAAATCTTAAAACAAATGAGAGGTATTAGTACCTCTCATTTGTTTTAAGATTGAAATTAATGATATTCTTCGTTATATTACTAAGCAAACTAAACCAGGTGTATCCTTATAAGAAAAAGCTCAAAAATTCGAGATATAAGCAGGAAATTTATTATATTTAAGTGTAATGGATATAGTTTAACAATAAAAAGAAATTAAATTTGATAAAATAACACATGTCGCTGATAAGTACAGCAACTTAAACTAATTAATGTTTGACAGACTTCAGCTCACATGATATACTACAAAAGTCGTGTGATTGTTGAAAAAGGATTTAAAAAAAGTTCTTGACAAGATTAATCAAACATGATAAGATATAAAAGTCGTCAGGGTACGACAAGATCCTTGAAAATTAAACAGAGTGAAAGTAAGATAAAAATCTTATTTTAAATAAGCCAGTATTAGTTAAACTAATAAGTTTAACGTCAATAATTTGAGTACAGATTAAACTTTTAAATTGAGAGTTTGATCCTGGCTCAGGACGAACGCTGGCGGCGTGCTTAACACATGCAAGTCGAGCGATGAAATCCCTTCGGGGATGGATTAGCGGCGGACGGGTGAGTAACACGTGGGCAACCTGCCTCAAAGTGGGGGATAGCCTTCCGAAAGGGAGATTAATACCGCATAACATTAGTTTTTCACATGAATTACTAATTAAAGGAGTAATCCGCTTTGAGATGGGCCCGCGGCGCATTAGCTAGTTGGTGAGGTAACGGCTCACCAAGGCCACGATGCGTAGCCGACCTGAGAGGGTGATCGGCCACATTGGAACTGAGACACGGTCCAGACTCCTACGGGAGGCAGCAGTGGGGAATATTGCACAATGGGCGAAAGCCTGATGCAGCAACGCCGCGTGAGTGATGAAGGCCTTCGGGTTGTAAAGCTCTGTCTTTGGGGACGATAATGACGGTACCCAAGGAGGAAGCCACGGCTAACTACGTGCCAGCAGCCGCGGTAATACGTAGGTGGCGAGCGTTGTCCGGATTTACTGGGCGTAAAGGATGCGTAGGCGGATGTTTAAGTCAGATGTGAAAATCCCGAGCTTAACTTGGGAACTGCATTTGAAACTGGATATCTAGAGTGCGGGAGAGGAGAATGGAATTCCTAGTGTAGCGGTGAAATGCGTAGAGATTAGGAAGAACACCAGTGGCGAAGGCGATTCTCTGGACCGTAACTGACGCTGAGGCATGAAAGCGTGGGTAGCAAACAGGATTAGATACCCTGGTAGTCCACGCCGTAAACGATGAATACTAGGTGTAGGAGGTATCGACTCCTTCTGTGCCGCAGCTAACGCAATAAGTATTCCGCCTGGGAAGTACGATCGCAAGATTAAAACTCAAAGGAATTGACGGGGGCCCGCACAAGCAGCGGAGCATGTGGTTTAATTCGAAGCAACGCGAAGAACCTTACCTAGACTTGACATCCCCTGAATTACCTGTAATGAGGGAAGCCCTTCGGGGCAGGGAGACAGGTGGTGCATGGTTGTCGTCAGCTCGTGTCGTGAGATGTTAGGTTAAGTCCTGCAACGAGCGCAACCCTTATCATTAGTTGCTACCATTAAGTTGAGCACTCTAGTGAGACTGCCCGGGTTAACCGGGAGGAAGGTGGGGATGACGTCAAATCATCATGCCCCTTATGTCTAGGGCTACACACGTGCTACAATGGTGAGTACAGAAAGATGCAAGACCGTGAGGTGGAGCAAAACTTTTAAAACTCATCTCAGTTCGGATTGTAGGCTGAAACTCGCCTACATGAAGCTGGAGTTGCTAGTAATCGCGAATCAGCATGTCGCGGTGAATACGTTCCCGGGCCTTGTACACACCGCCCGTCACACCATGAGAGCTGGCAACACCCGAAGTCCGTGAGGTAACCGTAAGGAGCCAGCGGCCGAAGGTGGGGTTAGTAATTGGGGTGAAGTCGTAACAAGGTAGCCGTAGGAGAACCTGCGGCTGGATCACCTCCTTTCTAAGGAGTCGACAAAGTAGGTAATTCTACTTTGAAGGTTTATTTAATAGCTCTGTTTAATTTTGAAGAATCTAATTCTTCAAATTGTTCTTTGAAAATTGCACAGTGAATATAACTTTTAAATTAAAAGTAAAGCTAAAGGTAAAACTACTTATTATATAAGTAAAAAAACCTTTGTAGATTTTAACTAAGAAAATTGTTGAAAGACAATTTTCACATGAATGGTCAAGCTACAAAGGGCGCATGGTGAATGCCTTGGCACCAGAAGCCGAAGAAGGACGTGATAAGCTGCGATAAGCTTTGGGTAGGCGCAAATAGCCTGAGATCCAGAGATTTCCGAATGGGGAAACCCACAATGCTAACGCATTGTACTGTAAACTGAATACATAGGTTTATGGAGGTAAACCCGGGGAACTGAAACATCTAAGTACCCGGAGGAAGAGAAAGAAAAATCGATTTTCTAAGTAGCGGCGAGCGAAAGGGAAAGAGCCCAAACCAGGAACTTGTTCCTGGGGTTGCGGATAGATCATAAATACTGTGATTTCTTAATTGAAGAGAGCTGGAAGGCTCCGCCGTAGAAGGTAACAGCCCTGTAAGTGAAAGGAAATAGCAGTCAGATCTACTCCAGAGTACCACGAGACACGTGAAACCTTGTGGGAAGCAGGGAGGACCACCTCCCAAGGCTAAATACTAACTGGTGACCGATAGTGAAGCAGTACCGTGAGGGAAAGGTGAAAAGAACCCCGGAAGGGGAGTGAAATAGAACCTGAAACCGTGTGTCCACAACCGGTCGAAGCACTTTTATGTGCGACGACGTGCTTTTTGTAGAACGAGCCAGCGAGTTACGGTATGTAGCAAGGTTAAGTACTTAAGGTACGGAGCCGAAGGGAAACCGAGTCTGAATAGGGCGAAAAGTTGCATGTCGTAGACCCGAAACCGGGTGACCTATCCATGGCCAGGATGAAGCGGAAGTAAAATTCCGTGGAGGTCCGAACCACGTTGGTGTTGAAAAACCATGGGATGAGCTGTGGATAGCGGAGAAATTCCAATCGAACTCGGAGATAGCTGGTTCTCCTCGAAATAGCTTTAGGGCTAGCGTTGAGATTGAGTAGTGGAGGTAGAGCACTGAATGGGCTAGGGGCTGACAACAGTTACTGAACCCTATCAAACTCCGAATGCCATATACTTGTATCTCAGCAGTCAGACTGCGAATGATAAGATCCGTAGTCAAAAGGGAAACAGCCCAGATCATCAGCTAAGGTCCCAAAGTGTAAGTTAAGTGGAAAAGGATGTGGGATTTCTAAGACAACTAGGATGTTGGCTTAGAAGCAGCCACTCATTTAAAGAGTGCGTAATAGCTCACTAGTCAAGAGATCCTGCGCCGAAGATGTCCGGGGCTAAAACTTACCACCGAAGCTATGGGCTCGAAAGAGCGGTAGAGGAGCTTCCTGTATGGAGTGAAGTCGTACCGAAAGGAGCGGTGGACTGTACAGGAGTGAGTATGCTGGCATAAGTAGCGAGAAATAAGTGAGAATCTTATTGGTCGAAAATCTAAGGTTTCCTGAGGAAGGCTCGTCCGCTCAGGGTTAGTCGGGACCTAAGCCGAGGCCGAAAGGCGTAGGTGATGGACAATCGGTTGATATTCCGATACCACCAACTGACGTTATTACAAATGGGATGACGCAGGAGGATAGGATGTGCACACTATTGGATGTGTGTCTAAGCACTTAGACAGATCAGACAGGCAAATCCGTCTGGTTAATGTTGAGGTGTGATGGGGAGTGGCTTTATGCCGCGAAGTATCTGATTCCACGCTGCCAAGAAAAGTCTCTATGGAGGATGTTGGTGCCCGTACCGCAAACCGACACAGGTAGATGAGGAGAGAATCCTAAGACCATCGGAAGAATTGTTGTCAAGGAACTCGGCAAATTGACCCCGTAACTTCGGGAGAAGGGGTGCCTATGAAAGTAGGTCGCAGAGAATAGGCCCAAGCAACTGTTTAGCAAAAACACAGGTCTCTGCTAAAGCGAAAGCTGAAGTATAGGGGCTGACGCCTGCCCGGTGCTGGAAGGTTAAGGGGAATACTTAGCGCAAGCGAAGGTATGAACTTAAGCCCCAGTAAACGGCGGCCGTAACTATAACGGTCCTAAGGTAGCGAAATTCCTTGTCGGGTAAGTTCCGACCCGCACGAATGGCGTAATGACTTGGGCACTGTCTCGACAACAAATCCGGCGAAATTGTAGTGCAAGTGAAGATGCTTGCTACCCGCGATTGGACGGAAAGACCCCGTAGAGCTTTACTGCAGCTTAGCATTGAGTTTCGATATTGTCTGTACAGGATAGGTGGGAGACTGCGAAACAGGGGCGTCAGCTTCTGTGGAGTCATCCTTGGGATACCACCCTGACAGTATTGGGATTCTAACCGGCGGCCATGAAACTGGTCACGGGACATTGTTAGGTGGGCAGTTTGACTGGGGCGGTCGCCTCCAAAAAAGTAACGGAGGCGCCCAAAGGTTCCCTCAGAACGGTTGGAAATCGTTCGAAGAGTGCAAAGGCAGAAGGGAGCCTGACTGCGACACATACAGGTGGAGCAGGGACGAAAGTCGGGCTTAGTGATCCGGTGGTTCCTCGTGGGAGGGCCATCGCTCAACGGATAAAAGCTACCTCGGGGATAACAGGCTGATCTCCCCCAAGAGTCCACATCGACGGGGAGGTTTGGCACCTCGATGTCGGCTCGTCGCATCCTGGGGCTGAAGTAGGTCCCAAGGGTTGGGCTGTTCGCCCATTAAAGCGGCACGCGAGCTGGGTTCAGAACGTCGTGAGACAGTTCGGTCCCTATCCGTCGCGGGCGTAGGAAATTTGAGAGGAGCTGTCCTTAGTACGAGAGGACCGGGATGGACTGACCTCTGGTGTACCAGTTGTTCCGCCAGGAGCATGGCTGGGTAGCTATGTCGGGACGGGATAAACGCTGAAAGCATCTAAGCGTGAAACCCACCTCAAGATTAGATTTCCCATAGCGTAAGCTAGTAAGACCCCTTGAAGAACACAAGGTTGATAGGTCAGAGGTGTAAGCATGGTAACATGTTCAGCTGACTGATACTAATAGGTCGAGGGCTTGACCAAAATAAATTCACTGTGCAATTTTGAGATAACAAAATCTCTAAAATTAAATAAGAATATCTGGTGATAATGACATAAAGGTAACACCCGTTCCCATTCCGAACACGATGGTTAAGCTTTATAGTGCCGATGGTACTGCAGGGGAGGCTCTGTGGAAGAGTAGGTCGTTGCCAGGTTAAGGATCTTTAGCTCAGTTGGTTAGAGCAACCGGCTCATAACCGGTAGGTCCGGGGTTCGAGTCCCTGAAGGTCCACCATATGGGGGTATAGCTCAGTTGGGAGAGCATCTGCCTTGCACGCAGAGGGTCAAGAGTTCGAGTCTCTTTATCTCCACCATAAAATATCTGTAATTTAAATTACAGATATTTTTTTTTATAAATAATTAGTGTACTTTATAACTATATGAATTAAAATATAATTATAAAGAAGGAGTTGTATTTTATGATTTTTTATAGAATAAAGCAATTCTATTGGGCTATAAATTCAAAGTTAAATGATAAAGATATAAAGTTTTTAAAAAGTAATTTAAATTCTCAGGAATTAAATTTATTTTTTAGATTATCTGTGAATGAACAAAAGCACTCTATTAATGTAGCTTATGATGTAGAAAAAATTTGTAAAGTCCAGGATGTAGATTCTAAAGTTATTTTAAAAGCTTCACTATTACATGATATAGGAAAATGTGTCAAAAAATTAACAATAATAGATAAAGGTCTTATTGTTATAGGAGATAAAATATCTAAAGGACGTTTGAGAAAATTTTGTAACTTAAAAAAAATATATGTTTACTATAATCATGGAATAATAGGTTATGAAATATTAAAAAAATATAATTATAATGATAGAATATTATATTTAATTAAAAATCATCATAACAATGAAGTAAAAGAAGATAGTGAATTAAATATATTGAAAATGTGTGATAGCAGAAATTAATAATGAACATTTTACTTAATAAAAATTAATGGTAAAATATAGTTATAAATTTGTTTATTACTATTAATTTAATTGCTATATTTATTGGAGGTAGAAATGAATTCAAAAGAAAGAAGAACATATATAGAAGAAATACTAAAAAAAAGTAATAATCCTGAAAAAGGGCATGAATTGGCTGAACAATTAGGAGTAACAAGACAAATAATAGTAAAGGATATAGCTATATTGAGAGCAGAGGGTAAAAAAATTATAGCTACACCAGAAGGGTATTTAATGCCTAAGGAACAAAAAAGTATAGTAAAAAGGGTTATGGCTTTTTCACATAAAACTGAAAATATAGAAGACGAACTTAAAGTTATAATTAAATTTGGTGGCATAATAGAAGATGTTATCGTAGAGCATCCTTTATATGGAGAAATAAGAGGAATGCTTATGATAAAAACGTTTTATGATGTAGAGAATTTTATAAAGAAGATAAATAAATATAAGGCAGAACCTCTCCTAATTTTAACAGGAGGAGTCCATTTACATACTGTAGTAGCAGAGAATGAAGAAATAATAAAGAATATGATTAAAGAACTAAAAGAAAAGGGATATTTAATATCAGATTAAAAATTTGTTAAGAATGGAGATAGGTTATGGAAAAAGTAGCATTATTAAAATGTGAAACTTATGATGTAGACATTATAGAAAAAAAATTAAGAGAAGGTTTTGATTTATTGGGTGGTGACAGTTTTTTAAGGGAGCTTATACCTTATAATAGTAAAGTTTTATTAAAGCCTAATATGTTATCTATAGAGCAAGCAGGTTCACCTGTAATTACAAATGTCAATGTATTTGAAGCTGTAATAAGGATTGTAAAGGATTATTCATCTAATATATCCTTTGGTGATTCACCTGGATTTGGAGATTCTAATAAGGCTGCTGAAAGATCAGGACTTTTACAAGTAGCACAAAAATATAATGTAAAGTTTGAAGATTTTAAAGAATCTGTACATGCAAAATTAGATAAATCTATATTATGTAAATCGTGGACCATAGCTAAAGCTCCTTATGAATCTGATGTACTTATAACTTTACCAAAATTGAAGACCCATGCAATGGCTTATTATACTGGAGCTGTAAAAAATCAATTTGGATGTATACCAGGTACTTTAAAAGCTACATGGCATACTAGAATGCCAAATGCCAATAATTTTTGCAAAATGCTTTTAGATTTGAATACATTAGTTAGTACAAATTTTGCCATATTAGATGGTATTATTGCCATGGAGGGAAATGGTCCTAAAAGTGGAAAACCTAAAAAGATGAATACACTAATTATGGGCAAAAGTTTAACTGCAGTTGATTCTATTGCAACAAAGTTGATAGGATATGATAATCCATTGGATATACCAGTGTTAAAAGAAGCATATGATAACAATTGGGGAGAGGTTTTTGAAAAAAATATAGAGGTTTTAGGTGAAAAAGTTAGTGATATGGTAGTAAAAGATTTTGAACTTTGCAGGGAAGGAGGAAATTTTTATTTTATAAGCCCGCAGGTTACTAATTTTTTAAGAGATCTAATTGCACCAGATCCTGTTGTTATAAAAGAAAAGTGTATTGGATGTGCTAGATGTTCACAAGTATGTCCAGAAAAGCCAAAAGTAATAAAAATAATTGAAAAAGAAGGAAAAAAGTATCCTGTGTGGAATATGAAACAGTGTATAAGATGTTTTTGTTGCCAAGAATTATGTCCTTGTGGTGCAATAGAAACTAAATATTCAACTCTTGGAAAAATATTAAGGATGAATAAGAGGTGATTAAAAATGAAAAGAAAACCAATTTTTATTACAACTATATTTATAGTATTTTTAGGTCTTTTTTCTATAGGAAAGATTATGAATTTTATAGTAAATATAGAATGGTTTAAGGAAGTAGGATATTTATCTATTTATTTTACTAAAATAGTAGCAGTTTTTAAACTTATGATACCTATGTTTTTAATTAGTTTTATAGGTATATGGATATATTATAAAAGTTTAAGACTTAGCATTATTAAATTTAAGAAGGTTGTAGAGGTAAATGCTAGAAAAACCGTTATTGAAAGAAAAGTATTTTTTATAATTAACACAATAGTATCCTTTATAATATCTTATGTATTTTCTTCAACCTATTGGTATAGGATATTGCAATTTACTAATTCAGTAAGATTCAATGTAAAGGATCCTATTTTTAATTTAGATGTATCTTTTTATGTATTTAAACTACCTTTAATAGAATCTATTTATGCGGAAGTAGTGACTTTACTGATATTTTTGGTAATTATTACTTTAGTGACTTATTTTATGTTAAGTGCTAAGGATAGAATTTATTCAAGAAAAAACTTTAGAAGTAAGTTTAGTAATGTAAGTTTTTTTAATAATGGACTTACTAGATTTGCAGGTAAACAATTAGCAGTTGTTTCATTTCTTATAATGATATGTGTTTCTTTAGGGTATATATTGAAAGCTATTAATTTAGTATATAGTAATAGAGGTGTTGCATTTGGTGCTAGTTATACAGATACTCATATAACGTTATTATTTTATAAGGTTATTGTAGTCGTAGCACTTATTGCAGCTATAATTATTTTTTGGAGTGTGATTACTTCAAAGGCAAAACCTATAATAATGTCTATTGCTGCAATAGTTAGTTTAGTTGTAATAGAAGGATTTGTATCTACTGGGGTGCAGAACTTTATTGTAAAATCAAATGAAAAAACTTTAGAGCAACCTTATATAAAGTATGACATAGATTATACAAGAAAAGCTTTTAACATCAATAATATTGATGCAAAACCTTTTGAAGTAAAAGAAAACTTAACTCAAGAAAATATAAAAGATAATAAAGATACTATAGATAATATAAGAATAAATTCTGTTAAACCTGCATTAGAATTTTATAATCAAGTTCAAAATATAAGATACTATTATGGATTTAAAGATATAAATGTAGATAGGTATAATATCAATGGTAAGATTAATCAGGTGTTTATAGCAGCAAGGGAAGTTAATAGTAAATCCTTAGAGCCTAATACATGGCAAAATCGTCATTTAGTATATACACATGGATATGGAGTGGTAATGAGCAAAGTAAATACAGTAACATCAGAAGGACAACCTGATTTTCTAATAAAGAATATACCTCCTGAAAATAGCACTAATATCAAACTTCAAAATCCAAGAATATACTTTGGAGAAAAAACAGATGATTATGCTATAGTAAATACTAAGATAAGTGAATTTGATTATCCTAAGGGTGGAAGTAATCAAACTAATAATTATGATGGTCCTTCAGGTATAAAAATGACATTGCTAAATAAGATATTTTTTGCAGCTAATAAAAAAGACTTGAACTTTATTCTATCTAGGGACATAACAAGTGAAAGTAAAATTCTCATAAATAGAGATATAATTGACAGAGCAAAAAAAATAGCACCATTTTTAAAGTATGATTCAGACCCTTATATTACTATAAGTAATGGAAAACTTTATTGGATTTTGGATGCGTATACAACGTCTGATAGATATCCTTTTTCCCAACCACAAGATAACATTAATTATATAAGGAATTCTGTTAAAGTAGTAATAGATGCATCAGATGGAACTACGAATTTTTACATGATGGACAAGAATGATCCTATTATTTTAAGTTATGCTAAGATATTTCCTGGGCTATTTAAAGATTTAGGAACTTTATCTGATGATATAAAGCAGCATTTTAGATATCCACAAGATTTATTTAAGACTCAATGTAGTGTTTTAGGAAAATATCATATGACTGATCCAGGAGTTTTTTATAATGGAGAAGATTTATGGGAAGTAGCAAAGAATCAAAAACAAATAGATGGAGAAAAAGATACAATGGAGTCACCATATGTAGTTATGAAGCTTCCAAATGAGAAAAGTGAAGAGATGATTCTTTTACAATATTTCAATATGAAAAACAAAGATAACATGGTAGCCTTGTTTGGTGCAAGAATGGATAATGATAATTACGGTAAAATGGTATTGTACAAGTTTCCTCCTCAAAAAACTATATACAGTCCATATTTGTTTAAACAAAAGATAAATCAGGATACTACAATATCTCAAGAATTAGCTTTATGGAATAAGAATGGATCTCAAGTACAGTTTGGAGATACAATGATAGTTCCAATAAATGATTCATTATTATATATAGAACCTATGTATTTAAGAGCTAGCGGTAAAAATAGTATACCAGAAATGAAAAGAGTTATAGTTTCTTATGGTGATAAAATAGTGCTATCAGAAAATGTAGAAACTGCTCTTCAACAAGTATTTAATTATAAGAATGAAAATAAGAATGATGAATCAAGTAATAATAAAGCTCCTGAAGATACTACTAAAAAAGTGCAAAATATAAAAACAGCTAAAGATTTATATGATAAAGCCATAGAAGCACAAAAAAGTGGAGATTGGGCTAAATATGGTGAATATATAAAGCAACTTGGAGAAACAATAAATCAATTAGGAAAGTAAATGAAAATAAGAAAATTATTAGATAAAAATAATGTGACGTCATTAAATTGCAGTGATGTTTTATATTGAAATTTGGAAATACAGGTTTAAATTATAGATTATGTGCAAATAATACAAATACAGTATCTAATTGGAGGTATTTGCATTGAAAAAAACTATAATTTTAAGTTTTATACTTACCTGTATTTTTATTTTTGCTCCAGCATTTATGGTACAGTTTGATGATAATTCACAAGGTAAGGTAAATACAGAAACTTTAAATAAAAATAATGATAAAAGTAATTTAGATAAAAAAACTTTAAATAATAGCAATGATAAAAATAATTTAGATAAAAAAAAGGTTATAGAGGATGTAGCTATATTTTCTTCAAATACATGTTTTAAGAAAACTTATTATATAGCAGCTAATAAGGTAGATGTTTACACTGATAATTCAGGAAAGGGTAAAGTACTATTTCAATTAGCTAAAAATGATGTAGTAGTAGCTTATAAAAGTGAAAATGGTTATATTTATTGTGAAGAAAATAAGTGTGGAAAAAGAGGATGGATAAAAAATAATAAGGATAACTTAAAAGGAATAGTATATAAAAAAACAGATTATATATTAGATGTTGATCTAATCAAGCAAAATATAAATGTTATAAAAAACGATAATACAATAAGAACTATTTCATGTTCTACAGGAATGATGGGGAATCAGGATACTGAAACACCTTTAGGGATATTTTATGTTCAAAACAAAGGAGAGTATTTTTATAGTAATAAATATAAAGAAGGAGCAAGATATTATATTAAATTTTTTTCAAATTATCTAATACATTCTATACCAGTTGATGAAAAAGGTAATATAATAGAAGATGAAAGGAAAAAGATAGGTTTTCCATGTTCTCATGGATGTATAAGAATATCTGTAAAAGATGCTGAATGGATATATAAAAACATTCCTGAGAATTCAACAGTAATTATACATTACTAGAATTACTGTAAATCTTTGAGAGGAAGGTTAACTATGGATTATGACGTATTGATATTAGGCGGGGGTATAGTAGGCTGTGCAGCTGCATATGAGCTTTCAAAGTATAATTTAAATATAGCCCTTATTGAGAAAGATTATGATATAGCAGATGATGTTGCACTTATTAATTGTTCTGTAGTATATGATGGATGTGAAGGTGAAGATACTTTAATATCAAAATTACAAGTTATGGGCAATGATATTGTTGGAAAAGTCTCGGATAAGTTTAATGTTGATTTTGAAAAGTGTGGATATTTAATTGTTGCTGAGGATGAAAAGGGCGAAGAAAAACTTAAGAATATGTATAACACATCAATAAGAAGAGGAATAAAAGAGATATATTTATTAGATAAAGAGCAGGTATATGAAATGGAGCCAAATTTAAATATAGATGTAAGAAAGGCTCTTTATTCTAAAAATACGGGAGTAATTTCTCCTTATGATCTTGCAATAGCTTATGGAGAAATTGCATTTGATAATGGAGTAAACTTTAAATTACAAGAAGAAGTTTTGGACATACAAAAAATATCAAAAGGATTTAGCGTAATTACAAATAAAAATAAATTTACGTGTACTACGGTGCTAAATACTACTCCAGGAGAAAACTATAGTGTAGATAGTTCTAATAAAGTAAATAAAAATAGAAGTAATTTAAAATATTTTTTATTGGAAAAAGAATTTAAGGCAAATTTTAAAAATATAATATCAACTTTAAATGAGAGTGAAAATAAATTATATACAATTCCTACAGTTGATGGAGGATATGTAGTAGCAATAAAAACAGATGAAAATATAACCTATGAAGAAAGTATAGAAAAGATATCTAGTTTTATGGGTAATATAGATGAAGAATGTATTGGTGCTTTTTATGAGTCATCATTTTTTAATGATACTTTAATAATAGATGATAGTTCAATTGATAAAGGATATGTCAAGGTTACAGGAAAAAATTACAGTCAGGTTACAATAACACCTGCTATTGCTAAAATCGTTTGTGAGACTATAGTGAGTAATTTAAATTGTGTTTTAAAAAAGGACTTTGTAGATAAAAGAAGAGATTTTTATAGATTTAGATATTTATCAAATGATGAGAGAAAAGAAATTATAAAGTTAAATAAAAAGTATGGTAAAATAATATGTAACTGCCAAAAGGTAAGTGAGGGAGAAATAATAGATTCCATTAGAAGGCCTTTAGGAGCACGTACAATAGAAGGTATAAAGAGAAGAACAGGAGTAACATTTGGAAGCTGTATGGGAGCTCAATGTTTAAATAAAATATCATCAATATTAGCGAGAGAAACTGATAAAAAAATTACTGATATAGTTAAAGATTCCAAAAACTCAAAAATTATGATAAGTAGAATTAAAGAGTTTGATGATATATAATAATTTGGAGGAAGCTTAAATTGATAAAAGAGATTATTTGTGATAAATGCAATAAAAAGTGCATATTAGGAATAGATAAATATGATGATTCAATAGAAGTTTCAGGTAATTTGTGTAATATAGGTGAAGAATATGCAAATTTTAAAATTAATAATAATAAAGATATTTTTACTACTTTAGTAAGGATAAAGGGTGCAAATAGTAATGTAATTTCAGTAAAAAGTACAAAGCCATTAGACAAAAAATTATGGGTAGAATGTTCTAAAGCATTAAGTAGACTTTATGTAGGTGCACCAATGAGACAGGGAGATATAGTTTGTAAAAATATCTTAAATACTGGGGTGGACATAGTTTCTACTAAAACTATGGTTAGAATTAATAAGTAAAATGAAAAGTTTTAGTTAATTATTGTAAAGAGCCTTTCATCCTCTTTTTGGGAATGAGAGGTTTTTTGGTTAAAACTTTAAGGGGGAAAAATTTATGTTAGATTTAAAGAGGATAAGAAAAAATAAGGAAGAAATTAAAAAAGCATTAAAAAATAGAGGGGAACATTTTGAAGAAACAATTATAGATGAGGTATTAGATTTAGATGAAAAAAGAAGAAGGATACTAATTGAAGTTGAAGTATTAAAAAATAAAAAAAATCAGGATTCAATTCAAATAGGAAAATTAAAAAAAGAAGGTAAAAGCTCAGATTTTATTGTTAGTGAAATAAAGAATTTGACAGATAAAATAAAGCAATTTGATATTGAACTTTCAGAAGTAGATAATAAAATCCAATACATAATGCTTAGGATACCTAATATACCTCATATATCAGTTCCAGAAGGCGAAACAGATTCAGATAACGTAGAAATAAGAAGATGGTCAAAACCTACTAAATTTGAATTTACTCCAAAGGCTCATTGGGATATAGGAGCAGATCTTAATATACTCGATTTTGAAAGAGGAGGAAAAGTTGCAGGATCAAGGTTTACATTTTATAGAGGATTAGGAGCTAGACTTGAAAGAGCAGTTATAACATATTTTTTAGATGTGCATACAGAAAAACATGGTTATGAAGAATTGTTTCCACCATATATGGTGAATAGCAGTAGTATGGTAGGAACAGGTCAGCTTCCTAAGTTTGAAGAAGATACATTTAGAATTTCAAATAGTGATTTATTTTTAATACCTACAGCTGAAGTTCCAGTAACTAATTTTTATAGGGATGAAGTTCTAAAAGGTGAAGATTTACCTATAAAACATGTTGCATATAGTGCATGTTTTAGATCAGAATCAAGTTCAGCTGGAAGAGATACAAGAGGTTTAGTAAGACAGCGTCAATTTAATAAAGTTGAACTTGTTAAGTTTACAAAACCTGAGCAATCTTATGATGAACTTGAAAAGTTAACTAATGATGCAGAAGAAATATTACAAGGCTTATGTCTTCCTTATAGAGTAGTTAAGATATGTAAAGGAGATTTAGGATTTACAGCAGCTTTAAAGTACGATATAGAAGTATGGATGCCAAGTTACAATAGATTTGTAGAAATATCAAGCTGTAGTAATTTTGAGGATTTTCAAGCAAGGCGTGCTAATATAAAATATAAGGAAACTTCAAAGGATAAGCCACAGTACGTTCATACATTAAATGGATCAGGATTAGCTGCAGGGAGGACAGTAGCTGCAATACTTGAGAATTATCAACAACCAGATGGAAGTGTAATAATCCCAGAAGTATTAAGACAATATATGGGAGATAAAGAGAAAATAAGATAATATAAAAAAAAGTGTTGACATGTATATGGTATGTTGATATAATAATACATGTCAACAGACGTGGAAAGATGGTCGAGTTGGTTTAAGGCACCGGTCTTGAAAACCGGCGTACGGGTGACCGTACCTAGGGTTCGAATCCCTATCTTTCCGCCAAATTATAATAATTTATAAATGTAGGGCATGGAGAAATACTCAAGTGGCCGAAGAGGCGCCCCTGCTAAGGGCGTAGGTCGGGTAACCGGCGCGAGGGTTCAAATCCCTCTTTCTCCGCCATAGAGCACCTAATATTAGGTGCTTTTGCTTTGTAAACTAAACAATATAAAATTGATTTTTTTTTATATTTGTGTTAATATAATTATGTTAAATATGCGTTAGTAGCTCAGTTGGATAGAGTAGCTGGCTACGAACCAGTTGGCCGGGGGTTCGAATCCTCTCTGACGCACCATTATTAAGACTTTTCAAGTTATTGGAAAGTCTTTTTTATATACATTAATGTAATTTAGTATAAATTCTAAAGTATATAAGATAATTAAATTATTTATAAGAAAAATTAAGAATGGGGGAATACATATGAAGAATTTTTATCGTGGATTTATGTATTGTATTGGACTTATAATACTTGCATTGGGAATTATATTAAATACAAAAACAGGTTTGGGAGTATCGCCAATTATCTCAATACCTTATTCCATATCAAAGATTTGGAAAATAAATTTAGGAAATGCTACACTATGTATTTATATACTATGTGTAGCTGGACAAGCATTGCTTCGTGGAAAGAAATTTCGTATATTTGATTTACTACAAATTCCTATGAGTATTGCATTCAGTTGGATTATCAATATTTTTAATAATATGATAAATATAAACTGTGATAGTATAATAAAAAATATGATTTTACTTTTGATAGCAATTATACTTACTGGAATTGGAGCAGCACTTTCAATTGAAATGAGAATTGTTCCTAATGCTGCAGATGGACTTACACAAGCGCTAGGGGAGAAAATAGGAAAAGGACTTGGATTTGCAAAGAATATTATAGATATATCTAGTGTTCTTATTACTGTAATTATTGCAATGATATTTACGGGAAATGTTATTGGAATTGGTATAGGAACTTTAGCAGCAGTACTTGGTGTAGGACGTGTTATTGCATTAGTTAATTTGCTTTTTAAAAATCAGATGCTTGCACTTGTAAATTAAAATGTAACATAATCACTGTAATGTAATTTGATTACTAAAATACAGAATGCAATAAAGATATTAATATGAGCTATTAATTGCTTATAGAATTAAAAGTCTGTAAAACATTAGTTTTATGGATTTTTTATTTTGACATGTACTTAGAATGTATATGTTGACATTATTGGCTATAAATCATAAAATTAATATAAAAGTTAAGAAAATTTTAATTTTTTATTAATTTAATGTGATAAATTTTTTGTTAGATTTAGGAGATAACTATGAAGAAATTTATTGGAACAGCAAAGGTTAAGAAGTGGAATTTAAAGTTTATCGATGAAAAGAATAAATACTTGTCTATATTTCAAAGTATCCCTAATCCAGTTATTATTTTAGATGATCAAAATGTGATAAGTAATATAAATGATACAGCTACTGAATTATTCAAAGTTATGGATTTTAATGTGAAGGTTGATAATTTAAATGAAAAGAAAAAGTTTTCATGGATAGAGGATGAATTAAAATATTTTTGTTCTGGCAATTATTCTGAAATTAGTTTTATAAAAGAATATAAGTCGTATAATGACAATTTATCTTTTAAAGTAAAGCTTAAAAAGATAAGAGTAAACGATAATTTCATAGGTACTATAGTTATATTAGATGATATTACTAATTCAAAAAAAGTATCAGAAGAACTTGAACATAGTGAAAAAAGTTTAAGAGAAATTACGGAAAGTATGAAGGATTTAATATGTAAAATAGATATTAATGGTAAAATACAATATATAGGTCCTTCAGTTAAGCAAATACTAGGATATAATTTAAAAGACCTAATAGGAAAGTATATATTTAGCAATATTCATCCTGAAGATTTGGATAAAACTATGAGTTCTTTTAATAGAGGATTTATAGATAAAAGCAGCACTGGACAAGAGCTAAGAGTTAGAAAGCAAGATGGTCATTATATCTGGGTTAAATTCACATATAACCCGTTGTATGATGAAAATGGCAATGTTTCTGGTGCCATAATTGTAGCAAAAGATATTACAAAAATAAAAGAATTAGAAGAAGAGTTGAAAAAATTCAAGCTAGAAGTAGAGTCCGCAAAGTTAGCTAAAAGTGAATTTTTAGCTAATGTGAGTAATGAGATAAAGAATCCACTAAATTCTATAATAGATATGACAGATGTAATGTTGTTTAATACTAGTTTAAATGAAGAACAAAATGAATATATGAGTATCATTAAAAAATCATCAGAGTCACTTCTTAAGACAGTAGATAATATGTTAGGCTTTTCTAAGATAGAATCTGGTAAGGTAAGGCTTGAAGAGTTTGAATTTAATATTAAAGATATAATATATGAAACTTTGGATGCTTTGGCTATACGTGCTCATGAAAAGAATTTAGAACTTATGATATATATACATCCAGATTTAGATGAAAACTTAATAGGAGATTATTTCAAGCTTAAACAAATCATTATAAATATAGTTGGGAATGCAATAAAGTTTACCGAAAAGGGAGAGGTTGCAGTATATGTAGAAAAAGTAACAGATAAATTAGATAAAATTAGTTTAAAAATTTCTGTTATTGATACAGGTATTGGTATGACCGAAGAGAATATAAATAAATTAAATAAGTATTTTAATGGAGTAGGTAATTGTAAATTAAAGAAATATGCAGGGAATGGATTAGGATTAATTCTATCAAAGCAGTTGATAGAATTAATGGATGGAGAAATATGGTTTGAAAGTAAATATAAAAAAGGAACTAGCTTCTATTTAACTTTAGATTTTAAATTGCAGCAGTATAAACAAGAAATAATTAATTATAATTATTTAAAAGATTTAAATGTGCTCTTAGTCGATGATAATAAGACTAATAGGACCATCGTTTATAATATGCTTAATGATTTAGAAATGGGAGTAAGATTTGTAGCTAATGCAGAAGAAGGGCTTAGTGTTGTTAGGGAATATGCAAAGCTTAACAAGTATTTTGATGTTATTATAATAGACGAAATTATGCCAGGCATGAATGGTTTTACATTAGCAAGTAAGCTAAAGAAGGAAATGAATGTTACTAATCCAATAATTATGATGCTTTCAAGTATGGAATTAAATAAAAGTAAAAGTAAGTGCAAACAAATGGGTTTGTTTAATTATTTAGTTAAACCTATAAAGCAATCAGAATTATGTGATGTGATTAAAAATGCACTGAACATAGAAGATAGAAATGAATCAGTAAATAACCATTGTGATTATAAGTTTTTTGATAATGTAAAAAATAATATAAACAAAAATTATAAAAATAAGATAAATGTACTTATATCATCAAAGAGAAATATGAACAATAACGAATTCATTAGTAATTTAGTTGAAAAAAGAAATTGTAATGTTTTTTATGGGTCTAATAAAAAAGAAATTTTTAGTATATTAGAAAATAATAAAATTAATATGTTTATTACTAATGTTGAAAATAATGAAACGGATGTAGTTGAATTAATTAAAGAAATTCGAAATAAAGAAAATGAAGAAAACATAAAAGTTCATTTACCTATAATAGTCATAAACAAAGATTCAGGGAAAGATATCAAGAAAAGATTTTTAGAGATTGGTGCTAATGAATGTATATGTAATTTGGAAGATATAACTGGGGTGTATTCGAAAGCTGAACGAATGATAAAAAGCAATAAAATTAATTATGGTGAACAAGCAATTTTAGATTTAGATCAAGTTATTGATATTACAGGAGGAGAGGAAAAGCTTTTTAAAGAATTAATTGAGGTATTTTTTCAAGCTTATCCTGAACAAGTAAGGGATATAAAAGAAGCTATAGAAAAAAGCGATTCTAGTGAACTTCAAGTAAAATCTAATAATTTAAAGCAAGCATTACGAAGCTTAGGAGCTAAGTCTGTATTTGATTTAGTTGATGAGCTTGAGAATATGGCTAAAAATAATGATTTAGATAATGCAAAAAAGACTTTTGAAAGAATTCAGTTAGAAATTATAAGATTAAAAAGTGTATTAAATAAGATTCAAAAAATAGGAAAGAATTAAATTTTCTTTCCTATTTTTTCACCCATAAATACTTGTGTTTCATATCCTTTATTGGTCTGTTCAATTAATTCATCATCAATTGTAATTTTACCTTTTTCAATAAATAATATTGTTGTAGAACCACCAAACTTAAAATATCCTTTTTCATCACCTTTTTTTACACTTTTGTTAGGAATATATGTTTGTAATATTGATCCAACACAAGTTGCACCAACCTCTATGTGTAAGATTTCACCAAAATTTTCTGAATGAAAAATGCACCATTCTCTTTTATTTCGAAAAAATAAATCAGGTATTTTTTTTAAAGCTATAGGATTTACAGAATAATAATCACCTTTAATTTTATTAGTAGAAGAGCAAATACCATTATCTACAAAATGAAATCTGTGATAGTCTGTAGGACATAGCCTTAAAATTATACAAGTACCTCCTTTAAAAATATCAGCAGTCTCTTTATTTTTTATAAGATCATATAAACTATAAGAATATCCTTTTATATTTAATACATTATTTAAATCAATGTTTTCATAAACTAAAAGTTTACCGTCACCAGGAGAGACTATAGAATTAATATCGGAATATATAGGTCTTGCTGATGGTGTTAATTTCCTTGTAAAGAAGTCATTAAAGGATTCAAAATCATTTAACTTTTTTTCACAGCAAGACATATCTATATTAAGTTCTTTAACAAAAGGAATAATCTTTTTTTTACTAGCTTTTCTATCACAAAAGTTGCCATATAATTTAGAAAATATTTTTTTCTTAAACAGCAATTCTAAAAGTGTCATTCCTACAGGAGATGAATAAATCCAGTTAAGATAAGTATCTCCAGCAACTTGTTCAATTTCATATTTTTTTGATTGTCTATTATAGTACTTGATCATAAAACTTGTACTCCTTCTATTTGTAAAATTCTTAATTTAAATTATCATTTATTATTTGTAAAATGTCAAATTTAACACAAAATATTAAAAACTAATTAGGCTATATAAGAAAATTAACTTTTGTACTTTCAGAAAATTGACTTTTATAATAGATTGTAATAAAATAATAAGGTAATATGTTTATATGCGCTCGTAGCTCAGTAGGATAGAGCAGCGGTTTCCTAAACCGCGTGCCGGGGGTTCGATTCCTCTCGGGCGCACCAAATATAAAGTCTTGTAATCATAGTGGTTACAAGACTTTTTGTCGTCTTGAAATATTTATGCTTTAATTAAAATTTGCATGGATTGTCGTTAATTTTTAAATACTTATCTTACCTTCTACACTTAAGTTATAGCAGTATGCCAACCTTCCTAGTTTAACTACTTTCAGCACAAATACTGAATTATATCTTTGAACTATATATTTTTTATTTTGCACAATTAAAATTGAAAGTTACAAATTATTAATATTAATTTCCAATTATTGATATTGCAACTAATATAATAATGTGTATAATAGTTAGTATAACTAACAGTTAGTTATACTAACTATTAGTTATGGTAACCAATGTTTATATGACTATCAGTATATTAAATTAATAATGTTAGAAAAATAATATGAAAAAACATTTTAGGAGTGTTGTTTATGAAGAAGAAAGATACCGATTTAATTAAGATTGATCCAATGGAGTTAACGTTTGAGGTAATTGACGAGATTGTTAAAATATCAGAATTAATAAATAAAATTGGCGAAGAAGGCTATAAAAGGTTTGAATTAACACAGGCACAATTCAAGGTTCTATATTATTTATATTTATGTGGTGATGAAGGAAGTACTTCATCTACTCTTAGTAAGAAATTGGGAGTAAAGAAACCTAGTGTAACAACTTTAATTGATAGAATGACATTAAAAGGAATTGTTATACGACAGGAAAATGAAAATGATAGAAGGTATACAAAGATTAGTATAACAGAAGAGGGAAAGAAAATTTTAGCTGAGATAATACCAGATAAAGAAAATATTATAGCGTCTTTAGTAGGTGTTTTACCAGAAGAAGAGATGCAAATTCTACATGAATCACTTATAAAAATTAGACAACGTTTGAATAACAGGTTCTTATAAGTAAATATATTAGTTGGTTTAGGAGGATTTATATGAAAAGAAAAAAAATTGCATTAGCATTAGCTCTAACAATTACAACAGGTTTATTTTCAGGATGTAGTAAGAATGTTGTTTTAACGGGAGATAAAATAGTAAAACAGCAAGGCGACCACTTAATTGTTCAAGGAAATGTAGAAACTAAAGAAGTAAATATAAATTCAAAAGTTGCAGGAAAAATAACAGCTATAAAGATAGCTGAAGGTGACAGCATAAAAAATGGACAGGTTTTAATAACTATAGATAATAGTACGTTAGTTGCAAAGGAAGCTCAATCAAAAGCTCAAATTGATGCAGCTACTGGACAAATGAAAGCAGCAGAAGCAGCAAAATCAGCAGCACAAGCACAACTTCAGAAGGCTCAAAATGGAGCAAGACCAGAGGAAATTGCTCAAGCTAAGTCTCAATATGATTTATCGAAATCTACGTATGATAGAGTAAATGGATTATACAGTAAAGGTTACGCAGCTAAAGAAGATTTAGATAAAGCTAAAACAGCTATGGATGTGTATGAAAAGCAATATGATGTTGCTAAAGATGGAGCAAGATCCGAAGATATAGCAGCATTACAAGCACAAGTAAGTCAAGCAGATGCAACAATACAAGGATATCAAGCCCAGATTAAACAAGCTGAAGGTGGACAAAGTGAAGTACAAACTTATATTGCTGATACAACAATCACAGCACCAGCAGATGGAATTGTAAATCAGTTAAATGTAGAGGTTGGTGAATTAGTATCTACAGGAATGCCTCTTCTAGTAATGACAAATACAACTGCACCTTGGATTGAGTGTAATGTAAAAGAAACAGATCTTTCAAAAGTTAAGTTAAATGGAGAAGTGTCTGTAAAACTTTCTAGTTATCCTAATCAACAATTTAAAGGTAAAATAGTTAGAATAAATAAGGATGCTGATTTTGCAGTTAAAAGGGCAACAAATGATAATGGGGAATTTGATGTACTATCCTATGGAGTTAAAGTTGAATTAATTGATATGAATAAACCACTTCATGCAGGAATGACAGCCTTTGTTGATTTTGGAAAGAAGTGATGATTATCATGAAAGAAAAAATATTAAGATTTAAGTACATGATAATTCCTATTTTAATGTTTCTTATACTTGGTATTGGAGGAGCTATTGTTTTAGCACTTGAATTTAGTGCTCATTCACTTAGCAAAATTCCAACTGTTATTGTAGATCATGATAACTCTTTATCAACTCAAGCTTTCATTAGGCAAATAAAGACAAATTCAAAATTTAATGTAGTTGCATATAGTCAGACTGATAATGATGTTAAAGATTTAATAGACAAAGGAAAAGTAGCTATAGGATTTATTATTCCTGAGCACTTTTCAAAAGATCTAACTGATGGGAAGAATCCCCAAATTATGGTTATTTATGATGGGGCGCAAATGGCTATGACTTCTTCTAGCAGAACAAGAGTTGCACAGATTCTTGGTACCATTAAATCAGCATATTTAATAGGTGTAGCAGAGGGAAAACTTGGATTAATGCCAGAAGTAGCTGCAAATTATATCAATCCAATACGTTATAATTCCAGAATTATAGGAAATCCTACTGAAAATATGTTTAATTTTTTCATTCCAGGATTTGCAATTAACACTATGCAAGTTGGGATGATTATAGTTGTAATTTTATTAATAAACAAAGGTAATAGCTATAAAAACATATGGATTAAAGGTATTATGGTTGGACTTTTGGCATCAATTTCAGTTTTTATTATTCTAGCAATTTATTGCAAATATTTTGGTCTGCCTTATAGGGGTTCTGTTGAAGCAGGAATTATGCTCACTATTCTCTTTTGTATCGGAATGACATTTGTGGGAATACTTTTAAGTATCTTGTTTAATAGAAACCAGATAGATGCAGTAGGTTTAGCAGGTCCAATAGCTATAAGTTTATTTTTGGTTGGATATACATTTCCGTCTGTAGCTATGCCTGATATTATTCCTATGATAGCTAAATATATTCCATTTTACTACTATGCTATACCTCTAAGGGATTTATCACTTATAGGTGGAAGTTTTCAAGATAACTTATCTAATATATTCTGGCTCACTAAATTTATGATTTTTATGTGGGTTACTACATTCCTTTTATATAAAATGAAAGAGGCTAAAA
This sequence comes from Clostridium carboxidivorans P7, assembly GCF_001038625.1. GTDB lineage: Bacteria > Bacillota > Clostridia > Clostridiales > Clostridiaceae > Clostridium_AM > Clostridium_AM carboxidivorans. The sequence continues at coordinate 4,644,875 of NZ_CP011803.1, forward strand.
GACTTAGAAATATTAAAATAGACGAGAAAAATAGTATCATTAATGGTCAAGATGCAGAGGTGATAATATAATGAAAAGTTTTTTTAAAATATTAAAAGAAGAAAGAAGTCCCTTACTTAAGACTATTATACTTACTATTGTAGCAACACTTATTTTTGGTTATGCCATGTCTAACCCTTATATAGATAATATTCCATTTGGTATAGTTGATAAAGATAACTCAAATTTGTCAAGAACTGTTATACAACAGCTTAAAATTAATCCAGGTTTAAATGTTAATTATTATGCAGACTCAGATACTGAACTTGAAAAAGCAATAAAAGATCGTAGAGTAAATGGAGGTATAATAATACCTAAGCATTTTGAAAAAGATGTAAGTTTGGCAAAGTCACCTAGTGCTCTAATAGTAATAGATGGAACTAGTCTTCCTAAAGAAGCCAGTATTTTAGGATACGCTAGTCAGGTTTTAGGTACCATAAATGCTGGTGCTCAAATAAGCGTTCTTCAGGGAAATGGTATGGTTCCATACCAATCCAAACAAGCTGTTTTGAACTTTTCTTATGGTGAACGTATACTTTATGAGCCGCAAAGTAGTTATCTTAGATATTTAATTTATACTTTAATACCTTTAGTTAATCAAGGTTTTTTTGTACCAGTACTTTTAGTACCTGCTTTAATGAAAAAGAAAGAGCAATTTGCACATATTAAGATGTGTTCAAAAGAAGGTGTAAAAGCTGTAATTGGTCTTATAGGAAGAGTATTACTATATTCTACTATATGTATTATATTAATTTTCACTTGCTTATGTATTGTTGATAAATTATTCGGTGTACCTCTTCGTGGCGATATATTAATATATATTGTTTTAATGAGTTTATTCTTCATTAATCTTACAGCTATGGGATTAGTTTTTACATCATTTATGGATAACCTTGGACATTTTATACTATTGTTTAATTTGATAAATATACCTATATTTCTAACTTGTGGTATCATATTTCCAGATTATCTGCTGCCAACTGGAATGCCTGAGGCTCTCAATAGTTTATGGCCATTCAGGCATATGACTATGGGATTAAAAATGTTAAATTTAAAAGGATTAAGCTGGGATCTTATGCTTCCTTATTTAAAAAATGAGCTTAAGTTTGGTGCATTTTGGTTACCAATAGGACTTGCGATGTATTCAGCTAGAATTGCTTTTATGAAATATAAAAATAGCAAAATACCAAAGGAATATATTTCACAAGAAGATATAGTGGAAGAAAATATAATAAGAGAAGGTGCAGTACAAGAAGATGTAATATAGGTGTAAAGTTGTAAAAAAGTTTAAATTAATCTTCTAATATTATTAATATTTTAATAAATGCTATTAATGTTGTCTTTTTAAATATTAATTTACAAAGCGTAATTTAAAAAAATATGCTGTAGTTTTATGATTGAACTATAGCATATTTTTTTATATCTATTTATAGTATTTTTATTTACCTTGTACCTCGTTAAATAGAAATTCTATAAATAGAGAAAAGAATATAAAAAGTGTCAAATGAACAAAAAAGTATCTTAAGTGATAAGGAATATATTAAAATAATCAGAAAATAAAGCAGTTAATGTATTAAAATAACCAGTATAGTAGTGAATTTGCATAAAACTAGTATGGTTGATAAATAAGTACAAAGTACTATAATGAAATTAGTAAATATAAAAAAATGATTACCAGGGTGTAGGATTGTATTGTGGTACTGTTGTTTCAAAATACTTGCATAAACAAGTATTTTGAAATATACTTAAATGGTGATATATTACATATTTTAAAAGAGGTGGTTACTTGGAAATAAAAAACAATCCTGATATACAAAAGCTTGGTCAGGTTTTAAATATGAGTTTTAGGTTAATATCTAATCGTATAAGTTCAAAGTTTAAATCTTGTGGATATGATATAACTCCAGAACAATACACAATACTTACATACTTATATGAGCATGGTGAATTACAGCAAAATCAGATTTCTAAACTTACAACTAAGGATGAACCAAGTGTTTCTCGTATAATTAATAATATGATTAAGAATGATATTGTTAAAAAAGTACAACATCCAAATGATAGAAGGACGAACTTGATTTGTTTAACGGAAAAATCAAAGCAAATGAGACAAGCACTTCATAATGAGGCATTTACATTATTAGAAGAAGCATTGAAGGATATTCCTAAATCTGATATTGAAAATCTTTATGATGTATTGAATCGTATTATAAATAATTTGAATAGAGTTTGATATTATGCTTATAACAATTTTCTTATTAGACAGTTGCATAATAATATTTTATATAAATTTAATGATATAACTAATATATTTATCATATTAATTTAAATAGCGATGTTATATAAATAATTGAATTAGGAGGCAGTAGTATGAGTATTGACAAGATATTTTACAAAAATTTATTTAAAAACCTATTTTCAGATACTTGTGAAGTAAGGTTTTGGGATGGAGAAGTAGAAAAGTATGGGGAAGGTGAAAGTAAGTTTACCATAGTTTTTAATGAACACATTTCTAAAGCAGATATAATTAGAGATCCCTTTATTACATTTGGAGAAGGGTACATGACTAAAAAGTTAGATATAGAAGGAGATGTTCAAAAGGTTATCGAATCTTTGTATAATAATAAAGAAAGTTTTTTAAGTAATGGCAATAAATATATGGATTTAATTAAGAGAATGTCAAATACTATTAAAAATAGTAAGGAATATATTCAACATCATTATGATATTGGAAATGATTTTTACAAATTGTGGCTAGATAGTACAATGACTTATTCTTGTGGTTATTTTAAAGCTAATGATGATTCCTTAGAAACAGCTCAAAAAAATAAAGTTAGACATATTCTTAAAAAATTATGTTTAGAAGAAGGACAAACTTTACTTGATATAGGCTGTGGATGGGGAGAATTAATTATTACTGCAGCAAAACAGTATAAAGTAAAAGCTATGGGAATAACTTTGAGTTCAGAACAATTTGCTAAAGTTAATGAAAGAATAAAAGATGAAGGATTAGAAGATTTAGTTCAAGTTAAACTTACAGACTATAGGGAATTAGAAAATGTAAAATTTGATAGAATAGTCAGTGTGGGAATGGTAGAACATGTAGGAAAAGAACATATTGGAGAGTATTTTAATGCAGTAAATAATCTATTAAACGAAAAAGGTGTTTCTATGCTTCATTGTATTACAGCTATAGGTGAAGGTGGAACTAATACGTGGATAGACAAGCACATTTTCCCTGGTGGATATATACCTTCAGTTAAAGAATTGATTGATAATATGACAGATTATAAATTTTATTTAAATGACGTAGAAAGTCTTCGAAGACATTATGGAAGAACTTTGGAGTATTGGGCAAGAAACTTTGAAAATGCATTGCCTGAAATAAGAAAAACAAAGGATGAAACTTTTATAAGAATGTGGAGATTATACTTAGATGCTTGTGCAGCATCCTTTAATTGTGGTAATATTGATATTCATCAATTTTTATTTGTAAAAGGTGTGAATAATGAATTACCATGGACTAGAGAGTACATGTATGCGTAATCTTACATTATATTTAAATTGATAATTGAATTATTATTAGGGGTATGTTATATGAAAAATTTTATGAGAGAAGCTATAAAAGAAGCAGAAAAATCATTAGTTTTAGGAGAAGTACCTGTAGGAGTTGTTATAGTTAAAGACAATATTATAATAGCTAGAGCTCATAATTTAAGAGAAACTTTGCAGGATACATTAGCTCATGCAGAAATACTTGCTATAAAGGAAGCTTCACAGTATACTAATAATTGGAGATTAAGTGGATGTAGTATGTATGTTACTTTAGAGCCATGTCCAATGTGTGCAGGAGCTATACTTCAGTCTAGAATAAGCAATGTATATATAGGAACGTTTGAACCTAATACAGGAGCTTGTGGTTCTGTAATAAACATACTTCAAAATGATAATTTGAATCGGTGGACAAATGTTTACTGGAATTATGATGAAAAATGCAGTAATATACTAGAAGAGTTTTTTAGTAAAAAGAGGTAATATGGAGAGATGTCCGAGTGGTCGAAGGTGATTGACTCGAAATCAATTGTACGGTTAATACCGTACCGGGGGTTCAAATCCCCCTCTCTCCGCCAAAATAATAAAAATTGCCCAAAAGTCTTGAATTACTAGACTTTGGGCTTTTTCTTTACATATTATAATAAGTTTTGATAAAATACGAAATATAGGATATTAAAACTTTTAGCAAAAGTATTGAATTATACAAAAATTAATAGTATAATAATGCTTGTTCTGATAATGGTTTAAGTGTCTGAACATTGTAATTTAATATTTTTTATGAGTAAATCAATTATGGAGAGGTGTCCGAGTGGTTTAAGGAGCACGCCTGGAAAGCGTGTGTAGGGGAAACTCTACCGGGGGTTCGAATCCCCCTTTCTCCGCCATTTAATCTTTGTCGTGCTAGATGGGGAGATAGCGGTGCCCTGTAACCTGCAATCCGCTATAGCAGGATTGAATTCCTTGCTTAGGCTATAAAATGTGGGGTCTGGCCCATAAAAGTGGCGTTGAGAACTGGGTCCCACGCAACGAAAACTCATGAACCCCGTCAGGTCCGGAAGGAAGCAGCGGTAAGTGATCATTTTCGTGTGCCGTGGATAAACCTGGTTTGAGTTAACTGTATGGGTAACGCTCATATTTTATCAGACGAAGCAAGGTGCACGACTTTAATAATGACTTGAATAAAAGATACCATATGGTGTCTTTTTTTATTATATTAACTATTAAGTGTTTATTAATGTATAATATAGGTAGTTAGAAAGTTAGAAGAAGGTGATTTAATGGCTTATACTGCATTATATAGAGAATGGAGACCTAGAATTTTTGATGATGTAGTGGGACAGAAGCATATAACTGTTACATTAAAAAATCAAATAAGGAATAATAGAATAGCACATGCATATCTTTTTTCAGGCACAAGAGGTACAGGAAAAACCTCTACAGCTAAAATTTTAGCCAAAGCAGTGAATTGCACAGATTTGAGAGATGGAGAACCTTGTAATGAATGTGATATGTGTAAAAAGATAAATTCAGGAATTTCTATTGATGTTATAGAAATGGATGCAGCGTCTAAAAGACGTTTGGAGGATATCAAGGATGTTATAGAAAATGTAAAGTATCCGCCTCAAGAGGGTAAATATAAAGTATATATAATGGATGAAGTCCATATGTTAACTGCTGAAGCAGTAAATGCTTTTTTAAAAACATTAGAAGAACCACCTTCAAATGTTATATTTATACTTGCTACAACAGATCCACAAAAGCTTCCAGTTACTATACTTTCACGATGTCAGAAATTTGATTTTAGGAGAATAAAAAGTTCAGATATTTTTGGCAGGATGAGAGATATAGTTAAAGAACAAGGCATTTTTGCAGATGATAGAAGTTTAAATTTAATAGCTAGAATGAGTGATGGTGCTATGAGAGATGCCTTAAGTATATTAGATCAAGCAATATCCATGGGTGGTGGAAAGGTAGAATATGAATCAGTTGTAAGTATGCTTGGACTTGTTACTAATGAAAATATGATAAAACTTGCAGATAGTATAATAGATAAAAATGTAGAAGAGTCCATGAAAGTAATTGATGATATAGTTCTTAGTGGTAAGGATATTTATAACTTTATTAGAGATATGATTACCCATTTAAGAAATCTTTTAATGGTAAAGGTTTCTAAAGAACCTGAAGAAATTTTAGATATGTCTGAGGAAAATATAGAACTTTTGAAGGAACAATCTAAAAAAACGAAATCAGAAGAAATTATGAGAAATATAAGAATACTCCAAGATGCAGAAGAACAATCAAAATGGACAAAACAAAGTAGGATATATTTAGAACTGGCAGTAATAAAGATGTGTAAAATAGAGTATGATACTTCAAAAGAAGTTATACTTGCAAGGTTGAATAGACTAGAAGAAGCTATAAGAGAAGGAGAAATAAAGGTTTCTTATGAAAGGAATACTTCTAAAACAACAAAACATGAAGTGAAGAAAAACATAACTAAAAAGGATGTAGTTAAAGAAGCAGCACAACCTGTAATGGAACAAAATGTTTATTCAAAACTTACTGTGGATATAGTAAAAAGAAGTTGGAAGGACATATTAGAAGCTTTTAAAAGTAAACGACATATGGTTTTATTTGCAGCATTAACTACAGGTCAAGTTGATGCATGCGATAAAGGAATAATAACTATTGGATATGACAAAGATTATTCTTTCAATAAGGAACGATTAGAAAAAGATGAAAATAGAAAAATTGTAGAAGCTATATTTTCTGAAGTATTAAAAGAAAAAGTAAGAGTACAGTATCATATAGATTTTCAAAATATGAATGGTGTAAATGATTCACCAGAGCAAGTAATTAAGGATGCTTTTGGAGAAGATATAGTAGAAATAATTGATGAATAAACAAAAAAATATGGTATAATTGAAATTATGTAAAGTGAATTAAGGAGGAATTAATTATGGCAAAAGGTGGATTTCCTAATTTCGGTGGAGGAAACATGAATAACTTAATGAAGCAAGCACAAAAGCTTCAAAAGCAAATGGAAGATATGCAAAGTGATTTAAAAAACAAGGAGTTTGAAGCAACAGTTGGCGGTGGCGCAGTAGTTGCAGTAGCAAATGGTAAAAAAGAAATAATTGATATAAAAATAAAGCCTGAAGTTGTTGATCCTGATGATGTAGAAATGCTTCAAGATTTAGTTTTAAGTGCATGTAATGAAGCACTTAAAAAGGCAGAAGACGAAACTGCTTCAGAAATGAAAAAATTAACAGGTGGAATGAATATGCCAGGAATGTTCTAAAAAATATGGAAAACCCCATCTTTTAAAGATGGGGTTTTAAGTTGAGGTGAAAAAAGGTGGATTTTTATCCAATTGCAATAGAAAAGCTGATAGAAGAGTTTGCTAAACTACCAGGGATAGGGTATAAAACAGCACAAAGATTAACAATTCATGTTTTAAATTTACCTGGAGAAGAGGTTAAAGAATTTGCTGAAGCTTTAATTAAAGCTAGAGGAACAATAAAATATTGTTCTATATGTGGTAATTTTACAGACAGTGATCCTTGTGCAGTATGCTCTAATCCAAATAGAGACAAAAGTACTATATGTGTTGTAGAACAACCTAAAGATATTATAGCAATAGAAAAGGTTAAGGAGTTTAATGGAGTTTATCATGTGCTTCATGGAAACATATCTCCTATGGCTGGAAGAGGTCCTGAAGATATAAAGTTAAAAGAACTTATTAGAAGAATAAATGGAGAAGTAAAAGAAGTAATAGTAGCTACAAATCCAAATATTGAAGGAGAAGCTACTGCTATGTATATATCAAAAGTATTAAAGCCGTTAGAAGTTAAAGTAACTAGAATAGCACATGGTATTCCTGTAGGTGGAGATCTTGAATATGCAGATGAAGTAACTTTAGCTAAGGCTATAGAAGGAAGAAAAGAGATATAATGAATATTAAGTCTATTTTGTGTCAATTATTATAAGTACTACACAAAATAGGAGGTTTTTATGAATAGAAAAGAAATACTTGCACATATAACTGGAAAGAATATGTATACTGAAGAGCAAGAGAGATTATTGGATGCAATAGATAAAGCAAGAGAAGATTTAAAAAATGCAGTAGGATATTTTGAATTAGTTAATGATCCTAGACTTGTAGATTATGCTATATATATGGAAGAAGCGGCAAAAGCTAAATATGCTTATTTATTAAATGAAGCAAAAAAGAGTAATTTAAAAGTTATTTCCAGTGATATATTGCAAGAAGTAAAGGTAGGATAGTTAAAATAACAGAAATAAAAGTAAAGACTTTTTTAGTTTTTACTTTTCATTTTTGTTAATACTTTTATAATATAAGAATATAAATTTAGTAATAACAAAATTTTGGGGGAGGAAGTTATGGATTTTCAATATATAGGATATTTTTTAATTGCCATTTTAGGACTATACATATTAGTAAAAATATTTTCTTGGCCTTTAAAGATATTATTCAAATTAGTAATTAATGCAGTGCTGGGAGCTGTATTACTTATAATAGTTAATATAGTAGGGAGTTATTTTAATTTTTACATAGGAATTAATGCTATAACAGCACTTATTGCAGGATTTTTAGGAATACCAGGCGTTATATTTCTTATTATTTTTAAATTATTTTTATAAAGTTATTTAGCAGCTAAATTAGTAGAACACTATTAGTTTTAGTTGCTATTTTTATATGGACATGCATCTGAATAAAAAGTAATAAAATAAATTAATTCACAAAAAATAATAAAAAACAAAAGATTTGTGGATAAGTTTTAACAACGTGTGAATAAAATTTTAAAATTGGAGATGGTACATTGATTATAAAGAAAAATATTATAAAATCAGAGTTTATCAATAGACCTAATAGATTTCAAGCTTATGTAAAAATAAACGGGGTAGAGACTATGGTTCATGTTCCTAACACAGGAAGATGCAAAGAAATCCTGATACCAGGATGTACTGTAATACTTAGGCAAGAAGACAATCCTAATAGAAAAACGGCCTATGATTTAATAGCAGCATATAAAGGTGATGTATTAATAAACATAGATTCGCAAATACCAAATAAAGTAGTTGAAGAAGCATTAAATGATAAAAGAATAGAATTACTCAGTAAATATAATAAAGTGCAAAGAGAAAAAACTTTTGGTAATAGTAGATTTGATTTTAAACTTACAGATGAATTGGAAAATGAATGTTATGTTGAAGTTAAAGGAGTAACCTTAGAGGAGGATGGAAAGGTAATGTTTCCTGATGCACCTACAGAAAGAGGAAAGAAACATTTGTTAGAATTAGTAGAAGTAAAAAAGTGTAACAAAGATGCAGCAGTAATATTTCTAATTCAAATGGAAAATGTAAATTATTTTTCACCAAATGATACAATGGATAAAGCTTTTTCAGATGCCTTAAGATTTGCAGAAAAGAATGGAGTTCATGTAATGGCTTATAATTGTAAGGTTGGTGAAGACTTCATAACCTTATATAAATCCATACCAGTTAAACTTTAATTGGTATATTTTAATTGAATAGGTAACTATATAATTCTATAATATAATTATAAATAAAAGCGTAAATGGATGTTAAGTAAAGGAGGTGAAACTGCTCTTATAGGAGTGGTGTTGTATGAAATTTAAGTATTGCCCAATTTGTGGACGAGAGTTAGAAGAAAAATATAGTTGGGATGAGGGGGGAGTGCCTTATTGCCCAGTAGATAAAATTATGTATTTTGATACTCCTAAGCCTTGTATTATAGTTGCCATAATAAAAGAAGACAAAATATTATTATTAAAACAAAGCTATATATTTAAAAATTCTAAAGTGTTATTATCTGGATATGTTACTAATGGTGAAAATGTAGAAGAAACAGTTCATAGAGAAGTGTTTGAAGAAGCTGGACTTAAAATAAAAAATTTAAAATATTTAGGCAGCGAATGTGTAGAATCAAAAGAGATAATAATGCTTACGTTTATGGCGGAATATGACAGTGGGGAAATAAATAAATCTTCCGAAGTAGAATGGGTAGATTGGCATCATATTGAAGATGCTTTATGTGAAATGAGTGAAGATAAAATAGGTAGAGGTATAGTAAAAAAAGTATTAAAGGAAATAGGCTATAATGGAGAAAAAGCATATAGATGTGAAAATGATGACTGCAATAATGAAACGTTTTGATTAAAGTAATTATATAATTTGCATATGTAAATAATTATATGTTAATATAAGGTAATATAATATGATATAAATAGTAAGTTAATGGTGTGAAAAGGGGGGAATAGTATGACAAAACATATACCTGAAATTAAAGGTATATTAAGAAGACATATGATTGAAGTGCCTAATGTTATTAGAGAAGCAAGTGGGATAAGGATCTTTGGTAAAAGGCTGAAATCATTTTTATTTAGTACAGATGTTGCAGTTATAAAAAATACCAATGCAGATGCTGTTATTGCAGTATATCCATTTACACCTCAACCGTTAATAACTGAAGCGATTGTGTTGTCAACTGATATTCCTGTTTTTTGTGGTGTAGGTGGAGGAATTACTACAGGTAAAAGAGTGGTAAATTTAGCATTAGATGCTGAATTTAAAGGAGCCATGGGAATTGTAGTTAACAGTCCTACACCTAATGAAGTAATAATGCAAATGAGAGATACTATAGATATACCAATAGTGGTTTCTGTAGTATCAGAATATGAAGATATTTCAGCAAGAATAGAAGCAGGAGCTACTATTTTAAATGTATCGGGAGCTAAAAGGACTGCTTATATTGTAAAAAAGATACGTCAACGATACCCTGAGTTCCCTATAATAGCAACAGGTGGTCCAACAGAAGAAAGTATAAAACAAACCATTGAAGCTGGTGCTAATGCTATTACATTTACACCTCCTACTGCAGCGGAAATATTGAGTAAGATAATGGTTAGCTATAGGGAAAAGTATGCTAGAGAACAAAATGGTGAATAGAAAAATTATGATTTAAACATATAAATTATTTATAAAAAGTAAACATGTGGAGTTTTAATATGAAAGGTTTATTATATTATTTTAGTGGTACAGGTAACACCAAGTGGGTAGCAGATACATTAAAAAAACATTTTAGGAATAATAAAATAGATTTAGAGTTATTAAATATTGAAAAGGTTGATGAAGTTAAGCGTAATCAATTTGATTTTTTAATAATAGGTTCTCCTGTTTATGCTGAGATAGAGCCGAAAATAGTAGATGATTTTTTAAACAAGCTTCCTAAGTGTATAAGAAATTTTAAAACAATTATATACGCTACCCAAGGTGGAAAATCATCATCAGCACCAGCTATAATGGCAAAAAAATTAAAAAACAAAGGATATAACATTTTTATTGAAGAATGTATAAAGATGCCTAACAATTATTATTTTTTATTAAACAAACAACCCAATGTTAATGAATATGATAAAATTTTATATAATGCGGAATGTAAGGTGAAAACTATAGTTGAAAGTTTTATGGAAAATAATAAATTAAAAAAAGAAAACTCTTTGATAAGAATAAAGCTTGGAAAAACATGTGGAAGTTTTTTTAGAAGGATGATTCCTAAAATTTCAAAAAATATTACGGCTACATCAGAATGTACTAAATGTGGTATTTGTCTTACAAATTGCCCAAAAGGTAATATAACGTTTGAAGATGGAAAAGCAGTTTTTCATAGTAAATGTATGTTATGCTTAAGATGCATTTATGTATGTCCGGTAAATGCTATAACATACAAAGGAAAAAAAATAAAGCAAATACAAAAAGATAGGATCAAGGGGGTAATTAAATGCCAGTAGTTGATAAAAATTGTAATGTATGTCCTGAGTATGGCAAGGAGTGTCAGGGAAAGGCTGAAGATTGTATATGTAGAAGATGTCCAAGAAGCTTAGGAAAATGTTTAATTACCAGGTATTGTACTGAAACAGAATCAATTTTAAATTAAGAAGAGAGCTTTTATAAAATTATTTTTATAGAAGCTTTTTTTAATTAAGGAATTTTAAATTTTTTATAATTATTTTTTATTTTTAGTAATTTTATTTTTTATTAGGGTAATAATATTGTTATGGTAACTTTGATTTACAAAATGATATTACTATTTTGGAGAGTGAATTTATGATTTCTTTAGAAGATAAAATGTTAGTAGCACAAAATTGTGAAGAATATAGACCTAAAGATTATATAAATATTACAAATATGAGTTATATGTCTGGAAATTGTAACTACTGTGTTAATTATAATAATGGCACTTGTAATAAAAAGTTATTTGAGAAAATTGATAAAATGATAAAAGTTAATTAGGTCAAATAATAAGATTAATAATAAATTAAATAAAAAAATTCTAAAATGTAAATAAAAAAAATTAAAATATATGTTGACAAAATGTAATAATGTAATTATAATAAAAAACAAGCAGTAAGAAAAAAATAAAATTTATCCTATGAAGAGAATAGTAGCATAAAGTAAATTTAAGAGAGTCAGTGGATGGTGAGAACTGATAATTGTACTTTTGTGAATCCGCCTTGGAGGATTATTACGATGAGTAATACGGTTAAAATCGTTATTTTTAAGTAAGTGAGTCATATATTTAATTATGTGGCTAATAAGGGTGGCAACGCGAGTCAATCGTCCCTATGTGGATGGATTGGCTTTTTTATTTACTATATGTGCTACAGCAGTGTACAACTTTGTATATGTAACGCTTTACTGCTGTACAGCTGTAAAATAAAATTGTACTTGGAGGTATCAAACATGTATAAATAATTATTCACATTAGGATATGTAGGAATAAAGCAAGATGCAGATAAAATATTAAAATTTTGGAATGAATAGAAGGGGGCTCTTAATAATGATAAGAATATTAGTTTGTGATGGAATGGAAAAGGATGCTATAGAAAAATTAAAGAATGATGGTTTTGAAGTTGTGGATAAACATTATGAAGAAGATGAACTTAAAGAAAAAATAAAGGATTTTGATGTAATGGTGGTAAGATCAGCAACTAAGGCTAGAAAGCCATTAATAGATGAAGCTAAAAATGGGGAACTAAAATTAATAATTCGTGGTGGAGTTGGAGTAGATAATATTGATGTAGAATATGCTAGGGAAAATGGCATTGAAGTTAGAAATACACCTAATGCAAGTAGTGCATCAGTAGCAGAGCTAGCTATTGGACATATGTTTGCTTTAACAAGATATATAAATATATCTAACATTACAATGAGAGATGGAAAGTGGGAGAAGAAAAAATATAAAGGTGTTGAATTATTTGGTAAAACATTAGGTCTTATAGGATTTGGAAGAATAGCTAAAGAAGTTGCTAAAAGAGCAGAAGCTTTAGGAATGAAAGTAATTTATACAGATAAATTAGGCAAAGCAAAAGGATATGATAAATATCAATTCTGTACTTTAGAAAATTTATTGAAAAAAGCAAACTTTATATCAATTCATGTTCCATTTAATAAAGAAGACGGTGCTGTTATAGGCGAAAAAGAATTTAAGCTAATGAAGGATGGAGTATATTTGATAAACTGTGCTAGAGGTGGAGTTGTTAATGAAAATGCTTTAGTTGAAGCTTTAAATTGTGGAAAAGTAGCAGGAGCTGGAATTGATGTATTTGAAAATGAACCAAATCCAAATCCAGAATTAATTAATAATCCTAGAGTTTGTGCAACTCCTCATATAGGTGGATCAACAGAAGAAGCTCAGGAAAGAATAGGAAATGAAATAGTAAATATAATTGAAGAAACTTTTGAATATGCGAATGCTGTTAATGCATAAAGAGAGGAGAGAAGTAAAATGGCAGTTTTAAACCCTTTTAAATCAGTAAGACCTACGAAAGAATTGGCAGCTAGGGTTGCTGCCCTTCCTTATGATGTTATGAATAGGGAAGAGGCAAAAAAAATGGTGGAAGGTAATGAATATTCTTTTTTACACATAGATAGGGCAGAAATTGACTTACCAGATAGTACAAATGCTTATGATGAAAAGGTATATGAAAAAGCAAAAGAAAATTTGAATGGTATGATCGATAAAGGAATATTTGTACAAGATGAACAAGCATGTTTTTACATTTATAGACTTATAATGAATGGAAAGGCACAAACTGGTATAGTAGGATGTGTTTCTATAGATGATTATATAAATAATGTAGTAAAAAAACATGAACATACTAGACAAGATAAAGAAAATGATAGAATTAACCACGTAAATACTTGTGATTCAAATACAGGTCCGATTTTTTTAACTTATAGATATAACGATGAAGTTAATAACATAATAAATACATGGACTCAAAAAGAACCTTTATATAAATTTGTAGCAGAAGATGGAGTAGAACATATAGTATGGACTGTAAATGATAATAATGCTATTAACAGTATATCTGGTCTTTTTAAGAACATAGATAATTTATATATAGCAGATGGTCATCATAGAGCAGCATCCGCTATAAAGGTTGGAATAAAAAGAAGAGAACAAAATCCAAATTATAAAGGTGACGAAGAATTTAATTTCTTCTTATCAGTACTTTTCCCAGATTCTGATTTAAATATAATGGATTATAACAGAGTTGTTAAGGAACTTAATGGTTTTTCTAATGAAGAATTCATGGATAAAGTTTCAGAAAAATTTAATATAAGTATGTATGAAAAAGAAGAACCATATAAACCAGATTGTAAGCATACTTATGGGATGTATCTTGATGGAAAATGGTACAAACTTGAAGCTAAAGAAGGAACTTATAATGATCAAGATATTGTTAAAAGATTAGATGTTTCTATTCTTCAAGAAAATTTGTTAAAACCAATTTTAGGAATTAAGGATCCTAGAACAGATGATAGAATAGATTTCGTAGGTGGTATTAGAGGACTTAAAGAGTTGGAGCGAAGAGTAGCAGAACAACAAGATGAAGGAGTAGCTTTTTCTATGTATCCACCTTCAATGGAAGAATTACTAGATGTTGCAGATGCAGGGGAGGTTATGCCTCCAAAATCAACTTGGTTTGAACCTAAATTAAGAAGTGGAATATTTATTCATAAGTTAAAATAAACAAGGGGGCTTTTTAAAATGTCAAGAGTATATAATTTCGCAGCAGGACCAGCTACATTACCAGAGGAAGTGCTTAGAGAAGCAGCAGCAGAAATGTTGGATTATAAAGGAACTGGTATGTCAGTTATGGAGATGAGCCATCGTTCTAAGGCTTTTGAGGAAATAATTGGGGATGCAGAAAAAACATTAAGAGAAATAATGAACATTCCAGATAATTATAAGGTATTATTTTTGCAAGGTGGGGGATCTCAGCAATTTGCAATGATTCCTATGAACTTAATGAAAAATAAGGTTGCTGACTATATTAAAACAGGTCAATGGTCTAAAAAAGCAATAGCAGAAGCAAAAATATATGGAAAAGTTAATGTTATAGCTTCTTCAGAAGATAAGAATTTTACGTATGTACCAGATTTAAAAAATTTAAAGATTTCTGATGATGCAGATTATGTTTATATATGCCATAATGAAACAGTACATGGACTTAAATATAATGATATACCAGAAACAGGTGATAAAATATTAGTGGCTGACATGTCTTCAGATATACTATCAGAGCCTGTAGATGTAACTAAGTACGGACTTATTTTTGCTGGAGTTCAAAAAAATATAGGACCAGCAGGAGTTGTTGTAGTAATAATTCGTGAAGATTTACTTACAGATGATGTATTACCAGGTACTCCAACTGTTCTTAGATATAAAATTCATGCAGATAATAAGTCATTGTATAATACACCACCAGCATATGGAATATACATATGTGGTAAGGTATTTAAGCTTGTTCAAAAATTAGGTGGCTTAGAAGCAATGAAGAAGAGAAATGAAGAAAAAGCTACTATATTATATAATTATCTTGATTCAAGCAATATGTTCAAGGGAACAGTTGAAAAGAAAGACCGTTCATTGATGAATGTACCTTTCGTAACTGATTCAGCTGAATTAGATGCTAAATTTGTAAAAGAAGCTAAAGCAGCTGGATTTGATAACTTAAAGGGACACAGAACTGTTGGTGGTATGAGAGCAAGCATATATAATGCTATGCCAATAGAAGGTGTTAAGGCTTTAGTAGAATTTATGAAGAAATTTGAGGCAGAAAATAAATAGTTCAGTTTTATAAAAGGGGTAAATTATACCCCTTTTTATTTTTACCATTCATTTAAAAAGCCATATAATGCAGGATACACATTTAAGCTTGACATAAGATTAAAATATTCACTCATTAAGTCTTCATCTTCTTCTTTAGTCTTCAATGCTCTTATCATAATATTTTTAGGTGTTTCCAGCGGAGAAATATATTCTACTACAGAAACGTCATAACCCTTAGCTTCAAGCATTAAAGCTCTCATGCCATCAGTTAGAATGTCAGCCATTCGAGATTTTAATACGCCATATTTTAATATATTTTTAAAAGGTTCGTATTTATATTGACCTAGAAGTTCTTTTTGACAGCAGGGAACTGCAATTATGGCATCGGAATTCAATTTTATTCCAGTAGCTAAAGCCATATCTGTAGCAGTATCACATGCATGAAGAGACATAACTATATTTATTTTATTTTTTGGTACATAATCCTTAATGTCTATTGCATAAAAGTCCATATTTCTATAACCTAAATTATTAGCCATTTTTTTAGAGGTTTCTATTACGCTTTCTTTATAGTCAAGCCCTATAAAGTGGCATTTTACTTTTTTTACTTCTGTTAAATAATAGTTTAGTACAAAGCTTAAATAAGATTTGCCACATCCACAGTCAAGTATGTTTATAACTTTGTTTCTAGGTAATTTAGTTAGCATTTCATCAAATAATTCTACATAATGATCTATTTGATTATATTTTCTTATTTTATCGTTTTTTATTTTACCTTGGCTGGACATAATACCAATCTCTTTTAACAGAGCATCAGCACTTCCAACTTTTATGTAGTAATTCCTGTTTAATAAAGTTGAAGTTTCATTAAATTCGTTAGAAGATTCATCCTTTACATCTATGTTTTTCATTTTTACATTTGTATTATCAGCTTCTATTAATATGTCGGTGCCTCTTTCACTATAGGTTAAAGTTAAACTATCATAATTTAAAGCTTCAGTACAAACAATTTCTATTAATTTATTTATCGATATTGAATTAGTAGTACCATTAAAATTGAATTTAATATTTCCATTATCATATTCTCCTATACCGTTGAAGTTTTTTAAACCTGCTTTATAGGTCACTTTTATACCTTTAAATATATCTTTATTTTCACTGAATCTGCTACTTAATCCTATTAAAAATAAGTTTAATTTAGCTACATTTTGCTTATTCATAAAAAAACACATCCTTAACTTATCTATTTAAATCATATAAATAATATAAACATATAAATGCTAATTATCAATATTTTTAACTTAATATTATATGTTATAATATTATTTGTAATTTATATAAATATAAAATATGAAAAAGTGCAGGCTTAAATTAGGAGAGGTTAATATGTTAAAGGAACAGTATGTTACTGTAGACTTAGTAAAAGGAAGTACAAATGAATATATAATAAGAGATAAAGATGGAATAACTATAGGAAGGGTATTCATTATTGAACTTTCAGATAAGAATAAATATTGTAGTTTTAGAATTAAATTTTATAAATCAGGCAGCTCAAGCTATGAGTTATTAAAGGAGTCTTTGGAAACATTCTTAAGATCTTTATTTAGAAATATGAATGTATATAAAGTTAATGTCATAGCTGATGAAGAAATAAATATAATGTGCTTTACAGATTTAGGGTTTAAGCTAGAAGGTGTAATCTCTAACAGTATAATTAGTAATAATTTTTATAAAGATGAAATTTTGTTTGGAATAGATTTTGATATTTTTAAAAATGGGCACAGATGTAGAGAGTTAGATATAAAAGGTATTAATATAGGTGTTTCAGTACTGACCCCTAATGATGCAGAGGATGTGCTTAAATACTATATAAAAAATAAAGAATATTTGAGACCTTTTGAACCTGATAGAGAGGAAAATTTTTATACATTGCCTGTACAAAAAAGAAACTTGATTGAATCATATAAGCAGTTTTTAAATGGAGATAGCGTTAATTTTGGTGTTTATAAAAGTAAAAAACTTATAGGAAAAATACAAATATCTAATATAGTTATGGGTGTATTCAAAAGTGCATTTGTAGGTTATTCAATAGATGAAGATGAACAGGGTAAAGGATATATGAAGGAAGCTTTGAGATTAGTATGTGAGTATGCATTTAGCGAAATGGGGCTACATAGATTAGAAGCATCTACATTATTAGATAATGAAAAATCACAAAGAGTACTTAAAGCTTGTGGCTTTAAAGAACTTGGTGTAAGTGAAAAATATTTGTTCATTAATGGGAAGTGGAGAGATCATAAAATTTTTTATAATGTGAAATAAAATATGTAAATACTATTTAGCATAATTAAAGATCTTTTTAGTTAAACTATTACTAGAAAGGTCTTTTAGAGTTTTTAGGTAAATAGCAAAACTCATAGATAAAGTTGTAAAGTTGTAAATTTGTATTGAAAAAATCATAAACTTAGCCTTGTGTATCTATAAGCGAAAAACTATGTAAATAGTAAGTAAAATAGAGCAATCAAAGAATAAACAGGATATGTACTAGTATTATCAAATATAACATTATAAATATATGATACAATAACACATGTCGCTTGAGAGAGCAGACAGTTACTTAGAAAATGAAACATAAAAAATATGTTGACAACTTCTTAAGTAACATGGTATTATGTTAAAGCTGTGTGATGCAGCAAGCTTAACAAAAAAGAATTTGAAAAAAAGTTCTTGACAAGGTTAAGAAAACATGATAAGATATAAAAGTCGCTGAGATGCGGCAAGATCCTTGAAAATTAAACAGAGTGAAAGTAAGATATAAATCTTATTTTAAATAAGCCAGTATTAGTTAAACTAATAAGTTTAACGTCAATAATTTGAGTACAGATTAAACTTTTAAATTGAGAGTTTGATCCTGGCTCAGGACGAACGCTGGCGGCGTGCTTAACACATGCAAGTCGAGCGATGAAATCCCTTCGGGGATGGATTAGCGGCGGACGGGTGAGTAACACGTGGGCAACCTGCCTCAAAGTGGGGGATAGCCTTCCGAAAGGGAGATTAATACCGCATAACATTAGTTTTTCACATGAAATACTAATTAAAGGAGTAATCCGCTTTGAGATGGGCCCGCGGCGCATTAGCTAGTTGGTGAGGTAACGGCTCACCAAGGCCACGATGCGTAGCCGACCTGAGAGGGTGATCGGCCACATTGGAACTGAGACACGGTCCAGACTCCTACGGGAGGCAGCAGTGGGGAATATTGCACAATGGGCGAAAGCCTGATGCAGCAACGCCGCGTGAGTGATGAAGGCCTTCGGGTTGTAAAGCTCTGTCTTTGGGGACGATAATGACGGTACCCAAGGAGGAAGCCACGGCTAACTACGTGCCAGCAGCCGCGGTAATACGTAGGTGGCGAGCGTTGTCCGGATTTACTGGGCGTAAAGGATGCGTAGGCGGATGTTTAAGTCAGATGTGAAAATCCCGAGCTTAACTTGGGAACTGCATTTGAAACTGGATATCTAGAGTGCGGGAGAGGAGAATGGAATTCCTAGTGTAGCGGTGAAATGCGTAGAGATTAGGAAGAACACCAGTGGCGAAGGCGATTCTCTGGACCGTAACTGACGCTGAGGCATGAAAGCGTGGGTAGCAAACAGGATTAGATACCCTGGTAGTCCACGCCGTAAACGATGAATACTAGGTGTAGGAGGTATCGACTCCTTCTGTGCCGCAGCTAACGCAATAAGTATTCCGCCTGGGAAGTACGATCGCAAGATTAAAACTCAAAGGAATTGACGGGGGCCCGCACAAGCAGCGGAGCATGTGGTTTAATTCGAAGCAACGCGAAGAACCTTACCTAGACTTGACATCCCCTGAATTACCTGTAATGAGGGAAGCCCTTCGGGGCAGGGAGACAGGTGGTGCATGGTTGTCGTCAGCTCGTGTCGTGAGATGTTAGGTTAAGTCCTGCAACGAGCGCAACCCTTATCATTAGTTGCTACCATTAAGTTGAGCACTCTAGTGAGACTGCCCGGGTTAACCGGGAGGAAGGTGGGGATGACGTCAAATCATCATGCCCCTTATGTCTAGGGCTACACACGTGCTACAATGGTGAGTACAGAAAGATGCAAGACCGTGAGGTGGAGCAAAACTTTTAAAACTCATCTCAGTTCGGATTGTAGGCTGAAACTCGCCTACATGAAGCTGGAGTTGCTAGTAATCGCGAATCAGCATGTCGCGGTGAATACGTTCCCGGGCCTTGTACACACCGCCCGTCACACCATGAGAGCTGGCAACACCCGAAGTCCGTGAGGTAACCGTAAGGAGCCAGCGGCCGAAGGTGGGGTTAGTAATTGGGGTGAAGTCGTAACAAGGTAGCCGTAGGAGAACCTGCGGCTGGATCACCTCCTTTCTAAGGAGTCGACAAAGTAGGTAATTCTACTTTGAAGGTTTATTTAATAGCTCTGTTTAATTTTGAAGAATCTAATTCTTCAAATTGTTCTTTGAAAATTGCACAGTGAATATAACTTTTAAATTAAAAGTAAAGCTAAAGGTAAAACTACTTATTATATAAGTAAAAAAACCTTTGTAGATTTTAACTAAGAAAATTGTTGAAAGACAATTTTCACATGAATGGTCAAGCTACAAAGGGCGCATGGTGAATGCCTTGGCACCAGAAGCCGAAGAAGGACGTGATAAGCTGCGATAAGCTTTGGGTAGGCGCAAATAGCCTGAGATCCAGAGATTTCCGAATGGGGAAACCCACAATGCTAACGCATTGTACTGTAAACTGAATACATAGGTTTATGGAGGTAAACCCGGGGAACTGAAACATCTAAGTACCCGGAGGAAGAGAAAGAAAAATCGATTTTCTAAGTAGCGGCGAGCGAAAGGGAAAGAGCCCAAACCAGGAACTTGTTCCTGGGGTTGCGGATAGATCATAAATACTGTGATTTCTTAATTGAAGAGAGCTGGAAGGCTCCGCCGTAGAAGGTAACAGCCCTGTAAGTGAAAGGAAATAGCAGTCAGATCTACTCCAGAGTACCACGAGACACGTGAAACCTTGTGGGAAGCAGGGAGGACCACCTCCCAAGGCTAAATACTAACTGGTGACCGATAGTGAAGCAGTACCGTGAGGGAAAGGTGAAAAGAACCCCGGAAGGGGAGTGAAATAGAACCTGAAACCGTGTGTCCACAACCGGTCGAAGCACTTTTATGTGCGACGACGTGCTTTTTGTAGAACGAGCCAGCGAGTTACGGTATGTAGCAAGGTTAAGTACTTAAGGTACGGAGCCGAAGGGAAACCGAGTCTGAATAGGGCGAAAAGTTGCATGTCGTAGACCCGAAACCGGGTGACCTATCCATGGCCAGGATGAAGCGGAAGTAAAATTCCGTGGAGGTCCGAACCACGTTGGTGTTGAAAAACCATGGGATGAGCTGTGGATAGCGGAGAAATTCCAATCGAACTCGGAGATAGCTGGTTCTCCTCGAAATAGCTTTAGGGCTAGCGTTGAGATTGAGTAGTGGAGGTAGAGCACTGAATGGGCTAGGGGCTGACAACAGTTACTGAACCCTATCAAACTCCGAATGCCATATACTTGTATCTCAGCAGTCAGACTGCGAATGATAAGATCCGTAGTCAAAAGGGAAACAGCCCAGATCATCAGCTAAGGTCCCAAAGTGTAAGTTAAGTGGAAAAGGATGTGGGATTTCTAAGACAACTAGGATGTTGGCTTAGAAGCAGCCACTCATTTAAAGAGTGCGTAATAGCTCACTAGTCAAGAGATCCTGCGCCGAAGATGTCCGGGGCTAAAACTTACCACCGAAGCTATGGGCTCGAAAGAGCGGTAGAGGAGCTTCCTGTATGGAGTGAAGTCGTACCGAAAGGAGCGGTGGACTGTACAGGAGTGAGTATGCTGGCATAAGTAGCGAGAAATAAGTGAGAATCTTATTGGTCGAAAATCTAAGGTTTCCTGAGGAAGGCTCGTCCGCTCAGGGTTAGTCGGGACCTAAGCCGAGGCCGAAAGGCGTAGGTGATGGACAATCGGTTGATATTCCGATACCACCAACTGACGTTATTACAAATGGGATGACGCAGGAGGATAGGATGTGCACACTATTGGATGTGTGTCTAAGCACTTAGACAGATCAGACAGGCAAATCCGTCTGGTTAATGTTGAGGTGTGATGGGGAGTGGCTTTATGCCGCGAAGTATCTGATTCCACGCTGCCAAGAAAAGTCTCTATGGAGGATGTTGGTGCCCGTACCGCAAACCGACACAGGTAGATGAGGAGAGAATCCTAAGACCATCGGAAGAATTGTTGTCAAGGAACTCGGCAAATTGACCCCGTAACTTCGGGAGAAGGGGTGCCTATGAAAGTAGGTCGCAGAGAATAGGCCCAAGCAACTGTTTAGCAAAAACACAGGTCTCTGCTAAAGCGAAAGCTGAAGTATAGGGGCTGACGCCTGCCCGGTGCTGGAAGGTTAAGGGGAATACTTAGCGCAAGCGAAGGTATGAACTTAAGCCCCAGTAAACGGCGGCCGTAACTATAACGGTCCTAAGGTAGCGAAATTCCTTGTCGGGTAAGTTCCGACCCGCACGAATGGCGTAATGACTTGGGCACTGTCTCGACAACAAATCCGGCGAAATTGTAGTGCAAGTGAAGATGCTTGCTACCCGCGATTGGACGGAAAGACCCCGTAGAGCTTTACTGCAGCTTAGCATTGAGTTTCGATATTGTCTGTACAGGATAGGTGGGAGACTGCGAAACAGGGGCGTCAGCTTCTGTGGAGTCATCCTTGGGATACCACCCTGACAGTATTGGGATTCTAACCGGCGGCCATGAAACTGGTCACGGGACATTGTTAGGTGGGCAGTTTGACTGGGGCGGTCGCCTCCAAAAAAGTAACGGAGGCGCCCAAAGGTTCCCTCAGAACGGTTGGAAATCGTTCGAAGAGTGCAAAGGCAGAAGGGAGCCTGACTGCGACACATACAGGTGGAGCAGGGACGAAAGTCGGGCTTAGTGATCCGGTGGTTCCTCGTGGGAGGGCCATCGCTCAACGGATAAAAGCTACCTCGGGGATAACAGGCTGATCTCCCCCAAGAGTCCACATCGACGGGGAGGTTTGGCACCTCGATGTCGGCTCGTCGCATCCTGGGGCTGAAGTAGGTCCCAAGGGTTGGGCTGTTCGCCCATTAAAGCGGCACGCGAGCTGGGTTCAGAACGTCGTGAGACAGTTCGGTCCCTATCCGTCGCGGGCGTAGGAAATTTGAGAGGAGCTGTCCTTAGTACGAGAGGACCGGGATGGACTGACCTCTGGTGTACCAGTTGTTCCGCCAGGAGCATGGCTGGGTAGCTATGTCGGGACGGGATAAACGCTGAAAGCATCTAAGCGTGAAACCCACCTCAAGATTAGATTTCCCATAGCGTAAGCTAGTAAGACCCCTTGAAGAACACAAGGTTGATAGGTCAGAGGTGTAAGCATGGTAACATGTTCAGCTGACTGATACTAATAGGTCGAGGGCTTGACCAAATAAATTCACTGTGCAATTTTGAGATAACAAAATCTCTAAAATTAAATAAGAATATCTGGTGATAATGACATAAAGGTAACACCCGTTCCCATTCCGAACACGATGGTTAAGCTTTATAGTGCCGATGGTACTGCAGGGGAGGCTCTGTGGAAGAGTAGGTCGTTGCCAGGTTGTATGGTTTACTAGCTCAGTTGGTAGAGCACATGACTTTTAATCATGTTGTCCGGGGTTCGATTCCCCGGTAAGCCACCAAAAGAAACACTCATTAACGAGTGTTTCTTTTTTTATGTTGTAGTATAATAAAAATGATATTGCCGCGGAAATTATAAAAACTGAATTTGTAATAATTTAAGGAGGGTAATTGATGGATAAATGTTTAATAAAGCTTATGAACACATTTAGTATTAGCGGAAATGAAGATGAAATAAAAGATATTATAAAAAATGAATTGAGAGATATTAAGTGCGACATTAAAGAAGATAAAATAGGGAATATGATTGTAAAATTAGGACATGGTGAAGAAAAACTTATGATTTGTTCACATATGGATAGTATAGGTTTTATGGTTTCCTATATAGAAGAAAATGGACTTATAAGAGCAGAAAAAATAGGTAATTTCGATTGCAATAATGTATCTCATAGTTTTGTAAGATTTAAAAATGAAACTATAGGAAAACTTTTATTAAATAAGGATGAAATATTTATAGATATAGGAACAAAGAATAAGGAAACTACACTAAATAAAGTTAAAGAAGGGGATACGGCATGTTTAGTAGGACCTTACTTGGAGTTTCCTAGCAATGATTTAGTAAGTCCTTCATTAGATAATAAAATAGGATGTTACATATTACTAAGATTAATAAAAGAATTAAAGAATACAAATAGAGAAGTATATTTTGTTTTTTCATGTGAACAAAAATTAGGTGGAAGAGGTATAAGATCTGCTGCTTATTCCATAGATCCTGATTTTTGTATTATTATAGATTTAGTAAGTGCAAAAGATGCTATAGATTGCTTAAATAAGATTGAGTTGGATAAAGGTCCTGTACTAAAACTAATGGGTAATTCAATTATAATGCATAAGTACATAAAAAGTATGCTTGAAGAAGCAGCTAATAAAGTAAATATAAATGTACAATATAGTGTGAGTCCCGGAAGTTCTCAATGTGACTTAATACATAATGAAAGACTAGATATAAGGATAGGAGAAATAGCAGTACCTTGCAAATATAAAAATTCAGTTTCAGAAATGGTTTCTATAAATGACATTGAAAATACTATTAGTATTATAAAAGAAGCAATATCAAATTAAGTATAGTGAAAGAAGCTCTAAATTTAAATTTTATTTAGAGCTTCCTTTAGTTTATTCCAATCTTCTTGATACATAGAGTAAAATTCTTCATTTCTATTATAAGTTAGTGCAGAAGGGTGATACATCGGAAATACATATCTTTTTAATTCGTTATTAAAGTAAAGATCACCATGACATTCACCTATAGATTTAAAATTAGTTAGCCTCTTTAATGGAACATTACCTAAAGTTACAATGATTTTAGGATTAACTAAATTTATTTCCTCATTTAGCACTTCACGAAATAAATTTACTTCAGAAGTTTTAGGAGGTCTATTGCTTATGGTTGTTCTTCCAGAGGAACTTTCTTTTATCTTTATAGGTCTAAAAAAGCAAGTGTTTGTTATATGAACATCTTTCCTAGATAGTCCTATGGAGTTTAGATGCTTTTCAAAGTTTTTTCCTGCAACTCCTACAAATGGTTTTCCTTCCTCCACTTCTGTTTTTCCAGGAGCTTCTCCTACAAATAATATATTACAAGGAATAGGACCATCACCATAAATAAAACCTCCAATTTTCTCTTCTGTGTAATTTTCACTTATTTGCTTTATTTTTTGTTTTAAAATTTCATCCATAGTTATAAAGACTCCCTTCATTAATTTACTTTAGCATATTTTATTATAAACTATATATCCTATTATACATAACTATTATATCTTAAAACAAAACATTTAAAACAAAATTGTATTCATACATTTGTCTTAAATGGTGAAAATGATATAATTATACAAAAATCTTTAAAATATGTTTGCTAGGAGTGATACGAATATGAATGTTCCACACATAATGACGCCAGGTCCAACTGAAGTAAGAGAAAATGTAAGGTTAGCAAGAAGCATTAGATGTACTAACCCAGATTTAGATTATAATTTTTATGATTTCTATAAAGAAACTTGTGGAAAAATAGGAGCACTATTAAAGACTAAAAATCATGTGAGAATACTAAGTGGGGAAGGCATATTAGGGTTAGAAGCAGCTTGTGCATCACTAACAGAAAAAGGTGATAGAGTTTTAGTAATAGATAATGGAATATTTGGAGAAGGTTTTGGTGACTTTGTAAAAATATATGGTGGTGAAGTTGTATTTTTTAAGGGTGATAGAAAAAGAGAAATAGATATAGAGGAATTAAAAAGTTTTTTAGAAAGTGATAGTAATTTTAAATATGCTACTGTTGTACATTGTGATACACCTTCAGGAGTACTAAATAACATATCATTAATATGTCCATTATTAAAAGAGAAAGGTATTCTTACTGTAGTAGATAGTGTAGCTGCTATGGGAGGAGAAGAAGTAAAAACAGATGATTGGAAAATAGATATACTGATTGGTGGCTCACAAAAGTGCATTTCTGCGCCACCAGGGCTTACTATATTAAGTATAAGTGATGATGCTTTTAATTGTATGAAGAATAGAAAAAGTGATATAGCTTCTTTTTATTGTAATTTATTGAATTGGGAAAAGTATTATGAAAATAAGTGGTTTCCATATACACCACCTATAAGTGATATAGTTGGATTAAGAAGAGCTATAGATAACATGTTAGAAGATGAAGACATATTATCTAGACATGAAAAAATAGCCACAGCTACTAGAAATGCAATTAGGGAAGCAGGATTAGAATTATATACTGAAGAAGGGTATTCCAGCACGGTTACTGTAATTAAAGTTCCAGATGGAATAGATGACAAGAAACTAAGGAACTACATGGTAGATAGATATGATGTGATGATAGCTGGTTCTTTTGGGTATTTAGAGGGGAAGGTAATAAGAATAGGTCATATGGGTGAGAATGCAAGAATAGATAATGTAAGTCATGTATTATTTGCTCTTCAAAAATCCTTAGAGCATTTTGGATTTAAGTGTAAATGTGATATGTTCAGTTGTTTTTTAAGAGAATTTTAAAATTATAAAAGTTTGACTCCACAACTTAATATATTTTGGAGTCAAACCTTCTATTAAAATATATTACTAATTTCGGAAAGTACTAAAAATGCTTCCCATTTTCGTAATAGTTATTTTCTTTAAATACAGTGAAGAATATATCTACATCGTTATAACCTATATTATGTATAAAAGTAGTTATGCATTGAGCTACTTTATCTTGAATTTGTTGGCCTCTATCAAACCAAGCTACTTCAACAAAAGGGTATCCATTATCTATTAAGCCATTCTTTATAAATACAGAAGGAATATGTTCTATTGTAAAATAATTTTCTGGACAACCTATAATATCTTTTAATTCATTAATCAATTCAGTACTTATAGGTAAGATTTTTTCTCTATCAATACCTCTTATTTTTATTTGTGGCATTTGAATCACCTCCCATAATATTTTAACTTATTTAGTGAAAAAAACAAATATTAAACTTGTAAATACGTAATAAATTAAGGCAACACTTCCTTGTGTATCAATATGAGTATAAGTAAGTAAATTATATTTAAATTAAAGTAATAGGTATATAAATAGGTTTTAATGATAAAATAGTATATATATAATATAAAAAGTGTGATACAATAACACATGTCGCTTGAGAGAGCAGACAGTTACTTAGAAAATAAAACATGAAAAATATGTTGACAACTTCTTAAGTAACATGGTATTATGTTAAAGCTGTGTGATGCAGCAATCTTAACAAAAAAGAATTTGAAAAAAAGTTCTTGACAAGGTTAAGCAAACATGATAAGATATAAAAGTCGCTGAGATGCGGCAAGATCCTTGAAAATTAAACAGAGTGAAAGTAAGATATAAATCTTATTTTAAATAAGCCAGTATTAGTTAAACTAACAAGTTTAACGTCAATAATTTGAGTACAGATTAAACTTTAAAATTGAGAGTTTGATCCTGGCTCAGGACGAACGCTGGCGGCGTGCTTAACACATGCAAGTCGAGCGATGAAATCCCTTCGGGGATGGATTAGCGGCGGACGGGTGAGTAACACGTGGGCAACCTGCCTCAAAGTGGGGGATAGCCTTCCGAAAGGGAGATTAATACCGCATAACATTAGTTTTTCACATGAATTACTAATTAAAGGAGTAATCCGCTTTGAGATGGGCCCGCGGCGCATTAGCTAGTTGGTGAGGTAACGGCTCACCAAGGCCACGATGCGTAGCCGACCTGAGAGGGTGATCGGCCACATTGGAACTGAGACACGGTCCAGACTCCTACGGGAGGCAGCAGTGGGGAATATTGCACAATGGGCGAAAGCCTGATGCAGCAACGCCGCGTGAGTGATGAAGGCCTTCGGGTTGTAAAGCTCTGTCTTTGGGGACGATAATGACGGTACCCAAGGAGGAAGCCACGGCTAACTACGTGCCAGCAGCCGCGGTAATACGTAGGTGGCGAGCGTTGTCCGGATTTACTGGGCGTAAAGGATGCGTAGGCGGATGTTTAAGTCAGATGTGAAAATCCCGAGCTTAACTTGGGAACTGCATTTGAAACTGGATATCTAGAGTGCGGGAGAGGAGAATGGAATTCCTAGTGTAGCGGTGAAATGCGTAGAGATTAGGAAGAACACCAGTGGCGAAGGCGATTCTCTGGACCGTAACTGACGCTGAGGCATGAAAGCGTGGGTAGCAAACAGGATTAGATACCCTGGTAGTCCACGCCGTAAACGATGAATACTAGGTGTAGGAGGTATCGACTCCTTCTGTGCCGCAGCTAACGCAATAAGTATTCCGCCTGGGAAGTACGATCGCAAGATTAAAACTCAAAGGAATTGACGGGGGCCCGCACAAGCAGCGGAGCATGTGGTTTAATTCGAAGCAACGCGAAGAACCTTACCTAGACTTGACATCCCCTGAATTACCTGTAATGAGGGAAGCCCTTCGGGGCAGGGAGACAGGTGGTGCATGGTTGTCGTCAGCTCGTGTCGTGAGATGTTAGGTTAAGTCCTGCAACGAGCGCAACCCTTATCATTAGTTGCTACCATTAAGTTGAGCACTCTAGTGAGACTGCCCGGGTTAACCGGGAGGAAGGTGGGGATGACGTCAAATCATCATGCCCCTTATGTCTAGGGCTACACACGTGCTACAATGGTGAGTACAGAAAGATGCAAGACCGTGAGGTGGAGCAAAACTTTTAAAACTCATCTCAGTTCGGATTGTAGGCTGAAACTCGCCTACATGAAGCTGGAGTTGCTAGTAATCGCGAATCAGCATGTCGCGGTGAATACGTTCCCGGGCCTTGTACACACCGCCCGTCACACCATGAGAGCTGGCAACACCCGAAGTCCGTGAGGTAACCGTAAGGAGCCAGCGGCCGAAGGTGGGGTTAGTAATTGGGGTGAAGTCGTAACAAGGTAGCCGTAGGAGAACCTGCGGCTGGATCACCTCCTTTCTAAGGAGTCGACAAAGTAGGTAATTCTACTTTGAAGGTTTATTTAATAGCTCTGTTTAATTTTGAAGAATCTAATTCTTCAAATTGTTCTTTGAAAATTGCACAGTGAATATAACTTTTAAATTAAAAGTAAAGCTAAAGGTAAAACTACTTATTATATAAGTAAAAAAACCTTTGTAGATTTTAACTAAGAAAATTGTTGAAAGATAATTTTCACATGAATGGTCAAGCTACAAAGGGCGCATGGTGAATGCCTTGGCACCAGAAGCCGAAGAAGGACGTGATAAGCTGCGATAAGCTTTGGGTAGGCGCAAATAGCCTGAGATCCAGAGATTTCCGAATGGGGAAACCCACAATGCTAACGCATTGTACTGTAAACTGAATACATAGGTTTATGGAGGTAAACCCGGGGAACTGAAACATCTAAGTACCCGGAGGAAGAGAAAGAAAAATCGATTTTCTAAGTAGCGGCGAGCGAAAGGGAAAGAGCCCAAACCAGGAACTTGTTCCTGGGGTTGCGGATAGATCATAAATACTGTGATTTCTTAATTGAAGAGAGCTGGAAGGCTCCGCCGTAGAAGGTAACAGCCCTGTAAGTGAAAGGAAATAGCAGTCAGATCTACTCCAGAGTACCACGAGACACGTGAAACCTTGTGGGAAGCAGGGAGGACCACCTCCCAAGGCTAAATACTAACTGGTGACCGATAGTGAAGCAGTACCGTGAGGGAAAGGTGAAAAGAACCCCGGAAGGGGAGTGAAATAGAACCTGAAACCGTGTGTCCACAACCGGTCGAAGCACTTTTATGTGCGACGACGTGCTTTTTGTAGAACGAGCCAGCGAGTTACGGTATGTAGCAAGGTTAAGTACTTAAGGTACGGAGCCGAAGGGAAACCGAGTCTGAATAGGGCGAAAAGTTGCATGTCGTAGACCCGAAACCGGGTGACCTATCCATGGCCAGGATGAAGCGGAAGTAAAATTCCGTGGAGGTCCGAACCACGTTGGTGTTGAAAAACCATGGGATGAGCTGTGGATAGCGGAGAAATTCCAATCGAACTCGGAGATAGCTGGTTCTCCTCGAAATAGCTTTAGGGCTAGCGTTGAGATTGAGTAGTGGAGGTAGAGCACTGAATGGGCTAGGGGCTGACAACAGTTACTGAACCCTATCAAACTCCGAATGCCATATACTTGTATCTCAGCAGTCAGACTGCGAATGATAAGATCCGTAGTCAAAAGGGAAACAGCCCAGATCATCAGCTAAGGTCCCAAAGTGTAAGTTAAGTGGAAAAGGATGTGGGATTTCTAAGACAACTAGGATGTTGGCTTAGAAGCAGCCACTCATTTAAAGAGTGCGTAATAGCTCACTAGTCAAGAGATCCTGCGCCGAAGATGTCCGGGGCTAAAACTTACCACCGAAGCTATGGGCTCGAAAGAGCGGTAGAGGAGCTTCCTGTATGGAGTGAAGTCGTACCGAAAGGAGCGGTGGACTGTACAGGAGTGAGTATGCTGGCATAAGTAGCGAGAAATAAGTGAGAATCTTATTGGTCGAAAATCTAAGGTTTCCTGAGGAAGGCTCGTCCGCTCAGGGTTAGTCGGGACCTAAGCCGAGGCCGAAAGGCGTAGGTGATGGACAATCGGTTGATATTCCGATACCACCAACTGACGTTATTACAAATGGGATGACGCAGGAGGATAGGATGTGCACACTATTGGATGTGTGTCTAAGCACTTAGACAGATCAGACAGGCAAATCCGTCTGGTTAATGTTGAGGTGTGATGGGGAGTGGCTTTATGCCGCGAAGTATCTGATTCCACGCTGCCAAGAAAAGTCTCTATGGAGGATGTTGGTGCCCGTACCGCAAACCGACACAGGTAGATGAGGAGAGAATCCTAAGACCATCGGAAGAATTGTTGTCAAGGAACTCGGCAAATTGACCCCGTAACTTCGGGAGAAGGGGTGCCTATGAAAGTAGGTCGCAGAGAATAGGCCCAAGCAACTGTTTAGCAAAAACACAGGTCTCTGCTAAAGCGAAAGCTGAAGTATAGGGGCTGACGCCTGCCCGGTGCTGGAAGGTTAAGGGGAATACTTAGCGCAAGCGAAGGTATGAACTTAAGCCCCAGTAAACGGCGGCCGTAACTATAACGGTCCTAAGGTAGCGAAATTCCTTGTCGGGTAAGTTCCGACCCGCACGAATGGCGTAATGACTTGGGCACTGTCTCGACAACAAATCCGGCGAAATTGTAGTGCAAGTGAAGATGCTTGCTACCCGCGATTGGACGGAAAGACCCCGTAGAGCTTTACTGCAGCTTAGCATTGAGTTTCGATATTGTCTGTACAGGATAGGTGGGAGACTGCGAAACAGGGGCGTCAGCTTCTGTGGAGTCATCCTTGGGATACCACCCTGACAGTATTGGGATTCTAACCGGCGGCCATGAAACTGGTCACGGGACATTGTTAGGTGGGCAGTTTGACTGGGGCGGTCGCCTCCAAAAAAGTAACGGAGGCGCCCAAAGGTTCCCTCAGAACGGTTGGAAATCGTTCGAAGAGTGCAAAGGCAGAAGGGAGCCTGACTGCGACACATACAGGTGGAGCAGGGACGAAAGTCGGGCTTAGTGATCCGGTGGTTCCTCGTGGGAGGGCCATCGCTCAACGGATAAAAGCTACCTCGGGGATAACAGGCTGATCTCCCCCAAGAGTCCACATCGACGGGGAGGTTTGGCACCTCGATGTCGGCTCGTCGCATCCTGGGGCTGAAGTAGGTCCCAAGGGTTGGGCTGTTCGCCCATTAAAGCGGCACGCGAGCTGGGTTCAGAACGTCGTGAGACAGTTCGGTCCCTATCCGTCGCGGGCGTAGGAAATTTGAGAGGAGCTGTCCTTAGTACGAGAGGACCGGGATGGACTGACCTCTGGTGTACCAGTTGTTCCGCCAGGAGCATGGCTGGGTAGCTATGTCGGGACGGGATAAACGCTGAAAGCATCTAAGCGTGAAACCCACCTCAAGATTAGATTTCCCATAGCGTAAGCTAGTAAGACCCCTTGAAGAACACAAGGTTGATAGGTCAGAGGTGTAAGCATGGTAACATGTTCAGCTGACTGATACTAATAGGTCGAGGGCTTGACCAAATAAATTCACTGTGCAATTTTGAGATAACAAAATCTCTAAAATTAAATAAGAATATCTGGTGATAATGACATAAAGGTAACACCCGTTCCCATTCCGAACACGATGGTTAAGCTTTATAGTGCCGATGGTACTGCAGGGGAGGCTCTGTGGAAGAGTAGGTCGTTGCCAGGTAAGATTTGGCTGGATAGCTCAGTCGGTAGAGCAGAGGACTGAAAATCCTCGTGTCCCTGGTTCGATTCCTGGTCCAGCCACCAAAAACCTTAGGTGTTTCCTAAGGTTTTTTTACATATATAAATATACTTATTAATAAATTAAAGGGTATAAATATATAGAAAAAAATTTAAAAATATGTCATAATTGTTTATGGCAAACAAAATAATATTTTTAAGGAGAAAAAATATGGATAACAAGGTATTAGCAGTTGTAAATGGAAAAGAAATAACACAAGTTGATTTAGATTCAACAATTAAGAGATTTCCTAATGAAAGACAAGGATATTTACAAACTGAAGCAGGTAAAAAACAGTTATTGGAAGAAATAATATCTTTTGAGCTTATTTACAATTATGCAAAAGATAATAATATGGAAAATGACAGTGATTATATTGCTCAGCTTGAAATGGCTAAAAAAGAAATTTTAACTCAAACAGCTATAGCTAAAGTTATGCAGCAGGTTTCTGTAGAAGATAAAGAAGTAGAAGATTATTATAATGCAAATAAAGAAAATTTTAAAGAGCCTGAAACTGTAAGTGCAAAACACATTCTTGTAGAATCTGAAGAAAAAGCAAAAGAAGTAGCAGAAGAAATAAATGCTGGTACTACTTTTGAAGATGCTGCAAAAAAATATTCTTCATGTCCATCAAAAGAACAAGGTGGAAATCTTGGAAAATTTGGTAGAGGACAAATGGTACCTGAATTTGAAGAAGCAGCTTTTGCTTTAGAGATAGGAACATTAAGTGCACCTGTTAAAACTCAATTTGGATATCATTTAATAAAGGTTGAAGATAAATCTAAGGGAGCAGTAAAATCCTTCGAAGAAGTAAAAAATTCTATTAAGAATAAATTATTGCAAGAAAGACAATCTTTTAAATATACACAGTTAAATAAAGAGCTTAGACAGAAGTATGATGTACAAATTAATAATTAGAACATATTAAAAAATTTAGGGGATGCTAGCAAAGTTAGCATCCTATTGTTTTGTAGTAGTAATTTAATTTAGTGAAAATATTACTTTGATAGTTAATAATTTTAGAATATATCTATTTAATAAATTACATAAACTTGTCCTAGAGTATCATTAGGTAATATACGTAGTTATTACAAAGAAAATAGTGTATAGTGTATTTAATTTAAAATAAATACAAATAATATTAAAGCAAGAAATATTGTAGGATGTTAATATAATAAACGTTGTCAGATAAGACAGCAATTGTTTAGGAAAAATGTAAATAGGTATAGAGATTTTTTATTTTCACGTATTGATTGATAGTTTTTTAGTTAGTTTTGTGAAAATAAAAAAGTTTAAAAATCTGTTGACAAGAACTTAAATAATGTGGTATTATGTTAAAGCTGTGTGATGCAGCAAGCTTAACAAAAAAGAATTTGAAAAAAGTTCTTGACAAGGTTAAGCAGACATGATAAGATATAAAAGTCGCTGAGATGCGGCAAGATCCTTGAAAATTAAACAGAGTGAAAGTAAGATATAAATCTTATTTTAAATAAGCCAGTATTAGTTAAACTAATAAGTTTAACGTCAATAATTTGAGTACAGATTAAACTTTTAAATTGAGAGTTTGATCCTGGCTCAGGACGAACGCTGGCGGCGTGCTTAACACATGCAAGTCGAGCGATGAAATCCCTTCGGGGATGGATTAGCGGCGGACGGGTGAGTAACACGTGGGCAACCTGCCTCAAAGTGGGGGATAGCCTTCCGAAAGGGAGATTAATACCGCATAACATTAGTTTTTCACATGAATTGCTAATTAAAGGAGTAATCCGCTTTGAGATGGGCCCGCGGCGCATTAGCTAGTTGGTGAGGTAACGGCTCACCAAGGCCACGATGCGTAGCCGACCTGAGAGGGTGATCGGCCACATTGGAACTGAGACACGGTCCAGACTCCTACGGGAGGCAGCAGTGGGGAATATTGCACAATGGGCGAAAGCCTGATGCAGCAACGCCGCGTGAGTGATGAAGGCCTTCGGGTTGTAAAGCTCTGTCTTTGGGGACGATAATGACGGTACCCAAGGAGGAAGCCACGGCTAACTACGTGCCAGCAGCCGCGGTAATACGTAGGTGGCGAGCGTTGTCCGGATTTACTGGGCGTAAAGGATGCGTAGGCGGATGTTTAAGTCAGAT
This sequence comes from Clostridium carboxidivorans P7, assembly GCF_001038625.1. Taxonomy (GTDB): domain Bacteria; phylum Bacillota; class Clostridia; order Clostridiales; family Clostridiaceae; genus Clostridium_AM; species Clostridium_AM carboxidivorans. The sequence continues at coordinate 4,679,328 of NZ_CP011803.1, forward strand.
GTGAAAATCCCGAGCTTAACTTGGGAACTGCATTTGAAACTGGATATCTAGAGTGCGGGAGAGGAGAATGGAATTCCTAGTGTAGCGGTGAAATGCGTAGAGATTAGGAAGAACACCAGTGGCGAAGGCGATTCTCTGGACCGTAACTGACGCTGAGGCATGAAAGCGTGGGTAGCAAACAGGATTAGATACCCTGGTAGTCCACGCCGTAAACGATGAATACTAGGTGTAGGAGGTATCGACTCCTTCTGTGCCGCAGCTAACGCAATAAGTATTCCGCCTGGGAAGTACGATCGCAAGATTAAAACTCAAAGGAATTGACGGGGGCCCGCACAAGCAGCGGAGCATGTGGTTTAATTCGAAGCAACGCGAAGAACCTTACCTAGACTTGACATCCCCTGAATTACCTGTAATGAGGGAAGCCCTTCGGGGCAGGGAGACAGGTGGTGCATGGTTGTCGTCAGCTCGTGTCGTGAGATGTTAGGTTAAGTCCTGCAACGAGCGCAACCCTTATCATTAGTTGCTACCATTAAGTTGAGCACTCTAGTGAGACTGCCCGGGTTAACCGGGAGGAAGGTGGGGATGACGTCAAATCATCATGCCCCTTATGTCTAGGGCTACACACGTGCTACAATGGTGAGTACAGAAAGATGCAAGACCGTGAGGTGGAGCAAAACTTTTAAAACTCATCTCAGTTCGGATTGTAGGCTGAAACTCGCCTACATGAAGCTGGAGTTGCTAGTAATCGCGAATCAGCATGTCGCGGTGAATACGTTCCCGGGCCTTGTACACACCGCCCGTCACACCATGAGAGCTGGCAACACCCGAAGTCCGTGAGGTAACCGTAAGGAGCCAGCGGCCGAAGGTGGGGTTAGTAATTGGGGTGAAGTCGTAACAAGGTAGCCGTAGGAGAACCTGCGGCTGGATCACCTCCTTTCTAAGGAGTCGACAAAGTAGGTAATTCTACTTTGAAGGTTTATTTAATAGCTCTGTTTAATTTTGAAGAATCTAATTCTTCAAATTGTTCTTTGAAAATTGCACAGTGAATATAACTTTTAAATTAAAAGTAAAGCTAAAGGTAAAACTACTTATTATATAAGTAAAAAAACCTTTGTAGATTTTAACTAAGAAAATTGTTGAGAGATAATTTTCACATGAATGGTCAAGCTACAAAGGGCGCATGGTGAATGCCTTGGCACCAGAAGCCGAAGAAGGACGTGATAAGCTGCGATAAGCTTTGGGTAGGCGCAAATAGCCTGAGATCCAGAGATTTCCGAATGGGGAAACCCACAATGCTAACGCATTGTACTGTAAACTGAATACATAGGTTTATGGAGGTAAACCCGGGGAACTGAAACATCTAAGTACCCGGAGGAAGAGAAAGAAAAATCGATTTTCTAAGTAGCGGCGAGCGAAAGGGAAAGAGCCCAAACCAGGAACTTGTTCCTGGGGTTGCGGATAGATCATAACTACAGGAATTAATTGAAGAGAGCTGGAAGGCTCCGCCGTAGAAGGTAACAGCCCTGTAAGTGAAAGGAAATAGCAGTCAGATCTACTCCAGAGTACCACGAGACACGTGAAACCTTGTGGGAAGCAGGGAGGACCACCTCCCAAGGCTAAATACTAACTGGTGACCGATAGTGAAGCAGTACCGTGAGGGAAAGGTGAAAAGAACCCCGGAAGGGGAGTGAAATAGAACCTGAAACCGTGTGTCCACAACCGGTCGAAGCACTTTTATGTGCGACGACGTGCTTTTTGTAGAACGAGCCAGCGAGTTACGGTATGTAGCAAGGTTAAGTACTTAAGGTACGGAGCCGAAGGGAAACCGAGTCTGAATAGGGCGAAAAGTTGCATGTCGTAGACCCGAAACCGGGTGACCTATCCATGGCCAGGATGAAGCGGAAGTAAAATTCCGTGGAGGTCCGAACCACGTTGGTGTTGAAAAACCATGGGATGAGCTGTGGATAGCGGAGAAATTCCAATCGAACTCGGAGATAGCTGGTTCTCCTCGAAATAGCTTTAGGGCTAGCGTTGAGATTGAGTAGTGGAGGTAGAGCACTGAATGGGCTAGGGGCTGACAACAGTTACTGAACCCTATCAAACTCCGAATGCCATATACTTGTATCTCAGCAGTCAGACTGCGAATGATAAGATCCGTAGTCAAAAGGGAAACAGCCCAGATCATCAGCTAAGGTCCCAAAGTGTAAGTTAAGTGGAAAAGGATGTGGGATTTCTAAGACAACTAGGATGTTGGCTTAGAAGCAGCCACTCATTTAAAGAGTGCGTAATAGCTCACTAGTCAAGAGATCCTGCGCCGAAGATGTCCGGGGCTAAAACTTACCACCGAAGCTATGGGCTCGAAAGAGCGGTAGAGGAGCTTCCTGTATGGAGTGAAGTCGTACCGAAAGGAGCGGTGGACTGTACAGGAGTGAGTATGCTGGCATAAGTAGCGAGAAATAAGTGAGAATCTTATTGGTCGAAAATCTAAGGTTTCCTGAGGAAGGCTCGTCCGCTCAGGGTTAGTCGGGACCTAAGCCGAGGCCGAAAGGCGTAGGTGATGGACAATCGGTTGATATTCCGATACCACCAACTGACGTTATTACAAATGGGATGACGCAGGAGGATAGGATGTGCACACTATTGGATGTGTGTCTAAGCACTTAGACAGATCAGACAGGCAAATCCGTCTGGTTAATGTTGAGGTGTGATGGGGAGTGGCTTTATGCCGCGAAGTATCTGATTCCACGCTGCCAAGAAAAGTCTCTATGGAGGATGTTGGTGCCCGTACCGCAAACCGACACAGGTAGATGAGGAGAGAATCCTAAGACCATCGGAAGAATTGTTGTCAAGGAACTCGGCAAATTGACCCCGTAACTTCGGGAGAAGGGGTGCCTATGAAAGTAGGTCGCAGAGAATAGGCCCAAGCAACTGTTTAGCAAAAACACAGGTCTCTGCTAAAGCGAAAGCTGAAGTATAGGGGCTGACGCCTGCCCGGTGCTGGAAGGTTAAGGGGAATACTTAGCGCAAGCGAAGGTATGAACTTAAGCCCCAGTAAACGGCGGCCGTAACTATAACGGTCCTAAGGTAGCGAAATTCCTTGTCGGGTAAGTTCCGACCCGCACGAATGGCGTAATGACTTGGGCACTGTCTCGACAACAAATCCGGCGAAATTGTAGTGCAAGTGAAGATGCTTGCTACCCGCGATTGGACGGAAAGACCCCGTAGAGCTTTACTGCAGCTTAGCATTGAGTTTCGATATTGTCTGTACAGGATAGGTGGGAGACTGCGAAACAGGGGCGTCAGCTTCTGTGGAGTCATCCTTGGGATACCACCCTGACAGTATTGGGATTCTAACCGGCGGCCATGAAACTGGTCACGGGACATTGTTAGGTGGGCAGTTTGACTGGGGCGGTCGCCTCCAAAAAAGTAACGGAGGCGCCCAAAGGTTCCCTCAGAACGGTTGGAAATCGTTCGAAGAGTGCAAAGGCAGAAGGGAGCCTGACTGCGACACATACAGGTGGAGCAGGGACGAAAGTCGGGCTTAGTGATCCGGTGGTTCCTCGTGGGAGGGCCATCGCTCAACGGATAAAAGCTACCTCGGGGATAACAGGCTGATCTCCCCCAAGAGTCCACATCGACGGGGAGGTTTGGCACCTCGATGTCGGCTCGTCGCATCCTGGGGCTGAAGTAGGTCCCAAGGGTTGGGCTGTTCGCCCATTAAAGCGGCACGCGAGCTGGGTTCAGAACGTCGTGAGACAGTTCGGTCCCTATCCGTCGCGGGCGTAGGAAATTTGAGAGGAGCTGTCCTTAGTACGAGAGGACCGGGATGGACTGACCTCTGGTGTACCAGTTGTTCCGCCAGGAGCATGGCTGGGTAGCTATGTCGGGACGGGATAAACGCTGAAAGCATCTAAGCGTGAAACCCACCTCAAGATTAGATTTCCCATAGCGTAAGCTAGTAAGACCCCTTGAAGAACACAAGGTTGATAGGTCAGAGGTGTAAGCATGGTAACATGTTCAGCTGACTGATACTAATAGGTCGAGGGCTTGACCAAAATAAATTCACTGTGCAATTTTGAGATAACAAAATCTCTAATAATGAAACTCCACAGCATAGCTGAGGAGTAACCGACTATCACAAAATAGAATATTTTGGATATCTGGTCATCTGGTGATAATGACATAAAGGTAACACCCGTTCCCATTCCGAACACGATGGTTAAGCTTTATAGTGCCGATGGTACTGCAGGGGAGGCTCTGTGGAAGAGTAGGTCGTTGCCAGGTTATAAACAAAGTACTAAGTATAAACTTAGTACTTTTTATTTTGAAAAAATTTAATTATAGAGAAATGAAAAGAAAAAATGGACTAATAAAAATATAGGTAGTTCATATTATAAAAAACTATCTACATTATTTATTAAAGTTTATTAACAGCTTCACTTAAAACCTTAGCAATATCGTCATTAATAATTAAGTCAGCTTTATTATCAGCAGAAGTTGTACTCTTATTTATAAGTACAAGATTTTTTCCTCTAAAATAATCAATAAGCCCTGCAGCAGGATAAACAACTAAAGATGTTCCTCCAATAATTAAAGTATCAGCTTCTGATATTGCTTTTACAGCACCAGTAATAATGCTATTATCTAATCCTTCTTCATAAAGAACTACATCAGGTTTAACTTTTCCTCCACATTTAGGACAAGTAGGTATACCGTTAGATTCCAAAATGAATTTTTCATCATAAAAAGCATTACACTTCATACAGTAATTTCTAAGAACTGATCCATGTAATTCATAAACTACTTTTGAACCAGCAGCTTGGTGTAATCCATCTATATTTTGAGTAACTACAGCCTTTAATTTTCCCATTTCTTCTAGTTTAGCTAAAGCTATATGGCAACCATTAGGCTTTGCATTAGGATAAATTAATTTATCTTTATAGAATTTAAAAAATTCTTCTGGATATCTCATAAAAAAGGTATGAGATACTAATTGTTCAGGAGTGAAGTTTATTTTAAGCTTTTCATTCCATAGTCCATTTGAGCTTCTAAAGTCCGGGATTCCTGAAGCGGTACTTACACCTGCTCCACCGAAGAAAACTATATCATTACTATTTTTAAGTATTTGAGTTAATTTTTCAATTTCAGTATTCATAAAATCATCTCCGTAAATTAATATAGTTTTATTATACCATAGGTATTATAATTTACAGAAACTTTAACACCTAAAAAATTTTTGAGATCATATTTCTTTGAATTATAAGAGTTTATGAGTATTTAATGAAAAATCTATTGACAAATATTATTTTAAGTGATATTATAAAAAAGCATTAAATATTAAAAGTATTTATGGCGCTATAGCCAAGTGGTAAGGCAGAGGTCTGCAAAACCTTTATCCCCAGTTCAAATCTGGGTGGCGCCTCCAAATAAAAAAACTCACAATAATTTGTGAGTTTTTTTTATTTTATGACACCTTCTAATACATGGATTACTCCATTTTTACAATCTAATTTGATTTGTGCACCAATAGGAAGAGTAAGCTTAGGGTAAGAATGGCCTGATTGAAAATTGAGTATAGTAGGCTTATTTAATGTGAGAATCCTGTCTTCAATTACTTGCCTTAAAGTAAGACTTCTTTCATAATGTGGAAGAGAGCAGTCTTTAAATTGACCTAAAATAAATCCCTTACATTGTTGAAGTTTTCCAGATAGAGATAATTGGGTTAGCATTCTATCTATCCTATAAGGTTCTTCAGATACATCTTCTATAAATAAAATTTTGTCCTTAGTATCTATTTCATAAGGAGTACCTAGAGTACTAGATATTAAAGCAAGATTACCACCTATAAGTTGTCCTTCTATAAAAGGTTCACTTGAAAAGCACTCAGTAGTAAAGTCTTCAGGATTCTCTATAGTATATGCTTTATGAGCTTCCATGATAGTATACAAAAAACTCTCTAGTGTAATTTTATCTAAAAGATTAGAATTACACATAGGAGAATGAAAAGTTATTAAGTTACACTTTAAGGATATAGAATTTAATAAGGTAGTTATATCACTAAAGCCTGCAAATATTTTAGGGTTTTCTTTTATAACATTAAAATCTATAAGAGGAAGAATTCTCATGGTACCATATCCACCTCTTACACAAAGAACCATATCAACACTTTTATCAAGAAACATACTCATAAGGTCAGAAGCTCTATCCTCATCTTTACCTGCAAGGTAACCATATCTATCATATATATGCTTGCCTTCTTTTACATTGAATCCTAAGCTTTTAAGAAAGCTAATACTTTTTTTTATATTATCAGGGTTATCAGCTCCAGCTGGAGATATAAGTCCTATTGTATCTCCATAATTTAATCTTTTAGCTATCAATTTATAGCACCTCCATAATTAGAATAATCCTTTTCTTCTTAAAATAACTATAGCAACTAAACATAGTACTGCAGCTATACCGTAAGTAATCCAAAATGCATGTATATTTGCATTAAAAGGTATTCCAGCTACGTTCATACCAAAAGAGCTAAAAATTATGTTGGGGATAGCCATAACTATAGTTATAGAAGCTAATAATTTCATTACCATGTTTAGGTTATTGGATATTACAGATGCAAAGGCATCCATGGTTCCACTTAATATGTTACTATAAATATTAGCCATTTCTATAGCTTGTTTATTTTCTATAATAACATCTTCAAGTATATCTTGATCTTCAGGGTATTTTTGAAGAATTTCAAGTTTTAACATTTTTTCAAGTGTAATTTCATTAGATTTTAAAGAAGTAGAGAAATAAACTAGAGACTTCTCTAAGGATAGTAGTTGAATTAATTCTTTATTTTTCATAGATTTATGAAGTTTCTGTTCAATCATTAAGCTTTTTTTGTCTATTTGTCTTAAGTAGATTAAATAGTAACTTGCTATTCTGTAAAGTATTTGAAGGATAAATCTTGAACGTTTAAAAGTAAAAAATGATTTAACTTTATTATCAATAAAGTCAGTAAGAATTTTACTGTTTTTTAAACATACGGTTATTATAGAGTGTTCTGTATGAATAATTGCTAGTGGGTATGAATCGTAAGTTAAGGAGTTATCCTCCATTTCAGTGAATGGTATATCTACAATAACAAGAAGATTATTATCTTCAATATCAATACGGGAAGTTTCTTCTTCATCTAGTGCAGATTTTAAAAAATCTAATGGTACACCTACTTTTTTAGATACAAGCAGCAAGTCTTCTTCAGAAGGTGCTACTATATTAACCCAGCATCCAGGTTCTATGGTATCTGTAGAATGTAATGTTCCTGATTCATCTAAAGTTTTATAAATTGAAATCATACGTTCCTCCCAAGTAAAAATAATTTTAAACTTATGTTTATATTATATATTATAAATATATAAAAATAAAAGAGACTTATGAAGTAGTCTCTTTTGTTTTTTCGTGAAAAAATTCCTTTTTTACCTGATTAAGTAGTGAAGCATTTTCTATTAAATCTAAACCAGTTAGAGCTAAAGCTTGAGCAACTTTTAGAATTCTACTTTGTGCGTAATAAGATATAGTAGCCTCAGAAAATTCTTTGGAAGAGTACTCTAAGTTTTTGTCTTCTGATATAGATATATATGGGTGTATACAAGGTACAACATGACTTACAGTACCTAAACTTAAACCAGAATTGGTGTTTTTAGGTGGTTCTATGTCTATTATACCGCTTTCCTTTAGATTGTGGCTAAAAATTCTAGATAGGTTTCTATTAGGTATTAGTTCATCATAAGGTAATTCATATAAACATATAGTACAGTCTATATTCATTAAGTAACCTGTAGTTTTAACTAATTCTCTTACTTTTTTTTCAATATCACAAGCCATAGACATTTTAGGACATCTAATATAAAACTTTGATTCTGTTTCAGAAGGCAGAAGGTATGGTGAGTCACCACCTTTTAATATTATTCCGTCAATGGTGCAGTTATCTTCAAAACCTTTAGAAAGTAAACTTAAAGTGTTAAAAACAAAAAGGCACGCATCCAATGCTGTATAATTTTTCGACTTCCTATAAGTAAATCCTGATTTACTTTTATAGTTTATTTTAATAGGTATTATAGCCATGGAAGAACCACTTTCAGCAGTGATTAAATCAGGATGGGCCATTAGTACTACATCTATGTCGTTAAAAGTTCCTTGTCTAGTCATAGTGACTTTAGAGCTACCTAAAAATTCACCAGGACATCCAATAACTATAACACTACCACCTACTTTAGATATTATTTTAGATAGAGATAACGAAGCAGCTATGGACATAGCAGATATTAAATTATGTCCAACTACATGACCTAGATTATCAACAGCATCATATTCGCATATATAACATACCTTAGGATGACCTGTTCCATATTGTGCATAAAAAGCAGTTGGTATATCAAGATAATGTTCTATAACATTAAAATCATTGTTTTTTAACATGTTTACTATATAATTATATGCTTTATATTCATGAAAGCTACTTTCAGGATTTTCATAAATATATTTTGATAAATTTAATATATCCTCTTTTATAGTAGTTAAATAAGTTGATATCTCTTGCCTCATAAAATTACCTCCTAAGTGTTGGATAAACATGTGGTAAAAAATAATTATGTAGTTGTAAATTGGTTAAAAATTATTTAAAATTAGATATATGTCTTAAATATGTATATCGTAAGTTAAGACTTTATTACATCAAATAAATTTAAGGGGGAGTGGTCTTGGTAAATCACAAGTCAATGTTAAAAAACTTCTGCAAAGTTCTGTTCGTGGCTTTAATTAGTATTAGCATAACACCTAAAGTTTATGCTCAAGGAAATTATCAAAGATACGGTGGAACTGATAGGTATGAAACTTCTATGAAAATTTCACAAAAGTTTGACACAAAATCAGGTTATGCAATAATTGCTTCAGGGCAAAACTTTCCAGATGCTCTTTGTGCATGTCCTCTTTCTAAAAAGTATGATGCTCCAGTAATACTTACTACGGAAAATAAGTTGGATAGTAAGGCTGAAGCAGAACTTAAAAGAAGTGAAATAAAAAAGGTTTTCATAATAGGTAATTCTATATCAAAGGATGTAGAAAATAGTATTAGTAATATGGGAATAGCTTGTGAAAGGCTGGGAGGAGCAGACAGATATGAAACATCTATGATAGTTGCAAACTATGTAGGTATAAAGGAAAGAGTAATAGTAGTATCTGGAGATAACTATCCAGATGCATTAACAATTGCACCTATTGCAGCTAATATTGATACACCTATAATACTTGTAGGTAAAGATTCAATACCAGATGTGGTAAAAAACTCTTTAAAAGATAAACAAATCACGAATACTTATGTTATAGGGTCAGAAGGAGCTATAAGTAATTCAGTGAAGGATCAATTTAATAATGCAGAGAGAGTAAGCGGTACAGATAGATATAGTACTAATTTGGCTATAATCAATAGATTTAGAGATAATATAGATTTTAGCAGTGTATATTTGGCTTCTGGTTCAAATTTTCCAGATTCACTTTCAGGATGTGCATTAGCACAAAAAACTAAGTCGCCTTTAGTATTAGTAAACGAAGATATAAATACAGAAGAGCAAAATGGTATTAAACAAATATTGTCATCAGCTAAAAATATTTCTGTACTAGGATTAGAAGGAGCAGTTTCATTAAAAACATTATATTTAATAGGATTAGAAAAAGAACCACCAAAACCAGTACAGAATCAAGGTGTTCAACCACCTGCGTGGACAAGTTCCTTTAATATTATGAATGCAGGAGAAACTGAAAGGGTTTATATAAAAAGTAGTCCAAGCTCTTCAGCATCAAATGTAGGCTCAACTTATGGAAGTCTCCCAGAAGTTAAAATTTTGGGCAGCGATAGTGGATATTATTATGTAGAAGTATTGGACTATGATACTTTAAATTACATAAAGGGTTATGTACCTATGAGTATGGTTAATACGGTAACACCTTCAGGGCCTTATAATATACTTGTAGATAAGTCAAGACAAAGAGTATATGTATTTAATAATGAAAATATAGTTAAGGAGTTTATATGTTCTACAGGGAAAGATGAAAGTCCAACACCATCAGGTAGATTTTTAGTTGGATCTAAGGGACCTAGTTTTGCAGCATCTGAGAGTACAGAATGTTATTATTGGACAAGACTTGACAATAATTATTTATTTCATAGTGCCATATATACATTAAGTGGATATGCAGTACAGTCTGAATATGATAAATTAGGTTCTAAGGCTTCACATGGATGTATAAGACTTAAAATAGAGGATGCAAAGTGGATTCAAGATAATGTTCCATATAGAACGCTAGTAACAATAAAAGATTAAAATTACAAATAATAAAAATAAACTCAATACAATTGAAAAAAATTATATTGAGTTTATTTTATTTATGTGGACAAAATAAATTTCTAAGTGTAGATGAATATTATATATAAGAGTAGGTAATAATTGTAAATATGAAAAATAGATAGGGGGTATGTAGAATGAAAAAGCGAATTTGTATTATATGTGGAAAACTTCTAAATGATGGTATAATTATATATGGTAGGGGTATTTGCTCTTGTTGTGAGAAGCGACTAATGAATATAGAAATGGATACAGATTTTTATGATTATTATAAACAATGTATAAGAAGAAATATAGCTGAATTAGTTATAAGAGGAGAGGAATTAAAGTGCCAGAATTACCGATTTTAGAAGGAATTTTAGAATATGTGAAAAACAATAATATACAATTATGCATGCCAGGTCATAAAGGAGGAAGAGGTTTTTTAGAAACTACTATTGGCAAGGATTTTTTAAAAAATCTTTTAAAATGCGATATTACTGAGGTAGAAGGAGTAGACAATCTTCATAACCCTCAAGGAATAATAAAAGAGTCAATGGAACTTTTAGCAAAATTTTATGGAAGTAAAAAATCATATTTTCTAGTTAACGGCAGTACGTCAGGAAACTTAGCTATGATATTTAGTAGCTTTAATGAGGGAGATAAGGTATTAATAGAAAGGAATTGTCATAGGTCCATCTTTAATGCTATAATAATGAGAAAACTTAAGCCTGTATATATAAATAATTTAATGAGTCATACACTAAATGCTCCAGTTTGCATAGATTTGGAGCATTTTTTACAGGTTTTGAATAAAAATAAGGATGCTAAAGGTATAATTGTTACTTATCCAAATTATTATGGCATATGCTCTAATTTAGAATATATAATAAAACAAGCAAAGAAACATAATATGAAAGTACTTGTAGATTCAGCTCATGGAGCTCATTTTGGAATACATAATGATTTACCTCAAAGTGCAGTAAAATTGAATGCAGATATGGTAGTTACTAGTACTCATAAAACTCTTTCTAGCTTAACACAAACCTCCTATCTTCATGTTAATAATATGGAAGATATAGGAAAGGTGGATTTTTATGTGAGTGCATTTTTAAGTACAAGCCCTTCTTATTTATTCCTATGTTCTATGGATTATGCTAGATACTATTTACAAACTTATGGAAGACAGAAATATGAAAAAATGTTAAATATGTTGGGATATTATAAAGATAAGATAAATTCCATAAAAGGTATGAAGGTAATCAGTAAAAAAGATATAAATATCAAACAAAAAATTGATTTATATCAACTAGATAGTGTATATGATATTGATAATACTAGATATGTTATAAATTTAAAAGAAGGATATAGCGGATATTTACTGGGAAATTATTTAAGAAAAAATAATATTCAAGTGGAAATGAGCGATCATTCAAATGTGGTTTTGATTTTTTCACCATTTAATGAAGAATGGGAACTTGAAAAACTATATAATGTACTTAAGAGATGTGATTTAAATAAAATAAAAGTTGAAAAATTGGATTTGTTGGAATATAACATACCTATAATGGCTTATATGCCTTTTGAAATTATGGACAAAAAAAAGAAATATATAGATATAAAAGATTCACTGGGAAAGGTTAGTGCTGCTAATGTGGTACCATATCCGCCAGGAGTACCCTTAATAAACATGGGAGAAATAATAGATGATGTAACCTTAAACTCTATTTGTTATTATATTAATAAGGGAGTAGATATTTTAGGTTTAGAAGATAATAAAATAAGAGTAATTGATGAATTTAATGGAGGACAAAAATATGAATAGGGGCATTGTAATAGTAGTAGAAGGTTGCGATGGCAGCGGAAAAGCCACACAAACTCAAATATTATATGAAAAACTTTTAAGTGAAAATTATAAAGTAAAAAAAATAGAGTATCCAAATTATAAGAGTGATTCTTCAGCGTTAGTTAAAATGTATTTGAATGGAGATTTTGGAAGCAATCCAGAAGATGTTAATCCATATGTATCATCTACTTTTTATGCAGTTGATAGATTTGCATCTTATAAAACTGAATGGAAGGACTTTTACGAAAGCGGGGGTATAGTATTGGCTGATAGGTATACAACTGCAAATATGGTACATCAAGCATCAAAGATTAAAAATGTGCAAGAGAAAAGCAAGTTTTTAGATTGGCTTTGGGATTTTGAATTTAGAATTTTTGGCTTGCCAGTTCCAGATTGTGTTATGTTTCTTGATATGCCTCCAGAGTATAGCAGAAAACTTATGAAAGAAAGAGCCAATAAGATTACAGGAGATAGTCATAAAGATATACATGAAAAGGACTATGAATACTTAGAACATTCATATAACAATTCCTGTGAAATAGCAGAAAAGTATAAGTGGAATAGAGTAAAGTGTGTAAAGGAAGGAAATATAAAAAGTATTGAATTAATTAGTGAAGAGGTATTTAATATAGTAAAAAAACAATTAGTAAATTGTACATACAATAATATAACAAGGTCATTTGAATTAAATATATAATATTTCAATGTTTATATAATTTAAAATAAAAGGGAGATGAGTTATATGAAATTAATAATAGCTATTGTTCAGGATGATGATTCTGGAGATTTAGTTGAAACACTAATGGAGTCAGGCTTTAGGGTAACAAAGCTTGCTACAACTGGTGGATTTTTAAAGGCAGGTAATACTACTCTTATGATTGGAGTGGAAGAAGAAAAAGTAGATCAAGTAATATCACAAATAGAAGAAATATGTAAAACTAGACAGCAGATTGTATCAACACCTTCACCAGTAGCAGGATCTACAGGTGTATATGTGCCCTATCCTGTAGAAGTTGAAGTTGGAGGGGCAACAATATTTGTTGTAGATGTTGATAAGTTTGTAAAAATTTAAATGGAGGGATTTTATTGAGTTTTAGTATGATAATAGGGCATGAAAATATAAAATTTCAGATTGTAAGTTCTATAAAGCAGCAAAGATTTTCTCATGCTCATATTATTGTCGGAGAAGATGGGATAGGAAAAAGTTTTATTGCCAGGGAAACTGCTATTGAAATTTTAGGAAAGTCTGAAAATAAACAATATGCTGATATAGTAGAGTTTAAATTAGGAAAAGGTAAGAAATCAATAGGTATAGATGAAGTAAAAAATATAATAGAAGAAACTACTAAAAAACCTTATGAAGGTAATAAAAAGGTAATTATAGTTTATAATGCAGATAAGATTACAGAAACAGCACAAAATGCATTCTTAAAAACTATAGAAGAACCACCTAAGGGTGTATTTATAATATTATTGTGTGAAAAATTAGAATTGATACTAGATACCATAAAATCAAGATGTCAAACATATAAGCTTAACAGATTAAGTGAAGAAGAAATGATGAATTTTATAAGTAACAAATTTCCTGGATTATCAGAAATAGAATTAAAATCTGTTGTTGCGTTTAGTGATGGTATACCAGGAAGAGCTGAGAAGTTTATTGATGATAGTTCATTAAGAGAAATTAGAGATACTATTATAAATGTATTAAGAACAGTTAGCACTAGTAATTTAGAAGAAATTTTATCTAATGAGAATTTTTTTGTGAAATATAAAAATGAATGGCAAGAAGTTCTAACTTGTATGTTGTCATATATAAGGGATGTACTTATATATAAGGAAACATCAAATAGGGATTTAATAATAAATATAGATAAAGTTAACGACATAAAAGATATAGCTGAAATGTTTTCATTTAATAAGTTAAATGGTATTATTAATATTATAAAAGAAACTAGAATAAAAATGGAGAAAAACGTTAACTCAACATTAGTTTTTGATTCAATGTTGCTTAAAATGCAGGAGGTATAATATGGTAAAGGTTATAGGGGTGCGTTTTAAAAAGGCTGGTAAAATATACTATTTTTCACCAGGCGATTTATATATAGAAAAAGATAGTAAAGTAATAGTAGAAACAGCTAGAGGTATAGAATTTGGTGAATGCGTAATAGGATGTAAAGAAGTAGAAGAATCCGAAATAGTTGCACCACTAAAAAGTGTCATAAGAGTAGCTACTGAAGAAGATACAAGAAAACATAATGAAAATAAGGAAAAAGAAACGGAAGCTTTTCAAATATGTTTAGAAAAAATTGAGAAGCATCAATTAAAAATGAAACTTATAGATGTAGAATATACTTTTGATAATAATAAAGTTATATTTTATTTCACCGCAGATGGAAGGGTAGATTTTAGAGAACTTGTAAAAGATTTGGCTGCTATTTTTAGAACCAGAATAGAATTGAGACAGATAGGTGTAAGGGATGAAGCTAAAATGATAGGAGGACTTGGACCTTGTGGAAGGACTATGTGCTGTTCTACATTTTTAGGGGATTTTGCTCCAGTATCAATAAAAATGGCAAAGGAACAAAATTTATCTTTGAATCCTACGAAGATATCAGGAATATGCGGAAGGCTTATGTGCTGCTTAAATTATGAACAAGAAACTTATGAAAAAATTAGAAAGAGACTGCCTAAACAAGACTCTGTTGTAAATACTCCTTATGGCAGAGGAGTGGTATTTTCAAATTCAGTGGTAAAGGAAAGTGTAAAAGTAAAAGTAAAGTCTGAAGATGGAGAAGAAACATTAGTGGAAGTTCCAATAGAAGAAGTAGAACTAGTAACTGGTGGATTTGAAGGAAGTATTAATGAAGATGAAATAAAAATAGATGTAGATGAAGTTGAAGATCCGAATATAATTAAAGAATTATTTAAAGACAATTAAGGAGGAAAACTATGAAGTCTGTATTAAAAATTTATAATATGAATACAGCTGAAGACGTTAATAAGATTAGAGTAGCAGTTGCAAGCAACGAAGGTGTAGTGGCTTGTCAAATAAATAAGGATAAAGGCGAAGTAAATGTTGTGTATGATGATTATTTTGTCAATAACGATAAGCTGGTTCAGTCTATAGAAGATTTGGGTTATATAGTATTTTAAAATTGTCTTTAAAAACTTGTCCAAACGTGGTAAAATAAAAAATAGATGTGAAACATCGAATTTTAAAAGGAGGTGTTACATAATGGCTTACAAAATAGAGGATTCATGTGTAAGTTGTGGAACATGTGCTTCAGAATGTCCAGTTAACGCTATAAGTCAAGGAGATTCTATATTTGTTATAGATGAAAGTACTTGTATCGATTGTGGAAATTGTGCTAATGTTTGCCCAGTAGGAGCACCAGTTCAAGAATAGTGTTATTAACAAAAAGACTGCAATTAAGCAGTCTTTTTATTTTGATAAATATAAATAAAAATATATCAAACCAGTTTTAGGGTAAATTCTCTTATATACCTAATATAAATATAAAATTATATAAAGATTGGTTTTTTTTGTTCGAATATCTATTATATAAAGCAAAATTGTTGAATGGAGGATAAAAATGGACATATCTGTTATCATTTTCGTTTTGGTTGGATTTGGATCTATAATAGCAGGATTTGTAATAGAAAAAGGAGTAATAGGTTCACTTTTCCTACTTGCACCGGCTGTAATAGTATTTGGTGGAACAGCAGGAGCAGTCGGCTTAACGTTTCCAGGAGAAATTTTAAAAAGGTTACCAAAAATAATAAAGGTTGCAATAACTCCAAAAAAAATAGATTTATCGGCTCTTGTAGCATATTTTAAAGATGTATCTTATAAGACTAGAAAAAATGGATTATTAAGCCTTGAAGGAGAAATATCTGCGGATCCTAATTTAGATCCATTTATTAAGAAAGGACTTCAATTAGTAGTAGATGGAGTTGATCCACAAGCTGTTAGAAGTATTTTAGAGTTAGAATTGGAATCTACATCCGAAAGGCATAAAAAGGGAGCGGCTATTTTTGCACAAGCAGGTGGATATGCGCCTACACTTGGTATTATAGGTACAGTAATGGGACTAGTTCACATTTTGGCTGATTTGTCTGACCCAAACACCTTAGGTCCTAAAATAGCATCAGGATTCTTAGCTACATTGTACGGTCTTTCATCTGCAAATTTATTGTTTTTACCATTAGCAACTAGATTAAAAGCACTAGATGAAAAAGAATTTGGAGAAAAGTCCCTTATAATCGAAGGTATATTATATATACAAGAAGGAATAAATCCTAATACTATAGCAGAAAAATTAAAAGGATTTTTAAGTAAAGAAGAACTTAAAAAATTTGAAGGAATGGATGGTAAGCCAGAAGTATGAAGAAGAAAAAACAAGAAGAACATGAAAATAGTGAAAGATGGCTTCTTAGTTACTCAGACTTTATGACCTTACTTATGATACTTTTTGTTGTTTTATATGCTATGAGTAATGTTGACAAAGCAAAGTTTTCTCAGCTTTCTCAATCAATGAGTATAGCTATGGGTGGCGGAAAAATAATGCAAGGTAATGAAAATTCTCCAAACATATCAAATTCAAGTCCTAGTGGAAACAGTTCAGATGGAAAGACAGAAGAGTCTAAAATGGAGGACTTAAAGAAAAAGGTTGATAGTTATTTACAAAAAAATGGAATGCAAAATAGTGTTACTACTGAAGTAGATGAAAGAGGACTTGTAGTAAGCTTAAGAGATACTTTATTTTTTGAAACAGGAAAAGCAGAAGTTATAGCGGCTTCACAAGGGAAACTTGTGGAAATAGGAAAAATATTAAATCAGTTAGATAATACAATGAGAATAGAAGGTCATACGGATAATGTTCCTATACATAATGAGCAATTTTCTGATAACTGGCAGTTATCTTCGGCTAGAGCACTTAATGTTACTGAACTACTCATAGCTAATGGAGTACCTCCTAAAAAGCTTTCATCAGTTGCATATGGAGAGTATAGACCAGTATTAGATAATTCTACAGAAGATGGTAGAGCAAGAAATAGAAGAGTTGATATAATTGTTGTAAGCAATAAGTATAATAAAATAGAGAACAATTCTATAGGAACAAATCCCTTGGGTAATCCAAGTTTAGGTGATAAGCCTATGGGGGACAAACCTATGGGAGACAATCCAGCAAATGTTCCAGATATAAGTACTAAGTAAGCCTTAAGATACACTTTAATCTTAAGGCTTAATTTTATGTAAAATTAAGGAAATTTGACAATTTAATTTATATAAATGATAATTGTTAATAAATATAATTCATTATAATATTTAAGAATAATTAACCTACTAAGTGGTTATTTATTATAGAAATGAGGATAAAGCTTATGGTTGATAACTTTTTGAAAGAGGATGAAACATTAGATGACTTGCAGTTAAAAGGAATTTGTGTAATACAAAAAAAAGATGCATTTAGATTTGGAGTAGATGCGGTATTGCTTGCTAACTTTGCAGTTGTAAAAAGAAATGCAGAAGTTATAGATTTATGTACTGGTACAGGAATAGTTCCATTTATATTAGCAGGAAAAACGGAAGCTTCTAAAATAGTTGGAATAGAAATACAAGAAGAAATGGTGGAAATGGCGGATAGGTCTTGTATGTTTAATAAACTAGAGGATAAAATAAAGTTTATTAATACGGATTTAAAGGATTTAAAATTTCTCAAGAACTTATCCAAGGTAGATGTAGTTACAGTAAATCCACCTTATAAGTTAAAAAATTCTGGAATTGTAAATCCTAACGATAAAGATGCTATTGCAAGACATGAAATATGCTGTACCTTAGAAGATGTTATAAAAGCATGTAAAGCAGTTTTAAAGGACAATGGCAGGATGTATATGATTCATAGACCAGATAGGCTTGCAGATATTATATGCCTTATGAGAAAATATAAAATTGAACCCAAGTTAATAAAGATGGTTCAACCTAATTTTAAAAAAGCTCCAAATATGTTATTAATAGAAGGTCAAAATAATGGAGGAACTTTTTTAAAATGGGAAGCACCTCTTTGTGTACATAATTTAGATGGAAGCTATACTGATGAAATTAATAAGATATACGGCAAATAAGTAAAAAATCATGCTTAAATGGAGGAACATATATGAGTATTGGAAAATTATATTTAGTACCTACACCAATAGGTAATTTAAAGGATATAACTTTAAGAGCACTAGAGGTATTAAACCAGGTAGACTTAATAGCAGCAGAAGATACAAGGCAAAGCCTGAAACTTTTAAACCATTTTAATATAAAAAAGCCTTTAATAAGTTATCATAAGCACAATGAGCAAGGTAAAAGTGAAAATTTGATAGATAAGCTTAAAGAAGGAAAGAACATAGCGTTAGTAAGCGATGCTGGAACTCCAGGAATATCAGATCCAGGAGCAGTAATAGTTTCTAAGTGCATAGAAGAAAATATAGATTTTGAGGTTTTAACTGGAGCTACTGCTGTAACTACAGCATTAGTATATTCAGGTATGGATACGACAAAATTTATATTTAGAGGTTTTATTTCAAGGGACAACAAGGAAAGAAAAAATATGATGGAAGAATTGAAAAATAGAAAAGAAACTTTGATATTTTATGAAGCACCTCATAGACTTAAAAATACTTTAGAGTTTTTAAAAAGCAATTTGGGTAATAGGAAAATATCCATATGCAGAGAACTTACAAAAATGCATGAAGAAATACTTAGATTGAATTTAAGCGAAGCTATAGATTATTATGAAGACAAAACAGTAAAAGGGGAACTTGTACTTGTAGTTGAAGGAAAAGATGAAAAGGAAATAATGGATGAGGAAATGTCAGAGTGGAAAGATTTAGGTATTGATGAGCATATAAAAATGTATATTGAAGAGGGGCTAAATAAAAAAGAGGCTATAAAGAAAGTGGCCAAAGATAGAAATTTGCCTAAATCTGAAATATATAAGTATTCAATTAATTTGTAAAAAATTTAGTAAATTAAGAATATTTTATGTTAATATATATGCATATTAAAATCAAAGCTTTGGATTTATTAATAAATTAAAGATTTTCATAGGATAATATTAACGATTTTAAAAAAATACCGCTATAACATTGAGATTTGATATAAATTAATGATATAATATAAACATGCAGTTTTTGGCTGCAAGTTTATTAAAAAAATAATTTAATTATATGACAAAAAATAATTAAGAGTAATAAATGTTTTTTTATAAACATAGATGTTTTAAGCACTTATATTAAGGAGTATTTTAGCGAATATTCTATATATATTTGAAATTAAAGCAAAAAATTAATAAGAAATCTTTTTAACTAAGGAGGTTAAAGTATTGAATAAAAAAACTTTATCTGTTGTTATTGCTTTAACATTAGCAGTAACAATGAATGGAACCGTTTTAGCTGCACCATCAAGTAGTAATCCACAGATAGCTCAAGTTCAACAACAAAAACAGGATTTAGAAACAAAAGTAGAAAAACTGGACAACCAGATAACAGAAATAATGAAACAAATAGATGGTAATAAAAAGAGCATTGAAAAAACTACAGCAGACATAAAAGCAACTCAGCAAGAATTAACTAATGCAGAAAGCAGCATAAAGGGACAACAGGATGTATTTAATAAAAGAGTTAGGGCTATGTACATAAATGGAGCAGATAGCTACCTAGGTGTTATATTGCAGTCCGATAACTTAAGTGATTTCATATCAAGAGTTGATACTGTTAAAAAAATAGTAGGTTTTGATGAAAAAGTAATAAACGATTTAAAACAAAAAAAGGACACAATAGCAAAGAAAAAGGAAGCTTTAAATGCTGAGAACAATAAACTTTTAGCTTTAAAAGCAGATAATGAAAAGAAATTGGCAAGCTTTAATAATACTAGAAGTGAACAAAAAAACTTAATTGCCAGCTTAGATACTAAGGAAAAAGCTCTTAAGGCAGCAGATGCTGAAACAAATAATTTAGTTGCTTCAGCTCAAAGTCAAGTTGAAAAATATAGCGCATCGTCACCAGCATTGTCAAGAGGTTCATCATCAGCTAGTGCAATAGTTGCATATGCGTCAACTTTCCAAGGTGTACCTTATGCTTGGGGAGGAAATGGGCCAAGCTCTTTTGATTGTTCTGGCTTTACTTGCTACGTTTTTGCACATTTTGGAATAGATTTACCAAGAGTAGCTTCAGATCAACAAGGTGTAGGACAGGCTGTATCAAGAGATCAGCTTCAACCAGGAGATTTAGTTTTCTTTGGCTCACCAGCTCATCATGTTGGAATATATGTAGGTGATGGATGTATGATTCATGCACCACATACTGGAGATGTAGTTAGAATATCACCATTACATTCTGATTTCAGTGGAGGAAGAAGAGTAAGGTAGAAAATATTATCATTAGTGTTAATGATATTTATAATACGTATAAAAGTCTTACAAGCCGTTGAGTTTGTAAGACTTTTTATTTATATTAATAACTTAACCTTTACACACATAAAATCTTTACTTAAATAAAAAGCCCACATGAGTTATCATGTGGACTTAAATTACTATTTACCTTCTTTTAATTCATTTAAACAATTTTTGCAAATATTTTTGCCTTTGTAGTTTACAACATCTCTTGCATCACCACAGAATATACATGCAGGCTCATATTTCTTTAATATAATTTGCTCACCATCAACATACATTTCTAAAGCATCTTTTTCTGCAATATCCAAAGTTCTTCTTAGTTCTATAGGAATAACTATTCTTCCTAATTCATCTACTCTTCTTACAACTCCAGTTGATTTCATTTGAAAATCCTCCTTTAACTCCATAATTCGACATATGTTTAATTAAATAATAGCAAATATGACATTAAAAGTCAATATGCTTTAAGAAATAAATTTACAAATTTCTTATTCACTTCCATCTATAGTTAATATACTACCAAAATATACAAATGTCAATATGTTTTTATTACAAAATACATTTTTTTACTATATTATAGAATGCTGATAAATCAATGTATGTAAAGAAAAACTGTGAAAACCATGTTCCTAATTATAGAAAAACAGGAATGAATAACAAGAAAAAATAAAATAGTAATTATATGGATAATAAAAATTTAAATGTCGAAAGTTATTTTAATTAACCAATACCATGCAATTAATGGTTACATTTAGCAGTAGGTTTAGATTAGATTTTAAAGTTAATAATTTGTAAATATTAAATAAATTAAAAGAGTTCGCATTTTTAGCATATTTACAGGGTAAGTTTTTATACTAAATTTTCATTATTGTAAAAAACAAGGAAAATTTTAATTGCAATATGTTTATTTATATGTGGTAAAATAATGATAAGTAGGTGATAACAAATGAATAGTACAAATGAATTTTTAAAAGTGTTAAAAGAGTCTTTAAATGAAGTAGGAGGTGAAGCATATTTAGTAGGGACATTTGTTAGGGAAAGACTTATAGATTTTAAAAGTCAACCATCAAAATTAGATATTATATATAATGGAGATATAAACAAGTTATTAATGTCTTTAGATAATAAACAATTCAGCTTTTATTCTCTAAAAGAAAACAAAGATAGTTATAGATATAATGATAGAAATATAGTTTTTAATATAACCAAAATGAAAGGAAAAAGTATTGAAGAAGATTTAAGTAAAAGGGATTTTTCTATAAATGCAATTTCTCTTAAACTTATAGAAAATAAAATAATAGATCCTTTCAATGGAAGAAAAGCCATAGAGTGCAGAATTATTCAAAATGTAAGTGATACAAGTATAGAAGAAGATCCAATTAGAATATTAAGAGGTATTAGGTTTTGTATAAGATATGGTATGCATTTTAATTTAGAAACAGAGAAGAAAATAGTTGATTTATCTTGTAAACTTAAAAGTTGTAACAAGGAACGATTATTTACTGAACTTATGAAGTTAATGGAAGTAGATAATAATGGTAGAGCTTTTGAGGTTTTGGATAATTATGGTGTTTTAAAAAATATATTCCCTTATATGGAGGAATTAAAAACTGTAGGAAAGTGCAAATATCACACAGAAGATGCATTTACTCATATGAAGTTAACTTATGAAATGTTTAAGGATGTAACTAAAGGAAGAATAAAAATAGAAGGACTTAACTTGCAAAGTTTAGAAGAACATATAGACAATTTTAAAGTAAGAGAATGTGTAAGTCTTGCATGTTTTTTACATGACATAGGAAAATTTAACTGTTATAAAGAGAAAGAAGATAGTGTAAGTTTTTTTGGTCATGAAAAAGAAGGAGCTAAGATAGTTAATGATATATGTAAAGATATGAAAGTGCCTGAAAAGTCAGCTCAGCTTGTGGAAAAACTTGTAGAAGTACATATGTGTCCATTGGAAATTTTTAAAATGGATAAAAATAAAAGAATGGAAGCAGCCTATAAGTTCTTTGAAAAGTATAATAGGTATTGTGAATTTATATTAATTATTTCACTATGTGACAACTATGCAACTTATGATTCTTTGTATGAAGACACTAGAAAGCATGAATATAAGAAGTTTATTGAAGATATGATTTGTAAATATAAGTTCCAAAAATAGTTGGAATACCGGTTAAATTTTTGGAAAATATGATATAATTAGAACTATAGTTTATATTTTAGGAGGTTATTTTATGAAAATATTCATTGATACAGCTAATGTAGAAGAAATAAAGAGAGTAGCAAAATGGGGGGTACTTGATGGTGTAACAACTAATCCTTCATTAATTGCTAAAGAAGGCAGGAAATTAAAGGATGTTATTGAAGAGATTTGTGCCATTGTAGATGGTCCTATTAGTGCAGAAGTTATAAGCTTAGAAGCTGATAAGATGGTTGAAGAAGGCAGAGAGCTTTCAAAATTACATAAAAATATAGTAATAAAAATACCTATGTGTGAAGAAGGATTAAAAGCAGTTTCAATTTTAGCTAAAGAAGGTATAAGAACAAATGTTACTTTAATATTTTCAGCACAACAAGCTTTATTAGCTGCTAAAGCAGGAGCAAGTTTTGTAAGTCCATTTATGGGTAGATTAGATGATATAGGTAATGCAGGGATTATGGTTATAGAAGATATAGCTGAAATATTTGAGATATATGGTATAGAAACAGAAATAATAGCAGCAAGCATAAGAACACCTATGCATGTTTTAGATTGTGCAAAAGCAGGAGCAAATATATCAACAATACCATACAAAGTATTAATGCAAATGCTTAAACATCCATTAACAGATGCAGGTATACAGAAATTCTTAGATGACTATAATAAATCACAAAAGTAGATTAAATTAAGAAATCCTAATGATAAAATCATTAGGATTATTTTTGTTAATAAAAAACATAATGTAATAATATGTGACATATAGTACACACAATTAGACAAAAAACAAAGTTATCAACAAACAAAGTTATCCACATTGTGAATAAAAACGCATAATTTTAGGTTAAAATGAACTATATCAAAGCATACAACTTATCCACAAAATCTGTGCACAACTTTTTGAAATCTGTGGATAAGTTGCAATTATGTGAATAAATCCACAATACATAACAATGAAATTAATTAGATTAATATTCTTCTATACTTTGAAAAGTTGAAACAATAAAATCAAATTCTTCAGGATCTGTAATTTCACCATAAGTATCTTCAGATATTCCTGGGTAATAATGAAGTATGAATTTTTCTTTGGTTACAACATTTTGAATTATTATATATTTATTATCTACTTCTACATCTTGAAGAGTTGATAAAACAATATATCTGTCATCATCACCTGTTCTATTATTAGTTAAATTCAAAGTGAAATTATCATGTTTTGTAACGTTTATTTTTTTGTGATCACAGGAGATTATTTTTGAGTTATCTTTGCAGCCTAAGCAACTATCAAATTTACAATTGGCAGTACAATTTAAGCATTGACATTTGCTGCATTTTTCTAGTTGCTCTAAAGAATCTATATTTTCATCTCTGTAATCTTTAATTAAATCCACAGACTTATCATTTTTAAATATACCTAAAAATCCACTTTTATTAATTTCAGACATTGCTGCATCAATAAGTTCCATGTATTTTTTTAAAATGTGAATTTTAGATACATACTTTCTGCTTTTTAATGTACTTTGATCTAAGAACGGTGATATGTTATCAATAGCGTAAGTTATGTCTACATATATTTTACTATATTTATCTTTTTCTATTTTCAGAAATTCTTCAGCTTTATTCATAATAAATCACCTTAGTTCTGTTTATATTTTTTTAATTCTTCATCAAGATCGGTTTCTTTTAATTTTTCAAATTCCTTTTCTAAAGAATTATCTTCTCTTAGATCTCCTAGGCCTTCTGCTAAGGCTTCTTTTCTTTGAACTTTTCTTTCTATATCATCTAAGTTTATTTTATTGCTTCCAGCATCTACATTTGATAAAATTTCGTTGACCTTTTTACTAGCTTCAGCATTATTAAATCTAGCTGAGGCTTCATCTCTATAAGCTCTAGTTTTTTCTATTTCATTTTCTAGTTCCCTAAGCTTTGCTTTTAATGTTTCAGCTTTTTTACTAGCATCTTCATAGCTAGTTTTTAAAGAATTATAAGTTTTATCACATTCTAGTTTTTTTGCAAGAGCTTTTTTAGCTAAATCTTCATTGCCCTTACTCATAGCAAGTTTAACTTTTTCATCAAAATCTTCTGAATCCCTTTTTGCAGTAGCCATTTTCTTCTCAATTTCATGAACATTACCTAAGATTTGAGCGGAAGATAATTTAGCTTTATTTAAACTTTCCTCCATATCCCTAATCTTTTGGTCTAAAAGTTCAATTGGATTTTCAACCTCATCCAAAGCATTATTAACCTTAGCTTTAAACATGTTAGACATTCTTGAAAATATTCCCATAATAAAATCCTCCTTAATTATCTTCTTCTATTTTTTATTAATCTAATAATAAATAATATTATTATTACAAAGATTATAAACTTGAATATGGTTCCTAAAAAGCTTCCGGTGCTGTAACCATAACCGGAACTATATCCATGTCCCCAAGGGATTGGTATAGGTATTGGAATAGGTAAAAATGATCGTCTACTTCCACTATCGTAACTTCGAGATGTTCCACTATTTGAACTACTGTTTGATGTTTGTGAATTAGAGTTTCCCGAAGAGGACTTAGGTGAATTTGAAAAATTTCCGGATTTAAAATCCCCATTTGAGGATTTAGAGCTTCCCGATGAAGACTTAGATGACGAAGAACTTCCAGAACTACTAGAAGATTTAGGGGAAGAGAAGCTTCCGGATTTAAAACTACCACCTGAACTTTTGGAACTTCCTGATCCTTTAGCATAGGCTATAGTATAATTATTATTTACACCTAAGGTACTTGCTAATTGAGGATTAAAAATATCTGTTGATAAGAATAAAAAAGCAAGTAATAAGCATATAAAAAATCTTTTCTTATTTATTTTGTTCACCCCCCAAGAAAATAGGATTGCTTTTTATTATATGTTAGCATATTATACTGTATTATTGGATAGAAATAATAATAAATTTTATTAATTTGAGTATAAAATTATTATATAGTATAATATACTTTATAACAATATTTAAAATAGCTCATTTAAGTGAAATTATAACTTTTTAAACTGATTATTAAGTGTAAGGATAAGAATAGCATCATATAGCTTAAGATTTTAATGTAATATGCAATGTAATGCATAATTTTTTAAGTTGTAAAGAGTTTATATATACCTTATAATATAAATGTACGGAAGTATATATAGAATATAAGTTAATATAAAATGTGTTAATAATAATAATTATAAAGGAAAGGCGGTGAAAATTTGGTTCTTATTTTACAATTAAAAATAAATTAAGAATCAAAGTTATTATATGGAAAAAGATAAATTTACTATAGATTGCATAGATGAGATTGCTAAGGATATATCTAAAAATACTATAGTTTCTTATGAAGATTTGCCAAGATATGATTTATTTTTATCACAGGTCATAGATTATCTTAATGATAAATTTTTAGATGAAAAATATACTAATAATATAGTTCAAAATTATATTAAAAATGAAATCATATCAAAACCAGAGGATGGAAAGAAGAGGGGATATACTAAGTTGCATTTAGCACAGCTAGTACTCCTTAGTTATATGAGACCAATACTTACTACTCAGGAAATAAAAAAAGTTTTTTGCTTAGCTTTTAATGATATAAATGACAGGGACGATGATATTATATCCTGGGAAAAAGCTTATAAAAATTTTTCAGATATACAACAAGATAGTTTCGAAGAATTTATATCAAAGCAGCATTTTGATGGAGATAAGATTGATAAGATTGTAGAGAATATGAATTTAAAAAAAGAGGAGCAAGAACGAATAAAGGTCTTTTTTATAGTAATGACTTTAATTTGTCAGGCTAGTGCTATAAAAAAATTAGTACAAAATATAGTAGATAATTATGAAAATAATATTTAAGTTTATAGAAATATAGTATAGGTGCTGTATAACTTCAGATTTATTGTATAAATATTTATTAAAAATTAACTAGGTGAATTTGAACTACACTCAATTAAATTAGTAGAGTGCAGTTTAAATTTACCTAGTTTTTTTGTTTATGAAATAAAAAATAAGATATTTAAGTAAAATATACTAGAAATTTTTTAAAATATAATATATAATATATGTATAAATATACAAAAGAAAGAATAATTATAATCTCAAATAGATTAGAAATATATAAATATAAAGGGGGTATTTAAGTGTTTAATTTAAAGAATAGAAGTTTTTTAACTTTAATGGATTTTACACCTAAAGAAATAAATTTTTTAATAAACTTAGCAAAGGAACTAAAGAATGCAAAATATGCAGGAACTGAAAAACAGATGCTTAAGGGAAAAAATGTAGTATTGTTATTTCAAAAGGATTCTACAAGGACTAGATGTGCTTTTGAAGTTGGGGCAATGGATCAAGGTGCAAATGTTACATACATTGGACCTACAGGCAGCCAAATGGGAAAAAAGGAATCTATAGCAGATACTGCAAGGGTTTTAGGAAGAATGTATGATGGTATAGAATATAGAGGGTACAGTCAAAAAGTTGTAGAAACTTTGGCAAAATATTCAGGAGTACCTGTATGGAATGGGTTAACTGACGAGGATCATCCAACCCAAGTTTTAGCAGATTTCTTAACTATAAAAGAAAATATTCACAAACCATTAAATCAAGTAAAATTTGCATATATTGGTGATGGTAGAAACAATATGGCCAATGCTCTTATGATAGGTGCGTCAAAGATGGGGATGGACTTTAGAATAGTAGCTCCAAAAGAATTATTTCCACATTCAGATATATTAGAAAAATGTAGTATAGTTGCTGAACAAAATGGAGGAAGTATAACCATTACAGATGATATAGTAAAAGGTGTAGAGCATGCAGACGTGATATATACGGATGTTTGGTTATCAATGGGTGAACCAGAAGAAGAATGGGAAGAACGTATAGAGCTTTTAAAGCCATATCAGGTAAATATGGATATGATAAAAAATACTCTTAACGAAAATGTAAAGTTTCTTCATTGCTTGCCAGCATTTCATGATACAAGTACTAAAGTAGGACAACAAATATACGACAAATATGGACTAGAGTGTATGGAAGTTACTAATGAAGTATTTGAAAGTAAACATTCATTGGTATTTGATGAAGCTGAAAATAGAATGCATACAATAAAAGCAGTCATGGTAGCGACTTTAGGAAAGTAAAATAGTATTAATGTTAAATTAACGAATTTATTAAAAACCCTATGTAAAAGGTAATAGTTACATAGGGTTTTACTATGTAAGTTAGTGGAAAATCAATGCATAAAATTACTTGAATTTTGAAGATTAGGAGGTAATATTGACGTATGTTATTATTAAAAGTAAAATTAAATAAAGGGATTTGATAATTATGTATATACATGGAGATGATAATAGATGAATTTTCTTAGAGAAATATTGAGAAAAGAAACAACTAAGGAAATATCAGTTTTTATAATTGTAGCAATACTTATTTATGCATTAAAAAATATTATTGATTTATTTTTGTTAACATTTTTATTTACATACTTAATTTATAGTTTAGAAAAGATTATTATAGTTAATTTGAGAAAGTACATAAAGTTAAAAGAAGTGTTTATAACTATAACTTTATATATTATAATTTTTACGCTTTTAATATATTTTGTATATAAGTATATTCCTTTAATAGTAAACCAGAGCGTAATATTAGCTAATGGATTTATTGGAGGAAAGTCTCAATATAGCATAAATAAAGTACAGGAATATTTGTATCCTTTAATAGGGCAGGTTGATATAAAAGGTTATTTAAAAAATGAGGTAAGTACTATAGTTCAGTTTATTACAAGTTTAGGGAAATGGGGAATAAATATAATTTTAGCGTTGGTGTTAAGCTTATTTTTTATGCTTGAAAGGACTAACGTCAGGAGATTTCTAATTAAGTTTAAAACCAGTAGGATTTCAATAATGTACAAGTACGTAGTATTGTTTTGGAAGGACTTTTTAGTTTTCTTTGGTAAGGTTGTGCAGCTTCAAATGTTAATTGCAGTTACTAACTCTATTCTTTCGTTAATAATGTTAAGTGTAATGAATTTCCCTGAATCTATTGCACTTGCATTTATGATATTTATATTTAGTTTAATTCCAATTGTAGGTATTATTATGGCTTTAATTCCTCTTTCTATAATTGCTTTTAATATTGGAGGTATGATTAAAGTTATATATGTAATATCAATGATAGTACTTTTATATGCAGTAGAAAATTATGTACTAACACCTCAATTTATGTCTTCAAAAACTAAAATACCTGTTTTCTTTGTTTTTATAGTGTTAATAATATCTCAGCATTTTATGGGTATGTGGGGACTTTTGGTTGGAATACCGTTATTCATGTTTATTTTGCATATGGTTGGTATAAATCTTAATAAAAAATAAGAAATACAAGAACTACGGGTTGGATTCTGTATTTCTTATTTTTATTCAACTTAGATTTTTTCAACTAAACATACACTTTGAGAAGATATTCCTTCCTTTTTGCCTGTAAAACCTAATCCTTCTTCAGTAGTTGCCTTTACACTTACTTTATAAGTATCTATTTTTAAAGATTCAGCTATGTTTTTTTTCATATCGTCAATGAAAGGTGATAATTTAGGAGATTGGGCAATTATAATTGAATCTATATTTTCAATCATGTATCCTTTTGAATTTATTAGTTCACCTACCTTTTTTAATAATACTAAGCTAGAAATATTCTTGTAACAAGGATCTGTATCTGGAAAGTGTTTGCCTATATCTCCTAAAGATAGAGATCCAAGTAAGCTGTCCATTATGGCATGTAAGAGTACATCTGCATCAGAATGGCCTAATAATCCTTTGTCATAAGGTATATTTACTCCACCAAGAATGAGAAGCCTATTTTCAACAAGTTTATGTACATCATAACCTATTCCTATTCTCATAATAAAACCTCCAAAGTTTTTATTTATATTTTATCATAGAAAAAAAAAGGTGCATAATCATTGCACCTTTAGGAGATGTCTCGGTTATAATGTATCACTTTTTTAGTATCATTTGGATCAGATGGAGTATTTGTAGAGTTAAATATTTTTCTAAAGAAGTTTTTTAACATGGATAACATGGATTGTTTTTTATTTTTATTTTTAGTAAAATCTACGAAAATAACTTTATCTCTCATAATATTCCCACCCTTCATGAAAATACATACTATAATAAAATAATAACATAAAATCTTAAAAATGTTAAGAAAATTCAAAAAATATTATCAAAAACATATTGCAAAATTATAAGCTATATTATAGGATAAACTTAACTATAGGAAAATATTCATTAAAATTATGAAAATACATAATAAGATTATTAGATGCTATTAGTATAAGTTTATGTAGTTGCTAAGTTTCAATTAATTTTAAATTTTTCATAATTATAATTTAGTGAAACTTAGCATTAAAAAAGAAAAAGAAATCAATTGTACTGGTAGGCCTTGCATAGTACATTATATGATTTTTACATCATATATGTTAAAGTAAATATGAAAAATTAATAAAAAATGCTGAGTTATGCACAAGTTGTCCACAGAACTGTGGATAATGTGTATAAATGTTAATATATTTTGCAAGGAATTGACCTATTTATTAATTTTTTGCGTGAATATTTAGTAATCCACCATAAGTTTCACAAGTTATGAACAAGCTATCTGTGGATAATGTTGATAACATTTAGAATATATAGTAAGTTAAAGTTTATTATAGGGATTAGTTTTAAGTGATTATTTTTAATAAACATAGTGCTAAAATGTAAAAGTTAGTAAAGATTATAACACATTGCTCAATTATATCAATAAAACAATAAAAGAAAAATAACTTTTATTTGTACTAACAAGTTATCAACATATAAAATGTTAATAATGTGGACAACTTTCTAATTAAAATTTACATATTTCCAGTATAAATTAAACATAATTTATATTATAATAAAATTTGTCTATAAGAATATAATAGTGTTTTGTATATAAATGAAAATTAGGAAAGAAGTGAAAGTATGAATAGAAAATATAAAAAGTTAACATTATTAATGGTTATTGTTCTTATGATGGGAGTTTTGAGCTACAATTTTATTAATGGAAGAAAAGCAAAATCTCATAGTGAAAAAACTACAAAGCAGCAAGTTAGTAATACTAAAGAAAGTAGTACAGTAAAGAACAAAAATGAAACTGCAGAAAATAATGAAAAAGACAGAGAATTTAAAGATGGAATTCTTAAATATAATGATAAATCTGTACCTGTAATTATGTATCATTCCATTGATTATGAAGCAGGAAATGAACTTAGAGTTCCTAAAGAAAAATTTAGAGAGCAAATGAAATACTTAAAAGATAATGGTTATACAACATTAACTTTAGGAGAATTGTATAATTTTATGTTTAACAATAAACCTGTTCCTGAAAAGTCAGTAGTTTTAACTTTTGATGATGGCTACAAGGATAATTATGAAAATGCTTATCCTGTGTTAAAGGAATTTGGATTTAAGGCTACCGTATTTATTATTACTAATTGTATAGATAAGGATAAAGGTTTTTTAACGTCAGCTCAATTAAAGGAAATGCAGCATAATGGTATAGATATAGAAAGTCATACTTTGAATCATGACAAATTAAATGAATTGCCATATGATAAACAACTTGAAACATTAAAGGGGTCAAAGGAGTTTTTAGAGAAGCTTCTTAATAAAAAGGTAAAATATATAGGCTATCCTTATGGAAAATGCAACAATGATACTGTAAAGGCAGCTAAGGATGCAGGCTATGTTATGGCTTTTACTACCGAAAGCGGTTGGTCTAACAAAAATCAAGGTATATACACATTAAATAGAGTATATGTTTCAGCAAACCATGATATGAAAGAATTTGAAAGAAGAATAAGTAATTTAAATTATAATGTTAGTACTACTACTAGTAGTAAAAAGAAAGTTAAAGGGCAATAAACATAAGCTTCTTTATCCGAAAAACTAATTATCGGATAAAGAAGCTTCTTCAGTTTTTATAGAAGTAGAAGTTAATTTGTTTATAGTTTTTAGTTCGCTTGGACTTAAGTATCTCCATTTACCTACAGGAATATCTTTCAACGTTACATTCATTATTCTAATTCTTTTTAGTTTTAATACATTGTAACCTAATGCCTCACACATTCTTCTAATTTGCCTGTTTAGACCTTGAGTTAATATTATTCTAAATATGTGGGAACCTTCTTTATACACTTTACAAGGTTTAGTTACAGTATTTAATATGCTAACACCAGAGGCCATTTCCTTTAAAAACGAATTTGTAATACATTTATCCACAGTAACAATATATTCTTTTTCATGATTGTTGCCAGCCCTTAAAATTTTGTTTACAATATCACCATCATTGGTTAAAAATATTAATCCTTCTGAATCTTTATCTAGCCTTCCAATGTGAAATATTCTTTTAGGATAGTTCACAAAATCCACTATATTATTTTTGATCTTTTTTTCAGTAGTGCATATTATACCTACAGGTTTGTTTAGGGCAATATACACCTTATCATCTTTTTCTTTTTCAGTAAGAAGTTTACCATCCAATTTTACTTCATCCGTAGACTTTACTCTAGAGCCTAATTCTGCTGTGATACCATTTATAGTAACTCTTTTTTCTTGTATTAGCGTATCAGCTTCTCTTCTAGAACAAATACCTTTTTCGCTTATAAATTTGTTTATTCTCATAGAATCTGAGTTTTCATTATGGTTTATTTTGTTTGTATGCAACTCAATAAAATCTCCTTCCTTTTGTTAGTGATTTAGTTATATGTAAATTTTAAAGTATTATTTATAAATGATATCAAATTTTTTAGCTAGTTAGCAAGTTTTATATAAAATAGACGAATATTCATAATATGGGGTTAAAATTATTTAAATAAATATAGAACTTTTTTAATATATTATTACATAGAAAAAAATGGAGGGTAGATTATGAATAAAAGAATAAAAATGATTATCTTGGCTTTGATATGTTCTTTAACTATAGTTACTACTAAGGTTTCCGCAGAAGGTTTATCATTAAGCAGTCCAAAGGTTAACATTACTACTAGTAAGGAATGGACTGTAAAATTTAATGCATCTTTAAAGACAGATACTGTTAATGACAAAAGCATAACGGTGAAGGACGAAAATAACAAAATTGTACCTGTAAGCGTAACCATGGGTAAGAGTTCTGATACGGTAGTAATAAGTCCTGAAGTTTCAGGATATGAACCAAATAAAAAATATAATTTGATAATAGGTACAGACGTTCAATCAACAGATGGTAAGAAACTTAGCTCTCCAATGGAAATGCAGTTTACTACTAACAATAAATATGAGGATGGCAGTAATTATGAAAATTTACAACAAATAGTTTCATGTAAGTTTCAGTATTCTCCACTTTTATCTACCCAAAAACAGGTCTTTGCTTTAAATACTAATAATGGACAAGATGTTGAATATAGAATTTTTGTACATAACTACTCTTTAGAGAAAGATAGTTATACAGAAGTTACTAATGGGTATACTAAACCTTCTGATGGAAAAATAACATCAACAAAAACTTTAGATGCAGGAGCAGATGGTCAAAAATATAAAGTTTTAATATATGTTAAAAGGTCAGGAAACGTTGGAACACATAAGGATGTGAATACAGATTATGATAACTATTATGTTGACTATTTTAGATGTATAAATAGTGCAGATACAAATAACAATGAATATAAAAATTATGATATTTCGGTGGATCAAATGGTAGATATTCAAACAAAGTTAAGTGACAAGTCAGTTTTTGTGGAAACTAATGATTTTAATAATGCTGCAAGTAAAAATCAGATTAAATATTATTTAGATCCTAATAATTTTATGGATTCAAATGGGAAATATCAGTTTTTAAAATTAAGTTATACAGATGGTATGAATGTAGATCAAGTTAATAATATCTTAAAAGGTAAAGGAATTTTAGATGGAAAAGGACAAGCATTTTTAGATGCTGCTAAAAATAATAATATAAGTATTGTATATTTAATTTCACATTCCTTATTAGAAACTGGAAATGGAGCATCATTATTGGCTAATGGTGGACAAAAAGATAGCAGTGGTAAATATATTTTTGGTGCACCTGTGTATAATTTCTTTGGAATAGGTGCATATGATAAAGATCCTAATTATTATGGAACTAAAGCAGCTTATGATAACAAATGGTTTACTCCAGAGGATGCAATTAATGGTGGAGCTCAGTGGATTGCATCACAATATATAAATAATCCTAATGGAAAACAAGATACTTTATATAAAATGAGATGGAATCCTTCTAATCCAGGGGAACATCAATATGCTACAGATGTAGCTTGGTCATATAAACAAGTTCCTAATATGATAAAGGGAATAACAAATATCTTAGAGCAGGTTAAGGATATAAAATTAAATTTTGAAATACCTAAATTTAAATAGAAACTCATATTGTAATTAACCATAATAAAAATCACTATAGAACTTATTAAAGTTCAATAGTGATTTTTTATGTAAATGAAGGAGAACGTCCGTAGGTTTGTGTAAAATAAAATAGACAAGTAGAAAATTAATTGGAAATTACTATAGGAATTGAGTCCTGTAGTAATTTTTATTTTTTGGGGAATAACTAGATAATAAGATAGTATAGCTTATTTATGTTATTATTATTTGTAATATCTTCATTATTATTCATCTTTATTCAAAATAGTACAGGCTTTATTGCTTAAATATATTGTTCAATTCTTTCTCCAAACATTATACTAAGTTGTGCTAAGGTACTAGGCCAATTTTGTTTAGGCGATGTCCATTTAACCATTATCTGTTCTGTAGCCAAGTATAAAGCCTTTGTAAGAGAGTCATCTGTAGGAAATACGGTCCTTATTTTAGTGAATTTTCTAAGTTGTCTGTTGAAACCTTCTAAGGCATTAGTGGTATATATTATTTTTCTTATATCTTGAGGAAAATCAAAATATGTTGACAGGTTATCCCAATTGCTATTCCATGATTGTATTACTATTGGATATTTATCTCCCCACTTAGCTTCCAAAGCTTGCAGTGATTGACTTGCCATTGTTTCATTTACCGCCTGATATATGCACTTTAGATCCTTTAAAAAGGCTTTTATATCTTTTGAAGGTATATATTTTATAGAATTTCTTATCTGATGTACTATGCAGCTTTGTATATTTACTTCAGGAAAAACAGCTTTAACAGCATCAGAAAGACCTTTAAGACCATCCATACATGCTAGGAGTATATCTTTAACCCCTCTATTTTTAAGATCGTTGCATACAGATAACCAAAATTTAGCTCCTTCCTGCTCACCAACCCATATTCCTAATATATCTTTATAACCTTTAACATCTAAAGCCATACAAATATATGCTGCCTTGCTAACAATTCTATGTTGATCTCTAACCTTAAAATGAACTGCATCCATATATACTATAGGATACATAGGGTCTAAAGCTCTATTTTGCCAGGCATTGGCTGTATCCATTACTTTATCAGTGATTTTGGATATCATTGAAGGGGATATATCTACTCCATATAGTTCATCTATTTCTGACTTAATATCATCCACAGACATTCCTCTTGCATATAGTCCTATAACCTTTTTATCAAGTTCATTACACACAGTTTCGTATTTCTTAACAATCTTAGGCTCAAAATTTGCCTTTCTATCCCTTGGTACATTTACACCTACTTCTCCAAAGCTGGTTCTAATATTTTTTGAACTGTATCCATTTCTATAATTTCTATCTTCTCCATTCTGCCTCTCATATTTTTCGCGTCCAAGATGTTCCTCCATTTCTGCTTCTAAAAACTGTTGAATTATACCACCAAATAGTCGCTGCATTAAGCCATTCTTACCAACTAAATCCTCCATACTTTTGCATTTGTTTAGCTCCTTTTTTAAATCAATATCAGGTATCTCTAATGAATTCATAACTTTCTCCTCCTAAAAAATCTTTTGTAGTTATTCTTTCCACAAATACCAGCTATACATACATAAAAAGAACATCCTTAGATTTGATTTACACAAATCTAAGGATGTTCCCAAATGAAGTTTTTTATGAAGGTGATTTTGAAAAAATCTTATTATTCTAGTATTCCTTCTTCTTTTAAAATTAATTCTAATTTACTAACTTTTTCTGTAAGAACTTTGAAATTTTCTAATATTACTTCTTTAGGTAGGTTTTCTTTACTTAAATTTTCTTCCATGTTTTGAATTGTTTCTAAAGCTTCATCAATATCCTTTTGAGCTAGTTCTAAATTTCCTTCTTTCATTTATGATTCTCCTTTAGTTTAATATATTTTTGACTTTTTTTAATCCATCATCATCTATAAATGGTGCGCAAAACTCAAAGTTTTTTTCATGTCCACAATTGGAGCATACACAGGCACATACATCATATGGTATATCATCTATTATATCAATATTTAAGTCTTCCGCTAAATATTGGCCACCACATATTTCACAAGGAGTATCATTTATAACAGAATACTCACTTTCTATGTATTTCATTATTTCTTTAATGGTCATTTCAAACCTCCGATTTTCAAAAAATTATATACAACATAAATGGTAGCACTCTTAAATTTTAATTTCAATAGTAATAATAACTTATAGTAACTTAACTGTAAAGTTAAATTTTCATTTAAAGGTTATGTTAGGCAATTTGAATATAATTTGAACATATATATAAATAACTAATATAACAAAGTTATTTATGAAAAGGAGATAGGTAAGTGATAAATTATATATGGTTTTTTATTTTAGGTTTTGGAATAATACTAGGTGTTTTTACTGGGAGAGGTGCAGATATATCTAAGGTTATAGTGTCTTCTACAGAATCCACAGTAAAATTAACTATAAGTTTATTAGGAATAATGTGTCTATGGTGCGGAGTAATGAAAATTGCTGAAAAAAGTGGTCTTACTGATAAATTAGCAAAAATTTTAAAACCTATACTAAAGTTAATTTTCAAGGAAGCTTCTAAAGATGAAAAGGCTATGGGAGCAATAGTTATGAATTTAACTGCAAATATGATGGGACTTTCAAATGCAGCTACTCCCTTTGGAATTAAAGCTATGAAGGAATTAGATAGGTTAAATAAAAAAAACAGTTCAGCTAGTGATGATATGGCATTGTTTTTGGTAATAAATGCAGCTTGTATACAGTTTTTGCCTACTACTGTTATATCAATGCGTGCAGCAGTAGGATCTCAGAATCCTGGAGAAACTATATTGCCAGGTATAATAGCTACTGGTACAGCAGCTTTATTTGGAATAGTATTTTGTAAGATACTGCAAAGGTATTTTTGAATCAAATGATGGTTAAGAAAGAATCAATGGAGGTGACATTTTGGATTATATAATAAAGTCAATAGTTCCTATAATTATAATATCTATAACTGCATATGGAATATTTAAAGGAGTTAAAGTATATGAATGTTTTGTAGAAGGTGCAAAAGAGGGAATTAATATATGTGTTACCATATTTCCATACTTATTGGCCATGCTAGTGGCAGTAGGGGTTTTCAGAGAGTCTAGAGCTTTAGATTGTTTTATATCTATTGTAAAACCTTTTGCAAAACTTATAGGACTTCCACCAGAAGTTGTACCACTAGTATTAATAAAACCTTTATCAGGCAGTGGTGCTTTAGGTATTTTCGCGGAAACTATAAATAAGTTTGGAGTGGATAGCTACATAGGGAGAGTTTCTTCTATAATTATGGGGTCTACAGAAACAATATTTTATACACTTACGGTGTATTTTGGTGCTGTAGGAATAAAAAAAATAAGACATACTCTTTGGGCAGCAGTTTTAGCAGATTGTGTTTCAATTGTAATGGCAGTAACTTTAGCGAGAATTATGTTTTAAGATTACAATCTAAAAATATCACGACGTAAGCGAAGTAACTTTCAACTGTATTCCGGCTAATATATGCTGTGAAGGAAAACTCACTTCTTAGTGCATTACGTTCATATATAAATACTTTCTGATATGACTCTAAATAAGAAGCGTAGCTTTCATAATACTTATTACTTAGTTTATACATTCATACTTTATCTATTTTCAATAATAACTTATGGCACATCCTGTAACAAAGTACTAAATTCAATATACTATACCTCAGCAGGCTGCGCCTTAATTTTTAAGCATTAAACAATATAACTAAATGTGTACACATAAAGTTACTAGTTTGAATTTTAACTTTTATGTAGTGATATATGGTAAGTGTGTAATCACATTAGCTAAATTGTTTTAGTATTATTCTTAGATGGAAGTTTTGGAAAGCCTTAGAACTTTAGTCCTGTTTGAGGGAACCGAGTTTGACAAAGTTCTTAGGCTTTCCAAAACTTCCATCTGTAGAATAATTAAAACATTTAGCCGTGATTACACACTTATCATATATCACGTAGTAAAAGTTAAAACTCAAACTTCCACTGCACCCTGTGTCGCATTATGCTCAGATTATGAAATTTAAGCTTCTGCTTGTTTTGAAAGTGACCTAAATTTCTTTTTAAATAGGATAAACATAGTTATACCTTCAAATATCCATTGAATAGCGGTAATCCACCATACATATACTACAGAAACCTTTAATACAAATATGAAATAAAACATTAAAGGTAATCGTATTATCCAACTAGAAACTAGTGAGATTAGAAAAGGTGTTTTAGTATCTCCTATTCCTTTAAGAGCACCTCCAAGTATCATGGAAACTGCCATAGGAACTTGCTCTGCAGCGGCTACCATAAGGCATAGACTTCCTAGTCTAATAACTTCTTGTTCTTTTGAATTTATAAAAAGTTTTATTAGAAATCTAGGAAAGGTTAAATATAAAATGGCGCAAAAACCCATTAATATAACACCTAGTACCATACAAGTATGGGCATATTCCTTAGATTTCTTAAAGTTTTTTTCTCCAAATTTGTGACCTGATAAAGTAGTTGCAGCTATGGCAAATCCCCATCCAGGCATATATGAAACTGATTCTATAGTGGTTACTATTTGATTAGCAGCAAAAGCTATGTTTCCAAGATGCATTATTATGAATACGCATAATAATCTGCTTGTAGAAAAAGCTGCTTCTTGAAAAGACGCTGGAATACTTAATTTTAATAATTCCTTTAGATTTTTGGAATTAAGCTTTAATATATATTTTAGTCTAGGTCTAATTTTAGATTTTTTCATTATATAGAAAAGTATAAATATAAATCCTGATATTTGAGCTGAAGCAGTAGCTATTGCAGCTCCCTTTATACCTAGTTCTGGAAAACCATAGTGACCAAAAATTAATAGCCAGTCCAAACTTAGCGTTATTACATTAACTAGTATAGAAGCTATTAAAGGAGTTTTTGTATTTCCGCAGCCCCTTAAAATTGCATTTAATACATTCATAAGCATATAAAAAATAATTCCTATGGAAACTATTTTCATGAATATTTTGCCACTATATATTACTTCTTTTGTTGCACCTGCCATTTTTAGCATGTTACCACAAAAGAAGAATATTAATAAAAATATGATAAAAGCTATAATAAAAGCTACTAAAAATCCTATGGATGAGTATTCTTCTGCTAGTTGAAATTTCTTAGAGCCTATTTGTCTGGCAACTAATGAAGTAATACCTACAG
The DNA here is from genome assembly GCF_001038625.1 of Clostridium carboxidivorans P7. Lineage (GTDB taxonomy): Bacteria > Bacillota > Clostridia > Clostridiales > Clostridiaceae > Clostridium_AM > Clostridium_AM carboxidivorans. Next base: position 4,718,850 of record NZ_CP011803.1, read on the forward strand.
ATAAACCCATAGCTATGAATATATTCGAAAATGTATATATTATTTCAGAGCTTAATCCAACAGAACTAACAGCTATGTTACCTCCATATTGGCCTACCATCATAGTATCAAATACCCATATCATCATATAGAGAATCATTTCACCTACTGCAGGAAGTGCAAGATTTAATACATCTTTTATAGTATTGCGATATAACATTTAGTACCTCCATGAGACATATTAAAAAATAATAGATTTTTAGTAATGAAAATTAATGTAGTATAATATAAATGGTACTTCATTTTATAAAATAAAACAATACTAAGAAAAATGTACTTAAAACACGAAATGTTATATTAAATTTAAGCACATTCTAAGCGGTGATTATGAGTAAGAGGTGGTTAGGTTGTTAAAATGGCGAGAGTTATATGAAGAATGTTTACAATGTAATAAATGTGATTTGGGGAATAAGAGAACTAATATGGTGTTTGGAGATGGAAATTCTAGAGGAAAAATCGTTTTTGTAGGAGAAGCTCCAGGGGCTGATGAGGATAGAATTGGTTTGCCTTTTGTTGGTAGAGCAGGACAACTTTTAACTAAAGGACTTACAGCATTGGATTTAATAAGAGAAAATGATTATTATATATGCAATGTATGTAAATGTAGACCAGATAATAATAGAGTGCCATATGAAAATGAGGCTGAAGCATGTTTACCTTATTTGAGAAATCAAGTAGCTTTAATTAAACCGAAAATTATAGTTTGCTTAGGAGCAACTGCCATGAAATACATTTTAGGAAATGATTTTAGAATAACAAGAGATAGAGGAAAGTGGATTGAAAGAAAAGGATGTTATATTATTGCTACTTTTCATCCAGCAGCTTTATTTAGAGATGAGAATAAAAAAGTATTGTTTTGGGAAGACTTAAAATCTGTAAAGAAAAAATATGATGAAATTAAAGATGATAAAATTATTTAAAAATTAGATAAAATGCTATTGACAGAACTAAAAATATGGAATATTATAAAAATTGAAATGCTGTGAAGGAAAGAGTAATAAATGAAAGTATTTAAAGAGAGTCGGATTAGGTGAAAGCCGATAATAAAATAGTTTATGAACATGGCTCCAGAGCAGGTTATTTGAAATTGTATTAGGATAACACGGAGGCAACCGTTATGATGCAGAGTAATAAAAGGTCTTCTTATGATGACTTGAGTTACTTACTGAGATCTTTATTGTGAAATAAAGATAAAATAGAGTGGTAAAGTGTTTATATGCACCTCTATATGAAGAACTTACTTCATATAGAGGTTTTTTTATTAGAAATTTATAAGTTTTTAGGGAGGAATAAAAAATGTGTAAAAAACCATATTACATTACAACGCCAATTTATTATCCATCAGCAAAGCTTCATATAGGTAATACATATACTACAATTGCTGCTGATGCATTAGCAAGATTTAAAAGACTTACAGGATATGATGTAATGTTTTTAACAGGTACAGATGAACATGGACAAAAAATTCAAAGATTAGCAGAAGCAAAAGGTGTAACTCCTAAAGCTTATGTTGATGAAATAGTTGCTGGTATAAAAGATCTTTGGGAAATTATGAATGTAAGCTATGATAAGTTTATAAGAACTACAGATGATTATCATGTAAAAGCAGTTCAAGATATGTTTAAAAAGCTATATGATCAAGGAGATATATATAAAGGTTCTTATGAAGGCTGGTATTGTACACCTTGTGAATCTTTCTGGACAGAAACTCAGGCTGTAGATGGAAAGTGTCCTGATTGTGGAAGACCTGTTGAAAAAGCTAAAGAAGAAGCATATTTTTTCAAAATGTCGAAATATGCTCCTAAGCTTATAGAGTATATAGAAAGTCATCCAGAGTTTATTCAACCAGAATCAAGAAAGAATGAAATGATAAATAATTTCTTAAAACCAGGTCTACAGGATCTCTGTGTTTCAAGGACTTCTTTTGACTGGGGAATACCAGTAACTTTTGATGAGAAGCATGTTATATATGTATGGGTAGATGCTCTATCAAACTATATAACAGCTCTTGGATATGGAAGCAGTAATTCAGATTTGTATAATAAGTATTGGCCAGCAGATGTTCACTTAGTAGGTAAAGATATATTAAGATTCCATACAATTTATTGGCCAATTATGCTTATGGCATTAGGTCTTCCACTACCAAAGCAGGTATTTGGCCATGGTTGGCTTCTAGTAGATGGAGGAAAAATGTCAAAATCTAAAGGAAATGTGGTAGATCCTGTACTTTTGGTAAATCATTTTGGCGCAGATCCTGTAAGATATTATCTATTAAGAGAAATACCATTTGGAGCAGATGGATTATTTAATAATGAAATATTTATAAAGAAGATAAATTCGGATTTAGCTAATGATTTAGGAAATCTATTATCAAGAACTTGTGCAATGGTAGAAAAGTATTTTGGAGGGACAATTCCAGCTCCAACAGCTAAGGAAGCAATAGATGATGAGCTTATAAAAGTTGCGCTAAATACTCCTAAAGCTGCAGAACAGTGTATAGATAATTTGAGAATTCCAGAAGCATTAGATTGCATATGGGAGCTTATTGGAAGAGCGAATAAATATATAGATGAGACTACTCCTTGGATACTTGCAAAAGATGAAAGTAAAAAGGAAAGATTAGGAACTGTGCTTTATAATTTATTGGAATCATTAAGAATAGTTTCAGTATGTCTATCAGCATTCTTACCTGATACTAGTGAGAAGATAAACAAACAATTAAATGCTGAAGTTATAACTTGGGATAGCTTAACATCTTTTGATGGAACTAAAGCAGGATCAAAAGTAAATAAGGGAGAACTTTTATTCCCAAGAATAGATGTAGATGAAAAAATTGAGGAATTAAATAAACTTAAGGAACAACAAGCTGCAGCTAATAGACCTAAAATGCAGCCATTGAAAGAAGAAATAACAATTGATGATTTTGAAAAGATAGATTTAAGAATAGCTAAGGTATTAGCATGTGAACCAGTAAAAGGTGCTAAAAAACTTCTTAAGCTGAAGGTAGATTTAGGTGGCGAGGAGAGACAAGTGGTTTCAGGAATAGCTAAATTCTATAAACCAGAAGAATTAGTAGGTAAAAATGTAATATTAGTTGCAAATTTGAAACCTGTAAAATTAAGAGGAGAACTTTCTCAGGGAATGATATTAGCAGCATCTACAGATGATGATAGTAAGTTAATTACAGCTACTATTGAATCAGAACTTCCTACAGGCAGTATTGTAAGATAGGTATAAATACAGTTCAGTAAAAAGTTTAAACTTAGTACTAAAAATGATTATTTATTTTGAAGAAATTTCGGATAAATAGTCATTTTTAGTTTTTTTTATAATAATTCATCATCAATGGTATAAAACTAATTATAATTGAGAAAAGATTAGATTTTGTTAAAAAAATCGCTTATATTATAATAAAAAAAAGTTGACTATAAAAATAAATGTAATAAAATGGAAATATGCAATTGCAAAATTTTAGTCATCTAGTATTTAATAATACAATTAATCAAGTGAAGCTTGACTTAGGAGGAGTTTAAACTCCAGATAAATCCGGATAAGACTTTTTTAATATCATGATTAAAATTGATTTACTTATGAATGGGAGGTTAAAATATATCCATAAGAAAAAATATGCTTAAGTTTATGAATGGAGAGATACAATGGATGATAATATAAAATTAACTGATGGTAAAATAAACATATTTGATGCTCATGCACATTATGATGATGAACAATTTGATGAGGATAGACAATCCATAATAAATGAATTAAGACAAAATGGAATAAAAGGAGTACTAAATTGTGGAGCATCTATAGAAGGAACTAGAGCTTCAGTAGAGCTGGCAAATAAGCATGACTTTTTTTATGCAGCAGTTGGAATTCATCCCGAGCATGCTGATCAATTAACAGCGGAAGTGATTATTGAATTAAAGGAGTTAGCTAAAAATACTAAAGTTAAGGCAATAGGGGAAATAGGACTTGATTACTATTATGAGGAAAATCCTGCAAGAGAGATTCAAAAAAATGCTTTTATAAAACAGATGGAACTTGCAAGAGAATTAAATTTACCTGTAATTATACATGATAGAGATGCTCATGGAGATACGTTAGATATTATAAAAATGTTTCCAGAGGTTAGAGGTGAAATACACTGCTTTTCTGGTAGTGTAGAATTTGCAAGAGAATGTTTAAAGCTTGGATATTACATAGGATTTACCGGAGTAGTAACATTTAAAAATGCCAAAAAGGTTTTAGATGTAGTAAAAGAAGTTCCACTTGATAAAATATTAGTGGAGACTGATTGTCCTTACATGGCACCTGTTCCTTTTAGAGGTAAAAGAAATAGATCAGAATATATAGCTCACATAATAAATAAAATAGCCGAAATTAAAGGTATAAGTAGTGAGGAAGTGAGCTGTAAAACTATCTTAAACATCAAGAGGTTGCTAAATATAGGATAATAGTGTAAAATTAAGTTGCAATTTTTTAATTTTTTATTAATTTTACATTTAGGTATTATATGTTAATTTGTCTCATATAATATAATAAGTTTTATAAAAATTCCACCAAAAATATTTAATATAGACCATTAATAAAAAGTGCTATCATAAATATTTTATTATTAAGTTTTATGCAAAAATTTGCATTACATGGTCTAAAATGTTAAGGCGATATTTGACAGAATTCGTCATTGCACTTATAATTAGGAATGTCGTTCTTACCAGAAGGAGGTATTTTTATGGTGGAAAAATTAAAAGGCTATTTTAAAAAGTATTTTTCCAATGGTCCTAATGCTAAGTATATCTACTTGACTTTAATAGTTTTAATAGTTTTTGTAGTATTGATTAGCAGCGCAAGAAAGACAATCACAGTTTCTATAGACGGTAAAGATAAAAAAATAACGACTTTAAGTAGTACTTATAAAAGTGCTTTGAGTAATAATGGTATAACTGTAGGACCAAAGGATAAGACCACGATTAGTCTTGACAGTAAGGTTGAAGATGGCTCAAAAATATCCATAAAGAAAGCAGTAAATGTTCAAATTGCTGTAGATGGAAAGAAGTTGGATATAAAATCTGCAGAAGACAATATTGAAAAAATGTTGCAAGCAGAAAAAATAACAATTCATCAATCTGATAAAATATATCCAAGTAAAAGTTCAACTGTAAATGAAGGACTAAAGGTAGTGGTAACAAGAGTTGAGACAAAAGATGTTAAGGAAGTTAAACCACTAGATTATGCCACAGTTGTAAAAAAAGATGAAGATATGGAGCAAGGTAATAATAAAGTAGTGCAAGAAGGAAAAGCTGGAGAAAAAGAAACATTAACTAGAGTTGTTTATGAAAATGGTAAAGAGATTTCAAGAAAAGTAATAAGTGAGACTGTTAAAAAGCAACCAGTTCAAAAGATTGTAGCCATGGGAGCTTTAAATGTTTACACACCTTCACGTGGTGCCAGTATTCCTTATACAACAGTTATGAGGATGAGAGCTACTGGCTATACCTCAGATTATGAGAGCACAGGCAAAAGTCCTGGGGATCCTTATTTTGGAATCACAGCTACAGGTACTGTAGCTAAGAGAAATGTAGGCAGCTATAGCTCCGTAGCAGTTGATCCAAGAGTTATACCCCTTGGTACTAAACTTTATATTGAGGGATATGGATATGCTGTTGCTGAAGATACAGGTGGAGCTATAAAGGGTGACAGAGTAGATTTATTCTTTGATTCCAGTTCAGAGGCAGATAATTGGGGTGTAAGATGGGTTAATGTGTATTTAGTTAAATAGGAGCAAAAGCTCCTATTTTTTTCTGTATATTAAATGAATATAATAAAATAGAAAAGGAGGATGTTGACTTAGTATTTTTATTTTTAGGTCAATAAGAGTATATGATTAAAGAAGTTATTGTTGTTGAAGGAAGAGATGATATTACTGCAGTAAAAAGAGCCGTAGATGCAGAAATTATAGCAGTGGGTGGATTTGGTATTAACGCTAAAGTTATAGCAAGAATAAAAGAAGCACAAAGACGACAAGGCGTAATAGTTTTTACTGATCCTGATTTTGCAGGAGAAAAAATAAGAAGAATTATATCTAAAAGAGTTAAAGGAATAAAACACGCTTATATAGCTCAAAAGGATGGAATGAAAAATGGGGATATAGGTGTAGAAAATGCTGAACCAGAAGTAATAATAAGAGCTCTAGAGAATGCTAAATGTGAAGTAAAAGAAAAAGTATCTAACTTTGATATAAATGATATGATTTTTTTTGAACTTACAGGAAACAATAAATCAAAAGAAAAGAGAGAACTTCTTGGAAAAGAACTTGGAATAGGTTATTGCAACTCAGCTCAGTTTTTAACAAGGCTTAATAATTATGGAATTAGCAGGGAAGAATTTATACAGGCCATAAAAAAGATAAATAAGGAGAAATAATATGGAAAGTTTGTCTACAAAGGATATAGTAAAAAAGTATGGATTTAAGTTTTCAAAAAGTTTAGGACAGAATTTTTTAATAGATAATTCTGTTTTGCAAGATATAGTTGATAATTCTAATGTTAGTAAAGATGATTTAGTAATAGAAATAGGTCCTGGAGTTGGAACTTTAACAAAAGAACTTTTAAAAAAAGCAAAAAAAGTTTATGCTATTGAATTAGATTCTGATTTAATACCTATTTTAAATGAAGAACTTAAGGAATTTAATAATTTTGAACTAGTACATAAAGATGCATTAAAGGTAGACTTTAATGAGCTTATAGGAGAAGAAAAAAGCACTAAGGTAGTAGCTAATTTGCCTTATTATGTTACTACGCCAATAATATCAAAATTGTTGAAGGAAAATTATAAATTTGAATCTTTAACTATAATGATTCAAAAAGAAGTAGGTGAAAGAATTGCTGCAAAACCTAGTACAAAAGAATATGGGGCACTCTCCATACTTGTACAATATTATTGTGATGTAGAAATAGTTAGAAAAGTAAGCTGCGATTCCTTTGTACCTAGACCTAAAGTAGATTCTATAGTTATAAAATTAACTAAACTTTTAGAACCTAAAGTAAAAGTTAAAAGTAAAGAATTATTCTTTAAAGTAGTAAGAAGTTCTTTTAACATGAGAAGAAAAACTCTTTGGAATGGACTTAAAAGTTTAGGAATGAAAAAGGAAAGCTTAGAAAAGGCATTTATTGATGCAAACATTGATCTTAAAAGAAGAGGAGAGACTTTATCTCTAGAAGAATTTGCAAAATTATCAGATTGTATATATGAATTACAATAATCTTTTTACAATATTATACAACTAGTTGTTCACTTTTTTAATTTTACTTCATATATTATAATGAATAAAATATATGGAGGTATAGGAAGTTGGCTCAAAAAAAGAGTTATAGTAGGTATTTTATAATATTACAAGAAGATGAAAAAGGGTATTCAATATCTTCCGACAAAGTAGCTTCTGGGTACGCAAAATTGGAGCTGAAAAATGATAAGTGCAAAGTATCGTATTATGTACAAAACTTAAAAAAAGAAAGTGCTCCTTATTATATGCTTTTAATTTGTAATAAGAAGGATATAAGGAAGGTAATAAAAATATCACAAATAAACATAGATGATTATGGCAGAGCAGATATTTGTCATGAATATTTAGCAGATAATATAGCTGGTACGGGTATATCCATGGATAAGATTTCTGGTGCAGCTATAGTTAAATTTTTAGATTCAAATATAATACCTGTTATGAGTGGATTCGCAAGCACTGAAATACCTGATTGGAAGACATTTGCTATGGTTGACTTAAAGGTTGAGAAGGAAAAGGAAGAAAAAGTAGTTGATACTCCTAACAGTATGTTTGACAAATATGAAGAAAACATAGAATCATTAAAAGAAGAAAATAAAACTAAAGAAATAGAAAATGTTAAAATTGTACCTAAAGAAGATAATTCTAAAAAAGAACAATATATAAATAAAGAAAATAATGTGAAGAAGGATATTATAAAAAAGGATATTATAAAAGAAGAGGCAAATGCAGCAAAAAAGGATAATGTAAAAGAAGAAATAAAGGTAACAAAAAAAGATAATAAAAAGGAAGAAGTCATAAATAAACAAGATAACATAAAAGAAAAAGTGGACATAATTAAAAAGGATAATGTAAAAGAAGGACCAATTGTAAATAAAAAAGACAATGCAAAAGTAGAAGAGAATATAAATAAAAAGGTTAATATAAGTGAGAAAAACAATATTAATAATCAAGAGAATGAGAATAAAAAATATGGTATGGAAAAAGGTAACTATGGAATAGAAAAACGTGAATACACAGCAAGAAAACAAAGTAAAAAAGATGTGAACATAAATCCAAAAAGAAATGAAGATTATCCTCAAATGGATGAAAACAGCTTTTTTAGAAATTTAGTACAAGGATTTGAATCCATGGGAGAAATTTGTTCTGAAATAAAAAGATGTAAGTGGTATAAGGTACCTGTGAATTCACCAAAATCTATGTACGATATGGCCGATTATAACAGGTACTCAATGATATATTATCCTATGATGAATTATTACCAGTATATAATAAAACATAAGCATTATATAATAGGATATAAGCTTAATAAAGATGGAGGAATGAAATATCTTGTATATGGTATAGCAGGAACTAAATCTAAGATGGACCAACCATATGGTGGTAGATCTGGATTTGTTACATGGATGCCTTTAAATGTTGATGATGAGAGAGAAGAGGCTCTAGGCTACTGGCTTATGTTCTATGATTTTAAAACATCTACTATCATGATACCAGTAAAGAAATAATATGGAGAAAGTATAGTACTGGGGATATTTAATATTTCTAGTACTATTTTCATATAATTAAATAAAAACTCTTATTTGAAATATAAGGTGGTATTAAGATGAAGGTAATAATAATAAATAGGAAAAGGTTAGGGGTAACTATAATTATAATTGGTCTAATGCTTGTTTTATTTAGTTTAGAGAAGCATTTTGATGCAAGGCTTAAGTTTACTGCATTAATACAGAATAATATAAATTCTTTAGTACAATATGAAGCATTAGATAAAAAGTTTACTTATAAATTGCCTGCAGAATGGGCTGCTAAAGAACAAAAATTTCCCGGCAATGAAATTATATATCATAATGATTTTAATACTAAAGATTTAAAGATTCATGGGTTTGTAGAAGTATGGAATTTAAATACGGATTTAAAAGCTTTTTTAGAGGAAAGCAAGAAAATATCTAGTGAGCAAAATTTATATAAGAGTTACGAAATAAAACCAATTAAAATAAACAATAAAGATGGATATTTAGTTGAGTATACTATAATTACATCTAATAATAAGGCTTATAAAGGATATGAATACTTTATAAAAAATAAAGATAAGTTTATCAGATTTTCTTTTTTTGTATCAGAAGATAACTTTAAAGAAAGCATGCCAACAATATTTAAAACTATAGTACAGACTTTTGATTATAAAGAATAATGAATAAACTGCGAATTAAAAAAACTGCATCGCAGTTTTTTTATGTGCTATAATATTGTTGATATTTTTTAAATTTTTGGGATATGTTTTGCACTTGCATTTTTTTTATTGTATTATGGTAGAGAGGAAATGTAAGCATGTTTTCTACATCACAATTTATAAGTATATTTGCCTTGGTATTTGAAATAGTTCTTTATAATATAAGTAGATTAAAAATAAAGGTATATAGAAGTTCTTAAGGTTCAGGAGGGAATTGTGTGAAAATGGGAATTAGAAAAATAAAAAATAGTAAAATCATGATTATATTTATGGTTTTATTATTTTGTTTTACTGCATCTGGATGTAGCAAAATTAACGATCTTAAGGTTAAGGTTGGACTTAAAAATAATGATTTTGAGTACATAAAACAAGGTAAGATAGAGAAAATAGTAATACAAAACACAAGGGATCAAGGATTTAGATTTACAGTTACAGATAAGAATGTTATCAATGAAATATATGATGTTTTATCTACTGCAAAAGGGGCAAGCCAAAAATCCTCATTGGAACCTGATTATACATTTGAAATGGATGAGGGAAATAATAAGGTACATAAATTTAATTATATTATAGGCTTGGATAAAAAGGATTCAGGTAATTTTTATGGTGATGGAAAAACATATATTATATCTAAAAGAATAGATAGTAATATAATAAACAATTATTGGAATATAAGAAAACCAAAGAATTTTAAAGAGGTTTATTATAAATCTATAACTAATGTTTTAGATCAATATTTAAAAGGTGATAATAAAGATAAAAGTGTTGGTATAAACTTAAAAAGTGATATAAATTCCGCTAAATTTATATTATCTACAGATTTGCAAGATTTTAATAGTGATTTAAGCAGTAAATTTAAAAATGTATCAGTAGCAGATAAAGATAAGGAAAATTATGATATATGGTTAACAATAAGTACTGAAGGTTATAAAACTACAATGTATAAAGGCATTGTGAATTTATGGGATAAAAAATCAAAAACTGAAAAAAAATATTATATAGTTGATGAATATAAGAATGGTTGGAATTTCAATATTACAGATACTAAACCTGATAAATTTTAATTTGTTTAAGCATGTTTATAAAGTTTATAAATAAATTTTTATATCACAGGGAGGAAGCAGCAATGAGTAATTGTGATAGTTGTTCAAGCAAAGGAAACTGCAATAGTGCAGGAGTAGGGTGTAATAATAAATTAGAGCCTAAATATGGTAAGATAAAGCATATAATAGGTGTTATAAGTGGAAAAGGTGGCGTTGGTAAGTCAACTGTTACAGGTATATTGGCAGCCAAGTTAAGTAAGGAAGGACATAAAGTTGGAGTGCTAGATGGTGATATAACAGGTCCTTCAATGCCTAGATTTTTTGGTATAAATAATGAGAGAGCAGACATGCTTCAGGTAGGAGACAGTGAAGAAATAAAGTTTAGACCTGTAGAAACTTCAACTGGAATTAAGGTTATATCCTTAAATCTTTTAACAGAGGAAGAAGAACAACCAGTTATATGGAGAGGACCAGTCATTACAGGAGTATTAAAACAAATGTATACAGATACTGAATGGGATGAATTAGACTATCTTCTTATAGATATGCCACCAGGAACAGGAGATATTGCATTAACTATAATGCAAGAGTTACCACTAGAAGGAATGGTTGTAGTTTCTACACCTCAAGATATGGTATCAATGATAGTTAAAAAAGTAATTATTATGGCTCAAAAAATGGGAGTAAGTGTAATTGGCGTAGTAGAAAATATGTCCTATATTAAATGTGAAAAGTGTGGAGAAAAAATAAATGTATTTAGTAAAAAGTCTGCTCAAGAGCATGCTGAACATTTAGGAGTACCACTTCTTGCAGAAATGCCTATAAATTTAGATTTAGTTGAAAGTATGGAGAATGGTACAGTAGAGGAATTTTTATCAAAATCAGATGAATATGAAGAATTAATAAATAACTTAAAAAATAGGATAATGTAAAAAAATAAGAAAGCTTAAGGCTTTCTTCAGATTGTTCATAAACCCAGCATTTTTAAAGTGCTGGGTTTAATTTTGTCTTAAATATTTATGCGGTAGCATATAAAAAGAGAATGTTATCCATAAATTGGTTAGTGAATTCTTTAAAAATTGCAAAAATAGGTGCGATAGCACCCTGGCTATCTTTTTCATATTCTGAACTGCTGCTGTTAACAAACATTGTTCAGAAACTTTTTTAATTCCACGCATGCGACAATAGCGCAGACCATGGAGATTTTTTGAATCTGCAAAGCTACGCTCGATAGTTTCTTTTCTTCTTTTATATAGCCATTTTCCTTTATCAGTCTTAGTAAATTTGATTACTTCATCCTTGTAATCTTCCCAGACATGGCGATAAACAACTTTTCTTTTGCTTTTATCTGATAAGCAAATTTCTTTTTTATTGCATTGGCTGCAGTACTCGATTTTACATACATATTCTCTATAACCATCACGGTTAGTAGTTCTATATTCTAATGCTCTTAAATCTGGACAATAATATACATCTTGTTCTTTAACATATTGGAATCTAAATTTAGTAAATTTACCTTTTACATGAGGACTACGTCTATAGCCCATAACTGCTTTTAGTTCTCGTTCAAATATTTGTTTACAAATATTATTAGTAGAATAACCAGCATCGGCTCCAACATATTTAGTTTGCAAATTAAACTTTTTAATTTGAACATCTAGTCTTTCTATATAAGGATCTACATCATTTATGTTACCAGGCGTTACATAAACATCTGTTATTATGTTATACTTTCCATCTACAGTTCTATGATCTAAATAAAAAAATCCTTTTGGTTTTCCATCCCTATGCATATAGCCACTATCAGGGTCTGTAGTACTGGTCTTAATTTCTTTAGTTTTTTCTATTTTATCTTTTTTTTTAGAGGTTGTTTTCCATGAGCTACTCTATCCTTATTAATGTCTTCTTCTAACTCATTAAAATAGTCTTTGGTTGATTGTGTAATTTGTTCTTTTGTAAACTTGTTTTTATTAGCGTTAGCTTTCAAATGTGTAGAATCTGTATATAGAATTTTACCATCTACCAATTTTTTATTTATTGCTTGAAATACAATATTATCGAAGATTTCTTGGTATATATTTGTATCCTTAAATCTTGTTATTCTATTTTGGCTTATAGTAGAATGACTTGGGATTTTATCTGTTAATGAAAATCCTAAAAACCAGCGATAAGCTACATTTACTTCAATTTCTTTCACGAGCTGTCGCTCTGATCTTATTGCAAATAAGTAACCTATAAATAACATTTTGAATAAAACTACTGGCTGAATTGCTGGTCGTCCATTATCAGGACAATAGAAGTCCTTAGTTAAATCTCTTATAAATGAAAAATCTATATATTTATCAATTTTCCTTAAGATATGATCTTTGGGAACTAAATTTTCTATATATACTAACTCTAATTGTTGCTGTGCAGAATTATTTTCTTTAATCATAATAGTTAACTCCTTAAAAAATCTGATATTATATTAATTCTACACAAAATCTTAAAATCCTTTTTGAATTAAAAAAAAGCCCTATCGGGCTAAAAATTTAAAAGGCTGCTGACAAAATATGTTTATCAACAGCCTGAAGAAAGCTTAAGGCTTTCTTATTTTTAATTTTGAGGGATTTTTTTAGTTGCCATTGCAGATAGCTGTTTTATCGGTAATGCTGCAATGATTACTAAACATATAGCACCTTCTATACTTAAGAAAATACCATTTGACATAAGTGAGTACACTGCAGGAGACATACCTTTTGGAGCAAAACTTCCAAAGAACACTAACCCAGATATAAAGTGACATATGAAACGCCCAAACACCGCGACAAAGGTAGCCAGTAGTTTATTATTCTTAAAGTATCCAGCTAGTCCTAAAGCCATAAATGGCAAAGGATAATCGAATAAAACTTGAACTGGCTGAAGAATATATGGATCTAGAATAAGTGTTATTATGCCATATAGAAAACCTGTAATAAAGCCTACTTCAGGACCATAAAGCAAAGCCATTAAAATAATAGGAATCATACTGCCTAATGTTACACTTCCACCTTGAGGAAGGTGATAAATTCTAAAAATCTTAAGTATTGTTGCTAAAGCTAAAGCAATTCCTATTTGAGTAATAAGATGAGTATTAAATTTTACATTTTTTACTTTTGCAATGAAAAGTATAAATAATATTAGAGCTAAAAGAGCAAATAAGGATGTTGGGTGTGAAACAATTTCTAAAAGATTTTTACTAAGTGACATGAAATACCTCCTTTGTGCTAAGAGGTACCTGAATACTGAAAATAAGAAGAATGTATAAAATTGATTATACATTAGAAAGTTACATGTATTATCGCTTTCCTACGCTGGTATTATCCAGATCAGGTACAAGGGTTAATAAAATATTTTATCTCTCAGCCTCAAAGAGGCACCCCTAGCACTACCTTAATAAAATTATTATAATACATATTTCCAAATATTTCAATGAATTAAAATAAATCTATGAGTTTATCATTTTTCATTTTAATAGAATTAGGATTAACATTTACAGAATCGCCTATTTTGGAATTAGGTGGTAAATGTGAAATTCCAATGTCTAGTGTTGTTCCATCTTCGAAATTTACAAAGGCATCTGTAAAATTTATATCAATAATTTTTCCAATCATAGAAGTCACCTCTATGATATTTTTTGCATTTACTAGTTAATTATTCAATAAAATAAAAAAATATCTGATAAAATTTAAATATCAAATCATAATGTTTAGTAAAAAACAAAAGAATTTAGAGGTAAGTAAAACTAAATTGTTTTAATATAGCCTTAACCCTAATTAAAAAATTGCCTAAAAAATTTTCCCATAGTATAATATCAACGTGCTTGACACAATATATTGTAGTTTGGAGGAATGTTGTATGCTACATGTTGTGAAGAGAGATGGCAGAGAAGTAGAGTTTGACTCTATAAAAATAACTAATGCCATAAAGGGCTCTTCAGAAGAAATAGGTTATGATTTAAAGGAAAGTGAATTTATAGAACTAACGCAAAAAGTTATAAAACAATTAGAAGAACTTGATGCTAATGAAATAAATGTGGAACAAATACAAAACTTTGTTGAAAAAACACTTTTAGAAAATGACTACAGAGAAATTGGAACAGCTTATTGTAATTATAGAAAAGAAAGAAATAAAATCAGAGAAATAAAATCTGATTTGATGAAAGCTATTGAAAAAATAGGAGTAGAAACCGATAGGGATAATGCAAATGTAGGTAATAATTTTAGCTCAAAGCTGCTTAGGATAGCCAGTGAATCAAATAAGTGGCACAACTTATCTATTATGCCTAAATATTTAGCTAAGGCACATGAAAATGGCGACATATACTATCACGATTTAGATAGTTATAATTTAACTACCAACTGTTTACATATACCTACAAGAGAAATACTAACAAGAGGTTTTAATACAGGTTATGGAAATATAAGACCTCCTAGAAGAATAGAGTCAGCAGCAGAACTTTCATGTATACTTTTGCAGTCAACTCAAAATGATATGTTTGGAGGACAGTCTCATCCAGATTTTGATAATGATATGGGAGTGTTTATAGAACCTACAAGAAAAGAAATAAGGAATGAACTTACAGGGTTAGGTATAGATGAGGAAAAAGTAAATAACCTTGTGGAAAAAAAGCTTAGAAGAGCTGTAGAGCAATCAATGCAGGGAATTGTTTATAATTTAAATACCATGCATTCAAGAGCTGGTTCACAAGTGCCTTTTAGTTCTATAAATATTGGCATACCTAATTCTGATGATTCAGCATTAGTTTGCGAAGTATTTTTAACAGAATATGAAAAAGGTTTAGGAATGGGAGAACAGCCTATTTTCCCTAATATAATATTTAGGGTAAAGAAAGGTGTAAATAAGGAACAAGGAGATCCTTATTACTACTTGTTTAAGTTAGCTTGTAGAGTAGCTGCAAAAAGAATGAATCCTACTTTTATGAATTTAGATGCAGATTTTAATAAATTTTATTATGACCAAGGTGTAGTTCCTGCTACCATGGGATGTAGAACTTATGTATGTGCTAATGTAAATGGAGAACCGGGAACAAAAGGTAGAGGAAATATAGCGCCAACTACTATAAATTTACCTAGGCTTGGAATTGTAGCAAAAAAAGATATAAGTAAGTTTTTTAAACTTTTGGACGGCAAATTAGAACTTGCAAAAGAAGCTCTAATGCATAGATACAGCATACTTAAGAGATTAAGAGTTAAAGATTTACCTTTTGTAGCTGGTCAAGGACTTATGAAAGGATCTGAAAACTTAGAACCTGATGACTCTATAGAGCCAATATTAAAGCAAGGAACATGGTCTGTGGGATTTATAGGATTAGCTGAAACTTTAATAGCCTTAACAGGTAAACATCATGGTGAAGATGAAAATTCTAGAAAATTAGGGGTAGAGATAGTCTCCCATATTAGAAGTTACATGGATAAATTAATAGAAGAAACTCACTTAAATTGGAGCTGCTATGCTACTCCAGCAGAAGGTTTAAGTGGTAAGTTTATAGTTCAAGACCAAAAAATATTCGGAAATATAAAAGGAGTAACTGATAAAGATTATTATACTAATTCTTATCATATACCAGTAGGGTTTCCTATATCCATAAAAGATAAAATTGATATAGAGGCACCTTATCATAAGTTATGTAATGCTGGACATATAAGCTATATAGAATTAGATGACTATCCTACAGCAGAAACTATAATGGATATATTAAATTATGCTTATGATAATACAAATATAAGTTATATGGGTATTAACTTTCATATAAGATATTGCAGATGTTGTGGAACATACCTTCATGATGAAGAGAGTTGTCCTAAATGTGGAAGTGATAACATACAGGGGATATCAAGAGTAACAGGATATCTTTCCTTAGATGAAAGGTTTGGATCAGGAAAAGTAGCAGAAAGAGCAGACAGACTATCGCAAGGTAGTAATAAGCATGCTTATTAAATGATATTATTTATGTAAAGACAGAGAAGTTATATCTCTGTCTTTTAAACTAAAAGTCAGACTTGGAGGGATTGAAATGAGTTTAGATAAAAGTATAAGACTATCAGGAATAATTTATGAAAGCTTAGTGAATGGTCCTGGTCTAAGACGTGTATTATTTTCACAAGGATGTAAACATAATTGCAAAGGCTGTTTTAATCCAAGCACTCATTGTTATGATGGTGGTGAACTTAGAGATATGGATGAACTGCTGGATGATATAAGAAAGAATCCTATGTTGAAAGGTGTAACCTTTTCAGGAGGAGATCCTTTTGAACAAGCAAGTGAATTTTCATATCTGGCTGAAAAAATAAAAGAAACTAATTTAAATATATGGTGTTATACAGGATATACTTTTGAATATATATTTGAACATAGGAATGAACATGAAGGCTGGGAACAACTATTAAATAATATAGATGTGTTAGTTGATGGAAAGTTTGAAGAAGATAAGAAAAGTAATAACTTGAAGTACAGGGGTTCTAGTAATCAGAGGATTATAGATGTTAAAAAAACTTTAAATATGAAACAAATAATAACCTTAGAATTTTAATTAGAGATATGTATAATCTCTAATTAAAATTTAAAATCTTAACAATACTTTTATTTTCCAATGGACCTTCTATGACTAGTTTGTTGCCACCTACTTTTTCGCCGTTTTTCATATAAGTTAAGAAGTTTTCTAAACCTTCTAGTTCAAAAGAAAGTAAAGGAGTTTTATAGTGCATAGGAATGATAATAGGACTATTTATAGCTTTTGCTACTTCAGATGCTTCTTTACCGTTTATAGTGTAATTACCACCTATAGGTATAAGTAGTACATCTATGTGTCCTAAGTTTTCAATCTCCTCTTGAGATAAAACATATCCTAAGTCTCCGAGATGACAAACTTTATAACCATCTATATCTAAAATAAAAATTACGTTTTCACCTCTTTTGGCCCCCTTAACTTTATCATGATAAGAAGGAATACCCGTTACTGGAATATCAGATAAATTAAAAAAACCTGATTTATCTACTAAATTGTCATATTTTATTTTTTCAGTGTAATCATGATCAAAGTGATGATGACTTACTGTAACCAAGTCCACATCTCCTTCAAATAATTTGTATCCAACACTTTTATCAAAAGGATCTGTTAAAACCTTTCTTCCATGAGAATCTTCTATTAAGAAAGATGAGTGACCAAGCCAAGTTATTATCATAAAAATAACACCCCTTTTAAAAAATATTATTGTATATATATATTTATATTATAGCTTTTTTTATCTATATATATTTATACACCAAAATTAACTATAAAAAAAGTTTTTAAGTGTACAACTGACTTTTTTATATTATAATAATGGTAATGTATGATAGAAAAAGTACGAATAATATAATATTAATATAAATTTGGAGGTGGTTTTTTGAAATTCAAAAGATCAAGCATACTTGTAGTTTTTGGCCTCTTTCTAGTTCTATGTATGTTTGGTACATTTACAAATGTAAAGGCAGATGATTCTGTTAGTAGTGGAGTAAGAAATGGGGTAGATATAAATAAATCATGGACAGTGAAGTTTAATAAGGAGATAGATAAAAGTACTATAAGTGAATCTAATTTTATAGTAAAAGATGAAAGTGGACAAACAGTTCCAGTAAGTCTAACTATAGGTAGTGACAATAAGTCAGTGATAGTTTCACCAAAGGTACAATATCAGTATGGAAAAAAATATAGTTTAGCTATAAATAATATAAAATCTTCATCAGGTAAGAAACTAACACAAGCTGAGAAAATGGAATTTTCAACTAAGAGTGTCAATAATACAAATAATGCATATACTGTTTGCATTGATGCAGCACATGGTGGAAATGATGCAGGACATGTTTCGGCTTCAGGTGTAAAAGAAAAGGATATAGATTTAGCAGTTGCTTTAAAATTAGGGAAAGCGTTGGAAAATAGTGGGGTAAAGGTAGTATATACAAGAACTAGTGATAATGTATCTTGGAATAGTGACAATGACTTAAAATCACGTTTTACTATAGCTAATAATGCAAAAGCTGACTATTTTATAAGCATACGCTGCAATACATATCCAGAAAATCCATCAACTAAAGGTATAGAAACTTATTATAGGGATTCAGATAATGTGGCAAAACAGTTAGCACAATCAGTTCAAGGTGAACTTGTTAGTAATACTGGATTTAATAATAGAGGAATAAAAGTAGGTTTGCCACAGCATGAAATATTAAGAGGAACTAATGGAAGTGCTATAATGGTTGAACTAGGATTTATGAGTAATGCAGAAGAAAGTTCAGCTTTAGCTACAAGCGACTTTCAAAATAAAAGTGCTAATGATATAGCAAATGCAATTTTAAAATCTTTAAGTTTAGTCAGTAAAAATGTTACTGTAAAATCAGTTTCTGACATTACTGCATCTGTTAATCAGGGTGGTGCATATGATCTTCCTTTAAATATGACAGCATCCATGAGTGATGGAAACAGCAAAAAGGTTCCTGTAATTTGGAATAGTAAAAAAGTAGATACATCTACTGCAGGAAGTCATACTTATGAAGGAACAGTGGCAGGATATAGTAAAACTGTGAAACTTGTTTTAACAGTAGTAGCGCCAACTCCAGTTCCAATACCAACTCCAGTACCAACGCCAGATTCAGGTACAATAATATGTATTGATCCAGGACATGGTAGGGGAAAGGATACAGGAGCTAGTGGTATAAATGGATTGCAGGAAGATGATGTCACACTATCAGTGGGGTTAAGATTAGGAAAGATACTTGAGAATCATGGAATAAAGGTAGTATATACAAGAACGCAGGATGAAAGATCAATTCCTATGGAGGTTACAACTAGTTTACAACAGCGTTGTGATGTATCAAATAATGCAAATGCCAAGTATTTTGTGGCCATTCACTGTAATTCTTTTGATTCATCATCAGCATATGGCACAGAGACTTTGGTAAACCAAGATAATCCAGAAGCAACTAAGTTAGCACAAGCTATACAAAATAGTATTGTAAATGAAATAGGTACATATGATAGAGGTTTAAAGGATGGTAATTGGCTGTATGTCGTAAAGCATACAAATGCATCAGCAGTATTAACGGAATTAGGATTCCTAACAAATCCTTCAGATGCTGCGAAATTGAGTAGTGATGAATATAGACAAAAATTTGCGCAAGCTATTGCTGATGGAATATTGAAATGTGTTGGAAAATAGCAAAATTTTTATTAAATAATTGACAACTAAAAAGCCTTATAATATAATAAAAAGAAATTGTAATAAAAATTTAAAATATATTAAATTAAAGATGTTGAACAGGAAAAGTATTTAAACCAAGTTACTTACAGAGAGTGAAGAATGGTGAAAATTCACAGAAAAAGTTTAAAGAAAATCCCCTGGGAGTTAAAAAGCAGAATAAGTTTTAGTGCTTTAGTAAGTTTTTTCGTTATCCTGCGTTAAAGGATAGAGTATGATTGTGCTTAAAATTTTTACCCATAGGTGGTATAACGAATATAAACTTCGTCCTATTTTGGATGAAGTTTTTTTATATTGTAAATATTTATAAACAAGTATAAAAAAATTAGAATAGTAAAAAATTACATAATAAAGTAGAAAGGGGCTAAAAATATGTACAAAAAAATTGATAATTCTAGAAGTTTTGTGGACATGGAAAAAGATGTAATGAAGTTCTGGGATACTAGGAATATAATTAAGAAAAACTTTGATTTAAATGAGGACGGAGAATATTTTACTTTTTATGATGGACCACCAACAGCTAATGGAAAACCCCATGTAGGGCATGTATTAACAAGAGTAATGAAGGATTTAATTCCTAGATATAAGGTTATGAAAGGTTACAAAGTACTTAGAAAAGCTGGTTGGGATACTCATGGACTTCCAGTTGAACTTGAGGTTGAAAAAACTCTTGGTATTTCAGGAAAACCTCAGATTGAAGAATATGGAGTAGAAGACTTCATAAAAAAATGTAAAGGCAGCGTTTTTACATATGTGAGCCAATGGGAAGAAATGACTAAAAGTGTGGGTTACTGGGTTGACATGGAAAAACCTTATATAACTTATGATAATAATTATATAGAATCAGTTTGGTGGGCATTAAAGAGCATATGGGATAAAGATCTTTTATATAAAGGCCATAAAATAGTACCATACTGCCCAAGATGTGGAACAGCCCTTTCTTCACATGAAGTTTCACAAGGATATAAAGATGTAAAAGAAACATCAGTTTTTGTTAAGTTTAAAGTTAAAAATGAAGATAAATATATTTTAGCTTGGACAACTACACCTTGGACACTTCCAAGTAATATGGCATTAGCAATAAATAAAAAATACGAATATGTAGAAGTTATAAATAATGATGAGCATTTAATTTTAGCAGAAGCACTTTTAGGAAAACTTGAAGGTGAATATGAAGTTTTAAGAAAGTTTAATGGAGAAGAATTATTAGGCGTAGAATATGAACCTATGTTTAATTTTGCAACTTTTGAAGGAAAAGCACATTATGTAATTCATGGAGATTATGTAACATTAACAGATGGTACAGGAATAGTTCATATTGCACCTGCATTTGGTGAAGATGATAACTTAGTATGTAAGCAAAATGATATACCATTAGTTAACCTTGTGGATACAGAAGGAAAATTTGTGGATGCAGTTACACCATGGAAGGGCATGTTTGTAAAAGATGCAGATCCTAAGGTTATAGAATACTTAAAGGAAAAAAATATATTATATAAAGCAGAAAAATTTACTCACTCATACCCATTTTGCTGGAGATGTGATACACCATTATTATATTATCCAAGACAAACTTGGTTTATAAAAATGTCATCTTTAAGAGATAAATTAGTTAAGAATACAAATAATACAAATTGGTATCCTGATAATATTAGAACAGGAAGATTTGGAAACTTTGTTGAAAATGTTATAGACTGGGGTTTAAGTAGAGAAAGATATTGGGGTACTCCACTTCCAATATGGGAATGTGACTGTGGTCATAAAGAATGTATAGGAAGTATAGAAGAACTTAAGCAAAAAGGAATAGATGTACCAGAAAATATAGAACTTCATAAGCCATATATAGATAATGTAAAATTAAGATGCCCACATTGTGGAAAAGAAATGACAAGAGTTACAGAAGTAATTGATTGTTGGTTTGATTCAGGATCAATGCCTTTTGCTCAGCATCACTACCCATTTGAAAATAAGGAACTATTTGAACAAAACTTCCCAGCACAATTTATTTCAGAAGCTGTAGATCAAACTAGAGGATGGTTTTATACATTAATGGCTATATCTACAGTAATATTTGATAAGAGCCCATTTGAAAATTGTGTAGTGTTAGGGCATGTACTTGACAAGCATGGTTTAAAAATGTCAAAGCATAAGGGAAATGTATTAAGTCCTACTACAGTGATTGAAAATGAAGGCGCTGATGCAACCAGATGGTATTTCTATACTGCAAGTGCACCATGGCTTCCATCAAGATTCTACGAAGAAGCTGTACAAGAAAGTCAGAGAAAGTTCTTAGGAACCTTATGGAATGTATATTCATTCTATGTGTTATATGCAGATATAGATAAATTTAATCCTTTAGATTATAAAGACTTTGTAAGCGATAATGTAATGGATAAATGGGTTATATCAAGATTAAATTCATTGATTAAGGAAACAGAAGATCATTTAGATAACTATAGAATTACTCAAGCAGCTACTAATATTGGAGACTTTGTAGATGAACTTTCTAATTGGTATGTTAGAAGAAATAGAGCAAGATTTTGGAGTGAAAATTTAGGTGATGATAAAATAGGAGCATATGTAACTTTATATAAAGTTATTACTACATTGATAAAGATAGCAGCTCCATTTGTACCATTTATGACAGAAGAAATATATCAAAATCTTGTAGTTAATATTGATAAAGATGCAGTAGAGAGTTTACATTTATGCAAGTGGCCTGAGTATAATGAAAACTTTGTAGATAAAAAGCTAGAAGAAGATATGGAAGAAGCGTATAAGGTAGTTAGATTAGGAAGAAGTGCTAGAAACTCAGCTAATATTAAGAACAGACAGCCTCTTTCAGAAATGCTTATAAGTTCAAAATCTCTTCCAGAATACTATGGAGATATTATAAAGGATGAGCTAAATGTAAATGAAGTAATATTTGGTGCTGATTTATCTAAATATGTTAACTTTGATATAAAACCAAACTTACCTGTAATAGGAAAGAAGTATGGAAAATTAATACCTCAAATAAGAAAAGAAATTTCAGCAATTAACCAAATGGAACTTGCACAGAAAATGAGAGAAGGAAAAACTGTAATAATCTATATTGATGACAATGAGATAGAATTAAATGAAGAAAACTTACTTGTTACAATGCAAGGACTTGAAGGTTTTGCATTTGCTGGAGAAGGAACTATAGGAGTAGTGTTAGATACAAATATTACTGAAGAATTAAGAGAAGCTGGAAATCTTAGAGAAATTTTAAGTAAAGTACAGAATATGAGAAAAGAAAGTGGATTTGAAGTAGCTGATAAAATAAAACTTTATGTTTCATCAAATTCAATGCTTGAAGCAATAGTTAAGAAATTTGAGGAAGAAATAAAGAAAGAAACATTATCAGTTGAAGTTGTATATAATGCAAATAAAGAATACAACAGATGCAAAATAAATGGTGAAGATTTCGATATGTTTGTAGAAGTTGTAAAATAAGTATCTGCATGATTTGAATTTAAATGTGTATAAGATAACTTAAAAGTCTTATACACATTTTTACTTTTAACAATGTAAATTAAAGAAATATTACAAAGGAACTTGTAATAAAAGGGTTTTATAAGTATAATTATTAAAAGAAAATATAACGGGAGTTGATAAAATGGCAGCATCAATAAAAGATGTAGCAAAGGAAGCAGGAGTTTCTATAGCTACAGTTTCTAGGGTATTAAATGATGTAGACGTTGTAAATGAAGAAACAAAAAAGAAAGTTTTAGAAGCAATAGATAAGTTAGGATATAGACCTAATATAGTAGCAAGAAGCTTAAAAACACAAAGAACAAGTACAATAGGAATAATAATACCGGATATATCCAGTCAGTTCTATCCAGAAATAGTAAGAGGAGCTGAAGATGTAGCTAATATATATAACTATAACATAATGTTATGTAATACAGATTTAGATACTGAAAAAGAAATGGAATATCTAAAAGTATTAAAAGAAAAAATGGTAGATGGAGTTCTTTATATGAGTAATTCTTTAGAAGATAGCATAGTAAATCTTATAAAGCAATTACAGATTCCTATGGTTTTAGTAGAAACTACTAGTAAAGAAGGAAATATACCAAGCGTAACCATAGACAATGAAAAAGCAGCGTTGGATGCTGTGAATTATTTAATTAAGAAGGGCGATAAAAAAATAGCTTATATTGGAACCCATGAGGATGCAGCTAATGCTAGTGCATTAAGGTATACAGGGTATAAAACTGCACTAAAACAAAATAGCATAAAATTAGATGAAAACATTGTACATTTTGGAGGACTAAAAGTATCAGATGGCTATGATGGAATAAATGCTATTTTAGAGAAAGAAAGTATTGACTCAGTATTTTGCTCTAGTGATGAAATTGCTATGGGTGCTATAAATGCATTGAGAGACAAGAATATAAAAGTTCCTGAACAGGTAGATGTAATAGGATTTGATAATATTTATTCTGCATCTGTATTTTATCCAAAACTTACAACTATAGGATTGCCTATGTATGATATGGGATCTGTAGGGATGAGAATGCTTATAAAAATCATAAATAAAAAAGAAGTAGATAAAGACAGTTATGTTCTTGAGCATGAGTTAATAGAAAGAGATTCTTGTAAAAGATAAAAAGTGACAAGGTATACACAAATTATGCACATTTTTTTAATATAAAGTTAACAAAAGTTTTTGTTAAATATCTTATAATTAAGGAGAGGTTTCAAAACTTATTATTAAGTATAGGATGCTGTAATTAAAGAAAGGAAAATTTTATGGTAGAAAGTTTAATAAATGCAGTTATTTTTGTCCTGGATAAACTCGGATATGTAGGGATTTTTGCTGGAATGGCATTAGAAAGTGCATGTATACCTATTCCTAGTGAGGCAATACTGCCTTTTGGAGGTTATTTAAGTTTTACAGGAAGATTAAATTTAATAGCTATGATACTAATTGGAACTATTGGCGGAACTGCAGGTTCAATAGGAGCTTACTATTTAGGTAAGCTTGGAGGAAGACCTTTAGTGGAAAAATATGCGGACAAACTAAGAATATCTAAAAGTAAAATAGAAAAAAGTGATGAATATTTTAATAAGTATGGGGAAAAAATAGTTTTTTTCTCAAGGCTTTTGCCTATAATAAGGACATTCATATCGCTTCCAGCTGGTATAAGCAAAATGGAATTTAAAAAGTTCACCATATATACTTTTTTAGGATCATTAATATGGAGTATTTTGTTAGGTTATGTTGGATATAAAATGGGT
Organism: Clostridium carboxidivorans P7; assembly: GCF_001038625.1. GTDB lineage: Bacteria > Bacillota > Clostridia > Clostridiales > Clostridiaceae > Clostridium_AM > Clostridium_AM carboxidivorans. Next base: position 4,743,993 of record NZ_CP011803.1, read on the forward strand.
GAAAATTGGATTATGATTCGTTCTTGGTTTCATATGGCTGATATAGCTGTAGTGGTTTGCATAATTGGGTTTATAATATATAAATTAGTAGCAAAACGTAAAAATATAAATGTAGAAAACTAGTAAATAACTTACCTGAAAATAAATGCTTTATATGAAAAGCAGTTCTATTTTCAGGTAAGTTTTTTTTATTTAGAAACTTAATCATATATTCTGTATGTGGGAAATAGAATCTTATATAGATAAATTTAGAAAAATAGAGATAACAGTAGCAAAGTGCAATCAAATTATAGTAAAGGGGTATTGGTAAAAGAAACACCGTTAAAAGGTATAAAAAAACTTATTGACTGGTATTTATCACCATGCTATAATTAGCACATAATTTAGATGGGGGGACTCAATAATGAAAAGTTTAAAAAAATTGGTTGTATTAGCAATTTCTATGACAATGGTTTCTTCTATTTTTACAGGATGCAGTTATGAGGGTAAGTCAATTTCTGATGCATATACAAAAACACAAAAAGCTTCTAGTTCAGAATTTAAAACACAAATTGGACTACGATTTAGTGGAGAAAATCTTTCAACTCAGGAACAACAAGAAATGGGAAAAGTTATTCCTATGATAAATGGTTCAAAGTTAACTGTGAATGGAAAGATGAATCAAAGCAATAATGGCAAAAGTGGAAAAATGCAAGCAGACATGTTATTACAAGTAGGAAATGTGCCAATGAATATGGGACTTTGGGTGGATGCAAATACAGAAAATGATAAAGTTAATTTTAAGGAAATTTTAAAAGTTCCAGATATGCAATCATCAAAAATGAATGGAAAACAGTATATTGTATTAGATAGCTCAAATATGAATAAGAATGGTACAATGAGTACTGATATTGCTAAAGTTAGTCAGGACATGCAAAAAAAGTTTTCGGAAATGATAGTAAAAGATATGGTAAGTTTTGATCCAAAGTTTAAACTTATTACAGATGAAGGAAATCAATACTGGGATCTTGTAGATGGAGCAAGAAATGTTCATGTTTATGAAGTTAAATTAAATGATAAAAACTTCAAGGATTTAATAAAATATACTTCCAACAGTTTAGTAAGCAGTAAAGATGCTAGAGATTTCTTAAAAGATTATTTAACTACAGTTGTAAAAGTTTCTTCAGACAAACAACAGGCATCAGTTAGTCAGGCAGAAATAGATAAGGCATTTTCGGATTTTGAAAAAGGATTACCACAATTTACAGCTAGTATGAATAAAGTATTGAATGCTTTTGATGGAGTACCTATTGTTGGAGATAAAGGAATTGTAATTGATTTTGCAGTAGATAGTAATGGATATGTTGTTGGTCAAAAGGGAAATATAGATTTAGTATTTGATGCACCAAAATTCATATCAACAGTTGAAAGTTTAAGTAATGTTAAAAATAGCAATACAGCAAATAAACTTACAGGTGTATATAAATTAGGTATTGATTTTAATACAAATACTTTTAATATAAATAAAAATGTAGAGATAAAATTCCCAGAAATAAATAGCCAAAATTCTATTCAATATGAAGAATTGCTTAGTCAAAAAAAAATTAAATAATATTTCGAGGAGCATAGATAAATGCTCCTTTATTTTTTTATATAAAGTTCTTGATTTAAAAATTTTTTATTAATTATAATGTATATATAAACTATTAAACTATGATAACATATTTAAAAGTAATATATGAGAAAAGAGGAAATTTAAAATGAATTTGAGTGATAAGATTTATGAAACATTAAAAGAATTAATCTCCCTTCCAAGTGTATCAGGTACAAAAAATGAAAGTATTGCATCAGAAAAAATATATGATATGCTATCAAACATGACTTATTTTAAAAAAAATAAAAATAACTTTGGTATGGAAGCAGTAGAAGGAGATAATTTAGAAAGAAAATTTGTATGGGCAGTAGTAAATGGAAAAGAAAAATCAAATGATACTTTGATTTTAACAGGACACTTTGATGTAGTAGGAGTAGAAGAATTTGGACATTTAAAACCTATTGCTTTTGATATGGAAGAATGTACAAAACGGATTAGTGAGTTGAATTTAGATGAAGATGCCTTAAAAGACCTTAAATCAGGTAAGTGGATTTTTGGAAGAGGAACAGCAGATATGAAATGTGGTATTGCAATAGATATAGAATTAATTAGAAAGTTTAGCGAAGACCAAAATTTTAAGGGAAATTTGTTATTTTTAGCAGTGCCAGGTGAAGAAAGTAATTCAGAAGGTATGGTGGCTGCAGCTCCGTTTCTTTTAAAGCTTCAAGATAAAATGAAATATAATTATTGCGGGGCAATAATATCAGAATGCAGCATACCGCAAAGTGCAGGTGAAGAATTTAAAAGATTATATATGGGCAGTGTAGGAAAAATAATGCCACTGTTTTTATGTGTAGGTAAAGAAACTCATGTAGGAGAACCATTAAAAGGGCTAAATCCCAATGCGTTAGTTTCAGAAATAAATAGAATTTTAGAAAATAATCCTGACTTTTCTGATCAATTTAATAATGTCATAACTCCACCTCCTATGTGTTTGAAACAAATGGATTTAAAAGAATTATATTCTGTACAAAGTCCTTTATATGCAGCAGCATATTATAATTTACTTACTCTTAGTATGTCTGAGGAAAAGCTTATGAGTAATTTAAAAGACTTAGCATTTAAGGCATTTAATAATGTTCTAGAAGATATTAAAATCAAAAGAGAAAAATTTATAAAAAAGAGCGGTAAGAGATTTGAATATATTAAAGTACAGCCATGTGTTATGACTTATGAAGAATTACTTTTGCAGGTTAAAAGTAAGAATAAAAATTTTGAAAGTTATATGAAAGAAAAAGTTGAACTTTGGAAAAAAGAAAATAAAGATAACCAAACTATAGCCATAAATATAGTTAAAGAAACTTATGAAAAATATGATGATAAGAAAACTATGATAATAGTTTCTTTTATTCCTCCATATTATCCTCATAAATACTTGAGAGAAGAAGACGCTAAGGACAAAAAATTTATAAATTCTATAGATAAAACAATAGAGTATGCGCATGAAAAGTTTAACGAAAAAATTATTAAAGAAGACTTTTTTATGGGGATTTCTGATTTAAGTTATACTGGAATAGAGAATAATAAGAATATATCTGGTTTATCTTCGAATATTGTTGGATATGGTATAAGTTATGATTTGCCATTAGAAGCTTTAAGCAAGCTTAGCATTCCTGCAATAGTCTTTGGCGGCGAAGGAAAGGATTTTCACAAATACAGCGAAAGATTAAATGTTCCTTATACTTTAAATGTAGTGCCAGAATTATATGAACATATTATTTATTCATTGTTACAATAGGCTATTTTAAATAACCATTTTTACCACAACCAAAATAAGTCTAAAAAGGGTGTCATTTTATTATGAAATATGTTTAACGAAACAAATGGACAATAAAAAATAAAATGGTATAATTTAACATAAAAGTAAATATATTTATAAGTGCGTTGTGGGGTGAAAAAATGGATTATAGGAATAAGGTCAAAAAAATATTTTCATATTTACTAAGCGTAAAAAATTTAAATGAAAAAATAATAAGAAATGTTTCAGAATATGAAAAACTATATTGGGAAAATGACCTGATGTCTATGGATGGGTGCAGTGTGAATAAGGTTTCGGAAACTGAATGGTGGTTAGAGGTAACAAAAAAGTGTAAATGTATATATGATCAATTGTTTAAGTTATTTTTGGAGATACAGAAAAGATCAGAAGGAATAGAAATAGTATGGGGACATGGTCTTCTTGTTTGGAAAGTTGGTAATGAAAAAATAATTCATCCTGTTGTTACAACCAGAATGAAACTAAATTTTGATGTTAAAAAGGGTATATTTCATTTAATACCAATAAGTCCTACATGTTTAGAACTGGGAATATTTGAAGACTTAGATATAGCAAATTTACATAGCATAGTTCAAATAGAAAATGAAATAAATAGCGTCGATATAGATCCTAGAACAATAGATAATATTGAGAATATACTAAAAGATATAGTTTCCTACTTAGGTTGTAATGGTCAAATAATAAATTGTAGAGTAAGCATGGATAAAATAAAGTTAACAAAAAATCCTTTTATTTGCGATAATCCTGTAATTTTAATAAGAAAAAATAATATGAGATTATGGCAAAAAGAAATTATAAACATAAATAATCAAATAGATAATGGCTATGTTATACCAGAAACAATAAAGGCTTTGGTACAAGATAAAAAATTAGAGCAAAGTGAGGAAGATATAAAGGAATGGGAAAAAGTTGGAGAGGACATACTATTTCCATTAGATACAAACTTTGAGCAAAAACAAGTTGTTAAAAGGTTATGTGAAAATTATGGAGTTGTAGTACAAGGCCCCCCAGGAACAGGTAAGAGTCATACAATAGTTAATTTAATATGTCATCTTCTTGCACATGGTAAAAGTGTGCTTGTGACAAGTCAAACAGATAAAGCTTTAAAAGTGTTGGTGGACATGATACCAGAACATATTAGACCATTGTGTATGAGTGTTATTGGAAATGATTCTAATTCTCTAAAAGAACTTAATGAAGCTGTAAGAAAAATAACAGATAATCTGTCTGTAGAGCCTGAAGCATTAAGTAAAGAGATTAAATTATTAAGGGAAGAATTAAAAAATTGCAGAAAAAAGCAAGAGCATTTATATAATAGACTGGGGGAAATTCAAAATACTGAAAATAAGAGTATAGAATATGGGGGACAGTATTATAAAGTTGCAGATATTGCAAAATGGGTAAGAGAAAATAGAAAACAACATTCATGGATAGAAGATAACATTAAATATGAACAATCTATGCCTTTAAATAAAGAGGAATATTTGCAATTATTAAAATTATTAAAGGCTATAGATAAAAAAGAAAAGCAGAATTTTGATAGTATAAAAAGTTTGATAGATAAAATACCTATGGATATTGAAATCTGTGATAAAATGTCTAGGTTTAAAAAATTAAAAGAAGATATTGAAATTAATACAAAATTACTAAGTAACTGGCGAATACCAGATAATAATAGATGTGATTATGAAGCTCTTTTAAGTATGTTGAATAAGTGTAAAAGTGAAATGGAATCTATAGAAAATAGTAGCTTTAAAAATATACTAGGACTTTATTATAGTAGCAAAATAGCACATGATTTATTTATGGATGCAGCGTTTAAATGTAATAATTATTTTTTGATGCTAGATAGGCTAAAAAGCAAACTAAAAAATTACAACATAGAAATTCCGAATAATATAAATATAGATAAATTAAGTAGAGATTTTGATATTGTATATAGCAAGTTTAATTCGAGAGGAAAAGTGAGCAAAACCTTTAAAATTATTCATTCAGAATATAATTATATTTTTAAAGAATGCAAAGTTGATTTTCTTGAAGTAGAAAATTTTGAACAAGCATCAGCATTAAAACTTTACATTCAACAGGAAAAAATAATTAAAGACTTAAAGTCTTTATGGAATAGCATGGCAAAAAAGTATGGAGATTTATCAGATATTTGTAATAGAGAAGATGAAATAGACATAATAGAAATAGAACAAAATATAAAAAAGTTAAATACTATAATTGATTGGAATGTAAAGTATAAAAGCAAAATAACATCATTATTAGGTAGAATTTGGATACCACAAAATATAGAGTGGCATAAATCTCAAACTTATAGCTATCTAATAAAGTGTGTACAAGCTATCAAAAAAGTAAATGAGTATAATGAGCTAAAAGCTTATATTGAAGTTATGAAAAAATTAGTTTTATCTACAGATAAGTTAGATGAATTGTATAATGCAATGGAATTTCTTGATGTAGAAAAAACAAAAGAACAGTTGAAGATGATAGAACATTTTAAAGTAATAAAGAACGATTTAGTTAGGATAGATGAACTTATAAATAAAATAACAAAAGTATGTCCGACTACAGGAGAAAAGCTAATTGAAAGTTGGAGAAATAACACAAGAAACTTTGAAGATTTTTGTAGTGCGTGGAAATGGTGTCAGTGGAATAGTTTGCTTAAGGATATTTATAAGCTAAACTTAGAATTTATAGAAGAAGCAATAGAGCAGAATAGTAAGAAAGAAAAAATGATTATAAAAGATATAGTATCTAAAAAAACCTGGTATAATCAAATACTTAAAACTACTGAATCTGAAAAAAGAAGTCTTTTTGCCTGGATGCAGGCTGTTAAAAGAATAGGAAAAGGTACAGGAAAGATGGTATCAGAGTATAGAAAAATAGCTCAGGATGAGATGGAGAAATGTAAAGATACTATACCTGTTTGGATTATGCCATTGAATAGAGTAATTGAAAATATAAAATTATCAAGAAAGTTGTTTGATGTTATTATTTATGATGAAAGCAGCCAAAGTGATATATTTTCTATATGTGCTTTAATGAGAGCTAAAAAGGCGGTTATAGTTGGTGATGACAAACAGATAAGTCCAGAAGTTGTAGGGGTTGATCAAGGAGTTATACAAGGCTTGATAAATAAATATTTGAAGGATATTCCTCAAAATGAATGGTTTGATTTACACACTAGCCTTTATGATACTGCACTTAGAGTTTTTCCAAATAGATTAATTCTTAAAGAACATTTTAGGTGTGTACCAGAGATTATTGGGTTTAGCAATATGCTTTGTTATTCAAATGAGATAAAGCCATTGAGATATCCTAAGCCTTCAGAGGCATTATACCCACCTATTGTGGCTGTAAAAGCGGAAGATGGATATAGGGAACAGAATAAAGCTGTAAATATTCCAGAAGCAGAGGTTTTAGTAAGCAAATTAGTTAGTTGCTGTAAAGATAAAAAATATAAAGATATGACTATGGGGGTTATTTCTTTACTGGGTGATGTTCAAAGTGAAATAATTGAAAATATGATAAGGGAAAGAATAGGGGAAGAGGAGATGATAAGAAGGAAAATTATATGTGGAGATGCTTATTCCTTCCAGGGAGATGAAAGAGATGTAATGTTCTTGTCAATGGTTATTGCAAACAATGTTAAGTTTGCACCATTAACTAGGGAATCAGATATAAGAAGGTTTAATGTGGCAGCAAGTAGAGCAAGAAATCAAATGTGGCTATTTTATTCTGTAGAATTAAAAGATTTAAATAAATCATGTGTAAGGCATTCTATTCTTAATTATTGTTTGAATTATGAAAAATACAATAAGAGATATATAAATTTAGAATACGTTTTTCAATCTAAATTTCAAAAGGATGTATATAACATGATAAAGGATAAAGGGTATGATATAATTCCTCAAATCAAAGTGGGAGGATATAAAGTAGATTTTATAATAGAAGGGAATAGAAATAGAGCTGCTATTGTTTGTGATGAAGGAATAATAGATAATGGAGATGATATAAAAAAGAATATGGAAGCACGATTAAACTTAGAAAGAATAGGTTGGTACTTTCTGAGAATCAGGGGAAGTGAATTTTATTATAATCCAGAGAAAACCATGGAAAGGTTATGGAGTAGGTTGAAGAGAATAGGTGTAGAAAGTTATAACAGAGAAAAAACATCTAAGGAAACGCTTAGGGTAGTATAACAAATTTTAAAAATAACACTTACTAAATTTATAATTAAGGTAAGTGTTATTTTTGTATAAAGAATTACAATAAAAGTTTTCATTGTAATGAGCGGCATATGTTTCTATAATTAAAGTAGAGTATAAATGGTAGGTGAAATTAATGAGTATATCTGAGATTATATATAAAGTAAGAGACATAATGCTAAAGGATTTTATAAAAGTAAGAGAAGATGAGAGTATAAGAAATGCCCTCAATAGAATGATAGAGTCATATAGAGATGAAGTTTTAATTGAAGATAAAAATGGAAAATTAAAAGCAATATTTACCATGAATGATGTTGCAAAAATAAAAAAGAAGGGTGTATCCTTTGATGCACCTATTATAGAGTTTGGAAACACTAATTTATATACTATAAGATCTAATGATTCAGCAAGATTGGCTAGAGACATAATGATTGATAATCGTATAGGAAGGCTACCTGTATTAGAAAATTGAAAAGTTATAGGTATAGTTACTAGTAATAATATAAGAGATACTTTTTATTTAAAAATGGATGAAATGTTCAATCTTTTAAATAATGTATTTGACAATTTACATGAAGGTGTATGTATATGTGACGAAAAGGGAATAGTAAAGTATTGGAATAGGAGTTCCGAAAAGTTATATAATGTGCCTGCAGAAAAAATAATGAATAAACACCTAGGAGAATTTTTTCCTAAAGCTTTAAATTTAAAAGTATTAAATACCGGAAAGAGAATAGATAATGTATTTCATGAACCTGTAGAAGGAAAGCTGGTAATATTAAGTGCTGTTCCCATCTATAATTCCAAAGGACGTATAATTGCATCTGTGTCAACAGATAGAGATATTACTGATGCTATGAATTTAACAAAACAGCTGGAATATGAGAAAAAGAAGGTTGAATTTTTAGAGAAAGCATATAAAAATGAGATAGCTTCAAAATATAATTTTTCATCCATAATAGGAAAAAATAAGAAAATAATAGATGCTATAGCTATAGCGCAAAAAGTAGCACATACATCTACTAGTGTTCTTATAACAGGAAAAAGTGGAACAGGTAAAGAGGTTTTTGCTAAATCAATACATGAAGCTAGCGGGAGAACTGGAAATTTTGTAGCTATAAATTGTAGTGCTATACCAGGTAATTTACTAGAAAGTGAATTGTTTGGATATGTAGAAGGTGCATTTACAGGAGCTATAAAAAAGGGGAAGATAGGTAAATTTGAATTTGCCAATGGAGGTACATTATTTTTAGATGAAATAGGAGATATGCCTGTAGAGATGCAGGTTAAAATGTTAAGGGTACTGCAAGATGGAGTGATATATAGGCTTGGCAGTGAGAAGGCTATAAATACTGATGCTAGAATCATTGCAGCTACCAATAAAGATTTGAAAAAATTAATACTTGAAGATAAATTCAGGGAAGATTTGTTTTATAGATTAGCAGTAGTGCAGATACAGCTGCCGCCGCTTAAAGATAGAAAAGAGGATGTAAAAGATTTAGCAAACCTCTTTTTTGAACAGGTTTCAGCTCAGGAAGGTATAAAAATAACTAATATTGATGATAAAGTATATAAGATATTAACTAATTATAAGTGGGATGGTAATATAAGAGAACTAAAAAACGTAGTTCAAAGGATGGTTGTTTTATCTAATAATGGGAAAATAAATACAGAGTCTATTCCTGAATACATTATAGAAAGTGTATCTCCAGAGGAAGATTTAGGTGAAGATGAATTCGATTTAGAAAGAATAGTTGAGAATGTTGAAAAAAGAACTATAAAAGAAGTTATGAAAATGGTAAAAGGAAATAAGCAGCATGCGGCCAAAGTGTTAAATATAAAAAGGAGCACATTATATTACAAATTAGGAAAGTATAATATATAGGTTCAAATTACTGACATCTATGTCTAATTATTGACATAGGTGTTTTTTACGTGTAAACCTAACCATACAGGCATTTTACATAATTTTCAAAATATGGTGTGTCAAAAAAATGAACTTATTAATAAAAATTATAGTTGTTATAAAAAAAAGTTATACGCCCACATAGTAGTATTTGCAACAATTATAGGTAAAAAGTAATAAATATATTAAATAAACAAATATTTGGCATAATAAATGCTGAAATATATTCATGACTATAAAACTTAGGAGGGATGATATGAAAGAATTATATAGTTTTCCTCTAAAAATGCATGTAGGAGCACCAGATGTTCCTGCCGTTAAAGAAGGTCAGAAGGTAAAAAGAGGAGAATGTATAGCAGAACCAAAAGGCCTTGGAGCAAAAATCCATACTAGTGTGTCAGGAGAAGTATCTAAAATTACTGATAATAATATAGTTATATTAGCAGATGAGATACAAACAGAGGATTATGTAAAAATTAAAGAGTGCGAAAGCATAATTGACACTGTATATGAAGCAGGTATAGTTGGTGCCGGCGGTGCAGGATTTCCAACACACATCAAATTAAAAGCAGAAATTCCAGATGGATACATAATTGCAAATTGCGTTGAATGTGAACCTGTTCTTCATCATAATATAAAAATGATAGAAGAGAAGCCTGAATTAGTTGTAAATGGCATAAGATATGCTATGAAAGCAACAGGCTCAAAGAAAGCTTATATAGCTATAAAAGCAAAACATCCAGAAGCAATACAATCATTAGAAAAATGTCTAAACGGATCTGATGATATAGAAATAAAGAAGCTTAGAGATATGTATCCAATGGGTGAAGAAAGAGCTGTAATTCATGAGATATTTGGAAAATGGCTTGAGCCTACACAACTTCCATTAGAAGCTAAATGTGTGGTTTTAAATGGAGAAACTTTAGCTAATATAACAAGAGCCGTAGAAGATAAGAAGCCAGTAATTGATAAGGATATAACTGTCATAGGTAAACTTAAATCAGGAAAAGAACCTAATGTATTTTCACAAGTACCTGTAGGCACTTCAATGAAGAGTCTTATAGAAAAATGTGGTGGTATAGATGGAGAATATGGCGAAATTGTTATAGGAGGACCTTATACAGGAAAAGCTGAAGATTTAGAGAAGGCTTCTGTTACAAAGATTTCAGGAGGTGCTATAGTAACAATTCCACTTCCGGAATACAAAGGACCAATAGGACTTCTTGTTTGTGCTTGCGGAGCAAATGAGGAAAGACTTAGAGATGTAGCTTCTAAAATGAAATCAGAAGTTGTAGCAGTTACTAAATGTAAAAATGTAGAAGAAATTAAAGGATCTAATAAGTGCAAAACTCCAGGAGATTGCCCAGGGCAAGCTGCTGGCATTATGTATTTGAAAAAACAAGGTGCTAAGAGAATTTTAATATCAAACTGTAGTGATTGTTCTAATACTGTAATGTGTTGTGCGCCTAAGGTAGGATTACCTGTATATCATCATACAGATCATGTGTTTAGAACAGTGGATTATCCATTAACTAGAAGACTTCCTATGGAAGAACAAAAGTAGTAAGAGGAGGGGTTAAATAATGTCAATGAGTGTTGAACATGCAGAAGCACTTAAAAATGAAGTTGCTGTTGTATGTTGTAGAACTGAAGAAGGAACAATTATACAAGCATCAAATCTTGAAGACCCAGATATATTCCCAGATATGGTTGATTCAGGATTGCTTACTATACCAAAAGATTGTTTAAAAGTAGGTCAAGTTATAGGAGCAAAATTACTTAAAACTATCGATTCATTAACTCCATTAACTCCAGATATTTTAGAGGGTGTTAAGGAAGTAGAAGATAAAGTAGAAAATGATTCAAAAGTTGAAGAACAAGTAGAAGAAGTTGTAGAAGAACAAGTAGTATCAGAAGAAATAGTTGATGATGTTGAAGGTAGAGTTTTAAAAATTAGAATAGAAGAAGGAAAAGGAATCGATATAGAGTTACCATTTTAATATATAAAATTTGTGATGAAATAACGAAAAGGAGGGATTAATGTTATGTCAATGAGTGTAGAACATGCAGAAGAAGTTAAAAATGAACTTGGGATTGTATGTTGTAGAACAGAAGCAGGAACAATAATTCAAGCTTCCAATTTAGAAGATCCAGCAATATTCCCTGACATGGTAGATGCTGGTTTGTTGACTATTCCAGACAATTGCTTGAAAGTAGCACAAGTAATTGGAGCAAAATTGATTAAAACTGTTGATTCACTTACTCCGTTAACTCCAGAACTTTTAGAAGGCGTTAAAGAAATGGCTTCTGAAGAAAAAGTTCAAGAGGAGCTAACTGAAGGAAATGAAAAGGCAGTCTTAAAATATAACAAAAAAACAGGTGATGTAATAGGGGCTGAAGATTTGGAGAATCCTATGCATTTTGAAAAGCTTGAGGACTCATTACTATTCAAATTAGATGAAAGGGTTCTTACAAGAGAAAAAGTTGTTGGACAGAAATTAGTGTCCGATGTACCAGCTTTAACTCCTATAACACCTGAAATGTTAGAAGGATTTAAGGAGGAAGTTGATATGGGAGAATCACCAAAAGTAACATCAAATGTATCAGGTGGAGTCCTAAGAATTAAAATTGCCGAAGGCAAAGGTGTTGACATCGAAGTACCATTGAATGGTATAAGTACTAGTTCGGTAAAATCCGGAAATGTGCCAGTAGTAAAGGCTGAAAAAGCAGTTGTAGCAACAAAAGCTGAAGACAAAAAGGAAGTAGTACTTGAAGAAAAAGTACTAAGAACTCTTACAAGAAAACATTACAAAATAAATGAAGTAAAATTAGGCAAAGAAACTAAAATCGAAGGTACAACTTTATATATTAGAAAAGACGTATGTAAAGATGCAGAAGCAACTGGAGATCTTGTTAAAGCTGTAAAATTTGATATTATTACACCAGATAAGTATCACACATACAGTGAAACAATAATGGATGTTCAGCCAATAGCTACAAAAGAAGGAGATTCAAAACTTGGTTCTGGCGTAACTAGAGTACTTGATGGTGTTATAATGATGCTTACTGGTACAGACGAAAATGGTGTTCAAATAGGTGAATTTGGTTCATCAGAAGGTTATCTTGATGAAAATATTCAATGGGGTAGACCAAGTTGTCCTGATAAGGGAGAAATATTCATAAAAGCACAAATTACAATTCAAGCTAAGACAAACATGGAAAGAAGAGGACCTATAGCAGCTCATAAGGCAGCAGATGTAATTACTCAAGAAATAAGAGAAGCTATAAAGAAAATTGATGATGATTCTTTAGTAGTTAATATAGAAGAATTTAAACATGTAAGAAGACCTGGAAAGAAAAAAGTTATAATAGTTAAAGAAATAATGGGACAAGGAGCAATGCATGATAACTTAATTCTACCAGTTGAACCAGTTGGATTCCTTGGTGGAAAACCAAACGTTGATCTTGGTAATGTTCCTGTAATGTTATCACCACTTGAAGTTGCTGACGGTGGAATACATGCATTAACTTGTATAGGACCAGCATCAAAAGAATGTTCAAGACATTACTGGAGAGAACCATTAGTTCATCAGGTATTAGCTGATCCAGAATTAGATTTATGTGGTGTATTATTTGTAGGAAGTCCTCAGATTAACACCGAAAAATTCTATGTATCTGAAAGAATGGGTATGATAGTAGAAGCATTAGATGTTGATGGTGCTTTTGTTACTACAGAAGGATTTGGAAACAATCATATAGATTTTGCTAGCCATGTTGAACAAATAGGTATGAGAGGAATACCTTGTGTAGCATTTTCATTCTGTGCAGTTCAAGGTCAATTAGTTGTTGGAAATAAATATATGAAATATATTATAGACAATAATAAATCAGAAGCTGGAATAGAAAATGAAATTCTTGGATGCAACACATTATGTCCAGAAGATGCAATTAGAGGAGCTGAAATGCTTAAAGCTGCTATGGATGGAGAAGAAGTAAAAGCTGCAGAAAGAAAGTATAATAGAAATGTTCTTGAAAGCAATCTAGAATTAGTTGAAAAGGAAAAAGGAATAAAAATAGAAAGAGCTCTTAATGAACAAGCATTACCAATGAGTGAAAAAAGAAAAGAAAAATATTCATAAAAGTAGGTAGAGATGTATGGACTTAAAGTACGGTGATCAAGTAAGAGAAATGCAGGGAGTCATTGTAGAAGTAACTGATGGTTCTGTTGCAATAGACTTCAAAGGCAGACTTGGTTATTTAAAAATACCTAATAGAATGATAATATCAGACTATCCTATGAAAGTAGGACAAGAAGTGGGATTATACATGACTTATGTAGAAGTTCTTTCTGATAAAGTTAATGAGAAATATATAAGTAATATAGAAAAGAGAAAGGAAGGTAATAGCAATGAGTAAATCTGTTGTTAAAGGCTTACAATCAGAAGTATTTGTTCCTATAACACCAAAACCAGTTTGGGCACCTGTAGAAAAACCATTAAAAGATATGGTTATTGCACTTGCAACAGCAGCTGGAGTTCATGTTAAAACCGATAAAAGATTTAATTTAGCAGGAGATACAGGATTTAGAAGAATACCAGGAGATGTTAATTCCGATGATTTAATGGTATCACATGGTGGATATGACAACTCTGATGTTAATAAAGATATAAACTGTATGTTCCCTATTGATAGATTAAGGGAATTAGCTAAGGAAGGTTACATTAAGGGAGTTGCACCAACTCATATTGGATTCATGGGTGGTGGTGGAAACGTAAAAGTTTTCACAGAAGAAACAGGTCCAGAAATTGCTAAAATCTTAAAAGATGAAGGCGTGGATGCAGTTCTAATGACTGCTGGATGAGGAACTTGTCACCGCTCTGCAGTTTTGGTGCAGAGAGCAATCGAAGAGGCTGGAATTCCTACTATAATTATAGCAGCATTGCCTCCAGTAGTTAAACAGACAGGAACTCCAAGAGCAGTTGCTCCTAGAGTTCCAATGGGAGCTAATGCAGGTCAACCACATAATGTTGAAATGCAGACAGGTATCGTTAAGGATACATTAGCTCAGCTTGAAGTTCTTCAATCAGCTGGTAAGATAGTACCATTACCTTATGAATATACAGCAAAAGTTTAATTAGCAATAATAAACCAGAAACTAGTTCTTAGTTTCTGGTTTATAATAACCTGTTAATTAAGATAAGGGTGTGTTAATTTGGAGAGAGAAATCAGAAGGCTTGTTATAAAAACTTTTCATATACAAAAGGTAGAATTTGCAGAAAAAACATATATAAAAGATGGAGTTTTATATATAAGAAATAATATAGAAGCTGACGTAATAGATAATGAAGAGTTAGTGCGCAGTCTAAAGTTAAAAATTATACAAAGTAATGAACATGATATTTTTGTAAATTCTATAATGGATTTTTCTCCTATAGCAACTAAGGTTTTAGGCAAGCTAGGAGAAGGAATAACTCATGTTTTAACAGGAGTAACTGTTATGCTTACGGGAGTAGATGAAAAAGGAATACAAGTTGCAGAATTTGGTTCTTCAGAGGGTATATTAAAAGAACAAGTTAAGTTTGGTAGAAGAGGCACTCCTTCAGAGGACGATATAATAATAAATATAGATATAACATTGAAAGATGGGCAAGGTACAAATAGGCCAGGGCCTATGGCAGCTCACAGAGTATGTGATAAGATAATTACGGAGATAAGAGAGTATCTAAAAAAGATGAATGGAAGATTCTGCGATGAAAAATACGAATATTTTGATAAAATAAAACCTAATAAGAAAAAAGTAGTTATCATAAAACAAGTTGCAGGTCAGGGTTGTATGTATGATACAGGTATTTTAGGTAAAGAACCTGGAGGATTTATTGGATGCAGATCTATTATAGATATGGGAAATATGCCAATAGTCTTAAGTCCTAATGAATATAGAGATGGTGCTTTAAGAGCCATGAATTGAGGTGATACTATGGGAATTGGACCATCTACTAAAGAAACTACATTACATCATTTTAGAGATCCATTAGTAGAAATTGTAGATAATGATGGAGATGTAGACCTTCTTGGAATTATAGTAGCAGGAACGCCTCAGGAAAATGAAGATAAGGTATTTGTTGCTCAGAGAGCGGCAGCTTGGGTCGAAGCCATGAGAGCAGATGGTGCTATTGTGTCTATAGATGGATGGGGAAATAGTAATATTGATTTTGCTACTGCTATAGAAGAAATAGGCAAGAGAGGAATTCCTGTTGTAGGAATGAGCTTTGTGGGTACTCAAGCACAATTTGTAGTTACTAATAAGTATATGGACACCATAGTTGATTTTAATAAATCAACGGAAGGAATAGAGACAGAAGTTGTAGGCGAAAACAATGTAATAGAATTAGATGCTAAAAAAGCTTTAGCATTTTTAAAATTAAAAATGAAAAATAAGGGGGAATAGTGAAATGAAAGCAACAAAAGTTATCAATACAGTAGAATCTCATACTATGGGTGAACCGACTAGAATTGTAACAGGTGGAGTGCCTAAGATTCCAGGAAAAACTATGGCTGAGAAAATGGAATACATGGAAAAAAACATGGATTATTTAAGAACTATGTTAATGCTTGAACCAAGAGGACATAATGATATGTTTGGTGCTATTTTTACTGAGCCTTGTGTAGACGAAGCAGATATTGGTGTTATATTCATGGATGGCGGCGGATATTTAAATATGTGTGGTCACGGATCTATTGGAGCAGCAACTTGTGCTGTTGAAATGGGAATGGTACCAGTTACAGAGCCATATACAAATATAGTTTTAGAAGCTCCAGCTGGAATTATTAAAGCTAGAGTAAAAGTTGAAAATGGTAAAGCAAAAGAAGTTTCAATAGTTAATGTAGCAGCATTTCTTTATAAGAAAGATATAGAAGTAAGTGTACCTGACTTTGGAAAGTTAACTTTAGATATTTCTTTTGGAGGAAGTTTTTTTGCAATGGTAAAAGCTTCAGATGTAGCAATTGATTTAATTCCTAAAAATGCACAACAACTTAATGATCTTGGAATGAAGATTATTCATGCAGTTAATGAGCAGGTAGAGATTCAACACCCTATATTAAAGCATATTAAAACAGTTGATCTTTGTGAGTTTTATGCACCTGCAAAAAGTAAAGATGCAGATGTTCAAAATGTAGTAGTATTTGGTCAAGGACAGGTTGATAGATCTCCATGTGGAACTGGAACAAGTGCCAAATTAGCTGATTTATACGCTAGAGGAGAAATCGAAGTTGGTGGACAAATAGTAAATGAAAGCATAATTTGTACTAAATTCATAGGAAAAGTTTTAAGTAAAGCTAAAGTAGGAGAATTTGATGGCATAATCCCAGAAATAACAGGAAGTGCATATGTTACTGGATTTAGTCAATACTTAATAGATCCAGATGATCCAGTTAAACATGGTTTTATATTAAAGTAAATTTATGCAAAAAATTCAAAAATAAAAATATAAAAAATATTAAGAAAATTATTGCGGTAAGGCCATAATATATATTACAATATATATGTAATATTAAAAATTATAATAGAAAGAGGGGGATGTTATTATGTTAGTTAAAGTAGTGTCCGGTTTACTTATACTCTTGACAGGTTATTTTACAATAGTATTTTTAAGAGATTATTTTAAAGCATCTAAAGAGGGTAATCTAGAAAGTGCAAACTTTTTAGCATTAGGCGGTGTTGGATTTATAACAAACTTTTTTGATACATTAGGTATAGGAAGTTTTGCTCCTCTTACAGCATTATTAAAATTCTTTAAACTTTCTCAAGATAGAACAATACCAGGAACACTTAATGCATCTTGTACAATTCCCGTAACAGTAGAAGCTCTAATATTTATAACAGTAATAAAAGTTGAACCTGTAACTTTATTTGCAATGCTTGTTTCTGCTACTATAGGTGCTTTTATAGGTGCAGGTATAGTTTCAAAGCTTGATGAGAAAAAAGTTCAACTTGGAATGGGAGTAGCATTACTTATAGTTGCATTAGTAATGTTAGCATCACAATTAAAATTAATGCCTGTAGGTGGAGACGCTATAGGACTTACAGGAATAAAGCTTATTATAGCTGTAATTGCTAACTTTATATTAGGAGCACTTATGACACTTGGAATAGGGTTATATGCACCTTGTATGGCATTAGTATTTGCACTTGGAATGAGTCCAAAGGTAGCATTCCCTATAATGATGGGATCTTGTGCATTTTTGATGCCAGTAGCATCAGCTAAATTTGTTAAAGAAGGAGCTTATGATAGAAAAGCTTCTATGGCAATAACTCTATTTGGATCAGTTGGAGTTTTAGTAGCAGCATATATAGTTAAGAGTCTTCCTTTGAATATTTTAACTTGGTTAGTAATATGTGTTATCATATACACATCTATAGCTATGTTTAGATCTGCTAGTAAGTCAAAGGATATCGGAGCACAAGCGTAATTATTTAACAAATAGCCATATACAAGAAAAAATATCTTGTATATGGCTATTTTTATTTTAATTTTTAGTGTCAAATTATTGACACCAAATTTATATATATTTCTATACAGTGTATGACTTTAACTAAAAATTAACGAATAGTGTCAAAAAATACTACACTATTTGTCAGAAAAAAGTACATTTTGCTATTAAGTAAACCTTTAATATAAAAAAAACTAATACGAAAAAACCAGTGTATTTGCATATTTTATAACAAAGCAGCGCAAAATAAATTATTGGCACGGAACTTGCTAGAATATAATTGCGTATAAGAAAAATTTATTTAGTATAATACATACTATTAATTTATGTAATAATAAACATTATATTAAGTTAATGAAATTTTGAAAGGAGGGAATGTTGCATTCTACTAAACTGAGGTTAGTAGATTTAAGACAACAGTATTTTATGGTAAAATTATTTAGTTTTCCGCTTAAAATGCATGTTGGTGCACCTGACGTTCCAGTAGTAAAGGAAGGTAAGGAAGTAAAAAGAGGCGAATGTATTGCAGAGCCAAATGGATTGGGAGCAAAAATACATACAAGTGTTTCAGGAAAAGTAGTTAAGATTACAGATACTGAAATAATTGTTGAAGCAAATGATGTTCAAACAGAAGAGTATGTAAAAATTAAAGAAACTGACAATATACTTGATGCAATATACGAAGCAGGAATAGTTGGAGCTGGTGGAGCTGGTTTTCCAACTCATATAAAGCTAAAAGCGCAAATTCCAGATGGATACATCATTGCCAATTGTGTTGAATGTGAACCTGTTCTTAGACACAATATAAAGTTAATAGAAGAGAATCCAGGAATAGTAATTAGGGGTATAGAATGTGCTATGAAGGTAACAGGAGCTCCTAAAGCTTATATAGGAATAAAGGCTAAAAATAAAAAGGCTGTACAATCTCTTAAAAATGCATTAAAAGGTAGAAATGATATAGAAGTTAGTGAAGTAAAAAACCTTTATCCAATGGGAGAAGAGAGAGCGTTAATAAATGCCATATTTGGAAAGTGGCTTGAGCCAACTCAACTTCCATTAGAAGCAAAATGTGTTGTAATAAATGGGGAAACTCTTGTAAATATTACAAGAGCAGTTGAGGATAGAAAACCAGTTATTGATAAAGATATAACTATAGCAGGAAAACTTAATAGTGGAAAAGAATCACATGTATTTTTCCAGATTCCAGTGGGAACACCTATAAAGGAATTAATAGAAAAATGCGGTGGTATTAAAGGACAATATGGTGAACTTGTAGTAGGTGGACCATATACTGGAAGTGCACAAGATCTAGAAAAAGCTGTAGTTACAAAGACTTCAGGTGGAGCAATTGTTACTATACCATTACCAGAGTACAAAGGAAAAATGGGACTTCTAGTATGCGCTTGTGGAGCAAATGAAGGAAGATTAAGAGATATAGCTGGAAAGATGGGCTCAAATGTAGTTTCAGTTGTAAATTGCAAAAACATAGTAGAAAGCAAGGGAGCCGCTAAATGTAAGACTCCGGGAGAATGACCAGGCCAAACAGCTGCAGTTTTGCAGTTAAAGAAAGAAGGAGCAGAAAGAATATTAATATCTAATTGTAGTGACTGCTCAAATACAGTTATGAACTGTGCACCAAAAGCTGGTCTGCCTGTGTACCATCACACAGACCATATATTTAGGACAGTTGATCATACATTAACAAGACGATTAGATGAAGTATAAGGAGGTAAACCAATATGTCAATGAGTGCTGAACATGCAATGGAGTTAAAAAATGAATTAGCTGTTGTATGTTGTAGAACAGAAGAAGGAACAATAATATCAGCAGACAATTTAGAGGATCCAGGTATATTCCCAGATATGGTGGATTCAGGACTTTTAACAATACCAGATAACTGCTTAAAGATAGGTGAGGTTTTAGGAGCAAAGCTACTAAAAACTATAGATTCACTTACACCATTAACTCCAGATGTTTTAGAAGGAGTTAGTACTATGGCTTCCGAAGGAAATTCAGATGCACAAGCTGAAGAATTAACTGAAGGAAGTGAAAAAGCAGTTTTAAAATATAATAAAAAAGCAGGAGAAACTATTAGTGTTGAAGATTTAGAAAATCCAATGAACTTTGAAAAATTAGAAGACTCATTACTATTAAAATTAGATGATGCAGTTTTAACAAGAGAAGAAGTAATTGGAGCAACATTAAAGGTAGATGCACCAGCATTAACTCCTGTAACACCTGATCTATTAGAAGGATATGAGGAGGAAGTAATAATGTCAGAAGCACCAAAATCAACAACAAGTGTATCCGGCGGCGTTCTTAGAATTAAGATAGCTGAAGGAAAAGGTATTGATATTGAAGTACCTTTAAATGTTCAAGGAACATCTCAGGCAGCAGCTACTGCACCACAAGCACCATTAGCAGTAAAAGCACAAAAAATTGTTAATGCTGAAGCTCCAGCAGCAGCAGTTAAGCTTGAAGAAAAGGTTGTAAGAACTCTTACAAGAAAATATTTCAAAATCAATAAAGTAGAGTTTGGACCAGAAACAAAAATTGAAGGAACAACTCTTTACATCAGAGAAAATGTTTGTGATGATGCTGTAAAAATAAACAAATTAGTTAAAGAAATAAAGGTTGATATAATAACTCCAGATAAGTATAACACTTATAGTGAAACAATAATGGATGTTCAACCAATAGCTACTAAAGAAGGAGACAACAAGTTAGGTTCAGGCGTAACTAGAGTAATTGATGGTGTTATAGTAATGGTTACTGGAACAGATGAAAATGGAGTTCAAATAGGAGAATTCGGTTCATCAGAAGGTATACTTGAAGAAAACATTCAATTTGGAAGACCAGGAGCACCTGATAAGGGAGAAATCTTCATAAAAACTCAAGTAACAATAGCTGCAGGAACTAACATGGAAAGACCAGGTCCTCTAGCTGCTCATACAGCTACAGATATTATAACTCAAGAAATCAGAGAAGCTTTAAAGAATGCTGATGAATCTTTAGTAACAAGTACAGAAGTATTTGAACAAAAGAGAAGACCAGGAAAGAAAAAAGTTATCATTGTTAAAGAAATAATGGGTCAAGGTGCTATGCACGATAACTTAATATTACCAGTTGAGCCAGTAGGAGTACTTGGAGCAAAACCAAACGTTGATTTAGGAAATGTTCCTGTAATGTTATCACCACTTGAAGTTGCTGATGGAGGAATTCATGCATTAACTTGTATAGGACCTGCATCAAAAGAATGTTCAAGACATTACTGGAGAGAACCACTTGTTCATGAAGCTTTAAATGATCCAGAATTAGATCTTTGTGGAGTATTATTTGTAGGAAGTCCACAAATCAACAGTGAAAAATTCTATGTATCAGAAAGAATGGGAATGATAGTAGAAGCTTTAGATGTTGATGGAGCTTTTGTTACAACAGAAGGATTTGGAAACAACCACATTGACTTTGCAAGTCACATTGAACAAATTGGTATGAGAGATATTCCATGTGTAGGATTCTCATTCTGCGCAGTACAAGGAGCTTTAGTTGTTGGTAACAAGTACATGAAGTACATGGTTGATAACAACAAGTCAGAAGCTGGAATTGAAAATGAAGTTTTAAGCTGTAATACATTATGTCCAGAAGATGCAATAAGAGGAATATCAATGCTTAAAGCAGCTATGGGTGGAGAAGAAGTTAAAGCTTCAGAAAGAAAATGGAATGCAAATGTTAAAGAAAACAATCTAGAGTTAGTTGAAAAGACTACAGCAACTTCAATAGAAAGAGTTGAAAATGAAACTGCTGTTCCAGTAAGCCAAAAGAGACTTGAAAAATATTCAACAAAGTAGGCGCTTAATATGGATTTAAAATATGGTGATAAAATCATTGAAATGCAAGGCGTAATTGTAGAAGTTCATGACGGATGCGTTGCAGTAGACCTTAAAGGAAGATTAGGATATTTAAAAGTACCTATGAGAATGCTTATAACAGATTACCCTTTAAAGGTAGGTCAAGAAGTTGGCTTTAAGATGAGTTTTATAGAAGTTTTGTCAGAAGAAGCTAATGAAAAATATGTTAGCAATATAGATATAAGAAATAGAAAGGAAGGAAAATTATAATGGATTTAACAATTGTTAAAGGATTACAATCAGAAATATTTGTTCCTATAACTCCTCCACCAGTTTGGGCTCCTGTAACAAAAGAGCTTAAAGATATGAAAGTAGCTATAGCTACAGCGGCTGGTGTACATTTAAAATCTGATAAGAGATTTAATTTAGCAGGAGACTTTACATTTAGAAAAATACCAGGAGATGCACCATCAAGCGAACTTATGGTATCACATGGTGGATATGATAATGGAGATGTTAATAAAGACATCAACTGCATGTTCCCAATTGATAGATTAAAAGAACTTGTACAAGAAGGATTTATAAAAGAAATCGCACCAACTCATATAGGATTCATGGGCGGCGGCGGAAACCAGGAAAAATTCAAGAATGAAACTGGTCCAGAAATCGCTAGAATTCTTAAAGAAGAAGGCGTAGATGCAGTCCTAATGACAGCTGGATGAGGAACTTGCCACCGCTCTGCAGTTTTGGTGCAGAGAGCAATCGAAGAAGCAGGAATACCTACAATATGTATAGCTGCTTTACCACCAGTAGTTAAACAAACAGGAACTCCAAGAGCAGTTGCTCCAAGAGTACCAATGGGAGCTAATGCAGGAGCACCACATGATGTTGCTATGCAAACAGCTATAGTTAAAGACTCATTAGTAGAGTTAACTAAGATAACTACTGCAGGAACAATAGTTCCACTTCCATATGAATATATAGCAAAAGTTTAATCAGAAGTTAGAAAATAGTAACTATAATATAGGAACTAGGAACTAAAAACTAGTTTCTAGTTCCTATATATTAATATTTTTTATTAAAATAAACGTGGTGATATATATGGAAAAGCAAATAGAAATCAGAAGATTAGTTGTAAAGACTTTTCATATAACAAAAGTTAAGTTTGCTGAAAGAACCTATATAGAAAACGGTGTATTGTATTTAAAAAATGATATACAAAATGGAATATCAGTAGACGAAAAACTTATAAAACATATAGAAGTTAAAATCATAAATCCTGATAATCACAATACATTTGTAAATTCAATAATGGATTTTTCTCCAATAGCTGTAAAGGTATTAGGGAAAATAGGAGAAGGTATAACTCATGTACTTACAGGAGTAAATGTGATGCTTACAGGAGTAGATGAAGAGGGAATACAAGTTGCAGAATTTGGTTCTTCTGAAGGTATACTAAATGAACAAGTTGTATTTGGAAGAGCTGGTACTCCGGCTAAGAATGACATATTAATTCATATAAATGTTACTCTAAAAGCTGGTAAAGGAACAAGTAGGCCAGGTCCCATGTCAGCACATGAAGTTTCTGATAAGATAATTAGTGAAATAAGAAGCTGCTTAAAGCAATTAAGTGGAAGAGTGTGCGACGAAAAGTATGAATATTTTGATAAGATAAAGCCTGGAAAGAAGAAAGTAGTTATTATAAAACAAGTTGCTGGCCAAGGCGCTATGTATGATACAGGACTTTTAAGTAAAGAACCAGGTGGTTTTGTAGGATGTAGATCTATTATAGATATGGGTAATATGCCTATAGTATTAAGTCCTAATGAATACAGAGATGGTGCATTAAGAGCCATGAACTAAATTATATAGGAGGGTATTACTATGGGAATAGGACCATCTACAAAAGAAACAACATTACATCATTTTAGAGATCCGCTGCTTAATGTAGTCTCTAATGATGATGATGTGGATCTTTTAGGGATTATAGTAGCAGGAACACCACAAGAAAATGAAGATAAGGTATTTGTTGCACAGAGAGCAGCATCTTGGGTTGAAGCTATGAGAGCAGATGGAGTCATAGTATCTATTGACGGTTGGGGAAACAGTAATATTGATTTTGCTACTGCTTTGGAAGAAGTAGGAAAAAGGGGTATTCCAGTAGTTGGAATGAGCTTTGTAGGAACTCAAGCACAGTTTGTAGTTACTAATCAATATATGGATACTATAGTAGACTTTAATAAATCAAAAGATGGAATTGAAACAGAAGTTGTGGGAGAAAACAACGTAGTAGAACTTGATGCTAAAAAGGCTTTAGCATTTTTAAAATTGAAAATGAAAAACAAGGAGGCACAAAAATGAAAACAACAAAAACAATATTTGCAATAGACTCACATACTATGGGAGAGCCAACAAGAATAGTGGTAGGTGGAGTGCCTAATATCCCTGGAAAAACAATGCCAGAAAAGAAAGCTTATCTTGAAGAGAATTTAGATTATGTAAGAACAGCTATAATGCTTGAACCAAGAGGACATAATGATATGTTTGGTTCAATAATAACACAGCCAACAAGTGAAGAAGCAGATCTTGGAATAATATTCATGGATGGCGGTGGATATTTAAATATGTGTGGACATGGTTCCATAGGAGCTGCAACTGTAGCTGTAGAAGAAGGTATGGTTGAAGTAACTGAGCCAGTAACAAAAATTACTTTAGAAGCTCCAGCAGGATTAGTTAAAGCAAATGTTAAAGTAGAAAATGGAAAAGCAAAAGAAGTTTCTATAGTTAATGTACCAGCATTCCTTTATAAAAGAAATGTAGAAGTAGATGTGCCTGGAATAGGCAAAGTATCAATGGATATATCTTTTGGAGGAAGTTTCTTTGCTATAGTTAAAGCTGAAAACCTAGGAATAGAAATATGTCCATCAAATGCACAGAAGATAATAGAAATAGGAATGAAAGTTATAAAAGCTGTTAATGAACAAGTTGAAATACAGCATCCAACACTTCCACATATAAAGACTGTAGATTTATGTGAAATATATGGACCTGCTAAAAGTGCTGATGCAACTTTACAAAATGCAGTTGTATTTGGACAGGGACAGCTTGATAGATCACCATGTGGAACTGGAACTAGTGCTAAATTAGCAACACTTTATGCAAAAGGTGAACTAAAAATAAATGAAGATTTCATATATGAAAGTATTTTAGAGACAAAATTTAGAGGAAGAGTATTAGAAGAAACTAAGGTTGGAGATTTTGATGCTATAATTCCTGAAATTACAGGAAGTGCGTTCATAACAGGACACAATCAATTCTTCATAGATCCAGAAGATCCAGTTAAACATGGATTTATTTTAAAATAAAGTCTCAAAAGTACAAAGTTGTATTGAAAGAATTGCAATACACTGGTATATTAGTTAGGTATGGTACACTGCAATTCAACTATAAAATATTAAATAGAAACGAGGAGGCTGTGAAATGGTAAAAATAGTATTCGGTATATTAATACTTTTAGTATTATACTTTGCATTCGTATTTTTTACAGACTATGCTAAGGCTGCAAAAGAAGGAAAAATTGAAAAGACAAATTTCTTTGCCCTTGGATTAGTAGGATTTATTACAAACTTTTTTGATACATTAGGAATAGGAAGTTTTTCACCAACAACTGCATTATTAAAGGCATTTCACCTTTCAAAGGATAGAACTATACCAGGAACGCTTAATGTAGCATGTACTATACCTGTAGGCATAGAAGCACTTATTTTTATAACGGTTATAAAAGTAGAACCGATAACACTTTTCTCAATGCTTGCTGCAGCAACTATAGGCGCAATAGTAGGCGCTGGAATTGTAGCAAAACTTGATGAAAAGAAAATACAGCTTGGCATGGGAGTAGCATTAATTGTAGTTGTAATAATAATGCTTGCACAACAATTAAATCTGATGCCTTCAGGTGGAGAAGCTATTGGACTTACAGGTATAAAGCTTGTAATAGCAGTAGTTGCTAATTTTATATTAGGAGCGCTTATGACATTAGGAATAGGACTTTATGCTCCATGTATGGCACTAGTATTTGCGCTTGGAATGAGCCCTAAAATAGCATTCCCAATAATGATGGGATCTTGTGCATTCTTGATGCCAGCTGCAGCAGCTAAATTTATTAAAGAAGATGCATATGATAGAAAAGCATCTATGGCTATAACTATATTTGGATCTGTAGGAGTTTTTATAGCAGCATATATAGTTAAGACACTTCCATTAAATATTTTGAAGTGGTTAGTAATAGTAGTTATTCTTTATACATCAGTTCTAATGTTTAGATCTGCAAGTAAATCAAAACCTGTTGCAGAACAAGGTTAAAATATTAACAAAATAAGTAAGAGAGTCCATAATGTTGAAATTATGGACTCTTTTTTTAGAATAAAACATTATTAAATGAAAAGACTAATTATGAAAAAAGCTTATATATAAAAGGAGTGCTGAAACATGAATAAATCTAAGAAAGGCAATGTAAATGCTAAAGAAGTTAATATAGGCACTAAAAGAACACAAGATAGTAAAGTACTAGAAAAACAACATAGAAAAGAAAGAAAGGCTGATAATAATGAATAAAGTAGAGAAAAGAGATTTACAGCGAGACTTTAAAAAATCACATAATAAACCTGGTAGTTACCCTACACCTGAAGAGGAAGGAAGAGCAATAAAAAAAGATAGAAATAGTGTAAGAACAACAGATTAAGTTTTGGATTGGATAATAAGAAGTTTTTAAATCTAGAAAGTTAATTCATATGTTAAAAATATTGCGAAGCTTTGCTTCGCAATATTTTTAAACTAATATAATTTAATATATAATATAATTATCAAATAAAATTTTAATTTGAATTTTAGGGTGATATAAAATGAAAAAGTTAAATAGAGATTTTTATAATAGAGATACTTTGTTAGTTGCAAAGGAACTTTTAGGAAAAGTTTTAGTACATGAAATTGGTGGAAAGAAAGTATCAGGTAAAATAGTAGAGGTGGAAGCTTATAGAGGTACTTTGGATAAAGCGGCTCATTCTTATAGTGGAAAGGTAACTCCAAGAACTGAAGTTATGTATGGAAAAGCAGGCGTTGCTTATGTTTATTTTATATATGGTATGTATTATTGTTTTAATATAGTTACTCGAGAAGAAGGAATGCCAGAGGCCATTTTAGTTAGAGCTTTGGAGCCGGTAGAAGGTCTCGAGTATATGGTTTATAATAGATATAAAAAATCTTATGAAGATTTAACTAAATATCAAATAAAAAATTTATCAAATGGACCAGGAAAGTTGTGCAATGCTATGGGTATAGATAAAACGTTAAATAAAGAGGATTTATGTGGAGATAAACTATATATAGAAGATGGACTAGATGATAATTTTAATATAAAAACCGCTAAAAGAGTAGGAATAGATTATGCAGAGGAAGCAAGGGATTATTTATGGAGATTTTACATAGATGCTAATCCTAATGTATCTGTAAAATAATTTTAAAGAGGAAACTTTAATTATGAATTATGTTTATATATTACAATGTATAGATGGAACACTTTATACGGGATATACTAATGATTTAAATAAAAGAATACAGGTACACAATAGCGGAAAGGGAGCTAAATATACAAGGGGAAGATTACCAGTTAAATTAGTATATTCTGAGGAATTTAATACAAAAAATGAAGCATTAAAAAGAGAATATGCTATAAAGCTAATGAAAAGAAAAAGAAAATTAGAGCTTATTAATAGTATAAAATAAATATATAAATATATTTTCACCATTATGCAAAGTAATACATATTATAACAATATAGCAAGCATAATTTGGAGTGAATATATTGATATATGCATTAATTCTTGCAGGTGGTAAGGGCACTAGGCTTTTTCCACTTTCTAGGTCAAAAAATCCAAAGCAATTTTTGAAAGTTATAGATAATAAAAGTTTTTTAAGAAATACTGTGGATAGAATAATACCTTTAGTAACCAAAGAGAATATATATGTGGTTACTAATAAGGAATATATAGATAAGGTATATGAGGAATTAGAGGATATAGATAAAAATAATATTTTCATAGAACCTGAAAATAGAGAAACTGCAACTTGTATAGGGCTTTCAGCAGCAAAGTTATTTAAAAAAGATCAAAATGCTACAATGATAATTTTGCCGTCTGATCACTATATTGAAAGTGAAAAACTATTTAAAAGTACACTTTCACATGCAATAGGAATTGCCGAAAAAAAGAGGGGATTGGTGACAATAGGTGTAAAACCTACAAGAGCTGAAACAGGATACGGTTATATTGAAATGGGTGAAGAAGTAAACTCTAGTATTAAGAGTTTTAAAGTAGAAAGGTTTTTAGAAAAACCTAATTCTGAAGTGGCAAAAGATTTAGTTATGAAAGGTACCTACTTGTGGAATAGTGGAATATTTGTATGGAGAGCAGATGTGTTTTTAAGGGAAATGCAGAAGTATCTTCCTAAAATGCACAAGAGTATTATAGCTATATATGATCAATTAGATACTAGTAATGAAGAAAAAACTATAAGGGAACAATATAAAATTATAGATGGAATATCTGTAGATTTTGGTATAATGCAAAAAACTAGAAAAGCTTATGTTATAAAATGTGAGTTTGCCTGGGATGATATGGGCACCTTTGCTGCATTATCACGATTTTTAAAGAAATCTAAAGGCAATAGTTTTATGGGTAATGTGTTTATGGAAAATAGTGAGAATTGCAGCGTATTTGGAAATGACAGACTTATAATAACTTTTGGAACTAAGGATCTAGTAATAGTAGATGATGGCGATGTAGTATTAATTATGGACAAAAATAAAGATCAAGAAATAAAATATCTTGTGAATTTATTAAAAAATGAAAAAAATATGGATAAATATTTATAGTAAATTAGAAGGCCAGTAAATAACTATGTTGTTTACTGGTATTTTAATTTAAAAATATAATTATTCTATTATTAATAATTCTTTATCATGTTTATTAAGAATTTTAAATTCTAAATTTTCATAAATATTTAAGCTTTTATTTAAATATTAAAGTTATATATGATAGAATAGCAAGTGAAACTTGCTCTAATAAAGTATGGGAAACTTATAGAAAAGGAAGTATTTTCGAGAATTAAATAGAAGAGTATATATAGAGCACAGAGGAGGATATTATGGATCTGAATGAAGTAAAAGAACTTTTACAAAATGTAAAAAGTGGTTCGATGGATATAGAAAAAGCATTAGAAAAGCTTCAAGACTTACCTTTTAAAGATTTAGGTTATGCTAAGATTGATAATCATAGAGAAATTAGGGTTGGATATCCAGAAGTTATATATTGTGCTGGAAAAACTGTTGAACAAATTAAGGGAATAATTGAATTTATGATTACAAAGAAAAATAATATATTAGGAACGAGAGCTTCCAAAGAGGCATATGAAGCTGTAAAATCTATATGTCCTAAAGCAGAATATAATAAGGAAGCGAGAACTATAACTATAAAAAATAAGGAAGTGAAAACTACCAGTACATATATATCCATAGTTACAGCAGGTACTTCTGATATACCTGTAGCGGAAGAGGCAGCAGTAACTGCAGAAATATTTGGAAACAAGGTGGAGAGAATATATGATGTAGGGGTAGCAGGCATACATAGGTTGTTTGATAAATTAGAGATAATAAGACAGTCTAAAATAATTATTGTAGTAGCTGGTATGGAAGGGGCTTTAGCTAGCGTACTTGGAGGACTTGTAGATAAGCCTGTTGTTGCTGTACCTACTAGTGTAGGATATGGTGCTAATTTTGGAGGGCTTTCAGCCTTACTATGCATGTTAAATAGTTGTGCAAGTGGTATAAGTGTAGTAAATATAGATAATGGATTTGGAGCAGGTTATTTAGCAAGCATGATAAATAAACTATAAAATTCAAACTACCATTGTATTTTAATAGTTTCTATAGAAGTACCCTGATATTATATAGACATAAATAAAATAAATATGTATATAATTTTATAAAGGAAACTTTATATTTATATATCACTATTTATCAGGGGGAATAGTAAATGAAGGTAACTGAAAAGTTGAAGAAGGCCGCTAGAGATACCTTAGTGAAAACTGGATTGGAGTTGCTAGAGAAAAATCCTGAAAAAAATATTGATAAGTTATTTGATTTAGTAAAAAAAACTATTAATAAGGACAAAGAAAATTTAGAAAGAATACAACAAGTTGAAGAGTACTATAATAATAATCCTGCTACTCATGAATTCATAATAAATATTTTAAAAAATACAGATAAAAGATGTATCCAAAAATTCTTTTCCAATTTTTTATCAAATGCAATATGGTATGGAATGCCTAAAAGGGAAAAGCTCTTAAAGGAAAAGAATATAAAGATACCATTAGTAATACTTATTAGTCCATCAATGAGATGCAATTTGAAGTGTATGGGATGCTATGCTGCAAATTATAGCAGAGAAGATGATATACCATATGGAGAAGTAGATAGGATTATAAAGGAAGCTAGAGAATTAGGAATTTATTATTTTGTAGTATTAGGTGGAGAACCATTTTTCAATGAATATATGTTAAAAATATATGAAAAGTATAATGACTGTATGTTTACACCTTTTACAAATGGAACTCTCTTTGATGAAAAATTAGCTAATAAAATAAAAGAACTTGGGAATGTAATACCTATGTTTTCTTTAGAAGGCTTTGAAGCAGACACTGATATGAGAAGAGGAAAAGGGGTATTTAAAAAGGTTATGAGCTCCATGGAATTACTTAAAAAAAAGGGAATGTTGTTTGGAGTATCCACAACTGTTAGTAGAAGTAATGTAAAAACAGTTGTATCTGATGAATTTATAAACATGCTTATAGAAAAGGGTGCTAAAATGAGTTGGTACTTCATATTTATGCCAGTAGGAAGCAGCCAAGATGTTAATCTAATGCTTACTCCTGAACAAAGGATTTATTTAGGAAAGAGGGTTAGGCAGTTAAGAAATTCAAAACCTTATTTTATGATAGATTTCTTTAATGACGCTCCTTATGTAGGAGGTTGTATAGCAGGTAAGTTTTATTGTCATATAAACTCTCATGAAGATATGGAACCATGTGTTTTTGCTCACTTTTCAGTAGATAATGTGAAAAATAAAAAACTTGTTGATGTATTTAAATCAGACTTTTTTAAGGAACTAAGAAGAAGGCAGCCTTATAATGAAAATTTATTATTGCCTTGCATGATGATAGATAACACAAATGTGATAAGGGAAGTTGTAAAAAAAACAGGAGCTAAGCCTACGGATAAAGTTGCTAAAATGATGATAGAAAATGAAGAATTTCAAAAGTCATTGGATAAGGTAGCAGAAGAATTTAAACCTTTAGCAGATAAATCTTGGAAAGAAGATTTTAATTCTAAAGGGAATTATGATATGGCAAAAGGATAGAAATAAGTCCTAAAGATTTAAATGACATGTTAAAATCTTTAGGACTTATTTTTTTATTCTAAGGGAAATTATAAAATTTAAAAACTGCGGATAATTTCAAAATTAGTAAACCAATTGAAAAAACTAAGTAAATTTGATAATATATACTGGAAATATAATAAATTAAGTAAACAATAGAAACAGGACACTGTTTAATGCAGGAGAGATATTATGAAGAAAAATATAAAAGTTTTGGCCATGATCATTTTAATTGTTATAGGTGCTACTACTGTTTCTTGCAAGAAAAATAATAGTGTATCAAACAATAGTGATGATTTACAAGGGAAAATTACAGTATTAACAGATAAAAAACATGAGCAACCATTAAGAGCGGCTATAGAAGATTTTCAAAAAGTACATAAAAAAGTAAGTGTAAATTTAAAGGTTGATAATAATTCATATGGAAAGTTTTCAGAAAGTGTTAAAAATAAAGATAAATCAATAGATATAGTAACAATAGATGATTGTTATGCTCAATATTATTTAGATAAATTACCAGGTGGATTTTTAAATGTATCAGAAGATATAGACAGTTATAAAAACAAATTACCAAAAAGTAAGATGGATAACTTAACTAAAGAAAATAAAGTATATGGTTTTCCTTGGAGTACTTCTCCTAAGATAATTTTATATAGGAAGGATATAGTGTCTTCAGAGGGAATTAATATTGATGATATTAAAACTTGGAGCGACTATATTGAAATGGGAAAAAAGGTTGCTAAAGATAAAGGCAAAAAAGTTCTTGGAAATGTAGAAAATGAAAATAGTGATATATACTTATTACTAGCAAATCAACTAGGGATTTCCTATTTTAATAAAGATAATAAAGTCAATTTCAGTGATAAAGAATGGATTAGAGTTGTAGATGCAGTAAAAAACTTATATTCTCAGGGAATAATTTGTGATTACAATTCTAAAGAAGAGCTTATTAACTCCGCTAAAAATGAAGAGGTAATGTCATTTGTAGCAGATCCTAGCTATGTAAGTTATTTTATTCAAAATATACCCAATGAAAAAGGAAAGTGGGGAGCAATTCAGTTGCCTTCTTTTGAATCAGGAGGTAATAGAGATGTATCCTTAGGAGGATGTAATTTAATGATAAATAGCTTATCTAGCAATGCAAAATTATCAAAGGAATTTATAAAATTTATTATAAGTGATGATAAACTTGATTTAGAATCTATGATGAAGTATGGAGTTTTACCTGTATTTAGTGATATATATAACTTAGAAAAATTTAATAAGTTCGAAGACTACTTTAATTCTAGAGTATGGGAATTACTTGGAAATACAGAAAAAGGATGCTACCAAATAAATTATACTCCTTACTTTTTTAACATAAGAGATGATGTAAAAAATTCATTAGCTCAATCTAACTTGGTAAATAAAGATACAAAAATAGTATTGGATTCTCTTCAAAAATATTTAGAGAAAAAGTAATGATGAAGTAATATGTATAAAACGTTTACAATAATTCTGTTAAGGTGTATAATATGTTCATGTAAGGGTTTAATCATAGGGAATTTTAAAATATAAAATAAAATCTCTTGGCTGGGAACGGGGCAGTCAAGAGATTTTATTTTATATTTTTAAAATGTTTTTATAAACTTTTAGAGTTTCTTCTGAGGTTTTTTCCCAAGAAAATTTAGAAGATTGATTTAGTCCCTTGCTAATTAATTTTTCAACTAAACTTTTACTATTTAGTAAATGTTCCAAGGAATCTTCAAGACTTTTTATATTAAATGGATCTATTAAAATTCCAGCATCTCCAACTACCTCTGGTATAGATGAAATGTTAGATGTTATTACAGGAGTACCACAGCTCATAGCTTCTAAAGGTGGTAAACCAAAACCTTCATACGTAGAAGGATATACAAAAACACTGGATGCATTATAAAATGTTGGTAATAGCTCTTCTTCAACAAATCCTGTAAATTTTACATGTGAACGTATATTTAAATCATGGCTCAAATCTTTGAGAAGGTGTATATCATCTTTACTAGCACCAACAATAACTAAATCATAATCTTCAGGAAGTTTCCTGTAAACCTTGGAAAAAGCCATTAAAAGAGACTTAACATTTTTTCTAGGACTAAAACCGCCTATATAGAGTATAAATGGATTATCTATATCATAATTTTTGCGTATGAGTCTTCTGCATTTGGATTTATCTAAAGGTTTATATTTTTTATCAGCAGCTAAAGGTGTTACAAAAACTTTAGATTCATTCATAGGAAAAAATTTTAGTATATCCCTTTTTGAACATTCTGATACAGTTATAATGCCATCACAAGTTTCCATTATTCTAGGCATTTCTTTTAGAAATTTAATTAAATATCCTTTTCCTACGGTTTCAGGGAGGATATAAGGTATTAAATCATGTATGGTAACTACTTTTTTACATTCAATGTTTTGAGAGAGACCTATACCGTTTTGAGGAATATGATATATATCTATATTTTCATCTTTTAAGTTATTAGGAAAATAACATTGTTCAAAAAATTTATGATATTTTTTTGAAGTCATTAATATTTTTGAATTATCACTTTTAAAGCATTCATAATTGTTGCCAGACCAATACATATGATATAGATTTTCTTTATGAGTTTGGATCATATATTTTAAAATTTTATCAGTGTAGGTTCCTATACCAGTACCTTTATACCAGTTAACCCCCCTTGCATCAATTCCTATTTTCATATAGTTATCAACCTCCATTTAACACAGATAATTTCGAGGCTTTTAAAAAATTTTAAATTTATCGTATTATATATTATTAATATTACGCTCTAAATGTGTCACTTAGCACATACATATACAATAATTCATATACTACATATATAGAATTATTTTGGAGGAAAGAGTTTGGATATAGATAGAGTAAAAAAGATAGTAGAACAAAGCTATAGTCTTAATGTGAAGCATATAGAAAAGATAAAAAGTATATATAAGATTCAAACCCAAAATGGTGACTATTGCCTTAAATTTGTAAAATATGATTTTAGACATTTTTTGTTTATTATATCTGCTATAAAACATCTACAAAATAATAATTTTGAATATACTCCAGAAATAATAAAAACAGAAAATGGAATGGATTATGTAAAACTTGAAGGCAACTATGCCTATTTGAATCCATGGGTTGATTCAATAAGATTAAACTACAATGATAATAAAGATATATTACTAGCTTCATGTAAGCTGGCAGAGCTTCATAAAAAAAGTAGTGGATTTGAAGTTATAGCTGGAATGAATCCTAGAATAGGATGGTTTAAATGGATAGAAGTATTTAGGACTAGAAAAAAGGAAATACGTTCTTTTAAAGATATAATAGATAAAAAAGAAAATAATACAGAGTTTGATTCTATTTATTTAAGTATTATGAGAGAAGAACTTCAAAGAGCAGAAAGATCTATACAAAATCTAATAGAAACTAGATATATAGAAACTATGAATGAAGAAATAGGCAACAGAGGATTTTGTCATCATGATTTTGCTGATCATAATATATTAAAATCCGAAAAGAATTTAGTAAATATTATAGATTTTGACTATTGTATATTGGATTCACATCTTCATGATCTTAGCAGCATTCTTTTAAGATGTATGAAAAATGGAAAATGGAACATAAGTAGTGCATTAGATATAATTGATTCTTATAACTCAATCAATCAAGTCAAAAAAGACGATATACCTATAATGGCAGCGTTTATGGAATTCCCACAAGATTATTGGCAAATTGGAATACAGTATTATTGGGAAAAACAGCCTTGGAAAGAAGAGTTTTTCTTAAATAAATTAAAAAGGACAATTGAAGATAGAGCTCAAAAGCAAGAATTCATAGATGAATTTAGATTTAAAAAATATCATTAATTATTATAAAGGGAGGGAAAGTGTTTATGGCAGATAAAAAAGAATCTCATAAATTCAACAATGAAGATTTAGATAATGTAGATTTAGAAGAATATAAAAATAAACTAGATGATTTAAAGAGATCTGTTAAATCTTTAGAAAAAATTAAAAGAAAGAATAAAAAAATTAAAAAGATGGAAAGAAAAAAGAGAAAGATCTTAAAGGATATGAAAAGTAAGAAGCATAAATAATAATTCCAGGGAGGTTTGTTTGTGTATTGTAATAATGTTAATGACACATTTATAAAGTATTTGCAGTCAAAAGGAATTTATCGTGTGGAAAACTTTTCGGAGAAAATTAAATATAAAGATATAAATATGGAAGTTATAAAAAAACAAGTTTATATAATAAATGAATTTCACGCTAAAACTTTAGGTTATACAGGATATATGAATAAAAGACTTAGTAACAATATTGGAAGAGTAGTGGAACAATATAAGGTTCATATAAAAAAATTTAATAGGGATTTAAAAAAAATACAGCAAAATGGTGCAGATAACGAACTTGATAAAATACTTTTGAAAAATGGAGAACTTTACTTAGAAAGAGCACAAAAGTGTATTGAAAATATATATAAAAATGATTATATAGATTTAATAATGAGAAGTACAAAAAGAGTAGAAATGTGTGTTGGAAATACTTATTTTAACAACTTAAGGAAGTTGAAAAATATAGAAGTTAAAAATATTGAAGGTTGCTGCTATAACATGGTTGAAATGGATTTGGCTTGTTTTTTAAATAAAGTTAAAAGAAAAGGATTAGAAGTTGATTTTCATAGCTTAATAAGTGAATTTTGCAGTTTAGAAGATTTAAATACAAGTAGTGCTAAGTTTATTTTGGCTATTATATCATATCCTTATGCATTTATGAAATGGTGCAGTAAATATAGAGATAAAAATGAAAATTTTAATGAAAAAGAATTCTATTTAAAATTACAAAAAGCCATAAAGGAAGATGGAAATAGCCTAATTTAAAGAGGTGTTAAAATGGTAGAAAAATATAATGAAAAAAGATATTTAGCTAGATATGATTTGTGTGTAGATTTATTTAATGAATTTAATTTAGCTGTTTATGATGTTGCACCATTAAGAAGTGTTTATATGGTATCTACAGATAAAGGGCAGAAGATATTAAAAAGAGCAGAGTATACAGAAGAAGAGTTAAAGTTCATATATAATTTATCTCAATATATAAAAAATAAATTTTCAAGAGTTATGGATTTTGTTAAAAATAAAAATGGTGAGATTTATACCATATGGAATGGCAATATGTATTACATTATGGATATGGTTGATGGAACAGAATGTGATTTTAGTAGTCCTGTAGACTTAAATATTGCAGCGCAAGGACTTGGAGAACTTCACTTAGCTTCAGAAGGATTTAAAACTAATTTATCTAATAGATATAATACTGGTAAACTTATAGATCGTTTTAAAAGAAGAATTCAAGAAATGAACTTTTTTAATAGTATAGCTAGTGCTCATGAAAATAAAAGTGAATTTGATGAAATATTTATAAAAAATGTAGAATATTATATTAATGAAATAGAGAAAAGTGTTAATATGCTAGAAAAATCTTATTATTATAAACTTTGTGGAGAAGAAGATAAGATAGTGGTATGCCATCATGATTTAGCACATCATAACATATTAATAAATGGTGGTAATGCTTATTTCATAGATTTTGATTACGCTTTAATAGATTTGAAGGTACATGATTTATGTAATTTTATAAATAAAGTAATAAAAAATTTTGCATTTGATATAGAAAAAGCTAAAGAAGTAATAAAAAATTATTCTATGAAAAATGTTTTAAATAATAGAGAAATAGAAGTACTTAATGCTATGTTAACTTTCCCGGATGATTTTTATAATATATCTAAAGCTTACTATACAAAGTGTAAGGACTGGGATGAAAATACATTCCTTGAAAGGTTGAAGAGAAAGAATGGATATAAAGAAGATAGACAGGAATTTTTAAATGAATTTAAAAAGTTAATTTAAAAAGTTAAAGAAGTAAATTATACATCAATTTACTTCTTTAACTTTTTAATGTACGTTTGTAAATAACTTATTGAATTTCTAATAATCATGTGATAAAATTTTAACCGTCAGTATTTATTATGAAACTGAACATTTATGTTTAAAGTTCTATTGAATTTTCGACTTATATCCAAATAATGGAATGAGAGCGAGGTAATAAGAAATGACTGAGAGAATTTCAACAAGAGGAAAATTTAAAACTAGACAAATGACAATAATAGGAATGTTGTCTGCAGTAACTATAATTCTAGGTGCTACGGGTCTTGGATTTATTCCTATTCCGCCATTTAAGACCACAATCATGCATATTCCAGTAATAATAGGAGGTATAGTTGAAGGACCAGTAGTTGGTGCTTTCATTGGATTGATGTTTGGAATTTTTAGTATTGTACAAGCTATTAACACTCCAACTCCAGTGACATTTATATTTTTAAATCCTATTATTGCTATATTGCCAAGAATGTTAATAGGAGTCACATCTTATTATGTTTATAAGCTAATATGCAAAAAATCTCAAGGTTTTGGGGTAATAGCAGGTACTATAGTAGGATCTTTTACAAATACATTAGGTGTATTGGGGTTGATTTATATTATATATATAAACGCCTATGCTAATGCTTTACACATAAGTTATAAAGCCGCAGTAAATACGCTTTTAGCCTTAGTTTTAAATGGATTTATATCAGCAGGTACAGCTGTTATAATTTGTTTGCCAATAATAGTCTCATTAAAAAAGTTAAGAAAATAACTTTATTTAATTTAAGATTTTCATAAATAATACTGATATAAACGGCAAGGTATAATACTTGTCGTTTTTTATTATAATATACTTTTAACAGTTTAAAGTTTTATTATATGCTGATAGGGTTTGTTTTGCGGTTTTTTCCCAAGATAATTCTGATGATCTCATAAGTCCTGAAACTATGAGATTCTCTTTTAAATTTTTATCATTTAGTATTTTGAGTATGGAATTGCTTAATTCGTCAATATTATTAGGATCAACTAATAAACCACTATTACCTAATACTTCAGGAACAGATGTGCAATTAGAGCCTATTACAGGTACTCCACAGGACATAGCTTCAATAGGAGGAAGACCAAAACCTTCATAAAAAGAAGGATAAACAAACAATTCAGATGCATTGTATAAGTAAGGCAAATGATCTATTGAAATAAAGCCAGGAAAAATTACTTTATCAGATATATTTAATTGTTCCACTCTTTTTTTATAAGTATCATAAGATTTCCCCTTTTTGCCTGCTATGACAAGCAGCAGGTTCTTTTTATAAGAATGTAATACTTTACTGAAGCTTTCTATAAGGCCAATAATGTTTTTCCTAGGACTAAAGCCTCCTACATATAGAATAAAATCATTGTCTATGAAATAATGTTTTTTAATAATATCTTTGCTTAAATTTTTATTTAATGGCTTATATATATCTTCTGCAGCAAGATGAGTTACATATATTTTATCTTCAGGGAAGTTAAAGGCTTCAATTATATCTTTTTTAGAGTGGTTAGACACAGTAATTATTCCATCACATTGAGAAACAGTCATAGGAATTTGCTCTGAAAAAATTTTTAAATATCTATCACTTACTGTTTCTGGCATTTTGTATGGAATTACATCATGAAGAGTGATAATAAAATTGCATTTTTTATCATAAGGAAGCCCAACCCCATTTTGAGGTATATGATAAAGTTCTATATCTTTATGCTCTAAAATATTTGGAATGTTTATTTCATTCCAAAAATTTTCGCCCATTTTTTTGCTAATGCTATTTATTTTAAAATTATTTTTAAGTGGTATGGTATATTTTGAGTTGTCAGGGGTAAAAAGTAAGTAATTATTTATATTATCAATTCTGTTTAAACAATTAATTAATTGGTAAGTATAAGTACCTATTCCAGTTCCTCTATACCATTTTGCTGCCCGGGCATCAATTCCTATTTTCATAAGATTGTTCCTTTCAAATTTGTTATAATCTATTATATTAAAATCCCCCTAAAAATGTTAATAATCTTCTAAATTACATTTTTACTTCATATAAATTTAATAGGGGTGATTAACATGATGAGAGAGTTTGAAATAGAAAGACAATTCAACATCAAAATTGAAAATATAAAGCCAAATAGAGGAGTATATTTATTAAAAACGGATCAAGGTACAAAGTGTTTAAAAAAAATAAACTATGGAACACAAAAACTTTTATTTGTTTATGGGGCTAAGGAACATTTAATACAAAATGGTTTTCCTAATGTAGACAAATATTGCTTAAATGTAGATGGAAGCCCATATGCGATTATAAATGAAGATATATATACTCTTTCACAGTGGATTGATGGAAAAGAATGTGATTTTAAAAATAAAGAACATTTAGTTAAGGCTGCTAAAAGTTTAGCATGTATGCACATAGCTTCAAAAGGATACGAACCACCTGAGAATAGCAAGCTAAAAACAGATTTGGGAAGATGGCCTAATCTAATAGAAAAAAGAGTGAGATCAATGGATAAAATGCGTGATATGGGAAGAAAAAAAAGTGTTAAAAGTAAGTTCGATTTAAATTATATGAAAACAGTGGAATTTTACAAGGATCTTGGCAAAAGAGCTTTGAATGTAATTTTAGAATCAAATTATATGGAATTGTGCAAAAGTGCTGAAGAAGAAAAATCATTTTGTCATCATGACTTTACTTATCATAATATAATAATTGATGAGAAAGATGAAATAAATGTAATAGATTTTGATTATTGCAAAAGGGAAATAAGAACCTATGATATATCAGCTTTTATTATTAAGGTGTTAAAAAGATTGGATTGGAATATTGATTTTGCTAAACTTATAATTGATTCTTACAATGAAATCAGTCCGCTAAAGGTTGAGGAATATAGGGTTTTATTTGGCTTTTTACTATTTCCTCAAAGATTTTGGAGATTAGCAAATAGGTACTACTATAGTGAGGTAAATTGGCCTCTAAATACGTTTAATAATAAAATGGAGGAATTGATTTCTGAACAGGAAAAGTATATTAATTTTATTAACAAATTCAATGAGATATATATTGAAGATCAAAATAAAAGCATATAAAATCTTTAATAGACATATGGAGCATTGAAAATTAACAATGATGCTAATATGTCTATTTTTGTTTTAGTATTATTTAAAGTTTTTATTTTTGCCATGCATAGTTAAAATTCACCATTTTACAAGAAAAACATATTATATATCATAGTCTTATATTATGAGGGGTTGTATATGAAAATAGATGATATAGTTGTTAGAAAATCATATGGAAAGGATATTACTTTTAAGATTATAGATATAAGGGAGAATCATGGCAATACGATTTATACATTAAAAGGAATAAATTTAAGAATAATTGCAGACTCCCCAGAAGAAGATTTAGAAATTGTGCCTGATAATTCACAAACAGAATCAGAAGAAGTATTTAGCAGAAAAGTAAATGTATCAATTAAAAATGTTTTATCAAACAGGCATGAAATTGATAGAGCATATAGAAGTGTGAGAGCAGTTGATATTTCTAACAAGGAACTTACATTTGGAAGGCCAGGAAGGATATTGCATATAGATGGAGATCCAGAATATTTGGATGTATGCCTTAAGGTATATAAGCAACTTAAGTTAGATGTAGTAGGTAAAAATATTGCTGAGAGTGAGCAGCCTAAGTTTATAGTTGATTTGGTAAAAAAAGTAAAGCCTGATATAGTTGTCATTACAGGACATGATTCTGTAAGTAAGGATGTTAAGGATTATATGAATTTGGATAATTA
Organism: Clostridium carboxidivorans P7; assembly: GCF_001038625.1. Classification (GTDB taxonomy): domain Bacteria; phylum Bacillota; class Clostridia; order Clostridiales; family Clostridiaceae; genus Clostridium_AM; species Clostridium_AM carboxidivorans. Next base: position 4,785,119 of record NZ_CP011803.1, read on the forward strand.
TAAAAATTCAAAATACTTTGTTAAATGTGTGTCAGAGCTTAGAAATTATGAAGCTAGTTATGATGATTTAATTATATTTGCAGGGGCATGTCAATCATGTTATGAAGCTATATTAGACGCAGGTGCTAATTTTGCAAGTTCTCCAAGAAGAGTATTAATACATTGTTTAGATCCTGTATTTTTATGTGAAAAAGTAGCTTACGCTAATATAGAAAAGGTAGTGTCTATACAAGAAGCATTGCAAAATACTATAACTGGTACTAAAGGAATAGGAGGATTACAAACGAGAGGTAAGTATAGAGAAGGATTTCCTAAGTCATCTTATGCATAAATTTTATGATTTTTAAAAATAGTTGTATATATGAGGAACTGTAAGGGAATAATACCTAAAGTATTAAAAAATTAAATATTTTAGACAGTTAACAAAAAATTAATATTGACAAAACAAATTGTTAACTGATAAAATAAAATGTTTAGTTGACATTATATATGTTAGGATATATAATATAAAATGTGGAAAGAGGAAATGTATTGGCTTCAATAAAGAAAGATATTGAAGGTCATGTTGGCGATAAAGTGACTCTAAAAGCAAATGGTGGTAGAAGAAAAGTTTTTGTAAACAGTGGAATAATTGAAAAAGCCTATCCTAGCATATTTGTAATTAGATTAGAAAGTGACACCCAGAGGAAAGTGACTTATAGTTATTCGGATGTTTTGACAAAGACAGTGCAACTTGTTTTTGCAGTATAATATTGGTACTAAGTTTTAGTACCAATTTTTTTTATTTTTACGGTTAATAAAAATTTAAATATAGCTTGTATAATTAAAAGAAAGATGGTGGGTTTCCATCTTTCAACTATGGTATAAAAGGGTATTGAGAATTTATGAGAGGTTATATGGTCAACAACCATTTTAAATATTACCCCAAAATTTTGCAAATGTCAATATAGATAAACATTATGCGACAGTGTTAATAAAATAAAGTAATAAAAATGATGAATATTGTAATAGATTGGCTCTATATCTTTATTTATTTGTTTAAAAACAGTATAAGTTTTTATCATATTTTTCACTTACTGTTTATATAAATAAATAGTAGGTTTTTATGGGAGGGAGATACAATTATGGATATGGAGCTGATTAGAGAAAATATAGAATGTGAACAGCTGTTAACAGAAAATTTTTGTGATACAGTAGTTAAATCTGAATATGTTATACCGGATACGCATCCTGATGTTAGTCAGGTATTAATGCTTGATGCTAAATCATGTATTGTAAGTAAAGAAATAATGCAAGACAAAATTTTGGTAGAAGGAGAAGTAAAATATACAGTAATTTATTTGGCAAATGAGGAGGAAGGTACAGGGATTTATAGTACAAATTATACAGGCAGATTTTCTAATTATGTAGACGTACCTGGAGCTGAACATAAGATGATGTGTGATTGTGATTCTTATATTGAACATATAGAATGTAGTATAGTTAATGAAAGAAAGGTAGCTATTGAAGGAATTATAAAATTAAAAGCGGAAGTATTTAAGAATTATGATTTTAAAGTTATAAAAGACATTACAGGTTCTCAGGACATACAAATGTTAAAAAACCCTACAACTATGGATAAAATAGTTGGAACAGTTTCCGGGGATTTAGTAGCAAAAAGCCACATTCAAATTCCTATGGATAATCCTCAGATAGGCAATGTATTGAAATGTGATGTTAAGGTTCATAAAAAGGGAACTAAGATTATGGAGGAAAAAGTTTCAGTTTCTGCTGGGGTATTAGTATCGCTGCTTTATAGAGCAAAAGATTCTAAAGATATAATATATATTGAGGATGATGTTGATGTAAATAAGGAACTAGAATTAAAAGATGTAAATCCTATGATGGACAGCTATAGTAGTTTTAAAGTAGATGCAATGGAGTTTAATGTAAAGGAAGATGATTTAGGAGAAAATAGGATAGTTGATGTAGAGGCTATAGTAAAATCAAATACAAAAGTTATGTATAAAGAAGAGATGGATATAATAGAAGATGCATACTCACCTTATGAACTTATGAATATGGATAGAAAAGACTATCAAGTTAATGTTATGCATGGACATTCTAATTGCAAGAGCATGGTAAAGGGTACTGTTGAACTAAGTAATAAACCTAAAGTATCAAAAATAATTATGTGCTGTGGAGAAGCTTGCATTACAGATAAAAAAATAGTAGAAGATAAAGTAATTGTAGAAGGAGTTTTAAATGTAGAAGTATTATATAGAACTTTTGATGAGGAAAAGTATGTATACACAGTTAATGAAGAGGTACCATTTAATTATGGGGTAGATATACCAGGATGTAAGATTGATATGCAGTGTATAGCAAAAATGGGTCTTGAAAATTTGGAGGCCTCCATTGAATTGGATAATATAGAAATAAAAGCTTTAGTAGATATATATGCTAGAGTTAATTATTCAACACATAAAGAACTTTTAGTGGATATAGTTCCTGTAGAAGGAGAGATTCCTAAGAAAAGTGCAAGTCTTACCATTTATGTTGTGCAGCATGGGGATACTATTTGGAAAATAGCGAAAAAGTATCGTACAACAATAGAATCATTAGTAGAACTTAATGAAATAGAAGATGCAGACGTGGTAAAGGTTGGAGATAAACTTATAATACCAGGAAGAGCAATAATATAAAAAATGCGAAGCATTTTTTATAGGACAATTGACAGAGGACAGAGGACAATGAAGGTGAGTTTTCCTCCTTATGTCAGAAAACTAATTTGTTTTTAAGCTTGTTTTGCTAACGCAAAATAAACTTCGAATTCATATAAGTCAGCAATGTTTCACTTTAGTGAAACGAGTAATTTAAAATTTAATTAAAGATTTTTCGTAGCGCAGCGGAGAAAAATCCTCCTTCATTGTCAATTGTCCTCTGTCATATGTCCTCTCAAAAAAGTTGCTTTGCATTATGCCTAAAATCGTGGATTTCCACGATTTTTTTGTGTGTATAATAATTAAAAATGTGGTAAATATATAAAATATCTATGAAATAATTTTTAATAGTTTGTTCAAACATTTAGAAGAATTTATCTCTCTGCTTAGTACAAAATATGAGTATTGAAGTAATAACTGTTGGATGAAGAGGAGGCATATGATTTGAATTTAGAAGAAAAATTAGAAGGAAATTTGATAATAATAGGTGGCGCAGAGGATAAAAAGGGTCCTAAAATAATATTAAAGGAAGTATGTAATAGATTAGATAAAGAGGAAAGTACATTAGTAATAGCTACTATTGCTTCAGAACTACCAGAGGAACTTGGAAATGAATATACAAAAATTTTTCAACAATTGGGAGTAAGAAACATAAAAGTTTTAAATATAAGAGATAGAAAAAGTGCTTTTGATAAAAATAATATAGAAGTTATAGATAATGCTTCTTTAATTTTTTTTACAGGAGGAGATCAATTAAGAATAACTAGTTTAATAGGAGGAACGCCTTTATATGCAAAGATGAAAGAAGTTTATGAGAAAAAGTGTATATTTGTAGGAACTTCAGCTGGAGCTTCAGTTATGAGTGATACTATGATAGTAACAGGACCTAACGAAGAATCACCAAGAAAATGCACATTAAAAATGGCGCCTGGATTAGGTTTAATCAAAGGAGTAATAATAGATCAACATTTTGCACAAAGAGGAAGAATAGGTAGGTTACTTGTTGGAATAGCAGAAAATCCTCAAAGTTTAGGAATAGGTATAGATGAAGATACTGCAATTGAAGTTTATGATGATGGAAAATTTAAGGTTATAGGCTCTGGAGCTGTATATATAATAGATGGAAGTTGTATAAGTTATAGTAATGTTTCAGAACAGCATCCAGATGATATATTATCTATCTTTGATGTGAAGTTGCATATACTTAAGTGTGGAGATATCTTTGATTTAACAAATAAAAAACCCATTAGTAAATTTGATATTTAAATATAGGAGGAAAATATATTCAAAAATGAAAATAGACGAGATTAAAGTTTTTAGTGGTAGAAATATATATTCTCATAGAAAATGCATAAAAATTAATGTGGATTTAGAAGGATATAGGGATATTCAAACTAAGGAAATAAAAAATTTTAATGAAAGATTAATTGAAATGATTCCTCAGTTAAAAGAGCATAGATGTGGTATAGATGAAGATGGAGGGTTTGTAAAAAGAATCAAAGAAGGGACATATCTTGCACATGTTTGTGAACATATTATAATAGGGTTACAAAACACTTTAGGTATGGAGGTTTCTTATGGAAAGGCTAGAGAAATATCTGGAGATAAATACTATATAATATATGAATATATGTATAAAAATGTGGCTATAGAAATAGGTAAAATGTCTGTAGCATTAATAAATTCATTAATAAATGGAACAACATTTAATTTAGAAAATGACTTAAAGTTGTTAAAAAGTATGTTAAGGGAAGAAGAGATTGGACCAAGTACATTAAGTATAATAACAGAGGCTAAAAAGAGGGGTATACCTGCTATAAAATTAGGGGAAGGTAGTATGTTTCAATTAGGTTATGGAAAGTACAGTAAAATCATAGAAGCAACTATTGATGGCGATACTAAAGCTATAGGAGTGGATATAGCTTGTGATAAATTATTGTGTAAAGAACTGTTATACAATCAATGTTTACCTGTAGCAGAAGGTGGTGCAGTAAGGAATGCCTTAGAACTGCTATTTAAAGCCAATAGGATAGGGTATCCAGTGGTTTTGAAACCAAGATATGGAAACCAGGGAAAAGGTGTATTCGTTAATATAAAAAATGAAGAAGAACTTGTTAAAACCTATAGAATGTTATCTGAAAATTTTAAGGACATAATTATTGAAAAAAATATATTTGGAAAAGATTATAGAGTATGTGTTGTAGATTATAAAGTAGTGGCAGTATCTGAAAGAATGCCTCCTTATGTCATAGGAGATGGAATAAAAAGTATAAAACAGCTTATATATGAATTAAATAAAGATTCAAAAAGAGGGGAAGGTCATGAAAAACCGCTAACTAAAATAAAAATAGATGAAGAATTAAAGTTAAGTATTTTAAAAAAAGGCTATAATTTAGATAGTGTTATAGAAAAGGGGGAAAAATTAGAGTTAAGAGAAAAGGCTAATTTATCTACTGGTGGAGAGGCAATAGATTGTACTGATGATATGTGTGAAGAAAATATAGAAGTATGTGAAAGAACAGCCAAAACTATAGGGCTTGATATATGTGGTATAGATATATGCTGTAGCAATATAAGTGAACCTATAGGAGATGGAGCTATAATGGAAGTAAATGCAGCACCAGGGATAAGGATGCATCATTATCCAAGTAAAGGTTTAAGTAGAAATGTGGCAGGTACTATAGTGGATATGATGTTTAAGGATATTCCAACAAGCATACCTGTTATATCTGTAACAGGTACAAATGGAAAAACTACAACAACGAGGCTTATAGGACATGTGATGACCTTAGCAGGATATAATGTTGGAATGACCACCACAGGAGGTATATATGTAGACAATAAATGTATAGAGAAAGGTGATACTACAGGATACAATAGTGCCAGAGTTATTCTTGGTAATAAAGAAATAGATGCTGCAGTATTAGAAACAGCTAGAGGTGGTATAATAAGAAAAGGACTTGCCTATGATTTAGCAGATGTAGGGGTTATTACAAATATTACTGAAGATCATTTAGGTATAGATGGAATAGAAACTATAGAAGATTTAGCATATGTAAAATCATTAGTTGCAGAAGCAGTAAAGGATGATGGGTATGTAGTTATAAACGCAGATAATCCTGTTAGTCTTAAAATTTTAGATAGAACTAAAAGCAACATAATTATGTTTTCAAAAAATAAATATAATCCTGCGCTTGTAAAAAATATAAAGCAGGGTGGATGTGGTATATATACAAATGAAGGTACTATATATGTTGAAAAACAAGAAAAAGTAGTACCTATGGTAAAAATTCAGGATGTTATGATTACACTAAATGGTAAATTAACATATAACATAGAAAATGCTATGGCTGCTTGTGCGGCACTTATAGGACTGAATATTAAATATTCTGTTATAAGGAAAGGATTAACTAGTTTTTATGGAGATGAAAATTATAATCCAGGAAGATTTAATATGTATGAAATAAATGGAGTGAAAGTTGTATTAGACTATGGTCATAACATAGAGGGGTATAAGGCTGTAATTAATGGAGCTAAAGAGATAAAGCATAAAAGGTTAATAGGGGTAATAGGTGTCCCGGGAGATAGAACTAATAGCAGTACAGAGTATATAGGTGAGATTTCTGGAAAAAGCTTTGATTACATTTATATTAAAGAGGATAAAGATAGGAGAGGAAGAAAAGTAGGTGAAATTGCAGATATAATAAAGAAGGGTGTTGTAAACTCCGGTTTTAATGAAAGAAAAATTAATGTTATATTAGATGAGAAAGAGGCTTTAAAAAAGGCTATAGAGGATTCAGTAGAAGGAGATTTAATTATAATATTTTTTGAAAATTTAGATCCTTTAGTAAAGTTGGTAAAAGAAAAAATAAATATGGATAAAAAGCAGCTTGCAGCAACATTTTAGATAGAGGTTAAATCTAATAAATTAAAGCTATACCTTTAAAAATAAATTTTTAAAGGTATAGCTTTAATTTTAATCTTGTATTATACTATTTTTTAGTATTATATTTATGTGCTTCTGGAGGATAGAAATGTTAATAAAGGCTTATGCAAAAGTTAATTTATCATTGGACGTAGTGGGAAAAAGGGAAGATGGTTACCACATTTTGGAAATGATAATGCAGACTATAGATTTATATGATTTAATAAACATTAAGAAAACTAATAAAGGTATTAATATAAGTTGTAATAAGCAGTATGTACCTACGGATGAGAGAAATTTAGCGTATAAAGCAGCAGAGCTGTTCATGAAAACTTATAATATATGTGAGGGCGTAGATATTTACATAAAGAAATATATACCTGTTGCAGCTGGATTGGCAGGAGGAAGTACAGATGCAGCAGCAGTGTTAAGGGCTATGAGAAATATGTATAGACCTGATATAAGTGATGAAAAGATTATGAAATTAGGATTAAACATAGGAGCAGATGTACCTTATTGTGTTGTTGGAGGAACAGCACTTTGTGAAGGTATAGGAGAAAAGGTTACAAAACTTAATAGTTTTAAAAACCACATTTTAGTTGTAGTAAAGCCAGCTTTTGGAGTATCTACGAAAGAAGTATACAAAAGTTTGGATATAAATAAAATAAAGAGGCATCCTGATACAAATTTATTAATATCAAGTATAGAAGCTAATAATTTAAATACATTAGCAAGGAATATGAAAAATGTGTTAGAAAATGTTACTTTATATAAACATGTAGTATTAAAAGATATAAAGAAAGAAATGATTAATATGGGAGCACAAGGTGCACTAATGAGTGGCAGCGGACCTACGATATTTGCATTTTTTAGTGATATGTTAAAAGCTCAATTGTGCTATGATAAAATGAAGAAAAAGTATAGGGAAACTTTTATAACAAGAACAATTTAGGCATCTGAAAGAAAATAATTAGTCCAGATGCGACGTATATTTTGCGTCAGACAAGGAGGCAGGTTCCTTAGATAGTGAACCCTATCTAAAGGTTCTGCCGACGCCGCATGACACAAAATATACTAGCAGGTGGACTTATTATTTTTTTGAAGATGCCTTAATGTTAATACTCAATAAGGAGATATATAAAATTAGAAATTAATTTCTAGTTTTATATATCTCTTTTATTTTTTGTATTATGAATAAATAGTTTTATAAAAGTTAAAAATAAGCTAAGATTACCTAAAAAATTAGAGGTGATACAGTGAGAATAATAAAAATATTTAATGGCTATTTTTTGATTTTGATGATTATACAAGGATTAGTACTAGCTTTTTTTGATTCAAGAAGTTTTAGCAGAAGAAATTTAAGAGATGTAAGTAAAATGGCAAAATTTTTAGGTATAAGTTTTATTATAATGTCTGTTTGTCTTTATTTAGTTAGCACATTTACAGTGTAAAGTTATACTCAAATTTCTGTATTAATTAATTTAAGGAAGTGATGACCGTTGAAAGAAGAAATAAGAGATGAAATAGTTAAAAAAGTTAGTGATAACATTTCTTATATAAAAGATTTGTTAAAAGGAAGTTCTGATATAGTTTATAGGGAATTTTACATAGGAGAATTTAAGTCTGCATTAGTATATGTAGATGGCATGGGAGATAAGGTACTTCTAGATGATTTTGTGCTAGAAACACTTATGATTAGAGGAAGTAGGGTAGCAAAAGTAGAGGAAATAAAAAATAGAATACTAACAGTTTCTGACTTGAGAGAAGTAAAAAAACTTAGTGAAGGTATTAATGCAGTACTTTCTGGAGATACATTAATGTTCATTGAAGGGCTTGAAATTTGTTATATTATATCTACTCGTGCTTGGCCTGCTAGAGGTGTATCAGAACCATCTGGGGAAACAGCAATAAGGGGAGGCAGAGATGGATTCACAGAAATTGTAAGATTTAACACTGCATTGATTAGAAGAAGAATAAGAGATACTAGATTAAAAATATCACCTAAAAGCATAGGAACAAGATCTAAAACTGATGTAGCAATAATGTACATTGATGATATTGTAAATAAAGATGCACTAGAGGAGCTTTTAAAGAGGATAGATAAAATAAATATAGATGCTGTATTAGATAGCGGATATATAGAACAACTCATAGAAGACAGTACATTTTCTGTATTTCCACAAATACAGAGTACAGAAAGACCAGATGTGGTGGCGGCAGCACTATATGAAGGGAGAATAGCTATATTAGTAGATAATTCTCCATTTGCAATTATAGTGCCTACAACTCTGCCTAATTTGTTTCAAGCACCAGATGATTATTATCAAAGATGGATTCATGGATCAGTAGTAAGACTTATAAGATTTTTTTCAATAATTATATCGCTAATACTTCCATCATTATATGTTGCAGTTACATCATTTCATACATCTATAATTCCTACAAAATTGGCTTATTTTATTGCAGCATCTAGAGAAGGTGTGCCTTTCCCAGCTTTTGTAGAAGCATTAATTATGGAGGTAAGCCTTGCTTTTTTACTTGAGGCTATAGCAAGATTACCTAAACCTATAGGAGCAACTATTGGTATAGTAGGTGGTCTTATAATAGGTCAGGCAGCTGTAACAGCGGGAATAGTAAGCCCAATAATGATAATTATAGTATCTATTACTGCAATAACAAGTTTTACAACTCCTAATTATCAAATTACATCGGCTTTTAGAATATTGAGATTTCTACTTATAATAGCAGCATCAATATTAGGTCTTTATGGAATGATGATAGGATTAATATGTATACTTATACACTTAGTAAGGCTTAGAAGTTTTGGAGTGCCTTATTTGGCCCCACTAGTTAATCCTCAAATAAGTGATTTCAAAGATATGTATATAAGATTTCCACTGAAATGTTTTAAGAAAAGACCAGAATATATGGATACAGGAGATAAAGTACGACAAAAATAGAGGTGAATACATTTTATGATTAATAAAAATTTTATTACGTCTTATGGATTATTTTCTACGGTTGTTGTAACCGTTGTAGGAATAGGAATATTCGCTTATCCTAGTGAATTAGCTGCTATTGTTGGTAATGATGGATGGATTGTAACTTTATTGGCTGGATTTATAGCTTATGTATTAGCATATCTTATATATAAAGTGGTTAAGATCAATAACTTTAATAAATTTCTTAACTTAATGGAAAATAATTTTGGAAAGATATTTGGGGGGATTTTATCAATAATTTTTGTAGCTTATACTACATTTTCAATGTCAATAGGAATGAGGTCTTTTGTAGAAGTAATAAAAATGTATCTTTTAGAAAAAACACCTACTGAATTTTTGATTGTAGTAACTATAATTACAGGAAGTTATCTTATAAGAGGTGAAATTGATAATTTAGTAAAATTTAATGAAATTGCCTTTGGAATAATGTTTTTACCTATAATTTTGATACTTTTATTGACTTTAAATCATTTGGATTTTACAAATATTTTTCCCATATTCAACAATGCTCCAATAAATTACTTAAAAGGGATGAATGCTGCAGTATTTACATTTACGGGGTTTGAATTGATGTATTTATTCTTACCATTTGTAAAAAACAAAGCTGGAATAAAAAAATGTATATTAAAAAGTATTGGTTTTGTAACAGCATTTTATACAATTATAGTAATATTTTGCATAGCAATTTTTTCAAAGGCTCAAACAGAAACTTTGTTATGGCCAACTATAACCATGGTAAAATCTATAAGTATACCTGGAGCTTTTATAGAGAGATGGGAAGGTATAGTAATGGCTATGTGGATAATATTTTATTTTACAACATTCATTAATTATTATTATTTTTCTGCGGATATAGTTAAGGATGTATTTAGGTTGAAAGATGTAAAATTATCAATGTTGATTATAGTTCCTTTTATATATGCTATAGCAATGTACCCACAAAATATAGCTGAGCTTTATGAAATGGGGAGAACAGGAACGCATGCATTTGCAGTATATGTTTTGATTGTACTTCCTTTATTATTACTTTTAATAAATAAAGTTAGAGGTAACCAAGAAAGGGGGGGTGAGCAAAATGAAACTTAAAAAATTTATACCGTTAATATTGATTTGCTGTATTTTTACTGGATGTTGGGACAAAGTTGAAATAGATAGAAAAAGTTTTATATCTATTATAGGCGTAGATGCTGGGGAACAAATAGATAAAAAACCTAAAGAAGTAAAGTCGGATGATCCTTATAATGGTGCCAATGTTAAAAGGCTGCATGTTATTTTAGGATCTCCAGATATAAGTAAATTAGGACCAGATAAGGGTGGAACAGCTGAAGATATATATGTAGACACAGATGCTTATTCAATGGAAGATGCCATAAGCAAGGCTAGTGCTAAAACTAGCAGGATTATAAAATTTAGTCATATGAAGCTTTTGGTATTAAGCAGTGAAATTTTACAACATCCAGATACTTTAAAAGAGGTAGTAGACTATTTGCAAAGGCAAGCTTCATTGGATAGGATGATGAATGTAGTTATAGCAAAAGGAAAAACAGAAGATTACATAAAATATAAATCCAAAACAGAAAAGAATGTTGAAAGTTATATAGCTGGTTTAATGGAAAATGACGCAGGAAATGCTGTATTACCTGTAACATTAAATAAATTTCTTGTTTCATTAAATGAAAATGGTAATATAGTACTACCAGCTATGGAGATAGATAAAGATAAAAAAGAACTCAAAATAAGTGGAGCTGGTATAATAAAAGACTATAAATTAAAGGGATATTTATCACCTATACAAACTGTTAATTTACAAATATTAAAGGGGAAACTTCATGAGGGTAAGAAGGCAATATATAAGGATGGGCATCCTATAGATGTTTCTTTTAATAGTGCAGGTAGAAAAATAAGAGTAAAGGATGTTGATGGAAAACTTATATTTGATGTGTATCTTAATTTGGAAGGAGAACTAAAAGAGTATCATATAGATAGTAATTTAGCTTCCAAAAATGAATTAAGTCTTATAGAAAATGATTTTAATAAATCACTAAAGGAAGAATGTGAACAATTAATTAGAATTACTCAAAATGAATTTCAAGTAGATCCATCAGAATTCAAAGAATATGTAAGAAAGTATCATCCTAAAATTTGGAGTCAAAAGAAGAAGAATTGGCCTGAAGCATATAAAAATTCAGTAATAAATGTTGATATAACCACAAAGATAAGAAGAATAGGAGTATCAAAATAGATACAGTTCTTGGAATTAGGATAAATATAGTTAAGGTGAATATAACTAAAATATATGTCAATAATACTAATAACAAATTATAAATGGGGGATAAAAAATTATGAAAAAGGTTTTAGTTATTTTTATTTGTATTTTAGGCATATTTTCCTTAACTGCTAATAAGACAAAAGTAAGTGGTGATTCTGTTCAAAAGGACATAGCTTCTAAAATTATAAGATTTCATGTAATAGCAAATAGTGATTCAAAAAGTGACCAAGCTCTTAAATTAAAGGTTAGAGATAAAGTTTTGGAATATATGCAGCCCAAATTAAAAAGTTCCAAAAGTATAGATGAATCCAGAGAAATAATTAGAAAAAGTAACAATGAAATAATAACAATAGCAGAAGATGTAATAAAGAAAAATGGATACAATTATGCGGTTAAAACCACATTATCCAATGAAAATTTTCCTATAAAAACCTATGGCAATATAACATTGCCACAGGGAAAATATGAGGCTTATAGAATAATCATAGGAAATGGTGAAGGCCAAAATTGGTGGTGTGTAATGTTTCCACCTTTATGTTTTATTGATATTACAAAAGGAGAAGTTTCTTATAAGGAAACAGAGAAAGATATGAAAAAGGTGTTATCTCCTGAGGAGTACAAGATGATAGATAATCAAATAAGCAATTCTGGTGATAAAAATAGTATAAAAGTTAAGTTTAAGATTTTAGAACTATTAAAAAATAAGAAAAGTCCAGTACAGTAAATACTGGATTTTTTAGTTATTTGCAAAAATTTTAATGGCTGTTTTCATAAAGTATTCTTCAACAGATTTAAAAAATGTTTTAATATTGTTATCTTTTTCATAATCTTTATTAAAGTTTTTTAAACCTGAAACGCTTTTATTTCTTATTAAGTATTTTATGAGTTCCACTATTTTGTCGCCACTATCAGGCTTTGAAAATTTACTGCAGTTTGTTTTCATAGCTGTCAATTTATCTTCAAACTGTAATAAGTTTTCTATGATTTCTTGACATTTACTAGTATCAGATAAATTAATAGCTAAATTGTGCTCTAAAAGAAACCCTGCATTTTTTTCTTCTTGCCCTGGAATTGGAGAAAAAATTCCTAAAGGGATTCCGCATATAAGAGCTTCTGTTATTGTAAGCCCACCGGGTTTAGTTAAAAGTAAATCACAAGCTTGCATATATTTATTGACTTTGTCAGTAAATCCTATTATTTTAGTAGGCTTAATTGAAGATTGTTCTAATGTTGATAGTTCATTATAAAGTTTTTCGTTTTTACCTGTTATTACAATTATTTGGATATCTTTATTTACTTTATTAAGTTCATGGTATACATCTGTAATTTTACCCATACCTAAACTACCACCCATAACTAGGATAGTAAATTTGGAAGGACTCAAGTTTAGTTCCTTTAGAGTGTCATCTCTTTTATATTTGTCCATAAAGCTAGGGTTTACAGGTATACCTAAATCGTGAATTGTGTTTCTTGGTATTCCTTTGGATACCATGTCTTCAACCATGTCTTTGTTTGAGACTACATAAGCATCTATGTAAGAATGTAACCAAGATCCATGGGGATAATAGTCCGTAATTATGGACATAACAGGTATATTTAAATTATATTTAGCTTTCATTATAGATACCATTTCTGTTGTAAATGGATGAGTGCATATCAAAATGTTAGGAGAAAATTCATCAATTAATGGTATTAGTTTGTAAGTCATTATTTCATTAAACTTAGCACTAATAGTATTAGTAATTCCATAATCTCCTTCTGAATAATTATATAATTTTCCATAAAGAGAAGGAGTAACTTTTAAAGTTTTTAAATAACTTCCAATTACTACCTTATCAATTATCGGATTTATATATTTTAATGTATCTATAATTTTTATTTCTGAATCAGGAATTTTTAAATTTATATAATCTTTTAGTGCCTCTGCAGCATGACCGTGTCCTCCACCTGCAGAAACTGAAAGAATCAAAAATTTCATTTAATCACCTTCTGGTTAAGTATGTAATAACATTATATAAAATATAAGCGCAATAATAAACAAGTTTAGATAACATTTAAGAAAAAATTAATATTAAGTAAGAAAAATTTAATGTTAAGATAATATGTTTATATACTATATATTGTAATTCAAAAGTTTATTTATAGTTATAATTTTTTACTATTATTTAATTTATTTTTGACTCTAAAATATGGTTTTATTCATAATGTTTAAGAAAATAACTACATAATGAATAACAATTAATTAAATATGGATAATATAAAATAAGTTGTATTTAAAATAAGTATTTTAGGAGGAGTTTTTATGAAATTTACTAGAAAGAGAATAATATATACATCTGTAGTTGCATTAATAGTAGTTTTTTCAAGCACTTTTGCAATTCTTATGACTCTTGAAAGAACGGATTATAGGAATTATCTTCAAGGGGAATATAGTAAAAATATGTATGACCTTATAAATTCAGTGCAAAACATAAGGGTAGATTTAGGAAAAGCAAATGTAGTTGGATCTAGGGAGCAAAGTATAGTTGTATTTGAAGATATATTCAGATACTCAGCTATAGCAAATGATAAACTTCATTCTTTACCAATATCCCAGCAGGTTATAGGTGATACAAGTAAATTTATATCTCAAGTAGGAGACTTTTGTTATACTTTAGCTAAAGTATCTTCTGAAGGAAGAGAACTAAACGAACAAGATTATAATACGATAGACAGGTTGAAAAACGAATCTTTTTCATTGGAGAAGCAATTAAAAACAGCATCTGATGAAATAAATAATGGTAAGGTTAAGTGGGGAGATATAAGAAAGAAAACTAGCAGTGTTCTTGCTAGTAATAAAGAACCATTAATAAGTGAACAGTTCCAAGGTATACAAAAACAAGTAACTCAATATCCTGCATTAATTTATGATGGACCATTTTCAGATAATGCTTTAAAAATAAATCCTAAAATAAATTCCGAAAAGCAAATTTCACAAAAAGAAGCAGAACAAGTAGTTACTAAAATTATAGGCAAAGACAAAATTCAAGCTGTACAATTAAAAGCTAGTACAGGAAAACAAAATATAGACACATATAGATTCCAGGTAACTATTAAGGGGAGAAAGAATAGTGATATAATTTGTGAAATAAGTAAGCATGGTGGAAAGGTAGTATATTTGCTTGATAATAGAACTATAAATAAAACCAATATAGACTTTAATAAATCTGTTGATATTGGAACTAAGTACTTACAAAACATAGGATATAAAAATATGATTCCTACATATACGCTAAATTATGGAGACACTGCTCTAATAAATTATGTATACAAACAGCAGAATGTTATAATGTATCCAGATCAAATAAAATTAAAAATAGCTTTAGATGACGGCAGCATAGTAGGAATAGAGTCTGAAAAGTACCTTACATCCCATGAAGAAAATAGAAATATACCTACGATTAAAGTAAGTCAAGATCAAGCAAGAGGAAGAGTCGGTAAAAGGCTTAATATAACCAATGTAAGACTTGCCATGGTTCCAACAGAAACAAATAAGGAAGCATTATGCTATGAATTTTCAGGAAATTATAAAGAGGATAATTTTATAGTATATATAAATGCAGAAACTGGATATGAGCAAAAAATAGTTCAAATTATAAATACTCCAAATGGTAAACTTACAATGTAAGCAGTGATATAATTTAAAATTCTTTATAGTTTTGCAAAAAATATATGATTAACAAAATTAAGCTATTGATAAAGTGCTGAAAATTAACTAAACTATTACTTAGAAGTTTTAAAAATAAAAGCAGGACTAATTTTATAGTCCACAGGAAAGGTGATAGTATGACAAAAGCACTTGCAATGATGTCTGGAGGATTAGATAGTACATTAGCAGCAAAACTTATGAAGGATCAAGGAATAGAAGTAATAGGAATATGTTTTAAATCTCATTTTTTTGGAGCTGATAATGCCATAAGAATGGCTAAACAGATAAATATGCCTTTGGAAGTTGTTGACTTTTCAGAAGAACATTTTGAAATGGTTAAAAACCCAAAACATGGGTATGGAAAAAATATGAACCCTTGCATTGACTGTCATGCAATGATGATGAATTATTCAGGTAAAATGCTAGAAAAGTATGAAGCTGATTTTATAATAACAGGTGAAGTTTTAAATCAAAGGCCTATGTCTCAAAATAAAAGCTCATTAGATGTAGTAAAAAAGGAATCTGGATTTAGTGATAAAATATTGAGGCCATTATGTGCTAAAAATCTTGCTCCAACAAAGATGGAATTAGAGGGATTAGTCGATAGGGAAAAACTTATGGACATATCAGGAAGAAGCAGAAAGGTTCAAATGGCATTGGCAGAAAAGTGGGGTATAAAGGATTATCCATCGCCAGCTGGAGGCTGTAAACTTACTGAACCTAACTATGCAAAAAGATTAAGAGATCTTTTAGATAAAAAAGAAGATATAATTGCTAGCGATTTAGGAGTTTTAAAATATGGAAGACATTTCAGGGTGTCAGAAAAAGCTAAAATTATTTCTACAAGAACTGCAGAAGAAGCACAAGAAATAAAGCAATACTTAACTAAAAAAGATATGATATTTTTGGCAAAGGATTTTAATGGCTCTATGGTTATAATAATAGGAGAAGCAACTGAAGAAGATATAGAATTTGCAGCAAAGATCACTGGAAGGTATTGCAAAGGAAAAAATGAAGAAAGAATAGAAATTAAATATGGATATTATAAGCAACCTTTGGATAAATTTATGGAAGTTAAAGCTGCTACTGAAGAAGAAATAAGTAAATATATATTGCCATAAATGATGAAGTTAAAGGTTATGTTTTAAAGGTTAGTACTATGGAGGGGGGGATTTTATGAAAAAGAAAGCTATTATATCTGTATTAAGTAAGCAAACGGAAGATACAGATGATGTTATTGAAGTAGTAACGCCAGGAAACTTTTATAAAAAGGATGACACCTATTATGCTATTTATAAAGAAACTAAAATTTCGGGAATGGAAGGTACTACAACTACCTTGAAAATAAGTGAAGATAAATTTTCACTTATAAGATCAGGAAGTACTACTAGTAAAATGGAATTCTATAAAGGAAAAGAAGATATATCTATGTATGATACTCCTTATGGAACATTAGAATTGAAAACTCAAACAAACAAATTAATTGTTAATTTAGATGATGATGGTGGAGAAATACTTATAGATTATATTATGAGTATATCTGGACATAAACCTCAAAATACATTATTAGAAATAAATATAAAGACGCAGCAATGATAATATGCTGCGTTTTTTACTTTAGGCATATTAAGGTTTATAAATTGAAGATTGTGGCAATATTATTACTAATTATATAAACTAAATGGGAAGGTGAGTATTATGTCTAATTATTTTAATGATAAAAGGGGACAATATGAAAAGATAATAAATATTTTATGTGAATACAAAGGCATAAATAGAGAAAAATTATTGGAAATATTAAAAGATAAAGAATGTAAATATCTTTTTTTTCTATTGATAAAAAAGTATGGATGTGATGACATGAAGATGATACAACAAGACTTTCCAAGTATAAATACAAAAAACATAAATAGTAATTTTAGAAAAGCAAGAGAAAAGATATTATTAAATACAAAGATAAGAAATATGTATTTTGAAGCAGAGAATGTATTAGAAAAAATAGAATAAAATATTTTTTAAAAGAAAGATAAAAAAAGTGTGGCATAACAAATAAAAGTGTGGTAGTATATTAAGTATGTTTTAAAACATAAAAATACCATTATATAATGTATAGGGTATTTTTTATTATAAAACTAATAAAAAAGTTTGTCAACAAATATTTTAGCATAATTGAATAAAAGTTTAACATAAGCAGCAGACTTATATTTATAGTTTGCTGAGAAGTGTTTTTCTCTCAAAGGAAGAAGAGAAAACTAAAAATATTATAAAACATAGGGGGTGAAGACTGCTTTTTTAAGCAGGAAGTTTTATGAGCACAAAATACGTATTTGTAACTGGAGGAGTAGTATCCTCATTAGGAAAAGGAATAACAGCAGCTTCGTTAGGAAGACTTTTAAAGAATAGAGGATTTAAAGTTTCAATTCAAAAGTTCGATCCATATATAAATATAGACCCAGGAACAATGAGCCCATATCAACATGGTGAAGTTTTTGTAACGGATGATGGTGCAGAAACGGATTTAGATTTAGGACATTATGAAAGATTCATTGATGAAAGTTTAAGCAAGAATAGTAATGTTACTACAGGAAAGATTTATTGGTCTGTAATTTCGAAAGAAAGAAAAGGAGATTACTTAGGTGGTACTGTTCAAGTAATTCCCCATATAACTAATGAAATAAAATCAAGAGTGTATAGAGTTGGAAAAGAAAGAGATGTAGATGTAGTTATAACTGAAATTGGTGGAACTATAGGAGATATAGAGTCATTACCGTTTTTAGAAGCTATAAGACAGATAAAATATGATGTAGGAAGAGAAAATGTTTGCTTCATACATGTTACTCTTGTACCATACCTTGGAAAATCAGGCGAGCTTAAAACAAAGCCTACTCAACATTCAGTAAAAGAATTAAGAAGTATAGGAATACAGCCAGATATAATAGTTTGTCGTTCAGAAAAACCTCTTTCTGATGATTTGAAAGAAAAGATAGGTTTATTCTGTAATGTAGATAGGGATGCTGTAATTCAAAATTTAGATGCAGAAAATTTATATGAAGTTCCTTTAATGCTTAGTAAAGAAGGATTAGATAATTTAGTTTGTCGTAAGCTAAATTTGCAGAGTAAACCAATAGACAATACAGAATGGATTAGCATGGTAGACAGAATTAAGAACCTTTCAAAAAATGTTACAATAGGTTTAGTTGGAAAGTATGTTGAATTACATGATGCATATATATCAGTAGTTGAAGCCTTAAGTCATGGTGGATATGCTAATGATGCTAATGTAAATATAAAATGGATAAATGCAGTAGATGTTACTTCTGAAAATGTATCAGAGTATCTAAAAGATGTGGATGGAATTTTAGTTCCTGGTGGATTTGGAGATAGAGGAGTAGAAGGAAAAATAGAAACAGTAAGATGGGCTAGACAAAATAATGTACCTTTCCTTGGAATATGTCTTGGAATGCAATGTGCTGTAATAGAATTTGCTAGAAATGTAGTAGGATATAAAGAAGCTCATAGCTCAGAGTTTAATGAAGATACAAATTATCCTGTAATTGATTTAATGCCAGATCAAAAGGATATAGACGAAAAAGGCGGTACTATGAGGCTTGGAGTTTATCCATGTAAGCTTTCAAAAAATACTAATTCCTTTGATGCTTATGGCGAAGAAGTTATATATGAAAGACATAGACATAGATATGAATTCAATAATGAATACAGAAAAGCGTTAACAGATGCAGGCCTTATTTTATCAGGAACAAGTCCGGATTCTAGACTTGTTGAAATTGTTGAAATAAAGGATCATCCTTGGTTTGTAGCAGTTCAATTTCACCCTGAATTAAAATCAAGACCTAATAGACCACATCCTTTATTTAGAGAATTTATAAAGGCGTCTTTAGGCAATATTGATGTTGAACTTTAATTAAAAATATTACATTGTTTTTTAAATTGTATATAATTACGTTAATATAAAACCTGTTTGGTTAAAATTTATTATTACTATTTGCACAAATATAAGTGTAACATATAGTAATGCTAAAATAAGTTTTGGCTAAATAGGTTTTTTATTTTCTTTATTTCAATTTTAAAAAGTATTTTTAGCAGGCTATTTTTGTGTTTCTTTAAGAAAAATGTTGCATGAAAATAATAATTGTAGAATTTTCATGAAGGATTTTAATGATATGTATAGAAATAATATATATAAAACTTTGTGAAAAGGGAAGGGGTGACTTTTATGTTATTAGATATGGATATAAGTATTGCATTGAAAAATTTTAGTGGGTCTTATGATGTTAAAAATTTTTCTCTATTTGAAGCAAGCAAAATTAGTGAAAGATTCCCTTCTTTAAAATTAAAAACTGTTAATAAAGGAATCAGTATTGAAATAAAGTGTCCTATCTGTGAAGGCTTTCATTATTATAGATATAGTTTTAACGAGCTTATAAAAAGGGAATTAATAGTTGGAGGATGTGAAGCATTGGGGATTCCTCTGTTTTATATAGGAAATTACGATAAAGTTAAACAAAGAGTAGATAGATGCAATAATGTTAATAGAAGTTTATATGCTATGATGTAGATAAATATCCAAGTAAATTAAAAATTTACTTGGATATAATATTTAATGTGAAAAATGTGGATTAAAATAAAAAAAAGGGGTATAATGTATTGTACGGTATATTCTTTTAAATTGGAATTCTCTTAAACGTTTCCCTAAGATTATAATAAATTGTGAAAACTTAATATTGTGAGGTGTTATTTTTTGGTGACTAAGGATATAGAGGGCATGACTGTTGCTGAATTGAAAGTATTGGCAAAAAGTCTTGGAATTAAGAATATATCTAAGTATAAAAAATCTGAATTGATAGAAGAAATTAAAAAAGTTTCTCCTGCATCTATTGAAAAGGATGGAAAAATACTTAGAGAAAAAATAAGCCCTAAAAGTGAATCAATAGTTAATGACAATGAAGTTCAGTCAGAAAAAGAAACAAAAAATCAGGAAACAAGAGTATTAACTGATAAAAAAACATTAACTGATAAAGTTGAAGAGCATAAAAATAATGAAGAAGAAAAAAGAGAAAAACTCAAAGAGATGATAAACGAATCTGATACAGCAAGAGGAGTACTAGAAATAATAGAAAATAATAATTACGGATTCTTAAGGGGTAGAAATTATTTAACAGGACCAGATGATATATATGTATCACCATCTCAAATAAGAAGATTTAATTTAAAAACTGGTGATGAAGTTCAAGGAAAAGTTAGAATTCCTAAAGAAGGAGAAAAGTTCAAGGCGCTGCTCTATGTAGAAAAGGTAAATGGTGAAAATCCAGAAAGAGCAGTTGGAAGAAAACCATTTGAAACTCTTATTCCTATCTATCCAAATCAAAGATTGAATCTAGAGACTAATCGGGAAAATTTATCAACAAGACTTATGGATATAATATCTCCTATAGGTAAAGGACAAAGGGGAATTATAGTTGCTCCACCTAAAGCAGGTAAAACCACTCTTCTAAAAAGGATAGCTCAAAGTATATCTGCAAATCATCCATTAGTTAAACTCATTGTTGTTTTAATAGATGAAAGACCTGAAGAAGTTACAGACATGCAAAGAAATATTAAAGGTGAAGTTATTTATTCAACATTTGATGAAGAACCTGAACACCATACAAAAGTTGCATATATGGTGCTTGAAAGAGCAAAAAGAATGGTAGAACAGGGGCAAGATGTAGTAATTTTACTAGATAGTATAACAAGACTTTCTAGAGCCTATAATTTAACTATAACTCCTACAGGGAGAACTCTTTCAGGTGGATTAGATCCAGGAGCATTAATAATGCCTAAAAAGTTTTTTGGCGCAGCAAGAAATATAGAAGAAGGCGGCAGTCTTACTATACTTGCTACAGCACTTGTAGAAACAGGAAGCAGAATGGATGACATGATATTTGAAGAATTTAAGGGTACAGGAAATATGGAAGTACATCTTAATAGAAGACTTCAAGAGAGAAGAATATTCCCTGCTATAGATGTATATAAATCAGGAACAAGAAGAGATGATTTATTATTTGAAAATCAAGCAGAGAAAGATGCTGCATTTAATATAAGAAAAGTTTTATATGATGAAAACAATACTCAAAATGTTACAGAGCAGTTGATAAATCTTCTGTCAAAGACAAGAAATAATGAAGAATTTATAAATTTGGCTAGCAAAATGGATATGACTAAGAATGCGGATAAATAATAAAACCTGTCCTTTCGATGTAAAGGACAGGTTTTTCAATAAGTTTTAAGAAAATTAAATTACTTATTATCTTCCATAGTTAAGTTAAATTTCTTCATAAACTTATCAACTCTTCCACCAACGTCAACTAACTTCTGTTTACCAGTGAAGAATGGATGGCATTTAGAGCATATTTCAACTTTTAGTTCTTTTTGAGTTGAACCAGTTGTAAAAGAGTTTCCACATGCACACTTAACTACCGCATCGTGATGGTATTCTGGATGTATGCCGTTTTTCATATTTTTCACCTCTCTCAGTTTGAGGATGTACCTCTATTTTAACTATTGTATTATAACACAATGGCTGAGATTAAGTCAATGAATAAATTGTTTAAAACAACTCTTTAATATATATATCGGGTCTGTTAAAATATATTTGTTTAATAAAACAGTTTAAAAAAGTTAAAATGTAGAGGGGTTAATAGCATGAGTAAATTATATTTTAGATATGGAGCTATGAATTGTGGTAAATCTACTAATTTACTTCAAGTGGCTCATAATTATGAAGAAAGGGGAATGAAGGTTATAATTATAAAACCTTATACTGATACCAAAGGAGGAGATAAAGTTATCTCTAGGTTGGGAATAAAAAGAAAAGTGGATATGTTACTTGATGAAAATGAGAATGTTTACGAAAGAGTAGACAAATATGTTGAGGAAAATGGAAAAATAGATTGTATTTTAGTGGATGAAGTACAATTTTTTAAAAAAAATCAGATAGATGAACTATTCAAAATAGCAGTAATTAAGGACATTCCAACTATATGCTATGGACTTAGAACTGACTTTCAAATGAATGGTTTTGAAGGAAGTGAAAGATTACTTTTATTAGCACACAGCTTAGAAGAGCTAAAGACTATATGCAATTGTGGTAAAAAAGCACTTGTAAACGGAAGAAAAATAAATGGTGAATTTGTATTTGAAGGTAAACAAATAGCTATTGATAAAGAAGATAATGTTGAATATGAGCCATTATGTCCAAAATGCTATTTTGAATATAAAATGAAATGTAAAAATGGGGTGAGATAATGTCGGTTAAGACTTCGGTTGGAGGACAGGCTGTAATTGAAGGCGTAATGATGAGAGGAATGAAGGGTATAGCTACAGCTGTAAGAAAACCCAATGGAGAAATTGTTGTAGACAGGAAAGAATCTATACCTTATACAAAGAGAAATAAACTAATGGGATTGCCTATTTTAAGAGGATTTATATCCTTAATAGAATCCTTAGTAATAGGTATAAATACATTAAATTATTCTGCATCCTTTTTTGAAGAACCTGAAGAGGAGGAAAAGCCTAGTAAATTAGACAAATGGTTTCAAAGCGTATTTAAGGATAAAAGTGATGATGTGCTTATGGGAATAACATTGATTATATCCATAGGAATAGCCACATTATTATTTTTTATATTGCCTACCTTTGCAGCTAATATTTTTAAAAGGATAGGAATTTATAGCACTATAGGTTTAAATATAATTGAGGGTATTATAAGGGTGCTAATCTTTTTAACATATATATACCTTATAGGTAAGATGGATGATATAAACAGGGTTTTTCAATATCATGGAGCAGAACACAAAACTATATTTTGTTATGAAAATGATATGGAGCTTATACCTGAAAATGCTAAAAAATTTCAAAGATTTCATCCAAGATGCGGAACTAATTTTTTATTTTTGGTTATGATAGTAAGTATAATATTATTTTCGTTTACTGGATGGAATAGTTTGTGGCAAAGGATACTATATAGAATTATACTTTTACCTATAGTTTCAGGGATTACTTATGAAATTATTAAATGGATGGGAAAGAGTGATAGTATTTTATCAAAAATAACCTCTTATCCAGGACTTATGCTTCAAAAGCTTACCACAAGGGAACCTGATTTGGAGCAGCTAGAAGTGGCTATAAAGGCTCTTAAGTGGGCAGAAGGTATAGAAACGGAAGAAAATCAAGAATTAAAAAATGAAAATTAGTATTGTTTACTAAGATTAAATAAAGTAATATAATGAGGAATGGAGAAAATGTATGGAGAAGGAACAATTTAATATTGGGAAACTCTTAAAGTTTGGATATGAAGCACTAAGGTCAGTAGGAATAGATAGTTATCAAATAGATTGTGAACTTCTTCTTGGAAAAGTAATAAAAAAGGATAGACTTTTTATACTTTTAAATAGAGATTATAAAGTAACTGTTAATGAAGAGCAAGAATATTGTAATTTTATTAACCTTAGAAAGCAGAAGATGCCTATAAAGTATATATTAGGTGAATGCGAATTTATGGGACTTGATTTCTATATAAAAGAAGGAGTACTAATTCCGAGACCTGATACAGAAGTTTTAGTAGAACTAGCTATAAAGTGCATAAAAGAACAAAAATTAAAAAATGCATGTGATGTATGCTGTGGAAGCGGTGCAATAGGTATATCCATTGCAAAATTTGTAGAAGATATAAAAGTTAAGTGCAGTGATATTTCCAATATTGCCTATGAAGTTACTTTAGAAAATATTAAAAGGTTTGAACTTGAACATAAGGTGGAAGTTATAAAAAGTGATTTGTTAAATTATTTTATAAATAATAAAGAAAAGTTTGATATAATAATTTCAAACCCACCATATATAAGAGAGGATGTTATTCCAACATTAATGGAGGATGTAAAGAACTATGAACCTTATGAGGCATTAAGTGGGGGGCAAGACGGTTTGGATTTTTACAGAAAAATCACATTGCAAAGTTTAAAATTGTTGAATAACAATGGATTCTTATTATTTGAAATAGGATATGATCAAAAAGATTCTGTAAGCAGCATATTGGAACAGAACGGTTTTACTGATATAAGTTGCATAAAGGATTTAGCAGGTAAGGATAGAGTTATAAAAGGAAAAAGGGAAATCAGTTGATAGTTATAAAAGTATTGTGATATAATTATTAATTGTGAAAATATTTATACGGAGTGATAAAAAAGTATGTTAGAAAGACTTGAGTTTATAGAAAATAAATATGAGGAATTATCAGCAAAAATAAGTGATCCGTCAATTATGGCAGATCAAAAAGAATGGCAGAAGTTATGTAAAGAACATGCAGAATTAGAAACGTTAGTAATAAAGTATAGACAATATAGAAAAGCTGAAGAAGAATTGGAAAGCAACAAAGAAATGCTAAAAGATGAAACAGATAAAGATATGAGGGATATGATCCAAGAGGACATAAAAGAACTTGAAGCTTCTATGGATGAGGCACGCCAAGAATTGAGAATACTGCTTTTACCTAAAGATCCTAATGACGATAAAAATGTATTTGTGGAAATAAGAGGTGGAGCAGGTGGAGAGGAAGCAGCATTGTTTGCTGCAAATCTTACAAGAATGTATACTAGATATGCAGAGCGAAAAGGCTGGAAAGTTGAAACTATAAGTTTGAATGCTACAGATATAGGTGGATTTAAAGAAATTGTATTTATGATAAAGGGTGCAGGAGCTTATAGTAGATTAAAGTATGAAAGTGGAGTTCACAGAGTTCAAAGGGTTCCAGATACAGAATCTAGCGGAAGAATACATACATCAACAGCTACAGTAGCAGTTTTGCCTGAAGTTGATGATGTTGACTTAGTTATAAATGCTAATGATATAAGGATAGATGTGTTTAGAGCATCAGGACATGGTGGACAGTGCGTTAATACTACTGATTCAGCAGTAAGAATTACTCACTTGCCAACAGGACTCGTAGTTTCTTGTCAAGATGAAAAGTCTCAACTTAAGAATAAAGAAAAAGCTATGAAGGTACTTAAATCTAGATTGTTTGAAAGAGCAGAGGCAGAAAGAAGTGCAGGTATAGCTGAGGATAGAAAGAGTCAAGTTGGTACTGGTGATAGAAGTGAAAGAATAAGAACTTATAACTACCCACAGGGAAGAGTTACAGATCACAGAATAGGACTTACTTTATATAAATTAGATTCCTACTTAGATGGAGATATAGATGAAGTTATAGATGCACTTATAACTACAGATCAAGCAGAAAAAATGAAGGCTATGGGAAATAATGAATAATTAATTTTGTTTATTAATTTTATGAAAAGAGGGAAACTATGAATATAGATAAAGCCATTAGAAAGCGTAAAAAGTCTTACAAAAGATTCATGCTGTCTATGTGCTTTATTTTTTTTATGTTACCGGCACTACTTATTTTTTTGAAAAAATTTTATATATTCTATATAGTTTATTTGGTAGTTATAGAGTTGCTTATACTACTGGCAATTTGTATAAAAATTAATAAAGAATCTCTTACATTTCAATATGATGAATATAAGTTAAAAATAAGTTTGGGATTAGCCGGTAAAAAAATCAATATAGCTGGTGACAAGATTGTTCTGGTTCATGTGGAAAATGTTGTGTTAAAGGATACTAGGGAAAAAGATTTTAAAATTATATTGCTTTCTAAATCCAAGTTTAGGAGTGATAGAATGCTGTCTGTTAGTATTAATTTTTTAAAAAATCATCCATATGTAGCTTGCGAATATAATAGAATTAAAATCATGCATCCAGAAAATGAATATTACTATACTATAATAAAAAGAGGAGGCATAAATAAATATCCTCTTTTAGATCTTATATATAAAAATTGTGTTTATGCTGAATTTACAGAAGAAGCAGTGGAAAAAATAAAGTTCTACCGTGAAAACTCTGAGAATTATAAAATTTAAATGTAGATAAAATTAATAGCATATATGATAGATAAGATAAATAAAATAGTTTATATAGTAATAAGTAAAAGAGTGATTTTTTGGGGGATAATATAATTTATATTGTAGTTGTGGGAAGTATTGTATCATTAATAGGAACTATGATAGGTGCTTCGCTGGGGGTTATAGTAAAAAAACCATCTGATAAAATGCTAGGAGCAATGATTGGATTTGCTGGAGGTCTTATGCTATCTGTAGTTGTATTTGACTTAATTCCAGAAGCTCTTACAAAATGGAGTTTTGGATGGACTTTGATATTTTGTATAGTTGGAATTATAGTGATAGCATTTATTGATACTAAAGTAAACATAGATAGCATAAATGGACATTTAAAAGTTGCATTTATGGCTGCATTAGGACTTATGATTCATAATTTTCCTGAAGGAATAATTATGGGGTGCGGATTTGCAGCAGGAACTACGCTTGGGATTAAGATGAGTTTAATAATTGCAGTTCATGATATACCAGAAGGTATCGCTGTTGCAGCTCCACTTATGGCATCTAGGGTAAAAGTGCCTAAAATATTATTGTATGCTTTTATAACGGCTTTTCCTACAGCTATAGGTACTTGGGTGGGTGCGTACATAGCTAATATATCTGTAAATGTGTTAGCTGCTTGTTTATCCTTTGCATCTGGTATAATGTTATATGTAGTTTGTGGAGAGATGATACCAGAGTCCTCTAAGTTATGGGAAGGATTAACCAGTACTATTGGAATATTAGCAGGATTAATAGTAGGATTTACAATGGTAAATATATTATAAATTGCTTGTAGACTGTTGAAATTTAGAATTAAGTTTCCGGTCTTTTTTTTATTATAAAAAATAGTAAGTCAAGTTGTAAAGGGTTTGAAATTTAAGTATTATTAAGGTATAATTATCAATTAAGCCTGTGTTTGGAATTAGTATTTATATAAAAAACACATTTTAACTTTTGTTTACTAGTAAAATAACTTTATAAAAAAGGTGGTAAATATAGGGATGAATACGAAAATAAAAATGATAGATGAAAAAAATTTGGATAGAGATATTATAATAGAAGCAGCAAATGTTATAAAAGAAGGTGGACTTGTAGCTTTTCCAACAGAAACTGTTTATGGGCTTGGAGGTAATGCGTTAAACCCTTCTGCTGTAAAAAAGATTTTTGAAGCTAAAGGAAGGCCTCAGGACAATCCTGTAATAGCGCATATAGCAGATTTTAAAGAAATAAATGCATTGGTAAAGGAAATACCGGAAGTGGCAAAAAAGCTTATGGAAAAGTTTTGGCCAGGTCCTATGACATTAATACTACAAAAGTCAGAAATTGTACCAGATGTGACAACTGCAGGATTAAAATGTGTTGGCATTAGAATGCCGTCGAACATTATAGCTAGGGAGTTTATAAGAGCTTGCGGTGTTCCTATAGCAGCTCCATCAGCTAATATTTCAGGAAGGCCAAGTCCTACAGATGTAGAGAGATGCATAGAGGATATGGATGGCAAAATTGACTATATTATTGGTGGAGAAATGTGTGATATTGGAGTGGAGTCAACAGTAATAGATTGTACTGTACAGCCAGTGTGCATTTTAAGACCTGGTGGAATAACTCTTGAAATGTTGAAAGAGGTAGATAAGGATGCATATATAGATCCTGCTATAATGAAAAAACCTGATAAGGATTTTAAACCTAAAGCACCTGGAATGAAGTACAAACACTATGCACCAAAAGCGCATGTAAAAATTGTTGCAGGAGATTTGCAAAAAACTATTGCAAAAATCAATGAAATAGTGCAAAATTATATAGGTGAAAATAAATCTGTGGGTATAATGGCTACGGATGAAACAAAAAAATACTACAAAAATGGAATAGTGGTATCATTGGGTAGTAGAGAAGATATGATAAGTATATCAAAGAATTTATTTGAAACACTTAGAAGTTTTGATGATAAGGGTGTAGACGTAATAGTGTCTGAAGCTTTTGAAGAAATTGGTGTTGGAGTAGCAATAATGAATAGGCTGCAGAAGTCTGCTGGATTTGATATTACTACAGTTTAAGTTTTATTTTTAGGAGGTTAAACATGAAAAACATACTATTTGTTTGTACGGGTAATACTTGTAGAAGTTGTATGGCAGAATCCATATTCAATTATTTATGTGATATTGAAGATGTAAAAGCTATTTCCGCAGGAATATCTATAGTAAACAATAGTAAAACCTCTAAAAATTCTGCTGAAGTTGTTAAAGAGAATATAGGAATTGATATAAGTGATAGAAAGGCTGTTAGAATTACTTATGATATGGTAGAAAATTCTGAAACTATTTTAACTATGACTGAGAGTATTAGAAATGTTTTATATGAGGTTTTTCCTGAGTTTAAATATAAAATGTTTACTTTAAATGAATATGTTTCAGTGAATAGTGATATACTTGACCCTTTTGGCAGTGATATACAAGTTTATAAAAAAACTTATACTCAATTAAGGAGTAGTATTATTTTACTGTTGAGAAAATTAAAGGAAGATATGGGCATTAATTAAATGTTATTATCTTCTTTTTTTGCGGCTTGATGACAGTTAAATATTTAAATTAGTTATATAAATTTAGTTGGAGGTATTTATATGAAAATTGCTTTAGGAAGTGATCATGCTGGATTGCCTTTAAAAAAGGAAATTATAACCCATTTAGAAGGTAAAGGTATTCAAATTGAAGATTTTGGTACTTATACAGAATCATCATGTGATTATCCTGAATTTGCACTAAAGGTTGCAGAAGAAGTAGCTGCTAAAAATTTTGATTTTGGTATATTGGTTTGTGGCACAGGTATAGGAATAAGTATAGCTGCTAATAAAGTACCTGGAATAAGAGCTGCAGTATGTGGTGATACATTTAGTGCTCATGCCTGCAGAGAACATAATGATGCCAATATATTAACATTAGGTCAAAGAGTAGTTGGTTTAGGATTAGCATTAGATATAGTAGACATTTTCCTAGATACAAAATTTGAAGGTGGTAGACACCAGAAAAGAATAGATAAAATTTCAGATATTGAAAAAAAGTATTCTAAATAATTAGGGGGAATAAAAATGAGTAAAGTAACACAAATAGCACATCCATTAATATTACACAAATTATCCTTTATAAGAGATAAAAATACTGGTTCTAAAGATTTTAGAGAATTAGTAGAAGAAGTAGCAATGCTTATGGCTTATGAAGTAACTCGTGATTTACAGTTAGAGGAAGTAGAAATAGAGACTCCTATATGCAAAACTAAATGTAAGATGCTTGCAGGTAAAAAAGTAGCTATAGTGCCTATATTAAGAGCAGGACTTGGAATGGTTGATGGCATG
This sequence comes from Clostridium carboxidivorans P7, assembly GCF_001038625.1. Taxonomy (GTDB): domain Bacteria; phylum Bacillota; class Clostridia; order Clostridiales; family Clostridiaceae; genus Clostridium_AM; species Clostridium_AM carboxidivorans. The sequence goes on from NZ_CP011803.1 coordinate 4,815,042, forward strand.
TTAAAACTTATACCAGCTGCAAAGGTAGGACATATAGGTCTTTATAGGGATGAAAAAACATTAAAACCAGTAGAATATTTTTGTAAACTTCCACAAGATATAGAAGATAGAGAAGTTATAGTTACTGACCCTATGCTTGCTACAGGTGGATCATCTGTAGATGCTATAACTTTATTAAAGAAAAAGGGTGCTAAAAATATAAGATTAATGTGTCTTATAGCAGCACCAGAGGGTATAAAAGTAGTTATGAATGCACATCCAGATGTAGATATATATGTTGCATCAGTAGATGAAAAGTTAAATGAAAGTGGTTATATAGTACCTGGACTTGGAGATGCAGGAGACAGATTATTTGGTACAAAATAAAATAACAAGCGGTGATATTTTCACTGCTTTTTATTTTTTGTGTAAAATAAATTGAAATTATAATAGGTAATGAGACTTTTAATTACATCCTTTTTAGTATAAAATAAGAGGGGAGTCTATGTGCTTCATAAAATCACACTTTATTTGTAAAAGTTTGATATGAAAATTTATTAAAGTTATGGAGGACAACATGATAAGAATTGATAAGGATAATTATTACTTAGATATATGTGAGACTGTTTTGGAAAGAGGCACTTGTATAAGGAGAAATTTTGCAGCTATAATTGTTAAAAATGATGAAATAATAGCTACAGGGTATACAGGAGCACCAAGAGGAAGAAAAAATTGCTGTGATTTAGGATATTGTAAAAGAGAACATTTAAATGTACCAAGAGGAACAAGATATGAGCTATGCAGATCAGTTCACGCTGAGCAAAATGCAATTATATCATCTAGACGACAAGATATGATAGGAACTACTATGTATTTGGTTGGTAAAGAACATAAAACAGGAGAATATGTGAATAACGCATCACCTTGTGCACTTTGCAAAAGGTTTATAATTAATTCAGGTATTGAAAAAGTTATTATACGAGATACTAAAACTCTCTATAGAGAGATAAATGTTACTGAATGGATTGAGAATGATGATTCCTTAGATGGAGAAGCTGCATATTGATAATTATATATATGTAAAGTAGGAACTTTCTAATACAAATGGCGAAGTTTTAATCAATAAAGGAAGGTTAATATATGAATAACTTATATATTTTGGCGATAATTTCAATAATAATTTCAGCAGCACTTACTCCATTAGTGAAGAGATTTGCTGTAAAAATAAAAGCTATAGATATTCCAAAAGATAATAGAAGGGTACATAAAAAGCCTATACCTCTCCTTGGAGGGCTTGCTATATATTTTTCGTTTATTATTACAGTAATTGCAAAAGCAGGGGATTTAACTAGATCAGAGATGGGAATAATAATAGGAGCCACAATAATAGTTATAGGTGGATTTTTGGATGATAAATTTGACATAAGACCATGGCAAAAACTATTGTTTCAAATAGCAGCAGCCTTATCTTTAGTTATTTTTGGGGTAAGCATAGAAAGAATAACTAATCCTTTTGCTGCACCTGGAATAGATACATATGTAAGCATAGGCATGTTATATATACCTTTAACTATAATATGGGTAGTTGGTATTACTAATGCACTTAATTTAATAGATGGCTTAGATGGTTTGGCAGCAGGAGTTGCATTTATATCAGCGGTAACTATTCTTATAATAGCTTTAATGAATACTAGGCATGATGCAGCAGTACTAACTTGTATACTGGCTGGTTCGATATTAGGTTTTTTACCCTACAATTTTAATCCGGCTTCTATATTTATGGGAGATACAGGCGCCCAACTTTTGGGGTTTTTACTTGCAGCTATATCCATAGAAGGAGCTATAAAGTCTGCAGCAGCTTTTGCTATAGCAGTACCTATATTAGCACTAGGTATACCAATATATGATATTCTTTTTGCAATGATTAGAAGAAAAATAAATGGTAAACCAATTATGCAAGCAGATAAGGGACATTTGCATCATAGATTATTAGATATGGGACTTACTCAGAGGCAGGCAGTTATAATAATGTATTTGATAAGTGCAGTTCTTGGCAGCTTTGCAATAATTGCTATGCAAATAAGTACCCAAAAGTCATATTTCCTATTGGCTATGGTTATGGTAGTGTTGGTAGTAATAGCATGGAAATTTGGATTTTTTGAACATAGAGAATAAGATGATGGAGGGATACTCATGGATAAACTTAAAGTTATAACAATATTTGGTACAAGACCTGAAGCTATAAAAATGGCTCCTCTTGTTAAAGAACTTGAAAAAAAAGAACAAATTGATACCAAGGTTTGTGTAACTGCACAACATAGGGAAATGTTAGATCAGGTTTTAGAGCTTTTTGACATAAAGCCAGATTTTGATTTGAACATAATGAAAACAAAGCAGAGTCTTACAGGTATAACCACAAGAGTTTTAGAAGGATTAGAAGAAATATTTGAGCAAGAGAAGCCGGATTTAATTTTGGTACATGGAGATACGACAACAACTTTTGCAGGAGCATTAGCTGCTTTTTATCAGAAAATAAAGGTTGGTCACGTAGAAGCAGGACTTAGAACTTATGATAAGTATTTTCCATTTCCAGAAGAGATGAATAGAAAGCTTACAGGTGCTGTAGCTGACATGCATTTTGCACCAACACCAGGATCAAAAATGAATTTATTAAGAGAAGGTGTAGACCCAAATTCCATATTTGTAACAGGAAATACAGTAATAGATGCTATGGAGTTTACTGTAGACGATAAATATGTATTTAAAAATAGTGAACTCAATAATATAGATTACAATGGAAAAAAGGTAATAATGGTAACAGCTCATAGAAGAGAAAATTGGGGTAAGGGAATAGAAAATATATGCTATGCATTAAGAGATATTGTAAATGAGAATAAAGATGTAGAAATAGTATATCTTGTTCATTTAAATCCTGTAGTTAAAAATGTTGTATACAAAATTTTAGGTGATGTAGATAGAGTTCACCTATTAGCACCATTGGATACAAAGGAAACTCATAATTTAATGAATAGATGCTATATGGTTATGACAGATTCAGGTGGACTTCAAGAGGAAGCTCCTCATCTTGGAAAACCTGTACTTGTGCTTAGGAATGTTACAGAGAGACCGGAAGCTGTAAAGGCTGGTACTGTAAAACTTGTAGGAACAGATATAAGCACTATAAAAAAAGAGGCTAATGATTTAATTACAAATTGTAAGGAATACGATAGTATGAGCAAAGCTATAAATCCTTATGGAGATGGTAAGGCATCTCAAAGAATATCAGCATCAATATTGAAGTATTTTGGAATAGAAAAAAGTGAATATGAGGAATTTAGCTAGAAAATGTGAATTTTCTAGCTATTTTATGAAATAAGGAAAGTGAAATATGTAATTGAATGTATAAATAGCAACAATTTACGTTGATGTTATTATAAAATTTGACTATTGTCTTACAATTGATTTCATAATTCAGAAAAAAATTAAAGTTTGTCTTTTATAATTTGAAAAGTAGAGTATAATTATAAGTGTAAATTAATTGAATTATAGTGAAATTAATTTAATGTAAATATATATTTTAAAAATATTTTAAGAATATTTTAAGAAAAATTAAATTTTCGACAGTGAAAATCTTCAAAATTGACTTGAAGTTTAAAATTTTCCCACTAGTCTGAAAACGATAAAGTAAGCATAAACAAGAGGATTATAGCAGCATGATAAATATTCAGACAATTCAAAAAAGTGAGAGGAAAAAATGTAGTTTTCTAAAAACGTAGCAAATTTAAAAAAATAGGAGAAATGAAAATAAAATTCAATTATATTGTTAAAAAATCGACTATTAAAGCTAAATATTAATTATATAAGCAAAATGTAGCGTTTTATTTATATTTCTTTAGATTATATAATAAGTTATCATGTGAAAATAGAGAGTAAAATGAAAGCCTAAGGTTGTTTTTAAGGCATGTTCAGAAAATTTTCAATTCAGTATTAGTATGATTCAAGAACAGTTTATCTAGAATGTTTATCTTAGTGGAGGAATTTCAGTTGAATGAAGAAATTTTAGATATGATAAAAAAAGTATCTATTATTAATTTTATACTTGGTTGTATAATTGCTATTGGTGTTCAAATTATAATAAAAAATTATGGAGTAATTATACTTCTTGGAACTATAATTGCAATAATTAATTTTAGTGTTAATGGGATAGTAGGTGGATTAATATTTGAAAGATTTAAAAATTCATCGACATCTTTGTATATAATAAGTTTTATTTTTAGAGTGGTACTTGCTGTAGGAATAGGATATGTGGTTTTTAAGCATAATAATTACAGTGTAGTTCCGTATTTATTTGGATATACATCTCATTTAGTGGGAGTATATATATATTCAGTTATTAAAAGTAATTAAGAAAGGATGTGAGAAAGTGGAAGAGTTGCAACCATTGTTTTCAATAAATCTAGGGTCATTTAACATAGGAATAACCTCTAGCATTATTACACAATGGATTCTTATTATTCTTATAGCTATTTTAGCTAAAGTTTTTACACAAAACCTAAAAAAAGTGCCTGACAAGAAGCAAAGTGTTGTTGAAATGTTATTTGAAACAATAAGAAATGTAGTTAGCGAAAATATGGGGCAAGAGTATGTTGGATTTGTACCATACATAGGAACCCTTGCAATTTTTATTTTGGTTATGAATATTGCTCCATTAATTGTTGGAGCTAAAGCACCAACAGAAGACTTAAGCGTGGCAGCTGGTTTAGCATTAATAACATTTGTTATAGTGCAAGTTAATGCTATAAAGAAGGTTGGATTTGGAAAATATTTAACAGCTTATGCCCAACCAGTAGTGCCTCTATTACCACTTAATATTGTGGAAAGATTAGTACTTCCAGTTTCATTAAGTCTCCGACTATTTGGTAATATGACTGCAGGTGCTGTAATAATTTCGATGATGTATCAAGGATTGGGTAGTTTAGCGTGGTTTTCTCAATTACTAATACCTATACCTTTCCATGCTTTCTTCGACTTGTTTGATGCATCAATACAAATGGTAGTGTTTGTTATGTTAACAATGATGAATATAAAAATTATAGCTGAACACTAACGATAATTTATTATTTAAGGAGGATTTTTTATTATGAATTTAGATGCGCACTCATTTATATCAGGTATGGCAGCAATCGGTGCAGGTTTAGCTGCTATAGGATGTTTAGGTGGAGGTATTGGAGTTGGTACTGCTGCTGGAAAAGCAGTTGAAGGAGTTTCAAGACAGCCTGAAGCAAGTGGTAAAATACTAAGTACATTCTTTGTAACTGCTGCATTATCAGAAGTAACAGCTATCTACAGCTTATTGATAGCTATTATGTTAGTATTTAAAGTTTGATTTAAGCTAGTGACCTCACCAGTTTACATATACTTAGAGGGGAGGATTGAGATTCAATATGGAAATTAATATTGGAAGAGTTGTAATAACTATAATAAACTTTATAATACTATATTTAATTTTAAAACACTTCTTCTTTAAAACTGTGGATGATACAATCACAAACAGACAGAATGAAATTGATTTTAAAATTAAAAGTACTAATGAAAATGAGCAAAAATCTAAGCAACTAGTTCTTCAACACGAAGAATTATTAAAGAGCTCTAGACAAGAAGGAAAAGGTATTGTTGAAGAATATAAAAATAAAGCTGAAAAAGTTTCCTCAGACATATTGAAAGAAGCTCATGAAGAAGCTGAAACTATAGTAAAAAGAGCTAAGCTTGAGGCTGAAAGAGAAAAAGAAAAAGCAACTGATGAAATAAAGAATCAAGTTGTAGATTTAGCTGTTTTAGTATCTTCAAAAGCTTTAGAAGAATCTATAGATGAAGATCAGCATAGGAGACTTATTAAAGACTTTATAGCTAAGGTAGGTATCTAACTATGCATGAATATTTAGATAGAAGGTACGCTCTTGCACTTTATGAAATTGCAGAGGAAAAAGGAAAAGTAGAGCAGTATTTACAAGAATTAAGAGAAATAGTAGCTCTAATAAATGAAGATAAAGACTTTGTGGGATTAATAGAGCACCCACAAGTTAGTACTTCAAGTAAAAAAGAACTTTTCATTAAGGTGTTTAAGGGTAAAGTAGATGAAGATTTGTTAGCTTTTCTATTAGTTCTTATAGAAAAGGGAAGAATACTTCAGCTTGAAGGTAAGCTTAAACAAATGGAAAACATTTATCTTGAAAAGAATAATACGGCTGTAGCTAAAGTAAAAACAGTTGTTGCTTTAAAAGATGATGAAAAGAAAAGTTTAGTGTTACAATTAGAAAAAAAATATAATAAGAAGATTTTATTGGAAGAAGAAATAGATGAAAGCATAATTGGCGGAGTTTATGTTCAAGTAGGAAATGAAGTAATAGATGGAACAGTAAAATCTAAAATCGATGAAATGAAAAAAATAATGCTTAAGAGAGATTAGAGGTGAGCCTATGAATATAAAACCTGAAGAAATAACTTCAATTATAAAACAGGAAATACAAAAGTATGAAAAGAAAATAGAAACAGTTGATTCAGGTACAATAATTCAGATTGGTGATGGTATAGCCAGAGTTTATGGTCTTAACGATTGTATCGCTGGAGAGCTTCTAGAATTTCCAAATGATGTCTATGGCATGTCTCTAAACCTAGAACAAGACAACGTAGGTTGTGTTCTTCTAGGTTCTGAAAAAGGTATAAAAGAAGGAGACATAGTTAAAAGGACTGGAAAGGTTGTTGAAGTACCAGTTGGAGATGCAATAGTAGGAAGAGTTGTAAATTCTCTTGGACAGCCCATAGATGGTAAAGGTCCTATAAAAACTGCAGAAACAAGAGCAGTTGAAATTAAGGCACCTGGTGTTATTCAAAGACAATCTGTTAAACAGCCATTGCAGACAGGTATAAAAGCTATAGATTCATTTATACCAATAGGAAAAGGTCAAAGAGAACTTATTATAGGAGACAGACAGACAGGTAAAACTGCAATAGCAACAGATACAATAATTAACCAAAAAGGTAAAGATGTAATTTGTATATATGTTGCTATAGGACAGAAACAATCTACTGTCGCTCATATAGTTAATAATCTTACTGAAGCAGGGGCTATGGATTATACAATAATTGTATCATCATCAGCATCAGAAACAGCACCATTACAGTACATTGCACCATATGCAGGATGTACTATGGGTGAATATTTTATGCATCAAGGAAAAGATGTACTTATAATATATGATGACTTATCTAAGCATGCAGTTGCTTATAGAACAATGTCATTATTGCTTCGTAGAGCACCAGGAAGAGAAGCGTTCCCTGGAGATGTTTTCTATTTACATTCAAGATTGCTTGAAAGAGCTGCAAAGCTTTCAGATAAGCTTGGTGGAGGATCACTTACAGCTCTTCCTATAATAGAGACACAAGCAGGAGATGTTACAGCGTACATACCAACTAACGTTATTTCAATAACAGATGGTCAGATATTCCTTGAGTCAGAATTATTCAATGCAGGACAAAGACCAGCAGTTAATGCTGGTATATCAGTATCCAGAGTTGGTGGTAATGCCCAAATTAAAGCAATGAAGCAAGTTTCAGGAACACTAAAACTTGATCTTGCACAATATAGAGAACTTGCTGCTTTTGCACAGTTTGGTTCAGATCTTGATGGAGAATCAAAGAGAAGACTTGAAAAAGGTAAGAGATTAATAGAAATACTAAAACAACCTCAATATAAGCCAGTACCAGTAGAAGATCAGATAATGATTATGTATGCGGCAGTTAACAATAAGTTAATGGATATTGAAGTAGAAAGTATAAAGAAATTTGAAAAAGAATTCTTAGAATATATGAATACTCATCATAAAGAAATTGGTGAAGAAATAGTAACTAAAAAAGTATTATCAGATGAGTTAAAAGAAAAGCTTGGCAGTGCTATAGAAGAATTCAAAAAAATATTTTTAGCAGAGGTATAATTCCCTTTGCGGGAGGTGAATTATGGCAGGGGCAGGACTTGTTGAAATTAAAAGAAGAATTAAGTCAGTAACTAGTACCCAGAAAATAACAAATGCCATGTGTGTTGTTGCCACCTCTAAACTTAGGAAAGTCAGGACTAAATTGGAGGTAAATCAAAAATACTTTGATGCTTTCACAGAAATTGCTAATGATATTGTAAGAGGTGTTGAAGGAAGAAGTATTTATGTACATGGTAATAAAAGTGATAAAAAACTTTATATTACACTTAGCTCTGATTCGGGACTTTGTGGAGGATTCAATGCTAATGTAGTAAACCAAACTGCAGAATTAGTATCAAAAGATAAAGAAAACTCTGTGTTAATGTCAGTAGGTCAAAAAGGAAGAATGTATTTTAATAGATTAAAATATGAAACTGCGGCAGAATACGTAGATATACCTGATATACCTACTTTAAAAGAAGCAGAGGCTATAACTTATAAAGCACTTGATATGTATCGAAATTCTGAAGTTGGAGAAGTGTATGTAGTATATACCAAATTCTTTACAACTGTAAAGCAATCGGTTAATATACAGAAAATACTTCCTTTGGAAAACAAAAGTGGCGAATCAACAGCACGTTTTGTTAAGTTTGAACCACCAATTGATCAAATAATAGATGATATGGTGGTTATGCAGTTAAAACAACAAATATTAAATTATATGCTTCATTCTAAGGCCAGTGAACAAGGTTCAAGAATGGCAGCTATGGATGGAGCAACTAAGAATGCTAATGATTTAATAGAGGATCTAAATCTTAAATATAATAGAGAAAGACAAGGCGCTATAACTCAGGAAATAACCGAGATAATCGGAGGCGCAGAAGTTCAAAAATAAGGGAGGGACACTAATGCCAAATATAGGCAAAGTTGTTCAGGTTATAGGACCTGTAGTAGATATAAAGTTTAATACAGAACACCTTCCTAATATATATAATGCCATAGAAATAGATATGGGAGATGCTGGTAAACTTGTTACTGAAGTAGAACAGCATGTTGGAGACGATATAGTTAGAACTGTATCTATGGAAGGAACAGATGGCTTAAGAAGAGGTGTAGATGCAGTAGATACAGGTGCACCAATATCTGTACCAGTTGGAGAGGAAGTTTTAGGAAGACTTTTCAATATGTTAGGACAGCCAATAGATGAATGTGGAGATTGTAATGCTACTATGACATATCCTATTCATAGACCAGCACCAAGTTTTGAAGATCAATCTGTTTCACCAGAAATGTTTGAAACAGGAATTAAAGTTATAGATCTTATAGCACCATACCAAAGAGGTGGAAAAATAGGACTATTTGGTGGTGCCGGTGTTGGTAAAACAGTTCTTATTCAAGAACTTATAAACAATATAGCAAAGGAACACGGTGGATTATCAGTATTCACAGGTGTTGGAGAAAGAACAAGAGAAGGTAACGATCTTTATTATGAAATGAAGGAATCTGGCGTTATAGACAAAACTGCTCTAGTATTCGGACAAATGAACGAACCGCCTGGAGCTAGAATGAGAGTTGCTTTAACAGGACTTACTATGGCTGAGTACTTTAGAGATAAAGGTCAGGATGTGCTTCTATTTATAGATAACATATTCAGATTTACTCAGGCTGGTTCCGAAGTTTCAGCGTTACTTGGTAGAATACCTAGTGCGGTTGGATATCAACCAACACTTGCAACTGAAATGGGTGCTCTTCAAGAAAGAATAACATCCACAAAACAGGGATCTATTACATCTGTTCAGGCCGTATATGTACCTGCAGATGACTTGACAGATCCAGCACCAGCAACTACGTTTGCGCATCTTGATGCTACAACAGTTCTTTCAAGATCTATATCAGAGCTTGGAATATATCCAGCAGTTGATCCTCTTGAATCAAGTTCAAGAATATTGGATCCAAGAATTGTAGGAGAAGAACATTATGAAATAGCTTCAAGTGTAAAACATATACTTGAAAGATATAGAGAACTTCAAGATATAATAGCAATACTTGGTGTAGATGAACTTCCAGAAACAGATAGATTGGTAGTTGTAAGAGCTAGAAGAATTCAAAGATTCTTATCACAACCATTTAGCGTTGCAGAACAGTTTACAGGCATGAAAGGTGCTTATGTTCCAATAAAAGAAACTATAAGAGGTTTTAAAGAAATACTTGATGGTAAATATGATAATTTACCAGAAGCAGCATTCCTTTTTGCTGGAACTATAGAAGAAGTTGTTCAAAAAGCTAAATCTATGATGGAAGAAAGCTAATCCTTTTAGTTTTAAGTTAGACAGATTATTACTGTCTAACTTAATAATTTATTTGTGAGAAGGAGATTAATATGGCAAATGCTTTTAAGTTAACTATCCTTACTCCCGAAAAAGAATTTTACATTGGAGAAGTGGTAGAATTAATAACAGATACTACCCAAGGTCGTATAGGAATTCTTGCAAATCATATGCCTTTAGTGACTCCTTTAAGACCTACTGTCACAGAGTTTACTACAAGTGATGGTAAAGAACTTAAAGCATTTACATCCAGTGGCATACTTGATGTAAAGGATAATTTAGTAGAATTCTTATGTGATTCTTGTGAATGGCCAGAAGATATAGACTTAGAGAGAGCAAAATCTGCTAAAGAAAGAGCTGAGAATAGATTAGCTGAACCAAAAGATAATGTTGATATAAAAAGGGCAGAATTAGCTTTAGCTAGAGCTATGGCTAGACTTGATTTAAAATAAAATTTATACTAAAATAGCGTGAAACTTATGTTTCATGCTATTTTTTTTATGAGAAATTTTGCACATTTTTATGTGTAAATTTATATATTGATAGTATCTTAAGACAACCCCCTATATTATAAGTAAAAAGATGAATATTTTAACTAATACTAGTTCATAATGTAAATGGAAGAAAAAGGGGGGTGGCAAGCTCTTTAAAATAATTTTTTAGAGCGTAGTTTATGAAAAAGAAAAAAGTTATTTTCTTAACCGTTTTTTTTATAATTGGAATTATACTTTTAATTTCAGACTTTTCACTAGCTAGTAAGGATTTGGATCTATTTAATGATATTTTACAAATAACAAATAGTAAAACAGTTGAATATGGTATAACAGCATCATTTATAACAGATAAAAATGGAGAAAAGGTTTGTAATGATATATTGAAAAAAATGAGTTTTATTGATGCAAAAAATAAGTCTGTGTTGAAAAATGAAAAAAAGTATTGTATAGAATTTGGTAAAAATAATACAAATGGTTACATAGAAACCATGAAATATGAAAACCATAATATTATAACAATAAACTTAGTGGAAAAGAGTAATAAGAATCTATTAAATGATATGAAGCGTGATTTAGAAAAATGCATAGATGATGGAAGTGTAACCGTTAAATATTATCAATACTTAAAATCACAAGTTTATGATGATGTTGATATAACAAATGATAAAATTTTAAAAACGTTAAAAAATCATGGAGCATCCAACATTACTACTGTAGCATTAAAAAATGGATATAGTTCTACATTATATACAGGACTATACGATGCAATGCAAAGTAATGGCAAGTTAATGGATTTTAATTATGCTGTTTGTAAGTATAATTCAGGTAATTATATAATTATGGGTACGCCTGAAATACTCACGGCATATTAGCAATTATAGAATGGAGGATAAAACATGAATAAAATATCAGTAATGGGAGGAAGAAAATTAGAGGGAGAGGTAAATATAAGTACTGCTAAAAATTCTGTTTTACCAATAATAGCAGCTAGTATATTAAGTGGAGAAAAATGTGTAATTGATGAAGCACCTATGTTAGAAGATGTATTTGTTATAAGTGATGTACTTAGAACTATTTCCACAGATATAAATATTAATGAGGAAGCTAATAGAATAGTAATAGATAGTTCAAATATAAAGGATTGTGAGCCTTGCAGTAGTTTAGTAAAAAAGATGCGAGCATCTTTTTTAATTATGGGGCCTATGATATCAAGATTTGGAAAGTTTAAGCTATCCTTACCAGGTGGATGTAATATAGGAACTAGACCAATAGATTTGCATTTAAAGGGATTTAGCGCATTAGGAGCAGAAGTAAATGTAGGCCATGGATATGTGGAAGCTCAAGCTAAAAAGCTTGTAGGAAATAAAATATATTTAGATTTCCCTTCTGTAGGAGCAACAGAAAATATAATGATGGCTGCAGTTATGGCTGAAGGGGAGACTATTATAGAAAACGCAGCTGAAGAACCTGAGATTGAAGATTTAGGCAAGTATTTAAATAATATGGGTGCTAACATTATAGGAGCTGGCACAGACACTGTTCGTATAATTGGAGTTAAAAATATGAAAGGAACTACACATAAACCTATATGTGATAGAATAGAAGCTGGCACATTTATGGTAGCAGCAGCTATAACTAGAAGTAAAATTAAAATAAATGGAGTTAATGAAGAGTATTTAAAACCTATCATAGCAAAGTTAACTGAAGCAGGAGTAAAAATAACCTCAGATGGAAATAGCATTTACGTAGATGCAGATAGAGATCTTAAACCTATTGATATTAAAACTATGCCATATCCAGGTTTTCCTACTGATATGCAGTCTCAAATGGCAGGACTTTTGTGTACAATAAAAGGTACCAGTGTAATAACGGAAACAATTTTTGAAAATAGGTTTATGCATGCGGCTGAAATGAAGAGAATGGGAGCAAATATAAAAATTGATGGTAGAAGTTCTATTATAGAAGGTGTGGATAAATTAACAGGCGCAGAGGTTAGAGCTACTGACTTGAGAGCAGGAGCTGCACTTATACTTTGTGGTTTAGTAGCAGAGGGTGAAACAGAAATTACAGATGTATATCATATAGATAGAGGATATGTTTCTATAGAAAAGAAGTTACAAGGGTTAGGAGCAGATATTCGGAGGATAATGGTATAAGGTCCTACAATATTAATATATTAAGTTAAAGAGAAGATTAGAACAAAATCTTCTCTTTTTTTATTGCAGTAATAATTTTTAATAGCCATTAATAATATTATATTGATATACTTGGCAAAAGTAAGGAGAGATACTTATATGAAAAATATTAATGGATCAATACATTTAAAAAAACTTTTATTACTGATATTTACTGGCATAGTGTTGGCTATAGTGTTATCTATATTTGTATTAGAAATAGGTGAAATTAGTAATAAGTTTGGAAAGTCAATACCTAAATTTTTCATTAAATCCAGCGATGTAGTGTTTAATAAGGAAAACGTAAAAATAAAGGTGTATATAACAAAAGAAAATAAAGTACAGGAAATTCCTTTAGAGGAATATATAAAGGGTGTTGTGGCATCTGAGGTGCCAGCAGAGTTTTCTTTAGAAGCCTTAAAAGCACAAGCTGTAGCGGCAAGAACTTTTGCATTAGCTCATATGGAATCTTTCGGAGGGCATAAGTATAAAAGTAATACTGGTGCTGATGTATCCGATACAACTCAGTGTCAAGTCTTTATGAATAAAGAAGATAGATTTAAAACTTGGGAGGTTAATAAAAGAGAGGAATATTGGAGCAAAATAAGTAAAGCGGTTGAAGAAACTTCTGGAGAATATTTGACATGTGATAATAAGTTGGTAATGGAACCATACTATTTTTCTGTAAGCAGTGGTAAAACCGAAGATTGTTTAGATGTGTTTTCTGATAATATTCCTTATCTAAAAAGTGTAAATAGTTCTGGAGAAGAGGGTGCATATAAACGAGAAAGTTCAGTTAAAGTATCATATAGTGAATTTATTAATAAAATAAGTTCTAAATATACCAATTGTGGTCTGTCCATGGCTAATATAAAAAATCAAGTTCAAATAAAATCCAAAACTAAGGGTGGTTCAATAAAGGAAATAGCAATAGGACAAGTTACTTTATCTGGTACTGAATTTAGAAGCATTATGGGTTTGAATTCTGCTAATTTTAGTATTAAATTTAATGATAATAATATAGAAATGGATTGTAGTGGCTATGGTCATGGAGTTGGAATGAGTCAGTGGGGAGCAAATGCTATGGCTAAGTCTGGAAGCAGTTATAAAGAAATATTAAAACATTATTATACTGGAGTTGAAATTAGCAAAATTTCACGTTAAAGAGGCATTGCCTCTTTTTTTATTTTAAATATAAGAAAATAATAGAAAATTTTTTTATAAAATATGTATTTTTTACTATACTCTGGACAAACTACAAAAAGGAGGTGTTCATATGGACAAAAAATTTTTGAACAAAGTAACTAACTTTTTTAAGAAGGAGGGCTTTTATGTAATACTCTTTGTTTGTTTATGTATTGTAGCTACAGTGGCAGTTTTGACTGCTAAGTCTAGCAAAAATGCTAACAATGCACTAATACAACAACAAAATACTCAAGCACAAGATAAAGCAAAAAAAGAGACAGCTAAGGGAAATAATGAGTCATCTTTAAATTATGACAATGCCCTTCAAGTAAAAAAGGAGTCTAAACCACAAGTAGTTGTACCTAAGAGCGGAACAAAATCACAGAGTGTATCTAATTCAGTTAGTACTTCTTTAAGTAAGCCGGTAGAAGGCAGTTTGGCAAGAGCTTATTCTGAAGATCCAGTATATTGGGATTCTACATCAAGCTATAGACCTAATCTTGGATTAGATATAAAAGCAGATATAGGTAAACCAGTAATGGCTGCTATGGATGGAAAAGTAGAAGAAATTGATACTGCCACTCAAGATGGTATGAAAATTGTTATAAATCATCAAAATGGATTAAAAACAGTTTATTCTAATTTAGATCAAAAGGTAAAAGTTTCAAAGGGTCAAAGTGTAACTAAAGGTACAATCATAGGAATTGTTGGGAAAACTACATTGAGATCAGCTTATGAAAAATATGGGGATCACTTACATTTTGAAGTTTTAAAAGGAAATGATTTTGTTGATCCAGCAAAGTATGTAAAATATTAATTTTTAAGCCGTTTTCTGATATGTTTATCGGAAAATGGCTAACCTGATGAATTTAAAAATTGTAAACAGCATATTTATAAATATAGAAGGATTAGGGAGGTAGCATCCTTGAAAGATTACATTGAAGAAAGAGTTTTAGAAGTAGCAAATTATATTATAGGTTCAAAGGCTACAATAAGAAAAACAGCCAAAGTTTTTGGAGTAAGTAAAAGTACTATACACAAAGATATGACAGAAAGGTTACCTAAAATAAATCCTCAAATTGCTAGAGAGGCTAAGACTATTCTGGACTATAATAAGGCAGAAAGACATATAAGAGGTGGAAAAGCAACAAAAATGAAATATAAAGCTATTGAAGGTTAAAAACATTCCTATTATAATTAAGTAAGTAGATATAATAAAAAGAGGAAAAATTAGCATTTTTATTATAAAAAAGCATGGAAAGATTAGGAGTGAGCATAGGAATGTTTTTTAGTATAGGAACTGATATGGGAATTGATTTAGGGACAGCCACAGTACTTGTTTATATTAAAGGCAGGGGGGTAATTTTAAAGGAACCTTCTGTAGTTGCTGTAGATAGAAGTAGAAATAAGGTATTAGCTGTAGGTGAAGAAGCATGGCAAATGATAGGTAGAACGCCTGGAAATATTGTGGCAATTCGTCCTTTGAGAGATGGGGTTATATCTAATTATGATATAACAGAAAAAATGCTTAAGTATTTTATAACTAAGGCTTGTGGCAAAAAGAGAATGTCCGCACCAAGAGTAGTAGTGTGTGTTCCATGCGAGGCTACAGAAGTTGAAAAAAGAGCTGTGATTGATGCTGCCAAAAATGCTGGTGCAAAAAAAGTATTTTTAATTGAAGAACCGCTAGCAGCAGCTATTGGAGCAGGTCTTGACATAACAAAAGCAAGTGGGAATATGGTAATAGATATTGGAGGAGGTACTACTGATGTTGCAGTTATTTCTTTAGGGGGAATAGTTGTAAGAGCTTCCATAAAAGTTGCGGGAGACAAGTTTGATGAGTGTATCATGAAATATATAAAAAAAGAGCATAAACTAATGATTGGAGAAAGAACATCAGAGGACTTAAAAATAAATATAGGTTCTGCATTTAAGAGAGAAGAAAAAATGATTATGGAAATAAGAGGACGAGACTTAATTACAGGTCTTCCCAAAAATATAACTGTATCCTCAGATGAAATGAGGGAAGCATTGAAGGAGGCAGTAAATTCTATAGCAGAAACAACTCATGCAGTGCTTGAAAGAACACCACCTGAACTAGCAGCAGATATAGCAAATAAGGGTATAATTATGACCGGTGGAGGAGCATTACTTAGTGGTCTTAGCGATTTAATACAAGAGGTAACCAAGGTTCCGGTATGTGTAGCAGAAGATGCTGTGTCTTGTGTAGCGCTAGGAACAGGAAAGGTGTTAGAGTATTTAGATAAAATGGAAGTTACTTTTACTGGTGACGATATAACCTTAATAGATTAAAATGAAAAGTAAAACCCCACAAAGTTTGGGGTTTTACTTTTATTAAATTTTAAACTACATAATTATAATGTAAGTTTTGTATTATCATACATATAATAGGTGTGTATAAGAGAGTGAGTTATAACTTTAGCCATGTTCAATACTAAATTTAATCGTATATTATTACTAGTGAATATTTCATCATTATCATTAGAATCTACTATGCCTATCACAGAACATTCACCTACATTAGGTAGGAACTTACCAACACCTTTTCCAGGGTGTACAGGATAATCTCTTGCTTGAATTTCTCCTATACTAGATTCATCTCCAAGACAGGCGTCTATACCTATTATATTACTATATGGATATAGAACTTTTATTTCTTTTAATTTCTTATCAATGTTTAGTGCATGTATTGGTTCTGCAATAGTTCCGTGTACAGGCAATGGAAAACCTTTAGTTTTTAATAGCGTACCTACTAATGGACCAAGGCAATCCCCTATGCATCTATCAGTTCCAATGCATACTACAATGGTATTTTTATTAATATAGTCCTTTAAAAAACATGCAATCTTATAATATGATAATGGATCTTTATAATTGGATTTTACCCTATTCAAAAACTCACCTCCTACATCAATAATTAATTTATATGAAAACAATTTTCGAAATATTAATATATGCAGAATAAAAAAAGCTTTATGGGGCATACTAAAAGAAAAGTGTTTGCATAATACAAGGAGGCTAATGATATGAGCAAAAAGATTCTATCATTCATTGTAATTTTATGTACAACTATTTGTGTCGGTATGATGATTTATTCAAGCAAAGAAAACATTAATGAAAATTCAGTAAAAGGAAAAGTAGAAGTAATAAACGAAGATAAAAAAAACAATAATGAAAATAGCAAAAAACAGAATATTAAAAGTGAAGATAAAAGTAATGTAAATGAGGAAGCTAGTAAAAAATCAATAGAGATAACAGATAGTTATAAAAAAAATAAGATGGAGGCTATAGAAGATAAAATAAATCAAGATAAAAATGAAGTTTTTTCGAAGGATAATAGTACCAATAGTAAAGAAAGCCAAATAGCTCAATCCAAGTGTGATGATAATAAAAATAATACTAATTCAAATAATGAAAAGGATGTATCTGTATTTAAAGTTTCAAAATCAAAAATAAAAGACGATTTAACTATTGCTGATAAGGAAAAACTTTTATCTATAGGAAGTAAACTATCTGCTGTTGATTATGAAAAAATAAACGAATACTTAAAAAATGGCAATGAAGAGGATATAAAAAATACTATTAAGTTGCTTAAAGAAAGATTATCCGATAAAGATTATAAGAAGGTGCAGCAGGTAGCAGAAAAGTTTATAAATATGGAGTTAGTTGATAAATAATGAGTTTTTTATAAAAATATATGATAATTAAATAGATTATTAGAAAAATACTTCGGTGCGATTTTAAGAGAAAAACGTAGAAATTTTAAATAATTTAAAGAAGGATTGATTAAACAACAAATTTTGGATTTGAAAATAGAACTGTAACAATGTATACTAATCCATGTTGAAGCCGTTAACGGCGTAAATTTAATAAACATGTGCTGGCATAGCTCAGTTGGTAGAGCAACTGACTTGTAATCAGTAGGTCGAGGGTTCGAAGCCTTCTGCCAGCACCAAATACGGAGGAATTCCCGAGCGGCCAAAGGGGGCAGACTGTAAATCTGTTGTCATCGACTTCGATGGTTCGAATCCATCTTCCTCCACCATATTTAATGGGCGCATAGCTCAGCTGGGAGAGCATCTGCCTTACAAGCAGAGGGTCACAGGTTCGAGCCCTGTTGTGCCCACCATTAAAAATAAATAATATGTGCTGGCATAGCTCAGTTGGTAGAGCAACTGACTTGTAATCAGTAGGTCGAGGGTTCGAAGCCTTCTGCCAGCACCAAATGCGGAGGAATTCCCGAGCGGCCAAAGGGGGCAGACTGTAAATCTGTTGTCATCGACTTCGATGGTTCGAATCCATCTTCCTCCACCAAATAAAGCACTAATAAGTGCTTTTATTTTTGTGGATAATAATTTTACTAAGTTTTAAATCATATAAATATTGACACTAAAACTTAGTTGTGTTAACATGATGTAGAATGAATTACAAGTGAATAAAACTCTTATCAAGAGAGGTGGAGGGAAAAGGGCCCTATGAAACCCGGCAACCGGCAACAGAATTGCTAAGGTGCCAATTCCTGCAGTGATAATCTGCAAGATAAGAGAGTTGTTAAGCTTATTTAACCTCTTCTTATTAGAAGAGGTTTTATTTTTTTATAAAGAGAAGGGAGAGTACTTATGAGAAGATTATTTACGTCAGAATCGGTTACTGAAGGACATCCAGATAAAATGTGTGACCAGATTTCAGATGCTATTCTTGATGCTATATTAGAACAAGATCCAAATGGAAGGGTAGCTTGTGAGACAGCTACTACTACAGGAATGGTTTTGGTTATGGGAGAAATATCAACTAAATGTTATGTAGATATTCCTAAAATAGTAAGAAAGACTGTAGAAGAAATAGGATATACTAGAGCTAAATTTGGTTTTGATTATGCTACATGTTCTGTAATTACTTCTATAGATGAGCAATCTGCAGATATAGCTATGGGAGTAGATGAAGCATTAGAATCTAAAAGTGGTAAAATGGATAAAATAGAAGCTATAGGTGCAGGTGACCAAGGAATGATGTTTGGTTTTGCTACAAACGAAACAGCTGAATATATGCCTATGCCAATAAGCTTAGCACATAAGCTTTCAAGAAGACTAACTGAAGTTAGAAAAAATGAAACTTTAGGATATTTAAGACCAGATGGAAAAACTCAAGTTACAGTAGAATATGAAGATAACAGACCCGTTAGGATAGATACTATTGTAATATCAACACAGCATGATCCAGAAGCAACACATGATCAAATAGAAAAAGATATGATAGAACAAGTAATAAAACCAATTATCCCATCTGAACTTTTAGATGAAGATACTAAATATTTTATAAATCCAACAGGAAGATTCGTTGTTGGTGGACCTCAAGGAGACTCTGGATTAACAGGAAGAAAGATTATAGTTGATACTTATGGTGGATATGGAAGACATGGCGGTGGAGCTTTCTCAGGAAAGGATCCAACGAAAGTGGATAGATCTGCTGCATATGCTGCAAGATGGGTTGCTAAAAATCTTGTTGCAGCTGGAGTTGCAGACAAACTTGAAATACAGCTTGCATATGCTATTGGTGTAGCAAAGCCTGTATCTATAACAGTAGATACATTTGGAACAGGAAAAATATCTGAGGATAAAATAGTTGAAATAGTTAATAAGGTTTTTGATTTGAGACCAGCAGCTATTATAAGAGATTTAGATTTAAGAAGACCTATATATAAACAAGTTGCTGCTTATGGACATTTTGGAAGAACTGATATAAATGTACCATGGGAACAATTAAACAAAGTTGAAGAAATAAAAAAATATTTATAAAAGTAAGGGGCTGTTGCACTAAGTGCAACAGCTTTTTTTAAAGATTTAAATTGTTTATGAACTTTGTATATTTACAAAGTTCATATGATATAATTAAAAATAAAACACTAGTAAAAATTAGGAGAGATTTTATGCAGCAAATACAAGGTGTAGTTGAAAATATAGTTTTTCAAAATGAAGAAAATGGATATGCTGTGGCCAAAATTAAAGATAAAAGTGAAAATATAACTATAGTAGGATGTATACCTTTTATTACGGAAGGTCAAAATTTAAAACTTATAGGTGAATGGGTTCTTCATCCACAATTTGGACAGCAATTTAAAGTTTCTGGATGCGAAGAAATAGTACCAAATTCTATAGTTGGTATAGAAAGATATTTATCATCAGGGATAATATCTGGTATTGGGCCTGTCACAGCTAAAAAAATAGTAGAAAAGTTTGGTGAACAAACTTTAGATATATTGGATAATCACATAGAAAGACTTAAAGAGATAGAAGGTATAGGTGCAAAAAAAATAGCTTTAATAGATGATTCATATTCTAAGCAAAATGAAATAAGAAATATAATGGTTTTTTTGCAAACTTATGGAGTTACTCCAAACCAATGTGTTAAGATACATAAAAGATTTGGAACAGAATCTATAAAAGTTGTAAAAGAAAATCCATATATTTTGACAGAAGAAATATCGGGTATAGGATTTAAAACATCAGATAAGATTGCAAGAAGTCTTGGTATAGATGCAGAATCTCCTTTTAGAATACAAAGTGGAATAAGGTACATTATAAATCAATTTTGTGGCCTTGGAAACACATATATGCCGTTAGAAAAGTTACTTAAAGAGGGAATTAGTATATTAGGAGTAACTAAAGAAAAAATTGAAGAGAATATATATGATAGTTCTATAAATGGAAAACTAAAGTTGGAAAAGTTTGAAGATAAATTATGTGTCTTTACAATTCCATACTATTATTGTGAACTTGGAGTTACAAAAAAGATACTTACTTTAGCTGTAAATGATTATGGAGATATGAAGATAAATGTAGATGAAGAAATAGAGAGTTTTGAAAATGATAATTGTATAAAGTTTGCGGATTCACAAAAAGAAGCTATAAGAGGTGCCATAGAGAATGGAGTTGAAATAATAACTGGAGGACCAGGTACAGGAAAAACTACTATTATAAATTGTATAACAGAAATATTTGAAAAACTTAAGCTTAGGGTCTTTATGGCAGCACCAACAGGCAGAGCTGCTAAAAGGATGACAGAAGCTACAGGACGTGAAGCTAAAACAATTCATAGACTTTTGGAAATGGGAGTAGGTGATGAAGAAGAACCAGGTATGCTATTTTCTAAAGGTGAAAATTCTCCTTTAGAGTGTGATGTCATTATAATAGATGAAGCTTCCATGATAGATATTATGCTTATGAATAACCTTTTGAAGGCAGTTGACATAAGTACAAGAATTATAATTGTAGGAGATGTGGATCAGCTTCCCTCTGTAGGCCCTGGAAATGTATTGCGGGATTTAATTGAAAGCAGATGTATTAAGGTTGTTAGGCTGAAGGAAATTTTTAGACAATCAACAGAAAGCATGATAGTAGTTAATGCGCATAAAATTAATAATGGGGAAATGCCTTTAATGAATCAAAAAAACAAGGACTTTTACTTTATAAAATGTGAAGATGTAAATAAAATAACAGATACATTGATATCTCTTGTAGATAAAAGGCTGCCTAACTTTAATAAAAAATGGAATAAAATCAATGATATACAAATACTTTCACCTATGAGAAAAGGGATTTTGGGTGTTTCTAACCTAAACAAAAAACTTCAGGATATTTTAAATCCTAAAGCCCAAAATAAAAAAGAAAAAGAATTTAGGGATATTGTATTTAGGGTCGGAGATAAAATAATGCAAACCAAAAACAATTATTCCTTGAAATGGACTAGGGTTTCAGGAGAAGGTGAATATGAAGGAGTAGGTATTTTTAATGGAGATGTTGGATTTATACAGGATATAGATGAAGATAAAGATACTGTAGCCGTAATATTTGATGATGAGAGAAAAGTTATATATGACAATATGTATTTGGACGAAATTGATTTAGCTTATGCTGTAACTATCCATAAGAGTCAGGGAAGTGAATTTCCTGTAGTTATTATACCTATGTATATGGGCGCGCCATTATTAATGAATAGAAATTTATTGTATACGGCTATTACTAGAGCCAAACAATTAGTTGTTTTAGTAGGAGAATTAAAAGCTATAAAATTTATGATAGATAATGATAGAAGTTTTGAAAGATATTCGTTATTAAAACATAGAATAATGGATATAATGGAGAGTGAAGTAAATGTTGTTGTTTCAGAAGATGAGGTTGAATAATGAAAAAGAAAAGTTAAGTGAAGCTATATTAACTTGGAGCATGGGCAGAGATAAATTCCTAAATGTAAGATCATTACCTTATAATTCTTCAGAAATATTTATAAAAGTTATACTACATTATGTGTTTAATCATAAGAAAGTAATGTATATTACAAATGAAAGTTCAGAAAAAGTTGATATCATAGAAAAAATGAAGAAATATACAGGATTTAGAAGTTATGCCTATTTAAGAAACAATGAAGTAGAATCAAGTGCTCTACTCAAAATAAGTAATTTTTATAATGCATCTAAAATAGTGGAAAAATTTGATTTGATAATTTATGATGATATAAATAGTTTTCCTATGCAGAATATTTATGAAATATTAGGTTTGATAACGAAAATTTCTAAAAGCAATACTAAGGTTTTAATGTATGCTGTAGAAAATATAATGAGAAATAAAAAAGAATTTTTACTTCCTGTAAGAGATAATAAAAGTCCTATAATAGAGCCAAGGACTATACTTACAAGAATAGATGTAAATAAGGATATACCTTTTATGGTATATGACTATATAAAATGGTCTATAAGTTGTGGTAGAAAAGTTATTATATGTGTACCTAGTAAGGATAAAGTTCCCAAAGTACATTTTTATATAAGAAATTATTGCTCAGGATTTACTAAAAGTATAATGGATTTATATAAAGAAGGTGACTCTAACGGTAATAAAAAGATAATCAATAATTTTGAAAAAGTCAAAAGATCCATATTGATTACAAATAATTTTTATGAAACTTTTTCAAATATAAAAAATATTGATATAATGGTCTATTTTGCAGATGATGCTGAATTTGATTATAAAAAGCTTATCTATTTTTGTGCTAGTGCAGGAAGGAGCGAAAGAGACTTAAAAGGAGAAGTTATATTTTTAGCTAATGAAGAAACGGAAGATATGGAAAAAGCAAAAAGTATAGCCAGAAGTTTCAACAAAGAAGCATGGGAAATGGGATTATTAAGAATTTGATATTTTTAAAAGATTGTGTGCTAGAAACAATATATTCAAATGATGAGAAGTGTATATGCTGTGGAGAAGAAACTTATGATGGAAGATATATATGCAGTAAATGTGAAGCATTAATTAAATTTTGCAGCTATGGATTTGATATACAGAAAGAAGAAATTAATTTTAAGTGTTATAGTGTATCGTATTATTCAGGAGCTATAATGAATTTAATACTGCAATTAAAGTATAAAAGTAATTTCCAAGCTGGCCAAATATTATCACAATATATGGTAAGTCTTATAAAAAATAAAAAAATCAAATGTGATTATATAACTTATGTTCCTATGACTAAAGAAAGACTAAAAAATAGAGGATATAATCAAGGTGCTTATTTGTCTAAAATGATATCTAAATCTTTAGATATTCCTGTTATTAATTGTCTAAGCAAAGTGAAAAATACTAAGGATCAAATTGGATTAGGCAAAGAGGAAAGATGGAGAAATATTGAAGGAAGTTTTCAATTTTTGAAAAAATATTGTATTGAAAGTAAAAATATATTAATAGTTGATGATGTTATAACTACTGGTGCAACTGCGATATCCTGTGCTTTAGAGTTAAAAAAACATGGAGCGGAAGAAATTACTGTATTGACTGCGGCGAAAAGTAGAGTATAATCTTATTATATGGAAGTCAGGTTTGTGGTTGAAAGTCGATGCCAGTCGCAGGCAAAGCGATCCACGTAAGTTAAATAAAATATTTAATGAGCATGGTGCGGTTTAGAAGTAAGTCCTGCCGTTATGTAAAATGGCGAGAGGATTAGTAGTGAGAGGTTAATTCCCGGTAGCGAGGATTCCAGCAGGCGAGTGTGGGGTCAAAGACCAGGTCAACTGACTTCGTATAAAAGTTCTTAATCATTTAGATTAAGAACTTTTAATTTTTTTTTGATTTTTGAATATACTATTAAGTGAACAAAGAAATCAAGAATAAAGAAAGGATTTTAAGCAATATTAACATAAGTTTGAATAATATTTCGTTAATTCCTTTTTATGGTCTTGTAATTTATTATAAACAGTATTAAAATAGAATTAACAAAAATCAAAACATTCTTAATATTGCAATACAATAAAATTTGCAATGTTAACAAGGAAGGGGCTGAAAGTATGAGAATAACAGTAAGTGGAAAGAATATCGAGGTAACTAGTGCATTAAGAAATACAGTGGAGAGGAAGTTATCAAAACTTGAAAAGTATTTCAACCCTGATGTAGAAGTATATGCTACATTAAGTGTACAGAAGAACAGACAAATAGTTGAGGTCACTATACCTTTTAATGGTATTATATTAAGAGGTGAGGAAGAAAATGATGATATGTATGCATCTATTGATTTAGTTGTAGATAAATTAGAAGGACAGATAAGAAAACAAAAAACAAAACTTCAGAGAAGAACTCATTCTGATTCGCTTAAATTTCAGTTTATACCTGACCTAGAACCAAAGGATAAAGAAGAATCTAAAATAGTTAAAACAAAAAGATTTGCAATAAAGCCAATGTCTTCTGAAGAAGCAGTTCTTCAAATGGAGCTTTTAGGACATAACTTCTTTGTATATAAAGATGCAGAAAATGGAGAAGTAAATGTAGTTTATAAGAGAAAAGATGGTAATTATGGTTTAATAGAACCTGAATTTTAAATTTAAATAAAAATGTGTGAGGAGGCTTAATAGCTTCCTCTTTTTAATTAAAACTTATGTTTTTTTATTAATATTAAATGTATATTAAATGTAACAAAATTTTAAACTATGATAAGTAAGTTGTATATAAAGTTGAATAGCTAAGAATTAGATGTTATAATCTATAAGGTATAACTTTATAAAAATTTGATATGTGAGGATGAAAATAATGAATATTTTTCAGAAGATGTTTGGTACATATAGTGACCGAGAAGTTAAAAGGATAATACCTATTGTTAATAAAATAGATGCTTTAGATTCTCAAATTCAAAAACTAACTGATGATGAATTGAAAGCTAAAACAGTTGAATTTAAAGAAAGAGTAGAAAAAGGAGAAAGCTTAGATGCTATATTACCAGAAGCTTTTGCTGTAGTTAGAGAAGCTGGATTTCGTACTATAGGGTTAAAGCATTTTAGAGAACAGCTTATAGGTGGAATAGTTCTTCATCAAGGAAGAATATCAGAAATGAAAACAGGTGAAGGTAAAACTTTAGTAGCCACTTTACCTGCATATTTGAATGCACTTACTGGAAAAGGTGTTCACATAGTTACAGTAAATGATTATCTTGCCAAAAGAGATAGAGATACTATGGCGCCAGTATATGAGTTCTTAGGACTTACAGTAGGCGTAATTCTTCATGACTTAGATCAAAGTCAAAGACAAGAGGCTTATAATTGTGATATAACTTATGGTACTAACAGTGAATATGGTTTTGACTATTTGAGAGATAACATGGTTATATATAAAGAAGAAAGAGTACAAAGAGGCTTAAATTATGCCATAGTAGATGAAGTTGACTCTATATTGATAGATGAAGCTAGAACGCCTCTTATAATTTCTGGTGAAGGTGAAAAATCTACTGATTTTTATAAGGTAGCAGATTATTTTGCTAAATCTTTGGATAAAGAAGCAGATGTTAATATTGATGAAAAAGCTAATGCAGTAATGCTTACAGATGAAGGTATTGCAAAAGCAGAAAATTTCTTTAAATTAGAAAACTTTGCAGATCCTGAACATATGGAAATACAGCACCATGTAGTTCAAGCTTTAAAAGCTAACTACATGATGAAAAGAGATAAAGACTACATGGTAAGAGACGGTGAAGTATTAATTGTAGACGAATTTACAGGAAGAATGATGGAAGGTAGAAGATATAGTGATGGCCTTCATCAAGCTATAGAAGCAAAAGAGGGAGTTAAAGTAGAAAGAGAATCTAAAACTCTTGCAACTATAACATATCAGAACTATTTTAGAATGTTTAAAAAGCTTGCTGGTATGACAGGTACTGCTTTAACAGAAGAAAATGAATTTAGGGAAATATATGGATTAGACGTAATAGTAGTGCCTACTCATAAGCCAATAGCTAGACAGGACTTACCTGATGTGGTTTATAAAACAGCTAAAGGAAAGTTTAAGGCAATAGTAGAGGACATAGTGGAAACTCATAAAAAAGGTCAGCCAGTACTTGTAGGTACAGTAAGCATAGAAAAATCAGAATTACTTTCTGATATGTTAAAGAAAAAGGGAGTACCTCATCAAGTACTTAATGCTAAATTTCATGAAAAAGAAGCAGATATAATATCTCATGCAGGAGAAACTGGAACAGTTACCATAGCTACTAACATGGCAGGCCGTGGTACGGACATAAAGCTTGAAGAAGGAGTAGTAGAAGTTGGCGGCTTAAAGATCATAGGTACTGAAAGACATGAATCAAGAAGAATTGATAACCAGCTTAGAGGACGTTCTGGTCGTCAAGGTGACCCAGGAATGTCAAGATTCTATGTTTCGTTAGAAGATGATCTTATGAGAATATTTGGTTCTGATAAGCTTCAAGGATTAGTTGGAAAATTAGGACTTGGTGATGATGAAGCTATAGAAAGTAAAATGGTTTCAGGTGCTATAGAAAATGCGCAGAAGAAAGTTGAAGGAAATAACTTTGACATAAGAAAAACAGTAGTTCAATACGATGATGTTGTAAATAAACAAAGAGAAATCATATACAAACAAAGATCTGAAGTTCTTGAAGGAGAAGACTTAAAGGAACAAGTTCAAAATATGCTTAAAGATTTAGTTTCTACAGTAGTGGATTCTCATATGTCAGGTATAGATGAAGAATTTGAAAATGATTTAAAAAAGCTTATTCACTATATGGAAGAACTATATGTTACAAAGGGTTCTGTTAAATTAGAAGATTTAGAGAGACTGTCAAATGAGGAAATTAAGGAAAAGTATATAGATATAGCACAAGATATATACTCACGTAAAGAAGAAGAATTTGGCGAAGAACAAATGAGGGAAATAGAAAGAGTTATTCTTCTAAGAGTAGTAGATACAAAATGGATGGATCATATAGATGATATGGAACATTTAAAGAGAGGAATAGGACTTAGAGCATACAGACAACAAGATCCAGCTCAAGCTTATCAGTTTGAGGGAAGTGAAATGTTTGAAGAAATGATATATAACATTAAGGTAGATACTATTAAGTATTTATTACATGTTGAAATACAAAAGGCTCCAGAAAGAGAGAGAGTAGTTAAAGAAATTCGTACAAATCAAGCAGAAGATGATTCAATAAAGAAGCAGCCGGTTAAAAAAGAAAAAACAGTTGGAAGAAATGACCCATGTCCATGTGGTAGTGGTAAGAAATATAAAAACTGTTGTGGAAGATTTGAGTAGTGTAGATTGTATTCTAGAAAAACTTTTTGCAAACGCAAAAAGTTTTTCTTATATTTATATAAAAGGAAGTGTGATTAAGTGGTAATTCAATTAGAAGAAGTATTAAGTTCTTTGAATAATTTAAATGAAATCATAAAAGAAATTAGGGATTCACTTTGACATAGAGAGCACTAAAAATAAAATAGAAGAATTACAAAGAAAAATGCAGGAACCTAACTTTTGGAATGATACAGATAAAGCACAAGAAATAACAAGTGAAGAAAGATTCCTTAAATCTAGATTAGATAAGTATAAAGAACTTGAAACTAAAATTCAGGATGCTGAATTTTTAACTAAGCTTGCAATAGAGGAAAATGACCTTTCTTCATCAAAGGATATAATAAGAGAAGTAGAAGAGATTGACAATGAAACAGAAAGATTTAGGATTGAAATATTACTTTCTGGAGAATATGATAAGAATAATGCTATAATGGATATTCATGTAGGTGTTGGAGGCACTGATGCTCAGGATTGGACAGAAATGCTTCTCAGAATGTATACAAGATGGGCAGAGAAGAAAGGGTTTAAAATAGAAACTGTAGATATTTTACCAGCAGAGGATGCAGGAATTAAAAGTGCCACTTTGAGAATAATTGGAGAATTTGCCTATGGATATTTAAAGGCAGAAAAGGGAATTCATAGATTGGTTAGAATATCACCTTTTAATGCTAATGGAAAAAGACAGACTTCATTTGCATCTATCGAAGTATTGCCAGAGTTAACTAATAATCAAGATATAGATATAAAGCCGGATGATATAAAAGTTGACACTTATAGGTCTAGTGGCGCAGGAGGACAACATGTAAATAAGACAGAATCAGCCATTAGAATAACTCATATTCCTACAGGAATTGTAGTACAGTGCCAAAATCAAAGAAGTCAGCATCATAATAGAGAAGAAGCAATGAGAATGTTAAAAGCTAAGCTTGCAGAGCTTAAAGAAAGGGCTCATAAAGAAAAAATAGAAGATTTAACTGGAGAACTTAAAGACATGGGATGGGGAAGTCAAATAAGATCCTATGTATTCCAACCTTATACTATGGTAAAAGATCATAGAACATCTGTAGAATGCGGAAATATTAATGCAGTAATGGATGGAGATATAGATCAATTTATAAATGAATATTTAAAACAATATAATTAAAGTGTTTGAACATCATAAGCATATTTATGATGTACTTATGACATGACTTATGAAAACTCATAAACTTGTTTTATTTGCACATGCAAGAGAAACAAAGTTATGGGTTTTTATTATTTGATTTATTGGCTACGATTACATTGCTTGACAAATATAAATGATTAACATATTATTAGTATAACAATTATTTTTATAACAAATATTAGCGTGCCATATAAAGGAGGAGAAAATGATTACATCTCTAGATAAATCCATTGGAATGTCCATAAATTATGTCAATAAAAAAATACAAAGATATTTATCTATAAACCTTGAAAAATATGATATTACTACAGAACAATGGGCAGTATTATTAAAATTAGTTGAGAAAGAAGGAATTAATCAGAAATTATTATCTAAGGAAGTAGAAAAAGATCAGGCAACATTAACAAGAATATTAGATATTTTAGAAAGAAAAAGTTTGATTATAAGAAAAAAGTCGCCTGAAGATAGAAGAGCTTTTTTAATTTACACTACTGATAAAGGTAAAGAAGTTAAGGAAGAAGTGTATCCTTTTATTGAAAAATTATTTAAAAATATGATATGTGGTATTCCAAAAGATGAATTGGATCTGTTTGTAGGTGTTCTTAGTAAAATTAATGAAAATATGTGTACTGAGGAACAAAAAATAAAACAATGTAATAAAAAGTAATTGAAAAATATTTTAATAGGAGATCGATATAATGGAAGAAAGAATAGAGAAAATTGAATATGAACAAAAAGTTTTTAAAGTAGTGCCAATTAGTATAGCACTAATAACTGCTGGATTTCTTTGCATGTTAAATGAAACAGTATTAAACATGGCATTAAAAAACCTAATGGTGCAGTTTAGTGTAACTGCAAATACTGTTCAGTGGTTAAGCACAGGGTATATGCTTATTATGGGTATTTCTATACCTATTTCAGCTTTTCTTACTCAGAAATTTACGACAAGGCAATTATTTTTAGCTTCTGTAGTTATATTTATACTTGGAACAATTATATGTGGAGTTTCTACTGCTTTTTCAATTTTGTTAGTAGGACGATTAATTCAAGCTGTAGGAACAGGTGTTTTAATACCTAATATAATAAATACCTTAATAATTATTAATCCTATAGAAAAACGTGGAAAGGCACTTGGAATATTTAATCTTGTTATGTTTTGTGCGCCTGCTATTGGTCCAACTCTTTCGGGATTAATCATACAATCTCTTAATTGGAGATGGTTATTTTTTGCCATAGCACCTTTCTCTGTTATTGCACTTATACTTGGGTATATTTATATAGAGAATGTAACAGAGTTATCAAATCCAACTCTTGATGTTGTATCGGTTGTATTATCAACTATTGGCTTTGGTGGATTTATATATGGAGTTAGTAACATAGGAGGAGCATCTAATACTACAATGGTTGTTCCTATGATTGTTGGATGTATTGCACTAGCAATATTTGTATTACGTCAATTGCATATGAAACAACCTATGTTAGATATGCGTACATTCAAGTATCCAATGTTCACCTTGGGAACTATACTTATTATAATTATGCATATGGTTAACTTTGCAACTATGCTTCTTTTGCCAATGTTTCTTGAAGGAGCGTTGGGATTAGCAGCTTTTACAGCAGGGCTTGTCATGTTACCAGGTGGACTTATTAATGGAATTGTATCACCTATTTCAGGACATCTTTATGATAAGTTTGGTCCTAAAGTATTGATTCTTCCAGGATATATTATTTCAACTATTGTATTTTTTATATTTTCTAGAAGTTTGTCACTTAGCATAACTATTCCAACAATAATTATTTTGCATTGTCTTTCATTAGTAGCTGTTGGATTGATAAATACGCCAACTCAAACTAATAGTTTAAATCAGTTACCACCAGAATATTATCCTCATGGTACTGCTATAATGAACACATTACAACAAATAGCAGGGGCATTTGGAACATCTTTATTCGTTGCTATTATGTCTGCTTATCAAAGAAATTATTTAATGACTGCAAGTAATCCTAATGATTCTAAGCAGCAAGCTTTAGCATTAGTTTTAGGAGTACGACATACTTTTGCAATTGAAGTAGGAGTACTTATTGTTGCTGTAATAATATGTTTATTTATTAAAAATAATAAAAAGGCAGTAACACAGTAGATTTAAGAAACTACTAGAGTTTAATATTATTTGAAGTTGTTAACTTATATTAATTTGCCAAATACCATGTTGGTGGTGTAATATATTATTAGTTATTTTTAAAATAAAATGAAAATTGCTACTTATAGTAGCTTAATGTTTGTAGTAAGCACCCTTATTTATTACTGTTTTAGGGTGCTTAAATTAAGATAATAAGGTTGGAGGCAAGTATAAGTAATATGAAAAATATAGTAGATAGATTGGTAGAAGAACTTAATTTAAATAAGAAAGATGTTGAAAGTGTAATAGATCTTTTGGATGGAGGAAATACTGTACCATTTATAGCTAGATATAGAAAAGAAGCAACTGGTAATATGGATGATGTAACTCTTAGAAATCTATTTGAAAGACTTACATATTTGAGAAACTTAGAGAGTAGAAAAGAAGATGTTATAAGGCTTATAGATGAACAGGGTAAGCTTACAGATGAATTAAAAACAGTTATAATGAAATGCGATACCTTAACCGAAATAGAGGATATATATAGACCATATAAACCTAAAAAAAGAACAAGAGCCATAATAGCAGCAGAAAAGGGTTTAAAACCATTAGCAGAAGCTATATGGAATGGTGAGTTTAAAGATGACATAAAAGAATATGCCAGTGAATTTATAAATGAAGAAAAGGAAGTAAAATCAGAAGAGGAAGCACTGCAAGGTGCAATGGATATAATAAGTGAAATTATATCTGATACTGCTGAATATAGAAAATGGATTAGAAACTTAGTTAAAAATGAGGGACTTATAGAAACAACTGGAGAAAATAAGGAAAATGAAACTACTCCTTATGAAATGTATTATGATTATAAGGAAGCTGTAAAAAGTATTCCAGCTCATAGAATACTTGCGATAAACAGAGGAGAAAAGGAAAAGATACTTTCAGTTAAAGTAACTGCAGACATGGAAAAAATAATTGTCTATTTAAAATCTCAGTGCTTGAAAGGAAATAATAATACAGATATTTATATAGAAGAAAGTATAAAGGACTCGTTAAAAAGACTTATATATCCATCTATTGAAAGGGAAATAAGAACTGAACTTACGGATATAGGAGAAGAAGGAGCTATAAAGATATTTAAGGCTAATTTAAAAGCATTATTAATGCAGGCTCCTATTAAAGGAAAAGCAGTATTGGGCTATGACCCTGGATTTAGAACAGGATGTAAAATAGCTGTACTAGATGATACAGGTAAACTGCTGGATACATCTACAGTATATGCTACAGTGCCTAAAAATGATGTAGAAGGAGCTATAAAGACACTTAAAGAATTGGTTTATAAATATGATGTAGGTGTTGTATCTTTGGGAAATGGTACTGCTAGTAGAGAGTCTGAGGAAGTTATTGTAAGATTAATAAAAGAAGTTAAAGAAGAAAAAAACAAAGAGCTTTATTATGTTATTGTGTCAGAAGCTGGAGCTTCAGTATATTCAGCATCTGAGTTGGCAGCTAAAGAGTATCCAGATATAAATGTATCCTTGAGAGGAGCTATATCCATAGGAAGAAGACTTCAAGACCCACTAGCTGAACTTGTAAAAATAGATACTAAATCTATAGGTGTAGGACAATATCAACATGATGTTGCACCTAAAAAATTAGATGAATCTTTGAAAGGTATTGTAGAGGATTGTGTAAATAGTG
This sequence comes from Clostridium carboxidivorans P7, assembly GCF_001038625.1. Classification (GTDB taxonomy): domain Bacteria; phylum Bacillota; class Clostridia; order Clostridiales; family Clostridiaceae; genus Clostridium_AM; species Clostridium_AM carboxidivorans. Next base: position 4,847,785 of record NZ_CP011803.1, read on the forward strand.
TAGGAGTAGACTTAAATATAGCGACTCCATCACTTTTAAGTTATATTTCAGGAGTAAATGCAACAATAGCACAGAATATTGTAAGCTATAGAGAAGAAAATGGTAAGTTCAAAGGTAGAAAGGAACTTTTAAAGGTTAAAAGATTAGGAGCTAAGGCTTTTGAGCAATGCGCAGGATTTTTAAGAGTTATGGAAAGCAAAGAACCTTTAGACAATACATCAGTTCATCCTGAATCATATGAAGCTGCTAAGGCTTTATTAACTACATTAGGATATACAATAGAAGATTTGAAAAATGTAAAATTATCAGATATAGATCAAAGAGTAGATAATATAGGTATTGAAGGATTAGCAAAAAAATTGGAAATAGGTGTTCCTACGCTTAAAGATATAATAAAGGAAATGAAAAAACCAGGAAGAGATCCGAGAGAAGAAATGCCAAAGCCTGTATTGAAAACTGGGATTATAGATATGGCTCAATTGAAACCAGGTATGCAGCTTACAGGAACAGTAAGAAATGTAGCGGATTTTGGAGCTTTTGTTGATATAGGTGTGCATCAAGATGGACTTGTACACATAAGTCAGTTATCGGATAAATTTGTAAAGCATCCTTTAGATGTAGTTCAAGTTGGAGATATAGTTGAAGTAACTGTGATTGAAGTGGATGAAAAAAGGAAAAGAATAGCTTTAACTATGAAAAAGTAATTATTAGTAAATAATGAATTTAGATTATTTTAGTATATTACTTGAATTTTAAAAAAACTTGTACTATAATATAAACATAAAAGTTAATAAAATTAGTCTTCAGGGCGGGGTGAAATTCCCCACCGGCGGTTATAGCCCGCGAGCCTTAAATAGGTATGATTCGGTGTAATTCCGAAGCCGACAGTAAAGTCTGGATGGAAGAAGATAAAGTATAATGTTTATTCGCCCTGGTATTTTATATCAGGGTTTTATTTATGCCATTATACATCTAAAAATCAAATCCCAAAGAAGATGAATTTATTTTAAGTTTTTAAATTTAATTGGAGGATGGTAAAAATGAAAAACGAAAAATTAAACAGATTGGTTAAGGTGTCTTTACTTGGGGTAATCGGATTTATACTTATGTTTATAGAGGTAGCTACACCATTATTTCCAAGTTTTTTGAAAATCGATATAAGTGATTTACCAGCTTTAGTAGGAGCTTTTGCATTAGGACCTGTAGCAGGTATATCTATAGAATTTTTGAAGAATTTGCTTCATGGTTTATTTGTTGGAGGAACAGCTTTTATAGGAGAATTAGCAAACTTTGCAGTAGGATCAATTTTGGTAGTAGTAGCTGGATATATTTATAATAAAAATAAAAGTAGAAGAACAGCTATATTTGGTTTAGCTGTAGGAACAGTTGCAATGTCATTGGCAGCTAGTGTTTTAAATTACTTTATATTATTGCCTTTATATGAAACGGTGCTTCATTTCCCTATAAGTGCTATAGTAGCAATGGGAAATAAGATAAATCCAAATATAAAAGACCTAAATAGTTTTGTAGTTTTAGCAATTATGCCTTTTAACTTGATTAAAGGAATAATATTATCTTGTTTAACATTTGTTATGTATAAAAGTGTATCGCCAATTCTTCATGAAGAAAAAAGAAGTAAAACACAACTTGCAAAGAATAATTAATATAAAAAATCCAGGTAACTCTGGATTTTTTTTTACTTACATACGATAATAAAAAAGAGGTGAATACTATGGCAGGTATATGGAATATAAATAGTACCTATAATGTTAATACCAAGAGAATGTTTAGCAAATTATCCTTTGAAGTTGGACAGAATTTTGCAGCTAGAATTATGAATTTAGATAAATTAACAGGAGAAGTTTTGTTAAAGCTTTTAGATGGATGGCAATTTTCAGCAAAGCTTCAAAGTGGTGTAGATATATTACCACAAGGATTGATGAGATTTCAAGTAGAAGGTTTTGAAGATGGAAAGCTTCAATTAAAAATACTAAATACTGATAATAAAAAAAGCAACACAGAAGAGGATTCTATAGATTTTTTATTGAAAAGTAAAAGTATTAATGTAGATAAAGAAGACTATCCTCTTTTAAATAAAATGATAAAGCATGAGATGCCTTTAACAAAAGAAAATATATCAAATATGAAAACTATAGTAGATTTTATGGGTAAGATAAAGCAGAATCCAGAAGAGGAAAATGCATTTATAGGTAAGTATATGCAGAGCAAAAATGTACTTCCAGATAGTCCTAAAGGCCAAGAAATTAAAGATACATTAAAAAGTTTTTTTAATGAATTAAAGAATCTTTCAGAAGAGGATATACTTATTTTTGCAGAGAATAACATTGATTTAACAGAAGATAACATTAAAAGTTTTAATGATATGTTTAAGGGAAAAGGAAATTTATATAAGGAAATTAAAAATATAGAACAGCAGGTTTTAAAGGATAATATGCAAAAGCAGCCTGATGGAAATGTAAAAAGTGAAAAAATTTATATTAATGCTGAACAAGAAAAACAAGTAGTAGGGGATAACGCTGAAAACATAAAATACAAAGAAGGTAATAATTATACAAATACAATTGAAAATCAAGGCGGAAACGTAAATAGTGAAAAAAGTATAAGTGATAATAAAAATATAGCTAATAGTAATGCAAAAAATGAAATGAAGAACTTAGAGAACAGTAATGCTGCAGTTAAAATAGAAAATAAAGTTAAAGAACAAAGTAAAAATGAAATTAAGGAGACTATAACAAACAAAGAAATAGAGACAGGTGAAACCATTGAAAAGGAAATTAAGAATTATGTAAGTAAAAATAATATTATTGATAAAGAAAAAATTGTGGATAATATTGCAAAAGCTATAAAAGATCAAATAAGCGAAAAAACTCAGGAAATGAAAAATATAATACAAAAAGTGTTAGAAAAGAATGGTGATACAAAACCTGAAACATTTAGTAATATTGCACAAGTTTTAGATAAGAATATGAATGATTTTAAAGTTTTTAATACTATATCAAATTCATATTATTACATGGATTTACCTTTAAATGTAGATAATTCTGAGTATCAGTGCAAGCTTATGATAAAAGATGAAAGAAAAAAAGGTAAGAAAATAGACTCTACTAATGTAAAAATAGCAGCATCTGTTAACACCAATAATATGGGTGTGGTGGATGCCTATATAAAGGTAAATAATTATAATATGGATATAAATATAAAGTGCGATAGTCCTTGGATTAAGATATTGGATAATGGAAAAGATCGTGTTTTTAATGGATTAATGGATATAGGGTATAATTTAAATATATATGTAAATGAAAGAAAACAAGAAGTTAATATTGTAAATTGCAGAGAATTTTTTGAAGATGATAATTTAGGGTTGATAGATAAGAGAGTTTAAGCTTAAAGTATTAAGTTAATTTACAATGTAGGTTTAACACTTTATAATATATAGTATAATATTTCAAATCCCCTTATTAATTGAGAGGTGGTTATTATGGATAAAAGGAAAAAAGCGGCAGCCTTAAGATATGAACAGGGGTATGAAGCGCCTGTTGTAACTGCAGCAGGGATGGGATATGTTGCAGATAAGATAATAGAAAATGCAGAAAAGGCTAATGTACCAATAGTATATGATAAAGAGCTGACAGATCTTTTAAGCAGTGTAGATGTAGGAGATTCCATTCCTTTTGAGTTATATGATGCAGTGGCGAAAGTAATAGCTTATGTAATGGATGTAGATAAAAATATAGAAAAATAGAAGGTGGTTGGGTGGCATTATTTGCAATATCTGATTTGCATTTAGATTTGAATGGTGATAAGCCAATGGACATATTTGGTGAAAATTGGTTTCAACATGATGAGAAAATTAAAACTAATTGGATTGAAAAGATAAAGGAAGAAGATGTAGTACTTATATCAGGTGATATATCTTGGTCTATGAAAATAGAAAATGGAATACAAGATTTAGAATGGATTCATAAATTGCCAGGTACGAAAGTTATGGTAAAAGGCAATCATGATTATTGGTGGGTAAGTATTACAAAATTAAATGAAATGTATGAAGATATGAAGTTTATACAAAATAATTTTTTTGTATATGGAGATTATGCTATATGCGGTACTAGAGGATGGGTATGCCCAGGAGGAGATAATTTTTCAGATCATGATGAGAAAATATATAAAAGAGAGCTTGGACGATTAAAGCTATCTTTGGACAGCGCTTCAAAAGCTGGATTTAGTAATTTTATTGTTATGCTTCATTATCCTCCTGTATATGATAAAAACATGGACTCTGGATTTGTTAGTATATTTAAGGAATATAATGTAAAGTTTGTTGTATATGGACATTTGCATGGAGCATCTTTATCAAAAGCTGTAAGAGGAGAAGTTGATGGAATTCAATATGTTGTTACATCAGCAGATTACTTAAATTTTAATCCCATAAGAATTTTGCAAGAGAAAGTGTTATAGCTTTGTATAAATTTATTTATGTTTTTATGAAATGAAATATTAGCTCTAATAGTTCTTTTGAGGATATGTTAGAGCTAATATTTTTTAGTAAATCTATTAACCAAAAAATTTCGAAAAAAATCCTTTTTTTGGTTTTGATTCTTCTTTTACAGGAGTTTCATCATTATTTAACTTATCAGCACTTTTTTCCAAATCTTCGGCTTCTTTTATTAAGTCTCTTTGGTCTCTGCTTCGGTCTTTAAGCTTTGAAGGAGCGCCTTGAGCAGTTATTATTTGACTGAACCACTTTAAACTTTCATCATTATTTCCTAATCGCCTATTTAATTCTCCTATGATGTACATGGAAGTAAACTTATCCATATTATATAAAGGAAAGCCTTCGTTAAAATAGGCAGAATTAAAGCCTTCTAAAGCCTGTTTTAAAAATAAAGTTTCATTTCCCGAATCTTCTAACAATCTGTACATCCAGGCTATTTTTAAGCAGTTCATGGCCTTTTTGCTAGCTTTTGCATCTATTACATAATAATTCAGTAAAGAAAGTTTAAATCTTTCTATAGCTACGTTTACATCATATACATCTGGATAAGCTTTAGGATGCCATTTGGGTTTGATTTTTTCTTTTACTAGTTCAATTTCAGAATTTCTGATTTTATTAAAGTCTCTTTTCATTGCAGCATATCCGCATTTGTTACAAATCCATACATCATAAAAATAAGGATTTATAACATCAAATATAATGAATGAATCAGAATCCTTTCTTAAAATTCTAGCAGCGGAGGTTTTAACTGCTTTAGTTTTAAACTCATTACCACAGACGGGACATGTAACTTCACGATTATATAACAAATTTTTTTGCTTTTCTTCATCAGTTAAATGAAGTATTTCTTCATTTTTTGCTTCTTCTTTTTTAGTATGGTATAAATCTATTTCATCTATATCATCAAACCCTAAATCTTCCAAACCGGAAAATATATTTTCTGACATTAGAACATCTCCTTCATTATTTAAAAGATTTTATATAGATTATTATATCAAAAAAACTAATTAAATTATATTATTTTAGTTATAAATAACGAAAGTAGTAGTATAATATAAGAAATGATTACATCAAATCTACTGTATAGGGGTGAGCGCATATGGCTATAGGGGAATGGAAGGCATTTTTAATACCTTATGAGCAAGCAGTTGAAGAGCTAAAAGTTAAATTTAGGAGTATAAGAAAGGAATATAGAAGGAAGAATGAGTATTCGCCTATAGAATTTGTTACGGGAAGGGTAAAGGAAATATCCAGTATATTGGAAAAAGCTAATAAGTTTAATATACCTTTAGATAGAATCGATTATGAAATAGAAGACATAGCAGGCATAAGGGTTATGTGCCAATTTGTTGATGACATTGAGAAGGTTGTTGAAATAATAAGAGGAAGAAAGGATATGCAAATATTATATGAAAAGGACTATATAACCAATGTAAAAGAAAGTGGTTATAGAAGTTATCATGTTATTATAAAATATCCTGTAAATATGGCAGATGGTGAAAAAGATATTTTAGCAGAATTTCAAATAAGAACCTTAGCAATGAATTTTTGGGCAACTATAGAACATTCTCTTAATTATAAATATAAGCACGAAATACCGGATAATATAAAATTAAAATTAAAAAATGCAGGGGATGCTGCCTTTCAATTAGATGGACAAATGCTTGAAATAAAAGATGAAATAAAGGATGCTCAAAAGTTGTTCGAAGTAAAGTCAAGCCTTGTTTCAGATATAATGAATAATATATTGACACTATCGTCTATGGGTAAATTTTCCGAAGCTAAAAGATATCAAGCTCAATTAAATAAGCTCATAGAGGAAGGGGAAGTATTTGAACTTACTAATTTACTAAGAAATATAGAAAAGGTTCTTGAAATGTACAAATAGAGGGCTATAAGCCCTCTATTACAGGCTGTTGATAAACATATTTTGTCAGCAGCCTTTTAAATTTTTAGCCCGATAGGGCTTTTTTTAAATTCAAAAAGGATTTTAAGATTTTGTGTAGAATTAATATAATATCAGATTTTTTAAGGAGTTAACTATTATGATTAAAGAAAATAATTCTGCACAGCAACAATTAGAGTTAGTATATATAGAAAATTTAGTTCCCAAAGATCATATCTTAAGGAAAATTGATAAATATATAGATTTTTCATTTATAAGAGATTTAACTAAGGACTTCTATTGTCCTGATAATGGACGACCAGCAATTCAGCCAGTAGTTTTATTCAAAATGTTATTTATAGGTTACTTATTTGCAATAAGATCAGAGCGACAGCTCGTGAAAGAAATTGAAGTAAATGTAGCTTATCGCTGGTTTTTAGGATTTTCATTAACAGATAAAATCCCAAGTCATTCTACTATAAGCCAAAATAGAATAACAAGATTTAAGGATACAAATATATACCAAGAAATCTTCGATAATATTGTATTTCAAGCAATAAATAAAAAATTGGTAGATGGTAAAATTCTATATACAGATTCTACACATTTGAAAGCTAACGCTAATAAAAACAAGTTTACAAAAGAACAAATTACACAATCAACCAAAGACTATTTTAATGAGTTAGAAGAAGACATTAATAAGGATAGAGTAGCTCATGGAAAACAACCTCTAAAAAAAAAGATAAAATAGAAAAAACTAAAGAAATTAAGACCAGTACTACAGACCCTGATAGTGGCTATATGCATAGGGATGGAAAACCAAAAGGATTTTTTTATTTAGATCATAGAACTGTAGATGGAAAGTATAACATAATAACAGATGTTTATGTAACGCCTGGTAACATAAATGATGTAGATCCTTATATAGAAAGACTAGATGTTCAAATTAAAAAGTTTAATTTGCAAACTAAATATGTTGGAGCCGATGCTGGTTATTCTACTAATAATATTTGTAAACAAATATTTGAACGAGAACTAAAAGCAGTTATGGGCTATAGACGTAGTCCTCATGTAAAAGGTAAATTTACTAAATTTAGATTCCAATATGTTAAAGAACAAGATGTATATTATTGTCCAGATTTAAGAGCATTAGAATATAGAACTACTAACCGTGATGGTTATAGAGAATATGTATGTAAAATCGAGTACTGCAGCCAATGCAATAAAAAAGAAAATTGCTTATCAGATAAAAGCAAAAGAAAAGTTGTTTATCGCCATGTCTGGGAAGATTACAAGGATGAAGTAATCAAATTTACTAAGACTGATAAAGGAAAATGGCTATATAAAAGAAGAAAAGAAACTATCGAGCGTAGCTTTGCAGATTCAAAAAATCTCCATGGTCTGCGCTATTGTCGCATGCGTGGAATTAAAAAAGTTTCTGAACAATGTTTGTTAACAGCAGCAGTTCAGAATATGAAAAAGATAGCCAGGGTGCTATCGCACCTATTTTTGCAATTTTTAAAGAATTCACTAACCAATTTATGGATAACATTCTCTTTTTATATGCTACCGCATAAATATTTAAGACAAAATTAAACCCAGCACTTTAAAAATGCTGGGTTTATGAACAATCTGAAATAGAGGGCTATAAGCCCTCTATTATTATTTTGCAACTATGTTTACAAGTCTACCTTTAACAACTATAATCTTTTTTAATTCCTTATCTTTAATCAAGGATTTGACTTCATCGTCATTAAGCACAATTTCTTTTATTTCATCATCAGATAGTCCTGTAGCTATATTTATTTTAGCTCTTACTTTTCCGTTAACTTGAATTGCAATTTCTACTTCATCTTTTATTAATGCATTAGAATCAAACTCAGGCCATTTTTCATTAAATATAGAAAAATTCATACCTGTAAGATTCCATTGTTCTTCTGCAAAATGAGGAGCAAAAGGTGCAAGAAGTTTTATAAAATCAACTATAACATCCTTTAAGAAAGCAGCATTTTTTACATCCTCTGATAAATATTTAGAAAGAGCATTTGTATATTCCATAAGTCTTGCTATAGAAGTATTAAACTGGAATTTACTAGCATCTTCTGATATAGATTTTATAGAAAAATGTCTTACATAGTTTAATGCTTTTTCTGCTTTATCTAATGAAGTTTTATCATTTTCAGAGTTATTAATTACCTCTCTACAAGAAGTCAGGATTCTTTCGATTCTATCTACAAATCTTCCTATGGATTTTATGCCATCATCACTCCATGCTCCACCTTCTGAATAGTCAAATCCAAACATAAGATACATTCTAAATACATCTGAACCAAATTCTTTAATGTAATCATCTGGTGATATAGTATTTCCCTTTGATTTACTCATTTTTAATCCATCTGGTCCAAGGATTAATCCTTGATGTCTTAATGATAGGAAAGGTTCATCAAAGTTTAAATATCCCATATCCCTTAATGCTTTAGTTATAAATCTAGCATATAAAAGGTGCATACATGCATGTTCTGGTCCGCCTACATACATATCTACAGGAAGAAGTCTATTTATTTTTTCAGTATCAAAAGCTTTTTCTGAATTTTTGTTATCAGGATATCTTAAGTAATACCATGAAGAACATACAAAAGTATCTAAAGTATCAGCTTCTCTTTTAGCAGGTCCACCGCACTTAGGGCAAGTTGTATTTACAAATTCAGGTGATTTTGATAAAGGAGATTTTCCATCAGGTGAAAATTCAACATCATATGGAAGTTCAACTGGTAGATTTTCTTCAGGTACAGCTACTGTTCCACATTTTTCGCAATATACTATAGGAATAGGAGCTCCCCAATATCTTTGTCTTGAAACTAACCAATCTCTTAATCTGTAGTTAACTTTCCATCCGCCAAGATTTATGCTTTGAAGCTTTTTTACTACAGCTTCTTTACCCTCGTTGGTAGAAAGACCGTTAAATTCTGAGCTGTTAATCATTTTGCCATGTTCAATATATGGAAGAGAATCTCCTCCTTCAATAACTCGTTCTATTGGAAGGTTGTATTTTGTAGCAAATGCAAAATCCCTTTCATCATGAGCAGGAACTGCCATAACTGCTCCTGTACCGTATGTGTTTAAAACATAATCAGCAACCCAAATAGGAACCTTTCTTCCATTTATAGGGTTAATGGCATAAGAGCCTGTAAATACTCCAGTTTTTTCTCTTGTGATAGACTGTCTTTCTATATCTGATTGTTTTTTAGCATCATCTTTATATTTAGCTACTGCCTCTTTATATTCATCAGTTGTAAGTCCATCAACTAGATCATTTTCAGGAGCTAAAACTACATAAGTGACACCAAATAGAGTATCTACTCTAGTTGTAAATACTTTAAATTCAATAGAAGATTTATCTACTTTAAAAATAGCTTCAGCACCTTTTGATTTACCAATCCAATGTCTTTGCATAGCCTTAGTTTTTTCAGGCCAATCTAATTTATCTAAATCTTGAAGTAATTCGTCAGCATAATCTGTGATTTTAAGGAACCATTGAGTTAAATTTTTCTTTATAACTTCAGTACTGCATCTTTCACAAGTACCATCAACTACCTGTTCGTTAGCAAGAACTGTATTACAACTAGGACACCAATTTACAGGCGCTTCACTTCTATAAGCTAAGCCTTTTTCATAAAGTTTTAAAAATACCCATTGGGTCCATTTGTAGTAATCTGGTAAACATGTAATTACTTCATTTTCCCAATTAAACATGGCTCCCATGGCTCTTAATTGTTTTTCCATAGTTTCAATGTTTTTTAAAGTAGAATCTTTTGGATGTATTCCTGTTTTTATTGCATAGTTCTCAGCAGGAAGTCCAAAGGCATCAAAACCCATAGGTTGGAATACGTTAAATCCTTGCATTCTCTTCATTCTAGCCCAAGAATCTACAGGTCCATAGTTAAACCAATGTCCTGCATGAAGTTTACTTCCTGATGGGTAAGAGAACATTTCAAGAGTATAAAGTTTTTCACCTGGATTATTTTCATCGAATTTATAAATTCCGGACTCTTCCCAATTTTTTTGCCATTTTTCATCAATGTTAGTACCATAGTTCCCCATGTTATCGCTCCTTTTCATACTTTTATCTGTTAGCTTTACTAATTCATAGTATTATTCTTGACAATATTTAAATAAAATAAAAGGCCTTCGTCTATTTTTAAGAGACGAAAGGCCAAAATTCCGCGGTACCACTCTAATTAAACCTTATAAAGGTTTCACTCAAAAATATAACGGTTTTAACCGTATCTATCTTTTCAATAGATAAGCTCTAAGGTGAGTTCATATTTTATCAACGCTGCTTTACACCGATTTAACAGCTCTCTTCTGAAGATATAAATATTACTAGTCCTCTTCAAAGCTTTATAATTAACTTATTGTAAATTTTATAATAATAGAAACATTTTGTCAAGGATTATTATTTAAAATCATAAATAAAGAAGAATCCTTAAAATTAAGGATTCTTTAATGGCTGCCCATGCTGGATTCGAACCAACACAATGCCTGCTCCAGAGGCAGGTGCCTTACCATTTGGCTAATGGGCAATATTTTTATCAACATTAAATATTATATCAGATATGATAAATATGTCAACAACATTGAAAAAGTTTTTTAAAAATTAAACTTTTTGTTTATTACATCTATAAATAGCGTTAAGACATAATCATATATTAAAAATGCAAATTGAGCACCTATGATTATAAAATATATAGATATATTTAATTTTAGTATATTAGGAAAGAAAAGCTTATAAATAATAAACATAGAGAACATAACAATATTAAAGAAAACTAATTTTAATAAAAGTTCCAGATACATTTTTCTTATTTTTTCAACGTAATACTTTATAGTACCATATAAGCCAAAGAATATTATATAAAGTATAACTGGAATTTTAAAACCACATATAAGCAGTGAAAGAGCTGAAGTGGCAGCGTATATAATTAGTGCATTTTTAATATTCGTTGTAATTACGGACAGTGGGATAATACAAGAAGCTATTGCTAGTAAATAAAGTTTATTTACAGGTAATAATGTACTTAAATATATACAAATAACTCCAAAGGCTGTAAAAAGGCCTCCTTTAGATATATAAGAAGCTTTAGTATTTTTACTATCCATACAAATACACTCCTAACTTTAGCAGCAGCTTATAAGATCTCCACCACTACATTCACAGCAGCAGTCAAGGCAATACAAGGTAGCACATATATCACACAAACCTGTATCTTTTCTTCTATTATTATAATAAGGTTCCCTATAAGAATTATTCATATTATTTAATCTATTAAAAGCTTCTCTATACTTCATATTTCCAGGATTTAAATTACAGGCCATGCTTAAATTATTGTAAGCATCATTATACCAGCCTCTTTGAAGGTTAAGTAAACCCATTAAATAATTCCATTCAGCATCTCTTGTAGTAATACCATTCAGTTTTCGTTCTGCTGAAGAAAAATTACCATTTCTAATGTCCATTTCAATTGATTGATATGAAGGATTATTATTATAACCTCCTTGGTTATTGTTAGAATAAGAAGCATCAGGAGTATTTTTCATTAAATAATCATAAGCTTCATTTAATTCTCTCATTTTGTCTTCAGCCAAATCTTTTAAAGGATTATTACCATATTGATCAGGATGATATTTTTTGGCTAATTCTCTATAAGCTTTTTTTATTTCATCTTTTGTGGCAGTTTCCTTTACTCCTAACACTTCATAGGGATTTCTCATTTTTATCAGCACTCCTTTTAAACACTTTATCCATTTTTTCTAAAAGTCCATATTGCAAAATATTATATAACAAGTCTTCATTTTTTTTTAGCTTCAGCTTATTTAGAAAAGAAATACATTGAGAAGCACAGGTGCCTAAAATGAAGTCTATTCTTTGTTCCACTTGTTTAGAAAACTCATTAAATGAAAGATTATCATTATTAAAACAAGCATTTATAGCATTAAACTTGTTTTTACTCATGTCAGCTTCTAAATCGTCAAAGGCATCTATAATATAAATCCATTTTCCAAGGTTATAGCCTAACCAATATAATGTATCTTTATTATCATCATTTTTATAAGAACTTAAAATAAATCCTGTAAGTTCTGCAAAATGGTGTGCCAAAGAATCTATTGAGGCATTCTTAGCATTAGATTCATAATTATATAACTCAGTTAATATATTCTCTATATATTTAATATGATCCTCTAAAATTACAGGAGTTTTTTTTAAATACCTTTTGAAGAGAATTGAAAAAATCTTTCCTTTAATAGAGTTATCATCGTTTACGTTATCTAAAAATTTATAATAACTCAAAATTGTATTACAAAAAGCAGCATAATGTAAACAAGGGTTGTTTTTAATAACAGCTTTACCTTTAAAGGCATGAACACTGCACTTTTCTTTTACATAAATAGGAGTTGTATCATTTAATGAATCTAAAAGTATAGCTAAGAAAGTCATATCATAATTAAGTGCCATTCTTGGAATATTACCTATATTATTTTTTATCGATTTACACAAACCACAATAATAAGCCTTAAACTTTTCATAGTCTTTAATTTTAAGCTCCATTTTACATGGAGTAACGTAACCAAACATATTAAAAATTCTCCAATTCTAAGATTGATATTAAAGTCCTCTTTCTTCTAATATTTTAAATATAGTTTTTGAGGTAGTATCTTTCATAGTATAACCAAGTAATATAACTACTTCTTCTAATTCTTTATCATCAGATGTTTCTATTTCTATATAAGGAAAAGGACAGAAACTTTTGTCGTTTATATCAATTTCTACTAGAGTATTTTTATATTTATAACTTTCTCTATATTTTTTTATTGATTGAATAAGTTCTAAACCTAGTGACTTAAATATTTTTTCACCAGAATCAGCATATAGTATTTCAGTTTCATTTTCTTCCATTATTTTATATGTTCCTTGGCTTAATAACTTTTTTGTAGTCATGTAATAATGATTTGAGTTATCAAGCAAATTGTGAACTATTCTTATTCTTGCATATCCCTTGTTATTTATCAATATTTTATCATGAAAATCATATATGTTATTTATTTGATTTTCTTCTTTTACTTTAACAGCATTCATATTTTGAAGTTTTTCTCTTATATTTTCAACATCTATATCAATTATTCTTGTTTCAAATTCGTTCATATAAAAACTCCTTGTAAAATAATACTTTTAATTTGAATTATAACATAAAACTATATTATGTGTATAAAGGTATTTATATAAATGTTTAAATTATCAAAAATTTAAATATTTATATATTATTGAGGAATAATAGTAGAGTCTTGTGAAATCTATCCGCTGCTACATTTAATTAGTGAAAATTATATACATTTATTATTTCTATTTGGAGGTGCTTTTAATGAGTAAAGAAGTAAATATTGATTGGGCAAGCTTGGGGTTTAATTATATTAAAACAGATTTACGATATATATCAAGATGGAAGGATGGAAAATGGGATGAAGGACAGTTAGTTCAAGATAATATGCTTAGTATAAATGAATCTTCTACAGCTATTCACTATGGACAGCAATGTTTTGAAGGATTAAAGGCTTATCGTACAAAAAATGGGAAAATACAATTATTTAGACCAGATAGGAATGCGAAACGTATGCAAGATAGTTGTAGACGTATTTTAATGCCAGAGGTATCTATAGAAAAATTTATAGATGCATGTATTAAAGTTGTTAAAGCAAATGAACAGTATGTACCACCATATGAAACTGGTGCAACTCTTTATCTCAGACCTTTTGTAATAGGGGTAGGAGATAATATTGGAGTTAAACCAGCACCAGAATTTATATTCTCTGTATTTTGTATACCTGTAGGGCCTTATTTTAAAGGAGGAATGGTTCCTGTAAACTTTAATGTATCAGAATATGATAGAGCTGCACCATATGGTACAGGTGCAGCAAAGGTTGGAGGAAACTATGCAGGGAGTCTCTATCCACATGAATTAGCAGTGAAAGAAGGTTTTGCAGACTGTATTTATCTTGATCCAGCAACTCATACTAAGATAGAAGAAGTTGGAGCAGCTAATTTTTTTGGAATAACGAAGGATAATAAGTTTGTTACTCCAAAATCTCCATCAATTCTTCCAAGTATAACTAAGTATTCATTATTGCATATTGCAAAAGAATATTTAAATATGGAAGTAGAAGAAAGGGATGTTTTAATTGATAACTTAGATGAATTTAAAGAAGCTGGTGCCTGTGGAACTGCTGCAGTAATAACTCCAATTGGTGGAATAGAGTATAAAGGAAATTTGCATGTATTTCATAGTGAAAAAGAAGTAGGACCTGTAACTAAAAAACTTTATGATACGCTTTATGAAATTCAATTTGGGGATATAGAGGCTCCAGAAGGTTGGATTGTAGAAGTTAAATAATATTGCAAATATTGCTTAAGCCATTCTTTGATGATACTTTAATCTTTTAGAAAAAGATATTATATATCAAAGCGATGGCTTAATATACTGTAAAAATCAATCTTTATTTGATATTCCTGTATTAGAAGATAAAAAATTAGAACTAATGTTATTTTGTAAAATCTTTTTTAGTATTTTTTCAGTTATGGAATTAATACTGTTTTTAAAATCATTTTCTATAATAATATCAGCATTATGTATTACTTCACTTGCAGACTTCTTTATAATATTGTTTTGTGAGTTTTTCATCATTATAAAGATTCCAGGGTTAACAACGGTACGCAGGCTATTGGATTCACAAATTATTAAGGTATTCTTAGGCACTTGTGACATAAATTCTTCAATAGCAGGTTTAATGTGTGTTTTTAAACATTTAAGCCAATAGACTTTTTCAGCGCCTGACGATAATAAGAGAGAAGTATCTTTGTTAGCACTTATGTTAGTTTCTTCTAACAGTTCAAAGTTTCCTTTCATATTAGAACAAGTTCCGCAACCTTCCCCACCTCTAGGACATTTGCTGTTTTTTTGTTGTATGGTGGTTATCTTTAATCCGATAATGGGAGATCTATTTTTTAATTGTTTAATTAGTTCAGTCGCAATAGCAGTTTTACCACTGTTGCGACTTGATGATCCAATTAAAATCATTTGTGGTATGTTTAATAATTTTATATCCATTTTAACTCACTCCCTAAAATATATGGTGTAGTTCAGATATTTAAGTAAACTTATTATACAATAGTTATTGATAATTTATCAAATATCATCGAATAAATAAAGTTATATATTATTGAGAAAAGTTTTGGAGGCCAGTGTAATTAAATACCTTAGCAGAATAAATTGTGATACAATAATAACAGGGAATTATTATGTAATGGTCAGGGGAGGAGAATAAATGAATAATTATAAGCAATTAGTTACTACTTATAAAACAGTTCAATATAAATCCTTATCATCAGTTACATTTGTAGGACTTATATTAGCATTAATTATGGTTGTAACATATCAGATGATTCCAGCAGTGGTGTTAGTAGTAGTATCCTTTGGAACTGCATATTTTAAAAGGTATTTATATGTTGAATATGAATATGAATTTAATAAAGAAGAAATAAGTATACATAAAATAATCGGCAGGGTTAAGAGAAAAAAATGCATAAATTTTAATGTAAAAGATATAGAAATTTTAGCAGCACAAAATAGCAAGTCTTTAAAGGCTATTAATAATTTACCTAAAAAGAAGATGAAGCTTTATCCTTCTACTTCTAGAGAATTAATTTATTCAGCAATATTGAAATACAATGAGGAAAGAATTCAAGTAAGATTTGTGCCAGATAATAAGTTCATAGATCTATGCTATAAGCACAATCCTAATTGTGTTAAAAAGAATTAGCAAGTTTTGGTAATATAAAAATTCCTTAAAGAAGGGTTTAATCCTTCTTTAAGGAATTTTTAAATATTATTTTAAAGAATCACTTGAACCAAGCACATCTTCAATTTTGCCTTCAACAACTTTTTGAATGTAATCTCTTCCGGCTCCACAATATTTTCTTGGATCGAATTCCTTTGGATTATCTCCAAAAGTTTTTCTTATAGCAGCAGTCATTGCTAATCTTAAGTCAGTGTCCATATTAATTTTACATACGGCCATAGAAGATGCTTTTCTAAGCATGTCTACAGGAATACCTTTAGCACCAGCTATATTTCCACCATATTTATTACAAGTTGCAACAGCTTCTGGATCAACAGCTGAAGCTCCATGAAGAACTATTGGGAAATTTGGTAATTTTTCTTGTATTTTTTCTAATATATCAAATCTTAGTTTAGGTTTAAAATCTAGTGGGAATTTGAAAGCACCATGTGAAGTTCCAATAGCTATAGCTAAAGAATCAACACCTGTTCTGTTAACAAAATCTACAGCTTGATCTGGATCAGTATATATATGTTCAGCAGCAACAACATCATCTTCTACTCCTGCTAAAACTCCAAGTTCAGCTTCTACAACAACACCTTTAGAATGTGCGTAGTCAACAACTTCTTTTGTTTTTGCTACATTTTCTTCATATTCATAGTGTGAACCATCAAACATAACTGAAGTAAATCCAGCATCAATAACTTCTTTTACAGTTTTAAAATCTGGACCATGATCTAGATGTAAAGCAATATCGATTCCAGTTTCTTCTATAGCAGCATCTACCATAGCTTTTAAACATCTTGCACCAGCGTATTTTATTGCTCCTGCAGAGCATTGAAGAATAACAGCTGAGTTTTTAGCCTTTGCACCTCTAACAACACCTTGGATTATTTCCATATTGTTAATGTTGAAAGCACCTATTGCGTATTTGCCTTCATAAGCTTTTTTGAACATCTCCTTAGTAGTAACTAATGCCATTTTGTATTCCACCTTCCAAACTTTTAATATTTTAATGATATATGAATGAAAAAACATTCATATTCTTTAATAGCTAAATCTTGAAAAAATAGGGACGATTTGAGACCCAGTGGGACTCGATTGTTATGTATACATTATAATCGATTGAGTTTATATTTTCCATAGTTTAATTATAAATTATTTTGCGAGATTTTTAAAATATATTTTGTATATTTACTTTTTCCATGTTAAGTATATGTTTAAGCAAAAATTTTATTACGTGGTTAGAAGCTAAAGCTTCGTCTTTTGTATGGCATTTAGTATATTGGGTAAGTTTCCATATTTCATTATTAATATTGTCTATTTCAGCATGGTTTACAAAAATAGAAATTTTACGAGTACAATTATCCCAGTTATCTAAGAGCTTTAAGGATTTATTATAAGCTTCATCCCAAGAGTTAGATTCTATAGATTTTTCTATTTGGATGTTAAGAGTATCTAATTTACCACAAGTTTGACTTAAATAATTTATGGAGAATACTAAGGATAAAAACATAGCAATAAAAATTATCAAAGCAGCAAATAAATTTCGCATTTAACCACATCCCTTTTATACCTTTTTTTGATAATAAAAACTACCTTGAGAATCTATAAGAGCTATAAAAACTTCTTTAGGAGAATCTATATTAAATCTCTTTAGTTTCTCATTAAGCCAATTTTCATCTTTATTTAGTATTTTTAAATTGTCATGATTTATGCTTCCATCTAAAATTAAAGTAACAGGAATTGTATCTTGTTTAAATGGTACTTTTAAATCACCTTTGGTAGCGGGAGCAAGGTTAGTTTTAGGTATAATAGATAGTTGGCCGCTGGTTTCAAGAATGGCGAAGTGTATATCATCCAAATTAAAATGACCTTGAAGTCTAAGTTCTTCCATTAGATCATTTATATTAAATTGTTGACGTCTTAACTCCTTAATATCTATTTTTCCGTTATTTATTAAAATACTTGGCTTACCATTCAGAAGAAGCCTAACTTTTTCGCTTTTAAGTTCAAGTACAGATAAAATTGTTTGAATTAGTAATAATGTAATAATCGCTATAACTCCATGTATAATTGGGATTCTAGTATCTTGCATAGGAAAAGAAGCTAATTCGGAAATCATTATAGTAATAGCAAGTTCAAAAGGCTGCAATTCTCCTATTTGCTTTTTACCCATTAAACGCATAGATATAATAACCAAAAAATACAATATAGCTGTTCTGATAAGTACAGTAAACATTTAAATACCTCCGTTAGAGTTAGATTTTGTTTAATTTTAAAGTTAAAATTAAAATTTTTCAGCTCATAATATATTTTCTGTATAATATAAAAAAATATAACTGAATTTGAACATTTTTAGTAAAATGACGTATAATAATAGTACACAAAAAAATGGGGGGGCATGTAATATGTCTAAGTTAAAAGTTAAAATAAATAACAAAGAATTATTTATAGAAAAAGGAACAACTTTATATGATGTGATTAAAAAAAGTAGTTGTGAACAAAATATTCCTATAGTGCTTGGAAAAATAAATGGAGAATATTGTGAGCTTACATCAACCATAGAAGAAAATTCGGAAATAGAAGCTGTGAATATTACTGACAAGTTGGGAAGCAAAACTTTTATAAGGACTTTGCAGTTTATTCTTATTAAATCTGTTTTCGATTTATTTCCTGAAGCTCAAATAACTATAGAACATTCTTTGAGTAAAGGTTTATTTGGAGAAATTCATAAAAATACCCCATTGACTGAAGAGGATATTCAGAAAATAAAGATAAGAATGAATGAAACAATACAAAAAAATATTCAGATAAAAAAGGTAAGTATGGATAGAAAAAAAGCTATAGAAATATTTTCTACGTACAGAATGGAAGATAAGGTAAGATTACTTAATCATGTAAATACAGCTACGGTTAAACTTTATGAACTAGATGGGAGATATGACTACTTTTATGGGTCTATGGCTTACTCTACAGGTATAATAAATGTATTTGATTTAAAATATTATGAGCCAGGTTTTTTGCTTAAGTATCCAATAGAGACAGATCCTTTTAATATACCTAAATCAGCTGTATATAAAAAATTAAGTAAAATATTTCGTGAAACAGAACAATGGGGAAATATATTAGGTGTAGGTGATGTTGGATCTTTAAATGACAAAGTTGAAGACAATGAAATTATAGACATAATAAGGGTAGCAGAAGCACTTCATGAAAAAAAGATAGCTTATATAGCAGACATGATAAGTGAGAGAAAAAATGTAAAAATAGTATTAATAGCAGGTCCATCTTCTTCTGGTAAAACTACATTTGCTAGAAGGCTTGGAATACAACTTAGAGTTAATGGGCTTATACCGATTCCTATATCACTAGATGATTATTTTGTGGATAGAGAACATACTCCTAAAGATGAAAATGGAGAGTATGATTTTGAATCTATATATGCCTTAGATTTAGAATTATTTAATAAAAATCTAGAGCAGTTGCTTAATTATGAAGAAATAGAGATACCTTCTTTTAATTTTAAAACAGGAAGTAGAGAATGGACAAATCAGAAAATTAAACTTCCTAGCAATGGAGTGTTAATAATAGAAGGAATACATGGTTTAAATGAAATGCTTACTAGTGTTATACCTAAAGAAAACAAATTTAAAATATATATAAGTGCACTTACACAATTAAATGTAGATAATCACAATAGAATAGCAACTACAGATGTGAGAATTATAAGAAGAATAGTAAGAGATTACCTTTCAAGAGGATATGGTGGAGAAGATACTTTAAAAATGTGGCCTTCAATAAAGCGTGGAGAAGAAAAAAATATATTTGTATTTCAGGAGAATGCAGATGTTATGTTTAATTCTACTTTAGTGTATGAACTATGTGTGTTGAAGCAATATGCGTTAAAGGAATTGGAAAAAATAAGTGATAAGAGTCCTGTTTATTATGAAGCTTTAAGATTAAAAAGTTTCCTTCACTTTTTCAAGAGTGTGGATGTGGAATTGGTTCCAGATAACTCCATACTAAGAGAGTTTATAGGGGGAAGTTGTTTTTATAAATATTAGTGTGAGAGTTTAATAACTAATAATTAATATATTTAAATTGCTATTAAAACAATTTTTATTGTTTTAGTGTATGAAGAGAGAACTTTAAAAGAGTTCTCTTTTTGTGTACAGCGAATCTTAAAATTTATATAAGAATGGAAAAAATAGAATAATTTCATTCAATGATTAACTTTTAACAAAGCAGTAAAGAACTTTTTTATTTAAATTTTATTAATTTATACAAAAAACTTTCAAAATATATATAAAAAAAATCAAAGTTATTGTATAATTAAGTTGTGATAAATTTATTATCGCTGTGATAAATTTATTATTACTGTGATAAATTTACTATTGATGTGATAAATTTATTATTATAGTTAGTTTTATGATTTTATAGAAATAATTAAATGGAAGGTTGTGCTATAAAATGAGAGAATACAGTGCTTTTGATATTTTAGGACCTATAATGATAGGACCATCAAGTTCCCATACTGCAGGAGCAGCAAGATTAGGAAAGGTTGCAAAGACTATAGCTGATGGTAAGATTAAGAAAGTTAAATTTTTCCTGCATGGATCTTTTGCAAGCACATATAAAGGACATGGTACTGATAAAGCTTTAGTAGCAGGAATATTAGGAATGAATCCATGGGATGAAGGATTAAAAACTTCTATGGATAAAGCAAAAGAAAAAGGTATAGAAATAGAATTCATACCAACAGACCTTGGAGATGTACATCCTAATACAGTTAAATTTGAAATAACAAGAACCGATGGTAAGGTAGTAGAGGTAATAGGTTCATCAATAGGTGGAGGAAATATAATAATAACAGGAATAGATGGAGAAAATATAGAGTTCACAGGAGCTTACCCTACTATATTAATAAATCATGTAGATTTACCAGGAATGGTGGCTAGAGTAAGTGCCGTATTATATTATTACAGAATAAATATTGCTTTTATGAGAGTTTACAGAAGTGGTAAAGGATCAGCTGCAGCAATGGTATTTGAAGTAGATGATATTATATCTCAAGAGCTAATAGATGAAATAAGAAAAATACCTAATATAAAAAATGCAAGAGCTATAAATCCTGTGAAGGAGGATAAATAAGGTTATGGTTAATTATGGATATGAACTTGTAGAAGTATGTAAAGAAAAAAAATTAAGTATATGGGAATACACTGCTCAAGAAGAAGCAAAAGCTACAAATCTTACTGTTGAAGAAGTTTTTGAAAAAATGAGAAAAAATTTGGTTGTAATGCAGCATTCAGCGGAATATGGATTAAAAAATGAAGTAAAATCAGTAAGTGGTCTTATAGGTGGAGATGCCTGTAAATTAGATAAGTATTCGAAATCTGGGAAAACGTTAACAGGGGATTTTATGGTTAAGGCAATGGCAAGAGCTCTTTCTTGTTCAGAAGTAAATGCGGCTATGGGAAAAATAGTAGCAGCACCTACAGCAGGTTCTTGTGGAATAATGCCAGCAGTTATAATAAGTGCTGGAGAAAAGTTAAATAAGACTGAAGATGAATTAGTTAAAGCATTATTTACAGCTACAGGAGTTGGCATAATAATAGCTAAAAATGCTACTATGGCAGGCGCAGAAGGTGGATGTCAAGCAGAATGTGGATCAGCAGCGGCTATGGCTTCAGCAGCAGTAGTAGAAATGATGGGTGGAACTCCAGAACAGGCATTAAATGCATCAGCTATAGTAATAAAAAATATATTAGGATTAGTATGTGACCCTATAGCTGGACTAGTAGAAGTACCTTGTGCAAAAAGAAATGCTTCAGGTACAGTTAGTGCATTGACTACAGCAGATATGGTTATGGGAGGAGTTTCTAGTAAAATACCTTTTGATGATACAGTATCAGCTATGTATAAGGTGGGAAAACAGCTTCCTTGTGAATTAAGAGAAACAGCACTTGGAGGATTAGCAGTTACAGAAACAGGCTTAAAGTTGAAAAAACAAGTGCTTGGGGAATAACATTAAATTGGTTTAATTTTAAGAGAATTAGATTTTAAGTCTAATTCTCTTTTTAATTTTGTATTTTATAGATATTAAGTTTTAATAGTTTGAATTAATTTAAGAAAAGTGCAATATATTAATATTGGTATCAAATTTTACGTGGTGGAGTATTTATGACGTGTAGAAAAATTATGGAAGATTATTATAACGATATAAATAACTTATCTGATTTTTTGGCCAAATTAGTTAATTCATACAGACTTATAGTAGGAGGAGCGGGAGAACTAAATGGCATAGCACTAGCACATAAGAAGGATGTAAAAAAGGCTATAAAAACATCCAATGATCTTCTAAAAGTAATAAATGAAGTTATATGTATGTTAGAAAAGACAAGTTGTGGATATATAGATTATTGTCAATTAAGAGCACAAATAGTGGAATCTAGAATGCAGGCTCAGTATATACAAACAGAAATTGATAATGAATTAAAATTGCAAAATTCTCAAGGTGATACTCCAAATAGTGAAAAAGATACTATCATTAATGAAAGAGATCTTTCTCATGATGAGAAAGATGATTCTAATAATGAAAAGGAGGATAGTAATAAAGAAAAAGATATACAAGATAGTAAAAAAGATATTGATAATAACGAAGAAGATTCTAGTAATAATGAAAATAATGATAATGGAAAAGAGGTGTGAAAATCACACCTCTTAAAATTTCTTAAATCTGTGTTTACATACCATAAGGTAAGATAAAGCTATCATCAATATAATTGTAACTCCAACTGGTGCCATATAATTCATTGTAATTAAACAATAAATAGCCATAAACATACCTGCAAAAGTTATAGGTATACCGAAAAATTGTCCATCAAAATCAGTAACGTTAAATCTAGCAAGTCTATAAGCACCAGCTATAGGCAATAGTAATACTAAAGAATATCCTAAAAGTCCAAAGTTAGTTAAACCATAAAGGTTAAATGCAAGGATAGAAGGTGCTACTCCAAAAGAAACTAAGTCTGCAAGAGAATCTAGTTCTTTTCCCAAGGTGCTAGATACATTTAGAAATCTTGCTACTCTTCCGTCATATCTATCAGCTAGACATGCAAGTAGTACAAAAATACCAGCCCACTTGAAATTTTCTTGGAAAGTCATCATTAAGGACATTACACCGCAACCTAAGTTAGCAAATGTAAAAATGTTAGGTAACGCACTTTTAGCTATTTTAGCCATTATAATCACTCCTAATAATATAATAATATTAAATTGAATATAAAATCAAATTACATATTAGAACTATTATAACTCATTTTTCTAAAATATTTAAGTGCATATTTAAGATTTTTGGTGGAAAAATTATAAATTTTTTGTTAAAATAGACTTACAAAAGAATTAAAAGTAGAGAGTTGAGGATCTTAATGAAAGAAAATAAAAAAAAGATATTGCAGTATTTCATTGGAGCACTATTAATTATTGTATTTGTGTATTTTATGATGAAGTATGGAAAAAGATTGACTCACTTAAGGATAAAACATGTTAGACATTATATTTTAAGCTATGGTAAATTTGCTTCTATAGCTTTTGTAATACTATATTCCTTAAAACCTGTAGCTTTAATTGTTCCAGTCTCACTTTTATCCATTGTAGCAGGAAATGTTTTTGGGCCTTACAAAGCACTTTTACTCAGCATGGTAGGTTGTTTTACATCAGGTACTTTAGCTTTTTTCCTAGCAAGGTTTTTAGGTAGATCTTTTGTAGATAAACTTTTAAAAGGTAAAGCCATGAAATTAGATTCAAGTATTGAAAAACATGGAACTGCAATAATGTGCATAATGAGATTATCATTCATATTTCCATATGATCCATTAAGTTATGCAGCAGGACTTACTAAAATGAAATATAGAAGTTTTATTATAGGAACTATGATAGGTGTTTTTCCGGAAATGGTTTCTTATTCATTTATAGGGAAGAGTTTGGAACAGCCTTTTTCAATTAAGTTTTTTATTCCGATAATATTCATAGTAGTTGTGGCAGTAACTGCATTAGGCATATATAAGTCGTCAAAAAAGACAAAAAGTTTATAAAAGCATTTTTTCTATAAATTTACGCTTATATTCAAGGAAATATAGGGACACAATAGTTTTACAGTGTAAATTTTGAAGAGAGGTGTTTTTGATGAAAGTTCAAGACATTATGACTAAATGTGTTGTTAGCTTAAATGCCGAAGATAATGTTGAAAGAGCGGCACAACTTATGAGAAAACATAATATAGGCGCAATTCCTGTATGTAATGGAGACAAAGTTATAGGAATAGTTACAGACAGGGATATAGCTATAAGGTCTGCAGCTGAAGGACAGAATTCTCAAAAGCAAACAGTTAGGGAAATCATGTCGTCAAATCCAGTTGTAGGTGATCCTAGTATGGATATTGAAGATGCATCTAGAATTATGAGTGAAAGACAAATAAGAAGATTGCCTATAATAGAATCTAATAATCTAGTTGGAGTAGTATCCTTAGGAGATATAGCTGTTCAGCCTAATCTTCAAGAAGAAGCAGAAGAAGCACTTAGTAATATTTCTGAACATACTTCACCAGAAATTTAAAATTTAATAATTTATGAATAAATCCACAAGATTCTTTCATAATCTTGTGGATTTATTATATAAGGTGTTATAATGTAGTAGATAATCATAAAATTAGGATTTTTTAATGAATATATTACATTTTATAATTTAAATATTAGTTTAAGTAATAAGGCTTATTAAAAATAGGAGAGTTTTTGTATGAAGAAAGTAAAGTTTATATATAATCCGTATTCAGGAGAAAATACTATAGTAAGTGGTATTGACAAGGTTATAAAAGTGCATCAAAAATATGGATATGAGGTTGTACCTTTCAGAATTAGTTTTGAATATAGTATAAGCGAAGCTTTTAAAGGTATAAATAAAACTTATAAATATATTTTAATAGCTGGTGGAGATGGAACCATTGATGAAGCTGTAAATGTGATGAAAAAGCTAGACTTGAATATTCCTATAGCAATACTTCCAGTGGGTACTGCTAATGATTTTGCAAAATTCATTGGGGCTCCTGAGGATATAGAAGCAGCTTGTGAACAAATATTGAACAGTAAACCTAAAAAGTTGGATTTAGGAAAGATAAATGACAAATATTTTTTGAATGTGGCAAGCACGGGACTTTTTACAGATGTATCGCAAAGAACAGACGTGAATTTAAAAAACACAATAGGCAAACTTGCTTATTATATTAAGGCATTAGAGCAATTACCTAGTCTTAGAAAACTTAAAATAAAAGTATCCTCTGAAAATGATGTGTTTGATGATTATATGTATTTGATGTTAATATTTAACGGACAGACTGCTGGAAATTTAAAGTTTGCATATAAAGCAGAAGTGGACGATGGAATGTTAGATGTAATAATAATAAAAGCAGGAATGATAAAGGATATGATATCGCTTTTTATAAAAATGTTTAAGGGTGAACATTTAGAAGGTACAGAAGGACTTGTGTATTTTAAATCTAATAGAATAGAGATAGAATGTTATGAAGATATAGTAACGGATATAGATGGAGAAAGAGGACCAGACTTTCCATTAGTTATAGAATGTATAAAAGGTGGAATAGAAGTTTTAGGGACAAATATACCTGAGAAAATGCTTTTAAGTTAAATATATGGAATCATATATTTTGCTTAAAAGCATTTTTTTAGTAATATAAATTTAAATTTTATAATAAATATAAGATAGTAGTAATGTATCAGGAGGTAGTATGTTAAAATTCTATATCTATATTTCTTTGCTACTTATTATAATAATACTTTTATTTAAATGCTTTTATTTAGATTTATATTCACCTAAAAAGGTTAAAACAATAGCATTAATCACCATATTGGTTATGGGTTTAAGATATGCTGCACTTTTAATATTATTTTTGGTTAGTAACATAAAATATCTTTATTTACTAAAACCTTTATTTTTTATGAATCTAATTGGTGTGCCCTTAATAATTTTGATTGTACTGTATATATTCATGAAGGGACATATTATAAATTTTTCTTATATTTTTATAACAGCAGGAGTGATAATAGCATTGTATATTTCTATGATGCTAAAATGTACATGCTTTCTTCAAAATTCAAGTAATGTTGGGTATACTATGGTATTTGCGCAAGATACTTATATATATTGGGTATATATTGGAATAAACACTATAGCATTATTTTTGTCTATAAGTTTTATTAATAAAACTTATACAAACAGAATAGGGATTAGTATAGTAATTTTAGCCTCAATTGCAACTATAATAGAATATATAGTATGGATAGCTGGAATTATTTTGATTGCGGAGAATGTTATAGGAGATACGCTATGGATAATAGCGTTAATGTATGCTTTAAATAGGATAAAAAAGAAAGCTTAAAAATAATATGGAGTATTATTTTTAGAGGACAATTGTCATCTGTCCTCTAAAAAAGGTTGGTGAAAACTAAAATAACATCAGTTTATTTTTTTAACTTATTTTTAAATGATTTTTTAGATGCTTTATTTAAATTTCCAATTTTACTTTTATGCTTATGAGAACTTTCATTTTTTGATTTAACCGCAGTGGATGAATTATTATGAAAAGTTCTCTTTTTAGGTGCTGTTTCGTGAATAAGGCAGTTGGAACCATTTCCAATTAAATCTTCACGATGGGCTTTAATTAAAGCTTCTTTCACAAGATTATAGTTTTCAGGAACAGAAAATTGGAGTAAGGCTCGCTGCATATTTTTTTCCTTTTGTTCCTTAGGAACATAAACTTTTTCGTTGGTTAAAGGATTAATACCTGTATAATACATTGTAGTTGATAGACTTCCTGGTGTAGGATAAAAATCTTGAACTTGTTCAGGAATATATCCCATATTTTTAATATATAAAGCCAATTCTATAGCAGCATTTAAATCACTACCAGGATGACTAGACATAAGATAAGGTACTAAATATTGTTTTTTATTTAATTTTTTATTTATTTCAAAATATTTTTTAGAAAATCTATCATATACTTTACTGCTAGGTTTCCCCATTTGTTTAAGAACTTTATCGCTTATATGTTCTGGTGCTACCTTAAGCTGACCACTTATATGATGTTTGCAAAGTTCTTCAAAAAAAGAGGTGTTCTTATCATAAATAAGGTAATCATATCTTATTCCAGAACGTATAAAAACTTTTTTAATTCCAGGAATTTCCCTCATTTGTTTTAAAAGATTTAAATATTCCCTATGATCGACTATTAGATTTTTACAAGGAGTAGGTGAAAGACATAATCTGTTTTTACAAACTCCTCGAGTTTCTTGAACTTTACATGCTTTATGTCTAAAGTTTGCAGTAGGTCCACCTACATCATGTATATAGCCTTTAAAATCATCTAATGTAGTTAAAAGTTTTGCTTCATCTAAAACAGAGGTTTGGCTTCTAGCTTGAATAGTCCTTCCTTGATGGAAAGTAAGAGCACAGAAGGAACAAGCTCCAAAACAACCTCTATGGCTAGTAATAGAAAACTTAACTTCCTTTATAGCAGGGATACCACCTTCAGACTCATATATAGGGTGATATGTTCTAGTATAAGGAAGGTTATATACTATATCCATTTCCTCTTCAGTTAAAGTGAATTGAGGAGGATTTTGAACAATATAGTGATCCCCATGCTTTTGAACTAAGGTTTTTCCGCTTATAGCATCTTGTTCATAGTATTCTGTTTTATAAGCTTCTGCATAGCTTTTTTTATCATTAGATACTTCTTCAAAAGAAGGAAGCTCTATAAAATCATTTAAATTATCTATTTCTTTGCATGAATATAATGTACCTCTTACATTTGTTAGCTTGTTAATTTCCATACCATATTTAAGAAGATTAGCTATTTGAACTACGGTTTTTTCACCCATTCCGTACATTAAAAGATCTGCTTTAGAATCAACTAATATACTTCTTCTTACTTTATTATCCCAGTAATCATAGTGAGCAAATCTTCTTAAACTTGCCTCGATGCCGCCAATCATAATTGGTACATTTTTATAAGCTTCTCTAGCTTTGTTACAATATACAATAAGAGATCTATCAGGTCTGTGACCACTTTTCCCACCTGGAGAATATAAGTCATCATGACGTTTTTTCTTTGAGGCGGTATAATGATTTACCATTGAGTCTATATTACCGGAGTTTACAATAAAGGCCAGCTTAGGTTTTCCAAGACGTCTAAAAGCCTCAACATTGTTCCAATCAGGTTGAGCTATGATTCCAACAGTGAAACCCTCACTTTCTAAAACTCTAGATATTATAGCAGTACCAAAAGAAGGGTGATCTACATAAGCATCACCTGTAATTATTATAAAATCTAGTTGGTCTATATTACGCTTTTTCATATCTTCTTTACTAATAGGTAAAAATTCTTTATTTATTATCATTTAAATGCTCCATTCAGTTACAATTTTCTAAATCCTATATTAGCATAACCAGAATAAAATATGAATATGAAATTAAAAATACTTCTATTGATTTTTATACAAATGAATGTTTTTACGGATTAATGTTTCAATAATTTGTTTATGAAAAATATTAATTTTACATAAAATTTACTTTAACTTAAGGGCAACTTAATGCATATAATATAATGTAATGATATATTATGTATATTTATGAACCGATAATTCTTTAGAAAATAGTAAAAATTCTTTAAAAAACATAGAAAAACGAATTAACAGAGAACTAAAATAATTAAACACTTAAATTTAAATAAATTCACTGTTTAATGGTTGCATTTTTATAAATTTGTACTATAATTAATAATGTAAAATGAAATTATAAGTTTACTTATGTTAGGTGAGGCTCCTATATAGATATACGCTACTGCCCGGAAACATCGAGAGATGCCAATGGGTCAACAGGTATTACCGAATCAAGGTTTTACTTAATGTAGCTGGACTTAATAAAAGTCTAAAGCTATATAGTGCTAAAACTCGTACGAAGAAGTTTTAGTTTATTGGAGGAGTCTTTCTAGA
This sequence comes from Clostridium carboxidivorans P7, assembly GCF_001038625.1. GTDB lineage: Bacteria > Bacillota > Clostridia > Clostridiales > Clostridiaceae > Clostridium_AM > Clostridium_AM carboxidivorans. Next base: position 4,877,141 of record NZ_CP011803.1, read on the forward strand.
CTCCTTTATTTTATTTTAAGGTGGTGCGATACATGGAAAGTGGCCCTTATGGTGGTCGGTCAAACTTGAAAGTAAAACTAAATATAGTTATGTATAGAGGGACATTTATATTAAAATCATAATAAAATTAGATTTTTTTCATTTCTAAAATTCTTATGACTTTTCCATAAATATCTTTCTATATAAGTAAGGAGGAATATTTATGAAAAAGTTATCTGCATTCTTTCTAAGTAAGGTTCTTCATAAAAAAATTTATGATGAATTTAACGATTCAATAGGAAAACTTTGTGACATTTATGTAACTACAGAAGATGGACTTCCAAGAGCAATAGGTTACAAAATAAAAAAAGATGGAGAAGTTCTAAACTGCGAATTCAAGAATATTACATTTTATGAGGATGATGATAGGATAATAATAAAAGGTGAAGGTGTAAGAGAAATAATATTGCAGAAGTACTCATACCTTCTATCTAAACATTTATTGGATAGACAAATTGTAGATATTAATGGAAAAAAGCTTGTAAGAGTTAATGATTTAAGAATTGCTGAGATAGCAGGAGAACTTAGAGTAGTAGCTGTAGATACCGGAGTTTTAGCTTTAGGCAGAAGACTTGGAATGGAAGATATGGTTAAAGGCTGTTATAAGTTATTTAATAAAAAACCAGCAGATAGTCTTATTATTTGGGATAATGTTGAGTCGTTAGAGATGGTCAATAACAATTTAAAGTTATCTGTTACCTATAAAAAATTATCAAAACTCCATCCTGCAGATTTAGCGGATATTTTTGAGGATATGGATATAAATTATAGAAAAAAGGTTTTTGAGAGCTTGGATCAAAATCTTGCAGCGGATATTTTAGAGGAAATTGAACCAGATGTTCAAGCAGATATTATTGAAAACCTAAGTCAATCTAAGAGAGATGAAGTATTAGATAATATGCCAAATGATGAAATTGCAGATATATTAGATGAAGTTGATGAGGAGACTGCTGAAAAGATTCTTTTATCTATGGAGAAAGAAGATGCTGATGAAGTAAGAACACTTATGCAGTATGAAGATGAAACTGTAGGAAGCATAATGAATAAGGATTTCATAGACTTTAATATAAATATAACCGTTGAAGAAACTATAGAACTTTTAAGAGAAACAAATCCAGAGGATGAAGTGTCACATTATATATATATTACAGATCAGCAAGAAAGACTTCAAGGAGTAGTATCATTAAAAGCACTTATAATGTCAGATCCTAAAAATAAACTCAGAGAAATAATGTTAACTAATATAGTAAAAATAAATGATAATGAAAATATAGATGAAGCTATAGAAATGTGTTCAAAATATGATCTTCTCTCTTTACCTGTAGTAGACAGTAATGAAAAGTTATGTGGTGTAGTTATAATGAGTGATATAGTAGAAGATATACTAATCCCAACATGGAGAAAGAGATTTAAAAAGGTAGGATAGGGAGAAGGTGTTTAAATTTGAAAAATAGAAATAAATTTTTAATGATATTAGGAATAATAGGGCCAGGGCTTATTACAGCAAATGCAGGAAATGATGCAGGTGGAGTAGCCACTTACTCTGTAGTAGGAGCTCACTATGGTTACTCCATGCTTTGGGGAATGTTTGTAATAGCTATAGGTCTTGCAGTAATCCAAGAAATGAATGCAAGAATGGCTGTAGTTACAGGAAAAGGACTTTCGGATTTAATAAGAGAAAGATTTGGAGTGAAATGGGCTTTTTTTGCTATGATTGTACTTATAATTGCAAATTTAGGTGTATGTATAGGTGATTTTGCTGGAATTGCTGCTAGTTTAGAGTTGTTTAATATAAGTAAGTATATAACAATTCCAATACTTGCAGTAGTTATGTGGTTTATGTTAACTAAAGGAAGTTATTCAAAAGCTGAGAAGGTATTTTTACTTCTTACACTTACGTTTTTAGGATATGTTGTAACTGCATTTTTAGTGAAACCTGACTGGGGGCATGTTGTAACAAGTATTGTAAAACCACATGCTAAGCTTGATAAAGGGTATTTTTTAGTGCTTATAGGAATGATAGGAACTACTATAACACCTTATATGCAATTTTATTTACAATCATCCATAGTAGATAAAGGGATATCCTTAAAAGAGTATAAATATGAGAAAATGGATGTTTATGTTGGAACCATTTGGGCAATATTAACGGCACTTTTTATAACTGTATGTACTGCGGAAACTTTATTCAAAGTAGGTATAAGTATAGATAGCGCGCAGGATGCAGCATCAGCATTAAGACCATTAGCAGGAAATTATTCATTTATGCTATTTGCCATTGGACTTTTTGGTGCATCATTTTTAGCATGTTGCGTTATACCTTTATGTACAGCTTATGCTGTATGTGAGGCATTTGGATTTGAAAGTGGTATTGACAACAAAATAAAAGAAGCACCTGTATTTTTTGGTTTGTTTTTATTTATGATTATCGTAAGTGCAGTAATAGTTTTACTTCCTAATATTTCTTTGATTAATATAATATTAGTAACTCAGCAGTTGGCAGGAGTATTATGCCCTGTGGTACTTATATTTATGATAAAACTTGTAAATGATACTGAAGTAATGGGTAAGTATGTGAACAGTACAATACAAAACTTTATTGCAAAAGCTACAGTAATACTTATAATAGTACTTACAATACTAGCTTTTGGTGGAAACTTTATATAGATATGTTTTTACATAAATTAAGCATAATGCGAAGCAAAGCTTCGCATTATTTTTAAATATTATGCAAATTTAACTCCTAAAAAGTTGAGTGTATTTTTTATGGTTTAGTGAGCAAACTAAATTTATAAAACCATAAATTGTAGATTTATACTGAATCAAGGAGTGAGTTGGTATGACGAAAAAGATTTTAAAGGTTAGGCGAGAAGCAATTTGTGCACTTATGATTATAATTACATATGTTTCCACTACATTATATGTATCTCCTTATAACAATGCTGTAAATGCTGTAGCTTATTATTATGGATCTAAAGGTGGGGTAGTTTCGCAAATACAAAGCAAGCTTAAGGCATGGTATTATTATAGTGGTAGTGTTGATGGTGTATATGGTTACGGAACTTTTACAGCCGTTAAAAAGTTTCAAGCTAAAAATGGATTGAAAGTAGATGGTGTTGTAGGAGATTCTACGCTTCAAGCATTAGGCATATATAGTGCTAAAGCTTCATCAACGGGAAACAGTAATAGTTCAAGTAATCAGGATGTAACATTACTTTCTAGGTTGATAAATGGAGAAGCTAGAGGAGAACCTTATGAAGGCCAAGTGGCAGTAGGTGCAGTAATTTTGAATAGAACAAGAGATCCAAGATTTCCTTCTACAATAGCAGGAGTTATTTACCAGCCAGGTGCTTTTACAGCTATAGTAGATGGTCAAATACATGCCAATATGGAGCAAAATTCTATAAGGGCAGCTAGGGATGCTTTAAATGGATGGGATCCTTCAGGTGGAGCAATATATTATTTTAATCCATCTACGGCAACTAGTGCTTGGATATGGTCCAGACCATTAATTAAAGTTATAGGAAGTCATAGATTTTGTAAGTAGAAAAAAATTATATAATTTAACTAAAAAATATATTGACAAAATTTAAAATAATAATATAATAGAAATATAGAAATCATAGTAAAACACTCAGAAATACTTTGAAAAAGGAAAGTAACTTAAATGAAGTTTTAAAGAGAGGAAACCACAGCTGAAAGGTTTCTAAAGGAATTTTAAGTGAAGTGCCCTTTGGAGTAGTGCACCGAATTAAGTAGGCTGCACCGGGTTTGCCCGTTATAGTAATAGAGCATAGCGCTGTGCTTGAAAAAGGTGAGATTTTTGTTAATCTAATTAGAGTGGAACCGCGGAGTTAAACTTCGTCTCTTTTATATAGAGATGGAGTTTTTTTAATACTCAAAATAGGATTTAAACTTAAATTGTGAGACAGTGTATTACTTTAATGTAAATTTAGAACAGATAAGTAAAAAAATAAAAATAAAATTAGTGGGGGTAAAAAAATGATTTATAATAATGCAATAGAAATGATAGGTGGAACACCTTTATTTAAACTTAATAATATAATTGACGAAAATGCAGCAGAGGTATATGTAAAGCTTGAAAAATTCAATCCAGGAGCAAGCATTAAGGACAGAGCAGCATTAGGTATGATAGAAAAAGCAGAGAAAGAAGGGCTTATAAAAAAAGGGGACACTATAGTTGAACCTACCAGTGGAAATATGGGAATTGGACTTGCAATGATAGGTAAATTAAAAGGTTATAAGGTTATAATTGTAATGCCTGAAACTATGAGCGTAGAAAGAAGAAATACTATAAAGGCTTATGGGGCAGAGCTTGTTCTTACAGAAGGAGCTAAGGGAATGAAAGGTGCTATAGAAAAAGCATCAGAAATAGTTGAGGGAAAAGAAGGATATTATATACCTCAACAATTTATGAATGAAGCAAATCCATTAAAGCATTATGAAACTACTGCAGATGAAATAATTAAGGATTTAAATAGTGTAGATGTATTCACTGCTGGTGTAGGCACAGGTGGAACTTTAATAGGGGTAGGAAAAAGATTAAAGGAAATAGATAAAGCTATAAAAATAATTGCAGTAGAGCCTGAAAAATCACCTGTAATATCAGGAGGTCAAGCATCTCCACACAAGATACAAGGAATAGGAGCTGGCTTTGTTCCAGATATTTATAAAAAAGAATTTGTAGATGAGGTTATGACTATATCTGATGAGGAAGCCTTTGAATATGCAAGGCTTATGGCAAGAGAAGAGGGAATTTTAGTAGGTATATCTTCAGGAGCAAATATAGCAGCAGCTATAAAGCTTGCTAAGAAGTTAGGAAAAGGTAAGAAAGTAGTTACTGTTGCACCAGATGGAGGAGAAAAATATCTATCCATGGGGCTTTATTAAAAAAGGAGTGTGTTAAAAGTGAATCCATTTAAATCGCTAAAATATGATTTAGAAAGTGCCATGAAGAATGATCCGGCAGCAAGAAATCCAGTAGAAGTATTTATACTTTATCCATGTATTCATGCTTTTATACACCATAGGATGGCTCACTTTTTATATAAGAGGAAGTTTTTCTTCATGGCTAGACTAATATCACAGTTATCTAGGTTTTTTACTGGGATAGAAATACACCCTGGAGCTCAAATCGGAAAAGGAATGTTTATAGATCATGGAATGGGTGTAGTTATAGGAGAAACTGCTGAGGTAGGTGATAATGTTACCCTTTACCACGGAGTAACCTTAGGGGGAACAGGCAAAGATAAAGGGAAAAGACATCCTACAGTAGGAAGTAATGTTACAATAGGAGCAGGAGCTAAGATTTTGGGACCTATAACTATTGGAGATAATGTAAAAATAGGAGCTAACTCAGTGGTGCTAAAAAATGTTCCTTCAAATACAACAGCAGTTGGAATACCAGCTAGAGTCATATATAATAAGGTTAATCCTATAATAGAAATAAAAGACTACCAAGGACAAAGAAAAAAGATATATAATGAAATGGTAATATAATAATAGAGTACAGATTTATCTGTACTCTATTATATTGAGCAAAAAGGATGTGTTAATATTTGAATTATAAAAGCATGATTATAAACTATTGTAAGGATATAGGATTAGATACAGTAGGATTTACAAAATGTAGAGTTTTTGAAGAGCTAAAGCATTATTTTGAATATAGAGAAAGTATGTCATTAATTAATGAATTTGAAGAGAAAGATATAAATAAAAAGATTAATCCATTTATGTATATGGAAGATGGAAAAGCTATAATTTCTATTGCATTTCCATATCTTTTTAATGATAATTTTCAACAGGAAGTCAATTTCTCTAAATATACTCAGGGAAGGGATTACCATGTAGTAGTATCTGAGTATTTGAAAAAGATATGCAGCTTCATAGAAAGGGAAATGTCAGGTAAGGCTGTTTATTTTGTGGATAGCAATTCCTTACCAGAAAGGTATATAGCTAAACTTTGCGGTATAGGATTTGTAGGAAAAAATAATATGATTATTACAGAGAAATATGGGTCTTATGTATTTTTGGGAGAAATAATAACAAATATACCAATAGAAGAAGATAAACCTATGGAGTGCAAATGTGAAGGCTGTGATTTATGCCAAAAGTCATGTCCTACAGGAGCTATAAGAGAAGAAAATAATTGTAATATATGTCTTTCATATATTAGCCAGAAAAAAGAAATAGATGATCAGTGGTTTGATAAATTAAAAGGAAGAATTTTTGGATGTGATACTTGCCAGAGAATATGTCCTTTTAATAAAAAAGCTAGCTTTTCTAATATAGAAGAATTTAGACCCTATGATTTTATGGAGGTAATAAATTTAGAAGAATTGGCAAATATAGATAAAAGAATCTTTTTAAACAAGTATTCAAAAAGTTCCTGTGGATGGAGAGGGAAAAATGTACTGCAAAGGAATGCATTAATTAATATAATAGGTATGAAGAAGAATATAAATATAGAAGAAATTAATTCTCCTTATGTAAAGAATTATTATAATAGACTTTTATACCATTTCAAACTATAATTTATAGTATATAGATAATATGAAAGGTGGACTTTATTATGATTTCTCCTGGAATGGCTAAAATTATAAGCTATCTTCCTAAAGGACTTTTAGAATGTTTATGTAAAAAGCTGATATATGGCTATGTTGAAAAATATGCAAATGTTCAAATTAACGGCATGGAAAATTTGAAAGATGTAAAAAGACCTATATTATTTATATGTAATCATTTGAGTAATTCGGATGCACTAGTTATAAACAAATTCCTTAAAGAAGAGGATATAACTTTTGTAGCAGGCATAAAGCTTTCAAAAAATCCTTTAACGAATTTAGGAATGAGCATGACTAAAACTATACCTATAAAGCCTAATACAGCAGATAAAGATTCTATATCTAAAATCGTAAAGACTTTAAAAGCAGGTAATAATGTACTTATATTTCCTGAGGGAACCAGAAGCAGAACTTCTACTCTGATAGAAGCTAAGAGGGGTGTTTTTTTAGTACAAAAACTAAGTAAGGCATCTATAATACCTTTAGGAATCCACGGAACAGAAAAATTATTACCTATACAAAAAGATATGGGATCAGAGAAATTTAACTATGCTAAAGTTACATTAAATATAGGAAAAAAAATAGAAGTTCCAGAAAAGATGGAAAACGAAGATAAACATGCTTATGAAGAAAGATCTGTAAGTTTTATGATGAAGAAAATTGCAGAACTCCTTCCTGAGTCTTATAGGGGCGTCTATCGTTAAGATGAATAATCTATATCTTTAAGTTATTAAAGACATAGATTATTTTTTCACAAAATTCACTAAGTGTAGGTGATAGAGATGAATAAAAAAAATGTAAATAAAATTTTAGAAATATTAAGTAAAACATATCCTGATGCAAAGTGTGCACTTAATTTTAAATCACCATATGAATTACTTATTTCTACCATATTATCAGCACAATGTACTGATGTAAGAGTAAACATGGTAACAGAAAAATTATATGAAAAATATAATACTCCTGAAACAATGATAACTTTAACAGAAGAAGAATTATCAGAGAAAATTAGAAGCTGTGGTTTTTATAAGAATAAAAGTAAGAACATATTAGGTGCTACTAAAGCTATTTTAGAAAATGGGGGAAAAGTACCAGATACCATGGAAGAACTCTTAAAGCTTCCAGGAGTGGGGAGAAAAACTGCTAATGTAGTTTTATCTAATGCATTTGGAGTACCAGCCATAGCTGTAGATACTCATGTGTTTAGGGTATCTAACAGACTTGGAATTGCAAAGGGAGATACTCCAGAACAAGTAGAAAAGGGACTTATGAAAAATGTTCCAAGAGATATGTGGAGTGATACTCACCATTATCTGATATGGCACGGAAGACTTATTTGCAAATCTAGAAAACCAGATTGTGAAAAATGTCCGTTGGCACCTTACTGTGAGTATTTTAGTGGAGGAGACACAAGTGCTTAAGGGCAATAAAGCTATTTTTATAAATTTTAAATCTGAGAGGAGTAACATAAAATGAACATTAAAGAAAAAGCATTGGAAATGCACAAAGCAAACAGAGGAAAATTAGAAGTAAAGAGCAAGGTTCAGTTAAAAACTAAGGAGGATTTATCAATAGCATATACCCCAGGTGTTGCAGAACCTTGTCTTAAAATAGCTGAAAATGAAGATGCTGCCTATGATTATACTATGAAAGTTAATACTGTAGCTGTAGTAACTAATGGAAGTGCGGTGCTTGGTTTAGGTAACATAGGTGCAGCAGCAGGACTGCCTGTCATGGAAGGAAAGGCTTTATTATTTAAAGAATTCGGTGGTATAGATGCATTCCCTATATGCTTAGATAGTAAAGATCCAGATGAAATAGTGAATATTGTAAAAGCAATGGCACCTACTTTTGGAGGAATAAATCTTGAGGACATAAAAGCACCAGAGTGCTTTTACATAGAAGAAAAGTTGAAAAAAGAACTTGATATACCCGTTTTTCATGATGATCAACATGGAACTGCTATAATAGTTCTTGCAGGACTTTATAATGCCTTAAAACTTGTAGGAAAAAAGCTTGAAGAAGTTCAAATAGTAATAAATGGAGCAGGCTCAGCAGGTATTGCTATATGTAAGCTTCTTTTAAAAGCAGGAGCTCAAAATATAACTATGTGTGATAAAAATGGAGCATTAGTGGAAGGAAATTCTGAATTAAATCCAGCACAGCAAGCTATAGCTAAAGTTACAAATAGAAATAAGGAACAAGGTATTCTTGCAGAAGTAATAAAAGGAAAAGATGTATTTGTAGGTGTATCAGCAGCAGGAGCACTTACGATGGAAATGGCTCAATCAATGAATAAAGATGGTATAGTTTTTGCAATGGCTAATCCAACACCAGAAATAATGCCAGATGTTGCAAAAGAAGCTGGAATAAGAGTAATTGCTACAGGACGTTCAGATTTTCCAAATCAAATAAACAATGTTTTGGTATTCCCTGGAATATTTAAGGGAGCCTTAGAAGTAAGATCAAAGATTATAAATGATGAAATGAAACTAGCAGCAGCAAGAGGAATAGCTAATTTAATAAAAGATGAGGAATTAAGAGAAGATTATATAATTCCAGATGCTTTTGATAAGAGAGTATGTAAATCCGTAGCAGAAGAAGTAAAAAGAATAGCTAGAGAAATGAAAGTAGCAAGAATCTAATATAGTTAATTTGAATAAAGCTAGAAGGTAAATAAAAATACCTTCTAGCTTTATTTTTTATTGCTATAGCTTTATTAGTGTATCAATAGTTCTCTTCTTAGTAAATCTAGGGCTGTTATGGTAGCTTGTGTTCTAACCGTTTGCCTATCTCCATCACATAGGAGTTTTTTTACCTTAATTTTTCCATTTATATAAATTCCTATATAAACTAATCCCACAGGCTTTTCTTTTGTTCCACCTCCAGGACCTGCAATGCCCGTAGTAGACAATCCTATATTGGTGCCAGAAGTTTTTGCAATACCTTCTGCCATTTCCGCAGCTGTTTCTTTACTTACTGCACCAAATTTATCTAAAGTTTCTTTACTTACATTTATTCTATTCATTTTAGCTTCATTACTATAAGTTACTGCACCTTCCATAAATACGGAGGAGATGCCAGGATAGTTTACTAATTTAGAAGCTATTAGCCCTCCAGTACAAGATTCAGCAGTAGATACCGTAAGGTTTTTATCTATAAGTAATTTCCCAATTACATCTTCAAGATTGACTTCGCCTTCACTACATATGTTATCTCCAAGTTTTTTATGTATTTCATTTTCCATTTTTAAACCTCCAAACATGTATTTATTTTACGTTTTTATTCAGAAAGTCATAAACCTTTTGTGTATATTCTTTCTTATTATATAGGTATGATTGAGCATGTCCACTATAAGGCGCTATGTATATAGCCTTTTTCCCAGGTTTTATATAATACATATCATTACCCATTGAAAAAGGAATAAAGCTATCACTATCTCCATGTACAAACATTATGGGGGTTTTTACATCCTTAATGGAGTTTATAGGAGATACCTCAGAAAATGTAAATCCAGAACGTACATAAGCAATTATATTTGTATATGTAACAATTATTGATTCAAGATATTTGTTTTTTATTCCATAATCCTCTTTAAGTCTAAACATTAAAAGATTTCCTAGGTCAGAATAGGCACAATCAGATATATAGAAACTAACCAACTTGCTTTGTTCATTAAGTTTTGAATGAAGTAGTGCAGTTGCGCCACCCATAGATTCACCATGAACACCTATTATACCATTAGGATTTTTATTATGGACCCACTTTATCCATTCATTTAAATCATATTTTTCATAAAAACCAAAGCTTATGTCGCTTCCGCCACTTTCACCACTAAATCTAGAATCATAAACAACGGCATTAAATCCTTTGTTTAAATAAATATCAGCATATTTCAATGATTCCCATCGGCTGCCTCTTATACCATGTACAATTACTACTGTATTTTCTGTTTTTACAGGATTGTGTATATAAGTACCACTTAGTTTATATCCATATTTAGAATTTATAATTACCTCTTCCTTGGAAAGCTTCAAAAACCTATTGTCATCAAAGGTATTTTTATATATTTCATGTAAATTAGCTACACCTTTACTAGTTTGCTCACGACAGGCTTTAGTATAAATCAAGTTACCTATAAATAGGCCAGCTGAGTTAAATATAATAAAAGTAATAGATAATAAGATTATAGATATCATTTTTATTCTATTTGATTTAACTTTGATTTTAGTTTCATTTTGTATACTAGAAACTTCATGCATTTTTCAAAGGTTTCCTCCATTAAGATATAATTATTCAAATTTTAGAGTACTAAAATCATTACAAATATAAGATGATTAAGTAAAAAGAGTTAATAATTTATTATTAAATTATAACACTTTAATTTTATTATGTTAAATTGGAATTTTTGGTGGACTTATAAAAGTGAATAGTAAATTTTTTTATTATTTTAGCAATGTATTATCAATATTAAAAAATTTTGCTTTAATAATGAATTTATAAAAATACAAAAAGTAATAATTCTATAGTATAATAACAATGGGAAGTTGTGTGGGGGAGGATAACCGTGAGAAGAAATAGGAGAGGTAGAAAAAAAGCTAAGAAAAATAAACTTGTAGTGCCGTTTATGATATTTGCAATACTTTTATTATCTGCTGCTTGTGGATATGTAACCTATAATTACAATTACATTAAATATTGGAATGGTTTAATATATCCTGGAGTAACAGTAGGTGGAGTAAATCTTTCAGAAAAAACTAAGGATGAGGCCAAAGAGATACTAAAGCATGATTTTTCAGAGCAAATAGTGAAAAAGAATATAAACATAAATGTAGAAGGTAAAGTTTATACTTTAAATTATTCAAAAATATCTCCCAAGTATAGCATTGATGATGCGGTAAATACTGCATTTAATTATGGAAAAAGTTCAAATATATTTGCACAATTTATAATGTTGAAAATGAATAAAGATGAAAATTTTGATTTGAAATTTTCTTATGATGAAAAACCAGTAAAAGAGTTAGTTAGTAATATTCAATCAGAAGTTAATAAAGATCCTGTTAATGCATCATTAGGAATAGATAATGGCAATTTAAATGTAATTCCTGAAGTGAATGGAAAAAAGTTAGAAAAAGAAAAGTTAGAAAAAGAAACTTTAAGTAAAATAAGTGGAAGCATAGGGCAGAATGTTAATGTTAATGCACTTGTTAAACAAATACCTGCGAATATAAAAGGAGATTCCTTAAAAAGTATAAATTCGTTAATAGGGACATACTCTACTAATTTTGCATCATCTTCATCACAAAGAGCTAATAATATAGCATTAGCTACTAAGAGCATAAATGGAAAAATACTTATGCCAGGTGAAGTATTTAGCTTTAATGATACGGTTGGTGAAAGAACAGGAGAAAGAGGGTATGAACCAGCGCCTGTAATTATAGGAAATAAGCTAGAATCGGGATTAGGTGGAGGAATATGTCAGGTATCTACTACGTTATACAATGCGGTAAGTAGAGCTGGAATGACATCTATAGAAAGAGAACATCATACTATGCCGGTACACTATGTGCCACAGGGCATGGATGCTACAGTTGATTATGGAAATATAGATTATAAGTTTAAGAATATATATCAATATCCTGTATACATTCAAGCATACATATCCAATGGAAATATAATATTTAATTTATATTCTAATTCTTCTATGAAAAACTAATTTAAATTAAGTATTTTTTATAGTATAATTAAAATATGTGTGAATAAAACTTACTTAAGATAGGAAAGACTTCCGTAATATGGATTCTACCTTAAGATTAGTTAAAATTATTTAAAAGCTTAACTTACATTATTTTGATAAAATATTAGGGTAAGTTATATATCAGATTAAGAGGTGATTCCATGGTAAAAAGCAATGATGATATGAAAAAAAATAACATATTATCAAAAATGCTAATTGGTGCAGCAGTAGTGGTAGGGGTGATAGTATTTATAATATATCAGTATAATACTGCAAAGGCTTGGAGTGGTAGAATATATCCAGGAGTAAAAATTGAAAATCAGGATTTGTCAGGTAAAACAAAAGATGAGGCTAAGAACATTATAGAAAAAAAATATAAAGTTGGAGTTATAAAAAAGAAATTAAATATTAAGGCTGATGCCAGGACTTATACATTAGATTTTTCAAAGATAAATCCTAAATATGATATTGATGGTGCTGTAAATCAAGCTTTTAGTTATGGTAAGGATAGAAATTTATTAAAGAAATATCAACTTATAAAAATTTCATCTACTAAACAGTTTAATTTAAAGCTTGTATATGATGATAAACCTGTAAATGAATTTATAGATGGTATTGAAAAAGAAGTGAATAAAGCACCTATAGATGCAACTTTGAATACTAGTCAAGGAAATATTAAAGTAGTTCCAGATAAAAAGGGTGAAACACTTCAGAAGGATAAACTAAAAAAAGAACTTGCATCTAAAATAAATGGAGAAATTGATCATGATATTGATATAAAGGCTCCTATGCAAGCAGTAAATGCAAAAATAACAGCAGATAAAATTTCTAGTATAAACTACAAAATAGGCGAATTTAGTACAGAATATGGGAGTATATCTTCACCTGAAAGGGAAAATAACATAGTTTTAGCCACAAAAAGTATAAATGGAAAAATACTTATGCCAGGTGATACTTTTAGCTTTAATGACATAGTAGGAGAGAGAACTGCAGAAAGAGGGTATCAAGCTGCACCTGTAATCATAGGAGATAAGGTGGATTCGGGTCTTGGCGGAGGAATATGCCAAGTTTCCAGTACTTTATATAATGCGGTGATTAGAGCAAATATAAAATCAGTAGAGAGAACTCATCACTCATTACCATCTCATTATGTAAAATTAGGTATGGATGCTACAGTAGATTATGGCAGTCTAGATTATAAGTTTAAAAATACATTGAAATATCCTATATACATAGAAGGAGATTCTTCAGGAGGAGTTGTTGCATTTAACGTATATTCCAATAATTCTTTAGCAGGTATAGTAACAGAGATAACTTCAGATGTTTATCAAACAGTAGAACCAAATATCAAATATCAAGATGATTCTACTCTACCAGAAGGAAAAACGGAAGTGGAAAAACCTTCTTCAACAGGTTATAAGGTTAAAGTAACAAAAACTACAACACAAAATGGAAAATTAATTAGCCAAGAAACAATTGCAGATGATTATTATGAGCCAGTAGAAGGAATAATAAAAAGAGGAACTAAAAAACCAGAAACTCCACCAGCTGGTCAACCAGTAGTACCAGCACCAGCAACACCAGCTGCTGCTCAGCCAAGTACTGCACCAAGTGCTCCTAAAAATTAAAGGGTGTCACAAAATTATTTATGTAGCTATAAATAATTTTGTGGCATTTTTAATTTATGACATTTTGATAAGTGAAATACTTTTAACCTAGTAAATGTTTTTAAATTGACATAAAATATTCATATATGGTAAAATGAGGTTGTTATGTTAAACATGTGAGCGGGTATGGCGAAATGGCAGACGCGCTAGATTCAGGTTCTAGTGAGAAATCATGCAGGTTCGAATCCTGTTACCCGCACCATGAAACATGTGAAATTAATGGATGATTACATATTAAATATATATTTAAAAAATATAATAAAGGAATTTAGTGAAAAAAGATTATATTGGATTAATTATATGTCAAGTCTTACAGTAGCTACTAGCGACGTTAGTAAAATTAATAATGCTTCAGGAAACTATTTTGTTATATTCAGAAATGCTCAATAACTAAAGAAGTATATTTGAACTTTTATACATGACATGAAATTTTACTTTACAAAGCTGTGAAATTTAAGAATAATATCTTAATTTCACAGCTTTTTAATATAAATTTAAAATTCAATAAAACATTGGCAGAGTTTTGCTATGTAAAGTGTAACGTAAGAGGTGATTATAAAGGGTTTAAAAATTGCAAAAGATAACTGATATAGTATATATAAACAAGTAATTTATATGTTGGGGAGGATAATGAACAATGAAAATTAAAAAAATAGCGGTTTTAGGCACAGGAACTATGGGACATGGTATAGCATTACTTTCAGCAAGAGTAGGATTAAATGTAGTTATGTATGGTAGGTCTGATGCAAGTTTAGAAAGAGGATTTAATCACATAAAAGATAGTTTAAACCTTTTAAAGGCTGAAGTAAAAATGTCAAATGAAAAATATGAGGAAATTTTAAGTAAAATAAAAGGTGTTAAGACTATTCAAGAAGCTGTTAAAGATGTTGATTTTGTAATAGAATCTTTAGCTGAAAATCTAGAGCTAAAGCAGGATATATTTAGACAATTAGATGAAATTTGTCCCAAAGAGGTAGTTTTAGCTACTAATACTTCAGGACTTAGTCCAACAGCTATAGCTAAAAATACAAAATACCCTGAAAGAGTAGTAGTTGCTCACTTTTGGAATCCACCACAGTTAATTCCCTTAGTAGAAGTAGTACCTGGGGAAAAAACATCACAAGATACAATGAAAATGGCCATGGAATGGGTTGAATTTATAGGCAAAAAAGCTGTTCGTATGGAAAAGGAATGTTTAGGATTTATAGGAAACAGACTTCAGCTTGCACTTCTTAGAGAGGCTTTATATATAGTAGAACAGGGATGGGCAAAACCAGAAGAAGTAGATAAAGCTATGGAATATGGACATGGAAGAAGGTTGCCGGTTACAGGTCCATTGTGCAGCGCAGATTTAGGAGGCTTAGATATATTCCATAACGTATCTACATATTTATTTGAAGATTTATGTAATTATACAAAGCCTTCCAAATTAATGCAGCAAAAGATTGAAGCTGGAGACTTAGGAAGTAAGAGTGGACAAGGATTTTATAATTGGACACCAGACTTTTTGGAAAAGAAACAAAGAGAACGTACAGAAGTGCTTTTAAAGTTTTTAGAAAGAGATTCAAAACATAAATAATTTAAATGATGGTTTTTCATTACTATTTTAGGCTGCTGACAAAAGTATTTTGCCAGCAGTTTTTTAGAAAAATTTATAAGTAATAAGTTATTTTTATCCAATGCATAAATTTATTACTAAATTAATGGAATAATTTAACAATAGATGCTATAATATAAATACTTGATACCTAATTTATAATTATGAATTAAAAAGTATAAGGAGATTAAAACATGAGAATTGCAAATAGAAAAAGGTTCACATTTTCTTGTATTTTTTTTACTTTATTAATGTTATTATTTGGTAAAACTGTAATAAATGTGAATAAGGGCAAATTAGCACAAGTTCAACCTGTAGTAATGGCTGTAGACAAAGGTGAAACAAAAAAATCAACTGATACTAAGGTGAATCAGAATATAAGCAAAGATGTAATAGTGTTAGATGCAGGGCATGGTGGAATTGATAATGGTACAAGCTATAAAAATTTGTATGAAAAAAACTTAACTTTAAAAATGGTTAAATATGCAGAAGCATATTTGAAAAGCAAAGGATATACAGTAGTTCTTACAAGAAATAAGGATGAACTTATACCTTTAAAGGAAATTGGAAGAAGAGTAAATGCATCATCTGGAACTGTATTTGTATCTATCCATGTAAATTCCATTAGTGATGCAAATTTTAAAGGAATAACTACCTTGTATTATGATGTGCAAGGTTATGAAAAGGATGAAAGAATAAAATTGGCAAATACTTTAGAGAAAGAAGCTGTAAAAAGTGATAACTGGGAAAGCAAGGGTATAAAAAAGCAGAATGTTGCAATATTGAGATATAGTAAAATACCTTGTGCTTTAGTAGAATGTGGCTTTATAACTAACAATGAAGATAGGGACAAGCTATCTAAAGATGAGGTTTTAAAAAGGTTATCTGAAAACATATCTAACGGTATAATAAAATATTTAAAGCAAAGTTCAGATTCATAAAAAGCTTTTAGAAAATGTTAACATAAAATGAAGTATTATATTTACACCTTTTTGTTCTTGTGTTATTATGAGATAATATATTTATGTAATTTATAATTGTATAAGGCTATTAAGCTTTAATTATTTAAATAAATTATAAAGTAATTCGTAATTAATATTGGATAGTAGAGAAATTAATAAGTCTAGGATGACTTTTCTAACTATCCACTATTTGTTTTCAACTAAAAAATGTTATAACTTTAAAAGTGAAAGGTAGGTGTAAGCCCAATTTGCAGCTTAGAGTAAATGTAACTTAAATCATGCTGTATAAAGTTGGGTGATGTTTTGAATTTAAATATAGTACTATTTCAACCAGAAATACCACAAAATACAGGTAATATAGCAAGAACTTGTGTACTTACAAACTGTAAACTTCATTTAATAAAACCTTTAGGTTTTAGTTTAGATGAAAAACATTTAAAAAGAGCAGGATTGGATTATTGGAAATACCTAGATCTTGAAGTTTATGAATCATATGAAGAATTAAGAGAAAAATATAAGGATTCAACTTTCTATTTTTCTACTACACATGGTGATAATTTTTATCATGAAGTAGAATTTAAAGAAGGCGATTTTATTGTATTTGGCAGAGAATCTTGTGGGCTTCCAGATAGTGTAAGAGAAAGTGATCCTAAAAGATGTATAAGAGTACCTATGATAAATACTACAACTCGATCATTAAATTTATCTAATACAGTAGCTATTGTTGCATATGAGGCATTAAGACAAATGGATTTTCCAACCATGAAGTAGGAGGAAGTTAAGGTATGGAAAAAATAAAGATAATAACGGATAGTACATCAGATCTGCCATTAAATATAGTAGAAAAATATGATATTGAAGTACTTCCACTCCTTGTTAGTTTTGGTGAAGAAACTTATCAAGATGGTGTAGGCATAAATTTACATACACTGTTATCCAAAATGGATGGAAATAAAGATTTTCCAACAACAGCACAGGTAAATCCACAAAGATTTATGGAATGTTATAAAAAGTATCTTGATCAAGGATATAAGATAGTATCCATACATATCTCATCAAAGTTAAGTGGTACGTATCAATCAGCTTGTATAGCTAAAGATACATTAGAAACAGAAGATATAGTAGTAATAGATAGTTTTAATGTTACATCAGGTCTTGGAATTTTAGTTATGAAGTCAGCCGAATTAAAAGAAAAAGGTTTAGGAATATATGATATAGAAACAGAAATTAAAAATTTAATTCCCCATGTAAAAAGTGTATTGGCATTTGGGACAATGGACAATCTTATTAAAGGTGGTAGAATATCTAAAACTGCAGGGACCATAGCAAATATTTTAGGAATAAAACCCATAATTTCTATAGAAAATGGAGAATTAATTGTAATAGATAAAGTAAGAGGAAGTAAAAAAGCTATAAGATTTATACTAGATTATTTAGATAAAAAAGGTATAAAGCAGGGGGAAACCTCTGTACTTTTGCATGTAGAAAATAAAGATATTTTAGATAACCTAAGAGAAGATTTGAAAGAAAAAAATAATAAGTTTATTGAATGTGAAGTAGGATGTGTAGTTGGAGTATATGCAGGAGCAGGTGCTTGTGGTGTATTTTTCATAGAAGATTTTTAATTAAAAAACTAAACTTCAAATTTATAACAAATAAGTTAAAAGCTATTGAAAAAAGTACAGGTGTATAATATAATGTAATAGAAGTTATAAATTTTACTTATAATTAAATAAAGACAGATGAAAGTATAAAGAGATATCCTTAAGTGGGTAGCCGTCGGGGAAATATAAAAAAGAAGTATTTTTATAAAAACTCTCAGGCAAAGGGATTTATACTGGATGGAACTCTGAATAGTGAGTATATATTTTCCTAAGATTGTATTACATAACTAACAGTGTTAAACAGAGACATGATGATAGAAGTATCATTATGTCTTTTTTTATATATAATTCAAGGAGGGATTAATTATGGGGGATTTGAAAAAAACACCATTGTTTGATGTCTATCCAAGGTATGGAGGCAAAATTATAGATTTTGCAGGATGGGCACTTCCAGTTCAGTATCAAGGTATAATTGCTGAACATGAAGCAGTACGAAGTGCAGCAGGTATTTTTGATGTATCACACATGGGAGAAGTAGAAGTTAAGGGTAAAGATGCTTTAAAATTTGTACAAAACATAATCACTAATGATGCTTCTACATTGGAGAATAATCAGGCACTTTATAGTCCAATGTGTTATGAAAATGGGGGAACAGTAGATGACATACTTGTGTATAAATATGCTGATGATTATTTTTATTTAGTTATTAATGCAGGGAATATAGATAAAGATTTTAAATGGATGATGGATCATAAAGATAATTTAGATGTAGATATCATAAACATATCTCCAGATATTTGTGAATTTGCTATTCAAGGTCCAAAAGCGCAGATGATATTACAGAAGGTTGTAAATATAGATTTAGAAAATATAAAGTTTTTTTACTGTGAAAGAAATGTAAAAGTTAATAATGTTGATTGTATGATATCAAGAACAGGTTACACAGGTGAAGATGGTTTCGAAATATTTTGCAATGCTAAAGATGGGGAAAGCATATGGGTTAAACTTCTAGAGGTTGGAAAAGATGATGGTCTCATACCTGTAGGGCTTGGTTGTAGGGATACTTTAAGGTTTGAAGCATGTTTACCCTTGTATGGCAATGAGCTTACTGAAGATATAAGTCCTTTGGAAGCAGGAATTGGTTTTTTTGTAAAGTTAAATGAGGATGAATTTATAGGCAAGGAAGCATTGATGAAACAGAAATCCCAGGGTTTGAAAAGGAAAATTGCGGGATTTGAAATGAAGGATAGAGGAATTCCAAGGCATGGGTATAAGGTTCAAGTGAATGGTGAAGAAATTGGTTTTGTTACTACAGGATATAAATCGCCTTCTTTAAATAAAAATATAGGTCTTGCTCTTATAAAATCAGATTATGCAGCTTTGGGAAAAGAAATAGAAATTATTATTAGAAACAAAGGAGCTAAGGCTGAAATAATAGATAAAAAGTTTTATAAAAAAAATTATAAAAAATAGTTTAAAATATAAAATTTTTTTATATTTATTTAAATTAAGTAGGAAAATTTATGCTTTATCAAATAAAAAATAAAATTTTTATGAGGGGGAATAAAAATGAAATTGTTAGAGAACTTAAAGTACACTAAGGATCATGAGTGGGTAAAGGTTGAAGGAGATAAGGCTTATATAGGTATTACAGATTTTGCACAACATTCTTTAGGAGATATTGTATTTGTTGAACTTCCAGAGGTGGATTCTGAATTTAATGCAGAAGAAGCTTTTGGAGTAGTTGAATCTGTAAAGGCAGCATCAGACATATATATGCCTATAAGTGGAAAAATAGTTAAAGTAAATGAAGACTTGGTTGATTCACCTGAATTAGTAAATGAAGACCCTTATGAGAACTGGATAATAATGATTAGCATTTCAGATACAGCACAGCTAAATGATTTATTGGACAGCAAGACTTATGAAGATTTGTGTGGTAAGGAGGAATAATATGTTTCCATATATACCTGTAACTCCTGAAGATGAAAAGAAAATGTTAGATAGTATTGGCTTAAATTCATTAGATGACCTTTTTTCAGATATTCCAGAAAGTATAAAACTTAAAAGATCTTTAAATTTACCAGAGGGATTATCAGAATTAGAACTTTCAAAATATTTGGATACTTTAGCTAATAAAAACTTAAGCACAAGTGAACTTACCTGCTTTTTAGGTGCAGGTGCTTATGATCATTATATTCCAGCTTTAATTAAACATATAGTTTCCAAATCAGAATTTTATACTGCATATACACCTTATCAGGCAGAAATAAGCCAAGGAACATTACAATGTATATTTGAATATCAAAGTATGATTTGTGAACTTACAGGACTTGATGCTGCTAATGCTTCTATGTATGATGGAGCAACTGCTTGTACAGAGGCAGCTTTAATGGCAGTTGATAGCACAAGAAAGAGGAAAATATTAGTATCTAAGACTGTTCATCCAGAAACTAGAAAGGTATTAGAAACTTATACGAAATTTAAAGATATAGAATTAGTGGAAATAGGTATAGCAGATGGAGTTACTGATTTAGAAAAATTAACATCAGCTATTGACAATAAAACAGCAGGAGTTATATTACAAAATCCTAATTTCTTTGGAATAATAGAGGATGTTAAGGAAGTAGAAAAAGTTACTCACGACAATAAGGCATTACTTATTATGAGTGTGGACCCTATATCCCTTGGTATATTAAAATCTCCAGGAGAATTAGGTGCAGATATAGCAGTTGGTGAAGGACAAAGTTTAGGAAACAATATGAGTTTTGGAGGTCCGTATGTTGGCTTTATGGCAACTAAAGCAAAGCTTATGCGTAAAATGCCAGGAAGAATAGTAGGACAGACTCAGGACTTGGATGGAAAAAGAGGTTTTGTTTTAACACTACAAGCAAGGGAACAGCATATAAGAAGGGAAAAAGCAACTTCTAATATATGTTCAAATGAAGCTTTAAATGCCTTGACTGCGGCAATATATCTTACTACCATGGGTAAAAAAGGAATTAAGGAAGTAGCTTATCAAAGCACACAAAAAGCTCATTATGCTTTTAATAAAATCACTAAATCAGGAAAGTTTAAACCTTTATTTAATAAACCTTTCTTTAAGGAATTTGCAGTAGTAAGTGAAAAGGAACCAGCAATTATAAATGATGAATTATTAAAAAATAAAATACTTGGAGGTTATCCTTTAGGTAAAAATTATGCTCCCTATAAAAATGCACTGCTTTTCTGTGTAACAGAAAAAAGGACAGCTCAGGAGATTGATAAATTAGTAAGTGTAATGGAGGGAGTATAAATGAAAGAATATAATAAATTGATTTTTGAAGTTTCAAAGCCAGGAAGAGTGGCTTATACACTTCCTAAATGTGATGTAGAATGTGAAGCTGTTGAAAATTTAATTCCTAAAGATATGCTAAAGACTAGTGATGTGGAACTTCCAGAGGTTAGTGAACCAGATGTAATAAGACATTTTACACTTCTTGCAAATAAGAATTATGGAGTAGATAATGGTTTTTATCCTTTAGGCTCTTGTACCATGAAATACAATCCTAAAATAAATGAAGATATAGCTTCTAACCCACAGTATTTAAACATTCATCCATATCAAAGTGAAGATACTGTACAAGGAGCACTTGAAATAATGTATGATTTGAGCAGTAAACTTTCAGAAATATCTGGTATGGATTATGTTACACTTCAGCCAGCAGCAGGTGCTCATGGAGAACTTACAGGACTTATGATAATTAAATCTTATCATAGAAAAAGAGGAGATTTGAAAAGAACAAAAATCATAGTTCCTGATTCTGCACATGGAACAAATCCTGCCAGTGCCAATGTAGCTGGTTTCACTATAGTTGAAGTAAAATCTGATAAAAAAGGACTTGTAGATATAGAATCCTTAAAATCTGTATTAAATGATGAGATAGCAGGATTAATGTTAACAAATCCAAATACATTAGGTCTTTTTGATTCAAATATTAAATTAATATCAGATATGCTGCATGAAGCTGGAGGCCTTGTTTACTACGATGGTGCAAATTTAAATGCTATTATGGGAGAAGCAAGACCTGGAGATATGGGATTTGATGTAGTTCATATGAATCTTCATAAAACATTTTCAACACCCCATGGAGGTGGAGGTCCAGGAAGTGGCCCTGTAGGAGTAAAAGAGAGGTTAGCTGAATTTTTGCCTGTACCTGTTATAGAAAAGAAAGAGGAAAAATATACTTTGAATTATGAAAGGCCTTATTCTATTGGAAAAGTTAAAAGTTTTTATGGTAATTTTAATGTTATAGTAAAAGCTTATTCCTATGTACTTACAATGGGAGCAGAAGGACTTAAAAAAGCTAGTGACATAGCTGTATTAAATGCCAATTATATAAAAAGTAAATTAAAGGATTATTATAATCAGCCTATAGATAGTATATGTAAACATGAATTTGTAATGGCAGGTTTAAAGGATGCACCTGAAGGTGTTAGTACTCTTGATGTAGCTAAAAGGTTATTAGATTATGGATATCATCCACCAACAATATATTTTCCTTTAATTATCGATAGCGCATTGATGATAGAGCCTACAGAAACGGAAAGTAAGGAAACTTTGGATGGATTCATAGATTCCATGATAAAAATAGCTGAAGAAGCTAGAGAAAATCCTGAAATATTAATAAATGCACCACATAACACACCAGTTAAAAGATTGGATGAAGTAAAAGCTGCTAGAAATCCTGTGGTGAAATATAGTAAGAAAGATTAGATAATTTATTATAAATAATCTACATTAAAAAAGTTATAATACAAAATTGTTAAAAAAATAATTACTGTTAATACTTGATAACCCATAAATAACATTTATTTGTAAATAGTGTTGCAAATAAATGTTGTTTTTATATGTGATAAAATATATCAATTTATATAAAACTATGAAGTTACTTATTCATATATCTGAAAATAGATAAAATAATAGTCAGCAACTATAAAGAATTGCATAATATATGGATTAAAATGGATATTATGTATCCGAAAACAAAATGAATGCTATAAAAAAATACAATAGAAAATGTTTTCAAAAATTGTAGAAAAAAATATATCTATAATATATAATGATAATTGAAAAGAGAAGTATAGAAAAACTTAATATATTTAGGATGATGTTTTCGGGAGATTAAGTAGAAAACTTAACAAAGTTTTACTTTAAGAGTTTACTTAGCTATATATTTTAAATATATAGTATCCTTTAATGGATAGCCGAAGGAGTAAGTATTATTTTACCGTAATAATTATGAACCTCTCAGGCAAAAGGACCGAAAACGGACAAATCTCTGGGAAGCGTAAGCACCGAAGGAGTAAATCTCTCAGGTTAAAGGACAGAGGTATAAAACGGAAGTTTTATACCCCTGTTTTTATTTTTGTAAAGAAAGCTTTGCTTATATCCAATTATGGCAAAAGGAGAGTAAAAAGTGATGGAAGAGGTAATAATTATTACAAATAATCCTATGAGTAGAGATAAATTAAGTAATAAACACAAAGTAGATTTTATAGAAGGTGCTGCTATGGAGGTTTATACAAAAGTTAGAGATTACATTCATAAAGGGCATAAATTGTTAACTCATCCTTTAATGAGCAGTATAAAACCCAATGAAACTCCATATAGAACAATAGTTATATCTAAGGATAATGACAGCACAGTTGATATAAAATCTTTGGGTTATATAGAGGAAGCTGTACATACTACTGAAAAGTTTTTAAAAAATTATGGATTGCCCAATTGGTCTAAGCAAGTATTAGAAGATTTTCAGCTTATAGATTATGATTTGATATATCATGCATTAACATAATTTAGTGGTTAGAACTATTTTTAAAATTGAGAATTTTCTGTATTAAACTTTTGAAAGGTAGGAGGTAATTTTATGGCACAAATTTATGACACTATAATAATAGGAGGAGGACCAGCAGGATTATCAGCAGGACTTTATGCAGCAAGGTCAAGAATGAATACTTTAATTATTGAAAGAGCAAAATATGGAGGTCAGGCAACAACTACAGATGAATTGGAAAACTATCCAGGTTCCATAGAGGAATGTACAGGAACAACTTTAAGTAAGAGAATGAAAAAACAGGCAGAAGATTTTGGAACAAAATTTACTAAAGATGAAATAGTAGAAGTAAATTTAGAAGGTAACATAAAAGTTGTAAAAGGTAAAAAGGAAACTTATGAAGCTAAAACTATAATAATAGCTACAGGAGCAAATCCTAAACTTTCAGGCTTTAAAAATGAAACTGAGCTTAGAGGAAAAGGAATTTCTTACTGTGCAACTTGTGATGCTGACTTTTTTACAGATTTAGATGTGGCTGTTATAGGAGGAGGAGACTCTGCAATAACAGAAGCAATATACCTTACAAAATTTGCAGAAAAGGTTACAGTAATTCATAGAAGGGATGCATTAAGAGCAGCAAAATCATTACAAGAAAAAGCTTTTGATAATCCTAAAATAGACTTTATTTGGAATTCAACTATAGAAGAAGCTGTAGGTGATGAAATATTAGAAAAACTTATATTAAAAAATAAATTAACTGGTGAAACTAGTGAATTAAAAGTAGATGGATGCTTTGTATTTGTAGGATATGATCCAATATCATCTCTATTTGAAGGAAAATTAGACATGGAAAAAGGTTATATTATAACAGATGAAGATATGCAAACTAGTGTAGCTGGAGTTTTTGCAGCAGGAGATGTAAGAAAAAAATCATTAAGGCAGGTAATAACTGCAGCAGCAGATGGTGCTATAGCAGCAACTATCGCTGAGCGTTATTTAGAAGAACATAAATAAAATATTTAGGAGGTCAAAAAATGATTGAATTAAACAAGGAGAATTTTGAAGGTGAAGTTTTAACTTACACTGAAAAACCAGTATTTGTTGATTTTTGGGGAGATAAATGTGAAATATGTAAAGAACTTATGCCAGGAGTACATGGCTTAGAAGAAAAGTATGGAGACAAAATAAAGTTCTCAAGCTTAAATATAAGTACTGCAAGAAGGCTTGCCATAGGACAAAAAGTTTTAGGGCTGCCAACAATGATAATTTATAAAAATGGAGAAAAAGTAAACACAATTACTGCTGATAAAATTACTTCATTAGAAGATGTGGAAAGTTTTATAAAAACATATTATGACACATTATAATAAAAAGAGACAAGATTTAGATGAAAATCATCATCACCTTGTCAAAAATTAAGTAACGTTCATTAAAATCCTAATATATATAAATAAAAAATACAAGTAAATTTTAATACTATTAAAAATTAAAATAGTTAACATTTGTAACAATCAGTATTATTGATAACAATAGGCAATTTTGTACCTATTGAAATAAATTTGGAGGTGAATACTTTGCGTTTAGAAGTTGGAAAAATTTATGTAAAGGACATTCAATTTGGAGCTGAAACAAAAGTTGAAAGTGGAATTCTTTATATAAACAAAGAAGAACTATTAAAAGAAGTAGGTGGAGATGAAAGACTTAAAAGCATTGAGTTTGATATTGCAAAACCAGGTGAAGAAACAAGAATAATACCTGTAAAAGATGTTATTGAGCCAAGAGTTAAGGTAGAAGGCAAAGGTGGAATATTCCCAGGATTTATAAGCAAAGTAGATATGGTTGGTTCAGGAAGAACTCATGTACTAAAGGGTGCAGCTGTAGTAACTACTGGAAAAATAGTTGGATTCCAGGAAGGTATTATAGATATGAGTGGAGAGGGAGCAAAATATACTCCATTTTCAAAGACAAATAATTTAGTAATAACTTGTGAACCAAAAGAAGGGGTTAAACAGCATGAGCATGAAGAAGCAGTAAGAATGGTTGGATTTAAAGCTGCTACTTATATTGGAAAAGCTGGAAAAGATATAAAACCAGATGAAATTAAAACTTATGAAACATTACCATTATTAGAACAGGTTAAACAATATCCTAATCTTCCAAAGGTAATATATGTTTATATGCTCCAAAGCCAAGGACTTTTACATGACACATATGTTTATGGAGTAGATGCAAAGAAGATAATACCAACATTCATATATCCAACAGAAATGTTTGATGGAGCTATTGTAAGTGGAAACTGTGTATCTGCTTGTGATAAGAATCCAAGTTATGTTCATATGAATCATCCAGTAATTGAAGACTTATATGAGCATCATGGAAAAGATTATAATTTCTTAGGTTGTATTATAACAAATGAGAATGTTTATCTTGCAGATAAGGAAAGATCCTCAAACTATACTGCTAAGTTAGTAGAATATTTAGGAGCTGATGCAGTAATTATATCAGAAGAAGGATTTGGTAATCCAGATGCAGATTTAGTTATGAATTGCAACAAGATAAGCGATTTGGGTGTGAAAACTGTATTAATTACAGATGAATATGCAGGACAAGATGGAAGTTCACAATCATTAGCTGATTCAACACCAAAAGGTGATGCAGTAGTTACTGGAGGAAATGCTAATGAAGTTGTTGTATTACCACCAATGAAAAAGTTAATAGGACATCCAGAAGCAGCAAATGTAATAGCTGGAGGACATGTAGGAAGTTTAAGAGAAGATGGTTCTATAGAAGCTGAAATTCAAGTTATAACTGGAGCTACCAGTGAAGTTGGATTTAATAAATTAACAGCTAAAGGATTCTAAATTTTAAAAATTATTAATTTTAGTTACAGGCTTTATTATAAAATTTTTGAAAGAAGGGTGATTATATATGTTACAAGGAAAAAAAGTTATAGCAGTAGGAGATAGAGATGGAATACCAGGACCAGCTATTGAAGCTTGTGTTAAATCAGCTGGAGCAGAGGTTATTTTTGCATCAACAGAATGCTTTGTTTGAACAGCCGCAGGTGCTATGGATCTGGAGATCCAACAAAGAGTAAAAGATTTAACTGAAAAACATGGTGCAGAAAATGTAGTTGTAGTAATCGGGGGAGCAGAAGCAGAAGCTTCAGGACTTTCAGCAGAAACAGTAAGTGCTGGAGACCCAACATTTGCAGGCCCACTTGCTGGAGTAGAATTAGGTTTGGCAGTTTACCATATGGTTGAACCAGAAATAAAAGATGAATGTGATGCTGCTGTTTATGATGAGCAGTGCGGAATGATGGAGATGGTTCTTGATGTAGATGCTATTATTGGAGAAGTTAAAACCATAAGAGAACAGTATTCAAAATTTTAATTAATAGAAATGATTCATTTTTAATAAAAAAATAGTTTAAATATGTGAAAGTCCTAAAAAGGAGGGGAATATTAGATGCTTAAAGTTGTTCATTATATAAATCAGTTTTATGGCGGCATAGGTGGAGAAGAAAAAGCAGATGTAAAGCCAGAAATTAGGGAAGGTTTTGTAGGTCCTGGAATGGGGCTTAATGGATTGTTAAAAAAAGGTGATGCTGAAATTGTCGCTACAGTAGTGTGCGGTGATTCTTATTATAACGAAAATGAAAAAGAGGCTAAGGCTGCAGTATTAGATATGATTAAAAAGTACAATCCAGATTTGTTTATAGCAGGACCTGCATTTAATGCTGGAAGATATGGTGTTGCTTGTGGTTCTATAGCTAAAGAAGTTTCAGAAAAGTTGAATATACCAGTAATTTCAGCTATGTATATTGAAAACCCAGGGGTGGATCTATATAAAAAAGACATATATATAGTAGAAACTAAAAATAGTGCTGCTGGTATGAGAGATGCTCTTCCTAAAATAGTAAACTTGGCATTAAAACTTGCTAAAGGTGAAGAAATAGGATCACCTGAAGAAGAACATTTTATAGAAAGAGGAATAAGAAAAAATTATTTCCATGAAGAAAGAGGCTCAAAAAGAGCTGTTGATATGCTTATAAAGAAAATAAGTGGAGAAAAATTTGTTACAGAATTTAAAATGCCTGTATTTGATAGAGTAGATCCTGTTGCTCCAGTAGCAGATGTTGCAAAGGCAAAGATAGCTATAGTAACATCTGGTGGTATAGTTCCAAAAGGAAACCCAGATCATATCGAATCATCAAGTGCTTCAAAGTTTGGAAAGTATGACATAGAGGGAATTGAAAACTTAACAGATGAAACTAATGAAACAGCACATGGAGGATATGATCCAACTTATGCTAATGCTGATTCAGATAGAGTTCTACCAGTGGATGTTTTAAGAAAGATGGAGAAGGAAGGAAAAATAGGCTCTCTTCATAGATATTATTATTCCACCGTTGGAAATGGAACAGCTGTTGCTTCTGCCAAAAAGTTTGGGGAGAACATAGCTAAAGAATTAATAGCTGACGGAGTTGATGCAGTTATATTAACGTCTACTTGAGGAACTTGTACACGTTGCGGTGCAACAATGGTAAAAGAAATTGAGCGTGCTGGACTTCCAATAGTTCACATGTGTACAGTAGTTCCAATATCTTTAACAGTAGGAGCAAATAGAATAGTTCCTACAATAGCAATACCTCATCCACTTGGAAATCCATCATTAGATGCTAAGGATGAGTTTGAATTAAGATATCATTTGGTAGAGAGAGCATTAAAAGCTCTAGAAACACCAGTAGACAAACAAACAGTCTTTGAAAAATAAAAAAATTAAGAACTAATAATGAAGAGTTAATAGTGAAAGATGATTTTTAGCTGTCGCAAAAATACATATTAACTATTAACTCTTCATTCTTAACTATTAATTTTTTATATTCATAGGCTAATTTTATAGATTTCAATTAGAAATAAGGAGGGGTTTATAAATGAGTTTTCCAGTTGTAAAAAAGGCTTCTTATATTTTGGTAAATACACCAGATATGGTAATACACAATGGTACTACTCAAACATTAGAAAGGGAAACAAACCCAAATTCAGATTATTTGAAGGGATTAAAAAATCATTTAAGATCTTTTGAAGATGCAGTAGGTTATGCACCAAATCAAACATACATAGGAAATTTAACTCCAGAACAATTAAGTGAATTAAAAAGACCATGGCACACTAGTAATGTTGAGGATGCATCAAGGTTTGGAAAATTTGGTGAAATAATGCCTCAAGATGAGTTCTATGGACTTTTAAAGGTTTCAGATGTATTTGATTTAGTAATTCTTGAAAAGTCTTTTACTGAAATGGTTAAGGAAAAGTTTAAAGCACATCCGATTTTAAATGCAAAGGCAGAAGAATTAAAATCAGGAGAAGATGAAGCTGTTATAGAAAAGTTGGTAAATGACAAAGTAGCAGAGGGACTATATGAGAATGGTAAAGTTGTAGGATGTATTAAGAGAGCACATGAATTTGATACCAACCTTTCATCTCACGTAATGCTTGAAAATCTTGTAGTTAAGGCATCAGGAGTTTTAGCATTACTACATCTTGTAAAAAGTTCTGGAGTAGATGTAAATGAAGTAGGATACTTAATAGAATGTTCAGAAGAAGCTATTGGTGATATGAATCAAAGAGGCGGCGGAAATATAGCCAAAGCTTGTGGAGAAATAGCAGGAATAAAAGGTGCTACAGGAGTGGACATGAGAGGATTTTGTGCAGGCCCAACTCATGCTTTAATAACAGCCTCTGCTCTTGTAAAATCAGGAATATATAAAAATGTAATAATATTTGCAGGAGGATGTACTGCAAAACTTGGTATGAATGGTAAGGATCATATAAAGAAAGAAATACCAGTCCTTGAAGATTGTATAGGTGGATTTGCAGTACTTGTGTCAGAAAATGATGGTGTAAGTCCAGTACTTAGAACCGATATAATAGGAAGACATACTATAGGTCATGGTGCAGCACCTCAAGCTGTAATAGAAGCTTTAGTTTTAAATCCTTTAACAAGTAATGGAATGAAGATTACAGATGTAGATAAATATGCTCCAGAAATGCAAACACCTGATATAACTGAGCCAACAGGCGCAGGTGATGTTCCAACACAAAATTACAAAATGATAGGAGCTTTGGCAGTTAAGAGTGGACAGTTAGATAGAAAAGAATTGCCTAATTTTGTAAAACAACATGGATATCCAGGTTTTGCGCCTACTCAAGGACATATTCCATCTGGAGTTCCAATAATAGGCCATGGTATAGAGCATATAATGAATGGAACCTTAAAGAATTTCATGGTTATAGGAAAAGGAAGTCTTTTCTTAGGAAGAATGACAAATTTATTTGATGGAGTTTCAATACTTGTAGAAAAAAATACAGGATTAGTAGAAGAGAGTAGTAGTGCTTCTAAGGAAGAAATCAAAAAAATGATAGCAGAAGAAATGAAAAAATTTGCAGAACAGCTTATGAAATAAAAAGGGGGTGAGTACCTTGGATAGCACAAAAAAAATAATAGCTGAAGTCTTTAATGAAATAGCAGAAGGTATTGAAAGCGGAACTTTTTCAAAAAAAGTTAAAATAGGACTTACAACTTTTGGATCAGAACATGGCGTAGAGGAAATGGTGAAAGCAGCTGAAATGGCTAAGAGTAAGTACGGAGATTTTGATGTAGTGCTTATAGGGCCTAAAGTTGATTGTGACTTAGAAGTAGTAGAAGCTGAAGATGCAGAAGATGGACATAAAAAAATGGTAGAACTTTTAGAAAAAAAACAATTGGATGGTTGTGTAACTCAACATTTTGATTTTCCAATAGGAGTTTCTACGGTTGGAAAATTAGTGACGCCAGCTTTAGGAAAAGACCTTATTCTTGCAACAACTACAGGAACTACGTCTACTAATAGAGTAGAAGGTATGATAAAGAACGCTATATCCGGAATTGCAGTAGCAAAGTCGGTAGGTATAAAAGAGCCTACTGTAGGAATACTTAATGTGGATGGAGCAAGAACTGTTGAAAGATCCTTAAAAGAACTTCAGGAAAGTGGATATGATATTAAGTTTGCAGAATCTTTAAGAGCAGATGGTGGAGCAGTAATGAGAGGGAATGACATTTTAGCAGGAACACCAGATGTTATGGTATGTGATTCTTTAACAGGAAACCTTATGATTAAGATATTTTCATCATTTACAACAGGCGGAAATTATGAGACTTTAGGTTATGGATATGGACCAGGCATAGGTGAAAATTATGATAAACTTATAAATATAGTTTCTCGTGCTTCAGGAGCACCACTTATATGTGAAGCATTAAGATATTGTGCAACTTGTGCTAAGAACGATGTGCTTATAAAAGCATCAACTGAGTTTAAATTAGCAAATACATCAGGTTTAAAGGATATTATAGATAAATTATTAGCAAAGGATAAACAGGTAGTATCAGAAAAGGTGCAAATTCCACCTAAAAAGGTAGTTACCTTTGCTATACCTGGAATAGATATACTAGATCTTGATGATGCATGTAAGGCATTATGGAGAGAAGATATATATTCAGAAAGCGGCATGGGATGCACAGGACCTGTGATATTGGTAAATGAACAGGATGGAGATAAGTCTATAGAAGTATTGAAGAAAACAGGATATAAATAATTTGCAATTTTAAGGCTTTGTAGTAATAAAATTTCTATGAAGCCTTATTATTTAGGTTGTAAATTGGTATAATATACATGTGTGATTTATGGATTTTAGTATAAGCTATGCTAAATACTCATAAGATACTAATGTGTGCTATTATATTTATAAATAGTTACTTAAATTGCAAGGGTTGGATTTCGTTTTCCATTAATGTAATTTATTTGTTAAAAATTATATTATTAAAAAGCAGGGAAAGTTTAACCTTTTGTAGAATATTTTATCACATATAAAACAAATATATCTTAATTTAGGAGGAGTTTTTAAATGAATAAGAAAAAGTTAACAGCATTATGTGTAAGTGCTATAATGGCAGTTTCACTATTTGCAGGCTGCGGTTCAAGTCAACAACAAGGGGGATCATCATCAACAGCAAAAACAGTTAAAATAGGTCTTGCAACTGATGAAGGTGGATTAAATGATAAATCATTTAACCAAGCAGCTGATGAAGGAATAAAGAAGGCTAAAGATGAACTAAAAACTATAGACTATAAAGCTATTGAATCAAAGAAGAAGGATGAATACCAACCTAATCTTCAAGCTTTAGTAGATAATAAGTCTGATATAATATTTGGAGTTGGATATCAAATGGGGGATGCTATGACTGACATAGCTAAAAAATATCCAGATAAGAAGTTTGCTATAATAGATTCAGAAGTTAAGTTAAAAAATGTTGCTTCACTTACTTTTAAAGAAGAGGAAGGTTCTTTTTTAGTAGGTCTTATAGCTGGTAAAACAACAAAGGCAAATAAGATAGGATTTATTGGTGGAAAAGATTTTGAATTAATCAATAAATTTGCAGCTGGATATATGGCTGGAGCTAAAACTGTAAATCCAAATGTACAATTTGATATAAGATATGCAAATGATTATGCTAATCCAACTAAAGGAGAAGAACTTGCAACTAGCATGTACAATGGTGGATGCGACGTAATTTACCATGCAGCAGGTGGTACTGGTCTTGGATTATTTAAAGCTACTAAGAGCATGACTAAGCCAGATAAGAAACTTTGGGCTATAGGTGTTGACCAGGATCAAGCTGTTAAAGTACCAGAATATGCAGATGTTATACTTAGTAGTATGATGAAGAGAGTTGATACAGCAACTTATGATACAGTTAAGAGTCTTGCTAAAGATTCAAAATTTGCTGGTGGAACAACTAAAGTATATGGTTTAAAAGAAAATGGTGTTGATATAGCTCCAAGTTCAAACAAAAATGTACCAAAAGATATATTAGATTTAGTTCAAAAATATAAAACAGCTATAATAGATGGAAAAGTAAAAGTACCAACAACTAAAGATGAAGCAGCAAAATTTGTAGCACCAACAATATAGTAATGTAAACATAAATTTTTATTTAAATATTTGTAATATAAGGAGGGCTAAGTTGTATTGCTTAGCTCTTTTTGTATGTACATTATTTTTAATATTTAAAGTTATTTTTAACATTTAAACTTATTTTTATATCTTAATTTTTTCATGGTATAATAAGATTGACAAACTTAAAACATAAAAGAAATGGGGTGGATATATGAATATGGATTTCAGCTTGAATTTAACTCAGGAACAAAAATTAATAATGACTCAGGAAATGCAGTTATCAGTTAAATTACTTCAAATGTCTAGTTTTGAACTCCAAGAATATGTTGAAAAAGAAGTTCAGGAAAATCCGGTATTGGATGCTAAAGTTAGTACATCAAGCAATGAAGAACATAAAGAAATTGATTATAAACAATTGATTAAATATTTTGAATTTGATAACTACAGCCACCATAACTATGAAAAAAATGATGAAGAAGAAGTTTCTCCATTTAATTTTATATCGGAAAAAAAATCTCTTAAAGAATATTTGCAGGAACAGATAAGAGATTTAAATGAAAAGGATTACGTGAAAGCCGTTTGTTTGTATATAGTTGAGAATATAGATGCAAGAGGATATTTAGATATTTCAGATAAAGAAATAATAGAAGAACTTAAAATATCAAAGAAGCTTACAGATTATTGCATAAAAGCAATACAATCATTAGAGCCTGATGGTATAGGTGCAAAAGATTTAAAGGAATGTTTAAAGATACAAATAAATAAAAAGGGATTAGAAGATGAGAACATATATAAAATAGTTGATGAATATTTGGAACTTTTAGCAGAAAATAAATATAATGTTATAGCAAAACATTTAAATATAGATGTGAAAAAAGCACAAGAGTATGGTGATATAATAAAATCTTTAAGGCCAAGACCTTCTAGCGGTTTTTATACTGGAGAAGATGTAAAATACATAGTACCAGATGCTCAAATAAGAAAAATAGATAATGAATATTATATAATTATGAATGAAGATGCTGCACCTAAGCTTAGTATAAATTCAATGTATAAAGAAATTATTCAAAATGAAAATGATAAAAATGCAGTGGATTATGTGAAAGAAAAATTAAATAGTGCTATTTTTTTAATAAAAAGTATACAGCATAGAAAAAGCACTATATATAGAGTTTTGGAAAAAATATTAGAACTTCAAAAGGACTACTTTGAATATGGAAATAAATATTTAAAACCTATGACATTAAAAGAAATTTCAGAAAGCTTAGAGATGCATGAATCAACTGTTAGTAGAGCAATAAGGGATAAATATATATATACCAATAATGGTACTATAAAAATTAAAGATCTATTTACTACTGGATTATCTAAGTCTAGTACAGGTGAAGATGTATCTACAAAAATAATAAAAGATGCTATAAAAGATTTGATAGATAAAGAAAATAAGGAAAAACCTTTATCAGATCAAGCCATATGCGATATATTAACCGATAAAGGTATGAATATTTCAAGGAGAACTGTAGCAAAATATAGAGAGGAAATTGGAATAAAGTCATCGAAAGGGAGAAAAAGATTCTAAATTCTCCCTATTATTCACAAAATGTTCACACTTTTTTTGAAAATACTATTTAAAAAGTTATTTATTTATTTTATAATATTAGTGGGACATAAATCAAAGCACTGGGACGTAAGATGACCAGAGGGGTGTTTACATGGAACAATTATTAAAATTACAGCAAAAGATAGTACCAGAACTTATAGAATTACTTGAGAAAAGATATAACATACTTAGAACTATATATTATAATCAGCCTATTGGAAGAAGAGTATTAGCTAACAATTTAGGAATAGGAGAAAGAATAGTAAGGACAGAAATAAATTTCCTAAAAAATCAAGATTTTATTGAAATAAATACTCCAGGTATGAGCATAACAAAAAATGGTGAAGAAATAATTGATAAGCTTAAGGATTTCATTCATGAAATAAAAGGTTTATCAGATATCGAAAATGCTATAAAAGAAAGCTTAAAATTGAAGGATGTTGTAATTGTTCCAGGAGATGTGTATGAAGACAAAACTGTAATGAATGAACTTGGAAGGACAGCAGCTTTATATTTAAAAAATGCTATAAAGTCTGATAGCATAATTGGTGTTACTGGTGGGTGTACTATTAAAGAAGTAATAGATAATATGCCTAAAATGACACATGTAAAAAATGTAATGGTAGTTCCTGCTAGAGGGGGACTTGGAAGAAATGTGGAAATCCAAGCTAATACATTAGCAGCAAAACTTGCAGATAAGGTGGAAGGAAGTTATAAATTACTTCATGTTCCTGAGAATTTAAGCGATAAGGCTATGAATACTATGATGGAAGAAGAAGATATAAAAGATATACTTAATATTATACACAATGCCAATATGTTGATATATGGAATTGGAAGAGCTGATCAAATGGCTCGCAGAAGAGGACTATCTAGTGAAGAGATACAAAAAATAGAACAAGTTGGAGCTGTGGGAGAAGCTTTTGGATATTACTTTAATAAACAAGGTGATATTGTTTATGCTACTTCAAGTATAGGAGCTAGAATTGATGATATTTCCAATATTGAAAGTCGTATAGCTGTATCTGGTGGAAAAAACAAAGCGGAAGCTATAATTTCTACAGAAATAAACAATAATAATAGTGTACTCATCACTGATGAAGGCGCTGCAAGAGAAATATTAAGTATTATAAAATAGTCAACAAATTTTAACTTAATTATATATATAAAATAATTTATAAATTTAGGAGGAATTATTAATGATTAAAGTAGCTATTAATGGTTTTGGAAGAATAGGAAGACTAGCATTCAGACAAATGTTCGGTGCAGAAGGATATGATGTTGTTGCAATCAACGATTTAACAGATCCTAAAATGCTAGCACACTTATTAAAATATGATTCATCTCAAGGTAGATATCAAGGAACAGTAGAAGCTAAAGAATCTTCTATTGTTGTTAATGAAAAAGAAATCAAAATATATGCAGAAGCTGATGCTTCAAAACTTCCATGGGGAGAACTTGGAGTAGACGTAGTACTTGAATGTACTGGTTTCTATGTATCTAAAGCAAAATCTCAAGCACACATCAATGCAGGTGCTAAGAAAGTTGTTATTTCAGCTCCAGCTGGTAACGATCTTCCAACAGTTGTATACAATGTAAATCATGATATAGTAACTGCTGAAGATCACATAATTTCAGCTGCATCATGTACAACTAACTGTTTAGCTCCAATGGCTAAAGCACTTAATGATTATGCACCAATTCAATCTGGTATAATGTCAACAATTCATGCTTATACTGGAGACCAAATGGTATTAGACGGACCACATAGAAAAGGTGACTTTAGACGTGCTAGAGCAGCAGCTGTAAATATAGTTCCAAACTCAACAGGAGCTGCAAAAGCTATCGCATTAGTTATTCCAGAATTAAAAGGAAAATTAATCGGTTCTGCACAAAGAGTTCCAGTTCCAACTGGTTCAACAACAATCTTAGTTTCAGTTGTTAAAGGAAAAGACGTTACAGTTGAAGGAATCAACGCTGCTATGAAAGCTGCTTCAAATGAATCTTTCGGTTATACTGAAGAAGAATTAGTATCTTCTGATATTGTTGGAATCACTTATGGTTCTTTATTTGACGCAACTCAAACAATGGTTTCTAAAATAGGAGAAGATTTATACCAAGTTCAAACAGTTGCATGGTATGACAACGAAAATTCATACACTAGCCAAATGGTTAGAACTATAAAGCATTTTGCTAATTTCTTAAAGTAATCTAAGTATTTGAATGGTATAAACTTAATTTAGATTGAACTTTCATAGTCTAAATTTAGATAAATAGGTCTGGTTTTGTAGTTTGGGCTATAAGGCCAGATCTATTTTAATTAATAATGAAAAATTTATGTTTGACAGTTAAATAGATATTGTGAGAAAATTAAATGTTTATTATGTATACAAATCAAAAGAAAGAGGTGTATTAAATGGCTTTTAATAAAAAGACAATTGAAGATGTAGAAGTAAAGGGAAAAAGAGTATTAGCGAGATGTGACTTCAATGTACCACTAAAAGATGGAGTTATAACTGATGAAAATAGATTGGTTGGAGCAATGCCAACTATAAAGTATTTAGTAGAAAAAGGAGCTAAAGTTATACTTTGCTCACACCTTGGAAAAGCTAAAGGACCAGATCCAAAATTGACATTAGCTCCAGTAGCTAAGAGATTATCAGAAATGCTTGGAAAAGAAGTAGTTTTTGCTGCTGATGATACAGTTGTTGGTGAAAATGCTAAAAAAGCAGTAGCTGCAATGAAAGATGGAGATGTAGTTTTACTAGAAAATACAAGATTTAGAAAAGAAGAAGGAAAAAATGAAGAAGCATTTTCAAAAGATTTAGCTTCTCTTGCTGATATATATGTAAATGATGCTTTCGGTTCAGCTCATAGAGCACACTGTTCAGTAGTTGGAGTTACTCAATTTGTTGATACTGCTGTATGTGGATATTTAATTCAAAAAGAATTAAAGTTCTTAGGAGAAGCTGTAAATACCCCAGAAAGACCATTTGTTGCAATACTTGGTGGAGCTAAGGTATCAGATAAAATTAATGTTATAAACAATTTACTTGATAAAGTAAATACATTGATAATTGGTGGAGGAATGGCTTATACATTCTTAAAAGCTCAAGGATATACTATTGGAACTTCACTTCTTGAAGCAGATAAAGTAGATTATGCTAAAGAAATGATGGAAAAGGCTAAAGCTAAGGGAGTTAAATTATTACTTCCAATAGATAATGTAGTTGGAGAAAAGTTTGCAGCAGATACAACTCCAGTTACAACAGAAGATGCTAACATTCCTGAAGGATACATGGGATTAGATATTGGACCAAAAACTTCAAAAATTTATGCAGATGCTGTTAAAGATGCTAAAACAGTAGTTTGGAATGGACCAATGGGAGTTTTCGAATTTGAAAACTTTGCAAAAGGAACTATTGCAGTTGCTAAAGCTATGGCTGATGCAGATGCTACAACTGTTATAGGTGGGGGAGATAGTGCTGCAGCTGTAAATATATTAGGATTCGGAGACAAAATGACTCATATTTCAACTGGTGGTGGAGCTTCACTTGAATTCTTAGAAGGAAAAGCTTTACCAGGAATAGAAGCACTTAATGATAAATAATAAAATAAAAAAGGATAGGGGTAATTTGTAATGAGAAAAGCAATAATAGCAGGAAATTGGAAAATGAACAATACTGTAGAAGAAGGCTTAAAATTAGTTGAAGAATTGAAAGGTCTTGTAAAAGATGCGAAATGTGATGTAGTTGTATGTCCTAGTTTTGTATGCTTAGACGCAGTATTAAAAGCAGTTAAAGGAAGCAATATAAAAGTTGGAGCACAAAACATGTACTTTGAAGAAAAAGGAGCATTTACAGGAGAAGTATCACCTTCAATGCTTGAAAAAATGGGAGTAAATTATGTAATAATCGGACACAGCGAAAGAAGACAATACTTTAATGAAACAGATGAAACTGTAAATAAAAAAGTTAAAAAAGCATTTGAACACAATTTAATTCCAATAGTTTGCTGCGGAGAAACTTTAGAGGAAAGAGAAAAGAATGTAACTGAAGAAGTTTTAGGAAGACAAATAAAATTAGATTTAGAAGGACTTACAAATGATCAAGTTGAAACATTAGTTGTAGCTTATGAACCAATTTGGGCTATAGGAACTGGTAAAACAGCTACAGATGAGCAAGCTAATGAAACAATAGCTTATATCAGAAGTGTAATTGCTTCAATGTACGGAAAAGAATCAGCAGAAAAAACAAGAATTCAATACGGTGGATCAGTAAAACCAGCTACAATTAAAGCACAAATGGCAAAGTCTGATATAGATGGTGCTTTAGTTGGAGGAGCAAGCTTAAAAGCAGCAGACTTCGCAGCAATAGTAAACTATTAGAATTGAGAATTAATAATTAAGAACTCAACTTTTGCACATTGCGACAGAACCTTTTAGAGGACAGAGGACAATTGACAGAGTACAGTGAAGGTAAGTTTTCTTCCTTCCTCTGTCAGTTGTCCTCTCAAAAAAGTTCAGTTATTAATTTAATAAGTTTTGGAGGTAAATATGAATAAAAAACCAGTAATGTTAATGATACTTGATGGTTTTGGTCTTACAGATAGAGAAGATGGCAATGCTATTAAGGCAGCAAATAAACCAAATTTTGATAAATTATATAGCAATTATCCTCATACACAATTAGGAGCTAGTGGACTTAGTGTTGGACTTCCAGAAGGACAAATGGGAAACTCAGAAGTTGGACACCTAAATATAGGTGCAGGAAGAATAATATATCAAGCATTAACTAGAATAACTAAATCTATAAGTGATGGGGACTTTTTTGAAAATGAAGCATTAAATAAAGCTGTAGATAATGCACTAAAAAATAACTCAACTCTTCACTTAATGGGGCTTTTATCACCAGGTGGTGTTCATTCTCATACAGACCATTTAAAAGGAATTTTGCAACTTGCAAAGAAAAAAGGTGTACAAAAGGTATATCTTCATGCATTCCTTGATGGAAGAGATGTTCCTCCAGCTTCAGCAAAAGAGTATATAAAAGATATAGAAAATTACATGAAAGAACTTGGAGTAGGTAAAATAGCTACAATATCAGGAAGATATTATGCTATGGACAGGGATAAAAGATGGGAAAGAGTTCAACTTGCATATAATGCATTAGTGCTTGGTAAAGGTGAAGAAGCAGCTACTGCCTTGGAAGCTGTTGAAAAATCTTATAATGATAACAAGACAGATGAATTTGTACTTCCAACAGTTATTGAAAAGAGTTCAGAAGCTTCTATAAAGAATAAGGATTCAATAATATTCTTTAACTTTAGACCAGATAGAGCAAGAGAGATTACAAGAGCTATTAATGATAAAGTATTTGATGGATTTTCAAGAGAAACTTTAGATCTTACATTTGTAACTATGACTCAATATGATGTTACTTTAGAAGGTGTTGAAGTTGCTTTTTCAAATGAAACCTACAAAAACACTTTAGGTGAATATGTAAGCAATCTTGGTAAGAACCAGCTAAGAATAGCTGAAACTGAAAAATATGCTCATGTAACATTCTTCTTTAATGGAGGAGTGGAAGAAGAAAATAAGAATGAGGATAGGGCGCTTATACCATCACCAAAGGTTGCAACTTATGACTTACAGCCAGAAATGAGTGCATATAAAGTAACAGATGAGCTTTTAAATAGAATAGATGAAGATAAATATGATATGATAATATTAAACTTTGCAAATCCTGATATGGTAGGACATACAGGTATATTTGAAGCAGCTAAAAAAGCCGTAGAAGCTGTAGATGTATGTTTAGGAAAAGTTGTAGATAAAATATTAGAGAAGAATGGTACTGTATTTATAACTGCGGACCATGGCAATGCAGAGCAGATGATAGATTATTCTACAGGAAAACCTATGACAGCACATACAACTGATGCAGTTCCATTTTTATATGTAGCATCAGATGCTAAACCACTTAGAGATAGTGGCATATTAGCTGATATAGCACCAACTATGCTTCAAGTTATGGGCCTTGAAGTACCTAAAGAAATGACAGGGAAAAGTCTTATTAAATAATATATGTGAACAAAAGCTATGAATTAAGGGATTAAACCTATAGTTCATAGCTTTTTAAGTTATAAGTTCAATTTAAAAGTTGTGTCATATTATTTTTATGTTAAGTTAGAATTTCCTATATATAAAATGATATAATAAATATGTTATGTGGATATATTAATAAGGAAATATTATTAATTCTGGAGGTGTTTTTATGAAAAATTATATTGAAATTGTAGATGTAGTTGGAAGACAGATACTTGATTCTAGATGTATGCCTACAGTAGAGGTAGAGGTTGTGCTTGAAGATGGTATTATAGGGAGAGCAGCAGTACCATCAGGAGCTTCTACAGGCATGTTTGAAGCAGTAGAATTAAGAGATGAAGATAAGTCAAAATATCTTGGTAAAGGTGTTTTAAAAGCTGTAGATAATGTAAATACATATATAGCAGAAGAGCTTATAGGAATGAATGTATTTGATCAAGTACTAATAGATAAAGTTATGATAGAGTTGGATGGTACAAAGAATAAAAGTAAATTGGGAGCTAATGCAATGCTTGGAGTGTCTTTAGCTTGTGCCAGAGCTGCAGCTGAAAGCCTGGGATTAAATTTATATCAATATATTGGAGGAGTAAATGCAAAAGTTCTTCCAGTACCAATGATGAACATAATAAATGGAGGAAAGCATGCTGACAATAACGTAGACCTTCAAGAATTCATGGTAATGCCGGTAGGGGCACCTTCCTTTAGTGAAGCTTTGAGGATGAGTGCAGAAGTTTATCATTCTTTGAAATCTCTTTTAAAAGCTAAAGGTTATGATACTGGTGTAGGGGATGAAGGAGGATTTGCTCCAAATCTAAAGTCAAATGAAGAAGCAATACAGGTAATAGTAGAAGCCATACAAAAGGCAGGATATACTCCAGGAAAGGAAATGTTTATAGCATTGGACCCTGCATCTTCCGAAATATATGAAAATGGAAAGTATAACTTAGCAGGAGAAGGAAAGGTTTTATCACCAGCAGAAATGGTTGATTATTATGCTAACCTAGTTGAAAAGTACCCTATAATCTCAATAGAAGACGGTATGGCAGAAGAGGACTGGGAAGGTTGGAAGCTAATTACAGATAAGATTGGAAACAAAGTTCAATTAGTAGGCGATGATTTGTTTGTAACTAACACAGAGAGATTAAAAACTGGCATAGAGAAGAAGGTAGCAAATTCAATACTTATAAAATTAAATCAGATAGGAACATTAACAGAAACCTTAAATGCTATAGAAATGGCAGAAAGAGCAGGATATACTGCAGTAGTATCACATAGATCAGGTGAAACAGAAGATACAACTATAGCTGATTTAGTAGTAGCTGTAAATGCAGGACAGATAAAAACAGGAGCACCTGCAAGAAGTGAAAGAGTGGCAAAATACAATCAGCTTTTAAGAATAGAAGAAGAGCTGGGTGACGCTGGAGAGTTTAGAGGAATGAAAGCATTTTACAATATTAGAGGTTAAAAATGGAACATTGCCTCGAGAGCTTTTTCCTTGTAATAGATTAAT
Organism: Clostridium carboxidivorans P7; assembly: GCF_001038625.1. Lineage (GTDB taxonomy): Bacteria > Bacillota > Clostridia > Clostridiales > Clostridiaceae > Clostridium_AM > Clostridium_AM carboxidivorans. The sequence goes on from NZ_CP011803.1 coordinate 4,919,359, forward strand.
TAGTATGTTAAAATATAGGATGTGTTAACATACCAGGAGGTGAAAAGCATGCGAAATGTTATAATGGTTTTACAGATTATAATAGCTATAGCGCTAATAGCTGTTGTTATGGTACAGCCTAGTAAAACTAATGGTTTAAGTGGATTGGTTGCAGGTGGAAGTTCTGCTGAATCGTTTTATTCAAAGAACAAAGGAAGAACATCAGAAGCAATGCTAATAAAAGTTACGTCTGTACTTGCTGCAATATTTGCAGGTTTATGCATTGCTCAGAATTTAGTTAAATAATATTAAAATTTATATATTTAGAGCAGGGTTAGTCTGCTCTATTTATTTTTTGAATAATCACCTCTTTTAATAAGATTAATAGTAGCTTTTATAGCTGATTCATCAGCTGAAATAGCACGACCTTTTAATGTATTTTCTGGTTGTCCTTCGCCTAATATTCTCCATACTGTGTTATGATCTGATACAATTTGAGAAAAGTCACAAGCTTTCCATCTATTAATAATGTTCATAAAATTTGTTTTCTCAGGTCCGTCTGGTAGGGTTTGGATTAGATTATATGTAGCATTTAATTGATCCATACTCATAGATTTAACTCCATTCTTTGCATTATCTTCTGCCACTATCAAACCATTGGCCATTAAATGCATACTTGCAGCTACCTCATATCGCGTATCTCCAACATTATTTCCGTTGGTTGCACAGCTAATTTTTACTTCATTTTTTGTATATGATTCTGGAGCAGTTAATAATCTTAGGCTAATCGTATAAGAACTTATTCCAACTAGCATTGTAATAGCCAAACCCCAAATTATATTTCTAACATTTTTTTTCATAATAAGTTCTCCTTTTAAAATCAAACTTTATACAATTATAACATAATATTACATTAAATGGAAGAAGCGTATCTACTTCAAAGCAATCATTGAATTTACGAGGGTAATGATATATATGATTATCTTTATCTATTGGATAAACAAATTTACCTCCAACTTGCTAAATATAAGGTTTAAATTTGTATATCATTGACTACTGGATAAGTTTACTATATTATAAAGCTACAAATATAAATATTACTATAATTGAATATTTTTAAGAATAAAGCAGAAATATAATTATATATGAAAAATTGATATGGCTATAATATATTATTAGATAGTCATAATAGAATGAGGTGAATTTATGAACATAAGGGAAACATTAATAAGTTTTATGACAGAACAAGCATATAAACCTATGAATATGAGAGAATTAGAAAGAGTATTTAGTATAAAAAAAAGTGAAAGGAAAGTCTTTGAAAAAGTACTTGAAGAAATGGAAAGTGATGGTGATGTAGTTAAAACTAGAACGGAATACTATGGTATTCCAGATAGAATGGGCTTGGTAGTGGGAAAGCTTCAAGGACATCCAAAAGGTTTTGGATTTGTAATTACTGATGATGACAGACCGGATATATTTATACCTTCCTCTTATATGAATGGAGCTATGAATGGAGATAAAGTAGTAGCAAAGATAACTAGAGAGGAAAACAGGGGCAAAAAGTGTGAAGGTGAAATAATAAGAATTCTTCAAAGATCAAATAAAACGGTTATAGGAGTATATGAAGATAGTAGAAATTTTGGGTTTGTAGTGCCAGAAGAAAAAAGAATATATCAGGACGTTTTTATTCCAAAGGGAAGTAGAAATGGAGCTAAAACAGGGGATATAGTTATAGCAGATATAACAAGCTGGCCGGATAAAAGAAGAAACCCTGAAGGTACAGTAGTAGAGATACTTGGTAAAAAGGGAGAAAAGGGAATAGATATTTTAACTATAATAAAGAAGAATAACTTACCAGAAGAATTTCCAGTAAAAGTACAAGGCTATGCAGAAGGTATACCAGATGAAATACCAGAAGAAGAGTATGAAAGAAGAAAAGATTTAAGAGATTTGACTATAGTAACTATAGATGGTGAAGATGCAAAGGATTTAGATGATGCAGTATCTCTTGAAAAACTTCCAAATGGTAACTATCATTTAGGAGTTCACATAGCAGATGTATCTAATTATGTAAAGGACAAAAATCCTTTAGATAAAGAAGCTTTAAAAAGAGCAACTTCAGTATATCTTATAGATAGGGTTATTCCAATGCTTCCAAAGAAGTTATCCAATGGAATATGCAGTTTGAATCCTAAGGTAGATAGATTAACTTTAAGTTGTTTTATGGAAATTGATAAAACAGGTAAAGTAGTAGATCATAATATTACAGAAAGTATAATAAAGACTAATGAGAGAATGACATATACAGATGTAACTAAAATACTTAGAGATACTGATGAAGATGTTATAAAGAGATATGATTATTTAGTAGATACTTTTAAACTTATGGAAGAGCTTTGTGGTATACTTTACAAAAAAAGAATTCAAAGAGGAGCTATAGACTTTGACTTTGAAGAGTGTAAGATAATTCTCAATGAATTGGGAAAACCAATAGAAATAAAACCTTATGAAAGAGCTATTGCTAATAGAATAATAGAAGAATTTATGCTAGTTTGTAATGAAACTATAGCTGAGCATATGTTCTGGGCTAATATGCCTTTTGTATATAGAATACATGAGGAACCAGATGAAGAAAAGCTTATGCATTTTAACGAATTTGTTCATAATTTAGGTTATGTAGTTAGAATGGGACAGGAAGTTCATCCAAAAGCCTTACAAGATATAGTAGAAAAAGTGAAAGGTAAAAAAGAAGAAACAGTAGTAAGTACGCTTTTACTTCGTTCCATGATGAAAGCTAGGTATGCTCCAGAATGTACAGGTCACTTTGGCCTGGCAGCGAGGTATTACTGTCATTTTACATCTCCTATAAGAAGATATCCTGATTTGATTATACACAGGATAATAAAAGAATTTATAAATGGACAGATAGATGATAAGAGAAACAAAATATTAACAGCAGATGTTGAATATGCATCAAAGCAGTCATCTGAAATGGAAAGAGTAGCTCAAGATGCTGAAAGAGAAGTAGAAGATCTTAAAAAGGCTGAATACATGAGTGAAAGAATAGGCCAGGAATTTGAAGGAATAATATCTTCTGTAACTAATTTTGGAATGTTTGTAGAGTTACCAAATACTATAGAAGGTCTTGTACACATCAGCAGTCTTGATGATGACTATTATGTATATGATGAAAAGCATTTAAGTCTTATAGGTGAAAGAACTAAAAACATATATAAACTAGGAGATGAAGCAAAGATAAAAGTCTCGAAAGTAGATATGTTTGCTCACGAAATTTATTTTGAACTAGTTAAGCCAGAAAAGGATGAAGAAGAACTTGAAGTTTCAAATGAAATAGCTAACAATGTTGATTAATCATCTGTGTTGGTTGTGGATAAACCTTAAAATAATAATAAGAACATTGCGAAGCAATGTTCTTATTATTATTTTCCTAATTGTTTTATTAAAGCATAAGTTCTCATATTTGATTTTAGTTTAGCTATGAATATATCCTCTTGAATAGGTTTTCTTATATAATCATTTGCCCCGGCATTTAACATACTGGCTACAGTTTTAGTATTAGTTAAGGATGAAGTCATTATAATTGAAGAGTTTATATTATCACGCCTAAGTCTTATAATAATGTTTTTTCCAAATTCATTTTCCAGTACAATATCCACAAGATATAAATCATAATGTTTTTGGCTTTCCATTAAGTCTTTTCCAGATGAATAGAAATCTACATTTTGTATGTCATTTTTAGCTAGAATATCTTTCATTATGGTGCAGTCAAAATGACTATCATCTACACAAGCTATTTCAGCTTCCTTTAGACAATTTAAAAGTTCATCTTCTTTAATTATGTATTTTACATGTTTAAGAAGTTCTTCACCTAGGTTATTTTTGGTGATATAATCAGAAACCCCTAAATTTAAAATTCTTTTTTGGGTATTTTCCAATTCATTACCAGTCACAACAAATACAGGTATACTTTTGTTTAAATTGTTGTTGTTAATAGTTTTCATGAATTCCTCAATGCTAGTATCTTCTAATAATAAAGAGGTTATTATTAGGTCAACCTTGCCGTTAAGGTTTTTCAAAGTTTCATAAGCTTCTTCTGCAGTATCCACAGAAACACAGTTAAAACCATTTTCAATTAAGATATTTTTTACTAGCTTTTTTATAAAACTACTTTGTTCAAGATGTAGTATAGTGTACATAATTTCCACATCCAATCTTTTTTATAATTTAAAAGTTTCAAAATGTTATCAAAATTTGTATTTTAAAAGAATTATATAACATTTTACTAATTTTGAAAAGTAGACAATAATGTAGAATTGCGTCCACATTTAACCTATTGTGTTGAAATGTACTAAAAAGTATGGTTAATGATAATTAATATTTTGGAGAAATTAATACAAAAAAGATTGAGATTAACCATTATAAGTTTATGAATAGCTATATATTGCATAATAGAGTATATTGATATAGACTTATATGTATAATATAATAAATAAAAACTATAAGGTAGGTGATTTTAATGGCTAAAAAAACATCAACAAATAAAACTCTTGCAGAAAATAGAAAAGCATGGCATGATTACTTTATAGAAGAAAGTATGGAAGCTGGTATAGAGTTAGTTGGAACAGAAGTGAAATCTATAAGAGCAGGTAGAGCAAATTTGAAAGACAGTTATGCAGAAATAAGAAATGGTGAAATATTTATTTGTAATGTTCATATAAGTCCTTATGAAAAAGGGAATATATTTAATAGAGATCCATTAAGAGCTAGAAAACTGCTACTTCATAAAAGTGAAATATCAAGATTGTTAGGATTTACTACTCAGCAGGGATACACCTTAGTACCATTATCTTTATATCTTAAAAATGGTAGAGTAAAAGTAAATATAGCAGTGGCAAAAGGTAAGAAGGATTACGATAAGAGAGATGCTATGCTTGAAAAAGCAGCGAAGAGGGATATAGATAGAGATATGAAAGAAAGAATAAAATACTAATCTAAAGGTATGAAACATTTTCTTTCTTTGGATTATAAAAAATGTGTAGATAAAAATTACTATTGATTAATAGATAAATTTGATGTAATATAATAGTTGCAAGTTGGAGATATTAATCACTAACTTATTGAAAATTAAATATTAAAACAATGGTTTGCGTAACAATATAAAACCTTAGAATTAGGTAAAACCCAATTATACATGGGGGCGTACTTGGTTTCGACGGGGGTATGTTGTATTTAGGAAGCGAGTCGAGGGAACCTGTGGGCCCGCGTTAAAAAACTATGGGATTAAATGTAAACGCAAACGATAATTTTGCATTAGCAGCTTAGTCTGCTACGTTCTACCTTTGAGTACCGCGGCTTAGGATAGAGCGTCGACAGCGGTGAAACGAGCCTGTGTAAGCTTTGCCACAGGAACGGAATTTATGAAGCTACTGAAGCTGAAAGCCTGTCCATGGGCGTTCAGTGGAGGGAATGTTAAAATGTGGACTGCACTCGGAGATGCCTAAGTATTACGACTTTCGGACATGGGTTCGACACCCATCGCCTCCACCATGAAACCCACGATACATAATGACCGTACTGGAATCCAGTACGGTTTTTTATATACAAGTTTATTGAATAAAGTAATTAGTGAGGAATAGTTTAAAAGCTATTCCTTTACTTATGAGGGAAGATGCACTGTAGAAAAATGACGGTTACCTATTATTGACACTTAGATAAATCTATGATATATTACATACATACCAACCGTATGTATGTAAGGAGGGATTCTGTGGCGCGTAACAAATATCCTGAAGAAACAGTAAAACAAATATTAGATGTTTCTTTAAAACTTTTTATGGAAAAGGGCTATGAGAAAACGACCATTCAAGATATTGTTAATAATTTAGGAATGTCTAAGGGTGCGATTTATCATCATTTTAAGTCCAAAGAAGAAATTATGGATACAATAAGTAAGAGGAGTTTTGAAGAAAATACTTATTTAAATAAAATATGTAGAAACCCTAATTTAAATGGTCTTGAAAAGATTCAAAAAATTCTTATTTATAATATATCAGATGCAAATAAGCAGATTAATGATAAGTTATCACTTCCTCTTACTAAAAATCATCGAATGATTGCTAAGCATCTTGAAGATACTATGCAATATGCAGCTCCTATGCTTGCCAAATTAATTGAAGAAGGTATAAATGATAAGTCAATAACTGCTGTTAATCCCAAAGCTACATCAGAAGTTATTATGCTATTATTTAATTTTTGGTTAAGTCCTGCTATATTTAGAATTTCAAAGAAAGAGTTTTTAGATAAATTAGATTTTCTAAAGAATTTAATTGATTTCATGGGAATTTCATTAATTAGTGATGAATTTATATATAACTGTACACAATACTATGAGAACATTTTTGAGAAAGAAGTGTAACACGGAAAAATAATCTACCCACATAAGGTAGTTTATTTTTTAGATATATACATACCGACGGTTTGTATTAAAAGTAAAAAACAATAAATTTAAATTGGAGGATACTTATATATGAGTGATAAATGGATTGTAGAAACTGATAAATTAAGAAAAGTTTTTGATGGGGTAGAAGTAATTAAAGACTGCTCTATGCATATAAAACAGGGTACAATTTATGGTTTTTTAGGTATGAATGGTGCTGGAAAAACTACTGTATTTAAGATGCTGTCAAGTTTACTCTCACCTACATCAGGAACAGCAAAAGTGTTAGGGATAGATATCACTTCTCATAGCAGTGAAGTTTTAAGAAATATAGGTAGTATTATAGAAGTACCTATTTTTTATGAACATTTATCTGCCGCTGAAAATTTACAAGTGCATCTTGGATATATGAATAAGAAAAATATAGATATAGATAAAACTCTAGAAACAGTTGGACTTCCTTCTAGAGATATGAAACCTGTATCAACCTTTTCTTTAGGAATGAGACAACGGCTAGGTATTGCACGGACAATTATTCATCAGCCAAAGCTCCTTATACTAGATGAACCTCTAAATGGACTTGACCCAATGGGCATCCTAGAAATGAGAGATTTATTTCTTAATCTTGTAAGAAATGAAGGTATGACTATTCTTATATCTAGTCATATTCTTAATGATATAGAACACATTGCAGATAGCATAGGTATCATTGCAAATGGCAAAATTATTGATGAAGTAGGTATGGCAAAAATTAAATCTAAAACTTTAAATTCCAGTCTTGAAGAATATTTTTTTGAAAAAATAAAGGAGAAATTAGAATATGATTAAGCTTATATCTTTAGAAATGCATAAGTTTAAAATTAAAACTTATGTATTAGCAAGTGTCGTTTCATGTATAGTTCTTTTAGGATTTACCTATCTTATTTCTGTAATTTCTAGAGTTGAAAAGGATCCTTTGTTTCAAAGTTACTCCAATATCTTTAAATTTATAGGTATTATGAGCATGATTATTTTCACTGTACTTTCTGCTGTTATGTATTCTAGACTTGTAATAGAAGACTATGTAGGAAAGAAACTAGTGCTATTATTCTCCTATCCTGTAAGTCGCAGCAAAATTTTTCTTGCTAAAGTATGTGTTGTTACCTTATTTACGGTTATAGCGCTTATGTTTAGTAATGTGGCTTGCTTATTTATTTTTAGTATAACTGAATTAATATGTCCAATTGTTAGGGACATGTTAACTCCATTTTGCTTCTTAGGTACTTTACAAAGCATTTTATTAATTGCTTTAACCGTTGGTGCTCTAGGTATTCTTTCTATGACAGTGGGTTTTATAAAAAAATCAATGCCTACTACAATTATTACATCATTTGCGTTGGCTGCCACTGTAGGAAATACGATCATGAATGGTAGTTTTAAAATAGGTTTAATTTTATTAGGAATTCTTATTGTATTAGATATTCTGGCAGTGAGGGAGACAATAAAAAAAATTAATCAAATGGATGCTGTATAAAAGGAGGAAGCAAGATGTTAATTGGTATTATTCTAGGGAGTATACTAGGAATAATTTTATTATTAATAGGCTTTGTTGGAATTATTGTTAATAAACAAAAAAGAAGGTCAAGCCACTGGCCGGATTGGGTCGTAATTGCTGGAGGATACGCCATTTTAACTGCAATCTTTAATATTATGAGATTACATTAGTTTTTTATTAAAACTAATACGCTATTTTAAAATGAAGAAATTGTTTAAATTAGTTGATTCTGGAAGTAGAGATTTGCCACTACCATTAAAACCCATGATACATATGACCGTACTGGAGAAATCCAGTATGTTTTTTTTATTTTATTAATTATCAGCATTATAAATTAAGTAGTTTTAGAGTAATAAGATTGGCCTAGAGGAAGGACATTTCTTATATGTAAAAACTAATAGCAACGTTTGGTTGACAAATTTTCAGCACTTTTTGGTAGACTGCAACCTTTCGTTTTCTATATAATGGAAGAAGATAGGGGGCGATTTAATGGGTATATCTGAAAGATTACAAAAATTAAGAAAAGATGAAAGATATTCTCAAGAACAGTTAGCAGAAAAATTAGGAGTAACAAGACAAGCAATATCAAAATGGGAAAGTAACCAAGGCAATCCAGATATCAATAATATTATTAAATTAAGTGAAATTTATAATGTTAGTACGGACTATTTATTAAAAGGTGAGGAGCAGATAAGTAAGCCAATAGAAATTGATTCTAAAGAAAATAAGGAGAATACTAAATCCAGAAAAATGTTTAGTATACTTTTATTTATTGCGGGTATTTCTGCTATTGCAATGCTGTTCCTTTTTACCTTTACTTTTTTAATAAAAACATTTTTAGGAGGTCATTAAAATGAAAAAAATTTTTTCTCTTTTAGTACTTGTTTTTGTATTTACAATTTCACTATCCGCTTGTGGAAATTTATCAGATGAGGGCAATAAAACGACTAGATTGTCATCAAAAACCTCTCCTAAACAAACTATACAAATTGCTTTTGAAGCATTAAAGAATGGGGATTTCAAGAAATTCAATCAGTTTATTCAATATAAAGAGCGACGGGAAGGTGTTCTCATATATAAGGATAATAAGCTTTTTGGCAATAATTTAAATGGCAAAGGGAAAGAGCTTATAGAGAGTGTTTTTTCCAATTTTTCTTATGATATAGGAGAAGTGAATGAAAATGGAAATGTTACAACAGTTCAAGTGAAAATCACTAACCGTGATTTATCAAATGTAGATAATGATATAGTACGTTATGCAGACGCAGATAATCCACTCATTGAAGCAATCAAAAATTCTGATAATAAAATGATTACAACTAACCTAAAAATCACTCTTAACAAAATAGATGGGATATGGAAAATTCAAATGGATGAGGCCTTGACTGATGCTCTCTGTGGAGGACTATTGCCTAAGTAGTAATAATAAAAACACCGTTTTTAAATTTTCATAGCAGGAACAACTTTATTACAGAATCATTTATGAACTAGATAAGTAATTAGAGATGAGGTTATAATTTGCTTATAACTTAATTAAAATCAAATAGAGGTATAAGCATATGAATACAAATTTTCATGCTATTGACATGGATACATGGCCAAGAGCACACACATACAATTACTTTACAAAAACAGTATCAACACTTATTTATTCTATTAGTGTTACAGTGGATGTTACAATTCTTAGAAATACATTAAAAAGCAAAGGCTTAAAATTCTTTCCTACATATCTTTATTTAGTAACTAGAGCTATTGGAAAACAGCAGGAATTTCTTATGGCAATTCGAGATGATGTGTTAGGATATTGGGATTATCGGACTCCTTTTTATCCAGTATTTCATGAAGATAATAAAACAATAACATTTCTTTGGACAGAATATGATGAGGATTTTGAGGTGTTTTATAAAAGCTATATTTCAGATATGAAACAGTATGGAAAGAGTCATAATATTATGTTATCAAAGGAAACGCCACCTTCTAACAACTATATCATATCTTGTGTTCCATGGTTTAGTTTTAATGGTTTATCAATGCAATTGCAAAATGCAAAAAATTATTATGCACCAATTTTTGAAGCTGGTGGATTTACTGAAACGAAGGGTAGAATTATAATGCCTTTATCTATTACGGTTAATCATGCTGTAGTAGATGGTTATCACATAAAGGTGCTTTTACAGGAATTACAATGGGAAATGAATCATCCAGAAGAGTGGATTAAAGTTACAGAATTGTAAAATTAAAAAATATAAATAACACCTATGTTACTTCATTGGTATAATATGTAATTCGAAAGAATTGTGCAAATATATTGACATTATAATCAATAAATGAAATAATAAAAATATAAGGAATAGTTATTATTAAATAATAAGACGTATTACAAAAATACTTTAATTATTTTTTAAATTAATAGAAGCAAAGTTATGAAAAAATTATTTAAATGTTCAGTTTGAAGATTAGTAAAATATTAGTAAAAGGGTGTGAAAAAATGATTTCTTCATTATTTATATGCCACGGTGCACCGACATTAGTATCAGAAAAAAACGAGTATACGGATTTTCTTAAAGACTTGGGAAGTAGACAGAAACCAAAAGCAATAGTGATATTTACAGCACATTGGGAAAGTGAAATTACAACCATTTCTTCTATGGATGATACATATAGTATGATTTATGATTTTTATGGTTTCCCAAAAGAACTGTATTCTATAAAATATCCAGCTAAAGGATCTGTAGAGGTAGCTTCAAAGCTGCAATCTATGTTAAGAAATCATGGTATTGAAAGTAAGCTTGATAAAAATAGAGGACTGGATCATGGTGCTTGGGATATCTTATATTTAATGTATCCAAAAGCAGATATACCTATTATTCAAGTATCAGTAAATCCATTTTTAGCTATGGAAAGGCAATATGAAATAGGAAGAGCCATCAGGGAATTAGGAAAAGAGGATATATTAGTAATTGGAAGTGGTTCAACTGTTCATAATCTTGCTACAGTTGACTGGAATTCAGAAAAAGTAGAAGAATGGGCATTAGAGTTTGATGATTGGTTTATTGAAAAGGTGGAAGATAATGATAAGGATACTCTGTTTAACTACAGAAAGTTAGCACCTTATGCAAAACATGCAGTACCACGTGAAGAGCACATAGTTCCTATGTTTATAGCAATGGGAAGCGGTAATAGAGATAAGCCGAAGCTTTTACACCAAAGCTATGCATATGGAACTCTAAGTTATATATGTTTTGAATTTTAAAATAAGAAAAGAAAGGAGAATAATATGGATACATTGAGAAAAGTAATTAAGATCACAAAAGGTCAACCAGCTGTTGACGGTGCAGGTGTAAAGTTAGTTCGAGTAATTGGGTATAATGACACTAAAGATTATGATCCATTTTTAATGTTAGATGCTTTTGATTCAGACAAATCTGAAGATTATATAAAGGGTTTTCCTTGGCACCCTCATAGAGGAATTGAAACAATAACTTATTTGATAAATGGAAACATCGAGCATGGGGATAGTCTTGGTAATAGCGGAAGTATTCTTGATGGAGAGTGCCAGTGGATGACAGCTGGTTCTGGTATTATCCATCAGGAAATGCCTAAGGCAAGTAGACGTATGCTAGGTGCTCAATTGTGGTTGAACTTGCCTGCCAAAGACAAAATGACTGAACCAAGTTATGGAGATATAAAGGCTGAAAATATACCAGTAATCAATGAAAATGGAACAAAGGTTCACATAATTGCTGGAGATTATCAAGGTCATAAAGGTGCTTTTGAAGGTAAATACATTAAAGCCACTTATTTGGATGTTGAATTACCTGCTAATCAGGAATGGAATTTCATAAATGATGCTGAAAACACTTTGTTTGTCTATATCTTTACTGGAAAAGCAATTTTTGATCCTGATAAAAGCATTGAGAATCCTAAAGATTTAGTTGATGAAAAACAAGCTGTATTGTTTAGTCATGATGATAAGTTTTGGATAAAGGCAGCAAATCAGGGTGTGCGCTTTATACTTTTATCTGCTAAACCATTGAAAGAATCAATTGCCTGGGGTGGTCCTATAGTTATGAATACAAAGGAAGAACTGAATTCAGCATTCTTGGAGCTGGATAATAATACTTTTATAAAAAAGAATAGTATAGAAAAATTATAAAAGTACGAGAATAATGGTATTTAAAATAATAAGGATTGTTGTTTTACAAGTTATTAGACAATGAAAATTATGATATATTATGACCGTATTAGAGATACTCTGATACGGTCATAATACATATTTTTGACTTGTTAAAAATATAGAAACAAAGTATAATTGTTGATAATATCAATTAACTTTGGAGGTGGCTATGAATAAGGAAGAAATAATTAGAAAAGAAATAAGATTAATTGTGAGAGAATTAGGTTTGCTTAATCACAATTGCTTAAATTCTGACTTGACACTTGCGCAGGCTCATATATTAAATTATCTAAAACAAAATGGAAAAACTCCTTTTAATGAATTGCTGATAAATTTAGGCATTGATAAGGCTTCACTAAGTAGAATAGTTAATAATTTACAATCTAAAAATTATTTAGAATTGAAGAAGTCTGAAATTGATAAAAGAATGAAGGATATTTGTATTCTTCCATCAGGTATGGAAGCTATAAATGATGGAGATTGTAAAGCAAACAAGTTTATTAGTGAAATTTTAAATTTGGGAGATAACGAAGATACAGAAAATATGGTAAAAGCATTTAGAACATTTCGCATCCTTGCATTAAAAAGTAATCTTAAAAAGAATGATTCCAGAATATTAATAGAAAGAATTTCAGAAAATTATATGGAGGAAGCAATTAAATTAGCAACAGATATATTTAGTGATGAGCAAAGTATTCCAGCAGAATTGATTCCAGTGAAGGATGATTTAAAGCCAATTTGGTGGTGTGCAAGAGTAGGAGAAGATATTATTGGAGTAGCAGCAGCATGGAAAGAAAAAGATAAATGGCATTGGGGCAGATTTGCTGTTGATAAAAGATTAAGAGGAATAGGAATTGGTCAGAAGATTGCTGTATTTTCATTAAAAGAAACTTTTAATTCCTATACTGAAGAAGTATATATTGAAGCAAGAGATATAACTGTAAATATATTAAAGAAATTTGGATGTGAAGTCATTGGAGAAGCAGAAGATTTTTATGGTGAACCTGTAACTCCGATAACATTAAGCAAGAGTAATTTTATGGAAAAGTGCAGCTAAAGAGGTTAAAAACAAATAAGTCCCATTTTGAATGGAACTTATTTGTTATTTTACAAAATTAAAATTCATATTATCACTTGTTTATTTAGCTTGATACAAATTAGTCTCCATCTTCCCCACCAGGGCCATCGCGTCTTGGACGTGAGGATTCTGGAAGAGGTTCAACATTTTTATATTTATTGGAGATGGAGGATTTATTGTCATGTACAGCATTTAGGGAACTATTTTGATTCTTAGGGTTTGAACAATTACACTGTTGATTAAAATTTGAATTGTTATTTTGGTTAGTCATTTTATGATCACCACCTTCTAAACTATTTTTTACAGATAATAAGTTTTTATGTTAGAAGTTTTTTGAAACAATTAACATTATCATAAAAATTAGTGAAGGTTGGAAAAACTATTCCTTATAACTAGGTATACATAACTTTATACTGCTGCCTTGTTCCCAATTCTCAAAATAAAACTTTCCACCATGGGCTGTAATTATTTGTTTCACAATATAAAGGCCAAGACCATGCGATTTGTTAGTAGGAAACTCAGTTGAGAAATTTAAAGTTTGTAAAATATCATCTTTAAAGCCGCTTCCAGTATCTTTGATTTCAATTACACAATTGCCTTCCTTTTGATCTAGTTCAATATAAATATTACAACCATCTTTATTATGTTTCATACTATTTCCTATAATATTATTAAGAGCACGCTCAAATAATCTCATGTCACCATTTATCATACAACTTTGGGCCTCAGAAGAAATGGAAAGCTCTAAGTTATATCTATTGTTAGATAAGTTGTTTAAATGATCTACAACTACTTTCCTTGCAAGTTCTGCAGCATAAAAAGGTTTTATATTTAAAGGTTGCATTTCATATTCCAGTTTTATTGTTAAATTTAAATCGTTAACTAATTGTTTTATCTTTTCACTTTGTAATCTTATGATGCTAAGTTTCTTTCTGTCATCTTCAGAAAAGTTTTCATTATCTTCTAAATCGCTGGAATAACCCATAATCATAGATAAAGGAGTCCTAATATCATGAGACACTCCAGTAATCCAGTTGTTTCTAGCAGTATCTCTCTTTTCTATTAAGGCTTGCTGTCTTAAGAGTTCCTTAGAAGTAATATTTATATTGTGGGCCAATTCCTCAAAAGCCCCTTTAGTGCCAAGGAAAACTTGCTTTTTCTTAGCCATATCTTCAACGCCTTCTATAATTTTACGCAGAGATAGGAAGAAACGAATTCCAAATAAAAAAGCTAAAAGCATAGCAACTATGAAATTCATAAGTAATCCAAGTGACAACCATTTTATACTATTACGTACAATGTTTTCTGGGATTTCAAGCTGGGATTTCCAAGTGCTATTTTTGATACCACCAACTACAAACAATCCATCTTTATGCTTCCAGGTATAAACTGGATACTCCTTTAAATACCACCTGGTAAAAGAAGCTATATCAGAAGAAGTATAACTTAATGGAATATCCTTTGGTAGATTCTTACTCCATACAACTTTTCCGGTATCATTTATGAGCATTGCCCATTGAAATTCCTTAGTAATTATAGAGGAAGCTTTGTTTGATAATACGAAGTTGTTATCTTCTTTTTTCAATCCTTTACTAATTTCAGATATTCTATGTGAAGTAGTAGGAGAATTGTTAGATGATAAGCATAAAGCAAATACAATAATATTAGTTATGAGTAATATTATTATAATTCCACCAGCTGAAAGGACATAACGCATAATTATTTTTGACATTCTTTTCATAGTTATGCCTCCAATACAAGCTTATATCCAAGCCCTCTTACTGTTAAGAGATATTTTGGATGGGAAGGATCTGGTTCTATCTTTGCTCTAAGTCGTCTAATATGAACCATTAGTGTATTTTCATATCGAAATAAGTCATCACCCCAGGCAGCTTTACATAAAGCATCAATAGTTACAATGTTTCCTTTATTGGTATATAGTTTATCTAGTAAGACGTATTCTTTAGCGGTTAAGGTTAATTCCTCACTTTGTGTTTTTACAGTGCCACTATTCATGTCCACGATTGTATTTCCTAAAGAAAAAGTTGGCTTTTTATTAGCTTGCCCTACTAATGGAAAATAAGTTCTTTTAAGTATAATACTCAGTCTCAGAATTAATTCTCTGGGTAGAAATGGTTTGGTAATATAGTCATCAGCACCAAGACCTAGTCCCAAAAGTCTGTCTTCATCTTGATCCTTAGCTGATAAGAAAAGTATAGGAACCATAGAGGTTTCACGAAATTTTTGCATAAGAGAAAACCCATCTCCATCAGGTAGCATTATGTCTAAAATTACTATATGAGGAGTTAGTTTTTTAAATTGAGTTATGGCTTCGTGACAGCTAGAAGCTGTAAAGATTTCATGAAATCCTTCTTTTAACATAATATCTTTAACCATTTCTGATAGAGAAAGTTCGTCATCTACAATTAATATTTTGCAATCTTTAATATCATTCATACTAAATATCTTATTCCTCCAGTCTTATGTAATAACTAAAAATATTATACATTAAATATTTTGTAAGGTAAATGTAAGGTAGATTTCATGGATATGTAAGGTAAATATTTTATATTTAAATAGTCGAAAGCAGTTGATGAAAATTTGGAGGAAAGTAACTATGAATATAATAGAAACTAAAAATTTAACTAAAGAATATAATGGAACGCTGTCAGTTAATAACTTAAATATATCAATCGAAGAAGGTCAAATTTATGGATTCCTTGGACCAAATGGAGCAGGAAAAACTACTTCAATACGAATGATTTTAGGTTTAATAAAACCTACAAAAGGAAGTGTTAGTGTATTTGGATATGATCAAAATAAGAAAAATAGAACTGACATATTGAAAAATGTTGGTGCACTTATTGAAAATGCAGCCAGTTATCCACATCTTACAGCATATGAAAATCTTAAGATAATGAGTACTTTAACTAATTCATCTAAAAGTGATATTGACGAAGTATTAAAAATTGTTAGATTAAATGATGTTAAAAATAAGATGGTTAAAGAATTTTCACTTGGTATGAGACAAAGACTAGGAATTGCGATGGCTATTCTTAGAAAACCTAAGCTTCTTATTCTAGATGAGCCTACTAATGGATTAGATCCTTCTGGAATTCATGAAATAAGAGAATTGATAAAAGAGATTCCTAAGCTGTATGGCAGCACAGTTTTAATTTCAAGCCACCTTTTATCGGAAATTGATCAAATTGCAACCCATGTAGGTATTATTACTAAAGGAAGTCTTGTATATCAAGGTACTATTGAAGAACTGAGAAGTAAAGGTCATGAAAAAATAAAAATACGCACAGATAACATGAATGGCACTATAAACATATTAAATCAAAAGGAGATTTTTCATAATGTACAGGATGGATATATTGAGATAGGTGGACTAAATGATGGGAAAATGGGACAAGTAATCGAGGATATAGTTTTTAAAGGTATAAAGGTATATAGAATAGAAGAAGAAAAAACTTCATTAGAAGATATTTTTCTTAACCTTACTGGAAAGGAGAATAGTTTATAAATGAAAGATATTGTTTGTGCAGAATTTATAAAAATGAAAAGAAAAAGGCTGTTTTTACTAGCTTTAATTGGTGAATTATTATCATTTTTAGTTGCTTATGTTTTTGAAAGCAGACCTGGATCAAAAAGTTGGATGAATTTATTATATAATTTTAGCGGATTTAATTTTATGATTATGATAATAGTATTTACAATTATTATTTCTAAAATAGTGGATATTGAACATAAATCGGATATGTGGAAAATTGAATTTATTTCTATAGAGGATAAGAAGTTGCTTTATATAGCCAAATTTATTTGCGTATTAATAATAATGTTTTTTTCTTCTTGTATAACCTTTAGTGGCTTAATCTTATTAGGAAATAGTATAGGAATAAAAGGTACTGCTTACGGTTTAATATTAAAGCAGAGTTTATGTCCTTTAATTGGCTACTTACCATTTATAGTTTTACAGCTTTCAATTTCTATAATGGTAAAGAATCAAGGTGTGTCAATAGCTTGTGGAGTAATAGGATGTTTTTTGGGAGTACTTGGTTTTGCACTTCCTTTTGGAAAGATTCTCATATGGATGTATCCATTTTTTACTGCACCTATGATTTCTGCGTCAAATATGAGCACAGTTATGAATGAAAGCAGTGTAATGTTTAGTTTTATAAGTATTATTGTAGCAGGGGGTATGGCTTTCATATCACTACGTTTGTACGATAAAAAGGAAGATCTTTAAGAAGGAGTGAGATATTTTGTATAGATTAATTAAGTGTGAATTACTAAAATTAAAAAGACAAAGAGCGTTTATAATTTCAATAATAATTACATTTATACCAATTATATTAGGATTATTTACTTTTAAGGCTAATTATAGTGTATTTAAGGAGCAAAATGTAAATGATTGGTTAAAAGGATGGGGACAGGTTGCGATGTTTTATTCACCTATTATATTTCCTATAATAGCAAGCATATATTGTGCAATGATCTTTAGAGTGGAATACATGAATAAAAATATGAAAATCATACTATCAACTCCCGTTTCTAGGAAGTCATTATATATATCAAAATACATAACAGCAGTTTTAATGGTTTTACTTTTACAAGTTGTGTTTGGACTTGCATACTTCATTGTTGGAAAATTGTATGGAATTACAGATCCTTTTCCAATTGGCAGGATAATTAATATTTTATTCTTTGGATGGATGGGGGCTTTACCACTAATTTCTGTACAGATGTATTTATCTTTAAAGTATGAGGAATTTACAAAATCGATTATGATAGCATCATGTTGTTCACTGCTTGGATTTTTTATATCAGCTGTAAAAGGTCTAAAATACATATGGCCCTGGGCAATTCAAAAAGTATCTATGGATATTTCGGCAGCTGCAGGTATACATGGAATAATGCCGCAATTATCATTTGTAATATATTGTTTAGTATTTATGGTAATAGTCAATGTAATAGGTATTAAAAAATTTGACGATGGAGAGTTTGTTTGATAAATGTTTTAAATAGTTTATAATCAAGGTAGAAAATTAAATAACTAAAGGAATGATAATATGAATTATATATTAAGTACTAGCTTAATAACCTTGATAAATACTGCATGGCTTTTTTCAATTATTATATTACTTATAAGTAGTTATATAATAGTGTTATTTCCTATTAAAGACTTTAGTATGTATAAATATTTATCAACCTTATTAAGAACTTTTATTGAATCTTTAATGATTCCTATAGTATATTTAAAATTTAGAAGTAACTATAAAGAATTACTAAGATGTATAACTAATAGAGTGATTAATATAATATCCTTTTACAGTATTATAATATTTATATTTTTAGCTAATTACTATGAATTCAATGCTAATAAGCTTATTAAATTTTATGGTATTTTTAATAGTTTGATGTTTGTAATTATAATTACTTTATCATATGCAATAATTTTTATTGCTATTTGGTCTGTAAATAAAAATGTAGAATTGGAATATAAATTAAAAAATATAGATACTCAAATAGAATTACAGAAACAAAATTATAAAACCTTAAATAAATCTATTGAAAATTATTATGCCTTTAAACATGACATACGACATCATCTTTTGGCTATGAAGTCAATGATAGACACTAAAAAGTACATAGCAGCATCAGAATATTTTACTAAGTTTAGTGAAACAGAAATATGTGAAAATATAGATATGTTGTGTAAAAATTTCACTGTAGATTTAATATTAAAACATTATATTAATATTGCTAAGGATAGTAATATTGAATTTAAGACGAAGCTGAATATACCAGAAGATATTAATATAGATGTCCTTGATTTATCAATTGTTATAGGTAATTGTGTTGAAAATGCTATTGAAGCATGCAATAAAGAAATTTTAACTACTTATTAAAATATACATAAAAATACAAAACATGCATGATAAAAGTATCATGTATGTTTTTTTTAGGAATTTTTACATTTTAAGCTTTGTTTTTTACATCAGCAGCATATATGTTGTAACTTATGATATATTATAGAAACAACAAAGAGATGATAGATATATGGACAACTTTGTAAGACTAACTTATCATGAGAAAAGGGGTGAAGTTTTATGATTAACAAAATTATTAGTGGTTTATCTGTGGAAAAAGTGGTTTCCATTTACAAATTTTTAAAAGTAGGTTTCAAATTTCATAATGGACAAGGAACTCCATTTATAGAAATTTAATATAATGTTATTCTTGCTTTTTGAATAAATAGATTCCTACAAAATTCATAGTTTCAAAATCAAAAATAAAGAGATATAGCAGGTATACATGGAATAATTTTCTCATTATTAGTTACATCATATTGTTTGGCATTTATGGTAATAGTTATTGTATGGGTATTAGAAAATTTTATAATAAAAATTTAAGTTGATAAATGCTATAAAAATTTGCATTTAACTTGAATTGAGCAAGTAGTTTAAAAATTAAAAAACTACTTGCTTTTTATGTTTAATAGAAACAATTTATTAAAAATAATATTACTTATTTTGCCCTTAGAAAAAGTCTTTTAAATAGATGCTATAAGCGGTTGTATTTTTCGCAAAAAGGTGGTATCTTTTTTATTGTATACTGTAAATAATATTTATAAATATACTTTTTATTTAAGATAAGTAGTTAGAATATAAAGTGCTAAATTAACTATATGAGTAATTTAATATCCGTTCTTTTAGTTCCTTTATTCTATTATTTTTGTAAAATAATAATTGTTTTAAGTATGAGTTTTATTACATAAAATACAATGTAGGTTTTATGTACATAAAATTGATTAATATTAAAATCATAAAGCATTAATTTTAAATTTTTATTGTAATCAAAAAGGGGATGGGTATTTTGGAAAAGGAAACAGAAAAGGATGCAGAAAAGGATGTAGAAAAGAGTAAAGAAAGTAGGAGACGCAGCAGTAAAAAAAATAATAAAAAATATAATAAAGTTATCATAAGCACTGCAAGTTCTTTTTGTGTTTTGCTTGCTGTATATTTAGGTGCATCAGCATATTTTAACAATCATTTTTATTTCGGATCTGAAATTAACTGCATCAATGTTTCTGGAAAAACTGTTGAAGAAGTGGACAAACAAATGGCATCTGAAATAAAATCGTATAAATTGAATTTAAAAGAACGTGAGGGTAAAAGTGAACAAATTAAAGCGGAGGATATTAAATTAAAATATAATTCAGATGATGAATTTAAAAAGCTTAAGAATAAGCAGGGTAGTTATAAATGGGCTTTAGCGTTTTTAAATACAAGTGATTCTAAAATGAAGGCTCAAGTTTCCTATGATAAAGATTTATTAGAACAGAAGATGAACAACCTTTCTTGCCTTGATAGTAAAAAGGTAGTTGAACCTAAAAATCCTAGTTTTAAATATACAGATAAGGGTTATGAAGTTGTAAGTGAGGTAAATGGAAATAAGATTAATAAAAATTCTTTAAAGGACAATGTGGTAAAGGCAATAGCTAATGGTGAAACTACCATAGATTTAGAAGCGCTTAATTGTTATGTAAAACCAAAGTACACTGTAAAATCTAAAGAAACTACTGAAAATAAAAATACGCTTAATAAATATGTATCTTCTAAAATTACTTATACTTTTGGTGACAAACAGGAAACTATAGATGGTTCTAAAATAAATAATTGGCTTACAGTTAATGATGACTTTAAAGCTGAAGTTGATGAAAAAAAAGTAAAAGAATATATGAATGAACTTGCTGGTACTTATGACACAATTGGCAAAACAAGAAGCTTTACTGCATCCTCAGGATCAACAATAAAAGTTGGTGGCGGTGATTATGGATGGTATACTGATGCTTCAAAAGAAACACAAAACTTAATTGCTGCAATTAAAGAAGGAAAGTCTATAAAAAAGGAACCAACATACACCCAAACTGCAGCATCTCACAGCAGTAATGATATTGGCAATACCTATGTAGAAGTAGATATGGGAAGACAACACTTATGGTATTATAAAAATGGTTCTTTAGTAGTGCAAGGTGACGTTGTTACAGGTAATGTAAGTCAGGGACATGCAACACCAGAAGGTATTTATAGTTTAAAATACAAAGAAAGACATGCTACTTTGAAAGGACAGGGATATGCTTCTCCTGTTGATTATTGGATGCCGTTTAATGGTGGTATTGGAATTCATGATGCACCATGGAGACCAGCATTTGGAGGTAGTATATATATGGGAGACGGTTCGCATGGTTGTGTAAACTCACCACATTATCTAGCACAGACAATATATGAAAATATTGAAGCAGGAACTCCAATTGTTTGTTATTATTAATAATTTTAGTAAGTGAAAAGTCTATAAAATAAATTATAAAAATATATGTTTATTTTTATATGAATTTTGATATAATATAATTAAGAAAAGCTTAGTGCGTTAACACTAAGCAATCCTTAGAACATTTATTTTGTTTTAGGGCTATTGGATTAGATTTATGTTATAAAATATGAATCTTAGAAAAAGTGCTAATCTTGTGAGGATGGGGCACTTTTTTCTTTGCTTTTAACTTCTATATCAAGACCAAGAAATTTAATCTTAATTTTTAAGTGATATATAAAAAGATTATGTTTTAAAACTAAGTTAACTACATAAACAATTGATACACACTTTATAAAAGTATCTAACATATCCAATACCACCTCCTTAGCTACAGCGAAATAATTCACCAATAGCCCAAAGGAGGATAAAATGTTCAAAACCTCCACAGCCATCCTTCTGTGGTTAACATGTTTTACTTGGATATTGTACCATAATTATGAATAGGTATATAGGGGTATTTATTGGAAGATAACATAGTAGAAAGGCATAGATATTATGAAAAAATAGAGTTAATATCACAAGGTATGGGTAATTATGTATGAGAAACGAGAAGATATGTGATAAAATTGTTTTATAAGTTAATAAGACTTGGTTTATTAATTATGGACTAAAATAGATTGGGGGATTATGTATGGCATATACAGTAAAAAATGCCAGTGTTCAAGGCTCCGTGCAAAGACTACATGAAAATATAGGACAATGTCTTGTTCGGAGCCGAATTTAAGTTAATTTTGGCTAAAATATTTTTGTGTGGACTTTGCTTCGTTATTTGCAAATTTAAAGCAGATAGGAGCGTAAGTATTATGAAATATGAAAAAGCACAAAATATATTGCCGCAGCATGTTATTGAATTAATTCAACAGTATGTAGATGGTGGCTATTTATATATACCTAGAAAGTTAAGCAGTAAAAAAGCTTGGGGGGAAAATAGTGGTATAAAAAGTAGCTTGAGAAAAAGAAATAGAGAAATTTTTAATAACTATAAAAAAGGTGTATCTGTTAAAGAACTTTCTAAGCAATTTTTTCTTACTGAAGATAGTATTAGAAGAATAATTAGAGAAGAAAAACAATTAATATAGCTGAAAAGGATATTTTTATATTATGTAGCTTATATGATATAAAAATATCCTTTTTAATTTGTTGATGGAAAATCAGGCAAGTTTATTACAGAATTATTTATGAGCTAGATAAAGTAAAAGAAATGAAGTTATAATTTTATTATAAGCTTTAGTTGAGAATGCTTAAGCAAAGGAGTCGAAAAGTATGAAACAAGAACCTAATCCTAATAAGATTTATCCTAGAACTAATGATTTTACTACTGTTTACTTAAAAAATGTAATAACTAATTCAAATATAATTGTTGATGATTTTACAATGTATAATGATTTTTATAATGATCCAAAAGATTTTGAAAAGAAAAATGTTTTGTATCATTATCCTATTAATAAAGACAAACTTATCATAGAAAAATTTTGTTCCATTGCTTGTGGAGCAAAGTTCATTTTTAACAGTGCCAATCATACACAAAAATCGCTGTCCACATACCCATTTCCCATTTTCTATGAAGAGTGGGATAATACCATGAAGGTTTGTGAAGCTTGGGATAACAAAGGTAATATTGTAATTGGAAATGACGTTTGGATTGGATTTGAAGCTGTAATTATGTCTGGAGTGCATATTGGTGATGGAGCTATTATTGGAACGAGAGCTTTAGTAACGAAAGATGTACCACCATATACTATAGTTGGTGGGATGCCAGCAAGGATTATAAGAAAGCGGTTTGAAGATTCAGTTATAGAAGACTTACTTAAAGTTCAGTGGTGGAATTGGAGTACTCAAAAGATATTTGAGAAGTTAGCTGCTATTAGAAATGGAGATATAAGAGCATTAAAAAGATAGTGAATATTTTTGAGAGGACATAGGACAATTGACAGAGGACAGTGAAGGAGGATTTTTCTCCATTGCATTACGAAAAATCTTTAATTAAATTTTCAATTACTCGTTTCACTAAAGTGAAACATTGCTAATTTATATAAATTTAAAGATTATTTTGCGTTAGCAAAAAATCAACCTTCACTGTCCTCTGTACTCTGTCAATTGTCCTCTAAAAATGAGTGGTATATGGAGGAAGAATTGTAATGATAAAACAAAGTTTAAAAATAGAAAATATACCTGCAATTTTGTGGGGGAATAAGTCAGATAAACTATTTATAGCCGTACATGGCAATATGTCAAATAAGTCAGATGATGTTATTGTTGCATTTGTAGAAGAAGCAGTAGCAAAAGGTTACCAGGTGCTAAGTTTCGATTTGCCTGAACATGGTGATCGTAAAAGTGAAAACTATGCTTGTAAAGTTCAAAATTGTGTTCATGATCTTAATATTATTATGCGTTATGCAAAATCGCTATCAAATAGCATAAGTTTGTTTGCCTGCAGTATGGGAGCATATTTTAGCTTACTTTCATATAAGAAGGATTCATTAAAACAGTGTTTGTTCCTATCACCTGTGGTAAATATGGAACGTATCATAAATAATATGATGACATGGTTTAATGTAAGTGAAAATAGATTGAAAGAAGAAAAAGAAATTTCTACACCTATTGGACAAAAACTTTACTGGGATTACTATTGTTATGTAAAAGAGCATCCTATTGTTAATTGGAATAAAGAAACATCAATTTTATATGGTTCAGAGGATGATATATGTGAGTTTGATGTGGTGTCTGATTTTGCTAAGGCTTTTCACTGTGATCTTCAGGTAATGGAACAGGGGGAACATTATTTTCACACCGAAGAGCAATTGCAGTATTTTAGACAGTGGGCGAAAAAATATATCTATGTATAGTTGATAAAAAGAAGAACCTAAAATAATCTTAATGGTTCTTCTTTATTTATTTTTTGTAAAAATATGAAAAAGTTCTTTTGATTCACTTGACAATGACAATTAACATATTGTATATTAAGGTTACGATATGTAACTTAAATATACAATGCGTTGACAAAATTATATAATGTTATTTTTATTGTTTATGAATAGAAAGTAGGCCATGATAGGTGTTTTTAGTTAAAGATGGGAGGAAATGAGGGAATGAAAAAAAATATTAAAATTGTTGGGGTGATAAGCAGTTCGAAAGTTAATGGTAATACTGCTGCACTTGTTAGAGAAGCACTTAAAGGTGCGGAAGAAGAGGGGGCGTCAATAAAAGAAATTTTTTTGGCTAAGCATAATCTTGGTTTTTGCACAGGATGTTTAGCATGTACAGCTAAGGGAAAATGCCCACTACCAGATGATTTTGAGGAAATTAGAAAGGTTATCTATGAAGCAGATGGAATTATTTTAGGTTCTCCAACCTACGCTGCAGAGTATAATGCAATAATGAAGTGCTTTATTGAGAGATTGGGACCATATACCCTGTATGCTTCTTTAATGGGAGACAAATATGGAGCAGGAATATCTACGGCTTATGGTGAGGGAATGGCAAAGAAGGTTGCTAAAAAGCTTACTGGTATGTTTCAATTTGGAATATTTAGAAGAAGTTATGTATCTGGATTTTTAGGGGTGGGTACTATGTTTAAGGGTACTGAGAAGAAGACTTTTGAAAATCAAGATGCAATGAGAAAGGCACATACTTTGGGAAGAAAAATAACAAGTGATATAAAAAATGATAATAAATATCCTTTTCAAAATTTAATTATGAGGTTAATTATATGGCTGTATTTAAAACCTGTATTCAAAAAGAAAATTTTAAAATGTAAAGATGGAGAAGAGTATGCTACATATAACAGTCTTTCAAAAAGGGGGTTAATTTAAATAAAAATTATTTAATAGGAGAAGTTTATAAAAAAATTTAGGAAGTGTAAATAAATGAAAATAACTGATAATGTGTATGCACTAGAATCTACAAAAGGATCTTATGCATATATAATACTTGGTAAGGAAACAATCCTTGTTGACACAGGACAGATGTGGCAAGGAAAAGGAATTTTAAAAGAACTTTCAGCTATGAATATAAAATTACAGGATATAAAACATATAGTATTAACTCATCATGATTTGGATCATGTGGGAAATGCTCATATGCTTCAAAAGGTGACTAATGCTAAGCTGTGGGCAGCTAAAGAAGATATTCCATATATTAAAGGATATAAAAATAGACCTGGAATAAAAAGAATTTTTTCATTTTTATTCAGGGTAAGAAAACCAGAAAATGTATATGCTTATAACAAGGATATAAGAATTGGAGATATAGAAATTATAGCAACTCCAGGTCATACACCTGGACATGTTTGTATACTTTATAAAGATGTATTATTTGCAGGAGATTTAGTAGATTCTAGAAAAGGACAATTAAGGCCATATCCTAATATGAACTGGAACAAAGATGAACTTATGAAATCCATTAAAAGCATATCTAACATTTCATTTAAATGGGTATGTCCAGCACATGGAATACCTATAAAAAGGGAACTACTATATTAAATTCTTAGTATAGTAGTTCTCATTTTATATTTTATGAATTTTTGCTACGAAAAGCATCACATAGTAAATTGATATTAAATTGTATAAATTGTTCTTCATTAAGTGAAAAGTGGTTTAGGAAGGTTTTTCCTGATACGGAAAGCATGTGAAAAAAACCAGTTATTGAAAATTCAGCGGAATAGGTTCCACTCATTGTATCAATATCTTTACGTATACTTCCATCTTCCTTACCTTCATTAATTATTTTTGCAATTTTTTGTGCTACTAATTCAGTAATTTTATTAAATTCTTCATGCTTAGGTGTAGGTTCTTTCTTGGATTTTATATACCCAACATAGTTCATCAATTCTAAAGTTTTGGGAAAATCTTTATAAAATTTATAATAAGCATATGATAAGTTTTTAAGCTTTTCAAAACCTGTTTTACCATTTTGGGTTTCTTCTTCAAAATAACATAGAAGCTTTTGAAAGCCTCTAATTATTACTGCAAAATACAAATCTTCTTTATCAGCAAAATATTGATATATAGTTTTCCTTGTGAATTGTGCATGTTTGGCTATTTCCTCCATTGAGGCTCCACTATAGCCTGTAGTACTAAATACTTGTTCTGCTGCATCTATTATATCGTCTTCTCTCATGCGTCGTTCTTTTTCTCTTCTAGATATTGTGGTATCCATTAAAATATTTCCTCCTATTTGATAATTATAATCTACAAGGTGTATATTTGGTTACAGTATGTAATCTTAGGATACAATATGTGCAAAATGAGTATATAATATAATTTTTTGCCTGTCAAGAAATGGAGCAATTAAATTGTTTTTATCCAAATTATTGAAAGTTATCTCTTTATCATTTAAACTTAAATTGTATATTAGGATGCAGAATTGGAGAAAAATCAATATGAAATATAAAATATATATTGTAGAAGATGATATTTCAATAAGTGCTGTGTTAAAAGAGTGCATTGATAAGTATGGTTTTCAAGTAGAAACAGTAGAAAACTTTGGAAAGGTAATGGAGGGCTTTAATGAATATAATCCAGATTTAGTATTATTGGATGTTAATTTACCTAAATTTGATGGATTTTACTGGTGCAGAAAGATAAGACAACAATCAAAGGTACCTATAATATTTATATCTGCAAGAGACAGTGGAATGGATCAGGTTATGGCTTTAGAAAGTGGGGCTGATGATTATATAACTAAACCTTTTTATTACGATTTGGTTATTGCAAAAATAAAAAGCCACTTAAGAAGAGCTTTTGGAGATTATGCACCTAAAATAGAAGAAAGAATAGTTGAAGTTGATGGCCTTAGATTTTATCCAGAAAGATTGGAATTAGAATTTAAGGAACAAAGGTTAATTATAACTAAAAGAGAAGGGATATTGATAGAATATCTTATGAAAAAATATCCTAAGGTAGTTAGTAGAGATTTTCTTTTAGAAAAAATATGGGATGACATTGAATTTGTAGAGGAAAACACTCTAAGCGTAAATATCAGCAGGATAAGAAAAAGACTTCAGAATTTAGGCATAGATGGAGGGATAGAGACTATAAGGGGAGCAGGTTATAGGTTAAATAAAACCTGGTAGATATGATATGAATTTATTTTTTAAACATAATAAAGGTTATATTTTTATATATTTAATGAGTTTAATTCTTACAATAATGTATTGCAATGTTATGGGATTTATAAAAGTTGGTGAGATTATTTATATATTCATGTTCAATACATTTATTTTGGTCTGTTTTTTAGTCTTTAAATATTATCAAAATAGACGGTTATATAAACTATTGAAGAATGGAATTACATCCTTAAATGGTGCTTTTGTAGAACTAGGCAGCTCAGAATTAGGTGAAAATATTTCCAATATATTAAAACAACAGCATAATTTATATGATGCTGAAATAAGGAAATCAAACAAGATTCACAATGAGCATTTAACTTTTATCAATCAATGGGTTCATCAAATGAAAACACCTTTGTCCGTAATACAACTTCAGCTTAAAGAATATGAAGGAGAAGAAGTAGCTTTAAGTATTGAAGAAGAGGTTAATAAATTAAATAAAGGTTTAAATATGGCAATGTATTATGCAAGAATAGATTCTTTTAAAAAGGATTTTTTAGTAGAGAAGGTTGATTTGAAGAGTTTAGTTCTTGACATAGTAAATGAAGAAAAAAGAATTTTTATAAAGAATAAAATAATTCCTAGATTGGAAATTGATAAAGATATTAGAGTTTATAGTGATAAAAAGTGGTTGAAGTTTATATTAGACCAGTTGATTATTAATGGTATTAAGTATTCAAAGGATAAAGGAAAAGAATTAATTATAAAATCCTGCGAATATGAAAAGAAAATTAAATTGAGCGTCATTGATAGTGGAATAGGAATTCCAAGTAAGGATATTAAAAAAGTATTTGATGCATTTTTTACTGGAGAAAATGGACGTAGGTTTGGAGAATCTACAGGTATGGGATTATATATAGTAAAAGAAGTATGCAAAAATTTGGGACATGAGGTGGAGATAAAGTCTAATATTAATGAAGGAACAAAAGTTACAATAATATTTGCATGTTTTCCATCACAATAGTCAAGTTTTATGCATTAATATTAAAATATAGATTGAAATCATAATGAAGAAGAATCTAAAATAATCTTAAGATTCTTCTTTATTTATTTTTTGAAAATAGTTGTATAAACAAAGCTTACATACATGTCACATTCACGTAAGCTTTGTAGATAGCACCTTACACATTATTATTATAGACTATATACAAGTAATGAATAGTTTGTAAGGAGTGTGTGTAGGCATGGATATAATATTTATATTAAAAGCAATTATAATAGCCATAGTAGAAGGAGTAACTGAGTTTATTCCAGTATCTTCTACAGGACATATGATATTAGTTGGATGGGCAATTGGATTCAAAGGAGAATTCACAAAGATGTTTGAAGTTGTAATTCAGCTTGGGGCAATAATGGCAGTAGTTGTTTTGTACTGGAAAAAAATCAAAGAAAGTATAGTAGAATTTTTAAAATTTATATTTACTAAAGGAAGAGAAGGAAAGACAGGTTTTAAATTTGGAATAAATGTTATTGCATCATCTATACCAATGGGAATTGCAGGAGTGTTGTTTTATAGTAAAATAAAATCAAGGTTTATACCAGAAGCTGTAATAATAGGATTTGTAGTTGGGGGATTATTGTTATTAATAGTTGAAAATAAGTTTAGAAATAGAAAGCATAAAATTGAAAGTATAGATAACATAACTCCTAAGCAAGCATTTAAAGTTGGTTTATTTCAGTTACTTTGTATGTGGCCTGGAATGTCCAGAAGTGCATCTACAATAATGGGTGGCTGGATTGCAGGATTATCCACCCCAATAGCAGCAGAATTTTCATTTTTTATGGCAATCCCAGCTATGATAGGATCTACAGGAAAAGATTTATTTGAATTTGATTATTCGATAATGACACCAACATTCTGGATTTCACTAATATTAGGATTTGTTGTAGCATTTATAGTAGCTTTGATTGTTATGAGAAAATTTATAGACTTTTTGAAAAAGAAACCAATGAAGGTATTTGCAATTTATAGAATTATAGCAGGTAGTTTGCTTGGAATATTAGTATTAACAAAGGTTATTACTTTAGCAGTATAGAAAGGGGTGGTGTAAATGAAGATTTTAGAAGTTATGAATTTGAGCAAGGTATATGGCAGAAAAGTGGTATTTAATGCATTAGATAATATAAGTTTTGATATAGAAAAAGGAGAATTTGTAGGGATAATGGGGCCCTCAGGTAGTGGAAAGACAACACTATTAAATATGATTTCAACAGTGGATAAACCCAGTTCAGGAGAAATAAAAATAAATGATAAAAATCCGTTAAACCTTAAAGGTGATGATTTGGCTTTGTTTAGAAGGAGAGAATTAGGATTTGTATTTCAAGATTTTAATTTGTTGGATACTTTAACTGTTGGGGAAAATATAGTACTTCCACTTACACTAGATGGAGTATCAGTTAAGAAACAGGATTGTGAGCTGAAAAGAATATCAAATATTCTGGGTATACACAACTTAATTAATAAGAGGACCTTTGAAATATCAGGAGGTCAGTCTCAAAGAACAGCTATTGCAAGAGCTTTAATACATAAACCTACTTTGCTGCTAGCAGATGAGCCTACTGGTAATTTGGATTCAAAGGCTGCTAAAACTGTAATGGAGTTATTTGAAAAAATCAATAGAGAAGAACAGGTAACTACAATGATGGTAACTCATGATCCATTATCAGCAAGTTATTGTAGTAGGATTCTATTTATAAAAGATGGAACTATATATAATGAAATTTATAAAGGAGATAGTAGACAACAATTTTATCAAGAAATTATTGATGTGCTTGCATTACTTGGAGGTGAAAATTAATGAATTTTATGGAGTTTGCCACTAGGAATGTGTATAGGAATGCAAAAGCATATTTTGCATACTTTTTAAGCAGCAGCATGTCAGCAGCCTTACTATTTTCCTTTACAATGATCATATTTCATCCTAAGTTTATAGTACTTAAGCTGCCTGATCATATGAGGAATGCACTCCACATCACAACGATTATTGCATACTTATTTTTATGCTTCTTTGTATTTTATTCAGTTAGTACTTTTTTAAAAGGAAGATATAAGGAGTTTGGAATACTCTATATTATAGGTTTATCAAAAAAGCAAATACAAAAAATGATAAGCATTGAAAATATAATTATTACTTCAGTATCAGGAATAGTAGGAATAGTACTTGGAATGGTTTTCTCAAAAATACTTTTAGCTGTGAGTGGAAAATTATTAGGATTTAATGCATTAGGATTTTATATTCCAGTTAAGGCTATGATTATTACTTTTGTTGGATTTTTAATCATGGGAATGTTGATTTCAATATTTTGTTCATTTGTCATAAAAGAAGATATGGTTTTAAAGCTGCTAAAAGGAACTAAAAAACCTAAAGCTGAACCAAAGTCATCTATTATTCTTGCCATTGTCTGTGTAATATTGCTTACAGCGGGATATTATATGTCACTTACATGCAGTGAAAAAACAATAGCATATAGGATAATACCTGTAACAATAATGGTAATTGTAGCAACTTATCTTTTATTTTCACAGCTAAGCACTTTTATAATTAAAGTTATGAAAAAGAATAGAAGTTTTTATATGAAAAAAACCACAGTATTATGGATATCAAATTTATTGTATAAGATAAAGGATAACACAAGGATGTTTTTCTTAATTACAATAACTACAACAATTGCACTTTGTGCAGTAGGGTCAGTATATGCTTACTGGCAGGATAAAGAGGCTCAAATAGATAGAAATTTTCCACAGGCATTTTTCTATTCAGATACTTATGAAAATAAAAGTAAAGTTAATCTAAAGGGTGATTTTATAGAAAGTTCACTTAAAAATAAAGCTGTGGATTATACTAAAGATAATGGTGAAATGAAGTTTATCTCTTCCAGAGGGGAGAAGGATAAGGTATTTGCAATTAGGGAAGAAAATTATAAAAAATTAGCATCAACAATAAACTTAAATATTGATTCTTTTAATAAAAATGAGACGATAATGTTAAGTTATTCAATAAACTATAAAAAAGAAAATGTTATCCTAGATAATATAAAATTGAAAATTGCTAAAAAAGATAATAAAGGAATAATGCCAGCATTTTATGGTGATATATATGTAGTTAAGGATGACGTTTATCAAAGAATAAATGGTACTAGAGTTTATTTTTCTGCAATTAATGTAAAAAATTACAAGGATACATCGGATATATGTAACAATTATATTAATAGATTTGGAAAGGACACAGGAGATAAAGTTTTTAAAAACTTTCTTAAAGCTAATATATTAGAAGTGACAAAAATAGCTTATGGTATAATTTTGTTTACTGCAATATTTATAGGACTTATTTTCTTTGTAACTACTGCAAGTTTTTTGTATAACAAATGTTATATGGATATTATACAAGATAAAGTTAAGTATAAGCAGTTAAATAAAATAGGATTAACCTATACTGAAATAAAAAAGGTGTTAAACATTGAAATAGGAGTGCTATTTTTATTACCATATATAATAGCTGTAATACATTTTATTTTTGCTATGAATGCATTAAATGCTTTTGAAATTAAAATAATTGTACCAGCACTTCAGCTAATAGTAGCTATGATGATTATTCAAATCATATATTTCTTAGTTATAAGGAAAAGTTATTTATTAGAAATTAAAAAAGGCTTGTTATAAAGTATAAATAAAAAAACAAGGGAAATTATGCGTTTTGAAGCAGTCCCTTGTTTTTTATCAAATTAGATTAAAGTTTTTCTTCATTAAGTAGGATTAGTGAAAGAATTAATATAACCACAGAACCCCATACTGCTTTAGATCCGATAGATAATGTCAAAAGTCCGCCTAAAAAAGCACCAAATAAAAATGAAAATATTACAATAAAGTAACGAGTGGCTTTTATAGCAGAATCTCTGTCCTTAGTTGTAAAAGCTATATAAGCTGCTTGTGAAGCAGAACGTAAATTACCAGTACACATAGTTGTAGCATATGGAGAATCAACCAATTTTCTAAAGGAAGAAGTTTGAATAGATGCTACAAAGGAAATTGTAACAGTTACAAAAACATTATAAACATTATTAGGTATAAATCCTATAATAAAAAGCAAAGCTATTTCAATGATTAATATAGCACGCTCTGAATTTTTTATAAAAGTAGCAGACGGATTCTTTTTAATGGTTTCGGCAACTACTACTCCTAATATAAAGGCTAAAATAGGTAGGGCTTGTACTAAAGTTTGCATCCAATTTTTATTTAAAGCAGCTATGCCTACAAGGACAATATTTCCTGTTTGAGCATTAGCAAAAACACCATCTCTTCCTATGAAGGTATAAGCATCTAAGAATCCACCAACTATTGCTAGAAGTATTCCTAAATGTAGTGATTCACAAGTTACATTAAATATAGAATTTTTTATTTTGTTCTTTCCTATTATATTTACATCTTTAGTAAGCAAGGTATAAGGACCCCTTTCAACGAAATGATAACTAATATTTATTATACTATTAATTTAAGCTGTATGCATAACACTTTCACAGCGTAATAGACGATATTTTTCAGTGTAATGCTATTCAATTGATTTTTCTTTAATAATTGTAACTTATATTTAATGTAGGATATAAGGATTGTAAAATGATATATAATATAGATAAAGATGATTTAGGTTATTTAGAATTAACTAATAACATTATAGAAATCCTGAGTTTAGGAGGAATATATATGAATTTAAATAAAAAGATAATAGCCTTATTAATAGTAGTTGGTATCATAGCACTTATTACATTAATTTTAATCATAATGTATTTTTTTGGATATAGAATGATCTAAATACATAATAAAGAATAGGAGTGAAACTTGTGGATAGTGAAAAACAACAATTAAGTGTTGAAGTAGCAAGGCTTTACTATCAGTCAGATTACAGTCAGCAGCAAATTGCAACACAGCTTGGTATATCAAGACCTACCATATCAAGACTTCTTCATTATGCTAAAGAAAAGGGATATGTTAAAATCGATATTATTGATCCATTTGCTGATTTGGATAAGTTGGCTTATCAATTAAAAGAAAAGTATCAATTAAATGATGTTCATGTTGTTTTTTCACCAAAGGATGATTATATTTCAATTAGGGAATATATTAGTAAGGAAGCAGCAGAATATTTAGAGAAAATCGTAAAAAATGGGGATATTATTGGAGTAAGCTGGGGAACAACAATGTATGAGGTTGCCAAAAGGCTTACCAAGAAAAACGTTAAAGGTGTAGAAATTGTCCAGTTGAAGGGGGGAATTAGTCATTCAAAAGTAAATACATATGCATCGGAAACAATTACCCTTTTTGCTGAGGCTTTTGAAACAGTGCCTAGGTATCTTCCACTTCCAGTAATTTTTGATAATGCAGTTGTAAAGCAAATGGTAGAAGAAGATCGTCATATTAGAAGTACTATGGAGATGGGGAGAAATGCTAATATAGCTATTTTTACAGTTGGTACTGTTCGAGATGAAGCGTTACTTTTCCATCTAGGTTATTTAAATGAAGCAGAAAAAAGCATATTAAAGAAAAAAAGTGTAGGTGACATTTGCTCTCGCTTTTTTGATGAAAATGGTGAGATTTGTGATGAACAAATTAATAATCGTACTATAGGAATATCCTTAGAAGATCTTAAGCAAAAGGAAAAGTCCATTCTAGTTGCAGGAGGTACACATAAAGTAAAAGCAATTAAGGGAGCATTAAAAGGCAGAAATGCTAATGTTTTGATTACAGATCAATACACAGCAAAAAAAATTTTAGACTAGTTTTAGAACAAAATTTCACTACTTTATTTACAAGTGTTCAAAGAAGTTTTATTATAAAACTATAATAGGAATGAAAAGGAGAATTAAAATGGATTATAAGATGTTAGTTTCTAAAGCTTTAGAAGGAAGAAAAAATGCTTATGCTCCTTATTCTAAATTTAAAGTTGGAGCAGCAGTGCTTACTGAAGATGGAAAAGTATATACAGGATGTAATATAGAAAATGCGTCTTATGGTGCAACTAATTGTGCAGAAAGAACTGCCATATTCAAAGCAGTATCAGAAGGATATACAACTATTAAAGCTATTGCAATAGTTGGAATAGAAAATGAATACACATATCCTTGTGGTATTTGCAGACAGGTAATAGCCGAATTTGGATCAGAGGACATTGAAATAATCTTAGGAAAAAATGAAAACGAGTATATAGTTAAAACATTAGATGAAATTTTACCAGGAGCATTTACTAAAAGAGATCTTATAAAGTAAAAACAATTATAAAATAATAACAGAAAGTGAAGGGGATTTACAATGAATATTTCTAAAATGATAGATCATACAGCCTTAAAACCAAATACAACAAAGGAACAGATTTTAAAATTAATAGATGAAGCAAAGGAAAACAAATTTGCATCTGTTTGTGTTAATCCAACATGGGTTAAGTTAGCAAGTGAAAAGTTAAAGGGTACTGAAGTTAAAGTATGTACTGTTATAGGATTCCCTCTTGGAGCTAACACAACAGAAACAAAAGCCTTCGAAGCTAGTGATGCCATTAAAAATGGAGCAACAGAAGTAGATATGGTTATTAATGTTGGAGAGCTAAAAGATAAAAATGATGTTTATGTAGAAAAAGACATAAAAGCTGTTGTTGAAGCAGCAAAGGGAAAAGCCTTGGTAAAGGTAATTATTGAGACTTGTCTTCTAACACAAGAAGAAAAAGTTAGAGCTTGTGAGTTATCTAAAAAAGCAGGTGCGGATTTTGTGAAAACATCAACTGGTTTTTCTACTGGAGGAGCCACAGCAGAGGATATTCAATTAATGCGTAAAACAGTAGGCAAAGATATGGGAGTTAAAGCTTCTGGTGGTATACATACTAGGGAAGAGGCTTTAAAAATGATTGAAGCTGGAGCAACTCGTATTGGAGCAAGTGCAAGTATAGCTATTATCTCTGAATAGTGAAGATACTTGTTTGGAAGTTGCTCAGATTTTGTATATGGAAAAGTTGACTTAATATAAAAATAATGATGCAACGGAACTTTTTTAGAGGACAGAGGACAATTGACAGAGGACAGTGAAGGAGGATTTTTCTCCGCTTTGCTACGAAAAATCTTTAATTAAATTTTGATGACTTGTTTCGCTAAAGCGAAACATTGCTGATTTGTATAAATTTAAAGCTTCTTTTGCATTAGCAAAAAAGCTTTAAAATAAATTAGTTTTCTGACGTAAGGAGGAAAACTTACCTTCACTGTCCTCTGTCCTCTGTCAATTGTCCTCTAAAAAATGCTTCGCATTTTTTTAAACAGGAAGGAGAAAAAATCATGAAACCATTTAAAAGAATACATATAATCGTTATGGATTCAGTTGGTATAGGAGAAGCACCAGATTCAAAAGAGTTTAATGATTTTGGAGTAAATACATTAGCGCATATTGCTGAGAAGAAAAATGGTTTAAAAATGCCTAATATGTCATCTCTAGGATTGTCCAATATTTATGAAATTAAAGGGGTAAGAAAAGCATTTCATCCCAAAGCTTACTTTGGAAAAATGCAGGAAGCTTCTCGTGGAAAGGATACAATGACAGGACATTGGGAAATGATGGGCTTGTATATTGATAAACCATTTCGTGTATTTCCAGAAGGTTTTCCAGATGAATTAATTAAGAAAATTGAAGATTTTTCTGGCAGAAAGGTTATTGCAAATAAACCTGCCAGTGGAACAGAAATTATAAAGGAACTTGGTGAAAGACAGCTTAAAACAGGAGAATTAATAGTATATACATCGGCAGATTCTGTACTTCAAATTGCTGCAAATGAAGAAATTATATCATTAGATGAATTATATAAAATTTGTAAGTACTGTCGTGAAATAACATTAGATGAGCCATATACTTTAGGAAGAATTATTGCCAGACCGTTTGTTGGTAAAACTGCGGATACATTTAAAAGAACGTCTAATCGTCATGATTATGCGTTAAAACCATTTGGTGAGACAGTAATGAACTATTTACAACAAACAAACTTAGAGTCTATTGCCATTGGAAAAATTTCAGATATATTTGATGGAGAAGGAGTTACTAGAGCAATCAGAACTGTATCTAATATGGATGGTATGGATAAGTTAATTTCATTACTAGATGAAGAGTTTCATGGCATTAGCTTCATTAATTTAGTGGATTTTGATGCTGCCTATGGACATCGTCGTAATCCAATTGGTTATGGTGATGCTCTAGAAGAATTTGATAAAAGATTGCCAGAAGTATTTGAGAAATTAAAAGAAGATGATTTATTATTGATTACAGCAGATCATGGAACTGATCCAACTTATATTGGAACAGATCATACAAGGGAATATGTTCCGCTAATTGCGTATTCCAAACGCTTCAAAGAAGGAAATGATTTAGGAATACGTAAAACCTATGCTGATTTAGGTGCCACAGTTGCTGAAAATTTTAATGTAAAAATGCCTAAGTATGGCGAAAGCTTTTTACAAAAATTAAAGTAAAAAAGGAGGGTAACTAAAATGAGAATGGTAGATATAATTTCAAAAAAGCGTGATGGAGAAGAATTGTCAACAGAAGAAATCAACTTTTTTGTAGAGGGTTATACTAAAGGAACAATTCCTGATTACCAAGCAAGTTCTTTAGCAATGGCTATTTATTTTCGGGATATGAACGATCGTGAAAGATCAGATTTGACTATGGCAATGGTTAATTCAGGAGAAACTATTGATTTATCAGCCATTGAGGGTATAAAAGTGGATAAACACTCAACTGGGGGTGTGGGTGATACAACAACGCTTGTATTAGCTCCTCTTGTTGCTGCATTAGGAGTACCAGTTGCCAAAATGTCTGGACGTGGGCTTGGACATACGGGAGGAACTATTGATAAATTAGAATCAATTAAAGGCTTCCATGTGGAGATTACAAAAGATCAATTTATTCAACTAGTTAACCGTGATAAAGTTGCTGTTATTGGTCAAACAGGTAATTTAACTCCAGCAGATAAAAAGTTGTATGCACTTCGTGATGTAACTGGAACTGTTAACTCAATTCCTCTAATTGCTAGTTCAATTATGAGTAAGAAAATTGCAGCAGGAGCAGATGCAATAGTACTAGATGTTAAAACAGGTGCAGGTGCTTTTATGAAAACAGATAAGGATGCAGAAAATTTAGCACATGCAATGGTTAAAATAGGTAATAGCGTAGGTAGAAATACTATGGCTATAATTTCTGATATGTCACAACCGCTAGGCTTTGCTATTGGTAATGCACTTGAAGTAAAGGAAGCTATTGATACTCTAAAGGGAGAAGGACCAGAAGATTTGACAGAACTTGTGTTAACTCTTGGAAGTCAAATGGTTGTTTTAGCTAAAAAAGCAAATACTTTAGAAGAAGCAAGAAAAAAACTTATTGAAGTAATAAAAAATGGTAAGGCATTAGATAAATTTAAACTATTCCTTAAAAATCAAGGTGGAGATTCATCAGTGGTGGATAACCCAGAAAAGTTACCACAAGCAAAATATAAAATTGACGTTCCTGCTAAAGAAAGTGGTTTTGTATCTAATATTGTAGCTGATGAAATAGGTATAGCAGCAATGCTTTTAGGCGCAGGTAGAGCTACAAAAGAGGATACAATAGATTTAGCTGTAGGTTTGATGCTTCATAAAAAAGTTGGTGATAAAGTAGAAAAGGGAGAAGCTCTTTTGACTATTTATTCAAATTGTGAAGATGTAGAGAATGTAAAAGCTAAAATTTATGAAAATATCTCAATTGCTAGTCATGCAGAAAAACCAATACTAATTCATAAAGTAATTACAGAATAAATTTGTGATTACTGGATTAGTTATATTTTGAGAGGACAGTGAAGGATGATTTTTCTCCGCTTTGCTACGAAAAATCTTTAATTAAGTTTTTTGATGATTTGTTTCGCTAAAGCGAAACATTGCTGACTAATATAACTCTAAAGATTATTTTGCTTTAGCAAAACAATCTTTAAAAATAAATTAGTTTTCTGACGTAAGGAAGAAAACTCACCTTCATTGTCTTCTGTCCTCTGTCAATTGTCCTCTCAAAAAAGGTTGCTTTGCATTTTTTATTATGTAAAATATAAGTGAAATATAGGTCACCCTCTGGACAACAGTGTTATAATAAAATTGAATGTTTAAATCACTAACGTTACCGCATAAGTAGAGAACACGTTTTAATTTAGTGCGAACCACTTACTCTTTCAATAAGAAAGAGGAGCTCAAAAACTCCTACGGATGCTAGCGATTGGATAAAATTAAGGATGGCTTAATATAGGCCAGAGGAGTGATTTATTTTGGAACAAATTATTTTAAATGCAGAGAAAAGAACAAAAGAGACTAAAAAATTTAGAGAAGAGGGATTTATACCAGCAGTAATTTATGGTGACTGTGTTGCTAAATCAGAACCAGTAAAATTTGAAAAGATGCCATTGATGAAAATTCTTGCTAAACATGGTTCAAACGTAAAGTTGTGGATTAAGCGTGGAGATGATAAGAAATTTGGATTTATAAAAGAAATTCAAAGACATCCAGTTTCAAATAAGATTATACACTTAGATGTACAACTTGTATCTAAAGATCATGAAGTAAAAGTACAAGTTCCAATTACATTTAATGGAGAAGAAGCTTTAGCCAAAAATCAATTACAACTTCAAATTCAAAAACCAGAAGTTGATGTTTTAGGAAAGATAGATTTAATACCAGAAGTGATACATATAAATGTATCAGGAAAAAATGCAGGAGACTCTATTACTTTAAAAGACTTAAATTTGGACAAGCAACTAAAGATACATGATAAAGAAAATGAAATATATGCAACTATAACTAAAATGCAAGATAAACCTGTGGAAGATAGCGATGAAGAAGCAGGAACAGAAGCTTAATATAATTTAATAATTAATGTTTGAGAATATAACTATTAATATAAAAAACGTATTAGGGTTGTGAAGAGATAATATCACAGCTTTAATGCGTTTTTTTTATAAAGCATGTAAACTCAGATATAATTTACAATTTAAGCATGATGCGACACGACCTTTTCAGAGGACAGTGATGGTTGCTTTTCCTCCGTTACACTACGGAAAACCTTTAATTATTTTTCATAATTAGGCGACTTTGTCGCAAGCCGTTAGGCTGTGTCAATTATTAATCCTATATGATTTTTAAATTTTTCCTTGTGGTTTTAACAATAGAATTTAAGATTTTATTTAGTTCTTTACATTTAGTAATCAATTTCTCTGATGCGTTAGCATCAATATATTTAGTCGCAATTAAAAGTTCTAACCAATACTCTGTTTCAGATGCTTCTTTAAGAGCTATATTCATCTTATTTAAAAAATCTCTCCTACTTTGACCTTCTAGCCCTTCTTTTACGTTTGCTCCTATACTTATTCCTGATCTAAGAATCTGTTTTGAAATAATATATTCCTTTTTTTCTTCAACTAAATATTTATATAAGTTAACAAATTCTTTTGCAAAAACAAAGGCTTTTTTATAAGTTAAGTTTTCTTTCAATCTTTAACCTCCTAAATTTATTAATTCATCTAAAATATTAGACTTATTCATATAAATTTATTCAGTTTTAAAAAAATGTGAAATTTAGATTTATAAATTAAAGATTTTTCGTAGTGCAGCGGAGAAAAATCATCCTTTAATGTCCTCTGTCCTCTGTCAATTGTCCTCTAAAAATAATACTTCGTATTATTTTTAAAGTTTGACATGGTTTATGCTGTAGAATATACTGAAATCAAAACGAAGGTTAATTTAATGATGAGTAAATTGTAAAAAAATGTTTAAAATTCACTTTTGTGTAAAAAGAGTGAGTACATTTGAAGAACAATAATTATAAACCGAATGAATTTGCAGAGTTAATAAATGTATCAGTTAGAACATTACAAAGATGGGATAATGAAGGAACATTAAAAGCATTCAGGACACCAACGAATAGAAGATATTACACTTATGAGCAATATAAAGAATTTAAAGGGATAAAATCTTCTTCAAAAAGAACAATTATATATACAAGGGTTTCAACTTCTAATGAAAAAGATGATTTAAAAAATTAAGTTGAGTTTCTTAAACAATATGTGAGTGTAAAAGGAATTATTGTAGATGAAATTATAGAGGATTATGGAAGTGGTTTAAATTATAATCGCAAGAAATGGAATAAACTTATAGACCAGTGTATGACTTCTGACATAAGCAATATAATAGTAACCCATAAAGATAGATTTATACGTTTTGGATTTGAATGGTTTGAAAGAGTTTTAGAGAAATTTAATTTAAAAATAATAGTAGTAAATAATGAAAGTCTATCACCGCCAGAAGAATTGGTTCAAGATATAATTTCTATACTTCATATTTTTAGTTGTAGAATTTATGGTTTAAGAAAATACAAGAAAAAGATAAAGGAAGATGAAGAAGTTGAAAAAAGCATACAAAATAGAAATTAAACCAACGGAAGAACAGATAACTAAAATTCATCAAACTATTGGTGTAAGTAGGTTTACATATAATTTTTATATTGCTCATAATAAAGAAGTTTATGAAAAAGAGAAAAAATTTATTAGTGGTATGGATTTTTCTAAATGGCTCAATAATGAATATATCCCTAATAATGAAAATAAATTATGGATTAAAGAGGTATCTTCTAAAGCAACCAAACAAGCTATTATGAATGGAGAAAAAGCATTCAAGAGGTTCTTCAAAGGAGAAACAGGATTTCCTAAATTTAAGAAAAAGAAGGACCAAGATGTTAAAGCTTACTTTCCAAAGAATAATAAAACAGATTGGACCATTGAAAGACATAGAGTTAAAGTGCCAACTTTAGGTTGGATTAAATTAAAAGAATTTGGATATATTCCAGTTAACTCTGTAGTTAAAAGTGGTACAGTAAGTCAAAAATCAAATAGATATTTTGTTTCAATTTTAGTTGAAGAGGATATTAAAGTAGACAAAAAAACTTATTCAGAAGGAATAGGTGTAGACCTTGGACTAAAGAATTTTGTAATCTGTAATAATGGCTTAACTAAAAAGAATATTAACAAAACTAAAAGAGTTAAAAAAGAAGAAAAGAAACTAAAACGTGAGCAAAGAAAGCTTTCAAGAAAATATGAAAGTTTAAAATTAAGAAATAAAAACGAGAAAGGAGAAGCTACTCGTCAAAATATCCAAAAACAAATAGTCAAGGTACAAAAACTTCATCAAAGACTTACAAATATTAGAACAGATTATATAAATAAAACAGTAAATGAGTTGGTAAAGCAAAAACCAAGCTTTATAACCATTGAAGATTTAAATGTAAAAGGAATGATGAAGAATAAACATCTGGCAAAGGCAGTTGCACAGCAAAAATTCTATGAGTTTAGAATTAAACTTATTTCAAAAGCTAAACAAAATGGCATTGAAATAAGAATAGCTGATAGATTTTATCCAAGTAGTAAAATGTGCAGCTCATGTGGAGCATATAAGAAAGATTTAAAATTAGCAGATAGAGTTTATAAATGCTCTTGTGGATTAAGTATGAACAGAGATTTAAATGCTTCAATAAATTTAGCCAATGCTAAGAAATATAAGATAGCTTAATTAAGAAAGCGCTTATATATGTACCCAAGGCTATTTGGGGAATTAACGACTGTGGAGTGCTAAGCAAACTGTAGTAGCTTCGGCAAGGCAGAGTACGTTGAAACAGTAACAATCTCAATATGGATACATTTGACCATATTTTGAGTAGCAGATGAAATTGATGAGTGTTAAGGTCAAAACTTTACTAATTTATTTCATAAATTTTTTATTTATTATAATTTTTACCTCTATCGCATTTAGATTCATCATTTTTAGATACATTAATAGAGTTGAGACTCAAAATTTAAATAATAATTTTAGAGCAGTGACAGCTATACTTGATAGGGAACAAATAGATATGCAAAGAACATGTCTTGATTGGGCTGTATGGGATGATACTTACAATTTTTTATTAGGGAAAAATAAGGAACTCTACATAAAAAACAATATTCAAGATAATACATTAAGTCAACTAAATTTGAATTTTATGTTTTTTGTAGATAAAAAAGGAAGCTTAGTTTTTAGTAAAACGGAAAGTCTAGAAGATAGAACAGAACGTATATTAATAGATGATATATTTAATAAAAAAAATAAGTTTACTCAGGAAATAGTTTTTAAGAATGATAGTGATAAACACTCTGGTGTTTTAATGGTTAACGGAAAGCTATTTATTATAAGTTATGCACCTGTTACAACAAGTGGTGAAAAGGTATCTAGTGATGGAGGCTTAATAATTGGAAGATATGTGGATGATTCCTTGTTAAATTACATAAATTCAATAATGGAATGTAAAGTTAGATTTATAGAAAATACATATACAGACAAAGAAAACAATGTAATGAGAAAAAGTGATTCTATTATGGCTTACAGGCAGATAAGGGATATAAATCAAAACGAATCCATAACTGTTTCCATATCTATGCTGCGTAATGAGTACAATTTGGGTAAATTTTATTTTAAACTTTATGTTGGTATTTTTTTAGTAGTATTGATTTTGGTTATATTTACATTTGTCAGTGTTTTTAATAAAGTTATATTGAAGCGTCTTAAACTTGTTAATGATTTTATTGACACTGTATCAAAAACAAAAGATACAAAGGCACGGTTAAGTATTTCTGGTAATGATGAAATAACCAATATTGCTAATTCAACTAACAAAATGCTATCCAAATTAGATTATGCTAATGATGAAATTTTGGCTTTAAGCTATTCTGATAAATTGACGGGCTTAAAAAACAGAGTATATATGGAAAAAAAGTTTTTCAAGCTAGACAATGAGGATGGTACAAAGTATTCTATAATAATGGGAGATTTGAATGGATTAAAGCTTACAAATGATACTTTCGGACATAAAATAGGTGACAGATTAATTTGTAAAATAGGAGATATATTGAAAAGTATATGTTCGCAGGATGATATTATTGCTAGATGGGGTGGAGATGAGTTTATAATACTTGTTATAAACAAGGAAGATATACATGTATCAAATTTAATTGAAAGTATTAAAAAAGAATGTGAAAAAATTACTGAATTTGGTTTTAAGATAAGCATAGCTCTAGGAAGTGCAAAAAAAGATGAGGCTCAAAGTACTGAGGCAGTAATGAATTTAGCTGAAGAAAGAATGTATAGAAGTAAGCTTACTGAAAGTAAGAGTTCTAGAAATGCAACTATAATGTCCTTGGAAAGAACTTTGTATGAAAAAAATAGTGAAACAGAAGAGCATACTCAAAGAGTTAAAGAGCTTAGTATGAAATTAGGTAAAAAAGTTAATTTGTCAAAAGATGAGCTGGAAGAATTAGAACTATTAAGTTTGCTGCATGATATAGGAAAGATGGGAATACCTGATAATATATTAATGAAACCAGGGAAGTTAACAAATGAAGAATGGGAAATAATGAAGAGGCACACTGAAATAGGATATAGAATAGCTAAAGCTACACCAGGTTTATCTCATGTTGCAAATGAAATACTTTGTCATCATGAAAAGTTTGATGGAACAGGATATCCTCAAGGTCTTAAAGGAGAATCAATACCAATTTTATCGAGAATAATTAACATAGTTGATTCTTTTGATGTAATGACACATAAAAGAGTATATAAGGATGCTTCTAATATTGAACATGCTGTTGAAGAATTAAAACGTTGTTCAGGAACTCAGTTTGATCCAGTTATAGTAAATGAATTTTTAAAACTCTTAGAAGAAGGAAGTATTTAAAGATAATAAACT
Organism: Clostridium carboxidivorans P7; assembly: GCF_001038625.1. Taxonomy (GTDB): domain Bacteria; phylum Bacillota; class Clostridia; order Clostridiales; family Clostridiaceae; genus Clostridium_AM; species Clostridium_AM carboxidivorans. The sequence goes on from NZ_CP011803.1 coordinate 4,963,876, forward strand.
GAACTTTCGCATATACAATTTTCAGGTAATATAAACATAATGCGACACAACTTTTTCAGAGGACAGAGGACAATTGACAGAGGACAGTGAAGGATGATTTTTCTCAGCTGCGCTGTGAAAAATCTTTAATTAAGTTTTTGATGGCTCGTTTCGCTAAAGCGAAACATTGCTGACTTATATAAATTCGAAGTTTGTTTTGCATTAGCAAAATAAGCTTAAAAATAAATTAGTTTTCTGACGTAAGGAGGAAAACTCACCTTCAATGTCATCTGTCCTCTGTCAATTGTCCTCTAAAAAATGCTTCGCATTTTTTTAAGCTGTGAAATTAAGATAGTAATCTTGTATTTCATAGCTTTTTTAGTTTAATAAATGAAATTAAAAAAATATTACGTTTACATCATACAAATAATTGAATAAATGGAAGTGTTGATTATTGAAAATATAAATCAATTGATATATAATGTTAGCAGACGAACAGTATATATAAGAATAATTCGTGCAAGGAGTGTTAAAATGAAAAAGATTACTTTACTTTGTTTGGTTTTGGCAGTAGTGTTAAGTGGATGCGGGTCTAGCGGCACAAACACAAGCAAAAGTATACAAAATACAAAAACAATTCAGCAATCATCTAGTAATCAATTTATAATGGCTGGGAAAATTCAAGCAAATGACGAAGCAAATATAACTTCAAAAATTTCAGCAAAAGTTACTCAAATATCAGTAGACGTAGGTTCGAAAGTAAATCAAGGAGACGTTATTATTAAGCTGGATGCTCAGGATTTACAAGCTCAAGTTGATAAAGCACAAGCAACGGTTAATACTGCTAGAGCAAATTTAGCAAATGCTTCAAGTGGGTCACGTCCTGAACAAATAGAACAAGAACAAGCTATTGTGGATGGTGCAGCTCAAGGTTATGAAACTGCTAAGAAAACTTATGATAGAATACAAGCTTTAGTTAGTTCAGGATCAGAAGCTCAGCAGCAGCTTGATTTAGCAAAGCAGCAGCTTGCCAGTGCAGAAGGACAATATAAAAGTGCACAGGCACAATTGGAGTTGTTAAAGAATGGACCTACAAGTTCAAGTATAGATGTTTTTAAAGCTCAGGTAAATGAAGCTGAAGCAGGACTAAAAATAGCACAAACTTCCTTAAACAATGCTACAATTACAGCACCTATATCAGGAACAGTAAATGCTAAAAATATAAATGTAGGAGAAACAGCATCCCCAGGAACAACTCTTGTTTCCATATCCAATTCTGGAGCTTTATGTGTAAATGCATATGCGCCTGTTGAAATTGTAAATGGATTAAAAGAAGGACAGGATGTAATGATTAAGGTATCAGAAATACCAGATAAAGAATTTCAAGGAAAAATAACGGTTATAAACTCAAAGCTAAGTTCTGAAAGCAGAAATATTTTGGTTAAAGTAAGTGTAGTAGATCCTAATTCACTATTAAAGCCTGGTATGTTTGCAGAAGTTGGATTGAAGAAATAAGCAAGGGGTGATATTAGTATGGAAAAGCGTAAAAAATTAATTTTTATAATATTAGCAGTGATTGTTATTGCCATAGGGAGTGTAGGAGCTTATTATTGGTATCAAAATACTTACTTTGTTTCTACTGATGATGCTAGAGTTAGTGCAGATTTGGTAAGTGTAACTCCACAAATTCAAGGAAAATTGTTGGAGTTAAATGTTGAAGAAGGAGACTCAGTTTCAAAAAATCAAATATTAGCTCGTCAAGATATGAATAATATTGCAGATTCAAATGTAGAACAAGCTTTAGTTAGAGCGCCTATTTCTGGAATAGTAGTAAAAAAACAAGGAACCATAGGAGAAATTTGGTCACAAGGTCAGACTTTATATACATTAATAGATCCAAATAAACTTTATGTAACAGCAGATGTAGAGGAAACAAAGCTTGGAAAAGTAAGAGTAGGTCAAAATGTTGATATTACAATAGATCAGTTTTCATCACAAAAATTTACCGGAAAAATTAAATCTGTAGGAGAAGCAGCAAATTCTGCATTATCCATATTGCCAACATCAACTAGTGGTACATTTACAAAAGTAGTTCAGAGAATACCTGTAAAAATTGAACTCAATAAGTTTAATGCCAAAATACTTCCAGGAACTAATGCTGTTGTTAAGATTCACATTAAATAACGAGGTGAGGTATAATGGAAGAGAAGGATAAGGTATCATTAAATAGTTGGTTATCATTAGGCGTAGTTGTAATTGGTACATTTATGTCAATACTGGATAGTACTATAGTTAATATTGCTCTTCCTAAGATGATGACTGTTTTTGGAATGCCCATGGATGATGCAAAATGGATACTTACAGCGTATTCATTGGCGCTTGGAGCAATTATACCACTTACAGGATATGTACAAGATATATTCGGATCTAAAAGGGTATATATGTTTGCTCTTACAATGTTTACCTTTGGATCGCTGCTCTGTGGATTTGCATGGAACAGTGCATCCATGATAGCATTCCGTGTAATTCAAGCTATTGGTGGCGGTATGATAATGCCAATAGGAATGAGCATAATATATGAGATATTTCCTAGAAAAAAAATAGGTTTAGCCTTAGGCGTTTGGGGAATAGCAGCAATGGCAGCACCTGCAATAGGACCAACCTTAGGTGGATATATTATTGAAAAGTTAGATTGGAGACTTATTTTTAATGTTAATGTTCCTATAGGAATAATAGGAGTAGTACTCGCAGGTATCCTATTAAAAGGAACAAAAATGCAAAAATTTAAACCCTTTGACATAGTAGGATTTTTATCTTCTACCATTGGTTTGGTAAGTGTATTGTATGTTTTTGGAGAAGGTTCTTCAATTGACTGGACTCAAATTCATAATCCTATTCTCATGACTTTGGGGTGTTTAAGTTTAGTATTATTTGTAGTAAATGAGCTTACTCATCCAGATCCTTTATTGGACTTGAGAGTGTTTAAATTATTTGATTTTAGTCTAAGCTTAATTATAACTAGTGTTTTATCTCTGGCAATGATGGGAGGAATGTATGTATTACCATTATTCCTTCAAAATATAAGGGGATATACAGCTATGGAAACGGGTATAATTATGTTCCCATCAGCCATTGTAGTTGGTATTTTGATGCCCATAAGTGGTAATTTGTTTGACAAATTTGGAGCAAAACCAATTGTTATACCTGGACTTGTAATATTGGCAATAAGTTCTATTGAGCTTTCAACTGCAATAAATATGAATTCAAGCAGGGAACATATAATACTCATTACTTGCTTAAGATCAGTAGGAATGGGGCTTGCAATGATGCCCATTAGTACAGCAGGAATGAATGTGATACCAACAAAATTAGTGGGAAGAGCATCGGCACTTAATAATACCATAAGGCAGGTGGCAAGTGCTCTTAGTATAACTATAATGTCAACCTTAATACAGAGCAAAACAAATTATAACTATCTAAAATTAGCTGAGCAAGTAAATAATTATAATCAAACAGCTATTAGTACCATAAGCACACTTACAAAATCATATATGCATGCAGGTTTATCACAAGGAGCAGCGAAAGTTTCTGCAGTAGCTTATTTAAGTAAAATGCTGCAGGGTCAGGCGACCTTAGATGCTATGGGATATGCTGTTGCTGTAACTGCTTTTGCGGTATTAGCAGCAATAACTTTAACTTTACTTATGAGAAGTAAGGATTCAAGTAAAAAACAAGATAAGGAAGGTGAACGTAATGATGCAAAAGGAGGAGCTGTCATGTCCGAATAATGAATTAGCATCAGAACAGTCTGATAAAATAATTGAAATAATTAGGAGCGTTCAAAAAACACTTAGATGTAAGTTTAATGAATGTGCAAAGAAATATGGATTTACAGCACCACAGCTTGCGGTTATAGTACATTTATACAAAATGCCAGGTATAACTCTTCATGAATTAAGTAATCATTTAATGCTTACTAAAAGCACAGTTTCAGGTATTGTAGATCGCTTATCAAAGCAAGGCGTAGTAGTTAGAGAAATACCTAAAGATAACCGTAGAACTGTGAAATTATCTATTGATGAAAACTTTAAAAACAATAATGATATAGAGAGCATGAAGAAAGAATTTATTTCACATATAATATCTGATGCAGTAAAAAATATGGATGCAGAAAAGGTAGATAAAATTATATATGGATTACAGGAGTTTAGTTTGCTATTAGAAAATAGTAAATGTGAATAATTTATTTTTTACCATTGATAATTATTAATTAGTGTGGTATATTAAATAAGTAGTGTCGATTAAGACAATTACAAAAACAAGATTTAATACGGTTAACAACATTTCCTCTTTTAAGGAACATAGTTTAGATCAGTTTTTAAATCTTAATATTAAAATTAAAAGGAGAGATGTTGAAATGGCAGATAAGACAATAGTTTGTAAAGATTGCGGAAAAGACTTCATATTCACTGAAGGAGAACAAGAATTCTACAAAGAAAAAGGATTCGAAAATGAACCACAAAGATGTCCTGATTGTAGAAGAGCAAGAAAACAACAAAGAGGATTCAGAAAGTAGTATAAAATTGTACTATACACCCTATAAGAATTAATTCTTATAGGGTTTTTGATTTTTCTAAAAAAATTTATACACTGCCAATAGGAATTATGTATGGTTTACCTGTTACAGGGTTTTTTATCATACACATGTTTATATCGTAAACTTTTTTAATATTTTCTTCTATAAGCACTTCTTCTGGAGTTCCTTGAAAAGCAATTGAACCCTTATTTACTAAAATTAAATAGTCACTATATTGTGCTGCTAGATTTAAATCATGAAGTACAGCTATAATGGTTACTTTTTTGCTTAAAGATTTAATAGTATCTAGGATTTCAATTTGATGGTGTATATCCAGATGAGATATAGGCTCATCTAATAGTATAATATCAGTATCCTGTGCTAGAGCTCTTGCAATAACAACTCTTTGCTGTTCTCCTCCACTCAACTGATTTATATATTTATCACGAAAGTGCCAAGTATTGGTTATTTTCATTGCATTTTCAACAATATCATAGTCTTCCTTTGATTCTTGTTGAAATCTAGAAATATGTGGAGATCTTCCCATAAGTACAATATCTAAAGCAGAAAAATCAAAATCTAAAATAGTATTTTGAGGTACTACAGCAAGCTTTTTGGCTAGAGCTTTATTTTTAAAGTCTATAACGTCCTTATTTTCTATAAAAATGGTTTTTTTCTCAGATTCTAAAGTTTTTCCAAGCTTTTTCAACAATGTTGTTTTTCCAGAGCCATTTGGTCCTAAAATACTATAAAATTTATTTTTTTCAAAATTTATGTTAATATTATGAAGCACTTCATTGCTTTCAAAACTGCAGCTTAAATTATGAACTTTAACTTCAGGAAAGTCTATGGCTTCCATTACATCACCTTCTTTTTTGATTTAATTAAAAGATATATAAAATAAGGAGCTCCAAATAAAGCAGTTATGGCACCTACAGGTATTTCAGCTGGAGCTGCTATTGTTCTTGCTAAAGTATCCGAAATCACCATAAAGGCAGCTCCAAAAACCAATGAAAAGGGAAGTAGAATTTTATTGTCTGGTCCCAAAAGTATTCTCACTACATGAGGTATAATAAGGCCAACAAAACCTATTATTCCACTTACAGATACACAAGCAGCAACAATCATAGAAGAAACAACTAATATTACTTTTTTTACTTTATCAACTTCTACACCTAAGCTTTTAGCAGTATCATCGCCTGTGAGTATTATATTCAAATCTTTTGAAAGAGCTATTATTATAAGAATGCCAACACACAAAAAACATAGCAGCAAAATGATTTCATTATAGTTTGCAGCAGAAACGCTTCCCATTGTCCAAAAAACAATTTTTTCAACTTCATTTCTGTTAAATACCATAATAACAGAAATAAGAGAGGATAAAAGAAAGCTTACAGATATACCGGCTAGAAGAAGGGTATTAGTAGGTATTTTGTTTCTTACTTTGGCAATGGTATATACAACTACAGTAGTTAAAATTGAGCCTATAAATGCTGTTATTGTAATTGAAGCTGATCCTAAAAAGGAGCTTTCCAATTTAAATACAAATCCAAGGGCAGCTCCAAGAGCTGCACCAGAGGATATACCAAGAATATAAGGATCTGCCATTGGATTTTTAAATATTGCTTGAAAAGAAGCACCAACTATGGAAAGTCCCATACCAATAAGGGCTGAAAGAAATATTCTAGGAAGTCTAATTTTTGATATTATTAGTATATGATTTTTAGGTATTTCAGATATTGAAATAAAATTATTTAAAAATGGTATTTTACTTAAAATTACACTTAAGGTTTCAGTAAAAGCTATATTTGCTGTTCCAAAAGTACTGGACAATAGCATTATACAAAATAACAAAATTATGCTTACTGGAAACATAAATCTTATCATTTTTTTCTTATCATCTAAATTCATAACTAAATCCCTTCTGTAAATATACTATTTAAAAGCATCAGGATGGATTATCTTGGCTAAAGCTTCTAAACCATCAGCTAATCTAGGACCTTGCCTATTAATAATATCCTCATCAATTTCAAAAAGTTTATCCTTTTTCACAGCATCTAGGTCCTTATATCCTTCTTGTACCTTAATTTCATTTTTTGAATTAAACTTATTTGAACATATAATTATATCTGGATTTTTTTCAATAAGTTTTTCTAAGCTATATTTCCATCCAGTTACATCAGAAGCAGCATTTTTTCCGCCAGCTGTAGTAATCATTGTGTCTACAAAAGTATCTTTACCGGCAGTGAAATCGCCACTTTTACCAAAGCTTACTATATAGTAAGTAGTTGGAGTACCTTTGCCTTTAACCTTTTCTTTTACATAATCTACTTTTTTTATCATATTAGAAACTATAGAATTAGCTTTATCATTAGCGTTAAGAATTTTACCAACATTTCTTATAATGTCATAGGTACTTTCAAAACTTTCAGGACCAGAAAGCACTATAACCTTTATGTTAAGCTCTTCTAATTTTTTTAAATCCTGTTCCCTGAAATGATTGGAAGCTATGACTATATCAGGTTTTAAATTAGTTATTTTTTCAATATTAGGATTTGTAAGTCCTCCGATAGATTGAATCTTACTAGCTTCCTTAGGATATGTACAAAAATCAGTTCTTCCTATCAAGGTATCTTCCTTGTTAAGAGCATAAATAGTTTCTGTAACATTAGGCGCTATAGATATAACCTTTTTAGGTTCCTTTTCTATAGTTACTTCTCTATTAAGCGAGTCTTTTATTTTAAGTGGATAAGTAGTGTTTTTTACTGATTCAACTTGCTTTTTATCTTCCTTTGAAGAAGTGGAGCTGTTTTGGGTACATCCAATTATTGAAAAAGAAAATAGGAAAATAATAAGTAAAATAAAAGATGCTTTTTTCAATTTATACATTTTTTCATTCCCCCTAATTTAATTTTTTTGTATATAAAATTTTGACTTAATATAAGCATATTATAAAAGTAAAGCAATTAAAAAAGCCATTATCCTAACAGATAATGGTTAAAAGCAAAAATATGCTAATATCCCCCATATCCGCGTAAGGTGAATCAGTATCTATAATTTTAGGCAGGTCTCCTGGCTAAGATTCATCATATATTAAGGCCTTCCCCATTACTGAGTGGCATAATGTTAATATACTCATCCTTACAGTGGCGGGACCGCATAGGCTTTTAACCTATTTCCCTTTTAAACTCATAAGTTGTTAAACTTAATAAGTACCTAAAACTTTTATTAAATTAATTATAACACTATTTTGATGTTATCGCTCTATTTAAATTGTATAATTTATATTATAAGAATAATGTGTTTAGTAAAAGAAGTTATATAAAAAACTATTGCATTTTACGAAAATATAGAGTAAAATTTTTTTGTAATAAGAACTTTTTTAAGAGAATATTGTTTAATGTTCACTTGTATAAATCTAGCAATATGGGCTGGATGTCTCTACCGAGCTACCTTAAATAGTTGTAGGCTATAAGTGCATATGCTTATTGAGGCTACAACTTTCATGCTTTTCTATATTAAATTTTCCTTCAAATAAATGTGTGAAAGATGTAAAATTAAAGATGATCCATTTGAAAAAAATATACATTGTTCGTTATGGTACGAACTAAATTGTTGACGAAAATATAATAATATTTTCTTTATTAAGGGAAAAATAATTAATGATTTTGTAATGGAGATGATTATTGTGAAGTATGATGTAATAATAGTAGGAGCTGGTCCATCAGGAATATTTACTGCATTGGAGCTAGTTAGACAAAAATCTAATAAGAAAGTTTTAATGGTTGAACAAGGAAGAAGTATAGATAAGAGATATTGTCCTAAAGAAAAAACAAAAAAATGCGTTTCATGCAAACCTTACTGTCATATAACAACTGGTTTTTCAGGAGCAGGTGCATTTTCAGATGGAAAGCTATCATTAAGCTATGAAGTTGGAGGAGATCTGCCAAGTTTAATAGGAACTGACAAAGCTCAAGAACTCATAGAATATACAGATAAAATTTATCTTGAATTTGGTGCAGACACAAAGGTAGAAGGACTAGAAAATACTGAAGCAGTTAAAGCAATTAGAATAAAAGCTATAGAAGCAGGACTTAAATTAGTAGATTGTCCTATAAGACATTTGGGAACAGAAAAGGCGCAGGAAATATATTTAAAAATACAAAAATATCTTTTAGATTCTGGAATAGAAATTAAGTTTGATACTGTAGTTGAAGATTTGATTATTGAAGATAGAATAGCAAAAGGTATAAAAATATCTGATTCACAAACTAAAACTAAAAAAGAAGACTTGTATGCTGATAAAGTAATAGTAGCAACAGGAAGAAAAGGAGCAGATTGGCTTAAAGATATGTGTATAAAACATGAAATAAATCATTCTGCTGGTACTGTAGATATAGGTGTTCGTGTTGAAATTAGAAATGAAGTTATGGAAAAGGTAAACAATGTTTTATATGAATCAAAGCTTATAGGATATCCAGCACCTTTTAAAAATAAAGTTAGAACCTTTTGCCAAAATCCTGGAGGCTTTGTAAGTCAGGAGAATTATGATAATAACTTGGCAATAGTCAATGGACATTCATATAAAGAAAGAAAATCTGATAACACTAATTTAGCTATATTGAGCTCACATAATTTTTCAGAGCCTTTTAATCAACCTATAGAGTATGGAAAAAAGGTAGCTGAGTTAGTTAATATGTTAGGCAATGGCAGAATACTAGTTCAAAGATATGGAGATATACTGGATGGAAAGAGAACCTGGCAGAAAGAATTAGACCAAACAAATATAAAGCATACTTTACCAGATGCTGTAGCTGGAGATTTAACTTCTGCTATTCCATACAGACCTATGATTAATATTTTAAACTTTATTAAAGCTATGAATATAGTTGTACCAGGTTTTGCAAGTGTTGAAACTTTATTATATGGTCCAGAAATAAAATTTTATAGCAACAAGATAAACTTAAATGACAAATTTGATACTAATATAAAAGGACTTCACTGCTTAGGAGACTCTAGTGGCTGGACTAGAGGATTAATGATGGCATCTATTATGGGAGTGCTTATGGGAAAAATGTTAGAGAGTTAATAAAGCAGCTTTTATGTATGTGAAATTTTGACTTAGTATAGGCACAATGCGATGCAACTTTTTTAGAGGACAGAGGACAGAGGACAATTGACAGAGGACAGTGAAGGATGATTTTTCTCCGCTTTGCTGCGAAAAATCTTTAATTAAGTTTTTGATGACTCGTTTTGCTAAAGCAAAACATTGCTGACTTATATAAATTTAAAGCTTGTTTTGATTTAGTAAAACAAGTTTTAAAATAAATTAGTTTTCCGACGTAAGGAGGAAAACTTACCTTCACTGTCCTCTGTCCTCTGTCAATTGTCCTCTGAAAAGTTTAATATATTTCTTCACAAATTCTATAAACTTTTCATATTATAGCAATGTACTAACTTATAGGAGGGTGCATTGCTATGCATTTGATATATACGATTTTTATTGCACTAGTAAACAACCTAGACAATATAAGTGTTAGAATTGCTTACAGTATTCGTGGAATAAAAATAACAACTCCAAAAAATTTATGGATTTCTGTGATTACTTTTTTTATATCTTCCATTGCTGCTTTTTCAGGAAATGCTGTGTCACAGGCATTTAATAATAAAGTGTCTTCTATATTAAGTATGACGATGCTTGTAATCATTGGTTTATGGATTATATTAGAACCTTACTTTAAAAAAGAAAATAAAGTTAAAGATAAAGAGAGTTCTATTCAAAATAGCAATATATATAATATTTTAAAAGAGCCGGAAACTGCAGATGCAGATAACTCTAAAGATATTGATTTTAAAGAAGCTACATTTCTTGGTATTGCACTATCCATTAATAATGTGGGTGGAAGCTTGAGTGCAGGTATGATTGGACTAAACTCCTTTTTCATAGGCTTTTTTTCTGCTGTAATAAGTTTTTTGGCATTGTGGGCTGGAAACTATATTACTGAGTTTTTTAATAAATGGAATTTAACTAAAAAGGCAAATATAATATCAGGAGTTATATTAATTTTGATAGGGATAAAACAGATATTGTAAGTAGAATTAGTAGAAGATAGAGGACAAAAGAGAGAGGACAGAGGACAATTGACAGAGGACAGTGAAGGAGGATTTTTCTCCGCTTTGCTGCGAAAAATCTTTAATTAAATTTTTAATGGCTTATTTCGCTAAAGCGAAATATTGCTGACTTATATAAATTCAAAGCCTGTTTTGCGTTAGCAAAACAGGCTTTAAAATAAATTAGTTTTCTGACGTAAGGAGGAAAACTCACCTTCATTGTCCTCTGTCCTCTGTCAATTGTCCTCTGAAAATATTAGCTTCTATTCTTCTTCAATTATATATGGCACAGTAACTATGGCTATATTTCTTTCCTTTAAAAGCATTCCTTTTATAAAAAGTGAAGTTTGATTGTGAAGTATATTACCCCACCATTTTGAAACAACAAATTGAGGTATAACTACAGTAACTGTATCATTAGGACCAGCAGCGTATTCTTCAGATTCGATAAATTTAACAAGTGGATGTATAACAGCTCTATAAGGGGACTCCCTAATAACAAGAGGTATACCTATATTATATTCCTCCCATTTTTTTATAAGTTTTTCTGTTGCTTCTTTATTTACGGATATGTGAAAAACTATAATATTATTAGAAATAGTTCTTGCATAATTTAGTGCTTTGAGAAAAGATTTATTTAGGGTATCAATAGGCACTATAGCATATCTTTTCTGTTCTTCAAAATTAATTACCTTTGGTCTTTGATTGATGTCCAATTTAAGCTGAGTTGCTACAGCAGTATAATGTTTCTTTATTCTTGTCATAATAAATACGAGAAAAGGAATCAAAATAAATATAATCCAGGCTCCAAGATGAAATTTAGTTATGCCTATTATTAGAACAGTTGCAAAAGTTACTAGAGCACCTAAACCATTAATAAAAGCCTTATGTCTCCAGTAAGGAGATTTTTGCTTTATCCATCTACAAAACATTCCTGTTTGAGAAAGAGTAAAGGAAATAAAAACTCCTACAGCATACAGTGGAATCAATAAGTGAGTTTCAGCGTGAAAAACTATGACAAGAATGCATGCCATTGAGCATAAGAATATTATTCCATTAGAAAAACTTAATCTATGTCCCCTTTTTGAAAATTGTCTTGGAGCAAAACCATCCTTTGATATTAAGGCTAATAAAAGTGGAAAACCTGCAAAAGCTGTATTTGCAGCCATAATTAATATTATTGCTGTAGTACATTGAATAATATAATACATAAAGCTGTGACCGAAAATTTGAGTGGCAATTTGTGATATAAGAGTATTTGATGAATTAGGTACTGCATGATAAAGTGTAGTCAAATAAGAAAGTCCTCCGAATATAAACAATACAACAATGCCTAAAAGCATTAAAACTATTTTTGCATTTTTTTGAGAAGGCTCCTTAAAACTAGGTATCCCATTACTAACAGCTTCTATACCTGTTAGTGCAGTACAGCCTGATGCAAAAGCTCTTAAAAACAGAATAATGGATATATCGGAAGTAGCCTTTGGTATTGGATATAGAGCTTGAGAAGAAGCGCCAAAAAAGTGAACCTTCACTATTCCTGTAACTATCATAAATCCTACGGAGAGAATAAATAAGTAAGTTGGAATTCCGAATAATCTTGAAGATTCCTTTACACCTCTTAAATTGCCTAAGGTCATGAAAATAATCAAAGCTACCGTTATAGGAACCTTGTATTTTAAAAGAGAAGGTACAGCAGATGTTATTGCAGCAGTTCCAGCACAAGTGCTTACTGCTACAGTTAAGGTATAATCTATAGAAAGTGCTGAGCCAGCAATGAGACCAGGAATAGTTCCTAAATTATCCTTTGCTACAATATATGAACCGCCGCCATTAGGATAGGTATCTATGGTTTGTCTATAAGAAAAGACCAGTAAAAACATTAAAAAGACAATACATAAGGCAGCATAAAACATATACTTGTAAGAAGCTAGTCCTACAACACCTATTAAAATCCACAGGATTTCTTCTCCTGCATAAGCTACAGAAGATATTGCATCACTAGAAAGTATGGGAAGTCCCCAAAAGATGTTATACTTTTCATTCTTTAAATCATCACTTTTTAAATTGCGACCAAGTATGAAGTTTACAAATTTAGATTCCATATCTTTTACCTCCCAAATATTTCACCATATACCAATGATGAAATGATTATACATCAACTAACAATTTATGTATAACCTTAATTATGTTGTTATAGAACTGAATTTAACTTAATTTTCAAAATTTTTAGGGAAAAATTTTGGTTTTTGCACGTTTAATTGAGGTAGGACACGCATGATTTCTGATCAAAGCTTAAGTTAGTGGTATAGGCATAATGCAAAGCATTTTTTGAGAGGACAGAGGACAATTGACAGAGGACAGTGAAGGAGGATTTTTCTCCGCTTTGCTACGAAAAATCTTTAATTAAATTCTTGATGACTCGTTTCGCTAAAAGCGAAACATTGCTGATTTATATAATTTAAAGATTCTTTTGCGTTAGCAAAAAATCAACATTCATTGTCCTCTGTCCTCTGTCAATTGTCCTCTGAAAAAATATTGCTTTGCAATATTTTTTCGTGGTTTACAATTTGCATTAAATGTGTAAAATTAAATATAGTAATTCAAAACGGAGGAAATGAAATGCTAAAAATATGGGGTAAGATTATAAAAAATAATAAAATTGTAATAGATGATGTAGTAACATCGGATATTGAGGGAAGCTATCAAGAAAATTTAAAGGTATGCATTACAGAATTATGTAATAAATTCGATATTTCCAAGCCTTATTGGCTGCCTGTAAATTTGGAGCAATATAATAAGATGAGTAAAACAAGCTTTAATCAAGATAACTTTATAGAAGAAATAGATTTTGATAAATTTATGATAGTTGAATTAGAAGATGAGGATAAACAAACATAGTCATTTAGATACCAAATGACTATGTTTATTGTAATTTAATATAGTCATAATGTAATAAACATATTCATTTAGATACTAAATGAATATGTTTATTTGATTTTGGGTATGTTTATGATAATATTAATTATAGGCACAACTTTTCAGAGGACAGAGGACAATTGACAGAGGACAGTGAAGGAGGATTTTTCTCCGCTTTGCTGCAAAAAATCTTTAATTAAATTTTGATGACTCGTTTCGCTAAGGCGAAACATTGCTGACTAATATAAATCTAAAGATTATTTTGCTTTAGCAAAACAATCTTTAAAAATAAATTAGTTTTCTGACATAAGGAGGAAAACTTACCTTCATTGTCCTCTGTCCTTTGTCAAATGTCCTCTCAAAAAAAGGTTGCTTCGCAATATTTTTAAACTGCGAAAGTTAGAATATAGGTAATTTATTTGCTATAAAAACATTTAGGTGGTGTATATATAAAATGATGTTTTTTGAAAATAATAGATTATATGATATAGCAGTACCTATGAAAATAGTTAGGCTTTTATCAGTTATAAATGAATATAAAGGAAAACAAGATTTGTATAAACAGCAATCTCCTCAGATATTAGAAACGTTAAATGAAGTTTCCATTATACAAAGTGCAGAATCTTCTAATAGGATTGAAGGAATATACACATCAGAGAAAAGATTAAAAGAAATATTACACAACAAAGTTACCCCTAAGAATAGAAGTGAAGGTGAGATTGCAGGTTATAGAGATGTTTTGGATACTATTCATAGTTCATGGGAAGGAGTACCTGTAAGCAGCAATGTCATTTTGCAGCTACATAGAGATTTATATAAATTTTCTCCAGGTAAAGGAGGAGTTTTTAAAAGTCAAGATAATGTCATTGAAGAAGTATTGCCTGATGGAAGAAGATTTATAAGATTTAATCCTGTAAAGGCATTTTATACTCCTAATTATGTAGAAAATTTATGTAGATATTATAATGAGGAGATAAAGAAAGAAGAAATAGAACCCTTAATATTAATAGGAGCTTTTATATTGGATTTTCTGTGTATACATCCATTTAATGATGGGAATGGAAGGATGGCTAGATTATTAACTTTATTATTGCTTTATAAAAGTGGTTTTGAAGTTGGAAAGTTTGTAAGTTTGGAGAAAATAATAGAAGATAGTAAAGAGTCTTATTATGAAACTTTAAATAAATCATCAATGTTGTGGCATGAAGGAAAGCATGATTTGTTTATATGGGTTGAATATTTATTGGGTACTTTATTAGCTGCTTATAGAGAATTTGAAAATAGAGTAGGAATTGTTAGTAATAAAAGAGGAAACAAAAGCGAAAGAATTGAAAAATCTATAGAAAAATTTTTAGGTAATTTTACTAAGGAAGATATAAGAAATGCCTGTCCAGAAGTAGGAGAATCAACTATAAATAGAGTATTAGAAAAACTTAAGCAAGAAGGTAAAATCCAGTCCATAGGTAAGGGGAGAAATGCTAAATGGAAAAGGCTTAAATAGTATAGATTTACTTGTGTATGGCTCAACCGTTCGCATATACAAAATTTTAACTTAATATAATAAGCACAATACAATGCGACACAACTTTTTCAGAGGACAGAGGACAATTGTCCTCTGAAAAGTTACTTGGGAATATTTTTAAACTGCGAAATTTGACTTATATGATAAGTAAAAAACACAAGGCCTCAAAAAAGTGTTATAATGTTTTGGTGAAAAAAGTGAGGTGCATATAATGAGTGATATAGCAGGAAGTGGCTGTGATATATTGGTTCCTTTTAATGAAAGGAAACCTTTAGAAGAAATAGAACGTAGTATTACTAAAACATATAAGAAGAAGATATGGTCAAAATTTGTAAAGGCAATAAAGAATTATAAATTAGTAGAAGAAGGAGATAAGATTGCAGTAGCTATCTCTGGAGGCAAGGACAGTATGTTAATGGCAAAACTGTTTCAAGAACTACACCGTCATAGACAGATGAATTTTCAGTTGGAATTTATTGCTATGGACCCAGGGTATCATAAGGATATTAAAAAGCTTCTAATTGATAACTGTGAATATTTAAATATACCAGTCCAAATTTTTGAATCAGGGATTTTTGAAGTAGCAGATAAAATAGCTCAAAAATACCCTTGTTATATGTGTGCGAGAATGCGTAGGGGTGCACTATACACAAAGGCTAAGGAATTAGGCTGTAATAAGCTTGCACTTGGTCATCATTTTAATGATGTTATAGAGACAACACTGCTTAATGTGTTGTATTCAGGAAACTTTAAGACCATGCTGCCAAAGCTTAAATCAACTAATTTTGAAGGAATAGAATTAATAAGACCTCTTTATTATATAGAAGAAGAAAATATTCAACGTTTCATTCAGAAAAGTGGAATCTGGCCTTTAAATTGTGCTTGTATGGTTTCAGCAGGAAAAATAGGTAATAAGCGATATGAAATTAAGGACTTGATTAAAGAATTAAAGAAAAACTTTCCTCAAGTTGATAAATCTATTTTCAAGTCAGCAGAAAATGTAAATATGGATTCTATTTTAGGATGGCAGAAAAATGGAGAAGACCACTCCTATTTGGAATTTTATAATGAGGAAGAGTAATTAATAGTTTTGGACTTGATATAAGCATAATGCGAAGCACTTTTTAGAGGACAATTGACAGAGGACAAAGGACATTGAAGGAGGATTTTTCTCCGCTGCGCTGCGAAAAATCTTTAATTTATAAATATAGAGTTCACATTTTTTAAAAACTGAATAAATTTATATGAATAAGTCTAATATCTTAGATAAGTTGATAAATTTAGGAGGTTAAAGATTGAAAGAAAACTTAACTTATAAAAAAGCCTTTGTTTTTGCAAAAGAAATTGTTAACTTATATAAATATTTAGCTGAAGAAAAGAAAGAATACATTATTTCAAAACAGGTTCTTAGATCAGGAATAAGTATAGGAGCTAACGTAAAAGAAGGAGTAGAAGCTCAAAGTAAAAGAGATTTTTTAAATAAGATGAATATAGCTCTTAAAGAAGCATCTGAAACAGAGTATTGGTTAGAACTTTTAATTGATACTAAATATATTGATGCTAACGCATCAGAGAAATTGATTATAAAATGTAAAGAACTAAATAAGATATTAAATTCTATTGTTAAAACCACAAAGAAAAATTTAAAAATCATAGAGGATTGACAATTGACACAGCCTAACGGCTTGCGACAAAGTCGCCTAGTTATGAAAAATAATTAAAGCTTTTCCGTAGTGTAACGGAGGAAAAGCAACCATCACTGTCCTCTGTCAATTGTCCTCTGTCCTCTAAAAAAATGCTTTGCATTATACTTAAATTGCAAAAATTGAGGTATTAACTCTCAATTAATACCTATTTGAGCGTACCCGACACTTGGTTGCATTCGTTTTTAAGCTGCTGAACTTCATTGTCAGGAGCGTCTTTTGTAGGATACCATCCCTTCTGTCTCATAGCATCAAAAACTTTATATTGAACTTCCTGAGCATTTTTAAAATTATCCACTAGAGTATTTCTAAGATTCATACAAGAAGATTCTGTTATTCCAGTGCTATAAGCTGATATAACTTGCTTTTCAGTAGCAAGAAGATCTTGAGCCATTTCTTTATCATTCATAAAATAATTCCTCCTATGTTTTTATTGATGAGAATCTAAATAACATTTTAGACTATCAAAATTTCTTTTATGGACTTGACTGGCGTCAGTGCACAAAGTTTTTAGTGACTGATCTGTACACTGTCCAGAGTATTCGTTAAATTTTTTGTTCATTAAAGCTTCATATCCAATCTGATCTTTAAGAACTTTTAAGTTGTTAGCTTCAATTTGTTTGTTACCACTAGTATTCATAAAGTCTTACCTCCTAAAAATTAAAAGTTTAAATCTTTTACAAATTATAGTATTAACTTATAATTTTAAAATATATGTGGAAAATTAAGGCTGAAAGTAAGTATTTAATAAGAGTACCCCTCCAAAATATAGATGACTTACGTAAATATATATAAAAAGTGTTATTGTACAAGGTAAAAGAACACTTAATTCCAATTTATTTCATAAAAATTGACAAAATGCCTGTCAAATTTATGTATAGTATTATATAATAAAAAATAGGTATAAATTTTATGAAGCAATGTACGATTATCATTAACAGTAGGAGGAATGATTTAATGATTAGAGGAAAAAAGTTTTTAAGTTCTATGCTTACAGCATTAGTTATAACAGTAACTTTAAGTGCAGTAAGTGTACAAGCTGCTGCAACAGTAAGTAGAACTGATGGTGGTTCAGGTGGAAGAATAGGAACAGCTAATAAAGTTGCTGCAGACTTATTTGGTAAAGCCAAAAATGTAATATTGGTAAATGGATATGGTTATCCAGATGCAGTAAGTGCTACACCACTTGCAAAGCTTTTAGGCGCTCCTATACTTTTAACAGCAGGAGGAGATACTTTAGAATCAGAAGTAGCTGCAACTATACAGAATCTTGGAGCTACTAACATATATATAGTAGGTGGAAAGGGTGTAGTATCAACCTCTATAGAAAAGACATTGAAAAATAAGTATACAGTAGAGCGTATAGCTGGAGTTAATGATACAACAAGAATGGGAACTAATGCAGAGGTTGCAAAAAAAGTTTTAAGTTTAAGTGGACAAAAATCGGCAGTTCTTGTTAATGGACAAGATGGTTATGCAGATGCATTATCTGTAGCTTCTATTGCAGCGCAAAAAGGGTATCCAGTATTATTTGGTACTTCTCAAATGATATATTCTACAGTCAAAGATGTAATAACTTCTAATGGATTAAGCATTCTTGCTGTAGGAGGAGAAGGAGTATTACCTCAATCAGTAGTAGATACAGTATCAGGTAAAAAAATAACTAATAATGCAACTGATAGATTTGCTACAAATTTAGCTGTTTTAGATTACTTTAAAAATAATGGCGGATTGGACTTTGGCACAGTTTATATAGCAGCAGGCGGTGCAACTAATGATCAATTTGCAGATGCTTTAGTTGCTTCAGCAGCAGCATCAAAAACTGGTTCGCCACTAGTACTTACTGGTGTAGGTGCAAGTGAAACACAGGCACAAGCAGCTCAAAATTATATAAACGTAAATGCAACTGATAGCTCAAAACTTATAATAATAGGAGGAACAGCTTCAGTTTCACAAGAAATTCAATCAAGCTTATCTACTGGAGATGCTCTTAAAATAATAGAAATTGAATAGATAGGGTTTTTTAACTTAATTTGTGTAAAAAGGCTGTTTTGCAGTTTTTTTACACAAATTAAGAAGGAGAATAAACTTTTATGTAGAATATGTACTAAGGCGTGTTTATGGCTCAATAGACAATACCAGAAGATGTATTGCTAAATGTAGTTAAAGATGTTAATTAAAAAAAATTAAAAAAATTTGAAACACTTTTTATTGTAACTGCGTCTAATATTATGTTCTATGAATATAACATCTAAATGTGAAAAAAGTTAAATAATTACATTCAAAATACATTTATTTGCCAACATTAAAACTGTAGAAAAATTTAAAAAATTAATGTATAATTAAGCCATAGTTAATTTTCCTATAAAATAAATTATTTACTCTACAATGATAAAAATTAAAGAAAATGCATTATGTAGAAATGTAAGAAAAAATATGATATAATGAAGAGTGAATTTTGGAAGATGTAACTAATACATAATATAAAATGAATAAATGATTAAATTAATCAAAAACACTGGAATATACAGGATTAATATGGTATAATAGTTTCTGTTTTAAAATGCTATCAAATTTTCCAATATAAAATAAGAAAGTTTGAAGCTTTAAAAAAGTATATATTTAAAAATATATATATATATTAAAGAATTTTAATTAAAATTCACTTAAATCGAGGAGGGTATTACAATATGAGTAAAAAAAGTACAAAGGCACTTGCAAGTGCTACACTTATGTCCTTAGTTTTGACTACAGCTCTATCAGCTGGTCCAGTTCAAGCTGCACAAGGAAAGGTAACAAGAACAAGTGGAACTGACAGATATGCAACAGCAGCTTCAGTTGCTAAAGAAAATTGGAAAGATGGAAGCCAAGATGTAGTATTAGTATCTGGTGAAGGCTATGCAGATGCAGTAAGTGCTTCAGCATTAGCTAAAAAATTAAATGCACCTATACTTTTAACATCAAAGGATGCATTAAGTTCTGATACTCAAGATGCATTGAATCAATTAAAACCTAAGAATGTGTATGTAGTAGGTGGAGAAGGTTCAATTTCAACTGCAGTAAGAGATGAATTAAAGAAAAATAATTATAGCCTTGTAGAATTAGGCGGATCTAACAGATACGAAACTAATGCAAAGGTTGCTCAAAAATTAGTTGACTTAGGTGTAAAAGCTGATGAAGTTATCATGGTAGGTGGAGAAGGTTTCTCAGATGCACTATCAGTAGCTCCAGTAGCAGCAGCTAAAGGACAAATTCTTTTATTAGGATTAAACAATGCTGATTACATGAAATCAGTTGTAGATTTTGTTAAAAACAATAACTCAAAAGTTACAGTAGTTGGAACTGAAAATGTTATAAATAGTTCTATCTACAATCAAGTTAACGCTACTAGCAGAGTAAATGGTGGATCTGACAGATTTGATACTAACTTAAAAGTATTATCTTCATTCAAAGATACACTTAAAATGGACAAATTATATGTTGCATCAGCTCAAGAAAACTCAAGAGATGATGGATATGCAGACGCTTTAGTTGCTTCAGCATTAGCTGGAAAAGTAGCAGCACCATTAGTATTAACTGACAAAGATGGTTCAACTGCAACAAGCAATGCTATAAAATATATCAAAGACAATGCTACAACTAAAACTGACTTAAATGTTATTGGTGGAACAGGCGTTGTTTCTCAAAACGTTGAAGATCAAATAAACAAAGCTGTTAGCCCTGATAATCCTGTTACTGATGCAACAGTTAAATCAGTAGAAGTAGTAAGCTTAAATCAAATCAAAGTTAGCTTCAATACAAAAATTGATACAGATTCAGCTGAAGATGTAACAAACTACAAAATAGACGGAACTCAATTAACACAAACTAAAGCTGATGGATCAGATCCTTCAGTAGCAGTAGATGAAAACAGTGCAGTAGCTAAATCAACAGATGATGATACAGCTGTATTGATAACACTTGCTAAACCAAGAAAACAATCAGACAGTGTAACATTTACAGTTAAGAAAGCTGTTTTAGATGCAGATAAGAATAATACAGTAGCTTCAACAGATCAACCATTAACATTCAAAGATACTGAAAATCCTACATTAAAGAATGTAAATGTAGAAGGAAATAGCCAATTAACAGTTGAATTCTCAGAAGCTGTTAACATGAAGACTTTAGACTCATTAAAAGATAAGTTTAAAATAGATGGTAAGAGCATAAGCAATTACGGAATAAATTCAACATATTCTGAATTAAAAGACCACATAACAGTATCAAGCTCAATAGCAACACCTGCAACTTGGGCAAACAAAGTTATGTTCTACTTTGATTCACAACTTGAACCAGGAAACCATACATTAACTATTTCAACTGGAGATGGTAATACTACTGGTAATGTTGGAACATTAAGTGATGCTGGTGGATTTAGTTTCCAAGAACAAGACAAGGCATTTACTGTAGATACTATGAGTACAGCACCAGTACCTACAAAAGTAGAAGAAACTAAGAGTGGTGAAATTCACATCACATTTGATAGATCAATGGATGTACAAACAGTTAAAAATACAGGAAACTATAAAGTAAATGGTAAATCTTTAGCTGATATTAATGGTGCATACATCAAAACTGATAATGATGACAAATTAATAAAATTAAAACATGTTAGTGATGGAACAATAAAAACTGGAGCAAACACACTTGATATAAGTGATGATGTTAAGGATGCTTTTGGAAATACTGTTCCTAAGGATACTAGAAAGAGCTTCGACGATGTTAAGGATGAAACTAAACCTACAGTTAGCAAAATTGAAGTAATAGATAGTGAAACTGTCCGTGTAAAATTCAGCAAAGATGTTGATTATCAATATGCTCACAACTTATCAAACTACACATTAAAAGATGATAAGGGAATAGATATAACTAGCCATATCAAAGGTGTATACAGTACTGTAGGAGAATCCGATACTGGAAATACAGATACTTATAACATTAAATTGTGGAAATTCAAAGCTACAATGGAACAAGCTAAAGGAATTGCAGTACAACCTGGAGATGAAAGCGAAGATTGGAGATTAACATCCAATAAATATAACTTAACAATAAAGAACATCAGAGATACAGCATCTACTCCAAATGTAATGGAAGACTATGCTTATACTATAAATGATGCAGCAGATACTATAGCTCCTAAGGGAACTGGAATCTATGCTAAGATGAGAGGAACTGGAGACAAGGATAAAGTAGTTGTTTACTTCAGTGAATCTATGGATGCATCAACTCTTACAAACAAAGATAACTATCAGTTTATAAATGGAGAAGGAGATAGCAAATCATTACCAGCAGATACTAATATCACAACTGGTGGAGATAACAAATCTGCTATACTTGAATTCCCATCAAGCTACCATGTAAAGACAGGTGGTAAGATAACTACTGGAACTACAAACGATGTATCAGCAGTTACTGTATTTAATGTTAAGGATACATCAGGAAATAAATTAGACGGAACAGCATACAACAACGATAACAGAATCGATGAAGCAAAAGCAGGTGCTACAGTTAAGGATAATACAATAAGAACATTCTATGATACAGACGATGCTGGTGACTTAAAGATCGCTGTTCAATTTACAAGAGCAATAAGCTCAATTACTGATTCAGATGTTACATTTGGTGGAGTAGTACCAAGCAGTCACTCTTTAAGTGGTGATACAGTAACATTTAAATTTGATAAGAACCAAAAAGCTACTGCTGCTGATTTAGCTAAAGCTGCTGCAGCAAATCCAGGTTCAAGCATAGTTAAAGCTGATGGTATACACTATGCTAATGGCTTAGTAAATAAAACTCCAACTAAGATTGAGCTTGTAAAAGCACAAGGAAATGGCTTGAAATTTGATGTAACTGCTACTTCTACTAATACATCAGATGAAACAGGAGCTAAATTGTGCGTAGGCGAAGATGGAGCTAAATTAACACTTACTGATAGCCAAGCTAAAGTATACAACAACGATGCTCGTCCAAGAACTACTTGCTACGATGACGATACAGCAGATTTCTGGACAGCAACAAAAGATAATAATGGTGGAAAAGTATATGTTACATTTGATACTCCACTTGACAATAGTAATACTGATGCAGACAGCTTTGTATTCATGGGACTTAACGGAACACAAATTAAAGCTGACAGTGCAACAATCAGCGGAAACACTGTTATATTCAACTTCAAGAATGATAAAAACTACGCAACAGCATTTAGTGGTAGCTTAGATATACATGCTCAATCTACAGCAGGATTTATGGCTCAAAGAGATGTTAATGGCGAAAAATCTGTATACAAAGCATCTTCTGATGATACAGATACTAAGACTATCAGCGTAACTGACAATACTACTACACAACAAGCAACAATTGAACAAGCTGGAACAGCAATAGTTGGAAAAACAGTAGTAGTTGCATCATTAGCAACAGGATTAGATCCTGCTCAATATGATATAACAGTAAATGGAACAAAATTAACTTATAGTGCTACATCAGGAAAATACACTGCAACAATTGACGGAACTTTCACTGTAGCAGATTTACAAGCTAAAACTGTAGTAACTAAAATAGAAACACCAACTCCAGGTACAATGCCAGCAGCAACAGTTGAACAAGCTGGAACAGCAATAGTTGGAAAAACAGTAGCAGTTGTATCATTACCAGCAGGTACTGATTGCACTAAATACGTTGTAACAGTAAACGGAACAGCATTAACTTATAATGCTACATCAGGAAAGTTCACTGGAACAGTTGATGGAACTTTCACTATAGCAGATTTACAAGCTAAAACTGTAGTATCAGCAAAATAGTTTGTTAAAATTAAATAGATAAGGGGTATCTTCCCTTATCTATTTTATAAAAATACAGTTAGTGTATACGTCAGAATAATACTTAAATAATTGTTCTGAAAGGAATTATGTGAATATGAGTAAAAGAAAATGTTTTGCTTTAATGTCAAGCTTAGCTATGTCATTGATAATATCTGCTGCAACATTTACTAATGTTCATGCAGCTGTTAAATCATATATTGCTAGTGATGCATCTGGAAGAATTATTAGTTTTAATTTGGATGATTTATTAGCAGATTATACTAATAGTTTAATAGAACAGCCATCACCTATGTTTGACGAATATAAAAAAGATTCATCTAATCTTATAGCTTTTGAAGATAGTATAAAAGGTTATGTTTCATATGATTTTGTTATGGATGCATATGCCAATGCATTAGTTGCAGGTACTCCATTTAATATGGATGCTGTTACTGAAAATGCAACTTCTTCAGATATTAAAAATGTTTTAGTAGGCTATAAATGGGAAAACGGATCAATAGTTCCAACAGTAAAAGCAACAGTTGAAAAAGCAGGAACGGATATAGCGGGAAAGACAGCAGTAGTTGCCTCTTTACCAGCAAATGTTGATGCAACTAAGTATAAGTTGACCATAGATGGACAAACATTAACCTATGATGCTTCAACAAACAAGTTTACTGTAACACTTGATGGTACTTTTACTATACAGGATTTACAGAGCAAAATAATGATTAATTCAAATGATGAAAGCAGTTCAGATAGTTTTGGACTGGACAACGTTTATTAAAATAATAACATTTTGAAAGGAATGGTATAAGAATGAATAAAAATAAAAAATACTTTTCAGTTTTATCAAGTGCAGCACTAGGAGTATTAATAGCTTCTGCAGTAAGCAGCACTGCTTCAGCAAAAGTTACAGATTATGTTGCTAAAGATGCATCAGGTAGAACTATTAGTTTTAATTTAGATGCTTTATTAAAAGATTACGAAAATAAATTCTCAACTGGAACATCACCTATGTTTGATGAATATATGAAAGATGCTGCTAATCTAGTAGCTTTCAAAGATGATAAAACAGGTTTAGTTTCAGCTAAGACAGTTCTTGATGCATATACAGATGCTGTTATAAAAGATGGCGGAAAAACATTTGTTTTAGATACTGTAACTGAAGCTGCAAAAGATGCAGATCTTGCAAAGGATGTTACTATAGGATATGAATGTAAAGCAGACGGAACAGTTGATGCAGTTACTCCAGTAGATCCTTCTAAAGTTGTAAAATCTGTAAGTGCTATTACTGCTACAACTAATGCAGGAACAGTAGCTACATTACCATCAACTGTAAGTGTAACTTTAGGTGACGGAACAACTAAGGATGTAGCAATAACTTGGAGTGCAGCAGCAACAACTGCTTCAACATATGCTACAACTGGAACAGTAACTGTAAGTGGAACACTTGCTGATTATAATAACTATGCAGTAAGTGCTACAGTAACTGTTAATGGAGTTTTAGGGGTTCAGTCAGTTACTCCTATTAATGCTAGTCAGTTAGTAGTAACATTTAATCAAGCTGTAGATAAAACAACTGCTGAAAACCCTGGAAGTTATACTATTAATGGAGTAGCAGGTGATGCTGCTGCTAGTGCTAATACATTAATTCCTACTGCTGGTCTTATTGGTGGTGCTAAACTTCAAGCTGATGAAAAGACAGTTATACTTACATTAAATCAAACAAATGTTGTATATGCTAAGAATAAAGCATTAGCTGTTGTTGTAAATGGAGTTCAAGGAAAGAATGACTCTAGCAAAGTTGTAAGCAATTATGCTTCATCTGTTATATTAAATGATACAGTTGCTCCAACAATTGCATCTGTAACATCTAAAGCTATAACAACAACTACAGTTGTTAAAGTTAAATTCTCAGAGCCAGTAAAATTAGATGCTAGTGCTGTTTATAAGATAAATGGTGAAGCAGCAACTCCAGCAGCAGATACAGACGATTTATATACTGTAGACTTAACTACTACTACACCTTTAATAGCAGGACAAAGTTATACATTAGATATATATAACATTCCTGATACAGCTGATACAATACTTTCTGTAGCAAAATCAAATAAAGTAACTGCTACTCAATCATTTACTGTAGCAAAACAAGATTCAACAAAAGGATTACAGTCAGCAACTGTTTCAGATGACAATAAAATTGTTCTAATGTTTGCTGATGATATGGATAAAACTTCAGTTGAAGCTGTTGGTAATATAAAATTACTTGATGAAAAAGGAACTGCTTTGACTGCAGGAACTGATTTTGCAGTAGCACAAGATTCTAAAGATAAAAAGAAAGCTACATTAACAATAGATAATAGTAGTGCTGATTTATATAAAGATGTTAATACTCGTAAGTTAACTCTTATAGTTACAGATGCTGTTAAAGATTCATTAGGAAATAAGGCTCCAGTTGTAAATCAAGCAGTAACCTTAACAAAGGATACTGTTGCTCCAAAAGCAACTAGTGCTCGTGTACTTAAGAATGCTGCTGGGGATGTTACTGGATTTGAAGTAACATATGATGCAAATTTAAAAGTATCAACACCTATAACAACAGCAATTCGTGCAATTAATGCAAGTGGTAAAGAAATTACAACAGGATTAGGATTAGGAACTTCTACAGGTGCTGTTGTTGCTACTGATCAGAATAAACTAACAGTTTCATTCACTGCAGTAACAATGACTAGTGATATAAGTGGACAAATTAAGCTTATACTTCCAGAAATAGCTACTTTAGTTGATGATTCAACTCAAGCTAATAAAGCTGTAGCAACTACACTTAATGTTGATCTTGGTGCAAGTGATTCAACTGGACTAAAAGCAGCAATAGCAAATGGTGTTGGAGATAACAAATATACAGTTACTTTCAACAAAGCTGTTGATGCAAGTAGTGCAATAAACACACAAAATTACAAATTGAATGGTGTTGTTATTCCAACAACTTCAGTTGTAACATATGATCCTTCAACTAAAATAGCAACAATAGAAGTACCTGCTTCATTTGCTACAAAAGATGATACTAGTGCAATGTTAACAGTATCAAGTGTTAAATCATATGATGGAACAGAAGCATTAGCTGCAACAGCTGGAAAAGTAACTTTAGTAGATAAAGTTGCACCAGTGTTAAGTTCAGCGGTTCTTAATGCTGATAATACTTTAACTATAACATTTGATGAAAAACTAGGAACTGCACCAGTAATTGGCGATTTAGATATTAAGGTTAATGGTACAACAATTACTGTAGCAGGAACACCAGCTATAGCAGTAACTGCAGGCGTAGGTTCAGATGCTGGTAAGTATACAATAAATCTTAATGGTTTAATAAAATACGATGGAACTTCAAAGACTTACCTTGATCTTAATGCTGATGGTACAGTTGATCCTACTGAACCAGTATTTGCTACATCAGATATTACTACTAAAGCAGATAACTTATTAAAGAATAATGCTTTAGTTACTAGCATTACTGTAGGAACAAAAGCAACAGGTGCATTAACAGCTGCTGATGCTGCTTCAACTCCTAATAAGGCTAAAAATGGTGTCGTTATTACAGTTAAATAATAAGCTCAACCTTTCAGGTCTCGTAAAGACCCCAGGGGTGTAAAATTTTCCAGTGACAAGCTGTGAAAATAAGAAGGTGTAAATAAAACCAAAAGAGAGGAGGAAGGGAAGTACAACCTTCCTTCTCCCATTTAAATAGATGAACGGATAAAATTGTACTAACATATCTAAAGATATCTTTAAGTCATGAGAATAGTCAGGTCATATTCTGATTGAAAAACTAAATAATCAAATCAAAATTCAGAGTATCTTTAGGGATACTCTTCTATTCTTTTTTGGGTAAATAGTAAGTTTACTACGTTTCACACAGGCTGCTGGGGATTTTGGTCTCGCAAAGACCCCAGGGGTGTAAAATTTTCCAGTAGCAAGCTCAACCTTTCAGGTCTTGCAAAGACCCCAGAGGTGTAAAATTTTCCAGTGACAAGCTGAGAAAAGAGAACAGATAAATAAAACCCAAAGAGTAGCAAGCTTAACCTTTCAGGTCTCGCAAAGACCCCAGGGGTGTAAAATTTTCCAGTGACAAGCTGTGAAAATAAGAAGGTCTAAATAAAATCAAAAGAGAGGAGGAAGGGAAGTACAACCTTCCTTCTCCCATTTAAATAAAAGAAGGTCTAAATTGTACTAACATATCTAAAAATATCTTTAAGTCATAAAAAGAGTTATGTCATATTCTGATTGAAAAACTAAATAATCAAATCAAAATTGAGAGTATCTTTAGGGATACTCTTCTATTCTTTTTTGATGAATAAATCTCTATTTAGCGAAATTATTGAAGTTTACAACAACTAATGTTAAAATGAATCTATCAAGATATTGATAAAAAATCTTATTAAAAGAATGAATAGAGTTATAATTGATAAGATTGTGTTTAGAGAGGATTTAATATGCCAACGATATGTATGTTTAGAGGAATAAAAATTTACATTAATTATAAAGATCATCTTCCACCACATTTTCATGCCGAATATGGAGAATATGATTGTTGCATTACTATTGAGGATATAGAATTACTTACTGGATCTATGCCTAATAAACAGCTTAAAATGTTATTTGGATGGGCTGCTTTACATCAAGAAGAGTTAAAAGAAGAGTGGTATCTTGCTCAATTACAGAAAGAGTTGTTTGCAATAGAACCTTTGAAATAGAATTTTGGAGGTGAATGATTTGGAATCAAATTTAATTCCTGATAAAGTTAAGGAATACTTTATCAAAGGGCCTAGGAAGATTAAAAATATAATCCCAAATGATGATTATACTCTAACGATAGTATTTGATAATGAAGAAATAAGGCTATACGATATGTCTAATAGCTTATTTGGAGTATTTGAAGTACTAAAGGATATAGATAGATTTAAACAAGTATTTATAGATGAGTCAGGAAATATTGCTTGGGATATAGATAAAAATGTTGATTCAACTATTGTATGGAATAATAGAATTGACATATGCAGGGATTCGGCATATATGGATTCTGTACAAAAGACCCCAGGGGTGTAAAATTTTCCAGTGACAAGCTGTAAAAAATGAGAAGGTCTAAATAAAATCAAAAGAGAGGAGGAAGGGAAGTACAACCTTCCTTCTCCCATTTAAATAAATGAAGGTCTAAAATTGTACTAACATATCTAAAAATATCTTTAAGTCATGAAAATAGTCAGGTCACATTCTGATTGAAAAACTAGATAATCAAATCAAAACTAAGAGTATATTTAGGGGTACTCTTCTATTCTTTTTTGGTAAATAAATGGTCATTTAGCGAAGTTAGAAATGTACTTGAAATAGAATTAAATTGATGTTAATAGCAAGCTCAACCTTTTAGGTCTCGCAAAGACCCCAGGGGTGCAAAATTTTCCAGTGACAAGCTGTGAAAAATGAGAACGGATAAATAAAACCAAAAGAGAGGAGGAAGGGAAGTACAACCTTCCTTCTCCCATTTAAATAAAAGAAGGTCTAATTGTACTAACATATCTAAAAATATCTTTAAGTCATAAAAATAGTCAGGGTTACATACTGATTGAAAAACTAAATAATCAGATCAAAACTGAGATTATCTTTAGGGATACGCTTCTATTCTTTTTTTATAAATAAATAGTTAATTATCGACGTTGCATTTTAAAGTTGAAACTAGAATAGGGAAATGTTAAAATATAAATGAAATATAGATATGATAAAACAAATAGATGACAGGGAGTTGTTATTCTTGGAAAATAAAATATTAGAATTACTTAATCAATTAGTAGATGGTCAAGATAAAACAAACGATAAATTAGATAGAATAGAAAAAAAGATAGATTCTGTAATCGAACAAACAGCTGATTTAACAGAATTTAGAACTGAAACCAAAGATAAACTAGAAAGTATTGACAGTGAAATTAAATCTATAAGAAAAGATTTAAATGCTGTAGAGATAGTAACATCTAAGAATTGGAATGACATAGCAACACTAAAAGCTGTAAAATAGTAAAGAATCGTCGGATGTGGCGGTTCTTTTTTAGCAAGATCAACCTTTCAGGTCTCGCAAAGACCCCAGGGATGTAAAATTTTCCAGTGACAAGCTGAGAAAATAGAAGGTCAAAATAAAACCAAAAGAGAGGAGGAAGGGAAGTACAACCTTCCTCCTCCCATTTAAATAAAAGAAGGTCTAAATTGTACTAACATATCTAAAAATATCTTTAAGTCATAAAAATAGTCAGGTCACATACTGATTGAAAAACTAAATAATAAAATCAAAACAGAGAGTATCTTTAGGGGTACTATTCTATTCCTTTTCGGGTGAATAAATGTCCATTTAGCGAAATTAGATAATAATAATAAATAGAAAATCATTAGTGAAATTAATTATGAAATTGGATATAATATAGTCAAAAGGAAGGTGAAAAATTAATGGCAATATTATCAATGTTTTATGGAATAATTATTTCTATGTATTATATGGACAACAAACAACATCATGTACCACATATTCATGTAACATATCAAGGACAAGATGCTGTTATTTCAATACCAGAAGGGGAATTACTTGAAGGTGATATTAAATCTAATAAGATGAAACTTATACAAGCTTGGATAGAGATTCATAATGATGAACTTATGGCAAACTGGGAATTAGCTCTTAAAGGTGAGAACATTTATAAGATAGATCCATTAAAGTAGGAGGTGTAGTTATGAATCCTAGAGTAAAAAGTGTAGTTCCAAATAAGGATTTTACACTTACAGTAACATTTACAAATGGAGAAATAGGTGTATTAGATATGAAACCTTATCTTGAAATAGGTATATTTAAAGAATTGAAGAATTGGAGTTTATTTAGTACAGTTAAACCTTTTATGGGTACGGTTCAATGGATACATGATCAAGACTTATGTCCTGATACAGTATATTTGGAAAGTAGCAAGCTCAACCTTTCAGGTCTCGCAAAGACCCCAGGGGTGTAAAATTTTCCAGTGGCAAGCTGAGATAGATAATTGAAATGAAAAAAGAGTATGTATTAAAGTGAAAAATCACTTTTTAGTACATACTCTTTTTAATTTTATATGAAAGTTGATTATGTTAAATTGGTTATTATTTTCCGTAAAATTGACTTGATGTGTGTAAAATTCTTGTAATTGGCAATAGTTTTAAATAAATAATAAAGAGGAGGTTTTACTTTGTCAACACCAAAAGTTCCCTGGTTCCCCGGAGCTAGCTGTCATATAACTGCAAGAGGGAATCATAGGAATGATATATTTAAGGACGGAGAAGATTTTCAATATTACTTAACATTAATTGAAGAAGCATTAAAGTATTTTGAATATGATGAATATGAAATAATTTGCTATTGTTTAATGGATAACCATGTACATATACTGGTGAAAACTAAAGATAAAGCACCAGGACAATTTATAGGTAGAGTAAATGCCATGTATGCAAAGTATTTTAATAAAAAATATAATTATATAGGACACTTATTTCAAGATAGATATCATCCAGAGTTTATAAAATCAGATGAACAAATGCTTGAAGCTAGTAGATACATTCATCTCAATCCAATAAGAGCAAATATGGTTGAAAGACCTGAGGAGTATCAGTGGAGTAGCTATGGCATGTACATAGGAAAAAAGAAAGAAAAACTAATAACAACAAAAGAAGTACTTTCGTATTTTCAAAAAATAAATAAAAGAGAATTATATAAAAATTTTGTTGAAAGTGCTATAAGGAACAAAGCATCCTTATAATAAATTCCAAAAGATTATAAAAAAGGAGATGAAATCTTTGGCTTCAATAATAAATAGTTTTGCTATCAGTGGAATAGATGCATATATGGTTAAAATAGAAACGGATACTATTTACGGTCAGCCATCTGTTTCTATTGTAGGACTTGGAGATACTGCAATAAAAGAAGCAAGAGAAAGGCTTGAAGCAGCTATTGTTCATTCAAAATATGAATTTCCAAAAATGAAAATAGTAATAAATCTTTCACCCTGTGATATGAAAAAGAGAGGATCACATTTTGATTTAGGTATGGCAGTAGGACTTCTTATACAGTCAAAACAAATAAATGTAGATGAGTTATCTACATTTGGTTTCATAGGGGAGTTATCCTTAAATGCGGATTTAAGGCCTTGCACTGGAGTATTGCCCATGGTTATTGAGGCAAAAAAGAAAGGAATTAATAATCTAATAGTCCCTAGAGAAAATTTAAGAGAAGCATCCCTTGTTAATGATATAAATATATTTGGATTTGAAACTTTAAAAGAAGTAGTAGGTTTTCTTGAGGGAACTACTGATTATAGCAATGTAGAAGATTTTAAAGATGAACAGGTGATAAGACGAAATTTTCTTGTGGATTTTCAGGATGTACAGGGGCAGAATAAAGCTATAGAATTTATAATGATAGCAGCTGCTGGTGCACATAATATACTACTATCTGGTTCTCCGGGATGTGGTAAGTCAATGATTGCGAAAAGGATTCCAACAATACTTCCAGATATGACTGAGCAGGAAGCATTGGAAGTTACTAAAATATACAGTGTAGCTGGTTTATTAAAAAATAAAGGAAGACTTATTACAGAAAGACCTTTTAGAGCACCTCACCATAATGCATCAACTAATTCACTTATAGGTGGAGGAAATAATGCACTTCCAGGAGAAATATCTCTTGCACATAATGGGGTACTTTTCTTAGATGAAATAGCTGAATTTAATAAAAGAACATTGGATGCATTGAGGCAGCCTTTAGAAGACAATAAGGTAACTATTTCTAGAGTTAAATTCACAAATACCTATCCAGCTAATTTTATGTTAGTAGCAGCTATGAATCCCTGTCCTTGCGGATATTATGGAGAAGATAGATGCCATTGTACTGATTATGAAGTTTTAAAATATAGGCAAAAAATTTCAGGACCTATATTAGATAGAATAGACATACAAAAGAATGTACAGCCAGTTGAATTTATGAAACTTTCAAGTTATGAGAGAGGAACATCTTCTGAAGAAATAAGAGAAAAGGTTG
The DNA here is from genome assembly GCF_001038625.1 of Clostridium carboxidivorans P7. GTDB lineage: Bacteria > Bacillota > Clostridia > Clostridiales > Clostridiaceae > Clostridium_AM > Clostridium_AM carboxidivorans. The sequence goes on from NZ_CP011803.1 coordinate 4,996,619, forward strand.
AAAGAGCAAGAAAAGTACAAATCAATAGATTTCAAAATTTAGAAGGAGTGAATTGTAACGCTCAGATGACACCATCTATGATTAGAGAATTTTGTAAATTGGATAAAGAAAGTAGTAGCTTACTAGAAAAAGCTTATGATAGATTTAGATATAGCGCACGAAGTTTTCATAAATTTTTAAAAGTAGCTAGAACCTTTGCAGATATGGATGAATCAGAAAATATATCAAAGAAGCACGTAGCAAAAGCACTTATGTGTAGAGAATTAGATAAAGAACAAGCAAACATGATAGTAGTATAAAGGAGAAATTGAATGGACATTTATTGGATATGGCTAAGTGAAACACCGAATATTGGAGATGTAATAGGAAAGAAGCTTTTAGAAGAATTTAAAACCCCTAAAAACATATTTGATGCTGATAAAGAAGAATTAATGAATGTGGAGGGCATAGGAGAAAAAACGGCTAATTTAATATTCAACTCTAAATATGAGGTAATGAATAGATCAGAAACTATAATGAAGAAATGTGAAAAAAATAATATAAAATTACTAAATATAAATGATTCTTCATATCCTCCAAAAGTTAAAAACATCCAAGATTCACCTATACTTCTATATTATTTAGGTACAATCACTAAGGACTGTATGGGAGTAGGAATAGTAGGTTCTAGAAGATGTACTAGTTATGGTAAAAAAATAGCTAAAGAAGCAGCAGAGTTTTTGGCAGAAAATAATATTTCTGTTATAAGTGGTATGGCCAAAGGTATAGATGGCTATTCTCATACAGCTTGTATAAATTCAGGAGGATATACTATTGCTTTTCTAGGTGGTGGTGTTGATAAAGTTTACCCTAAAGAGCATATAAAACTTATGGAAGAAATTATTGCAAAGGGTGCAGTAATTTCAGAATATCCACCAGGAACAAAGCCATATCCGAAGAACTTTCCTAAAAGGAATAGATTAATTTCAGCTTTCAGTAATAAACTTTTAGTGGTAGAAGCTGGTGAAGATAGTGGTTCACTTATAACAGCACAATTTGCTAAAAAGTATAATAGAGAAGTTTTTGCAGTGCCTAATAATATTTTTTCAAAAGAAAGCAGAGGATGTAATAAGCTGATATTGAATGGAGCAACCTTGTATATATTTCAGCAACAATTACTAGATTCATATTCCAATATTACAAGTAAAAATAAGTATTGTATAAGTAATGTACAAGTTAAAAACAATTTAAAAGTAGACTATATAGAAAAAATAATTTTAAATGCTATAAATAAAGAACCTAAAACAATAGAGCAGCTACAAGTTATTGTAAATGATGATAAAGTAGATGTTTTAGAAAAGTTGTCTTTAATGGAGTTGGATGGAAAAATAAAAGCTTTTCAGGGGAAGTTTTATTCATTGGCATAAATGATGATATCAAAGATAAGACTATAGAAAACTTTTACCTATAAACATTATTGTAATCTAAGTATATTATTTTAATTAAAGATGGTAAAATTAAATAAAATAGAGGGTTAAAGAGGGAGTTGGTAATATGAAGAGAATACCTTATGGAATTTCTAATTTCCAAGTTTTAAGAGAAGAAGATTATCTTTATGTAGATAAAACATTCTATATAGAACTATTAGATAGATATGCACCTTATCAGTTTTTTATAAGACCTCGAAGGTTTGGAAAAAGTTTATTTATATCTATGCTGGAGAACTATTATGCTATAAATAAAAAGGACAAATTTGAAGAATTATTTGGAGATCTATATATAGGTGAAAAACCTACAAAGAATAAAAATAAATTTCTTGTTTGGAAGATAAGTTTTGCTGGAGTAGATGCAGGACATGGTGAGGAGGAGCTTAGAAAAAGTTTTAATACAAAGGTAACTTTTTCTGTAAAAAATTTTATTGATAAATACTCCAATTTCTTCACTGGTGAGAAAATAGAAGAAGATTCTATGAAAGCAGAAGCAGCTGTTGAGTATATATCACATCTTGCTGGAAAAGTAAAAATACCTGTATTTGTTCTAATAGATGAATATGATAACTTTGCAAATGAACTAATTACTGGAGGAAAACAAAATACCTATAATAGTATATTGCACGGTGAAGGTTTTGTAAAAGTTTTTTACAAAGCGTTAAAGGATGCTACTATGGACAATTTTACGAGAATATTTATGGCTGGAGTAAGTCCTATAATGCTGGATGATTTAACTAGTGGGTTTAATATAACAAGAAACTACACTTTAGATGAAAAACTAAATGCTATGCTTGGCTTTACAGGAAAAGAACTTTCATGGATTATGGATCAAGTTGATTTAAATGATGAAGAACTTAGAAAAAAGATATGCAAAGATATGACTGAGTACTATAACGGATATAAGTTTAACGAAAATTGTGAATCTGTTTTCAATCCAGATATGGCTATGTATTTTCTTGATGGTTATTTAGCATACAATCGCTACCCTAAAGAAATGATAGATAATAATGTAAAAACGGATTATGGTAAAGTTAATCAGCTGGCATATAACTTTAATGATAGAGAATCTTTAGAAGAGATAATGACCACAGGGGAAACTTCCACTATTTTAGTGGATAGATTTAATATCCATACTATGTATAGTGAAAAAGAGAATTTTAAGTCTTTACTATTTTATCTTGGAATGCTTACTATAAAAGGGCAAGGGCCCAGCGGCACAGTTCTTAAAATACCTAATTACGTTATAAAGACAATTTATTGGGAACAATATTTTCAAAAAGTAAGCAGTGACTATAATATTCCAATGAAAAGAGTTAGAGATGCAGTAACTCAAATGAGAATGTATGGGAATATTGAAGCTTTAATAGAACTTATAAAAGATATATTAGAAAATTTATCTAACAGAGATCTTATACAAATGGATGAAAAAAATGTAAAGATGATGTTTCTTACTCTGCTGGGTGTAGATAGTACTTATTTTATAAAAAGCGAAGATGAAAACAATAAAGGCTATGTAGATCTAATGCTTAAAAGAAAAATTCAGTTTAAAGATATAACCAAATTTCAGTGGATTATAGAATTAAAGTATGTAAAGGAAAGTGAGAGACATACTTTAGAAAAAGTAAAAGGGCAGGGGTTAAAACAACTTCAGTTGTATGAAGAAAGTAAAATGGTTCAAGAAGAGTTGGAAAAAGAAGAATTAAAGAAAGTATTAATTATTGTGGTAGGAAAAAAGGACATTTATGCTGTTAGCAAGCTCAATCTTTCAGGTCTCGCAAAGACCCCAGGGGTGTAAAATTTTCCAGTGGCAAGCTGAGATAGATAATTGAAATGAAAAAAGAGTATGTATTAAAGTGAGAAATAATCACTTTCAGTACATACTCTTTTTAATTTTATATAAAGAAGGTGGGGGTATTAGCAATGTAGAAGAATACATAAATTAATTAACTTATTAGTAAAAACTATACAATTGACTGTTAATATTAAATGTGATAAAGTTAAGTTTGGAAATTAGGTAACATTTAATATTGGGGAGGTTATAATAACAATGAATAAAAAAATCATAGCTGGAATTGTAGCAGTAATATGTATAATTTCTGCAGGATATTTTGCTCTTAATAAGAATAATACGAAAAAAGCTTCTGATAAGGTGACACAGCAAACTGTTAAAACTGATTTTAAAATAAAGTCTGCTTTTGCGGATATAGATCAAGATATGATTATACAGGACAAAGATCCTAAAGATGATTATACTTCTGCAGATTTCATATTTTTAAGTGTTACATCTGATGTAGTGGATAATAAAAAGGATGATGATTCTAACCCATTCAATGTAAAGTCATATAAATTAGATGGAAATGCACTACCTAAAAATTCAAAGGTAACTGCAAAGAGTTCTAAGGAAATTATTATAATATTGCCAGATGGAGCACTTAAAGGTATAAATTCACCACACTCTTTGGAGGTATCTAAAAATTTATTAGATAAAAATGGTAAAAAGATACAGGGAGATTTAAGTTTAAAATTACCTTTTAGCAATTCTGACTCAAGTAGTACCGATGGAAATAATAATACTACAGGAGGAGGAAGTACTGTTGGCAATAGCAAAAATGAAGGAAACACTAGCAAGGATGCTAAAAATAAAACAGAAAGTTCTACTGGTCAATCAAATGCCAATATGCCTAAGTATACTGTAGAATTAGGAAAAGCTATTCCTCAGGCTACTGTTGTTTTAGTAAGATTAGATACTAAGGAACCTCAAAATTATAAGGTAACATTAGAAGGAAATCAATTAGAACATAAGAAAAATGCCAAGGGTGAAGATATTTTTATAAAAGGTATAAAGAAAGAATATGAAATAGATCAAGTTAAAAAGCTTATTAAAATTGAAAAAATAAAATAATAAAAGCCAGACTTAAGTCTGGCTTTTATTATTTTGCTGATACTACTACTTTTGCTTGTAAATCTGCTACAGTGAAAGTTCCATCAAGTGCTATAGTAAATTTCTTTGCTGAAGTATTATATGATAAAGCTTTTCCATCTATAGTTACATTATATTTAGTAGCATCTACATCTGAAGGTAATGATACAAGCACTACAGTTTTTCCAAGTATTGCTGTTCCAGCTTGTTCAACTGTTGCTTTTGGTAATGTAGTAGTTGGAGTTGTTGTTTTTTCTGTTACTGTAGTTTTAGCTTGTAAATCTGCTGCAGTGAAAGTTCCATCAAGTGTTACAGTAAATTTACCTGTTGATGCATTATATGTTAATTTAGTTCCATTTACAGTTATATCATATTTAGTAGCATCTACTCCTGAAGGTAATGAAGCAACTACTACAGTTTTTCCAAGTATTGCTGTTCCAGCTTGTTCAATTGTTGCAGTTGGAAGTGTTGTGTTAGCAGGTACAACTGCATTTATTTTAGATATTACATTATTTGAAACAACTCCTGATCCTCCTATAACTTGAAGGTCTGTAGTTGCTTTTATATTTGATTTTAAGTAATCAATTGCATTTGCTGTAGCACTAGAAGTTTCTTGATCTACAAGTACAAGTGGTGCTGAAGCCTTACCAGCTAAAGAAGAAGCGACCAAAGCATCTGCATATCCTTCTCCACTAGCATTTGCTATATATGCCTTGTCCATTTTAACTGTATCCTTAAATGCATCTAAAACTTTTAAGTTTGTATTAAATCTATCTGATCCACCATTTACTCTGGTAGAAGCATTAACCTTACTATAAATAGAATTGTTTATAACATTTTCAGTTCCAACTACTGTAACCTTTGACTTATTAGTATTAATAAAATCTATAACTGGTTTCATGTAGTTTGCATCATTTAGACCTAATAAAAGAATTTGTCCTTTAGCAGCTGCCACTGGAGCTACTGAAAGAGCATCTGAGAAGCCTTCTCCGCCAACCATGATAACTTCATCAGCTTTTACTCCTAAGTCAAGTAACTTTTGAGCAACCTTTGCATTAGTTTCATATCTGTTTGATCCACCAAGTTCTGTAAGATTATAGCTACTGCTCTTTAATTTATCTCTTACTGCTTGTGAAATAGATCCAGTTCCGCCTACTATATAAATATTTTTAGCACTTAATGCAGTTAATGCACCTTGGGCATCAGTACTTAGTGAATCTTTTGATGTTAAAAGTATTGGCGCATCTAATTTTTTAGCTAAAGCTGATGCACTTACAGCATCTGCATAACCTTCACCTGATACTAATACTACATTATCACTAGTTGTCCAATTTGCTTTGGCAACTGAAGCAGCTGTTGCATATCTGTCAATTCCGCTTGTTCTTGTTACCTGTCCTGATGCTGCAGAAACAGTTCCAGCGCTAATAGCTGTTGTAAGAACCAATGCACATAAAGCAGAGCTTGCTAATGCAGCTATTCTATTTTTTGAGTTTAATTTCATAATCTATAATCCTCCTAAAATTCATATTATAGTACTTATTATACAATAGAGTTCATTCATTTTCTATAAAATATGTATACTAAAAGTGGAATTATGTATTTAAAAATACAAATAAATTCAAAAATAAGCATAATATCAAAAAAAGTTAACTTTATTTTGCAGTGACTTCTGGGGGGATAACCTTGTGGGTAATAGTGAATTTTATGGTTTGTTTTAGGTAGGCTAATGTATGTTATTTTGAATATTGTGAAGAACATGGAATTAAGTTTTCATGTTTTTTTAGGTTTTAGTTTAATATTGAATAATTGCTATAAATTAATGAATTGAACATATGATATTGGAACATTAAAATGAAATTACTACATATTTTCAGAGGACAGTGAAGGAGGATTTTTCTCCACTACACTACGAAAAATCTTTAATTTAAAAGAAACTCACCTTTATTGTCCTCTGAAAAGCTAAGGTATTAATCTATTTATATAAGGAGGTACTAAATTTGAATATAAAAGGTAGAAAACTATTTGCAAGCAGTGCATTGATGTCATTAATTTTAACTACAGCTTTACCATCTACTTTAGTTAAGGCATCACCAGGAAATGTTACAAGAATAGGTGAAGCTGATAGATATGCTACTGCAGCTAAAGTAGCTGCAACTAATTGGACAACTAGCGATAATGTAATATTGGTTACAGGGGAAGGTTATGCAGATGCAGTAAGTGCTTCAGCTCTTGCTAAGAGGCTTGATGCACCTATACTTTTAACTACTCCTAAAGTTTTAAATCAATACACTGAAAGTGCATTAAGTACTTTGAAGGTTAAAAATATATATATAATTGGCGGACAGGCTTCTGTTTCACAGCAGATAAGGGAGAAATTAAAAGAAAATTATACATTAGTAGAACTTGGTGGGGCCAATAGATATGAAACTAATGCTGCAGTAGCTAATAAACTTGTAGAACTAGGAGTTGATCCAGGTAATGTTATGATGGTAGGAGGAGAAGGCTTTTCAGATGCTCTTTCAGTAGCTCCAATTGCAGCTGCTAAGGGACAAATCCTTTTACTTGGAATGAATGATAATAATTATATGAAATCAGTGTTGAATTTTGTAAATGCTAATGAATCAAAGGTTACTGTAGTTGGAACAAAAAATGTTATAAGTGACAGCATTTTAAATTCCTTTAATGGGACTAGAATAGATGGAGGACAGGATAGATTTGATACTAATTTAAAAGTTTTAGATGCCTTTAAGGATAGTATTAATTTAGATAAGTTATATGTAGCTTCTGCAAGCTTCAATGCTAATGATGATGGATATGCAGATGCTTTAGTGGCCTCTGCATTAGCTGGCAAAACAGCCTCACCGCTAGTGCTTGTAGATAAGGATAATTCATCAGCTACAGTTAATGCCCTAAATTACATAGGAAAAAATGCTAATAGTACAACAGATCTTAATATTATAGGGGGAATAGGTGTAGTTTCAAAAAATGTAGAAGCAGCTATAAATGCATCTGTGGGACAAAATTCAAATGATCAGGCAACAGTGAAATCTATAGAAGCAGTAAATCTTAATCAGTTTAAGGTTTATTTTAATGCGGATATTGATAAGGATTCTGCAGAGGATGTAACAAATTATAAGATAGATGGAAATACGCTTACAGCTGCAGACACTAATGGAAAAGCAGTAGATGAAAATGGAGCAGTAGCTAAGGCTATTGATAATAGAACGGTTTTAATAACTTTAGCTAAGCCGCAAAAACAATATCAAAATGTGACAGTTTCAGTGAAAAAGGCCATTTTAACTTTAGACAAAAATAATACTATAGCTTCCTCTGATAAATCTGTAGTATTTTCAGATACTTCAATTCCTACATTAAAATCAATAACTGTTGAAGGAAATAGTAAGTTAATTGTGGAGTTTTCTGAAGCTGTTGATATGAAGAATATTACCCCTTTAGAAAATAAAATTAAAATTGATGGAGAGAGCTTAAGTAATTATGGAATAAGTAATGATGAAACATTGACTAAAATAAAAGATTCCATTATGTTGAATAATAGTAATTGGTCAAATAAGATTGAGTTATATTTTGATTCACCAATAGCATCAGGAACTCATGTTTTGAAAGTTTTAAATGGAGAACAAAATGGAATATTAAGCGATGCAGGTGGATTTATTTTTAGAGAAGGAAGCTTTAATTTTACAGTAGATACCAACATCACTAAACCAGTTATTAGCTCTATAAAGGAAAGTACAAATGGAGAAGTTCTCATTAATTTTGATAGATCAATGGATAAGAAAACATCTCTTGATCTTAGAAATTACGAATTAAATAATATAAATTTAAAAAGTATACTAGGAGTAAGTCTGGATAGTGATAATAATGATTGTACGATTAAGATAAAAGGTTTAACGGGTATTAAAACAGGGCTGAATATTTTTTATGTTAGCAATAGCGTTAAGGATGCTTATGGTAATGAGGTTGCTGATGATACTAGAGTGAGCTTTAATCATGCCAAGGATGAAATAAAGCCGTCAGTGACCAGTGTTAATGTAATTGACAGTGAAACTATTCGTGTTAAATTTACTAAAAATGTTAGCTATTCTTATGCTGCTAATATATTAAACTACAAATTTGAAGATGCTAAAGGTATAAATATAACAGACCATATTAGAGGAATATATAGCACTGGTGGAGTAAATGATAGAAGCAATACAGATACTTATGATATTAAGATAATAAAAGTGAATCCTCAAAATCCTAATGATGATTGGAGATTGACTGCAGCTAAGTATAATTTAACAATTAAAAATATAATAGACATAGCTACTCCATCTAATGTAATGGATGATTATACCACCAGCTTTGTAGGTGTTGATGATGTACCTCCAAAGGTTACAGGAATATATTATAAACAAAATAATGCTTCAGGAAAAGATCAGGTTGTTATCTATTTTACAGAACCTATGGATATAAATGCTCTTAAGAATATAGATAACTATAAATTTATAAATGGACAAGGAGAAAGTAAGCAACTGCCGCTTGGAACAAATGTTTCAACAGGTGGTGACAACAAAAGTGTTATAATTGAATTTCCAGCTAACTATCATGTTAAATTAGCTGATGCAGCAGGGAATCTTCCTAACACAGGTATAGCCAATGATGTGTTTAAAATAACAGTTTCTGGTGTTAAGGATATAGCAGGAAATTTATTATATGGTGTGGCATATACAAATGTTATATCAGTTAATTCTGCTGGAGCTAAAATAAAGGCCAATACAATTAAGGTTTATTATGATGCAGATGACTTGAAGGTTGATGTTCAATTTGATAGAGCTATAGATAATTTAAATACCAGTGACTTTACTTTAGGGAAAATAACGCCTACAGGTGGAAAGGTTCAAGGAGATAAAGTAACTCTTATCTTTAAGAAGGGAGATTTAGCTGCTTCTACTGAAAAAGCAGCAATACCAGTAGTAACCTTTGCCAATGGAAAGATAAATAATGATGAAAATACCACTAAAATAGATCTTTTAAAGGCTCAAGGTCAAAATGCATACCTTGGAATAAAGGTAGGTGCTAAAACTACAGATGAAACAGGAGCTTTTATAGAGACTTTATCTGATGCACCAAGAAATATTCAAAATGCAATATATGATTATGAAGCTTCTCCTAAAACTACTTCAGATTATTGGAGTGCTGCAGGGGATGAAAATGGTGGGCGAGTTTATATAACTTTTGATACAGTAATCAATAGTAATAGTGGTGTAAAAACTGATGATTTTATATTTACATCTAGTAATGGAACTCAAATAAAAGCTGATTCAGTAGCTATAAGTGGGAATACTGTTATATTCATTTTTAATAAAAACAACAATAATATATCAGCATTTAATAATGAAATAAATGTAAGAGCAAATAGCACAGTAAGCATAAGGACTGAAAGAGATGGCAGTGAAAATTATTGCAACTATGCACCATCTAGTGATGACTTAAAGGATAGAAAAATAATAATTCAATAGTAGTGTTGAAATTTACAAACCTTGCACTTTTTATTTTTTAAGTGCAGGGTTTATTTTTTTACTGTAATTGATAATTTAAATTGCTATAAAAAATGGATTTTATCATGAAATAATTTCCAGTATTGTTGCCAAAAAATATGCATTAAACATGTGGAAATAATTTTACCTGTATGGTAAAATTATTACATGATTGAAATATTTAATTATGAAAGGAAATAGTATGGGTAAGGAGAAAATTTATGAAATAATAAAAGAAGTCGAATCTATTTCCAAATTAATGAACAAAAAAGTAAATAGTAAAGAATCACATAAAAGATTTACTATTTCTGAACTTATGGTAATGAGTCAGCTAAGATTAGGGGAAGCAAAGACTTTGAGTGAAATAAGTCAAATCTTAGGAATACCTAATAGTACTACTTCCGTGGTAGTAGACAGGCTTGTGAAAATGGGCATGATAAAAAGAGAAAGAGATAAAGAAGACAGAAGGAAAGTACTGGTATGCATTAAGGGTGAAGGAATAGAGCAGCAAAGACAAATTTTTAAATATCATATGGATCAGTTTGGAAGGTTATTTGAAAATGCCACTGAAGAAGAAATAGACTATATTTTGAATGGGTTAAAAACGCTAGAAAGTGTAATTATGAGAGACTAAGAAATATAGTAACCATTGTTTGTAATTAGGAGGGTTATATATGAAGAAAATTAAATTACTTTGTATAAGTGCAGTAGTAGGTGCTACACTATTTTCATCAACAGTTTTTGCTGCAGATGCTAGTCAACCTGCGCAAAATATATTGCAGGTGGATAATGCAATAAACATGGCTATATCAAATTCGTATCAACTTAAAAAATTAGATGTAGGAATACAACAAGCAAAAAATAGTTATAATGATTCTACTAGAAATGCTGCAAAATACACTAAAATGTTGCCTTATGCTTTTCAACAGGATGAAAGATTAAACCTTATTAAGGGAATAGATTTTCCACAGTTAGAATATAAGAGTTCTATAGCTCAATATACTAATATAAAAGAAGTGGCACAAAATCAGTTGAAATTAGGAGTATATCAATTATACTTGGGATTAATTAGTGCAAAAGAAGGGTTGGATGTAGAACAACAAAATTTCAATACTGTGGAACAGCAGTATAAAAAAGCACAATTACAATTGCAGCTTGGCTTAGTAGCACCTGTAGATGTGAAAACTAGCGAAGCAGCCTATAATACTGAAAAGGCAAAGTTAAATCAGGTTCAAAGACAATACGATTCTCTTACCCAACAACTTAATCAACTTATAGGTGTAGATATAAATACTAAATATACTGGATTTGCCAATGATAATTTACAAACTCAAGCAGAGCAAAAGACTTATCAGGAATATTTAAATGATGCTCTTAAAAATAGAGTGGAAATAAAAAATGATATTGAAAATATAAATCTTAAAAATACAGAGTTTTCTTCTGTTAAAGGCGTTTATTCATATAATACTCAACCACAGTATAAAATAGCGGAGTATTCAGTAGAAAATGCTAAAAATAAGTTGGATACAGATAAGATAAATATCTCTATAGACATAAATAAATTGTATAATGATTTACAGCTTCAAGTAGGAAAACTTCAGCCTGAACAGAAAAAATATGATTCAGCAAAGAGGACTTATGATAAGGCATTGCAAAGCTATAATTTAGGAATGTTAAGTAAAATTGATTTTGATAGGGCAGCAGTAGGACTTAAAGCTGAAGAAATTTCTTTAAAATCTATTCAAAGAAATGTATGGTTAGCACAGACAAAACTTCAATATGCATCAAGTGTTGGTGCGGATGCATCAAGTCTTATGAGTAATAGTGGTAATTAACGCAGTATATATAATTTACTGTAAAATGGAGGTAAAATTATGAGAAAGAAATTAAGCTTATTAATTGCTTTAGCTATTTGTTTAAGTTCAGCTACAACTACTTTTGCCGCATCAGGAAGCGCTAATGTAAGCACTACTACTAGCAGCAGTAGTGTACAAGCAAATGCTGGTACTTTGAACTTAACTATGGATGAAGCAGTGTCTAATATAGAAAAGAGTAATACGGAAATAAAGCTTATGAAAGATAAAATTGATACTTTGAATAAGCAGTATTATTTAGATCATAGTGTGGCAATGCAAACAGAAACAGATGGAGCTGGTGTAGATAAACTTCAAGCTAGGAAACTTCAGCTTATTACGCCATTAACTGATGAACAAAATATTAAAAATCAACAATATTCTATAGATGTAAGGCTTAACAATATAAAATTTGATATGGAAAGACAGTATTTAAATATTTTAACTTGTAGTGATCAAATAGATAATATAAATAAAACCTTGACTAATATAGATGAACAAATAAATAAATTGCAGCAGCAGATAAATTTGGGACTTGCAACTTCAGATTCACTTAATCCATTAAACGTACAAAAAAGTCAGCTTATGGCTCAAATAGATTCTATTAATGCAGAAATGGATAATTCGGATCTTATTATAAAACAATATTTAAATTTAGATTTAAATACAAAGTTAATGTTAGCTGATGCCAAAAAAGATATGGTTAAATTTGATGATACAAATATAGCAGATACAATTAAGAAAGCTTTGGATAAGGACTATGGTATAAGTGAAGCACAAAATTCCATATACATTGCAGAAAAAGAAAGAGATATATGCAAACAAGTAGATAATGACAGCAGTGGAAATCTCAGCACTGCTGAATCAAATTTATTAAGTGTACAAGGCCAATTGGTTACTACTAGAAATGCTGCAGAGGCAAATTTGTGGAATAAATATTATACTTTAAAGAGTGATGAAAATGCATTGGAAACTCAAATTTTAAGCAAAAAGGCAGCTCAGGATGATTATGATAAAGCTAAGAGTAACTATGATAATGGAATGATAGACAAATTAGCTTTGGATACTGCGGCTTTAGCTCTTGATAAGCAGAAAAATTTATATCAAAGAGCAGCAAATGAATATATGATTATACAGGAAGAATTTAAATATATGCTAGATGGTCATGCTTCTGCACAACCTTCTACTAAATCTATAGGAATTTCAGGCATAGACTATTAAGAGGGGGTAGTAATATGAGAAAAAAATTAAGTTTATTGATTGCTTTAGCTGTTTCTTTAAGTGTAACAACTACTTCTTTTGCAGCTGCAGTTGATAACACTGCAGCAAGTGACACAACTAATGTTACAGGCATTAATATATCAGATTTGACCTTAGAACAAGCATTAAACACAGTAGAGGATAGAAGTTTAGATTTAAAATCTATGGATATAAAAATAGATGCAATGAAAAAACAATTGAGTAACGATAAAAATAAGGCAACAGCTGTAGATGCAAGTGGAAAATCACAGTCTCAGTATCAAAATGGAACTTATGCTCAGACTATGATAACCAGAGATGTTACACCAATTAAAGATCAACAGAATCTTGATGATCAAAACAATGCTAGAGATGAAAAACTTAATAGTATAAAGTTTGATTTAGAAAAGCAGTATACAAATGCTATAACAGCAAAGGAGCAAATAGATAATATAAATAAAAATATAACTGATTTAGATGAACAAATTAAACAAACGCAAGCTAAGATAGATTTAGGGCAAGTAACTAAAGATACTATGAATACGCTTTTGGTGCAAAAAAGTAAACTTTTATCTAGCATAACTACTCCATATGCTCAACAGCAGCAGGCTATATCTAATATAAAAAAATATTTAAATATAGATTCTAAGAGTAATGCTTTAAATTTAGCTTCTGCTAAAAGTAGTTTTGTAAAATTTGATGATACAAATATAGAAGGTAAAATCAATGATGCTGTAAAAAATGATAAGAGCTTAAATAGTATACAAAAAAATATTGATATTCAAAGAAAACAAGTAGACATACAAACTAAGTATGCTTATGATTCACTTACTGAGCCTCAAAACTCTCAACTTACCTTGCAGGACTTGGAAAACCAATATTGGAATAACAATAGCAGTTTAAATGTTAGTTTATGGAAGGCTTATTATGCTTTGAAAAACAAAGAAAATACAGTAGAAGCTCAGTTAATCAATGAAGAAAGTGCTAAAATGAGTTACTATAAAGCTCAAGAAAGCTTTAATAATGGGCTCATAAATAAAGTGGATTTAGATTCTGCGGAATTAGCATATAATAATCAAAAGGTGACAACTGAGCAGAACATAAATGACTATATGATTACACAAAAGCAATTTAAATATGCTTTAGATGGGCATGCATCTACAGCATCTTCTATACAGTAGAGTTTTTAAGCTTAAAATATAGGTATATAAAGGATATAGGGTTGAAAGTTTTTATAATGCTTTTATCGTATATCCTTTTTATATATGATTATATAGTAAGAATGCCCATTGATACATAAATGAGAGTTTATGGTATAATATTGGTATAATTACTTCTAAGGAAAATTTGAAAGTAAATTGGAAAGGGGATACACAATGAACAGAAATTCCATACAGGCAATTATTATGTCTCTAATTTTGACTGCAGCTTTGCCAGCGCCATTTGTAAAAGCTGCAGGAGGAAATGTTGTAAGAATTGGTGAGGCTGATAGGTATGCAACGGCAGCTAAGGTTGCCACTACTAATTGGAGTAATCCTAAGGATTTGATTTTAGTGTGCGGGGAAGGGTATGCAGATGCAGTAAGCGCATCTGTGCTTTCAAAAAAATTAGATGCTCCAATAATTATGACCAATTCTAATTCACTTAATGAAAATGCTAAAAGTGCTTTAAGTACACTAAAACCACAAAATGTATATGTTATAGGTGGATATGCATCTGTATCAAAAAGCATTAGAAATTATTTAAACAATGGAGGCTACAACGTAATAGAGCTATCTGGAAAAAACAGATATGAGACTAATGCAGCTGTTGCTAATGAATTAGTAAAACTGGGAATGAAAGCTGATAAAGTCATGCTTGTTAGCGGTGAAGGTTTTTCAGATGCATTATCAGTAGCTCCTATAGCAGCAGCTAAAGGAGAAATATTATTGTTGGGTACTAACAATAGTAATGAAATGAAATCAGTATTCGATTTTGTAAAAAATAATAATTCTCAGGTAACTGTTGTTGGTACAAGCAATTCTATAAATGACAGCATATATAATAAATTAGGTGCTGTTGATAGAGTAAATGGTGGTGCTAATAGATTTGAAACTAATTTAAATGTACTTAGAAAATTTAAGGGCGATTTAAAGAATGACAAAATATTTGTAGCTAATGCAACTAGTGAAGATGGATATGCAGATGCATTAGTAGCTTCTTCCTTAGCCGGGAAATATTCTTCAAATTTAGTATTGGTAGATGGGGAAAATGATTCTGCTACTGAAGATGCTATAGGATACATTAAAGAAAATATTGGTGATAGTACTGATTTAAATGTAATTGGAGGCACAGGAGTAGTTTCAGATACATTAGTGGATAAAATAAAGTCAAATAGTAATAAACCTACTCCAGCAGATACACCTACAGTACAATCTGTAACTACTAATGGTCTTAACCAGATTAAAGTTACATTTAACATAGATTTGGACAAGGATACTGCTGAGATGTTATCCAATTATGAAGTTGATGGAACTAAATTAAGTTCAAGTTATCAATCTAAGACGGTGGCAAATATTCAAGATGATAAGAGAACTATATTAATTACATTTTCACAACCTTTTGCTCAAGGTAAGAATGTAGATTTTAAAGTTAGAAATGGTATATTGGATCAGAGCACTACTAAGATTATAAATGAATATACTCAGCAAAAATTAACCTTTAAGGATACTACTAAACCGGAAGTAACTGTAAAGGCTGTTGGTGGAAACAAATTAGTAGTAAGATTTTCAAAACCTGTTAGAATGACCGATACTGATTTAAATGTATTAAAGATTAATAAGAAGAATGTACAAAATTATTCACTTAATAAGAGCCAAACAAAGTTGGTTGGTAAGGATGAAGATTGGGTGGATGGAGTTGATCTTTATTTTGATTCAACACTTCCAGAAGGAAACAATATAATGGTTTTTCCAGCAGGTAATGTAGGTCAAAATTTTGATACTGCAGCTGGAATACCTTTAGATGCTACCACTTTAAGCTTTAATGTTGCCTCAGTAGATGGTTTCCCAAAGGTTAAAAGTGCAGTAAGCAATAATGGTGAAACACTTTATGTAACTTATGACAGACCTATGGATAAGGTTACAGCTTTAAATAATCTTAATTATACTATAAATAGTAAGGACGTTACTGTAAATTCATCAGATATATATTTTGATTCAGGATCTAATGATACTGTTGTTAAGATAGAAAAGGTGGATGATTTAATTACAAAGGGAGATAATAAATTAGTTGTAAAGGATAAAGTAACAGATACTTATGGAAATGCAATCAGAGAGAGTACAGTTCCATTTACTGTAAGTGACAGTAACATTTTACCTCAGGTAACAGGTGCTAGTATAGTTGATAATAAAACTATACGTGTAAAATTTAATAAAACAGTTAGTGATTATTCTGCAACTAATAAATCAAATTACAAATTAGTGGATAATTCTACTTCAGAGGATATTACTTATAAAGTTGCAAGTATAAGTGGAGTTAATGATGAAAGTGGAGATAGTTTAGATACTTTTGATATGAAACTTCAAAATATAGATGATTTAAAAGCTTCAAGTTATACTCTAAGCATAAAGAATATATTTGATACAAGCTCACCTGCCAATGTTATGGGAAGTTATAGTACAATCCTAGAAGGTAATGGTGGTAAGGTAAAAGTAACATCAATAGTAAAGAAATCTGATTCCAGCAGAGATGTAGTTGTGTTCTTCAATAAAGCTATGGATTCAACTACAATTAATAATTCTGAAAATTATTTCTTTGTTGATGGTACAGGAGAAACAAGATCACTGCCAACAAATGCAGTAATTTTACAATCAGATGACTGTAAAAGTGTAACTATTACTTTTCCATCAGGCTATACTATATCAGAAGGTTCAACTGATAGGTATGTAGTAAAATTTGGTGTAGGTAATGTTAAGGATCAGAGTGGAACTATGTTGGATTCTGTTGCTTATAGCAGTAAAATAAGCACAGATTACAATCAGGGTCCATCTATAATAGAAGAGACAGGAAAACTTGTTTATAGTGGAAATGATGCCATAGTAACAGTTTCTGTAAGTGATAATTTAGAAGTACTTAACATAAGTGATTTTAGAATTAATGGTCAAACTCCAGATGCTGCAGATATGAATGGTAAAAACTTAATATTTACTTTTAGAGGATCAAGTTCAGATAATAAGAAAATAGAATCACTTAGGTCAGCAGGTAATTCTACATCAATTAATGTATCTTCTTCAACTACAGCAGATGCAGCAGGACGTACTATAAGATCAGGTTCTTATACACTGCTTCTTCCACCAGTAACAGATTCAAGTGACTGGACAGCTAAGAGTTCAAATAGCTCTATAACCATGAAGTTTAATCAAAATATTGATGGATATATTGCATCTTCTTATAATGATGACTTTATATTCAAAAATGAAAATACTGGAAAGAAATTAAATGTTGTAGCGGTTAGAGTTGACGATAATCACAATATTATTTACAGCTTTGAGGATGGTTCTATGAAAGCTGGAGACGTAATTGACGTACGTGCTAATGACAATACTAATAATATTAATATAAGAGGAAAAGAATATGGTAATGGCTACTATGCAGTATTTAGCCCATCAAATGAAGATTTAAATGCTAGAACTGTAGTTGTACATTAAATAAGTAAGCACTGTGCATTCTTGCACAGTGCTTATTGCTTAGTTGTTTTTTACTGAAAAATTCATTTCTGTTACAGATGGTTCTAGAGAAGTTCTAGATTTAGATAGAAAATCATTAAGTATTGTAATTTTATAGTTTTCTCCAGGTTTGTAGCCTAAAGTTGGTGGATTTATTATTACTGAATCAGGAGCTACAAATTTAAAAGATACATTTATATATTTGTTAGAACTATCTGTTACCCTAATATTATTTAACATGGTTTTGTCTATGCTAGTTATTATAGTGTTATCAGCGTCATTTTTTTTATTAGTATCATCTAGCGGCATACTAAATTTTATCTTCCATGTTTTAAAAGTATCTACATCTTTTTTATCATTTATATATTTTACATCAGTATTTTTTATTACACTGCAGTTATTATCTTTTTTTACTACAGCAGCGTTATTTTGAAAAATAGTTACATTATTAAAATCTCGTTGAATTACAGGAGTTCCTGCTCTGGTTATAAATCCCCATTTATGATATTTTTTATATGAAGGATCATTTAATGAATTATTAGGTCCATCATTTTTCATTACATAAGCTAAGCCTTCATTAAAATCGGAAGCATCATCAAAGTTAACATCAATAACAATGTTACCTAGATTATCTATAAAACCATATTTATTTCCTTTTTTTACTCTTGCAAGACCTTCATGAAAAGAATATATGGTGTCAAACTGTGACAATAGTTTTAATTTTCCCGACATATCTATAAAACCATATGTTCCATTTTGGTCAACAATAGCTTTTCCTTCTTGTACTTCATATATCCAGCTAAATGCAGGAGAAGAAATAATATGACCTTTTATATCTGCAAGACCATATAAGCTGTTCCTTTGTAACAATAAATGGTCATCACCTAATAGACTAATAGAATTATATTGAATATCTAATATTCTTCCGCCTTTAGTATCTATGATACCATATAAATTTTGTTTATTGGCTTTTATAAGACCTTTAGAAATAAATTGTAAATTGTCATATTCAGGTTTTAAAACTATTTCTCCTTTTTCATTAGAAAGACCCCACTCATCATCTACTTTTACAGGTGCAACACCATCTTGAAAAGATTGCATGTCTTTAAAACCAAGTGGAGTAAAGTTACCTTTGGTATCTAATATACCCCAGGAATTATTTTGTTTTACTGGAGCAAGTCCATCTTGAAAATCTCTTTCATCATAAAAATCAACAGGTATGACTAATTTTCCAGTTGTGTCTATAAAACCATATTTGTTTCCTTTTCTTACTTTTGCATATCCATTTTGAAAATCATAAATACTATCAAATTCAGCTTTAGTAATAATGGTACCTTCTTTATTCATAAGTCCCCATTTGTTTCTATCATTTATTTTGGCTATACCATCTTTTGAAAAATCTGATATTTCCTTAAACTGAGGTTGTACAATGATTTTTCCACTTTGGTCTACCAAGCCGCATTCATTACCTCTTTTTATTACAGCTAAACCTTCTTTGAAGGAAGCAATAGAAGTAAATTTAGCTTCCAAGACTAAAGAGCCATTTTCATCAATTAGACCAAATAGACCAGAGCTGTTTTGAACCTTAGCAACACTGCCATCGAAAGGGAAGATGTTATCGAAAGAATAGGAAGTATCCTTCACAGTGAAATTGCTTTTAGCCTTTGCTGGCAAGGAACAGCTGACTATAATAAATATAAAAGAAAAAATTAAAACTAAATTGTGCTTTAATTTTTTGTTCAAAGTTTTCACCTCCAATAATATAAGGTATTCATATTTAGGATAATTATAACATTTATTATGTAAAATTAAAACTGGAAACATTTCTTCAAAATTGTGTTACTAATTGAGGGTATTTTAAACTGTGAAGCTAAATGTTGTAAATAAAAATGTATTATGATAATATTTATTCTATAGTGTACTTTTTTATGTGGATAGATTTGAAAATTAGTTTTATTAGTAAGTCATATAAGTTTTATAAGGGGGATAAGCATGTTTAATAAAAAATTGTTAACAATAATTTTAGCTTTAGGTATAGCGTCCTTTTCAATAACAAGTGTTAGTGCTGAAGCACAAACTAAAAGATTATGGGGGAGTGACAGGTACGGAACATGTGCGGATATTGTAAAAGATGGCTGGCAGACAACTTCTTATTATGCAGTTATTGTTAATGGAGAAAATTTCCCAGATGCATTAAGTGCAGCACCTTTAGCACAAAAATATAAAGCACCCATATTATTAACTGAAAATGATACACTTAATTCGAATACTGCTGATCAGCTAAAAAGGCTTAATGTTAAAAAAGTATTTATAGTAGGTGGACAAGGGGTAGTAAGTGCTGGTGTAGAAAAAGCTATAAATAATTTAGGAATAGAAACTGTTAGGTATAAAGGTGAAGATAGAGGAGAGACTTCTATAAAGGTAGCTTCACAAGTAGGAACTAAAAATGGAGTGATTGTGGCAATAGATGATGATTATACAGATGCATTATCTGCAGCACCTATAGCAGCTAATCTTCAAATGCCTATAATTTTAGTTTCTAAGGATACATTTTCAAGCAGTTTATCAAATTTTATACTTATGAATAATATTCCAAAAACTTATGTTTTAGGAGATTCAAATATAATAAGTGATAGAGTAGCTAATATGTTTCCAAATGTTAAGAGAATTACAGGTAGCAACAAGTATGAAAGAAACATAAATATTATAAAGGAATTTGAAAGCAATGTAAATTTTGGTAATGTATGCATTGCCTATTCTGAACAATTTGCAGATGCATTATCTGGAGCAGCTTTTGCAGCTAATAATAGCAATCCAATAATTTTAGTTGGAAATAACGTTGAAAATTGTACAAATAGTCTTATAAAAGATAAATTAAGTTCTATTAAAAATGTTACTGTTTTAGGAGGAAGTGCAGGAGTCAAGGATAGTTTAGTTACTAATTTATTAAGTGGAGGTTCTGATTCTTCTGATGATAATGGAGTAGTATTAACAGATAGTGAGGGCAATACTTCAGGGAATTTGAGAAATGGCGGATTTGTTGTTGAAAAGAATGGATGGATCTATTATATTAAAGATGGTAACAAAATCTGTAGAGCAAAGACTGATGGAACTCAGGAAATGAAGTTAATGGATGTAAAGAATGCTAGATCTTTAAATGTAGTAGATGGATATCTTTATTATGTAGCACGTACAGGTGATTTTAAGAGTACGGATCCACAATCAGATCAAGTTACAGTTTATAGAGAGTCCATAAGTGGCGGACGTCCTGACAGCATAACTGGTCAGCATGAAAAGAGTTTTGGAAAGGGTTTTCCTTATATGCTGATGGATGGTCATTGGCTGCTCTATTCTCCAGAGTACACATTTATATCCAAGGAAAATGCAAATTATTATAATAATTTTTATAAAATGGATACAGAAACTCTTGAAAATAAAAAGTCCTATGGAGGATATTTGGGGTCTTTAGCAGTAGAAAATGGATATGTTTATTTTACAACTTTAGATGATAATCGAATACGCAGAATGCCTACATCAGGAAATAAAGATGATGATGGCGAACTCAATAATAAAGAAATTGATCTTGGACTTAGAGGAACTGTTTTAGATGTAGTTGATAATTATATATATTATAAGGATGAGGATGGAAATACTTATAGGATAAAAGAAGATAAAACAGAAAGAACTAAGATAGTAGATCTTCCTGAAAAGTTTATTATAAATGGAGATTATTTATATTATGTTGCTTCAGGAAAGGATAAACTAGGTCAATTGCATAAAATGAACCTTGATGGTACACAGGATGTTGGATTAAATGCATATACAGTTAATAATTTTGCTATAAATGGAGATTGGATATACTATCGTAGTAATGGAAATGGAAACATATATAGAATTAGATTAGATGGTAGTTCTAGAGAGGAATTCCCAGACAAAATAGCTATAAAAAATATAAAGGATATAAATGTACAGGTAAAACAGGGTGATTCCTATGAGCTTCCAACAGCAGTTTGGACTGCTATGGAGGATGGTTCTTATGAATATTATAGTGTCACTTGGGATAAGAACAGTATAGATACAAATACAGTTGGAACCTATAAAGCACTAGGTACTGTAGAAGGTTATAGTAGTAAGGTAAATCTTACTGTAGAGGTTAAATAAAAGAGTTACTAATTTTTTAAAATGTAAGTGAATTTAATTTGCTTACATTTTATTTTTTATAGATAAAATAATTATAGTAATGGTCAATTGTTTATAATAGAAATTCAAATGTATTGACAATAATATTAGTATGTGTATAATTATTATATAAATAGTAAATATGTTTACTATATGTATAAGTTACCTAAGTGCTTGGCATAAATTTACAATAAATTAGTAAATAATTATGTTTTCATATAAAATATAATTACAATATGATAAGGAGGTTTTTCCATGAAAAAAAGAGGTTTAATTTTCACATCATTAATTATAATAACATGTTTTTTTACAGGATGCAGCAACAATGCAGCAGCACTTACAGGAGATAATTTAACAAAAAAAAGCAATTCTAATTTAGTTGTTCAGGGAAATATAGAAACCAAGGAAGTGAATATAAACTCTAAAGTTGCAGGAAAGATAACGGCTATAAAGGTGGCTGAAGGTGACAGCATAAAAAATGGACAGGTTTTAATAACTATAGATAATAGTACATTGGTTGCAAAAGATGCTCAATCAAAAGCTCAAATTGAGGCAGCTACTGGCCAAATGAAAGCAGCACAATCAGCAAAAGCAGCAGCACAAGCAGCACTTTCAAAAGCTCAAAATGGAGCAAGACCAGAAGAAATAGATGAGGCTAAGGCTCAATATGATTTAGCCCTATCTACATATAATAGAGTAAAGGGATTGTTCGATAAAAATTATGCAGCTCAAGCAGATTTAGATAAAGCCAAGGCTAGTTTGGATGTAGCATCAAGTCAATATAATCTGGCTAAAGATGGAGCAAGAAAAGAAGATATAGCAGCATTACAAGCACAGGTAAATCAAGCAGATGCAACAATACAGGGATATCAAGCACAGATTAAGCAGGCTGAAGGTGGACAAAGTGAAGTGCAAAGTTATATAGCTGATACCACAATTACAGCACCAGCAGATGGAATTGTAAACCAGCTAAATGTGGAGGTTGGTGAACTTGTATCTACAGGTATGCCTCTTCTTGTAATAACAAATACAACTAAACCATGGATTGAGTGTAATGTAAAAGAAACAGATCTTTCAAAGGCAAAATTAAATGGAACTGTTTCAGTAAAACTTCCAAGTTATCCTAAGGAGAAGTTTACAGGTAAGATAGTAAGAATAAATGAAAAACCAGATTTTGCTGTTAAAAGAGCCACAAATGATAATGGAGATTTTGATGTGCTATCCTATGGTGTTAAGGTTGAATTACAGGATACAACTAAACAACTTCACCAAGGTATGACAGCTCTTGTTGACTTTGGAAAGTGAAGTGATTAATCTATTATGAAGGATAAAATGCTGAACTTTATAAGAATAGGTTTGAAATTAAAAGGAATTTTAACTTTTATATTCTTTATATTTTTTATTCCCATCGCCTGTAGTTTTATTTTAGGAAGTGAAATGCGTGAGGGTGAAATTAAAAATATTCCAACTGTAATTGTAGATCATGATAATTCTTCTTATAGCCAAATGCTTGTTAAAGAAATAAAAAATAATGAAATATTTAATATAACTAATTATAGTGATAATGATTCAGATGTTAAAAATTTAATAGAAAATAATAAGGCAAGAGTTGGAGTTATTATTCCACAATCTTTTGCAAAGGATTTAACAGAAGGAAATGCTCCTAAGGTTCTTATATTTTATGATGGTTCACAGATGTCAATTACCAGTGCAGCCAAGTCAAGAATGGATGAAATACTTTTATCCATAAAGACTGGGTATATACAACAGATTATGCAGGGAAAGCTTGGAGTAATGCCAGAGGTATCTAGAAACTATATGCTTCCTATGTATTTCAATTATAGAATTTTAAACAATCCTGCTAGAAATTATAGCAACTTTTTAAACATAGGAATGCTAATTTCTGTTGCTCAAGTATGCTTTGTAATGCTAGGGGCAGACATGGTAAAAAAGGAAAAACATTATTTATTTATATGGGTAAAGACCATTTTGGGAGGTTTAGCAGGAGCTCTTTCTACTTTGATAACTTTGGCAATACAAGTTAAATACTATGGAGTGCCTTTTAGGGGGACAACCAAGGAAACAGTTTTACTCACTATACTATTTTGTATTGCAATAGTAAGTTATGGAGTTTTGATAAGGCTTATTGTGAATCAAAAAATACTTTCCATACAAATTAGTGCGGTAACAGTTTTACCTACAAGTATACTTGGAGGATATACTTTTCCCATTCTTGCAATGCCAGAGTTTTTTCAAAGTTTATCAACAATTCTTCCCTTTGTACATTATGCAGGACCTATGAGAAGAATATTTCTTGTTGGTATAGGAGCAGAGTATATTAACCCGGAAATAAGCTGGTTTATTAAGTTTATAATTTGGATGTGGATACTTTCAATAGGAATATTCTATGCAAAGAAAGCAGTTAAGAAGGGATATAATCATATTAAGGATAAAAAGAATAGTGTAAAGAATACTGGAGAGGCGGTGGAAGTATGAATAAACAGGAACTCATTAAAATTACTTTTGCAAAAGTAAAAAATGTTGGAATTCTTGTGCTTTTACCTATTTTCTTCACCTTGATTTTTTCTTTAGTATTCAGCAAGGTATTTGTTGAACAAATACCTTTTGGTGTTTTGGATTTGGATAATTCCTCTACATCCAGGACTATTGTAAGACAATTTGAAGATCATCCAGGCTTTAAGGTTACATATCATGCAGGGTCTTATGATGATATCAATGAAAAAATAAAATCAGAAAAAATTCAAGCTGCTATTATTATACCAAAGAATTTTGGCAAAGATGTATCGGAAATGAAGGCTCCAAAGACTATACTTTTGGTAAATGAAACAAATATAGTTATAGGGAATAATGCATTATCTTATGGAAGCACTATATTAAATACTTTAAATGCTAAAATTCAACTTAATGTATTAGAAGGAAATAATATGATGCCTTATTTGGCACAACAATCAGTTAGTTCTCTATCTTTTACTGAACGTATATTATATGATCCTCAATTATGCTATGGTAAGTATTTAATTTATGGTCTTATAGCTATTTTAATTCAGCAAACTTATTTAGCAGTAGTAATCCCTATTTTAATTACTGAAAAATCTAATTTGGTTAAAATTAAGCTTAGATCAAAAAAGGGAATTAAAAAGATGGCTGTTGTATGCTTGAGAATATTATTATCCATAGTATTTGCATATATAGGTTTTATTCTCTGCCTATATTGTGCAGGAAAGTATTTTAATATGCCTCTTAGGGGAACTTTAATAAATTACTTTAGAATAATGACCATGTTTATTATGGATCTTACTGGAGTAGCCTTTGTATTATCTTTTATTTTCAATAAGGTTCCAGATTTTAATAGATTCTCCATGTGTTTGTCTGTACCAACGTTTCTTACTGCAGGTTATTCATGGCCTGGATACATGATGCCAGGTGGTTTTAGTCGTATTGTTGAAACACTATGGCCTGTTATATATGCAGCAGATCCTTTAAGGGTTATAAGCTTAAAGGGTTCAAATATGGACTTTTTACGTCCATATATACAACAGGGAATTCATTATGCTTTAGTATGGATACCCATAGGTATATTATTGTACCTTATTAAGATTGTAGTACTTAAGTATATGTATAAAAAGTTTTTAAACACACAAAAAGAAGCAGCGTAAAAGATACTAGGATGGAAGAAGGCAACTATTACCTTCTTCCATTTTCTTATGTAAATGGTGAAAATTTATTAATATATGGTATACTTAAATCATATTGAATAAAGTGGAGGTATAGTATGTCACAAGAAAAACAAAAAGTAGAAGTTGAATTGTCATTAACAGAAAGATTTGATGCTGTAGTATCAGATGTACAAAAAGATATCATGAATGAAGAAATTTCGGGGCTTGAGCCTATAAAGAAAAATGATATAAATATATCTACAATATATACTTTTGATTATGGTGATGAAATAGAAGCTAAAGTATATTTTAGAAATGGATTCACTAAAAAGGTTAATTTTGAGTATGTACCTTTAATTATGGTGAATTCAAAAGGAGATATTGTTGCTTCTAAAATGTTTGATTTAAGAGAAATGGGCGATATTCCAACAGGTGGAGCAAGACCATGGAAGCTTTACTTTGAAAAATCCTGTGTGGATATTGAGAAGTTTTCACCTGAAGATTGTAAAATACTTTTTAATAAAAATATAAAAGCTGTGAACTATGCTAAGTTTGAATTTGAAGATTTTCCAGAAGAATTTAATAATTTTAGAAGTGAATTTGAAAGATTTTTAGAAAATGCTCCTAATATAGAAAAAGGACAGTTTAGTGTATCAACTTTTAGTATAGTCGTACAACAAAATGGTAATTTAGTAATAACTCTTGTTGCCAGAAATTCAGTAGAAAAAACAGTAAAAATAGAAGAGATGCCAATAACAGTTAAAGATGAAAATGATAATGTAATAGTTAATGGTAAGTTTCAATTAAAGGATTTTACAGTAAGTCCAATGAAAGCAAAAGTATGTGTTTTAGTTTTTAATACTGATCTTAATGCTGAGTCAGGTGTGGATACTAGTAAGTGGAAGGTTGTATTTCAATAGAATTTGAAATTATTGTGTAAAAATTAGTACATAAAATGAGCAAAATGCGGCACAACTTTTTCAGAGGACAGAGGACAATTGACAGAGGACAGTGAAGGATGATTTTTCTCTGCTTTGCTACGAAAAATCTTTAATTAAATTTTTGAGAGCTCGTTTCACTAAAGTGAAACATTGCTGACTTATATAAATTTTAAGCTTGTTTTGCGCTAGCAAAATAAGCTTAAAAATAAATTAGTTTTCTGACGTAAGGAGGAAAACTTACATTCATTGTCCTCTGTCCTCTGTCAATTGTCCTCTAAAAAATGCTTCGCATTTTTTTAAAACTGTGAAATTTAAGTTTTGAGAAAGGAAAGTTTAATTACTATGGAAAAAGTAAGGGGTGACAGTAAAAAAAGCTTTTGGGCTGATATGTCACTATTTTTAACGGCTCTATTATGGGGAGGAGGCTTTGTTGCAGTAAAAGATGCTGTGAGCAATGTAACTCCTTTTTATATGCTGGCTATTAGATTTTTAGCTGCATCAATATGCTTATCTGCAATATTTTATAAAAAATTCAAAGGTATAAGAAAACAGGATATTGTATCAGGTTCTATTGTTGGTGTTTTCTTATTTTTATCCATGGCAGCACAAACCATAGGAATTCAATACACCACGGCAGGTAAACAAGCTTTTATAACTACTGTATATGTAGTTATAATTCCTTTTTTTGTTTGGGCAATAGATAAAAAGAAACCAGATGCATATTCTATAATATCAGTACTATTTACATTTATAGGTATAAGTTTTTTAAGTATTAATAATGAATTTAAATTAAGTATGAATTTAGGTGATTGGATTACACTATTTTCAGCTTTTTTATTTGCTGCTCATATAGTTTCTATAGCTCATTTCACAAAAGATACAAATCCTATTGTACTTTCAGTGCTTCAAATGAGTTTTGCAGGAATTATGTCACTTGTTTTTGCATTGATATTTGAAGGTAAATTTACAGGCATAAATAATAATGCTTTATTTTCAATGTCTTATATTATAATTTTTAGTACAACCATACCTTTTTTAATTCAAAACGTGGCTCAAAAATATACACATCCAAACCATGCAGGTATAATACTTAGTTTTGAATCTGTATTTGGAGCAATTTTATCTGTAATATTTTTAAAGGATGTTTTTACAATAAATATGATTGTAGGGTGTATTATTATATTTATTGCTGTAATTATATGTGAAACTAAGTTAAGTTTTTTAAAGAATAGTAAAAAAAATGATTTATAAAGTATGTACAGTTATGATATAATAATGCAGTGTTTTGACGATTTTAGTTAACATTGACATAGATTTAAAATAGGATATACATTTTATAATTGGAGGAATTTAATAAATATGATAAGTACAAATAATGTTAGTTTAAGGTATGGTGCACGTAAATTATTTGAAGACGTTAATGTAAAGTTTACACCAGGAAATTGTTATGGGCTTATAGGTGCTAATGGAGCTGGAAAATCAACATTTTTAAAGATACTTTCGGGTGAGATTGAGGCTAATACAGGAGATGTAATAATAACTCCTGGAGAGAGAATGGCAGTTTTAAAACAAAATCACTTTGAATTTGATGAGCACAATGTTTTAGAGACAGTTATAATGGGACATGAAAGACTATACAATATTATGAAGGAAAAGGAAGCTATATATGCTAAAGAAGATTTTACTGATGAAGATGGAATAAAAGCTTCAGAGCTTGAAGGTGAATTTGCAGAGCTTAATGGCTGGGAAGCAGAGGCAGAAGCTGCATCACTGCTTATGGGGCTTGGGATAGCTATAGAACTTCATGATAAGCTTATGAAGGATTTAGATGGTGCTGAAAAGGTAAGAGTTCTTTTAGCTCAAGCTTTATTTGGCAAACCTGATATATTACTATTAGACGAACCTACAAACCATTTAGATATAAAATCTATTAAATGGCTAGAAAATTTTCTTATGGATTTTGAAAATACTGTAATTGTAGTATCTCATGATAGATATTTTTTAAATAAAGTATGTACTCATATGGCTGATTTGGATTTTGGAAAGATTCAAATGTATGTTGGAAACTATGATTTCTGGTATGAATCAAGTCAGTTAGCTCTTCAAATGGCTAAGGACCAAAATAAAAAGAAAGAAGAGAAGATTAAGGAATTGGAAGCCTTTGTTGCAAGATTTAGTGCTAATGCATCTAAATCAAAACAAGCTACTTCTCGTAAAAAGCAGCTGGATAAAATAACTTTAGATGATATAAAACCTTCTTCTCGTAAGTATCCTTTTGTTGGATTTAAGGCTGATAGAGAAGCTGGTAATGATCTTTTACTAGTAGATGGTTTAACTAAAACTATAGATGGAGTAAAAGTTTTAGATAATTTAAGCTTCATAGTGAATAAAGGAGATAAAATAGCTTTTGCAGGAACAAATGAGTTGGCAAAAACTACTTTATTCCAAATATTAACTGGTGAAATGGAGCCAGATGCTGGCGAATATAAATGGGGAATAACTACTTCTCAATCATATTTTCCTAAAGATAATACTGAATACTTTGAAGGGGTAGATTTAAGTTTAGTAGATTGGCTTCGTCAGTTTTCAGAAGAAAAATCAGAAAGCTTTATAAGAGGTTTCCTTGGTAGAATGCTTTTCTCAGGGGAAGAGGCCTTGAAAAATGCAAGTGTGCTTTCAGGAGGAGAAAAGGTTCGTTGTATGCTTTCAAGAATGATGCTTAGTGGTTCTAATGTTTTAATATTGGATGAACCAACAAACCATCTTGATCTTGAATCCATTACAGCAGTAAATAATGGGTTAATTAATTTTGATGGAACAATACTTTTTACATCTCATGACCATCAATTTGTGCAAACTGTCGCTAATAGAATTATGGAAATTACACCTAAAGGCTTAATGGATAGACAAATGACTTATGATGAATATTTGGAAAATGAAGATATTCAAAAGCAGTTGGAAGATATGTATAAATAATAGTTTGGGGATTATTATATAAACTTAAGAAATTATTTACAAAATATTGAACATTTCTCAATATTAATTATGTCAGTGTGATGATATAATTGATATTGAGTTATTCACTTATAGCTTATTTTTTAAGTCTGTAAGTATGAACTAAAATTTTTAGTAGCTTATATAAATTAAGAGGGGATGTTTAATTCATGAAGAGTTTTTTAAAAAAGCTAACATTGATTATGGTATGCGTATCAATGTTTGTGTCTTTGACGGGTTGTTATACAGCCGTTAAACCTGATAAAGATCCTAAAAAGTTGGTTCAAGATGTAAAAAGAACGAGCCAGATAAAAAAGGAAAAAGATTTAATAGATGGGCAAGTATATATGAAAAACGATGTACTAACTGCTACTATGGTATTTAAGGACAATGTAAGTGAAAAGGATGCTAAAGAATTAGTAAATAAGTATGCAGAAGCATTGAAAAAGGAATATAAAGGTACGAAGATAAATATACAAGCGGTACAAAAAAATAAAAATATAGCAAATGTAGTTATACCGAAATAAAAACAAAAAAATTAGTTTTGGTTGTTGTAGTATTTAACATATAATTAAGTTTGATTTTGAAGATTTAGTATGTTATATTAAATTAGAAAAATAAATTGATTGTAAGTGGATTTAGGTAATATGCGATGTAAATGATTTTCATAAATATAAGAATTACAATAATGAATAACGTTAGTAAGTAAAACTTGGAGGTTTACAATGGTAAAAAAGATGAAAAAAAATGAAACTAATAAAATAGAAGATAAAAATATTGAAACATTAGAAGTACCTACAGTTCTTTCGCTTTTAGAAAATGATGACAATGTAATGTCAGATGTTCAAAAAGACATATTAGAAGAGGAAATAGAAGAACTTCCTCCAATAAGAGAAGGACAATTGAATGTTTCTGGTATATATATTTATGATGAAGGTGAAAAATTAGAAGTTAAAGTTTATATAAGAAATGGTCTTTCAGAGGAAGTAGCTTTAGAAAACATACCTTTAGCTATACTGAATTCTAAGGGTGAGGTTTTAGCTCATCAAATTTTTAACTTAAGAAGCTTAGGTAAAATACCACCTCAAGGTGCAAGACCTTTAAAGCTGTATTTTGAAAAGAAAAATGTTTATGTAGAAAATATTCCTATGGATGATTGGACTATAGGTTTTGATTCAAATGTCAGAGGTGCAAAGAATATAAAGGTAACATATGAGAAATTACCTAAAAGCATGGATGTAGAGGATAAGCTTGTATTTGATAGATTTTTGAAAAGTCTTCCAGAATTAAGAGAAGAACAGTTTAGTATTTCTACTTTTAGTGTTGGAATTCAAAAAGATGGAAATATAATAGTTACAGTAATAATGAGAAACGGATATACCAATCCAATAGGTTTAAGTGAAGTTCCTGTAACAGTAATAGATGCTGACGGAAATGTTGTAAAATCAAATTTATTTAAGCTTGAAAACTTCGAGGTTGGAGGTCTTAAGGCTAGAATATTTAATTTTGCATTCCCAACAAATTTCAAATTGGAAAATGATGTTGCCTTAGATGATTGGAAGGTTGAATTTAACTTACAAGAGGTAGCTAAACAACCTTTAAATTAAGAATAGAATATAGAAAAACAATTTATAAATAAACACAAAAAAGCATTTTAAAAAGATATTTTTTTAAAGTGCTTTTTTGTATAGGTGTTTCCTTTAATGGGTAATTTTACATTGATAATTTTAACAAATTATTTATTTCAATAAATTCCAAAATGATGTATAATTTCTATAATACATAATATAAGAATTTTCAGGAGGATGAAAATAATGAACAATAAAACAAAGTTCATTGAAGAGAAAAAACAATGCAGCACAAATAGGAGTATACGATTATCAAGTATATTAGCTACATTTGCTTTTGTGATGTTTTTTATTACAAGCATGACATTTAATGTACAAGCTGCTAGTTCCTCTTTATTGGAAGAAGCTAGAGAAACTATTAAAAATAAGTATGTTAGTGAAGTACCAGATAGTGTGCTTAATGCACCTACCATAGAAGAGATGGTAAAAAGGCTCAATGATCCTTATTCAGAGTATTTCTCTAAGCAAGAACAACAAGATTTTGTAAATGTTATAGACAATAAAATGTATGGAATTGGAATATATATGGATATTGTTCCAGAAGGAGTTAAGGTAAAAAGTGTTATAGATAATTCTCCAGCATTAGAGGCTGGAATTAAAGCTGGAGATATAATAACTTCTGCTAATGGTACATCTTTAGCAGGGATGACATCAAAACAAGCGCCTTCTTATATAAAAGGAGAAGAGGGTACTAGCGTTAACTTAGTAATAAAAAGAGGAGATTCGCAATTAAATTTTACTGTAACAAGAAGAGAAATAAGCATACCAACAGTAGAAGGAAAGATGTTGAATGACAATGCGGCCTATATAGAGGTATCTTCTTTTGGAAGTGATACATCGGAATTATTTACTCAAAAGCTTCAGGAACTCAGAATAAAAAATCCACAGTTTTACATAATTGACTTGAGAAATAATGGCGGTGGATATATGAGTACTGCTTTGGATATGGCAGGAAACTTTATAGGAGAGAATCGTGCAATAATTATAGAAAATAACCAAGGGCAAGAGACAGGGTATTTAGCCAGCGATAAAGGAAAGATTATAGACAAGCCTGTATTCTTTCTTGTAAATGAAAATACTGCCAGTGCTTCAGAAATTTTGTCAGCTGCAGTAAAAGATTATAATAAAGCATTTTTCATAGGTACTACAACATATGGTAAGGGAGTAGCTCAGCAAATGTTTCCACTATCTGATGGAAGCTATTTGAAGCTTACAGTAGAAAAGTTTTACTCACCTAAGGGAAATGTTATACAGAAAACTGGCATATCTCCAGATTTTAAGGTGGAAAATGTAGATTCTTTAGCAGTTGCAGACTTATTTTCCGGGAAATGTAGAAATGACGTGGATAAAACAGGTTATGTAAAGGTAACTACAGGTGGAAAGGATTTTGAGATAAGCTTAAGTACGGCCAAAGATGAAGCTCATTGGGCTGCATTTAAGTATATAGTAAGTACAGTGTCAAAGGATAATGTATATATAGGAACTAAAGATGGATGGACTAAAGCACCAGAAGATTATTTTAATAATGTATATAAGTTTTTCTATGGTAATCTTAAAACTTTAGATTCTGTAAGCAATGTATCAAAAAATAAAACATTTAATGTAACTTTTAATAAAAATGTAGATATTGATACTGTTAAAGATAATGCAGATATTGAAATTATAGATGCTGACACGGGAGAACGTGCTGCTTTTGATGTAAAAAAAGTTGATGATAAAAAAGTAAGTTTAGTACCTAAGAAAGAATTAAATTCTGGGGACACTTATTATGTGAAAGTAAAAGATACAATTAAATCTTATACTGTAAAGTAGGGATAAAATATGAAAAATAGTCATAAGTTATCCACATTTAATTATAAGATTTTTAGAAAAAAAAGAAAAACCATTGGGATTAAAATAACTAATAAGGGAGAGGTTGTAGTTACTTCTCCCTTTGGTATTAGTGACGAAACTATAGAAAATATAGTTAAGAAAAAGTCTTCATGGATATTAAGTAAGCTTAATATCATTAAGGATGAAAAGTTAGAGGAAAAAACATCTTTAAAGAATGGTTATAAACTTTTATATTTAGGAATACAATTAAAACTGGAGTTATTTTATAAAAAAACAGATAATTGTGATTTATTTATTGATAATGGAAGCTTTAAGGTTTATTTTGATGGTAATATAGGATTAGGTGAGGATGCTATTAAAAACCATATAATCGATATATATAAAAATCAAGCAAAAAAGGTATTAATAGAAAGAACTAAAATTTACAGCAAGTTGATTGGTGTAAATCCATTAAAAGTTACTATAAAAAGCCAGAAAACCCTTTGGGGAAGTTGCTCATCTAAAAGGAATATAAATTATAACTATAAAATAATAATGGCACCTATGGAAGTGGTAGACTATATAGTAGTGCATGAACTATGCCATTTAATACACATGAATCATTCTAAACAGTATTGGAATACAGTACAGAGTATATTGCCTGATTATAAAATTAGAAGACGATGGCTTAAAGATAATGGATTTAAGCTAATGAGATTTTTTGAATAGTAATTAAAAGTTGGGATATTAGGGGTAATTTTTGTGTTTTAAGGATAATGCGAAGCAACTTTTTCAGAGGACAGAGGACAATTGACAGAGGACAGTGAAGGATGATTTTTCTCCGCTTTGCTACGAAAAACCTTTAATTAAATATTTGATGACTCGTTTCACTAAAGTGAAACATTGCTGACTAATATAAATCTAAAGATTATTTTGCTTTAGCAAAAAAATCTTTAAAAATAAATTAGTTTTCTGACGTAAGGAGGAAAACTCACCTTCATTGTCCTCTGTCCTCTGTCAATTGTCCTCTGAAAATAATGCTTCGTATTATTTTTAAACTGACAAAGTTCGGTAATTATGAATATTTTCTATAATTCACAAATATAAGTATGTATCTGGACATTGTAATAGATATAAAGTAAAATTATATTGTTATAGTACAATGGCAAATAATAATAAGGAGAATGGTTATGGTTTTTCATTCGTTATTTATAATTGCAATGGCTCTTTCGCTAGATGCGTTTGGAGTAGCCTTATGCATAGGATTAAATAATAATGTAAAAACAAATGATAGGATCTTGTTCGCAAGTTCTTTTGGATTTTTTCAATTTTTATTTTCTATTTTAGGGGCATATACGGGATTCTTATTTAACAGATACATAGCTTCAGTTCCTAGCATTATAGGAGGTGCACTAATAGCTATAGTTGGAATAATGATGTTAAAAGAAGGGTTTGAAAACAAGGAGGAATGTCCCGCAATAAAGCCAGGCATGGCTATAATTTTAGGAATATCAGTAAGTATAGATGCTATGGTTATAGGATTTACTACTCTCCATAGTGCAGGAAATAAGTTTGTCATTTTTAGCAATACTATATTTATAGGTGTAGTTACATTAATAGTAGTTTCAATAGCATTTTTTATTGCAAAGTATCTAAAACGTATAGAAATAATAAGTAAATATGCAGATTACATAGGTGGAATTATATTGGTTATTTTTGGCATAAAAATGATGTTTTTCTAGTAAATTGACATTTCATTGGTTTGGGATATGGAAAAATTGGGGTGATGGTATGGAAATAGAGCATTATTTGAGGCAGCATGGCATAAAGGTAACAAAGGCAAGAATAAATATACTAGATATCTTATGTAAAAATGATAGTGCGTTAAGTGCAGAGTTTATATTTGATGAATTTAAACATAGGAAAATAAATATTGACTTGTCAACAGTTTATAGATCATTAGAACTGTTTGAAAAAAAGAATATTGTAAGAAAGTTTGACTTAGGCTGCGGAAAATATAATTATATCATAAAACAAGAAGATCATAAGCACATAATACAGTGTAAATTATGTCACAAAAAAGTAGAGATAGACTGTCCTATGCAGCAAATTAGAGAAATAATAAAGAATACTACTGGGTTTACCTCTGTAAATGAAGAGTTAAATATTAATCTTGAAGGAATTTGTGATGAATGTAAAAAGAAAGAACACAAAAAAAGTAAAGAATAGAGATTCTATTCTTTTATTGTTCTAAATTTAAATTAGGTTTTGAAACATATACATTTTTTACTTTCCATATACCTTTATTATTTTTTTCTAAAAATACATTATAAGCTACTTTCTTATGAGGAGATTTATCTTCCATTCCATCCACATTTATTACCGCTATACTACCATTAGAAAAACTTAAATTTATTTTGGATATACTACACATTTTATGAGCATTAAAAATTCCAGTAGTAAAGTATTTTTGAACTACATAATCTATGTCTGTACATTTATTATAAGTATATTTGTATTTTATTAAGCCGCATATAAGGGCAATAGATAATAAAATTATTAAAAGCTTTTTCATAAGCTACCTCCTAAAAAATGGAATACAACATAATGATAACCAAAAAATGGAAATAAGTAAATACTTATTTGTTATATACAGAAATAATTACAGTTTTGTAAAGGATGGTGTTAATATTGAATTTTTCTTCTTTAGTATTAATGGAAAAGGATAAGGAAACCAATCTTATAGTAAAAGAATTAGGCAGTTATGAAGTTAGTGATGGCGCAGAATACATTACAAAGATGTTTTATGATGGTGATAAAGTAAATGTGTACTTTGATACAAATTCAGATGTAGAAGAATGGCAATATTCTGCAATATTTGATTTGTTTGATGTTGAAGCTTTTTCAAAAAGTGAATATGTTATAGAAGATGTGGATGATGAATATAATCCAACTTGGCTTGTTAAATTTGATTACGTTGAAAATCATGAAGATATGAATGAAAGAATAAACAATTTATGTGTTTTAATAAAAGATTCCATGGTGAAGGTTTTTGATGATATAGAAGGTAAAAAAGAAGAATACGAATAAGGATATTTAATATGTTTAAGTCCATTAAATTTTATTGAGGTGGAAAAATGAGGTTAGAATTTATAAACAGGGTAAAACCAGGTGATGTAATTAGTAAAAGTATTTTAAGCAATGAAGGACGTGTATTATTAAGGTCAGGTGTGAAATTAAGTGGTAGTTATATAAAAAAGTTAACAGAACTAGGTGTGTTTTATGTTTATGTGCAGGATGATAGATTAGATGATGTAAATGTGGAAGATGAAAGATTGACAGAATTAAAACAGATTACTATACAGAGTATGTCTGGAATTATGAAAAGTGTTAATAATGTTAATAGTAGAGAACTTAAAGAATCTTTAAGTAGAGTAGAAGAAATGATAAGC
This sequence comes from Clostridium carboxidivorans P7, assembly GCF_001038625.1. Classification (GTDB taxonomy): domain Bacteria; phylum Bacillota; class Clostridia; order Clostridiales; family Clostridiaceae; genus Clostridium_AM; species Clostridium_AM carboxidivorans. The sequence goes on from NZ_CP011803.1 coordinate 5,033,026, forward strand.
TATGTATTAGAACTAGGTGATGTTAATAAAAGTCTTTATGACATAAAAACTTTTGACAATTATACATATATACATTCTTTGGACACTTGCATAATGACTGCTTTTTTGGGGATGACAGGAAGATATAACCAATGGGATTTGAAGGAAATGGTTATTGGTGCAATTCTCCATGATATAGGAAAAACAAAGATATCTACTGATATATTAAACAAAGGTGGACACTTAACAAAGGAAGAGTTTGAAGAAGTGAAAAAGCATACCATATATGGTGCTGAAATACTAAGAAAAAATATTACAATGCCAGAGTCCATAATTAAGATTGTTGAACAGCATCATGAAAGAGTTGATGGAAAAGGATATCCTTATGGTTTAACTGGTAACCAGATATCAAGATTTGCTAAGATTGTGTGTGTATGTGATGTATATGATGCAGTGAGCAATGATAGATGTTATAGAGATAAGTTTACCCTTAATGATTCTTATGAGCTCATTCTTTCAGGAGCTGGAACCAGTTTTGATAGTGAAGTAGTTGCAAGGTTTAAAGATACATTTTCTATTTATCCCTTAGGATGCTGCGTAAGACTTTCAAATGGTGATGAAGGATATGTAATAAATCAAAACAAGGGATTTCCTGACAGACCTATAATAAGAATTCTATATGATTTCAGGACAAAAAAGCCAGTGCCTTTTTATGAAATAGATCTTCTTAAAAATCCTAGTATTGTAATAGAAGGCGTTGTATAATTGAGTATTAAATCAATTTTTGTACATATAAAATTTTGGATTAATATAAGCACAATGCGACATAACTTTTTTAGAGGACAGAGGACTTTTCAGAGGACAGAGGACAATTGACAGAGGACAGTGAAGGAGGATTTTTCTCCGCTGTGCTACGAAAAATCTTTAATTAAATTTTTGATGCCTCGTTTCGCTAAAGCGAAACATTGCTGACTAATATAAATATAAAGATTATTTTGCTTTAGCAGAACAATCTTTAAAAATAAATTAGTTTTCTGACGTAAGGAAGAAAACTCACATTCATTGTCCTCTGTCCTCTGTCAATTGTCCTCTTAAAAATATTGTGTCGCAATATTTTTAAACTAAATAGCCAATGCAAACCCTCTGTATTAAGATTTAGGGGGGCTTTTTTAATATAAGCATAAATACTTTTGAGAAAAATGAGGAGAGTAGTATGGATAAGTATATAAAAAATCTAATAAATAGGTTGTGTGAAATTTACGGATACAACATTATAGAGTTTCAGGGAACTATGCCTGGGTTCGAAAGTACTTGGGGAGCTGTGAAAAAGTATGAAAATGCTGCAGAAGTAATATTTTTTTCAAATGTAAATGATTATAACTCTTTAAATAAAGAAAGTTTTCTAAATTCATTAAAAAATACTTTGCAATGCGACAATATAAGATTAATACAAATTGTAGTAGGCAATAATGTAAATGAAAGAATTTATCCACAGTGTGAATATATTTTTATAAACATTGTGGATAATAAAATACTTTATTATAGTACTGGATTAGAAAATAAAGTCGAGGAGTTATTAAATTGTATGAGGAGAGCATCATCAAACTATGAAAAAACGGAAGTATCAATTATAACATACATTTTAATTACTGTAAATGTACTTGCATATATTGTAACTGCCTATTTATCAGGAAATTTTGTAGATAGCAATATTAATGTATTAGTGTTTCTAGGAGCTAAAGTAAATTATCTTATAGCCAGAGGAGAGTACTACAGATTAATTACTTGTATGTTTTTGCACGGGGGCATTATGCATTTGCTTTTAAATATGTTTGCGCTTTATTCACTAGGACCTTTTATTGAAAAAATTTATGGAAAAACTAGATATTTAATTATATACTTTTTATCAGGTATAGTCTCATCAATTTTCAGCTATATGTTTTCAACTGCAGTTTCCATAGGAGCTTCTGGAGCAATATTTGGACTCCTTGGAGCAGCACTAATATTTGCAATGAAAATGAAGGACAGAATAGGGAGAGGCTTTATAACTAATATTGTGTCAGTAATATTTATAAACTTATTTATGGGATTTTCCATGAGTAATGTGGATAACTTTGGACATTTAGGAGGACTTATAGGAGGAAGCGCAATAACGCTTTTGTTAGGAATAGGAAAAAGGTACTAATAAGCGGAACTTGTTTACAAAATAAGCATATTGCGACACAACTTTTTCAGAGGACAGAGGACTTTTCAGAGGACAGAGGACAATTGACAGAGGACATTGAAGGATGATTTTTCTCCGCTTTGCTACGAAAAATCTTTAATTAAGTTTTTTGATGGCTCGTTTCGCTAAAGCGAAACATTGCTGATTTATATAAATTTAAAGCTTGTCTTGCGTTAGCAAAACAAGCTTTAAAATAAATTAGTTTTCTGACGTAAGGAGGAAAACTCACCTTCATTGTCCTCTGTCCTCTGTCAAATGTCCTCTGATTTTGTCCTCTAAAACAAGGTCTTCTTTGTATAAGGTTTCTTTTTCTAAAAGCAAGTTAGTTATCTTCTCTAAATTATGCTTTTCATTTAAAAGTAAAGTCTTAACTTCTTCATATACAGAATCTATAGACTCTTTACATTCTTTAATTATCTGATCTGGATTTAAGTTTAAATTTAAAAGTTCTTCCATGTTTAAAAGACCTAAAGTTTCACCCATACCATATTGAGTTACCATATTAAAAGATATGCTTGTACTACGTTTTAAGTCATTGTGAGCACCTGTAGTTATATAGTCAGCTCCGAATATAATTTCTTCAGCAGCTCTTCCTCCAAGCAGTACCATTATTCTATTTTTTAGATAGTTTTTATTCTGATATAAGTTGTCTTCAGGTATGCTTAAAGTATAGCCTCCAGCACCTTTAGTACTTGGTATAATGGTTATTTTTGATACTGTTTCATTAGGTAGAACCTTTAAGGATACAAGAGCATGTCCAGCTTCATGATAAGCAGTAATCTTTCTATCAATATCCTTTATATAATCTCTATTTTTCTTTTCGTGGCCTGCTAAAACTATAGAAAATGCTTTATCTAGATGTAAATCATTTATGTTTTTGCTATTTTCTTTACAAGCCAATATTGCAGCTTCATTTACTAAATTTTCAATTTTAGCTCCAGAAAAATAAGAGGTTTTTTGTGCCCATTCTTTTATATTTATATTTCCAATAGGTTTATTTTTCAAATGTAAATCAAGTATTTTTTCTCTGGCACTTATATCTGGAAGCATTATTTCTATATGTCTGTCAAATCTGCCAGGTCTCAGTAATGCAGGGTCAAGCATATCCAATCTATTGGTAGCAGCCATTATTATAATACCTTCTTTTTCATTAAATCCAGACATTTCAGTAAGAAGGGCATTTAAAGTTTGATCTCTTTCATCAGATCCACCACTGCTTTTCCCAGAATCTCTTTTTTTACCTATAGCATCAATTTCATCAATAAATATAACTGCTTTTCCAGTGCTATTATTCCTAGCTTTTTTAAATAACTGTCTTATACGACTGGCACCTACTCCAACATACACTTGAATAAAATCAGAACCGGAAACAGCATAAAATGGAACTCCAGCTTCTCCTGCTACAGCCTTTGCAAGAAGAGTTTTTCCCGTACCAGGTTCCCCGTAGAGTATAACGCCCTTTGGCATTCGTGCACCATAAGAAGTATATTTATCAGGTCTTTTTAAGAAATCTACTAAATCCTTTACACTCTCTTTAGCTTCTTCATTACCAGCAATACTCTCAAAGTTATGATCTGTGTTTCCAACTTCTACTGTATCTAAGGCATCTACTGCTAAGATACCCTTAGAAGCAATGTTAGAGGATTTTAACCACATAACAGCAATAGCAATAATAGATATAACTAAACCAATTGTAGAAAATAGACCTCTATTATCATAAGGAGTGTCTTCAGAAACAGAGATGTTGCTTTTTAGTAAAACTTCCTTAAAATCAGTTGTTCTAGGATTATCTGTTTCGTATACAGTTCCACTTTTTAATTTTACAGCTATCTTAGGAGAATTAGTTATATAAACAGTAGAAATATTTTTATTAGATATATCCTTTAAAAATAACACATAAGATTTATAATCTTTAGGTTTAAGTGTATAATTAAAAAATATAGAAGAGCCTAGGAAAACCAAAGCGGTAAACATAGGAATTAATATAAATTTGTTTTTAATCTTATTCATAAATACCTCGCCTTTCTAAATTTTAATGTTTTCACACTATTCAAATACCTTGATTATGATATTATAATATTTTTGATTTTTAGTCTAACGAAAATCATAAAATTTGCTAAAGTAATTTATGGAACTTATCTATACAAAAGATTTATTGCAGAAATCATAATTTATTGTATACTTTATGTATAAAGTGATTATTATAGTGTTTAAATGCTTAGTTTTGGCAAATATGAAATTTTCATTTAAAATAAGCAAATTGCGACACAACTTTTTCAGAGGACAGAGGACAATTGACAGAGGACAGTGAAGGATGATTTTTCTCCGCTTTGCTGCGAAAAATCTTTAATTAAATTTTGATGACTCGTTTCGCTAAAGCGAAACATTGCTGACTTATATAAATTTAAATCTTCTTTTGCGTTAGCAAAACAAGCTTAAAAATAAATTAGTTTTCTGACGTAAGGAGGAAAACTTACCTTCATTGTCCTTTGTCCTCTGTCAATTGTCCTCTGAAAAGTTGCATCGCAATATTTTAAACTGGGAAAGTTAAATATAAGGTAGTTTGTGATGGATATTATATAAATAGTTGTTAAAAGAGAGGTTAGATATGGGAAAAAAAGTATATGCAATAAAAGAGGGATTTAATTTTGAAACTAATGAAAAAGTGGAAAATAAAATAGTTAGCACTTGGGCGGAGTGTTTGAAGTATGTTAAAGGGGTTAAAGGAGCTAAGTATAAGAGTTTTGCAGATGTTGAGAGTGCAAGCGAATATTTAAGCGAGGATACAAAATTATTAAAAAAAGAAGATAACAATTATCCAAAGGATTGTTTACATGTTTATGTTGATGGAAGTTACAATATTAGTACAGAAGAATATTCTTATGGATTGGTAGCTGTTAGGAATAATGTGGTTGAATACATTAATAGTGCCTCAGCAAAAGACAGCTCTAAAAAAAATATAAGGCAGATAGCAGGAGAATTAGAAGCTGCAGTTAAAGCTGTAGAATATGCACTTGAAAAAGGAGATAAACGTGTAGTTATATTTCATGATTATGAAGGCATATGTCATCATGCTACAGGTTTTTGGGAAAGAAAGGAGCAATCTTCAGCTGAATATTATAAAAAGATGAATGAATTAATGAGTCAAGGTATTCAGGTTATTTTTGTTAAAGTGGATAGCCATACTGGTGATTTTTTTAATGAACTTGTAGATGAAAAATGTAAGGAAAAGTTATTGATTCCATCAGATAAAGTGGTAGAAAAATGGCTGCTTACAAATTCCATAAGTGTATCTAATGAAGAAGTAAAGAAGGAAATTATAAAGATAGCTCCTAATGGCGAAAAAAATATAGTTATAGTTAATTTCGATGAAGAAAAAGTCGAAAATAAGACAGAAAAAAACAAATTTAGCAACGTTATTGCAGAATATAGTAAAGATCCTGAACATGCTAAGGAGTTAATATGTAATTTAAGTAATGAAGAAAAAACTAATTTTATTACTTATTTATTAGAGAAAAATAATTAGTATAATTTTCTTTGTTTAATATATACAAAAATGCATATTCTATATATGAAGCTAAAAAATATTTAACTACATAATTAAAAAAGGAGTGGATAGAATATGCGTGGTAAATTTGTAACAGGTGCTTTAGTAGGAGCTGCTTTGGGAATGATGCTAGTTCCAGGAATGGATAGAGGAACAAAAAGAAGAATAAAAAGAACTGCAAAATACATGAGAAATATGGCAGAAGATGCTTATGATGGCATGAAAGGTAGAATGGGACAGTAAAGTGTTATACTTAAAAAAATAATAGATTGTCTACAATGAATTTAGTCTATTATTATTTCAATAAATTGGATGATATTAACAAACTATAAATTGTGTACTATGAGTTTATATAAGTAACATAGTACGCAATTTTTTTGCATAAATTTAAAATGTTGAGGATAAATTTGGATACAATGTAATTAAAGTTAAAAAAATGTACTTTATATTAAAAATTTTTATATTATTATTAAAAAATATGTTATAATAATATGTGTAATTCAAAAAAGTTTAATACAGTTAAATTTATCTTACAGTCGAATAATTGGAAATTTTATAAAGTATTATTATAAAATTTTTCAAAGTCTGATTATACTTTTAGTTAAATAGTAAATGTTCAAAAAATCTAAAGACTTATTTGCTTATCTAGATATACTAAATAAATTAATTATTGTAGACAAACTAAATTAAAAATAGTTTTAGTTTTTGAATAAATACTTGGGCTAAAATATATGTTTGAATTTTTCCCGAATATTTATGTATGCATCAATATGTATGTAATAAAGGAAGAGTGAATTTATGGAGATACTATCTTTAGGAGAAAAAATTAAAAGAAGAAGAAAAGATCTTAATATGACCCTTAAAGATTTAGCAGGAGATAGAATTACTCCTGGACAAATAAGCCTTGTTGAGTCAGGAAAATCAAATCCTAGCATGGACTTGCTAGAATACCTTGCTAATGCACTAAATACTTCTATAGAATACCTTATGGAATCTGAAGAAACACAAGCAGAAAAGATTTGCACTTATTTTGAAAATATAGCTGAATCTTACATAATAAATGAAGATTTAAATCAGGGTGAAGAGTACATAGAAAAAGCTTTATATTATGCAGAAAGGTATAATCTTGAATATTGCAAGGCAAAAAATTTGTATCTTAGAGGGATTATATATATGTCTAAAGAGGAATATGCCTTGGCTCAACAGTTTTTCCTATCGTCTAATGTAATATTTATAAAGAATAACAGTTATGAAGAAACTATTAAAACCTTTGTAAATTTAGGAGAAATTACAATGAAGCTAAAAGCTTATCATTCTTCTTGTAGTTATTTTCAACAAGCAGAAAGTGTGTACACTGAGAATGATATAGGTAATGATTTTTTACTTGGACAAATATATTATAATATAGCTTGTGTATATTTTAAGTTGGAAAACTCGGAAAAAGCTATGAACTATTCTTATTTGGCAAAGGAAAAGTTTAGGCAAATGGATAATAAAAAAGAATATGCTAAGACATTATTATTATTATCAGAACAGTATAATAAAAAAGGTGATGTAGATAATGCCATAAAATATTCCAAGAAGACATTAAATGTTTATAAAGAAATTGAAGATGTTACACACATTGCTAAAATAGAAAATAGTCTTGGTAAATTATTTTATGAGTTTGATAACTTAGAAGAGTCATTTATACATTTGAACAAAGCTAGGGAGCTAAAGACGAAAATTAAGGATGCTAGTATAGTGGAAACCTTGGTGAATATATGTGAAAACTATATAAAACTTAAAGATATAGAAAACTCTAAGTTAATACTTAAAAATATAATTGATAGTATTGAGGATGGCAGTGATAGAACTTTGATACAATATTATTTACTTAAGTATAGAATAGATATGTTAGAGTCCAATTTGAAGGAGGCAGAGAATACTTTAATCATGGTATTAAACTTTGTCAGAAATATGGACTATACAAAGGAAATTGCCGAAATATGTATTATGATTGGAAAGTTCTATATAGACAATAATAGAGAAGAAGAAGCTGCTAAGTATTTAAATGAAGGTGTGGAAACTTTTAAAAAGCTTGGAATATTAAAAGACTGTTAGTGTGGATAGGTGAAAAATATGGAGATACTTTCTACAGGTGAAAAGATTAAAAGGGCTAGAACATATAAGGGATGCACTTTAAAAGATTTGTGTGGGGATAAAATATCAGTATCAAAAATGAGTTGTATTGAAAATGATAAAATCAAACCTGAAGATTGGATACTGGAATTTGTAGCAGAAAAACTTCAGATTGATGAATCATACTTGAAACAAGATATTAAATCCCAAGTAATAAGGAATATTAAGGATATAGAAAAAAGCGAGTATTCAGATGAATATGAGAGTAAATTAGAATATAATTTAAAGTATGCAGAAGAATATTCATATTTTGATATATCTTTTAATATAATGCACTTGTTGTTTAATTATTATTTAGATAAAAATAAGATTGAAAAAATACAGCTTATAATATCTAAGTACTATGATTATTGGAAAAAGTGCTTCACAGAAGAAAATGGTGTAGTATACTACATGGATATAGCTAGATTTTTTTATAACACTAAAGAATTTTCTCAAGCGGCTAATTATTACAGCAATGTAAGGGATGTTTCTAAAAAAAGTAAAAATTATGCTTTATTGGCAAGAGCAACTTACAATGAGGCAGCTTGTTATGTAATGTTAGAAAACTATGAAGCGGCTTATGAAATAGCTGTAAAGCTTACAGATTTAATTGATTATATAGAAAATGATATTAAAAAAGCAGAAGCTTATCATATGCTTGCAATACTATGCCTTAGAAGAAACCATGTGGAAAATTTCGATGAATATGAACAGAAATCTTTTAAATTATATGAAAATAATTTAGCACATAAAGCTCAAGCTATATACAATTATGCTGTAGTTATGTTTAGCTTGAATATGAAGGATAAGGCTATAAGTTATATAAATAAAGCATTAGAGTGTTATCCTAAGGATAATAAGGAAACTTTAGTTAAATTTATGCTAATGAATATAAATAAACTAATTGAAAATAATGTACTTGATAAAGCTCAGAAAGTTTGTGATATGGCTTTGAATTATGCTATAACTTTAAATAATATAAATTTTATAGAAAGAGCATATTATTATAAATCATTGATTTTGGAAAGAGAAGGCGATCTTTCATCAGCAGAAATGTATATAAACTTATCCTTAGATGCATTGTTGAAATTTGCTAATAATAATGAAATATATAGAAGATATATGGAAATGGGCAATATGTACTATAGAATAGGAAATGTAAGAGAATCAATAAAGTATTTTAATTTTGCAATTAATTTAGAAAAGAAAATGTAATATGATATATTATTTATTTGAAAAAAATCATCTCTAATTACAATAAGGATGATTTTTTTCTTGCGTGTATTTTAAAATTAATAGTTTCTTAATAATAATTATTGCGATAGGTGTTGAACCAGTAGTGAGATTGGGTATAATAGTAATTAAAAGCATAATGCGACACAACTTTTTAGAGGACAGAGGACAGAGGACAGAGGACAGTGAAGGAGGATTTTTCTCCGCTGCACTACGAAAAATCTTTAATTTATAAATCTAGATTTCACATTTTTTTAAACTGAATAAATTTATATGAATAAGTCTAATATTTTAGATGAATTAATAAATTTAGGAGGTTAAAAATTGAAAGAAAACTTAACTTACAAAAAGGCTTTTATTTTTGCAAAAGAAATTGTTAACTTATATAAATATTTAGTAGAAGAAAAGAAAGAATACATTATTTCAAAACAGATTCTTAGATCAGGAATAAGTATAGGAGCAAACGTAAAAGAAGGACTAGAAGCTCAAAGTAGGAAAGATTTTTTAAATAAGATGAATATAGCTCTTAAAGAAGCATCTGAAACAGAGTATTGGCTAGAACTTTTAATTGCTACTAAATATATTGATGCTAACGCATCAGAGAAATTGATTATCAAATGTAAAGAACTAAATAAAATCTTAAATTCTATTGTGAAAACTACAAGGAAAAATTTAAAAATCATATAGGATCGACAATTGACACAGCCTAACGGCTTGCGACAAAGTCGCTTAGTTATGAAAAATAATTAAAGATTTTCCGTAGTGTAACGGAGGAAAAGCAACAATCATTGTCCTCTGTCAATTGTCCTCTGTCCTCTAAAAATGCTTCGCAATTTTTTAGATTGTGATTGTTAATTCCTAAGGAGGTTTTTTTATGGATGTAGAAAAATTAACTATAAAAGTTCAAAAAGCTTTAAATGAAGCACAGTTAGTAGCTGTTAGATATAATCATCAGCAGATAGATACTATTCATCTTTTTTCAGCTTTAGTATCTCAAGAGGATGGTCTTATTCCTAATATATTTAGTAAAATGGGAGTAGATATAAGGGCGTTAAAAGAAGAAACAAGTAAGACTTTAGATAAAATGCCAAAGGTTCTTGGAGAGGGAGCTCAAAATGCATCTCTTTATGCAACTAGAAGATTTGAAGATGTTTTTGTAAAAGCAGAAAAGGAAGCTAAAAAGTTTAAAGATTCTTATATAAGTGTAGAACATGTAATGCTGGGTCTTATGGAGGTTAATTCTAAAGAAGTACAAGACATTTTAACAAAATTTAATATTACAAAAAATGACTTTTTAAGTGCACTATCTAAGGTTAGAGGAAATCAAAGGGTAGAAACTCAAGATCCAGAAGGAACTTATGAAGCGTTAGTTAAGTATGGCAGGAACTTAGTTGAGGAAGCTAAAAAACATAAATTGGATCCTGTTATAGGAAGAGATGAGGAAATTAGAAGAGTTGTAAGAATACTTTCAAGAAGAACAAAGAATAATCCTGTACTTATAGGGGAACCTGGAGTTGGTAAAACTGCTATAGTAGAAGGATTAGCAGAAAGAATAGTAAAAGGTGATATACCAGAAGGTCTTAAAAACAAAATAATATTTTCCTTAGACATGGGGGCTCTTATTGCTGGAGCTAAGTTTAGGGGAGAATTTGAAGAAAGACTAAAGGCAGTATTGAAGGAAGTGGAAAATAGCGAAGGAAGAATAATTCTTTTCATAGATGAAATTCATACTATAGTTGGAGCTGGAAAAACAGAAGGTTCTATGGATGCTGGAAATCTTATAAAACCAATGTTAGCTAGAGGAGAACTTCATTGTATAGGTGCTACAACCTTTGACGAGTATAGGAAGTATATAGAAAAGGACAAAGCTTTAGAGAGAAGATTTCAGCCAGTAGTAGTAGCTGAACCTACAGTTGAAGATTCTATATCTATACTTAGAGGACTCAAGGAAAGATTTGAAATATATCATGGTATAAGAATTCATGATTCAGCTATTGTTGCATCAGCAAAGCTTTCCGACAGATATATAACAGATAGGTATTTGCCAGATAAGGCCATAGACCTTATAGATGAAGCTTGTGCAATGATACGAACTGAAATAGACAGCATGCCTGCGGATATGGATATGGTAAAACGTAAAATATTTCAATTAGAGATTGAAAAAGAAGCATTATCCAAGGAAAAAGACAATGCTTCTAGAGAAAGACTTAAATTTTTAGAAAAAGAGTTAAGTAATTTAAAAGACAAAGATAATGAAATGACTGCAAAATATGAAAAAGAAAAGTCTAAAATAATCGAAATTAGGAATTTAAAGGAACAGCTTGATAATGCTAGAGGTGATATTGAAAAAGCTGAAAGAGAGTATGATTTAAATAAAGTAGCAGAGCTTAGATATGGATTAATTCCTAAGCTTGAAACTGCAATAAAAGAAAAAGAGAAATTGATTAAAGAAAATAATGAAGATGCAATGTTAAAAGAAGAGGTAACAGAACAAGAAATTTCACAGATAATTTCAAATTGGACTGGCATACCTGTAGCCAAGTTAGTGGAAGGAGAACGAAAAAAACTTTTAAGACTAGAAAGTGAACTTTCACAAAGGGTAATTGGGCAAAAAGAAGCTATAACTGCTGTATCTAATGCAGTTATTAGAGCAAGAGCTGGAATGAAAGACCCTAAGAGACCTATAGGTTCTTTTATATTTCTTGGACCTACAGGAGTTGGAAAAACAGAATTGGCTAAAACTTTAGCTAGAACTTTGTTTGATAGTGAAGAAAATATAGTAAGAATAGACATGTCTGAATATATGGAAAAATACTCTGTGTCTAGACTTATAGGTGCGCCTCCAGGATATGTAGGTTATGAAGAAGGAGGACAACTTACAGAAGCTGTAAGACGAAACCCTTATAGTGTAATATTATTTGATGAAATAGAAAAGGCTCACGATGATGTATTTAATATATTTCTTCAAATATTAGATGATGGAAGACTTACTGACAATCAAGGAAAGGTGATAGATTTTAAAAATTGTATAATAATCATGACTTCGAATATTGGAAGTAGTTACTTACTTGAGAATAAGGAGATTTCAGGAGTAGAACAACATATTCGTGATAGAGTTATGAGTGAAATGAAGTCAAGATTTAAGCCGGAATTTTTAAATAGACTAGATGATATTATATTATTTAAACCTCTATCTACAGAAGAAATAAAGGATATAATATCGATATTTATTGAGGATATAAGGAAGAGACTTAAAGAAAAGAATATATCATTAAAAATAACAGAAGCTGCTAAAAAACTTATGGCAGAAGAAGGATATGATCCTGTATATGGTGCAAGGCCTTTAAAAAGGTATATTGAAAATGTATTAGAAACATCTATTGCAAAAAAGATTATTAAAGGGGATGTATATGAAGGATGTACCATAGGAGTTGATGTTAGAAATGATGAAATTGTTATAGAAAATGTAACTGTCAATATACAATAGATAAGGCATTTGAAAGAAAATAGTTATAAGGCTGTCAATTATGATATCTTTATGACTATTTTTTTCTAATTTTGTCAGTTGATTGAATTGTAAAATTATAACTTAATATTTAGTTTAATAATATAAAATGTAAAATTTTACAGGTAGTAATTTGTAAAAAAGTATGTATTGATGCAATATTACAACTTGATTTTGAAACAAAACTGACTAGTATACAGCTATAAATCCTTATATTTCATAATAATTTGTTTTGATGCAAATATGCAACACGTTTCCTTGTTGCAACATAAAAATGTCTGAAAATAAACATATTTTAGAACTTAATTTGGCTTTCAAAAGTTAAATTATTAACGAAGTCGATGTTAATAATTTAACTATCGCAATAGTTCCCCAACTTTTAGTAAAAGTATGTTTACTAAATTAATTATTGTTTGGCACAGGTTTTGCTAAATAAATATGGCATAAGGGGTGATTATTTTGGAATATAAAAATATTAAAGTGGAAAAGGAAAATCATATTTCTATATTAACTATTAGTAGACCTAAGGCACTAAATGCATTGAATGCTGAGTTATTAAATGAGATTAATGAATGCATAGATGAAGTTAAAAATGATGAAAGTACATATGTGCTTATAATTACAGGGGAAGGTAAGTCATTTGTAGCTGGAGCAGATATAGCAGAAATGAAAGATAAAACTCCAGAACAGGCAAGAAAGTTTGCTGAATTAGGATTAGCTATATTCAGGAAAATAGAGCTTATGGAGAAACCAGTTATTGCAGCAATTAATGGATTTGCATTAGGTGGCGGTTGTGAATTATCCATGAGTTGTGATATAAGAATAGCTTCACAAAAAGCTAAATTTGGACAACCAGAAGTTGGTTTAGGAATTATACCTGGATTTGCAGGAACTCAAAGGCTTTCAAGATTAGTAGGACCAGGAAAAGCAAAGGAATTAATATATACAGCAGATATGATTAAAGCTGAAGAAGCTGAAAAAATAGGATTAGTTAATAAGGTAGTTGCACCTGAAGAATTAATGAATGAAGCAAAAGCAATGGCAGAAAAGATTGCTTCAAAAGCACAAGCTGCTATAAGATATTCAAAAATATCAATTAATAAAGGATTTGAAACTGACATTGACACAGGAATGACAATTGAAAATAATTTATTTGGCCTATGTTTTGCAACAGAAGACCAAAAAGAAGGAATGGGAGCTTTCTTAGAAAAAAGAAGTCCAAATTTTAAATTAAAATAGTTTAAAAAGTAATTATTAATTATTATTATTATTATAAATTAAAAGTTTAAAAGTTTATTGGAGGGAAAGGACTATGAAGATATTTGTATTAGGAGCAGGAACAATGGGATCAGGAATTGTTCAAACATTTGCTCAATCAGGTTATGAAGTAGTAATGAGAGATATTGAAGAAAAATTTGTTGAAAGAGGAATGTCAAACATTACTAAAAATCTTGATAGAAGTGTTAAAAAAGGAAAAATGACTGAAGATGCTAAAAATGAAATTCTTGGTAGAATAAAACCTACTACAGATATGGGGTTAGCAAAGGATGTAGATCTTGTAGTAGAAGCTGCTATAGAAAATATGGAACTTAAAAAGAAAATCTTTGCTGAGTTAGATGGAATTTGCAAACCAGAAGCTATACTTGCTTCAAACACATCATCTTTATCAATAACTGAAGTAGCAAGTGCTACAAATAGACCAGATAAAGTTATAGGAATGCATTTCTTTAATCCAGTACCAGTAATGAAATTAGTAGAAGTTATAAAGGGAATTTGTACTTCAGAAGAAACTAAAAATACAATAGTTGAAACAGCTAAAAAATTAGGAAAAGAACCAGTAGAAGTAGAGGAAGCACCAGGATTTGTAGTTAATAGAATACTTGTTCCTATGATAAATGAAGCAGCTGGTATCTTAGCTGATGGTATCGCTAAAGCAGAAGATATTGATTTAGCAATGAAGCTAGGTGCTAACCACCCAATAGGACCTCTAGCTTTAGCAGATTTAATTGGTATAGATGTATGCTTAGCTGTTATGGATGTTTTATATACAGAATTTGGTGATTCAAAATACAGACCTCATCCATTATTAAGAAAAATGGTAAGAGGAAAATTATTAGGAAGAAAGACTGGAAAAGGATTCTATGATTATACAAAATAATATGATTATTTGTAGATAGATTTCGTAATTACACAAAATAAGAATTTAAGAATTTTAGGAGGAATTAACATGAGAGATGTAGTTATAGTTAGCGCAGTTAGAACTGCTATAGGTAAATTCGGAGGAGCATTAAAAGATGTAACAACTGTTGATTTAGGAGCTACTGTTATTAAAGAAGCTGTAAAAAGAGCAGGAATAAAACCAGAACAAGTTGGAGAAGTATTGATGGGCTGTGTATATCAAGCAGGACTTGGACAAAATGCAGCTAGACAAGCATCAGTTAATGCTGGTATTCCAGTAGAAGTTCCAGCTATGACATTAAACATACTTTGCGGTTCAGGACTTAGAAGTATAAGTTTAGCAGCACAAATAATAAAAGCAGGCGATGAAGATATTATAGTTGCAGGTGGAATGGACAACATGTCAAGAACTCCATATGTACTTCAATCAGGAAGATGGGGACAAAGAATGGGAGCATCAGAGTTACAAGATTCTATGCTTCATGATGGTTTACATTGTGCATTTAATCATTACCATATGGGAGTTACTGCAGAAAATATAGCTGAACAATGGAAATTAACTAGAGAAGAACAGGATGCTTTTTCAGTAGAATCACAAAATAAAGCAGAAGCAGCAATAAAAGCAGGAAAATTTAAAGATGAAATAGTTCCTGTAGTTATAAAAACTAGAAAAGGTGATGTAATATTCGATACAGATGAAGGTCCAAGACCTGGAACTACTATGGAAGCATTAGCTAAATTAAAACCAGCTTTCAAAAAAGGTGGAACAGTTACAGCAGGAAATTCTTCAGGAATAAATGATGCAGCAGCAGCTTTAGTAATCATGAGTGCAGATAAAGCAAAAGAATTAGGATTAAAGCCAATGGCTAAAATAGTTTCTTATGGAACAAAAGGTTTAGATCCATCAATAATGGGATATGGTCCATTCTATTCTACTAAACTTGCTTTAGAAAGAGCTGGTATGACAGTAGATGATTTAGATTTAATAGAAGCAAATGAAGCTTTTGCAGCTCAAAGTTTAGCAGTAGCAAGAGACTTAAAATTTGATATGAGCAAAGTAAATGTAAATGGAGGAGCTGTAGCATTAGGTCATCCAGTAGGATGCTCTGGAGCTAGAATTTTAACTACTCTTTTATATGAAATGCAAAAAAGAGGTTCTAAGAAAGGCCTAGCAACTTTGTGTATAGGCGGAGGAATGGGAACATCTGTAATAGTTGAAAGATGTTAAGTAAAAAAATTAAATAGTAAGAGCTTGAGACCTTTCCTGGCTTGAGACTTTAAGCTTATTTAATTTTAAAATATTACAATATGCAGCTGAAGTTATTATTAACTTAAGCTGCATATAAAAATTTTATATGTTAGTTGATTAAATAAAATGTATTTGGGAGGACTTTTTATGGATCTTACATTGACAAAGGAACAAGAATTTGTAAAACAAATGGTAAGTGAATTTGCTGAAAATGAAGTTAAACCCCTAGCAGCAGAAATAGACGAGACAGAAAGATATCCACTTGAAACTGTAAAGAAAATGGCTAAGTATGGCATGATGGGTATGCCTATTGCTAAAGAATATGGTGGAGCTGGTGGAGATACACTTTCGTATATATTAGCAGTAGAAGAATTAGCAAAAGTATGCGCAACAACATCAACTATACTTTCAGCACATACTTCTCTTTGTGCATGTGTAATACAACAATTTGGTACAGAAGAGCAGAAACAAAAGTATTTAGTACCTCTTGCAAAAGGAGAAAAAATAGGAGCATTTGGATTAACTGAACCAAACGCAGGTACAGATTCATCAGCTCAACAAAGCCAGGCTATTCTTGAAGGAGATCATTATATATTAAATGGTCAAAAAATATTCATAACAAATGGTGCTTATGCAGATGTATTTGTAGTATTTGCAATGACAGATAGAAGCAAAGGAAACAAAGGAATATCAGCATTTATATTAGAAAAAGGAATGCCAGGTTTTTCATTTGGAAAAGTTGAAAACAAATTAGGAATAAGAGCATCATCAACAACAGAACTTGTATTTGAAGATGTTAAAGTACCAGTAGAAAACTTAATAGGAAAAGAAGGAAAAGGATTCGCTGTAGCAATGAAAACTCTTGATGGAGGAAGAATTGGTATAGCAGCACAAGCATTAGGACTTGCTGAAGGAGCTTTAGATGAAGCTATAAAATATATGAAGGAAAGAAAACAATTTGGAAAAACACTTAGCAGATTCCAGGGCTTAGCTTGGATGGTAGCTGAAATGGACGTAAAAATTGAAGCTGCAAGAAACTTAGTATATAAGGCAGCAATGAGAAAGGAAAATGGACTTCCTTTTACAATAGATGCTGCAAGAGCAAAATTATTTGCTGCAGAGACTGCTATGGAAGTAACTACTAAGGCAGTACAGTTATTTGGTGGATATGGATATACTAAGGATTATCCAGTTGAAAGAATGATGAGAGATGCTAAGATAACAGAAATATATGAAGGAACATCACAGGTTCAGAAAATGGTTATATCAGGAAGCAGATTAAAATAGGAGGTTTTTTAAATGAATATAGTTGTTTGCTTAAAACAAGTACCAGATACAACAGAAGTAAAGATAGATCCAAAGACAGGAACATTAATAAGAGAAGGTGTTCCATCAATAATAAATCCAGATGACAAGAATGCTTTAGAAGAAGCATTAGTGTTAAAGGAAAATTCAGGTGCTAAGGTTACAGTAATAAGTATGGGACCTCCACAGGCAGAAACAGCTTTAAGAGAAGCTTTAGCTATGGGAGCAGATGAAGCTATACTAATAACAGATAGAGCCTTTGCAGGAGCAGATACATTAGCAACATCACATGCACTAGCAGGAGCATTAAAAAAATTAGATTATGATATAGTATTTGCAGGAAGACAGGCAATAGATGGAGATACAGCACAAGTAGGACCAGAAATAGCAGAACATTTAGGAATACCTCAGATTACATATGTTGAAAAAGTTGATATAGATGGAGATAAAATAAAGGTAAGAAAAGCATGGGAAGATGGATATGAAGATTTAACAGTAAAAGCACCAGTGCTTTTAACAGCAATAAAAGAGTTAAATGTGCCAAGATACATGCATATAAATAATATATTTAATGTATTCAAACAAGAAGTAAAAGTATGGACTGCAAATGATATTGGCGTAGATAAATCTCTTTTAGGATTGTCAGGATCACCAACAAAGGTAAAGAAATCTTCAACAAAGGAAGCAAAGGGTACAGGAGAGATTGTAAACAAGCCATTTAAAGAAGCAGCAGCTTATGCAGTTTCAAAATTAAAAGAAAAACACTATGTATAAATTAGGAGGTTTTTTAGCATGAATATAGCAGATTATAAAGGCGTATGGGTATTTGCTGAACAGAGAGATGGAAAGCTACAAAAAGTAGCATTAGAGCTAATAGGAAAAGGCAAAGAGTTAGCAGATAAATTAGGAACAGAAGTAACAGCATTACTACTTGGAAGTGAAGCTGATGATATAGCAAAAGAATTAGCAGCGTATGGAGCAGATAAAGTAATATATGCAGATAGTCCATTATTAAAACACTATACAACAGATGGATATGCAAAAGTTATATGTGATCTTGTACAAGCAAGAAAACCAGAAGCAATACTTGTAGGAGCAACATATATAGGAAGAGATTTAGGACCAAGAGTATCAGCAAGATTGTCAACAGGACTTACAGCAGACTGTACAGGATTAGATATAGATCCAGAAACAAAACATCTTCAAATGACAAGACCAGCATTTGGTGGAAATTTAATGGCAACAATAGAATGTGCAGCAAACAGACCACAAATGTCAACAGTAAGACCTGGAGTATTTGAAAAATTACAAAAGGATGCATCAAGAAAAGGTGAAATAGAAAAAATAAGTGCAGACATAAAAGCATCAGATATAAGAGTAAAAGTAGATGAAGTAGTTAAAATAGCAAAAGATATTATGGATATAGGAGAAGCTCAGTTCATAGTATCAGGAGGAAGAGGAATAGGAAGCAAAGAAGGTTTTGCACCATTAAAAGAATTAGCAGATTTACTAGGAGGAACAGTGGCAGGCTCAAGAGCAGCAGTAGAAAATGGCTGGGTAGACAAGGCATGCCAAGTAGGACAGACAGGACAAACAGTAAAGCCTATAGTATATATAGCATGTGGAATATCAGGAGCAATTCAGCATTTAGCAGGAATGCAGGATAGTGACTATATAATAGCAATAAACAAAGATGAAGGTGCTGCAATAATGAAAGCAGCAGATTTAGCTATAGTAGGAGATTACAAAAAGGTAATTCCTGAAATGGTAGCTGAAATAAAAGCTTTAAATAATTAACGTCCATTAATAATCACTTAAAATATATAGACAAAAAATTTCGTATATAAGCGTGTAAAAACGCATATACGAAGTTTTTTGTTTTTTGAATTAAATATAATTATATAGTATAATTGATAGAAAATATAATTAATAGTATTTAATACAATTATTTATATTTTTTATCAATATATGAGGGGTAGGAGGTTGCACTACTTTATGGGGATTCAACAATTAATAAATGATACTTTTTCTGATTCATGTAATTTAGAAATGAAATTAGAGTTCGTCAAATTCAAATTGAAGGAATTACAGGATGTAATTGAAGGATTCAATGATGGTGTTTATGTTACAGATAAATGTGGCAATACTATATTAGTAAATAAGTACTGGGAAAAAATTACTGGTATAAAAAGAGAAGAAGTATTGGAAAAAAATATGTCATCTTTGGAAAAAGAGGGATATATATCGAAATCAGCAACTCTCATAGTTTTAAAAGATAAAAAAAGTGTAACCATTGAACAAAAATTAAGAACAGGGAAAAAGGTATTGGTTTCTAGTAACCCTATATTTGATAGAGAAGGAAATGTAACTATGGTAGTTACAAGTGTAAGAGATGTTATAGAATTATATGAATTAGAGGAAGAGCTTGAAAAAAAAGAGGAGATACTTAATAGTCAGCATTCTTCCAATACAGATAGTTTAAAAAATCAACTTTTAAATTTTTCAGACATTATAGTAGAAGATGAGAACATGATTAATGTTTTACAAATGGCTAAGAGAGTAGCAAAAGTAGATGCTACTGTGCTTTTGCTTGGAGAAACAGGTGCTGGTAAGGAAGAAGTTGCTAAATATATACATAAAAATAGTAAAAGATGCAATAACAATTTTATAAAAATAAATTGTGGAGCAATTCCAGAGCATCTCATGGAATCAGAATTTTTTGGTTATGAAAAAGGAGCTTTTACTGGTGCTAATAGAGAAGGTAAAGTTGGATTATTTGAAATGTGCAACAATGGAAATTTATTTTTAGACGAAGTAGGAGAATTGCCATTGGACATGCAAGTTAAACTTCTTAGAGTGCTTCAAGAAGGTGAAATTACCAGAGTAGGTGGTACTAAGACCATTAAAATAGATGTAAGAATTATAGCAGCAACTAATAGAGATTTGAAGAAGATGGTAGACAAAAAACTTTTTAGAGAAGACTTATATTATCGTTTGAATGTAATACCTATTACAGTATTACCTTTAAGAAAAAGAAGAAAAGATATTAAGCCTTTAGCAATGCATTTTTTAGATAAATTTAATAAGAAATATGGCTTTAATAAGTCTCTAACTTGTGCAGCAGTGGATTATTTATATAAATATGATTGGCCTGGAAATGTAAGAGAACTTAGAAATATAATAGAAAGAACTGTAATTATGAGTAAAGGTGATAAGATACTTAGAGACGATTTAACTGTTAGAATGCTTGGAGATTACAGTTTGGTAGATACTAATGATAAAGATAAGCATTTTACTTTGAAAGAAGCTGTTGAAAATTTAGAAGAGGTGCTCATAGAAACCACTTTTAAAAAGTATGGAAATGTTAGAGCAGCAGCCAAGGAGTTAGGCATAGATGCATCAACCCTTGTAAGAAAAAGAAAAAAATATAGAAGTAAAAGCGATTGTAAAAATAGTGATACTTAATTGTACAAGCAATAATTTTGTATAAAGAATAATTGCAATGTTGGCTTTGATTTACATGAATTTTAGATAAGATTAAGATATATTGTGAAAAATGTTGCATACCTTCGAAATTTTAAATTTGTTTCATAATTCACCAAGTAGAAGGGATTCAGTGTAAAAAATTGTGATGTAAAAAAAGTAATATTGTATTATAATATTTAGAGTTAGGGGTAAGGTTTAGAATATAATTTAAGTTGATTTTTTTTAAAAATGTTAACCAAATAACAAGGGTGGTGTGAAAAATTAAAATTAAATCTTTTTTTAGTATTATAATTTCTAAAATGATAATAAGCTTATCAAAGGCTTTATTTAAAGGAGGAAGTAACTTTCCAGGCAGAATTGCCTTAAAATTAGATGAGAGTATTTTAAAAACTGTATGTGAAGATTATAAGATTATACTTATAACAGGTACTAATGGTAAAACTACTACTACAAGTATGATATAT
The DNA here is from genome assembly GCF_001038625.1 of Clostridium carboxidivorans P7. Classification (GTDB taxonomy): domain Bacteria; phylum Bacillota; class Clostridia; order Clostridiales; family Clostridiaceae; genus Clostridium_AM; species Clostridium_AM carboxidivorans. The sequence goes on from NZ_CP011803.1 coordinate 5,054,359, forward strand.
AATATGTTAAAAGATAGTGAAAAATATGTAATTACAAATAATACAGGTGCTAATATGCTCCCAGGAATAGTTTCTTGTTTTGTGGAGCATTTTTCTTTTTCAAGCTGTTCGGCTACAAAGTATGCAGTTATTGAGTGTGATGAAGCTAATGTAAAGCTGGTTACAGAATATGTTACTCCAGAAGTTATAACTGTAACTAATTTATTTAGAGACCAACTAGATAGATATGGTGAAGTATACACTACGCTTAAAAAAATACTTGAAGGAATTGAAAAAGTTCCGCTAGCTAATTTAGTGTTAAATGGAGATGAATCCTTGCTAGGAGATTTAGAGCTTCCTAATAGGACTATATATTATGGATTTAAGGATTCTTTAAATAAGAACAACATAATAGATATAAATGCAGATGCTAAGTTCTGCAAAAAGTGTAAAAGTCCTTATAAATATAATTATCTTACTTATAATCATTTAGGCGATTTTTATTGTGAGAATTGTGGATATAAAAGACCTGAATTGGATTATTCTGTAGATAAAATAAAAGAACAAAATCCAGAAGGATCCTTGGTAATAATAAATGGAAATGAATATTATATAAATCAACCAGGTACATATAACATATATAATGCTTTATGTGCGTATTCAGTCGGAAAAGTATGTGGAATTGCAGATTCTGTAATTTTTAATTCCCTGAAAAGTCAAAAAAGCAGCTTTGGTAGACAAGAAAGTATAAATATAGATGGAAAAGATATAAAGATAATTTTAGTTAAAAATCCAGCTGGATATAATGAAGCAATAAACACTATAAGTTTAGATAAAAGAAAATTTTCTTTGGCAGTACTCTTAAATGATAATTATGCAGATGGTAGAGATGTGTCTTGGATATGGGATGTTAATTTTGAAACATTGTCTTTATTGGATATTGATAAAACAATAGTTTCTGGTATAAGACTATATGATATGGCTATAAGGCTTAAGGTAGCAGGACTTTCACAGGATAGGTTTGCCATATGTGAAAATTATGAAAAGATCTTGCAAGAAATAAAAGAATGTAGTAATAACACTGTTTATATACTTGCTACTTATACTGCTATGATTAATTTTAGAAAGTTTCTTAACAATAAAGGATTTATTAAAAATCTTTGGTAAAGTTTCCATGATAATAATAAAGATAAGGAGTTGTAAATATAATGGAACTTAATATATGTCATTTGTATCCTGATTTGTTAAATGTATATGGAGATTTAGGCAATATTCTTATATTAAAATATAGAGCTGAACAAAGAGGAATAAAGGTAAATGTGTTTAACGTATCTATAGGAGATCCTTTTGAAGCTTTAAAATATGATATAGCTTTTTTTGGTGGTGGACAGGATTACGAACAGTCCATAGTCTCAGATGATTTAAACCAAACTAAGAAAGAGGATATAACAGAATATATAGAAAGTGGAAAAGTATTTCTTGCTATTTGCGGTGGGTATCAGCTGCTTGGTAAATATTATACTACCCCTGATGGAGAAAAACTTGATGGACTTGGCATCATAGATGTATATACAGAAGGTGGAAGTGTGAGATTTATAGGAAATACAGTTATACACAATGAAGAATTTGATGAAACTTATGTAGGCTTTGAAAATCATTCAGGAAGAACTTATATAGGTAAAGAATTAAAGCCTCTTGGAAAAACAGTTGCAGGGTACGGAAATAATGGTGAAGATGGATATGAAGGCTGTATATATAAAAATTGCTACTGTACATATTTTCATGGTTCTCTTCTTTCAAAAAACCCTGAGTTAGCAGATAGACTTATTGAAACAGCTTTATCTAATAGATACGGAGAGGAAATAAAATTAGATCCACTAGATAACAGCATGGAGCTTAAAGCTAAGGAGTTTATTGTAAATAGGGAAACTAAGAAAAGCTAGAATTTAATACTTCAATTGTAACGTAATAAGCATATTGCGAAGCAAAGCTTCGCAATATTTTTAAACTGAGAAATTAGATTAGCCATTTACTTGTTCATTATTTTTAATTTTATCATTTCGTCTTCTTCAGCAGGAGATATATCATCGAAGGTTTTAAATACATAACCTTCATTTTTTAAGTATTTTATAATATCAGGTAACGCTTCTACAGTAAAGTATTTGTAGTAGGTATCATGCATTAGAATTACTGCGAAATTTTTATCTTTACATTGAGTCATAACGTTATTTTTAATCTTGTCTACAGCTACCACATGGCTTTCAGCATCTCCAGAACATACATTCCAATCTACATATCTTATACCTTTTTCATGTAAAGCTTCTTTTATGGAATTTATATTAGCTTTGCTTGTAACTAAATTAGTAGAGCCACCGGGAAGTCTTATGTATGGAGAAGGAGTTTTTCCGGTTAATTTTTTTATAACATTATAACAAGCATCATAATCATCAAGGTAAGTATTTAAATTCCTGTATATTTTTTTATAATCATGAGAATATGTATGTACACCAACACACATACCACTATCAGATATTTCTTTTAATATTTGAGGATTTTCATTTGCTTTTATACCAACTATAAAAAAAGAAGCTTTTACATTATTATCCTTTAATATACTTAATATTTTTCTTGTATTGTTTATACAAGGACCATCATCAAAAGTTAAAAAAACTTCTTTAGGGTTTAAAGATGGATCATTTGAGTTTAAGTAACTAGAGCTTGAAACTTTATTATCTGTAGAATTATAGGATGAATTGTATAAAAAATTTTCAGATACATTTGAATGTACAGTTAAACATAGGAAAATTACTGTAAAAACATAAATACTTTTTTTCATATAATCACCTGCTTTGTTTTCTTTACTATATATGTTAACCTGTATTTTAAAAATAATATAAGAAATAAAATACATTTATAGAGCTTTATAGAAGGGATGTAGATTTGGATATAATAAGCAAATTGCGGTGTAACTTTTTCAGAGGACAGTGAAGGATCAGTTATTTATATTAAACTATAAGATTTATGGTTAGTTTAGGAAGTGATTATTTGAAAAAAGGATATGGTTACTCTATAATTTCAGCTATATTGTTTGGTACTGCTGGAATATTTGTTAAATTGTCATTAAAAATAGGATTAGATTCTATAAGTTTGCTTACAGTACAGTATATTATTGCAGTTTTTCTTATGTTTACCACAGCATTTATAACGGGAAAAGAAAAGTTAAATATAACAAAGATACAATTAATTAGATTGTCTATTTTAGGTGTAGTAGGAAATACTTTCATGACTATATTTTATTATAAAGCATTTGAGTATTTACCTGTTGCTATGGTTACTATGCTTTTATTTACATATCCAATAATGGTTTTGATATACTCTATTATTTTTCACAAACAAAATTTAGATAAGAGGAAGATATTAGTGATATTTATGGCTTTTCTAGGATGCTTATTGACCCTAAATATTTTAGTAGGAAACTTTAAATATTCAATAAAAGGAGTAATATTTGGACTCTTAAGTGCATTATTTTATGCTTTTATGAACTTATATACTGAAAAGAAACTATTTGAACTAGATTCTTTATCTATTAATGCTTATTCAACATTATTTTCGCTAATATCACTATTAATATACAGATGGCCAACTTTTTTATTTAAGGAAAATATTCAAATCAATGCTTTGATTTATGTAGCTATTTTAGCAATAGTTTGTGAAGTAATTCCGTTGACATTATTGTATGGTTCTATAAAATACATAGGAGCATTAAAGGTTTCTATAATTAGCAATTTAGAAATACCAACTGCTATGATAGTATCCTCTTTTATTTTGAAAGAACAAGTAACTTATACTCAAGTTATTGGAGCGTTATTTATAGTTTATGCAGTATATTTGATTAGAAAAGAAAATTAGTAGGATAAATACTGTAATTGAAAATTGATAGTAAGAATTATTCCAACTGCATCTTGCAGAGTTTTTTTATTGTAATAGCTATTTATGCAGCAGAATTACAGTTTATTACAGAGCATAATATGTATACAACAATATTTAGTTGAAATTAAAAGTGAAAAGTATAGGAGAAATTTAAAATACTAATTATCATCTTAATAGATAATAATTAGTATTTTAATTAATGTATTAAAAAAATTGCAACAGTAATTTATTGTTTCGTAAGTAAAATAATTCTATTTATTTTATGCAAGTTAAAAATTAAAAACTTGCATAAATAGTATAGCACATTTGAAATAGTATATCATTTATCCGCAAAATCAACACAAGTATGCTAGATTTTTGCAAGGTAAATTGAAAAAATCTAGCAAAAAATAAAAAATATAATTTTTTTCTTGCATTTTTCTGTTAGAGGTGTAATAATTATTATATAGTGTTGAGGGGGGATAACATGGAATTAAAGTTAGAATATATAAATATTAAAAGTTGCAAAAGCGTTTATAGGAACTTAACAGTATCCGAATTAACAGAATTTGCAATTAAACGTGAGGAAGGAATTTTATCAAATAAAGGAGCATTAGTTGTAAATACAGGAAAATATACTGGAAGATCACCTAAAGATAGATTCATTGTAAAACAAAACAGCATAGAAAATAAGGTGAATTGGGGAGAGACAAATTTACCTATAGATGAAATCGTATTTGACAAATTTTATGACGAAGTTACAGAATATTTAGAAAACAAGGATGTATTTGTATTTGATGGATTTGTAGGTGCTATGAAAGAATATAATCTTCCTATTAGAGTGATATGTGAGAATGCTTCTCAAGCATTATTTTCCAACCAACTATTTAGAAGACCTAACTTAGAAGATTTGACAAATTTTCATCCACAATTTCATGTTGTTTCTGCTCCGGGGTTTAAAGCTAAAGGAAAAGAAGATGGAATAAATTCTGAAGCTTTTATAATTATAAACTTTGATAAAAAGATAATATTAATAGGTGGAACACAATACTCAGGAGAGATAAAAAAGGCTATTTTTTCGGTAATGAACTTTTTATTACCTGAAAAAGGAGTTCTTCCAATGCATTGTTCTGCAAATATCGGTGAAGATAAAAAAACAGCTGTATTCTTTGGATTATCAGGTACGGGGAAAACCACTTTATCAGCTGATCCTGAGAGAAAGCTCATAGGTGATGATGAACATGCTTGGTGTAATGATGGTATATTTAATTTTGAAGGTGGATGTTATGCTAAGACTATAAAACTTGATAAAGAAAAGGAACATGAAATATATAATGCTATAAAATTTGGAACAATGCTTGAAAATGTGGTTTTGGATGAAAATGGGCAACCAGATTATAACAGTAACAAATATACTGAAAATACAAGAGCAGCATATCCATTAGAGTATGTAGATAATATTGAAAAAAGTGGAATGGGTGGAAGTCCTGAAACAATTATCTTTTTAACGGCAGATGCATTTGGTGTAATGCCACCTATATCAAAACTTTCAAAGGAAGCTGCAATGTATCATTTTATGTCCGGATATACAAGTAAAGTAGCAGGTACTGAAAGAGGTATAAACGAACCAAAGGCTACATTTTCAGCTTGCTTTGGAGAACCTTTTATGTTGATGAATCCTTCAGTTTATGCTGAACTTCTTGGAGAAAAAATAGATAAATACAATACAGAAGTATATCTTGTAAATACAGGATGGCTAAATGGAGGATATGGAAGAGGAAATAGAATAAAGCTTTCTTATACACGAGCTATGGTAAAGGCTGCACTGGAAGGAAGATTAAAGGACGTTGAGTATTTAGAGCATCCTATATTTAAGGTCTTAATGCCTTTAGAATGTCCAGGAGTACCTTCTGAAATATTGAATCCTAAAAACACCTGGGAAGATAAAGAAGAATATGATTATAAAGCTGTAGCCTTAGCAGAGAAATTTAAAGAAAACTTTAAGAAGTTTAAAAATGTACCCAAAGAGATAATTGAAGCTGGTCCGGAAATAAAAATAGTTCAATATGCATAAATAATGTAATAAAAACTTTGTTTTTACTTAATAAAGGTGGTGAAAACAAAGTTTTTATTATTTCATGATATATTTAGTGAAAAATAATAATCAATAATTTAATGTTAATTTTTATAATATTACATAGCATTTTATAGATAGTAAGTTATTTTTATATTTAGGTTCATGGAAAATGGATATAGAATTATGTACTATGAATGGTACTTGATAAATAATATAATTAAACTTTTTAAGGGTAGGTGCTTTTATGAAATTTAGAAAAATAGGTATGAGAAATATAAAAACAGCAATATCTGTTTCTATATGTGTAGCTTTGGCTCACGTATTTTATAGGGAGTATATATTTTATGCTGCAATAGCATCAGTTATAGCTATGCAAAGTTCGGTTGCAGATTCTTTTAAAGCTGGGAAAAATAGAATATTAGGAACTATTGTAGGAGCAGTTATAGGATTTGTGTGTGCATTTATATCGCCAAATAATATAATTCTCTGTGGTGTTGGTATTATAATTTTAATATTTATATGTAATTCATTGGGATGGAATAAATCTATAACTATATCCTGTATTGTTTTTCTTGCTATAATGTTAAATTTAAATGGAAGAAGTCCATTTATGTATAGCATTAATAGAATAATTGATACTTTTATAGGAATAACTGTAGCTGTACTTGTAAATTATTTTATACTTCCACCCAAACATTGGGATAAGTTATATGATCAATATATACTTGCTATAGATAGAGTATTTATTATTGTAGAAGAAAAATTGTGTAATCATAAAAAAGTGAATTTGGATAAACTAGAAAATGAAATATTAAAGTTAGAAAGCAATTTGAATACATATACTTCAGAACTTAGAATAAGACAGCAGGAAAATGTGTATATAGACAAAATTAAAAGAATTATTAATGTATGTAATGAAATATATATACATTTAAAAATAATTGAATCAATAGAAAAGGTATGTGGACTTAATGAAAGTAATTATGCTAAGGTTGCAGATATGTTTAGTAAGGAGCCAATAAAAGAAAAGGAAAAGGATGAAATTAGTACAGTGTTCAATTACCATGTGGAAAAGATACTTAATTTACTGGATAAGCTTGAAGTTATCAAATATTTCAATAAAAACTAAGTTTTAAAATAAAGCTAATATTTAATGTTTACAAAAATTTATTAGTTGAGAACTATCTACTAAAAATAGTATAATAAAAATTGTTATTGTAATTTTTCAGCATAAAAATTTCTATTGATATATTAATGAAAAGAAAGAGAGTGTGAATATATGGACATAGTACTTATATTAAAAGCTGTTGTAATAGGAATAGTAGAAGGACTCACTGAATTTTTACCTGTGTCATCTACAGGTCATATGATCATAGTTGGAAATTTAATAAACTTTAAAGCACCAGCTTATCCTAAGGCATATGTGGACATGTTTGAAGTAGTTATACAATTAGGTGCTATATTAGCTGTTGTTGTATTATATTGGGGTAAAATAAAGGAAACCTTATTAAACTTTCTACCAAGTGACAGAGTTTCAGCTAAAGAATCAGGATTGAGATTTTGGATTATTGTACTTATAGCGTGCATACCTGCTATAATAATAGGTTTTCCATTAAAAGATAAAATAGAGGATAAGCTATTTTATCCAATACCTGTTGCTGTAGCATTAGTTGTAGGAGCAGTTTGGATGATCTATGCCGAGAATAAATACAGAAGTAATAATAGAAATATTACAATTTCTAATATAAATGCTAGACAAGCACTTATTATAGGGGCATTTCAATGTTTGGCATTGTGGCCAGGAATGTCTCGTTCAGCATCTACTATTATTGGTGCTTGGATAGCAGGTCTTTCTACTGTAGTTGGAGCAGAATTTTCATTTTTTCTTGCTATACCTATGATGGTCGGAGCATCTGGTTTATCATTAATTAAACATAATGTTCTTTCTACATGTAATTCAGCACAAATAATAGCTTTAATAGTAGGCTTTGTTATTTCATTTATAGTAGCTTTAGTTGTAATAGATGGATTTATTAAATTTTTGAAGAAACGTCCTATGAGAGTTTTTGCAGTGTATAGAATATTTGTTGGAGTAATAATACTTGTACTAGCTCTTACACATAAATTATAATTATTAGATCTAATAAAAAGTCTTTACTTAGGTTCATACGGATTGAACTGAAGTAAGGGCTTTTTTATTTTGCATAATGAGCAAAATGTGAATCAAATTTTTTAGAGGACAATTGACAGAGGACAGAGGACAATGAAGGTGAGTTTTCTTCCTTACGTCAGAAAACTAATTTATTTTTGCGCTTGTTTTGCCAAAGCAAAACATCGCCCAAGTAGGCAGCTAAAATCTGTGATTTTTAGATGATTGATTACTCAGAGAGTATCCATGAGAAACAAAAGAATATGAGTTTATTTTTAATTAAAGATTTTTCGTAGTGTAATGGAGAAAAATCCTCCTTCACTGTCCTTTGTCAATTGTCCTCTGTCCTCTTAAAAATAAATTAAAAACTTATAAGTAGAATTTTTAATGGTAATAATAATATAAGTATAATGATGTTAAAGAAGACTTGGAATTAGAAAGGTGGAATAGTATGTTAGTTAGTAATATGTATATGGCAGTAGGGGAAAGGTGTCCAGCTTATAGTTCTTTATATGAATCTAAAAATAGTAGAGCTGAGTTTGTGAGTTGCATAACATGTGAAAATTTTAAGAGTGGAGTATGTTCTTTAAATTACTATGATATTGTGGCTATGAATATAAAGAAATAAAAAAGCGAGGTTAAAAACCTCGCTTGGTGCTGAAGACCGGAATCGAACCGGTACGGGTTTTAAAGCCCGCAGGATTTTAAGTCCTGTGCGTCTGCCAGTTCCGCCACTCCAGCAAATTACTTTCGACACGAATTATTATAATAAATATTATATTAGTTGTCAATAACTATCATTAAAAAAGTTTGAAAGTTAAATAATTTAACTTTCGCACATACAAAATTTTCACTTAATATAGAAAGCATAATGTGAAGCGATGCTTCACAAATTAAGAATTAATAATGAAGAGTTAATAGTGAAGGAGGATTTTTAGCTATCGCAAAAAATCTTCAAATTATATAAGTCAGCAATGTTTCGCTTTAGCGAAATGAGCCTTCAAAAACTTAATCAAAGATTTTCGTAGTGTAACGGAAAAAAATCTACATTAACTATTAATTCTTCATTATTAAATATTTTTAAACTGCGAAAATTGAGTGAATAGTGCTTAAGTCACATGTAATATAATAATTACTAAAAGTAAACTTTCCCTGGAGTGTCAATATAAATATATTTAAGAAAAACGTAGATATATTGAAAAAAACTCATATAATTTCATTTGTTTACATGCATATTCAATAATAAGTGAAAAATTTGTGATAGAATAACTATTGTCGTCGAGAGATGATGCGGTTTAAAAAAAGTTGACAAACAATGTTGACAAAGTTTTTAAATCATGATAATATTAAAAAGCCATCAATAAGGATGGCACAAAAAAAGATAACACAAAGATCCTTGAAAATTAAACAGAGTGAAAGTAAGATATAAATCTTATTTTAAATAAGCCAGTATTAGTTAAACTAACAAGTTTAACGTCAATAATTTGAGTACAGATTAAACTTTTAAATTGAGAGTTTGATCCTGGCTCAGGACGAACGCTGGCGGCGTGCTTAACACATGCAAGTCGAGCGATGAAATCCCTTCGGGGATGGATTAGCGGCGGACGGGTGAGTAACACGTGGGCAACCTGCCTCAAAGTGGGGGATAGCCTTCCGAAAGGGAGATTAATACCGCATAACATTAGTTTTTCACATGAAATACTAATTAAAGGAGTAATCCGCTTTGAGATGGGCCCGCGGCGCATTAGCTAGTTGGTGAGGTAACGGCTCACCAAGGCCACGATGCGTAGCCGACCTGAGAGGGTGATCGGCCACATTGGAACTGAGACACGGTCCAGACTCCTACGGGAGGCAGCAGTGGGGAATATTGCACAATGGGCGAAAGCCTGATGCAGCAACGCCGCGTGAGTGATGAAGGCCTTCGGGTTGTAAAGCTCTGTCTTTGGGGACGATAATGACGGTACCCAAGGAGGAAGCCACGGCTAACTACGTGCCAGCAGCCGCGGTAATACGTAGGTGGCGAGCGTTGTCCGGATTTACTGGGCGTAAAGGATGCGTAGGCGGATGTTTAAGTCAGATGTGAAAATCCCGAGCTTAACTTGGGAACTGCATTTGAAACTGGATATCTAGAGTGCGGGAGAGGAGAATGGAATTCCTAGTGTAGCGGTGAAATGCGTAGAGATTAGGAAGAACACCAGTGGCGAAGGCGATTCTCTGGACCGTAACTGACGCTGAGGCATGAAAGCGTGGGTAGCAAACAGGATTAGATACCCTGGTAGTCCACGCCGTAAACGATGAATACTAGGTGTAGGAGGTATCGACTCCTTCTGTGCCGCAGCTAACGCAATAAGTATTCCGCCTGGGAAGTACGATCGCAAGATTAAAACTCAAAGGAATTGACGGGGGCCCGCACAAGCAGCGGAGCATGTGGTTTAATTCGAAGCAACGCGAAGAACCTTACCTAGACTTGACATCCCCTGAATTACCTGTAATGAGGGAAGCCCTTCGGGGCAGGGAGACAGGTGGTGCATGGTTGTCGTCAGCTCGTGTCGTGAGATGTTAGGTTAAGTCCTGCAACGAGCGCAACCCTTATCATTAGTTGCTACCATTAAGTTGAGCACTCTAGTGAGACTGCCCGGGTTAACCGGGAGGAAGGTGGGGATGACGTCAAATCATCATGCCCCTTATGTCTAGGGCTACACACGTGCTACAATGGTGAGTACAGAAAGATGCAAGACCGTGAGGTGGAGCAAAACTTTTAAAACTCATCTCAGTTCGGATTGTAGGCTGAAACTCGCCTACATGAAGCTGGAGTTGCTAGTAATCGCGAATCAGCATGTCGCGGTGAATACGTTCCCGGGCCTTGTACACACCGCCCGTCACACCATGAGAGCTGGCAACACCCGAAGTCCGTGAGGTAACCGTAAGGAGCCAGCGGCCGAAGGTGGGGTTAGTAATTGGGGTGAAGTCGTAACAAGGTAGCCGTAGGAGAACCTGCGGCTGGATCACCTCCTTTCTAAGGAGTCGACAAAGTAGGTAATTCTACTTTGAAGGTTTATTTAATAGCTCTGTTTAATTTTGAAAGATTTTATTCTTTCTTATTATGGGGGTATAGCTCAGTTGGGAGAGCATCTGCCTTGCACGCAGAGGGTCAAGAGTTCGAGTCTCTTTATCTCCACCATAAGGGCTTATAGCTCAGCTGGTTAGAGCGCACGCCTGATAAGCGTGAGGTCGATGGTTCGAGTCCATTTAAGCCCACCAACTATTTTTTGTTCTTTGAAAATTGCACAGTGAATATAACTTTTAAATTATTAAAAGTAAAGCTAAAGGTAAAACTACTTATTATATAAGTAAAAAAACCTTTGTAGATTTTAACTAAGAAAATTGTTGAGAGATAATTTTCACATGAATGGTCAAGCTACAAAGGGCGCATGGTGAATGCCTTGGCACCAGAAGCCGAAGAAGGACGTGATAAGCTGCGATAAGCTTTGGGTAGGCGCAAATAGCCTGAGATCCAGAGATTTCCGAATGGGGAAACCCACAATGCTAACGCATTGTACTGTAAACTGAATACATAGGTTTATGGAGGTAAACCCGGGGAACTGAAACATCTAAGTACCCGGAGGAAGAGAAAGAAAAATCGATTTTCTAAGTAGCGGCGAGCGAAAGGGAAAGAGCCCAAACCAGGAACTTGTTCCTGGGGTTGCGGATAGATCATAACTACAGGAATTAATTGAAGAGAGCTGGAAGGCTCCGCCGTAGAAGGTAACAGCCCTGTAAGTGAAAGGAAATAGCAGTCAGATCTACTCCAGAGTACCACGAGACACGTGAAACCTTGTGGGAAGCAGGGAGGACCACCTCCCAAGGCTAAATACTAACTGGTGACCGATAGTGAAGCAGTACCGTGAGGGAAAGGTGAAAAGAACCCCGGAAGGGGAGTGAAATAGAACCTGAAACCGTGTGTCCACAACCGGTCGAAGCACTTTTATGTGCGACGACGTGCTTTTTGTAGAACGAGCCAGCGAGTTACGGTATGTAGCAAGGTTAAGTACTTAAGGTACGGAGCCGAAGGGAAACCGAGTCTGAATAGGGCGAAAAGTTGCATGTCGTAGACCCGAAACCGGGTGACCTATCCATGGCCAGGATGAAGCGGAAGTAAAATTCCGTGGAGGTCCGAACCACGTTGGTGTTGAAAAACCATGGGATGAGCTGTGGATAGCGGAGAAATTCCAATCGAACTCGGAGATAGCTGGTTCTCCTCGAAATAGCTTTAGGGCTAGCGTTGAGATTGAGTAGTGGAGGTAGAGCACTGAATGGGCTAGGGGCTGACAACAGTTACTGAACCCTATCAAACTCCGAATGCCATATACTTGTATCTCAGCAGTCAGACTGCGAATGATAAGATCCGTAGTCAAAAGGGAAACAGCCCAGATCATCAGCTAAGGTCCCAAAGTGTAAGTTAAGTGGAAAAGGATGTGGGATTTCTAAGACAACTAGGATGTTGGCTTAGAAGCAGCCACTCATTTAAAGAGTGCGTAATAGCTCACTAGTCAAGAGATCCTGCGCCGAAGATGTCCGGGGCTAAAACTTACCACCGAAGCTATGGGCTCGAAAGAGCGGTAGAGGAGCTTCCTGTATGGAGTGAAGTCGTACCGAAAGGAGCGGTGGACTGTACAGGAGTGAGTATGCTGGCATAAGTAGCGAGAAATAAGTGAGAATCTTATTGGTCGAAAATCTAAGGTTTCCTGAGGAAGGCTCGTCCGCTCAGGGTTAGTCGGGACCTAAGCCGAGGCCGAAAGGCGTAGGTGATGGACAATCGGTTGATATTCCGATACCACCAACTGACGTTATTACAAATGGGATGACGCAGGAGGATAGGATGTGCACACTATTGGATGTGTGTCTAAGCACTTAGACAGATCAGACAGGCAAATCCGTCTGGTTAATGTTGAGGTGTGATGGGGAGTGGCTTTATGCCGCGAAGTATCTGATTCCACGCTGCCAAGAAAAGTCTCTATGGAGGATGTTGGTGCCCGTACCGCAAACCGACACAGGTAGATGAGGAGAGAATCCTAAGACCATCGGAAGAATTGTTGTCAAGGAACTCGGCAAATTGACCCCGTAACTTCGGGAGAAGGGGTGCCTATGAAAGTAGGTCGCAGAGAATAGGCCCAAGCAACTGTTTAGCAAAAACACAGGTCTCTGCTAAAGCGAAAGCTGAAGTATAGGGGCTGACGCCTGCCCGGTGCTGGAAGGTTAAGGGGAATACTTAGCGCAAGCGAAGGTATGAACTTAAGCCCCAGTAAACGGCGGCCGTAACTATAACGGTCCTAAGGTAGCGAAATTCCTTGTCGGGTAAGTTCCGACCCGCACGAATGGCGTAATGACTTGGGCACTGTCTCGACAACAAATCCGGCGAAATTGTAGTGCAAGTGAAGATGCTTGCTACCCGCGATTGGACGGAAAGACCCCGTAGAGCTTTACTGCAGCTTAGCATTGAGTTTCGATATTGTCTGTACAGGATAGGTGGGAGACTGCGAAACAGGGGCGTCAGCTTCTGTGGAGTCATCCTTGGGATACCACCCTGACAGTATTGGGATTCTAACCGGCGGCCATGAAACTGGTCACGGGACATTGTTAGGTGGGCAGTTTGACTGGGGCGGTCGCCTCCAAAAAAGTAACGGAGGCGCCCAAAGGTTCCCTCAGAACGGTTGGAAATCGTTCGAAGAGTGCAAAGGCAGAAGGGAGCCTGACTGCGACACATACAGGTGGAGCAGGGACGAAAGTCGGGCTTAGTGATCCGGTGGTTCCTCGTGGGAGGGCCATCGCTCAACGGATAAAAGCTACCTCGGGGATAACAGGCTGATCTCCCCCAAGAGTCCACATCGACGGGGAGGTTTGGCACCTCGATGTCGGCTCGTCGCATCCTGGGGCTGAAGTAGGTCCCAAGGGTTGGGCTGTTCGCCCATTAAAGCGGCACGCGAGCTGGGTTCAGAACGTCGTGAGACAGTTCGGTCCCTATCCGTCGCGGGCGTAGGAAATTTGAGAGGAGCTGTCCTTAGTACGAGAGGACCGGGATGGACTGACCTCTGGTGTACCAGTTGTTCCGCCAGGAGCATGGCTGGGTAGCTATGTCGGGACGGGATAAACGCTGAAAGCATCTAAGCGTGAAACCCACCTCAAGATTAGATTTCCCATAGCGTAAGCTAGTAAGACCCCTTGAAGAACACAAGGTTGATAGGTCAGAGGTGTAAGCATGGTAACATGTTCAGCTGACTGATACTAATAGGTCGAGGGCTTGACCAAATAAATTCACTGTGCAATTTTGAGATAACAAAATCTCTAAAACTAAATAAATCTGGTGATAATGACATAAAGGTAACACCCGTTCCCATTCCGAACACGATGGTTAAGCTTTATAGTGCCGATGGTACTGCAGGGGAGGCTCTGTGGAAGAGTAGGTCGTTGCCAGGTAAGATTTGGCTGGATAGCTCAGTCGGTAGAGCAGAGGACTGAAAATCCTCGTGTCCCTGGTTCGATTCCTGGTCCAGCCACCAAAAACCTTAAGTAAATACTTAAGGTTTTTTTGATTATAAAGAAATAATATACTTACTAACTTAAAAAAGTATGAATTTGTCAGTGGTAAATTCATAATATTTTGATAAAAAGATAAAGATGTGGTATAATTTTACTTAGGTGTTATATTGTGATTTGTAGTTTTTTTAACAATTTCAATTAACATTTTATTTTTAATGCGCATTAACTTATAAAAATAGTTATTAATATTTTTAATTCACAGTGAAAATGTTTTAAATAAACGTATTAGTGTATAGAAAGGATGATCTTTATGGATTGGAAAAAACTATATAAAAGTAAATTAGTAAGTGCAAAAGAAGCAGTTTCTAATATAAAGTCTAATAGTAGAGTTGTTGTAAGCATTGCAGTTGCAGAACCTACAGAGCTTATAGATGCGTTGGTAGCAAATAAAGAAAATTATGAAAATGTGGAAGTAGTGCATATGGTAGATATGGGAAAGAGCGAATATGCACAAGAAGGAATGGAAAAGTATTTTAAATATAATTCCATATTTGTGGGTGCTAGTACCAAGGATGCTGTTAATTCTGGAAGATCAGATTTTACTCCATGTTGTTTTTATGAATTACCTAGATTATTTGAAGAGGGATATTTACCTGTAGATGTGGTATTAATTCAAGTAAGTAAGCCTGATAAACATGGCTATTGTAGTTTTGGAGTATCTAATGATTATACTAAGCCAGCAGCAGACTGTGCTAAAATGGTAATTGCAGAGGTAAATGAAAATATGCCTAGAGTTTTAGGAGATTCATTTATACATATATCAGATATTGATTATATAGTAGAAACTTCACATCCTATAATGGAGTTAAAACAACCTAAGATAGGAAAGATTGAAGAAGCTATAGGGGAATATTGTGCTTCATTGATTGAGGATGGTTCTACACTTCAGCTTGGCATAGGTGCTATTCCAGACGCAGTATTGTTATTTTTAAAAGATAAAAAGGATTTAGGTATACATTCAGAAATGATATCTGATGGTGTAGTTGACTTGGTAGAATCAGGTGTAATTAACAATAAGGAAAAAACTTTGAATCCAGGAAAAATAGTGGTAACCTTCTTTATGGGTACAAAAAAGCTGTATGATTTTATAGATGATAATCCTATGGTAGAGTCTTACCCTGTAAGTTATGTAAATGATCCTACAGTTATTATGAAAAACTCTAAAATGATTTCAATAAATTCCTGTGTTGAGGTGGATTTAATGGGACAAGTATGTTCTGAAAGCATAGGAATGAACCAGATAAGTGGAATTGGAGGACAGGTTGATTTTATAAGAGGAGCTAATATGTGCAAGGATGGAAAAGCTATTATTGCTATACCATCCACTGCTGCTAAAGGAAAAGTTTCTAGAATAGTTCCTTTAATAGAAAAAGGTACACCTATTACAACTTCCAGAACAGATGTAGATTACATTATTACAGAATATGGTATTGCTAGACTTAAGAGTAAATCTTTAAAAGAAAGAGCTAGGGCTTTGATAAACATTGCTCATCCAGACTTTAGAGCATGGCTTATAGATGAATATGAAAAAAGGTTTAAAACTAAATTTTAAGTATAATGTGGCATAATATTAAAGTGGGGTAGTAAAATAAGCGTGACCAAAAGTCACGCTTATTTCATTTTTAAAATTTATTTTAAATCATTGTAATTGGCTTTATATGGACACAATGTAGATATTAACTGCCTTGTAAACTTCAAATTTAAATGTTATAATTTATGATAAATTGTGAATTATTTATCCAATATTAATGTTCATTGTGTCTATGTGTAGAAAGTTAAAAAACTGTTGACAATGGATTAATAATTTCAATTAGAGTTTTACATTTAATATACATTCATAAATTATGTAAGTAAAATTAATATTTAATTCAACCAAAATTTGTTCCATTAGAATTAATTATAAGAATAGGAGGATTATTGAATAAGTCCTTATATGGATAATTGTTCAGTGAAAAATTATGATAGATGAAAATAAAATTAAAACTGCAGTTAGAATGATTATTGAAGCAATAGGTGAAAATCCAGATAGAGAAGGGTTGCAGGAAACTCCTGATAGAATTGCAAGAATGTATTCTGAAATATTTGCAGGTTTGGAGCAAAGTCCTGAGAAGCATTTAAAGAAAATTTTTACTGTAAAAAGTAATGACATAGTATTGGAAAAAGATATACAGTTTTATTCTATGTGTGAGCATCATTTGGTTCCTTTTTATGGTAAAGCACATATAGCGTATATACCTGATGGAAAAGTTACAGGATTAAGTAAGTTGGCAAGAACTGTAGAGGTATTTGCAAAAAGACCTCAACTTCAAGAAAGGTTAACTGGGCAGGTTGCTGATGCTATTATGGAGTATTTAAATGCTAAGGGAGTTATGGTAGTAGTAGAAGCAGAGCATATGTGTATGACAATGAGAGGTGTAAAAAAACCTGGAAGTAGAACTGTAACAGTAGTTACTAGAGGAGAGTTCCACGAGAATCATTCTCTAAAAGATGAAGTGTATAAAATGATTAACCTTTAAAATAGGTTAATTAGTAGCAAGGAGTTGCAGCTATTGGATAAAATTAATTCTATTTTAAGTAATGAAAAGTTTAATGAATATGTTAAGAAAAATAAAAGATGCGAAAAAGATAGAAAATTTTGTAAACACAATCTACAACACTTTCTAGATGTAGCAAGAGTAGCATATATATTAGTGTTAGAAAATAGAATAAATATTAGTAAAGATATTGTGTACGGCACGGCCCTTCTTCATGATATAGGAAGATGGGTTGAATATAAGGAAAATGTGCATCATGAAGTTGCTAGTAGTAAATTAGCAAAGGAAATATTAATAGAATCTGGATATGAAGTTGAAGAGATGGAGATAATTTTAAATACAATTTTAAGTCATAGGGAAGAAAGCAATGAAAAGAACAGCTTTGCTAATATATTTTATTTAAGTGATAAACTTTCAAGAAACTGTTTTTGTTGTAAGGCTGTAGATGAATGTAAATGGTCTGATGAAAAGAAAAACTATACTATAAATTATTAAGGTTATAGTATAGTGAACTTTAGTATAATAAGCATAATGCGACACAACTTTTTCAGAGGACAGAGGACAATTGACAGAGGACAGTGAAGGATGATTTTTCTCCACTTTGCTACGAAAAATCCTTAATTAAATTTTTGAGAGCTCGTTTCACTAAAGTGAAACATTGCTGACTTATATAGATTAGAAGCTTGTTTTGCCTTAGCATAACAAGCTTTAAAATAAATTAGTTTTCTGACGTAAGGAAGAAAACTTACCTTCACTGTCCTCTGTCCTTTGTCAATTGTCCTCTAAAAGATGCTTCGCATTTTTTTAAAATTCTGAATAACTAATATATCTAGAATGAGGAGGAAAAAATGAAATGGATAAGATGTATATAGAGAACTTGCAAGTTTATGGATTTCATGGCGTGAACCAGCAAGAAAAAGATATGGGACAAAGATTTATTGTATCTGCAGAACTTTTTTTAGATTTAAAAGAAGCTGGAGATAGTGATAATTTAAATAAAACAGTAAATTATGCAGAATTGTGTTTTGAAATAGAGGAACAATTTACAAAACAAAAATATGATTTGATTGAAAGTGCAGCTGAAAAGCTTGCGGAATTTATTTTATTAAAATATGAAATGGTTCAAAGAATAAAATTAAAAATAAAAAAGCCATGGGCACCTATAGGTAAACCAGTAGAGTATGTAGCTGTAGAAGTTGATAGAAAGTGGCATAAAGCATATATTGCAATAGGATCTAATATGGGTAACAAAGAAAAAAATTTACTTTCAGCTATAGAACTAATAAATAAATCAACTGTTACGAAAGTTGTAAATGTATCTAAATTTTATGAAACAGAACCTGTAGGTTATGTAGATCAGGATAATTTTTTAAATGGTGCAATAGAGGTAAAGACACTTTTATCTCCTAAAGGGTTGATGAAATTTTTGTTGGAAAAAGAGAAAGAATTAAAGCGTGAAAGAATTATTAAATGGGGACCTAGAACAATAGACTTGGATATTTTGCTATATGATAATTTAGTGACTTGTGAACAAGATATTATAATTCCGCATCCAAGAATGGAGGATAGGATGTTTGTTCTAAAACCATTAGCTGATATAGCACCATATATTGTACATCCTTTATTAAATAAAAGAATTGTGGATTTGATGAATAAGTTTATAGTGGAAAAAGCATAATAAAAATAAACTTGTTTGTGCTAAACAATATATTTAAGCGTAAACTTATCCTAGAGTATCTCTATAAGAAATATAAAGTAAAGTATCAAAAATTATATCTATTTATAGAATAATATCAAAAAATTAGAGAAAACTAAATATACTAGTATAAATTTAAGTGGTATCATAATACATGTTGTTGAGCTGAGCAGTGATTTGCTTAATGAATTTTCAACATGAATTCATTGACAAAACACGAAATGATGCGATACAATTTACAAGCTGTGTGATGCAGCAAGCTTAACAAAAAAGAATTTGAAAAAAGTTCTTGACAAGGTTAAGCAAACATGATAAGATGTAAAAGTCGCTGAGATGCGACAAGATCCTTGAAAATTAAACAGAGTGAAAGTAAGATATAAATCTTATTTTAAATAAGCCAGTATTAGTTAAACTAACAAGTTTAACGTCAATAATTTGAGTACAGATTAAACTTTTAAATTGAGAGTTTGATCCTGGCTCAGGACGAACGCTGGCGGCGTGCTTAACACATGCAAGTCGAGCGATGAAATCCCTTCGGGGATGGATTAGCGGCGGACGGGTGAGTAACACGTGGGCAACCTGCCTCAAAGTGGGGGATAGCCTTCCGAAAGGGAGATTAATACCGCATAACATTAGTTTTTCACATGAAATACTAATTAAAGGAGTAATCCGCTTTGAGATGGGCCCGCGGCGCATTAGCTAGTTGGTGAGGTAACGGCTCACCAAGGCCACGATGCGTAGCCGACCTGAGAGGGTGATCGGCCACATTGGAACTGAGACACGGTCCAGACTCCTACGGGAGGCAGCAGTGGGGAATATTGCACAATGGGCGAAAGCCTGATGCAGCAACGCCGCGTGAGTGATGAAGGCCTTCGGGTTGTAAAGCTCTGTCTTTGGGGACGATAATGACGGTACCCAAGGAGGAAGCCACGGCTAACTACGTGCCAGCAGCCGCGGTAATACGTAGGTGGCGAGCGTTGTCCGGATTTACTGGGCGTAAAGGATGCGTAGGCGGATGTTTAAGTCAGATGTGAAAATCCCGAGCTTAACTTGGGAACTGCATTTGAAACTGGATATCTAGAGTGCGGGAGAGGAGAATGGAATTCCTAGTGTAGCGGTGAAATGCGTAGAGATTAGGAAGAACACCAGTGGCGAAGGCGATTCTCTGGACCGTAACTGACGCTGAGGCATGAAAGCGTGGGTAGCAAACAGGATTAGATACCCTGGTAGTCCACGCCGTAAACGATGAATACTAGGTGTAGGAGGTATCGACTCCTTCTGTGCCGCAGCTAACGCAATAAGTATTCCGCCTGGGAAGTACGATCGCAAGATTAAAACTCAAAGGAATTGACGGGGGCCCGCACAAGCAGCGGAGCATGTGGTTTAATTCGAAGCAACGCGAAGAACCTTACCTAGACTTGACATCCCCTGAATTACCTGTAATGAGGGAAGCCCTTCGGGGCAGGGAGACAGGTGGTGCATGGTTGTCGTCAGCTCGTGTCGTGAGATGTTAGGTTAAGTCCTGCAACGAGCGCAACCCTTATCATTAGTTGCTACCATTAAGTTGAGCACTCTAGTGAGACTGCCCGGGTTAACCGGGAGGAAGGTGGGGATGACGTCAAATCATCATGCCCCTTATGTCTAGGGCTACACACGTGCTACAATGGTGAGTACAGAAAGATGCAAGACCGTGAGGTGGAGCAAAACTTTTAAAACTCATCTCAGTTCGGATTGTAGGCTGAAACTCGCCTACATGAAGCTGGAGTTGCTAGTAATCGCGAATCAGCATGTCGCGGTGAATACGTTCCCGGGCCTTGTACACACCGCCCGTCACACCATGAGAGCTGGCAACACCCGAAGTCCGTGAGGTAACCGTAAGGAGCCAGCGGCCGAAGGTGGGGTTAGTAATTGGGGTGAAGTCGTAACAAGGTAGCCGTAGGAGAACCTGCGGCTGGATCACCTCCTTTCTAAGGAGTCGACAAAGTAGGTAATTCTACTTTGAAGGTTTATTTAATAGCTCTGTTTAATTTTGAAGAATCTAATTCTTCAAATTGTTCTTTGAAAATTGCACAGTGAATATAACTTTTAAATTAAAAGTAAAGCTAAAGGTAAAACTACTTATTATATAAGTAAAAAAACCTTTGTAGATTTTAACTAAGAAAATTGTTGAAAGACAATTTTCACATGAATGGTCAAGCTACAAAGGGCGCATGGTGAATGCCTTGGCACCAGAAGCCGAAGAAGGACGTGATAAGCTGCGATAAGCTTTGGGTAGGCGCAAATAGCCTGAGATCCAGAGATTTCCGAATGGGGAAACCCACAATGCTAACGCATTGTACTGTAAACTGAATACATAGGTTTATGGAGGTAAACCCGGGGAACTGAAACATCTAAGTACCCGGAGGAAGAGAAAGAAAAATCGATTTTCTAAGTAGCGGCGAGCGAAAGGGAAAGAGCCCAAACCAGGAACTTGTTCCTGGGGTTGCGGATAGATCATAAATACTGTGATTTCTTAATTGAAGAGAGCTGGAAGGCTCCGCCGTAGAAGGTAACAGCCCTGTAAGTGAAAGGAAATAGCAGTCAGATCTACTCCAGAGTACCACGAGACACGTGAAACCTTGTGGGAAGCAGGGAGGACCACCTCCCAAGGCTAAATACTAACTGGTGACCGATAGTGAAGCAGTACCGTGAGGGAAAGGTGAAAAGAACCCCGGAAGGGGAGTGAAATAGAACCTGAAACCGTGTGTCCACAACCGGTCGAAGCACTTTTATGTGCGACGACGTGCTTTTTGTAGAACGAGCCAGCGAGTTACGGTATGTAGCAAGGTTAAGTACTTAAGGTACGGAGCCGAAGGGAAACCGAGTCTGAATAGGGCGAAAAGTTGCATGTCGTAGACCCGAAACCGGGTGACCTATCCATGGCCAGGATGAAGCGGAAGTAAAATTCCGTGGAGGTCCGAACCACGTTGGTGTTGAAAAACCATGGGATGAGCTGTGGATAGCGGAGAAATTCCAATCGAACTCGGAGATAGCTGGTTCTCCTCGAAATAGCTTTAGGGCTAGCGTTGAGATTGAGTAGTGGAGGTAGAGCACTGAATGGGCTAGGGGCTGACAACAGTTACTGAACCCTATCAAACTCCGAATGCCATATACTTGTATCTCAGCAGTCAGACTGCGAATGATAAGATCCGTAGTCAAAAGGGAAACAGCCCAGATCATCAGCTAAGGTCCCAAAGTGTAAGTTAAGTGGAAAAGGATGTGGGATTTCTAAGACAACTAGGATGTTGGCTTAGAAGCAGCCACTCATTTAAAGAGTGCGTAATAGCTCACTAGTCAAGAGATCCTGCGCCGAAGATGTCCGGGGCTAAAACTTACCACCGAAGCTATGGGCTCGAAAGAGCGGTAGAGGAGCTTCCTGTATGGAGTGAAGTCGTACCGAAAGGAGCGGTGGACTGTACAGGAGTGAGTATGCTGGCATAAGTAGCGAGAAATAAGTGAGAATCTTATTGGTCGAAAATCTAAGGTTTCCTGAGGAAGGCTCGTCCGCTCAGGGTTAGTCGGGACCTAAGCCGAGGCCGAAAGGCGTAGGTGATGGACAATCGGTTGATATTCCGATACCACCAACTGACGTTATTACAAATGGGATGACGCAGGAGGATAGGATGTGCACACTATTGGATGTGTGTCTAAGCACTTAGACAGATCAGACAGGCAAATCCGTCTGGTTAATGTTGAGGTGTGATGGGGAGTGGCTTTATGCCGCGAAGTATCTGATTCCACGCTGCCAAGAAAAGTCTCTATGGAGGATGTTGGTGCCCGTACCGCAAACCGACACAGGTAGATGAGGAGAGAATCCTAAGACCATCGGAAGAATTGTTGTCAAGGAACTCGGCAAATTGACCCCGTAACTTCGGGAGAAGGGGTGCCTATGAAAGTAGGTCGCAGAGAATAGGCCCAAGCAACTGTTTAGCAAAAACACAGGTCTCTGCTAAAGCGAAAGCTGAAGTATAGGGGCTGACGCCTGCCCGGTGCTGGAAGGTTAAGGGGAATACTTAGCGCAAGCGAAGGTATGAACTTAAGCCCCAGTAAACGGCGGCCGTAACTATAACGGTCCTAAGGTAGCGAAATTCCTTGTCGGGTAAGTTCCGACCCGCACGAATGGCGTAATGACTTGGGCACTGTCTCGACAACAAATCCGGCGAAATTGTAGTGCAAGTGAAGATGCTTGCTACCCGCGATTGGACGGAAAGACCCCGTAGAGCTTTACTGCAGCTTAGCATTGAGTTTCGATATTGTCTGTACAGGATAGGTGGGAGACTGCGAAACAGGGGCGTCAGCTTCTGTGGAGTCATCCTTGGGATACCACCCTGACAGTATTGGGATTCTAACCGGCGGCCATGAAACTGGTCACGGGACATTGTTAGGTGGGCAGTTTGACTGGGGCGGTCGCCTCCAAAAAAGTAACGGAGGCGCCCAAAGGTTCCCTCAGAACGGTTGGAAATCGTTCGAAGAGTGCAAAGGCAGAAGGGAGCCTGACTGCGACACATACAGGTGGAGCAGGGACGAAAGTCGGGCTTAGTGATCCGGTGGTTCCTCGTGGGAGGGCCATCGCTCAACGGATAAAAGCTACCTCGGGGATAACAGGCTGATCTCCCCCAAGAGTCCACATCGACGGGGAGGTTTGGCACCTCGATGTCGGCTCGTCGCATCCTGGGGCTGAAGTAGGTCCCAAGGGTTGGGCTGTTCGCCCATTAAAGCGGCACGCGAGCTGGGTTCAGAACGTCGTGAGACAGTTTGGTCCCTATCCGTCGCGGGCGTAGGAAATTTGAGAGGAGCTGTCCTTAGTACGAGAGGACCGGGATGGACTGACCTCTGGTGTACCAGTTGTTCCGCCAGGAGCATGGCTGGGTAGCTATGTCGGGACGGGATAAACGCTGAAAGCATCTAAGCGTGAAACCCACCTCAAGATTAGATTTCCCATAGCGTAAGCTAGTAAGACCCCTTGAAGAACACAAGGTTGATAGGTCAGAGGTGTAAGCATGGTAACATGTTCAGCTGACTGATACTAATAGGTCGAGGGCTTGACCAAATAAATTCACTGTGCAATTTTGAAAGAACAAAATCTTTCAAAAAACTAAATAAAAATATCTGGTGATAATGACATAAAGGTAACACCCGTTCCCATTCCGAACACGATGGTTAAGCTTTATAGTGCCGATGGTACTGCAGGGGAGGCTCTGTGGAAGAGTAGGTCGTTGCCAGGTAATGCGTTCCGCGATAGCTCAATGGTGGAGCACTCGGCTGTTAACCGATAGGTTGAAGGTTCGAATCCTTTTCGCGGAGCCAATTTTATATGAATGATCAAAGACTATAAATATATAGTCTTTTTTTATGTTTAAAATAAATACTCAGTTTTATAGTTTGAAAATTATGCGACACAAGCGAATGTAAGCGAAGTAACTTTCAACTGTATTCTGACTGATATATGCTGTGAAAGAAAGTTCACTTCATTAAGAAGTTCTAATGCTTGAGATATTGAAAAAGAATTGTTTTTTGAACTAAATATATTAGTACAATAGCATAGTTAGCATTAATTTTTCAGCGTTATAAGTTATTGTTATAAATATACTTTTTGCTTACTAAAAGTATCTATAACAATGCAATTAGATGCGTATATTTGAAGTTACTAGTTTGAATTTTAACTTTTATGCAGTTATATATGATAAGGGTGTCATCACATTAGCTAAATTGTTTTAGCATTATTCTTAGCTCAAAATTTTTGAAAGCCTTAGAACTTTAGTCCTGTTTGAGGGAACCGAGTTTGACAAAGTTCTTAGGCTTTCAAAAATTTCGAGCTTTAGAATAATTAAAACATTTAGCCGTGATGACACCCTTATCATATATCATGGAATAAAAGTTAAAATCCAAACTTCTACTGCAACTTACGTCGCAATGTGCTTGTTTTGTAAAGATATATTACTTTCTAGTAACGGATTTAAAGTTGTTTAATTTTATTGCTTAGCTATTTTTTTACCATCACTTAATAGAACTATACTTCCATCTACATCAGTTCTATAAATTTGTGCTTTCCTATTTTTAAGTTGTGTTAATGTTTGGCTATGTGGGTGACCATATTTATTATTTTTACCACAGCTTATTACTGCTATTTTAGGGTTAACCTTATCTAAAAATTCCTTAGATGATGAGGATGTACTTCCATGATGCCCAACTTTTAGTACATCAGCAGATAGATCAAAGTTTTTAGATAACATTTCCGTTTCACTAATTTTTTCAGCATCACCAGTAAATAAGAATTTTGATTCACCATAAGTTATTTTAAGGACTATTGAATAATTATTAGTATCTTTATATTTATCGTTGTTTGGAGCTAACATTTGGCAAGTTACATTTTTGCCTAAGTCTAAGTCCATGCCGGCTTTACCTGCGTTTATTTTAAGATTTTTACTTTTTAGCGCAGTTACCATATTCTCAAAGGTTCTAGTATTTGTCAATTTTTTTGGGGCATAGAATTCACCTATATCATATTTTTTTATTACGGAGCTCATACCGCCTATGTGGTCTTCATCAGGGTGCGTTGCAATAACATAATCTATTTTTTTTATGTTTTGCTTGCTTAAGTAGCTCATAAGTTTATCTATACTTTCATTTGGACCTGCATCTATGAGAAGATTCTTACCATTAACTTGAATTAATTCACTATCTCCTTGTCCTACATCAATATAGTTTACTTTTATAACATTTTGATTGTTTTTAATGGGATTATTTGATGCATTTTTTGTAGTACTACATGCTGAAAAAGTAAATATAACTACAAATAATGAAATAATAATCTTAAAAAACTTTTTCTGAAATTGCATTTTTTTACCTCCTAAATAGTAGTTTAAATATTAATACAAACATAAGTTTAGCATTTTTTATTAATAAGTGAAAGTAAATTTTAAGTGTATACAATAAATGTAAATTTTTTGTTAGTTTTTCATTACTAGACTGCGTTTTAATGATATAATAACATAGGGATTTATTTTATCAAGTGAGTCTTAGAAGAACTTATCCAGGGGCGTGTCAGCCGTTATCTCCCACCTTAAGAAGATGGGAGTATTACGGATGGTAGCCATCGGATAAATATTTATTATATGAAAAGGAGAGAAATTAAAATAATGAAAACTATTTTATTTTATTTAGATTTTTTTATCTATATGTTCATGGCAGTTTTTAAAAAAAATAAAGTAGAAGCATTAAGAAAGAAAGGAAAATTCCAAGAGGCTGAAAGTAAGATAGATGAATATGTCAAGGAATGGGCTTCACATGTATTAAATAAGGTTGGTGCAAAGATAGATGTAGAAGGAAAAGAAAATATTAAGAAAGAAACTTGTGTCTATGTAGTAAATCATCAAGGCTTTTTGGACATACCTGTTTTAATTTCGGCTTTAGATGAGTCAGTTGGTTTTATAGCTAAAAAAGAAATATTAAAATTTAAAATGATGGGTTATTGGATGAAGGAAATTCATTGTATATTTATGGACAGAAATAATATAAGAGAATCTATGAAAGCCATAAATGAAGGTATTGATAACTTGAAGAATGGGTACAGTATGGTTATTTTTCCTGAAGGTACAAGAAGCAAAGGACCTAAAGTTGGAGAATTTAAAAAAGGAAGTATGAAACTAGCTTTAAAAGCTAAAGTTCCCATAATTCCTGTAGCAATAAATGGAACATACAAACTTCGTGAAGGGAATAGTAGGAGTGCTATAAAGTCTGGAAGTGTAACAGTTACTATATGTGAGCCTATATATACAGAACATTTGTCTAAGGAAGAGCAGACCAATCTTGCTGATAAGATAAAATCTATAATAGAGAATAATATCAAGTAAAATTTTATTGATTGATGTATATAAATAAAGTATTAGGAACTTAGTTTTGTATCACTATAAACTAAGTTCTTTTTTTTATGTTAATCTTCATTAGCTAAAAGAATGTGGTATTTTTGATAATAGTCCAATCATACACGTAAAAAGTCCTATTTATGAATTAAAACGGCTAAAATGAAGAAAAAGTTAATTAAAATTACAAAAATACGAAAAATTTTATTTGATAATTCAAAATATAAATGATACAATGTAAGCATAAATATACTTGAAATATAGATTATATAAGAAAATTATTAATAAATATTCACTGAAACTGTATAAAAATTGATTTAGCAAGAAATGGAATAAAATTCGTATTTGCAATTAAGTGCGAAAACGCATTCAAAAATTAGTTAAAAACCAACAATCCAATATTTTAATAAGTAATTAGGGAGGGCAAAATGAAAAGTTTAAGAAAGTCTTCATATGAACATTGTTTACAAAATGTAGGTACACCAAATCTTTATAAGGATATATTCCCTTATTCAGAGGTTCCAAAAGTAAATTTTAATCAAATTCAAGTTCCAATGGATTTGCCAGAAAACATATGGATTACAGATACTACATTTAGAGATGGACAACAATCTATGCCTCCATATGCTGCTGAACAGATTATAAGAATTTTTGATTATCTTCATAAATTGGATAATAATTCAGGAATAATTCGTCAAACAGAATTCTTTTTATATACAGAAAAGGATAGAAAAGCTGCACAAGTTTGTATGGAGCGAGGATACAAATTTCCTGAAGTTACATCGTGGATAAGGGCAAATAAGGAAGATTTTAAACTAGTTAAAGAAATGGGCATAAAAGAAACAGGAATGCTCATGTCTTGTTCAGATTATCATATATTTAAAAAATTAAATAAGACAAGACAGCAAGCTATGGATATGTATTTGTCTATTGTAGAAGAAGCTTTAAATAACGGTATACATCCAAGATGTCATTTAGAAGATATAACTAGAGCAGATTTTTATGGATTTGTCGTACCTTTTGTAAATAAGCTTATGGAACTTTCAAAACAGTCTAATATACCTATAAAGATAAGAGCTTGTGATACTTTAGGATTAGGTGTTCCTTATAGTGGTGCATCACTTCCAAGAAGTGTACAAGGATTGATTCATGGACTTAGAACTAATTGCGGTGTTCCTTCTGAAATGATAGAATGGCATGGTCATAATGATTTTTATGCAGTAGTAAGTAATTCTTCTACAGCATGGTTGTATGGAGCATCTTCAATAAATACTTCTCTTTTAGGAATTGGAGAAAGAACAGGAAATTGTCCATTAGAAGCTATGATATTTGAATATGCACAATTAAAAGGCAGTACTGGAAATATGAACTTGCATGTTATAACTGAATTAGCCCAATACTTTAAAAAGGAAATGAACTATAATATACCAGAAAGAACTCCTTTTGTAGGTAGTCAATTTAATGTAACTAGAGCTGGTATACATGCAGATGGTATATTAAAAGATGAGGAAATATATAATATATTTGATACAGATAAAATATTAGATAGACCTGTGGTAGTTGCTGTTAATCAGTATTCTGGTCTAGCAGGAATTGCAGCTTGGATTAATACTTACTATAGACTTAAAGATGATGAAAAAGTAGATAAAAAGGATCCAAGAGTTGGAGAAATAAGAGAGTGGGTTGAAGAACAATACAAGGAAGGAAGAACTACTATTATTGGTAATAATGAGTTAGAACTTATGGTAGAAAAGTATATGCCAGAAATTTTAAAAAAGAGTGAGACAAAAGCAAGTTAAACTAAAGTATATAGTATAATTTAGATATAAGTAAAAATTAATTAATTGTTAAAATTAAAAAATATAGTTGGGAACAGAATATTTTTGTTCCCAATTTACGGTTAATAAATATTTGGAGGCGATTTTATGACACACAAAATTACTCTTATTCCTGGTGATGGAATAGGACCAGAAGTTACTTTAGCAGCAAAGAGAATTATAGACGCTAGCGGCGTAGAAATAGAATGGGATGTAGTAAAAGCAGGAGCAGAAGTAATTGAAGAGTATGGTACACCATTACCAGATTATGTTTTAGAGAGTATAAAGAAAAATAAGGTAGCATTAAAAGGACCTGTTACAACACCTGTAGGTAAAGGATTTAGAAGTGTAAATGTTACTTTAAGACAAAACTTAAATCTCTATTCTAATGTAAGACCTATAAAAAGTTATGAAGGGGTAGAGTCCAGATTTGATGATGTAGATTTAGTAATTTTCAGAGAAAATACAGAGGATTTATATGCTGGCATAGAACATATGGTAAGTGAAGATATTGCAGAAAGTGTAAAAATTATATCTAAAAAAGCTAGCGATAGAATAGTAAGAGCTGCTTTTGATTATGCAAGAAAAAATAATAGAAAAAAGGTTACAGCAGTGCATAAAGCAAACATAATGAAAATGTCTGATGGTCTTTTTTTGAAATGTGCAAGAAATATAGCAGAAGAATATAAGGATATAGAGTTTGAAGATGTAATAGTAGATGCTATGAGCATGAAACTTGTGTTAAATCCAGAAAAGTATGACGTGCTTGTAATGCCAAATTTATATGGTGATATACTATCAGATATGGCATCAGGTTTAGTTGGCGGTCTTGGGTTAGTTCCAGGTGCAAATATAGGAGATGATGCTGCTGTATTTGAGCCTGCACATGGTTCAGCACCAGATATAGCAGGAAAAAACATGTCAAATCCTGTAGCGGCAGTATTATCAGGTATTATGATGCTTAATCATATAGGTGAATTTGAAGCTGCTCTTAAAATAGAAAAAGCAGTAGCAGATGTTCTAAAAGAAGGAAAAAATGTCACTGCAGATTTAGGTGGAAATGCAAGTACTGTAGAATTTACAGAAGCCATAATTAAAGCAATGAAGAAAAATAGTACTAATCTAAAAGTGTGTTTGTAAGAAGTTTAATTTAAAAGCTATGAAATGGAAAGTTAATTTTCGAATTTCATAGCTTTTCTTCTATAATTAATTAAAAAAAGTAATTTGTTAAAAGTTTTAAAGCGTATACATTTTATTTAATATGTAGGAATTTTTTTATATATTCTGTATGACTTGAAGCCTTAAGTTCTTGTAATTTACAGTTTAAATCATTTTCAGTTTCTTCCTTGATAATAGCTACAACTTCATCTTTTGGATTTAATTCATTTTTAAAAATATAACAGTTTTTAAAGTTTCCTGTTAAATTACACATAGCATTTATTTTATCAGCAGTTTTTATTCTTATAAGCCAATTAGATTTATAATTGTAAAGTGTTTGTATACTGGCATTTTCACTGTTAAATTGAATAGATCTTTTATTTCTATTTTGAATTATATCAGCTATGTCACCAAAAACTGCACTGGCAGTAGGAAACATTCCTGCTCCTTTACCTGAAAAAACAACATCTCCTACAGCATCACCTTTTATAACAATAGCATTTAATTCATTTTCAATTTTGCTGAGTTCTGAATTTTTATCTACAATAACAGGTTGTACAGAAGCAAAGATTCCATTTTCTTCTTTCCTACTTATAGCTAAGAGTTTTATGTTATAACCATTAGCTTTAGCATACTTAAAATCATCAGCATCTATATTGGTAATGCCTTCTATGTGTATATCTTTCCAGTTAACTTTTTTATCATATGCAATAGTAGATAGTATGGATAACTTTCTTGCTGCATCATAACCTAAAACATCAGAATCAGGATTAGCTTCGGCAAAGCCCAAATCTTGAGCAATTTTTAAAGCATCTTCATAGCTCATGTTTTCACTATACATTTTTGAAAGTATGAAATTCGTAGTACCATTTAAGATTGCTTTAATACTTACAATTTCATTACCTGTAAGACATTCCATAAGGGGTTTCAAAATGGGTATACCGCCTCCTACACTAGCTTCAAAGTTTAATGTAACACCATTTTCATGTGCTATATCTAAGAGTTCCTTTCCATGTTCCGCCATTAAATCCTTGTTAGCTGTTACTACATGTTTTTTTGAAGCTAAAGCTTTTTTCACATATTTGTAAGCAGGATTAATACCACCCATAACTTCAACAATTATATCTACAGGGCTTTTTAAAATATGTTCAAAGTTATCAGTTAGAATTTTAGAATTCTTTTTTTGTTTATGTTTTTCAATATTCCTAACTAATATATTTGAAAGTTTAAGTTCCTCACCTGTAATTTTTTTAAATCTTTCCTTATTTTTATTTATTAATTCAGCTGTACCTGTTCCAACTACTCCATAACCTAATATTGCAATAGATGCCATATTAAAAAGCCCCCTTTTTATTTGTATTTATTCTCATTAACTAGAATTTAGCCAGTAGGAACTTCCCTACTGGCTTTTTACTTAAATAATTCATTGTTTACTTAAGTTTTAAGCTTTTGCAAGAGCTTGATCTAAGTCATATATAAGATCATCAACACCTTCGATACCAATTGAAAGTCTTATCATATCAGGAGTAACTCCAGCAGCCTTTTGTTCTTCTTCATTAAGTTCTGCATGAGTTGTACTTGAAGGATGAATTACAAGTGACTTCGCATCAGCTACATTTGCAAGTAATGAGAATAATTCAACACTATTTATAAATCTTTTTCCTGCTTCTAAGCCACCTTTAATTCCAAAGGTGAATATTGAACCAGCACCTTTTGGTAAGTATTTTTTAGCTAATTCATTATATGGATTACCTTCTAATTCAGGATAGTTTACCCAAGAAACCTTTGGATGTTTACTTAAAAATCCAACAATTTTTTTTGTGTTTGATACATGTCTTTCTACTCTCAAGGATAGTGATTCTAAGCCTTGAAGAAATAAAAATGCACTTTGAGGACTGAGAGTTGCTCCAGTATTTCTCAAAAGTTGAACTCTAGCTTTTAAAGCAAATGCTGGTGCACCTAAATCTGCGTATACTAATCCATTATAGCTTTTATCTGGTGTTGTAAAATCAGGGAACTTTCCACTAGCTCTCCAATCAAAGTTACCACCATCAACTATGACTCCACCAATTGTAGTTCCGTGTCCTCCAATAAACTTAGTTGCAGAGTGAACAACTACATCTGCTCCGAATTCTATTGGTCTAACAAGATAAGGAGTACCAAAAGTATTATCTATGATTAATGGTATTTTATTTTCATGTGCAATATTTGCTACAGCTTCTATATCTAGCACATTGATTCTTGGATTTCCTATAGTTTCGCCGTAAAGTGCCTTTGTTTTATCTGTAATAGCTTTCCTGAAGTTTTCAGGATCATCTGGATTTACAAACACAACCTTTATCCCAAGCTTTTTCAAGGTTACTCCAAACAATTCATATGTTCCACCATATAGTGTACTTGCTGCAACTATTTCGTCACCTGCACTTGCAACATTGAGGATAGCATATGTAATAGCTGCTAGTCCTGATGCTGTTGCGAGTCCTGCAACTCCACCTTCTAATTCTGCTATTCTCTTTTCAAATACATCTGTAGTTGGATTCATTATTCTTGTATAAACATTTCCAGGTTCTTTTAATTGAAATAGATTAGCAGCATGATCAGCATTTTTAAATACGTAAGATGAAGTTTGGTAAATTGGAACAGCTCTTGATCCTGTTGTTGGATCTGGTTCCTGTCCTGCATGTACTTGTAATGTTTCAAATGATAATTTTCTTTCACTCATTTTAGATTCCTCCTAAATATTATTAAACCTTTAATACATGGACGAAACTTCTAATTTGATAATTGCCTAGGAAATTTTTTAAATAAAAAATCTTCTTGTAGAAAAGCTACAAGAAGATTATTCCCCTAGCTTCTCATCTTTCAGGATTTAACCTGCTGGAATTAGCACCTTTGAACAAAAATGTTATTCAGGTTGCTGGGCGTCATAGGGCCAGTCCCTCAGCCTCTCTAGATAAGAAGTTCCGTATTTGATTGAATAAATGATAACAGATATTAGTTTTAATTGTCAATAGCAAAAAAATTAAAAAAGTAAAATTTATATTTTAAAAATTTGCGATATGCACTGAAATAACTTGATATTAAATATAAAAAAAATTTTAATTTATTGAAAATTTTTTTTATTCATTTCTTTATAATAGAAAAACTATTGACAATGTAAATAAACAGATATACTATTAGTAATAAGTATAATTGAATGTAAAATCTTATCCAGAGTGGTGGAGGGACTGGCCCTGTGAAACCCGACAACCGGCATTAATTAAATGTATCGGTGTCAATTCCTGCAGAATAAGTTTTTATTCTGATAGATAAGAAAAGAAGTTTAAAATTAGCAATTTTAAAGCTGCTTTTCTATGAAAAGCGGCTTTTCAAATTTATATGAATAACTAATCAAGTAGAAAGCAAGTGTTTATTTAATATCAGAACAAACGAAAGGGGAATGTAATTTTGAAAATAGATGATTTAGTTTTGGAAAAGTTTAAAGATAGATTTATAATATTTGATGGTGCTATGGGAACTATGCTTCAAAAATCAGGACTTAAAGTAGGTGATTTGCCTGAAACTTTAAATATAACAAATCCTGATATTATAAGAAATATTCATAAACAATATATTGATGCAGGTGCAGATATAATAATTGCAAATACTTTTGGAGCGAATGAATTAAAGTACAGTTCTTCTAAGTATTCTATAGAAGAAGTAATTACTGCAGGAGTAAAAATTGCAAAGGAAGCGGCTCAAGATAAGCTTGTTGCTCTTGATGTAAGTTCTATTGGACAAATGATGGAACCTACAGGACCTTTAAGCTTTGAGGCAGCATATAATTTATTTAAAAAGCAGTTTGTTATTGGTGAAAAAGCAGGTGCAGATTTAATTTTAATAGAAACTATGTCTGATTTATATGAGACTAAGGCTGCAGTTCTTGCTGCAAAGGAAAATAGTGACTTGCCAGTATTTTGTACTATGACTTTTCAGGATAATGGAAGAACATTAATGGGAACTGATCCTAAAACAATGGTATTCGTGTTAGAAGGTTTAGGAGTAGATGTTCTTGGAGTAAATTGTTCACTAGGCCCTAAAGAGCTTATGCCTATAGTAGAAGAAATACTAAAATATGCATCAATACCTGTTATGGTTCAACCTAATGCTGGGCTTCCAAGATATGATGGAAAAAATACAGTATATGATATAACAGCAGATGAATTTGTGAAATACGTAAAAATTATGGTTGAAAAAGGGGTAAGAGTTTTAGGTGGTTGTTGTGGTACTAATCCAGAGTTCATAAAGAAACTATGTGAAGGCTTAAAAGATAGTAAGCCATTAAAAATAGAAGAAAAGAATTTTAGTGTAGTATGTTCTTCTACAGAAACTGTATTTTTAGGTGAAAAAGTTACAATAATAGGTGAGAGAATTAATCCTACAGGAAAATCAAAATATAAGGAAGAGTTAAAAGAAAAGAGTGTCAATTTTATTCAAACTCAAGCTGTAAAGCAAAAGGAAGAAGGAGCTCATATAATAGAACTAAATGTGGGACTTCCAGAAATTGATGAAAAAGAAATTATGATTAAGGCTGTAAAATCAGTACAAAAGGTAGTACAATTACCAATAACTATTGATAGTCCCAATGAAGAAGTACTAGAGGCTGGAGCTAGAGTTTATAATGGAAAACCTATTATAAATTCTGTAAATGGAAAAACAGAAATAATGAAAAAAGTTTTTCCTGTGGTTAAAAAATATGGAGGATGTGTAATTGGTTTAACTATAGATGAAAGTGGTATTCCAGATACAGCAGAAGGTAGATTTAAAATAGCGGAAAAAATAGTAAATACTGCAAAAGAGTATGGTATACATAAGAAAAATATAATAATAGACTGTCTTGCTTTAACAGCTTCAGCACAGCAAAAAGAAGTATTGGAAACAATAAAAGCTATAAAATTAGTTAAGGAAAAGTTAGAAGTTAAAACTGTACTAGGAGTAAGTAATGTATCTTTTGGGCTTCCAAGAAGAGAAATATTAAACAGAACATTTTTGTCTATGGCACTTTATGCAGGATTAGATTTACCAATAATGAATACTGGAGACGAAGGAATGAAAGAAGTTATTTCTTCTTTTGAAGTTCTATCGAATATTGATAGAGAAGGTAAAAACTATGTAGAAAAGTATGGAACAAAGTTAGTAGGCAAAAAAGAAGAAGCAGTAACAAATATTGAAAATATAAGTTCAATAAAAGATTTGAAACAAATTATTGTAGATGGAATAGAAAAAGATGCTATTACCAGTACAGAAGTTTTATTAAAAACAAAAGAACCTTTAGAAGTTGTTAATTCTTATATTATTCCAGCATTAGATTATGTAGGAGAACAGTATGAAGAAAAAGAAATATTTTTACCACAGCTTATACAATCAGCTGAAACTGTAAAAAAATCTTTTGAAGTTATAAAAAAGAAAATTGTTGAACAAGGTGAAGAAAGCATATCTAAAGGAAAAATTATTTTAGCAACTGTAAAAGGTGACATACATGATATAGGTAAAAATATTGTAAAAGTTCTTTTGGAGAACTATGGATTTGAAGTAATAGATTTAGGAAAAGATGTGGCTATTGAAAAAGTAGTTAATACAGTAAAGGAACATAATGTTAAGCTTGTAGGGTTGAGTGCTCTTATGACTACTACAGTTGTTAATATGAAAAAGACTATAGAAGCTTTAAGAGAAAATAATTTACAATGCAAGGTTTTTGTTGGTGGAGCTGTTCTTAATGAACAATATGCAGAAATGATAGGAGCAGATTTTTATGCTAAAGATGCTAGAGAATCTGTAAGAATTGCAGAAGAAATTTTTCGTAATTAAATTCATCATGTAGAATATTTTTTATATATAGTATAAAATATATAAATAGTGATGAATCTAATATAAGAGGAGGAACATGTAAGGTATGAGTGACGTAGATAATGCAACTGGGAAAAATGTTAAATATGTGCCGGAAATAAAAGGAACACTTAGAAGTCATATGATAAACATTCCTGAGGTAATAAGAAATGCTAGCGGTATAAAGGTATTTGGAAAAAGATTAAAGTCATTTTTATTTACTACAGATATTGCGGTTATAAAGAATACCAATGCAGATGCTATAATGGCAGTATATCCTTTTACGCCGCAGCCGGTGATAACAAAGGTATTAGTTGCTGCTTCGGATGTACCAGTATTTTGTGGTGTTGGCGGTGGTCTTACTATGGGTAAAAGGGTAGTTAATCTTGCTTTAGATGCTGAATTTAAAGGAGCTATGGGAGTAGTAGTAAATAGTCCTACATCAAATGAGGTCATTGAAGCAATGAGAGATACAATAGATATTCCTATTATAGTTACAGTAGTTTCAGAAAATGATGATATACAAAAAAGAATAGAAGCAGGGACTACTATAATTAATGTAGCAGCAGGAAAGAGAAGTGCTGAGGTTGTTAGAAAAATAAGAAAAAAGTATCCTGAATTTCCTATAATAGCTACTGGTGGGAAAGATGAAAAGAGTATAAAAGAAACTATTGAAGCGGGTGCTAATGCTATTTCGTATACACCACCAACTACTTCAGAATTATTTGGAGTAACAATGGAAAAATACAGAAATATGGCAATGGAATCTGATAAAAAATAATACGACGTATTATTTTTGAGAGGACAAAGGACAATTGTCCTCTCAAGAAAAGTTGCGTCGCATTATGCTTAGTTTACTAAATTACAGGTAGTAAAGAATAAATCCTATTAATCTAGGATTTATTCTTTACTTTTATTACACATTGATAAAAAATATTTGTGAAATTCAAGATTTTTACTAAGTTCAGGATGAAATGATGTAGCTAGTATATTATTTTGCCTAGCAGCCACCATATTTCCATCAATTTCACAGATAGTTTTTACATCATTACTGTGACTAGAAATATAAGGAGCTCTTATAAAAATCAGAGGAAGTGGATTTGGAGAAACTTGTTCAATTACTTTTTCAGTTTCAAAGCTATCAATTTGGCTTCCATATGCATTTCTCTTAACCTTTATATCCATAACAGAGAGATAAGTATTTTCATCATTTTCAATTTCTTTGGCAAGAAGTATCATCCCAGCACAGGTGCCCCAAACTGGAAAACCTCGTAATATTTTTTCTTTTAATGGATCAAGTAAATTGGTTTCTTTTAATAGCTTGCCAATAACGGTGCTTTCTCCTCCAGGAAGAATAATACCATGAATGTTTTCCAAATCTGATATTTTTTTCACTTCTACTGCATTGCAGCCGAGAGATTTTAAATGATTTATATGTTCGATAACTCCACCTTGAAGAGATAAAACTCCAACATTCATGTTTTACCAGCCCCTCTCGGCATATCTGTTATCTAAATCTCTTAAGTCAAGACCTTTAATTGGTTCTCCTAAGTCAGTAGAAACTTCTGCAAGTATTTTAGGATCATTATAGTATGTGGTTGCAAGTACAATAGCCTTAGCTCTTTTTTCTGGATTAGAAGATTTGAATATACCTGAACCTACAAATACGCCTTCAGAACCAAGCTGCATCATAAGAGCAGCATCTGCTGGAGTTGCAATTCCACCAGCTGCAAAATTAACTACAGGAAGTTTACCTTCTTTCCAAACATATTTAATAAGGTCATAAGGTGCTCCTAATTCTTTAGCAAGTGTCATAAGTTCCTGTTCAGAAGAATTTTTTACCTTACTTATTTCTTCCATCATGCATCTCATATGACGTACAGCTTCTACAACATTTCCAGTACCAGCTTCACCTTTAGTTCTAATCATTGAAGCACCTTCGCCTATTCGTCTTAAAGCTTCACCAAGATTTCTTGCTCCACAAACAAAAGGAACTTTAAAATCCCATTTGTTGATATGGTAGGCTTCGTCGGCAGGAGTTAATACTTCACTTTCATCAATATAATCTATTTTAAGTCCTTCAAGTATTTGTGCTTCTACAAAATGACCTATTCTAACCTTTGCCATAACAGGAATAGATACGGCTGCCTGTATTTCTTTTATCATTTTTGGATCTGACATTCTTGCTACGCCGCCTTGCTTTCTTATATCTGAAGGAACTCTTTCCAGTGCCATTACAGCACAAGCGCCAGCTTTTTCTGCTATTTCAGCTTCTTTAGGATTTACAACGTCCATGATTACACCGCCCTTTAACATTTGGGCTAAATTTTTGTTTAATTCATATTTTTCCATAAAAAATCCTCCAATTTAAAATATATAATAAATTAAAAAGGCCTCATTAATTATCACCATGGTTTATAATGATATAATAAGATAAAAATAAAGCCAAGTAAAATGTATGCATACACTTTACTTGGCTTTGTTAAATATAAATTAGGGAGTGGGTATTTCACATTAATTGTTAATAGTTTTTATTTAAAATATCTAGTTAATAATCCATTGAATGCGGCACCATGTCTGGCTTCATCTTTGCACATTTCATGAACTGTATCATGAATTGCATCATAGTTTAATTTTTTAGCTAAAGTAGCTAAATCCTTTTTACCCTGGCATGCACCATGTTCTGCTTCTACTCTCATTTCTAAGTTTTTCTTTGTACTATTAGTTACAACCTCGCCTAATAATTCTGCAAATTTTGATGCATGTTCTGCTTCTTCAAAAGCTATTCTCTTATAAGCTTCAGCTATTTCTGGGAAGCCTTCTCTATCAGCTTGGCGGCTCATTGCTAAGTACATTCCAACTTCAGTGCATTCTCCAGTAAAATTAGCTCTAAGACCTTCTATAACTTCAGGATCTATATCTTTAGCAACACCAATTTTGTGTTCATCTGCCCAAGACATTTCTCCTTCTACTTTTTCAACAAATTTATCTTTTTTAGCTTTACATTGAGGACATACATCTGGTGCTTCCTCTCCTTCATAAACATATCCACATACTGAACAAACAAATTTTTTCATTACATATTCCTCCAATTCAAAATTATTTATCGTTAATTTTTATTTATTATTTACTTGTTGATATTATTATATAATAATAATTATTATTTATCA
This sequence comes from Clostridium carboxidivorans P7, assembly GCF_001038625.1. Lineage (GTDB taxonomy): Bacteria > Bacillota > Clostridia > Clostridiales > Clostridiaceae > Clostridium_AM > Clostridium_AM carboxidivorans. Next base: position 5,093,211 of record NZ_CP011803.1, read on the forward strand.
AGTGTTTTTTAAAAATTTTTTTTATTTTTAGGGTAATAGATAATGAAAACTATATATTGCTTTGTAAAAACACTATATTAAAATATAATAATATTAAAAGAGAAACCATGTTAAGGAGGATTTCTTATGAAAATATTGGTTATAGATGATGAAAAAAGTATTTTAAATTTGATAAAAATGAATCTAAAATTAGAAGGATATGAAATAATTGTAAGTATGAATGGTATTGAAGGAATTGAAAAGTTTAAAAAGGAAAAGCCTGATTTAGTTATATTAGATATCATGCTTCCAGATATAAGTGGACATGAAGTTATACAGAAGTTTCAAGAAGTGAATAATGATATACCTGTGATAATGGTTACGGCTAAAAGTCAAATAAATGATAAGTTATTGGGATTACAGTTAGGTGCAGATGATTATATAACAAAACCCTTTAATAGTACGGAACTTATTCTAAGAATAAAGGCTATAACTAAGAGAATAACTAAAAAAGATAGAGAAGAAGTACATAAAAATAATGAAATAAATTTAGGAGCTATAAAAGTATTAAAAAATGAAAGAAAGGTTTTGGTAGATGGTAAAGAAGTAAATATGACTTATAAAGAATTTAATACATTACTTTTAATGATTGAAAATCATAATAAAGTTTTTACAAGAGATGAGCTTTTAGAAAAAGTATGGGGTTACGAATATGAAGGAAATTCTAGGGCAGTAGATATACTTATACAAAGACTGAGAAAAAAACTTAGTCCGTATTCCCAGTCGGTAAAAACTATATATGGTGTAGGATATAAGTTAGAGATATAAAGAAATGGGGTGTCCCTTTGAAAAAATTGAAGTTAAAAATTAAAACAAAGATTATTTTAATGAATATGGGAATACTTATTCCAGCTATAGTTTTTATATATTTAATAACCATTAACAATTTATATAGTAATGTTATAAAAAGCTCTATTAATTTTTTGACAAAAGAAAGTTATAGTACTCAATTATATATTGCAAGTTATATTGAAAAAGATAAGGCAACATATTCTGAAACTGCTTTTAGGAATATGAGTCCTCTTATAACCACTTATTTATCTAATAAGTTGGCATTTAGAATACAAATGTATGATGCAAGTGGAGAAATCTTAGCAGATTCCATAAGTAATAGTGTTAATATGTATGCTGAAGATATAAATAGTGCTGTAAAAGGTAATAAGTCTTATGTAGTAAAAAAAATTGATGGACAAATATATATATTATTTTCAAGTCCTATTTATTTAAATAAGAATACTATAGGATGTGTGAGGTATGTTTATTCAATAGATACTGGTCAAAAATTAATACATAGTATATTGGTTATTATGGGAATTGTGGCTTTAGCAGCAGTGATTATATCCTGGATACTTAGCAATTTATTCTCAGAGAATATAGCTGAGCCTATAAAAAAGCTAAAGGAAGTTTCAGAAAAGGTGGCCTTGGGTAATTATGAGAATAAGATAGAAATTAAAAGTGGAGATGAAATAGAGGATTTAGCTAATACATTTAATACTATGTCTGAAAATATAAGAGTTTATATAGAAAGTTTGAAAGATGAAAAGAAAAAACAAAAGGACTTTTTAGATAATGTAACTCATGAATTTAAAACACCATTAACAGCTATAATAGGATATTCTGATTTAATTCCTAGATTAAAGGATGAAAAAGACATAGAAGAAAGTCTTGTTTATGTAAAAAAGGAAGGAGAAAGGCTTTTAAAGTTAGTTGAGGAATTATTGGATTTATCTAAATTAGGTAAAGTTAATTTTAACATAGAAAAAACTAATAACAATTTAAGAGAAATAGTAGAGGAAACTTTAAATATTATGCAGCCAAGGATGAATAAGTATGGTATAGGCATAATGAAGGATTTATTTGATATAGAAATAGCTTTAGATAGAGATAAAACTAAACAAGTCATATTAAATATATTAGATAATGCTATAAAGTATAGTGAGTGTACAAGCATTGATATAAAAATGCAAAAACATGAGGAAAAAGTATTATTAAGTATTATTGATGATGGAATAGGTATAGATGAACAATATTTGGATGAAATATTTGAGCCTTTATCTAGGGTAGACAAAATAAATTCTAGAAATAAAAGTGGAAATGGCTTAGGTCTTACTATTTGCAAGGAAATAGTAGAAAAGCAAGGATGGAATATAAAAATTTCCAGTAAAGCTGGAATGTGGACATGTGTAAAAATAGTTTTTAAATAATTTATGAAAACGATAAAATGTTACATTTATGAAACATTTATGAAATACTTATGATGAATTATGACGTTATTATATAGGAGGATTGGTAAATGAAAAGGATTAATATAAAATTTAAAGTTATTGGCATATATTTATTTATAATACTGTTATGTATTATAGGAACTAGTATCAATTATAACAATCTATATAATAAAGTTACAATTATAGATGATAAAGAAACTACTATGAAAAAAATTAATATGTCTATACCAGTAAAAATTGAATTTTATAATGATAAATTAGGAAGTTATACATTACAAGATGATAACTCTATAAAAAACATATGGAGTTCAATAAATGACATTACTTCAGATTATACTAGTAAAAATAATTACATAAGTAAGGATACATCATCTGTTAATATTAAAGGAAGTGTATATTATTTAAATGGGACAAAGGATGATTTTGAAATAAGTAATGTATTTAAGTTAAATAATTATGTTTACTATGATAATTATAAATTGCCTATAATAAGTAATTTAAAAAGCAGCTTATTAAATTATTTATATTCACCATTTAATTTAGGAAAGTTTATAAGTGATAGAAGTAAGGTGATTTTTATAGATTCAAACAATAACAAAATTAAGTTAGGAAATTCTGATAAAGAGTATATAAAAAATATAGTGGAAAAGTCCACAAAAATTGAAGATGACAGACAAGTTATGGCTTTAACAGGAGAAAATCAAAATATAGTGGCTCATATAAAAGTATATGTTGACCAAGAGGATAATGATTTATTAAAAGTTAAAAGTTATAATGTAATGACTATTGATGTGTATGATAAAAATTTTTTCGTTGCACAGTATATGGGAGATGAAAATGGAAGGCACATATATATGAAAGGCAACTTGAAAGATATATGTAAGAGGATAGAAGGAAATCATATACAATAGTTAATTGTGGAGGTTATTATGAAATTTAAAAAGTATGTGTCTGTTATCATATTAATATTTTTAGTTTTTAATTTAACTGGATGTAATAGAAATTCTTTAAAAGTAACTTATGAAAATGGCTATCCAGATTTAAAAGGAAAACATTTAGTAGTATATGTAGCATCTAGAGAAGAAGTAGGAAAAAGATTATTAGAACTTTTTAAACAAAAAACAGGATGTACATATGAATATATGAGAATGCCTACAGAAGAAGCTGTAGCTAGAGTTAGACAAGAAAAAGATTCTCCAAAGGCAGATATATTTATGGGAGGGAGCTGCGATGCTCATACCCTTATGAAGAGCGAAAGGCTTTCAGAAAAATATATTTGTAAGAACGATAATGCTATACAAAAAGAGTATAAAGATTCGCAAGGTTACTGGATTGGTTTTGAAATAGAACCTTTGTCTATTGTTATAAATAAAGACAGATGGGAAAAAGAATTTGGAACTAGAGGATTAAAGATTCCTAATAGTTATGAAGATTTATTAAATCCTGTTTATAAAGGAGAAATAGTAATGCCTGATCCTAATACGTCAGGTACAGCTTATACTTTTTTAGCATCACTAGTGCAAAACATGGGAGAAGAAAAAGCTAAGAATTTATTAAGAAAAATAAAAGTTAATGTAGGTCAATTTACTGTTAATGGATATACTCCAGCACAAAAGGTAGGTACAGGTGAATATTTGATAGGTATAAACTTTTTAGGTGATCAATTACTTATTAAAAATTCTGGATTTAATATAGTAACTAATGTACCACAAAAAGCTGGTTGGAATATAGATGCAATTTCAAAAATAAAAAAAGGTCCTAATGGAGATGTTGGAAAGTTTTTTATAGATTTTTGTACCACTAAGGAAGCAGCTGATGCATTATCCAATATATCATTAGGAATGTCTACTAGAGAAGATATAAATTCTAAAAGTGAAATAAAGCTTTCAAATTTAGATATATATATAAATTATGATTTTACTAAGGCTAGCAATGATAGAGAAGAATTATTAAAAATGTGGAATGGATTAAATTAGTTTAAAAAGTAGCTACTTTAAAATTGTTATATTAAATGAAATATTTATGCGAAAATAATTGCTTATTATTAATTTGTAATTGTTAAAACGCTTTAAAGGGAGGAACAAAAATGAATAAAGTAGTAGACTTTTTCAGTATTCAAAAAAAACAAGCATCTGTACCAATTGAGCAGCAAAGAAAGGATTGGGCTAAAGAATTTTTTAAAGCATTCTTCGTTGTTTTTATGGCCTATGCATGTATGTATCTAATTAGAAATAATTTTAAATCAGCACAACCTTTATTAAAAAGTCAGTTAGGATTTACTACAACTGAACTAGGTTATATAGGTTTTGGATTTTCTTTAACTTATGCTTTGGGCAAAACCATTTTAGGATACATTATAGATGGCAGAAACTCAAAACGTGCAATATCAGTATTATTAAGTATGTCTGCCACTATGGTTTTAATAATTGGAATTATTTTATTAATGGGTAAAAAACCTACTGGTGCCATCTTATTTTTATGGGGATTAAGTGGATTTTTACAAGCTCCAGGTGGTCCAAGTTCTTACTCTACAATTTCTAGATGGACGCCATCCAAAAAAAGAGGAAGATATTTAGGATTTTGGAACATGTCACATAATATAGGTGGAGGATTAGCTGGAATATTAGCATTAGCTGGAGCAAACATATTCTTTCATGGAAATGCAGCAGGAATGTTTATAGTACCTGCGCTAGTAGCATTAATTGTAGGTATTGCAATTCTATTTATTGGAAAGGATGAACCACAAGAATTAGGCTGGAATTCAGCACCAGAAATATTTGATGAACCAGAAGACAAAGAAGTTAAAAAACTAGATGGAATGAGTAAGTTTGAGGTTTTGAAAAAGTATGTTATAACAAATCCTTGGATTTGGACTTTATGTGTAGCTAATGTATTTGTATATATAGTACGTATAGGAATTGACAATTGGGCACCATTATATGTTACAGAAAAATTACATTTTCCAATGGGTGCTGCTGTAAATACAATATTTTATTTTGAAATGGGAGCACTTTTAGGAAGTCTTACTTGGGGATATGTATCTGACGTATTAAAGGGAAGAAGATCTATAGTCGCAGTATTTTGTTTGATGTTAACTTCTGTAGCAGTACTTGGATATAGATATGGTACAAGTGTTACAATGATAAATATTTCATTATTTTGCCTTGGTGCATTAATATTTGGACCTCAACTATTAATTGGAGTATCCCTTGCGGATTTTGCTCCTAAGAAAGCTATTGCAGTGGCAAATGGTTTAAGTGGTACTTTTGGATATTTATTTGGTGATTCTACAGCTAAAGTGGCACTAGCAAAAATAGCAGATCCTAAGTCATCAGGTATAAATATTGGAAGTGTACATCTTCATGGATGGAATGATGTGTTTGTAATATTTTATGGTGCACTTATTATAGGAGTTTGCCTTCTATTGATTGTTGCTTATGGTGAAGAAAAGAAAATAAGAAGAAAAAAGTTATTAGATCAAGAAGAAAATGCTGCTTAATAAAACTATGATTTTATATAAGAACAATATAATAGATGAAAAACATTCCTTAGTTTAAATGGGGAATGTTTTTTGTTATTAATAAAAAAATGAGAAGCATTTTTTTAAAACTGTGAAAGTTGATTTAAATAAGTATTATGGAAAAACATGAAAAAAATTTTCCAAATACTATTGCAAAATAATAATTGTTATTATATAATAATACCTGTAAAGAATATAAAAATAAAAATTTAGATAAAATAAAAATTATTTTGAATTGGAGGAATATGTAATGAAAAAATTTGTTTGTTCAGTATGTGGATATGTTTATGAAGGAGAGGAAGCACCAGATGTATGTCCTCAATGCAAAGCTAAAAAAGATAAATTTTTTGAAAAAGTAGAAGGGGAAATGTCTTGGGCAGATGAACACAAAATTGGTGTTGCTAAAGATGTAGATCCTGAAGTTATAGAAGGTCTTAGAGCTAATTTCACTGGAGAATGTACTGAAGTAGGAATGTACTTAGCAATGAGCCGTCAAGCTGATAGAGAAGGCTTCCCAGAAATAGCTGAAGCTTATAAAAGAATAGCTTTTGAAGAGGCAGAACATGCATCAAAATTTGCAGAATTATTAGGCGAAGTTGTAACTAATAGTACAAAGAAAAACTTAGAGATGAGAGTAGAAGCAGAACATGGTGCATGCCAAGGTAAAAAGGATTTAGCTACTTTAGCTAAAAAATTAAACTACGATGCAATTCATGATACAGTTCATGAAATGTGCAAAGATGAAGCAAGACATGGATGTGCATTTAAAGGTTTATTAAATAGATATTTTAAATAAAAACATAACTTAATGTATATAAATTAAAATTGGATTAAAAATATCTGTATCTAGAATTGGATACAGATATTTTTTTGTTGCTATTTAGGCATATTCAAAAAATAACTAATCAGTATGTTAGTATATATCCTTTCATATACCTTATAAAATTATTATGAATAACGAAAGTTTTATGCAGAATATACAGAAAAGAAGTAGTTCGAATATTCACTATATTTACACACAAATAACGTAAAAAAAGCACTAATATGAAATCTCTATAAAACATTGATACTAAAGAAAAAGGTTCAATTTATGCAATAAGTTTATAGTACAATTTAAAATTGTAAATAAAGATAATTTATAAAAATAAATATTAAAAAAAAGTTGCATAATTATAATAATGGATGTATAATTATTATATTGATCTAAGGAGTCAAAAAAGTTTATTGGAAAAGGGGAGAAAAAAATGAAAAGTTTAAAAAAAGCAGTAGTACTTATGCTATCAGTAATTTTCGTTGCTGCATTGTTTGCCGGATGTGGAAAGTCAAGCAGCAGTCAGAGCCAAGCTCAGGGGGGAAATTCATTAGAAAAAATAAAAAAAGCAGGGGTATTAAAAGTAGGACTTGAGGATTCATTTCCTCCAATGGAATTTAGAGACAAGCAAAATGAACTAAAAGGTTTCGATATAGATATGGCAAATGAAATAGGAAAAAAATTAGGGGTAAAAACTGAATTTGTATGTACTGATTTTAATGGAATAATTCTTGCACTTAAATCAGGTAAATTTGATACTATAATTTCAGGTTTAAGCATTACAGATGAAAGAAAAAAAGAAATATCATTTTCAGATCCATATGTAATGAATTCACAAATAATAGTTGTTAAAAATGGAAATACTGCTGTAAAGGGTGCTAATGATTTAAAAGGTAAAACTGTAGGAGTAGGTCTTGGTACAACTAGTGAAAGTGTTGCAACTAAAATGCAAGGATTAAAAGAAGTTAAAAAGTATGATAAAACTACAGAGGAACTTCAAGATTTATTAATAGGTAGAATTGATGCTGTTATAGTAGATGAACCAGTAGGCAGATACTATATATCAGAAGCTGATAAGAAGGGCAAATATGAAGTTTTATCAGAAAAACTTACTAAAGAACCAATGGGTATAGGATTTAAAAATGAAGATAAAGAATTAAAAGATGCAGTTCAAAAGGCAATTAATGAATTAAAGAAGGATGGAACTTTTTCTAAGCTTTCAGTAAAATGGTTTGGAACTGACATATATAATGAAAAATAAGATTCATTTAATCAGAAATTACAGGACAATGAGATTATTAGTCTCATTGTCCTAAACTTAAAAAATTGAATTGGAGTGAAAGTATTGGATACAGGAATTATAATAAAAGTATTACCCATCCTTTTAAAGGGAAGTGTAATGACAATAGAACTTACTGTTATTGCGCTAGTTGTAGGAACAATACTTGGAGTATTTTTAGCACTTTTGAAACTTTCTAAGAATGTAGTGTTTAGAATAATATCAAGTTTTTATACATGGATATTTAGAGGAACTCCTCTACTTTTGCAGTTATTTTTCTTCTATTATGGTTTGCCTTTTATGGGAGTGGAATTAACACCTTTTTCAGCAGCAGCCATAGGATTAAGCTTAAACTGTGGTGCATATATGGCAGAAATAATAAGAGGTGGAATTCAATCTATAGATAAAGGACAGTTTGAAGCTGCAAAAGCTCTAGGTTTCACTTATGCAGATACTATGAAAAAGATAATATTGCCACAAACTTTTAAGGTTATAATACCACCTGTAGGAAATGAGTTTATAGCATTATTAAAGGATACTTCATTAGTATCAACTATCGCTATGGTAGAACTTATGAGATCTGCTCAACAGATATATGCAAGTACTTTCAGACCTATAGAGGTATTTTTTACAGCAGGTATTTTATATCTTTTATTAACTACCATATTTACAGGTGTATTTGGAGTATTTGAAAAGAAACTTTCTGTTTATTAATAAAAAGGAGAAATTTTTATGGAAAACATAGTTGGAAATAATTGTATAGATTTTAATACTAAAGATTTTATGATAGAAGCTACAAATTTAACTAAAAAATTTAATGATTTAACCGTATTTGAAAATTTAAATGTTAATGTAAGAAAGGGAGAAGTTCTAGTTGTAATAGGACCTTCAGGATCAGGAAAAAGTACATTTTTAAGATGTCTTAATCACCTTGAAGAAATAACTGGTGGTAAAGTAGTTATAGAAGGTGAAGAACTAAATCCTAAAGATAAGAAGCTTATAAGAAAAATTACAACAAAGATGGGAATGGTTTTTCAAAATTTTAACTTATTCCCACATATGACAGCTATGCAGAATGTAATGGAAGCACCAGTTGTAGTAAAAAAGGAAAATAAAAATGAAGTTTTAGAAAATGCTAAAAAGCTTTTAGAAAAGGTTGGACTTTCAGATAAAATGGATTACTATCCTTCAAAGCTTTCAGGTGGACAGAAACAAAGAGTTGCTATAGCAAGAGCACTTGCTATGAAACCAGATATAATGCTTTTTGATGAACCTACATCTGCACTAGATCCTGAACTTGTTGGAGAAGTTTTAAATGTAATGAAGGACTTGGCAAAAGAAGGAATGACTATGGTAGTTGTAACTCATGAAATGGGTTTTGCCAAGGAAGTTGCCGACAGGGTTATATTTATGGATGGTGGAAAAATTGTAGAACAAGGACCACCAGAGCAGATATTCTCTCATCCTAAGGAAGAAAGAACAAAAGCGTTTTTGGAAAAAGTACTCTAAAAGGTTGGTATAAAATAAGTGTCAACTACAAAAAATGCAGTTGACACTTATTTATAAAATTAAGTATTTGAAAAATAAAAATATAAAAAAGATTGAGACTGAAGATGGTATCATAAATTCTCAATTGGAAAGACGGAGGTATTTTTTATGAAAGATAAAGTTGTATTAGCGTATTCTGGTGGATTGGACACATCAATAATAATTCCTTGGCTTAAGGAAAACTATGATTTAGAGGTTATTGCAGCATGTATAAATGTTGGTCAAGGTGATGATATGAAGGAAGTTGAAGCAAAAGCTTTAAGAACTGGAGCTTCAAAGGTATATATTGAAGATTTAATAGAAGAATTTATAACTGATTATGTATTTAAAGGCATAAAAGCAGGAGCTTTATATGAAGAAAAGTACATGCTTGGAACTTCTTTTGCAAGACCATTAATGGCAAAAAGATTAGTTGAAATAGCACATGCTGAAGGTGCAAAATACATAGCGCATGGATGCACTGGAAAAGGAAATGATCAAGTACGTTTTGAAGTTGGTATAGCAGCTTTTGATCCTACAATAAAGGTAATTGCACCATGGAGAATATGGGATATAAAATCAAGAGAAGATGCTATAGATTATGCTAATGCCAAAGGGGTAGAAGTGCCAGTAACTAAAGAAAAAATATATTCAAGAGACAAGAACTTATGGCATTTAAGTCATGAAGGTGGGGATTTAGAAGATCCTAAAAATGAGCATAAGCAGGAAATGTATCTTATGACAACTCCACCAGAAAAGGCAAAAGACGAAGTTACTTACGTAGAAATATATTTTGAACAAGGAATAGCTAAAAAATTAAATGGAAAAGAAATAGCTCCAGTTTCATTAATAGAGACTTTAAATGAAATAGGTGGAGAAAATGGAATAGGAGTAATTGATATAATTGAAAACAGATTAGTAGGAATGAAATCAAGAGGAGTCTATGAAACTCCAGGTGGAACAATTCTTTATGCAGCACATAAGGAACTTGAAAGATTAACTCTTGATAAAGCTACATTCCACTATAAACAATCAGTATCTCAAAAGTATGGTGAATTAGTATATGAAGGATTATGGTTTTCTCCATTAAAAGAAGCTTTAGATGCGTTTGTAGATACTACACAGAAAAATGTTACAGGATCAGTAAAATTAAAATTATATAAAGGAAATATAATGGTAGCAGGAATAGATGCACCTTACGCTCTTTATGATGAAGGTATTTCTTCCTTTGGTGCTAGTGAATTATACAGCCATAAGGATGCAGAAGGATTTATAAATTTATTTGGCCTACCAAGCAAAATACAAGCTATGACTAATAAGAAGAAGGAAAAGTAATTATGAAACTTTGGGGTGGAAGATTTAAAAAAGCTGAAAACAAGCTTATGGAGGATTTTAACAGTTCTTTAGGGTTTGATAAAACACTTTATTATGAAGACATTCAAGGAAGTAAAGCACATGTTAAAATGCTTGCTAAATGTGGAATTTTAACACAGGAAGAATGCGAAAGCATAACAGGAGGATTAAATTCCATACTTTCAGATATAGAAAATGATGTACTTCATATAGAAGGCGATTATGAAGATATTCACAGTTTTGTAGAGATGAATTTAATAGAAAGAATAGGTCAGGTAGGAAAGAAGCTTCATACTTCAAGAAGTAGAAATGATCAGGTAGCTGTGGATTTAAGACTTTATGCAAAGAAAAAAGCTTTTGAAGTTATAGAAGATATAGATGCACTTAGAGATGTAATAGTAAAAGTTGGGGAAGAAAACAACTTTTTGATGCCAGGTTATACTCATCTTCAAAGAGCACAAGTAGTAACATTCAAACATCATATTATGGCTTATCATAATATGTTATCTAGAGATAAAAAGAGGGTAGAAAATGCCATAGAAATTATGGATGAAAGTCCCCTTGGATGTTGTGCTTTAGCTGGAACTACCTACAATATAGATAGAAGTTTTACAGCTAAAGAATTAGGATTTAAAAAGCCAGTAGATAATTTTTTAGATGGAGTAAGTGATAGGGATTATGTTATAGAGCTTTTATCTTGCTTTTCTATAATGATGATGCACTTAAGCCGTTTAAGTGAAGAATTGATCCTCTGGAGTAGCAAAGAATTTGACTTTATTTTGATAGATGATGAGTTTTCAACAGGAAGCAGTATCATGCCTCAAAAGAAAAACCCAGATGCTGCAGAATTGATAAGAGGCAAAACAGGGAGAGTATACGGATCACTCATGGCACTGCTTACCACTATGAAGGGCATTCCCCTTGCCTATAATAAGGATATGCAGGAAGATAAAGAACAGTTTTTTAACTCCTTAGATACAGTATTAAGCTGTTTAAAGATAATGAGAGGTATGCTCTCCTCAATAAAAATTAAAAAGGAAAATACTTTTAATGCAGTTAAAAAAGGATTTTTAAATGCAACAGAAGCAGCAGATTATCTTGTTAATAAGGGTATGGCATTTAGAGATGCTCATAAGGTAATAGGTGAAATAGTGCTTTATTGCGAAGAAAAAGATAAGGCAATAGAAGATATTTCCTTAGAAGAATTAAAAAATTTTAGTGATTTATTTGAGCATGATGTCTATGAGTTCATAGATTACGAAAACACTTTAAGTAGGGGAATAAAAACAGAATTAAAATAGTATTTAAAAAGATTAAAGTAAAAAAAGTAGATAGAAAATTTTCTATCTACTTTTTTAAAATTATTTAACTTCTCTTCTGTCATGATCCCTATCTCTATCAGGGTCTCTGTCCCTGCCAAATAATGAGAAGGCATATAAGCCGGCTATACCTACAAGAGCATATATAACTCTAGTGAAGGTAGACATAGTGCCAAATAACATAGCTACTAAATCGAATCCGAAAAATCCAATTAACCCCCAGTTTATAGCACCTATAATTACCAATATTAGTGCGATAACATCTAATGTTTTCATGGTTACATCTCCTTTATAATTTTATATAAAATTATTATTTGCATATTTTTAAAAATTATAAGCAAATAAAAAAAACAGGAAAAAATTTTCCCGTTTTTACTGTTCTTTAGTCATAATATCCAATTCTATATTTCTATCTACAGGTTGATATAAAGAAATAAAAGTATTTGTTCTTTGAATTCCATCAACTTTTTGAATTTTATTCATTAGTAAATTTTGAAGGTCTGCTATATTTTTGCAAATTACTTTTATAAATATAGTATATTCTCCAGTAGTATAGTGAAGTTCAACAATTTCTTTTATAAGCTTTAATTGTTCTAGAGTTTCCTTAAAAGTATTAGCTTTATCTAAATATATTCCTATGAAACAGCAGACATCATAGCCAAGTTTTGAGTTATCTATAATCATCTTGGTTCCTTTAATTATGCCCAGATCCTCCATTTTTTTCATCCTAACATGGATAGTTCCTCCGCTTACATGACATTGTCTAGCTATTTCAAGAAATGGAGTTCTAGAATCCTTTATGAGAATATGTAGTATCTGAAGATCTAAGTCGTCTAATCCGTTAACCTTTAAATTCATATGTATCACTCCTTATATTAAATACAATGTTTATTAATTGCAAAAACAAATATTTATTATATGCAAGATAATCAGTATAAATGATATGTTATTAACATTATACCAAAAAAAATATTAAATTAACAATTTCAAACGTTATCATAAAAAAGAATTTATTAATTCATAGATTTAACTTACATTTATTCACAAATAAATTAATAAATAAACAATTTTTAGATGTTTTGTTTATTAATGTTTCAAAAAAACTAATGATATATTATTATATTATTAACAGAACAGTGCTGTAATAATTTATTTAAATATCGCATTAATTTGTGCAAAGTAAATGATAGCATATGATTGGTAAATTAACAAGGATAATTTTAAATTAAGTAAGAAATGATATTAATAATAAAAAATCACTGGCAACACTACATTGATAACAGTGATTTTTATTTATATATAAATATTTAAAAGTATTATTTTAAAGATTTTTTAAAAATTGACAAAAAATTTTGTGATATTTATAATTAACTATGAATATACAAAGTGCAATTTAAGAGGTGATGATATGGATTATATCCATGTAAAACTACTTGGGAATTTTATTGCAACCTTTAATGGAAAAAATATATCATTTCCATATAGTAAAGTCCAAGCTCTATTTTGCTATTTGGTAATAAGGAAACAAGCTACAAGGGATGAGTTGTCAGCACTTTTATGGCCAGATATGGAAGAGAGTATTTCAAGAAAAAATTTAAGAAATGCAATATACAAATTAAAAAAGGTTTTTGGTAAAGAAGAAGTAATAGATTTTTTAAATAAGTCTACAATTCTATTTAATGAAAATACAAAGATAGATACAGATGTAGATGAATTTATCAATAACAAAGATGAAGTAGATGTATATGAAGGTGAATTTTTAAAAGGTTTTATGCCTAAAGATGCTGAAAACTTTCAAAGATGGGTATTTGAAATAAGGGAATATCTTCAAGGAATATATTTAAAAAGACTTAAAGATAAATTGGAATCAGAAGAAATTACTGAAGATTATGATGAAATTGAAAAATATTGCAGATTAATTATAAAAATTGACGAATTTGATGAGGAAGCTTATAGAAAGCTAATCTGCTGTTATAAAAATCAAAGAAAATTTAATAGTGCCATTGAATTATACAATAAACTTTCAGATACGCTAAATAAAGAATTATCTATAGTTCCTGATGCTAAAACAACGGAGGTTTTTAAAGAAGTACTAAATTTAATGGATGTAAGACATAAAGAAGAAAATAATGAAAATTATTTTTATGGAAGAATTAATGAATTAAGACTTATGGAGAATAATTATAAAAATTTTATTAATAGTAAAGACTCAAAATCAATATTAATAAAAGGTGAAATGGGTATAGGTAAAACAAGCCTTAAGGAGAGATTTCTTCAGACTATTGAAAAAGATAAGGAAGTCTATATTTTTGAAACAAATTGCTATCAGTTTGAAAATGAATATGCGCTAAAGCCTTGGAGAAATATAATTTCAAGCTTAGCTTATGTTATAGCTGATAATAAGAATAAAACTTCTGATATTTTAGAAAATATAATAAGGGAACTTGTCCCGGAAGTAAATAATGATTCTAGATATTCAGAAAATGTTAAGTTAGAGGATACTATAGAACTGTTAAAGCACGATGTAGTTGGAAATATATTAACATACATACTGAAAAAAATATGCATTGATAGAAAAATTTTATTAGTATTTGAAGATATACAATGGATGGATTCGGTTAGTATTTCTTTGCTTACAAGTATTATATCTAAATGTGAAGAAAATAATATAATGTTTTTACTTACATTTAGAAATGAATTTAATCATAATGTAGATAGGTTTTTAGTTTCTGCAAAAAAGTATGACAGAATTGAGATTATAGAGCTTAATAGATTTACTACTTCTGAAGTAGAAAATTTTATTAAAAAGGCTCTTCCAAAGTATAGTTTGTCAAAGGAAATTATAAATAAAATATATGCAGAAACTGAAGGAAATGCATTTTTCCTTAAAGAGTACCTTAATATAATAAAGTCAAAAAATAATATAAATATAATGACCTCTAAGATGCAGGATGTTTTAAAAACTAGATTTATAGATATATCTGATGATGAAAGAAAAATAGTTGAAATAGCATCATTATTCCATGATGAAGTATCTATGTTTATATTAAAAGAATTAACACAAAAAGATGAACTTGAAATTATGGATATAATAGAAAAGCTTGAAGGTAGATTTATTTTAAAAGAGTCAATAAATGAGGAGAATATATGCTTTAAATTTACTCATCAAAAGTTAAGAGAATTTCAATATATGAATCTATCTGCAGCAAAAAAGAAAATACTTCATAATAAAATAGGTAAAATACTAGAAAAAACATTGAAGAATAATATAGGAGATATTAATATTTATTATAAATTGATATATCATTTTGAAAATGCGTATAATTATATAGAGGCTCTTAAATATAGAATTAAAAATTTAAATGTTTATCTTAACTTTAGCCATGAGCTTTTTCCTATAATTTATTATAGTAATAAATCCTATAATGAATTATATTTCAATGATAAAGAAACAACTAAAAGTCTTAAGGAAATTGAAAAATCCTTGGATGATTTAAAAATCAAAGAACAAAATTCTAGCGAAGTACTAAAATTAGAAGTAAGTGTGCTTCATATAAAAGGAAGATATTTAATAAGAAAAGGGCAGTATGAAGAAGGAATAAAGAATATTCAAGATATGATAGATAAGGCTAATGAAATTGGGTGTAATGATTATGCTATAGAAGGCTATAAGCAAATGATTTACTATTGTATTCAAACAAATAAAAGTGATGAAATGATAAAGCATATAAATTGTGGGCTTGAACTAGCTGTCAAGTGTAATTATTATGAAGAGGTTGGAATAATATTAAGACTCAAGGCCTTATATAAAAAGATGGTTGGAAAATATGAAGAAGCTCAAATGTTAATGCAGGAATCTATAAATACCTTAAGCGAAACTAAGCATGCTTTTGATAAATATGCTTTAAACATAGCTGCTTGCTATAATTATATGGGAGACATAAGAAAGAGAAAAGAAAATTTTTTAGAAGCATTGGATTACTACAATAAGGCTATTGAAATATGTGAACAAAAAAATGTACTAACTAGTCTTGCTCTATTTTATACTAATGCAGGAGAAACAGCTTTTTATACAAATGATTATAATTTATCAACAAAGTATTTCAAAAAGGCCTTAAATATTTACAAGAAGTTTGATCTTATATGGGGAAAATCCATAGCTGAGGCTTTTATGTCAATAATTTTAATGAAAGATGGAAACTTTGAAGAATCTCTAAAATTTTTAAAAAGTGCAGATATGAATTCGAGGATTCTAAAAAATCCAAAGGAAATAGGTACAGTTTTTAGAGCTAAGGCAGAAGTGCGGTTTTATGTGAAAGATAATATGTATTTTGATCATATATTTAAAGATTATTTGAATGATGATTTTCAAGAATACGCTAAACAAGGTATAATGTATTTAAATGAGGCTATGGATCAACATCAAGTTGATGATTTAAATAGGTTAATTACTTAGGATAATATGAAGCCTTTCTTAATTTTTAGTAACAAAATTAAGAAAGGTTTTATATTATCCGTTTTTATTTAAAAATCTAAAGAATAATAGATAAGAATTTAGCGTCTATAGAAAATATGTTGAATTTAAAAGAAGATTCTAAATAATAATAATTTATAGACGTTTAAGAGATGTGTAAACGTTATAATAAAGTTAAATATAAACAATTAGGGGGAAGTACGTATGAGTAAATTAGTAGAATGTGTGCCTAATTTTAGTGAAGGTAGAGATAAAGAAATAATTGAAAAAATTGTAGATGAAGTTAGAAAAACAGAGGGTGTAAAGCTCTTGGATTATTGTTCAGATAAAGATCACAATAGATCTGTTGTAACTTTTATAGGTGGTCCAGAAGAAACAAAGGAAGCTGCTTTTAAACTTATAAAAAAAGCCTCTGAACTTATAGATATGAGTAAGCATTCAGGAGCACATCCAAGAATGGGTGCTACAGATGTAGTTCCTTTTATTCCTATAAGAGATATAACTACTGAAGAGTGTGTTGAAATTGCAAAAGATTTAGGAAAAAAGGTTGGAGAAGAATTAAATATACCAGTTTATTTATATGAAGATGCTGCTACAGCGCCAGAAAGACGAAATTTAGCAGAGATAAGAAAAGGTCAATATGAAGGTTTCTTTGAAAAAATAAAGAAGCCAGAATGGAAGCCTGATTTTGGTCCATGTGAAATGAATAAAAAAAGCGGAGCTACTGTTATAGGAGCAAGGTTTCCATTAATAGCATACAATGTGAATTTAGGTACAGATAATATAGAAATAGCTAATGCGATAGCTAAGAAAATAAGACATATAAGCGGAGGCTTAAGATATGCTAAAGCTGTTGGAGTAATGTTAACTGAAAGGAATATAGCTCAAGTTTCAATAAACATGGTAAATTATGAAAAGACATCTGTATATACTATTCAAGAAATGGTTAAGATGGAAGCAAAAAGATATGGTGTTCCAGTAGTTGGAGCTGAAGTTATCGGGTTAATTCCAATGAAAGCTTTAATTGATTGTGCAGAATATTATCTTCAAATTGAAAATTTTGATATTAAACAAGTTTTAGAGACAAATTTAAGTGAGTAATGAGGGGAGGAAATAATATGATTAATAATATTAATATTAAAGAAGCTATGACTATAAAATTGGATGATGAATTGCCTGAAATGCCTAAATTTGTTGAAGGCATAAGAAGAGCACCTGATAGGGGATTTCATTTAACTAAATCACAAACTGAGATTGCTTTAAAGAATGCTTTAAGATATATTCCACCTAAATATCATGAACAATTAATACCTGAGTTTTTAGAGGAACTTACTACAAGAGGAAGAATTTATGGATACAGGTTTCGTCCAGAAGGAAGAATTTACGGAAAGCCTATTGATGAATATAAAGGAAAATGTACAGAAGGTAAAGCTTTTCAAGTTATGATAGAAAATAACCTAGATTTTGAAGTAGCTTTATATCCTTATGAACTAGTTACATACGGAGAGACAGGAAGTGTGTGTCAGAACTGGATGCAATATAGACTTATAAAAAAATATTTAGAAGTTATGACTCAGGACCAAACTTTAGTAGTTGAATCTGGTCATCCTCTTGGATTATTTAAATCAAAACCAGATGCACCAAGAGTAATAATAACAAATGCTATGATGGTTGGAATGTTTGATAATCAAAAAGATTGGGAAATAGCAGAGGAAATGGGTGTTGCAAATTATGGACAGATGACTGCAGGAGGATGGATGTATATAGGACCACAGGGTATAGTTCATGGTACTTTTAATACACTTCTTAATGCAGGAAGAATGAAGCTTGGAATACCAAATGATGGAGACTTGAGAGGACATTTATTTATAACTTCAGGTCTTGGAGGAATGAGTGGTGCTCAACCAAAAGCTATAGAAATAGCAAATGGAGTAGGTATAATAGCAGAAGTTGATCAGTCTAGAATAGATACAAGACTTAACCAAGGATGGGTTAAAGAATGTTCTTCTGACTTAGAAAAAATATTTAAAATTGCACATGAATATATGGAGAAAAAAGAACCTATGTCCATTGCTTATCATGGAAATATAGTAGACTTACTAGAATATGTAGTTAAAAATGATATAAAGGTAGAATTATTATCAGATCAAACTTCTTGTCATGCTGTATATGAAGGCGGTTATTGCCCACAGAGAATTACTTTTGAAGAAAGAACAAAACTTCTTGCAGAAGATAGAGAAAAATTTGATAAGTTAGTAGATAAGAGCTTAAAACGTCATTTTGAATTAATAAAAGCTTTAGTAGATAAAGGAACATATTTCTTTGACTATGGTAATTCCTTCATGAAAGCTGTATATGATGCTGGAGTTAAAGAAATATCTAAAAATGGAATAGATGAAAAGGATGGATTTATATTCCCTTCTTATGTAGAGGATATAATGGGACCTCAACTATTTGATTATGGATATGGACCTTTCAGATGGGTTTGTTTAAGTGGAAAAGAAGAAGATTTAATTAAAACAGATAAAGCTGCTATGGAATGTATAGATCCTAATAGAAGATATCAAGATAGAGATAACTACAATTGGATAAAGGATGCAGAAAAAAATAAATTAGTAGTTGGAACTCAAGCAAGAATATTATATCAAGATGCAATTGGAAGAATAAATATAGCACTTAAATTTAATGATATGGTAAGAAAAGGTGAGATAGGACCTGTAATGATGGGAAGAGATCACCATGATGTTAGTGGAACAGATTCTCCTTTTAGAGAAACTTCAAACATTAAAGATGGAAGTAATGTAATGGCAGATATGGCTATCCAATGCTATGCAGGAAATGCAGCTAGAGGAATGAGTTTAGTTGCACTTCATAATGGTGGAGGTGTTGGAATAGGTAAATCTATAAATGGAGGCTTTGGATTAGTATTAGATGGAAGTTATAAAGCAGATGAAATAATTAAATCAGCACTTAGCTGGGATGTTATGAGTGGTGTTTCCAGACGTTCTTGGGCAAGAAATGAACATTCGATTGAAACAGTAATGGAATTCAATAAAACTCATCAAGGCACAGATCATGTAACACTTCCTTATTTGGTTGAAGGAGAAGGTGTAAAGAAGGAAGTGGAGAAATACTTTAGTAAAGTTAAATAAGAATATTGCGAAGCAAAGCTTCGCAATATTTCTAAACTGTAGAAGTTAAATTATAAATTAAAAAATTAAGAGTACAAATTTTACTGGAGGTGGTTGAATGATAATTAAAAATATAAGCTGTCTAGTAACTTGTGCAGGAGATTATCCTAAAAAAAAGGATAAATTAAAAGATGCAGGTGTAATTGAAAATGGATATATAGTTATAGAGGATAAAACTATAGTAGAAGTGGGCAGCGGAGAAGGTTATAAAAAATATTTAAAAGATGATGAAACTGTAATAGATGCATATGGTAAAACTATAACTCCTGGACTTGTAGATAGCCATACTCATGTAGTTTATGCAGGTTCTAGGGAATTTGAATTACCTTTAAAACTTCAAAATGTTCAGTATATAGACATATTAAATGCTGGAGGCGGAATTTTAAGTACTGTAAGCAATACAAGAAAAGCGTCAATAGAAGAACTAGAACAGTATACAAGGAATAGATTGGATTTAATGCTTGCTCATGGTACTACTACAGTGGAAAGTAAGTCAGGTTATGCTTTAGATTTTGAAAATGAAATAAAAATGTTACAGGTGAATGCCAATTTAAATAAAAGGCATCCTATGGATATAGTTTCAACTTATCTTGGAGCTCATGCAGTACCTAAGGAATTTAAAGAAAATAGGGAAGGTTATATAAATCTTATAATTGAAAAGGTAATTCCTTATGTAAAGGAACATAAATTAGCAGACTTTGTTGATTGTTTTTGTGAAAAAGGCGTATTTACAATAGATGAAAGTAGAAAAATTTTAAAAGCTGCTCAAGCAGCAGGGCTTAAAGCTAAAATTCATGTAGATGAAATAGAATCTATAGGAGGAGCAGAACTATCAGGAGAAATTAAAGCAGTATCTGCAGAACATTTAGTAGCAGCTTCAGATCAAGGAATAAAGGCTATGGCAGAAAATAATGTAGTTGCAGTACTCTTACCAACTACATCCTTTTATCTAATGTTGAATAAATTTGCAAGAGCCAGAAAAATGATAGAAGAAGGAGTTGCAGTAGCATTGGCTACAGATTGTAATCCGGGAACATCTCCTACAGAATCATTACAAAGTACAATGACATTTGCATGTTTTGGGCTTAAAATGCTGCCAGAGGAAATAATAAATGCAATGACTATAAATGCAGCTTGTGCAGTTGGTCGTGAAAAAGAAATTGGAAGTATTGAAAAAGGAAAGAAAGCTGATATAGCTATATTCGATGCTAAAAATTTAAATTATTTGATGTATCATTTTGGGGTGAATGCAATAGATACAGTGGTTAAAAATGGAGCTATTGTAGTGCAAGCTGGAAAGATTGTATATTAGTTAATATATTTCTAAAATTGGAGGGAATATAAAATGCTGCAAAATTTAACTGTAAAAGACTTCATAGATGAATTAGCTTCTAAATCTCCAGCTCCAGGTGGAGGAAGTATAGCTGCTCTTTCAGCTTCTTTAGCTAGTTCTCTTGCTAGTATGGTGTTTAATCTTACTGTGGGAAAAAAAGAATATATGGAATATGAAGAAAAATTAAAAAAGGATATTGATGAGTCTTTGGAGAATGTTGGTATATTAAAAGAAGAATTTTTGAAATTTATGGAAAGAGATACAAATGCTTTTTTGTCATTAATGGAAGCATTTAAAATGCCTAAGAATACAGATGAAGAAATTAAGGCTAGAAAACAAAAAATAGCAGAGGGCAACAAAGAATCACTAGAAATTCCGTTAGAAGTAGCAAATAGGGCTTATGGAATTTATGACTATATATATATAGCAGTAAAGTATGGAAACAAAAATGCGTTATCAGATGCTGGTGTTGCAGCTTCATTAACAGAAACTGCAGTAGAAGGTGCTATATTAAATGTAAAAATAAATATTATGGGTTTAAAGGATGAAGCATACAAGAAGGATTTAAGGGATAAATGTAATGTTTTATTAGAAAATAGTAAAAAGAGAAAAGAAGAAATTATGATTATAATAGAAAATAAATTGATTTAAAACTTGGAGGCGTGTAATAATGAAAACTGTTAATTTAAAAGGTGAAGGTCTTACTTTAGAGGACATTATAAATGTTGCGTACAATGATTATAAAGTTTACCTTACAGAAGAAGCCAAAGAAAAAGTTAAAAAATCAAGAGCTATAGTAGATGATATAGTTGATAAAAATAAAATAGTATATGGAATTACAACAGGCTTTGGAAAATTTTCAGATGTAACTATAACAGGAGAACAGTGCAAAACACTTCAAAGAAATTTAATAATATCACATGCATGTGGTGTTGGAGCAAAGTTCTCAAAGGAAATAGTAAGGACAATAATGCTTTTAAGAGCAAATAATTTATCTAAAGGATATTCAGGAATAAGATTAAGTGTACTTGAAACTTTATTAGATATGTTAAATAAAGGGGTACATCCTTCTATACCAGAAAAAGGTTCTTTAGGAGCATCTGGAGATTTAGCACCTCTTGCACACATGGTATTACCTATGCTTGGGGAAGGAGAAGCTGAATTTGAAGGCGAAATTTTATCAGGAAAAGAAGCTATGGAAAAGGCAGGAATACCAACAGTAGAACTTGTAGCTAAAGAAGGTTTGGCACTTATAAATGGAACACAAGTAATGACTGCAGTAGGTTCATTAGCTGTACATAAGGCTATAAATCTTTTGAAACTTAGTGATATTACAGCAGCAATGACTATAGAAGCATTAAGAGGAATAAGAGATGCTTTTGATCCAAGAGCTCATGCGGTAAGACCTCATAAAGGACAAATCCAAACAGCTAAAAATATACTTAATTTAATAGAAGGCAGTACTTTTGCAACTAATCAAGGAGAATTAAGAGTTCAAGATGCTTATGCTTTAAGATGCGTACCACAAGTACATGGTGCAAGTAAGGATGCCATAAACTATGTTAAGGAAAGAGTAGAAATTGAAATAAACTCTGTTACAGATAATCCTATTGTATTTGAAAATGGAGATGTAATATCAGGAGGAAACTTCCATGGACAACCTATGGCCTTAAGTTTTGATTTTCTTGGTATAGCAGCATCTGAAATTGCTAATATATCAGAAAGAAGATTAGAAAGATTAGTAAATTATCAATTAAATGATTTACCACCATTCCTAGTAAAAAATGGAGGACTTAATTCTGGATTTATGATTACACAATATGCAGCAGCAGCTTTAGTATCAGAAAATAAAGTGCTTGCACATCCAGCTAGTGTAGATTCCATTCCTTCATCTGCTAACCAGGAAGACCATGTAAGTATGGGAACTATTGCAGCTAGAAAGGGCTTACAGATTGTAAATAATGTAACTAGAGTAGTTGCAACAGAACTTATGGCTGCTTGTCAGGCTATAGATTTTAGAGATGGACTTAAATTAGGTAAAGGTACTCAGGAAGTATATAAAGCAGTAAGAAATAAGGTAGACTTTATAGCAGAAGACAAAGTTATGTATAAAGAATTAGAAAAATGTGAAGAGCTTTTAACAAGTGGAGAACTTTTAAAAGCAGTAGAAGAAAAGGTAAAGGTAGAAATATAAATAAAAGTATATTAATTAAACAATTATTATTTGTTTTTCATACTGTAATCCTGTGAAATATTCGGGATTCCAGTATGAAATATAAAATGTTAAGTTTATAGTATTATTATCTAGCATATAATTATATATAAAAAATTCAGAAAATTAAGTTTTGCTTGAATAGAATTTAAATTAAGTTTAATTGTATGTAATTAAATTTTTGCTCAAATTATAAAAAGTTAATTTATCTTAAGTTAATTTATATTATTACATTATAACTTTAACAAGGTGCAGTAATGCTGATTATTTGGTATAATAGAGTGGTTGCTTATTAAAAATAAAATGTTTGCTTATTAAAAAATGTATTCATATATTTATTTTTTATAAAAGGAGGAAAAACATGGATAAGGGACAAGGAGTAGGAAACTCGAGTGAGGGCAAATTAAAGAGAGAATTGGGATTAGCTGCTGCTACTGCAATTGTGGTAGGAAATATTATTGGCTCTGGAATTTTTATGGCACCAGCATCTTTGGCAAGAGCATCTAATCCAAAAACAGCTATTTTGGCTTGGACTATTACGGCTATAGGGTCTTTATTAATTGCATTGAGTTTTGGTAATATGGGAGCAGCTATGCCAAAAACAGGAGGTCCTATTGTTTATACTAGAGCAGCTTTTGGAGATTTTGCAGGTTTTTTAATTGCATGGAGTTATTGGATTGCAACTTGGGTTGGAAATGCAACTATTATTACTGCTTTTATGAGTTATTTTGTCTATTTTATACCTCAAGCGAATACACCAATTATTGCATTTTTAGTAACATCGGCAGTTCTTTGGATTTTTACTATAATTAATATTTTAGGTGTAAAGAATGCTGGAATTATTGGTATAGTTAGTACAGTACTTAAAGTATTGGCATTAGTAGTATTTATAGTTGTTGCTGCAATTCATTTTAATCCTAAATTTTTAAATACTGTAGCTAAACCAGAGTTGTCAGGAATGGGAACTTTATCTGGAGCGATAGCAATAGCGTTATGGTCTTTTGTAGGATTAGAAAGTGCAACAGTTCCAGCTGGAGAAATTAAGGATCCAGAAAAAAACATAAGAAAAAGTACTATATATGGTACTTTAATTTCAGCAGTTATTTATATTCTTATTAGTGTTGTTGCTATGGGAGCAATTGATCAAGCGGCACTTGCTAAATCAGATGCTCCACTTGCGGATATTATAAATAGTGTAACAGGTGGTTCTTGGGGCGGTGCTTTTATTGCAATAGGAGCTATTATATCAACGTTAGGAGGAACTTCTGGTTGGATTATGACTACAGCTAGAGGTGCTTTTGCAGCAGGAGAGGATAGATTGTTTCCAAAGGTATTTGCAAAAATTCATCCAAAATATAATACACCAGCTGCAGCGTTAATTATTAGTGGTATATGTGCCAACCTACTATTAGTAATGAACTATGTTGGTACTTTAAGGTCAGCCTTTGATTTTATGATGCTGCTAGCAACTTTAGCATTTTTGCCAGCATATACTTTTACAACTGCAGCAGAGATAGTGCTTTTGACTAAACATTCAAAGGATTTTAATTTTTGGAATTTCTTAAAAAGTTCATTTGTTACACTAATTGCATTAATATACTCTATATATGCAATTTATGGAACAGGAGCAGAGACAGTAATGTATGGATTTTTACTATTGCTCATGGGTATTCCAATTTACGTATATATGATGCTCCAAAACAATAAAGAAGATAAATCTGTAGATAAACTTAGAAAATCAGCAGGTTTAGATATATAAGATATTACCTATCAAATAAAAAATATTGCCCCTTAAAATTTAAAATGGGGGCAATATTTTTATTTTTTATTTACATTCACATTCACATTTACAATTGTCATTTAAAATTACTTTATATATTTGTTCATATCGATAAGTACAAGAACCGTTTTGCTGCATATCAGCACACAATTCTGTTTCAGAATAATAAATATCATCACCTCTAGTTAATATGGCTCTATATTTTTCAGAATCACTTAATTCATATACTTCTAAAAAACCACTTTCACTAGTAATATTTTGAGAACCAATTTTTATTGCTCTATCAAGCATAAGTTCAAGCTTTACCTTTTTATCAAGTATATCTTTCATAAGTTGTTTATAATCAATCATATATTTTACCCCCTATTCCTTTTTATAATATTATATCACGATAATCATTATTTATAAATAGCAAATATTAAAGTTTTGAATATTTTAAAATAATAGTACTGTAAGTGGTTAGATATTGATTTTATAATGTTTAATTAAAAAAGGTATTGATATAAAAGGAAAAGTATATAATAATAGAATTAATAGACAAAAGTAAAGGGGGAAAAATAGATGCCTTTATGGACAAAAGTAGTTTTGCAGGTTTTATTTTTCGTAATAATTTTTGTAGTTGTTTACAATCAGTTAAAAATTCATGTATTATCAAAATTTCATCCAAATAAGTGGATTATTTTGGCCATAGCAATATTAGCATTTTTTGTGCCTAATATAATAGCGAGTTATTATAAATACAATCTATCTGAAAGTGTATGGCAGTACTTACAGTCTGCAGTATTTATAGTTTTTTTCTTATGGTTTATAGATTTGAGGACTGGAGCTATGTACAATAAGGGTAGAAACGGTAATTCCAGAGGAAAAAATACAGTTATAAAGCCTAAAGCAAAACCTAATAGAGTAAACAAAAATAAGACTAATAATGAAAAATAGTTGAAACATTATATAATGGATTGCTGTAAAATGAATTAAATCCTTATATAAAAACAAAAGCCATGCATAAATAGGAAAATAAACTTCCTTACATGCATGGTTTTTTATATTAACTTAAGCCTAACCCTTTTCTTTTATTTATTATATGAGCCTCTATACCATTTGCTACTTCAACAGGATCATCTCCTAGTGCAATTTTTCCACCTGTTACATCTTCTGCTTTTTTAGTTAGAAGCTCTACAAGCTGAGGAGCTCCTGTCATGAAAGGAGTAGGAGATAGATGAGTATAAGCACCATAGGCTAATGCAAAAATTCCATCTATAGTTGCTTTTTGTTCCATCCATTCTGGAGCAGTAACAGCTATTGGAAGATCAGATACATCAACATCCAAATGATCTGCTAGAGCAGTAACAAGCATAGATATTCTTCCTGTATCAGTGCAAGTTCCAAAGCTTAACACTGGAGGAATTTTCAACATATTACATACTTCTTTTAGCCCTTCACCAGCCATATTATTAGCTGCCTCTACAGTACAAAGTCCTGCAACCTCAAGAGCATGATTTCCACATCCTGCGCTGACAACTAATATATCTTTTTTTATAAGTTCTTTTGTAAGATTTATTGTCATGGAATCTTGAGGACCATTTCTTAGTGTGGAGCAGTTTGCAAGAGCTACAACTCCCTTAATTTTTCCAGCGGATATTACATCTACTAATGGATCAAGTTTATTACCAAGAGCCCCTAAAACAGCTTCAGTGGAGAAACCAGCTACAGCTTTTTGAATTTTTTTAGGAACCATTGGCTGAATTTTTCTTTCTTTTCTCTTTTTGAAATTTTCTATAGCAAGTTCAATTAATCTATCAGCCATAGTATTTACTTTAGAAGGATCATAAGGGATTTTTTCATCAAGACCTGGTAAATCAATTATGGTACTTACAGATACTAAAGTTATTTGATACTTTTCAGCATACATATCTATAGCTGGTGGTGAGCAATTTTCTTCCATTGCAAATACATCCACAGTACCAGTAGCTAATAATGGTTCTATAGTAAGCCAGTTTCCCATATGACCTACGAATACATCATCTATTTCAAATCTTTGCAGTAGTTCCTGACCTGTTTCTATGGAACCTACTATTCTAAGACCTTTAGCACCAGCAGCTTTTGCTTTTTCTTGAATTTCCTGCGTTCTTGATTTTAATATGGTGGCAACTCCAGGCCAAGGTTGATGACCATTAAATACTATATTTACGTATTCTGGATCCATGATTCCTAAATCCATATTAACTTCATGTGGTGTTGGTGTTCCAAACAGTATATCCTGCACCATTTCTAGACCTATCTGAGAGTTATATATAGTTGCTATACCGAGTCTAAGAGCTTTCATAGCCAAGGAAACGTGGCTTCCATCCACATTTGTAAGACAACTAGCTACACAATTTTGTTCCTCGTGAACTGTTCCACCAGGATATATATCTAACTTTCTCCATAATTCTTTTCTCTTTTTTGGGGCAAAAGCTTCAATCATAATATTCTTATCTTCTACACCAATTCTTTGTTGATCTTCAAGTAGAACAGCTAATTCTATGGCCATATCATTAACTTCCTGACTTGTATCTATACCTACTTTTTCACACATCCATTTAAGTTTATTTACATCTGTAATTTTAAATGGAGTTTTTCCTTCGGCTGTAGCTTTTAATGTCCTAAAAGCTTCATAAGCATGATGACTATATGTACCTGCTCCCATTATGTTTTTTAGAAGAAAGTTTCTCATTGCCATGGCATCAGGACCTATTCCACATACACCTTTGGTTTGACCTGTTTTTTCACTTATTCTACATGGACCATTTGAACATAATTGACAGCTTAGACCTTCAAGGCAAAATTTGCACCTAATTTTGTCTTGAAGAGCATATCTATCAAATGCATTAGACATTCCATCTTCTCTAATTCTTTTAAGCATTTCTTCTACAGAATCATGATAACTTACTCTACCTTTTGATTTTTCTAATATAGTTTCACTCATAGATTATTCACTCCTTTTACTATTATGACTAGTGCTAATAGTAAATTTTCCTATAATCAATTTAATTATACATTTCTAATTTTCCATAATTAAGATTATCTAGGTATGTGTGAACAAAAATTTAATATAAGTATATTAGGATACAATAATATCATGTTTATTGTGAAAAACTTAAAATCTGCATAAAAAGAAAAAAATAATGTCGAAATATAATGTTTTTTATAAAAATATATTGACTAATTATATTTTAAGTGTTATTATCTTATTTGTAATTGAGTCGAAAATTATCAATAAACATGTTATCGTGGACAATTAAGTTTTATTGATGTGAAAGACTTATTATTAAATAATATCCCCTATTAAGCCACATGTTCCCCCATGTAGGCTTTTTTCTTTTTGCTAAGAATTAAAATTTTTCATCAAAGAACATGATGATAGATATTGAAATTAAATTAGAAGCAGGTAATGTTATAATGATTAAAAGAAGTTTTTTGTCATCAAATTTATCTACGGTTATGCCATCATTTGATTTATTTAACGGTTTTAATGAGAAAAATTATATTCGTAAATCAATTGAAACCATTATAACAAGAGCAAATAATCGTAATGAGATTTCACTTTCGTTAAATACTATTTCTGAAAAAGCTTTAAATTTGCCCTCCTTGCTAATTATAAATGATATAATATTGTATGGAAGCTTACGGAAGAGAGTACTGAGGATATTATTAATAATATTTTGCTTCCTATGTAAAGAGCATAGTATGTGGATTTTCTGTCTGAATGCCAATTATAGGAAGACTACTTATTACTTGGGTTCATAATTTGAAGAGAAAGCTTATTGAAGCAGCTCGGAGGTGCAAAAATGCAAAAAAAGATATTAGTTGTAGATGACGATAAAGATATAGTAAAACTCATAACAAAGAGTTTAAGTTATGAGGGATTTGAAACGATTCCAGCATATTCTGGAGAAGAAGCCTTATGTGCATTGGAAGAAAATCATATTGATTTCATCATTCTTGATATAATGATGCCTGGTATGGATGGTCTTGATGTATGCCGAAGTATCAGAAAATCTTATAATACTCCAATTTTGTTATTAAGCGCCCGAGATAAGGATATTGATAAAATCGTTGGGCTCGAAATAGGGGCAGATGATTACATGACAAAGCCCTTTAGCATTCAGGAGCTTACTTCCAGGATAAGGGCCAATTTCAGAAAAGTTGACAGGCTGTTTAAAGAGTGGAATGAACTTAGCCCCAATAGAGAAACGACTGATTCTCCTCTCATCTTGAATGATAAGACCTTTGAAGCATTTTTAAATAACAGAAAGCTTAACTTATCAACAAAGGAATTTCAAATATTGTCCATGCTCATGCATAACCCCAATACTGTATTGACTCGTGAGCAGATATATGAATATGTCTGGGGAGATGAATACGGAGAATTAAATACCGTAACGGTTCATATAAAAAATATTCGTAAGAAACTTGGCCCTGAATATGACTTTATTAAAACAATTTGGGGTATCGGATATAAGTACAAGGAAAGAGAGTAATAATATGAAACTGAAAATAAAGCTGCCTTTACTGTTCATGGTGATGTTTATAGTTTTTATGTTTTTAATTGGAATCTATTTAAAGTTTATCTTTGCAGTATATTCACCTATATCCAGTTCATTACTGAACCCTTCATATATAGGATTACTCTTTCCTATAGTTGTTATTGCCTGTTTCATTTTTATTATTTTGATTATGTATATTTACTTTTGTATAGAAAAACCAATCAGGTTGCTTAATGCTAGGCTGGAAAAAGTAAATATTGTGCATCCATTGCCACCACTTGCTCTAATTAGTAATGATGAGATTGGAGAACTTTACAATCACTTCAATAAAATGGAAAAGGGGCTTCAACTAGCGCACAAAGAGCAAACGGATATGATTGCTGCCATTGCTCACGATTTAAAAACACCATTAACATCTATTAATGGTTTTGCTGAACTGCTAGCTATGCAAAAGGGTCTACCAGAAAATGAAAAACAGGAATATTATGAGTTGATTCAAAAAAAGTCAAAATATATGGCTGAACTTATAAATGACTTTGTAAGCTTTACAAAAGAGAAACTAGATTTAGGATCCATGACCGTGAAACTCGTTAATGCATCAAAATTATTTGAAAACATTGCCCTAGAATATGAATATGAGCTATCAGGACTTGACTGTGAGCTTGTTTACAAACATTTATTCACAGAAGATATGATGCTTATGGTCAATGAAATTATGATAGGTCGGGTCTTTGGTAATCTCTTCAGTAATGTTGTAAGATATGGAGGAAAAAATGAGTTAAAAGTGTATATGACTGGATACTCACAAGGGCCTTATGCCTATTTTGAAATTGAGGATAATGGGACTGGAGTACCGGATAAGGATATCTCTTCACTATTTCTTAAATTTTTCACTGTGGATAAATCCCGGCAAATTGAAAATGGCGGGATAGGGCTTGGACTTGCAAGCTGTAAATCAATTATTGAACATCATGGTGGAGAAATCTGTGCATATCGTTCTGAGTATGGAGGCCTGGGTATAAAGTTCAGCCTTCCACTTGCAAAACAATAATTTTATTTTTTTACAATAAATTAAAGGTCACTGCTGGTTGAAAGTACAGAACCAGGCAGTGGTCTTTTTGCTTTTTAGCACTTTATAATTTTTTATATTTTCTTTATAAAGATTTATTTTAATTTTAGAGAAGCTTTATTTTTATATCGTAAGATTTACTTATAGCTTAAACACTACAAGTAAATTCATAGGAGGAAGTAATATGGTATAAAATCAAGTTTATGGAATCCACATAGATAGGTGCTACCATTTCAAATAATATACTTTTGTGCTCAATCAGAGTAGTGTGGGAGTAATCAATGGAATTAAAAAAGGAGGATACTGTAATGTCAATTGAATTCAGCCGTTGGCCAAACAACTATATGATGTCATATCAAGTAACTAAAGCTCTAGGTATGGCAAGTCTTGGTGCTACTGATGTCACCGAAATTTATGAAGCATGCAAAAAAATAGATCCAAACGATAAGGAAACATGGCATAGAGAATGGCTTATAACAGCAGAAGCCTTGGAAAGGCATGGCAAGGAGGCAGACGCTGTTGGAAACTGGTATACAGCACGTAACTGTTACATTCGTGCTTTGAATTACTACCGAATAGCTGAATATGCTGTGATGGATAATGACACCGAGAAAATCCGTATATTTAGGAAGGTAAATGAACTCTTCGAAGCTGCAGGAAAGTACTTCGATGTAAAACCAGAGAAAATCCAAGTAGATTATGAGGATGTTAAGTTGGATGGGTACTTTTTCTCACCTTCTTGGATAAAAGGTCCGAAGCCCACAATTTTGGCTCTCAATGGTGGTGATGAGTGGTCAGTTGAGAACTACTTTTGGTTAGGACCAGCATTTATTTCCTGTGGATATAACTTTATGGTCTATGATCAGCCAGGAACCGGTCTCTCAATGTACGAAAAGGGAAAGGGCAGACGAGCTGATAGCGAGGCTTTTCATTCAAGAGCAATCGACTTTCTTCTAACTAGACCGGAAGTGGATCCTAGCAAGATTATTGTCCATGGTGAGAGCTTTGCGGCATACGACTCACTTAGATTTGCTTCCTTTGACCATAGGATTGCTGCCGTCATCTCTGACGGAGGTACTCATGCATTCGACTGGGAAGCAATGCTAAAATGGATGCCGACAAGTTTGGCTGCTCACGGCATGAGAATCCTGGGTGCAAAAAGCTTGGATGACTTTGCAGGAAA
Source organism: Clostridium carboxidivorans P7 (assembly GCF_001038625.1). GTDB lineage: Bacteria > Bacillota > Clostridia > Clostridiales > Clostridiaceae > Clostridium_AM > Clostridium_AM carboxidivorans. The sequence continues at coordinate 5,125,052 of NZ_CP011803.1, forward strand.
TCCGCGTTTTGCCTACAATCTCGAAGGCGTGCTTCACCAGATAGAATGCCCTCTTCTTGTGATGCATGGTGCAGAAGAGATATTAGTTCAGCCTAATCCATTAACACAAGCTCTTAAAAATTATGAGCAGGCTGGTTCGAAAAATAAGACGTTCTTCGCCATAGAGGATAGAAGACTTGGCGGATTAGAACACTGCCAGGTAGACAACATCAACGTGCTGCATGAGGTAGTACTGAATTGGCTTTGTTCCATTGGTCTTGGCCCTTCTGCGCCTAGACCAAGTGATTGCTAGGACATTTTTAAGTTAATTAGGTCGTAGGTTACTTCGCCCAAAGAATCAAAGATTCTATTGAGCTTTATAAAAAAGTAGCTTCCACTATCTAAAATAAGCTTTAAATACTCGTTTCTAAGTATCTAAAGCTTATTTTTATTTGAATATTAATGAATTTTTGTAAGTACTTATAAAAATATTTTATTTATTAGCTGCAGCCGGTAGTAGATCCACAATCTAGACAAACCATACAAGTACCATTCCTGACCATTCTGGTACCAGAGCAATTTGGGCAAGTGACATTGTAGAGTCTTTCACCATCGACTTTTTTTATTTTAATTTTGTTTTCTGGAATGTTAGATGAAGATACAGCAGTTTCAGTATTTATATTTAAAGTATTTTCATCATAATTTTCAGGCTTAATCTGACATCTTGAAAAATCTCCAAGTTCAATATCTATAACCTTACTTATTAAATCAGATATTGAAGATACGTGCTTTATATAAGGATGTTTTTGTACAAAACCATAAGGCTCGTATTTTTGACCTCTTAACATTCTTGCTATGTCCTGAGGTGGTACATGATATTGAAGCATTACAGAAACAGCTTTAGATAATGAATTTAAAAGTCCTGTTATTATAGTACCTTCTCTATCTGTAGTTATATATATTTCTGATATCTCACCATTTTCACGTCTGTTAACAGTAGTGTATATTTTAACGTCATCAATTTGAGCAGGGTGAGTAGTACCACGTCTTATGCCTATAGGTTTATCTCGTTTTGAAGGCTTTATTCCTTTTTGTAAATCTTTAGCTTTTTGAAGGAGCTGTTTATAAGTTAAATCTTCAAGCTTTAAATCCACATTATCTGTAAGTGTAGTGTTTAAAGGTTGAGCAGCCTTGGAAGAATCTCTATAAAGAGCTATTCCTTTTACTCCTAATTTCCAAGAGGATAACACTATATTTTTAAAATCATCTATAGTAGCAGTTTTAGGTAAATTTACAGTTTTAGATATTGCCCCAGATATAAGTGGAGTTATTGCAGCCACCATAAGTACGTGTCCCATAGGAAGTATATATCTTTCTCCACTTCCACATCTATTAGAAGTATCAAAAATAGGCAAATGTTCTTCTTTTAAGTGTGGTGCACCTTCAATCTTGCCATCTAAAACTTTTTCATATGTAAATCCATTTTCTGTTACTGTTTCTTTTTCAAGTACATAGTCTAAAATATCCTCTACTTCGTCATTTGAGTATCCAAGATTTTTTAAAGCTACAGTTATAACAGGATTTATTATGGTTAAAAAGCCACCACCAGAAAGCTTTTTGTATACTATATGGCTAAAAAATGGTTCAATTGATGTAGCACCACAGTCCATAGCAAATGATATAGTCCCAGTAGGAGCTATTACTGAAACTTGTGCATTTCTATATCCATATTCTTCACCATAGCTTAAAGCTTTACCCCAACAATCTTTAAGGCATAAGCTTATGTATTTTAAACCTTCTTTATTTAAAATATTATGATCTACTTTTATTGGAGTATAATTTAAGCCTTCAAAATCATTACCATATTTAGTTTTACTATTTTTAATAACATCATCAGGATCAACTCCTGCAGTTCTTACATGATTTCTAATAACTCTCATCATATAAGATTTATTTATTTCAAACTTCTTAAAGGCACCAATTTCTTTAGAAATCAAAGATGATATATAATATGAATAACCTGTAAGTATTCCTATTAGTGAGGATGCTAGATTTCTAGCTCCATCAGAATCATAAGCATATCCCATAACCATAAAAAGTGATGCTGCATTAGATATGCCAAGTCCAGTAGGTCTAAACAAGTAACTCTTTCTTGCAATATCTTCTGTTGGATACTGGCCCCAGTGTATAGAAGATTCAAGAATTAATTGAACTAGACCTATCACATGCAGATATCCATCTATATCAAATTTATGTGTAGTATTGTTATAAAATCTATATATATTTATAGAAGCCAAATTACAAGAAGAATCGTCTAAAAAGGCATATTCACCACATGGATTTGTTGAATTAATTCTATTGTAGGGAGCATTTAAAGCACCATCTTCTCCAGCAGGACAAGTATGCCAAGCGTTAAAGGTGTCACTAAATTGAGGAGCAGGATCAGCACATTGCCAAGAGGAAGAATTGAAAGCTTCCCAAATATCAGATACACCAATAGTTTTATCTAGTTTTAAATCAACTCTACCTTTAAGTTCTATGGTTTCATCAGGGTTATTGTTTAAATTGTCAACTTTATTCATAAAGTAATCTGAAAATCTAACAGAGTTATTGCTATTTTGGCCAGAAACTGTTTCATAAGCTTCACCATCAATATCCATATCATAGCCCATTTTACCAAGAGCTCTTACTTTATTCTCTTCTTTAGCTTTCCAGGTCATGAAATCCATAATTTCAGGATGATCAACATCTAAACATACCATTTTGGCAGCTCTTCTTGTAGTACCACCAGACTTTATGGCGCCAGCATTTCTATCTAAGCCCTTTAAAAAGCTCATTAAGCCAGATGAAAAACCACCACCAGAAAGTTTTTCACCTTTCGCTCTTATAGAGGAAAAGTTAGTACCTGTTCCAGATCCTCCTTTAAAAAGTTTTGTTTCTGTAACATATTGGTCTGATATAGAGTGAGGACCTAAAAGCTTATCTTCTATAGATAATATAAAACAAGCAGAAGCTTGAGTTCTGGTGTAGTTATCACAGGAATCAACTACCTTTTTTTGATTTTCGTCAAAATAATAAAGGCCTTGTTTACTGCCTTTTATATCATATGATTGAGCAAGACCTGTATTAAACCATTGTGGTGAATTAGGTGCATACATTTGATTTAATAAGGCATATACGCTTTCATCATAAAATATAGAAGCTTCTTTTTCTGTTTTTATAATACCTTCATCCTTTAAAGCTTCACACCAAAAATTAACCATCCTATGAGCTATGGCTTTCATACTATTTTCATAGCCATTTTCATTAGGAACACCTGCTCTTCTAAAATATTTAGAGGCTATAATATCACAAGCTGTTTGTGAATATTGCTCAGGAAATTCTAAATCCTTCATATCAACTAGTACTTTTCCACTTTTATGATCCTTTAGAAAAACATCTGTTTTCTTCCAGGTAAATAAGTCATAGACCGTCTTGTCAGAATTATTTTCTAATTCCTTTGTATAATATCTTTTAAATAAATCAGTTAGGGATTTCAAAATAAGTTTCCTCCTTGTATTATAATAACTATACTATATATAGTATAGTTATTGTAATGTGATACTATATGTAGTATATTTATTATAAAGTATATTTATGCTAAATTCAACAATAAATATTGTTAATAAACATTGATTATTTATAGTAAAAGTGTCTAATTTTAATATGTTTTCGCAGAACGTAGATAAATAGATAAAAGTGAATTTAGACAATACAATTTTTATTTGTTATAATATTATAAAAAATTTTTTCAAAGAGGTGTTAAAGTGATAATTAATTATAAAGATATAAAACCTGTAATAGACAAAAGTGTTTTTGTAGCACATAGTGCAGATGTTATAGGAAGGGTTACTTTGCTAGAAGATGTTGGGATTTGGTATGGTACTGTACTTAGGGGGGATTGCAACTCTATACATATAGGAAAAGGCAGCAATATTCAAGATAACTGTACTGTTCATGTAGGAAATAATAGTTCTGTGGAAATAGGTGAATATGTAACTGTTGGACATAATGCTGTTATACATGGATGCAAAATTGGCAGTAATTGCTTAATTGGTATGGGATCAATTATTTTAAATGATGCAGAAATAGGGGATGAAACTATTATAGGTGCAGGAAGTTTAGTCACCGAAAGAAAAAAAATACCTTCAGGAGTTTTATGTATGGGAGCACCTGCAAGAGTTATACGTGAACTTACAGAAGATGAAAAAGAAAAAGTTAGAAATTCAGCTTTTTATTATATTGAAGAAGCTAATAATCATAAGTAATAGAGTATAGGTTTTAAAGCTATGCTCTTTTTATTTTAGAAACATATAAACTAGACAACCTTATTCAAAATATATCCTTGCAAAGAATAAACTAGAAGAATTATAATAAAATTTAAAGAATAGATAAATAACAATGTTTCTTTTTATATATTTCAAGAATCAAAGGGGGGGATATATATGAAAAAAGAAGATAGAATACTTGGAGGATTATTTGGAGTGGCCTGTGGAGATGCATTAGGCGGAACACTAGAATTTCTTTCTAAAAAAGAAGGCAAAGAAGAATATGGATATTTGAAAGAAATAATTGGTGGAGGGGTTTGGAACTTAAAGCCAGGAGAGGTTACGGATGATACCATGATGACTATTGCAGTAGCTGAAGGCATATTAGAAAATCCTAAAGATCCTCTAAAATGTATAGGGAAAAACTTCATTAGTTGGTATGATACTGATCCCAAGGATGTTGGAAATACTGTAAAACTTGCAATGGAAGGATATAAAAAATACAATAGTTGGAAGAAAGCAGCTTCTTATGCACATAAACAGCTAAATCAACATTCAGCAGGAAATGGAACCTTAATGAGATGTATTCCTGCAGCTCTCTATTATGATGATTTGAAAAAGGTAATAAAAATAAGCAAGGAACAATCTATGCTTACCCATTATGATGAAAAAGCAGCCGAAGCTTGTGAATTGTATAATACAATAATTTATAGATATTTAAATGGTGAGGAAAAGCTAAAGGTTATAGAAGAAGAAACTTTAAAATATCAAGATTATGAAGATATAATGTCTACTAAAAAAATAGAATTGACTCCTTCTGGATATGTGGTTGATACATTACAATGTGCTTTGTGGTGTTTTATAAATACTAGCAATTCAGAAGATGCTATTTGTGAAGCAGTAAATATTTATGGAGATCCAGATACTATTGGAGCAATAGCAGGAGGATTAGCAGGAGTTTACTACGGAATTGATAATATACCTAAAAGATGGAGAGAAAAGATATTAGTTAAAGATAAGTTAATTGAAATTGGAAGAAAAATAGAAGAGAAGGTACTCATTAGAAAGAATTCTATATAATATTAATTAAATGATAGTAACTGTTTAACTAATAGGATATAATAGATTAGATTAAACTATTATATCTATTCATAGGGAGTTGAAGTTAAGTGATAAACATAGGAGAGTTTAATGCCTTAAAGGTTGTTAGAAAAGCAGATTTTGGTTACTATTTAGATGCAGGTACAGGAAATACTAGTGATGATATACTTTTACCAAATAAAAGTGCGTTAGAAAAAGAAATTTCTATAGGTGATGAAGTTAATGCTTTTATATATAGGGATTCAAAAGATAGAATTATAGCTACTTTAAAAGAGCCTATAGCCCAAGTTGGAGAAATTGCATACCTTAAAGTGGTGTCCAAAACTAAAATAGGAAGTTTTATAGATTTTGGAATGGAAAGAGATATTTTTGTTCCAATGAAAGAACAAGTTTACAGACTGGAAATAGGTAACTATTATCTATTTTATATATACTTAGACAAAACAAATAGAATTGCAGCTACTACAGATATAGATAGATACTTAGAAAATTTAAATGTTGAAGAAACAGATGAGATTTTAAATGGTAAGTATAGAGTAGGGGACGAGGTTACAGGGATTATCTATGGTTTTCAAACTAATAGAAGTGCTATGGTAGCTATAGATAAAACCTATAGAGGAGTAATACTTAAAAATGAGTATTTTGTAGATTTAAAAGAAGGATATGAGCTAAAAGTTAGAATTAAAAAAATATACGAGGATGGAAGAATGGGTCTTACTCCAAGAAAAAGAGCTGTGGATGAGAGAACGGAGCTCCAGGAAAATATAGTTCAATATCTTAAAAAACACAATGGAAGTATGCCTTTTAATGATAAAAGTTCTCCAGAAGATATAAAAGAAGTATTTCATGAGAGCAAGAATTATTTTAAAAATGCCTTAGGAGGACTTATGAAGCAGGGAATTATAGAACAAGATGAGAATGGAACAAGGCTGAAGTAATATTTGTGTAACTTAATAAATATCGTTGATGCAAAAATACATCATTGGTGCGAAAAGTCACCACTGGTGTATTTTTTCTTTTTTTCGTACATTTTACAGTCATATTATGATAAAAGAAACAAAAAATAAGTGCGAAATAGAAATTGGAGCTGATTTTAGTTGAAAAGAAAATTAATGATATTATTTATGATTATAATCGTTACAACAAATAGTGTGCTTGCTAAACAAAACAGATATGAAGTACATTTTTTAGATACCGGGCAAAGTGATTGTATATTAATAAAAACAGATAATAGCAATTACTTAATAGATACGGGAGCGTCTTATTATTCTGATAAAATTTTAAAATATTTAGATGCAAATGAAATTAATAAAATAGATACAGTGATTTTAACTCATTACCATGATGATCATTATGGTGGATTATTAGCCATAGCAGAGAGTAAAAAGGTAAACAAGGTATTGTTGCCAATGCATGATGATAAAATTAAATACACAATTTACAAGCAATTGACTAAAAAAGGTATTAGTGTGAAATATATATCTAATAATTATGTTCTAAAAGAAGAAAAAATGAATTTAAAGGCTTTAACTCCATTTAAAGAGGATAAAAGAATAGAAAATAATAATTCTATAATATTACAAGGTGAAATAGATGGGATAAATTATTTATTTGCGGCTGATTGTGAAAAAACAGAAGAAGAGTATATGATAAATAATAATAAGATAAGTCATTGTGATATTTTAAAGGTACCACATCATGGTTTAAACACAAGTAGTACAGAAGGTTTTTTAAAAAAAGCTTCTCCTAAAATTGCAATAATAACTTCTAATGGTGTGGAGAGTCCGGAAAATAAGGCTTTAAATAGAATAAGTAACATAGGAAGTATAGTTATAAGAACAGATTTACAAGGAGATATAGTAATTAAAAATGGAAATTTACAAATGACAAGATCTGATTTAAGTATAAAAATCAAGTAATTGAAATTTGAAAATTACCTGTAAAAAATTATTCCTAAAACACCTGATATAATTATTATAATTATAGGATGTATTTTTTTGTGAAGTAGTAAAATCATAGTAAGTACACCTATAATAACGCTTTTTAAATCATAATAAGATTCTTTAGCAAGAGATAAAAAGGCGCATATAATAAGACCTATAAGTGCAGGTCGCATTCCCATAAGTACTGATTTTATAAGTATAGATTCTTTAAATTTTAATATGTAGTGAGTAGCCACGGAAACTAAAATAAATGGTAAAATAACTACACCTATAGTAGCATATAAACTTCCCCAAAAACTAGAAACCTTGTAGCCTACAAATGTAGCTGAATTTATAGTAATAGGTCCTGGTGTAATTTGAGAAATTCCTATTATATCTATAAATTCTTTATAGTTGATCCAATGATTATTAGTAACTATTTCCCTTTCAATTAATGGTAATATGGTGTAACCACCGCCAAATCCAAAAGCACCTATTTTAAGAAAGCATAGGAATAATTTTATCAATAAGCCCATTTAGCCCACCTTCTTTCGACAGAAAAAGTATCCATAAATCCCTGATAAAATTATAATCAGTACAGGATGAAATTTGAAAAATTCAATACACAATACAGTTATAATAATTATTATTAAATTTGTGTAATTTTTTTTTATAGATTTTGATAAACTTACTATAGCAACTAATACTAGCATTGGTACTGCAGCACTTATGCCTTTAAATATTAAGCTTATAAAGTAGTTACTTCTAAATTTGGTGAAGAAAGAAGCTATAAGCAGAATTATAATAAAGGATGGTAAAATAGTTCCTAAAAGAGCTAAAATTGCACCCAAAATTCCACCTAACTTGTAGCCTATGAAGGTATTTATATTAACAGCAAGGGCACCTGGAAAGGATTGTGATATTACTACGATATTAAGAAATTCTTCTTTGGTAATCCACTTATGTCTGTCTACGACTTCAGCTTCAATAAGAGGAATCATAGCATAAGCACCACCGAAAGTAAAAGCACCTATTTTAAAAAAAATCCAAAACATGGAAAATATTTTACCCATGTTAAACACACCTCATTTCATTAATTATTATTTTATAATATAATGTTTATAAAATAAAGAATTGATAGTTGAAAATTACAATCTTATAGTTTGACAATTTAAAATTTCTAAATGATAATTATAATTGGATAATTTTAGTTTTGCCAGGAATAATATAAAGGAAAGGGATGATAACATGCCAACTGATAATTTTATAAGAGTAGCAGCTGCAAGTCCTATAACTAATGTAGCTGACATAAAATTCAATTTAAAAAACATAGTTAATTGTATAGATAATGCTATTGAACAAGGTTCAAAGCTTGTGGTTTTTCCAGAACTCTGTATAACTTCCTATACCTGTGCTGATCTTTTTTGGCAGCAGTTATTGCTTAATGAAGCCATAGATGGAGTAGAACATATATGTAGTTATTCTAAAGAAAAGGATATACTTATAGCTGTGGGTGCACCACTTATACATAATAATTGTTTATATAATTGTGCTTACATAATTTTTAATGGAAAAGTACTTGGAATAGTGCCTAAAAGCTATATTCCAAATTATACAGAATTCTATGAAAAAAGATGGTTTACAGAAGGTATAGGTATTGTAAATAAAAAAGTAAATTTGTTTTTTCAAGAAGAAATTCCTTTTGGAACTAACTTAATATTTGCTTGTGGTGATTTTAAGTTTGGATTTGAGATTTGTGAAGATCTTTGGGTTACTATTCCACCAAGCAGTTATTTAAGTTTAATGGGAGCAAATATCATAGGAAACCTTTCTGCCTCAAATGAAATTGTAAGCAAAGCTGATTATAGAAAAGATTTAGTAAAAGCTCAAAGTGCTAGATGTATGGCATCCTATATATATGCATCTTCAGGGGTATTTGAATCTACTACAGATTTAGTTTTTAGTGGTGATTTGCTTATAAGTGAAAATGGCAGCCTTTTACAACATAATAATAGATTTCAAAGAGAAAATGAAGTAATAACTTCAATTGTAGATGTAAATAAATTAAATAGTGAAAGGTTGAGAAACGTAAGCTTTAGAGATAGCACTAGGCTAATACCTGTTGAACCTCTACAAATAAATTTTGAATTTGAAAATTTAGACTACAAGAATTTTGATAGGTATATAGATAAACATCCTTTTGTGCCTTCTAATAAAGCTGAAAGAGATATTAGATGCAAGGAGATATTTAATATACAAACTTCTGGACTTGCAAAAAGAATAAGTCATACAGGAGTAAAGAAGGCTGTAGTAGGAATATCTGGTGGATTGGATTCTACATTAGCTTTATTAGTTATGATAAAAACATTTCGTATGTTAAATATTCAAAGTGAGAACATAATAACTGTAACTATGCCTGGTTTTGGAACAACAGATAGAACTTACAACAATGCTGTAAATCTATGTAAAAAACTTGGAACGGAATTTAGAGAAATAAATATAGTTCCAGCTTGTTTGCAGCACTTTAAGGATATAAGCCATGATGTTGAAAAACACGATGTCACATATGAAAATGTTCAAGCAAGAGAGAGAACTCAAATTCTTATGGATATAGCTAATAAAGAAGGTGGACTTTTAATAGGAACAGGAGATTTATCAGAGCTTGCTTTGGGATGGTGCACATATAATGGAGATCATATGTCTATGTATGGTGTAAATTGTTCTATACCTAAGACGTTAGTTAGATATTTGGTGAAATATGTAGCTGAAACAGAAGTTCCTAAAGATATTTCTGATATATTGATGGATATTCTTGACACTCCTGTAAGTCCGGAACTTCTTCCTAAGGATAAGAATGGTGAAATTGCACAAAAAACTGAAGATATAGTAGGTCCTTATGAACTTCATGACTTTTTCTTGTATAATTTTATAAGACAAGGTGCTGAACCTAATAAAATACTTTTTTTAGCAAAAGAAGCATTTAAAGATGACTATGATAATGAAATTATAGAAAAATGGTTTGAAAAGTTTATAAAAAGATTCTTTACTCAACAATTTAAACGTTCTGCTATACCAGATGGTCCTAAAGTAGGAACTGTAAGCCTTTCGCCAAGAGGAGATTTTAGGATGCCTTCTGATGCAAGTTACAATCTTTGGAAATAAATTACAAAATTTAGGCCATATAATTCCAAAGGGGTTGAGTTTTTATATGTTTTAATGATATAATAGAAAACATTAACAAGTTTTTTATAAAAAAATAACTTGATAACTAGCCTAAGGAGGAATTGTATTGAAGAAAAAAGCGTTATCTGTTGTTATGATGCTAGTATTAATGTTAATAACAAATAGCACTGCTCTTGCTGCTCCGAGCACTAGCACATCAGATGAATTAAAACAGGTTCAAGACAACAAGAAGGCCTTAGAAACAAAGGTTAATGACTTAAATAAACAAATTGACGAAGTTATGAAAAAAGTTGATAGCAATAAAAAAGATATGAATAAAGTTGCACAGGACATAAAAAATACACAAGTTAAGTTAGATGAGGTGGAGAAGAATTCAAAAGCTCAAGATGATTTGTTCAAAAAAAGAGTAAGATCCATGTATGTAAATAACAATGATGGTTATCTTAATGTAATATTGTCATCAAACAATTTAAGTGATTTTATATCCAAAATGGATATGATTTCAAAAGTAATGAGCTTTGATAAAAACCTTATTAATAAGCTAAAAGAACAAAAACAGGCAGTAACAAATGAAAAAAAGGTTCTAGATGATAAGAATGCCAAGTTACAGCAATTAAAAGCAAGTAATGAAAGTGCTTTATTGAGTTTAAATAAGGACATAAAAGCACAAAAAGATCTTTTAAGCCAAGCTAGTGAAAAGGAAAAGCAGTTAGTAGCTGCTCAAAATGTACAAGCTCCTAGTGTCAGCGTGGCTTATCAAAGTGGTACATTATCTCGTGGTATGTCTAAGTCTGTTTCATATTCACAAGTAATAAGTATGAGATCAACTGCCTATTCGGGAGATGCTGTTACTGCTTCAGGAACTGCAACTAAAAGAGATGGAAGTAGTTATAGTACTGTAGCTGTAGATCCTAGAGTTATACCACTAGGTTCCAGACTTTATGTAGAAGGTTACGGATATGCCGTTGCAGATGATACAGGAGGAGCTATTAAAGGAAATAGAATAGATTTGTTCTTTCCAACAGAAGGTGAATGTGAAAGTTGGGGAGTAAGAAATGTTACTGTTTATGTACTTAATTAAATAGTTATAATTAAACTCATCTTTTTAATGTCGGATGAATAAGCGATTATCCTAAAATCATAGATTTTAGATGTCTGCTTAAAGTTAGGCTGTACCATATTGGTACAGCCTTTTAAATTAGCTAAATATATATGTTTTTATTAAGTGAAATTTTTAAATTTATTTGTAAATGTCCACCATTAATCCTGTAATATCATCAATGGTAGCTGCTACGTTTAAATTATCTTTTTGTTCGCTCATAAGCATTTGAGTAAGTTCTTCTAATTTGTTATCTATAGTTTCTACTGTTATAAAATACTGTGTTTGCCAAAAGCTTATATCCTTTTTTACGCTGTACATATAGTTTAATATGGAACTAAGATATTCTTTAATCATTCTTTTATAAGCTTTAACGTCTGCATAGCATTTTGTTATAGCAAGTCTATTTCCCTTTTTCTTTATACTATCAAACATTTCTTTAAGTTGCTCTTCAGATTTTTGTTCCCTCTGAGAATTAAAGCTTTGGGAAAAATCTTTTTTCATTGATGTAGTCTTTTTTTCAGTAGTAACTGTAGAAGGTCTGCCTAGTCTAGATATTTCCATAAAATTACCTCCAATAAAATTTCAACAAAAATATATACTTCAAAGACTCACGATTTAATTTATATCTATTATATCGTAATTTCTGTAAAACCACAAAAATTATTTAATGAAATTAAATAAGGGCTTTGTTCAAAATGAGAACAAAGCCCTTATTATTAATTATGTTTTATTATAAACCTTTTTCGTAAGCTTCTACCATCTTTTTAACCATGTTTCCGCCTACTGATCCAGCTTCTCTTGCAGTCAAATCTCCATTGTATCCTTGTTTTAGATTTACGCCTACTTCATTAGCTGATTCCATTTTAAATTTGTTTAATCCATCCTTTGCTTCTGGAACTAATGCTCTATTACCTCTACTTGCCATAATAAATTCCTCCTTTTGAATCTATATAATATTTTTTTGATTCTATTAAAAGTTTGTACAGTTTTAAAGTTATTACTCTATTAAAATAGATGTAAAACATGAAGTATTTTCTACTTTCCTTAAAATTATACTTAAGCTTTATATTCTGAGTGTTTTAAGAAGAAAGTAATGAATAAAATGGTTGTTTTTAGTACAACTTTTATGCAAATGATATAAACATTTTTTATAATAAATATTAATGAAATTGTATTTAAGTTGTAACTAAACTGTAATAATAGAAGACTACAATAAGCATATAGATTCAAAGAAAGAGATAACTTAAATTGAAAATATTAAAAAATATATTAATAATTGAGGTGAATTAAATGAATAATAAAATAATGTATTCTATAGTAGTGCCACTATATAATGAGGAGCTTGTTGTTCAAGAAACTTATAGAAGATTAAAATCAGTTATGGATAATACAAAAGAAAATTATGAAATTTTGTTTGTTAATGATGGAAGTAAAGATAAAACAGTTAATATAGTAGAAGGTATATGCAGAAATGATGGAAGAATAAAGCTTATTAATTTTTCACGAAACTTCGGTCACCAGGCTGCTATAACTGCAGGAATGGATATGGCTTTAGGGGCTGCTGTTGTGGTAATAGATGCAGATCTTCAAGATCCTCCAGAAATTATTTTAGAGATGATTAAAAAATGGAAGGAAGGTTATGAAGTTGTTTATGGTAAAAGAGCTAAAAGAGAAGGAGAAACATTCTTTAAGAAGTTTACAGCAAAAGCATTTTATAGATTGCTAAAAAGTATGACAACTATAGATATTCCAGTAGATACAGGAGATTTTAGACTTATAGATAGAAAAGTATGTAATGCTTTAATATCACTTCCTGAAAAAAATAGATATGTAAGAGGCTTGGTGAGCTGGGTAGGGTATAAGCAAACTTGTGTTGAATTTGTAAGGCAGGAGAGGTTTGCTGGAGAAACTAAATATCCTTTAAAAAAGATGATGAAGCTAGCCTTAGATGGTATAACTTCTTTGTCATATAAGCCATTAATCATTTCAGGATATCTTGGGGTATTAACTTTTATAGCTGGAATATTTGCAACTATTGGTGTTATTATAAATCAACTGATTAATAGAATAAATATAATAAGCTTACCATTAATTTTATCAATAAATGTAACAATGTTTGGTTTAGTACTGGGCTGTATAGGTATAATGGGCCAGTATATTGGAAGAATTTTTGATGAAAGTAAAGGAAGACCTATATATATAATAGATAGCACAATAAATTATAAGAGAGTTGATAAGAGATATGAAATTAGTTGCTAATATAACAAATTACGTTTTTGATGGAAAGTTTAAATCTTTAAGCAGGTTTTCTTTAGTTGGTATATCAAATACTCTTATAGATTTTATAGTATTTACAATATTTCAAGGTTTGATTGGAGTAAATTACACTCTAAGTCAGGTGTTAGGATATAGTTTTGGCGTTGTAAATAGTTTTATATTTAATAAGAAATGGACATTTCAAGGAGGTAAATCTAATAAAAAGATTTATCATGAATTGTTTCAATTTATTATAGTTAATATAATGTCGCTTGCTATTACACTAATATTTATGAAACTTTTAATAAAAGATTTTAATTTCAATGTATATGTAGCAAAAGTAGTTGTAACATTTATAGCTCAAATAACAAATTTTATTGCATATAAGCTTTGGGTGTTCAACTAAGTATCATAGAAGGGAATGATTATTATGAAGGTAAGAAAAGCAATAATTCCGGCTGCTGGACTGGGAACAAGATTTTTACCAGCAACTAAAGCTCAACCTAAAGAAATGATGCCAATAGTAGATAAACCTGCTATTCAATATATAGTTGAAGAAGCTGTTGCTTCAGGAATTGAAGAAATATTAATAATTACAGGAAGAAACAAAAGAGCAATAGAGGATCACTTTGATAAATCTGTTGAACTTGAGGATGAACTGCAAAATAGCAATAAGGGTGAATTACTAAAGGTAGTTAAAGATATAAGTAATATGGCTGATATTTATTATATACGTCAGAAGGAACCCAAGGGTTTAGGGCATGCTATAAGCCGTGCTAGAAATTTTGTAGGAGATGAGCCATTCGCTGTAATGTTAGGTGATGATATAGTTGATAGCAAAGTTCCGTGCCTTAAACAATTAATGAATTGCTATGATAAATATAAAACTTCTGTTTTAGGAGTGCAGCCAGTTAATAAGTCTCAGGTATCTAAATATGGTATTGTTAATGGAATGGAAATTGAAAATAAGGTTTATAAAGTTAATAATATGATAGAAAAACCTAAAGTAGAAGAAGCACCATCAAATATTGCCATTCTTGGAAGGTATATTATAACACCTGAGATATTTGAAATACTGGAAAGAACCAAACCAGGCAAAGGTGGAGAAATACAGCTTACAGATGCATTAAAAGAATTATCAAAACAAGAATCTATATATGCTTATTCCTTTGAAGGGATAAGATATGATGTTGGAGATAAGTTGGGATTTTTAAAAGCTAATATAGAATATGCTTTAAAACGACAAGAATTAAAGGATGATTTACTTTCATATCTTTTAGGAATAAAAGGTGCAAATAATGCTAAAATACATGAAGAGATCTATCATAAGTTAGAATCCAGAAAAATGGCTTTGGCTAAATAAAAGTTTTATAAGTGGTTAGTATATAAGTAATACTAACCGCTTTTTAGATGATAGAATTAAAATATATTGAATAATAAGTAGGTTTGTGACAGAATTGTAACAAAAGTGTTTTATAATAAACATAGTAGTTTTTCACGGAGGAATATTTATGAGTAATAAGAAAATATTAGTAGTTGATGATGAACCATTAATAAGAAAACTTGTAACAGATTTTTTGAAAAGAGAAGGGTATATTACCCTTGAAGCAGAAGATGGTCGAAAGGCTTTAGACGTATTTTCATCTGAAAAGGATATAGATTTAGTAATTCTTGATGTGATGCTACCTGAATACGATGGATGGACTGTATGTAGGGAAATAAGAAAGAAATCTAGTACACCTATTATAATGCTAACAGCAAGAGGAGAGGAATTTGATGAACTTTTTGGCTTTGATATAGGAGCAGATGAATATATTGCAAAACCGTTTAGTCCCAATATATTGGTGGCAAGAGTAAATGCTGTTTTAAGAAGAGCTGTTCCAGTAGATAGTAAAACTAAGGAGTTTAATGGATTAATTATTGACGAGAATGCTCATGAAGTTAATATTGATGATTGTACAATTGATTTAAGTCCTAAGGAGTATGATTTATTAATGTACCTTACTGAGAATTATGGTAAGGCTGTAAGTAGAGAACAGATATTAGATAAAGTATGGGGATATGATTATTATGGAGATTTAAGAACTGTAGATACTCATATAAATAGATTAAGAATAAAATTAGACTCTAAAAGTAACTATGTACAAACGGTACGGGGTTATGGCTATAGATTTGAGGTAGAAAAATGATTAAATCTATAAGAGCAAAATTATTTATGTTTATAACATTATTACTTATATGCTTTATTTCCCTTCTATGGATATTGAATAGTATGTATCTTGAAAAATACTATATAAATAAGAAGAAAAATATACTTACCCAAAATGCTAATACTATAGTAAGTATGTATAAGGGAAATATAAGTGATATACAAAATGAATTAGATAGAACAGCTAATATAACTGGAAGTAATATTGATATACGTGATAAAAATGGAAAGATAATTTATATGTCTGCAAGAAGACCTCCAGAGGAAAAAAATTCAAATAATAGTTCTCAGCAAAAACCTCCACCAGATAAACCGCATAATCTGGATGATTATGATACTAAAGCAAAAGAATATCCAGTAGGTAAAATTCATTTTGAAAACAGAATGGATGTTCAAATGAAAATAGAATTTCTTACTCTTGTAGTAAAGCTTAGTAATGGAGATGTAATGGCTACAAGGGTACCACTAGTTTCTATAAAGGAAAGTGTGGATATTGCAAATAGATTTGTTATAATAATAGGTTCTATAATAATATTTTTAGGTAGTATAGGAGCCTACTTATTTTCAAGGAAATTTACAAAGCCAATACTGGAAGTAAACAATATTGCACGAAACATGGCTAAATTTGATTTTAGTCAAAAGTGTAGCATAAGTGGTAATGATGAAATTGGACAATTAGGACAAAGTGTTAATTACCTTTCAGAAGAATTAGATACAGCAATTACAGAATTAAATGAAAAGAATCAAAAACTAGAAGAAGATATTGAAAAAGAGAGAAAAATAGATGAAATGAGAAAAGAATTTATATCCAGTGTTTCTCATGAATTGAGAACACCTTTATCTTTAATACAAGGATATGCAGAAGGTCTTATCAGCAATGTAAATGAAAGTGAAGAAGATAGAAATTTTTATTGTGATGTTATTATGCAAGAAACAATAAAAATGAATAAGTTGGTAAGAGACTTGCTAAATTTATCTCAAATTGAATCAGGATATTTCCAAATTGATAAAAGTGAATTTGATATAATACACTTAATAAATTATGTGCTTACTAAGTACAAATCCATATTTACAGAAAAAAATGTTAAAGTAGAGACAGAACTTTTTGGTGAAACTTGTATTGTCTATGGAGACATGGTAAGAATTGAACAAGTACTTACAAATTATATAAACAATGCTATCAATCATGTAGATGAAAATAGAATTATAAAAATAACTAGCAGCATTGATAGTGATAAAGTGAGGGTGAATGTATTTAATACTGGAAAGCATATACCAGAAGATTCACTTAAAAAGCTATGGAACAGCTTTTACAAAGTGGATAAAGCAAGAACAAGAGCTTATGGTGGATATGGATTAGGGCTTTCTATAGTAAAAGCTATTCAAGACCTCCATAAAAGCGCTTATGGTGTGGAAAATATTAATCATGGTGTGAATTTTTGGTTTGAAATAAATAAAGTAAAAGACATAAATAATAACAATTAAACTGGGGGAATATATTATGAGTATTTCAGCAATTTCATCAATGTCATCACATTCAGCAATATCAAATTTATCATCAAAAAAAGCTAGCAGTAGTAGTAGCACAAGTAGTAGTAGTGCTAGCAGCAGTTCAAGTAGCAGCATAAGTAGCCTTGAACAACAAAGATCTAGTATTGAGCAGCAAATACAGCAAGAAAATTCAAGTAATGACAGTTCAGATGTAAAACAACAAAAAATTCAAGCATTGCAGGCTGAATTGGAACAGATTGAAGCTCAAATTCAGCAGGCAGAGCAAGCGCAGCAAACACAACAGGTAAGTAAATCAGCTGAAACATCTAACAGTCAGGCAGAATCAGTACAAACTATGAATAATGAATCAAATACTAATAGCAATAGTAATAATATAATAGATGTATATGCTTAATTAATGCATTATAATAAAGTTTTATTTGTACGTAAAAGGGGTAATTTTACCCCTTTTATTTTTATATTCATTTTAAAATGTAAAGTTAATGTAAATAAAATTAAGATATTCTTAAGAATTATGTAAGATTAATATAATATGTTGGTGGTATTATATAATTAAAATGTAAATTGTTTGTTAAAAATAGAGGGGACTAAATTATATGAAAACAAATTGTATTAATAGAAAAAGTGAAATATTAATGATTACTAGTATAATAGTCATTTTTATCTTATCCCTATTAGTAGGCTTTAAATTAGCTTCACAGCAAAAGAGTAAGAGCAGTGGAATTTATGTAACTGATATTCCAGTGAAAATAATAGCTCATAGAGGAAGCAGTAGACGAGCTCCTGAAAATACAGTAAGTTCTATTTTATGTTCAGTAGAAGATAAGGCTGATTATGCAGAATTGGATGTACAACAGACTAAAGATGGTGTAGTTGTATTAATGCATGACAAAAATTTAAAAAGAATTTCTAAATTAAATAAAAATGTTGAAGAAACTAATTATAAAAATATCGAAGAATTAAGTGTTTATGGGAATAATTTTAAAAAATTTAAAGGAGAGAAAATTCCTACATTAGATGAAGTGGTAAAGAAAACTAAAGGAAAAATAAAATTAGACATAGAAATAAAATCTTATGGAAATGATGTTAATTTACCAGAAAAAGTGGTTAAGATTATTGAAGATAATAATGCTACAGATAATTCAATAGTATGTTCATTTGATTACAAAGTTTTGCAAAAGGTAAAAAAGTTAAATCCTAAAATTCAAATAGGATATATAACTTGCTCTAATAGTGAGGATATATTCAAGTTAAAAGATGTAGATTTCTACAGTGTTTGTAATGCTAAAGTTAACAAGGAGTTAATAGATAAAGTACATAGAAGAAATAAAAAAATTCATGTTTGGACAGTAGATAATATTAATGATATGAATAAATTTATAAGAATGGGTGTAGATGGTATTATTACAGACTACCCAGAAAAATTAAGAGCTATGTTAATGTAATATTTTTATACTATAGATGCCCAAGTTAATAAGTAAATAAAACTGCAAGTATGCAGGAATTAAGTAATACTTCAGAACAATTAGAGGAACTTGCTCAAAATTTATCAGATTCTATAAAAACTTTCAAATTAAAGTAGTATTTAAAGTTTATTGTCTTTGAAAAGTAAATTTAAATTCAAAATATAAAAATAGATGAATTCAGATTATTGAATTTATCTATTTTTTTGTTAAGTAAATTGTTTAGAGGCTATGAAATATAAGGTTATGAAATTAAAGATATTGTGCATTAAGAATTGTTAATTGGTCCAGATTAAGCTCTTTATGGCATTCTGCAAGTATTTTCTGATAAATGAATATTTACTTAAATGTAAAACCATGTGTAAATACATGATAGCAATATGACTGTATAGAAATGTGTCAAAATGTAACAATACTAAACATGAAATACTTAAATAATTAAGAATATATTGTAAATAAAAATAAAATAAAATGAAGCTATTTAAAGAAAAAGTGACATTTTAGGAGTTAAATAGAATTATATGTTGATAATTCTAAATATAAACTTAATACAGCAAAAATTAAAATTAAAACAGTTGATTTTTTAAAAAAAACACTTATAATTATTTATATAGTTTTGAACCATTTATATCCAATTTATACATCTAAAGGATATACGCATTTGTTTGATGATAAAATATAATGTTAATGTTGGATGTTTTAATATATGGGTCTTATAAGTCAAATCTTATTTACAACTCATAGCGTTATTCTTAAAAAGTACATCTGCTGTTAATGATTCATAATTATATTAGAGTTTCAGATATTAGAACTCTTTGACTTCATCAGAGTGTTCTTACATTGTGTATAAATTTTTTTACACGTCTGAATAAATTTTTCTAAGTGATTAACGATTTAAGTTTATTTAAAATTGGAGGAGTTTAAAATGAAAATTTTAATGATTTCTTGGGAGTATCCACCCAAAAATGTAGGTGGTTTATCAAATCATGTTTACTATTTATCCCAGGCATTAAGTAAAAAAGGACATGAAATACATGTAATAACCTGTGAAGAAGGCACATCACCTGAAGAACAAAACGATAATGGTGTTTTTGTTCATAGGGTTTCACCTTATAAAATAGATACAAGTGATTTTGTAAAGTGGGTTATGCAATTAAACTTTTCTATAATAGAGAAAGCAGCAAGTCTTATAGTTAAGTTTGGAAAGTTTGATTTAATACATGCACATGACTGGCTGTCTGCTTTTAGTGCAAAAAATTTAAAATGGTCCTTTAAAATTCCTATGGTATGTACTATTCATGCTACAGAATATGGCAGGAATGGAGGCATAAAAACTGATATGCAGAAATATATATCTTCTACCGAATGGATGTTAACTTATGAATCCTGGAAAGTAGTTGCTTGCAGTAATTATATGAGACAGCAAATAAGTGATATATTTCAATCACCATGGAATAAAATTTGGGTTATGCCTAATGGAGTAGATACACAAAAGTTTAATTTTGAATTTGATTGGATTAATTTTAGAAGAAGATTTGCTAGTGATAATGAAAAAATTGTGTTTTATATTGGAAGGCATGTATTCGAAAAAGGAATACATTTGTTAATAGAGGCATGTCCTAAAATACTGGAGAACTACAATGATACTAAAATTATTATTGGTGGTAAAGGACCTATGACAGAGGAGCTAAAAGATAGAGTAAGACAAATGGGTATAGAATCAAAGGTAATTTTTACAGGGTATATAAGTGATGAAGATAGAGACAAAATGTACAGGGTAGCAAATGCAGCAGTTTTCCCTTCATTATATGAACCTTTTGGTATTGTAGCTTTAGAAGCTATGGCAGCAGGATGTCCTGTAGTTGTGTCAGAAACTGGTGGATTGGGTGAAATAGTTGATCATGAAATAAATGGCCTAAAAGCTATAACATCTTCTGCGGAAAGTTTGGCAATTAATGTAAGTAGGTTGTTATTAGATGATGGTTTATCTAATTATGTAAAAGAGAATGCATTAAAGACTGTTCATGAAAAATATACTTGGGATAAAATAGCGGATTTAACCATAAACATGTATAGTCAGGTTCAAGAAGAAACAAAAGGCAGTCAGTGGGAAGTAAAAAGTGAGGATAAAGTTAAAAATGATATTATAAAGAATTTAACTGAGGAACTTAGAGATAAGGTTAAGGAAAAGTTAAAATTTGAATTAAAGGATAAAGTTGAAAAAAAGTTGGAAGAAGAATTAAAAGAAAAAGTAGAAAAGAGTTTAATGGATAGATTAAAAAATAAAATAACTGATAAAACAAAAGATATAGTAGGAGATGCTGTAGATATAAAAGACAAAATAACAGCTCAAACTATTGAAGTTTTGGAAGAAGTCAAAAATTCAAAAACTGTAGAATCTGTACAGAAATTGAAAAATTCTAATGTGATAAAAAATAAAACTAAAAAGAGCTAAAAAGAAAATAAGGGGATGGTATTAAGTGAAAGCTATAATAATGGCAGGGGGAGAAGGAACTAGATTAAGACCTTTAACATGTAACATACCAAAGCCAATGATGCCTATAATGGATAAGCCTGTTATGCAATATGCCATAGAACTTTTAAAAGAAAATGGTATAAATGATATAGGGGTTACGCTTCAATATTTACCAGATGAAATTATCAATTATTTTGGAGATGGAAGAGAATTTGGAGTTAATATAAGATATTTTATCGAAGAAACGCCATTAGGTACAGCAGGCAGTGTTAAAAATGCAGAAGGATTTCTTGATGATACCTTTATAGTTATAAGTGGTGATGCCTTAACTGATATAGATTTGTCCAAAGCCATTGCTTATCATAAAAAAAATAATGCTATATCTACTTTAGTATTAAAAGAAGTTGCTGTGCCATTAGAGTTTGGAGTAGTAGTAACAGATAATGATGGAAGAGTAACAGGTTTTTTAGAAAAACCAAGCTGGAGTGAAGTTTTTAGTGATAAGGTAAATACAGGAATATATATATTAGAGCCTGAGATATTTTCTTACTTTGAAAAAAATCAAAAGTTCGATTTTAGTAATGATTTATTTCCAATACTTTTAAATGAAAAAAAGCCTATGTTTGGATATGTAGCTGAAGGATATTGGTGTGATATTGGAAATATTGAACAATATATAAGATGCCATTTTGATATATTAAAGGGTTTAGTAAAAGTAAATATAAAAGGTGAAAAATATAAAGATGGCATATGGACGGGAGAAAACTGTCAAATAAGTAAAAATGCTTTGATATGTTCTCCGGTTTATATAGGAAGTGGAACAAAAATATATGATGGTGCAGAAATAGGTCCTTATACTATTATGGGAAAAAATAACATAGTGTCAAATCATGCTACTATAAAAAGAAGTATAATTTTTGATAACTGTTATATAGGTGATAATTCACAAGTAAGAGGTGCTGTTCTTTGTAAAAAAGTCCAACTAGAACCAAGAGTTTCTGTATTTGAAGAAGCAACTATAGGTGATGATACTCTTATAAGAGAAAAAGCAATTATAAAGCCTAATATAAAGGTATGGCCTAACAAACTTATTGAAGCTAGTACTGTAGTAAAATCAAATGTAATTTGGGGAGGAAAGTTTTCAAAGGCACTGTTTGGAAAGAGAGGCATAAGTGGTGAAGTTAATGTAGATATAACACCAGAATTTGTATCAAAGTTAGGTGCTGCTTATGGATCACTTTTAAAGTCTGATTCAAAAGTTGCCATAGCTTGCAGTAATGATGGTGCAGCTCAAATGTTTAAATATTCCCTTGCTACTGGATTACTTTCTATGGGAATTGAAGTACTAGACTTGCATAGAATGCCAAGACCAGCAGTAAGGCAGGCTACCTTGTTTTTTGGAGTACAGGGAAGTATTCATGTTTATATAGATAATGAGGATTCTCAAAAGGTTAATATAGTATTCATAGATGAAAATGGCCTTGATATAGATAAAGGCATAGAGAGAAAGATAGAAAATAGTTTTATAAGAGAAGATTTCAGGAGGGTTAAGACCGATAGTTTTAAGCAAATAAATCATATATACAATTCTATAGAATATTATATAAGGCAGCTCATAAATGAATTAGGAGTTAAAAATATAAGAAAACAAAAGTATAAGATTGTCTTAAGCGTTAAAAGTCCTATGATATTAAATATAATTCAGGATATATTCCAGGAGCTGAAAGTAAGTGTTAAATTATACGATGAATTTAATAATATTTTAGGGTTAAGAAAAGAAGTAATAGAAAGTAGTTCAAATTTAGGAATTAGAATTGATGATGAATGCGATAGAGCAACTTTTATAGATGAAAAGGGAAATATAATAAAAGATGAAGCTTATGATGCAACAAATGCTCTTGTTATGTTAAAAACTACAAATATAAGTACATTAGTTGCTCCAGTTACAGCATCTTCTACCATGCAGGAAATTGCAAGTATGTGTGGATGTAAATTTGTAAGAACTAAAACTTCACAAAAATTTATATTAGATAACTATTTAAAACATGAAAATAGAATCACGAGGAGAGAAGTTGTAAGTTCCTATTTAATGACACTAGATGCTATAAGTGTAACTATGTTAACTATCAATTTTATGGCAGCAAGCAATTTAGCACTTTCAACTATATTAGAACAAATTCCAAAGTACTATACTGCTAGAGAAGAAATAAAATGTCCATGGAATCTAAAAGGAAAAGTAATGAGAAACCTTATAGAGGAAAATCATTCAAAATCTGTAGATTTAATAGAAGGAGTTAAGCTGAATTTTAATGATGGTTGGGCATTAGTTTTACCAGATGCAGATGAACCTCTTTGTAGAGTTTATGCTGAATCTAAGAATTCAGATGAATTAAAAAAGCTTACAAATCAATTGTTAAAGAGAATTGAAGCTATAACATTAGAATAACAGTTTTTAACGGCTAATTGTTCACCTTTGTTTAGATATTATGGAGTGTAAAAAGGAGGATATAGGATCAAACCTTAATCCTATATCCAGCACCCCAAACAGTTTCAATATATTGAGGATTAGATGGAGAGGCTTCTGTTTTTTCTCTTATTCTTCCAATATGTACTGTAACGGTAGAGGTATCTCCAATAGCATCAAGTCCCCAAACCTTTTCAAATAATTCCTCTCTGCTGAATACTCGATTAGGATTTTCAGACATATAAAGTAATAGATCAAATTCTTTTTGAGCCAAAGTTACTTCCTTACAATTCACAAATACTTCTCTAGAATCTTTTCGTATTTCTAAACCTCTTATTAGGATAGTATCACTTTTTTTATTACTATCAAATTTATTTTTTATTCTCTCATAGTTTTTTATGTGTGACTTAACTCTAGCAACTAATTCTGCTGGACTAAAAGGTTTTGTAATGTAGTCATCAGCACCAAGGTTAAATCCTTTTATTTTGTCAATTTCTTCTTTCTTTGAAGAAACAATCAAAATGGGAATATCTTTAGTATCTTGTATGCTGCGTAGGATACTAAAACCATCAATTTTAGGAAGCATAATATCAAGAATTAATAGATCAAATTCATTTTCTTTTAAGCAGTTTAAAGTTTCTACACCATCCATACATATTTTAACTTCAAATTCTGAGAGCTCCAGATAGTCTCTTTGAAGCTCAGCAATACTTAAATCATCTTCAGCTATTAAAATTTTTTTCATAATATCCTCTCTATTCTTCTGGTATTTTAGCTAATGATATTAATATGCTTGTACCTTTATCTTCGTGACTTACAGCCCATATTCTACCATTATGTCCTTCTACAATTTGTTTTGCAATGGCAAGTCCCAGACCACTTCCACTTGCACCAGTCCTTGCAGAATCACCTCTATAAAATCTATTAAATATTTTATTTGTATCATTCTTATCAATTCCATGGCCGTTATCTCTTAGTTCAATAACAATACTGGAATTAGTTTCTCTAAGCATTATTACAATTTCACCATTATTTTTATCCATATATTTACGGGAGTTATCAATAATGTTTAATATTACCCTTTTTAATCTGTCTCTATCAATCATAACATACTTGGAATGGGTTAAATCATTTTTTAAATGAATTTTTATATTAGACCTTTCAAGTTCAGGTGCGCTCTCACAAATACAATAGTTAAAGTATTCAATAATATTTGTTTTTTCAAATTTAAAAGGAATTTGATTTAAATCTAGTTTTGAATATAAAAGTAAATCATCAATCATAACATCAATTAGTTCAGCCTTTGAATAAATAGTTTTTAAATAATGTTTTACTTTTTCAGGGGTGTTTGCAACACCATCTAAAAGGCCGTTAGCATACCCTTTTATGGAAGTTATAGGTGTTTTTAAATCATGAGATATACTAGAAACTAACATTCTTCTGTTATCATCATACTTCATTTTCATATGAATAGAATTTTTTAATTCAATTCTCATATGTTCAAAATCACTACATAGTTCTCTGATTTCCTCATCACCAGTTTCAATAATTTCATAATCTAAATCTCCTTTGCTAATTTTTGCAGTAGCATTTTTTAGGAGAGATATTGGATTTAATATTCTCTTGGAAAAAAGATAGGACATAAGTGTATTAACTAATATAAAACAAATAAAAAATACTACAATAATTAATATAATAAATTTTTCAATAAATTGAGATTCATGATTATCTGGTGCTAATAATATTACGTTACCAGAAATTTCATCCTTAAACTTAAGAGATACTACTTCAACAATATAAGAAATATTATTAATTTTAATGTTTTTTTGCATAGAATTATTTTTCACTTCTTCTAAACATCTGGCTATATCAATTTTATTTATATTTTTTGAGGCGAATATAACATTATCCTCTTTGGTAAGTATAAATTCCCCATTTATACTTAAAAGTCTTTTAGATAAATATTGCTGCAGATGTACATCTTCAATATCTGAAGAAGTTTGTTTTGATATATTTGTATTTAAATCCAATAATTCGGATTTTATGGTTAAAAGCTTTTTGAAATTATCATAACTTATATCTCTACTTACAGATGCTGAAGAAATAAAAATAAACATATAAGCGATAATTATTGTAACAATAAAGGGAATTATAATAGTTATAGAATTAAATGTTATTAGACGTTTTTTTATATCCATTTTTTCACCTTAAAAATCTTTTTTATCAAATAAATAGTAACTTCCTGTAAATAAAAGTATATCATAACTTAACATCAGTATAAACTGACGAAGAATTTTAAAAAATGGAATAGTATTCATAATCCATAAGGTATACCAATTAAGCATAGATGTAAAAAATAGACCAGAATATCTATAAAAAATAATTTCTAGTGCTTTGAAAATAATAAAAATGAAGATAGATATAAAAAATACACCTACACTGCTTTTTATTATATTTGTAAAAAGTACAATAATCAATGATAAAACCATCATAGGCATTAATGTGACAACATAAGAAACTAATATTCTAATAATAGCATTTAAGGTAAAAGAATTTGAATTAAATAGAAAGCCTGCTATAATAGAAAAAATCATCACAAATAGAAGATTTGCAAGTACAAATAACATTATTGCAGTGAGTTTTGAGACAAAAAATTTTAATCTAGTAATAGGTCTTGTAAGTGCAATTTTCATGGTGTTATGAGAAAATTCTCCAGAAAAGCTATCTATAGTAACAAGTGCAGTAAACAAAGGTAAAATTGTATTAACAACTACAGAAAGCACAAGTATAGGAAAATCCATACTGGAAACTCCGCGTAATCCAAAACCATTCCTTAAAGCAATAATAGATAATTGTCCAAGTACAATAAAAATAAGTGATATTATTGCTGCTACTAAAACTTTTTTCTTTTTATATAGTTTTTCAATTTCATTAATTAAAGTTGCTTTAAATCCTTCCATTTCGTTCCACCTCGCTAACAAAATAATTTTCAAGGGAAGCATAGTTTTTTAATATGTTTTCAGTAGTATCCACATTAAGAAGCTTTCCATCATATAATACACCAATACGGTTGCAGGTAAGTTCAATGTCATGGATAAGATGACTTGATATAAAAAATGTTATTTTTTCTGTTTCAGCTAAAGTTTTTATAATGTTTCTTATAGATATCATTCCTTCAACATCAAGACCGTTTAGTGGTTCGTCTAGAATGATAACTTCAGGTTTTGATAAAAGTGCAGCAGCAATTCCAAGTCTTTGCTTCATACCAAGAGAAAACTTTCTTGGTTTTTCGTCTTTATATTTTAAAATACCTGTAAGTTCTAAAACTTCATCAATTCTTTTGTCATCAATGTTTTTATAGTATCTTGAGAATTGTTTTAGATTTTCAAAAGCAGTTAAATAGGTATAGGATTCAGCATTTTCTATAATGCAGCCTACCCTTTCCATAGCTTGTTCAAATTGTTCTAAAACACTATAACCTAAAATTTTAACATCACCACTGTCTGGTTTTACAAGTCCAGTCATTATTTTCATAGCAGTAGTTTTGCCAGCACCATTAGGACCCAAAAAACCAAAAATATCACCCTGACATATTTCAAGGTTAATATCTTTTATACCTCTTCCGTTTTTGTATATTTTCGTAAGACTATTTATTTCTATAACTTTTTTCATTTATATACCTCCTTGGGTTTTAACTATAAAAAACAGGATAAAGATAACCTGTATTACCAAGTTATCTTATGAGTGTTATTCAAATACTTTATCGAATGAATCACCAAATAGTACACTTTTGTTTGAACTTTGTCCATCTATATTAAAATTTATAGATGAAAAACGTGGATTAATAAATATATGGGCTTTTACAGTTTTGCCTGAAGAATTAGTACAGTTAAACCTTAGAGAAAGATCATTTTGTTTATTAAACTTTTCATTAAAGTTAAAATCATCTTTACTACTTCCGTAGCTTTCATAGCCTTTTGTATATTCTTCATGATAGCTTCCAGAAATGCCATTGTCATCTAAACTAGTAATAGTTACAATTCTTTCACCTATTTTAACAAATTTATTATCTTTTTGTATTACAAGATCACTTTTGTATTTTCCGATATAGGCTTTAGCGTTAGATAGTTTATTATCATCTTTTTCAACTTGCTTTTGAACTTTTTTATCAGAAATATCAGGCTTATTAACTGTAGTTGAATTAATATTAGTTACTTTTCCTAAGAGTTCAAAAGTTAATGTATGTTCTGAGCCCTGTTCATCTTTACCAGAAAGTGTTCCAGTGAAAAGCACATTTTGTACTAATCCATCTTTGTTTACATCCATAGTTCCTTTAACTTCTTTTACAAAAATGTCTTTTGTGATTTTAGACATTTTTGCCCTATTGCTAGTAGCTTCATTAGGATTATACATTCTAAATTGGTTTTTAAATTCAAAAGATGTTACTGCATTTATAAGTGCAGGAATTTGTGCTTCAGTTAAAGAACCAGACAATTTTTTACTTCCATCAGCATTTTGAGCAACCACAACAGAATCTTTCAAATTACCTACAAGAGCATCTGATATTTTCTCAAGATCTCCTGCTTGTTTTTCTTCAAAAGGATTTGTAAAAATCTTTTTATCTTTAGAATCTTTTAATTCAATCACACGATAAAAATCTTCATCACTATTATGTGAGATAGAAGAATTTTTATCAGTGTAGTAGTAGCTTTCTCCTGTGCCATTAGGTTCTAAAGTATTAGTGGATTTTGATGTTTGTTCTTTAGCACCCTTCGATAAGTCACATTTATTTAATACATTTGTAGAAGAAATAACAGTATTATTATCTTTAATAACAAGTGACATATCAAGTGTATAGTTTGAAAGTTTACTACTTAGGCTATTAGCTGTATACTTTAAAGAATCTTTTAATTGATCATATCCACTTTTAGATGCAACTTCCGCCATAGCGGTGCTGGCAAACATTAAAGTACCTACAGCAAAACTTAAAATAATAGCCAGCCTTTTATTAATTTTCATTTTAAGACCATCTCCCTTTAATTTGTATGGTAAATCTTTCTTTAATTCTATTTTAAAATAAGTGTCTTGATTTTTCATAAACTAAATATAAACAAAGTATAAACAGATTTCTTAGCTCCAGATAGATTTAAATCTAGCTGAAGCTTAGAAATCGTTATCCAGGGACGTACCTGGTCTTTAATATAACTTGAAGAGTTAGATTATTAGAGCATGTAGTCATCGGATAAACAGATATTTTTAAATCCATATAAATTTTATATTGATTCAATACTTAATAAGTATTTTTAATATACATTTCTTTTTGATATAATGTTACAAGAAATTACAATAACACTAAATTTATTACACTTTAAGGGGGGGATTAGTTTTGTTTAGGTTGTTACATTTTTTAAAACCATATAAGAAGCAAGTTATATTGGGTCCTATATTTAAATTATTAGAAGCTATTTTTGAGCTTTTGATACCAACAATTATGGTAGTTCTTATTGATAATGGTATAAAGCATAATGATATTTCCTACATATTAAAAATAGGAGGAATAATGGGAGGTATGGCTATATTAGGGGTTATATCTTCTTTTACTTGTCAATATTATGCATCAATAGTTTCTCAAGGATTTGGAACCAGGCTTAGAAATGCCTTGTTTGAAAAAATAGGAACATTTTCACACAATGAAATTGATAGTTTTGGGACATCCTCTTTAATTAATCGTATAACAAATGATGTCAATCAGCTTCAAGTGTCAGTGGCAATGGTTATTAGATTAGCTATAAGAGTACCATTTTTGTGTATAGGAGGAGTTATAATGGCTACATTTTTAGACATTAAACTTTCTACTATTATGCTTTTAGCATTGCCATTGTTTGCTTTTGTTTTATACTTAATAATGAGCAAGTCAATTCCACTATACAAATTAGTTCAAAAAAAGTTAGATAAATTAGCCTTGATTCTTAGAGAAAATCTTTCAGGAATTAGAATTATAAGAGCATTTGCCCGAGTAGGTTATGAAAAGAAAAGATTTGAAGATTCAAATGAAGATTTTGCAAATACCGCAATTAGAGTTGGAAAGATTTCAGCATTGATGAACCCTATGACTAATATTATAATGAATTTTTCAGTTATTGCCATATTGTGGTTCGGAGGTATGCGTGTAAATGTAGGTGCAATGACTCAGGGTCAAATTATAGCTTATATAAATTATAATACATTAGTTTTATCTGCATTAATTGTAGTGGCAAATTTGGTAGTCATATTTACAAAAGCTGCTGCTTCAGCAGCGCGTGTAAATGAAATTTTTGAAACATCAACTACAATAGCGGATAACTTAAATTTTAAAAATTATACAGCTTTAAATGAAGATGATACTATAATTAAATTTAGAAATGTTTCTTTTGCTTATAATAATTCTAAAGAATATGCTATAAAAAATGTTTCTTTTCAAATAAAACATGGACAAACAGTTGGAATAATAGGAGGAACAGGTTCAGGAAAAACAACACTTATAAATTTAATTCCCCGTTTTTATGATGTAATTAAAGGAAGTATAATGTTTAATGGAATTGAAGTTAAAAATTATATGCAAAATGAACTTAGAGATAAAATAGGAATTGTTCCTCAAAAAGCAGTTCTATTTTCAGGTAGTGTGGCCGAAAATATAAGATGGGGCTTGAAGGATGCTTCTTATGAAGAAATAAAAAAAGCTGCAGAAATTGCACAAGCTTCTGATTTTGTTGAAAAACTGCCTAAAGGCTATGATACTAATATATCTCAAGGAGGAGTAAATTTTTCAGGAGGACAGAAACAAAGACTTACTATTGCAAGAGCTTTAGTACGTAATCCTGAATTGTTAATATTGGATGATAGTTCTAGTGCTTTAGATTATGTTACAGATGCTGCACTAAGAAAGGCTATTAAGGGTAATAAGAATAATATGACTGTTATAATGGTAACTCAGAGAGTAAGTACTATAAGAGATGCTGATATGATAGTTGTTTTAGATAATGGAGAAATGGTTGGAGTTGGAACACATGATGAGTTAATTAAGAATAATAACATCTATAGAGAAATCTACCTTTCCCAATTAGATAAAGGGGGAGACGAGAAAAATGAAGAACAAGACATTGTTGAGGCTGTTTAAATATGTAGGAAAGTACAAGCTGCATATATTTGCTGTTATAATTTGTGCATTTATAAGCAATTTATTAATGGTCATAGGTCCCTTATTAGTGGGAAGAGGAATAGATTATATTGTAAGTTATAGAAAAGTAAATTTTAATTATCTATTAAAGTTAATATATATATTAGCAGCACTTTATGTAATTAGTGCAGTGTTTTCATGGATTTTTTCAATGATAGCAAATGTTATAGCATTTCATACTGTACAGGATATAAGAAAAGAAGCTTTTGATAAAATAAGTATGCTTCCTTTAAGCTATTTTGATAATAATGCACATGGTGATATTATGAGTAGGTTAACAAATGATATTGATGCTATATCTGATGGTGTACTTCAAGGTATTACACAATTTTATCCAGGTATTGTTACTATACTATCATCTTTAGTGCTAATGATTATTTTGAGTCCTAAAATAACGCTTGTTATTTTACTTATGACTCCATTTTGCTTTTTTATTGCATCTTTTATTACTACCAGATCTAATAAAATGTTTAAGGAACAGCAAAAAACTGTAGGAGAGCTAAATGGATATATAGAAGAAATAATAGGCAATCAAAAGGTTGTAAAAGCTTTTGGATATGAAAAAAATTCGCAGGAAGTGTTCAAAGAAATTAATGAGAGATTGTATAAGTGTGGACGTTTTGCACAGTTATATTCATCATTAACAAACCCTTCAACCAGATTTGTTAATAATATTACATATATTTTAGTTGGTGTAGTTGGAGGAATATGCTCGGTAGTAGGTGGACTAAGCATAGGTAAAATATCAAGCTTTTTAACATATTCAACACAATTTTCACAACCTATTAATAATATAACTAGTGTTACTACTCAACTTCAAGCTGCAGTTGCAGCTGCTGAAAGAGTGTTTTCCATTTTAGATGAAATACCGGAAACACCAGAGGCAGAGAATTCATCTACATTAAAAGAATGTTATGGAGATATAAGTTTTAAAGATGTAAGTTTTTCTTATAGAAAAGATGTGCCATTAATTAGAAATCTAAATATCGATATAAAATCAGGCAGTACAATAGCTATTGTAGGACCTACTGGTGCAGGTAAAACAACTATGGTAAATTTATTAATGAGGTTTTATGATATAAATAGTGGAGGAATTTTTGTTGATAAGAGAAATATAGGAGAAATAACTCGTAATAGTCTTCGTGGTGCATTTGGTATGGTACTTCAAGATACCTGGCTTTTTGCAGGTACTGTTAGAGAAAATATAAGCTATGGGAAACCTAAAGCAACTATTAAGGAAATAGAAAAAGCTGCAAAAGCTGCTCACATTCATAATTTTATTAAAAGTTTACCTAAAGGATACGATACTATTATTACTGAAGGTGGTGAAAACCTTTCTCAAGGACAAAAGCAACTTTTAACTATAGCTAGAGTAATGCTGATAGATCCTCCAATGCTTATATTGGATGAAGCAACTAGTAGTATTGACACCAGGACTGAGTTAAGCATACAAAAAGCCTTTTTATCTATGATGAAGGGTCGTACAAGCTTTATAATAGCACATAGACTTTCAACTATTCGTGATGCTGATTTAATTTTAGTTATGAATAATGGAGAAATTATTGAAAATGGTAATCACACAGAACTTATTAAAAAAGGAGGCTTTTACGCAAATCTTTACAATAGTCAATTTGAACTTACTAATTAAGCAAAAACATAGGAGATGATTTTCATGAATAATCATGATGAAACAAATGAAAAAAGAAAAACTATAAGAAGAAATAGGATAATTGCAGCAATTTGTGCGCTAGTTGTTGTGGGTACTGGTTTTTTTGCAGTAAATAGAATGATAGGTAAAAAAAATGCAGTTGTAAATGCTGCAAATGCAAAGAAGAATTCTAGTGAAAGTATTGCAAATAAAAGAGAAAGTCAAGTTCCTAAAGATAACAAAAATGAATCAGGTGAAAATCTGTCTGCTGGAGCATACAAACCTTGGGCAGCAAAAAGAACGGATGGAAAAAAAGTAGCTTATTTAACTTTTGATGATGGTCCATCACCAAATACTACTAAAATATTAGAAATACTAAATAAAAATAATATAAAAGCTACTTTCTTTTTGATTGGAAAAAATGCTGAACATAATCCTGAACTTGTAAAACAGGAAATAGCTCAGGGAAATGCAGTAGGAAATCATACCTATAGTCATCAATTGAATTATAAAGAAGGTCCACAAAAGTTTGTAGAAGATTTGGATAAAGGTAATGTTGTGATTAAGTCCATAGTAGGTGATAAATATGATTCAAAGCTTACAAGATTTCCAGGAGGCTCTTTTGGAAACAAATTAGCACCTTTTAGAGAGGCTGTTACAAAAGCTGGGTATCATTATGTAGATTGGAATGATGAAACAGGAGATGCCGAACATAGCAATGTTCCAGTTAACACTTTACTTAGTAACCTTAAAAAATATACAACTTCAGATACTGTAGTAATTCTAATGCATGATGCTGGAGCTAAGACTACATCAGTACAAGCTCTTCCTCAGGTAATTGAATATTTAAAATCAAAAGGGTATACTTTTGATACACTAAAATAGAATTGACAATGGAAAGTTGACAGTTAAAAGGGTTGAAATGCTAATTAATTAGTATTCCAGCCCTTTTGTCTATATTTAAAATATTAAACTTAAGTAAATGATATAATATAAGCAAGACTTCAGCAGTTAATAGTTAATAATGAAGAGTTGAGTATACATTGAAGGAGAATATATTATGAGTTTGAGATTTATATATGGAAGAGCAGGTAGTGGTAAAAGCCATTTTTGCTTAAATGATATTAAAAAAAGGATAGATGAAGGAGCAGATAATCCTTTAATTCTTTTAGTGCCTGAACAGTTCTCATTTCAAGCAGAAAAAAATCTTATAAAAACTATAGGAGAAGCCGGAATGCTTAAAGCACAAGTTTTGAGCTTTAGAAGGATGGCATATAAGGTATTAAATGAGGTAGGAGGACTTACAAAAAAGCATATGAATGCTTCGGGGAAGAGTATGCTTATTTATAAGATAATGGAGGAGAATAGTGGTAAACTCAAGGTTTTTAGGAAGTCAGTAAAAAGACAAGGGTTTATTACTACGGTTTCTGATATTATAACAGAATTTAAAAGATACGATATTACCCTGGAAAACTTAAATAGCACTTTAGATAGAATAGAAAATGAAAATTTAAGAAACAAAATGGAAGATTTAATATTAATTTTTTCGCAATTTGAAGAAAGACTTCATAAAAAATATATTGATTCAGAAGATGATTTAACTATTTTGGCAGAAAAAATGTCAAAATCGCATATGTTTGATGAAGCAGAAATATGGATAGATGAATTTTCAAGCTTTACTCCTCAAGAATATAAAGTTTTAGATAGGCTTATGGATAAGACTAAAAGGATTAACATAACTTTATGTACGGACTATTTAGATTGCAGCTCGGCTGATAATAGTACAGATGTATTTTTACCAACTAAAAGTACAGAAGAAAAAATTTTAAAAATTGTTTTAGAAAAAAATATAAAATATGATAAACCAATTGCATTAAAATGTAGTCCTTGCTATAGATTCAAAGATACTAAGGAACTTCAACATTTAGAAAAATACTTATTTTCTTATCCATATAAAATTTATAAAGAAAAGTGTCAAGACATAAGTATTTTTAAGGCATTAAATAAATACACAGAAGTGGAAGACACAGCAAGAGATATAGTTAGAATGTGTAGAGATAATGGGTTTAGGTTTAAAGATATTGCAGTAATAAGTGGGGATTTGGATGGATATGAAAGTTTGTTTAGTGCAATTTTTAAGGAATACGATATACCTTATTTTATAGATAAAAAAAGAAAAATCAATGATAATCCTATTATAATGCTAATAATGTCTGTAGTAGAAATATTATCCCAAAATTGGAGCTATGAAGCTGTATTTAGGTATTTAAAAACAGGACTTTTAGAGTTAACTAAGGAAGATATGGATTTAATAGAAAATTATGTGCTTAGTAACGGAATTAAAGGAAATGCTTGGATTAAAGAAGAACCTTGGGATTTTGGTTTAAGCTATAGTTTTGAAAAGAAAGAAATATCGGATTATGAAAAGGAAATTCTGAACAAGATAAATTTAATTAGAGATAAAATAAGAGAACCTATTATTAAACTATCTAAAGATATAAAAGGAAGAAAAAAAGGAAGAGCTATATGTGAAGGACTTTACAATTTTTTATGTAATATAAAATTAGATGAAAAGGTAGCTGCATGGATAGAATATTTTAAGGAAAATGGAGAATTAGATAAAGCTAATGAATATAGTCAGATATGGAATATAGTAATGGAGGTTTTAGACCAAATAGTAGAAGTAATGGGAGAGGAAACGCTAGCTATTGGAACCTTTTCACAGGTTTTATCTAAAGGCTTTGATGAATATGAAATAGGGGTAATTCCACCAGCTTTAGATCAAGTTCTCATTGGTAGTGTTACGAGACTTAAAAGTCATGATGTATCTGTATTATATATTGTTGGAGTTAATGACGGAGTTTTTCCAGCTGCATTAGCCCAAGAAGGAGTGTTAACAGATAGTGATAGAGAGATCTTAAAGGGAAGAGGAATAGAAATTGCAAAGGATACTAGAAGTAGAGCCTTTGAAGAACAATTTTTGGTGTATACTACCTTGACCACTGTAAGTAAATATTTAAGACTAAGCTATTCTATAGCAGATGAAGGTGGAAAAACAAAAAGACCTTCTATAGTAATAGGTAGAATTAAAAAGATATTTAGCAATGTGGAAGAACAAAGCAATTTAATAGAAATACAAAATGATGAAGAAAAATTAAAGTATGTAACAGGACCTAGAGCAACCTTTAATAAGCTTATATCAAATATTAAGAAGGATTCTAATGGATATATAACGCCTATGTGGCTAGATGTGTATAGATGGTACAATAAAAGTGATAAGTGGAATAAAAAACTTGAAAATATATTTAATGGTTTTTCATATAGTAACGAAGCAGAAATTATGGATACAAATAGGGTAAGAAAGCTTTATGGAAGGCATTTGAATATAAGTGTATCTAGACTTGAAAAGTTTGTAAATTGTCCATTTTCTTATTTTATACAATATGGACTTAATGCGAAGGAAAGAAAAGTATATAAATTAAGTTCACCTGATTTGGGAAGCTTTATGCATAATGTACTTCAAGTATTTTCAAGCAAACTTAAGGAAGAAAACTTAAGTTGGAAGGAAATTGATAGTGAATGGTGCGAGAGAGAAGTTTCTGAAATAGTGGATGAAATTTTAGAAAGTATGCCTAGTTCTGTATTTAATAGTTCTAAAAGATATAAGCATATAACTAATAATGCAAAAAGAATTCTCAATAGATCAGTGTGGCTTATAACTGAGCATATGAAAAGGGGAGGATTTGAACCTTCTGGGTATGAATTATCATTTGGTAATTCAGGAGATTTCCCACCTATTTCCCTACAGCTTCATTCTGGTGAAACTGTAAGCCTTATAGGAAGAGTTGATAGAGTAGATAGTATGAACAGTGAGGAGAATACTTATTTAAGGATAGTAGATTATAAATCTGGAACAAAGGAATTTAAGCTTTCAGATGTATATTATGGTTTACAAATGCAGCTTTTAATATACTTAGATGCTATGCTCACGGAACTTGAAAAAGAAATGAATAAAGATGCTATTCCAGGAGGAATTCTTTATTTTAAATTAGACGACCCAATAGTAAAGACAAAAGGAGATATTGTTGATTCAGAAATAGAAGAGAGAATAATGAAAGCCTTAAAAATGAATGGATTATTATTAGATGATCCTGATATTATAAGAGAAATGGATAATGAAATAGAAAAAACTTCTGATATTATACCAGCTTCCATAAAAAAGGATGGTACTTTGTCTAAATCCTTTTCTTCAGTTGCTACAATAGAGCAATTTAATCTTTTAAGAAAATATGTAAGGGATACTATAGCCTCTTTATGTGAGCAAATATTAGAAGGTAATATAGGTGTGAAGCCTAGTAAACACAAAAATGGAGATGCTTGTGAATATTGTGTTTATCCATCAATATGTCAATTCGATACATCTTTAGAGGAAAACAAGTACAGGATAATAAATGATAAGAGTGATGAAGAAGTTTGGAATGAAATAGAAAATAAGTATAACAAATAAGTTTAATAACAAGCTCTAAGATTGCATTGTATGAAAGGTTATATATGCAGCTTAGAGCTTGTTTTTTAGATTGGAGGTGATAGGGAAATTTATCGATATATGGGGGTACCTTGAATAATAAATTAATCTATATATTCATTATATGTAAAGTACAAATTTGTGTGAATAAAATTTTATAAAAATTTGGAAAAATTCAAAAATATGGAAGGAAACTAGAAGTTTTTATAGAAATAGTATGTGAATATGTAATGTTGAAAATGTAAATTCACATTTATGTATATAAGGGGGAATAAACAATGAAAAAAAATCTTTTGAAAGTAATTGCAGCTATGGTTATTACGGGATTAATAACTACTTTTTCAGGTTGTTCAAGTGAACAAGCTTCTACAAGCAGCGGTGACAAGGAAATAAAAATAGGTACTTTTGGTCCTTATACAGGTGATGCCGCTACAGATGGAATTCAATCTAGGGATGGTGCAACTCTTGCTGTGGAGCAAATAAACAAAAAAGGTGGAGTTATTGGAAAACAAATAAAATTAGTTACAATGGATGATCAAGCAAAGGCACCAGAATCTATGAATGTAGTTCAAAAGCTTATACAACAAGAAAAAGTTACAGCTTTAGTCAGTGGATCCTATAGTACTCCAAGCAAAACAGTATCCCCTGTGGTTCAGCAAGCAAAAGTACCTATGGTAGTTGCTTATGCTGTAAATCCGGATATAACTCAAGGAGGAAAATTTGTATTTAGAGCAATTTATGCAGGACCAGCTCAAGGTGCTGCTATGGCAGAATATGTGGTAAAAGAAAAAAAATTAAAAAAGGTAGCAATACTTAATGTAAACAATGACTATGGCAATACCAATGCAGATGGTTTTACTAGTCAAGCAAAGAAATTAGGTGGAGAAATAGTTATAAGTAGAAATTTTGTAGATGGAACTAAGGATTTTAAAGCTCTTCTCACTACGGTAAAGGAGAAAAATCCACAAGCAATATATGTAGGTTCATATTATAATGAGGCTTCACAAATTTGTGTTCAAGCAAGACAATTAGGAATTTCAGTTCCTATTTTCGGAGATGATGGATTTGATTCACCAAAGTTTTTGGAGCTTGGTGGAAAGAGTGTAGAAGGAGTGCAATTTACTACTCCATTTTTCAGAGAAGAACCAAGACCAATAGTTCAAGAGTTTATAAAAGCTTATAAAGAAAAATTTAATAAGGAACCAGATATGCTTTCAGCACAATCTTACGATTCAGTACTTGTACTAGCAGATGCTATAAAGAGAGCTAATAGTACAGACAAAGAAGCTATAAGAAAAGCTCTTTCAGCTACAAAAGGATTTGAGGGTGTTACAGGAAAGTTCTCCTTTGATGATAAAAATGAGGTTATTAAACCAGTTATAATTACTAAAGTTGAAAATGGAAAATTTACTTATGTTAAGAGTCAAGAGTATAAATAGTTAGAAGTTTGAAAAGGGGAAATTAAAAAAGTTTTACAGCTTTTTATTTCCCTTTTAGTTTAATATTCGGAGGTAAGTATATGTTTTTTCAACAACTATTTAATGGTATTACAATGGGAAGTGTTTATGTGCTTATTGCCATAGGGCTTACTATGATTTATGGAATTCTAGAATTGCTTCATTTTGCACATGGTGTAGTATATATGGCAGGAGCTTTTGCAGCAATTAGTTGCATTACATTATTTCATACAAACATATTTGTAGCAGTAGTTGCAGCAATGATTGTTTCAGCTTTTTTTGGATGGTTTATAGAAATTTTTGCATATAAGCCAGTGAGAAATGCTCCTAAAATAACTGCTTTAATAAGTGGTATAGGGATGGCTATAGTTTTAGAAAATATATATAGAATTATCTATGGTTCTCAAACTATAGCTTTTCCGGAGCAATCAATAACTCCTGTAAAAACTTATAATCTTTCTAAGAATATTTCTATTACAAATTATCAAATTTACATAATCGTAATGACTATAATACTTATAATTATTTTGCATTTATATTTAAAATATACCAAAAACGGTATGGCTATGAGAGCAGTATCTATGGATTTTGATGCTTCTAGTCTGATGGGCATAAATGTAAATAAAATAATATCTATTACCTTTATTATAGGTTCTGCTATGGCTGGAGTGGCAGGAACTTTAGTTGCCCTATATTTCAATGCAGTATATCCAGCTATGGGTTCTATGCCTGGTATGAAAGCCTTTGCTATTGTGGTGTTAGGTGGATTGGGAAGTATTCCAGGTACTATTGTTGGAGGGCTTTTTCTTGGCATAGTAGAATCCTTTGCTGATGGATATTTAGGAAATTTTATAGTAGGGAAGGATGCTTTTGCTTTTGTTATATTAATTCTTGTGCTTCTCATAAGACCATCTGGATTGTTTGGTAAGAAAATAGAGAAAGTGTAGGTGATAATTTTGGATATATTTAATTCTTATTTTATAAATATACTGGTTGTAGCAGGAATATATGTAATATTAACTTTAGGATTAAATTTGACTACAGGATTTGCTGGACAGGTTTCTCTTGGACATGCTGCTTTTTATGCTATAGGAGCATATACTGCAGCAATTTTATCAGTGAAGTTTGGATGTAGTATATGGATTACTCTCCCAATATCTGCCTTAGTAACTTGGATTATAGGTGCCATTCTTGGACTTCCAAGTCTTAGGGTAAAAGAGGATTTTTTAGCAGTGGTGACTATGGGGCTTGGGTTAATTATTCAATCTCTTATGTTGAATTTAAAGATAACAGGGGGTCCAATGGGAATTGGAAACATAAAACCAGTATCTATACTAGGACATAATTTTAGTATGTTTAATTTCTTCATACTTGAATTAGTAATCATAGTAATACTCACTTTTACAATGAATAGGATGGTTAATTCAAGGTTTGGACGTGCATTAATTGCCATAAGAGAAGATGAAACTGTGGCAGACACTCTTGGGATTAACACTACAAAATATAAAGTTCTTGCATTTGCTATTGGGGCTATGTATGCAGGTATAGCAGGAACACTTTTTGCACATTATTTTACCTATGTAAGTCCAGATAGTTTTGGTTTTACTGAATCTTCTATAATACTAAGCATGGTAGTAATAGGAGGGCTTGGAAGTATAAAAGGTTCTATAATTGGTGCAGTTATTTTAAGCATAGCACCAGAACTTTTAAGAGGGCTTAAAGATTATAGAATACTTATTTATGGATTGCTTATGGTTATAATGATGAGGTACAGACCTCAAGGATTATTTGGAGAGAATTCAATATTAAACATAAGCTTTAAAAAGAAAAACAAAATTAATATAAATAAGGGAGCGTAAGCAAATGAGTATATTAGAAGCTAAAAAGGTAAGTAAAGTTTTTGGCGGACTAAATGCTGTATCAAATGTGGATTTGAACATAGAAGAAAAAGAAATTGTAGGTCTAATAGGTCCTAATGGAGCAGGAAAAACTACTTTTTTTAATATAGTTTCAGGCCTTTATGCTCCCACATCTGGTGAGGTATTCATAAATGGGGAAAAAACAAATAATATGAAGCCTTACAAAATTGCTTATAAAGGATTGGCAAGAACGTTTCAGAATATTAGGTTATTTGGTAACGTATCTGTACTTGAAAATGTAAAAATGGCTAGATATATAAAGTCAAAATCAGGGGTTTGGAGTTCTATTCTTAGACCTAAATGGGTTAAAGAAGAAGAAAAGATAACTGTGGAAAAAAGTATGGAGCTCTTAAAATTTGTAGGAATTGAAGAATATAAGGATGAAATATCCAGAAATCTTTCATATGGCAATCAAAGAAAGTTAGAAATAGCTAGAGCTTTAGCTAGTGAACCTAAATTATTACTTTTAGATGAGCCAACTGCTGGTATGAATATGGAAGAAACTACTGCTATGATGAGTCTAATTAACACTATAAGAAATAAGGAAATTTCAGTGCTTGTAATAGAACATAATATGAGTTTGGTCATGAATATTTCTGATAGAGTAGTAGTTTTAGATCACGGAATTAAAATTGCAGATGGAAATCCAAAAGAAGTTGCAAGCAATCCACAGGTTATAGAAGCCTATCTTGGCAAGGAGGTAGATGAAAATGTTTTTAATTGATAATATAAAAACTTATTATGGTAATATACAAGCATTAAAAGGTATTTCTTTGAAGATAGAATCAGGAGAAATTGTAACTTTAATTGGTGCTAACGGGGCTGGTAAAACTACAACCTTAAAAACTATAGCAGGTCTTTTAAAACCAAAAGAAGGTAGTGTTATGCTGGACTCAAAAAATATTACTGGATATCCCGCACATAAGGTAGTAAAAGAATCTGTAATCTTAGTTCCTGAAGGAAGAAGAGTGTTTTCAAAACTTACAGTAGAAGAAAATCTTAAAATAGGAGCCTACTCAAGAAATATAAAAATGAATAAATTAAATGAGGAAATAAAAAATATATATACAATGTTTCCTAGATTAGAAGAAAGAAAAAATCAATATGCAGGAACATTAAGTGGAGGAGAACAGCAAATGCTAGCTATAGGTAGAGGACTTATGGCAAAACCTAAAATTTTGCTTTTAGATGAACCTTCTATGGGAATATCTCCAATTGTAGTAAGAGAAATATTTCATATAATAAAAAATATAAATAAGAATTTTAAAACAACAATATTTTTAGTAGAACAAAATGCAAAAATGGCATTATCAGTAGCTAACCGAGGTTATGTTATAGAAACTGGAAATATTATTTTAGAAGGTACTACTGAAGAATTAAAAGAAAGTGAAGAAGTAAAGAAGGCATATTTAGGAGATTAAGAACATTAAGGATTATTTACAGCATTAAGCTTTATATCTACTTTTGTTAAATTTATATGTGTTACAATAGATCTAGTAATGAATTTATATAATTATGGAGGTTAATTTATGAAGTTATTATTGACTAATGATGATGGAGTTAATGCAAAGGGAATATATACTTTAGCCAAGGAACTAGAGAAAAATCATGAAATAATTATTGTTGCACCAAGTGTTGAAAGAAGTGCTTGCAGCCATTCTATAACTATGCGAGAACCACTAATTGTTAAGGAAGTTAAATTGAATGGAATAAAATCAAAAGCATATAGTGTCAGTGGTACACCAGCAGATTGTGTAAAAGTTGCAGTAAATAAACTTACAGATGGTAAAGTAGATATGGTCTTATCTGGAATAAATAATGGTGTAAATGCAGGAATTGATGTACTGTATTCAGGAACAGTTTCTGCAGCTATTGAGGCTGCTATTTATAAAATACCATCCATGGCTGTTTCTTCAGAAATTGAAGGTGGAGAGGATAACTATGAAGTTGCAGCAAAGTATGCATCAGATTTAATAGAAAAAATCAAGAATAAATATCTTAAGGATGATGTTGTATGGAACTTGAATGTTCCTATATTAAATAAGGAAAAAATCAAAGGAATAAAAATATGTAGAATAGGAGGAAGAACTTATAATAGTTATTTTGAAGAAAATGCTATAGATGATGGCAAGAGTTTTCAATTAAGAGGAGAATTAAATAATGTTCAAGATATAGATACAGATGTACATTTTATAAAACAAGGATATGTTACAGTGACACCTCTTCATT
The DNA here is from genome assembly GCF_001038625.1 of Clostridium carboxidivorans P7. GTDB lineage: Bacteria > Bacillota > Clostridia > Clostridiales > Clostridiaceae > Clostridium_AM > Clostridium_AM carboxidivorans. Next base: position 5,168,020 of record NZ_CP011803.1, read on the forward strand.
ATGATCTGACAAATTTTAAAATATTAGAGGAAGTTAGAAAGCTATTTTAATCATAAGTCTACTAAATCCAGTTGTATAATGCTTTTTTTAATATTTTTTGTTGTGGAGTACAATAGAATAAAAAAGAAAGAGGTTGCCGCACTAACAATAAATTTTACAACATATTGTATGTAAATTCTTAGAGTGACAGCACCTTATGGAGAAATTATTTTATTGGAGAAGTTGATTCTCTAATAATAAGTTGAGGATCATAAAGAATTGAATCACTAGCCTCAAAATGATTATTGTTATTGATTAGCTTAATAATCAAATTAGCAGCATCCTTACCCATTTGTTCTTTAGGATGGGTTATAGAAGTTAAAGTTGGACTTATAATTATACTGCAAGCTGTGAGTCGTCAAAGCCTACTATTGATAGTTCTTCAGGAATTTTGATGTTTAGTTTATTAGCAATAGTTAACACTGCGTAAGCTATTTCATCATTGTAACAAAAAATTCCTGTAGGTCTTTTTTCGGATTTTAGTGCATATTCAATCTTAGAAGGCAATGATGAAGCTATTTCCTCAGATAGATAAGTTAAAATCTGTCCAGAGGATGGTGAAATATTATTTTCCTGGCATTCTGCAATGAATCCATTCATTCTATTTATACCTTGTAAATCGTCAACTTTAAAAATACCCATTAGTTTTCTGTGACCTAATGATATAAGGTGATTTGTTGCAAGTTTTCCACCTTTAAAATCATCAGTGCGAAGACTAGGAACATTAATTTCAGGGTAAGAAGCGTTTATTGTTACAACAGGCACATTTTTAGATATTATGTTGTTTAAGTATCCAATATTAGGGCTTTGATATGCACTTTTAGTTGGTTCTAAGATAAGACCATCTATTTCATATGCTAACAAATTCTTCAGATTAATGTTTTCAAACATAACATTGTTATTAGTTGAAGACAATAAAAGAGAATAAGATTCAGAATAAAGAGTATCTTCCATACCATTAATTATATTAGGAAAAATGTAGTTAGATATATGAGTTGTTAACACAGCTACATTTTTATTATTTTTAAGATTTTCTCTATTTTCTGTCCAATCAGAAATATATATGCCGCTTCCTTGTTTTCTATATAAATATTGAGTTGATACAAGATCGCCTATAGCTTTTCTTATTGTGTGCCTACTGACATTGAACATTTGCATAAGTTCTGATTCAGTAGGTATTTTTTCATGTGTTTTATATTTACCTGTAACGACCCAGTCAATAATATTTTTTTCTACTTCTTCATATTTGTATTTCATTAGCTGTTCTCCTGTAAAAATAAATGTTTTTTCATAGAATATTATAACATAAGTTTATATGTTTAGAAACAGCAGTAATTATGATTGATACGTATGAATATAAAGGACATTGATATTTAACAGTTAATTTGAAATTTAATTGGAAAAGTAAGACGGTAGTAAGGATTTATCAATAAAAGTTAGAGCGAATAGGATTTTATATAAATATAAATTATAAGGCAGCAAATCTATTGAGGAAAAATATGTACGTACCTTTTTGAAAATTTTTATTGACATGTACGTACATAAGTGGTATATTCATTCTAAGGAAACCGTTTACTAATATTTTAAGAGGAGGTCATTCTAGTGACTATAAAAGAAAAAATAGTAGAAGAAATTGAAAATGGTAAGACATCACTAGGAATAGAGTTTGGTTCTACTCGTATTAAAGCTGTTCTTATTGGAAACGATTTTGAACCGTTAGCTAGTGGCAGCTTTGAATGGGAGACAAGCTTAGAAGATGGGGTTTGGACCTATTCATTAGAAGAAATTTGGAAAGGGTTGCAATATAGTTATCAAAAACTTTTTTCTGAGGTAAAAGAAAAATATGGAGTTACACTTTCTAAAATTGGTTCCATTGGTTTTTCAGCAATGATGCATGGATATATGGCATTTGATAAACAAGGAAACCTACTTGTACCATTTAGGACTTGGCGTAATACAATGACAGAAGAATCAGCGAAAAAGTTAACAAAGTTGTTTAAATTTAATATTCCAGAAAGATGGAGTATAGCTCATTTGTATCAGGCTATTCTTCGTAATGAAACTCATATTGAAAAGTTAGATTTTCTAACTACTTTAGCTGGATATATTCATTGGCAATTAACAGGTGAAAAGGTTTTGGGTATTGGTGATGCATCAGGAATGTTCCCAATTGATATGAATACTCATAATTATGATAATAATATGTTAGAAGCCTTCAATAGCTTGCCAGAAGTTCAAAAATACTCATTAAATGTAGAAAAACTTTTACCGAAGATTTTAGTAGCCGGAGAAAGTGCTGGTATTTTAACTCCAGAAGGAGCTAAAAAGCTTGATGTGAGTGGAAATCTTCAAAGTGGAATTCCATTATGTCCACCTGAAGGAGATGCAGGCACAGGAATGGTTGCCACAAATTCAGTTGCACCACGTACAGGAAATATATCCGCAGGTACATCAATTTTTGCTATGGTTGTTCTTGAGAAGCCACTTAAGGAAGTTCATCCAGAGATTGATATGGTAACAACACCTATAGGAGATTTAGTAGGAATGGCTCATGCAAACAATGGCTATTCTGATATAGATGCATGGGTAAATATCTTTCATGAATTTACCGAAGCGATAAATGTTAAGATTCCAAAAGAGCTTCTTTATATGGGACTCTATAGTCAGGCATTTTTAGGTGATCCTGATTGTGGAGGAATTCTTGCATATAACTATTTGGCAGGTGAAAACATTACAGGTGTTTCAGAAGGTAGACCTCTAGTTGTACGAAAACCAAAAAGTAATTTTAATTTGCCAAACTTTATGAAAGCACATCTCTTTACTTCTTTAGGAGCATTGAAAATTGGTATGGACATTCTTCTTAAGGATGAAGGAGTGAAACTTGATAAATTACTTGGTCATGGTGGATTGTTCAAGACACCTATTGTGGGACAAGAAGCAGTTGCCGCTGCAGTAAATACACCAGTGTCAGTTATGAAAACTGCAGGTGAAGGTGGTGCATGGGGAATTGCGCTATTAGCAAGTTATTTGCAAAATAAGGAAAATAACATCACATTGTCAGAGTTTTTATCAAAAAAGGTTTTTGCTGGTTATGTAGCTGATGAAGTAAAGCCTGAACCAAAAGATGTTGAAGGCTTTGAGAAATTCATGGAGCGCTATAAAAAGGGAATTCCTATTGAAAAAGCAGCAGTGGAACATTTAATTTAAATGAATGCTAGATATATAGTTAAATATAATTAAGGTAAGATTAGAAATTAATTTAACTAAAGAAAATAATAAATATTAATTAACCAATGAGTAAGGAGGAAAATTACAATGAAGAAAAAAGTATCTCCAACATTAATCTACTTCTTTGGAGCCTTTGGAGGATTTATGTTTGGATATGATATCGGAATAATTAACGGTGCTTTACCTGGAATTAAGACAACATGGCAGATTAATCCATGGTTAGAAGGAGCAATTACTTCTGGATTGTTTGTAGGAGCTATGATTGGCGCGTCACTAATGGCTTCATTAGCAGATCGTTTTGGTCGTCGTAAAATGATTATGTGGAGTGCTATTGTATTTGCAATTGGTGCTATAGGATCTGCTATTTCTAAGAGTACAAGCTTTTTAATTGGTGCTCGTATTATTTTAGGGGCAGCTGTAGGTGGTGCTTCAGCATTGGTTCCAATGTACATGGGAGAAATTAGTCCAGCTGAAACACGTGGAAAGATATCAGGACTAAATCAGTTAATGATAACAGTAGGAATGCTTATTGCATATGGTGTTAATTACGGATTTGCAAATGCATTTGAAGGATGGAGATGGATGCTTGGTGGTGCTATGGTACCAGCCATAGTATTGTTATTTGGAACATTAGTGTTACCAGAATCACCACGATTCTTAGCTCGAATTGGAAAAAAGGAATTGGCACTAGAGGTGTTGCAAACATTACGTTCTCCTGAAGAAGCACAAATTGAGTATCAGGAAATTATTAATTCAAAAAATACTGATTCAGGTTCATTTAAAGATTTGTTTGGAAAAACAGCTCTACCTGCTGTAGTTGCAGGCTGTGGTTTAACATTATTACAGCAAATTCAAGGTGCAAATACAATTTTTTATTACTCATCACAAATTCTAGAAAAGGTTTTTGGTTCAGCGATTGGTGGAGTTATTAGTACGGTTGGTATTGGTGTTGTTTTTGTATTAGCAACTGTTATAACTTTAATGATTGTAGATAAATTTAAACGTCGTAGCCTATTTATGTCAGGATCTATTGGAATGGGAGTATGTCTACTATTGGTTGGATTAGTTTATCCTTCTGCTCAAGCTAATCATGCATGGGCAATGTGGACTGTATTCTTCTTTATCTGCTTGTATGTTGTTTTCTATGCATACTCTTGGGCTGCTGTTACTTGGATTGTAGTTGGTGAATTGTTCCCAAGTAATGTTAGAGGAATTGCTACTGGTATTGCATCAACAGTAAACTGGTTTGGTAATATTTTAGTTGCTTTATTCTTCCCAATATTACTTCAAACAGTAGGTTTATCTGTAATATTCTTTGGTTTTGCTGCAATTTGCGTTATAGGATTCCTATTTGCAAAATATGTTCTTTATGAAACAAAGGGAAAATCATTAGAAGAAATTGAAACATATTTATACAATCGTTCTATTGAGAAAGTTTCTTAATTTATTTAAGTTTTTTAGAACATGTACGTACCTATTGAAATAAATTCACTTATTATAGCTATTAAATAATAAGCAGGTACGTATGTGTCACTAAACACATGGAAAACTTTGACTTAATGGAAATAGATTTAGACATAAAGGTATAAGAAATGTTAGAAAACCTTCATAATTAAACTTCCTAAATGATACTAAATATGAATGTGAATATACAATGGTTTTTGCATAAATAAATATAAAAAATAGAATTAAAAGTTGTACGTATAATTTTTAAAAATACATTGACTGTTATACGTATAAATAGTATTATATATGTAAAATCGTTTTTAAGATGTAGATTTAAAATTATAATTCAAGAAAGAAATTTAAATGTTAAGCAAAGAGATTAATGTTATTAAGTATCTAAAACAAATTAATAAAGTTACAGCTAAGGAGGATTAATTTATGCTAGAGGATTTGAAGAAAAGAGTACTAGAAGCTAATCTAATGCTTCCAAAGTATGGGCTGGTTACATTAACTTGGGGCAATGTAAGCGGAATTGATCGTGAGAAGGGGTTAATAGTAATTAAGCCAAGTGGAGTTGAATATACAAATATGAAGGCTTGTGACATGGTTGTTGTAGACTTGAACGGCAATGTTGTAGAAGGTGATTTAAATCCTTCCAGTGATACGCCAACTCATATAGTTTTATATAAGAAATTTACTGATATAAAAGGTGTTGTTCATACACATTCACCTTGGGCTACTTCCTTTGCTCAGGCAGGAATTTCTATTAAAGCAGCAGGAACTACTCACGCAGATTATTTTTATGGTGATATTCCTGTAACACCGCAAATGACTGCAAGTGAGATAAATACAGAATATGAAAAGCAGACGGGAGACGTAATTGTTAGGACTTTTAAAGATAATGATATTGATCCTAATAATATACCAGCAGTATTAGTAAATGATCATGGTCCTTTTACTTGGGGAACAGATCCAGAAAATGCAGTACATAATGCGCTAGTTTTGGAAGAAGTAGCAAAAATGACATATCATTCATTACAATTGAATCCTCATAATATCAGAATGGATCAAGTTTTATTGGACAAGCATTTTAAAAGAAAACATGGAAAAAATGCATATTATGGACAGAAAAAATAAAAGAAGAGGGATGATTAAAATGTTAAAAAATAAAAAGTTAGAATTTTGGTTTGTAGTAGGAAGTCAACATTTATACGGAGAAGAAGCATTAGCTCAGGTTAAAAAAAATTCTGAAGAAATTATAAAATGTTTAAATGAAAGCGGAAAATTACCATATCCTATTGTATTTAAAGCTTTAGCAACATCTGCTGATAAAATTACAAGTATTATGAAAGAAGTAAACTACAAAGATGAAGTAGCTGGTGTTATTACATGGATGCATACTTTTTCACCTGCTAAAATGTGGATTGCTGGAACAAAATTATTACAAAAACCTTTATTGCATTTAGCAACTCAATTTAATGAGAACATTCCTTGGAAAACAATAGATATGGATTATATGAACTTACATCAAAGTGCTCATGGTGATAGAGAATATGGATTTATCAATGCTAGATTAAATAAACATAATAAAGTAGTAGTAGGTTACTGGAAGAAAGATGATGTTCAAAAGCAAATTGCTGAATGGATGCAGGTAGCTGTAGGTTACATTTTAAGCCAGGATATTAAAGTTGCACGTTTTGGCGATAATATGCGTAATGTTGCTGTTACTGAAGGAGATAAAATAGAAGCTCAAATTCAATTTGGATGGACAGTTGATTACTTTGGTATTGGTGATTTAGTTGCTGAAATGAACAAAGTTTCAGAAAAACAAATTAATGATACTTATGAAGAATTTAAAAAGCTTTATATAATGGAACCAGGTGATAACACTCCTGAATTCTATGAAAAACAAGTAAAAGAACAAATAAAAATGGAAATTGCTTTACGTAATTTCTTAGATGCTGGTGGATATACAGCATTCACTACAAACTTTGAAGATTTATATGGAATGAAACAATTACCTGGACTTGCAGTTCAGCGTTTAAATGCAGAAGGTTATGGTTTTGCAGGTGAAGGCGATTGGAAAACTGCTGCATTAAGCCGTTTAATTAAAATCATGACTAAGAATGAAAAAACTGGATTTATGGAAGACTATACTTATGAATTAAATTCTGGCAGTGAAACAATTTTAGGTGCTCATATGTTAGAAGTAGATCCTACTCTTGCAGCAGACAAACCTAGAGTTGTTGTTAAACCATTAGGTATTGGTGGAAAAGAAGATCCTGCACGTTTAATATTTAATGGAACAACTGGAGAAGGTATCACTATATCTATGCTTGATCTTGGAACACACTATCGCATGCTTATTAATGAAGTAACTGCTGTTAAAGCTGCTGAAGATACACCTAATTTACCTGTAGCTAAGATGGTATGGCAGCCACAGCCAAACTTTGCAGATGCTGTTAAAGCTTGGATTTATGCTGGCGGCGGACATCATACTGTTCTTACTTTAGCTTTAACTTCTGAGCAAGTTTATGATTGGGCTCGTATGGTTGGACTAGAAACAATTATAATAGATAAAAACACTAACTTAAGAGATCTTATTAAAGAAGTTTCAAGATAATTATTTAAAAGCTAGTAATAACGCTTATTATACTGTAAGAAAAAATGACAACTATGGAATTTGTAATGGATCCATAGTTGTCAAAAAAATATTCTAATTTATACGTATAAATAATTTAAAATTTAAAATATATACGTATAAAATGAAGAGCTCATAATACATAATAAAATGTTGGATTACAATTAACAAAAATCAAACACTTGTTATTTGTTAAATATGACATCAGATGATTTCACAATGAAAAAATTATAAATCAGGAGGAATATTATGAAAGTTATAACAACAAAAGAACATACAGGTGAAGGAAATATTACACCAGAATACTTGAAAAAGGTGGATGCTTACTGGCGTGCTGCTAATTATTTATCTGCAGCACAATTATATTTATTAGACAATCCTTTACTTAAAGAACCTTTAAAGCCTGAACATTTAAAAGGAAAAGTAGTTGGACATTGGGGAACTATTCCTGGACAAAACTTTATTTATGCTCATTTAAATAGAGTTATAAAAAAGTATGATTTAGACATGATTTATGTTTCTGGACCAGGACATGGTGGTCAAGTTATGGTATCCAATTCTTATTTAGATGGAACTTACAGTGAGGTTTATCCTAATGTTGCTCGTGATATTCCTGGTTTAAAGAAACTATGTAAACAATTTTCTTTCCCGGGTGGAATTTCTAGCCATATGGCACCTGAAACTCCTGGTTCTATACATGAAGGTGGAGAATTAGGTTATTCTTTAGCTCACTCATTTGGTGCAGTTTTTGATAATCCTAGTTTAATTACTGCTTGCGTTGTTGGTGATGGTGAATCTGAAACTGGTCCACTTGCTACTTCATGGCAGGCAAATAAATTTTTAAATCCTATTACAGATGGTGCAGTACTTCCAATATTACATTTGAATGGTTACAAAATTAGTAATCCTACTATATTATCACGTATTCCTAATGAAGAATTAAAAAAGTTCTTTGAAGGAAATGGATGGAAGCCTTATTTTGTGGAAGGCGAAGATCCTAAAACTATGCATGAATTAATGGCTAATACACTTGATATAGTAACTGAAGAAATTCTTAAAATACAAGAAAATGCTCGTAAAAATAATGATGCTACTCGTCCTAGGTGGCCAATGATTGTTTTACGTACTCCAAAGGGATGGACAGGTCCTAAAATGGTTGATGGAGTTCCAAATGAAGGTTCTTTCCGTGCGCACCAGGTACCTCTTCCAGTAGACCGTTGTCACACAGAACATTTAGATGATTTGGTAAAATGGTTAAAGAGCTATAAACCAGAAGAATTATTTGATGAAAATGGTAGATTAGTTCCTGAACTTCAAGAATTAACTCCAAAGGGAAATAAGAGAATGGCATCAAATCCACATACAAATGGTGGTTTATTATTAAAGGAACTTCGTACTCCTGATTTTCGTGATTATGCTGTAGATGTACCTACTCCAGGAGCTACTACTTCACAGGATATGATTGAACTTGCAAAATACCTACGTGATGTGGTTAAATTAAACGAAGAAAATCGTAACTTCCGTATCTTTGGACCAGATGAAACTATGTCCAACCGTTTATGGGCATTATTTGAAGGAACTAAACGTCAATGGTTACCAGAAATAAATGAACCAAATGATGAATTCTTGGCTCATGATGGAAGAATTGTAGACTCAATGCTTAGTGAACATTTATGTGAAGGTTGGTTAGAAGGATATTTATTAACTGGACGTCATGGTTTCTTCTCAAGCTATGAAGCTTTCCTTCGTATTGTAGATTCTATGATTACTCAACATGGAAAATGGTTAAAAGTAACTTCAGAACTTCCTTGGAGAAAAGATATAGCTTCTCTAAATTTAATAGCTACATCTAATGTATGGCAGCAGGATCACAATGGTTATACACACCAGGATCCAGGTTTACTTGGTCATATAGTAGACAAGAAACCAGAAATAGTTAGAGCTTATTTACCAGCTGATGCTAATACTCTACTTGCTGTTTTTGATCATTGTCTTCATACTAAACATAAAATCAATGTATTAGTTACATCAAAACATCCAAGACAACAATGGTTAACTATGGAACAAGCTGTTAAGCATGTAGAACAGGGTGCTAGTATTTGGGACTTTGCAAGTAATGACCAGGGACAAGAACCTGATGTAGTTATAGGTACTTGTGGTGATACTCCAACTTTAGAAGGTTTAGCAGCAGTTACAATTTTGCGTGAACATTTACCAGAGCTTAAAGTTCGTTTTGTAAATGTAGTAGATATGATGAAGCTAATGCCTGAAAATGAACATCCTCATGGATTAAGTGAACAAGATTATAATACATTGTTTACAACAGATAAGCCAATTATATTTGCTTTCCATGGCTATGCTCATTTAGTTAATCAATTAACTTATCATCGTGCTAATCATAACTTACATGTTCATGGTTATCAAGAAGAGGGTACAATTACGACTCCATTTGATATGCGTGTTCAGAATAAATTAGATAGATTTAATCTTGTAAAAGATGTAGTACAAAATTTACCTCAACTTGGAAACCGTGGAGCACACCTTGTTCAATTAATGAACGACAAAATAGTTGAACATAATAAATACATTCGTGACTTTGGTGAAGATCTTCCTGAGGTTGCTAAATGGCAGTGGCATGTGTAATTGCTAACAGATTATTATAATGATAAAATAGGAACTATTATACTAAGAAATTAGTATAATAGTTCCGTTTTTGTAAAAATATGATATGAGGGGATGAGTAACATGGTTCAAAGTGAACTATTTGGATGTATTGGAGAAAAGGAAATTAGAAAGTATACAATGACAAATAGTAATGGAATGAAGGTTTCTTGTATTTCCTATGGAGCTAAATTAACAGAAATTTTTGTGAAAGACAAACAAGAAAACTTATCAAATGTTTTATTAGGTTTTGATAATTTAGATAGTTATTTAAAAGATAGAAGTATGTTTCTAGGAGCAGCCATAGGAAGAGTTGGTGGTCGTATAGCTAAAGGTAAATTTCAAATTAAAGATAATTTATATAAGGTGCCAACTAATGAGGGAGAAAACACATTACATGGTGGAGAAAACGGTTTCGATACATTAATATGGAATAGTGAAGTTGTAGAATCTAAAGATGATACCAGCATAATTTTTTATAGAACAATTACATCTGAAGAAGATGGTTTTCCAGCAAACTTGCAGGTGAAAATAATATATACACTTAATAATAAGGATGAAGTTCTAATTACTTTTAAAGGTATATCTGATGATTATACACTTTTTAATCCTACAATTCATTCGTATTTTAATTTAAATAATGATTTTAGCAAATTGTTATCAGGACATACATTACAAATTAATGCAGATAATTATACTGAACTTGCTGATGATTTAGTACCAACTGGCAAATTAAATGATGTATCTGAAACACCATTAGATTTTAGAGAACAGAAAGATTTGTCACAGGCAATTGAAGATGTAAAAAGACATTTCAAAATAAGTGGTATTGATCATCCTTTTAAGGTAGACAATAGTGGAAATATAGCAACTTTAATTAATCATGAGACAGGTAGACGTCTTGATATTGAGTCAAATCGTAATGGATTAGTAGTTTATACTCTTAATGTTGTAGATCAGATTTGGAAGGTTCAAAATAAGAAAGTATTGCCTGAATTTGGAGTAGCTCTAGAAGCTCAAACATTACCTGATTCAATACATCACAAAAACTTTGGAGATATAGTATTGAAACCAAATAAGGAAGAGGAATATTATATTAAATATAAATTTAATATAGTATAACAAATAGATTTTTGTATATTTTAAATTAATAAGACTGACACCTTTTTTATATTGTGTCAGTCTTGTTTTTCATTGAAAGTTTTCAAAATTAAAGTGTAATTTATATCACATAATTATTTTATACATTTATAAATGCAATCTATAGCATAATTAATTTCTTCTTCTGTATTAGTATGACTGAAGCTCAAACGAACAGTACCTTGAGGATAAGTGTTAAGGGTTTTATGTGCTGATGGAGCGCAATGAAGACCACATCTGTTAAGTATTGAGTAGTCACTTGATAGTTTAAATGAAACTTCCGCATTGTCGCTGCTTGTAAAATCAAGAGATACAACAGCAGTTCTATTCTCTATTCCATCTAAACCTACTAATCTTATATTATCCATGTTTTTAATCTTATTTATAAAAAGTTTTGTAAGGTAGAGTTCTTTTTCTCTTATAGTATTAAGACCTATATCTTTTAAATAGTTTAATGAAGCATTTAATCCAAATACTCCAGGAATATTCATAGTACCGGCTTCAAATTTATCAGGCATATAATCAGGTTGTTTTTCTGAGGACGAAACACTTCCAGTACCACCTTCTATAAATGGATCAACTAGAGGTACAAGATTAGTATCTATTATAAAGCCTCCCATACCTTGAGGGCCAAGAAATGCCTTATGACCAGTAAAAGCTATAGCATTTGCATTTAAGGCTTTAAAGTCTAAATCCAAAAATCCGGCAGTTTGAGCACTATCAATTAAAAAGTATAAATTGTTTTTCTTGCAAAATTCCCCAACTTGTATAAGCGGTAAAATAGTGCCACATACATTAGATGCATGAGTCATAATTACAGCTTTTGTATTTGGCTTTAAGTATTTATCAAGATCTTCTATGTTAAGTGTACCATCGATATTGCAAGGTACTCTGGAAAATTCTACAGAAGACTTTTCCATAGAGGTTAGCGGACGCATAACAGCATTATGTTCCATAGAAGATACTATTACATGGTCGCCAGGTTTTAGTAAACCTTTAATTAAAATATTTAAACTTTCAGTAATGTTCTTTGTAAACACAACATTTTCAGGAGTATCAAAATTAAAAAAAGAACAAATCAAATTACGAGTATCAAAAAGTACTCGTTGAGCTTGAAGAGCAGAAGCATAAGCACCTCTATTTACATTACAGCCTATGTTTGTTATATAATTTACCATACTTTCAGCAACTCCTGGAGCTTTAGGAAAACTTGTTGCGGCATTATCAAAATATACAGAATTCATTATTGTACCACCTCTTAAGTAATTATAATTTTAAAGTAATTATAACATTATAAAGAGAAATGCTAAAGCTAATAAGAATATTTTCTATATGGATTTTATTTTACTAAATGGTGAAATTTTCCGAAAATTTAAAATAATTTATGTGAAAATTATTAAAAAGTTATAAATTGTGTTGAATAATATTTAAAAGCGTTATATGATATTAAGTAATACGAGGATATATATTAATGCTTGTCTAAAAAATTTAAACACTGAATCCATAATATATATAATTAAAGGTGGGTGTAAAATGATTGATAACTATGGAAGAAATATAGACTACCTTAGAATTTCCCTTACAGATAGATGTAATTTAAGATGTATATATTGTATGCCTGAGCAGGGCGTTTCTAAAAAGTGCCATGAAGATGTAATTAGATTTGAAGAAGTCTTAAAGATTATAAAATCTGCAGTTCCTCTTGGAATAAAAAAAATAAGGTATACAGGAGGGGAACCTTTAATATTAAAAAATATAAGTTCATTAATAAGTGAAACTTCTAAAATACAACAAATTAAGGATATAGCTATAACTACTAATGGAATACTTTTATACGATTTAGCCGATGAGTTAAAAGAAGCAGGACTCAAGAGAGTAAATATAAGCTTAGATACTTTAAAAGAGGACAAGTTTAGTTATATAACTAGAGGTGGAGACTTAAATAAAGTATTAAAAGCAATAGAAAAATGCATAAGTTTAGGTATTAAAGTAAAAGTTAATACAGTACTTATAAAAGGGATAAATGATGATGAAATAAAAAACTTTATAGATCTTACTAGAGAAATACCTGTAGAAATAAGATTTATAGAACTTATGCCTATAGGGGAAGGCGAAAAGCTTTACAAAAGTGGTTTTATGTCTTCAGAAGATGTTTTAAATGAGTTTCCAGAACTTATACCTTTAGAATCTAGTAAAAGTAGCACTGCATCTATGTACAAGCTTATTGACTCAAAAGGTAAAGTAGGATTTATCAGTCCACTAAGTTGTAAGTTTTGCAGCAATTGTAATAGAATAAGACTTACATCTATGGGAACCATTAAACCTTGTCTTCATTCAGCTAAAGAAATAAACATAAGGGAATATGTAGATAATGAAGTTTTACTCACATCAGTTTTAAAGGATATTATATATAATAAACCTTCACAACATCATTTAGAATGTGATAATAAAAGTCATAGTTTAAAAATGATGTATCAAATAGGTGGTTAAAAAAGAATTAAAGCAAAAATAATGGCTATAGGGTAAAACTTAATAGCCATTAAGTTGTTTTAACCAATTTAAGGATTCAAAATAGCAGTTTGATAAATCTTGCTCACTAACATTTAATTTTTTTGAATATGTATCTACCTTGTCCCAAAGTCCTTTTTCATAAAAAGTTATTAATTTGATTATTGAACTTAATATATTTTCTTTATTTAATAGAGCATCTTTAATTTCAACTGATAAGCACAAATCTTTTACTATTATTTCAATAGGTTGATTTAAAATTACATCAATAAATGAAAGTAAACCTGTAATATATGAACTATAGCTTTTGTATTTTAATCCCATTTTAACGCAGAGTAATTCTGCAAATTTAGCTCTAATAAGTGTACAATTTATTAATTCATTTGGTTTATCTTCTCCTAGAGAACGTATTATAACTACATATATCCATTTTTTGATTTCTCTTTCTCCAAGCAACGAAATTGCTTGTTTTATTGAGTTTACCTTATTTTTTAATGAAAATGCTGTTGAGTTTACTAATCTTAATAGTTTAAAGGAAAGAGAAACGTCTATTAATATAAGCTTTTCTAAGCCTTCGATATCAAGGTCTTCATTAGTTAATTCTTTTAAAATTTTAAAGTTAATAAGTTTATCATGTGGAATATCTTTCCCAGAAAGTATTACAGGTTTACTAAAATAGTAACCCTGAAAATATGAATATCCCAATGATTTTGCTTCATTAAATTCATCTATAGTTTCAACTTTTTCTGCAAGAAATCTAATATTATTTGAGTTTATTCTTTTTATTATATTTTGTCTTTCATACCCTTTAGTTATGGAAAAATCCACCTTTACAATATCAGCAATCTGTATAAGATTATTGTGTTTTTCATCAAATACAAAATCATCAAGAGCGATAGTATATCCTTTTTTCTTTAATTTTTTGCATTCCATTATAACTTTGGGACTTGGATAAACGTTTTCCAATATCTCAATTGTAACAATATCAGGAGGTAACAATGCAATAAAGTCCTGATTTAATAAGTTTTCAGTAAAATTAATGAAAACATGTTTTCCATTGGTAACATTATCTATTCCTAAAGTATACAAACTATTTATTACATTTAAAGTAGCAGTATCGCCATCCCCATTTGTATATTTATTATCATAGCTATTTCTAAAAAGTAATTCATATCCTATGACCTTATTACTTTTGTTAAAGATAGGTTGTCTTGCTACAAATATGTCCATTAATGTTCACCTCCGTATAAATGCTTTATATAGTAATTATTGCATGGTATATAAAAATTTGCAATAAAATTCACTAATAGTACAAATTAATATACATAATTTTTACAATATTGTGATTAAGCATAGATAGGTTTCATGTATTGGTAAAAAATATAAAAATATAACATATATTTTTACAAAATTACATTTTTAAAAAAATTTTCATATGAAATAGTACATATATTGAGAAATAATATTAATTTATAAAATAAACAGTCGATATATATGTATAAATTTTTTATAAAGAGGTGAAGTTATGAATTTAAAAAAAGTAAAGCTAACAAGTAAACTTTTATTTAGTTTTGGTGTTATGATGATAATGCTTATTGTCATTTCAACTGCAGCTATAGTTAAACTTAAGGAATCAAATGCACTATTATATCAAACAATTAATGTAAATAACAGGAAGGTAAAATTAGCTACTGATATGAGAGGATACATTAACAAAATAGCAATAGACATTAGAGATATTGGAGTTAGTAATGATGTGAATTACATGACTTCAAAGAAAAAGGAAATAGATGAAAGTTTAGCAAAATACGAAGATGCACAAAATGAATTGCAAAAATTACTTTCTACACAAAAAGGCAAAGAAATATTTGAAAAAGTGAAATCTGGTAAAGAAGATGTTGTTCCAATTTTTAATGATGCTGTAAAGACTGGAATGAGGATTGGTGTAACTAATGAGGAATTATTGGTTATGTTTGAGAAAATGGAAAAGCCTCAAAATGCTTTGATTTCTAATATTCAAAGTATGGTAGATTTACAAGATGAATTATCCAAACAACAGGGAGCGAAGGCGAATGCTTCTGCACAAAAGGTTATACAATTGATGATTATTATTGGTATTGCATGTTTAATTTTAATTGTTATATTCTCATATATTATTATTAAAAGTATAAAATCACAGATGAAAGAGTTATCAGAGGCAGCAAATAAACTAGCACAGGGAAATTTTAATTTTGAGATAGAAGTTCATGCAAATGATGAAATTGGACAAACAGTTAAGGCATTAAATGATGCTATAAAGGTTTTAAAGGGAACAATAATTGAAGTAAAAAACCAGGGCCAAAGTACAACTGAAAGTGTAAATAGAACGGTAAAAATGTTTGAAGAGGTAAATTCTCAAGTTCAGAGTATATCAGCATCTACAGAGCAAATATCAGCAGGAATGGAAGAATCTGCAGCATCCTCAGAAGAAGTAACATCAATGGCAACTACAGTAAAGGAAGAAGTAAATGTTTCAGCTGAAAAGGCTAAAGAAGGACTAAATATTGCTATTGCAATAGAAAAAAAGGCTGATGATATAAATAAAAATTCTTCACAGGCTAAGGAAAATGCAGAAAAAATTTATAAGTATGCTAAAGATAAATTAGAAAAAGCTATAGAAGATTCTAAAGTAGTTAAAAATATATCAGAAATGGCTGATAGTATTTTAGATATATCAGAACAAACAAATTTATTATCATTAAACGCAGCTATAGAAGCTGCACGTGCAGGAGAACATGGAAAGGGATTTGCAGTAGTTGCAGAAGAAGTACGTAAACTTGCGGAGGAATCATCTGACGCAGTTGTTGAAATACAAACTAATGTTAAAAAGGTTTTAGCTGCTGTAGAAGAACTGTCCAATTCCTCCAGGGAAGTTTTAGTGTTTATTGAAAGTGATGTTTTAAAGGATTATGGAAATTTAATAGAGATAAGTAAACAATATAAAAATGATGGAAGCACTGTTAAATCTATAGTGGAAAATTTTTCAGAAGTTTCAGAAAGTATTTCCAGTGCTGTAGATCAAATTGTAAAAAGTATGGAGGAAGTTGCTGTTTCTGTAGGTGAAGTTGCAAAAGCTTCAGGAGAAATAGCAGAGGGTGTATCTGCAGTAAATGATAAAAATATGCTTATATCACAAGAAGTTGATAAAAATGCAGAAGGAGCAGAAAAGCTATCAATAATTATGGAAAATTTTAAAATAAATTAGAAATTACTATACAAAGCCGTTGGTATTAGCAAACTTTTAAAGGTTAGCTGTTAATATCAACGGCTTTAAAATTTAAGCAACAAATATATTTGTTGCTTAAATTGTTATGAAGCTGTTATGAAATTGTAACAAAAAAGTATTAAGATTTAGTAAATAAAGTTAATATTAAGTGTAAAAAGGAAGGTATAATAAAAATGAAAAAACATAATTTATTTAGTAAATCTGTTATGTGTTTAGTTGCAGTTGCTATGTCAGTATCTTTATTTGCAGGTTGTGGTAGTAAAAGCAGTACTAGTACTGGCAGTAGTAGTACTAAACAAACAACTTCACAAAGTAGTAATAAGACAAGTAACTCAGATGAAAGAAAAACACAGATACAAGAAAGTCTTAAAGCTCTTGTAACAGCAGGAACTATAAACCAAACTCAATCGGATAAGATTCTAACAGCTCTTACAACTAAACCAGATAATAAAAGCGGAGATAACAAGCCACCACAAGATAATGGTCAGAATAATAATCAAAATCAACAAAGTAATCAACAGGGAAATGGACAAGCTAATTCACAAGGAAATGATCAAAATAAAGGTAAAAGTCCTTTAAGCAAACTAGTAACTGATGGGGTTATCACTCAAGCTCAAGCAGATGCTGTTATGCAAAAGATAAGTGCTAATATGCCTCAAAAGAACAATGGACAATCAACTTCAAACAATAGTAGCCAAACATCTCAAAGTTCTAATTAGTGAAAAAGTTTTACCTAATGGATGACTACTGTGACATTTCCACTAAGTAAAATTTATTGATAAAAAGAGGAAGATGACTTTACCTTCCTCTTTAGTCTTTAATATATGCTAGTTTATAAACATTCAAAGCTAGTTTAACTTATTTACTTAGTTAATGTTAATTAAGCCAGTCTACATTATGTATATATTAAATTTTTATTGGATATTTATAAATAAAGTTTTATTTTGTTATTCTAGCTTTCTTGATTCTGGGATGAATTAGTTTCAGTATTTGATTTATTGATATTTTGATCAATAGAACTTATAATAGTATCTTCTTGATCTTGAGTTATAACCTTTGAACTTACTAGGTTATCTAGTGTAGATTTTACTGTTGTATTTAAATTATTTTTATACATATTAGAAAGTCTATTTGGTGGAGTAGGAGTAAGGCTTCCTATTGAATTAGCTTGATCCTTAGATATAATATTGGCACTTACTAAATCTTTTAAAAGGTCAGGTTTACCTTCAGATTTCTTTTGCTCTAAATAAGATTTTCTATCACTAGTACTCATATTTTTAAGCTTATCCATTTCAGATTTTCTTTCTTCATTTTTTTGTTGAATAAAATCTTCAATTTTATCTTCTTGATCTTGAGTAATAGTTCCAGCAGTTACAAGACTACTAAGTTTTGATTTAATGCCATCAGATAAGTTAATGTTAGGGGCAATAAAGTTATTGATGTTATTAGTATATGGTTGACCGTATTTTATTGATGATGTTGTAGAACTTAAAGTGTCAACAGCTGTTTTGCTTAATTGAATTGAATCAGTAGTTATATCAGTATTTGAGTCATCTGAATCAGTGTTGTTAGTACTATTAGTTGTTAAGTTGTTATTATAAAGAGGATTAAGTAAATATTGATAAATGTCATTTGTAGTATTAACGTTCATAATATCACCCTTTCTTTAAAAATAATAATTTATCTCATAATAATTATAATTGTAGATTGTTACAGGCATGTTACAATTATGTCACAGTTGGTATATTGTGGATAAATGGTGCGTTTAATTATAAATTACCAAGCTTAGGTGATTTTAATTAAGGGCAATTCAATTATAAACAATGCTCCTGAATCAGAATTTTTAGCGATAATTTTTCCATTATGCTTTTCAATAATATTTTTGCTGATAGGCAAGCCTAAACCAAAGTTGCCTTTTTTACCTTTATAAAATCTTTCAAATATATTAGGAAGATCATTTTTTTGAAAACCTACGCCATCATCAGATATAGTTAAGAGTATTTTACTATCTATAACTTTAACTGTTAATATAACAGCACTAGATGCGTATCTTATACAATTGCTTATTATATTAGTAATTGCTCGCGAAAGTTTTTCTTCATCTGCATTTATTTCAATTTTTTTATCTATGTTATTTAGAATAATTTTTATATTATTATTTACAGTAATAGTATTCATGCGTCGAACACAACTTTTTATTAAATCGTTAAAATCCAAATTATTATAGTGATAATTATCATCTATTGTATTAAGCCTAGATAAGTAAAGTAAGTCTTCAACTAAACGGGTTAATCGTTTTGTTTCATCAATTATAATGTCAGCAGCCTCATCAGTATCAATCACATCATACTTTATACCTTCGGCATAACTTTGGATCGACATAAGTGGAGTTCTAAATTCGTGAGATGCATTCTGAAAAAAAGTTTTTTGTGCTTTATCATATATCTCTAATTTTTCAGACATGATATTAATGTTGTTTACAAATTCACGTAATTCATCATCTACAGACATATTAATTTTGGTATCAAAATTTCTTTCAGCAATAGATCTTATATGTTGACTGAGCGTAGAAAATGGAGAAGATATTTTTTTTGATAAAATAGATGAAAAAATTAAAATAATCAATGATGAAAAAATTAAAATAATTGAAAGAATAATATTTATTCCAATTTGCAGTTGTTTTACTTTTTCAATGTTTGAATATATGATTATCCATCCCAGTCCAAAGGAATTTTTTTCAGATACAGGTTTAACTATTGCTATATATTCAGTACCAGATAAATAAAAGTTCAAATAATTTTTAGAACTAAGTTTTTTTGATTTATTTGCAGTTTCATTTATTTGTTTTAATATATCGGCTGAATTTACAGAGGATTCTCTTGGAAAAGGAGTTAGTATATTTTTAGATTTATCAAGTAAAATATAATTTGCATTCAAAACAGTAAGGGAATCTCTCAATGAACGATCTAACATAAAATAGAAATGTATAAGGCTATTACTGTTTTGAGGTGAAGGAGGTGGTGGCGGCACCTTCTCTGATTTTACAAAAAAATCTGGCCCATGCTGTAAGGCTATGCGCTCAGTATTTGATGCAATTTTATTTAATTGCATAAATAAATCCTTTTCAAAATATAGACGAATAGCAATATTAAATATTATTGTAGTCAGTGTAATTAACATAATAATTATAATAATATTATATTTAAAAATTCTCCATTTAATTGTAGTTTTTTTCATAATATCATTCCTTAAATTGTATTTTAAAGCCAAAACCCCATACGGTATCAATTTTTAAAGAAGAACCAGCATTTAGTAGTTTTTTTCTAATTCTCTTTACCATATCATCAGTGGCCCTGGTTTCTACATCATTTTCGAATCCCCAAACTTTATCTAATAGTTCACTGCGACTTACTGCTCTATTTTTGTTTGTTATAAGGTAATAAATAAATGAAAATTCCATACCTGTAAGGCCTATATTGTTTCCATGATAATGTATTTCTTTTATATCAAGATTTACAGAAATATCTCCAATAGTAATAACTTTGTTATCTTCAATATGTTGTTTTTTATCTAATTCAATTCTACGAAAAATGCTTTTAATTCTAGCTATGAGCTCCATAGGACTAAAAGGTTTAGTAAGATAGTCATCACATCCTAAAGTAAGACCTGCTATTTTATCAGGTTCTGTATCCTTAGCAGATACTATTATTATTGGAATACAGCTTTTCTGGCGAATTAATGAACAAAGCGAAAAGCCATCCATTTCAGGCATCATAATATCCAGTATGAGCATGTCTGGTTCTTTAGTATTGAAAGCTTCAAGAACAGAAAGCCCATCATTAAATAATTCTACTTCAAAGCCTTCCTTGACAAGGAAAGATTTTATTATGTTGCAAATGTTAACTTCATCATCGCCAATATATATTAGTTTTTTATTCAATTAACTCACCTCTTAATCAATTTTAACATAAGCAGCTTACAATATCATTTGAAATTGTTTGGTATTTAAAGTTGCCACAATTTTGCCACAATTTTACCGAGATTTATATAAAGCCCTTAGAGTAGAATTAGAATGTGGATAAAAATGACTTATCATAATTAAAGTTCAAATTGAGGAAATGATAGTGAAGGTAAACTAGATTTGGAGGTTTCTGAGCATGAAAGAAAAGATTTTAAAAATATCAGCTGTAATAGTTTTAATAATTATAGCTGGTTTCGGAGGATACTATGCATATAAAAGAAGTACATCTAAAAATGTACTGACATCTACTAAGTATTCTTTATCAAAGGCAACAAAAACTAATTTGGATATTACTGTAGAAGCTACAGGTGCTGTTACAGGAGTAAATGAAGTAAATGTTTTTTCATCTAACACTGGTACAGTAGATGGAATGACGGCAAAATTAGGTGCTGCTGTTAATAAGGGGGATTTATTTTGCAAAATTGATGACAGTACAACTCAACAGGCAGTGGATAGTGCGCAAATTTCATTGCAACACAGTTATTTAGAACTGCAGGCATTGAAAAATCAGTTGGATGATCTTGTAGTAAAGGCTCCTATAAGTGGAAAGGTAAGAGCAGTATATGCAGGTGTGGGAGACGAGGTTAGTTCCATAAAGTCTACTTATGGAGGAATGGCCATGATAACTGTAGGGTCTGATAATTCTTATGAAACAGCTGTTCCATTTCCTTCTAGTGGAAAAGTGGCAGAAGTTTGTGTATCAGCTGGTCAGAGCGTTAACAAAGGAGATGTATTATTTAGACTTGATGCTAAAACTTTAAACAACACTATTGCTCAAAAAGAAAATGACATCAAGTTGGCACAAAAAAACTTGAGTGACAAACAAGCTAATCTAGCTAAATCTACAATAGCTACTCCTATAAGCGGAATAGTAACAGTATTAAATGTTAAAAATGGTGAAATAGTAACAAATGAAAAGCTTATTGCTACTATATCAGATACATCAAAAATGAGAGTGACACTAGCTGTAGATGAACTGGATATTAACCAAGTAAAAGTAGGACAAACAGCTACAATAAAGTTGGATGATATTAAAGATAAAACTTTTAAAGGCAGTGTTGAATCTATTTCACAAAGTGGTACAACTACCAATAATGTTACAACTTATAGTGTAGTTGTGACTATAGATAATCCAGAGAATGTGAAAATAGGAATGAATGCAAATGTCAGTATTGAGGTACAAAGTAAGGCAGATGTGTTAACAGTTCCAGTAGAAGCTGTTACAGAAAAAAATGGAAAGAAATATGTCATGGTTTCTGAACAAACAAGTAAATCAACTTCAGCTAATAAAAAAGCCTCTAATAATATAAGACCAGGAAAGCTTGTAGAAGTGAAAACAGGACTTAAAAATAAAACTCTAATTGAAATAACAAGTGGGCTTAAAGATAATCAGGTTGTTATGACAGAACTTACACAAACTACTAATACAAATAACAGTAGTAAGTCAAGTAAAAATAAAAGTAGTCAACAAGGCGGAATGCCAGGTGGAGGAATGTCTGGCGGAGGAGGAATGCCACCAAATTAACGAATATGTGGTTTTATGGAGGTAGAATATGAATCTTGTTATAGAAATGAAAAATATTAATAAAATCTATAAAATGGGAAGCAGCGAATATAGAGCTTTAAGTGATGTTAATTTAAATATAGAGAAAGGTGAATTTGTATCAATAGTGGGACCTTCTGGAGCAGGTAAGTCTACTTTGATGAACATAATAGGTTGTTTGGATGTGGCAACCTCTGGAGAATACATCCTTGATGGAGAAGATACAAATTGTAATGATGATAAATTATCAGAGATTCGCAATAGAAAAATAGGTTTCATATTTCAAAATTACAATCTTCTTCCGAAAATGAATGTGCTAGACAATGTGGAATTACCTTTAATATATCAAGGATTAAGTAATAAAGAAATGAAAGAAAAAGCTTTAAAATCTTTAGAAAGGGTTGGTTTAATATCTCATGTTAAGCATAAGCCTGCAGAACTCTCTGGAGGACAAAAACAGAGAGTTGCTATTGCAAGAGCTCTTGCTACAGAACCTGAATTATTATTGGCAGATGAACCTACAGGAGCATTGGATAGCAAAACAGGAAAAGAAGTTATTGAAATGCTTAAGGGATTAAATAAAGAAGGAAATACAATTGTACTTATAACTCATGATAATGAAATTGCACATCAGGCAAAAAGGATAATAACTGTAAAAGATGGATATATTCAATCAGATGAATTAAATTGTGAATATAGTAAGGTGATTTAAATGAAATTTAGTAAACTTATAAAAATGGCATTTTCATCGGTTTTAGCCAATAAGATGAGATCTTTCCTTACTATGCTTGGCATAATAATAGGAATTACTTCTGTTATAGCTTTAGTAGGTATGGGACAGGGAACTAAACAGGATGTAGCTTCTAAAATTTCAAGTTTAGGGACTAATCTTATAACTGTAAATATCATGGGAAGAAGAAGTATAACAGTAACAAATAGTGAGTTAAATGAACTTAAAAAGAAACCAGGAATAAAGGATATAGCACCTTCAGCATCACAGCAAAATGCTACAGTAAAATCAGAATCCAGTTCAAAGAGTACTACAACTTCTATTGAAGGATGTGTACCAAGTTCTGCAACTATAAGAAAATTAGGTGTAACTAGTGGCAGATTTATCACTCAAGATGATGTAGATAGCAGGTATAGAGTTGCAGTAATTGGTACAGATGCTGCGGATACTTTGTTTGGAAGTACAGATGTTGTTGGAGAAGAAATTAATATAAATGGAAGTATATTTTCCATAGTAGGTGTGCTTGCTACTCAAGGTGGTAGTGGACAAGATTCTCCAGATGATAAGATAATAGTACCTTTAAGTGTTGTTCAGAGACTATTTAAGATTTCACAGATAAAAACTTTTTATGTTGAAGCAGAAAGTCAGGATTCGATATCAGAAGCAAAAGGATACCTTCAGTTATTTTTAAACAACAAATTTAGCAGTGATTCTTCACAAAATACTAATTATAGAATAATGGATCAGTCCAGCCTTTTGGAAACAGCTACTTCAACAAGTGATAGTATGACTACTATGCTTTCAGGAGTAGCAGCTATATCTTTGCTTGTTGGTGGAATAGGAATTATGAATATTATGCTTGTTTCAGTAGTTGAAAGAACAAAAGAAATAGGTATAAGAAAAGCCATTGGTGCTAAGAGGAAAACTATTCTGATGCAATTTTTACTAGAATCTGCGGGCATAAGTACTTTTGGTGGGATTTTGGGAGTTTTAGGTGGATATGCAGCAGCTTATGTAATGAAAACTTTTTTTCATACATCTGTTGTAATATCTAATAATGTAGTAATAGAAGCGTTTCTATTTTCTATTCTTGTGGGTATAGTTTTTGGAGTATATCCTGCTAATAAGGCTTCTAAGTTAAGTCCTATTGAAGCATTGAGATTTGAATAAATGTCAAATAATAAAGTACTGACAAATATGAGTTGTCAGTACTTTTTTTATAAAATAAATATTTAGAATTTTTAAGTAAAATACATATACAAAATGTCGAAAAGCAGGTAAAATTAAGTTTAAGTTGTAACCTAATTGTAACAATTTAATATTAAAATATAAATATAATTTTAATGTTTATATTTTAATGTCAAAACGTAGTAAGTGATAAAGTACCAAAGACAACGAAAATACAGAGGAGGATAATTACATGAATTTTTTTAGAAACTTAAAAATTGCGCATAAAATCAGTTTCCTTGCAACTAGTTTTCTTGTTTTTCTATTAATAATGGGGGTTGCTTCAGTAAAACAATTGTCTTTAGTTAATATTGGGATTAAAGAACTAAGTGAATCAAGAATGGGTCCAATTGTTAAGTTAGAGAACATGAAATCAAATGTGGAATATATTCGAACTAGAAGTAGTGCGTTAATGGATGCAAGTGATGAAAATACAAAAAATACTATAAAAAGTGATGTTGCAAATAAGGTAGCATCAATTGACAAATCATTATCAGAATATAAAAGTCATGCTGATTACAAAACTTTATTAGATAATTATGATAAGTTTATAGCAGCAAAGGATGAATTTATGAAAACTGCTGGTCAACAAGGAGCTATAAGTGCAGCTAATGGTAGTTCAGGACCTAATGATGCTGCTAGTTTTGATAAAGCTAAAACTGCATTAACTGCATCCTTTGATGAAATTATAAATAATCATGTTAAAGCAGCAAATAATACTTATGATCAAAGTAAAAAGATTTTTGGTACTACAATGATTGTAATAATATCACTTTCATTGATATGTTTAATTATAACTTTGATTTTATCTATAATTATAATAAAAGAAACTGTTGATCCAATTAGAAGGGTTACTAAAAAACTAAAAGAAATTTCTGAAAGTGATGGTGATTTAACTCAAAGAATAGGCTATGATAGTAAGGATGAAATGGGAGATTTGAGCAGAAGTTTTGACTTATTTATGGACAAACTTCATTCAATTATTAAACAAGTATCAGTTTCAGCTGAATCTATGACATCCTTAAGTGAAAATTTAAGTGATGCAACAACAGCAACAACACAGTCGTTAGATAGTATAGCAGGTACTGTTTCAGAGATATCCTCCAGTACATCAGATGGAGCTGCTGTTTCAGAAGAAACTTCAGCGAGTCTTGCAGAAGTAGCTAAATTTTCTGAATCAACTTCTGTAGCAACAAAGAATACTTCTGTAAATAGTAAAAAGGCAAAAGAAATAGCAGAAGAAGGAGCAGGAAAAATATCTGAAATTGTTTCTTCTATAACGGATATAGCTTCTTCATCAAAAGAAGTATCAATGATTATAAGTGATTTGGATGTATCTTCAAAGAGAATAGGAGAAATTATTCAAATAATAACAGGAATTTCAGCTCAAACAAATATGTTAGCTTTAAATGCAGCCATAGAGGCGGCTCGTGCAGGTGAGGCTGGAAAAGGCTTTAGTGTAGTAGCCGATGAAATTAGACAGCTTGCAGATGAAAGCAATAATGCAGCAACACAAATATCTGAATTAGTTAAAGAAAATCAATTGAAATCAGCCTCTGCTGTAACATCATTTGAACAGGTTGAAGGAAAGGTGTCTCACGGAGTTACTAAAGCGTCTGAGGTTGGAGAGAGTATACAAAGTATAATACATAACATACAAGATATAGTAAATCAAATAGAACAAATAAATAGTGCCAATGAGCAGCAGGCAAAGAGTACTAAAGAAATTGAAATGGCTATTAATACTATAGCTAGCAGTTCAAGTGAAATAGCTGGTGGTACTGAAAATATAAGTGCAAGCATAGAAGAACAGCTTAGCACTATGAATGAGATAGAGAAAAATACGAAAAATTTATCAGAGATGTCAAAGAAACTAACTAAAATGACATCTGGATTCAAAGTGTAATTTAAAAATATTGCGAAGCAATATTTTTAGAGGACATTTGACAGAGGACAGAGGACAATGAAGGTGAGTTTTCCTCCTTACGTCGGAAAACTAATTTATTTCTAAAGCTTATTTTGCTAATGCAAAATGAGCTTTAAACTTATATTAGTCAGCAATGTTTCGCTTTAGCGAAACGAGCCATCAAAAGTTTAATTAAAGATTTTTCGCAGCAAAGCGGAGAAAAATCATCCTTCACTGTCCTCTGTCAATTGTCCTCTGTCCTCTGAAAAAGTTGTGTCGTAATATGTTTTATTTCAAACTATTATATATCATATCAAGGTTATTTTTCATAGTTTCTATATAATCTTTACCACCTTCCGTATTTTCTAAGGTATAAATTTTTTGTGCTTTAGCTCCAACTTGATTTGCTAGTGTTTCGGAAACTTTAGGGCTTACCATATCCTCAACAAAAATTGTTTTTATATGCTTTTCTTTACAATAATCAACTAGTTCTTTTAACTTTTTAGCACTAGGTTCTCCCTCTGCAAAAACACCTTCAATACTGTTTTGCTTTAATCCAAAATCTCTGCAAAGGTAAGCAAATGCAGCGTGTCCTGTGACGAAGTTTTTGTTTTGTAAAGTACTAAATTTGCTATTGTAATCTTTATAAAGTTGTTCAAGTTTATTATAAAAGTCTAAATAATTTTTTTCAAAATAATCTTTATTTGAAGGATCTGCTTTTACGAATGCATCTTTTATATTTTTAGCTTCATTTTCTGCACCTTTTAGGCTCATCCATAAATGAGGATCATATTTTTCATTACTTTTAGATGATTCAGCGTCTACAGCTGTTATTGGGGTAGAACCAGTTGATGCATTTACAACTATAAGATTTTTATTATTTACAGCTTTTAATGTTTCATCTGACCAAGGTTCCATGCCAAAACCGTTGTATATAAATATTTTAGCATCACTCAATGCTTTTAAATCTTTTGTTTTTGGCTCAAAGTCATGGGCTTCAGTTCCACTGGGGATTATAGTTTCAATTTCAACTTTATCTTTACCTACTGCTTCTGCAAATTCTCGTATAGCATTAAAGGAAACTACTACTTTTAGCTTATTACTTTGTGAAGTGTTGTTTGTAGGTGAAGTTTGTTTATTGCTGCAAGATGAAAATGTAAGTAACATACAGAATATAGCAGATAGGAAAATTAACTTTTTCAACATTATGTATCACTCCTTATAAAAATAAATGCAAATAATTTGCATTTAAACATAGAATTATAATATAACTATATTAATTAATTGTCAATGTATTCAATAATTATACTAAAGGTAAGCAAAAAAAATTATTATGCTCTATTTATAATATTTATACAATTAAAAATTTATTTCACTAATATAAAATTGTTTGAAACAATTATGTACAATGTATAGTTTTTCATAGAATTTGTATATTAAATACATAATTAAGTATTAATTTTTAAGGTATGTTATGGTTAAATAAAATATTTATAAATATAACTAAAATTTTATAATTTATTCATAAAAGTGGGTTAAAAATGGATTACAAAAGTGTTATAATGAGTTACGTAATAAAAATCTATATAAATCGGATGAAAATAATGTGAGATAACTTTTGTTAACCGAAGAAGCAATGTTAAACTACCACAAGTTTAATAGAAACTTTCAGGTAAATGTAACATTATAGGACGAAACTCTGAAATTCTATTTTTAACTTTTTATAATTATGTTTAAGTTTAAATATAGAAGTTTTTAAATAGAGTAACAGAGGATCATGTGGCATTTGTAAAGATGTGTCCAATGGTCCTTTTTTTATTATATGAATACATAGGAGGTAACAGTATGGAAGCATTAAAGAAGACTCCACTATATAATGTTTATGAAGAATATGGTGGAAAAATAGGCAAAATTGCAGGCTGGGCTTTACCTATGCAATTTGAAGGAGTAGTAGAAGAATATAAGGCCGTAAGAAAAAAAGCAGGATTATTTGATATTTCCCATGTAGGAAAAATTCAAATAAAAGGTAAGGATGCCTTTCACTTTATTCAAAACTTGGTAACTAATGATATTGAAAGTTTAGAAGAAAATAGAGCTATGTATACTCTTATGTGCTATCCTTATGGAGCGGTTATTGAGATAGTATTATTATATAAATTAAGTGAAAATGATTATTTAATTACTATTAATTCGGGAAATGTAAAAAGAATTTTTAAATGGCTTATAAATAAAAAAAATAAACATGATGTAAGTATTATTAATATTTCAAATGAAATTTGTGAGCTTGCATTGCAAGGTCCTAAGTCAGAGACTATACTACAAAAATTAACAGATATAGACCTTAAAGAAATTAAATATTTGAGTTTCAGGAAAGATGTAAGTATTTGTGATACAAAGTGTTTACTTTCTAGAACTGGTTATACAGGAGAAGATGGATTTGAGATTTATATACTTCCTAAAGATTTAGAATTGCTTTGGAATAGTATATTGAAGGCAGGAAGGGAAGAAGGTATAAAACCTGCAGGCTTATGCGTAAGGGACGCATTAAGATTAGATTCTAATTTACCTCCTTTTGGAGATGAACTTTTGGAGGATATAACTCCATTTGAAGCTGGATTGAAAACTTATGTTAATTTAAGAAAGAATGATTTTATTGGGAAAAATGCATTAAAAAAAGAAAGTGAAAAGGGAATTAAAAGAAAGATTGTAAAATTTGAAACAGGGGATAAATGCACCAATGAAATTTCTGGTTCTAATGTTATTTTTAATGGCGAAAAAGTAGGTATAGTGGCCACAGAACAGTTTTCACCTAAAAAGAAAAAAAATATGGGACTAGCACTAGTAGATCTAAAATATTCAAAGTTAGGAACTACAATATTTATTAAGGATATGAATGATTTAGTTAAAGCTAAAGTAACAAGATAAATTTATTAGTTACTTTATTATAAGATTACAATAGACTTTAAATGCAATTTAAAATTGTATTTAAAGTCTATGTATTTATTATTGCATATTTTAAGGAAATATATTTACAAATTTAATTGCATATATATCACATAATACATTAATATTTGTTCCTGTTTCTTTTAGAATAATATAACTAATTCCAACATCCTCCAAAATTCCTTCTCTATCTTGTACTATATTAGTTCCAATCAAGAAAAATACTCGAACTCTTTTACCTATTTGTGTTCTTAAGTACCCTTGTGTATATTGAATATCTTGAGCTATTGGTGAACCAGGAGCTTGCTCAAAGCCTTGATCTTGCATGATTGGCTGCTGCTGAGGTTGTTGTCCTTGGAATTGTGGAACTGGTTTCTTTTGCTGACGAAAGCCCAGAATATTAGGAGAATCATAGTCTATTGCGTAAGGATTAAAGCAATTAAAACAATATTGAGGAAACATAAATAAACCTCCTTGCATAAAATTTTTTATTTTATTATTTATGAAAAACTTTATTAAACATATGATTTGAATTTAGGTTTTGGCATAGAGTTCAGTTGGATTATAGAAACAATGTTTCACCATTTTTATTTGAAAACTACCACTTCCGTTATATGGAAAAGTATAAGGACAAGGAGCAAATGGGTTAAAGTACCATAGTGAATAACCTATTGGAAATAATCTATTTCCTGCTAATGCCCAATCTGCAATATCATAGTGTATTTGTTCCGGTGGATTTCCCCAAATTGTCTGAGGATTAGCAACACCGCCTAAAACTGAGCGCATACAATCATATTGACCCTTTTGATAAATTACTTTTCTAATATCTCCTTGACCAATTTTATGGTACTCACCATATGGAACTCTTACTCTATTCATAATAGAAGTAGCAACGGCTTTCATTCCGTTTTCACCTTCTCCGCCAGCTTCACATTTAATTAGTCTTGCTAATAATTCTCTATTTGAATAAGCCATATATTATTCACCTCGATTATTCTCACTATAATAATAGTTTATTCACATACATGGTAAATGTTACATCTTTAATAAGATTATTATCAGGATAATTAAGTACATTTCTTGTACTAAATAAATATAGTAATAAAAGAAGATAATGAAATCTTGGGAAGAAGGGAGAAAACAACTATGAGTTCTATTGATGTGAGTAAATATAAATATTTAGGACATGGAAAGAATGGAAAAGTGTACTTAATGCCTGATGGGAAAGTAATAAAGATATGTAGAAGGGAAGATAGGTGTTTGGAAGAGTATAAAGTTTTAAAAATGGCTGAAGGAAGTAGTTATTTTCCAAAAGTATATGAAAGAAAAGGAAAAGTTATGATAAGAGAATATGTAGATGGACAGGATTTAAATACTTATATAAAGAAATATGGATTAAGTAAAAATTTAGTACTGAATTTAATAGGAATGGTTGAAGAATTTGAAAAGCTTGGATTTAAAAGATTAGATATGAGAGGAATTCATATATATGTAACTAAAAATGAAAAAATAAAGGTTATAGATCCTTCCATGCAGCTTATAAAGACAGTAAAATACCCTGAGCTTATGCTCAGAGATTTAAGAAATTCAGGTGTAATAGATAAATTTTATAGTGTTTTAAAAGATGAAAGACCTGATTTGTATAAAAAATGGAATAAGTAGCTTATAATATACCATCTCCGGTTTCAATAAAAAACTTGTTAATATGAAATAGTTTGAATTTAATGAACATTGAAATTTTATGTATTAAAATTAGTGAATTTTATGAAATTTTATTCAAATTGTGTTATTATTAATTTGGATTATTATAGGGGATATGGGAGATGGTAAAATGAGAATACTTTTATTGGTTATGGCTTTTGTTATAATTCAATGTATAATTTTGATGCTGGTTCATAATAAATTTATAAAGCCAATAAAGATAGCAGCGGAAATTATTAATATGACTGCTGATTTAGATTTAACAGTTCAACAAGAAACTAATGAATTGCAGTTTTTTTTAAATGGAAAAAGTGAAATTAGCAATATGATAAAATCTATTTATAGTTTAAGGGAAAAGCTTAGAAGTATAGCTAAAATTATTAAGGAAAATTCAGAGGATATTTCACAATATTATAATGGAGTTTATACATCAACTAAAGAAGCAGTGTCTTCAATTGAAAATTTAACTGCCACAATGGAAGAATTGTCAAAAAGGTCAGTGGAAGAAGCAAAGAATTCTGAGAGTGGGAATGAAAAATTATCAAGTTTGGCTGAGGAAATAAAAGTAGCAGTACAAGGATCTGATAGGGTTAGAAAATTATCTAAGGCGACTCAAAAAATTAATTTAATGGGCATGGAAGCAATGAAGAAGCTTATAGAAAAATTTGAAATAAATAATAGCAGCGTAAAAAAATATCTAACAATGTGGATTACTTATCTAATAAGTCAGGAGACATTGGTGAAATTGTTAATGCTATAGAATCAATTGCAAGTCAAACTAATCTTTTAGCACTTAATGCAGCTATAGAAGCAGCAAGAGCTGGTGAGGCTGGAAAAGGATTTGCTATAGTTGCAGATGAAATAAGAAAACTATCTGAAGAAACAACAAATTCTGCAAAACAAATAGAAAAAATAGTAAAAGATATACAAGGTGAAATAGAAAATACTAAATTGAATATGGAAAATAGTAATATGGCTACTGAAGAGGCCAATGTCGCTATGGCAGAAGCTGAAAAATCGTTTTTTTCCACTGGAAAAGCAGTTAAAAATACAATGAGGCAAGTAGAGAGTCAAGCATCAAGCATTAATAAAGTAGATGAAAATAAGGAAATAGCTATTAGTTCCATAAGAAATATATCTGATATTGCACAAAAATCAGCAGCATCAACACAAGAAATATCTGCTTCTATGGCGGAACAATATGAAGCTGTTGAAAAAGTATCTAAGAGCTTAGAAAAACTTGACAAAATTTCATCAAAATTAAATAAGGTCACAGAAAAGTTTAAGTTTTAATGACACAACTTTTCAGAGGACAATTGTCCTCTGTCCTCTGAAAAAGTTGTGTCGCAATATGCCTATTATGTTAAGTTATTGGATAGAAATTTATCTATTAATTTATAAAGTGTAGTATAGTCAATTGGTTTAGAAATATAATCGTCCATTCCTGCTGATAAAAATTTCTCTCTATCGCCTATCATGGCATAGGCTGTCATTGCTATAATTGGAATATGATTTCCTGTATTTATTTCTATATTGCGAATGTTTTTGGTGGTGTTTAATCCATTTAAATTAGGCATTTGTATATCCATAAGGATTAAATCAATTTTTTTTACTTGTTTTAATAAGTTTAGAGCTTCAATACCATCAAAGGCAGTAAAATAATTGTAACCCTTCTTACTTATTAGAGTAGAAATAAATCTTTGATTTATTTCGTTATCATCTTCTAAAAAACATTTTGATGAATTTTCATCTGGAAAAAATTCTGCGGTAAAGTAAAAACAACTTCCTTCATTATGCTTACTTGTTACCCATATATCGCCATTCATCATATTTACAAGGTGCTTGGATATTGAAAGTCCCAATCCAGTACCGCCATATTTTTTAGTGTACGAATCATCTATTTGACTAAAGGTTTTAAAAAGCTTGTCCATTTTATCTTCAGGAATTCCAATTCCAGTATCGCTAACAGAAAATTGAATTTTAATTTTATCTTTAGGTCCTTCAACTTTTTTTGCACAGACTATTATATTTCCTCTGTCTGTAAACTTAATAGCATTGCTTAGTAAATTCATTAATATTTGGTCCAATTTTGAAGGATCACCTATTATATTACCTTCACTAATGTTAGGATCAATGAAATACATAACTTCAATAAATTTTTTATAAGCAAGAACGGAGATATTTTTAACCATTTTGGAAATCCTTTCTTCAAGGTTAAAAGGTACTAAGTCAAGTTTAAACTTGCCGGATTCAATTTTTGATATATCCAAAATGTCATTTATTATATCTAGTAAGTGGCTGGAGGAGGCTTTTACCATATTCAAATATTCTCTTTGTTCATTTGTCAATTCTGTCATTAAAGTTAAATCTGTCATACCCATTATTCCGTTTATTGGAGTTCTTATTTCATGACTCATATTAGCTAAAAATCTACTTTTTTCAATATTAGCTTCTTCAGCTGCAATTTTGGCTTTTTTTAGTTCATCTTCGCTTTCCATTCTCTTAGTTATATCTCTTCCAATAGAATAAATAAGGCTATATTCTTTTATTACGAATGAATTCCATTCAATCCACTTATAAGTTCCGTTTTTGCAAATATATCTATTTTTGAATATGTGTCTACCACATTTTAACATATATGAAAAATCGTTTACACAACCTTGAATATCATCAAGATGAACAAAATCTTTAAAGTTTTTATATAGAACATCCTTCTCGCTCCATTCCAAAATTTTATTCATACCAGCACTTACTTGTAAAAACTTGCCATCATAATCAAATATAGAGAATATATCGTCAGATAAATTGGTGAAATTTTGAACTTTTTTTTCCACAGTTTTAAGTTTAGTAATGTCTTGTACTTGTAATAAAATTGCAGTTAAATCTTTTTTTTCATTTAGTATAGGAGTAGTTACAATATCAAAATAATAAATCCTATTTTTGTTTGTTTCAAAGTCAGCACGTTGATTTAATTTGTATTTGCAAGTAATACGGGAAGTTTTTTTGTTCCTAATCCTATTCTTTACACTTTCATAAATATGAGGAGTATTAAAGAAATTGGAATATTTGAATTCCTTTATGTCATCTAAGTTAAACATCTTGCAGAAGGATTCATTTGAAGATATAACTTCTCCATCAGCATCAAAAAGCTCTATTCCTATAGGAGATTGTTCATATATACTTCTGAATTTTTTTTCGCTGTTATATAGTTCCTTATGAAGCTTTTTATTTTCAGTTATATCTCGAGCAATAACAGATTCACATACAGTATCTCCACTATAGTTTTTAACAGGTGATATGCTTATGGATAAATATATAACTTCATTATTTCTGTTTATCATTTCTATTTCATAGTCTTTAATTCCATTTTTACTTATTGTACTACATAAAACTTTATTATTTTCATTATTATCTAATATGGAAAATTTTTTACCTAAAAGTTCTTGTTCACTATATCCAAAAATTCTCTCAGCCGCCTTATTCCAGCTTATTATTTTACCATCTAAAGTTTTTCCTATTATAGCATCTTCAGATGCATCAGCTATGGAGGCTAATTGCAAAGCTTTTTTTGTGTATTCATCTTTTTGAAGACGGTAGTTTATAATTAAGAATATAGAATCATTATGTTTTATAAATTGCCCATTAAATTTCCAGGTAATATTATTGAGTTTTACTTCTTTAACAAAAATCTTATTTTGTTTAATGCCTGTTTTAAACTTAATAAAATCTTCTTCAATAAACCATAAAAGATTACTAAATTTAGAATTAAAAGCGTTTATATTTTCATCCATGTAAATGGTATGCAGCATTTCAACAGCAGGAGAATTATATTCTTTTATAGTATCATTGCTGTGTATTAAAAAAAAGGGTACAGAAATATAAGATAAAAATTTAAAGTGTTGTCTAAAATCTTCTTCGTTTTCAAATATATGTCTCATAATAGATAAAAATAGATGTTAAATCTACTTTAATATTCACCTCTTTCTTAAAATTAAAAATGTCTTGAAAATTATGGTGTTTTCTTTAAAGTATATTACACTTGCATATATGTATCAACATGAAGAATTAAGGTAATTTTAAATTGTATTTTATTTTTATAAACATTTGGTTACCAATTTACAAAAAATTCACATTGTTATATAATTTTTATATATGAATATATTTCCAATAGGTTTTAAATTTTAAGGGAAGGTAGATGATAATTTTGTTAAGAGCTTTTAAAAACAAGAAGTTGACATCTTTGGTAATGACAGTACTAATGGTAGTATCACTTTTAACACCAACTGCTTTTACAAATGTTAAAGCAAGTGAATCTGGTAAATTATTTGATTTAATTGAAATTACAGATTTTCATGGTGCATTAGAGGATGCAAGCACACCTCCATTACCTGCAGGAGCAGTACTTGCTAAAAATATTGACAATATTAAAAATGCAAATCCAAATAGAACACTGGTTCTTGGAGGAGGAGACTTATATCAAGGTTCACCAATGTCAAATGTTTTATTTGGAGTTCCTGTACAAAAATTAATGAGCAGTATTGGAATGGAAGTAACAGCTCTTGGAAATCATGAATTTGATTGGGGACTAGACAAAATTATAAACACTACAATGAAGGATTCCAAATATTCAATTGTATGTTCAAATCTTTATAATAAAAATACTGGAGAAAGAGTTTTTGAGCCATATAAAATTATAAATAAAGATGGAGTAAAAATTGCAGTTATAGGTGCAATAACTACAGAAACACCAGGAATAGTTCTTCCAAATAATGTAGCAAATTATAAGTTTACAGATCCTTTAAATGAGATAAATAGTTTAGCTAAGGACATTAAAGATAATAAAAAAGCAGATGTAATTTTAGCACTTATGCATGAAGGAAGTAGTCAAGACTGTAAAACAGGTAAAGTTTTTGACATAGCAGACAAGCTTTCCAATGTAGATGCAGTGTTAGGAGGACATTCACATACTGCTGTACAAGCTATAAGTAAAACAGGCATACCAGTTGTTATAGGTAAAGCACAAGCAAAAGGTTTTATAGATTTGAAAATGTCTGTAGAATCTTCAGGAAAAGTATCATTTGTAAATCCAACTACAAGTTATATAGCATTAGACAATAATAAAGATAATGGATACAAAGCAAAAAATCCAATCACTGATACTAATGCAATATCCATAGTAGCTGATGCTAAAAAGCAAGTTGGCTCAACCTTTAATGAAGTTATAGGCAAGACAGATAAAGATTTAACTAGAAAACAAGATACAGCTCCTTTTGGAGAATCTTATTTGGGAAATTGGACAGCTGATATTATAAAAAATAAAGGAAATGCAGATGTTGGATTACAAAATAATGGAGGTATAAGAGTTGATATACCAAAAGGTGATATAACAGTTGGAACAATATTTTACTTAATGCCTTTTGATAACGTAGTAACTACAGTAAAGATGAATAAAGCTCAGTTAACAAAGGCATTTGAAGAAGCCTTTGCAGATAATGGAGTTGGAGTTCAAATGTCTGGACTTAAGGTTACTTATGATTCAACAAAACCATCTGGAAATAGAGTAATAGATATAAAAAAGGCAGATGGAACAGCTATTTCTGATAAAGAAACCTTGAAGGTTGCTACTAATGATTTTATGGCAACAGGAGGAGACGGCTTTGTTGTATTTAATGAGCCATCAGTTAAAGAAACTTATAATGATACTCATATACTTGTAAGAGATTCATTAATTGAAAATATAAAAGCAAATAAGGGCATAATAGCTTCAATGGATAAGAGAATAGCTACTAATGGAGCTTCACAAATATCCATAGTAGGAACTTCAGACATTCACGGAAGTATATATCCTATAGATTACAGCACAGGAAAAGCTGCAAATTTAGGACTAGCTAAAGTTTCAACTTATGTAAATAGCTTAAGAAATGCAAATCCAAATGTAATGCTTGTGGATTCTGGTGATACTATTCAAGGAACACCATTATCTTATTATTATGATAAAGTAGATACAAAGTCAGAATATCCAATGATGAAGGTTATGGGAGCTATGAAATATGATTCATGGACACTTGGTAACCATGAATTCAATTATGGATTAGAAGTTTTAAACAGGGTAATTAAAGATGCTCAAAAAGAAAATATAAATGTATTATCAGCAAATACTTATAAAACTGATGATAACTCAAACTTTGTAAAACCTTATATTACAAAAACTCTTAATGTAAATGGAAAAAATCTTAAAGTTGGTATATTAGGATTAACAACTAAGTGTATTCCTAATTGGGAAAATGCATCTAACTACAATGGATTAAAATTTAATGATCCAGTGGATGAAGCTAAAAAGTGGGTTCCAATATTAAGAAATGATGAGAAGGCAGATTTAGTAATAGTTACTATCCATAGTGGAGAAGAAACAGCTACAGATACAATACCTGAAAATCAAGTAAAAGCTTTGGCAACAAGTGTAAATGGTATAGATGCTATAATATGTGGACATGCTCATAAAAATATATCTAGCGATGTTACATTGAAGAATCCTTCTGGAAAAGTTGTTCCTGTTACTGAACCAGCAAAATCAGGACAATATGTTTCACAATTAGATATAAATATAAATGTAAATGGAACTATAGGGACAATCAATGCTAAAACAGTACCTATGGATGATAAAATTGCAGCAGATGAAGCTATAACTAAATTGGCACA
The DNA here is from genome assembly GCF_001038625.1 of Clostridium carboxidivorans P7. Classification (GTDB taxonomy): domain Bacteria; phylum Bacillota; class Clostridia; order Clostridiales; family Clostridiaceae; genus Clostridium_AM; species Clostridium_AM carboxidivorans. The sequence continues at coordinate 5,205,718 of NZ_CP011803.1, forward strand.
GCCTTACGAGGATACAACTTTAAAGTATATGGCAACAGTAATTGGACAATCAGCAGGAGAGTTTCCAGGCAAGGGACAAACAATGGAACCAACAGCTATTATGGACTTAATAAACAAGGTACAACGAAAGGGAGCAGGAACTCAATTGTCTATTGCAGCACCTTTAAGTGAAAGTGCATATATACCAAAAGGAGATATAACAATTCAAAATATAATGGGAGTATATGTATTTGAAAATTTCCTATATGGAATAAAAATGAATGGAGCACAGCTTAAAAAGTGGATGGAGTTTTCTGCAAGATACTATGGGCAGGTAAACAATCCTAATGATGTTTTAAGTAAGGATAAAACTTTAAATGTTCCAGACTATAATCTTGATCAATTATATGGAGCAACTTATGATGTTGATTTAACACAACCGGCATGTACAGTGGATTCTAAAACAGGAGAAGTTAAATCAGTAAGCAGAATTAAGAACTTAAAGTTTAACGGAGTACCAGTAAAGGATACAGATGAGTTTACAGTAGCTATAAATAACTATAGGTTTAACGGTGGCGGAGGATTTATGGCTGCAGCTGGCTTAAAACCTGGAGATACATCTATAGTAATGTATGATTCAGCTAAGGCCTTAGGAGATGATGGTCAAGTTAGAAATATGATGACTAAATACATTCAAGAAAATAAAACTATTACACCAACTGTAGATAAGAATTGGAAATTAAGTACTACTCCAATATATCCATTTACAGTACAAACAATAAAGGGTGCTGATAGATATGAAACTGCAGCTAATATTTCTAAAAATGGATGGGATAAAGGTTCTGACTATGCAATAATTGCTAATGGTGAAGTTTTTGCAGATGCTCTTTGCGCAGCACCAATGGCTAAAAAATTTAATGCACCAATATTATTAACACAACAGAATAAACTTCCTGAGTCTTCAAAAGCTGAATTAGAAAGATTAAATGTGAAACATGTAATAATTGTTGGTGGTGAAGGTTCTGTATCTAAAGAAATAGAAGGCAATATACAAAATAATTTAAAGGTTAAACCAGAAGTTAAGAGAATATATGGAAAAGATAGATTTGAAACTTCTGTAAATATTGCAAAAGAAGTAGGAATTAAGGATAAAGCTATTTTTGTTAATGGATATAATTATCCTGATGCTTTGTCAGTATCATCAGTGGCTGCATCAAAAGGAATGCCAATACTTTTAACAGAAGGTAATAGACTTCCAGATAGTGTAGCTGCATATATTAATGAAAATAAGGCAAAGAATTTTTATATAATTGGATTAGATGGTGCAATTAGCAAATCAGTAGAGGTTTCTTTAGACAAAGTTTTATCCCAAAATGCAGTAAGACTTGGAGGCAGTAATAGATTTGAAACAAATGTGGCAGTAATGAAAGAGTTCCAAAATGATTTAAAATTGGATAAAATGCTTGTAGCATTAGGAGATGGTGCAACTGGTACTGAGTTTGCAGATGGATTAACAGGTTCTGCATTAGCAGCACAAAGTTCTTCTCCAATAATGTTAGTATATAATAATGTTCCAAAGGCAACTACAGATTATATTAACAGTAATACTAATCCTAATAGTATTGTAATACTACTTGGAGGACAAACTAAATTACCAGCAGGTATAGGAAACTAAATAAAAATAATAAGACACAACTTTTCAAAAGTTGTGTCTTATTATTTATTTTAAATAGCATCAAGCTTTCTTTCTAATTCATTAATAAGTTTTAAATATTTATCTTGTATATTGTTTAAAGCAGCATTTTTTTCAACTTCTTCAGATTTTTCATTTAGCATTTTTACATTTTCTTCTGATAATGAACGTTCTGCAAATTTATATAAGGCTGTATCTTCACGATCTATATGTCGGGTTAGCAAATCTGTATAAGAAATTGAATTTGCAATTATATCTAATTTTGCATCCTCTTTACCAGCTTCTAATCGCTTTAATGCATTTTCTAAATTTGTCATGTATAATCTACCTAAGTCATGTTCTACTAGCATTCCCATTATAGGACCATTTTTAATTTTTTCTCCAAACTGATTACTTAAAATATCAAATAATATATTTTCTTCTTTACTATGGTGATGCTTATCTGCATAATTTCTAACAAAATCTATTATTTTATAGAAATCATTGTAATCTAAAGCTTCATTTTTTAATACCTTGTAACAATACTTCCTCACTATTTTAAGCATTCTTTTAATATTTGCATGTTCTGAAACCATTATTTCTAAAGCATTCATTTAATCACTTCCTTTTAAGAACTTCTTCTGATTTCTTGGATTCTCTTGTTATCTATTATACTTACATTGTATGAAAAATTAAAATTTAAAGCCTTTATAAAGGATGTAATCCATGCATCACGAAGAATATAAAAGTTATTTACATCTCCATGAACACTATCCCAGTATTTACTGTGTAGACAAAGATTTGTTCTCCATATATAAACAGTAGAATCGCTTTCTAATTCTTCTGTAACTCTATCGCAAGGCATGCCTTCAAGAATAAAGTCATTTATGATATTATAAATTTCTTGAGGTGAATTAGGAATTGATTTTTCACTATATTCTATTCCTAATTTATTACCTTGTTTTTCAAATATGGATATTAAATCATTCTTATATTCTTTAGAAGAATTTAATATTTTAGTAACCCATGCTGCCTGCCTTCCTTCTGCTTTTGAAATCTTATCCTGAAGCCATCCATGTATGTTTGAGGTATCTATCATATCTTCTAGAGGTTTATCTTCAACAGGATGACCAAAATCTTTATATATTTCTTGTTTCCAATTGTCTACAGGTAAACCTTTGTGTTCAGCCCAGCTTACTATGTCACTTTCTAAACCTTCAAACCATTTAATTTTATCAAATAACCAATAGTGAATTTTTCCTAAAAATAAACTCATAATTAACCTCCTGAATTATTATTTTAACTTTAATTTGATGTTTTTATTATATGTAAATATGTATTATAAATCAGTAACAAATGTTACTAAAGTTATAATACAATGAAATGTATGTATGAAATTGTCAATAATAATAGTTATATGATTTGCTGTAAAATAAATAGGTATATATGAAGTATAATAAAGTTAAATTCACACAAAAATAAAGGAAATTTAGTTATACAAATAGAATATAAAGACGTAATATCCTTATATTATTAAAAAACAATAAAAATATATTGGCTTCCATAAAAGGAGGAAAATTTTTAGTGGTAATTGGAGAAAAATTTTATGAGAAGAGAAAAAATAATTATTTAAATTTAGTCAAAAGACAAAATAGAGCTATAAGTATTATGAGCACTGCAAGGCTTATTATTTTTTTCATTGGAATTATATTAACAGGATTTTTATATACAAAAAAATATATTTATCTAAGTATAAGTTCATTTTTATGCTTTTTAATACTATTTATTTTTATAGTTATTATCCATGGGAAAATTAAAAGAAATAGAAATTATTCTTTGGTGATTAGCAAAATAAATAGTAATTGTATAAACCGCTTTAATGGTAAATGGAAGGATTTCGTTGATGATGGCGAGGAATTTGTAGATATAGATCATAATTATTCTTTCGATTTGGACATTTTTGGTAGAGGTTCTCTTTTTCAATGGATTAATACTGCTAATACTTATTTAGGCAGAAGAAAGTTAAAAAGTTCACTTTCTACATGTTTAAAAAGTGCAGAAGAAATTGAAAAAAGACAAGAGGCCATAGAGGAACTATCAAAAAAGCTTAAATGGAGGCAAAGATTTGAAGCTGAAGGAAAAGTTATAAATGAAAAAATAGGTGATCCAGCACCTATAATTAAAGTAGCAGGGGATAGAAATTCTGTTTATACCAATAAATGTTTAATTTTAATATTTAAGATATTACCTGCGATTACAGTTAGCATGCTTATATTACATTTTGCCACTAATAGAGTATCTAAATCTATACCATTATTATTAATAGTTATTCAGATTTTTTTACTTATCCCAAAGGCAGGTCAACGTTTTAAGAGTTTGGGAGTAGTTTATGAATTTAAAAATAGTATAAAGATTTATGATAAAATGATAAAATTAATAGAGAAGGAAAAATTTCATTCTGCATATTTAATGAAACTAAAAAGTAATCTTATAAATGATAAATATAAAGCTTCTGAACAAATAAAGAAACTAGTAAAGTTATGTGATGTAATTTCTGATCGTAGAAATTCTATGTATATAATTATAAATATATTATTATTATTGGACTATCAATATATGTTTGCATTAGAAAAATGGAAAGAGAAGTGTGGAGGAAATTTACAGAAGTGGATTGATACTATTGGACAGTTTGAGGAATTGAGCAGTTTATCAATTATAAATTATGATCATCCAAAGTGGTATATCCCTAAAATTATTGAGAATGATTTAGTATTTGAAGCTAAACATATGGCACATCCATTATTAGGTGAGAAAGGCGTATGTAATAATTTAACAATTAGAAAACCATCTACTGTAGGGCTTATAACAGGTTCTAATATGTCTGGTAAAAGTACACTGCTTAGAACTTCAGGAATTAATTTAGTATTAGCCTATTCAGGATCTGCAGTATTTGCCGAGAATTTTTGTTGTTCCATAATGGAAATATATACTTGCATGAGGGTTAGTGACAATCTAGAAAAAAATATATCTTCTTTTTATGCAGAACTTTTAAAAATAAAGAATATTGTTAAAGCTTCTAAAGAAAAAAGAAAAATATTTTTCTTATTAGATGAAATTTTTAAAGGAACTAATTCATTAGATAGACATACAGGAGCTAAGGTTTTAATAAATAGCTTAAGTAAGAAAAAAACATTAGGTTTAGTATCTACTCATGATTTGGAATTAGGTGATTTGGAAGAGGAAAGTAATAATAAAATAAAGAATTATCATTTTAGAGAATATTATAAAGATGATAAAATTTATTTCGATTATAAGCTTCAGAGGGGTATATCAAAAACTAGGAATGCTCTTTATTTAATGAAGATGGCTGGAATAGAAATTGAAAATGATATACAAAAATAAATATAAGCTTTAGGAGGGTACTATATGTTTGATTTATTAAAGAAAGATTATTCTGTAATATCGCCTGCATCTGGTAAAGTATTGGAGTTGTCAGAGGTACCAGATGAAGTTTTTGCTAATAAACTTGCTGGAGATGGTGTTGCTATTGATTGCTCAGGAGATACAATAGTGTCACCAGCAGATGGTGTATTAACTATAATATTTAAAACAAATCATGCCTTTGCTGTTACCCTTGATAATGGAGTAGAAATTTTAGTTCATATAGGAATAGATACAATACAAGTAGATGGTGAAGGATTTCAAAGAATAGCTAAAGAGGGGAGCAGAGTTAAAGCTGGAGATCCTATAATAAAAATCGATAGGGAAATTATAAAAGAAAAAGGATTTTCTTTAATTACTCCAGTTTTAATTGTTAATGGCGATAGAGTTAAGAATATTGATAAAAATGTTGGAGTAAATGTATCAGCAGGAGAGGATATTATATTTACTTATAAAACTAAATAATTCAAATATTTATTGGAGGTTTTTTATGATTTTTATCAAGAATGATAATACCAATCCGTATATCAATCATGCTATTGAAGAATATATGCTAAAAAATTTTCAAGAAGATTGTTTTATGTTATGGAGAAATGAACGTTGTATATTGATAGGGAAAAATCAAAATACTCTTTCGGAAATAAATATGGATTATGTAAAAAAACACAATTTACCTGTTGTAAGAAGGATGTCAGGTGGAGGAGCAATTTTTAATGATCTTGGAAATTTACATTTTACTTTTATAGCTAATAATAGTGAAAATCGTTTTGCAGATTTTTCTAAGTTTACATATCCCATTATAAATGCTCTAAAGAAAATTGGTATAAATGCTGATTTATCAGGAAGAAATGATTTAACTATAGATGGAAAGAAATTTTCAGGTAATGCTCAATACAACTATAAAAATAAAATTCTTCATCATGGCAGTATTTTATTTTCAGCTAATATGAGTGATTTAACATCAGCATTAAAAGTAAAAGATATAAAGTTTCAAGACAAATCAGTTAAATCTGTAGGAAGTAGGGTTACTAATATAAGTGAACATTTAAAGTCTCCAATGAGTTTAGAGGAATTTAAAGAGTTTTTGGCTAATTCTATTATTAGTGAACAAGAGAAAGCAAAAATTTACGAATTAACAAAAGAGGATTGGATTCATGTAAAAAAGATTTCTGATGAAAAATATTCCACATGGGAATGGAATTATGGAAAATCTCCTAATTTTAATTATTTTAATGAAAAAAAGTTTTTAGGAGGAATAGTACAAGCTAATATAAATGTGGAAAAGGGATTAATAAACAGTATTAAATTATATGGAGATTTTTTTAGTGAAAGTGATGTTATTGAATTGGAAAATGTTTTGACTGGAATAAGATATAATGAAAAGAATGTAAGAGATGTTTTAAAGAATATATCAATTGAAAAATATATGAGTAATATTAATGAAGATAACTTAATACAAGTAATGTTTAATTAATATATAGATTTTTTCAAAGGGGGATAAAATCATGCATCAAAGAAAACCAGAATGGCTAAGAGTAAAAATAAGAGGGGGAGAGATTTCTGGTAATGTTCAAGAAATACTAAAGAAATATTCGTTAAATACAGTTTGCAGAGAAGCAAATTGTCCAAATAGAATGGAATGCTTTAACAAGAGAACAGCCACATTTATGATACTTGGAAAGAATTGTACTCGCAATTGTACTTTTTGTAATGTAACAAAAGAAAAACCAGAGGTGGTTGATTATGAAGAGCCGCATAATGTAGCACAAGCAGTTGATAAGCTAAATCTTAAACATACTGTTATAACTTCTGTAACAAGAGATGATATTGAAGATGGTGGAGCAGCACATTTTGCAAAAGTAATAGAAGAGATAAAAAAATTAAATAAAAATATCACTATAGAAGTATTAATACCTGACTTTAAAGGAAATGAAGAGGCTTTGAAAAAGGTGGTAAGTGCTAAACCTGATATAATAAATCATAATGTAGAAACAACGCCAAGACTTTATAGAGAAGTAAGACCTATGGCAGTGTATGATAGATCATTGGAACTTCTACAGCGAGTGAAAGAAATGGATGATTCAATAATGACTAAGTCTGGCTTTATGCTAGGACTTGGAGAAAATGAAGATGATGTAATAGGAATACTTAAGGATTTAAAAAACATTAATTGTGAAATTGTAACTATAGGGCAATATTTGGCACCTTCTTCAAAGCATCATCCAGTAGTAGAGTATGTGCATCCAGATATATTTAAAAAATATGAAAAAATAGCCTTAGATATGGGATTTAAACATGTTTTTTCTGCTCCTTTAGTTAGAAGTTCTTATTATGCAGAACAGGTATTTAATTCTTAATTATTTATTTGATGTTAAAAAAATTATCATAATGAAAAAATTCTCAAAATGGTACTAAAAAAGTATCGTTTTGAGAATTTTTTGCTGTTTTTACCCTATAAAACATATGGCATAAAAATTGCTCTTATTTATTGTAAAGATAATCTATTTGAAGAAAAAATAAAGGGTTTTTATTATAAAGTTGGGGGGATAAAATTATGCATATTCCAGATAATTATTTAAGTCCATCAACTTGTGCAGCAATGGGGGTTATTATGCTGCCAGTGTGGACAAAATCAGTAAAGAAAGTGAAAGAAGAAGTAAGTAAAAGAAAAATGCCTATACTTGGTGTATGTGCAGCTGTATCATTTCTTGTAATGATGTTTAATGTGCCAGTTCCAGGGGGAACTACAGCCCATGCAGTAGGAGCAACTTTAATAGCAATATTAGTAGGCCCATATGCTGCAACTATATCTGTTAGTATAGCATTATTGATTCAAGCATTATTCTTTGGAGATGGAGGAATACTTGCTTACGGAGCAAATACATTTAACATGGCTTTTGTAATGCCATTTGTTGGATATTCAGTTTATAGATTCATAAAAAATAGAGTAAACAGTGAAAAAGGGGAATACATAGCAGCATTTATTGGTGGTTATATAGGAATATTAGCAGCAGCCTTTTGCGCATCAATTGAATTTGGAATACAACCATTATTATTTAAAGATGCAGCAGGTGCAGCAATTTACTGCCCTTATACATTAAGTATTTCAGTGCCAGCTATGGTTTTACCTCATTTACTTGTAGGAATACTAGAAGGAGCTATAACAGCAGGAGTTTATGCTTATGTAAAAAAGATGTCACCTGGTATTATATATGAAGGAAAGAAAACAAGCAAAAAATCTTTATATGGATTACTTGGTGCTTTAATAGTATTATGCCCATTAGGACTTTTAGCTAGCGGAACTGCTTGGGGAGAGTGGGATTCAGAAGAAGTGAAGTCATTAGTTGGATATGTACCTAAAGCTTTTCAAAATGGGTTTAGCTTTAATGCAATAGCACCAGATTATGCTCCTGGTGGAATGCCTGAAAAGTTAGGTTATATTGTTTCAGCTATAGCTGGAGTGGCAATTTTATTAATTATATTTAAAGTAATTGCTTCAGTTAAAAAGGAAAAAGATTTACAAAATAAAGCATCATAGGAGAATATTAAAATACGAACTTTAAAGGCTGCAGCTTATGCAAATGTATTATAAGCTGTGGCCATTTAAATTTATATCAAAATTGATAGTATAGTATACTTATATTAAGTATACTATGAAGGGGAGAGTGTTATATGAATAAGGGTTTGTGGAAAAAGTGTGTAGAATTTCATGGACATTCATGTCCAGGCTTAGCTATAGGTTATAAAGTTAGTGAAGCTGCTAAAAAAAAGATGGGATTAGATTATTCTAAAGATGAAGAAATTGTTTGTGTAACAGAAAATGATGCTTGCTGTGTAGATGCAGTACAAGTATTAACAGGCTGTTCTATAGGCAAAGGAAACTTGGTCTATAAGGATTCTGGCAAAATGGCATTTACATTTTTCAATAGAAAGAATAATGAGGCTTTGAGAATAGTTTTAAAACCATTAGATAAGTCTGAAGGTAGGGAAAAGCGTATGGAGTACATATTAAATGCTGATATTGATGACTTATTTTTATTTAAGTCACCAAAATTTAAAATTCCAGAAAAGGCTAGACTTTTTAATAGCATTATCTGCGAAAATTGTGGAGAAAGTACTGCAGAACATAAAATAAGATTTATGAATGGCAAAAAGGTTTGCTTAGATTGCTTTAATGATTATTCAAGAGGGTTTTAGTAGGACTAAATTATATTCAAACATAAATAGAAACACTAAACTTTATTTTATATGAAGTTTAGTGTTTTTGTTATTTCTTTTTTGATATTTGAATTAGGTGCTTGTAATAAATACCCACTTATGACAATAGAATACCTACACTAGAGGCATAATTTGTCTAATATTTTTTAAAATTAAATCCATACTAAAAACAAAGATTATATTTTTTGTAAAGTGAGGTGTGTATATGGAGAATAAAAAACTTATCTTGCAACAAAATTTGGATGACATTAAGAATTTAATGGGAAATGGAATACAGCTAATAACTAAAAATTTTGTTATGGGAAGTAAAGAACCTATTGAGGCATGTATTATTTATGTAAATGGTTTGGTAAATAAAGATATGATTGATAGGGATATTTTGAATCCATTAATGCTTCACATAGAGGAAAATTTAAGTAGTATACCACAGGTTGAAGATTATGTATGTAAAAAATATATAACTATTAGCAATACACAATTAGAAAAAGATATAAATAAAGCTGTAGATGCTGCAAAGCGAGGAAAAACTTTGATGTTGGTCCAAGAAAGTAGCAGCTTTATTATAATAGACACAACAGGTGGAAACTTTAGAGCTATATCTGACCCTATGAATGAAACTTCGTTAAGAGGCCCTAGAGATTCTTTTGTAGAAAACTTGGAAACCAATTTAAGTATTATAAGAAGAAGATTAAAAGATAAAAATTTAAAAATGGAAACATTTACTTTAGGCGAAAGATCACAGACAGATTTAGTTATTGTATATATAGATGATATAGTTGATAAAAGTTTATTAAAAAAAATAAAAGATAGAATACAATCTATAAAGGTTGATAGTGTTTCATCAAGCGCTATGGTTGAACAACTTATAGAGGAACATACCTATAGTATTTTTCCACAAACTTTTGCTACAGAAAGACCAGATATAGTTCAATCCAATTTATTAGAAGGAAGGATAGCTCTGATGCCAGAAGGAACTCCTTCTGTTATAACTTTACCAAGTTTATTTACAGATTTTTTTCAAACAGTAGAAGATTATTACCATAGAACAATAGTAGCATCCTTTACTAGAATAATAAAATGTATAGCAGTTTTCATAGTAATCACAATTTCAAGTGTTTACATAACTCTAATAAAATTTAATTCAGAACTAATACCATTAACTTTTATACAATCTATTATTGAATCAAGAAAAGGCATAGCCTTAACGCCGTTTATGTCCATATTGTCTATGAATTTGGTTATAGAATTTTTAAGAGAGGGAGGACTTAGATTACCAAGCAAAATAGGTCAAACTTTAAGTGTAGTAGGTGGAATTATTATAGGAGATGCAGCACTTAAAGCTAAAATTGTAAGTTCGCTTACATTACTTATAGTTGGTGTTACAACTACGGCCTCTTTTTTAATACCTAATTATGAAATGGCTCTTTCTATAAGGATGATAAATTATCCTATGTTGGTATTGGCTAACTGGTTAGGAGCGTTAGGGATAGCTATAGGTTGGTTTTTCTTAATAGCCTATCTTTGCGCTTTAGATAGTTATGGGGTTCCTTATTTGTCTTTTCATAAGAGTGATTTAAAAGATATTTTTATAAGGGCACCTATATGGAAGATGAATAAAAGACCTGAAGCTATACCTAACAACAATCCTGTAAGGCAAAAGAATTTCAGATGGAAATTTAGGAGGGGCAAAAATGGGTAATAATAAAGAAAATACGATAACTATTACCCAATTTGCAGTTATATTACTGGGCAGTATGATTGGAATTGGAATATTAGTTTTGCCTAATGATGTAGTGAAGGTTGCAAAGCAGGATGGATGGATAGCATGCATAATAGGTATGCTATATCCTTTATATATGATTACTATGGCAATGTATATGTGTAAAAAGTTTCCTAAAGACAATATACTAACATTAAGTAAAAGGTGTTTTGGAAAAATTATAGGTGGAATTTTTAATTTTATATTTGTAATGTTTTTCTTATTTTTGTTGACAGAGGTGGCAGCAGGAACATGTAATGTTTTTTTAATATATGTTGTAAATTTTTTGAGTAGAAAAAAAATAATAGCAATTATACTTTTGGCTCCAGCTTTTATTGCGTATAAAGGTATTAATACACTTGGTAAGGTAGGAGAAATTATTTTTTGTTGTACTTTTCCTATACTTTTTATTCCTATAGCAGCCTTAAAACAAGGTAGTTTTTTAAATGTTATGCCTGTATTTGGTTCTGGAATAATAAATATAATAAAATCATCTAAAGAAACTGCGTTTTCATATTCCGGAATAGAAGTTATATTCTTGATATACCCTTTCCTAGAAAACAGGGAAAAAATTAAACGTTACAGCATAGGGGCTGCAGTACTTACTTCAATTATTTATACCTGGATAACTTTTGTAACTATATTTTATTTGGGAATTGAAACTATTCCTAAATTTTTATGGTCTGTTGTAACACTATCAGAATCTGTAATAATACCTGTAATAAATAGCTTTAGATATATATTCATGATGTTATGGTCTCTTATAATGTTTAGAACCATGTCTAATTTTTATTTTATGTTGGTTTACGGATTAAGCCAATTTACTAAGCATATAAGTAGAAAACAATTTGCTCTTTTGATGTATCCAATAGCTTTTTATTTATCTATAAAGTATGGAAATCCAACTATAAGGAGAAGTTTCTTAAGTAAGACAGTTCCTTTATATGTGCTCTTTAATTTAATATATGTTTCTGTTGTAGCCCTTTTACTTTTTATAAAAAAAGGAGATAAACATGAAAAAAAAGTTACACATTAAGTTTATTATTTCCATAATACTAAGTGCAATTTTCTTATGGAGCTTTATAGGTTCAAAGGGTGAATTAGTAGAAAATCTATCTGTACCTATAGGAATAGGAATGGATATAGTAAAAAACACAAAACAAGATGAATTATATAGGCTTCCCATTGCTTTATATGTTTTTGATCCTTCTGGTAATACAACAAGTAGTGTTATTACTGGAGAAGCTAGTACTATGGGAGATACTAGGGAAAACAGGCAGGTAAAAAATAATAAAAGGTATTTATTAGGATTGGAAAAAGTATATGTAATAAGTGAAAGTTTTGCTAAAGATGGAGTTCATGAAATGATAGATATACTAGTTCATAATCCTCAAATAAATGATAAGGCCTTTATGACAGTTTGTAAGGGAAAATCTGAGGATATCTTAAAATATAAAGTAGAAGGATATGCTAATTCAACGGAATTTATAGAAGGAATGATTAAAAACTCTAATTATTTTAATTTTTTTGCGCAGCAATATACCATGATGGATTTAGTAGTGAGAATGGATGCAGAAGGAAGAAGCACTATACTTCCATATTTAGAAATAAAGGAAAATGGTGTTGAAATTACAGGTGTTGCTGTATTTAAAAAGGATAAAATGGTGGCAAAATTAGATATTATGGAAGCTAAAATAGCCAATTTGCTTAGAGAAAACAAAGTACAAGGTATGTTAAGTATACAAAAAAATTCAAAAGAATATATAAATTATTATGCACAATCTAAAAGGAAAGTTAAATGTTATAAAGAAGGTGAAAAATTTAAATTTATAATAAATTTAAATTTAAAAGGTACTATAGCATCAAATGAATTATATAAGAATTTCAATAAAGATCCTAAAGTGTTAAAAGAGTTTACAAATGAAATGGAAAATTCAATAAAAAAACAATGTGAAAATTTTTTAAGTAAGGCTAAATGTGAATATAAAGTAGATTTTTTGGATTTAGGAAGAGTGGCAGCAGCCAAATACGGAAGAGAAACAGGAGTAGATTGGAATAAGGTTATTTGTGAATCAGATATAGAAGTAAATGTAAAAGTTAAAGTTGATACTGAAGGCAGGGGAGAATATTAAATCTTTAAGGGTTATTAAAAGGTGAAAAAATGGTTAAACATGCAAAAAAAAGTCTTAAGAGTACAATTATTAAAATAGCTATTGTAATGATTTTTTTGTGGAGTTTTATAGGTACTAAAGGTCAATTAATAGAGGATTTAGCTATTCCTATAGGTATAGGATATGACTTAGAAAAAAGAAATAAAGAAGATGTAGATTATAGCATTCCTATTGCCACATATATAAGTGATCCTTCAGGAGAGATAAAAAGTGAGGTTATTACTGGTAAAGCTAAAAATGTAGGTGAAACTAGAGGCAATAGACAATTAAGGTCTGAAAAGAAATTTTTATTAGGATTAGAAAAAGTACTTATAATAAGTGAAAGTTATGCTCAATATGGTATCAATAATATTTTAGATATATTGTTAAATAGTCCCCAAGTAAATGATAAGGCGGTTATGATAGTTTGCAAAGGAAAAGCTGAAGATATTTTAAAGTATAAAATTGAAGGATATCCAAATGCTGCAGAATATATAGAATCATTAATTTTAAACTCTAGATATTATAATTTTTTTTCTGGTCAATATAATTTTATAAATTCAATAGCAAGGGTGGATGCTGAAGGGAGAAATTTAGTACTTCCTTATATAGAATTAAAAGAAAATTTACCTCAAGTTACGGGTGTTGCCATATTCAAAGGTGATAAAATGATAACAAAATTAGATTTACAAGAAGCTAAAATTGTAAATTTGCTAAGGAAAGATAGTGGAGGAGGAATATTTACTATAAAAAAAGGGTCTAAGAGGTATATAGACTATGAGACAAAGGTTAAACGTAAAGTTAAATGTTATAAGCAAGGTGAAAAATATAAATTTATAATTGATTTAAATTTAAATGGTGTTATAGCATCAAATGAATTATATGAAAATCTTAATAAAGATCCAAAAGTTCAGAAAGAATTTGTTAAAGATATGGAAGCTTCAATAAAAAAAACATGTCAGGATTTTATAAATAATGCTAAATCTCAATATAAAATGGATTTTTTAAGTTTAGGTAAATATGCAGCTGCCAAGTATGGGAGGCATACTGGTGTAGATTGGAATAAGGTAGTAAGTGAATCTGATATATATGTAAATGTAAAAGTTAAAATAAACGCTGAAGGTAGAGGAGAATATTAAAAAGATATTATTAGCTTTAGTTATATAATACAAAAGTAAATTTTGGGTATAAGTTTAGGAGAGAAATGAATGAATAATAAAGATATTTTTTTAACTGAAAATCAACTGACTTCTATACTAGTTGGAAGTATGATTGGAAGTTCAGTGTTAACGCTACCTGCTGACGTTATAAAAGATGCTCAGCAAGATGGATGGATATCTTGTATATTTGGTTTAATATACCCTATATATATGATCTTTATAGCAAACTATCTGTATAAAAAGTTTCCTAAAGAAAATATATTAGTTTTAAGTAAAAAGTGTTTTGGTAAAATTATAGGTACCATATTAAATTTTATATTTATATCATTTTTTTTATTAATATTAACGGAAGCAGCTTCAGGAATAGCAAATTTACTTAAAATATATATGATATTTTTTCTAGATAAAAATAAAATTTTAATAACAATACTTTTGCCAGCAGCTTTTGTTGCATATAAAGGAATTAAACCTCTTGGAAAGGCTAATGAAATTATTTTTTATTTGACTCTTGTTTCATTTTTTATTCCTATAGTTGCCTTAAAAGAAGGTATGATGATAAATGTAATGCCTGTATTTGGTTCTGGTGTAGTTAATATGATAAAATCTACAAAGGAAACTGCCCTTGCTTATTCTGGTATGGAAATTTTATTTTTGATTTATCCTTTTTTAGAAGAAAATAAAAGTTTGAAGAAATGTGGGTTAATGAGCTTGTTAATTACTGGAAGTGTATATACTTGGTTTACTTTTATTACTATATATTATTTGGGTATAGATATTGTTCCTAAGTTTATATGGCCTGTAGTTACTGTAACAGAAGCTTTAACACTACCTATTATAAATAGTTTTAGATATGTATTTATAGTAATGTGGACTTTAATAATGATTAAAATCATATCAAATTACTATTATTCATTTACTTTTGGATTAAATGAAATAATTAAAAAAGTACAGAGAAAAGATTTTATCATTATTATGTATCCTATAATTTTCTATATATCTTCTAAATATGAAAATACTATAATAAGGGGTGCATTTGCTAGTAAGCTTATACCTATATATGTGTTATTTAATTTATCATATGTTTCTTTAACAGCACTTTTAATAAGTATAAATAATAGAAAAATTTTAATTAAAAAATAATTCATTCATTAAGTTGAATATTTACTATTTATCAATTAAAATATTAATATAGTTTTAATTTTTATTCCATTTGAAGAATGGGGATATTATTATGAGATTTGAATTGGTAAGAAATTTAAAGGGTGATGAAGTATTAGGAAAAACGTTATTTGATGGATATGGAAAGGTGCTGTTGCCTTCAGGCACAAAATTAAATACTCCATATATAAATAGAATAAAACAAAGTGGATTTTATTATATTTATATAGAAGATAACGAATTAGATGATGTTAAAGAAGATAAAAAAATTGATGAATTAAAGCAATCAACCATTGAGAGACTTCCTAGTATATTTGCAAGTATAATGCAGGGAGATGTCAATACCATTAAAGAATCTTTTAAAATTGTAGAAAATTTAGCTGAATATATTGCTGAAGAAGGTGATATGAATACTAATTTGTATGAAATTAGTAGGTATGATAATTACACATATATTCATTGTGTAGATACAGCAATTATGTCCATATTTTTAGGTCGTTCTTTAAATTTAAAAAAAGAAGAATTAACGGAATTAGGAATTTCAGCAATACTACATGATATAGGCAAAATAAAAATTTCAAATGGAATTATAAATAAAAAAGAACCTCTTACTGCAGAAGAGTTTGAGGAAATTAAGAAACATCCAGTATATGGTTATGAGATTTTAAAAGAAGCTGGAATAAATAATAAAAATATTCTATGTGCAGTAGCAGAGCATCATGAAAGAGTAGATGGACAAGGCTATCCTAATGGAATAAGTGGAGATAAAATTTGGTATTATGCAAAAATTATTAGTGTTTGTGATGTTTTTACAGCCTTAAGTGCTAATAGAGCTTATAGAGAAAGATTCAATCCAAATGAAGCTTATGAGTATATAATATCCAATGCGAGTACTATGTTTGAAAGTAATATAGTACAAAAATTCAAGGAAAACTTTTTTATTTATCCATTAGGGTGTTGTGTAAAACTTTCCAATGGAGTGGAAGGATATGTGGTAAAGCAAAATAAATATTTTCCAGACAGACCTGTTATAAGAGTTAAATATGATCATATTACAAAAGAAAAAATAAATAACTATGAAATCGATCTATTAACAACATATAATACAATTATAGAATCTCTTGTTTATTAGAGTGTACTATAAATAAAATAAAGGAGATTTATATGTTATCATTGCAAGATAATTATAATCAACTAAAGAATGATTATGAAAGCTACCAGAAAATGGCTGAAGGGATAATTCAAAAACAAAATGCTAAAATAATGGAGCTAGATAAAAAACTAGATATGATGTCTCTTATAGTAGAAATTAGTGAGTATATAAATAAACGTCTCGGCAGTAGCGAGATTGTTTCTATGATAAATGACATAATGATAGGTATTTTAGGAGTTACATATTCTAGTGTTTATTTAGTACAAAATAGGAAATTAAAATTAAAAGTTTCTAATTTGAAAGATACTAATCATCACTATTCAGTTAATGATTTTAATAAAAAAAATTTTAAATTAGAAACTAGTATTTTTAATGATGTTGAAAATATATCTGAAGATAAAAGCATTGAAATACATTCATCTATATTTATGCCAATTTATTTGAAAAATAATATTTTAGGTGCTATTGTAGTAGAACACAATAGGTATAATTATTTGACGCAAGAGCATATAAAACTTCTAACTGCCTTGAGTAATCATTTAGCTATATGTTTAGAAAATAATAGTCTTTACAATAGAATAAAAGAAAATTCACAAATAGATGGGTTGACTGGATTGTATAATAGAAGTTACTTTTTTTCTATTATGGAAAATAAGCTAAAAGATTATAGAGAAAAAATTACAATAATTATGATAGATATAGATAATTTTAAAAAATGTAATGATACATTTGGTCATCAATATGGAGATTATGTTTTAAAAGAAATTTCTAAAATTATAAAAGAAAATCTTAGAAAAGATGATATTATAGCTAGATATGGTGGAGAAGAAATAATAGTATATATGTTTGACATGAAAAATGTAAATGATATATACCGTAGAATGGATTATATAAGAAGTGTTATAGAGAAAAGTGTAATAAGTTATAAAAATATAGAATCTAATGTTACTGTTTCTATGGGAATAGGTATCAGTAACAAAACAGATACATCTTTAGAGAAAATTATAGAGAAAGCAGACCAAAATTTATATAAGGCTAAAGACCTAGGAAAAAATAGAGTGATTTTTTAATGAAAAATCACTCTATTTTTTAGAGGACAATGAAGGTGAGTTTTTTTCCTTACGTCAGAAAACTAATTTATTTTGAAGCTTGTTTTGCTAACGCAAAACAAGCTTCAAATTTATATAAGTCAGCAATATTTCGCTTTAGCGAAATGAGTTATCAAAAGTTTAATTAAAGTTTTGTATGTGCTAAAGTAATTATAAATAAGTTTAAAGTAATTTTTATAGGAAATAATAGAGGAGAATAACATTTTATATTGAATAATTAAGTAGAAGAAAATAAGTTTTTACTTACATAATAAATCAAGATTGGGTGATAAGTATGGACACAAAGTGGACGCAAGAACAAAGAGAAGCAATTTTCACAAAGAATTGTAATCTTTTAGTAGCAGCAGGAGCAGGGGCAGGAAAAACAGCAGTGCTTGTAGAAAGAATAATACAAAAAATAACGGATAATGAAGATGATGTAGATGTAGATAAACTTTTAGTTGTTACTTTTACTAATGCAGCTGCTTCTGAAATGAGGGAAAGGATTGGAGACGCTATTTCAAAAAAGTTGGAGGTTATGCCTGAATCAAAAAATCTTCAAAAACAGCTGATGTTGTTAAACAAATCAAATATAATGACTATACATTCTTTTTGTCTTCAGGTTATTAAAAATAATTTTCATATTATAGATTTAGACCCTAATTTTAGAGTTTGTGATGAAACTGAATCCATACTTTTGAAACAGGAAACCATTGATGAAGTTTTTGAGGATAAATATGAGCAAAGTGATGAAGGCTTTATACAACTTGTAAAATGCTATGGAGGAAAAAATGACTTTAAAGTTGAAAATATGATATTAGATTTATATGAGTTTGCCAAAAGTAATCCATGGCCTGAAAAGTGGATTTCAACAATGGTAGAAAGATTTAATGTTGAAGAGGATTTTAACTTTGAAAAATCTCCCTGGTTCCCTGTAATTTTAGACTATATGATAGTTGAATTACAAGGCTGCAAAAGTAAAATGGAGAAAGCAATAGAAATAGTAGAAAATGCTCAAGGTATAAATTACTATTTAGAACCTATGAAAAAAGATTTGCAAAATATAAACAATATAATGCAATGCATAAGTTTAGAAGAGTTAAAATATCAATTTGATAATTTACAGTTTGAAAAACTTCCTGTGAAAAGGAATAAGGATGCTGATAAAGAAGCAAAGGAAAAGTCAAAGAAAATAAGAGATGATGTAAAGAAAAAAATTACTGAAATATCAGAAGATATTTTTTTGAAAATGAGCAGTATGGGTAAGGACTTAAAAGAAATGTATCCTAAAATGAAGTCTTTAGGAAAAATAGTAATGGAGTTTAATGAAAGATATGGAGCTAAAAAAAGAGAAAGAGGATTAGTTGATTTTAATGACATTGAACATTTTTGTCTTAATATACTTATAGATACGAAGGAGAACGGAGATATAACACCTTCAAAAATAGCATTGGAGTATAGACAAAAATTTGAGGAAATACTTATAGATGAGTATCAAGATAGTAATGAAGTACAAGAGGTAATTATGAATGCTATCTCTAAAAAAAATGATATACCAAATACATTTATGGTTGGAGATGTGAAACAAAGCATATACAGGTTTAGGCAAGCTAAGCCAGAATTGTTTTTAGATAAATATAATAGGTATTCAGATAATAGAGTGGGAAATGAGAGAAAAATAAAGCTTTTTAAAAATTTTAGGAGCAGACCTGAAATAATTTTTGCAGTTAATTATGTATTTAATCAGATAATGTCCGTGAATATAGGTGAGCTTGAATATGATGAAGGAGAAATGTTAAAAAGCGGAGCGGATTTTCCAGAATTAGGAGAAAATGTCATGGATGCCGAAAGTAAAATAGAACTTCATTTATTAGATAAAAAAGATAATGAGGTATGTGAAGACAATAGTCAGAATCCAGAAGGTGCTGAAGCTGAAAATATTAATGAGGAAACTCCAGATAATATACAAATAGAAGCTAGATTAGTAGGAAAAAGAATAATAGATTTAATAAATAATGAGAAATTTAAAGTGTACGATAAAGACGAAAAAAAGTATAGAAATGTTACGTATAAAGATATAGTAATCTTATTAAGAACTACATCAAATTGGGCACCTACTTTTGTAGAAGAACTTAAAAGTTTTGGTATACCTGTATTTGCAGATACTAATACTGGGTATTTTGATAATATAGAAATAAGAACTATAATTTCTCTCCTTCAGATAATTGACAATCCTATTCAAGATATTCCTCTATTATCCATACTTAGATCTCCTATAGAGGGATTTTCATCAGAAGAAATTATAGATATAAGAATGGTAGATAGAAATATAAATTTCTTTAGTGCATTAAAGATAATAATAGAAAGTGATGATGCAGATGAGAGAATTAAACATGTAAGCAAGGAACTTAAAGATAAGGTAAGTAATTTTCTTAACAAGCTTAAAAAATGGAGAAAAAAATCTTTATATATGCCTATTGATGAATTTATATGGTACATTTACACTGATACAGGATACTATGGTTTTGTTGGGGCTATGCCTGGAGGAAAACAAAGACAGGCTAACTTAAGAATTTTGTTCCAAAGGGCTAAACAATATGAAAGTACAAGTTATAAAGGTTTATTTAATTTTATAAATTTCATAAACAAGCTAAGAAATAGCAGTGGAGATATGGGGAGTGCTAAAATTCTTGGAGAAAATGAAGATGTTGTAAGAATTATGAGTGTGCATAAAAGTAAGGGGTTAGAATTTCCTGTAGTTATACTTTCGGGAACAGGTAAGAATTTTAATTTGATGGATATGAACAGAAGTGTACTCTTTCATAGTGAACTAGGGTTGGGACCAGAATATGTAAACATAGATAGAAGGATTAGTTATCCAACTATTGCTAAACAGGTACTTAAAAAGAAAATAAAAGTTGAAACCCTATCTGAAGAAATGAGAATACTATATGTAGCACTTACAAGAGCAAAAGAAAAACTTATAATAACAGGTACTGCTAAGGATCTAGAAAAAACTTCAGAAAAATGGTGTGAAGCTATAAAGTATGAAGAAGGAAAAATACCTGAATATGTGGTGATAAATGCTAAAAACTATTTAGATTGGATAGTACCAGCTGTAGCTAAGCATCTATCTGGAAAGGTTATAAGAGATATAGGTGGTGTGTATGATTTTGAACCTTTAGTAGATGATAAGTCTAAATGGTGTGTTAAGCTTTGGAGAAAGGAAAATTTTAAAAATGACTTACGTGATGAAAATGAGAAAGAAGATATAATTAAAATAGTAAAAGATGAATCGTTAAATGGTGGCAATAGCATATATTATGAGGAAGTTAATAGAAGACTCAATTGGCAGTATAAATACAAAGAGTCCTGTAATATACCATCAAAGTTTTCTGTATCAGAGATAAAGAGAAGATTCGATTTTTTATCAGCAGATGAAGGAAGTTCATTTTTAGTTGATTCTAGTAAATTAAATAAACCTGTATTTCTTCAGAAAACAACAAAGTTATCAGCATCAGAGAAGGGAACGCTTCTACATACTGTTATGCAGCATGTAGATTTGAAAAAAGTTTCTAACTATGAAGAGATATCTAACCAGGTGAATGACTTAGTAAATAGAGAATTTATAACTAGAGAAGAAGCTAATTCAATTGATGCAAATAAAATATTAAAGTTTTTTAACTCTAGTTTAGGAAAAAGAATGATAAAATCAAAAAAAGTTTTAAGAGAAGTTCCTTTTATTGTAAGTTTAGATAGCACTGAGCTTTACAAAGATTTGCCAAGAGATGTATATGGAGAGGAAAAAGTACTTTTGCAGGGAATAATAGACTGTTATTTTGAAGAAGATGATGAATTAGTGCTTTTAGATTATAAAACAGATTATGTAGATGATTTAGATAAGATTAAAGAAAGATATTCAGTTCAAATTAAGTGCTATAAAAATGCGCTTGAAAGATTAACAGGAAAAAATATAAAAAATAAATATTTATATTTATTTTATAATGATGAAATATTGGAACTTTAATTTAAAGTAATAAAATTAGGAGGGGAAATAGTAATGAAAAATAAAATAATATCATTTTCTATAACGTTATTCCTAACTATATTATTAATAACTGGTTTTACAATATCTTATGTTTCACAAAACATGCTTAGAAGTATACTTTTATCCAAGTTAGGTAGTAGTGATCAAGTAAATTCTATACTATCTCAATTTAATTCTAAAAGTATATTTATAGTGCTTATTTCTATGTTAATATGTGCATTAATATTATCAGTTATAATTGCAATGTTTTTAAACAGTATATTTATAAAAATTGACAAATTAAAATATGATTTGAATAAGATATCACAAGGAGATTTATCTATAAAATTAAAATCTAAGGGATATATGTCTACTTTAGCAGACAGTATAAATATTATGGTAGGGAATACTAGAAAAATTTTATGCGAAATAGCAGAAATGTCTCAAAAAACTAGAGAGTTATCTAGCAATTTAAATAAGAATACAAAACAAACTTTATCATCATCAAATGAGATAACTAAATCTATAATTGCGATTAGTGAATCGGCTTCAGTACAATCAGGAAATGCAGAAAGTACAGGAGAAAGTGCAAAGCAAATGGTAAGCAATGCTGAAATTATAGCTGAGCATGCCGGAAATACTGAAAACATCGCAAAAGAAATGATGAATGTAATTAATGAAAGTGTTAAAGTTTTTGATGAAATAATTGTGAAAATTAAGGGTACTGGAGATGTGAGTGAAAAGCTTGCTAATAATGTTGAGACACTTCAAGGTGAGGCTGATGCAATAAAAGGTATTGCTACAGTAGTAACGGAGATAAGTGAACAAACAAATCTTTTGGCTTTAAATGCATCTATTGAAGCGGCAAGAGCAGGTGAGCATGGAAAAGGATTTGCTGTAGTAGCAGATGAAGTTAAAGAATTAGCAGAACAATCCTCAAGTTCTGCAGAGGAAATAACAAAAATTATTGATAATATAACTTTAAAAATAGCTCAAATAACTAAAGAAGCTAATGAGCAAGCGGAAAGTACAAAGGATGATATAAAATTTGCAGATGGATCTAAAAATTCATTTTCAAAAATTAAAGAGTCAACTAGTTCAACTTATGATGCCATTAATGAAATACATAAATTAGCTAGCCAAACGTCATTAATGTCTGATAAGGTAAATGAATTAATAAATGGTATCATTTTAGCTAATGAAGAATCAGTAGCCTTTACACAGGAAGTTTCTGCATCAGCACAGGAACAATCAGCATCAATGGAAAGTCTTTCTGAATTAATAAAAAATATGAATGATGCAGCAGATAGTGTAGATTTAAAGCTTAAAGATTTTATAAACAATATAGAAATAGGAGAGAATGAAAAAAATTCTATTAAGTCTGGATTCTTAAATCTGAAAAATATAAATGAAGAAATAAACTCTAAAGCTTTGCCAATGGATGGAGTTTCACAGTTATTAAAGGAAAAAGAAAATTTATATAAAGAATTTGAATATATAGGTGTGATGGATAAGAAAGGTATTATGAAATCTGCTAGTAAGCCTATATCATCTGAAAATAATAACTATTCATTTAGGCCTTATTTTAAAGAGGCAATGAAAGGAAATGAATATTATACTGAACCATATATATCCAATGTATCTTTTAATTACTGTATTGCCATAGCAGTACCATTTAAAAATAAGTTTGGAGAAATTGATGGAGTTATTATGGCAGATTTGATTATAGAAAAATAAGATTATATTAAGTATGCCACTTTTATTAATTAATTGTTCAGAAAAAGTTAATCCTTTATTTTCAATATATTCTTATTTCTTACCATAATATATGACATTTATTGAAAATTATTCATTGATATAAGAGTGTAATTATTACATAATAGTGAATAGATGTATCAATTAGTTTTTGAATTTGTGGTGGAGGAAAGTAAAGGATGAGAAAAATTTTATTAAGCAGAAAATTTTTAAAGGACTTGGATTATATAATGTTATTTTCAGCTATAATTATTGTATGCTTTGGTATAGCTAATATTTTTAGTGCAACACACAATAAGTATGGATTTAGCTATTTTGAGTTGCAATCTATGTGGTTAATTGCTGGAGTTATAGTTGTATATATATTGCTAAATTTTGATTACAAAACAATAGGTTCATACTGTGGATTTATATACTGGAGTGGGGTAGCGCTATTGTTATTTAATGATATAACAAGTAGAGCTGTTAAGGGTGCTGCTTCTTGGATAAGAATAGGTAATAGAGCCATAGAACCTGGTGAATTTGTGAAAATAGGTCTAATATTAATGCTTGCCAAAAAATTAGATGATATGGAAGGTAACATTAATAATATAAAAAACTTTTTAATACTTTGTGCATATGCTGCTATACCAATGATTTTGATTATAGTACAACCTAATTTAGGTATGACTTTAATATGTTTTTTTATAACATTAGCTATATTTTTTATAAGTAATTTAAATTTAAAGGTTATAATATATGGATTTTTATCCATGATTCCAATAAGTGTACTTATATGGTTTAGTGGTTTAATGAAAAGTTATCAGAAAGATAGAATAATTTCATTTTTAAATCCAGAATTGTATCAACAGGATACGGCGTTTCAATTAATGCAATCAATTATAGGTATAGGATCTGGAGGACTGTTTGGTAGAGGATATTTAAAAGGTGTACAAGTTTCAGGAGGCTATATACCTGAGGTCCATACTGATTTTATATTTGCAGTGGTAGGAGAAGAATGGGGATTGATTGGAGCTGTTATTCTGTTGATTTTTTTTGGTATATTGTTGTATAGAATGATTAATGCAGCTAAGGAATCTAAAGATATTTTTGGAAGACTTATATGTGTGGGAACAGCAGCATCTTTTATATTTTCTATATTTCAAAATATAGGTATGACAATAGGTATTATGCCTATAGCAGGAATTACCCTACCTTTTATGAGTTATGGAGGAAGTTCTATTTTAACTAATTTTATATCATTAGGATTAGTTTTAAATGTGTATATGAGAAGAAGAAAAATTAATTTTTAAGGTTGCAAATATGTATAAATATATGTACAATATAATTGTAATTAAGTAAAAATTTAATAAATTCGTTGTGGGGGTGCTGTAAGGCTGAGAAGAGATTATTCTCTAACCCTTTGAACCTGATCTAGGTAAAACTGGCGTAGGGAAGCAGATATTTTATGATATAAAATAGTATTTTTAAGTGTATTGCTTTTCTGCGATACACTTTTGTTTTATTTAAATTAGAGTATGTTTATCATCCACACAGCCATATAAGGAGTGATTAAAGTGAAAAAAGTCCTAACTATTGCAGGATCAGATAGCTGTGGAGGGGCAGGAATTCAAGCAGATTTAAAGACTATGAGTGCATTAGGTGTTTATGGTATGAGTGTTATTGCAGCTATAACAGCACAAAATACTGTAGGGGTTCAAGATGTAATGGATGTTACAGATGAAATGGTAGAGGCCCAAATAACATCCATATTTACTGACATAGATGTAGATAGTGTGAAAATTGGAATGGTTTCCAATAGTAAAACTATAGGAGTAATAAAAAAATTACTATTGAAATTTAAAGCAAAAAATATAGTATTAGATCCAGTCATGGTTTCTAAAAGTGGATATTTTCTTTTAAAGCCTGAAGCACAAGAAGCTATAAAGGAACTTGTATCCATATCAGATTTAGTAACTCCTAATATTCCAGAAGCAGAAGTATTAACAAATATGAAAATAGAAAATGCAGATGATATGAAAAATGCAGCAGTGAAAATAAAAGAATTGGGTGTTAAGAATGTTTTAATAAAAGGTGGTCACAGATGTAATGATGCCAATGATATACTGCTATGTGATGAGGGATTTGTAAATTTAGCAGGACATAGAATCAATACTAAAAATACACATGGAACAGGATGTACATTATCCTCAGCAATAGCTTCTTATTTAGCTAAGGGATATAGTGTAAAACAATCAGTGACACTTTCTAAAGAATATATAACAAAGGCTATAGAAAACTCTTTTTCTATAGGACATGGAGTAGGACCAGTAGGACATTTTATTGAACTTTATAAAAAAGCAGATGTAGATTTTGAATAATATGGGGGGAATTGAAAATGAATGATTTAAACATGATGGATAAAGTAGTTGAAAGTTTAACAAAGCTTAGAAAAAAGGTTCCATTGGTGCATTGTATAACAAATTATGTAACAATAAATGATTGTGCAAATATACTTTTATCTTTTGGTGCTTCACCAGCTATGTGTGAAGCTTATGATGAAGTTTTTGATTTTGTAAAGTTATCCTCAGCACTATATATAAATGTTGGAACTTTAACAAAAGAACAAGAAGAAGCTGCAGTACTTGCAAGTATATCTGCAAAACAAAATAATATACCTGTAGTATTAGATCCTGTGGCTTGTGGGGCTATACCAAGGAAACTTTCTGTAATAAATAGAATATTTGAAGTAGGACGTGTGGATATTATAAAAGGCAATATCGGAGAAATAAAGTTCTTAGCTGGTGAGGCATCAAAGGTAAGGGGAGTAGATTCTCTTGAAGGCTCTGAAGGAGCATTGGAAGCATGTATTACCCTTGCAAATAAATATAATTGTGTAATTGCAGCTACAGGAAAAGAAGATTTTATTACAGATGGAAAAAGAAGTGCAATTATTCAAAATGGTACAGAGATGTTTACAAAAGTGACTGGATCAGGATGTATGCTGGGAGCACTTTGTGGTGGTACTGCTGGAAGCTCTGAAGATAAGTTTATAGCTGCTGTGACAGCTGTACTTTCAATGAATGTAGCAGGAGAAGGAGCTTATGAAGAAGCTAAATTCCCAGGATCTTTTAAAGTTAAACTTATGGATCACATTTATTGCTTATCAGAAGAAAAATTGAAGGAAGAAGGAAAAATTATATGGAAATAGATTATGGTTTATATCTTATAACAGACAGAAGTTTTTTAAAAGGTAGAGATTTAAAAAAAGTTGTTGAAGAAGCAATTTTAGGAGGAGTTACTTTAGTTCAAGTGAGAGAAAAAGATATTTCAACTAGGGAATTTTATAATGTAGCTTTAGAAGTAAAAGAAGTTACAAAGCACTATAAAGTTCCTATAATAATAAATGATAGGCTAGATATAGCGCAAGCTATAGATGCAGAAGGAGTACATTTAGGACAAAGCGATATGCCTATAAAATTTGCAAGAAAGATATTAGGCAAAGAAAAAATTATAGGTATTTCAGCAGGAAATGTAAAAGAAGCTGTAGAGGCTGAAAGAGATGGAGCAGATTATTTAGGCATAGGAACTGTATTTTATACTGGTACTAAAAAAGATATAAAAACTCCTATTGGTATTGAAGGACTTAAAGAAGTATGTAATAGTGTAAAAATACCTTCGGTAGCTATTGGCGGGGTAAATGAAACAAATTTTAAAGAAGTTTTATCAACAGGAGTTAATGGAATTTCTGTAATATCTGCTATACTTGGAAAAGATGATATCAGACAAGCATCTAAAAATTTAAATAGTAAATAAATATGGAATGAACAGCGCAGTTAAAAATTATTTTTACTGCGCTGTTTTTTATGTTTAGAATGTTTTTTATAAGCACAATTTTAATTTTCAGTAATATTATATATTGAAGTACAGGCAAGGTACTTTAATTTTAACTAAGAATTAAGAGGTGAAGAACTTTGGCTAATAGTATAGTATTTCAAGATTCAGCTAGTCAATTAAAAACGGCGATATTTGGTTATGATTCAAATTCAAAGAGTTATAAATCAGTTAGTGTAAGTTCAAGTGGTGCAATAGACGTTAAAGTTGCAACAATAAATAAAGTTAATAGTTTAGGAACAGTGAACACAGTTAGCACAGTTAGTGCAGTAACAGATGTAGCTAAAGTTAATAGTTTAGGAACAGTGAACACAGTTAGCACAGTTAGTGCAGTAACAGATGTAGCTAAAGTTAATAGTTTAGGAACAGTGAACACAGTTAGCACAGTTAGTGCAGTAACAGATGTAGCTAAAGTTAATAGTTTAGGAACAGTGAACACAGTTAGCACAGTTAGTGCAGTAACAGATGTAGCTAAAGTTAATAGTTTAGGAACAGTGAACACAGTTAGCACAGTTAGTGCAGTAACAGATGTAGCTAAAGTTAATAGTTTAGGAACAGTGAACACAGTTAGCACAGTTAGTGCAGTAACAGATGTAGCTAAAGTTAATAGTTTAGGAACAGTGAACACAGTTAGCACAGTTAGTGCAGTAACAGATGTAGCTAAAGTTAATAGTTTAGGAACAGTGAACACAGTTAGCACAGTTAGTGCAGTAACAGATGTGGCTAAAGTTAATAGTTTAGGAACAGTGAACACAGTTAGTACGGTTAGTGCAGTAACAGATGTGGCTAAAGTTAATAGTTTAGGAACAGTAAACACAGTTAGTACGGTTAGTGCAGTAACAGATGTAGCTAAAGTTAATAGTTTAGGAACAGTGAATACAGTTACAACAGTAACAGGAGTAACTAAGGTTAGCTCAGTAGGAACTGCTCAAATATACGGTTATACAGGAGCAACTATTCAGCAGGTTAAAATTGATCATGATGGACAATTAATGGTTAATCTCAGTGGTAGGAAATTCTATGAAGTTAGTGAAACAGTTAAGAATCTAAAAGCTGAAAAATTAGGTACAATTGTGGATACTTCAAAATATCAAGACATTAGCTGGTATATTAAAAATGTATCTGCTACTAAAGCAACAGTAAATGTACAAGTTTTAGTAGCACCAACTAAAGGAGCTGACTATGCAATAATTGGTGAAAAAGCAGAAATAGTAGCAGACAAACCAAAGGTTATAACTTCAGAGTACTATTTCCATTATACAAGACTTCAATTTACTTCAAATACTACTCAATCTGTGCAGGTTTGGTTTAATGGAAGATATTAAAGATTAATGGCTGAGAAGTACTTGAATGTACTTCTTGGCTTTTTTATAAATTTGGAAAAAATTAAGAGGTGATTTACCAGTGTTTAATGAAATCAGCCTTTGTATGATAGTAAAAAATGAAGAGGAAAATATTGAAAGATGTATTTTAAGTGTTAAAGATTTAGTTGATGAAATTATAATAGTTGATACAGGATCTACAGATAAAACTGTAGAAATAGCTAAAAGCTATGGTGCTAAAGTATTTTATTTTAAATGGTGTAATGATTTTAGTGCTGCAAGAAATGAATCATTAAAATATGCAACCAAGGATTGGATTTTAATTATGGATGCAGATGATGAATTTTGTATAGAAGATAGAACGAAGTTTAAAGAATTAATTAAAAATCTTGATAATAATATTTTATATTACTTTGAAACTTTGAGCTATTTAGGAGATGAAAAAAGTTCAAATTTAAATGTAAATTTAAATCCACGTCTTTTCAAAAATAACTATGGATATTATTATCGTGGAGCAGTTCATAATCAATTATTAAATTCCAATATTTTAATTAAGGGAAAAGTAGAAAAGATAAGGATATATCATTATGGATATATGACAAAAAATATGGTTGGTAAAAATAAGAGGGAAAGAAATATTAATATACTAAAAAAGCTGATAAAAGAAGAACCAGATAATAAATTTAATTATTTCAATTTGGGAAATGAATATTGTTGTTTAAATGAAAAGAAAAAAGCTTTGGAATGTTATTATAAGTCATATGAAGGTTTCAATCCTCATTTAGAGTATTCTGCAAATCTATTGGAAAAAGTCATTATTGTAAATTATGAATTAAAAAACTTTGATAAAGCTTTAGAATTTATAAATATTGGGCTTTATTATTATCCAAATTTCACAGATCTTTATCATTTGAGAGGTATTATATATGATGCTCAAAATAAACCAACATTGGCAATAAAATCATTTCAAAAGTGTATAGAATTAGGTGAACCGCCAGCTTCATTAAAATCTATTTATGGAGTTGAAAATTTTAGGTCATATAATGAAATATCAAAACTATATATAAAGTTGAAAGATTATGATGCTGCATACAAATATTGCATCGAAACAATAAAGTCAAAACCTGATTGTTTAGAACCCTTATACAATATTTGTTATATATTAAAACGAAAAAAAATGCCAATAGATGATTTTAAAAATAGGATAGAAGGTTTTTTTTCTGATTTTCCAAGAGAATATTTTTTTATTGCACATTTATTTTATACAGAGGGATATTATGAAACAGCATTAGAATATATAGAAAAAATGGAGGCAAAACAGCAGCTTACAGAAGATATAATAATTTTTAAGGCCAAGTGTCTTATAAGAACATCTAAATTTAGTGAATGCATTGAAATAAATTCTACACCTAAAGACAATCAACTCTATTTAGAATTTTCAATGTGTAAAATCATAAGTTTAATCATGCTAGATAGATTGGATTTAGCATTAAACATTATAAATGATTTTGACGAAAACTATTTTTCTGATGATGATAAGAAAATGTTTCAAGTATATAGACAATTGGTAAATTTATTTACAGATAAACAAGTTTCTGTTTTATCAGAAAGTGAAGATGAGAAAAGTTATAATGAATTTATATTTGAAATTATTGAGATATTTATCATAAATAAAGAATTTGATAAATTGGAGAAAGCTTTAAATTTATTAAATTTAATAAGTGATAAATTTGTATTGCTTGAGCTTGGAAAGATTTATTATAAATATGGATATAAGGACATGGCAAAAAAGGAAATAATGAGATCAATAAAACTATTTGAAATAATTGATAAGCAAGGGGCAGATATTCTTCAGGACACACTTTTTAATTGTAATTCATAATATACATTGAATTAGGTTATAAGTTTTATAACTTAACTTTCGCAGTCTAAAAATATTACGAAGCAACTTTTGGGAGAGGACAGAGGACAATTGACAGAGGACAGTGAAGGAGGATTTTTCTCCGCTACACTACGAAAAATCTTTAATTAAATTTTCGATGCCTCGTTTCGCTAAAGCGAAACATTGCTGACTAATATAAATTTAAAGATTATTTTGCTTTAGCAAAACAATCTTTAAAACTCACCTTCATTGTCCTTTGTCCTCTGTCAAATGTCCTCTGAAAAAGTGTAATGAGGTGATGAAGAAATGGCCCATGAAATTAGTTTATGTATGATTGTAAAAAATGAAGAAGAAAATCTTCCAAGGTGTCTTGAAAGCGTTAAAGATATAGTAGATGAAATGATAATAGTTGATACAGGTTCTTCTGATAAAACGGTAGAAATAGCAAAAAACTATGGAGCAAAAATCTATTATTTTGAGTGGTGCAATGATTTTAGTACTGCACGAAATGAATCGCTTAAGTATGCAACAAAGGATTGGATTTTTATTATGGATGCAGATGATGAGTTCTGTAAAGATGATAAAGAAAAATTTAAAATGTTAGTTAAGAACCTTGATGATGATACAGTATATTTCTTTGAAACTATGTGTTACTTTGGAGTTCTGTCAAGCAATAATATGACTATAAATTTAAATCCAAGGCTTTTCAAAAATAATTATGGATATTGTTATGAAGGGGTTATACACAATCAATTAATAAATAAGGAACATCCTATTAGAGGAAAAGAGGAACCCATAAAAATATATCATTATGGATATTTAGATGAAAGTTTAATAAGCAAAAATAAAAATAAAAGGAATATTGCTATTTTGGAAGAACAAATAAAAAAGAATCCACAAGATAAATTCAATTATTTTAATTTGGCAAATGAGTATTCTTCAATAGGTAATGAGGAAAAAGCATTAGAAAATTATTATAAAGCATATGAAGAATTTGATGAAACTACAGGTTTTGCTCCAAAATTAATTGAAAGAATAGTTATGAGTAACTATAGTTTAGGATATTACAATAAAGCTTTTGAATTTATAGATATTGGACTTAAATACTATCCTAAATTTACAGATTTATATTATTTAAAAGGATCAATGTTGGCTGCTCAAGATAGACCTACTTTAGCAATAAAGGCTTTTGAAAAGTGTATGGAAATAGGAGAAGCATCTGGAATTCTTAAATCTATTTATGGAACGGGTGGTTTTAAAGCCTCTTATGAATTAGCACAAATATATATGAAACTCAAAGATTATGATACAGCATATGATTATTGTGTTCAAACAATAAGATTAAAACCTGATTATTTAGTGCCACTATACAATATTGCACATATATTAAAAGAAAAACAAACGCCGCTGGAGGAATTTAAAAAAAGTATAGAAAATTTTTTCACTGATTTTCCAAGGGAATACTCTATAGTCGCAGATTTATTTTATATGGAAGGATATTATGAAACAGCATTAGAATATATAAATAAATGCGAAATAGAAACGGATATTTCAGAGGAGCTTAAGTTTTTTAAAATAAAATGCCTTATAAGATCATCAAAGTTTGATGAATGCATTGAGTATACAAAAAATATATATCAGGATAACGTATATTATTTTCAAATTATGATGTATAGGATTATGTGTCTTATTGTCATGAATAAATATGAACTAGCACTAAAAGTAATAAATGGATTTAATGAAAATAAATTATTAGAGTATAATAAAAAGGTATTTGAAGTATATATACAATTCTTTAATCTTATTAGTGATAATAAAACGTCTATTTTATCTGAAGATGAAAGTGAAATAGATTATACATCAACTATGTTTGAAATTTGTGAAATACTTCTTATAAATAAGGAATTCGAAAAATTTGAGAAAGCTTTAAATTTACTAAATTTAGTAAGTGATAAATCAGTATTATTGCAGCTTGGAAAGTTATACAATAAACATGGATATGTAGACATGGCTAAAAAGGAGATAATAAGGTCCATAAAGCTATTTGATGTAATAGATAGAGAAGCACTAGATATTCTTAAAATTGATAGTATTTGATAGATAGTAATAGTGCCAATGAGTATATATTGGCATTATTACCTTTATGCTTACTATGTATTAAAGTCTTTTATCTATGGAACGACTATTAAAATGAGGGCAAATATCTATAATATGGATAAACTTTACTTAACTTATAGAAAGGTGAAAACTTATGATTGAATGGTATGACAAGCCTTGGAGCGAAGTTGTTAAAAATTTTGGAAGCAACATATATTCAGGATTAGATGAGGAACAAGTAAAACCTCATAGAGATAAATACGGTGCTAATAAAATAAAAATGCCTAGGCCACCTAAACTAGGAAAGCTAATTAAAAATCAAATTAAAAATTTTTGGATGATAATATTAATTTTAGTTTCTATAGTGTTTGTTTATTTGCATCAATATATTTCTGCTTCTATAGGATTTTTTATAATTATAATTAACTTTTTATTTGTTGTATTAAGTGAATATAATCAAGGAAAAAGTTTGAAAACACTACAAAGATTAAACATGGGAAATGCTAGAGTTGTTAGAGAAGGAAGAACTTTAAAAGTACCTGCAGAGCAGTTGGTAGTTGGTGATATTGTAATAGTAGGTAAAGGTGAAGTTATACAGGCAGATTTAAGAGTTATTGAAAGTGATGAATTAAAGACAAATGAGAGTGCTGTTACAGGGAAAAGTTTCATAGCAGAAAAATATGAAACAAAAATAATAGATAAAGAATTAAAATTATCAGATATGAAAAATATACTATTTAAATCATCTTATGTTGTTGATGGAAGTGGTACAGGTATAGTAATAGCTACTGGTATGAATACTCAAATATCTAATATAATAAAATTATTTTTAGGGGAAAAGGAAGAGGGTAAATCCTTTAATGAACGACTTAATGGTATATTAAATTTATTTGCTTTGTTTATATTAACACCTTTAGTGGCAATTCTGTGTATTGATTTTATGCAAAAAGAAAATATAAAATATATACTTAAGTTTTCTTCAACTATGATATTGAATTCTACACCACAAACAATAATAGTAATTGTGTCCATTGTGTCTGCAATTTTACTTAAAATAGCTAAAAAACAATTTATAGTGTTTAAAAACTTATCTGTTATGGAAAAGTTAGCTCAAGTTTCAGTTATATGCACAGACAAAGTAGGTGCTTTTTCTACCAATAAAATGAAAGTAGCAAAAATATATTCTGATGAAGTTTTGATTGATGCATTAGGATCAGAACTAAGACAGGGAATATCTGAAGATAAGGATGTAAACATATATAGAATGACTAATATAGCTTTATTATGTAACGATACCAAAAGTATTGCAGGTAAGTTACAAAATCCCAAGGATGATTTAATGGAAATTGCTTTAGTAAAGTTTGCAAGGGAAAATGGAATAGATAAAAGAGATTTAGAAAGAACACATAAAAGAATTAAGCAAATATCCTTTGATACTGAAAGAAGAATGATGACAACTTTAAATGTTGTAGATGAGAATTGCAGAGCTAATGTTAAAGGAGCAGTGGACTCTATATTAGCTAGATGTACTTATATTATGAAAGACGGTCTAGAAGTAGAAATAACAGATGAAGATATAGAAAAGATAAAACAGGCAGACATAGAGATGTCTAGCGAATGTTTGTCAGTTATTGCTACAGCGTATAGAAACTTCATTTATGAGCCTAGTTTAAATGAAAATATAGAAAGTCATTTGGTTTTCTCAGGATTGTTTGGTTTTGAAAACACTATAAGAGAAGATGCTATAGAAGCAATTGAAAAAAGTGAATTTTTGAATATCAAGCCTATTATAATTACTGAAGATAATAAACTTACAGCTCTTGCTTTAGGAAAAAAATTAGGTACTATATCTAATATACAACAAATATTATCTGGTGTTGAAATGGATAATATGTTGGATGAAGAATTTAAAAGAATCGGAGATAAAATAAATATTTTTTCAAGAATAGATTCAAGGCATAAAGTTAAAATAATAAGAGATTTAAAAGAGTATGGGTATACTACAGCTATTACAGGATCAAAGCTAACAGATTTACCTGCTTTAAGAGTTTCAGATGTAGGAATTACCACCTCAAGCAGTAATATAGTAAAAAAATTATCAGATATATTTGTTAATGATATTAATTTTTTGCAAATTTTAAATTCCATTGAAGATAGCAGAAAGATAATAAGCTTAATAAAGAAGATAATTTTATATGTGGTTACTAATAGTACAGCTATGATCACATTTACTTCTATTATGCATTTGTATAAAAGAGAAGTTCCATTTATATTAGAAGAAGGATTAATATTTAGCTGTATAGCAATGACATTATCTTGTATAGCTATTACATATCAATATAAAAATGAAAAGAATGAATGTGATGGATATATAATAGACAAAACAATCATAAAGGATAATATGTCTTTTATAATATTTAATGGTGTTTTAATGGGAGCAGCAGCATCTTTAGCTTTCCAATTTGGATATAGTAAAGGAGTAATGTTTGCTCAAGCTTTATCATTTGGTATATTAAATTTAAATACAGTTATATTTACTTATAGTTTTTCAAATAAACTATTTTTCAAAAATAAGCTTTCAAATTTTATTGTATTTATAAACTTTATTATACAATGGTGTGTTTTATATCTTATTTCAGGAAAAAACATTATATTTAATATGGAGTATTTAAGGATTATAGGTATAGTTATAGTCATTTGGTTTATAATATGTTTATTTAAAAAATTTGATAAAGAAGAAATATATGATTAGTATTCTGCTATTTGGATAAAATCAATAGCAGGAGGGGATAGATAATGAAAAAGCCATTAGTATATTACACTATTTCATTGTTTATGGGATGCCTTTCTACTTTGATGTTATTTAAGAGTACTATAGTGGGTGCAGTTATTGCTGCATCCTTTTTTGCTATATTCTTCTTTACCTTGGATAAAAAATTTTTTTTCATAAATGTCGCCTTCTTTTTCGTTGGAGTTTTTAGTTTTATGCTATATTTTTATATTAAAATACCTCAAAATGTCAGTATAAGAGTAGCTGAAAAAAAGAACTATTATTATATGGCAAATTATAAAGGAAGAAAACTAATACTGAAAGGAAATATAGCTAAGCTTAAAGAAGGAGAAAAAATCAACGCTTATGGTAAATTTAAAAAAGAAGTAGATTTTGAAAGAGGCATAGTAGGAGTATATACACTAAATAGCTATGAATATTCCAAGAAGGATATTATTTTTTATTTTTATCAAGTAAAAAGAAATATTTATTTACAGTTAAAACAGAATTTAGGTGATGATAAAGCTTCTGTAATAATGTCTCTTTGCTATGGAGATACACAATATCTTTCTAAAGATTCTAAAAGTCAATTTCAAAAATTGGGTGTTATTCATGCAGTTAGCGTATCTGGATTTCATATTGCAATAATATATCAGGTACTTGAAAAGTTTATAGGATTGAAACTAGCAATATTGGTTTCTTTTATATATGTTCTGTTTACAGGGATGCAGGCGGCTACTATAAGGTCATTTATTATGATATTAGTATTTAAATTGTCAAAAATGTTATTTAAAAACTATGACAATATATCATCTTTGAGTTTAGCGGCTTTAGTTATACTTCTAGTAAGACCTTATTATATAACAGATATAGGCTTTATGTTATCTTTTTTATCTACTTTAGGTATACTTTTGTATTATAAAAAGATTTCTAGAATTTTATATAAAATACCGCAAAAGTTAAATGAAACTTTAAGTGTGACGTTGAGCTCTCAAATATTCTCAGTTCCTTATATAGCCTTTACAATACAAAGTTTTAGTTCAGGTTTTATAATTGGAAATTTGTTTTTATTGCCTATATATTCTATTATAGTTATTTTAGGAAACGTAGCTCTTCTTTTATGTGGGTTTAACATATTATTTGAATTTACGTGTAAGGCTTTAAATTTTGTAATGATGGCTTTAGATGGAGCAAACTATTTAATTTTAAAAATATGTCCTGAAGTTAATAATTTAACTTATTTAGATGGTACAATTTTGACCCTAATATTTATAAGTTGTTTATTATATAAACATGGATATAGCAAGTTTAAATATATTCCATTTTTACTGCTTATACCTATGTTTTTTGAAAACTACGATTTTATTCCAAAAGTGTATTGTGTTAACTTTCAAAAGGCACAAGCAGTTGTTATAAAATATAAAAGAGACAGCACAATGATATGTAATTATGATGAAAGCTCTGCTAAAGACATTATAAATTTAAAAGAGGAAATGAATGTAGATAAGGTTATTAATAATGCTGAAGGAAGCCGGATAGTGAAATTAAATAACAAGTTATATATGAAGAATATTTATTATTATAAAAATGATTCTATAAATGTATGTATTTATAATGGGAATCGTAAATTTGCTATTTTAAGTAGTAATTTTGAAAAAGAAGATAGAGATATTTTTAAACATTATAATAAGGTGGAAGTTTTACCTGTATATTTGAAAAAAGATAATAAAACATATTCCGATTATAGCAATGAGGAAAATTGTATTTTATATGCTATAATATTTAACGAAATATATAAATTAAATTAATAGTTAAAAATGAAGAATTAATAGTTAATGTGGACTTTTTTCTGTACTATTAATTTTTAATTAAAAATAAGGTATGGAGGGGAATTTTTTTGATTGATGTATTTACCTTTAATGAGAATATTAAAAAGGGTATTTTAAATAATTGTTATTTGTTTTGTGGAATAGATGAACAGCTTATGAAGGATGGAATAAATTCTATAATAAATAAAGTTTTAGATAAAACCTTTATGGATTTAAATTATGTTAAATTTGATGGCAGTACATTAGAAAGTTTTGAACCTGTTGTCAATGCTTGTGAAACACTACCTTTTATGAGTGATAAAAAAGTTGTATTAGTATATAGAGCTAACTTTTTTCAAGAAGATAAAAATGATAATGTTTTTAATAGAATTTATGAATATGCATCCAATTTACCTGATTATTGTATACTTATATTTTATGATGTTTTTAAAAGTAAAAGAGATAAGCCGGGTAAAAAGATATATAAATTAGATAAAAGAGCATGTGTAGTGAAGGCTGACAAAATTAAGGGTCAGCAGCTTGAAGGAAAAATAAAAAGTTTTTTTGAAGCAAGAGGTAAACAAATTGGAAGAATTGAACTTAAAGTTTTTTCTACTCTTATGGATGAAAATAATTTAAATATTATTGAAAATGAAGTTGAAAAATTATGCTGTTATACTTATGAAAAGTCTATAACAAAAGAAGATATAAAAGAGTTGTTTTTAAAGAGTAATGATGATGACATTTTTGATTTAGTAAATCCTATATCCCAAAAAAAAGTAAAAGAAGCTATAGAAGTGTTGAATGAACTTATATACAGGGGAGAAAAGATACCATATATATTGAACATGATAGAAAGACAATTTAATCGTTTATTTAGAGTAAAGATGTTACTAGAAAATAAAAAAAATAAACAGGATATTATGAAAGAACTTAATATAAGGTCTGATTATGCATGTGACATAATTATAGGACAAAGTAAAAAGTTTACCTTAAAACAATTAGAACATGCCTTACAATTATGTTTAGACTGTGAGCAGAAATTAAAAAGTTCCACTGTAAATGGAAAAACTGAAATAGAATTACTTGTGATAAACACTATTACAGGATAAAAAATAAAAAAACCGGTTTAAAGAACCGGTTTATTTATTAAGCAGTTAAACTTTTTAATTTTGCTGATAATCTTGATTTGCTTCTTGCTGCTTTGTTCTTATGTACTACTCCCTTTGAAGCAGCCATATCTAATGCTTTAACGGCACCAACAAAAGTAGTTTTTGCTTCTTCAGCATTTCCGCTAGTTATAGCAACTTCAAACTTCTTTATAGCAGTTTTTAATGCAGATTTAATCATTCTGTTTCTAAGAGTTTTAGTTTCTATAACTTTTATTCTTTTCTTTGCAGATTTTATATTTGCCATATTTTCACCCCCTCGTATTTTTATAGGGCCTCAACAGCTCTGGGGAAATTTGCTAGTGAGTTTCGTTTATTCAACAAATGATATTATATCATTAAAATTCAAGTACTTCAAGTATTTTTTTACTATGCAAACTTAAATATGTAATATTTTGGATTTAAATTATGCTTAAAGTTTGAATATGCACGTTAATTTAAGGAAAACCTAATAGAAAATTTATTTAAGGGAGTGAAGTTATGTTTGGTATAAGAACTGATTTGGCTGTTGAAGCTGCAGAAATTTACAAACAGGAAAATAATGGAGAGATACCTGGAGTAGAGGTGGAGGAAAATTGTGTAGATGACATAAAGACAACTATAGTTAGAGTAGTGAATGATGTAGGAGAAAAAATGATGGGGAAACCTAAGGGAACATACATAACTATAGAGATGCCAAAGTTTACTTATTATGATGGTGATACTATGGAGCAGGTCAGTGAAGTTCTTGGCAAAACTTTATCTGAAATGGTAAACATAGATGACAGTATGACTGCTTTAGTAGTGGGATTGGGTAATTGGAATGTAACTCCTGATGCTTTAGGACCTAAGGTAGTATCTAAATTGATGATTACAAGACATTTAAAACAATTAGTTCCAGATAAAATAGATGAGGGTATAAGGCCTGTATGTGCTATAGCACCAGGAGTTTTGGGACTTACAGGAATAGAAACAGGAGAAATTGTAAAAGGTGTAGTAGAAAAAATAAAGCCTAATTTAATAGTATGTATAGATGCATTGGCTTCAAGAAAAATGGATAGAGTAAATTCAACAATTCAAATAGGAAATACAGGAATATCTCCAGGCTCAGGAGTTGGAAATAGGAGGATGGAGATAAGCGAAAATGTTTTAGGAATACCGGTAATAGCTATAGGTGTGCCAACTGTTGTGGATGCAGCTACAATGGCTAATGATACTATTGATATGGTATTAGATGAAATGATAAAACAATCTAAAAAAGATAGTAAGTTCTATGATATGTTAAAATCTTTAGATAAAAATGAAAAGCAGCATATGATTGAGCAGCTTTTGGATCCTTATGTTGGAAACTTAATGGTAACTCCTAAAGAGGTAGATTTAGTTATAGATTCAGTTTCTAAAGTAATAGCTAATGGAATAAATATAGCTCTTCAGCCAGCTTTAAATCTTGAA
This sequence comes from Clostridium carboxidivorans P7, assembly GCF_001038625.1. GTDB lineage: Bacteria > Bacillota > Clostridia > Clostridiales > Clostridiaceae > Clostridium_AM > Clostridium_AM carboxidivorans. Next base: position 5,245,630 of record NZ_CP011803.1, read on the forward strand.
GATATAAATAAGTTCTTAAATTAGTTATAAATTTAAAGATTTGTAATATAAATTTAATATAGAATTTGTTTGAACATGAGAAAAACTTAGTAGTTTATCTGAGAGGGGGGAAAGCTGCTTTGAATATTTTCATAGTGGTGTAATTGGTGGGATACAGAAGAAATAATACAAAAAATAATCTGGCATTGAGATTATACATTGTAATGATGAGTTTATTTATTATTATCATCGTGCCTTTTGTAGCTAAAGCTAATTCTTATAGCAGTAATGTAAAAAGAAATCTATTCTATGTACAGGTTTTGAATTTCACAATGCCAGCAGTAAAGGCAACTTCTTTTAATGAAGATGATATGGCGGAAAGTAGATTTTCACTAAGTGATTCAGTATTAAATGTATTAGGATTGAAAATGAACAATCCTATGTCAGTTTTATCAAAAGAAATATCTTATATGAATTTGGGTAATGATAGCTCAAAAAATGATGTAAATGTGAATTTTAATCAATTTAAGTTAGATGAAAAACAAGTTTCAAAGGACAATCCAAAATCAAATGATAGTTCTAGTGGAAATTTAAATTTGGAAAATAAAACGGTAAATGTTTATGATCCAAAATTGAAAAAAACTTTAAACACTAGCAAGCCAGAAGTACTTATATATCATACTCACACTACAGAAAGCTATAAACCAGGTAATGCCATAAGTTTTGATACATCTCAAAATGTTTGTGCAGTAGGAGATGCATTAATAGATGAATTGCAGAAGAATTATGGAATTTCTGGCATAAACGACAAAACAGTACATGATGCAGAAGCTTATACTCAAAGCTACGAACGATCAGCTGTAACAGTAGATAAATATTTAAAACAGTATAAAGACTTTAAATTAGTAATAGATTTGCATAGAGATTCTGTAGATGATAAAAAAGCAGTTACTATTAAAATGAATGGGGAAAATGTAGCTAAATTTATGCTTGTTATGGCCAGAAAAAATCCACATTTTGATAAAAATATGGAATTGGCAAATAAAATAGCAGAAACTTCGAAAAGATTATATCCAGGTTTTTGCAAAGAGGTGTGTTACTACAATTATGGAACAAGATATTTTAATCAGGATAAAAGCAATAATGCAATACTACTAGAAGTAGGTGCAGATATAAACACTACCGATGAAGCGAAAGCATCAGCTAAATATCTTGCTAGAATAATAGCAGAATGTCTTAATAAATAGAGTTTTTTATGGGAATATTGGGGTAAAGTTATTAGACAAAAATTAGAATAAGTATATACTAACATTGAATAAAAATAAAAAAAGAGTACATCCTTAAATAATAGGATAGTTGAAGGTTGGATATGTTCATTTTTTAACTATTAATTATTATTTGGGGGTGTTTTTTCTTATATGAAAAAGAATGGTAGGAGTATTATGGTTATGATAATAATATGCTTTTTCATATCCTTGTGTGGAATTATTGTTATCAGTAATAATTTGCCTAAATTTATAAAGGATAAAGCGGATTTTAAAATAGATTATTCAAAGAAGCCTTTTGATTTTAGATTTGAAGTTGGGGAGTATTCTTTATACATAAATTCAAAGGCTGTTACAAATATAAAAAACAGTTCTGGTAAAATTATTAATAATATTGGTAAAAAAGTTCAGAATGACACATCCTATATGTTAAATAAAACTTCTGATGTATTTAAGTGTGTTGAAGAAAAAATAAATAATACTATACAGCATAAAGTTAAATAAAGGTATATAGAATCCACTTTTAACTGTATTGTTGTTGTGTTATAATTTACTATGATTATTTATATTAAGAGTATAGTATAAGATTTGCAATAAGATGCAAATCTTTTAAATTGTAATTAGTAATGGAGGGTAAAGGATATGCAGAGCGAAAGGCAAAAATATATAAGAAATTTTTCTATAGTTGCTCATATAGATCATGGAAAGTCTACACTTGCTGATAGATTAATAGAAAAAACAGGAACCCTTACAGAAAGAGAAATGGATGAACAGGTTCTTGATAACATGGAACTTGAAAAAGAAAGAGGAATAACAATAAAATCACAAGCAGTGAGACTTGTTTATAAAAGAGATGATGGACATGAATATATTTTGAATCTTATAGATACCCCTGGTCATGTAGACTTTAATTACGAAGTATCTAGAAGTTTGGCTGCTTGTGAAGGTGCTATACTTGTAGTTGATGCTACACAGGGTATACAAGCACAAACTCTAGCAAACTGCTATTTAGCACTAGATCATGATTTAGAAATTGTTCCAGTAATAAATAAAATAGATTTGCCTAGTTCTAGAGCGGATGAAGTTAAGCAGGAAATAGAAGATGTAATAGGAATTGAGGCATCAGATGCACCTTTAGTATCAGCAAAAACAGGCCTCAATATAGAAGATGTATTGGAAGCTATAGTGGAAAAGGTGCCAGCACCACAAGGTGATGAAGATGCTTCTTTAAGAGCACTTATATTTGATTCATCTTATGACAGTTACAGAGGAGTAGTGTGCCATTTAAGAGTAAAAGAAGGAACTATAAAACCTGGTACAAAAGTAAAATTAATGGTTACCGGAAAAGTATATGAAGTAGTTGAAACAGGGGTATTTGCACCTAGATATATGCCTGTTAGTGAATTAAAAGCAGGAGATGTTGGATATTTCACAGCATCTATTAAAAATGTTAGGGATGCTCGTGTAGGAGATACGGTAACAGAGGCTGATAGACCAGCTAAAGAAGCATTACCGGGATATAGACCAGCAATACCTATGGTATATAGTGGTATCTATCCTGTAGACGGAGCGAAATATGGTGAGTTAAAGGATGCACTTGAAAAGTTGCAAGTAAATGATGCTGCACTATCTTTTGAACCAGAAACTTCTATTGCCTTGGGATTTGGATTTAGATGTGGATTTTTAGGACTTCTTCATATGGACGTAATACAGGAGAGAATAGAAAGAGAATTTAATTTAGATATTATAACTACAGCACCATCTGTTATATATAAAATAGGAAAAACCGATGGAGAAGTTATAGAGCTTACTAATCCTACAAATCTTCCAGATATTTCGGAAATAAAGTATATGGAAGAACCTATAGTAAAAGCGTCCATAATAACACCATCAGATTTTGTTGGAGCTGTTATGGAACTTGCTCAAAACAGGCGTGGAACATTTAAGGATATGCAGTATATAGAAACTACAAGAGTATCCTTAAATTATGAAATACCTTTAAATGAAATAATATATGACTTTTTTGATGCTTTAAAATCAAGAACTAAAGGGTATGCGTCTTTAGATTATGAATTAATGGGATATAAGGATGCTAAATTAGTTAAATTAGATATTCTTCTAAACGCAGAAATAGTAGATGCATTATCCATGATAGTTCCAGAAGAAAGAGCGTATGCTAGAGGTAGAGCTATAGCAGAAAAATTAAAAGAGATAATACCAAGACAGATGTTTGAAATACCAATTCAAGCTGCAGTAGGCAGCAAAGTTATAGCTAGAGAAACAATTAAAGCCATGAGAAAAGATGTTTTAGCAAAGTGTTATGGTGGAGATATATCTAGAAAGAAAAAGTTACTTGAAAAACAGAAAGAAGGAAAGAAGAGAATGAGACAGGTGGGAAGTGTAGAAGTTCCACAGGAAGCATTTATGGCAGTACTTAAGACAGGAGAATAAGGCATCTTCAAAAAAATAATAAGTCCATCTGCTAGTCTATTTTGTATCATGCGGCGTCGGCAGAACCCTTAGATAGGGTTCACTATCTGCGGAACCTGCCTCCTTGCCTGACGCAAAATATCCGTCGCATCTGGACTAATTATTTTCTTTCACATGCCTAAATTAATTTTCAATGTAAAAAGGTGTGATAATTTTATGATAGAAAGTGAAACTATCTATGAAAATAAAGAAGTAGCTTTGTATATTCATATTCCCTTTTGCAAACAAAAGTGTTTATACTGTGATTTTCCTTCTTTTGCCAATAAAGAAAATCTTATGTTAGATTATTCAAAGGCTTTAGCAAGTGACATAGAAAGCTGTTCTAGAAGGAGTATAAAGACTATATTCATAGGTGGGGGGACTCCCACCTATTTGACTTTAGAAGCATGGGGCAATATTAAAAAGGCTATAGATATATTGAAAAAAACTAAAGACTTGGAATTTACTGTAGAAGGAAATCCAGGAACCTTTACAAAAGAGAAATTAAAATTTTTAAAAGAAATGGGCGTTAATAGACTTAGCATAGGGCTTCAATGCTGGCAAAACAATATATTGGAAAAATTGGGGAGAATTCATACTGTCCAAGATTTTATTAAAAGTTATGAAATGGCAAGAAATATAGGGTTTCAAAATATAAATGTAGATTTGATGTTTGGCTTACCAGAACAAAATATGGAGCAATGGCAAGAAACTCTAGATAAAGTAGTAGAGTTAAGTCCAGAGCATATATCCTGCTATAGTCTTATAATCGAAGAAGGCACTCCTTTTTACTCCATGGATCAAAAAGGAAAATTAATTTTTCCAGAAGAAGAAATGGAAAGAAAAATGTATAGATATGGCATAAAATTTTTAAAAAGCAAAGGTTATAGGCAATATGAAATATCTAATTTTTCAAAGCCAGGAAAAGAGTGTAAACATAATTTAGTATACTGGAATTTGCAAGAATATATTGGATGTGGGTCAGGGGCTCATTCTTATATAGATAATTTAAGATATAGAAAAAATGAAAGCATACAAGAATACATTAAGAATGTACGAGAAAATAAGAATTTAAAACTTGATAAGCATGAAAACTCTAAAGAAGATAATATAGAAGAATTTGTTTTTATGGGACTTAGAAAAATATCTGGGATATCTATAACAGAATTTAATAAGAGATTCGACACAGATATTTATAATATATATCCTAATGTTATAAAAAAATATGTAGATAATGGCATGATTATATGTGAACACGATAATTTATTTTTAAGTGAAAGAGGCATAGAAGTCTCTAATAGTGTCATGTGTGACTTTATATTAACTTGATTTAAAGACTTTGATAGGTTTCGCTAGAAAAACAGAGAAATTTTAATATTTAGCTATTTTAAACTTGTATATAAGTTTATCCGTACAAATAAAGTTAATTATGTAGTGTTGACAAATAAAATTATCAGTGCTATTTTTTAATCATAGTAATTAGCACTCAACAACAACGAGTGCTAATAAAGAGGTGAAATTATGGAAATGGATGAAAGGAAAATAAAAATACTTCAAGCAATAATAAATGATTTTATAAATACTGCTGAACCTGTAGGATCCAGGACCATAGCAAAAAAGTATGATTTGGGTATAAGTTCTGCTACTATAAGAAATGAAATGGCAGATCTTGAGGAAATGGGGTATCTTGAACAACTCCATACTTCTTCTGGGAGAAAACCTTCTGATAAGGGATATAGACTTTATGTAGATAAGCTTATGCAGGTACCTAATTTAACACCTGAAGAAGAATATATGATAAAAACACATATTTTAAGTACAGCGTTGTTTGAGGTAGACAGAATATTAAAACAAGCTACTTCTATTTTATCTGAGTTGACTAAAATGGCCTGTGTTGTAAAAGCTCCATCTGTAGGGAAAAGCTCTATAAAGCATGTTCAGCTTTTAGATATTGATTGTAATAATATATTATTGTTAATAATTACAGACAGTGGATTAATAAAAAACAATGTAATTAGGGTAGGTAAAGCTGTTGCTTCAGATGTGCTTACAAAATTAAGCAATGTGTTAAATACTAGATTGAGAAATTTAAATTGTGATCAAATAAATTTAGAAGTTATAAATAACTTAAGAAGTGATTTAAAAGGATATGATGATATATTCAATGCTATAATTCCTGTATTATATGAAAGTTTAAATACAGTTGATAAATCTGAAATTTACACTGAAGGTTCAACTAATATATTTAATTATCCAGAATATAAGGACATAGAAAGAGCACGTGAGTTTTTATCATTGTTAGATAACAAAGATAAGATAAGTGGACTTTTAAACAGTGGTGCTAATATGTCTGTAAAAATAGGAACTGAAAATTTTGTAGAAGGTGCAGAACAATGCAGTGTAGTTTCAGCAATTTATAGTATAAATGACAAGCCTGTAGGAGAAATAGGAGTAATTGGACCAACTAGAATGCCTTATTCAAAGATAATATCTTTAATGGCTAATGTAGTTAAGGAGTTAAATTATATCTTAACTCATACGTATCCTCAAGATGGATAATAAAATAGGCTTTAAAATATATGTTAGCAATTTAGAAAGTGCTAGATTGGAGGAGTTATTTAAATGTCAAAGGAAGAACAAGTTAAAGTGGAAGAGCAGAGTGAATTAATTGAAGAAAATGTAGAAGAAGAAAAAGTTGATAAAGACCAAAATGTAGATGCTGAAGAAAAAGATGAAAATTCACAAGAGGATGATTCAAAATTAGAAGAATCTTTAATTAATGAAATAAAAAGTGAAAATGAAAAATTAGCTAAAGAAAATAGTAGATTAGATAGTGAAAATCAAACTTTTAAGGATAGATTGGCAAGAACAGTAGCAGAATATGATAACTTTAGAAAAAGAACAGCAAAGGAAAAAGAAGGCATATATACAAATGCTTGCGAAGATATCCTAAAAGAGTTTTTACCAGTATTAGATAACCTTGAAAGAGCTATAACTGTAGATGGCAGTGTAGAAGATTTAAAAAAGGGAATAGAAATGACTATAAAGCAATTTAATGGTGCTTTAGAAAAGTTGGAAGTAGAAGAAATTGGAGCAGATGGAGAATTTGATCCTAATGTTCATAATGCAGTAATGCATGTTGATGATGAACAGTATGGAAAAAATCAAGTAGTAGAAGTATTCCAAAAGGGATACAAAAGAGGCGATAAAGTTTTAAGACATAGTATGGTTAAAGTTGCAAATTAAATTTTATTATAAATAACAAACATATAGAAAGAATGTTAATTCATTTGATATTTTAGGAGGTAAATTAATATGTCAAAAGTTATAGGAATTGATTTAGGAACAACAAATTCATGTGTAGCAGTTATGGAAGGTGGAGAACCAGTAGTTATAACAAACTCAGAAGGAGCAAGAACAACTCCATCAGTAGTTTCATTCCAAGCAAATGGAGAAAGATTAGTAGGACAGGTAGCAAAAAGACAGGCAATAACAAATCCTGATAAGACAATAATATCAATAAAGAGACATATGGGAACAAACCATAAAACAAATATAGATGGAAAAGATTATACTCCACAGGAAATATCAGCAATGGTACTTCAAAAAATAAAAGCAGATGCTGAAGCTTACCTTGGTGAAACAGTTACTCAAGCTGTTATAACAGTTCCAGCTTATTTTAATGATAGCCAAAGACAGGCAACAAAAGATGCTGGAAAAATAGCAGGACTTGAAGTTTTAAGAATAATAAACGAACCAACAGCAGCATCACTTGCTTACGGTATGGATAAAATGGATACAAATCAGAAAATATTTGTATATGACTTAGGTGGCGGTACTTTCGATGTATCTATACTAGAACTTGGTGATGGCGTATTTGAAGTTAAATCTACAAATGGTGATACAAAGCTTGGTGGAGATGACTTTGATGAAAAGATAATGAACTATATAGCAGATACATTTAAAGCTGAAAATGGAATAGATTTAAGAACTGACAAAATGGCTGTACAAAGATTAAAGGAAGCTGCTGAAAAAGCTAAAATTGAATTGTCATCATCAATGCAGACTAGTATAAATCTTCCATTTATAACAGCAGATGCAACTGGTCCAAAGCACATAGATATGACTTTAACTAGAGCTAAATTTAATGAATTAACTCATGATTTAGTTCAAAGAACAATAGAGCCAATGAAAAAAGCACTTCAAGATGCTGGACTTACAATTAATGATGTAAACAAAGTTATACTTGTTGGTGGATCTACAAGAATACCAGCAGTTCAAGAAGCAGTTAAACAATTTACTGGAAAAGAACCTTCAAAGGGAGTTAACCCAGATGAATGTGTTGCAGTAGGAGCTTCTATTCAAGCAGGAGTTTTAACAGGAGATGTTAAAGATGTATTACTTCTTGATGTTACTCCATTAACACTTGGTATAGAAACTTTAGGAGGAGTTGCTACTCCATTAATTGAAAGAAATACTACTATACCAACTAAAAAGAGTCAGGTATTCTCAACAGCTGCAGACGGACAGACTTCTGTTGAAATACACGTAGTTCAAGGTGAAAGACAAATGGCTGGTGACAACAAAACTCTTGGAAGATTTACACTTTCAGGTATAGCTCCAGCACAAAGGGGAGTTCCTCAAATAGAAGTTACTTTTGATATAGATGCTAATGGTATAGTTAATGTTTCTGCTAAGGATAAAGGAACAGGAAAAGAAGCTAACATTACAATTACTGCTTCTACTAACTTAAATGATGATGAAATAGATAAGGCTGTTAAAGATGCAGAAAAATTTGCTGAAGAAGATAAAAAGAGAAAAGAATCAATAGAAGTAAAGAATAATGCTGATCAGGCTGTTTATCAGACAGAAAAGACATTAAAGGATCTTGGAGATAAAGTATCAGCAGAAGACAAAGCTAATATAGAAGAAAAAGTTAAAGCTGTTAATGCAGTAAAAGATGGAGAAGATCTAGAAGCTATAAAGAAAGCTACTGAAGATTTAACTCAAGCTTTCTATGCAGTATCATCAAAAATATACCAAGCAGCAAATCCACAAGGAGCAGCAGGAGCACAAGGTGCAGGATTTGATCCAAACAACATGGGAGGAGCAGCTGGTGCAGGACAAAACAATGCAGGAGCAAAGCATGATGATAATGTAGTGGATGCAGACTATAAAGTTGAAGATGACAAATAAAAATATTCACTAATTAGACATATATAGTGTATAATATATAGTTGTGATAATTAAGGGAGGAGTTATACTCTTCCCTTAATTTGAGTAAGAAAAATAATTATAGAATTTTAATATTTATATTAGGTGGTGAAAACAGGGATGGCAAAAAAGGACTATTATGAAGTACTTGGACTTGAAAAAGGCGCAAGTGAAGATGAAATAAAAAAAGCGTTTAGAAAATCAGCACTAAAATACCATCCAGATAGAAATCCTGGTGATAAGGAAGCAGAAGAAAAATTTAAAGAGCTAAATGAAGCTTATCAAGTGCTTTCAGATCCACAGAAAAGATCACAATATGATCAATTTGGAACTACGGACTTTAATGGAGCTGGTGGATTCGATGGAGGCTTTGGAGGTTTTGATTTTTCAGATCTTGGAGGCTTTGGTGATATATTTGATTCCTTCTTTGGTGGGGGATTTGGTGGAAATGGAAAAAGAAGAAATGGTCCTGAAAAGGGAGCTGATCTTGAATATAACTTAAATTTGACTTTTGAAGAAGCTGTTTTTGGAGTTGAAAAGCAAGTAAATATAACAAGAAGTGAAAATTGCGAAAAATGTAATGGAACAGGAGCTAAAGAAGGAACGAGTGCACATACTTGTGATAAATGCGGCGGAACTGGTCAAATGAGGGTTCAAAGAAATACTCCACTAGGAAGCTTTGTAAGTATGAGTACCTGTGATAAGTGCGGTGGTAAAGGAAAAATAATAACAGACCCTTGCCCAGAATGTAAGGGAAAGGGAAAAATAAGAAAACAAAGAAAAATAAAAATAAATGTACCAGCAGGTGTAGACACTGGTAATGTAATGCCTATAAGGGGTCAGGGTGAACACGGAAATAATGGTGGCCCAGCAGGAGATTTGTATATAAATATAAGAGTAATGCCTAGTGATAAGTTTAAGAGAAAAGGCTTTGATATTTATATAGATACTCATATAAGCTTTGTAAAAGCTGCTTTAGGTGTAGAATTAACAGTTCCAACTATAGATGGAGATGTTAAGTATGATGTTCCAGCAGGAACTCAACCTGGAACTGTGTTTAGATTAAAAGGTAAAGGAGTACCTAGGGTCAATTCTCATGGTAGAGGAGATCAATATGTTAATGTAGTAGTAGATATTCCTAAAAATTTAAACCAGAAACAGAAAGAAGCTCTTTATATGTATGCTGAAGCAAGCGGGGAAATGGCAGAAGGAAAACATAATAAAAAATCTTTTATTGACAAGCTAAAAGATAATTTGAAATAAAAAAACTTTGTTTCTCAAAATTTTGGGAAACAAAGTTTTTTATTGACATATTAAGTCTATAATTATAAAGTAGATGTGATAAAAGATTAATTGTGTGGAGGTTGTTTATGGATAAGGAATGGATAGAAGTATCAATAATTACTAGTAGTGAAGCAGTGGAAGCTGTAACAGGTATATTATACAATACTGAAGTTAAAGGGGTTTCAATAGAGGATCCTGAAGATATAGAATTCAAGAAAAAGCACCCGGGAGATTGGGATTATTTTGATGAATCATTATTAAACGTTAAAGAGGGAGCAATAATTAAAGGTTACTATAAACAAAATGAAAAGCTTGATGGATATTTAAGATATATAAAAGACAGTATTAATGACTTAGAGAAGTTTGGAATAGATAAAGGAAAAGGTTTGATTACAGTATGCAAAGTAAATGAAGAAGATTGGGAAAATAATTGGAAGAAGTATTATAAACCAACAAAGGTAGGAAATCGAGTAGTAGTAAAGCCTATATGGGAGGAATATTCTAAAAAGGATGATGAACTAGTTGTAGAGCTTGATCCTGGAATGGCCTTTGGAACAGGTACACATGAGACTACAAGAATGTGTATAAAGGCCTTAGAGAAATATGTAAAACCTGAGTCAAAAATATTTGATATAGGAACAGGTTCAGGTATACTTGCTATAACAGCTGCAAAGCTTAAAGCAAAAGAGGTTATAGGTGTAGATTTAGACCCTGTAGCAGTAAAATCTGCATCAGAAAATGTTAAATATAATGACGTTGATAATATAAAAATACTTCATGGAAATCTTATGGAAGTAGTTCAAGGAAAAGCGGATATAGTTGTAGCTAACATTATTGCTGACGTAATAATATTCTTAACAGACGGAGTAAAGGACTTTATAGTTCCAGGTGGAAGATTTATATGTTCTGGTATAATACTAGATAGAAAAGATGATGTTGTAAATAAATTAGAAAGTTCAGGATTTAATATAGAAGAAGTAAATGTTGATGGGGAATGGGTATGTATAGTTGCAAAACTTTAGTAGACTTTTGATGTAATTTTAAAAGGTGGTGTATTATGCATAAGTTCTTTGTTAATAGAAACGATATAAATGATAATGCTGCTATTATCAATGGTGATGATGTAAAACATATATATAAAGTTTTAAGACTCCAAGTTGGAGACAAAGTTAATATTAATAATTGTGGAGGTGAAGAATTCTTAGGAGAAATAGAAGAAATAAACAAAAAGCAGGTTATTGTGAAATTTATAAAGAAGCTTCCACTTAACAATGAAAGTAATGTAGAAGTTTATTTATTTCAAGGGTTACCAAAGTCTGCCAAGATGGATTTAATAGTTCAAAAAACTACAGAATTAGGTGTAAAAGAAGTAACACCTATAGTTACGGAAAGAGTTGTGGTTAAAAATGAACTAGGTGAATTTAAAAAAATAGACAGATGGTGCAGAATTGCTTTAGAAGCTTGCAAACAAAGTAAAAGAAGTTTAGTGCCTAAGATTAATACCCCAATAGAATTTCAGAGTCTCCTAGAAGTTCTAAAACAAATGGATTTAATTGTAGTTCCTTATGAAAATGCAGAAGGTTATGGAATAAAAAAAGTTGTAAATAATATAGATAAAGACAGTATAAAAAAAATAGGAATAATAATAGGACCAGAAGGTGGATTTGAAGAATCAGAAATAGAAGCTTTAGAGAAGTTAGGTGCTCATATAGTTACATTAGGACCTAGAATACTTAGAACAGAAACTGCTGGTTTTGTATGTATGTCTTTGCTTATGTATGAATTAGGAGATTTAGGAGGGTTAAAGCCCTAAATGGGCTTTAGCGAGCGGGAGCGAGTAATCTTAATTGCTCAGTGTTCCAACTAAAAGGAGGAATATTTTAATGAAAGTTGCTTTTGCTACTTTAGGCTGTAGAGTTAATAAGTATGAAACAGAAGCTATGGTAGAAAAATTTATAAAAGATGGCTACGAAGTAGTGCCTTTTGAAGAATATGCAGATGTTTATGTTATAAATACATGTACTGTAACTAATATGGGAGATAAAAAATCTAGACAGATGATACATAGAGCCAGAAGAGAAAATGAGGATGCTGTCATATCAGTTGTAGGATGTTATTCACAAATTGCATCAGAAGAAGTATCTCAAATTGATGGAGTAGATGTTGTACTTGGAACTAGAAATAAGGGTGAAATAGTTTATTGGGTAAATAGAGTAAGAGAAGAAAGAAAACAAGTAGTAGAAGTTAAAGAAGTAATGAAAAACAATGCTTTTGAAGAATTGAATATAGAAAGTTATCAAGATAAAACTAGAGCATTCCTAAAAATACAGGATGGCTGTAATAGATTCTGTTCATATTGTTTAATTCCTTTTGCAAGAGGTGCTGTGTGCAGTAAGCCTCCAGAAAAAATTATAAGTGAAGTTAAAGAACTTGCAGCACATGGATTTAAAGAAATAATTTTATCAGGAATACATACTGCTTCTTATGGAGTTGATTTAGAAGAGGATTGCAGCTTACTTTCTGTATTGGAACAGATAGATAAAATTCCTGGTATAGAAAGAGTAAGAATAGGTTCAATAGACCCACAATTCTTTACAGAAGGTGTAATAGAAAGAATAAGTGTTCTTAAAAAGTTATGTCCTCATTTTCATTTATCACTTCAAAGTGGATGTAATGAAACTTTAAAAAGAATGAATAGAAGGTATACTGCTGGGGAGTATGAAAAAATTGTAGAAGATTTAAGATCTAATATTGATGATGTATCAATAACTACAGATATTATTGTTGGTTTTCCAGAGGAAACAGAAGAAGAATTTAATACCACTTATGAATTTTTGAAAAGAATAAAATTGTCAAAAATTCATGTATTTAAATATAGTCCTAGAAAAGGAACAAAAGCTGCTGAGATGAAAAATTCAGTAGATGGTAATATTAAGGATGAGAGAAGCAGCAAACTTATAGCTTTAGATAAGGTTATGGAAGAAGAATTTATGAAAAAGTTTTTGGGAAGGAATATGGAGGTTTTATACGAACAAAAATGTAGTAACTCGCAAGATTTGTATGAAGGATATACTCCTAACTATATAAAAGTTGTATCAAAGTCTGAAAAAGATATATCAGGAAGTATTAAAAATACTGAAATTGTACAAACTAAAAATGGAATATTAGAAGGAAACTTACTAAATGATTGTTAAATTTAATTTGTTATAGATTATATAATAAATTTGAAAAGAAAAATTTATTTTTTAGAAGGATATTTTTATTAAATATTGAATATTATCAAGTAAAACTTAATTTTATATTATAAATTTTGCAGTTATATAAATTTTATATTTAATAGTGATCGGATAACTTTAAAGGAGGTGAAATCATGAAAGATTGTATTTTTTGTAAAATAATAAAGGGTGAAATACCTTGTGAAAAAGTTTATGAAGATGACATAGTGCTAAGCTTTAAAGATATAAGTCCTGGTGCACCATCTCACATATTAATAATACCTAAAAAGCATATAAGCAGCTTAAATGAGTTAACAGATGAAGATTCAAAAATAGTAGCTCATGTGTTTGTTGTGTTAAAAGAAATAGTTAAAAAGTTAGGTATAGATAAGACAGGATACAGAATCGTTAGTAACTGTGGAGAAGATGGAGGACAGTCAGTGCCACATATTCATTTTCATGTATTAGGAGGAAGAAGCCTTCAGTGGCCTCCAGGTTAAAATCTCAATGAAATTGTTGACAGCTTGTAAATCTATGTTGTATAATAAACAATGTGCTATGTAACCTACATTGGCTGTGTTTAATTTTTTTAAATTAGATTGAGCTAGCGGAGGGAGGGATAAAATATGTCAGAAATAAAAGTTGGAGAAAATGAAACTATAGAAAGTGCATTAAGAAGATTTAAGAGAAAATGCGCTAGAGCTGGTGTTCTTTCAGAAGTTAGAAAGAGAGAACATTATGAAAAACCAAGCGTAAAGAGAAAAAAGAAATCTGAAGCTGCAAGAAAGAGAAAGTTTAAATAGAATTCTTTGAAAGAAGGTACTAAGTTAATGTCTCTTAAAGAAAGACTACAAGAAGATTGGAAGCAAGCCTTAAAAGCAAAAGAAAAGTCTAAGGCTGAAACAATAAGTATGGCAAGAGCAGCTGTTTTGCAAGTTGAAAAGACAGATGGTAATAAGCTTAGTGATGAGCAGGTTATTGAAGTCTTGGCAAAAGAAGTTAAACAAATGCGTGAAGCTATATTAGAATTTGAAAAAGGAAATAGGCAGGATTTAGTTGATAAGGCAAATGAGGAAATAGAAATCTTGTTAGGTTACCTTCCTCAGCAGTTAAGCGAAGAGGAGATTTCCGAAATTGTTCGTCAAGCAGTTGATGAAGTAGGTGCAGGTAGCATTAAGGATATGGGCAAAGTTATGACTTTGATCATGCCTAAAACAAAAGGTAGAGCAGACGGTAAACTTGTAAGTCAAATTGTAAAGCAATATTTAAATAAATAAAAGGTTGAGATATTCTCAACCTTTTTTATTTTGTCATTTATTAAAAATCTTCTTCATAAATTAGTATGGAAGTATTTTTAGAGGTGATAAGATGAAGGGAAAGTTTAATAGAACAAAACAAGATATTGCAGACAAGCTAGATTTACCTAGAGACATAATTTTAAATGTACCTAAAATTACGGTGACAGGACATAATGAAATAATAATAGAGAATCATAAGGGAATAGTAGTGTTTAATGAAAATGAAGTAAAGATAAATTCAGGTATAGGATTGATATCTATAAATGGAGTTAATTTTGAAATACTGTTTATGGGGGGAAGTACCATAACAGTAGGTGGAAAATTTAAATCCATAATTTATGAGGCAAATGAGCAAGGTTAATTTCCAAAAATATAAAAGTGGTATAATAACTATAGAAGCTCGATCTCTTATACCTGAAAAATTTATCAATCTTTTATGGAAAAATGGCATTAGTGTAAGAAACATTGTAAAAAAAGACATTACTACCCTGAATATAGATATAAGTTTAAAAGATTATATTAAGTTAAAGGATATAGCTAAAAGGACAAAAACTAAAGTAAAGATAGTTGAAAGAAGAGGATTTGCATTTTTTTTAATTAAAGTAAAAAGAAGAATTGCTTTTGTAATTGGTATAATATTGTTTGTAGGTATAATTTATTATTTATCTACATTTGTATGGAGTATAGAAATAAATGTGGATCATAATTTGACACCTTATGAAATAAGACAACAGCTTAAATCTTATGGCATAAAGCCTGGAATTAATAAGAAAAACATAAATGTTTACGAAGTAGAAGAAAATCTCATGAAAAATAACGGCAATATAATGTGGGTAAAGGCTAGGGTCGATGGAGCAAAACTTAAAATTTCTGCAATGGAAAGGCAATCACCACCTAATGTAGTAGCTGATGATAAACCATGTAATTTGGTTGCTAAAAAGGATGGTGAAGTAATAAGAGTATATACTAAAGCAGGAACGTCTGTGGTTAAAAAGGGAGATATGATTAGAAAAGGACAAATTGTAGTAAAGGGAGAACAAGGAAATGAAAACTCAACTTATGCCGTTCATGCAGTTGGGAATGTAATATGTAGAACCTTTTATGAAGAAATTAAGGATGTAAAAATTGATACTTTAAAAAGAGAACGTACAGGTAAAGAAGCACAAGATATATATATAAAGTTTAACGGCAAAAAGCTATATTTAAAAAAATCTCCGAATAAATTTGTTAAATATGATAAAATAGAAGATAAAAGATTATGTGTTAATATTGAAAATTATTATGAAGTAAAAGAAACTACTGTTCATAAGGATCCTCAAAAGGTAATAAATGATACATATGATGAACTTTATTCAAATATATGTGCAAACTTAGATAAATCTGTTAAAATTGTAGATAAAATAGTGAGCTATGAGCAGGGAGATTCTTATAGAATGAGGGTATTAGTTGTAGCTGAAGAAAATGTGGCTTTAGAACAACCAATACAATAAGAAGTCTTTTATACTTAGGTGGATATAAACTTAAGCAAAAGGTAATAAAATAAAGCTTAATTCAGATTGGGTAAAGAAAAAGTGGTAAAATACCATTTAGGTATTTTAGTCCGGGGTATAACCCGTAAAATGTCATTTAGACATTTTACCCAATTCTGGGTTTGGTTGAATTTATGCAGTATGTAATCTCTGGATAAAATATGGATGCATATTAATGAAAAGGTGGTTAACATGGAAGAATTATCCATAAGGAATTTTTTTGCCAAAGAAAAAACAAATAAGATAATTATTTTTATTTTAACATTTATATTTATTTTTTCTGTATTAGTAACATCGATAGTAACTAAGAAGTATAGCTTGAAGGAAGGCGACATTGCTAAGGTAGATATAAAAGCACCGAGAGAAGTTAGAGATGAAGTATCTACAGCAGCAAGAATACAGCAGGCGACTGATTCTGTACCTATACAATATAATAAAAAACCGGAAGTAAAAACTGAAATTATAAATAAAATAAATTCATTTTTTTCTAAGTTGGTACAAGTAAAAGATGGTACTGGTGAAGAAAAAGATAAGCTACAAAAGTTAAAAAGCAATGTGGAAATAAGCTTATCAGATGATGATTATTTAACTCTTATAAGGCTAAGTAAAGAGGATTTGAAAACTGTTCAAGATTTTTCAATTAAAAACATGGCTGATATATATGATAACAATAATATAAGTGATAATAGTCAAAAGGATAATCAGGAGGATATTAAAAAAGCACAGGAAAGCATACAACTAAAAGTAAATGGATCAAAAATTCCTAAATCATTAAAAGACATATCAGCTAGCATAGGATATGCTTTAATTACTCCTAATTTTTTCTACGATAAGGACAAAACTGAAGAGCTAAAAAAGGAAGCAATAAAAAAAGTTGTTCCTGTTATGATAAAGAAAGATCAGATAATAGTAAAAGAAGGAGAACCGGTTGCTAAGTATCAAATAGAAATATTAAAGGATTTAGGTCTTTTAAATAGCAACTATCATTTTGAATGGTACATATATATTTGTTTAAGCATACTAATTTTACTAATAATGTTTCTACAGTGGTTTTATCTTTATAAGTATCATAATAACGTATATAGTGATACTAACAAGCTTATAATGATAAATATATTGAATTGCATAGCTATACTTTTGGCTAGAAGTTTATCTGTAATTTCACCATTTTTAATACCTTTAGCTTGCATACCTATGATTTTTACACTTTTAGTAAATTATAAGGTTTCTTTGGCTATAAGTGCGTTAAATTGTGTGCTTATAAGTAGAGCAGTTGAATTTAGTCCAGAAATAACTATATTAGCATTAGTAAATGTTGTTATTGGTGCTGTAATATTAAAAAAGATGCAGCAAAGAAATGATATTTTATATTCATCAATATACATTTCAATAATGAATGTAATTTTAACCTTTTCAGTAGGATTTTTATTGAGTAATAGTGTGGCAGATGTAACTCAAAAGGCGTTACTTGCATGTATTGGAAGTATATTATCTGGTATTCTTACTATTGGACTTCTTCCATTCTTTGAGAGTACTTTTGATGTTATAACTACTATAAAATTATTAGAAATATCAAATCCTAATCATCCTCTGCTAAAAAGGCTGTTAATGGAAGCTCCAGGAAGTTATCATCACAGTATTTTAGTTGGAAATCTTGCTGAAATAGCTGCAGAAGAAGTGGGTGGGAATCCAGTACTTGCAAGGGTTGCATCTTATTATCATGATGTAGGAAAAATAAAGAGACCTTACTTTTTTAAAGAAAATCAATTAGGAAGTGATAATCCTCATGACAAAATTACTCCTAATTTAAGTACTCTTATAATTACATCTCATGTAAAAGATGGTGTAGAATTAGCAAAACAGTATAAGATTCCAAAGGCTGTAAGAGATATAATAGAACAGCATCATGGAACATCTCTTGTAAAATATTTTTATGTAACTATGAAAAATTCTAGTGAAAGACCTGATGATGTTAAAGAAGAAGATTTTAGATATCCTGGACCTGTGCCTGAAACAAAGGAAGGCGCCATAATAATGTTAGCTGATGCAGTAGAAGCTGCAGTAAGGTCTATAAGTGAACCAACTAAGGGTAAAATTGAAGAAATGGTTAATAAAATTATAAAAAATAGATTAAATGAAGGTCAACTAGATAATTGTAATCTTACATTAAAAGATATAAATAAAATAAGAAAATCCTTTTTAAAGGTTCTTACAGGGATATATCATCAGAGAATAGAGTATCCTGAAGATAAATGGGCAAATAAGTAAGGAGTGTAAATATGATTTTTATAGATAATAGACAAAATAAAATAGAAATTTCAGATGAAATAGAAAAGAATATAGTAAGTATTATTGAGTATGCGCTGCAGGAGGAAAAAGTTAATATTCCTTGTGAAGTAAGTGTTATATTTGTTGATAATGAAAAAATAAAAGAAATAAATAAGGAAAATAGAAATATTGATAAAGTTACAGATGTACTTTCTTTTCCAATGCTAGATTATGAAAAGGGAAAGGTATTTAAAGATACTTATAAAGATTTTAATTTTTCACATGTAGATTTAGATGAGGGAAGCTTGGTATTAGGAGATATAGTACTTTCTCTTGAAAAAGCAAAGGAACAAAGTTTAGAATTTAATCATTCATTTATTAGAGAAGTAGTCTATCTTACCATACATTCAGTACTTCATTTGTTAGGATATGATCATATGGAAGAAGATGAAAAATCAATTATGAGAAAAAGGGAAGAGCAAATATTAGAAAAGTTCCATTTAACAAGGTAAATACATATAAAGAAAGTAGATGAAAGTTATGAGAGAAGTTAGAAAACTACTTGACAGTTTCAACTATGCTATAGAAGGAATTATATATGCAGTTAGAACTCAGAGAAATATGAAAATACATATGATTTCAGCTCTATTAGTACTAACTGCCTGCTTTTTTTATGATTTAAGTAAAATAGAACTTTTAGCCATAACAATAACTATCAGTATGGTAATTATGGCTGAACTTATAAACACAGCTATAGAGTTTGCTGTGGATGCTACAACAAATTACTACCACCCTCTGGTAAAGGTTGCTAAAAATGTGGCAGCTGGAGGGGTTCTAATAACAGCCATAAATGCTGTAGTTGTAGGATATATAATATTTTGGGACAAATTGAAGTATATAAACTTTATATTGATAATGAAGGTGAAAAGTACTAGTCCATATGTTATTTTTATAATACTAGCTATTGTATGTATAACTACTTTAGTAGCAAAAGCTATTTTTGGAGAAGGAACACCTCTTAAAGGAGGTATGCCAAGTGGTCACAGTGCAATAGCTTTTTCTATAGCTACTACTATAGCGCTTATTACTGGCCAATTAGCAGTAGTAATTTTAAGTTATATATTAGCTTTTATAGTTGCTCAAAGTAGAGTAGATTCCGAAATACATTCTATAGTTGAAGTTATTGTAGGAGGAATTTTTGGAACCTTAATTACTATATTATTGTTTAGAATATTCGGATAAAATGCTTTGAACTATTTATATTACAGATGTTAATAAAATAAAATATTGCAATGAATGAAGATAGTGCTATAATTTATTTACAACTTAATTATAATAAATATTAGAAATATAGAGAAAATATTAGTATAAACTTTTTACTTAAGAAAGATTATAAAAATAAGGAGAGAATTTATGTTTAAATCAGGATTCATAACAATAATAGGAAGGCCTAATGTGGGAAAGTCAACACTATTAAATTCAATAATGGGAGAAAAATTATCCATTGTTTCTTGTAAGCCTCAAACAACAAGAAATAATATACAAACTATACTTACAGAAAAAGATTTTCAGCTTGTATTTGTTGATACTCCTGGTATTCACAAACCAAAACATAAACTTGGCGAGTTTATGGTTAAAATAGCACAGGATTCAATAAAAGAAGTAGATTTAATATTATTCCTTACAAATCCAGAAGATGAGATTGGAAAAGGGGATATGTACATACTTGAACAATTAAAGGAATGTAATGTACCTGTATTTTTAGTTCTAAATAAAATTGATGAAAATACTCAAGAAAGAGTTGCAAAAACCTTAGATAACTATTCAAAGGTATTTAGTTTTGCAGAAATTATACCTATATCTGCATTAAAAGGAAAAAATGTAGATGAATTAAAGGAACTCATGGTAAAGTACATGCATGAAGGGCCTAAATATTATCCAGAAGATATGATTACAGATCAACAGGAAAGATTTGTTGTAGCGGAAACTATAAGGGAAAAAGCATTAAGATTACTTTCTCAAGAAGTGCCACATGGTACAGCTGTAGAAATTATATCTATGAAAAAGGATGAAAAGGGCATGTACCATATAGATGCTACTATATTGTGTGAAAAAGACTCACATAAAGGTATAATAATAGGCAAGAATGGTTCTATGCTTAAGAAGATATCCACTTATGCTAGACAAGATATAGAAAAATTTTTGCAAACTAGAGTTAATTTGAAGCTTTGGGTTAAAGTAAAGAAAGAGTGGAGAGATAGTTCAAGTATGTTAAAAGAACTTGGTTATAAATAAATTGCACACACTAAGTATATAATATACTTAGAATACGAAATATATATTCGATTATTATTAATTTTCAAAGTATACCACAAAAATTGTAAAATGTGTTGGTAGAGTGTGGAGGGGGTGGTTTTCTGTCCATATTTAAGACCAGGGCTGTAGTTATAAAAACTCAAGATATAAAAGAATCAGACAAACTTGTTTGGCTATTTAGTGAAAAGTTGGGAAAGATATCGACTATTGCGAAAGGTTCGAAAAAAAGTAGTAATAAATTATTTACTAGTACTTTGCAATTTTCCTATGGAGACTATGTAGTTTACAAAGGGAAAAGTCTTTATGTAATTAATGAAAGCACAGCTATAGATTCATTCCAAGAACTACTTAATGATTTAGATAAATTAACTTATGCATCTTATTTTTGTGAAATTATAGACATATCCATGCAGGATGAAGAAAGTAACAGGGAACTTTTCAAATTACTAATTACAGCTTTTTATTTTTTAAAGAATAAGGTTGTTGATATAGAAATTTTAGCAAGAGCTTTTGAAATAAAAGCTTTACAAGCTACAGGATATGGTTTTAATTTAGAACATTGCTGTATGTGTAGAAAAAAAATAAATACTTCTAACTATATAAGTTTCCAGTATTCTGGAGGGGTTTGCCAAGAATGTGCAAAAGTCAATGGTATTAATGTAAGTTATCCAGCATATAACGCTCTTAAATATATATCTAAAATTCCTCTAGAAAATGTATATAGAGTTAATTTATCAAAAGAAATAAAAGATGAGCTTTACAAAGTATTATCTCAATTTATTGATCAAAGTTATTTTAGAAGACCTAAAAGTTTGGATATACTTAATTGTTTAACAAAATTTGAATGATGTGAAATTTAAATTATATAATTGATAAACTATTAAAAAGGAGTGAAGTAAATGAGTGAGATTACATTAGAAAAAATTGATATCGTAAGAGAGAGAACTGGAGTTACTTATACAGAAGCTAAGGAAGCCTTGGAGGTTTGTGAAGCAAATGTAGTGGATGCATTAATATATCTTGAGCAAAATAAAAAATCAACTATGAATGACATATATACAACAAAAGATGAATTTTTAGATTGGATAAAGGATCTAGTTAAAAAAGGCAACATAAATAGAATAAAGATAAAAAAAGATGATAAAATAGTTGTTGATATTCCTGTTAATGCAGGTATTGCGGCCACTTTGACAGTATTAGTATGGCCACCACTTATTGCTATAGGCATATTAACAGCAGTGTTTACTAAAGTTACTATAGAAATTACTAAGGATGATGGAAGTATAGAAATAGTAAATAAAGTTATAAAAACTAATATGAAAGATACAATGCAAGATGTAAAAGATAAGGTATTTGATGCTGCCAATACTGTAAAAGAAAAATTTTCAGGTAAAAATGAAAATAAAAAAGAAGAAAATACTTATAGCTATACTGTAAAGTTTGATGATATAGAAAATGATGATAAGGATAAATAAGGCTGAAAAATAATTGGAAAGTCAGCGATAAATAAATTTCTAAGTACTAGGTTCTATTTAGCCTAATACTTAGAAATTATTATTCAGAGATATAGATGTTCTTTATTCTAGAAATATAAAACTAGAGTATTGTAATTGATAGTCAAAGAATAAGATTTTCATTGCTGATTTTTTATTATATCATAAAATAAATACATAATTTGGATTAATTGTTCATAAATGAAATTTAAAGATAATTAATGAAAATTAAAGAAAAGTATGATTAATGTAGAATATTCAGTCAATTTAAAACAAAAAATAAAAGTTATATATTACTTATTGCTGTATAATGTTATAATAATGATAAGTACATATAATACACTAAAGCTGAGTAAAACTTCTTTAACTAAAATTTTTATCTAAAAGTTAAGGATAAAGAGGGAGGGTGAGCATTATTAAGTTATCACCAAGGCAGGAACAAATAATAAAATTAGTAAAAGAGTATGAGCCTATAACAAGTGAAAAATTAGCATCTAAATTGAATGTTACAAGGGCTGCACTGAGGCCAGATCTGGCTGTATTAACTATGACAAGTATCCTAGATGCAAAGCCAAAGGTGGGGTATATATATTCACAAAAGCCTTCTTATAGTTTGGTATATGATTATATAAGAAATATCAAGGTACAGGATATAATGTCTAAGCCTGTAGTAGTGGATGAAAATACAACAGTGTATGATGCTATAGTACATTTATTTTTGAATGATGTAGGAACATTATTTATAGAAAATAATGGAGTACTTACTGGTGCTGTTTCAAGAAAAGATTTTCTTAAAATAGCTATGGGTGGTACGGATATGCATAAAGTACCTGTAGGTATAATAATGACTAGGATGCCTAATATTGTGTTTGTTGAAAAAGAGGATAATGCATATTTAGCTGCACATAAAATAATGGAACATGAAGTAGATAGTTTACCTGTAGTAGAAAAGTCTTATAATGGAACAAAGGAAATACTTAGAATTGTTGGCAAGGTTTCTAAAACTAATATAACAAGATTGTTTGTAAAAATGGGGGAAAATAGCTAAATTATAAATTGTTAGGTAGCGGATAAATATCCGTTAACATATACAAAAAAATATAGCAAAAAAACAATCAAAGGGGATGTTACTTATGGAAAACAAAAAATACGTTTATCTTTTTAGTGAAGGTAATGCCACGATGAGAAATTTGTTAGGTGGAAAAGGTGCTAATCTTGCAGAAATGACAAATTTGGGGATACCAGTTCCGCAAGGTTTTACAGTGTCCACTGAAGCCTGCACTAAATATTATGAAGATGGTAAAGTAATAAATGAAGATATAGTTTCTCAGGTTTATAGAGCATTGAGTACTATGGAAGAAAAGACAAATAAAAAGTTTGGAAATGTAGAAAATCCTTTATTAGTTTCAGTAAGATCAGGAGCCAGAGTTTCAATGCCAGGAATGATGGACACAATTTTAAATTTAGGACTAAATGATAATACTGTAGAAGGCTTAAGTAAACTAACAAATAATGAAAGATTTGCTTATGATTCTTATAGAAGATTCATACAAATGTTCTCAGATGTAGTTATGGGGATTGAAAAAAGAAAGTTTGAAGATGTACTAGATAAAGTTAAAGAAGTTAAAGGAGCTAAATTTGATACAGATTTAAGTGCTTCAGATTTAAAAGAGATAGTAAAACAATTTAAAGGTATATACATGAAAGAAATGGGCAAACCATTTCCACAAGAGCCTAAAGAACAGTTAATTGAGTCTATAACTGCAGTATTTAGATCTTGGGATAATCCAAGAGCCATTGTTTATAGGAGATTGAATGATATACCAGGAGATTGGGGAACTGCTGTAAATGTTCAATCAATGGTATTTGGTAATATGGGAGAAACATCAGGAACAGGTGTTGCATTTACTAGAAACCCAGCTACTGGTGAAAAACTTATATTTGGAGAATATTTGATCAATGCACAAGGTGAAGATGTTGTTGCAGGTATAAGAACACCTCAACCAATTGCAAAATTAAAAGGGGATTTGCCAGAATGCTATGAGCAATTTATGAGTATAGCACAAAATCTTGAAAATCATTATAAAGATATGCAGGATATGGAATTCACTATAGAGCAAGGCAAATTATATTTCTTACAAACAAGAAATGGTAAGAGGACAGCTCAAGCTGCATTAAAAGTAGCTGTTGATATGGTTAATGAAGGTTTAATTACAAAGAAGGAAGCTATATTAAAAGTTGAACCTAAACAACTTGATGCGCTTTTACATCCCAACTTCGATCAAACAGAAATAAAAAATGCCAAGGTGATAGCTAAAGGATTACCTGCATCACCAGGGGCTGCTTGTGGTAAGGTTTACTTTACGGCAGAAGAAGCTAAAGAGCATCATGAACAGGGAGAAAAAGTAGTACTTGTAAGATTGGAAACTTCCCCTGAAGATATAGAAGGAATGGCTGCAGCTGAAGGAATACTTACAGCTAGAGGTGGAATGACTTCACATGCGGCAGTAGTTGCAAGAGGCATGGGTACTTGCTGCGTAGCTGGTTGCGGCGATATAAGAATAAATGAAAAGAATGAAACTTTTGAAGTAAGTGGAAATGTATACCATAAGGGAGATTACATATCACTAGATGGTAGTACAGGAAATGTATATGGTCAAGCAATTAAAACAGTAGAACCAGAAATAAGTGGTTATTTTGGAACATTTATGGCTTGGGCAGATGATATAAGAACATTAAAAGTTAGAACTAATGCAGATACTCCAAGAGATGCGATGCATGCGGTTAAGTTTGGAGCTGAGGGTGTAGGACTTTGCAGAACAGAGCATATGTTCTTTGATGAGGATAGAATACCAGCAGTTAGAGAGATGATAATTTCAAAAACTGAAGAACAAAGAAGAAAAGCTTTGGTTAAATTGCTGCCAATGCAAAGAGAAGATTTTATAGGAATTTATGAAGCTATGGAAGGCAAACCAGTAACTATAAGATTTTTGGATCCACCACTACATGAATTCTTACCTACTGATGAAGAGGACATTAAAGATTTAGCTAAAGAAATGGAAGTAGGCTTTGAAGAATTAAAGGCAACAGTTGCATCTTTACATGAAGTTAACCCAATGATGGGACATAGAGGATGCAGACTTGCAGTATCTTATCCTGAAATAGCAGAAATGCAAACAAGAGCAATAATAGAAGCTGCTATAGATGTTAAAAAGAGAAAGAACTATGATATAGTTCCTGAAATAATGATTCCACTTATAGGTGAGATTAAGGAATTAAAATTTGTAAAGGATATAGTTGTAAGGGTTGCTAATGAAATAATAGATAAATCAGGTATCAAATTAAAATATTTAGTAGGTACTATGATAGAAATACCAAGAGCTGCTATTACAGCTGATGAAATAGCTAAAGAAGCTGAATTCTTCTCATTTGGAACAAATGATTTAACTCAATTAACATTTGGTTTCTCAAGAGATGATGCAGGTAAATTCTTAGGCGATTACTATGATAAGAAGATATATGAATCTGATCCATTCCAGAGATTAGACCAATCTGGAGTTGGCAAACTTGTTAAGATGGGTGTAGAGCTTGGAAAACAAACAAGACCTGATATTCATCTTGGAATATGTGGAGAACACGGTGGAGATCCATCTTCTGTTGAATTTTGCCACAGTGTTGGACTTGATTATGTATCATGTTCACCATTTAGAGTTCCAGTAGCAAGACTTGCTGCTGCACAGGCTGAAGTTAAAAATCCAAGAAAGTAAAATATTAAACTGCTGGCTTTAAGTCAGCAGTTTTGTTATATTATTTTAGTTTTAAATTTATTTTCAATGTATTTTCCAAATTTTATTGCAAAATCTAACTGATTGTTGTCATATTCTAAAGAATTTTTAAGCAGATAAAAAAAAGAATTATGGTTGCATTTGGCCATATTATTGTAATAATCTCTGGATAATTTCCAGAATTTTTGTGGAAAACTTAAATAAGCAAGAATATATTTATAGTCATCTATATTCAGTGGATTAATATTATTATATAAATCTAAGCATTCTAGTGTAAGCTCTAAGCTCCAGTTATTATTAGTTCTCCGGAGTAACCTTCTAAGAAAGTAAGAAATATCATGGCAGCAATAATCTATGCCGCACTTGTCAAAATCTATAACCCATACATTACTGTTATTGTCAAAAATTATATTTTTATTTACGTAATCAAGGTGACATAGTGATATACTAAGGTTTTCTTTACACATATTTGAAGATACTTTTACTGAAATTTCAGCCAGCAAAGAATTAATGTTAAAATGTTGTAGAAATAATTTTGAAAATTTATCTTTGTATTTAAATGCAAGGTTAGAACAGTTTAAAATTTGCTGAAAATGTTTATTGATGGAGTAAGGAAAGTTTTCTAAGTTTTTTCTAAGTGAACTTCCAGTTATAGGTGTAAAATTTTTACCTTTAGCATGCATTAATGATAAGTTATCTATAGAGGAAGTAATATGTTCTTTAATATCATAATCACATTTAATACCTTCTATCCATGGAGTTAGTATAAATAACATATTGTTAAAATTAACAAACCTTCCTCTGTCATTATTAGGAAGTATTCTTGGAACATTTATATCGTTTCTAAAAAACCATTCTATAGCAGAATAGACAAATAGTAATTCTTGTTTCGAAAAGTAAACTTTTTTTAAACAATAGGTCTTATCCAAATAATCTACTTTATAAACAGCTCTTTGTTTATCTGTATTTTTAAATTTAACTCTTTCTATTTGTGCTTGACTAAGTTCATAGTGTGGGAGCACGTATTTTTGCACATTTTCTTCAGATAATAAGGTTATATTACACTCTTTAGCAGGGTGAGGCATTATTAATAACAACTCCTTAAAAAGTTATCTCCATATAATAATATTAAAAAACTTTTTACAATATACATTTACATTAAAAAAAGGAGTTTTAGTATAAATATAGAATTAGATTATAAGGTGGTTTATATGATTGTAAGAGAAAAAATTGAAAAAAATGAAAAATTAATTCTAATAGAGCAAGCAGCATTTTCAGCAAATTCTAGGGGAAGAAGGACTCATGAGAGGAAAGATGAAATAAGAACTTGTTTTATGGTAGATAGAGATAGAATAGTTCATAGTAAGTCGTTTAGAAGGCTTAAACATAAAACTCAAGTATATATAAAAACTTGGGGGGATCACTATAGAACAAGACTTACACATACTTTAGAAGTGTCACAGATAGCCAAAACTATAGGTAAGGGAATAGGACTTAATGAAGATTTAATTGAAGCTATTGCAATGGGTCATGATATAGGACATGTGGCTTTTGCTCATAATGGAGAAGAAGTTTTGGATAAGCTGCTTCCAGATGGTTTTAGACATAATGAACATAGTATTAGGGTACTAACTAAGTTAGAAAAGCAAGGCAAAGGTCTCAATCTTACTGAAGAGGTATTAGATGGCATACTTAAACACAGTGGATTTTCGAACTCGGCCTCAAGAGCCTTTACTTTGGAAGGTCAAGTTGTAAAATATAGTGATAAAATAGCTTATGTAAATCATGATATAGATGATTCCATAAGAGCTAGATTATTAAAACAAAGTGAACTTCCAAAGGATTTAATAGCAGTGCTTGGAAAAAATCATGGTAAAAGAGTAGATACATTGGTTAAAGATTGTATTTATACAACTACAAATAATATACAAAATAATATAATGGAAGTATCTTTAAGTAAGGAAATAGGAGATGCATTGGCAAAGCTTAGGGAATTCATGTTTGAAAAAATCTATAAGGGTTCGGTGCTCAAAACGGAAAGAGATAAGGCGAAATTTGTATTGGAACAAGTTTTTAATTATTTCTTAAAAAATCCTCATAAAATGCCTTTGCTATACAGAAATATTGTAGAAAGTGAAGGGTTGTACAGAGGAGTAACAGATTACATAGCGGGAATGAGTGATGACTATTGTTTATTGTTATTCAATGGTATATATGTACCTAAAATTGTTATTTATTAAGGAATAATTTTTAGTATTAAGTGGGTAAAATAACAATTGAACTGTTATAAATTTATATATTGGATTTATTAAAATTAGCTGTGATTTTGAAGGAAATTTAATTTTTATAAAGAATATATATATATTATCTAAGTGTTTAAGAGAAAAAATATTTAATATTATAGAAGGAATGTAGTAATTTATGTCGAATATATTTATTCTCAAGTATATATGGAAACACTGAAAATAAATGATAATGATATTGACATAATGGAATTGTTTATAGTTCCATATAATAAAAAAAGATGGGTGGTAGTATCTATTGATATCGGAAGATGTCATCCAAAGAGTAAAAGAAGAAAATGATATAGTGGATGTTATATCTGAAACTGTAAAATTAAAAAGGGCAGGAAGAAATTATTCAGGATTATGTCCTTTTCATCACGAAAAAACTCCATCATTTAGTGTATCCATAGACAAACAAATATACAAATGTTTTGGATGTGGAGAAGCAGGAAATGTTATAACTTTTGTTATGAAAACAAAAAATCTTTCTTTTCCTGAAGCAGTAAGGTTATTAGCAAATAGGGTGAATATAACTATTGAAACTGATGAAAACAATGTACATAAAGATACTTTTAAACAATTATACAAACTTAATGTAGATTCTGCAAGATATTTTTTTAATTGTTTAGGAGAAAATGCTAATGCAAAACAATATTTGCTAAATAGGGGTATAACAGAAAAGACTATAAGAAGTTTTGGACTTGGATATTCAGCTAATAGTTGGGATGGATTGTTAAGACATTTAAAGAAAAAAGGTTTTACTGAACTAGATATGCTTTCAAATGGACTTATAATTAAAAGCCAAAAGGGATCTTATTATGATAGGTTTAGGAACAGGATTATATTTCCCGTTTTTGATTATAGAGGAAGAGTTATTGGATTCGGGGGCAGAGTGATGGACGATTCAAAGCCCAAATATTTAAATTCTCCAGAAACCACTCTATTTAAAAAGGGAGTAAATCTTTATGGACTAAATTTTGCAATAAAAAATAATAGGGAAAGAATGCTCATTATAGTTGAAGGATATATGGATTGTATATCGCTTCACCAGTATGGAATAACTAATGCGGTAGCTTCTTTAGGAACTGCTTTAACAACGAATCAAGCTAAACTTATAAAAAAGTACGCAGATAGTGCCATAATAGCTTATGATGCAGATAGTGCAGGACAAATGGCTACTATGAGGGGACTTGAGATATTGAAAAAAGTAGGACTTGATGTTAAAGTATTAAAGGTTCCAGAAGGAAAAGATCCAGATGAATATATAAGAAATAATGGAAAAGAAGCATTTATAAAGCTTATAGAAGAAGCTCTCCCATTAGTAGATTATAGAATAAAAAAGATTAAAGAAAATATTGATTTTAATAATTCAGAAGGTGTTATTAAATATGCGGAACAGGCTCTTGAGATTATATCAGATTTAGATGCTATAGAAAGGGAAATATACATTAAAAAATTATCCGAAGAAACTGGCATTAGGGATCAAGCTTTATATGATATGATCAATACTAAAATTCAAAAAAATGTAAAAAAATCAGAAAATATGAATATAGATAACGATTTTGGACAAAAATTATATTTAGAACCTGCATATTTAAAGGCAGAGAGAGGGCTTTTAAAAGCCATTTTTAAAGATGAAAAAGCGCTTGAATATGTAGAAAAAAGTATAAAAAGAGAAGAATTAATACTTGAAAGTCATAGAAAGATATATGATTATATTGTTGAAAATATGCAGTATGATGAGGAAGAACGACGAAAACGCATAGAAGTGAAATGTGATGATATAGATACTTCAAAAGAGTGGGTCAATATTATAGAAGCAGATTTTATATATGACAGCAGTGATTATGAAAATATAGTAGATGATTATATAAGAGGTATTAAAAAATTCAAATTAGAAGAGTCTAAGAAGCAAATTATGAATAGAATAAAGCAATATGAGATAGACGGAAAACTTGAAGAATCTTTAAAGTTGGCCCAAGAACTTATTCAAATACAAAAAAAGATTGGTGGTATGTAGTAATGACTGATGGAGGAAAAAAAATGAAAGATAAAAGTGCAAAGATGCAAATAGTTAAAAGACTTATAGAAAAAGGTAAAAAAACTGGCACTTTGACTTATAAAGAAATAATGGATGAATTAGATGAAGTAGATTTAAGTCCTGAACAAATAGAAAAAATATACGAAGTGCTTGAATCTATGGGAATCGAAGTTGCAGGTGATATTCAGGAAGTTGAAGTGGATGAAAAAGATTTAGATTTATCTGTTCCAGAAGGTATAGCTATAGATGATCCAGTAAGGATGTATTTGAAGGAAATAGGTAAGGTACCTTTGCTAGCACCAGAAGAGGAGATAAGTCTTGCACAAAGGATAGAGAATGGTGATCAAATTGCTAAAAAGAAATTAGCAGAAGCTAACTTAAGACTTGTTGTTAGTATTGCCAAAAGATATGTGGGAAGAGGTATGCTTTTCTTAGATTTAATTCAGGAAGGAAACCTTGGACTTATAAAAGCTGTAGAAAAATTTGATTATAGAAAAGGATACAAATTTAGTACCTATGCAACTTGGTGGATAAGACAGGCAATTACAAGAGCTATAGCTGATCAAGCAAGAACTATAAGAATACCTGTTCATATGGTTGAGACTATTAATAAATTAATAAGAGTTTCAAGACAACTACTTCAAGAATTAGGAAGAGAACCTCAACCAGAAGAAGTAGCTAAAATTATGGAAATGCCTGTAGATAAAGTAAGAGAAATAATGAAGATTGCACAAGAACCTGTGTCATTAGAAACTCCAATAGGTGAGGAAGAAGATAGCCATCTTGGAGATTTTATACCTGATGATGAAGCACCTGCACCTGCAGAAGCAGCAGCCTTTACTATGCTTAAGGAGCAACTTATAAATGTTTTAGATACTTTAACACCAAGAGAGGAAAAAGTACTAAGACTTAGATTTGGATTAGATGATGGAAGAGCTAGAACACTTGAAGAAGTCGGAAAAGAATTTAATGTTACAAGAGAAAGAATAAGACAAATAGAAGCAAAGGCTCTAAGAAAATTGAGACACCCAAGCAGAAGCAAAAAACTAAAGGACTATTTAGATTAAAGCACCCTATTATAGGTGCTTTTATCATTAAAAGTTTTAAGCACAGTATACTTTAGTAAACTATGTTATAATGTATAAAGGAGGGTGGTTAAGTGCAAGTTTATAAATCAGTTAAGGGATCCGGAGTATATTATATTTTAGGCATGAGTATATTGGGTGATTTACTATTAGGAGTTCTATTATTTCTAATAGATTCTTATGAAGTATTAAGTATATTAAAAGTTGCTATTATAGTTTTTAATATATATCAACTATACTATATACTAATATGTAGTTCATTAAAATATTTTGTGGACGATGATGGCATACAAATTTTAAGTGTGTTAAAGCTTAAAAATATAAAAATACCATTTACATCTATACAAGGATATCAAAAAGCACAAGGACATATAAGAGGCATGAAGCTATCAGGATGTGGCAAGAATCATTTTGCTATTGGAAGAGCCATAGTTGAAAAAATAGGAAGTACTTATATGTTTATTACTTCAACTAAAAATATAATTTATTTAAAAACAGATGATATAAACTATGGATTATCTCCTGAAAATTTTCATGAGTTTGAGAAAAATTTAAATGATAAAAATGTAAATTGTATAAGTTGGGAATACAAAGTTAATAAGAATGTAAATTTATATAAAGATAAAAAATTTTTTATTCCATTTATTATAGTAACTGTAGCAGTTCTTATCCTTACACTGAATCCAATAATATTGTACTTTTGCAATAAGCTTCCGGCTATGATGCCTTTAAATTTCAGTTCACACTTCGTGGCTATAAAATTTGGTACAAGTAAACAGTTTGCATTTAAACAGATGGTTTATGGAGTACTTAATATGGCAGTACTATTTTGTATGTATAATGCAGGATATCTTTGTGCTCGATATGATAAAAAATCTGCATATAAGTTTATTTATGTGCCTTTAATTTTAACATTTGTTTTTCTTATTATGCAAATTAGAATTTTACTTACGTTTAGATAAATAGAATGGAGAATATATAAATGGAACTTAGCTTAAGACTTAAAACCATAGTAGGTTTGGTAGATAAATGTAATTGTGTTGCAGATATAGGTACAGACCATGGATATGTGCCTATAGAATTGATAAAAAATAATACTTGTATTAAAGCTATTGCTTCTGATATAAACAAGGGACCAGTAAAAAAAGCAAGTATTAACATAATATCTGAAGATTTACAAGAACAAATAGATTGTAGACTGGGCGCAGGATTAAATACTGTAAAAGTAGGAGAGGCTCAAGGAGTCATAATTGCTGGAATGGGAGGAAATCTAATTCGGGATATTATAGAAGAAGGATTAGAAGTTTTCAAAAAATGTGAATTTGCAATATTACAGCCAGTACAAAATCCTGAAGTTTTAAGAGAATATATATATAAAAAGGGATATAATATTATTGATGAGGAACTATGTATTGACGAAAACAAGTTTTATGAGATAATAAAAATAAAATATGATAATAAAGTTGAAAAGGTTGATAGTATTTTTTATGAAGTAGGTAAATCATTGATAGATAAAAAACATCCTCTTGCAGCCCAATTTATAAAATTTAAGATATCAACATATAATAAAATATTAGGTAATATAAAAGATGATACGAAATTAGCTGTGGATAGAAAAGTCGATATTAAAGTTAGAATTCAAAAGCTAGAGGAGTTGCTTAAATGTCTTTAAGAGTAAGAGATATTAATAGTATAATGGAAAAATATGCACCATCAAAATTCAAAGAGGATTATGATAATGTAGGTCTTATGGTAGGGGACATGGAGTGCGAAGTAACATCCATACTTGTGGCATTAGACTGTACTTTGGAAGTTATTAATGAAGCCAAAGAAAAAAAGTGCAATTTTATATTAACCCATCATCCATTACTTTTCAAGAAACCTTTGAATATAACTAAAGGCACTTTATTGGGAAAAAAAATAATAGAGCTTATAAAGAATGATATAAATGTTTATTCAAGTCACACTAATCTTGATTCTGTAAAAGGAGGTATTAATGATACTATAATGCAGCTTTTAAACTTTCAGGATTATAATACTATAGAACTTTCTAAAAGAAATGAGGAAGATGATAAGGTTTCAGGCATTGGAAGAATTGCAAAGCTCAAAGAAGCTATAACAGTTGATGAAATGTGCAGCAGAGTAAAGAAATGCTTAAATGTTCCTTTTTTAAGATATTCAGGTGACGAGGATAAAATAATAAAGAAAGTTGCAGTTATAAATGGCAGTGGACAAAGTTATTTTAATGAAGCTAAAAAATTGGGAGCAGATTGTATAATTACAGGTGACACTACATATCACTATGTTAGCGATTTTGAAGAAGAAAACATAGCTGTTATTGATGCTGGACATTTTGATACAGAATGGCCTGCTGTAGTGTTATTGGCTAAACAATTTAAAAATAAAATAGAAACTATGGGTTACAAAAATTCTGTTTTTATATCAGAGTCTAATAAAAATCCGTACAAATATAAATAGAAGTGGGTATTTAACATGCTCATTTCTATTTTTTATTTAAAAAAGAATTAGTGGGAGGATAAAAAATGAGTTTATTGAAGCAACTTATCGAGATTCAGGATAATAAAAAAAATATTGCAGTATGTAGTAATTTAATTAATAATCATGAATATACTGGTAATTTAAAAAGAGTAAAGAAAGAATTTGATATGGAAAAAAGTAAATTTAAAAATAACGAGAGTGAAATGTCAAATTTAAGAAACAAATATCAAATGGCAAGTAGTAATCTAAATAATGATAAAGATGAGTTAGAAAAAATTAAATTTGAGCTTTATAATAATGCAGGAAGCGATTTGAAATTAATAGATGCACTGCAAAAAAAGTTTAATAAAAAGCAGGAAGGTATAAAGATAGTAGATAATCAAGTTTTAAAGTTATTAGAACAAGAAGAAAAATTGAGTTCTGAAAAAGAAAGCTTAAAAATAAAACTTTCTAAACTTAAAAATGATTTTTACACATATAAAAATACAGAAGGTAAAAAAATTAATGACGCAAGAGAAAAAATAAAAAAATCAGAAGAAGCTATTAAGGAATTAGAAAAACTTATTCCTGTTGATATTTTAGAAATTTTCAATAAGATATGCAGTTCAAAGGGTACAGGTGCAGCAGAGCTAAGGGATAATATATGTTCAGGATGTAAAGTAAAAGTTTCTTCCATGACTATAGATAATGTAAATAAACAGCAAAGAATAGTATACTGTGATAACTGTGGAAGAATAATTTATTGTAATGAAAAGAAGAATTTTTAAAGTATGGTTAAAATTTTATTTGTAATTTCAATTTATGTGTGATATTATAATATTCGTGAGTAAGTCAGACAATCGCTGCTGTAGAAATACAGGAGAGGAAAGTCCGAGCTCCATAGGACAGGGTGCTGGGTAATACCCAGTCAGGGCAACTTGAAGGAAAGTGCAACAGAGATATACCGCCATATGTGTTTATCACATATGGTAAGGGTGGAAAGGCGAGGTAAGAGCTCACCAGCGCATTGGCGACTTTGCGGCTATGTAAACCCCATCTGGAGCAAGATCGAATAGAGAAGCGTTAAGGGGTGGTCCGTCCCGCTTCCGGGTAGTATCGCTGGAGCCTATTAGTAATGATAGGCCTAGATAGATGATTGTCTAATACAGAACTCGGCTTATAGATTTGGTCACATATTTAAAACACTAGCTTTGTGCTTGGTGTTTTTTTATTTTGCCACCGTTTTTCCACCATTATAATGGACTAAGTAATTTAGTAATTTGTATTTGGATCAATGAATTATATACTATAGAGTTAATTTATTAACTTTATAGTATTTTTTGTATACTTTTGTGAATAAATGTAGAATTCCATGCGAATTACCTTATTTCATTGAGTTTACAGCGCTTTTAGTTGGAATAATTAATAAAAACGAAATGATTGTATTTTAATTATATTGAAAAAATATCTGTAATATTATAAAATAGTTATATCACTCTGTTAAAAAGTAGACATAATACCTAAAAAAATAGAAAAAATGAAGGATAGGTGAAATTTATGTTAAAAATTGTACTAGGGTTTATGATTATAAGCGCTTTAGGATTCATAGCAGTACTTATTAAAGATTATATTAAGAAGAAAAATGATGGTGCCTTGGAAGAAGGCAGTTTTATAAAGTTTGGTCTTATTGGTATGTTAGCTAACTTTTTTGACACTTTAGGAATAGGAAGCTTTGCTATAGAAACATCTTTATTCAAAAATTTAAAAATGGTAGAAGATAAAAAGCTTCCAGGAACATTGAATGTAGCCAATACTATTCCAACAATGACGGAAGCACTTATATTTATGACTGTAATAAAGGTAGATGCAGTAACTCTTTTTAGCATGTTAGCGGCTGCAGTATTAGGTGCTGTTGTAGGAGCTAAAATTGTTTCTAGATTTAATGAGAAAACGATTCAGGTAGCTATGGGAGTATCTTTGGTAGTAGTAGCTTTACTTATGGTAGCAGGATTATTAAATTTATATCCAGTGGGTGGAGATGCCACAGGTTTAACAGGAGCAAAACTTGTAATTGGAATCATAGGAAATTTTGTTTTTGGAGCACTTATGACAGTGGGAATAGGGCTTTATGCACCTTGCATGGCTTTAGTGTTTGCATTGGGAATGGGGCCTAAGGTAGCCTTTCCTATAATGATGGGTTCTTGTGCATTGTTAATGCCTTTCTCATCTTACCAATTTATAAAAAGTGGAGCATATTCAAGTAAGGCTTCAGTGTCTATAGCTGTGCTAGGTACTGTAGGTGTATTGATAGCTGCATATATTGTTAAATCATTGCCTTTAAATGTTTTAAAATGGGTAGTTACTTGTGTAATAATTTATACTTCATCTATGATGTTTAAATCTGCTAGAACTAGTAGAAAAATAGCAGTTGAAGCTGAAGGTTAACAAATTATTAAGACTTCCAGTAGAATATATACTATTGGAAGTCTTTTATGTATAATGATAGTATTTAAAGTCTAAATAAGGATGTGATTTTATGAATCCTATAGCTTTTTCTATTAATGGTTTTGATGTAAGATGGTATGGAGTAATTATAGGTACTGGAGTTATAATGGCTCTTATATTGGGAAATATAAATTGCAAAGCTAGGAATTATAATTTTGATAATGTCATGGATGTATTTTTAATTTCCTTCCCATTTGCTGTAATAGGAGCAAGAGCTTATTATGTATTTTTTGAGTTTGATCAGTACAAGAACAATATTATAAATATGTTTAATATAAGACAAGGTGGTTTGGCTATTCATGGAGGTATATTATTTGGTTTAACTACAGCTTTCATTTATACTAGATATAAAAAAATAAACTTCTTAGAGTTAGCAGATATAGCAGCACCTTCTATAGTGTTGGGTCAGGCTATAGGAAGATGGGGAAACTTTTTTAATGGAGAGGCTCATGGAGGTATGGTATCTTATGAATTTATAAAGCATTTTCCTCTATTTATACAAAAAGGAATGTATATAGATGGAAGTTATTATCATCCTACTTTTTTATATGAATCTATTTGGAATTTATGTGTTTGCTTAATACTTGTGTATTTGCTGCGAAGAGTATTAAAAAATGGAACTGTAATTTTGGCTTATGTAGGTTTATACTCTTTAGGAAGATTTTTTATAGAAGGATTAAGAACGGATAGCTTAATGTTTTATGGTATAAGAATGGCTCAGTTAGTAAGCATTGGAGGTATGGTTTTTAGTATTATATTTTTATTGCTTATATATAGAAAATGTTATTTAAAAAAGTTAATTTAAAATAATGAAGTAGAGATCATCTAAATGGTAAATCCAGTTTAGATGATCAAAATTGTATTTAAAAGTTATTCATGTACTTTATAAGGTAACCTATATAATATTGGAATTTTACTTTTGGGCCTAATGAATTTTCACTTATAATTTCATGAATTTTATTGATTTTATACATTAATGTATTTCTGTGCAGATAAAGTTTTTGTGCTGTTTTAATGTAATTACCATCTTCTAAAAGAAATGTATGAAATATTTTTGAGAAATCTGTATTATTTTGCATATCATATCGATCTAATTTGCCAACAGTATCATAATAATATTCTTTTAAAAGGCTTGTGTTCCCAATTTCCGTGAGTAATTTATATGCTCCTATGTCTGAATAAAATATGCTTTTATCACAATGATATTCTGATTGTATTGCTTTCAGAGCTTTTTGTGCTTCTATGTAACTTTTTTTTATATCAGAAAATTCGCTGTATAAATTACCAATACCTATATTTATATTTATGTCAGAAAAAACTTTTTTACAATTTAATATTATGTTTTCTGTAAACATTTTTAAGTCCATACATTTTTCTTTTTCATTAATTAAAAGAAAGACTACAGATTCATTATTAAAAAAGCTTATAGGTCGGCACTTAGCATCCCAAATCGAATTATTAACAGATCTTAAAAAAGAATCTTTAATATTGGTTATCATTTCATTATCTCTAATATTTTTAGAACATAGGTATTGTTCAAAATTAGCTATCTTTACAATGATTATTCTAAATGAATTTAAGGAATTGTTTTCACATAATGAAATCTTTTCAATAAATTCTTCGTAAGTAGTTTTGTTGAAATATATTATATTCATTAGTAAATCTTCGTATATAAGCTCATCCAAATGCATCTTTACTATATAATTACAAATACTTCTTGTTATTTTTGATAAATTAATTTCCCAAGGTATTTCGAATACAGGAAAGTCATTATCATTTGCAATCTTTTTTACACAATCAGGGACTTGTTTGAAGTACTTTCCTATATTTACAATTAAACCAGCTGCTTTTTTCTCAATTAATTTATTAATAAGTTCAATAAAATTTAGATTGTTATTTAGAATTCCAATGCCTGTAAGTAATATTAATTCATCTTTTTGCACATATCCTACATGATCTGAAGTTTCTATAAAATGAAACCAACTTACTGTTTTAAAGAGACCTTTATTTCCTCCTACTAATTTTAAATCTTTAAGTTCAGGCAATTTTATTAATTGATCAAATCTAACATTCATAGGTTACTTCTCCTTTAAAAGTATTAATAGGTTTGTAAGTTATAAATATACTATTATCTTAATTACTATAAGTCGCTATCAAAGTTAATTTTACATTTTATATATTAAATATTATTAAATAAATTATAAAGTTAGAATAATATTGAGCAATATTACGGAAAGATTGAGGAGTTAGCATAATAATTTGAAAATTTAGAATATTATATTGACAAAACTATAACAGCAGACTAAAATAAAAATCGGGGCACATGGTTATTTTTACTTATATGTAAATTAATGTTAAAGAATTTATTTTTTATGGAGGTGTTATATGTGAAAAAGCTTGATATGGTAATTAAAAATGGAACTGTTGTTACTGCTTCTGACTGCTATAAAGCTGACCTTGGAATAGTAAATGGAAAAATTGAGGTAATGGGGTCAGGATTGGAAAAGTATGCTGATAAGGTTATTGATGCTGAAGGTAAATATGTATTTCCAGGAGGAATAGATCCACATACTCATATGGATATGCCTTTTGGTGGAACTTTTTCAAGTGATAACTTTAATACTGGTACCAAAGCTGCAGCTTGTGGAGGAACTACTACAATTGTAGATTTTGCGGTTCAACCTAAGGGAAAAAGCTTAAAAGATACAGCTAAAATTTGGAGAGAAAAATCTGATAATAAAGCATGTATCGATTATGGAATTCATATAGTAATTACCGACATGAATGAAGATATTATGAATGAAATACCTGAAATAATTAAATCAGGATATTCTAGTTTTAAATTATTTATGACTTATGATGGAATGATGGTAGATGATGACACATTAATGAAAACGCTTACAAAAGTAAGCAGCAATGGTGGATTAACTTGTGTGCATGCTGAAAATTATTATGTAATAAAATATTACACTAAAAAACTTTTGGACGAAGGAAAAACTGAACCAAAATATCATGCTATTTCCCGTCCAGATTTATGTGAAGGAGAAGCAGCAGGTAGGGCTATTAAATTAGCAGAATTATGTAATACTCCACTTTATATAGTCCATAATACTTGTGAAGCTTCAGCATCTGAAATAGCAAGGGCTAGAAAAAAAGGTTATCCAATTATGGGTGAGACTTGTCCTCAATATTTATTGCTATCTTATGATAATTATGAAGAACCAGATTTTAATGGATCAAAATATGTTATGTCACCACCTTTAAGAGATAAGAAAAATTGGCCTTATTTATGGGAAGCTCTTAAAAACAATACATTACAGGCTGTATCTACTGATCACTGTCCATTTTTTATGGAGCAAAAAAGAATGGGAATAAATGATTTTACTAAAATACCTAATGGAGCTCCGGGAGTTGAATTAAGGATGCCACTTATGTATACCTATGGTGTATTAGAAAGAAAATTGACTCTTCAAAAATTTGTAGAAGTAACATCTACTAATGTAGCAAAAATCTTTGGTATGTATCCACAAAAAGGAACTATTGCTATAGGTAGTGATGCTGATTTAGTAATATTTGATCCAAACAAAGAAGTTACTGTGACTCAAAGTATGCTTAATGAAAATGTAGATTATACGCCATTTGAAGGATTTAAATTAAAAGGATATCCAGAAATTACATTATCCAGAGGAGAAGTTATAGCTAAGGATGGAAAGTATATTGGATCAGAAGGAAGAGGAAAATTTATAAAGAGAGGCGTACCTGAAATTATATAAAAAATATATTGTTTAAAATTAGGTGAATTAACGAAATAACATTATGCATAATTGTTTGTTTAATAGAAATAGATTTTCAAGGAGAGTGCGTGTATGGATAAAAAACCTAAACCGCAGAGAGAATTTGGTGGACTTTATGAGATGGCAGATTCTGCAATAGAAAGTATAAAAGGTAGTAGGTACTATAATAGTGATTTAGCACCTACAAAGCTTAAGCAAAGAACTTGGACTACTTACAATGTTACAGCATTGTGGGTAAGTATGTGTATTTGCATGCCAACATACATGATGGCGGCTTCAATTATTTCAGCAGGACTTACCTGGTGGCAGGCTCTCTTAAATGTTGCTCTTGGAAACCTAATAGTTTTAATACCAATGCAGCTTAATTCACATGCAGGAACTAAATATGGAATACCATATCCAGTATTTGCAAGGTTGTCCTTTGGTGTATGGGGGTCTAACATTGCGGCTATGGCAAGAGCTATAGTAGGTGCAGGATGGTTTGGTATCCAATGCTGGATAGGTGGAGAAGCTATAAATTCAATTTTAGGTACACTTGTTCCAGGATGGGCTAGTTTTTCTTTATCACTTTGGATTTCATTCTTTGGTTTTTGGGCTTTAAATGTAGCAATAGTCCATAAAGGACCAGAAACTATAAAGTTTATGCAATCATGGACTGTTCCTATACTTGTTACTGTATCTTTAGCACTTGTTGTATGGGCTTATACATCTGTAGCTGGTATGGGAAAAGGAATTTCAGATATATTTAACATGCCTGTAGCTAATAAACCAGCATCATTTGGAGTAACATT
The DNA here is from genome assembly GCF_001038625.1 of Clostridium carboxidivorans P7. Lineage (GTDB taxonomy): Bacteria > Bacillota > Clostridia > Clostridiales > Clostridiaceae > Clostridium_AM > Clostridium_AM carboxidivorans. The sequence continues at coordinate 5,286,724 of NZ_CP011803.1, forward strand.
TTTAAAAAGCTTAGCTGCAAACATAGCATTCTGGGCAACGCTTGCTTTAAATATACCAGACTTTAGTAGATTTGCGAAAAGTCAAAAGGCTCAATTTAGAGGGCAGTTATTTGGATTGCCTTTAACAATGGTTGCATTTTCTTTTGTAGGCATATTTGTTACAGGTGCAACAAGAGTACTTTATGGACAGTTTATATGGGATCCAGTTCAAGTTATTGAAAGAATGAATAGTCCTATAGCATCAATTATAGGATGTCTAGGTATAATTATAGCAACCACAAATACTAATGTAGCTGCTAATGCAGTAGCAACTTCAAATGATATTTCTAATCTTAATCCAGGAAAAATATCTTTTAAAACAGCAACACTTATTACTGGTGCAGCAGGTGTAGCAATTATGCCTTGGAAACTTTTATCTAGCGCGTCTTCTTATATATATGGATGGCTTGGAACTTACGGTATACTTTTAGGACCTTTAGCTGGCATATATATTGCAGACTACTATATTCATCGTAAGAAATTAGTAGACATGAAATCATTATTTTTAACAACTGAAGGAAGGTATTGGTATAAGAAAGGGTTGAATGTAAAGGCCATATATGCTTGGATATTAGCTTTAATATTGCCAATAATGGGGTTGTTTATACCAAGTTTAAGTTTATTGGCTGATGGTGGATGGATGGTAGGGTTTGTATTAGCTATAATTATTTACCCTATTTTAATGAAAAATGATACTGTTTCTATACTTTCGCCTGAAGAAAATGAAAGTATAACGGAAAAGATTTCTACGGCTTCGATTGATGAAAATAATGATGTGAATGTGTAACATAGGTTATAAAAAACACAAGTGTAAATTAAATATAAAAGGATGTGTATAAAATGAAAAGTGATATGTTGACTTGTAGTAAAGACAGAATGGAGGACAAGATTGTCACATTTAGTAAATTTGGTGATGCAGGTCATGGCGGAATTACTAGATATTCATTATCACCTGAAGCTCATCAGGCAAGAGATGAATTTGTAAAAAGAATGAAGGCAATCGGGGCTACAATTGAAACTGATGATATGGCTAATATGTATGCAACTATTAAAGGTTCAGAGCCAGGACTAAAGAAAATTGTAATGGCATCTCACTGTGATTCGGTTAAAAATGGCGGAAACTATGATGGTATTTTAGGTGTAATGTCTGCTATGGAAGTTTTAGAAACCATTGTGGCTGATAAAATTCCACACAGACATTCCATTACAGCTATGATTTGGACAAATGAAGAAGGTTCTCTTTATCCACCTGCTATGATGTCATCAGGAGTTATTTGTGGCAAGTTTAAGAAAGAAGATATGTTAGCTTCAAAGAGTATATTAGATTCTACAAAGACCTTCGGACAGGCATTAGATGCTAGCCCATATAAAGGGGAAGAAAAGAACAGGTTAAACCCTAAGGATTATATGGCTATGTTTGAAACTCATATCGAGCAGGGTCCTATACTTGAGGACGCAGGTAATGAAATTGGTGTTGTAACTTGTGTACTTGGTATGTTTAACTACAGAATAAAATTCTTTGGTCAGGCTGATCATGCGGGGACCACTCCAATGTATAAAAGACATGATGCATTGTTTGCTGCAGCTAAGGCTCTTTGCTACTTACATGAAGAAATTGATAAATTAGATGATAAAGACCTTGTATATACAACTGGTGAAATTGTATGTCATCCATGTGTTCATACAGTAATTCCTGATATGATTGATTTTTCAATCGATGTAAGACATGAAGATCCAAAAGTTCTTGCAAAGGTTCTTGCTATTGTTAAGAGTCTTGATGGTAAGGAAATTGAAAAATGCACATGTAAAGTGGAAAAGGCTTGGGCTAGAGACACAGTATACTATGACAAGGAATTAATAGGATATGTTAAAGAAAGTGTAGATGAGCTTGGATATTCAAATCAGTATATCAATAGTGGTGCTGGACATGATGCTCAATTTGTATCTGAAATGATTCCTACAACTATGATCTTTGCTCCAAGCAAAGATGGACACAGCCACTGTGAACCTGAATTCACATCAGTTGAACAGTGTACAAAAGCTGCAAGTGTAATGCTTAATGCAGTTCTTAAAACAGACAAAAAATAAGAAACATCTATTTAGTTCAAATGATTGATTAAATTTTAATTAATAACAAAGCCAATATTACAGGGAAACAAGTTTTCATTAAACTTTTAAAAATAATGAAACTTGTTCCTCTTTAATAGATATATAAGCTGAAAAAATTTTCTGGTTTATATCTCTATTTTTAAATATCAATTTTTGTGTAAAAAAAATGAAAATATTAATTAATTTTCCATATAGTACGGGGAAATATGAGGAATGGGAGATGGTTTTATGGCAAAGGCATTAGAAGGGGTAAAGGTATTAGATTTAACACATGCATATAATGGTCCTTTTTGTACAACTCTTTTAGCTGATAATGGAGCAGATGTAATTAAGATTGAAAGTCCAAAAGGTGATCAATGTAGATTTTGGGGTCCGATAGATCCAAAGAGCGGAGAAAGTGGATTTTATGCTTTTTTAAATAGAAATAAAAAAGGAATTACATTGAATTTAAAGACTGAAGAAGGCAAAAAAATATTTTTAGAAATGGTAAAAGATGCAGATGTAGTTGTAGAAAATTATAGACCAGGTGTTATGAAAAGGTTAGGTATAGATTATGAAGTTTTAAAAGAAATAAATAGTAGAATAATATATGCTTCAGGCTCAGGATTTGGACAATATGGACCTATTGCTAATAGACCTTGCTATGACATAGTAGCTCAATCTATGGGAGGAATGGTGAATTTAACTGGATTTCCTGATTCGATTCCAACTAAAGTAGGGCCATCTATAGCAGATAATGTTACTGGAATATATTTATGTGTAGGAGTTTTAATGGCTCTTTATAATAGAGAAAAAACTGGATTAGGACAATCTGTTGATGTGGCAATGTTAGATACAATATTCTCTCTTCTAGAAAATGCAATTGTTATAAATACTATGACAGGAGAAATACCTCACAGACAAGGAAATATAGATCCATCTATAGCTCCTTTTGATGTTTATAAAGTTAAAGATGGTTATGTAGCTGTAGGAGTTGGAAATGACAAGTTGTGGTCTAAGTTCTGTAATGTAATAGGAAGGACAGACTTAATACAGTGCGAAAAATTCTTAACTAACGATTTAAGATGCAAAAATTATGATCCTGAATTAAAGGAAATAATTTCTGATTGGATTAAAGATAAAACAAAGAAGCAATTAGAAAATATGTTTGATGAAGCTGGAATTCCTTGCGGACCAGTTCTAGATATGAAAGAAGCAATTGAACATCCTCAAATTCAAGCTAGAGAAATGATGGTTCATATGGAACACCCAATTATAGGTGAAATGTATTTTCAAGGAGTGCCTATTAAATTCTCAAGGACTCCTGGCAGCGTAGATACTCCAGCGCCTCTTTTAGGACAGCATAATGAAGAAATATTTGGGCAACTTTCTATAAGCAAAGAAGAGGTAGCTAGCATGAAGGAAAATGGTGTAATTTAAATTTTTAAAAGGAATATTTGAGGAGGTATATTTAGATGAGAAATCAATCAGTATTAAGCTACAAGATGATGCCATCTGATGCAAATAATTTAGGATTTGTTGTTCCAGCAGGAAGGATATTAGACATCTGGGGGGATGCTGAGACTGAGGTTATGATTTTAAATGATGGGGATGAATCCTTATGCTTAGGATATCATGATGTAAAATTTTATCACGATCTTTATTTAGGAGATCAGGTAGACTTTAAGGCAACTATGGTGAAGATAGGTAATACATCTCGTACGGTTAAACTTGAAACATACAAAATTGCTACTCAAGCAAAACGAAATGGAAGACCTGAGGCAGATGATAGTGAAATGGATTTATTAGATCCTCCTTTATTATGTGGAGAAGGCTATTCAATACTTGTAGTAAAAAAGAATCTTCAAAGAGGAATTCAACCAGATGGTATTGTAGCAGATCCATGGGAAGAAGTAGAAAAATAATTGAAATTTAATAATAGGAGGTATAAAAATGGCTTTTGAAAAAACAGATAAAAATTACGAAACTAAAATGCGTTTAAGAATGTCAGATAAAGATGTTTTTTATGCTGGCGGTATAGTAAATGGATCTCGTTCAATAACTTTAATGGGTGATGTTGCTACTAGACTTATGATTATGCATGATGGTAATGAAGGAAGATGTACGGGGTTCGATAATATCAGATTATATAAGTCAATTTTTGCAGGAGATTACCTTGAATTAGTAGGAAGAATTATTGGAGTAGAAGGAAATAAGAGAAAAATTCAGTGTAGAACTTTTAAAGTAGCATATAATCCTAAGATTCCAGGAGATGCAAGCGCTATAAATGTACTAGTAAAACCAATTTTATGTACAGAATTTATAGCAACATATGAATCATTAAAATAGAAGTAGTTTATAAATAATAGGTTGATAAGTTAATTTACCAACCTATTATTTATAAAAGCAATCAGTGATTGAGTATTTGTGAGTGAAACTTGAAGGAGGCAAGCAAATGAGTTTTAATTTAACCCAGGAACAAAAAATGATAGTTAATACAGTTAGAGAATTTACTAAAAATGAAATTGCTCCAATTGCAGCAGAAATAGATGAAACAGGCGAATTTCCTAGAGAAAACATAAATAAAATGGCTAAATTAAATATGCTTGGAATGCCTTTTCCTGTAGAATTTGGAGGCGCAGGGCAAAATGAATATGTATTTGCCATGTGTATAGAAGAAATAGCAAAAAAGTGTGCATCCACAGCAGCTATACTTGCTGTACATAATATACCATGCTGGATTTTAACGAATTATGGAACAGATGCACAAAAGGAAAAATATTTAAGGCCATTACTAAAAGGAGAAAAGATTGGAGCTTTTGCTTTAACTGAACCTAATGCAGGTACAGATTCTGCCAGCCAAAATAGTAAAGCTGTTTTAAAAGGGGATAGTTATATATTAAATGGCCAAAAATGTTTTATAACTAATGGTGGAGAAGCTGGTATATATATAATTCTTGCCATGACAGATAAAACAAAAGGAACTAAAGGCATAAGTGCTTTTATAGTAGAAGAAAACTTTAAAGGTTTTTCCATAGGAAAAAAGGAAAACAAAATGGGAATAAGAGCATCTGCTACTTCGGAGCTTATATTTAAAGATTGTATTATACCTAAGGAAAACCTTTTAGGAAAGGAAGGCCAGGGATTTAAAATTGCAATGCAAGCATTAGATGGAGGAAGAATAGCTATGGCAGCACAAGCTGTTGGTATAGCTCAAGGTGCTATGGATGAAACCGTAGAATACTTAAAGCAAAGAGAGCAGTTTGGAAAACCGCTAGCAGCTTTTCAAGGACTTCAATGGAATTTGGCTGATATGGAGACAAGAATAAATGCTTCCAGACTTCTAGTGTATGATGCAGCAAATAAATTAGATAACGGAAAAACTATAACTAAAGAAGCATCAATGGCCAAGTTATTTGCGGCAGAAACTGCTATGTATGTAACTACTAAAGCAGTGCAGCTTCATGGAGGCTATGGCTATATGAAGGATTACCCAATTGAGAGAATGATGAGAGATGCTAAAATAACTGAGCTGTATGAGGGTACTTCTGAAGTACAGAGAATGGTTATTTCTAGAAGCTTGTTGAAATAAGAGGTGATATATTGTGAAGATTATAGTTTGCATGAAACAAGTTCCAGATACTAATGAAGTAAAAATTGACCCTGTAAAAGGGACATTAATTAGAGAAGGGGTTCCAAGCATAATAAATCCAGATGACAAAAATGCATTAGAAGAGGCCTTGAGAATAAAAGAAAAATTTGAAGATGTAAATGTAACAGTTTTAAGTATGGGACCACCTCAAGCAGAGAATGCGCTAAGAGAAGCTCTAGCCATGGGTGCGGATGAAGCTATTATTTTGAGCGATAGGCAATTTGGTGGTTCAGATACATGGGGAACATCTTTGATAATAGCTTCTGCTATAAATAAAATAGGCAATTACGATATAGTACTTTGTGGTAGGCAAGCTATAGATGGAGATACTGCACAAGTTGGCCCAGAAATAGCAGAACATCTTGGTTTACCTCAAATAACTTATGTTAGTGAGTTACAAATAAAGGGAAATGAAATAGTAGCAAAAAGAGCAATGGAAGATGGATATTATGTTATTAAAACAAAGATGCCTGTAGTTTTAACAGCTATAAAAGAATTAAATGAACCCAGGTATCCTTCAATAAAAGGTATATACAATGCATTTAAAGAAAGAGTTATAACTTTATGGAATATTAATGATATAGAGATAGATAAAAATCGTATAGGGCTAAAGGGTTCTCCAACAAATGTTAAAAAGTCATTTACCCCTGAACTTAAGTTTAAAGGAGAAATTATTACAGGGACCGTCGAAGAGGCTTCTCGAAAACTAGCGGTAAAAATAAAAGAAAAGCAAGTAGGGTAGTGGGAGGTAAGTTTATGAGTAATAAGGATTATAAAGGGGTATGGATATTTGCAGAACAAAGAGAAGGAAAAATATCAAATGTTTCATTGGAATTATTAGGTGAAGGAAGAAAAATAGCAGATAAATTAAAAGTAGATCTTACAGCTATATTAATAGGTGATAAAATAGAAAGTTTGTCAAAAGAATTAATACAATATGGTGCAGACAAAGTACTATATGTAGAAGACAAATTTTTAAAGCTATATACCACAGAGGTATATACGCGAATAATATATGAGATGGTGAAAGATAGAAAACCAGAAATACTTTTAATTGGTGCTACTTTTATTGGTAGAGATTTAGCTCCAAGAATTGCTGCCAGATTGAGAACTGGTTTGACAGCAGATTGTACAGGTTTAGATATAAGTGAAGAAGATGGCAATCTATTAATGACAAGACCAGCTTTTGGTGGAAATTTAATGGCAACTATAGTTTGTAATTATCATAGACCACAAATGTCAACTGTACGACCAGGTGTAATGAAAAAGGCTGAATTGAATCCAAATAGAGCAGGAAAAGTAGAAAAAATTTCTTTTAAGTTAAAGGAAAAAGATAAAAATACAGAAATAATTAATGTTATAAAGAAGAGTAAAAAAGAAGTTTCATTGGGGGATGCAAGAATTATAGTGTCAGGGGGTAGAGGACTAGGTGATAAAGAAGGGTTTAAACTTATAGAAAAACTTGCTGACTCTATAGGTGGAGAGGTTGGATCTTCTCGTGCAGCTGTGGATGCTGGATGGATAGATCAATGTCATCAAATAGGACAGACAGGTAAAACTGTAAGACCTAAAATTTATATAGCATGCGGCATATCAGGAGCTATTCAACATTTAGCTGGTATGAATTCCTCAGATTGCATTATAGCTATAAATAAGGATAAGGATGCACCTATATTTAAAATAGCTCACTATGGTATAGTTGGTGACTTGTATGAAGTTATACCTAATTTAATAGAAGAACTACAAGAGAGGTAGAACGAAAATAAGTTTAAAAATAATTGATAATGCTAAAAACCATATTTTTTAGTTTAGATTTACTAATTATGAATATCTAACAATAAGTGAGTATATAAAGAAAATTAAATATTATATATAGGGAGGAAAGTGTGTAAATGGAAGGATATTTAGAAGAAAATAAAAAAACACTAACTAATTTTTTGGCTATTGAAGAAGCTTCAAGATGTTTATTATGCTATGATGCTCCCTGCAGTAAAGCTTGCCCTGCAGGTACAGATCCAGGAAAGTTTATACGTTCACTTCGATTTAGAAATCTTAAAGGGGCTATAGAAACTATAAGAACGAATAATCCTTTGGGAGGAATATGTGCTAGGGTATGTCCTTATGATAAATATTGTGAGGGTGCTTGCAGTAGATGCGGTATAGATAAGCCGATAAAAATAGGGGACTTGCAGAGATATTTAACAGATTATGAGAAAAATAGTAATATGAAGGTTATGGAAAAATCTAAATTAGATAAAGAAAAAGTAGCAGTAATAGGTTCAGGACCAAGTGGGCTTTCTGTAGCAGCTATTTTGTCACAAAAGGGGTATAAAGTTACAGTTTTTGAACAAAAGGAAATTCTAGGTGGATGGCTAAGTTATGGGATACCACCTAAAAGATTACCACAAGAGGTAGTTGAAAATGAAATAAATCATTTAAAAGATTTGGAAATTGAATTTAAAACTAACTGTAAAATAGGAAATCAAGTAAATATAGATAGTTTGAGAAAAGATGGATATAAGGCATTTTTAATTGCTTGTGGAATTCAAAAGTCCAAAAGCATAGAGGTTAATGGAACTGAATTAAAAGGCATTATAAATGGTGTAGATTTCTTATCAGAAGCAAAAATAAAGAAGGGTAATATAAAAGTTGGCATCCATGTAGTTGTTATAGGTGGTGGAGATGTAGCTATGGATTGTGCTTCTACAGCAAAACTTCTTGGTGCAGAAGATGTTAAAATTGTCTATAGAAGGACTATAGAAAAAATGCCTTCTAGTATTGAAGAAAGACAGTATGTTCAAGGCGTATTAAATATTCCTATATTTACAGGATTTAAGCCAGTTGAAATCTTGGGAAAATCAGGAAAGGTAACAGCCCTTAAAGCTAAAGGCATGTTTGATGATTCATCAATGGATCTTGAGGCAGATATGATTATAGTGGCTGTTGGACAAGAAATTGATGATATGGATTCTATAATAGATATTAAATCGGAAGATGTATTTACAGCTGGGGATATAGTTGAAAAAGATAAAACAGTTGTTCAGTCTGTAGGCTCAGGAAAATTGGCGGCAGAAAGAATAGATGCATATTTGACAGAAATAAGGAACACAGATACAGGATTAGGTGAAATAGCATCAGTTAAGGAGGGTTTAAAATAATGAAAAAAAAGGATCTATCCATAGATTTTTGTGGAGTAAAATGTGAAAATCCATTTTTCTTATCTTCCTCACCTGTTGGAAACAATTATGATATGTGTGCAAAGGCATTGGAAACTGGTTGGGGCGGTATAGTATTCAAAACTGTTGGTATTTTTATAGCAAATGAAGTTTCACCACGTTTTTCTGCATTAACTAAGGAATCTACACCATTTGTAGGATTTAAAAATATGGAAATGATAGCTGAGCATCCACTAGATTTTAATCTTGAACAAATGAGATTACTTAAGAAAAATTACCCTAATAAGGTGCTAATAGCCTCTATAATGGGGGAAAATGAAGAAGAGTGGACTAAACTTGCAAAATCTGTTACTGAAGTAGGAGCAGACATTATAGAATGTAATTTCTCATGTCCTCAAATGACAAGTAGTGCTATGGGATCTGATGTGGGACAAAATCCAGCATTGGTTAAAAAATATTCAGCAGCAGTAAGAAAAGGTACACATCTTCCAATTATTGCAAAGATGACACCTAACATAGGAAATATGGAGATGCCTGCAATAGGAGCAATAGAAGGTGGTGCTACTGGTATTTCAGCTATAAATACAATAAAATGTATAACAGGAATGGATTTGGATAAACTTGTTGGATTACCAATAGTAAATGGAAAGTCATCTATATCAGGGTATTCAGGAAAAGCCATAAAACCTATAGCATTAAGATTTATAGCTCAATTAGCAAAAGAGCCAAAGCTAAAAAATGTTCCTATAAGCGGAATAGGTGGAATTGAAAACTGGGAAGATGCCCTTGAATTTATATTACTTGGTGCAAGTAATGTTCAAGTCACTACAGCTATAATGCAATATGGATATAGAATAGTAGAGGATATGATAAGTGGATTATCCTATTACATGGAGGATAAAGGAATAGACAAGTTGCATCAATTAGTTGGAGCGGCCCTCAATAATATTGTTTCTGCTGAAGAACTAGATAGAGATTATATAGTATATCCAAATTATGAACAGGATAAGTGTATTGGATGTGGCAGATGTTATATATCTTGCTATGATGGAGGACATCAAGCAGTAGTATGGGATGAAGAGAAAAGAAGACCATCACTTAATAAGGACAATTGTGTAGGATGTCATTTATGTTCAATGGTATGTCCTATAGAAGGATGTATTACTAAAGGTGAATTGACCTTTAAAAATGGTGCAGAAAGTAGAGAAATTTCTCTTTAATATATAAAGCAAATAGCCTGAAACTTAATAAAAAGTTTCAGGCTAAAAATATTTATATGAATTCCTAATATATTTTTTTTTATGGGTTAGATTATAAAGTGAAACTTATCTAAAATTTTTACTAAAATCTAATCTCACATATAAAAAAGTTAGGAGGTATATGAAAAGTGTCTCATAAAGATAATAAAAATAGCAAAGATAATAAAAAAGCTGGAAAAAAGACTAAGAAAGAGCTTGAAGATATGAAAATGGAAATTTCCAATGATATAGGATTTTCAAGCCAAACTAAAAAGCTTGGAAAGGATAAACCTAAAGAATATTAGTATAATAATTAAACTGTGATGCAAATAAATTTGCGTCACAGTTTTTTAGTAAAGAAAATATCTTAGCTTATTTATTTTGAGTATACGTACTAATAAAATAGCTAAGATATCTAACGGAGGATAGAACTATTGAGTATTTTTTTTTACGTAATAATTACAACCAAATTGTTATGATGTAAAAATTACTTATAAGTAAATTATACCATTAATCCTATGGATTAATAAAGTAAAATATGATATAAATAGTTAATTTAATATTTGTAAGTTATTCTGATAATTTTAATTTTAAGCTCTTAGTTGAACCATCCCTATATACTTCTAAACTTATTTCATCACCAGATTTGTGTTTGGATTTTATAGTATTCATACTATCTACGGATTTTACTGATTTACCATCAAATTTTGTAATTATATCTCCAGCTTGTAGACCAGCTTTTTCAGCAGGACTAAATTCTTGAACTTGAATTACAGCAACTCCTTCAGGAACGTTATTTTGTTTAGCTACGTCTGAAGAAATATCTTTACAAGAAATTCCTATTTTTAATATAGGTTTTAAAAGACTATCTATTTTAGGTTTAATTGAATCCATAGGAATTGCAAAACCTAATCCTTCAACTCCACTTCCATTAATTTTTGCAGTATTTATACCTATTACTTGGCCTTGAGAATTTACCAAAGCACCGCCGCTGTTACCAGCATTTATAGCTGCATCTGTTTGTAGGAAAGTTTGTTTTGGACCATTGGTGCTTTCTTGTATTTCTCTATTCTTAGCACTTATAACACCAGTTGTTACAGAACCCAGAAGTTCCTTACCTAAAGGATTTCCTATAGCAACTACAGGATCACCAACTTGAAGAGCCTCTGAACTTCCAAGTTCAGCTACAGCAGGCATTTTTACACTGCTATCAGTAACCTTTACTATTGCTAAATCCATATTTTGATCATAATTTACTATTTTTGCAGACACTTCTTTTTTATCATTAAGTATTACCTTTACTTGTTGAGCTCCATTTATAACATGAAAATTTGTTAAAATGTAACCTTCACTATTTATTATAATACCTGAACCCATACCTTCCTGTTTTTCAGCAAATCCATAATCATTTTGAGAAATACCTGTGGTAGAAACACCAACTACAGCAGGTCCAACCTTTTGAGCTATTTGAGCTACAGTTAAGGAACCCTTTGTAGATACAGTTGATGCATTAATATAATTTGTAGAAGTAGCGGTAGTTCCACTTCCTTGCTTTAAGTTTTGATATAAAGGTGTATTTTTGAAAAAGTTCGAGTTAGGAAGATAATATAATGTGACTGCAGTAGAAGCTGTTCCTGCTACTACACTACAAATCAATCCAACTATTACATAGGACACAAGTCCTCTTTTTATTTTTCCTTTATGTTTAAAAAACTTATTTTGAAAGTTATAGTTGTTATTACTGTTATTAAAATCCTTACCTTCACTGCTGTTATTAGTATTAACTAATTGAAATCCATTTTTTTCATTATTTGAGTTATCCATGATAAGTACCTCCTTAGGTTTTTGTTGTACTATATTTATTATACTAGAGTTATTTTGTGACATTTTCATGTCAAAATTATGAACACAATATAACTTTTCTGTATAATAATTGTTAATATGTTTAACGATTATTATACAGAAAAGTTATATTTTTATTTCCCAAGGAATAAATACTATATGGGTTACTAAGGCATCTTCAAAAAAATAATAAGTAAGAGCTCCTTTGATTAAGGAGCTCTATTAATATCCAAAGCACTTTGAGGATTCCTTTTTTTCATTTCATCTTTATCAGTAACTATTGGTTTGCGAGGCCTTTTCTTTTCCATTTTCTTTTCTTTTTTGCTTTCAGTATGCATAAAAACAACCCCTTTCAATAATAATATGCTAACCACAAAAAACTTATTTATGCTATGAAAAAAATGTGATAACATATAATATGTGTTTGTAAACAATTTATAAAATTAAGAAGGTTTAATATGTATAAAGACGTTAAATTAGAAAAAAGTTATGATGTTCTTATGGAAAAAAACCGAAAGAAAAGTTATGGATGTTTTTATACACCAGATTATATTATAGATTATATTATAAAAAATACTTTTGATAATTTAAATGTTATAAAAACACCTTTTGTTAAAATTCTTGACCCTTCCTGTGGTTCAGGATATTTTTTAATTAAAGTAATTAAATTTTTGGTAGAGGAATTTACTAAAAATATTGATGCTTTGTCAAAAAAATATGAAGAAGAAGAGTATATTATAAATGGAGATTGTAAGTTAAAAGGTAAAGATTATTGGAAAGTTGAGAATATAATTTTACATATAGTAAATCATTGTGTTTATGGTGCAGATATAGATTATAATGCAGTAGAAATATGCAAGCAAAATATTGTTTCCACTTGTGAAAATAAGAAAGGACTTATTTTAAATGTAGTTTGCTGCGATAGTTTAATTAAATGGGAAAAAGCATATATAAATAAAACAGAAAAGTCAAATTATTTGTGTGATTTTTGGAGTAAAAAATATGACTATATTGTAGGAAATCCCCCTTGGGTTTCTTTAAACAGAAAGAATAAGCAGTGCAAAGATATAGAGCTAATAAATTACTATATAAATGAATATGAGGGAAATATATATTTACCTAATTTATATGAGTATTTTCTTAAAAGATCCTTACAAGTGTTAAAAATGCATGGAAGAATTGGATTTGTACTGCCTGATAGACTTGCAAAAAATCTTCAATACAAAAATTTTAGAAAAAAAATAATTTTAAATTATAGTATAAAAAATCTTGCTTTTGAAATAACGTTTCCAAATATAAATACAGATGTAATGATCTTTATATTAGAAAGAAGTTACAGCAAAGACAATGAAATAGATTTATATGTACATAAAAAGAGAAATTATAGAATTTATCAAAGTCAATATTTAAAAAATGAAAATTATGAATTTCTATATAACAGCAATAGTTTTAATTTAGATATTAAGAAAAAAATAGAAATGAACAGTAAATTTCTTGGAGACATATGCACAACTTTTACAGGATTTATAGGAAGTTCTAAAGAAATAAAAAAATATAGAGTAAATAGTAAGCAAATAAGTATACTAAAAGGAGAGAATATAACTAATTTTAAAATTTTAAGTAAGTTCTATTATGAATTTGAAAAGCAAAATATAAAGGGTGGAACTAGTAATATAAAAAAGTTGACCTATTCACCTAAAATAGTATTAAGAAAAACGGGGAATACTATAATTGCAGCTTTGGATGAGGATGGAACTGCTATAGAACAATCTTTGTATGGCATAATTAATTTAGATAAAAGATTTTCTTATAAGTATGTATTGGGCATATTAAATTCTAAATTAATGCAGTGGTATTATTCCAGTTTCCTTATAACAAATTCAAAGTCAATTCCTCAACTTAAAAAATATAGCTTAAATCAAATACCTATAAAGTTTTGCGATGCTAAGAGGCAGTATAAAATAGAAAATTTGGTAGATAAAATTAGTAAACAACATAATTTATATGAAAAGTTTAAGGATGAACTAGATAATGAAGTTTTTGATTTGTATGAAGTAAGTGATAAGTATAGAGATAAACTGCTGTAAAAGTTTAACTATTAAAGGATTTACTGATGAATATATTTGCAATGTTCGTCCTGTAACGAATGTTTTAAATGCAAATGGAATACATAGTAAATTCTGAGTAGAACATTACATTAAAAAAACATTCAAATATATTGACTTTATGCTTTATCAATGCTAACATATATAACGTAATATAATTAAATAGTCATCCGTATAATCTTGAAAATATGGTTCAAGAGTCTCTACCAGAATACCTTAAATATCTGACTATGGGTGGATCCGTGAAATTTATATTTAAAAAATTGAATTTCTGTTTTGGATTTACTTGAAATCTGAACAGAAATTTTTTTATTGAGGAGGAAAAATATGTATATGGAAAGATCTAATCCAGAAGAACCAAAGAAATCATTTTTAAATTCATTTTTTAAGTTGTCAGAAAACAATACCAATGTTAAAACAGAAATATTGGCCGGAATTACTACATTTATTACTATGGCATATATAATTTTCGTAAATCCTTCAATACTTATGCAGGCGGGAATGAATTCAAAAGGACTTATGGGAGATGCAGCAGTAAAGGCTGGGTTATCAGCTATTAATGATCCAGTTGTAGCTTCAGTATTTGGGGCTACTTGTATAGCAGCAGCAGTGGGTACATTAGTAATGGCTCTTTATGCTAACCTTCCTTTTGCTCAAGCACCAGGAATGGGACTTAATGCATTCTTTACTTATAGTGTATGTTTAACTTTAGGATATACATGGCAGCAAGCTTTAGCCGCTGTATTTGTATCAGGAGTACTTTTTATAATAATTACAGTTACTTCAATAAGAGAAAAAATAGTTGACGCATTACCACATAATTTAAAACTTGCAATTTCAGGTGGTATAGGATTGTTTGTAGCACTTGTAGGTTTAAAAGGCGGCGGAATAATAGTAGCAAGCAGTAGTACATTAGTAACCTTTGGAAAGTTTACAGATCCTCATGTTTTAGTAACAGTTATAGGTATAGCAATAACTGGAATTTTAATGGCAAGAGGAATTAAAGGTTCAATATTAATAGGTATAATACTTACTACTATAGTTGGAATTCCTTTTGGTGTAACACATCTTGCAGGTGTAAAAATAATAAGTGCACCTCCATCTTTAGCACCAACATTATTTGCATTCGATTTTAAAGGACTTTTAGGACTAGGAAAAGCAGGAATGCTTGGAGCTTTTACAAGTTTAATTATGGTTGTTATAACTTTTAGTTTAGTAGATTTATTTGATACTATCGGAACTTTAGTTGGAACTGCACAAAAAGCTAATATGCTAGATAAAGACGGAAAAGTTAAGAATATGCATAAAGCTCTTTTATCAGACGCAGTAGCAACTACAGTAGGCTCATTGCTTGGAACAAGTACAGTAGTAACTTATGTTGAATCCACATCAGGAGTATCAGAAGGTGGAAGAACAGGATTAACATCTTTTACAACTGCTGTATTATTTATATTAGCATTATTCTTCGGAGGACTTGTAGGTGTAGTTCCATCAGAAGCTACAGCACCAGCACTTGTAATAGTTGGAGTTCTTATGATTGGAGCTATAACAAAAATTAATTTTGAAGATTTTACAGAAGCTCTTCCAGCATTTTTCACTATAGCTATTATGCCATTTAGTTACAGTATAGCTAATGGTATAGCAGCAGGAATAATATTTTATCCAATAGTAAAAATAGCAACTGGAAAATCCAAGGAAGTTCACCCTATAGTATATGTACTTGCTTTATTGTTTATATTAAGATTTACATTACTTCCATAAGAAAATTTAGATATTTTAGAGTATATAAATATGTAATTACTCATATTTATATACTCTATTTTTATTTTTTGCATAGGTAGAAACTTCAGTTGTACACATTTTGCTTGTAAAATATTAACAATGTATTAAATGTATTTAAGTTTCATTGAATTGATATACAAAATAAATTACTATTAACTAAAAGATGGATGTTAGGGGGAGCTTATGATTAGATTCAGAAAATTAGTTTTATATGGAATAGGTATACTAGTATTTTTAGTTATAATATTTGCTTTTCAAGTTATCTATTTTGGAGAAAGTTCAAAACCTGAAAAATCTGACTGCATAATTGTATTGGGATGTAAGGTTTATGGGAGTACTCCAAGTCCTTTTCTTATTTGGAGAACAGATGAAGGACTTAGGCTGTTTAAAGAAGGGTATGGCAAGTATATAATAGTGTCTGGTGGAAAAGGCCAAGGTGAGAGTATATCTGAGGCTGAGGCTATGAAAAGATATTTAGTTTCTAAAGGTGTAGATTCTTCTAAGATAATATTAGAAGATAAGTCAGCATCAACTATGGCTAATTTAATAAATTCAAAAAGTATAATGGAAAAAAAGAACTTTAAAACAGCCATTATAGTATCCAATAAATATCACTTAAAAAGAGCTTCTCTTATGGCTACCCAGGAAGGAATAAAAGCAAGTTATTCTGGTGTTTTTGTTAAACCTTATAAAACAGATGAATTTGTTGGATATCTCAGAGAAGTTCCTGCTCTTATGAAGTATTATTTTTTAAAAGCTTATTCTAAAATATTTTAAATAAAAAAGGAAATTTTCAGAAAACATAGAATATATAAAATATAGCAAAATATGTATGCTTAGTTAAAAATTAATACTGAGAACAATAAATTAGGAGGTAATACTGATGGGCAAAGTTTATTACTGCGTGGAATGCAAAAGAGTAATAGAAAATGACAAAGTATGTGATTATTGTAAAAGTGAAAATTTGAAACAACTTACAATTAAGGCTCCTGTAAATGTTATTGGAACTAAAGTAAAAGGAAAGGTTTTTAAACTTAAGGATGGAAAAGTAGATATTTTAATAAGAAATGAAGCTAACGAAAAACTTTTAAAAGAATATGAACCTGCACAATTAAAGAAACTATTGTAATTTTTGATACAAAGAGACTATTTTGGTAGTCTCTTTTTGTATGCATAAAATTAATTTGCTTAATAAATTAGATTTTGCACATACAAAAGGTGAGTAATTAAGTTTTCGTTTTTATGCATAGTTAAATTATGATAAGATATAAATAACGATAATACATATATAATTTAAAAAAGGGGGATTTTTACTTGAGATATGATTTGATTTTTAAAGATGATGTTGAAGTTGATACAGAATATCCAGCCTGTATAAAAACAGTAATTTTGAAAAGTGAAGAGAAGAGATGTTTAGGTTCAATGTACATAGCACAGGGGAAAGGTCCACACCCTACTATAAATTTACTTCATGGATTTCCGGGATATGAACAAAATATTGATTTGGCACAGGTTTTAAGACGTGTAGGATATAATGTACTTATATTTCACTACAGAGGTTCTTGGGGAAGTAGTGGTAGTTATTCCTTTGGTAATATACTTGAGGATGTACAAGTATCTATGGAATTTTTAAATTCAGAAGAAGCGTTAAATGAATATAGAGTAGATAAAAACAAGATAACTCTTATAGGCCATAGTATGGGAGGGTTTGCTACTTTAATGACTGCGGCTAAAAGTTCTCAAATAAGAGCTGCAGTATCCATATCAGGATTTAATTTAGGAGCTTTTGCTGAAGATATTGAAGACAGTAAAGAAAAAATAAGTAAATCAATAGGTGAATGGATAGAAAATATATACCCTCTTAATGCAACATGTGCTAAAAGATTAGTCAATGAAGCTTTAAATAATCTGCATAATTATAATGTTATAAATTATGCAGATAATCTATCTAAGATACCATTGTTATTAGTTGCAGGAACTAGGGATAGTGATGCTCCTCCAAGCATTCACCACACACCATTAGTAAATGCTTTAAGGGAAAGGAATCCTCATAATTTAGAAGAAATTATATTGGATTCAGACCATGCCTTTTCGGATAAAAGAATTTCACTTATTCAAGCGGTAGTTTCATGGCTTGAAAAACATCAATAACACATTGATACATTAATTTATGTCCAAGAGCAGTTGGATGAAGACCGTCTACATATAACTCTCTTGGATTTTTATTTTTTAAGGCTTCTTTAAAACATTTATGAAAGTCTATATAATTTATTTTGGATTTATTGCAAAAGTCCATTATCCAATGCCTATAATCTTCTTCTATGCTATTTACTAAATCATAATTTACATCGCCACTCCACTTTTTTTCTGCTAATACAGCATCTATAGGAGGTTCTATACCTACTATAGGTACAATATTGTAGTTTAAAGCTTCCTTCAATAATTCTTCTAAATTGTCTTTTACCATATTTAATTTACGTCCACACATAAAATCATTGCATCCACCCATGATAATTACATGAGAAGGATTAAGACTAATTACATCTGCATAAGACCTAGATAGCATTCCAGCAGTAGTGTCTCCATTTACGCCTTTATTTACGATTTCCATTTGAAGTTTATTACTTAATATTGATACCCAACAATCTTTTTTAAAAACTCCATAGCCAAAAGTAATACTATCACCTATACATACTAATTTCATATAGACAAATCCTTTCTTTTTAAATTATTTTTTTGAAGATGCCTTAAGTTCCATAAGAAGTTCTTGCTGTTTTAGAATTTGTTGCTGAATGGACCAAGCATTGGCACCATAAATAAAGCTGTTATTTAAAATACTTTTTAAATTTGTCTGGCTTTCACTGGTTAATGAATTTAAAAGATTTTCCTGATGAACTTCAGGTATAGAATAAAAAACTTCTTTTATTTCTTCATTGAAAGCTTTTAAATTACTTGTTAATTCTTCTGTCCTTTTCTTGAAATTATTTTTACATACAAAAAGTGAAGCTGCAACTATAAATATAAAAAAAATTAAAACACCCATTAAAAATACCTTCCTTTAACACTGCAGTTATTCTAAATTTGTACTCTAATATCAAATTTATTAAGTATATTATAACAAAGTTGGAACATTGATGTTAAGCTTTTATTTTTAATGTTAAATTTTGTGTTATAATCTATAGTTCGTAATGGTACGAACTATAAAACTTAAAATTAACATAAGAAACTATTAAAATACGAATATTTTTATATATAGTGATGAAAATATATTGATTTTTAAAAAATAATATGCTACCATGAATACGTAAGATGAATAAAACGTCCATATAATCCTGATAATAAGGTTCGGGAGTTTCTACTAGGGAACCGTTAATTTCCTTTCTATGGGTTAATCTGAAGAATATGATACTTTTAGTTTTTTCTGAAGGTATCTTTAAAATTCTGCTGCCAGATTCCCTGTGAATTGGTGGTGGAATTTTTTATTATAAATATTGGAAAATGAGGAGGAACTTTAATGAAAGTTGCTATTATTTTTGGAAGTAAGTCTGATACAGAGAAAATGAAGGGAGCTGCTAATGCATTAAAAGAGTTTGGCATAGAGTATAAAGCTTACATACTCTCAGCGCATAGAGTCCCAGAAAAACTTATGGAAACAATTAAAAATATAGAAAATGAAGGTTATGAATGTATAATAGCAGGAGCAGGTCTTGCAGCTCATTTGCCAGGGGTTATAGCCTCACATACAATTCTTCCTGTTATAGGAGTTCCTATTAACGCAGCACTAAATGGAATGGATTCACTTTTAGCTATAGTTCAAATGCCAAAATCAATTCCAGTGGCAACAGTAGGTATTAACAACAGTTATAATGCTGGAATGCTGGCAGTTCAAATGTTATCTTTAAAATATCCAGAAATTAAAGAAAAACTTAAAAAATATAGAAAAGATATGAAAGAAAAATTTATAAAAGATAATGAAGAGGGAGTGGAGTTATAAAATGGAAAAGAGAGAAATGATATACGAAGGAAAAGCTAAGAAGGTATATGCTACAGATGATAAGGATAAGGTAGTTGTTTATTATAAAGATGATGCTACAGCTTTTAATGGTGAGAAAAAAGGACAAATAGAAGATAAAGGAGTTATGAATAATTCAATTACTTCAGCATTATTTGAACTTTTAGAGAAAAATGGAGTAAAAACTCACTTTGAAAAGAAATTAAACGAAAGAGAACAACTTTGCAAAAAAGTAGAAATAGTTCCTCTTGAAGTTATAGTAAGAAATGTTGCAGCTGGAAGCATGGCTAAAAGATACGGTTTACAAGAAGGATTTGAACTTAAAACTACAGTATTAGAATTAAGCTATAAAAATGATGATTTAGGAGATCCTCTTATTAATGACTATCATGCAGTAGCTATAGGAATTACAACTTTTGATGAATTGAAAACTATATATGCTATGGCATCAAAGATTAATGATATTTTAAAGGAATTCTTCTTAAAACAAAATATAAAATTAATAGATTTTAAATTAGAGTTTGGAAGATTTAATGGAGAAATACTTTTAGCAGATGAAATATCACCAGATACATGCAGATTCTGGGATGCAAAAACTAATGAAAAATTAGATAAAGATAGATTTAGAAGAGATCTTGGTAATGTAAAAGAAGCTTATATCGAAATATTAAACAGAATAGGTGCAAACAACTAGTAAAGTTACTAGTACTATTTAAAAATTAAAAAGAGGGGAATCTAATAATGTGCAATTTAAAAGAATGTATTAATAAGTCTTTAGTATTTGATTTAGAAGAAGATAAATTCAAAGATGAATGTGGTGTTTTTGGTATTTTTTCACCAGATAATTTAGACGTAGCATCTATAACTTACTATGGACTTTATGCACTTCAACATAGAGGACAAGAAAGTGCTGGAATAGCTGTATCAGATGGCAAGGAATTAAAATGTTATAAAGATATGGGTCTTGTTTCGGATGTATTTAATCAAAATATAATAAAGGATTTAAAAGGAATAAGCGCAATAGGTCATGTTAGATATTCTACTACTGGTTCAAGCAATGCAAACAATGCGCAGCCTCTAGTTGTAAAATATAAACTAGGTTCCCTTGCAATTGCCCACAATGGAAATTTAGTTAATACGGATATAATAAGAGAACTTCTTGAAGAGGGAGGATCTGTTTTCCAGACTTCCATTGATACAGAAGTAATCCTAAATTTAATAGCTAAGGGTGCAAAAAAAGGCATAGAAACAGCAGTGGTTAATGCTATACAGGCAGTAAAAGGATCTTATGCAATTGTGCTTTTAACTCAAGATAAACTTATAGGAGTACGTGATCCAAATGGTATAAGACCACTTTGTATAGGTAAGATAAATGATAGCTATATATTATCTTCTGAAAGCTGTGCACTTGATTCTGTAGGAGCAGAATTTATAAGAGATGTAGAACCTGGTGAAATTGTAATTATAGATAAAGAAGGAATTAGATCTATAAATTTTGCAGAAAAAACAAAGTGCGAAACTTGTTGTTTTGAATATATATATTTTGCAAGACCAGATAGTACTATAGATGGTATAAATGTTTATAGTTCAAGAGTAAAGACAGGCAAAAAACTATATGAAGAATGTCCAGCAGAAGCAGATATAGTTATAGGAGTACCTGATTCCGGTATACCAGCAGCTGTAGGATATGCAGAAGCTTCAGGAATACCTTATGGAACAGGATTTATAAAAAATAAGTATGTAGGAAGAACATTTATAACTCCTTCACAAGAATTAAGAGAAAGAGCAGTTTCAGTTAAACTTAATCCTTTAAAGGTAAATGTAGAAGGTAAGAGAGTTGTAATTGTTGATGATTCTATAGTAAGAGGAACTACAAGTAGAAAATTAGTAGAAGCTTTGAGAAAGGCTGGAGCTAAGGAAGTTCATTTTAGAGTTTCTTCACCTGTAGTAAAATATCCTTGTTATTTTGGAATAGATACTCCTTATAGAAGTGAACTAATAGGAGCTCATGCTGAAATAGAAGAAATAAGACAGGAAATAGGTTCAGACAGTTTAGGGTATGTAAGTATTCCAGGACTTTTAGAGGCTCTAGATATAAACAAAGGTTTTTGTCTTGGATGCTTTAGCGGAGTTTATCCAGTATCAGCTCCTATGGAGCAAGCTAAGAACCATTTAGAATAAATAGGAGATACTTATAGTATCTCCATTCTTGAATTAAATAAAATTTTGAGGGGTGCAGTTATGATAACATATAAAGATTCAGGTGTTAATATAGAAGAAGGATATGAATCAGTAAAACTCATTAAAGATCATGCAGCAAAAACTTTTATACCAGGTGTATTAAATAATCTTGGAAGCTTTGCAGGTATGTTTGAAATTGGAAATTATAAAAATCCTATTCTTGTTTCAGGAACAGATGGTGTTGGAACAAAGCTTGAATTAGCTTTTAAAAGTAAAAAATATGATACTGTAGGAATTGACTGTGTGGCTATGTGCGTAAATGATATATTGTGTCATGGTGCAAAGCCTATATTTTTCCTTGACTATATAGCTTGTGGAAAATTAGAAGCAAATGTTGCTGCAGATTTGGTTAAGGGTGTATCAGATGGCTGTCTTCAAGGCGGATGTGCTTTAATAGGCGGCGAAACTGCAGAAATGCCAGGCTTTTATCCAGATGGAGAATATGATATGGCAGGATTTGCTGTAGGTATAGTTGAAAAAGACGCTGTAATAGATGGAAGTAAAATAGAAGATGGAGATGCCTTAATAGGTATAGCTTCAAGTGGTCCTCACAGTAATGGATATTCATTAATCAGAAAGCTTATTAAAAACTATGATGAAGATTTTAATGGCAAGAAAATAGGTGATGTACTATTAACACCTACTAAAATATATGTTAAACCTGTATTAAAGCTTATGGAGAAATTCGACATAAGAGGAATGGCTCATATTACAGGCGGCGGTTTTTATGAAAACATACCAAGAATGTTTAAAGAAGACTTTACATCTGTTATAGATAAAAACAGCTTTGAAGTACCTGAAATATTTAAACACATAATAGAGCTAGGCGTAGATGAAGACCATATGTTTAATACTTATAACATGGGTATTGGTTTTGTTTTATGTGTAAAGAACGAAGATGTAGAAGGAATCATCAAAGAACTAGATACCATGGGCGAAAAAGCATATAAAATTGGATATGTTGAAAAGGGAGATAAAAAAGTATGTTTAAAATAGGAGTACTTGTATCTGGTGGTGGTACAGATCTCCAATCAATTATAGATGCAGTAAACACTGGATACTTAACAAATTGTAGTATTGAAGCAGTTGTAAGTGATAGAGATGGTGTATATGCTCTGGAGAGAGCAAAAAACAATAATATAAATGCTTATGTAATTGAAAGAAAAATATACAAAGGTACTGTTTCTGATGAAATACTTAAATTACTCTATGGAAAAGTAGATTTAATAGTTTGTGCAGGATGGTTATCTATACTTAAAGGTGAGCTTATAGAAAAATTTGAAAATAAAATAATAAACATACATCCTTCATTAATACCAGCATTTTGTGGAAATGGTATGTATGGAATGAAAGTTCATGAGTGTGCTTTAGAATATGGTGTAAAAATATCAGGTTGTACAGTGCATTTTGTGGATAATGGAACAGATAGTGGTCCAATAATTTTGCAAAAAACTGTACCTGTATATGCAGAAGACAGTGCAGAAGAATTACAAAAAAGAATTTTAACTGAGGAACATAAAGCTCTTCCAGAGGCAGTAAAACTTATTTCTGAAGGTAAAGTTAAAGTAAATGGAAGAATAGTTATAATAAAATAATAATTTAAATTGGAGGTATATATAATGTTAAAGCGTGCTTTGATAAGTGTTTTTAACAAGGAAGGTGTGTTAGATTTAGCTAAATTTTTAGTTAGTAGAGAGGTTGAAATACTTTCTACTGGTGGTACATACAAACATTTAAAGGAAAACAATATACCTGTAACAGAAGTTTCAGATGTAACTGGATTTGAAGAAATATTAGATGGAAGAGTAAAAACTCTACATCCATTTATTCATGGTGGAATTTTAGCTATAAGAGATAATAAAGAGCATATGGCAACTATAGAGAAAAAGGGAATAAAACCAATTGATATGGTGGTTGTAAACTTATATCCTTTCTTTGATAAAGTAAAGGAAAATCTAGAATTTCAAGAAAAAGTTGAATTTATAGATATCGGCGGACCTACTATGATAAGAGCTGCTGCTAAAAACTTTCAAGATGTTATAGTATTAACAGATGTTAATGATTATGCAAATGTTATGAAACAAATAGAAGAAAATGGTGATGTAGATTTTAATACAAAGAAGAAGCTTGCTGGAAAAGTATTTAATCTTATGTCTGCTTATGATGGAGCTATAAGTAACTTTTTGTTAGCAGAAGAAGAATATCCTGAATATTTGTCAGTTTCATATAAAAAGTCTATGAATTTAAGATATGGAGAAAATCCACATCAAAGTGCAGCATATTACACTTCTACTGCAGAAAAAGGCTCTATGAAGGATTTTGTACAATTAAATGGAAAAGAATTATCTTATAACAATATAAAAGATATGGATATAGCATGGAAAGTAGTAAATGAATTTGAAGAAATAGCATGTTGTGCTGTAAAGCATAATACACCTTGTGGTGCAGCTATAGCAGATAATGTATATGATGCTTATATGAAGACTTTTGAATGTGATGATACTTCAATATTTGGAGGAATTGTGGCAGTTAATAGAACTTTAGATAAGAAAACAGCAGAAGAATTAGTAAAAATATTCCTTGAAATAGTTATTGCTCCTGAATTTGATGAGGATGCTTTAGAAGTTTTAAAAACTAAGAAGAATTTAAGAATTATAAAGAGTGATATGAAACCTCAAAGCAAAGTTGAATTTGCAAAGGTAGATGGAGGAATATTAGTTCAATCATCTGATGATAAATTAGTAGATGAAGTAAAAGTAGTAACAGAAAAAGCTCCAACAGATACGGAAATGAAGGACTTAATGTTTGGAATGAAAGTATGTAAATATGTTAAATCCAATGCTATCGTTGTAGTTAAAGATGGTGCTGCAAAAGGAATAGGCGGCGGACAGGTTAATAGGATTTGGCCAGCTTGTGACGCTTTAAAGAGAGCTGGAGACGGAGTTGTTCTTGCTTCAGATGCATTTTTCCCATTTGGAGATATAGTTGAAGAAGCTGCAAAATACGGAATAAAAGCTATAATTCAACCAGGTGGATCTTTAAAAGATGATTTATCCATAGAGGGCTGTAACAAAAATGGAATAGCTATGGTATTTACAGGTGTAAGACACTTTAAACACTAATTATAATGAATAGTTTTGGAGGAAAAGTATGAAAATATTAGTAATTGGTTCGGGTGGTCGTGAGCATGCCATTGCTTGGAAGATAGCTCAAAATTCTAAAGTGGAAAAAGTTTATTGTGCACCTGGAAATGGTGGTACGGCAGTAGAAGATAAATGCGAAAATGTAAATTTGAAGAGCAATGAAGAGTTAGCTAAATTTGCTAAAGACAATGGAATATATCTTACTGTAGTTGGACCAGAAGTTCCTCTTACAGAAGGTATTGTAGATTTATTTAAAAGTCAGGGATTAAAGGTTTTTGGACCTTCTAAAGAAGCTGCAAAGCTTGAAGGTAGTAAGGCTTTTTCAAAAGAATTCATGAAAAAGTATGGTGTTAAAACTGCGGAATATGAAGTTTTTGAAAATGAAGATGAGGCTCTTAAATACTTAAAAACATGTGCATACCCAATAGTTATAAAAGCAGATGGATTAGCTGCAGGAAAAGGCGTAGTCATTTGTGAAGAATATAAGATGGCAGAAGAAACTATAAAAGACTTCATGGTTAATGATATTTTTAAGGGTTCAGGAAAAAAAGTAGTAATAGAAGAATTTTTAGAGGGACCTGAAGCATCAATACTTTCTATAACTGATGGAGAAACTATAATTCCTTTTATATCAGCTAAAGACCATAAACAAATATATGATGGTGGAAAAGGTCCAAATACAGGTGGAATGGGAGCTATAGCGCCTAATCCTTACTGCAATGAAGAAGTTCTTAAAGCTTTCGAAAAAGAAGTAATTGAACCTACACTAAAAGGCATTAAAGAAGAAAAGTTTGACTACACAGGTATAATCTTTTTTGGAATAATGATAACTAAAAAAGGACCTTATCTTTTAGAGTATAATGTAAGATTAGGTGATCCTGAAACTCAAGCTGTACTTCCTATAATGGAAAGTGATTTATTAGAACTTATAGAAGCAGCTTTAGATAAAAAACTTTCAGAGTTTGATGTTAAATGGTATAATGGAGCTTCTTGTTGTGTGGCTGCTGTTTCTAAGGGATATCCAGGAAAATATGAAGTTGGATTTGAAATTAAAGGTACAGATAAAGCTAAAAGAGTTTTTGTAGCCGGAGCACAATATGAAGATAATAAGCTTAAAACAAGTGGTGGAAGAGTTTTATGCACACAATCCTTAGGAAGTACATTAGATGAGGCTATAGATGCTGCATATGACGATTTGAACAAAATAGAATTTGAAGGTATATATTACAGACACGATATAGGAAGAGTGAAATAGATTATATAATTTCTTATTAAATTTTAAACATATTTATTAATTTAAAAATTTAAGGTTAAGTTTCTATATGAAATTGTACCTTAAATTTTTTTTATTTATAATTTAGACACAAATATATCTTATAATAAATACGTGTATGGTTATAATTAAAGAAAAAATAGTATGAAATTATGTAATGTTAAAAGGTGGTAGAAATAATTTCAATTTAATAGTAAAATGTGATATGTATTTATTTTTTGTTGTAGAACTGAAATGTTTAAATTGTTTGGAGGTAAGTATGCAAAACAATAGGAGAGTAAGGAAAAAAGTAAAAACAAAAAAATTATCTTTAAAAAGACTTATATGCTTTATAATTTATGAGTTGATAGTAGTAATTATAGCTGCACCACTCCTAATATTCTATGGTCCTTTTAAAAATGTTAGAACTAAATTTGTAGGTACGGCTATGGCTACTTTTACTCATCAATATTTTGCCACAACGTTTTTATCAAAGGATAAGATAAATGAGATATTAAATGATAATAAAAGTGGTGGAGTTTCAGGAAGTGAGTCTGAGAATTTAGGTGGTGTTAGCGTAAATTACTCTAATGATAGTGGAATAGATAGATATGAAATAGATGATACTAAATTTCACGCATGTATACTTGAAGTAAAGAACCCTACAAGAATGAAAATTGGGTACACAAATAAATTAAAGGAAGTAGGGCAAAAAACAAGTGAAATAGCAGAAGAAAATGGAGCAGCAGCTGCTATTAATGGAGGAGGATTTACTGATAAATCTTCAAATGGAAAGCTTTGGACTGGAACTGGAGCATATCCTCAGGGAATAGTCATATCCAATGGAAAAGTCGTTTATAGTGATGTTAAAAATAATGAAGCAGTAAATGTTACGGCCTTTACCAAGGATGGAAAATTGATAGTAGGGGATCATACTGTGAGTGAATTATTGAGAGATAATGTTACGGAAGCTATATCATTTAGAAATAGTCTTATTATAAATGGAAAGCCTGTTGCTTTAGCGGAAGAAGGGCTAAATCCTAGAACTGCTATAGGACAAAAAGCAGATGGTACTATTATAATGTTGGTTATTGATGGAAGAAAAGGCTTAAAGGCAGGTGCGTCATTAAAAGAAGTTCAAAATATATTGCTTCAAAGAGGTGCTCTAAATGCAAGTAGTCTTGATGGAGGATCTTCTTCTACTATGTATTTTAATGGAGAGGTTATTAATGACCCTTGCGATTGGAATGGCGAAAGAACTGTAGCTACGGCAGTATACGTAAAGTAGTAGAGAGGAGTTTAATTAATGAAGAGATTAAAGAGAATACTAGCTTGGACAATTCTCCCTATAATGTTAGAGATTTTTGCATTTTTCTTTGTGGATAATTTCTATTTAAATGATAAGACTACTTTTAATGCAAAAAAAATAGATTCAACTAAAAAAACGTCTAATAAAATCAGTTTTAAAATACCAGATGATGCTAAAGACATATCTGCTTCTTATAATGGAAACTATGTTGCCTACTGTGTTGATGGAGTAATTAATGTAGTGGATACATCAAATAATAAGAAGAAGGAAATAAAACTTGATGATGATGCTAAATTGTCTGCATTTAAATGGTGGCCTAATGAAAATATTATACTTATAGCGGAAAAGTATAATGATGGGGATTCTAGTTATCTAAAATTTGAATCTTATAATGCTAAGAGAGATGAAAAAAGTGCATTAAGCAATGAAAAAAATAAGGAATTGAAAATATCATTGCTAGATAATAAATATGATGTTTCTGATATAGCTATGTCAACTGCTAGTAATGTAACTTATGTTAAAATTTCAAAAGAAGGATCAAGAAGTAGGCTATATTGTATAAATGTAATGACAAATACAGAAGAAACTAAGTATCCTAGCTGTAAACTTGGAAAGATATTTGTTGAAAATAAGCAGGATAGATTAATATATGAAGACAATACAAATAATAGAATAAAGGGTATTGGATTAAAAAGTCCTATAGCAACAGGCGAGAACGGAATTCATTATTTACTAGGTATAGATGGTGAAGATAGAATATATATTGGAAATGGTGAAAATCAAAAAGTTAAGAAAATATTTGTTATAAATTTGAAAAAGACATCAGAAAATCAGAAATACTCTTTGTCTGAAGCTGCAGAAAAAAGTAATATACATATTACTCGAAATGGAAAGATATATGTAAATGATCAATCGAAAAATGTAGTAACGGAAGTATCTAGTGGTAAAACAATAGAGTATAAGGGAAATTTGGTAGAAATATACGATTTTGGTATATTGTCAAAAAATGATGGAAAAATAGTTAATACCTTATTTTAAAGAAAGATAATTTTGCACAACTATAATATTAGTTGTGCAATTTTTTTGAAAGAATTTTATTAATATCACATGTAAAAGAGAATAATTTAAATAGTTAGAAAATAAATATAATTTAAAACTTGGCATATATATGTATATATAAAATCAATAATTATGCAAAAAAATTAAAAAAATTAACTGGAAAATATTTTTTTTTAAAATAATCGCGATGAAAATGTTTACTGCACAAGTTGAAATGATTGAATTTCAAGGGCTAAATGAATTTTTTTATGCTGTTACCAGAAATATTCAGAATATTGCGAATAATAAAAGAGTGGCTTAAAAATATGCTATAATTACACTAATTAAAAAATTCATTATTTTATATTATTTTATTTATTTTGAAAGGGGTGTTTTGGAAAATGGCTAGTGACAACAAATCAATCTTTAGAACTAAGTCTATTGAGGCAATGTTATCTGAGTCAGGAAAAGGTCTTAAAAAGGTGCTAGGAGCATTTGAACTTACAATGCTTGGCATCGGTGCAATTATAGGTACAGGTATATTCGTATTAACAGGTGTTGCAGCAGCTGATTATGCTGGACCAGCGCTTGTGCTATCATTTGTATTTGCAGCAATAGCGTGTACATTTGCAGCTTTGTGTTATGCAGAATTAGCAGCCATGATACCAGTAGCTGGTAGTGCTTATACATTTGGGTATGTTGGATTAGGTGAAATTTGGGCCTGGCTTATAGGTTGGGATCTTATTCTGGAATATGTAGTTGCAGTTGCAGCAGTTGCAGTTGGATGGTCCGGATATATAGTTGCCTTACTTAAAGCAGGTGGCATAACAGTACCAGCAGCACTTTGTAATCCACCAGGACAAAATGGAGGTATAGTAAATCTTCCAGCAATTATAGTTTTATTTGTTGTTATGTTATTCTTAATTAAAGGTGTTAGTGAAAGTACTAAGTTAAATAATATACTTGTTATAATTAAATTAGCAGTTGTTATATTATTCATAGTAGTTGGAATAGGACATGTTAATCCTGCTAACTGGCATCCATTCTTCCCATATGGAGTAAATGGTGTATTTACAGGAGCATCTATAATATTCTTTGCTTATGTAGGATTTGATGCAGTTTCAACAGCAGCAGAAGAAGTTAAAAATCCTCAAAGAGATTTACCAATAGGTATAGTAGCTTCATTGTTAGTATGTACAGTATTGTATATTATAGTTTCAGCTATATTAACAGGTATGGTTCCTTATAAAGAATTCCATGGTAATGCAGCTCCAGTTGCTTATGCTCTTGCAAAAGTAGGAATTAATTGGGGTTCAGCTTTAGTATCAGTAGGTGCAGTTTGTGGTATATCTTCAGTTTTACTTGTTATGACATTTGGTTCATCTCGTATACTATTCTCATTATCAAGAGATGGATTATTACCAACAGTATTTTCAGAAGTACATCCAAAATTTGGTACACCTATAAAGAGTACTGTATTAGTTGGTGTAGTAACAATGGTACTTTCAGGATTCTTACAAATAGGAAGACTTGCAGAAATGACAAATATAGGAACACTTTGTGCATTCTGTATAGTTTCAGCTTCAGTTATAGTTCTTAGAAAGAAAAGACCAGACGTTACAAGACCATTTGCTTGTCCAGGAGTTCCTATTACTCCAGCAATTTCAATTTTATTCTGCTTATACTTAATATACAAGCTACCACAATTTACACACATGGTATTTGTAATCTGGATAGCAATTGGAATTGTAGTATACTTTATATATGGTAAGGGCCATAGTATAATGAATTTTGAAGAACAAAAATAATGATAAATAAGTAATTAAAAAAGGAATCTTTACAATACCACTTGTAAAGGTTCCTTTTTAAAACTAAAGTTTCCATTAAGATTTTCTAAAATAGTACAGCTTACCAGATTCTATGGAATATTCTATTAGTGATTTAGAATAAAGGTACGCAAGAAAAGCAGAAACCCCTCCTAAATTAAGATGGTATTGATAAAAATTAAAAGATAGATCATTTAAAACAGCTATGTTTTCTAAAATGTCCTCACGGGTTAAAGGCTGTTCTAAAAGTTCGAGAATTTGATTTTTATAGTTTTCTATATTATTTAAATTTTTATCACAAAGTTCTATAATTTCGTCTTTGCATAAAACTTTATCTGCATGGCTTATAACAAAATAATCTGCATCAATTGTTTTTATACTGTTTAAAGTATTTAAACTTTCTTCTATATCATATAAATAAGGGAAGGAGTATTTCTCCATTATTTCTGAACTAAATATGGAATCACCTAGGAAACATACTTTTTCTGGGGTTATAATTCCTATTTGCTCTATAGAATGACCCTTAAGAGGTATTATTTCGAACTTTTCATCATTAATTTTATTTGTACCATAGTCTAATATAAAGTCTACTGGCAAAGGTTTATTGCTAATATCTATTCCTTTAATAGGAGTGGAGGAGGATAATATTGCTCCTTGGATTTCCTGGTTTTCCATGAATAATTTTTCCTTTAAGGAGGTATATACTAAGCATCCAGGATAGTTTTTTTGAAAATAAATGTTTCCGCCACAATGATCTAAGTGGTTATGGGTATTTATTATATATTTAGGATGAAGACTATTTTTTACTAATATATCTTCTATTTTTTTAGCATCAGAATTATTTGAACCTGTATCTATTATGAGACAATTTTTATTCTTAAATACAAAAATTCCAGAATTGGTAACTGAATTTATATAATATGTATTTCCTTTAATTTTATCTAAAGACATAAAAGTCACTTCCTTATTAATTTTGTTTATTTATAATGATATCATATGTGAAAATAAATTTAAATTATTGAGGTAAAAATTACACATGATAAAAACACTAAAAATTTTGAATTTTAAACATATGCATGCTATAATTTATAATAGTATATTATATTTACTTATGTGGAGGTATAAAAATGGATTCTTCAGCAATGACTAGCCTAATGACACTTCTTGCTTTTACAGGTATTATTCAGGGATTAGGTATGAAATATAGCAAATCTGTTAGAAAGAAGCTTATGCTAGATGCAAAAGGTGTAGATACAAAGTATATTAACATGAAAATAAATTATTTAATAATAGTAGGAACTGTTTTGTTAATGGTTCAAGTTGCATCTTATTTTAGACCTGAATTATCAGAAAAATTGAATATAGTATTTTCAGCATTTTTATTACTTTCTATAACAGTAGATATGGTTTATAGAAAGATAAGAAGAAAGAAAATGTTGAAAAAGAATTAGATTTAAATTAATGCTGTTGATAATTTATTGTATCAACAGCATTTTTAATAAATAAAATAGAATGAATTATTTATATTGTTTTAAAGTTTTCGTAGTTTTCAGTATAATAATTTTTATCATAAGGTACTTCTCTTAAAGGACATTGCAATCCAGGGCACATGAAACAATTTTTATAATTATTCTCATTATGAAAATAAATGCCTGAGTAGGTTTTACTAGGAGCCATATAAAATTTATCATTAAGTGATACTACTATATATTTCATAGGATCTTCTAGAATTTTGAATATTTTTCTTAATTCATCCATATTCCAATCTATAGTAGAACCGGGGTTTACTCTAGCTAAGCTGCCAGTATTAAATTTACTTTCTATATATTTTTGTAGTTCTAAATGCACTTGTATTAAAATAGATTGACTTATATGTTCTGCTACTTTACTAATAAGTTTATCTTCCTTTGACTCACACCATTTTTGAAGTTCTATTCCAGATGTAATTATATAAGGAAAAGCTATAAGTTCATTACGTAGATTTACACTTATAACTCTGCTAAAAAACTCTTCACCACCAATTATGGTAGAATTATGAGATTTTTTATCTATAGTACATTTTTTTAATAATGCCTTAGGCTTAGCAATTTTTTCAGCTTCAGCTATGAGCTCTTTTAGTACAATAGATTGCTCCTTGCTACTCACATTTAATTCATTGTATAGCTTCGAGTATTCTATATTAAATTTTAAATCGTCTAATAAAATACATCCATTAGTTAAAGTTTTCATAATATTAATCAACTCCTTGATATATTTTAGTGCATGTTTATGCACATTACATTTCTATTTATTTCTTTCTCATACTGCACTGTTCCTTATTCGGGCATCTACTGCAGTCATGGTCTACATTACTTAAAGGTTTATTTTTATCTGCGCCATAGATATAAGCCATAGATCGCAGTGATGTAAGCATGAAATCTTCGTTTACATATATATCTAGAAAATTTTTAGAATCAAGTTCATCTAAAATGTTTTTTTGGTACCATAGAGGAATTTCACCATCTCCAGGTGCTATTCTATAACTAAGACCTAATCCTAATTCCTCGGCTTTATCATGTATGTGATTAAATAATTGAGAGCTTATTTCAAACAAATAGGAAGCAGCCATAGCATCTAATACCATTCCCTCCTTCATTTTAGCATAGGAAAAAAATTCGTTTACTTTTTCAGAAATTTTATCACCAATGGTGACTAGACAGTAAAAGACATATTTATAATCTTCTATTACTTCGAAAGTAAAGTCTTTATTTTTTTCTGCTATAGTGAATATAGCAGAGGGTTGTACACATTCATATAAATTAGGTAAAAGCTTTTCATATAAAGAACTTATCTCTTCATCAGTTATAGTTTCACAATAGGATTTTAAAGTATCTATAACTTGCTGCTTATCCAATTTAAAATCAAAGTCGAGCACTACTTCCATTTTCATATACCTCCATTAATTAGCAAATACATACAAGTATATTATACACTTTTTAAAGATGCCTAAGTTGAAAATTTAGAATTTAATTAATAATTGACAAAATTATCAGAATGGTGTATATTAAACCTGTAATAAAACTTAATATAAAAGCTTTCAGGGCAGGGTGAAATTCCCGATCGGCGGTAAAGTCCGCGAGCTGATAATTCAGCATGAACTGGTTAGATTCCAGTACCGACAGTAAAGTCTGGATAAAAGAAAGAAAGATGCAATTTTAGTACTAAGCAATTAGTATGCTTTTAAATGTTTTGCATATAATAATCCCTGAAGGTTTCTTCAGGGATTTAGTTTTTTTATAAACTATTTTAGAAGAAATTAGCAATATTTATAATCATCTATTTCAAAAATTTACAAAATAAGTAATTAAATTGAAAATATATATTAGGAGGAAGGGGAAAGTCTTGAACGATAATAAAAAAAATTTAGATGAATATTACATGAAGATGGCTTTAAATTTGGCATTAAAAGGACAAGGAAATGTAAATCCCAATCCTTTAGTAGGAGCAGTAATTGTCAACAATGGAAACATAGTTGGACAAGGGTACCATAAATTTTACGGAGGACCTCATGCAGAAGTATATGCTTTGAAAGAAGCTGGTGAAAGTGCAAAGGGGGGAGAGCTTTATGTATCTTTAGAACCATGTTCGCATTATGGGAAAACACCTCCTTGTGCAGAAGCTGTTTTAAAGGCTGGTATTAAAAAAGTAGTAATAGCTATGAAAGATCCTAATTCCTTAGTAGCAGGAAATGGAATTAAACTTCTAGAGAAAAATGGAGTAGAAGTAATTGTAGGAGTTTTAGAGGAAGAAGCAAAAAAAGTAAATGAAATATTTATAAAATATATTACAGAAAAAACTCCTTTCGTGATATTGAAAACGGCTATGACTTTGGATGGAAAAATAGCTACTAAAACAGGAGAATCACAGTGGATAACAGGAGAAGAATCCAGAAAATATGTGCATACTATCAGAAACAGGGTAATGGGCATAATGGCTGGAATAGGAACTATTAAAAAAGATAATCCACTACTTACTACTAGGTTTATAGAAGATGGTAAAAGTCCTACAGCTATAATTGTAGATTCTAAACTTTCAATACCTGTGGAATCAAAAATATTTACAACTTTAAACGAAAGAAAAATTATAATAGCATGTACTGAAGAATTTGATGCAAAAAAGAAAGAAGAGTTAGAACAAAAGGGGATAAAAATAATAATAACTCCTAAAGATAATAATAGAGTAGATTTAAAATACTTGATGAAGGAATTAGGAAAAGAAGGTATAGATAGTATTCTTTTAGAAGGTGGAGGAGAACTTAATTTTTCTGCACTAGATTCTAAAATAGTAGATAAAATATTATGCTTTATAGCACCTAAAATTTTAGGAGGTGCTTCAGCTAAAACTCCAGTTGAAGGCAGCGGTATTGAAATTTTAAAGAATGCTGTATTAATCAATAAAATGAATTGTAAAAACGTTGGAGAGGATTTACTCATTGAAGGGTACTTTAACAATTAGAATATATAGATTAGTAATTAATACTTAAAAGGAGGTGTCTCGTTGTTTACTGGGATTATAGAAGAGGTTGGAAGAATTTTAAGTATATCTAAAGGCATAAATTCTGCACAAATTAATATAGAAGCTAAAAAGGTATTAGAAGATGTTAAGCTTGGAGATAGTATTGCTGTAAATGGAGTTTGTCTTACAGTAACAAGTTTTAAACATAATAGTTTTACTGTAGATGTTATGCCTGAAACTATGAGAAGAAGTAGTTTAAATAATTTAAAAAAAGGCAGCTTAGTAAACTTGGAAAGAGCATTGGCTTTAGGTGACAGATTAGGTGGACATATAGTTAGTGGGCATATAGATTGCACAGGAAAAGTAGTTAACATAAAGAATGAAGATATAGCTACCTGGATTACTGTAGAAGTTCCTGATGATGCATTAAAATATATTGTGCTTAAAGGATCAATAACTATAGATGGTGTAAGTCTTACAGTAGCAGAAGTAAATGAAAAATCTTTCAGTGTTTCTCTTATACCACATACTAAAGGAGAAACCACTCTCTATGAAAAGAACCTTGGCGAAGAGGTAAATATCGAGTGTGATTTAATAGGAAAATATGTAGAGAGATTAGTTTTTATGAAGCAAAAGGAAGAAAAAAAAGAATCTAAAATAACAGAAGCTATGTTAAGAGAAGCTGGATTTATGTAGATGATTAATTAATGATTTGTAATAAAAATTTAACTATAGAGCAGTTAATAACTAAAGTGTTGAAGGAGAGATAGAAATGGAATTTGAATTTAATAGTATAGAAGAAGCTTTAATGGATATAAAAGAAGGAAAAATGATAGTAGTAATAGATGATGAAAGTCGTGAAAATGAGGGAGATCTTCTTATGTCTGCAGAGAAGGTAACCCCTGAGGCTATAAATTTTATGGCTAAGTTTGGAAGAGGCCTTATATGTACACCTATGACAAAAGAAAGACTTAAAGAGCTTAATATAAATCATATGGTAAGTAATAATAGTGAGAAATTTTCAACAGCATTTACAGTATCTGTTGATGCAGTAGAAACTTCTACAGGTATATCAGCTTATGATAGAGCTTTAACAATACAGAAACTTGTAAATCCAGAGTGCACAGGAGAAGAATTTGAAAGACCAGGTCATATTTTCCCTCTTGAAGCTAAAGATGGAGGAGTACTTGTAAGAAATGGACATACTGAGGCTGCTGTAGATATATCAAGATTAGCAGGTCTTTCTCCAGCAGGCGTAATTTGTGAAATAATGAATGAAGATGGCACTATGGCAAGAACTCCACAGCTTATGGAGTTTGTAAAAAAACACGATTTAAAGATTATAACTATAGAGGATTTAATAGTTTACAGAAAGAAAACAGAAAAATTTATAGAAAATGCAGCTGAGGCTCATATACCAACAAGATTTGGAGATTTTAAGGCTGTAGGATATAAAAATATTTTAAATGGAGAACATCATGTAGCATTTGTAAAAGGAGAAAACTTTGAAGATGAACCAGTATTAGTAAGAGTTCATTCAGAATGTCTTACAGGAGATGCCTTCCATTCTTTAAGATGTGACTGTGGAGATCAATTAGCAGCAGCTTTAACTCAAATAGAAAAAGAAGGCAGAGGAGTACTCGTATATATGAGACAAGAAGGAAGAGGTATAGGACTTTTAAATAAATTGAAAGCTTATGCACTTCAAGAACAGGGTATGGATACAGTAGAAGCAAATCTTGCATTAGGATTCCCAGCTGATTTAAGAGATTATGGTATAGCAGCTCAAATTCTTAAAGATTTAGGAGTAAATAGTGTAAGATTACTTACTAATAATCCTAAAAAAGTATCAGGACTTTCTGAATATGGAATAAATATAGTAGAAAGAGTACCAATAGAAATGGAATACTCAAAAGAGAGTATGGATTATATGAAAACAAAAAAAGAAAAGTTAGGACACTTACTTAATTTATAATACAGAAAGTGATTAATTTTATTTAAAATTTGGAGGTATAAATATGAAAATTTATGAAGGAAAATTAAGTGCAGAAACATTAAAATTTGGTTTAGTAGTTGGAAGGTTTAATGAATTTATAGGATCTAAGCTTTTATCAGGAGCATTAGATTGTTTAAAAAGACATGGAGCAACAGAAGATAATATAGAAATAAGCTGGGTTCCAGGAGCTTTTGAAATTCCACTAGTAGCAAAAAAAATGGTAGCTATGAAAAAATATGATGCTGTTATATGTCTTGGCGCTGTAATTAAAGGTTCTACACCACATTTTGATTATGTATCTAGTGAAGTATCAAAAGGAGTAGCACATGTATCTTTAGAATCAGAAACACCTGTAATATTCAGCGTACTTACTACAGATAGTATAGAACAGGCTATAGAAAGAGCTGGAACTAAAGCAGGTAACAAAGGTTGGGATGGAGCTATGTCTGCTATAGAAATGGCTAACCTAATGAAGGAATTAAAGTAATATAATAAGTACATTACGATGTAGGTTGCAGTAGAGGTTTGGATTTTAACTTTCATTCCGTGATATGTGATAAGGGTGTCATCACGGCTAAATGTTTTAAGCAGAGAGCCAAAATCTATGATTTTGTGCGAATCGCTTACTCCTCTGAGGAAACGAAGAGGAGTTTCTGATTTATTCTAAAGCTCGAAATTTTTGAAAGCCTAAGAACTTTGTCAAACTCGGTTCCCTCAGACAGGACTAAAGTTCTAAGGCTTTCAAAAATTTTGAGCTAAGAATAATATTAAAACAATTTAGCTAATGTGATGACACCCTTATCATATATCACTGCATAAAAGTTAAAATCCAAACTAGTAACTTCAAATGTACGCATCTAATTGCATTGTTATATATACTTTTATTAAGTAAAAAGTATATTTGTAACAATAATCTATTATATGTACACGCAATGCACTAAAAAGTATATAATTTATTCATTCTTAAGCTCCGATGGAGGAAGAATCTTCGTCTTCTAGTTTTAACGCACTTTTAGCTGGAGTTTTAAATTTAGGTACTCCAAGTATTATAGCAAATATAGATGCTATGCCTAAAAGATACGGATAGCAAAGATATTTCATTATCAGGAATGGTGAAATTGCTGCAAGACCAGAGGCAACTAAAAGTTGAGCTCCATAAGGTATACAGCCTTGTATAAAGCAAGCAAAAGTATCTAAAAGACTGGCAGTTTTTCTTCTATCTACACCGTAGCTTTCAGATAAATCTTTGGCTAGAGAACCAACTATAATTATAGAAACGGTATTATTAGCAGTACATAAATTTACTAAACTAACTAATAATCCTATACCAAATTCAGCACCTCTCCTAGAATGAACTCTTTTTTGTATTGTATTTAATAGATAATCTATTCCGCCATTGAATTTTATTAATTCGCCAATACCTCCAATTAATATGGATATCATAGATATGTCTTCCATACCTGCAATACCTTTGGCGCAAAGCTGAAATACTGTGAATATATCAAAAGATCCATAAATAAGACCAATTGTAGATGCAAGTACAATACCTCCAATTAGTACTAACACTACGTTAAAGCCTGTTAAGGCTACTCCAAATACAGCTATGTAAGGCAATATTTTAATAAATTGATAATTATAAGGTCCTGAGTGATTAACATGCATACCAAAAGTTAAAAATGCATATATCAATAATGTTAAAATAGCTGCAGGAAGTACTATTTTAAAGTTAGCTTTAAATTTATCTACCATTTCACAGTCCTGGGTTTTAGTAGCGGCTACAGTAGAATTTGATATCATAGATAGACCGTCACCAAACATAGCACCACTGACTACAGCAGCAATTAAAAATGCTATAGGAAGACCTGTTTTTTGTGATATTCCAACTGCAATAGGTGATAGAGTTACTATTGTTCCAACAGAAGTTCCAAGTGACATGGATAAAAAAGAACCAATTACAAATATACCAGCTACCATAAAACTAGGTGGAAAAACAGCTAGTCCTAAATTTACAGTAGAATCTACAGCACCCATAGATTTGCTGACTTCAGCAAAAGCACCTGCTAAAATAAAAATTAAACACATCAGTATGATGCTAGAATCTCCAGCACCCTTGCAAAATCTCTCAACTTTTAATTCTATAGGTATATTTTTGTTTTGAAGTATAGCTATAGTAGATGCAATTATTAATGCTACAATTACAGGCATTTTATAAAAATCTTTCATTATAATTGAAACGCCAAGAAATAGCAGCATAAATATAACTAGTGGCAATAATGCCATAGCATTACCTTTTTTTTCTTTCATTATTTTGAATACCTCCCTTTATGCTTTTGCATGATTTAATGCAACAGATATATAATATCACTTATTATATTCAAATATTGGTATAATAACTATATTTTATAATAAGGTTCGGAGATATTATAAAAAACTATATATAAATTTTATTACAATTATTGAATATTGTTTATACAATATATATGTAGTATAATGTACTGACTAAACTTATGAAGGGTATATTTTAAATATGAATTTAATACAAAACATAGATATGAATATATTAATATTTATACAAGAAAAAATGCATACATCATTAATGGACAAAGTAATGCCTGTAATAACGTCTTTAGGAAGTGGCGGATTAGTTTGGGTTTTCATAACCATATTGCTTTTAATGAGTAATAAATATAGAAAAGTTGGAATAATTATGGCATTAAGTTTAATGCTAGTTACTATTTTAGGAGAAGGAATAATAAAGCATGTCGTTCAAAGGACAAGACCATGTGTAGACGTGCCTACAATGAAAATGCTTGTGAAAAGTCCTAAGTCCTATTCATTTCCTTCAGGACATACTGCTGCTAGCTTTGCAGCCGCTGGGGTTGTGATGATTAATTCAAAGAAGTATGGTTTATATGCATTATTATTAGCAAGTTTAATTGCTTTTTCAAGATTATACTTATTTGTTCATTATCCTTCAGATGTGCTTGCAGGAGTGATTTTAGGATTAGCTTGTGCTAAAATGTCCAGCATGGCTGCTAAAAAGTTTTTTTAAGTTATTAATTAATCGGAAGAAAATTTACAATAAGTACATTTTATCTTTGTAATGTGACGCAAAAGCACCACGTAATTCAACTTTTTGAATTATGTGGTGCTTTTGCGAATTGTTCATTTTTTTAGTTGCTGCGTGAAATGAGAAAAGAAAGAACCTTTTTTTCATGAATAACGTCTCCTTATAGTGCTTAAATTATATAAAACAAATAGATTATTTAAATCTTAAAAACAAAAGCATAATAGGTATGGTGATTATAGATAGAATGTGTGTAGCTAAAACACACTTTGAAGCTAAAATCGTATTATAATTATACTTTTCACAAAACAGCACCGTAACAGTAGCGGTTGGAATTGCCTCTGCTGCTATGCAGATGTTTTTTATTAAAGGTGTCCAATTAAGAAAGCTTATTATAACAAACATTATAATAGGAGCAATTATAAGTCTCATAAATGAACAAAAGTATACATCCTTATCAAATATAATTTCTTTAAATTTCATTGAAGCAACCTTCTCACCTATTATCATCATAGATAAAGGCATTGTAACAGCTCCTATATCACTAAGTGTTTGTTTTATTATGAAAGGTACTTTTATAGATAACATAAATATGAATAACCCGACTACTACAGCAATTATATTAGGATTATTTAAATACTTCTTTAAGGCAATGCCACTTGATTCATGAGAGAAAAGCCCTTCCCCATATGTCCAAAATAGTATCTGATATGGGATTAAAAAAATTGATAAGTAGAGAACTCCAATTTGACCATAAAGTCCATATATTAAAGGCACTCCCATTGCCCCGCCGTTAGGAAATATAAACATAAATTTAATTATTTGCTGTTTATCAATGTTATATTTACCTAAAACAAACCTACTAACTAGTATGATAGCAACATGAAATATAACTGATATAATAAAAATCTCTAGCATGCTGCCCAATAATTCTTTAGAATAACTTATTATAAAGGAACTTACTACTAATGCAGGTAATGCAATATTCGTTAATATGTTAGATAACCCTCTACTTAGTTCATCATTAATTAAATTCTTCTTTCCTGCAAAAGAACCAACGCCCATTATCAAAGCTAAGATTGCAACTTGATTTATAGCATTAATATAATTATTCAATTTATTAGCACCTTTCAAATTATAAAATAAAACTGAATGGTGTGGATTTATAACTACACACCATTCTCAATTAAATTATTTATCATTATTTAATATTTTTTTCATAGCAATAGAATGGCTTTTCCTTTCCTAAAAAACTCATCTCTCCAATTAAGTGATAACCACATTTTTTAAATAATGCGTTCATTTTAGTATTTATTGAATAGGTATCTGTTTTTAAATATCTTATATTGTTAGCTAAAGCTAATTCATCAGCAAATTTCATTAATTCAGTACCAATCCCACTTCTTCTGTAGTTCGGATTAACTGCCATTCTATGAACAACCATACAATCTTCTTTCAATGACCAGTTTAACCCAGTATACTCAACTGGTTCTACTTTATTAATGCATACGAAACCAACCAACTTTCCTTCTCTTTCTGCTACATATAAGTCTCCTCTTTGGATATCCTTCATAAAATCTTTTTCCTGAGGATAATTTTCATCCCACTGCGTATTATTGTAGGTTCGCATTTCTGCAATAGTTTCCTTTATGATTTGCATAATTTCTTTTGTATCTTCAATAACTGCTTTTCTCATTCTAAAATCCTCCTAAAAATTTTTTATTTCTTTCCAATCACTTTCAATATTTTCTCTCATTTTCTTAACTAATTTATTGACTAGTTCCTTTTCCTCGCTGTTAAAATTCTTAAAGCAAACCTCAATATTTCTATTTTCTTCTTCAATAATAAATGTGTATACTTCCAGTGCTTTTTCCTTTGGATAAAGTCTCCACATTCTTTTATCAATGTCATCCCTTTTTTTATCTATATATCCTGCTTCAATAAGTTTCTGTATAGCTTTTGTTGTAGTAGTTTTATCTACTTTTAAAAGGTTTGATAAATCAATTTGATTAATTCCTTGATTTTCACATATCCTTGTTAAAAATGTAAATTGACCTTTTTGTAGATGTATTTCTTTAAATTTCAGGTCGCTTATAGAATTAATGCAGCGAGACAGAGCTCCTATCTCTCTTAATATAGGGCTATCTAAATCTTTAATAAGACTTCACCTCCTATAAATGTAGTTGAAAGTTCAACTATGTTATATTTATAATAGCATATATTAATTGAACTTTCAACTATTATATGCTATATTCTTTCCAACCCAATCTACATAATTTATAGAATCTTCTTAAGCATTAAATTTTAACAATCTGTTATCGCTGATTTCTCTGGCGATCCACCTATAGAATATAGAAAGCAGCTTAGTGTGATCTTAACCACAATAAACTGCTTTGGTTTATTTTTTTGAAAAGAGTGATATTTTCTTTATAACGTCACAATTTTTTAAAATTGTGAAAGTTAAATAACTATTTAACGGCACCATAAAGTATTTTTAAAGCTACACACAAAGACATGGTTACAAAAAGTGGCTTTATAATTTTTGCACCATTTTTAAGCGCTACTTTAGTACCAAATTTCGCTCCTATTATCATAAATATAGCAACAGG
This sequence comes from Clostridium carboxidivorans P7, assembly GCF_001038625.1. Taxonomy (GTDB): domain Bacteria; phylum Bacillota; class Clostridia; order Clostridiales; family Clostridiaceae; genus Clostridium_AM; species Clostridium_AM carboxidivorans. The sequence continues at coordinate 5,329,633 of NZ_CP011803.1, forward strand.
AACTCCCAGCTTGTAGTTAATTTGACCTCTAAAAGCAAACATTATTAAGGATGCAATGTTGCTTCCAAAGTTCATTACTTTTCCATTTCCAGCAGAACGCACAAAATCGAATTGATATATACCTATAAGTCCAAATATTAAAAAAGATCCTGTTCCGGGACCAAAAAATCCATCATAAAAGCCTAAAGAAAAAGCAAGGAGTATACCTAAAATTAAGCTTTTTTTACACAAACCTTTAAACTTGTCCTCTTTGCCAATACTTTTGGAAAATAAACTATATATTCCTACAAATAATAATAGTGTTAGAACTATCATATTAAGATATTTTGCATCTATAATAAGTACTGTATTTACACCTAAAACAGCACCTATAACTGTAAAAGGAAGCAAAAACTTTAAAATTTTTAAATCTACTTTTCCGGACTGCATAAATTTAAGAGAACTAGTAAATGATGCACAAGTAGAAGAAAATTTATTGGTACCAAGAGTTATATGAGGTGGAACTCCTGCTAGTAAAAAAGCTGGAACACTTATAATTCCGCCTCCTCCTGCAATGGAATCAACAAAAGCAGCAAAAAAACCAGCCACACACAAAAAGATTAGATTCATTGTCATAAAAAACACCGCCAATACTTAGTCATTTTAATTATCTCCATTAATTCTAACATAAAATTATCAGGCTGGCTTAAAAAGTTCTATTAGTTGGATTTAAATTTTTTTAACAAATTATGCTTTAATATTTCATCTGAATATTGAAGTTGATTTAATACATCTTCCTTTTTCTTTTTTAGAGCATCAGTTTCATCAATTTTTTGGTTTGTGGATATATTATAGTAAGAATTTTTTTGGCTAACATAATAATAGTTATTATATATAAAAGAACCATCTCTAAATATAATATTCCCTTCAGAAGAATTAAAAAGATCTTTTCCCATAAAATTTTTATCAGATAAATTAAAAAGGTTAGCTATTGTAGGATATATATCCATTTGACCGCTATATATATTGTTTACTCCCTTAATGGATTCATCAGGAAAATGAATCATCATTGGAACCTTTTGAAGTTTCAACCATTCTATATCAGATAGAGAGTTTTTACCTAAAAATTTACATAGTTCTTGTTCATGCTCCTTAGGGATAGCATAATGATCGCCATATAGTACTACAACAGAATCTTTTAGAATACCTTCCTTTTCTAATTTATCAAAGAATATTCCTAGCTGTTCGTCCGTGTAATGTATTGATTTTAAATAGTTACCTAAAAGAGAGTTTTCATAAGAACCTACATTAAAGTTACCATAATTATCAACATCATCATAAGGAAAATGACTGCTTAAGGTTATTAAAAATGAATAGTAGGGTTTATCTAATTTTTTTATTTTATCTATAGATTGATTTAGGAAAGATTTGTCGCTTAAACCTAAACCAACATTTTCATCAATATTATAGCTTTTTTCACCATAGAAATTATCAAAACCAAATTTTTTATATACTACATTTCTATTCCAAAAGCTTTCTCTGAATCCGTGAAGTGCAGCTGTATTGTAACCAGATTTTTTAAAACTTTTAGGCATAGCATTAAATTCATTTCCGCAATACAAAAAATACGCAGCACCAGATGAAGCTGGATATAAGGAATTGTTAGTCATAAATTCAGCATCAGAGGTTCCTCCAGCAGATATTTGATAATAAAAATTATTGAAGTATTCACTGCGTTTTATCCATTTATTTAAATTTGGAGTGATCTCTTTGTCATCTACTTTAGCATTAATAACAAATTCTTGAAGAGCTTCAACTTGAATCATAATGAGATTTTTACCTTTTGCAGCTCCATTTAAATTATTGTTATGAGAAGAATTATCTTGAAAAAAAGTTTGTATAGATGTTTCTTCTGATTTAGATACAGGAGATTTTCGGCTTATATTAAAGGATATGAAATTATAAAAATCTAAATAGTGATAATTAATACTTCCTAATTTTTTTGTTATGTATACTTTATTATACATGGTGGTTAAAAGTTTTGGCTGATCCTTTGATAGGGAATAAAAGTTATGGGTATCGATAATTATACCTACAATTAATAATACTGAAAAAATTAGAGCTTTTGAAAGCTTAGTTGTAATTTCAGCTTTTTCAGATTTATATTTATTAATTATTATAGGTATAAATATGAGATCTAAAGCATAAAAAAAGTCAGTGAATTTTATAATACTGCTTACACTGGATTTTACTGCTCCAAGTTGAAAGCCATTTATAAGCACAGGTATTGATATTACATCTTTAAAATATCTAAAGTAATTTAAGTCACTTATTAAAAAAATGGTTATGATTAAATTGCATATATATAAAAATTTAGTACGAATTTTGCTGTTTAAAATTAAAGAAAATGATACAAGGATTATAATAGAGGCGAATATTGGGTAAAGTAAAGAAGTATATGAAAAGTAACCGGATTCCAGCTGTCTTCCGTATATGAGTGCTTTTGCACATACCAAAATTATAAATAATATTACATCTATATATGTACTAATAAGTACTTTTGCTTTTTTCATTTCATTTCCTCCGAAGCATTAAGTGATTCTTAGACTCAGGTGGAGTTTGCTTGTGAGGAATACCTCTCTACATCTGAGTCTTAGAAGAACTTATCCAGGCGCGTAGCAGTGCTTATCCCCCACTTTGAAAAAGATGGGGGGTGTTAGCAATGGTAGCGATCGGATAAAAAACACATTATAAATGATTATAAAACTATTATGTGTATAATTCTATAATAATATATTAACAAATTGTTTCAAAAAATTTAATAGTTATAAATAGAAGTTTCATTTAGAGAAAATTGTATTATAATTAAAAGGAGCTCAAATTTATTTATAAATGTGATTATAAGGTGTTTTTATGGAAGTGTAAATATTTTTGAATTTTATTAAATAAGAGTTAAAATATTAAGTTGCATATTTTTGTTTAGTAAAATAGCTATTTACATAAAGACAATAGTATAGCATAATATACTTGTTACGGAAACAGAATTTTTTGGGAGGAATAGGAAGATGGATGAGAATAAAGAAGAGATTAAAGAAGAAATGTTAATAGATGAAGCAGAAGCAAAAAAGCAGTTTTTAGAAGAGCTTAAAAATAAAAACAAAGAGGAACAAAAAAGATTAATAGAAGAAGAAGAAGCAAAACTAGCAGCAGCTAAAGCAGCAGAAGAAGCAAAATTAGCAGCAGAAGCTAAAGCACTAGAGGAAGCTAAAGCATTGGCATACAAATCAGAAGAAACAGATGTAGTTGTTGCTGAAGATAAGAGTGCTGCAGTAGTAGTAAATGAAGTTGAAAAACCTCATACAAAATTCAGCTGTAATTCTTTAAAAGCAGCTGTTGTAGATACAGCAGTAGTAGGAATTGTTTCAATTGCAGGTGTAGGTTTGCTGGATCTTATATTAAGACTTATATTTGGATATTATGTTGTAGATTACAAAGGATTTTTCATAATATTTATGATAGTATTATTGATTTTATATCCAGTAATAATGGAAAATACAAAAGTAAAAGAAACTTTAGGACAGAAATTAAGTAAAAAGGAAGTTCAAGAAAGGAAAGAATAAGAATTGAAAAAAGGCAAGGAATACGAATTTTATATAGAAGAAACTCAATTCCCTGGCACTGGAGTAGCAGTTCAGGATGGCACGAAAGTACTTATTAAGAATGGAATTCCAGGACAAAAGGTACTAGCTAGAATTACTAAGAAGAGAAAAGATACAGCAGAAGCGAAATTATTACAAGTAATAGAAAACGTGGATTATGCAGTGGAACCATCATGTCCTCATTTTAATTTATGTGGAGGATGTACAACTCAATTTCTGCCTTATGAAAAACAGCTTGAATTAAAACATAAGCAAGTATTAGACCTTTTTCATAATGCAGGTATTGAGAATTATGAATTCTTAGGAATAGAAACAAGTCCTGAAGAATTTGAGTATAGAAATAAGATGGAATTCACCTTTGGAGATGAAGAAAAGGGTGGAGAATTAACCCTTGGAATGCATATAAAAGGAAAAAGTTTTGGAATAGTTAATGTGGATAATTGCAAAATAGTAGATGAAGATTTTAGAAAAATTTTGGATTTTACAGTAAATTATTTTAGAAAAAATCCACTTCCTTATTATAGAGTTATGAAAAGAGAAGGATACTTAAGAAACTTAGTAATAAGAAAAGGTAAAAATACAGGTGAAATATTAGTAAATCTAGTAACTACATCACAGATAGACTTCAATTTAGAAGAATTTAAAGAAAGTCTTTTAAATTTAAGTTATGCTGGAGAGTTGAAAGGAATTCTACATACTATAAATGATAGTTTTTCAGATGTGGTTCAAGCAGATGAGATAAAAGTACTTTATGGTAGAGATTATATAATTGAGGAACTTATGGGCCTTAAATTTAAAATAGCCCCAGAATCCTTTTTTCAAACTAATTCAAAGGGTGCAGAAAAGTTATACAGCATAGTTAAAGAATTTTTAGGAGATGCTTCTTCAAAGGTGGTTTTTGACCTTTATTGTGGTACTGGTACCATTGGCCAGATAGTAGCACCTAATGCTAAAAAAGTTCTAGGTATTGAACTTATAGAAGAAGCCGTTAAAGCTGCAAATGAAAATTCTAAATTAAATGGTTTAAACAACTGTGAATTTATAGCTGGCGATGTGGCTAAGGTTATAAAAACTGTAACTGAAAAACCAGATGTTATAATATTAGACCCACCAAGACCAGGAGTTCATCCAGTGGCTTTAGATTATGTTATAAAGTTTAATGCTCCTGATATAGTTTATGTATCCTGTAATCCTAAAACCTTGGTTACGGACTTAAAGGGCCTTATAGAAGCTGGGTATACGGTTGAAAAGGTTAAGATTATGGATATGTTTCCACATACACCGCATGTGGAGACAGTGGTTAAATTAAGCAAATAAATGTAGCCAACGAAAAAATCCTTGCCACTTCTAAAAAAACTGTGTAGAAGTTTGTGGATAGAAGAAAGAAAAAGCAAATGGCTGTGGATAGAATCAAGCATATTAAGTGAGAATTGAACAGGTAGCTGGTATAAATTGCGAAGTCACTTATACCAAAGGCTAAGATAGAAATATGATAGGATTAAGGATAGAATTTCCTTAGTCCTATTTTCATGCCTTTTTTTCCTTTGTTTTTTGATTCACAACTATAATTGATAGAATGTTACGATACACTATAAAAATGAGAATAATGCTTGTGGCTTATAGTATTAATATCTTCAACAATTGGGTCTAATTCTTTTATTTCAAGAACATAAGTTTTCTATTCACATAATTGGTGTTTACTTGGATACAATAAAATATAATAACATATTTTTTATAACTTTATTAATATCCATAAGTTGTCTAAGGATGTGAGAAATTCTTGATTACTAACAGAAATTTAGTGACCAGCTTAAATGATAATCTACGAGAGCTAAATATTGAATTTATAGATTGCCCAGATATTATTCAAAAACAAGTAATGCTAAAGAAAATGAAGAAGGGTTGCTTTATATTTTTAAAGGATTTTGTCAATATAGATTTGATACAAAGAGATTTTGTAAGCCCTTTATTGACAATGGATTGTTCTGCATTATCAGAGAAAAATATCACAGAATACTTACCAGCCTTAAATAACTCAGTGTGTTATGACATAAACTCTGTAGTAACTTCAGTATTAGAAGGAAAGACTGTTTTTTTAATAGATGAGTCTAATTTTGCTATTGTATGTGATATGGTTGAAATAGAAAAAAGATCTATAACTGAACCTGAAGGTGAAAAAAATGTACGTGGTTCTCATGATGGTTTTATTGAATCTTTAAGTATAAATATTACTTTACTAAGAAGAAAGATTAAAAGTAACAGACTTAAATTTAAATATATAGTTTTAGGGAATATAACTAACCAAAGTTTAGTTATTTCCTATATTGATGGTATAGCGAATCGGAAAATAATAAACGATCTTTATAATAAAATCAGTAACATTAAAATCGATGGTTTACTATCTATAGGGCACATTGAAGAGTTAATAGTAGATTCTAAATATGCACTATTTCCACAATATATTACCACAGAAAGAACGGACAAAGTAATAGGTGCCCTTCTTGAAGGTAAAGTTGCAGTACTTTTAGATGGTACACCATTTGCACTAATAGCACCGACATCATTTTTTTCTTTTTTCCAAGCTCCAGATGATTATAGTAGTAACTGGATACCTACTACACTAGTGAGGAGTGTTAGATTTTTCAGTTTCATTACTACATTAACGCTACCTGGATTGTATGTTTCAATCACAGCATTTCAATATTATTTGATACCACTTAATATATTAGTACAGTTAGGTAGATCAAGATCAACTGTTGCTTTTCCACCTCAAGTTGAGGCACTTTTGATGGAATTCACAATTCAAATGCTTAAAGAAGCTTCAATAAGGTTACCTACATATATAGGTACAACTGTAGGTGTTGTTGGTGGTATAATAATAGGTCAGGCAGCCGTTTCTGCTGGTATTGTAAGTAACCTATTTATTATAATTGTTGGGATAATGGCGATAGCATCTTATACTACACCAAACTATGAATTTGGGATATCTATGATAGTTATAAGATTAGGCATATTATTAATGGCATCAGTATTTGGTATCGTTGGGATGATAACATGTTTTTCCTTATTGTTGATGCATCTACTGTCATTAGATTCTTTAGGTCAACCTTATCTTATGCCAATGATGCCTCTCAAGCTAAACGGCATTAAAGATACAATAATAAGAGCGCCATTACAGCTTATGAAAAGAAGATCGAATATTTCAAAGCCTATAAGAAAATGGAGAGGTAGTAAAAATGAATGATACTAGACATGATATTACTTCAATGCAATTAATGGCTTTTTTGATATCAGCACAAATAGGGATAGGAATTTTAAATTTACCAGCTATTCTTGCACAAAAGTTAGGTCATGATGGCTGGATTTCAACTATTGCAACAGGTATCATATGCTTAGTTTTGGCATTAATAATCACATACTTGTTAAAAAGGTATTTAAATAAAACAATTTTTCAAATATATAATGAAGTATACGGTAAAATAATAGGGTTTATACTTAGTTTGTATTTTATACTATATATGTCATTTATTACAGGAATAACCTTAAGGATATTTATGGAGGCTGTAAATATTGGTGTTCTAAAGATTACACCTCCTTTAGTTATAACTATCTTAATTTTACTATCAACAATATATGGTATTTCCAAAGGGTTAAAAGTCATATGCAGGTTTTCAGTTATATTATTTTTTTCATATTTTATACTGATACTTACTTTATTATTAGGCAGTAAATATGCTAGATTTACATATTTACTGCCGATTGGGGAATCTGGCTTAAGGTCTATAGTACAGGGAATAAAAATGAATATCTATGCATTTCTTGGGTTTGAGCTAATAGCTCCAATCTATCCAAACATAAAAAATAAGGAAAAGACTATAAAATACATGGCAATATCAATAATTTTTACAACAATATACTATGCCTTAGAGGTGGTTGTTTCAACTATGATATTTGGTGAAATAAAGTTAAGCATGCTTGTAATGCCTGTTTATAATATCGAACAATCAATACAAGTGCCAGTTATTGAGCGATTGGATACATTATATATTTTATTTTGGTTTCCTACAATGGCTTCTACTGTACGTGCTTACCTTTTTTCAACATATTATAGCATCCAACAGTTGTTTAAAGTAAAAAAAGAGAACCTTTTGATTTTTATTATAGTTGTAATAGAAATAATAATAAGTAGAATACCAAGAGACTTTGAAGACACCTATATATACTCAGAGTATGCTGGAAATATGGGTGCAATAGCAATACTTATTATTATAATTACTTTTTTTATTTCTATTTTCAAGAGGAAGGTGACTAAACTGAAATGAAAAGAATGTTCATTTTTATACTTCTTGTAATAGTAACTATAAGTTCTACAGGATGTTGGGATCAAAAGATATATGAAGAATCTGGATTCGTGATGCAAGTAGGTTTTGATCCATCTAGTTCGAATGGTATACTAATGTCGTTTGTTCTTCCTGTATTTGATGTTACAGCAAGAGAACGAACAGAATTGATATATGCAGATGCGAATTTACTAAGAGAGTTTAGAGAGATAGCAAGACATACAGCAGCAAAAGTTACTGAGGGAGGAAAGATACAACAAATTCTAATTTCAGATTCTTTAGCAATCAAAGGAATTCATGATTTATTTGAAGTAGCTGAACGAGAAGCATCAGACCCATCAACTGCCTTTGTTGTAATAACAGAAGGAAGTTCCAAAGATTTAATCGAAGCACTTCAAACAGTTGGTGATAAACCACCAACTTATGCATATATACACGATTTAATCAGAAATAATATTAGATTATCTTATATACCTGAAACAAGAATATTTCAGTTTTCTACACTATACTTCTCACCAGGTATAGACCCTGTAGCGCCAATTATAAAATTGCAGCACGATAAGGGAAAAGGGATTGAGCTTACAGGGTCTGCACTATTTGCTGGTGATAAAATGGTGGGAAAAATTGATATAAAACAAACCTCCTTACTGTTAGCAATGATGGGAAAAATGAAAAAAGGTGAATACATTTCCAAAATCATGCCCGAAAGGGAATCAGAAAATGGACGTAGGGGATGTGCAATTTCTATTACTAAAGCTAAGCGTAAACTTACAGTAGATATAAAAAATGATATACCTGTAGTTAATATAGATTTAAATTTTAAAACTAATATTGGAGAATATAAATGGAATAAGATGTATGGCGAAAAAATCGAGCAATCTATTGAGGAAGCTTTATCAAAAGATATCAAGGATGTATGTGAAAAGCTCTTAAAGTATACTCAAGAAGTAGGTAGTGATCCATTAGGAATAGGAGATATTGTGCGTGCAAGGCATAATAGTTATTGGAAAAATATTAATTGGGAAAGTGTATATAGAAATATAGTTTTTAATGTCAAAGTTAATATTGATGTTAAAAACCATGGAGTTATACAATAATAATTTGAGAAAAATATCACATAAGAGCTTAGTTCAAATTGGTTTATAATAGCAAACATAAACTTCTAATTTTTGTAACTACCCCAGGGATGATTGCGAAGACTGAAAGGTTGAGATTGCTATTCCGTCTAGGATGATATTACTGACAGCCTTGTCGGGAGTTATTTTTTATTTCGAATTTCATTTATTGAGGTCATGGAAAGCTATTGTACTCTGATGATTGTTGAGTTTAGGAAGTTGTTGTTTTATATATCGATAAAATGCCAACATATTTTCAGTCAACACTTTGTTTTTTTTCTTTACGAAATATACGTCCCAGCTAAAGGTATCATCCGGGAATTTATAATATCTGAGCTTGGAATCATCTGGACGTATGGTATGTGCCGGAACAACAAACAGAAGGTTATTATGTTGGGCAATCTCTATTAAGGAGTTGAAATCACCAGAGGATATATCAATAATTGGGTTAAATCCTGCATTTCGACAAGTGGCAACGAAATTGTGGCGTATGTGAAATTGTGTGTTAAACATGGCATATCGTTGATCTTTCAAATCATCTATCTGGATATGTTTTTTGCGGTATAATTCGTGTGTACACGGAATACACAGATATGTATGTTCTTGAATTAAACATTCAGCAGAAAAGCGGTCTGTATCTATGACACCAGTTGTAATACAGAAATCATATTCGTCTTTTTTCAAAAGTTCTTCCAGATAAAAGTCTGCATGATCTGCATATTCAATATTCACATGTGGATGTGTATTCTCGAAATCTGTAATCAGTTTATAAGGCAGTACAGAAATTACGCCAAAGGCCATACCAAGAAAAATGGTTTCCTGAGGCACATCCTTTATCTGAGAAATATGAGAATACATATATCTTTTTCGCTCCAAAATAATACGACATTCATCCAGAAAATACGCACCATATTTTGTGGGAGATACTCCATTGACATTTCTGTAAAGCAATTGGCATCCAAGCTCTTCTTCCAGTTCTCGGACTATTTTGGATATACCTTGCTGGGACACATGATATACAGCAGATGCCTTATTGATACTTTTGCACTCGCATACTTCTATAAAGACTTCCATTTGTCTGAATGTCATAACTCATCCTCATTCATAACTTTTTAAATATAGTAAATTATCACACATCGTATAATAAATTTCTTATAGAAAATAGCACAACTATAATTAAAAATCGCAAATGTTCACGGAACAGTCTTCTGCATACAACCTTTTGGTTGTAGATATACAATGATTTTTCTTCTTTTTTGTCTTAATTTTATCATATATACTTAAGGTGTCAAGGAATTATCAAACTCAGATAAAAAAGGAGTAAGAAGATATGAAGAACAAATATTATCCACATCTTGCCAGTCCTATCAAAATTAACGGAGTTACTTTTAAAAACAGAATTTTTGGTGCGCCTATGTCCAATCCGGAATTAGACGCAGACTGTAATATGAGAAAAGAAGAAATAGCATTCCATGAAAATCGTGCACGCGGTGGTCTTGCTAGTGTAACCATTGGTCTTGGTATTGTAGATGCTATTGGTCGTACACATACAAAGGAAATAAAACTCTATGACATAATGTCTCTCCCTTCACTTAAGGAAGCTGCAAACGCTATGCATCGTCACAATTGTAATGCAGTAATGGAACTTGCACATGGTGGAAAATATGGGAATGCCCGTGGTCATGGCAATGCTGAGGGCACATTAATTGGCCCTAATGATGAAATAAATCCAGAAGGACTTCAGGTTCGCAGCATGACAGATGAGGATATCTACAGAGTTGCGGATTGTTTTGCTGAAGGTGCAAAACTGGTGAAAGAAGCTTGCTTTGACATGGTACTTATCCACGGTGGTCATGGATGGCTGCTTGGTCAGTTCAGCTCTCCAACCATGAATCACAGAACAGATAAATGGGGGGGCAGTCTGGAGAATCGTATGCGTTTTCCACTGCTGGTAATAGAAAAAGTACGTGAAGCTGTTGGACCTAATTATCCAATTGAATTCCGTATGAGTGGAGCAGAGTATACGAAAGACGGATACACAATCGAAGAAGGCATCGATATGGCCAAAATGCTGGATGGGAAGGTCGATATTATCCATGTTTCTGCTGGTATTCATGAAGACCCGGAGGTATTTACACTTACTCACCCATCTATGTTTATTGAACATGGATATAATGTATATCTTGCGTCTGAGATTAAAAAGCATGTTAAGACACCAGTTGCTACATTAGGCGGACTAAATGATCCGGACATGATGGAAGAAATTATTGCTTCAGGAAAAGCAGATATCATACAGGTTGCACGTCAATCACTGGCTGATCCATATTTCCCAGAGAAAGCATTTTCAGGAAATGCAGATGATATTAATCGCTGCTGCCGCTGCTATACCTGTTTCTTCAATTATTTAACAAATAGAACATTCTGTTGTGCGTTTAACCCGGTTATCGGTAATGAGCTGGAAAATAAGCATGCATTCCCAGCCACAACGCCAAAGAAGGTTATCGTAGTTGGTGGTGGCTCAGGCGGTATGGAAGCAGCTATTACAGCAGCTCATCGTGGTCATTCTGTTACTCTTTATGAAAAGAGCAGTGAACTTGGAGGACAGCTTCTTTCTGAACAGTATATTCCTTTTAAGCAGGATATGTTCAACTTTGTAAAAGTATTAAAAGGACGTTTGGAGAAATCAGGCGTTGAGGTTTGTTTGAATACAGAGCTTACTGCTGAGCAGGCTGCAGCAGAGAATGCTGATGTGATTATTACAGCTATTGGCGCTAAACCGATTGTTCCACCAATCCTTGGAATTGATAATGAGAAAGTTGTTGGTCTTGAAGCTCTTCATCAGGCAACTCCTGCACTTGGACAGAAGGTTGTTATCCTTGGTGGAGGTCTTGTTGGATGTGAATGTGCAATTTATCTGGATAGCCTTGGAAAGGATGTTACAATAGTTGAGATGAAAAGCGACTGGGCAGCAGATTCTTACTTTATGCACAAAAGTGCAATGGTAAGGGCAATGCGCGGCAGCGATATCAAGATTAATGTAAATACAAAGGCAAAAGCTGTTACAGCTGAAGGACTTGTCTGTGAAACGACTGATGGTGAAGTTACTTTTGAGGCTGACAGCATTTTATTAGCAGCAGGTATGAAAGCTGACCGTGAAGTTGCAGACAGCTTTTATAACGCAGCACCACGTGTATTTGAAACAGGCGACTGTATTAAGCCTGGTCGTGTTGTTGAGGCAGTTACAAACGGATACTATCGTGCACTAGATATTTAAAGAAAGGGGATTATTATGAAAATAAAAGCGGCAGTAGTTCATGAAAAAGGACAAGATTTTAAAATTGAAGAGGTAGAATTAGCACCACCAAAGGCAGATGAAATACTTGTAAAAATAGTATCAAGTGGTGTTTGTCATACTGATGAAGTTGCAAAATTACAAGTGATTCCGGTACCTTTACCAGCAGTATTTGGACATGAAGGTTGTGGTATTGTAGAAGAGGTTGGTAGCAGTGTTACTGAGTTTAAAAAGGGTGACCGTGTTGGATTTTCCTTTGGATTTTGTGGACATTGTGAAAACTGTCTAAGTGCACATCAACATGCATGTGAAAATTTTAATGAAATTAATTTTGGTGGGGTTATGAGTGATGGTACAAAGAGACTTTCACAAAATGGAAAAGAAATATCTTCATTCTTTGGACAATCCTCCTTTGCAACTTATGCAGTGGTAAATCAAAACAGTGCAATAAAGGTTGATGATGATATAGATCTTGCATTGGTAGGCCCTCTAGGTTGTGGCATCCAAACAGGTGCAGGTGCTGTATTAAATAGATTAAATCCAAAATTTGGTTCTACCATTGCGGTATTTGGATGTGGAACTGTAGGAATGAGTGCTATTATGGCAGCTAAAATTACAGGATGTTCAAAAATTATTGCAGTAGGAGGAAATCCAAGCAGTTTAGAACTTGCAAAAGAGCTTGGAGCAACTCATACTATAAACAGAAAAGAAACTGATGATATAGTTTGTGAAATTAAGAAGATCACAAATGGAGGATGCCACTATGCAATTGATACTACTGGAGTTGGTGATTTTGTAAAGAAAGCTCTTGCTTGTGTTCGTTTCTTAGGTACTGCAGTAGTGTTAGGAGCAACTGGAGATTTGACCATTAATGTACAAGAAGAATTAATGGGTGAAGCAAAATCTTTAATTGGGATTGTAGAAGGTGATTCTATTCCAAAGTTATTTATTCCTCAATTAATTCAATACTATAAAGAAGGTAAATTTCCATTTGATAAATTAATTAAATTCTATGATTTTGAAGATATTGACAAAGCCTTTGAAGACTCTCACAATGGTAAAGTTATTAAAGCTGTATTAAGAATAAATGATTGTACAATGTAGATTTTATAGAATATTTAATATTAATTTTAAGATAGAACTAGCGTATTATGATTTATAATAAGCTAGTTTTTTATTGCTGAAAGTTAGAATGAAGAGGTGATAGAATTATATGCATACTAAATAATAAAATTATTAGAGGAAATTTTATTATTTAGTACCCTAGGGGTCATTATAAAAACTGGAAATTTATGTTTGCTAATTGCATACAATAGCTGGTATAGAAAAATTTATAGATCAGGATTTAGTAGCTTATAAAATAACTTATGAATCTTAAAAATTCAATATTATTTGACAATAAAAATAACATGAATTTTTTGATTCTTATATTTTGCAAAAAATGTAGGAAAATTCAGGAAAATGACATATTTGCGTTGACAAAGACAAATATTAACATTATAATTTTAAATAACAATATAAGTATCTATTTACTTTATTTAAAATATATTGAGTATTCTTAAGCATTTCTTTAGGGTTCCTCATTTTAGAATTTTAATTGTCTGAATTTATTGAATATAATAAATAGAACAAAAAATGATGAAATATAAAAACTTAGTGAAAGAAGGGAGCTGGTATTATGAATAAAAAGGCTATTGGAATAAAGGGAAGGATTTTACTATCTTCAATGGTAGTTCTTTTGATAACCTTAGTAAGTATTAGTAGTATTCTAATTTATGAAATTAATAAAAAGTCTCATGAAGATTATTTTGCTAATTCTAAAGAACAAATGAAGATCGTTTCTCAAGCAATTAACATTTTTTATGATCAAATTGACAAAAATATTGATATGCTAACAACAAATCCATCAGTAATGATGGCTGATAACAGTATTACAACCTATAAAAATACAACTCAAGATACTCCAATGAAACCTTCAGCTAAAGCAGGAATTGAACAGGAAATTTATAAAGTGTTCGAGCAATATGCAAACAGCCATAAAGGTACAAGCTATGTGTATTTAGGAACAGAAGATGGGGGATATATACAATGGCCGGAAGAGAGTCTACCAGCAGGATTTGATCCTTCAAAAAGACCTTGGTTTAATGATGCAATGAATAAAAAGGGAAGTGTTATTAGAACAGCTCCATACAGTTATAAGTCCCAACTGCTTACAAGTAATGCTCGTACAATTACTGATAAAAATGGGAAAATTATAGGTGCCATAGGAATAGACGTACAGCAAACTAATATTAGCGATATGTTAAATAAAATGAAAATTGGTAAAACAGGATATTCAATGATTGTACATAGTAATGGTCTTATAATGGCAGATGGAAAAAATCCTAAAAACAATTTTAAAAAGGTTGGAGAAGTTGGTATTAACGGATTAGATAAGCTTCTAGCTAAAGATCTAAAATCATTTGATGTTGTTGTTGATGGCGAAAAGTATATTGTTAATCCTTATAAAGTAGAAGGAACTGATTGGATACTAGCATCATTTATGACAGAAAAAGAGTTAGGAGCTGGTGCAAAAGAAATAGTAAATATAATGATATTTTCTGCAGGGGCCATGTTAATATTGGCAACTATTTTATTTAATTTTCTTTCCAGTAGTATAACAAAACCTATCTTAGCAGTAACAAAGAGAGTACAAGATTTTGCTAATTTGGATTTTTCAGTAGATGAAAAGGCAGACACACTAAAATACTTAAACAGGAAAGATGAAGCAGGAGATATGATAAGAGCCTTTGTAAGTATGAGAGAGAATGTATCAGAATTCATTGTGAAAACTGCACATTCAACAGAAAAGGTTGCAGCTTCATCGGAAGAATTAACTGCTACTTCGGAGCAAGCAGCTACTGCATCAAATGAAGTAAGTAAGGCTATTGAGGAAATCGCAAAAGGAGCTACTGATCAAGCTAAAGATACTCAGATGGCAGCCCATAATGTAGAAGATTTAGGTAATTTATTAGAACAAGATTTAAATTATATTGAAGAATTGAATGTTGCGGCAGTTGAAATTGAAAGGCAAAAATCAGAAGGTTTTTTAATTTTGAAAGAACTTGTTGAAAAAACTAAGAAAAATAATGATTCTGCAAACAATGTTTACCATATTATCATGAGTAACAATGAAAGTGCAGAAAAAATTGAAAATGCTAGTACTATGATTCAAAGTATTGCAGACCAGACAAATCTTTTAGCTTTAAATGCTGCAATAGAAGCAGCAAGAGCTGGAGACGCAGGTAAAGGCTTTGCAGTTGTTGCTGATGAAATAAGAAAGCTTGCAGAACAATCAAATAACTTTACAAATGACATTAAAACAGTAATAACTGGGTTAAAGATAAAATCACAAAATGCAGTTGATTTGATGCAGCAAACTAAGCAGATAATTGAGGAACAAGCTTCTAGTGTTGGAGAAACTGAAGGAAAATTTGAAGGGATAGCAGAAGCAATAGATTCTATAAAATCTGTAGTTAATAAACTTAATAATTCTGCCAATTTAATGACAGAAAATAAAAACAAAATCATTGAATTAACTCAAAATTTATCTGCAATCTCTGAAGAGAATGCTGCTGGAACAGAACAAGCATCATCATCTATGCAAGAACAAGTCAATACAATTGAACAAATTGCCATAGCAGGAGAGAGCTTAGCTACAATCTCAGAAGAATTAAGAGTGTTAGTAGACAAATTTAAAGTCTAGTTAAAAAGGGTGTACCTGTATTTTTTCAAATGCAGGTACACTTTTTTACTTAATACTTTGTTTATCTAAAATATAGTTTAAAAAGTCATCATTATCATTAAAAATAATAATTCATTTGGAGCAGACATTATGAAAAGGATAGGTAAATAATTATGAATATAGGAGCTTTAGAAAATAGACTAGGAATTAATGGCTTTAAATATCCGGAATCATTTGTAAAAGATATAGAATTAAACTTATTAGACTTTGGTTTATGGTATATAATAGATGAAGAAAGAGTATTAAACAGGTTAAAAAGGCCTGGAATGAAGGTATTAAATTTTTCTAATATATAGTTGAGGTGCGAATTATGATAAAACCAATTGTAAAAGATGTATTGTTTTTAGGACAAAAATCAGAAAAGGCAACTAAAGATGATATGGCAGTAGTTGATGATTTAATGGATACATTAAAAGCGAACTTACAGAATTGTGTTGGACTTGCTGGTAATATGATTGGAGTAAAAAAGCGCATATTGGTATTTACTGTAGCGAACCTTATTGTGCCTATGATAAATCCAGTTATATTAAAGAAGGAAAAGCCTTATGAAACAGAAGAGAGTTGTTTATCTTTAATTGGCGTTAGAAAAACAAAAAGATATGAAATGATAGAGGTAGAATATCTTGATAGAAATTTTAAGAGTCAAAAGCAAGTGTTTACTGGATTTACAGCACAAATAATTCAACATGAAATGGATCATTTTGAAGGTATAATAATCTAATTGAATAATTAAAGAGTTATAAATATCCTAGGAGTAGAAAAATTCCTAGGATATTTTTATAGATGATAAAATTATAAAAGTAGGATACCATTGACAAAGTAAAAAGATAAATATATAATAGTTTACACTAAGTAGATGATTTACAATATGTAAATCATTTACGCAATGTAAATTAGGAGTGATAACTATGGAAAATTCGTATTTTAAAAAACTACCTTTATTTATTTTGATGATAAATTTATTTATAGCTCTATTGGGACAGGGGATGGTTATACCAATTTTACCTGAATACCTAAAACAATTTAATGCTGCCGGGAGTGCAGCAGGGTACTTGGTGGCTGCCTTTGGAGCGGCTCAATTCCTATTCTCACCTATAGGTGGGAGGCTTTCAGACAGATATGGAAGAAAAATAATGATTTTCTCTGGTATGATTCTTACTGTTATATCTGATTTTATATTTGCAGTTTCTCCTTATCTAATGCTATTATATATAGCAAGGTTTATAGGAGGAATTGGTTTAGGAATAATGATTCCATCAGTTCTAGCATATGTGTCAGATGTGACTTCAAAAGATACCCGAGCAAAAGGTATGGGTTACTTAAGTGCTGCTATGAATTTAGGTATGGTGTTAGGCCCAGGAATAGGCGGAATGATAGCTAATTTTGGAATAAGAGTTCCTTATTTTTTTGCAGCAGCTTTAGGAATAGCTTCTACATTGTTAACATTAATACTTCCAGAAACTTTGCCTATAGAAAAAAGAACTGCATCAAAAGGATCTGAGCAGCAGGAATCTATTGTAGAACAACTTGTTAAGTCTGCTCATACTTCTTATTTTAGATATTTGATTCTCATTTTTATTATGACTTTTGGTTTAGTAAACTATGAAACTGTTTATTCGCTGTTTGTAGAGCATAAGTATGGATTCACCACTCAACAAGTTTCTGTACTAATAACTCTTGGAGCAGCCATTGGTATTATTGTACAGGTATGGCTTATAGATAAGGTAATAAAGCGTTATGGAGAATACAAAACCATAAGATTTTCCTTAGTTATGGCTGCTATTGCACTTGTATTGATGCTATTAAAAGTAAACTTTATATATCTTATACTAGTTTCATCAGTATTCTTTACCTTTAACTCATTACTTAGACCAACAGTAAATACTATGCTTTCAAAAGAGGCAGGGGATCAGCAAGGCTTTGTATCAGGACTTAATAATATGTATACAAGTTTAGGTAATATAATAGGCCCAATATTGGCTGGAAACTTATTTGACAAACAGATAAATTTGCCTTATATTTTAGGTGCTTTTATTCTTTTGATAACAACATGTCTAGTGAGAAAAGAAAGTAAAATGCAAAATAACGAGGTAATTATAAATGAGTGATAATTGGCATGAAAAAGTAAAAAATAAAAATAGAGATGAAATAATTTCAGCAGGAAAAGAGTTGTTTTTAAAATATAATTTCCTTAATGTTAATATTAAGGATTTATGTACACTTGCAGGAGTCAGCAGAGTTACATTCTATAAATATTTTGATTCAATTGAAGAACTCATATTCGAGATTCATGTAGATATTTTAAATAATATGAAACAATGGATAAAGTCAGTTGATAAGTTAGATGCTAGTGGCATAGAGAGGCTTAGATTGATACTGAACGCATGGGTGGATTTTGGAAAACAGAACAAGGATCAGATGAAGTTTATTATCTTATTTGATCTTTATTATGAGTGCTATAACCCTAATGAGGCTTTGAAACTAAGGCGAGAAAATTTCTTAAGTAAAGAAATAAATGATCATTTTCTTAACTCAGTTATTAACACTGGAATTAAGGATAGATCACTAAGGGGAGATTTAGACGTTATTAAAACCGGATGTTATATCTTTTCAACAATTATGGGTGTGCTGCAAAGAATGAGTTCTACTGCATTGCTTTATGAAAATCAAGATACGATATTTGAGGAAGTTGCACAGTCAGTTGTGGAGAGTATTTTAAATTATATCAAAAATAATGATTCTACAGTATAAAATTATATATTTTTAAGCAATAATTTTTATGAGAGGACAATTGACAAAGGACAGTGAAGGAGAGTTTTCTTCCTTACGGCAGAAAACTAAATTTATCTTTTAGGCTTGTTTTGCTAAGGCAAAACAAGCCTAATCTATATAAATTAAAGATTTTTCATAGTATAGCGGAGAA
Organism: Clostridium carboxidivorans P7; assembly: GCF_001038625.1. Classification (GTDB taxonomy): domain Bacteria; phylum Bacillota; class Clostridia; order Clostridiales; family Clostridiaceae; genus Clostridium_AM; species Clostridium_AM carboxidivorans. The sequence continues at coordinate 5,348,725 of NZ_CP011803.1, forward strand.
AAATCCTCCTTGTGAACTCACTGATTTCAGCTAGTGTAGTGGTAAATGTCTTTGGATTTATCGATAAAATAGTATAATATAAATATAGAATGCTGTTCGAGAAAATAAAATGTACTACATGACAACAAGACAAGCCTATGAAATTTGGGATATTTCTCAAAGATGCGAAGAATCCTGTTTACAGGCGAAGAAAGGAGTTTCGAAATGAGTAGAGTTTTGATTATAGACGATGATAAAGAGCTTTGTACTCTTATGAAAAAATGTGTAGAGAAAGAGAATTTATCTGCTATTATTGCACATGGTGGTATAGAGGGGATTCGTTTGGTTGATGAAAATAAAAGTAAGGGCTCTCTTTCTCTCGTAATTTTGGATGTAATGATGCCGGATATAAATGGCTTTCAAGTTCTTAAAATAATTAGAGAAACAAGCAATATCCCTGTGCTCATGCTTACTGCTAAAAGCGACGAGGACGATAAAGTTTCCGGACTACGGTTAGGTGCTGATGATTATCTAACAAAGCCGTTCAGTATTAGCGAGCTTATGGCTCGTGTAAATTCTCTTATTCGTCGGTATACTACTTTAAACCCTACTTTTCCAATGGAAACAGATTTAATAGCATTACAAGGTATGTTGATTGATAAAGTAAACCGCATTGTTTCTGTCAATGATATTCTAGTTGAACTCACAGGTAAAGAATTTGATTTACTTTCATTTTTGGCTTCAAATAAAGGACGGGTGTTTACCAAAAAACAGATTTACACACAAGTGTGGGAAGATGAATATTCTTTTGACGATAGCAATATTATGTCTTTTATCAGTAAATTACGCAAAAAGATTGAACCAGACCCTGACCGTCCATTTTATATTTTAACAGTTCGAGGTGTAGGATATCGTTTTAATAAGGAGGCTTGACGTAAATATGAATGTTTATCTGATTTTTGCCTTGGTTCTTGCCCTGATTAGTATAGCGTATCTAGTTTCTGTCTTACGGCGTGTCCAAACACAGCTTGCACTTATGAAAGACGCTTTAGAAGATATAAAAAATGGAAACCTTAATCGACGTGTTTTAGCAAGGGAGAGCGATATGACAAGGCAAATTTGTTATGGTATTAACGAAATTGCATTAAGCAGCCAATCACAGCTTATTAAGCAAAAGCAATCAGAGCAGGCATACAAAGGTCTAATGGCAAGTCTTTCACATGATGTGAAAACACCACTTGCTTCATTGGTCGGTTATTTGGAAGCAATCGAAAGTAAAATTGTTGTAGGAGAAGAAAAGGACGAATATATACATGTTGCCTATGATAAATCCCAGCACTTAAAACATTTTGTAGAAAATCTGTTTGAATGGGTTAAATTAGATTCTGGGGAACAAATTTTTCATTTCGAGATTTTTGATTTAAATGAGTTAACCCGTAATATTATAGCTGATTGGATTCCAATTTTAGAAAATAGCCATTTTGAATATGAATTTGATATACCTGAAACAGAGTATTCCATGCGCATAGACGCAACTGCGTATACCCGTATTCTCAATAATCTATTACAAAATATTATTACCCACAGTGAGGGGGATAATATGTCGCTGTGTATTTTTGAGAATGAACAACAGGCTAAAATTGTAATAACAGACAACGGGAAAGGTATATCTTCTGATAATCTCTCACTTATTTTTGAAAGAATGTACCAATGTGACCATTCACGAGCTGCCAAAGGAAACGGGCTTGGCCTTTCTATTTCCAAAGAACTTGTCAGCGCTCACAAAGGGACAATTACAGCAGCCAGCATTCTCGGCTGTGGAACTACATTCACCATTTTATTGCCAAAAGCCCTGTGACAGCACACAGGGTTTTCTTACTGTTAAAACAAGATAAAAACAAGGTTACGGCAAGGTTTTGGCAAGGTTAATGTTGTATACTTTTAGCTGTGAGCCTGTATATCGGTTATCACATTTGGAAAGCACAGTTATTGAAAGTGAGGAATTTTTATATGAATGATTTTGTGATTGAAACGAAACAGCTGACAAAAATTTACGGAGAGCAGACAGTAGTTAGCTCAGTGAATCTCCATGTAAAAAAAGGTCGGATTTATGGTCTGTTAGGGCGCAACGGAGCTGGGAAAACCACTATTATGAAGATGGTTTTAGGGTTAACTCCAATCACATCTGGTGAGGTAGATGTGTTAGGACGAAATATCAAAGGTCAAGAAAAACGAGTATATCCTCGTATCGGTGCTATTATCGAAACACCAGGATTTTATCCAAATTTGACAGGAACGGAAAACTTAGAGATTTTTGCGAAGCTGCGTGGTACAGCCGCCCCACACGCAGTTGAAAACGCATTGAAAGTAGTAGGATTACCTTATAAAGATAAAAAGTTGTTTAGTAAGTATTCCCTTGGAATGAAGCAGCGTCTTGGTATTGCCAATGCTATTCTGCATGACCCAGAACTGCTGATTTTGGACGAGCCTACAAACGGTCTTGATCCTATCGGCATTGCAGAAGTAAGAGATTTTATTAAGAATTTGAGCGTTGAGCGTGGAAAGACAATTCTTATTTCCAGCCATATTCTTTCGGAAATCTCATTGCTTGCGGATGATATTGGAATTATTGACCATGGTGTTTTGCTTGAAGAAAGCAGCATGGAGGAACTTAAACGAAAAAACGGTAAGTATATTCTACTGCAAGTTTCTGATGTTTCTAAAGCGACCTTAATTTTGGAACGTCAATTCGGCTTGAAAGAATATTCTGTGCAAGATGATCATACGTTGAAGCTCTATGACACCTCTTTGGATATGGCGTCTGTCAATAAGACACTTATGCTTGGTGAGGTGTCAGTTATCAGTTCGGGGCTTTGTAATGATACTTTAGAGGACTATTTCAGAAAAATTACAGGAGGGGATGGCATTGCTTAGACTTATTCAAATAGAATTTCTTAAACTGCGACGTAGAAAATTTGTGTGGATTATGATGTTGTCAGCTTTTGTAATGCCATTTCTAGCATTCTTATTATTCAAATATGCAAAAAAAACAGTTGGTGACCCTGTACAATTTTATAGATGGTCAGCGTTTGGTTATACGATGTTTATTATATTGCCCTTTGTTTTGGGAGTACTTTGCACCATGCTTATGTATGAAGAAAATCAGTATGATATGCTCAAACAACTTTGGATTGTGCCTATCAGCAAAATGGGATACTTTTTCAGTAAATTTTTTGTTGTTTTGATTTACTCCATTGGTTTCATGCTGATTACAGCTGCTGCTTCTGTTATGTTCAGCGTACTTACCGGACATGTGGTATTTCAATGGGGAAGCGTTTTATTCTTGCTGAAAAAATGTTTAGAGATTGGTGTTATTACTGCTTTTGCAATGCTACCGATATTTGCAATAGCTGCGTCGCAAAAAGGATACATCCTCCCAGTTTCTATATCATTGGTTTATGCCTTTCTTGGCTTTATTTTAATGACGGTAAATATGTATCTACACCCGTTATCCAGTATGTCAGTTATTGTCCTTGGAAATATTCCCAGTATTGCATTTCCACGACCAATTAACGTTCCTTTAGCGTTTCTTTGTATTTTTGTTTGGGATATTATTGCAGTATTCCTTGCAAATATCGCATTGAAGAGAAGTGGGGTGTGAATAATGCGAAATTTACTTTGGGCTGAACTCCAAAAGATTCGCCGTTCAAATATTGTTGGGATTACAATTTTTGCAACAGTTATGGTAGCTGTCATTGTTTTTATACAGGGATGGTTTACGTATAATGGTTCAAAGGATATAGACAGTGCAGGATGGTATATGACTATGGCTCAGCCTTTGGCAACAATTTTTGTTCTTCCCGCAGTTATTTCTCTTTTGGGAAGTTATATGATTTGTCGTGAAGAAGATGAGGATACTATAAAATCTTTGCTGCTTATTCCCGTAAATGAAACAAAGTTAATTGCTGCAAAAATGATTATTACTTTTTTATTCAGCATTTTCATTTATTTACTGCTCTTTGCAATAGCATTTTTGACTGAGGCAATATTACATCTTTCACATTTATCAGTAGGAATGGTTTTAGATTTTCTGAAAATATATTTTCTTCAAGGTGTGGGTATATTCCTTGCTATCTCGCCTATTATTGCCTTGGTATCGTATATGAAAAAAGGCTATTGGATTGCATTAGTATTAACTGAAATGTACTCTTTTACGGGAACATTCATGAGTATGTCAAACACCCTAAAAACATTTTATCCTATTACAGCAGTATTTGGGGTTTCCGGTTATTATGAAACTACTGCTCAAAATCGGATAGAAAGTATTATAATCTTGTTGTTATGTGGTTGTCTTTCTGTTTTTATACTGAAAAATTTAAAATATAGTGAAAAAAATTAGTTATATGCTTAGATGTATGGCAAAAAACAAGGAGAGGATTACAAACCAATACATGGTGTAATCCACTCTTTGTTTAGATATTTATTTTTAAATAACTTTGAATATACTTCCAGTGTAGAAAAAAACTTATTTCTCAGCAATAGCTCTATCAAAGGTACTGTCTTGAAGCTGTTCCTTTTCATTCTCTTTATCTTTTATATGTTTCATTTCAAAAAACACAACTATTCCAGTTATAAGAGCAGCCAAAATATCTGCTATAGGTGGAGTTCTCCAAATACCTTCAATACCCCAAAAGCGTGGTAATATCAATAATAGTGGAACCAATAAGAACAATTGTCTGGATAACCCCAGAATTGTGGATTGAATTGGTTTGCCAACTGCTTGAAAGTACTGGGAACAGACAATTTGAAAACCAGCCACAGGAAACATAAGAAAGAAGATACATATTGCGTGAGCAGTTAATTGAGTCAGCTTAGGATTATTGTTAATGAACATATTGGCAATTTGAGTAGGCCATAAATGAACTACTGCAGTACTGAATGCTGCTATAATTGTACCAACAATAACTGCTTTTTTCAGGGCTTCTTTTACTCTGCTAAATTCCTTGGCACCATAATTAAAGCCAATGATTGGCTGAGCACCTTGGCTAATACCAAGAATAGGCATAAACATTAATGTGGCTATACTTCCAACAATACCCATAGCGGATAGTGCCATATCTCCACCATAACTCATTAATGCTTTATTCAAGATAGTATTTTGAAGACTGTTAGCTAATTGCATTGCAAAAGGAGCGAAACCAATAGACGTAATGCTAATAACTAAGTTTTTCTTCAACTTGAGATTTTTTAACTTTATTTTTACAATACTAGGGCCAAATAGGAAATAACTTAACACCCAAATAGATGAAAATATCTGACCACAGACAGTTGCAAGAGCAGATCCTCTAATTCCAAAACCTAATTTCATAACGAAAAGGTAATTTAAGATTACATTGATAACAGTTCCTATTACTTGAGTATACATGGACATCCTAGGATTACCTTCAGCTCTAATAAAATTAACCATTCCCATGCTTATAGAGCCTAAAGATGATGCCATCATTATAATATTGGTAAAGGCTTTAGCATAAGGCAAAACCTGAGGGCTTGCACCAAAAAAAGTTAAAATAGGAGTGCTAAAAAGAAAATAAATAATGCTAATACAAAGAGGAAGTAAAACCAACAATACTACAGCATTTCCAGCTATTTTATTAGCTTCTTCTGGTCTTTTTTCACCTAATCGAATGGAAATAAGTGATGTAGCACCAACTCCAATTAATGCGGATACTGCCAGAAGAGTAAGCATAATTGGAAAGGCTACAGTTGTGGCTGCAATGGCAAGTGAGCCAACACCACGACCTACAAATATACGATCGATAATGTTATACATAGAATTTACCAGCATAGCTATAACAGCTGGCCATGAAAACTTCCATAATAGAGGACCAATTTTTCCATTTCTAAGTTCATTTGTGTTATCCATTTTTAATTCACCTTCTTAAAATTTTTCCATAAATTCAACAGCATATTTGAGATTGTCAGCAAATTTTGTTAATTCATTAGGATCTGCAGTACCTAGAATTTCGCTCATACGGTGAATGGAGATTTCCATAATATCTTCCATTTCTTTTTTTCCAGCATCTGTGAGGGATATCAGTGTTTTTCGTCGGTCATTAGCATCACTGCAGCGAATAACAAGACCTAATCCTTCCAATTGATCAATCAAGGTAGTTAAGCTGCCTTTTTCTATATTAAGCACCCTTGAAAGTTCTGTTGCAGTAAGAACCTTATATTGATAAAGAAATCCAATGATTGCAGTATGATTTTTTTTTAGTTCTGGATGCTTTGGGCTTTCCGTGCAAAATTTACGGATAAATTTTGAATGGAATAAGCCAATAGTTTTAAATAATAAGTCGTGTATTTCTCGAAATTCATCTTTTGCCATAAACATCACCTTTCAGATAGTTAGAATACTTAAAGTAAGAATTCTAACTAAATTTTATGCTATTAGTTTCCATTTGTCAAGATACCAACAGGTATATCAGATAATTGTACAAGACCTATTTCTTTGAAACATATATTAGGAAGTGCCCTATGTAGCAAGAAAACTGCATTCAAAAAATATATTGACATATAATATAAAAAAGAATAAAATGAATTTGAATTCAAATTCAATAAAGTTTATACGAGGAGAGAAATATAATGAAGGATACTAGTTCTAGCAAAAGTTCTTTAAAAAGAAAGAATATTCTTGAAGCAGCTGCAAAAGTTTTTTCAGAGAAAGGATACATTGAAGCTTCTATAAAAAACATAACAGATGAAGCTAATGTAGCAGTAGGAACCTTTTATAATTATTTTAATGATAAAGAAGAGGTTTTGGAGCAAATTTATGAAGAAATTTCTAATATGAGTCTGAAGGCAGCTTCTGAAGTTTCTATGAATAAGGATGATAGCATTTCTCAAAAGTTTACTTTGGCAATGGCATATGTAATTAGCATATATGCAAAAAATAAAAATTTATCCAAGATATTATTGGTGAAATCCATGGGAATAAATGAAGCGTTTGAAAAGAAGCGTTGGGAGATATTAGATAGAACAAATGTATATTTAAGGCAGATATTAGAACATTTAAAAAAACAGCATTCCTTAAATATTCAGGATGTTAATGTAACTTCGGTTTTACTTACACAAAGTATATTTGGTGTTATTACATATTGGCTTAATGAAAAGCTTACTAGTGATTTGAAAGATATAATATTTTCCTTGTGTACATATCATCTAAAAGCACTTAACATTGATTTTACATATGAAGAGATAAATAAATGTATAAATGAAATAGAAATATGAGAGCATGACACAACTGGATAAAGCAAATGAAAAGAAAAATAGCTTTTCACACTTGAAACAATTAATAATTTTATTAAATTTAAGGAGATGGATGTTATGAAAGAATATAGAAGTAAAGAGATTTATGGTGATTTTTATGAAAATGAAGGAAAACCGTTAGTTGTTATTATAACAGGAAGTTTACCTGGACTTCCACCTGTAAGTGAAAAATTAATGGATTATTTAATGCCTGATTATAATGTTTTACGATTGGCATATTATGGAGTTCCTGAACTTTCTGAATCTCTAGAGAATGTTCCATTGGAGTACTTTATAAATGCTGCTAATTTTATTAAAAAAAATTATAAAGTAGCTGATAATAAAGTGATTTTTATTGGATCCTCTAAAGGTGGAGAAGCGGCATTATTATTAACAAAATATATGGAGTCGGCAGTTACTATTGCTTGTGTAGCTAGCTGTTATGTATTTCAAGGGTTACCAAAGGATCTTTACAGCATGTCACAGGTACCGCCTAGATCTTCATGGTCTTTTAATAATAAGGAACTGCCATACATCAAGTTTGAATTTAATGAAGATGATATTGAAGATACAAAGAAGAAATATTTTTGTAAAATTCATGAAAAATCTATAGAGAAAAATTTTAATCAAGAAGCATTGATAAATATTGATAACTATAAAGGAAAGTTATTTCTTCTTTCTTCGGAAAATGACAGGTACTGGCCAAGTAAAAAAATGAGTAATATGCTAGCGCAAAATAGTAAGAACAAAAACAATATAAAGCATGTTTGCTTAAATTTAGAGGGGCATGGTTTTTTGACTTATGATGAGTCAGTTAATGAAATGATTCACTATTTAGAAGAAATAAAACAAGCATAGTATTTCTTATATTAATTGAAGCAAGTTCAGCCAAGGCTTCGCAATGCCTCACTGGTGGTAATTAGCAAACAAAAAACTTCCAGTTTTTGTAACGACCCCAAGGGTGGTTGCGAAACCTGAAAGGTTGAGCTTGCTAATACTTTAAGCACTCCGACTTTAGGCAGCCTTGCCAGTTTACTTTCAATAAATACTCTATCGAGTTGACCAATACGCCTTAGCTTGTTCTTCTAATGCTTTCAATCTTGTATAATAATCAGGAAACTCACTAAGATGAGCTAATGCAATTTTTCCAGTAGTAATAGGCTCATCTGCAGTGACATTTGTTTGATTATATTTTTTTCCATGTTCTAGTTCAGTGTTTACCCCCAACCAGAATTGGTTTAAATCAAATTTACTTTTTGAAAAATTAATACCAAGAAGTAAAGCAATAGCTGCAGCTTCTTCTTTAGAAAATTCATTTTTATAATCTGTCTGGTTAATTGTTTCTCTATTATTAGATTGAATGATATTTGAATTCTTGTTTAGTGTATAGTTATACTTGGTTGCTTCCTTCATAAGCCTTAGTGCTTTATTAAAAGCTCGCTCGGTAAAATCCATGTTATAGTATGAGCAATTCCTACATGTTGTCATATAAGGGTTAGCATACTTGTACAAATACATCACTCCAATAAAAGTATTCAGTACTAATATATGCTAGGGTACTATCAATGAGCATGTCCACAATAAGGATAAAAAATTTAAGAATTTAGCAACAGAAACTGGAAGTGAAACGAGCAATCTTTATTGATAATATTAAATATAAAAAACAACAATTAAGAATTATTAGTTCCTAATTGTTGATAAAAAAGCAGTTTAGTGACAAAGCTTTAAATTACAAATATAAAGTATTCCTATATTACTATTAAAAAGTACTCATAATAAAAATACAAAGGTGTAATAAAAATATTGTCCAACAATATGCTCATTTTGGAATTATTATACCATATAAGTAGTAATTTGTAAATACTAGTTAGTTTTAGGAAGTGAAAAGATGAACAATGATAGCAAACAAAAAACTTCCAGTTTTTGTAACGAACCCAGAGGTGGTTGCGAAACCTTAAAGGTTGAGCTTGCTAAAAATTTCCCCAATATCATTGTGTAAGTTAATCATATATATTATTCCTTAATTTTTTGCTTCGCCTTTGTAAACAACTGTGATTTAATTTACATCAAATATATAAGATGTAATATAACATATAAATACAGAACTTAATAATAGGATTTGATATAAGTTAATTTTTACCTTATATCAAAATTCTTATATAAATTTACTTTGCCTACCTCAGTAATCTCTAATTCTCTATTTATTTGAGATTTTTTAATCCAACATAATTCAATTAATCCATTAGCAATGATATATCCTAGCTTACCAGCTACATGATAGTCTTTTTCACTCCAATCATAACATTTAGTACCACTTAGCCCTTTTATATCTTTTATTCTGCTTTTTATAATTTCTAGTTCAATAAATTTTTCATACCCTAATTCAGTAATATAGAATATATCTTTTTCTAATTCAATATAGTTAAATTTTAAAAGAGCTTCCGTAAGCTTTATTCCTAATTTTCCAGAAATATGGTCATAGCAAAGTCTTGCGTTTCTTAAAGCTTCTGAATGTATAGACTGGCTTAATGAAGTTATTTTAGGTGATTTTGAAAGCTTCATAAGCAATTGAAGTAACGTTACAATATCCTCATTAGCTAATTTAAAATATCTATAGCGACCATATACATACTTTTCAATTATTCCAGCATTAACCATTTTGGATAAATGAAAGGTTGCTGTTTGTGGTTTTATACTAGCTGCTTTAGCTAATTCTCCTGCTGTGCGTTGTCCTCCAAGCAGACTCATAAGCATTATACATCTAGAAGAATCTGCTATTAATGATGCTATATCATCTATCATAGGGTCTGGTTTCAATATGATCACCTCAAATTTATATAAATTAAATACATTACTTCCACATATATCGAAATAATTTCGTTATATAATAATATCATAAATTTATTTAAAATTATAGTTTGGGAGCATTTTTGTATAAAATTTGAAAGTAGTAGATGAATAATCTCCCTCATTAGAATTTGAATGAATATATATTAGGAGTATATTAAAGAAATTTAAAGATTATAGGGAGGAATAAAATGAACAAAGAGTACTTAATAAAAATAGCATCAGACTTTGTTGAAAACTCAAAAGACAATTATATAGCAGATGAAATTGCCATTTCTGAAAATGTTGCGGGAATGAAGATTTTTGAAGCACCAATTTTTGCATTTGGTGCTTCAGATGATGAATATTTTACATTATTAAAAAAACCTTCTGCAGTTGGGGAACATTTCTTGCTTCCTAAAGAGTGGTTACCACAGTCAAAGACTGTTATTTCCTTTTTTTTGCCCTTTAGTGAAACCGTTAAAAAGGGAAATAGACGGGAAAAATCATGGCCTTCTGAAGAATGGTTGCATGGACGTATTGAGGGCCAATCTTTTATAAATAAGTTATGTATGTATCTGAAATCAGAATTAATGAATGCTGGATATAATACTGTAGTGCCTGCTCTAAATGAAAGGTTTTGGGCTAAGGAGTATTCACCAGAACCAGAAGTATCATTTACAAGCAATTGGTCCGAAAGACACGCAGCTTTTGTATGTGGACTTGGAACATTTGGACTTTCTAAAGGTCTTATAACCTCAAAAGGTATGGCTGGAAGATTTGGGAGTATCATCACAGAATTATATTTGCCGCCTCAGAAGAGAGGGTATGAAAATGTCTATGAATATTGTTCAATGTGTGGTGCATGTGCAAAAAAATGTCCAGTCAATGCAATATCTATAGAAAATGGTAAAGATCACATGATATGCTCTAAGTTTTTGAATAAAACAGCTGAAAAATATAAGCCTAGATATGGTTGTGGGAAATGTCAGATAGGTGTACCTTGTGAGAGTAGGATACCTAAGCAACACACCATAATTTAATATCGTATTATTTAATTTTCAACGAGCATCCATATATTTAGATTTATAGACTAATGTATATAAATTTCAACATATATATCTAGATTAGCTGCATATGTTTTTGTATTGTGAAGATAAAAAAACATAGCTAATTTCTCTTGAACAATAGATTAGGCTTATTTTTCATATATAAACAGAGGACTTATGGTACTGTACCATAAGCCTCTGTTTATATATCAATTGAATTAAAGTCTATTTCAAGATTGTCATAAATGCTAACTTTAATTTTGTTTTGAGTTGAACTTCATCATTACTTCTCAAACCAACTATTGTTGTTATGTTATTATCTAATAATAGATCTATATCATCATCTGATACTTGAATTGAATTCAATAGAAGAACTTATCCAGGCGCGTAGCAGTGCTTATCAACCACTTGAAGAAGATGGAGGTATTAGCAATGGTAGCGATAGGGTAAAATATATAAATATTAGCAAAACGAATTGTAACAATTTGTTAACGACCCCTGGGGGTCGTTGTGCAGATGTTTTATTTTATGATTAACCTATTATAGATTACCTGAATTATACTGTTTTTTGCTCAATTATTCTAACACTTCAGAAGAAATATCCGGAATTTTCATTCTTTCTTCAAACCCATCCATTGGAACACCATCATAACTATATAGCTTTTTTAAAAGTTGCCATAGTGTTTCCAATTCTTCTTTCTTAAAATCTTTAAATATATCAACCATAAAATTTTTCTTAGCATCCTTTCCATTTTTTGAAAGAGAACGGATATTTACTATTGCTGAAAAGGATCCTGAAACTCTTGATAATAAGCTGTATGATGCTGTAAAAAAAAGCTCTGAATTTCGATGGAAAATATCTCAAGGCATGTATGTATTCGGATGCAGCACTCCAGCCGAATTTGTCATAGCTGCAGAAAAATATGTAATGAAAGGCATTGCAGAAAAGATTATATGCTCTTTACAGGCAAAGAAGGTGCAGGTGCACACTGTCAGTGTGGTGCAAAACTTATTGGCAACGAGAGAATTTTCAGCTGGATAGAAGATATTCTTTCAGGAAAGTAATTAGCATTTAGAGGAATTTATGACATCAGATCATTATTTATATACAGATATTGGAAATAAGAACGGCAATCTTTATTGCTAAAAATATAGAAAGAGGTTCTGCAAGGATACACTTCTTGGAGAATCTCTTTCTATAGGGAGGCGAGCTAAATGCAATTAAAGGATTTTACTGTTGAGGAAATTGTATAAATATGTTATTATGCTTTTTTAAAGTAGAGTTTATACAACTAATTACACAGGAAATACAATGCTTCCAAGAAAGATTGGCTGCGTACTCTGCATATAATAATCCCAGAGACTTGCCCTTATGATTTGATCATTCTCATAAGTTTTAAAATAATATTCACATGTATTAGTGTTTATAAAAGCAATATATTTCGTATAATCAGCGGTTCCTTTAGCAGTTAAAACAATACCCTTAGGAATAAAAACGCTGTTCATAATATGAAAGCATGTCATAAGTGCTTCGGACCGGTTTTTCGGAACTGTTACATGTGTTTTTAGAAATGCTGTGCGAACGAAACGCTCAGGAGATGTGAACCCTCCTGGTAGATGTATGGTTCCTGCACCCTGACCAAAAGGGGTTAAGGATACATTTTCCCAATAAACTTTCTTTTGTTGATTAATTGATACATTCATATAATTTCTTAGATTGGTCATATGCCAGTTAAAATCAGGACTATTCGTCATGACACCTATGGGATTATCAATTATTTCAAGACCTGTCTTAGTTTGTTCAATAACAACACATTTGCCACTTTTATCAGTAGCAATCCAATGTAAAGGAGCAGCTGTTTTGGTAACTGGATCTTGTATACCTACGATACGGATATTTTCTAATAAAGACTTTAAATCATCCACGGAAGCACAACGTCCTAAAATATAATGTAGAAAATCTAGTGAAGCAATCTGCTCTTTATCTTTTATGGGTAAATCATAATAAGCATAACCTGCAAAGTATAAGACTGCAGCAGCAAATCCTCGTTCATTTACACCATCGAAAAAACCTAACATGCCATCGGTTTCTTGACCGATACAGATAAAGCTATAGTTATCAATGTATTTTTTCATTGTTATAAGGCTATGCCATTTGTAATTTTTGGGTATTACATAAACTCCAGGTTCAATAGGACGGGAAAAGTCCATAGTTCTTCCAAAAAAATTCTCACCTTGCATAGATTGTAATGTGATAGCGGTACACATACCATAACCTCCAATGTTATAAATGTCATAATTATAATGTATGCTTCCATAGTAAATACGGTGCAGTTTCCTCAATAGAGGTATAATCTCCACCTTGTCCAGCAGTATTTACTAGCACATCTAGCAGCCAGAAAATGACTTTTTATCGTCAACTATTTTCTGGTACTACCCCATGGGGCGTTACATAAACTAGAAGTTTATGTTTGCTAATATCTACTATATAGAAGTAATATGTAGAAGTTTATTGCTAAGAGAAATTATAAAAATGGTTTAGTCAAAATGACTAAACCATTTTATTTTAGTATATATAGCTTAAATAGCTTCTAGAAGCATAACCTTGAACTCCATTTATGCTTATTTTAATCCAATTTCCATCCTTTGAATAATCAAGTACCTCTGCATATTGATTTTGACCTAATATTCCAACTATTGATGCACTTGTTGAAGGATTACTTCTTATATTTAACTGATAAACATTTTTAATAGCAACATATTTACCACTTGGTATTGAAGTTAATAAATCTCCCCATACCCAGCCAGATTGTCCATTATATTTTACTAGATACCAACCATTAGAATAGTTATTTAAATATAGAACAGTTCCTTTTGGTATAGTACCAAGTAAAGCTGCACCATCTGAAGGATTTGCATTAAAATAAGCTGAATTAGTAACCTTTGTTACTTGAGCAAACATACCAGTAGTAACAGAAGGTTGTGTAGGCGTTGTAGATGGTACTGCAATATTATCTACAATATTAACGTATCTTCCAGGAACATATCCATTATTAATATCGTCTAATGTTACAAAGTATCTTTTAGTACCTTGAATTCCACCAAAGACTTGGTCCCATGTTGATTCAAAGGTGTAGGCACCATTAACACCATTTAGTGTACCCCACTTGTCAAATATAAGAACATGATCACCAGGTCTATCTAAAATATCCATATGCTTAATATCACTTAAGTTTATCTTAGTAAAGTATTTATCAAACATAGTTCTAGTTGAAAGTTTTCCATCATGTATATCAAAGACAGCTTGTACAAATCCTGAACAATCAATACCTGCAGTAGTAGGAACATAGCTATTTCCTGCTGTAGTATTAACATTTCCAGCAAAAGCACCTTGATTAATAGCGTCTAAAAAGTTGTTCCATGGAGTCCCAAGTGAATTTGAATTTAAACCGTCTTGTCCGCCCCAATCATAGGGGATACCACTAACCTGAGCTGTAGTAAGATTAGCAAATTGATTAGGCTGAGTAACACTACTTGTATAAGCTGAACCTATATTTCCGTTCTTATCTTTTGAATAGGTCCATGTTAAATTGATCATATTTAAAGCTCTTTGCTCAGCTTGACTTGTTGTAATTGGCGTCTGAACAGTATCAGCACTTACATTTAAAACAGGTGTAACAACAGCAGTTATTCCAAATAGAATACCAAATAATGCAGTACTAAATTTTTTCATATTTAATTTCTCCTTTTATATTTAATAATATTTTATATGTGATTATGAGAAAATTACTTGCTTTCTGCAGAGATTGAAAACACTTAGATATTATTAAAATTAATTTAATAGACATCATCCTATTAGCTGTATTTGTAAAACTAAAGTTAAGATGACTTCGAGTTGATATAAAGATTAATTAGCGACTTTGTAAGGATTATTATAAGGGGCAAAAGATACTCTATCAATAATCAATTTGTGGTAATACATATAAAAATAACAAGGTGAGTTTTTGGGTTCGCCTAGTACCCCCAAAAGTTAGCCTTTCTATAAAATATAAGCAAATTCCATCTGAGTCTAAGAATCACTCGATGTTAGTGATTTCTATGGATTCCTATATAAACTAAAAAAGTGTTGACATTATATATCAGTTTGATATATAATCAAATCATAACATATCAGAATGATATATAAGGAAGTGAATTAAATTGGCAAAAGTAAATAAAACAAAATATGCTCTTTTAGGAGTTCTTAGTTTTGAGGCTGGTTCAGGATATGATATTAAAAAATTTTGTGATTCATCTATAGGACATTTTTGGAATGAAAATTATGGACATATATATCCTATGCTTAAGAAGATGGAAGAAGAAGAACTAATAACAAAGGAAGTTGAGCAAACAGAAGGAAGACCAGCAAAGAATGTATATTCAATTACGGAAAAAGGAAAAAAAGAATTAAATGAATGGCTATTGCTCCCTGTAGAGCAAGAACCTATTAGATCTGAATTCTTACTTAAAATGTTTTGCTCAAAAGATTTACCTATGGAAAATGTAATTGAAAAACTTGAAAAGCTAAAAAAAGATTGTGAGAATGAGCTTGAAGAATATGTAAGAATTAAAAATATGTTAATGAATTCAAAGGAAATGGGCAAAAAAATATTAGCTTTGGTAATTAGTACTGTTACATTCGGAATATATAATACAGAATCCAAAATAAAATGGTGTGAAGATACAATAGAAAATTTAAAGAAAATAGAAGCTTTATAAAAATTTTATTAGTCCCGAAATTTATGCTAAAAATGCAAATATGAGTTGGTAGTAGAGGAGAACAAAACATGGAAAATAAGTCTTTAAGTAAGCCTTCAGTATTAAAGAATATACTTAATAGGGATTTTGTTATAAGTGCAATCATTCCAATTATAATATTTTCAGTCTTTGACAAACTTAACATGACAGTTAATGGAATAATAATTTCAGGTATGTGGAGCATAGGCGTAGTTATAGCTAATTATATTAAAGAACATGAGCTTAATGTGCTTGCAGCAATGTCAGGAGTTTTTTCTGCTATTGCATTAGTAGCAACCATTATTTCCAAAAATCCTACCTTTTATTTAATATCACCTATAATTCAGGATATTTTAATTGCCTTAATTATGTTTTGGTCATTATCTTGGAAAAGATCTTTTATTCAAATAATAGTGGAGCAAAGCTATTTAAAGAATGCTTCTGAAGAAATTAAGAAGAAACCTCATTATAAAGACACATTTAGAATCCTTACTATTTGCTGGATTGCTTTAAATATAAGCCAAGCAGCTTTGAGAACTGTACTTTTACACACAGTATCTATGAGTTCGTATTATGCCATAAGTACTCTTTATGTAAATATATCTAGTCCATTACTTATAATATTTTGTATTACATTTCCAAGATGGTACTGGAAAAATAGAAATTAGGGGGAACAGTCATGAAAGAATTTTTTAAAGACAGTCAATTTTCATTTCAAACCTTAAGACTTTTAGGAGAAACTGCCTGGGGAGCAGCTGACATAGGAGAAGTGTTAGAGACCATAGAAAGAATAAAGGATGGGGACCTTGAAAGCTGGTGCATAGAGTGGACAAAGACCGCAGAAAGAATGGATAAGTTTGCACAAGAGTGTTATTTAGATGGAAATTTAATTAGTGCAGCAGAAGGATATTTACGTGCATCTAATTACTATAGAACAGCAGAATTTTATTTGCATGAAAATTTAGAGGACAAGAGAATTCTAGAACTTTATGATAAGAGTCTAGAATGTTTCTCTTTTGTTATGAAGTTAAATAATCCTGTTATTGAAGGTATAAGAATACCCTATGAAGGAACTAGTATTCCAGCACATTTTTATAAAGTAGATGGAAACGTACCTAGACCAACAATAATTGCTATTACTGGATTTGATGGTACAAAGGAAGAAATGTATGGCTTAGGTATGGCTGCAGTAAAAAGAGGAATAAACTGTATTGCAATTGAAGGACCTGGACAAGGAGAAGTAGTACGTAAGCAAAATCTTTTTTTTAGACCAGATTATGAAAAAGTTATAACACCAGTTGTAGATTACCTTATTTCAAGAAAAGAAGTAGATTCAAAAAATATTATACTTTTAGGTGAAAGCTTTGGAGGGTATTTAGTAGAAAGAGCAGCAGCTTTTGAACACAGAATAGCTGCATGCATTGCGAATACTGGAGTTTTTGATTTTACAGCTTCAAAAACATCACCTGATTTACCAAAAGAAGAATTAATTAAAGAAATTACTAAAAATATAGATGAAGTTAACATGGAACTTAGAAAAAGCATGGAAATTAGTAATGAAATGAGATGGGCGTTTAGCCATGGAATGTATGTTTTTGGTGTGAAGACTCCTGCTGAATGGCTACTAAAAGCACAGGAATATTGTATAGATGGAGTATATGATAAAATTAAATGTCCTACTTTAATTATAGATTGTGAAAATGAGGATTTACTTAAAGGACAGCCAAAAAAAATCTATGATTTACTCACATGTCCAAAAGAGTTTATGATGTTTAAGGCAGAAGAAGGTGCAGGTGCACACTGTGAGGTTGGAGGAAAATTAATATCCAATCAACGTATTTTCAATTGGATTCAAAAGATTATAATAGCAAACACAAATTCCTAGTTTCTGTAACGACCCTAGGGGTGGTTGCGAAACCTGAAAGGTTGAGGTTGCTACTATATAAACACCCAAATCAGAAACTTGGCTTATACTAGGGATTGATATAACCATATCAATCCCGGGTATAAGTCAAGTTTTCAGTTGTGGGTACTTATAAGTGAAACAGCCTCATGATTTTTACTCTATTTCTTTAATTCTGCATTGTATACATCCATAGCAGCTTGAGCTACTGCCATATCTTGATCAACAGAACCACCACTTACACCAACACCACCTATAATTTTTCCGTTGTATGGAAGTGGATAGCCGCCTCCGAAAGTAATTGTTTTAGAAACACTTTGAATACCAAATAGAGGTGCTCCTGGTTGAGAAAGCTTTGCAACTTCATCTGTTGGAAGCTTAATAGCAGCTGCTGTATATGCCTTGTTCAATGAAATTTCTTTACTTATAAGTAAAGCTTCTTCCATTCTTTGTTCTAAAATTAGGTTACCACCTTTATCTACTGCAGAGAACCACATTGGAACGCCTATTTCTACAGCCTTTTTCTCAGATGCTATAGCCATTTTTCTTGCTAATTCAAGATTAATTCCATAATCATTTATTGAAGTACCAGTTATATTTTTTGCAGCATCTGATTGTGTTACTACAGCGCCACTTTTTAAACCTTCAGCAATTTCTTTATATTTGTTTAAACCAGCTTCAGCTACCTGCATATCCTGTTCAACAGAACCTCCGCTTACGCCAATTGAACCAATAGTTTCACCATTTAGTAATAGAGGGAAGCCTCCACCAAAAATAATTACTTTGCTATTATTCTGTATACCATATAATGATCCACCTGGTTGAGCGAGAGCTGTGAGTTTGCTAGTTGGCATTTTTAACGCAACAGCAGTGTATGCTTTGCTTTGTGATATATTTTCGCTAGCTAAGATTGCTCCTGCCATTCTATTAACAGAAAGCAAATTAGCATCAGCATCGTCAATGGTGATATACATAGGAACCTTTATTTCCTTTGCTTTTTTCTCAGCTGCGGCAGTAATTTCTTTTGCAATGGCTAGATTTACAATAGATCTTCCTACTTTAACGTTGGTGTTTTTTGCTTCAATTACTGGAGGTTCTGCAGCAGTTTTGTTTTCCTTCTTTTCAGAACCTTGGCAACCAGAAAAAGCTAATACGGATACAATTGATAACGCTAGTGTTACAAATAATTTTTTAGTTCTTATCATTAATAAAACCCCTTCCATATTATATGTAATTTATTTATTTGACCTGTGTTTTAATTTTTCCTAAAAGTAGAGAATAATGTATTTTGTAATTTAGTTCTAAAGGGTGTTTATGAATTAGTAAAATAGAAGAAGCAAATTTAAGGAATTCCTAATCTTATATTTAATAATTTAATAAATAGAAATGAATACGTTTTCGAAAACTTGAGTTTATTTTATCCTATACTAGCATTACATGTCAATATAAATTTTTGTAATTTTCTGAAAATTACAATTCAACCATTAATATTAATTTATTTATTTAAATTCCTTATAATACACTACTTGGTTATTAATGAAACTAAATAATAGGTCATTATAGGTATATAGGCAATCAAGTTTGCGGTTTTTTTGTTTTAAGAAGTTATTTTTGAAACTGCTTAAATAGGATATAATATAAACAAGGAAAAAGTGAAATATTTTTATTGATTTGGAGGTATGTTAAAGTGGAAAATTATAATGAAAAATTATATGATATATTTTTGAATTATTCTTATAGTGATTTAATGGATTTATTTAGGAAAGCTAAAACTAAAGAAGAACAGGATTTTTATGTTATGCTTTCTAATTTAGTACTTAAAAGAGAAGCACAAAAGGTTATAGGTAAGTAACATGGCAACATATACAATATTTGCAGGAGTTAATGGAGCAGGTAAAACATCAATTTATAAGACAACTTATTATGAGCAAAACAAAGATGAAAAAAGAATAAACACTGATGAAATGGTAGCTAGAATAGGTTCTTGGAAAGATAGTAATTTACAAATGAAATGTGCTAGAGAAGCAGTTAAACTTATAAAAACGTATATTTCTGAAGAAATATCTTTTAACCAAGAAACTACATTAAGTGGCAAGAGCATTATTAATAATATAAAAATAGCCAAACAAAAAGGGTTTTTTATTACTACCAACTATATAGGCGTTGAAAATGCTGAAATTGCAAAGAAAAGGGTAGATCTAAGAGTAAGTAAAGGTGGACATGGAATACCACATAGAGATATAGAAAGAAGATATACTGAATCATTAGATAATTTATATAAGATTATTCCACTATGTGATGAGATTAATATTTATGATAATACTAATATATTTAAGTTAATTGTGTGGATAAGAAATGGTAGAGTAATTTGGAATGATGAAAAGTTACCAGATTGGATAAAAAGGATAATAGAATTAAAATTATAATAGAAATCTATCTGACTCATACATTATTATGTTAAATGGATTTATACATTCATTTATGCTAATTGGTATCTTAGTATTTATTTTGAGACTAACGCAAATAAAAAATAAATTGTTAAGTTGAATCCCTTATAAATCAAGCTTTTTAAATAAGCCCACTGATAGCTTTTTATCGGTGGGCTTGTTAATTTACTCTGGGAATGTGGGCCGATAGGTGCTACTATATTATGGTAATGAAAAATTTAAGGAGTAATGACGTATGAATGTAGATAAAGAAATCAGAAGCACAAGGAAACTTATATTTCTTCATTTGTTTCCTGGAATTGCGTTAAGCATTATGTATATATTTTTTTCGAAGGTTGGAATTTTAGCAGGGTATCCCAGGGTAGTTATATTAGGCTTTTCTATGATTTTCTCAACAATTCCTATAGAACTTGGATATCTATTTTATATAGCAAAGAAGGAAGAAGGAACTTTTAATATATTTAAAATACTAGGTTTAAAGGGTAAGTTGAAGGTTAAAGCATGTATACTTTACTCTCTTTCATTGATTATAGTAGGAGTGATACTTTTAATTGCCTTAAAGCCACTTTCAAATTACTTATTAAAAACTGTATTTAGTTGGATTCCAAGTTGGTATAATTTTGTCCAAGATATGAATCTGTTTAGCAAAAATTATATCATCATAGCAATTTTAGTAAGCTTCTTCATTATGACACTTATAGCACCAATTATTGAGGAGCTTTACTTCAGAGGATTTTTACTAGCTCGAATGAAGTGGATGGGAAAATATAGTGTTCTATTTAATGTAATATTATTTTCGGTTTACCATTTTTATACGCCTTGGCTTATTATTACAAAGATTGCTACAATGTTACCATTATACTATTTTGTATATAAAAAAGACTCTCTAAAATTAGGAATATTAGTGCATTGCTTAGCTCAATTTGCAGATGTGGTGTCATATATGACACTATTAATATAATAGAAATCAGGTTTCGCAGGCATTGCAGTGGCTAACCTGAAGAAAAGGTAAGTATTGCTGATACTTTTTTCATGTGTTATACTCGCTGTAGAAAAATGCGTGAAAGGAGGAACTTCATGATTATTAATACTGGAGGACGAACAGATATTGTACAATACTATACAAAATGGTTACTAAAGCGTTTTGAAGAAGGATACGTATATTCCCGCAATCCGTTGTTTCCAAGCAAAGTAACGAGATATGAATTGACACCGGATAAAGTGGACTGTGTAGTGTTCTGCTCCAAAAATTATAAGCCTATTCTTTCTTATATTAGGCATATAAATGATCGGTTCCATACGTATTTTTATTATACTATTACAGCTTATGGTAAGGATGTGGAACCTGGAGTTCCGTCAATTGAAGAGAGTATGGATACGTTAATTGAACTGTCACAGCTTGTGGGAAAACAAAAGGTCGCTTGGCGATATGATCCGATACTGCTCACAGAGAAATATACCATTCAAACCCATCTTGAAACCTTTGAAAACATGGCAAAGAGATTGTCTCCATATGTTGAACGGTGCATTTTCAGCTTTGTGGAGATGTATAAAAAGCTGGAATACAATATGCCGGAGCTGGTTTCGCTGACCGATAAAGATAAGCAACAACTGGCGAAGGGGTTAGGAAAAATTGCAGCAAAGTATGGTTTGTATATTCAGACATGTGGTACAAATGGAGATTTTCAGCAATATGGTATCCATCCATCTGGCTGTATGACACTGAAGATTTTGGGAGAGGCTAGCAGCATTGTATTCCGGGAATTGAAGCATAAAGGAATGCGTCAAGGATGCCATTGTATCGAAAGTCGGGACATTGGTGCTTATGATACCTGTATGAATGGCTGCAAATATTGCTATGCTAATAAACGTCCGGAAAAGGCTTTTGAAAATTTCCAATATCATGACCCGGAGTCACCTTTATTGCTGGGGTATTTGAAAGATACTGATATGGTGAAAAGCGGATTGCAGAAAAGTTTTTTGGTGAAAGATGTTGTGTGTGGACAGCTGGAATTCGAGATGGAGGAAAAGAATGAAACCGATTATCAATAAAATAGAATAAGGAGGGAACTAAAAAATGCCTGAATTGCCAGAGGTGGAAACGGTAAAACGTGTGCTTGAACCACAAATTAAGGGACAAAAGATAAAGTATGTTGATATTAGTAATAAGCAAGTTATAGCTTATCCAGATGCAGAGGCTTTCTGTGATAATGTAATAGGTCAAACCATTGTAGGTATTGGACGTAGAGGAAAATTTTTGAACATTTTGTTTGAAAGCGGTGACCGAATGGTTTTGCATTTGAGGATGACAGGGTGTTTACTTATCACTCCTTCTGAATATGAAAAAGCGAAGCATACCCATGTTGTATTCTCTCTCAAAAACGGAAATGAACTCCGGTATATTGATACTAGGAGGTTTGGCCGTTTTTGGTTTTTGAAAAAGGATGAGGAGGATACCTTTACTGGCATTAATAAACTGGGGCTGGAGCCATTTGACAAGAATCTGACCGGGGAATACCTTCATAACTGTTTGTTGAAGAAGAAAAAGCCTATCAAAGAATGTTTGCTTGAACAGAGTATGGTGGCTGGAATCGGGAATATCTATGGAGACGAAATCCTATTTGCAGCAGGCTTATGTCCTAGCCGTCCTGCAAATAGCCTTACATGTGAGGAATACGACAGACTTGCAAAACAGATATCAGTAACATTAGCATATTTCATTGAAAAGAATGCCATATCTCCAGAGGACTATCTTGCTGGAAAAGGTTTGAAGTATAGAAATACGCCATATCTTAAAGTCTATGGGCATGAAAAAGAGAAATGCCCAGTATGTAGACATGATTTAAAAAAAATTATGCTTGCAGGCAGAAGCAGTGTGTTTTGTCCAAATTGTCAGAGAGAAACGCCATAATGACAGTACTTGGTGATATGCAATTTTTTAAGGGAACTTGCTAAAAGTTCCTTTAATGCACATTTTAAGAATATTGTGCTTTAAATTTACTGTAGATTATACTTAATTACTACATTCTTTTGTGTATGGCATCTTCATAATCTCAATCTCACCATGAATAATAAATATAATAAAACAGGTAATCCTATTGCAGATATTATTGTGATTACAACACGTACTTTTTTCTCACCTTTTAATAGCAACAATAAAAACTTATACCCTAAAATACCAACTAATCCACCTAAACAATTCAAAATTATGTCATCAATGTCCGCTGTTCCTAAAGCCAAAAGCCCCTGAATGACTTCAACAAATAAACTCACTATGAATATAAACAACAGATTGGGGATTATTCTTTTATCTTTTTTGAATAATGTCAAATATATACCAAGTGGAATAAAAATAATGATATTGCCAACCAGGTTACTAAAAGCAAATCTTCTTAAATTTATAGTGCTTCCAGATATATATTCCGATATACTATGAAAAGGAATGAGATTGATTGACCTATGTAAAGTCCTTTGACTATTAAACACCTCAAAAAGCGGAACTCTTGATAATAACAATAATTTAATTAAAAAAAGTATGTAAAAAATGAAAACTCCATATAAAAAGACCGTTCCAATTCTCTCTTGCTTATTCATCAAAATACCTCCATTTCACATTTCGATCACTGCTTATTATTTGATGTTAAGTTTGTAAATAATCGGTAGTCCATCTTTCTTTACAATTGTTCATTTATTTGATTATACAATATATAAGTAAATAATTTTAAATTTTTTCCATCCAATAATAGAAAATATCTATTTAGAGCAAAGGGAGGATTTAAATTATATTGCGCAAACCATAGATGCTTGTCTAAAAGATAGTTTTTCTAGAGAGCATCTAATATTTAAGTGGGTAACAGAAAAAAGAACAGAGGACAATAAAATAACTATTCATAATGAGCAAATAAAAATTATAAGAAAAACCTGTTTTATTTGGCGAGAAGAAGAAATATTTAGTAAGTCAACAAAAGAAATATTAGATGAGATATTTAGCTAATAACCTACAATTTTAGCAATAAAAACTGTTCCAGTTTTTGTAAGGGGGCTGACCCCTTACAAAGATTGGAAGTGAAGCGAGCAATCTTAATTGAAATTATTAATTGGATAATTTTTGATTATCAGTACCATCTATTCTTATTTTATATGGATACAAATATTCATGAGCATGTACAAGATAATATATCCATCCATTAGAAATTTTTAGATATCTTCCTTCAAATTGTGTTATTTCTGTATCTCCACTTCCGTCAATTTTAACTCTACGTAAAAAATTGCTGTCTTTGGTAATATAATAAATCCAATCATTAAATATATCAAATGCATTATAAGTAGTGTCTGCTATTTTAGTTTTCAAAGTTCCATCCATGTTCATTTTATTCAAATGAAATGTATTATGGTCATCAGTTGAAGTAGTATAGTATATATGATTTTTATATACTTTCAAGTCTACTGCAAACTCTGGTTCGTCAGAAGATATTTGAACAATATCAGTTCCATCATCTTTCATTTTATATATTTTCACTCCATCATTATTTAATATGTAATAGAAATAATGGTCAACCACATCACAACTAATTACTGCTCCCTTCACTGGAATATTAGCCTTATTATTGCCATCACTGTCTATAGTAGTAAAACCACTATCTGAATAACAGTAAATTTTGTTATCTATTACTTTAAACCACTTACAATTTTCATCATTTAATTTTTTTTCACCTGTACCATCATTTTTTATCTTGTACAAATTAGTCTCGTAAGTAACATCATCTTCACTTGCCATAAAATAAATCCAATCTCCTACTACAGTAATTTGAGATGCCCATTTATCACTTAGCTGCTGTATTGAATTCCCATCTACCTTACATTTAGAAAGTTTAGTACTTTTATACTTATCAGAAGAATAATAAACCCATTCACCCTGTCTTACACTTAAAACGTCCTTGGGCAAACCAATAATTTCGTTAACATTTGGATAAATGACTTTATTAACTAATTTATCAGAAACAGCACCTTGCCCTCCCAATATTTTAATATTATTTTCTGAAGGTAATTTATCAAATGCAAATTTTTTTGTCGCCTCCCCTATATAATCGCTTATAAGTAAAACACAAGTAGAATTTTTAGCTGCCAAAGCTGAGCCTGCTAAAGCATCTGGAAAATTTTCTCCACTAGATAAATAAATAGTATTAAAATTCAAGTCGCTTGCAAATCTCTTTGCTACAGCAGTATTTGTGTCATATCTGCTGTCACCATATAATCTTTCAGCCTTTGGTAACTTACTTAAAGTTTCATCACTTACTACATCATTTCCACCAACTACATAACTGTTAGTTATATTTTTATCTTTTATATAATTGGCAGCACTATCTGGTAATTTCCCTCCTGATGTAAGTATTATAGGCATAGACTTTTGTGCTGCAATTGGAGCTATAGACATTGCATCCGGAAAATTTTCACCAGATGCAACAGCTATTTCTTTAACATTATTACCTAATTGCTCTGCAATCTTAACTGATGTTTCATATCTATCTTGTCCATATAATCTAGTAGTTTTAATGTCTGCTCCATTTAATGTGTCTTCTGCGTTTTTTGATATTACTCCTTTTCCACCTATAATAAATACTTGCTTTACATTTAATCTCTTTAATTCAGTTTTTACTCGGTTATCCAAACCTTTTCCTGGGTTAAGCAGTATGGGTGCATTATATTTTTTTGCAAGAGGAGCTGCACTTAAGGCATCCGGGAAGTTTTCTCCATTAGCTAAAATTGCATATTCTGATCCATCATTCCAACCGCTTTTAGATACTTCTATGGCGGTATCACATCTGTCCTTACCCCATATACGTTGAGGTTCACCATCTGCCATAACTTTTGTTGTTATAGAAAATATTATACCTACAGTAATTACTATACTCAGTGCTCTCTTTACAAACATATTTTTATCTCCAATACACATATTTTTACAGTTATATTATCCCAACTAATCATAAAACAGTCAATAGAAACAAAAACTGTTCCAGTTTTTGTAAGGGGCCTGACCCCTTACAAAGATTGGAAGTGAAACGAGCAATCTTTGTTGCTAATTTATTTCAGATGAGCCAGAAATAGTTGGAGCAATAGGAGCTGCGTTATTTGGACTTGAGGAGCTAGGATAAATGTATTGAAAAGAAAAGGCAAGTATAAAACTTGTCTTTTCTGAGCGGTTCATTAGTGGGGCACGCCCTTTATTATTTTCTAAGGAATTATTAATAAGTATGGAAGTTAGCTATTAGAATCTATAATTTCTTTTAGAGTTACATTTTCATTTTTAAATCGAGCATTTGGATTTTTCTCTCTCTTAAGTTTTATAGCCTTCTTGGGACAGAGATTTATACAGGCAAGGCAAAACTCACAAGTATCGCCATAAACAGGTTTACTATTTTTTAGGTCTTTGTCTATAGAAAGATTATCTCGAGGACATACTTTGATACAGGTTCCACAGCCATTGCATTTATCATTGATAGAGAAGTTTTTTACTGAATTAAAGCTTGAAATTACCTTTGCTAGATGATCAATTCCGTTGGACATAAAGGAGTCTAGTAATGTACCTTTATCAATATATTTTTTACTTTTAGAAACATCTATCAATAATCTATTTAAGTTTTCTTCTATATTTTTTGATTTTAATTTCTGTTGTTCAATATCAAATATTGGTAAGTAATTATCAATCATAAGCAAGCTGTTTGCGTAGTGTATGGTTACATTATTCTTTTTCGCATAATCTGCAAACCAACCAGCACCGTTCGCTACTTTATTACCATATGTCAAAATAGCAAAGATATAAGGACTTTTTAGGGTTACCTTCTCAATAAATTCGCGTACAATACCTGGCGCAGTGAATCCATAACAAGGGAATATTATACCTATTTTTTCATCTTCATAACTAAGCTTATTGCTTTTCAGAACTTTTGGTATGGAGTAAAGTTCACCTTCAAATCTTTTAGCAACATACAAACTATTTCCAGTAGCGGTAAAATAAAAAATTTTCATAATAACCTCCTTGGTGATTAATTAGATTAAAAGTTTTATATTTAAAGTTTTACACTTTGAAAACTATCGAATTGTTAAACGCAAATTTAATACCTATATTCCATATTTATTATAATTTAAAGAATTCGCTGAGTTCTTTAGCTAATTCTTCATTTACTCTGCAAATTAAAAACTTGCCTTTTTTTTCAGTAGTTATCAATCCAGCATTTGCTAATTCTTTAATATGGTGAGAAATAGTAGGAGCACCTATATTTAAAGATTGAATAATATCCATAATAAAGCATTCGCTATCATTAGAATAACTAGATTCATATGCCTTGGCTATTTTTGAATATAATTCTAATCTGTTTGGATTAGATAGTGCTTTAAATATTTTTGACATTTTTTGTGTATCCATAAACAATCTCCAATCTCATCATATTCAAATTTCGATAACTATCGAATTAAGGTTAACAGATAAATTAGTCTCTGTCAACATATAAGATGTTTAACTTCAATAAGTAATATGAAAATATATAAAAATAAGTGATATAATATTTTGTTAAAAAATGATTTTAATGACTTTTGTAGAATTATCAATTGAGGAATGTGGTTGTTATTGGAATATTATTTTATTATATTTACATAGTCGATTTTATATATAATATTTAGTTGATTTTAAAGGTCACGCTTCGCCTCCACCATACATAAACTATAATATTGATACAATAGAAAGTCCTTGAATTGAAGGGCTTTTAATGTTTTTTGCAGGAAATTTGATAGGAAATCTTAGAGCTTAGACTTGTAGTTTTTTTTATCAATAATGAATTAATAGGCATATTTATGGTAGAATATAGATTAATAAAAATAACGTATAGGTCTATAGGCTAGGCTTATGTTGTAAAAATGTGTAGAGGTGATTTTTTTGAATATAATTATATGCGAAGATAGGCAAGAAAATATAAAAGAAATTTCACGAATAACAAAATCCTTTTTTGAAGATAAAGGCTTGGAGTGCAACATTAAAGCATTTAAAAATTATGAAGAAACAATAAGTTATATTAAATCTCTAAATTCATATGAAGATTGTCTCTATATTTTGGATATAGATTTAAAACAAGATAAAAATGGATTGTTGCTAGGTAGAGAGATAAGAAATATTGATGAATATAAAGGAGAAATGATATATGTTACTGCTCATGTTCATCAAATGCAAAGCGTATTTAAATATAAGCTTAAAATACTGGATTTTATAGATAAAGGGTATAATATGGAAAATTCCCTTAAGGAAGCGCTTGATGTATATGCTAAGATTTATAAGGAAAAGATCCAAAGCAAATCTTTAATATTTAAAGTTGGTGGAAATGTATTTATGATAAAGCCTTCCGATATTATCTGTTTAGAAACTGATAAGAGTAAAAAGAAAATTATTATTTATACAGTTAAAGAACAAGTATGTATAAATTTGACTTTAAAAGAAATTCAAGAAAAGCTTTCAAATGAATTTATACAAATTCATAGAAGTATAATTGTAAACAAAGGCCATATCAAAAAAATTGAAAGCATTGATGACAATTTATATGTAGTTCTAACTGGTGATATAAGAGAGTGTGTCTCCAAGAGAAGAGAAAAGGAGATAAGGGAATGCATTACACAATAGCAACTACACTAGTACAGACTTATCTCATATATACCTTTTATGATAAAAAAATAAAGATTAATTTTAAGGGAATTTGCGCAGTAATATTAGTTATGGCTATTAAGCCTATTGTTATGGTATTTTTAAGAGATAACTTTTTATCCTTTATATTTGTATGGTTTTGTAATTATATTATAACCTATTTTTTTGTTGGTAAAAATTTCAAACAGAATTTAGAACTTTCCTTTTTTGTTGAACTAATTACTCTAATGGCTTACTACATGAGTGGAGGCATAGTGCTTATTCTAGGCTATACCATAAATATAAAAGATATATTCAACTTTAACATATTGTTTTATAACGTCAATTTTTACTTTATATTAATTTATCTAACTATCATGATAGCTTTCGGATTATTTAGAAGATATATTCCTTTAAGTTTTTCTGAAGAGGATGTAAAGAACAGAAACTTTAACGGCATATATATAATCATGGCTATTAATATACTGATAAAAATAATAAATGACTTAAATGTGAACTATGGAATTAAATTAATCTCCTTTGTTTCCATAAACTTCTTTATTATAATTTTTTATATTATAAATGATGAATTAAACATTAAAAAAGTAAAAGATGAATTGGAATTGAATGAAAAGGAGAAGAGAATTAAAGAACTAACTCTCTACATAGGAACTATAGAAAAATTAGTGGAAAAGTATAGGGAATTTAAGCATGATTATAAAAACATAGTGTTAGGTATTGGAGCAGAGGGCTTAAATGAGAATAATTTATTAGACAGACTAAATAGAGAAGTTGTAGGAGATAAGAGCTATGATGCATTTTTAAATTTAAAGGATGTAAATTATATTCCTCTAAAGTCTATGCTCTCATACTATATTATGTTAAGTATTAAAAAAGACATAGATGTAAGCTTAATAGTTATAGGCGAGGTAAAAGAATCCCATATATCTGAACTGGAATTTTCTAGGATTATAGGAATTATACTAGAAAATGCTTTAGAGGAAGCTTCGGCAAATGATGACAAGAGAGTTGAGATTTATGTAGAGGTAATTAATTATGACTTAAATATCACAGTGGCAAATACTTTTAAGGGTGGAAAAGTAAACTTAATTGAAATTTATGAGAGAGGATATTCTAGTAAGGGAGAGGATAGAGGATTAGGCCTTTATATACTCAAGGGGATAGTTGATAAAAATCCTAATATGACCTTAAATACATTTATAAGGGAAGGAATGTTTGTTCAAGATTTATGCATTTTCTCTCCTAAGAAAAAGGTTAAATAAAAACAAAATAACATATAATTGAATAAGCTTGGGGTTAAATGATTAAATGACATTTAACCCCAAGCTTATTTTAGTTGAACAAATCAAGAATGTAGCTAGTCTTTGCTCCCGCTCTCACAGAGTCTGTATGGGAGTATTAGAACGAGTAGTTACCGAATAAGTTTTTATATTTAGAATAAAAAATAACCTCTAAACGTAACAAAAAACTGAACTCAAGGAACAAGCAGAAACGTTGGAGGAAATAGTATTTTAACTTTTTGCTAATGGGTATATTATGAAATTGTTCACAAGAATATAAATAAAGATTAATTAAAATGCTAGTACTAGTGAATGAATTTTTATGTGAGAACTATATTGAATTATCCGTTCAATGACTCTAAGTAATATGGATGCCTATGAAATTTAGCAAGTTAAAAAATAAGTTTTAGGAGGGAAAAAACATGACAAACTACAAAGGTAATGATCGTTTATTATTTGGAATGATTCTTGGTGTAGCAACCTATTGGTTATTCGGAAGTGCTATAACTGCAGGTGTACCACCACTTACCCATGATTTAGGGATTTCAAGTTCTGTCGTTAGTACTGCAGTCAGCATTACAGCATTAATTTGTGGTGTTAGCATTGTAACAGCAGGAGGAATTGCTGATAAAGTAGGAAGAGTTAAGATTACTCAAGTTGGATTTATATTAAGTATAATTGGTTCAATATTTTGTGCAGTAGCACAAGGGCAGGCACTTCTTATTATAGGTCGTGTTATTCAAGGCTTATCAGGTGCATTAATTATGCCAGCTACTTTAGCTCTAATAAATGCTTACTATCCAGGTGAAGCTCGTCCCCGTGCTCTAAGCTTTTGGTCTTTAGCTTCTTGGGGTGGAAGCAGTGTTGCTAACTTCTTTGGTGGAGCAGTAGTATCAGCCTTAAGCTGGCGTTGGTTATTCTGGCTTACTGTTCCAGTAGCATTGATGGGGATGTTTTTAATTAAAGGCACTCCAGAAAGTAAAATTAATAGCGGAGAAAAACAAAACATTGATTATTTTGGAATTACTACTTTAGTATTAGCATTACTTTCATTAAATTTGGTTGTTACTCGCGGTAGACAGTTTGGATGGACTAGTCCTATTATTCTTTCGTTGATAGCTGCCTTTGTAATTTTGTTTGCTGCCTTCCTATTTATAGAACGTAGACAAAAAGCTCCATTAGTTGATTTAACCCTATTTAGCAGCAGAGGTTATAATGCGGCTGTAATCTCAAACTTTTTACTTAATATGTGTGCTGGATGTTTATTTATCCTAATGCCTTATGTTCAAACAGGACGTGGATTGACTTCATTCCAAAGTGGGTTGTTAACAATTGGTTATTTAGTTGCAATAGTGTCAACAATTCGTGTAGGTGAAAAAGTGATGCTTAAGACAGGAGCACGTTTACCAATGGCCATAGGAACTTTTATAGCTGCATTTGGGATCTTACTAATGTCACTAACTTTCTTGCCAAATTCACTATACTTTGCATCTACTTTTGTTGGTCTTGCTATTATGGGAGTTGGCTTCGGATTTTATGCTACTCCATCCACGAACACTGCAGTTGGAAATGTTCCTCAGGAAAAAGCTGGTTCTGCATCAGGTATTTATAAAATGGCAAGTTCATTAGGTGGAAGTTTTGGGGTTGCAATTTCTGGAGCAGTATCAACTGCCATTCTTATGAATAATAAATCAGCTCAGCATTTAGCCGCTGGATGGGGATTAGGGGTTAGTGTAATTGCAGGAACTATATCACTAATTGCTGTATTAATGTTAGTACCTAACACAAAGAAAAAAGAGAATATGAAAAAGAAGATTGCTTAGTATTCTGTTTTAAGTATAGAACCATATTTTTTCTAGTTATTTAAATCTGCCAAAATATGAAATAGGAAGGAGTTTTTTTAAATGTCAAATATATTAGATAAGGCTAAGTCTATTGAAGAGTACGTAATAAATTTCAGAAGGGATTTACATGAAAATCCTGAGCTTAGTGGAGAAGAATTTAAAACTCAAGAAAAGATTATGAGGGAATTGGATAAATTGGGGATACCATACAAAAAGGCTGGAAATACATCTTTAATAGCTACATTAAAAGGTGGAAAGCCTGGAAAAACTGTAGCTTTAAGAGGAGACATAGATGCGATCCCTGTAAAAGAAGAATCAGGTGTTGAATTTACATCTAAAAACCCAGGGGTTATGCATGCTTGTGGTCACGATGCTCATGCCTCTATGCTTCTTGGTGCTGCTAAAATACTATCTGAGATGAAAGATGAGATACCTGGTGAAGTTAGATTCTTCTTCCAAGAAGGGGAGGAAACATTCTCTGGTGCCAAAAAGATAATAGAAGCAGGTGGAATGGATGGAGTTGATGCTTGTCTAGGAATGCATGGAATGCCAGGCTTAGAGACAGGATATGTAGATTTGACTCCAGGATATAGAATGGCAGGTTGTGATACTATTTATGTTAAGTTTGAAGGAGTATCAGGTCACGGGTCAGTTCCACATCTTGCAAAGGATACTATTCACCCTGCATGTATTTTTGTTACAGATCTTCAGGGAATAGTTACCAAGAATATTGATGCTCAGGAGCCAATAGTGATTTCTGTAGGAAAGTTCACTGGAGGTACAAAGGCAAACGTAGTTTCCAAGTATACAGAGCTTGACATTTCCATGAGATACTTTAATCCAAAGATTAGAGAAATAGCTCATGAAGCAATAAAGAGACATGCAAAGGCCATTGCAGATGCATATGAACTTAAGGTTGATGTAATCATAGAGGAAAGCGCACTTAGTCTTTATAATGATGATGAGTTATCAGTACTTGCTGATAAAAGTTGTACAAAAGTCTTTGGAGAAGGTAAAAATATAGCTTTGCCTAAATTAATGGGATCAGAGGATATGCCTTATTATTTTCAGCATGCTAAAGGAGTTTATGCAATGCTTGGCTATAGAAATGAAGAAAAGGAAACTATATACTTCCCGCACCATGAGAAATTTAAGATTGATGAAGATTACCTAAAGTATGGTACAGCATTACATGTACAATTTGCTTTGGATTTTTTAAATCAATAATGACCTATTAATCGTGGTTTAGAGTAAGCTGAATATGATGTTATAATGTTGATACAATAGAAAGTCCTTGATTTCAAGGGCTTTTAAACAAAAACTGTTCCAGTTTTTGTAAGGGGTCTGACCCCTTACAAAGATTGAAGGTGAAACGAGCAATCTTTGTTGCTACTTCGCCTCCACCATGAAATCCACGACAGTCTGTAGGTGATTTAAATATGCACTTACAGGCTGTTGTGGATTTTTGTTAATGTATTATAATTTAAAATTTTAAGTGAAAGTTCTAATTTGAATATATCATAATTGTTACCTAACGATGTATTAAGTACACTTTGGATTTTATTAAAACGGTAAAAGAATGTACTTCTATGTATATTTAGTTGGATAGATGTATCATTTGCATTTCTATTATTTTCTATATAGGTTTTTAGAGTTTTAAATAAATCTGTTTTATTTTGATCATCAAATTTAATGAGTTTTTTAATCCAAGGATGAACTAAAGTTAATAAATTTATTTTATAAAAATCATTGGTTGTACCCATAGACATATTAAATAAATAGTACTCTATATAATCTTCAAAATAATTTATAGTATTATCTATTTTCATACATGATGATAACTCTAAAGCGTATATAGATTGATAAAAAAAATCTTGTATATCTAATAAATTTTCGAAAACCATACTAATACCACAACGCAAATTGTTTAATTTCAAAAATTCTAAAAGAGTTTGTTTAAGAGAATCATTAATAACATCTTTATGTTCATTACTTATAAGGAAAATAATCCTATCTTTATAATATGTTGAAATACAATTTCCTAATATAGTTTTAATTTTCTTTATTAATTCCTTTAATCCGAAATTATGTCTATAATCCTTATATTTTTGTTTAAAGGGTATTGAAAGTATAATGAAGTTTTCATATAAATTAAAATTTATATATTGTAATCGTTCTGTTATGTATTCAACATTATCTATTCTATTTATTAATAAATCTGTTAAATAATATTCTTCATCCAATCCAGAATTACTAATAAACAAATTTTCTTTCTGAAGTTGAATGGAAAGTACCTTAGATAGTACATTTGTCAATTCTAAATCTTCTGCATTGAATTTCCTTTTGCTTTGTAAAACAGATATGTATCCAACGGTAATATTATTAATTCTGATAGAACAAAAAATTAAAATCTCATCAGAATTATGAAAAAATGCATTATCTGAATTATAGATGTTATCAATACATTTATTTTTTTGCATTAATTGAACAATATCTAGCAAAAGGTAACTTTCTCCGTTATGAGTTTCTATACTTGAATTATCAAGTTTGGCCAGGTTTGAACGGGCTATAATGCGATAACTGGTATCTAAAATAAAAATAGGATTACCTAAAAAATTTTCACCTATGTTAAGAATTCCGTCTATACTATTTTCAGTAAATAAACTATTGTATAGTTCGTATTTTTTTTTATATAAATCATTTTTTTTCTGCATAAGTTTCTCCTTATTTTATTACAATTAGAAAAATGTCTAACTAGTAAGCAATTTAAAGCATTATTTTAAGACTTATTTTGGATGAATTCCACTTCTTCACATGTTAATATTATAGCAAATGATTTGATTTTGTAAGTGGAAATTCATATCTTATAAAAAACAAAACATAAAATTATAAAACATTTTAAGAAAAATATTAAGATTGTTAAAAGGAGATTATTATATTATGGCTTTTACAGTATTAGGTATTACTGCAGGAAGAAAGGATTCAAATTCTGAAATTCTATTAAAGGAAGCATTATTAGCCTGTCAAGAACAAGGTGCAGAAGTTAAAATGATCAATTTAAGAGATTACAACATTATGGAATGTTCAGGATGTACAGCTTGTACACATGGTATGAGTAGTGGAAAAAATGTTGGGTGTACATTAAGCAAAAAAGATGATAAGCAGGCGATCATGGATGTTATGTTAAATGTAGATGCTATAATTGCATCAGCACCAACATATGATTTAATGCCAACAGCAACATTTTCAAAATTTATGCATAGAAATCTTGCATATGAATCAGCATTTTTAGAATCAATTGGAGCAATCGAACATAGAGATAGAGTTGCAGGGTTAATTGCAGTTGGAGGATCTACTCGTTCATGGCAATCAATGGCTTTAGAAAGTATGCAAGCTACATGTTTTACAAATGACTTTAAAGTAGTAGATATGTATTTAGCAACAAGAGTACCAGCACCAAAACAATGTTTATTACATGATGATATGATTGAACGTGCTCATAAGATGGGTGAAAATATCATGAAATCATTAAACACAAAAGTATCAGAAAGAGGCTGGCTTGGTGATGAAGGTATGGGATGGTGTCCAAATTGTCATTCAAACGCACTAATTTTAGGGGAACCACAATGGGATGGATTATATTTCCCAGTTGAATGTCAAGTTTGTGGTGCAGGTGGAAATTTAGAAAAGACAGAAGAAGGTAAGTGGAAGTTTGTAATTCAAGAAGATGGATTAAGTCGTGACCGTACAGATACTGAAGGAAGAAAAGAACATGTAAAGGAAATTATTCATACGCAAGGTGGTTTCTATACAGAAGAAAATCTAACAAGAGTTAAGGAAAAGTTTGCTAAATATAAGAATTTAAAATTCCCTACAATTGAAATAAATTAAGAATATATATGAACTTTTAATCTAAAATAATAAGTTTTTAAACCGAATCAAGTGATTCTTAGACTCAGGTGGATTTTAAAGGTCGCACCTCGCCTCCACCATTAAAACTCACGAAAATCATAAATTGGTTTTTGTGGGTTTGTTTTTATGTATAAATAATAAATTATATAATATTCATATATAGTACTTAAAATGTTATAATAATAAAATACATAAAAGGAGGAAATTATGCTTAAACATAAAAAAGAAGGTCTTGAAGTCATAAAATTTAGCCTACATATATTGGCATTTATATTATTTGCAATGGGAGCTGTTGCATTAATACTTGGAATGCTGCATTTACCAAATATTATACCAAAATTTTTCCCGGAAAGCAGACTAGGACATGCTTATTCAGTGTTATATCCTACATACTTGTGTTTAGAAATTTTAATAGTAGGAGGAATATTGATTTCCTTATTACTTGGAGTAGTTAACTTTATTTGGTGGAAGAAAGTGATCAAGTTGATACCAGGTTCTAAATTGATGTTTGCTAAGTTGGCTGTTGTGACCTTTATAGTTCCCAATATAATTATATTTCCTATGATACTTTCAAATGATGTACAGGAGCCCTTTAATAACATTAGAGCAGATATGAAAAATTATAAATCAGGTAATGTAAAGACATATTATGGACCATTAAAGCCAGCAATAAAAGAAATTATGCAGGGACCATATTATAGTGAAAAGCAGTATGATAACTACTTTACGCAAAGGTGGAAGATTAAAGAAGAAGATTCAAAAAGTCCTTCTTGGATTAGAAGTTCCTTGGGAATTGTAAATGAATTTAATCCTAAAGAAGGTGAAGAGTATAAGGTAACCTATTTACCAGAAACATTAATTATTTGTGATATACAACCTATTGATAAGGGGAATGCTAATAAGAAGTCTATGGATCTTCAAAAATAGCAAATTTGCTGCACTCATAAGTATCTCCGGGGGATGCAAACAAATTGTTAGCAACAAAAACTGTTCCAGTTTTTGTAACGACACCATGGGTGGTTGCGAAAACTGAAAGGTTGAGCTTGCTAAAAATATCGCATTATTTATACATATTTAAAATCTCCTCCAGCTTACATTCCATTTCTACCTTATACTGATTATCTTCATTACTCCAAGGTATATTTCTAGACTTTTGCAAATTTATCAAAGTCCTTAATAATTCTTTATTTATATTTTCTATTCTATCAAATTCTTTACTTATTTCTTTTTCTAAAAATCTTGAATCAACTTGGCCATTATCTACAGATCTAATAAGTTTATAAATATATTCTCTATTAGCCTTTATACTTACTTCTGGCTCAATTAATGATTTTTCAATTGATGATTCTTCAAGATTGTCTGTAACTTTTTCTGTATTATTAATATCTATCCCATATAAATTAGTAAGTTGATTCATTTTTTCTCTGTATTCAATTATACATTTTTTTACATGTTCCTGGCTCATTTTACCAAGACTTCTTATTGCATAAATATCTTCTTCACTTAATGCTAAAAGCTTATCTATACTTTTAATATTTTTATAAACTAAAGCCTTAATACTTCTAGTATCAAACTTTAATAGCTTACATAAATCATATAACTTCGTTTCTTCATTTATTTTATTTTTAGCTTTTAAAGTTTCCATCTCATTGCAGTAAGCCTCAATTTTTTTATGCTTTTTAATTATGCGACTAATTGTTGAATAATATATATTATATTCTTTAGCTAATTCTCTACATGTTTTACCTTCCTTAGCTTTATGTACAATTTCTAAATTTCGTGTATAAAGATTAGGCATATTAATCCTCCAGCTGCTTTAGTTAAATTTTTCATAGTTTTATCTATAACATCCCTATCAAAACATTTTTTTTGGTAATTTTTGATATATTCTCTATCTAAATTATATCTATGTAAAATTTACACCATTTTGCTTGTTCTTTGCAAGTCAATTTACAATTTCCATGTCTTATGCAATGTAAATCAGGATTCTTGATATATATGCCATAAATATTATGGATATGATTCCGATAATGTAAAAAAGTAGATATCATATCAGATATAGTTGAAGCTCCAAAGTAGCAAAACAAATTGTTAAAAATTTGTTAACACCCCCCAGGGGTCATTGTGAAGCCTTGGCTGAGCTTGCTATTAATTAAAAATATTTATCCTCTAAATGATGAGTTTATAGAACGTTTATTCTGCAATGTTGTTTTATTGGCAATTATGTAATTATTTAACGTTATTTGACGAATTTTGTTGTATTTTTCCTTGATTTTCTGTATCATAGAAATAACTATCAAAGGCAGTTATGATTTTAGGGGGGATTATTATTTATGAAAAAGACGCTAATGGTTTTAATGATTACAGCAGCAATTTCTATGAGTTCCACTGTTGCTTTTGCAGCAGACACATCAACTAAGGTTACACTTGATAGTAGAGCCAATTTTTCAGTAACTTTACAATCAAATTCTTTAGTGTTCAATAATGAACCGACAGACAGAGTATATGATAGTATTAGTCTTGATATATGTAATACTACAGGTACTGTGGTTCGTAGTATTACTTATAACAGAGGACAGGGTAATGGGGCTACTATGAAGATAGCAGGTATTCCCGATGGTTCTTACGCAGTTAGAATTGGTTATGTAAATAAATATTTCGGCATATATCCTGATAAGTATGCTTATACTCTTGAAGTAAAAAGTGGAGTTGGAACTTTTAAAGGAAATACTTGGTATGCTAACAACTTACTAAGGACAGCGAATGAAAGAACAGACGCTTACGCACTTTCCTCTTATATAGGTCATTCACAAGCAGCAGATGTTACACAAGCTAACCTTATAACAGCAGGTATTACCGATGATTATGCTAAGGTCAAGGCCATACATGACTGGGTTGCGAATAATATGTATTACGATTATTCTGACCGAACAACCGTTTTTGCTGATAAGGTTGCAGCTAGTGCAAAACTTTACCCCGGTGGACCTTTGAAAAGAGGTAATTGTGAAGTTTACGCAGGAGTAACTACTGAGCTTATGCGAGCTGCAGGTTTTCCATCTAAGACTGTTAGTGGAAACATAAGGGGAAATGATAATGGTCACGCATGGAATGAAACCTATGTTGATGGTAGATGGGTATTTGTGGATACTACCTTTGACAGCAATAATGTCGTAGTAGATGGAAAATTTTCAAAACAAATGAAATGTAGACAAACTTACTTTGATATACCTATGGCTGTGTGGTCCTTAACACACGAAATTGGAGGAAATGTTGTGAATACCCAAGACGCTGCAGCGTGGAATGGGAATATAAAATTTATAGACTCACACCACTATGGTAAAGTGCTTAAAGAAGTGCCGTGCACTGCTGTTAATGCTTTACTAACTGAAACCTACGGTTTTAAGGCTGAGGATTTGTATAGTGACCGTGCTTTGGCAAAACATTGGGACTTTGCCAAAGATACATTAGATGATACTAAGGGGTACGTTTATGTAAAGGTATCTGAAACAGGTGCTGCACCTGTTGATACTCCTACGCCTACTCCTGTTACTACTCCAATTAAGGCAAGCAACGCAGTGAGATTAGCAGGAGCAGATAGGTACAAGACAGCTGTGGCTATAAGCCAAAGTGGTTGGACTCAATCAGATAATGTAATACTGGTTGATGGAAACAATTATCCTGACGCATTAGTTGGAGGAAGCTATGCCTACTTAAAAAATGCACCTGTACTAATAACACAGTCAGATAAACTTAACAGTGACATTAGTGCTGAAATAGCAAGACTTGGAGCAAAGAATATTTATATACTAGGAAATACAACATCTGTATCCCAAAACATTCAAAATGAATTAAGTAAAAAATATAATGTATCAAGAATATGTGGAACAGATGTATTCGATACAGCCGTAAAAGTTGGTGAAGAACTTAGAAATACAAAGATATTTGATACAGTAGCAATATCTTCACAAAATGGATTTGCAGACGCATTAGCAATAGCACCATTCTCAGCAAGGAACACTATGCCGTTATTATTCTCAGGTAAGGATAGCCTAAGACCTGACACATTACAAGCTTTAAAAGATTGGAATATAAAGAACGTAGTAATTGTAGGCGGTACAGGAGTAGTGTCAAGTAAAGTTGAAGATAACATAAAGAGTATGGGAATTAATGTTACTCGTTTAGCTGGACAAGATAGGTATGCTACAGCTCTTGAAATAATAAAACACTTTGCACCAAGTGAAGGCTACAAGAGTATCTCAATATGTTCAGGAGAAAACTTCCCAGACGCTTTAACAGGAGCAATGTTGGCGGCTAAAAACAATACACCTTTAGTTCTTGTAAGTAAAGATAGTGTTAATGACGCTATGGCACAGTATATAAACAAGAATATATTGGAGAAGTCTTATATTTTTGGTGGGACAGGAGCTGTGTCAGATAAGATTATAGGTAAATAAAAATAAAGATGTTTAAATAATAAAACATAAAAAGTGAGGGATTACCAGAAGATGCAAAATAAATTTAAAAAGAACTATGTAAAAATTCTAGGTGTATTATTTACCTGTACGATTTTGTTATCTGCGTGTGGGAATAAGGGCGATAGCAGCGTAGAAAATTCAACCAAAGAAGTATCAAGCAGTAATCAAAAAGTCAATTCTGAGTCAACTAACTGGGATAAAATCCCTGATACAGACTTTGTTTATGAATATGACTCGAAATTACATGGTGTAGTTATTAAAGGGTATAAAGGAAGGTCTAGTAAAGTTCGTTTTCCAGATACAATTAATGGAGACCCTGTGGTGCAAATAGGTTATAATGATACGCTCAATTCAGGTGGATTAGAAGCTGTATATATTCCTAATAGTGTAACGAGCATAGGTAATGGTGCTTTCAAGGATGCCACTAAGTTGGGTAGTATAACTATACCTAAAAGTGTGACTAGAATAGGTATAGCTGCTTTCAAAGGTTGTACTGCTTTGACCAATGTGACCATTCCGGATAGCGTGACAAGCATAAACTCTCAGGCATTTGCTAATTGCGAAAAGCTGGCGAATATTAAATTTCCAGACAATATAGATAAAGTAGATATAGTTGCTGATGCTTTTGATTATACATACTGGTATAACCGTAAACCTGACGGATTTGTTTGTATCGGAAATACATTATTGGGATACAAAGGAGAAAATCCAACAAATATTACAATCCCTGACAGTGTGGCTAAAATAAGTGAGTATGCCTTTATGAGTAGTCGTAGTAGTTTGAGGAGCGTAACAATACCAAATAGCGTAACGAAAATAGATAAAAATGCGTTCCTAAATTGTAGTTTAGACGAAGCATCAAAAAATCGTATACGACAAATTAATCCTAAGGCACGATTTGATACATCAGATAACTAAGCTAGGAGTAACAGTTACACTCTTTATAAGCGATTAAAATATAGTTTGATACAGAAAGCCTCAGAGAGTTTAAAAACATCTCTGAGGGTTTTTTATGCGTTTTTAGGTGTATTTTATGCAGGATAGATTAAACCATGAAGAAACAATCCGTGAACGATTTTGTGTCGTTTAGCGAACTTTTTTATTACTTTCAGAGGATTTCTAAGAATTGATAAACAGGCCTTGGCTGATCTTGCTACTATGATATAAAAATTAAGTATGTATTTTGACTAATAAATTCATATTAATTGCTATTTCGAGTTATAAAGAAGGATTATTTGATGAGTTATAGAATATTTTATTTAATTAAAGTTAACGGAGGTGTTGAATATGATTCCGAAGAATATAAAAAAAGATGATATTATAAATGCCATTAAAGAGGTAGATTTAAATGGAGTTCCAAACAATAGGAAATCAACAAAATATAAACTTATGTATAATGATAGAGCATATCCACCTAAATATTTAATTTCTATAGCAAATAAGTACATTAATGGGCATGTCCTGAAATCTTGTGAATTTAGTGGCGGTAACGAAAGCAATGAATTTTTAAAAAATTTAGGATTTGAAATAAAAAAATATAATGATAATAGTATAGATAATAATCATATTGAATCTAATGTTTTAATAGGAACTTGCTGCATTGAATCATATAAAAGTATTAATAATACAAAACGAGAAAATTTACTTTTACAGTTAATTGAGTTATCAAATAATAAGTTAGACTTATTGCTTTTGCCAGCAGGTTTTTTTAAATTTGATTATAAACCAAATGATATTAATGATTTATTTGTAAATGAAGTTCAAGAATATCTAAGATTGCTGGATAGTAAAATGGTTATTTGCTATGGAATAGATGGTAGAGGTAATACAGATCAAATTGGAGTAGCAGTTAACAAAGATGGGTTACTTAGTGCTGGAAGGAAATTTTATCATACAGATAACTCAATACTACTTGCGGATAATTATAAATCAAAAGAAATTGGTAAACAAAGAATTTTCCCAATAGGAAATAAAAAATTTTATATTGCTATTTGCTATGATGGATTTGGAATCAGAAAGAAAAATCTTGAAAATCCAGGAGTCGATGTTATATTAAACCTAGTACATGGATTCAATCCAATTGGTGAAGGTGGTTCCGGAGATGTATATTTTGCAAAACACTCCTTTGCTGGAGCATCAAAGCAATGGGGATGTCCGACATTTGGAGCAGCTGTATTTGAAAGACGTGAAGTTTCTAAAAATTGGCCTACAGGAGTTTTATGGAACCAAGGAGAGAAAAGTACTCAAAATTGGAAGTATAATGAAAATCCAATGACTCCGATAAATGAAATAAGTTTTTCTGATAAATATGAAAAAGCCTTAATTAGAATATATTCAATATAATTATATTAATGGATATGTTCTCGCACACACCGTATGTTGAAACTGTGGTTAAATTAAGCAAGTAAAATCAACAGTTTTACGTTTTGATGTTGTATTAAAAACACATGTTTTCCGCCATGATTTTATACTTGGCGGAAGGATTATTTTTTTGCATGGTTCCTAAAAATTTAGGCTACGGAAATCTGACGGATTACAAAATTTTTGATATCAAGGTATCTTCAAAGAAGGTCGTATGGAGGTTGTAATAGATGAGAGCAGATAAATTTAAGTTTAAAGTTACAAATAAGAAGACTGGAGATAGTGCAATCATATCACTTGATGACATATATGCCTACGAGGGTGAGGTTTGTGGGGTATTAATTGGTTATGATGAATCTGAATTAGCTAAGGAATATGGTGATGATTATAAAGCGAGACCATATATTCCTAATAGTTTGGCTGGAATTGCAATAAATTATAATTCTGGATATGGGTTTAAGGGTA
This sequence comes from Clostridium carboxidivorans P7, assembly GCF_001038625.1. Lineage (GTDB taxonomy): Bacteria > Bacillota > Clostridia > Clostridiales > Clostridiaceae > Clostridium_AM > Clostridium_AM carboxidivorans. The sequence continues at coordinate 5,392,033 of NZ_CP011803.1, forward strand.
TAAATGAAGATTTGGATTTCGAGTATGTTTTGGAGGAATAAATTAATATGGACTGGATGGATTCTGTAGCAAAACAAATTGTTAACAATTTGTTAACGACCCCCCGGGGGTCGTTGTGGGGTCTTGGCTGAACTTGCTAATAAAATATGGTATGGCTTTTTATAGAAAAGACTGTTTAATAAAAGTTAAAGGGGTATAGTTAATATTGGGGTTTTGAAGATTATATTTAAGCAAGAGCAGTAGTCAATTCTACTGCTTTTTTATATGTTTAATAGTAAAACAAATTGTTAACAATTTATTAACACCCCTCGGGGGTCGTTGTGAAGACTTAACTGAGCTTGCTATTCACTTTCTAAAATACAATGTAAAAATTGCAACTTTATGATAAAAACAAGTAGACAATAAATAAAAATTAGAATATAATGGGTATAGAAAAAGTTTGGTGGTGTTTATAATTGGAAAAAAATATTTATGAAGAAAAAGAATTTGTAAAGTCCGATATATTTAATAGATACTCTAATCATAATCAAGAGCAGATAAAATATTTAATTACCCTTTTTAAGCGAGAGGATGTTGATTTTATTATAAAGCTTAGGAAAGATAACGCTATTGCTTTTGCCATGACAAATAATGTTCAAAGAAATATATTGACTATTTGGATATATGAAAAACATTTAAGAGTTCAAGTTTTCAACATATTAGACAAAAAAATATATACAATCAATGACTTTGATGATAGTTTTGTTGAAGCAGTATTAGAAAAATTCAATTCATATTGTAAATCAAAAAAGCAAATCTCTCTATATATAAATGAAGATGTACTACAGAAAACAGAACAAATAGCCTTAAAAGAAGGTAAAAAGACAAACGATATAATTGCAGAGTTGTTAGAGAATAAAATAAAAGGAATTTATATTAACAGAAAACACAAGAGAGAATTTTTAATGTTGTTAAAACAATTAGGTATTTATAATGAAACAGCAGAAGAAATCACTATTAATGATAAATATAGAAGGTTAGTATCATTTATTTATCTTATTTCACAATATCAGGATATTTATAAAGAGCAGTACGGGCAGAAGTTTTATTTTGATAGGAACTTAAACACATTAAATGGACCAATCAATAATCAATTTAACAATGGAACAGATGCAGAGCTTATATTAAATTTAGCATTCATTATATTAAAAGATAAAGAGAGTTCAGCTGCTTTATTATTAGAATTACTACAGAATAGTATAAGCGATACAATAAAGCTTTTTATTATAATTAATGCCATAAAAATTTTAAGTGGGAGATATAAAATAGTAAAGGAGGAATTAGTAGAGTATGAAAAAATAAGGAATGACAGTATAAGCCTAGATGATTTATTAAAGTAAAATATAAATCAGTTTATTTAATGGAGGGATTGATATGGATAATCAAACTATTATTACTCAAATTATTGAGAAAGCTCAGGTGATTTTTTTAAAACCTACTTCTCAGTTTGAATATGAGCCTATAATTACAGGATGTAAAGTGAAAAATAGACAAGGAAGAACTAAAAAAATGTATGCTATAGCACCAAATACATGGAGGGCATTTGAAAGAATAGATAAAGCTTCATTGGGAGCAAGTGAGGATTTTAAAAACTATTTAGTGTTTAATAAAAAAATGATAATTTCAAAGTTGAAGGAAATTAAGAGTATAGAACAGCTCGATGATTTTGAAAATATATTATACAATGAAATAAAATCTATTTTATCAGGAAAAGTAGTACCTAAAAAGTTATCATCCTATAATAGAATTAGGAAACCTATTGACTTGTTTATTGAACATATAGTTTGCATGTGTAGTGATTTAGAAAGCTATAGATTAGAATTGATACCATTACTTTTCATACCATTGGATAGCCAGATTTTTTCATCCTCATATATTTTCAGCACCAAGCAATTGCAAGATTGCAATGTAAGAAGGAAATCTTCTTTTGGCGATTTACTAAATATTGATGATTATAGGAAGCTGCAAGATATTTTATATAATAAAGCTATAGATCATAGTAAAGTGAATAATAAGAATTTCTATAGGATTTATTATGATTTATTATGGAACAACAGATTTTGTAATAATGGGGAAAATTTATTTGAGACAAATTTAGGTTAATATTTTTAGATTTATATTGAGGGAGTGTTATAATAATGGAACTTATTGCAAAAATGTTTATGGCGAAGGCAAAGAAAGTTTTTTTCAATCCAAGTCCTTTATATAACTATGATTCAATTGCACAAGGTTGTGTTGTGAAAGATGAATATGGTGATGAATGGACAATGAGTGCAATTGATAGAAGCATTTGGAGAGGATTCCATAGAGTGAATAATAATGAAGATGGACCCAAAAAAGTTTACATTCAGTATTTTATAGAAAATAAAGTGAAAATTACTGACACGCTCAAAAAAATAAATAGCAAAGATGAACTTAATGAACTTTCTAATTATCTATATTACGAACTTAATGATTTACTAAAAGAAAATATTAAGGATGATAAGTTAGTATACAATAGAGTGAGAGTTCCTATAGATTTATTTTTAGAACATGTTGTATCGATGGCAATTGAATTGAATGATTGTAGAAAAAAACTTATACCTTTTTTATTTGTTCCCTTGGATGAACATACAATTAGAAATTGTTTCAATGAAAAACAACTAATTAAAGATAACCTTAATATTATATCAAGAATTGGAGATATTGATTTAGATAAAGAATATGATAGGATGCAGAAAATTTTATATAATAGAGCTGTAAGAATTAGCAAGGAATATGGACAAGAATATTATAGAATTTATTCAGAGTTGCTATGGCATAATAGATATAGGAATTTTGGAAGAAACTTATTTGAAACAAACTTATTAAAAAATATTTAGGAATTAAAAGTGGAATGCTCCAGTGGACAAATATTCTCGTATTTTAGGTGGACTTTAAGCAAACAAAAGCTTCCAGTTTTTGTAACGACCCCAGGGGTAGTTGCGAAACCTGAAAGGTTGAGCTTGCTAAGGGTAGTTGCGAAGCCTGAAAGGTTGAGCTTGCTACTCAGGAATCATTTTTTGGACATATGAAAGATGAGATAAATCTAAAATCCTGCACTACATTTGAATCTGTTAAGAAAATGATAGATAACTATATTACATATTATAATAATTATAGATACCAATGGAACTTAAAAAAGATGACTCCTGTACAATACAGAAATCATCTCTTAGCATCTTAATACTCTTTTTTACATTGTCCTTGACATGGGTACCAGTTTATCTTGGTGGGTACTTTTTTAAAATTTATATTTTTTCTACAGTCTAATTGATAGGGAGCAGTTAATTTTATGTTGGAACAAGCTCTTTCTAATTTATTTTTTTATATTAAATTCAAATACCTTAAACGTATCCATTGATATTGTTCTTTTAAACGTCTTTAATTTTGAATTAAACTTAACGTCCATTCAATATGGACTCGCTTCCATCTGGTACTTCTGAAGTACCCCCAATGTAATAAACTCCATTGATTGTTTTGTTTATACTTAATAAGTGGTCTTTGTATGATTTTGGTATACTTCCTCCTGAGAAGTATACTCCTATTCCATACTTAGCTGCTAATGCTGGAAGTGCTAAGTTGTTAGTTGTACTATCCTTACCACAGAATAATGCCGTTCTAACCTTGTATGACTCCCCATTGTATGCTAGCTGACCTTTAAGTGCGTAATTTATTTCTATATTAGTCCCAGATGCTCCTTTCTTAACTGTGCTAGGAATACTGAAAGTTGACAACCCAAAGTTATTTGTAAACTGAATTAATTTATGGTTTATTGCATCTACTTCAGCTTGTGTTGTATTACTACCTACAGTATCAATGGTACTTTTATACCTTAGCTCTGGACTCTCATCAAAAAATACTTGATAAAAGTCTTTTTGTTTTGAGTTCCAACTGCTCTCCAATGGCTTTAATACTGCTGATACATCCTTGAACTCCTCCACTGTAGATGTATTAGCCTTTAAAATGAATACTGGGTTAATGTATGTTTTGTCATCTCCACCAAAAGTACGTGGATTATGGAATTTAACACAAGATGCTACTGTTGCTCCTTGTGCCCAGTCATCCTCATTTACAACCATTGGTTTTGGTCCGAATAACTCTTTTGGTATTGCCTTTAACATCATTCTATTTGTCTCTATTGCATCATTACCGCTGTATCTTGTTACACTGTAGCCTGATGCTTTTAGCTGACTCTCTACTGAAGATGAAATCATTCCAGTTCCTCCTGCTAAATAAACATTCTTTATGTTTAATTTAGCTAGTTGAGTCGCTGTTTGGCTGTTTAGGCTGCCTTGTTCTGTAATTAATACAGGTGCATTTAAATATACACTTAGTGACAAACAACCTATTGCACTGGCTTTGTCATTTTCTGCAATGATGATTGCATTTTTAACAGTTGCATCTGCTGTAAATGAGTTTGTAACATCTATAGGCTTTATATGATAAGCCCCTACAGTGTTGTCTTTGTCACCAACTCTGTATGAACCAATGTTACCATTCTTAACAAACTCATCACTTAGCTTTACTGCCATATCAATTTGATTTGATGCCTCTATTCTTGTCTTATGATACTTAGCCTTTAGTGCATCTATCTTACCCTCTGGCATTACCCCTGTTCCACCTAAGACTGTTAGCTTACTTGCTTCAGTTGCGTCTAAGTATTCCTTTTGTCTTGCATTATCTCCACCAACTAAAACGATTGGTGCATTATTCTTAGCTGCTAATGAACTTCCTGCTAAGGCGTCTGGAAAATTCTCTCCTGATGCTATTACTGCATTAGGTGTAAACAAGTTGAAATACTTTGCTATTGCTAATGAAGTGTCGTATCTGTCTTGTCCATATAATCTTACTACCTTGTCTGATGAAACCCCTGCGGCAGCTATTGCTTTTTGCACTACGCCCTCTGGTACTACTGCTGGTCCACCTGCTACAAATATTTGACTTGGTTTTATAGCTTGAAGCTGGTCAATAGCTGCTTGTGGTAAAGCGCCTTGTGAACATAAGATTATAGGATAGCCTTTTATTGCTGCTATACCACTTGCTGATAGTGCATCAGGGAAATTGTCTGATGACGCAATAAACACTGGTGTGCCTGCTGCTACTCCTATTTCATTATTGATTGCCTTAAATGTTTCATCTTTATTAGCTCCTGCTAATCTCTTTATGTTGCTAAATCCCATACCTCTTATTGCATTCTCTACATTTGAAGAAACAGAAGAGGTTGTACCTAACACATAAACTGTGCCATTGGATGATAAGTGTGACTTAATATAATCTAATGCACTTTGACTATCTCTTGATGTTTGATTTACTAATAAGATTGGTGCTTTGCACTTTGATGCTAATGCACTACCAGTTAATGCCTCAGGGAAATCATTTGCTGTAGATACTACAACTGCATTTAACTGCCCACTATTGTAATCACTTGCTATTTTAACAGCTGTTTCAATTCTTGTTTGTCCGCCTAATCTGCTGGATGTGTAATTGTTTTCTTTAGCATATACATTAATACTGCCTGCCTCTAATAGAACTGCCATAGCTGTCAATATAATCAATTTCTTCTTTTGCATATAAGTGTCCCCCTCTTAATATGTGTTTGTTATAATCCTAATTATGTGCTGGTAGTAATTGTAGTACTCCCCAAAATCCTATTATCACAAATTTCTAGTGTTCATAGTAGTTAACTCCTTTCAGCTTGTTTATTTATAGTAACCTAGATAGCTAGGCTGCTGTACTTTTTAGTTTGATAATTCTGAATTTGAATCGTGAAATACACTGACACCATATTGAACTTACATATGACTTATATGGGCATTAGGTGCATATGAACTGGATGATTGTGCTTTTACACTTATCACCTTTTAATAGATTTATTTACTATATATTCCGTAATATAATAATATTTTAACTTATCTTGTTAATACCTGCAATATTTTTAGAGGACAATTGACAGAGGACAATGAAGGTAAGTTTTTTATGTGCGAAAGTTGAGTTATAACATTTGTATCAATTTTATATTAGAGTTTATTTACTTAAAACAATAGGATATAATTAAAAAGTATGAATAAAAACCATTTAAGAAACTATGTAAATAAGAATAGCAAAACAATTTGTTAACTACCCCCGAGGGTAGTTGCGAAGCCTGAAAGGTTGAGCTTGCTAATGGCTTCAACTTAATTAAATGGGGGGAATAATCGTGTCAAAGAAATTATTCAATATTAGTTCTTATTTTGAGAGAATAAAATATGAAGGTGGAAGAGATGTTTCCTATGAAACTCTTTGTAATTTACATATGGCCCACATGATGAACATACCTTTTGAAAATTTAAATGTTTATTACAAAAAGCCAGTTTTGCTCGATATGGAATCTTTATATAATAAAATTGTAGAAAATAAAAGAGGAGGATATTGTTTTGAAATGAATGGTTTTTTCTCCTTTATACTTAAGGAGCTGGGCTTTAAAGTAACAGACCTATTGGCAAGAGTGGCAGTGGATGGGAAATTTTATTCTGCAAAGACGCATCAAGTGTTAATGGTAGAAATTCATGACAAAAGATGGTTGGTGGATGTCGGTTTTGGAAGGGATGGTATCATTATACCTTTATTATTAGCAGAAGGAATAGAGCAGCAGCAGTTTGGACGTACATTTCGATTGCTTAAAGACCCTAAATTCGGCTATGTGTTGCAAAACAAGGTAGAGGATGAATATAATAATATATATGCTTTCACACTGGAGGAATGTTACCCTTTAGATTATGTTATGTCTAGCCATTTTACCTCTACTTTTCATGATTCATGGTTTACAAAAATGAGATTTTGTACAATGCCAACAAAGGAAGGAAGAATTACATTAACGGATGAGTGTTTTAAAGCAGTTGAAAATGGACAAGTTTCTGAAAGAAATATATCCAATGAGGCTGAGTTTAATGAACTGCTTAAAAAATACTTTGGGATTGATTTGGAAGTAATTAAAGAAGATGAAACTATAGATGATAGGAAATAACTGGCAATATTGGAGGTTCATCTCTCAAGTACCCCAGCAGGTTGTGCAAAAATCCAACCTTAATGTTATAATTTTGTATATCAGTACAAATTTTCCATAAAGGAGATTAATCTAATGAATTATATTTGCGGTGATGACAGAGAACAAATAAGAGTAGAGTCAATTGAAGATTATGTAGAAAAAGATAATGAAATAAGAGTAATTGATAAAATAGTTGACTATATGAATCTTAAAAGTATGGGGTTCATCACTGGAAATAACGAAGCTGTTGGAAGACCTAAATTTGATCCAAAAGATCTTTTAAAGTTATATATTTATGGTTATTTTAATGGTATAAGATCATCACGTAAATTGTCAAAGCAATGTGTTATTAATAAAGAAGTAATTTGGCTAACTAAAGGACTTCAACCTAAGTATAGAGTTATTGCTGATTTTAGAAAAAATCATGTTGAATATTTAGAAAAAGTTTTTAAGTGCTTTGTTAGCTATTGTATTGAATTAGGACTATATGGCAAGGAACTTATTGTCGTAGATGGAACAAAACTTGAAGCTTCGGCGTCAAAGAGAAAACACTACAGCAGAAACAAGTTGTGAAAAATGAAAGAAGTTGCAGAATGTTAAATCAATAGAAACACTAGCAGATAAAGGTTATTTTGATACAGAAGATTTTAAGGAATGTGAAGAAAAAGGTATTATAGTCTAGGTTTCTAGACCACGATATTCTAATAGTATTGGTGATTCAAGATATTTTAGTGATAAATTTAAATATTTAAAAGATGAAAACGCATATATCTGTTCAGATGGACAAAGACTATCATGTATATCAAAGAAGATAGATGTTAAACAGAAAAAATATTGTAATTTTGAGGTCTGTTCTAGCTGCAAAAATAAAAGTAAATGTACAACTTCATCTAAAGGTAGAACAATAACACGTACTAAAGCTGATGATATTGCTGAAATTGTTAATAGTAGAGTTAAAGAAAATCAAGCTAAATATATGCAGCGTCAAATGATAGTAGAACATCCCTTCGGAACAATAAAAAGGTCAATAAATTTTTACTACTTACTTCTGAGAGGTTTTAGAAAAGTAAGAGGTGAAGTTAGTATTGCTTTTTTTACATATAATTTAAAAAGAGTAATTAAGATTTTAGGAGTTAAAAAGTTCATAGAGAATCTTATAGCATGTATTTACTTTTTTATATTTAGAAAATATAAATTAATCACTATAGCATCTTAAAAATCAAAATTGCTATAGTGATTATATTTTTAAGAAATTGAATTTATGCACAACCTGCCAGGGGTGGTTGCGAAAACTGAAAGGTTGAGCTTGCTAAAAATAGCGCATTATTTATACATATTTAAAATCTCCTCCAGCTTACATTCCATTTCTACCTTATACTGATTATCTTCATTACTCCAAGGTATATTTCTAGACTTTTGCAAATTTATCAAAGTCCTCAATAATTCTTTATTTATATTTTCTATTCTATCAAATTCTTTACTTAATTCTTTTTCTAAAAATCTTGAATCAACTTGTCCATCATCTACAGCTCTAATAAGTTTATAAATATATTCTCTATTAGCCTTTATACTTACTTCTGGCTCAATTAATGATTTTTGAATTGATGATTCTTCAAGATTGTCTGTAACTTTTTCTATATTATTAATATCTATCCCATATAAATTAGTAAGTTGATTCATTTTTTCTCTGTATTCAATTATACATTTTTTTACATGTTCTTGGCTCATTTTACCAAGGCTTCTTATTGCATAAATATCTTCTTCACTTAATGCTAAAAGCTTATCTATACTTTTAATATTTTTATAAACTAAAGCCTTAATACTTCTAGTATCAAACTTTAATAGCTTACATAAATCATATAACTTTGTTTCTTCATTTATTTTATTTTTAGCTTTTAAAGTTTCCATCTCATTGCAGTAAGCCTCAAATTTTTTATGCTTTTTAATTATGCGACTAATTGTTGAATAATATATATTATATTCTTTAGCTAATTCTCGACATGTTTTACCTTCCTTAGCTTTATGTACAATTTCTAAATTTCGTGTATAAAGATTAGGCATATTAATCCTCCAGCTGCTTCAGTTAAATTTTCATAGTTTTATCTATAACATCCTTGTCGAAACATTTTTTAGTAATTTTTTATATATTATCTATCTAAATTACATCTATGTAAAATTTACACCATTTTGCTTGTTCTTTGCAAGTCAATTTGCAATTTCCACGTCTTATGCAATGTAAATCAGGATTCTTGATATATATGCCATAAATATTATGGGTATAATTCCAATAATGTAAAAAAATCACACATCATATCAGATATAGTTGAAATTCCAAAGTAGCAAAACAAATTATTAATAATTTGTTAACACCTCCCCAGGGGTCGCTGTGAAGCCTTGGCTGAGCTTGCTAATGTTTAGGTACAATATAAAGCTTTGGATCAATATTATAAGAAAAATCCATGGTTCTGCCAAAAAAAATTTCAAATTGTTTTGATTGTAGCGTTATTGCTGTGCACATGTTAATTCTTTGCCTCTTATAATTTATTAAATAACCAGCAAGTACATTTTTGATAAAATATACCAATTAAATAGGAAAATTAAATATTATGTTATAATTACAACATAATATTTAGATCTAATAATCAAGTTACATAAGAAGAGGGGGTAATATGTTTACATATATTTTAATACTATTAATATGTATTTTATGCTCAAATATAATAAGTAGGTTTATACCATTCTTATCAGTGCCCATCATACAAATTGCAATGGGAGCATTAATTTCAATAATATATTCTGAATTCAAAATTCAGCTTGATCCACATACATTCTTAGTAATGTTCATTGCTCCGCTTCTTTTCTGCGATGGGAAAAAAGCAGATAAAAGGTCATTATGGAAACAAAAGAAAAATATACTTTTGATGGCATTAGCTTTAGTTGCTGTAACAGTAATATTAGTTGGATTACTTATAAATCAGTTAATACCAGCTATTTCATTACCAGCAGCATTTGCACTTGCAGCAGCTTTATCACCAACGGATTATGTTGCCGTAAGTGGACTTTCAAAAAAGATTTCGCTTCCAAAGAGGATAATACATCTTATAGAAGGTGAAGGTCTTATGAATGATGCATCAGGACTTGTATGTTTTAAATTTGCATTAGCAGCAGCAGTAACTGGAACATTTTCATTGTTTAATGCAACTACTAATTTTTTAATGGTGTCTATTGGAGGAATTATTGCTGGACTAGTTTTAGAACACATTCTAATTAACTTTGAACGATGGATAAAAAATCTTGGAATGGAAGACTCTACAGTTGAAATTTTACTTCAAATTCTAACTCCATATATAATATATATTATATCGGAAGAAGTATTTAAAGTTTCAGGTATATTAGCTGTTGTTGTGGCTGGAATGGTATTTTCATTATCATCTAAAAGATTAAGAACCAAAAATGCAAAATTAAATGCAGTATCATCCAATACATGGTCTGTTATAGTATATATTCTAAATGGATTTATATTTATAATAGTTGGATTACAATTACCTAATATAATTAAAACTGCGTTTAAAGAAACTTCAATAAATAACATGATGGCTATTATAGATGTTTTATTAATAACATTGGCTTTACTTGTAATTAGATTTTTGTGGGTTATATTTATGTATAAATTTGGGGGAGAGAAATGTGATGTGAAAGAAGATAAGTTTAAGTTTCATGCTGCCCTTTTAACTTCACTTTCAGGAGTAAGAGGAGGAGTTACATTAGCTACAGTTCTTTCAATTCCTTTAATATTGGATAATGGAGAAGAGTTTCCACAAAGAACAATTATTTTATTTTTGGCTGTTGGAGTAATTTTAGCTACTCTTCTTATTGCAACTTTTATATTGCCTATATTTGCTAAAAAAGATAAAACTGAAGACATAAATTGGTCCGAAGCCTTGAATAAAGCACAAATAAAGGTTTGGATTGATACTATAAATAAATTAAAATTAGAAATTGATAACAAAAAATATATTCATTTTACCATAAATGAATATAGGTATCGTATTAATCAATTAAAACATGGAAATTCTTATTATAAGAACTGGAATAGAAGTAGCAAAGAATATAAGAAGTGGATGATCTTATGCTATAAAAAGGAAATTGAAAATACTAAAAAATTATTAAAGGAAGAAAAAATAGAGGAGTCAACTGCACATGCTTATGAAAAAGAAGTTAGAAATAAAATAAAATTAATATCATCTGTAGAAGGCTTTTCACTATTAGTAAAAGAAACATTGGAAAGAATCTCTCTATATATACTTAATATAAGGAGAATTAGGGATATATTAAGAGAAATGCAAAACAAAAAGAAAAGTAAGCAGCATTTAAGGGATATAGCACTCAAAGAACTTCATTCCACTAATGCTGAATACATAATAGAATATGCTAAATCTAATATTACATCTGAAAATGAAGAAACGCTTAAGGAAATAATTTTATATTATCAAGGGGTATATTTGATATCAAATAGGCTTAGATTAGCAAAAATAAATAAATATGAAAAGAAAAAAGCTGATATTAAGGCAATGCAATTAGAAAGGAATGTTATACAATCGTTATTTGAAAATGGAGAGATTAGTTGGAATATAGCATCTGTACTCAGAAAAAATTTAAATTATATTGAAAGTGATTTATTAAGATAAAGCTATTAAAGTAGTTACTTACTTTATAGTGATTTTATAAAATGATGTCAAAGATACTTTTATATGTGATTATAATCCTTGTACATACTAAATTAAGGTATTGCAATATAAGTTGTAATGCCTTAATCTTTTGTATAAAAGCAATTTAAGTAGTTTATACTTTTAATATTTTTATAAACTAAAGCATTAATACTTCTAGTATCAAACTTTAATAGCTTAGATAAATCATATAACTTCGTTTCTTCATTTATTTTATTTTTAGCTTTTAAAGTTTCCATCTCATTGCAATAAGCCTCAAATTCTTTATGCTTTTTAATTATGCGAGTAATTGTTGAATAATATATATTATATTCTTTAGCTAATTCTGCACATGTTTTACCTTCCTTAGCTTTATGTACAATTTCTAAATTTCGTGTATAAAGATTAGGCATATTAATCCTCCAGCTACTTCAGTTAAATTTTTCATAGTTTTATCTATAACATCCCTGTCAAAACATTTTTGGTAATTTTTAATACATTCTCTATCTAAATTATTATATCTATGTAAAATTTACACCATTTTGCTTCTTCTTTGCAAGTCAATTTACAATTTCCACGCCTTATGCAATATAAATTAGGATTCTTATATTTGCTTTTAAGATTAACTTTTAGCAAACAAAAAAACTTCCAGTTTTTGTAACGAATCTAGGGGGGGCTGCGAAAGTCCATCTGGAAGGAAAACATGGCATTCCACAAATGAAAATCTTAAAAGAAAAGTTTGGATGTGTAGCAATAGGTATAAAGTAAAAGGAGAGAAAGGCTTCCAAAATAAACATATTGATGATAGGGTTTTATACCAGACTTTTATAAATACCTTCAATGTTATTATTGAAAATAAGGATTATTTTATGGAGAAGTGGAAGGACGGACTAAAGAATGAGGATGTTTTAGTAAGGTATAAGTCAAATCAGTTTATAAAAATTATTGAAAAAGCAGAAGCAATAAAGAAATTTGATGTGAATTTATTTTTGAAGCTAATTGAGAAGCTGACTGTGTTTGAAGGAGAAAAGATTATTGTAAGCTTGCTTGATGGAACGGAGATAGAAGTTGTAATTGAATAAATTATTAATATGCCGGTTGGGGTGAAGTTCACTTTGATTTGTTCTTTTAAGTTGAATTGAATGATATGGCAGATAATGCTATAATTTGTTTCGAATAATATTAAAAATTAATACTTAGTTTTGATATTTAATTAGTAAGAATCATGGCAATGAATACGTGCCATATTGGAAGATGTTTATTAAGCTTATGAAGAAATATATAGATAAAAATATAAGTTAAAATGGAATGAAACTTATTTTACAAAATCTTTAAGAGTGGGGGAAGATATATGTATTATCCAAATAACATTGAGGATATATGCTACGATGAAAATCATATCCAACAAGTACTAGCTGAAATTAAAGCTAATTTTAATGATTACTTTGAAAAGTTTATTGAAACAGAAGCTGGTATTAAAATCACAGAGGATACTTTCAGTGAAATTACAAATGAATTAGGGGCTACTAATATTAGAATAACAAAAAGAAAAGTTGATAAATCGAAGGTTCTTAAAAGTATCATTAAAGCAAGTATTAATGCTTTTGAGAAAGATAGAGATAAGTATCTGGAGATTCTAGATGATGAATACCTAGAAGAATATGAAGATGATCCTTCAAATTTTAAAAATACTGTATTAAAGAATGAATGTCCAATTATCAGACTCACATTACAAAATAAAAAAGCAAAAGAGTTAGATAAATATAGGACTAATTTTAGATTATCTAATCCTAACGAATTGCTTGAAGTAATTAGTAATCTAACAACCTTTGCTAATGAATACTTAGATGATATATACGATGAAGAAGAATATGAGGAATTAACTTCATTAGAAGAATTAGGTTTATCGCCATTAGATGAAGAAGAATATATAGTATATGGGGTTATTGGTGGAGGAATAAAAAGTCACTTGCTCTACAAATTTAACCCATCAGTATTCCCTAATCGGGGAAGAGAGGCAATATGGGCATTTTGGTATTTAACTAATAAGAAGACATTTAACTGTGCTGAGGATTCAGAATTTCTAAATATAAACATAGATAAAAGTACAACTCAGCAGAACTTCTTTTATCCCTATGACTTATTTTCCTTTTATGCTTACAATATTTATTTACTTCTAAAAAAGGAAGCCAAAAGATGTGGTGTGTACATTGACACAAATTATCGCTATGTAATTGTTGATGATTTTTTATCATTTGTTGCACAAGAACATGGAGAAGAGATTGACTTTCTTAAAAGTCAAGTAAAGGAGGAAAGTCATGGGTATTATTAATGTAGATGGTTTATTCAATAAATATTTTCCTAATCTTGCAAATGAATTCTTATTAAAAGGGTGCTCATTAAAGGACTTTCAGAAATCTGTAGTTACTAATGTATTAGAAGGAAATAATACTTTATGCATCATGCCAACAGGTGGAGGTAAGTCATTGATATATTGGCTTTCTGGACTATCTTTACAAGGAATCACTATTGTAATCTCACCATTAATTGCCCTAATTGATGAACAAACTGAAAAGATTAGAGAACAAGGATATGAGGTTTTAACCATACATGGAGAAATAAGTGCTAATAAGCAAGTAAATATATTAAAGAAGTTCAGCAATGGGGAAGTGAATCCTGATTTTATTTTTGTTAGTCCAGAAAGAATTTCAACAGACGGATTTTTTGAGTATTGTATTAGATTAAGAAAAGATGAGATAAAATTAATAGCTATTGACGAAGTGCATTGTGTTAGTCAATGGGGATTTAGTTTTCGTCCTTTTTATAAGAGGATACCTGAGTTTTTAGATTCAGTATATAAACATTCGGAATCAGTTCCTATTACATTAGGATTAACTGCAACATTAAATTCTAAAGAAATAACAGATATATGTAATGACTTTAGAATAGACAAAGATAATGTAATAAAGGATGATGCATTGATTAGATCTGAAATAGCACTAAAGGTTTTGAAATTTGAAAATGAAAAAGAAAAAGAAGATAAGTTTTGGGAACTTTTAAATATACATAAAAATGAAAAAATCTTGGTTTATTTATATAGAAAATATCACCAAAGAGGAGTAGAAAATTTAACTAAAGATGCTCTTGAAAGAGGTTTTAAAGCAACTGGATTCCATGGCGATATGTCTTCAAAAGACAGACAAGAGATAATAAATAGGTATAAGAATAACGATATAGATGTTATTTTTGCAACTAATGCTTTTGGTATGGGAATAGATATACCAGATATAAAAGTTGTAATTCATTTTATGATACCTGAATCTGTAGAACAATATTATCAAGAAATTGGTAGAGGAGCACGTGATATACCTGCTGCCAATGCATATGTACTTTATACTAATAAAAATATTCAAGTAAAGAAGACCCACTTTATTGATAGGTCATTTCCCAATATAGAAGAGTTGAAAGAATGCTATAATAAAATTACAAGTAATAAAATTGGTTTAAAGACATTACAATATTTTGAAGATGAAACGATACAAAAATGTCTTCCATATTTCTTAGATAATGATTTATTATCTATCAGATGTAAGGGAGTTTCAAACCTAAAAATGCTCTCAGATATTAAATTACAAGAATTAGAAGATATATTTAATGCTACTAAAACCAAGGGGATTATAACTACTATAAAGAAAACTGGATTAGATCCTCAATATATTACTAATCTTATTTACTTAGCAGTATTACAAGAAAAAGTTACGTTACAGAAAGGTTTTCCTAAATGTTTAATAGTTGAAAGTAAATGTAAGAATATATCGGATGAAAAGGCTGAACAATTAAAGGAATATATAGAAGAGAAAAAGCAATATAAACATAAGTTGCTAGACTATTTTGTGTACCTACTAGATGAAGATAATTCATCAATACAGTTACATCAAGAAATTGGGAAATATCTAGGTGTACCAAAATTTAAATTAGGTCGTATATATTCTACATTAAAAGGTGATAAGGTAAGATCAAAATCAGAAGTTATTATTGCAAATTTATTATATGAGAATGGAATAGAATATGAATATGAAAAGAAACTTTTCTATCGAAGTGGTAAAATTGTACCTGATTTTACTATAACTTTATCAAACGGAAGAGAGAAGTACTGGGAACATTTAGGTATGATAGGCACAGAAAAGTACGATAAAAGATGGACCCAAAAGCTAAAAATATATCAAGAAAATTTTCCGGATCAATTGGAGGTTACTTATGAAGGAGCAACAATAAGTGATTCGGCGAAACGATTAATTGAACAACTTAAAAGAATATAATCAAACAACTCCTTGACAAATAGATTATTCAGAGTATTTAGTAAACAAAAAAACTTCCAATTTTTGTAACGACCCCAGGGGTGGTTGCGAAACCTAAAAGGTTGAGCTTGCTAATTAAAAAAGTCATCTAATTCAATTTGCAAGCTTTTTTTTACAAAATTTAGTATGAATAATATTATGTTAGTGAATTTCAATTTGCTTCCTCCCATTCGTGTGAAGTAAGTTTCTTTAAGCCTAAATTTATATAAAAACTTTATATCAGTTATAACATGATTTGATGTTTTAATTCCTTCTTTAAAATCATAGTTTCTAAATATTTATTATTTATTTTTCCATTTTATTCAAGCTTAGGTTTATGACATTGGCCCCATGGGTGGTTGTGAAACCTGAAAGGTTGAGCTTGCTTATAGATATTTATTAAGTATTTATTGAACTAATTAGTGAATCTAAGAATAAATTTAAGTAATTATATAAATTTTATGAGTATTATAGTAAAATATGCATGAGGTGCTAGTATGGAGATAACTATAGAATTTTTAGAAAGTTTATATAAATTAGATAAAAAATCTCAGAAATTGACTTTGAAAAAATACATAAATAATGAATATGAGCTAAATCGAAATGGGGCTAGATTACATCAGTTAGATGAGAAATGTAAAAATAGAAATCTGTGGAGTTTGTCATTAAGCAAGGATTTAAGATTAATATTATATAAAAATAATAATGAATATATTCCTGTATATGTAGGGTGTCATGAAGATGCATATGATTGGTCAAACAGAAAAGATGCTAACTGGATATCAGAAAAGAAAATTTTTATGAATAAAGAGAGCGCATTGATTCAAATAGAAGATAGTGAAAGAATTGCCATTGAAAAAGACAATTCAAAAAAATCCATACTGGAAAAACAAGGTATTACTATTAAGGATATAGAAAGACTAGGATTAAACCATGACCAAGAAGTCAAAATTTTAACTATTAAAGACGAAGAAGAGTTTTTAGATTATATTCTTAAATTTGATTCTTGCATTAGTGATGTATTGTTAAGTTTAGCAAATGGTAAGGAGTTCAACCATCTAAATGATATCGATATTAATCAACAAAAAATTAATGATTATAAAAAAAATAGTGAGATTTCTGATAATAACGATACAGAAATTAGTAAGTTATTAAAAGAGATTCTAGATCTTAAAAGTGAATTTAATCAATTTAAAGAAAGCCAATTAAAGAACAAGAAAAACACTAATAACAATATAATTGTAGAAGAAAATGAACGTAGAACTGAAATTATTCAATTTAAAGATAGAACATTAGAGAGAATTGTAAGAGAAGAGATAAAGAAGAAAGAAGGAAATATATATAGAGGTGATGTAGAAAACATTACAAAATTATGTCATTCTGGATATGGAGATAACATTATACATAATATAGAAGGCATTGAGTACCTTAATAATTTAAGATACTTATGCTTAGAATGTAATAAGATAAGTGAAATAGAACCGTTAACTAAATTAATAAAATTAGAAAAGTTGTTTTTAAGTGAAAATGAAATTGAAAACATTGATTGTCTAAGCGAGTTAGTAAAAATCAAAGATTTAGATTTAGGATTTAATAATATAGAAGATATAAGTTCATTGAGTTATTTGAATAATATAGAAGAATTAGGTCTTACAAGTAATAGGATAAAAGATATTAGTGCATTAGAAAAATTAATAAAAATAAAGGGTCTATATTTATCAGGAAATGAAATATGTGACATCAATGTTTTAAAACAAATGCCATTGATAGAGAGTCTAGGATTGGATGATAATAAAATAGATGATATTACAGTTATACGAAACTTAAAGAATTTAAAGGATATAGGTATATCAAACAATGATATTAAGAATTATTCGCCTATAGAAGAATTTAATGATAAATTAAAATTGCAATGTTTATATGATAAACTTATTATTTTTATTGATCCTCAATTAGATAAAGCTATTAGAAAAACCCTAGATGAAGAATTTGGAATAATTCCATTTGATAATTATAAAAAAGTTGAAATATTAGTTGCAGAAGGCGAAAATATTAATAACTTAGAAGGAATTCAATTTCTTACAAATCTAAAAGTATTAAAATTGCGAAACAACAATATTAAAAATATACATAGATTAAGGTATTTAGAAAAATTAGAAATATTAGATTTAACTGATAATAATATTTCTGATATTACTCCTCTAGAGAATCTA
Source organism: Clostridium carboxidivorans P7 (assembly GCF_001038625.1). Classification (GTDB taxonomy): domain Bacteria; phylum Bacillota; class Clostridia; order Clostridiales; family Clostridiaceae; genus Clostridium_AM; species Clostridium_AM carboxidivorans. The sequence goes on from NZ_CP011803.1 coordinate 5,410,373, forward strand.
AAAAAATTGAGAAAGCTAGGGTTAAGAAAGAATAATATAAACAATTTTAGTACTTTAAATAAATTGATCAACTTAGAATTGCTATATTTATCAGAAAATTATAGTAAGAATTACGAGAGTCTAACAGATATTTTTGCAAATTTAATAAATAAGGACTTTAAAATTAAGAACTAATAATACATCAAAGTTAAAAAATAAACAAAGCATAAGTGAAAAAATAACAATAAGGGTAAGAAAAGTTAATATCAACAAAATAAACAGAGTCAAGTATATTAGCCACTTTCAACTTTTATAACATATTCATGAACATGGAGTATGTAGTAGATGTTTATTGCAACTATTAAAAGTGTAATTTTTTAAAATTACACTTTTTGATGCTTGCGATAAAATTCCTTTTATGATATGATTACATCGTGGTAAATAAAGTAATTTTAGAAAGGCACAATATTTTATGGAAAAGTTAAATGAATTAGTTGAATTAGTAAGTGGATCGCCCCAGTTTAGAATTACTGAAGTGTTTGATGAGAAAACACCACTTTTTACTTATTATAGTCAAACAGATTTAACAGATGATTTGGTGGGTATTATTTCAAAGAATGTGGACAATAAACAAGTCAGAACTAATGATAAAGTAAATACCTTATGCCATGGTGATGTGGTGTTTAGTTTAATCACAGGAATTGCAACCATAGTAAGAAAAGAGCACGAGGGATATCTTTATACACAAAACTATGTTAAGTTATTACCTAGCAATAACATTGATTCAAAGTTTTTGGTTTATATCATTAATGAAAACAAAACAATCAAGAAACAGTTTGTGCTTGGACTGCAAGGTTCGCAAGTTTTAAAATATACTCTAAAGCAACTTAAAGAGCTTGAAATACCGAAAATACCTTCCATAGATAAGCAAAAAATTATAGGACAAGTCTATTTTAATCAGTTAAGGCTGCAAGCCCTTAGAAATAGAGCAGCAGAACTTGAAACAAAAATCAGATTGTCCAAGTTAGAGGAGGCAAGTGAGAAATGAATGAAGAGCAATTTGAAACTGAGTTAATACAATATATTACCAGTGGAACCATAACTAAACCTGAACACCTAGAAGGAATCAGCGACTTTATGGTTAGTGAAAAATCTGCTGATTATGTTGTAAAAACAAAGTTGTGGAAGTATGAACCAAAAATTAAAACTACAGAAAAGCTTTGGGATAACTTTAAAGAGATTCTTGAGAGGCACAATCAAAATACACTTGATCATCCACTAAGTACTGTGGAATTTAATCAAGTTAAAAAGATTATATCTGATATTCAAACCCCATATGAAGCTGGACAATTTTTATATGGACTTAATGGAGTATCCCAAATCGAAATTGATTTAGATGATGGTCGTCACGTGTTTTTAACGGTTTTTGATCAAAAACAAATTGGTGCTGGAGATACAGTATATCAAGTAGTTAATCAAATTGAACGCCCTGCAGTTATAACAGGGAAACAAAATCGTCGTTTTGATACAACACTTCTTATTAATGGTTTACCTATCATACAAATTGAAGAAAAACGTGATACACATGATGTCAATGAAGCACTAAATCAAATGCATCAATATTCCGAAGAAAACCAATATCGTGATATTTTTTCCACTCTACAAATATTGGTGGCAATTACACCAAATAACGTGAAGTATATGGCGAATACTACGCCGGATAAGTTCAATAAAGATTTTGCTTTTAACTGGCAGCGTAAAAGTGATAATACCATTGTGCGTAATTGGAAAGAGTTTGCTGATTCAATGTTAAGTATTCCAATGGCACATCAGATGGCTACTAATTATATGATTTTGGATGGCACAAAAAATAATCAAATGTTAAAGGTAATGCGTCCATATCAAGTATATGCTACTCAGAATGTAATTGAAAGTTTAAAACGAGTTGATTTTGAACTGGGCACAAATAAAGTAGGTTATATTTGGCATACCACTGGTTCTGGTAAAACTATAACTAGTTTCAAAACAGCTTGGCTTGCAAGCCGTATGCCGAAAATTGATAAAGTTGTCTTCGTTGTAGATAGAATTGCTTTAACAAAGCAAACAAATGAAAAATATAATGCATATGATCCAGATGCAAGTGAAGATGTGATTGGTAGTGTTGAAAATACTAATAATACTACTGACTTGAGTCGGAAACTAAAAAGTAAGGATAATAATATCATTGTTACTTCTGTTCAAAAGCTTGATACCTTAGTGAAACGCAAATCTTTTAAAGCACCTGATAAAAATATTGTATTTATCGTGGATGAGGCACACCGTTCAACTGGTAGTGAAAATTTTGAAAAGATACAAAAAGCTTTTAAGAATTCTGCTTGGGTTGGTTATACAGGAACACCAATGTTTGATGAAACAACTAATGGCTTACGGACTGAAGATATTTTTGGACCATTGTTACACGCTTATACCATTCGTGAAGCAATAGCAGATAGAAATGTTTTAGGCTTTAAAGTTGATTTTGAAACAACAATTGATGAAGAGCAAATGAAATCAAAATATCTACCAAATTTCTATAGAGAACGTTATCCAAAGTGGTCTGAAGAGAAAATTATAGAAAAGATCAATAATTTGAGTCGAGAGGATATGGATGATGCAGTTGAACCAAGTTTTTATGATGAAAATCTAGATCATATCAAGTTGGTAGTTGAAGATATTTTCAAGAACTGGCGAAATCGTTCAAACGAAGGTAAGTATAATGCACTTTTTACCACTCATGTTGGTGGTGGAAAAGCTAGTACTCCAATGGCAATGATGTATTTTAATGAATTTAGGCGGGTAAATGATGAAAATAAGAAGAATGGTGGACAAACATTAAAAGTGGCAGTTACGTTTAGCCAAAACTCATCTAATAATGATAGTATGCTTGACACTAATCAAGGCTTACATGATGCCATTAAAGCATATAACAAAGAATTTGGTACAAGCTTTGGCATGGATGATGTAGCTGGATATACACAAGATGTTACTAGTCGTTTGGACAAAACTGCTAAAGACAAGAAGTTCTTAGATATTGTGATTGTAATAGATCAACTTTTGACTGGATTTGATGCACCAGAACTTAATACCCTTTATGTAGATAGAACACTTAAAGGGGCTGGACTTATTCAAGCCTATTCAAGGACAAATCGTATTGCTGATATGCAAGAAAAACCTTGGGGGCGTATTGTAAATTATCGTTGGCCTGCTCAAAATGAGAAGCTGATGAATCAAGCCCTTGCAATTTATGCTAATAAGGATTCCGCAATTTTATCAGAAGATGAGCAACGTAATTCTAACCAAAAGGATGGTATTATAGCTAAACCTTTTGAAGATATATTTAATGAAGTTAAGGAAGTTGTTGAGAAATTAGGTAGCTTAACTAATGAGTTTCAACAATTACCACCTTCTGAGAAGCAAAAAGAATATATGCTTGATTTGCTGCGTGATTATAATGTTGGTATGGCTAAATTAAAACAATATTCACCTGAAGAAGTTGATGGAAATGCAATAGGTTTCAATTACGAAAATCCTGATGAGTTAGTTGAAAAATTAGGGATGACAAGTGAAGAGGAAATCAGGCTTACTACAGTTTTAACCAATGAGCTTAAACAACATATATCAAAAGAAAAGAAAATTCCTTTTTATCAAATTGAGTTAAGAATGACTCATGTTAAGGATGTGAAAATAGATTATGATTATTTAACTGAATTGGTGGAACAATTATTAAACCAGGTGCATGAGGGAAAGAGTAAGGAAGCTCAAGTTACGAAAGAGAAAATTAATCAATTTGCCAATGGGTTGGAAGACAGAAATTATGCTGCGAAGATTATGAATGCAGCAATTGCCATTATCAAAGGACATTTTCCGCCAGAAGGTTCTAATCTTAAATATCCAGTAAAATTGAGAAATAGTGAACAAATTATTCAAGCGGCTAACAATGTCAGCCTTGATAGAATGTTCTTAGATTTTCGAGTGAAGTGGGGAATTACAGATATTATCACAAGTGTAGAGATGCGTGAATTATTTAGTCGTCATAAATATGGCCTACAAGATTTAGATGATACTGGTCAAATTCGAGATATAATTGCAAAAGCAAGCGTGGATTATAAGACGTTAGCACATGACGAAGAGATACAAGCTTTGTCTAAAATCAAGTATCGTAATGGTTTGCGTGAAGCCATTTATGAATTGGCTGATGGGTTAGTAGAAAGCTAAGAATGGTGAATTAAATGCACAGAAAGTGGTTGTTTCCATTTTGAAAAATACCACTAATCACGGCTCTATAGGAGGTTTAGCGGTAAGTATTGACGAATTTTTGAAATTCAATCGTTATGAAATCTTAAAAGGTCAGGAATGTATTACTAATAACACTGCTAAAGAAAAGGCAATAGAATGATATAAAGAGTTTAATAAAAATCAAAAAATAATTTCTGATTTTTATAATGAAATCGGAAAAGATTAAAGGAGATAGAAATGGAAAAAAACAAAAATAAACCAAAGCTAAGATTTCCAGGATTTACTGGCCCTTGGGAACAGCGTAAGCTTGGTGATGTGGTTCCAATTACTATGGGACAATCGCCTGACGGTAGCACATATTCAGATACTCCGAGTGACTATATCCTCGTTCAAGGAAATGCAGATTTGAAAAACGGTTGGGTTACTCCAAGAGTTTGGACGTCCCAGGTTACAAAAAAAGCTGAGGCAGGAGATTTGATAATGAGTGTACGTGCTCCAGCTGGTGAAATAGGAAAAACGGCTTATAATGCGGTTATCGGACGTGGCGTTGCGGCAATAAAAGGTAACGAATTTATATTTCAGAGTCTCGTCAAAATGAATGGGGAAGGATATTGGAAAAAACTCTCTTGTGGTTCGACCTTTGAATCCTTAAACTCAGACAATATTAAAAATGCTAAAATAATGATTCCAAATCTAGATGAGCAGGCTCAAATAGGAGTCTTTTTCAAGAACCTAGACAACCTTATCACCCTTCATCAGCGTAAGTTAATTGACTTGCAAGATAAGAAGAAAAGTTTGTTGCAAAAAATGTTCCCGAAAAATGGTGAAGATTTTCCAGAACTTCGTTTTCCAGGATTTACTGACCCTTGGGAACAGCGTAAGTTGGAAGATATTGCAGATGTCATTGATCCGCATCCAAGTCACCGAGCACCTGAAGTAAAAACTGTAGGAATCCCATTTATAGGTATTGGAGATGTAGATGAAGTTGGAAATATTAATTATGGTACAGCAAGAATAGTTGATGAAAAAATCTATGATGAGCATCATAAAAGATATGATTTAGCAAACACCTCTATTGGAATTGGAAGAGTTGCATCTCTTGGAAAAGTTATAAGATTACGTAATGATATTGGAAAATATGCTGTTTCGCCAACTATGTCAATAATTCAGTTTCATAGTGATATTGAAATAAATTATGTATATTCATGTATGAACACCCCTTTATTTCAACAACAATTTACATCTCAAAGTAATGGCTCTACAAGACAATCTGTAGGAATTCAAGATTTAAGAAAATTAATTTTAAATATACCACTAGATATAGGTGAACAAAAACTAATTGGTGATTTATTTTGGCAGATAGACCACCTTATCACCCTTCATCAGCGTAAGTTAAATCACTTACAAGAACAAAAGAAAGCATTACTACAACAGATGTTTGTGTAAAATAATTTAAAAAGAGAAAGGAAATAAAAAACAATGAGTAATAATCTGCAAACAATTACAAGTAAACTTTGGGCCATGGCAAATGAACTGCGTGGCACAATGGATGCGTCAGAGTATAAAAATTATATATTGGCATTTATGTTTTATCGATATCTTTCAGAACATCAAGAAAAGTATTTGGTGGGAAACAATGTTATTGATGTTGAAAAGGGAGAATCTATCAATGATGCTTACCTAAAACAAGCGGTAGGTGCAGATTTAGATGACTATTTACAAGATATTTCATTAAGTTTAGGGTATGCAATTGCGCCAAATGATACATGGGAGTCTTTGATTAATAAAATTAATGATGCACAAGTTATTCCTAGTGACTATCAAACTATTTTTGATAACTTTAATAAAAATGCGGAATTAAATAAAGAAGCAGTGAAAGATTTTCGCGGTATATTCAACGATATTAACTTGGGAGATTCACGCCTTGGAAGTTCTACAAATGAACGTGCAAAATCACTTAACAATATAGTTAAGTTAGTTGATGGAATTGAATACAAGGGAGATGATGGAAAAGATATTCTAGGTGAAATCTATGAATATTTAATCGGTCAATTTGCTGCAAGTGCTGGTAAAAAAGGTGGAGAATTCTATACACCCCATCAAGTAAGTAAGATTTTAGCTAAAGTAGTTACGAGCGGTGTAGAAAAATCAGATGAATTTTTCAACTTATATGACCCCACAATGGGCTCAGGCTCCTTGCTACTTACTGTTGGACAAGAATTGCCTAAGGGTACTCCTATGAAGTATTTTGGTCAAGAGTTGAATACAACAACTTATAACTTGGCTCGTATGAACTTAATGATGCATGATGTATCTTATAACAATATGGTATTAAATAACGCTGATACTTTGGAAAGCGATTGGCCAGATGGACCAGATGGGAAAGGGATTGACCATCCACGAAGCTTTGATGCAGTAGTTGCAAATCCACCATATTCTGCAAAATGGGATAATGATGAAACAAAATTAAAGGATCCACGTTTTAGCGATTATGGAAAATTAGCACCAGCTTCAAAAGCGGATTATGCTTTTATATTGCACAGTATATATCATTTAAACAACACTGGCACAATGGCTATTGTTTTGCCTCACGGTGTGTTATTTCGTGGTGCAGCAGAAGGTAAAATTCGTCAAACTCTCATTGAAAAAAATTATCTTGACACGGTGATTGGTTTGCCAGCTAACTTATTCTATGGAACAAGTATTCCAACAACAATTTTAGTATTTAAGAAGAATCGTAAAACCAAAGATATATTATTCATTGATGCAAGTAATGATTTTGAAAAGGGTAAGAATCAAAATAACTTAAATGATGAAAATATAGATAAAATCATCAATACATTTAAAGAACGTAAAGATGTTGATAAATATGCTCATGTGGCATCAATCGAGGAAATCAAGGAAAATGAGTTTAACTTGAATATTCCACGTTATGTTGATACTTTTGAAGAAGAAGCTCCAATTGATTTGGAAGAAGTAAATAAGCAGTTAGAACAAGATAATAAGGAAATTGCAGAACTTGAAGCAGAGATTAATGAACAATTGAAGATTTTAGGTGTAAAAATTTAGATTTTTGGTAGTGGGAAAGTGAGAAATTCACTTTCCCGCATTTGCTTGGGAACAGTAGCAACAAATAAAATTTAGCCCTGTTAAGACTGCTTGTCCGTATTATGCCAAATATTGTTTATTTCTTCAAGCTTTTCTGGTATTTTTTCAAATGCAAATTTAGCAGTTGCCTTTATCTCTGACCATGATAGGTATTTAACCTGTTTTTCTCCAATATTTTTTAGAGTGTCATAAACATTGTATACTGATATTTTATGTTTTCTACTACTTAATTGGTTTACTACATATTTTTTAGCTCCACCATCATCAGACATAAAGATACCAATTCCCATATGAAAAGCCATTAGAGATGAACGAATTTCACCAAGACTCTCCTTATCATGTCTGTATGTAAATACATCCCCTGCAAAGTCTTGATAATTAAAAGCTTTATATGCCTTTTTAAAATTTTCTTTGTAGCGTTCTTCATTACTCTGATTTAAAAAATCAGAATGATTATACACTTTAATACTACCACTTTCCACTAGTTGTTTAGCAGTCGAGTTTCCCATTAATTCTTCTGTATATACATAATGATGCATTACAGGAGTAACGTTCATTTCATTCATAATTTTAATAAATAATTTACCAGTTGAATCTTTTTCTGTAAATTTAATGAAAAAGTCAGTATCTATAACAACTTCTCTTTTATCCTCTGCCAGGTCACACATCGTCAAAACAGAACTTCATCTCCACATGTTTTTTCAACTGGTTTAATTTCAAACTCTTTTCTTATATTATTTATTTGAGTTTCATTAATTACTTTGCTCTCTTCTGCCGCTAGGAGGTGATCTTGTAAGTTATCCATGCTTTTTAATTTTGTAATAATGTTTAATCTTGTATACTGCTCTGCATTTATTATTTCTTTCAAGTAATCGCTGTCCTTGTATGTAAAGATTTTTTTGTTAAATTTCTCATCCAACCTACCTATTTCATTAAGTCTTCTAACCACCGATTTAAAAGGTACAAAGAAATAATTCATCAAATAAGCAATTAATTTTACTAAATCCAAAGCTTTTATTGTTGGTCCAGTATAATGCATTTCTTTTAATTTAAACTCCATAGCCTCTTTAAATAACTCTCTAGGCATTAGTAGCTCAGCTGCAAACCTATTTATTACAACTTCACATTTAAATTCCTCCTCAGGAAATTTTTCTCTTAATCTTTTATCTACTTTCAATATATGTCCTAACTCATGCGCTGCAGTAAATGCTTGACGTTCTCTTGTATTATTTGTGTTAATAAACACAAATTGCTCCATCTTACCGTTTACAGGCTTTTCTATATGACAACCACTACAACCATCATTTTCTTCACCTTCTAGCGGGTAGTACAAAACTATACAGTCTAATGCTTGCAATATTGAAAATACATCATCACGAATAATTTCATTTTTTATATTTTTTTCTTGTTTAATTTCTTGAACTAGCTGTTCAATACCATTAATGATATTTTCGCTTAACAATATACTACACCTCTCCATACAAAAAAATACCTAAAAATATATTACATATTTTTAGATATTTAAAATATATACTAATCAGCCAATGCTTCTTTAATATTGCAATACATATCGAATATATCAAGTATTTTTTCTCTATTCTCTGGTTGGTTAAATTTGCCCATACAATGCATAAAACCCTCACCTGTATATGCATTATCATCTCTATAAGTAAATAGTTCATCAGTAGTTACATTAAAATAATCAGCAATATCTTTTATATCCTCTTCTGTAGTTAAAAGCCTAGCATCACAAAGTTTTTGAACATCAAAACAAGAGTATCCTAATGCCTTGGCAAATGCTTCTTTAGAGATACCTTTTTGATTGAGTAATAAAGTAATGTTATTCCCCAAAACTCTTGCATTCTCCATAAAAATTCCTCCCCTTGCAATATTTTCAAGCCGATTACACATTATATCATATATCAATATTGTAGTCAACTCGAAATATCTATATTTATATTATACGTTTATTCTTCTATATTGACAAGAAAAATTATACTTAATATTACTAAAATTATGATTCAAATATGATAATATCCCAAATATAAAACTTGTATTATATATACAAATTTGAAAAAAATTTCATAAAATCCACTTCACTTTCTAAATTTTACGTGTATATTAGTAAGTGGGGGTGTTTTTGATGGATAAAAATCTTAAGGATACTATAAGTGCAGCAAAAAATTTACAGAAGGAAGGATTAATATATTTAAATGATAGTATAGATCTTGAGGTAGAGCCTAATTATCAGATACTTGCTATGATTATACATAACTTAAATGACATGATAGATAGAGAAAAATATGAATTAGTTAAGAATGATGAAAAAAAACTAATACATGAGCTTGCTTTATTGAATTTCAATGAAAACGATTTAATTTGTGATGATGATGTGGAGATTATGGAAAATATGACAAGAGAATATATTGATATTTTAGATCCAATACTATATGAAGATGTTTGTGTTTTTTTTCCTAAGGCGGGCAAATTAGCTGAAATTTATGGAAAAGCTTCCACGCAGATTGAAGAAGGGAAGTTTAAAAATATTATATTTTAGAAATTTACATAAAAAAATAATAAGTCTTAATGTTTCAAAAAAATTAACATAGATACTTGGCATTGGAAACTGCTTCCTATACAATAATGTTAACAGATATACAAACATGCTGTTTTATTTAGAAGGGGATTAAAATAAATGATATATTAGGTTTTGGAAAATTTATTGCAGATAAATAGAAAAGTTAAACACAAAGCAGCAGCAGCTTTAATTTTAAGCCAACTGCTGTTTTTTTACTAAAAGGGAATATCGCCATCATCAATAGGAACAGGTTCTGGAGCAACAGGATAAAAATCCTGAAGTGCTGCGATTTTAATATCATTAACTGCAATTTTAAATTGAGACTTAGCCATTGACGTTAGAATTCCAACATTTTTACAATTTAAAATTCTATCTTTTATGTAAGTGTCTTTAACATATACAACAAGAGTTTCACCACATTGTTTTGCAGTAGAATTTTCTAAAAGAGTACTTAATAAAGTATAGCCTTCAAGGAATAATGTAAATCCCATTGTATCCCAATCCTTAATATCTTCAGCAGTATTTGATGTGCCACTCAGGTTTTCTTCAAATTCCATTTTATTTAGTAGAGCTTCACGTGTTGGCTCCCAGTCATGCAGTAAATTGCTATTATAAAAAGTAGTTACGTTTCCACATTTAGGACAATACCTGGCATTACCAGGAGCTGTTGTGTGGCAGCCACCGCAATCATTTGTACATTCGTTAAATAAATATTGTCCACATATAGGGCAATATTCATCAGATTCCCCAATAACACTGTTAGCGCATTTAGGGCAAACAGAAACTTTCATAGTATTTTCACTTATTTTAAAACCGTCATCATATTTCATAGTAGTTACCCCCCTAGTACCATTTTTCAAAAACATTCCACAAATTTTACAATAGAAATCCTTTGGATTTATTTCTGCATTTTCACAGTTTTCACAAACTAAAAAGGTTTTAGAAAATCTTAAATGAGAACACTTAAGGTTACTTAACCTTTTTAATACAGCCCATTCTGAAACATTAAAATGTTCTGCCACATTTTCTAAAGATGTAAAATTGCAGGTAGATATTTTACTTTCAGGCATAAGTATTCTACCTGCAAATTCATCAGCTTCTAGTTCCTCTATATATAAATCATCTTCTGTTTTATACTCATCTGGAAGTTCATAATGTTTTAGATAAATATGAGCTATTTCATGAGCTAAAGTGAAATTAAGTCTTCGATGCTTGGACATTTCAAAAGGATAATGAATTTTATTTTTGTTAACAATTATTAAAAAATTGTCCAATTCCCTTGAATACACTGTTGCTGCATCTGTTTTATTAGATAAGTTTGGAATTGATTTTATATGAATAGGTAGACATTGCTCTTCCTGAATTTTTAATATAAGTTTAACACAATCTAAGGGCCAATATTTTAATTCAAAATCTTTTATAAAGTCTTTTACCCTTTTAGTAATATATTCAATCCTATGCTGGGGTATTTTATCTAATGTATAATAACTGTCTTTACTAGAATGACACATATAATCCCTCCACATCATAAAATAGAACAAATGTTCTGTAAGTTAATTATAATATGAAATTATTACCAAGTAAAGAAAAAACAAGAATAAATTTATTTATTCTTGTTTTTATTTAAATAAAAGTTTGCAAATTCTTTTATGGCGGTTATGTCTTCCTTAGGTAGTTCAGAAGTAACTCTATTCATAATAGTTAAAAGTTCAGAATCTTTATTATGAATATTTTTTGCCATTTTTAGAGTATCTGCAAATTCACCGTCTTCAGTTCTAAAAATGAGCTCAGTGTATTTTTCATGATCGATTGTTTCTTCAATATAACCTGCTTTAGTCATTAATTCACCATAGCTTATTTCAAGGTGGGGTGCTATTGCCTTTAGTATATTTGGAGATGGCTTTTGTCTTTCTCCAGATTCTATACGTGAAATTTCTGTATTGCTAATATTGCAAAGATCAGCAAGCTGTCTTTGAGACAGTCCTTTTTCTTTTCTAAGATTTTTTAAAAATTCACCAAATTTCATGATAGACAATCCCTCCTAAATTTAATTATATAATAAGTGTTGCCATTTGGCAATGAAAATATTTCAATATATTTGACAAACGGTTACACAATTTAGTACAATTTTATTGTAACCTAATGGAAACAATATGGAGGGATAAAAAGTGCAACCTAATAAAAAATATATCATAGATCTCATTCATAAAAGTAATTGGTCACAAAATAAATTTGCCATGAAGGCTGGAGTTTCAAAGACTACAATAAGTAGGTGGGTTAATGGAAAGAGGGGAGCAGGGGCAGAATTAATAGCTGGTATAATTAGGGCTTTTCCTAATGAACCAATAGATAAGCTATTTTTTTTATAAAGTATGTTGCTAAGTGGTGACACTGGTTGATAAATAGAAACAGAACTAAATATAGTCAACGGCAAAAAGGAGGACAAATCATATATGAAAGTTAGAAATGAAGTTTTAAAGGAAAAACTAAAGAAAAATTTATGGAGTCAAAATGAGCTGGCAATAAGAGTAGGTGTTACCAGGGGGACAATAAGTAGAGTTATGAATAACAAAAGAGGGGCTGGTAGAAAAGTTATAGAAGGACTTCTTAGAACTTTTCCAGAGGAAACAATGGATACTTTATTTTATACAAAGAAAAATTAAGAAAGAGGTGTTGTATATATGGATATTAATATAAACGTAAGGATTGATTCTCCAGACATTATGAATTCCTTATTGGCTTTATCAGAAGCATTAGCACAAATAAAAACAGCAGCTGAAATAAAAGGTCAAACTCAGATAAAGCCTGAAGAAGTACAAGCACCAAAAGAAAAAAACAAGGTAGTAACTTTAGAAGAAGTAAGAGGACTTCTTGCAAAGCTTTCACAAGCTGGAAAACAGCAGAAGGTAAAAGCACTTATAGAAAAATTTGGTGGTAAAAGATTATCAGATATTCCAAAGCAAAAATATGGTGAACTTTTAAAAGAGGCTGAGGCGATTTAGAAATGCTTGAACATATGCAGATTTTAAAAATTAGGAGGAACTATCTATGAAAGTTATAACGGGAAAAGTAAGATTCAGTTATGCAAATGTGTGGGAGCCTAAAAGCATTAATGGAGGTGACCCAAAATATTCAGTAAGCTTAATCATACCTAAAGCTGATAAAGTTACCATAAATAAAGTGAAAGAAGCAATTGAATCTGCTAAAAAAGAGGGAATATCTAAATTAGGGGGCAGTATACCAGATAACTTAAAAATGCCCCTTAGGGATGGGGATGTTGATAGAGCAGAGGAAGAAGCATATAAAGACAGCTATTTTATAAATGCAAACAGCAGTACAAAGCCTGGAATAGTGGATAAAAATGTACAAACCATAACAGATAAAAGTGAATTTTACAGCGGCTGCTATGGGAGAGCTAGTATTACATTTTATGCTTACAATGTTGATGGAAACAAAGGTATAGCCTGCGGACTTGAAAATCTTCAAAAGTTAGAGGATGGAGAGGCACTTGGCGGACACAGTAGGGCTGAAGATGATTTTGATGCAGCAGCAGACAACTTTTTAGATTGATTTTTAGTTCTTAGCTAAAATTGCCAATAATCTTTTTTCATAAGTAAGAGGTAAGAGTGAAGAACTAAGAGTTATGGATGATTTCCTTCCGCTGTGGCTCCCGAAAATCTAAAATATATTTAAAGATTTTTCTTTGAAAAATCCTCCTTAACTCTTACTTCTTAGTTTTTAGTTCTTACCTAAAAAGTTAACTTATAGGGAGATGATTATTTGCTATCCATTGATATAGAAACCTATTCAAGTGTTGACATCACAAAATCTGGAGTTTATGCATATACAGAGGCAGAGGATTTTGAAATATTATTATTTGCCTATGCTTATGAGGATAAAGAAATAAATATTATAGATTTAGCTTTTGGTGAAAAGTTACCACAAGGTATAATAGAAGATTTAACTAATCCAAAGCTTATAAAAACAGCTTTTAATGCTAACTTTGAAAGAACCTGTCTAGCAAAATATTTAAATAAACCTATGCCGCCAGAGCAGTGGAGATGCAGTGCTGTTCATGCATTAGCTTTAGGATTTGGAGGAAGCCTTGAAGGAGCTGCTAAAAGTTTAAATTTACAGCAGCAGAAAATGAAGGAAGGGAAGGCTCTTATAAGGTACTTTTCTATGCCCTGCAAACGTGGTGAAAGGAGCCGGAACTTACCCCAGCATAATATAGAAAAATGGAAGGTATTTAAAACTTATTGCAAGCAGGATGTGGAAGTTGAAAGAGCTGTAAGAAAGAAGTTAGAAAAATATCCAGTAACAAAAAAGGAATGGGAACTTTGGGCTCTGGATCAAAAAATAAATGATAGTGGAGTTAAGATAGATAAAGTATTGGTGCATAGTGCCATAGAATGTGATAAAACCTGTCAAAGTAAAAAAACAGAAGAAGCTGCAGCTTTAACAGGTCTTGAAAATCCTAATAGTCAGGTGCAGTTAAAAGGCTGGCTTGAAACTAAGGGTGTAAAAGCTGAAAGTTTATCAAAGGAAAAGGTAAGAGAATTATTAAAAGAAGTAGAAGATGAAAAGGTTAAAAGAGTACTTAAGCTTAGGCAGGAGTTATCTAAGACTTCTGTTAAAAAATATGAAGCTATAAAAAGAGCTGTGTGCAAAGATGAAAGAGTAAGGGGACTTTTGAAATTTTATGGAGCAAATCGTACTGGCAGATGGTCAGGAAAATTAGTTCAGACTCAAAATTTACCAAGAAACACTATGGATAATTTAGAAGCTGCACGTATGCTTCTTAAATCAGGAAATTATGAAATGCTGGAGGTTTTATTTTATAGTGTGCCGGAGGTTTTATCCCAGCTTATAAGAACAGCCTTTATTCCAGCTTTTAATTCAAGATTTATAGTATCAGATTTTAGTGCCATTGAAGCTAGAGTTATAGCTTGGCTTGCAGGAGAAAAATGGGTTATAGATACTTTTAAAGGCAGTGGAAAAGTTTATGAAATGGCAGCAAGTAGGATGTTTGGGGTGCCAATTGAAAAGATAGTTAAAGGTAATATGGAATACTCATTAAGGCAGAAAGGAAAAGTGGCAACCCTTGCTTGTGGTTATCAAGGAAGTACAGGTGCGCTTATAGCAATGGGAGCTGTAAAGATGGGATTGAAAGAAGAGGAACTTTCAGGCATTGTTGCAGCCTGGAGAAAATCAAATTCTAACATAGTAAAGCTGTGGAGAAAAATTGAGGATGCAGCAATAAAAGCAGTAAGAGAAAAGAAAGTAGTGAAAATGCAGTATGGACTTGAGTTTTTTGGAAGTGAAGAATTTTTATTTATCAAGCTTCCTTCAGGAAGAAGTCTTTCTTATGTGAGACCTAGAATTGAAAAGGATTTTAGGTTCAATAAACTAAAACTTACTTATGAAGGAATAGAGCAGGGAACTAAAGCATGGGGAAGACTTAATACTTATGGAGGAAAACTTACAGAAAATATAGTTCAAGCAATTGCCAGAGATTGTTTAGCTTATGCAATGCTAAGGCTGGATAGGGCGGGTTATAAAATAGTGTTTCATGTTCATGATGAAGTTATATTGGATGTGCCAAATGGATTTGGTTCTTTAAAGGAAGTAAATGAAATCATGGGTAAACCTATTGAATGGGCAAAAGGACTTCCATTAAAAGCTGATGGTTTTGAAACTGATTATTATAAGAAGGATTAACCAGACACTCAGTTATCTTCTACGAGAATTTTGGAGGTGGATCACATTGAAAAATGATGGTGTTATTACAATTGCGGTAGGTAGAAATCGTAGGGAAGTAAAGTGGAAAAATAAAGAGATGAAGTGGTCCGAATTTTTAGATAAGGTAAGTAAAACTGTAAGAACACCAGAAACTTATGAACAATACAATAAGCTGCCTAAAAATGATCAGGATGATATAAAAGATGTGGGTGGTTTTGTTGGTGGAGCTTTAAGATCTGGAAGGAGAAAAGGTGATGCTGTTTTAAGCAGAAGTATTCTTACTTTAGATGTTGATTATGGACAAGAAGGCTTATGGGATACTATAGAAATGCTATTTAACTTTGGCTGTTGTATGTATACAACCCATAAACACAGTAAAGATAAACCAAGGTTCAGATTAGTTATTCCATTAAGCAGGACTGTAACTTCTGAAGAATATGGAGCAGTAGCAAGGAAAGTTGCAGAGGATATAGGAATTGATTATTTTGATGATACAACTTATGAACCTTCAAGACTTATGTATTGGCCATCCACATCACAAGATGGAGAATTTATTTTTAAATATCAAGATGAAGCATGGTTAAATCCTGATTATATTTTAAGTAGATATGAAAATTGGCAGGAGGTTTCTTTGTGGCCTGAGTCTTCAAGAAACATAAAAATTAGAGAAAAGTCAGTAGATAAACAAGGAAATCCAAGGGAGAAAGATGGAATTGTAGGTGCATTTTGCAGAACTTATTCTGTAGTGGAGGTTATTGAAAAGTTTTTAAGTGATATATATGTACCTTGTGCTGATAAAAATAGATATACATATGCCAAGGGTTCAACAAGTGGAGGCTTAGTTATTTATGAAAAGGGTGATTTTGCTTATTCACATCATGGAACAGACCCAGTATCAGGTAAACTTTGCAATGCCTTTGACTTAGTAAGAATTCATAAGTTTGGACATTTAGATGAAGAGGTTAAAGAAGGAACAGCAGCTGGAAAGCTGCCTTCTTATGAAGCTATGATGGATTTTAGTAGAAGGGATGAAGAAGTAAAGCGCACCATTGGACAAGAAAGGTTAAAAGCAGCAAAAGAAGATTTTACAGACATGGAAGCTTTAGAATACATGGATACAGAGTGGTTGAAGCTTCTTGAGGTTGATAAAAGAGGCTTTTATAGACCAACCATAGATAATTTAGTTTTAATTCTTGAAAATGATCCATATTTAAAAGAAAAAATAGCTTTAAATGAGTTTTCACACAGAACAATGATAAGAGGGAATCTTCCATGGCATAAGCTAAATAATACAGAAGAGGGTGATCCTTGGAAAGATAGTGATGATGCTGCATTAAGGTATTACAGTGAAAAAGTATATGGAATAACTTCACCTACAAAAATAGATGATGCACTTTTAATTGTGGAAGAAAAAAATAAATATCATCCAATAAGGGATTATCTTAAAGAAACTGTATGGGATGGAACAAGGAGAGTTGAGACCTTGTTTATTGATTATCTTGGTGCAGAAGATAGTTCTTATACAAGAACGGTGACAAGAAAAGCTGTGGCTGCAGCAGTTGCCCGTGTGTTTGTACCTGGAATAAAGTTTGATTATATGCTTGTTTTAGTTGGCAGACAGGGAATAGGAAAAAGTCATATTATAAGCTTGCTAGGTAAAAATTGGTATTCAGATTCTTTTAGTACAGTGCAGGGAAAGGAAGCTTATGAACAGCTTCAAGATGCATGGATTATTGAAATGGCAGAGCTTTCTGCTACTAAAAGAGCAGAAACGGAAGCTGTAAAACATTTTATATCTAAAAGAGAGGATATTTACAGAGTTGCATATGGCAAGCGTGTAACAAAATTTCCAAGGCAGTGTGTATTTTTTGGAACTACTAATGATAATGATTTCTTAAGAGATAAGACAGGAAATAGACGTTACTGGCCTGTACTTGTAGGAATAAATAAAATTAATAAAAATTTGTGGAAAGAAATGAATCAATATGAAATAGATCAAATATGGGCAGAAGCTTTGAAGCTTTGGGAGGATGGGGAGGATTTATTCCTTGCACCTGATATAGAAAAAGAAGCTGTTAAGGTTCAAGCACAACATACGGAAGAAAGTTCTAAGGAAGGCTTAATTAGAGAATATCTTAATAGGCTGCTGCCTGAAAATTGGAAAGATCTCGATATTGGAGCACGCAGACTTTTTATTCATGGTACTGATTTTGGAGAAGCTAAAGAAGGTACTGTTCAAAGGGATAAGGTATGTGCGATGGAAATATGGGTAGAGCTTTTTCAAGCAGATCCAAAACAGATGACACCTGTTCAAGCAAGAGAAATTAATGATATTTTAAGAAAAATTGAAGGATGGAAACCTTATTGTAAAGGAACAGGAAAACTTAAATTTGGAAAAACCTACGGATTGCAAAGAGCATTTACAAGAACGTATCCATAAAGAAAAATATAGTATCCATAAAATGCAGCATGGATACGGTTAAGGATACGGCTGAAAGTTAGTAAATATAAGGGTTTGGGTTTATTGGTATCCTATATATCCTTATTATTATTATATAGAGATATGTGAAATATAGAAATAGGTATATACCTTATATCTATATAGGGGTAAGGGTAATAGGTAAGGAGTTTTATGGATATGTGGATACCATTTGGTAGAGGAAAGTATACAGAATACAGAGGACAGTGAAGGAGGATTTTTCTCCGCTTTGCTGCGAAAAATCTTTAATTAAATTTTTGAAGGCTCGTTTTGCTAGAGCAAAACATTGCTGATTTATATAAGTTTAAAGATTATTTTGCGTTAGCAAAACAAGCTTTAAAATAAATTAGTTTTCCGACGTAAGGAGGAAAACTTACCTTCATTGTCCTCTGAAAAGTTGCTTGGCAATATGAATATTATATGTATTAATCTATAAATCTAAATATATGAATGTTCTTTGAAAATGAAATAATGCGGTGTTTGAAAAAAAGAAGTACTTATTCCTTTATTGCAAACTGTTGTGTAATAATATTACAAATATGTTATAATTTCTATATACTTAGGTCAAAGTTGTAATCTAATGCGAAGTAACGGTACTTTTGGTATAATATAGATAAACGAGAATTTGCGGAGGTAATTATCATGAAACAGAAAAGAGTTTTGATTATAGAAGGGAGCCCACGTAAAAGAGGCAATTCACAGTTGCTTTGTGAAGCATTTAGAGACGGAGCAGAAAAGAGTGGTCATCACGTAGATTTGATTCGAATTCAAGATAAAAGAATTGGATTTTGTATGGCCTGTGATGGTTGTATGAGAAATGGTGGTACCTGTGTTCTGAAAGATGATATGGCGGATATCTTAAAGCTGTATCAGGAAGCAGATGTACTTGTGCTTGCTACACCGATTTATTTTTACGGCATTTCAGCACAAATGAAAACATTTATTGATCGAACATATCCTATATGGCAGAACCTCGGACAAAAAGAAGTTTATTATATTGTTTCGGCAGGACTGGGCGAAGACATTGTGAATCGTTCACTGAGTGATCTGGATGGTTTTGTAGAGCACCTGGAAAAATATGAAATCAAGAGAAGACTTTTTGCTACCAATGTAATGGGGGCAGGACTTGTAAAAGATACTGAATTGATGGTTAAAGCACATCAGATGGGCGAAAATATATAATAGATGAAGGTCAGAAATCATAGCATGAGAGTGACAAACTTCAATTTGTAAGGTAAATATGGTGAATAATTTTCATATTTACTGACTTAACTATAAAAATCAAATAATCTACTGGAACACCGCATTATTCATGCTTGAATTTTGGGGTGCTTTTAGTTATTTTTTAAAAATTATATTTTAATATCTATATATAAAAATAAATAGATAAAAGCGTATTACAAAAATAAAGTGTACTTATTGTAAATTTTAAATTTTCTTCCGATTAATTAATAGAGCTTAAAAAAAATTATATTATTGAGGTTTATTTATCAAAGTTAAGAAAGCTTTGGGCAAATTTATTAGCTGCAGTCATGGAGTATTCCTCCAGGGTCACATCCAATAAGATTGTCCAAAGCAAAAATAATAATTTGTTAAAAGACAATCCTTGTGTATTAAAGGCATTACTTAAAAAAATCAGTAGCTGGATGTGGTATAAATTATAGAAAGGCTATTAAGTTAGAAAATGCTTAAATAATTTATGAGTAATTTGAAAAACTGTGAAAGTTGCGTTAAAAAATAAAGTTAGAGATTGGGGGATGAGAGTGTGGAAACTAGAGAATATGTGGAGTATCTTTTGAAAAATTATAATGAAATATTGAAAGACATAGATCAATTAAAGTTTGAGTATGAAGCCTTTAAGGATTTTGAATCAGAGGAGGTTATAGAAGTTCTTAATTTTTCATCAGCAAGTGGTGATAGGGTTATAACAAGTAATATTTCAGATAAAACCTGTAAGATAGCTTTAGTATATAATGAGGTTACAAAGAGGATGAGTAAAGAAAGCAGGGAAGAAATTTCTAAGATGATGAAGGCTGCAGAGTTTGAGATTACAAGATTGAATTATTGTATAGAGAGATTAGAACCTAAGGTTAAAGAGGTTTTAAAGAAAATATTTATAGAAAAGCTTTCCTGGAATAGTGTTTGTGAAAAATGTTCAATTAGTGAAAAAACTTTAAACAAGTATAAAAATAAAGGTATTGATGAAATTACAGCTATGTTTAATTTGAGTAGGCTGGTGAGTTAATTACCAGCCTTTTTATTTTCTGTGAATTTTCTTTTAGACTAAAATCTACTTTGAAAGGTTTTTTATATTCAGGATTATTTACTGGATAAGCATTATAAATATAAGTCTTTTTAAACACATCTTTTGACATATGCTTTGACAATTCATCCCTTAACCGTATTATAGATATTAATAAAATTTCGTCAGATGAGATGTTATCTTTTATATGATCTATGATTGGATCTGTTGCTACAGAAATATCTATATTAATAACAATAAGAATGAACAATAAACAAATAGAACAGCAAAAGATACAATCAATTAGACCATATCATGACGCGTTAAAAAAGTCGCCTCCAAGTTATGACAGTATTATGACGTAATTTGACTATTTGGATGAAGAATATGATATAATTGTTTACATGTTTTTTAGTAATAGCTATTGATAGCTTTATAAAGGAGGATGCAAATTGAATACTCATCAATTGGAATGTTTTATTTTGTTGGCAAAGTCTTTGAATTTTACAAAAGCTTCTAAAGCAATGTATATTACACAACCAGCTTATAGTAGAATTATATCTAATCTGGAAGAGGATATTGGAGCAAAACTTTTTATAAGAGATAAACGATCTGTAAAGCTTACGGCAGCAGGAAAGACATTTTTAGAAGAAGCAGAGAAGATGATATATCACTACAATAATAGTCTAATAAAGGTAAGGCAATCAGAAGAAGGATACCTTGGTAGTTTGAAAATAGGTTTTTTAGAAGCTTCACTACATGATTTTTTACCAGATTTCGTTAATTTTTTTAGAAAAAAGTATCCTAATATAAGTTTAGTGATGGCAGACAATAGACATACTGCATTGTTAAATGAGCTTTATAATGATAAGGTTGATATAGCCTTTACAAATACAGCTGGATTTATTGAGACAAATGATTTGGTTTTTAAGACGATTTATGAAGATTATTATTGTGCTGTATTGCCAGTAGATCATCCAAAGGCAAAGGATGATACTATAGAATTATTAAATTTAAGGGACGATCATTTCATTTTAATGAATCCTAATGTCTCAGCACAAAGTAATAACCGTATAAAAAATATATGTTTAAGTCATGGATTTATACCTAAGGTTAGTGGTAATGCAAATACTGTTACAGCATTATTGACTCTGGTAAGTTGTGGAATGGGGGTTAGTGTTTTATTACATAGTCTGGAATATCTTGCTCAAAACAATATTAAGTTTTTGAGAATTAAAAGGAACAATGATCCTATACGAGTGGTAGCAGCTTATAAGAAAGTTAATGATAATCCCTGTATACCTATATTTACAAAGGCGTTAGATGAGTATAATTCTGTAAAAAATTTGTAATGGATTAAAGCTCATTCAATTCTACGTTCTTCCAACAGATATTAGATGGAAAGCCTTGCCCAAGGAGAAATTTGGAGCAGCCAGCTCAATACATCGGTATTTTATATATAGTATCAAATGAAATTAAAACTTTTAAGAGATATAGATATTTATTGTGATGAAAATAAGAATAGTAAAAGAAAGGGTATGCCAATTATGGTATACCCTAATTGTAATGCGGATTTTTATTATAGTAGTAAAAAAAAGAAGAGAAACATTCATATCTAACAGAAGATGATGACTGTATATATTTATCCGATGGCTACCATCCGTAACACTCCCATCACACTCTGTGAAAGCGACTATCACCAAATCACAGATTTGGGATATCTGCTTTTCTTAGGTGGGAGATAACGGCTGACACGCCCCTGGATAAGTTCTTCTAAGACTCAGATGGGTAAAATACCTAAATGGTATTTTACGAGCTTTGCTCCGGCAATAAATACCTAAATGGCATTTAACGGGCTTGCCCAGGTAAGAGGTATTCCTCTTAAGCAAACTCCACCTGAGTCTAAGAATCACTTGATAAATATACTTCTCAAAATGGGATTCTATATATTTCTATTATTTCATTTATAAAAAAGTAATAGAATTTTGTAATGACTGTAATACATTTTATGCATTTTACGGTTGAAAATTAGGATGTTATTATTAACGTGTAAGGACAAGCTGTGTATCTAATCGATTAATTACCAGTGTAAACGAAAAACATTTTAGCTAAAATTTCTATGGAGGAATGGAACTATGAAAACAATAAGCAAAGAAGAAATTAAAGCATTATTTCCAGAATTAGATTTGGTAAATAACAAAGAGCTGGTTGATAAAGCATGTGCAATATGGAAGGAGGCATTTGAGGCAGGAGCTTGGGATGATATTATGAAACCTCAATTTGCTACATTAGCACCAAATGTTTCTCTTGTGAATCATACAAGAACAATTATTAGAAACTCTGTTAATATGGCGGAGAATGTAAAAGAAGCATATGGATACAAAGTGGATATGGATGTATTAATTATCAGTATTCTTTTACATGATGTATGCAAAATAGTAGAAAATGATCCAGGAGAAGTTGAAGGCACATGTGTAAAGAATAATATGGGTAAAACATATCAACATGGATTTATGAGTGGGTACTATGCACAAAAATATGATTTTCCAGAAGAAATTGTTGCAACTGTAATAGCTCATGCAGGAGCATCAAAAGTTATACCAAGAACAATAGAAGGACTGATTTTATATTACAATGATGTGGCAGATGCAGATATACATTTCTTAATATCAGGGGCAAAACTTATATTAGATACTAGAAAATAAAGATTACATTAAATTTTTAAGTTAATTATATAGTTTGAGTAATATATTTACATTTAATTAAAAATGTATATAAAAAAGGAGAAACATTATGGATAAGAAAACGTTCTTAAGGCTTTTGCCAGTCATTTTTTTAGGCTTAATAGTTTGGATTATACCAACACCGCAAGGCTTAATAGATATAACCTTATCAAGTAAATTAGCTAAAAATCCAGCAGGGGCAGCTAAGTTCGCAGCAAATACATGGCATATGTTTGGTATTTATGCAGCAATACTTTGTGGTTTAATACTTAAACCTTTCGCTGAACCAATTATAGTAATGATTATTTTAGCTGTTGCGTCACTTTTCATGGATCCTACTAAAGTATATGCAGGCTATGGATCACCATCAGTAGTGTTTTTGCTATCAGTAGTACTTGCATGTGGAGCATTTACAAAGACAGGTCTAGGAAAACGTATAGCCTTTGTACTGTTGGAGAAATTAGGAAAGACTAAATTCGGTGGAACATCAATAGGATTAGCTTATATATTGTTAATTTGTGACTTGATTTTAAGTCCAGCAACTGGATCAAATACATCACGTTCAGCAATTGTATTTCCAATTTTTAAAGGTGTTTGTGAGTCTTTAGGTTCTACACCAACAGAAAATCCTAAAAAGCTAGGTGCTTATCTTGAATTGACATATCATATGATATCAATGGGTACAGCAGTTTTATTCTTAACAGGTATGGCTTCAAATGCAGTTATTGCCTCAACAATTCAAAGTTCAGGAGGAGCTGTTCTTTCTTGGATGTTTTGGTTTAAGGCAGCAATTGTTCCTGGAGCAATAGTATTATTTATCATACCACTTGTCATGTACAAATTGTATAAACCAGAAATAAAAGAATTAGGAGACATAGATCATCTAATTGTAAAGGCTAAATCAGAGATGGGTCCAATGAAAAGCAAAGAGAAGATTTTACTTGGAATATTTATATTTTCAATTTTAGGATGGATGTTTGGACCTCAAATAGCTATCGGACCAATCAAGGGTGTTGATATGCAAGTAGTAGCATTCTTATTCATAGGACTTGAATTATTATTTGGTATCATGAATTGGGATGATCTTTTAAAAGAAAAAATGGCTTGGAGCATGTATATGTGGTACGGTGGTTTCTTTGGAAGTGCAGCCATATTGGCAAATGGAAAATTCTATCCTTTTTTAGCATCACTTCTTAAGAAATACTTAAATTTAGCTCATGTTAATGGATGGCTAGTTATACTTATATTACTTATTATGGCGTTTGCTGTAAAATACTTCTTCGTATCAAATTCTGCTTATATTGGAGCAATATATCCTATAATACTTACACTAGCACTTACAACCCAAGCGAATATAACAGTACTATCTTTATTGTTGGCTTTCTTTGGTGGATATAGCTGCTGGTTAACAAACTACGGAAATGGTGCAAGTATATATATATATTCACAGGGTTATGTTGATCAAAAGGACTGGTATAGAGTAGGAACCATAATGGTAGGTATAGTTATGTTAATATACGTAGTAGTAGCTTTACCTTATTGGAAAATCCTTGGAATTTACTAGGATTTATAAGAATTGATTATAAATATTACAGCAGTGCAACTAGGTTCTGCAAAATATTTTATAAAATAAAGTATTAGATTAAAAAAAATTTAGGAGGAATAAAAATGGGATATAAAATATTATTACCACAAGAAATAACACAACCAGCAAGAGATTATCTTGAGAATTTAGGCTATGAATTAGTAGATGGAAGGGGAAAAGAAGTCGAAGATGTAATTAAAGATATACCTGACTGTGATGCAATAATTGTTAGATTGACTAAAATGACAGCTGATGTTTTCAATGCAGCACCTAAACTTAAAGCTGTTGCAAGGCATGGTGTTGGTTTTGATACTGTAGATCTTGAAGCTGCTAGAAAAAATGGTGTTCAAGTTGTATATGCACCAAAATCTAACTGTATGTCAGTTGCAGAGTGTGCAATTTTCTATATACTTTATTGTGCAAGAAACTTTACAAAGGTTAAAGAAAACATAAAAAAAGATTACTATTATGCAAAATTAAAAGTAAATAAAATTGAGCTAGATGGTAAAACATTAGGTATTATTGGATGTGGTAACATCGGTTCACTTGTTGCTAAGAAAGCAATGTATGGATTTAACATGAAGGTTATGGTTTATGATCCATATAAAACACAAGAACAGCTTCCAGAAGGTGTTGAGAAAGTTAAAGATAGAGATAGAATTTTTAAAGAATGTGATATTGTTTCAATGCATTGTCCAGCAAATACTGAAACAGTTGATTCAGTTGGAGAAAGAGAATTTGAAATGATGAAGGAAACAGCATTCTTCATTAATACAGCTAGAGGTAAACTTGTTGTTGAAGGAGATTTATATAAAGCTTTAACAACTGGAAAAATTGCAGCAGCAGGTCTAGACGTTCTTAGAGAAGAACCATGTAGCCCAGATCATCCATTATTATCATTAGAAAATTGTGTTGTTGGACCACATATTGGAGCAGCTACTAATGAAGCAACTAACAGAGCATCACTACACTCAGCACAAGGTATTCATGAAGTATTATCTGGTCAAAAGCCAACATGGCCAGTAGTTGAATTTGATTATACAAAAAAAGTAGATTAGTATTAGGAGGAAAATAATATGCCAGTAGGAAATAGAGTATTTTTAAAAAGGGAACTTCCAGATAAAGAATTAGTGAAAGCATTTAGTGAACTTCCAGCAGCAAATGTTGCAGATGCTATGGGACGTCTATGTGCACTTCATTCAGATATAAAGCTAATGTCAAGTCCAACAAAAAAGATGTGTGGAGTAGCTATAACTGTAAAGTCTCGTCCTGGTGATAACCTTACTTTACATAAAGCACTTAATATAGCTGAAGAAGGCGATGTAATAGTAGTTTCAAATGAAGGAGATAGAAGCCAATCAATAATGGGTGAAATCATGTATAAATATCTTTCTGAATACAAAAAGATTAAAGGTATTGTAATTGATGGGCCTATACGTGATATTGATGTAATATCTAAGTGTGAAATGCCAATATATGCAACTGGGACAACTCCTGGTGGTCCTTATAAAGAAGGTCCTGGTGAAGTAAATGTACCAATTGCTTGTGGACGTATAGCTGTTAACCCCGGAGATATAATTCTTGGAGATCATGATGGAGTAATCGTAATTCCTAAAAATGATGCAGCATTAATATTAGATAAAGCACAGACTATTGCAGCAGGAGATGCAGCAAAGGTTGCAGCTTCAGCATCAGGAACAGTTAATAGACAATGGGTAGATGATTTGCTTGAGAAAAAAGGTTATGAAGTCATAGATGATGTATATAGACCTTAATAGAATCTAAGCTAAGATAGATTTGAGTTTGTTTAAGCTCAAATCTATCTATTTTGATATTTAATTTTAAATAAGAGCAAAGTATTTTAATGATGAAAAGATGGATAGATTGTATGAAGAAAATAGGGATAATATTTTAGAACTAAAAATTAGACAAAGTGAAGAATTAGCTGAATCTCTTTTAGAACTCGCTCTGACCGAAAAAACAGAGATAAGCTTTGAAGAACTGGCTGATCCTTATTCTCGCCATCTTTGTGAGCATCTGAAGACTGCACCAAAGCAGGTGACGAGCAGAAGCAGCCAGTTTCTTGATGCCTGTACTAAATTTAGTAAAGGTGAGATCTTGCATGATGAACTAATCAGTGTTACGGTTGAAAAAGGGTTTAATAACGTTATTGATGCATTTCACGTTGAAGCCATAATATTGACCATTAAAGCTGACGAGGAGAAGTACCATAATACCGTTTAAAGGCCTTATAGAAATTGCTGCTATTGCTGTATCCGAGCATATCAGCAATTTTTTCAATGGAAAGATCCGTATGATCCAATAATAGCTTGGCTCTTCGCATACGTGATTCAGCTAGCAAAGCAGAAAAGGTCTTCCCTGTCTTTTCCGGCAAAAGACGGGAAATATAGACGGGGTGATATCCGAAATGGGATGCAATGTCATTCAATGTTACAGAATCAGAGTGTGATTCGATATATTCCATAATCCGGTCAATTAATGTCGTGCCAGTAGGTAGATGCTGACGCTTGTACTCATAGGAAAGATACATTGCAAGGGACATGACCATAGGTTTTAAAATTTTCTGTGAGTCCTCTGTTTTATGAGCATATTCAAGAATCATGACATTCAGCAGCTGCCAGATTGGTGAAGAAGCTGGAATTTCCAGATGAACGAACTCTTCTGCATATTTGTTTTTATGTGGTTCCAGAAAAAAATTAAGCATGGAGTTATCTGCTGAGAGCGCACTCAGGTATTCCCGGAAAAAGGTTTCTTTACGAATCAGTACTCCGAGAATAATAAATTCGTGATCAGAATCCCGCTTAACAGCATAGCCGCTGTAGGGCTGACCGATATAGCAGTCTCCTTCTTTTACCGTGATCCGATTGTTATAGTTGGCGCTTAATGCATCATAATCTCCGTGGTAAGCAAAATGAATGAAAAAAAAGTCCTGGCGGTGAAAATGCTCCTCAATTTTTTTCCCTTTAAATGCACACACCATAACTTCCTCGGATTTCTCTCCCAACCAATGCGAAATCAGTTCGTTATTTCCTGAGGACGGATCCGGGCTAAAGTCCCAATTGAGGTGCGGAAAGTCCTGACCGAGTTTTTCTAATGCGTGATCGATTTCGGTATCGCAATTCCAAGACATAACAACATTCCTTTCTTCAGATTTCTGAGCAATTCTTTCAAGCATTGCAACGTTTTTTGGTAAATCAGAAAATCTTATATCTAATTATAGGTTAAAATATGCCATGATTCAAGTTAATATTTAGCGCTGATTTGGAAGGTGAAAATCTATATGATGGAGTAGTAGCAAGAAAGTTCAAATTAAAAGGAATAGAACACATCAGGAAAACATATCGTTAAGAGCATAATGCATGGGATAACTGTAATTTATTACATAATTTAAGGAGGATAAATATGTCTAGAAAAAATATCGGAGCAAAGCCATACATCACACCGATGCCGGTTTTGATGATTTCATCTTATGATGAGGCTGAAAAGCCCACTGCCATGTTAGCAGTATGGGGAGGAATCACGAATGAGACAGAAATTACTATTACCGTAGCATCTAAGAGAAACACGTTAAAGGGAATTCTTGCCAGAGGTTCCTTTGTTGTAAGTATGGCGGATGTGGAAAATGAAGTTGCCTGTGATTACCTTGGTATAACAACAGGAAATAAAGTGGAAGATAAGTTTGAGAAGTCCGGATTCCATACAACAAAGTCCGAATTCGTAGATGCACCGATTATCGATGAGCTTCCTTTTGCCGTTGAGTGCAGAGTGAAGAGCTATGATGAGGAAACCTGGAGACTGGTAGGGGAAATCGTCAATGTAAGTCTGGATGAACGGATTCTTGGAGAAGATGGCAAGGTATCATTTGAAAAATTCCATCCGATCACTTTCGATTGGATGAATAAGTCATATCTGTCCGTTGGTGAAAAGGTCGGTGATGCTTATCGCGACGGACTTCAGTTAAGAGAGAAGAACTAAGAGGAGGTTGTTTATTATGATGAAAAATTTAGGTCCAAACGTTTTTTCGTATGGTTATCCAGTGCCGGTTTTAATGGTTGGCACTTATAATGATGATGGAACAGTCAACGTGATGAATTTGCATGAGTGTACAAGGACGAATGCCGGTGATCTCGCATTATGTATTGGTCCACGTAGTAAGACACATGAGAACATTGAAAAGAGACGAGCATTTACTGTTGCACTGGTTAATCAGAATTTGATAAAGGAAGTGGATTACTTTGGAATTGTAACCGGCCATAGAGTTCCTGATAAATTTGCAAAAACAGGCTTGAAGGCTGTAAAGAGTGAACGCGTCAATGCCCCTATCATCGAAGGCAGTCCACTAGTCATCGAATGCGAACTCATAGAGGTTGTAAGAGGAAATAATTTCACTACTGTACTTGCCAGGATTGTCAATGTAGCGGCAGATGAGTCAGTGTTAGATAAAACCGGCATAATTGATGCCAAGAAAACAGGAATGTTATTTTTTGATTCGTTCAGCAACAGCTATTTTTCATTAGGTGAGAAAGTCGGAAATGCATGGGGCGAAGGAAAAAAGTATATGTAAATTCTTGCCATACCTGCACACTGGTACACACACGGAATATAAGTCGATGTTAGATATAACAAAAAATCGATGCCAGGAAAATCAGTTTGTAGGGATATAATGGATATTGTTTTGATATGTTTCCTAAACGAGGAAATCTAAAAACATCAACGCTGTTATGTCGAGCCAAATAGTAATGAATTTTATGGTATTTTTGCGACATTCCCTGCAAAGGTATTGATGCAATCACATATATGTTTAATTTAAGTAGGTTGGTGAGTTAATTACTAGCCTTTTTATTTATATACAAATTTTAAAAATGAGCTCTGTTTTAAATAAGTGTTAATATTATGTATAATAAGAATATATGGTATTAAACAATCGTTTTAAATTGTAATATATAGGAGGTGCAATTGAAAAAGTGATAGGTAGATGGGATCAAAAACAAACAGATGAGAAAGTTCTGTATGTACTTAGCAGTATTTGTTCTATAAGCATAATAGTATTGGTATGTATGCAGATTTTAGGTGTTTGGAAAACTGCAATAAATGTATTTGAGCCATTGCTGGGTGTGTTAATGCTAATTCAAACTATTCAGAATTGGAAGAAAAATAAATCGGTTGCTAAAATTAGTTTATGTGCTGCAATAATTATTTTTGGATTTTCAATTTTTGTATTTGTGATAAGATAAAGTCAAGTACCCCTAGCTTGGCTGGTGGTACTTGACTTTAAGGCTATGTTAAAGAATAGTGTTCATAATAAAACATTTTTTAAGTGAACTTATTAAAAAATTCTCTTATTTCCATTTCGTGAATATTATTACCAATTAAAAATCTATCTTGTGATTTATGCCGGTTCATGTTTATCAATGATATACCATCCAGTTTCCGTTTTCTTAACAGTAAATGTTATTGGTACATTCCAGGAACCTCCGACTGCTTTATTTTGAGAATCCTTTATGCTAACTGAATATGTCATTTTCACATAAATTATATCTTTTTTTACACTTTGTGAATCTTCCTTTAGACTAAAGTCTACCTTGAAAGGCTTTTTATATTCAGGATTATTTACTGGATAAGCATTATAAATATTAGTCCTTTTAAAAACATCTTCTGACATATGCTTTGACAATTCATCAGAATATCCTTTATCAGTAAGAAATGCTTCCTTGACCGTATTATAGATGTCAATTTTTTTATTGCTGCTGCTTGTTTTGCTTATTCCGCAAGATGTAAGTATAAGCATGAATGCAATTAACATAATTAAATATCTTATACACGACTTTTTAATAACAATCACATCCTTTAACTTATGAATAAATATATTTGTAATTTTATACAAATTAATCATTTATTTAATTATACATAAAATGAATACAAAATTACAAACACTTTACATAAGTTAAACATAAATTGCCTTTCTAACACTATAATCCTTTAATTTTGTATCAATATGGGATGTGTGAGATCGTACCAAGAGGTTTTTGCTTTTTATAGTATCCTTTTCTATGTTAAAGATTTCAAGCCACTTAAACCAATATATTAAGTGTTACTAAAAACTGTAATCTAATGAACAATAGTAAATTATGACGACGTAACTAGATTACAGTATTAGAATTAAGAATGCTGAAATGTACCATAAGTAAATAATATTATTACTAAAGTTAGATAACAAAACACTTCATTTTACTATTAAAAATAATGTAGATATACTGATAGTGTGTTTATCTAGTTGAACTACCTAAATATAGAGTTTTATTTAGGTGGTTTTTTGTATATACTCAATAGTTTTTCTATTCTTTTTATAATCTCAACTCTAACATGCTCAGGTTCTAAGCATTCACATTTATCACCAAAGCGAAGAATTATATTATAAAAATAATCGTCTTCAACAAAAGGAAAATAAGCTATATATTTATTATCTTTATAAAGAGTAATATTATCTTTACCACAGAATTCAAGCATAATATCTAAAAGTGATTCGTGAATAAGAAGTTTAAGAGTAATAGTTTCTCTATCAGTTTTAAAATAGATGTCCTGTGAATCGTAATCAAACTCTCTGGGAATAAAGGTTTCTTCAAGAACTTTAAGTGAAGATATGTTAGAAACTTCAAAAATTCTAAAATCTTCTCTCAAGGTACAGTAGCCTTGTATATACCAGCTTGAATTTTTTAATACCAACCTATAGGGTTCTATTTTTCTTTCGCTCTTTTGTCCTAGACGATCAAAGTATTTAAAAGAAATAAAACTATTTTTATTGATGGCAGTTTTGATTTTTTTTAGGCTTAACTGTATTCTTTTATTGCCAAACCAAGGTGTATGATCAATTTTAATTCGATTTGTTTTTTTCTCAACTTGTTGAAGTTCATCTTTAGGAACTAATCCCTTAAGTTTTGCCATAGTATTAAGAAGCTCTTGATTAGAAATAGTTGAATGAATACTTTTAAGACCAATCAATAATTCAGTAATGTCTGAAAGAGTAAAAAGTTTTTTCTCTATTTTATATTTTTCCATTATACCAATACCACCATTTGCACCACGATAAGTAATTATAGGAATACCAGCTTGATTTATCGTGTCTATATCTCTATAAATTGTTCTAAGATTTACTTCAAACATTTTTGCTAGTTCAGGTGCACTAATTTTTTTTCGTTCAAGCAATATCATAATAATGGATACTAATCTATCTATTTTCAAAATTATTCACCTCAAAATTTATTTTATTTAATAATATAATCATGACATAATGTTGTCAACATTAGTGGGTTAAAATAAGTTTATAAAAAAGAAAGGAGAAATTTAAAATGATAGAAATAAGCAAAGATTTATATCAATCTTCTGCACATATTCCATTTATGCACTTTACACTTCATCAATATTTACTTTTAACAGAGGAGCCAGTACTAGTATCTACAGGTACTATGCAGCAGGCGGAACAAGTATTACCAGAAATTAAGAAATTATTAAATGGGAAAGAACTAAAATATATTCTTTTTCCACATATAGAATCTGATGAATGTGGTGGATTACCAGTATTTCTTAAGGAATATCCAAATGTAATCACAGTATGTTCAGAACTTAGTGCTCGTGAATTATCAGGATTTGGTTATAAAGGAGAAATTCAATCAAAAAAACACGGAGAATTATTAACTGGAAATGGTTTTTTATTTAAATTTATTGACTATCCATCTGAAGTACATCTTCAAAATGGTGTTGTTTTTTATGAAGAAACTAGGAAAATATTTTTCAGCAGTGATTTAATGTTGAGATTCGGTGATGCCATTGGTCAAACAATTGATAGTAGCTGGAAAGAAGAAGTAGGAGCAATAAACATTGAGCGAATTCCAAATGAAAATCAGTTAGAAACATTAAAAAATAGTTTATTAGAAATAGAACCTAAGTTTATAGCTGTAGGGCATGGATTTTGTGTAAACTGTAAATGATGTATAAAAAATTATAATAGATATGGATTTAGAAAGGGTATGTTATGGATAAAAATAGTTTTAAGTTTAGTGAACCTCTTGTAGAAGGTGTAATTGTAAAAAGAAAAGGTCAATTTACTATGATTTGTGAGATTAATGGGGAAATTAACAATTGCCATTGTCCAACAACAGGAAGAGTGGGTAATCTAGATCTAAGTGGTCTGCCATGTTTACTTTCAAAAAGCAGTGATCCTAAACGAAAAACACCATACACAGTGGAGGCAGTATCTTTGAATCGTCTAGAAGACTTTAATAAGTCATGGATTGGTATTAATCAAAATGCAGCAAATCGTTATGTAGAGCACTATCTTGTAAATGGAGGCTTTAAAGATATGGTTGGAGCAGGAAATGAGGTATTAAGAGAACAAGTTCTTGGTATATCTAAACTTGATTTTCTTGTAGGAAACACCTACCTTGAAGTAAAGACTCCTCTTCAACATTTGCAGGTTGAATATCCAGATTATATAAAAACAAAAAAAGCTACTCCATTTAGTTCAACTGATAGATTCGTAAAACACATAACAGAATTGGGAAAGAGCCTTCAAAACCACCAAAGAGCTATCCTTTTAACATGCTTTATTTATAATAATCCTGGTTTTGAGATAATTGAAAAAAGTACTAACTATGAAGAAGTAAGAGCAGCAGTAGATAAAAGTATTACATTAGGTGTTGAGATGTGGCAGGCTAATTTTGAAATTCAGCCAGAAGGTGTTCGATTAGTACGATATTTTAAGAGAGAAGTTTAAAATAAACAAAAAATAATTTTCTGTTTTTTTCATAAGACTGACTATTCTGTTGAAATGAAGTACTTTTTTATGTATCTAACCTGAAGCAAAGTTAATTCGGAATTTTCTTATATTGAGCATTATAGGTGTGCAATCCTATCTACAATTTTTTAGGTTATATTTCAACACTATATTAAAACAGAGCCTAAAAATAAAAAGTTAGTAGTGTGTAGGCAGCGGTTAGAAGAAAGACCGAGGTTGTCTATTGAATGTATCGTAAAAACAATGCTATAATGTAAACTGTAGAAAGTTATAAATAGAGAAAAACAGCCTTGAGAGATAAAACTCTCGAGGCTTTTTTAGTACAAAAAATTAAGGCTTCAGACTTATGTTCTGAGGCTTTTGCTATTGTTGGAGGAATTAAATACTCTTATTAATCTGATTTTTGACTATATGAAAAAACTTGCCGAAGTAAATTCTTTTGAAATTATAGAACAAAATACTTTTGTTAGTTTGTTAAATAATCTTTTTTCATAAAAAGTTATGGATTCTTATTCTAAATTGCACTCTCCCCATTCATACATACTTTGAAGGATTGGCACAAACTGCTGACCAAGATTTGTTAAAGAATATTCTACTCTTGGTGGAACCTCCTTATAAACTTCACGATGTAATAATCCATCACTTTCTAATTCCCTGAGTTGTTTTGTTAGCATGGACTGTGTAATATCCGGAAAAATACGTTTTATCTCTCCAAATCTTCTTGTTTCTGCGGAAATATACCATAAAAGTGACAATTTCCACTTTCCACCAACAATTCTTTGTACTTTGTTTAGTCCACAATTACACGAAAATTTCTTGCTTTGGTTCATATTTTTATCTCCTTAAATATATATTATGCTCTTAAAAGACTGTAAAACCCCATTAGTATTATTTTTGATAGTATGTTCTAAAAATAATAGTACTTGTTTAAAATAAGATATTCCAATAAACTAAGTATAGCAGATTTAGAAAGAACAATCATTACAAAATTTTGAAAAGGGAGATATAAAGATGAAAGAATTAATAATGAAATCATTAAATAAAATTAGACCAATGCTGCAAAGAGATGGTGGAGATGTTGAACTAGTTGATGTTAGCAGTGATGGAATTGTAAGTGTAAAAATGCAAGGTGCTTGTGGAAATTGTCCAGGAGCAATGATGACAATAAAAGGAGTTATAGAAGCAACATTAAAGGAAGAGGTTCCGGGGGTTAAGGAAGTTATAGGAGTTTAAAAATAAATAAATTTAATGCATTGGTATAAGTAAAAGAAAAGAATATTAATATAATTTTAAACAGTTATGTGAAGAAAAATAATAATAAAACTAAGAAAACAATATGAGAAGGAGATATTTAATTATGAAAGCAATTGCGATAAATGGCAGCCCTAGAAAGGGTTGGAATACGGAAAAATTATTAAAAGAGGCTTTGAGAGGTGCTGAATCTGTTGGTGCTGAAACTAAATTAGTGCAGTTATATGATTTAAAATACACTGGTTGTAAAAGTTGTTTTGGATGCAAAAGAAAGGGTATGGAATCTTTCCACTGCAGCTTAAAAGATGAACTTACTCCTGTATTAGAAGAAATCTTTGAGGCAGATGCAGTATTCTTAGGATCACCAATTTATTTTGGAGATCTCACAGGGCAAATGGTAAGTTTTTTAGAAAGACTGGAATTTCCACTTTGTTCGTATGATGATTACAGCAAACAATTATTTGATGGAAAAGTCAATGTTGCATTCTTCCATACAATGAATGCACCAAAAGAATATTATAAAAATGCCATGGAAAAACCTTTAGAAATGCGTTCTTCTGAACTGTTGAAGCGCCTTGGAGGAAGCGTAGAAGTTTATGCAAGCTGTGACACATATCAGTTTAATGATTATTCAAAATATCATTCTGGTATGTTTGATGAGGCACACAAGAGAAAAGTTAGAGAAAATCAGTTTCCTAAAGATATGGAAGCAGCATATGAAATTGGTCGTAAGCTTATGAGCAAATAGGAAGGTTTAAAATCCAGCAAAACGATTTAGGCATTTGATGAACAAGTTAACAT
This sequence comes from Clostridium carboxidivorans P7, assembly GCF_001038625.1. Lineage (GTDB taxonomy): Bacteria > Bacillota > Clostridia > Clostridiales > Clostridiaceae > Clostridium_AM > Clostridium_AM carboxidivorans. The sequence goes on from NZ_CP011803.1 coordinate 5,445,948, forward strand.
TAAAATCATGGGTTAATAGCCTAAATTTGCAAGGAGAATTTTTAAGATGAAAGTATTAGTATTAACAGGTAGTCCACATAAGAAGGGAACGTCATCTTTGCTAGCTGATGAATTTATTCGTGGAGCAAAGGAAAGTGGAAATGAAGTGAGCAGATTTGATGCAGCATTTGAGGATGTACATCCTTGTATTGGCTGTGGGAAATGTGAGAATGGAAAGAATTCTTGTGTATTTAAGGATGATATTAACAAATTAAACCCGCTGCTTTTGGAAGCAGACAGAATTGTGTTTGTTTCGCCAGTCTATAGTTGGGGATTAACAGCGCAGTTAAAGGCTGTTATTGATCGAGCATTCATGCTAAATGCATTTTCTATTCAGAAGAATAAAAAAGCAATGTTGATGGTCACATGCGCATCAGGAGAAGAATGGATAACAGATCCCGTTGAGGCACAATATAACAATATTTTGAAGTTCATGGAATGGGAAGATGCCGGAAGAATTTTAGCAAGAGGTTGCGCTGCAAGACCAGATATTGAAGTTACAGATTTCCCAAGACTTGCTTATGAAGCAGGAAAAAATATTGCAAAGTAGATGGAGGTAAGGGCATATTTTAGCTTTAAATCAATGGATCTGAGTCAAAGTTAATTCGGAATTTTCTTATATTGAGCATTATAGCTGGACAATCCTATCTGTAATTTTTTAAGTTATATTTCAACACTATATTAAAACAGAGCCTAAAAATGAAAAGTCAGTAGTGTGTAAGGCAACGGTTAGAAGAAGGACTAAGGGTCTCCATTGAATGTATCATAAAAAACATGTTATAACGTAAACTGTAGAAAGTTATAAATAGAGAAAAACAGCCTTGAGAGATAAAACTCTTGGGGCTTTTTTAGTACAAAAAATTAAAGCTTCAGACTTATGTTCTGGGACTTTTGATTATTGTTGGAGGAAAACTCACCTTCATTGTCCTCTGTCAAATGTCCTCTCAAATAAGATTATATTATTACTTTTATAGTATGGATACACTTTATTTTTTATTGCAATAAAATAAAGTTTGATATTTTTAAGTATGTTATAATTTACTAAAAGATAAATAATAATTTGAAAGGAAAAAAAACATGAAAATAGTCGATGGAAGAATATATTTACCAGAAATCAAAGGTTTAATTGTTGAATATACAAAATCACTTAATCGAGATTTGACTTTTCAACATTTGAAAGAAGAATTAAATGATTTGGAAGCCAAATATACGAAGCCTAATGGAGAAGTTTTAGCAGCTATTTCTGATGAAGGAAATGTAGTTGGTTGTGTTGCATTTCATAAGCATACTAATAAGCGTTGCGAAATGAAAAGATTATATGTGAAACCAAATTATAGAAAATTAGAAATTGGTCGGGAGCTAATAAAAGATATAATTGAATTAGCTTCCAAAGATGGCTTTGAAGAAATGGTATTAGATACTCTAAAGCCCTTAAAGAGTGCTATTCATTTATATAAAAAATTCGGCTTTCAAGAAATTCCAGCATATTATGATAATCCAATGGATGATGTTATATATATGAGATTAGTTTTATAAATTCCAATTTAAAGTTAAGTATTATAAATAGTAAATTTAGTGGTAATGATTAAGGAAGCTTTGGACAAACTTATTAGATGTAGTCATGGAGTATTCCTCTAGGTTCACAGTCGATAATCTTTCCAAAGCAAAAATAATAATTGATTAAAAAGCAATTCTAGGGAAGTGGGGCGCATTATGCCAAAAAATGATAATATGCTAGCAATTTTATGGATGCTAAATTCAGGTGCAAAAATAACTGCAAAGCAAATATCCGAAAGGTTAGAAATAAACATAAGGTCAGTTTATCGTTATATGGATGCATTGTGTGCTAGTGGAGTGCCAATAATATCGGAGCCTGGTCATAACGGCGGATATAGTTTGCTTAACAATTTTATCCGAGCACCCCTGTTTTTTGATCTTGAAGAGAAGAAATCACTTTTGCATGCTGCCACTTTTGCAATGGAAGCAGGATATCCTTTTATGGAAGCACTAAATAGTGCAACATCAAAGTTAAAGATGTTCTCGAATCAAGAACAAGAAAAAGTTCTCAATCGTCATTTAGTCGGATTTGAAGTAGTGAGCCGTATTTGTGATCCAGCTGTCAAATCTATATTAATGGAAATTGAGCAAGCTGTTGCTAATGAATGTTCTGTGGAAATTGAATACTGTACAGGTTATGAAGGGCATCCTAAGCATAGGGTTGTTGCCCCCTATGGGATGCTTTACTGGAACGATAAATGGTATGCTATTGCATTTTGCCATCTTAGGAATGAAATTCGCAGCTTTAGGGTAGATAGAATAGTAAATATTATAAGCACTAAAAATACATTTAAGCGTCCTGAAGCTTTTTCGGCACGTGAGTTTTTTACAAAAAACTTATTATCCAATGTGGAAAGCAAAGTAGAACTTTGCACTTTAGTAATTGAGGGCAAGTCAGAAGCATTAAACGACCTTTGTGCACATTGGTTTTTAGGATATCACCTGATAGAACGAACTGAATGCAGAGCTAATTTTTTAATGGATGAAAACTCAATCCTCACCTATGTTCCTAATATTCTACTTCCATATGGTAAATCAATAAAGGTGCTTGAACCAAATAGTTTTAAAGATGCTATGGCAGCAATTCTTAAAGATTTGATGGACCATTATCTTCACTGACTGAGTTTGTCAGTGAAGATAATATATAATAGATCGAGATGGAATTTGAGACCATTCTGTAACAAATAGCAACAATCAAGTGAATGTGGAGGGTGAATAACAGTTAATAAAGCATTATAGAAGTTTATATAACATTTTTGGATTTATATAATGTTTATATCATAATAAATTCAAGAGGTGGTATAAATGAAATATTATTCAGTAGGAGAATTTGCAAAACTTATAGGTAAAAATTCTCAAACATTAAGAGAATGGGATAAAAAAGATATATTAAAAACACACCATGTTGCTCCAACAGGGTATAGATATTATTCTCAAGAACAACTTAATCATTTTTTAGGAATTAAAGGTATTGAAACTAAAACTAAAAAAGTAATAGGATATTGTAGAGTTAGTTCCCATAAACAAAAAGATGACCTTGAAAGGCAAGTAGAAAATGTTAAAACATATATGATTGCTAAAGGATATTCTTTTGATGTTATTACTGACATAGGAAGTGGAATTAACTATAACAAAAAGGGATTGAATCAATTAATCGACATGATAACTAATTCAGAAATTGAAAAGATAGTGATTTTATACAAAGATAGATTATTAAGATTTGGATTTGAAATTATAGAAAATCTATGTAATAAGTATGGAACTACTGTTGAAATTATAGATAATACTGAAAAGACAGAAGAACATGAGTTAGTTGAGGATTTAATTCAAATTGTTACAGTTTTTAGTTGTAGACTTCAAGGAAAAAGAGCAAATAAAGCTAAAAAGATGATTAAGGAGTTGTTAGAGAATGATACTGGCGAAGAAGATTAGAATTATACCTACTACAGAGCAAGAACAACAACTTTGGAAGTCTGCTGGAACTGCAAGATTTATCTATAATTGGACACTTGCAAGACAAGAAGAAAATTATAAAAATGGTGGTAAGTTTATTAATGATGGTGATTTGAGAAAAGAAATTACTTTAATGAAGCAAACAGAAGAATATAAATGGCTTAATGATGTATCTAACAATGTAGCCAAACAGGCTGTGAAAGATGGTTGTAATGCTTATAAAAGACTCTTTAAAGGATTAGCACATAAACCAAGGTTTAAAAGAAAAAGAAAAAGTAAGCCATCATTTTATAATGACAATATAAAATTTAAAGTTAAGTCTAACATGGTTTTAATTGAAAAAGTAGGTTGGATTAAAACATCAGAGCAAATACCAATTGATGTTAAGTACACCAATCCAAGAGTAAGTTTTGACGGAAAGTATTGGTATGTATCTGTAGGTGTTGAAAAAGAAAATCCAATAGTAAAACTAACTGATGAAAGTATAGGCATAGATGTTGGGATAAAAGACCTTGCCATATGCTCTAATGGAATGACTTTTAAAAATATGAATAAAACACGATTAGTTAAGAAATTAGAAAAAAGATTACGTAGGTTGCAACGTAAAATATCAAGAAAATATGATTTAAATAAAGAAGGGAGGAAGTTTGTCAAAACAAGCAATATTGTAAAACTTGAAAAGCAGATTAGATTACTTCATAGAAAGTTATCTAACATTCGGAATAACCATTTACATCAAGCAACTACAAAGATAGTGAAAACCAAGCCATCAAGAGTAGTTATGGAAACACTTAATATTAAAGGTATGATGAAGAATAAGCATTTATCCAAAGCTATAGCACAGCAAGGGTTATATGAGTTTAAAAGACAGCTTCAATACAAATGTGAATTTTATGGAATTGAATTTGTTGAAGCTGATAAATGGTATCCATCATCAAAAACCTGTAGTGAGTGTGGTCATGTAAAAACTAAATTATCACTATCAGAAAGAACTTATATCTGCGAAGAATGTGGTTGTGTTATAGATAGAGATTATAATGCTTCAATTAATTTAAGCAGATATTCAGCATAATTACATGAACAGTTATGTTTGAGGTGTAGGATTCGTTGTATCCGAAGTTAAGCCCTTGGAGTGTTATATCAAACGAAAGTAGTATATTCTTTTAGAATTACAAAATCGGACACATTGAACAGGGAATTAAACAAGCTTTATAGAGTTCTATAAGGTTTTGGCAACGGAATAGAAAATGAAGAATACAGTATATCTTTATGTATTTGATACAATGGCAGATTGGGAAATAGGTTATTTAACCGCTGAAATCAATTCAGGAAGGTACTACAAAAAGGGATTAATGCCGCTAAAAGTAGTAACTGTAGGAATTACTAAGACCCCTATTACTACAATGGGAGGTCTTACAATATTGCCAGAAATTGAGATTAAGGAATGTAATGCTCATGATGCTGCTGCTTTGATTCTAGCTGGTGGGAATACATGGACAGAAGCAATTCATGCTCCCATTATAAGAATGGCTGAAAAATATTTAGAGAAAGGTATTGTTGTAGGGGCAATTTGTGGTGCTACAATAGGACTTGCTATGGGGGGAGTACTGGATAAACGAGATCATACAAGCAATGACCTAGGGTATCTTAAAACGGTCTGTCCAAACTATGATGGAGAGATGTATTATAAGCAGGAATGTGTAGTAACTGATGGAAGTTTGATTACTGCTTCTGGAATAGCTCCTCTTGAATTTGCTTTGCATGTATTGAAAATTCTGGATGTATTCTTACCAGAAACCCTAGATTCCTGGTACAATCTTTATAAAACCCAAGAGCCAAAATATTTCTTTAAGCTTATGAACTCAATTCAATAAAATGGCTTAAAGTGGGTAAGATAGCTACTATATTAAAACAGAACCTAAAAATAAAAAGTTAGTAGTGCGTAAGGCAGCGGTTAGAAGAAAGACCGAGGGTGTCCATTGAATATATCGTAAAAACCATGTTATAATGTAAACTGTAGAAAGTTATAAATAGAGAAAAACAGCCTTGAGAGATAAAACTCTTGGGGCTTTTTTAGTACAAAAAATTATGCGATGTAAGGATGCAGTGGAAGTTTGAATTTTAACTTTCATTCCGTGATATATGATAAGGGTGTCATCACGGCTAAATGTTTTAATTATTCTAAAGCTCAAAATTTTTGAAAGCCTAAGAACTTTGTCAAACTCGGTTCCCTCAGACAGGACTAAAGTTCTAAGGCTTTCAAAAATTTTGAGCTAAGAATAATACTAAAACAATTTAGCTAATGTGATGACACCCTTATCATATATCACGGAATGAAAGTTAAAATTCAAACTAGCAACTTCCAAGTGTACACACCTAATTACATTGTTATAGGTAATTTTAGTAAGCCACAATTATATTTATAACTATAATTTATAACACTTAAAATTAAGGTCTAGCCTGATATTTGGCTAATATATTCAATGCGGACTTCACCTAAAAAGTTGTGTTGCAATATTCTTTCATTAAGTCAAAGTTTTGTATGTTCCTAATACTTTTTAAAAATATTATTTTTAGCCATGACCATTTTCTGAAGTAAGGTATATATATTAAGTGAAAGGGGTTGATATATATGGCTGCAAAATCAACAAAGCTTGAAAGTTCAATGGTTCTTAAGTACAAAGATGGAACAGACAAAAATGGAAAGGACAAAATTAAGAAACTAAATTTTTCAAAGGTTAAGACTTCAGCAGTGGATCAGGACGTTTTTGATGTGGCAAAATCAATTGAAACTCTTCTTGGCAAAACTTTGAATGAGCTTATAAGAGTTGATCAAAACGGAATAACAAACGCTTAAAAATCAAGTGCTGCAATTGAAAATTAAAAGGAGGGGATGTTTAAATGGCAAAATCATTATCAATGAGTTTTTTAACTGATGAAGGGAAGAAAGCTTCCATAACCGTAAATAATGTAAAGGAAGATTTAACAGATGCCGAGGTTAAAGCTGCTATGGGGGTAATAATAGCTAAGAATATATTTTTCTCATCAGGCGGAGATTTAAAAGCAATAGATTCTGCACATATAATTGACAAAAATAAAACTAGTTTATCAGTTAAATAGTTAGGGTTAATCGTAAAAATAACTAATCAGCAGGTTATTTTATATATACTTAAAACTTAAAGTTTGCTGTTGTAGATGGACAATTGATGTTGATTTTTATAATGAAAATCAACATTGATTGTCCATTGTATATTAAAGAATATGGAGGTAATAGTTTTGGGAGATTTGGTAAATTTAATTGGAAATGTGGGTTTTCCTATTGCAGTATCTATATACCTTCTAGTAAGAATTGAAGGTAAAATGGAAATACTTACCCAGAGTATAAATAATCTTTCTAATGTTATCAATGACGTTAAGAAGAATAGTAATAGTAAATAAAGGTGGTGTTTATCATAGAGGAACTTGTTAAAAAAGCTAAGAGTGGAGACAGAGCTGCAGTGGATGAAATCATAGGAAAGTTTAAGTATTTTGTAATTAAGCAGGCATCTAAGTACAGCATACCATCTTATGACTTTGAGGATTTAGTTCAGCATGGATATCTTTCTATAATAAAATCAGTACATCTTTATAATACTGGCAGAGGATCCTTTACTACATACTGCACAAATGCAGTTATAAATAATTTCAAGGCACTTTTAAAAGGACAGATAAAACACTATAGAGAAATTCAAGATGAAAATGCTATTAATCTCGAAGCCTATGATTTTACTCTTGAAGATGAAGTAATTGCATATGAGGAATCAGCAAAACTTAAAGAAGCTTTGTACAAGCTTCAAGGTACGGAGAAAAGTATTATTGAAAGTGTATATATAAAAGGTACTACTCTGAGGAAAGCTGCAGCAGACTATGGAATAAATTACAGGAGGGCTATTAAGCTGAGAAGAGAAGCACTTAGAAAGTTGAGAAAATACTTAAATAATTTATGATTAATTTTAAAATTTTACCACGTAACTGTTAAAACTGAAAATACGAATAATGTTCTTTGAAAATTGAATAACACGGTGTTAAAAAGTAAAAAAACATTTTATACTTATTATGAAATAAACAATCTGAAACGATGCAAATATGGTATAATTATCATTAATTTAGTCAAAATAATGATTTATTGTGTAGTGATAATATGTGTGTTATTATAATCTAATAAGTTATTTTGTTAATTATGAAAATTAAAGTTTATTGAGAGGAGCGTTAATATGTTAAAAGAATTTAAAGAATTTGCAGTAAAAGGCAATGTAGTAGATTTGGCTGTTGGTGTTGTTATCGGTGGTGCTTTTGGTAAAATAGTTACCTCTATGGTAAATGATATAATTATGCCACTAGTAGGTGCTTTAACAGGCGGAATTAATTTTACATATTTAAAATTTGTTATTAAAGGAGCTCATGGTAAAGTGCCTGAAGTTACTCTCAATTATGGAAATTTCATCCAAAATAGTATTGATTTTTTAATTGTTTCATTTTCTATTTTCTTGTTTATAAAATTAATAAATAAACTTAAAAGAGAAAAGAAAGCTGAAATTGTTGAAATAGAATTAAAATCATCTGAGGAAGTTTTATTGCTTCAGGAAATCAGAGACTTATTGAAGAAATAAAAAAAGAGTAAAATAAAACACCATATTATTCAACTTGATATGCTCCCCTTGAGGTAGATAGATTAAAAAATAAAAAAATCTATCACTAGAAGGGGGAGCATTTTCATGTCTAGAAGAACTAAATATACAGTAGAGGAAAAATACAAGATTTTAATAGAATATAAAAATGGAAGTAGATCAATATAAGAAATCTACGCTAAGTAGCTGAATGTGGTATAAGTTACAGAAAAGCTATTAAGCTGAGAAAAGAAGCACTTAGAAAGTTGGGAAAATACTTAAATAATTTATGAGTAATTTGAATAATTTGCAACATAACCTTTGAAATAGAAAATACAAACAATGATCTTTGAAAATTGAATAATGCGGTGAAAAAATAGTATGAAAACTTTTATTAACTTGTAGAATTAGTTAACTTCATATAGTATAATTACCCTTAATTTAGTCAAGACTGTAATTTGTTGTGAATTAGGAAATTTATATTTTTAGGAGGAGTAAGATGATTTGCAAGTTTGGAAAAGTAATGATTTATGTTAAAGACCCTAGAGCAGTTGCAGATTTTTGGATAGATAAGATAGGTTTTACTGAAATTAAAGTTGATACATATGAAACGGGTATTCTATCAGTTGAACTTACCTGCAACAACATGTCGGATGCCAGCATTGTTTTGTTTGATAGAAGTATTGTTGAAAAAATGTCACCAGAACTAAATTTGGGTGCACCATCTATTTTATTTTCTAGTTACGATGTAATGGATATGCGTAAGAGACTTATCAGTAATGGAGTAAATGTAGGCGAAATTGTGGAAATGGGAGATTCAATAACTTTCAATTTCTCGGACATTGAGGGCAACTACGTTGCAGTACAAGAAGTAAAAAGAAATTAAATCGTTGTTTGTATTTTGCACAAAATTCATATTTAATGTCATAATAATAAAAACCGAATATTCATTTGAAACACCTCATTATTCAGAATTGAATTTTGCGGATTTTTTCGTCACATTTCAAAGATAAAGTGTACTTATTGTAAATTTTAAATTTTCTTCCGATTAATTAGTAGAGCTTAAAAGAAATTATATTATTGAGGTTTATTTATCAAAGTTAAGGAAGCTTGGGACAAACTTATTAGCTGTAGTCATGGAGTATTCCTCTAGGGTCACAGCCGATAATCTTTCCAAAGCAAAAATAATAATTAATTAAAAAGCAATTTATCCAATATGTTATAATTGATATATGGAAATTCTTAGGTGAAAATTATCTGTATAGGAGATACGGATAAATGAAAATTTGGGGGTAAATTCTATGGATAAATTGCTTTTTATTGGATATGAATTTTTGACAGGGTTTGTTCCTTTTATTTAATAAATTTGGACTTGCAAAATTACTTTATGGATTTTAAATGATTAGACAAATTTATTTTTGTAGGTGAGGTATGAAGATGGAAGATTATAATGTTGTTAAAAATGATTTTAATGAAATTTCACAACTTGATGAGTTAAAATGGAATCATAACAACTGTTATTTCAAGCAGCTCATGAAACTTGTACCTAATACAGTTGAAACCTGCCTTGAAATAGGTTGTGGCAAAGGTGAACTTTCATTTATGTTGTCAAAGAAATCCCAAAAAGTAATTGCCGTTGACCTGTCAGATAAGATGATTGAAAGGGCAAGAGTTTTATATCCTAATAAGAATATTGATTATATTTGTGGAAATATTCTCGATATGAAATTTGAAAATAATAGTCTTGACGTTATTATAACAACAGCAACAGCACATCATTTGCCTTATGAGTGGCTTCTATGTTTTGCAAAAAATAAACTTAAAAAGGGTGGTAAACTTATTATATTAGATCTTGTAAAAGCAAAGTCATTCAGTGATTATATAATATGGGGGAGTGCTTTTATCCCCAATATAATAATGAACTTATTAAAAAATGGCAGGCTGCAAAAGGATGATGCCCATTCAAAAGAAGTTTGGGAGAGGCATGGTAAACATGACACGTACATGACAATGGATGAGATAAAAGCATTAGCACAAAAACATATCCATACAGCAAAAGTTAAACGTAAACTTTTCTGGAGATATTCATTAGTATGGCAAAAATAGTTGTAATCTGAAAATTGATTAAGTTGGAATGTTCTTGTTTAATCAAACAACTGAAGAAATTAACTATTTGCAAAAACACTGTATTATTCAAAGATAAAGTGTATCTATTGAGAATTTAAAATGGATACGCTTTATTTTTTATTGCAATAAAGTAAAGTTTGATATTTGTAAACTATGTTATAATTTAGTAAAAGATAAGTAGTAATTTGTAGGTAAATTTTATGGCAGGATAAAAATAATTAATCTTTTCAAGAAATAAATAAGAAAGGACTTATGCTCACATTTTAAAATTTACACTAGTGTTTAAGCACAGGCAAAATTACAATTTAAGTTTAGTAATATTTGTAGAGGTGATCTTATGGTGTATAGAAAAACTACTTTAGAGGATTGTAGAGCTGTTTATGATCTAATATGTAATATGGAAAATAAGAAACTTCCATATGACAAATTTGAAAAAATCTATCATAATCAAATTAATGACTTCAATTATTATTGCCTTGTCTGCGAACATGAGGATATGGTAATTGGTGCTTTGAACATGCGATTTGAAGATCAACTGCATCATTCAGAGAGGATAGCCGAAATTCTTGAATTTGCAGTTGCCACTGCATATAGAAACATGGGAATAGGAAAAGAAATGCTTTCTCAAAGTTGTCAGATTGCAAAAGATAACGGCTGTTCACAAATCGAAGTGGACTGCAATCAACTGCGCAAGGATACACATCGTTTTTATATTAGAGAAGGTATGCATAACTTTCATTTCAAGTTTTCAAAGCAGTTAATTGGTGATAATGTACAGGAAAATGCTTTATGCAGATAAATTCCAATTTAAAGTTAAGTAATGTAAAGAGTAAATTTATGAGGTGATGAATATGAAACTTACATTGGTTCCACTTAAATCAGAAAACATTGCAGTGTTTAAACGAGACATGCAAGAGGCATTTCAATATGGATATGAAACAGAATGTGGTCCATCCGATGAATTAATTTTGCCAGAAAAAGACATAGATGATTCGCTCAATGCCAATGGTGCTGAAGCGTATCAGGCAATTATTAACGGTGAGGTTTCTGGTGGAACAGTCATAAATGTTGATAAGGAAACACATCATAATCATTTAGATTTTCTTTTTATTAAAGTTGGTTGTCAAGGAACTGGCGTTGGACAGGCATTTTGGAAGGCAATAGAAAATTTACACCCTGAAACAAAGGTATGGGAAACATGTACACCATATTTTGAAAAAAGGAACATTCATTTTTATGTCAATAAATGTGGTTTTCACATTGTTGAGTTTTACAACCCACTCCACCGAGATCCCAATATGCCAGAGACTGTAGGCGGAATGCCAGCTGATGAAGGTGATTATTTTTTTAGATTTGAAAAAAATATGAACATAACGCTTCTATAATTTAAGTTTGAGTAATGTAAGTAATTTAAGGAGATCATTTAATGGAAAAAGTATATGAAACTGAAAGACTTATGTTAAATGTATTAACCAAGTCCTATGCGGAATTGGTTATAGATTATTATTTAAGAAATAAGTCTTTTTTAGAAGATTGGGAAGCAGTGAAGAGTGAAGAATTTTATACAAAGCAATATCAGCAAGAACAATTAGACAATGAGTTATCAAATATAAAAAATAAAAGGTCTTTCAGGTTATGGGTTTTCAAAAAGGAAGACAGTAATAGAATAATAGGTTCTGTTGGCTTTAATAACATTGTATGGGGAGCATTTCTATCTTGTCATCTTGGTTACAAATTAGACAAAGATGAAATCAATAAAGGTTATATAACCGAGGCAATTCAAAAGGGAATTGAAGTTATGTTTAATGAATTTGGATTACATAGAATTGAAGCTAATATTATGCCTAAAAATAAACGCTCATTAAGGGTAGTTGAGAAATTAGGATTTTATAAGGAAGGTTTAGCATATAAATATTTAAAAATAAATGATAAATGGGAAGACCATATACACATGGTTTTATTAAACGATAATGTATAGCAAAGATTCTTCGCATTATTCTTTTTAAGTGTCACATTAGTAAATAATAAATTACCAAGGATAATTTATCGTGAATGATTGCAATGTTACTTAATGTTTTATGCATACGGAAGCGAGGTTGTGTAAGGTGAATGGTAGAAAGTTAAAGACAAGAAGGGGTACTGTTTATTATTGGATTAGTCGCAACAAAAATCCAAACACAAAATGTATTGTTTTTACGCATGGGGTAACCGCCGACCACTCCATGTTTGAAAAACAGGTGGAATACTTTAAACAAGAATATACAGTAATTACATGGGATGTTCCTCTTCATGGTCTTTCACGCCCATATTCAAATTTTACATATGAGAATTGTGCACATGATTTGATGAGAATATTGGATCAAGAAAAAATTGATAAGGTAATATTGGTCGGTATGTCTATGGGTGGTTATCCTAGTCAGGAGTTCGCATTTCATTATGCTGAAAAAGTAGAAGGTTTTATAGCACTTGATACCACACCTTTTGGCATTAGTTATTACTCAGGATTAGATATTTGGTTGTTAAAATATGTTGATTTAATAGCAAAATGTTTTTCGGCAAATGCTTTGCGAAAAAGCATGGCAAAATCTGTTTCCAAGACGAAGTATTCATATGACAAGATGATAGAAATGCTTGCAACATTTACAAAATCCGAAATCATTGAACAAATGGATATTGCTTATGGTACCTTTATAAAGGAAAATAAAGATGTTAGCTTTTCTTTTCCAGTACTGATTTTGCTTGGTGAATTCGATAGAATTGGAAAAGTAAATCAATATTGTAAAGCATGGTCAAAGAAAGAGGGATATCCACTTCATATAATAAGCAATGCATCACATTTTTCAAACGGAGACAATCCAGAACAGGTAAATTCTGAGATACAGGAATTTATAAATGGATTAAGCAAGTATAATGTGTAGAACTGATAAGTTCCAATTTAAGATTGAGTAATGTAAATAGGAATTTATGGATGAGATTAAATATGGATAGTGTATATGTAAGTTGCCCCGAATTTGAAAATAAACGGTTCAATTTAAGATTAGTTGATTGGTCATGATGGGACGGAATATTCATCATATTATTTTAAAAAGAGGTAAATTCCAATTTAACATTGAGTATTACAAATAGTAATTTGTTTAAAAAGGGGGAAATGAAGTGACTGAACTAATAACGTTACAATTATTGTTTGAAATGGGAGAAATGAAATTTTATATTTATCCAGTTGTAATTAAAAACAATGATGATTTAATTTTAATTGACACAGGATTTCCTATGTTTTTGCCAATAATAGAAAAAGCTTTTGAGAAAAAAGGGTTAGATATCAGAAATCTTCAACAAGTTATTTTAACTCACCACGACCATGACCATATGGGAGCAGTAAAGGAACTTGTAAAAAAATATCCTTCTGTAAAGGTGAAGTGTTCTGCAGAGCAAATTCCATATATTTTAGGAAAAAAGAAATCACTTCGGTTAGAACAGGCAGAAAAATTAGGGGCAGAGGCTGGATTTATACAAATGATAAAAAGTGTAGAGCATTTGGATTCTGCTTTAGCAGTAACAGATAATGAAATTATCTGTAATGGAGTAAAAGTTATTGAAACATCAGGGCATATGCCAGGACATATTTCTATTTATATTGAACCAATGAAAACCTTAATAAGTGGAGACATGTTAATTTTAGAAGATGGTGTATTAGGTATTGCTGATGAACAATTTGTGTTAGATAAAGTGGCAGAAATAAATTCACTAAAGAAAATTGTTAATCTGGATATTGAAAAAATTATATGTTTCCATGGTGGAGAGTATAAAAGCAATAATTTAAAAGAAGATTTGAAAAAAATTATTGCAAAGGGGTATAAAAGCTAAGCAATAAATTCCAATTTAAAGTTAAGTATTACAAATAGTAATTTGTAGAACAACTAAACAGAGATTTAAGGCAACTAAGGGATAGGACAATAAGGCATAATTTACATTATATATTTAGGAGGATAATATGTTTCCAAGTAGGGAAATGGCTGAAAAGGAATTGGAAATAGCAGGACAATTAAACCATGGACTATGGACAGAACATTCTATCAATGTAGGGGTATCGGCTCAAATAATTGCTGAAAAATGTACTAATCTTAACCCAGACAAAGCATATGCGTTAGGACTTCTTCATGATATAGGTAGAAGATATGGTATAAGTGCAAGAAGACATGTTCTATATATGATATTCTTCCCAATATAAAAGAGACTACATTTATAGATGTACCACTGTAGAAATATTTCGTAGTAAATTATTAGATTTTTGGAGGATTATAATATGAATAATTTAAATGAAGACAAAGAATTATTGGAAAAGATATATTCTGAACTTGAGAGTGGTAAAACATTAACAGAAGAAAGAAAAGAAGAATTGATACAGATAATTGATAGTTCAGAGGATAGACTTAATAATGATGTAACAAAAAAGAATACACTTATTGAAACAAAGAATAAGTTAAAAAGTATAGATATTGGTAAAGATGAAATTAATATAAAGAAAGTTATTCTTGATTCAATAAAAGGAGTAATAAATCTGTTAACATCCTTTCCTTGGATTCAACTATAAGATTGAGAACTCAAAATAAAAGCTCTCTTAATTTTTTAAATTAAAACTAATATTTTTACATAGTGTGGAGGATGTAACTTGTAGAAAGTTTTACAAAAATTATATATAATTATAAAATAAGTTTTTAATATCCAATAAAATCAAATTGTTTTATTTTTTAACATCATATATGAAGAGAGGGATATGTATGGATAAAAGTAGACCTTTAGGAATGACACTAATAGGATATTGCTGTATTTTCAATGCAATTGTAACAATGTTAATGCCATTTAATACTGTTATGGAGCTATTTGGATTACAAAGTGTTCCAGAAAACTTAGTAAAAATATTAGTATCAATTACTATTTTTATAATTGCATATGGATACTTAAGTTTAAAAAAATGGAGTTATTGGCTTATGATAGCTTATAATGTATACTTTTTAACAGTAAATATTTTAGCATATCAACAATACCAAAATCAGCAATTTTGTGTAAGTGTTATATTTTCAATTATTGCATTGTCATATATTTTAATGAAAAAAAGATGCTTTTATAATAGAAGACTTTCCTTTTAAATTATGTCATAATTTTTTATTTAACAGAGCAATTGAAAACAGAAAAATTAATTCGACACCATATTATTCAAGCTTGAATTGTATGGTGTTTTTCATTGTATTACAAATATACAACATAACTATTAATATTGAAAATAAAAACGATACACTTTATTTTTTATTGTAATAAAGTAAAGTTTGATATTTGTAAACTATGTTATAATTTAGTAAAACGCAAGTAGTAATATTTGTAGAGGTGATTTTATGGTGTATAGGAAAAGTACTTTAGAGGATTGTAGAGCCGTTTATGATCTGATATGTGACATGGAAAATAAGAAACTTCCATATGACAAATTTGAAAAAATCTATCATAATCAAATTAATGACTTAAATTATTATTGCCTTGTCTTGGAACATGATGATATGGTAATTGGTGCTTTGAACATGCGATTTGAAGATCAACTACATCACTCAGAGAGGATAGCCGAAATTCTTGAATTTGCAGTTGCCACTACATATAGAAACATGGGAATTGGCAAAGAAATGCTTTCTCAAAGTTGCCAGATTGCAAAAGATAACGGCTGTTCACAAATCGAAGTGGACTGCAATCAACTGCGCAAGGATACACATCGTTTTTATATTAGAGAAGGTATGCATAACTTTCATTTCAAATTTTCAAAGCAGTTAATTGGTGATAATGTACAGGAAAATGCTTTAGGTAGATAAATTCCAATTTAAAGTTAAGTAATGTAAATAGTAAATTTATGAGGTGATGAATATGAAAATTACATTGGTTCCACTTAAATCAGAAAACATTGCAGTGTTTAAACGAGACATGCAAGAGGCATTTCAATATGGATATGAAACGGAATGTGGGCCATCCGATGAATTAATTTTGCCAGAAGAAGACATAGATGATTCACTCAATGCCAATGGTGCTGAAGCGTATCAGGCAATTATTAACGGTGAGGTTTCTGGTGGAACAGTCATAAATGTTGATAAGGAAACACATCATAATCATTTGGATTTTCTTTTTATTAAAGTTGGTTGTCAAGGAACTGGTGTTGGACAGGCACTTTGGAAGGCAATAGAAAATTTACATCCTGAAACAAAGGTATGGGAAACATGTACGCCATATTTTGAAAAGAGGAACATTCATTTCTATGTCAATAAATGTGGCTTTCACATTGTTGAGTTTTATAACCCACTCCACAGAGATCCAAATATGCCAGAAACCGTAGGCGGAATGCCAGCTGATGAAGGTGATTATTTCTTTAGATTTGAAAAAAATATGAACGGAACACTTATATAACATAATTTTAGATTCAGTTGTGCCATATCTTTCTTTTCAGACGAATCACGGACTTACTGATGAGTAGTAAGTCCATTTTTGCTAAGCTTATAATAATGGTAAAGGTAAAGTGTATCTATTGAGAATTTAAGATAGACACACTTTATTTTTGTTTATAATAAAGTAAAGTTTGATATTTGTAAGTATGTTATAATTTAGTAAAAGATAAATTAGTAATTTGAAGGAAGATATGAATATGACAAAAAATGAAGTTTTAGATATGCTGCGTTCAAAAGTTGGACATGATGATTTTGAATACATTCAAGAAGAAATGGTTTCAGAAATAGAACAATGTGAGAATCAATTTGATTTTATAGAACCTATTTTAAAATTAATGGAAGATAATCCAGATGCTGATTTTGGTGTGCCAGGTGCATTGACGCATTTTATTGAAAATTTTTCTCATAAAGGATATGAAGAATTACTTTTGCAATCTGTGAGGTGCAAGCCTACTGCACATAATGTATGGTTGTTACATCGTGCATGGAATGATGCTAATGATCCTATGCATGATGAATATGAAAATCTTGCAGAGTACCTTAAGTCAATGTCAAATTTGAGTGAAGATGTAAAAAGTCAGCTGGAAATGTTTTAATTGAAAATTCTAATTTAAGGTTAAGTATTATAAATTAGTGATTTAAAAGGTGGTCTGAAAATGGAATGTACAATACGTTCTTGGAAGATAGAGGATGCAGCCAATATTACAGAGATCTTGAATAACAAAAAAATTCTTGACAATTTAAGAGATGGGCTGCCATATCCATACACAGAAAAGGATGCAAAAAATTTTATTTCAGCAATGCTTAATGCTGATAAAAACACAACATATGCTTTTGCAATTACGATTAATAATAAGGTAGTGGGAAGTATCGGTGTCTTTCGAAAAGACAACATCCATTCCCAAACAGCGGAAATGGGTTACTACATTGAGGAAGCATATTGGGGAAAAGGAATTGGAACAAGTGCAGTAAAACAAGTATGTAAATATATTTTTCAAAATACTGATATTATTAGAATTTTTGCGGAACCTTTCGCTTACAACATTGGGTCATGCCGTGTACTTGAAAAGTCAGGATTTTTGTATGAAGGTACTTTGCGGAAAAATGCAGTGAAAAATGGAGTTGTTCTTGATATGAAATTATATTCAATAGTCAAGGAATAAAATAATACAAGTAATTGATTGATATGAGTATAGTGAGAAATCCATAAATTCCAGTTTAAAGTTGAGTATTACAAATAGTGAATTTATGGAGAAGAGGAGTTAAATAATGAACTTATTTACAATAAATTATGCTGAATTAGGAAAAAACGAAAAAAAGCAGATGTATTATGATTTTTCAGAGAATGCTCAAGAAAGTTTTAATAAATATTCTGATAAGACACAAATATTAGCACAACTTCTTTTCATTAATAGGGTGTTTAATTCATATAGTGAAGCAATGATGAAAGTTGGAAAAGAAATGTCTGTTCTGATGAAGGATGCACTAAACATGCTGTGGGATTATTTAGAAAACAAATGTGATATCAGTAATTTTGAGGTGTTTTCTAATGGAATTGATGCTGTTACTTTATTTCTTAATACAGGAGAGGAAATAGAAGTAGGGGAAAATCTAAATTTCTGGGAAAAATATTCGGATGAATGGCATTATACTACTAATTCAATATTATTGCTCAATGCTTTTGGTGCATTATTTTTTCAAATACATGAAAAAAGTATAGATTGGTATTCAATAAGTGAGGACTGCCTTTTAGGAGAGCTTAACGAAATTGTTGGAAGCTATTTTGAAGATGTTTATACAAATCCAACAGACGGATATAAATATGATGAGTTAGAACTTAGAATAGGTCAAATTTGCGAAAGTTCTACTTTTGTAAAGATTATGTCATATATAATAAAAGATATGAAAGAAGCAGTAAATTCTGAAGGAAAAGGTGTTAATGAAATTACAAGATTAAGAGCTGAATACAAAAATAAGTTTTTATTTTCACCAATAGAATGTGAAAGATTAGCTGAGTATTTTAAATAGTAATTTGTATCTGGATTAATGAATTATGGTTCGGAGGTGTATAATGAAGGGAATATTTATAGGAAATTTTTGTCATTGCATGCCAGCTAAGATGCCTGATAATGAGGGTAAAAGAGCAATAGTAAATTATTATTGTTTTGGGCCAATTGAGGTAGTTATATATGGTGTAACATCAACAAATGAGTATTATTTTGATTATACTTATCCAGAACTTTGGGGTGATGCTGAATTGGAACATGAGTATAATATAATCACTAAGGAAGAGATGCTAAAGGTTATTGATGGAGAAATAGAACTATGTGAACGTAATGGAGGCACTAATATTGCTGAAGCATTGAGAAGTGAGAAAAAATTGATTGAAAAATTTTAAATATAAAATATCTAAAACAATAATGGCATTGCGCTTTTTCTTTAAGGAATTAGAGATATAAATTTTCGATTTAAGTTTGAGTATTATAATAACAGCAAGTAAAATCAAGCAGTAATCTCTCTATTTCTTTATAATAAATGTAGGACGGTTGAAACGAGGTGAACAGACCAATGTATGAGTGGCAGAAGCAAATTCAAATAACCATTGATGAAATTGACAAATGTATTAAAAATTATAATGATGAAGCCTTGACACTAGGCTTTCTTTCTCGTAGGCTGGGTTATTCCGAATTTTATACAACGAGAAAATTCAAAGAAATATCGGGTATGCAATTTAGGGATTATCTGCAGCATAGAAAATTAGCCTTTGCACTAAAAGAGGTTCGTGATAGTGAAAAAAGTCTTTTGGATATTGCCTTTGATTATGGTTTTTCATCACATGAAGCTTTTACTAGAGCTTTCAAGAGAACATATGGTGTAACTCCAAGTGAATATAGAAAAAAGCCTAAGCCTGTGGTTCTTCGTACAAAAATAAACCCTTTCGACCGCTACTTTTTAGGATTTGGAGAGATTGGTATGATTAAATCTACAGATGATATTAAAATTTATTTTGTAACCATTCCTGCACACAAATTTTTGCACATTAAAAATTATGAGAGTAATGGATATTGGGATTTTTGGCAAAAGCAAAATCTTATTCCTGGACAGGATTACGAAACAATTTGCGGATTACTGGATAGTATCAAGGGCAAATTAGATGATGATGGTGGGAGCGAATGTAACAGTGGCAGCGGTCAGGTTATGGCGTACATTAATGACCCGGAAGGCAGACTCTGTGATTGGGGTATTCCACGTACAGAGTGTTATGGTGCACGTCTTCCTTTGGATTATAAAGGTGAAGTACCACCACAAATGCTTATGATTGATGTTCCCGAAGCTGAGTATATTGTTTTTGAACATGGGCCATTCGACTATGAGCAGGAAAATCGCAGTGTGGAGGAAAAGATTGAAAAGGCAATGTCCACTTTTGATTTTGAAGGCACTGGTTACTGCTTTGATACTACCCCCGGTAGAATAATTTACTTTTATTTTAATCCGGAACGGTTTTTTAAGTATATAAGACCGGTGCGGAAGTAAATAAAATCTACTGCCTATGCACTATTGTTTCTAACGAGAAAACCAAACTGCACAATTAAAATTTTATAGCAAAGCTAGGTACTATCATACCTGTGGATAACTTTTTAAATTTTATTTGATATTACGCTATATTCTTTAAGTCGTTAGACTTTTGCTTAACTGCAGTAGTTCCACTAATTAGAGCCATACAATTTAAAAGAGCAATTATTTTAGCGTTAGGTATACCTGATGAACGCAGATTATTTACATTTAAAAGTTCTTTTAATCTAGAGTTATACCTTTCGATTGAGGTTCTTTGATTATAAAGATTTTGTCAATCGTCAGTGTTTCTATAAGGATACCCAAAAAGTCTATTGTTTTTTTATAATTTCATCAAAGGATAAGCAGAAAAAATTATAAAAAACTAAAAGCATTAGGAGTTTAGCTCACTAATGCTTCTAATTTTTTAAAGTTCGTTATGGCTTGTTTTAAAATTACTTTAGATGATCTATACTACCGAACTTTTTGAAAGTTTCCTCATATTCTTTTTTAGAAACACTTTGTTCATTTATTTTATAAACAGCCTTAGCCTGTTCCGACTCACTGTATCTAGCTTCATTAGAAAAAGCTGTAAATACTTTCTCACAATGGCCATTCTCTAACTTATATCCTGTAATGTAATTAGAGCCACCTCTACCACCATAAGTAAATAGTACCTTTTCAGATTTACTATAGTCTGCACTATAGTTATGATCACTTGGTAAATGTTCTATTTTAATGTTTCCATTATTATATGTAATCACAGATATTGTTAAATTTGCCTCACAATTTCCATGATGTACTAACATTTCATATACTCCATCCTGATCTATATCTATAATCCAATGATTGTCTATAGTACTTTTACCATCACTATAAAATATAATTCCATTATTTCTCTGCCAATTTGTATCATTTAATAAATTATCATATACTTGTAATTCTTGGTGAACTTTATCTGCAGCAACAGTAGTATTATTATCACTGTTATTACTGTTACCTGTAATTCTTGCAACAACATCATTACTTAATACTCCAGTTCCTCCTAGTATAGTTAAGTTATTTACATTGTTGTTAGTAATGTAACTGTTTATGCTGCTTTGATTACTATCGCCAACTAGTATAATAGGATTTCCATTCTTACCTGCTAATACTGAACCCGAAAGAGCATCTGCAAAACCTTTATCAGAAGCCAAGTAAACTGTACTTAAATCTAATTGTCCCTTATAATTATTTATTAAAGCTAAATTTCTATCATATTTGGTTGATTGATTATAGGTTTTAGTAGGATTTAATGAACTTACTATATTATTAGATAATACATCCTGTCCACCTATAACATTTATTTCTGTATTATTAGTTTTTACTTGATTATTTATATAGTTTTTAACCATATCAGATACATAATTTTGATCTACTAATATTATAGGATATTGTAATTTAGCTGCAATTGGAGCTGCTGAGAGTGCATCTTCGTAATGCTCTCCATTTACAATAAATACCCCTTTAGAAGTACCTAATTCTTTTGCTACATTAACAGAAGTTTCATACCTATCTTGTCCACATATTCGTTTTACACTAATGTCCATACTTTTAAGTGTATTTTCTACCTGTGAGCTTACAACTCCTACCCCACCAATAATAAACACATTTTTAACACCTAAGCCTTGTAATTTTTCTTTAGTAGAATTAGTTAAACTGCTAGTATCAGTTAAAAGAATAGGTGCATTATATTTTTTAGCTAAAGGTGAAGCAGTTATTGCATCAGGAAAGTTCTGACTATTTACTAAAATTGCACAACTTGATTGTGTCCAGCCTTGTGAAACTATTGCATTACTTGTCCCATATCTGTCTTGTCCTGCTAACCTATTAACATTATTTTTTGCAAATACACTAGTTGAAGTAGTTAATAGACTTGTCCCTAAAACACATGACATGAATAGTAATTTAATTCTAATTTTCATTTTGTTTCCCCCTTATTATAGTATGATATAAATATTATCTTTAAATGAGTAAAAATGATAACAAAATATCTACAGAAAATAATATAACATATGGTAAATCAATTAACAATTTTATTATGGAATTAGTTGAGAAAATTGCACAATTAAAATTTTAAGATTGTGAATAAATTTTCTTAAAACACGTACTATCTTAGATATTTTCCTTTTTTTATTTCTATGTCATAATTATAGAAGAACTTTATAGGACATAGAGAATACATATAAAAAAGGAGGCACTATTAATTGGGGAAAATATACAAAGTATTATTAGGTATACTATTATCAATTGCAATTTTTGTAATATCAATATTCGGTACATATAAATATAATGAATCAAAAACTTTTAATAATTTAGCTAGTCAAGGAAAACAATATATGATTCAAAAAGATTATGATAAGGCTATTGAAGTATTTCAACAAGCATTAAGCTATAAAAATGATAGAGATATTCAAGGAAATTTGGCATTGGCTCAAAATTTAAAAAATGAGAATAATAAAAAAGAGAATATATCTAAAGATATTCAACTTGCTAATGACGCTGCTAAAAACAACAAATATGAAGAAGCTAATAAATACTTAGATGAAATATTGAAAATAGATCCTAATAATACAGATGCTAAAAACTTAAAAGATATATTTGCAAAGGCAGTTCAAGATCAGCAAGAAAAAGCTAAATATAAATTGGAAGCTGAAAATACAGCCAAGAAGAATGATAACGATAACAATAATACTCATAATGAAAAACACAGAGCAGTCAGTTATAAACAAGCGCTAGAAATTGTTGAAAATGCATATCCTGATTGTTATTTTCAACCTGCTCAAGAGGTTGTTAATATAAATATTTTAAAAAAACTTATATCTGATGATATGTTAAACGCAAGTTATGTTTTCTATGGATGTGAAAGTAATCCTTCTGGAGCTGCTCTTCAAGATCTCATATTAGTAACTAAAGAAAATGGTCATATATTGGAATTAAGTCCAGATGGTAAAATCCATCCACATTAATAAAGATAGTTATTATATTTAATGATTCACAGCATATATTTCAAATTTTAAATTAATACAGCATAAAAATTTCAAGAGAACTTATATAAATTTGAATTTTACACAAAGCTATTTACGGTTCCTTTTGTGGCCAAAAAGCCACGCATAATTTTATTTAACGAAACAATTTACAAAAACACTGTATTATTCGAAGAATTTTACAGTGTTTTTTTCGTCTCATCAAAATAAAAGCTAGTACATAGACATTAAACATAATGGAACAAATGAAAAAGCGAACAATCTACTAGAACATCATATTATTTAATCTGAATTTTACGATGTTTTGCGGTGCAATGCAATATAAAAGTTGGAAGTAATTCACATTTATTATTGACAAGCAAAAATGCGAGTGATATATTTGTAACATAAGTTATAAATATATCACTTGGAGGAGATTTTATGGAAAAAAGGATTAGCTTAAAAGCGTGGATGATTATAAAAATTATACCTGCATTATTATTAGTTGTATTCTATTGGATGTGTGTAAGCACAAAGTATAATCCAATATACACATATTTACAATATGCTGTATTAGCATGTATGTTTGTCAGTTTGTATATGGTAAAAAACAATCGAGATATATTTGATGAATATGCAAAAGAAGTTCTTAGTAAAACAGATACTATCTGCTTTAAGTTATCCTATGTTGTTTTTGGCATTTTACTTTTGCCTTGTGTACTGATTAATACAAGTTCAATCGTTATAGGATATGGTATAGTTGGTGGATTAGCTATTCTTACTATTTTAAGGAGTATTATATTTTGTGTACTTGATGCTAGGGGGATGTAAAAATGGCAAAATTAAAAACTAAAGTAAAAGAATATAGAGAAAATGCAGGGATGAAACAAAGTGAGCTAGCTGAATTAATAGGAGTAAGACGGGAAACCATAGTTCATTTAGAAAACGGCAGATATAATCCATCACTTAAAATGGGGATGGATATTGCAAAAGCATTTCATACAACGGTAGAAGAGTTATTTGAATTTGAAGATTGATATTTAGGGGAAGGATATGAAAATGATAGATAAGATTAATTATTTGAAGGAAAAACACACATTCACATTAAGTATATTGATAGTTGTTGTTTATTTAGCTGCGCTAAGAAGTGTAAAATGGATAGCTGCATTTCCAATAACCTTTAAGGGATATGAGTTACAACTAATATCAGAATGTATTGGAATTGCTGCGGCATTAATAATAATGCATTTAGTGAAAAAAAAATACATTATTAAAGAAAAAGGTATAGGCATATTGAGAGGACTTTTTGTAGGAGGATTTTTAGTTGTTATATGCTTATTAGGAGCAGCTTCTGCTTTGGCAAATGTTCTGCATAATGGAAAGGCTAATCAATTATTGCCCTTACCACAAATTGTAATATTTATTGCTACTATGGCTGGAGTAGGAATATCTGAAGAATTTATTTTTAGAGGAACTATATTGAATCTGTTTATAGATAAATTTAATAAAACACCAAAAGGGATTTATGCTTCAATTATTACATCCAGTGCAATATTTGGAATTGCACATATAACGAACATTTTTTCTGGAGTTTCTGTTAAAAGTGCATTCATACAAGCAGTGGGAGCTGCAGTGTTAGGATCATTACTTGCTGCTATTTATTTAAGGACAAGAAATATATGGGTAGTTGCTATTCTTCATGCTTTTATGGATTTTAGTGCCTTGATAGGTTCAGGATTTTTTGGAACTAATTCAATTGCTAGCGAAATAAACAGTTATACTTGGGTAAAGTTTATAGGTTGTCTTATATATTTAATACCCGTATTTGTTTTATTAAGAAAGAAAAAGTTAGCAGAAATATTAGAGAATGAAGAACTAAAGGAATATAATTAGGAAACAGTACATCAAAGTAAATATAAAAGTAGATAAAGTATTATGAGGGAAAAGTTAAATAAATTATCATTAACTACAGAAGGATTTGTTTAACAAAAAATTAAGTAAGGAGAAGAATCAATGAAAAAAGTTAAAAAGAAACATATAATTATAGGGACTATAGCATTTATTCTAATTCTTATTGGCATATTCTTTATTCAATTTACAAGCCTTGGATATAAAATGACAGTTCCACTTCGTGGATATACACAGGTTAAGGATAATATATATATCGACAAAGATTTTAATGGAGATAGTTCCAAGGTACTGTCAATTATAGATGAAGCACATAAGCGATTAGTGACGTTCTGGGGCAACACTGAAAGTAAGCCTACAATTATCATTAGCAATAATGAGAAGGAACTTAAAAAACTGGGTTGGACAGGAAATCCAGCATTAACTACTACTGCTGTATTCTTTGGAGCACATAGTTATGTTGTAATTTCCCCCAAGGGGTTAAATGTGGATGTTACTGCTCATGAATTAACTCATGCGGAACTTCATCATAGAGTATATAATGGAAAAATATTACCTAAAACGCTTATTCCAATTTGGTTTGATGAGGGGATTGCAACACAAAATGATTATCGAGAAAATTATAGTTATGACGCTTGGGTAAAAGTAACGAACAATGGTAAGAATATTACTGATTTTTCTAAGCTTAAAAATCAAAGTCAATTCTATAATCCTAATATTGATGTTCGTAGGTATAACTACATAATTAGTAAACATGAGGTTGGAGAATGGCTTAAAACTCATAGCATTAAAGATTTGATTGCATTAATAGATGCTGTAAATGAAGGAAAATCCTTTGACAAACTATACTACACAAAATGAGCATAATGTTTTAGATATTTGCGACACAACGTTCTTGTTTGACGCAACAACTGAAAAACTGAACAATTTGGAAAAACACTGCATTATTCAAAGTTGAATTATGTGGTGTTTTTGTGTCGCAATACAAAGATTGCGTTGATGTACTGTAAACTTGATATAAATAGACTTTTAGATAAAAAAGAGCTTACAGTTTAATTTACTGCAAACCCTTATATATCAATATTTTCAGTTTTCGAAGAAATCAATGAAAACGCAATTAGGTAAAGCATTTTTTAATGATTGTTTATCAGCATCACTTACTTGAGTATGCTTTAAATTAAGCTCTCGTAAGTTAATTAAGTATTTCAATGGACTTATATCACTTATTTGATTAATGCCTAAATAAAGTCCTTGTAAATTAATTAAGTCCTTCAATGGACTTATATCACTTATTTGATTAACATTCAAAAGAAGGTCTTGTAAATTAGTTAAGTATTTCAATGGGCTTACATCACTTACTTGATTATTATTCAAATCAAGTTTTTGTAAATTAGTTAAGTATTTCAATGGACTTATATCACTTACTTGATTACTACTCAAATCAAGTTCTTGTAAATTAGTTAAGTATTTCAATGGACTTATATTACTTACTTGATTATTATTCAAATTAAGCTTTTGCAAATTAGTTAAGTCCTTCAATCCACTTATATCACTTACTTGAGTACGATCTAAATTAAGTTGTTGTAAATTAGTTAAGTTCTCTAATCCATTTATATGACTTACTTGAGTATATTGTAAACTAAGTTGTTGTAAATTAGTTAAGTTCTTTAATGCACTTGTATCACTTATTTGAGGGATATGTAAATCAAGCTTTTGTAAATTAGTTAAGTCCTTTAATGGACTTATATCACTTACTTGAGCACACCATAAATTAAGATTTTGTAAATTAGTCAAGTATTTCAATGGGCTTATATCACTTACTTGAGCACAACGTAAATTAAGCTTTTGTAAATTAGTCAAGTTCTTCAATGGACTTAGATCACTTACTTCAGTATCAGTTAAAGCAAGTATTTGTAAATTAGTTAAGTTTTCAAGTCCACTAATATCTTTTATATCCGTATGTTCATTAATAATAGAAACATCTAATTCAGTAATTTGGTTAACATCGCTTTTTAAAAGTTCTCCTGTAGGTTTGTTTATCGTAGCTCTTATTGCTTTCTCTAAATTTTTATCCTTAAATGTTACTATATTATTTGTTGCACTCATATTCCCTATAACAACATTAACATCATGATCGCTTAATACTCCAGTTCCACCTAATACATTCACATTAGTTACATTATTATTACTAATAAAACTATTTACATTACTTTGGTTACTATCTCCAACTAATATAATAGGATTCCCATTTTGACCTGCTAATGCTGAACCACTTAATGCATCTGCAAAACCTTTGTCACTAGAAATGTATACTTTACTCAAATCTAATTGTCCCTTATAGTTATTGATTAAAGCTAAATTTCTATCGTATTTGCTAGATTGATTATAGATTTTAGTAGGGTTTAAACTGCTTACCGCAGCATTAGTTAACATATCTTCTCCACCTATAACTTCTACTGCTCCCCCATTATTTTTTATATTATTTACATAATTATTGACTATATCTGGAACACTATTTTTACTAATCAATATAATAGGATATTGTAATTTATCTGCAATTGGAGCTGCTGATAATGCATCTTCATAATGTTCACCATTTACAACAAACATACCTTTACTACTTCCTAATTCTTTAGCTACATTAATAGAAGTTTCATATCTATCTTGTCCCCATATTCTCTTTACACTAATACCCATACTTTCAAGTGTATTTTCTATATGTGAACTTACCACTCCCGTACCGCCTATTATAAAAATATTTTCAACTCCAAGGCTTTGTAATTTTTCTTTTGTAGAATCAGTTAAACTATTAGCATCAGTTAAAAGAATGGGTGCATTATATTTTTTAGCTAAAGGTGATGCAGTTATTGCATCGGGAAAGTTTTGACTGTTTACTAAAACTGCATAATTCGATTTAGTCCATCCTTTAGAAACTATTGCATTGCTTGTTCCATACCTATCCTGTCCGGATAACCTATTGATATTGATATTATTTTTTGCAAATACACTACTTGAAAACAGCAAACTTGTCCCTAAAACACATGATATAAACAATAATTTAATTTTCACTTTTTATCCCCCTATTTATACAAACTTTATCATATAGGTAATTAATTCTACAGTTTTCTATAAAATCCTCCTAATAGGTTTATGTATTTAGTCCTATTAAATTAAAATTTGGTGTTTATGATAGATACACTTTTTCTTGAAAATAAGTTGATTATATCTAAAAAATCTTCAAGTTTAGATAGGCTAAAAAGACTTTCCGAATATTATACGACATAACTTTTTAAATTAGAAATGCGAATGATGCTCTTTAAAAATGGAATAATGTGGTATGAAAAATAACTAGTGTACATTTACTGGAAAACTATCTTGTTGTATAATATATGTTATTATGGATTTAATTGGAGGAGTGAATTTGTATGAATAAAATATTGAAAACAATTACATTTACACTTTTAGTAAACTTTTTTATACCTTTTAATATTAGTGCTAAAGAGTTAACAAAAGAACTTAACGTATCATGTAATAGACCCTGGAGTATAGAATTTAATGAAAAGATTGATCCTAGTACATTAAATGGAAACATAATTATAACGGATAGCAAAGGAAAACAACTTAAGACCAGTATAAATCTAGATGATAGTAAAAGAATAGTTATAGTAACGCCAGAAGATAAATATGATACGCATTATATGTATACCCTGTCTGTAAATAAAAATGTTAAGTCAGATAGAGGACAATCTTTGCAAGAGGAAACCACTAAAAAATTTACAATAATGAATGTTAAGGATTATAATATTGATGCTATAAAAAATGAAGCTAATGAGAGTTTTAAAGGTGCTAATCAATGTATTGATTTTAGCAAGAGCGACTGGGGATTAGAAAGTTATGAAAAAGTAGCTGATATGTATATGGACAAGGGATTTGAATATTATCATTTTTCACCAGCAATTCTATATGAAGAAAATCCAAGCCTGGATAATATATATAATATTATTTATAGCACCAATCAAATTATTTTTTTTAATAAGATAAATGGAAAAAATATTTGCAGCGCAATTGTACAGTATTCTAGTGAAAATAAATGGGAAACAGTAAGTGTATCAAGTTCAAATTTTTATAACGATATAATCACTGCAGAAAAAAAGTACTCTTTGAAAGATGGCGATTTTAAATTAGTATATTATGAATTTGGACATATTATAGGTCTACTAGTTACTAATAGTACTGAGCCTTATTTTATTAACCTTGTAGATAACTGGGTAGTTAAGGCTAATAAGTTTGAAAAAGTCGATATAAAAAAAGTGGCAGAAGACTATAGGAAATATGTTAAGGATGAGCATTGATATAACTTGAATAAAATTACTTTAACAAGATTAAAAATGAAAGTAGAACAGATTAATGAAACACCGTATTATTCAATTGAATATAATGATATAATTACCAATAAATAGAATGATATATGGGGGGATAATTATGTTTGGTATGATGTCGATGATGATGCTTTTTATTAATCTAATAATTATTTTAACTTTATTAGGTATTGGAATTTATGGATTTATATTGTTTGTAAAACTTGCTAACAGAGGGATTAAAGCACTTGATATTTATATAAATGAAAAGACAAATAAGTAATATATTATGAATTTGAAGGGGAGATTTAATGAGTAAAAATGCAAAATTACTTTATTGCATTTTGGGGAGTGCTATACTTGCTTTATCATCTAATCCTATATTTGAATATGCTAAGCTTGGAATGTTCCCGGATGGTTATGGAAATCATTTATTTGCAGTGTTAATAGTTAGAATTACTAATATCATATCATTAGCTGGATTTATATTATTAATGGTATTTTCTATTATGTTAATTATAAGAAACATAAATTTCAAAGATAAATATAGAAACATATTAGTTAGCAATATTTTTTACTTAAAGTAAAAACAGAAAAAACGAATAATTTACATGAACACTGTATTATTCAAAGTTGAATTTTATGGTGTTTTTTATGTTGTAGTCAAATACCTATCTGAAGCTCTTGAAAAATATGATATAATTTTATAGTGTTTAATTTACTATAAAGTTATATATAAATCGATACTGTTAGGAGAAAAAATATATGATGAATTTTGGAAGGGTAAAAACTAGACATATTTATTAGGAGGAAATAGAAATGGAGTTTGTAAGAATAAATTCTAATGATAATAATTATTTTGATGATGTAATGAATATATATAAAGTAAGTTTTCCTATATTTGAGCAAAGAATTATAAAAAATCAAATAGATGTCTTAAAAGATGGTAAATATAATTTCATGGCTGTTTATGAAAATAATGAATTAGTTGGAATATTATTATATTGGGATTTAGATAACTGTAAATATATTGAGCACTTAGCAATATCCCCTAGTTTAAGAGGGAAAAGCTATGGCTCTAGAATTTTAAAAGATTTTTGTGAAAATAATGGAAATATAATTTTAGAAATAGACCCACCAGTAGATGATATATCAATTAAAAGATTAAAATTTTATTCTAACTTAGGATTTAAGTTACAAGAATTTGAACATATTCATCCACCATATAGAAAAGAGTATAAAGGTCATAAATTAAAGATTATGAGTTTTAATAGAAATCTAGCTGAGGATGAATATAATAAATTTAACGTATTCTTAAAAGAAAGAATTATGAAATATTCAGAGAATAATAATTAAATACTATTGCTTTATATTTATAAATTAGTTCATAATTTTCTTTTTTTAATGACTTAACCATAAAAACAAATAGATTACTGAAACACTGCATTATTCATAAATGAATTTTGGAGTGTTTTTTGCGTCGCAATACAAAGATAAAGTGTACTTATTATAAATTTTAAATTTTCTTGCGATTAATTAATAACTTAAAAGAAATTATATTATTGAGGTTTATTTATTAAAGTTAAGGAAGCAAGAAAAGGTAAAATCTTTACCAAAGAAGGTGCAAGAAACTATTCAAGATAAACACCGAATATAAGGTGGATGAGAATAAATATTAAGATGATAGATGATCACACTGCAAAGTGTAGTGTTTTTATAAAAAAAAATCAATGAATTACGGATATTAAGAATGCAAATGACATAGTACAATATATTTATAGATGCGAAATAAACACATAAATTTAAAGGAGGAGTACAAAATGCCAATTATTAACATTAAAACTTTGAAACTTCAGCAAGATAAAAAAAATCTTATAGCTGAAAGAATCTACGAAAGTACCTGTAATATCACTGCAATTCCAGATATAGAAATATATTTTAACGAATACGATACTTACTACATTCGCGGGAAGCTGTATGATAATGAAAATCCAGTGATAACTGTAGAAATTCAAGGACCTGCAATAGAAAAAGAAAAAATATCAGAACTCTCTAAAGCTATAAATGAAGTGATCCTTAATACTATAGAAAATCCAAATTTGAAAGTTAACTATTTTGCTTATCATTTTCTTGGAGCAGATAACTTTGCAATTAATGGTAAGTTGCTTTCAGAATTATTAAAAGAGTAAATGCCATAATACGTGCATTAACAGGGTATCTAACCCTGTTTTTTTTCTTGTCTAAAAATAGATTAAAGGGCTAATGTTTATGTTATCATAAAGCTTTCTAATTCATGATTTCTAAAGCAATCATAAGATATAGGCACTCGCGTGAATCTTCAAAATCAATGCCAATAAAGTTTTTAATTCTACTTAAGCGCTCTATGAAAGTTGTTCTGTGAATATATAATTTTTTTGCTGCATGTGTTACATTAAATTTCTGTTCAAAATAAGTTTTCAAGGTTAATACATATTGTGTATTATGTACTTTATCATATTCATTCATTTGAATAAGACCACTTGGGCATAGAGATTCTGGAATAAGATTTTGGTAAGAGTTTTTAAGCATATACTGTAAACAATAATCTTCAAAATTATAAAAATACAAGTTAGAATCTGCACTCTTACCAATTTCCAGCGCAGAAAAAGCTTGAATATAATAATTTCTCACATTATTTATATTGTTAAATTCTCGACTTTTCCCTCCCTTGAGGTTACTATTCTGTAAAAGTAACCTTAAGTTTGCTTCAGTAGTTTTAGGATCATCTATTAATGAAAGATTTATAACTGTAGTTATACTACTGTTATATTCAAATACAATTGCAGCAGAAGTAAATAAATTTTCTATCTGAGAGCATTGATATTTAACCATGTTATAACGAAGCTCCACTTCAGTTAGCTCAATATAGCAAACATAATAAGTGTGATCTATTTTCCAATTAAGTGACATAAGTGCTTTTTCAAAATCCCGATCAGAAATGTGTTGATTGTTTAGGTATTGTTTTATAAAGTACTCTAATGAAGAATAGGAGTTTTCGCTGCGCATTAAATTTTGATCATAACTAAGCAATACATAATTTGACATATATTGTAATAGAGCCGAGTCACTAGTTCGAAAATGGATATTAGATTCCATAATTGATATAAAGATAACAAATTTGCCCTGTGATTTAACTACAATGGAAAGATGTCTGTAATCATGATATGAAATAGTTGGTACACCACTTTGCCACATTTCTTCATAATCTTTATTACATTTTAAGTTGTTTATGCACCTTTCAGGAATATAGTTATATTTGATATTCAGTGGATTGTTATGTGATTCAGCTAGGATTAGGTAATTTGCGTCGCTAAAATAAATTGGATTTTGGAAAATTGCATCGGATACATCAATGATATCTTGTAAATCTGAATAAGAGTTAATACATTGCTGCATACGTTGATCCCATACATCATATCTATCATATATGTTTTGTACCATGTTAAAAAGTGAAAGAACATTGATGTTATCTGAAACACAAAGTATTGAAAAGTTCTGCATAAAATATTCTTCTGGAGGTTTTCCGACACAGATAAGGCAACTGGCTGATTCGGCTATAATCGAATCTGATAAAGTTAATGCCGAAGCAATATATAAATGGCTGCTTAGTAATACCTTTTGATCTATATAGTGTTCAGGACGATTTAAATTCAACTCATTAGAAAAATCATTACATTTGGAACAAGTAATATAATCTGAAAGTTGTTCCGAAAGTATACTAATGCCTAATTTCATAAGTTATATCACCTCTTTGATTATTTGCACTACAAAGTGTAGCATTTTTATATAAAAAAAACAATATTTTTCGGATATTAATGTTAAAAATATCATTAAACAACAGCCTAAAGTTGATCAACTCAAGTTAGAAGAGAACTCAAAGGAAGTTATCTATAGAGATGTGGTTATTTAATTACGTTAGAGGTTATAGTACATTCTTTTGTTGGACCAGTTAACACTGTTGGTGATGATAGAATTATGATTGAAATTTGATACGTAATTTGAAAACTATGCTACATAACTATAGAAATTACATGAACACTGTATTATTCAATTTTGAATTCTGCAGTGTTTTTTGTCGCAAGCAAAAATAATAATTGGTTAAGAGGCAATCCTTGTATATTAAAGGAACTACTTTAAAAAAACAGCAGTTGGATATGGTATAAATTACAGAAAGGCTATTAGCTTGAGAAAAGAAGCACTTAGAAAGTAGAGAAAATACTTTATGAGTAATTTGAAAGTTTTCAACACTTCTAGAAAAAATAGACCTGATAAAAGCTCTCCAAAAATGGGTTTAAATTAGAACTAAAAAGGTATTTTACTATTGGCAATTCTTATATTACTTAATATCTCTATTAGTAATACAAATAAGAAAAAAATGATGATTATGGTATAATTATTGATGAAAACAAAGGGAGGGGGATTAAAATGAAAAAATTACTATCATTAATAGCTTCTATAGTTTTAGTGTCTTCACTTGCATTAGTTGGATGCTCACAAAAGCAAGCTGCTGTATCACAAGAAAGTTCTAAACCTGCAGAAGGTGCTGCTAAATATGTTAATAATGATTTATTTGTTAGTGCAGATTGGGTGAAAGATAACATTGATAAAGGTATAGTAATACTTGATGCAAGGGATCCAAAAGCTTATATTATAAATCATATTCCAAATTCTATTAATGTAAAATGGCAACCGTTTACAGACATGGAGAATAAAAAACCTGGTGATAAAGGCTTTGGAAATTTACTTGAACCATCAAAACTTGCAGATGTTATAGGCAAATTAGGAATTGATGGCACAAAAACTGTAGTTGTTTACGGTGCACCTCCAACAGGGTGGGCAGAAGATGGAAGAATTGCCTGGACACTTAAGTCTGCTGGTATTAAAAATGTAAAAATGTTAAATGGCGGATGGAATGCTTGGAAGAGTAAAAAATATCCATCAGATAGAAAAGTACCAACACCTAAAGCTGTAGCATTTAAAATTTCAGCAATGGATGAAAGTATAAATGTTACAACTGACTACATAAATAAAAATATAGATAAAATAAAAATAATAGATGCTAGAGAAGTTGATGAGTATAATGGAGCTGTTAAATATGGCGAAGCTAGAGGCGGACATTTGCCTAAAGCTATAAATATAACTTGGACACAATTTTATAACAGTGATGGTACATTAAAAAGTCAAAAGGATATAGAAACATTGTTATCTTCAAAAGGAATCAATAAGGATGATGAAATAGTTTCATACTGTACAAAAGGAATAAGATCAGCAGATGTTACATTAATATTAAAAATAGCTGGATATGAAAAAGCAAAAAATTATGATGGATCATACTATGAATGGGCAGGAAATAAAGATTTATCTGTAGAAAAATAAGTTAATAATGAAACAGAATGAGGAGCTACCATATGGTAGCTCCTATTATTTTCTCCTACGGAGTAGTTAGTTCGAAATCTTTTACTTTAAGCTTTCTTTAGCTGTTTCAAATTCAAAGCCTGGTACAAGGTTCTTAACATCTTTTAATTTAGTATCTTTTGGTACTGTAGTAGGTATATTTAACTTTTTATATAATTCACCTATATCCATTTTTGAAGCTGTGGCAGCATCTTGAATGGTCATATAACCTTTAATTTCTTCTGGGTTAAGAGTTGTAGAAGAGGTTATAGGTGCTGGGGTTGTCTCATATACATTTGTCATCTTAGTAATTGCAATGCCGCCAAAGAATATTGAAACTACAATAATTATAACCACTAAAGGTGCAATTTTTTTACCTAAGAATTTAAATTTAAGTGTATCCTTTATTGGACAAGATAATATACAGCTTTGGCAATTTAGGCATTCAGCAGATTTAATTGTTTTCATCTCAGAAACCTTAATATTAGCAGGACAATTTTTAGTACATAATCCACAATTTACACAGGTATTTTCATCTCTAGTAATTTTTCCAGGGCTTACTTTTGATACTATTCCATAAAAGGCACCCATAGGGCAAAGGTATTTACAGAAAAATCTATCATATAATATTGAGCCAATAATAGTAACTAATAATAATATAGAGCCCATTGGGAATTCTTCTATAAGGGGAGTTAGGCCTTCACCTGCATGTCCATAAGCAGCCCATGGATCATAAGGAGACATCCATAATCCTGCAGTTTTCCATCCATAGTATACTGTTACAAAGAGAACAACATATTTTAAGTATCTTAGAGGATTGTCTATTTTTTTAGGTAATTCAAATCTTTTCTTAAAAAGCTTTTTACCGAGTTTGCCAAAAATTTCTTGAATGGTTCCAAATGGACAAATCAGACCGCAAAAGCTTCTTCTAAAGATAAGTGCAAGGATTAATGTTAGCCCAAGCAGGATGAAGGTACCAGAAAAAATTTTTTTAATAAAGGTGCCGCTAAAGAGTAAACTATACAAGGATTCTAATGCACCATAAGGACATAATGCATGGATTGAGGCGTAATCTTTACCACCAATATTAGCATGTAAGTAGGATTGTATAGTAACAAAAATAAGAACAGCAGCTAATATTACATAACGAAGGCTTTTAACTAAGTTATTTTTCATAATTTCACTCCTTTTTATAATTTGGATCATACTGCATATTAACTTCTTCCTCGTTTACAATTTCATTATAGCAACGCTATTATCTGAATTTGTGAAATAATTGTGGACTTTATATGTTTTCTAAATTATGATGGAAATTTGAAAATAATGTGACGTAACTACCGAGAAAGGAAATGCGGATAATGGTCTCTAAATACTGAACAATTCCTTGAAAAAATAGTATGAAACGATTGAAATGACTATAGGTCATATGGAGCAAGTTGGTTATACATGATATAATTACAAGTGATTAAAACAGAATAGCAAGGAAAGGTAAAACAAGTGTTATTAAGAGGACTACTAAATGATAAAGAGGAATATAGGTAAAAAAATAGTTATTGGTATACTATGTTTTATTTTATTTATTGTGGTGATAGCATTAGTATTATTTTCTAATGAGTTAAAAAGTCTGGCTTCATTAAAAGTTATTGATAATTATCCAATGTATGAAATGACTTACTATGGGGATTATGGGTTTGATGAATTTTTAAAAGTTGGAGCAAAAAGTGATAGGGACATTGAAAAATTTGTCACGAAGAGATTACTAAAAGGAATACCCATAAATATAAATGTAACTGGAGCTGGCTGCACGGCATTTGTTACAAAAGATGATAAGGGAGATACCATTTTTGCAAGAAATTTTGATTTTACATACTCACCATCGTTGCAATTATGGACAAAGCCTAAAAACGGGTATGCTTCTGTGTCAACTGTTAATTTATCTTTTGCAGGGTATTCAAAAGACAATTTGCCAACTCCTACAAAAATAAATAGTTTTTTAACATTGGCGGCACCATATCTGCCATTTGACGGTATGAATGAAAAGGGTGTTTCTATAGCACTGCTTGCGGTTCCTGAAGTTCATATGGGCAAAGATAAAAATAAAGTAACGTTAAATACCACCACTGCAATTAGACTTGTGCTGGATAAGGCTGCAACAGTGACTGAGGCAGTTGAACTATTACGTAAATATAATATATATTTCTCAGGAAATGTTAAATGCCATTACTTAATTGCAGATGCAACTGGCAAATCGGTTATTGTTGAGTATTGGGATGGAGGATTACAGGTTGTTAAAGCAGATAAATCGTATCAGATTGCATCAAATTTTATTGCATATAATAGACTAAATATTGGTGAAGGCTATAGTGAATTTGATAGATATAATGCAGCCAAAAATGTCATTGAAGAGAATAATGGAAAGTTGACAAGAGATCAAACTATAGACTTGCTTGCACAAATTGGCGTGCATGGGTCTAATGGGGAAGATAAATTGCAGTGGTCAGTTGTTTATAACCTAACTGATTTAAAAGGGTATAATTTTGTACATAGGAATAAGAAAAATGTAAAAGAATTTTCTATAAAAAAATGAAAGTAATCTATAATCATGATGATGTATAATTTTCTTATTTAACGCAATAACTAAAAAAATAATAAAGTAATCTTAAGAAGAAAATGAATAAAAAAATATTTAATAAATTATGGAGGCAGAGGTATGGCAAATATAAAATATGAAATAAAAGAAAATATAGGAGCTCTTTCAGAATCACCAAAAGGATGGAATAAAGAATTAAATCTTATAAGTTGGAATGATAAAGAACCTAAATTTGATATTAGAGATTGGTCACCTGAACATGAAAAGATGGGTAAGGGAGTAACTTTAACAAATGATGAATTAAAAAAATTAAGGGATATTTTGAATGATATGAAGCTATAGAATAATTAGGTAAATAAGATTATGTTACTGGGTAAAAAATACCAAAATAATATATTAGTTATGCATATGTAAAAATAATTTTTACATATGCATTTTTTTATTAAGCTGCGCTGTAGATTTTTACTTCTGGG
Organism: Clostridium carboxidivorans P7; assembly: GCF_001038625.1. Taxonomy (GTDB): domain Bacteria; phylum Bacillota; class Clostridia; order Clostridiales; family Clostridiaceae; genus Clostridium_AM; species Clostridium_AM carboxidivorans. Next base: position 5,484,065 of record NZ_CP011803.1, read on the forward strand.
TCTGCATTCCACAGAGGTTGTAATCCTACAAAGACATCATTTTTGAACATTTCACTTTCTAAGTAGGCCTTTGCGTGTTCAATGTTGTCGAAGCCATGAAGAACTTGAACATCTTCATCACGAATTAAAAGATCTTTTGTTAATGCACCTTCGATTGTTTCAAGAAATGGTTTTCTATAATCTGTATAGACCTTTGCAGCAGCTTGACGATTGTTGTTGTTGATTTTCATTGTGATTTCCAAATAAGCATTTACTTTCATGAAAATACCTCCTGAATAATTTTTAGTAGCTCTTATTGATGAGCTCCTATGAATTATAACAAGATGACTTGGAAAACAGAATATATTAGCAAGTTTATGAGTTACTAATAAATTTCATAGTAACTTTTATTCTAGAAAGAATTGTCATATACTATAGTTAAAAAATTAAGGAGAAAGCCAATGTATAAACCTAAATTAGAAAAAGATATTCGTTGTCCGCTGGAGTACGGATTAACTGTTTTTGGTGGTAAGTGGAAATCAAGAATAATATGCGTTTTAGCTGAAAGGGAAACTTTGAGATACAGTTCTATTCGGAGTGAAATGACAAATATAACAGATGCTGTACTAGCTGCAACATTGAAGGAATTGGTTACAGATGAAATCATAAAAAGACAGTCTTATGATGAAATACCTCCAAGAGTTGAGTATTCATTGACTTTGAAAGGTCAGTCTGTAGTTCCAATTCTGCAAAGTATTTGTAAATGGTCTGGTGCTTATCATATTGAGGATAACGAAAATACACTTGCTCAATGCCAAAAGTGTGATTATAATGTGAGCATGTAATTCAATGTAGAATGAGAACAAACTATAACTCTTCCTTCCATCAGAATAAAAGCTAGTCCATAGTATCATTTAAGTACCAAATATAATTGGAATGTAATGGCTTTAGGATATATAAAAATATAGTTTGATATAAAAAAGTATGCTATAATGATGTTAAGATATACACGTTGTATGTGGATACTATAAAAACACATATAGATAAAAGTTAGTAATGTCAATGGTTTAAAGCCCTTGGATGTACACACATTCGAGGGCCTTCGTGTGTGGGAACATATAAATAGAGGAGGATACATTATGAAAATTTCAAAGAAAGATGCGCTGCAGTGGTTTGAGTTTTTTTCCATGTTACCAGAGGATGAGGAACTTATGGTAAAACAACAAGAAATCATTTATGCTGCCTTTGCACAAATTGAGGAAGCAATTGAACATAGAAATAATATGTTAATGTCAGAAATTAAAGGTTTAAAAACTTTGGATAATAGAACTTTTTTCGTGGGAAACGAAAGCAAGTTCTCTCAAGGGTGTCGTTCTTGTCTTTTGGGAACTGGCTTGAGTGCAATTAGGAAAACCAACAAGTGTAATATAGAGTGTAAGTTCTGTTACAATTATGGAGATTTAGAAAATATTCCTCCTATTGGTGAAGGTATGTGGGAAATTGGAGATACAAAATTTTATGAGAAGGATATAGATTTACTTCTTTCCATACACAAAAAGCCTACTGGTATTTCATATGTTTATTTAGAGCCATTTATGGAGATTGAAAAATATTATTCCATCATAAGGAAATTTAGGGATGCACAAATTCATCAACATCTATATACAAATGGTATTTTGGCTACAGAAGAAACGTTGAAAGCATTAGCTGAAGCTGGTCTTGATGAGATACGTTTCAACCTTGGAGCATCTAATTGCTCAGACAAAGTTATTCAAAACATTGGAATAGCCAAAAAATATATTAAAACTGTAGGTATTGAAACTCCAATGACTCCTGAATTTTTTGAAGCATTTTTTAAGAAAAAGCAAGCAATCTTAGATACAAAGCTTGATTTTATAAACTGTGCAGAATTACATTTAAATCAGAATAACATAGACAATTATTATGGGGAAAACATGTACAGCTGTAGACATGGCTATATTTCTCCAATTTGGAGCAGGGAATTAACTCTTAAATTCATGAAAATAGCCGATGAAGAAAATTGGGATTTAGCAGTTCATGATTGCTCAAACCATACAAAGTTTGCTAGAGATTTGAATTTGAGTAGCAAAGAGGGTAAGTGGTTTGGAGCCAGTGATTATGCTTGTGAGTTTTCCAAAATTCCATATGAAGCATTTTTACCAATACTTCGTGACGACAATTTTAAATTTTTAAGTGAAGAAGAATTACCTGAAGGCTATAAGCCAGGAGAGTTGATTTTTTAGAGAATCCTAGAGCCCTTGAGTGTATACACTTGAGGGCTTTTAAGTATGTTTAGAATAGATCAGGAACAGATGATATTTACTGTTTTAAAGAAGCAGTTCTTTTATGTTGTCCTTAAAAACAGATAAAACTTCAAAGTTAGGGTATGGTATAATTTAGTAAAAGATAAGTAGTAAATTTATTAGGGAGAACATATAATATGAAGAAATCAGTCATTACAGCGACATTAAAAACAGATATAAAAAAAGTATGGGAAGTAGTCACAAATAACAATGAATATGAGTGGCGGAGCGATTTAAGTAAAATTGATGTTTCAGCAGATGGAAACTCTTTTATGGAATATACAAAAGATAATTTCACTACTGAATTTAATATTACTTTAAAAAAGCCTTATGAGCGATATGAATTTGATATGACTAATAAAAATATGAAGGGGCATTGGATTGGAGTTTTTACTCCTGTTAATAATGGTACGAAGATTGAATTTACAGAAGAAGTATCAGTAAATAATCCTCTAATGAACTTGTTTGCAGGCTTGTATATAAAAAAGCAGCAATTAGTCTACATAGCAGATTTAAGAAAAAAACTGGATGAAATATAAAAGTTTTCTGGTTCTAGCAGTAAGAAGTACTTTATATTTGGAATGTATGTATAATAAGTGGCAAATTATTCATGATAATTTTTCATTTAAACCTGAAGAATAGAATTATCAAGCGGATTAGAACATAGTTTCAGTATAATCTTGCCTAAGCAAATAGTAAATTTGTGTGGATCATAATTTATAGTAGAGTGATGGTGATAAAAGTGAGGAATATTCCAAATTTAATTACAACAACAAGAATACTAGGAACAATAGTTTTGGTGTTTATAAAACCATTTTCTCAAGCATTTTTTATCATATATTTTATATGCGGCATCAGCGATGTTTTAGATGGAATGATTGCACGAAAGATGAATTTAGTAAGTAAAAATGGGCAGATTCTTGATAGTATTGCAGACTTTTTTATGGTTATAGTTTTGTTGTTCATATTCATGTTTAATTTTAAATTTCCTTTATTGGTCGTATATTGGGTAGTTATTATTGCAGTTATTCGGTTGGCATCGCTGAGTGTTGGTTTTATACGATATAAACAAATCACCTTTTTACATACCTATGCTAATAAGTTAACAGGGATGGCTTTGTTTTGCTTACCATTTATATATATTGGATTAGGATTGCACACAGCAACTATTTTAGTTTGTTTTATTGCAAGCATTTCGGCCGTGGAAGAATTAATTATTAACATTGTCTCTAAAAAATTATGTAGAGATATCAAATCCATATTTTCATTATGAAAATGCACACAACTTACAAATTTCAATTTCTTTAAAAAGATTTTAGTTTTTAACTATTCAACTTCTCGCATAAAAATTAAGATGAAATAAACTTTAGAATATATTTGATTAAATTCATGTATATTTAAAATCTATCAGCATTTTCTTTTAATTTATCTTGAGAAAACCTATATATTGTCATAGTATCAACACTAACTGCACCAAGTTCCTTATAAAAATTAATGCTTGGCTCGTTCCAATCTAAACAACCCCACTCTACTCTTTTACAACCTCTTTCAAGTGCAAGCTTTGAAATAAAAGCCATCATAATTTTCCCAAGTCCTTTGGAACGTACACTTTTATCAATATAAAAGGCATCTATATAAAGACCTGCTTGTCCTATAAAAGCTGATGAATTATGACAAAAGTAAATAAAAGCAGCAGTTTCTCCATCATAATCACCAAAAATCGCTTCTCCCTTATTTTCTGATAAAAGCTTATGAACATTTTCTTTAGTTGCTGTAATTTTATCTGCCATTTTTTGATATGTACCCAATTTTATCATATATTCTACAACTAAGCTAGCATCTTCAGGTGTTGCAAATCTAATCGTAAACTTTGGATTTTTTGTTTCTATTATGTTCATGTTTTTCACCTCTTAAAATAGAATTATATAATAAATAGTAGACAAAAAATATTAATTTGTCAATAAAACAGCTAAAAAAAATTAAAATGTTAATTATAGTGTGCGTAATTTGATATTTTAGTTAAATCATAATATAAAAAATTATGCCAAATAATTTTTTTAAGAGGACAGAGGACAATTGACAGAGGACAGTGAAGGAGGATTTTTCTCCGTTACACTACGAAAAATCTTTAATTTAGCAAAGTTGAAATTACATTGAGCAGTGTAAATAATTAAAATAGTAGGCATTATATAGAGGTGATATTTTTTGATGTTACTATATAATTGTAGACTTAATTATAAAAAGTTTATTTATATATAGACATAAAACTAAAATAAGTATATAATTTAATATATAAATAAATGTAGAGGTGTCAGATAATATGAATAAAAGTAATAAAGAACTATTTTGGGATGCAAGTATTGAAGAGGTGAAAAAAGGTTATGTTGAGTTAGAAGAAAGTTATAAATGTATAATTTGTGAGGAAGAATTTACAAAGGGAAGAATATATGAAATAGATTCCATGCTCTATGATTCAAAAAAGGCCACTGAGCTTCATATATCAGAAAAACATGGATCTACTTTAGAATATTTATTAGATATGAATCCGTCCTTCATAGGAATATCACAGGTTCAAAGAGAGTTGTTAGTACTAATAGCATCAGGATTAACTGATAAGGAAATTGCAGTAAAGCTAGGGGTAGCACAGTCTACTATAAGAAATCATCGTTATAAATTACGTGAGAAAGAAAAGCAAGCAAGATTATTTTTATCGGTGATGGAATTAATATCATCAAACACAAAAAAGAAGGTAAACATATTAGACAAAGATATTTTATGTGATGCTCACAAAACAGCAACTACCATAGATGATAGATATAACATTACTGATAATGAAAGAGAGAGTACAATTAAAAATTATATAGATGAAAATGGAGCAATAAAAACATTCCCATCCAGGGAAAAGAAGAAAATAATAGTTTTATCGGAAATAGTTAAGAATTTTTCTAAAGGAAAGAAGTACTCCGAAAAAGAGATAAATAGAATTTTACAAAGAATAAATGAGGACTATGCTACTACCAGAAGGGCCTTAATTGAGTATGGTTTTATGGAACGTTCTAATGATTGTAGTAGTTACTGGGTAAAAGAATAATATTTAGGATGCAGCATAAAGGAGAGTTTAAATGGATAAGAGGGGTTTTACAATATCAGAAATAGGGCAAATAATAGAAAAAAATTATGATGTTGGGATTATTAAAAATATAAATCCTATTTTGGAAGGTGCCTCGTCAGAATGTTTTCATATAATTACAGAGAACGGAGATTATATATTTAAGGATATTGAGATGATATTTATGAATCATCCTGATAAAGAACCTTTAATAAATAATATGTTATCAGAAAATGAAGTTCCTGTATCAGAATTTTATAAAACTAGGAATGGTGAGTATTTATTAGAGTACCAGGGGCATATTTTTCATTTACAGAGTTTTATAAAAGGAAAAATATTAGAAGTAAATACAGCACCTGAATGGTTTATGAAAGAAAGTGCTGAAATGTTAGGAAAAATTCACAAGGCATTAGAAGGAATTTCTTCATTAAGTAGTGGAATAGGTAAAGAATTTTTTAACTTTATAACCCCAAAAGCAGCTAAAATATCTTATGAAAAATCCTTAAATATAGCATTAAAGCACGGTGAAAATCAGAATGTCATTGATTTGAAGTATAGAATTAGCTTATTAGATAAAATAAAAAGTATTAAACTTCAAATGGATAGATTTACTTATAAGAATACTCACGGTGATTATTTTATAAGTCAGATTATATGTGGAGAGAATTGTATTAATGCCATAATTGATTTTACTTCAGCCTGTGTTCATCCTGCTTGCTTCGAATTAATAAGATCATATTCTTATGCAGACCCTAAATGCATTGATGGAAAAATAGATTATGATAACCTGGTAAAATATATAAAGGATTATACGAAATATAGCAAGCTTAGTACTTATGATATAAAAATGATGGCATATTTATACTATTATCAACTTGCAGTGTGTGATTATTTTAGTCAGTATTATGAATCTAACAATTCAAATAAAAGTGTACTGTGTCATTATGCTCATTGGTCAACTATGCTTTGTAGGTGGTTTGAGGAAAATATTGAAGAGCTAACAGATAAGCTGAAAAAAGAATTTTGTTAATTTAAATAAGTTTTATAATAGAAAATTAAACTTTTGAAATTTTGATTGGATTAAGAAATAGGCTGAAAAAAAGAAGAAATTTTGATAATGACCAATGTAAATTTATTTTATTAGAAATGGGACTGCGGCACTAAGAATAAACATTATAACATATTGAGTTTGTCATTTATTTGCAAAGCAATATATTGTATATAAATTTCTTAATGTGGGCAGTCCCATTTGATTTTTAGTATTAGCCTATGCTAAATTTTTATCAACATCATGAAGATCTTTTTCTTCATTTTTCTTTTTTGATTTAAGTATATAGTAAATTACTCCAAGCATTATAAACCATACAGGTGTTACAAATAAGGCTACACGAGTTTCATTATTAAGTGCCAATGTAACTAAAACAAAAGCAAAGAATGCTAGAATCAAATAGTTTATAATTGGATAAAGTGGCATTTTGAATTTGTTTTTAGCTGCAAGTTCAGGCTTAGTTTTACGATATTTCATATGACATATAATTATAATTGCCCAAATGAAGATATAACAAAATGTTGATATACTTGTAATTAGTACAAATACCCCTTCAGGCATAATGTAGTTCAATATAACTGAAATCAATATAACAGTTGCAGAGAATACTGTAGCATTACAAGGTATGTGATTAGAAGTTAATTTTTTCATTGATTTAGGTGCATTATTTTCTTTAGCAAGAGAATAAACCATACGGCTTGTGCTGAAAATACCGCTGTTACAAGCAGATGCGGCTGATGTTAATACAACAAAATTTACAATGCTTGCTGCTGCTGCTACTCCCACTGCAGAAAATACTTGTACAAATGGGCTTTTAGCAGGATTAATTGAATTCCAAGGGTATATACCCATAATAACAGTAAGTGCTCCTACATAGAAAATAATAATTCTAATTGGAATATTGTTAATAGCCTTTGGAATAACATATTCTGGATTTTCAGTTTCACCAGCTGTAAGTCCTACTAATTCGATTCCAGTAAAAGCAAATACAACCATCTGGAAGGAAAGGATAAAACCACTTACTCCATTTGGTAACCAGCCACCGTGATTCCAAAGATTTGTAAAGCTAGATGCACCAGCATTTGTAGAAAATCCTTTTATAATCATAAATGTACCAACTATAATAAGTGCTAAAATTGCAACAACTTTAATTAAAGCAAACCAGAATTCCATTTCACCAAACAACTTTACTGCAGTAAGGTTCATAATTAGCAAAATTACAAGAACTATAAGGCTTGGAACCCACCTAGCTACATTTGGAAACCAGTACTGTATATAAAGTCCAGTGGCAGCTACATCAGCCATAGCAAGTGAAACCCAGCAAAACCAGTATGTCCATCCAGTGATGAAGGCTGCTCCTTCTCCTAGATAATCATATACGAATTCTACAAAAGAATGGTAGTTTAAATTAGAAAGTAATAATTCCCCAAGAGCACGCATTACAAAGAATAACATTATACCTGTTATCATATATGCAAATAAAATAGATGGACCAGCTAAATGAATAGATCTACCTGAACCAAGGAATAATCCAGTACCAATTGCGCCTCCAATTGCAAGTAACTGGACATGACGATTTTTTAATCCCCTCGATAAATTTTGATTTTCTGACATATATATTCCGCCTTTCTAAAATATCATTGTTTTTAAATTTGAGTAATATAATTGCGATTGTTTTAGTTATTATTTTGAAATAAATGAATAATTTTACATTGAAATGATACGCAAAAATATTATTGAGGTTTATGCTAATACAAAGCATAACTTCAATAGCCGCTGCTAGTGCAGTACATAATGCTGCAAAACTAGTAACATCACTTTTTCATTATAATTTTATTGATTTTTTTCAAAAATGAATTTTAGAGTAAGAAACAATTGAAGTAACCCTAGAAGTATGGTAATTTAGATTCCAGTTCTCATTAGTAGAATTAAAAGAGGAATCCTCCCATATGATAGAATTAATTTGAGTAAGTAGTTTTGTTAATTGATCCATTTTATCCCTCCATTCTAGTCAAAAGGCATGTACTAAAAAGTGCCTTTTCCTATAAGTATTTTGTAATTGGAGATACAAATGGGAATAGATAAGATCTAAATTAAGTAATTGATATATATTACTTTTGTAAGATATGTTACCTGTCCCCTGTCCTTTTACCTGAGAGTTTCGCCTTTAAGGCTTTCTCCTTCGGTGCTCTATTAAGAGTCTCTCCAAGGTTTCATCCAATAGCGGTCATCTCTAATTAATAAATTAGGTACCTGAAAGATTTACTTCTTCGGTGAATGGCAACAGCCATAACTCTCCCGCTATTTTCATCTGAGTTATTAAATTTATGTTTATATACTAATACATATTTAATGAAATTGCAACAATTTCTTCATTTTAAATTGGAATGAAAAGGTTATCTTGTCATTATTGCTAAAAATATTTATATAAATTTAGAAGTTTAAAACCATAATTTTCCTATAAATATAACTTATAAATGTGTATCGAACAATAACTAATAATGATTAGACCAATAGTATTTTAAATGCTAAAATTATTTAGTAGATATCAACAAAATAATTTAGAATTATCTATGAAATGACATAACACAAGAGATATTGTAAATTTATTTTTAAAATTACATGTTAATTATTTAACTTGTAATTAAAAGTGTTGATGAAGGAGGTTTGTATTGATTATTAATGTAAATATTATTTCTGGATTTTTAGGAGCTGGAAAAACTACATTTTTAAAAAAAATCCTTCCTAATATGAAAGGTAAAATTGCTTTAATTGAGAATGAATTTGGTGATATTGGCATTGATGGAGACTTGATTAATGACAAACTACCTATTAAAGAAATTTATGCTGGCTGTATTTGTTGCAGTTTGGTAAAAAACTTTAAAGATAGCATAGAGGAATTAGCGTTAGAATATAAACCTGAACATATATTTATAGAACCATCTGGTGTAGGAAATTTATCAGATATCATAAGAGTTTGTGATAAAATTTCTGAAAATTCAAATTCCAATATAAGAATAAATCATCTTATAACTATTGTAGATGTAAGTGCATTTGATGATTATTTAGAGAATTTTGGTGGATTTTATTTAGATCAAATTCGAAATGCTAATATTATATTTTTAAGCCATATAGATAGTATAGATGACGAAAAAGTTGAAGAAGTAATTTCTAAAATAAAACTAAATAATGAAAAAGCATATATCCTTAAGGATGATTGGTATTCTTATGAGGGTGAAAAAATAATTGAAATATTAGATACAATTGAAGACTTTCAAATTGATTTAAAAGAAGAAGTTGTATCAACACCTGCAGATAAAGTGTTCAGTACTTTATCTATAGACAATCCCAAAATTTTTCTAGAGAAGGATATAGATAAAATCTTAGCTTCTTTAAAGAGTAAGGAATATGGTTATATTTTGAGAGCTAAAGGAATTTTAGAACTTGATACAAAACAACTTGTTTATTTTGATTTTACTCCACACCATTTTTCTTGGGAATACATAAAAGAAGTTAAAGAAACAAAGGTAGCTTTTATTGGAAATCAGTTAAAAAAACAAAAAATATTACAATGTTTTACAAATAGGCATGTATCTAAAGTTTTAAGTAGGTATCCGAAATTTTAATCAGATATATAAAAATATACGATTTTGAGATGCTTACTTATATAATTTGCTAAGTTTTTGATATATTTGCTTACTTATTTTATAAAGGGAGGTTAAAGTCCTAAATGGACTTTAACGAGTAGTTCACGAGCGGGAGCGAGTAGGATTAACTACTCCGTGTTTCCGACTAAAAGGAGGAATTAACATGAGTAAAATTATTGACTTTAATTGTACGTATGATAATTCTGTAGGGATTAACGAAGAGGTTACAGAAAAAACAGGATTACATTTTCCAGAAGCCTATATGCATTGGGACAGCATGGCTACATTGGCAGAAGAATTAAAGAAATATGATAATGCAAATTTTTGTGGATTGCCATTCTGTCATACCGTTGAGGGCGAAGCTATGGGTGGAATAATCAATCTGGGAAATGAAAAAACAGGTCCAAGGGCAAAAGATTATATTTGCACAAAAGCAGAAGAGATATTAAATCTACCTGAAATCGATTACTCAAAAGGACGTATATCAGAGGTTCTAAAAGCTTGTAAATATTTAAGAGACAAAGGAGAAAATGTTCTTCTATATATTTCAGGACCATTTACAATTATGAATGTTTTAATTGATCCTCGTCATGTTTTTAAGTTATTTAGAAAAGAACCAGATACTATGAAGGCTATTTTCGATAAATTCCAAAAGGAAATATTACGTTTTGTTGAAGAAGCTAAAAAAGCAGGAGTTAACATGATTAGTTATGCTGATTCTTCTGGAGGATTAAATATTTTAGGACCCAAATATGCTGAGCAAACTGTAGAAATGTTTACTTATCCGTTATTAAAAAGTATTGAAAAAATGATTGATGATGAAATGATAGTAATGCTTTGTCCTAAGACTACTTTTGCATTATTAGGGACAGATAAAGCTGTGTGGAAGGATATTAATCTAGGAGGATCTATAAAATATTCTGAAGCTTGTGTAAAAGTTATGGGACAAGCAAAATTTGTTGGACAAATGTGCATTAAAAATAAAGATTTTGAATTAAAAGATGGAACAATCAAAACAATTGATTTACTTTAATTATTAATATAAATAAATTAAAAAAAGTGTGGAGGGTAAAACACATGCACAAGAATGATAAAATGACGCCAAATGAAAGATTAGCTGCATTTATGACAGGAAAACCTATGGACAGAATTTTAGCTATGCCAGTTGCTTGTTCTATGTCTGGATTAGCACTTGGAATGACTCATAAGGAAAAAAGAAGTAGTGCTTTAAATGAAGCTAAAGCGCAGATTGCCTGCTATGAAAGATTTGGCAATGACTTAACTATTGTTGAATATGGATTACACGGCGTAGGTGCAGCTTTAGGTAGTCAGATGAGTGATCCAGAAGATTCAGTACCAGCAATTATGAAATATGTTCTAGAAGATTTGAATGATGTAGATAAATTAGATATGTCAAAATTAGAACTAAAAAATGATAAAGCATTTCAATTACATTTAGAAGCTGCACGTATCATAATGGAGAAAATAGGAAATGAAGTTCCAACTGGAGTATTAATATCTGGACCTTTTACTGCTGCTGCAAGTATTTACAAAACAGAAAACTTGCTTAGAGCAACTAGAAAAAATCCTGAAAAGCTTCATCAACTAATTAAATTCTGTAATGATGCATTAAAAATGATTTGCAGGGAGTTTATAAAAGCAGGTATTCTTATTTTATTATGTGATCCTATTGCATCAGGAACTATTCTTAATAAGAAGCAATATTTAGAGTTTGTTTTACCATACACTCAAGAATTAATGAAAGAGATTCATGAGGCAAAGGGGATGGTTTGTTATCATATTTGTGGAGATACAACATCAATTGTAGGAGAAATGGTTAAATCAGGCTGCGATATGATGAGTATAGATAATAGAGTAGATTTAGCATATACAAAACAAGTAGTAGGAGATAAAGTACCTATACTTGGTAACGTAGATCCAGTGGAAGTATTGATTTTAGGAAATACCAATGATGTAGACTCAGCAGTAAAAAATTGTATGCAAAAGGCTTATGACAGTCCTTGTGGATATATTTTGGCATCAGGCTGCGATCTTTCAGGTGCAGTTCCACTAGAAAATATTGATCAGTTTATGGCTTCTGCTAGGAAATATGGAAAATGGCCACTAGATCCAAAAAATTTCTCTTAGAAAATAAATTTACAATTTAGGAAAAAATGGAGGGAAAACAATGACAGTATCAAAGGAAGAATTATTAAAAAGATTATCTGATGGTGTATTTGAAATGGAAGAGGAAGATACGATTGAAGCATCTAATGAATATGTAGAAGCAGGATATGATATACTTGATGGTATTATGGAAGGTCTTGTAGATGGTATGAATCGTGCAAGTAAATTGTATGAGGAAGAAGAATATTTTGTTACGGATTTATTATTATGTTCAGATGCAATGTATGAAGGTTTAGCAATTTTAAGACCTCATCTTCCAGCAGATGAAGCAAATAGAGAAAAACCAAAGGGAGTAATTGGAGTTGTAGAAGGAGATACTCACGATATAGGAAAGAATTTAGTAAAAATCATGTTAGAAACAGCTGGATTTGAGATGATTGACTTAGGTAGAGATGTTCCACTTCAGAGTTTTGTAGATAAAGCTAAAGAAGTTAATGCTTCATTTGTTTGTATGTCAACTTTGATGACAACAACAATGGGTGGAATGAAAACTGTTGTAGAGTTATTGAAAGAAGCTGGAATAAGAGAAAATCTTAAAGTTGTTATAGGAGGAGGCCCTATTTCAAAGAAGTTTTCTGATTTGATTGGTGCAGATGGATATTCTGCTAATGCAATTGAAGCAGTTAAACTAGTAAAAGGATTACTTAATATAGCATAGAAAGAAGTGAGGGATATGTTGTCACCAAAAGAACGATTAAATAAGGCTTTTAATGGAGAAAAGGTTGATAGACCACCATGTATTTGTCCTGGAGGCATGATGAATATGGTCACAACAGAGTTGATAGAAGAAGCTCAAATAAAGTTTCCTGAAGCACATACTAATGCAAAGATGATGGCAGGTTTAGCAGAAGCAGTGTATGAAAGAGGTTGTTTTGAGAATTATGGAGTTCCATTTTGCATGACCATTGAGGCAGAAAATTTTGGAGCAAAGGTTGACATGGGAACAAAGATTTATGAACCTCATGTTGTAGAATATGCAATTGATTCTGTTAAGGAATGGAAGAAGATTTCTCAAATTAATTTTACAGAGGGAAGAGCAAAGGTAGTTATTGATGCAATTAAATTATTGAAATCAAAAGGTACTGATGTTCCTATCATAGGTAATTTAACTGGACCTATCAGTACAGCAAGTTCTATAATGGAACCTTCTACCTTTTATAAAGAATTAAAAAAGAGCAATAAAGAAGCACATGAATTTCTTAATTTTGTCACAGATGAATTAATTACATTTGCAAAAAAACAAATAGAAGCAGGTGCTGATATAATAGCTATTTCTGATCCTAGTGGTACAGGTGAAATTTTAGGACCAAAGCTATTTGAAGAATTTGCTGTTAAATATATTAATAAAATTATTGAAAGTGTACAAAAAGAGAATAAATGTACAATTGTGCACATATGTGGACAAATGAAGAGGGTATATTCAGAAGTAAATAAGGTAAAAAGTAATGCTTTAAGTTTTGATTCTATAGTCAACATGAGTGATGCAAGAAAAAATTTAAAAGATAGAGTGTTAATGGGCAATGTAAGTACTTATGCAATTGAGTTTGGTGAAGCAAACAAAATTGCAGAACTAACTGAAAAGTGTGTAAAGGATGGATCAAATATTATATCTCCAGCTTGCGGACTTGGAATGAAATCTCCTTTAAAAAATGTAAAGGCAATGCTAGAATATTTATCAAAAGGGGATGGAGATACTAATGTCTAAGATTTCTATTAATCCGCAAAATAAAAGCTTTGAATATACACCTGATAAAAATTTGCTGGAAATTTTACTTGAAAATGATGTTTTTGTAGATAATCCATGTAATGGAAAAGGGTTATGTGGAAAATGCAAAATCAAACTTTTAGAAGGAAATTTGCCTGATATCGGAGAGACAGAAGAGAAACTTTTAAAAAAAGAAGAAATTGATTCAGGTATAAGACTTTCTTGCCTTGTAGTACCGCAGGGGGATATTGTAATTGAAATTTTACAAAAAGAAGGAAAACATGACATACTTACAACAGGTTATACACCTGACTTTGAGTTTAATCCTTTAATTCATAAAGAGGTTTTTGAAATCGAAAAACCTACATTAGAAAATCAAGGTTCCTTTGAAGAGCTTATACGTAAAACTTTTGATGTTGAAAAATTTGATTGGAGATTACTTCAGCAGCATGAATTTATAACTGGAAAAGTTACAGGGGTTTTTAATGGAAGAGAATTAATTGCAATTGAGTGCGGTGATACTACTGATATCCTTTATGGAGTTGCAGTTGATATTGGAACTACAACCGTTGTAACAGCACTAATTGACATGAAGACAGGTAAAGAATTAGCTGCAGCTTCAATGATTAATGCTCAAAAGAACTTTGGATTGGATGTTTTAACTAGAATAACTTATGAAGTGGAACATCCTGAAGATGGAAAAGAAAAACTGCAATATGCAATTGTAAATTCTATTAATGAGATGATTGGAGACATATGCAGTAAATCAAAAGTAGATAGAAAAAATATTTATGAGATTTCTATTGCAGCAAATTGTACAATGATGCATCTTCTTCTAGGAATTGATGCGACTTCTATTGGAATGTCTCCGTACTCACCAATATTTACAAAATCAAAAAATATATTGGCCAAGGATATTGGATTAAAGGCAGCACCAAGTGCTAGATTATATTGTCTTCCATCAGTTTCAGCTTATATAGGTGCAGATATTGTGGCTGGAGCATATGTTTGTCAGCTGCATAAAGCAAAGGAAAATGTTCTGTTTATAGATATTGGAACTAATGGAGAAATTGTTTTATCCAATCATGGAAAGTTGTTATCATGTTCTTGTGCAGCTGGTCCAGCTTTAGAAGGAATGAATATCAGTTCTGGAATGAGAGCAGCAGAAGGCGCAATTGAGGATGTAAGAATCACTGAAAGTGGAGTTGAAGTTCAGGTTATTGGAGATCAAAAGCCAATAGGAATATGTGGAAGTGGTATATTAGCTGTTGTAAAAGAGCTGCTTCGTACAGAACTTGTAAAAAAAGATGGAGCATTTATAAAGAAAGAAAAGTTAGAGGAATCAGATTACAGATATGATATGATTCAACTGGATGGCAGAAAACGACAGTTTATTTTAGAAAGCAGTCCAGACCAAATACTAATTACACAAGGAGATATTCGTCAAGTGCAATTAGCAAAAGGAGCTATTCTTTCAGGATTTTATGCTTTATTAAAAAAGGCTAATATTGATATGGATAATCTTGATAAAGTTGTTGTAGCAGGACAATTTGGAGCTCACTTATCAGCCGACAGTTTGGTGGGAATAGGAATCTTACCAGAAAAAGTTGAAGATAAGTTAGTATATGTAGGAAATTCATCTAAAACAGGTGCATATATGGCGCTTATGTCTGCTAAGGTAAAGGAAGAAATTGAACAATTAGCTCATCAAATAGACTATATGGAATTAGGTGCATCTGAAGGTTATGAAAAACTTTTTGCTGCATGCCTTATATTCCCTGGTTAGAGTATAAATATAAGTTCTCTCAAACTAAAAATTTGGGAGAACTATTTTTTTATATGTTATAATATGGCTAAATATGTAATATGATTTGGTAAAAAGGTATTTTTATCATTTAAGAGATACACATGGAAAGGTAAAAAATGAAAATATTAAAATCCATTTTTAAATTAGGAATTTCAATAATTGCAAATATAGCTATAATGAGATTAATTGGTAAAGTAGTTGAGAGTCCCTATAAATCAATTTCTATATTAAGTGATGTTTTACGTGGATCTGAATTTATGATTATATCATATATTGCACTTGTAGCTATTGCTTATCAATGTTTAACATTTATTGAAGATAAAATACATATTATGATTTCTCCAAAATACAAGTTGAAACAGCCTCTAAAAAATTATAAATATATAAAATATTTGTTAGTTTTAGCAGGGATAATAATCTTTATGCAGATTAGAAGTTTTAACATATTAACTCCTAATAAAATATATCATAGTTCTATAGCAACTTTATTTTTAACTAGGGAATATGATTATAGTGAAGTTAATAAGATAGTTTTTGAAAAAGGAAATTCTAAAAGTTATAATTACCTTGAATTCAAAATAAGTTTTGGTTGGTATAAGTTTGACCTACATGACGGAGGGTCAACAAAAAATGAACGTGCTTTGAAAGTAGAGAGATATGTATATAACCAAATTAAAAACAAATCAAAAAATGTAAAGATAATTAACAGAGTTAAACCAGATTCAGTAGTATATGATAATTATGAGTACATAGTTAACAGTGATATAGATGATAGTAAAGTACCATCAAGAAGATAACCCAAATATAAAAAAAGAGATTTTCAAAATCATGCGACGTAAGGATGCAGTGAAAGTTACTTCGCTTATGTTGCATTGTGCTTACATAAAGCCAAAATTTTCTATGTTATAACTTTCAATAACATAATTAATTACAAAAATAAGCATGTATATCAATAACTATGAATGGAGAAAATAGACTTGAGGTGATAACATATGAAAAAAGTTGGTGTAGAACAAGGATTGTCTAGAATTGCAGATTATTTGAGTTCTCAAGGATATTCAGTAGAAACTTTGAGTGGAAATTTTGAAAATAATACTTCAAAGTATGAAAACTTGGATGTAATTGTTACAGCTGATTATAATACAGATATGATGGGTTTTAGTGATACTTCTACAAAAGTTCCAGTTGTTAATGCTAGTGGTTTGACACAAGAAGAAGTGAAGAATATGATTGAACAGAAAGTCACAAGATAGTAGTTAATAAATGAGTGCATAATTATTCGCTAAAAAAGTTTATTTATAAAAAATATTTATGATTATACAGTCATTTATACAACTGACAAATATGTTTTGTCGGTTGTTTTTTTTATAAATTTTTATTAATGTATATTAATGCATAAATGCTACCAATTCCTTGGGGGAATATGTATAAAAATATTGAAATTTACAATTAGGAGTGTTATAGTAATATTATAAAAGAAAATCCGTACTAATGAGAAAAAGTGCGGATAAATTTATTATATGGTAGAAAATGTTATAAGATTATTTGGATTTAAGTAGAATTAAATATATTTTTTTAATTTATGTTTATGTTATAAGGTAAAAAGGGGAGGTTAAATTAATGGATAAGGGGCAAAAAAATATATTGGTAGTTGATGATTCTGCAACTATTAGAAGTTTTATAAGGCTTATTTTAGAAGAAGCGAATTATAAAGTATATGAAGCTTCTGATGGTGAAGAAGGAATTCAGGTATATAAGAAATCAGGTAATATTGATTTAATAATTACTGATATATATATGCCAAAGAAAAGTGGCCTTGAACTTGTAATAGAATTAAAGGGAGAATATGGAGATGCAAAAATAATTGTTCTTTCAGATGGTGGAGAAAAGAATTTTTCTAATGAGATGGGTATTTGTGAAAAACTTGGTGCTACCTATTTTATCAAAAAGGATTTAATAAAGGATGAGCTAGTTAAACTAGTAACTAAGGTGTTTTCAGAATAGATAATACATAAATTAATACGGAGATTATACTATGTTTATGAAAAGGTTGGAATGATGTTCCGGCCTTTTTGTATAGAAAATTTAATGTGTGTTAATAATTAAAAATTAATATAGTAACATAATTACGAGGAGGGATGTTATTGAAAAGCAAGTATGTAATAGGAATTGATTTGGGAGGTACAAAAATATCTGGCGCTATTGCTGATTTTAATGGAGATATCATTTCAAAGTATATTATTCCTACAAATTCACATGAAGGAGAAAAAGTTGTATTAGAAAGGATAACTACAGTTATAGAAAAAGTAATAGAAGAATCCAAGGTAGATAAAGATAAAATATTAGCTATAGGAATAGGATCTCCAGGGCCTTTAGATGCTAAAAAAGGTATAATTTTAACAACTCCTAATCTTCCTTTTAAAAATTTTAATATAGTTAAACCTTTAGAAGATAAGTTTAATATTCCAGTTCACTTAGATAATGATGCCAATGCAGCAGCTATAGGTGAGTATGTTTTTGGTGCTGGCCAGGGAACAAATAATATGGTATTTATAACAGTTTCTACTGGAATAGGTGGAGGTGCTATATTAAATGGAAAGATATACAGAGGAAACACTTGTAATGCATTAGAAATAGGACATACAACTATAGAAAAGGATGGACCAAAATGTAATTGTGGTAATTATGGTTGTGCGGAGGCTTTAGCATCAGGTACAGCTATAGGAAGATCAGCAAAAGAAGCAGTAGAAAGAGGGGAAAAGACATCACTTTCCTCTTATGAAAAAATAACAGCTTATGAGGTGTTCAAAGAAGCTGAAAAAGGAGATGCTGCAGCACAAAAGGTACGTGATAAAGCATTAAACTATTTGGGAATATGTGTAGCTAATGTTATTGCTTCTTTTGATCCTGAAATGGTCATAATTGGAGGAGGAGTTTCAAAAGGAGGAAATATAGTATTTCAGAAGGTAAAGGAAGTAGTTAGTAAGAGGTGCTTTAAAGCTATGAGCGAGAATACTAAAATAGTACCAGCGGCTTTGGGAACTGATGCGGGAGTTATAGGAGCCGTTGCTCTTGCAATAATGGAAAGCAGATAGTTAAATGAAATGTTGAATTAAAAAATTTATCTAAAGGATTTTCATAGGACAGTGAAGGAGGATTTTTTTGTGTTAGCGAAAAAATCTTTCTTCACTGTTAGTTTTTGTACAATTTTATGATGTAATTTTAAAAATAACAAAAATAAGGTTATTAAAAATGTTTTTAATAACAATAAATATAGTGATATGGTTAATGATGGTTGAAAAATGCTCAAAAAACGAACTATGCTCAAAAAACGAACAATACTTTTTCAACAATTCTGTGTAAAAAATGAGCAAAAAAAATAATAAATTAATTGAAAACTCAGTAAATTAGGCAAATTTAATTTGTGGCATGGATATTGCTAATATAATTAACAAGTAAGTAAAAATTTTTAATTGTTAAATAAAAATTAGGGAGGTACAGTATGTTAAAAAAGTATTTGATTGTTAATGGTGTTAAAAGAACTATTATAGCAGATCCGGAGACATCTTTGGCAGATGTTTTAAGAAAACAAACATTTCTTACTGGAACTAAAGTTGGATGTAGAAAAGGAGAATGCGGTGCTTGTTCCGTAATTTTAGATGGTAAAGTTGTAAGGTCTTGTATAACTAAAATTAAAAGAGTTCGTGATGAAGCAGAAATTACAACAATAGAAGGAGTTGGAGATCATAATCATCTTCATCCACTACAATTAGCTTGGATGATACATGGTGCAGCACAATGTGGTTACTGTACTCCAGGATTTATAGTTTCAGCTAAAGTATTACTTGAACACAATAGCAATCCAACAAGAGAAGATGTTAGAGCTTGGTTCCAAAAAAATAGAAATGTATGTAGATGTACAGGATACGTACCATTAGTTGATGCAGTTATGGAAGCAGCAAGATTAATGCGCGGTGAAGTAACAAAAGAAGAACTATGGTACAAACTTCCAAAGGGAGAAAGCTTATTAGGTTCAGATGCTATACGTCCTTCTGCTCTTGCAAAAGTAACAGGTACTTGGGACTTTGGAGCAGATTTAGGATTAAAGCTTCCAGAAGACACATTACACATTAAACTAGTACAAGCTACAGTATCTCATGCAAATATATTATCTATAGATACTTCAGAAGCGGAAAAAATGCCTGGAGTTTTCAAAGTTATAACATATAAAGATGTACCTGGTACAAATAGAATAAATGGATTGGCTTTCCCTACAAATAAAGGCGATGGATTAGAAAGACCTATATTATGTGATAAAAAGGTTTTCCAATTTGGTGATGCAATAGCTATGGTACTTGCAGATACACCATGTCAAGCAGAAGCAGCAGCAGCAAAAGTAAAAGTTGAAATAGAAGAACTTCCAGCATATATGAGTGCACCAGCAGCTATGGCTGAAGATGCAATGGAAATTCACCCTGGAACACCAAATATTTATTTTGAATGTGGTACTGTAAAAGGCGAAGATACAGCACCTTTAATGAAATCATTAGAATATGTAGTTGAAGATGATTCATATGTAGGAAGACAACCTCACCTTCCACTAGAACCAGACGTTGGATTTGCATATATTAATGAAAATGGAAAATTAATTGTACATTCAAAGAGTATAGGATTACACATTCACGCTGCAATGGTAGCAGATGGTATAGGTGTTCCACTAGATGATTTAAAGATAGTTCAAAATCCTACTGGAGGTACTTTCGGATATAAATTCAGTCCAACTATGGAAGGACTTCTTGGAGTAGCTGCATTGTTAACAAAGAGAACTGTATACTTAGAATTTAACATGTATCAACAAATTACTTATACTGGAAAGAGATCTCCTTTCTTTATGCATCTTAAATTAGGTGCTGATAAGAATGGTAAGTTTACTGCATTAGAAACTGATTGGTCTTGTGACCATGGTCCATATTGTGAATTCGGTGACCTTGTAACTACTAGAGGTTCGCAATTTATGGGTGCAGGATATAACATTCCAAATATAAGAGGAGAAGGAAGAACAGTTGCTACAAACCATGCTTGGGGTTCAGCATTTAGAGGATATGGTTCACCACAAAGTTTATTTGCTTCAGAAGTTTTAGTAGATAAATTAGCTAAGAAAATGGGAGTAGATCCTCTTGAACTAAGATACAAGAATGCTTATAGAGAAGGAGATAAGACTCCTACTGGTTGTGATCCAGATGTAATTGTATTACCAGATTTGATTGAAAAAATAATGCCACGCTATAAGGTTGCTAAAGAAAAAGCTGCAGAGAAAAATGCTAAGGGCGGAAATATGAAATATGGAGTAGGAACTTCCTTATTGATTTATGGCTGCGGTCTTGATGGTCCAGATACTTCAAATGCATGGGCAGAATTAACTAAAGAAGGAGTTACTATAGGAAACTCTTGGCAGGATCATGGTCAAGGAGCTGACATGGGAACTTTAACTATAGCTCATGAAACTTTAAGACCAATAGGAATAGCTCCAGAACAAATTAAATTACTTATGAATGATATGGAATTTACTCCAGACAGCGGTCCTTCAGGTGGAAGCCGTTCTAACGTTTTAACAGGAAATGCTACTAGAGTTGCATGTGAAAATTTATTAGCAGCTATGAAAAAGACTGATGGTACTTACATGACTTATGACGAAATGGTAGCTGCAGGTAAAGAGTTAAAATATGATGGAAAATGGACAGCACCTTGTACAGCTCCAGATCCAGCAACTGGTCAAGGAAATCCATTCCCAACTTATATGTATGGTGTTCTATTATCAGAAGTAGAAGTTGATACTACTACAGGAAAAGTTAAAGTAGAAAAACTTACTTTAGCAGCTGACGTAGGAACAATAGTAAATAAATTAGTAGTTGATGGTCAAATGTATGGTGGATTAGCTCAAGGTATAGGACTTGCTTTAAGCGAAGATTTTGAAGACTTAAAGAAACATACTACACTTACAGGTTGTGGAATACCACAAGTAAAAGATGTACCTGATGATATAGAAATAATTTACAAGGAAACTCCAAGACCACTTGGCCCATATGGTGCTTCAGGTAGTGGTGAAATGCCATTATCAGCTCCTCATGCTTCTATAGTTAATGCAATTTATGATGCTACTGGAGCGCAAATAACAAAATTACCTGCACGTCCAGAAAAAGTTTTAGCAGCACTTGAAGCATTAAAAAAATAGTAAAATATAATTAAAATTGTCTCCCTAAAGGAATCAGAAACGATTAATTTCTATGTTTTTTAGTGCCACATACCTCTTTAAAGTTTCTGATTCCTTTTTATTTAAAGGAGGGTAAAGAATTTTATGGATTTAAATAAATTATTGAGCAAGCAGGATTTATGTATTGAAGATAGACCTTCAGCTTGTATATCAGCTTGCCCCCTACACATGGATGTAAAAAACTTTATAGAGGAAATAGAAAAATCAGATTTTAAAAAAGCTTATAAGATTATGGCTAAAAAGGTTCCCTTTATGAGAATAATAGGTAATATATGTGATCATCCTTGTGAAAATGCTTGTGTAAGAAGCAAATTAGGTGGATCTATAAATATACATGAACTTGAAAAAGCCGTAGTAAAACTAGGCTTTTCTTCTAATAAAAGAGTTATTCCAATTCCTAAAAACGGGAAAAAAGTTGCAGTAGTAGGTGCAGGTATAAGCGGTATTACAGCTGCTTTTGATTTAGATAGAAAAGGTTATGAAGTTACTGTATATGAGAAAAATGATAAAATAGGTGGAAGGTTATGGAGTTTTCAAGGAGAGCAACTTTCAAAAGAAACCATAGAAGAAGAGTTGCAAGTGATAAATAAAGGAAATATAAAAATAAATTTAAATCATCCAGTAGATTCAATAGAAATAGATAAAATATTAGGTATGTATGATGCAGTTTATATAGGAACTGGTTCTTGGAAAAAAGATTTAAAGATAGATATGGAGACTTTTCAGGTAGAAGATACGCCTCTATTTGCAGGTGGTAGAATTGCAAATAAAAACGATTCAGTTATATTT
This sequence comes from Clostridium carboxidivorans P7, assembly GCF_001038625.1. Lineage (GTDB taxonomy): Bacteria > Bacillota > Clostridia > Clostridiales > Clostridiaceae > Clostridium_AM > Clostridium_AM carboxidivorans. The sequence goes on from NZ_CP011803.1 coordinate 5,506,931, forward strand.
TCTATAAGTTCTGCAAGAAGAGCTGTAGTATCCATTGATAGATATATACAAAAAATTTCTCTTACAGTATCAAGGGAAAATGAAGGTGCTTATGAAACCTCCTTGAGACTTAAATTAGATGATATAGAAAGTATAGAAGCAATTAAAAAAACTTCTTTAGAATATAATGAACAGGAAGCCATTAAAGAAGCAAGCAGATGTATAAAATGTCAATGTTCAGAGTGTGCAAAAGCTTGTACTCATTTAAAAAAATATGATATTAAGCCTAAAAGGTATATAAGGGTTATAAATCATAATGAATCCATAATATTAGGTGATCACTATGCCAACAAAATGATAAATTCCTGTACTCTTTGTGGACTTTGTAAAGAAGCTTGTCCTTCAAGTTTAAATGTAAAAGATATAATACAGGAGACTAGAGAAAGCATGGTGGAAAAGGAAAAGATGCCTGTATCTGCTCATGATTTTGCATTAAAAGATATGGAGTTTAGTAACAGTAATTATTTTTCTATGGTAAAAAACCAGCCAGGTTATGAAAAGGTAAAATATATGTTTTATCCAGGATGTCAGCTTCCTGCTTCATCTCCTGAATACATTGATAAAATATATAAATATCTTATGAGCAATATAGAAGAAGGCGTTGGCATTATGTTAGGCTGCTGTGGTGCACCAGCTGATTGGGCAGGAAGACAGGATTTAATGCAGAAAAATATAGAGGACATAAGAGAAAAGTGGAACAGCATGGGTAAACCAACTTTTATCTTAGCTTGCTCCAGCTGCTGCAGTATATTTGAAAAATATATGCCAGATATAAGTTTTATTTCTCTATGGGAAGTTATGCAGGAAAAAGGAATTCCAGCTGATAATAAAGAAAAAGAAAATTTAGTATTAAATGTTCACGATGCATGTACTACTAGATATAATAAAAAAATTCAAGACAGCATAAGAAACATAGCAGATTCCTTAGGACATAAAGTAGAAGAATTAAAATTTTCAAAGGAAAAGACTAAATGCTGTGGCTATGGAGGACTTGTGTACTTTGCTAATAAAGAACAAGCTAAAGAATTTGCTAAAGATAGAATAGAAGAAGGAAATTTAGATTACTTAGTTTATTGTTCTATGTGTAAAGATTTATTTATAGATGAAGGTAAGAGAACTTTTCATATTTTAGATTTAATTTATAGTGATGATTTAGAAAAAGCTGCTTTAAGAAAAATGCCAACTCTTTCAAGCAGGCATGAAAATAGAATGCTAGTTAAAAGAAAGCTTTTAAAAGAAATATGGAATGAAGAAGTAAATGATTTAACAAAAGACTATAATTTAAAATTAACTATACCTGACGATGTGCAAAATCAAATGGAAGATAGATTAATTTTGATTGAGGATGTAAAGAAAGCAGTGGACAATGCTGAAAGAAATAAGGAAAGATTTTTTAATCCACAGAATTCACATTATTTATGCAGATTTAGAATTACTAATGTGACTTATTGGGTAGAATATGAAAAGAATGAAGATGAAATTTTAGTTAAAAGTGTTTATAGTCACAGAATGGAAGTAGTGGAGGAATAATTATGAAGATTAATAAAGACGAAAAAACTCCATGGATTTGTGATAAGTGCAATAAGGAATTAGAACTTAAACAAGTAAAGGTTCGCTATCTTGGAGGAAATTTTGAAGTGGAGCTTATGCAGTGTCCTGAATGTAAAATGGTAATTATAAATGAAGATTTAGCCTTAGGAAAAATGCTTGAAGTTGAAAAGGGGCTGGAGGATAAATGACAAATTGCTGTAATGCATATGAAAGTGAACATATGAGGAATATTACAGGTGCAACCTTAAGGCCAGGTGGATTTACACTTACAGATAAAGCAGTAGAATTTTGTAAATTTTCTACAGAAGATTTCATAATGGATCTAGGCTGCGGCATGGGAGCTACATTAAATTACCTTTATGAAAAATATAATATAAAGGCCGTAGGAATAGATCCTTCTGAAAAATTAATAGATATAGGGAAAAAAAATTATGGACATTTAAATTTTGTAAGGGGAAGAGGGGAGCAAATTCCTTTTGAAAATGAAAAGTTTCATGGAGTTTTTGCAGAATGTACACTTTCTCTTATGGAAAATTTAGATAGTGTCATAAGTGAAGTGTTTAGGGTATTAAAAATTGGAGGATGGTTTATTGCCACAGATGTATATGCTAAAAAACCTGAATTCATTGATGAACTTCAAGGAATTTCAGTTAACAGCTGTATGAGAAGTTTGCATAATTTAAAATTACTTAGAGAAAGGATAGAAAAAGCTGGATTTGAAATAATGCTTTTGGAAGATTGCAGCGATATGTTAAAAGCACTTATGGTTAAAACCATATTTTCCTACGGTTCCATGAGTATTTTCTGGAATAAGGCTGCACAGTGTTCTATAGATGGACAAGAATTTCAAAGTTTATTAAAGAATTGTAAACCAGGATATTTTATAATGATAGCAAGAAAGGTGGATGAATGTTATGAATGATACTGCTTTTCGTATATATAAATTGGCTTCCAGTGGATTTTGCTGTACTCAAATAATGCTTAAATTAGCTTTAGAGGATGAAGAAAAAGAAAATCCAGATTTAATAAGAGCTTTAAATGGTCTTTGTGGAGGCATAGGAGCTGATAACAAAACCTGCGGCGTTTTAACTGGAGCTATAGCTGTTATAGGACTTTATGCTGGAAAAGGAGAGGCTGCAGAATATCGCAAAGAAAATTTTCAATCCATGTTAAGTGAATATATAGACTGGTTTCAAGAGGAATTTGAAAGTACAGAATGTAGAGACATAATAGGAATACAAAAAATAACTGATGACAGCGGAAACGTAAGTTATCCTGTAAAATGTGGGGACATATTGATGAAAAGTTATGAAAAAGTTCAACAGATAATATTTAAATATGGTTATGAATTTGGGGATCGAGAAGATATATGAAAAATATAATTTCTAGAACAGAAAGTTTATGTCCCATTTGTTTAAAAAAAATACAAGCAGAAAAGGTTTTAGAGGATAATAAAGTTTACATGGAAAAGTACTGCTCAGACCATGGTAGTTTTAAAACTATTTTGTGGAAGGGAAGTATTCCAATGGAAAGCTGGATTAGAAATAAAGAAAGAGCTTATATAAAAAAGCCTTATACTAATGTTGAAAAAGGATGCCCTTTTGATTGTGGCCTCTGCAGTGAACATAGGCAGCATACTTGCACAGCTTTAATAGAGGTAACTGAAAGGTGTAATTTAAAATGCAAATTTTGTTTTGCAGATTCTTATAGAGATAAGAAAAAAGATGTGCCTATAGAAAAAATAAGATTTATGTATGAAAGAATATTAGAAGCTTCAGGTGCATGCAATATACAGATATCAGGGGGAGAACCTACATTAAGGGATGATTTGCCTCAAATAATAGAGTTAGGAATAAATTTAGGTTTTAAATTCATACAAGTAAATACTAATGGAATACGTATAGCACAAGATGAGGATTATGTTAAGAAGTTGAAAGAATCGGGACTTAGTTCAATATTTTTGCAGTTTGATGGTACAAATAATTTAATATATAAGAAATTGAGAGGATCAGAACTTTTAGATATAAAAATAAAAGCAATAGAAAACTGTAAAAAGTATGATATAGGTGTAGTATTGGTACCTACCATAGTTCCTGAAGTAAATGTAGATAACATAGGAGAAATTATAAATTTTGCTTTGAATAATATACCTACAGTAAGAGGGGTGCATTTTCAACCCGTTAGTTATTTTGGAAGGGTACCAGCTATTCCTAAAGATGAACAGAGGATTACACTTCCTGAAATTATGGAAAATATAGAAAAGCAGACAGAAGGTAAGTTTAAACTTGATAGTATGAAACCACCTGGATGCGAAAATGCATTATGTTCTTTTCATGGTAATTATATATATAAAAATAAAAATGAATTAATAAATGTTACAAATAATAAAAGCAGCTGCTGCTGTACAAGTGAAAAAGCAGAAGAAGGTGCAAAAAAGGCAAAGGAATTTGTTTCACGAAGTTGGTCTTTTAGAAAAGCATCTGATTCAAATATAAAAATAAAATCTAATAAGGTAAGTAGTTGGGATGAAATATTGTATAGTATAAGAAATTATTCTTTTAGTATATCTGGTATGGCTTTTCAAGATGTGTGGAATGTGGATTTAGAAAGAGTTAAAGATTGTTGTATCCATGTAGTGAATAGTGAAGGAAAACTTATACCATTTTGTATGTATAATATTACGGATGCAAAAGGAAATTACATTTATAGAAATTGCAAGGTTAATATGGAGGATGCAAAATGAAGCTGACACCACTTGAAGCATGGATATTAAATGAAACAGGAATAAAAGAAAGAAATAGAGAGGATTTGGAAGAATATCAGCTGAGCAAAATAAGAGAAGCTGTAAAATATGTAAAAAAGCATAGTGAATTTTATAGTGAACATTTGAAAGATATTGATGAAGCTGATATAAAATCATTTAAAGATTTTGAAAAAATTCCTTTTACACTACCTGAATATATAAGAGAATTTTCTAATAAGTTTTTATGTGTACCTCAAAGAGATATTTCTAGAATAGTGACATTAAAAAGTTCAGGAACAAGTGGAGAAGAAAAAAGAATATATTTTACTGAAAATGATTTAAAGCTTACAGTTGAATTTTTTAAGTATGGCATGAGATCTCTAGTAGATGGAAATGATAGAGTACTTGTTCTTTTGCCTGGTAATAGTTATGGCAGTATAGGTGATTTGCTAAAAAAGGCTTTAAATGAAATAAATATAGGGTGTTATGTATATGGAATGCTCTCAGATCTAAAAGATGCTGCAGAGTTTATAAAGAATAAAAAAATAACTTGTATAGTGGGAATCCCAATACAGGTTCTCCATTTTTCAAGGATGGAAAGTGAAGTCTTTAAAGATAATATAAGAAAAATTCTCTTAAGTACTGACTATGTACCAGAAACTTTAATAAGAGAAATTACAAATAAGTTTCAATGTAAAGTTTTTACACATTATGGAATGACAGAAATGGGCTATGGTGGTGGAGTAGAGTGTGAAGCTTTAAATGGATATCATATGAGAGAGAATGATTTATATTTCGAAATAGTAGATCCTTATACAGGTGAGGTTGTAAAAGATGGAGAATGTGGTGAGATAGTATTTACTACACTTACAAGAGAAGGTATGCCTTTAATAAGATATAAAACTGGAGATATAGCACGTTTTAATATAGAAAGCTGTACTTGTGGTACTTTTTTAAAAACTATGAGCAGATCTCTTGGGAGAATAGAAAATAGAATTAAAATAGGTGAGAATGAATTTATATACATGAAGGATTTAGATGAAATAATCTTATCTTTCGAAGAGGTAATAAATTATAAAGCATGTATTGAAAAGGAAGACTTAATATGTATAGATATTGCTGCAAAAAAAGAAGAAGATTTTTATAAAATAGAAAGTTTGCTTAAAGAAAGTATAAAAAGACTGGTGGCAGCAAATAAAAAGAATTTAGATGTTTCTATAAGACACTTTAAGGAAACAACTGAGATTAAGAATAGTATGGTAAAACGGAAAATATGTGATTGCAGGAGGGATGGATAACTATGAAAGACATATATGAAACTATGATTGAGCTCATAGATAATAAAGAAGATTTTGTATTAGCTACTATTTTAGAAAAGCATGGCTCTGCACCTAGAGAAGAAGGTGCAAAGATGATTATAAAAAGAGATTTTTCAATTGTAGGTACTATAGGTGGAGGTATATTTGAGGCTATGGCCATAAAACTATCTTCAAAGGTTTTTCAAGATGGAGTTTCCATGGTTAAAAGTTTTTCTTTAACTAATGAAGGAGCTGCAGCATTGGGGGCAGCTTGTGGAGGAAGTGTTAAACTGCTTTTAGAGTATGTAGATTATAATGATAGTAAAATGATGGATATATATAAAAATGCATTTCAGCTTAAAATGAAGGGTGATAATTTTGCAATTATAACTAAAATACCTGAAGAAGACAACAGTGTAAGAGAAATAGACAAATGGATTTGCAGTGAAGCATCATTTTATGGAGAAGAAGATGATACAGTTCAGTTGATATGCAGGGAATTAAGAGAAAATTTTAAAAATATTGTTATGAAAAATGTCAATTTAGAAGGAAAACAATATTTAATAGAGCCTGTTTTAAACAATGAAATTGTATATATAATAGGAGCTGGACATGTATCCCAAAAAATTGCACAGATAACTAATATGCTGGATTTCAAAACTGTTGTTATAGATGATAGAGATGAATTTGCAAATAGAGAAAGATTTAAAACTGTTGAAGAAGTGAAGGTTATTTCTTCATTTGAAAATCTTTTAGAGCATATAAAAGTGAATAATAATAGTTATATTATAATAGTTACAAGAGGACATGCATATGATAAAGATGTGTTAGCACAAGTATTAAAAACTGATGCTAAATATATAGGGATGATAGGAAGTAAGAAAAAGAGAGAATTTGTTTATAACAGCCTTTTAAGCGAAGGATATACTTCAGAGGATTTAAAAAAGGTATATAGTCCTATAGGTGTTTCCATATTTGCCCAAACTCCTGAAGAAATAGCAGTAAGTATTGTTGCAGAATTAATTAAAGTTAAAAGAGGGCCACTAAATGAAAAAAGATAATTTTGGAGCTATAGTTATATCTGCAGGATATTCTTCCAGAATGAAGGGGTTTAAACCCCTTTTAAAGTTTGGAGAATATACTGCAGTAGAAAATGTTGTTAATACTCTTAAAGCATCAGGAATTAATAATATTATAGTAGTAGTAGGCCATAGAGCAAATGAAATAATAGAAACCTTAAAGGATTCAGGAGTTAAATGTGTAAAAAATGAAAATTATTCAGAAGGCATGTTTTCTTCCATAGTAACAGGAGTAAAAGCTTTAGATGATACAATTGATGGATTTTTTATGCTTCCTGTTGATATACCGCTTGTAAAAAAACACACCATAGAAAAGTTGAAACGTGAGTATTTGAAATGTAATAAGGGAATTATATATCCTAGTTTTAAATTTGAATTAGGACATCCTCCTCTTATACACCCCAAATATAAGAATGAGATAATAAATAGTAATGGAGAGGGAGGACTTAAGAGAGTATTAGAAAAGTATAAAAGAGATTCTATAAATATTCCCGTTTGTGACAAAAGTATATTAATGGATATGGATACTAGACAGGATTATGACAAATTATTAGAATATTATCATTTTAATTCGCCAACTATAGAAGAATGTTATTGCATTTTAGGCTTATATGATGTACCTTATAATATAATAAGACATTGTGAAGAAGTAGCAAAAATTGCTTTGGAAATTTTAAAAAAGTTAAATGAAAGAGGATGTAATTTTAACAAAAATGTCATGAGAGCTTCAGCACTTTTACATGATTTAGCTAGAAACCAAAAAGATCATGCAGAAGTAGGAGCAAAAATATTAAAGGATTTAGGGTATGAAAAGGTTGGAAAGATAATATCAACTCATATGGATATTGAAGTACATGAAAATAGTCCAATTACGGAAAATGAGATATTATACTTAGCAGATAAGCTTGTAAAAGAGGATAAATATGTGGAACTTCAAGAAAGATTTTCTGAATATTCAATGAAGTTTTGCGAGGATAACCTGACTTTAAAAAAGGTGGAAAAAAGATTTGAGGATGCCGAAAAAATTCAAGAAAAGATAGTAAAGTTAACAGGGGAAAAATTTGATTTATATCCCGAAGAGTTATTAAGTTATGAGTAGAAAAATTTATTTAGTAAGGCATGGAAAAATAGATATAGGTGATAAGAAACGCTATATCGGAATCTCAGATGTACCACTAAATAAAGATGGTATATTGCAAGCAAAAAAACTTAAAGAAATTCTTTATAGCATAGAGCTGGAAAAAGCATATTTAAGTCCATTAGTAAGGTGTGTTGAAACAGCAAATATAATTTTGCAAAACAGGAATGTTGAAAAAGTTTTGCTTAAAGAATTAATGGAAATAAATATGGGTAAGTGGGAAGGCAAAACCTTTGATTATATAAAAAGTTATTTTCCAGAGCAATTTAAAGAAAGGGGGAAAAATATAGATAGTTTTGTACCTGAAGGCGGAGAAAGTTTTAATAATGTTAGAGAAAGGGTTAAACCTGTTTTGGAATCCATTATAAAAAATACACATGGAAATATACTTATAATTGCTCATGCAGGAGTGAATAGAGTAATAATAAGCACGATTTTATCATTACCGCTGAAATGTATGTTTGATATAGAGCAAAACTATGGCTGCATAAATGAATTTTCTTGGGATATAGAAAATGAAAAGTGGAAATGGAGAAAGTTATTATAGTTATAATGGAGGGATTATAATGAATATACTTACTTCTAAGTCAGATATAGAACTTTCACATGAGAGATGTGAAAGATTTAGCATTGATTTACATCAAGTTTATAGTAGAAAAATTATATCTGAAGGAGAGCTGCAAAGAAGATTTACAGATAATAGGAATTTAATAGTAACTGCAGCACCATACATGGAACAATTAATTAATTTTGTAAAAGGATTTAATTTTTTTATGCTGCTTACAGATGGGGAAGGATGTATACTAAATGCTATAGGTGATGAAAAGATACTTTCACAAGCATTTTCTTTAAAAATGATACCTGGAGCTTTTATGGATGAAAAAAATATTGGGACTAATGCTATGAGTATGGTTATAGATAGTAAAGGGCCAATTCAAGTATCAGGAAGAGATCATTTTATAGAAGCATATCATAAATGGACTTGTTCAGCAGCACCTATAAAAGATAGTCACGGAAAACTTATAGGTGTTTTAAATCTTACTGGATATATTGAATGTGTACATTCGCATACATTAGGAATGGTTATAGCTGCTTCTAATGCTATAGAAGAGATGCTTAGGGTAAAAGAATATAATAAAATACAAAATATAAACAATAAGCATATAAAAAACTTATTTAATTCTATTCCTGTTGCTATAATAACATCCGATATGAATGGAAAAATAAAGGTTTGTAATAATAAGGCATTAGATATGTTTGGAAGTAACAGTATCAATAAATTAAAGGCATACGAAATGAATGAACTTGTGGAAAATTGGGATGAAATAAGAAATGCTATATATTTAGGTGAAAGTTTTTCACGAGAGGTAAATATAAGGACATTAAGAAATAATTTTAGATGTAATTTAATGGTTAGTTCAATATATAATTGTGAAGAGGATGATATTGAAGTAGTCTATGTTTTTGAAGAAGTTAAAAAAATAAAGAGGAAAAATCATGGCCAGGCCTATTATACTTTTGATAAGGTAATTGGACAGGATGAGAATTTTATAAAAGTTGTAGAATATGCTAAGAAAATTTCAGATAGTAAATCAACTATACTTATAATGGGGGAGAGTGGAACTGGGAAAGAGGTATTTGCACAATCTATCCATAATTATAGCAGCAGAGTTGATGGCCCATTTATAGCTTTAAATTGTGGAGCAATTCCAAAGCAGCTTATAGAATCTGAGCTTTTTGGATATGAGGAAGGGGCTTTTACAGGTGCCAAGAAAGGCGGTAATCGTGGAAAGTTTGAATTGGCAGATGGTGGAACTATAATGCTGGATGAAATAGGAGAAATGCCTCTTGATATGCAAACAAAACTTTTAAGAGTTGTACAAGAAGGTGTGATAACAAAGATTGGAAGTTCAAAATCTATACCTGTAGATGTAAGAATAATAGCTGCTACAAACAGAGATTTAAAAAAAGAAGTGGAACTTGGAAGGTTTAGAAAGGATTTATATTATAGGCTTAATGTATTACCATTATTTTTACCCCCTTTAAGAGAAAGAAAAGGGGATATACCGCTTATTATTAGATATTTGATTAAGAATATATCAAAAAGATTAGAAAAGAAAGAACCTTCTATATCAGAGGAATGGTTAAAAGAAATTAATAGTTATGATTGGCCAGGCAATATAAGAGAGTTAGAAAATGTTGTTGAATTAATTATAAATACCGAATCTATACCTTCAGGTTATTTCCAAAATGGAAACTGCTATAATGAGGTATTGATAAATATCAGTGAGGATTCACTTAAATTGGATTTTGCAGAAAAGGAACATTTAGTTAAAGTATTAAAAAAGTTTAAAGGAAATATTACTCGCTCAGCAGAAGCACTAGGGATAAGAAGGAATACTTTATATAGTAAAATAAAAAAATATAATATAGAAATAAAACAGTAATTTTATACAATTTGTAAAGTAAAAGAGATATATGTCGTTTATATCTCTTTTACTTTTTGTATGTTTTTGATTATTAAGGAAATAGGATAACATAGGTGTTCTAAAATGGAACACTGTATTATTTTTGAGCACTAATAATGTAGGATAATGGCTCTTTTTTGAACGTTCTTTCTTATTTTATTTAATATTATCAGAATTGTCAGAACTTAGGTAAAATATATGGAACACATATAGAAAACTTTAGAGAGGTTTATTTATCTAAGGTGATATGAGGAAGATTGCTAAAAAGTATAGCATTAATTACAATTAAAGTATATTATTGGAATGGATTTTGCTAATCATATATATAGGATGTATTAATAACATTTTGTTTTGGTGATTTTTATATATCATTGAAGTTCAAAGTTATTAAAAACAAGCTAAATAAATTATATTAGGGGGTATAAAAATGTCAAGATTCACATTGCCAAGAGATATTTATTTTGGAGAAAATTCTTTAGAAGTTTTAAAAACGTTAAAGGGTAAAAAAGCTGTTGTTGTTGTTGGTGGAGGGTCAATGAAAAAGTTTGGTTTTCTTCAAAAAGTTGAAGAGTACTTAAAAGAAGCAGGAATAAAAATTAAATTAATAGAAGGCGTTGAACCAGACCCATCAGTTGAAACCGTTATGAATGGTGCAAAAGTTATGAGAGAATTTCAACCAGATTTGATAGTAGCTATAGGTGGAGGATCACCAATAGATGCAGCTAAAGCTATGTGGATATTCTACGAGTATCCTGATTTTACTTTTGAGAAGGCTGTTATTCCTTTTGGAATACCAGATTTAAGGCAAAAAGCTAAATTTGTAGCAATAGCATCCACAAGCGGAACAGCTACAGAAGTTACTGCTTTTTCAGTAATAACTGATTATAAAGCTAAGATAAAATATCCTTTAGCTGATTTTAACTTGACACCAGATATAGCTATAGTAGATCCAGCTCTTGCACAAACAATGCCACCAAAATTAACAGCTCATACAGGTATGGATGCTTTAACTCATGCTATAGAAGCGTATGTAGCAAGCTCAAGATCTTATATTTCAGATCCACTTGCCATACAAGCAATAACTATGATACAAGAATTTTTAATAAAATCCTATGAAGGAGATAAAGAAGCAAGAGGTGAAATGCATGTGGCTCAGTGTTTAGCTGGAATGGCATTTTCAAATGCATTACTTGGAATAGCACATAGTATGGCGCATAAAACAGGTGCAGTATTCCACATACCACACGGATGTGCAAATGCTATATTCCTTCCTTATGTAATTGATTTTAATAAAAAGTCATGTGGAGATAGATATGCAAATATAGCTAAAGCTTTAGGATTTAATGGGAAAACAAAAGACGAGTTAATAGATGATTTAACTGATTTTGTAAAAACTTTAAATAAGAAAATGAATATACCTCAAACATTAAAGGATTATGGAATAAAGGAAGCAGATTTCAATGCAAATCTGGACTTTATAGCACATAATGCTATGGGAGATGCATGTACTGGATCAAATCCAAGAGCCATAACTGAAGCAGAGATGAAGAAATTATTCCAGTGCACATTTACTGGAGAGAAAGTAGAATTCTAAGCAGACAAGCGAAGAATGCAAATCTATGATTTTCATATGGTTGCTTACTTTGGGAGTATTACTATGATGATATAAAGAGGAATTTCATAATAAATATACAATATTATAAAATTAAATCTCAAAAATGAAATATCAATTATATCATTTTTGAGATTTTTTTATCATTATCAAGTAAACATTTGAAATATTATTTAAAAGAACAAGAAAGTTTTAGTACAAAGATGATGTATGGAATGGGTGATCAAGAATAAATTGAGAGGTGTAGATGAAGTGATAAGTGATATGAGAAAATTTAATAAAGATGAACAAAAAAAAATTATATTAGAATCTCATAAAAGATGTGAAGCTCTTGGAATAAAAAAAAATAGAGTTCTCAGTAGAAAAATAATTACATCTCAAGAATTACAAAAAAAATTGAAACAAAACAAGGAATTAGTTGTAAATACATCACTTTTTATGAATGGAATGTGTGACTTTACCAAAAACACAAAATGCCTCTGGATATTAACAGATATGGAAGGATGCATATTAAATGTAATAGGAGATGAAGATATACTTAGGGAGGCATTTAAATTAAAAGTGTTCCCAGGAGCATATATGAATGAGCAAAGCATAGGAACTAATGCCATGAGTATAGCGCTTATGAATAATCTACCTGTTCAAGTATCTGGAGAAGATCATTTTTTAAATTCTTACCATAGATGGACGTGTTCCGCAGCGCCAATAAGAAATGGAATAGGGGAAATCATAGGGGTATTGGATTTGACTGGATATAGTGAATGTGTTAATTCACACACGCTTGGGATGGTGGTTGCATCAGCTAATGCTATTGAAAAAATACTTGAATTTAAAAATTATAATGCTATAAAAAAGGAGCGAAAACTTGCTAAAAGGTTACTAAATAATCAAGCCATATATACTTTTGATAAAATTATAGGTAAAAGTAAAAAGATTACAAATGCTGTTGAATATGCTAAAAAAATATCAGATAGTAATTCAACAATACTTATTACTGGGGAAAGTGGTACAGGAAAAGAAATTTTTGCCCAAGCTATACACAATTATAGTCAGAGAAAAGATATGCCTTTTATTGCAATAAATTGTGGAGCGTTACCATCTAATCTCATTGAATTAGAATTATTTGGATATGAAGATGGAGCATTTACTGGCGCTAAAAAAGGAGGTAATGCAGGTAAGTTTGAAATGGCAGAAGGGGGAACTATATTTCTTGATGAGATTGGTGAGATGCCATTAGATATGCAAGTAAGTCTTCTAAGAGTTATGGAAGAAGGTGTAATTAACAGAATTGGAGGTTGTAAGCAAATTCTTCTAAATGTAAGAATCATTGCAGCAACTAATAAAGATCTTAAAGAGGAAGTATCGAAAGGGAGATTTAGAAAAGATTTATTTTATAGACTTAATGTGCTACCACTCCACGTACCATCACTGAGAGATAGGAAAGAAGATGTGCCTCTTTTGGTGGAATACTATATGAAAAAAGCTAGTAAAAGACTTAATAAGAGAATAGTTGATATTGATGAAAATTCTATGGAAAATTTGAAACAATACGAATGGACAGGAAATGTAAGAGAATTAGAAAATGTTATTGAGCTTACTGTAAATACGGAAAAATTACCTGAAGAATTTTGTTATTCTAAGGTTTACGAAATAAATATAGAAAACACAGTTTTTAAACAGAATACTCAGATTGGAAATATGAACCTTGAACTTTTAGAGAAAAATCATATAATCAATGTGCTTCATAATTTTAAGGGAAATATAACCTTAGCAGCTAAAGTTATGGGAATTGGAAGAAATACTTTGTATAGGAAAATCCAAAAATACCATATAATGTGTTCTGAAATAGAGAATTATATTGTTTTAAAACGGTAACATAATAATTGAACAATTTTTACATTAAGAGTATAATAAATCGGATACTTTCTATAAGGAAGGTATCCTTTATTATGCAAAAATAAACTAATATATAACAGAATACGTGTATAGATATTATGTATGACAATGTTCTAATGACGTTGTTAAAACAAAAATGCTGTTGTATAATAAGTCAATATATGAATTTTGTAAAACAAATAAGAACATTTGTTTTTATTTTGAGTTTTTGATAAAATGTATACTATTAAGAATAAAATTATGGAGGATACGAATGGAACAGAGAGAGGAAAAAGTACAGGTTTATGATGTCACTGCATTGACTTCTCTAGAAAAATTAGAACCAGTTAGGGTTAGACCTGGTATGTATATAGGTTCTACGGGAAGTAAAGGACTTCATCATTGTATATGGGAAATTTTAGATAATTCTATAGATGAAATATCCAATGGCTTTGGAGACAAGGCTATAGTAATTTTAAATAAAGATAAAAGTGTAACTATTATAGATAATGGTAGAGGAATACCTACAGGAATACATCCAGTAAAGAAGAAATCCGGTGTAGAAATGGTATTTACAGAGCTTCATACTGGCGGTAAGTTTAATAATGATGTTTATAAAACTTCTGGAGGACTTCATGGTGTTGGTGCTGCAGTAGTTAATGCACTTTCAAAATGGGTAGTAGTTGAGATAAAGCAAAATGGCCATATATATACTCAAAGATTTGAATATGCCTATGATAAGTCTTTAAAAAGAGATATGCCAGGTACTCCAGTAACTGCACTAAAGATAGCAGGCAATACAAAAGAAACTGGAACGAAGGTAACCTTTTTACCAGATAAAGATGTATTTTCTAATACAGAATTTAAGTTTGATGTAATAGATGAAAGACTTCAGGAATTGGCTTTCCAAAATAAAGGTATAACACTAAAAATTATTGATAAAAGAGAAGATGAAGTGGTAGAAAAGGAATACCATTCGGAAAGAGGTCTTTTAGATTTTATAGAATATTTAAATGAGAGTAAGACAGCGCTGCACACTCCACCAATACTTTTTGAAGGAGAAAGAGAAGTAAACGGTATAAGTATGTACAGCGAAGTCTGTGTTCAATTTACAGATTCTACAACAGAGTATATAGCAAGTTATGTAAATAACATTCCAACTACAGAATCAGGAACCCATGAAAGTGGATTTAAAGCCGGGATGACAAGAGCTTTTAAAGAGTGGACTAAAAAACTAAATCTATTAAAAGAAAAGGATAAGGAATTTGAAGGAGACGATTTAAGAGAAGGAATGACAGCTATAGTCAGAATAAAAATAACTAATCCTATATTTGAAGGACAAACAAAAACAAAGCTTGGTAATACTGAAGCTTATACAATGATGAATGATTTGGCTTATACCAAGTTTTCTGAATGGATAGAGGATAACAAGGACACAGCTAGTTCAATTATTAATAATGCTATAGATGCAGCTGCAAGGCGTGAAAAAATAAAAAAAATAAATGAAGCTGAAAAGAAAAAAATAGGTAAGGGAACTGCTCCGCTTGCTGGAAAAATAGCAGTTTGTACACTAAAGGACCCTTCTTTTAGTGAATTCATAGTTGTGGAGGGAGATTCAGCTGGTGGATCTGCCAAACAAGCTAGAGATAGAAGATTTCAAACTATAATGCCTTCTAAAGGTAAGATAATGAATACTGAAAAACAAAAGTTAGAAAATGTACTTGGAAGTGAAGAGTTAAAAATATTCAATACAGCAATAGGTACAGGAGTTCTACAAAATTATAAGGAACAAGATCTTAAATATAATAAAATAATAATAATGTCAGATGCTGATGTAGATGGATATCATATAAGAACTTTATGGATGACCTATATATATAGATATATGAGACAGATAATATCTAATGGTCATCTTTATATAGCACTTCCGCCTCTCTATAAGGTATATAAACAGAATAAGAACAAGGAAATAGTTAGATATGCTTATAGTGATGAAGAATTGGAGAAAGAAAAAAAGCAAGTAGGAAAAGGTGCTTTAATACAGAGATACAAAGGTCTTGGAGAAATGAATCCAGATCAGCTTTGGGAAACAACATTAAATCCTGAAACTAGAACTCTTCAGCAGATTACCATAGAAGATGCTGCAAAAGCAGAAAAAATGGTATCACTGCTTATGGGGGATGTGGTTGCTCCTAGAAAAAATTATATGTACAAGTATGCTGTATTTAACGATTAAACTATACTAAAAACTCACATTAGGAGGTAATTGATGTCGAAGAAAACAACAATTCCAGTAGATAATAATATAATAAAAGTTTCTATAGAAGAAGCTATGCCAGAGAACTATCTGCCCTATGCTGTAGAAGTAGCTAAGGATAGGGCTCTTCCTGATGTACGTGATGGACTTAAACCTGTACATAGAAGAATACTATATGGTTCATATATGCTTAAGGCTTTTCCAGATAAGCCTTATTATAAATCAGCTAGAATAGTAGGAGACATACTTGGTAAATATCATCCTCATGGTGATACCTCCGTGTATGATGCTATGGTAATACTGGCTCAAAATTTTACTACCAGAAAACCACTTATAGATGGGCATGGTAATTGGGGAAGCCAGGATGGAGATAATGCTGCTGCTATGCGTTATACTGAGGCAAGACTTACTCCAATTGCTATGGAGCTAATAAGGGATATAGATAAGGGTGTAGTGGATATGGTGGATAACTATTCTGCTTCTGAAAAAGAACCAGAAGTACTTCCAGCTAAATATCCAAATCTTTTGGTAAATGGAGCCTTTGGTATAGCTGTAGGACTTGCTACAAATATACCACCACATAATTTAAAAGAAGTAATAGATGCAACTATTGCATACATTGATAAATCAGATATAGATACAAAAGAACTTATGGAATACATAAAAGGACCTGATTTGCCTACAGGTGGAATCATAATAGGAAAGAAATCTCTTTTATCTGCTTATGAAACAGGAGAAGGTAGAGTTACATTAAGAGCTAAAACTTCTATAGAAAGGTTAGAAAGTGGAAGGCTAGGTATTGTTATAACAGAATTTCCTTATAGAAGAAGTAAAGCAAAATTGCTTCAAACTATATCTGAAATGACAGCAGATAAAAAGCATGCAAAAGCCTTAGAGTCTATTTCTGATATAAGAGATGAGTCAGATAGAACAGGAGTTAGAGCTGTAATAGAATTTAAAAAGTCTTCTGATGAAGAAACGGTAGATAAAGTATTGAAATATCTTTTCAAGAGAACAGATATGCAGTGTAATATTTCCTTTAATATGGTAGCTTTAGCAAAGGGAAAACCTCAAACTATGGGGTTAAAAACTATACTTTATCACTACATAGAACATCAAAAAGATGTAGTAAGAAGAAGAACTGAAAGAGAAATGGAAATAGCATCTAAAAGATTTCATATAGTTGAAGGTTTTATAAAAGCTATAGGAATAATGGATGAGATTATTAAAGTTATAAGAAGTTCTAAATCAAAAAAGGATGCAGGAAAAAACTTAATAGAAGGTTTTGGGTTTACAGAAGTTCAGTCTGAAGCTATATTAGAGCTTATGCTTTATAGACTTACAGGACTTGAAATTGTAGCCTTTGAAAAAGAACATAAAGAACTTGAAAAAGAAATAAAAAGATTAAATAAAATACTTTCCAGCGAAAAGGAGCTTTTGAAGATAATAAAAAAAGAGCTTACAGAAATAAGAGAAAAATACGGGGATAATAGAAAAACTACAATAGTTGAAAATGATGATGAAGCAAAAATAAATTTAGAAGAACTTATAGTAGAAGAAGACATAGTTATAACTATGTCTAACGAAGGATTTATTAAAAGAATACCATTAAAAACTTACAACAGAATAAATGCTGAAGTAGGAGATATAGAGTATAGAGAAGGAGATTTTAATAAATTCCTAATTAACTCAAATACTAAAAGTACTTTAATGTTTTTTACTGATAAAGGAAATATGTATCAAAGTAAAGGTATAAATATTCCAGAGTTTAAGTGGAAGGATAAAGGAGAAAGAATAGAAAGTATAATAAAAACGCTAGATGTAAGTCAAGAAAGTATTGTGGCAGTTTATTCTGCAAATGATTTTATGGAGTCTCAGAATTTAATTTTCTTTACCGACAGGGGAATTGTAAAAAAGACAGGTATAGATAAATTTAATACTAATTACACTAAAATTATGGCGTTAAAGTTAAAAAATGAGGAAAGAGTTATAAAAGTTATTATTGCACCAAAGGATAGGAAAGAGACCTTTATAAACATTGAAACAGAAAAAGGACTTAAATTTGTAGTTGAAGAACCTAAAATAGAAGAATCAGATAGAAATATAATGGGGCTGCAATTAGTAAATTTGAGTCCTAAAGATAGGATAATAAGTATAGATTTTACTGCGGAATTTGTATTTAAAACATTTACTTTAAGTATAAATAGATTTGGAATAATTAAGACCAGTGATAGAAATAGAATGAGTAGTAAGCCTTTAAGTGTAAGTACAGATTCAAAAAGTAAAATTTTGATTTTTTCAAAGGATGGAAATGTATTTTCTACACCAGCCTTCATGTTACAGAATGTTGGAGAACAGGGAATAAGCATAAAGGATATATGGGATGACATAGATAAAGATAATATTGTTAACATTATATCTGTGAAAGATTTTGATGATGGCAATATATACTTTTTTACAAAGAAGGGTATGGTTAAGAAGACATCTTTGAAGGAATTTGAAGGAGATTATTTTTCTACTATAGCTTATAAATTTAAAAGTGATAAAGATATTTTAATAAATGTTCAGTTATCAAAGAATACTGAAGAAGAGATAATTATGGTAACAAAAAGGGCTATGTGCATAAGATTCCAGAGTGATACTATAAACCCAATGGGAAAAGTGGCTTCTGGTGTTACTGGTATAAGTTTAAAAGAAGATGATGAAGTTATTTATTCAGAAATTTTAAGCTGCAAAAAATGTTTAAATAATAAATTTGTATTAAAATCTTCACAAAGTATTGCAATTGATGTAGCTATTGATGATATTAAAATCCAAAATAGAGCGGGAAGAGGAAAGTGCATAACAATACTGGAAATGGAAGATTACATAAAAGAAGTTAAAACTCAATAAAACTTATTTTAAGTTTTATTATAGAAAAATAATGCAAGAAAAGAAACATAACATATGTAGAAATAGTGAAAAAATTATCAATATGCAGATAAATTTATCTAATTTGAACTTTTAAAAAATATTGATATATTTATATATATGTGATATCATTAATACAAGCTATTTTATAAAATAATGATTGTGGCAGAGATTTAGAGAGCCGCTTTTTGAGAAGTCTATGTGAGACTTGTCTTAAAGTCGGCTCTTTTTATTTTCATGCATTTTGACATTTATTTTATAAAATGGAGGATTTATTCAAACTAATTTGTAACCGGTTACAACAAGAACAAAAAAATTTAATTAGGGGGTAGGATGTTATGTCAAAGATGATGGCCGAATTTCTAGGAACAATGATTTTAGTTTACTTAGGAGATGGAGTTTGTGCTAACTGTACATTAGCTAAAAGTAAAGCTCAAGGTGGAGGATGGATAGTTATAACAGCAGCATGGGCTATAGCAGTTGGACTTCCTGCATATATATTTGGGGGAATAAGTGGAGCTCACTTAAATCCAGCACTTACTATAGGACTAGCTGTTGTAGGTAAATTCCCAGCAGCAGAAGTACCAGGATATGTGATTGCTCAAATGTTAGGTGGATTTGTAGGAGCTGTTTTAGTATGGTTAACTTTCTTGCCACATTGGAAGGAAACAGAAGGTCAAGCTGATAAGCTTGGAATATTCTGTACAGCTCCAGCTATAAGAAATTTGAAGGCAAACTTTTTAACTGAGTTTTTAGCTACAGCTACATTAGTATTTGGTATTCTTGGTATAGGCGCTACAAAAGCTGCTGATGGATTTGGAACTCTTTTTGTAGCATTATTAATCTTTGTTTTAGGTGCATCTTTAGGTGGACCTACAGGATATGCTATGAACCCAGCCAGAGATTTATCACCAAGAATAGCACACGCTGTACTTCCTATAGCAGGAAAAGGTGATTCAGATTGGTCTTACGCTTGGGTGCCAGTTTTTGGACCTATAGTAGGAGCAATTGCAGGAGCTTTATTATTCGTCGCTGTATTTTAAATTTTGAAAACTTTGGACTCTTTTGGTTTTATAACTTGCAAGAAAATTGAAAAGTGATAAAATTAAAATATGGAAAAAATAGAAAGTTAACAAAGGAGTCTTAAGGTAATATGAAATTAAGAGAAACATTAATAGCAAACCCGATAATAGTAGCAATAAGAAATGATCATGATTTAGATAAGGCTTTATTAAGCAAGGCTTCAATTGTATTCGTATTATATGGAGATATTTTAACTATATCTAATATATGCTCTAGATTAAAAGAAAAAAATAAAATGGTTTTTGTACATGTAGATTTAATTGAAGGGCTTAGAGGAGATTCTGCTGGTATAAGATATATAAAGGAAAATGTGCATCCTCAAGGTATTATAAGTACAAAAACATCAAATATAAAATATGGCAACCAACTAGGACTATATACAATACTGAGAGTGTTTATAATGGATTCACTTTCCATAAAAACAGGAATAAAAAATATTCATGAGAATAAACCAAATGCAGTAGAGGTTATGCCTGGGGTTGCAAGTAAAATAATAAGTGTTATACAACAAGAAACTAATAGTTGTATAATAGCAGGCGGACTTATAAAAACTAAAAAAGATGTTATAGAATCATTATCTGCAGGTGCAGTAGCTATATCGACTACTGCATCCCAGTTATGGAATTTATGATGCTTTTAAAATTTTAAATTTCATATTAAAATAAAAAAATTTATAAAAAACCGTAGTATTTTATATAAATTTGAGGAGGAATGGATTATGGCAAAGTATGTAATGGCATTGGATCAAGGAACTACAAGTTCAAGGTGTATATTATTTAATGAAAAAGGCTTAATTGTAAGCGTGTCTCAAAAAGAATTTAAACAAATATATCCAGAAGCAGGTTGGGTTGAGCATGATCCAATGGAAATATGGGCTACTCAATTTAGTGTAGCTTCAGAAGCTTTACTAAAGGCTAATATAAGTGCAGAGGATGTAGCTGCTATAGGTATTACAAATCAAAGAGAAACTACAGTAGTATGGGATAAGAGAACTGGATTGCCTATATATAATGCAATAGTTTGGCAGTGCAGAAGAACTTCCTCATATTGTGATGAATTAAAAGCTAAAGGTTTAGATAAAATTATAAAGGAAAAAACTGGTCTTATTTTAGATGCATATTTTTCAGGAACAAAAGTAAAATGGATACTTGATAATGTACCAGGCGCTAGAAAAGAAGCAGAAGCAGGAAATTTAGCTTTTGGTAATATAGATACTTGGCTTATGTGGAATTTAACAAAAGGTAAAATTCATGTAACCGATTATACAAATGCATCTAGAACTATGCTATTTAACATACATGAATTAAAATGGGATAAAGAATTATTAGAAATTTTAGACATACCAGAATCCATGCTTCCAGAAGTAAAACCATCTAGCTGTGTATATGGTGAAACTGATGAAAAATTATTTGGAGCACCAATTAAGATAGCAGGTGATGCAGGAGATCAGCAAGCTGCATTATTTGGACAAACATGCTTTAAACCAGGAACAGCTAAAAATACTTATGGTACAGGATGTTTCTTACTTATGAATACAGGAGAAAAAGCTGTTGAGTCTAAAAATGGATTATTAACAACTATAGCAGTTGGTATAGATGGAAAAGTTGAATATGCTTTAGAAGGAAGCATATTTATAGGAGGAGCTGCTATACAATGGCTTAGAGATGAGCTTAGAATGATTAAATCTGCTCCAGAATCAGAAAAATATTGTACAGCAGTAGAAGATACTAATGGAGTATACTTAGTTCCTGCTTTTGTAGGAATAGGTGCACCATATTGGGATCAATATGCTAGAGGTACAATGGTTGGATTAACTAGAGGTGCTAAAAAAGAGCATTTTATAAGAGCTACAGTAGAGTCTCTTGCATATCAAACTTATGATGTACTTAAAGCTATGCAAGAAGATTCAGGTATAGAACTTAAAGCTTTAAAAGTAGATGGAGGAGCATGTGCTAATAATTTCTTAATGCAATTCCAGTCAGATATATTAGGTGTACAGGTTGATAGACCTGAAGTAATTGAAACTACAGCACTTGGAGCAGCTTACCTTGCTGGTATTGCTGTAGGATATTGGAAAAATAGAGATGATGTAGTTCAAAACTGGGCTTTATCAAGAAGTTTTGAACCTAATATGGAAGAAGACAAAAAAGGAAAATTATTAGAAGGATGGCATGAAGCTGTAAAGAGATCTATGGGATGGGCTAAATAACAGCCTTTGAAGCAAAGACCTGCTAAGGGTTCCTTTAGGAAGCCTTAGCAGGTCTTTATTAATATTGAAAATAGGGGTGATGGTTTTGAAAAGTACGTGGACAAGCAGTATTTTTATTGCAATAACTATTGCTTTCTTTAACTTAATTATATGTTTTTTACTAAATCCAGGATTTAAATATATTATGATAGTAACATTAGTTGACATTATAATTGTAATATTAATGCTTAATATATTAGATACCAGTAAAAAAACAACAAAAACATCATTAAAAGAAGATAATGTACATGATGAAGATAAAAATTTAGAGAAATTATTTTCTTGTTGGCAAACTTTAGGGTTTGATATTCATCAATTATTGTGGCTTTGTAAAGATAGTGTAGATACTCTATTAAAAGTAGTTAATGTTTCTCACGAAATTCAAAAATATAGTGAACAAAATAGCGCTAGCACACAAGAAATAAATGCTGGAATTAATGAATTTGTAGAAATATCACAAAAACTTAATAATGATGTTATAGCAATAGAAGAGAACTCAAAAAAATCTTTTAATGTATTAGAAAATAACAAAGGAAATGTTAAAAATATAGGTGATTATTTAACAAAGTTAGTTGAAGGTATAGAAAATTTATCAAAGAACAATTTAAAATTTCAAGATTCTTCTAAAAAGATAAATAACTTTATAAGTTATATAAAAGAAATATCTGATCAGACAAACTTATTAGCATTGAATGCTTCAATTGAAGCAGCTAGGGCAGGAGAAGCTGGAAAAGGATTTGCAGTAGTAGCTGAAGAAATAAGAAAATTATCTGATGAAACAGAAAAAGCAGTTGTAAGTATAGATGAAATTGTTAAAGAAATAGTTGAAGATATTAATCAATCGGATACGTCTATGAATAAATTTAAAGGTGAAATAGATGGTCTTCAAGATGTTGTTATGAATTCATTTCAATTACTATCTAAGGTACAAGATACAGTGAAGTATAATGTACAATCTGTAAAAAATCTCAAGGATATGTCTACAGAACAAATGAATACCTCAAATAATATACAAACAGCAGTTGATATGGTAGCTACTGCTATAGAAAAAACCTATTCTTCAACCTGTGGTTCTATAGAAATGATAGATGCACAGGAAGGTAAGAGTAGAGAGTTACTAAATTATTGTAATGAGTTAAGTAATACGTCAGACTACATTCAAAATTTAGTTGTTAAGATGAAAAAAGATAATGAAATAATTTTTGGAATAAATCCCTTCACGTCGCCTAAAAATATAAAAACTATGTATATTCCTATATTAGAAAGGGTATGTAAAAATGTAGGATTAAAAGCTAAGGCTATTATTGTAAAAGATTATGATGCGCTTGGAACTGGTATAGAGAATAATACTATAGATGTTGGATGGTTTTCGCCTTTTGCTTATGTAAGCGCTCATAAGAAAAATAATGTAATTCCTATGGTTACACCTAAGATTAATGGAAAAACTTCTTATAATGGATATATAATAACAAGAAAAGATAGTGGTATAAAAACTATTAAAGATTTACAAGATAAAAAGTTTGGTTATGTAGATAAAGAAAGTGCATCAGGATATTTATATGCTAAACATATATTAAAAACTAATGGATTAAACCCAAAACAGTTATTTAAAAAGGTCAATTTTATGGGCAGTCATGATAATGTTATAAAAGGAGTTTTAGCAGGAGAAATAGATGCTGGTGCAACATACAGTGAAGCTCTGGAAAATGCAAAAAATAGTGGAGTTGATATAAGTAAGATTAATATAATTAGTAAAACAGATGATATTCCAAAGGACGCTATAGCTGTAAATCCTAGATTAAATAAAGAAATTGTAGAAAGATTAAAAAATGCATTTATAGAATTCAAGGAATTTGATGGAATTAATTCTAATGTAGATGGATTTGTAAGTAGTAGTGATAACAATTATAATGTTATCAGGGAAGTAGTGAAAGGTTAGAAGGGATTGATAGATTTATGAAAAAAGCAATAGTTTTATTAGCAAAAGGATTTGAGGAAGTAGAGGCGTTAACAGTAGTGGATGTACTAAGAAGGGGTGGTGTACACTGTATAACATGTTCTATAGATGGTGAAGAGGAAGTTCTTGGATCACACAGCATACATGTAAAAGCTAATAACCTCCTAGAAAAGGTAGATGTGGATAAATATGATGCAGTGGTTATTCCAGGAGGAATGCCTGGAGCTTCTAATTTAAGAGATGATGAAAAGGTAATAGAACTTGTAAAAAAATTCAATAAAGAAAACAAAATTGTAGCAGCTATATGTGCAGGACCTATAGTTCTTGGAAGAGCAGGAGTACTTGATGGTAAAAAAGGTACATCTTATCCAGGCTTTGAAGAACAATTGGGAGAAGTTGTTTATAGTGAAGATATAGTTGTGCAGGATGGTAATGTTATAACCAGCAGGGGACCAGCTACAGCTATACATTTTGCATTTAAGATACTTGAAAATTTGGAAGATGTGAAAGTTGTGGAAAACTTAAAGGAAGCTATGCTTTTAAATTTAGTAGAAAATAGGTAATAAAATTTATCTTATGTGATAAGGTACCTGAAAGAAAATTATGTATAAAATGTAATTTATTAAATTTAAAAAAAGTTAACAAATTTAAGTGTTGAAATGATAAAAAAGAAAATATAATAATTTTAAAAAATGAAACTAAATTTATATTAAAATTCATATAAATTTAGTTTCATTTTTTTTATAAAAAGTATTTTAACGTTGGAAGTAGTCTGCTTGATCTTTATTTTATAATTTTAGTAGATATATGATATTTATGATTTATAACAAATAAATAATGATTAAATGAAAAATAAATATTCAATGGACTTATAATTACGAATATTAAAATAATTTTCAATATACTAATATTCATTCTAGGACTAGCATTAATTAAAAAACAAACGCAATAGAAATTTTATGTGAATAAAACTACCAAATTTAAAATAAAATAAACCAAAAATGCAAGAATAAGAGCTATGACAAAAAGATAGAATGATATATAATCATTCCATAATTTAAAAAAGATTAAAATATAACTTTGTAGAGGTGTAGAAATGGAGTTAAAGTTAGGTAAATTCCTTATAGGAAAAACTTTAAAAACAGATGAATTGAAAAATGAAAAGTTTAATGTATTTTGGGGACTGCCTATCTTGTCTAGTGATGCTATATCATCTGTGGCATATGCTGGAGAGGCAATTTTGCTCATTTTAATATCTACTATGGGAGCTGCGTCATATAAGTATATGTTTTATGCAACTTTGTGCATAGTAACTTTAATGTTTATACTTGTATTTTCTTATAGACAAACTATAGATAGTTATCCAGATGGTGGTGGGTCATATATAGTAGCTAAAGATAATCTTGGAACTGTACCAGGTCTTGTGGCAGGAGCAGCATTGTCTATTGATTATGTTCTTACTGTTGCAGTTAGTACCTGTGCAGGAACTGCAGCAATAACTTCCGCAGTACCTTCACTAATTCAACATAAGGTTCCAATAACAATATTTCTTATAATAATTATGACAATAGGAAACCTTAGAGGAATAAGAGAATCTTCCAGAATTTTTGGAGTGCCTACGTATATATTTATATTTGCAGTTATTGGAATGATATTATATGGAATAATCAAAGTTCACGTGTTTGGATACACTCCAGTTGCTCAATACGCGATTCCACAAGGGACAGGCCATATGAGTATAGGATTGTTTTTAACTGCCTTTGCTTCTGGATGTACAGCTTTAACAGGTATAGAAGCAGTTAGTAATGGTATTCCTAATTTTAAGGAGCCTTCACAAAAAAATGCAAAAGTAGTACTTGAATTATTGGCATTAACTATCTTTTTCGTATTTGGAGGTTTATCTTATTTAGCAACATTGTATCATGCAGTACCTAGAGCTGATGTTACAGTGGTAGCACAAATATCTGCTCAAGTTTTTGGAAAAAACTTTTTCTTCTATTTAATTCAAATAACAACAGCAATCATACTTATTATGGCTGCTAATACTGCTTATAGCGGATTGCCATTATTATTAGCTCTTATGGCAAAGGACGGATTTGTGCCAAGACAATTTGCAAAACGAGGAAAAAGATTAGGATTTTCCAATGGTATAATATTAATATCTGTATTTTCATGTATTCTTGTTATAGCATTTAAAGGAGATACTAACTTGTTATTACCTTTATATGCAGTAGGAGTATTTATATCTTTTACTTTGTCTCAATCAGGAATGTTTCTTAAATGGGTAAGAAGTAAAGAGGGTGCATGGAGACATAAAGCTTTTATAAATGGATTAGGAGTTATAGTTTCTTTTGGTACAGCATTAATAATTGGAGTAACCAGATTTAGACATGGTGCTTGGATAGTATGTATTGTAGTGCCAGCTCTTGTGCTTTTAATGATAAAAATAAAACATCATTATACAGTAGTTGCTGAGCAGCTAAAATTGAATGTAGATCAAAGACCAAAGGAAATAAATTTTGAAGAACAAAAAAGATATGTGATACTACCAATTGATACATTAAATAAAGCTTTTTTAAAGGCATTAAATTATGCAAGAACTATATCAGATGAAATAATAGTTTTTCACGTTTCAGTAGATGATGCTGCAACGGCAAAACTTCTTAAAAGATGGGAAGAATATAATGTAGGTATTCCTATAATTATAAAGAAATCACCTTATAGAAATATAGTAACGCCGCTAGTTAAATTTATAGAATCAGAAGAATATGCAGCAGGGCCTAGGGATACTGTAACTGTAATAATGCCTCAGTTTGTAGTTGGAAAGTGGTGGGGGAATATACTTCACAATCAAACAGCATTATTTATAAAAACTATGCTTTTAAAAAGAAGAAATATAGCAATGATTACGGTACCATATATAATTCAAGAATAGTAAAATAAAGAGAGAGGATATCTCTCTTTTTATTTTTGCAAAGAAAATAAAATTATGCGACACAAGGGTGCAGTTGAAGTTTGGATTTTAACTTTTACTCCGTGATATATGATAAGTGTGTCATCACGGCTAAATGTTTTAATTATTCTAAAGTTCTAAGGCTTTCCAAAACTTAGAACTAGGAATAATACTAAAACAATTTAGCTAATGTGATGACACACTTATCATATATCACTGCATAAAAGTTAAAATCCAAACTAGTAAGTTCAAGTGTACGCATCTAATTATATTGTTATAAGGAATTTTTCATATTAAAATTACAATAGTTACTACACAACTTTTTAAATTTTAGACATTAGAGTTCCTTAATAAACGGTTGGCTTTTATACACCATATATTCAATGCGGACTCCACCTAAAAAGTTGTGTCCCAATGTGCTTAGATTATGAAATTAGAATAAATAATGAGTTTAATTTGAAAAATACTTAAGAAGGGTGATTTATATTATGAAGAAAATGACATTAGAAAATGGAATGAAATTAATATATGAACATAGAGAAGGTGATTTATCATCTTTCTGCATTGCGTTTAATGGGGGAGCTTTAGAAGAAACAGGAAGATTTAAATTAGGTACAGCTCATGCAGTGGAACATATGATATCAAAGGGGACTAAATCTAGGAATGAAGAAGAAATAAATAAAATATGTAGTGAAATATTTGGATTTGAAAATGCTATGACTAATTTTTCATATGTAATTTATTATGGAACTTGTCTTTCTGAGGATTTTGAAAAAGGTTTAGAGGTTTATTCTGATATAATTTTAAACCCTACATTTCCTGAAAAAGGGTTTAAAGAGGAAATGAATATTATTTTAGAAGAACTTAAAGAATGGAAAGATGATATGTACCAGTATTGCGAAGATACATTGCTTTATAATTCTTTTTCAAGTAAAAGAATAAGGAATAGAATAATAGGAACGGAAGAAGATATAAAGGATATTACATTGGATGAAATAAAAAAATTTTATAATACTTATTATAATCCGAAAAATTGTGCTGTGGCTGTTTGTTCTTCTCTTGATTTTGAATATGTAATTAATATAGTAAATAATTTTTTTGGAAATTGGGGTAGAAGCTTTCATAAAATTATAGATGCAGGTAAGGAAAAAAATAAGGAAGGGTTATTTGTAGAAAAACTTACAGATATAGAAGGAGCTAAGATACAGTATCTTTTTTCTATAGATGAATTAAATGAAGAAGAATGCAGAGTTTTAAATTTGTTTAATTCAGCCTTTGGAGAAGGTACTAACAGTATAATATTTGATGAAATAAGAACTAAAAATGGATTGGCATATGATGTTAAGAGTTATATAAAAAATGAAAGAGGAGTAAAAAACTTTATTATAAGCATGGGAACTTCTGCAGAAAATGTGGATAAGGCTATAAATTTAATTAATGAAAAGATTAGAGAAATAAAAAATAAAAGAGGTTACTTTAATACAGAGAAAATAAAAGCTTTAAGTAAAAACATAAAATTAAAAAGACAGTTAAAACTAGAAAGAGCTATTCAATTATGTAAAGAATTAAGTACATATGAAATAATGTATGATGATGCAGAAAAACTTTATAAGGAAGTTGAAGGATTAGAGAATATTAATGAAGAAAAAATAATTGAAGTTATAAATAAAGTTCTAAATAACCCTAGTATTCAAGTGATAACTAGTAAATGAGAGATGTTTATAAAGTAATTTTTTAACAACATATGAGTTTTATGTTATAATAATTGTAAATATATTTGAATTTTAAGAAAATTTTCGGAAAGGCAGATGGTTTACTATGAATAAAGAAGTATTAAAAGATTTTTTAAAAGCTAATGTGTTTAAAGAATTAGATAATATTAAAACAGATCAGGAAAAGGAATTGGCTCAACCAGCAGTTCAAAAAAGTTCTTCATCTTCAATTCCTTTAATTGATTTGGTATCTATTCAAGATATAAATTTAGGGGAAACCAGTGTTTTCGAAGCATTGAAACATAGAAAAACAAGGAGAGTTTTTTCAAATCAGCCTCTATCTTTAGAAGAATTATCATTTTTGCTTTGGAGCGTACAAGGAGTTAAAAAAATAGTTAATAAAGGATATGCTACATTAAGAACTGTGCCTTCAGCTGGAGCTAGACATTCATTTGAAACTTACATAGCGGTTTCAAAAGTTGAAGGTTTAGAAAAAGGAATTTATAGATATTTACCTCTTGAACATAAATTATCCTTTTTGTTTTCTGTTGAAGATTTGCAAGGAAAATTAGATGAAGCTGTATTTAATCAAAGATTTGTAGGAAAAAGTGCAGTAACTTTTATTTGGACTACTATTCCATATAGAATGGAATGGAGATATGATATAGCTTCTCCTAAACTAATAGCCTTAGATGCAGGTCATGTTTGTGAAAACTTATATTTATCAGCAGAATGCATAAATTCAGGAGTATGTGCTGTAGCAGCTTATGATCAGGAGAAGATTGATGAGCTTATAAATGTAGATGGTAATGAAGAATTTACAATTTATTTAGCTGCTGTTGGTAAGGCAGAATAAAAATTTCACATTTTATCTTAAGCATATTGCTATACAGTATGCTTAAGGTATCTTCAAAAAAATAATAAGTCCAACTGCTAGTCTATTTTGTGTCATACAGCGTTGGCAGAACCCTTAGATAGGTTGACTATCTGTGGAACCTGCCTCCTTGCCTTACACAAAATATTCGCCGCATCTGGACTTATTATTTTCTTTCAGATGCCTTAAACATAAATTTTTTCTATTTCAGTAACTTTATATCCAACATTTGATATAGCAGATTTAATTATATCATCATCAATAGTTTTATTGCTTTCTAAAAATGCAATTTGAGTTTTTAAATCTATATCTACAGAAGTTACTTCTGAAATATTCATTAGAGCATGGTAAACACGATTTACGCAGTGCATACAACTCATTCCATCAATTGTTAATTTTTTTTTCATCTTAAGTCCTCTCTTTCAATTTTTATCACAATATACATTTTGTACATTTTAATGAATTTTATAACAAAATTAATGTTTAACTTAAAATATTGTGTGCAATTAAATCTAAAGGCATAATATAACAGTTACATATGCTTTTAACTTTCTGTTTTAGAATATATAATAATATAGTAAAGAAAGAGGTGGAACGTTTGAAAAAGAAATGGATGTTAAAAAGATGCAATGGAGATGCAAGAAATATAGCTAAAAATTTAGGGATAAGTGAAATTTTAGCATGCATTTTAATAAATAGAGGAGTAAAAACGGAGGATAAAATAAGGAAGTTTATGAATCCTTCATTGGAGTATTTATATGATCCTCTACTTATGAAGGATATGGATAAGGGAACAAGCATTATAAAGAATGCTATAGTGAAAAAAAATAAAATAGTAGTATATGGTGATTATGATGCAGATGGAATTATAAGTACATACATTTTATATTCTGCTCTTGTAGAATGTGGAGCTGAAGTAAAATATCACATACCAGATAGGATTACAGAAGGTTATGGTATAAATAGTGAAAGTATAAAAGTTCTTAAAGAAGAAGGATATGATACTATAATAACCTGTGACAATGGTATATCAGCCTTGGAACAAATAAAAATTGCTAAAGAACTTGATATGACAGTGGTAATAACAGATCACCATGATATACCATTTACAGAAGCAGCTGATGGAGAGAAAAATTTTGCTATACCTGAAGCAGATGCCATAATAAATCCAAAACAAGAAGACTGTAATTATCCTTTCAAATCATTGTGTGGTGCAGGGGTAGCATTTAAATTTGTACAAGTACTTTATAGCAAAATGGAAATAGACGAAAAAAAATCATATAAATTCATAGAATATGCAGCCATTGGAACTATATGTGATGTAGTAGATTTATTAGATGAAAACAGAATTATTGCTAAAAATGGTTTGGACATGTTAAACAAAACTGAGAATATTGGATTGAAAGCACTTATAAAGGAAACGGCTTTGGATGAAAAGAAAATAAATTCATATCATATAGGTTTTGTCATAGGACCATGCATAAATGCTACAGGAAGACTGGATAGTGCTACGTTGGCTTTGAAACTTCTTTTATGTAATGATGATGAAGAAGCTAAATGTTTTGCAAAAAAACTTCATGAATTAAACGTACAGAGACAAAACATGACTATGGATAGCGTAAATCAAATTATAGAGACTATAGAAAATTCAAATATGAAAAATGATAAAGTTTTAGTCATTTATAAAAAAGATGTTCATGAAAGCATAGCTGGCATTGTTGCAGGAAGATTGAAAGAAAAATATAATGTACCCTCTATTGTAATTACAAAAGGAGAAAAAACGCCTAAAGGTTCAGGGAGATCTATTGAAGAATACAATATGTTTCATGAGCTTACAAGATGCAAAGATATGTTAAAAAAGTTTGGAGGTCATCCTTTAGCAGCAGGATTGTCTATAGAAGAAGAAAATATAGATAAATTTAGGAAAGTTTTAAATGATAACTGTTGTCTCACAAAAGATGATATAACACCTAAAATAAGGATAGATAAACAATTAAGTCTAAATCAAGTTAACTTTGATTTAATAAATGAAATTCAAAAATTAGAACCATTTGGAAAGAGCAATTCTCATCCTTATTTTGCAGAAAAAAATATAAATGTATTTAGAGTATATTTTATTGGCAAGGAAAAAAATGTAGTGAAATTTTTCTGCAGAAATACAAATAACTTTGAAAAATTAGATGCTATTTGTTTTGATGGTGGAGATAAATTTAAACAAATTATAGAAGAAAGTTATGGTGAGAAAAGACTTAAAGAAATTTTGCAAAGTAATATAGCCAATTTGAAATTGGACTTTATATTTTCGCCAGAAATAAATGAATTTAATGGGAATAGGTCATTGCAATTAGTGGTAAAGGATTTTAGGTTATCCATGTAAAAATGTACTGCTATAAATACAATAAGGGGAACTTTGTGGTAGATAAAGAAATTAATTATGTTAAATGTATAATCTAATTTATCATAATTGTGAATTGGGGGAAGTTTATTAATGAATAACTCTATGAGTGATATATTCAGTGGCAGCAATTTAGCGGAAAAATTAGTAGAAACATTTCCGAATTTTTTATGTGCAGCGAATAAAGATGGGGATATAATTTATATTAATGATAAGGCAAAAAGTATCTTGCTTAAATATCAAATAAATGATTTTAAAAACTTTTTTGATGCTTCATGTAAATATGAACTTTCTACGGAAACTAATAAAGAAGTTGAAAAAAAAGATAATCCATTATATAGAGCTATAAATAATCAAGAAGATACAAAAAATAAAGTTTTAAAGTTTAAATGCAATTCTGAAATTAAATATGTTTCATTAACATGTTTTCCTTTAATAAAAAAAAGTAAAGTTGAAGGAGCAGTTTTAATATTTGCAAGTACATTAGATGATTATTTGTATAATGCAAAAATTAAAGATGAGAGAAAAAAGTTTTTGGAATTGTCAACAGAATTAAAGACTAAGTGCGACATTATAGAAATATTAAGAAATAGAGAAAAGCAGCATCTTATGCATTTAAAGGATGTTATAAACAATATTTCAGAAGGAATAATGGTTTTTGATACCAATGAAAAGTTAAGCTTGTGTAATAAGGCAGTTTTTAAAATACTAAATTTAAAAGTTATACAATTAGTAGATGAAAGTGCATTTTCAGAAAAGTATAAAGCAATTTACATTAATGATGAAGGTCAAACTACTGAAAAAACCATTTATGATTATATTAAAGTAAAAAAGACCATGAGAAATATGATATTTAAAATTGAGGATAGAGTTACTTTTGAAATTAAATATCTAGAATTAAATATATCACCTATATTAAATAAAAAGGATGAAATAATCTATACTATAATGACAATAAAAGATGTTACAGAATCAAGACTTCATCAAATAAATGCAGAAGAGCAAGCTGCTTTTATAAAAGATGTAGTAAATACTGTAGATGTTCCTATAGCTGTAGTAGATTATCCAGGTATAAGCTATAGGCTTATGAACAAAAAGTATGAACAAATACTTGGGTATAATAACTATATTATGTTTGATGAAAAGGCTTTAGATTGTGAAAAAGGAAGTTACAAATATGTTAAGGGAAATTTATATAAAATATTAAATAGTGTAGGAGAAAAAAACAAACCATATGCTATTAATCCTTATAAAATAGAAGATGATAAAGGTGAGGAAAGATTTTATAAGATAAAGTTTACCCCTTACAAAAATAAAAATAGCAATACTAGAATACATATTTATGGATCTGATATTACAGAAGAGGTAAATCATAATATTGAGCTTGAGAAAATAACAAAATTAAAGGATGAATTTTTTACGATAATTTCCCATGAATTAAGAACTCCGTTAACTATAATTTGTTCATCATTACAATTAGCTTATGATGTTTATGATAAAGAAATAACTCCCAATATGGACAAAACGCTTTCTAGAATTAATCAAAATTGCAGCAGATTGTTAAAACTTATTAACAACATATTAGATATATCAAAGGCAGAAGCAGGTTTCCTAAGTGTAAATAATACTAATTTTGAAGCAGTCTATGTAAGTGAGGTTATTATAAACTCTTCCAATTCCTATGCTGTAAGTAAAGGTATAGAACTTATCTTTGATACTAATCAAGAAGAAATTAATGTAAGGCTTGATAAGGATAAATATGAAAAGATTTTATTGAATCTTCTTTCAAATGCCATAAAATTTACGCCTGAAGGAAAAAAGATTATAGTAACGCTTAAAAGTGAGGAAGAATATTTTTATTTGAGTGTAAAGGATTTTGGTATAGGCATACCTGGTGACAAAATAAACTCTATATTTGATAGGTTTTCACAGTTAAATAGTTCATTGACTAGGAGGGCTGAAGGAACTGGTATTGGACTCGCTTTAGTAAAAAAAATAATAGAACTTATGGATGGAGAAATTGAAGTCATAAGTGAAGTAGGCAAAGGTACTGAGTTCATAGTGAAATTAAAAAAGGTTAGTGAAAAAGAAAATCATATAGGTAATTATGCTATTTTAACTGAAAATATAAATGATAGAATAAATGTGGAATTTTCAGACATAAACTAAAAGCTATAAGGTTGTGGACTAAACCATGCTAAAGTAGTATTATATAAATTGGAAATATGGATTTTATTATTTGAAATAAGTGTTGGGAGGAAAAAGGTTGAAAAAAATAATAATGACTGGTGGAGGTTCAGCGGGACATGTTACACCAAACCTTGCTTTAGTACCGAAACTAAAAGAACTAGGATATGAAATAAAATATATAGGAACTAAGGATGGTATAGAAAGAAAAATAATTGAACAAGAAAAGATTGATTATTATGCAATATCTAGCGGAAAACTTAGAAGATATTTTGATATAAAAAATTTTACAGATCCTTTTAAAGTACTAAAAGGAATATGTCAAGCAGTAGTAATAATGAAAAAAGAAAAACCTAATATAGTGTTTTCAAAGGGTGGGTTTGTAGCTGTACCAGTGGTTATAGCGGCTCATCTAAATAAAATTCCAGTTATTGCTCATGAGTCTGACATGACTCCAGGACTTGCAAACAGACTTTCAACTCCTTATTGTACTAAAGTATGTGTAACTTTCCCTGAATCCGTAAATAAGGTAAAGGATAACAAAGCGGTACTTACAGGGACACCTATAAGGGAAGAACTATTAAATGGAAGTAGAATATTAGGACGCAAAATTTGTGAATTTGGGCAAGAAAAGCCTGTGCTTTTAATAATAGGGGGAAGTCTTGGATCTAAATTCATTAATGATATTATAAGAAACAATATAGACAAATTTTTAGAAGACTATAATATTGTTCATATATGCGGAAAAGGAAACCTAGATAAAGGATTAGTGGAGAAAAAAGGTTATAAGCAATTTGAATACATAAATGAAGAGCTTCCGCATGTTATGAATGCAGCAGATATAGTTTTATCAAGAGCAGGTGCTAATGTAATATTTGAACTTCTAGCTTTAAAAAAACCTAATATACTAGTTCCACTTTCAAAGAAATCCAGCAGAGGAGATCAAATTTTAAATGCAGCTTCTTTTGAAAAGAGTGGATATAGTATTGTAATACAAGAAGAAGAATTGAATGAAAATGTTTTGATGGAAAATTTAAGAGAATTATGTAATAATAGAAATAAATATATAAATAATATGGAAAATAGCACAGTTAAAAATGGAACTGAAGCTATAATAAATACTATAAAAAAGTACACAAAATGAAAATGTTTAAAAATATTAAACAGTTACTTAAATTCAAAAAAACAGTTTGTCGAAAATTGTGTTAAGCCAATGGTTTCAAATGATAGGGAAATTAGTACAGTAAAATAAGAAGTATTTAACAGCAAAAAAAATTTTAATTAATACTTGAATAAAAGTACCTTTATATAGTAATATAAAATAAGAGATTGATAATGTGTTAAAAAGTTGTTTAAATGGTGTTTTACAACAAAATAAATTTGTTGTATAGTAAAAAAGTAGGCTTAATAAAAAAGTTTAAATACAATTAAAACAATAAATGTAACTTTTACAACTTATTAGGCATATATAAACTAGAAGAAATGACATAATATCATTTATTATGGCTATAATTAATATGCAGAAATTATCTGCATAATATTTTTATAGATTTTTAATATAAGAGAAAGAAGGGAAATTTTTTATGAGAAAAATGAAGACTATGGATGGAAACACAGCTGCAGCTCATATTTCATATGCATTTATTGATGTAGCAGCAATATTCCCTATAACACCATCATCACCAATGGCTGAACATGTTGATGAATGGGTAGCACAAGGAAGAAAAAATATTTTTGGACAATCTGTAAAGGTTATGGAAATGGAATCAGAAGGTGGCGCAGCAGGTGCTGTTCACGGTTCCTTACAAGCAGGTGCATTAACTTCTACATATACTGCATCACAAGGTCTTTTACTTATGATACCTAATATGTATAAAATAGCTGG
Organism: Clostridium carboxidivorans P7; assembly: GCF_001038625.1. Lineage (GTDB taxonomy): Bacteria > Bacillota > Clostridia > Clostridiales > Clostridiaceae > Clostridium_AM > Clostridium_AM carboxidivorans. The sequence continues at coordinate 5,543,195 of NZ_CP011803.1, forward strand.
AGAACTTCTACCAGGAGTATTCCATGTATCAGCAAGAGCACTTGCTACAAATTCACTTAACATATTTGGAGATCATCAAGACGTTATGGCTTGTAGACAAACTGGTTTTGCAATGCTTGCAGAAAGTTCAGTACAACAAGTTATGGATCTTTCAGCTGTTGCTCACTTAGCAGCAATAAAAGGAAGAGTTCCATTCTTAAACTTCTTTGATGGATTTAGAACTTCACATGAAGTACAAAAAATTGAAGTTTTAGAATATGATGAATTAAAAAATTTAGTTGATATGGATGCTGTAAATGCATTTAGAAGAAGAGCATTAAATCCAGATCACCCAGTAACTCGTGGTACTGCTCAAAATGCAGATATATACTTCCAAGAAAGAGAAGTTTCAAATAAATATTATGAAGCAATTCCTGAAATAGTTGAAGGCTACATGGCTGAAATGACTAAATTAACAGGAAGAGAATATCACTTATTCAATTATTATGGAGCTCCAGATGCTGATAGAATAATAATAGCTATGGGTTCAGTCTGTGATACAATTGAAGAAACAATAGATTACTTAACAGCTAAGGGAGAAAAAGTTGGTTTATTAACAGTTCATTTATATAGACCATTCTCATTAGATCACTTCTTTAAATATATACCAAAGACTGCAAAGAAAATAGCAGTTCTTGATAGAACTAAAGAACCAGGTTCAATAGGAGAACCTTTATTCTTAGATGTTAAGAATGCATTCTACGGAAAAGAAGAAGAACCAGTAATAGTTGGAGGAAGATATGGATTAGGTTCAAAAGATCCTGTACCAGCTCACATTCTTCCAATATTTGAAAACTTAAAATTAGAAAATCCAAAGAATGGATTTACAATTGGTATAGTTGATGATGTAACTAATACTTCATTACCAGTTGGAGAAGATATAGATACAACACCAGCATGAACTAAAGCTTGTAAGTTCTGGGGTCTTGGATCAGATGGTACTGTTGGAGCAAACAAGAGTGCTATAAAGATTATCGGAGACAAAACAGACATGTATGCTCAAGGATATTTCTTCTATGACTCAAAGAAATCAGGTGGAATAACAGTTTCACACTTAAGATTTGGTAAGACTCCAATCAAGTCACCATACTTAATAAATAAAGCTGATTTCGTAGCTTGTCATAATCAATCATATGTTTACAAATATAATGTATTAGAAGGATTGAAAAAAGGCGGTAAGTTCTTATTAAATACTATCTGGACACCAGAAGAAGTAGAAGAACATTTACCAGCTTCATATAAGAAATTCATAGCTGAAAATAATATTGAATTCTATACATTAAATGCTGTTAAAATAGCTCAAGAAATTGGTCTTGGCGGAAGAATCAACATGATAATGCAATCAGCATTCTTTAAGCTTTCTAACGTTATTCCAGTTGATGATGCTATTAAATACTTAAAAGATGCAGTTGTAACTTCTTATGGTAAGAAGGGACAAAAAGTTGTTGATATGAACAATGCTGCTATCGATAAGGGTGTTGAATCAATAGTTAAGATAGAAGTTCCAGCTTCATGGGCTAGTATCGTAGAAGAAGCTGCTGCAACTACTGAAATTCCAGAATTCATCAAAAAAATCGTTAATCCAATGAACAGACAAGAAGGAGACAAACTTCCTGTAAGTGCATTCGTAGGAATGGAAGATGGTACATTCCCACAAGGAACTGCTGCTTACGAAAAGAGAGGCGTAGCTATAAATGTTCCAGAATGGCAAATGGACAAGTGTATACAATGTAACCAATGTGCATTTGTATGTCCACATGCTGCAATAAGACCAATTCTTGCTAATGAAGCAGAAGTTGCTGCTGCACCAGCAGGATTTGAAGCTAAAGATGCATCAGGAGCTAAAGGACTTAAATTCCATATGGCAGTATCACCACTTGATTGTTTAGGTTGTGGAAACTGTGCTGACATCTGTCCAGCTAAGGAAAAAGCTCTTGTTATGAAGCCTCTTGATACTCAATTAGAGAAGTCTGCTGCATGGGATTATGCTTTAACAGTATCACATAAAGAAAACCCAGCTAAGAAATTCTCTGTAAAGGGAAGCCAATTTGAAAAACCATTACTTGAGTTCTCAGGTTCATGTGCAGGTTGTATGGAAACTTCATACGCTAAAGTTGTAACTCAATTATTTGGTGACAGAATGATGATAGCTAATGCTACTGGATGTTCATCAATCTGGGGAGCATCAGCACCAGCAACTCCATATACTACTAACCATAGAGGACATGGTCCATCATGGGCTAACTCATTATTTGAAGATAATGCTCAATTTGGTCTTGGAATGTTCCTTGGAGTTGAACAATTAAGAGATAAATTAGCTATGACTGTAAAAGAAGTACTAGGCGGAAATGCAAGTGCAAACTTAAAAGCAGCTCTTCAAGATTGGTTAGACAACATGAATGTTGGAGAAGGTTCAAGAGAAAGAGCTGATAAAGTAATAGCTGCAATCGAAGCTGAAAAGACTGACTGCGGTTTAGTAAAAGAAATATATGACAACAAAGATTTCTTAGTTAAGAGATCACATTGGATATTCGGTGGAGACGGATGGTCTTATGATATCGGATACGGCGGATTAGATCACGTTCTAGCATCAGGAGAAGATGTAAATGTATTTGTATTTGATACAGAAGTTTACTCAAATACAGGTGGACAATCATCAAAAGCTACTCCAACAGCTGCTATAGCTAAATTTGCAGCTAGTGGTAAGAAGACTAAGAAAAAAGATCTTGGTATGATGGCTATGAGCTATGGTTATGTATATGTAGCACAAGTTTCTATGGGTGCTGATAAGAACCAATTAGTAAAAGCTTTAGCTGAAGCAGAAGCATATCCAGGACCATCATTAGTAATTGGTTACTCACCATGTATCAACCATGGCTTAAAAGCTAGCATGGGTAAGAGCCAATTAGAATCTAAGAAAGCTGTTGATTGTGGATATTGGGCATTATACAGATACAATCCAGCATTAAAAGAAGAAGGAAAGAATCCATTTGTATTAGATTCAAAAGAACCAACTGGAGACTTCAGAGAATTCTTAATGGGCGAAGTAAGATATGCTTCACTTTCTAAACAATTCCCAGAAGCTGCAGAAGCATTATTTGAAAAAACTGAAAGAGATGCTAAGGAAAGACTTGCTGGATATAAAGAACTTGCAGCAAAATAATATAAGAAAAAAAAGAAGTGCTTAGGCACTTCTTTTTTTTCAGATTGTTCATAAACCCAGCATTTTTTAAAGTGCTGGGTTTAATTTTGTCTTAAATATTTATGCGGTAGCATATAAAAAAAGAATGTTATCCATAAATTGGTTAGTGCATTCTTTAAAAATTGCAAAAATAGGTGCGATAGCACCCTAGCTATCTTTTTCATATTCTGAACTGCTGCTGTTAACAAACATTGTTCAGAAACTTTTTTAATTCCACGCATGCGACAATAGCGCAGACCATGGAGATTTTTTGAATCTGCAAAGCTACGCTCGATAGTTTCTTTTCTTCTTTTATATAGCCAGTTTCCTTTATCAGTCTTAGTAAATTTGATTACTTCATCCTTGTAATCTTCCCATACATGGCGATAAACAACTTTTCTTTTACTTTTATCTGATAAGCAATTTTCTTTTTTATTGCATTGGCTGCAGTACTCGATTTTACATGCATATTCTCTATAGCCATCACGGTTAGTAGTTCTATATTCTAATGCTCTTAAATCTGGACAATAATATACATCTTGTTCTTTAACATATTGGAATCTAAATTTAGTAAATTTACCTTTTACATGAGGACTACGTCTATAGCCCATAACTGCTTTTAGTTCTCGTTCAAATATTTGTTTACAAATATTATTAGTAGAATAACCAGCATCGGCTCCAACATATTTAGTTTGCAAATTAAACTTTTTAATTTGAACATCTAGTCTTTCTATATAAGGATCTACATCATTTATGTTACCAGGCGTTACATAAACATCTGTTATTATGTTATACTTTCCATCTACAGTTCTATGATCTAAATAAAAAAATCCTTTTGGTTTTCCATCCCTATGCATATAGCCACTATCAGGGTCTGTAGTACTGGTCTTAATTTCTTTAGTTTTTTCTATTTTATCTTTTTTTTTAGAGGTTGTTTTCCATGAGCTACTCTATCCTTATTAATGTCTTCTTCTAACTCATTAAAATAGTCTTTGGTTGATTGTGTAATTTGTTCTTTTGTAAACTTGTTTTTATTAGCGTTAGCTTTCAAATGTGTAGAATCTGTATATAGAATTTTACCATCTACCAATTTTTTATTTATTGCTTGAAATACAATATTATCGAAGATTTCTTGGTATATATTTGTATCCTTAAATCTTGTTATTCTATTTTGGCTTATAGTAGAATGACTTGGGATTTTATCTGTTAATGAAAATCCTAAAAACCAGCGATAAGCTACATTTACTTCAATTTCTTTCACGAGCTGTCGCTCTGATCTTATTGCAAATAAGTAACCTATAAATAACATTTTGAATAAAACTACTGGCTGAATTGCTGGTCGTCCATTATCAGGACAATAGAAGTCCTTAGTTAAATCTCTTATAAATGAAAAATCTATATATTTATCAATTTTCCTTAAGATATGATCTTTGGGAACTAAATTTTCTATATATACTAACTCTAATTGTTGCTGTGCAGAATTATTTTCTTTAATCATAATAGTTAACTCCTTAAAAAATCTGATATTATACTAATTCTACACAAAATCTTAAAATCCTTTTTGAATTTAAAAAAAGCCCTATCGGGCTAAAAATTTAAAAGACTGCTGACAAAATATGTTTATCAACAGCCTGAAAAAAAAGAAGTGCTTAGGCACTTCTTTTTTTTATACACTGTCCTTTGTCAATTGTCCTCTGTCCTCTGAAAAAATATTTGTGTAATAAATGAAAAAAGTGCTTTTAAAATTCGGTAATTAAGGGTACAATTAGAACATAACATATTTAAGGAGGATTTTTATTTATGGATAAAGAAAATTTACATGACTGCGGTTGTGGCTGTAACGATGAAAGTTGTGGATGTGGAGAACATAGTCATGAACATGAACATGATTGTGGCTGCGGCTGCGGAGAACATGAAAGTATAATAGTTGATTTAGAAGATGAAAACGGAAATACAGTTCCATGTGAAGTAGTTGATGGATTTGAATATAAAAATAGTGAATATGCTATAGTACAACATCCAGATAATGGAGCAGTATATTTATTTAAAGTAGTAGGTGAAGGAGAAGAAGGAGAACTTGTAATTCCTGATGATAAGGAGTTTGAAGAAGTATCAGCTTACTATGAAGAAATGGTAAAAAGTGAAGAAAAAGAACAAGAATAGTTGAATTTAACTAGATATTTTAATGCAACTGAAGCTTGAAAATTTTCATGTATTAGTTAAAATTTTAAATTAGGTTAAATAAAAGGAAGCCGGTGCATTATTGCAACGGCTTTCTTTATTAAAGCGATTTTCGTAGTTTAAGCACAATGCGACATAATTTTTTGAGAGGACAATTGACAGAGGACAGAGGACAATGAAGGTGAGTTTTCCTCCTTACGTCAGAAAGCTAATTTATTTTTACGCTTGTTTTGCTAAAGCAAAACGTCGCTTGAGCAGGCAACTAAAATCTATGATTTTTAGATAATTTTGCTTGCATAGAAAACATTTCTTAAAAACAAAAAACGGGAGCTTTTTTAAAATTAAAGATTTTTCGCAGCGCAGCGGAGAAAAACCATCCTTCACTGTCCTCTGTCAATTGTCCTCTGTCCTCTGAAAAAAGTTGTGTCGCAATATTTTTATATTAAGTAGAAATTTTATATATAGAAAAATTAAGTTACTAACTAAGAAGGGTAGTGTTACTTTGGAGAGACTAGCAATTTTTGATGTGGATTATACTTTAACAAAGAGAGAAACTCTTATGGAGTTTTATTTATTTATGCTAAAAAAGGATCCTAAGCTTATAATACATCTTCCCAAAAGTTTTGTATCTGTATTGTCTTATGCATTTAAAGTGTTAGAGGCAGGAAAGGCAAAGGAAAATTTTATATCATTTATAGATGGAATAGAAGAAATTAAGATGAAAAGGTTAGTTGAAGAATTCTATAGAACTAGACTAAGTAAAATCTTCTATAAAGATGCCATAGACACCATTAAAAAGTTAAAAGCTGAAGGTTGTAAAATATATTTAATATCAGCATCAGCAGAGTTTTACTTGGATGAATTATACAATATAAAAGAAGTAGATATGGTAATAGGTACAAGGTTTACCTGTGAAAATGGCAAATATAGAAGAAAAATTGTGGGAGAAAATTGCAAGGGAGAAGAAAAAGTAAAAAGGTTAATGGAAGTTTTAAAGAAAGAAAATGTGGAAGTAGATTTTAAAAACTCATATATGTTTTCGGATTCATTATCAGATATGCCACTTTTCAATTTGGTAGGAAATCCGTTTCTTATTAATTATAAAAAAGGACATGATAAAATTAAAATATTAAACTGGAAGTAAGTGTGATATAATAATTGTTATAAAATAAAAATTATTTAATGGAGTGATTTTAATGAGTGAATGCTTTAGCAAATATTTTATATGTAATTCGGAAGTTAAAGAATCCGAAGAATTTGATGAGAATATATTGCATAAAGGCAAATCCTTATATGAAGTTATAAGAATAATAGATGGGAAACCTTTATTCTTAGATAAGCACTTGGAAAGAATGGATAATTCCTCTAGAGTATCTAAGTTAAATTTATGGTTTAGTAAAGGTGAAGTAAAAGAAAAAATACTTCAGTTAATAAAAGTAAATAAAGCTAGTTTAGGTAATATAAAATTCCTATTTAATTTTCAAGAAGAAAATAAAAAGATTTTCTTGTGTTATTTTGTGAAGTATCATTATCCTAATTTACAAGATTATGAAAATGGAGTACATACAATACTTTATCATGGTGAAAGAGAAAATCCTAATGCAAAGATTATAAATGCAGATTTTAGAGCTATAGTGGATAAGAAAATATCAGGTAGCAATGCATTTGAAGCAATACTAGTGGATAGAAATGGACATATAACAGAGGGAAGTAAATCTAATATATTTATGATTAAGGGAAAAAATGTTTTAACAGCACCTCTTGAAAATGTTTTACCAGGAGTTACTAGAAGCGTTATAATGAGCTTATGTGAAAAAAATGATATAGATGTGAAAGAAGAGAAGGTTAATTATAATGATTTAGAAAACTTAGATGCATTATTTATATCAGGAACTTCCCCTAAGGTTTTACCGGTAAGGTCTGTAGATAAAATTAACTTTAAATCTGCACAAAATGAAGTAGTTGCTAAGATAATGAAAGCTTATGATGAAGCTTCAAAAGAGGATATTTCAAACTTCATATAATTATATGTAAATTTATTACAATATGCAATGTACTGTGAATGAGCTTATACTTTTTAAGCTCATTTTATTAATATTTTATCATAAAGTAAGGAATAGGTATTTTATGCCACTATATGCACATGGTATAATAAGCTTATACATAGTGTTTGTTTATGAAAGAAAATTTAAATAATATAAACATTAGATAAAGTGAGAAAAAAATAAAACGATAATATTAAGAACCTTTTGAAATTTTAAAGAGTTTGGTTTATATCTAATATGGGGGGGAAGATCAATGAAAAAAGTATATGAGGAATCTTCTTTAGAGAAGTGCATAAAAAAAGCTTGTGATGAATTTTGTGTGAACACAGAACAATTAAAGTTTAAAGTTTTAGAGGAAAAGAAACATTTATTTAGAAAAAGGGTGACTGTAGAAATAGAGTTTCCTGATGATATAAAAATTGAATGTAGTAAGGAAGATAAGGAAGATAAAAAAACTGAGGATACTAATGAGAATTTAACTATAGATGAAAACGATGGTACTATAAAAATAGTAAATGGCCAAATAGTAGTTAAAAATCCTAAAGAAGATGGATCATCTGCTGCTATAGCAGTGAGTGATAATATAAAAGTGCTGGTAGATGGGGAACAAATTAAAGGAAAAAAAGAAGTTTTTGAAGAAAGTAAAATAGAAGTTTTTTTTGAAGAGAGTAAAGCTCAAAGGCAGTTAAAAATTACTTTATCTGATGATGCAATGGAAGCTTATGCAACGATTATATATAAACCTGAAAATATATATAAATTAAGCGATGTATCAGAAACTGCAATGGCCGTTTTAAAACCAGAAGTTATTAAGAAAAATTCTCCTCCTAGATATAACATTGAAGAACTTAAGCAAGAGTTGGCCAATAGTAATGTAGTATATGGTATAATAGAAGAAAATTTAAAATCCTGCGTAGAAAATCCTTGTAAGAACTTTGTAGTTGCTAGAGGTCAACAAGTAGAAAATGGGAAAAGTGATTTTGTAGAAATAAAATTTAGCACTGATGAAGATTTAAAAAAGTTAAAAGAAGATAAAGTTGGAAATATAGATTTTAAAAGTATAGGTTCTGTAACAGCAGTAGAAAAAGGAGATTTAATAGGGGAGATACATTCTGGAGATGAAGGCAAAGATGGTTGTGATGTTAATGGAAGAATTAAAAAACATAAACCAGGAAAAAAGTTAAAGATAAAGATAGGAGAAGGATGTACAAGTAGTGAAAATTTGATATTTTCAGCTATAGCAGGTAAACCATGTATAAAAAATAATGCTTTTTATGTTTATCCAATTCATGAAGTTAGAAGTGATGTAGATTTAAAAACAGGAAACATAAAATTTATGGGAGACATAATTATATATGGTAATGTAAAAGAGGGCATGGAAGTAGTATGTGGAAACTCATTGACTATAGAAAAAGATGTTGAAAGAGCTAATATAAGGTCAAATGGAGATATAAATGTCAAGGGAAATGTAATTGCTGCTGAAATATTTGCTGGAGGTGAAGATGTAGACAAGCTTAAAACTATAAAGGATCTAGAGAGCTTTAAAGAAACACTAAACAATTTAATAGGAGCAGTAGAAGAAATAAAAAAGTTTAATCTTTTAGGACCAGATAAGAAGGATGGAGAGATAATAAAGATTCTTATAGAAAATAAGTTTAAAACATTTTCAAGGCTGTGCATAAATGTTGTTGCAGATTTAAATAGACAATTGAATAGTTATGAAGAAGAAAATTTAGTAAAACTTATAAAAACAAAGTTAATAGGAATAGCTCCTATTAGTATAGAACATCATTCAATATTGTATAAGATAGTAGAAGCTGTAGAAGAAAAGCTAATAGGTTTCCAAAATGACTTATCCATACCTGTAAACGTAAAGTTATCTTACTGTCAGGATTCAAATGTGCAAAGTTCAGGTGATGTTGTTATATCTGGAAAGGGTGAATATATATCTAATATTACAGCAAATGGAAGTATATATTTTATGCAGGAGAGAAGTGTAGCTAGGGGCGGAAGTTTAAATGCTAAAAATGAAATTAAGTGTAGAATAGTTGGAAGTACAGCAGGTGTGGCTACAAAATTAAAAGTTGAAAAAGGTGGACACATATGGATTGATGAAGCTTATCAAAATACAGTGCTTTTAGTAGGAAATAGGGAGTATGTACTGGATACACCAAGTAGAGGCGTACATGCATATTTAGAAAATAGTGGTGACATAATTGTAGACAAGCTAAAACTGTAATTGAATGATTTAAGCACATATTTTGTAAAGTTTTAGACTATATTTAGCAAAGTGAGGAGGAATTGTAAAAAATGGACAGCAGAGAAGCTAAAATATTAATATTTAACATAAATGGAGAAGACTATGCTACAGATATTATGGAAGTTGAAAGAATTTTGGGATATGAGCAGCCAACCAAACTTCCTGATTCTCCAGCCTTTGTAGAAGGAGTAATAAATTATCAAGGCGATGTGTTGCCGGTAATTTCCTTAGCTAAAAGGTTTAATTTGACAAAAGAAGAAAAGAAAAATGATGCTAAAATAATAGTATCAAAACAAGAAGATAATAAATTTGGAGTGATAGTTGATGTAGTATCAGAAGTGAGAAACATAAATGAAAATGAAATAGAAACTCCACCTGAAATAGCAGTAGGAATTTCAAAGAGATATATAAAAGGCTTGGTGAAAATACAAGGAAGAATAATTATATTTCTAAACCTTGCAAGCATACTGACAGAAGATGAAAAAAAGCTTATTTAATTTATAAAATGAAAGGTGCATATATATGGAGATAAAAGAGATAAAAGTAGGAATTGCAGATTTAAATACAGCTTTTTCTCCTGACAGAATAATAACTGTGGGATTGGGTTCTTGTATAGGAATAGCTATGTATGATAATACAAAATCATTAGGTGGACTTGCTCATATAATGCTTCCCGATAGTACTCAGTTTAATAATGTAACAAATCCGCTGAAATTTGCTGATTTAGCAGTTCCTATATTAATAGAAAAACTGGAAAAGCTAGGAGCATCAAGAAGAAATCTTAAAGCTAAAATAGCTGGAGGAGCTTCTATGTTTAATTTTTCAGATAAAAGCATGATAATGGATATTGGAAATAGAAATGGTATAGCAGTAAAAAATGCTTTAAAAGAATACTCAATACCTATATTAGGAGAAGATATCGGGGGGAATAAAGGAAGAACCATGATACTGGATGCTGGAAGTGGAGATGTAAAAATAAAAACAGTAGGAATGGGAGTAAGGGAACTTTAATTTGATGGTGAAATATGCCATAGGCTTAAGTAAAAAGAGGTGGTAGTTTGAATAAGATTAAAGTTTTGGTTGTAGATGATTCTGCTCTTATGAGAAAATTTATATCAGATATGATAAATGAACAATATGACATGGAAACTATGGATATTGCAAGAAATGGAGAAGATTTACTAATTAAATTGTCAAAAGGCAGTATACCTGATGTTATAACTTTAGATGTTGAAATGCCTAAAATAGATGGAATTACTGCTTTAAAGGAATTAAAAAAGAAGAATATCAATGTGCCAGTAATAGTTTTAAGCAGTATTTCAAAAAGAGGGCCTGAGCTTACTATGGACTGTCTTGCAGCAGGAGCATTTGATTTTATACCAAAGCCTTCCGGACAAATATCTCTTGATATAGATAAAATTAAAAGTGAACTGATTGAAAAAATAAGATTGGCATTTAAAAAGGGGTTGCCAAAAAATAAAATGATTAATGAAAATATACAAGTGGAAAATAAAATTGAGACAAAAGTAGAATATAATAATAATTTTAGAAGCAGATCAGGTAAAATTGAAGCAGTAGTTATAGGAGCATCTACTGGAGGACCAAAGGCAATATATACAGTAATTACAGCTTTGCCTGAGAATTTGGGAGTTCCTGTATTTGTTGTACAGCATATGCCTGTGGGATTTACTAAGGCTTTTTCGGAAAGACTTGATTCGAATAGTAAAATCCATGTTGTAGAAGCATCAGAAGGCATGAATGTAAAAAAAGATACAGTATATGTAGCTCCAGGAGGATTTCATATGGAGGTAGGAGCAGATTATAAAGTACATTTAAATACTGAGCCTCCTATATGGGGAGTACGTCCAGCAGTAGATAAACTATTTATTTCTGCATCAAAAGTATACGGTTCTCAAATTGTAAGTGCAGTACTTACGGGAATGGGAAAAGACGGTGCTGATGGAACTATAGAAATAAAAAAAAGGGGGGGTATAACTATAGCTGAGGACAAGTCAACTTGTACTATATATGGTATGCCTAAAGCAGCTTATGAAACAGGTATGGTGGATATAGTATTACCAATAGATAATGTAGCACATGAAATAATAACATCAGTATCAGGAAATAGGAGGTAGATTTTATGGATATGGGCTATTTTGAAAAATGGGTGCTTAAAGAATTTAGTATAAACCTATCTGCCTATAAATCAAACCAGCTTCATAGAAGAATAAATAGTTTAATGTCAAGAGTAGGAGCAAGTTCCATAGAGCAGTATATAGAAATGCTAAAAAAAGATCCAGAACAAAAACAAAAGTTTCTAGACTTTATAACTATAAATGTTTCAGAGTTTTTTAGAAATCCTGAAATATTTGAAGAACTTAAGGACAAGCTTAAGAGTGAACTTTTAAAGAATAGCAGCTCTTTAAAAATATGGAGTGCAGCCTGTTCTATAGGTGCAGAACCTTATTCTATAGGAATGTATTTAGATGAAATTTCACCTACTGGTAGACACAAAATAATAGCAACAGATATAGATAATACCATAATTGAAAGAGCTAAAAGAGGCGAATATGTAATTTCAGAAATAAAAAATGTAAAAAAGGAATATTTGGATAAATATTTTACACAACAAGGCGATAAATATATCATGAGCCCTAAAATAAAAAATATGGTAACTTTTAAAAAGCATGATTTAATACTTGAAAACTATGATAGAGATTTTGATTTGATTGTATGCAGAAATGTGGTAATATATTTTAATCAGGATATAAAGGATAAAATATATAAGAAATTCAGTGAATCGTTAAAAAAAGGTGGACTACTATTTGTAGGAGCAACTGAAAGTATATATAATTATAGAGATTATGGATTTGAAAAGGCTTCTACATTTATATACAGAAAGCTGTAAGGAGGGGATAAAATGGACACTTCACAATATATGTCTATGTTTCTTGAAGAATCTATGGACAACTTACAAACATTAAATGAGTCACTACTTCAACTTGAACAGGAGCCAGAAAATATAGATAAACTAAATGAAATATTTAGAGTAGCTCATACAATAAAAGGTATGGCTGCTACTATGGGCTTTAATGAAATGGCAGAACTCACTCACAAAATGGAGGATGTGCTATCAGAATTTAGAGAAGGAAAGCTTAAGGTTACTCAAAAAGTTGTAACTGTGTTATTTAAATGTCTTGACACTTTGGAGCAAATGGTTAACAATATATCTGATGGAGTTGAAGATGAGGTTTCAATTGTTGATATAATGAATGAGCTTGAAACAATTAAAGAATTTGCAGATGAAAATCCACAGATGGAAGGTAAAGCTGAAGAGCCTGTAAAGGAAGAGAGTGCAGCAGGTAAAAAAGTTAATATAGAGCTAAATGAATATGATATTAATGTAGTAAAGCAAGCAGAGGATAAAGGATTTAAATGTTATCAGATAAAAATATTTCTAAGTGAGAATACACTTTTAAAATCTGCTAGAGCTTTCCTTGTATTTAAAAATCTTGAGGATTTTGGAGAAATAATAAAATCTGTACCAAGTACAGAAGATATAGAAAATGAAAATTTTGATTTCGAAATAGATCTAATACTTTTATCTACTAAAGAAAAAGATGATATAAGTAATAGTTTAATGAATATATCAGAGGTAGATAGGGTTAGCGTTACTGATGTAGATGTAAAACAGGAAAAAGCTAAGAGAATAGAGGAAAAATCTAAAGATGATGAGGTAAAGGCTAAAGCTCATGAGCAAAAACCTGCAATACAGCCAAAGCCAGCAGCAACAAATGCACCAGCAAAGAGTGCAAAAGCACCTCATAAAGAAGCAGCACATAAAAAGGCTCATCAATCTGTAAGAGTAGATCTTGAAAGATTGGATAAGTTTATGAATATGGTTTCAGAACTCGTTATTCATAGAACAAGATTAGAGCAAATAAGTAGTAATTATAAATTGAATGATTTAAATGAAACTTTAGAGCAGGTAGCTAGAACTACATCAGATCTTCAAGATTTAGTTATGAAGATCAGAATGCTTCCAGTGGATACTGTATTTAATAGATTCCCAAGAATGATAAGAGATCTTTCTGTAGAATTAGATAAGGAAATGGAACTTATCATACAAGGTTCAGAAACTGAATTAGATAGAACTGTAATAGATGAAATAGGAGAACCTTTAATTCATTTATTAAGAAACGCAGCAGATCATGGTGTTGAACCAAAGGAAGAGAGATTAGCTAAAGGTAAAAGTGAAGTTGGAAAAATAAAACTTATAGCTTATCAAGAAGGAACTAAAGCTGTAATAAAGGTAGAAGACGATGGGTCTGGAGTACCTGTAGATAAAGTAAAAGCTAAAGCAGAAAGATTAGGAATAAATACAGAAGGAATGTCTGATAATGATATAAGAAATTTAATATTTATGCAGGGCTTTAGTACTAATGAACAAGTTACGGATATCTCTGGTAGAGGAGTTGGTATGGATGTAGTAAAAACTAAGATATCGGCTCTTGGTGGTACCGTAGACTTAATAAGTGAAAAAGATAAAGGATCATCCTTTATAATAAGGCTTCCATTAACTCTTCAAATAATTCAAGCTTTACTTGTTAAGGTTGGAACTGAAACTATGGCTATATCATTAGGATATATAGATAGAGTTATAGATTATAGTGATGATTTAGTTAAAATGACTAATAATAAAGAAGTTATAATACACAATGGCAATGTAACACCTCTTGTAAGATTGAGTAATAGACTTAATTTAACTAAAGAGGATAGTGCTAAAAACTATATAGTAATAGTAAATGTTGGAGAAAAAACTGTAGGACTCATGGTAGATGGATTGTTTGGACAAAAGGAAATAGTTATAAAACCTCTTGGAAAAACACTTCAAGGACTAAAAGAATATATAGGAGCAACAATACTTGGAGACGGGTTAGTAACATTAATACTAGACGTTGCTGCTTTAGTGTAGGGAGGTAAAATAGTATATGAGCTATCAAGACATGACGCCATTACAGCTTGATGCACTAAGGGAAGTAGGAAATATAGGTACAGGGAATGCTGCTACAGCACTGTCACAACTTATAAATAGAAAAGTGGATATGACAGTTCCTGACATAAATATTGTACCTTTTGATGATATTTTTTCAAGTATAGGTGGAGACGAAATAGTTGTAGGAGTTATAGTGAGGGTTTTAGGTGAAGCACCGGGTAATATATTATTTGTATTTGAAAAAGATACTGCACTAAATTTGGTAGAAACTTTAACCGGTGAAAAAGAAGAATATTTAAGTGAAATGGGTAATTCTGTAATATGTGAAATAGGTAATATAATATCTAGTTCGTATATGAATGCTATATCAAGATTCACTGGACTAGCTATAATGCCTTCAGTTCCAGCAGTAAGTTATGATATGCTAGGAGCAATACTTTCTACAACATTTATAGAATCAGGACAGTTTGATGATTATGTACTTGATATAGAGACTATGTTTATCCAGGGAGAATCTGAAATAGAAATAAGTGGACACTTTTATTATGTACCAATGCCTGGTTCACTTGAGAAAATGTTAAGTGCATTAGGAGTTTAATAATAACAACAGGAGTAAATAGATTTGGAGGGAATAAAATGTCAAAAGTATTAATTGTTGATGATGCTGCTTTTATGAGAATGATGATAAAGGACATATTAGAAAAAAATGGGTTTGAAGTAATAGGAGAAGGAAATAACGGTCTAAAAGCTGTAGAATTGTATAAAAAGGAAAGACCAGATGTAGTAACTATGGATATAACTATGCCGGATATGGATGGAATAGAAGCTGTAAAAGCAATAAAGGCATTCGATCCATCAGCTAAAATAATAATGTGTTCAGCTATGGGACAGCAGACAATGGTTATGGATGCAATAAAAGCAGGAGCAAAGGATTTTATTGTAAAACCATTCCAACCAGATAGAGTACTAGAAGCTATTAAAAAAGTAATAGGATAGGAATGTAAATTTTAGTGACAGATGACAAATTAAGTTATCTGTCACTTATAGAATTGAGAATTGGAAATAAAAATTTAGCTAAAATTTATTTATGGCATATAAAGATATTATAAATTTAGACGAGAATTTATTGAGTGGTATTAAATTTTATATTAAAGTTTGCATTAATTCTCCATTCTAAATTTCCCATTCTCAATTGAGTTATGATGGAATTAAAATAAAGGGATGTTAAGAGTGCTGCAGTAAAAACAATATTTTGCGGCAATTAAAGTGGAGGTGTTAAATGATGCAGGTTGTTGTATTTAAATTAAATAACGAACAGTTTGCAGTAGAAACTGCAAAGGTTCAAAGCATAAATGATGCTATGGAAATTACAAAAGTTCCAAAGGCACCAGGACATATAAAAGGACTCATAAATTTAAGAGGTAATGTGATATCACTTTTAGATATAAATCTTTTATTAGATGTATCAAAATCTGAAGAGAAACAAAATAATATAATTATCTTAGAAATGGAAGATGAATTAGTAGGAATAACAGTTGATCAAGTGGATGAAGTTTTAGAAGTGGAAGAAGGAATAATAGAAAAAATAAACGATGGTAAAAAAGCTTATATCGAAGGAGTTATAAATTTTAAAGATAGAATTGTAACACTTATAGATATAGATAAACTTCTTTCAAATTAGAAATTCTTTAATAGGAAATGAGGGAAGAGAATGGCAGATGTATTATCGCAGAGCGAGATAGATGCTCTTTTAGCTGCCTTGTCTGCTGGAGAATTAACTCCAGATGAAGTACCAAAAGAAGAAGAAAAACAAAAGGTTAAGCCTTATGATTTTAGAAGTCCTCAAAAATTTTCAAAGGACCATATAAGGACACTTGAACTTATTCATGATAACTATGCTAGAATAATTTCAAATTATTTAACTGCGCAGGTAAGAAGTAATGTAAAAGTAAAGATAGAGTCTGTACAGCAAATAACTTATGAAGAGTTTATTCACTCTGTGCCAAATCCCACAATCCTTACTGTATTTAAAATGCCACCTTTAAGTGGATCTGTATTATTTGAAACAAATCCACAATTTTCTTTTGAAATAATAGATGTGCTTTTAGGTGGAAAAGGAACGGGCAAATATAAAGCAAGAGAATTTACAGACATTGATAAAAACATTATGATGGTCATAAATACAGGCCTTATATCTAATTTGAAATTAGCCTGGGATGATGTGCTTGAAGTTAATACTGAAATAGAAGGATTAGAAACTAATCCGGCATTAAATCAGACTTTAGCGCCAAATGAAGCAGTAGCCTTAATAACTTTTTCTGTAGAAATGGGCAAAAGCAGCACCTTTATTAACATATGTATACCTTATTTAAGTATAGAAAAAGTATTGGATAAGCTTGTAGTACAATATTGGTTCCAGGACACTAATGATGAAGCAATATTAGAGGAATCTAGAGTGAAATTAAGACAAAGATTGAATATAGTAAATATGAATCTTACTGCAGTGTTAGGTACTACAAATATTACTGTAGATGATTTCTTAAGATTAGGTGTAGGTGATGTGTTAACATTGAATGATAAAGCAAATACGCCTATTAAATTAATGGTGGAAGATAAGCCATATTGCTATGGAAAACCAGGAGTGTTGGGGAAAAATATGGGGGTTCAGATACTAGATATTATAGATAAGGATGTGGAAAATTATGAGTAATGGGTTTCTTTCACAAGAAGAAATAGATGCACTTTTAAATGGGGGAGGCGAAGACACACCACCTGAACCATCGGAAGAAACAAAAACTTCAGAGGAAACACCAGAGACATCAAATGAATCAGAATTACCTGCGTTAACTGATATAGAAAGAGACTTATTAGGGGAAATAGGTAATATATCTATGGGTTCTGCATCCACAGCGCTTTCTACAATAATTAATCAACAGGTAAATATAACTACCCCAATAGTTACTATAACTAGATTGAAGGATTTAAAAGATCAATTTGAAGTTCCAAATGTTGCATTGGAAGTTAAGTATGTAAGTGGTATAGTTGGAGAAAATCTTCTTGTTATGAAAATTACAGATGCAGCTGTAATTGCAAATCTCATGATGGGAGGAGATGGAAATGTAGAAGGAGATCCTAAGGAATTATCTGAAATAGAACTTAGTGCTGTATCAGAGGCTATGAACCAAATGATAGGTTCTGCAGCAACTTCTATGGCTACCATGTTTATGAGAGAAGTAAATATATCCCCACCTGTATCCACAATATGGAATGATTTGAAATCTCCTGTGGCTAAAGGTATATCAGAGGATGAGCCAATAATTAAAGTATCCTTCTCTTTAGCAATAGGTGATTTAGTAGATAGTACTATAATGCAAATATTGCCGATAGCTACAGCAAAAAAGATAGTATCAATAATGATGGGGCAGGAATCTCCTGAAGGAGAAGCACCAGCTCAGCCAGAGCCACAAGCAGCTCCACAACAGCAAGAACCAGTGCCACAGCCAGTGACACCTCAACAGCAAGTTCAACAAAGTCAACCACAAGCGCAATATCAGGCACCACCACAGCAAGTTATATATGAAAAACCTATAGAGGCACCAAGGGTTGAGGTTAAGCAAGCAGCATTCCAGCCTTTAGCTCCAGTAGGTTCAAGTGCAGAAATGCCTAAGAACATAGATTTAATATTAGATGTACCTTTAGATATATCTGTAGTACTGGGAAGAACGAAAAAGAATATAAAGGATATATTAAATTTAGGAACAGGATCTCTAATAGAATTAGATAAATTAGCAGAAGAACCAGTAGAAATACTTGTAAATGGAAAAAGAGTAGCTTATGGTGAAGTAGTTGTGGTAGATGAAAACTTTGGTGTAAGAATTACAAGCATTATAAGTAGTGAAGAAAGAATTAAATCTTTAAAATAAAAGAAGCAGCCTTAAAAAGGCTGTTTTTATTTTATTTTTAAATTTGAAATTTTAATAAAATTTACGTTCTTATTAAAGTAACTAAAAAAAGGGATTTTGAAGTAAAAATAAAGGTTTTTCTTTTATTATCAGGTATAAACATTGGATTTATATACCCGATAATACTATTAGCAATGCATAGAAGAGAAGTTGTTTCACTTGATAAATGTTAGGAGTGTATGATTATGAAAGTGAATGGAATTAATCCGAATAAAGTTATAAGTCTTTATTCAGAGCATAAAAAAAACATAGAAAAAAAAGATCAAGTTCAAAAGAATGATACTGTTCAGATATCCTCATTAGGTAAAAGTTTGAGCTCCTATTCATTAGATGATAAGTTCGTAAATTCAAAAGAAAAAATAGAGAGACTAACTAATGAAGTAAAAAATGGTACTTACAATATAGATTCAAGATTAGTTGCAGAAAAGATGATTGAAGAAATGAAAATGTAAAATGGAGGTATATGATGAACGCGTCTGAATTAAATTCAGTAATAAATGAAGAACATAAAGCACTTCAAACACTGCTATCTTGTTTAGATGAACAGTTTCAATATTTAACAAAGAGGGAAGTTTTTGCACTGGATGCTGTAAGAGGTAAGATAGAACAAAGCAGTAAGGTGTTGGCTTCCCTTGAAATGAAAAGAAGAAGTTTAACTAATGGTAAGGACATGAGTGAAATAGTTTTGCAGCTTAGGGATGAAGAGCTTGAAAAAAGTTATAGGAATATAAAAAAGCTTTTAGATGCTGTAGTCTTACAAAAAGATACAAATGATGTTTTAATCAAGCAGCAGCTTGGTTTTACAACTCAAATGCTTAATTTTTTAAATCCTAATAAAGCACCTAAAACTTATAATTCATATGGAAAAAGAAGATAGGGAGGAAACGTAATGTCTGGTTTATTTGGAACTTTAAATATATCAAAAAGTGGAATGTTTGCTCAACAAAGGTGTATAGATGTAACATCTCACAATATAGCTAATGCTAATACAGATGGATATTCAAGACAAAGGGCGGAATTGCAAACTACAAAACCTTTTCCAATGCCTAGTGTAAATAATGCAGTAGGCCCAGGACAGTTAGGAACTGGTGTTGAAGTAACTACAATAGATAGAATAAGAGACAGTTTTCTCGACTATCAAATAAGAGTAGAAAAAGGCGTTGATGGTCAGTATAAAGGAAGAGATAAGTTTCTAAGTCAACTAGAAAATATAATGAATGAGCCTACAGATACGGGTATATCTAAGGATATAGGAAACTTTTTTGATGCATGGAATACCTTGGGAACAAATGCCAAGGAATCCAATTCAAGATCTATAGTTGCACAAAATACATTAACCCTTACTACTGACTTGAATCATACTTATAATGAATTGGAAAAATTAAAGGAAAATACTCAAACTGTTATTAAAGATGATGTTTTTGATATAAATAGTAAATTAAAACAAATAGATCAATTAAATCGAGAAATAATACAGGTTAGGGTAGCAGGAAATAATCCAAATGATTTAATGGACAGAAGGGATTTGCTTTTAGATCAATTAAGTGAAAAATTTGGAATAACTGTTGATAGAAAACAATTTGAAGGAAATGATGTAACAACATCTGATGATGCAAAATCAAAAGATGTAGGAGATGATGGAAGACCACCTTTAGCTGCGGATGGTACTACTAATCTTAATCTTGTGCAGGCCAATTTTCCAGATCAAGCATGTAGATTTTCTTATGTAGATAGTATACAGCCAGCGGATGGTCAAAAGGTTGGTGATGCAGGAAAGTATACTGTAGTTTATTATAAAAATGGAGATAAAACTGATAGTTCTAATGCAGTAACTATAACTGTAGATATACAAGATAGTACAGATAAAAATGGAGTTACAACTACTGCAGCAGATAAATATAAACAGTTAAATCAATGTAGAGTTTTATGGGCAGATAATAATGGAGTAGCTCTTAGTGTAGATACATCTTCTAAATCTCAAGGAGTAGTATCAGGTAACCTTTCAGCAGGAAGTTCAATAAAATTTGAAAATTTAAAAATGTTTCAGCCTCCCTCTGGAGAGCTTAAAGGATATATGTCTGTTCAAAAGGATATAGATACTTATGAAGGACAATTAAATAAATTTGCAAAAGCATTGGCTTTTGCAGTTAATGGTATAGAAAGTCAGGAAAAGAATGCAGTTGTAGATGTTACTGATAGTAAAGGAAATATTATTGAGGTAAACAATTTTTTTGTAAATGCAGATGCGCAAAAAAAAGGAGTATACACTGGTACGGATCTAAGTAAGATAGAAGATGCAGAAGCTGATATTACAGCAGGAAATATTACTATAAATCAAGCTATAATAGATGATCCTATGAAGATAAAGACTGCAGCTAAATATGATGGAAATAATAAACCTTTAACAGGTGAAAGTGATGGAAACAGAGCAGTGGCAGTGGAAACTTTAAGAGATAGCCTTATGACTATTCAGAATATAGATCCAGATAATTCTACCAAAACTAAAAAATCAGATTTCCTTGATGGCATATTTGAAGTGAATTCAAAACTAGGAGTAAATGCAATAATCAATAAAACTAGTGGAATGACTTTAGACAGCTATTTTAAAGATACAGTTGATAGACTTGGAATTCAAGAGCAGGAAGCAAAGAAGACTGTAACAAATCAAGCAAGTCTTCTAGCAGGCTTTACACAGTCTAGGGACTCCGTATCAGGAGTATCATTGGATGAGGAAATGGCAAATTTAGTTCAATTTCAACACTGCTATCAAGCTAATGCAAAGCTTATATCTACTGTAGATCAGCTTCTAGATGTGGTAATAAATGGACTTAAGAAGTAAAAAAACGAGGTGATATTTAATGAGAGTTACTAATAAAATGCTTGCAAATAATTATTTAACAGATATGAGTGCTAATCTAAATAATCTACAAAGAATTCAGAGGCAAATGTCAACAGGAAAGAATTTTACAAAGCCTTCAGATGATCCTTTTAATGTAGCTAGATCTATGCAAATGCACACAGCGATAGATGCAAATACACAATATAATAAAAATATAACCAATACTATAAATTGGTTAGATACCACAGATACTGCATTAAATCAACTTGGAAATGTATTTCAAAGCATAAGAGAAAAACTTGTAGCATCAGGAAATGCAGCTTATGGCTCTGATGAAAGGACTAAAATAAAGGATGAAATAAATCAGAGAATAGGCCAAATAGCTCAAATATTAAATACTACTTTTGCCGGTGAGTATGTTTTTGGTGGTACAAAAGGAGCATCTAAACCAGTTGATGCGAGCATGGATTCTTCAATTGGTCCAGTAGATAGTACTCTTGGTGGTGGAGTAGGAACTGTAGGTGGTAAATTTTATGGATCAGGTAATGCTAAGTTTAAAATAGAAATAGCAGAAGTTAACTCTTCAGGAAAGGCTACCAAAATAAATGTATCAAAAAGTACTGATAATGGTGCTACTTTTAAAGCAATTTCTTCATCCTCAATTCCGATTAATAAAGATGGAGCTTTTGACATAGGGAATGATTTAACTTTTACTATAGCAGATGCATCAAGCAACAAAGCAGCGGTTATAGATGCTACAACAAAACAGAAAACTTCAGATGGAAGTATCTACACTTTTGATTGCACTTCCTCTGGAAATGCGCAACTTATTTATTGCAAAGAGGATAAAACAGAATTAATTACAGATCCTAATAAAGCAACTACTGAAGATGTTTTACAGTTCGATATGATATCTAACAAGAGGCAAACAGAAATATCTCAAGGCGTTTTAGTTGAGTATAATGTTTCAGCTTCGGATGTAATAAAGTACGGTGATGGGGATAGTGATGATTTGAGAAGTTTGCTTTCTAGAATTATAAATAACTTAGATGGAAAAGATAATGATGGAAATAGTAATGAAAGCATAGCTACTAAAGCTTTAACTAATGATGATTTAGCAGATTTAGATAAAGCAATTAAACAGACTTTAAAAATCCGTTCTGAAGTAGGTGCAAAACAAAATAGAATGGATAGTGCTAAAGAACAAAATGTTCAAGGAAATGCTGATATGACTGATATACTTTCAAAAACAGAAGATATAGATGTAACTGAAAAGGTTATGGAATTTGCTACAATGCAAACTGTTTATTTAGCATCATTACAAACTAGTGCAAAGGTATTACAGCCAACACTTATGGACTATATGAGGTAAAGTTAGGAGTTAAGGATAAGAGGGTGTTAAAATGGAACTATCAACAAAATACCATGGAATAAGGAAATATGATCAAAATGATGTTATTATATTTAAAAAAGGAATTCCAGGCTTTGAACATTTGAAAAAATTTATTCTTTTCTCAGTAGAAGAAAATGAAGTGTTCAGCATACTTCATTCTATAGATGATGAAGCTGTAGGATTTGTGGTGATTTCTCCTTTCTTTTATATTAAAGATTATGAATTTGATTTAGAAGATGAAAAATTAAAAGAATTAGAAATTGAAAAAGAAGAAGATGTTTTAGTTTTAAATACAGTAACTTTGAGTACCAATATTTCAGATATAACAATAAATTTAAAAGCACCTATAGTAATAAATGTAAAAAATAAAACAGGAGAGCAAATAATATTGGATAATCCTAATTATGTTATCAAGCATTTATTATTTAAAAAATAATTTATATTTTGAAAGGCATAATATATTTAAGAATTACCTTGAGAAATTTTAAAACTCCTGGGGAGATGATGAAATGTTAGTTATAAGCAGAAAAAAAGGAGAATCTATTTTGCTTGGAAAAGATATAGAAATTACTGTTGTAAAAATAGATGATAGTTCAGTGAAACTTTCTATATCAGCACCTAAAAATATAACAATTTTAAGAAAAGAATTATATAAAGAAGTAGAACATGAAAATATAAATGCAGCAGCTGCAGATATAAGTATACTTAAAAAGTTAAAAATCAAATAATTATATTAATATTGAAAAGGAGTGTTTGAACATGGAGGTTAAAGGATTAAGTCAAGGAGGACAGGGTGTTTTTGCATCTAACGCTTCAGTACAAAGTTTAAATGTTAGTAACAAAGCTCAAAATAGCATTGATTTGAATTTAAAAGTTTCTCAAGATAATAAAACATTAAAAGCGATGAAGGTAAAGAAAAAAAAATAAGTGAAGTAGAAATAAAACAAGCAGTAGATAAAATGAATAAATTACTTGAAGGAAAACAGACACATGTAGAATATGCACCAGTAGGTAGGGCAAAACACATGGGAATAAAAATAGTTGATAACGAAACACAAGAGGTAATTCAGGAATTACCTCCTACAAAAATTGTGGAAATGATAGATAAACTTTGTGAATTGGCAGGAATAATGGTAGATCAAAGGGTTTAAATAAACCAATAATTAATAATTTTTAATTATTAAAGGAGGTGCTTCTATGGAATTTAGATTAAATAAAATAGAACCTGAAGTACGTCAAAGGGTTAAAGAAACTACTAGCGCTGGTAAAGTTCATACTAAAAGCGGTATATCTATAAACAAGGATAATGAAAATAAAAATAATAAGAACGGAAATAGTTTTGCTTCTGAACTTGAAAAGGAAAAAGAAAAGAAAAAAAAAGAAAAGAAATTTTTATCTGTTGATGCAGTAAAAGTTCAAGAAGTAGAAGTGCCAGCATATAAAGAACAGCAAGAAAGCAAATCTCAGGAAGAAATATCAGGACATATTTTAGATGTGAGAAAATAATTATTAGAGAATTAGTTTTTTTATTTAATGTTAATTCTCAAGCTTTTATTAAATAATATAGATTTACTTACGATAATACGAATATAGAAATATATTTTAGTACAATTCACATTGTTACGTAAAAGGAGTGTTTAAAGTATGTACGCACAAAATGCATATAAAACATATAAAACTAACAGTATAAATTATGCATCAAGAGAGCAATTACTACTTATGTTGGTAGATGGAGCTGTAAAATTTTCAAAAATAGGAAGACAGGCAATTATAGATAAAGATGTGAAAAAGGCACATGAAAATATAGTAAAAACTCAGAACATATTTTTTGAATTAATGGCAACATTAGATATAAATGCAGGTGGAGACTGGGCAAAAAGTTTAATGAATGTATATGATTTTATAGCAAGAAGACTTATAGATGCTAATATGAAAAAAGATTTGGCCATAATGGACGAGCTTATTCCTTTAATAGAAAATATAAAGGATACCTGGGAACAGGCTTATAAACTATCCAAGGGTGGAAAGTAAATTTAAATTATCAATAAATAGTTTCAAGAAATAAGATATAAAATATAAAAATGTTATTTATATTCTAAAAATAGGGAGGTATAAATATGAGTGATGTAAGTACTGCTTATTCCGGCACAACTGGAGCAGGTGGAGGAAGTAGATTAAGAATAACAGGTATGGCTTCAGGTCTTGATGTAGATGCTACGGTAAAAAAAATGTTGACACCTGAGCAGACAGCAATAGATAAGGCTAATCAAACTCAACAGATAAATCAATGGAGAAATGATGCTTATTTAGACATTATAAAAGACTTAAAGGATTTGCAAAATACTTATTTTAGTTCAACAAGTGCGGATAGTTTGACAAGAGCGTCTAACTATTCATCATTTGACATTAGTAGCTCTACACCTGCTGTAGCTACAGCTACAGCAAACTCTGGAGCAGTAGAGGGAACTTATATTGTTAAGGTTAACCAATTGGCAAAGGCAGCTAGTGTGAGAGGGCAAACCTTAAATAGTCAAGTGAAAATTAATGATATTGCTGGATGGGGGGGGGGGCAGGTAAATCCATAACACTTGATGCAAGTGCAAATCCTATAGATATGTCAGGATTTTCAGGAACAACAGCTGCAAGTTTAGCTAGTTATATTAATGGCAAGATAACTGCAGACTCTAGCTTGAGTGGTAAGTTGTCAGCATCAGTTGTTTCAGATAGCACTGGGGATTATATTAAATTTAATTCTTTAACAAGTACTAATGTTAAAATTACTGGTACTACTATAAATGACCTTTCAGCATTAAGTGGAAATACTATAATATCAACAACATCATCAACGAAGTTGACAGATTTAGGTTCAAATTTAAATACAAGTTTAACTCTAAATCTTAATTATAATGGAACTAACAAAACTGTTACTTTAGATAATACAAAAGGAGATAAAACTATAGCAGACTTAGCTGCAGCTATAAGTCAGAAAACTGGAGGGGACGTTACAGCTTCATTAGATGAGGTTACAGGAGCGTTTAAACTACAGACTAAAGCTACAGGAAGTTCTACATCTATTAGTGTTATAACAAATTACTCAAACTCAGGAAGTTCAGATACAACTCCAGCGTTATCTTCAGCATTAAAGTTAACATTAGGTTCAAGTGATCAGGGTAAAGATGCAAATGTAACAATAACTGCACCTGGAGGAACAGCAACAACTGTAACAGAAAGCTCCAATAATTTTACTATGAATAATATTAATTACAGATTAACTAGTGATGATCCTGCTAATAATACAACTAATTTAACAGTAACTGCCAATGTAGATAAAGTTTTTGATAGAATAGTGGCATTTAAAGATAAATATAATGCTTTGGTAAATAAAATATATACAAAGCTTACAGAAAAGAAGAGTTCGGACTATCCACCACTTACAGATGCACAAAAAAGTGCAATGAAAGATTCAGATATACAGACATGGAATGATAAGGCTAAGGTAGGAATACTCAGAAATGATGATAGACTTCAAAACTTACTTTCCGATTTAAGAGGTGTATTTTATACACCTGTAAACGGATCAGCTATGAATTTTGGTAGTAAAAATTTAGGGTTGGATTTATCGGATGACGTCACAAAACCTGGACAGTTAGAATTTAGATTAGACAATGGTGAGCAAAATTTCAAGGATGCATTACGAAATAATGGAGCAGATGTAATGAGTTTATTCTTAAAATCTCCAACAAGCACTGCTAAAATAGGAGATAAGAATTATTATGATACAACTTACAAAGAAGAAGGCATAATGAATAGAATACAAGATGCTTTAACAAATAACGTAGGGCTTCCAGGCATTGGATTTAGTACGGATACTAAAGGAATATTGACAAAATATGCTAATTTACAAGATGATTTTAGCATGTTAGGTTCAGCAGGAACTGGAACTTTAAAGGATCAAATATATCAGCAAACTAATGTTATAAAAACTCTTACTGATAAATTTAAGGATAAACAGGAAGCATATTATCAGAAATTCTCAAAACTTGAAACGGCTATGGAAACATTGAATTCCCAACAATCTCAACTTTCTTCACTTTTAGGCCAATAGAATGGAGAATAGCATATGGAAAATGAACTGGAAAAGGGTTTAAGAGAATATAGAGAGTGTACTATAGAACTTATAGAATGCCTTGAGAAAGAAGATTATGATTCGTTAGAGTATTTTTTTAATAAAAGACAGCAAATTTTAGATGAACTTAGTAATTCAAATTATACTAAAGAAGAGTTTTATAGAGTTTCACAAGAATTAGAGTTGTTAGTTTATCATAAAAAACTAAATGATTTGATGATTGAGAAAAGAGATAAAGTAAAACAACAGATTAATAGATTAGCAAAAAACAAAAATGCAAGTAATATGTATAATAGAAGAGGATATGGCGCTAAGATATTTAGTAAGAAAATATAAAAAAATAAAAAAACAGTAAAGTAATATTAAAAAGTAACGATAAAACTAATACAAATATTAAAACAAAAAGAAATAAAAAAACACTAAAGTAGACAAAAATAACTACGATAATTAAAGTAGAAGACAAAAAATAAGACAAGCTAAAGATCAATTAATCTAGTTAGTAGGCTCAAAGGGCTTAACTATAAATAAAAAACAGTGTACAAGGAAGTGCACTTTAAAAATCAAGGAGGAATTTATTATGATAATTAATCACAACATGAACGCAATGAACGCTCATAGAAACATGGCAATGAACACAAATGCAGCAGGAAAATCAATGGAAAAATTAAGCTCAGGTTTAAGAATAAACAGAGCAGGAGATGATGCTGCAGGACTAGCAATCTCTGAAAAAATGAGAGGACAGATCAGAGGTTTTGACCAAGCTTCAAGAAATGGACAAGATTCTATATCACTTATCCAAACAGCTGAAGGTGCTTTAAATGAAACTCACAGCATCCTTCAAAGAATGAGAGAACTTGCAGTTCAATCAGCAAATGATACAAATACTTCAACAGATAGAACATCTATCCAGGATGAAATCAAACAATTAACTCAAGAAGTAAACAGAATAGCTAATACTACTGAATTTAATACTAAGAAGTTATTAAACGGAGATTTAAAAGGTGTATCTGATTTCCAAAAAGCTGTTCAAAAATCAGATGTAACATTTGCTAATGGTAATGTTAAGCTTAGTAATACATCAACTAATCTTAGTGTATTCGCAAAAACAGATGTTATTAGAATTAACTTTGTAAAAACTGTATCAACAGGTGCTACATTCTCAGCAAATACTGCTGGTGGTATATCAATTACTACTGTATTAGGTAACATTGATGCATCTAAAGTTACGTTTACTGCTAATGGTGACTTAGTAATTTCTGATGGTACAAATACAATTAAACTTAATATGACTAGTGGAAAAGACATAAGAAGTGGAGATACTATAACAATTTCTGTTAAAGCATTTGAGGCTGCAGAGACTGATTCTTCAAAACAAGCTAGAGCACAAATAGGAGCTAATGCAGGTCAGGAATTAGGAATAGGCATAGGTGATATGTCATCTAAAGCTTTAGGCCTTCAAAAAACAGATGGAACAGCATTAGATGTTACTTCACAAGCTAAAGCTTCAGGCGCAGTTACACTTATAAATAACGCAATTGAGAGAGTTTCAACTGAAAGATCAAAACTTGGTGCTTTCCAAAATAGATTGGAGCACACAATAAACAACTTGAATACTTCAAGTGAAAACTTACAAGCTTCAGAATCAAGAGTTAGAGATGTAGATATGGCTAATGAAATGACAACTTACTCTAAGAATAACATCTTAACTCAGGCTGCACAAGCTATGCTTGCACAAGCTAAATCACAACCAGAGCAAGTATTACAATTGTTAAGATAGTATAAGTTAGTTAAGTTTAGTACAAACTAAGGGCTGATCAGGAAATGATCAGCCTATTTGTTTATTAAGATACTTTAAAATGAGGTGAAAATTTGAATAAGGATATATTGCAAAAAAATATTTCTTCTATTTCAAAATATAACTATAGTGTTATTGATTTATATAATATTGATTTTTCAGATATTAATAATATATCAGAAGAAAAAGGTAACTCTAAATTTTCTATAATTTATTTTGAAAATAATTCAAAAAAGTATTTATTGCATAGTAAATATGACCCTATGAAAGAAGTGGAAAGATTAACTAAAAATATTGATTTTACTAAAGACAGCATAATAATAGTTTTTGGTATAGGTCTTGGTTATCATTTGCTAAAACTTAAAGAAAATATATCAAAAGATACTAGAGTTTTTGTTGTAGAATATAATACAGATGTATTAAAGTATACATTAGGTAATATAGAGTTAGCAAGTATTTTTGATACTCCGCAATTTTTCTTAATATTTGGTGATGAATTACAAATTAAAAGACAAATTCTATGTCAAGTCAGTTCGAACTTTTACAATATGGCAGGAAATATTCAATATGTAACCTTACCTAATTATTACATATATAATGATAAGAATACGGATGTAATGAAAGAAATACGAAGAAGATTAAGCACTTATATTGTTTCTTTTGGTAACTCTTTAGATGATATGCTTGATGGATTTAGAAATAATTATAAAAATATTGATGCTTTTATGAGAACAAATAGTATTAATGAATTAAAAGATAAATATAAAAATAAACCAGCTATAATTGTATCCTCTGGACCTTCACTTCAAAAAAATATAAAATATTTAAAAGAAGCAGAGGGTAAAGCTTTTATTATATCTTGTGATGCAAGTTTAAGAGCATGTGAATTAAATGATGTTAAACCTGATGCAGTTGCAAGTATTGAAAGGCTTAAAGAAACATATGAGTTTTATTATAAAGATAAGAATATAGATAATGATATTGTTCTTCTGGGACCTACTGTATTATGGCCACAAATTTTTGAAGAGTATAAAGGAAAAACTATCATTATGTCTAAAAATAGAGAAGGAGAAGAAGGTTGGTGGGCTAGCCATTTTGATAATATTGAACACGTAGATCAAGGACAGTCTTGTGCAACAGTTGCATTTGCAGTTGCAAAAGAAGCAGGATGTAACCCTATTATATTAATAGGACAAGATTTAGCTTATACAGATGGAAAGATTCATAGTGATATTACTCATACTGAATATCAAGGAGAAAATGATGAAAAGAATATGGGTATTGATACGGTGTATATGAAAGATTATAATGGAAATTCTATTAGGTCTAATTGGATATATCAAATGTTTAAAAATTGGTTTGAATACCAAATAATAATATCGCCACACATCGAAGTAATAGATGCTACAGAAGGCGGAGCATATATAGATAGTAGTAAGGTAATGACATTGAGAAATGCAATTAAAAAATATTGTAATAGTACTTTTGAGAATAAGATTGGAGATTATTTAAAGGATGTTAACATTACAAAGCTTGAAAAAATAAATAAGTATGATACTTTAATCCAAAGTATAAAGAGTGAGATTAAAGATTTAGAAAGCATTAAAAAAATTTCATCCAAGCATTACAAAAAATTAATGGATATTGCAAAAAATTATAATTTCGAAAAATGTACAGATAAAATGTTAGAGAAAATAGTTTTAAATATGCAATCAGGTGATAGTGTTATTCAAAAAGTACTAAATTCAAAAAGTGCAACAAAATTGTATTTTAAACAAATAATTGTGCAGACAATTATTAATGTAAAAAAAATAGGAAACACTTTAAGTAAAGAAAATGTGAAAAGAAATTATGAATTACAATTAAATCTTATGTATATGATAAAAGAAAGTTCACAAGTAATTATTGAAGAGTATAATAAAGCGTTAGAATATATTGTTTCAAAGAAGAAACATTTAAAGGGAGAAATTTATGAGAATTAAAGTTTTTAATGATATCATTGAAATTAAAAATGAACAATCTCAGATAGAAGAGGCTTTTGAAAAAATAAATAAAAAAATTAATGAAATGGGATTGTGTTTGAGTGGAATAAAAGTAAATGGAATAGATATTGAAAATGATTATAATAAGTATATTACAGATAATTTGAATATTATCGATATAATAGAAATTGTTTTAAAAACGCCTAAAGAAATTATTGATGATTATTTGAAATCAACTGTAATCTATTTAGAAAGAATGTTGCCTAAATTGGAATTATTGGTAGATGATATATATTTAGGATTTAGTAAAGATCTGTGGGGAAAATTTGCAGATTTTTTTGAGGGATTAGAGTCGATAACAAGAATATTAGAAATGTTGTGTGACAATAAAAAATTGTATCATGGTATAGATAACTGCATTATAATAAAAAAAAAGCTTTCTGAAGAAATTAAAAATTTATCAGAAGCATTTAAAATTGAAGATAGAGTTTATATAAGTGATTTAATAATTTATGAAATCAAAGTTACGTTAGAAAGTTTATATAAAGAAATAAATATTATATTAAATAAATGTAATTATATTATATAAGTATAGAACAACGATAAATTTTACAAATTGTATATGAAATTGTTGTTCTATTTTTTAAAATGGGATTAATTAATTAATTAATTATGAAGGTGGTAAAAGAGCTATGGACAATTTAAAAGAAATGTATAAAAACGGAAGTAACATTATGGAATATTTTCGAAGAATAAGCAATACTACTTCAAATAATTATGAATCAATTTTATATTCTTATGATTTACAGTCAGGAAGTTATAGGGATAATTATTATAACTCTATTTTACACAACATGCATAAAGATGGTAAAAAAGTATCTATAGAAGCAAAAAAGTTTCAACAAGAATATGGTAGTGCAATAGCTGATGTTTTTAATCAATTAAAATATTCTAATGTTTTAGAAGTTGGTGTTGGAGAAGCGACTACTTTATGTGATGTAGTAAAAAATTTGAATAATCAAGAAATAAATGTTAAAGGAATTGATATATCATTTTCAAGGATAGGATATGGTAATATTTTTATAAAAGAACAGGAAATAAAAAATATTTCACTTGGCATGGCTGATATGTTTAAACTGCCATTTGCGGATAATGCTTTTGATATTGTTTTTACATCACATTGTATAGAGCCTAATACTGATAGAGCAGAAGAAGCTGTAAATGAATTATATAGGGTAGCTAATAAATGGTTGATTCTTATTGAACCAGCATATGATTTAGGTAATGAAGAAACAAAGAAACATATGATTGAGCATGCTTATTGTACAAATTTGATTGATGTTATTTATAAATCTAAACTAAATGTAGTAGAACATAAATTATTTGGAATAGGAACATATAATAATCAAGCTGCTATTACAATAATTAAAAAAAACAATGAAAATGTATCATCAAATGCAAATTGGTCTTGTCCTATTTGCAAAAAGGAATTAATAAAAAGTGATGGAAATTATTTCTGTGAAGATTGTTCTACAATATTCCCTATTATAAAGAACATACCTTGTTTAACTACAGATTCAGCTATTTTGGGAAGCAAATATTTAGAATTATAATTTTTAATTTATAAAGAGGTTATATTAAAAGTGATAAATAAAAAAACTTAGAATGATTTTTTCTAAGTTTTTATTTATTTTATACGATAAAACAAGTATATTAATAATTTCTATAAGGAGAGTAAGTTTATGAATATTGTATGTATAATGCAAGCGAGAACAGGATCAACAAGGTTACCTGGTAAAGTATTAAGAAAAATATGTGGTAAGACTGTTTTAGAACATGATATAAATAGATTAAAAAAGTCTAATACTATAAATATAATAGTAGTTGCTACTACAACATTAGATCAAGATGATATTATAGTTGAAATTGCCAGGGAAGCCTCAGTTACATGTTTTAGAGGATCTCAAGATGATGTATTATCTAGATATTATTATGCTGCTAAGGAAAATAAAGCAGATGTTGTCATAAGAGTTACATCAGATTGTCCTTTAATAGATCCACAAATAATTGATTCTATGGTTAGAAAATTTATTGAATTAAGAAATAAGGAAAATATAGATTATTTAAGTAACAAAATAAAAATGACTTATCCTAGAGGATTAGATGTAGAAATTTTTACATTTGAAGCATTAGAAAGATGTTTTAATGAAGGATGCAAACCTTATGAAAGAGAACATGTTACACCATACATATATTTAAATCCTGATAAGTTTAGTTTTGTAAATTATGAAAATAATAATGACTATTCTAGATATAGATGGACATTGGATACAGAAGAAGATCTAAAACTTATTGAAATAATATATAATAATTTGTATAATGAAAAAAGTTTTTTTTATTTTGAGGATATATTAAAATTTGTATTAGATAATCCGGAAATTTCCAAGATTAATGAGGATGTAAGGCAAAAGGAACTTGGTGAATAGGAGGAAAACAATTTAATTATGAGTTATTGTAAAAAAATTTTGATTACTGGATCTAATGGAATGTTAGGTAAAGATTTAACTTCACTTTTCTCGAAAAATGATAACTTTGAAGTATTTGGTATAAATAGGAGTAATGATATAAATTTGAAAGATGACCATTATTTTGTATGCGATATCACTGATTTTGAAGAACTTAATAATATTCTAAAATACATAAATCCAGAAATAATAATTCATTGTGCAGCTAATGTAAATGTAGATGGATGTGAAAAAGATAAAAATTATGCATATAAATTAAATTCTGAGTCTACAAAAATTTTGTCCAGTTATAAATCAGAAAAAACAAAATTTATATATATATCTACAGATTCTATTTTTAATGGTGAAACAGGTAATTATAAGGAAGATGATAAAGCTAATCCTTTGAACTACTATGCCTTTAGCAAATTTGAAGGAGAAAATTTTGCTTTACTACAAAATAAGAATGCTATTATAATAAGAACTAACATATATGGTTTTCATAAACCTTATGGTAGTTCACTTGTAGAATGGGCATTAAAGAATTTAAAAAGCGAAAATAAAATTTCAGGATTTAATGATGTATATTTTAATCCAATATATACAGGCCAACTTGGGAAAATAGTAATGAAGCTGATTCAAATAGATTATAAAGGCATAATACATACAGGTTGTGAAAATTTTATTAATAAATATGAATTTTTAATAAGAATTGCACAAAAGTTTGGCTTAAATAATGAACTTATAGATGAAAGTTCTGTAGATAGCATAAATTTTAGCGCTAGAAGACCTAAAAATACAACTTTAAATATAACTAAGCTTAAAGGTTTAATTGATTTCACTATTACGCTTGAAGATGGATTAAATCAATTGTATATGGATTATATTAATCTAAAGGAGTGATGACATATGAATAAAATTAGGATAGGGAATAGATTTATAGGAGAAGGAGAAAAACCTTATTTTATAGCAGATATAGCTTCCAATCATGATGGTGATATAAAAAGGGCCTTTAAACTTATAGAGTTAGCAAAGGAATCAGGTGCAGATGCTGCTAAGTTTCAGAATTTTAAAGCTGAAAAAATAGTAAGTAGAAATGAATTTGAATCCATCGGAAAACAATTATCTCACCAATCTTCATGGAAAAAGTCCGTTTATGAAGTTTATAAGGATGCAAGCGTACCTAAGGATTGGACAGGAAAACTTAAAGAGAAGTGTGATGAAGTTGGAATTGAATATATGACAAGTCCTTATGATTTTGAATCAGTAGATTTAGTTAATCCTTATGTTAACGCTTTTAAAATAGGTTCAGGAGACATAACATGGACGGAAGTACTTGCATATATAGCAAGTAAAAGTAAACCTGTTATACTTGCTACAGGTGCTTCTAGTATGAAAGATGTTGAAAGAGCTATGAAAGTTATCCAAAGTATAAATAAAAATATAGTTATTATGCAATGTAATACCAATTATACAGCAAGTAGTGAAAACTATAAGTATGTAAACCTAAATGTATTAAAAAAATATAAAGAGATGTTTCCAAATGCAGTTTTAGGTTTATCAGATCATACTCATGGATATGTTACGGTACTTGGATCTATAGCTTTAGGTGCATGTGTTATAGAAAAACATTTTACAGATGATAATAATAGAACAGGGCCTGACCATAAATTTTCAATGAATCCAGAAGTATGGAGAGATATGGTAGATAGAGCTATGGAATTATGGTATTCTCTTGGAGATGGAATAAAAAAAATAGAAGAAAATGAAAAAGAAACAGTTATGGTTCAGCGAAGATCTCTATATTTTACAGCAGATATGAAGTTAGGTAGAGTTTTGAAAAAAGAAGACTTTTTTCCGGTAAGACCAATTAAAGAAGATGGGATACCACCTTATGAAATAGAAAAAATAGTAGGTAAAACATTAGTAAAAGATGTAAAGAAGGATAACTATATAAAATGGGAGGATATAAAGTAAAATGATAAAAGGTGAAAAAGTTTATCTTGCTGCTTTAGAAAAAGAAGATCTGCCACAATTGATGAAATGGAGAAATAGAGAAGATTTTAGAAAATATTTTAGAGAATATAGGGAAATAAATTCTAATATGCAAGAAAAGTGGTTTGAAGGTAAAGTATTGAATGACCCCACAACTTTAATGTTTTCAATAAAAAGAATTTCAGATGATGAATTACTTGGGTGCTGTGGATTTTGCTACATAAATTGGGTAAATAGATTTGCAGATTTATCACTTTATATAGGTTGGAATAATACTTATATTGATAATGAAGGTTATGCTGAAGAAAGTTGCAAATTACTTTTTGATTACGGTTTTAATGAAATTGGATTAAATAAGATATGGACAGAAATCTATGAATTTGATAATAAAAAGATGGAGCTATATAGTAAGTTTTTGTTTAAAAAAGATGGTGAATTAAGACAAAATTATTTTCATGATGGTAAATGGTGGAACTCATATATATTATCTTTACTACAAGAGGAATTTGATAAATAGAGTGTAGTAAATTATAAATTGAACTAAAAATGAACGTAGTTAATAATTATAATATAAAGAGAGAAAGAAGATGTGTAATATGGAATAGTAAAGAATTGGTAATCTTGAAATTAAGAATTAAAGTGTATAAAAATGGATACATGAATATTTTGACACAAAGCAATGTTTTGAAGTTCAAATTGATTATGGTAAAAAATAGATATAGAAGGTTAAAAAAAAGAGTACTTCTGATTTTGGACTAGAGATAAAATATGTTAAAGATACACGAAGTAATATATTTAAAAATAAACTAGAATAATTTAGCAGATGTCCAATCTGCAATTCAAAAACTCAGGATACTAAAAAAGTCTTAAATATTTATAATGCAACATATTATAAATCTAGAAACTGTCATCAATGTTTTGTATCTAATAGACCAACAAAAAAGTTTAGAAGAATTCTATTCTGAAAGCAAAGAATACCAATTAGAGTATGCTTTTAAAGATACATTAAAAGCAAGAGTGAATCAAGTAGCATTCCCGAAGGATGATTATGTAATAAATATAAAAAAGTTTATGGCAAAAGTCCTAGTTCAATATTAGATATCATGATTATCAAAAAAGTTAAAGATTACATAGAAAAAATTAAAGGATGATGATAAAATGGGTTACTATACAGGAAAAAAAATTCTTATTATAGGTGGAACAGGAACTATTGGAAGAGGTCTTGTAAATGAGTTAATAAAACAGAAATCAGAAGTTATAAGAATTTTTAGCAGAGATGAATATAAACAATTTCTTATGGAAAAAGAAATTGATGATAATAAATTATTTAGGTTTTTAATTGGTGATGTTAGAAATTATGAAAGAGTGGAGAGAGCTATGGCTGGAATTGACGTAGTATTTAATTTAGCAGCTATGAAGCATGTGCCCTCCTGTGAATATAATCCGACAGAAGCTATTAAAACTAATGTGGAAGGTATGGAAAATGTGATAAAAGCAGCTATCTATAACAATGTAGATTCAGTTGTTTTTACAAGTTCAGATAAAGCTATAAATCCAACAAATACTTATGGAGCTACAAAGCTTTTAGCAGAAAAATTAGTCCAAGGAGCTAATTTTAATAAAGGAAATGTAAAGACAAGGTTTGTTGCTGTTAGATTTGGAAATGTAATGGGATCACGTGGTTCTGTAATTCCACTTTTTAAGAAACAAATAAAAGAATCTAATTGCATTACTCTCACAGATCCTGAGATGACACGATTTATGATGAGTTTAAGCCAAGCAGTACAGCTTATTATGACAGCAGGGGAGAAGGCTTATGGTGGAGAAGCTTTTGTGTTAAAGATGCCTGTTATAAAACTTAAAGATTTAGCAGAAGTAGTTATAGAAGAAAGCTGTAAAAGTTTAAATGTAAGCTTTAAAAATATAGATATAAAAACTATAGGACTTAGGCCAGGTGAGAGAAAGTTTGAAGAGCTTATGACTGTGGAAGAATCAGAGTTTGCTTATGATATAGGAGATATGTATGCAGTAATGCCTTCCATATATGCAGAAAATGTTAAAAACTTTTACAAAGAATTTAGAAAAGCAGAGGTAGGAAGCTATAATTCTTCAGATGCTGTTGCTATAACTAAGGAAGAGGTTAGAAAAATACTTAAGGATGAAGGATTAGTTTAGCTTGTAGGGAAGTGATGAGTATATATGAAAATAGCAATTCGAGCAGATGGTGGCTCCAGCATAGGTATGGGACATATAATGAGAACTTTAGTTTTAGCAAATGAGTTAAAAGGGTATAAGAATAATGAAGTTTTCTATATATGCAGAATAGAAGAAAAATATTTTGAAAGCATTTCAAAAAAGTTAGAAATGGGTACAAATAGTAAATATATAAAGGGTATAGAAAAAGTATTAAATGAGGGATTTAAAGTTAAATTTGTAAGAGAAAATAATTTGATTCAAGATTTAAGAAACATTAATGCAGATATTTTGATTACAGATAGTTATGATGTAAATGAAGAATATTTTAATATTTTAAAATCTAGTTTTTCTAAAACATCTTATATTGATGATATGAATTTATATTATTTTAATGTGGATTTTTTGATAAATCAGAATTCAGATGCAGAAGATTTTAATTACAGGGTAAATAAAGATACTAAGCTGCTTTTGGGAACAAGATATTTATTACTTAGGGAAGAATTTATAAATGTTCCTAAGAAGTATATAAAGGAAAAGGTTTCTGATATAATGATTACTGTAGGTGGAGCAGATCCTTATAGGATAACAGAAAAATTAGTGTCTTATGTGAGAGCTTTACAATATAATTTTCATATAATAATAGGACCTTCTTTTGAAAGTGCTGATTTTACAGAGAGATTTAATGGATCCAATATAAATTTCTATTATAATGCGGATATGTCCAAAATAATGCAAAAATGTGATGTGGCAATATCAGCTTGTGGAAGTACTTTATATGAATTATCTGCTTGTGGTGTTCCAACTATAGGAATAATCATAGCTGACAATCAGGAAGGAATTGCTAAAAAACTTGATAGAATGGGTATCATAAAAAATTTAGGTTGGTATGATAAGATAAATCAGGGTATGCTTGTAAATAGTATAAATGCTTTGGCAGATAATTATGAAACAAGAAGAATTATTAGTGAAAAGGAAAGAAATTTAGTAGATGGTAAAGGTGCTGAAAGAATCGCAAAAATTTTGATTGAGAATAGTTAAAACTTTATTATATATGGGAAAAGGAGTAGAAAATATGAACATATTAGTAACTGGAGGAGCCGGTTTTATAGGACGTTGGGTAGTAAAAAGATTATTGGAAGATGGGCATCAAATAGTGGCATTAGATAATTTGTCTAATGGAAGAATTGAAAATATAGAAGAATTTCAAGGAAACAAGAATTTTAAATTTATAAAAGGCGATATAAAAGATGAAGCTGTATTGGATGAAATTTTTAGAGAAAAGTTTGATATAGTTTATCATTTAGCAGCATCCATAAATGTTCAGGATAGTATCGATGATCCAAGAACTACTTTTTATAATGATACAATAGGTACTTTTAATATACTTGAAAAAGCTAAAATTCAGATGTTTGGAAAAAATGGAAGGATGGACGGAGATGGATGGGTTTTAGATTCAGAAGAGGATACATATCCATGTAAAGTTGTATTTATGAGCACTTGTATGGTTTATGATGTAGCTGCAGAAGCTGGAATAGATGAAAAACATCCAGTAAAGCCTGTATCACCTTATGGAGGTAGTAAAATAGCAGCAGAAAATATGGTACTTTCATATTACAATGCATATAAGCTTCCAACTGTAGTTATAAGACCTTTTAACACATATGGACCTTTCCAGAAAACAGGTGGAGAAGGTGGAGTTGTAGCTATATTTATAAATAATTCAATACATGGCAGAGATATTAATATATACGGTTCTGGTGAGCAGACAAGGGATCTTCTCTATGTTAAAGATTGTGCAAGATTTGTAGTTATGTCTGGATATTCACAAAATGTGAATGGCAATATAATAAATGCTGGAACTGGAAGAGATGTTACAATAAATGAATTGGCTGAAATTATTACAAAGGATAGAGTTAAAGTAAATCATGTAAAGCACATTCATCCACAGAGTGAAATTATGAAGCTTAAATGTAATTATAATAAAGCGAAGCAACTTATAAACTGGGAACCTGAATATACACTGGAGCAAGGTATAGAAGAGACTGAACAGTGGATAAAGGGTACCAAGCTGTTAAAATAAGTTTCAAGGTAGTGAATTAGGCATGGAACAAACTTAATATTTTATGTTAAGCAATGATAAAAGATTTCACGAAGATTGAGATACATGTAATGATTAAATTAAAAAGAGTTGATATAATGTCATATGAAAAAGAAAAATATTTTCAACAACTTCAAGAAAAATTGGAATGGGTAAAATATAGATTAAAGATGCTTGATATTATAGAAAGAAAGCTGTATGAGATGAAAGAAATTGCTGAAAATGCCTCAAATGATATAGGTATAAACGAAAGAATAGAGTTAAATAAAAAAGTAAAATATCTTGAATCTCAAGTCAATGCATTGGATGAAGAAAGTAGATATGAATAGGTAAGTGGTAGTGACTAAAAGATCTTTGTATGTAAATTTCAGAAACTGCAGAACTAAGGTTCTGCAGTTTATTTGTGTTTAAATAAAAGTGAATATGGTAAAATATATAGCATAAGGGGTGTGAGTTTTATGGAAAAGGAATTTAATGTTACAGGAACTTGTATACCAGAAATGCACTATATGGTTGATACATTGAATAAAATAGATAAAATAATTAAATTAGTTGAAAAAGGAAAATATTTTGTAATAAATAAGCCAAGACAGTATGGAAAGACTACAACTTTATTTTTACTAAATAGAAAACTTGAAAATTATGAAAATTATTTACCTATAAAAATAAGCTTTGAAGGTATAGGAGATGCTATTTTTGAAAGAGAAAATAGTTTTTCAAAAGTTTTTTTGCAAATAATGGGAAGAAATCTTTTCTTGAATGATGAAAAATTAGCAGTATTTTTAGAAGAGCAAGAAAGCAAAGTTGAAAATTTAAATAATTTATCAAATGTTATAACTAAATTAGTTATAAAGGCAAATAAGAAGATAGTTTTAATGATAGATGAAGTAGATAAGAGTAGTAATAATCAATTATTTTTAAGTTTTTTAGGAATGCTTAGAAATAAGTATTTACTTAGAAATGAAGGAATGGATATTACTTTTCACAGTGTAATATTGGCAGGAGTACACGATGTAAGAAGTTTAAAATTAAAGGTAAGACCTGATGAGGAACATAAGTATAACAGCCCCTGGAATATAGCTTCAGATTTTGATGTAGATATGAGTTTCTCAAAAGATGAAATAGGAACTATGCTGGATGATTACATAGGGAATAAGAAAGTAAAGCTAGATAAGGTATATTTTTCAGAAATGCTTTATTTTTACACTTCAGGGTATCCTTTCCTCGTAAGTAAATTATGTAAGATAATAGATGAAAAAATTATGCCAGAAGATGACTTGCAGTGGAAAAAAGAATATATGGATGAAGGCGTAAAAAAGATTTTACGAGATAATAATACAAATTTCGAAAGCTTGATAAAAAACATAGAAAACAACAGTAAGTTAAAAGAAATGGTGAAGAGTTTAATAATAGATGGAAATAGAATTAATTATAATGTGAATAATCCAATTATAAACATAGGAATGCTTTATGGTATATTTAAAAATGAAAATAATAACTTAAAAATAAATAACAGAATATATGAGCAAATAATATATGACTATATGAGTTCTCTAATAGAAACATCCACTAATAGTTTAAGCTTTTACAATGAAAAATCAAAATTTATAATGGCAGATGGAAGTTTAGACATAAGGAAAATACTTATAAAGTTTCAAGAATTTATGAAACATGAGTATTCAGAAAAAAGAGAAGCCTTTCTGGAGAATGATGGAAGATTACTCTTTTTAGCTTTTATAAGTCCTATAATAAATGGAACAGGATTTGCTTTTAAAGAAGTACAGGGGGGAGAAGAAAAAAGGTTTGATATAGTCATAACTTATAATAAAAAAATTTATATACTAGAACTTAAAATATGGAGAGGCGAAGAATATCATAAAAAAGGATTGCTTCAACTAGGAGAATATTTAAATCAATATGGATTAGATAAAGGATACCTTTTAATATTTGATTTTAGGAAAACTAATGGAGAAACAGGAAAAGTAGAGGAAGTTAAATTAAAAGATACAGGGAAAAGTGTAGTAGAGGTTTATTGCTAAATAGATTAATTTTGTAATGCACAAATAAAAATATACAGAAAAACTCTTCAATTTATTATTTAATCAACGATATTTGTAATAAGCGTGTAGGCATAATTTCTTTTATATATGCCTAAATTAAAATAAAGAGTAAGTAGTAGGAGGTATTTTTATGGATATAGCAGCCTTATCAATAGCAATGAGCCAATCAAATGTTATAGACCAAGCAAGCATTTCATTAATGAAAATGGCAATGAATACAGGTAAAGAAAATGCTCAGAATATGATAGATATGCTTGAAAAGTCAGCCAATCCCAATTTAGGACAAAATTTAGATATAAGAGTATAGTAGTTAGGTTAATTTTGAGATATACAGAGTTATTTTAATTAAATAGAAGCAATAAGAGGTAATAGTGCTCTTATTAGCTTCTGTTTTTTTAGGTACTGGTTTAATGTCAATTGATTGTGCGGAGATTGTTGTAAAAATACTATTAAGGAGTAGAATAAAAGAATGGAAACTGGTAAAAAAAATATTTTAAGCTTATGTATGATAGTTAAAAATGAGGAAAAGAGTTTAAAAAACTGCCTTTCTAAAGTAGTATCATTTGTAGATGAAATAATTATTGTAGACACAGGATCTACAGATAATACAAAGAAAATTGCATCAGAATTTACAGATAATATATATGATTTTCAGTGGTGTAATGATTTTTCAAAGGCTAGAAATTATTCTATATCAAAAGCATCTGGTGAATGGATATTGATTTTAGATGCAGATGAAGTTGTTACTGATTTTTTTAGATA
The DNA here is from genome assembly GCF_001038625.1 of Clostridium carboxidivorans P7. GTDB lineage: Bacteria > Bacillota > Clostridia > Clostridiales > Clostridiaceae > Clostridium_AM > Clostridium_AM carboxidivorans. Next base: position 5,585,609 of record NZ_CP011803.1, read on the forward strand.
TTCTATAGATGAATTTATTAATAATACTTTAAATGAGAATAAGGTTGGAAGAATAAAGAGGATAAACATAATGGAAGATTCCTTTGAAAGTAAGAAATATACAGAATGGGTTAATAGGCTTTTTAATAAAAATAATTTTTATTACGAAGGGATAATACATGAACAGATAATTTCTAAAGATGGACAGAATTATGAAACAGAACAGTTAGATATAACAGCAGATCATATAGGTTATACAAAAGAAGTTTTAAATAGAACTAACAAAATTAAAAGGAATATTGATATGTTAAAGTCTGCTGTAAGTTTAAATCCTGAAGATCCGTACCTTTATTATCAATTGGGAAAATCCTATTATATGTTAAAAGATTATAAAACTGCTGATTTATATTTTGAAAAAGCATTAACCTTTGAATTAAATTATTATTTAGAATATGTATCAGATCTTGTAGAAACCTATGGCTATTCTCTGATTAATTCTAGAAGATATTCTGATGCTTTAATTATTGAGAATGCTTCAGAAATTTATACAAATAATCCAGATTTCCAATTTGTTATGGGATTAGTATATATGAATAATGCTATGTTTGAAAAAGCTGTGCAAAGCTTTTTAAAATGTACAAAATTTCCATGTGGAAAAGTGGAAGGAGTTACTAGCTTTTCTGCTTACTATAATATAGGTGTTATATATGATGTACTTGGCGTTAAAGACAAGGCTTTACAATACTACAGAATGTGTGGAAAATACGAACCAGCTTTAAAAAGAATTAAAGCACAATTAAATTAGAGCAATTGAATTTATTTAGTTTAAATAGACAGTAGTTTAGCTTTTTAACAACTATCTACTGTCTATACTGATTTATTTTATGTTTTTTAAAGCTTCACTTTCTTTGAAATTTTCACCATTAGTTATTCCTTTATAAGCATCAGTGTTCACTACGCTATTAGGGTTACTTGATAAGCTATTTTTCTTATATATATCGTCTTTTAATTTGTCCCTGACTTCATTTAAACTATCTGTAATATCACTAAGCATCTTAAGATATACAAGTACCATTTTCATGTGTGATTTTTTTCTAGCTTCTTCTAATTTTTTTTCGTACTTTTCATATTCTTCTTTTAATAATTCATAGTATTTATTATCTTTATTAATGGATCCTTGATTTTCATCAGATTGAAATTCAAAGGCAAAACCTTTGTGATATGCATCTATGTTTTTTAAAACAGTGCTATATACACTTTCACTTGTAGAAGTAGATGCTTTGCCTGAATTAATAAAATCATTAGCTATTTTATATGCATCATTTATAGCATTTGCTGCATCTGTTGTAGACCAATTACCAGGAACAGGTTTATAAGTACCATCATCAAAATTCTCTTGCCTGTGATTTTTAAAATTAGGTAAGTTTTTTAAAAAGTTATCTACTTCTTTTATATCATTATAGTTCATTTCTTTAATAGTTATTCCTGATTTTACATTAGAAAGTTTATTTTCAATATTAGCTTGTAAGTTATCAAGGTTATTATCTTTAAAAGCCTGATTTACTACAGATAAAGCAGTATTAGCTAATGATATTACGTTATTTTTAAAGCTTTCTGCATCAAAATTTTTGCTGGCAACATCTGATTTATCATAAGGCCATTCATTATAGGAATAGTTAAAAAATTTTTCAAAATCCAAAGATAGATTTTTAGCAGCATCGTTAACAGCATCATAATAGGCTTTATCTAATGATTTTAATTTTTTATCAATTTCATTATCATTAGATTCTTGTGAAATTTTTTTTCGCATTTGTGCATATTTTAAAGTATAATTTTCAATAAATGAAGGGTCTACACTATCTTTAGATATAAATGTATCTGTAGTATTTTCAGAATGTTTTATATCAGATGAACTACTTATAGAATTATTTGAGTTTTTTATTTCTGTCATATAAGCATATTGTATTTTTGCATCATCAGATATTTCGCAGTTATCAGATTTTGCAAGAATATCAGTGTCTGTTGTTGATTTTTCAATTGTATTTGAAGTAGAGTTCATATCATTAATGTAATAATTATTATTAGTTCTCATGGAAAATTTACTTATTTCATTTTCTAATATAATTGAATTCATAATTACCTCCGTTAAAGAAAAATATTTCTCATCATGAAATATATTACTTAAATGTTATATCGTTCATAGTTTTAATATCTTAATAAGGATATGAATTTATATGTTGAATTTTCAAAAATGAAATGTTAAACTTGTGATATATATCAGATGTAAGGTGGTGTAATATGGAGAACGAATTATTAAAAGCATTAGGTAATTTACTTGACGAAAAATTAAAATATATAAATGACGATATTAAAGAAATGAAAACTGATATTAGCGGAATGAAGAATGATATTAATGGAGTAAAAAGCGATATTGGTGGAATGAAAAGTGATATTGAACTCATAAAAATACAGCAGAAAGAACATGGTGCTATCCTCAGAATACTTGAGGATAAGGCTAATATTAATAAGGCTGAGCATGATAAGTTAAGTAATGATATGATCAAACTTTCAGGAAAAGTTGAAGATATGAGAAAAGATTTAGTTATAGTTGAGAAAGTAACAGCTAGGAATATGGAAAATATAGCAAGCTTAAAAATTATAAAATAAATAAGCAAGTTTTGGAAACTATAAGATTAGCATTTTATAGTTTCTTTTTGATTAAATAAAAAGAAATTATGGTAAAATATATATAATAAGAGCTTAGGAGTAATAACTCAACTTTTGCACATAAAATTTTTAAATTGTGAAGGTTGAGTTATTAAGTCATTAATATAGAAATTAGGTGATTTTAATGAATTTAAATAAAGATTATGCAGATAAAATAAATGATTTTCTTATTAAAAATGTAAATCCTTATTTAATATATTTATTTGGTTCAAGTGTAAATGGAAGCTTTAGAGAAGATAGTGATATAGATATTGCTTTTATAAGTGATAAAAAAATTACTGAATATGAAGTTTTTATGCTAGCACAAGAATTAGCAGATATTCTAAAAAAGGATGTAGATTTGATTAATTTAAAAGAAGCATCTACAGTATTTAAGGCACAAGTAGTAGGAAAAGGAAAGACAATATATTGTTCAGATGATACAAGAAGAATGTATTTTGAAATGTATGTGTTTAAAGATTATGCTTTATTAAATGAGGAAAGAGAGATAATTTTAAATAGTATAAAGCAGAGGGGGCATATATATGAGTAAAGATGTTATACTGAATAAAATATCAGTTATAGAAAGATGCATAAAGAGGATAAATGAAGAGTATGAAAATAAATTTGAGAACTTAAAAAATTATACAAAACAGGATTCTATAATTTTAAATATACAAAGAGCTTGTGAAGCTTCTATAGATTTAGCAATGCACATTGTTTCTGAGAAAAAACTTGGAATTCCTCAAAACAGTAGGGATGCTTTCGAAGTGCTTTATAGTAACAACATTATAGATGAAAAACTTATGAAAAATTTAAAGGCTATGGTAGGATTTAGAAACATAGCCGTTCATGATTATCAAGCTGTAAATTTAGAAATAGTGAAACAAATAATTGAAAAACATTTGTTGGATTTAAAGGAGTTTGTTCAACTTATGCTTTATGTATAGATGAAATTTATATGCAAATTGTGTATAATATAATTAATAGTACAAATTAGTAAGAGGTTTGTTTGTAAGTATTTTGAAGAAATGTACTGTAAATTTCAAATAAGATTAGAATTTTAGACGAGCTAGCGTATTATTCAATTGATTATAATTTAAACTTAGGAGTGAATTAAATGAAATTACAACCTATTAATAAACTTAATGGTGATGAAATATTAGGAAAAAATATATTTACAAATGATGGTAGAATATTGCTTAAAGCAGGTTCGAAATTAAATGGTAGTTATGTAAGAAAAATGTTAGAAATGGGAATTTTCTATGTATATGTTGAGGATGAAAGATTGTCAGATGTTAATGTAGAAGATGAAAAAATAAGCCGTTTAAAACAAACAACTCTAGAAAATATGTCCAGGATAATGAAAAATACATCTATGGTATCAGATAAAAGAGTGATGAATGAATATATAAAAGTTGTAGAAGATCTTATAAGTTATATACAAAGAGATGCAGATGTAAATCAGAGTTTGTATGATATTCAAACTTACAGCAATGTTACTTATGTACACAGTATAGATGTATGTATTATGTCTACTTTTATAGGTACTGCCATGAAGCTGGATTCAAATTCTATTAAAGAATTAGGCGTTGCAGCTATTCTTCATGATATTGGAAAAATTGCACTACCTAAAAATATAGTAAATAAGGAAGGAAATTTTACAGAAGAAGAATTAAAACAATTTAAGGAACATCCTTATTTGGGAGCAACTATTTTAAAAAAGAATTTGAGAATATCAGATACCATAGTAAAGGCTGTTCAACAGCATCATGAGAGAATGGATGGTAAAGGATATCCTTATGGAATGGAAGGAAACTCTATATCAAAATTTGCACGTATAATTACTATAAGTGATGTTTACGATACTATAACTAATAGTAGGGAGTATAAAAAATCATTTACGCCTAATGATGCTTATGAATTGATATTAGCAGGCAGTGGCACTATTTTTGATAAAGATATAGTGAAAATATTTAAAAAATCATTTTCAGTATACCCACTTGGATGCTGTGTAAAATTGTCTGATGGTGTGGAAGGGTATGTAGTAAGACAAAATGAAAATTTCCCAGACAGGCCTGTGATTAGAGTTATTTATAATAGTGAAACTAAGAAAGATGTAGAACCTTACGAAATAGATTTAGTAAAAAGTATAAGTTTAGTAATAACTAGTATTGTATAAACTTCAATTCGTAAAATAAAAAATGCGAAGCATTTTTTAGAGGACAGAGGACAATGAAGGCGAGTTTTCATCCACTGTCCTCTGAAAAAGTTTAATTAGTTACTAATTTTTTCTACACAGCCTTATCTTTTTTACTTTCTAAAAATCTAATTGTATCTGCTTGAACCATGGTGAAATATTTTTTTTCATTATTATTATCAGTATAGTTTCCAGTGGTTATTTTTCCGCTTAAACCTACCAATTTTCCTTTAGTAAGATATGAATACATTTTATCAGGATGATCGCTCCAGTAGGCTATATCAATGAAATCTGCATTGTTTTCTTTATCCTTTGCAAAGCTTCTGTTCACAGCTAATGTGAATTTTACAGCACCTCTTGAGCTATTTTGTAATTTTATGAGTTTAGAATCTCTAGTGAGTCTTCCTATAAGCATTACTTTATTCAATTTTTAAACCTCCCTATTGTTTTTGTTGTAAATAATTATGTCCATTTGTGGAAAAGTTAATCATAAGGATCAATGTTATAAGAATGTATTTTATATAAATTTTATAGGATATATGTAAAAATATTGTTTGATTTACATTTATGTGTATGACTTGTTGAAAATAAATAAATTTTTTATTAAATAAGTTATATTTATTTGACATATTTAATTGACATAGAGGTAGATTAGTTGATAAAATAAAATTAATAAAATTTACTATTATATACTAAGTTAAGAATATAAAGGTGGTAATGCAATTTGGATAATGAAGGAAAAATGTATATAGATAGACAACTTCTAGAAAAAGTAAGAAATGGTTTAAGTACTATAAAAATGACCAGTAAAGAGAAGAGTATAAAAAAAGAGGCAGAAAGATTATTTAATCTTTTAGAAGAAGAGTTAAGTATAAATAGTCTATCTCTTGAAGAGAGAATATTGAAGAAAATGAAAGAAACAAAAACTACTGATCCAGACATGAATGCCAATCTATATATTTTACACAGAAAACTGGTAAATGGCCAGATAAGTGAAAAGCAAGCTTTGGAAATGTTTGAAGTCTATGTTAAAATAGAACCGTATGAGACCAAGATGTTTTAAATAAAAAGTTTAAATCTAGGATAAAATGCTGTGCATATTCCTAGATTTTTTTGATGGATTTTGTAACATGTGGTATAATTATCCTTTAAATAATGATTAAGGATAATTAAACATTGTTCGATAATAATATAAACAAAGTATGTTTTTTACTATGAATTTATATTTTACATTTGGAGGAAAAAAAGTGATTAGGAGAAGGAAGAATATAGCCATTTTAATATTAACATTTGTTTTAGGCACTGCATTTCCATATACAGTACAAGCGTCATTTCCTAGTATAAAAAGATTGGGAGGGAACGATAGATATGATACTTGCATTAAGGTAGCACAAGATGGATGGTCATCTTCCTACTATGCGGTAATTGCTTGTGGAGAAAATTATCCAGATGCTTTAAGTTCAGTTCCTCTTGCTAAAAAATATGATGCACCAATACTTTTAACTTATAATAATTTTATGCCAGCAAATGTTATGGATGAAATTAAAAAGCTTCACGTTGGAAAGGTATTTTTAATAGGAGGACAAGGTTCTATAAGCAGTAGTATAGAGACTCAATTGCAAAACCAAGGAATACAAACCGAAAGACTAGCAGGGGCAGATAGATATGAAACTTCAGTGAAAGTAGCTGAAAAGTTTGGTAAAGTAGATGCACTTACAGTAGCTACAGGAGAAGATTATGCAGATGCTTTATCCATAGGTCCTGCTGCTGCAGCTATGGGAGTACCTGTGCTTTTAGTTCCTAAAAATTATGTGCCTGATGCAACTAAAAAATATATAAGAAATTTAAATGTCATAAAAAATAGTGAATATGACAATAGTAGTACTGGCTCTAGTTCTAGCAGTACCAGTACAAATTCTGGAACTTATAGAGATTACCATGTTTTTGTAATGGGAGATAGTAATGTAGTAACTGATAATGTAGTTAGCGAATTTGAAGGTGAAGGAAACAATGTGGAAAGAATTGAAGGTAAGGATAAATATTATAGAAATATAAATGCAATAGCTAGGTTTGTACAAAAATCTAATGGTACAAGTACACAAAATAGAGAAGATTATGATGATAATGATAAACAAGCTCAATATTTTGTCAAAGGTGATATGTTAAGCCTTAATAATTTGTACTTAGCTTCTGGAGAAGGTTTTGCAGATGCATTGTCTGGGGCAGCACTTGCAGCAAAATCAAAGTCTCCTATAATACTTTCTGGTTCTTCTAATTCAAGTATAATAAAAGATTTTATTTTAAGTAAAATCCCCAATTATGGTAATGATTCTGTAAATCCTGAATATCTTACAGTTCTTGGAGGCGAAGGAGTAATGCCAGGAACCAGGGTAAGTGAAGTATTTGGAAATATAGCCTTTGATAATACAGTAGGATTTAAATCAGATTCTGATGCAGTTAAATTTCCAGATAAAGCTTTTGAAAAAGTTATAAGGGATAAATTAAATATTCATGATAGAAATATATATTTTTCAGATGTAAAAGGAATAACTTCTTTAGATCTTACTAATCAGAATATATTAAGCGTTTCAGGACTTGAAAACTTAATTCATCTTAAAAGTCTAAATTTAAGTTATAATCAAATAAAAGATATAAGTCCAATTGTAAGATTAGATGAACTTGAAAATCTTGATTTAAGTCATAACAATATAGAAGATATATCTTATATTTCAAATTTAGTAAATCTTAAAGAACTTAATTTAAGTGATAATGAGATATCTGACCTTGATCATTCAAGAAATATGTATAAAGAGGATAACGAAACTGAATATGGTGAAACCAGTGATAATGTTTTTAAAAAGTTAAAGCATATTGTTTCTTTAGATTTAAGTAATAGTATTTTAGATGATTATTCTGGAAATAGAAATCAAATAACAAGTATTAGTAATTTAAAAGATATGACAAGTTTAGTATCGTTGAATTTGAATGGTAATGATGTTGGTAGCTTAAACAACTTGGAAAATCTAACTAATCTTACTAAATTAAAATTGAGTCATGCTGATTTATATGATTTGGATTTTATAGAAAAGCTAACAGGAATAACTTATTTAGATGTAAGCTATAACAGAGCTATAACTAGTGATGATTTGAAGCCTTTAAAAAACTTAACTAATTTAAAGTATTTAAATATTAGTAATGATAGAATAGATGACGTTTCATCGCTTAGTGGTCTTACTCATTTAACTACGCTTTACATGGAAGATAATCCTATAAAAGATTATACTCCAATACTAAATATTTCAAAATCCTTATATTATAAAGATTTTGATGTGATGTCAGTTGTAGGAAGTACTTCTTATGATAAAGATACCACAATAGATGCTCAAATTAAAGATGAAATTTCAAATTTTCAAAGCATGTATAGCTATGGAGATTATAATAAACTTAGGTATAGAAAATTATATCATGCATATGACTTAGGCACATATGATAGTAAGTTACAAGATCTTTACAGAAATAGAGATTGGATTACTTATGAGATATCTTTAGGTGGTATGAGTCAAGAATATGTAGATAGCCTTAAAAATGAATTGGATGCTATTAACTATAATGTAGAAGAAATGAATAAGAAAGATCAAATGAATAAAAATGTTAAGGATTTGGAAGCGCAACTTTCATCTACATCTAAACCTATAGAAAAAGAAAAATTGATAGGAAAAATAAATTATGTCTATGCAGATTACAGATATGACTATTATAGAAATTTAGTACAAAAATATAATACTGATATGGAAAAAATTAAAGAACAGCTTCAAGAGGCATCCTATGAAACGCCAAATTATTCAAGTAACAAGGATATAAAAAATCTTCAGCGTGCACTTGATGAAATTCAAAAAGATAATGATTTGGCTTCAGAAAAAATAACAATGTATCAAAACTATAAAGATTTCTTTAATGCTGTAGATGCAGTCTTAGAAGAAATTTAGAAAGGAGTAGTAATATTGAAAAGCAAAAGATTAACTTTTATTGTAGCAGTTCTAGTAGCCGGCTTATGCTTTTCAGCTTTTAAGGTTAAAGCTGAAACTATAACAACCAGATATAATGGAATAGACAGATATGAGACTGCAGCTAAAGTTTGTCAGGATGGTTGGAAAAGTTCTCAGAATGTAGTTATAGTAAATGGAGAAAACTTTCCGGATGCTTTGGCAGCAGCTCCTTTAGCCAAAAAGAATGATGCACCAATTTTACTTACATCTAAAGATGTATTAAATCCTTATACTTCTGTAGAGATAAATAGATTAGGTGTGAAAAATGCATTTATAATTGGAGGTAGAGGAGTTGTATCTCAAGCCATAGAGGATTCTTTAAAATCCAGAGGAATAAAGGTTACAAGGTTAGGCGGCGTTGATAGATATGATACTGCAATACAAATAGCTGGAAAACTTGGTAAATCTAATGAGGTTGCGCTTATAAATAGCAATGATTTTAGAGATGGAATGTCTATTTCAGCTATAGCAGCAGCTAAGGGAATGCCAGTAATTCCTGTAGATACTTATAGTATGCCGGCTTCTGTAAGTAAATATCTTCAAGGATATAAAAAGGCAGATCAGATATATGTAGTAGGTGGACAAGATAAAATAAGTGATTCTGTAATATCAGGACTTCCGAATATAAAAAGAATAGGTGGCGGCGATATTTATAGTTCTAATATAGGTGTAGTAAATGCTTTTTTAGGAGAATTAAAGACAGATACTATATATATTTCATCAGCTAAAGATTTTCCAGATTCGTTAGGAGCTTCAGCGCTTGCTCCAAAAACCACTTCACCAATTATATTTGTGGATTCTCCTATGTCTTATGCTACACAGAACTTTTTAAAATCTCATATAGTTAATAATATAAAAGTTCTAGGTGGACCAGGAGCAGTTAGCTATGAATCAGAGCAAATTGCTAAAAGTTTACCAAGTGCAATAGCTAGTATTGATAATATTACAGATACTATAGTTCAAAATGAAAAGTATACACCAAGGCCAACTATGATTGTAACCGCTAGTGATGGAAGCAAAAAAGAAGTTAATGTGGATTGGAATCTTACTAAAATAAATACGTCTAAACCAGGAATATATACTTTTACAGGAACTATTCATGGTACTGATAAAACTGTGCTTGCTACTCTTAGGGTTAAACCAATACCTTATAAGATTGATGATTTAACTAAAACAGCAGTTAGTAGACAGTTTTTTAATGTTCCAAGTACTGTAGAAGCACAAATGACTGATGGAACTAAAACTCAAGTGCCTGTTACATGGGATTATGGAACTCAAAGTGGGAATAAACCAGGGGTATATGTTTTTTATGGCACTGTTGATAATTATAGTAAGAAGGTTAAACTTACCTTGACAGTTACTGATAATGGTACAAGTTCAAAAGTTATAAAAACTATAAATAATATAAAGAAAACAGTAGCTACTAAGTCTAACTTTACATTACCATCAACAGTAACAGCTATAATGACTGACAATTCAACCCAAAGTGTGCCAGTAACATGGGGAACTGAAAATAAGTATGCTACTGGAGTATATACTTATGAAGGAACTGTAAGTGGATATAGTGGAAAAGTAGGTCTTATGCTTATAGTTACAGGAGAGGGCGGACAAGATCCAAATGATCCAAATTATCCTGATAATCCACCAGATCCTAGTAATCCAGATACAATTGATTTAGGTGAGTTAGCTGCTATAATGCAAAATGAATCATACCCAACTACAGTAAAAGATCCAACTACTGGAAAACAAGTTGCAGTTACTTGGACAGAGGCTGTAAGTATTGATTCTACCTTTGTAGACAGCACATATATAGATGATTGTAGGGTTGCTAAATTTACTTTAAATGGTGCTATAAGTGGTAACAGAAAGGTTAAAGCAACTATAGGTATAATACCTAAAATTATTACTCTTAATGTAGATAACAATACTGGTAATGTACCAGCTATAGCTATAACTGTTAAAAGAAGTGATTATTCAGGAGGAACATTTAATATGGATGAATTATCTAATAGGATATGTGCAGTTATAAATAATGCAGATGGAAATAGAGAAGCAAAAAAAGTACATGTTCTTTTATGGAATCCACCAGTTATAGATATAAGTGATTCAAATACTTATCATGTTACAGCAACTATAAGTCATTATAGTACACCAATAACAGTTACAATTAAGGTTCAATAGTGAATTTTGAATAAATAACATAAATGGGAAATAGTTAATTTTTACTATTTCCTAAAAAATTATTAACTAAAAAGTGTAAAATTTCTACAATATGTTACGAGTATAGAAATATGGATATTATTTTATAAAGAGCGTTGGTATTAACGTATTATAAAGGAATTACATGAAAATAAATTTGATGGAGGTAGGAAGATAATGAAAAAAACTAGATTGTTGGTAATGACAGCAGTTATTTCACTTGGTATATGTTCTAGTGTTTATGCTCAGTTGCCAGCTAATTCTATAGTTGTAGGAAATAATGTATATGATGTTACCTATTTTACAAATGATAGCAGTGGTACTAATACAGCTAAAGTAAATGATCAATTGGCAAATAATTTAGGTAATATATATTATGTAGATTCAACAGGTACAACAAAAGATATATTTACAAATTCAACTGTTACTGATAGTCAAATAGTATCTAGAGTAGGAAATACATTGACCTATTATCCAGGCAATGGAACAACTGAAAAAATAGTTACAGGTGCAGATGGTAACTATCAACCTCCTACTATAGCTAATGGGGCCACTACTATAGTTCATGTTACTTATAAGCAATTACCTGGAGGATTATATTTGTTTACATGTCAGATAAGTCAGTTATCAGGAGTAACTGGTGCAGCTTATTTTCAAGTTGGAAATAGTACTATAACACCATTAACTGATCTGGTTAATTACATGGGACAACTTTCAGCTGGAGCTAATGGTTTACTCCATATATATGCTAGTGATGGAGTTACAGAATTGGCAAATGGGTATTTAAATTTAGTTACAAATGGAAATGCTTCTGGAGATGTAAACTTAACAGTCACTTTGCAGTTGACAGGAAATTCAACAGGAGTTGATTCATCTACTTTAGGAAACAAAGCTTATAATATAACTAATAATGGTTTTGCCAGTATTGATAAGAGTGGAAAATGGATTTATTACAGTAATACAGGTGATGGTAATAAGCTTTATAGAAAAAGTGTAACTGGTACAAGTGATTTTCTTATTAGCAATGATAATGTAAAGTTTATAAACGTAATTGGAGATTGGGTATATTATAGTAATTATAGTGATGGTGGAAAGATTTATAAAGTACAGACAGATGGAACTCAAAGACAAAAAGTTTCAGATAACATGGCTTCATATATAAATGTTAAGGGAGACTCAATATATTATATTAATCATGGTGATAGAGATAGAATATATGTACTAAATTCAAAAGGAAACAATATGCTTTTGACTGATCCAGCATCATATTTAAGTGTTACAGGAAACTATTTGTTCTATATTAATACTGCTGACTACAATAGATTGTACAGTTATGACATACAAAATAGTAGAAAAGCAAGAATAAGTACTATAAATACAAAATTTGTTAATGCTTGTAATGATTATTTAGTATTTTATACAGGATATGATGGTGTATTGTACAGGTCTACAAATGCTGAAGGTCAGAATCCAGTGCCAATGACTGTAACTACTAATGTAGCTTCAAAAGCTGGTGCTTATACAACGTTGACTGATAAAGCTACACAAATATGTGCTACTGATGATAATGACATATATTATATAAGTTATGTAGATGGTAATAAAATATACAAATTGGATACTACAGGTAATGGATATAAGGTGGTAGATGACTCAGCCAATTATATGAATATAATAGGTGATGACTTGTATTATTCAAAAGCTGGAAAGGCTTACATTGCTTCTAAAGATGGAGATGGAACTCAAAAGGGAATTGCTATAAAAAAACCTAAGTTAACCAATAAAGTAGTGACCATTAATCCTATACCGACGTATACAACAGATGATATAACAAAATTTAATTTTCCAGAGACTGTATCTTGTATAATGAGTGATGGAAGTCAACAGACTTTAGTAGTAGCTTGGAATAAAACGATACCTAAGTCAAGCAAAGGTGTTTATACTTTTAAAGGAACTATATTAGGATATGGAAATACAGTTACATTAAGTGTAGCGTTAGATTCTGGAGCTATTGATGCTAATAATGTAAAAATTGTGAATAATGTAGGAAGTAAAGATACAATTAGTATTACAGGATTAACTACTGGTGATGTTGTAAATGTTTATAACAATATAACAGATACAAAACCATTAAAAACAGCTACTGTAGATGCAAATGGAAATGTAAACATGACAGGACTAAATCTTTCTCCTGATGGTGGAAATGTATATATTAGTTTAACTAAGACGGGAAGATTAGAAGGTAGTAAGGTAGCTGTTCAATATCAAGCAGAAGCACCAGTAGGATTTGCAGTAGATGCAACTAATCAAAATGTAACTGGATTAAAACCTGGTAAATCATATAAGATTTATATACAAGATGAAAATTTAGATGGAACTGTGCCAGCTTTAGATGGTTTACAGATTTCTACAACAGCAAATAGTAGTGGAGTTATTAATGTTCCTACTATGATATCTAAGATAGATGGAAATACCAATTTGAAGCAAATGCTTAGAGTGGTTGCTTCAAGTACTGTAGATAGTGCTCCTTCAGCACCAGTTGAAATAAGTAGAGCAGTGGTACCTGATTACGTAGGTATTGATTTAAATCTTGGAAGAATTACAGGAACTACTACAGGAATGTCATTTACTTATAATGATCCTGATAGTTCAACAGCAGCATGGACTACTTGTGAATCGGGATCTACACCAATTTCAATGACTAGGTCTCTGCAAGTAGCTGTTAAAATTGGTGCTTCAGGACCAGTACTTGAAAGTAAACCTGCAAAATATGGATTATTCCCATTACCTATAATAACAGGATTGACAAATGGTGGAACTTACACGACTAAAGCAGATGCAGCAACTGGTAAGGAATTATTCCCAACTGTAACATGGAATAGCAATACGTCTGATGCAGCATCAGGTACAACAATAACTTATGTTGCAACTCTAACTAAAGATGGGGTAGCATTATCTTCTCCAGCAGATGGAACTGCTTTACTTAATGAAATAAAAACAGCAGGAGATGGAAATTATGTTTTAACAGTAACAGGAACCAAAACTGTTCCATCAATGAATCCAACTTCTGCATCAAACAGTACTAAAATTAAGTTTACAGTAAGTTCAGCAATACCTTCACCAGTTGATATAAGCTTTGTTGAAAAAGCAGGTACACTCTCAACTAATAAAGTTCCAACACTTTATCAAGCAACACCAACATGGCTAAATTTGGCAGGAACCGTTGCAACAACAGTACTTCAGAGAGTAGATTATTCAAATTCAATTAGTGATCCTACAGCTGACAGTGTATGGACAAATGCGGCTAAAGTAGCTTTTGTACAAAATTCAACTATACAGCAGGATGGATATTATAAATTAACAGTTACATCTAAGAGTAATGAAAATGGAGCAACAAGTATATCAACAAAGGTATTTAGAGTTGATACAACGGATGTGGCAACATCACCAACAGTTTCAGGAGTAACAGAAGGAGCAATTTATAATGAAACTAGTCCAATAACTACTAATGGAATAACGATAACAGATGTAGATTCAAATAATGTTACTAAAGCTACAATAATGAGAGATGGATATGAAACTGATTATAATTCAGGTAAAGCAATAACAGTTAATGGAAATTATGTATTGAAGTTAAATACTACAAACATTATAAATGGAGCTACAACTATAAAAACTATAAACTTTAAAATGGATAGTGCAAATAATGATCCAACACAAAATCCACCAGACGCACCAACGACTGCAACATTTACATTCAATAGTAATGGTACTGCACAGCTTGGAAGTGTAAATACTACTGAAGAATATAGTGTAAATAATGGACAATCATGGATACCGGTAACATCACAAGGAACTCAATTGATTACTTCAACAACTGAATTGAATTCATTGAACAGTACTAGTACAAATGGTGTACAAGTAAGATATAAAGCAAATGGAAATACACCAGCTTCAGAGGCGCAAATTATTTTATTAACACAGTCACCAGCAGCACCAAATCTAACATTTAGCTTTGGTGGATATGATTCAAACAACAAATTAGTAGGCACATTAAGTGGAGCTGCACAATATAGTGTAAATGGTGGATTAACATGGAAAGATGTAGATGGAAGTAAGAATTTACAATCAGGAGATGCAGAGCTTATAAATACAACTAATGGTGTATGGATTAGAACAAAAGCATCAGGTACTACTAAAGCTTCTAATGTTGAAAAAATATCTATAAGTCAAGCAGGAGTACCAAGTGTAACATCATCAGTGGAATCAACAGCAACAGAAACCAAAGTCAAGTTAACTAGTCTTCAAACAGGATTAGAGTATAGAGTGAAGACAGCTAGTACAACAGGTAACTGGACTGATTTAGATGCAAATCCTATACCAGTAACACAAGCAGGTTCCATAGAAGTAAGAAGTAAAGCGGTAGGTACTGCAATGCCAGGATTTATGACAACTATAACTATACAAGCAGCACCAAGTGCAGCTATAGATTACAATAATGAACAAATTACGGGAGTTAATGGTAATAGTATGCAGTGGTCTAGTGATGGAACTACATGGAATACATTTAGTGGTAATACTATAGATCTTAATAGTAACAGTCTAATACCAGCTAATGGTTCTAGTGCTCAAGATGTTTATATAACTTATACACCAACAGGTGCTTCTGTGGGATTAACTAAGCATTTAACAATTAATCCAAGACAGCAGACTATTGATACTACTGGAATAAGTGCATCAATAGTAACTTCAACTGGAGTAGTTACTATTGCTGGATTAAATCCTAGTCAGGTAAATGCATATGAGGTAGAAACTTCAACAGATGGAGGAAGTAATTGGTCATCCTCAAGTATTGCAATAGCTTCTACAGATGCAAATGGAATTGGAACTGTAACTGCAACAGGTTCAGTAAATGCTATTAGAATTAGGCTAAAACCAACATCAACAGCATCAGCAAGTGAATATTCATCTAAGGTTACTGTAACAGCTGCATCCGTTAAAGCATCAGGAACTATAACCTTTGGATCTCCAGCAAATGATGATACTGTAACAGTTGCAGGAGTAAAATTTACCAAAGCAGCTTCTAAAACTAGTAATACTAATTTTTCTACTGCAGATGAATTAGTAGCAGATATTAATGCTTTAGTATCTAGTGTTACTGCAACAAATGTAAGTGGAACTATAACTATAACAGCTAAAACAGAAGGTGTAGCTGGAAATAGCATAACATTAGCGAAAACAGGAAGTGCACTTACAATTTTAGAAACTCATTTAACAGGTGGACAATAACCTTTGAAAATAAAATTTTCTAAAAGTAAAAAGGGGAAAGGAACAAACCTTTCTCCTTAGTTTTAACTATTAATCAGTAAATAGGAGGGAACTAAGTTGACCAAAAAAATTAAAAAATATGCTTTACTATTTTTTTCAATGTTTATATTTATATTTTTTAGTGGTAATGAAGTTTTAGCTGCTGATAATAATGTTTTAAATATGGGAACTAAAACTATAACTAATGTAAATAAAACATGGACAATAACTTTTAACAAACCAATAGATTTTGATTCTATTCAAGGTAATATAGAAATTAAGGATGTTACTTCTGGTAATAATCTTTCAATAACTCCATTACAAGGTGATAGTAAAGCTGTTGTTAAAGTAAGTGCTCCTACAGGGGGTTACATAGTAGGTCATAGTTATCAAATAATTTTGAATAGAAATATAAAATTGATTAGTGGTGGTTCATTAGAAAAAAATATTACATTTAATTTTGTAGTTCAATCAAAGAGTACTAATTATACTATAACTGCAAATGTAACAGTTTCATCTGCTATTAGCATTTTTAAACAAATAACAATAACTTCTACGAATTTGCCAGGTGCAGTAAAATATAAAATTGAGGGAAATAATAATCTATATGATATAGGAAAACCTATGGTTTTATTATCAGGCAAAAGTACTGTTAAAGTTTATATATGCGATTCAACAGGGAATATACTTGGAACAGCAGATATGGATGTTTCAACTACTAAAAGTAATATGAGTTTAAATTTCAACTAATTAAAGAAATGTTATCTGTAGGCTGGAGTAAGATTCTGGTCTACTTATTTTTGTTGATATGAAAAAATATTTAATAAAGTATATATTAGGTAGTTAAAATGGAAAGTTGTTAATAATTCACATCAAACTAAAGTTGTAAAATGTGTTAATTACCATAAAGAAATACCTATGTATTGACGATAATAAATAAGTAATACTTTAAAGGAGGAATATAAATTGAAAAAAATTATAGGAAAAGCTGTTTTTATTTTAGTCTTTATAATGACTTGTTGTGTTTCTTATGGTGCTTTAAGTGTTTCAGCAGCAGAAGATTTTAATGATATGGGAAATAGAGCTATAAGTGATGTAAATAAGGTTTGGATGCTGCAATTTAGAGCACCAGTAGATATTAGTTCATTAAGTAATAATGTTAGTATGCAAGATCTTACAGATGGAGGATATGTTAATGTTACTGTTTCGGCAGGAGATAACGAGAATTTAGCAAAGGTTAACCCGCCTTCAGGTGGTTATAAAATGTCACATAAATATAAATTAACTATATGGAAAAATACTAAATCTAAAAAAGGAGAAAATTTACCGAAATCTGTAGTATTAAATTTCAGTCTAAATTCTAAAGATAATAATGAATATACTACTTCAGCTAATGTATTAGTTGCTCAGGCTATTCCTGAAATTAAGAAAATAACTATATCTACAAATTTACCTTCTGTTTCTAAATATAAAATATATGGAAATAAAAACTTTTTTAATATTGGAGATACTTGTGCTTCATTAGTAGCAGGAAACACAGTAGAAGTTTATTTATATGATAATAAAGGAAATTTACTTGGAACTTCTATATTGGATGTAGATTCCACACAAAGTAACATTAACATAAAGGTAACATTAGCAAATTAAAAATAAAAATTAATTTTTTATGTGATTTGGGGTGAATAATATGAGATTAAATCATAATTCAGCATCGCTAAATGTATATACAGCTTATTCAAAATCATTGAGGAGCCAAAGTGTTGCAATGGGAAGAATATCTTCAGGATATAAAGTAAATAATGCTAAGGATAGTCCTAATGGTATTGCTGATAGTGAAAGAATTAGAATGCAAATACGTGGACTTCAAATGGCAGCGAGAAATTCACAAGATGGTATGAGCATGCTTCAAACTGCTGAGGGTGGGCTAGATGAAATGACTTCAATGATTCAGAGGGTGAGGGAACTTGTAGTGCAATCAGGAAGTGGTTCAAATAATCCAGGTGATAAACAAGTTATACAAAATGAAATTGATCAAATGATAGACGGAATGGATAATATAGCTAATAATACTGAGTTTAATGGGTTAAAACTGTTAGGGCAAGAAAAGGACTTAGAAATGCTTGTAGGTGCTAATGTAGGAGAGAGTATTATTGTACCTCAAAAGGATGTAACTTCTAAAAATTTGAAAACTTCAGATGGAAAAAGTTTGTCACAATTAAAATCTGGTGATTTATATAACATAACTAATGGTAATAATATTGATGATGCTTTAAATATTATAGATCAATCTTTGAATAGCATAGTTTCTATAAGAAGTGGGTATGGGGCATTAGAAAATAGATTTCAAGAAAGCTTTGATGATGCCACTGAAATGTCTGATAGGCTAGAATCTGCAGATAGTGGAATTCGTGATACGGATATAGCTGAGGAAATGGTTAATTATAGCAGAGCAAGTATACTTGTTCAAGCAGGAAATGCTATGATGGTTCAAACAAATAAGTTACCACAGGATGCATTAAAAATACTTGAAAACGTAAGAAGTAAATAATGTGAGAAAAACAGTACCAAATTTAGAAGTTAAATTGGTACTGTTTTTTTGTTAAAAATTGAGTATTAATGCTATTTGTTGTGAAAATTTTACAAAATTGAATTTGCATAAAATTGCATTTTAAAATTATATAGTAAAACATACCTTGATATTGTATAATAATAAGGACAAAATAGTATTATTTAAATCAAGTTTTTAAATTTTGAAATAAAAAACAAAAAAACGTTAATATGTTTTTAAGTGGAATTAAAACATTATGCTAAAAATAATAAAAAAATTACAAGAACTTTTTTAAAAATTAACATTTATTTTAGATTTTATGATAAAATAGTTTATATTGAGTTCGTTTTAATGTAAAATAAAATTATATTAAAATTGTAGAAATTATGGAGAAATTTATATGAAAATGGGGGATTGGAGTTGAATATAGGGAGTATTTCTAAAGATCAAGAAGTTTATAATTTGATAAAAAAAGGGCTAGATGCTTCCACAGAAAGAAGTAAGGCAACAGCTGATAACATTGCCAACATAAATACAAAAGGATATAAAAGAAAATATGTAACTTTTGAAGAAACTTTGCAAAGCAATATGGATGATTTAGATTTGAAAACTACAGATGATAAACATATTAAGTTACAAGAAAATTATGGACAAATAAATACAAAGACAGATAACTCTACTAGCATGAATGAAGATGGGAATAATGTAGATATAGAAAATGAAAAAACTAATCAAGCTGCAAATACACTTATGTATATGGCTCTATTAAATCAGGCTAATAGTAGATTAACCTCAGAAAAATATGTTATTAGTGGAAAATAATTTTAATGGCTAAGAAAGGAGAATTTTTATGATTAAAGCATTTAATAATTTAAGAATAAGTGCCAGTGGACTTTCAGCAGAAAGACTTAGAATGGATACAATAGCTTCTAATATAGCTAATGTAGATACTACCAGGGGTGCCAATGGACAACCATATAGAAGAAAAATTGCAGTTTTTCAAGAAAATTTAAATACACAGCTAAATAAACAGAATGGGAAGTATGAACAAACTCCTCTTGGAGTAAAGGCTGTTGGAATTGTAGATGATGAATCTCCACTTAGAAGAGTTTATGATCCATCTAATCCTGATGCAGATGCTCAAGGATATGTGTCTAAACCAAATGTAAATGTATTAAATGAAATGGCAGATATGATGGTAGCTACAAGAGCTTATGAAGCTAATATAGATGCTATTAGTTCTGAAAAGACTATGTTTTCAAAAGCTCTAGAAATTGGAAGGTAGGGTAAATTATTATGAAAATAAATGAATTTGTTCCTGATAGTAAAATTTTTCAGGGAATTGGAATTGGCAATAATGATAAAAACGGAAATGCAGAAACTCAATCAGTTGGATTTGGGGAATTTTTAAAAGGAAAATTGGATGAAGTAAATGCTCAGCAAATAAAATCAGAAGATACTACTGAAAGCTTTATAAAAGGTGATGAAACAAATATACATAAAGTTATGTTAGATACTGAAGAAGCAAAGATGTCATTAGAACTTGCAGTCCAAATCAGGAATAAGTTCGTGGAAGCCTATCAAGAATTAAATAGGACGCAGTTATAGTAGGTAAGGAGTGCTAAGTTAATGGGTAAGCTATCACAAGTTTTTAAAAATTTAATAGAAAAGTGGAAGGGCTTAAGTAAAAAAAAGAAGATAGCTTTTGGAATAATTTTCACAGCGGTTATAGGTGCTTTAATATATCTAGGCATATATTTTGGTTCAACAAAATATGATGTTTTATTTTCTAATATGAGTTCTACAGATTCTGCAGCAGTTTATAAACAATTGCAAGCTGATAAGGTTGATGCAAAAGTTCAAGGAAATTCTATATTAGTACCTAAAGGTCAAGTTGATAAATTAAGAATGCAGATGTTGTCAGAAGTTAATATGACTAATGGAAGCCAAGGGTTTGAACTTTTAGATAAAACGAAATTAGGATCTACGGATGCGGAAATGAAAATAAATTATCAAAGAGCTCTTCAAGGAGAACTAGAGAGAACCATAAAAGGTCTTCCAGAAATACAAAATGCTAGAGTAAGTCTTGTACTTCCAGATGATACACAATTCGTTAAAGATACTCAACCAGGAAGTGCTTCTGTAACTTTGCAGATGAAACAAGGACAAAAGTTAAATTCTGATCAAGTAAAAGCTTTAGTGGCTTTAGTATCAGGAAGTGTTAAGAATGTACCTAAGGAAAATGTACAAATAATTGATGATAAGTTAGCTTTACTTTCAAAGGATCTTTTTAATGATAAAAAGGATATAACTAGTGATTCTACTACTTCGGCAGAAAAGCAACAGGAGTTAAAACAGCAATATGAAAAAGAATTAGAAAAGAAACTTTCCAATATGCTGGAAGCTGTTTATGGTAAGGATAAGGTTAAGGTTAAAGTTAATGCTGATTTGGATTTCGATGCTGTGCAGCAGGATTCAACTACCTATGATCCTAAAAGTGTTGTAGTAAGTGAACATAATGTAAAAGATACATCTACAGGTGGACAAGGAACTGCAACATCTAGTAGTCCTGTAGATAATAATATGACTAATACTACAACTAATAACACTGGAAATGGTTCATCAACACATGATGAAAGTACTAAGAATTATGATGTATCAGAAGTAAAACAAAAGACTATAAAGGCACCAGGTGCAGTTAAAAGATTGACAGCTTCTGTAGCTTTAGATGGAAATGTGGATCCTACTACTAAAACTTCTATAAGTAATCTTGCAGTATCAGCTATAGGCTATGATGCTAAAAGAGGAGATACTATAAATGTAGAGGGTATTCCTTTTGATACTACATTAAAGGATCAAGCTAAAAAAGATTTGGATGCTATGAATAAAGCAACTGATCAAGCTAAGAAAACTAAAACTTATATAATGCTTGGAATTTTAGCAGCAGTAATCCTTGGTGCAGCAGTAGCTCTATTCTTGTGGAGAAGAAAGAAGAGAGAAGAGGAAGAAGATTTATTTGATGAGGAAACTGGCGGAATTGATGTAATTGTAGGAGATGAAATGGAACCTACAAAACAGCAATTTAAATATAAGCCTGTGGATCTTGAAAGTGAAAATGAACAGACACATGTGGAAAATGAAATAAAGAACTATGCAAAGGAAAAGCCAGAACAGGTTGCAGATATTGTAAAATCATGGCTAGCAGAAGATGAGAGGTGATAAAATTTGGCAAGAGAAAATGAAAAATTAACAGGTGTTCAAAAAGCAGCCATATTATTCATAACTCTTGGTCCAGAGGCTTCTGCAGGAATAATTAAGAAATTGCCAGAGTCGGAAATACAGAAAATAACCTATGAAATAGCTAATATAGCATCAGTTAAGTCCGAACAGAAACAGGAAATACTTGCAGAGTTTATAGAAATGAATAAGGCTAAAGATTACTTAACTGAAGGTGGAATGGAATATGCTAAAAACCTTTTAGCCAAAGCATTAGGTAGTCAAAGAGCTATGGAAATATTGGACAAGGTTACAGAAGCTACACAGCAATTTAGGCCTTTTGCAATAGCTAGAAAGGCAGATGCTCATCAACTTTTAAATATAATAACTAATGAGCATCCACAAACTATTGCTCTTATACTATGTTATCTTCAATCAGATAAATCAGGACAAATATTATCTGCATTACCAGAAGATGTGCAGGCAGAAGTAGCTTACAGAATAGCTACAATGAGTAATACATCTCCAGTAGTGGTAAAGGAAATTGAAAAAGTTTTGGATGGTAAGTTATCTTCAGTAGTTAAATCTGATATGAAGGTAATTGGTGGAGTTCAAACTATAGTAGATATACTTAACCAAGTTGATAGAACTACAGAGAAAAATATTACTGAAGGTCTTGAAAAAGAAGATGCTGAATTGGCAGAAAAAGTTAAAGAGTCTATGTTTGTATTTGAAGACATTATTACTCTTGATGATGTTTCTATCCAAAGAGTTCTTAGAGAAGTTGAAAACAAAGAACTTGGATTGGCACTTAAAGGCTGTTCAGAAGAAGTTGCAAATTCTATTTTTAGAAATCAATCTAAGAGAGCAGCTGCTGCTTTAAAGGAAGATATAGAATTCCTTGGACCAGTAAGACTTATGGATGTGGAAAAAGCTCAACAGAGAATTGTAAGCATTATAAGAAGATTAGATGAAGCTGGAGAGATAGTAATATCAAGAGGTGGAGAAGATGCAATCATCGTATAGGATTATTAAAAATACCAGAGTAGATGAAGACGGCTTAAAAAAAATAATAACAGAATTTGAGACAAAAGAAGAAGTTGAACAAAAAAATTTGGCAGAAACTAATGCTAAAACCTTTATAGATAGTTATGAAAATTTAGCTAAAACTATGTTGGAAAATGCTAGAAAACAAAGTGATGGTTTGCTTTCAAAAGCTTTTATAGAAGCAGAAAGATTACAAAAGGAAGCTTATGAAAAAGGCTATGATGAAGGAATGCAAAAGGGCTATGATGATGGATTTAATAAATCTTATGAAGATGGTTATAAAAAAAATTTAGAAAAGGCTCAAGCAGAAGGACAATTGATTAAGGATAATGCGGATAACATATTAAGGACTTGTAAAGAGGAAAAAGAAATATATTTAAAAGAAAAAGAACAAGAAATAAGAAATTTGATAGTAAATTGTGTAGAAGCTGTTTTGAAGAGAGAAGTTAAGGATGAAGCAGCATTAAATGATGTAATATTCCAGGCTTTATCTACAGTAAAGAATACCAAAACTTTCATAATAAAAAGTAATGAAATCTATTGTGAAGAGTTGAAAAATAAAGTAGAATTATGGAAAGAGCAACTTCCATTTAGAGGAGATATTTTCATTATTCCTGATAAAGATGTAGAAATTGGTAAAGCCGTTATTGAAAGAGAAAATGGTAAAGTTGTAGTTGATGTGAATATAGCTATGGAAAAGATAAAAGAAATAGTGCTTAAAGGTCAGTAGGCAGGTGTTTTTATGATTGATATAAACTTCAATTTCTTGAACAAAAAATTGGAAGAAACGGATTTTAATTATTCAGAGGGAATTGTAAGTAAGGTTATAGGTCTTACAATAGAGGTAGAAGGAATAAAGTCATTTGTTGGTGAGGTTTGCACAATATATAATGAAAAAAATCACCCTGTTACTTGTGAGGTTGTTGGTTTTAGAGAAAAAAATGTTATATTGATGCCTTTAGGAGAGTTGATAGGTATTGCACCTGGATGCAGAGTTGTACCAGAAGGAATGCCTTTAAGTGTGAAATGCTCAGATGAACTTTTTGGAAAAGTTTTAGATGGACTTGGACAACCTTTAAATGGAGAAGAAATAGATATAGGAACTGTATATCCACTAGATACTGAACCACCGGATCCTTTAAAAAGAAGGAGAATAAAAGAGGTTATACCTACAGGAATCCGTGCTATTGACGGTTTTACAACCTGTGGAGAAGGACAGAGAATTGGTATTTTTGCAGGTAGTGGTGTAGGAAAGAGTACAACCCTTGGTATGATTGCAAGGTATGCAGAAGCTGATGTCAATGTAATTGCTCTTATAGGTGAAAGAGGAAGAGAAGTTAAAGACTTTATAGAAAAAGATTTAGGCGAAGAAGGCATGAAAAAATCTATAATTGTTTGTGCGACTTCGGACAAGCCTGCTCTAGTAAGACTTAAAGGTGCTTTTACTGCTACAGCAATTGCAGAGTATTTCAGGGATAGAGGCAATAAAGTAATACTTATGATGGATTCTGTAACCAGATTTGCTATGGCACAAAGAGAAATAGGACTTGCTATAGGAGAGCCACCAGCAACAAAGGGATATACACCTTCTGTTTTTGCAATGCTTCCTAGACTTATGGAAAGAGCAGGAATGTCAGATAAAGGTTCAATTACTGCTTTTTACACAGTATTAGTAGATGGTGATGATTTCAATGAACCTATAGCAGATGCGGTAAGAGGTATATTAGATGGACATATTGTGTTATCTCGTGCTTTAGCTGCTAAAAATCATTACCCAGCTATAGATATACTTAGCAGCATAAGTAGACTTATGTCTGAAGTGGCAGAAGATGAGCATAAAAAAGCAGCCTCCTTTGCTAGAGATCTTCTTGCAACTTATAAGAATTCTGAGGATTTGATAAATATTGGAGCTTATGTAAAAGGTAGTAATGAAAAAGTAGATACTTCAATTCAGTATTATGATGACATAATAGGCTACTTAAAACAGGGGATGAAAGAACATACAACCTTTTCAGAAAGTGTATTAAGTTTAGAAAATATTTTTCAATAAAAGCTAAGGGGGGATTTTATGAGTAAGTACAATTTTAGATTACAAAAGCTTTTAGACATCAGAGTGGATAAAGAAGAAGAAAGCAAAAGAAATTTTACTGAAGCTCAAAACCAGAAATTAAAAGTTGAGACAAAATTAGAAGAACTTAATGCAAGTTATGAAAAGTATAGGAATATTAACAGCGATGAATCAGCTATAAAACGTAGAATAACGCATATATACTTAAATGCAATAAATTATAGTATAAATGAGACTGCAGAAGAACTTAAGCAGAAAGAAAAAATTTTAGAAGATAAAAGATATGATTTAAAGCAAAAGCAAATTGACAGAAAAACAGTTGAAATACTCAAGGAAAAAGGTGAAAAGGCATTTTTAAAAGAGCAAAATCTAATAGAGCAAAGAAATAATGATGAATTTGCTCTATATGGATTTATAAGAAATCATGAAAGGAGGTGAAAAAAATGAATACAAGCATGAATGTTTTGAGTGTGGTAAGCAATACTAATAGCACTAATAATAGTGTTAACTACAAAAGTGATACTTCAAAGAATAGTAATGCATTTAATGATGTATTATCCAAAACAACTTCAGTAAGGCAGGATGCTCAAACTTCCAATAAAAATGATAAGTCCCAGGATTTAAAAGATTCTAAATTCGAAATTTCTGAGGAAACTAAAACTGCTTTAAAGGAAGCAGGTTTATCTGATAAGGATATAGAAAATATCAAATCACCAGATGATTTGAAAAATGTTATAGTAGAAAAAATATTGAACAAAGATTCAAATAGTAAAATAGATTCAGATAAGTTACTAATGCTTTTAGTATCCCTTTTAAAAGTTGATACTAAAGATTTACAAAATTTAAAAGCAAATACTATATCCGACATAAAAGATGCTGTAAATTCTGTTGTTAAAGCAATAGGAAATGAAGGTGAAAATCTTACTGGAGATAAGCTTTCACAAATTTTAAATTCCGCTGGAGATAAATTTAAGGAAGCTTTGGATAAAAATCTTTCAAAAGTGCAAGATCCAACATTAAAATTACTTTTAACTAAAGAAGTAGTTTCTCAAGTAGAAAAAGAAGTAATACCACAAATAACTGAAAATTTAAGTAAAACTAGTATGCCTACAGCTTCACAAGATATTGTAAGTAAACTTCAACAAGAGCTTAAGTCAGCTTTAAATGCAAGCTTAAATGATGTAAATTCACAGAAAAATGTAAATAAGGACAGCAAAATTAATACTTTAGATTTTAAAGAAACTTATAAAGAAGCTTCAAATGATAAAAATCTTTATCAAACATCTGTTAGCAGTAAGGAGCAAAATCAAAATACTGATGAAAATTATTCTTCTTCAAATAAGGAAACATCAAAGGAAGATAACTTTTTAAAATCTCTTACTAGTGATGAAAACAAAGAAGATAAAATTTCAAAAGCTACAAATTTTATGACTCAATTTAATAATATAAATAAAAATATTAAAGTAGATGATGTAGCTGATGTGGTAATAAGCAAAAATAATATGGCTAATGATGTAATAAAAACCTTAAAATATATGGAAACTAACAATATAAAGAATTTAACAGTAAAAATTGCACCTAAAGAATTAGGAGAAGTTATTATAAAGCTTACTATGGAAGGCGGAGTTATGAAAGCATCTATTGGTGCTTCAAATAAAGAGGCTTTTAATTTATTGAATTCCAATATGTCAGATATGACACAAAAACTTCAAAATAATGACACAAAGATTAATAGTCTTTCTTTAAATATTTATAATGAAGATACTACTTTCTTTAAAGATGGTTCAAATCAGGGAAATAATGAAAATAGTAAAAATCATAAAAAGTCTAAGAGTATAAGTGGTATAGAAGAAATAGCAAATGAAGTAGAAGATCAAAATGAAATAGACAGCAATTTAAATATTTTAGCATAGTAAAGGCTTAATTTTTTAAAAGTTAGGAGGTAAAGATATGGCTGGAGTAAATACTGCTACAAATTCTAGTGATGTTAATAAAACTAATGATAGTAATGCTACTAAAACTTCAAGAGGCACTAGAATAGTAAAAAAAGGTCAGGATATGGATAAAAATGCATTTTTTAAAATCTTGGCTGCAGAATTATCAAATCAGGATCCTTCAAATGCTAAAGATGGTACTGAATATGTATCACAGATGGCACAGTTTTCAAGCTTGGAACAAATGGTTAATTTAAACACTACTATGAAGCTTACAGGTGCTAATAATTTAATAGGTAAAACTGTAAATTTAAATAAACTTGATCCAAATGGAAAGTTTTATAGTGGATTAGTAAGCAGTGTAGTTAAAAGTGGTGATACTGTACAGTTAAATGTGCTAGTTGGAACTAAAAAAGATGAAAAAGGGAATGAAGTTCCTGATATTGAAAAATTTGACATCGAAAATGTGACTGAAATAGATGATATGGTAAGTTTAAATAAGTATACAAATGATGCAGATGGTACTGCTGAGTTTTTAAATGCTTCAGTTTTAATTGGCAAAAAAGTTGAACTAAATCAACAAGATAGTAGTAAGAAAAATTATGTTGGAATAGTAAAGGGAGTATCAAGAAATGCTAATGGTGTAGAACTGAATGTAGATATTGGAAATAACGAAATTAAAAAGTTTTTGTACCATGACGTAATTTCAGTAAATGAAAGTTAGTTTGCAGGAAGAGTGATACTATGGGATATAGAGTTATTAATGGTAAACTTTGTTTGATTCAAGATTTCCAAGGTTATAACAGCAGCAATAATAAAGCTAAGGAAAATAGTAATGCTTCTTTTAAAGATTTATTAAATAGAAAAATAGATAGTAAAGAAGGCTTTGTTATATCCAATCACGCAGTTGAAAGACTCAAGGAAAGAAATATAAATTTTGATGAAAATGATATGAAAAATATAAATGAAGGTATTAATAAAGCAGAACAAAAAGGAAGCAAAGAAACTCTAATTCTTTATAAAGATACAGCACTTATAACTTCAATAAAAAACAGAACTATTATTACAGCGATGGCTAAAGAAAATAGTAAAAACAATGTTTTTACAAATATTGATAGTGTAGTTATATTATAAAGGCAGGACCTGAATAAGGATGTCTAACTTTGTGGAACGATTGAAGCAAAGTAAAATAAATAAATTTAGGAGGTAGAAATTTATGTTACCATCCATGTTCTCAGGAATAAGTGGATTAAAAGTTAATCAAAGAAAATTAGATGTAATAGGTAATAATATAGCAAATTCAAGTACTACAGCTTATAAAACCCAAAGAGCAAGATTTGAAGATATGGTAAGCCAAAGTATGGCATCAGCTACAGGGGCTAGTTCAAAGTTAGGTGGCACTAATCCAAGACAGGTTGGTCTTGGTGTTCAATTAGCAGGTATAGATACTTCTACTGGTCAAGGAAGTATGCAGCCAACTTCAGCACCTCTTGATGTAGCAATAGATGGAGATGGATATTTTATTGTAGGAACAGGTGCTGTACCAGAAGATAGTGGTACTGTTCAAATTACTGTTACAGATGATGAAAAACATACTATGTCACCTGATGGAGTAACTACTAGTTTTACAAGAGATGGATCATTTACATTGGATACTCAAGGAAATTTGCTGACATCAGATGGATTAAGAGTTTATGGATATGCTAATAGTAAAGTTAGCATAACTTATAGTAAAGATCCAAAAGTAGCATGTACGGGTACTTATGATGCCAATGCTGAAGGAGGAGCGGATACAGAGATGAATGCAGAGGGATTAGTTCCATTAGTTATACCAGAGTATTTGACTGCAGGTGATAAGAATCATAGGATAAAGTCATATTCTATAGGATCAGATGGAACAA
Source organism: Clostridium carboxidivorans P7 (assembly GCF_001038625.1). Classification (GTDB taxonomy): domain Bacteria; phylum Bacillota; class Clostridia; order Clostridiales; family Clostridiaceae; genus Clostridium_AM; species Clostridium_AM carboxidivorans. The sequence goes on from NZ_CP011803.1 coordinate 5,614,760, forward strand.
TCACTGCTACATTAGATAGTGGTACAGCAGTTCTTGGACAAATAGCTATGGCTTCTTTTAAAAATCCTGCTGGACTTTCAAAGTTGGGTAAAAATCTATATCAAATATCACCAAATTCAGGAGATCCAGTTGTAAGAAGTACTTCAACTTCATCTGATGACAATAGTGCAGCTTATGGAGATGCTCGTCAAGGTATGCTTGAAATGTCTAATGTAGACTTGGCAGAAGAATTTACTAATATGATAATAGCTAACAGAGCTTTTCAAGCTAATGGAAAAATAATAACTACTGGAGATGAAATATTACAGGATTTGGTTAATTTGAAGAGATAATTGGCTTAGCTAGGAATGGATAATTGGAAGTTGAGAGTTTAATAATGTTTAGAATGAAAAAATCATTAACTCTCAACTTTCCACTTTCAATTAAAAAATGGAGGTTTTATATGATAAAGCTTATAGGACTTGATAATAAACCTTTTGTTGTTAATGCTGATCAAATAGAAAAACTAGAACAAATACCAGAGAGTGTTATAACTTTAGTTAATGGCAGAAAATATTTAGTTAAAGAATCTAATGATGAGATTATTGAAAAAGTTATTCAATATAAAAGAAAAATATTTTTAGGTGATGTGAAACAACCTTCTGAAGAAATATTCTAATTTACGTAGGTAGTTAAACTAAGCTTCACTTCACGTTTATTGGTTAACATTAAAAAATTTCACAAGTTGACTAATGTGCAGCGAAAAGGAGAAAGTAAAATGGAAAATAAAACAGAAAAAAAAGGTGGAAACAAGATAAAATTTATAGCAATAGGACTAGTAGCATTAATAATTGTCGGTGCAGGTGGATATTTTGGATACTCTAAGTTTGCAAAGGATAAAGGAACACAAAAAACAGCAGCACCAGCAGCAGTGCAAACAGCACAAACAACAACACAGGCAAAGACAACACAAAATCAAAGTTATTTGGAACAAATAGTTTCAGAAAAAAACATAGGACTAGATGAATGTTTAGTTAATTTGGCAGATGAAGATGGAAAAAGATATGTAAAAACAAAGATTTTTGTAGGATATGATAAAAATTCAAAGTTAGAAACTGAATTAACAGAGAAAAAACCATTAATAAGGGATGCTGTTATTGCTGTACTTAGAAGCAAAAAAGCAGCTGAAATAACACCCAAAAATATGGATAGTCTAAAAATGGAACTTATTCAAAAAATAAATCCTTTGCTTAAAAAAGGTCAGATTAACAATGTTTACTTTAGTGATCTTTTAGTTCAATAGAATTTTAAAGAATGGAGAATTATATGGACTTACAATTTTGGGTAATGCTTTTTAAAATAATAATATGTTTACCTTTTGTACTTATACTCATATACATATCTGTGAAATTTGGAGGAAATAAACTTCAAAATATTCAAAGTGGAAAATATATAAAAATTTTAGAGAGAACACCTATATCAAAAGAAAATTCTCTGTTGGTGGTTAAAATTGGAAATAAAGGTTATGTATTGTCGTCTACTGCAGGTAAAATAAGTATAATTTCAGAGCTTGATGAAGATGAAATTTCAAATATAGAAGTCTCAAAAACTATACCTCAGTATGTTGATTTTAAGGATTTTTATAGCAAACTTAAATTTAAAAAGGAAGATAAAGATGAATAAAAACAGAAGTAAAGTTATAATAAGCGCTTTAGTTTTAGGATTTATATTTTTAATGTTTGCTGCATCTAAAGTTTATGCAGCTCCAGAGGCTTTTCCTATACCAAAGGTAAATATTTCAGTAGATAATGCAAGTACACCTCAACAATATGTTGGAAATATAAAATTACTTATAATGCTGACAATTCTTACTATTTTGCCTTCTTTCATCATGATGATGACAAGCTTTGTAAGAATTATAGTAGTGTTTGGATTTTTAAGAGGTGCTATGGGAACACAGCAGTCTCCTCCAAATACCATATTAATTGGACTAGCATTATTTTTAACGGTTTTCATTATGCAGCCGGTTTACAGTAAAGTTAATACTAATGCTATTCAACCATACATGCAGAATAAAATAACACAGGAACAAGCTATAGATGAAGGAGCAAAACCTTTAAGACAATTTATGCTTAAATATACTTACAAGAAAGACTTTCAATTATTTATAGATACAGCAAAGGTAAATTATAAGATTACAAAAGATAATGCACCACTTTATGTAGTAGTACCTGCTTTTATGATAAGTGAACTTAAAACTGCTTTTATGATAGGATTTATGCTCTATATACCATTTATGATAATAGATTTAGTTGTAGCTAGTGTCCTTATGTCAATGGGTATGTTTATGCTTCCACCAGCTATGGTATCACTACCTTTTAAGTTATTACTATTTGTAATGGTAGATGGGTGGTATTTATTGGTAAAATCTTTGGTTTCAAGTTTTTCGTGAGGTGAGCTAAATGAGTGAAAACATGGTAATAGGCATTATAAAAGATGCAATACAAACAGGACTTATAGTATCAGCACCTATTTTGATAATTTCAATATTAGTTGGACTTATTATAAGTATATTTCAGGCTACTACCCAGATACAGGAGCAGACTTTAACTTTTGTACCAAAACTTATTGCAATAGCAGTAGTTGGACTTCTTACAGGAAGCTGGATGCTTCATCAATTAGTGAATTTTACAGAAAGAATATTCACATATATAGCACATATTACACAATAAAATTAAAAGTTATTTATAGTAAAGAACCTCAGTTAAAAAATGTGGGGAGGAGATTTTGGTAGATACTTTATATTTTACGGCATTAATACTTATAAGTATTAGAATGTTTTGTTTTTTTGTGGTAGTTCCTATATTTTTTCCAAGTGGAACTCCAGCTACAGTTAAGGTAGGTATAACCTTAATTATGGCATACATATTGATACCTGGTGTTGATTATACAGGAATTAACAATATAAATAATAATTTACCATTTATTATAAACTGTATGAATGAAGCAGTTGCAGGATTTACATTAGGTTTTATAACAAATTTATGCTTTAATAGTGTGCGTTTTGCTGGTAGCATCATGGATATGCAGGTTGGATTTTCTATGATGACAATGTTTGATCCAACATCAAGCAGCAACACTACTCTCATAGAACATATATTGTATTGGTTTAGTATGGTAGTTTTCTTTATAGTAGATGGACACCATATGCTTATAAAAGCTTTAATAGAAAGCTTTAAAGTTATAAAGTTGGGAAATTTTTTCTTAAATCAAAACTCAATAAACTTGATAATAAGGGTATTTATTGAGTATTTTGAAATAGCGGTGAAAATAGCAATACCTATCGTATTGATAATTCTTATAACAGATATAACCATGGGACTTGTTTCTAGAACAGTTCCACAGTTGAATGTAATGATACTTGGAATGCCAGTAAAAATACTTGTAGGACTTGGAGCTTTTTGCTTTGCACTTCCTATATTTTTAAAAATGATAGAAAACTCTTTTTATGGAATACAAGATGCTATAAATGGATTTTATAAAACTATACCTCTACTTATAATATTCGCATCTGATGATAAAACTGAAGAGGCTACACCGAAAAAAAAGAGTGATGCTAGAAAAAAAGGACAAATAGCTAAGAGTAAAGAAATAGCGTTAGCACTTACTTTACTTGCTTCTACTATAGTAATTGTAGCTTTAGGTGGTTATGTAGGTAATGGTCTTAAAAGTACCTTAATAGTTTTTTTAAATAATTATTTAACTATGTCTCTAAGTTATGACAGTGTACAGAAAATAGCATTCATAGTTGTATGGAGAATAGGAATAATATTTCTTCCAGTGGTGCTTCCAATTATGTTTATGGGGGTACTAGCAAATTTTCTTCAAACAGGAGCGCTTATTACTTCAGAACCATTAAAACCTGATTTCTCAAAGCTAAATCCTATAAATGGATTTAAAAGAATATTTTCCATGAGAACAGTTATGGAACTTTTTAAAGATTTAGCTATGGTATCAATAGTAGGTTTTGTAGGTTATAAGTTTGTAAAGGATAATTATGAGTACATACTTACTTTAGGAAGTCTTAATGCACAAGCAGTAGCAGCTGCAGTAAGTAAGCTTACAATTAATATATTTTTTAGAATAACTATATTAATGATTATTATTGCACTAATAGATTATGTTTATCAGAGATTTCAATTTAATAAAGATTTAAAAATGTCCAAACAGGAAGTAAAGGAAGAATATAAGCAAGATGAAGGAGATCCTCAAATTAAAAGTAAAATAAAGCAAAAGCAAAGGGAAATGGCTACTAGAAGAATGATGCAGGAAGTTCCTAAGGCTACTGTAGTTGTTACTAACCCTACCCATATAGCTGTAGCGCTTAAATATCAGGAAGGATTAAATGCTCCAGTGGTAGCTGCCAAAGGGGCAGATAGAGTTGCATTGAAAATAAAAGAAATAGCTAAGGAAAATGATGTTCCTATAATTGAAAATAAACCTCTTGCAAGGCTTATGTACAGTGAAGTTGAATTAGATGAGGAAATTCCAATGGATATGTATGAAGCTGTAGCAGAAATATTGGCATTAGTATATAAAATTAAAGAACGTAAGTAAAACACAGGGGTGGTATTTTGGAAAATAGTAAAAAAAGATTTAATATAAAAGACAATGTAGATATAATAATGGCTTTTGTAGTTATATCTGTGGTAATGATGATCATAATACCATTACCTGCAGAAGTACTAGATATACTTATAGCATTTAACATTACTGTATCTGTAGTAATTATACTTTTAACAATGTTTACCACAGAGGTTTTACAGTTTTCTGTATTTCCAACATTACTTTTGATTACTACTTTGTTTAGGCTAGCTCTTAATGTATCATCTACTAGGTTAATACTTAGAGATGCTTATGCAGGAGAAGTAATTAATTCTTTTGGAACCTTTGTTGTAGGTGGAAATTATGTGGTAGGTATAATTATATACCTCATTATAATAATTATACAATTTATAGTAATTACTAATGGTGCAGGCAGAGTATCAGAGGTTTCAGCTAGATTTACTTTGGATGCTATGCCTGGTAAACAAATGAGTATAGACGCAGATTTAAATTCGGGGCTTATTGATGAAAGTGGTGCTAAGAAAAGAAGAGAAGATTTGCAGCATGAAGCAGATTTTTATGGAGCTATGGATGGTGCTTCAAAATTTGTAAAAGGAGATGCTGTAGCAGGACTTATAATTACAGTAATAAATATTATAGGTGGTATTGTAATAGGTGCTGTAATGCTTAGTATGGATATATCTACAGCAGCACAAACTTATACAAAACTTACTATAGGTGATGGACTTGTAACTCAAATACCAGCACTTTTAATATCTACAGCATCAGGTATATTGGTTACTCGTTCAGGTAGTAAGGAAAACTTTGGTAGTCTTGCTGTAAAGCAATTAACTGGATTTCCAAAGGTTATAGCAATAGCAGCTGTAGTTCTTCTATTTCTTGCCATTATACCAGGACTTCCACATCTTGCATTTTTCATACTAGCTGTAGCTTGTGCAACAGCTGCATACCTTCTTTATAAGGATGCAAAGGAACAAGTTATGCAGCAAATAGAAGTTCAACAGCAGGAAATAGTAGAAACAGAAAGTAAGGAGCCAGAGAATGTAATGAATTTGATTTCTGTGGAACCTATGGAAGTGGAAATAGGATATGGACTTATTCCTATGGCAGATGAGGCTGCAGGAGGAGATTTACTTCAAAGAGTAACTTCTGTAAGGCGTCAATGTGCTATAGAAATGGGTATAGTAGTGCAGCCTATTAGAATAAGAGATAATCTTCAATTGAAAACTAATGAATATGTAGTAAAGATAAGGGGAACTGTAATGGCAAAAGGAGAGCTTATGCCAAATATGCTTTTATGTATGGACCCTACAAATGGTGAAACAGAAATTCCGGGTATTAAAACTGTGGAACCATCCTTTGGAATTCCGGCAGTTTGGATAAACAATGACCAAAGAGAAGAAGCAGAAATAAAAGGATTTACAGTGGTAGATCCTACTACTGTTATGGTTACTCATTTAACAGAAACTATAAAGAATCATTCTTATGAATTGTTAGGCAGACAGGAAGTTAAAGTTATTGTAGATTCAGTAAAAGAAAAATATAGTGCAGTAGTAGAAGAATTGATACCAGATTTACTTACTATAGGTGAACTTCAAAAAGTACTTCAAAATCTTTTAAAAGAAAGAGTGTCAATTAAAGATATGGTAACCATAATGGAATCATTGGCAGATAATTCTAGAACTACAAAGGATATTGAAGTTTTAACTGAATATGTGAGATTTGCTCTTGGAAGAAGTATTTGTAATCCACTTGTGGATGAAAATGGAGCTGTATCTGTAGTTACACTGGATCCTAAAATAGAAGATCTTATAGGAAATAATATACAAAAGTCTATGCAGGGATCATTTCCAGCTATAGATCCAGATACTACAGGCAAAATTTTAGGTTCTATAAAAAATACTTTAGATTCTGTGTATTTTTATGAAAACCAACCAGTAGTGTTGGTATCTCCTAAAATACGACCTGCTTTTAGAAAGCTTATAGAAATGGTTTTTCCAGCAGTAAATGTGTTATCTCTTAATGAAATACCCAATGATATAGAGATAAAAACTGAAGGAGTGATTTCGATATAATGGTAATTAAAAGATACATAGTTAAGAGTATGAACGAAGCACTTACTAGAATAAGATATGAATTGGGAAAGGATGCCGTTATAATAAGTCAGAGAAGGATAAGAAAAGGTGGCTTTTTAGGCTTCTTTTCAAAAAGAGTTTTGGAAGTTACAGCGGCCATAGACAATAAGAAACCATCTAGGGACATAAGTAGTGGAGAAAATGTAGAAGAAAGTATACAAGCTATAAAAAAAATAATGAATACTAAAATAAAAGAAAATGAGAAGCAAATTAAAGAAAGTAATATGCCATTGAATAATCAACAAAGAAAAAGAACTGAAGTTATTTTTGATGAAAATTATAAGTCAATGTTAGAGAAAAACAATGAACAATTGGTGAATGAAGTAAAAGAAATGAGAAACATGTTAGATGAAATGGTTAAAGGATCAAATATAACTATTGGTAAAAGTAAAGTACAGTTATATTTAGAGAAAATGGATGTAGAAGATAAGGTTGTTAAATATATAATGAATGAAATGAAAATGATACCTGATGATGTTCCTAATAAAGAAAAAATTAAGAAAGTAATGGAACAGATTATACTAACAAAGCCTATGGAAGAAAATGATATAGTGGTGCTAGTTGGACCAACAGGAGTGGGGAAAACTACCACAATTGCAAAGTTAGCAGGTAAGATGGCGCTTTTAGAAGGAAAAAAAGTAGGGCTTATAACTATAGATACATATAGAATAGGTGCAGTAGAGCAACTTAAAACTTATGCAGATATAATGAACATACCTTTTAAAGTAGTTTTAACTATAAAGGAAATGGAAGCAGCAGTAGAAAGTATGAGTAACTGTGATGTAATATTAGTAGATACTACAGGAAGAAGCAGTAAGAATACTATGCAGATATCAGAACTTAGAGCTTTTATAGAAAAGGTTAATACTGATAATGTCAATTTGGTAATGAGTTGTACTACAAAAAATAGGGACATAGGTGTAATACTTGAGGGATATAAGCCTTTAAATTATAGTAACATAATAATTACTAAGTTGGACGAAACTTCTACGTATGGTTCTATATTAAATATATGTGAAGGCTCTAAAAAACCAATAAGCTTTGTTACAACAGGACAAAATGTTCCAGATGATATAAAGTTTATGACTTCAAAAGAAATAACTAATCTCGTACTAGGAGAGGATAGTATATGATGGATCAAGCTGAAAAATTAAGAAATCTAGTACAAAAAGAAAAAATAGTAAAACAAGAAAATAAATTAGACTCCTCTAAACCGAGAATTATTACTGTAACTTCTGGTAAAGGAGGGGTTGGTAAAAGTAATTTTGTAGTAAATGTAGCTATTGCACTACAAAAGATGGGAAAAAAAGTACTTATATTTGATGCAGATATGGGTATGGGGAATGATGACGTACTTATGGGATTTTTGCCAAAATTTAACGTATATGATATAATATTTGATAACAAATCCATAGAAGAAGTGGTAATTGAAGGAACACTTGGAGTAAAACTTCTTCCAGGAGGAACTGGTATTTCAAAGTTTGAAGAAGTGACAGAAGCTCAAAGAGATGCTTTTATAAATAAATTATCAGAATTGAATGATATTGATTATATAATAATTGATACTGGTGCAGGTGTAAATAGAAGTGTACTTGGTTTTATTGCTTGCTCAGAGGAATTAATACTTATTACCACTCCAGAACCAACTTCACTTACAGATGCATATAGTCTTCTTAAAACGGTGAATCATTTTAAATTAAAAGATTTTGCTAAAATTTTAGTGAATAAAACCATGGACGAAGAAGAGGGGAAGGCTACATATAATAAATTTAGTAATGTAGTAAAAAAGTTTTTAAATGTAGAATTACAGTATTTAGGACATATGAGTGAGGATAAAAAACTTATTAAAGCTGTAAGAAGTCAAGAACCTTTTTTAACAAGTTATCCTAATTCAATTGTGGCTAAGGATGTAGAAAATATAGCAAAAAAAATAGTGGGTATTGAAAATGAAAAAGGTGGAAAAAGTGTACAGGATTTATTTAAAAAAATATTCAATATATTTTCATAAGGAGTAGTTATATGAGTGAAAAGGTAGAGTTCTTAATTAACGGTAAAATAGAAATTGAAATGGAAGATGGATATTACAAAAGTAATGTTCAAGATATTACAGAAGAATATGTAGCAATAAGTATACCGGTAAATAATGGTCAATATCTACCTTTAAGAAAAGAAGAGAGGATTACTGGTGTATACTATTATGATAAAGAAATATATAGGTTTGAAACTGTAGTTTTAGGGAGAAAAGTAGATAAAATACTTATTATAATGATAAAGAAGCCTAGTGCTTTTAGGAAGGTACAGAGGAGAAATTTTGTCAGAGTTCCTTTTATGACTAATGTAGTTTGTGCAAGAATAAATTTGGCAAAAGATATGAAAAGTATAGGGGATAATCAAATAGAGTTCTTTGAAGCCTATTCACTGGACGTAAGTGGAGGCGGTATGAGGCTTGCTGTTAGTCGAGAATGGGAAGAAAAAATAAACTGCAAGGATATTTTAATGGTAACAATCCCTTTACAACAAGAAAGTATTACTGTAAAGACTAAAATAGTAAGGGTAGAAAATGATAAGAAAAATCCTAAAATTATTTATGGAACTGTTTTTTTAGATTTAGATAGACCTACCCGGGAAACTATAATAAAACTGGTTTTTCATATTATGAGGAATCAGATGAAAAATGGAGTAAAGGGGGATTAGAATTATGGCACTGGCAGATGGCCTGGATGTTAAGGAAGAACTGGTAAAAAAATATATACCTTTAGTTAAATATATTGCATCAAGAGTTATAATAGGCAAAACTAAATATATAGAATATGAAGATTTAGTTAGTTATGGAATGCTTGGGCTTATGGATGCTATAGGTAAATTTGATAACACTAGGGGAATGAAGTTTTCAACTTATTCTTCTATAAGAATAAAAGGTGCAATGATAGATGAAATAAGAAAGAATAGTCCTATTTCAAAGGGAGCTATGGACAAGCTAAATAGGTATAATGCTGCAGTAGAAAGACTTCAAAAGACTTTAGGAAGGGAACCTTCTGATAAGGAAATAGCTAATGAACTTAATATAACATTAAAAGAAATGATAGAAATAGAAAATTATATAAATTATATATCTATTGTTTCATTAGAAGATTTAATATTCTCAGAAGATGATGATATTCCTCTAATTGGTACTATACAGGACAATAAAAGTCCAAGTCCAGAAAAAAGTTTAGAAGAAAAAGAGGAATTGGAATATCTAGCAAAGGCATTGGACTTGCTTAATGAAAAGGATAAAACAGTTTTATCTTTATACTATTATGAAGGTTTGACATTGAAAGAAATTGGAAAAGTTTTAAGTGTATCAGAATCTAGAGTATGCCAGCTTCACAGTAGGGCTATTGTACATTTGAGAAATGCAATGCAAAAGCTTAAATACATATAATAAATTTTAATTAAAAGCGAGGAAATTTATGATTTTAGTTATAATAGTTCTAATTATAACAGGAGCATTATTAATAGTGTTAAATTTTAATGCTATGAAAAAAGAAAAGTTTACAAGCATATTAAATAATAAAAAAGAAGATTTAACAGATTATAAATTAGAAATTGGTAAAGTTAAGAAGGAATTTTCCGAAACTATATTAGAGTTGCAAAAAGAAATAGAAGATTTAAAGATTAAAATAAGTTTAATAGAATCTGATAATTGTGAATCAAAAGGTGAATCACAGGATAAAATTGCAGAGGAACAATTACATATAGAAATTAATGACGAATTAGATAAAAAAGATGAAGTAGAAAACAAAAGTGAAATAAAAATAGAGGATAATGAAAATAAACTAAATAATGAACTTAAAACATCCGAAAATATTAAAGTAGGAAGTAATGGCGTAAAAGTAGATAAGATAAACAAAATGATAAATGAAGGAATGTCTGTTGATGAAATAGCTGAAGAACTGAACATTGGTAAGGGGGAAGTGCTATTAATAAAAGAATTATATGTGAAGTAAAAGCTTTAATAGATTTTTTAAGTGATAGAAAATTATTAATAGGAATAGGAATAGGTATTATTATATCCACAATTCTTATGACTGGAGTCAAATTTAACTATGAAATGAGTAAAGTTAAAATTGAAGATAAAGCAAGATCAATGGGTATGATATACCCGGATGAAGTTAAAGTAATTAATAATAAGGAAGTGGGCAAATGATAAGAAGTCTTTATACTGCAGTTTCAGGAATGATAACTCAGGAAGCCAAACAGGATGTAATAACTAATAATTTAGCCAATGCAACTACAGTGGGTTTTAAAGGTGATAATTTAGCTGTTAAAAAATTTGATGATGTGTTGCTTCAAAATTATGACAAGATAGTTGGAGGCAAGAATGTAAGAAATGTAATAGGCTCAATAAGTCTTGGAAGTAAAATTGATGCTGTAAATACTGATTTTACTCAAGGAAATATAGAATCAACGGATAAGGCTACAGATTTTGCTATACAAGGAAAGGGCTTTTTTGCAGTACAGAGGAATAATGGAGTGGATAACGGACAATATTATACAAGAGACGGCCATTTTCATGTAAACATTAACGGAATTCTTGTTAATGATTCTGGTGATACAGTACTAGGCAGAAATTTGCAAAATAATTCTTTGGGTCCTATAAATGTAGGAAGTGGAGAACTAAAATGTGATACTAGCGGTAATGTAAGTATAAATAATGTGCCAACGTATAAGCTGTATACAGTAGATTTTAATGATTATAATACCTTAAAAAAGGTAGGAGATAATCTTTATCAAGGAACAAATCCTACAGAAAATGCAGCTGTAGTTAGACAGAAATCTTTAGAAAAATCTAATATAAATGTAATCAACGAAATGGTTAGTATGATGACTACTATGAGAACTTTTGAAACTAATCAAAAAGTTGTACAAGCACTTGACGAAACTTTATCTAAAGCGGCTAATGAAATTGGATCTGTAAGATAGGAGAGGTGATATTGTGTTAAGGATTTTATGGGGAAGTAAAAGTGCTATGAATGCTCAACAAGATAAGCTAGATAGTATTTCCAATAATATTGCAAATGAAAGTACTACAGGATATAAAAGAGAAGACGTAAGTTTTCAAGATTTAGTTTATGAAACTTTAAATAGAAAGGGTTATCCCAATAGTGGAGATAATCCTAAAGAACCTATAAATGGTACAGGTGTTAAGGCCACCCAATGGTATAGAGATAATACTCAGGGTCCTTTGAGACAGACAGATTCTAAGACAGATTTTGCAATAGATGGAGAAGGCTATTTTAGGGTTACACTTCCTAATGGAACTAAGGCTTATGAGAGAGCAGGGAGCTTTAATATAGATAATAATGGAGACATTGTAGATAAAGATGGTAATAGATTAGACATAGAGTTTACGGAAGAAGGATCAAACTTATTTAATTCGGGTACTGGTTTTACTCAAGATAATTTTGCTGTTAAAGAAAATGGGGAAATTTATTTAAATGTTGATAACAGTAATAGTGTATATTATGGAAAGATTAATGTTTATAATCCAGTAGGACAAGAAGCTTTAAGTTCTATAGGTGACAATTTATACACAGCTAATCCAGGAGCACAAATTAATGTTGCTCAAAATAGCAATGTACTTCAAGGTAAGTTGGAAGAGTCAAATGTAAATATTGGAAAAGAAATGACAGATATGATAATAGCACAAAGAGCCTTTGAACTTAGTTCTAAAGCTATGAAAACAGGTGACGAAATGTGGGGACTTGTAAATAGTATGAAAGGTAGATAAAACACTGAAATTTAATTCAGTGTTTTTTTATTTATACAATATTTCTGTCAATAAATAAATTCTATATACATATAATATATAGATGTAATGATTTAGGAGGTTTTTTAGTGGAAAGAATGTATGGCAGAGGTAGTTGTAACAAGGAAAAGGGGGCTAAAATGGAAGAACATAGTTGTGGAATGAAAAATTTTATATGTCCTATGATGAAATATATGTGTCCAATGATGAATATGATGAATCCGATGATGATGAATCCAATGATGGGGCCTATGATGCAGCAAAATATGCCTGAAGCAATGATGGGGAATATGCCTCAAAATAACATGTATGGTTTAAAAATGAAAACTGTAGAAATGAGTGAAATAGAAGATTAGCATAATTAGAATTTTAGCAAAAAATGCTAAGAAGTACATAGGCGTAATATAAATCTATGTACTTCTTTTTAATGATTATAAGTCTTATTTTGCCATTACTGCTGTCAATGGTGGTACAACCTGTTTCTTTCTTGAAAGTACTCCAGGTGCATATGCAGAATTATTCTTTAATAATACACCAAAGGCTTCATCAACAGCATCTGTATGATCCCCAACTGCGATTAGTTCAGATCCACCTTCTAAGATGTTTGTTAACATAAGTAAAATCAAACCGAATTCTTTTTCCTTACAAGTATTCTCCATTAAATCTAACATATCTTTTCTTATTGGGTTGAAGCTTTCAACATCCATAGTAGATACTTGACCTATACCAACTTTAATTCCACCTATAGTAAATGCTTTGAAATCTTGATTAAGTATTTCAGCAGGTGTTTTTCCTTCAAGTGAAGAACCTGCTTTAAACATCTCTTTTGCAAATGCTTCAGGGTCTATATTAGCTAAGTTTGCTAATCTCTTTAATGCATGTTTATCAGCATTAGTTGATGTAGGTGATTTAAATAGAAGAGTATCTGAAATAATAGCAGCACATAAAAGACCTGCAATTTTTCTAGATGGTCTTATACCATTTTCAAAGAATATAGAAGCAACTATTGTGGCAGTACATCCTACAGGTTCATTTCTAAAATATATTGGGGAACCTGTTTGAATAGCAGCAATTCTATGATGATCTACTATTTCAAGTACATCAGCATCATCAAGTCCAGGTACGGATTGAGATTTTTCATTATGATCTACAAGAATTACCTTTTTCTTTTTTTGAGATATTAAATGATATCTAGAAACATTTCCTACAACTTTATTTTCTGAATTTACTACAGGATAGCTTCTGTATCTAGTTTCAAGCATAACTTCTCTAACTTCTTCAATAAAATCATCAGTTTTAAAGGAAATTAAGTTATCTTTAGTCATTACGTAACTTACAGGAACACTTTGATTTATTAATCTTGAAGCAGTAAATGTATCATAAGGTGTTATAATTACACAGCATCCTACGCTTTTAGCTTTTTCTATTATAGCATCACTTACATCGTGGTTACCTGCTATAATCATAATGGAAACTTTGCAGTCTAAACATACATTTTGAGCATCTTCTCTATCTCCACAGATTACGAGGTCTCCTTCTTCTATAACTTCTTTAGCACTTTCAGGCTGCATAGCTGCAACTACTACCTTGCCTGCAAATTTAGGTTCACCTTCCACAGCATAAACACATTTAGCAGAAAGAGTATCTAGTATGTTTTCAAGATTTGTTCCACTTTTTTGTATTATATTGTTATCCCATATATCCATATAACTAGAAGTTATATTTGATTGAGAAGCAAGTCCTATTAGTCTATCTTCATCATCAACTACAGGAAGAGTTTTTACGTTATTTTTTCTTATCATTGACCAGGCTGTTTTTAAGGAAGTGTCTGGACAAATTGGAGCAACACTATCAAAGTTTAAATCTCCTATCTGTGCTTTAACTGTATCAACTAATTTAGGCTCTTTAACTCCAAAATAATTTAATACAAATTCAGTTTCTCTGTTTATGTTTCCAAGTCTTATGGGAATAGCATTTACGCCAGTTTTATTTTTAAATTCTGCATAAGATATGGCAGAACAAATAGAATCTGTATCTGGATTTCTATGTCCTGTTATGTACACTACATCATTCATTTTTTAAATCCTCCTAATTTTATACTAAATTCTAATGATTGCTACATATTATTATATACAATAGTGATGTTTTATACAACATATATGCAAAATCTCATGTATATACTTTCATGTATAGTATTTGTTTTTTTATTATTTTTTCATAATAGTAGTAATTAAAGGCATATATTTAAATTGTATAAACAACTAAAAAAGGGGAGGGATGTACTTGATTAATGAAAGAGAATTACAAAATGGACTAACGCATGAAGAAGCTAATAGAAGGTTAAAAAAGTATGGACCTAATAGATTAGAAAAAAAGAAGAAAATATCTGCAATTAAAATATTTCTTCAGCAGTTTAATGATTTTATGGTTTGGGTACTTATTGCGGCCACAGTTATATCAGGTTTTATGGGGGAAAAAGCAGATGCAATTACTATACTTATAATTGTTGTAATGAATGCAATACTTGGCTTTTTTCAAGAATATAGAACTGAAAAATCCTTAGAGGCATTAAAGGAAATGGCAGCTCCTACAGCTAAAGTAGTAAGGTCAGGAGCTTTAACTGTAGTAAATGCAGAAGAATTAGTTATTGGAGATTTAGTACTTCTGGAAACTGGAGATAGAGTACCAGCAGACTGCATGCTAACAGAGGATAGCAATTTTATGTTAGATGAATCTCTTTTGACAGGTGAATCTGTAGGTGTAGAAAAAAGTTGTAAAACTAAAGAAAATTCAATATTTATGGGTACTACAGTTTTAAAAGGAAAAGCTAGAGCCAGAGTAGTGGAAACTGGTATGAAAACTGAAATGGGAAAAATAGCAGGTATGCTTGACAATATAGAAAATGAAAGGTCTCCTCTTAAAGAAAAGTTAGCTTCACTTGGAAAGGTTTTGGTAATAATTTGTATTGCTATATGCATAATTGTAACCTTTACTGGAATTTGGAGAGGACAAGATAAATATGAAATGTTTCTTTTAGGTGTAAGCTTAGCTGTTGCAGCTATTCCAGAAGGTCTTCCAGCTATAGTTACAGTAGCTTTGGCACTTGGAGTTTCAAGAATGCTTAGAAGAAATGCTTTAGTTAGAAAGCTTCCAGCAGTTGAAACACTAGGATGCACTTCTATCATTTGCAGCGATAAGACAGGGACATTAACAGAAAACAAAATGATGGTAAAGGCCATGTACTTTAATGAAAAAATATATAAAGTAGATGAAGATTCAATTCCTGAAAATTTATTACTTAAGAAAGCTTTTACATATTGTAATGATTGTAATTTTGATTTTAAGGAAAAGAATATTTCAAAAAGTTTGTTTGGAGATCCTACAGAAACGGCTTTAATTAAAGCTCTTTTTAAGGACAGCAGTGAACTAAAAAAGTTTTTGGATAAATCAAATAGAGTGTACGATATTCCTTTTGATTCTGATAGAAAAATGATGTCTGTAATAATGAAAGAAGGTACAAAAGAAATTTGTTATGTAAAAGGAGCGCCTGAAAGGATAATAGGTAGATGTAAATATATCTTAGATAGAGGTGAAGTAAGATTATTTACATCAAGTTATAAAGAAAAAGTAGAAAAGGCTGTAGAAAATATGTCCTTTAATGCACTAAGATGCATAGCAGGTGCATATAAGGATAAAGGGATTGTAAGAGGAAAATCCTTAGAAGATAATCTTGTGTTTTTAGGTGTTGCAGGAATTATAGATCCACCTAGAAAGGAAGCTAAAGATGCAGTTTTAAAATGCAAAATGGCAGGAATAAGGGCAGTAATGATAACTGGAGATCACAAAAATACAGCCTTTGCTATAGGCAAGGAATTGGATATTTGTAAGGATCAATCACAGGTTATAACTGGAGAAGAGTTAGACAAAATAAGTGATAGAAAATTAGCAGATTTGGTTGATAGAGTATCTGTATTTGCTAGAGTAAGTCCTAATCATAAATTAAGAATTGTAAAGGCTTTTAAATCAAAAAATAAAATTGTAGCCATGACTGGAGATGGAGTAAATGATGCACCAGCAGTTAAGGAAGCTGATATAGGTATATCTATGGGAATATCAGGTACAGATGTAACTAAAGAAGCTTCTTCTATGATACTTTTGGATGATAATTTTGCAACTATTGTAGCAGCAGTGGAAGAGGGAAGAGTTATTTATTATAATATAAGAAAATTTATAAGGTACTTGCTTTCTTGTAATTTAGGAGAAGTGCTTACAATGTTTTTATCTTCTCTTTTCTATTTAGATACGCCACTTTTACCTATACAAATTTTATTGGTAAATCTGGCTACAGATGGGTTACCAGCTATAGCATTAGGAGTAGATCCAGCTAATGAGGATATAATGATTGGAAAACCTAGACCTAAAAATGAAAGTATATTTGCAAGAGGTTTAAGCGAAAAAATAGTTATAAGGGGAACTTTAATTGGAGTATGTACAATATTAGCTTTTATGGTAGGAAAATTGTATGGATATAACTTAAAAACCTGCAGGACATTAGCATTATGTACTTTAATAATATCACAATTGATACATGTATTCGAGTGTAGATCAGAAGAACACTCCATATTCCAAATAAATTTATTTACAAATGTCTATTTGCTTGGAGCTGTAACCATATCAATAACTATGCTTATATGTGTATTATACATTCCATTTATGCAAATGGTATTCCATACTGCAGCTTTGAATATAATTCAATGGGGAATTGTAATATTTTTCTCAGGTATAATAGCATTAACTAATAGCTTATATTTATACTTTAAATAAGACATCTGACTAATAAAAAAGATAGAATTGCATTAGCAATTCTATCCTTTATTTGATTCTTTGAACTCTTTGTGTCCTTTGAGGTTTTCCATCCATAGGTACTAGGTCTTTTTTGGTTGTAATATTTCTTATGTTGATAAGTTCAATTTGTTCTCTATTTTCTTTACCTCTTTTACCTTTTAAACCTTGAACTAAAACTAAATTTCCTTGAGATATAGTTATAAATTCTGGCTTCTTAAACCACTTATTTCTCATATAAGAGCATTTTACAACATTTTTACTTCTCTCAGGTCTTACCAAAAGGGTTACATTTAATTTATGGAATATCCACAATATAGTTTTTTCAGTAATTTTAACAGATACTACTGTTCCTTGCACTTGAGTAAGTCTGTCACCATATTTTTTCAAATAAGACTTTGTGTAATATTGAGCAATTTTTTCTTTAAAACTCATGGTAATAACTCCTTTACGTTTAAATTTTATGGAATGCTGAGTTTTTCAGCGGTTTCAATCCGTAGAGATTAAATTAAATAGTGTATTTATAACATAGTATTATGTTTTTTAAGAATATAATGCACTCTTATCATTGAATGTACATATACGCTATAAGTATACTAAATAAACTTGCACTTTGTCAAAAAAGTTTTAAATTATAGTACTATTATATGCAATGTTATAGGAAAATTCAAATTTAAAATTATATATCTGAAATTAATAATTTCAGATATATAAAAATTAAATGCTAAAAAGCTGATTAGTAGTTTTTTTATTTTTTGTGCCTAAATAATAATTTTAAGAATATTATTATAGTAAGCGATAAAAGGAGGATGGGATATGCAGAGAGAATTGGCAGCTGAAGAAATTATATATAAATTTGAGTTTGAAAATACCAAATTAAGAGAAGATAGCTACCATGTACCTGATGATAATGAAATGTATAAAAAATTAAAAATGGCTTTAGAAATAGATAAAGAAGGGTATAATGTTTATTTAATAGACGATTTTTCAAAAGATAAATTGAAAGAAATCATAAAGTTTGTAAAAGAAAATTTAAGGTTCAAGGAAAAATTAGTTGATATATGCTATGTTATAGAAGATGATGAAAAATGTCCTAAGGTATTATTTTTAACAGCTGGTAAAGGAAAAATTCTAAAAGAAATGTTAGAAAAAATGCAAAAAATATATTCAGAAACAACCTATGAATTTTATACTGATTCATCTAATAAGGAAAAGGAAGAAATAACTGAAAGTATTCGTAAAAAAAGATCTGATTTAATAAATAAATTATTAAAAGATTCTGAAGAACAGGGATTTACTATTAAAGCAACTCAAAATGGATTTACTTTCATTCCTATGAAGGATAAAGAAGAAGTCATGGATGAAGGTGAGTATGAAAAGTTAGAGAATGAAAAGAAAGAAAAAATACTAGATAAGGCTAGTAGCTTAAAGAAGAATGCCCAAAAGGTTTTGGAAGAATTAAAAAATATAGAACAATCGGGAATTGAGAAAATAAAAGAATTTATAGATGATTATTATATTGGGAAAACAAAAGATGTTAAAGAAGAATATTTTGAAAAATTTACAGATAATAAGGATATTATAGAGTTTTTAAATAATATTTGTGTTCAAATAGAAGAGGATATTAAAGAAATATATTCTATGAATTATGAAGATGATGAAGATGAAATAAATAATGCAATATATAAATACATGGTAAATGTGTTAGTGGATAATAGTGAAAAAAATGAACCCCCTGTAATATTTGAAGAAGATCCTAGTGTAAATAATTTGCTTGGAATTATAGAATATGAAAGCAAAAATGGATCATATATTACAGATATAAATTTGATGAAACCTGGATCACTTTTAAAGGCAAATGGTGGATGTATTATAATTAGAGCAAATAGTCTTTTGAATAATCCTTCAGCATATTATCATTTAAAAAAATCTATTATGAGTGGTAAAGTAGACTTAGATTATAATAGGGGATACTTGGAATTCTTAAATTTAACTGGTATAAAACCAGAACCTGTTAAGTTTAACGAAAAGGTAATAATTATAGGTGACTATAATCTTTATAATCTTTTATACAATTACGACGAAGATTTTAAAAAAATTTTTAAAGTGAGAGCCGAATATAAATCTTTACTAGATATTAATGAGGAAATAAAAAAATCTTTCTTAATAAAAATATACAATATGTGTAGATTCAATAATTTTTATCAGCTGTCTCAGGAAGGCATAACAGAGTTAGCTAAATTTTTATCTAGAAAAGCTGAAAATAAAAATAAACTTTATATAGATGATTATGAATTAAATAGAGTACTTACAATTTCTAATAACAAAGTGGAAGAGGATAACAGAGATAAAATAGAACAAAAGGACATAATAGATACAGTATATACTGAAGAAACGGTAGAAAAAGAAATAAATGAAAGCTATAAAGATAACAAAATATTTATAAATGTAATAGGAAAGCAAGTAGGCCAAGTAAATGGTTTATCTGTTATAGACACAGGATATTGCAGCTTTGGAAAACCTATAAGAATAACTTGTTGTTGTTATAAAGGAGAAGGAAATATAATAGATGTACAAAAAGAAAGTAATTTAAGTGGAGACATACACAATAAAGCTATAAGTACATTAAAAGGGTATATAAGCAATCTTATAGGTGGTTACGAAAAGATACCTGTAGATTTTCATTTAAGCTTTGAACAGATATATGGCACAGTAGATGGAGATAGTGCATCTGTAGCGGAAGTAGTATCCATGATATCAGCTTTAAGTAAAATAGGAATAAAACAAAATATAGCAGTTACAGGATCTATAAATCAATTTGGGAAAGTACAGCCTATAGGTGGGATAAATGAAAAAATAGAAGGTTTCTTTAAGGTATGTAAATTAAAGGATACCATAAAAGACAAGGGAGTTTTAGTTCCAGAATCTAATTTAAATAATATTGTATTGAATAAAGAAGTAGAAGAAGAAATTAAAAATGGAAATTTCCATGTATATTCTATGAGTTGTGTGAAAGATGCTATAGAAGTGTTAATGGGAAGGGAAAGTTTTGGCTACAATGAAATTATGGGTGAATTAAGTAAAGAATTGAAAAAGTACACGAGAAGGCACAAAAAAAGTAGATAAAAAATTTTCACATTATAAGTACATTGCAACACAATTTTTTAGGTTGAGTCCGCATTGAATATATGGTGTATAAAAGCCAACCGTTCATTAAGGAGCTCTAATGCCTAAAATTTAAAAAATCCCTACCCGCTCAAATGTCCCGACCTGGGACTTTCGCGGCTTGAATCGTCCTGATTCAAATTACGTGATTTTTTAAATTTTAGACATAAGAGCTCCTAAATTCTCTCAAAAGCTTTTATACACCATATATTCAAAGCTCCCTCCACCTAAAAAGTTGTGTAGTAACTATTGTAATTCTAATATGAAAAATTGCTTATAATTATAGCTCTTTAGAAAAAGCGTAGCTTTCAGCATCATATTTTTCAACGGCATAAATAATAAGTCTCTTTCGAGGTATTTCTATAAAATAGAAAGCAACTGCTTTTTAAACTAAATATATTAGCCAAACATTAGGTTTCGCCTTAATTTTTAAGTGTTATAAGTTATGATTATAATTTTGGATTACTGAAATTATATATAACGATGGAATTAGATGCGTATACTTGAAGTTACTAGTTTGAATTTTAACTTTTATGCAATGATATATGATAAGGGTGTACTCACATTAGCTAAATTGTTTTAGTATTATTCTTAGCTCAAAATTTTTGAAAGCCTTAGAACTTTAGTCCTGTTTGAGGAAACCGAGTTTGACAAAGTTCTTAGGCTTTCAAAAATTTCGAGCTTTAGAATAATTAAAACATTTAGCAGTGAGTACACCCTTATCATATATCACGGAATAAAAGTTAAAATTCAAACTTCCACTGCACTCTTACGTCGCATTAAGCTTATATTATATAAGCTTAAACATTGAATCTAAAGTTAACAATGTCTCCATCTTGCATAATGTAATCTTTTCCTTCAAGTCTAAAATAACCTTTTTCTTTTGCAGCAGCTTCAGAGCCACATTCTACAAGTTTGTCATAAGATACTATTTCAGCTCTTATAAAGCCTCTTTCAATATCTGTATGGATTTTACCAGCAGCTTTAGGTGCCTTGGTTCCATTTTTTACTGTCCATGCTCTAACTTCTTGAACACCGGCAGTTAAGAAACTCATAAGGCCTAGAAGCTTATAGCTTGCATGTATTAGCTTATCCAATCCAGCTTCGTCTAGTCCATATTCTTCAAGCATTTCTTTCTTTTCATCATCATCAAGAGTAGAAAGTTCTTCTTCTATTTTAGCTGAAATAACTATTACTTCAGAACTTTCCTTAGAAGCATATTCTTTAACTTTCTTAACATAATCATTTTCTAAGTTACCAGAAATTAAATCATCTTCAGAAATATTTCCTACATATAATACTGGTTTTGTTGTAAGTAAAAAATATCCTTTAACAATTTCGCTTTCATCTTCAGTTAACTCTAAAGTTCTAACTGGGTTACCATCTTCAAGATGTTTTTTTACTTTAAGCATTAATTCATATTCAGATTTAGCTTCTTTACTACTTCCACTTTTAGCAAGCTTAACAATTTTTTCGATTCTTCTGTCCATTACTTCTATGTCTGAAAATACAAGTTCTAGATTTATAGTTTCAATATCACGAATAGGATCTATAGAACCATCTACATGAACTACATTAGGATCATCAAAACATCTTACTACATGAACTATAGATTCTACTTCTCTTATATGAGATAAGAATTTATTTCCGAGACCTTCTCCTTTACTTGCTCCCTTAACTAATCCTGCTATATCATAAAATTCTATTGCAGTGTATACCTTCTTTTTAGAATTATACATTTTTTCAAGGACATCCAATCTTTTATCAGGAACACTAACTACACCTACATTAGGCTCTATAGTGCAGAAAGGATAGTTAGCAGATTCAGCTCCAGCTTTTGTTATAGCATTAAATAAAGTACTTTTACCTACATTAGGTAATCCTACGATTCCAAGTTTCATTTATGTACATTCCTTTCAATTATATATTGTAAAAAAACTTAAATTTTTTCTATTAAATTATACTCTACAAATGAAGGTATTTCAAGCTGACAAAGGACGAAAGACAGAGGACAAAGGACAATTGGCATAGGACAGTGAAGGAGGATTTTTCTCCGTTATGCTACGAAAAATCTTTAATTTAAAAAAAACTCATGTTTTTTTGTTTCTCTTGGATACTCTCTGAGTAAGCAATTATCTGAAAATCATAGATTTTAGATGCCTGCTTAAGCGATATTTTGCATTAGCAAAACAAGCTTAAAAATAAATTAGTTTTCTGACGTAAGGAAGAAAACTGACCTTCATTGTCCTCTGTCCTCTGTCAATTGTCCTCTAAAAATATATGCCAAAGTTGAATATCTTATTTAAGATTATAGAGAATTAAGTAGTAATATGATTTTTATTGTAGTCGATTTTAGTACTATTTGTTGGAACATTAAAGGGGATGTTATCGAATAATAGTGAAAAATAATTTTAATTCCCTTAAAAAAATAATTAAAATTATTTTAGACAAAGAAGGAATTTTTATGTTAATATAGAATATGTAAAATTAGTGGTTAAAAGTGGGGCAAAGTGGAGTAAATAACCAAATAGGGGTGTAGAAAATGTTTATAGGGGAGTATGAGCATGCATTAGATAATAAAAATAGAATAATCATACCCTCTAAGTTCAGGGAAGAGCTTGGAAGTAAGTTTATACTTACCAAGGGACTAGATGGTTGTTTATATGCTTATCCACTAGATGAATGGAGTGTGCTAGAAAATAAATTAAGAAAGCTTCCATTAACAAATAAAAATGCACGAGCTTTTGTTAGATTCTTTTTTTCTGGTGCTAATGAAATGGAGTTGGATAAGCAAGGAAGGACTTTAATTCCACAAAGCCTTTTAGAATACGGAGAGATAAAAAAGGAAATAGTAAGTATTGGAGTATCTAATAGATTAGAAATATGGAGCAAGGAGAAATGGATACAATACAATAGTTCAAATATAGATTTTGATAAGATTGCGGAACAAATGAGTGAACTTGGAATATAACATAAGTTGGAGGTAGATTTTTAGATGGAATTTAAACATGTATCAGTATTGTTAGAGGAAACTATAGATGCATTAAACGTAAAAGAAGATGGAATATATGTAGACTGTACTTTAGGAGGAGGAGGACATTCTTATGAAATACTTAAAAGACTTTCACCTAAAGGAAGACTTATAGGCATAGATCAAGATACTGCTGCATTGAAAGCGGCAGGTGATAGATTGAAACAATTTAATAATGTAACTTATGTTCATAACAATTTTTATAATATAGATGAAATTTTACAAGAATTAAATATAGAAAAAGTAGATGGAATTATGATGGACCTTGGAGTTTCATCTTATCAATTAGATGAAGCTGAAAGAGGATTCAGTTATATGAAAGATGCGCCTTTAGATATGAGGATGAATAGAGATAGCAGTACTTCTGCATATGATATAGTAAATTTTTATAGTGAAGAGCAGATTTTTAAAATAATAAAGGAATATGGTGAGGACAATTTTGCCAAAAGGATAGCAAAATTTATAGTCCAGAGAAGAGAAAAGGAAACAATAAAAACTACATTGGAACTTGTAGATATAATACGTCAAGCAATACCTGCAAGATTTCAAAAGGATGGTCATCCTGCTAAAAGAACTTTTCAGGCAATTAGAATAGAAGTAAATAGAGAACTACAAATATTGGATAAGGCTGTAGAGGACAGTGTAAATCGTTTAAATAAAGGAGGAAGGATAGCTATTATAACGTTTCATTCATTAGAGGATAGGAAAATAAAAGTTAAGTTTAAACAATTAGAAAATCCTTGTACATGTCCTCCGGATTTTCCGATGTGTGTATGTGGAAAAAAACCTCTTGTAAAACTTATAAGTAAAAAACCTATAGAACCTTCAATAGAAGAATCAGAAAATAATTCAAGAAGTAAGAGTGCTAAATTGAGAGTGGCTGAGAGAATATAGTTCTAAAAAAAGTGTGAGGTGAATAAAGTGATAGTGGTAAATAAAGATAATGTTATATCAGGAAATACTGTTCTCCAACCTGAATATGTGCCTTACGTAGAAGAAGAGCAAGAAAAATTAAGAAGAAGAGCAAAGGAAAAAAGGTTAAGACAAAAAAGGCTAAAAGGTAAAATTAAAATAATAAGAAATATTACTTTAGCCTTTACTGTAGG
The DNA here is from genome assembly GCF_001038625.1 of Clostridium carboxidivorans P7. Lineage (GTDB taxonomy): Bacteria > Bacillota > Clostridia > Clostridiales > Clostridiaceae > Clostridium_AM > Clostridium_AM carboxidivorans. Next base: position 5,639,435 of record NZ_CP011803.1, read on the forward strand.
AGTAATACTCGTAGGTAGATATTGTGTAATTTATAATATGCAGCAGCAGTTAAATTCTATAAGTAATAATATAAACGAAGTAAATAGGGACAATGAAAATTTAAAGGTAGAGTTAGTTAAGTATAATAACATTCAATATATAGAAGATGCGGCAGTTAGTAAATTACATATGATACTTCCAGATAAGGGTACGGCAGCACAGGCAGATTTAGGTAAGGAAGTTATAAAAGCCTCAGATAAAAAGTCAGATACTCAAGCATATAAAAGCATATGGAGTAAATTAAGTAAAATGCTATTTTAATTAGGCAGAATATTATTGTTAAATTTTCAAGAGAGCAATTTTTACGGGGGTAAATTTATTGAATAAAAAGGAATACAGAGATAAAGTTATCATCAGAAGAAGAATGATAATAATTTTCAGTTTTCTTTTTACAACATTTTTATTACTATTTAGCAGATTGATGTATGTTATGGCTTATGAATCTTCTAAATTAAAAGCACTTGCTATTGATCAGTGGACAAGTGAAGTAAAAATTGATGCTAAAAGGGGTAGGATTCTAGATAGAAGTGGACATGAGTTAGCAGTAAGTGCTAATGTATATAGAATAGATTTAGATATGAATACCCTAAGGGATACAATGAAAGAAAAAAACTTATCAAAGGATGATGTAGCAGATAAATTAGCTTCAGCTTTAACTATAGATAAAAGCGAAGTTAGTAAAATACTTAATAAAACACTACCAGGAGGACTTCCACTTGGGTCAGCTACATTGAAGAGAAGAGTTGAAAAAGCAGAGGCTGATAATGTTAGAAGTTTAAATTTAAGAGGTGTTTTAGTATCTGCAGATACTAAAAGGTATTATCCTAATAATAACTTTCTTGCTCATGTTATGGGACATACAAATTCTGATGGAACTGGACTTACTGGAGTAGAGCTTTATTATAACAAAGAACTTTCCGGAACACCAGGTATGAGAATAGCAGAAACAGATAAAAAGAGTAAACAATTTACCAATACTATTTCAGAGTACACTAAACCTATAGATGGAGAAGATGTGGTTTTAACCATAGATGAAACAATACAACATTTTTGTGAAAAGGCTGCTGATCAAGCTTTAAATGACAATAAAGCAAAAGCAGTTACTGTAATAGTTATGAATCCCAAAAATGGTGAAATTCTTGCTATGGTAAATAAACCGGATTATAATCCTAATGAACCATGGATTAAAGATAAATCTTATGATGAACTTCAAAAGTTATGGAGAAATAGAGCAGTTAGTGATGCCTTTGAACCAGGATCTATATTTAAAGTTATAACGGCAACGGCTGCATTAGAAGAAAATGCAGTTAAGGAAAGTGATAAATTTTCATGTTCAGGAAGTATTACCATAGGAAAAAAAGTCATACACTGTTGGAAGACTTCTGGACATGGTGAACAAGCTTTTGTTGATATATTAAAAAATTCTTGTAATGTAGGTTTTGCCCAATTGGGAAAGATGATAGGAAAAGAAAATTTAAACAAGTATATACAAAAGTTTGGCTTTGGACAAAAAACAGGTATAGATCTGCCAGGAGAGGCTAAAGGAATTGTTAAAAAGACAAGTGCTATAAGTGATATCGATTTGGCAACCATATCATTTGGACAGGCAAATACAGCATCTCCAATTCAATATCTTACAGCATTTAACGCTGTAGCAAATGGAGGAACATTAATAACACCTCATGTAATGAAGGAAATATCTCATTATGATAATAATGCAAGCAGTGAAGTTACAGATAAAAAGTTTGATATATCAGGAGCTAACAGTAAGAAAATTGTGGATTCGAATAAGGTAGCACAGCTTAGGGGATATCTTGAAAAGGTAGTTGCAGAAGGTGGAGGTAAAAAAGCTTTTATAGATGGATACCATATAGCAGGTAAAACTGGAACTGCGCAAAAAGCTGGAGTTGGCGGATATCAGCAAGGCAAATACATAGCATCCTTTGCGGGAATGGCACCAGCTAGTGATCCTAAAATAACAGTATTTGTATCTATAGATGAACCTGATCCTTCTAATTATTATGCAGGACAAATATCTGCGCCTGCGGCAAAACAAGTTTTTAATGATATATTTAATTATTTGGATATCAAAAGCGATGCTAGCAGTGAAGATGTAAAAAAGAGTATGTTAAAAGATGTTATAGTTCCAGATGTAAGGGGAATGAAAAAATCTGATGCGGAAAAAGTTTTGAAGGAACATAATTTAACTGATGAATTAGATTCAAATGGAGACTATATAGTAGATATGAATCCTAAACCTGGATATACAGTGAAAGAAGGTACTAAAATTGTACTTTACACAGGAAACACAGCAAATTATAATAAAGTAGTAGCTGTTCCTGATGTTGAAGGGTTAAGTCAGGAAAAAGCTGAAGCTGTATTTAATAGTTTAGGCTTAAAGGCAGAATTTGAAGGAGAAGGAGTAGTATCTGATCAAAGTGTTAAGCCAGGAGACGAAGTGCAAAAAGGAACGGTGGTAAAACTTGACACTGACATACTAGGAGATTAAAATATTAGGCATGCAATACATATAAAAGCATATGTGTTGCATGCCAATGCTATGTAAGAGAATTAAAAAGGGGTGTTTCTATGAACTTGAAAAAAATATTAAAAGAGATAAAATATGAATTATTAAAGGGTAATGATGATCTGGAAATAAGGGAAATTCAGTATGATTCCAGAAATGTAAAAAGTGGAGATTTATTTGTGTGTATTGAGGGGTATAGCACAGATGGGCATAAATATGTAAGTAGTGCAGTAAGTAATGGAGCAGCGGCTGTTATTTGCAGTAAAGATATAGAAAATTTAACTGAATGTACAGTTATAAAAACTGAAGATACTAGAAAAGTTTTAGCATTAGCATCCGCAAATTATTATGATCATCCTTCGGATAAATTGAAGGTAATAGGTATAACAGGCACAAATGGAAAAACTACTTCAACATTTATGATGAAATCTATTTTAGAAGCTCAAGGATATAAGGTTGGACTTTTAGGAACTATAGCAAATTATGTTGGAGATAAAAAAATACCAGCTCATAGAACTACTCCGGAATCTTTAGAACTTCAAAAACTATTTGCAGAAATGGTGGAAGAAGGAGTCAACTATTGCATTATGGAAGTATCATCACATTCATTATATCTAGATAGAGTATATGGTGTAAAATTTTGTCAAGCAATATTTACTAATTTAACAAGAGATCATTTAGATTTTCATAAGACCTTTGAAAATTATTATAATGCAAAACTTATATTATTTAAAAATACATTAAGTTCAGTAGTAAATATAGATGATGAATATGGTGAAAGAGTATATGAGGATTCAGAAGGAAAGAAGACTTCTTATGCTATAGATAAAGTTGCTGATGTTAAGGGAAGCAATTTACATATGCATTCTAGAGGAGTGGAGTTTGACATAACATACAAGAATGAAACTCAGCATATAAATTTAAATATACCAGGAAAATATAATGTTATGAATGCTCTTGGAAGTGCAGCGGCATGTTTAGGCGAAGGAATGAGTCTTGCAACTGTAAAAGAAGGGTTAGAAGCTATGCTATGTGTACCTGGAAGATGTGAAATAGTAACTAAAAATTATGACTTAGGTTATGAGGTTATAGTAGATTATGCACATACTCCAGATGGATTGGAGAATATACTTAAAACTGCAAGAGAATTTACTAAAGGTAAACTTATAAGTGTCTTTGGCTGCGGCGGAGATAGAGATAATACTAAGAGACCTATTATGGGAAAGATAGGTACAGAGCTAAGTGATAAAGCGGTTATTACTTCAGATAATCCTAGAACTGAGGATCCTATGTCCATAATAAAAGAAGTTGTAGCAGGTGTAGAAAAAGATAATTATATTGTGGTAGAAAATAGAAGAGAAGCTATAAAAAAGGCTATGGAAATGGCAAAAAAAGATGATGTTATAGTAGTAGCAGGAAAAGGACATGAAGATTATCAAATATTAAAGGATAAAACTATTCATTTTGACGAAAGAGAAGTAATTGCAGAAATTATAAAGGAATTGAATAAGTAGAAGGAGTGTATACAATTGGAACATATGACCTTTGATGAGATAGTTAATGCAGTACAAGGAAAAGTTGTATTGCAGGGAAACTATGAAAAGTTTAATCAAATAAGTACGGATACGAGAAAAATAGATAAAGATGATATATTCATAGCCTTGAAAGGAGAAAATTTTAATGGAAATGAATATATAAAAGTTGCTAGTGATAATGGAGCATCTATGTGCATTATAGATGAAATTAAGTATAGAGAAGATGAAATAGAAAAGGGAACTACAATAATTAAAGTTGAAGATACTAAAAAAGCATTGCTGCAATTGGCTAAAGCTTATAGAAATAAGCTTAATTTAAAGGTAATAGGTATAACAGGATCTAATGGAAAAACATCTACAAAGGATTTGTTAGCAGCAGCATTAAGTTCTAAATATAAAGTTTTTAAAACACAAGGAAATTTTAATAATGAGATAGGGCTTCCATTAATGATATTTAAACTTGATAATAGCTATGATATAGCAGTGCTTGAAATGGGAATGAATAATTTAAATGAAATTCATAGAATGGCGGAAGCTGCGAAACCTGATATAGCTTTAATTACTAATGTAGGTGTAAGCCATATAGGTAACCTTGGTTCAAGAGAAAATATATTGAAGGCAAAGCTTGAGATTACTGATTTTTTTGATAAGAATAGTATTTTAATTGTAAATGGAGACAATGACCTTCTTTCTGGAGTAAAAAGTAATAAATTTTCTATATACACTACAGGAATGGAAAATGGAAACAATCTTAACGCTTGTGATATAGAACTTAAGGAAAATTTTGTAGAGTTTAGTGTAGAGGAAAATGGGAAAAAATTTGAGGAAACATTTCATGTAGAGATACCAGGAAAGCATACAATATCTAATTCACTACTAGCTATAGCTTGTGGAAGAATATTAGGTATGGAGAATAAAGACATAAAAGAAGGACTAAAAAATCTTCAAACTACTGCTATGAGAATGGATCTTATTAAAGGCAAGAAGTTTAATATACTGAACGATTGTTATAATGCTAATCCTGATTCAATGAAGGCAGCTATAGATGTTTTAAAAAATGTAGAGTCTAGTAGAAGAATAGCTGTACTTGGAACTATGGGAGAATTGGGAGAACAATCTTATAAATCTCATAAAGAAATTGGTGAATATTCAGCAAAAAATGGAGTGGATTTACTTTTAACATTTGGTGAATATAATAAAGCTTTTGAAGAAGGTTTTAAATCAAGTACCAAAGCTGAATATAAAGCTTTTGATGATTATAGTGAAGGTATAAAATATTTAGTGAATGGATATTTAAAAGAAGGAGATACAGTTTTAGTTAAAGCTTCTAGATCCATGAAATTTGAAAAGATAGTAGAAGAACTTAAGAAAAATAACTTATAGGGGGTTATAAGGATGGATAGATTAATTTATTCAGTATTAGTTGCATTTTTTATATCAATTTTAGAAGGTCCTATTATAATTCCATTACTGCATAAGCTTAAATTTGGACAGAGTATAAGAGAAGAGGGACCAAAGAGTCATCAAAAAAAATCAGGAACACCTACTATGGGAGGAATAATATTTATATTATCTTCGTTTATAACTATGGCTCTTGTAGTAAAAAAGCCAGGTGATGAAGCTATGATTGCTTTATATGCTTTTGTAGCTTTTGGAGTAATAGGTGCGTTAGATGATGGATTAAAGATTATACAAAAGAAAAATTTAGGACTTAGAGCTTATCAAAAAATGATATTACTTTTAGGTGCATCAGGTTGGTTTGCATATTATGCAGCTAAAAATCCGGATATAGGAACTTCTATAATAGTACCTTTTGCACATAGAACTGTGAATTTGGGATGGTTTTATATTCCATTTATAGTTATTTATTTTGCAGCAGTTACAAACTCAGTTAATTTAACAGATGGTTTAGATGGCTTAGCAACCTCTATTACATTATTAGTTATGACTTTCTTCTCGCTAGTGAGCTTTGCTATGGGGCATTATACTTTAGCAATATTTTGTGCTGTAGTTGCTGGTGCACTTTTAGGATTTTTGAGATACAATGCCTTTCCAGCAGGAGTTTTTATGGGGGATACAGGCTCATTGGCTTTAGGGGGAGCAGTAGCAGCAGTAGCATTGATATTAAAATTACCATTATTGGTTATAATAGTAGGTGGAATATATGTAATGGAAGCATTATCTGTAATTCTTCAAGTAGCATCCTTTAAGCTTACAGGAAAAAGAATATTTAAGATGAGTCCAATACATCATCATTTTGAACTATCAGGCTGGCATGAAACTAAAGTAGTTTCTGTGTTTTGTATTGTTACAGTAGTATTATGTTTATTTGCTTTTTTGTCTTTATAAGTAAATGTTTAGTCTGATAAAAGTAATTTATGTAGGAGGATATAGGGATGAGTAAACCCACTAGTAAAATGGGGCCTATTGATTTTGTATTATTTTCGACTATAATGCTTTTAGTGGCAATTGGTGTTATCATGGTTTATAGTGCTAGTTCCTATAGTGCATATTTTAATCCACACATAAAAGATAGTACTTTTTACTTGAAAAAGCAGGCAGGAGCAGCTTTAGTAGGAATTTTATTTATGTTTATGACTATAAGGCTTGATTATCATAGAATTAAAAAATATACTAAAATAATTATGATAATTACTGTGGTACTTTTGTCAGCAGTTTTTGCTTTTAAACCTGTAAATGGAGCACAAAGATGGATACAAATTGGAGGATTACCATCACTTCAGCCATCTGAATTAGCAAAATACATAGTGGTATTATATATGGCTAAGAGCATAGAAAGCAAAGGAGAAAAAATAAAGACATTAAAGTATGGTATTATACCTTATCTTATTATATCTGGTTTTTATGCAGGGATGGTTTTTAAGGAGAAAAATTTAAGTATAGCAGCGGTAATAATGATAGTTACATTAATTGTACTTTACGTAGCAGGTGCTAAGACATCGCATATGTTAGGTTTATTAGGCTTAGTAGGTTTAGCAGGAGCAGCAGGAATAGCATTTGAGCCATATAGATTGGCTAGGTTTAGTAGTTTTTTAAATCCATGGGCTGATCCAAAGAATACAGGATATCAGTTGATACAATCTCTTTTAGCTTTAGGTTCTGGAGGAATATGGGGTGTGGGTCTTGGAATGTCAAGACAGAAGTGTTACTACATACCTGAGCCTCATAATGACTTTATATTTTCCATAATTGGCGAAGAATTAGGTCTTATAGGTTGTACAATTATCATCATATTGTTTATTATCCTTATATGGAGAGGAGTAGTAACGGCAGTAAAGGCAAAAGATACTTATGGAACTCTTTTAGCTACAGGAATTACATCAGTTATAGCAATACAAGCCATAATCAATATAGCTGTTGTTACAGGATCAATGCCTGTAACTGGTGTACCACTTCCTTTTATAAGCTATGGAGGATCAGCTTTAGCCATCAATTTAGTGGCCATGGGAATACTTCTAAATATATCCAGACAAAAAGAATATTAATATTTATTGTAGCATTGCAATTAGCAATGCTATAATTTATGTAATTAAATAAAATTTAATCAAAAATTTAATGAAATTAATTTAATAGAGTGTTATTATATATATATCTTAAAAAATTGAGGTAGGTTGATATATTATGGCTTTAACTTCTCCCAAAACAGAAAATGAATTGATTTTAAGAAGAAGAAAGCGAAAAAGAATAAAAAAGATATTGATGTTATTTATTTTACTGTTATCAATATGTATTACATTATGTTTAAAACATCCTTATTTTAATATAAAAAACATTGAGGTAAGTGGAAATAGAAATATTTCATCTAAAGAAATTGTTGATTTGTCAAGATTATTTAAGGGTAATAACATATTTTATATAAATGTTCGAAATGGTGAAAATAACATTTTAAGCAATCCATATATTTCAGAAGTACAAATAAAAAGAAAATTACCAGCTACAGTACAAATAAATATAAAGGAAAGAGAAGCTTTATTTTATAATGCGAAGGATAATAAGTATTTTATAGTAGATAAAAATGGAGTAGTCCTTCAAAAAAAGGATGATATAAAGGGAATGCATTTAGTTAAATTAGATGGCTTTGATTATGATAAGAGTGAAATTGGTAAAGTATTAAAAAATGATGACAAATCAAAAATAGACATAGTTACTAATTTAGGAAATATTATTTTAAATAGCAAAAATACAATTGGAGTTACTTATATAGATCTAAATAGTACTATAGATATAAAAATATATTTTGGTGATATGTGTGTTAAACTTGGTAGAAGCGACAACCTTGATAAAAAGGTTAATGAAGCTTTGAATATAATTAACAGCAAAGGATTAAAAGGTGCTAAGGGATACATAGATGTAAGCTTTGATGGTAATCCTGTATTTTTTATTCAAAAGTAGGAGGATGTTAAAAAATGCGTAAGGTTAACGCTCAAATAAGTGTTGCTGTAGTACTAGGTATTTTAGGGTTTATGCTTGCATACCAGCTTAAGACTATTGTAAGGCAAGATAAAACATTGAACCTAACTAACAAAAATGGTACAGATGTTACTGTTGAGATTGAGCAATATAAAAAACAAAAACAAGAACTTGAAAGTAAAGTTAATGATCTTCAAAACCAAATTAAAAATTATGAAAATGCAGCAGCAGGAAAAAGTGATTCAACAAAGAATCTTTTAAAAGAGTTAGAAGATACTAGAGTACTTACTGGAACTACAGATGTGCATGGACCTGGTATAACTGTTTATCTTACACCTGATGCCAGATTTTTGGGAAATAATATAGGAGATCATATAACGGATAAACATTTGGTGTATTTAGTAAATGAGTTAAAGTTTGCAGGTGCGGAAGCTATATCCATAAATGATATAAGAATACTTTCAAGGACAGGAATAAGAACTGCAGGAAGCTATATTTTGATAAATGATGAAAAAATATCTCCATCCAGTAGAATTGTTATACAAGCAATAGGAGATAAAAATTTATTATATGGAGATATGAGTTTTCCGGAAGTTTTTGCTGATTTTAAAGGTTTGTGTGATGTGAAATTTGAAAAGTCAGATGACATTACAATTAAGAAGAATAATAAAACTTATAAATTTGAATATGCAAAACCAGTACAATAGTAAATAAGTTAAATATATAATAGTTTTGGAGGGTGGTATAAAGTGATTGGTTTTATTGGACTTATAATTGGAATAATTGTTGGTATTGTGTGGAAAGTAAATATTCCAGAACAATTTTCTCCATATATGTCTGTAGCAATACTAGCTTGTTTAGATTCCGTATTTGGTGCAATAAAAGGAAGCTTGTCAAAAAAATTTCAACCAGATATATTTATTTCAGGCTTTTTTGGAAATGCAGTATTGGCAGCTGGACTTGCATACTTAGGGGATAAGATGGGTGTACCTATATATCTTGCAGCAGTAATAGTGTTTGGAGGAAGAATTTTTGATAACTTTGCTACTATAAGAAGATTATTAATAGAGAAGGCAAGAAATCATCAATGAGGTGAGATAAATGAAAAACAATGAAGCTAGCACTTTTGTTTTTATAGCCTCAATAATTATAGGTATATTAATATCTATGAATATTAGCTTTACAAGAACTACAGATAGGGTTTTTTTAAGTGCAAAGCAATATCAAGATTCTTACAATTATAAAAATAAGCTTTATAGTGATATAGCAGCACTCATACAACAATATCAAAAATACAATTCTAAGCTTGTAGAGTATAAAAGTAATGAAAAAAATGAAGAGCAAGTTACTAAGGGAATAATTGAAGAATTAAATGAAAATAATATTATTTTAGGAAAAGTTGCTCTAGAAGGACAAGGAATAAAAATAAGCTTAAATGATGCAAAGGATGAAGATATAGAAAATTCTTTTGAATTTGAAAAGAAATTAAGATTAGTCCATGATATGGATATTATGCAAGTAATAAATGATATTAAAAATTCAGGAGCAGAAGCTATAAGTATAAATGGTCAAAGAGTGGTTGATAGAACTGAAATATACTGTAGTGGTGCTTTTTTAAGAATTAATGGTGTTAAAATGATGGCTCCTTTTACAATTTATGCTATAGGTAACAAAGAAGTTATGTATAATTATATGCTGTCAAATGAAAACTATTTAAAAAGCTTAATAACAAGAAAAGTAAGAGTAGATGTACAGCAATGTGATAATTTAACTGTTCCAGCCTATATTGGAGAACAAAAGAATGCACTAATAAGTAGTAAAAATGAATAATATTATTCAATGAAATTTGGATTTTAATAATATATTATAATTAATTAAATTTTTATTTAAATTTTATTGATTTGTTGAAGGATTTTTTAATTTTATGAAGAATATACTTATGAAGAATGTATTTTATACCATTAAAATTGCATAAAATTACAAGCTCAATTGGACAGTAAAAGGAGACGATGAAATTGTCAATTGAAGAAAATGTAAAGATGATAAGAAATACTATAGAAAAAGATGTTACTTTAATAGCAGTTTCAAAGACCAAACCTGTTGAAGAAATAAAGAAAGTATACGATATAGGAATTAGGGACTTTGGAGAAAATAAAGTTCAAGAACTTATAGATAAATATGATAAACTTCCTAAAGATATAAAATGGCATTTAATAGGTCATCTTCAAAGGAATAAAGTGAAATATATAGTAGGGAAAGTTCACCTTATTCAATCTTTAGATAGTATAAGACTTTTACAAGAAATAGATAAGCACTATTCTGCAAATAATGAAATAGCTAATACTCTGATTCAAATAAATATAGGCAGAGAAGAAAGCAAAACAGGTGTTTTATTAGAGAAATTAGATGAACTGTTACAACAGTGTGAAAACTGTAATAATGTAAAGGTTAAAGGACTTATGGCTATTGTACCACAGGCTACAGAAGAAAGTTGTAGGTGCTATTTTAAGAAAATGAAGGACATTTTTGAAGACCTAAAGAAGAAAAGCTTTAAAAATATACAAATGGACATTTTATCTATGGGTATGAGTGGTGACTACTCAATGGCTTTACAAGAAGGGTCAAACATGATAAGAGTGGGTCAAGGCATATTTGGAAAGAGAAATTATAATAATTGAGGAGGGTAAATTAAATGTCAGGTAAAGTTATAAGTAAGGTTATGGGTTTTTTAGGCCTAGAGGATGATTTAGAAGAAGAAATAGAAGAAACAGAAGAGAGAAGACAGGAAAAAGCGGTAAATGATACAACAGCTTCAGTAGAGCCAATTATATCAAATTCAAAAAGGCAAAATAAGGTGGTAAGTATACATACTACTATTGCTGCTAAGGTGAAAATAGTAAAACCTACTAGTTATGAAGAAGCAGCAGATATTTGTGATGAATTAAAGAATAGAAAAATTATAGTTATAAATACTACAGGATTAGAACAAAGGATAGCTCAAAGACTTTTAGATTTCATGGGCGGAGCAAGCTATGCTCTAGGAGGAGATTTAGAAGAAGTAGAAAGAGGAGTTTATTTACTGTCACCAGCAACAGTAGAGGTTAGTAATGATTTTAAAAGTGAATTATCAAGTAAAGGGATTTTTGGCTGGAATAAGTAGTGTTCGGAGGATAAAATGATAAGTGGTACTTTAGTAGTGGCGCTAGATTTATTATTTAGGTTTCTTGAAGGTGCTATATTATTGGATGTAATTCTTTCATGGGTTATGCCTGGAAGAAGTAATGGTTTCTTAGACTTACTTCATGTATTTACAGATCCATTTATGATTCCAGGAAGGAAAATTCAAGAAAAGCTTATGCCTGGTTTTATGATAGATTTTTCACCTATACTTGCACTAGTAATACTAGATGTAATAAGAAAAATTGTGTTTACTATATTGTTATAGTTGTGAATAAAAAAGATTTTTTAAATAAAGTAGGTTTTTTAGAAAATAATATAGCTTCCAATATCTATGATAAGATTATTTTAGCCAAAAAAATTAATAAAGTAATATGCACAGGAGAATTTTATACTCCTAAGACCTGGAAAACCATAGAAAGTTTAAGTGAGGAAATTGGTATAAATGTTTACCCTTATGGCATTTTTGAAGATGCAGAAAGGAAAGTTATAGCTTTTTCCAATGATCATGTATATTGTTATCCTGTAACCCTTATTAGAGTTAATGGAAAGTCAAAATTTAATAATCTTAGACATAAGGATTATTTAGGGTCTCTAATGGCATTAGGTATTAAGAGGGAAAAATTTGGAGACTTAATACTTAGCAATGATGGATGTTATGTTGCTGTGCAGGAGGAAATAGTTGATTATATAAAAATGAATTTAATCAGTATAGGTAAAACTCACTGCACAATTGATGTTTTAGATATATATAGTTCAGAAATTCCCAAATATGACTTTCAAAAAATTATTGTGAATGTTTCTTCTCTTAGAATTGATTGTGTAGTAAGTACTCTGTGTAATATATCAAGAAGTAAAGCTGAAGAATTAGTAAGGCAAGGAAAAGTTTTAGTAGACTATTCAGAGGATTTTAAGAAGAATAAAATTTTGAACTGTGATACAATAATAACTGTAAGAGGGTATGGAAAATTTAAAATTGTAGAAGAAGTTGGATGGACGAATAGTGGAAAAGTAAAAATCCTTGTAAAAAAATTTATTTGATTTGAGGTGAGCAGTTCACAATGAAGATAACTTCAATGGATATAACAGAAAAAGAATTTAGAAAAGTTTTAAGAGGGTATAGTGTAGAAGAAGTAGATGAATTTTTAGACAAAATAGCTGAAGAATATGAAGTTCTTTACAAAGAAAATTCAAATTACAAAGAAAAACTCTCAGGCATACAAGAAAAAATAGAACATTATAATAAAATGGAAAATACAATACAAAATACTTTGCTTTTAGCACAGAATGCATCTGAACAAGCTAGAGAAAATGCTAAAAAAGAAAGTGAATTAATATTAAAAAATGCTAATGATGCAGCTCAGAAGATAATTGATAAGGCTCACAGTGATGTAATTCAAATTACTGATGAGTTTGAAAGAATGAAGCAGGAATTTTGTAAATTTAGAACTAAGTTTAGAAGCTTTATGGAATCTCAATTAGAAATGTTTGACGATATGGAAAAGGAATTTGTTAAAAATTATAATGTAGGCTACGAAAGTAGTGAAAATGTAAATGAACCTATAAAAAGTGAAGAAATTAGGGAAAAAGAAATAGAGATTATACCAGAAAAAAATTCAAACAGTCCTATAGTTCCTAAATATGAAGATTCAAAATCGGATTCAGAATTTTATAATAACGAAAATGAATTAGAAGAAATTAAAAATTTTTTTGTAAAATAAAAAGCCCACTCAGTAAGAGTGGCTTTTTTATTTTTACGCTATTTAAATAGAAACATTGCATATATGGTATAATATAGATATGATTTAAGCTTAAAATAGAGGTGGTGAAATGGATGAAGGAGATAATTGTTGACACAGTAGATAAAAAGTATAGTGTTTACATAGATAATAATATTAATAAGTTTCATACCTTATTTGAAAAAAACAGAATTAAGATAAGTGAAAAAATATTTATTGTTACAGATAGGTTAGTATATGAATTGTATAAAGATATAATAGAGCATATTAAGTCAGAAAATAATTGTAAAATTTTTTGCATTGCTCAAGGGGAAAAGGAAAAAAATATTTATACCATACAAAATTTATATGATTTTCTTTTGGAAAACGATGCTAATAAAAATAGTACTATTATAGCCTTTGGAGGAGGAACTGTTGGAGATTTAGCGGGTTTTGTTGCATCAACGTATATGGGAGGAATAAAACTTGTAAATGTACCAACAACGCTATTATCTCAAGTTGATAGTTGTATAGGTGGAAAAGTAAGATTTAACTATGGAAATGTTAAAGATTTAATAGGAAATTTTTATAACCCTATATTTGTATATGTATGTACTAGATTTTTAAAAACATTAAGTAATAAAGAATTTAAAAATGGTTTGGGTGAAGTTGTTAAATATGGAGTAATTGGTGATGTAGAGTTATTAAATTTTATAAATTTGAACTATAAATATATACTAGAAAGAGAAAATGACAAATTAGGTCATATAGTAAAAGAATGTTTAAGAATAAAATCAGAAGTATTATTTGGAGAGTGTAGAAACAAAGGGTTAACAAATGTATTAGATTTTGGTCATATTATAGCATATGGAATAGAAATGTCATCTAAATTTACAGTATCATATGGAGAAGCAGTAGGTCTTGGAATGCTTGTTTCTATAAAGTTATCTCAGAATAAATTTAATATACCTTTAGATACATATGGTAAAGTAGAAAGTATATTAAAAAAGCTTAGTATGCCTGTAAAGTATAAAGTTGACAATTATTCTTCATTTATGTATGCTATTAACCATGATAAGAAAAATAACGATAAATTAAAATTTGTGCTTTTAGAGGATAATGAAAGGTGCAAAGCAAAAGTAGAGGTCAGTGAGGAAGAAATTAAGATGGCCTTAAAAGAAAGTATAAACAGGGGGTAAAAAGATGGTAATAGGAATAATCGGAGCTATGGATGAAGAGTTAGAAATTTTGTTAAAGGAAATGAAGTTAGATAGGAAAGAAATAAAAGCCAATATGCTCTTTAATTCAGGAAAAATTTATAATCAAGAAGTAGTAGTTGTTAGAAGTGGTATTGGTAAAGTAAATGCAGCTATATGTACTCAAATATTAATAGATGATTTTCAAGTAGATAAGGTGATAAATGTTGGCATAGCAGGAGGTATTGGAAAAGATGTATACCCAGGTGATATAGTTATAGCTAATAATCTTGTTCAACATGATATGGATACTTCAGCTTTTGGAGATCCTGTAGGTCAAGTTCCAAGATTGGATGCCTTTGATTTTAAATGCGATACTGATCTTATAGATAAAGCTAAAGCAGCTTGCAAAAATATTGAGAAAAGCAATAGCTTTATTGGAAGGATAGTAACAGGAGATCAATTTATTTCTGATACGCAGAAGATAAAGTGGTTGAATGAAAAATTTGAGGCACTAGCTTGTGAAATGGAAGGCGGAAGTATTGCACAGGTATGCTATTTAAATAACATACCTTTTGTAGTTATAAGATCCATATCTGACAATGCTAATAATGGAGCACATATGGATTATGAGAAGTTTGCGCCAATAGCTATAAAAAACTCAACAGATATTTTAAAAAGTATGCTTATGAATATGTAAATTGATTTTTGTATGAAAAAGTTGTATTTAAAATATAATTTCTAAAAAACAATTTTATGAAATTGATTTGATTCCATAATTATTTCCATAACTGCAGAATAAATAAAATATTTTTAGTAAAAATAAAATTAGGTTATTTTTACTCTATAATGAGAAAGGAGTTCTGGGGTTATGAATAATGAAAGATTGGAGCATTTTAGAAAAAAGTTGGAATTAGAAAAAAAGAGGGTATATAGTTTATTAAAGCAAATGGAGGAAAATGAAACTATTAATTCTAATGCTGAATTAGCTACAGAGTTATCTTTTTATGATAATCATCCTTCAGATATTGCTACTGAAATTTTTGATAAGGAAAGAGGAATAGCCTTTAAAGGCAATGAGTTGTCTATTATAAAAAAAATAGAGAATTCACTTTCAAACATAGATAAAGGTACTTATGGGAAGTGCAGTATATGTGGTAAGGATATAAAAGAAGAAAGATTAGAATTTATTCCTTATACAGATCATTGTGTGGAATGTCAAAAATCGCTTAGTAATTCTTATTCAGATGAAAAAAGAAATACACCTATAGAAAAGCAAGAACCTGGTTATCCTTTTGGATATGGATATAACGACCGCAGAGATGAAGTAGGCTTTGATGCAGAAGATAGTTACCAAGCTGTGGCAAGATTTAATAGAATAAAAAATGTAATAGATGTATATAGTGATGAAGATGAGGATTATGTGGAACCAATAGAAAGAATAAGCAATGAACAGTATAAGAACCAATTACCGTAGTAATTGAAATGGAAAAGTTAACGAGAAGTTTCTTGTTAACTTTTCCTAAGCTTTAAAAGGGGGATGCAAATGGAATTACTAATAATAATTTTGGGATTGATATTGGATAGAGTTACAAAGTTATGGGCTCTTAAAGAGTTATCAAATACCTCCGGAATAGTTGTAATAAAAGACTTTTTTGGACTTTTTTATTTAGAAAACAGAGGAGCTGCCTTTGGTATTTTGCAAAATAAGGTAGTTTTTTTAAGTATAGTTACATTTATTGTTATGGCAGGTATAGTTTATTACATTATAAAATATAAACCTACTTCAAAATTACTTAGAATAAGTTTGGCACTTATAATAAGTGGAGCTATAGGCAATTTAATAGATAGAACCTATTATAAGTATGTAGTAGATTTTTTAACTTTACATTATAAAGATGTATACTATTTCCCTACCTTCAATGTGGCTGATGTTTTAGTAGTAACAGGAACCTTTTTATTAGCAATTTATTTAATAAAGGAAGATAAGTAAGTATGGAAACTAGAGAATTTATTATAGATGAAAATTCAGTGAATACTAGGTTGGATTTATTTTTATCAGAAAGAATGGAGGATAAATCTAGATCTTACATACAAGGGCTTATAGAAAAGTCACAAGTAAAAGTAAACGGAATTTTAAAAAAGAGTAATTACAAGTTGAAGATAAAAGATAAAATACTTATTACTATACCTGATCCTGTTGGACTGGATATAGAACCTGAAGATATCCCATTAGATATAGTTTATGAAGATAGTGATGTCATTGTAGTGAATAAACCACAGGGTATGGTGGTTCATCCAGCTTCAGGGGTTTATACTGGTACATTGGTCAATGCTCTTTTAAATCATTGCAGTGATCTATCTGGCATAAATGGAGTAACAAGACCTGGAATAGTACATAGAATAGATAAGGATACCTCAGGTATATTAGTGGTTGCTAAAAATGATAAATCTCATAATAAGTTAGCAGAGCAACTTAAGGATCATTCTATGACTAGAGCCTATACAGCATTAGTTGAAGGAATTTTAAAAGAAGATGAAGGTACTATAGATAAACCTTTAGGAAGACATCCTGTAGAAAGAATAAAAATATCGGTGATTAAGGATGGTAAAAGAGCAGTAACTCACTATAGGGTATTGGAAAGATTTAAAAGTAATACTCTTGTAGAATGTGTATTGGAAACGGGGAGAACACACCAGATAAGAGTACATATGGCTTATATAGGACATCCTTTAGTAGGAGATCCAGTTTATGGTTATAAAAAACAAAAGTTTAACTTGAATGGACAAATGCTTCATGCTAAAAAGCTAGGTTTTATACATCCTAGCACAAATGAATATATTGAATTTACGTCTGATTTGCCAGATTACTTTAAAAAAGTATTAAATGTTTTAAAAAATGAATTGAAATAAAAAAAGTATTATGTTATCATAATTA
The DNA here is from genome assembly GCF_001038625.1 of Clostridium carboxidivorans P7. Taxonomy (GTDB): domain Bacteria; phylum Bacillota; class Clostridia; order Clostridiales; family Clostridiaceae; genus Clostridium_AM; species Clostridium_AM carboxidivorans. The sequence goes on from NZ_CP011803.1 coordinate 5,656,997, forward strand.
AGATATATAAAAAATTAATAGTGTACCTTTAAGACGATCCTGTGAGATCATAAGGCAAAAGCTGTATGTGTATAATTATGCTCATGATCTTCGTCATGAGTTTTTTTATTAGGTAAATAGGGGGGATTTTTGTGAAAACTAAAGCAGTTGTTTTAGATGATAAAGGCATAAAGAGAACTTTAACTAGAATATCTCATGAAATAGTAGAAAAAAACAAAGGAGTAGAGAATATTATTCTTGTAGGTATTAAAAGAAGAGGGTATCCTATAGCTCAAAGAATCTCAAAAATAATAGAGCAGATTGAAGGAGTAAAAATTCCTGTGGAAACTGTTGATATTACTCTTTATAGAGATGATTTAAGTAAGTTATATGATCAACCTAAATTAAAAGATGCGGATTTAATTGATGTAGAAGGTAAAAAAGTAATATTAGTAGATGACGTAATATACACAGGAAGAACAGTTAGAGCTGCTATTGATGCTGTTATACATGCTGGAAGACCTGAATTGATACAACTTGCTGTATTAATAGATAGAGGACATAGAGAACTTCCAATAAGGTCTGATTATGTGGGAAAAAATATACCTACTTCTAGAAACGAGGTAGTATCAGTTCAAATTTCTGAAATAGATGGAGCTGATATTGTAAAAATTGATGAATTATAAAAATTAAATAAATCATAATTTTAAATTAGTCCAGTGAGGCTAAAAAAGGAGAGTTTAAATGAAAAACATTGTAGATGTAGAAGAAAAATTACCTATAGGAATTACTATTCCTTTGAGTTTTCAACACCTTTTTGCTATGGTAGGAGCTACCATACTTGTTCCTATTCTTACAGGAATGAGTCCATCTATTGCTCTTTTCTGTAGTGGTGTAGGTACGCTTCTTTATATAATTTGTACTAAAGCAAAGCTTCCAGCATATATAGGTTCATCCTTTGCATTTATAGCACCTATGATGGTGGCTTCTAAGAATTATGGACCAGAAGCTATGCTTTCAGGTGTTTTAGCTGCAGGAATGGTTTATATTATAGTATCCATTATAATTAAATTTTGTGGAGTGAATTGGCTTAATAAAGCGTTACCTCCAGTAGTTGTTGGATCTATAGTTATAGTTATAGGTTTAGGATTGGCAGCAACTGCTATAAATTGGGCAGGCTTAAATTCAGCTTATGCAGATGCATCACTACAAAGTGTACCAAGATGGGCATGGATTACAGTATCTATGATCACATTAGGTGTAGGGATAATTGGAAGCATGTATTTTAAAGGCTTCTTAGGAGTAATACCAGTACTTGTAGCTATAGTAGTAGGATATATAGCAGCATTATGTTTAGGAATCATACCTCATAAAGCTGTAGAGGCAATAGTTAGTGCTAAATTGTTTAGACTGCCTCCTTTTATGACACCTAAATTTAATTTAAGCGCTATGATGCTTATGGCTCCTGTATCGTTTGTAACTTTAGCAGAACATATAGGACATGTGTATGTTACTAATAATGTAGTTGGAAGAGATTTCACTAAAGAACCAGGTCTTCATAGATCAATTTTAGGTGATGGTGTAGCTACTATATTTGCAGGACTTGTTGGAGGACCTCCAAACACAACTTATGGAGAAAATATAGGAGTTATGGCTATAACAAAGGTATATAGTGTTTGGGTAATTGGTGGAGCTGCAATAATAGCAATAATACTTTCTTTTATAGGACCTGTAGCTGCAATAATTGAAAATATGCCACTTCCAGTTATTGGTGGTGTAAGTATATTACTCTTTGGTATAATAGCTTCATCAGGATTTAGAATATTTGTTGAAGATAAAATTGATTTTGGTAAAAAGAAAAACTTATTGTTAGCATCAGTTATTATAGTAATAGGAATAGGTGGAGCAGCAGTTAAATTTAAATTCAATGGAGCAGATGTAGAAATAGCAGGGGTAGCATTAGCTACCTTAGTAGGAATTGTATTAAACTTAATATTGCCTGAGACAAGTGCAACTGAAGAGGTTGAAGTACAAGATGATTTCAAAGATGATTTAGAATCTAAGTCAATCAAAGCTGTATAATATATACCAGGTACTGTATTACTTTACAGATACCTGGTATAATTTTTTTAAGGAGATGATAAGTTAATGAAAAAAAATGTAGGTTTTATAGTTGGATTAGTATTAGTTGTTGTGATTTCAATAGCCGGATTTGTTGTATATAAATCTCACAGCTCTATGGTTAAAACTAAAAGTGCAGCTGCACCAGTAGAAAATAAAGTAAGTACTAAGCAAGTTAAATCAAATAACAATAATAGCAATAGTGCAAGTAATAATGTTGAAAAAACTAAAAGTTCTGCTCCAGTTACAAATAGTTCTCCAGAGGTAAAGAAAAAGATAATAGTAATAGATCCTGGGCATGCTGATAGATCTAATTTAGAAAAGGAGCCTTTGTCACCTGGTTCGTCAGAAATGAAAATAAAGGATGGTGGAGGAGCTGAAGGTGTAGCCACTAAAACTCCGGAATATAGCGTAAATATGAGTGTATCAATGAAGTTAAAAGCTTTATTGGAATCGGAAGGGTATACAGTAAAAATGACTAAAACAAAAAGTTCGGAGAGTTTAGGCAATGTAGAAAGAGCAGAAGTAGGAAATAAGGAAAATGCAGATTTAGTTATAAGGATACATGCTGATTCAAGTGATAGTAGTAAAGTTAGCGGAGCATCAATGCTGGTTCCTGAACCTATAAATGAAAACACTAGAAATATAAATGAAAAAAGTATGTATTATGGAAAGACAATTTTAAATACTTTAGTAAGTGAAGTTGGTATGAATAATAGAGGCGTTGTACAAAGAAATGACATGACAGGGTTTAACTGGTCAAAGGTGCCTGTAGTTTTAGTGGAAATGGGATTTTTATCTAACCCACAGGAAGATAAATTATTATGCTCAGATGAATATCAAAATAAACTAGCACAAGGATTATGCCATGGAATTAAAGCAGCAGTTAAATAATCCTTTTAAAAATTATTGATTATGAGTATAATTATGTTTGGTATGAATTTATTTTGATAAAATAGATAATAAATATAAATATACTTGGAGGAAAAATATGAATTATACACTAATTGCTACAGCAACTTTTGGATTAGAAGCTATAGTAGCAAATGAATTAAAAGAACTTGGATATTATGATTTAAAAGTTGAAAATGGAAAAGTAACTTTTGAAGGTGATGAACGAGATATAGTAACTTGCAATATGTGGCTTAGAACTGCAGATAGAGTATTAATAAGAATGTCAGAATTTAAAGCTCAAAGCTTTGAAGAGTTATTTCAAGGTACTTTAGCAGTAGAGTGGGGAAAGCTCATGCCAAAGGATGCTTTTATGCATGTAGTTGGCAAGTCTGTGAAATCTACATTATTTAGCGTTCCAGATTGTCAATCTATAGTGAAAAAGGCAGTAGTAGAAGCTATGAAAAGGGAACACAACACAGAATGGTTTAGTGAAGATGGTGTCGAATATAAAATAGAAGTTGGAATTCTTAAAGATATAGTTACATTGACATTAGATACATCTGGTGCTGGACTTCATAAAAGAGGCTATAGGGCACTTGCAGGTGGAGCACCTATGAAGGAAACATTAGCAGCAGCTTTAGTACTTTTAAGTAAGTGGGACCCTTCTAGAATTCTTGCAGATCCTATGTGTGGATCAGGTACTATAGCCATTGAAGCTGCTCTTATAGGTAAAAATATAGCACCTGGATTAAATAGAAGTTTTGTTTCTGAAAACTGGGATATAATTCCTAAGAATATATGGGAAGAGAATAGGAAATTTGCACGAAATGCTATAAACAATAATGAAGTTAAAATATTAGCTTCAGATATAGATGGCAGTGTAATTAGAATAGCTAGACAAAATGCTGAGAAAGCTGGAGTAGCGGATTTCATAGAGTTTCAAAAAATTCCAGTACAGGAGTTTAGCTCAAAAAAAAGATATGGGTTTATAATATGTAATCCCCCATATGGAGAAAGATTAGGAAATGAAAAGCAAATAGAACAGCTTTATAAGCAAATGGGTGAAGTTTTTCAAAATTTAAAGGATTGGTCTTACTTTGTAATAACTTCTCATCCCGAATTTGAAAAGCATTTTGGATTAAAAGCTAATAAAAATAGAAAGCTTTATAATGGAAGAATAAAATGCTATTATTATCAGTATTTTGGAGCAAAGCCAGAAAATCAGAAAAAGTTTAATACAACGAAATAAGTATAATGCGAAGCAAAGCTTCGCATTATTTTTATCTTGTAAATTTATTGCAGTTGCTGTATAGGTGGTTTTTCAGGATCTATAAAAATAGTTTTATTAGTATAGTAGATTACCATTCCTGGCTTTGAACCATTAGGTTTATGCACATTTTTAACTTCAGTGTAATCCACAGCCACTTTTGTAGAATCTTTAGATTTGCTATAGAAAGCAGCTAATTTAGCAGCTTCTTCTAAAGTTTTATCTGGTATATTCCCAAAATTTTTTATTATTACATGTGAGCCAGGAATATTTTTAGTATGCATCCACATATCTCTTTTATCTGCAAATTTTAATGTTAGGTAATCATTTTGAAAATTATTTTTACCTACATATATTTCAATTCCATCACTAGATATAAATTTCATAGGCTTTAAAGGTTTTACTTTTTTGTTATTGTGATTTTTCTTGAATCTAAGGTATCCAGTTTCCATTAACTCTCTTTTAATTTCTTCTATACTTTCATAATCTTCTGAGTTCTTTATGTTAGTTAATACAGATTGTAGATAATCTACATCTTTTTTTGTGAGTTCTAACTGTATTTTAGAAGCTTCTTCAGTTTTTTTGAGTTTGTTATATTTTTTAAAATAGTGCTGAATATTTTGAGAAGGAGTTTTGTTCACATCTAGCTTAATATCCACATAATCCATATTTTCATCATAATAGTTCTGAAGCTTTGCAACTTTATCTCCCTTTTTAAGACTATAAATATTAGCTGTTAAAATTTCGCCGTATATTTTATATTTATCCCTGTTTTGGCATTCAGTAAGGGAATTTTCTAGTATATCTATTTTCTTATAACATCTTTCTAAATTTACATTTATAAGCTTTTGTAAATCGGAACTTTTGCCGTTTAGTCTATCATGTTTATCTTTAGAAAAATAAAATTCTTCTAAAAGTACTGAAGGTGAAGAATAAGTTTTTTGTGAATATTCTTTAAGTGAGAGTAGATTTTCACAGTAAAAATCCTTCACGACTCCATTTAACGAATAGGACGCAAAATAGTAATTATCTTGTTTTATATTATCAAAAACTCTTCTAGTTAAATCATATATACTAGATAGATTTGCTTCAGAAAACTCTTTTTTTTCATTAACAAATTCATAAAAAATTTCATTAGAGAATTGAGAACTAACTCCTGTAAATACCTTAGAAAAAAAGCTTTTTTCATATTTTACATTGTTTTTTTCTACGAAAGCTTTAAATTCATCTATAGTATAATTGAAAGGACTTAGTTTTGGAGAATTAGGAGGCAGTACATATTTAATACCAGGATATAAAAATCTTATAGTATTTATTTCTGGTGTAATATGTTTTATACTGTCCATAATAAATTGATCTCTATCACGAACTAATGTTATGTTACTGTGCCTTCCCATAATTTCTATAGCTAAAGTGTAGATACTGTTAAATCCTAATTCATCAGTACTTTCAAAGTCCAGAAAAATTACCCTATCTGTATCTAACTGTCTTATATTCACTAATCTCCCAGTGTTTATATGTTTTCTCAAAACCATGCAGAATAATGGAGGCTGCATAGGATTTGTTTTAGATAATTGGGTAAGATGAATTTTAGGATAAACAGAACTAGCACTTATTAAAAGTTTGTAAGTTTTTCTCTGATTTTTTATAGACAAAATTATTTCATCTTTTTCAGGTTGATTTACCTTTTCAACTCTTCCATTTAATAAATATTTTTTTAACTCACCTATTACACTATGTATAAAAATACCATCCAAGGCCATATATTATCATCCTCTCTGCAAGCTAAATTAGTTAATTGATATATACTCATATATATCTATAGTATTATATCATTTTGAAATTTTAAAATAAAGGTTGTGTATGCTTGGTAAATGATACAAAATGTTAATAAAACAACTTCTTAATAAATTATTGCTAAATTTAGTTTCTAGTAGTAAACTTATTTTGAAGTTTATTCATTTATTAAGAATATATTAAAATCACAAGTTATTTTATGATAAGAAGGGTGGATAATTATAGTGAAATTTACGAAAATGCAAGGAACGGGAAATGATTTTATAGTAATAGATGATAGAAAAAATAGTTTTTTAGGTAAAGAAGGAGAATTAGCTAAAAAACTTTGTGATAGAAAGTTTGCCATAGGTGCAGATGGAATATTATTAGTGAGAAACAGTGATGTTGCACAAATAAAAATGATTATAATGAATGCAGATGGTTCTTATGCTTCCATGTGTGGAAATGGTATAAGATGTTTTGCTAAATATGTGTGGGATGAAGATATAGTAAAGGGAGAATCTATAACTATAGAAACAGGTGATGGTGTAAAAGAAGCTATTTTGCACTTAGAAAACCATAGTATAAAGGAAGTAACTATTAATATGGGTACACCTTCTTTTGAAGTGGAAAAAATACCTGCAAGGTTTAATGAAGAAGTTATAAATAAGAGAATAAAAGTAGAAAAGAAAGAGTATAATATAACAAGCATGCTCATGGGAGTTCCTCATACAATTATATTTGGAAAACTTGAAGATTATAATGTAGAGGAAGGAAAGGCTATAGAAAAATCTGAGTTCTTTCCAGATGGTACAAATGTTAATTTTTGTGAAGTAGTAAGCAGCAATAAAGTTAAAGTGAAAACCTGGGAAAGAGGAGCAGGTCCTACTTTAGCTTGTGGCACAGGAAGCTGTGCTTCTGTTATAGCTGCCAACAAATTATCGCTTACTGATGGAAGTGTAGAAGTTCAAGTACCAGGTGGAAAGCTCTTCATAGAAATAAAGAAAAATGGAATTTTTATGACGGGTCCTGCAGTAGTTTCTTTTAAAGGGGAATATGAATTGTAAATGAAATCTTTTTTAAAATCTGTAATTTTAATTATTACATTTTTAATAAGCTTAACTTTTGTTTCATGTGGCATAAAAAAAGAGCAAAAGGTGGAAGAAAATAATGTACCCAACTATTCAGAAGTTACTGTATTGGAAAATAGTAATGGTAACTTTAATGCTTTCAAAATAGATGATAAAGCTCTGGCAAGTGTTGGGAGCACTACAGGTAATGTTATCGACATGGCTTATAATGTTAAAAATTCAGTTTATGTACACTCTATAAGTGTGCCAAATGGTGAAAATTCCAGTAAAAACATTATAGATATAAATTCATTAGGAAAAAAACTTCAGTTGAAAGATTTTTATTCTGCACTGGATTTAAAACTAAACAATAATGGAAATAAGCTGGCTTTTAGGTCGTTTAAAAGCAATTCGCTAAGTAGTGCAGAGGGAATGAAAGTATATGATATAAAAAATAATAAATATTTAAAATTAAAATCAAAAGTTTTGGTTTCAGGTAAACTTTATGAATGGATAGATGAAAATAAAATAATCTATTATGGAAGTGTAGAGGGAGAAAAAAATTCACAAAAGATATATATGTATGATTTTAATAAGGATAAAGAGGAAGTTTATTTAGATGATATAAGTGGAAATTGTGTATATTTTGCTCCTATGAAAAATGGTATTTTAATTTTAAGCAGCAAGGCAGATAGTGAGCAGTTGTATTATTATGATATAGAAAGTAAAACTGCTAAAAGTATAGCTGCTAATTTAACAGAAATATATAAAACTGTTACAAATTATAAGAATGAAGAAATCTTTATTTTAGGGACTGAAGGCGGTCAAACAAATGCGTTATATGTGTTTTCTTATAAAGATTTAAGTCTAAAAAGACTTACTTATGATTTTCCTAAAAATTTGGATGTGTCAGCTGGCTTAGCAATAGACAGTAATGATAATATATACTTTTGTGGTATGGAAAATTTAGAACAAAGCATCAAAAAAGATGTCTATATGTATAGTGAAAAAGAAAATTCTGTGAATTTAATATCTGCAGAACAAGGTAATTATAGCGTTTATGGTAGTGTAAAATAAAGTAAGAGGCATATGATTTAATCATATGCCTCTTTTGTGTTTAAAAATAACTTACCTGGTTATAATTTCAAGTAACAATATGATAAATGGAGGCTTAAAATAATTTAATTATGAGTAATGAAGAGTTAGAATATATTGATTTAGAAAGTATAAACATTCAAGATGAAATGGTAAAGAAAATACCAGAAAATATTGCTAGAGAAAATTGTTTAATAGCTGTTAAAGAACAGGAGCAATGTCTGTATATTGTAATTAATAAAGATCCAGATATTTTATTAAAAGATGAGCTGAAATTTATAAGTAATAGGGACGTAAAATTTTTTTATGGAGATAAAAATAAAATAGTAGATGCAATAAATACTTATTACTGTAAGTGCAGTGTAGAGAAGGCTATAAAGACTATTAAGATAGAAAAAAAGTTTCACGACGTAAAAAACGGATATGAATTTACAAATGATGAAAGTTTACAGGAAGCACCAGTAGTTAAAATTATTAATTCTATAATAAATATGGCTATATCTGAAAAAGCTAGTGACATTCATTTAGAACCATTTCAAAGCGATGTTTTAGTAAGATTCAGAATAGATGGTATTATAAGCTGCTTTACAAGAATACCCAAGGATATATATCCACTTGTGTGTACAAGATTTAAAATAATGGCTTCTATGGATATTTCAGAAAAGAGGGTACCTCAGGATGGCAAAATTAAGTATGTTTATGAAAATAAAAATTATGATTTTAGAATTTCAACACTTCCCACTATATTAGGAGAAAAAATAGTTATAAGAATATTGTATAAATCTGAGGATATAAAGGTTTTAGATTCCTTAGGATTTTTAAAAAATGATGTTGAAGCTATAAAAAACATGCTGAAAAATTCCCACGGGATAATTTTAATAACTGGACCAACAGGTAGTGGAAAATCCACTACATTATATTCTATGCTTGATACTTTAAATAAAGAGGAAAAAAATATTACAAGTATAGAAGATCCTGTAGAGTGTATTATGGATAATATAAATCAAGTTAAAGTAAATAATAAGGTAGGCCTTAGCTTTGCACAAGGTCTTAAAAGTATACTTAGACAGGATCCAGATGTGATAATGGTTGGAGAAATAAGAGATGAAGAAACAGCACATATAGCTATAAGAGCAGCAATAACAGGCCACTTAGTTTTAAGTACTTTACATACTAATAGTGCTGTTGAATCGGTACTTAGACTTTTAGAAATGGGAATCCCCTCATATTTTATAGAGGATGCTTTAATTGGAGTTATATCACAAAGGTTGGTAAGAAAGATTTGTCCATACTGTCGAAAGTCTTACTATGCATCAGAAGCTGAAAAAAAGTATTTAAATTTAAATTCTGATGATAAATTATATCGTGGAACAGGATGTTATAAGTGCAGAGGTACTGGTTATAAAGGTAGAACAGTGGTATATGAAATAGTAGACTTTAAAGTATTAAAAGATATTAATGTTATAAATAAGAAATATATTGAACATATTGATAACTATAATTTAAATAAATATATAACATCAATAAAGGATAATTGCATAGAGCTTATAAAAAGTGGAATAACAACCTATGATGAGCTTATGAGAAAAAATCTTTAAAAGGCAAAGGGGGAGGATATTATATTTATTAATTATAGAGCTATAAATATAAATGGAGATAAAATTAAAGGAAAATATAAAACTGAAAGTGTAGAAGATTTAAGTAATATGCTTAGAGAAAAGGGGTACTTTTTATTAAAATATAGAATTAATAAAAAGCTGTTAAATAAAGTATTTATTCAAAGGGTAAATTTACAAGATATAAGTATATTGTGCAATAATTTAAGTCAAATGATAGCATCAGGGCTTTCAGTATCAGAAATTTTTAATATAGTTTGTACTCAAAATAGAAAGTTAGTAATAACTGAAAGTATGTATCAGATACAGAAAAATATTGAAAGAGGAGAAACACTATATGAAAGTATAAAAAAGTTTTCTCATATATATCCTTTATTCATGATAGAAATGATTAAAGTGGGTGAGGAATCAGGAAAACTAGAAATAGTATTTAAATATTTATCAGAATATTATGATAAAAGGTATAAAATATTTAATAAAATAAAATCTGCAATATCATATCCAATAATGGTTTTAATTACATCTATAGCAGTAATTATATTTTTAATGATGAAAATAGTACCGGAATTTGCAGGCATTCTTTCTAGTGCAGGAGGAAGTATTCCAATTTTAACATCTACAATTTTATGGATTTTTGCTTTTTTAAAGGATAAATTTTTTATTATAAATTTAATATTAATTACAGCTGTCTTTATTTTTTATAAATTTAGTAGAACTTATAAGGGAAAAGAGTATTTTGATAATTTGAAGCTAAGATTACCAGTCATAGGTGGTATTTACAGCAAATTTTTGCTTCATGAGTTTAGTAAATCTCTGGCCATACTTATCTCTTCTGGTATTCCAATAATAAAATCCTTAAATATATGTTTAAGTACAGTACAAAATAAAGTTTTAGAAAATAAGATAATTAATTGCACTGAAGATATAAAGAAAGGGGAGAGTATGTATTTTTCTTTCAAAAAACAAGGCATAGGAGATCCCACTTTCCTAAATTTATTAAATATTGGTGAAGAATGTGGCGACATAGAAGGTATTTTATTTAAAATATCAAATATTTTTGAATGCGAAGTTGAAGATAGCTTAAAGAAAATAGTAAATTTTATAGAGCCTGTAACAATATTGATTTTAGCTGCTTTTATAGGAGTTTTTGTAGTAGGTGCTCTTCTTCCAATATTTAATATTATGGATTCAATAGGTTAAAACAGAAAGATTTTGGAGGGATAAAACATGAAGAATTTTCACAAATGTAAGGGTTTTACATTAATAGAACTTATGTTGGTTATAACAATAATTTTAATATTAATGGGTTTTTTAGTACCTAAGGTTTCAGCATATCAAGAAAAGGCTAGAAATGCTAAGGCTATAAATACTGCAAAACAAATAGAAACTGCAGCCATGGCTAGCTATGGTAATAATGATAGTAAGTTTAGTAAAGAGGATGTAATAAAAACTGTACAAGAACTTACTTCAGCAGAAAATGTTGATGCGGGTACTGTAACTGATGAAAGTGCTAATATTACCTATAAAAGTGATGGTAAGAATTGTTCTGTAGAAATAAATGCAAGCGAAAATACATATATAGTGAAATGTGGAGATAAGCAAGTGTTTCCTAAAAATTAGTTCGAAGATATAAAGTTAAAATTTTAAAATATTAACAATAAATTTAAATGAAGGCTTGTAAAATTATGATTAAAAATAAATGGAAATCAAAAGGATTTACACTGATAGAATTAATGTTGGTTCTTACAATAATTTCAATATTGCTAAGTTACAGTTTTATAAATTTAACAGGTGTAAACACATTGCAAAATGATATTGAAGCTGAGACTTTCGGAAATGTAATGGTGAATTTCATCAATAATTCAAGAGAATATTGTAGAGACAATAATATTAGAGGATATATATATTTGGATGAAGATAGACGTGAATTAACTTTAAATTGTGGCTTGGAAGAGATTCATAAAATGCAATTACCTGATAAATTTATTTTAGCTATAGGGAAAAAAGGCAGGAAAATGGAAATAAGTGATAAAGGTAAGATTATAGACTCTTGCACTATTAGGTTTAAAGATAGGAGGAATAATCACCGCATAACTGTGTGTGTGGGAACTACTTATGTTGATTTTAAAGAAGAAAAAGGGATTTACTCTCATTGAAGTATTATGTGCTATTACCTTATTTTCAACTTTATTTATTACATGCTTAAGAACAGAATTAAATGCTTTAACTTTGGAAAAGTATAATCAAAGTATGAAGAAATACTTGGTGTGTATGGAGTATATAAAAAATAACATGATCTACAATTTTAATTATAATGATATACAGAATTTAAAAGATCAAGGAAGATATTATTGCTCAATAAATACAGAGGAATTGGATAATATTAAAGGAGAAAATTTGAGTAAATTGTTTACAAAAAGTAAACCAGGAAATAAGCCTTATATGGTGATGAGCATAGATGGAGAGAAGGTTTATAAAGTTAATTTAAAATTGTATGTTCAAATTCTTAATAAAGAAAGGATTATGGAGTGTGAATTCTATAAAGGAAAATATAAAAAATAAAATATATGTAAAAAAAGGATTTACATTAATAGAACTTATGTTGGTGGTTTCAATAATAGGGATAATAACATCTGTTCAGGCAGTTGTTATGTTGAAGTATATGAAAATTCATAGACAGGAGATAAACTCTATTAGAGAAGCATTCTATATAAATGAAGCTTTTACCATAATTCAGCATGAAATAGATAATGAAGGGTATGTAAAAATAAAAAATAATAATGTAATTGTAATAACAAGAAAAAATGGAGGAGGATTTAATTATATAAGGACAAACAGGAATTCAGACATAATAGTAAGTTATTATTCAGAGTATTATTCTACAACAAATAATATACTAAAGAACGTTAAGAATTTTAAAGTTGAAAAAGATAGACATGTACTTTATGTATCCATAGAAACTAAGAAAGGCAATGTGTATAGAAGATGTTTTCCATTAAAAAGAGAAGAAGATCAAAAGGGTTCATCCTAATATATGTAATGTTCATAGTTAGTTTTTGTATTTTTATAGCTTTAAATTGTTTTAAGTCGGAAGTTTTAATAAGACAAAATAATTTAAGTATGGAAAAGAAAATATTAAAGGTTGATCCTACTCAAAAAATTAGAGAATATATGCTTACTGATTTAGATGAGTTGTTATATAAAGATGTTAAAATGATAACAAATGATGAAATAAAGAACTATTTAAGCTCTAAGACAGATTCAATAGTTCAATATGATAATTCCTGTATTAAATATGATAAAGATGATTATTTAGTAGTTAAGTATTATGTGAATAATAAGTTTTATAAAGAAGAGTATTATAAATGTAAAGTAGAAAATAACTTTATTTTTTATAAGTTTATAAATTAAAGTTTAATTATTCTTTTGAAAAAGGAGTTGGATTGAAAGAATTATGAAAAGTGGTATATTGCAAATTAATGAAAAAGGATTAATATATAAGGACATTATGAGTAAAAATCTTATAAGTAAAATAAAAGAAGGTAAGTGGAAAGAAAGCTTAGGTATAGAAGGTAAAAATATAGATGATATTAAAATTGATTTTCACAGCAGAAATATTTTTATTATAGTACAGGGAGAGCAAATATATGTAAAGCTTATAGAGATACCAAAGGTAAGCAAGAGAAAACTTAATTCTATTATTAAAGCAGAACTTAAATATCATTTTAAAAATATAGATATAGACAGCATAATGTTTACATATGATGTGTTTAAAGATAATGGGAAAAGCTTGGAGGTAATTGTATTTTGTTTAAACTGGGATAAGAATAATATTATAGAAAAATGTGTAGAAAAAGGTGCTAGCATAAAAGGGGTGTACCCTATACAATTTTGTATTTTAAATAATTATAAAAAATTAATTAAGGAACGTGAATATGTTCTTACTTTTTTATATGACAATAAACTTTATCTTTTGGCTTGTATAGATGGAAAGATATTGTCTAATAGTGTTATTCAAGATTTTGATAAAGATAATTTTGGGATAATTATGGACAAATTTAAAGAAAAATGTGAAGCAACCGGTCTAATTAGAAACTTAAAAAATGTATTTTTTCTAAATTTACCTTATCAAGACATAGTACAAACACTTTCTAAAAAATATAATTGTAATGACCTTGGAACTATATGTAAAGATAAGCTGGAGGTAATATAAGTGAATTGTGGACGCTTTTTACCTAATTGGTATTTGGAAAAAATAAAAATAAAGAAATTAAAAATTTTAAAGATATTTATTATTATGTTTTTTATTGTAGATTTAATACTTATAGATATGATAATGATAAATAGAAGTAAGATAAATACTATAAATGATGAAACTAATGAAAAAATTATTTTGTTAAAAGCAAATGCTGATGAAAAAGCTAAATTACATAGCAGCAATACTGAAACTTTAAATACATTTTTAAAATTTGAAGAGGATGTTTATAAAAATATTGATTTTAAAAGTTTAAATATAGAAAAAAGAAATATAGACATTAAATTTAATATAAATCCAGTAGATTTTGCAGCATTTATAAAAAAAATCGAAGATGCAAATAAATTTAATATAACATATGTTAATGATTCACATAAAGATAATAGTCCATCAGCCAGGAGTGACGATAATTCGTCAGAAATAAGGTTACAGTTGAAATAATAGGAAGGAATTGGAACTATGAATAAGGAAGAAAAATATAAAGTTATATTAATTATGTGTTTTATATTTTTTATAACATTGTTAATCAAAAACTATTTTTTAATTAATAAAAGAATAGAATGTAATACAAAATTAACCAATTTAGAACAGGTGGAAAAAAATAAACAAGTAACTTATAAGAGAATTAAATGCAGCGATGTTATCAAGCTTTTACAGGATCAACAGGATGCAAGGGTAATTGAAATTGACAACAAAAAAGATGATAAAGCATCAATAGTTAAAGTAGAAAGTAATTGGGATGTTGAAAAAACAAAAAATATGCTGAAAAAAATACAAAATAGAAATGGATTTATTGATGTAAGTAATTTGCTTATAGAAAAAGATGCTGAAAATAAAATAGTTACTGAAATAAATATGAAATTTGCAAAATAGAATTAAATTCAGTAATGCATAAAAAGCAAATATAAACATTTAATAGTATTTGCAAATAATCACAAGTTTTGATAAAATAACATTGTCCACCAAGGCTTATTGTATTCAATAAATTTAAATAATATATGATAAGAAAATAAGTGAATAATATTATAAAAATTAGATAAATTAGTAATATATTATACTTTAATTGAATTGTAGAGGGGAATTAATATGTTTGAAAAGAGAATAGGGGAACTTAGAAAATTAATGACTGAAAAAGGTATGGATGCTGTTCTTTTAGTTGGGGATTGTAATAGAAACTATTTAAGTGGTTTTACAGGAAATGAAAGTTTTTCAGTAATAACTAATGATAAAGCATTTTTTATTACAGACTCACGATTTACAGAACAAGCAAGGCAGCAAGTTAAAGATTATGAAGTGGTTCAGTATAATAAAGGTACTTCTTTTCATGACTTTTTAGGTGAATTAGTTAAAAATAATAATATTAAAAAGCTTGGATTCGAAGAGGATATAATTTCAGTTGCTACTTATAATATATATAAGTCTAAAGTTCAATGTGAGTTGGTTCCTATGGAAGGAATGGTTGAAAAAATAAGACTTGTAAAGGATGAATCAGAATTACAGTTAATAAAAAAAGCAGCAGAAATTGCGGATAAAGCTTTTGATCATATGCTTAAATTCATAAAAGTAGGAATGACAGAAAGAGAGATAGGTCTTGAACTTGAATTTTATATGAAAAAGTTAGGAGCTTCAGATTTATCGTTTCCTTCAATTGTAGCATCCGGTGTTAGATCAAGTTTACCTCATGGAGAAGCTACAGAAAAAGTAGTTAACAAAGGTGAATTTTTGACTCTTGATTATGGATGTATTTATAAAGGGTATTGCTCTGATATGACAAGAACTATAGTTATTGGAGAACCTTCGGAAAAAATGATAGAAGTGTATAATGTAGTATTGGAAGCACAGGAAAGAGCTTTGAAGGCTTATAAACCTGAGGTACCTGCTATTGAAGTGGATGGAGTTGCAAGAGGATACATAACAGAAAAGGGTTATGGAGATTATTTTGGACACAGTCTTGGACATGGAGTTGGAAGACAAATTCATGAGGCACCTGTAGTTGGATATAGAAATGCTCAAAAGTTAAAATCAGGAATGGTAGTTACAGATGAGCCAGGAATATATATACCAGGATTTGGTGGTGTTAGAATAGAGGATTTACTTGTGATTACTGAAAGTGGATCAGAAGTATTATCAAAATCAACAAAGAAACTTATATGCATAGATTAGCCGTATATAATTACCTGAAAGGGTTATAATATAAAAATGATTAATAAATTTTGGAGGGATACATAAATGATATCAGCAGGAGATATAAGAAAAGGAACTACTTTTGAACAAGATGGACAAGTGTATACTGTAATAGACTTCCTTCATGTAAAACCAGGAAAAGGTGCAGCTTTTGTTAGAACAAAACTTAGAAATGTTAAAACAGGAGGAGTTACTGATACAACTTTCAATCCAACAGCAAAACTTCAAGAAGCTGTAATAGAAAGAAAAGAAATGCAGTATTTATATTCTGATGGAGAATTATATTACTTCATGGATCAGGAAACTTTTGAACAGATTCCTTTGAACTATGAAAAAGTTGAGGAAGCTATAAAATTCTTGAAAGAGAATATGTTTGCTGTAATTAAATTTTACAAAGGAGAAGCTTTTTCAGTAGAAGCTCCAAACTTTGTTGAATTACAAATAACACAGACAGATCCTGGTGTTAAAGGTAATACTGCTACAAATGTGTTAAAACCTGCTACTGTTGAAACAGGTGCGGTAGTTCATGTGCCTATATTTGTAAACGAAGGCGAAATGATAAGAATAGATACTAGAACTGGAGAATACATGGAAAGAGTTTAAGGAATACTAATGGCAAAATAAATTTAAGGATGTGGTACAGTGAGCGATATTATATCAAAGGTAGCTTACCTTAATGGACTAGTAGATGGATTGGAAATTGATACCACTACTAAGGAAGGAAAAGTACTAAATGAGATAATAAATGTGCTAAAAGTTATAGCTGAGGAAGTGGATGAAATATCTGAATCACAAAAATATATGGAAGATTATATAGATGCTATAGATGAAGATTTATCTATTTTGCAAGATGATATGTATGATGATGACTATGAATTATGTGAAGATGAAGGAGACAATTTCATTCAATTGAAATGTTCTAACTGCGGCGATGACGTTTATGTTGATAAAGATATAGTAAAACAAAAAGAAAAGATAACATGTCCTAATTGCCATAATTTAATTCCAACATAAAGAATTCTTAAATATACAATGAATAAAATTATGAATAAGACCATATGAATGTATTAAACATTCATATGGTCTTTTTTTAAAATTATTTTACATTAATGTGGAATAAATTTGAATAAACAAAAATAGAAATAGATATATAAGGAAGGAGATGAGAAAAATAGACACGAAAGAAATTTTAAACATTTTACCAGAGAATATAAAGAATTTTATTACAGAAGCTTCATTAAATGAAGAACTTCAAGAGATAAGAATAAGAGCAGACAAGCCCTTAGTATTGGAAAACGGGAAAGAAGAGATGATATTTAAGTATATACCTAGTAGGGAAGACTTAAAGGCAATTGTACAAAGGATAAGCAACTATTCCATATATGCCTTTGAAGAAGAAATAAAGAAAGGATATATAACTATTAGAGGAGGCCATAGGATAGGAATATGTGGAAGGTGTGTTATAGAAAAGGATGAGGTAAAGACAATTAAAAGTATAGCATCTCTAAATATAAGAATATGTAGAGAAGTTATAGGATGCTCTGATCCGTTAATGGATTTTATTATTAAAAATAATAATGTGATAAATACAATAGTAATTTCCCCTCCTAAATGTGGAAAAACTACTTTAATAAGAGATATTGTAAGAAACATTTCTGATGGGATGAAGCAAAAGGCATTTACAGGTAAAAAAGTTTGTGTAATTGATGAAAGAAGCGAAATAGGAGCTTGTTACAATGGAATACCTCAATTAAAGCTAGGGTTAAGAACTGATATCTTAGATAGCTGCCTTAAAAGTCAAGGAATAATGATGGCAATAAGAAGTATGTCTCCTGATGTTGTTGTATGTGATGAAATTGGAACCTATAAGGATATGGATAGTATTTTATTTGCATTAAATTCAGGAGTAAATTTAATTACTACAATACATGGATATGGAATAGAAGATTTATATAAGAGACCAGTTTTTAAAGAAATTGTAGAAAATCAAGTATTTAAAAGAGCAATAGTATTAAGTAGCAATAATGGAGCAGGTACTGTTGAATATATATATGATTTTAAAAGTAAATCTATAATATGGGAGCGTTAAAATGTTAAAGATTTTAGCATGTATTATTATAATAATTGCATCCACAGCAATAGGATTCAATTATGGGGAGGGTTTTAAAAAGAGGACAAAACAACTCAATGAGCTTCAAAGATGTATTAATCAACTTCAGAACGATATGATTTATACGTTTACTCCATTACCAGAAGCTATTTATAACATAGCTGAAAAAAGCAAAGATCCTATAAAAAGCATATTTAAAGAAATTTCAAGTTTATTATTTTCTAATGCTGTTGATAGTTCATATGATGCATTCTATAAAGTTTTTAAAGATAAAAAAGAAGTTTTAAATTTAAATAAGGAAGATTTAAATGTAATACTGGATTTGGCTAAGACTCTTGGAGAATGCGATATAGATGGAGAAAAAAGAATGTTTTCATTAACACTTAGTAGTTTGAAAAAACAGCTTGAAGGTTCAGAAATTTCTATGAATAACAATGTAAAGATGTGCAGATATTTAGGATTTTCATTAGGTGCTATGGTGGTTATAATGCTAATTTAGATTAGTTAAATATTCTTTACTTGAAGAAGGAGGTTTTAAAAGTGCTAGACATAAGCTTAATATTTAAAATTGCAGGTGTGGGAATAGTCATAATAATTATAGATAAAGTTCTAGAGTCAAGTGGCAAAGGAGACTATGCTGTAGTAGCAAATTTGGCTGGTATATTAATAGTGCTCATGATGGTAATAAATTTAGTCAATAAACTATTTACTACAGTGAGAACAATGTTTCAACTTTAGGAAGTTAAAATCCTAAATGGATTTTAACGGGTAATTTTACTGGTGAGAACAAGGAAAATTGCCCAGTGTTCAAACCGAAAGGAGGAAGCTATGGAAATAATAAAAATAGTTACCTTTGCCTTTATATCTCTTTTTATAGTAATGATTTTTGAAAATAGAAGAAATGATTTAGCAATATATGTGAGTATGGCTGTAGGAATACTTATTTTTCTATTTATGATAACAAAGATTACATCTATATTGCAGTTTATTCAAGAATTATCAGCTAAGTCTAATATAGATTTCGTATATCTAATTACTGTATTTAAAATACTAGGAATTGCTTATCTTGCTTCCTTTTGCAGTGAAATATGCAAAGATGCAGGTCAAGGCAATATAGGCACAAAGGTTGAATTTGCCGGTAAGATTTTGATTTTAGCACTGGCAATTCCTATACTTATGGCTGTATTACAGTCAATATTAAAGATTATGTAGGTGTTTATTATGAAAAAAATTATATGTGTTTTATTTATAATTTTTATTATGTGTTTTAATGTACAAGCCGCTGAAAATAATAATTACACAGAAAGCTTAAAAAATCAAAGTCAAAGTGAAGAAGTTGAACAATTATACAATTATATATCCAATATGAAAACTAAATATGAAGTATTAAAAGATGTGGATGTAAAGGAGTATGTAAAGGATTTTATAAAAACAGGTGATGGAAAAATATCAACTAAAAAAATTTTAAATGCAGTTGGTAGTTATCTGTTTAGAGAAGTAATTGCTTCTTTAAAGCTTCTTGCTGTTTTAGTTGCAATAGCTTTAATCTGTGCACTGCTTACAAATCTTCAAAAGGCATTCAGCAGTGAAGATTTATCCAATATAGCGTATTTTGCATGTTATTCTCTTTTAATAATAATAATGGCAAAAAGTTTTTATATGGGGGTGGATATTGCAAGAACAACAATAAAGGAAATGACAGATTTTATGACGGCACTTATTCCAGTACTAATAATGTTAATTGCAAGTGTTGGGGGATTTGTAGAAGCAGCAGTAATGGATCCAGTAATTATAGGTACAATAACAATAAGTGCAAATTTATTTATGAATGTCATAATTCCTGTAATATGTATGGCATTTGTACTTCAATTTGTAAATAATATGTCCAATGAATATAAAATAGACAAACTTACTAAATTATTAAATCAAGTCACATTGTGGTCTCAGGGAATTATAATGACAATCTTTATAGGAATAATTACTATAAGGGGAATTACATCTAAAACTATTGATGAGGTTACTGCTAGAACGGCAAAGTTTGCAGTAGACAATTTTGTACCTATTGTTGGGAAAAGTCTTTCTGATGCTATATCTACTGTAGCAGGTTACTCTATATTATTGAAAAATGCTTTAAGTAGTTTGGGGTTAATTATAATCATTATAATAATGCTTTTTCCAGTGTTAAAAATTTTAATCATGGCATTTATGTATAAGCTCACAGGAGCTTTAATAGAGCCTATTAGTGACAGCAGGCTTGTAAATTGTATAACCTCTGCAGGTGATTCTTTGATACTTATAGCTTCTTGTCTTATAAGTGTTTCAGTTATGTTTTTTATAATGGTAGCTATTATTGCATCAGCGGGAAAAGTGATGATGGGAACATAAATTAAAAAACTTTAGAAGAAGGTGATAAAAGTTGCTTCAATCACTAAAAGCATGGATTATAACTATTTGTACAGCGGTGTTTTTTATTACAGCTGTAGAAATGATTCTACCAAATAATAGTTTAAAAAAGTATGCAAAATTTGTATTAGGGTTAATTTTAATTACAGTTTTTATAAATCCCATAATAAAATTATTTGATAAAAATTTTGATATAAATACTTATACAAATAATGCAGCACAGTGTATAGAAAGTAATAATGGTAAATTTAATGATGATTTTAACAAATATAAAGAAAAGAGCATAAATAGTACTTTGGAAGCTTTTAAATTAAATTTACAAGACAGCTGTGAAAAAAAATTAAAGGAAAAATATCCAGACAGTAGTTATAAAGTTCAAGTAGATGCAAGCTATGATAAAGAAAAAGAAAAAGTAGAAATAAAAGATATTAATGTAGGCATAAAAGAAGGCACTGTGGAAAAAATTAAAAAAGTTAAAATAGCAACAAACAGTAAAGTAGTTAATAATCAAGATAGCGTAAATGATGAAAAAAGCTTAAATATTACAACATATTTAAGCAATGAACTAAATGTTTCTAAAGACATAATAAAAGTACACAAACTATGAAATAAGGAGGTAAACTATGAATTTAAAGGATTTAAAGAAATTATTTCAGAAGCAAGGGGATGAAGAAAAAAATAGTTATCTTAGTGATAAGAAGAACAGAGCCAATTTATTTATAGCTTTTTTAGTAGGAATATTGATTCTTATAAGTATTAGTTTTTTTAAGACTTCAAATACACAGATAAGTGCACAAGATAAAAATAATACGAAGCCAGCTAAAGAACAACAAAAAACAGAAGAACAAAATATAGATCAAGAGCAATATGAAAGTGAGGTTCAGGATAAGCTTAAAGGTACTTTAGAAAAAATTGAAGGTGTAGGTAAAGTAGATGTTATGGTTAGTTTCGAAAGTGGAGAGGAACAAGTTCCAGCAGTTAATGTAAGTGATTCTACAAATACTACAGAAGAAAAAGATAATGAAGGTGGGGTAAGAAATTCAACTCAAAAAAATAATGGCAGTACAGTAGTTATAACTAATGATGGAAGTAAATCCAAACCTCTTATAGTTAAAACATACAAACCGAAAGTTTCAGGAGTTTGTGTTGTGGCAGAAGGATCTGAAAACAAACTTACTGAACTCAGAATAACAAAAGCTGTGGTTAACTTATTTAATATATCCGAAGATAAAGTTAATGTTTATCCTATGAAAAAATAGTATATATAAATTTTTTAAAGCATATAATTTTTTAGAAAGGTAGATGGGGGGAATTAATAATGAATAAGAAACAAGCTGTAATTATTGTTGCTCTTCTAGCTCTTATTGTGTGTGCTGGAGTGCTTGCAACAAAGCTTAATAATCCTTTATATGTAAATGGGGGAGATAATAGTAGTGGAAAAAGTACAGTATCACTAAATAATAATAGTAGTAAAGATAATAAGTCTGAATTCTTTGAAGAAGCAAAAATAACAAGAGATAATAAAAATGCTCAAACATTACAGACATTAAAGACTTTTATTGATGATAAAAATGTAAGTAAAGACAAAAAGGAAGATGCGTCTAAAAAATATACGGATTTAGCTATGAACACTAACTATGAATCTAAAATAGAAACTACTCTTAAAAGTAAAGGATATGAAGATGTATTATGTTCTATAGAAGGAAATAAAGCTAGATTAGTAGTGAAGGCAAAGGACAAACTAACGGATAAGGATACGAGAGATATGAAAAATGTAGTTATGGGAATAGCAAAAATACAGGAAGTGGAAATTGAAACTAAATAAAATAAAAATTTATTATAGGGAATATAGAATGAAAATTTCTTAATTCTCTATTTTTTTAGTATAAAAATTCTATGTTTGTAAAAGATAAATCTATTTGGTATAATGTAAATAAGATTTTTGATTTATGTCAAGAACTAGGGGGTATTGCCAATGGAAGATAATGTTAAAAATGAAATCGACTTAGGTATTGTTAAAATATCCGATGAAGTAGTTGGTGTAATTGCAGGATTAGCAACTACAGAAGTAAAAGGAATAGTAGGAATGAGTGCTAGCCTTGTAGGTGGAATCACTCAGATATTAAGTGGAAAGAAAAACCTGTCAAAGGGTGTTAAAGTAAGTGTTGGAGAAAGCAGTGCAGCTATTGATTTGTACGTAGTAGTGGAATATGGTATAAGAATACCTGATGTTGCATTAGAAGTACAGGATAATGTAAGAAAGGCTGTTGAATCCATGACTGGGCTTTGTGTTTCAGCAGTAAATATACATGTTCAAAATGTTATGATACCAAAGATAGAAGATTCTGTAGAAGATATTGAAGAATAATATTTGCACCCTCTGAATTCAGAGGGTGTTTCCATGTTTTAGTAAATATTTATGCTAGTATACTTGAACTACATAAATACTTTAAGTATAATTATATCTAAACTGAGAATAATTAATAATAGAATATTATCTGGCAAAATTAGGAGGAAGAAATGAACAGAAGAAAATCAAGAGAACTAGTTATGAAACTATTGTTTCAAATGACTATAAATAAGGAAGATTTCAAGGATGTTGTAGCAAACCTGAAGGAGAATATAGAGTTAGACAAAAGTGAGTTGCAAATTACAGGTATTGAAGGTAAAAATGAGATAGACCCTGAAAATATTGACCTAAAAGATATAGACATGGAATATGTAATAAGAGTTCTTAAAGGAGTGCAAGAAAATAAGGAGTCTATAGATAGTGCAATTGAAAAGCATCTTATAAATTGGAAACTTAACAGATTATCTAAGCTAGATGTAGCTATATTAAGGGTATGTACTTATGAATTTTTATATGAAGACAATATTCCTAAGAATGTATCTATAAATGAAGCTATTGAACTAGCTAAAAGATATTCAGGTGATAAGTCTGCAGCATTTATAAATGGAGTCTTGGGCAGCATGATTAAGGAAAAATAATTAAGATTTAGACATTGAACTGAGTTTTCAATGTCTAATTTGTAAAGGTGAATAATAATGTATATTAAAACTTTAACTGTATCTGAGTTAAATGGTTACATAAAAAAGTTAGTAGATAATGATTTCATATTGGGAAATTCCAATGTAAAAGGAGAAATATCTAATTTTAAACTTCATAGTAGTGGGCATATATATTTTTCTATAAAGGACGAATACAGCAAAATAAATTGTGTTATGTTTAGAAGTTCGGCAAGAAATTTGAAGTTTATGCCTGAAAATGGAATGAAGGTTGTAGTTAAAGGAAGAGTTTCTGTCTATGAGAAGGATGGAGCATATCAAATATACTGTAATGATATAGAGCTAGATGGTGTGGGAGAGCTTTATATGGCTTTTGAGAAGCTGAAGAGTAAACTTCAAAGTCAGGGACTATTTGAAGTTACACATAAGAAGGAGATACCTCCTTATGCTAGAAAAATTGGAGTAGTAACTTCGCCTACAGGTGCGGCTGTAAGAGATATAATTAATGTGGCAAAAAGAAGAAACGATGCTGTGGAACTTTTAATATATCCTGCTTTAGTTCAAGGAATAAATGCTAGTGAAAGTATAATAAAGGCTATAGAATATTTAAATAGGATTGATGATATAGATGTTATTATACTGGCAAGAGGTGGAGGTTCTATAGAAGAACTATGGTGTTTTAATGATGAAAAGCTAGCATATTCAATATATAATTCAAAAAAAGCTATAATAACAGGGGTAGGTCATGAAACTGACTATACTATAGTAGATTTTGTCAGTGATAGAAGAGCACCTACACCTTCAGCTGCAGCTGAATTAGCAGTATTTAATTTGGAAGATTTGCAAAGCAAGATTGTTTCTTATAAAAATACTTTAAATAATCTAATAGATTTTATATTAAAGGAAAAAAGTAATTCTTTAGAATTACTTAAGAGAAATTTAGATGTTAATAGTCCTTATTCATATATAGTAAATGAATATAATAATATTGATAGATTAAAAGAACTAATGAATATAAAAATAAAAACAAGGTTAGAAAAGGAAAGAGAAAAACTTATTAAAGCTAATTCTTTGCTTACAGCACATAATCCAATGAATATACTAAATAAAGGTTATGCTGTCATTGAAAATGAGAAAATAGGTGTTGTAAACACCATACAAAATCTAAAAAAATTAGATAAGGTTAAAATTACTTTAAAAGATGGAAGTGAAGAGTTTAACCTAAAGATTAAAAATTAATTATGGAAATTTGAGAGTGAAGGTGATCTTGTGCCCAGAAAAAATGAATCTTATGAAACTATGCTAAAAAAGTTAGAGGAAATAGTTAACGAAATGGATACAGGAAGTTTATCTTTAGAAGAAAGTATGAAAAAATATGAAGAAGGTGTAAAGCTTACAAACAAATTATATAAAATTTTAAGTGAAGCAGAAGGAAAAATAAAGCTTTTCACAGAATCAGGGGAAAAGGACTTTAAAGTAGAAAGTTAATTTTATTAACAATTAAGAATGGGGAATGTGATATGGAGAAAGAGATATCAATAGAACATTTAAGAAATAGTATTGAAAATTGGCTGGGGAGTTATTTTAAAGACAAAGGAAGTTATAATAAGAAAGTTTATGAAGCTATGGAATATAGTTTAGGTGCTGGAGGAAAGAGAATAAGACCTTTACTATTATTACTTACCTATATGCTTTATAAAGATGACTTTGAAAAAGTTTTACCTATAGCTTCAGCTGTAGAAATGATTCATACCTACTCGTTAATCCATGATGATTTGCCATGTATGGACAATGACGATTTAAGAAGAGGAAAACCTACAAATCATAAAGTATTTGGGGAAGCAGTGGCTGTTCTTGCAGGAGATGGACTTTTAAATGAAGGTATGAGTATAATGTTAAAAAGTTGTATGAATGAGCAGCATAATTTCATAAAAGCATGCAGCTTTATTGCTGAAAGTGCAGGAGCTGAAGGTATGGTCGGAGGTCAAACTGTTGATATATTAAGTGAAAATACTAAGATACCAATTGATCAATTATATTACATGCATAGTAAGAAAACAGGAGCTATTATAAAAGCATCTATAATAGCAGGAGCAATATTAGGTGAAGCTCCCAAGAGAGATATAGAAAATTTAGAATATTATGGACAAAAGCTTGGACTTGCTTTTCAAATAAAGGATGATATTTTAGACATAGTTGGAGATACAGAAGTTTTAGGCAAAAAAGCTAAAAGTGATTTGGATAATAATAAGACGACTTTTATTACAACCTATGGATTGAATAAATGTATTGAAATGTGTAATTCAATTACAGCAGAATGTATAGAAGTGCTTGATAATATTTCTGGAGATACATCTAAATTGAAAGATTTAACACTATTTTTATTAAATAGGGAAAAATAATATTGTATTTGTAGCATTATGGTGAATTTGGATTTAAACATACTTTGAATATATAAAAAAGCTATGATATAATGTTTTACTGTGAAATATAAAAAGGTGGTGCAGTATTCTAGTCAGGTAAGTGCTTTTTGAGGACGGGGCTAAAAATCCGTCAAAGGGCATATCGATGAAGTTCCTTGTGCTGGCTTATGACGCCCAGTTATGGGTTGGTGCTGGGAGTAAGGAGGATGGGGCGGCCGCAACGGCATGCGCAACTGACCCTACCACCGTGGAGACCATTGCTTGTACATGTGGCGAGATGCCTAGTGTACGTCAATGGATTAAACCTGTAATGTGGTGTAAAAGCTATGTGCAGTGTAGCCTGCCTTGAGTGGATTTAGGTGGAGGTAAGTTTAAATCTGAAGTTTTGGCCAAAAACTTCAGGCTATTGCTTAAAGAAACCTATTCTGCAAAAGAGGCTAGAAAAGTACCTAACTGTTGAGGAAATCTCCTAGACTGTTTTGTATAAAAGTATATTAGGGATTACAGTGCGGACTAAGTGGCGATCTAGTTCTATTTATGGCGACAATGTAGATAGAGTATTAAAGGGAAACCGTCCAAATGGCGACATTTAGATTGCTCTATGGGAAATCCTACTAGACCTAAGCCGCAAAGTTTACTTAGTATACTACCACCACTACATATTTTAGAGTGAATGGAAGTTTTAAATTTTAAAACTTAGTTATATATAACTTTTGGAGGAATAAATTTTTGGGAAGTAAATCTAAATCTAATAGTAAAAAGAGTAATACTAAATGGATTTTGAAAATTATTTGTGGGTCCATGATAATTTGCGGAAGTATTTCTCTTTTATCTGATGTGCTACTAAAAAAAGTAAATATCTTAGTAGCTTTTATTATATTAATTTTTATTATATTTACAGGAATAATATCTGATATTATAGGAGTAGCTGTTACTGCTGCTAATGAAATACCATTTCATGCTATGGCATCTAAGAAAGTAAAGGGTGCTAAAATAGCTATAAAGCTTATAAAAAATGCGGATAAAACATCTAGTATATGTAATGATGTAGTAGGTGATGTATGTGGAATAGTAAGTGGTTCCATAGGAGTATACATAGCAAGTAAAGTTCATTTACTTTTCCCAGGCTTAAATACATATGTTATAAATACACTTATAGGAGTGGTTATAGGAGCTTTTACTATAGGAGGAAAATCTATAGGAAAAAATTTAGCCATTAACAGAAGTAATGAAATACTGTTTAAAGTTTGCAAAATAATATATTTTTTTAAAAAGGATAGATAAAAATGTCAAATATACTAGAAAATTATAAGGGAATACATGAAATAAAACATATGTCATTGAAACAACAACAACAATTAGCTCATGAAATAAGAGAATTCTTAATAGAAAATGTTTCAAAAACAGGTGGTCATCTTGCGTCTAATTTAGGTGTTGTAGAATTGACTTTGAGTTTGTTCAGCGTATTAGATTTAGATAAGGATAAACTTATATGGGATGTAGGACATCAAGCTTATGTACATAAATTACTTACAGGAAGAAAAGAAAAATTTAATACTCTGAGACAGTTTGGGGGCATGAGCGGTTTTCCTAAAAGTTCAGAAAGTATTTATGATTTTTTTGAAACAGGTCATAGTAGTACATCTATATCAGCAGCACTTGGAATGGCTAGAGCCAGAGATTTAAAAAGAGAAACACATGAAGTAGTAGCTGTAATAGGTGATGGGGCTCTTACTGGAGGTATGGCATTAGAAGCATTAAATGATGCAGGATATAGGAAAACTAAATTAATAATAATATTAAATGATAATCAAATGTCTATAGGAAAAAATGTAGGCGGAGTATCAAAATATCTTAATAAAATAAGAATTGATCCTAAGTATAATAAATTTAAATTAGAAGTAGAAAATACACTAAAAAAGATACCTAATATAGGTAGAGGTATGGCTAAATACCTAGAAAGAATAAAAAATGGAATAAAGCAAATGATAGTTCCTGGTATGTTTTTTGAAGATATGGGAATTAAATATTTAGGTCCTGTTGATGGACATAATTTGAAAGAGCTTACAGAAGTATTATCAAAAGCTAAAAATATTAAGGAGCCTGTGATTATACATGTAATAACGAAAAAAGGAAAGGGTTATGAATTTGCAGAAAAGAACTCTGGGAAATTTCATAGTATAGGACCTTTTCATTGTGATAGTGGAGAAGTATGTGCTGATTCATGTGTCACTTATTCAAAGGCTTTTGGAGAGGAAATGGTTTGGCTTGGAAAGCATTACAATAATGTAGTAGCTATAACTGCAGCTATGAGAGACGGAACAGGTCTTGGTGAATTTTCAAAAGTTTTTCCAAGTAGATTTTTTGATGTAGGTATTGCAGAACAACATGCAGTAACTATGGCAGCAGGTATGGCCAAGACTGGATTAAAACCTGTTTTTGCTGTTTACTCCACATTTCTTCAAAGAGCGTATGACCAAATATTACATGATGTGTGTATACAAAAGTTACCTGTTATATTTGCTATTGATAGAGCTGGAATTGTAGGTCAAGATGGTGAAACACATCAAGGGGTATTTGATTTATCATTTTTGACACATATACCTAATATAACAGTAATGTCACCTAAGTGTATTTTTGAACTTAAAAATATGCTTAAATGGTCTGTGAAACAAAATTATCCTATAGCAATAAGATATCCAAGGGGTGGCGATAATGAAAAAGTTTTAATGGAACCCCTTAATGATTTTACATTAGGAAAATGGGAAGTAGTTAATAAAGAAGGAAATATAGCATTAATTGCCCAAGGAAAAATGGTTCAGCATTCTATTTTAGCAAAACAGAAGTTAAAAGATCTAGGTATTAATGTAAGTGTTGTAAATGCTTGCTTTATAAAACCTATAGATAAAGAGTTAATTAAGGCATTGGTAGAAGAAGGCATGAATATTGTAACTATAGAAGATAATGTTATAAGAGGAGGCCTTGGATCATATGTACTTGAATATATAAATACTCTCGATAAAAAAGTAAAGGTTATGAATCTTGGATTTAAAGATGAATTTATACCTCATGGAAAACCAGATTTATTATATAAGTTATATGGATTAGATGTTGAGGGAATTGTAAAAAGTGTATTGAAAATAGTATAAGGGTAAAGGAGTTTACTATGTCAGAAGCAAAAGAAAGACTTGATGTATTGTTAGTAAAAAAAGGATTATTCCCTTCTAGGGAAAAGGCTAGAGCTAGTATAATGGCTGGAGAAATATTTGTAGATAATCAAAGAGTTGATAAGTGTGGAGAAAAAGTAAAAGAATCTTCAAATATAGAATTTAGAGGAGAAAAACTTCCTTTTGTAAGTAGAGGAGGTTTAAAACTTCAAAAAGCTGTAAAGAATTTTAATATAGATTTAAAAGATAAAACTTGTTTGGATATAGGTGCTTCTACTGGAGGATTTACAGATTGCATGCTTCAAAGTGGAGCTAAAAAAGTTTTTTCTGTAGATGTAGGCTATGGTCAGTTTGCATGGAAACTGAGAACAGATCCAAGAGTAGTATGTATGGAAAGAACTAATGTGAGATATTTAGAACCAGAGGATGTAGGAGAAGCATCAGATTTTGCTAGTATAGATGTATCGTTTATATCCTTAAAAAAAGTAGTTCCAGCAGTTTTAAATTTACTTAATGAAAATGGAAGAATAATGGCTTTAATAAAGCCACAATTTGAAGCAGGTAGAGAGAAAGTTGGAAAAAAGGGAGTAGTAAGGGAAAAATCAACTCATGAAGAGGTTGTTAAGGAAATTGCAGAATTTGTTCAAGGTCAAAACACAAAAATAATTGCATTAGATTATTCACCAATAAAAGGACCAGAGGGAAATATAGAATATTTAATTTATTTTACTAAGGAAAAAGACTATATTGAAACTTATTGTGAAAATGATATTATGAATGTAGTAAACTCAGCACATGCTAATCTTAATGGGGAGGCACTATGAAAAATATAGGTATTAATGTAAATACAACAAAAGACAAAAAAAGAAAAATGTTAAATTTTATATTAAAAACCATTCATAATGAGTGTGAGAATATTAATATCAATGTATATGAAGATTGCATAGGGTTAAATGAAGAAAAAAGTTATGAATTAGATATGATTATAGTTTTAGGCGGAGATGGAACTATATTAAATACTGCAAGACACATAGCTAAATATGATGTTCCTATTTTTGGAATTAACATAGGGCATTTAGGCTTTTTAGCTCAAGTGGAAAGTTCAAATATAAGTTATGCTATTAAGAGTCTTTTAAAAGGAGATTATGTTGTTGAAGAAAGAATGATGCTTCAATGTAGTTATGAGCAACAAGGTATAATAAAACATCATATAGGGTTGAATGATGTGGTGTTATCTAAAGGAGTTTTGGCAAGAATAGTGAAATATAAAATTTATATCGATGATAAATATTATAACACTTTTGCAGCGGATGGAATAATAATAAGTACTCCTACAGGTTCTACAGCATATTCACTATCAGCAGGAGGACCTATAATTTATCCAACCTTAGATAATTTTGTTTTGACTCCTATGTATTCACAAACTGTTGGAGCAAGAACTATAGTTTTAGATGGAAAAAGCAATATATCTATAAATTTCCCTAAAAACGATGAAAACATATTTTTGTCTATAGACGGTCAAGAGTGGATAGAAGTGGATAAGGCTCAATCTGTAAATGTTTGTAGTGCAAAAAATAAGTGTAAATTAGTTAAACTAAATAGCAATGATTATTTTGATACGCTAAGAAAAAAAGTCACATTTAGATCAAAGGGGTACGAAGGTGAAGAGTATGAAGGCGACAAGACATGCTAAAATACTTGAAATTATAAATTCAAAGGATATTGAAACACAAGAAAATTTAGCAGAAGAACTAAAAATCAGTGGAATGGATGTTACACAGGCCACTGTTTCAAGGGATATTAGAGAATTGAAATTAATTAAGGTTTTAGGTAATAATGGTAATTATAAATATGCTACTAGAGTGCATACAGAAAATTTTTTATCAGATAAACTAATGAACATTTTTTCACAAACTGTAATTAGTGCTGAAAATGTGGATAATTTCATAATAGTAAAAACTATAGGTGGTTCTGCTAATGCGGCAGCAGAAGCTATTGACTCATTAAATTTTTATGGCATAGCTGGTACTGTTGCAGGAAGTAATACTATTTTTATAGTAGCTAGAGATGTTGATAAAGCAAAAACAATAACTCAGAATATAAAAAAAATGATTTTCAAATAAGATATAATGTACAAAAATTACATTTAGGCAAAGGAATGTGAAGGTGAAAGTTATGAAGATAACGAGACATGCTAAAATACTAGAAATTATAAATTCAAAAAATATTGAAACACAGGAGGAATTAGCGGAAGAATTAATAAAGAGTGGAATGGATGTTACACAGGCTACTGTTTCAAGAGATATAAAAGAATTAAAATTGATTAAAGTTCTAGCTGATGACGGTAATTATAAATATGCAACTATAGTACATACAGAAAGTTTTTTATCAAACAAACTTATAAATATATTTTCACAAACTGTAGTTAGTGTTGAAAATATAGATAAATTTGTAATTATAAAAACTATGACAGGATCTGCTGCTGCTGCTGCTGAAGCTATTGATACATTAAATTTTGATGGTGTAGCTGGTACTATTGCAGGAGATAATACAATCTTTTTACTAGCTAGAGATAGTGAAAAGGCAGAGATTATAGCACAAAAAATGAAAAAAATGATTTCTTAAAGTAGGGAGGCATTTAGAAATTATGCTTCTTCAGTTAAATATAAAAAATTTTGCATTAATAGAAAATTTAAGCATATCTTTTGATGATGGATTTAATGTACTTTCAGGTGAAACTGGAGCAGGAAAATCTATAATTATAGATGCTATAAATTATGTTCTGGGCAGCAAGTTTAATAAAGATTTAATAAGAACTGGCGAAAATAAGACTTTTGTAGAAGCAATTTTTACATTAACAAATTGTAAAACATTAGAAATATTGAAACAAAATGATATAGATATTGATGTTAATAATTTGGTTATAATAAGTAGGGAAACATTTCAATCAGGAAAAAGTATTACAAAGGTTAATGGTAAATCAATATTAATAAATACTTTAAAGTCAATAAGTAATACTTTGTTAGATATTCATGGACAACATGAAAACCAAAATTTATTATCTGCAGAAAATCATATTGACTATGTGGATTCTTATGGAGAAGAAAACTTAAGAGAATTTTTATTGAATTATAGGGAAAAGTATAATAAACTTTGTGAAATTGAGAGCAAAATCAATGAACTTGCAGGCAAAGATGGAGAAAGAGATAAGCTTATAGACTTTTTGAAATATCAAATAGATGAAATAAATTCCTTAAAATTAAAAGAAAATGAAGATGTAGAGCTTGAAGAAAAATATAAAGTGCTTTCAAATGCAGAAAAAATAAATAATACGTTAAATAATTCTTATTCTTGTCTTTATACTGGAAGTGAAGAATCAATGTCTATTTATGATAATTTAGGAATGGTTATAAAAGATCTTTCTTTAGTCCAGGAAAACTTACCTAAAATAAATGAGATAATTGATGCTTTAAAAGATGCTTATTATAATATTGAAGGTGGTATAGAGCAGATAAGAAGTATAAAAGATGATATTTTCTATGACGAAGGGGAACTAGAATATATAAATAGTAGGATATATCAAATAAATGGAGTTAAGAAAAAGTATGGTAATAGTATAGATGATATTTTAAAGTATAGAGATAAAATAAAATCTCAATATGATGAAATGATAAATAGCAGCGAGATAATAGAAAATTTAAAGAATAAAAGAAACAATTTAATGGAAGAATTAAAGGTCTATGGAGAAAAGCTTCATAAAGAAAGATGTGAAATAGCTGAGGAATTACAATTAAGGATAAAAAGTGAATTAGATTTTGTGGGGCTTGAAAAAAGTACATTTAAAGTAAGTGTAGAATTTCAAACAAAATTTTACTTAAATGGTATGGATAAAATTCAATTTTATATATCAACGAATCCAGGAGAACCTTTAAAGCCTCTAGAGAAGGTAGTATCAGGTGGAGAACTTTCCAGAATAATGTTGGCATTAAAAACTGTATTTGTGGATAAAGATCATATACCTTCTGTAATATTTGATGAAATAGATACTGGAATAAGCGGAAGAATTGCTCAATGTGTAGCAGAAAAAATGTATGTTATATCTAAAAATCATCAGGTTTTTTGTGTAACTCATCTTCCACAAATTGCTTGCATGTCAGATATACATTATTGGGTATCTAAAAAAGTCAAAGATGAAAAAACTTATACTACAATTAAAAAGATGGATTATCAGGAAAAAGAATATGAAATAGCTAGAATGATAGGAGGTTCTGAAGTTACGAAATTGACTTTAGAACATGCTAAAGAGCTTATAAAAATGGCTAATTCTAGAAAAAAGTTAATTATATAAAAACTGCAAAAATTTGCAGTTTTTTTTATTTTGTTTAATAGTTCAATACCATACATGTGAATTATAAATTTTTACTGAAAATTTTAGTGCAAAAATAAAAAAGATGACTTTAAATGAAAGTATATAATAGCATAATAAGCTTCTCTAAAGGGAAACTTAAAATCAGATAAATTAAAGACAGGAGGCAAAAGCATGGATAAAAAAATTAAAAAAATGTTATGCTGTATTTTAATTCCTATCCTGTTGTTAATGATAGTTTCTTACTATAAGGCACAAAATATACCTACTACTATATTTATAAGAGAAGGTGAAAGTTTAAAGTCTGACAATCTAATAAAGCTAAGAGAAGCATATAAAACAGAAAATATAGATATGGAAGATAAAAAAGTAAGTGTAAATTTATTAGGAATATTGCCTGTAAAATTGGTGTCACTGAAGTCTGTAAGCAACTCCATAGTTTTATATCCTGGAGGTCAACCAGTAGGTGTAAAACTTAATACAAAAGGAGTTTTAGTGGTAGCTTTGTCTGATATAAGAACAGAAAAAGAAAAGATAGCCAGTCCAGCAGCTTTAGCTGGTATACAAATAGGAGACAATATTATCAAAATAAACAATTGTCTTGTTAAAAGTTCAGAAGATGTTCAAAAACAAATAAATGACTCAAATGGAGAAGAACTAAAAATAATAATAGATAGAAAAGGAGAAGAAATTGAAAAGAAAGTTAGACCTATTAAAAATCCAGAAGATGATAATTTAAAAATAGGCTTATGGATAAGAGATTGTACTGCTGGAGTAGGAACATTAACTTTTTATGATGAAAAAACTGGTATGTTTGCAGCATTAGGTCATCCTATAACAGATATTGATACTGGAACTATTTTAAATATAAGTTCAGGAGAAATAGTACCATCTTCAATTGTATCGGTAAAAAGGGGGTTAAAAGGAAATCCTGGTGAATTGAAAGGTATATTTGTAAATGAAGAAAAGATATTAGGCAAAATATATAAAAATACGAAATGTGGTATTTTTGGTAAAGGTAGTAGTGAGCTAATTAATAGAAACGTTAAACCTATGAAAATTGCATTGAGAAATGAAATAAAGGAAGGACCAGCTAAGATTTTAACAACTGTAGAGGGAGAAAAACCAAAATTTTATGATATAAGAATAGAAAAATTACTAGCACAGGATTCACCAGGTCCTAAGAGTATGGTAATAAAGATAACAGACCCTGTCCTTTTAGAGAAAACTGGAGGCATTGTGCAAGGAATGAGTGGGAGTCCTATTATACAGGAAGGCAAAATAATAGGTGCAGTAACTCATGTGCTTATAAATAAACCAGATACTGGTTATGGTATATATATAGAATGGATGCTTAAGGATGCTAATATTTTATCAAAATAAATAGAAATAGAAATAAATAAAAACACAAATAAATTTGAAATAATAGGAAAAAGTGTGATAGAATAAAATTAGATAGCATAAATTATGCTATCTTTTAAATTTAAATAGAATTTTTTATTTCTAAGAAGGATTTAAATTAGTTTTGTCGAATTAATTAATTTGTTAAGAAATGGGAATTAAAATAATAAAGGGGAGTAAGAAATATGGAAGAATCAAAAATAAGTGTGATTATTGCGGATGATAATAAAGAGTTTTGTAATATTCTCAATGATTATCTTTTAAATCAGAGAGATATTGTAGTAACAGGCATTGCAAAAGATGGATTAGAAGCATTAAAACTTATAGAGGAAAAGCATCCGGACTTGGTAGTATTAGATATAATAATGCTACATCTTGATGGTCTTGGAGTTTTAGAAAGACTAAGTAGTATGAATATAGACCCTATGCCAAGAATAATTGTTCTTTCAGCAGTAGGACAGGATAAAATAACTCAAAGAGCTATAACGTTAGGTGCAGACTATTATGTAGTAAAACCATTTGATATGGATGTTTTTACTAAGAGAATAAGACAAATGTTTAATAATACCATAAGTAATGGAGATGAACCTAAGAAAACAATTTCATTAATTGACACTACAGGAATTAAATTTACTAAAAGTGAACCTACTAACCTTGAACAGGAAATAACAAACATAATACATGAAATAGGAGTTCCAGCACATATAAAAGGATATATGTATTTAAGAGAAGCTATAACTATGGTAGTAAACAATATGGAACTTTTATCTGCAGTAACAAAAGAGCTATATCCTTCTATAGCTAAAAAATATAATACTACTGCAAGTAGAGTAGAAAGAGCAATAAGGCATGCTATAGAGGTTGCATGGGCTAGAGGACAAGTAGAAACTATAAACAAGATATTTGGCTATACTATACATAATGATAAAGGTAAGCCAACAAATAGTGAATTCATTGCAATGGTGGCTGATAAGCTAAGATTAAAGAATAAGGTATCTTAACTAGTTGTATTAATGGCTCAATGTGTATATACGGTATACGTGTAAGCCAACTTATATTTATATAGGTGAAATGTACACCTTCTTATTGGTTGTTAAAAACAACGATTAATAAGGAGGTGTTTTTGTTTTGTCTAAAGTTACCAAAAAATTATTTTTGATCTATCATTTTTATTTTGTATATTGAATAAATTGTTAAATAAGTGTAACATATAAATATAAAAAGTAAATTTCACTTATAATTAGTTATTTTCTTAAGAAAGTAATAAAATTTTGTAATAGGTTGTGTAAAAGGTCTTATAAAATTAAAAATATAATATTCTAAAAAATGAATTAAGGACATAATATTTTAACAAAAGGAAGGTGATACTATGAAGCTGGATTTAGATATTGAAGAAATTAAGAACATAAAGGATCTATTAATAAGTAGAATTAATGATCTAAGGGATAAATTAGCAGATGATCAGGATAAAGAAGAAGAAGTAAAGGAAATTATAAGAAATTACAAAAGGCTTGTAAAGAAGATTGAAAGTCAAATATGAAAATGAAAAGTAAAGTAGCACTACCCTCTAGATAATAATGTTTTAATATTGTCTAGAGGGTAGTGTATTATTTACAAATAAAAAGTTCAATGATATTCCTATAATTGACAAGTATATATGTAAAGTATAAAATTAATTTAATTAAATAAAATAAGAGAAAAGTTTACACGTATTATTTATGAAATTTGGAGGTAATATAAGGTGCAGTTTGAAGAAAAAACTTTACTAAATGAAAATATATATAAAGGTAAAATTATTGAAGTTAATTTGAAAACCGTTGAACTTCCTAATGGAAAAGAGGCAAAAAGGGAAATAGTAAATCATCCTGGTGGTGTGGCTATACTTGCATATAAAGACAAAGATACTATACTTTTGGTAGAGCAGTTTAGAAAACCTTTAGAAAGAAACTTATTGGAGCTGCCAGCAGGAAAAATTGAAAGAGGTGAAGAACCCAAAATTTGTGGTATAAGAGAACTTGAAGAGGAAACAGGATATAAGGCAAATAAATTTAGTTATTTAGGAAAAATAGTTACAAGTCCTGGATTTTGTGATGAATATATATATCTATATAAGGCAGAGGATTTATATAAGGGAAACACAGGATTACAGGACGAAGATGAATTTATAAATGTAAAGGAATTAAAAATAGATATTGTAAAAGAAATGATCAAAAAAGGTGAAATAATAGATGCTAAAACTATAAGTGCTTTTATGATGGAGTAATGTATGCATATAACTCTTTTGTTTTTCATAGATATTAAAAAAAGGTGATTAACAAAAGGGGGATGAAATTATGTCAGAAAACAAAGTATTAGGACTTTTAAATAAGCATGTACAAAGTAATTTTTGGCTGTATATTATAAGTCTTCTATGTATATGTACAGGGATAGTATTAGGAATGTACAGTGTAAGGTACATGGGAAGCTTTGATAAAACAGATCTTTTAAGCTACATCAAAAATTTTAATACCGCCATTAATTCAGGAAATATAAGCTATAAATCTATATTCTCAGAAACATTAAAAAGTAATGTTCCTATCTTACTCGCAATGTGGTTTCTTGGCCTTACTATGATAGGAATTCCTATCATTTTAATTATAGATATTATAAAGGGGTTTACCATAGGATTTACTATAAGTTTTATGGTAAATGGAATGGGAAT
This sequence comes from Clostridium carboxidivorans P7, assembly GCF_001038625.1. Taxonomy (GTDB): domain Bacteria; phylum Bacillota; class Clostridia; order Clostridiales; family Clostridiaceae; genus Clostridium_AM; species Clostridium_AM carboxidivorans. The sequence goes on from NZ_CP011803.1 coordinate 5,694,831, forward strand.
GAAAGGGATGATGTTTTCACTTCTTGGGGTATTGCCACAAAACATAATATATATTCCATGCTTTATATTGGCTTCAGTAATTGCTATGGATTTTTCTATGGCAATATTAAAAGATAAATCTAATAGACAATGGACATCTAATATTTGGGTTATGGTTACATCGTATTCCTTATCATTTTTGCTAGTAGCTGCAGTTATGTTTATAGGTTTTCTTATGGAAACGTATTTGACTCCTAATATAGTTAAACTTATTATAGCAAGTGTTGGGAGCATTATAATATGAATATAGATGAGAAAATATATGATTTTATAATAACTGTACTAAAATGCTTTTTTATATTAATAGTTTTAGGATTGTTTTTACCCAAATTATTAGATTATGTTTTTTATAATTTTATAAATAAGCCTAATGTTTATGATAATAGTATATTAGTAAATAACTTAGTTCATAGAAATATTAATATCCTCCATAATTATATTATTGTTTTTAATAAATTTTTAGGGCTTTGGTAAACTGTTCTAAAGGATGGGGAAAGATATGGATAAAGTTTTTTTGAAATACATTGAAAATTTAGAAAAAAAGAATGTAAGCAAAAATACTATGGATGCTTATGTAAGAGATATAAGTAAGTTTTATAATTTTATAAAAGAGAGAAATGAAAATGTAGTGGAAATAGAAGTAGTTTCCATAATGGCATATGTTCAGCAATTGCAAAAAGAAGGAAGAGCTACTTCTTCTATTATAAGAAATATAGTTTCTCTTAGGAATTTTTACAAGTATCTTACAATTAAAGGATTTATAAATGAAAATCCTATGATTAATTATGAAATACCAAAAGTTAAACATAATATTCCTAAAATTTTAACTGTAGAAGAAGTAGATACGCTTCTTTCAACGCCAGATTTAGGCACAAATAAAGGCATAAGAGATAAAGCTATGTTGGAAGTGCTTTATGCCACTGGTATGAAGGTTACAGAAATTTTAAATATTACTATATATGATATAAATTTAAAGCTTGCTTATATAAAATGTAAAGGTTCAAAAAATCAGGAAAGAATTATACCTATAGGTTCTATTGCTATACAATGTTTACAGGAATATTTAAAAATAAGATCACAAATTAATATATATAATTTAGATCTGCTTTTTATAAATTTAAGGGGAATTCAAATGACCAGACAGGGATTTTGGAAGATAGTAAAATATTATGCAAAGGCTGCAGGAGTAGATAAACATATAAATGCATTTACTCTAAGGCATTCTTTTGCAGTTCATTTACTTCAAAATGGGGCTGATATAAAGTCTGTACAGGAGTTGCTTGGACATAAAGATTTATCAGCAACTCAAATATATTCTTCTATTTCTAGAAAGAATAAAATTGCAGAGGTATATAAAAAATCACATCCTAGAGCATAGAGAGTGCTAAAGCCGGAGTTATATTCTCTGGCTTTGTTAATTTTTTGCAATAAAAGTATACACTATTTTTTATACAAATTTTAAATTTGTCAAGCAATATTTTTTATTTCCTCATAATATTATTAGTTTCGGGAAAAAATACATTTTAGAGAAAGGAGGAAATGAAAAATGAAAAAGAAAAGAAAAAAGAAAACTTTATTAAGCGTAATACTAATTTTATCTTTAATTTTAGGTATTTTTACAAAAGCAGTTAAAGCTGAACCAGAAGCAAATACTAAGGTTGAAGATAACTTAATGAAAGTAGATGCTAAATCAGCATTACTTATGGAGCCTTCAAATGGCAAAATAATTTATGAAAAAAACTGTCATGAAAAATTAGCACCAGCTTCAGTTACAAAGGTTATGACTATGCTTTTAACAATGGAAAATGTGGATTCAGGTAAAATAAAATTATCTGATAAGGTTACTATAAGTGAAAATGCAAAAAAGATGGGTGGAAGTTCTATGCTTCTTGACACAGGAGAAGTAAGAACTGTAGAGGAATTAATAAAAGGAATAGGTATAGCATCTGGTAATGATGCAGCTGTGGCTATGGCAGAATATTTAGGCGGCAGTGAGGAAGGCTTTGTTAAACTTATGAATGAAAGAGCTCATAAGCTTGGAATGAAGGATACTAATTTTAATAATTGTACAGGATTAAGTTCACCAGGACATGTTACTACAGCTTATGATATAGCTATCATGTCAAGAGAACTGTTAAAACATCCAGATATATTAAAGTATACAGGTACATATATGGAAACTATATCTGAAGGAAGAAAAAGTCCTATAGGTTTAGTAAATCATAATAAGCTTGTAAGATTTTTTAAAGGCTGTGATGGTTTAAAAACAGGGTTTACTGATGAAGCTAAATATTGCATATCTGCAACTGCTACAAGAGATGGAGTGAGAATGTTAGCTGTAATAATGGGATCTCCTACATATAAAGTGAGAAATAAAGATGCAAGTATGCTTATGAATTATGGATTTTCAAAATATGAAAATAAAAAACTTATAGAAAAAGGAAAAGATGTTGAAAAAGTAAATTTAAATAGAAAGGGAGATAGATTCTTTATAGCAAAAGCACAAGATGATTTTAGTGTAGTTTTAGAGAGAGGAAAAGATGCTAAGGTAAGTAAAAAAGTAGTTATAGATAAAGACAAAAAAGAATATAAATCTAATGAATTTGTAGGATATTGTGAAGTATATGTAGAAGGTAAAATAGTAGGAAAAGTTAAGCTTTATAGTGATCGAGATGTGAAAAAACCAGGAATTATTGGAAACTTAAGGGATAACTTTGTAAGAATATTAGATAGAGGAGTTTAAATATAAATTTTCAATGGTTTTAAAGCCATTGAAAATTTAATTTTTTTTGATTACGAGTAGAAATGTGTAAAAATAAAGAGGTTGACTTATAATTAAATACTGTAGATAATTAATACAGATACTTAAACAATGAAATTTTATACTTTAAGCGTATTGCGAAGCAATATTTTTAATTTATAAGTGTTTGGAATTAGGAGAGATAAAATGTCTTTAAACATTAAAATAGAAAACTTTGAAGGTCCTTTTGATTTATTGCTTCACTTAATAAAAAAAAATAAAATGGATATATATGATATCAAGATATATGATATTACTAACCAGTATTTGGAGTATGTTAAGGCTATGGAGGAAATGGATCTTGAAATAACTTCAGAATTTATAGTAATATCAGCTACACTAATCGAAATAAAATCAAAGATGCTTTTACCAAAACCTAAAGTTGATGAAAATGCAGTAGATAGTGATGAAAAGGATCCTAGAGAGGAATTAATAAACAAGCTTGTTGAATATAGAAAGTTCAAGGAAAGTGCTAAGTTTTTTAAGAATAGAGAGCAAGGAATAGGAAGAATGTTCAGTAAAAAACCAGAAATAATAGAGGAAAAGAATAAGAGTTTTGATCCAAAGGATTTCCTTAAGGGAGTAACTATGCTTCATTTGTTTGAGATTTATAGCAAACTCATGAATGTATATAAAAATAAAATAAATACTGAAAATGTAATTAATAAAGAAATTCCATTGGACAAGTTTAAGATAGAAGATAAAATTGACTATTTAAAGGAAATTATGATAAATGATAAAAAAATTATTTTTTCTAATATAGTAAAACATTGTTCTCACAAAATGGAAGTAGTAGTTACATTTCTTGCTTTGTTAGAGCTTATGAAATTGAGAGTTATAAAAGTAGTTCAAGAAAATAATTTTAAAGAAATTTATGTGGAAAGGATAAATAATAATGAAGAATATTAATATAAATCAAATGGAGATAGAAGAGGCATCACCTAAGAATATATACTTTTCTATAATAGAATCTCTACTATTTGTATCAGGTGAACCAATAGATATAAAACAAATAGCTTCAATAATAGAGTGCAGTGCAAAGTTTACAAAAGAATTAATGGCAGAAATGATAAAATATTATGAAGAAGAATCTAGAGGTATAACAATAATAAAAGTAAATGAAAGCTATGGATTGGTTACTAAGTCAAAGAATAGTGATTATGTGGAAAAGCTTTTAGGCACAAATTCAAGACAGTCGTTGTCCCAAGCAGCTTTAGAAACTTTAGCTATTATTGCATATAAACAGCCAATAACAAGGATAGATATAGATGAAATAAGGGGAGTAAAAAGTGATAGAGCTTTAACTACTCTTGTGCAGAAGGGTTTAATTAAGGAATCAGGAAGGTTGGATGTGCCCGGTAGACCTATATTATATGGTACTACTGAGGAGTTTTTAAAGTACTTTGGCTTAGAAGACCTTAATAGTATACCATATTTAGATGATTTAGTTGGTGATAATATAGATGAAGAAAAAATTGAGGATTAAATATTAAAGATTAGCTGATTTACATAATTAAATCGGCTAATCTTTAATATTATTCATCAGAATTTTTTTCAGTTTGTTTTTCTTCAGATGTTTCTTTAGAATCTTTTTTAGAGTCTTCTTTAGAATGTTCTTTTGAATCCTTTTTATGATTTTCTGTATCTTTGTCTTTAGTTATGTTTTTGATAAAATCCATTACTTGAGGAATGGAGTCGATTATTTTATCATAAGTATTTTGTTGATTCAAGGACAAAAGCCTTACAGAATCTTGTTTTGTAACTAGAAAAGCTACAGGCTTTACAGTAACACCTGCACCAGAACCGCCACCAAAAGGGTAAGGAGAAGATCCTGTACCACCTGTATTTCTATTGTCAAATTCACTTCCGCCAGAAGCGAAACCAAAGGAAACTTTAGATATTGGAATGATTAAAGTGCCATCTTTGGCTTCTACAGCATCGCCGACTATGGTATTAACATCTATCATATCTTTAATATTTTCCATAGTACTTTTCATTAAATTTTCTATAGGATGATTATCCATAATAAATTCCTCCATTTATTTAAGTTTTACTAAGAATTATTTTTTGATTTATTCTCCAGACCCTATATATTATATATATTATATAAATAACTTTAGCAAAATTAACAAAAATTATACTGTTTAATTCTAATTTTAAAATAAACTTCTTTAAATCAGGTACGATACAAATAGAATGTTTTTTTATTTTAAAAGGATAATTTAATAATTTTATTACTAAAGGAAATAATGCACAAAATAGTCCATAGCATATAGCTGTATAGGCAGCATCATTTAGACCATATTGAAAATTAAGTTTAAATCTAAGGGTAGGTTTGAATTTATTCCTATTTAATAAATCTAAAAATAGTCTTATATTTTCAAAATAAAAATTTGATTTATCTTTATTCTTATTTTCATCTTCTTTTTTATAAGATTTAAATTTTGAAATCAACTCTATATTATATATGTACATACATAATTTTTTATCTGTATATTTAATTTTAAACGTAATTGGTATTGGTATTAACAATATTAAAATAATAATACTAAAAATAATTAGCACTAAATTTTCCTCCAAAATTCCTCTAATAACTATACCTTTGTATATTTAGGTTTGTAGAATATTAAAATTCAATAACCGTGTTTATTAATAATTATATCCATTAAAGGAATTTATATAACTGCATAGAAAAAATTTATGGGTTAATTTAAATATTAAATGAGAAAATAATTATATACTTAGTTGCAAAAAAATAAAACTATATTTGAAAGGAGGAATGTTACCTATGAAAAATAAATTTAAATATATTAATATATTAATTTTAACAGTATTTATAGTAACTTTATTTGTGCCAATAGATGTGCGAGCTTTAGAAAATAGTAATGATAATGGCAAAGAAAATGTTACTAAAGATATATATGTAGATGCTGGATATGCTATAGCATTAGATAGTAAATCTAAAGTAGTACTTTATGAAAAAAAAGCATATACCTTAGTTCCAATGGCAAGTACAACTAAAATAATGACTACATTGGTAGCTATAAAATATGGTGATTTAGAGAGGAAAATAGAAGTATCAGGGAAAGCAGCTGGCATAAGAGGATCTACAGTAGGTTTTAAAAAAGGAGAAAAAATATCATTAAAAGAGCTTTTGTATGGGTTAATGCTTAGGTCAGGGAATGACGCAGCTATAGCTATTGCAGAAGGTGTAAGTGGAAGTGTTGAGGAATTTGTACAGCTTATGAATGAATACGCTAGTGAAATAGGTGTTTTAAATACACATTTTCATTCACCACACGGATTAGATTATGAGGATCATTACACAACAGCTTATGACTTAGCGCTTATTACTGCAAAAGCTAAGGAAATTAAACTTTTTAATGACATTGTAAGTTCTAAAGATGTAGATGGCAAAACATATAATTTTACAAGAAGTTATCATAATATAAATAAAATATTGTGGCAATTACCTGAAGCTAATGGTGTAAAAACAGGATATACAGGTAAGGCAGGTAAGTGTTTGGTAACTTCAAGTAAAGTACAAGGAAATGATGTTATTGTTGTAGTTTTAAATTGTAGAGAGAGATGGAAGGAAACAAAGAAAATTTATGATTATGTTAATAAAAACTATCAATTTAAAAGAATATTTTCTAAAGGAGAAAATGCTGGAAGTATAAATTTGCATAAGGATGTTTTAAATCTAGAATATGAGGATGATATTATTATCCCATTGAAAAATAAAGTCAATTATAGTGTTAAAATTGTGAAACCAGAAAAAATAGATGGAGTTATTAAAAAAGGGGATAAGGTAGGGAATGTTTGTATATATGAAGATGAAAATATAATTTATAAATCAAATCTTATTGCATCAAACAATTACAGTAGAAACAGAATATGGGATTTGATTATGAAACACTATAAATAAATATATTAAATTCAACTTTAAATATTTACATGTAAAGGTGTATGCTTATAGAATGTTATAGTGAAAATGCTATACATAAAAAAGCATATGCCAATTTTTTATATTTATTTAGTAATTTATATGATTTTAAAACAATGTTAACAAAAAATTTACAAAGTACATTGTAAGATTACTCAGATATAATTTTAACAATAATATTATGTTAATTAGTATAAAATTTTAACTAAAAAAGTTATGTATTCATCAATAAAAAGACTTCATTTGAATACAAAAAGAATTATGTTTTTAATAGCAATTAATTTATTGAAAATAATAAAAAAAATTAAATTTTTTATTCAAAAATAATTTGTTATATAAAAGGTGTTAATTCAATAAAATTAATGATCTAGTATTAGGACATAAAGACTATAACAATGAAAGCATATATTATGTAATACAATAAAATTGCTAGTTAATTTAAATAATATAGAATGTAATATAGAAAGTATAACAACAAAAATTAAATAAAAAAGTTATGCTTAATTTACCAATGAATATAACGACAAATGAAATGCAAGGGAGAAAATATTGCACAATAAGAAAAATTGTTAAGATTCATGTGAAATTTATTAATATATGTAATTTGTGGTAGCAAATTTGAATTTATTGAGGAAATACTAGAAAAATAAGTTTAGATTGACTTAAATTTAACATTGTAATAAAATGAATTAGATCAAAAAAATGTAATTTTAGGAAGCAAAAAAAGCAATACATTATGCTAAAATATTTATAAAATGGCATTAATATATGTTTATTTTAGAAAAATTTACAGTATATATAAAAAAAATATGAAATAAAATACTCAAATGGAAAAATAATGACGAAATTGCGATAAAAATTAAGTTTATGCACAATTTTTTCGTAAGCGTTTGCAAAAGCATATTGTAATTAAATTTTTAACATGTATAATTAGACTTAGAGGGTTAAGTTCTGTTATATAAAAAATATAAAAGTTAATTTTATATGATGTAAAATTAAAAAATTAACGTTAAAATTGCAAATATTGTACTTGGACAAAGTTATAATATAAAAAATAATCTTTTATATTAAAACATTTTAACATTACTATAACAGCAATTTTTTTATATTAGTACAGAATGGAAAATCTAATTAGTACAGGCCTATAATAAAATTTAAGGCAAATAAATTTTATATAAAAATTATGCATATACATGAAAAATTAAAGTATTAATAATTAGTAATAGTATAAAATTTATTACTTAATAATATGAGTAAAATTTTAAAGGGGTAAGAAGTATGAATAGAGAAACAGAAGGAATTGTGATTCAAATAGAAGGCAATATAGCTAAGATTAAAGCTAATAGACATGGTGATTGCTCAAATTGCGGAGCTTGCCCAGGAGATAAAGCTATGGTGGTAGATGCAATAAATACTATTGGAGCTAAACCAGGACAACATGTTAGCTTTGAAATTAAAGAAGTAAATATGTTGAAGGCAGCTTTTGTAGTTTATATTTTACCTCTTGTATCAATTTTTATAGGCGCAGTAATTGGAGGATTTGTGGCTAAGAAGATTGCACAAGATAGTGTAATGTGCTCAGTAATTGGTGGAATTGTATTATTTATTCTATCCATTATATATATAAAGTTTTTTGATAAAGCTGCTAACAAAGATGAAAACATGAAACCTATAATTACACGTATTTTATCTTAAATTTAAATGTATTTTTAAAATTTTCGCTTAAAGTTAAATTTATATAAATTTTCTTTATAAAAGACTATATCATTAAAATTATGTAAAAGAGGTGTTTAAAGATGTTTAAAAGTTTCCGAGGTGGGGTACATCCTAATGACAGAAAAAGTTATACTTCAGGTAAAGCTATAGAAGTATTACCAGTACCCAATAAGGTTACAATTCCTGTTAGACAACACATTGGCGCGCCTTGTTCACCAATAGTAAAAAAAGGTGATGAAGTAAAAAAAGGACAGGTTATTGCAAAAACAGATGCTTTTGTTTCTGCTAATATTCATTCTTCAATATCAGGTACAGTAGTTGATATTGGTGATTATAACCATCCTGTATTTGGTAAGTGCCAGGCAATTGTTATTGAAAATGACGGGAAAGATGAATGGGTAGAAGGAATCCCTGTTGAAAGAAATGACTGGGAAAAGTTAGACAAAAAGGAACTGCTAAATATTATTAAAGAGGCAGGCATTGTTGGAATGGGAGGAGCAACTTTCCCTACACATGTTAAGCTTTCTCCACCACCAGATAAAAAGGTTGATACGTTTATTTTGAATGCAGCTGAATGTGAACCTTATTTAACAGCTGATCATAGAATGATGCTTGAACAAAGTGAGCGTATTGTTAATGGTGTAAAAATAACAATGAAAGTTCTTGGTATCGATAAAGGTTATGTTGGTATAGAACAAAACAAACCAGATGCTATAGACGTTATGACTAAAGCATTTGAAGGTACAGGGGTACAAGTTGTTGGACTTCCAACAAAATATCCTCAAGGTGCTGAAAAAATGTTAATCAGAGTTTTGGTAGAGAAAGAAGTACCATCTGGTGGATTGCCAGCAGATGTAGGTGTCGTAGTTCAAAATGTTGGTACTGTTGCAGCTATAAGTGATGCAGTACTTAAAGGAATTCCATTAATAGAAAGAGTTACAACTATTAGTGGTGGAGCTATAAAAGAGCCTAAAAATCTTTTAGTAAGAGTTGGTACTCTATTTTCAGATGCAATAGAATATTGTGGAGGTTTTTCAGAAACTCCAGAAAAATTACTTTCAGGTGGTCCTATGATGGGAATGGCTCAATCTCATATAGATTTACCTATAATTAAAGGTGTATCTGGAATATTAGCTTTAAGTAAAAAAGATGTTAACTCAGGAAGAGAATCAGCATGCATTCATTGTGGTCGTTGTGTAGAGGTATGTCCTATGCACTTAGTTCCAAGTAAGCTTAGTATCCTTGGTGAAAGAGGTTTATACGAGCAAGCTAAAGAAGAAGCAAATCTTTTAGATTGCGTAGAATGCGGAAGTTGTGTTTATGTATGCCCTGCTAAACGTAATATTGTTCAATATATAAAATATTGTAAGGCACAAAATGCAGCTCAAAATGCAAAGAAGAAGTAAGGGGGAGAATATTAATGGCTGAAGTAGAATTAAAAGACAAGCTATTTACCGTTTCTGCATCACCACATATTCGTTCAGAAGAATCTGTTTCTAAAATTATGTGGACTGTTAATGCAACTTTAGTACCAGCAGCTATTTTTGGTATTTGGAATTTTGGAATTAATGCATTAGTTACAATTATAGCAGGTATTGTATCTGCAGTAGTTTTTGAATATGCTGTACAAAAAATAAGAAATAAACCTATAACTATAAGTGATGGTAGTGCTGTTTTAACAGGATTACTTATAGCAATGTGTGTTTCGCCAAAGGTTCCATTTTATATGGTTATATTTGGTTCATTTATTGCAATAGTTATAGCAAAACATTCTATGGGTGGATTAGGTTACAATATATTTAACCCAGCTCACATAGGTAGAGCAGCTATGATGGCTTCATGGCCAGTATTTATGACAAGTTGGACAGTTCTTCGTGCTTCTGGTGTTGATACTGTAACAAGTGCTACACCTTTAGGAATTTTAAAATTACAAGGTTATTCAAAACTTATTGAAACTTTTGGAGGACAAGCAAATCTTTATAAGGCATTATTTATAGGTACTCGTAATGGTTGTATTGGTGAAACTTCAACAGTTTTATTAGTTCTTGGAGGATTATATTTAATTTATAAAAAATATATTAACTGGGAAGTACCTGTTGTTATGATAGCAACAGTTGGCATTTTAACTTGGGTATTTGGACCATCAGGTATGTTTACAGGAGATCCAGTATTCCATATGATGGCGGGTGGATTAATAATAGGAGCATTCTTTATGGCTACTGATATGGTTACTACTCCAATTACGCGTAAAGGACAAATCATATTTGCTTTTGGAGCAGGATTAATTACTACATTGATTAGATTAAAGGGTGGATATCCAGAAGGCGTTTGTTATTCATTATTACTTATGAACTGCGTAAGTCCTTTAATTGATCGTCTATGCCCTCCAAAAAAATTCGGAGCAAGGAGGTAATTAAAAATGGCAGAACAGCATGTAGAAAAACATTATAGTACATTTCAAATAGCTATGAATTTAACAGCAGCCTGTTTTATATCAGGAATAATTATAGCTATGGTATATTTTGTAACTCATCCTATAGCTGTAAAGAATAGTAAGGCGCTTGAAGTTCAATCAATGCAGAAGTTAATTTCTGATGCAGATAAGTTTGAAAAAATTCAAGGAAAAGAAGGATGGTACACTGCAAAGAGTGGTGAAAAAACTGTAGGTTATATTATTCCAGTTGAATCAAAAGGTTATGGTGGAGCGATTAAAATGCTTGTAGCTGTAACAGCAGATGCTAAGGTAATTGACTATAATATACAATCAGCTAATGAAACACCAGGACTTGGAGATAATGCATCCAAAGAACCATTTAGAAAAGAATTCAAGGGTAAGAAATCAGAGGATCTAGAAGTTGTAAAAGATCCTTCAAATACTAAAAATATACAGGCTATGACAGGTGCAACAATTTCTTCAAGAGCGGTTACAAAGGGTGTTAAAGAAGCTGTTGATGATGTTAAAAGCTTGAAAGGAGGTAACTAGTAATGGGTGATTTGTGGAAGATATTTAAAAAAGGCGTAGTTATGGAAAATCCTATATTTGTTCTTGCACTTAGTTTATGTCCTTCGCTGGCAGTAACTAGTACAGTAAAAAATGCATTAACAATGGGTCTTACTGTTATGTTTGTTATAACTGCTAATAATATATCAGTATCATTCACTAGAAAATGGGTTAATCCTAAGGTACGTGTACCGGTATATATTACTTCTATAGCTACTATTGTTACAGTGGTAGAATTATTATTACAAGCTTATGAACCAACGTTGTTTAAAGCATTAGGTATTTACCTAGACCTAGTAGTTGTTTTTGCAATTATTTTAGCTCGTGCAGAAGTTTTTGCTTCTAAAAATAAAGTACTTCCATCAATGCTTGATGGATTAGGAATGGGAGTAGGTTTTACTATTGCAATGCTTATTATTGGAGTAATTCGTGAGTTCTTTGGAATGGGCTCTATAATGGGAATTCAAATTTTAGGTACATGGTATAAGCCTATATTGATGATGATTTTACCTCCAGGTGCATTTATGCTAATTGGATATTTAGTTGCACTGTTTAAAATTCATAATGAAAAAATGGCTAAGCAACAAGCTGAAGGAGGTAATGCATAATGGAATATTTAACTCTTTTTGTAAGTGCTGTCCTTGTAAATAACTATGTTTTAACAAGGTTTTTAGGATTATGTATTTTCTTTGGAGTTTCTAAAAGTCTTGATGCTTCTATAGGAATGGGTATGGCGGTTACTTCTATTTTGACATTAAGTTCGGCACTTGCATGGATAGTTTATCATTTTGTATTAGCACCATTTGGTTTAACTTTTTTAAGAACAATTGTATTTGTACTTTTAATTGCAAGTTTTGTTCAGCTTTTGGAAATGATTATAAAAAAACATGCACCTGCATTGTATAATATGTGGGGAATCTACTTATTACTTATTGCTACAAACTGTATAGTACTTGGTGTTCCAGTTACAAATGTAGAATCAAATTTTGGATTCTTAAAAAGCGTAGTAAATGCTCTTGGATCAGGTGTAGGTTTTGCATTAGCAATAGTTTTAATGGCTAGTTTAAGAGAAAAATTAGCTTTAGCAGATGTACCTAAACCTTTGGAAGGACTTGGCATAGCATTTATTTTGGCTGGTATGTTAGCATTGTCATTCCTTGGTTTTTCCGGCATGATTGCTTTATAGAAAGGAGCTGAGGATTAATTATGGAAACTTCAATTATAGTTTTAATTGTAATGACTTGTGTTGGTTTGGTATTTGGTTTTGTATTAGCTTTTGCTAATAAAAAGTTTGCTATGGAAGTAAATCCTCTTATTGAAATAGTTGAAGATGTTTTACCAAAAGGTCAATGTGGTTCTTGTGGATATGCTGGTTGTAAGGCTTATGCTGAAGCAGTTGTTAGTAATCCAGATGTACCACCTAATCTTTGTATTCCAGGTAAAGATGTAGTAGCTAAACAAGTTGCAGAATTAACTGGTAAAGCTGCAGAAGAAACAGAACCAAGAATATCACATGTAAAATGTAAAGGTTGCTCTGATAAGGCTACTAGAAGTTATAATTACGAAGGAATACAGGACTGTGTAGCAGCTAGTTTGCTGCAAGGAGGACCTAAGGTTTGTTCACACGGATGTCTTGGATTTGGAACTTGTGTTAAAAACTGTCCATTTGATGCTATGACTTTAGGAGAAAATGGATTACCAATAATAGATGAGAATAAATGTACAGGCTGTGGAAAATGTGAAACAGTTTGTCCTAAACATGTTATAGAAATGCTTCCAATTAGTAGTCATGTAACTGTTAATTGTAATTCAAAAGACAAGGGTGCAGTAGTACGTAAGGCATGTACTGTAGGATGTCTTGGATGTGGACTTTGTAAGAGAAACTGTCCGCATGAAGCTATTGTAATAGAAAATAATTTGGCTGTAGTAAATCATAGTATTTGTGCTGAAAAATGTGATAATCCAACTTGTATAGCTAAGTGCCCAACAAAGGCTATCCAATCTCTAGTTGGAGATGTAAAGCCTGTAGTTGAAGCAGCTAAACAGGAGATTGCAGCAAACACTGAAAACAAAACAAATGCTGAGAATAAAGACAAGCCAGAAAACTAAAATTAATTATAGTGATTTTAAGGGTGGAAATTCTTTGATGAGTTTCCACCCTTTTAATGCTATAATATAAGACGATTAAAATGTTAATTAATAATAAAAAAGTTATTTTTAAAGAGGGAATTTTATGAGAATAATTACGCTTATAGAAAATATTAAAGATGATTCAAATAGTTTAATTAATGAAAAGGGACTGTGCCTTTATATAGAAAAAGATAATAAGCACATACTTTTTGACACAGGAAGGACAGGTAGTTTTATTTATAATGCAGAAAAGTTAGGCATTAATTTAAGAGAAGTAGATGCTGTAGTGATCTCACATGGACACGGAGATCATGGTGGAGGGTTAATATCCTTTTTAAAAATAAATAGTAAAGCAAAAGTATATATGAAAACAGAGGCTTCAAAAGCATACTATTTTCATTGTATGTTATTTAATAAAAATGTTAGTATTAGTAGTGAGTTTTTTAGGGAGTATTCTAGTAGAATTGAGTATATAGAAGACTTTACAGAGATAATGAAAGATATCTATATTATTACAGATATAAATAGATATTACGAAATTCCTGAAGGAAATAAATACATGTTTATTAAGAAGAAATCTAAGTTAGTTAGAGATAAATTTCAACATGAATTAATTATGGTAATTAAAGAAAAGGATAATATAAGTATATTTACAGGCTGTTCTCATAATGGTACTGCTAATATGATAAGAACTGCCAAAAGTAAATTTAAAGATTCAAATATTAAAGCAGTTATAGGCGGATTTCACTTAGTAAAGATTCCTATCGTAAAATCATTAACTGCATCTAAAGCTCAAATTGATGTACTTATAAATGAAATTATTACTTCAAATGTAGAAAAGGTATATACAGGACATTGTACAGGAGAAAAAGCATATAGAAAATTAAAGGCTGCTTTAGGTGATAAAATTCAGTATATTAAAACAGGTACGGAAATACTAATTTAACTAACATGAGACACAAAATGTAGTGGCAGTTTAAATTTTAACTTTTTTTGAGAGACATTAGTGCTTATATTATAAAACTATAATAGATTAAGCTATTTTTAATTCATTAGATATGTAAGATAATAAATATTTTAAAAGAAATGCTTATATGCTTTGATTGAATTGTTTAAGCATGTATATTTGTAAAAAACTTTATATTAGTGTTATACTTAGAATAAATGAAATATTTAGAATATTGCATAGTCAAAAATAAAAGAATGACTACTTTATCTTAAATAGTTATATTTGAAAGGAATGATGGAAATATGAAACCATTAAAACTAGTAGTTGTTGGAGTTGGACATGTTGGATCTTATGTACTTGCTGATGCCATGAAACTTGGCTTTTTTGGCAAAATTGGAGTAATTGACTTGGACAAGGGAATAGCTTATGGAGAAGCACTGGATCAGAGTCATGCTACAGCATTGACTTACATGAATAATA
Organism: Clostridium carboxidivorans P7; assembly: GCF_001038625.1. Lineage (GTDB taxonomy): Bacteria > Bacillota > Clostridia > Clostridiales > Clostridiaceae > Clostridium_AM > Clostridium_AM carboxidivorans. The sequence continues at coordinate 5,709,892 of NZ_CP011803.1, forward strand.
TTGAAGTTACAAGTGGTGGCTATGAACAGTGCGAAGATGCTGATATTATTATCTGTGCAGCAGGACCCAGTATATTAAAAGACCCAGACCATCCAGAAGCTATGCCAGATCGAACTCTTTTAACTACACATAATGCTGGTGTTATCCGTGAGGTTATGACTGAAATTACCAAATACACTAAGAGTGCTGTTATCATTTTTATTACTAATCCACTTGATACCATGGTATATATTGCTGAAAATGAATTTGGATATCCAAGTGGAAAAATCTTTGGAACAGGAACAATGCTAGATTCAGCCAGACTTAGAAAGACAGTTGCAAACCTTTATCACATTGATCCAAAGTCTGTAACTGGTTATATGATGGGTGAACATGGTATGACTGCATTTCCTGTTTTAAGTAAACTGAATGTTGCTGGTATAGTGTATAAAGAACTTGCTTCTTATTATACTGATATAGAACAGCTTAATGCAGAGGAAATTGGTCAGGAAGTAGTTAAGACTGCATATGATGTTTTAAATGCAAAAGGATGGACTAATGCTGGTGTTGCACAGGCAGCTGTAACAATGGCAAAATGTGTTGCTTTAGATGAGAGAAGTATCTACCCCGCATGCACAACTCTTCGAGGTGAATATGGTCATAATGGTGATGTAGCGTTCAGTATGCCATGTCTAATTGGTAAAGATGGAATCATTAGAAGAATTGCTCCAGAACTTGATGATTGGGAGACAAAAAAATTGAATGAAAGCATTGATTATATCCAGAGTACCATGAAAGAAGCAAAGACTGGACCTGGATTTTTGAAGAAATAATAATAATGAACATAAGTAGTATTATATAGTAAAAAAGTTTGACTTAATAAGCAAAATGCGAAGCATTTTTTAGAGGACAGAGGACAATTGACAGAGGACAGTGAAGGATGATTTTTCTCCGCTTTGCTGCGAAAAATCTTTAATCAAATTTTTGATGACTCGTTTTGCTAAAGCAAAACATTGCTGATTTATATAAATTTAAAGCTTCTTTTGCGTTAGCAAAAGAAGCTTTAAAATAAATTAGTTTTCTGACGTAAGGAGGAAAACTCACCTTCATTGTCCTATGTCCTCTGTCAATTGTCCTCTAAAAATATTGCGAAGCAGTATTTTTTAAATGCTTTTAAACATAGGAATTTTATTTATATGCTTCGTTAGAAATTTAGTGCAGAGGCCTATAAAGTATCCTGTTACTACTGCGGACACCAAAAGTACTGGAAGATAAACATATATTCTAAAATCCTTTACAACTAGAGAAGCTACGAATAGTTGGCCGATATTATGAAATATAGCACCACATATACTTATTGTCCATAAACTTATTGAATCCTTAAGATATTTATAAAGCAGTATCATTACAATGTTACTTAATAGTCCGCCAGCTATGCTGAACATAAAGGCGGATATAGAACCACCAAACATTGATCCTAAAAGGGTTCTTAAAAACATTATAAGTAGAGCTTCTTTCCAACCCATCAGTATTAGAGCAGCAAGTGATATGATGTTAGCAAGACCTAATTTTATCCCAGGAAAAAGTACTGGTATTTGTGCTTCTACTATATATATTACCAGGGCAATACTTACTAAAAAACTTAAGAATACCATTTTTCTTGTTTTTTTCATTGTTACACCTTCATTAGCTTGATATTTGGTCAACTTTAGCATTTTTGCCTTCTATAGTTATCATTAATCTATGAGGAAGACATACAGAGCTTTGACCTGGTTCTGATATCCAACCGGTTTTAACGCAAATTTTATCAGGACAATCCGCATCTTTGATTCTTATTTTGCCAGGAAGTATTTCTATAATGTTAAAGTGATTGCCATTATAAGGTACTTTTATTTCTTGCTTTTCTTTTATAGTATCTAAATCTATAGTTTTAATTACTTTTCCATCTTGTTTTATACTAGCTATATGATGAGAACTTTTTATATGCTGTTTATATAAAAAAACTGAAATTGCACTTACTACAATTAAAGCTATTATAAGTACAGCAGCTATTTTATCTCCCTTTTTCATATTTTATCTCCTTTTACATTTTTTCAGCAACTATGGTAAATAACTTAGGAATACCCTTATCTTCTGGCTTAGGACCTTCTGTTTCTTTTAATGTTTTTATACACAGATTATTATTAGCAATAGAAGTTACAATTTCACCTATAGTCCATTTTCTTAAATGAGCTTTCTGAAAACCACTTTTTTCATTAGCTGTGAGATTTTCCATTCCAGGTACGAACTTCATGTAAGCTACATCGGTTTCTTCTATAGCTGTACTAAAGTAGTCTCCAGTAACTTTATGTCTCTTTCCTTTGCTTGTAATTAGCTTCGTAGATATAGGATGAAAATCTTCAATCATAAAAGTCCCACCCTTTTTTAAAAGTCTTGAAGCAACATTAAAGAATGGATTCAAATCAGTAAAGTAATGGAGTATCCCAAGTTCGCAAAAAACTATATCATAATCTGCTGTGAACTCCTCCTCAGGGATATTGAGTACATCTGAAACTATGTACCTGATATGTGTGTTGCAAGCTCTAGCTAAATCTAAAGCATATCTGGAATTTTCATAAGAAAAATCTACAACTGTCATATTTGCACCCATTAAGGATAGAGAGACTGCTTTAGTTCCATGTGAACCTAACAAATTTGCTATTTTTTTATCTTTAATATCTATAAAATACTCACTTAATAAACCTAATCGTGAAACAGGGTCTGCTAATATCTTTTTTGAAGCCTCTGAAGGAGTTCCAAAGCGATAAACCCAAGCATCATAAGCCATTTGATTCCAAGCAAGTTCATTTATTTTTGTATGTTCTTCTTGCATATAAACCTCCTAAATAATAATATATATATAAGTAAATTCATTTGTTATAATCATTACTATCAAATTTTACTATAATACAGAAAGGTTTACAATGCTAAAGATGAAAATAAGAAATCTATTTATTTAAGTTAATTTTAGAAAAGTATAGTGATACATAAAAATTAATAGGATAGTAAAATATAACTTATGAATGCTTATATTACATAGCTAAAGGAGTATGGTAATGAATTTTTTAAAGTTTTTTTTAATTTTTATCCCTATTAGTATAGCAGCTGAATTTATGAAACTAAATCCTATATGGATTTTTATATTTTCATCTCTTTCTATAATACCGCTAGCAGGAATTATGGGAGAAGCTACAGAGGAAATATCTATATATTCAGGCCCTAGGATAGGAGGATTTTTAAATGCCACTTTTGGAAATGCTACAGAGCTTATTATATCTTTTTTTGCTTTAAAAGCAGGACTTTTTGATGTAGTTAAAGCTTCTATAGCAGGTTCTGTTATAGGAAATATACTATTAGTACTTGGAGCAAGTATGCTTTTTGGAGGATTAAAGTATAAAGTACAGAAGTTTAATAAAAAGATAGTAGAAGTTTCTTCTAGCATGTTGTTATTTGCAGTTATAGGACTTTGTATACCAGCCATATTTACTCATACAGTGAATAAAGAATTAATTACTTCAAAATATGAATGGTTAAGTATTTCAGTTGCTTTAGCCATGTTCATAATATATCTACTAGGATTATATTTTTCATTTTATACACATAAAGATTTATATGGCTCAGAACATGGAGAAAGTGAAAAAGCAAAGTGGAGTTTAAAAAAATCTATACTAGTTTTAGTTTTATGTACTTTAGCTATTGCTCTAGAAAGTGAGTTCTTAGTTGGATCTGTGGAACCAATGACAGAAACTTTAAAACTAAGTGAATTCTTTGTAGGTATAATTATAATTCCTATAATAGGAAATGCGGCGGAACATAGTACTGCTATAGTTATGGCAATGAAAAATAAGATGGATGTGGCTGTAGAAATAGCTATAGGCTCTAGTTTGCAAATAATATTGTTTGTAGCTCCTGTGCTTGTATTTTTAAGTCTTTTATTTAAGCCTATGAGTATAATATTCAATGAATTTGAGTTGGTAGCGCTTGTAGTATCAGTACTTATAGCAAATAGAGTAGCTAGTGATGGAGAATCTAATTGGCTAGAGGGAATTCAGCTTGTTGCTGTTTATGTCATAATAGCGTTAGGCTTTTTTATATGAGTATTCTATATAAAGCTATTAAGAATAATGAGGTATTCCCCAAGAATGGAAATTAATTGTGTAATGTAACTGTTAATAAGAATTTTAACAAGGAAAATACGAACAAAATAATTTAAAAAATGATTTATAATTCGGGAATATAGAAATTTTTTAGATAAATTTTTATTTATTATTTGTATTATCATATATTTATGATATAATTTAAGCGAATGATAATTTTAAATTAATATAAAATGTTCGTAAAACTTACTTATATAAGATAAGGGGGATAAAAATGACAAATTGTGTTAAAAGAATATTTGTAGAAAAAAAACCAGGATTTGATGTAGAAGCACAAAATACATTACAAGATCTAAAAGAAAGTTTAAATATTAATGGGTTAGAAGGAATTAGATTAATTAATCGTTATGATATAGAAGGAATATCTGAAGAAGAATTTGAAAAGTCAAAGCATACTATTTTTTCGGAGAGAACTGTTGATATAGTTTATGAAGATAAAATAGAAGTTGATGGAAGAGACAAGGTTTTTGCTGTTGAATATTTACCAGGACAATATGATCAAAGAGCTGATTCAGCGTCTCAATGTGTTCAAATACTTACTCAAAGTGAAAAACCAACTATTTTATCTGCAAAGGTATATATAGTAAGTGGTAATATATCTGATGAAGAATTTGGAAAAATAAAAAATTACTGCATAAATAACGTGGATTCAAGAGAGGCTTCTTTAGAAAAACCAGAAACTTTAGAAATGGAAGTTGCAGTTCCAGATTCTGTTGAGGTACTAGATGGTTTTATAGAAATGAATGATGAAAAAGTTAAGACTTTTGTAGAAGAAAAAGGTCTTGCAATGAGCGTTGAAGATTTAAAATTCTGTCAAAAATATTTTAAAGATACAGAAAAGAGAAATCCAACAATTACTGAAATAAAGGTTATAGACACATATTGGTCAGATCACTGCAGACATACTACTTTTATGACAGAGCTTACTAAAGTGGACATAGAAGAAGCTCATTTAACTAAGCCTATAAAGGATGTATACAAAGACTATTTATCTGTTAGAAAAGATTTATATGGGGATAAAGATAAACCAGTTTGTCTTATGGACATAGCTGTTATAGGTATGAAAGAGCTTAGAGAAAATGGACTTTTAGATGATTTAGATCAATCAGAAGAAATTAATGCTTGTAGTATAGTAGTAGATGCTGATATAGATGGAAAAAAAGAAAAATGGCTTGTTATGTTTAAAAATGAAACTCATAACCATCCTACAGAAATTGAACCTTTTGGAGGAGCAGCAACTTGTCTTGGTGGTGCTATAAGAGATCCACTATCAGGTAGATCATATGTATATCAGGCTATGAGAGTTACTGGAAGTGCAGATCCAAGAACTGCAATAAAAGATACTTTAGCTGGAAAGCTTCCTCAAAAGAAAATAACAAGATCAGCAGCTCATGGATATAGTTCTTATGGAAATCAAATAGGACTTGCTACAGGTCAGGTAGCTGAAATATATAATGAAGGCTATGTAGCCAAGAGAATGGAAATAGGAGCAGTTATTGGTGCAGCTCCAATAAAAAATGTTAGAAGAGAAGCTCCAGTGCCTTCCGACGTAGTTATCCTAGTTGGAGGAAGAACAGGAAGAGATGGCTGTGGTGGTGCTACAGGTTCTTCTAAAAAGCATACAGAAAGCTCTATTTTAACTTGTGGTTCAGAAGTCCAAAAAGGTAATGCTCCAACTGAAAGAAAAATTCAAAGATTGTTTAGAAAAGAAGAAGTAAGCACTATGATAAAAAGATGTAATGATTTTGGTGCAGGTGGAGTATCTGTTGCTATAGGAGAGCTTACAGATGGATTAAATATAAATTTAGATTTAGTTCCTAAAAAATATGAAGGACTTGATGGAACAGAACTTTCTATATCAGAATCTCAAGAACGTATGGCTGTGGTAGTTTCCAAGGAAGATGCAGATAAATTTATAAAGTATGCAGAAGATGAGAACTTAGAAGCTGTAAAAGTGGCAGATGTAACTTCAGATAAAAGATTGAAGATGTATTGGAAGGGAACACCTATAGTAGATATGAGTAGAGAATTTTTAGATACTAATGGTGTAAGACAGAAGATAGAAGTTTCTGTGAAAGCTCCTAAAGAAGATAAGAATTACTTTAATGTAGATAGAGATGTAACTAATTTAAGAGAGCAGTGGATTGATACATTAAAAGACTTAAATGTATGTAGTCAAAAAGGTTTAATAGAAAGATTTGATAGTACTATTGGTGCTGGTACAGTGCTTATGCCTTTTGGAGGAAAATATCAAGATACTCCAGCAGAAGGTATGGCAGCAAAACTTCCAGTATTAAATAAAGAAACTAAAACAGGAACAATTATGACCTTTGGATATAATCCTGAAATTTCTACATGGAGTCCATTCCACGGTGCAGTATATGCAGTAGTAGAATCTGCAGCAAAGATAGTTGCTTGTGGTGGAGATGCATCTAAGATAAGACTTACTTTCCAGGAATATTTTGAAAGACTAGGAAAAGATGCTTCAAGATGGGGTAAGCCATTTGCAGCATTAATGGGTGCTTTATATGCACAAAGACAATTAGGCATTGCAGCTATAGGTGGAAAGGACAGTATGTCAGGAAGCTTTAAGGATATGGATGTACCACCAACACTTGTATCATTTGCAGTTAATGTAGTAAATACTGATAAAGTAATTTCATCAGAATTTAAAAAAGTAGGAAGCAATATAGTTATAATTCCTATGACTAGAGATGAATATGATCTTCCAAACTTTGACGTATTAAAGAAAAATTTAAAAGCTGTAACTTCTATGACAGAAAAACAAGAAGTACTTTCAGCTATGACAGTTAGAAATGGTGGTATATGTGAAGTTGTAAGTAAGATGAGTTTTGGAAATAGGATAGGTGTTAAATTAAGTAATGTTACAGAAAAAGAATTATTTGCACCAATGTATGGTTCTATAGTAATAGAAGTTTCTAAAGACTTAGATTTAAATAAAGAATTAGCAGGAATTGAATATAAAGTAATTGGAGAAACAATAGAAGAACCTTCAATATATGCAGCTGATTTAAAACTAGATATAGAAGAGCTTTATAAAGCTTGGGAAGGTTCTTTAGAAAATATATTCCCAACAAAGACAAAAGAAATAAATGCTGATATAAAGAATATAGAATTCAAAACTAAAGATATAAAAACACCAGCAATAAAGGTGGCAAAACCAAAGGTGTTTATACCAGTATTTCCAGGAACAAACTGTGAATATGATTCAGCTAGAGCATTTAAAAAAGCTGGTGCTGATGTAGAAGTTATGGTGCTTAAAAATTTAAGTGCAAAAGATATAGAAAAATCTATAGATTATATGGAAAAAGCAATAAAAGATTCTCAAATAGTGATGCTTCCAGGAGGATTTAGTGCAGGTGATGAACCAGATGGTTCCGGTAAATTTATAGCAACAGTATTTAGAAATCCTAAAATAAAAGAAGCTGTTATGGAACTTTTAAATAATAGAGATGGATTGATGCTAGGTATATGCAATGGATTCCAGGCTTTGATAAAATTAGGTTTAGTACCTTTTGGTGAAATAAGAGATATAGATGAAAGTTGTCCAACACTTACTTATAACAAAATAGGACGCCATGTATCTCATATAGTAAATACTAAAATAACATCAAATTTATCACCATGGTTTAGTAATGTTAATGTAGGAGATGTACATTCAATTGCAGTTTCACATGGTGAAGGAAGATTTGTTGCTGATGAAATAACCTTAAAGAGACTTATAGAAAATGGTCAAGTAGCAACTCAATATGTAGATTATGAAGGAAATGCTACTTATGATATAAGATTTAATCAAAATGGTTCAGTATATGCCATAGAAGGTATAACAAGTCCTGATGGAAGAGTATTTGGTAAAATGGGTCACTCTGAAAGAAAAGGTGATAATGTATTTAAAAATATACCAGGCAGCAAGGATCAAAAACTATTTGAAGCAGGAGTACAATACTTTAAATAGTCCACAATGAATAGCTAAGAATTAATATTTAATAATATGTTTTTGTGAAAATAAACACCTGGAATTACGATTCTGGGTGTTTATTTTTTTTGAATTATGAAACTTTATTTTTATTTGCTATAATGTAAATAAAGTTTTATTGTGGAGGTAAAGATTATGCTTATTTTATCTAAAGATGACATAAAAAAAGTGTTTACTATGAAGGAGGCTGTAGCCGCTGTTAAGGAAGCCTTCTCAATTTATTCTCAGGGAAAGAGTGTGGTTCCTCTCAGGGTAAATATTGATGTGAAAAAGCATGAAGGTCAGAGTTTATTTATGCCAGGATATGTAGAAGATTTAGATAGTATTGGAATAAAAATAGTTTCTGTTTTTCCTAAAAATATTGAAAAGGGTAAACCTTCTGTTCCTGCACAAATGCTGCTCTTAGATGGTACTACAGGTGAAGTATGCTGCATAATGGATGGAACATATTTAACTCAGCTTAGAACAGGGGCAGCATCAGGAGCAGCATCAGATGTATTAGCTATAGAAAATGCTAAGGTAGCTGCATTATTTGGAGCTGGAGGCCAGGCTATTTGTCAATTAGAAGCTATACTTGCAGTTAGAAAAATTGAAAAGGTTAAAGTTTATTCTAGAAATGCACGTAAGCTTGCAGAGTTTGTAGAAAAAGCCAATCTTGAATTAAAAAATTATGGAGCTCTTATAGTAAGTGCTGAAAGTCCAGAAGAAGCAGTTAAGGATGCAGATATAATTACTGTAGTTACTACAGCAAAAAAGCCGGTATTCCCAGGTAATTTAGTTAAAAAAGGTGCACATATAAATGGCGTAGGTTCCTATACAAGAGATATGCAAGAATTAGATGAATACATAGTAAAAGAAGCAGATAAGGTTTTTGTAGATTCAAAAGAATCTGTTTTAGCTGAAGCAGGAGATTTTATAAAACCTATGGAAAAAGGGATAATAGATGCAAGTAAAATAGATGGGGAGTTAGGAGAAGCTATATTCGGAAAAATGAAAGGTAGAGAAAATGATGAAGAAATAACTTTATTTAAGACAGTAGGAATAGCAGTTCAAGATGTAGTCACAGCATATAAAATATATAAAAAAGCATTGGAAGAAGGAGTAGGAAGAGTAGTGGAAGTGTAGAAATGTATATTTATTTTAATATAAGTCAATAATATATGAGTAAACTTTTTTTACTCATATAATGTTTAATATAATACGCTTGAACTAGTATTTTAAATGATACTAGTTCTTTTTTTATAATTAGGTGGTTTTAATTTATAGGCGAAAGGTAAAAGTAAAAAGGCTTTGTTCTAAAATCTACAAGAAACTAATATAAATACTACAAAGATATTTCCTAAGAAATATATAATTTGTATTTGTTATTACTTTTTATGGAGGTTATAGAATGAATTTTAAAGAATTAATAGAGAATGATAGAGAAAAAAGGATAAAGGAGGATTTTCAAGGGACTTTTCTTGATTATCTTGAAATTTTAAAGAAAAACCCAGATGCAGCTAAACTTGCTCATAAAAGAATATACAAGATCATAAACAAACTTGGTGTAGAAGTTTTGAAACCAGAGGAAAACTTAAGAATAAGAAAAATATATGGTAATGAAACTATTAAAAGTTATGGCTTTTTTAAAAATGAGTTTTTCGGTATAGATAAAACTTTGATGAAAATAGCTAGTTATTTTTATTCAGCAGCTATGGAAGGTGAAGAATCAAGGCAAGTACTTTATTTAGTTGGTCCAGTAGGATCAGGAAAGTCTTCTATAGTAGATGCATTTAAAAAAGCTATAGAAGCAAGTGAACCTATATATGCATTGAAAGGATGTCCTATGAGAGAAGAACCTCTTCATCTTATCCCTAAGCATTTAAGGAAAGATTTTGAAGAGATGCTAGGTGTCAAAATAGAAGGAGATTTATGTCCAGTATGCAGATATAGATTAAAAGAAGAATTTAAAGGTGAATATGAAAAGTTTCCGGTAATTAAAACAGGATTTTCTATAAGATCTAGAAAAGGAGTAGGGGTAGTACCTCCTGTAGACCCTAATAATCAAGATACATCCGTATTAATAGGATCTGTAGATATATCTAAAATGGATCTATATCCAGAAGATGATCCTCGTATATTTTCATTAAATGGAGCTTTTGATGTAGGTAATAGAGGAATGGTTGAATTTATAGAGGTATTTAAAAATGATGTAGAGTATTTGCATACTATAATAACAGCGACTCAAGAAAAATCAATACCATCTCCAGGAAAAGGATCTATGATATATTTTGATGGAGTAATTATTGCACATTCTAATGAAGCAGAATGGAATAAATTTAAATCAGATCATACTAATGAAGCTATATTAGATAGAATTGTAAAGGTTGAAGTTCCATATTGTTTGGAGTTAAATGAAGAAACTAAAATATATGAAAAGATATTAAAGAAAAGTAATTTTAAAGCACATATAGCACCTCATACTATTGAAATGGCAGCTATGTTTGCAATACTTACAAGGATTATGCCATCTAATAAAGTAGATACCCTTACAAAATTAAAAATATATAATGGTGAAGAAATAGTTGAAAAAGGTACTACTAAGAAAATAGATATTACTGAGCTTAGAGAAGAAGCAGGGCTTGGAGAAGGTATGAATGGAATATCCACACGATTTATAATTAAAGCTATAGATAATGCACTTTCTGATTCTGAATATGATTGTATAAATCCTCTAAGTGTTATGGAAAATATAATAAAGTCAGTAAAGGATTTAGATACAGCTGATGATGTAAAGAGAAAATATTTAGCATTTGTTCAAGATACTATGAGAAAAGAATATAATAAGATCCTTGAAAAGGAAATAACTAAGGCATTTATTCAAAGTTTTAGGGAACAGGCAGAAAGTTTGTTTAATAATTATTTGGATCATGCAGAAGCTTATGTAAATAAAACTAAGATAAAGGATAAATCCACAGGAGAACAATTAGAAGCTGATGAAAGATTTATGAGATCCATTGAAGAACAAATAGGAATATCAGAAGGTTCAGCTAAAGGATTTAGGTCTGATGTAACTTCATATATGTTCTATATGGTAAGAAAAGGAGAAAAGATAGATTATACTTCATATGAACCTTTAAAGGAAGCTATAGAAAAGAAGATAACTTCTTCCGTAAGAGAGATGTCACGTATTATCACTAAGTCAAAGGTTAGAGATAAGGAACAAGACAAAAAATATAATTCAATGGTAGAAGAAATGAAGAAGAATGGATATTGTGATCACTGCTGTAATGTAATACTTAAATATGCCGCTAATAATCTATGGAAGGATTGATGATGATATGGGCATATTTAGAGAGTTTAATCCTATAGGACATGATAGGGTTGCTGAAGATAAAAGAAGGCACAGGGAATTAGTAGAAGATTCTATTAAAAAAAATTTGGTAGACATATTATCGGAAGAAAGTATTATTGGTCAAACAAAGAATAAAAAGATAAAAATACCTATTAAAGGACTTAAAGAGTATCAATTTATATATGGAAAAAATGCACCTGGTGTTGGCAGTGGAGATGGTACTGAAAGAAGAGGAGACGTCATAGGTAAAGAAGGAGATGCAAAAGGTTCTGGAAATAAGGGTGCTGGTAACAGTGAAGGTGAAGATATATATGAAACTGAAATAACTATTGAAGAAATAATGGAGTATGTTTTTCAGGATTTAAACTTACCTAATTTAAATAAAAAAAGATTTTCTGAAATTCTGTCAGAAGGTTCAAGAAAAAAATGTGGTTATCAAAAAAGTGGTATTCCTCCAAGGCTTGCAAAGAAAAGAACTGTTATTGAAAAGCTTAAAAGAAAACAAGGTATGAAAAGAGCTTTAGAAGAAAGAAGTAAAAGTAATGACATAAAGGAAGCAGCTGAATTCACCCTAGAAAATGGTGAGATGATAGGAAGGTTCCCATTCAAAGAGGATGATTTGAGATATTATAAAGTAAAACCTACTAAGAAAAAAGAATATAATGCAGTAGTTATGTGCATTATGGATACATCTGCTTCTATGGATCAAAACAAAAAGTATCTAGCAAGATCCTTTTTCTTTATGCTATATCAGTTTGTTAAAATGAAATATTCAAGTGTAGAAGTAGTTTTTATAGCACATTCTACATCTGCTAAAGTAGTTACTGAAGAAGAGTTTTTCCATAAGGTAGAATCTGGAGGCACGTATATATCTAGTGGTTATAATAAAGCATTAGAAATTATATTGGAAAAATATAATCCTGAACTTTGGAATATATATTCATTCCACGTAAGTGATGGAGATAACTGGAGTGAAGATAATGATAGAGCTGTAAAGGCTGTAAATGAATTATGTGATGTATGCAATTTATTTGGATATGCAGAAATTATGGCCTATGGGTATACTAGTGCTATTAAAAAGAGATATACTGCAGAAATTAATAGAGATAATTTTGTATCTGTAGCTATGAAAAAGAAAGAAGATATGTGGGATGCACTTAAGGAAATGCTTAGTGCAGATATAAAAAATGATTATGAATAAGGAGGTGAAATTTTGGAGTACACTGTTACAGAATTGGAAAAGTGGGATGAGATTATAGAAGAAAAGGTTAAAGAGTTAGGACTTGATTATTATCCTCAAGAGTTTGAAATCATAAACTATAATGATATGCTTGCATATGAGGTATATGTAGGGATGCCATCTATGTATCCTCATTGGAGTTTTGGAAAAGCTTATGAAAGATTAAGAACTTTATATAATTATAATCTTACAGGGCTTCCATATGAAATGGTAATAAACTCTAATCCATGTATTGCTTATTTAATGAAGGATAATACGCTATTACTTCAGATACTGACAATAGCCCATGTATATGGACATAACGACTTTTTTAAGAATAACAGATTATTTAAAGAATCTACTAGTGCGGAATATACAGTAGAGATGTTTAAAAATCATGCAGATATAATTAGAGCTTATATAAATGATCCAAGTATAGGATATGTAGAGGTTGAAGAGATGCTAAATGCAGCTCATGCTTTAAAATTTCAAACTAATAGAGCCTCAGGAGTAAGATATTTAGATGATGAAGAAATAAGAAAAAGAAAAATAGAAGATTATAAGAATATGGAAAACAATAATAGTATTATAGTACCTAGAGAGAAGCCAGAGGCTCCTGATATAGAAAAAATACCTCAGGAACCTACAGAGGATATATTAGGCTTTATATCAAAATATGGAGACCTTGTGGAATGGCAGAGAAACATTATAGAAATAGTGAGAGATGAAACTAAATATTTTATACCTCAAATAGAAACAAAAATTATGAATGAAGGATGGGCTAGTTTTTGGCACTATAATATTTTGAAGAAGCTTGATCTTCCCCAAAACCTATATATGGAGTTTGTAAAAAGGCATAATGATGTGGTAGTTCCTCTTCAAGGAAGCATAAATCCTTATTTTTTAGGATTTCAAATTTACAATGATTTAGTAGAAAAGTATGGGATTGAGAAAATATTTGAAGTGAGATTTGTTGAAAGAGATGAATCCTTTATAAGAAGATACTTAACTAAAGAACTTTGTATAAGGTTAAATCTATTTCAGTATGTCAATAAGGATAAAAAATATATTATTGATGAGATATCAGATGAAAATGGATGGAGAAAAATAAGAAATGCTTTAAGCAATTCTTGTGGAATGGGTTCAATTCCTTATATAAGAGTTACAAATATGTCAAAGTTAGATAAAACATTAACATTAGAACATGTCTTTGATGGAAGAGAACTTCAACTTAAGTATGCAATAGAAACAATTAAGTATATCGTGGATTTGTGGAAACACAAAGTAATATTAAATACTAATATAGATGGAAAAAAAGTTAGAATTGTTTGTGATGAGAATAAAAAGATAATTTATGAATAAAACTTTATAAAATAAGCAAATTGCGAAGCAACTTTTTTAGAGGACAGAGGACAAAGTCAGAGGACATTTGACAGAGGACAGAGGACAATGAAGGTGAGTTTTCTTCCTTACGTCAGAAAACTAATTTATTTTAAAGCTTGTTTTGCTAATGCAAAACAAGCTTTGAATTTATATAAGTCAGCAATGTTTCACTTTAGTGAAACGAGCCCTTAAAAATTTAATTAAAGATTTTTCGTAGCAAAGCGGAGAAAAATCATCCTTCACTGTCCTCTGTCAATTGTCCTCTGTCCTCTCAAAAAATATTGCTTCGCAATATTTTTATGGCATCATTGCAGGAAAATCAATCCCTGTTTTTTCATCTAAATTGAACATTAAATTCATATTTTGAACTGCCTGACCTGCAGCACCTTTCATGAGGTTATCTATGCAGGAGGCTATAATAACCCTTCCAGTTCGTTTATCTAATCTTATACCTATATGACATAAGTTAGATCCTTTAACCCATCTAGTTTCTGGCATAGTATCTGTAATTTTAACAAAGAACTCATCCTTATAAAAATTTCTATATATTTCATATAGTTCTTCTTGAGATTTTTCACAAGATAATTTACTGTAGCATACTGACAGAATTCCTCTATTCATAGGTACTAAATGAGGGGTAAATGTTAAAGTTATTTTATTCCCACATATATTTCCAAGTTCCTGTTCTATTTCAGGTGTATGTCTATGTTCAGCTACTGAATAAGCTTTAATGGACTCATTACACTCTGTAAAAAGGTTTCCTATAGAAGCACTTCTGCCAGCACCAGAGGTTCCTGATTTAGCATCTATGATAATAGATTGTTCATCTATTATATTTGATTTTAAAAGAGGTGCTAAGGCTAATATGCTTGCTGTTGGATAGCATCCTGGATTTGCAATTAGAGAAGCTTCTTTAATGTCATTTCTATTTAATTCTGTAAGTCCATAAACAGATTCTTTTAAAAGCTCAGGACATGTATGTTCAACTTTATACCACTCTTCATAAATATTCTTTGAATTAATTCTGAAATCTGCTCCTAAATCAATTACCTTCACTCCTTTTGATAAAGCTTTTTTAGTTATATCAAAGGATTTGCCATGAGGAAGTGCCAAAAAAAGTATATTTATACAATCTAATTTATATTCAGCCTCTTGAATATTTATGCATGCGTTGTCTATGAAACCATTTAAATTTTTATAAACATCATTATATAATGTATTCTCATAACTATGAGAACATAAAAAAACTATTTCGGTAGAAGGATGTTTTTGTAATAACCATACAAGCTGTTGACCTGCATAGCCTGTAGCTCCTACTATACCAACTTTTATCATTTCAATCACTCCTTAATATAATAAAATTAGAATAAAATAATTATACACAAAACAAAATAATTATTCAATAAAAATAAAATAAAATGTTGAATATTAATAAAAATCATAGTATAATTATTCGTATAAAATTCAAAGGTTGGTGGAGTTCATGATAAATGTAGAAGAAATTGTTTCATTGGATATAGATCCTTTACCATACATGAAAAAGTTTGTAGGTAAAACTTTTGTAATAAAATATGGCGGCAGTATTATGAAGAATAAAAGTGCGGTAAAAGCATTTATAGAAGATATAGTTTATATGAAACGTTTAGGTATAAATATAGTTATTGTGCACGGTGGAGGACCTGAAATATCAAAATGGATTAATGTTACTGGTATGGAGACTAAGTTTATAAATGGTCTTAGAGTTACTGACAAAAAAGTTATGGATGTAGTTGAAATGGTGTTATCAGGACACATAAATAAAGATATATCAGCTAGTTTAAGCAAATATGGAATTAGTGCTATAGGGTTAAGTGGAAGAGATAGCAATTTAATAAAGGCAAAAAAGAAGTATTTATATGACAATGGTAAAAAAATAGATATAGGCTTTGTAGGGGAAGTTGTAAATATAAATAAAAGTTTTTTAAATAATATAATTGAAAAAGGAAGAGTTCCTGTCATAGCGCCTATTGGATGTGATTCTCATGGAAATAAATATAATATAAATGCAGATTATGCAGCTTCAGCTGTAAGTTCAGCGCTAAAAGCAGAAAAATTTATAATACTTACAGATGTAGAAGGTGTCTATACAGATATAAATGATAAAGATTCTCTTTTAAGTGACATATCAACTGAAGAAATAAAGAAGTATATAGATGAAGGCTCTATAAATGGAGGTATGATTCCTAAGATGGAATGCTGCATAGAAGCAATTGAAAAAGGTACAAAAAGCATTCATCTTGTAGATGGTAGAAAAAATCATGGATTGATTTTGGATATAATATCAGGAAAAGGAACTAAAATTACATTAAAGGGAGGAATAAATCAATGTCAGAAAGTAATATAATGAATACTTATGGTAGATTTGGTGTGAGTTTTGAAAAAGGAATTGGATGCAAGTTGTATGATAGTAATGGAATGGAATATATAGATTTTGTTTCAGGAGTGGCTGTAAATTGTCTTGGACATAGTCATCCAAGTATAATAAAAGCAATTGAAGAGCAGAGCAGAAAAGTAATGCATATATCTAATTATTACTGGAATAGTAAAGGAATAGAACTTGCAGAAAAATTATGCTCTTTAAGTGAGCATGATTCAGTTTTCTTTTGTAACAGTGGTACTGAGGCTATGGAAGTAGGGATAAAGGTTGCTAGAAAATATGGTAAAGTTCATGGAGGAGAAAGTAAAAATGTAATTATATATATGAAAGAATCTTTTCATGGAAGAACTATGGGGGCACTATCTGTAACAGGACAAGAAAAATATCAAAAGGATTTTAAACCTTTAATTGGTGGAACAAAAAGTGTAAAATTTAACGATATAAAAGACTTAGAAGATAAAATGAATGAAAATGTTTGTGGCGTTATAATGGAACCAATTCAAGGTGAAGGTGGAATAAATGTAGTTTCAATTGAGTATCTTAAAGCTGTAAAAAAGCTGTGTGAAGAAAATAATGCATTACTTGTGTTTGATGAAGTGCAGTGTGGAATAGGAAGACTTGGAACTTTATTTGCATATGAAAAATTTGGAGTTGTTCCAGATGTTGTGTGTATGGCTAAAGCTCTTGGTGGTGGATTTCCTATAGGAGCTGCAATGGTTAATAAAAAAGCATCTGTGCTTGAAAGAGGAGATCATGGTAGTACATTTGGTGGAAATCCTCTAGCTGCAGCAGTTAGCTTAGCTGTTCTAAAAGAGCTAGTAGATGGAGGAGTAATAAGCAAAGTAGATGAAAAAAGCAGTTATATAAGAGCCAAATTAGGAATTCTTAAAGAGAAGTATCCTATAATACAGGAAATAAAGGGAATAGGGCTTTTAATTGGAATAAAATTAAATGTGGATGTAAAAGAATTTAGCAAAAGATGTTTTGAAAATAAATTATTAGCTGTTACAGCAGGTAAAGATGTTATAAGATTGCTTCCACCACTTAATGTAGAAAATGAGGATATAGATAAGGCTGTAGAAATTTTGGATAAGGTTTTAAAAACTTATAATTAGGAATTAAAAATTTTTTTAATGCATGAAGAGTATTTTGCTTTTCATGCATTTTTATTACATTGATATTTAGAAAATTTATTGATATCATAATTGTAAGTGTCATATAAGTTAAAAAAGGTTATAGAAAATGAGTTCAAAACAAAAACATTATCATTTTGAGGTGATTTGATGAAAAATGATGTAGAATATGCAAAAGATTATTGGAGTGAATTTACTAAAAATGAAAAGTGTAATGAAAAACTAAATCCTATAGTAAGAGAGTCTTGGATAAGATGTAGAAATAATGGAATAGATTGTATAAATGGAAATATAAAAAAAGCCTCAAAGAGTGAACTAAATTTAAAATTAGAAAAAAATAAAGAACTTATAACTGTATCACGGCCTATAATGGAGAATTTATATAATATAGTTGAAGGTTCTGGTTTTGTAATAATATTAACAGATAGAGATGGATATATTATTGATTTAATAGGTGATGAAGAACTTATTAAAATTGAAAATTCAAATTTTGTAATTGGAACTTCCTGGGCAGAAGAATCTATAGGAACAAATGCTATAGGAACAGCACTTTATCTTGATAAACCTGTGCAATTAATAGGTGCAGAACATTACTATGAAAAAAATCATTTCTATACATGTTCTGCAGCTCCTATACATAATGAGGATGGAGATATAATAGGTAGTATAAATATGTCTGGAAATTATTCCAAAGCTCACTCACATACTACAGCTATTGTAGTATCTGGAGCTTATTCTATAGAAAAACAGCTTACATTAATAAAATCAAATAGAGTTTTAAATGTAATTTTTGATTCAATGTCTGAAGGTATGTTAGTTTTAGATGAAGATTTAAAAATAAAAAGTACCAATAAAATGGCTTCAAAAATACTAGGTGTTTCTACAGAGGAAATACTTAAAATCAGTATAAATTCCTTATTAAAAAATATAGATTTTATAAAAAATACATTAAATGTAGATAGAAATTATCATAATTTAGACTGTAATTTTTATGTGAAAAATAGAAGAATAAAGTGCAGTATTAATGCATTTCCTGTTATTATAAATGAAAAAGTAAAAGGTACTGTAATAACCTTTAATAGTGAAGGTTATATGCACAAGGTAGCAAACACTATAGCTGGATTTAGTGCATCTTACAAATTTGAAGATATAATAACTAAAAGTGAAGATATGAAAAAAACTATAGAATTTGCTAAAAGAGCTGCTTTAACTAGTTGTAATGTGCTAATAGAAGGCCCTAGTGGAACTGGAAAGGAACTTTTTGCACAATCAATGCACAATTATAGTGATAGAAGCAGTGGACCCTTTGTAGCTGTTAATTGTGCCTCTTTGCCAAAGGAGCTTATGGAAAGTGAACTTTTTGGATATGAAAAGGGTGCATTCACAGGGGCAACTAAGGAAGGTCATCCAGGGAAGTTTGAATTGGCTAATGGAGGAACTATATTTTTGGATGAAATTGGAGAATTGCCTTTAGATATGCAATCTAAGCTTTTAAGAGTGCTTGGCAATAACAAAATTACCAGGTTAGGTGGAACCTATGAAAAAATATTAAATGTAAGGGTCATAGCAGCTACTAATAGAAATTTGCAGCAGGAAATAAAAAATAAGAATTTTAGAGAAGATTTATATTACAGATTAAACGTGATGAATATTAAAACTATAGCTTTGAAGGAAAGAATAAAAGATATAGAAACTTTAGCAAAGCATTTTGTTTATAGATTAAATTTAAAAAGTTCTAATAATGCTAAAACTTTAAGTGAGAAATACTTAGAGTGTATAAAAAAGTACAATTGGCCAGGAAATGTTAGAGAACTTAGAAATGTGGTTGAACGTTCTTATTATTTATGTGAATTAGATAACATAACTGAAGAGTTTTTATATGACTACATTGTTAAAACAGAAACCGCAATTACACAAAATCAAAAAGAAATTATGTCTATGGAGGAAATGGAAGCGGAAAATATAAGAAATGCTATAAATCAGTCAAATGGGGACTTGATAAAAGCAGCACATATGCTTAATATAAGTAGAGCTACTATATATAGAAAGGTTAAAAAATATTCTATAAAATAACATGTAAAATTATTCCTCTCAAATTGTGAAAAATATAACCAAAATCTCAAAAATGAGATAATAAAAATCTCAGTTTTGAGATTTTATTTTGTTAAAACATTATAAAACAATGGTTTGATAATTGGCATGAGTTTTGCTAATAATATTAGCGAGAAAATAAACTCAATAACATTAAAATTTTTATAACTATAGTTTAGGAGGAATAAAGATGTCAAGATTTACACTACCAAGAGATATTTATTTCGGAGAAAACACTTTAGAAACTTTAAAAACTTTAAAAGGTAAGAAAGCTATAATTGTTGTTGGAGGAGGATCAATGAAAAAATTTGGTTTCCTTCAAAAAGTTGAAGAATATCTAAAAGAAGCAGGAATGGAAATAAAATTAATAGAAGGTGTTGAACCAGATCCATCAGTTGAAACCGTTATGAAAGGTGCAGAAATCATGAGAGATTTTGAGCCTGATTGGATAGTATCCATAGGTGGAGGATCACCAATAGATGCTGCTAAAGCTATGTGGATATTCTATGAATACCCAGAATTTACTTTTGAGCAAGCTGTTGTTCCTTTTGGAATACCAGATTTAAGACAAAAAGCTAAATTTGTTGCTATACCATCTACAAGTGGAACAGCTACAGAAGTTACTGCTTTTTCAGTTATAACTGATTACAAAGCTAAGATAAAATATCCTTTAGCTGATTTTAATTTAACACCAGATGTAGCTATTATAGATCCAGCTCTTGCTCAAACAATGCCTGCAAAATTAACAGCTCATACAGGTATGGATGCTTTAACTCATGCAATAGAAGCTTATGTAGCAGGATTAAGATCATATTTCTCAGATCCTCTTGCAATGCAAGCTATAGTTATGACAAAAGATAATTTAATAAAATCCTATGAAGGAGATAAAGAAGCAAGAGATGAAATGCATATAGCTCAATGTTTAGCAGGAATGGCATTCTCAAATGCGCTACTTGGAATTACTCATAGTATGGCACATAAGACAGGAGCAGTATTCCACATTCCTCATGGTTGTGCAAATGCTATATTCCTTCCTTATGTAATAGATTTTAATAAGAAAACATGTAAAGATAGATATGCAACTATAGCTAAAACTTTAGGTTTAGCAGGAAATACTGATGATGAATTAGTAGATGCATTAACTTCTATGATACAAGAAATGAATAAGAAAATGGATATACCACTAAACTTAAAAGAATATGGAGTAACAGAAGAAGATTTTAATGAAAACTTAGATTTCATAGCACATAATGCAGTGTTAGATGCATGTACTGGATCAAATCCAAGACCTATAACTGAAGAAGAAATGAAAAAAGTATTCAAATGCACATTTACTGGAGAGAAAGTTAATTTTTAATTACTAGAATAGCAAAAATTAATTACATCAAAAGTAGGTAATAAATTAAATCTCAAAAATGAAATAATTTCATTGCATTTTTGAGATTTTTTTAATAAAATTTATTAAAGGGTAATATTTTTTGTTTTACTAATGCAAAATTCAAATATGGGGGTAAAAAATGTATAAAATTGTTGAAAGAAAAGAATTAGCACCAAGTATTTTTCTAATGGAAATAGAAGCGCCAAGGGTTGCAAAATCAGCTAAACCAGGACAATTTATCATACTTAGAATTGACGAAAAAGGAGAAAGAGTACCACTTACAATTGCTGATTATGATGAAGCAAAAGGAACAGTGACTATAGTAATTCAAGCAATAGGAGCTTCAACTAACAAATTGTACAACTTGCAAGCTGGAGAATATTTAGCTGACTTCGTAGGTCCACTAGGCCAGCCATCAGAATTTGTACATGAAGATTTAGAAACTTTAAAGAAAAAGAGAATCATGTTTGTAGCTGGTGGAGTAGGAGCTGCACCAGTATATCCACAGGTTAAGTGGTTAAGAGAAAAAGGTGTAAATGTAGATGTAATTATTGGAGGAAAAACAAAAGATCATCTACTATATGTAAAAGAAATGGAATCCATTGGTGCCAATGTACATATTTGTACAGATGATGGATCAGCAGGTTATAAAGGACTTGTAACAAATCTTTTAAAAGAACTTATAGATACAGGAAATAAGTTTGATGAAGTTGTTGCCATAGGACCAATGATAATGATGAAATTTGTAGCTAAACTTACAGCTGAATATGGTATTAAAACTATAGTAAGTTTAAATATGTTAATGGTAGATGGTACAGGTATGTGTGGAGCTTGTAGAGTTAGTGTAGGAGATGAAGTTAAGTTTACTTGTGTAGATGGACCAGAATTTGATGGACATTTAGTTAACTTTGATGAAGCTATGAGAAGACAGACTCTTTATAAGAGTGAAGAAGGTAGAAAACTTATTGCAAAAGAAAAAGAAGAAGGACACACTTGCAGCTGTAAAGGAGGCAACAACTAATGAGTAATGATAGAATGAAAAAAGTACCAGTAAGAGAACAAGACCCAAAAGTAAGAGCTACAAATTTCGAAGAAGTTTGTTTAGGATATAATAAAGAAGAAGCTGTAAAAGAAGCTCAAAGATGTTTAAACTGTAAAAAGCCTATGTGTGTATCACAGTGTCCAGTATCAATAAATATACCTGAATTTATAGAACATGTTAAAAAAGGAGAACTTGAAGAAGCAGCTAAAGTTATAGCACAGTCTAGTGCACTTCCAGCTGTATGTGGAAGAGTATGTCCTCAAGAAAGCCAATGTGAAGGAAAATGTGTACTTGGAATAAAGGGAGAAGCTGTATCTATAGGTAAGCTTGAAAGATTTGTAGCTGACTTCTCAAGAGAAAATAATGTAGACTTGTCAGAAAAACAACCTAGCACTGGTAAGAAAGTTGCAGTTATAGGAAGTGGTCCAGCAGGACTTACTTGTGCAGGAGATTTAGCTAAATTGGGACATGATGTAACTATATTTGAAGCGTTGCATGAAGCAGGTGGAGTTTTAGTTTATGGAATCCCAGAATTCAGACTTCCAAAGGAAACTGTAGTTAAACATGAAGTAGAAAATGTTAAAAAGCTAGGCGTTAAGATAGAAACTAATGTAATTATAGGAAGAACTGTAACTATAGATGAACTTGTAAATGAAGAAGGTTTTGATGCTGTATTTATAGGGTCAGGAGCAGGACTACCAAAATTCATGGGAATACCAGGAGAAAATTTAAATGGAGTATTTTCAGCAAATGAATTCTTAACAAGAAATAATTTGATGAAAGCATTTAAAGAAGAATACGCTACTCCTATAAAAGCAGGT